>NZ_FOWV01000020.1 GCF_900115545.1 Ralstonia sp. NFACC01 | reverse complement strand
TGTTAGCTAGCGAATCGAAATCCGCCGCACCCAGTATTAAGCGCCCACACTTATCGGCTGTTTGCTTGTTAAAGAACTTCGCGATCAACTTTGTTCACCGCGTCGCTGCGTTGTCTGCAGCAGAGAAACGAGATTATGCAGAGCTTTTTCGTCGCTGTCAACAACTCGTCGAAGAATTTTTATCATCAACTCGCCGCCAACTACTCCTGAATTTCCAGCCAATCGCCAACCACCCAATCGACCGCAAACCCGCTCCACCACTACTTCTCCACCGCCTCAACCACCCCGCCGTCGCTTTCGTTTCGGCACTGTCGTTTGCAGCGAGGGGCGAACTATAGGCGGGTTTCACGAACAGCGCAAGCCCTTTCTCTCCCCAGGGTCTTTTTGCCATGCTTTCGGGGTTACGCCGCCTTATGGGACCGGATCCACCGCAAGCCCTTCGCAGCCCGCCCCCGCGCCGCACAGGCACGCTTGTGAAAGGCACTCACTATAGACAGCGGCGGCGGCGCATCCAATAGGCGGGCGACACGTTCCAGGGAGACGCTTGCATCATGCACCTCGCCCAAAGCATCTTGGAGTTTGCGCAAATGCTTCCGATAACGCTTCGCCACGTGAGCGCCGAGCGCCGGGTAAAACGCCTCATATAGATAGCGCCACTGCTTGGCGGCGATCCGGGCGCGATGCAGTCGTGGCGCAGACGACCGCCTGGGATGGCGCCCGCGACGGATCAACTTCTTTCGGAGCGCCTCGGCCCGAGCGCGAGCAAAACGGAGATGCCGCTCCGACTCGCCTTCTATATGAAACGCGACGACCGCCCGCTCCACTTCGAGCAGCGTTTCCGACACATCTGGCGAGGCAAGTTCGACACGCAGCTCCTCCCAAGCTCGATTGCGCGCCTCTTTGGACTTGGCGAGCGCCCTGTCCAACCAAGCCCGGCCGACCTCGTCGCCATCAAGCAAGGACTGCTGAGCCGCGGGAAGCCAATCGGAAAACAGCACATCCCATTCGCGCACAGGACCCGTGGAAGCGGCGAGCGCACGCAGGCGAGGTTTCCACTCTGCGGCGAAGCGGGTTGGCAGAACCGGCGCGAACGTCACCCAAGCCGAACGTAGACGGCGCAGCGTGACGCGGAACTGGTGAAGATCTTCGTCGCTGGGGCTGGGCGCGGCCAGCTTGGCGAGGGCATCGCGCAGATCAGCGATGTGTTCGATAACGATGCCTGAGAAGACCGAAAGGATTGCCGCATGTGAGTGCTTGCTCACGATGCTCCCCGTGTGACGAGTTTGAGTGACGGAGAGGCTCGCAAGGTGCGCGCCTTGTCATTTCACTGTAGTCGACGGGGCGAAGACTCGAGGAACGTCAGATCAACTTTCAGAGCGTTTCGCTGGCGACAACCACATCGACCTCGGCGGCGCGGAAGACTTCGGCCATCGGCTCGGGCACGGGGACGTCGGTGAAGAACTTGTCGATCTGCGAGACGTGGCCCAGGCGGACGACAGCCCGTCGGCCGAACTTGGAGTGATCGGCGACGAGCCAGACCTCGCGCGACTGCTCGATGATGGCCTGGGCGACGCGCACTTCACGGTAGTCGTAGTCGAGCAGCGTGCCGTCTTCGTCGATGCTGGAGACGCCGATGATGCCGATGTCGACGCGGAACTGCTTCATGAAGTCGATCGTGGCCTCGCCGACGATGCCGCGGTCGCGGTTGCGCACGAGGCCGCCGGCGACGATGACCTCGGCATCCGGGCTGCCTGACAAGATCGACGCGACGTTCAGGTTGTTAGTGATGACGCGCAGGCCGCGTGGCCCGTTCTGGCCGACGAGTGCCTTGGAAACCTCTTCGGTCGTCGTTCCGATATTGATGATGAGCGAGCGGCCGGGCTCGACGTGGCGCGCGACGACTTCGGCGATGCGGCGCTTGGCGTCGATGTGCAGGACCTGGCGCTGGTCGTAATCGATGTTCTCGACCGACGATGGCAGGCCGACGCCGCCGTGGTAGCGCGCGAGCAAGCGCTCGTCTTCGAGCTGCCGAATGTCGCGGCGAATGGTTTGCGTCGTGACGCCGAGCACGCGAGCAAGTGCGTCGACGGAGGCATCGCCGTGCTGGCGGACGTATTCGAGGATCTGGCGGTGTCGCGGAAGCATCAAGTCACGAAATGAACACAAACGAACACATGTGAGCGGATTAGGCGATTCCCTATGTTGCTTTATTTTCGCCCTTCACTAAACTATCCGCCAACGCGTCACTATTCGCAAGAAAAGACGCGCAAATCAACAGATTCCAACCCATGCAACTCACTGACGCGTCGCATCTGGACTGTGATCTGCTGGTGGTCGGAGGCGGCATCAACGGCGTGGGAATCGCCCGGGATGCCGTGGGCCGTGGCCTGTCGGTGGTCTTGTGTGAAAAAGACGACCTGGCCCAGCACACCTCTTCGGCCTCAACCAAGCTGATCCACGGCGGGCTGCGCTACCTCGAATATTACGAATTCAGCCTGGTGCGCAAGGCGCTGCAGGAGCGCGAGGTGCTGCTGCGCATGGCGCCGCACATCATGTGGCCGCTGCGTTTCGTGATGCCGCACGATGCAGCGCAACGCCCTGCGTGGATGATCCGCGCGGGCCTCTTCCTCTATGACCACCTGGCGCGCCGGCGCTTTCTGCCGGGTTCTGAGTCGATCAAGCTGGCGCAGCACCCGGCGGGTAAGCCCCTCAAAGCGGGCTACACGCGAGGGTTCGTCTATTCCGACGGCTGGGTCGACGACGCTCGTCTGGTGGTGCTCAACGCCCGCGATGCGGCGGACCGCGGGGCGCAGATTTTCACCCGCACGCGCTGCCTGAACGCCGAGCGCCGCGCCGATGGCTGGCACGCGTCGCTGGCCGGTCCGGAGGGCATTCGCTCCGTGCGCGCCAAGGCGATCGTCAACGCGGCCGGGCCGTGGGCGGCGGAGTTCGCCCGCTCCGCGCACGCGCTGCCGAGCACGCGTGGCCTGCGCCTGATCAAGGGCAGCCACATCGTCGTGCGGCGGATGTTCAACCACCCGTTCGCTTATATCTTCCAGAACCCCGACGGGCGGATCGTGTTTGCGATTCCGTACCAGAACGACTTCACCCTGATCGGCACGACGGATCTGGAATACAAGGGTTCGGTGGACCAGGTGGCCATCGACGCTGGCGAAATCCAATATCTGTGCGAAATGGCCAGCCGCTATTTCACCCAGCAGCTGACGCCGGCCGACGTGGTGTGGAGCTACTCGGGCGTGCGGCCGCTGCTGGACGACAGCGCCGCCAACGCCTCGGCCATCACGCGCGATTACCTGGTCGAATGCGAGACCGGCCCCGACGACGCGAGCGCGCCGCTCATCAACGTGTGGGGCGGCAAGATCACGACCTATCGCAAGCTGGCCGAAGAAGCGCTGGACCAACTCGCCCCGCATCTGCCGCTGGCCGGCAAGCCTTCGTGGACGGCCACCGCATCGCTGCCGGGCGGCGATCTGGAAGCGCCGGGCCAATTGGTTGCCGAATACACCTTCGACGATTTTGTGACGCGCCTGCAAAAACGTTTGCCGTGGCTGCCGACCCAGTTGGCGACGCGCTATGCGCACCAGTACGGCACCCGCGTGAACACGCTGCTGGCCGGCGCCACGCGACTGGAAGAGTTGGGCGCCGAAGTGACGCCAGGCTTGTATGAAGCCGAAATCCGTTACCTGATCGAACATGAATGGGCCCGCACGGCGCAGGACATCCTGTGGCGGCGGACCAAGCTGGGGCTGCACGCCAGCGATGCCGACCGCAGCCGGCTGGAAGGCTGGCTGGCGCGGCATCTGCCGGAAGGCCAGACCGCTCCAGTTGCGCAACGGGCGCCCTGAAGCACGAGGGGCTGGACGCCCGAGCCAAGACATCAAGAAATCAAAGCAGTAAGACGGGAGACATCAATTGATTCTGGAACTGGACCAGGTTACGGCCATGGTCGGGGCGCAGACGCATCTGTACCCGACCAGCCTGCGGCTGGCGCCCGGCGCCATCAATGTGCTGCTCGGGCCGACGCAAGCCGGCAAGACCACGTTGATGCGCATCATGGCCGGGCTGGACCGGCCGACCACCGGCCGCGTACTGGTCGACGGCAAGGACGTGACGGGCGTGGGAGTGCGCGATCGCAATCTGGCGATGGTGTACCAGCAATTCATCAACTACCCGGCGATGACGGTGTACGACAACATCGCCTCGCCGCTGCGCCTGCAGGGCACCAACAAGGGCGAGATCGATTCGCGCGTGCGTGCCGTCGCCGGCAAGCTGCACATCGAGCATCTGTTGCAGCGTCTGCCGGCAGAACTGTCTGGCGGACAGCAGCAGCGTTGCGCGCTGGCCCGGGCACTCGTCAAGCGGGCGCCGCTGGTGCTGCTGGACGAACCCCTCGTCAACCTCGACTACAAGCTGCGCGAGGAACTGCGTGCCGAGCTGGCATCGCTCTTTGCCGATGGCGGCACGACCGTCGTGTACGCCACCACCGAGCCGCAGGAAGCGCTGCTGCTGGGCGGCCACACCGTCGTCATGCATGAAGGCCGCGTGCTGCAGGACGGCCCGACGCTCGACATGTACGAAGTGCCGGTGTCGGTCAATGCGGCGGCCATCTTCAACGACCCGCCGATGAACGTGCTGGACGCCATCGTGGTGGAAGGCAACCGCATCCGCCTGCCGCAAGGCATCGATGTTGCATGGACGCGTCCGCTGCCGATGGCGGCCGGCACGCGCTGCCGCATCGGCCTGCGTCCGAGCCACATCCGCCTGTCGCCGCGCAACGGTGGCGCGGTTGCCCTGCCGGGCACGGTGGAACTGGCCGAGCTGTCGGGGTCCGAAACGTATCTGCACGTACGGGCGCAGGCCGTCGGCCAGACGAACACCATCGGCTTGGTCGCGCAGTTGCCGGGGGTGCATCAGTTCGAACTGGGCGCGGCGCTCGACGTGTTTGTCGATCCGGCCGAACTGTTCCTGTTCGACGAAGCGGGCAAGCTGGTGAGCGCGCCCAAGCAGGGAGGCGCACATGGCACGCATTGAATTCCGCAACCTGGGGCACAGCTACCGCCCCAATCCGCAAAGCCTGTCGGACTACGCGCTGCAGCCGATGAACATGACGTGGCGCGACGGCGGTGCCTATGCACTGCTCGGTCCGTCGGGCTGCGGCAAATCCACGCTGCTGAACATCATCTCCGGGCTACTGACGCCGTCGGAGGGCCAGGTGCTCTTTGACGACCGCGACGTCACGCACGCAACCCCGCGCGAGCGCAACATCGCGCAAGTGTTCCAGTTCCCGGTCATCTACGACACGATGACCGTGTTCGACAACCTCGCCTTCCCGCTGCGCAATCGCAAGACGCCGGAAGCCGAAGTGAAGAAGCGCGTGGAGGAAGTGGCCGAGATCCTCGAGCTGCAGCACGCGCTCAAACGCCGCGCCTCTGGTCTGGCAGCGGACGCCAAGCAGAAGATCTCGCTGGGCCGCGGCCTGGTGCGCAAGGACGTGGCGGCCATCCTCTTTGACGAGCCGCTCACTGTCATCGACCCGCACCTGAAGTGGCAACTGCGTCGCCAGCTCAAGAAGATTCACCAGCAGCTCAAGCTCACGCTGATCTACGTGACGCACGACCAGGTGGAAGCGCTGACCTTTGCCGACGAGGTGGTCGTCATGACCGAAGGCAAGGTCGTGCAGCAAGGCGGGCCGGAAGCGCTGTTCGAGCGGCCGGACCACACCTTCGTCGGGTACTTCATCGGCAGTCCGGGCATGAACCTGTACCCGGTGACGGTGGATGGCGATGTGATCGCGCTGGGCGATCAACGTCTGTCGGTTGGCGGCGACACGCTGGCCACACTCAAGAACGCGAACGGCTCACTCAAGCTCGGTATCCGCCCGGAATTCGTGCAACTGGCGGCGCCCGGAGAAGTCGGGACCGTGGCTGCCAACGTGCACCAGGTGCAGCAACTCGGTACGCACCAGTTGCTGACGGCCAGCCTGGGTGAGGCCGGCGGCTTGCCCATCAAGGCCAAACTGCCGAACGAAGTGAGCGTGACCGAATCGCGCGTGTGGCTGCGCCTGGATGCGCCGCAGACGCTGTACTACAGCAATGACGAGAGGATCGGCCGATGAACAAGCCGCTCAACAACAAGGCGTGGTTCTTGATCCTGCCGGTGTTCCTGTGCGTGGCGTTCTCCGCCATCCTGCCGCTGATGACGGTGGTGAACTACTCCGTGCAGGACATCATCAGCCCCGAGCAGCACGTCTTCGTGGGTGTGGACTGGTTCCGCCAGATCCTGCGCGACGGCGATCTGCAGGACGCGCTCACGCGCCAGCTGATCTTCTCGCTGTGCGTGCTGGCGGTGGAAATTCCGCTGGGCATCGGCCTGGCGCTGTCGATGCCGTCCAAGGGCTGGAAGGCTTCGGCCGCGCTGGTGGTGCTCGCCATGCCGCTGCTGATTCCCTGGAACGTGGTGGGCACGATCTGGCAGATCTTCGGGCGCTCCGATATCGGCCTGGCCGGCTACTGGCTCAACCAGATGGGCATCGATTACAACTACACGTCGCACTCGTTCGATGCGTGGATCACCGTGTTGATCATGGACGTGTGGCACTGGACGCCCCTGGTGGCGCTGCTGGCGTATGCCGGGCTGCGTTCGATTCCGGATGCGTTCTACCAGGCCGCCGAGATTGACGGCGCCAGCCGCCTGGCCGTGTTCCGCTACATCCAGCTGCCGAAGATGCGCGGCGTGCTGATGATCGGCGTGCTGCTGCGCTTCATGGACAGCTTCATGATCTACACCGAGCCGTTCGTGCTGACCGGCGGCGGGCCGGGCAACGCCACGACCTTCCTGTCGCAGTACCTGACGCAGAAGGCGGTCGGCCAGTTCGACCTGGGCCCGGCGGCTGCCTTCTCGATCGTGTACTTCCTCATCATCCTGCTGTTCTGCTTCGTCCTCTACAACTGGATGCAGCGCATGGGCAGCGCCAGCACGGCCGTGGGAGACGACCATGCCTAAGCAGAACAACAACAACGAGCACAAGCGCAAGATTGCTCGCGCGATCACGCTGGCGGTATATGTGGCATTTGCCGTACTGCCGCTGTACTGGATGTTGAGCATGTCGCTCAAGACCAACGAGGAGACGCTCGCCGGTTTCTCGATCTGGCCGAAGCTCGTCACGTTCGACAACTACAAGATCATCTTCACCGACCCGTCGTGGTACTGGGGTTACATCAACTCCATCATCTACGTGACGATGAACACGGTGCTCTCGACCGTGGTGGCGCTGCCGGCGGCTTACGCCTTCTCGCGCTACCGCTTCCTGGGCGACAAGCACATGTTCTTCTGGCTGCTGACGAACCGCATGACGCCGCCTGCGGTGTTCCTGCTGCCGTTCTTCCAGCTGTATTCGACGGTCGGCCTGATGGACACGCACCTGGGCGTGGCGCTCGCCCACATGCTGTTCAACGTGCCGCTGGCGGTGTGGATTCTCGAAGGCTTCATGTCGGGCATCCCGCGTGAGATCGACGAGACGGCCTACATCGACGGCTACAGCTTCCCCAAGTTCTTCCTGAAGATCTTCCTGCCGCTCATCAAGGCCGGCGTGGGCGTGACGGCGTTCTTCTGCTTCATGTTCAGTTGGGTGGAGCTGCTGCTCGCGCGCACGCTCACCTCGGTCGACGCCAAACCCATCACCGCGGTGATGACGCGCACGGTGTCGGCCTCGGGCATGGATTGGGGTGTGCTGGCCGCAGCGGGTGTGCTGACGATCATTCCCGGCGCGCTGGTGATCTGGTTTGTGCGGAACTACATCGCGAAGGGTTTCGCGATGGGCCGCGTCTAAAACAAGAACGGGAGACACAGCCATGTTCAGCTGGATGGCCTGGACGCCCGAAGTGGCGATCTTCTTCGGCTGCATCGCCTTGATGCTGGCCAGCATGACGGTCTGGGAGGTGGTTCGGCCCACGGTGGAGCGCAAGGGCTTCCTGCCCATTGCCACCACGCGCGGCGACCGCCTCTTCATCGGCTTGCTGACCGCGGCCTATATCAACCTGGCGTGGGTTGGGCTCACGTCGGAAGAGACGAGCGCCTGGGGCGGCTTCATCGCCTCGATGGTGGTGCTCGTGATCGTGATGTGGCGCGGCTGACGCGCCATCGGTGCACTTGAATTTGCAGGTCCGGAGGCATCAGCACGGGTTGATGCCTCCACGCCCAAATTGACGTACGGGCACAGGCATTCCACCACGCTCCCCGCGTCGGAATGCCGGATGTTTTCGCTGCGGGGAGAACAACAAGCTAACCAAGCACGAGGAGATACCGATGAAAACATCCTGGCGCATGACGCTTCAGATCAGTGCCATCGCACTGGCGAGCGCCCTGGCAGTCGGCGCGGCCCATGCCGGCGAAGCCGAAGCCAAGAAGTGGATCAGCAGCGAATTCCAGCCCAGCACGCTGTCGCAAGACAAGCAGATGGCGGAAATGAAGTGGTTCATCGACGCCGCGGCCAAGCTCAAGGCCAAGGGCGTGACCGAGATCCACGTCGTGTCGGAAACGCTCGACACGCACGCCTATGAATCGAAGACGCTGGCCAAGGCCTTCGAAGAGATCACCGGCATCAAGGTCAAGCACGACATCATGCAGGAAGGCGATGTCGTCGAAAAACTGCAAACCTCGATGCAATCCGGCAAGAGCATCTATGACGGCTGGATCTCCGACTCCGACCTGATCGGCACGCACTATCGTTACGGCGTGATCATGCCGCTGTCCGACTACATGTCGGGCGAAGGCAAGGAGTTCACCAACCCCGGCCTGGACCTGAAGGATTTCATCGGCACCAGCTTCACCACTGCGTCCGACGGCAAGCTGTATCAGCTGCCCGACCAGCAGTTCGCCAACCTGTACTGGTTCCGCGCCGACTGGTTCGCCCGCAAGGACCTGCAAGACAGGTTCAAGGCCAAGTACGGCTACGACCTGGGCGTGCCCGTCAACTGGACAGCCTATGAAGACATCGCCAACTTCTTCACCAACGACGTGAAGGAGCTGGACGGCAAGCGCGTCTACGGCCACATGGACTACGGCAAGAAGGATCCGTCGCTGGGCTGGCGCTTCACCGACGCCTGGCTGTCGATGGCAGGTTCTGCCGACAAGGGCATCCCGAACGGTCTGCCGGTCGACGAATGGGGCATCCGTGTCGACGAGAAGGACAAGTGCACCCCGGTGGGCGCATCGGTCTCGCGCGGTGGTGCCACCAACAGCCCGGCTGCGGTGTACGCCCTCACCAAGTACATCGACTGGATGAAGAAGTACGCGCCGCCCGAAGCCACCGGCATGACCTTCAACGAAGCTGGCCCGGTGCCCGCGCAAGGCCACATCGCCCAGCAGGTGTTCTGGTACAGCGCCTTCACCGCGCCGATGACCAAGCCGGGCCCGGTCGTCAACGCCGACGGCTCGCCGAAGTGGCGCATGGCCCCGTCGCCGCACGGCCCGTACTGGAAGGACGGCATGCAGAACGGCTACCAAGACGTCGGCTCGTGGACGTTCTTCAAGTCCACCCCGTTCGAGCGCCGCTCGGCCGCGTGGCTGTACGCGCAGTTCGTCACGTCGAAGACCGTGTCGCTCAAGAAGTCGATCACCGGCCTCACGTTCATTCGTGACTCCGACATCCACAGCGACTACTTCACCAAGAACGCAGCCAAGTACGGCGGCCTGATCGAGTTCTACCGCAGCCCCGCCCGCGTGGCCTGGACGCCGACCGGCAACAACGTGCCCGACTATCCGAAGCTGGCACAGCTCTGGTGGAAGAACGTCGCCACGGCCGTCACGGGCGAAAAGACCCCGCAGGGCGCGATGGACAACCTGGCCAAGGAAATGGACCAGGTGATGGGTCGCCTGCAGCGCGCCGGCATGAAGAACTGCGCGCCGAAGCTGAACCCGGAAAGCGATCCGTCGAAGTGGCTGTCGACCGAACACGCCCCGTGGAAGAAGCTCGACAACGAGCGTCCGAAGGGTGAGACGGTGGCCTACGACAAGCTGCTCGCCGCATGGAAGGCTGGCAAGGTGCGCTGATCACGCGCAGCCCGCGGGGCGCCGGTCTTTGACGACGGCCACCTGCGGGCTACCATGCTTGCTTCCGTTTCATTCACTGTCGGGCAGGCCACACCCTGACCGTGCCCGACAGTCATCAGACTCTGCCTTATGGAATACCTCCTCGCGCTCGACCAGGGCACGTCCAGCTCACGCGCCATCGTCTTCAACCGCGCCGGCCAGATCGTCGCCAGCGCCCAGCAGGAGTTTCCCCAGCATTTTCCGCAGCCCGGTTGGGTCGAGCACGATCCGTTCGACATCTGGAACAGCCAGCTCGCCACCTGCCGCGCCGCACTCGAACAAGCCAAGCTCTCCGCCGCCGACATGGCCGCGCTGGGCATCACCAACCAGCGCGAAACCACGATGGTGTGGGAACGCGCCACGGGCAAACCGATCTTCAACGCCATCGTCTGGCAAGACCGCCGCACGGAAGCCATCTGCGAGCGCCTGCGCGCCGAGGGCCTGGAAGACGAAGTGCGCAAACGCACCGGCCTCATCATCGACCCGTACTTTTCCGCCACCAAGCTGCGCTGGATTCTCGACCACGTGGATGGCGCCCGCGAGCGCGCCGCACGTGGCGAACTCGCCTTCGGCACCATCGACAGCTGGCTCGTGTGGCAACTCACGCGCGGCCGCCTGCATGTGACCGACGTATCGAATGCCTCCCGCACGATGCTGTGGAACATCCACACCGGCGAGTGGGACGCTGACCTGATGCGCGCGCTCGACATCCACCCGAGCCTCTTGCCAGAGGTGCATCCGTCTGCGTATCAATTTGGGCAGACTGATGCCGACTGGCTCGGCGCTTCGCTCACCATCGGCGGCATTGCAGGCGACCAGCAATCGGCCCTGTTCGGCCAGGCGTGCTTCAAGCCCGGTATGGCCAAAAACACCTACGGCACCGGCTGCTTCATGCTGCTCAACACGGGTGACAAGGCTGTCCAGTCGCACAACGGCCTGATCAGCACCGCGGCTTGTCAGAGCGGCCTCAAGCGCAGCTACGCACTCGAAGGCAGCGTGTTCGTTGGCGGCGCGGTCGTGCAGTGGCTGCGCGACGGCCTGCGAGCCATCCAGCGCTCTGCTGACGTCGAAGGCTTGGCTGCCTCGGTGCCCGATTCCGGCGGGGTGGTCTTCGTGCCATCGTTCACGGGCCTCGGTGCGCCGTACTGGGACCCAACCGCGCAAGGCGCCATCGTCGGCCTGTCACGCGGCACGACCATCGGGCACATCGCTCGCGCGGCGCTGGAGTCCATCGCGTTCCAGAGCACCGCGCTGCTGCAGGCCATGACGCGCGATGCCGTCTCCACCATCTCGGAACTGCGCGTCGACGGCGGTGCCTCGGCCAACAACCTGCTGCTGCAATTCCAGGCCGATTTGCTCGGCATTCCGGTGGTGCGCCCGGAGATCATCGAAACCACGGCGCTGGGCGCGGCCTATCTGGCCGGCATCGCCACCGGCTTCTACCAGGGGGAAGACGAAGTCGCCCAGCAGTGGCGCGCCTCCCGCACGTTCCACCCCGTCATCAGCCGCGACGAGGCTGCGCACCGCATCGCCCAGTGGGAAATGGCCGTGGCGCAGGTACGTCTACCGACAACGCGCGGGCACTGAAGGCAAAACCAGCGGCAGAAGAAAGGCGACCCTCGGATCGCCTTTTTTTTTCATGCTTCGGCCGGCGGCTTACTTGCCTTCGCTGCTCGGCGTCTGGGCAGGGCCGCCTTGTTCGCTCATGGCTTCCTTGCGCTTGGCGCGGGCTTCCTTCTTCTCGGCCTTGCGGTTGGCCTTGGCGGCCTTCTTCTCGTCCTTGTAGGCGGCCTTGGCGTCGGACTTGCGAGCCTTGTATTCGTCGCTGGCAGCCTTGTCGTCAATACGCTTCTGCACCAGCGGGTCAGACGACGAGGTGGACGGCGCACCCTGCGGGGCGGCCTGCACGGTGCCGGTGGTCTGCGGTGAAGTCTGCGGTGCCGGCGTCATCTGTGCGAAAGCAGCCGACGCAGCAAACGTGGCGGCCACGGCGAGGGCGGTTTTCAGGCGCAGTTCAATCATGGTTGAGCTCCTTCTTTTACAAAATCACGGAATGGACTGACCACATAAGCGGCGCACGAAGCACCTGAAGTGATCTCGGCGCACATCAACGGCGCACGCCGGACGTTGCAAATCACAACACCTATTGCGTCGCAAGAAGCGCTCCCAGGCCATCGACTACACTGCGCGCTATCTCATCCCTCCTATGCGCCGTGTCCAATCACGCACCCGATTTCGTCCTGCTTGATCCGCCCGCCGATGCGCTGTCCCTGAATGCGGATGACGCTGCCCACCATGTCGCGCGCGTGCAGCGCTGGCTGGAAGACGCCGTGATCGGCCTGAACCTGTGCCCCTTCGCCAAGGCCGTGCATGTCAAACAGCAGGTTCGATACGCCGTCAGCCGCGCCACGATGGACGGCGACGTGCTCGACCACCTGCGCGCCGAAGCCGACCTGCTGCACGCCACCCCCGCCGTACAGATCGACACCACGCTGCTGATCGTCCCCGCCCTGGCCGACTTCCTCGACTTCCACTCGCTCACGGAGCGCGCCGAATCCGTGCTCTCCAAAGCCGGCTACGAAGGCGAACTGCAACTGGCCAGCTTCCACCCCGATTTCGTCTTCGCCGACGCGGAGCCCGACGACATCGCCAACGCCACCAACCGCGCACCCGCCCCCATCCTGCATCTGCTGCGCGAAGACAGCATCGCCCGCGCCGCAGCCGCCGTACCCGACGCAGCGGACATCTACGAGCGCAATATCGCGACGATGGAAAAGCTGGGCCCGGAAGGCTGGGCAGAAATGGCAAAGAAGTTCAGCAAGACACCACCCCGCGACTAACCAAAAGCAGCGACGATTTGGCCGTCCCCTGCCCTAGATGGCGCCTTGAATTTTCGTAAGCGGGAGGAAAAAGAAGGGGAACTGTCTGAGCACAGCGAGTTTTCCCCTTCTCCGCCCGGTTACGAAAATTCAAGGAATGGGTCGCCATCTTGGGCGCGCCTTTCTTTGCTTACTTTCTTTGGCAAGACAAAGAAAGTGAGTCAGCCCCGGAAGGGGATGAAACAAGGGATGCACCACCCGCATCAATCAAGCGAGCAAGCAAGCCAAAGAGTCAAACTCCACGATCCACCGGCGGCGTCCACTGATACGCCCAAGTCTCAGACAGCAACCGCTCCCCCGACTGCAACGTCAGCAACAACTCAATCGGTGCATTGCTCGCATCCGGCACCACATCAAACATCGCCCGGACACCGTCAATGCTCGCCAGCGGCCGCGCCGATGCAATCTCTACCCGCCCACGCGAGGCTCGGATGACCGGCTCCACGGTGGAGCCCGCGGTGCTGCGCCCCAGCCGCGACAGCTCGCCGCCCGCAAAATCCACCACGAACCGCCAGGAGAAGTATTTGCGCGCCTGCCCCACCACGCCGCCAATGCCCGTGCGCGTGGCCACCACCCGCGCCAGCGGTGAGGCCGCTGCAGGCTGCGCGCCCCACGTCAGCCGATAGCCGAACGCCAGCTCCTGCCCCGCATGCGGCGCCACGGCCGGCCTCCAGAACGCGACGATGTTGTCGAAGGTTTCATCGTTGGCCGACAGTTCCACCAATTCGACCGCGCCCTCACCCCAGTCGTGCGTGGGCTCCACCCACACACTTGGGCGCTTCTCGTAGAACACGCCGTCATCCTGGTAATGATCGGGATTGCGGTCACGCTGCAGCAGGCCGAAGCCGCGCGGGCTGTCGTCGGCAAAGCGCTGGCTGCGCAGCATCGGCGGATTGGCCAGCGGCCGCCAGACCCACTCCCCCGAACCGCGCCAGATGGCCAGGCCATCGGAATCATGAATTTCGGGGCGCCAATCTGATGCCCGCCATCGGCGCGCGGCGCTGTGGCGATCACCGGCGCGGTCGGTGCGGTCGTTTTCGCCGTAGAGGAACATGCTGGTCAGTGGCGCGATGCCAAGGCGCTCGATCGGCTTGCGCACGTAAAGCGTGGCGGCCACGTCCATCACCAGCGTGTCGCCGGGGCGGATGTCGAAGCGGTAAATGCCGGCCACGCTGGGGGAATCGAGCAACGCGTAGACGCGCAACGTATCGGCGTCGGCGGCCGGGCGCACCAGCCAGAATTCGGTGAAGTCCGGAAACTCTTCTGCGCGGGCCAGGCCGGTATCGATCGCCAGCCCCCGCGCTGACATGCCGTACTGCCACTGCCCCCCGACGGCGCGGAAGTAGCTTGCCCCCAGGAAGGCGGCCACATCGCGCGTCGGGTCCGCCTTGGTGGTCAACCGAAAACCGGCAAAGCCGAGATCGGCCGGCAACGCCTGGTGATCCAGCCCGCTCTTGCCGTAATCGAACATGGCGGGGTCGTAGGCAATTAAGCGAGCTTGGCCGTCGACCACCTCGTGCATCTGTACGGCCGACTTGAAGAACAGTCCCAAATGGAAGAACTTGGCCTCGAACGGCAAGTGCCGTCCGGTCCACAGGGCGTGATCAGGGCGATAGCCGATGGACTGGTAGCCGTCCCAGTCCAGTGCGGCCAGCGGCTTGGGCAACTGCGTGCTTCGGGGCCGGTACGGCCTTGCAGCCAAGGCTCGGGCACGCGCCAGCAGGCGCGCTTCGTCAAACGGTTCGGCGGCGCCAGCGGCGGAGCCGGGCGCGGCACTGCGGGACAAACCAGGAGCCAGGGCAAGCAGCCCGGCGGCCAACTGCTTGAGCAGGTCGCGACGGTGCATGGATCGGGGCAGGACCAGGGGTGAGCCAGGGGTGATTCATCTTCGCACAACCCACGCCCGGGCAGCATCCGGTAAAAACCTTTCATTGGACCCACAACCCTGCGCCATGACCGGGATTGCGCCAGTTGTGCGTGGCGCGGGGCAGGCAGTTGGAGCACAATCCCGGGTCTGTTCACATGTACAACGCAAGTACGTCGCCTATGGTGAACAGAACAGATTCGAGCAATCGGCCTGGCTAAAACAGGTCAATGCCCGCCACGATCATCACGGCGCACATGCTTTCACAATCCTCCACGCCCCCGCTGCCCGATACGGCCACCGAACTGTCCGCTGACATTGCGGCTGCCCTGGAATCATTCGGCCGCTATTACGACGACGTTCTGCTGCCCATGTGGCTCGGCCCGGGCTGGAACGCGCAGGCCGGTCTCTGCTATGAAGCGCTCGTCGTCGACAACGGCGCGCTGGTGCCAGCATCAACCGCGCGGTACCGGGCGATGGCATGTGCGCGGCAGTTGTACACGTTCGCGCGCGCCACACAGCTCTCCGAGCGACACCGCGATCTCTGCGCCGAACGTGCCGCCGCGCTGTGCCATGCACTGGACACCCGCTTTCGCGACACGATTCACGGCGGCTGGCTGTTTGCGATCGACAGCGCGTTGGCCCCGCATGACACCACCAAGGATCTGTACACGCACGCCTTCGTGCTGTTTGCCGCCGCGCACTGGCTTGCTGTGAGCGAAGACCCGCGTGCCGCCGCGCTGATGCACGACGCGCACGACGTGATCGCGCGCAGCTTCGCGCGGGCCGGGGCCAAACCGCTGCCGGTCGCGGCCATGGACGCCACGTTCAGCACCACGCTGACCGGTGTCGCGCAGAACCCCGTGATGCATCTGACCGAGGCCTACCTGGCCGCCGCCGCGCTGGACGAACCGCCCGCCTGGCCCGAGGCCGGCGTGCACACGCTGGCTGAAGGCATCCTCGCGCGCTTCATCGACACGCGCACGGGCAGCATCGCCGAGTTGCCGGTTGACGAAGCCAGCACCGACAACCGCATCGAACCTGGCCACCAGTTCGAATGGTTTTATCTCGTGCGCGCACACGCCGACGTCTTTACGCGCTCCGAAGCCGGCCGCCATCTGGCCGAGAGCCTCGCCCGCGCGGTGGACGCGGCCTGCGCCGACGGCGTGGATGCCGACACCCAGGGCGTGTGCCTGTCACTCAATCTGGACGGCACGATGCGCGACGCCAGCCAGCGCATCTGGGCACAGACCGAATACGGCCGCGCCCTCGCGCTGTGCACGGAAACGCAAGGTGCCATGCTCGCGCGCCTGCTGCCGGCGTGGTCGGCGCGCTTCCTGCACGCACAAGGCTGGAACGAGGTGATCGACCCCGCCGGCCAGCGCCTGCGCGCCGACATGCCGTCGAGCACCCCGTACCACATCACCACCTTTTACGAGGCGGCCTGCAGTTCGCTGTCCGGCTCGCCCGCACGTTGTACCCAAGCTGTTGAGTGAGACCCATCCATGCATACCTCCAACCCCAACGAATCCAAAGCCCGCACCGTCTTCCGGGTGGTTAGCGGCAACTTCCTGGAGATGTACGACTTCATGGTCTACGGCTATTACGCCAAGGCCATTGCCGACACCTTCTTCCCCGCCGGCAACGAGTTCCTCTCGCTGATGCTGTCGCTGGTGACCTTCGGTGCCGGCTTCCTGATGCGGCCCCTGGGCGCGATCTTCCTGGGCGCGTACATCGACCGTCACGGCCGTCGCACGGGCCTGATTGTCACGCTGGCGCTCATGGCCTGCGGCACGCTGCTGATCGCGCTGGTGCCGGGCTACGCCACCATCGGGCTGGCGGCGCCGCTGCTGGTGCTGATCGGCCGGTTGCTGCAAGGCTTCTCGGCGGGCGTGGAGCTGGGCGGCGTGTCGGTTTACCTGGCCGAAATCGCCACCCCGGGCAAGAAGGGCTTCTTCGTGAGCTGGCAATCGGCCAGCCAGCAGGTGGCGGTCATGTTTGCCGCGCTGCTGGGTGTGCTGATGTCGTACCTGCTGCCGCCGTCTGAGATGAGCGCATGGGGCTGGCGCGTGCCATTCCTGATCGGCTGCCTGATCGTGCCGTTCCTGTTCATCATCCGCCGCTCGCTGCAAGAGACGGAAGAGTTCCAGAAGCGCAAGCACCGTCCGGACCTGGCCGCCGTGTTCCGCTCGATGGGCCAGAACTGGCGTCTGGTGGGCGCGGGCACGCTGATGGTCGTGATGACCACGGTGTCGTTCTACCTGATCACCGCCTACACGCCGACCTTCGGCAAGAGCGTGCTGCATCTGTCGGACATGGACAGCCTGATCGTCACGTTGTGCGTGGGCGCCTCGAACTTCTTCTGGTTGCCCGTGATGGGCGCCGTGTCTGACCGTGTCGGCCGCCGCCCGCTGTTGATTCTCTTTACCGTGCTGATGCTGGTGACGGCCTACCCGGCCATGCAGTGGCTGGTTGCCGCACCGTCGTTCGCCCGCATGCTGACCGTGCTGCTGTGGCTGTCGTTCCTGTATGGCAGCTACAACGGCGCGATGGTCGTCACGCTCACCGAGATCATGCCGCCGGAAGTCCGCACCACCGGGTTCTCGCTGGCGTACAGCCTGGCCACGGCCATCTTCGGCGGCTTCACTCCCGCGATTGCCACGTGGCTGATCCACGAGACGGGCAACAAGGCGATGCCGGGCGTGTGGGTGTCATTTGCCGCGTTGTGCGGGTTGATTGCCACGCTGGCCATCGTCAAGCCGGCGGGTAGGCATGAGCATGGGGCGGGCACGGCGCCTGTGGCCTGACCTGCATTTGGGATGAAGGAACGCCTCTCGGAGGGGATCTCTGAGGGGCGTTTTGCTTTTGTGCTTTTGTTTTTTGCTGGGATTTTTTGTTGGTGGTGGATCCCTTGTTTCATCCCCTGCCGGGGCTGACTCACTTTCTTTGTCTTGCCAAAGAAAGTAAGCAAAGAAAAGCGCGCCCGAGATGGCGAAAGATTCCTTGAATTTATGTCGCAGGGAGGGAGGGGAGGCAAACTCGCTGCGCTCAGACAGCCTCCCCTCTTTTTCCTCCTTGCAACAGAAATTCAAGGCGCCGCATAGGGCAGGGCAAGTCAAAGGACAACAGCCAAACCTCCG
>NZ_FOWV01000016.1 GCF_900115545.1 Ralstonia sp. NFACC01 | reverse complement strand
GTCACCTCGGCCGTCTTGTAGAAGGTGACGAAGGCCTTGGCATACATCGGCTGGACCGACCACATCCCGTTGATAGAGCACATCAGCTCGTTGTTCGGGTTCTCGGTGTCCCTTCCCGTGACCCAATAGATTTTTGTCGCGCAGTTCGGATATTGGGCGGCCACCGCGTAGCCGATGCCCGCAACATTCGTGCTGTAGACGCGCCGGCCATTGAAGGTTCCGGCATATGTGCCATAACCCTTAATCCCGAAGTCTTGCCACGTGAGGGTGGGGCTGGTGTTCACGCATCGATAAGCCGGCACGAGTTCGGTAGAGATGGCGGTACCGATCTCCGAGCCAACGGGTAAATCGCGCTGGACGACCAGGTTTGGAGGCTGGATGGTGGTGAGGCTTGTGTAGGTCTGACACTGGTAGGCGAATGCGCATTTCGCACTCGCCAACATCGCACCGACGGCTACCCTCGTGAAGACTGCGCGCATCTAGTTCTCCGCTGAAAGAAGTGCACGGAGCAGACCCGCGTGCCGGCAAGGCACATCAACTTCCTGCAAAGACAATTCCACGCCGCCGTTCTGGCATTGAATGGTGTGGATGCGGGGAGGTCGATTCCTGTCCGGAGCGCTGTCCGTGGCCTACGTTGCATAGGCCACGCAATTGTTTCAGCGGCACACCGCCGAACGAATAGGACGGCTCTTACTTTTTTTTCTGGAGTGATGCGGCCAGCGCGGCGCCCCAGGTGTGAGTGCGGCGCGTGCGTGAGGACGGCCGGAGCGGACCGGCCGTCGGGCGTTCAAGGTGCCAGCGCCGGGTGCTTCAACGCATGCGCCGTTTCGATCCACTGCTGGTGATACGCCGCATCGTCGCGCTTGAGACCCAGCTCGCCGTTCTGATATGCCATCGCCAAGGCTTGCACGGCCTCTGGCAATTCGTGCTCGGCGGCGTCCTGGTACAACGCCAGCGCGCGGGCCTCATCGCGCGGCACACCATCGCCTTCACGGTACGCGTTGGCCAGCATGAACATCGCTGCCGGAATCTCGCGACGGGCAGCACGATCAAACCAGTGTGCAGCCTGTACGGTGTCGATGGCCGTGCCGTAGCCGCTGCGATACATCACGCCCAGGTAATACGCGGCCGCCGCGTCGCCCTTGTCAGCGGATTGACGCAGCAGACGCAGCGCGCGCGGATAGTCGCGCTCCACCCCGCCGGTGCCGAGCAGCAGCGCCTTTCCCAGCGACAACTGCGCACGCGCATCGCTCGATGCAGCGGTTTCGAGCCAGCGCATCCCTTCGTTTCGCAAGGTACCGTCGTGCGCACTGAGCAAGGCTTCGCCCAACGCGGATTGCGCCGGCACCAAACCGCTGCGTGCGCGCTGACGCAGTTGCTGCAGCGCCTCGGGCTCCATCGCTTGCACGACCATCGCGCGCCACGATTCCAGCTGCGTGGCGTCCATGGTGGGCGCTTGGCGTGAGTGCGACAGCCAACCGCCAGCCGTCACGATGATCGCCAAGGCCGCGGCCACCGTGAGCATCGGCACCGACTGGCGCGGAGATTCCATGGCTGGCGCGCCAACCCATGCGGAACGAAGAGAAGGCATGGCGTGTTCCTCTTACTGCGTCAGATCGATCTGGTACAGCGACAGCCCCTTGTTGGTGCCGTCATCGGCCTGATACAGCGTGACGTTGTTGATGCCCGCCGCCCCGGCCGCCGTCAGCTTGCCCGCCGCCGACGGGAACACCACCGTTGCCGCCGACGTCGCCAGCTTCGTAAAGCGCCAGCTGCGCTGCGAACCGTTGGTCGCACGCTTCACGCTGCCGATCTTCTTGATGTAGCTGATCAGCACATCGCGGTTGGCATCCGGCGACGCGTAAATCGTCTTGCTGCCATCAAGGCCGGGGAAGTTGCCGCCGCCGCTTGCGCGGTAGTTGTTAGTGGCCACGATGAACTGCGCTGCCGGGTCGAGTGCCACGCCCTTGTACATGAGGTTCTTGATGCGGCTGCCCACGGGCTGCGTGACATCAATCTCATACGTCAGGTCCGGCGTGGTGAACATATCGAAGTTGTAGCCCGGGAAGGTGCTCACCAGTTTCTGCACCGTCGCTTGCGTCGGGTCGATGGTGTTGAAGCGCTTGGCCGCCGTCTCCAGCCAGTTCTTGATGTCGGAGCCTGCCACCTTCACGGCGTAGACCGTGTTCGGATACAGGTACAGGTCAGCCGCGTTGTTGATCGCCAGCGGGCCAGCCGCCACATCGGTGAAATCCGTACCGCCACCAAAGCCGCTCTTGAACGGTGCGCTCACCGACAGCACTGGCAGCGAAGCGTACTGCGGCAGGTTTGCCTGAACATACGCCGACACGTAATCCGCCTGCGCCTGGTTGACGATCTCGATGGCACCCGGATCGCCCACGTCGGCAAAGTACGTGCTCATGTTGAAGTCGGTGCTACCCACCGGCGTCTTCACATAGTTGATCGTCGCCTGGTGTTCGGTGGCGATGGCTGCGGAAACGGTCGGGTCGGCCGCCACGTACGTTTTGTCCGCGTTCTGGATCGAGCGCGCCTCCACCGTGGTCTGCGTCTTGTCGACGGCCCAGTTCGTGCCGTTGAACGTCAGGCCAAGCTTGATCACACCCAGGTGCTTGCCCCAGTAGTTGGCCATCACCGTCGGCACACCGTTCACGGTGCCGGCCACCTTGTCGACACCCGGCAGGTTGAACTGACTGACGGTGCTCTTGGCGTCCGGGAACAACTGGTGCGAATGGCCGATCAGCATGGCATCGATGCCCGGCACGGTGGACAGCCACCAGCTGCCGTTCTCCATCGTTGGCGAATACGTGGAGTTGTCGAGCCCGCCGTGCGAAATGGCCACCACCAGGTCGGCGCCCTTCGCGCGCATTTCGGGGATGTACTTGGCGGCCGTTTCCTTGATGCCGACGGTATAAACCTTGCCGTCGAGCCAGCGCTTGTCCCAGCTCGTGATGGTGGGCGGCGTAAAGCTGATGATGCCGACCTTGACCGGCGCGGTGATGGTGCTGCCGTCCGGCGCCGTGGCCGTCACCGTCTTGGTGATGATCGTGTACGGCTGGAACAGCGGCGCATTCGTCTTTGCGCTCACCACGTTGGCCAGCACCTGCGGGAAGGTCGGGCCCGCGCATTTCTTCTGCGTGGCCGGATCGGGCAGGCCATCGACGTTGAACGTATTGCCCGTGACTTGCGACAGATACGGCAGGCCGTAATTGAACTCGTGGTTGCCGATGCCGCCGCCGTCGTACTTGGCAGCGTTCATCACCTTGTAGATCGCCAGCGTCTGGTCGCACGTGACCGGGCTCACCATGGCCTGGTAATCCGACAGCGCGGTGCCCTGGATGGTGTCGCCGTTGTCCAGCAGCAGCGTGTTCGGGAATTGCGTGCGCGCCTGGTTGATGAGCGTTGCCACGCGCTCGAAACCGAGCGAGTTGTCGGCCGCGAGCTTGAAATAGTCGTACGACAACACGTTGGTGTGCAGGTCGGTCGTTTCCAGCACGGCCAGCGTGGCCTTGGTGCCGGCGGGGGCAGCACTGGCGGCAGGCGTGGCGCTGCCAGTGGAGGGGCTATCGTCGCTGCCGCCACAGGCAGCCAACGACATCGACAAAAAAACAGCAAGCGGCAACGCCGCCGAACACAATGGTCGGACTCGCATGAACTTCTCCCTGAAGTCTATTTTTTCGTATGCGAACTACGGACTGCTGAATGCGAATTGCGAATTGCTGATGAAGCGAATGACGCGCGGACGCGCACGCAGAATCGGGGAACCGTTTGCGCAACGCGAAAGGACAACAGACTGGGCCGGGGGGCGCAGAAGCGGAGAAGTATCAAAAGCGTGCATGACGATGCTGTGACCATCGCATGACATTTGCGCGTGGCCCCGGCGGTGTGGAGAACAGCGCCGGCTGCGGGTCTCAGCCGGATGGCGGAGCGGCGGGGCCAAAAAATCCAAGGCGTTTCGTCAACAACGTTAGAATGAGCCCATTTTTCCGCGTAGCCGTTCTATGTCCCAGAAGAAAGCGCCGCTGTTCGAGATCCGCAGCGGCACCGTCGATGCCCTGCTGCTGTCGCCGCGCACCGCCGACATGGACGCCCTGGCCGCCGAACTCACGCGACGCTTTGCCGACACGCCGGAGTTTTTCTCCAACGACGTCATTGCCATCGATGTGCGCCGGCTGGCTGAAGACGAGCGCCTGCCCATCGACCGTTTGGTGGAGACGCTGACCTCGCTGCGCGCCCGCGCGATCGGCGTGGTTGCCAGCCCGGAGCAGGCTGAGTGGGCCCAGGCCTTTGGTCTGCCGCTGCTCGACAGCCACGGCCGCCGTCCGCGTGGCGAGAAAGACGCCAAGGACAACGGCGAAGGCCAGGACGCCCCCGAGCACGCCCAGGCTGCTGAAGCGCCGGCCCCCGCCCCTGCTGTTCCCCCCGTCGATGCCGCTGCCATGCAGCCCGGCACGATGATCATCGATCGTCCGTTGCGCTCCGGCCAGCGCATTTATGCGCGCGGCGACCTCGTCGTGCTCGACCTGGTGAGCGACGGCGCCGAGGTGATCGCCGAGGGCAACATTTACGTTTATGCCTCGCTGCGCGGTCGCGCGCTGGCGGGCGTGAAGGGCAACCTGGACGCGCGCATCTTCTGCACGTGCCTGGAGCCTCAACTAATTTCCATCGCCGGCATCTACCGCACCGGCGAAACCCCGTGGCCGGAGCCCTACGCCAGCAAGCCTGCGCAGGTCCGGCTCGCGGACAACACGCTGGTTTTCGAACCGTTGCGGATGAAGTGACGCACCCCGTGCGCCGAGCGATTTAACTTTTCGATATACGAGCCATGACCAAGATCATCGTAGTCACCTCCGGCAAGGGCGGCGTCGGCAAGACGACCACCAGTGCGGCGTTCTCTGCCGGCCTTGCGCTGCGCGGCCACAAGACCGCCGTCATCGACTTCGACGTCGGCCTGCGCAACCTCGACCTCATCATGGGCTGCGAGCGCCGCGTCGTGTATGACCTGATCAACGTGATCCACGGTGAGGCCAACCTGAACCAGGCCCTCATCAAGGACAAGAAGTGCGAAAACCTGTTCATCCTCCCCGCCTCGCAGACGCGCGACAAGGATGCGCTCACGCGTGAAGGCGTCGAGAAGGTGATCGAAGGCCTGAAGGAAATGGGCTTCGAATACATCGTCTGCGATTCGCCCGCCGGTATCGAATCGGGCGCGCTGATGGCGATGTACTTTGCCGATGAGGCCATCGTCGTGACGAACCCGGAAGTCTCTTCGGTGCGCGATTCGGATCGCATCCTGGGCATCCTGTCGTCCAAGTCGCGCCGCGCAGTGGAAGGCAAGGAGCCGATCAAGGAACACCTGCTGCTCACACGCTACAACCCGAAGCGCGTGTCCGAAGGTGAAATGCTGTCGCTCACCGACATTCAGGAAATCCTGCGCATCAAGCTGATCGGCGTGATTCCGGAATCGGAGGCCGTGCTGCAGGCGTCCAACCAGGGCACGCCCGCCATCCACATCGAAGGCTCCGACGTGGCGAACGCCTACCACGACGTGATCGACCGCTTCCTGGGCAAAGAGAAGGAACTGCGCTACGTCGAATACAACAAGCCGGGCTTCCTGCAGCGCCTGTTCGGCGGCAGCGGTAAATAAGGAGACGCACATTCATGTCGATTCTGTCTTTCCTGCTGGGCGAGAAGAAGAAGACTGCGACCGTCGCCAAGGAACGTCTGCAGATCATCCTCGCCCATGAACGTACCGCCAGCGGTGCGCCTGCCGACTACCTGCCCGCGCTGCAACGCGAGCTGGTGGCCGTGATTTCGAAGTACGTAAAGATCGGCAACGACGACATCAAGGTCAACCTCGAGCGCCAGGACAACCTGGAAGTGCTTGAGGTGAAGATCGAGATTCCGCAGGCCTGATCGCGCCTTAGCGCACACGGATGATGCGGCCCGCCGGTGCGTCCGGCGCGGCCGGCATCGGCCCCACATAGGCGGCTCTCGGGCGAATCAACTGCCCCGCCGCGCGCTGCTCCAGCGCGTGCGCAATCCAGCCTGCCGTACGTCCCGCCGCAAACAGGCCAAAGCCTGAACCTTCCGGCAGCCCGAGTACACGCCGGGTGGCCACCAGCGCGAAATCCACCGATGGCCCATCGCCGGTCAGCCCGGCCACGGCATCCATCACGGTTTGCAGCCGCCTGCGTACCGCGCCCGTCTTCGGCAACTGTGCCAGGATTGCACCAGCGCGCGGGTCGGCCTTGCGATACAGCGGGTGGCCAAAGCCCGGCAACGCATCGCCGCGATCAAGCCGACGGCGCAGTGCCGTTGCCACGGAACGCTCCCCTTCCAGCTCGCTCAGCAATGCCTCCACGCGCGCCGTGGTGCCGCCATGGCGGCCACCGGTGAGCGCAGCCAGCCCTGCACTGACCACGGCGCCCAGGCTGGCGCCGGTTGATGCGACCACGCGCGCTGCAAAGCTCGAGGCATTGAGTTCGTGATCGGCGCAGAGCACCAATGCGACGCGGATGGCCTCTGCGGCGCGAGCATCAACGTTCCATGCCTGCTGGCATTGCAGATGCACGTGCGCAGCGTCGGGCTTGCGCCCGAGCATGGCGGCAAATACCACGCGCAGGAGTGCGCCGGCATCGCGCGCTGTGCGTGCGGAATCCTGGCGCCACGCGGCCTCGTCCAGCGCCGGCAAGGCAAGCGCGCACAGCGCCATGCAGCGTTGGCGGATGTCCGCGTCTGCCAACGACGTGAGCGCTGCGTACCAACTTTTCGGCAACACCGGCGGGGGCGCGTTGAAGGCCGCCGCCTCTTCGCATTGCCAGAGTTGCGCCGCAACGGCCTCCAGCGTGGCGCGTTCGGCCAATTCCACAGCAGGCGTGCCGCGATAGAACAACTGCCCGTGATCGATCAGCGTGATGGCCGATTCCATGACCGGTAGGCCCCAGTCCAGCGCGTGGCGCACCACCTGGCGCGGGCGCCGTCCGCCGGAACGCTGATCTGCCAGGCGTGCCACATCGGCTTCGCGGTAGCGGCTGCCGCGTCCATCGGGCGACGGGTACGCCGCCAGCAGCCCGCGGCTCACATAGGCGTACAGCGTTGGGCGCGAGATGTGCAGGCGCGCGGCGGCTTCGGCGGCATTGAGGTAGGTCGTCATCGGGCCGGTTGAGGTGGACGCCAATTGAGGTTGATCAGTCTAGTCAATGTTGACGCTATCGGCGGTGCGGGACTGTAATGGGCGCACTTTCCCCGCGGAGCCCCGCCATGCCGTCACCCGTTGCTGATGTGGTTGATCCTTCCATGCAGACTGTCAGCTCCGCCGGCGCACTCAGCCAGTTGTGGAGCGTGCTCGGCCAGCCGGCCGACGCGCTGTCGCGCGCAACGTTGACGGGCGCTGAGCCGGCGCTGCCGTCGTCGTTTGCCGTGGGCACGCTCGCGCAAAGCACCATCGCTGCCGCTGCGCTTGCGGCGGCGCAGGTCGACACGTTGCGCAGCGGGCGGCAGCAGACCGTGTCGGTCGACATGCACCATGCCGCGCTGGAATTTCGCTCCGAGCGTTACTTCCGTCTCGATGGCCAGTTGCCGCTCGAACCGTGGGACAAGATTGCCGGGCTCTACCGCTGCGGCGATGGCCGCTGGGTGCGCCTGCACACCAATTTTCCGCATCACCGTGACGGCGTGCTGAAGCTGCTCGGCTGCGCGTATGACCGGACCGCCGTGGCCACCGCGCTGAACCAATGGAACGCCGAGGCATTTGAAGAGGCGGCCGCGCAGGCTGGCATGGTCGTCACCGCCGCGCGCACGTTTGAAGAGTGGGACGCGCACCCGCAAGGCATCGCCGTCGCAAGCCAGCCGCTGATGACGATCGAACGCATTGGCGATGCGCCTCCGCAGCCGCTGCCGGCGCATGCCGATGGCCGACCGCTCTCGGGCGTGCGCGTGCTCGACCTCACGCGCGTGATTGCCGGCCCCGTCTGCGGCCGGACGCTGGCCGCGCATGGCGCAGACGTGCTGCTCGTCACGGGGCCGCATCTGCCCGCCATCCCGCCGCTGGTGATCGATACCGGGCGCGGCAAGCGTTCCGCGCAACTCGACTTGCGCGATGCAGCCGCTGCCCAGCAACTCCGCACGCTGCTGCGCGACGCCGATATCTTCGTGCAGGGTTACCGGCCCGGGGGCTTGGCGGCGCTGCAGTTTGGTCCCGAGCAGGTCGCCGCGCTGCGCCCCGGCATCGTCTACGTCAGCCTGTGCGCATACGGCTATGACGGCCCGTGGGCCAATCGCCGAGGCTTCGATTCGCTCGTGCAGACCGCCAGCGGTTTCAACTGGGCCGAAGCGCAAGCCGTCGGTGAGGCCAAGCCGCGTCCCCTGCCCGCACAGGCGCTGGACCACGGCGCTGGCTACCTGATGGCAGCTGGCGCGATGACGGCGCTGGCACGGCGCATGACGGAGGGCGGCAGCTGGCACGTGCGTGTGTCGCTCGCGCAGACGGCGCATTGGCTGCGCAGCTTCGGACGCATGGCCAACGGGTTCGATGCGGCCGACCCGCGCTATGAAGAGATCGGTGCGTATCTGGAAACGTCGCCGTCTGGTTTTGGCGCGCTCACGGCGCTGCGCCACGCGGGGCAGCTTTCCGACACGCCGCCGCACTGGGCGCTGCCCAGCGTGCCGCTGGGGACGCATCCCGCGCGGTGGTAGGATTCGCGCCTACCGTTTTCTCTGCCCGCGTCTGATACTCCGGGCGCACATGGCCCGCCGATGCTCAGTTACCGTCACGCCTTCCACGCCGGCAATCACGCCGATGTCCTCAAGCACGCCGTGCTTGTGCAGATGCTCGATTACCTCACGCAGAAGGACAAGCCGTTCTGGTACATCGACACGCACGCCGGTGCCGGCCTCTACGCGCTGGACCACGAATGGGCGCAGAAGAAGGCCGAGTTCGATACCGGCATTGGCCCGCTGTGGCGCGCGGCCCAAGCCGGCGAAACACTGCCGCCCCTGCTCGACGCCTACCTCGACCAGGTGCGCGAGCTGAATCCCAACGGTGAACTGAGGCACTACCCGGGCTCGCCGTGGCTGGCGTGGCAGATGTTGCGCGACGCCGATCGCCTGCGCCTGTTCGAGCTGCACAGCTCCGAGATCAAGGTGCTGTCGAACAACTTTCGCGGCGCCGGGCGCAAGGTCATGCTGTACGACGGCGATGGTTTTGCCGGCATCAAGGCGATCCTGCCCCCGCCGCCGCGCCGCGCGCTGGTGCTGATCGATCCGTCGTTTGAAGACAAGCAGGATTACGCCCGCACCGTGCAATCGCTGCAGGACAGCATGCAGCGCTTTGCGACCGGCATGTATGCGGTCTGGTATCCGCTCGTGCAGCGGCGCGAAGCCGCGCAATTTCCCTCGCGGCTGAAGCAGTTGCGCCCCAAGGATTGGCTGCACGTCACGCTCACCGTCAGGCACCCGGTCGAGGGTGGCCTGGGCTTGCACGGCAGCGGCATGTTCATCGTCAACCCGCCGTGGACGCTGAAGGCGCAATTGCAGGAAGCCATGCCCACGCTGGTGCGCCTGCTCGGCCAGGACGACGGCGCCAAGTTCATGCTGGAAGGCGAATCGAGCTGAGGCCGTTGCCTCATCTGGGCCATCCCCTCAAACGTCTTCAGGTGCGGTCTGTGCCGGATGCGATTCCAGCGGATAGCGGCGCAAATCCGCTGCCACGTGCGCAATGCGCCCAGCCGCCTGCGTTACCTCTCGTACACCACTGGCACCTAGGACCCGTGCCGTCTCGGTAGCGTGGATCTGCTGGCGCAGGGGCGCCATCCAGAGTTCGCCCATCTGCACCGGCTCGGTTGATTGCTGCGCTTCGCTTGCGAGCGGTGGCGCCAGCTTGGCCGGGTCGACGGGCCGGCTCATTTTTCTTGGCACACGTTCCGCGAACTCGGCGCAGATGACGGCTGTCGGGTCGCAGATCGCGTTGTCCGGGAACCGGAAATCGGGCCCCAGCTTCTTCATCTGGCGCTGCAGGTGCTCCTGGATGCGCGGTTCGTGCTCGACTTGCAGTCTGCGCATCGCTGCGTGGGCTTCGGCGCCGCTGGCCTTGTCGTAATGGTGTTCGATTGCGGTGCCCTGCTCGTCTGCCGAAAAGACGCCGTCTTCAGCAAAGATGGCCGGGCCTTTGCCCCATGCGTCCATGACGATGTCGTGCGTGCGATCCGAGGTTTCGCCATGCAGCTCGGCCCACACGTGGTCCACCGTTTTGCTGCTCACGGCGTGGACGCGCTCGCCGTCCTCCAGCTTGGCGGCGTGAAGAAACGCCGCCACGTTGGCATGGTCCCCGCAATTGCCGGCCTGCGCCGCCATCGCGCCAGCCGCGGCGCGGATGTCGGCTGGGTACTTGAACAGAGGGCCTTTCTTCCGGATACATGTGCCGGGCAGATACTTCCTCCCGATGCGCCGGCCAGCCGCGGTGCGGATCGTGCTTTGGCCGTTGCTGTCATTGATGTCGGCAGTCACATTGCCGCGGCCATGCGCGAGCGCCTGGCGGGTCTCCATGACGGTTTCATTTCCGCGCTTGAGCCGCTCGAGCGCCGGCCCCTCCACTGGGCGGCCATCGACCTGGCGCGCGTGTACATAACCGCCCAGTTGGCACTCGCCGTCGGACAACGCCTTGCGCGTATCTGGCACCAAGGCCTGAATCTCGACCTGCCGCTGGCGAATGCGTTGGGCGTCAAAGTTGGCCAGGCCCTGCAACGTTACCGGTGCGCGGCGTGGCGGGTGTGACGCAGAGTCCGCCGGTTGGCCGGTTGAAGTGGAAGCGCGCTCCTCTGCCGGCGGCGTGGTGCGGAAGCAGTTTAGGATCGATTGCAATGGACGCGGCATGGGCGGCTCCTGTGGCCCGCCAGATACGCGGCGGCGCAGGTAGATTACGGGCGCCGTGGCGGACGATGGCGCTGCCGGGCGAAAGCCTGGCGCGATAGGCGAAGCAACGCCATGTCACTCCCCTGCCACATGCTTGTGCTACCTAGTCGGGCTTAGACTTGCACTGCGCTGCCCATGCGCAGCGCCCCCTCTCGGCAATATCCGCAAGATCGGCAGGAGCAACACACCATGAGCGAACGTGACGCGGCCCGACAGGCGCGCCTGCAGGAAGACCTGCTCGACACGCTTGACGAAGAACTGGAGATGGAAATCGACGACCACCTGCTCGGTGGCGGCGAAGGCATCAGCGACGAAGCGCGCGAAACGCGACGCATGTACTTCCGCGAGCTGTTTCGTCTGCAAGGCGAACTCGTCAAGCTGCAGGACTGGGTGATCGAGACAGGCCACCGGCTGGTGGTGATCTTCGAAGGGCGCGATGCCGCCGGCAAGGGTGGCGCCATCAAGCGCATCACGCAACGACTGAACCCGCGCGTGTGCCGCGTGGCTGCGCTGCCCGCTCCCACCAATCGCGAACGTACGCAGTGGTACTTCCAGCGCTATGTGGCGCACCTGCCGGCCGCTGGCGAGATCGTCCTGTTCGATCGCAGTTGGTACAACCGCGCCGGCGTCGAACGCGTGATGGGTTTCTGCACCGACGAGGAATACGACGAGTTCTTCCGCTCCGTGCCCGAGTTCGAGAAGATGCTCGTGCGCTCAGGCATCCAGATCGTCAAGTACTGGTTCTCGGTGACGGACGAAGAGCAGGAAGTGCGGTTCCAGAGCCGTATCGACGATCCGCTCAAACAGTGGAAGCTGAGCCCGATGGACCTGGAAAGCCGCCGCCGCTGGGAAGCCTATACGCAGGCCAAGGAGGCGATGCTCGAGCGCTCGCACATTCCCGAATCGCCATGGTGGGTGGTGCTGGCGGACGACAAGAAGCGTGCGCGCCTGAATTGCATCGATCATCTGCTTGGCCAGGTGCCTTACCACCCGGTGCCGCATTCGCCGGTGTCGCTGCCGGAGCGGGTGCACCACGAGGAGTACATCCGCCACCCGGTGCCGGAAGACATGATCGTACCGAGCGTGTACTGATCAGCCTGCAGCGCCATCGGCGATAGAAAGAAGGGCGGCCTGCCTGGTCGCCCTTTTTGTTTCAATGCACGCCTTCAGTTGCGTGGAAGACCGCTGTGCCGAGAATTACACCGTCGGGCGGATCTCAAAACCATGGACGAGCACTTCATGCTCGCCCGTCACCACGTCCAGCTGCGTGACCCGGGCGCTGTCCGGCCCCTCCCACATCCATTCCCGCATGCTCAGCACATTGGCCTCGGGGCCGGCCAGGAATGCCTCGACCGCCCCGTCGCGGCGGTTGCGCACCCACCCACGCAGACCCAGCAGGCGGGCGCGGTCGGCACACGCGGCGCGGTAACCAACGCCCTGCACGCGGCCTTGTACGGTAACGATCACTTGCGCAATGACGGACATGGCAGCCTCCGAGGCGAACCGGCAGGTGATGTGTTGGATAAAACATGACAAACCGGCGCTGTCGCATCTCTGTCACATTTCTGGAATGTGACGTCGTCAGACTGACAACCGCGCGGCGGGCTCTGACGTTACGCAAGGTAAACTAGGCGGCTTGCCGCCGGGTGCCAAGCAGCGCTTGCGCCGAGCACTGCGCTCAGCCCCGCACGCCATGTATTGCGCCTCGGCCCCTGGGCCTCGAGGCGCCCGAATTTCGTCCGCGGTTTCCGTCCCGGTATCCAAGATGCAGCAAAACGACAACGAAACCACCATCCGGGGCCGCTTCGGTACCACCTTTGGTACCAATCTGGGCGTCAACTTCGGCAATCTGCTGACCGCGCCGCCCAACCGGTTTGACCTGGCGCTGCTGCCCATCATCCTGGCCGCCATCGTGCTCGTGGCCTATGCCGCCAAGCAGATGAACGTGCCCTACACGCCTGGCGAACAGCTGGACGTGAGCCTCGACGTCATTGAACTGCCCTATTACCTGCTGCGCACCAGCATCCGCATGCTGCTGGCGCTGGGCGCGTCGCTGGCGTTCTCGTTTGCGTTTGCCGCCATCGCTTCCAAGAACCGCACGGCCGAGAAGGTGATGGTGCCGGCGCTGGACATCCTGCAATCGATTCCGGTGCTGGGTTTCCTGTCGATCACGGTCACGGGTTTCATTGCGCTGTTTCCGGGCAACCTGGTGGGCGTGGAATGCGCGGCCATCTTCGCCATCTTCACGTCGCAGGCGTGGAACATGGCGTTCTCGTTGTATCAATCGTTTCGCACCATCCCGACCGATCTGGAAGAGGCCGCCACGGTGTTCCGGCTGTCCAAGTGGCAGCGCTTCTGGCGCCTGGAAGTGCCGTTCGCCATGCCGGGCCTGCTGTGGAACATGATGATGTCGATGTCGGGCGGCTGGTTCTTCGTGGTGGCGTCGGAAGCCATCTCGGTGTCGGGCCACGACATCAAGCTGCCGGGCATCGGTTCGTATATCTCGCTGGCGATCCAGCAGCAGAACCTGCCGGCCATCGGTTGGGCCATCCTGGCCATGCTGATCGGCATCATCCTGTACGACCAGTTGCTGTTCCGCCCGCTGATTGCTTGGGCAGACCGCTTCCGCTTCGACACGATGTCGTCGGAACGCGAACCGCAATCGTGGCTGCTTGACCTGCTGCGCCGCTCTGAATGGGTCAAGGCGCTGCTTGAGCGCACCGCCGCACTGGCCGAGCGCACGCTGTCCTGGGGTGCCGAGCGCACGCGGCCAACCGCTGTCGGCGGCAACGGGTTCCTGCCGCGCTTCCCGTGGTCGCACCGCATCGCTGATGTCGTCATCATCCTGGCCGCGCTGGTGGCCGTGGCGCACGTGCTGCAATTCGTGCGCTCCGAGGTGGGCTGGGCCGAGGTCGGCCATGTCTTCTGGCTCGGCTTCCTGACCATGGTGCGTGTGATCCTGCTGATTGCCCTGGCCGCGCTGGTGTGGGTGCCGATCGGTATCCGCATCGGCTTGAACCCGAACGTGGCACGCATCGCCCAGCCGGTGGCGCAGTTCCTGGCGGCGTTCCCGGCCAACCTGATGTTCCCGCTGGCCGTGATGCTCATCGCGCGCTTCGCGCTCAACCCCGAAATCTGGTTGAGCCCGCTGATGATTTTCGGCACGCAGTGGTACATCCTCTTCAACGTGATTGCCGGTGCGTCGGCCATCCCGACCGAGCTGAAACTGGCCGCCCGCAACTTCGGCCTGCGCGGCTGGCTGCTGTGGAAGCGCTTCCTCATTCCCGCCGTGTTCCCCAACCTCCTGACGGGCCTGGTGACGGCCGCAGGCGGTTCGTGGAACGCCAGCATCGTCTCCGAATACGTGTCCTGGGGCGACCGCACGCTGGTGGCAACGGGCCTGGGCAGCTACATCGCCGAGATGACATCGAAGGGCGACTTCCCGCGCATTGCACTCGGGATTGCCGTGATGAGCTTGTTCGTGGTCGGCTTCAACCGGCTGCTGTGGAACCGCCTGTACGACATAGCCCAAGAGCGCACCCGCCTGTAAGAACATGCTCATGATCCCGCTGCGCACCCCGAACTTGACCCTGCGATGCTCGCCGTACTCATGTACGGCTGCGCGTCTCGGGCCAACCGCTGGGCGCTCGCTACGGATCTTGAGCACGTTCTAAGACGACCTTATTTTGCAGAGAACACACATGGTTACCACCAGCACCCATAGCCAGAGCGCTGAAAGCGTCATGGAGCTGCGCGGCGTCTCGAAGATCTTCCGCACCGCAGACCACACCGACCGCGCCGTGCTCGAAGGCGTGGACCTCAACCTGCGCCAGGGCGAGATCGTCGCCATGCTGGGCAAATCGGGCTCGGGCAAGTCGACGTTGCTGCGCATCATGGCGGGCCTGGTGCGCGCCGATCGCGGGCAGGTGCTGTTTCGCGGGCGTGAATACTCCGGCCCAGTGCAGGGCATCGCGATGGTGTTCCAGTCGTTTGCACTGTTTCCGTGGCTGACCGTGCAGCAGAACGTGGAGCTGGGCCTGGAGGCGCAAGGCGTGGCCAAGGCCGAGCGTGAAGAACGCGCTGAACAGGCCATCGATCTGATCGGCCTGTCGGGTTTCAACAGCGCCCTGCCCCGCGAACTCTCCGGCGGCATGCGCCAGCGTGTGGGCATTGCGCGCGCGCTCGTCACCGAGCCCGACCTGCTGCTGATGGACGAAGCGTTTTCAGCGCTCGATGTGCTGACCGGCGAGAACCTGCGCGACGAAATGCTCGACCTGTGGGAAGGCCGCCGCACCAACATCAAGAGCATCCTCATCGTCTCGCACAACATCGAAGAGGCGGTGATGATGGCGGATCGCATCGTCATCCTGTCGAGCGATCCGGGGCGTATCCGTGCCGAGGTGCGCGTGCCGTTCCCCCGCCCGCGCAATCGTGATTCGGCCGCCGTGCGCAACCTCATCGACGAGGTGTACGGCCTGATGACCTCGCCGGAGCGTGTGGGCGTGCATGTGGGCGTGGAGCCCGCCGCCGAGCAGCTTGCCTACCGCCTGCCCGATGCCGAAATCGGCCAGATGGAGGCCATTCTCGACCTGCTGGTCGAAGCACCGTTCAACGGCCGCGCCGACCTGCCGCATCTGGCAGAAGAAGCCGGCGTGACCGACGACGACCTGCTGCCCGCCTGCGAAGCGCTGGCCCTGCTGCAACTGGCCACCATTGAGCGTGGCGACATCATCGTCACCCCGTTCGGCAAGACCTACATGGAAACCGAACCACCCGAGCGCAAGGTGCTGTTCGGCCAGAAGCTGCTGGAGCGCGTGGCCCTGGCCGCGCACATCCGTGCCGAGCTGGACGCCAACGAAGACGGCGAGATCCGTGAAGAACATGTGCTGCGCGAACTGGAGGCGTACCTCAAGCCCGAAGAAGCCGAACGCGTGCTCAAGATCGGCATTGAATGGGGCCGCTACGGCGAGGTGTATGAGTACGTCTACAACACCGGCATGCTGACCCTGCCTCGTGAAGAGCGCGAGGAACGCGAAGAGCGGGAGGCGCAGGAGGGTGGGGATAACGCGGCGTAAGCGCACCTCGCTGCTGATGTCAGAAGAGCCGCTCGATGCGGCTCTTTCTTTTTGCAACTGCTTCAGTTTGTAACCCTCGTCAACGCTGTCTTGCACCACGGCGTTTTGCGTGGGCGGACGCCGCGTTCACACGCGCCCGCGCGCGTTCCACGTCTTACTCGCCAGCCGTCCTTTGCCGCCCCGCCCCCGGAGGTCGAAATGCGCCGTGCGTCCGTTCAAACGTTGTTAGCCATTTCGCTGGGCATTGGCGCCGGCTTCAGTGTGGTGCATGCAGCCCGCGCCTGTGAGATTCCCGCACCCGTCCGGACGATCGATCCGCCCGGCTTTTACGACGATGCAGCGGGCTACGCGCGCGACGTGAAACCGATGCGCAATTTCATCGGGCATCTCAACGCGTCGGCCGACAAAGGCGATTGGACCTGCGTACTCAGCCAACTCCGAACCTGGGCCGATGCCGATGCGCTGATGGGCAAGATTTCCGGCTATCAGGGCTACTACGAGCGGTCATGGGCGGGAACGGATTTCGCCATGGTGCTGCTGCGCATGCCGAACGACATCCGCAAACAGAACCAACCGCAGCTGGATGCCATCGCTCCGTGGCTCGAACGCATTGCGATCGCCACCCGCAACGCCGAGGCAATCAACCATCTGCACAACAACCTGGTGTATTGGGCCGGCCTCAACCTGATTGCCATCGGCACCGTGACGGACAACAGCGACCTGATCAACTCCGGGCTGCTGCGCGTTCGCGAGGGCATCCGCGATATCGGCCCGGACGGGGCACTCGCACGTGAGGTCAAGCGAGGCAATCGTGCGCTGCACTACCACACGTTCGCGCTGATTCCGCTGGTGTTTGCCGCAGAACTGGTGCAGCGACGCAATATCGATCTGTACCGGGAGAACGGCCATGCAATTGGCCGCTTGGCGAACCTCGTGATCGAGGCGGTGATGGATCCGGCGAGCTTCGAAAAGATCACGCCGATCAAGCAAGAGCTGTTTCCGTGGACTTTCCAGGATGAGCTGTGCTGGATGGAGCCTTACTACGCGCATGTGCGCGACCCGCGCCTGCCTGCCCTGATTGCACCGCGCCGCCCGTTTGCCGAATGGCGGCTCGGCGGCAGCGTCACGGCGGCATGGGGCGCAGAGCTGCCCGGCCATTGAGCCGGCCGAGCAGTGCTGCGCCGCGTTGGCGTCTTGCTACGCGCGACGGCTTACCAACCCCAGCGCACCCCAGCCTTGCCGTTCACCCCATGCAAGCGGCGGTCCGCGCTGACTTGGTAGCCGAGGCTGGCATAGAACACGCCGTTCTTCGCCACCTGCGCCGTGAGGCCGCCCGTCAGCTCCAGCGTCGTGCTCGGCAGTTGCGACGTGAACGGCACGAAGCCACCATCCGGCGACGACATCTGTGTGCCCGTCTCACCGCGGAACTCGTGCCACACATTCGCACGCACCCACGCGGTGTGCTGACGTTCCGGCGATTCACCCCAGCGCTTGCTCACGCGCACGCCCAGGCGGCCGAGCGTCGAGTTCACCGAGTTGAAGCGCACATCGGCAGCACCGTCGTTGGCATCGGCAAACGCGGCACGCTGAACCACGAGCTGCGCTTGCGGCTCGACACGCCATTGCTGCGACAGCGCGATCGGGTAGCCCGCCTCGAGCGATGCGGCGTAACCGAGCGCATGCGTCTTCAGACCGTTCACGCCGTGCGGCGAGGCATCGGCGTCGTAGCGCGTGCCCTGCACCACGCCATCCAGATACCAGCCTGACGGACCGAAGTGCGTCCAATACAGGCCGACCGTGTTGGCGTTGACGGTGTCACGGCCGGCGTCTGCGCCATCGGCGTGCGTCACGTCTGCCGCGATGCGGCCGGTGGCGAAGTAACCGCCGGCATGGTCGTGGCTGCCGTCCTCGCGCTGGCGCTGGTAGACATCGGCACCGACCTGCACGCCGCCGAAGTCGTAGCTGAACGCCGGGCCTTGGTTACCGTAGATACCGTTGCCATCCGACATGCGGCTGCCCTTCTGCGCGATCACGCGTGCCCAGCCGGTGCGCAGCACGGGAGATGTGCCTGCCGGTGCGGTGGCCTGGTTGCTCTCTTCACCCACGCGTTCGTGCAGCGTATCGAGCAGCGCGCGGCCGTACAGCAAGGTCAGCGACGGAATGGCGGTGTAGAGCGAGACTTCCGGACGCAATGCCGCTTGTGTGGAGCCCGTGCCAGCGCCGCTGGTGCCCTCGGTTGCTGTCTGCAGAGTGCGCAGATACCAGCTGTCCGCACTGGCCGAGCCACCGCGTTGCAGCGTGTATTCGTACGGGCCGGCGACCACACGGTTGGCGAGTGCGAAGGCATTGGCCTGCGTGGACGCGCCATTGATCGCGCTGACGACTTCGATGCCATCACCCGTGGTTCGCGCACCGGCGCCGCCGGCATTGGTGACGCGCACCGCCGTATTGCCGCTTGCCGTGCCGCCCGAAATGACGAGCTTGTCTGTCGGCGAGTTGTCGGTGCCCAGCTTGGTGTTGATGGCCAGCACGCCGCCATTGCCGACGTAGTTGCCGTTGACCACCAGCTTGTTGCCGACGCCTGCGCCACCAACCTGCACCGTGCCGGCGTTATTCAGCAACCCGTTGATCGTCAGGCTGCCGCCGCCAGCGTTGGCAAACGCCGCCAGCGCATCGGCCACGGCCACCGTGCCGTTGTTCGTGACGGCGCCGTTCACGGTGCCGTAGCCGCCCAGCGTGGCGTTGGCCGCGATCTGGACAGTGTTGCCGCTGCCGCCCGCCATCGGCCGCAGGCTCTGCGGCGCATTGGCGGCCGACACGCCGAGCGCGGCACTGGCGTGTGTCGCGTCGCCGATGGCCAGCGCCCCGCTGGCGACCAACGTGTCGCCCCGGATCGCGTTGTTGGCGGTGAGCACGGTCGTGCCCGTGCCGGCCTGCGTGATACCGCCCGTGCCGGATACGGTGCCGCCGAAGGTGAACACGTCCGATCGGTTGAACGTCAGTGTGCCGTTGTCCACCACATTGCCCAGGACCGAGCCCGACGTACCACCGTTACCGAGTTGCAACGTCCCCGCAGAGATGGTCGTGCCGCCCGAATAGGTGTGATCTGCCGTCAGTACCGTCGTGCCGGTGCCGCTCTGATTGACCGCGCCCGTGCCGGAGACCTGACCACCATACGTGTACGTATCGGATCGGTTGAAGGCCAGCGTGCCGTTGTTGGCCACGTCGCCCACGATGCTGCCCGACGTGCCGCCATTGCCGAGTTGCAGCGTACCGGTGGCGATGGTGGTGCCGCCCTGGTACGTGTTGTCGCCCGCCAGCACCAGCGAGCCGCTGCCGGCCTTGGTGAGCGCCCCCGCACCCGAAATGCCCTGGTTCACAGTCGACGTAAAGCCCTGGGTGTCAATCGTGCCGTTGGCATTGGTGATGCTGACGGCGCGCGTGGCGGCCACATCCACATTGCCCGTCAGTTGCAGCGTGCCGCCGTTGAACGTCAGGCCGCCCGTAGTGCCGCCCAATGCGCTGTCCGCACCGATGGCGAGCGTGCCTTGCGTGATGGTCGTGCCGCCGCTGTACGTATTGCCTGCACCGAGCGTGAGCGTGCCCGTGCCGGTTTTCTCCAGCGCACCTGCACCGACGATCTGGCCGGCATAGCTGCCATCGACGTCCTGCTGGAAGCGCACCAGGCCGTTGTTCGTCACAGCCTTCGTCACGCTCAGCGCGTCGCCTTGCAGCGTGCCCCCGGCGTCCACCTGCATCGAGCCGGTGTAGGTGCCGTTGTTGCCTTGCAGGATCAGCGTGCCTTGCTGCACCTCCGCATTGGTGACGCCCATGCTGGCGAGCGTCTTGGACAGCGTCCACGTGCCGCTGTCCTGCTTCTGCAGCGTCTGGAAGTTGGTGATGGTGCCCAGCGTCGCGCTGTCGGTGCCGTTGAGCGTGATGACGTTGGCACCGCCGCCGCCGTTGATGCTGCCGCTCACCGACGAGCCGGTATAGAAGTGCAAGGCATCATTGCCGCCCGCAAAGATCAGGTTGCCGATCACCTTGCCGCGGTTGGTGAAGTCGACTGACCCGTTGCCCGACGCGCCCATCACGTTGCCGTTGGCGACGTCCGTCTGGATCGTCCCCGTGGCGTTGTTGATGACCGTGTTGCCGCCGGAGGTGTTCTGGAACCAGATCGCCGCGCCGTGTGCCGATTTGATCAGGCCGTCATTGACGATGGTGTTACCCGTGCCTTCAGGGTTGACAGCCTCTCCGCTCAACTGTGTGCCGTTGGCCAGCACCTGCGCGCCTTGCTGCACCGTCAGCGTGCTGTTGTTGCGGAAGTCGATCGCATTGCCGCCCGTACCGTAAAAGCCGGAGTTCGACACGGCGTTCGCGCTGACCGTGCCGCCGGTTTGCACCGTGATGTTGGCGTTGTCGCGCAGGGCAATGGCGCTGGTGTCACCCACCGCCAGCGTGCTGCCGTTCTGCACTGTCACCGTGCGGTTGTCTTCTGCCGCCACGTTGCCGGAGCCGACGGTGGATGTGGTTGGGTTGGGTGCCGCCGTATCGCAGACGGTGGTCTGCCCGGTGGTGGTGCAGTCTGCATGCGCAAGCGCCCCAAACAAGGCGAATGGCGAAGCAACAAGCGCGATGGAGACAAACTGAAGCCGCCCGCGGCGGCGCTGGAACAATGGCGTAGACATACGTTTGCGTCCGCGCGCACGCGAAAAGAAGCCGCTACGTCTGTCCCCCCGGACAGACGTAGCGCGATTTGCGCAGACTTCCCCTTCTTATCTTTGATGGTTTGATGAAGTCCAACTTCCCCGGTGGGCCGATCATCTCGCTAAGGTTGTCTCTGAACCTGCCCCGTCTTTAGCGGTGCACATGCCAGACCAACTCATCGCTACGAGCATCAGCCCTGTCCGCGCGACTTGACCCACTGCGTCTATTTTTTAAAGTGTTGCGGACGGCGTGATTCTAGGAATGCCAATCAATAGCGATGTACAAAGAATGTAAAAATCAACGGTATTTGAGAATGTGTTCCTTCCCAACATCGAATGAGCCGCGTTTTATTTCCATTCAATAAAGAAAGAAGCGAAGAGCCTCTGCCAACCCAGGATTCCAGCGATGCCCCTTTCTCCGCTGTTGAAAGAACAAATGAGAGGCTGCGATGATTTGCGCGATGAAAAAGACGCCTCGTGTATGCGCGCGTGGCGGTGGAATGCAATCGGCGTGTTGATGCTTGGCATCTTCGTCATCGCGCTGATCTGCGCACCTGCATCAGCCCAGGAAATCGTCAACGACCTCTCTGCAAAACCAACTGGCCGGATTCACTTCAACAGCGCCACCCCCAAGAGCAAATGGGAGCTGGTGCATCGCAAGTTCGACAAGTCGCCCACGCCCATCTGGGGCACGTTGTATCTGCCCGAGAACCTGCAGGGCCGCGTGCCTGCGATGGTGATCTCGCATGGCTCGGCGGGGCCGCAGCCAAAGGACGTCGACCGGTGGGTGCGGCTGTTCAACCAGATGGGCATGGCCGCGTTCATGGTGGATTCGTTTGGCCCACGCGGCATCACCAACACGATGGACAACCAGGCGCAGTTGAACCCCGCAGCCAATGACGCCGATGCGCTGTTCGCGCTCAAGCTGCTGAGCACCGATCCGCGCATCGACCCGAAGCGCATCGGGCAGATCGGTTTCTCGCGCGGCGGCGGTGTGGCACTGGACATGACGCTCGATGCGTTCCGCAAAGGTGTCATCGATGACGACACCCGGTTTGCAGCGCTCATCGGTTTCTACCCTGGGTGCTCTGCACTCTGGTGGGAAGTGCCGCCGCCACGGCTGGCAGGTGCCCCGCTGATGCTCGCGCTGGGCGAGAAAGACGACTACACGCCCGCGCAGCTCTGCCGCAATGCCGCCGAGATCATGCAGCGTGACGGGCAGGCCGTTGACGTGCACGTCTACCCCAGCGCGTATCACGACTTCGACAACACGCGTGCGTACTTCAAGTACTTCCCCGGAGCGACCACGGCGCGCGAGTGCCCGCAGACGATGATCGACGTACAGCACGATGCGTACTACCACCTGCAGACCGGCGAAAAGTACGCCAGCCTGCAGGCCATGGAGGCGGACTACAAGCGCTGCACCGTCCGGGGCGTATCCACTGGCGCCAACCTGGACCAGGCTCAGCGCGCGGAGGCAGACGTCAAAGCGTTCCTGACGAAAGCCATGGCTCTGCCGCCGCGCTGATGTAGGGACCTCTACAAGATTGCAGCGGTTATGACGCACGCCTATGCTGCCGTCATGACCGCCTCCCCCGATTCCTGGCTGCTCCTGATCGTCAGCCTGCCCACTGCCCGAGCCACCGCGCGCATGCGTATCTGGCGCGCCATCAAGGCCATCGGCTGTGCGGCCTTGCGCGATGGCGTCTACCTGCTGCCTGGGCGCGCCGAACACGCGGCGCAGCTCAATGACCTGGCAGACGAGACATTGCAGGAAGACGGCCAGGCCTGGGTACTGCGCGTGCAGGCCAGCGACGCGGCGGAAGACGCGGCCTACCGCGCCCTGTTCGACCGCACGCCCGACTACGCTGACTGGCTGGCGGAGCTTTCTGAAGCGCGCAAGACGCTCCCCGACTTGCCCGCCTCCGAGCGCAACCGGTTGCTGCGCCGCCATGCCCGCGCCTACGAGGCCATCCGCAAGATCGATTTCTTCTCTAACGAAGCGACCTTGCGCGCCGATGCGCAATGGCGCGACTTTGCTGCGGCGGCCGAAGCCACGCAATCGGCGGGCGAGCCGCGCGCTGCTTCTGGCGGCATTCCCCGTCGTGATCCAACCCAATACCAGGGGCGCCTGTGGGCAACACGCCGGCATTTGTGGGTGGACCGCGTTGCCAGCGCGTGGCTCATCCAGCGCTTCATCGATCCGCACGCGCGGCTCCTGTGGCTCGACAGCCCGGCGGATTGCCCTGCCGATGCGCTCGGCTTCGACTTTGATGGCGCAGCGTTCACGCATGTTGGCGAGCGCGTTTCGTTTGAGGTGCTCATCGCCAGCTTTGGGCTCGATGAAGACGCCGGGCTCGCGCGGCTGGGCGCCATGGTGCATGCGCTCGACGTGGGCGGCGCGGCCACGCCTGAAGCCGGCGGGTTCGAAGCCATCCTTGCGGGCGCCCGCAAGCGGCTGGCGGACGACGATGCCTTGCTCGCGGAGATCGGCATCGTGCTCGATTCGTTGTATGTGCATTTTTCCGGCAGCCGGAAAACATGATCGCAGTCACCCATCGCAGGTAGCTTATGAACATTGCCCTAGAACGCCCCGCCTACACGCTGCGCCAACTGGTGTTGTACTTCCTCCGGCTTGGCGCGCTGGGCTTTGGCGGCCCGGTGGCGCTGGCCGGCTACATGCGCCGCGACCTCGTTGAAGCGCGCCACTGGATCACCGAAGCCGACTACAAGGAAGGCCTTGCGCTTGCCCAGCTCGCGCCGGGGCCGCTCGCTGCGCAACTGGCCATCTACCTCGGCTACGTGCACTACCGCATCGTCGGCGCCACGCTGGTCGGCATGGCCTTCGTGCTGCCTTCGTTCCTGATGGTGGTGGCGCTGGGCTGGGCCTATGTGCGCTTTGGCGGGCTGACGTGGATGCAATCGGTGTTCTATGGCGTGGGCGCGGCAGTGATCGGCATCATCGCCATCAGCGCGCACAAGCTCACCACCAAGAGCGTCGGCAAAGACAAGCTGCTGTGGGCTATCTACCTGTTGCTGGCGGCGGTGACCGTCGTTACGGAGTCCGAGGTGGCGTGGCTGTTTCTGGCGGCCGGCGTGCTGGTGTGGTTCTGGCGCGCGCCGCCCAAGTGGCTGCGCCAGGGCCGCATGAACGCGGTTGCCGTCACACCCGTGGCAGCGGCCAGTGGTTTGCTCGGCACGATCGATTGGCCCTTGCTTGCGCAGCTTGGCGCGTTCTTCGCCAAGGCGGGGGCGTTCGTATTCGGTTCGGGGCTCGCCATCGTGCCGTTCCTCTACGGCGGCGTGGTCACGGGGCACCACTGGCTCAACGAAAAGCAGTTCGTCGACGCGGTGGCCGTGGCGATGATCACGCCCGGCCCGGTCGTCATCACCGTCGGCTTTATCGGCTACCTGGTGGCGGGCCTGCCCGGCGCGTGCGTGGCCGCGCTTGGCACGTTTCTGCCGTGCTACCTGTTCACCATTCTGCCGGCGCCGTACTTCAAGAAGTACGGCAAGCTGCCTGCCATCCTGGCCTTTGTCGATGGCGTAACAGCAGCAGCCGTGGGTGCCATTACCGGCGCGGTAATCGTCCTGGCCAAGCGCTCGATCGTCGATGTGCCGACGGCGCTCTTGGCCGTGGCCACAGTGTTGCTGCTGGTGAAGTTCAAGAAGCTGCCCGAGCCGGTGATCGTGGCGGGGGCAGCGTTGCTTGGCTTGGGCCTGTATCCGCTGCTGCATCGCTGACACACGATCGGCGGTGCCCTGCCGCGCGCCGCAATATCTTCGGCGCACCGCAAGCGTTTGCAACCCAAATGGGTGAGACCACACTCACCCCTGCGGCGTTACGATTGGTTTCAAATCGACCAAAGTGCGTGCCATGGCCAGGACTATGCTTCGGGCACCCCCACCCGAGGAGATAACCATGAAAACAACTTATCGGAACATCCTGCTTGCATTGCCTCTGCCGTTCCTCATCGCTGCATGCGGCGGCGGGGATGGCGGCACGGATGCCGGCACGGGCACCCTGCATGTCTCGATGACGGACGCACCGTCCTGCGGCTTTGATCACGTCTACGTCACGGTCAACAAGGTGCGCGTGCACGCCAGCGCGTCGGCCGCCGACACCGACGCCGGCTGGACCGACATCGCGTTGGCCACACCGCAGAAGGTCGATCTGCTCTCGCTCACCAACGGCGTGCTGACTGATCTCGGTACGGCGCCGCTGCCCGCCGGGCAATATCAACAACTGCGCCTGGTGCTGTCTCCCAATCAGGGCAACACGCTGGCCAATTCCGTGGTGGTCACTGGCTCGTCGACCGAGCAGGCGCTGGCCACTCCCAGCGCCGCGCAGAGCGGCTACAAGATCATCCAGCCCTTCACGGTGCAGGCCAACACGCTGGTCGATCTGGTGCTGGATTTCAATGCCTGTAAATCCATCGTGCAACAGGGCAATGGCGGCTACAGCCTCAAGCCTGTCGTCACGGCAACGCCCACGGTCGTGAGCGGCTCGATTACCGGCTACGTGCCCGCCGCACAGGCCGGTGCCACGGTCTATGCCGAGCAGAACGGTCAGGTCATCCGCGGCACGGTGGCGGACTCCACGGGCAAGTTCGTCCTGTCTCCGCTGGTGCAGAGCAGCACCAATGGTGCATATGACGTGGTGATCGTAGACAACGCGCTGCCGACCGGCCACGCCACGGGCATCATCCGCACCGTACCTGTCACGGCCAGCACCACAACCACGGTTTCCACCACCGGTGCGCCGATCACGCTGCCGGCCTCCACCACCAATACCGCCTCCGGCACGGCCACTGCATCAGCGCAGGCCACGCTGCGTGCCCTGCAGACGGTGAGCTCGGTGTCATACGAGATCACCTCGGCCAATGCCAACCTCGATACCGGCGCGTACTCGCTGGCGTTGCCTGCAGCCGCGCCGCTGGTCGGCACGTACAGTGCGACGCTGCCGATTACGCTGTCGGCGGTGTCGGCATCGGCGGGCCAGTATTCGGTCCAGGCCACCAGTGCATCGGGCACCACGCTGAGCAATCCGGTCAACGTTTCGGCCGGCAACCAGACCGGCGTCAACTTCAGTTTCTAACCAGGGAAAAAAGGGGCGGAGCCCGCCCCCTCACAACACAATGAAGAACATCATCCTCATCCTGTCTTTGGGCGCATCGCTGCTGGGCGGTTGCGTCTATCTGCCCGACGATGGCCCCGTCATGCGCCCACAAGGCGGCCCGGGCAACGGCTTCTGCCCGCCGGGACAGGCGAAGAAGGGCAATTGCTGAGCCGTTGACTCAGCGCTCGCGCAACAAAAAAGCCGGTCTGCGTGACCGGCTTTTTCTTTGCTGCGTTGCGACGCTTACTTGCCCTTGCCCGCGCGCTTGTGCTGCGTGGATTTGCCATGTTGATGCGCACGGTCTGCCGCACGCGCCTTGCCTTTATCGCGGTCCATGCTGTCCGGGCCGTTGGTATTGGACATGCCGTGGCTGCTCATATGTGCAGCAGAGCCGCCACCGGCGTTCCCGCCCTTGGCCTGCGCCGACAGCGAAACGGTGCACAGCGCGGCCATTGCGGCTGCCACCATCCATTGTGCTCGGGTCATCTGTTTCCTCCTTCTCGTTTTTGGTTCCACCGATTGTAGGGACGCGCAGATGAGAACGTGCATTTGAGTGCAACCAAACGTAACGGCAACCGCAGGTGCACCGCACAAGGGGATGGGCGGGGGATGAGCGCCGCGAGGCGTCACCTCACTTCCACTTGGCGCCGATCTCCGCCAACCCCGCTTTCTGCAGATCCTCCGCACTCATCACGATGCGGAACTCACAGTCTGCGTTGAACAGCAGAAACCACGGCTCCGCCAGCGCGGGAATGTGCGAGGCTGATTCCACATTGACGATGAGCACTGCGCCGCGATGGCCGTTCTGCTCCGTGAAGTAGACAACCTCGGGCTTGCTCTCGGCCATCACGCGCGGAATCAGCTCGGCGATGGAACCGTCGCGCACGTAGGTGTTGAAGGGTTCGTGCGGAATCCGCACGTTGACGAGCATGCGCATGATTTGCCTCCTGGGTGATGGCCAGGGCAAGCGCCGCGACAAAGCCGCCACGGTCATGCATGGCCGAACACCGTAGGTATAGGACGGGCGCCGCGTTTGCGTTATCAGCCGTTGGCTAGGCGAGATGGCGTAGACGCCAGGATGAGGGCGGAGCGATCCCGCCCACGTTTGCCTATCAATCCAACGGCATCAGCGCCTTCGGCACAACGTATTGCTTACCGTCATACGCAAGCCGGTACGTTGTGCGCTGCGGCTTGACGTCGTGCGTCTGGCATTCGCCGGCCTTGTCGACCGTGTTGGTGGATGCGGACTTGGTTTCCGACACGGCGATATCGGCGTACCCGTTGTGGGTGTCCGATGCCATGTTCAGCGTGCGCTTGGTTTGCTCGAACGCGCCGGCGCAGTTGGTATCCCATTCACCGCCGCCGCTTTCCACGACAACGCCGTTCAACACCGGCTTCAATTGATTGCCCTGGACGGTGTAGAGCCATAGATCGGTTTCGTTGAACGGATTGGGCCGCGAGCTGCCCTCTTTGACGATGCGCACCCCGAATGCCCTCTGCCCAGGCGCGAGCACGTAGCGCGCGGTATCGAACGTGACGGACCGGATGCGCACCGCATCGTCCGACATACGCGCTGGCAGGCGCAGACGTTGCCGGATGCTGCCGTTGCCGGTGTCGAGCACGAACAATTCAAGGTCGCCTTCATTGGTGCCCGCGTCTGCGTCTTCCTGCTGCATGAGCGGCACGGCCATGAGCGTGAGTTCCGGGTGCGCGGGCCACGTGCGGCACACCACCGCATGCGGGCTGAACGCCTCCGATAATTGGATACGCGCGTCGCCGACCTTGTAACCACGGTCTGCACGTTTTGCGGCGGGGTAAGCCCGCTTGATTGCGCTGTCCACCTGGGCGGTGCAGGCGTCTTCAGCAGCGTGGAGAGTTTGCGCGGCAAGCAGCAGGCCGGCAGCGCACAGCAGAGGGGTCAGGCGGGCGTGTTTCATGTCTGTTGATGTTGTTGGTGAGCGTGTTCACTTCGGCATCGGCTCGTAATGCACCTTGCTGCGCCATTTGCCATTGACGAGCGTTTCCACGGTGACTTTCATCTTGTCGCCGCCGCCCTGCGCGTCATCAATGCGGCGTTCAACGGCGACGGGTACATCGTGTTCGACAGCGTACGTCGTGTGCTCGTGATAGCAGCAACCGCTTTTCGCCCACGTGCGCAGACGCTTGTTCTTGGTATCCACTTCAAAGAACCCGAGCGTTTCCAGAATGAGCCCCGTCATCTCACTGTTGCGCACAAAGCGCTGCGCCTGCGCATTGAACAGATAGACGTCATAGCTGGGGCCACCGTAACTGCCCTCGTTGCCGGTCTGGATGCCGAAGTCTTCCTGGCCGTCGAAGTTGAAATCGCCAACGTTGATCACGCCCTGGTCGTCATAGAGCCGCGTCGAGTTGACGAGCGGTCCCTTCTTCCCCTTGGGCAGCGTGACAAACACCTTCGGCAGGTTGATGACCTGACGCACGGCGCGCTGGCCCTTGTCATGAATGACCAACTGGGCAGGCCCTTCGCAGGTGGTGTCCTCGTTGCTGCTTTCCGCCGGGCACGCTTCGAGCATGCGCAGCACGAAGTCGTGCTGCTTGGCGATCGCCTTCAGGGGGAACACCGGGCCATCCACGCGCTCGCCCGGATCGGGAAACGCGGGTTGCGATTTCACCTCGTCAATGCGCGTGCGGTACGCCTCCTTCAACGCTGCCACGTCGATCTGGCCCGACGGCGCACGCTGTTTTAGCCATTCGCGTTGTTCGGCCTTCAACGCATCGGTGTCGGCGCCGTGCTTTTTCAACGCAGCGCGGTACACATCGGCCAGTTGGCTATCCAAGGCGGAGAGCTGTGCGTCATTGCAGATGGCGTGCTCGATGGGGCTGCGCGCGGCGGCGCAATCAAAACTGGCTGTATGCGCAGCCGTGGGCAACAGAGCGATGGCAAAGGCGATGGCGGCGCTGCCGCGAAATGGCGTCATTGGATGAACTCTTGGGAAAACCAGACGTGAGCGTGTGCGGGATTGTGCTGGGGAATCGGGCCAAGTGGTGTGCTTTCTCCGCACATGGCCCCACGCATGGCTCGCCCCGTGCGGCACGGCAAGACTTTTCCTACCATGGCAACCACCCGGCTGTGAAAACCACGAGGTACGCAATGGTCCTTCCGATGCACATCAATCAGCCCCGCCCGACACGCCGTTCCGCCAACCAGGCAATGCGCCGCGCCGTGCGCGCGTTATCACTCGCGGCGCTGCTGCTGCCCTTGGCCGCATGGGCGGCCGACCCCGTCGACGACGCGCTCCAGCAATGCCTGAAAAGCCCGCGAGGCAGCACGACGGCCGGTATGACCGAGTGCACGCACACCGCCTACCAGGCGTACGACCGCCAGATGAACACGCTGTATCAAGCGGTCATGAGCAAGACGGACCCCGCCTCCCGCCAAGCCATCCGCAACGCCCAACGTGCATGGCTGGCCTATCGAAACGCACAGCGGACGGCCGACAACCCACCGTGGCGCGCAGACAGCGGCTCAATGGCGAGCCCCGATATCGAAGGGCTGAACGTGGAGGCAATCCGCGCGCGCATTGCCGAGCTGGAGTATTACCCGCACTAGTCGGCTGCAAGAAAGCCGCTGTGGATAACCTCCCCTCCCCCTGTGAATAACTCCAGGGACAAGCGTGTTGGTTCTCCGGGGTCAGGGGGCAGACAGCATGGGAACAACTTCCCATCGGGTCGACAGGGTCAGACGCGATGCCCCCGACTCATCCACGCAAGCGCACACGCTGTCCGGTGGGTTGTCCGTTCTGTAAGTCGTTGATGCCAAAGCGCTTTTGGTGCTTATCCACAGGACTTATCCACCGTTATCTATTACTACTATCTGTATACATAAAGAAGTAAACCTATAAACCCTCTGTCGGGCATCGAGCCCGTGGCTGGGTTGTGGGCAAAGCGGCATGCAGGTGCAGGCCATTGGCGATGCACCCCGGCAACAACGTCAAGTGCTCCCCCGGTTGTTCCCCGACGTCGCCCGTCGATTGGAGCCTTGCTGCAGTCTTATATTTCGAATATATTGGAAATATGGAAGAAAACGACGCTATCCGATCCCTCGCCGCGCTGGCCCATGGCATTCGCCTGCAAGTGTTCCGCATGCTGGTGGTTGCCGGGCCAACAGGTCTGACGCCAGGCGCGATTGCCGAACAGCTCGACGTGCCGGGCGCCACGCTGTCGTTCCACCTCAAGGAACTGACAGCCGCGCGCCTGGTGACGCAGGAGCGCGACGGCCGCAACCTGATCTACCGCGCGGCCTATGACCACATGAACGCCCTGCTGGGCTTCCTGACCGCCAACTGCTGCCAGGGCGAAGCCTGCCTGGAACCAAACGCCACCGCCTGCAAGTGCTGAAGGAGCATCCCCATGAAACGATTTCACGTCCATGTCCACGTTGACGACCTGAGCAAGAGCATCGCCTTCTACTCCAAGCTGTTTGCAGCCGAGCCGACGCGTGTGGAGACCGACTACGCCAAGTGGATGCTGGATGACCCGCGCATCAACTTCGCCATCTCGACGCGTGGCAGCGCCGCGGGCGTGGACCATCTTGGCTTCCAAGTCGATGACGCTGCCGAGCTGGCCGAACTGAAGGCCCGCGCCGAAGCCGCAGACATGGCCCTATTGGACGAAGGCGAAACCACCTGCTGCTATGCCCGCAGCGACAAGCACTGGATTACCGACCCGCAGGGCATCGCGTGGGAGCACTTCCATTCGCTCGGCAACATCCCGGTGTTCAGCGAAGACAAGAAGGAAGAAGCCGCGACGGAAAGTTCTGCCTGCTGCGCACCGCGTGCCCCGAAAGGTAAGCCGATCGGTATCGCAGTGAAATCCGACGGCGGTTCATCCTGCTGCTGACAGCGAATCGAACCCATGACCACCAACGTCCTCATCCTCTGCACCCACAATTCCGCACGCAGCGTGCTGAGCGAAGGCATGCTCAACCACTGGGCCAAACAACTCGGCAAAGACGTGCGCGCCTACAGCGCCGGCAGCGCACCGAGCGGCCGACTCAACCCGTTTGCACTCGAAGCGCTCACCAACGCAGGCATCGATACCACCGGCTACCGCAGCAAGAGCTGGGACGAGTTTGTTGCAGACGGCGCCCCGCAGATGCGCATCGTTATTACCGTGTGCGACAGCGCCGCAGCCGAGACCTGCCCGTACTGGCCCGGCAGTCCCGTGAAGGTGCATTGGGGCTATGCCGACCCATCCAACGCGCCGGGCGGTGACGAAGGCAAGCACCAGGCCTTTGAGCTGACACGCCAGGCCATCGGCTACCGCATGCTGCAACTGCTGGCATTGCCGCTGGACACGCTTAGCAACGCCGAGCTTCAGGGCGCGCTTGAACGCATTTCGCAAAACTGATCTGAAGCCTGTCCAATGACTGCATCCAACGTAGCGCCACCAGCACAGGCCGCTGCCAAGCCCACCATCAATTTCTTCGAGCGCTACCTGACTGTCTGGGTGGCGCTCTGCATCGTTGCCGGCATCGTGCTCGGCCAGGTGCTGCCAGGCCTGTTCCAGCAGATTGGCCGGATGGAATACGCACAGGTCAACCTGCCGGTCGGGTTGTTGATCTGGGTGATGATCATCCCGATGCTGGTCAAGGTGGACTTTGGTGCGTTGCATGAGGTGCGTCAGCACGTCAAAGGTATTGGCGTCACGCTTGTCGTGAACTGGCTCGTCAAGCCGTTCTCGATGGCGTTTCTCGGCTGGTTTTTCATTCGCCACCTGTTTGCGCCGATGCTGCCGGCAGACCAGATCGACAGTTACATCGCGGGCCTGATCCTGCTGGCCGCCGCGCCGTGCACAGCGATGGTGTTCGTGTGGAGCCGGCTGACGGGCGGCGACCCGCTGTTCACGCTGTCGCAGGTCGCGTTGAACGACAGCATCATGGTCATTGCATTCGCGCCATTGGTTGGTCTGCTGCTGGGCATGTCCGCCATCACGGTGCCGTGGGCGACGCTGCTGACTTCGGTCGCCCTCTACATCGTCATCCCCGTGATCCTCGCGCAGATCTGGCGCAAGATGCTGCTCGCGAAAAGCCAATCGGCGTTCGATGCCGCAATGGCGAAGATCGGCCCGTGGTCAATCGCTGCACTGTTGGCGACGCTGGTGTTGCTGTTCGCATTCCAGGGCGAAGCGATCCTGAAACAGCCGCTGGTCATCGCCCTGCTGGCGGTACCGATCCTGATTCAGGTGTTCTTCAACTCGGCGCTTGCGTACTGGCTTAACCGGGCCGTTGGCGAGAAACACAATATCGCGTGCCCCTCCGCCCTGATTGGCGCATCGAACTTCTTCGAGCTGGCCGTTGCGGCGGCGATCAGCCTGTTCGGTTTCCATTCCGGTGCAGCGCTGGCCACCGTCGTCGGCGTGCTGATCGAAGTGCCGGTCATGCTGCTGGTCGTGCGCATTGTTAACCGGACGAAGGGCTGGTACGAGTGCCGTAGCTAGCAGTACACGTTTCGATCTAGCTCAGCGCCCTCCTGGTCGTTCGCGGCGAACCGCCAAAGTTCGCAATGCCGCGAGCGGCCCCCCCTCCCCCATTGAATCGTCTGGCGAGCGGTCAGAGCAGCCGTAACGCCTGAGACGCTAGCGCACGCCGCCACCCCTCTCCTTCACGCTTGCGCCGCGCCGGGCGCGTACTACTCTTTACGAGGCCTGCGTGGCGCGCTGTTATCTGGCGCGTACGGCCCGTACCCCAACGACCCGCTAAGCGGGCCGGTCCCCTCGGCCCCCGCCAGCCGCACCCCCCGGAGAGAACAGCCATGCGAAAACTGTTTGCAGCCGTCGCGCTCATGCTTGCCATGACGCCCATTGCGCAAGCGCAGGTAAAGCCCTATCCGCCGGGCTTCCGGCACCAGAACATCCAGACCGACGGGGCGGCGCTGTTTGTGCGCGTGGGCGGCAGCGGCCCGGCCGTGGTGTTGCTGCACGGCTTTGGCGACACAGGCGACATGTGGGCGCCGCTGGCGGTCGAGCTAGCCCGCACGCATACCGTGGTGGTGCCGGATCTGCGCGGCATGGGTTTGTCGTCCCACCCCGAGGGCGGCTACGACAAGCGCACCCAGGCCGGTGACATCCGCGCTGTGCTGACGAAGCTGAACATCGACCAGGCCGATGTGGTCGGCCACGACATCGGCACCATGGTGGCGTTTGCCTATGCAGCGCGCTATCCGGACAAGACCACGCGGCTGGTCGTGATGGATGCGCCCGTGCCCGGTGTGCCGCCGTGGGAGCAGATCGTCCGCTCGCCCAAGCTGTGGCACTTCTCGTTCGGCGGCCCCGATGCCGAGCGGCTCGTCAAAGGCCGCGAGCGCATTTACCTCGACCGCTTCTGGAATGAGTTTGCCGGCGACCCTTCCAAGATCGACGAAGCCACCCGCGTCCACTACGCCCGCCTCTACGCCAAACCGGGCGCCATGCATTCAGCGTTTGCGCAGTTCCTGTCGATCCCGCAAGACGCGGAAGACAACCAGAAATCCATCGCCACCAAGCTGCCCATGCCGGTGCTCGCCATCGGCGGCGCAAAGTCCTTCGGCGAGAACGAGGCCATCGTCATGCGCAATGCCGCCACCAACGTGCAGGAACTGGTGATTCCGGATGCGGGGCATTGGCTGATGGAGGAGCAGACGCAGGCTACGGTGGGTGCGATCGTTAAATTTTTGGCGCAGTAGCTCAAGAATGACCAAAGCTGTATGGACTCTCCTTGCGGCAGCAGCCCTCTTCTGGGGCATATGCGCCGTGTATCCGACAAGTCCGATCCACGTTGGATGGATCGGAACCTTGTTCGCGTCAACGGCCGGTTTGATTGCGACGATATCGAGCTATCTGACGGAAGAGAGGGTAGACGCTCGCGGTGGGACCATATTCAGGGCCGAATCACCGATCCACTTTTTCATCGCCTACGCTGTCGTCGGCTTGTTGTTTGTGGGCCTCATATGCATGAGCATCATGGGCAGCGTCGGACGGATCGCAGTATAGGAGCGCATACGTCTGCCGAATGGGGCTATATCGCCCACCTGTCCATGGCGCCGCTTGTTCGCAGGACCGGATACGGAGCGAATCAATCTGTCTTTCAACGCAGCTCAACGAAAGGAGTCTCCAATGCAGCCAGTCGTCCGAGTTTCAATTCTGCGGTGCCCGCCGGACAAGTTTGCCGAGATGCGGCAGATGATGAACGATCTCGAAGCGGTACTCCGGCCCGGTATCGAGGCCATGCGCGGGTTGGTCGCGTTTTATGTGGGCGAAGACGAGTCGACGTCGTCGCTGTCGAACGTTAGCCTGTGGACTGACCTGGACGCGGCCAAGCAACTGGACACGTTCCGACCGATGCTGGATTCGGGCAAGCCGTTTATCGACAAGGGCGGCACGTTCGAGCGGCCGATCATGAATTACTTGCCGATGTGGGAGTTGAAGCCGGTGGAGAAGGTTTGAGGTTTGTTAGAGCCGTGGCAAATCACGGCACCCGCTCAGATTGCCCCGCTCCAGACACCGCACACCATGCGTTCACTTGATGAAATGGCTCGGCAGCGCAATGTCTCGATTGCGCGCCTCCGAGGGCTTGAAGTCGCGACGATTCCCGTGGACTGCCCTAGGCGAGTCGACATTGGGTTCTATGCAAAGGAGAAAGCGCGGTTCCTGAATCCGCTGGCGTTTCTACCCAAAGCGGAGATCCGCCCAGGTCTTTTTGCCTATGGCAAACAAGCGCCGGATCTTGCCCACGCCGTTGCCGCAGACAGCGAGCTTTGCTCCGCGCTCAATCTCCTTCTGAAACGCTACGCGGGCGCTGTCGAATGGAGCGATGCCTCCCTGCACGCCCGTGTGAACCTCTGGACCGGCACGATCGACGGAGACTCAACCGGTGGTGAGCGGTTCCTCTCCAACCTTGAAACCGCCGCCAGACGCCTTGGCGATATCGCACAAGGGCGCAGCCGGATCGCGGCCAACTTATCGCCGCGAGCATTCGGCCCGACGTGGTTCCGCAGTCGCGCCATGGTCGGTGGATTACTGGTGGGGTTTCTCGCGCCCGTCGTGCTTGTTTCCGTAATCGTCGGGCTCACTGCGCTCCGGCGGATTGCGCACTAAGCTGCTCGGCTGTTGAAAGAAGTGCTCAATCCAACCGGTGCACGCATGCACACGGCATTGAAGTTCGCGGGCTGCTTCATCCTCCTGGCAGCGTCGCAGCACGTATGCGCGCTGACCCCATCGCCCCTCCCGGCGGAGGCTCAGGCGTTCATTGAGGAACGGAAAACCTGCGACCACTTTCGTGGAGAGCCAGCCGAGGGAGACAGCCCGGAGCAGGTGGAGCGAAGAGAATTCCTGATCGACAGCTTGGACATCTACTGCGCTGGCACTGACAAGCGTCTTGCTGCGTTGAAGCGGCGGTACAAAGACAATCCCGCTGTCATGAGGCGGCTCAGTGAGTTTGAGGAGCGTGTGGAGTGATAGCGCGGGGCGGCTGCCCTACCGCCCGGAGACTGCGCCGACTGATTGTTCTCGGCTAGACATAAGGCGTCTCCGAGCCGGTGAAAGGAAGGGCTTTCGTCGCTAAGCGAGGGAGGCGGGCCTGACGATGGGATTAGCGATCCGGCTCTCCGAGAAAACCGGTAGACCCGAAGGTCTCCCTATCCGGCCCGCCATAGGAAGCGCGCGGGTGTGCTGAGGCCTGCTGCATCGTTGCTACACGGGTGGCGGGCCTGACGGCGGGGGTAGCAGACCGGCCTCACAGGAAGCCGGCAGACCCGAAGATCTCCCTGCCCGGCCCGCCATGAAATACACAAGCGAACGAAGGCGGACTCTCGCTGGCGCGGCAGTATGTGTAAAGACTGCTGTGCGCGTTGCTACGCGCCTGCCGTTGGTGCCGCGGCGGGGGATTATAGCGACGGGGTACAGACCATCGCGTCTGATTTACAGGTAGCTGAGCGCCAAGCTGCCATTCGACACTTCAGGCATGACATTCCCGCCCGTCGCGGGAATGCATCAATCGGTTGTTATTGGCTGTAGCCACGCCGCTCTATGGCGGCTAACACGTCCCACGTCTGCGGATCGACCTCGCGTCCCCCGAGCGACATCGATACGTACGCGTCAATCGCATCCACAAAGCCCTTGATGAACGCCGGTGGGAACGCGTGAGCGGACAAATGTTGAAGCTGTTCGCGCAGCATGCCCGGTCGGCATTGACCGTGTGTGCGCATGGCGGTGCGCGTGCGCTTGAGATACGCCTGTGCTGCGATGGCGCCGTTCAGGTAGGTGCGGTTCTTGGTGAGCCTGCCTGTGTCGGAGAACGTGGGCGTTGGGCTGGGCGACGGTGCTGGCGGGGATGGATACGACGCTGGGCGCGTCTCGTCTGCAATAGGCATGGAGCCTCCTTGGGATTGAAGGAGCCTCACCATCTCGGCGCTAAACGAGGGTGGCGGGCCTGACGATGGTGTTAGCGACCCGGTCCCAAGGAAACCGGTAGACCCGAAGGTCTCACCATCCGGCCCGCCAAAGTAGGCGCGAACGGAAGCAGCAGTGCGACTGCATGCAGCAATCGTCCGCCTTGGTGTTTCAGGTCGCTAAACCAGGCTGCCGTTGGTGCGGCAGCGGGGGCAATTATAGCGATGGGGGTTTGCGTTAGCGTCTGATTTGCAGCCAATGGGGTGCCGAACCGCAACCGTCAGGTTCGGAACCTCAAGTGCCGGGTTCAGAACCTCACGCATGGGGTTCAGAACGCCAACCGAGAGGTTCAGAACCTCACCCGTGGCGTTCCGAACTCGGGACCATGGCGTTCCAAACTGCATCGATGGAGTTCAGAACCCCATCGACGCAGGCAATTTGTGAAATGGAGTGGCGGACCATTGCTGTTGGGTCGAGCAACGTCCAATCTGCGGCGGTCATGCCCCCCCGGCATGACGTTGCCAACCCCTAAAAAAGGAATGCAATGTCGCAGAACCTGATTTCGCTTCAACTCAGCACGACAGATTTGGCCGCCTTGGATAGCGCCCTCAAGACCATCGAAGACAAGCTTATCCGAAGGGTTGTTGCGGAAGCCGTGCATGAGATGACGATGAATGGCGAAGAATTCCCGTAACCAATTTCGCTTAGCGTGCTCAAGCGCCTAGTGTTTTTGGACGACCATTGTCTGGCCCTATCATGTGATGTCCATTCTCAAGACTAGGTTGGTGTCATGAGTAAATTGCTATGCACGTGTGGCCATACCATTCGAGATAACACGTCGCCGCTACCATACAAGGCCGCTTTCCTAAAGAACGTAGATTGCGAGCCGTTCTCCGATTGGCTTGTTGGTGAAGTTCAGAGCTATGTGACAGCAGCAGAACGAGGAGAGCTGCACCAGTGGCTGCTCGGGCGGGGCTACTCTGAGGACTACATAGCTCTCGGACTGGACCATGGCAATGTGCTCCATGACCACATTCATGCAAGGTTCATCGCGCTAAGGCGAACGGCGTATGAATGCCCTGTCTGCGGGCGGCTGCATTTGGAAGCTGCAAAGCACAACTTGTTTGTCACATACACAGCTGACTCGCAGGACGAAAAAGGTGTGTTCTCTGGAAAATCAGAAGAGTGAGCATCAATGAGCGAGAGACCCAGCTGCTTTCAAAGCCTCCGTTCTGGTGGCCTGCTTGCCGTCGCGTTTTTGGTTGCTGCCGGAGCATATGCGGAATCCCCTACACCGCCGCAGCACGATACTTCTTCCGTTCTCCCAACCAAGGGATATTTCCCCCGTTACGCAGCAGCAAGTCCACAAGTGCGAGCCTTGCTTTGTTCCTACGGAATGGGGTCTAGAAGTGCTGCATTAACAATGGCCGGCACTGAGCATGGTGGCTTAGCACAGGCTGACGCAGAGGCTGCTTGGGATGCCATCGATAAAGCAGATACCCAACGGTTTGTGTACGGCCAGCTCGCCCGCGTGTTTGGCCAGGACACTTTTGATGCTGCCGAAAAAACCGCCGTAGAAGCGGCGATCTCGGTCAGCCAAGAAGACCCAGAACACGTGCATCAAAACGAAGCCCAGCTTGCGGAAGTGTGCGGAAATGCTTACTACAACGCGTTGAAGGCAAAAGGCGATCTGGTCGAAAAAATCGAAGCGATATATCGGGACGGATTTGCCAAAGACAGGGCGCGGTCCAAGGTGAGCTTCATGGAGCAGGCTACTAAGTCCTTCCATCCATAATTTGTGCAGGCGGATGGAGTAGCCATACGGGTTTCGCTATGGACGCGACGCTTAGCGACGTACAACCGGCCACTTAGGTCAAGTTAGATGCCAGATAACCACGATCTCTCATCAGGCTGGAACCAGACCTCGGAATACCTCCGGGAGGCAAGAGCCAACCTATCGGAGGCAGCGGAAGCCATCTGTGCAGACGAAATTGAACAGTTTGATGAGTACCTAGACCACAACGAGCTTGAGCTGGCCTTAGATGCCATTGAAGCGGCGTTCGTGAAAGGCGACGACGGCAATTGGCGCGTGCTGGAACTTATGGCCATGGCGGCGCTGAGCATGCAGTTAGTGGAGCGGCAGGAGCAATACGATCGGCAGCTGACACAGGCGCGGGGTTGGACCTACAAGACCTCGCTGCCCGGTCAGGCGCCCCGCATCTAGCAAGCCGGGTTTTTACACCCCGTTTACACCCCTCCCCCCAACCTTTACCCCGTTTTTACCCCCCTTTCCCTACTGTTGCACTGCACGCAGGCCCTGTGACGGGAGCCTGCCTGCACGCCGCATCCGGCCCCAGTTGACGCGCACCTGCGCCGGGCCGTGCGGCACCTAAAACAACAAGGGAAAGGTCCATGCAAGCCAAGGTTTCTTTGCGCGCCACCGTCATGGGTGGCGTTGTCTTCTGTGCCGCAGCACTGTCGAGCGCGGCCGCTTTTGCGCAGTCCACTGACGCTGCGCCGGCCCCCGCCGCTGCCCCTGCCAGCCCGTTGACGGCCAACGTCACGCTGGCCAGCCAGTACCGCTATCGCGGTCTCATGCAGACCAACAACAAGCCCGCCATCCAGGGCGGTGTGGATTACGCGCTGCCCAACGGCTTCTATGTGGGCAACTGGAACTCGTCGATCAGCTGGCTGGGGGATTCCAACCCCAACGTCTCTGCCCCCATCGAGATGGATTTCTACGGCGGCTACAAGACCGAGCTGATGAAGGACGTGCCCATTGATGTGGGCGTGCTGCAGTACTACTACCCGGGCAGCTACCCCGACGGCTACACCCGCCCGCACACCACCGAGGGTTATGCACAGATCGGCTACGGGCCGGTCTCGTTCAAGTACTCGCACGCGTTCTCCAACCTGTTCGGTTTTGCGGATAGCCACCACAGCCAGTACTTCGATCTGTCGGGCAACTTCGACACCGGCTTCTGGGGCCTGACGCTGAACCTGCACGTGGGCTACCAGCAGGTGCCGCATCAGGTGGTGCGCACGTCGTATGCCGACTGGAAGGTGGGGGTGACGAAAGACTTCGGCAGCGGTTGGACGGCATCGCTTGCGTACATCGACACCAATGCTGCGCGCGCCGCGTACACCAACACGCGCGGCAACTACATGGGCAAGGCCACCGCGCTGCTGGCCGTGACCAAGACGTTCTGACCAACACGACCTGAAGGAAGGGGAGCGCATATGGACCTCGTTTATCTCGCCGGCCTTGCGGTGCTGGCCCTGGCAGTGGGCGGCTTGCTCGCCCTCTCCGGCCGGCTTGCCACCAAAGACCAACCCACCACGCACGCAATGGAGAAACAGCAATGACATGGCTCTATGTGTTGTCCGGGGCCATTACGGTGGTTCTGCTCGTCTACTTGTTCGTGGCCCTGCTGTGGCCCGAACGCTTCTAACAACACTGCGAGGCACACCATGAATGCGTTCCTCCTCCAGCTGGCGATCTATCTGGTCGTGCTGCTGGTTCTGGCCAAACCGCTGGGCGCGTATATGACCGGCGTGTTCGGCGACAAGCCATCGCGCACCCATTGGCTCGGCCCCATCGAGCGGTTGTTCTATCGCGTGGCCGGCGTCAACCCGCAGGCTGAGATGGGTTGGAAGCGCTATGCGTTGGCCGTTATCGTCGTCAACGTGCTGGGCGCGCTGGCGGTGTATGTGCTGCAGCGCGCGCAGCAGTGGCTGCCGCTGAACCCGCAGGGCTTTGGCGCGATCACGCCCGATTCGTCGTTCAACACGGCCATCAGCTTTGTGAGCAATACCAACTGGCAAGGCTATTCGGGCGAAAGCACGATGAGCTATCTCACGCAGATGCTCGGCCTGGCAGTGCAGAACTTCCTGTCTGCCGCCACTGGCATTGCGGTGGTGATTGCGCTCATTCGCGGCTTTGCGCGCCACTCGGCCAGCACCATCGGCAATTTCTGGGTCGACTTCACGCGTGCCACGGTCTACGTGCTGCTGCCGCTGTCGATTCTGGTGTCGGTGTTCTTCGTGAGCCAGGGCGTGATCCAGAACTTCGATGGCTACAAGGAGGTGACCACCGTCACCGCCACCACGTACGACAACCCGAAGATGGACGCCAGCGGCCAGCCGCTCAAGGACGCACAAGGCAACCCCGTCACCGAGAAAGCCACCACGCAAACGCAGACCCTGCCGATGGGCCCGGTCGCGTCGCAAGAGGCGATCAAGATGCTGGGCACCAACGGCGGCGGCTTCTTCAACGCCAACTCCGCGCACCCGTACGAGAACCCCAACGCACTGACCAACTTCGTGCAAATGCTGGCGATCTTCATCATCCCGGCAGCGCTGTGCTTTACGTTTGGCGGCATGGTGGGCGATGGCCGGCAAGGCTGGGCGGTGCTGGCCGCGATGACGGTGTTGTTCGTGGCGCTTGCTACGTTCCTGGCTTGGTCTGAGCTGCACGCCAACCCGATGCTCGCCAACCTCGGCATCGATCAGGCCGTGGGCAACATGGAAGGCAAGGAAACGCGCTTCGGCATCGTGGCCTCGTCGCTGTTCGCCACCATCACCACGGCAGCGTCGTGCGGTGCCGTCAATGCCATGCATGACTCGCTGACCGCGCTGGGTGGCTTCGTGCCGATGTTCCTGATGCAACTGGGCGAAGTCGTGTTTGGCGGTGTGGGCTCTGGCCTGTACGGCATGCTGGTGTACGCCATCCTGGCCGTGTTCATTGCCGGTTTGATGATCGGCCGCACGCCGGAATACCTCGGCAAGAAGATCGAGGTGTTCGAGATGAAGATGACCTCCATCGCCATCCTCGTCACGCCGCTGCTGGTGCTGGTGGGCACGGCTATCGCCGTGGTGGTCACGCAGGGCAAGGCCGGCATCTTCAACCCCGGCACGCACGGCTTCTCTGAAGTGCTGTACGCCTTCTCATCGGCGGCCAACAACAACGGCAGCGCGTTCGCGGGCCTGTCTGCCAACACGCCGTTCTACAACATCGCGCTGGGCATTGCGATGTGGCTGGGCCGCTTCTGGATCATCGTGCCGGTGCTGGCGATGGCAGGCACGTTTGCCGCCAAGAAGCGCCTGCCCGTGACGGCCGGCACGCTGCCCACGCATGGGCCGCTGTTTGTGGTGCTGCTGATCGGCTCGGTGCTGCTGGTGGGCGCGCTCACGTACATCCCGGCCCTTGCACTCGGCCCCATCGCAGAGCATCTCGCCCGCTAAGCGCACGGCGAGTCGTCTACCCCATATCAACAGGTGCCTTATGGCTATCCGTTATCCCGAATCCGAACCGGCTGTGCGTACGGTCAAGCACAAGCTTGAGCCGAGCGCCGGTGCCGCCAACTCCGCCGCCGCAGAGCCGCAGGCGCGCAGCACGCACACCACGCTATCTGCCAAGGATGTGCGCAAGCTTTCGATGTTCTCGTCGGCGCTGGTCAAGCCCGCCATTGTCGATAGCTTCCGCAAGCTGTCGCCGCGCGCGCAGGCCAAGAACCCAGTGATGTTTGTCGTCTACGTCGGCAGCATCCTCACCACGATCCTGTGGGGGATGGCGCTGCGCGGCCAGGCCGAAGCGCCGGCGGGCTTCATCCTCGCCGTGTCGGTGTGGCTGTGGTTCACGGTGTTGTTCGCCAACTTTGCCGAGGCGCTGGCCGAGGGCCGCAGCAAGCAGCAGGCCGCATCGCTGCGCGGCATCAAGACCACGGTGCAGGCCAAGGTGCTGGCAGACGCGCACCGCCGTGACCGCGTGGAAGCACGCGCCGCCACCGCGCTGCGCCGTGGCGACATCGTGCTCATCGAAGCCGGCGACATGGTGCCCGGCGACGGCGAGGTCATCGAAGGCGTGGCCTCGGTGGACGAAAGCGCCATCACCGGCGAATCGGCACCGGTCATCCGCGAATCGGGCGGGGATTTCTCGTCCGTGACGGGCGGCACGCGCGTGCTGTCGGACTGGATCATCGTGCGCATCACAGCCAACCCCGGCGAGAGCTTCCTCGATCGGATGATCTCGATGGTGGAAGGCGCCAAGCGCCAGAAGACGCCGAACGAGCTGGCGCTGACGATCCTGCTGGTGAGCCTGACCATCATCCTGATGCTGGCGACCGTCACGCTGCTGCCGTATTCGATCTTCTCGGTGGACGCGATGAAGGCCGGCTCGCCGATCACGATTACCGTGCTCGTCGCGCTGCTGGTGTGTCTGATCCCGACCACCATCGGCGGGCTGCTCTCCGCCATTGGCGTGGCGGGCATGAGCCGCATGATGCAGGCCAACGTGATCGCCACCTCGGGCCGCGCCGTAGAGGCGGCCGGTGACGTGGATGTGCTGCTGCTCGACAAGACCGGCACGATCACGCACGGCAACCGCCAGGCGTCGCGCTTCATTCCCGCGCCGGGCGTGACGGCCAAGCAGTTGGCCGAGGCCGCATGGCTGTCGTCGCTGGCCGATGAAACGCCGGAAGGCCGCAGCATCGTCACGCTCGCGCGCAACCTGGGCGAGGCATCCATCGATGAAGCCGCGCTGGCGAAGACGCAGCCGGTGTACGTCGCCTTCTCTGCGCAAACGCGCATGAGCGGCATCAACGTTGGGCACAACGGCGAGGCACGCCAGATCCGCAAGGGTGCGGCCGATGCGATTCGCACGCATGTGACGCTGCTGGCCGGCAAGTTTCCCGATGCCGTGTCGACGGCGGTGGACGACGTGGCACGCGCAGGCGGTACGCCGCTGGTGGTGTCCGACAACGACCGCGTGCTCGGCGTGGTGGAGCTGAAGGACATCGTGAAGGCCGGCATCCGCGAGCGCTTTGCCGAGCTGCGCCAGATGGGCATCAAGACGGTGATGATCACCGGCGACAACCGCCTGACCGCCGCGTCCATCGCTGCAGAAGCGGGCGTTGACGACTTCATTGCCGAAGCCACGCCTGAGACCAAGCTGGCGCTGATCCGCGAACAGCAGGCGCAGGGCCGCCTTGTTGCCATGACCGGTGACGGCACCAACGATGCGCCCGCCCTGGCGCAGGCCGACGTGGCCGTCGCCATGAACAGCGGCACGCAGGCCGCCAAGGAGGCCGGCAACATGGTCGACCTGGATTCCAGCCCGACCAAGCTGATCCAGATTGTCGAGATCGGCAAGCAGATGCTGATGACGCGCGGCTCGCTCACCACGTTCTCGATCGCCAATGACGTGGCGAAGTACTTCGCCATTATCCCGGCCGCGTTTGCGACCACGTATCCGCAGCTTGCCGCGCTGAACGTGATGCACCTGGCCACGCCCGCATCGGCCGTGATGAGCGCGGTGATCTTCAACGCGCTGATCATCGTGTTCCTGATCCCGCTGGCGCTCAAGGGCGTGAAGTACCGCGCGCTGGGGGCGGCTGCGCTGCTGCGCCGGAACCTCTTGGTCTACGGCCTGGGCGGCCTGCTGCTGCCCTTCCCGGGCATCAAGATCATCGACATGTTCCTGGCCGCAATGGGCTGGGTTTAAGGAAGGAGTGCATTCATGGCAACCACAACTCAAGCGCGTCAACCTGTTCAGGCCGATGTGCCGCAACAAGGTGGGCTGCTGCGTGCGGCGCTGGCGGTCTTCATTGGGCTGTCGCTCATTACCGGGGTGCTGTATCCGGTGGTGGTGACGGGTATTGGCAAGGCGCTGTTTACGACGCAGGCCGGGGGCTCGATTATCGAGCGAGGCGGCAAGGCTGTTGGGTCTTCGTTGATCGGGCAAAACTTTGACACGCCAGAGTATTTCTGGGGGCGGATCTCGGCGACTGCGCCGAACCCCTATAACGCGCAGGCTTCGGGTGGTTCCAACTTGGGGCCGAGCAACCCGGCGTTGACGGAGGCGGCCAAGGCACGCATTGCGGCGCTCAAGGAAGCGGACCCGACGAACAGCGCGCCGATTCCTGCTGATCTTGTGACGGCTTCTGCGAGCGGGCTGGACCCGGAGATTAGTCCTGCTGCTGCGGCGTACCAGGTTGAGCGTGTTGCGCGTGCGCGGCATCTCTCGGCTGACCTGGTGAAGAAGGCCGTGGCTGAGAACACCAAGGGGCCGATTCTTGGGGTGTTTGGGGAGGCTACGGTGAATGTGTTGGAGTTGAATTTGGCGTTGGATGATTTGAAGTGAGGTTTGTGGACCACTGGTTTGTGTGTTGGTGGTCCATCCCCCTTTCGTTCCCTGCCGGGACCGACTCACTTTTCTTTGTCTTGCCAAAGAAAAGTAAGCAAAAGAAAGGCGCGCCCGAGATGGCGCCCCCCCCCTTGGATTTGTGTCGCGGGGAGGGAGGGGAGGCAAACTCGCTGCGCTCAGACAGCCTCCCCTCTTTTTCCTCCCCGCAACAAAAATCCAAGGCGCCATCTAGGGCAGGAACGTCAACGGCCAAAACGGTGGTTTGCGTGGTCTGTCGGAGTTTCGTTTGTTGCGGTGTGCTGCTTCGCTTCGCTCGCACTCCACTGGTTCGCTCGCTTTGCTTCGCGTCTTGTCGCTTACGCTCTACTGCGTTTGTTCTGCGATGGTGTGGCCGTACCCTGCCCTAGATGGCGCCTTGAATTTCCGTAAGCGGGCGGAAACAAGACGGGAAACTGTTTGAGCGCAGCGAGTTTTTCCCGTCTCCGCCCGGTTATGGAAATTCAAGGAATCTTTCGCCATCTCGGGCGCGCCTTTCTTTGCTTACTTTCTTTGGCAAGACAAAGAAAGTGAGTCAGCCCCGGCAGGGGATGAAACA
>NZ_FOWV01000006.1:111234-449012 GCF_900115545.1 Ralstonia sp. NFACC01 | reverse complement strand
CGCACCAGCAGGTTCTGATTCACTCCGATCAGGGGTGCCAGTTCACCGGCCACACCTGGCAAAGCTTCCTGCGCGAGCACAACCTGCTGTGCAGCATGAGCCGGCGCGGCAACTGCCACGACAACGCAGTGGCGGAGAGCTTCTTCCAGTTACTCAAACGCGAGCGGGTGCGCCGGCAGATCTATGCCACCCGGCAGGAGGCCAAGTCCGATGTCTTCAACTACATCGAGATGTTTTACAACCCAACTCGGCGACATTCGAGCGCCAACGGTCTATCACCGGTAGAGTTCGAACAACGCCATTCCCAACGGCTCGCGGGTGTCTAGGAAAGTCGGGGCGATTCAGACAAAGAAAAGTGAGTCGGTCCCGGCAGGGAACGAAAGGGAGGTGGACCACCAAGGCAAAAAATAACCCCAAAAAAACCTACCCATGTCGCCTCGCCGCCAACCCCACCCCACTCACCAACAAAACCCCCGCCGCCACCTCCAACCCATGCGGCAACCGACCCTCATAAACAAACCCATACACCAACGCAAACACCGTCTCAAACACGATCAACTGCCCCGACAGGGTCAACGGCAACTTGCGGCTGGCCGCATTCCACAGGCTGTTCCCGAGCACAGACGCCCCCAGCGCCACGCCCATATTCACCAGCCAGAACATCGCCCATGCCGATGCGGGCTGCGCAGACACCGTTGCCATGCCGGGCAGCAAAAACGCCGGCACGGCCAGCGCCAGTGACAGCACCCCGGTCGCGACGCCCGTCAACAGCGACCACTCGCGGCTCGTGAACTGCGGCCGCGCACGCAGGTACCGCGCATTGCACACCGCGTACACCGTCCAGCACGCCAGCGCGCCCGCGGCCATCAGCAGGCCGATGAAATAGGTTCTGCCGTCCGCACTCGAATGCACGTCGGGCGCATCCAGGTAGATGCACACCACGCCGGCCACGGCCATCAGGAGCGGCACGGCCAGGCGGCGCATGGGCAGGCTGCCCCGTTCCGCTGCGCCGGCCAGCGTGACCGTCACCGGCAGCAGCCCAATGATGAGCGACACCGGTGCCACGCCCGCGCGCTGCACGCCGCCCGCCACGCACAGGTAGTAAAGGATGTTGCCCGGCAGCGATAACAGCAGCAGCGCCAGCCAATCGCGCCGGGTCGGTTTGCGCCACAGCGTGCGCCACACCGGTAGCGCGAGTGCCAGCGACAACACGCCATACAACACATACCGCGCCGCTGAAAGCGCCAGCGGAGAGAACTGCGGCAGCATCTTCGGCGCGACGAAGATGACGCCCCACAGCGCCCCGGCCGCGACGCCGTAGCCGATGCCCGTGAGGTGGTCACGCCGTGCGTCGTGCTGCGTGTGATGAAGATGCGTTGCAGTGGAGGTGTCGCCAACAGCCATGGAGCGCCTGTCCGGAAAGATCAATCGAACCGGCACTGTGCGCGCGCGCGCGCCGCGCGTCTTGGCGAAGACGGCTGCGCTTTGGCAAAAACGGAAACGGAAACTGAGACCGGGGGCTAGCGCCGCACGGCTGCGGGCGTGATGCCGTGTGCGGCCTTGAGGTGGCGCGTGAGGGCGCTTTGGTCGTAGTAGCCGGTGCGCGCGGCAACCTCGGCGATGGGCAGGGCGGTGGTTTCCAGCAGCGTCAACGCATGCCGCAGCCGCACCTGGGCCAGATGCGCGTGCAGCGTGGTGCCGTAGGCCGCACGGAACAGCGTGGCGAGGCGACGCGCGCTCACACCGACTTCTGCGGCGAGCGCATCGACGGTGAGCGGCTCGGCGTAGCGGTGTTCGATCGCGTGCCATACGCGCTCCGCACGTGCATCGGCGCGTGCGCGTATTTGCGTGGATTGGTTGGCCGGATGCGCGGCCAGCGTCGCCAGCGCGAGTGACGACCACGCATTGGCCAGCACCATGTCGACGATGGGCGCGTCTTGCAGCCACGTCGTCAGCGCGCGCAGGCCCGGCGTGAGCGGAAAGAACACGCGATCGGCCAGGCCGCCCAGGCCGGGGGCGTCAGCGGCCTGCCCGGGAATGTCGAACACGATGAAGCGGTTGGCGCCCGTGGCTTCAAACGCATGCGTGGCGCCGGCCGGAATGAGCGCAGCGTGGTGCGTGTCGACGCGGCCGCCGCGGCCGTCCACGTCCATCTCCAGGATGCCGCGTGCGGGCATCACGACTTGCATGAAGTCGTGCGAGTGCGGAGGGGCGGCGAGGCCGTAAGTGCGGAAGTCCAGCATGGTGCCGCCGAGAATAGCACCGGCATCCGCCCAAAAAAATACCCGGCCACAGATCATGCTGCGCCGGGTCTCGGAACTTTCACGGAAAGAGGCTCCGTGAGAAGAGGAACAGGCATATCGTGCGCTGCGTGCATGACAGCGGCATGTCAGCCGCGCCTGCGCACTCATTCCTCCTGGATCGCCACTTTGTCCGGATAGAACGCGAGATAGCCCGCCACTTCACGCGCGACGGGTTTGGGCTGCTCGTACGTCCAGACGGCGTTGTCGACGCGCACATCGCCGGCCACGATGGTGTAGTACGACGCATCGCCCTTGTACGGGCAATGCGTGTGATGCTGCGTGCGCTCCAGCAGATTCATCTGCACATCGTCGCGCGGGATGTACTGCACCGGCGGGTACGACGCCTCGCGCAGCGTGCGCGCCAGATGCGTGCTGGCGATGGTGAAGCCGTTGAGGGTCACCGTCACGCGGCGCGGGTTCGACTCCACGGTAATGGGGTGATTCGGATCGATATCGGGCATGCGGAACTCCTGCAGTTGGGCGAGGGAAGACGCTTTCACTGTAGCAAGCGCCGCGCGCGCCTTCTTTTGCCCCCGCTGCTTACCAGTGGGTTTCCGATTCCGGCGTGGACGAGACGCGATGGATCGCCAGGTCGGCGCCCATGAATTCGGCCTCGCGATCAAGCCTCAGCCCCACGAGCTTGCGCAGGGTGCCGTACACGACCGTGCCGCCGATCAGCGCAATGACAATGCCGCCCGCCGTGCCCGCCACCTGCGCCCAGAACGACACGCCGCCCAGGCCGCCCAGCGCCTTCAGGCCGAAGATGCCGGCCGCGATGCCGCCCCACGCGCCGCATAGACCATGCAGCGGCCACACGCCGAGCACGTCGTCGATGCGCCAGACGTTTTGCACGCGCGTGAACATCCAGACAAACAGCACGCCCGCAATGCCGCCGACGGCAAGCGCCCCCAGCGGGTGCATCACGTCGGAGCCGGCGCACACGGCCACCAGGCCGGCCAGCGGCCCGTTGTACGAGAAGCCCGGATCGTTCTTGCCCATCCACCACGCGGTGAGCGTGCCGCCCACCATGGCCATCAGCGAGTTGATGGCGACCAGGCCGCTCATCTTGTCGAGCGTCTGCGCGCTCATCACGTTGAAGCCGAACCAGCCCACCGCCAGCACCCAGGCGCCGGCGGCCAGGAACGGGATGTTCGACGGCGGATGCGCGGCGATGCGGCCGTCGTCTTTGTAGCGGCCGTGGCGCGCGCCGAGCAGCAGCACCGCCGGCAGCGCGATCCAGCCGCCCACGGCGTGCACGACCACCGAGCCGGCAAAGTCGTGGAACTCCGCGCCCGTCACGCTCTGCAGCCAGTGCTGGATGCCGAAGCGCTCGTTCCAGGCGATGCCTTCAAAGAACGGGTAGACGAAGCCCACCAGCACGAAGGTTGCCGCCAGTTGCGGCTCGAAGCGCGAGCGCTCGGCAATGCCGCCCGAGATGATGGCCGGGATGGCCGCCGCGAAGGTCAGCAGGAAGAAGAACTTCACCAGCTCATAGCCGTTCTGCTGGGCGAGCACGTCGGCGCCGGTAAAGAAATTGACGCCGTACGCGATCGAATAGCCGATGAAGAAGTACGCGATGGTCGACACGGCAAAGTCGACCAGGATCTTGACCAGCGCATTGACCTGGTTCTTCTTGCGGACGGTGCCCAGCTCAAGGAACGCGAAGCCGGCATGCATGGCCAGCACCATGATCGCGCCCAACAGGATGAAGAGCGCGTCGCCCCCGGTTTTGATGGAGTTCATTGCGGTTGTCGTGCGGGTTGAGGGTCAGCGCCATCCGGGTGCAGTGCATGCCCACAAATGACGCAAAAAGCGCCGACAGATGCAAAAGTTGTTCCAACCGTGTGCAAAAAGGTGACATGGCGCACCAGGGCCGTGCGCGCGCCGTCGTTCTCGGGCGTCGGATTTGGGGTGGCCCGAAATCGGTGCGTAATTGCCTTGAATTGGTGCGGTTGAGGTGGTTGATGCGCCGTAGTGGTGCGCGTGGGCGCGCAAGGTTACGGCTTGGCGCCCGACACGCTGAACGATGCCGCCACGGCGTTCCACAGCGGCTCGTACCGCAAGCGCACGGCGCTGGCCTGCTCGGGCGAGGTGGCGGGGGACTGCATGTGCAGCATCAGCAGCGCGCCGTCAGTTGGCACCATGAAGACGCGGCCGACCAGCGTGTTGCCCGTGGCGCGCGGGATATGCGGGCCGGGCGATTCGCCGATGTAGCTGGCCCACACCCCGGTGCGTCCGCCGAACGACTGCGTGCCCCAGCCGAGCAGCCGGCAAGGGGCCGCCACGGCTTGCTTGACGGCATCGCGCATCCAGCGCGGTTCGCGGCTGTCAGGAACGGTTTCGAGGTCGCCTTCGGTGGGGCGCACGATCAGTTCCATGCGTGACAGCCCCGAGCCGCCCTGGTTGGCCCACGCGCCGATCGCCACCCGCGCCGGGTCGGGCTTGCGCGGCGGCGTGGGCGGCACGCGCTCCCAGGAGAACGGCAGCCGCAGGCCGAGGCTCGCGCCGCGCGCATTCGGCCAGTCAGACAACGTCACGGTCTGGGTGAAGCGGCTGCTCAGTTCATCGGCGGGGCGGTCGTCGTAGACCACCGCCAGCAGCGTCTGCAGGGTGGCGCGGTCCTGGTTGCCCTGCGCACGCGCAACCACGCGTTCGGCCAGCGCGTGCGCCGTCTGGGCAGTCTGGGTGGCGGTCGTCACGCTGGGCTGGTGGATATCGAGTGCGCGCTCGATCAGGAGTTGCCGCTCGTCGTCGGATAGCGGAATGCCGGCGATCAGGCGGCGCGTGCGGGCCAGCGCCTGCGGGAAAGTGTTGTCGAACTGCGTACGGGCGCGGATCAGCTCTTCACGCTGACCGGGAAAGCGTTGAATGGCGCGATCAAGCGCCTGCGTCTGCACGGTCAGGAAACCAAGCACGCTGATCAGCCCCGGGATGGCGCCGGGCGTGTAGTCCCACGCCAGGGCGTGGCCGGACCACGCCAACAAGGCAGTCAGACACCAGCGCATCGTTGCGCGGCTTGGCATTGGAAGTTCCCCCTGTGGCCGGACCCGTCTCCGGCCAAAATCTGACTCTAACGATTTGTATCGATTGTGTGCAAGCTGGGTGTTGCACCGAGATCGGACCGTTCCGGCCCCACTGTTTGCGCAAACAATGCCGGCGCCCGCGCGGCCGGTTGACGAGGGCGTCAACCCCGAAAATACTGTCTGTTCGACCCGTCGACCGGCACACCGCGCCTTGTGCGCTGTACAACACCTACAATGCCGGCGCCCACTTTATCGAAGGTGGAGACATGACCGATCTTTCCGCTGCCCGCGCGGCCGATCCCACGCCTGCCAGCGAAGCTGCGCCGGTGCGCAATAAGGTGCGCTTCGTGACGGCCGCATCGTTGTTCGACGGGCATGACGCGTCGATCAACATCATGCGGCGCATCCTGCAGTCGATGGGCTGCGAAGTGATCCATCTTGGGCACAACCGCTCGGTGGACGAGGTGGTGAACGCGGCGCTGCAGGAAGACGTGCAGGGCATTGCCGTGTCCAGCTACCAGGGCGGCCACGTCGAATACTTCAAGTACATGATCGACGCGCTGCGCGCACGCGGCGGCGAGCACATCCAGGTGTTCGGCGGCGGTGGCGGCGTGATCGTGCCGACGGAGATCCGCGAGTTGCAGGACTACGGCGTCGCGCGCATCTACAGCCCCGAAGACGGCCAGCGCATGGGCCTCGCCGGCATGATTGCCGACATGGTGCAGCGCTGCGATATTGATCTCTCCATCTACGCGCCGGCCACGCTGGAGCCCGTCGCCAATGGCGACCGCCGCGCCCTGGCGCAATTGATCACCGCACTGGAATCGGGCCGCATCGATCCGGCATTGCGCGAGGCCGTGCACGCGGCTGCGATGGCCACGCCGACGCCGGTGCTCGGCATCACGGGCACAGGCGGCGCAGGCAAGTCGTCGCTCACCGATGAGCTGATCCGCCGCTTCCGCCTTGACCAGCGAGACACGCTGCGCATCGCTGTCATCTCGATCGATCCGTCGCGGCGCAAGTCGGGCGGTGCGTTGCTGGGCGACCGCATTCGCATGAACGCGATCAACCATCCGAACATCTTCGTGCGCTCGCTGGCCACGCGGGAGGCCAGCCGCGAGATCTCCGACGCGCTGCCCGACGTGATTGCCGCATGCCGCGCTGGCGGGTTCGATTTCATCATCGTCGAGACCTCCGGCATCGGGCAGGGCGATGCGGCCATCGTGCCGCACGTCGATCTGTCGCTGTATGTGATGACGCCCGAGTTTGGCGCCGCCAGCCAGCTGGAGAAGATCGACATGCTGGACTTTGCCGATCTGGTAGCGATCAACAAATTCGACCGCAAGGGCGCGCAGGACGCGTGGCGCGACGTCGCCAAGCAGGTGCAGCGCAACCGCGAGCAATGGCACGCCCGGCCTGAAGACATGCCGGTGTTCGGCACGCAGGCCTCGCACTTCAATGACGACGGCGTGACGGCGCTGTATCACATGCTGGCCGATCGGCTGAGCGAGCGCGGCATGGCGCTGGCTGAACGCACGCTGCCGCGCCCGGCCGGCAAATGCTCCACCAGCCACGACGCCATCGTGCCGCCCGCGCGCGTGCGCTACCTGGCGGAGCTGGCCGATACGGTGCGCGGCTACCACCGCCGCGTCGACGCGCAAAGCCGCCTCGCGCGCGAGCGTCAGCAGTTGCGCGCCAGCCACCGCATGCTGGAGCAGGCCGGTGCCACGGTGCAGACGCTGTCCGCGCTCGACAAGCAAGCCACCGAGCGCGACGCGCAGCTCGGCGCTGTTGAGCGCAAGCTGCTCGCCATGTGGCCCGATCTGCGCCGCGCGTATTCCGGCGACGAATACGTTGTCAAGATTCGCGACAAGGAAATCCGCACGCAGCTCACGCACACCACGCTCTCGGGCACGACCATCCGCAAGGTCGTCCTGCCGCCGTATGAAGACGATGGCGAGGTGCTGCGCTGGCTGATGCGCGAGAACGTGCCGGGCAGTTTTCCGTACACCGCCGGCGTGTTCGCCTTCAAGCGTGAGAACGAAGACCCGACGCGCATGTTCGCGGGCGAGGGCGATGCCTTCCGCACCAACCGGCGCTTCAAGCTCGTCTCCGAAGGCATGGAGGCCAAGCGGCTCTCCACCGCGTTCGACTCCGTCACGCTCTACGGCGAAGACCCGGCGCTGCGCCCGGACATCTACGGCAAGGTGGGCAACTCCGGCGTGTCGATCGCCACGCTCGACGACATGGAGGTGCTGTACGACGGTTTTGACCTGACCAGCCCTGCCACGTCGGTTTCCATGACGATCAACGGGCCCGCGCCGACGATCCTGGCGATGTTCATGAATACCGCCATCGACCAGAATCTCGCCCGGTTCCGCGCGGACAACCAGCGCGAGCCGACGCAGGACGAGGAAGCGAAGATCCGCGCGTGGGTGCTGCAGAACGTGCGCGGCACGGTGCAGGCCGACATCCTCAAGGAAGACCAGGGCCAGAACACCTGCATCTTCTCGACCGAGTTTTCGCTCAAGGTGATGGGCGATATCCAGGAATATTTCGTGCACCACCAGGTGCGCAATTTCTACTCGGTGTCGATCTCGGGCTACCACATAGCCGAGGCGGGCGCGAACCCGATCTCGCAACTCGCATTCACGCTGGCCAACGGCTTCACGTATGTGGAGGCGTACCTCGCGCGCGGCATGCATATCGACGATTTCGCGCCGAACCTGTCGTTCTTCTTCTCCAACGGCATGGACCCCGAGTACAACGTGCTGGGCCGCGTCGCGCGTCGCATCTGGGCGGTGACCCTGCGAGACAAGTACGGCGCGAACGAGCGCAGCCAGAAGCTGAAGTACCACGTGCAGACGTCGGGCCGGTCATTGCACGCGCAGGAGATCGCCTTCAACGATATCCGCACTACGCTGCAGGCGCTGATCGCCATCTACGACAACTGCAACAGCCTGCACACGAATGCCTACGATGAGGCGATCACCACGCCGACGGCCGAATCCGTGCGGCGCGCCCTGGCGATTCAGCTCATCATCAACCGCGAGTGGGGCCTCGCCAAGTGCGAGAACCCGAACCAGGGCAGCTTCGTCATCGATGAACTGACGGACCTGGTGGAAGAAGCCGTGCTGCAGGAGTTCGAGCGCATTGCCGAGCGCGGCGGTGTGCTCGGCGCGATGGAAACCGGCTACCAGCGCGGCAAGATTCAGGAAGAGTCGATGCTGTACGAGCAGCGCAAGCACGATGGCTCGCTGCCCATCATCGGTGTGAATACGTTCCGCAATCCCGACGCCGAGAGTGTGGTGCCGCCGCACATCGAACTGGCACGCTCCAGCGAAGAAGAGAAGCAGAGCCAACTCGCGCGGCTGCAGGATTTTCATGCACGGCATGCCGGGGAAGCGCCCGCCATGCTGCAGCGCCTGCAGCGCGCCGTGATCGACGATCAGAACGTGTTCGCGGTGCTGATGGACGCCGTGCGCGTCTGCTCGCTTGGGCAGATCACGCACGCGTTGTTCGAGGTGGGCGGGCAGTACCGGCGCAACATGTAGCCCGCACCCCGTTCAAGCGTGCGTGGCGGGCGCAATCCATGCCGGCAGCGCGCCATGCCCGCCGCGCGGAGCGTGCCAGACCTGGCGCGCAGCTGCAGTCACGCTGTCGATGAGGGGTACGGGCACGTGCGCCTGCAGCTTCTGCGCCATGCCCGCCAATCCCGCGCCGCCCAGCACGATTGCGTCGACGGGCTGGCGCCGCAGGACGGTCGTGCAGGCGCCAATCAAGATCTGTTCTGCCGCATCCGGCGCGGCGTATAGCGCGGCCCCGTCTAGTTCGACGGTATGGATATCGCGCACGGTGTGGCCGCCTTCAAGCGTGGGCAGCAAGCGCTCCAAAATCGGCCCCCACGCATGGCCTCCCGTGATGACTGCGCAAGTGCCGTACGTTGCCGCTTCCATCAACGCGGCCTCCGCCAGGCCGGTGACGGGGCACGGCGCCACCTCGCGCAGCGCGAAGAGCCCGGGGTCGCCAAAACAGCCGATGATGGCGGCGTTGATGGCTGGCTGCTGTGCCCGCGTCCATGCGTCGAGCGCGGCGTGCGCGGCCACCGCGTAGCCGACTTCGGTGGCGATGTACGGCGCACCAAACCGCGCGGTAACCGCTTCCACAACGACATCGCAGGGCAATGCAGCCTGCACGAAGCGCGTGATGGTCTGTGTGAGCGCGCTCGTGGTATTCGGGTTGATCAGCAGCAGCCGGCGCGGCCCGGCCGATTCCGTAGCGAGGGTCATTGGCGCGCGTTCAGTCAATGGTTCAGTCAACCCGCCCGGCGCTTTGACGGCGGCGCAGTCGAACAATGGCCAGCATCGTCAGCCCCATCACCATGAACGACACCACGGTGGTGAGCGTGCCCAGCGCGTAGATGGACGGCGTCGTCACGGTGGTGGTCAATCCTTGCAGTTCGAGCGGCAGCGTGTTGACGTCGCCGATTGCCTGCGAGGTGCGCGCGATCTCGTCCCAACTCAGCGTGAAGCCGAACATGCCCACACCGATGAGCGACGGCGCGATCAACGGCAGCACGACGTGCCGGAACGTCTGCCAGGGCGTGGCCCCCAGGTCGCGCGCGGCTTCTTCGTAGGCTGGGTTGAAGCGGTTGAAGACGGCGAACATGATGAGCAGGCCGAAGGGCAGCGTCCACGTGAGGTGCGCGCCGAGGGCGGATGTCCAGAGGCCCAGCGACGATCCAAAGCTGTCGGCCTGATCGCCCATGCCCAACGCGGTGAGCAACGCCTTGATGCCCGTGTCGATCAGCCGGAACTGCAGGCCGATGCCGAGCGACACCACGATCGACGGCATGATCAGGCTGGCCACCGTGACGTAGAACAGTGCACCACCGCCACGCAGCCGCTTCCGGAAAGCCAATGCCGCCAGCAGCGAGAGCCCCATGGTCAGCGCCATCACGACCGCGCCCAGCGCGAGTGAGCGCCGGAATGCCGCGCCGATGTCGACCACGCCCAGGCCTTCGGCAAGCTGGCGATACCAATGCAGCGAGAGCCCATTCATCGGAAATGTCAGGCCGCCTTCCGGGCCCTGGAAGCTGAGCGCGAAGATCGTCAGCATCGGCCCGTACAGGAACAGCACAAACAGCGCGAAGAGGCACGCCAGCGGCCAGAAGCCGGGGGCGCGTGGTTCACGAAAGCGCGCTTGCATGTCAAAGCTCCTTGCGGATGTCGACCACGCGGGTCAGGCCCCAGATGATCATCAGAACGGTCAGCAGCAGCACCACGGCATTGGCCGCCGCCAGCGGAAACTGCAGGTACGACGTCTGCACCTGGATCATCTTGCCGACCGAGGCGATCTGCTGGCCGCCCATCACGCCCACGGTCACGAAATCGCCCATGACGATGGTCAGGATGAAGATGGAGCCGATCAGGATGCCGCTGCGCGACAGCGGCACGATCACATGCCAGAGCGTTTGCCAGGTGCTGGCGCCTGCATCGCGCGCGGCTTCGAGCAACGCGCGGTCGATGCGCATCATCGAATTGAAGATCGGCACGATCATGAACATGGTGTAGAGGTGCACGTAGGCCAGCAGCACCGAGAAGTTCGAATACAGCAGCCAGTCCTGCGGCTGCTCGGTCAGGTGCATGGCCTGCAGCGTCTGGTTGACGAGGCCGTTGCGGCCCAGCAACGGGATCCACGAAATCATGCGGATCACGTTGGACGTCCAGAACGGCACCGTGCAGATCACGAACAGCAGCGTCTGCACCGCAGCCGAGCGCACGTGGAACGCCAGGAAGTACGCCAGCGCAAAACCCAGCGCCAGCGTCAGCGCCCAGGTGCCCAGCGCAAAGCGCAGCGTCGACAGGTACGTCGACGCCGTCACGCACAGATCGCCGTATTCATTGAGATGGCCGCAGCCTTCCCACAGCTTGGCGTAGTTGCGCAAGGTGAAGGTCGGCAGCAGCGCGTACTCGTTGAAATCCCAGAAGCTGACCATTGCGACCAGCCCCAGCGGGATCAGAAAGAACACGACAAACACCGCCGCAAACGGCAGCGCCTGCAAGCCCGGACGCAGGGCGCCGGCGGCGGGTGGAGTGGACGGCGTAGACGGCGTAGAGGGTGTCATGACGATGGCGACGTGCTGAGGGGCGTCAAGCGGCGACAAACTCGTTCCACTTGCGGACCATGTATTCGTTTTCGTCCATGACTGCGTTCCAGCAGGCGATGCCGCCCATGCGCTGTTCGTAGCTGCCGCCGTCGCGCACGCTGCCGGCCTTGGCCAGCACATCGCCGTGCGGGCTCTTGATGTCCTTGGCAGCGGGTTTGCCTTCCATCCAGTAGGCCCACTCGTAGGGCTCCATCTTGGCCTTGGCCGTTTCCAGCACGGCGCTGTAGTAGCCCTGGCGGTTCAGGTATGCACCGGCCCAGCCGTCGAGGAACCAGTTGATGAATTCATACGCCGCATCGAGCTTCTTGCCCGACACCGTCTTCGGAATGCCAAAGCCGGCGGCCCACGCGCGATAGCCTTCCTTGAGCGGCTGGAACGTGCAGTCGATGCCCTTGCTGCGCACGGCGGTCACCGCCGGGCTCCACATCGACTGGATCACCACTTCGCCCGAAGACATCAAATTCACGCTTTCGTTGAAGTCCTTCCACAGCGCGCGGAACTGGCCGGCCTTCTTGGCTTCGATCAGCGTCTTGATGGTCAGGTCGATTTCGGCGCGGGTCATGTTGCCCTTGTCGGCGTACTTGTGCAGGCCCTTGGCTTCCACCACCATCGCCGCGTCCATGATGCCGATCGACGGAATGTTCAGGATCGACGCGCGCCCCTTGAACTCGGGGTTCAGCAGCTCGGCCCACGAGTTGATGGGGCGCTTGATGAGGTCGGGACGGATGCCCAGCGTGTCGGCGTTGTACACGGTCGGGATCAGCGTCATGAACTGCGTGGGCGAAGTCGCGAACGTGGTCGCATTGGCGCCCGGCAGATACATGACCTTCTTGGGCGCGGTGCCCTGGTCGCCCACCTTCTTGCCGGCCACCTCGCCCTTGGTGAACAGCGACGTGATCTTGTCCGCGTTCTTGATGCGGCGCGCGTCGATGCCCAGCAGGTTGCCGGTCGGCACGATCTTCTTGAGCGAGAAATACTCCGTGTCGATGAGGTCGAAGCTGCTCGGCGCGGTCACGGCGCGCTTGGTGATCTCATCGGTCGTCACGGCCACGTATTGCACGCGGATGCCGGTGTCGGCTTCGAATTTCTCGGCGATCAGCTTGTCCTGGTTGACCGCCGTGCCGAGGTAGCGCAGCGTCAGCTTTTCTTGCGCGTGGATCGCGGGTACGACGCCGGTGGCCAGGATGGCGGCCATGCCCTTGAGTGCGATGCGGCGGCCGGCCTTGAAGTCGTTGGAATCGTCAGACATGTTGCAACCCCTGATAGGAAGGTGAAGGCAGCGCCTGAAGCCGTCAGGCTGCGGATTGGAATGGTTGAGCCGGTTTCAGGCCGCTGGCGGGCCCGGTAAGCGGTGGGCCTGTGCGGCATCCCACGAGGCCCAGATGGGTTGATGCAGTGCGAGGTGTGCGATGGTGGCGTCGGTCTCGGGCAGGCTCACCGTTACGCGTTGCGAGGGCGAGAGCGCCACGCCTTCCACGCTCACCAGCACATGTGTGCCCTGGTATTCGATGTCGCAGATGCGGCCGCGCACGCGGGGGCGATCTCCGGCTACGGCTTCATCAGCATGCAAGGCCATGCGGTCGATGCGCACCGCTACGGGCCCATGCGCGTCTTCCAGCAAGTTGTGTCCGCCGATGAAGGTCGCAACAAACGCGCTGGCTGGCTGGTTGTAGATCTCGCGCGGGCTGCCGGCCTGTTCGATGCGGCCGTGGTTCATCACGACCATTTGGTCGGCCAGGGCCATCGCTTCTTCCTGCGAGTGCGTGACGTGCACGAAGGTCAAGCCCAGTTCCTGCTGCCAGCGTCGCAATTCGGCACGCATCTGTGTGCGCAGGAACGGGTCCAGCGCAGAGAGTGGTTCGTCCAGCAGCAGCACGCGCGGCTCCATGATCAGCGCACGCGCCAGCGCCACGCGTTGCTGCTGGCCGCCTGACAACTCGCCAGGCCGACGCTGCGCCAGGTGGCCCATCGCCACGCGCTCCAGCAGCGCCTGCGCGCGCTGGCGCCGTTCGCGTGCGTTGATACCGCGCATCTTCAGGCTGAAGGCCACGTTCTCGAGCGCGCTCAAGTGGGGAAACAGTGCGTAGCTCTGGAACATCATGGCCGTGCCGCGCGAGGCCGCCGGCAGGTTGGTGATGTTGCGGTGGCCCAGCAGGATGTCGCCGTCGCTCACATGTTCGTGGCCGGCAATCATGCGCAGCGTTGACGATTTGCCGCAGCCCGACGGCCCCAGCAAGCAGCAATAGCTGCCGGCCGGCACGCGCAGGTTGATGGCGTCGACGGCCACGGCGTCATGTGCGTAACGCTTGGTCAGCGCAACGAGTTCGAGGGAGTCGGCGGGGGCGGTGGGTGCGCGGGTCATGTCGGGTTGGTGCAATAGGTGTGCCTGTCTGCGCGCGGAAATTTCGGCGCGAGCGCGCTTGGCATGCGTCGTTCTGGTGCGCGTGGCCGCATCTGCGGGCAGCCGCGCCACATACCGGGGCAAGTGGCGCGGCCGGCTTCGCGCGGGTCAGAAGGTGTGACGCACGCCCAGCGCCACTGAGGTCTGGCTCGTGCCCGGCACGCCGCCGCCGATGGCGCCCGACGTGGTGTTGACAAGCGCTTCCGTCGCGCTCGACGAGTTCTTCAGATACGCCACGTTGGCCACCAGCGTGGTGCGCTTCGACAGGCTGTACAGGCCCAGCAGCCGGTAGACCATCGAGCTGTTCGACAGCGTCGAGTTGCGGCGGTACAGCACATCGGCCGAGCCGGTAAAGGCCGTGGTGAAGGCGTAGTCGACGCCGCCTTCCACCGCGTACGCCTTGCGCGCCGACATGCTGGGAATCGACTGGAACGCGCCCGTGCCGCCCACATCGGCGCGCGCCGCGCCCAACCGCAGCTTGGTCGCCCCAAACGTGTAGCTGCCGCCCACGGTGATCAGCTTGTAGAGCGAGCCGGTGCCGCTGCCATCGCGCTCCTGGTCGTAGCTGGCGGCTAGATACAGCGGGCCAGCGCTATAACGCCCTGCGAGGTTGAACAGCGAGCCCTGCGAGATGGAGCCGGCCGCTTCGCCAAAGCCGTACATCGCGCCGAACTGCGCACCGCCCAGGTCGGGCGACACGTACTTGACCGTGTTGTTGTAGATCTCGCTCACGGCGTCGAACTCGCTGAACTTGAAGATCGAGCCCGAGTTGTAGCCGCCCTTGAAGACGCTGCCCACCAGCCAGTCGTCGTTGAAGTTCCATTGCTTGCCGGCCGTGAGCGTGCCCGACGACGAACTCAGCCCGACATACGAATTGCGCGAGAACAGCGTGCCGTTGGAAGACATGCGCCCGTTGCTCGGGTTGAAGCCGGCCTGCAGGTTGAACAGCGCATTCACACCGCCGCCCAGGTCTTCCTTGCCGCTCAGCCCGAAGTTGGACACGCCCAGGATGCTGTCCGACACGCCGGTCAGACTTTGCGAGCCGTTGCCGGCATGGTTGGTCCAGCTAACGCCGGTATCGATGACGCCCGACAGCGTCACGCTCGACTGCGCCGCAGCGAAGCCCGACAGCCCGAATGCCAGGGCGGCAGCGCCCAGCTTGGTGGTGGTGCTCATGACAGGTGATCCCCTAAATGAATTGGCGCGACCGCATTGCGTGGCCGCTCCCGGCATTGCGTTCTATGTTGAGTACAAGCTTTGTTTGGATTGTGCACAATCACGCTTGTCTACATGCAGTAACCGTGCCAAGCAAAATGGGCGGTTTTCGCTTGCTTCTGGTGCAAGAACGCCAAAAACATGGGGAGATCTCTTGATGATGTCGCACCAACGCCGCCCGAATTGGCATCGGTTTTGTGCACAATCCAAGCGCGGTTTGCTCGATTAGAATGGCGAGATGCCAGAGCCCACGACCCCTCCGACCTCCCAGCCACGCCGCAACAACGCCGAAGTCGACGCCCGCATTTCGGACGCGGTGTACGACGCCATCCTCGAACAGAAGCTGCCGCCCGGCACCCGTCTGGTTGAGGCGCAGCTATGCAAGGCCTTTGGAATTACGCGGGGGACATTGCGCCGGGTGCTGGTGAAACTGGCCCATGAGGGCGTGGTGGAGCTGCAGCCCAATCGCGGCGCGACCATCGCCGTGCACGACGCGACGGAAGCTCGCCAGGTCTTTGGTGCCCGGTTGATTCTGGAAACCGGCTCGGTACGCGAACTGGCGCAGCACGCGACGGCGGAGCAACTCACCGAGCTGCGTGCGCTGGCGGCTGCTGAACACGCCAGCCGTGAATCCGGCAACTGGCGCGATTGGATCCGCCTCTCGGGCGACTTCCATATCCAACTGGCCGAGGCGAACGGCAACCCCATCATCACGGCGATGCTGCGCACGCTGGTGGCGCGTACCTCGCTGCTGATCGGGCTCTATGAATCCCCCGCGCGGCCGAGTTGCGGCCACGACGAACACTTGGCCATTCTCGATGCGGTGGAGCGCCGCGACGGCGAGCGCGCCGCGCGGCTGATGGGCGAACACTTGGGCGAATACATCGCTGCGCTGGAGCTTGAGCCCCGGCAGGTGGAGACGATCGATTTCTCCAAGCTGTTTCGCCGCGTCAAGGTCTGACCGAGCGCTGGCCTAGCGTTGCATGACGGCCAGGGCCACGAGGATGCCCGCGGGCGGCAACACGCACCAGAACGACAGCGTTGCAAACGCCAACGCCCCCAGCACCGCGCCCGTGGCGAACCCGGCCAGCGGCGGCACCATCTTGCGCAATCGCGTGCGTGCAACATCCTTCTGCGTACCACCCGGCGACAGCAACTCCACCACGTCGATCACGATCTGCGTCGTGTTGCCGGTCATGATCGTGGTGGGTGCATGTTCCGACAGCACGATGCGCGCCTTGGCGTTCTGTACGCCCATCGCCGCGACGCCGAGCAGCCCGACAACAATCGTGGCCGGAGCATCGGGCGATTGAATTGGCAGCGCCAGCAGCCCCGCCGCCATGAAGGCCAGCAGCAGAACGGCCTGCACAAGCAGCAGCGGCCGCAGCGGCGCCACACCGCGCCGCGTGAGCGCCGTCACGGCGAGTTTGGTCGCTGCCACGGCCACCACGAACATCGGCAGCGCCAGCAGCTTGGCGAGCACGCCCTGGCCGGAGCCCGCCAGCTCCAGGCCGATCATCACGAAGTTGCCGGTCACGTGCGCGGTGAACAGCCCAAACAACGCCGCAAAGCCGACCACATCCACATAGCCCGCGACGAACGCCAGCAGCGTTCCCTGTGCGATCAGGAAACGTGCTGACGCCGGTGTGGCCGTTGCAGCCGTCGCCGCCGTCGCCGCTTCAGAAGGCAAAGCACGAACACCCGAAGGCGCCCCAGAAACCGCGGAAGTCGGTGGTCGGCACATTGGCCGTGCGCGCTTTCTGGTGCGCGTGGCCGTGCACCGAACACGAACCGACGCACTGATGCACCTGCTGCTGCATGGGCGCAGCCGGCCGCCAGTGCCCCGGCACGCGCGCCACGGGCGACCACTCCGGCAGCACCGGAATGGGCGGCGGGCCGAATTCGGCAAACTCCGCTGCGCCGTAGACGATGCGTCCACCCACCACCGTCAGCACCGATTCGATGGTCTTGATATCGGCCTCGGGCACGCTGAAGAAATCCGCCGACAATGCCGCCAGATCAGCGAGTTGCCCGACCTTGATCTGCCCCTTGTTGCCCTGGTCTGCCGAGAACCACGCGCTGCCGTGCGTGTACAGCTCGAGCGCCACTTCGCGCGGCAACCCTTCCGGATACAGCGCCATGCCGCCCACGGTGCGCCCGCTTGCCAGCCAATACAGCGACGTCCACGGGTTGTAGCTCGACACGCGCGTGGCGTCGGTGCCGGCGCCCACGGGCACGCCTTCGGCCAGCATGCGCTTGATGGGCGGTGTCTGCTCGGCAGCGGCAGCGCCGTAACGGTCGACAAAGTATTCGCCCTGGAAGGCCATGCGATCCTGAATGGCGATGCCGCCGCCCAGTGCGCGCACGCGCTCGATGTTCTTCGGCGAAATCGTCTCGGCATGGTCGAAGAACCAGGGCAGGCCGTTGAAGGGAATGTCGCGGTTCACCCGCTCGAACACGTCGAGCATGCGCGAGATCGATTCGTCGTAGGTCGCGTGCAGCCGGAACGGCCAGCGCTGCGCGACGAGGTGGCGCACCACGGTTTCCAGCTCCTGCTCCATCGTCTCGGGCAGGTCGGGGCGCGGTTGCAGGAAGTCTTCGAAGTCGGCTGCGGAGAAGACGAGCATTTCGCCCGCGCCGTTGTGGCGGAAGAAGTCATCGCCCTGGCGGTATCGCACGCTGCCAGTCCAGTTCTTGAAGTCGGCCAGCTCCTCTTTCGGCTTCTGCGTGAAGAGGTTGTAAGCGATGCGGATGGTGAGCTGGTTCTGCGCGGATAGCTCGCGGATGATTTCGTAGTCTTCCGGATAGTTCTGGAAGCCGCCGCCTGCGTCGATGGCGCTTGTCACGCCCAGGCGGTTCAGCTCGCGCATGAACTGGCGCGTGGAGTTGACCTGGTATTCGGGCGGCAGCTTCGGCCCCTTGGCGAGCGTCGCGTACAGGATCATCGCGTTCGGCTTGGCGATCAGCATGCCGGTGGGCTCGCCGGACGCGTCGCGCTGGATCTCGCCGCCCGGCGGGTTCGGCGTGTCCTTGGTGTAGCCGACCTGGCGCAGCGCCGCGCGGTTGAGCAGCGCGCGGTCGTACAGGTGCAGCACGAACACGGGCGTATCGGGCGCGGCCTGGTTCAACTCTTCGAGCGTGGGCATGCGGCGCTCGGCAAACTGGAATTCCGACCAGCCGCCCACCACGCGCACCCATTGCGGCGACGGCGTGCGCGCGGCCTGCTCCTTGAGCATGCGCATCGCGTCGGCCAGGGAGGGCACGCCTTCCCAGCGCAGCTCCAGGTTGTAGTTCAGCCCGCCCCGGATCAGGTGCAGGTGCGAATCGTTCAGGCCCGGGATGACGGCGCGCCCGCGCAGGTCGATGACCTGGGTGGCGGCGCCGCGCTGGGCCATCACGGCGGCATCGTCGCCCACGGCAACAAAGCGGCCATCACGCACGGCAACGGCGCTGGCGGTGGGGCGTTCGCGGTCGACCGTGTGGATGCGGCCGTTGTGCAGGATGAGATCGGCGGTCATTGCGTCAGTATTTGGGGAAGATCGAAAAACGTCCGGGTCCGGCAATCAGGACCGTGGTGAAGATGATCAGCAGCATCCACCCGAACTGTCCATCGGCAAGCGACCAGTCCGGATGCACCACCAGCATGGCCACCAGCAACGTGGCGACGATGGGCAGACACGCCAGGCGCGCCAGCACGCCAAGCGCAATCAGTAGCGGACACAGCGTTTCCGACAGGATGGCGAGCAGCAGCGTGGGTGCGGCGCCCATGTGGAATGGGTCTTCAATGCGCGTCAGTTCCTGGCTGTAGTGCAGCACCTTGGGCAGCCCATGCACGGCGATCAGCAGGGCGCTGCCGGTCAGGCGCAGGAACAGCAGGCCAACGTGCAGGGCGGTATCGGCAGGGGCCGCAGCGTGGGAGGGTTCGAGCGACAGGTGTGTCATGGCGTCAGCTCGGGTTGCGCGGCGTGGTGCCGCTGGTGCTGCCGGAGCCGCCAGTGGCGGCCAGGTCTGTTGGTTGCGCCGCGGGTGGCACTTGGGGCGGTGCGCCGGTGATCTTCGGCACGCACTCGTGGCGGAACCACGCCATGGTGATGGGCTCGCCGGCCAGCAGGCGCTGCGCAGCCGGCACGATCTGTTCGCCGATCAGCATGCCGAGCAGCCCGACCAGCGCGATCGCCGGTGGCGCCGGTGAGCGAACGTGCAGCAGCGCGTAGATGATGCCAACCAGCATGCCGACGGCAATGGAGATGAGGTAGGGCTTCACGAGGAGGGCTCCAGGATGCCAAGGGGCGGCGCGCGCAAACGGCGCCGCCCGTGCCGGTCAGGTGCTGAGGAAGGCCAGCAGGTCCGCGTTGACCTTGTCCGCCTCGGTCACGCACATGCCGTGCGAGCCGCCCGGATAGACCTTCAGCGTCCCGTCCTTCACCACTTCCACGCCCAGCTTGGCCGAATTGTCGATCGGCACGATCTGGTCGTCGTCGCCATGCAGGAACAGCACCGGCACGTCGATCTTCTTCAGGTCTTCGGTGTAGTCGACCTCCGAGAATTCCTTGATGCACAGATACTGGCCGTGAATGCCGCCGGTCATGCCCTGCGCCCAGAAGGCATCGATGGTGCCCTGCGAGACCTTCGCGCCCGGCCGGTTGAAACCGAAGAACGGTGTGGCGAGATCGCGGTAGAACTGCGAGCGGTTGTCGGCGACGCCCTTGCGGATGCCGTCGAACACGTCCATCGGCAAGCCGTGCGGATTGGAGGCCGTCTTGAGCATGATGGGCGGCACCGCGCCGATCAGCACCGCGCGGGCGACGCGCCTGGTGCCATGACGGCCGATGTAGTGCGCGACTTCGCCGCCGCCGGTGGAATGACCGACCAGCGTGGCGCCCTGGATGTCGAGCGCATCGAGCAGCGCTGCCAGGTCGTCAGCATAGGTATCCATGTCGTTGCCCTGCGACGGCTGGTCGGAGCGGCCGTGGCCGCGCCGATCATGCGCGATGACACGAAAGCCCTTCTGCACGAGGAACAGCGTCTGCGCGTCCCACGCGTCGGCATTGAGCGGCCAGCCGTGCGAGAAGACGACGGGCTTGCCGTTGCCCCAGTCCTTGTAAAAGATGCGCGTACCGTCTTGGGTCGTAATCGTTTGCATGGGAATGAGAGAGAGGGTGGTGGCTGATTGAATGGACGACAGGGCGACGCATGCGGTTGCACATGCGTCGCCCGGCCGGAGCAGCGTCTTCTTGTATGGTCGGCAGCGCGATCAGTTGGCCGCCACGGGTGCCAGCGCCTCGTGCGGCGTGGCCGTGCGTTGCGGGGCCTCGTGCACCATCGTGTAGGCATAGTCCACGCCCATGCCGTAGGCGCCGGAGTGCTCCTTCACCAGCTGCATGACGGCGTCGTACGTGTCGCGGTGGGCCCAGTCACGCTGCCATTCCAGCAGCACCTGTTGCCACGTCACGGGCACTACGCCGGCCTGGACCATGCGCTGCATGGCGTAGTCGTGCGCGTCCTTTGACGTACCACCCGAAGCGTCGGCCACCATGTAGATCTCGTAGTCGGCATCGTGCATGGCCGACAGCGCGAAGGTGCAGTTGCACACCTCCGTCCACAGGCCCGAGACGACCACCTTCTTGCGGTTGTTCTTTGCCAGGGCATCGCGCACCTTCTGGTCGTCCCAGGAGTTCATCGAGGTGCGTTCGAGCAGTGGCTGATCCGGAAACACATCGAGCAGCTCCGGATAGGTGTAGCCCGAAAAGCTCTGCGACTCGACGGTCGTAATGGTGGTGGGGATGTTGAAGATCTTCGCGGCCTTGGCGAGGCCGACGGTGTTGTTCTTCAGAACCTGACGATCGATCGACTGCACGCCGAAGGCCATTTGCGGCTGGTGGTCGATGAAGATCAGTTGACAGTTTTGCGGGGTAAGGACTTCCAGCTTGGGATTCATGGCCGTATCCGGTTCCGATAGGAGATGCGAGGGGGGCGCTGCAGATCTGACGCCGCATCGGCGCGGCGCGATCAACGGCCCATCCATGATAGGAAGTTGCGCACGGGGCGCAACGCCTCAATCGGCGAGTGCAGTTTTTGCGATTGCCGAACAATCGCCGCGACTTCCCGAAATATTCCATTGGTACCCTGGACCCGCGCGCCGGTCGTGGGATTCGGCGCGCGTGGCCATTAGCGGATCCAGCCGCGCTCGAGCAAAGGCGTGTCCCATGCCGGCTCGCCAGCGTGGTGGCTGGCCAGGCAATCGATCAGTGCACACACCTTGACGGCCTGACGCTGCGTTGCCGGATACACGGCGGAGAAGTGCAGCGGTGTCAGGTCGTAGTCGACAAGCACCGGCACGAGGCGGCCGGCGACCAGATCGTCGCTGATGACGAGGGTGGGCAGGCAGGCAATGCCGGCGCTGGTGAGGGCGTAGTCGCGCAGCAGATGCACGGAATTCGAACGCACTTGCTCGGGCAGGTCCATTGCAACGCCGGCCTCGCCGTTGCGCGAGAACACCCAGCGCTTGCGGGTCGGGTAACCGGAGTACAGCGCCAGCGAATGCTGCAGCAGATCGGCCGGCTGCTGCGGCATGCCGTATTCCTCGATGTACGCGGGGGTGGCGCAGAACATGCGCCGCAGCGGGAACAGGCGCCGCTCGATCAGCGAATCGTTGATCGGCGGGAAGATCTGAAACGCCACGTCGAACCCCTCGGCAATCGGGTCGACCACGCTGTCGTCGACCACCACGTCGAGCTGGATATCGGGGTACTGCGCCCCGAACCTGGCCAGCGGCTCGGCAAAGTGGCTGAGCGCGTACCCGGGCAGCATGCGGATACGCAGCTTGCCGGCGGGCGTGGCGCGCAGGCCGCGCATCTGGTCGGTCAGGTCCGTCAGCATGCAGACGGCTTCGGCGCATTGCTTGTAGTAGGTTTCGCCCACTTCGGAAAGACGCACGTGCCGCGTGCTGCGGTGAAACAGCGGCGCTTCAATAAAGCGCTCCAGTTGCTGCACGCGGTGGGTGACCACCGAGTTGGTCACGCCTAACTGGCGGGCGGCCTCGGCAAAGCTGCGCGTTTCTGCCACGCGCACGAAGGCTTCAATACTGAGAAAACGGTCCATTTCCAGCGTCCTTGCGCCTAAGAGGAAAGAGCGGCGCGACGCCGGCCATCATACGGCGATCCGGTGGAATGTGACGTTACCGTCAGCAAGGCTTTTCTGTGCATCGCCGCGTCGTTTATCCTCTGCAATCTGTTTCATTTCCATCTCGCATTCCAATACCAAACGAGGAGCAGTTCATGGCAATTCAAGTCGTCGGCATCGTCGGTGCCGGAACAATGGGCAACGGCATTGCGCAAGCGTGCGCCGTGGTTGGGCTGGATGTGGTGATGGTGGACATCAGCGATGCCGCCGTCCAGAAAGGCATCGCCACGGTGGCAGGCAGCCTGGACCGCCTCATCAAGAAGGAAAAGCTGACCGAAGCCGACAAGGCTGCCGCGCTCGCACGCATCCACGGTTCGACCAGCTATGACGACCTCAAGCGCGCCGACCTCGTGATCGAAGCCGCCACCGAGAACTTCGACCTGAAGGTGAAAATCCTCAAGCAGCTCGAGGCTGCGGCTGCACCGCACGCGATCGTGGCGTCGAACACGTCGTCCATCTCGATCACCAAGCTGGCCGCCGTGCTGCAAGACGCCAGCCGCTTCATCGGCATGCACTTCTTCAACCCGGTGCCGATGATGGCGCTGGTGGAAGTCATCCGCGGCCTGCAGACGAGCGATGCGACCCATGCGGCGGTGGAAGCACTGGCCAAGCAACTGGGCAAGACGCCGATCACGGTCAAGAACAGCCCGGGCTTTGTCGTCAACCGCATCCTGTGCCCGATGATCAACGAGGCGTTCTGCGTGCTGGGCGAGGGCTTGGCCTCGCCGGAGGAAATCGACGAGGGCATGAAGCTCGGCTGCAACCACCCGATCGGGCCGCTGGCGCTGGCCGACATGATCGGCCTGGACACCATGCTCGCCGTGATGGAAGTGCTGTACACCGAGTTTGCTGACCCGAAGTACCGCCCGGCCATGCTGATGCGCGAAATGGTGGCCGCCGGCTACCTGGGCCGCAAGACCGGCCGCGGCGTGTACGACTATCGCAAGTAAGTCAGCCGCAATCCTTCACGGCATTCGCGCTGTCCGCCAACTGTCAGGCCGGATTCGCGCAAACTGTCTGCAAGTGTGCATGGAGACGGTGTGGCGGTGCGTTGAAGATGACGCATCGCCACACCGTTTTTTTCTTCCCCACACTCCGGACGCCATCATGCCGCGCTACGCCTTCCGCCTGCTCAACGTCTTTGCCGAATCCACGTTCGGCGGCAACCAGCTCGCCGTCTTTGAAGACGGGCGAGGCCTGGACGACGCCACCATGCAGGCTATCGGACGCCAGTTCAACCTGTCAGAGATCACCTTCATCTTCCCCGACGACACGGATGGCGCCACGGCGCGTTTCCGCATCTTCACGCCCGATTACGAGATGCCGTTTGCCGGTCACCCATCGCTTGGGACCGCGCAGGTGGTGCGCGAACTGTACGGCCCCGGCAATGAGCTGACGCTGCGTTGCCAGTCGGGCATCGTGTCGCTGACGGCGCAGGACGAGGGGTGGTCGCTCGTGCCGCCGCGCTCGGGGGCGCTGAATACGCGCGAAGCCGATCCCGCCATCACCAAGATGCTTGGGCTGGACGCCGATGCGCTGGCGGGCCCGCCGCTGTGGGTTGACGCAGGTATCGAGCAACTGATGGTGCCGGTCAAGACACGCGCTGACGTCGACCGCGCCCGCCCCGATCTGTCGGTGTTCGACGCGTGGCCGCGCAGCCGCAACGACGGACGCAATGCGTACGTCTTCACCATGCCGAAGCCCGCCAGCAATGATCCGGTGGTGTCGCGCTTCTTCTTCGAATACGGCACCGGCATGCTCGAAGACCCGGGCACCGGCTCGGCGTGTGCCAACCTCGGCGGCTGGCTGCGCGCGACGGGCCATGCGTTGCCGGCCAGTTACCGCATCGAGCAGGGCGCTGCGGTGGGACGACCCTGCCACCTCACGCTGCGGGTGGATGCCGACGGCACGATCCACGTCGGTGGCCGCGTGATCGAAATCGGCCGCGGCACGTTGACGATTTGATCGGTCGACTAGGCCGCGCCGGCTGGCGGTGTGAGCTGCTTGCAGAAGAACGTCGTCCCGCAGAATGCGCCGTTGGGCATCAGCGCGTAATTGGGCACCACGCCCACGCGCTGCCAGCCGGCGCGTGCGTATAGCCGCTCGGCGTCGCCGCCTGTCACCGTGTCGAGCACGAGCACCGTCTTGCCCTCGGTGCGCGCTTCCTCTTCGATGGCGGCCATCAACTGCTGCGCCACGCCCTTCCTACGCGCGCGGCGGTGCACGAGCATCTTTGCAACGTCGGCGCGGTGCGGCTGGTTTTCCGGCTGTGCGAGCACCAGTTGCACGGTGCCGTGGATGGCGCCCGCTTCATCTTCGGCAATCAGCAGGGCGCGCTCGCCGCGCGCCACGCCTTCGGCAACGTTGCGCCAGAACGCCTGCGCCTTGTCGCGAGACAACGGCCACATGAAGCTCACCGACGCGCCGCCTTCCACGCAATCGATCAGAACATCGGCCAACGCGTCGACGCTCGCGCTTGCCTCGTTGGCGCCCACGCGCCGAATGGTCAGGGTGTCGATCATCAGGGCCTCCAGTGGGCAGCGGACACGGTTGTCAGTGCGACGAGGTAGCGGGCAGGCCGCCGCGTGGGGTTGTGATAGACGATCGGGCAGTCCAGCCGCATGGTCAGGCAATCGCCTGCATTGAGGCGCCAGTGTGTGTCGCCCACGGTCATTTCCATCGAACCTTCGATCACCCACACCTGCTGGTGGATTTCGGCATCGCGCGCGCCGGTGTCGTAGGCCACGCGCTCGCCGGCCGGAAAGTGCACCTCAACGAGCTGCAAGGGCGAACGCGCCGCCGGCGACAGGTTGCGGCGCACGTAGCCGGAGGCAGGGTCGGTCCACTCGGGCTGATCTGCCGCGCGTGATACTGGCGACGGTTCCACGGCCGGCGCGGGACTGTCTTCGAACAGCGAGGCAAGCGTCACGCCCAGCGCGGAGCTGAGCCGATCCAGCACCGCAGCGGTCGGGCTGCTCTGGGCGCGCTCGATGAGGGAGATGGCCGAACGGCTGACCTGGCTGCGTTCTGCCAGCGCGTCGAGCGAGAGACCCTGGGCGTCGCGCAGATCGCGCAAGCGGTGGGCGATACGTTGGTGGATGTCCATGCAATCCAGTTTAATGGAAATTTTTATCTAGTAAACTGGAATTTGCGGCACGGCCAGATCGCCCTCGCTCCGGCTCATGCCTTGCGCGGATGGCAGGGGCCACCGCGTTGGAAGGGGGGGAGAGCGCTCCGGCCGCGTTCATCGGCCGGCTCGAAGGTCGCAACTCCGGCAAGCTCGTGGTGCGGGGTGGCCGAGGCCTGACCGCGCGCTCGGCCGCTCTTGGCTATTGGGTTGCAGCGTCCCGGCGCTGTACGGCGGGCGGCTGCCACGAGGCGTCGAGTGCCGCTTCCTTGGGCCAGGTCAGTTGCATGCGCAGCAGGAACGGGCCGGTGGGCGGCGGCAGCCAATTGTTGCGCATGCCCTTGGGCGGAGCGCGCTGGATCAGGATGTCGAGCGAGCCATCGCGGTTCAGGCGTGGGCGATCGGCTTCGCTCAGCACGTTGCGCAGGCCCGGGCGTTCGGATGCGCGGCGCGGTTGCCCAGCCGCGGACAAGGCGGCGACGGCCCAGCCGGCATTCTCGGGCGGGAGTTGGTTGCGCTCGAAATGCAGGACGTAGCGGTGCGTGCTGTCCAGCGCCATGCCGTTTGCGTCGGTCGTGGCGGTGGCGATGAGCATGTCCTGCGGCAGGTCGGTGCCGCCGCCGTTCCACGCCACGATGGCGCGCTGCGCGTAATCCAGCCCGTACGCGCCGACCATGCGCGGGATGAACCAGCCATTCTGCGTGACAGACGGTTGCTTGACGGCCAGCGCCAGCGTTTCGCGCGCGGCCGCTACCCCACCCTCCATCACCTTCAGGTTGGCGGCGCTTACGGCTTTGGCGTCGAACGGCGCACCAGGCACGATGCCCAGATCACGCAGCGATTGCAGCATCGTGGAGTCGGCCGCGTGCGGCGGATTGTCCTTGAGCAGTTCGGCAAAGCGCGTGAAGTAGCTGTTGGCGTCCAGCGCGGTGACACGGCGGCGCGCGGCATCCAGGCTGACGTCGAGGTCGGTGGCCTTGTCCGTGTTGACCTTGGTTTCGGCTTCGGCCTCGCGCAGGGTGCTCTTGCTGAAGGCCTCCAGCGGGGTGATGCGGTAGCGGTCCTGTAGGCGGCGTGCGGCGGTCAGGTCGCGCGGGCCGGCCACCTGCGTTCGTGCCACCACCCAGACGAGGCTGGTCGGCGCGGCAATCTGCTTGACGCCCGTGGGCAACGTGCCCTCCCAACCCGGCGGCGTGATGGCGTAGTGCGCGGCACGCGCCCCGGTGGTGCGGTTGCCGAGCGATTCGAACACGTCGTTCCACCCGTCGTGCAGCGCCACCCAGAGGTGTCGGCGCCCGGCGTCGGGCAGGCTCAGGACGACCGGGCCGTTACGCAAATCGACGAAGGCACTGCTGGCGAGCACGTCCACGCGGGCGCGCACGCCGGTGGGCAGGGCTTCGTCGTCCAGCGTGCGCTGGTGCATGAACGTACCGGCAGGCGCCAGCGCAGACGTCGTCTGCACCAGCGCGTCGGACATCATCAACGGAAACGCGTAGACATAGGCCGCGCGCACGAGCGCTTCGTTCGGCTGCGGCAGACGCTGTTCGATGGGGGCCGTGGTCGCGGCGTTCTGGGTGGAGCAGCCGGTCAGGCTCAGGGTAAGCGCCGAGGCCGCCACGCTCAGCGCCACGGCCGCCAGCTTGGTAAGCGGGCGCGCGGGCGCAGGGCAGTGCGTCATCTTGTTCTCCTTTTGTCGTCGGTGCGCGCAACAGGAAAGCAGACGCCTGTCGGACATCCCCCCAAGGATGCTTGCGCATACGCTTACGCGGTAGCCGATCCCGTGGCTCCGCGCATGTCGTATCTTGAATCTTTGGAATGTAGAAGCGCTGACAGCGCAAGTCAATTGAAGTGCTGCGCGGCACGCACGCCTAGTTGGAGGCGGGCAGAGTCTAGAGGCGCAGGTGCAGCGCAAGACGCAACTTGGCCGCGTCGTATTCGGCCTTCAGGCGCGCCACGATTTCGGCTGCGGGCGGCAGATCGGCAATCTGCCCGACACCCTGGCCGGCACCCCAGATGTCTTTCCAGGCCTTGGCGCGCGAGCTGCCATCGCCAAAGTTCATCTTGGATTTGTCGGCCTCGGGCAAGGCGGCCGGGTCCAGGCCTGCGAGTTCGATGCTTTCGCGGATGTAGTTGCCGTGCACGCCCGTAAAAAGGTTGGTGTAGACGATGTCCGATGCGGCTGCGCGCAAGATGGCTTGCTTATAGCTTTCGGCGGCGTGGGCCTCCTGACTGGCGATAAAACGTGTGCCGATGTAGGCGAGGTCCGCGCCCATGGCCTGCGCGGCCAGGATGGCATCGCCTGTGGCAATGGCGCCCGACAGCGCGATCGGCCCGTCGAAGATGCGCCGCACCTCACCCACCAGCGCGAACGGCGACAGCGTGCCGGCATGCCCGCCCGCACCCGCTGCCACCAAGATCAGGCCGTCGACACCGGCTTCCAGCGCCTTTTCGGCATGGCGCAAATTGATCACGTCGTGCAGAACGATGCCGCCGTAGCTATGCACGGCATCCAGGATTTCCTTGACCGGCGCGCGCAGCGAGGTGATGAAGATCGGCACCTTGTGTTTGACGCAGGTGGCCACGTCCTGCTCCAGCCGCGCGTTCGAGTGGTGCACGATTTGATTGACGGCGATCGGCCCAACCACTTCTTGCGGATGCGCCGTGCGGTACGCCGCCAGATCCTCGTTCATCTGCGTGAGCCAGTCGTCCAGCACCTCGGCTGGGCGCGCATTGAGCGCGGGAAACGCTCCAACGATGCCGGCCTTGCATTGCGCCAACACCAACTCCGGATAACTGACGATGAACATGGGCGAACCGATCACGGGCAGCGTCAGATGCTGCAGCATGGGCGGGAGGTGCTTGGCGGCGGGCATGGCGTCTCCAGGTTGGGCGAACCGGCACGACAGGGCAGAGCATGTCGTTCGATTATAGGAACGATCCCGCACCCCGCCGTGCGGGGTCACCTCACCGGGCTCAGACATGGGCGTGCTGCGTCAGCAGTTCGATGAAGGTGCGGTTGAAGGCGGGCAGGTCATCGGGTTTGCGGCTGCTGACCCAGTTGCGGTCGGTCACCACTTCGCGGTCCACCCACATGCCGCCGGCATTGCGGATGTCGTCCTGCAGCGTCGGCCAGCTCGTCAGCGTGCGCCCTCGCACCAGTCCGGCAGACACCATCAGCCACGGCCCGTGGCAGATCACGGCGATGGGCTTTTGCGCGCGCTCGAACGCTTTCACGAATGCCTGTGCGGCCGGCACGACGCGCAGTGCGTCGGCGTTGAAGACGCCGCCGGGCAGCACCAGGCCGTCGAAGTCGTCTGCCTTGGCCTGGTCCAGCGTCAGGTCCACTTTGAACGTATCGCCCTTGTCGGCGTGGTTCAGGCCCGTCACGCTGGGGCCTTTCGGCGCAATGATGCTGACCGTGGCACCGGCGCCTTCCAACGCCTGCTTGGGACTGGCCAGCTCGGCCTGCTCGAACAGGTCGTCGACGAGGATGGCGATGCGCAAGTCATGCAATGGGGTCATGGCGAACTCCTTGTCAGGGGAAATCCAAAGAAGGGAACGGCAGGGGATGGTTCCGCAACGCGCGTGCCCGCTCTGCGCTAGCATGCGGAGCATTCGCCACGCATCACTTCACCCAAGACTGATCACCGGAGACTTGCATGACCACGCCGCTTTCCATCGATGCCGCCACCGCTGCTGCAGACGCCGCGCTGTTTCCCGGCTTCCGTCCGTTCCGCCAGGTGGTCAACGGTGTGGAAATCGCGGGGGTGATCGGCGGGAGCGGCCCACCGCTGCTGTTGCTGCATGGCCATCCGCAAAGCCATGTGATCTGGCACAAAGTTGCGCAGGAGCTGGCGCAGGATTACACCGTCGTCGCGACCGATCTGCGCGGCTATGGCGCCTCGTCCAAGCCGGCCGGCAGCGCCCGGCATGCGGAATACAGCAAGCGCACCATGGCGCAGGACCAGGTGGAGGTGATGCGCGCGCTCGGTTTTGGCCGCTTCCGGCTGTGTGCGCATGACCGCGGGGCGCGGGTGGCGCATCGCCTGTGTGTCGATCATCCTCTCCACGTCGAGCGCGCCATGCTGCTCGACATCGCCCCCACGTTGGCGATGTACGAAAACACCGACATGGCGTTTGCGTCTGCCTACTGGCATTGGTTCTTCCTGATCCAGCCGTCGCCGTTTCCAGAGACGCTGATCAACGCCACGCCCGATTTCTACATCGGCAAACTGATGGGCCTGCGCCACGCGGGGCTGGAACCGTTCGCACCCGAAGCGATGGCGACCTACGCCGCTGCCATGCGCGAACCGGCGTGCGTGCACGCCATGTGCGAGGACTACCGTGCCGCCGCCACCATCGACCTCGAACATGATCGCGCCGACCGCGACGCAGGCAAGCGCGTGAGCGTGCCGCTGCGTGTGCTGTGGGGCGAGCACGGCGTGATCCAACGCTGCTTCAAGCCGCTGGAACTGTGGCGTGCCGTGGCGGACGACGTGAGCGGTGGCACCGTGCCGTGCGGGCATTATGTGCCGGAAGAGGCGCCGGAAGCGCTGCTCAAGGAGATGCGGGCGTACTTTGCGTGAGGCAGCCGTCTAGGCGTCGGCCCATTCGCGCAGCAGGTTGTGATACGTCCCCGTCAAGGCGATGACTGACGGGTCGTCCTGCCCCAGCAATCCCATCAACCGCTGCAGTTCCGTATCCATCTGGAACAGCAGCGTGCGATGCGCGTCGCCGCGCACCATGCTCTGCAGCCAGAAGAATGAACAGACGCGAGCGCCGCGTGTGACAGGCGTCACGCGGTGCAGGCTGCTGCTGGGGTAGAGCACCATGTCACCCGCTGCAAGCCTGACGCGGTGCTCGCCGAAGGTGTCGTCGATGATGAGTTCGCCGCCGTCGTAGTCTTCAGGTTCGGTCAGGAACAGCGTGCAGGAGAGGTCGCTGCGCATGCGGAAATCCGTGCCGCGCAGGTGACGCACGGCGTTGTCGACGTGGTTGCCGAAGGTCTGGCCGCCCGCGTAGCGGTTGAACAGCGGTGGAAAGACCTTGAGCGGCAACGCGGCCGAAAAGAACAGCGTATTGGCAGACAGCGCATCCTGAATCAAGGTGCCGACCTTGCGCGCAGCCGGCGAGCCTTCGGGCAGCTGCATGTTGTGCTTCACCTGGCCTGACTGCGCGCCGGCGGTGACCTTGCCGTCCACCCACTCGGCGGCACCGATGATGGCGCGGCACCGCGCAACCTGTTCCTTGGTCAAGACGTTGGGAATCTTCAGCAACATGATGGTTCGGTTTCCAGCGCGATGGCCAGCACGCGCAGGCGCGCATCGGGATGGCCGGCGAGAAAGTCATGCGCCTTCGCGAGGAAGGCGGGTGTGGCGGTGCGCGTGACGGCGTGCATCCAGGTGACGGCGTCGTTTGCGCGGTTGGCGAGTGCGAGCAGGCGCGCGGCGTTGAACTGGCCGCGAAAGTCGCCGCCCTCTGCGGCGCGCAGGTAGCAGCGCAGGGCCATCGCCGTGTCCGCCTCGACTTCCCAGCCGTCTTCATAGAAGCCGCCGAGCACGTTGATCGACTTGGCGTGGCCTTGCGCGGCCGCAGCCTGAAAGAGCGCGAATGCGCGAGCGCGGTCCGCCGGGATGCCGCGCCCCAGTTGCAACTGCGTCGCGTAGTTGTACTGACCCCAGTCGAGGCCGGCATCGGCCGCGCGGGCGTACCAGTGCGTGGCGGTCTTGTCGCAGGCGGGCGCACCCCAGCCGTGCTCATAGCAGCGGCCCAGCATGTTGGCGGCCATCGCGTGGCCCGATAGCGCGGCCGTCTTGAACCAGAACAGCGCTTCGCCCGGATCGCGTTCGACGCCGCGGCCATCGAGCAGCCATTGGCCGAAGATGGCCTGCGCTTCGGTGTGCCCGCGCCGGGCGGCAGCCGCCAGCCAGCGTGCGGCGCGCTCAGCAGGGCCGGTCAGCACGGCGTGGATCGCATCGACCACCGCCGGATCGGCTGTGGGGCCGACAGCCGCTGCGGCGGTTGCAGCGTCAGCCGGCATCAGTAGCGGATGCCCAGCGTCAGGATGGCCGTGCGGCCCGGTGCCAGCGATGCGTAGTGCGATGCATACGCCTGGTTGAAGTACACCTTGTCGAACACGTTCTGCACGTTCAGTTGCAGGGTGGTGTGTTTGTCGATGCGGTACGCGGCCATGGCGTCAAAGCGCCAGTAGGCCGGCACCCACTTCGGGTTGGCGGGGTTGGCGCTGCCCCACACCTTCGAGACGTAGTACGCGCCGCCGCCCAGGGTGAGTTTCGGCATCGGCTGATACGCCGTCCACAGGCTGAAGCTGTTCTTCGGCGTGTTGGGGAAGGCTGTACCGTTGGTGCCGCCAAAGGCAGCGCCCGCGCCACCGTTGTTGCGCAGCTCGCTCTTCAGATACGTGTAACCGCCGAACACCTGCCAGCGGTTGGTCAGCGCGCCCGACCAGCCCAGCTCGAAGCCATCGACGCGCTTGTTGCCCGCCATGGCGGCGGTGCCGTCCTGCTGCACGATGCGGGCGTTGGTCGTCTCGATCCGGAAGATCGCGGCCGTCAGTGCCAGCTTGCTGTCGAGCACGTTCCACTTGGTGCCGAGTTCGTAGGCGCGGTTCTTTTCCGGAGCGAGCACGTCGCCGCGATTGCCCGAGCGGTCCGGCGTGAGCGCGCTTGTATCAGCGCCCTGGCCCGCCACCCAGCCCGACGGCGTGGAAGACGTGCCGTACGCCACGTAGATGCTGCCGTTCTGCGCAGGCTTGAACACCACGCCGAGCTGGTAGTTCAGCAGATTGTCATCGCGCGAGAAGCTCGAACGCATGCCTTGCGCACTGGCCGACGTGGTGGCCGATGCCGAATAGCGATCAAAGCGCAGCCCGCCGTTGACCTGCCAGCGCGGCGACAGCTCGATCGTGTCGAACACGTAGGCCGATTGCGTGCGCACCGTCGTCTCGGCGGGATTGTTGTTGAGCTTGATGCTGCCCGCCCAGGGGTCGTTCGGGTTCGGGTTGAAGAGATCGGTGCAGTTGTAGCCGCCGGCCGCGCCGATGCCGCTCGGGCAACGGCTGCTGCCGGTGGCCACCGCGTATGTGTCATTGCGGCTGCGCTCGCGCGAGAACTCCAGGCCCGCCGCATAGCTGTGCTTGAGACCGCCGGTGTCGAACTTTCCGGTCGCTTCCGTCTGGTTGGCGACGGTGTTGGCCACCGAATAGCGCGAATTGGTGCGGCGCCAGACCATGCCGTAGTAGATGTTGCCCTGGCTGTCGTCGGGCTGCGTCCAGAGGGTGTCCTGGCTTGTGCGGGCGATGCGCGTGGTGTTGCGCAGCTTCAGCGCGCTCGACACATCGTGCTCCAGCGTGAAGGTGCCCATGTCAGCGCGGTCGCGGCGGAAGTCGCGCGACAGGCCGTAGTAGACATTGCGGTCGACATGCACGGGCGCGCCGTCGCCGGGGCCGAACAGCTGCGGGCGGCCGTCGGTGCGGCGGTTGAACGTGCCGTTGTTGTACGGAATGCCGGTGTCGGGCGTGTCGTTCGATTGCAGGTGGTAGTACGACAGCGTCGCCCGTGTGGGCGTGCCCAGCCCAAAGGCGATGGACGGTGCAATGCCCCAACGGCTGAAGCTCGTCACGTCGCGCCCCGCAACGGCGGCGTCGTGGGCCATCGCGTTGAGGCGGAAGGCGGCGTGCTCGCCGATCTGGTAGTTGCCGTCGGCCGTGACACGTTTGTACGCCGCGTTGCCGACTGACAGCGTGCCCTCGGTGAAGTGCTCCAGCTTGGGCGTCTTCGTGACGATGTTGACCGCGCCGCCTGCCGCGCCGCGGCCTTCATACGCACCCGACGGCCCTTTGATGACCTCCACCGATTCCACGTTGAACATCTCGCGCGATTGCGCACCGATGTCGCGTAGCCCGTCGAGGAAGGTGCTGGCCTGCGCGTCGTAGCCGCGGATGAACGGGCGATCGCCGACGGGGTTGCCGCCTTCGCCGGCGCCAAACGCAATGCCCGGCACCGTGCGCAGCGCCTCGGTGAGCGTGACGGAGCCGGTGTCCTGCAGCACCTCAGCCGGAATGACTGTGACGGACTTGGGCGTATCGAGCAGCGGCGCGGTGAATTTGCCGCCGGACGCGGTATCCGTCTTGAAGCCGCTGCTGCCCGTTACGGTCTGCTCGGGCAGGGTGGCGGATACGGCGTCTTTTTTCGTGTCGGCCAGCGCCGGCGCTGAAGCCACGGCAAAGCTCATTGCGCCGGTTAGATATCCCACGACCGAATGTTCGGTGCGCTTGCGTTCCGTCTGTGCTGCGTACATGGCGTGCTGCCTCTCCCCAAAAGTTCTCATTACATGTGTGATGCAAATGAGAATTGTTATCGTTTGCATGTGAGCGAGTCAACGCATCGGCAAGCGAATTCCTTACGAACATGCAGGCTTCGTCATATAAATCAGGGGGTTATGACGTTCCCGGGCCGCCGTAGAAAATTGTTGAGAGCCGCGATGCCCAAACGCTTCCATTTTTTCAATCAAATGATTTAGTATTACCGGGCAGGTTGTCCAACCGAATTCCCTTTCAAGGCGAGCGTCGCGTGAGCATGGACCCGGAACTCCTCATCGAGCGGCGCGGCCAAGCGCTGTGGCTGACCATTCAGCGCGAAGACCGCCGCAACGCGATCAACGCCGCCGTGCTCGAAGCGCTGACTGCCGCGCTGGCCGACGCCGACCGTGACGCCGCCGTGCGCGCCGTGGTGCTGACCGGCGCCGGTACGCGCGCCTTCTGTGCGGGGGCCGATCTGCAAAGCGGCCAATCGTTCCGCTTCGACTATTCCGAGCCGCACCAGGCGCTGGCCGATCTGTTTCGCGCGGCGCGTCGCTGCATCGTGCCGCTCGTCGCCCGCGTGAACGGCGCGTGCATGGCGGGCGGCATGGGCTTGCTGGCGATGTGCGATCTGGCGGTGGCCAGTCGCAGCGCCACGTTCGGGTTGCCGGAAGTGAAGGTCGGCCTGTTTCCGGCGCAGGTGCTGGCCGTGCTGCAGCACCAGTTGCCGCGCCGCGTACTCAATGAACTCTGCCTGACGGGCGAACCGATGAACGCAGACCGCGCGCTCGCCGCCGGCCTCGTCAACGAAGTCGCCGAGCCTGAAGCGCTGGATGCTGCAGTCGACGCATTGCTCGCGCGGCTGGTCGACAAATCGCCGTCGGCCATCCGGCGCGGCCTGTACACGCTCAAGCACGTCGAGCAGCTCAGCTTCGAACAGGCCATGGCCTTTACCGAAAGTCAGATTGGCCTGTTTGCACTGACCGAAGACGCGCAGGAAGGGCAAGCCGCCTTTCGCGAAAAGCGCGCTCCCAACTGGACGGGCCGCTGACATGCGCAAGGACACCGTTTCCATTGGCGGGGCCAGCGGTTTCTGGGGCGACAGCATCACGGGCCCGATGCAACTGGTCGCCTCGGGCCGCCTCGATTTTCTTGTCTTCGATTACCTGGCCGAGCTGACCATGTCGCTGCTGGCCAGCGCGCGCATGAAGAACGCCGAGCTGGGTTGCGCCACCGACTTTGTGAGCGTGGCGATGCGCGCGGTGCTCAAGGATGCGCTGGCGCAGAACATCCGCATCATCGCCAACGCGGGCGGCGTGAATCCGCGCGGATGCGCAACGGCGCTGCAGGCGTTGGCCGATGAACTGGGCGTGAGCGTGCGCATTGCGGTGGTGGAAGGCGACGATGTCACACCGTTGCTGCCCGCGCTGCGCGACGAAGGCGTGCGCGAACTGCAAAGCGGCCGCCCCTTGCCCGACAAGGTGGTCAGTGCCAACGCGTATCTCGGCGCGTTGCCGATCAAGGCGGCGCTGGATGCTGGCGCGCAGGTCGTCATCACAGGGCGATGCGTCGACAGCGCCGTCACGCTTGGCGCGTTGATGCACCACTTCAGCTGGGCGATCGATGATTACGATCGACTCGCCGCCGGCAGCCTCGCTGGGCACATCCTTGAATGCGGCTGCCAAGGCGCGGGCGGCCTGCACACCGATTGGGAAGCCGTGCCCGACTGGGCGCACAGCGGCTACCCCATCGTCGAATGCCGGGCTGATGGCAGCTTCATCGTCACCAAGCCCGACGGCACGGGCGGGCTGGTGACGCCTGCGACCGTGGGCGAACAGCTGCTCTACGAAATCGGCGACCCCGTGCGCTATGTGCTGCCCGATGTCGTTTGTGATTTCACACACGTGACGATGACGCAGGCCGGCGAGCACCGCGTCGAAGTGCGCGGCGCACGCGGTCGCGCGCCGACGCCCGATTACAAGGTGAGCGCAACGTATGCCGACGGCTATCGCGCGACGGGTCAGCTCACCGTTGTCGGCATCGATGCCGATCGCAAGGCGCGCCGCACAGCCCAGGCGATTCTGGAGCGCACGCGCGGCCTGTTCCGCCAGCTCGGTCTGCCGGATTACAGCGCAACGCATATCGAGACGCTCGGTTCGGCGTTCCTCTTCGGGCCGCATCAGCCGAACGTGCCACGATTTGAATCGGTGATGTGGCTGGCGGTGACGCATCCGAACAAGCAGGCGTTGGAACTGTTCGCGCGCGAAATCGCCCCGGCCGGCACGTCGTGGGCGCCGGGCACGACCGGCGCCGGCGGGCGGCCAAGCGTGGTGCCGGCCATCAAGCAATACGCCTTCCTGATCGACAAGGCGCGCGTGCAGGCGCGCGTGACGCTGCTGGGTGGCGACAGCATCGACATTGACGTGCCGACGGGCGGCGCCCTGCTTGAAGCGTCCGCCGTCGCACCAGCATCGGACGCCTTGCCGCCCGGCCCGACACGCGAAGTTCCGCTCATCGAACTCGCGTATGCCCGCAGCGGCGACAAGGGCGACACCTCCAATATCGGCGTCATCGCGCGTCGGCCTGAAGACCTGCCGTTGCTGCGCGCGCAATTGACGGAAGACGCCGTTGCCGCTTACCTAGCGCACGTCGTGAAGGGGCGCGTCACGCGATACGACTTGCCCGGCATTCACGCCCTCAACTTCGTGTGCGAACGGGCGTTGGGCGGTGGCGGGATGGCCTCGCTGCGCAACGACCCGCTCGGCAAGGGCATGGCGCAGGTGCTGCTGACGATGCCCGTGCGCGTGCCGGTCGACCACCCCTGATGGACGAGGCGATCATGCTCTCTGGCTTGCTGCCGTCTGCCCGCTTCGACGCCGATCACGACGCCGATCACGATACGTTTCGCGAGACCGTTCGCCGCTTTGTCGACAAGGCCGTGCTGCCGCACATCGATGCATGGGAAGAGGCCGAGACGTTTCCGCGTGCGCTGTATCGCGAGGCGGCCGACCTTGGCTTGCTCGGCATCGGTTTCCCCGAGGAATACGGTGGCACGCCGGGTGATTTGTTTCTTGAACTGGCGATGATCGAAGAACTGACGCGGGCGGCCAGTGGTGGTCTGCTCGCATCGCTGTTCAGCCACACGATCGGCGCGCCGCCCATCGTGGCGGGCGGATCGGCAGAACTGAAGGCGCGTGTGTTGCCGCAAATCCTGGCGGGCGAGAAGATCAGCGCGCTTGCCATCACGGAGCCTTCGGGCGGCTCGGACGTCGCCAACCTCACCACGCGCGCGGTGCGCGACGGCGATTACTACATCGTCAACGGCAGCAAGATCTTCATCACCTCCGGCATGCGCGCCGATTACATCACCGTGGCCGTGCGCACGGGCGGGGCGGGCGCGGGCGGCATCTCCGTGCTGCTGGTGGAGGGCAACACGCGGGGCCTGACGCGCACGCCGCTCAAGAAGATGGGCTGGTGGTGCTCCGACACCGCTCAACTGCATTTCGATGATTGCCGCGTGCCTGTCACCAACCTGCTCGGCGCGGAAAACCGCGGCTTCGAGCTAATCATGCGCAACTTCAACCACGAACGCCTGGCGCTGGCGATGCAGGCCTACGGTCTGGCGCGCACGTGCCTGACCGAAGCCGTGGAATGGGCCACCCAGCGCGAAACCTTCGGCAAGCGTCTCGTGCAGCATCAAGTCGCGCGGCAGAAGCTGGTGGCGATGGCCACGCGCATCGAAGCGACGCGGGCATTACTTGAAGACCTGATGCGGCGCATGCAGGCCGGCGACTCTCCGGTCGCGCAGCTGTGCATGCTGAAGAACTTCGCCACCCAGAGCCTGCAGTTCTGCGCCGACACGGCCGTGCAACTGCTCGGTGGCATGGGCTTCATGCGCGGCACGAAGTCGGAGCGCATCTATCGTGAAGTGAAGGTCTACATGATCGGCGGCGGCGCGGAGGAAGTCCTCAGCGATCTTGCCGCACGCCAGCTCGGCTGGGCCTAAGGGCCTAACGCGCGCATTCAGGGAGAGAACCATGTATCGCTCAGTCTTTCGACCGGGGCTGTTTCAGGGGCAAGTGGCCGTGGTGACGGGCGGCGGCAGCGGCATCGGCCGGTGCACGGCGCATGAGCTGGCATCGCTGGGCGCGGCCGTTGCGCTGGTGGGGCGCAATGCAGAGAAGCTCGCCGCCGTGCGCACGGAGATCGTCGAAGCCGGCGGCACCGCGCACACCTACGTTTGCAACATCCGCGACGAGGCTGCTGCGCAAGCCACCGTCGCGCAAATCTACGGCGAGCACGGCCGCATCGATGCGCTGGTCAACAACGCCGGCGGCCAGTTTCCGGCGCCGCTCAAGGACATCTCCGCCAAGGGCTGGGAAGCGGTGGTGCAGACGAACCTGACCGGCGGCTTCCTGATGGCCCGCGAGTGCCTGAATCAGGCGATGCAGCAGCACGGCGGTGCCATCGTCAACATCGTGGCCGACATGTGGGGCGGCATGCCGAACATGGGCCACTCCGGCGCAGCGCGCGCGGGCATGGTCAACTTTACGGAGACGGCGGCGTTCGAATGGGCGCAATACGGCGTACGCGTGAACGCGGTGGCGCCGGGCTACGTGGCATCGTCGGGCATGGATGCGTATCCGCCGTGGATGGCCGAGACCATCCGCAGCATGCCTTCGACCGTGCCGCTTGGGCGCTTTGCCACCGAGGCGGAGGTGTCGTCGGCAATCGTGTACCTGCTGTCGGAAGCCGCCGCGTTTATCACCGGCACGACGCTGCGCGTGGACGGCGGCCGCCCGAACGTGCGGCCCGGGTCGCCCATGCCGGCACCGCGTCATGGCGCCGAGCCGTTCAACGGCTTCCACCTGGCCGTGACGCCCAAGGTGCTGCAAGACGAGGAGGGCCGCAATGCCGGCGCTTGAATCGCGCATCGTGCCGCAGAGCGATGCATATCGGCAGAACCATGCCGCGCTTACAGAGCGCGTGGGCCAGTTGCGGACGCTGGAGAACCGCACGCGCGACAAGTCCGAGGCTTCGCGCGCGCGCTTCGAGCAACGCGGGCAACTGCTGCCGCGCGACCGGCTGGGCCGCCTGCTCGACGCCGGCGCGCCGTTCCTTGAGCTGTCGACGCTGGCAGGCTTTTGCCTCGATCACACCGACCCGGCGCGCTCCATTCCTGGCGGCGGCTTCATCGCGGGCATCGGCTGGGTGAGCGGCGTGCGCGCGATGATCATCGTCGACGACGCGGGTATCGACGCAGGGGCCGTGCAACCGATGGGCATCGAGAAGTTCCAGCGCGCGCAGGCTATTGCGCTGGAGCAGAAGCTGCCGTTCATCCATCTCGTCGAATCGGCCGGCGCCAACCTGCTGACCTATCGCGTGGAGACCTTCATCCACGGCGGCAGCGGCTTCTATTGGCTCGCGCGGCTGTCGGCGGCGGGCATTCCGGTGATCAGCGTGGTGCATGGGTCGAGCACCGCGGGTGGTGCCTACATGCCGGGCCTGTCGGACTACGTGGTGATGGTGCGTGATCGCGCGCGCGCGTTCCTTGCTGGTCCGCCGTTGCTGAAAGCGGCCACGGGCGAGATCGCCACTGAAGAAGAACTGGGCGGCGCACAGATGCACGCCAGCACGTCGGGCCTTGCCGAATACCTTGCCGAAGACGATGCCGATGCACTGCGCATCGCACGCGAACTTGTTGCTGCGCTCGACTGGAACCGCGATGTACCGGCAGCGGATCGCCCTTATGCGCCGCCGCGCTTTGATGCGGAAGAATTGCTCGGCATTGCGCTGACCGATCATCGCAAACCGCTCGACATGCGCGAGGTGATTGCACGCATTGCCGACGGGTCGGACTTCCTGGAGTTCAAGCCTGACTACGGCCCGGGCACCGTCACCGGGCACGCGGCCATCTGCGGCATGCGCGTTGGGGTCATCACGAACAACGGGCCGCTGGACCCGGCGGGCGCCACCAAGGTGGTGCACTTCATCCAGGCGTGCTGCCAGTCTGATACGCCGCTGCTGTACCTGCAAAACACCACCGGCTTCATCGTCGGCAAGGCGTCGGAGCAGGCCGGCATGATCAAGCACGGCTCGAAGATGATCCAGGCCATGGCCAACGCCACCGTGCCGCGCATCACCGTGCATTGCGGTGCGTCGTTCGGGGCGGGCAACTACGGCATGTCGGGGCGCGGCTTCTTTCCGGACTTTTGCTTCAGCTGGCCCAATGCCAAGACGGCCGTGATGGGCGCAGAGCAGGCCGCCGGCACGATGGCGACGGTCATGGCCGCGAGCATGCAACGCAAGACCCAGACCGTCGACCACGACGCCATTGAAGCGATGCGTGCCAAGGTGATCGACACGTTCGAGCGGCAGTCCGACGCGTTCACCGTTTCGGGTCGGCTGCTGGACGACGGTGTGATCGACCCGCGCGATACGCGCAAGGTGCTCGCCTGCGTGCTCTCCGTCTGCGACGAAGCGCGCAGGCGGACGCCGCATCCGATCCAGTTTGGCGTTGCGCGCCCGTAGCGCATCCCGAAATCCATACACGAACAGCCCAGCACACCAGGACAACGGAGCGAGACACCATGCACTTCACGCACGAGCACCAGGAACTGCAGCGCAACCTGAAACGCTTCATCGACAGCGACATCAACCCGTACGTGGATGAATGGGAAGCGGCGGAGATGTTTCCCGCCAAGCAGCTCTTCAAGAAGATGGGCGAGCTGGGCTTTCTCGGCATCGCCAAGCCCACCGAATTCGGCGGTCTGGGGCTCGACTATTCGTATGCGATGGCGATGGCCGAGACGCTTGGGCACATCCACTGCGGCGGCGTGCCCATGGCGATTGGCGTGCAGACCGACATGGCGACGCCCGCGCTCGCACGCTTCGGTTCGGACGAACTGCGCGCGCAGTTTCTCGCCCCCGCCATCAGCGGCGATGCGGTGGCGTGCGTGGGCGTGTCGGAGCCGAGCGCGGGCTCCGATGTGGCGAGCATCAAAACCACCGCGCGCAAGGACGGCGACGACTACATCATCAACGGCAGCAAGATGTGGATCACCAACAGCCTGCAGGCCGACTGGATGTGCCTGCTGGCCAACACGTCGGACGATCCCGCCCACCGCAACAAGTCGCTCATCATCGTGCCGATGAACACGAAGGGCGTGTCGGTCGGCAAGAAGATCCGCAAGATCGGCATGAATTCGTCGGACACGGGCCTCATCTACTTTGACGACGTGCGCGTGCCCCAACGCTACCGCATCGGCGAGGAAGGCAAGGGCTTCACGTACCAGATGCTGCAGTTCCAGGAGGAGCGCATGTGGGCCGCGGCCAGCAGCCTGGCAACGATGACGATGTGCATCGAGACCACCGCCGAGTACGCGCGCGAGCGCAAGTTGTTTGGCGCCAGCCTGCTCGACAACCAGTGGGTGCACTTCAAGCTGGCCGAGCTGAAGACGGAAGTGGAAGCGTTGCGCGCGCTCACGTATCGCGCGTGCGATCTGTACATCCAGGGGCAGGACGTGACGGAGCTGGCATCGATGGCCAAGCTCAAGGCGGGGCGGCTGGCGCGCATCGTGCCGGATGCCTGCCTGCAGTTCTGGGGCGGCATGGGCTTCACGTGGGACAACCCGGTCTCGCGCTATTACCGTGACGGGCGTCTGGGCTCGATTGGCGGCGGCGCGGACGAGGTGATGCTCGGCATCATCTGCAAATACATGAACACGCTGCCGGGCAAGAAGGGCTAACGCGATGGCCACCTCGCATGCCGCATTCCGCTCGATCCTCATCGCCAACCGGGGCGAGATTGCGCTGCGCATCATGCGCACTGCGCGTCGCCTTGGCATGCGCACCATTGCCGTGTATTCCGAGGCTGACCGCGATGCGCCGCATTGCCGCGCGGCCGATCTTGCGTTGCCGATTGGTGCGTCGCAACCGCAGGCGTCGTACCTGAACGTTGCGGCGTTGTTGGAGGCGGCGCGCAAGTCGGGCGCGCAGGCGGTCCATCCAGGCTATGGCTTTCTGGCCGAGAGCGATGCCTTTGCCGGCGCATGTGCGGATGCCGGCCTCGTCTTCATCGGCCCACCCGCAGATGCCATCCGCGCAATGGGCAACAAGGCCGGCGCCAAGCGCCTCATGGAAGCCGCCGGCGTGCCGTGCGTGCCGGGCTATCAAGGCGAAGACCAATCGGCCGAGCGCATGGCCGAGAAAGCCGCACGGATTGGCTATCCGGTGATGATCAAGGCGGCCGCTGGCGGCGGCGGACGCGGCATGCGGCGCGTAGACCGGGCGGAGCAGTTTGCGGCGGCGCTGCAGTCCGCGCGCTCCGAAGCGGAAAACGCGTTTGGCTCGGGCGAGTTGATCCTCGAAAAAGCCATCGTCGAGCCGCGCCACATCGAGATTCAAGTCTTTGCCGATGCGCACGGCAACGTGGTCCACCTCGGGGAGCGCGATTGTTCGGTGCAGCGCCGGCATCAGAAGGTGATTGAAGAATCGCCGTCGCCGGCCGTATCGCCCGAGCTGCGTGCGCGCATGGGTGCAGTGTCGGTGGCGGCGGCACGCGCCATCGGCTACGTGGGCGCGGGCACGCTGGAATTCTTGCTCGCCCCGGACGGCGCGTTCTACTTCATGGAGATGAACACACGCCTGCAAGTCGAGCATGCGGTGACCGAAGCGATCGTCGGCGTCGATCTGGTCGAGTGGCAGTTGCGCGTAGCGCTGGGCGAGCCGTTGCCGCTTGCGCAAGACGCCATCGATGCACGTCGCGCACAAGGCGGGCACGCCATCGAAGTGCGCCTGTGCGCAGAAGACCCGCAGCAGAATTTCCTGCCGCAGAGCGGCACCGTCGCGCGCTGGCGTGCGCCCGGAGATGTGCGCACGGACCATGCGTTGACCGACGGGCTCGTCGTTTCGCCGTACTACGACTCGATGCTCGCCAAGATCGTCGCGCACGGCACCGACCGCGCCGATGCCTGCCGACGTCTTGCGCGCGCCCTGGACGATTGCCTGCTGCTTGGGCTGCCGACCAACCGGGCGTTTCTGCGCGACTGCGTGGCGCATCCGGCGTTCCTTGCCGGCGATGTGTCGACGGCGTTCATCGACCGCCATTTCCCGGCGGCGACGCGGCAGGCGGCCGTACCCGATGCAGCGATCTGCCAGGCGGCTGCCGTGCTGCTCACCCACTTGCGTGAAGACACCGCACGCCGCTATCCCGCAGAACTGCATGGGTGGGCCAGCAGCCGCACGTATCCGACGCTGTGCCGCTTTACGCTCGACGGCGAAGCGATCGACATGCGCGTGCGTGCGCTCGGTGCGCAGCAATGGGAACTGGCCTGGGACGGCGGTGCCACGCAGGTGGCGCTTGTGTCAGAGGGCGACGGTCGCGTCACGCTGGCGCTGGGCGACACATTCCACGCGGTGGATTACGCCGTCACGGCCGGCGCTTGCCACTTCGTGCTGAATGGCATCGAACACACCGCCATCGACACCACCTACGCCAAGGCCGAGCGCAGCGGCACGCAAACCGGCAGCGGCCGCATCAGCGCACCGATGAACGGCCGCGTGGTTGCCGTGCACGTGGCCGAAGGCGAGGCCGTTTGCGCCGGTCAGGTGCTGCTGGTGGTGGAGGCGATGAAGATGGAGCACAGCATTGCCGCGCCGCTCGCAGGCGAGGTGAAAGGTCTGTTCACCCAGGTCGGGGCACAGGTTGCGCCCGGCGGGTTGTTGATGGAGATTGCCGCGGCCTGACGGCTGCACTGCCGTCCCGATCCATCGTTTCGTCGTGCAGTTCATGTGGTCAATGCAGTCAATGCAGTCCATAGGAGACGTCCCATGTCCGAAGCCACGCCAGACACCACGCTTGAAGCCAACCTGCTGAACCGGGTGGCGCTGGGCGACACGTTGCATCGCAGTGCACGCAAGTTCGGCGCGAAGGTCGCGCTGGTGGACGGCCCGCGCCGCATGACGCATGGCGAACTCAATGCAGACAGCAATCGCTATGCGCACGCGCTGCTTGCAAGCGGCCTCTTGCCCGGCGACAAGGTGGCGATGCTCTGCGGCAACTCGGCGCAGTTTCTGGTGGCCGCGTACGGCATTCTCAAGGCGGGGCTGGTGTGGGTGCCGATCAACGCGATGCTCGGTCCGGACGATGTGCGCTACATCCTCGAGCATGCCGAGGCGCGGCACGTGGTGATCGACGCGGCGCTTTACCCGGCGCTGCGCGACACGCTGTCGGCGCTCGCGCTGCCCGCGCATCAATGCTTCGGCGCACCGGTTGCCGATGGCCCGCAAACCGTGGAGCAGGCGCTGCAAGGCCACGCCGATACGCTGCCCGCCGTGGTGATCGACGATCGCGATCTCGCGCTCATCATGTACACCAGCGGCACGACCGGCCGGCCGAAGGGCGCAATGCACTCGCACCGCTCGGTGCATGCCGCGTTGATGTCCAACATCGCCGGCCTCAATCTGAACGAGACCGACGTGTTCTCGTGCCTGCTGCCGATGTTCCACTGCGCGCAGTTTGCGACCGCCGCGTCCGCGATGATGGTGGGCGCCACGCTCGTCATCCAGCGCGGCTTTGATCCGGCAGCGCTGCTCGACGCGATTGCGAACGAGCGCATCACGCAACTGTTCGGCCTGCCGCTCACGTACGCCGCGCTGCTGCACCATCCGCTGCGCGCGCAGCGAGATCTGTCCAGCCTGCGCCTATGCCTGTATGCGATGGCGCCGATGGCCAAGCCGCTGCTCGAGCGCCTGATTGCCGAGGTGTGTCCGAACTTTGCGCTCGGCTCCGGCCAGACCGAAATCTTCCCGATGACGATGTATTTCGCGCCCAACCAGCAACTGCAGCGCACCGGCAACTATTGGGGCCAGCCGTGCATGGTGAACGAAGCAGCGGTGATGGACGATCAAGGCAATCTGCTCGGCCCGAACCAATTGGGCGAGATCGTGCATCGCGGCCCCAACGTCATGCTCGGCTACTACAAGGACCCGCAGGCCACGGCCAACGCGCGCCGCTTCGGCTGGCACCACACGGGCGACCTCGGCATGTGGGATGCCGATGGCCAGCTTCAGTTCAAGGACCGCATCAAGGACATGATCAAGACCGGCGGTGAGAACGTGCCCTCGGTCAAGGTGGAAGAAGTGTTGCTGCGGCACCCGGCCGTGGCGAATGCCGCGGTGGTCGGCTTGCCGCATGTGCACTGGGTGGAAGCGGTGGCTGCGTTTGTCTGCCTCAAGCCCGATGCACAAGCCGATGCTGCCGCGTTGCAGGCACACTGCCGAGAGCATCTCGGTGGCTTTGAAGTGCCAAAACACATTGCCGTGGTCGACAAGCTGCCCATGACAGCGACCGGCAAGATCCAGAAGCACGTGCTGCGCAGCGCCAACCAGACGCTGTTCGAAGGCGACGCGCGATAGCGAGGACTAGGCCGCCGGCTGGGGCGGCGTACGCAGGATGAACAGCACCGCCTGATCGGCCAGCGCGTCAATGCTGATGCCCGCGCCAGCCTGATACCACTGCGCCGTCCAGTTGAGCGCACCGAACATCAGCAGGCGGTCAACGGGCGTCGGGTGTGCCCATTCGCCTGAGGCGCGCAGGCGGTCGATCACGCGCGTCCAGATGTCTTCGTAGCGATCCTTGAGCGCGATGATGCGTTCTTGCGCCTGCGTATCGAGCGAGCGCCACTCGTACAGCATCACCGGAATGAAATCCTGGTGGGGCGCAAGGATCGTGTAGAGATGCGCGCGCACGAGTTGGCGCATCGCCTCGCGCGGCGGCAGGTCGTCGATATCGATGGCTTCGATGTCCGCCAGCGCCACGGTCAGGCCGTGTTCGATCACCGCTTGCAGGATGTCCTGCTTAGTCTTGAAGTAGTAGAACCAACTGCCCGCATGAACGCCCGTGGCGGCGGCAATGTCGCGCACCGTGGTGTTGCCGTAGCCCTTCTCGCGGAACAGTCTGGCCGATTGCTCGATCAGCGCGCGGCGCAAGCCCTCGTTGGCATCCTGCGCAGGACGGCCGCGCTTGCGGCGCGGTGTTTCGGCTTCTGTGGCAGATTCGGGCGGGGTGGGTGTGGCAGGTTTCGGCATGCCCAGGCGAAGAGAAGAGGCGTCGCTGCATTGTAGCGGGGCATCGCCACCGAGCGGCACGTCAATCGCGGTTCAGGATGCGGCCGTGTTCGACGGTGGCGGCGCCTGCCTTGACCAGCGCTGCGATCGCGGCATCCACCAACGTTTCCATCGATTGGCTTGCGAAGAAGCGCGCCTGCAAGCGCGGCATCAGCGTGGTCTGCGTGAACCACGCAAACAGCGCCTCGTGCGACAGGGCCTGCTGCTCCAGCAGCTTGAACTTCACCAGCACGCGGATGGCGTGCAGCGCATTGCGCTCCGGGTCTGCACGCAGATACGCAAGACGCCCCAGCGATGCATCAATCGCGGCGTTGACGCTGGTGAACGGCCGGCCATGTCCGGGAATCACCACGCGCGCGTCGAGCTGCGCGATGCGCTCAAGAATGGCCTGCTGTTCGGCAAAACCGCTCTCGCCTTCCAGTTCGGGAAAGATCACACCAAAGCCGCGCTCCCACAACGCATCGGCAGAGATCAGCACGCGTGTGTCGGGGTTGAAGAGGATGACCGCGTGCGGGTCGTGCCCGGGTGCGCTGATGACCTGCCAGTCGAAGCCGCCCAGTCGTGCAGTCATACCGTCAGCGAGGCCTGCGTCGGCATCGCGATCCGGCAACGTGAAGCGTGCGCACTCCTGGCCGGTGGGGCCGTAGCTGAGGGCGTCGGTATCCCAGCGGCGCACGTCGTCGATCTGCGCGGCGGGCACGCGCGTGTGACTGCCGTAGATGGCCTGCAGCGCCGCGTTGCCGCCGCAATGGTCGGAGTGCAGGTGCGTGTTCAGCAGACGGCGCAGCGGCCTGCCTTGCAGCGCGTGCTGCACAAGCGCCACGGTTTGCGGGGCGTGCGTGAGGTAGCCGGTGTCCACCAGCGTGCAACCGCCCTGCGCTTCGTCATCGAAGAAAAGGATGTTGTTGGACGACAGCCAGCCGCGCTCGAACACGCGCATCGAATCAGGCAAGGTGACGATGTCGTGTTCGGCCATGGTGATGGGCGCTCAGGCGCAGGGCGTGTCGTTGAGCCAGGCGCAGGCGCGCTCGGGCAAGGTTTTCCACACGGCCAGGCGAGCCGCGTCGTTCATGGTCGACCACGCGGCAATCTCGTCGATGGTGCGCATGCAGCCGATGCACAGGCCGTGCGCCTCGTCCATCTTGCACACGCTGATGCACGGCGATGCCACAGGCTGCGCGCGCTCGGCTTGCGCGCGGCTATTGCGCAGCTTGCCGAGCGAGAGCTTCAGTTGCGCGCGTGTGCAGGCGTCCATGCTTGTGCGGTCAGTCGCGCAAGGCGACGTCGGCCACCGGCGCGCCCGTCATGGCTTCGAGTTCCGCGGGCGTGAGGTTGAACACGGCGTGCGGGTGGCCGGCAGCGGCCCACACGCTGTCGTACTGGAACAGATCGCGGTCGAGCAGCATCACAGGCTTGACCGCATGGCCGACCGGACACACGCCGCCGATGGCGTAACCGGTCTTCTCGCGTACGAACTTCGCATCGGCCTTGGCCAGCGCGCCCACGTGCGCGGAAACCTTTGCCTCGTCGACACGATTGGTGCCGCTGGCGATCACCAGCACCGGCACATCGTCTTCCGCGCGTCGGAAGATGATCGACTTGGCGATCTCGGCCACGGAGCAGCCCAGCCCGGCAGCCGCTTCAGCGGAGGTCTTGCCGGTGGCCGGCAGCATCACGATGTTTTTTTCGTAGCCGAGCGTGCGCAGGTGGTCGGCCACGCGTTGGGCGGATTCAGGCAGCGGTGCGTTCGTATCGGTAGAGGTCATCGTCGTTGTTCTTGATGGGGTTTCAGATGCAGCCCTGGGCGATCTGGTCCTGCAGCTTGAGCAGCAGCGCGCGGCCCGCACGCGAGGCGGTCGGGCGGCCGATGGCCTGCGAGATGAAGTCACCCGCCAGCACGACCTTGTCGAGCTCGATGCCGGTGCGGATGCCCAGGCCGTGCAGCAGGTACAGCACGTCTTCGGTGGCGACGTTGCCGGTCGCGCCCTTGGCATACGGGCAGCCGCCCAGCCCGGCCACCGAGGCGTGGAAGATCGCGATGCCGACTTCCAGGCTGGCGAGGATGTTGGCCAGCGCCTGCCCGTACGTGTCGTGGAAATGGCCCGAGAGGCGGTCGATCGGGAACGTCGCCGCGGCGGCTTCCATCACGGTTTTCACCTGCCCGGCCGTGCCCACGCCGATGGTGTCGGCAATGTCGATCTCGTCGCAGCCCAGATCAGCCATGCGCTTGATGACATCCACCACCGACGACACCGGCACCTCGCCCTGATACGGGCAGCCCAGCGAACACGAGATCGACCCGCGCACGCGAATGCCCGCAGCCTTGGCGGCCTGGGCCACCGGCACAAAGCGTTCGATCGATTCAGCGATCGTGCAGTTGATGTTCTTCTGCGCAAAGGCCTCGCTGGCGGCGCTGAAGATCACGATCTCGTCCGCGCCTGCTGCAGCGGCGCCTTCGAAGCCCTTCATGTTGGGTGTGAGCACCGAATACAGCGTGCCCGGCCGGCGCTGTATGCGCGCCATCACGTCGGCGCCATCGGCCATTGCGGGCACCCATTTGGGTGACACGAACGACGCGGCTTCCACGTTGACGAAGCCGGCCTCGGACAGCCGGTTAACCAGTTCGACCTTGGTGTCGGTGGAAACCGGCGCCTTCTCGTTCTGAAGACCGTCGCGCGGGCCGACCTCGACCACCTTCACAAAATTCGGAATGCTCATCTCAGTAACCTCGTTGCAGATCGACGATGCCGGCAATCGGTTCGCCGGCTTCCAGCGCGCGGATCTTGCGCGCGATCTGGGCAATGCTGACCTCGCGCAGCGTCAGCGCCGAAATGTGCGGCGTGATGTGGATGCGCGGTTCGGTCCAGAAAGGGTGGTCGGCCGGCAGCGGCTCTGTGCGGAACACGTCGAGCGCAGCCCCCGCGATGTGGCCGCTGCGCACGGCGGCCAGCAGGTCGTCTTCCACCAGATGCTTGCCGCGCGCCACGTTGACAACGAACGCGCCCGGTGCGAGTTGAGCGAGCAGCTTTGCGTCGATCACGTTTTCGGTGTCTGCCGTCAGCGGCAGCACGTTCACCAGCACCCGCGTGCCGGCGAGAAAACCCGGCAGGGCATCGCTGCCCGCGCGGCAATCGACGCCATCGACGTGCTTGGCAGAGCGGCTCCAGCCGCGCACCGGAAAGCCGAAGCCCGCCAGCGTCTTGGCGATGTGCGTACCGAGCACGCCCAGGCCCAGCACGCCGACGACAAACTCATCGCGGTTGAACGGCTTGAGGAAACGCCACATCTTGGCTTGCTGCTGGCGCTCGTATTCATCAAGCCGGCGGAAGAGGCGCAGCACGGCGTGCGTGACGTATTCGCCCATCTGCGCGGCCATGCCGGCGTCGTCCAGGCGCACGATCGGCAGGCTGTCCGGAATGGCATCGGGCGATTGCGCGCGCAGGCCGAGGATGGCATCGACGCCCGCCCCGAGGTTGAACACGGCGCGCAAATCGCGACGATCGCGCAGCATGTCGGCGGGCGGTTGCCAGACCACGGCGTAGTCAGCATCCTGCGCCGCACCGTGCTCCCACACCGACAGCCGCGCCTCGGGCAGTGCCTGCGCAAAACCATCGAGCCAGGGTTGGGGCTTGCCGTCGGGCGTGTAGATCTGGATGTGCATGTGGGGCGACTTCAGTGCGGGTGATTGACGTATACGTCAAGCAGTGTAGCAGGGGCCGCCAAGGCGTGTGGCAGCCCCGTTGGGCGTCATTCGGCGGGCTTGAACGCCAGCAACTGCACGCCTTCCGTCACCTGATCGCCCACGCCATACAGCACGGATTCGACGACGCCGTCGGCAGGTGCCGTGAGCGTGTGCTCCATCTTCATGGCTTCCATGACGACGAGCGGCGCGCCCTTGGTGACGGTCTGCCCTGGGGCGGCCAGCACAGCGATGACCTTGCCGGGCATCGGCGCGGTCAGCTTGCCGCCTTCGTCGTCGGCTTCGCCCGCGTGCGCCAACGGGTCGTGGCGCTCCAGCGTCCAGTGCGCGCCGCCGGTGAAGACGTGGAATGTGTCGCCGTCGACATGCACCTGACCAGTCGCCTTGTGCGTGCCGAGCGTGACGGTGAAGGTCTCTGCATGGCGCTGCGAGGCGAAGGGCGCTTCGCTGCCGCCAACTTTCAGCCGCGATCCGTCCCGGCCGTAGACAAGCGTGGCGTCGGCGGCCTGTTCGCCGTGGGAGAAGCGCAGCGTGCGCTCAGCCGCGCCGTTCAGACGCCAGCCGCTGCCGCGCGCCCAGGGCGAATGCGGATCGCGCGTGTCGGTGCGCAGGCTGCGTGCTTCGCGGGCAAGCAGCGCAGCCACGGCCAGGGCGATGGCGTCCTGCGGCACGGCCGGGGCTGCCGGGAACAGCGTGTCGTGATTGCGCGCGATCAGGCCGGTATCCAGATCGGCGGTCGCAAACGGCTTCGATGCAACGAGCCGGCGCAGGAATGCCACGTTGGACGACAGCCCCACCAGGTGGAAGCTGCCCAGCGCCTGCAGCATGCGCGCGAGCGCTTCTTCACGGTCACGGCCCCAGACGATGAGCTTGGCGATCATCGGATCGTAATAAGGGCTGATGGCATCGCCTTCGCGCACGCCCGCGTCGATGCGCACGGCGGCGGGCCCGCCATTGGCCTGCGCGCCCACGGTAAATTCCACCGCCGCCGGCGTGCGCAGCACCTTCAGCGTGCCGATGGACGGCAGAAAATCGCGCTCGGGGTTTTCTGCGTAGATACGTGCTTCCAGCGCGTGGCCATGGATGTGCAGTTCGTCCTGCGCGCGCGGCAGCGGCTCGCCGGAGGCGACGCGCAATTGCCATTCGACGAGGTCCTCGCCCGTGATCATTTCGGTGACCGGATGCTCGACCTGCAGGCGCGTGTTCATCTCCATGAAGTAGAACGTGCCGTCTTCATCGACGATGAACTCGACCGTGCCGGCACCCACGTAGCCCACGGCGCGCGCGGCAGCCACGGCGGCTTCACCCATCGCGCGGCGACGGTCCAGCGTCATGCCGGGGGCAGGCGCTTCTTCCAAGACCTTCTGGTGGCGGCGCTGCACCGAGCAGTCGCGTTCGAACAGGTAGACGGCGCCGCCGAAGCTGTCGGCAAACACCTGGATTTCAATGTGGCGCGGGCGCGTGAGGTATTTCTCGATCAGCACGCGGTCATCGCCAAAGCTGGAGGAGGCTTCGCGCTTGACAGAAGCCAGCGATGCTTCGAACGCATCGCCCGATTCCACCACGCGCATGCCCTTGCCGCCGCCGCCCGCGCTCGCCTTGATGAGCACCGGATAGCCGATGCGATCAGCCTGCGTGCGCAGGAATGCGGCGTCTTGGTTGTCACCGTGGTAACCGGGAACGAGCGGCACGCCCGCGGTTTCCATCAACGCCTTGGCCGCGCTTTTGCTGCCCATGGCTTCGATGGCCGAGGCCGGCGGGCCGACGAAGATGATGCCGGCGTCTGCGCAAGCCTTGGCGAAAGCTTCGTTTTCCGACAGGAAGCCGTAGCCGGGGTGGACGGCCTGAGCGCCCGTGGCGCGCGCGGCTTCGAGGATGCGGTCGGCGCGCAGGTAGCTGTCGCGGGCGGCGGGCTCACCGATGTGGATGGCTTCGTCGCAGGCCGCGACGTGGCGGGCGTTGGCGTCGGCATCAGAGTAGACCGCGACCGTGCGGATGCCGAGCTTGCGGCAAGTGGCGGCGACCCGGCAGGCGATTTCGCCTCGGTTGGCGATGAGGAGCTTGGTGATCATTGGTGTGTGTCTCCGGTGCTTTCTGTCTGCATCTTCTGCACTTGTGGTGCATCCCTTGTTTCATCCCCTGCCGGGGCTGAGTCACTTTCTTTGTCTTGCCAAAGAAAGTAACCAAAGAAAGGCGCGCCCGAGATGGCGACCCCCTTCCTTGAATTTGTGTAACCGGGCGGAGATGGGGAAAACTCGCTGCGCTCAGACAGTTCCCCATCTTGTTTCCGCCCGCTTACACAAATTCAAGGCGCCATCAAGGGCAGGAACGTCAACGGCCAAACCGTTGGTGTGCATGCGCTGTCAGGCTCTTGCTTGTTGCTGTGTGATGCTTTGCTTCGCTCGCCGTTTCCAACTACCCACCACCACGTTTGCACTGCGATGGTGTTGCCGTTGATGCCCTAGATGGCGCCTTGAATTTCTGTTGCAGAGAGGAAAAAGAGAGGAGGCTTGTCTGAGCGAAGCGAGTTTGCCTCCTCTCCCTCTCTGCGACATAAATTCAAGGAATCCTTCGCCATCTCGGGCGCGCCTTTCTTTGCTTACTTTCTTTGGCAAGACAAAGAAAGTGAGTCGGCCCCGGCAGGGGACGAAAGGGAGGCAGACCACCAACAAAAAACCAAGACCCACCCCCACAACAAAGCATCAGTCCGCAGGCGTAATGTCGATATGACAATGCGAAGACTGCGCCCCTGCATGCGATTCATGGTGCATGTGATCCTGCACCTCCACCCGCATCCCCAACCGCGCCAGCAGCTTCCGATCTGCATCCGCCTCCGGGTTATCCGTCGTCAGCAGCTTCTCGCCATAGAAGATCGAGTTGGCGCCCGCCATGAAGCACAGCGCCTGCAGCGCATCGTCCATCGCCTCACGGCCAGCGGAGAGCCGCACCATCGCCTTGGGCATCGTGATGCGCGCCACCGCAATCGTGCGCACGAAATCAAACGGATCCAGTTCTTCGTTGCCCGCCAGCGGGGTGCCTTCCACCTTCACAAGGTTGTTGATGGGCACCGAGTCCGGATACGGCTCCATATTCGCCAACTCTGCGATCAGGCCTGCACGCTCGTGCACGGATTCACCGAGGCCGACGATGCCGCCGCAGCACACGTTGATGCCAGCGTCACGCACGTGCTCCAGCGTATCGAGCCGGTCCTGATACGTGCGCGTGGTGATGATCTCGCCGTAGAACTCGGGCGCGGTATCGAGGTTGTGGTTGTAGTAATCCAGGCCCGCGTCCTTCAGTTGCGCGGCCTGTTCCTGCTTGAGCATGCCCAGCGTCACGCATGTCTCCAGCCCCATTGCCTTCACGCCGCGCACCATGTCGGCCACGGCATCAAGCTGATGCGGCTTCGGGTTGCGCCAGGCTGCACCCATGCAGAAGCGGCTTGCGCCGTTTTGCTTGGCGCGCGACGCGGCTTCGAGCACGGCGTCGATCGGCATCAGCTTTTCAGCCTCGACACCGGTGTCGTAGCGGGCCGATTGCGGGCAGTACGAGCAATCTTCCGGGCAGCCGCCAGTCTTGATGGACAGCAGCGTCGAAAGCTGCACCGCATTCGCATCAAAGTTGGCGCGGTGCACCTGCTGCGCCTGGAACAGCAGGTCGTTGAACGGCAGCGCGAACAGCGCTTCGATGGCTTCGCGGCTCCAGCGCGCGTCGGGCGCCTGGCTCGGCGTGACGGGCGCCTTGGCGGCGTTCGGAACGAAGTTGAGCGGAGTGGATTGCATGAGGACTTCCTTCAAGTGATGCGTGGTTTCGTTGTTATGCGGATCAGGCCGGCAGCAGCCAGTTCGGCTTGCGCTTGCCCAGAAAACTTTGCACGCCTTCGCGGCCTTCTTCCGAGGCGCGGATGGCGGCGATGCGCTCAGCGGTATCCGCCAGCAAGGCGTCATTGACCGCGGCGCCAGACACCTCGCGCACGAGGCGCTTGCTCTCACGCACGGCGTTCGGGCTGTTGGCGACGAGCGCAGCGGTGATGTCAGCCACCTTGGCGTCGAGCGCATCTGCGCTCACCAGTTCATGCACGAGGCCGAGGCGATGGGCTTCGGCAGCCGAAAAGCGTTCTGCGGTGATGAAGTAGCGGCGCGACGCCTGCTCGCCCAGGGCGCGGATCACATACGGGCTGATGGTGGCCGGAATCAAGCCGAGCTTCGCTTCCGACAGGCAGAAGTTGGCCGTGTCGACAGCAACGACGATGTCGCACGCGGCGACCAGGCCGACGCCGCCGGCGTACGTATCGCCCTGCACGCGCGCGATCACGGGCTTGGGGCACGTGTAGATGGCGCGCAGCATTTCGGCCAGGCGCAGCGCGTCGGCGCGGTTTTCGTCATCCGAGTAGCCGGCCATCTTCTTCATCCAGTTCAGGTCGGCGCCCGCGCAGAAGGCGGGGCCATTGCCGGACAGGACGATGGCGCGCACGCTCGGCTCATCGGCCAGCGCGCGGAACGCGCCGGTCAGCTCGGCGATGACGGTCTCGTTGAAGGCGTTGCGCACGTCCGGCCGGTTGAGCGTGAGCGTGGCGACGGCGCCGTGCTGGGCGAAGGCGAGGGTCTCGAAAGCGTTCATTCGGGGTCCTTGTTGGTGTCGGACTTGGGGTCGTCTGCGCCGGAGGCTTCAGCGTTGCTGCCGGGGGCCGCCGCTTGAACCGGGCCTGCGGGCAGGCCGAGTTCGCGCAGGAAGGCGTCGACCTGCGGCAGCCAGATGGCAAGCCCTGCATGGCTTGCAAACATGCCGTGCGAGTCGCTCTTGAAGTTGCCGAAATCCACCAGCCGGCCTTTGCCGCCGGCACCGGTGTAGGCCGCGAACATCTTGTCGGGCATCGGCGTTGGCCAGTAGCTGTCGTTGTCGCCGTAAAACCAGAGCGAGGGGTAGCGTGACTGGCGGCCGTACGTCTCGAAGGCGCGCACGAGGTTGCCTTCCCAATCGACGCAGGTGTCGTTGCGCAGGCCACCGGCAAAGTTCACCAGCCCACGCACGCCGGGGTAGGCGATGGTGCCGAAGGCCAGCGTGGTCAGGCCGCCATGCGACTGGCCCATGACGACGATGCGGTTGCGGTCCACGTACGGCTGCGCGGTCATGTAGTCGAGCGTGGCCACCACGTCTTCGGCCTGGATGATGCCGTTGGCTTCCACGTTGCAACCGCTGCCGATGTACGCGCCGCCGGATTTGGAAAACCCCTGCCGCATCGGAATGGCCACCACGTAGCCGCGTGCGACCAGTGCCGCAGCCTGCTCGCTGTAACGGGCACGCGCCTGGAATGCCGCCTTGCCGCGCGCCTTGCCATGGTTGAGCACGATGAGCGGGAACGGGCCGTCGCCGGCCGGCTTGTAGACGGTCGTCTCCAGCTTGAGCGTGAAGATGCCCGCAGACTTGGGCACCTCCACGATGGTCTCGCTGATGCCGGAAGAGGCGGTCTCGCTTGCATGCGCGGCCGCAAGCAGCAGCGCGCAGCCGACGGCTGCCCAGGCGCTGCGCCACGTTCGCGCGGTGATGCTGTTCACTGCAAATTCCCTGGTCGATGGGCGGCCCGCTTACATGCGGAACACGCCGAAGTTCATATCGCCGATCGGCGCGTTCAGGCTGGCCGACAGCCCGAGGCCCAGCACGCTGCGCGTGTCGGCCGGGTCGATCACGCCGTCATCCCACAGGCGCGCGCTGGCGTAGTACGGGTGGCCCTGGCGCTCGTACTGGTCGCGGATCGGTGCCTTGAAGGCGGCTTCTTCATCCGCGCTCCACTGGCCGCCCTTGGCCTCGATGCCGTCGCGGCGTACCGTGGCGAGCACGCTTGCGGCCTGTTCGCCGCCCATCACCGAGATGCGCGCGTTCGGCCACATCCACAGGAAGCGCGGCGAATACGCCCGGCCGCACATGCCGTAGTTGCCCGCCCCAAACGAGCCGCCGATGATGACCGTGAACTTCGGCACCTGCGCCGTCGCCACCGCCGTCACCATCTTCGCGCCGTTCTTGGCGATGCCTTCGTTCTCGTATTTGCGGCCGACCATGAAGCCCGTGATGTTCTGCAGGAACACCAGCGGGATCTTGCGCTGGCAGCACAGCTCGATGAAGTGCGCGCCCTTGAGCGCCGCCTCCGAAAACAGGATGCCGTTGTTGGCGATGATGCCGACCGGGTAACCCCAGATGCGCGCAAAGCCGCAGACCAGCGTCGTGCCGTAGCGCGCCTTGAACTCGTCAAAAGCGGAATCGTCGACGATGCGGGCAATGACTTCGCGCACGTCGAACGGCTTGCGCGTGTCGGTCGGGATCACGCCGTAGAGCTCTTCGGCTGCGTAGCGCGGTTCGACCGGCGCATGAATCTGCACCTGCTCGGGCTTGCGGCGGTTCAAGTGCGCGACGATGCTGCGGGCTTGCGCCAGCGCGTGCGAATCGTTGTTGGCGAAGTAATCTGCCACGCCGGACAGCCGCGTGTGCACATCGGCGCCACCGAGGTCTTCAGCGCTCACCACTTCGCCGGTCGCGGCCTTCACCAGCGGCGGACCCGCCAGGAAGATCGTGCCCTGTTCCTTGACGATGATCGACTCGTCGCTCATGGCCGGCACATACGCGCCGCCCGCGGTGCACGAGCCCATCACCACCGCGATCTGCGGAATGCCCTTCGACGACAGGTTGGCCTGGTTGTAGAAGATGCGGCCGAAGTGATCGCGATCAGGAAACACGTCGTCCTGGTTCGGCAGGTTGGCGCCGCCCGAATCGACGAGGTAGACGCAGGGCAGGTGGTTCTGCTCGGCGATCTCCTGCGCGCGCAGGTGCTTCTTCACCGTCATCGGGTAATACGTGCCGCCCTTGACCGTGGCGTCGTTGCAGACGATCACGCATTCCTGCCCCGAGATGCGGCCGATGCCGGTGATGATGCCGGCGCCCGGCGCGGCATCGTCGTACATGCCGTACGCCGCCATCTGAGAGAACTCCAGGAACGGCGTGCCGGGGTCGAGCAGTTGCTGCACGCGGTCACGCGGCAGCAGCTTGCCGCGGGCGAGGTGCTTGGCGCGGGCGTCTTCACCGCCGCCCTGGGCGATGCGTGCAACCTTGTCGCGCAAGTCGGCGACGAGCGCGCGCATGGCATCGGCGTTGGCCTTGAATTCTTCAGCGCGGGGGTTCAGCTTGGTCTCTAGCGTCGGCATGGCAGCAGTGCAAGAAGGTCGGTGCGGTTCAGTCAGGGAAGGTGCCGTCGACGTACAGCCAACGGCCTTCGGCGGATTCAGCGCCGCTTGCGTCCAGGCGGACGAAGCGGCTGGTTTCGTGCAGGCGATGCGCGCGCCCGCCCACCTTGTAGCGCGCGACGAATTCCACCGTCGCGTGCGTGGCGTCTTGCGGCGTGTGGCGCTTGACGTCCAGGCCGAGCCAGCGCGTGGCGGCGGCCTCGGCTTCGCTGGTTTCCAGGTCGACAGGGCAGGTGGACGGATGCCACGTGCGGCGCAGGTACGCCGTGTCGCCCAGCACATAGGCGCTGTAGCGCGAGCGCATGAGCTGCTCGGCCGTCGCCGGCACGGCGTCGCCCGCATGGAAGGGGCCGCAGCAGCGCGCATAGGCGCCGTTGCCGCAGGGGCAAGCGTCGGCAGGGCCGATGGGCCTGGTTTGTGCGGCTGGCATCAGGCCAACAACTCCGGCAGCTCGCGCATGTCGGTAAACGCGCGCGTCGCACCGGCGGCGATCAGCGGGCCCGGCGCATTGCGGCCGGCGTATGCCAGCACCGTCATGCCGGCAGCGTGCCCTGCGGTGACGCCCGTGGGGCTGTCTTCAATCACCAGGCAACGCGACGGCGATACCCCCAGGCTGCTGGCGGCCAGCAGATACACATCGGGTGCGGGCTTGCTGCGCGCAACCTCGGTAGCCGAGAAGATGCGCACGTCCGTGGGTTGGAAGTGCTCGATCAGCCCGGTGCGGTTGAGCTGCAGCTCAACCTTCGTGCGATCGGCGCCCGAGGCCACCGCCATCGGCAGGCCCAGCCTGGAGAGCACGTCGATGGCGTGCGCGATATGCGGCACGGCTTCCACCTCGGCTTCGAGCAGCGCGTTGCGGCGCGCGTGGAAGGTGGACAACCAGTTCGGCGGCAGCGGTTCGCCGCGCATCTCGGCAATCGCGTCCAGTTCTTCGCGAATGGCCTTGCCGAGGAAGCGCTTGATGGAATCTTCCGGGCTGATGCTGATGCCAAGCTCGGTCAACATCTCCCAGATCAGGCGGTTGACAAGGGGTTCGCTGTCGACCAGCACGCCGTCGCAATCGAAGAGGATCGCGTCAAAGCGCGGGTGGTTCGAAACGGGGGAAGTCACTGCGGTCATGCCTATTGCGTTGAGAGTTGAGACCGCCTACGCCAGCGCGCGGGCGATCAGGATTTTCTGGATATCGCTCGTGCCCTCGTAGATCTGGCACACGCGCACGTCGCGGTAGATGCGCTCCACCGGAAAGTCGTTGACGTAGCCGTAACCGCCGAAGACCTGGATGGCATCGGAGCAGACGCGCTCGGCCATCTCGCTGGCGTTGAGCTTGGCCATGGCCGCCTCTTTCAGGCACGGTAGCCCGGCGTCTTTCAGGCTGGCGGCATGCCAGACCATCTGTCGTGCGACGTCTACGCGCGTGGCCATCTCGGCCAGGCGAAACTGCACGGCCTGATGCGCGAACAGCGGCTGGCCGAAGCTTTCGCGCTCCTTGGCGTACGCCAGCGCGGCCTCGAAAGCCGCACGCGCCATGCCCACGCTCTGCGCGGCAATGCCGATGCGCCCGCCTTCCAGCCCGGACAGCGCCATCTTGTAGCCCGCGCCTTCTTCGCCCAGCAGGCAATCGGCGGGGATGCGGCAGTCTTCAAACACGATCTGCGCCGTGTCGGATGAATGCTGGCCGAGCTTGTCTTCGAGCCGCGCGACGATGTAGCCGGGCGTGTTGGTCGGCACCAGGAACGCGCTGATGCCGCGCTTGCCTGCTGCCTTGTCGGTCACGGCCATGACGATGGCCACGTCGGCATGCTTGCCGCTGGTGATGAACTGCTTCACGCCGTTCAAGACCCAGTGGTCGCCATCGCGCACGGCCGTGGTGCGCAGCGCCGATGCATCGGAGCCGACATGCGGCTCGGTCAGGCAGAACGCGCCAAGCATCTCGCCGCGCGCCAGCGGCGCGAGCCACCGCTGCTTCTGTGCGTCATTCGCAAACGCCATCAGCATGCTGCACACGGGGCAGTTGTTCACGCTGATGACGGTGGAGGTGCCACCGTCGCCGGCAGCAATTTCTTCCAGGATCAGCGCCAGCGACAGGTAGTCGAGCCCCGCGCCGCCTAGTTCTTCCGGCACGGCCACGCCATAAGCGCCCAGCTCGCCCAACTGGCGGTGCACGTCTTTCGGGAACGTCGCTTCGCGGTCCCATGCCGCCGCATGCGGCACGATCGCCTCGCGCACAAAGGTGCGGATGGCGTCGCGAATCATCTCTTGCTCTTGGGTCAGCAGCATCGTTCCGGCCTCACCATTCAATGACGCTGCCGTCGTAGTTGCGGAACCCGCCGTTGTCGGCGCGCGTGGCACCGGCAATCACGCGGCGGATACCGGCCACGCTCTCCTGCGGCGTGATGGCCGCGCCCGCGCCGCCCATGTCCGTCTGTACCCAGCCGGGGTGGAAGGTCAGGCAGGTGGCGTGCTTGGCATCAATCGACACCGCGCGCAGCACGGCATTCACCGCCGCCTTGCTGGCGCGATACAGCCAGCCGCCATTGCCGGCCATGTCGCCGATGCTGCCCATGCGGCTGGAGATGACAGCAAGCACGCCGCCAGGTTCTTCTGCGTCGTTGCGTCCCGCCTCCACCATCGGCAGCACGGCGGGTAGCACGCTCATCGGACCCCACACGTTGGTGTGCATCACGGCATCGAAATCCGCCTGGCTGACGGGCGTGGCGCCCTGCGTGCGCGGGCCGTAGATGCCCGCCACGTAGATCGCCACGTCCAGCGCTTCGCCGTCCAGCTTCCACGCCAGGCCGGCAACGGCATTGGTGTCGGTCAGATCGAGCACGTGCGTTTCCGCGCCCAGCGCCTGCAATTCTTCTGCCGCTTCTTGCGAGCGGACGGTGGCAATCACGCGCCAGCCATCCGCACGGTATTGTTTGACGGTTTCCAGACCGATGCCGCGCGACGCGCCCAGGATGAGCGCGATGCGTGTGCGGCGGGACGTTGCGTTCGTCATGCGCTTGCCTTAGTAGAGTTCGATGCCGACGGCCGTGGCTTCGCCGCCGCCGATGCACAGACTTGCCACGCCGCGCTTGCCGCCGCGGTGTTGCAGGGCGCCCAGCAGCGTCGCGATCAAGCGCGCGCCAGACGCGCCGATCGGATGGCCCAGCGCGCACGCACCGCCGTTCACGTTCACCTTTTCGTGGGGGATATTCAGGTCGTGCATGGCAGCCATCGGCACCACGGCAAACGCCTCGTTGATCTCGAACAGATCGACGTTGCCCGAGTTCCAGTCGAGTTTCTTGAACAGCTTGTCGATGGCCGTGACCGGCGCCGTGGTGAACCAGCCCGGCGCTTGCGCGTGCGTGGTGTGGCCCAGCATCACAGCGAGCGGCGTGATGCCGAGTTGCTTGGCAGTCGATTCGCGCATCATCACCAGCGCAGCCGCGCCATCGTTGATCGACGAAGACGACGCGGCCGTCACCGTGCCGTCTTTCTTGAACGCGGGCTTGAGCGAGGGGATCTTGTCGACCTTGATGCGGCGCGGGCCTTCATCGGTGTCGATAACGGTGTCACCGGCTTTGCTCGACACGGTAACGGGCGTGATCTCCCAGCGGAACGCGCCGGATTCGGTGGCCTCTTGCGCGCGGCGCACGGACGTCATCGCGAAGTGGTCCTGGGCCTCGCGCGTGAAGCCGTACTTCTCGGCACAGTCCTCGCCGAAGGTACCCATGGCGCGGCCCCCGCCTTTTTCGTCACGCTCGTAGGCATCTTCCAGGCCGTCAAGCATCATGTGGTCGTAGATCATGCCGTGACCGATGCGGTAGCCGCCGCGGCCTTTCGGGATCAGGTACGGCGCGTTGGTCATGCTTTCCATGCCGCCCGCAACCACAACATCCAGCGACCCCGCGAGCAGCGCGTCGTACGCATTCATGGCGGCGCGCATGCCCGAACCACACATCTTGTTGACCGTGGTGCAGCCGACTGACAGCGGCAGGCCAGCGCCCAATGCGGCTTGGCGCGCCGGCGCTTGCCCCTGCCCCGCAGGCAGAACGCAGCCCATGATGACTTCTTCAATCTGTTCCGGTTTCAAGCCCGCTCGCTCGACTGCCGCGCGAATGGCGGCGGCGCCGAGTTGCGGAGCGGTGAGGCTGGCGAGTTCGCCCTGGAAGGCGCCCATCGGGGTGCGGGCGGCGGAAGCGATGACGATGCGGTCGGACATTGCTGCAATCTCCTGGAACTGTGCTTGGGACAGGTTCTGCACTTGTGGTGCAGGGGTTGTGTGTCTCTTGCTTTTTGCGTGGGCCTTGGTGGTCCATCTGCGTATCGTCCCCTGCCGGGGCCGACTCACTTTCTTTGTCTTGCCAAAGAAAGTAAGCAAAGAAAGGTGCGCCCGAGATGGCGACCCCTTCCTTGAATTTGTGTAACCGGGCGGAGACGGGAAAAACTCGCTTCGCTCAGACAGTTTCCCGTCTTGCTTCCGCCCGCTTACGAAAATTCAAGGCGCCATCTAGGGCAGGAACGTCAACGGCCAAATCGTTGGTGTGCATGCTCTGTCAGGCCCTTGCTTGTTGCTGTGTTGCCGTTTGCTTCGCTCCGCGTCTTGCCGCGTACCCACTACTGCGTTTGTGCTGCGATGGTGTAGCCGTACCTTGCCCTAGATGGCGCCTTGAATTTCTGTTGCAGGGAGGAAAAAGAGGGGAGGCTGTTTGAGCGCAGCGAGTTTGCCTCTCCTCCCTCCTTGCGACATAAATTCAAGGAATCTTTCGCCATCTCGGGCGCGCCTTTCTTTGCTTACTTTCTTTGGCAAGACAAAGAAAGTGAGTCAGCCCCGGCAGGGGATGAAACAGGGGTGAACCACAACCCAAAAATCCAAGAAAAAAATCAGAACCCCACCGGGCTAGGCGTACTCCCTTCCTTCCCATAATTCAGCCAAGCCTCACCCAGCTGAGCATGCAGTTCCTCATTGGAACTCGCCGCCATTCCCAGATTGCGCAACATCCCGTCCTTCACGCCGTAAATCCAACCGTGAACGGTCAGCGGCTGCCCGCGATCCCATGCGTCCTGCACGATCGTCGTCAGGCACACGTTGTTGACTTGGTGAATCACGTTCAGCTCGCACAGCCGGTCATGCTGATCTTGCTCGCGGACCACCGTACCGAGATACGTTTCGTGTTGCTCGGCCACGTCACGCACGTGACGAATCCAGTTGTCGGCCAGCCCGAAACGTTGCTTCGTCAACGCTGCCTTCACACCCGAGCAGCCGTAGTGGCCCACCACCGTGATGTGCCGGATCTTCAGCACTTCCACCGCAAACTGCAGCACCGACAGACAGTTCAGGTCAGAGTGCACCACCACGTTGGCGATGTTGCGGTGGACAAACACCTCGCCCGGCGGCAGACCGATGATCTGGTTGGCAGGCACGCGCGAATCCGAGCAACCGATCCAGAGGTATTCCGGGTTCTGCTGGTTGGCCAGGTTGGAGAAGAAATCCGGGTCTTCAGCGTGGACGCGCTCGACCCATTTCCGGTTGTTCTCAAACAGTTCTTTGATGCGATGTGGCATGGCTTCCCGTCGTGTTGAAGGGGTTAAGCGGCGGCGCGCTGCTGCACCGTCGTGTTGTCTTGCGCTGCGTTGTCGGGCGCGCTCGCGCCGTAGCGATTGGCGAAGCGTTCCGCTGCGTCATACGCGTAGAAATCGTGCATCTGCCCGGAGAGCAGGCGCTCCTTGTATCCCTGCCACATGGACGCTTCGAAGAAGTCCGCGTGGTGTTTGAGGAAGGCTTCACGCACGCGCGGATCGCCCAGCAGAAACGTGCGGTACGTCTCCGGAAAAATGTCGTGCGGGCCGACGTTGTACCAGACCTCGCCGGACATTTCCTCTTCTTCCGTGCGCGGCTCGGGCACGGTGCGGACGTTGCAGTCGGTGAGGTATTCGATCTCGTCGTAGTCGTAGAAGACCACGCGGCCGTGGCGCGTCACGCCAAAGTTCTTGTACAGCATGTCGCCCGGGAAGATGTTCGCGGCGATGAGTTCCTTGATGGCGTTGCCGTATTCGATGATGCCGTGTTCGACCTGCGCATCGGTGCCTTCCTGCAGCCAGATGTTCAGCGGCGTCATGCGGCGCTCGATGTAGACGTGCCGGATGACGATCTCTTCGCTGCCGTCTTCGCTGCGCTGGTATTCGACCATCGAGGGCGCGTGCTTCTCCAGTTCCTTGATGAGGTCGTCGTCAAAGCGCGAGAGCGGGAAGGACACGTCGGAATACTCCAGCGTATCCGCCATGCGCCCGACGCGGTCGTGGCGCTTCACCAACTGATACTTGCTCTTGATCAGCTCGCGCGTGGTTTCCTTGGGCGGCGGGAAGTAGTCCTTGATGACTTTGAACACGTACGGGTACGACGGCAGCGTGAACACCAGCATCACGAGGCCCTTGATGCCCGGCGCGATGATGAATTTGTCCGACGAATGCTGCAGGTGATGCAGGAAGTCGCGATAGAACAGGTTCTTGCCCTGCTTCTGCAGGCCGAGCGAGGTATAGATTTCGGCGCGCGGCTTGCGCGGCATCAGGTCACGCAGAAAGGTCACGTAGGCGGACGGAATTTCCATGTCCACCATGAAATACGAGTGCGTGAACGAGAACAGGATCAGCAGTTGCTCCTGCCGCAGCAGCACCGTGTCGAGCGAGAGCTGGCCCGCGGCATTGCGCAGCATCGGCACGGCCAGCGGGAATGTCTTGTCGCCGTTGATCACGCGTCCGATGATGTACGCCGCCTTGTTGCGGAAGAACAGCGACGACAGCACATGGATCTGGAAATTCGGCGCGATGCGGAAATCGCCAAAGTGCTCGCCCACCGCGCGCACGACGTAGCCGATATCGCGTTCCAGATCTTCAAACGGCGCGTTGAGCTGGAAGTTGTGGACAATGCGCTCGAAGCAGGGGCCCAGGCCGTCGCGTGTGCCGGGGTAGTAAGCGCGGTACGTCGGCTTGGTGGGCGACTCTTCGTTCTCGATGTACTCCGTCGAGATGGCCGGGCGCACGAAGATGAAATCGTTGTTGAAGTACGAACGATGCAGGATGCGCGTACACACCGAGTTGAAGAAGGTCTCGGCCAATTCCGGCTGGTGATGGTTGGTCAGCAGGCCGATGTAGTGCAGCTTGATCTGGCGCCAGATTTCGTCGTCGATGTTCTCGGCGTCGTATTCGTCTTCGAGGATGACCGACGCTTCGCGCACGCGCTCGTCGTAGTAGGCGATGCGATCGCGCTGCAGTTGCTGCAGGCCGCCCCAGTCCCCGGTCTCAAACGCGGTCTTGGCCTGTACGCTGACCTCGCGGAACAAGCGGTAGTGCTTGTCGAAGCCGTCGAGCATCGTGCGGGCGACGTCAAAGGCGATCTGCGACGAGAGGAGCTTGGGGAAATGGGACATGGCGTGTGCGCGGGGAGGAGCAGGGAAGCGGCAAAACCAGCAAACCAGGCAGACCTAGATTGTATGGTCTTCGGTGCCGTGTTCGCGTCCTGAAACCGTTGCGCCTCCTTATCCGTTTGGCTGATGGCCCCGTGCCACCAGCCCGCCTGCTCCCGCCCGTTACATCGTCTCTGCGTACAGCTCCCGACCGATCAGCATGCGGCGGATTTCCGACGTGCCGGCGCCAATTTCGTACAGCTTGGCGTCGCGCCACAGGCGGCCGACCGGGAATTCGTTGATGTAGCCGTTGCCGCCCAGGATCTGGATGGCTTCGCCGGCCATCCAGGTGGCCTTCTCGGCGGTGTAGAGGATCACGCCAGCGCAGTCCTTGCGCACCTGGCGCACATGGTCGCGGCCCAGCGAGTCAAGGTTCTTGCCCACCGTGTACAGGTACGCGCGGCACGCCTGCAGCGTGGTGTACATGTCGGCCATCTTGCCCTGGATGAGCTGGAATTCGCCAATGCTCTGGCCGAACTGCTTGCGGTCGTGGATGTACGGCGTGACCACGTCCATGCAGGCTTGCATGATGCCGATCGGGCCGCCGGAGAGCACCGCGCGCTCGTAATCCAGACCGCTCATCAGCACCTTGGTGCCGCCGTTTTCCTGGCCGAGGATGTTTTCCACCGGCACTTCCACGTTCTCGAACACCAGCTCGCCGGTGTGCGAGCCGCGCATGCCGAGCTTGTCCAGCTTCTGCGCAACAGAGAAACCCTTCATGCCCTTTTCGACGATGAACGCCGTCATGCCGCGCGCGCCCAGTTCAGGCTCGGTCTTGGCGTAGACGACCAGCACGTCGCAGTCGGGGCCGTTGGTGATCCACATCTTGGTGCCGTTGAGCACGTAGCGGTCGCCTTTCAGCTCCGCACGCAGTTTCATGCTGACGACGTCGGAGCCGGCATTCGGCTCGCTCATCGCGAGGGCACCGACCCATTCGCCCGAAACCAGCTTGGGCAGGTATTTGGCCTTCTGATCCGCCGTGCCGTTGCGGTGGATCTGGTTCACGCACAGGTTCGAGTGCGCGCCATACGACAGGCCCACCGACGCCGATGCGCGGCTGATTTCTTCCATGGCGATCATGTGCGCCAGGTAGCCCATGTTGGCGCCGCCGTATTCCTCGGCCACCGTGATGCCGAGCACGCCCAGCTCGCCCATCTTGCGCCATGCGTCCATCGGGAACTGGTCGGTGCGGTCGATTTCGCCGGCACGCGGTGCCAGTTCACCCTGCGCCCAATCGCGCACAGCCGAACGCAGCATCTCGATGTCTTCGCCCAAGTCGAATTTCAGGCCGGGCAGATCAATCATGGTGGTCTCCTTGGGCGCGGTCCAAGCCGCGTTGTCTCGGGTAAGTGGTCTGGCGCTGTGCGGTGCACGCCGCTTGTGGCGGACGCACCGGTGCCGGAAGGGTGCTTCAAGGTGTTGCGTATTGTATTGACGTTTACGTAAACGTCAATGATCGGCCGTTACGTAGATTTGCGGAATCAGGCGGCCTTGCGTCGCTTGGGCGGCTTGCCCGTGCCGGCCTGCGCATCTTCCAGCAGGCGGCGGCACTGGCGTTCGTGCTGGTCGATCTCGGCCAGTTGGGCGTTCAGGTCTTCCAGTTGCTGCGTAAGCACCGCACGGTGTTGCGCCAGCGACGCCAGGAAGCGCTCCAGCTGCGGCACCGTATCGCGCGGCGATTCATACAGATCCAGGATCTCCTTGATCTCGCCCAGCGACAGGCCGAGCCGCTTGCCGCGCAAGGTCAGCTTCAGGCGAGTGCGCTCGCCGGCCGAATACACCCGGCGACGCCCGCCCGGGCCTTGGCGATCCGGCGCCAGCAGGCCCTGGTCTTCGTAGAAGCGGATGGCGCGCGGCGTGATGTCGAACTCGCGTGCAAGATCGGTGATGGTGAAGCTTGCGTCGGCAAGCTCGCCGGCATCGCCCGATTCAAGATCGGCGGCAAGCGCGGCGGCGGCAGACGGAGTAGAGGCAGACATACGGCGGGGAACGGAGTAACGGCAGAGGTGTGATTGCGCATGCACGCCGGCCAGCGACATTAAGTTTTCGCTTAAGATGGATGACCGGCGGCGAATTGACGTTTACGTTAGCGTCAATGGCGCCAAACCGCAATCGCAGAGACCGCCGCACAGCAGCTCAAGGCGGCGACCGAGACCACATTCCCATGAACGCGCTCGAACACCAACTCGACTATCCCTTTGGCGACACGCTTCCCGAAGGCGGCACGCGGTTTGAAGTCGCCCCCGGCGTCTACTGGCTGCGCATGCCGCTGCCGTTTGCGCTCGATCACATCAACCTCTGGCTGCTGCGTGATCGGCAGGACGGGCAGGACGGCTGGACGATCATCGATTGCGGCATCAACCACGAAGCGATCCGCGGGTATTGGGAAAGCATTTTCACGAACCACCTGGACGGCCTGCCGGTGCTGCGCGTGCTGGTCACGCACTGCCATCCGGACCACGTTGGCCTCTCGAGCTGGCTGTGCGAAGGCGGCGATGAGAAACGCTGGAACGTGCGCCTGTGGATGAGCCTGGGCGACTACGCCTTCGCGCGCATGCTGGTGGGCGGCACCGGCGCATCGAACGCCGGCGGCGAATTTGCCGCGCGCCATTTCGAGCGCCACGGCTTGACGGACCCGACCTCCATCGAAGGCATCCGCAACCGCAAGGATTACTACAGCACGCTCGTGCCCGGCGTGCCGAGCCAGTACCGTCGCCTGATGGATGGCGATGTCGTCGCCATCGGCGCGCACAAGTGGCGTGTCATCACCGGCTTCGGCCACGCGCCCGAGCATGTCGCGCTCTACAGTGAAGATGCCAACGTGCTGATTTCCGGCGACATGGTTTTGCCGCGCATCTCCACCAACGTGAGCGTGTTCGATCTGGAGCCTGAAGCGGATTCGCTCACGCTGTATCTGGATTCGCTGGGCAAGTACGAACCGCTGCCGGCCGACGTGCTGATTCTGCCGTCGCACGGTCGACCGTTCCGCGGGCTGCATACGCGCATCCGGCAACTGCGCGACCACCATGCGGACCGGCTGGCCGAAACGTTGGCTGCGTGCAAGGCCGCGCCGCAATCCGCCCGGGACATCGTCAACGTCATCTTCAAGCGCCAGTTCGATGTGCATCAGATGACCTTCGCGATGGGCGAGGCGCTTGCCCACCTGCACGCGCTGTGGCATCAAGGCGAACTGGTGCGCGAAACCGGCGCGGACGGTATCGTTCGATTCCACGCCGCTGCATAAACTCAACAACCCGTGCCTTTCAACGGAGCCGCCCATGGCTGACCAGCATGACGTTCTCGACGACAGCGCCGTCGTCCTGCCGTTTCCCGCGCAAACGCCGACTGCGCCGTATTACGCGGTGATTTTTTCCTCCACGCGCACCGACGGCGACAACGGCTATGGCGCGATGGCCGACCGCATGGTGGAGTTGGGCCGCAGCATGCCGGGCTTTCTCGGCATCGAATCCGTACGCGATGAGCTGGCCGGCGACCAGGGGCGGCCGGGCATCACCGTGTCGTATTGGTCGTCGCTGGAGGCCATTCGCGAGTGGAAGAACCAGAGTGACCACCTTGCCGCGCAGAAACTGGGGCGCGAGCAATGGTATGCGTCGTACCACCTGCGCATTGCCAAGGTGGAGTACGACTATGGGTTTGTGCGATAACGCATCGCTCCGGCCAACAAAGAACCCGCCAATTGGCGGGTTCTTTTTTGTGCGCCGCTGGAAGGTCTAACGCAGTGTCTTCGCAAATTGCCCCAGGTACCGCACGCCGTCGATCGCGCGGCTGCCGTACCACGACACCATTTCGCCATCGACGAGATAGACCGGTTTGCCGATCTGCTTTTCCAGCGCGTCGACATGCTCTTCGGTAAAGCTGTAAGGCTCGGTGGAAAGCAGCACGCAGTCGATGTTGCGCACGACATCATCGCTCCAGCGGAACGTCGGGTAACGCGTGTCCGGCCGGTTGGGACGAGCGCAATCGCCGCTCTTGTCGGTGCCGCATTGCACGGGCGCAGGGTCGTTCGGCCACGTATGGCAGTTCACGAGCTGGAGCATGCGCGAGATGTACGTGTCGCGCGATACCGTCATCCACGGGTCTTGCCAGATGGCGTACAGCACGCGGTGCGGCAGGAAGTGGCGGCCGCGCAGCGCCTCCAGCTCCTGCGTGAGCGCGTCGGACAGCTTTTGCGCCTGCGCCTCGCGGCGGAAGATGCCGCCCAGCAGTTGGTATAGCGCAAGGTTGTCTTCCGGCGAGCAAGGATGCGTGACGATGATGTGCGGAATGAATTCGCGCAGCTTGTCGACGGTCGGGCGCGTGTTCTCGTCAATGTTGACGATGACGTGCGTGGGCGCCAGCTCGCGCAACTTGTCGAGTTTGACGGTCTTGGTGCCGCCGACCTTCGGTACGTTGCGCACCGCGTCGCGCGGGTGGATGCAGAAGCCGGTGCGGGCAACCAGTTGATCGCCCAGATCGAGCGAGAACAGCAGATCGGTAATCGAAGGGACCAGGCTGGCGATGCGCGGTGTGGTGTCGACAGGGGCGTGCGCGAGGCCAGCCGCATCGGTGTAAGTCATGACGAAATCTCGGGGTTGCGGGGTTTGCGCCCAGCGCGCGCAAACGCAAAGTCATAGAGCCCGAGCGGCAGCACGTGCAGCAGCTTGGCGACGATGCCCATCGGCCATGGCAGCACCGTGAAGCGCACGCCGCGACGGATCGCATTCACGGCTTTCTGCGCGAAGCGGTCCACCGGCATCAGGAAGGGCATCGGATACGGATTGTGTTCGGTCATCGGCGTCTGGATGTAGCCGGGGGCGATCGTCACCACGCGCAAGCCAAGTGGGCCGAACTCCACGCGCAGACTCTCCATCAGCTTGATCACCGCCGATTTGGAGGCGCTGTAGGCCGCCGCACCGGGCAGGCCGCGCACGCCCGCCACGCTGGCAATACCGACCAGCGTGCCGCCGGGCTGCCCGGGTTTGGCGCGTGCCAGCATCGGCGCGACGAACGGCTGGAACGTGTTCAGCACGCCCATCCAGTTGGTGTCCATCACGGCGGCAAAGGCTTTCAGGTCGCCCGGTTCGCGCAAGTCCGTGCCGACCGAGATGCCGGCGTTGGCGATCACCACATCGGGCAGCCCGACCGTGGCGATAAATGCGCTGGCCACCTCGCGCATCGATTCGGCGCTGCGCACGTCGGCGGCGTAGCAATGGCAGCGGCCCTGGAGAGCCGCTGGCAGCGTCTGCACAAACGCATGGAGCGCGTCGACACGCCGCGCGACCAGCCCGATCGTAGCGCCCTGTGCTGCGTACTGACGTGCCAAGGCTTGGCCGATGCCGCTGGAGGCGCCGGTGATGAAGACGATCTCGCTCATGTCGATGTCCTGTTGGTGTGTAGAAGGGCGACGCACAAAAAACGCCCGCACAGGGGCGGGCGTCGATGGCGGTGTCACGCCCGGGCAAGATGCCCGGAAACGCGGCAACCCGTCACATCTTGCGGTTGCGCACCTGGTCGACGAGGTAGTCGAGCGTCTGAGCAGCGCCCACGTTGCTGCCTGCATCTGCCGGCGACGTGGTGTACTTGCCCTGCACAACGACGGTCGGCACGCCTTCGATCTTGTACTGGTCGGCCAGTTGCGCGGCGCGTTTGGTATTGGCGTTCACACTGAACGAGTTGTAGGTGTCGCGGAACTGCTTCTCGTCGACGCCGTTGGCGGCCATGAACTTAGCGATGTCATCCAGTTCGGACATCGAGCGGTAGTTCTTGTGCAACTGGTCGAACACGCGGTCATGCAGCGTCTTGCCGCTGGCGTCCTTGGCGTCGAGCTTGCCCAGCGCTTCCAGCGTGTAATAGATGCGGGTATGCGGCTCCAGCTTGGCATTGAAGGCCACCGGCACGCGCTTGATCACCACGTCCTTGCCTTGCTTGGCGACCCACGCCGTCCAGGTGTTTTCAAAGTCATAGCAGTGCGGGCAGCCGTACCAGAAGAACTCCGTCACTTCGATCTTGCCTGCGGGCACAGGCTGCGGCGTTTGCAGCACTTTGTATTCCTTGCCGGCGGTGGGTGCGGCATTGGCCGGCGCGGTCATCAGGAAGCCGGCGCCAGTGGCGAGAGCGATCAGGAAAGCAGCGAGTTTTTTCATGGTGAATGGACGACGGATTAGACGGCTAACTGGACGAAGCAACGGGAAAACCAGCGAAATCGAGTGCCGAGCCGCTCGACGCGGGTGTCAGCGTAACTGAATCTCAGGTTTCTGACCGATCACAGCCCGCCGGGTTCACAGCGGGCCGCGCGGACTTCACGTTACTGGCGGGCGAAGCGGATGACCGACGATTCCACGCCTGTCGACTGCAGGCGGCTGCGCACGGCGGTCATCTCGTCGAGCGAGTTGAACGGCCCCAGGCGCACGCGATACATGGTGGCGCCGTTCACCTCGCGCTGCGTCACCTTGGCTTCAAAGCCTTGCATGGCCAGATTGCCCTTCTGGCGCTCAGCGTCTTCGGAGGATTTGTAAGCACCAACTTGCAGGAAATAGCCCGTCTTGGCGGCATCCTGGCGAGCAATCTCGGCAATCGGGTCCGTCACCGGCTTCTCGTTGGAGGCAGTGACCGGCGGCTTGGGCGGTTTGGCGCCTGGCGCGCTTGCCACCTGCGGGGCCGAGCTTGGCTGGGCAGGGTGGATGGTGATGCCCGGCGGCGGATTGTTCTGATCGGCGGCCTGATCGACCGGTTTGGCCGGCACGCGGCTCCACAGCGGCGCGTTCGGGTCCGCCGCCTGCGGGGCGCTGGCTTGCGGCGCGGGTTGCACCGGCGTCGGCAGCGTGTTGACTACGTTGCCCGCTTCGCTCGGCTTGGGCTGTGCGCCGCCACGCGACACGAAGGGTACCGGCGCCTTGGTGATGTACACCGCCACCACCACGGCGATCGCCAAACCGACGATCAAGCCCAGCACCAGACCCAGAAACGTGCCGCCCCGTTGCGAGCGGGCACGGGAAGATTGCGTATTGCGTGCCATGTCGATCCTTCTAGAAGCGCCCGATTATAAGAGCGCCGTGTGATGCCAAATCATGCGCGTTTACATCTTTTGCGGTGCGGACACGCCGATCACCGCCAACCCGTTGCGCAACACCTGACGCGTGGCGGCCAGGAGCGCCAGACGGGCGCGCTTGACGGCCTCGTCGTCGACCAGCACGCGATCGGCGTTGTAGAACGCGTGGAAATCGCCCGCGAGGTCGCGCAGGTAGAACGCCACGGCGTGCGGGGCCAGTTCGCGTGCGGCGTCGGCCAGCATGTCGGGGAATGCGGCCAGGCGTTGCACCAGGGCTGTCGCCTGCGGGCTGACGTCCGGGCCCGTCACCGCAGCCAGATCGGCGTTGGTGAGCGAAGCAGGGTCAACGCCTGCGCGTTCGAACACCGAGCAGATGCGCGCGTGGGCGTATTGCACGTAGTACACGGGATTTTCGTCGCTCTGCTTGAGCGCCAGATCGACGTCGAAGACGAATTCGGTATCGGCCTTGCGCGACAGCAGGAAGAAGCGCACGGCGTCGCGGCCACGCGTGAAGCGTGCAGGCCAGTTCGGCTCGCCGGCGTCCACGCAGGCGCGGATGGTGTCGACGCCGGCTTCGCTCTCGGCGTCACCGTTGGACCATTCGATGAGGTCGCGTACGGTCACGTACGAGCCGGCGCGCTTGGAGATCTTCACCTCGGCGCCGTCCTTCATCACTGTGACCATCTTGTGCAGGACGTAATCGGGGTAGCCCTTGGGGATGCCGATGTTCAGGCCCTGCAGACCGGCGCGCACGCGAGCGATGGTGCCGTGGTGGTCGCTGCCCTGGACGTTGATGACCTGCTTGAAGCCGCGGCCCCACTTGGTCGTGTGGTACGCCACGTCCGGCACGAAGTAGGTGTAGGCGCCGTCGGACTTGCGCATGACGCGGTCCTTGTCGTCGCCATCATCGGTCGTGCGCAGCCACAGTGCACCTTCCTGCTCGTACGTCTTGCCGGCAGCAACGAGCGCGTCCACCGTCTGCTGCACCTTGCCTTCGGTGTAGAGCGACGACTCCAGGTAGTAGCGGTCGAACTTCACGCCAAAGGCCTGCAGGTCGATGTCCTGTTCGTTGCGCAGATACGTCACCGCAAAGCGGCGGATGGCTTCGAGGTTTTCCACATCGCGCTCACCCGTCACGGGTTCGCCATCGGAGGCGCGTACGGTCTTGCCTGCGAGGTAATCGGCGGCAATGTCGGCGATGTAGTCGCCGTTGTAGGCGGCTTCGGGCCAGTTGGCGTCGCCCGGTTTGAAGCCGCGCGCGCGGGCCTGCACCGAGACAGCCAGGTTCTGAATCTGCACGCCGGCGTCGTTGTAGTAGAACTCGCGGTGGACCTTGTGGCCTTGCCAGTCGAGCAGGCTCGCCAGCGCATCGCCCAGCGCGGCTTGGCGGCCGTGGCCGACGTGCAGCGGACCGGTCGGATTGGCCGAGACGAATTCCACCAGCACGGGCGCGCCGTCATGCGTATTGGCGGCGCCGTAGCGGTCGCCTTCCGCGAACACGGCGGCAATCACGTCGGCACGCGCGGCGGCCGACAGGCGCAGGTTGATGAAGCCGGGGCCGGCGATCTCAACGGCGGACACCAGGCGTTGGCCGCGGGCATCGGCGCGGATGGCGTCGGCGATCTTGCCGGCCAGCTCGCGCGGGTTGGTGCCCAGCGGCTTGGCGAGCTGCAGCGCGACGTTGCAGGCGATGTCGCCGTGCGCGGCCTGCTTGGGGCGCTCCAGGACGATCTCCGGTCGGGCTTGGCCCTCGGGCAGCAGGGAGCCGACGGCGTCGGACAACAATTGGGCGATCGTCTGTTTGTGGGAGGGCAGCATAAAGAAACCATGACGCCGGCAGTGCTGAAATGGATTGAAATCCAGTTCTGGCGCCGCCAGTTGCGTTGTTCGGGGAAAAGTACGAAATTTTATCAGGTGAGCCGCGGTCTCAGAGGTATCCGCCCCCAGTCATGGCAATCGGCGGCTCCCCCACCCAACCAAGGGAAACAAGAAATCATGATCACCTTTACTTCGCACGCTTCGCAAAAATTCTCGATGCAGAAGGATCTCGCCATGGTGTTGCTGGGCGTGATCGGCAAGACGCTGGGCGAGCGCGGTGTCATCACGCCCGAAGAAATGCCCCACGCCATCGATCGCCTCAAGCGCGCCATCAAGGATGACACGCACCAGGCACATATCAAGGTGGCCGAACTCTCGGCGCCCGAGCTGGACGAAGACGGCGAAGAAGAGCCGCCGCATCTCGGCCAGCGCGCCTATCCGCTGCTGCACATGCTGGAAGAATCGCTGGTCGAAAAGTCCAGCGTGCTCTGGGGCGTCTGAGTTTCGGGGGCAGGCCCAAAAAAAATGCCCGGCCGCCAAACGGGGCGGTCCGGGCATCCGGCCACGGGGGCCGGGAGCGGGGGAGGGGGCTGGCGCGTTGGCCGGTGTCTCGTCCTGCAGCGTTTGCGTTATTGGTCGTGGAGCATGTCGGACAGTTCGTCCGCGTGTTCTTCCTCAACGGCCAGAATCTGTTCCAGTACCCGCCGGGTGGTGGGGTCTCGATCCCCGATGTAGCGGATCATCTCCAGGTAGCTGTCGATCGCGATCCGCTCGGCCACCAGGTTCTCCTTGATCATGTCGACCAGGCCGTCGGCTTGCACGTATTCAGAATGGCTGCGCGTGGACAGGCCTTCGGGGTTGAAGTTGGGCTCGCCGCCCAGTTGCACGATGCGCGTGGCGATGCTGTCGGCGTGCGCCTGTTCCTCGTTGGCGTGCACCAGGAATTCTGCGGCGATCGGTTCTGCGTTGATGCCCTTGGCCATGAAGTGATGGCGCCGGTAGCGCAGCACGCAGATCAGCTCCGTGGCCAGCGCCTCGTTCAGCAGCCGCAGCACGGTCTCCCGATCGGCTTTGTAGTCTTCGGTCACCGCGCCTTCCTCGATGTGCTTACGGGCACGTTCGCGCAAGGTTTTGATGTCGGTGAGGAAGCCGCTTTCCGAGGGGGCGGCGACGTTGGTCCGGCTCATGTGGTTGCTCCTGCGGGGTAATTGGCGGGATGGGTTTATTCGCTGGCGTCGCGTCGGCTGCTGCCGCCGGCCAGCGCCACGACCAGCCCGATCGCTGCGCCAATCGCCACGGCTACACCAACAGACTTGAAGGGCGCTGCGGTAATGGTTTCTTCCGTGCGATCGAGCGCCCAGTCCATGCGTTCGCGGGCCTGCTGCGCGCGGTCGTTGGCGGCTTGGCGCAGTTGGTCGGCACGCGCATGCAGCGTGCGGCTGGCGCGCCGGGCTTCGGTGCTGCCTTCGTCGGTCAGTGTATGGATGGCGTTTTCGAGCGATCGCAGCAGGCTCTGCACGTCTTCGACGGCGGGGCGAGCAGCGTAGCGGGCGTGGTCGACGGCGTCGCTGGCACTGTTCATGGCGCGGTGCGCGCGATCATTGACGTCGTCAATTCGGCTTCGGACGCGTTGGCTAGCAAAGAGTGACATGGTGAAGCTCCTCATCGTGGCGCCGCGGGAAGCACGCACCGGCGGCGCGGTTGGTTTGGGTGCGATTTCGGCTTTTGCGAAAGCGGGCCGCATGCCAAATGGTTTAGCAAGACACGGGCCGCGCTCCCGCGTGGGTCTTCTGCACTAATCGACGGCTTTGAAGACCGTGACGCCCAGCACCAGAAACAGCACGAACAACACCACAAAGATGAAGAACAGGACCTTGGCGATACTCGCCGCGCCTGCGGCAACGCCGGTAAAGCCCAGAACGCCGGCCACCAGGGAAATGATGGCGAAGATGAGTGCCCATTTCAGCATGTTGTCGTCTCCGGTTCGGATGGATGGAATGCAGGGCAGCGGTGAATTGCGTGAGGCCCGCGCCCTGTGGCGTACTCCCACGCACATCGCGTGCCTGACCGGGGTGCGCCCCAAGTGTCGCGCGGCGCGCCCACGCGGTATCATCCGAATTGCCAAAAAAACACAAACGCAACGCGCGCCGCGTCGGGCGGTTTGACGCGTTTCCTATGGGTCTGCATGCCATGCGGTCATCCTTGCGCTCCACTCTGCTGCTCGCCGGCGGCATTCTGCTGACGCTCGGGGTGCTGATTGCCTCGGAGACGGGCAACATCCGCCTGAGCCAGGGCTATCGGCAGGTGATTCAGTCGCAGCAGGCTGAAACCGCCATCAACGAACTGCTTGCCGAGCTGGTGAACGCCGAGGCCGGGCAGCGCGGTTTTTTGCTCACGGGCAAGGACGAATATCTCGATCCGTACAACAAGGCCATTCCGCATATCCATGCGTTGATGGCAGAAATTCGCGATCACTACGCCAACGATCCGGACGCGCTCAAGCTGTTCTCTGAGACGGCGCTCCAGGTCAGCCGCAAGCTCACCGAGATGGAACTCACGCTCATCTACGGCAAGCGCGACCTGGAAGTGGCGCTCGATCTTGTGCGCACCGATTTCGGCAAGGCATCGATGGAAGCGGTGCGGCAGGGTCTGGATCGCCTGCGTCAGCGTGAGATTGCCACCGTGGCCCGCAGCCTTGAACACGCCGAGCGCGATCTGGCGCTGTCGCGTTACGGCATTGCGCTGATCACGGCGGTCAACATCATCCTGCTGGTTGTGCTGGGCATGCAGCACGCCAAGCGCCTCGCCCTGACCGAGCGCGAGCGCGACATGGCCGAAGAGGAAAGCCAGAAACTCGACCGCATGGTGCGCGAGCGCACGCGGCAGTTGTCCGACTTGGCCGCCCACTTGCAGCGCGTGACTGAAGACGAGAAGACGCGCCTTGCGCGCGAGCTGCATGACGAGTTGGGCGCCATCCTTACCGCCACCAAGATGGATCTGCATTGGCTGCGCTCACGCATTCACGCCAGCGAGCCCGCGGTAAGCGAAAAGATCACGCGCGTGATGGCGCACGTGGATCAGGGCATCCAGATCAAGCGCCGCCTGATCGAAGACCTGCGCCCGACGATCCTGCTTAACCTGGGTTTGGTGGAGGCGCTCTCGCAATTGACGGAGGACGTCGGCACGCGCAACGGCTGGCATACGGAAGTGAGCTTGCCCGACGACATGCCCAAGCTGACTGACGATGCGGCCATCGCGTTGTATCGCATCGTGCAGGAATCGCTGACCAACGCATCGAAATACGCGCATGCGACCACGGTGTCGGTGGCGCTCGATGTGGATGACCAGGGCGTGCGTTTGCGCGTGCGCGACAACGGCCGTGGCTTCCCAGCCGATATCGAGCGGCGCCGCATGGTCGGCCATCACGGGCTGCTGGGGATGGAGCAGCGCGCCATTGCGCTGGGCGGCACGCTCGTCATCGATTCAATGCCTGGCGGCGGCGTGACGATCATCGTCGAGTTGCCTCCCAGCGATGCCGTGTTCGACCGAGGTGCGGCCAACGAACCGTCGGGCATGCAGGCGCTGACTGGCGGTATTACGCCCGCGCCGGGCCACGGAGGCGCGACGGTGTAAGCCGCCCGGGGTGATGCCAACGCCCAAACAAAAAGCCCCATCGCGGGGCTTTCTGTTTTTGATGCCGGTGTAGCTGAAGGCTTACATCTTCTGCTTGGCGTTGTCGGCCGAGTTCTCCAGCTTCTGACCACCGGTCTGGATGTCCTTGCCGGCACCAGCCATGGTGTTGCAGCCGGCCAGAAACATACACGTGACTGCAAATGCGGCACACAAGGTCTTCATCGAACGCTCCTTGGGGTGAGAAATGGCGTTGGGCGCGCGCCACGACGGCAGACGCGGCGGGCGCGAAGAATCTCAGGGATGGAAATGCTGGGCGGCTTGCTGGCGGGGGCGGCCGACGCCAGCGCGCTCTTCGATCACCTCGAACACCTTGTCCAGCTCGAGCGATTTGTCGAAGAAATAGTTTGCGCCTGCCTCAAAGCAGCGCTGCCGGTAGGTCGGCACCTGCGCGTGGTTGGTATAGACGATGCGTACGCTGGGCGACGCTTGATCGCGCAACGTTTGAAGAACCTTGAAGCCATTGCCCTGCCGCAATTGCAGGTCGACGATCACGACGTCGTAGTGGCCCTGTCCGAGAAGGCCCAGCGCCAAGTCTTCGGTGTCTGCCCATTCGACCGTCGCCACGAAGGCGGAAGCCTTGAGGTATTCCAGCACCATGCCGCGAAGCACGGGGGAGTCCTCAATCAGGAGGACGCGCAGGCCACGGGTGGAGAGGGTGACGGCTTGATCCAGCATGGGTTGATGTTAGCCAGCGGGTTGCCGAGGTGGTATCAGGCGTTGTCCTACATGCCAGTTGGGTTTGCGGCGCGCCGAGGCGGTTTGGCGCCCAACCGGGTGCTACTCGACCAAGCCGTTTTTGATGGCGTAATACGTCAGATCGGCATTGGATTTCATGCCCATCTTTTCCAGAATCCGCGTGCGGTAGGTGCTCACCGTCTTGACGCTCAGGAACAGTTCTTCCGCGATGATCGACACCGATTGCCCACGCGCCAACTTGCAGAAGATCTGGAATTCGCGCTTGGAAAGTGTCTGGTGCAGAGGTTGGTCGGTTGGCTTTTCCAGGCCGCCAATCAGCAGTTCGGCCACCGTCGGGCTCACATAGCGACGACCTTGCGACACAGTGCGAATGGCCTTCACCAGCTCATCTGGCGCGCTTTCCTTGGTCAGATAGCCCGATGCGCCCGCGCGAATCAGATTGATGGCGTACTGGTCTTCCGGGAAGGTCGACAGGATTAGCACCGGCAGATCGGGATGGCGCTGGCGAGCGAGCTTGAGGGTGTCGATGCCGTTGCGATCGGGCATGGAAATGTCGAGCACCACGACGTCAAAGGCGCCGGTGCGGAGTTGCTCCATCACCTCTTCCCCGCTGGCCGCTTCCCCCGCGACTTCGATGTCCCGCTCTTCCGACAGGAACTGTCGAAGGCCGGCACGGACGATCTCGTGGTCGTCCGCAATCAGGACGCGAATCATGCTGCTCCTTATGAGCGCGCTGGGCGGGCTGCCCGGCTCCGCGCGCTGCGCTTGTTGGTTCGATACGACAGCAATTGTATCGGACTGTTGCGCCGAAACGGGGCTCCTCGTGCTGGCGCGCTCAGAGGGAGTTGTCTGCGTTTCCATAAAAGACCTCGGGAATGTGCATGAGTCGCAACATGTGGATGCCTGCCAATGAGCAATCCATGTGCCTGAGCGCGTGCGGCCAAAGAAAACGGGGCGGAAGAGTTCCGCCCCGGGGTCGCTAGGATGTGCCGGACTGTGCCCAGCTATCCCGCGTAGTGAAGTGTTACTTGGTCTGGGTAGTGGCCGTGGCGTTTGCGCCGGCGTCGGCGCTCAGGCCAGGAGTGGTCTCAGCCTTGGCAGCCTTGCCCGACTTCTCCGCCGACTTTTCCGTCTTGCTGACCGACTTGCCGACCTTATCGGCGGTCTTGTCGACGCCGGCTTCTGCCTTGGCCTTGTGCTCGTGCGCGGCCTTGGCGCCGTGCTCGGCCTTGGTGTTCAGTTGGCTCTTGGCGGACTCGGTGTCCAGCTTGGCGCCGCCGTCCGACTTCACATCGGCCTTCAGGCCTGCACCAGTATTGCCTTGCGCCGGAGCCACGGCAGCCGTGCCATTGGTTTGCAGCGATGCGCCGGCCGACGGGGTTTGCGCGTTGGCGTAAGCCGAAGCAGCAGCGATGGCGATGGCGGACAGGGAGATCAGCAGCTTGTTCATGGAAGAGACTCCTTTCGTTCTGAACGGCCACGCGAAGGATTCGTCGCGGCATCACTCTGTGTGTGTTGAGTGAATGGGTTCAGTCTATGGAGCTCTTCCGGTTACGACTGTTAGGGGGTGTAAGCCTTTGTAATGTAAGGATCGCCCCTCTTGAAACCCCAGCAAAGCCAATGCCGATAAGGGTTTGTGGACGTAAGACACAGTGTGGATCACACCATGTCTTAAACGTCTTGTCACAGAATCAGAGATTCGGCGCGAGGGCGCGCTCCACAAACGCGCGCTCTTCACCGCTGCGGGCGATCATGTCGTCCACTTGATCCTGGCCGATCTTGCCCAGCGTGAAGTACGTGCTGTCCGGGTGCGATAGGTAGAAGCCGGATACCGATGCAGCGGGGGTCATCGCCAGCGCTTCGGTGAGGTTCATGCCGATCTCCTGCGCGTCCAGCACGCGGAACATGTCACGCTTGACGGTGTGTTCCGGGCAGGCCGGGTAGCCGGGCGCGGGGCGGATGCCCTTGTATTCCTCGCGGATGAGGGCGTCGTTGTCGAGCGTTTCATCCGCCGCGTAACCCCACAGGTCGCGACGCACGCGGGCGTGCAAGCATTCGGCAAAGGCTTCGGCAAAGCGATCGGCCAGGGCCTTGAGCATGATCGCGCTGTAGTCGTCGTTGTCCGCTTCGAACTGCTTCTCGCGCTTTTCCACCCCGATGCCGCCCGTCACAGCAAACAGGCCGATGTAGTCGGCAATGCCGGTGCTCTTAGGCGCGATGAAATCGGCCAGGCAGCGGTTCGGGCGCATCACGCCGTCGATGATCGGGCGCTCGCTCTGCTGGCGGATGTTGCGCCAGGTGAGCGCGACTTCCGAGCGCGATTCGTCGGTGTAGATTTCGATGTCGTCATCGTTGACGGTGTTGGCGGGCAGCAGCGCGATCACGCCGTTGGCCGTGAGCCAGCGGCCGGCGATCAGCCGCGCGAGCATGCTCTTGCCGTCGGAAAACACGCGACGAGCCGATTCACCCACGATCTCGTCGTTGAGGATGTCCGGGAATTTGCCGGCCAGGTCCCACGTTTGGAAGAACGGGCCCCAGTCGATGTACTGTGCGAGTTCGTTCAGGTCGTAGTTGCGGAACACGCGGCGGCCGATGAACTTGGGCTTGGGCGGCGTGTAGTTCGACCAGTCGATCTTCGTCTTGTTGGCGCGCGCGGCAGCCAGCGACACCATCGGCTGGGCCTTCTTGTTGGCGTGCTGCGTGCGGATGCGGTCGTAATCCGCATGCAGCTCTTCGACGTAGCGCGCGGCGCCTTCGTCCGACAGCAGGCTCGACGCCACGCTCACCGAGCGCGAGGCGTCCGGCACGTAGACCACCGGCCCTTCGTAATTCGGGGCGATCTTCACGGCCGTATGCACGCGGCTTGTCGTCGCGCCTCCGATCAGCAGCGGGATCTTCTTCACGCGGAAGTATTCGTCGCGCTGCATCTCAGAGGCCACGTAGGCCATCTCTTCCAGCGAGGGTGTAATCAGACCCGACAGCCCGATGATGTCCGCGCCTTCCACTTTCGCCTTTGCCAGGATGTCGTTGCACGGCACCATCACGCCCATGTTCACGACTTCGAAGTTGTTGCACTGGAGCACGACGGTGACGATGTTCTTGCCGATGTCGTGCACGTCGCCCTTGACCGTGGCGATAACGATCTTGCCGCGCGAGCGCACGTCGCCGCCGGCCGCTGCAATCTGGCGCTTCTCTTCTTCGATGAACGGAATCAGGTGCGCCACCGCCTGCTTCATCACGCGGGCGGATTTCACCACCTGCGGCAGGAACATCTTCCCGGCGCCGAACAGGTCGCCGACGATGTTCATGCCGTCCATCAATGGGCCTTCGATGACCTGGATCGGGCGGCCGCCGGCTGCAAAGATTTTCTGGCGAACTTCTTCTGTGTCTTCGACCACGTAATCGGTGATGCCATGCACGAGCGCGTGGGCCAGGCGCTTTTCCACCGGCTCCTGGCGCCAGGCGAGGTTCTCTTCGCGCTTGGTGCCGCCGCCCTTGTAGCGGTCGGCGATTTCCAGCAGGCGATCGGTCGCATCCGGGCGGCGGTTGAGCACCACGTCTTCCACGCGGTCGCGCAGCTCGGCGTCGAGGTTTTCATACACGCCTAACTGGCCCGCGTTGACGATGCCCATGTCCATGCCCGCCTGAATCGCGTAGTACAGGAACACGGTGTGGATCGCTTCGCGCACCACGTCATTGCCGCGGAACGAGAACGATACGTTCGACACGCCGCCGCTCACCTTCGCGTACGGCAGGTTCTGCTTGATCCAGCGCGTCGCTTCGATGAAGTCGACGGCGTAGTTGTTGTGCTCTTCGATGCCGGTAGCGACCGCGAAGATGTTCGGGTCGAAGATGATGTCTTCCGGCGCGAAGCCGACCTTGTTGACCAGGAAGTCGTAGCTGCGCTTGCAGATCTGGGTTTTGCGCTCGAACGTGTCTGCCTGGCCTTGTTCGTCGAAAGCCATGACCACAGCGGCCGCGCCGTAGCGCTTGATCAGCTTGGCATGGTGCGCGAACTGTTCTTCGCCTTCCTTGAGCGAGATCGAGTTGACGATCGCCTTGCCCTGCACGCACTTCAAGCCCGCCTCGATCACCTCCCACTTGGACGAGTCGATCATGATCGGCACGCGCGCAATGTCGGGCTCCGAGGCGATCAGGTTCAGGAAGCGAACCATCGCCGCCTTGGAGTCGAGCATCGCCTCGTCCATGTTGATGTCGATGACTTGCGCGCCGTTTTCGACCTGCTGGCGTGCCACGGCCAGCGCCTCGTCGAACTGGCTGTTCAGGATCATGCGCGCGAACGCCTTGGACCCGGTGACGTTGGTGCGCTCGCCGACGTTGACGAACAGCGTGTCCTCGCCGATGTTGAACGGTTCGAGGCCCGAAAGACGCATGGGGCGCATGGAGTGGTCGGTCATGATGGTGCGGGGTTCGGTCAGGCGGCGGCGTATTCGCCGAGCTTCAACAGGTTGCCGTGCGGGTCGATCACGTAGAGCTCTTTCATGCGCCACGGACGCACCGCCGGCGGCGCGAGCTCCAGCCCGCGCGCGGTGAATTCTTCAAACAGGGCCTGCGTGCTGGGCACACGCAGGTAGCACGAGGTGTGCTCGGCAATGCGGCGCTCGTTGCACAGCCAGAAATGGATCTCAGCGCCATCGCGGCTGACGATCAGGTAGTCGTCTGCGATCAGTTCCTGCTTGAAGCCAAGCCGCTCCGTATAGAAGCGGGCTGACTCCTGCAGGTCCAGCGAGGCCAGCACGGGAATGGTGCTGTCGATGCGCGCGGTCATGTCGATGGCGGGAACGATGGCTGAGCTCAAGCGGCTTCTTTGTACTGGCCCGGCCATGCGCGCGGTTTGCGGTTCGCCACGCGCTCGGCAATCGCCTTGATGTGCTCTGGCGTTGTGCCGCAGCAGCCGCCCACCAGGTTCACCAGGCCGGCCGATGCAAACTCGTCAACCAGGCTGGACGTGACATCAGGCGTTTCATCGAAGCCGGTGTCGCTCATCGGGTTGGGCAGGCCGGCATTCGGGTAGCACGAGACGGCCGTGTCGCAAATCTTCGCCAGCTCGGCAATGTACGGACGCATCAACGCGGCGCCCAGCGCGCAGTTCAGGCCAAAGGTGATCGGCTTGGCGTGGCGCAGGCTGTTCCAGAAGGCCTCCACGGTTTGGCCCGAGAGAATGCGGCCGGAGGCGTCGGTAACGGTGCCGGAGATCATCACGGGCACGCACTCGCCGGTGTCTTCGAACAGCTGATCGATGGCGAACAGCGCCGCCTTGGCGTTGAGCGTGTCAAAAATCGTCTCGACGAGGAACACGTCCGCGCCGCCTTCGAGCAGCGCCTTGCCCTGTTCGTAGTACGCGTCGCGCAGCAGGTCGAAGCTGACGTTGCGGGCGCCCGGGTCGTTCACGTCGGGCGAAATGCTGGCGGTCTTGGGCGTCGGTCCGAAGGCACCGGCCACGAAGCGGGGTTTGTCCGGCGTGCTGTATTTGTCGCAGGCCTCGCGTGCAAGGCGCGCGGCCACGACGTTCATCTCGTAAGCCAGCTCCGCCATCTTGTAGTCTTCCTGCGCGATGGTCGTCGCACCGAAGGTATTGGTTTCGATCAGGTCGGCGCCGGCCGCCAGGTACTGCTCGTGGATTTCACGGATGACGTCGGGGCGCGTGAGCACCAGCAGCTCGTTGTTGCCCTTCACGTCGATCGGGTGGTCGGCAAAGCGCTCGCCGCGGTATTGCGCCTCCGTCAGCTTGTAGCGCTGGATCATGGTGCCCATCGCGCCGTCCAGGATCAGGATGCGCTCGCGCAGCAGCGCGGGCAGGTTGGCGGCACGGGTGTAGGGCAGGGGCGCGGTCATGGGGAGGGACTCCGAGGTGCTGCGGCCGGTCAAATATTCAGAATTTGCGGCCAAAGGTGAATTTTACCAGTCGCATCAATGACTTGCCGCTGTTGTGGGCAATAGCGCTCCTATAATCCACATCACGCCATTTGTCCGCCCTGACGCCCGCCATGCAATTGCTCGATCCTACAGACGCCCACGCCTTCCTAGAGCGTACGCCCGCCGCGCTTTTTGTCGACTGCCGCAGTGAAATGGAACACCTGTTCGTGGGCCATCCGGCCGGCGCCCATCATGTCTCGTGGAACGACGGCCCGCATTGGGAGGTGAACCCCGAGTTTGTGCCGACCGTGCGCAAACTGACCGGCCATGGCATCGAGCGCCCTATTGTGCTGATCTGCCGGAGCGGCAATCGCTCGGCGGCTGCGGCGCACGCGCTGGAAGAGGCGGGTTTCCGTGACATCTACGTCGTGCGCCATGGCTTTGAGGGAGACCTGGACAGCACGCGCCATCGCAACACGCTCAATGGCTGGCGTCATGCCGGCCTGCCGTGGGAGCAATGCTAGAAGCATGCTATCGACGCGATAGTCGATCGACACATGAAAAAACGCCCGGCAGCGCCATGCTCCGGGCGTTTTTTGTTGATCCGTCGGCGGGCTGCTTTGCCCGCGCGGTACGTTAGTGCATCGTCACCGGCTGCGTCATCACCGTGTCAAATTTGCCGAGAAAGTCGTCGACTTCTTCAACGGTGGGCTCGCTGGCGATCAGCTTTTTCACATCCTCGCGGAAATGCTCGGCCAGCTCGCCGCCGAGAAAGATCTCGCGTTTGAGGTTCTTGTCCACGATTTCGTAGCCGCCCGCTGCCAGCATGGCGTGTTGGCCGTCTACACCGAACTCAACAACACAGTAGTTGTCGCTGTTGTAGATCATCTGCATGGTGCACCTCCGAGGCGTCAATCGTCTTGCTGTTGTGGGGACTGCTCTACTGCTGCACCGGGTAGATGGGGCCCACCAACACGACTTCAAGGGCCGATCAACTCCCGTCACCTGACCGTTCTGCCCATCTGCTCCTTGGGCTTCATGATCGGTCACAAAGTTCGCGAACGCGAGGCGAAATGTGTGACGTGCGTTGTGATCGCGTAACAAGACCTTTCCGCTCCTGCATCGAAAGAAGCAACTGGCCTTCCGCCATTTGGCGGGTAGACGACGGGCCGTGTGCGGGGCGCTTGCAACTATCGACAAGGCAATCAGGCCTTATGGCGTGTCACATTGGCTCCCGCATCCCGCGTGCCCGAAGAACTCATCCAGATCGGCGAGAAAGGCCTCCTCCTGTTCGATAGGGGCCAGGTGTGCTGCGTCGGGAATCACTTTCAAACGGGCGTCGGGGATGTGCGAGGCGATCGCCTGCGCTACTTCCACCGGCGCACCGGTGTCTTGCTCACCTGTCATGACGAGCGTTGGGCAAGCGATGCGCGCAAGCGAGCTGCGTGTGTCGAGCGCCTTGATGGCCAGACATGCACCGACATAGCCGTGCGGTGGCGTGGCGCGCAGCAGCTCGCGAATGCGTTCCACCACGTCGGGATGGGCTTCACGAAACGGCGTGGTGAGCCAGCGCTGTATCGTGGGTTCGACAATGCCGCTCATGCCGTGCGCTTCGACTTGGCCGATGCGTTCGTCCCACATGGCGTGCGCTGACACCGGCGTGTAGCACACCGTGTCGCACAGCGTGAGCGAGAGCAGCCGATGCGCGTGCCGTACCCCCAGAATTTGCCCCACCATGCCGCCCATCGACAGACCAACGAAATGCGCCTGTTCAATCGACAGCGCATCAAGCAGGCCGGCCGCATCATCCGCCAATTGGAACAACGTGTAGGCGCCGTGCGGCGCGCTGGTCTTGCCATGGCCGCGTGCGTCATAGCGCAGCACGCGGTGGCGGCTGGCCAAGCGTTGGGCGATGCTGTTCCACAACTGATGGTCCACGCCTAAAGCGTGCGCAAGCAAGACCCATGAGCCATCAGCGCCGTCGGTGCGGTAGTGGATATCGATGCCGTTGGCGCACACCGTGCCGGAGTTGGAGAGGGCGTTGGCGTCCATGTCAGCCTCCTTCCTGGGACTGGTAGACCAGATCAAATTGCATGCCGTTGGGCTCGGTCTGGCGCAGGCGTACTGGGAGCCAACCGTGATCGGCAGACAGCCAGATCTCTACACGCCGTTTGTCATCTGCACGGCGCGGCAGTCGTATGAAGTGTTGTGCACGAATCGTGCCGTTCGGAGTGTCGATGGTTTCCTCGCCCACGTGCTGGACGCGGGCCACTTCCACGCTGTCGGTATCGGCGATCGGGAATTCCAGCGTAAGGCCCGGGCTGGCGATGCGCGCGGGGCCGCCGCGGGCCAGTCCGGTCAATTGCAGGAAGACGCTGAAGCGGTCTTGCGTGCCCTCGGGCAACGGCAACACGGCTGGCGTGCGCGAGAAGGTGACCGTCGATGCGCTTTGTGCGCCGGACGCTGGCCTCTGCTCAGTCGCGTAATGGAAGGTGGTGACGTCGGGCTGTCTACGACCGCGCACTTCTTCGTAGCGTGTGGGGGTCAGGCCATATGCGCCGACGGTGCCCGCGCTGCGAAAGGCGAGCGTGCCGAAGAACAGCGGCAACGGAATTTCCACGGCAAGCGTGTAAGTTTTGCCATCGGTGGCCCAGCGGATCACGCCATCTTCGTTGCGTACGCCGTTGACGTAAGTGGCGTACCGCAGCGTGGTCGACGGCGGCAGCGAGAACGCGTCGCCCGGCAGGGCAGGCGGTCCGCTCGGGCCTTCGCCGCTCAGATCCTTGACCACGCCGGTATCGCCCGAGGCTTGAGCGCCAGCGCTGGTGAATTCGGATGGATCCATGCTTGCCAGATCAGGCGCCGGCGACGTAGGTGTCGGCGCGGGAGCAGGTGGGGTCTGAGCACGCGGACGGGGCGGCGCCGGGCGGGGCTTGGGCGCAGCCGGGGGCGTTGGCGGCTGTACGGGCTCGGGATGCAGCAACAGCGCGGGGATGATCTGCTCGGGCGCCGGCGGCCACGTCACCTGACGGCTGCGGGCGATCCACACGACGGCAATCACGTGCAGCACGAGCACGGCCAGCAGCACGAGCCCGAACCGGCCAAGCCGGTAGAAGCGGCGCCTGCGGGGTTGCTCGCGGTCGGTATTCAGTTCGTCAGGACTGCGGGGCGTTGGGTGCAACGTATCCAAGATCGGCGGAAAGCTGTTGTGCGGCCAGCCGCAAGCGCCGCTCCAGCGGGCTGCTCCAGGTGGTGTCGAAGGTGCTTTGTGCGCCCAACGCGATCAGCACAAGACACAATTGGCCGTTGGCGTCGAACACAGGCAGCGACATCGCGTTGATGCCCGGCAATACGCCGCCGTGGATGCGCGAAGCGCCGTGCTTGCGCACGTCGGCGCAGATGGCGTCGTAGGCTTCGAGTGTTTGCGGCAGTTCGGGGTTCTCGGCGCTCGGGGTATTCCCTGCTGCCGTAATGCGGTCGAGTTCGCGCTGGATGAACGAGCGCGTCTGCGCGCGCGGCAAGTACGCGCCGAACACGCGGCCGGTGGCCGAGTTCAGCATCGGCATCACGTCGCCCAGGCGCAGGCTGACTGTTACGGGATGGCTGGCTTCTTCCCAGTGAACGATGGCCGGGCCCTGGTTGCCCCACACGGCTAGGCCGATGGTGTGATCGATCTCGTCGCGCAATGCGGCGGCTGCGGGGCGGGCGCGGCGCATCGGGTCTTGCCGGTTCAGGCTCACCAGACCCATTTCCAGCGCGAATGGCCCCAGGTCGTAACGGCCTTCGGGCGTTTGCGTGACGAGCCCCAGGCGCGCAAAGCTCACCAGATAGCGGTGCGCCTTGGCGGGGTTCATGGGTGCGGCACGCGCCAGATCGCGCAGCATCATTGGGCCATCGGTGTGCGTGAGCACTTCCAGCAGCCGGAAGCCGACTTCGATGGACTGGATACCGGAGCGCGCGGGCGCATCCAGCTCGCCATCGGCATCGGACTCCAGGTCGAGATCGGTGTCGGCGGGCAGCGGTGACATGGTGAGCGGTGATGGATCGGTTCGGGCCAGTTTAGCCGATGCAAGGTGTACCATCCGCGCAGCCTTTTTTCATACAACGCACATGAAACTCGCCACCCTCAAGGATGGCTCGCGCGACGGTCAGCTGGCCGTGGTCTCGCGCGACCTGAAGACCGCTCACTTCGCCACGCACATCGCCGGTACGCTGCAGCGCGCGCTGGACGACTGGGCCTTCCATGCACCGCAGTTGCAGGATCTGTACGATCAACTCAACGCGGGCCGTGCGCGCCACCCGTTTGCGTTCGACGCCGCAAACTGCATGGCGCCGCTGCCGCGCGCGTACCAATGGGCCGATGGCTCGGCCTATGTGAACCACGTTGAACTGGTGCGCAAGGCGCGCGGTGCCGAGATGCCCCCCGAGTTCTGGACCGACCCGCTGATGTACCAGGGCGGCTCGGATGACTTGGCCGGCGCGTATGACCCCATCGTTTGCCGCAGCGAAGCGTTCGGCATCGATTTCGAGGCCGAGGTGGCCGTCATCACCGGCGACGTGCCGATGGGCACCGAGCCGGCCGCCGCTGCCGAGGGCATCCGCCTGATCATGCTGGCCAATGATGTGTCGCTGCGCAACCTGATTCCGGCGGAGCTGGGCAAGGGTTTCGGCTTCTTCCAGAGCAAGCCGGCTACGTCGTTCTCCCCCGTGGCCGTCACGCCCGATGAATTGGGCGGCGCCTGGCGCGAACGCAAGGTGCATCTGCCGATGACGGTGCGCTGGAACAACAAGAAGGTTGGCCAGCCCGAGTGCGGTACTGACATGGTGTTCGACTTCGGCCAGTTGATCGCGCATATCTGCAAGACGCGCAACGTGCGCGCGGGCAGCATCGTCGGCTCAGGCACGATTTCCAATGTGGACCGCAGCAAGGGGTACGCGTGCATCGCCGAGAAACGCATGCTGGAAACCCTCGAATCCGGCGCACCCGTCACCGAATACATGCGCTATGGCGACACCGTGAAGATCGAGATGTTCGACGCCAATGGCGTGTCGATTTTCGGGGCGATCGACCAGGAAGTCGTTGCCCCGGGCACGCAGGCGTAAGGCTTAAGCGGATTCGGGTGCCGTTTTCGGACGGCGCCCCCGCCTTGGTGCCGCGGCACCCGCTGTCAGCGCCTGCCCGTGATACCCCAGGCGCAGCGACAGCGTCCGCCCGGCCTCGCGCAGCAGCCGCGCGGCGGGCCCTTCCAGGCTGGAATCGAACACGCTGGACAAGCCCAGCGCCGTGATCGCCCCCGCCAGCTTGCCTTGTGAATCAAGCACCGGCACGGCCACCGAATCGATGCCGTGCACCAACGTGCCGCCAATGCGCGCCACGCCTTCCTGCCGCACCGCCTGCCAGCGCGCGCGGCAGTTCAGCCAGTCGGTCAGGCCAGCCTTGCCTGCGCCGGGGCCGCGCAGTTCGCGGTCGATGAGCGAGACGATCTGGATTTCCGGCATCCACGCGGCGCACGCCTGGCCCGTGGCCGAGTTCAGCAGCGGCATGACCGAGCCGACCCGGACATTGACCGCCACCGGGCGGCCGCTATCTTCCCAGCGCACGATGACGGGGCCGCGCGCGGTCCAGATCGACAGAAACACGCTTTCGTTCAGCCGCTCGGCCAGCTTGGGCAGCAGGTTGCTGCCCTCCCGGACGAAATCCACGTCGGACAGCGCCGACAGCCCGACCTGCAATGCCTGTGCGCCCAGCCGGTAGCGGGCCGAGGCAGGATCCTGCTCCACAAAACCCATGCGTTCCAGCGACACCAGATAGCGGTGAACCTTTGCGCGCGGCATGCCGAGCTGCCGGCCCAGTTCAGAGACGGCGTGTGCGCCACCGGCATGCGCCATCGCCGAAAGCACGGTCAGTGCGATCTCGGCGGACTGGATGCCGGCGCTGGTGCGTTCAGGCGCGGCGTCTTCTGCGGGCGGTTCGTCCGGCGATGTATCGGGGGGCAGGGGGGCGTCGATGGGCATCTTGAAGTCTCGGGTGTCGCTTTATAAGATACGCGTTACGTAAAAAGATACAACCGGCGCGGCGGCCCTGCGCGCTGGAAAAGACCTCGAACCTGGAGACGCCATGAAGCTGTCGATCTTTTCCGTGCAGGACCACTACCCCGACCGGCCCCGCAGTCTGCCGCAACTCTACGCAGACGTCATCGCCCAGGCGCGTCATGCCGAAGCGCTCGGCTACGACACCTTCTGGGTGGCCGAGCATCACTTTCACGAGTACGGCGCCGTCCCCAACCCTGCGGTCTTCCTGTCGCATCTGGCCGCGCAGACACAGCGGCTGCGGCTGGGCACGGCCATCTCGATCCTGACTTTCCACCATCCGGCCACGGTGGCCGAGAACTACGCCATGGTCGATGCGCTTTCGGGCGGGCGGCTGTCGCTGGGCGTGGGCTCCGGCTACCTCAAGCACGAGTTCGAAGGCTACGACGTCGATCCCGCCATCAAGCGCGAGCGCTTTGACGAGGCGCTGATGCTCGTTGAGCGCTTGCTTTCCGGCGAGCGCGTGCATCACGCGGGCCAGTTCCACACGCTGCGCGACGTGCGCCTCAACGTTTTGCCGGTGCAGGCCCGCGTGCCGATCCACGTGGCGATCCTGCGGCGCGAAGCGGCGTATCACATTGGGCGGCAGGGGCGGCGCATGCTGTTCGTGCCGTATGCCTCGGTCGAAAGTTTCGATGACATCCGCACCTTGATGGACGATTACCGGCGCGGCCTGGCCGAAGCAGGCATTGCCGACACGCGCGGCATGGTGGCCGTCGCGCTGCACGCGCACGTGGGCCCGACCGAAGCCGCGGTGCGCGCGACGGCCGCCGACGCGTTCGACCTGTATGTCGCCACGCGCCTCTACGCGCGCCGCCAAACCTACGACGATGTGCTCGCCAGCGGCCTGTCGTTGTTCGGCACGCCCGACGCGGTGGCCGAGAAGCTCGCGCGGCTGTCCGACATGGGCGTCGATCACGTGATGGCGCTACACAACTTCGGGTTGATGCCGCAATCGGCCGTGCTTGAGTCGATGCGCGCGTTGGTGGAGGATGCGTTGCCGCGCGCCGGCATCACTGCGCTCGCTGCCTGAACCTGTCTAGCCTGGGCGACTCCGCATCGCCAAACCGACGCAAAACCGCTACGCTCTTTGCCAAACCACGGGAGGAGACCCGCAATGCAGCGACCGAAGTGGCGGCACGCAGGCGTACTGGCTGGTTTGGCTTTGTTGTCTTCTGCCGCGCTGGCGGACATCCGCATCGGGGTCACGGTGTCGGCCACCGGTCCGCAGGCGTCGCTGGGGCAGCCCGAGAAGAACGCCACCACGCTGTGGCCGCGCGAGATCGGCGGCGAGAAGGTCGACGTGATCGTGTTTGACGATGCGTCGGACACCACGCGCGCTGTCACCAACACGCGCAAGCTGATGAGCGAGTCCAACGTGGACGTGATCGTCGGCTCGTCCACGACGCCGAATACGCTGGCGATGATCGACGCGGCGGCCGAAGGCAAGACGCCCGTGATCTCGCTGGCCTCATCCGCCCGGTTGATCGAGCCGATGGATGCCAAGCGGCGCTGGATCTTCAAGACGCCGCATTCGGACTCGCACATGGCGTCGCTGATTGCCGAGCACGCCGCAGCGCACGGTGTGAAGACCATCGCCTACATCGGTTTTGCCAACGCACTGGGCGAAGCCTTTCTCGCGGAGGTCCAGCGCTTTGCCGATCTGAAGCACATCCGCATTACCGATACCGAGCGTTTTTCGCCCACCGACAACAGCGTGACGGCGCAAGTGCTCCATCTGCTGGCCAACAAGCCGGACGCCGTGGTGATTGGCGGCTCCGGAACGCCCGCCGCGCTGCCGGCCCGCGCGCTGGCCGAGCGCGGCTACACCGGCAAGATCTACTTCAACCACGGCGTTTCCAACAACGACTTCGTCAGGCTGTGCGGCAAGGACTGCGAAGGCGCCTACGTGCCGACCGGCCCCGTGATGGTCGCCGCCGAATTGCCCGACGCCCACCCCGCCAAGATGCAGGCACTGGATTTTGCGCGCCGCTACGAGGCGACCTTCGGCAAGGGAAGCGTGTCGATCTTCGCCGCCTACACGGGCGACATCGGCTTGCTATTGCAACGTGCGGTGCCGGTGGCGCTCAAGCGGGCCAAGCCGGGCACGCCGGCCTTTCGCGAGGCGCTGCGCGACGCACTGGAGCAGGTGCGCGATCTGCCCACCAGCACTGGCGTGGTCAACATGAGCCCGCAAGACCACGTGGGCCTGGACCAGCGCGCCCGCGTGATGGCGCAGATCCGCCGCGGCCAATGGCATTTGGCCGATACCGCAAAGTGACGATGGCGCACATCCCGCGTTGCACGCGCGATCGCATCCGCTATGCTTGATCCATTACCTCAGACGCCATGACTTCGCTCGCTCCCCGCTTCGCCCGCTATCAGGCGCTGACGCTCGTCCAGCACGGCCCCATCCTCGAAATCGTGATGGGCGCGGCGCAGTCGGCCAACCGCAAGCTGTCCACTGCCGATGCTGGGCTGCACCGCGAGCTGGCGGAGATCTGGCGCGATGTATCCGCCGAGCCCTCGGTGCGCGTCGCACTCATCCGCGGTGAGGGCAAGGGCTTCTCAGCCGGCGGCGATCTGCACCTCGTCGAGCAGATGGCCGAAGACTTCGACGTGCGCACCCGCGTCTGGCACGAGGCACGCGACCTCGTCTACAACGTCATCAACTGCGACAAGCCCATTGTCAGCGCCATGCACGGCCCGGCCGTGGGGGCAGGGCTGGTCGCCGGATTGCTGGCCGATATTTCCATCGCTGCCAAGGATGCCCGCATCGTCGATGGCCACACGCGCCTGGGCGTGGCGGCGGGCGACCATGCAGCGATTGTCTGGCCGTTGCTGTGCGGCATGGCCAAGGCCAAGTATTACCTGCTGCTGTGCGAGTCCATGACCGGCGAGGAGGCAGAGCACATTGGGCTGGTTTCGCTGGCCGTGCCCGAATCGGAACTCGTCAACCGCGCATTCGAAGTCGCCGAGCGCTTGGCGGCGGGTTCGCAGACGGCCATCCGCTGGACCAAGTACGCGCTGAACAACTGGTTGCGCATGGCGGGCCCGAGTTTTGATACATCGCTGGCGCTTGAATTCATGGGTTTTGCGGGCCCCGACGTGCGCGAGGGTATTGCGAGCCTGCGCCAGAAGCGTCCGCCCACGTTTGATGGCGCCTGATAGGAAATACGCCTGCATGCCCGACCCCGACCGATTTGTAGGAGACACCATGTTCACCCAGATGCCCAATTTCGCCGAAGGCGGTTTCGAATTTCTGCGCAAGCTGTGGGGCGGCGGCTTTGCCGGGATGGCCGCTGGCGGCATGCCCAACATGGCCAGCTTTGCCGCGCCGCCGATGGATCTCGAGGAAATCGACAAGCGCATCCATGACCTGCGCGCTGTTGAGAGCTGGCTGCAACTGAACGCCAGCCTGCTGCGCACGGCAATCCAGGGCCTGGAGGTGCAGCGCGCCACGCTGGTGGCCTTGCAGACCTTCGGCTCCGCGCTGTCGCCCGACGCCATGAAGTCCGCGTTCGACAGCCTGACGCCGGATGCGTCCTCCTCTTCGTCGTCCCCCGATGAAGCGTCCAAGCCCGCCTGGCCGCACACCGCTGCCACAGCCAAGCCGGCCGAAGATGAGCCGCCGACCGAAGACGAGGCCGAGGCAGAAGAAGACATGGACGACGACCAAGCCGAAGCCCGCGCCGAAAATGCCCAGGCCCAAGCCGCTGCGCAGGCGCAAGCTGCTGCACGTGCCGCCGCGGCTGCGCTGGATCCCGCGCCGTGGTGGAACATGCTGCAGCAGCAGTTCAACCAGATCGCCAGTTCGGCTGCCGCCGCCATGCCGATGCCGCAGAACTTGATGCCGGGCTTCCCCGGAGGCTTCCCCGGGTTTGCGGGGGCTCCGGGCGCAGAAGGGTTGGATGCGGCGCCGGAAGACATCGAAGACAAGACGGCGCCGCCCAAGCCCAAGCGCGCCGCCTCCAAGCCAGCGCAGAAGCCGGCCGCCAAGACGCCTGGCGGCAACTCGGGCAAGCCAGCCACCAGGAAGGCGGCTGCCAAGAAAGCGCCGGCGAAACCAGCGCCGCGCAAGCCGACCAACGACACGCCCTGATCGATGTCGCCAGATTGCACTGCACTCTTGATGATGGGCGGCGGCGCGCGGGCCGCCTATCAGGTTGGTGTGCTGCGCGGCATCGCGGGGTTGGCGCGGGAGTATGCGCCGGGCGTGGCACGCACGCCGTTCGACGTCATTTGCGGTACGTCGGCGGGGGCCATCAACAGTTTGGGCCTCGCACGCGGTGCGCAGGATTTCACGCTCGCCACCGAGGCGCTCACCCAGCTCTGGGGCAGTCTGCACGCCGATCGTGTCTATCGCACGGACGTCGGCCGCGTGGGCTCGAGCGGTGCGCGGTGGCTGACCGCACTGGCGTTCGGCTGGATGACCGGCCGCACGCCGCGCGCGCTGTTCGACAATACGCCGCTGCGTGAACTGCTCGAGTCGCAACACGACGGGCAGCAGGTGCAAGCCGCATTCGAGGCTGGAGCGCTGCGCGCGCTGGCCATCACCGCGCTGTCTTACACCACAGGGCGTCACGTCACGTTCTATCAATCGCCGCACGTGGTGCTGCCGTGGCGGCGTTCGCAGCGGATTGCGGTATCAGACCAGATTGGCGTGTCGCACATGCTCGCGTCGTCGAGCATCCCGTTCATCTTTCCGGCCGAGCCAGTGCCGCTCGAAGGTAACGACGAATGGTTCGGTGACGGCACGATGCGCCAGATGTCGCCGTTGAGCCCGGCCATTCATCTGGGCGCGAATCGCATTCTGGTGGTGGGCGCCGCGTCTCGCTCGCAGCCGGGCTGGTACGACACGGTGCCGGCGTCCGGCTATCCGTCGCTCGCGCAGATCGCGGGGCAGGCGCTGGCGAGCATCTTTCTCGACGGGCTCTCGGCCGATATCGAACGGCTGCAGCACGTCAACGCAGTGGTGGCCCGCAACCCCGAGATTGCCGACGCGCGCGACGGCTGGCGCAAGATCGAAGTGCTGGTGATGGCGCCGTCCGAGCGCATCGAGCTGATCGCCTCGCGCCACGTGCAGCGCCTGCCGGGCACGGTGCGTGCGCTCCTCAAGCCGTTGGGCGGCACCGAGGCGCGCGGTGCGGCATTCGCCAGCTATCTGCTCTTCGAACCTGAGTTCACGCAGGAACTGATCGACCTGGGCGAGCGCGATGTGCAGGCCCGCCGCGACGAGTTGGCGGCGTTCCTGTACGGCGCGATTCCGGACACGATGCGCGCGGCCTGATCAGCGCGATGAGCGTGTCGAGGGTTCAGCCAACAGCGCATCGATGCGTTTGATGAGCGCGGGGTCGCTCGGCTCGACGCTGCTCGGGAACACCGCCGCCACGCGGCCGGTGCGGTCCAGCAGGTATTTGTGGAAGTTCCATTTGGGCGGCTGGCCCGTCTGCGTTGCGAGCCACGAGTACAGCGGCGACGCATCCGCGCCAATCACCGCCGTCTTCGAGAACATCGGAAATTTCACGCCATACGTGTTGTAGCAAAAGTCGGCGATTTGCTTGCTATTGCCGGGCTCTTGCTGGAAATCGTTGGACGGAAAACCCAGCACCGTCAGGCCCTTGTCGCGGTACTTCGCGTAGAGCGCTTCGAGCCCTTCGTACTGGTGGGTGTAGCCGCAATAGCTGGCGGTGTTGACCACCAGCACGACGCGGCCGGCGTATTGGCAGAGGTCTTGCGGCGCATCGTCCTGCAGGCGCTTGACGCGAAAGTTCAGGCTGGCCGGGCAGGCGCTTGCGGCAGCCGGTCCTGGCACGAGAGGTGCGGCGCCCGAAGCGGCAGCATGCCCCGTGCGCGGCAGCAGCAAGGCGATCACGGCAATGGCAATCGCAATGGCGATCATCAACAGATGATGTCGACGCAGCACCCCCGACGCGTGCAATTGCAGGCGTGGGCGACGCGTGGAAACGGTGGCAGAAAACAACATGGCGAATCTCCAAAAGCGGACGCTCAGCTGGCGAGCCGGAACTTGTCTTCAGTCTAGGGTATAACGCCCCGGAGTCGCCCCAGGGGAAATGTGCGGTATGCGTGGCGCGCCATTCGCCGCACGAATTGCAGCGCTTCCTATACTGGAAACCTTGCCGGGCGGTGCCCGGTCCGACACAAGAGACGACGGCCGGCGTGCTGTCGATCACATCGCGGCGTACCGCGAGACAACGCGCAACCGCATCGCGCGTGAGGGGGTCGCCAAGCCACGTCGCGGTAGTGGCGTTGGCAGGCCTGTTGTCACGAGGAAACGGGCAGACACAGAACTTTGCTCCGGCAACCATGAAAAACGGGGGCTGGTCAAGCATGTCTGCTAGAATCCGCCTGCAAATTCAAAGGCTTACCATGCTCTATCCCGAATTGTTCAAGTCGTTGGAAGCGGTCCGCTGGAATATGGAAAAGGATATTCCGTGGGACACGTTCGATGTGTCGCTGCTGACCGACGCGCAAGCGCAGACCATCAAGATGAATGCCATCACCGAGTGGTCCGCCCTGCCTGCCACCGAGATGTTCCTGCGTGACAATCGCCACGATTCCGATTTTTCGGCGTTCATGAGCGTGTGGTTCTTTGAAGAGCAGAAGCACTCGCTGGTGCTGATGGAATATCTGCGCCGCTTCCGCCCGGACCTCGTGCCGACCGAAGAAGAGCTGCACAACGTGCGTTTCGAGTTCGATCCGGCTCCGCCGCTGGAAACGCTGATGCTGCACTTCTGCGGCGAGATCCGCCTGAACCACTGGTACCGCCGTGCCTCCGAATGGCACACCGAGCCGGTCATCAAGGCGATCTACAAGCATCTGTCGCAGGACGAAGCCCGCCACGGTGGCGCCTACCTGCGTTACATGAAGAAGTACCTCGGCCAGTTTGGCGACAGCGCACGCAGCGCATTCGCCAAGATCGGCGTGCTGATGGCCTCGGCGCGCCGCACCGAGAAGCCGCTCCACCCGACCAACCTGCACGTCAACAAGGCGCTGTTCCCGCAAGACACGGTGCAGTCGCGCCTGCCGAACCCGGATTGGCTGGAGCATTGGCTGGACGAGCAGATCAAGTTCGACGCCGGCTGGGAAAAGAAGGTCATCGAGCGCATCCTGCACAACATGGGTCTGCTGTTCGAGCGCACCTTCGAAACCGTGCAAGACCTGAACCGCTACCGCAAGGAACTCAACGCACGTCTGCTCGGCTCGACCGAACAAGCTGCCTGATCCTTGCCACTGGCAGCCAGCGGCCCATCGATTCGATGGGCCGTTTTGTTTTCCACCCCGATTTCGCTTTCGTCATGACCGCTCGCCAGCCTGCGCCCGCCTTTGAACAGAAGATCTGCGACTCCGCCGATGTGGAAGCCCGCGTGCGCGCCTTGCCGCGCCCAGTGGTCTTCACCAACGGCGTGTTCGACATCCTGCATCGTGGTCACGCCACATATCTGGCGCAGGCGCGTGCGTTGGGCGCGTCGCTCGTGGTGGGCGTGAACACCGATGCCTCGGTGCGGATGCTGGGCAAGGGTGATGACCGCCCGCTCAACACGCAGGCCGACCGCCTGGCCGTGCTGGCTGCGCTGGAAGCGGTGAGTCTGGTGGTGTTGTTTGCCGAGCGCACGCCGGTCGAACTCATCCAGCGCGTGCGTCCCGACATCTACGTCAAGGGCGGCGACTACGACATCGATGCGCTGGAAGAAACGCGGGTCGTGCGTAGCTGGGGCGGTACGGCGCTGGCGATTCCGTTCGAGCATGACCGCTCGACGACGGCGCTGCTCAAGCGCGTGCGCGCGACGTCCTGAACGCTTAGCGCGATGCCGTGACCGCCGCGCAAGCGTGCAGGTCTTCGGCGCCCAGGGTCTTCTTGAGGGCGGCCAGTTGGGCTGCGACGCTCGAAGCCGCATCGGCGGTGGTGGTCACGCGCAGCGAGGTCTGTGAGCCGAGCCGGCGCGTTTGCGTGACCACGGCGGTGCGCACGTCCTTGGCGCGCAGTTCATCCAGACGCTGCTGCGCGCGCTCCTTGTCGCGGAACAAGCCCAGCGACACCACAAACGTATTGCCTTCCTGCACGATGGCTGAATCTGCCACGTTGCGGCGCTTGAGTTCTGCCACCTTGCGATCGGCGTCGTCGCGCGTGTCGCGGGCCGGCATGTGGACCCACCAGCGGTTGTCTTCCTGACGCGTGATGCGCTCAACCTGCACGCCTGCCAGTTGCTTGAGCTGATCGATGCCGCGCGTGGCCTGTGCTTCGGTCAGGCCGCCCAGCTCGGTGCAACTGCCGCCGCTTTCAGCGGTGCCGGCGGTGGTCAGAGCCGTACGCTCGATGTGCGTCTGCGGGCCCGATGCGGCGGGCGAGGAAGCCGACGGCGCCGAGTCCGGCGCCCATTTCGGTGCGGCGGCAGCCGGTGCGGAAGCGGGTGCTGGTTCGAGAATACGGATCTCGTCGGTGCGGATCTGGCGGCGCATCCGGTCAGGCTCGCGTTCGCTCTCGAACCACGCCTTGGACACTTCGGGCCCGAACACGCCGGTATTGGCCGCGAGCAGAACGCCGTTGACGAGCAGCAGGAGCAGCAGGGCGAGGCGAAGCGTCATGGTGCGAACGGACGTGGATTCGGACGGTGGTTCGGAATGCAGGAACACAGCAGCAACAACGGTAAGACGTCAGACGAAGACAGCGCGGCCAAGTGAGACTACGCCAGCGTCGCGGCACCTTCCTGGCGCGCGCGCGCCAGCACCTGCAAGCCGAGCAGCACGAGATTATCGTGCATCTGGAACGGCATGCGCAGATGCGGCCCCAGCGCGGCGCGTGCTCCGCCGCTCAGCACGCAGCGTGCCGGGCCGGGGTATTGCTTTTGCAGTGCCATCCAGGTCTGTGCAATTGCGCCCGCCTGGGCGGTGACGCAGCCCAGCGCGATGGCGTCCTGCGTGTTGTCGGCCCAGGGCGGCGCAACGACGTCGCCCGCACTCAGGTAGCTGACATCGACTTCGGGCAACTGCGCCGTGTTGCGTGACAGCGCGCGCATCATCAACGTGAGGCCGGGAAGGATCAGGCCGCCGGCAAACAGGCCATCGGGCGTGACGATGTCGAGTGTGGTGGCGGTGCCTGCCGTGACCAGCAGCAGGGCCGTGTCGGGCCACAAGTGGCGTGCGCCGACCGCGCCGACCCACCGGTCAGTGCCAAGCTGCGTTGGGTCGCGATACCCATTGCGCAGCCCAGCGGTAGCATCTTCCGACGCGGCAATGCGCACGCGCGCCCCGTCGAACACGCGGGCGATGCGCGCAGTAAGTGCATCGCGCAATGCCGGGCCGGCCACCGCGCTGATCCACACCTCGGGTGGGGCAACGCCGGAGGCGTGGCAATCGCGCCAGTCTTCCACCAATTCTGCCAATCGATCGTGGGCGCGGGCGCCGGCATGCTGCCAGGGTGTGCCGCCGGGTTCTTCGGGCAGGGCGAGTTCGGCGTCGGCACCGCCGGCAATCCACGCCCATTTGATGCGCGTATTCCCCGCGTCGATTAGCAACAGCGGACGGGCGGGGGCAGCGTGCGCGGCCGAGACCTTCAGGCGTGTCATGGCTGCTCCGCGTCTGCGCTACGCAAGGAGACCTCGCCGCTGTGGACCCATTGCACACGTCCGCCCGACTCAATCGCCAGGCGGCCTTGCACGTCGATACCATGCGCGACGCCTTCGAGCACAACCGTGCCGTCCTGCCACAGGCGCACGCGCTCTCCGGCAAAGGCATCGCGGGCGGCAAACGGCGTAACGAACGGCGCCAGGCCCTGGGCGCCGAAGCGCTGCAGGTGTTCACCCAGCGACGTGAGCAGTGCCGAGAACACGGCATTCGGTTCCGGCGCATCCACCAGTTCTTCCACGCCCGACAGGCCACGGCCCAGCGTGGTCTCCAGCACGCGCGGTCGTTCCAGGTTCAAGCCGATGCCGATGACGGCCCAGGTCTGGCCCGCTTCCTTCCGCACGGTTTCGACCAGGATGCCGGCTAGCTTGCGCCCCGCAATTTGCACATCGTTGGGCCATTTCAGTGCGAGTGCCTGTCCGCTGCCGCCCCGGGCTTCCGCGTACCCAGCCACGGCGTCGGCCACGGCTACACCCACGGCCAGGCTCAGGCCGCCTAGCTGCGCGGGCTCGCTCGCGAAGGCGCAGGCGACGGAGAAGGTCAGGCCGTGGTCGCCACCCCATGGGCGGCCTTGCCGGCCGCGGCCGGCGGTCTGGCGTTGAGCGGCCAGCACGCGCGCGCCGAGCAGTGGAGCGGTGCCGGCGTGGGCCGGCGGTGCTGCGTCGGCAGGCCAGGCGGCATCACGCACGGCGGCCATCAGGTCGGCGCTGGTGGAGCCGGTGGTCTCAACCACATCGACAGGCCAGCCGGCAGCCGGGCCGCTGGGCTGGATGCGCTCGCGCGCAACGCGCCACCGCGCGGAGGGTTCGGCAAGAGACATAAAAAAAAGGGCGATCAAGTTCGCGCTAAGAATGCGCGCATTGTACGAGCGGCGCTGCAAACACGGGACTGGCGCTTGCTTCAAGCGATGCAAAGGCCTCACAGTGTGGCAGCCAGTGTGACAGCGTTTGGCGGCGCGTTGGCTACAATTCGACCGATATCCGGCATCACCGCTTACGGAGAACCGTTTGATCACCTGCCGTACACCGCAGCTTGAGGTGCGCGTTGTCGATGGACGCTCCGTCGCCTTTCTTTCCGGCGACTGGACCACGCTCGCGCTGGCCGAGCGCGCAGGCGTGCGCAGCGCGCGCCAGCAGATCCGCGCCGGGCTGGATAACGCGAACGCGTGGTGCCTGACCGAAGTTGGCCGAATCGACCACTTTGGCGCGCAACTGCTCTGGCGCGCCTGGGGCAACCAGTGGCCCGAACATCTGGATGCCCGGCCCGACCAGCGCCGCATGCTCGATCGCGTTGCCAAGCTTGACCCGGGCGGCTGGAAGCAGCGCCTGGCGCCGCGCATGAACCCGGTGGCGATCCTCGGCGAGGGCATGCTCGATTTTTTCGATCACGCCCGCAACGGGATCGCCATGGTTGGTCAGCTGATGTTCGACTTCGGCAGGTTCATGCGCGCGCCGCATCGCGGGCCGTGGCGCGAGATCTCCGCCAACATCTACAGCACGGGTTACAAGGCGCTGGGCATTACGGCGCTGGTGGGCTTCCTGATCGGCATCGTGCTGAGCTATCTGTCGGCCAACCAGTTGCGCGTGTTTGGGGCCAGCATCTTCATCGTCAACATCTTGGGGATGGCCATCATCCGCGAGCTTGGGCCGGTGCTGGCTGCGATCCTGGTGGCCGGGCGTTCGGGGTCGGCCATCACTGCGCAGATCGGCGTGATGCGGGTGACCGAAGAGCTGGATGCGATGCGCGTGATGGGCATCTCCCACGGTTTTCGGCTGATTCTGCCCAAGGTGATTGCGCTGGCGATTGCCATGCCGCTGCTGGTGGCGTGGACGGATCTGCTGGCGCTGGCCGGCGGCATTCTTGCGGCCAAGTTCCAGCTCGATATCAGTCCGACGTATTTCATTACCTCGCTGCCCGATGCGGTGCCGGTGGCCAACCTGTGGCTCGGCATCGGCAAGGGCGTGGTGTTCGGCATGCTGATTGCGCTGGTGGCGTGCCACTTCGGTCTGCGCATCCAGCCCAACACGCAGAGCCTGGGCGAGGGCACGACCACGTCGGTGGTGGTGTCGATCACCATCGTCATCCTCGCCGATGCCGTGTTCGCCATCCTCTTCAAGGACGTTGGGATATGACGCGCCCCCGCCATCCGCATATCGAGCATGCCGCGGCCCCGCCGGCGATCACGCCCGCGCGCGAACGCGTGATCGAGGTGCGCAGCGTCACCAAGCGCTACGGCAAGGTGACCGTGCTCGACAACATCGATCTGGACGTATTTCGCGGCGAGGTGCTTTCCATCGTGGGCGGCTCGGGCAGCGGCAAGACGACGCTGCTGCGCCAGGTGGTGGGGCTGGAGAAACCCACCTCGGGCACGATCCACATCTTTGGCGAAGAGCTGACCTGCCAGGTGGGCAACGATCTGCAGTCGATGCGCAACCGCTGGGGCATGCAGTTCCAGCACGGCGCGCTGTTCTCGGCGCTGTCCGTGATCGACAACGTGGCGTTGCCGATGCGTGAATTGCGCACACTGCCCGACGCGTTCGTCCAGCGCGTGGCGATGCTCAAGCTGCAGATGGTGGGGCTCAAATCGACCGATGCCGACAAGATGCCGTCGGACCTGTCGGGCGGCATGATCAAGCGCGTGGCGCTGGCACGGGCCTTGTCGCTGGAGCCGGAGCTGGTGTTTCTGGACGAGCCGACGGCTGGGCTGGACCCGCGCGCGTCGGACGATTACGTTGCGCTCATCCGCGAATTGCGCCAGGAGCTGGGCCTGACCGTGGTGATGGTGACGCACGATCTCGACACACTGGTTGCGCTGTCCGACCGCATTGCCGTGCTGGCGGATCGCAAGGTGCTGGCGGCCAAGCCGCTGGACCAGATCATTCAGATCGATCATCCGTTCATCAAGGAATACTTCCTGGGTGAACGGGGCAAACGGGCCTTGATGGCATTGGGCCCGCAGATGACGGAGGCGGTGGCTGCAGCCTCGCTTTCGACGCAGGAGGATTGATGGAAAACAAAGCCCACGCATTCCTGGCCGGGCTGTTTACGATTGGGCTGGTCATCTTCATCGGGCTGGCGGTGATGTGGTTCAACCGTGACCAGACCGTGCGCGTGCCGTACGAGGTGGTCACGCGTTCGACCGTCAATGGGCTGAACCCGCAGGCTTCCGTGAAGTACCGCGGCCTGGATGTCGGCAAGGTCGACAGCATCCGCTTTGACGACAAGGTGCCCGGGCAGATCGTGGTGCGCGTGCTGGTCGACAAGGATGCACCTATCACCACCACGACGTATGGCCGCCTCGCGTACCAGGGCGTAACGGGCCTCGCTTATGTGCAGCTTGACGATCGCGGCTTCGACAACAGCAAGCGGGCGCCCAACCCCGTGCACCTCGCCACGTCGGAAAAGAACCCCGCGCGCATCCGCATGGAAGCCGGGTTCCTCGATGAGCTGGACAAACGCGGCGACCAGATGCTCTCCAAGCTCGATCAGACGCTGAACTCGCTGTCGATTATGTTTGACGACGAGCACCGCCAGCAGATCACGGCGTCGCTGCAATCGTTCCAGAAGACGATGGACGCCTACAGCACGCTCGCGCAGCAGGCTGAGCCGACCATGCGCCGTCTGCCGCAGATTGCCGATAACCTCGACTCCACGCTGGTGGCCACGCGCAAGCTCACGCAGTCGCTGTCCGACCCCAAGGGGCCGTTGATGACGACGCTTTCCGGCGCGGGGACTGATCTGACGACGGCTACGCAGTCGATGCAATCCGCCGCCAATGTGCTGACCTACGAAACGCTGCCGCAGCTCAACGGCTTTGCGCGTGAGGCTCGTCAGGCCGTGCGCGGCTTCGACCATGCCGTGACCGACTTCAACGCCCGGCCGCAGAGTGTGCTGTTTGGTCCCGCACCCGGCGTGCCCGGCCCCGGTGAGACCGGCTTCACCGCGCCCGCCGCCCGCGCTTCGGCCCAGCCCTGAGGAGATTCCATGCCGATGTTGTCTGCTGTGTTCCGCCGCTCGCACGCGCTGCCTGCTTTGATGGCGCTGTCGCTTCTGGCAGCTTGCTCAAGCGCCCCGGTGGCGCCCGCCGCGCTGTATGACTTTGGGCTCGCGCCGGCCACCAGCGCAGGCGCACGCCTGCCCACCGCCTTGCGCGTGGCCGACGTGGCCGGCCCCGGCTGGATGGACGGCAACGCCATCTACTACCGCCTCGCCTATGCGCAAAGCCAGCGTACCGACGCCTATGCCAACAGCCGCTGGGTGGAATCACCCGTGAGCCTGTTCGACGCGCGTTTGCGTAACGCGGCGGCCGCGCGCGGCCAAGTGGTCGGCTATCCCTCGCCCGATGTGCCCAGCCTGCGTATCGAGCTGGTGGACTTTTCGCAGGTGTTCGACCGGCCCGAAGCCAGCCGGGGCGTGGTGCGGCTGCGGGCAACGGTGTCGCTGGCGCGCGGCGTGATCGACCAGCGCGTGGTGCAGGCCGATGCGCCTGCGCCCAGCCCTGATGCTGCGGGTGGGGTGACGGCGCTCACGCAGGCGTCCGACAAGGCCATCGGCGAGGTACTCGACTGGGTGGCGGGTTTGCCGTTGGCGGCGTCAACCTCGACCGTGCCTGCAACGTCCGGTGCTGCATTCGGCACGCGCCGACGCTGATACCCGACCTCTCCACCGGATGGAGGAACCATCCGTGATGTGCGGCATCGGACGCTATCATGGGCGGTTTCTTCCGGACATGTCCGCTCCTCCTTCTAGATAGCTGCTTCCGGTGACGGACTTCCACTCGCAACCCGCTGCACCCACCCCGCATCGCCACTCGCCGCTTGCACGCGCCGGGCTGGGGTGGTTCGTGCTGCTGGTCGTCTACGCAAGCCTGTATCCGTTTGCCGGCTGGACAGACACCGGCGTCTCGCCGTTTGCCTTCCTGAGCGCACCGCTGCCGCGCTACAACACCGGCTTCGACATGCTCACCAACGTGTGGGGCTACATGCCGCTGGGCATGCTGACGGTGCTGGCGCTGCATCCGCGCATCACCGGCTGGCGCGCAGTGTTGCTGGCCCTGCTGGCGGGGCTGCTGCTGTCGGGCGCCATGGAAGCGATCCAGACTTATCTGCCAACGCGCGTGTCCTCCAACGTCGATCTGGCGACGAATACGCTGGGCGCGCTGCTGGGCGGCATCGTCATGCTGCCGTTTTCAGCGCGGCTCATCGACCGGGGCGGGCTGCGCCGTCTGCGCCGCCGCTGGTTCGAGCCGCATGCGACCTTTGCGATCCTGCTGATGCTGGTATGGCCGTTTGCACAGATCTTTCCGCAGGAATTCCTCTTCAGCATGGGCGGAGTGATTCGCAGCATCCTGCTCGATCCATCGCCGGATGCGTTTGTGGTCAATTTCCTCAACGGGTGGTTTCCGGAGCTGTTCGACTGGCAGGACAAGCTGACGGCGCACCCGGAAGCACTGCAGCGTCAGGAGCTGCTGGAAGCCCTCATCACCGCTTGCAGCTGGATCGGCACGGGGCTGCTGGCCAGCGTGGCTATGCGTCGCGGCGCGCCCATGCTGCGCCTGCTGGCTGCGTCGCTGGCGGGCGCGCTGCTGGTGAAGGCGGGGGCGACGGTGCTGCAGTTTCCGCTGGGCGGCGCGTGGGATTGGCTTTCATCGGGCGCGCGTTTCGGGCTGGTCGTCGGCTCCCTGGTACTGGTGCTGCTGGTGCGCCTGCCTCGCTGGCTGCGCGGTGCGCTGGCCATGGCCCTGCTGATCGCGCTGATCATTCTGTCCAACGTGCTGCCGCCGAGCCCGTATTCGTGGGTGTCGGCGCAAAGCTGGCGGCTCGGGCGCTTCGTCCATTTCAACAGCCTGTCGCAATGGATCGGCTGGTTGTGGCCGTTTCTCGGTCTTGGCTATCTGGCCTGGCGCGCCGAGCAGACACAGCTGCAGCGGCGCGCCGGACGTCAGGCGCGTTGAGCGCGCACCGTCGCCGATGCTGCGCGCGGTGATGCCACGCGGCGTACCGCAACTAGCGCTGCCAGTGCTGCAAGGTACACCGCGGCCATGGCGACAAAGCCCGCACGCCACCCAAACAGACCGGTCGACAACGCCGCCACGCCCAGGCCGATGAGCGCGCCGCCCTTGGCTGCGCTGCTGCACAACCCCAAGGCAAAACCTTGACGATCTTCGGGGCTGGTTTCTGCCACCAAGCTGTTGAGTACCGGCAGCAGACCGCCAAGGCACAGGCCCCACGCCAGGCGCGCAGCGATGAACGCGGCTTCCCCTTGCGCAATGCCTTGCCAGAGCGCGGTAAGTCCGCAGACGGCGGTCAACGCACAGACGCGCCCCAGCGTGACGTGCACGGGCAGGCCCGCAAAACGCTTCGCCCACCAGCGCGCAGACAACGCCAGTGTCGCGGCCGTGGCGCTGTAGGCCAGACCGGCCAGCATCACCGACCCATGCAGCGTCTCGGTGATATACGGAGCAAGGAAGCTTTGCGGCATGACGCGCGCGGCTTGCACTGCCACCATGCCAAGCAGCAGGCCGATCACCAAACCTCCCAGCGGAGCGCGACGTGCCTGGCGAGTGTCGGCGTCCGGCTCGGGCTCGGATCTCGGAGCCCGCTTGATCGCGGGTAGGCAGAACATCGCCAGCGGAATGCACGCCAGGATGACCGCCGCGCCCGCCGTGTTGGCCATGCGGAAGCCCATCCACGCGACGAGCCATGCACCGACCGGCGGCGCCATGAAGCTGCCGCACGCCGTGACGGTCTGCAGATCGGCGAAGACGCGCCGGCGCATGTCGGATGGCGCCACGCGCATGGCGTAGATTTGCGCGGCTGCAAGGAAGCCCGCCAGCCCGCCTTGCACCGTGCGCGCCAGCAGCACGCTTGCGGCTGAATCTGCATAGACCGACCACAGTTGTGACGCGGCCAGCGCGACCAGCGCCCGCAGAATCATCGGCTTGGGCCCGACGCGGTCGGCTAAGCGGCCCCACCATGGCGCGGTGACGAGCGTGGCTGCCATCGGCGCAAAGTACGCGGCGCTCGCCACCCACGCGAATGGCACATGAGGTATCGGCGACAACTCGCGCAGGAACAGCGGCCAGAACGGCCCCGTCATTTCCATCGCGCCCATTGAAAGAGCCTGGATGACGAGGAGCCACCGGATGGCCCCCCGCCACGCGTCTACGGTCGTTGCCGCGTTCATGCGCGAGCGGCTGCAGCCAGCGGGTTGGGCAGCGCGGCGTGCATGTCGTCAGACTGGTCGCGCAGACGCATGCGGACGAACGTCTTGAACGTCCATGGCGCTTCGAGCAGCGCGTGGCGCTCGCGCGTCCAGGTGTCGGTATCCAGCGCTGTGCGGTTCGCTTCGAACACGGCCTGCATGGCGTCATGCCACTGGCGTAGCCCGACGGCGCTACCGTGTTCGGGAAACAGCGCCAGGGCGAGTTCACCGATATGGCACAGCAGGAAGGCGTGAATCAGCTTCTTGCGCGGAATGTCCCGATCGGGATACGTGGTGTGGCCGGCACGGAAGGGCTCGATCGAGAAGCCTTGTGCCTGCAGCGTCGGCAGCGCGATCTTCACGTCGCCAAAGTCGCGCACCACCAGCCGCACCGGCATGCCGGCCGCGTCGATGACGACGAAGGTGTTCTGCTGATGCGCCTCCAACGCAATGCCGTAACGCAGATACAGGCCGACGATGGCCGGAATGGCGACGCGCAGGTACGCGTCGAAGAAACGCGCGGCCCGCTCGGCGCGCGTGCCATCGGCTTGGCGCGCCAGCACGGTGTCGAGCAGCATGGGGGCGTCTGCGTGCGTCATGTCGGCGGTGAAGTCCGGCGTGAAGAGGGCGCCGACCGGCAGCAGCCGCGCGGTCCCGGCAATGCGCGTGGTCGGGTTGTCGCGCACGATCATCGACAGATGCCGGGCGCGATCGTCATCCGTGCCAGCCACGTGAATGCCGTGGCGTTCGGGCACGATCGACAGGACGTTCGCCAGTCCTGCATCGGTTGCGAGAATGCGTTCCAGCAGCGCGCTCACGCGTGGCCCCATCACTGCCGATTTGGGCGATACGGTGCGCTCGACGCTCGTCAGCCGCATGCTCACGGGCAGCTTGAGCATCGGGCCGCCCGGCGCGTCCGTCGCGGCCACGGTGCGGAATGACATCGTTGGCCGGGCGACGATGCTGATGTCCGGCAGGCGGATCAGTTCGCCCGTGGCAAATTCAGCGGCGAAGGTCTCGCCGAGTGTCGTGTCGCGCTGCCACGGGTGAACGGGCAGCGGCAGCCACGCTTCGGGCGCGAGCTGGCGTGCCAGCAAGGCTTTGCGAAACGCCGCCATGGCTTCGGGGAAGGTCGCTGCGAACCAATTGGCGTACGGCTGCACATCGTCCATCGTCGTGATCTGCAGACGATGCGCCGCCACGGCCACCACGCCGAGGGGCACCTGCGCCTCGAACTCCGGTGAGAGCGCAATGACCTGATCGGGCGAGAGCCCCAGTCGCGTCTTGTAGGCCGGATGCCATGGGTGGCCGCCAGTGCCCCACTGCTCGGTACGCGCCAGGGCGTGCGGCGTGCCATCGCCGCAGAGCCGGGCCAGCGCGTCCTGCGACGCCGCAACGCGATGCTCGGCGGCTAGACGCTCGCCCCAGACCAGTCTATAGGCTTGGCAGAGCGTGTCGTTGTCCTGGCTGTTGTCCAGTTCCGTCGCGAGCCGGGCAACGGCTGCCACGCGCTGTGCGTCGGCGGCATCGCCAATGTCCAGCATGGGCGCGAGCCAGTGGAGCAGGGCAGACGGACGTTCAATCGGCGTTGGTGGGCGATCGTGCGCCAGCACGGCGACGTCGCCTGCCAGTGTCCAGCTACCGAGCGCGCCTGGCCGCAAGCCGGTGAAACGCAACAGCACGCGCTGCTGCCAGATCGGCAGCAAGGTCACATCGGCGCGCGTATCGGCGATGAGTTGGTCTGCGCTGAGCAGCGCTTCACGAAACAGCGCCTGCAGCAAGCGCGACAGCACCCGCCGGCGTGCCAACTGCTGCGCTGCCGACCAATGTTCGGCCTGCACGCCGGCGTCGTGCAGCGCGGGAACGGATTCAAGACGGAGGTTGCCGGCCGCGGCGGCAGCAGATGCGGTTTCGGTGTGGGCGGCGGTATCAGATCGACGTTGCACGAGGGCTCCTACGGGACATGAGCGTGTGCAGGCGAGCGGGGCTCGGCCCTGCAGCACAGGGGGTCCAGATGTAGGGGCCGCGTCAGAGGCAGGCGGGAATGCTACGCCCTCCCTGAGAGGCTGCAAGGGAGGCTCGTTCTTCTAGGTATGTGGGCCACGCCAACAGCCTGATCGGCTGCGCGGTGGCGCCATTTGGTGCGCTGCAGTGTAGATGAGAATTATTCGCAATTGCAACACTATTCCATCGATCTACGGAGATCGGGTGACGGAACCGACCCGTGCCGTCTTCACGTAACCGACATGAATCCTTTCTACCTTAGCGCGTGGTGAGTAGACGGCGCGCGCAGCATAGTCCGGCTCTCTGATGTCATCTGGAGGTCATCTGTGTCTGCCAACCGAAATGCCAGCGCTTCACGCCGCATGCCTGCTTCCGTGTCGCCTGCCTCGCCGCCGCATGCCGTTGCCTCGCAAAACGGCCTGGCATCGCCAGTGATTCATACCGTCGACTGACTTTGTTCGTTGCGTTCAGTCAGTCGCTGCCCCGTGTTGTTCCCCCCCCCCCCCCCCAAAAAATACACAGACATTCAGGACGAGAACATGACCTCTAACAGTCGCCGTGGTTTTCTCCGTTCCGCTGCCCAGCTGGCTGCTGCATCCGCAGCCATAGGCGCGGTGCCCGAAGGCATTCGCCAGGCGCTGGCGATTCCCGCCCATAACGCGCACCGCACGATCGAAGACGTGCAGCACATCGTGATCCTCATGCAGGAAAACCGCTCGTTCGACCATTACTTCGGCACGCTGCGTGGCGTGCGCGGGTATGGCGATACGCGCACCGTCACGCTGCCGACCGGCAAGAGCGTCTGGCACCAGCCGATGGCCGGTGGCGTGGGCGAAGTGCTGCCGTTCCGCCCGAGCGCGCCAGATCTGGGCCTGCAGTTTCTGCAAGACCTGCCGCACGGCTGGAATGACACGCACCTTGCCGTCAACGGCGGCCGTTACGATGGCTGGGTCCCGCACAAGGGCACGACGACGATGGCGTACCTGACGCGGCAGGACATTCCGTTCCACTACGCGCTGGCCGACGCCTTCACCATCTGCGACGCCTATCACTGCGCGACGCCCACGTCGACCGACCCGAACCGCTACTACATGTGGACCGGCTATGTCGGCAACGACAACGTCGGCGGCGGCCCCGTGATCGACAACGCAGAAGCGGGCTACGGCTGGTCGACCTATCCGGAAGTGCTCGAAGCCGCCGGCATCTCGTGGAAGATCTACCAGGACATCGGCACCGGTCTCGACGCCGCAGGCTCCTGGGGCTGGACGAGCGATGCCTACATCGGCAACTACGGCGACAACTCGCTGCTGTACTTCAAGCAATACCAGAATGCACAACCCGGCAGCCCGCTGTACGACAAGGCGCGCACCGGCACCAACGCAGCCGCCGGCGACGGCTACTTCGACATCCTCAAGCGCGACGTGCAGAACGGCACGCTGCCGCAGGTGTCGTGGATTGCCGCGCCCGAGGCTTTCTCGGAGCACCCGAACTGGCCGGCCAACTACGGCGCCTGGTACATCGATCAGGTCTTGCAGGTCCTGACTTCCAACCCCGAGGTGTGGAGCAAGACCGCGGTGTTCATCACCTACGACGAGAACGACGGCTTCTTCGATCACCTCGTCCCGCCGTTCGCATCGTCGGGCAGCAATGGGCTGTCGACGGTCGACACCACGGGCGAATACTTCCCGGGCAACAGCACGTACGGCGCCGGCAGCTACGGCCTGGGCCAGCGCGTGCCGATGCTCGTGGTGTCGCCGTGGTCCAAGGGCGGCTTCGTGTGCTCGGAAACGTTCGACCATACGTCGATCATCCGTTTCATCGAGCAGCGCTTCAAGCGCACGCACAGCGTAAAGTCGCCGAATATTTCGAAGTGGCGTCGCGCCGTGTGCGGCGATCTGACGTCCGCGTTCAACTTCGCCACGCCCAACGAGGTGGTGCCCGCATTGCCGAGCACCGCCGCCTACGTGCCGAAGGACAAGCTGCGCCACGCCAGCTACGTGCCGCTGCCGCCGCTGGTGCAGGCCGTACCGAAGCAGGAAGCCGGTGTGCGCCCGTCGCGCGCCCTGCCGTACGAACTGTTCGTGCGCGGCCGCCAGGATGAAGCCGCCGGCAAGTTCCAGCTGGAATTCGTGAACACCGGGGACGTGGGTGCAGCTTTCCTCGTCTACGCCGCCGGCGCCCCTGACGCGCCGCGCACCTACACGGTAGAAGCGGGCAAGCGCTTGTCGGACAAGCTAGCCGTGAGCGCGGGCGGCGCCTACGACTTCACGGTGCACGGCCCGAACGGCTTCCTGCGCCGCTTTGTCGGCAAGCTCACGCTGTCGGGCCTGCTGCGTCCGCATGGTCGCGCGTTGGAAGTGAAGGAAGGCTACGACGTGGCCAACGGCAACCTGCAACTGCGTCTCATCAACCATGGCCGCGCGCCTACCGTCTTCACCATCAAGAGCGCCTACACGGGCGAGAGCGTGCAGCGCGAAGTGCGCGGCGGTGACGATGCGTCGGTGTACCTCGACCTGCGCAGCCAGCACGCCTGGTACGACCTGACCGTCACGGCCAGCAGCGATGCCGGTTTCGAGCGTCGCCTTGCCGGTCACGTTGAGACCGGCCGTGTCAGCGCGTCCGATCCGGCGCTGAGCGCATAAGCGAGACCCAAGCAAAACGGCCCGCAAGCTTGATTAGCCTGCGGGCCGTTTTTGTTACGACGCTCAGCGTCAGAGTTGTTTCGTGTAAGTGCGTGCCTGATACAGCGCCAGCGCGCTCAGCCCGACGATCACCACGATCGCCAGCACATCGGCAAACGGATAGCCCCAATATTGCGTCATTGCGTTGCCCCCTTCTGTTCGAGGTCGAGCAGGCCGGTGTCGGCCATGCGTTGACGGCCAAACTCGGTGATGGCGTAGCGGAAGTGCACCTTGTTCGTGGCTTCGTCCAGCGTGTCTTCAGCCGTTTGCACCAGGCCGCCGGAGTAGAGATCCGCGAGGATGGCGCGAATGCTGCCCGTCCAGTATTCGTCTTCGGGCTTGCCGTATTCGATGCAGGTGCGATGAGCGATTTCGCTGTCCCACAGCGTGTCGCTGCCCGCAAGCAGTTGCAGGATGTAGCCCTTCGTATGCAGTTTCATGCGTGCGTCTCCGTGGTTGCAGGTGCCACGCCGCCGCGGATCACTTCCAGGTTTTCCGAGCTTTCCGACACCATCACGAAGCCGCCAAAGATCACCAGCGCCAGCCCGATCAGGAAATACCACTCCGGAAACTGCAGTGTGAAGATGGCGGTGAAGAGGGTGGCGAACATCGCGTAGAACGCACCCAGCGCCTGACCGCGCCCCACGCCGATCAGCGGGAACGATTTGTACCAGGCCACCGCGCAGAACGAGAAGGTGACGCCGCCCACGACAAGCCACAGCAGCGCCTTGCTGTGGACAATGCCTGAGGCAATCTCCGTTACCGGCACGGGCACATGCGCAAACAGGGCGATGGCCGGCAGGATGAGGACGACCCAATAGATGGCCTCGGCGGTGTAGCGGATAGAGACCCCGCAGTCAGGGTCGGTCACGTCCATGGCACGGCCCACGATCGCCCCTTCCAGGCCCCAGCCGATCGCCGCCATGGCGCCGCCCAGGTAGCCGATCCACTGATTGCCGCCGCTGTGCGATTCGGCCATCAGTGCCGGCGCATAGATCGCCACGCCGCCCAGGATGATGATGGCGATGCCCACCGCCGCCCGCGCGCTGATGCGCTCGTTGTACCAAAGCTTCGCGACCGTCGCGCCCACCACCGGATACAGCAGCCCGGCCACTGCTGCGAACACGGCGCCGACATAGCCCATCGCCAGATACGAGCCGAAGTTGGCCATCAGCCCGCCGACGACTGCGGCAATGAAGTACCAGCGCGAGATCTTCCGAAACTGGCCGAGGGTGCGGAAGTAGTCGCCAAGCTTGCCAAGAGAGCCGAGCCACACCCACTGGAAGACCATCACCATGACGCTATGGAACGCCGTAATGACGGCCGCACAGACCAGGAAGGCGCGCGGGTCGGAAAGGTCCATCGAGGCAAACGGAGATTCATGCCAGACTGCCGTGCCTGGTACGTACCAGGCGCCCCAGAGGATGGCGGCCCATAGCGCCCAGCGGTAACCCCACTGCAGCGTACGTCGATGATGTGCCGCGCGGGCGGCGGAGGAAGAGGCCAAAACCGATCTCCTTGTTCTGTATGCGTCAGGCGCGGGACACGCGCGTGATGCATTAGTTACTGGAGGTTAAGAAATTTACTGTGAGTTTTTCTGGTGTCGATGCCGGCCCTCCAGACGTGCCGGAAAAAACGTGGTGGATTGGAAATGTCAGGGGTTGACGTTCGCGACGTCAGCTGACGCCGTGGGCTAGGACGTGCCCGCCTCGGGCACCAAATTGACCACGGCGATCATGTGCAGCGGTGCCTCTGTGGCCGGGTCGCGTGCCAAGGACGTGGTCATGTGCACTGGCATTGCCGAGCCGTCCCCCCGTACCAACTGCAGCGTGAGCGCATACTTGGGCACCGACCCGGCGAGCAACTCGCCGTATTGACGCAGGTGGCGTGCGAGGTCACTGCGGTGTGTGAGGTCCAGCAGCGTGCGTTGCTGCAGCGCCGCTTCGGACTGGCCCAGCAGCGTGCATAACCACGGGTTGGCGCTCAGGCAGCGGCCTTCCAGGCTCACCTGCGCGATACCGATCGGCGCTTGCTCGAACAGTGTGCGCAGCTTGGACTCACTGTCGCGGAAGGCGGCTTGCGCTTGCACTTCCGCGGTAATGTCCTGCGCCGCGCCGATCATCGTAGGCGTGGCCGCAGAAGGGTCCTGCGCTTCGCCTTCCTCACGAAGGTGGCGGCGCGAGCCATCGGGCAGGGTGATGGTGTATTCGACGCGATACGGCTGTCGTGAGGCCACGGCCCGGTCCAGTACGGCCTGCACACGGGCGCGATCTGCGGGAACGATGGCGTCCAGATAGCGCACCATCGTCACCGGCGTGGATTGCGGCGCCCAGCCGAAGATGCGGTAAGCCTCATCCGTCCAGCGGCAGGCGTCGCTGCCGGGTTCCCAAATCCAGCTGCCGAGGTGTGCGATCTGTTGCGCCTTGGCCAGGAGCGCCTCCGAATCACGCAACGCGGCTTCGGCCGTGTGGCGCTCCGTGGTGTCCAGGCTCAGGCCGATCATCTTGACCGGGCGGTCCTGCGCATCACGCACGAGCGTTGCGCGCGAGACGATCCAGCGGACCACGTCTGGCGCCGGCGCAATGCGGAATTCATGCTCGTAGACGCCCCCCGCACTCAGGTTCTGCGAGACCGCGGCCTGCACACCGGGCACGTCCTCGGCGAGCACGCATTGCCAGAAATCTTCCAACGTGCGGATCGGCCGGCCAAACAGGCGCGCCACATTCGGCGAATAGGCGACCGCGTCCGTCAACAGGTTCCACTCCCACGTGACCACGCCGGAAATCTCCTGCGCGAAGGTCATGCGCGCCTCGCTTTCCATGATCGCGGCGATGTGCTTTTGGCGGCCTTCGCGGGCGCGGGCGTCGGTCGTCAGGCTCGCTTCAAGGTCGGCCAGGGCGCGGTCGCCGTAGCGCAGCCAAAGCCAGTTCACGTTCAGGAAGCGGGCCAACGCCAGCAGGTTGGCGTATTCGATCTCGCCGCCACGCGTCCATTTGTGGACCGCCGAGGGCGACACGCCTAGCGCTGCCGCCACTTGCTTGAGCTGGATGCGGCCGCGTGTCAGCACACCTTTGAGGCGGCCGGCAAAGCTGTCGTCATCAAGCGGGCCGTCGGACGGCGGAAGTGCTGCGGCGGTCATGGGGGCGGATTGACTGGAAGTGATTCGCGACAGTATAGCGCGGCATAAATAGGAGAAATTTATTGAATATCTGTTGTGTTAGGTCATAACGATTGGCCCGAAGCAACTAATTTTTCCTAGACTAGTCCAAAATTCTCCAAAGGTAAATAAAAACACCATCAGTGAATTTACGGGTCGCCGCACTGGATTGGCGTCTGACAAGACGCCACCGTGCCGGCATTTCGGGCGCCGACTTCTTTGTGCGCCCACCATCCATAGGGGTACTGGATATGACGCAAGCTTCCCTTTCCACCGATTTCCGTTCCGCCATGCTGGCTCCTCGTCTTGATCTCTACATCGACGGTCAGTGGGTGCAGCCCGAAGGCGGCGTGTACCGCGACATCGTTGATCCCGCCACTGAAAACGTCCTGACGCAGGCCGCCGACGCCTCCGTGGCCGATGCGCAGCGCGCCATTGCTGCCGCCCGCCGAGCATTCGACGAGGGCCCGTGGCGCCAGACTGGCGCGCGCGAGCGTGCGCGCCTGCTCAACCGCATTGCAGACGCCATCGACGCCGACGCCGAGAATCTCGCGACGCTCGAATCGCTCAACACCGGCAAGACCATTATCGAAAGCCGCTGGGACATGGACGGCATTGCTGCGACGTTCCGCTACTTCGCGGGCTTGGTCGCCACGGAATCCGGCCTAATTAACGAGGCTCCGGACACCGTCATCAGCCGCACGCTGCGCGAGCCGGTGGGCGTATGCGGCCTCATCACGCCGTGGAACTACCCGCTGCTGCAAGCCGCATGGAAGATCGCGCCGGCGCTGGGTGCGGGCAACACTGTCATCGTCAAGCCGAGCAACCTGACGCCGCTGACCTCGCACCGCTTTACCGAGCTGCTGGTTGAAGTTGGCCTGCCGGCGGGCGTGTTCAACCTCGTCACGGGGGCGGGTGAAGCCGGTGCCGAGCTGTCGCGCAATCTGGACGTCGACCTCGTTTCGTTCACGGGTGGCGCGGTTGCCGGCGCGGCGGTCATGAGCGCGGCCATCGGCAACTTCAAGAAGATCGGCCTGGAGTTGGGCGGCAAGAACCCGAACATCATCTTCGACGATGCGGATTTCGATACCGCCGTCGATTACGCAGTCAACGCGGCGTTCTTCCACGCGGGCCAGGTGTGCTCGGCCGGATCGCGCCTGATGCTGCAAGACGGTATCCACGACCGCTTAGTCGATGCGCTGGTCGAGCGCGTCAAGCGCATCCGCGTAGGCAACGGCTTTGCTGAGGGTACGGAGATGGGGCCGGTGCAATCCGCCTTCCAGCGCCAGAAGATCATCAACATGATCCAGGCGGGCGTGCAGGAAGGTGCTGTGCTGCGCTGTGGCGGCAAGGTGCCGGAAGGCGATGCATTCCAGCGAGGCTTCTGGCTCGAGCCGACCGTGCTGACCAACGTGCGCGACGACATGAAGATCGCCACCGAAGAAATCTTTGGCCCGGCGCTGACCGTTGAGCGCTTTTCCACCGAAGAAGAAGCGGTGCGCCGCGCCAACGCCACGCCGTTCGGTTTGGCCGGCGCTGTGTGGACGGCCGACCTGAACCGCGCCAACCGTGTGACCCGCGCACTGCGATTCGGCACCGTGTGGGCCAACGACTATCACCCGTACTTTCCCGAAGCGCCGTGGGGCGGCTACAAGGCCAGCGGCATCGGCCGTGAGCTTGGCCGCGGTGGCCTGGACGAATACACCGAACTCAAGCACAGCTACATCAACCTCGCTCCGCAGCCGATGGGTTGGTTCGGTGCGGACGCTGAGTAAGAACGGGAGGGCATGTTTTGACCACGAATACCGCACAGGAATACGACTACATCATCGTGGGCGCGGGCTCGGCTGGCTGCGTGCTGGCTGCGCGCCTGACTGAGGATCCGGACGTGACCGTGCTGCTGCTCGAAGCGGGCGGCCCCGACCACCGCTGGGATTTCCGCACCCAGATGCCGGCGGCGCTGGCGTATCCGCTGCAGGGCACCACGTACAACTGGGCCTACGAAACCGAGCCCGAGCCGCACATGAACAATCGCCACATGTCGCAGGGCCGCGGCAAGGGGCTGGGCGGCTCATCGCTCATCAACGGCATGTGTTTCATTCGCGGCAACGCGATGGACTACGAGCGCTGGGCGAGCGATTTTCAGTTGGACGACTGGACCTATGCCGACTGCCTGCCGTACTTCCGAAAATCGGAAACGTATGACAAGGGCGCCAACGACTGGCACGGCGATGCCGGCCCGCTGCAGGTCACCACGCCCAAGCACGACAACAGCCTGCTGTTCCACGCCTTTATCGAAGCCGGTGAGCAAGCCGGCATTCCGGCCACGGACGATCTGAACGGCTACCGCCAGGAAGGTCTGGGGCCGATGGATCGCACCGTGACCGCCAAGGGCCGCCGTGCCAGCACATCGCTGTGCTACCTCGACAACGCGCGCAAGCGGTCCACGCTGACGGTGTTGCCGCGCGTGCTGGCCGATCGCGTGATCTTCGACGGCACGCGTGCCGTGGGCGTCGAGGCGCTGATGGATGGCAATCGCGAAACGTGGCGGGCGCGCCGTGAGGTGATCGTCACCAGTGGTGCCATCGCGTCGCCGCAGTTGCTGCAGCGCTCGGGCGTGGGCAATGCCGACGAGCTGCGCGCCCTGGGCATCCACTCGGTGGCACATCTGCCCGGCGTGGGCGAGAACCTGCAGGACCATCTGGAGATGTACATCCAGTACGAGTGCCTGCGCCCGGTGTCGATCTACGAAAACACGCTTTGGTACAACAAGCCGAAGGTCGGGCTGGAGTGGTACATGCACGGCACGGGTCCCGGCGCCAGCAACCATTTCGAGGCGGGCGGCTTCATCCGCAGCGATGACAGCTTCGAGTGGCCGAACATTCAGTACCACTTCCTGCCGCTGGCCGTGAACTACGACGGCAGCAACCCGGTGAAGATGCATGGGTTCCAGTGCCACGTGGGTTCGATGCGTTCGCCATCCACGGGCTACGTGAAGCTCGCTTCGCGCGATCCGCGTGATAAGCCGCGCATCCTGTTCAACTACATGGCGCACGACGTGGATTGGCGCGAGTTTCGCGCTGGCGTGCGGATCACGCGCGACATCATCGCGCAGCGTGCGTTCGATCAATATCGCGGTCGCGAAATCAGCCCCGGGCCGAGCGTGCAGACCGACGCCGAGATCGACGCCTTTGTGCGAAGCCATGCCGAGACCGCACTCCATCCGTCTTGCACCTGCAAGATGGGGCCCGCAGACGACCCGATGGCCGTGGTCGACAACGAAGGCCGCGTGCACGGCTTGGAGGGCCTGCGCGTGGTCGACGCGTCGATCATGCCTCGCATCGTTACCGGCAACCTGAATGCGCCGACGATCATGATGGCGGAGAAGATCGCCGACCAGATTCGCGGTGTGGCCCCGCTCGCGCGCTCGGATGCGGCGTTCTATGTGCATGGCAAATCGCCGCTGCAGGCGCCGGCCAAGCCGCTGGTCGCCAATGAACTGGTGGTGGCCTGATGCGCTGGCGCAAGGTCGCGACGATGCTGGGCGGGGCGGCGGCGTGCGCTGCTGCGCTGCCCGCACCGGCAGCGGAAGTGCCGGCCGGCGAGGACAAGCGCTGGTCGGCCAATACATCGGTTGTCTCGCAATACGTCTCGCGCGGCCTGCGCCAGACATGGGGAAAACCTGCCCTGCAAGCCGGCGTTGATTACACCGCGCCAAGCGGTTTCTATGCCGGTGTGTGGAGCTCCCAAGTCAGCGATCACGTCATCGCAGGCGCGCATGCTGAGGTTGATACTTACCTCGGCTATGCCGCCACCGTTGCGCCTGGCGTCGAGTTGACCACCGGGCTCTATCGCTACTGGTATCCCGGTGCACGCTACGACAAGGCTATCGGCGGCGGCCCTGCCACCGGCTACGACTACACGGAATGGATGGTTGGCGCCGGCTGGCGCGGCGTGTCGGTCAAGCTATGGACCACGCTGTCGAACTACTTCGGCTTCGATGGCAATTCGCTGGCTGACGGCATCGACCGCGGCAGCCGCGGCTCCACTTACGCCGAAGCCAACTGGGCTGTGCCGTTGCCGAATGACTTCACACTCGGCCTGCACATCGGCCATGAGCACGTGCGCAACCACAGCGCGTTCAGTTTTACCGACTACCGCATCGAACTCTCGCGGCCCATCAACAAGTTTCTGACGCTGTCTGCTGCTTTGACTGGTGCCGATGCATCGGCCTATGCGCATCAGCTCTCCGCGCGCAACGGCACGGATCGCATGACGCTCGGCCGACGCACGGTCGCACTCAAGCTGACGGCCACGTATTGAGCGGCAGGCGACGGCGCTCTACCCACAACCCTTTTTCTACAACCTCTGCTTTCAAAGCACACACCATGGCCTCCCTGGGTTTTACCGACGTTGTCGGTCTGGTCGGCGTCGCCGCTTATGTTTCTGCGCACTTTGGCGTGCAGGTCCTGCATAAGCCGCCGACCGGCGCATTCGCCGTTCGCCTCAACCTGCTTGGACCGATTTGCATCCTGATTTCGCTGATGGGCTCATTCAATCTTGCGTCGTTTCTCACCCAGTTCTTCTGGCTGGCGCTGACGTTGATGGGCTGGTGGCGCAATAAGCAGGCGGGGCGGCCGGTAGCGGAACCCACTGGCGCACCACGCCCGGGGCATCCAGCGCAGCAGTAGGTTCGCCGCTCACGGTTAAAACCGCGTCGACGTACGCGGTTTTTTTGCGGGACCGATTTGAGGATCGCCGCGAAAGATGTGCCTCAAGAGTCCCTTTTTTCGGTACAGGTGCTGAACAATTGTTGATGCATGAAGAACAGTATTTTCTTCAATTGAGTATTTATTCGTCGTTGGCAACGATCTATTCTGATCACAAGCGCAACGAACTGAGCGCAACCGAATATCCAGACAGATCAGGAGCCCATCATGAACACCCGTCTCGCAACCGCTTTCTCCCGTAACGCTCTGCTGGCCCTGGTGGCCACGGTTTCGGCTTCCGCCGCTCTGCTGTCGGCCCAGCCGGCCGCCGCCGCCGTCCAAAGCAGTGCTGATCCGTACACCCAGGGCGCTGCCGCCAAGTACGACGTCTACACGCAGGGTGCGGATCGCCAGGCTGATACTTATGGCTATCTGTCGTGGAAGAACGACCGCTTCGATCCGTACACCCAAGGTGCTGTCGGCAAGGCTGACCCATACACCGATGGCGCAATCGCGAAGGCCGATCCGTACACCGACGGCGCTGCCGCCAAGTACGACGTCTACACGCAGGGTGCGGATCGTCAGGCTGATACCTACGGCTATCTGTCGTGGAACGGCGATGCCTCGTATCCGAAGGATGCCGCTTCGCGCGCCTGATCGAACCGCATCAAAGCAAAAGGGCCTTGGGGTGCAACCCAAGGCCCTTTTTATTTGTGCAGCGTTCCTGCTTCGTGATTAGACCACGCCGGCTTCGTGTGCCTGCTGATCCGCGTGGTACGAGCTGCGCACCATGGCGCCCACGGCCGCGTGCGTGAAGCCCATCTCGTACGCCTTCTCTTCGAACATCTTGAAGGTGTCCGGATGCACATAGCGCAGCACCGGCAGGTGGTGGCCCGACGGCGCCAGATATTGGCCGATCGTGAGCATGTCGATGTCGTGCTCGCGCATGTCGCGCATGACTTCCAGGATTTCCTCATCGGTCTCGCCCAGGCCGACCATCAAGCCGGACTTGGTCGGCACGTTCGGGTTGCGGGCCTTGAAATCCTTCAGCAGCTTGAGCGAGTGCGCGTAGTCCGCACCGGGGCGGGCCTGCTTGTACAGGCGGGGTACCGTTTCGAGGTTGTGATTCATCACGTCGGGCGGGCATTCCTGCAGAATGTCCAGCGCCTTTTCCAGGCGGCCGCGGAAGTCCGGCACCAGCACTTCGATGCGCGTGGCCGGCGACAGGGCGCGCGTGCGCGCGATGCAATCGACGTAATGCTGGGCGCCGCCGTCACGCAGGTCGTCGCGGTCGACGCTCGTGATGACGACGTAGTTGAGCTTGAGTTCAGCGATCGTCTTGGCAAGGTTTTCCGGCTCGTTCACGTCGAGCGGGTCTGGGCGGCCGTGCCCGACGTCGCAGAATGGGCAGCGGCGCGTGCACTTGTCGCCCATGATCATGAACGTGGCCGTGCCCTTGCCGAAGCACTCGCCGATGTTCGGGCAGCTGGCCTCTTCGCACACCGTCACGAGATTGTTGGCGCGCAAGATGTCTTTGATTTCGTAGAAGCGCGAGTTGCCGGTGGCGGCGCGCACGCGAATCCAATCCGGTTTCTTGAGCTTCTCGGCCGGCACGATCTTGATGGGAATGCGCGCGGTCTTGTCGAGCGACTTCTGCTTGGCCGTCGCGTCGTACGGCTTGTTCGACGGGGTGGCAGGGGTGGCGACTTCAGTGGCGCCAGCGGCGGAATCGGTCATCGTGTTCTCCGCACGGGCTTGCGGCTCGTGCATTTCAGGGCGCTATGCAGTAGCGGCCTCGGCGGGATGCGCTTGCGCGCGTTGCTGCAATTGGGCGACCAGCGCATCGGCCAGGTCGCGGGAAACGGTTTGCCAGTCGTTCGCATCGACGGCGCGTCCGGACGCATCACGGGCGCCGGCGGTCACCATATCGACGGTTTCCAGGCCGGCATAGCCACACGGGTTGATCTGCGTGAAGGGCGACAGGTCCATCGCCAAGTTCAGGCTCACGCCGTGGTAGCTGCAGCCGTTGCGGATCTTCAGGCCCAGCGCGGCAATCTTGGCGCCAGCATGCGGCCCGCTCGACAGGTAGATGCCGGGGGCGCCAGCCTTGCGTTCGGAGGCGACATTATACGTGGCGAGCGTCTCGATGACGGCCGCCTCGATGGCGTCGACCAGCGCCTTCACGAACAGCCCGCGGCGGCGCAAATCCAGCAAAAGGTAAGCGACGACTTGGCCGGGGCCGTGGTAGGTGATCTGGCCGCCACGATCAACTTTCACCAGCGGGATGTTGCCGGGAGCCAACAGATGCGCCGGATCGCCGGCCAGGCCGAGCGTGAACACCGGCGGGTGTTCAACCAGCCAGATCGTGTCGGGCGTATCGGGGCCCCGCTGCGCGGTGAATGTCTGCATTTCGTCGAAGCAGGCGGCGTAGTCCTGCAAGCCGCGCTCGACGATGTCAATCGGAATCATGCCCGCGAGTGTAGCGCAGGGCTGCTAACGGCGCCCCGCGCCTTTGCCCGCTTCGGTCGCAGGGTTGCGCAAAAAAATGCCGGCGCGATGGGAGGCATCGGCGCCGGCGTCGGCTTTTGCGGCAGATGCCGCAAAGGAGGCTAGGAACAGGTTTCGGGCTCAGGCGGCCACGACCGGCGTGTCGGCGTGCTCGTTCCAGCCGAGTGCGGCGAGTGTGTGGCGCCATCCGTTGGTGACGTGCCACGGCTGGCGCGGCATGTGGCCATCGGTGGCTTCCACGGCCAACGCGACTGGGCCGAGGGCTTTCGGGTCCACCGAGACGACGATTTCTTCACCGCGTTTCACGGCAACGGTGCCGCCCGCGTGCAGCCATTCGTCGCCGGCTTTGTTTTCGTGTGTGATCCATACGTCGTGCCCGTAGGCTTCTTCAACGCGCAGATTCTGGTTGGCCGGCATGCGCAATGCCACCACTTCGCCGGGCTGCAGAGTGAATACAATTTTTGTTAGTACAGCTTTCATGATCGGCTCCTTCACGGCAGTGGGATGGGGCCTTGCCGTTGAAGGAATTCTAGGCGCTTGGTTGCCTTGTACCAAACGATATATATTGCGTTTCTTGATAGCACGGCTCACATAAAAACCATGTCGCGCTACGAAAATCCGGAGGGAAAGATGACCGAAATCCGCGAACCGATGCGCTTGCCGTCACTTGGCGCGCTGCGGGTGTTCGAGGCGGCGGCCCGCTATGAGAGTTTTTCGCGTGCGGCGACGGAGCTGTTCGTTACGCACGGCGCCGTCAGCCATCAGATGCGCACCCTGGAGGACGAGCTGGGCGTGCCGCTGTTTGAGCGGCGCGGCAAGCGCGTCATGCTCACCCACGCGGGCCGTGCCTACGCCGATCGCGTGCGCGAGGCGCTTGACCAGATCGCCCAGGCCACGCACCAGCTGCGCGCCGGCAACCGCGACAACCGCCTAGCCATCAGCACGATGCCGTCGTTTGCCGCGCGTTGGCTGACGCCACATATCGGCACCTTCATCGAGCGCCATCCCGAGTTGGAAGTGGAGCTGTTCTCCAGCCCTGCGCTGGTCGACTTTGGGCGCGAAGAGATGGACGTGGCACTGCGCATGGGTTCGGGCAACTATCCGGGCCTGTACGTGGAAAAGCTGCTCGACGATGTGTTCTTTCCGGTCTGCAGTCCGTCGTTCAACGGCGGGCGCCTGCCGCGTACGGTGGCCGAGATGGCGACCATGACCCTGCTGCGCAGCGAGGGTGAGGATTGGGAGCCATGGTTCGAGGCTGCTGGCGTCTCAGGGTTTGTGGAGCCGCGTGGCGGGCTGATGTTCCAGGACTCGTCGCTGCTGTTGCAGGCAGCGGCGGCGGGCCAGGGTATTGCGCTGATCCGTCCGACGCTGGCGTTCAACGAATTGCTGGCCGGCCGCGTGGTGCGCCTGTTCGAGACAACGACACCGTGCCCGTGGAACTACTACTTCGTCTGCCCGCACAGCGCGCTGCAGACGCCCAAGATGCAGGCGTTCCGCGCGTGGCTGCTGCCGGAGATTGCGGCGTTCAAGCTGAAGCTGGCGCGGTTGATGGATGACAACACGGTCTGCCTGGGGCACGTGGCCAAAGGCTGACGCGGTATCGCCGCACAAAACAAAACGCCCCGGCATGACCGGGGCGTTTTGCTTGGCTGCACAGAGACGCGTTACAGCACGATCTTCACCATCGGGTGGCTCGTAAGCGCCTGATAGAGCGCGTCGAGTTGTTCGCGGCTCGTTGCACGCACGATCACCGTCAGGCCCAGGTAATTGCCGCTCGAAGACGGGCGTTTTTCGAGGCGCCCTTCGTGGAACTCCGGATCGTGCAGGCGCACCACCTCGACAATGGTGGCGGCAAAATCGTCATGCATCGGACCCATCACCTTGATGGGGAAATCGCTCGGGTACTCGATGAGCGACTGTTCGGGCGGAATGTGGCCCGGCGGTGTGGTGTGAGAGGAGGTCATGTCGAAGTAAATGGGGGTGATTACTTCTTTTTAAACCACAGCTTGACCGCGTCGATCGTGCGGCCGACGAAGCCGGCTTCCGGCACTGCTTCGAGCGCCACCACCGGGAACTCCGACACCACGGTCGAGCCGTCCATCACCTTGACCGCGCCCAGTTGCTGGCCCTGCGCGATCGGGGCGATCAGCGGGTCCTTGCGCTCCAGCACCGGCTTCAGGCGCGCACCTGCGCCCTTGGGCACCGTGATCCACTTGTCTTCCGGCACGCCCAGATTCACGCTCTTGGCCTGACCCTTGTACACCTCAGGCGTCTGCAGTGCTTCCTTGGCCTTGTACAAGCGAACCGTATCGAAGAACTGATAGCCGTAGTTCAGGACCTTCAGGCTCTCCTGTGTGCGGATAGCGTCGCTCTTGGTGCCGACGATGACCGACAGCAGACGCCGGTTCGCGCCGGGCACATCCGGCAGCGGACGATTGGCCGAGGTGACGAGGCAGTAGCCGGCCGACTTGGTGTGGCCGGTCTTGCCACCATCGACAGTCGGGTCGAGCCACAGCAGGCGGTTCCGGTTGGACTGCTTGATGTTGTTATAGGTGAAATCCTTCTGCGAGTAGAACTTGTAGTCCTGCGGGAAATCCTTGATCAGCGCTGACGTCAGGATCGAAAGATCACGTGCGGTCGAGTAGTGATTCGGGTCGGGCAGGCCCGCGGCATTCATAAAGTGCGTGTTCTTCATGCCCAGGCGCTCGGCTTCGCGGTTCATCAGCATCACGAAGTTGGTCTCGGTGCCGCCGACGGCCTCGGCCAGCACCAGGGCTGCATCGTTGCCCGACTGGATGATCAGACCTTGCGTCAGCTCACGCACCGAGGCGGGCTTGCCGGCTTGCAGGAACATGCGCGATTCGTCGGTCTTGACCGAGCGCACGGTCTCGGTGGGCGTGATCATCTGGTCGTACTTGAGCTTGCCGTCGCGCACGGCTTCAAAGACCAGATAGGCCGTCATCAGCTTGGTGAGCGAGGCGGGCTCGATGCGTTCGTCCATGTTCGCGCCGCCGAGCACTTGGCCGCTGGTCACGTCAGTCAGCATCCACGAGCGGGCCGCGACTTGCGGGGCGGGCACTGGCTGCGCCATGGCGGGCAGTGCGGTGACCAGCACGGCGGCTGCCACAGCGGTTGCGGCGGCGGAATGGAAGGCGAGGGGCGTGAAATGGGCGAAGCGGGTCTGCATGTCGGGTCCTGCGGTCTGCTTGGAGTTCAATGGCGCCGTGCACCGGGGGAGGCACGGCATCCGGAAAAATCAACGGGTTGGTGTTACGGCCGCGGCGCCCAGGCGCCGGTAATGAGCTGCCTGATCAGATGCAGCTTGCGGTGGAAGAAATGATCGGCGCCCGGGATGACGATCACGGGCAGTTCCTGAGGGCGCGCCCAGTTGAGCACGTCGATCAGTGGCACGGTGTCATCCTGTTCGCCGTGGATGATGATGGTGTCGGCCGGCACTGGCGCGACATCCCAGCGTGAGGTGGCCGTGCCGACCAGCGCCACACGCTCGGCGGGCGTGCCGGCTTCGGCCAGGCGGCGAGCCACTTGCGACACCACAAAGCTGCCAAACGAGAAACCACCCAGCGCCAGCGGCAGCGTGGCCACGTCGGCGGACCATTCGGTCTGCGTACGCATCCAGTCGAGCACGGCCAGCATGTCGTCCTGCTCGCCGATGCCGTTGTCGTGCGTGCCTTCGGTCTTGCCCACGCCGCGAAAATTCAGGCGCACCGTCACGTAGCCCAGGCCGACGAAGGTGCGTGCCAGCGTCTGCGCGACCTTGTTGTCCTTGGTGCCGCCGAACAGCGGATGCGGGTGGCCGATCAGCGCCAGGCCGCGTGGCGCGGTGTCCGGCTGGTCGATCGACAGGTCGATCTGCCCGACCGGGCCGGGAATCAGGCGTTCTTCGGTATGAACGTTCATGGAAAAGGGAAAGCAGATGCAGTAAAGCCGGGCTCACGCGTTGGCAGGGCGGTCGACCATCAGCCGTTCGACCGGTCTGCCTTCAACCAGATGGCTCTGGATGATTTCGTCGATGTCTTCCTTGTCGACAAAGGTGTACCAGACGGCCTCGGGGTAGACCACCATGACCGGGCCGAGTTCGCAGCGGTCCAGGCATCCGGCCTTGTTGATGCGCACGCGGCCTTCGCCGTTGATGCCGAGTTCCTTGCAGCGCTTCTTGGCGTATTCCTGCATGGCCTTCGCGCCAAAGTCGGCGCAGCAGCGCGAGCCGTCCTCGCGTTCGTTCAGGCAAAAGAAAACGTGGTGCTGGTAGTGGCTGCTCATGGGCGGACCGAGAAGGCTGGCAGGGCTGCGTGACGGTACGCGCGACAGGACATGACAGGCTTCCTGGCGTCGCGCGCATATGTGGATTTGCGTAACGAGCCGGCATTATACGACCCCGATGTCGCGCTCCCTTCCAACAAGCTGGCTCGGCGCAACGCGCGATGCTGCGTCGCAACACGTTTTCCGGATGTCTGGACGCCCCTCTGCGCGGATTCCGGGATTGACGACGGCTGGGGCGGGTGCCATCGTAGTCACACCAAGCTGGTACAAGGGCTGGCGGGCCGCCAGCGGTAGAAATTGGTGTTGGCATAGCCCTTGCAATAACGACCGACCTGCTGCGGGAAACGCCGGACACATCAGCGTATCGAGGCAGGAGAGAGACCACACCAGGGCGGGTCGGACCGGGCGAGCAGTTGAGCGCACGGCCGGTCTGTGACACTCGAGGAAGACATGAAAAAACCGTTCTACAAAATCCTGTACGTACAGGTGCTGGCGGCGATCGTCATCGGCGTTCTGCTTGGCCATTACTCGCCCGAACTCGCCGTGAAGATGAAGCCGCTCGGCGATGGCTTCATCCAACTGATCAAGATGGTGATCGGGCCGATCATTTTCTGTACTGTTGTCTCCGGCATTGCCGGCATGCGCGACATGAAGAAGGTGGGCCGCGTGGGCGGCAAGGCGTTGCTCTACTTTGAGATCGTCTCGACCTTCGCACTGGTGATCGGCTTGGCTGCAGGCCACATCTTCAACCCGGGCGCGGGCTTCAACGTTGATGTGAACACCATCGACGCCAAGGCTGTTGCCCAGTACGCCGCCAAGGCGCACTCGGCCAGCACGGTCGACTTCCTGCTCAACATCATCCCGAGCACGGTGGTGGACGCCTTCGCCAAGGGCGACATCCTGCAGATTCTGCTGATCGCGTTGCTGTTTGGCGGTGCGCTCTCCGCCATCGGTGACCGTGCACAGGTGGTGACGGATTTCATCGACCAGATCTCGCACGTGTTCTTCCGCATCGTGCACATCATCACGCGCGTGGCCCCGATCGGTGCCTTTGGCGCTATGGCATTCACCATCGGCAAGTACGGCGTGATCTCGCTGGTGCCGTTGCTCAAGCTGGTCGGTACGTTCTACCTGACGGCCATCATCTTCGTGGTGGTGGTGCTGGGCATCATTGCGCGGCTGGTCGGCTTCAACATCTTCCGCTTTGTGTCGTACATCAAGGAAGAGCTGCTGATCGTGCTGGGTACGAGCTCGTCGGAATCGGCGCTGCCGCACCTGATGGAAAAGATGGAGAAGCTGGGCTGCTCGAAGTCGGTGGTGGGCCTGGTGGTTCCGACCGGTTATTCGTTCAACCTGGACGGCACCAACATCTACATGACGATGGCGGTGATCTTCATCTCGCAGGCGCTGAACATCGAGCTGACCTGGACGCAGCAACTGACCATCCTGGCCGTTGCCATGCTGACGTCGAAGGGCGCTTCGGGCATCACCGGCGCGGGCTTCATCACGCTGGCCGCAACGCTGGCCGTGGTGCCGGATATTCCGGTGGCGGGCATGGTGCTGATTCTCGGTATCGACCGCTTCATGAGCGAATGCCGTGCCCTGACCAACATCACGGGCAACGGCGTGGCCTGCGTGGTGATCTCGGCCTGGGAACGTGAACTGGATCGCGCCAAGCTGACCCGCGTGCTGTCGGGCGACCGTAGCGATGAGGGCGTGCCGGCCTCCCCGGCAGTTTGATCGTTCGAATCTGGCTGGCGCCCGCGGGCGCTTGAAAGCGCAAAGCGTATGATTGCGGGGCCTGTCCTTCCAGACGGCCCCGCTTCTTTTTTGGGATGCACCTCGTGAAGCACCTCGGCGGCATGCCGACTGCGGGCGCGGCGTTGGAAGGCACGGCAACACTCTCTGCCGCCGACCTCCAGCCGATGTCCGATCCCGATTTCTCCTTGACCAGCGCCTCCGGCTCGCGACGCGGCTTCTGGTGGCTGGTGGCGCTCGGGCTCGTGGTGGTGATGGCCGTGGTGTGCGCGACCACATTTGTGGTGGCGTGGAACCGGGGGCTCACGCAGGCTCAGCAGGCCGCCGGCGGCCGGGTCGATCGTTATGCCGCCAACCTCAAGAGCACGCTCGACCGCTACGAATACCTGCCGGCGCTGGTGGCGCTGCATCCGTTCATTCACGATCTGCTCGCCAATCCGACGCCAGCCAACGTCGACCGCGCGAACCGCTATCTGCGCGAAGTCAACGATCGCGCTCACGCCACCGCCACCTATGTGATCGCTCCCAGCGGCAAGGCTCTGGCCGCGTCCAACTACAACCAGCCTGACAGCTTCGTCGGCGCTGAATATCTATTCCGGCCGTATTTCCAGCAGGCAGCGGAAGGGCACGTCGGGCGCTTTTACGGCATTGGCATCACACGTGAAGAGCCCGGCTATTACATCTCGCAGCCGGTTATGCAGGACGGTCGCGTGATCGGCGTGACGGTCGTCAAGCTGAACCTCGAATGGTTCGGCCGCGCCAGCCACGACGCGTCGGAGCCGGTGATGGTGGCGGATGAGAACGGTGTGATTTTCCTGTCGTCCGTGCCCGCGTGGCAGTACCGCACGGTGGAGCCGCTCACATCCAAGCTGCAGGCGCAGTTGGAAGCGACGCGCCAGTATTACCGCAAGCAGATCACGCCACTGCCGCTGCAGCCGGAGGCGCCGGCCTTTCTGCGATTGACCGGACGGTTGCCGGAAGGTGCAGAACTGATCCGCGTTGGCGAGCGGACGAACGCCACGCGCTATCTGCAGGTTTCGCGTGACCTCGTCGAGCCCGACTGGACGCTGATGTACCTCACACCGGTGGATCCCGTGATGAGCGCGGCGCGCAGCGCCACCGTGGCGGCGGCGTTTGCCTTTGCGTTTGCGTGCCTGCTGCTTTTCTACTGGCGTCAGCGCCGCCTGCGCATGATGGAGATGCTGCGCAGCCGTCGCCTGCTCGAAGCCGCGTATGACCAGCTCGAACGCCGCGTTGAAGACCGCACGGCCGATCTGATGGCCACCAACGAACAACTGCAACACGAGATCGTCGACCGCACGCGCGCCGAGGCCGAGTTGCGTGCAACGCAGGATGAACTCGTGCAGGCCAGCAAGCTTGCCGCCTTGGGTCAGATGGCCGCCGGCATCACGCACGAACTCAACCAGCCGCTGGCCGCGCTGCGCACGTTTTCCGACAACACGCGCATCCTGCTCGAACGCGGCCAGCACGGCGCCGCCACTGACAACCTGCAGGCGATTGCCGATCTGACCGAACGCATGGGCAAGATCACGGCGCAGCTCAAGCTGTTCGCGGGCCGCTCACGGCGCAAGGTGGTGGATGTGCAGGTGCGCGTGGCGCTCGATCACACGCTCGCGCTACTGCGTCCGCGCCTGGGCGACGTGGCACTCGAACTGCACTGGCATATCCCCGAAGCAGATGCCGTCGTTCGTGCGGATGAACTGAAGCTGGAGCAAGTGCTGATCAATCTGATTGGCAACGCGCTCGATGCGATCAACACCAATGAACCCGCCCGCCCCGGACGCATCGACATCAGCATCGGGCCCCCCGAGGGTGTGCCGGCGCAATCGAACCAACTGACCATCGCCGTGCGCGACAACGGCCCGGGCATTCCACCCGACGCCATGCCGCACCTGTTCGAGCCGTTCTTCACCACCAAGGAGATCGGCCAGGGGCTCGGCCTTGGGCTGGCGATCTCCACCAGCATCGCGCGCGATTTTGGCGGCTCGCTGTCGGCTGCCAACATGCCGGGTAGCGGTGCGCAATTTACGCTGACGTTGGTACGCGCCGACGTCACCTCCGCGGCGTCCATCTGATCCGTTTTCTACACAGACACGAACCATGTCCGAAGGCTTGAACGTTCTCTTCATCGAAGACGACCCGCCTGTGCGCCAGGCCACCGCGCAGAGCCTGGAGCTGGCCGGCTTCAACGTCCAGGCGTTCGGCAGCGCCGAAGAAGCAGTCGGCAAGATCGACGCAAATTTCCCCGGCGTGGTCGTCAGCGACCTGCGCTTGCCGGGCGCAAGCGGCCTGGACGTGCTCGCGCACTGTCAGTCGTTTGGCACGGGAATTCCCGTGGTGCTCGTCACTGGCCACGGCGACATCACCATGGCCGTGCAGGCGATGCGCGAAGGCGCGTTCGATTTCATCGAGAAGCCGTTTCCCGCCGAGCGCCTGACCGAGACCGTACGCCGTGCCGTCGAGCGTCGCGCGCTGGAGCTGGAAAACCGAGCACTGCGCCGTGAACTGGCCGGCCCGGCGGCAGGCACGCGCATCATCGGGCGCTCGCCTGCGATGGGCGCTGTGCGCGCGCTGATCGAGAACGTCGCGACCACCGATGCGCCGGTGCTCATCAACGGCGAGACCGGCACGGGCAAGGAGCTGGTCGCGCGCAGTCTTCACACGCTCTCGCCGCGTCACGACAAGCCGTTCATCGCGCTGAACTGCGGCGCCGTGCCCGAGCAAATTTTCGAGAGCGAGATGTTCGGCCACGAAGCTGGTGCTTTCACCGGTGCGGGCAAGCGGCGCATCGGCAAGCTCGAGCATGCCTCGGGCGGCACGCTGTTCCTCGACGAGATCGAGAGCATGCCGATCGCGCTGCAGGTCAAGCTGCTGCGCGTGCTGCAGGAGGGCGCGCTGGAGCGGCTGGGCTCGAATGCTTCGGTGCGCATCGACGTGCGCATCGTTGCGGCCGCCAAGGGCGATATGGAAGCGCTGATTGAAGCGGGCGGTTTCCGGCGCGATCTGTATTACCGGCTAAACGTCGTCGTCATCGATTTGCCGCCGCTGCGCGAACGCCGCGAAGACATCATCCCGCTGTTCGAACATTTCCTGCTCGAAGCCGCCGTGCGTTATCAGCGCCCGCTGCCGATGTTGGCCGAGCGTCAGCGCCACGAGCTGATGCAGTCGAACTGGCCCGGCAACGTGCGCGAACTGCGCAATGCGGCTGATCGCCTTGTGCTTGGCGTGGGCCGCACGCCGGTCGTGCCGGATGCATCGGAAGACGGCATGCCGCTCAAGGAGCGCGTCGAGCGCTACGAACGCACCGTTATTGCGGAAACCCTGGCGCGCACGGGCGGCTCGGTGCACCAGGCGGCGGATATTCTGCAGGTTGGCCGAGCGACGCTGTATGACAAGATCAAGCGATACGGCCTTTGACTTGGCACGCCCGCGCCCAACAACGCTCGGCATCAACTGGGCGTTTTCTTTTCGCGCTCAACCCAGAATCGGATGGGCATCTGCTACCGGATATCCACGGTCGTCCGTCGGAATCCGCTGGGTTTGGAATGCGATCAGCAGTGCCTGAAACCTGCCGTCGATTTCCACGATGACCGCACCGTCCTGCTGTGTGCCGTTCTCGCGCGAATGGTCCTTCACCCCCGGTGTATGCACGACCGGGTTGCCCTGGTTCATGTGGGTTTCGTGCAGGCCGTTGTGCTGCGGCTCAAACAGGAAGCCAAAGCCGTAAACCATCACGTCGGTGCGCGGCGGCCAGCCTTTGCGGTCGTCGTCGCCGGAGCTGCCGTGGTAGACGTAGTCGACCGGCGTGGCGGTGCGGTCGAGGTTGAGCATGTCGTCAACGAGCGCGTTGATGTCGTTGTGCTCGGTCTCTGTATCCAGCGCGATTGGCCGCATGTTCGGAAAGTCGACCAGCCCGGCGTCGCGCACGTAATCCAGGCGCGGGAAACCGTTCTCGTGCAGCCCGGGTGCCAGCGCAGCCAGATCGGCGGTGATCGGCAACCGCAGATCGGCCGTCCACTGATACAGCACGTGATAACCGGCGGCACCCGCACCCGGCATGCTGGAGTCGGATTTCACGTTGGCGAGCACCACGAACTCCGAACCATCCGGCGCTTCCACCACGATCGCGTAATGCGGATTGCCGTTGTAGCCCTCCAGGTAGGGCACGCCGAATTTCAGCTTGCCCTTGAACATGCAGTAGTGATTGGCCATGCAAACTCCATCGAACCTAGGATTGACGGACCGCCATTGCAACAGGCCCGCGTGAACCCAGTGTGGAACGCGCGTCGCCCAGAAACAAAAACGCCCGGCGTTGACCGGGCGTTTCGTTTGAACTGCGAGGAGGCGCGGACCGCTCAGGCCTGCTTGCCCAGCGTCTGCTTGAGCAGCGCGTCGAACGACGACCATTCCGGTTCGCCCACGTAGCGCTTGAGGATGCGGCCGTCGCGGTCGACCAGGAATGTGGTCGGCGTGAGCTGCACGTCGCCGAAGGCCTTAGCGGCGGAGCCGTCGGCGTCCATTGCGACCTTGAACGGCAACTGGCGCGTCTGGCTGAAGTTCATCACGTACATTGGCGCGTCGTAGCTCATCGCCACGGCCACGTATTCCAGTCCTTCGCCCTTGTACTTGTTGTACGTCTGGATCATGTTGGGCATTTCCTTGATGCACGTGGCGCAGCTCGTGGCCCAGAAGTTGACGAGATAGACCTTGCCCTTCAGGTCTTGCGTCGAGAGCTTTTGCCCATCCAGCAGTGTGAAGGTGGCCGCGGGCACCTTCTGCGATGGCGAGAACGCACGCCAGCCGAACCAACCGGCCACAGCCAGCACCAGCACGATCACAGGGAGCAGCCAGCGGCGCCCGCCAGACATGGCGGTAGCAGGGGCTGCGGAGGAAGTCAGGGTCGAGGCCATGTCGGCAACGGATCTGGAAGGGAATCAAACATGTATTGTAGGCCCGCCGTGCCAGCGCCGTATGTCAACCGCGACAATCCGTCCGGAGAGCGATTTGCGCGTCACTTCCCATTGGCGAGAGCAGCTTCGTACAAGGCCAGGTCCGTGGGGGAAAAGCAGCAAAAGGTGACGGTGTCCAGGCTGGCGCCGTGTTCTCGCGCGGCACGCACGGCAATCGGCGCCGCCAATTGCGGCGGGAAGCCGTACACGCCGGTGCTGATGCATGGGAACGCAATGGTGCGCACCTCGTGCTTGCGCGCCAGTTCCAGGCTGTTGCGGTAGCAGGCGGCCAGCAATTCCGCCTCGTCTTGCCGGCCGCCGCGCCAGATCGGCCCGACGGTGTGGATGACGTAGCGGGCCGGCAATCGAAAACCGGGCGTGAGCTTGGCCTCACCGGTGCGGCAGCCATGGAGGGCGCGGCACGCCGCCAGCAGTTCCGGCCCGGCCGCACGGTGGATCGCGCCATCCACGCCGCCTCCGCCAAGCAGCGAGCTGTTCGCCGCGTTGACGATGGCATCGCAGTCCAGCGTGGTGATGTCGGCGCGAAGGGCGCGCAAGGTGACGGACGGGATTGGCATGGTGCGGTCCTTGGCAGGCAGCGGGTGGGCGTCTCTGTCCGATAATAGGCGGCTCGGAAACGGACAGAAAACCTACAGGAGGAGACGTGGCAGTCACAGCAACGGCAGGGTGGCGGATCGGGTTGGGCGCGGTGGCGAGTGCGCTGTTGATGGCCTGCTCGCCCAAGTACGACTGGCGCACGGTCCATTCCAACGATGGCGCCTACGCCGTGGATTACCCCGCCAAGCCCACCGCAGAAGCCCGGCCTATCGCCATCAACGGCCAACGCATGCCGATGACGATGCAGGCCGCCAGCATCGACGGCACGCTGTTCGCCATCGGCGTGGTGGAACTGCCCGCGGATGATCCAGTCTGGCGGCAGCGCGCGGTGGAAGCGCTGCGCAATGGCTTGTCCGCCAACTTGAAGGGCCGCGTAACCGAGCGCGACATCGCCGTGCAGACCGCCGCACAGCCGCCTTTGTCATTGCCGGCGGTAGAGTTGATTGCCCAGGGGGCGGGCGGGGACGATCCCGCGCCGCGCCGGCTGACCGCGCGCGTGGTCGCCACGGGCAAGCGCGCATACCAGGCCGTCGTGCTGGAATCGGGCGATGCCGCACGCGATGCCCGCCAGCACGAGCAGGTCGACCAATTCCTCTCCAGCTTCCATCCGTACTAGACCCTGAGCACGCCCGAGCGAACTCGCCGCAGCCGGTGCACAATCGACGTCTTCCGCTTTACCGCTACACAATTCACCACATCACGGGGAACCATCATGACGTTGCAAGTCTGGCTGGCCTTCTTTCTGGCCGCCTGGGTGATCGCCATCTCGCCGGGGTCGGGCGCCATCCTGTGCATGAGCCACGGCCTGACGCATGGCGTGCGCCGCACGTCGGTCACGATTGCAGGACTGGAACTGGGCATTGTCGTGATCCTGTTCATTGCGGGTGCCGGGCTCGGCGCATTGCTGATCGCCTCGGAGCACGCCTTTACGGCCATCAAGATCATCGGCGCGATGTACCTGATTTACCTGGGCATCGTGCAATGGCGCACACCCATTCAGATCGCCAAGCCGGCTGAGGGCGAGCCCACGAACGTAGCGCCTCGGGTGTCTGGCAGTGGCGCGCACCGCCGCTTCCTCGTGGGGTTGCTGACCAATCTGACGAACCCGAAAGGCATTCTGTTCATGGTGGCCGTGCTGCCGCAGTTCATCGATCCGGCCAAGCCGCTGCTTTCGCAACTCGGCATCCTGGCGGCGACGATGGTGTTCGTCGACCTGATCGTCATGCATGGATATGCGCTGCTGGCCTCGCGGGCGCAGCGCCTGTTCCGCAATCCGCGCGCGCTTCGCTGGCAGAGCCGCTTCTTCGGCGGCATGCTGATGAGCATTGGCGCCGCGCTGTTCTTTGTGAAGCGGCAGACCAACTGAGTTTCAAACGCCACCCCCAGGGCGACTAGCCAACTGGGTTGGAGGCGCAGCGCGTGGATGAAGGCTAATCGGCCTTCACGCCGCGCCGATACTGAATTGCCTCGCCCACATGCGCAGCATCGATTTGCTCATCGCCGGACAGGTCGGCAATCGTGCGGGCGAGCTTGAGCACGCGCGCATAGGCGCGTGCAGACCACGAAAAGCGCGTCATCGCGTGGCGCAGCAAGCCATCGGCCGCATCGGTGCGGCTGCAATGCAGATCGATTTCATGACCGCCCAGCAAGGCGTTACGCTTGCCTTGCCGTGCAAGTTGTCGCGCGTGCGCAGCAGAAACCCGCTCAGCCACGTTGAGCGTCGGTTCGCCAGGCGGCCCGTCGAGCAACTCTTCCTGCGAGGGTGTTGGCACTTCGATCTGCACATCGATGCGATCAAGCAGCGGCCCCGAAATGCGTGCCTGATAACGCTCTACCTGATCTGGCGTGCAGCGGCACGCTCGCAGCGGATGCCCGCGATAGCCGCACGGACACGGGTTCATTGCGGCAATCAGTTGGAAGCTGGCAGGGAAGTCTGTCTGATGCGCGGCGCGTGAGATGGTGATGTGGCCCGTCTCCAATGGCTCACGCAGGACTTCGAGCACGCGGCGCTCGAACTCTGGAAGTTCATCAAGGAAAAGCACGCCCTGATGCGCCAGCGAGATTTCGCCCGGCCTTGGCGTGTTGCCCCCGCCCACCATCGCCACTGCAGACGCTGTGTGGTGTGGTGAACGAAACGGCCGCACCTTCCAGCGCCGCGCGTCGAAGCCGCGCGTGGTGAGGCTCATCACGGCGGCAGCAGAAAGCGCTTCGTCATCGCTCATGTCCGGCAGCAAGCCGGGAAAACGTTGTGCGAGCATCGACTTGCCCGTTCCGGGTGGCCCGATCATCAGCATGGAATGACCGCCGGCGGCGGCCACTTCCAGTGCGCGCCGTGCTTGCGGTTGTCCCCGCACGTCAGCCAAGTCGGGATAGCGGATATCCGCGTCGACCGGTGCGGGCAGCGCGGGGGCGAGCTTGCGGTCCGGCGCGCTCAGGTGGTCGCACACCTCGATGAGCGTGCGGGCCGGGAGGACTTTTGTGCCGCTCACGAGTGCGGCTTCGGCGGCGTTCTCGGCGGGCAGCACGAAGGCGCGGGCGAGCGGTGCGTCGCCGTCGGCGAGGACGGGGTTGCGCGATAACGCATACGCCATCGCCAACGCACCGCGAATCGGCCGCAGATCGCCGGACAGCGACAGCTCACCCGCAAACTCATGCGCATCCAGATGCGTGTGCGGAATCTGCCGGCTTGCAGCGAGGATCCCCAGCGCGATTGCTAGATCGAACCGGCCCGATTCTTTTGGGAGATCCGCGGGCGCGAGGTTGACGGTGATGCGCCGCGCCGGAAACTCGAAGCGGCTGTTTTGGATCGCCGCGCGTACGCGGTCCTTGCTCTCCTTCACCTCGGTGTCGGGCAGGCCGACGATGGTGAACGATGGCAGGCCATTCGCCAGATGGACCTCCACCGAGACGGCTGGCGCATCGATTCCCGAGAGCGCGCGCGAACGCAGTACAGCGAGGCTCATCGCGCGATCCTCCGGGAGAACTCACGAGCAAGGCGGAGGGCGTGGCATCGGTGCATGGCGTGACGGAGCATGGCGGTTGCGGAACCCTCCACTGTGCCAGCCGCGTTGCGCCGCCATGTTCACCGGCATCCAAATTTGACGATCGTCGTCGGCATGAGAAACGGGCAAAAAAAACCGGAGCACTGGGCTCCGGCTTCGTTGTCGGCAGATCAACTCAGGGGAAGGCCGGCATGGCCGTGTCTTCGCCGCTGAAGTGGCCTTCGGGATGCGTCTTCTGCAGCAGCGCACGTACCTCTTTCACACGCGAGCGCGGCACATCGACCATCAGCAGGATCTGCCCATCCTCCACTGCCTGCTTGAATGGTTTGAGGCGGCTGTTTGGCACGGAGCTTCCGATCATGCTCGAGGCCCATGCGCCAAAGAGCGCGCCCACCACGGTGGTAATGCCGACCATGCCCCACTGCGGTCCTTCGCCGATGACCGGGAAGATGGCCGCCACGATGCCTGCCAGCACGCCCGCACCCCCGCCAATCACCAGCCCATTCTGGGTGGCGTGGACGATGTCCGAAGTCTGGAGGATGTTGGCCTCGTGCAGGCCGGTGAGATCGACGCCGGGCCTGGAGACGAAGTGGATGTGGCGCTCGGTAATGCGCGCCAGCAGGAGGTCGTTCATTACGCGGCGGGCGCTGACGACGTCCGGCATCAGGAAGTAGAGGCGATGCTGCATGATCTTCTCCTCAAGCGCGGTGCACGCGCGTCTTAAGGACGTTCTAGATCAGTTCGCCAGCCGCAACAAGGCGGCATATGGATCTTTTCGCTGTGCGCCGCAGCAGGGGTGCGGCGGCCGGCACAGCAGCCACGCAGATGCGTGCCCGGCGCAACACCGGGCCGCGGGTTACTGATCTGCCGGGGCAGCGGACTTCAGTTGGGCTTCCAGCGCGGCCACGCGCGTTTCCAGTTCTTCCAGACGCGCGCGCGTACGCGCCAGCACTTGCGATTGCACGTCGAATTCCTCGCGGGTGACCAGATCGAGCTTGGAAAAGCCCTGGGTCATCATCGCGCGGACGTTCTTCTCGATGTCGGCCGCCGGCGAGTTACGCAGGGCTTCGCTGACGCGGTTTTGAAAGTCGGAAAAGAGATCGGTCGGTTTCATGTCATTTGCTCCGTGGGTCGTGCTATCTGCGCCAAGCCGGTGCATGCACCGAAGCTGTGCGTGGAAATTGCTGTGCCGTGGTGCGAAGGCCTGCGCGTGGCGCGTGGTTTCGGTGCTGCCGGCCGCGATGGTACCGGCTGGGCGCTCTAAACGGCACACCTTGCGTCAAATCTCGCTGCGATGCGGCATTGGCGGCGCCATACAAACGGGGACAGAACGGGCCGCCGCAGTTTCCGCGCCCGGCCGTGCGAGCGACTGCATGGGGCTGAAATCACTCTATCACATGGTTTTTATCGCGCCATGACGGTGTAGACCACTTGGCGTGGACCCGCCTGCTGCAACCGTTGGCGGGCAGCGAGCGCTGCCAGGAGCGACCCGTCCCCAATTTCCTGCGCTTTCGTACCTTGGCGTCGCGCGCCGCTGTAACCGAAGACGCCCTCCAATCCGACGACATCGACATGGCATGACAGTTGCAGAACTGGTGCGATTTTTTTTCCATTGCCGTTGCGACTTTCTAAAGGGGGAGAGCCGTTATGAAGAAGTTTGCGTACGCAGCCAGCCTTGTACTCCTGACCGGTGCCGTTGCCGGTGTGAGCCAATCCGCCATCGCGCAGTCTGCACCTGCGGCTGACGCACCGGCCGCCGCGCCCGCCCCGGCGCCTGCTGCGCTCACGGCCAACGTGACGCTGGCCAGCCAATACCGCTACCGCGGCATCATGCAGACCAACAACAAGCCGGCCATCCAGGGCGGCTTTGACTACGCCATTCCGGGCGGTGTGTTGCCCGAAGGCTTCTACATCGGTAACTGGAACTCGTCGATCAGCTGGTTGAGCGATTCGAACTCGAACGTCTCCGCGCCGATCGAGATGGACTTCTACGGCGGCTACAAGACCGAGATCATCAAGGACGTGCCGATCGACGTGGGCGTGCTCCAGTATTACTACCCGGGCAGCTACCCCGACGGCTTCACGCGTCCGCACACCACCGAAGGCTATGCCCAGATCGGCTACGGCCCGGTCACGTTCAAGTATTCGCACGCGTTTTCGAACCTGTTCGGCACGCCCGATTCGCATCACAGCCAGTACTTCGACCTGTCGGGCAACTTCGACACCGGCTTCTGGGGCCTGACGCTGAACCTGCATGCTGGCTACCAGCAAGTGCCGCATCAGACCGTGCGCGCCTCATATGCCGACTGGAAGGTCGGTGTGACGAAAGACTTCGGCAACGGCTGGGCGGCATCGCTGGCCTACATCGATACGAACGCTTCGCGCGCGTTCTATACGAACACGCGCGGCAACTACATGGGCAAGGCCACGGCCCTGCTGTCGATCACCAAGACTTTCCAATAACGATGCGCGGCGGCGCTCCGGTGCCGCCGACCGAGGAGCAACCAGCATGAAACTCATCATGGCCATCATCAAGCCGTTCAAGCTCGACGAGGTCCGCGAGGCATTGTCCGAAGTCGGTGTGTCGGGCATTACCGTCACGGAAGTCAAAGGCTTCGGACGCCAGAAAGGTCATACCGAGCTTTACCGCGGCGCGGAGTACATCGTCGACTTCCTGCCTAAAGTGAAGATCGAAGTGGCCGTGCCCGACGACGTGGTCGAACGCGCCGTCGAGGCCATCGAAAAATCTGCGCGCACCGGCAAGATTGGCGACGGCAAGATCTTCGTGGCCGAGGTCGAACAAGTCATCCGCATCCGCACCGGTGAGACCGGCGGCGACGCCCTATAAGCCCCAATCCGCCAAGGAAGAGGTCAAAACATGAAAACCTGGTTCACACGATTCCTGACGGCTGGGGCCGTCGCTGCCGTGCTCGCAGGCGCCGTAGTGTCGGCGCCGGCCGTTGCACAGGACAAGCCGGCGGCTGAAGCTTCGGCGCCGGCTGCCGCGGCTGCCGCTTCCGAGCCGGCCGCTGCCGCACCGGCTGCCGCTGCCCCGGCTTCAGCGCCTGCCGCCGCCGCTGCTCCGGCTGCCGCTGCGCCCGCCGCCGCTACGCCCGTCCCCAACAAGGGCGACACGGCGTGGCTGCTGATCTCCACAGCCTTCGTCATTCTGATGACGCTGCCGGGTCTGGCGCTGTTCTACGGCGGCCTGGTGCGCAAGAAGAACATGCTGTCGGTGTTGATGCAGTGCATGGGCATCTTCTCGCTCATCATCATCCTGTGGGCTGTCTACGGCTACAGCTTCGCGTTCACTGAAGGCAACGCTTTCTTCGGCGGGCTTGATCGTCTGTTCCTCAAGGGGCTGACGCCGGATTCGGTCGCTGCCACCTTCAGCAAGGGCGTGGTGGTGCCGGAATACGCGTACTTCGCTTTCCAGGGCGCGTTTGCGGCGATTACGTGCGCGCTGATCATCGGCGCCTTCGCCGAACGTGCGAAGTTCTCGGCTGTCCTGCTGTTCGTGGTGCTGTGGTTCACCTTCAGCTACCTGCCGATCGCGCACATGGTCTGGTTTTGGCCGGGTCCGGACGGCTTTACCGACGCCAAGGCGGCCGAGGTGATGACTGCTAAGTCGGGCTGGCTGTTCCAGAAGGGCGCGCTGGACTTTGCGGGCGGTACCGTGGTGCACATCAACGCAGCCGTGGCGGGTCTGGTGGGTGCCTTCCTGTTCGGCAAGCGCATCGGTTTTGGCCGTGAGGCGCTCAAGCCGCACAGCCTGACGCTGACGATGGTCGGTGCCTCGCTGCTGTGGTTCGGCTGGTTCGGCTTCAACGCCGGTTCGGCCCTGGAAGCCAACGGCAGCGCCGCGCTGGCCTTCGTCAACACGCTGCTGGCAACCGCTGCGGCCGTGCTGTCGTGGAGCTTCGGCGAGTGGTTCGGCAAGAGCAAGCCGTCGATGCTGGGTGCTGCATCCGGCGCCGTGGCTGGCCTTGTGGCCATCACGCCGGCTGCCGGCTTTGTCGGCCCGATGGGTTCGATCGCGCTCGGTCTCATCGCCGGCCTGCTGTGCCTGTGGGGTGTGAACGGCCTCAAGCGCATGCTGGGCATGGACGACACGCTGGACGTGTTCGGCGTGCACGGCGTGGGCGGTATCCTCGGCGCGCTGCTGACCGGCGTGTTCGCGGCACCGAGCCTCGGCGGCACCGGCATCTACGACTATGTCGCCAACAAGGTTGCAGATGATTACTCGATCGGCGGCCAGCTGTGGATCCAGTTCCAGGGCGTGGTGACCACGGTCATCTGGTCCGCAGTGGTGGCGTTCATTTCGTACAAGATCGTCGATGCCATTGTTGGCCTGCGCGTGCCGGAAGAAGAGGAGCGCGAGGGTCTGGACATCACGTCCCACGGCGAAACCGCCTACGAAGACTGATCCGCTCACTCACCTTGCAAAAGACCCGGCTGCGCGCCGGGTCTTTTGTTCCGGCGCCCCTGAGCCGGACGTCCTTAACTCCGATGTAAAAAACCTTCAATTGCCTCTCGTTATGCGGACGCTTACATTGCAGACGTGGTTTCCTCCACCTGCAGAACGCTCCCCGTATCTGTCAGGCTATTCCCCAAGCGCGGCAGCCCCGCGCTTTTTTTTGTCCGCCTTTTTTGTGTGGCTTGCTGCACCGCCGCACTTCGCCTCTTGCGAATCCTCTTTCCTGACCGCATATCGATAGCCCGCTGTCGTCTGCAAGCTATTGCCTGTTCCTCTACAATCGGAGCGGGCGATAAATAACATCAATAGGAAGGGTATGGTTCCGCACTTGATCACCGCGCTGAACGGGCCGCTGCTCGAGCTCGAGCAGAAGATTCTTGACGCCACGCCCGCCATCGAACGCTGGTTCCGCCTGGAGTGGCAGGAACACACGCCGCCGTTCTACTGTTCTGTCGATTTGCGCAACGCCGGCTTCAAGCTGGCGCCGGTCGACACGAATCTGTTCCCGGGCGGCTTCAACAACCTTGCGCCCGAGATGCTGCCGCTGGCCGTGCAGGCCGCCATGGCCGCCATCGAAAAGATTTGCCCGGACGCCAAGAACCTCTTGCTGATCCCCGAGCGCCACACGCGCAACATGTTCTACCTGCAGAACGTCGCGCGCCTGTCCCAGATCATGCGTCAAGCCGGCTTGAATGTGCGTCTGGGTTCTCTCTCTGAGGACATCACCGAGCCGACGCCGATCGATTTGCCGGATGGGCAGCGCCTCGTTGTCGAGCCGATCAAGCGCATCGGTACCAAAGGCCGTCGCCTGGGCATGGAAGACTTCGATCCGTGCTCGATCCTGCTGAACAACGATCTGTCAGCCGGCGTGCCGCCCATCCTCCAGAACATCAACGAGCAGTATCTGCTGCCGCCGCTACATGCCGGCTGGTCGCAGCGTCGCAAGACCAACCACTTTGCCGCCTACGACGAAGTGGCCAAGAAGTTTGCCAAGCTGATCGACATCGACCCGTGGATGGTCAACCCGTACTTCACCAAATGCAGCGGGCTGGACTTTCATGAGCGGGCCGGTGAGGAAGAATTGGCCCACGCCGTGGAAACGGTGCTCAAGAAAACCGCCAAGAAGTACAAGGAATACGGCGTGACCGAGACCCCATACGTGGTGGTCAAGGCCGACGCCGGCACCTATGGCATGGGCGTGATGACGGTGCGCGATCCCTCCGAGGTCAAGGGCCTCAACCGGAAGGAGCGCAACAAGATGAGCGTGGTCAAGGAGGGCCTCGAGGTCTCCGAAGTGATTGTGCAGGAAGGCGTGCACACCTTCGAGAAGATCAACGAGGCGGTGGCCGAGCCGGTCGTCTACATGATCGACCGCTATGTCGTGGGCGGTTTCTACCGGGTTCACACGGGCCGCGGCGTGGACGAGAATCTCAACGCGCCGGGCATGCATTTCGTGCCGCTGCCGTTTGCGTCGAATTCGCTGCCGGACAGCCATGCCAAGCCGGGCGCCGGCGAGCCTAACCGCTTCTATATGTACGGTGTGGTGGCGCGCTTGGCGCTGCTGGCTGCATCGCTCGAGCTTGAGAAGACCGACCCGAACCCGCTGATCTGATCGGCCATAAAACGCTGTAGAAGGAACCGCCATGCGCATCCTGTTCATCGTCGATCCGCTGTCGACGTTCAAGACCTACAAGGATTCCACCTTCGCGATGATGCGCGAGGCGGCGGCGCGCGGCTATGCCATCTACACGTGCTTGCAGTCACAGCTCACGCTGGCGAACAACGTCGTCGAAACCGTGGCCACACCGATCGCCTTGACCGGCGACGAGCACGACTGGTATCGCGCCGGCGATGCGCGCCTGCTACCGCTCACCGGCTTTGACGCGGTGCTGATGCGCAAGGATCCGCCGTTCGACATGGAGTACGTCACCAGCACATGGTTGCTGGAGATTGCCGAGCGTCAGGGCGCACGCGTGTTCAACAAGCCGCAGGCGATTCGTGACCACTCGGAGAAACTCGCCATCGCGCAGTTCCGCGAGTTCACCGTGCCGACCATCGTGTCGCGCGATGCCAAGCGCCTGCGCGAATTCCACGCCGAGCAGGGCGACGTCATCTTCAAGCCGCTCGACGGCATGGGCGGTGCGGGCATCTTCCGTGTGGGGCCGGACGGCATGAACCTCGGGGCGGTCATCGAATCGCTCACCGACAACGGCGCACGCACGATCATGGCTCAGCAGTACATTCCTGCGATCCGCGAGGGCGACAAACGCATTCTCCTGATCGGCGGTTCGCCGGTGCCGCATTCATTGGCACGCGTGCCGATGGCCGGCGAGGTCCGCGGCAATCTGGCGGCTGGCGGGACGGGCAAGGCTCAGCCGCTGTCCGAGCGTGATCAGGTGATTGCGCATGCACTTGCGCCCGTGCTCTGGCAACGCGGTCTGCTGCTTGTCGGTCTGGACGTCATTGGGGATTACCTCACCGAGGTCAACGTCACCAGCCCGACGTGCTTCCAGGAAATCACCCAGCAGACGGGCTTCAATGTGGCCGGAATGTTCATCGATGCACTCGAGCGCGCCGCAGGCAAGAACAGCGGACTGGGGCGCAAGCCCGCCTGATTTGGCGGAATGGCCCCTCTGCCGAGGGTCCTCCACAAGGGGGAGGTTCGGCACACGGCCGCACAATTGCGCCAAATGGCCCTGATACAATCAGCGTTATACCGATTCGCTTTTCGATCATGGCAGGGATTCTGATCATCGCTCATGCGCCGCTGGCCAGCGCACTGCGCGATTGCGCTGCACACGTCTATTGCGGTCAGCCCGAGCGGCTGGGCGCAATCGATGTCCTGCCCGATGCCGAGCCGGCTGCCGTGCTGGCTCAGGCGCGCGACAAGCTCGCCGAACTCATTGAAGCCAACGGCGCACTGGTGTTGACCGACATCTTCGGGGCCACGCCCGCCAATATCGCCTCGCGCCTGGCCGATCCGGGCCGTGTGCGCGTGCTGGCCGGCGTAAACCTGCCGATGCTCGTGCGCGCCATCTGCTATCGCTCCGAAAAACTCGAACAACTTGCCGCCAAGGCTCTGGCCGGCGGCGCGCAAGGCGTACTGCAGGTCGGCTCGACAGCCGTTCAGAACCAGGTTGCCAATCATCCAGACAAATATGCTGCAGAGGGATATCACCATCATCAATAAGCTCGGGCTGCATGCCCGCGCCTCCGCCAAACTCACGCAGCTCGCCAGCAAGTTCGACAGCCAGATCAAGATGTCGCGCAACGGCCGTCAGGTCGACGCCAAGAGCATCATGGGCGTGATGATGCTGGCCGCGGGCATCGGCTCCACCGTCACGCTGGAGATCGACGGCCCCGACGAGCACGATGCCATGGATGGTCTCGTCGCGCTCATCAATGACCGCTTCGGCGAAGGCGAATAACCCCTCCCAGCCGCACCCCACTTCAACGCCGCTCCGGCCAGCGTCTATGCCTTTTACCCTGCACGGTATTCCGGTCTCGCGCGGCATCTCCATCGGCCGCGCTCACATGCTGGCGCGCGCGGCGCTCGATGTGTCGCATTACCTGGTCGACGAAGACAAGGTCGACGCTGAGGTCGAGCGTTTGCGCAGTGCCCGCGCTACCGTGCGTGCCGAGTTGGCTGCGCTCAAGCGTGATCTGCCCACCGATGTGCCCGAAGAGATGGGCGCCTTCCTTGATGTGCACGCGATGATTTTGGATGACGCGTTGCTCTCGCAGGTGCCGGAGACGTTGATTCACCAGCGGCGTTACAACGCAGAGTGGGCGCTCACAACGCAGCTTGAAGAACTGATCCGCCAGTTCGGCGAAATCGAAGACGAATACCTGCGCGAGCGAAAGGCCGACATCGAGCAGGTGGTCGAACGCATTCTGAAGGTGCTGGCCGGCGCGCCCGCGTTGGCGCCTGCGCCGGTGGCGGTCGGTTGCGATCCGGATGCTGGGATGATCGTCGTGGCGCACGATATTGCGCCGGCCGACATGCTGCAGTTCCGGGGCCAAACCTTCGCTGGCTTCGTGACCGACCTGGGCGGTCGCACCTCGCACACCGCCATCGTGGCGCGTAGCCTCGATATCCCGGCGGCCGTGGGTGTTCATAACGCCAGCACGCTGATTCGCCAGGACGACATCGTCGTCATTGATGGCGACAACGGCATCGTCATCGTCGATCCGAGCGCGTCCATTCTCGAGGAATACCGCCACCGCCGCAGCGAAGGCGAATTGCAAAAAAAGCGCCTCGAACGCCTGCGCCATACACCCACCGTCACGCTCGACGGTACGCAAATCGATCTGCACGCAAACATCGAAATGCCGGAAGATGCGGCCGCGGCCGTCAAAGCCGGTGCCGTGGGCGTGGGCCTGTTCCGCTCCGAGTTCCTGTTCATGAACCGTCGCGGTGCGCTGCCCGACGAGGAAGAGCAGTTTCGCGCGTACCGCACCGCCGTTGAATCGATGATGGGCCTGCCCGTCACGATCCGGACCATCGACATCGGGGCTGACAAGCCGCTGGACATCCGCGACGACGTGTTCGAGACCGCACCGAATCCGGCGCTTGGTTTGCGCGCGATCCGCTGGTCGCTCTCGGAGCCGGCAATGTTCCTGACGCAGTTGCGCGCGCTGCTGCGGGCGTCTGCGTTTGGGCCCATCAAGATTCTTGTGCCGATGCTTGCGCACGCCCGCGAGATCGACCAAACGCTTGAGTTGCTGGCACGCGCCAAGGCCTCGCTCGACGCCGATGGCGTGGCCTACGACCCGACCATCAAGGTCGGCGCCATGATCGAGATTCCGGCCGCCGTGCTGATCCTGCCGGTGTTCCTACGCCGCATGGATTTCCTCTCGATCGGCACGAACGATCTGATTCAGTACACGCTCGCTATCGACCGCGCCGACAACGCGGTTGCGCATCTGTACGACCCGCTGCACCCGGCGGTGCTGCAATTGATCGCGCGCACCATTCGCGAAGGGCATCAGGCAGGCAAGCCGGTTTCAGTGTGCGGCGAGATGGCGGGGGACGCTTCCATGACGCGCCTGCTGCTGGGTATGGGCCTGACCGAATTCTCGATGCATCCGTCGCAGTTGCTGAGCGTTAAGCAGCAGATCCTGCGCTCGGACCGCCCTCGCCTGATGCGCGAAGCGGACCGCCTGCTGCACGCCTGCGAGCCAGCCGAAATCGAGGAAGCGCTGGGCGCGCTCGCACGGGCCTGAGTCGCGCGTCCTCAAAGCGCCGGCCGTATCCAGTGTCGCGCCGGCGCATCGCTTTCCTAAGGTGTGGCTTCCATAAGTGATTGAAATTTCACCTCTTTCTCTGAAAAGACGGCTTGCGTACACCTGCATGACCCTCCGCTCAGAATGGGGTAGAACAAGAATTGTTCTCATTTCGATTCTCTGTTATTCTGGTTTTACAGCGTGTTCCGAGCGCTGCGGAGGAATCCCGTGTACGTCTGCATCTGCAACCAAGTGACCGACCGCGAAATCCATGGCGCCGCCCGTCTGGGCGTGTCGACGATGGACGAACTCGCCGAAACGCTCGGCGTGGGCACCTGCTGCGGACAATGCCGGGACTGCGCCAAGCAGGTGCTTGCCGAAGCGGTGAGTTGCGTCCCCGTCGACCAGATTTTGGGCCGTGCCAGCACGCATGCCATAATCGAGCGTCGCGACGAGCCCGTTGCCAATGATCAGGCCATTTTGCCTGGAGCATTGGCTGCCTGATTCCCCCCGTCTTTTCCTGTCGCCGCGAATTGCCGCCCAGGCGTTAAGCCTCGGCGGCATTTGTTGCTTGCTGGTCAGGCAAAGGGCTCGCCTTGAACGGACGCGTGCGTGCGTCCATCACCGCAGTTGCACTTTGCTGGAGCCCCAAGAATGAAAGGCGATAAGAAGGTCATCCAATATCTGAACGCCCAGCTCAAGAATGAGCTGACCGCCATCAACCAGTATTTCCTCCACGCGCGCATGTACGGCCACTGGGGGCTCAAGCGCATCGGGGACCACGAGTACAAGGAGTCGATCGGCGAGATGAAGCATGCCGATCGCCTGATCGAGCGGATCCTGATGCTCGACGGCCTGCCTAACCTGCAGGACCTGGGCAAGATCTTCATCGGCCAGGACACGAAAGAGATCATCGAGTGCGACCTGAAGCTGGAGCGCGCCGCACACGGCACCGTGGTCGAGGGCATCGCTTACTGCGAATCGGTGAAGGACTACGTCAGCCGCGAAATTCTGGTCGACATCCTGGACGACACCGAAGAGCACATCGACTGGCTGGAAACGCAACTCGAGCTGATCGACAAGGTCGGCATCCAGAACTACCTGCAATCGCAGATGGAGCCCGAGGGCGAGTAAGTCTCGTCAGGCGACAAAAAAAGAAGGAGGCCTCGGCCTCCTTTTTGTTGCGCGGTTTCGGGCGTCTCAGTGCGCTCCGCCGCAGACCGGGCATGACCGCTGGCGCGCGATGCGCATCGTCGTCCATTCCATCGATAGACCATCGAGCATCAACAGGCGACCGGCAAGCGATTGACCGATACCCGCGATCAGCTTCAGCGCCTCAGCAGCCTGCACCGTACCTACCATGCCCACCAGCGGCGAGAACACGCCCATCGTTGCGCACGCGACCTCGGGCGCGGGCTCGTCGGGCGGGAACAGGCACGCGTAGCAGGGGCCGCCGTCGCGGCTGTCAAACACGCTGATCTGCCCGTCAAAACGGATGGCGGCGCCCGACACCAGCGGCACCCTAGCCCGCACGCAGGCAAGGTTGGTGGCCTGGCGAGTGCCGAAGTTATCGGAGCAGTCCAGCACTACGCTTACGCCTTGAAGCAGCGCGCCAATGGCATCGGCATCGAGCCGGCGCTGTAATGCATTCACGCGCACGTCCGGATTCAGTCGGGCAATGGCCGCCTGGGCCGATCCCACCTTCGGTTGTCCGACCGATTCCGTGGTGTGGATGATCTGGCGCTGCAGATTGGTCAAGTCCACCGTGTCGTCGTCGACGATGGTGAGCGTGCCCACGCCGGCCGCAGCCAGATAGGGCAGGGCCGCAGCGCCAAGCCCGCCCGCACCGATGACGAGTACATGGCTCTCAAGCAGGCGCGTCTGCCCCTCGATGCCGATTTCGTCGAGCAGGATATGGCGTGAGTACCGCAGCAGTTGATCGTCGTTCATGGTGGTGCAATGAAAAAGGCCGTGCAGTGCACGGCCTCGTAAGTTTGCCAGTGTTTGCCGGCCCGTGTCTTAACGGGCCCCGGTGGGCTCCGGTGCAGGCTGCACGCCGCTGGCCGGGACATTGGGTTTCGGAGCTGCCGGCTCGGAGGCCGGTGCCGCCTTGCCCTTCGGCAGCTTGGCCGGGGCGCTCGATTCCTTGGCCGCCGACGACTTCACCGCCTTGTCCGGCACCGCGGCAGCGGCCGCTTCCAACACCGACTTCGAGCGCTTGACCGGCTGACCCTTCAGGTCGGCGATGGCCTGTTGCAGCATGAAGTCTTCAGCCGAACCGAACTCGATCGGCTTCTTGTTGCGCTCCTTCTCGCGCTGCTCGGGCGTCTTCTTGGCGTTTTCCTCTTCCAGACGACGCAACTCTTCAACGCGGCGCTTTTCGCGCTCCGTCATCTCGGCTTCTTCCGATTCCTGCTTGTTATGCAGGTGGCGTTCGGTGTCGATTTCGCGCGTGATCAGCGCGTCGTCCGGGTCGCCGTCCGGGTTCTGGTCAACCGGAATATCCGGGCGGATGCCCTTCGCCTGGATCGACTTGCCCGAGGGCGTGTAGTAGTACGCGATGGTCAGCTTGATGCCAGTGTCGTTCGACAGCGGACGTACGGTCTGCACCGAGCCCTTGCCGAACGTCGTCTTGCCCATCGTCTTGGCGCGGTGATGATCCTGCAGCGCACCAGCCACGATTTCAGAGGCCGAAGCCGTGTAGGCGTTAGTCAGCACGATGATCGGCACGGTCTTGAACTCGGGGTCCAGGCCGACCAGCGGATCGGAGTCGAAGTTGCTCAAGCGGTAGTTGGCGAAGGTCGCCTTGTACGTGCGCTTGGCATCCGGCACTTGGCCGTTCGTCGATACCACCGTCACGTCCGGCGGCAGGAACGCAGCCGACACGCCAACCGCAGCTTGCAGCACGCCACCGCCGTTGTTGCGCAGATCCAGGATCACACCCTTGAGGTGCGCGTCCTGTTTGGCCAGGTCATTGAGCTTCTTGGCCAGGTCCGGAACGGTGCGTTCCTGGAAGCTCGTGATGCGCACCCACGCGATGCCGTTGTCCAGCATCTTGGCCTTGACCGACTGCACCTGGATCTCGGCGCGTGTGATGGTCAGCGGGAACGTGCGCTCTTCCTTCTTGCGGTAGATCGTGAGCGTGACCTTGGTACCCGGCGCGCCGCGCATGCGTTTGACGGCTTGCTCCAGCGGCATGCCACGCACGGGCTTATCGTCGATACGGGTGATCAGGTCGCCCGGCTGCACGCCGGCGCGGAACGCCGGAGTGTCTTCGATTGGGTTGATGACCTTGACCAGGCCTTCTTCCTGCGAGATCTCGATGCCCAGACCGGCGAAGCGGCCCTGGGTCCCTTCCTGCAGTTCCTGGAAGTCCTTCTTGTCCAGATAGGCCGAATGCGGGTCGAGGCTGGCGACCATGCCCTTGATGGCTTCGGTCAGCAGCTTGTCGTCATCCACCGGCTCGACATATTCACGCTTGATCTGGCCAAAGATGTCCGCCATGAGCCTGAGCTTCTCCAGCGGGAGCGGGCCGACCGTCGCGTTTTGCGCAGTGGCGGAGAGCTGGAGCGTCGCCAGAACCCCGGTGACGAGGCCGATGGCGATCAAGCTGATGTTCTTGAGCGAAGTTCGCATGTGTCGAGCGTGGACGTGGGAACAGTAGATAAACATGGCCCGGGACGGCTCGCGCACATCCCGGGCTACAGGCTTCGACAGTATAAAGGCGTTGGAGTGCCGTAGCGCCCGTTACGGTTTATTTCGACTTGCCTTGGCTGGCGACCGCCGCGAGCGAAGCGGCAATCGCTTCCTGGTCGCCCAGGTAGTAATGGCGGATCGGCTTGAGGTTGGCGTCCAGCTCATACACAAGTGGCGTGCCGTTGGGGATATTCAGGCCGACGATGTCTGCGTCGGAAATGCCGTCCAGGTACTTCACCAGCGCGCGGATGCTATTGCCGTGCGCGGCGATCACCACGCGCTTGCCGCTCTTGATGGCCGGTGCAATCGATTCATCCCACAGCGGCATCACGCGCGCAACGGTGTCCTTCAGGCATTCGGTCAGGGGCACCTGCTCGCGCGTGAGACCCGCGTAGCGGGGGTTGCCGAAGGCGTCGTTGTCGGCGCCGGGCTCCAGCGCGGGCGGCGGCGTGTCGTAGCTGCGGCGCCATACTAGGACTTGCTCGTCGCCATATTGCGCGGCGGTTTCGGCTTTGTTCAGGCCCGACAGCGCGCCGTAGTGGCGCTCGTTCAGGCGCCACTCATTGCGGGTCGGAATCCACATCAGATCCATTTCGTCCTGTACATGCCAGAGCGTGCGGATCGCGCGCTTGAGCACCGAGGTGTAGGCCAGATCGAACGTGAAGCCGGCTTCGCGCAGCAGTTTGCCGCCTTGGCGGGCCTGAGCGACGCCTGTGTCGGTCAGGTCGACGTCGACCCAGCCGGTGAAGCGGTTCTCCAGATTCCACGTCGATTCGCCGTGGCGGATGAGGACGAGCTTGTGCATGACTGCCATGATGAGAAGTGAGAAAACCTGCGGGCGGCTGCGGCGACGTGTCGTACGTCATCGTGCAGCCGCTGAAACCGACTATTTTATAATGCCGCGGGCATTGGGCCCCCGAATCGTTCGGCTGATGTTCGCCCAGTAGACTTGCCCGACCCATCCCAGGAAACCGATACCGTGAAGTTCTTCGCCGATTACAACAACCTCGCACTGCTTGCCGTCGCCATCGTTTCGGGTCTGCTGCTGCTCTGGGCGCCCATCCAGCGCCGCATCGCGGGCGGCGGCGGTGCCAAGGTGGGTGCTTCGGCGGCCACCCAGCTCATCAATCGCCGCAATGCCGTGGTGGTGGATGTGCGTGAAAGCGGTGAATACGCCGCCGGGCATCTGCCGCAAGCCAAGCACGCGCCGCTCGGGGAACTTGCAGGCAAGGCTGCCGGGCTTGCAAAGAACAAAGAGACCCCCATCATCCTCGTATGCCAGACGGGTCAGCGTGCCGGCCGGGCGCAAGCAGTCCTGAAGCAGGCCGGTTACAGTGAGGTGTATTCGCTCGAGGGCGGATTGGCCGCCTGGCAACAAGCGGGCCTTCCGGTTGTGAAATAAAGATACGAGGTTGAAGTTATGGCGCACGTGGTCATGTACAGCACCACCGTCTGCCCCTATTGTGTGGCAGCGGAACGACTCCTGAAGCAGCGCGGTGTCGAGCAGATCGAAAAGATCCTGATCGATCGCGAACCCGGCAAGCGCGAAGAGATGATGACGCGTACGAATCGCCGCACGGTTCCACAGATTTATATCGACGAGCGCCACATCGGCGGCTTCGATGATCTGTCTGCGCTGGACCGCGAGGGTGGCTTGGTTCCGTTGCTGGCTGCCTGATTCGGCGGCCCGATCTGGCGACCTGCGCACCACACAAAAACGCCCGGCTTAGACCGGGCGTTGTACTTTTGGGCCGGCTCTCATAGCGGGCTCCATTTGGTCATGTACCATACGCGTCTTGCGCGGCGGACGCTTCCGCCAAGCACTGACCACATCCCATTTGAAGGCGAGTCATGAGCGACCAGCAACAGCAGCAACCGGGCCAGGATGGCCAGCCGTTCTTCAACATCCAGCGCGTCTATCTGAAGGACCTGTCGCTGGAACAACCGAACTCGCCGCACATCTTCCTCGAGCAGGAACAGCCGTCTGTGGAAGTGCAGGTGGATGTCGCCGCTTCGCAACTGGCGGAAGGCGTGTTTGAAGTGACTGTCATCGGTACGGTGACGACCAAGGTGCAAGAGAAGGTCGCGTTCCTGGTGGAAGCCAAGCAAGCGGGCATCTTCGACATTCGCAACGTGCCGGCCGAACAGATGGACCCGCTGCTGGGCATCGCCTGCCCGACCATCGTGTACCCGTACCTGCGCTCGAACATTGCCGACACCATCGGCCGTGCGGGCTTCCAGCCGATCCACCTGGCCGAGATCAACTTCCAGGCGCTGTACGAACAACGCCTGGCCGCTGCCATGGAGCAGCAAGGCCAAGCCGGCGGCGCTGGTCTGGTGATGCCGGACGGCTCGAAGGCCACCCACTAAGTACGAGGCGCACTGCGCCAGACGCCCGCGCCAGCCGCACGCTTGCGCGGGCTTTTTTTTGCCCGACCTGTTGCTCGACCTTTGCCTGACCGATGCTGAACACGCGCATGCGAATTTCCGTTTTGGGTGCCGGTGCCTGGGGCACTGCCCTGGCCAGCCACGCCGCGCAATCGCACGACGTCGTGCTGTGGGGGCGTGACGCAAAGCTTGTCACGCAGATGGCCGCCACGCACATCAACGCGCCGTATTTGCCGGGCATGACGCTGCAGGCGTCGTTGCGTTTTTCTGCTGATTTGCAAGCCGCGCTCGACCATGCCGCGGGCGATGATGCGCTCGCCGTCATCGCTTCACCCGTCGCCGGGCTCGCCGACCTGACGCGCACGATTGCGGCACACGGCGGTGTGCGCAACGTGATCTGGCTATGCAAGGGTTTCGACCCTGAGACCAGCGCACTGCCGCACGCCATCGTCGCCGATGTGCTGAAGGCGTCGGGCCGTACCGACCTTGCTGTCGGTGTGCTGTCGGGGCCGAGTTTCGCCAAGGAAGTCGCGCAGGGTTTGCCGTGCGCCATGACCGTCGCCTCCACCAGCGAGGCGCTGTGCAAGCTCACGCAGCGGGGCTTTCACCATCACGCGATGCGCGTGTACGCCAGCGATGACCTTGTCGGCGTGGAAGTCGGCGGCGCCGTGAAGAACGTACTGGCCATTGCGACAGGCGCCGCCGATGGCCTGGGCCTGGGGTTGAACGCGCGTGCCGCACTGGTGACGCGCGGGCTGGCCGAGATGACGCGCCTGGGTTTGGCGCTCGGCGGTCGACCGGAAACCTTCATGGGGCTGACCGGCATGGGCGATCTGCTGTTGACCGCCACCGGCGACCTGTCACGCAATCGCACGGTCGGGATGCAGCTCGCGCAGGGCCGCACGCTGAACGACATCCTCCACAGCCTGGGTCACGTTGCAGAGGGCGTGCGTTGTGCGCGGGCGGTGGCGGCGCTTGCGCGCGCCAAGGGCGTGGATATGCCGATTACCTTTACCGTCTGCGAAGTCCTGTTCGAAGGGCTTCCTGCTGCGAAAGCGGTCGAGCGTCTGCTGCAGCGCGACGCCAAATCCGAATCGGCACGCTAGCCACGTCGCAATCAACGGTGCGTTTGGTCTGAATCAGGCGCCGCCCGCGAACCCGTTCTGCCGCCACGCTTCGAACACCACCACCGCCACCGTGTTCGATAGATTTAGGCTGCGGTTGTCCGGCCGCATCGGCAGGCGAATCCGCTGCGAAGCGGGAAACCACTCGCGCCGCTCTTCCGACAACCCGCGCGTTTCCGATCCGAAGACAAACCAGTCGCCCGGCTGGAACGCCATGCTGGCAAACGGCGTCGAGCCGCGCGTGGTGAGCGCGAACATGCGCGTGGGATCGGGCTGCGCATCGCGCAGAAAGGCGTCCCAATCGGCATGCACGCGCATCGTCGCGTACTCGTGATAGTCGAGCCCCGCGCGGCGCATCCGGGCATCTTCGAGCGGAAAACCCAACGGTTCGATCAGATGCAGCTGGGCGCCCGTGTTGGCGCACAGGCGGATCACATTGCCCGTGTTGGGCGGGATTTCGGGCTCGACAAGGACGACGTTGAACATGATCGGGCGGCAGGAGGAATTTCGGCGGCGAGCTTATCCACATTGGGAAGGGTTGTCACCCCGCCACAGCTTGGCATAAGTGGCGCGACACAATGTCGCATAAGCACGGAATCAGGGCGTGCGCAAGGCGACAACGTTGGTGACGCGGGTGGCGCCGGCGCGTTTGAGTTGCGTGGCGATCTCGCCGAGGGTCGTGCCGGTGGTCATCACATCGTCGACGACGCCGACATGGCGCCCCGCGATGCGCGCAGGTTCGGCGACAACGAATGCACCGTGCAGGTTAGTCAGCCGTTCGGCGCGGTCCAGCATGGCCTGCGCGGGGTTGTCGCGCACACGGTGCAGGGCATTCGCATGACCGGGAATGTCCAACTGGCGCGCCAGCCGGCGGGCAATTTCCCACGCCTGGTTGTAGCCGCGCGAGCGCAGGCGTGCAGGCGAGAGCGGCACCGGCAGCAGCACGTCCGGCAAGTCGCCCGGCGCAGCGGCGAGTGCGTTGCCCAATTGGTGCGCCAACCAAGCCGCCAACGGCAATTGCGCCCGAAATTTCAATCCGGTGACAAGGTGGTCAAGCGGCCAGTCGTAGTCGGCAATGACGATGGTCGCGTCAAAGTCGGGCGCACCGGCTAAACAAGTGCGGCAATGTCGGGCGGCGTGCCGCGCTTCCAGCGCAATGGCGCATTGGATGCAGCGCCGCCTGTGCAACTGCGGCGCCAGATCGCTCGTGCAGCCCGTGCACACCAAGCCGCCCTGCACCGCGCCGCACAGCGCGCAGGCGCACGGCAACAGATGACGCAGGCCGGTGCGAAACCATGCCGATAACGCGTGTTTATGCATGCAAAAAGCCACTATCCAAGCCGATTTGCGGCCGCTGCGCTATCGGACGGCGCCTCAAACTGCGGGCCGGTATACTTGGCAACCGCAGTATTCCGTCCCGCCTTGTCGATGTCTGATCCCGCTCTTGCCCGTCCTGCCGCCTTGCGGCGCGCCTTTGATCGCCGCGCCGCGCGTTTCGCCGACGTGGATTTCCTGCTGCGCGAAGTGGGCAGTCGCATGCAGGACCGGCTGTCCTACATCAAAGCCACGCCTGCGCGTGCGCTGGATTTGGGTTGCGGCCTGGGACAAGGCCTGGCAGTACTGCGCGCGCAATATCCGGACGCGCAGATTTGCGGGATCGACTGGTCGTCCGCCATGCTGGCGCAAGCGCAGAAACTCGATCCGCAGCGCACCGATGCGGGGTGGCTCGGCCGGCTGCTGAAGAAGCGACCGGTCTTTGATTTTGCCCAGGCGGATTTCCGCGCGCTGCCGTTTGCCGACGCGTCATTCGATCTGCTGTGGTCGAACCTAGCGCTGCACTGGGACCCGGCGCCGCACGCGATCTTTCCGGAATGGCACCGCATCACCACGGAAGGCGGCCTACTGATGTTCAGCCTGTTCGGCCCCGACACCTTGCGCGAGCTGCGCAGTGCCTTGGCCGGCATCGACGCGGGTGTCCATACGCTGCGCTTTGTCGATATGCACGACATTGGCGACATGCTGGTGCACAGCCGCTGGTCCACGCCCGTCATGGACATGGAACAGCTCACAATCACCTACGAAACGCCGCAGGCGCTGCTGGCCGATGTGCATTTGCTTGGCGGTATGGCTGGCTTGACGGACGAAGCAGGCCGCGGCCTTGCTGGCGCCGGTCTGCACACGCCGCGCTGGCGCCAGCAGCTATTCGACGCACTGGATGCGCAACGCAATCCCGACGGACTGATACCGCTCACCTTCGAAATCGTTTACGGCCACGCCTGGAAGCTTGCGCCGACCCAGCGGCAGGCGCTGGACGAGGAGGGGAGAGCCATGATTCCGATCGATCAGATCGGCCGCAAACCGCGCGCCTGAGATGTTTTTTAATGCGAAAACGGCATTGGCGCACCTTGTCAAGCCGGGACTTGCATAAAGGCGCTTTACCTTGTTTGGGGTCAATCGCGGCCATATAATGCGCCAGTTTGTCGCAGCAGTCCCCCCAAAGGCCTATCCCGTTTTTTGCCACGGGCGAACCGTTCGGGTATGCATCCGAGGCAGGAGTGGTTCAATGCACGACATTGAAACCGCGCTCCACCCAGCATGCGGCGCGTCCACCATCTCGGAATCGCCGCGCAAGAACTGGCTCATGAAGCGAAACTGCTCGCTTTCAACCCGCCAGATTGGCTGGTCCACCCCCTTGGTTGTCATTCCCCCGTTCGTAATCGCTTGGTTTTCTGTCTGGCAATGCGCGTGATTGGTGTTGCCTGACGCGGGGCTGGAGGTCGCGATTCTCGGATGGGCATTGCTGTACTATGCCCGCCACGCCTCCGATTACGGGCAAGTCTGGCTGGAAGACGGCCGGCTCGTGATCTAGCAGGTGAGCGTCAGGCGGCGCAAGCTTGCGGACGAGCTTTCCCGGTGTTTGGGACACGGGCAACCAACCCAGGTCTCATGAGCCGCGCACCGGGGCAGAGTGGAATCTGTCAATTGGGTAGATAAAAAATGAAAATGTTGAATAAGACATTGGCAAGTTTGCTGGCGGCAGGCTCTCTCCTCGCCCTCAGTCAAACGGCCCTGGCAGTGGAAGACATGCCGGGCGGCCCCGCAGTGCGGCAGCTCAATCTCGCGCCCCCGGTCACCAAGATCGCCGCCGAGATCCATTGGCTGCACTGGATGATGCTGATCATCTGTATCGTGATCTTCATCGGTGTATTCGGGGTGATGTTCTACTCCATTTTCAAGCACCGTAAGTCGGTCGGCCACAAACCGGCGACGTTCCACGAAAGCACCACGGTTGAAATCATCTGGACCATCGTGCCGTTCCTGATCGTGATCGGGATGGCGCTGCCGGCTACCAAGGCTGTGGTCGCAATGAAGGACACCACCAATTCTGACCTCACCATCAAGGCCACCGGCTACCAGTGGAAGTGGGGTTACGACTACCTGAAGGGCGAAGGCGAGGGCATCTCGTTCCTCTCCACGCTGACCACGCCCCGTGACCAGATCAACAACCAGGCGCCCAAGTCGAACACGTACCTGATCGAAGTCGATAATGAACTGGTCGTGCCGGTCAACCGCAAGGTGCGCATCGTCACGACCGCCAACGACGTGATCCATTCGTGGATGATTCCGGCGTTTGGCGTGAAGCAGGATGCGATTCCGGGCTTCGTGCGTGACGCATGGTTCAAGGCTGAGAAGGTCGGCGTGTATCGCGGCCAGTGCGCTGAACTGTGCGGCAAGGAACATGCGTTCATGCCGATCGTCGTGCGCGTGCTTTCGCAGGACGACTACACCAAGTGGGTCGACGGCAAGAAAAAGGAAATGGCCGCCAAGGCCGATGACCCGAACAAGACCTACACGCTTGAAGAGCTGAAGTCGCGCGGCGAGAAGGTCTACACCGCCAACTGCGCGGTCTGCCATCAGCCGAACGGCAAGGGCGGCGGTCCGTTCCCGGCGCTTGATGGTTCGAAGATCGCCAATGGCCCGCTGGCTGACCACGTTGGCATCGTGCTGCACGGCAAGGGCGCCATGCCGCCTTGGGCTTCGGCACTGAACGATGTCGAAATCGCTTCCGTCATCACTTACGAGCGCAACCACTGGGGCAACCACACCGGTGACCTGCTGCAGCCGACGCAAGTGAAGGATGCGCGCGGCGGCAAGATGCCCGAAGGTGGCAGTGCCAAGACCGCTGCAACTGAATCCGCCGGCAAGGTGGCGTCCCAACAAGCGAATGCGGCCGAAGACCGCAACGCTGGCTGATTGATCGTCTGCGTGACGAACCGAACCCTAGGAGTTCCTCGATGAGCACCGCTGTTACGCACCCGCAAGATCACGCGCACGGTCATGGAGACGACCACGCGCACGACCATCCGCACGGCTGGCGCCGTTGGCTGTTTGCGACCAACCACAAGGACATCGGTACGCTGTACCTGCTGTTCTCTTTCATGATGCTGCTTTCGGGCGGCACGCTGGCCCTGCTGATCCGCCTTGAGCTGTTCCAGCCCGGCTTGCAGTTCTTCCATCCGGAGCTGTTCAACCAGTTCACCACGCTGCACGGCCTGATCATGGTGTTCGGCGCGATCATGCCGGCCTTCGTGGGCTTTGCGAACTGGATGATCCCGCTGCAGGTCGGCGCGTCCGACATGGCCTTTGCGCGGATGAACAACTTCAGCTTCTGGCTGTTGCCGCCTGCGGCGCTGCTGCTGGTGGGCTCATTCTTCGCACCGGGCGGCGCCACGGCTGCCGGCTGGACGCTCTATGCACCGCTGTCGGTCCAGATGGGCCCGGGCATGGACATGGCGATCTTCGCGATCCACATCATGGGCGCATCGTCGATCATGGGCGCGATCAACATCATCGTGACCATCCTGAACATGCGCGCGCCCGGCATGACGCTGATGAAGATGCCGATGTTCTGCTGGACGTGGCTGATCACGGCGTACCTGCTGATTGCTGTGATGCCGGTGCTGGCTGGGGCGATCACCATGGTGCTGACCGACCGCCACTTCGGCACGAGCTTCTTCTCGGCTGCAGGCGGCGGTGATCCGGTGATGTACCAGCACATCTTCTGGTTCTTCGGGCACCCCGAGGTGTACATCATGATCTTGCCGGCGTTCGGCATCGTCAGCCAGATCGTGCCGGCCTTCGCGCGCAAGCCGCTGTTTGGCTACAGCTCGATGGTGTACGCCACGGCGTCGATCGCCATCCTGTCGTTCATCGTGTGGGCGCACCACATGTTCACGACCGGCATGCCCGTCACCGGTCAGCTGTTCTTCATGTACGCGACGATGCTGATTGCGGTGCCGACCGGCGTGAAGATCTTCAACTGGGTGGCCACGATGTGGCGCGGCTCGATGACGTTCGAGACGCCGATGCTGTTCGCGATCGGCTTCATCTTCGTGTTCACGGTGGGCGGCTTCACTGGCCTGATCTTGGCCGTGGCCCCGATCGACATCCAGCTGCAGGATACCTACTACGTGGTGGCGCACTTCCACTACGTGCTGGTGGCCGGCTCGCTGTTCGCGCTGTTCGCGGGCTTCTACTACTGGGGTCCGAAGTGGTCGGGCTACATGTACAGCGAGACGCGGGGCAAGATCCACTTCTGGGGTTCGATGATCACCTTCAACCTCACGTTCTTCCCGATGCACTTCCTGGGGCTGGCTGGCATGCCGCGTCGCTATGCCGACTATCCGCAGCAGTTCGCCGACTTCAACGCCGTGGCGTCGATCGGTGCACTGGGTTTCGGCCTGATGCAGGTGTATTTCTTCTTCTTCGTGGTGCTGCCGTCGTACCGCGGTGGCGAGAAGGCCGCCGACAAGCCGTGGGATGGCGCGGAAGGCCTGGAGTGGACCGTGCCGTCGCCGGCGCCGTTCCACACCTTTGAAGAACCGCCGCACGTCAAGTAATGCAGGTGTCGCGGGGCCGGCTGCCGATACTGGCGCTGGCTCCGTGATCCTCCGGACAACGATGTCGAATCCAGAAAAAAGCCCAACGCCCGAGCAACGCGCTGCCAACCGCCGTCTGGGTCTCATCCTCGGCACCATCGCGTTGGTTTTCTTTCTGGGTGTGATTTTCAAGCGCGTGGTATTCGGCGGCTAGCCGGGCAAGCGACGCGCTGGTCGCTGAACCGAGATTTCGCGAGACCTCTATGAGCCAGACACCGGCGCAGCCGGATCCGACCCAAAACGACAAAGCCCTCGAGCGCGGCCTCAACCGGTCCATGCTCGGCAAGCTGGCCGTTGTGGTCGTGATCATGTTCGGCTTCGGCTACGCGATGGTGCCGCTGTACAAAAAGATCTGCGAGCTTACGAACATCAACGTGTTGAACACACGGGATGAAGATGGCGGCGCGCTGCGCAATTCGCAGGTCGACAAGACGCGCACGATCACGGTGGAATTCGATTCGAACAGCCAAGGGCCGTTCCGCTTCCGCCCTGTGAAGAACAGCATGGATGTGCATCCCGGCGAGATCAACCAGATCGTCTACGAGGTGGTGAACAAGGAGGGGCGTACGGTCGAGGCGCAGGCCATCCCAAGTTACGCGCCCAAGCAGGCAACCGAGTTCTTCAAAAAGATTGAGTGTTTTTGTTTCAAGCAGCAGACGCTGACGGCCAACGAATCACGTGAGATGCCGGTGGTGTTTGTGATTGATCCGGATCTTCCCAAGGACGTGAAGACGATCACCTTGTCCTACACTTTCTTTGAAATCCACGCGCCGTCGGCTATTGCGCCGGCGATGCCGAACAAGGGAACGTGAGGACATGGACGAACTGAAGGAAGCGACCAAGCGACGCGCATCATTCGCACAGACGATGAAGGCGGTGTTCTGGTCCTTCTTCGGTGTGCGCAAGGGCCGCGATCATGACCGTGACATGGCGCAGTTGAATCCCGTGCACGTGATCATTGCGGGCATTCTGGCGGCGGTCATGTTTATCGTTGTGCTGCTGTTGATCGTGCGGGCAGTAGTCGGTTAAGAATTGAGAAGGTTGAGGAGACGGCCCGAGCAGCATGGGCCGGGCAACATCGATTGGATTCTTAAAAAAAATAGAGCTGGAGAAAAAGAGATGAGTGCGAATCGAGCAAACGCTCCGTACTACTTCGTGCCCGGGCCGTCGCGGCATCCGATTACGGCAAGCCTCGGCCTGCTGATCGTGCTGTTGAGCTCCGCTGCATGGGTGAATGCTCAGCCCTGGGCCCCGTGGACGTTCCTGGTCGGCCTGCTGTGGTTCCTCTTCGTGCTGCGCGCGTGGTTTGCTGACGCCATCTCCGAGTCTGAGACCGGCAAATACGGCGACCGCGTGGATGCGTCGTTCCGCTGGTCGATGAGCTGGTTCATCTTCTCGGAAGTGATGTTCTTCGCGGCGTTCTTCGGCGCGCTGTTCTATGCCCGCACGATTGCCATGCCGTGGCTGGGCGATCTGAACAACAAGCTGCTGTGGCCTGACTTCAACGCGCTGTGGCCGAACGCTGGGCCGGCCGGCACGGTCGCTCCATTTACGACGATGGGCCCGTGGCCGATTCCGACCATCAACACGGCGCTGCTGCTGACTTCGGGTGTGACGCTCACATGGGCACACCATGCGCTGCGTGAAGGCAAGCGCGCGCAGGTCATCCAGGGCCTGCTGCTGACGATTCTCCTGGGCTTCACGTTCATGGGTTTCCAGGCGTTCGAGTACATCCACGCCTATCACGAACTGAACCTGAAGCTGACGTCGGGCATCTACGGTTCGACGTTCTTCCTGCTGACGGGCTTCCACGGCTTCCACGTGACCATGGGCGCCATCATGCTGTCGGTGGTGCTAGGGCGTGTGATCAAGGGCCACTTCACGCCGGAGCATCACTTCGCATTCGAAGGCGCTGCGTGGTACTGGCACTTTGTGGACGTGGTGTGGCTGGGCCTGTACGTGGTGGTGTACTGGCTGTAAGACAGCATCGGATTGGGGCGGCGCAGCGTCGCTCTATGACCTGGCCAACGGCCGGCGAAGACAATGCCGCAGACGGGACACCGCTGCGGCGTTTTCGCTTTTCTGGCCTGACTGATTTGACTTGGGTTATTGGCCGAAACGGATGCCGGTACTGTGGATCCACCCCAGACGGTTCGCGACGAGGATGAAGATGAACAGCGCGATCGAGAAACCGACGCGGAACATCAACGAGCGAACGGTGCGGTTGCTGTGACCCTTGTCGCGCATCAGGAAGAACAGCGCGGAGGCAAGGCTGCCGAGGATCAGCAGAAACGCAATGGCAACGACGATGCGCATGGAGGGCTGCCGGTTGGGCAATGACGGGTTGAAAATGACTGCCGAGCATTATCGCACCGGGGCCGAGCGATGACCGGGCGCGTGCCGATGCGGCAGTGGTTTGCGCCTGTGCCGATGTTGGCAGGCGTGGCGCTGATCGCGCTGACGTGCTCGCTCGGGCGTTGGCAGCTTTCGCGTGCGCACGAGCGCATCGAGCGCCAGGCCCGCATCGTGGCGCTGGAAAATGCACCCGCCCAGCGCATCACCGCGCAGCCCGTGACAGCAGAGTCCGTGATGTACCGGCCGGTGCTGCTGCGTGGAACGTTCGACGTGGCGCACACGGTGCTGCTTGAGAACCGTCCGCACGTCACCAACGACGTATCGCGCCCGGGTTTCGAGGTGCTCATCCCGCTGAGGCTGGAAGGCGCCGGCGGGCGCGCCGTGTTGGTCGACCGGGGCTGGTTGCCGCGCGATCCGGCCGACCGCACGCGCATCGCGCCGTACACCACGCCAGCGGGCGAAGTGCAGGTCGAGGGGATGGCGGTGCCGCATGCCAGCCGGGTCTTCAGTCTGGGCAGCAAGGGCGGCGCTGATGAAGTCGGCCAGCGACTTAGGCAGAATATCGACCTCGACACCTTCTCGCGCGAAATCGGCGTGCCACTCCAACCGTTCGTGGTGCAGCAGCAATCCGACGTGGAGGACGGCCTGTTGCGCGATTGGCCGCGCGCAGACCTCGGCGCTGAGCGCAATTACGGCTACGCATTCCAATGGTTTGCGATGGCGGCGGCAGTGTTTGGGCTGATGGTCTTCTACAGCGTGCGGCGTTATCGCCGCTTGGTGGGCACCTCCGAGCCCGCCTGAACACGAACTCGCGTTGCGGCTTAGTGCCGCAGCGGAATGTATTGGGAATCACATGGTGAATCAGGAATCCGCACCCGGCGCGCCGGGCACACTCGGGGCGTCCGAAGACCCGCGCATCGACGCGCGCACACGTCGGGGCCGCTGGATGATGCTGTTGCTTCTGTTGGTGTGTGCCTCTCCGGTGATCGCGTCGTACCTCGCGTATTACGTGTTCACCCCGGCCGGCGGCAAGGCGGCGTACGGCGCCTTGGTCGATCCGCAGCGCCCCATCCCGAGCGGCCTGATGGTGCAGGACGAGCACGGCGCTGAAGTGCCGCTCGCCAGCCTCAAGGGCAAATGGCTGATGGTGTCGGTGGATAGCAGCGCCTGCGACGACAACTGCGCGCGCAAGCTGTTCACTATGCGCCAGCTGCGCATCGGCCAAGGCCCGGACCGCGACCGCATCGTCCCCGTCTGGCTGGTGACCGACCGCGGTGAAATCGACCCCCGCCTCATCAAGGCCTACAACGACGATTACGGTGCCGTGCGCTTCCTGCGCGCCCCCGATCTGCCGAAGAACTGGCTTGCCGACGGCAAGACGCCGCCGACGGACCACCTCTTCCTGGTCGATCCGCTTGGCAACCTGATGATGCAGTTCCCGAAAGATCCGGACCCGAAGAAGGTGCGTGGAGACATGACGCGGCTCTTGAAGTATTCGCGCATCGGATAAGCCATGCTGCTGCAACTTGCTTCCATCGGCATCCTGATCGCGCTGATCCCGCTGTGCTACGTGCTGGTCAAGGGGGATCGCAACAAGTACCGCAAGCTGGTGTGGATCACCGCTTTCCTCACGCTCGACCTGATCATGTTCGGCAGCTTCACGCGTCTGACGGATTCAGGCCTCGGTTGCCCGGACTGGCCGGGCTGCTACGGCACGTCCAACCCGTTCCACGCCCGTGACGACATCCATGCCGCACAGGCCGCCATGCCGAGTGGCCCGGTCACGTGGATGAAGGCGTGGATCGAGATGACGCACCGCTACTTCGCGCTCGCGCTGGGCGTGCTGATCATCACGCTGGTGGTGCTGGCGTGGCTCAAGCGCAAGGAGCTGAAGCAATCGCCTTGGTATGCGACGGCCGTGCTGGCGCTGGTGTGTGTGCAGGGTGCCTTTGGCGCGTGGACGGTCACGCTCAAGCTGCAGCCGGCCATCGTGGTGACACACTTGCTGCTCGGCATGTCGTTGCTCGCCGCGCTGATCCGGCTCGGCTGCAAGAACGATGTGCCGCGTGTGGTGGACGAGCGTGGCGCCTCGTTGCGCATGGCGGCGGCCATCGGGCTCGTGCTGCTCGTTGTGCAGATTGCCCTGGGCGGCTGGGTCAGCACGAACTACGCTGTGCTGGCCTGTACCGATTTCCCGCTGTGCAACGGCCAGTGGGTTCCGCCAATGGACTTTGCGCACGGCTTCACGTTCTGGCGCCAACTCGGCAAGACCGCCGGCGGCGACTTTATCTCGCACGATGCGTTGGTGGCTATCCATTGGACGCACCGCGTGTTTGCAGTCGCTGTGCTGAGCTACCTGGCGTGGCTGGGCCTGCGTGCGCGTCGCATCGACGGCATTGGCCGTGTCGCGACGGTGCTGCTCGTTGTGCTGGCCGTGCAATTGGCGACCGGACTTTCGAACATCGTGCTGGGGTGGCCGCTGCTGGCCGCCGTGGCGCACAACGGCGGCGCGGCCGTGTTGCTGTTGCTGATGGTGCGTCTGCATTACCTGATCGGGCTCGCGCAAGCGCGGGCGCCGATGCCTGTGGCGGCTGCCGTCGTCTGAATGCCGTCTGAACGTCTTTTATGAATACCGTGGCAACCCCAACAACTTCCACTCAACTTCCTGGCTGGCGAACGACCGCATCGCAGTATGCGGCGCTCACCAAGCCGCGCGTCACGCAGCTTGCCGTGTTCTGCGCCGTGATCGGCATGTTCCTGGCCACGCCGGGCATGGTGCCGTGGCCGGTACTGGTCGGCGGCGCGGTCGGCATCTGGCTGTTTGCCGGCGCCGCCTTCGCCATCAACTGCCTGGTCGAGCGCAAGATCGACGCGATGATGCGCCGCACGGCGTGGCGCCCCTCGGCCAGCGGCGAGCTGGGCACGCGGCAGATCCTGGTGTTTTCAGTGGTGCTGGGCGGTGCGGGCATGTGGACGCTGCACGTGTTCGCCAACGACCTGACGATGTGGCTCACGTTCGCGACCTTCATCGGTTACGCGATCATCTACACGCTGCTGCTCAAGCCGGCCACACCGCAGAACATCGTGATCGGCGGCCTCTCGGGGGCGATGCCGCCAGCGCTGGGCTGGGCGGCCGTCGCCAACAGCGTGCCTGCCGAGGCGTGGATCCTGGTGCTGATCATCTTCTCTTGGACGCCGCCGCACTTCTGGGCGCTCGCGCTGTACCGCCGCGCAGACTACGCAAAGTCCGGCCTGCCGATGCTGCCAATCACGCACGGCGAGAAATACACGCTGCTGCATATCCTGCTCTACACCCTCATCATGATTGCCGCGACCATCCTGCCGTTCGTCTACGGCATGAGCGGCTATATCTATTTGGCGACAGCGCTTGTGCTCGGCTTCGGCTTCCTGTCGTATGCGTGGCGCATGTACCGCAAATATTCGGACGCACTGGCGCAGAAGACTTTCCGCTATTCGATCATCTACCTGTCGATCCTGTTTGCCGCACTACTGGTGGATCACTACTTCAAGTTCGGCCCGGCGCTCATGCAAAGCGCGGCGCTGTGACGCACAGCACCGCCAGCAAGCGTGTGCCGTTGGCGGTACGCTAGGCGGTCTGTTTCCAACACGATGACCATGCTCTCTTTCCGACACTTCCGCGCCGCGCTCTTCGCCATGCTGGCCGTCGCTGTGCTGGCGCTGACGGCGTGCAGCGACAAGCCCGCCTTCAAGAACCTCGACATCACCGGGTCCAAGAGCTTTGGCACCGATTTCTCGCTGACGGACCACACCGGCAAGCGCCGCACACTCGAAGATTTCCGCGGCAAGGTCGTCGTTATGTTCTTCGGTTACACGCATTGCCCCGATGTTTGTCCGACCACGCTGGCCGAACTGCGCGCTGTGATGGAAACCCTCGGCAAAGACGCCGATCGCGTCCAGGTGCTGTTCGTCACCGTCGACCCGGAGCGCGATACGCAAGACTTGCTGGCCAAGTACGTGCCTGCGTTCGATCCGCGCTTCATTGGCCTGCGTCCGGCAAACGAAGCTGAACTCAAGAAGGTCGCGTCTGATTTCAAGGTGTTCTACAGCAAGGTGCCGGGCAGCTCGCCCGACAACTACACCATGGACCACACTGCCGGCAGCTACATGTTTGACCCAAAGGGCAACCTGCGTTTGTTCATCAAGCACGGCCAGGGCCCCGAGCCGATCGCCCACGACATCAAGCAATTGCTGGCCGACTGATCTCCGGTCGCCGCGCAAAGAAAAAGCCCGCCAAATTGGCGGGCTTTCTTTATGGCGAGGCGGGCAGCTTAGGCGAAGGCCTGCAGCGCACCCTTCATCTTCTTCATCGCGGCCGATTCGATCTGGCGAATGCGCTCGGCTGACACACCAAACTCGTCAGCCAGCTCGTGCAGCGTCGAGCCGCCCGATCCGTCGTCATTCACGTTCAGCCAGCGGGCTTCAATGATGCGGCGGCTGCGGTCGTCCAGCTTGGCGAGGGCAGCTTCGATGCCTTCACTTTGCATGCGGTCGTTGCCGCGAGCTTCGATCACGCGGGTCGGCTCGTTGTGCGTGTCCGCCAGATAGGCGATCGGGGCAAACGACTCTTCGCCGTCGTCCATCTGGCCTTCCAGCGCGATGTCGCCGCCCGAGAGGCGCGTTTCCATCTCGCGCACTTCAGTGCCCTTGACGTTCAACTCGGCCGCTACGGCGTCGATCTCATCCGAAGTGAAGGTCGCCTGCGCATCCTGCTTGTGGCTGCGCAGGTTGAAGAACAGCTTGCGCTGGGCCTTGGTGGTGGCCACCTTGACCATGCGCCAGTTCTTCAGGATGTACTCGTGCATCTCGGCCTTGATCCAGTGCATCGCGTACGAGACGAGACGCACGCCCTGATCCGGGTCGAAGCGCTTGACGGCCTTCATCAGACCGATATTGCCTTCCTGAATCAAGTCGGCATGCGGCAGGCCGTAACCGAGGTAGCCACGGGCAATCGACACCACGAGGCGCAGGTGCGAGAGCACCAGCCGGCGGGCGGCATCGAGATTGTCGTTGTCGCGGTATTCGCGGGCCAGACGCTGTTCTTCTTCGGCCGTCAACATCGGCACACGGTTGACGCTCTGGATATAAGCGTCGATGTTGCCCAGGTTGCCGGGGAACGCCAGCGCCCATCCATTACCGGCGTTGCCGGACGGCTGGGTGGCGATTGCGGAAACGGTATTCACGGGGATGACTGCGTTCACTCAGGACTCCTGTCGAAATCCAGTAGAGGTTTGGAAAGGCATCTTAGCACTCCAACCGGATGAGTGCTAATAGGACATTTTTGTCCGGTTAATAGTTCCCGTAAATCAGGGTTGATTCTTCAATAGTGTGATGTTTGCGGCGCAACAAAAAGGGCGCCGCACCCAGTCATAGACCGCAGTGGGCGGTATCGGTTCTCGACTATGCCGCCGTGTTACGGCCGCGTGACTTCGCCCAGTAAAGTGCGCGATCGGCTTCGCGCAGGGCGGCGTCGGGGTCACGTACTTCGGGGCCCGGGCAGGCCACGCCAATGCTCGTTGTGACGTGGAGCACCGTGCCATCGGGCAGGTGAATCGGGGGGCGGATCGCGCCAACGATCTTCTGCGCGGTGTGCAGCGCATCGTCCGGGGCGTCGATGGGGTCGAGCAGGATGATGAACTCGTCACCTGCGAGGCGGGCGACGGTGTCTGTGCGGCGCACGGCACGTTGCAGGCGGTGCGCGACCTCCACCAGCACAGCATCGCCGGCGGCGTGGCCGTAGGTGTCGTTGATGTGCTTGAAGTGATCCACGTCCAGATAGAGCACGCCCAGCGGCGCGGGCAGGCGCTGCCGGCGTTCCAGCGCGGCGCGCAGGCGCTCGTAGAGTTCGTAGCGGTTGGGCAGGCCGGTGAGGGCATCAAAGCGTGCCATGCGCGAAAGCTCCATCTCGCTGCGCTTGGCTTCGGTTACGTCCTGCACGAAGGCGTAGAAACCGCAGCGGCCGTCGCGCGCTTCTCCGGCATCGGGGACGAGCTGGCCGCGGAAATGCCGGGTGCGGCTGCGCGGGCCGTTGGCGTGCGGCTTTTCGTACCAAGGCGCGGTGATCTCGAATTGGACGGATTCTCCGCGCCGGGCGCGCACCAGATACGGTGCCAGCAAGGCGTACGTGCCCGGCGTGAACACGCGCTCCGGCATCTGGCCGCAGACCTCCTCGGGCGTGCGCTGCAGCCAGCGTGCATGCGTGACGTTGCAGAAGGTGAAGACGCCGTCGGGGTTGATGTGCGACACCAGCAGCGGCGCGTTGTCGAGCACGAGCTTGAGTGCGCGTTCACTGCGCGCCAGGGCCAGCTCGGCGCTCGTGCGGGCCGTCAGATCCTGCAGCACCGAGAAATAGCCGCGCAGCGTGCCGCGATCATCATAGTCAGGAAAGTAGTGGCCGCTCAGGTAGCGGGGCACGCCGGTGCGCATGGACTGGATCTCGAATTGCACCGGGTAACCGGCCAGCACCTCCGTCATGTAGGGCAGCAGCGCGCGGTAGTCCTCGGGGGCGTAGATGTCGCGCACATGGCGGTCGAGCAGCTCGTCTTCATTGCGGCCGAAGGCTTCGAGCAGCGTGCGGCTGGCAAAGCGGACGATGCCGTCAGGGTCGACATAGCTGAGCTGCGCGGGCACGTTGTCGGCCACCAGGCGCAGTTGTTCGCGGCTGGCGCGCAGGGCGTCACGGCGGCGCTCGAGGCTTTCGTTGGCGGTGCGCAGCGCACGTTCGGACGCGGCGAGCCGGTTGGCAAACGGCCGTACCGTCAGGCGAATGGCCAGCACGCTGCCAATCATCAGACACAGCATCAAGGCCGCAAGCCGCTCGAACTGCACACGCATCGGGGCATACAGCTCGGCGCTGGCGATCTTGCTGATCAGCGCCAGACCTGTGTGGCCGATGGGCGTGTAGCTGAACGACGTCGGCATGCCGTGGATGTCCTGCCACTGGCCGTAGCCGGCCTGACCCGCCAGCGCCAAGCGCGACGGCAGCGGCCGATGATCGACCGTAAGCAGCGGCAGCTCGAACACATACGCGTCAAAGCGCTGCGGAAACGACATGGCGCGGCCGCGCGCATCAAAGCCCGACATCGCCAGTGTTTCCGTCATCCCCGTGCCGCGTTGGTTGGTGTAGCGGCCTGTCATGTGGGCGAGCGGTTGCTCGGCGACCAGCCAGCCGATCTGCATGCCGTCTGCCATGACCGGTGTTTCGGTGCGCATGGCAAAGCCATGTACCCATTGCAGCGTGACGCGCTCGGGCGCGAGGCCGGCGTGCAGCGGTATCGACAGTTCGGGTTCAAGCGTTTGCGTCCCCAGGCTGACGATGCCCTCGCCGGCGAGCGTACGCAGTTGCAGGTACGAGTAGCCTTGCTCGCGATACGCCTGCAGCGCGCTCGCGCTGCGCAGGCGCGCTGCGTTGTCGGCCGGATGGCGCAGTACTTCCTGGATGTGCGTGGCAGCAGCCACCAGGCGCGGGTTTTCTGCACGCATGGCGAGCAGTTGGTCGAATTCTTCAGCGTAGCTGGAAAGCGCACGGGCCCGCGTGGTACCGAATGTCAGGGTGGCGCTATCCACCTGGATGATGAATGCCGTGATGGTGGCCCCCAGCCCTGCCACCACCACACAGCCGCCGCTGATCCAAACGATGGTGTCTTCCGGCGACAAGCGCAGGCGCAACAGGCCAGGATGCCTGGCCACCGCGGCGCACAGCACGCCCGTGACCACCAGCAGCGAGCAGACGGCAGCCACGTCCGAGGCGCGCCACCGCAGCCACGCCGGATACAGATATTCGAGTGCCATGGCGCGGCCCAGCAGGTCGCCCGCGCAGAGCAGCATCGCCAGGCCGAGGAGCCCACAGAACCACCGCGCGCGGTGCGGTTTGTGCAGCGAGGGGACGAGGCTTAGGGCCGTCGCCGATGCGGCCATCGCCAGCGCGTGGCTGGGGTGCATCCCGCCAATCCATCCGGTCACCCATTGGCGGTCGAACCAGGCGTGCAGGCCAGGAAAATCGAGCCCGATCGACCATCCCGTGATCATCTCGGCCAGTCGCAGCGTAGACAGCAACGCCACCGCGCCACTCAGCCCGCGTGCCGTCAGGTCTGCCCAGCGGGCGTTGGGTCGTACCGTCCCGACCAGCAGCGCCCCCAGGCCAGCGCCCAGCAGCGTCAGGTTGATCCCCGTGGCGAACACGATCAGCAGCCGGTCCGTGCCCAGCTTCACTGCCCATGGCCAATGCTGCAGCCAGCCGACCATCACGGTCAGCCCGACAAGGACGAGGAGGAAGCCGATGCCGCCGGCAATGGCGACAAGCGGCCGGCGAGGAACCATGCAGGTGAGGCGTAAGCGGGGCGGTTTCAGGGCGGGATGTCTTCTAACCGGAAGATCGGCGTAAAACCGCGCCGCTTGAGCGTTTCCACCCAAATGGGTGGGCCAAATTGCCATGTCTGCAATGTCGCGTGATCGACGGGTCATTGAATGCGGTGCACCCCGCACATGGGCTCACGTCCCGTGCCGTCACGCAAGTTAGCTACACTGCCCGGACATCGCAGACACCGTTACAGGAGCCGTCATGACCATCGTCGTCAGCAAGGACACCGAAGGCCTTTTCCGTCACAAGATCACCTTCCCCGAAGGCGTGACCTACACCGACGTGCCCAAGCCGGCGGGCGAGGGCAGTGCGCCCGATCCGCACGCCTACTTTGATGCAGCATTGGCAAGCTGCAAGGCGCTGACCGTGACGCTGTATGCACGCCAGCGCAAGTACCCGCTCGATTCGATCGATGTGGCCGTCGAGCACGACGGCACCCAGGAGCGCCAGGGCCGTTACAAGCTGCGCACGGTGCTGACCCTGCACGGCGATCTGAGCGACGAGCAGCGCGCCGACCTGCTGCGCGTGGCCGGCAAATGCCCCGTTCACAAGCTGATGACCGAAGTTGAGATCAGCGTCGACACCGAACTTGCCGAGCGCGTCTGAGGAGCTTTCCACCATGACTTCCATTCAGCACATCATCGGTCCGCACGTGCGCGACCTGGGCGGTTTCTCAGTCAAGCGCGTGCTGCCCTCGGCGGCGCGCCAGACGGTCGGGCCGTTCATCTTCTTCGATCACATGGGCCCCGTGGATTTCGCCCCGGGCGAGGGCATCGACGTGCGCCCCCACCCGCATATCGGCCTGGCCACCGTCACGTATTTGTTCGACGGCAGCATGGTCCACCGTGACAGCCTTGGCAGCGTGCAGACCATCACGCCCGGTGACGTGAACTGGATGACGGCCGGCAACGGCATCGTCCACTCCGAGCGCTCCTCGCCCGAGGGACGCGAAAAAGGCGCGCGCGTGCATGGCATCCAGACCTGGGTGGCGCTGCCGAAGGATCAGGAAAAGGTGAACGCCAGCTTCGCCCACCACGCCGCCGACACGCTGCCCAAGCTCGAATGCCCTGGCGTGCAGGGCGTGGTCATTGCGGGGGATGCGTTCGGGCTGACGTCGCCCGTGAAGGTGAGTTCGCGCACGTTGTACGTGGCACTGGAACTGGCGGCCGGTGCGTCGCTGGTGATTCCGCCTGAGCATGCAGACCGCGGGCTGTATCTCGTCGACGGCGCCGTCACCATCGACGGCGAGGTGCTCGAGCCGCAGCACCTCGCCGTGCTGGAACCCGGCGGCGACGTAACGCTCACCGCGCAGGCATCGTCACGCGTGATGCTGCTGGGCGGCGACCCGACCGACGGCCACCGCCACATCTACTGGAACTTCGTCGCCAGCGACAAGGCCGACATTGAAGACGCCAAGCAGCGCTGGGAGGCCGACGCCTTCGCCCACGTGCCGGGCGAGACGGAGCGCATTCCGCTGCCGTCCAAGTAAGACCGAGCGATCGATCAGGCAGCCTGCGCCGGTCGTGCACACCGCACGATCGCGCGGACCTGCTTGGCGATCGGCTCCGGCACCGGCTGCTCGCCGTTGAGCACCGCTTCAATCCACCGCGCCGTTGCCGCCACGTCCGTCCCCGCAGGCAATTCAGGCGGCGCATCGCTTGACCCTTCCACCGCTTCAATCACGGTTTCGTGTGATCCGTCGTGCAGCCACTCCACCGCGCTGCCGCGCCGAGCATCGGCCACGGTCTCGCCTTCGGTGCCGCGGGCGAGCAGCACATTGGCCGGATGGCGCAGGAAGTAGTCGGTGAGCGTGTCGCGGTATTCCGGGTGCGTGTAGCTCACCAGCCGTAGCGCCTCGTGCGGGGCGTGTCCGCCAATGGGCTGCAGCATCTTCACCACCGTGTGGGCCGAATTGCGCAGGCCGACGATCTCGCGCTTGTCCAGCAGCGACGCCAGCTCGGGCGATAGCACGTCGATCGGCACGTAGGCCAGGCGATCGCTCTCCAGGCGCTCGCGGGCGTCGTCCATGTGTTCGCAAACGGGCCAGCCGAGTGCTTCGAACAGCGCCGCCGTGGTGATGCGGCCGTCGAAGCGGCGGATGCCATGCACCAGCACCGGCACACCTTCGCGCGCCAGCAGCTTGGCCAGCAGCGGCACGAGGTTTGGCTGGCGGCGGGCGCCGTTGTAGCTCGGGATGACGACCGGCAACGCGCGCTCGGGCGTATCCGGTGCCGGCAGCGGCCGGCAGTGCGCATGCGTGGCTTCCAGCATGCCGTCGAGTTCTTCCGGGGTCTCGCCTTTGATGCGGTAGGCCATGAGGATGGCGCCGAGCTGCACGTCGGAGATGCGGCTTTCCAGCATGGCGGTGAAAAGCGCGCGGGCGTCGTGCTTGACCAGGGCGCGGGCGCCGTCTGCGCCGCGGCCGATTTCCTTGATGAAGCGGGCAGCGGGGAAGGGGCCGTTGGCGAAGGCGTCTTCAGTGGCGGTGGCGGGGAGGATGGGGGGAGCGGGCATCAGGATGTGGCGGGGGTGTTTGCTTGGGTTTGATCATAGCGCTGGGGTTTGCGCTGGCGCTAGCGTGGGACGTGGGATGTTCTTTGTTGGTGGTGCATCTCTTATTTCATCCCCTGCCGGGGCTGAGTCACTTTCTTTGTCTTGCCAAAGAAAGTAACCAAAGAAAGGCGCGCCCGAGATGGCGAAAGACTCCTTGAATTTATGTCGCAGGGAGGGGAAGGGAAAAACTCGCTTCGCTCAGACAGTTTCCTTTCCTTTTTCCTCCCGGCAACAGAAATTCAAGGCGCCATCTAGGGCAGGAACTTCAACGGCCACACCGGCGGTGGGCCGGGCGTGGCGATGTGCACGTCGTTGCGTTGGCGCCGGGTGTCACGAACTGATGGCGGCGGGATCCATCCAGATGGCTTCCCAGATGTGGCCGTCCAGGTCGGCCAGGGCGCGGCCGTACATGAATCCCAGGTCCTGCTTCGGGTTGATGTCGGCCGTGCCGCCGCATTTCACTGCTGCATCGTTCATTTGGTCGACGGCGTCTTTGTTGTCGCAGGTCAGGGCGAGCATCACTTCGCTCGACCCGCTTTGCAGGAGCGGGCGGCTGGTGAACGTTTGCCACTTTGCGTGCGTGAGCAGCATCACGAAGATCGACTCGCTCCACACCATGCAGGCGGCCGTGTCATCGGTGAATTGCGGGTTGTTCGCGAAGCCGAGGGCTTCGTAGAAGGCTTTGGATTGCTGCAGGTTTGCGACAGGAAGGTTCACAAAGATCGACTTCGTCATGACAGGTCTCCTTGGTTGAGGGCGAGCACCGCGCTTGCCTGCCTGAACGATACGGGCGCGAAGATCGTAGGCGCATTGACTATTGGTAAGACGCGACCCAGCTCACCCAACACCAAGGGCAATCGCCTTTCTCAGACGGCTCAGGCTCTCGGGAGTAATACCAAGCCAGGCGGCGATGTGATGCTGCTTCAGACGCCTGTGCAGATCGGGTTCACTGCTGATGAAATTGCGATAGCGCTTCATGGCGCTGTCGTGGCGGAAGGCGATTTCAACCGGCTCCTTTTCGATGATCCAGTGGCGCTCCATGTAATGGATGTAGAACGCCGCGATATCCGGGAAGCGCGCCGTCAACGACCGAAACGCGGCGAAGTCGTACTCCAGGACGCTGCAGTCTTCGATGGCGGTGATCGTAAATTGGCTGGGTTTGCCAAGCAGCGTCGCACTGACCGAGCCGGCAATCCGGCCCTCCGGAAAGAAATACTTGATGACCATGTCTCCCTCGGGCCCGACATAGTGCTGGAAGAACAGGCCCTCAAGAACAAACGCAAACCGTGTCGGCACTTCGCCCGCGGCCACGAGCGACTCGTCCTTCCGGTATTGCCTGGGTTGCAGCAGAGAAGCCCACGCCCGCTCAGCCTCTTCCGAGATCTCCGCATAGGTCCGGACTTTCTTGAAGAACGCTTCCGTGTCCACTCGATCACTCTCCTGGCTTGGCAAAGCGAACTACCCCGAGGGAAAGCTGCAGGGTCAAAGCTCGCCCCCGCATTTGTACCAGAACGGTTTTCCACCAACCCAGCCAGAGAAAGCATCAACACAGATGAAGTGTCCAGGGCATCCAAACAGGGAGCGAAGCGAACCGCCCACCTACCACCAACGCTAGAGGTTTACGCAAACGGCCAAACCACGCCGGTTTGGCCGTTGAAGTTCCTGCCCTAGATGGCGCCTTGAATTTCTGTTGCAGGGAGGAAAAAGAAGGGAGGCCTGTTTGAGCGAAGCGAGTTTGCCTCCCTTCCCTCCCTGCGACATAAATTCAAGGGGATGTCGCCATCTCGGGCGCGCCTTTCTTTGCTTACTTTCTTTGGCAAGACAAAGAAAGTGGGTCAGCCCCGGCGGGGGATGAAAGGGAGTCAGACCACCAAGGCCAAAATCAAAAACCAAAAAATCAGGCCGCCTCCGCCACCGGATGCCTCTGCTTCCGATACAGAAAATCCAACACCGCCGTCCGGCAAGCGTGATAAGTCGCATCCTCCGCCAACGCCATCCGATCCCGCGGCCGCGGCAAATCCACCGTCAACACTTCGCCAATCGTCGCAGCCGGCCCATTCGTCATCATGACGATGCGATCCGCCAGCAGCACCGCCTCATCCACATCGTGCGTGACCATCACCACCGTGCTGCCGGTAGCGGCCACGATCTTCAGCAGCTCATCCTGCAGATGCGCCCGCGTCAGTGCATCCAGGGCGCCAAAGGGCTCATCCATCAGCAGCACCTTAGGCTCCATGGACAGCGCCCGCGCAATCCCGACACGCTGCTTCATCCCGCCAGAAATCTCGTGCGGATGTTTCTGCTCTGCATGCGTGAGTCCCACCAGCGCCAGCGCCGCATGCGTACGTTCACGCAACTGCCCCTTCGTCTCCGTCTTCCCAAACACACGCTCGACGGCGAGATACACGTTGTCAAAGCACGTGAGCCACGGCAGTAGCGAGTGGTTCTGAAACACCACCGCCCGATCCGGCCCCGGCCCCGCAATCTCGCGCTCGGCGAGGATCAATCCACCCGTGGTCGGCCGCGTGAGGCCGGCAATGAGATTGAGCAACGTTGATTTGCCGCAGCCCGAGTGCCCGATGAGCGCGATGCACTCACCGCGCGCCACCGTCAGGTCGATGTCGCGCAGGGCGACGAACGGGCCGCGCTTGGTCTTGAACGTCTGCCCGACGTTTTCAATGCGCAGGAATTTGTCTGTCATGGCGCTCCCCCCATTTCCCTTAAACCGCGTCGTACGAGAAGCGCCGCGCAATCGCCAGCAGCGCGTGCTCGAGCAGCAAGCCCACCACGCCAATCACGAAGATGGCGATGACGATGTGCTCGACCTTCAGGTTGTTCCATTCGTCCCACAGCCAGAAGCCGATGCCGACACCGCCGGTGAGCATCTCCGCCGCTACGATCACCAGCCACGCCGTGCCGATGGACAACCGCACGCCCGTCAGCATGTACGGCAGCACCGCCGGAAACAGCACGCGCGTGAACACCTTCCATTCGGACAGGTTCAGCACGCGCGCCACGTTCAGGTAGTCCTGCGGCACGCGCGTCACGCCCACGGCAGTGTTGATCACCATCGGCCAGATCGAGCAGATGAAGATCGCCCAGATGGCCGCCGGGTTGGCGGACTTGAACAGCAGCAGCCCAATCGGCAGCCACGCCAGCGGCGACACCGGCCGCAGCAGGCTGATGATGGGCGAGGCCATCGCGTTGAGAAACGCAAAGCGCCCGATCAGGAAGCCCGCCGGAATGCCGATGACCGCCGCCATGCCAAAGCCCGCACCCACGCGCGCCAGCGATGCGAGCACGTTCCAGCCTACGCCCTGGTCATTCGGCCCATTGCGATAGAACGGATCGGCGAAGAGCGCAACGGCCGCTTTCCACGTCACCGCCGGTGTCGGCAATGCGGGGATGGCCGTGGCAATGCCCTGCCACGCCAGCACAAACAGAACCAAGCCCAGCACCGGCGGAAAGCCGCGCACCACGGCAGCGACAAACCAGTCGCGCGCAACGAACCGGCGACGTTCAGGGGCGGCGTCGGACTGCACGCCGGACAACGTTTTGACGAGCGTGTTCATGTCGGGCTCCATCGACGTGAGGACCGCAATCAGAATTCAGGAGGGCAACGGCGTCAGGCTTTCAGCTTGAAGCCGTCCGCATACGCGGCGGGGTTCTTCGCATCCCACACCACGCCGTCGATCAACTTGGCCGTGCGCATGTCGCTCTTGGGCAGCGGCGTGCCGGTGGCGGTTGCCGCCTGCTTGAAGATGTCGATGCGGTTGACCTGCTTGGCGACGGCCAGGTAATCCGGATGCGCCTTCAGCAACCCCCAGCGCTTGTGCTGCGTGAGGAACCACATGCCGTCCGACAGGTACGGGAAGTTGACCGCGCCATCGTGATAGAAGCGCATCGGGTCCGGGTCGTCCCAGGTCTTGCCCAGGCCGTTCGAGTAGCGCCCCAGCATGCGGTCGAGAATGATGTCCATGTCGGTGTTGACGTAGGACTTGGCGGCGATGGTCTCGGCCGTCTTGCGGCGGTTCGAGGCCGACGCATCGATGAACTTGCTTGCCTCCAGCACCGCGGCGGTGAGCGCACGCGCCGTGTTCGGATACTTCTGCACGAACTCCGCCGTGGTGCCGAGCACCTTCTCGGGGTGGTCTTTCCAGATGGCCTGTGTTGTCTCGGCGGTAAAGCCGATGTTGTCGGCAATCGCGCGTGCGCCCCACGGCTCGCCCACGCAGAAGCCATCCATGTTGCCCACGCGCATGTTGGCCACCATCTGCGGCGGCGGCACGGTGATCGCCTTGGCGTCCTGCAGCGGGTGGATGCCGTGCGCGGCCAGCCAGTAGTACAGCCACATCGCATGCGTGCCGGTCGGGAAGGTCTGCGCGAACACATATTCGCGCTTGTCCTTCGCCATGACGGCTTTCAACGACGCGCCATCCTTGACACCTGCTTCCTTGAGCTTGGACGACAGCGTGATCGCCTGGCCGTTGTTGTTGAGCGTCATCAGCACGGCCATGTCCTTCTTGGGCCCGCCAATGCCGAGCTGCACGCCGTAGATCAGGCCGTACAGCACGTGCGCCGCATCCAGGTCGCCCGACACCAGCTTGTCGCGCACGCCCGCCCACGAGGCTTCTTTCGACGGCGTGATCTTGATGCCGTACTTCTTGTCGATGCCCAGCGTGGACGCCATGACCACCGAGGCGCAGTCCGTGAGCGGGATGAAGCCGACCTTCAGCTCCGTCTTCTCGGGCGCATCGGAGCCGGCGGCCCAGGCCCCGGCACGCACCAGCGGATCGATCAATGCCACGGCACTGCCTCCTGCAATCGTCGCCGCGGCTTTCATGATGCTGCGGCGCTTGGGGTTGATCGGGTTGACGAGAGCGTCGGTCTTGTCTGGCGCGGCCATCCATGGCTCCAAAGAAAAAGCGTCCCGACGCACGGCCGCCGCCCATCCGCAAAGAGGGTCGCGCTGCCGTGCATCGGGACGCCGTTGTCCCGTGCCGATACCCACGTTGGCACCGGCTTCGCAGCGACACTTGCAAGGGGTATGCCAACGTTGAGGGATGGGGCTCGGCGTTTCGCGTTCGGAGCTCCACGGGCCGAGCTTTTTGCTCGGCGCCCCGAGCTCAGAGCTCCGCGTGCGAGGCTTTTTGCTCGGCAATTGGAGCTCAGAACTCCGCGCGTGAGCCTTTTAGCTCGACGATTGGGGTTCGGAGCTCCGCGCGTGAGGCTTTTAGCTTGACGGTTGGGGTTCGGAACTCGGCGTGTGAGGTTCGGAACGCCGCGCGCGACTGGTGCGTTTCCAGCGCCGGAGTTGTGCGGCGCACCAAAACTGGGCGGCGGCCCGACCGCTCAACTGGCCATCACATCGATCACGCGTTGGGCAGCTTCCACCAGCTTGATGTTGCGGTCCATCGCCATCTTGCGCAGGCGTTTGAAGGCGTCGTCTTCCGACAGGCTCATCTGCTTCATCAGGAGGCCCTTGGCGCGTTCCAGCACTTTGCGTTCGGCCAGCTGCGTCTTGGCGGTGTCCAGCTCGGCGCGCAGTGCACTCTCATGCTCGAAGCGAGCGTAGGCAACATCCAGCACGGCCTTGACGCGCGTGGGCTTGATGCCGTCGACGATGTAGGCCGTAATGCCGGCGGCAAACGCCGTCTTGATGCGCGTGGCGTCGTCGTTGTCGGTAAACAGCACGATCGGGCGGGGGGCGTGCTGCGTGGCCACGCAGACGTGCTCGATGGTGTCCCGCGCGGCCGATTCGGACGCGACGATGACCATGTCGGGCTGTGTCTCGGCAATGCGCTCTGGCAGCGTCAGGTCGGCATCCGCCAGGCCCACATCCACAAAGCCCGCCTCGGCCAGTCCGGCGCGGATCAGCTCGAGGTTGATCTGTTCAGCATCGAGCGGATCGCGCACCAGCAGCACGCGCATCGGCGCAGCCGGGTGCGGGGCGGCGGGCGGGGCAGATGGGGCGGGTGGTTTCGTTTGCATGGTGCAAAGTGGGGCAGAGTGCACGCCACTCATGCAAGAACCGCGCCGGGCCGGTGCGGGTGTATTCTCGCAAACTCGTCGGTCGCCGGGGGGCGGTGGCCGCAGTGTCCCCACCTGTTCCAATCCAGCTTAGCCTCAGGAGACCCGCATGACCGAGTTCGTCGTCACCCCGCCCGCCGTCAATGGCATTCCCGTCCGTGGCGGGCATGGCCAGTTTCCGGTGCGCCGCGTGTATTGCGTCGGCCGCAACTACGCCGCCCACGCCCGCGAGATGGGCTCCGACCCCGACCGCGAACCGCCGTTCTTCTTCTGCAAGCCGGCCGATGCGGTGCGCTACGTTGCCGACGGTGAGACCGGCCAGTTCGTCTACCCGACGGAAACCAAGGATTGCCACTACGAGATCGAACTCGTGGTCGCCATCGGCACGGGCGGCCGCGACATCTCCGTGGAAACCGCGGCCAACCACATCTACGGTTACGCCATCGGCCTGGACATGACGCGCCGCGACCTGCAGAACGCCGCCAAGAAGGGCGGCCGCCCGTGGGAGACCGGCAAGGCCTTCGACGGCTCGGCGCCCATCGGCCCGATCGTGCCGGCCAAGGATGTCGCCCACGCAGACAAGGGCGCCGTCACGCTGTCGGTCAATGGCCGCGAACACCAGCGCGGTGATCTGTCGGACCTGATCTGGTCGGTGCCGGAAACCATTGCGTATCTGTCGCGTCTGTTCGAACTGCGCCCCGGCGATCTGATCTACACCGGCACGCCCGAAGGCGTCGGCCCGGTCGTCGTCGGCGACTTGATGGTTGGCAAGATCGAGGGCGTGGGCGAGCTGCACGTGAAGGTCATCTGATAGACCCGATAGAAGAGTCAGAAGCCATGTCGATCAAGCTGTACAACTATTTCCGCAGCTCGGCGTCGTTCCGTGTGCGCATTGCCCTGGAGATCAAGGGCCTGCCGTACGACTACGCCCCGGTGCACCTGCTCAAGGGCGAGCAACTCGCGCCGGACTTCGTCAAACTGAACCCTGATGCGTTGGTGCCTGTGCTGTGCGACGGCAACGACGTGCTGAACCAGTCGTTGGCGATCGTCGAATACCTGGAAGAGACGCATCCCGAGCCCACGCTGCTGCCGGGCTCGCCGAGCAACCGCGCCCACATCCGTGCGATTGCGCTGGCCATCGCCTGCGAGATCCATCCGCTGAACAATCCGCGCGTGCTGAAGTATCTGAAGAACACGTTCAACGTGGAAGAAGAAGCGCGCAACGACTGGTATCGCCACTGGGTGAAGCTGGGGTTTGCGGCGCTTGAGGCGCGGCTCTCACAGTCGCCGCTGACGGGCGCCTACTGTGTTGGCGACACGCCGACGCTAGCCGACGCGTGCCTCGTGCCGCAGGTGTTCAACGGCAAGCGGTTTGATGTGGCGGTGGAGGATTACCCGACGCTGGCGCGCATCTTTGAGCACTGCATGGCGCAGCAGGCGTTTCAGCGGGCTGCGCCTGCTGCGCAGCCGGATGCGGCTTCCGCGTAATCTGCAGCGTCACCGCACAAAACAAAACGCCCTGATCAAGTCAGGGCGTTTCTACGTTGAAGCGTTGCGCGCGAGGGTGGTCAACCCAACAACGCATCCGCAAATTCCCGCGCAGAGAATGGCTGCAGGTCTTCCACCTGCTCACCCACGCCGATGAAGTACACCGGCACCGGCCGCTGCCGCGCGATGGCGGCCAGGATGCCGCCCTTGGCAGTGCCATCCAGCTTGGTGACGATCAGGCCCGTGAGGCCTAGTGCTTCGTCAAAGGCTTTGACTTGTGCGAGGGCGTTCTGCCCCGTGTTGCCGTCGATCACCAGCAGCGTTTCGTGCGGCGCGGTGGCCATCGCCTTGGCGGTCACGCGGCGCACTTTCTTGAGTTCTTCCATCAGGTGCAACTGCGTCGGCAGGCGGCCGGCGGTGTCGGCCATGACGATGTCGATGCCGCGTGCGCGTGCGGCATTTACTGCATCGAAGATCACCGCGGCGGGGTCGCCCGATTCCTGCGCTACCACCGTGACGTTGTTGCGCTGACCCCAGACCACGAGTTGCTCTCGCGCGGCGGCGCGGAACGTGTCACCCGCGGCCAGCAGCACAGATTGACCGTAGGTCTGGAAGTGCTTGCACAGCTTGCCGATGCTGGTGGTCTTACCGGCGCCGTTCACGCCCGCGATCATGATCACCATCGGCTGTTCGCGGCCGAGCACCATGGTCTTTTCCAAGGGGTGCAGCAGCTCGACCAGCAAGTCGCGCAGGGCGGTCTTCACGCCTTCGGCAGTTTCGATGCGCTGAGCCTTGATGCGGCGGCGCAGTTCGCCCAGCAGGTATTCGGTGGCGTCGACCCCGGCGTCGGCCATCAGCAGCGCGGTCTCCAGTTCTTCGAACAGCGCTTCGTCGACCTTCACGCCAACGAACAGCGTGGTCAGGCCCTTGCTCGTCTTCGACAGGCCGGAGCGCAGGCGCGACATCCAGCCCTTGCGGGCCTGTTCGATCACGGCGGGCGTGGGCACGGTCTCGACATCGTCGGCTTGCACGTCGAGTGCAGGCTGCACGGCAGGCGCGTCCGGCACGGCAATGTGAGCCGGGAGGGCAACAGGTACGGGAGCAGGTGCAGCGACGGGCTGGGGGGCCGCAACCGGGGCGGGTACGGGCGCGGGGGTAGGGATCGCAGCCAGGGCAGGTGCCTGCGCGGCTTCGGGCGCCGCTGCGGGCGTGGGTTCGGCGGCCGGTTGGGGCTCTGCCTTGCGCTTCTTCCAGAAACTAAACATCGTAAAAGGCAGTCTATTTCGCCGTTAGAATCAAGCGTCGAATTTTATCAGACAGCCCTTATGCGCTCTTCCATGCGAATCGTTTCAAACCGGGCTCGGTCGCGAGTCTGGCAATTGGCTGCGGCGGCCCTGGCGGCAGGCCTGCTGGCCGGCCATGTTGGCGCGCAGGAACTTGCTGCTGCGCCCGGGCGGCCGGTGGCTACCGCCAGCGGCGCCAAAGTGGGCGCCAGCCAGTCCGACACGCACGAATACAAGCTGCCCAACGGGCTGCAACTGATCGTCAAGGAAGACCACCGTGCTCCCACCGTGGCGCACATGGTCTGGTATCACGCCGGCAGCATCGACGAGCACAACGGCACCACGGGTGTCGCCCACATGCTTGAACACATGATGTTCAAGGGCACGAAAGCTGTTGGCCCCGGCGAGTTCTCCCGCCGCGTGGCAGCGCTGGGCGGCCGTGAAAACGCCATGACCACGCGCGATTTCACGATGTACTTCCAGCAGATCGAGAAATCGCACTTGGCCGATGTGATGGGGCTTGAAGCCGATCGCATGGCCAATCTCCAGCTGACCGACAAGGAGTTCAAGCCGGAGATGAACGTGGTGAAGGAGGAGCGCCGCATGCGCATCGACGACTCCGCCCGTTCCACCGTCTACGAGCAGATGCTCGCCACGCTGTTCAACGCCGCGCCGTACCGGAACCCGACCATCGGCTGGCCGGGCGACCTCGACACGATGACGGTGCAGGACGCGCAGAACTGGTACCACGCCTGGTACACGCCCAACAACGTCACCGTGATCGTCGCGGGCGATGTGAACCCCGATGAAGTCTTCCGCCTCGCACAGCGCACCTACGGCAAGCTCAAGCCGCATGCGCTGCCGCGCCGCTATGCGCAGGAGGAGCCCAAGCAGATCGGCGTGAAGCGCATCTGGGTGAAGGCGCCGGCCGAGAACCCATACGTTGTGCTGGCGTACAAGGTGCCGCGCCTGAACGATGTGGAAAAGGACGTCGATCCGTATGCGCTGGAAGTCCTGTCGGCCGTGCTCGATGGCTATGACAATGCGCGCCTGTCGAGCCAGCTCGTCAAGGGTGAAAAGCGTATCGCCGACGACGTCAACGCCGGCTACGATGGCCTGAACCGCGGCCCGTCGATCTTCCTGATGGACGGCACGCCTGCCGACGGCCATACCACCGCCGAGATCGAACAGGCGCTGCGCGCGCAGATCGAGCGCATCGCCAAGGAAGGCGTGACCGATGCCGAACTGAAGCGCGTGAAGGCACAGGTTGTGGCCGCGCAGATCTACAAGCGCGACTCGGTCTTCGGTCAGGGCATGGAGATCGGCATGAACGAGATGAGCGGCCTGTCGTGGCGCTCCATCGATCGCCAGCTCGAGAAGATCAAGGCCGTAACGTCGGCGCAGATCCAGCACGTGGCGCAGACCTACTTCAGCGAAGACAACCTCGTCGTCGCCACGCTGCTGCCGCAACCGATCGATCCCAACAAACCGGCGCGCAAGCCTGTTCCCGGCATGCGCGATGAAGGAGGGCTGCGTTGATGCGCGCCATGTCTCTGACCCTGAAGATGGCGCTGGTCGCCATTGTTGCAGCGGCGGCGCAGAGTGCTCTGGCCGCGCTGCCTATCGAACACTGGACGGCCCCGACCGGCGCGCGCGTGTTCTTCGTGCCGAGCCCGTCGATTCCGATGCTGGACATCAATCTCGACGTGGATGCGGGCTCGCGCTATGAGCCGGCAGCCAAGGTGGGCCTGGCCTCGCTCACAGCGGGCATGCTCGACAAGGGCGTCGCGGCGCAGGGCAACGCGCCCGCCCGCGATGAAGCGGCGATTGCAGATGCGTTCGCCGATGTGGGCGCGAGCTTTGGCGGTGGCGCCGGTGGTGATCGCACGAGCCTGCGCCTGCGCACGCTGTCCGACCCCGTTGAGCGCGGCCCGGCCATCGCGCTGATGACGCAGATCATCTCAGCGCCGACCTTCCCCGACACCGTGCTCGCGCGGGACAAGCAGCGGCTGGTCGCGGCCATCCGCGAATCGCTGACCAAGCCGTCTGTGCTGGCCGAGCGCGCGTTCGGCAAGGCCATCTACGGCACGCATCCATACGGGCAGACCGCTTCGCCGGAAACGGTGGAGAGCATCACGCGTGACGACATCGTGCGCTACTACCAGGCCAACTACACGGCCAAGCGCGCAGTGGTAACGCTGATCGGCGCGATCAGCCGCAAGGAAGCCGAGGCCATCGCCGAGCAGATCACGCGTGGCCTGCCCGCTGACGGTGCCACGCCGCCGGCGCTGCCCGACGTGAAGATGCCGCTGGCGAAGGCGGAGACGATCCGCATACCGCACCCGGCGCAGCAGGCGACGATCATCCTCGGGCAACCGGGCATTGCGCGCGGCGACAAGGATTATTTTCCGCTGCTGGTCGGTAATTACGTGCTCGGTGGTGGCGGTTTCAGTGCGCGCCTGACTAACGAAGTCCGCGAGAAGCGCGGTCTGACGTACAGCATCGGCAGCTACTTTGCGCCGGCCGCGCAGCCCGGTCCGTTCGAGCTGGCGCTGCAGACGCGCAAGGACCAGACCGAAGAAGCGTTGGGCGTCGTGCGTGACACCATTGCCAAGTTCGTCGCTGACGGCCCGACCGACGCGGAACTGAAGGCCACCAAGGACAACCTCGTCAACGGTTTCCCGCTACGCCTGGACAGCAACCGCAAGCTGCTGGACAACGTGGCCAACATCGGCTGGTACAACCTGCCGCTCGACTACCTGGACACGTGGACGCAGCGCATCGCGGCTGTCACGCGTGACCAGGTGCGTGCGGCATTCCAGCGCGCGCTGCAACCGCAGACCATGGCGACGATCGTGGTGGGCGGTCCGGGGAACGTCGCTGCGAACTGACGCACGGTGGCTGAATCCGAAAAACCGGCGGCATCTCCCGCCGGTTTTTGTTTGCGCTGGCACTACAATCGCGCCCATGGCACCTCGTACTTCCAAAGGCCCCAAGGCCAAGACCACCACGTCGCATGCGCGCGCACCGCAGCAGGTGCGCATCATCGGCGGGCAATACAAGCGCACGCCGCTCCCGGTGGTCGACGCCGACGGCTTGCGCCCGACCAGCGACCGCGTCCGCGAAACCGTCTTCAACTGGCTCGGTCAGGATCTGACGGGCTGGCGCTGCGCCGACATCTTTGCCGGCACCGGCGCGCTCGGCTTTGAGGCGGCTTCGCGCGGCGCCGCGCACGTGACGCTCATCGAAAACCATGCCCCGGCCGTGCGCGCGTTGCATGCGATTCGCGACAAGCTCGGCGCACGCATGGTCGACATCGTCTCCGGCGATGCCTTCGCCTGGCTCGCTCGCCAGCCCGATGCCGCGCTCGATGCGGTTTTCATCGATCCGCCGTTTGCACAGGACTGGACGGTGCGCGCACTGGAAGCTGCAACCCGGGTGGTCAAGCCAGGAGGCGTGATTTACGTTGAAGCGTCGCAGCCGTTAGTGGATGTGAGTACTGATTCACATGGCGATCAGCCGGCCGCCGGCATCGCGCTGCCTGCCGATATGGTGCTTCACAAACACCTGCGCGCCGGTGCTGTGCATGCGCATTTGCTGCTCCGCAAAAACGGTTAAACTACGCCGCTCGCAACCGATGCATGAGCATCGAGCGGCACCTGCAACGCGGGTGCGCTCGGCCCGCATCGGTGGCACAGGCGGCAGGCTCGGGACCTGCCGTGCTCGATAACGCAACGGTGTCCGAATGCAGTACCGGCGCGGCCATGTCCCACGCCGACGCTTGCGGATGCTCTTTTCCCCTTGGTGGAGGAACCATGGTGATCGCGGTTTATCCCGGCACTTTCGATCCGTTCACGCGCGGCCACGAAGACCTCGTGCGGCGGGCGTCCAATATCTTCGACGAGCTGATCGTCGGGGTGGCGCAGAGTCCGAACAAGCGGCCATTCTTTGCGCTGGAAGAGCGCATCGAGATCGCCCGTGAAGTGCTCGGCCATTACCCGAACGTGCGGGTCGAAGGCTTTTCTGGTCTTTTGAAGGATTTCGTGCGCAAGAACGGCGCGCGCGTCATCGTGCGGGGCCTGCGTGCCGTGTCGGACTTCGAGTACGAATTCCAGATGGCCGGCATGAACCGCTACCTGCTGCCGGACGTAGAAACCATGTTCCTCACGCCGTCGGATCAATACCAGTTCATCTCGGGCACGTTCGTGCGCGAAATCGCCGTGCTTGGCGGCGATGTGAGCAAATTCGTGTTCCCCTCGGTCGAAAAGTGGCTCAAGGAAAAGACCGGCAAGACGGAAGGGTCGGGGAAATCGGAATAAAATGACGTTTTGGCGAGCGCGGGCTCGCTGGCCATTTCAAGGAAGGCATCATGGCGCTCATAATCACCGATGAGTGCATCAATTGCGACGTATGCGAGCCTGAGTGCCCCAACGGCGCGATTTCGATGGGCCCGGAGATCTACGTGATTGACCCGGGCAAATGTACCGAATGCGTCGGCCACTTTGACGAACCTCAGTGCCAGCAGGTCTGTCCGGTGGATTGCATCCCCAAGGACCCGGCCCATGAGGAAACGCACGAGCAGTTGATGCAGAAGTACACCCAGCTCACCTCAGCACCACCACGGGCGGCGTGAGGAAAAAAAAGAGACGGCTTTGGCCGTCTCTTTGCATTGGTGCCTACCGTTTCGTTGGCAGCCCGTTTACTGGATTGGCAGCAGGTCTTCCGGCCCTTCGTACGCATAGCCCGGCTCGCAGACGATGCGGTAGTGCGGGTAATGCGGACGTGGCGGGCGCGGCACGATGGGTGCGGGCGCCACCGGCGCTTGTGCGAACGGCTTCGGGCCATTGCTAGGTTGGCGCAGCGCGCCAGCGGGCGGTGCGGGAGGTTGGCGAATTACCGGCATCGGCGTCGGATAGGGTTGCGGGTAAGGCGCCGGATACGGCAACGGCCCCACGTAGATGCGATGGCAGTAGCGCACGCCTTCCTGCGCAACCACCACTTTCTGCCGTTGCTCGCGGCGTGCCTGTTCGGCCGCCTGCGCCGCCATCTGGGCTTGGCGAGCGTCTTCCGCCGCCTGCGCTTTGCGGCGCGCGGTTTCCATCTGCTGCACTTCGGCGGCTTCGGCGCTGGCGCGTTCGCGGGCAGCCTTTTGATCGGCGGCGCTGGGCGTGTTGTCGATCATGGGCACGGGCTGCGCGCGCGTACCGCAGGGATGGTCGGAATAGGTCGTCTGGCCGTTCTCGCTGCAGCGATACACCTGCGCTTGCGCCGGCGGGCTGGCCGCCAGGCCGAGCGCCAGACCCGCCAGCACGGCGGCGCGAGAGATCAGTTTGGCAAACGGTGTCATGGCAGTGCCGTCAGTGTCGGCGGATCAGCGCGCTGTGTGCAGGCGCATCATGGCTTTCTCGGCGTTGCCGGCGATCAGCTCGGGTAGCGCATCCAGGCTCTGATCGATGGCGCGGTCGATTAGGTCCTGCTCTTCCTTGCGAGGCGCTTTGAGCACGAAGTTGGCAACGTCATGCTGGCCGGATGGTGACGAGCCCGGCGGCAGCAGATTGCGCGGGTGGCCGATGCCCAGCCGCAGCCGCCAGAACTGTTGCGTGGTCAGGTGTGCGGCAATGTCCTTCAGGCCGTTATGCCCGCCGGAACCGCCACCGAGCTTGAGCTTGACAGCGCCGGGTGGCAAATCCAGTTCGTCATGCACGACTAGGATTTCATCGGGCATTACTTTGTAGAAGCGGGCCAGCGCTACGGTGGCCAGGCCGGAGCGGTTCATGAAGGTTTGCGGCTGCAGCAGCCACACCTCGTTGCCCCAAAGGTTGGCGCGGGCTGCATAGCCGTGAAAGCGCGTCTCGCTGCGCAGCGTCACGTTGCCGATGCGCGCGAGTTGGTCGACCAGCCAGAAGCCGGCGTTGTGTCGTGTCGCCGCATATTCGGCGCCCGGATTGCCGAGGCCGACGATGAGTTTGATCATGCGATTCGTATCAGGTTGAGGTGCAGGAAGCGCCCCTCGATCGTACAAGCATAGCTGCTTTCCGCAGCCTGAAAGCGGTACGGCTCGTCCCGCTCAGGCAGAAAAAAAGCCCGGCGAGACAGGCTCGGCGGGCTTTTTTCGCTCGCACCGAAGTGCGAGGTGCGGCAACTTAGGCTGCCGGCTTGTCTTCGCCTGCAGCAGCAGCGCCTTCTTCGGCGGCAGCGGACTTCTCGCCAGCCGGCACGCTGATGTTGGCAACAGCCGGGTTCTCATCGCCACCGTGGGTGAGGATGGTCACGCCCTTCGGCAGCTTCAGGTCAGCGATGTGCAGGGTCTGGCCGATTTCCAGCGTACCCAGATCCACTTCGATGAACTCCGGCAGGTCGGCCGGCAGGCACGACACTTCAACGTCGTTCAGGATGTGGTTCACGATGCCGTGGCCCAGCTTCACGCCCGGTGCGGTTTCCTGGTTCAGGAAGTGCAGCGGCACCTTGACGTGGATCTTTTCCTTGGCCGACACGCGCTGGAAGTCGACGTGCAGAACCAGTTGCTTGAACGGGTGCAGTTGGAAGTCACGCAGCAGCGCCTTTTCCACCTTGCCAGCCACTTCGATGTCGAGGATCGACGAGTGGAAGGCTTCCTTCTTCAGCGCGTGGTACAGCGCGTTGTGATCGAGTTCGATCAGCTTCGGCTCGGCGCCAGCGCCGTAAATGATGGCCGGGGTTTTGCCGGAATTGCGCAGGCGGCGGCTCGCACCAGTGCCCTGAACGCTACGCTCGAAAGCGACAACTTTCATGATTGCTCCAAACGAAAAAGACGACTCGCGACCAAGCCGTCTGGTGAACGGGGCGCCATATTGCGCCCCGCAGACACCGCAGAAGTGCCGTCTAACCGACGTTTTCTGCAGTAAAGCCTTGAATTATAACAGTAAGCCGCTCGGGTACCGAATTATTCAGCAAACAGCGACATGATCGAATCACCGCGCACGATGCGGGTGAAGGTCTCGGCCAGCAGCGGCGCGGTCGAGAGTTGGCGGATCTTGCCGCACTTGATGGCGTCTTCGCGCAGCGGGATGGTGTCGGTCACGACCACTTCGTCAAGCGCTGAGTCTGCAATGCGGGCAGCTGCGCCGCCCGACAGCACCGGATGCGTGCAATACGAAAACACTTGCTTGGCACCGCGCTCTTTGAGCACCTGCGCGGCTTTGCACAGCGTGCCGCCGGTGTCGATCATGTCGTCCATGATCACGCAGTTGCGGCCGTCGACTTCACCGATGATGTTCATCACCTCAGCCACGTTGGCCTTCGGGCGACGCTTGTCGATGATCGCCAGATCCACGCCGAGTTGCTTGGCGAGTGCACGTGCGCGCACCACGCCACCAACGTCGGGCGACACCACCAGCAGGTCTTCGTAGTTCTTCTTGCGCAGGTCTTCGAGCAGGATCGGCGACGCGTAGATGTTGTCGACCGGGATATCGAAGAAGCCTTGAATTTGGTCAGCGTGGAGGTCCATCGTCAGCACGCGCTCGACGCCGGCGACTTCCAGCATGTTGGCCACGACCTTGGCCGTGATCGCCACACGCGCCGAACGCGGGCGACGGTCCTGGCGGGCATAGCCGAAGTAGGGGATGGCGGCCGTGATGCGGCGGGCAGACGCGCGCTTGAGCGCATCGACCATCACCATCAGTTCCATCAGGTTGTCGTTGGTCGGGGCGCAGGTGGATTGCAGGATGAACACGTGCTTGCCGCGCACGTTTTCCTGAATCTCGACCTGGACTTCACCATCGGAGAATCGGCCGACGAGGGCCTTGCCTAGGGGAATGCCTAGGTGCTTGACGACAGCTTCGGCGAGTTTCGGGTTGGCGTTGCCGGTAAAAACCATCAAGCCTTCGCTGCTCATCGGGGCACCTGTTTTTCGACTTCAGACGCGCCGGTCAGTTAAAGCACCAACCGGGCTATTGCTGGGAACATGAGGAAGAAAATGGCAGGGGCGGAAGGATTCGAACCTACGCATGCCGGAATCAAAATCCGGTGCCTTAACCAGCTTGGCGACGCCCCTACACAACCTATTGGTTACCGCCTCCATTGCAGAAGCGATAACTGCAAACCTTACACAGCAAATCCTGCGAGCGGGTGATGCGTCAGACCTGCCGCATACCGACCTTCCCATTCGGAAGGCACCTGATCCGCTACCGCTTGCGCATGCTCGACGTTGTCGAACGGAGCAAACACGCAGGCACCGGATCCGGTCATTCTTGCCAGAGGGCTGAATTGACGCAGCCAGACAAGTGCTCGGGCGATTTCGCCGTATTTCCTTTCCGCCACCGCTTGCAGATCGTTGCGACCGTAAGCGAAAACAATTTGTTGGTCAGGAAAGTCCGTAATTATGGTGAGTGGTGTATCGCGTGTCAACCCTTCATCGGAAAAAATTGCGGGGGTGGGCACATGCACACGTGGGTGAATCACCACGAAGGCAGCCGGCGGCAGCGTGACGGGCGTGAGTTCTTCGCCGATGCCCTCGGCGAAGGCGTTCTGGCCGAACACAAAGAAGGGCACGTCGGCGCCAAGTTTGAGGCCGATCGCCATCAGTTGCGTGCGTGGCAGATCAAGGCCCCAGAGGCGATTGAGCGCGAGCAGCGTGGTGGCGGCATCAGACGAGCCACCGCCAATGCCACCGCCCATCGGCAGACGTTTTTCGATGGCGATGTCGACGCCGTAGGTGCAGCCCGTTTCCGCTTGCAACAGGCGCGCGGCGCGGATCACGAGGTCATCATCGGCGGGCACGCCCGGAATATCGGTGATGCGCACGAGACGGCCGTCGGTGCGGCGCATGAAATGCAGCGTGTCGCACCAGTCGATCAACTGGAAGACGGTTTGCAGCAGGTGGTAGCCATCGGGCCGGCGGCCGACCACGTGCAGGAAAAGGTTGAGCTTGGCGGGCGCTGGGCAATCACGCAGCTCGAAGGGTGCGGAAGACATGACGAAGCGAGGCGTTACTGGTCGAGCACGAGCCGCACCGAGAGCGGGCCATTGGTGCCCTGCGGGCGGTCAAGATCGAGTCGGCGGATGCTGGCCTTGGCGCCGTCGGAATTGTTGCCGTCGTCAGTCCAGGCGACGTAATGGACAGTCCAGCCGTTCTGCTCGATGGTTTCGGGGCGCGATTGCGCATCACGTGCGACGCGTGCCGGTGTGCCGGGGGCAGGGCGAGCGCGTAGCCAGTCGCGCAGGCCCGAGACCGGCAGCGAAAAGCCGAGCGCATCCTGCATCAGCGTGTCGACTTCGGGGGCGCGGCGCGGCGGCTGGTTCGGCAGTTCGAGCGTGGCGCCCTCGTTGCTCTGGCTGACGATGGCCAGCGTCTGGCCCAGCGGCGACATCAATTCAAGCTGCACGTCGGGCCCGCGCTCACGCCAGAGGAAGCTGCCGACGGCGCTTTGCGCGGCGTTGTTCTGCGTGTAACGGGCGGAGAAGCGACCCTGATAGCGTGTGATGGTGGCATCGGCGTCTTGCGTGCCGGCAAAGAGATCGTTGGCTGGCCGCAAGCTTGTGCAGCCGCTGAAGAGCGCGCAGCCGGCGCCGAGCATCAGCGCGCCAAGCGCGCGCGTGAACCGCATCGCCATCAATTTGCACTCACGGGAACATTGGGCACCGGCTGACCGAAACGGCGCAGCGTGTCGCGCAGCGTGGTGTCGTTCACGTCGAGCTTGGATGCTTCGGTCCAGATCTGGCGCGCGTCGTCCTGCTTGCCCGATTGCCACAGCACTTCGCCCAGGTGCGCGCCGATTTCGGCTTGCGGGGCGGCGGCCCACGCCTTGCGCAGGATGTCTGTGGCGGCGGGCAGATCGCCGCGACGGTATTTGACCCAGCCCAGGCTGTCGGCGATGTAGGGATCATCCGGCGCCAGCGACACGGCTTTCTCCAGCAGCTCCTGCGCTTCCTGCAGGCGCACGTTGCGATCGGCCAGCGAATAGCCGAGCGCGTTGTAGCCGATGGCCTGGCCGGGGCGCAGGTCGATCACCTTGCGCAGCAGCGTTTCCATGTTGTCGTAGTGGCCGTCGTGCTCTTCGAGCATTGCCAGTTGGTACGTGTATTCGACGTTGTCCGGATCGCTCTTGAGCAGCTCGTTGACGCGGGCGCGGGCACGGCCGTAGGCCTTGGCGTCCATCAGCATGCCGATTTCGGCCTGGCGGATGCCATCCATCAGGGCCTGGCGGCGCGGGCCGTCGGGCACGTCTTCGGAATCGGCAACGAGCTCGTCGAAGGTCTGTTGTGCCTCGTCAACGCGACGCAGCTTGCCGAGCAACTGGCCTCGCTTGATGCCGGCTGCCAGTGCGGTCTGACCGTCGGCGTCGCCATTGGCGGAACCGGTGATCTTGTCGACCCAGCCCAGCGCGCCAGCGTAGTCGCGCTTTTCCTCGGCCAACTGAGCAAGGCCCTGGTAGCCGGGTTCGGGGCTCAGCGTGGGCGACTTGGCGGTGGCGGCGACGTATTCCTTCAGGTAACGCTCGGCGTCATCGTACTGGCGCTGTTGCAGGTTCAGCAGGCCCAGGGCAAGCGTGATGCGCGCATCGTTGGGCGCGATCTTCTTGAGCGTTTCGAATTCAGCGCGCGCCTTGTCCTGCTGATTGCGCACGAGGTACATGCGGGCGAGCGCCAAGTGGCCGTCGATGGACGCTGGTGCTGCTTTCAGGAAGCTGCGCAAGCCGGCGATGGCGGCATCCGGGTCGCCGTCGGCACGTAGTTCGGCGGCGAGGATGGCGGCGTCTTCATAACCGGGGCGCAGCTTGAGCGCGGTGTCCAGTTCCGTCAGCGCGCCGGGAACATCCTTGGCGGCAACCTTCGCGCGAGCCAAGGCCAGATGCGTTTCGGGGCGCTGCATGTCATGCGAGGCGATGCGCTGCAGCGCGCCTACGGCGCCCGCCGGATCGCTGCTCTTGGACATCTGTTGCTGCAATTGCAGCAGGGCATCGGCACGCTGGCCGGGCGAGACCTTGTTCAACTGCGCCTGCAGCATCGGCTCGACGTCCGACCACTGGCCCGTCGCCACCAGCAAGAGCTGCTGCACCTGGCGTGCCGGCATAGACGTCGGCGACAGTTCCACCCACAGGCGCGCGGCGGTCAGGGCTTGTGCGGGGGAGCGCGTGAGAAATGCGATTTCGGTGGCGCGCTGGGCAAAGCGGGGGTCGCGCGTGTCCTGTGCGAGCGCGAGGTAGGTTCGATATGCCGGCTCGACCAGCCCACGCTGCAGCGACACTTCCGACGCCAGCACGCGGTACATGATGTCTTCAGTGAGCGCGACGCGCGGCAGATCGGTGCGCTCCGAATTTAGCAGGCCGGTGCGCGGGCGCGAGCGTTCAATCTGGATGGCTGCGCGGCCGCCCGTACCGCCTTCCTGTGCCGCCTGGGCAAGGAGCGGGGTGCTGGCAACCGACTGCGACGACCAGGCCGGCAGGCTCGTCAGCCCCCCCGCCACCAGCGCGGCCAGAAGGGCCGTTCGGCTGCGCAGGAATCGCCGCGGGCGTTGCGTCGCGGGCGAACGGGAGAGGGCGTGAGGCATGGTCTCGAAGCTCCGGATGGGGGTTCGGGGCATTGTAGCCTGACCGCTACAATCGCCCGCATCGTAAAAAAGGTTGGAGCAGCACATGGGATGGAGGTTCGATGCCTGAGTTGCCGGAGGTCGAGGTCACTCGCCTGGGTTTGCTACCGCATATTACGGGGCGACGTATCGTGCGCGCGGTGGTGCGCCATCACGGCTTGCGCTGGCCGATCGATCCGGCGTTGCCGGAGTTGCTCGCGGGCCTCACTGTCACGCGCTTGCTGCGCCGGGGTAAATACCTGCTCATCGAATGCATGCCCGCGGTAAGCCAATCCGCAAGCCACGCCGATGCCGAGGCCACAGGCGGCTGGCTGTTGATCCACCTGGGCATGACCGGCACGTTGCGCGTGCTGGAGGCGCCCGTGCCGCCCGGCCCGCACGATCACGTCGATATCGAACTCGCCGACGCAACTGGCGTACCCATCACACTGCGCTATCGGGACCCGCGCCGCTTTGGCGCCGTGCTCTGGCACGCCGGCGACGAAGCCGGCTTGGCCGAACACCCGCTGCTGCGTAGTCTCGGCATTGAGCCGTTCGATGCGCGATTCGACGGCGACTGGATGTTTGCCCGCACGCGCGGGCGCCGGGTTGCCATCAAGTCGGCGCTGCTGGCAGGCGATATCGTGGTCGGCGTCGGCAATATCTATTGTTCGGAGAGTCTGTTTCGCGCCGGTATCCGGCCGACCACGGCGGCGGGCCGCATCAGCCGGCCACGCTATGCGGCGCTGGCCGATGCCATTCGCACCACGCTGGCCGATGCCATCGCACGGGGCGGGAGCACGCTGCGCGATTTTGTCGGGTCAGACGGACAAAGCGGCTACTTCCAGCTCGAAGCCTTCGTGTACGACCGCGCTGGTCTGCCGTGCCGAGTGTGCGGCACGCCGATCCGCCAGATCGTCCAGGGGCAGCGCTCCACTTTCTACTGCCCCACCTGCCAGCGCTGACCGCCCTGCCAGGGGCATCGAAAGCCGCCTGGAGACGTCGCGCTGGAGCGATCTGGTCGTCATTTCGCAAGGTTTTTGAAGTGGGGTGTCTGGCCGCCGATGGCATCCCGCAACACTTGTCTGCCCGGGCTGGAGAACCTTGCGGAAAGTTCGCCCGGAAGCTGGCGGTTCCCTGTATCGTTCCACCTAAATTTGTGCATTTCTGTGCCGTAATTGAGCGGAACAGCGATGTCGAGGGGCGCGCGCATTTTGTTGCGGTCGGGTCGCGCACACAATAAGACAGAACGATGAACAACACACTGAGCACACAGTTCGAGCAGTACAGCGCCTGGCGCGCTTCGGTACTGCAGTCGGTGGGGGAATTCCAAGACTGGCTGCAAGCCCAGGAGCTGTACGACGCGCAGGCTGACATGCGCGCGCAGCGCATCCGCGGCGTCTTGCGCAGCGACAAGCTCAAAGTCGCCTTCATTGCCGAGTTCTCTCGCGGCAAGAGTGAGCTGATCAACGCCATCTTCTTTGCGGACTTTGGCCGCCGCATCTTGCCGTCGTCGGCGGGCCGGACCACGATGTGTCCGACCGAGCTGATGTACGACGAAAGCTATCCGCCGTCGATCCGCCTGCTGCCGATCGAGACGCGTCTGCATGATGCATCGACGGCCGATTTTCGCGATGCGGGCAGCCACTGGCTGTCGGTGCCGCTCGATCCGTCGTCGCCCGAAGGCATGCTCGAAGCGTTCCGCCACGTGGTGGAAACCGTGCGCGTGCCCAAGGAAGAAGCCGAGCAGTTGGGTCTATATAACGACGCCGATCCCGACGCTGCGTTCTCGGTGGATGCCGCAGGCACGGTCGAAGTGTCGAAGTGGCGTCACGCGATCATCAATTTCCCGCACCCGATGCTCAAGCAGGGCCTGGTGATCCTGGATACGCCGGGCCTGAACGCGATTGGTACCGAGCCGGAGCTGACGCTGCGCCTGATTCCGGATGCGCACGTCGTCGTGTTCGTGCTGGCAGCGGATGCCGGCGTGACCAAGAGCGATCTGGAGCTGTGGCGCTCGCACGTGGGCGGTGGCCAGCGCAAAGGCTGCATCGCGGTGCTCAACAAGGTCGATGGCCTGTGGGATCCGCTCAAGTCCGAAGAGGAAGTCGAGAACGAAGTCAGCCGCCAGATTATGACGACGGCGCAGGTGCTCGATATCGATGTCGAGCGCGTGTATCCAGTGTCGGCGCAGAAGGGTCTGGTGGCCAAGGTCAGCCATGACCATGAGTTGCTGGCCAAGAGCCGGCTGCCGGAGCTGGAGTCGGTGCTGTCGGATCAGTTGATTCCGCAGCGTCGCGAGATTGTGACCGAGCAGGTTCAACTGGCGGTGAAGGACATGGCCACCGGCGCGCAGCAACTGCTGCAGATGCGCCGCCGCGACATCGTCGAGCAGTTGTTCGAGTTGCGCGGCCTGCGCGGCAAGAACCACACGATGGTCAAGCACATGCTGATGCGCGTGCAGGGCGAGAAGGAAGAGTTCGAGCAGAGCATCGCCAAGTTCCAGGCGCTGCGTACGGTGTTCGGCCGCCACAGCGCGGAGATCATCAAGAGTGTGCAACTCAAGCAGATTCGCTCGACGATGCGTGAGGCGCGCGAGAAGATGAAGGAGCGCGTGTTCTCGCGCGGCCTGCGCGACGACATGGACAAGCTCTTCGGCCACCTGACGGGCCTGGTGCGCGATGCCGCCAACCGCATCGACCAACTGCACCAGATGGTCGACGGCATGTACAAGAAGTTCAACGCCGAGCACGGTTTCACGCTGTCGCCGCCGCTGCGTTTCCTGGGCACGCGCTACGACGCCGATCTGAAAGAAACGCTGATGCTCGCGCACAACCACTTTGGCGCGTTCAGCTTCCTGACCCGTCCGAAGCCGCAACTCGTGCATGGAGCGTTCTCGACGGTGGCCAGCCGCGTGCTGGATACCTTTCAGGACATGAACCGTGACATCGAGATCTGGCTGAAGTCCGTCATGACACCGCTGGAAGCTCAGGTGCGCGATCACCAGAAGCAACTGCGCAAGCGCGTGGATTCGATCGAGCGCATTCACGAGGCGACCGATACGCTGGAAGCGCGAATCACCGAACTCGAGGCGCTGCTCAATACGCTGGATGAGCGCAGCGGCATGATCGCCCAGTACACCGACCGCATTCTCGCGGCCGGGACGATTCTGGAGCGGCAGTCCGTCGCGGCCTGACGCGTATCGTTGGTCACGGAGAAGGCGCCTGCGGGCGCTTTTTTCGTTCTGGTAGGATCGCCGCCAGCGCGCATCTTCAGTTCGCCGTTTCCTCATCACACGCATGACCGCCACCCCCCGCCGCACGCGCCGCGCCGCGCAACCTGCTGCCGTTCTGCCTTCGCTACCAGATGATTTCGCCGTGCGCGTCATCGCTTGGCAGCAGCGTCATGGCCGTCACCATTTGCCGTGGCAGAACACGGGCGATGCATATCGCACGTGGCTCTCAGAGATCATGCTGCAGCAGACGCAGGTGAGCGCGGTGCTGGGCTACTACGCACGCTTCATCGAGCGCTTCCCGACCGTGCAGGCGCTGGCCGCTGCGCCGGCAGACGACGTGATGGCAGCGTGGGCCGGCCTCGGCTATTACACGCGCGCGCGCAACTTGCATCGCTGCGCGCAGATCGTGGTGGCGGAGCACGGCGGCATCTTCCCGCGCGATCCCGACGTGCTTGCGACGCTGCCGGGCATCGGCCGCTCGACTGCGGCGGCCATCGCCGCGTTTTCGTACGGCGTGCGCGCGGCCATTCTGGACGGCAACGTCAAACGCGTGTTTGCCCGTGTGTTCGGCATCGACGGTTTTCCTGGCGACAAGCGCGTGGAAGACACCATGTGGCGCGTCGCTGAAACCGTGCTGCCGCCAGCCGAAGGTATTCAGCCGTACACGCAGGGTTTGATGGACCTAGGGGCCACCGTCTGCACGCGTGGCAAACCGGCATGCCTGACGGGCGAACGCGCCTGTCCACTCGAATCGCTATGCGAAGCGCGCAGTACCGATCGCGTGATGGAATTGCCCGTGCCGCGCCCGCGTAAGGCGATACCCGAGCGTGCCGCGACGCTCGTCATCGCGCTGCACGCCGACGCGGTCCTGCTGCAGCGTCGTCCGCAACGCGGTATCTGGGGCGGGTTGTGGTCTTTGCCGCTGGTGGGCGAGATGGACGACGCGCTGGATGAGCATCCGCTGGATGTGGGCACCGTGCGTCGCGCCGCGCAGGTATATGGCGCGGTCTCGACCGTGGAAATGGCAGGCGCGCTCACGCATACCTTCACGCACTTCCGCCTGCATATGCACTTGCTGCGCGCAGAGATCGGCACGCCCGCCGAGCTCGACGACGACTGGCGCTGGGTACCGCTTGCCCAACTCAATTCAGTGGGATTGCCCGCGCCGGTGAAGTTGGCGCTGGAGACGCTGGTGCAGCCAAGCCTGATCTAGCCAACCCGGCCCGGGTTGGCTGATACGGCATCACAGAATGTGATGCTGCTTCATGTAGCGATGGACGATCTCGATGCGCATGCCGGCGTCCATCAGTTCCATCAGCTTCTGCTTGGCCTTGAGTGGCACCGGTAGCAGTTCGCAGAGTCGATTCGCGACCCAGCTCGGGCTGGTCCACTCATAGGGTTCCGCCATCGGGACGTTGCCATCTTCGCGTGATCCGAGTGTGGTGATGATGCGGCGCAGGGCACCCACGCAGTCGTCGAAAAGTTCGCCCTTGCAGTCTTCCACGTCTGCGCCGATGGGCTCGACCGTACCGCGCATGAGGCCGTCGGGCGTAGTCTCGAACGACAGTACCTTGAAGCGCTGCGAGCCGCGCACCTTGATCATCAGCAGGCCGAGCTGCTCCATGTCGCATTCGACGATGTGGGCGATGCAGCCCACGTCGACTGGTACGGTTGTGCCGTCTGTGGTGGCCACTTCGTTGCCGCGCTCAATCAGGCAGACGCCGAACGGCGTCTTGTCGCGCAGGCACGTGCGCACCATATCGATGTAGCGGGCTTCGAAAATGCGCAGGGGGAGAAGGCCGCCGGGAAACAGCACCGTATGCAGCGGAAACAGCGACAGCTCGGTGGGCAGCGGCGGCAACGGCGAGAACGGTGAGAGAGCGATGTCTTCTTGCATGGACGGGCTTTCAGCAGACGGCGGCAAGACTTTCGCGTGGCGCCGCGCAAGAAGCCGCATCCAAATGAGGCTGGCCGGCGCGGTGAATGTGTCTGGCGCGCGGTTCAGCCGTCTACGGCCAATTCGCGGTGGCGGACCAACACATTACCATGCGCACGGAAGTACGTGGCAAGCCGTTCTGCGATGTACACGGAACGATGCTGACCGCCCGTGCAGCCGATCGCGACGGTCAAATAGCTGCGGTTGTCGGCGATGAAACTCGGCAGCCACTTTTCGACGTAGGCGCGGATGTCCTCTGCCATCGCAAGCACCATCGGTTGGCTTTGCAGGAAATCGATGACGGGCTGGTCGCGCCCGGTGAGGGGGCGCAGTTGCGTGTCGTAGTACGGGTTGGGCAGCGAACGCACGTCGAAGACGAGATCGGCATCGGTCGGTACGCCATGCTTGAAGCCGAACGATTCGAACATCAACGTGATGTCATGCGGCTCGTCGCTGATGAACTCTTTGATGTACGCGCGCAGGGCGTTCGTGCGCAGCGTGCTGGTGTCGATGCGATGCGCCGGATCGGCCAGCGGGCTGAGCAGCTCCCGCTCCATTTCGATTGCTTCGATGAGCGAGGTGTCTAGGCCCTTGGCGGCCGCTTGCACGTTGGCAGCGGTATCGGGGCGGCCGTTACGGATCGACAGCGGATGCCGGCGGCGCGTCTCGGAATAGCGCTGCACCAGGGCATTCGTGCTTGCTGTCAGAAACAGCATGCGCACGTCGTGTTCCTTGCGCAGCACGGTGACCGTCTCGGGCACCTTGCGCAGCGATTCCCGGCTGCGGATGTCGGTGGCCACGCCCAGATGCGTATAACCCTGGTCCGCCAGATAGCGCGCCAGTTCGGGGATGAACTGCGCGGGCAGGTTGTCGACGCAGTAGTAACCTGCGTCTTCGAGCACGTTCAGGGCGACCGATTTCCCTGAACCCGACATACCGGTGATGAGAATGATCCGCATGCCGCGAGGATAGCATCCCTGTGTTGCAAAGCAGCGACCAACAAAAAAGGCGACCGATCCGGCCGCCTTTTTTCGAGCGAGGTTAAGGGAATGCTCAGCCCTTCGAGAGGCACGCTTTCTGGGCGTTCTTGTACTCGTCGCCCTTCTTGCCCTTGTTGGCCTTGGAGCAGGCTGCCATCTTTTCCTGCTGCGTCATCGGCTTGGCGGCCGCGGCCGGTTTGTCCGACAGGCAGCCTTTCATGAAAGCCTTGCGCTCGTCGCCCTTCTTGCCAGCGGCGTCCATGTTGCATTGCTTCATCTTGTCTTGCTGCGAATTCTTGGCTGCCGGGGCGGCAGCAGGTGCCGCCGGCGCGGCTGCGGGTGCGCTGCCTTGGGCGAAAGCTTGGCCGGCCAGGAACGGGAGCGCCAGGGCGCAAGCGGCAATCAGTTGTTTCATCGTCGTATTCTCCTTGGTACCGTCAGAAGAGCGGGCGAAAACAAGCCGCCGCGCTCGCGATGAACGCCGCCGCGTTGTGTGCTCGGCGCATTCCCTCCCACAACGGGGCGGCCGCACGTCGGGTTGACGTTTCGCAGCGAAAACTAGGGTAAACCGGTCTGAATACGAAACTTTGTGGCGGCTTTGTTAAAGCAGACGACCCTGAGGCGAGTGGGAAGCGGCTTCGGCTTGCATGGCGGCGCGCTGGCGGTCCATGAAGTCGCGCAACGTATCGATGCCGCGCAAGCGCAGGATCGTGTTGCGCACGGCCGCCTCGACCAGCACGGCCAAGTTGCGGCCCGCTGCCACCTGGATCTTCACCATGTGGATCGGCAGACCGAGGACATCGAGGTATTGTGAATCGAGCGGCAGACGCTCGAACTCGCCATCGTTGCGGCGCACGAGCTGCACGATCAGCTTGATCTTCATCTTCCGGCGCACCGCCGTCTCACCGAAGATCGTCTTGATATCGAGCAGGCCCAGCCCGCGCACTTCCAGCAGATTCTGCAGCAGCGGCGGGCAGCGGCCTTCGATAAAGTCCGGCCCGAGGCGAACGAAATCGACCGCGTCATCGGCCACCAGACCGTGACCGCGCGAGATCAGCTCCAGGCCCAATTCGCTTTTGCCCAGGCCCGAATCACCCATGATCAGCACGCCCATGCCGAGGATGTCGAGAAACACCCCGTGCATCGTCACGCGCGGTGCCGAGATGCGAGACAGATACAAGCGCAGATGGTCAATGACCGCGGCCGATGAAATCGGCGACGTGAACAGCGGCGTGGACGAGCGTGTGCAGCGCAGCTCCAGATCGGGCGGCGGATCCACGCCGTCGGCCACCACCAGAAAGGGTGGCTCCAGCAGGATCAACTCGCCCATCTGGCGCTTGCGGTTTTCTTCCGACAAGCGCTGGTAGTAGGTGATCTCGGGCTTGCCGAGCACCTGTATGCGATTCGGGTGGATGAGGTTCAAGTGCCCGACTAAGTCAGCTGCAGATGTCGCCTCCTTGGCGAAATCCACATCGAACGCGCGGTCCGCGCCCTCCAGGCCGGCGACCCACGACAGCTTTAGATCAGCTGCGTTGTCGTCAAAGATCGATTGGGCGATGACGCCGGTCAGTTCCATAGCAGGGCACAGTGGTGCCGACGGGGCATAGCGCGTTCGCAATCGGTTGCGCTTGCCACCGATCGCGCCGCGATCAGGGCCGCCAGTCGGTCAGTAGCTGATGAATCGCCTCGGGCGACGGCAGGGTGGCGAGGCCTTCGCGCATGTCACGGTCGGACAGCAGCTGGGCGATTTCAGAGAGGATTTCCAGATGCTGCTGGGTGGCCTGTTCGGGCACCAGCAGAAAGATCAGCAGTGAGACAGGTTTGCCGTCCGGCGACTCAAAAGGCACCGGTTCGGATAGGCGCATGAAGGCTGCCAGCGGTTGTTTGAGCCCCTTGATGCGGCCATGCGGGATCGCCACGCCGGCGCCCAGACCCGTGGATCCAAGCGACTCGCGCGCGAACAGGTTGTCGGTGACGACTGCGCGCGTCACGCCGTGGTTGTTCTCGAACAGCAGGCCAGCTTGTTCAAATACCCGCTTCTTGCTGGTTACGCTGACGTCGAGGGCAATGTTCCCGGGCGGCAGCAGTTTGGCCAAGCGATTCATGTGCAATGCGTGAAATGAGCGGCGTCCTTCTGCACCAAAATGGCGCGCGGACAATGAGGTCATTATAGACCACGTGCCGCGCAGCTTTGTGCGGTGCACCAGCGGTGCACCACGCAGGGCAGAGAGGCGAATCCCCAGGGCTGCGATCAGCCGGTGCCGGCACTGTGCGCACGGCATCGACCCTGTTTTAGCCAGCATCGCGCCAAAAGCCGCGCCACGCCAGCATTCATACTTTCGTCAGATTTTAGCCCGACTTAAATCCGTTGCAATCGGATTCGTCACGAATGCACCACGGCATAAAAAAACCGCGCCAACTCGGGGCGCGGTTTTTGCGGTGCCGTCCTGCTATTGCTGCATCTGCACGGCCTGGAAGGCTTGGTGCTTCATGCTGTCACGATCGTGCCCCTGCACGCGGTCCTTGTACTTGATCACTTGCCTGTCCAGTTTATCGACGAGTAGGTCGATGGCCGCATAAAGATCTTCATGGTGTGATTCGACGAAGACGTCCTTACCCTTGAGGTGCAAGTTGATTTCCGCGTACTGACGCCGATCCTTCTCCTTGTGGTTATCGACCGATAGCAACACGCTGACGCCAATCACCTGATCGAAGTGCCTGATCACACGCTCCAGTTTCGTTTCCACGTACTCACGCAAAGCGGGCGTGATGTCCAGGTGGTGTCCACTGAGTTTGAAGTTCATAGCGGTTCTCCTTCTCAAGATGAGCCGCACCGGAACTGCCCGCGATGCGGCTATAAAGACTTGCGCAAATTCACTGCAGGGATCTTGAGGGCTTCGCGGTATTTGGCCACCGTCCGACGGGCCACCACGAATCCTTGTTCGCCTAACAGCTCGGCAATTCTGCTATCGGACAGAGGATTCTTCGGGTCTTCGGCTCCTACAAGTTGCTTGATGAGCGCGCGTATCGCAGTGGATGACGCGGCCCCGCCGGTTTCCGTCGATACATGGCTGCCGAAGAAGTACTTCAACTCGAACGTCCCCATCGGGGTCGCCATGTATTTGTTGGTCGTCACACGGGAGATCGTGGACTCGTGTAGACCCAGTGTATCGGCTATTTCCCGCAAAACCAAGGGGCGCATGGCGATTTCGCCGTGCGTGAAGAAGCTCTTTTGACGCTCGACAATGGCTTGCGAGACACGCAGGATCGTATCGAAGCGCTGCTGAATGTTCTTAATCAGCCAACGTGCTTCCTGCAGCTTCTGCTGCAGATTGGCGGCGCCCGATTCACCGCGGCTGCTGCGCAGGATTTGCGCGTACATGTCGTTGATGCGCAGGCGCGGCATGACGTCGGGGTTCAGTTGCGCCATCCAGCCTGCGCTGGTCTTGCGCACGATCACGTCGGGCACCACGAAATCCGCTTCAGCACGCCCGAATGCATGACCCGGAAACGGTGCCAGTGAACGAATCAGCTCATGCGCTGCCTTCAGCGCTGGCTCGTCGACGGACAGCGCTTTCTTCAGGCGTGTGTAGTCTCGCGCGGCCAGCAGTTCGAGATGCTGATTGACGATGGTGAGCGCCAGCGCCTTCGCGGGCGAATCGAGCCGATGCAATTGCAGTGACAGGCATTCAGCAGCTGAACGCGCGCCGACGCCAGGCGGGTCGAAGCTCTGCAGCATGCGCAGCGTGGCTTGCAGTTCGTCGAGTTCGACTTCAAGTTCGGCAGGCAGATCGGCGAGGATTTCGTCGAGCGTGCCAGAGAGGTAGCCTTCGTCGTCGAGGGATTCGATCAGGAAGATGACGAGGCCCTTGTCTCGCATGGACAGCTTGAGCGGCGCGAGTTGTTCCATGAGGAATTCGCGCAGACTTTGCTCGGCCTCACGTAACTGCAGCGGGGCGCGGTCGTCTTCGTCGGATTGCGGTTTGCGGGCGAAGTCGTCAAGGCTCCAGTCGGAGCGGTCGGAGCCGTAATCGCTGTCGAAATCGGCGCCGCTGTCGTGACCGTTTTCGTAGCTGTTTTCCGAGCTGTCGCCGCTGTCGGCACCGTTGGGTACGGGCGGGGGTGATTCGGTGGGCAGGGGTGTGGCGCTGTTGCTTTGCAGCGCGTTCACGGAGCCGTCTGCGCCAATGCGCGCAGAGGTGTCGAGCCACTCGTTTTCCCGCTCCAGCAGCGGGTTTTCGGTCAAGGCCTGCTCAACTTCCTGCTGCAGTTCGATGGTCGACAACTGCAGCAGTCTGATCGATTGCTGCAACTGCGGCGTAAGCGCGAGATGCTGAGAGAGGCGGAGCTGGAGCGACTGTTTCATGCGGGCTATTCTATGCCCAACACTCGGCCGATGGAACGGATTTTGCTTTAAGGTGCGGCTTTGCCACGTCCTTAAGGCGTAAGCGTGCGTCGTGGCTTACATCCGGAAGTTATCGCCCAGATACACCTTGCGTACATCCTCGTTTTCGATAATCTGCTCTGGCATGCCCGCGGCCAGCACGGTGCCTTCGCTGATGATGTAGGCGTGATCGCAGATGCCCAGCGTTTCTCGCACGTTGTGATCGGTAATCAGCACGCCGATGTTGCGGTCTTTCAAGAAGCTGACGATGCGTTGAATCTCGCCTACCGCGATTGGATCGACACCGGCAAACGGTTCATCGAGCAGGATGAAGCGTGGCGATGAGGCCAGCGCGCGGGCAATCTCCACACGGCGGCGTTCACCACCCGAGAGCGACAGTGCGGGGTTGTCGCGCAAGTGGGCGATCTGCAAGTCGTCGAGCAGGCCGTCGAGGCGGCGATTGACTTCGTCTTGCGACAGCTTCTTGCCGTTCTGCTCCTGCAGCTCGAGCACCGCGCGGATGTTTTCCTGCACGTTGAGCTTGCGGAACACCGACGCTTCCTGCGGCAAATACGACAGGCCCATGCGCGCGCGCTGGTGGATCGGCAGGCGGCTGATGTGCTCGCCGTCGAGCACGATGTCGCCGGCGTCCAGCGCCACCAAGCCGACGATCATGTAGAACGAAGTCGTCTTACCCGCGCCGTTGGGGCCGAGCAGGCCGACCACCTCGCCGCTTTTCACGTCAAGCGACACGTCCTTGACCACCGTGCGCGTGCCGTAGCGCTTCTTCAGATGGCGGACGACCAGCGTGCTGGAAGTCGTGGCCTGCGGCGCTGCAGTTTTGGGGGCGAGGGTGGTGGCAGACATAAGCGAAACAGAAAAGACAGGCAGTGCGGATCAGGGCTTGGCGGCCGGGGTAGATGCCGGCGCGGCAGGCGTGCTTGTGCGCGGTGCGAGAACCGCGCGCACGCGGCCCGACGGGTTGGCCGAGGTGGCGTTTTCCGCGCCGCCGGAGGCCGTGTAGAACTCCTTCTGACCGTCGTACGTGATGACGGCGCCGCGGATCTCGTCGAGCTGCGTTGCGCCTTGCAGGCGCTCCATGCGTGCACGGGCGATCAGCTTGGAAATCTCTTGTTTGCCGTCGTATTCGATGCGCTCGCCCCAACCCTGGATGTATTCGTCGACGTTGTCGCGCTTCTGGCGAATGAAGGCGAGATTGCCGGGCTTGGACGTGGCGACGGCGTAGTTGTAGCCCTCGGGGTCGGTGCGCAGATCGGCCTGATCGGAGCGCAGCACCATGGTGCCCTTGGTCAGCACCACGTTGCCGGTCAAGTGATAGACCTGCTTCAGATCGTCGTAGCTGGCGTTGTCGGCTTCAAGGACGAGCGGCTTGTCGCGGTCGGCGCGCTCAGCGTGCGCGGGCAGGGCCGGGAGCAGCAGCGCAGCGACAATGGCGAGGCCGGCAGCACGGAGGGAATCAGTCATGGGGATCACGTCGGAGAAGGGCGCGGTCGGTGGGCGTTGTCAGGTGTCGGGGGCAGAGTTTACTGCTTCGGCGCCCCCAGCCCTTCGATTCGGCCGCGCACATTGCCCAGCAATTGTACTTGCCGCGTCACGTTATTGAAGGTGAGGCCGTTGGCGTTCATGATCGACGGCCCACGGTGCAGCTCGACGGGCTTGTCGGTGCGCACGATGTCGTCGTTGAGCAGCACCTGGAAGTAGGTCGAATCGGCCGTCATCAGCGGGTCCTGGCGGGCGTCGGGTCCCTGCGCGCGGATGACCTTGGCGTTGTTGTAGAGATCGATGATGGTGCCGTCGCCGTTCATCTTGCCCAGGTCCGCACGGGCGGTGACCTGGGGGCGGTCGGGCGCATATACGCGCAGCGCGGGATACGTGACGTCGTAGGTCAGGTCGTCCTCATAGTGATTCATGTGGACGCCGGTGAAGCGGTACTTGGTCGTGCCGGTCTCGTCCAGCGCCGTAGCCGAGATGCCGTCCATGGTGTAGTCGGCGATGTGGCGTTTGGGCTGGGTGGCGGTTTCGTCGGTTTGTGGCGTGTTGACCTGCACGAGCAGGAACGTGACGCCACAGACAATCGCCATCAGCAGGATCGGCAGCCCGCGCAGCATGACTTGCAGCACGGTGGAGACGAGGCGTTGGGAGCGTTCGCTGGCCATGGAGTCAGAAGGTTTGCGGGGCTTGCAGCAATTGCGCGAGCAGGGCGTCGTAGGCGCCTTGGGCCTTGAGGATCAGGTCGGCGACTTCACGCACGGCGCCTCGCCCGCCCGTAGCCTGGGCCACGTAATGGGCGCGGCTGCGCAGTTCGGCATGGGCCTGGGCGGGGCAGGCGGTAAAGCCCACCATCGTCATCACCGGCAGGTCGGGCCAGTCGTCGCCCATGTAGCCGGCGTCTGTGGCCTCAAGTTGCGTGGCCGCCAACAGGTGGGCAAACGCCTCGCGCTTGTCGGCTACGCCTTGGTACAGATGTTCGATGCCGAGTTCCCCGGCGCGCCAGGCGACGATTTCGGATTGCCGTCCGGTAATGATGGCCGGCGTGACGCCGGCCTGTGCCAGAAGCTTGATGCCGTGGCCGTCGAGCGTGTCGAACGCCTTGCTGATTTCTCCCTCGGGGCCCACGAGCAGGCGGCCGTCGGTCAGCACGCCATCCACATCGAACACCATCAGGCGCACGCGCGCGGCGCGTTCCATTGCCTGCGGAAAGCGTGCGTCGATGTTGCTGTGGACAGGATCGGCCGGGGTGGTCATCAGTGGCGTGGGCGGGTCAGATGACCTTGGCCCGCGTCAGGTCGTGGATGTGCAGCGCGCCGACCAGCAGGCCGGCGGCATCGACCACCAGCAACTGGTTGATGCGGTGCGTTTCCATGACTTCGACGGCTTCGACGGCGAGCTGGTCGGGGCCGACCGAGCGCGGGTTGCGGTGCATGACCTCGTGGATGGGCACCGTGCGCCAGTCGCGCGGGGTTTCGAGCAGGCGGCGCAGGTCGCCGTCGGTGAAGACGCCCACGGCGTGGCCATCGGCATCGACCACGGCGGTCATCGCCATGCCCTTGCGGGTGATTTCCATCAGCGCCTGCGACAGCGGCGTGTCTTGGTCCACGCGGGGGATGGCGTCGCCGGCGCGCATGACGTCACGCACGTGCGTTAGCAGCTTGCGGCCAAGCGATCCGCCCGGATGCGAGCGTGCGAAGTCTTCTGCACCGAAGCCGCGTGCGTCGAGCACGGCCACGGCCAGCGCATCGCCCAGCGCGATCTGCGCCGTGGTGCTGGCGGTGGGAGCAAGGTTCAGCGGGCAGGCTTCGACATCGACATGCGAGTTGAGCACCACGTCGGCGTGCTTGCCGAGCGAGGACTCCGGGTTGCCCGTGACGGCGATCAGCTTGGCGCCCATCCGCTTGACCAGCGGCAGGATGACGTTCAGCTCCGACACTTCGCCGGAATTGGAAAAGCCGATGAAAACGTCGTCGCGGGTGACCATGCCGAGATCGCCATGGCTGGCTTCGGCCGGGTGCACGAAGAACGCCGGCGTGCCGGTCGAGGCCAGCGTGGCGGCAATCTTGCGCGCCACGTGGCCCGATTTGCCCATGCCGGACACGACGACGCGGCCGGTGCAGCCGAGCACCATTTCGACCGCGCGCGCAAAGTCGGCGGACACCTGGGTTTTGAGACCGAGTACGGCTTGCGCTTCGATGTCGAAGGTTTGCTGCGCCAGCGCAAGCGCTCGGTCCGGATTGAAATTCGCTATCATGGCGGCGAAGTATAACAACGATTGACATAGTCCTCGGCCGCTGGTGGCGCATTGGGACTTGACTTGCGGGGAGTGGGCGGAGCGTGCGGGCGCTCCGTTTTGCTGCGCCGCGGCATTCGGCTTCCAAATCACTTTCTTCCCGTCGCCACGCCGTCATTTTTTGCTCTGCGGCGTCTCGCGTATCGCGTTCTTCGTTTACATCCTGGCATCGGTCTTGCAGCGCCTGCGTGCTCGCTTGCGCACGCACCGTCTTGATGCGCGGCATCCGGCCCTCCTGTCCAACCCCTTTCGATTGGTTTTTTCGCGTCGCATGCATTCGCCGCTGGAACTCACCCTCGTGTTGCTGGCCGCCGCCGTGATCGGCGTGGTGCTGTTCCGCATGCTGCAGTTGCCGCCGATGCTGGCCTACCTGGTGGTGGGTGTGCTGATTGGGCCGAAGGCGACGGGGCTGGAGTCCGATTCTGCTCAGACCCGCTACCTGGCTGAGTTCGGGGTGGTGTTCTTGATGTTCTCGATCGGCCTGGAGTTCAACCTCTCCAAGCTTCGTTCGATGCGACGGCTGGTGCTGGGCCTTGGCGCGTCACAGGTGGTGCTGACCGTGCTGCTGACGATTCCGGTATCGATGCTGCTTTCGCGCTGGTACCCGCTGTCGTGGCAGGCGGGGCTGGCGCTGGGCGGCGCGTTGGCGATGTCGTCCACGGCCATCGTGTCGAAAATGCTGGCCGAGCGCCTGCAACTGGAAACCGAGCACGGCCGCAACATCATCAGCGTGCTGCTGTTCCAGGATCTGGCTGTGGTGCTGCTGCTCATCGTGGTGCCGTCATTGGGCAAGAATCCGAGCGACCTGGTTCTGACGCTGTCGATTGCAGCTCTGAAGATCACCGTTGCGCTGGTGCTGATCCTGTTCCTGGGGCAGAAGCTGCTGTCGCGCTGGTTCCACCTGGTGGCGGCGCGGCGCTCGCAGGAGCTGTTCATGCTGAACCTGCTGCTGGTCACGCTGGGCATGGCGGCGCTGACCGAGCGGCTGGGCTTGTCGATGGCGCTGGGGGCATTTCTGGCCGGCATGCTGGTGTCGGAAACGCCGTACAAGCTGCAGGTGGAAGAAGACATCAAGCCGTTCCGGGATATGCTGCTGGGGCTGTTCTTCGTGACGGTCGGCATGCTGCTGGACCCGCGCGTGGTCTTCGAGCACTGGGCGCTGGTGCTGGGCCTGGTGATGGCGCCGGTGCTGTTCAAATTCGTGCTGATTGCGCTGCTGGCGCGGGCCTTCGGTTCCGGTGGCGGTGCGGCGATCCGTACGGCTCTCGGGCTGGCGCAGGCCGGTGAATTCGGCTTCGTGCTGCTCAACCAGATTGACGGGATGAAACTGATCGACCCGTTGCTCGGCCAAGCGATCCTGGCGGCGATGCTGCTGTCGATGCTGCTGGCGCCGTTCCTGATTCAGTACAGCGACGTGATTGCCATGCGGCTGTCGCGCACGGACTGGCTGATGCAATCGCTGGCAATGACGAAGATTGCCGCGCAGAGCATCGCCACCGAGCGCCACGTCATCATCTGCGGCTACGGGCGCAGCGGCCAGAACCTGGCGCACATGGTGGAGCAGGAAGGCATCGGCTATGTCGCGCTCGACCTGGACCCCGACCGCGTGCGCGAGGCTGCGGCCGCGGGCGAGCATGTCGTCTATGGCGATGCGGCGCGGCGCGAGTCGCTGGTGGCTGCCGGTATCCACCGTGCAGCGGCGGTCGCCATTACGTATGCCGATACGGCGTCCGCATTGAAGGTGCTGCACCACGTGCAGGCGCTGGAGCCGACCCTGCCCGTGATTGTGCGCACCATCGACGATGCCGACCTGGATCGCCTGCAGCAAGCCGGCGCCACCGAGGTTGTCCCCGAGATCATTGAAGGTAGCCTGATGCTGGCCTCGCATGCGCTGGTGCTGCTGGGCGTGCCGCTGCGCCGCGTGGTGCGCCGCGCGCAGGAGATGCGTGACGCACGTTACAGCCTGCTGCGCGGCTACTTCCATGGTCAGGACGACGAGGAAGACATGCTGGAGCGCGACGCCGTGCGCCTGCATTCGGTGCCTTTGGCCAAAGGCTCGCCTGCCATCGGCCACAAGCTCGGCACGATGGGGCTGGAGACGTTCAAGACCTCGGTCACGGCGATCCGGCGCCAGGGCATTCGCGCGCTCGATCCTGATCCAGACACCGTGCTGGAGCTGGGCGATATCGTTGTGCTGCGCGGCACCCCCGAGGGGCTGCAGATGGCGGAGGAGCGGCTCTCGCCGCGTTGATGCCAGCGCTTATTTGATGAACGTTTCCAGCAGCGGCCCGCGCGAGCGGCGCGGCGGCGGGGCATCCGCCATGTTGGCCGGCAGGCCGTCCAGCACCGCCGCGGCATCGAGCGAGCTGATCGACACCCGTGTATCAGCCGGAATGCGCCCTTCCTGCTGCAGCATCAGATAGCGCAGGCAGCAGACGCGCAGGAACGACGCGAAGTTCGCCACCTCGCCGCGACGCTCAAACAACTCGTCATAGAGCTTGCTGATGAGCTGGTTGACCGTCAGGCCATCACGCTGGCCAATCTCTTCGAGCACCTCCCAGAACAGGCACTCCAGCCGCACGCTGGTCGCCACGCCGTGCAGGCGTAGCGAACGCGCGAGACTGTCGTAGGAATGGGGATTGGCGCGGATGAAGATTTCGCACATGGCCGGGGGCTCCTGGGGCGCCCGGCGTGCGGGCAACCGGATCAGTGTAGAACCCGCGTGCCCAGGACTTCAAGAAACTGTGCCAACCATGCCGGATGTGCCGGCCACGCGGGCGCTGTGACCAGCTTGCCGTCGGTGTGGGCTTGGTCGACGGGGATGTCCTGGAACGTGCCGCCTGCCGCCGTGACTTCCGGTCCACATGCCGGATATGCCGAGCACGCCTTGCCTTCCAGCGCACCCGCCGCCGACAGCAACTGCGCACCGTGGCAGATGGCCGCGATGGGTTTGTCCGCATGGGCGAAGTGCCGCACGACGTCGAGCACGCGGGCGTTCAGCCGCAGGTATTCGGGCGCGCGGCCGCCGGGCACGACAAGTGCGTCATACGTTGCCGGGTCGACGTCGGCGAAGGTGGCGTTGACCGTGAACCGATGGCCGGGTTTTTCGGAGTACGTCTGCGAGCCTTCGAAATCGTGAACGGCGGTCGCGACGGAATCGCCAGCGCGCTTGTCCGGACAGACGGCGTGCACCGTGTGGCCGACCATCTGCAGCGCCTGGAAGGGGACCATGACTTCGTAGTCCTCCACGTAGTCGCCGACCAGCATCAGAATTTTCTTTGCCATCGCCGTGTCTCCTGTATGGTTTGGGTTTGCCCATTGTGGTTCGGCGCCATTCGGCCCGGGTGGTAGCCCATTACCGCAGACCACGTTCCTGCTTTCCTGTTTTTGCCATGAACCAAGTTCCTCCTCACCAGGCGGCGCTACTGACGCCGTCGTCCATTCCCGCTTCCACTGAACTGGGCGATGTATCGCGTTACCTGCGCGACCGCATCCGCACGGTGCCGGATTGGCCGCAGGCCGGGGTGATGTTTCGCGACATCACGCCGCTGTTGCAGGACCCGAAGAGCCTGCGCGTGCTGGTGGATGTGTTCGTCCATCGCTACATGGGGCAGGGGCTGAATCTGGTGGCAGGCATCGATGCGCGTGGATTCATCCTTGGCTCGATCGTGGCGTATGAGCTGAACCTCGGCTTTGTGCCGATCCGCAAGAAAGGCAAGCTGCCCTTCAACACGGTGGCCGAGGAGTACATGCTCGAATACGGCAGCGCGACGGTGGAAATCCACGCCGATGCCTGCAAGCCAGGCGATCGCGTCTTGTTGATCGACGACCTGATTGCCACCGGCGGCACCATGATGGCCGGCAAGCGCCTGCTTGAACGGCTGGGCGCGACGGTGGTGGAGGGCGCGGCGATTGTCGACCTGCCCGAGCTGGGCGGCTCACAACTGCTGATCGAGGGCGGGCTGCCGCTCTTCACGGTCTGCCGCTTTGATGGACACTGAGCGGCCACCCGCTGCCTATGCGTGATGCGCCAGTCGCATACGCTCATGTGACAAAAATATGACGCACTACTGCCACGCGCAGTAGCATGATCCTTTCCACTTCCCCTGCGCCCCCCGGGAGACGTCGATGCCTCACGTATTGCTCTTCCTGCTGACTTCGATTGCCATCACGGTGATGCCCGGGCCGGACAACCTGCAAGTGATTGCGCGCGGCGCAAGCCAGGGCCGTAAAGCGGGTCTGTCGGCGGCGGCGGGATTTGCGTCGGGCTGCCTGTTTCATACGACGCTGGCGGCCCTTGGGCTGGCTGCAGTGCTGCAATCGTCCCCTGTGGCGTTCCAGGCGATCCGCTGGCTGGGAGCGGCGTATCTGATCTGGCTGGGCATTCAGGCACTGCGCAGCAAGGGAGGCATCGGCCTGAATCATGCTGGAGCGCAGGCGGCGCCCGACCTGTGGCAGGTATATCGCCAGAGCGTTTTTGCCAATTTGCTCAACCCGAAGGTGACGTTGTTCTTCGTGGTGTTCCTGCCGCAGTTTGTCGATGCGCAGGCCGGCCATGCGGCGCTGCAGATGTTGCTGCTGGGCGGCGTGTTCATGGCGCAGACCATCGTTGTGTTCAGCATCTACGGTTGGTGCGCGGCCGCGCTGGGCGGTTGGATGCGCCGCACGCCGCGTGCCTCGCTGTGGCTCGACCGGGTGAGCGGCTGCATTTTCATCGGGCTGGGCCTGCGGGTGGCTCTGACTAAATAAGCAAGACTGCACGGCAACAATGATCACCCTGCTTAAGCTGCTTTCTGGCGTCGCCCTGTTGGTATGGGGCACGCAGACCGTCAAAGTTGGCATGTTGCGCCTCTACGGCGCGGACTTGCGTCGCCTGTTGTCACGCAGCGTGTCGAATCGGTTCTCTGCGCTGCTGGCCGGCATTGGCGTGACGTGTCTGGTGCAGAGCAGTAACGCGACGGCCACCATCGTCGGCGCCTTTGTTGCGCAAGGGCTGATGGGTGTGTCGTCGGCGCTGGCGATCCTGCTGGGTGCCAACGTGGGCACCGCCATCATGGCGCAGATATTTGCGCTGGATTTGTCGTGGCTGTCGCCGCTGCTGATCTTCTTTGGCGTGATCCTGCATCTGTCGCGCAAGGGCAGTGCAGTGGGGCATTTTGGGCGGGTGCTGATCGGCCTGGGCCTGATCATGATGGCGCTGGAGCTGATCTCGATCGCGTCGAGCCCGATGGTGGAAGCCAATGCGCTGCGTGTGCTGCTGGGCTCCATCTCGTCAGACACCGGCCTGAACATGCTGATTGGCGCGGTGCTCACGCTGCTGTGCTATTCGAGTCTGGCTGTCGTGCTGTTCTGCGCGACGCTGGCAGCGTCGGCTGCGGTGTCGGTCAAGGTGGCCTTTGCGATTGTGCTGGGCGCAAACATCGGCAGTGCCGTGGCCGCGTTGGCGACCACGCCCTCATCGAGCCAAGCCGCACGCCGCGCAACGCTCGGAAACCTGCTTTCGCGCATGCTGGGCGCCGCGCTGGCGCTGCCCTTTCTGGACAAGCTGGCGGAGTGGGCGCCGCACGCGGGCGTCGCGCCACAGCACGTGGTCGTGGCGTTTCATGTGGTGTTCAACGTGGCGTTGGCGGTGTTGCTGATCGGCTTCACCGATACGATGGCGCGCCTGTGTGCGCGCATCCTGCCGGGCGGCGCGCATATCGACGATCTCGTTGCGCCGCGCTACCTCGATCCTTCTGCGCTGGCCACGCCAACGTTGGCGTTGGGCAATGCGTCGCGCGAGGTGCTGCGCATCGGCGATCGCGTTGAGCACATGCTCGACAACACCCTGCGCGTGCTCAAAACCAACGACGTGCGCCTGTTGCAAACCACCCGCGCCATCGACGACGAGGTCGATGCGCTCTACACCGCCATCAAGCTTTATCTCACGCAGCTGAGCCACGAAGCCCTGGACGCGCGCGAGGGAAAACGCTGGGCCGACATCATCTCGCTCACCATCAATCTGGAGCACGCCGGCGACATTCTCGACCGCATGCTGCAGGACGTGCGCGAGAAGAAGATCGCACACAAGCTGGCCTTTTCCGAGGCCGGCATGGAAGAGCTGGAAGACATGCATGCGCGCCTGGTCACGAACCTCAAGCTGGCGTTGTCGGTGTTCCTGACGGGCGACCTGCGCAGCGCGCAGAAGCTGATGCTGGAAAAGGCGCACTTCCGCGATCTAGAGAAACGCTACTCGCGCAGTCACCTCACGCGGGTGTCCGCGCAGACGGCCGAGAGCATCGAGACCAGTTCGCTGCATCTGGACATCATCAGCGATTTCAAGCGGTTGAACTCGTTGTTCTGCGCGGCCGCATATCCGGTGCTGGATGAAGCGGGCGCGTTGAATCGCAGCCGTATGAAACACGCAGATGAAGTGGAAACCGAGACAGCGCCTGCGGGCCACTGACGCCCCGCATTGCCGAAAAAAAGCGCAGCCGAAACTGCGCTTCTTTGTTGCCGAATGATGTCGCTTACTTCCGCTTGAGCAGCGGCGCAAGGTATTTGCCGGTAAAGCTAGCCTTGCTCTTCGCCACATCCTCGGGGGTGCCCTTGGCGATGATCTGCCCGCCGCCGGCGCCGCCTTCGGGCCCGAGATCGAGCAGCCAGTCTGCCGTTTTGATCACGTCGAGGTTGTGCTCGATGATGACGATCGTATTGCCGTGGTCGCGCAGCTTGTAAATGACCTTCAGCAGCAGCTCGATATCGTGGAAGTGTAGGCCAGTGGTCGGCTCATCCAGGATGTAGAGCGTGCGGCCTGTGTCGCGCTTCGATAGCTCCAGCGACAGCTTTACGCGCTGCGCCTCGCCGCCCGACAGCGTGGTCGCCGATTGCCCAAGGCGGATGTAGCCCAGGCCCACGTCCAGCAGCGTCTGCAGCTTGCGGCGTACCACCGGCACCGGCGCGAAGAACTCGTGCGCCTGCTCCACCGTCATCTCCAGCACTTCGGTGATGTTCTTGCCCTTGTAGAGCACTTCCAGCGTTTCGCGGTTGTAGCGCTTGCCGTGGCATACGTCGCACGGCACGTACACGTCAGGCAGGAAGTGCATCTCGACCTTCAGCACGCCGTCGCCCTGGCATGCCTCGCAGCGGCCACCCTTGACGTTGAACGAGAAGCGGCCGGGGTCATACCCGCGCTCCTTGGCCGACGGCACGCCGGCAAACAGCTCGCGGATCGGCGTGAAAAGGCCCGTGTAGGTGGCCGGGTTCGAACGCGGCGTGCGGCCAATCGGAGATTGGTCGACGTTGATGACCTTGTCGAAATGCTCCAGGCCGTCGATGCGATCGTGCGCAGCCGGTTCCGGCGTCGAGCCATACAGATGGCGCGCCACCGCGTGGTAAAGCGTGTCGTTGATCAGCGTCGACTTGCCGGAACCCGACACACCCGTGATGCAGGTGAGCAGCCCGATCGGAATATCGGCCGACACGTTCTTCAGGTTATTGCCGCTGGCGTTGATGATGCGCAGCCAGCGCTCTTCATCGGGCGCCGTGCGTTGCTTGGGCACCTCGATGCGGCGCTTGCCCGACAGGTAATCGCCCGTCAGCGACGCCGGCGATTGCTCGACTTGCTGGGGCGTGCCCTCCGCGATGATCTGGCCGCCGTGCACGCCGGCGCCGGGGCCGATGTCGACCACGTAGTCCGACGCGCGGATCATGTCTTCATCGTGCTCCACCACCAGCACCGAGTTGCCGAGGTCGCGCAGGTGCTTGAGCGTGCCGATCAGCCGATCGTTGTCGCGCTGGTGCAGGCCGATGGACGGCTCGTCCAGCACGTACATCACGCCGGTCAGCCCCGAGCCGATCTGCGACGCCAGGCGGATGCGCTGCGCCTCGCCGCCCGAGAGCGTGTCGGCACTGCGCTCCAGCGACAGGTAATCGAGCCCGACGTTGTTCAGGAAGTTCAGGCGCGCAGTGATCTCCTTGACGATCTTGTCGGCGATCTCGCGCTTGGCGCCGTGCATGTTCAGCGTCAGGAAATACGTAAGCGCATCGCGCAGCGGCCAGCCGTTGATCTCGTAGATGCCGCGTGCCTGGTCGGCTTCGCCAATCTTGACGAAGCGCGCTTCGCGGCGCAGGCGGGTGCCGTGGCACTCCGGGCACTGCTGGTTGTTCTGGTACTTGGCCAGCTCCTCGCGCACGGCGATGGAGTCGGTCTCTTTGTAGCGCCGCTCCAGGTTGGGGATGATCCCCTCGAACGCGTGCTCTCGCACCGTGGTCTTGCCGCGCTCGTTGATGTACGTGAACGGGATCTGCTGCTTGCCCGAGCCATGCAGCACGATCTGCTGGGTCTCGGGCGGCAGGTCTTCAAACGCGACATCGATGTCGACGTCGTAGAACGCCGCCAGGCTCTGCAGCATCTGGAAGTAAAACTGATTGCGGCGGTCCCAGCCCTTGATCGCGCCGGACGCCAGCGACAGATTCGGAAAGGCCACCACGCGCTTCGGATCGAAGAACGTGATCTGGCCCAGCCCGTCGCAGTGCGGGCAGGCGCCCATCGGGTTGTTGAACGAGAACAGCCGCGGCTCCAGCTCCTGCAGCGAGTACGAGCAGATCGGGCAGGCGAACTTTGAGCTGAAGCCGTGCTCTTTGCCCGTGTCCATTTCCAGCGCGATGGCGCGGCCGTCTGCCAGGCGCAGCGCGGTTTCGAACGACTCGGCCAAGCGCTGCTTGAGTTCCGGGTTGACCTTCACGCGGTCGACGACGACCTCGATCGAATGTTTGTCGTTCTTCTTCAGCTTGGGCAGGTTGTCGACTTCGTAGACCTTGGCTTCAGCCTCGTGCGCGGTACCGCCGCCCGAGCGGATGCGAAAGCGCACGAAACCCTGCGCCTGCATCGCTTCGAACAGGTCGACGTGCTCGCCCTTGCGGTTGGCCACCACGGGCGCCAGGATCATCAGCTTGGTATCGGCCGGCAACGCCAGCACGGCATCCACCATTTGCGACACGCTTTGCGCTTCCAGCGGCTGTCCGTGATCGGGGCAGTAAGGCGTACCGGCACGCGCGTACAGCAGACGCAGGTAGTCATGGATCTCGGTCACGGTGCCGACTGTGGAGCGCGGGTTGTGGCTGGTGGCCTTCTGCTCGATGGAAATGGCCGGCGACAGACCTTCGATCAGGTCCACGTCGGGTTTTTCCATCAATTGCAGGAATTGACGGGCATACGCCGACAGCGATTCCACATAGCGCCGCTGCCCCTCCGCATACAGCGTGTCGAACGCGAGCGACGACTTGCCCGACCCCGAAAGCCCGGTGATCACGATCAGCTGGTTGCGCGGCAGATCGAGGTTGATGTTCTTCAGGTTGTGGGTGCGGGCCCCACGAATCTTGATTTCGTCCATGTGCGGCTGAGTGCTGCTGAATGCGGCGTCGGAGTGCGGACCGCCTGCGGCAATCGGCGGGAGGGTGGAAAAGGGTAAGCCTGCTAATATACCGAACTTCGGTTTTGCTGGTATCTGCTCCCAGATGGGGCAATCCGTGAAACCGTTCAAGTGTTCTTGTCGCCGCTTTTCTTCCTGGTTTTCGCGGCGGTTTCCGCACCATGTCCTCCGCTTCCCCATCCATGACTTCCGCCTCCGGCCGTATGAATGGCCTTGAGCTGCGCGCGGCTGCCTCGCTGGCCGGCATCTTCGCGCTGCGCATGTTGGGTTTGTTCATGATCATGCCGGTCTTCGCGGTGTTCGCGAAAACGCTGCCCGATGGCAACAACACCCAACTCGTCGCTTTCGCCATCGGTGTGTATGGCCTCACGCAGGCGCTGCTCTATATCCCTTACGGCTGGCTATCGGACCGCTTCGGACGCAAGCCGGTCATCGTCACGGGTCTGGTGATCTTTGCGGTGGGCAGCCTGGTGGCGGCTTTTTCGCACAGCGTCGCGGGCATTGCCGTGGGGCGGGCCATCCAGGGCGCGGGGGCGATCTCGTCGGCGGTGATCGCCTTCGTGGCCGACCTCACGCGCGAGGAGCATCGCACGAAGGCCATGGCCATGATCGGCGGAAGCATCGGCCTGTCGTTTGCCGTGGCCATCGTGAGTGCGCCGGTCATCTTCCGCTGGGTCGGCATGCCGGGCATGTTCACGGCGATTGGCGTGCTGGCCATCGTCGCCATCGGCGTGGTGCTGTGGGTTGTGCCCAACCCTCCGCGTCCGCCCGAGCATATGAAGGCACCGTTCCGTGAAGTCCTGCGCAACCCCGAACTGCTGCGCCTGAACTTTGGCGTGTTCGCCCTGCATGCCACGCAGACGGCGTTGTTCGTCGTGCTGCCGCACATGCTGGAAGCCGCAGGCCTGCCCGTCGATTCGCACTGGAAGATCTACCTGCCGGTGATGGGCGTGTCGTTCGTGCTGATGGTGCCGGCCATCATTGCCGCCGAGAAGCGCGGCAAGATGAAGATCGTGCTGCTGTCGGCTGTGGCGCTGGTGATGGTGGCGCAACTGGCGCTGGGCGAGATGAATCCGACGCTCGCCGCGCTGGCGATTGCGCTGCTGGTCTACTTCCTCGGATTCAACGTGCTGGAGGCGTCGCAGCCGTCGCTGGTATCGAAGTACGCGCCGGGCGTGCGCAAGGGCGCGGCCATGGGCGTGTACAACACGACGCAGGCGCTGGGCCTGTTTGCAGGCGGGGCGGGCGGCGGCTGGATTCTGCTGCATGCGGGGCAGCATGCCGTATTCCTAACCTGCGCCGCGCTGGCTTTTGCCTGGCTTATAATTGCGAGCCCCATGCAGATGCCGGCATTGCGCCGACACTAATCCGGGCAACACGGCGGCATCACTTCATTTTTTACCTTCGGAAACTCATCATGGCGTCCGTCAACAAAGTCATCATCGTCGGCAATCTCGGCGCCGATCCTGAAACGCGTTACATGCCCAGCGGCGACGCTGTCACCAACATTCGCGTGGCAACCACCGACCGCTACAAGGACAAGGCCAGCGGCGAAATGAAGGAAGCCACCGAGTGGCACCGCATCGCCTTCTTCGGCCGCCTGGCTGAAATCGCCGGCGAATACCTGAAGAAAGGCTCTTCGGTCTACATCGAAGGTCGCCTGAAGACCCGCCAATGGGAAAAGGACGGCCAGAAGCAATACAGCACCGAAATCGTCGCAGAACAAATGCAGATGCTCGGCGGCCGCGGTGGTGAGGGTGGTGGCGGTGGTGGTGGCGGTGCTGGCTACTCGCGCGGCGGTGAAGGCGGCGGCGGTGGTGGTGGTGGCTACGGCGGTGGCCGCAGCCAAGGTCAAAGCCAAGGCCAAGGCGGCGGCTACTCGCGCGGCGGTGAAGGTGGTGGTCAGGGCGGCGGTGCACGTCGCCAGCCGGCACCGTCGAATGGTTTTGAGGATATGGACGACGATATTCCGTTTTAAGTCCATCTCGCCCGACAACAAAAACCCGGCAGTCCGCCCAGGACGCCGGGTTTTTTGTTGCCTTCAGCGGGCAGACCTGCCGCCGTTCTAGTCACTCTCACACGGCTTCTTGAAGACGTGCTTCACCCCGCATTTGGTCGCGTGCGCCGCGTTCTTCACACCATGCCCCACGGCTCGTGCAGCGTTGGCCGTCGCATGCCCAGCTTCCTTTGCCGCATGGCCGGTCTTGCGGGCGGCTTCCTTCGTGTCCTGCTTGATGTTCTCCTTGGTCTCAGACAAATCGGCATGGGCCAGGGGGCTGAGCAGCGCCAGCAGCAGCGCAGGGATCAAAAGTAGACGACCTTTCACGGCGGGAATCCTCACAAACAGGTTCATGCAACGGACGCGTCGAGCACCACAGCGGCGCGGCCGGTCAACAGGATGCGTGCGCCGCTGCGCACGGTGAATCGGTACAGCACGTTGTTGCCGTCGCCACCGATGCGTTCGGCTTCGATGTCGAGCGGCGAGTCGATGGTGTCGAGCCGGGGGACGTGGGCTTCAACGCTGCGCACGCTGGCGAGAAAGCCGGCGCGTGGGCGGGCTTGCGCAGCATCGCACAGAGCGCCATGCACGGCCATCGCCTGAGCGGCGTATTCGATGCCACAGACCGCGGCCAATTGACCGTGCGAGCGCAACGGGTTGGCAGTGTCACGATGGCTCGTGGCGCTGCAATGGATGTGTGCGTCGTCCCATGCGACGACCGCGTCCAGCAGGCACATCGTGCCGCTGTGCGGAATGCGCGCTGCGATCCAGTTGCGGTCGAGCGGCGGAGATGGCTGCGCGCTTGACGTCATGGCGTGCCGAAGATGATGTCGACCTGCACGCGGGTCTCGGGCAGACAGTCGAGCACGACGTTGGCTGCTCGCCCTGCGGCCAACGCTTCCAGCAGCGGTAGCGCGCGCGCCGCGGCGTTGCCGTGCCACAGCGCTCCGAGCCCGGGTTGTGCCAATGCAGTCGACGCCGCGTCGGTCAGCGCGACGTCAATGCGCGCGAGCGTGCGCGGGCCAGCTTCGGGCGCAAGGACCATCGCCACCGCAAACGTATCGGGCACGGGCCGCACCGCGTTCAACGGTTCCGGGTACTCGCCGTCATATGCGATCAGCAGGGTGGGCGTGGCGTCAATCGTGACCTGACAGAGGCTGTCCAGCAGCCCAGCGGCAAAACTGCCGTCGTACGCGCACAGCACATTGGACGGCGCCATCGCGTGTGTGGCGATGCTCCAGTAGCCGGCCGGCGCGTTGTGCACGGAGTTGTGGAAGCGCGTGGGCGAAAGCTTGCGATCGTCGCCCGCCAGGGTTTCGCAGATGGCGTGGCAGTTCTGGCCATCGCCGCCGGACGAACTGAAGACCGTGGCCAGCGTGGCGGCATCGCGTCCGCTGGCTGCGACGGCCTCGTGGCCGACTGCCAGCGCCAGCTTGACTACGGGCCCCGTGCGGCGGCGCTCGACCGCCGGCAGCCCGGCCGGCGGCGGCAACTCGGTCGGTGCGTGCGCGTATGGTGTTCGACCGGTGAGCACGTCAGCGGTGTGCGGCCAATCCCGCAGACCGGGGCCCAGCACGCCGATGCTCTCGATGAAGGCGCTTAGTCGGGTCATGATGACAGGCCCACGTGGTCTGCGCGGCCGAAGACCAGGCTGCAATTCGTGCCACCAAATCCAAAGGCGTTGCTGAGCGCTGTGCGAACAGGAGCGTGGCGGCTCGACGTCAGGTAGTTGATGGCCAAGGTCGGGTCCGGCTGCGTGGTGTTGATGCCGGCCGGCATCAATTGATGGCGCAGCGCCAGCGCTGCGATTACCGCTTCCAATGCACCCGCCGCGCCCAGTGTGTGGCCGGTCGCACCCTTGGTCGAGCTGCACGCCGTGCCGTCGAACATCGCCTGGATGGCGCGCGCCTCCGCTGCGTCATTGCTGGGCGTGCCAGTGCCGTGCAGGTTGATGTAGTCGATGTCCGTGGCGGCCAAGCCGCTTGTGGCCAGCGCTTGCATCATGGCAGCACGTGCGCCCAGCCCTTCTGGATGCGGCGATGACATGTGATGCGCGTCGCTCGATTCGCCAATGCCGAGCAGCAGGATTGCATGGTCGTCCAGCGCGTTCCTGGCGTCGGGGGCGCGCTCCAGCAGCGCAAAGGCCGCGGCCTCGCCGATGGAGATGCCATCGCGCGCCGCATCGTACGGCCGGCACGGTTGCCGCGACAGCAGTTCCAGCGAGTTGAACCCGTACAGCGCAGTCAGGCACAGCGAATCGACGCCGCCCACCACCGCCGCATCGATCAGGCCCGCCGCCAGCATGCGCCGCGCCGAGGCAAACACCTTGGCCCCCGACGAACACGCCGACGAGATCACCATGGCCGGTCCGCTCAATCCAAAGTACGCCCGCACAAACGCGGCGGACGAATAAATGTTGTGCGTCTGCGCGTAGTGAAAGCTCGCCGGCAGCGCGCCCGTTTGCGGATCGCGCTGCTGGTAGGCGCGTTCGGTTTCGAGAATGCCCGACGTGCTGGTGCCAAGGAACACGCCGACGCGTGCGGCGCCATGGCGTGCCTTGGAGGCTTCAACAGCTTCGGCAAAACCGTCTTGTGTGAGGCCGATCTGCGCAAGCCGGTTGTTGCGGCAGTCGAACTCGCGCAGGTCTGCACGCACGGGCGTGGCATCCGCGCCAGGCACTTCGCCGATCCACGTGTCGAGTTCGGCGCGCGGGAAGTGACACGGCGCGAGCCCGCCACGTTGCCCGCGCAACGCGTCGAGCGTGGCGTCAAGGCCGCGTCCGAGGCAGCTTGTGGCGGTGAAATGTGTGAGCAGGACGGGCTTCACTGGAGAGATTGTCGCGGCAATTGTGGGGTGAGCTGACGGAGCAGACGGGGCGCCAATCGTTGACAAATTTTATCAAATGGCCATTTGCGAGCGGGTGGCCTGCACGGGCTCCTGCGCGAGGGCAGCTCGCAAGGTCGTGCACTGCAATCGCGCGCGGGCGGCGGCTTCGAGCACCTTCGGCAATACAGTCAATATGACGGGCGTGCCGTGTGCATCGCGCGCCGCATGCCCATCGTGGAGCAGCAGGATGTCTTGCGGCGCCAGACCGTGCAGCAGGCGCTCGGCGATGGCGTCGGCGTTATGCGAGCGGGTGTCGAAGCCGCGGCGCGTCCAGCTCGCCAGCTGCAAGCCAAGCTGACACAGCACCGGTTCGAGAAACGGATTGCGCAGTCCGGCCGGCGCCCGAAAAAACAGCGGGCGCGTGCCGGTGATCTGCGCGAGCGTGTCCTGCGCGGCGGCAATCTCGCGCCGCAACGCGCCCGGCCCCTGCAGCGAGAACGTATGCCGATGGCGCTGACTGTGGTTTTCCACCGCATGCCCACGCGCGACGATGGCCTCGACGCAGCGCGGGTGTCGCTGCGCCAATTCGCCGATGCAGAAGAAGGTGGCTTTGGCGCCGTGCTGGTCGAGCACGTCCAGCACGCGTGGCGTGACATCGGGGTCAGGACCGTCGTCGATAGTCAACGCGATCTGCTGGCCGGCCGTGGCGGGCAGATGCGTCCAGTTCGGGCCGAGCCAGCTGCTGCGCGGCCACAGACCGCCGGCCATCAGCACCAGATGCGAGGCGATGACGCTGCAGCCCGCCCATGGCCATGTTGAGGGGGCGGCCGCAACGGCAACCGCCACGCCCGCGTGCAGCGCCAGGGCGCCGCTGATCAGCGGCGTCGGCGTCCAGCGGCGGGCGGTACCAAGTGGTGGGGTGATCGGCGTGTTCATGCTGCAGCGTGCTGTTCGTGATCGGCGCGTGGCGCGAGGATGGCAGCAAACACCAGCGCGAGCATGGCGCCGGGCCCGACGGTCAACCCGAACGTTTCCAACATCGGCACCCGCGAGAATGCCAGCAGGCCGAAGCCGGCCACCGTCGCCAGATTGGCCACCAGCAATGACACCAGCGTCTGCGGCGCAATGGTCTGCGTGCGTTGATTGAAGAACAGCGCGTAGTTCGATCCCACCGCCACGATCAGCAGCATGCCCACCAGATGCAGGATGGTCAGCGGCACGCGTGCCAGCGCAAAGCCGGCCGTCACCACCAGCACCGCCGCCACCAGGGGCGCCAACGCGCGGAGCGTCCGCTGCGGTGAGCGTAACGCCACGAGCAGCAGCAAGGCGATCGCCGCGAAACCGGCCAGCGACAGGCGAAGGTCTTCCCGCACGTAGTTCACGTACAGCCGATCAGCCTCGGCCTTCATGTCGACGAAGAGCGCGCCCGGCACGGCCGCATGCTCGACGGCGGCACGAATCGGCGCGGCATCCAGGCTGGATGAGTTGAGTGCGTTCTTCGTGGCGGCCGGCGCGGCTGATGGTGCGCGCAATGGCAGCATGGCGCTCCATTGGCCGGCGCGTTCTGTCAGCAGTGCGTCCACCGCCAATGCCATCGATGTGCCCTTCAGGTCTGCGCGCCGCAATAGGGGCTGGGTGCGTGCCGCGTCCACATCGGCGATAAACGGGGCGAAGAGATCAGGCTTCACGCGGATCGGCTGATCTTCAACGGCGCTGCGCATGCGGGCGGCCAGTGCATCCGCAGGGGGCAGGCTTGCGAGGCGCGCGCGCTGCGTAGCATCACTCGGCAGATAGCGCGCAGGGTTCTCGACGCCGGCCAGCACGCCGCTGTCCACCAACGGTTGCAGTTGCGCGGCGACCTTTTCGGCGCCTTCAAGCGCGGCCTGCTCGGTCGCGGCCGGAATCACCACCAGATAGCGCACGTCGGGCGCCCCCACGTCGGCGCGCAGACTGGCGTCGAGCGCCTGGCTTTTCGCGGGCACGGGGCTCAGCGCAGCGAGTTCGCGGCTCCACAGGCCATCGCGATGCAGCGCGAGCGCCGCACATGCGCCCACGAGCACCATCGCCAACACCCAGCGCAGACGTGGCGCAGCATGCGTGGCCCGTGCGAGCCACGCCCCCACACGCGACACATCCCGCGTCGCCACTTCTGCACCACGCAGATGCGGCAGCACGTAGCGCGTGACAAGTGCCGCCGTCACCAACCCGACAATCGAATACAGCCCTAACTGCACGAGCCCCGGAAAGCCTGAGAACAGCATCGACGCAAAGCCGCATACGGAGGTCAGCACACCCAGGCGGATGATCGGCCAGTACGTGGTGATCCATGCTCGCAGACTGTCGTCGGGGGTGGCGCCACGCAGGCGGGAAGATTGCACGAAAAGGTAGATCGAATAGTCGACCGCCTCGCCGATGAGCGTGGTGCCGAATCCGAGAGTGAGCCCGTGCACGGCCCCAAACGTGAGGCTGACCGCTGCCACGCCGGCCGCCACGCCGGACAGCACCGGCAGCAATCCCAGCAACACCGTGCGCGGCGAGCGGTACACCGTCAGCAGCAGCGCCACCACGAGCACGAGGCTGACGGTGGAAAGCCGTTCGACGTCGCGCTTGATGGTGTCGCGCGATTCAACGGAAAACACGCCTGGGCCGGTCAGGAGGATGCGCGCGGATGCGGCGTTCGGCACCGTGCGTGCAACCGCATCGAACGCGCGGTGCACGGTATCGATGGCCTGCGCCTGAGCGTCGGTGTCGGACCCGGCGGCCGTTGTCTGCACGACCAGCACGGCACGCTGGTCATCGCGCGACGCCCACACGCCATGCATGGAAGAGGGTAGCGCGGTGTTGTCCAACTGGCTGACGAGCGCCGCCACCTCGCCGGTCGGATCGCGCGGCAGCATGTTCTTGGCAAATAGCCCGGCTGACGAACTGAGCAGGTCCAGGCTCTCGCCCAGCGCCGCGTGCAGACCTTCGGCGGAAAAGCGCTGCGGCGTGACAGCGGGACTGAGCACGTAGCGGTGGTCGAAGACGAACTGCCGGTCGCGCGCTTCGCTCACGGGCTCCCCGTTATTGACGGCACTGAACCGTGCGTCGGCACGCAGCGTGGCGGCGAGCTGCTTCGACAGCGTTGCACGGGTGGCCGCGTCACTGCCCTCGATGCCCACGAGGATGAGTCGTGACACCAGCCCCTCGCGCAACTGGTCGACCAGCACGCGTTGCTCGGCACTCGGCGAGCGCGGAAGAAACGCCGACAGGTCCGCTGTAAAGCTCGTCCGCCCGATCACGACCGCGCACAGCAGCAGGCCGGTCAACCAGACCAGCACGGCGGGCTGCTGCAGAGCGTGCAAGCGTTTCATGTGCGCGGGGCCCTTAGTTGCCGGGCACGCGTTGCAGGCGCATCAACGAATGATCGCCGTCTGCCTGGCGGATGGCGACGCTGCGCAGCACATCGCGCGTGCCCTCCAGCGTGATGGTGCAGACCACCTGCTGCATGCGCGTGTCGATGGGCGAAAGCGTGAGCGTCCAGTCATCGCCGTGGCCAGCGATGGCGACCTTGTAGATCGCTTCGAGCGCGTAGCGGTTACCGGCCAGCGTGGCGCGGATGCTTTCGATGAAGGCGCCCAGCTCCGGGTATTGCGACAGCGGCATCGTGAACTTGCGCTGGTTGCGCTCGACGGTCAGCTTGTCGCCGTCAATCACGAGGTGTTCTGGCTTGGGAGCCAGCGTGTGCTTTTCCAGATGATCGGGCGCCACGAACACCAGCTCGCCGGACGATTCAATGGGCTGTGCCGCAATCGACAGCGTCTTTGTTTCCGTAAATGTGGCGCGCCCAGACTTGTTGCGTGCGAGCGTGGACATGAGGCGGTCGAGCGTCCAAGCGGTATCCGCGGCGTGGGCGGTTGTTGCCAACATGCTGGCTGCGAACATGGCCAGAAGGGCGCGAAGGAATGGGCGCGTTGCAGTCATGGCGTCTGGGTGGTCTGGTGCTCGGCCGGGGTGGGATTCTGCGCGCCGGCCGCGTCGGCATCCTGCCAGAAGTCGAAGTAATTGAACCAGTTGTATGGCGCGGCGCGGCAGTAATGTTCAACGCGTTCCACATAGTGGCCGAGCCCGGCTTGCACGGCGGCGGCGCGATCTTCGCGGCGCACATCAGTGAAATCCGCCAACGGATCGAAATGCACGGCGTAGCGATTGCCGCCCAGGTGCAGCCCCGTCATGAATAGCACGGGGCGCTTCAGCATGGCGGCCATGTGCAGCGGCCCGAGCGGAAACGCTGCCGGGCTGCCGAGAAAATCCCTGCGCTGGATGGATGGCCCCGCGTCGCGCAACAGCGTGCGATCAGCCAGCATGCCGACCAGCCGGTTGTCGTCCAGCGCCTCGCGCACTTGCAGCATGGCGTCTACACGCCCCAGCGGAATGACCTCCGGCGCCGCCGCCGGGTTGATGGCGGCAACCGCGGCGTTGATGTTGCGCGCGTTCTCTTCATACATGGCGACGGCCACGCGCAGGTTTGGCACCGTACGGCCAAGCGCGCGCACCACCTCGAAGCTGCCCAGGTGCGCGCCGAGCAGGAATGCACCGCGCCCCCGCGCCAGCACGTCGTGTATGTGCTGCTGGCCCTGCAACTCGACGTCGAACAGGTCGAAGCGCCCGCTGATCAGGTAAATGCGGTCGTGGATGGTCGTGCCAAAGGTGAACATGTGACGGAATACGTCGCGCAGCGTTGCCGGCCGGCCGAGCGCGCGGCGCAGATAGTCACGCGAGGCACGCCGCGCCGCCGGCGAGGCCGCCACGAAATACACCGCAATCAGCCACAGCAGAGCCCTGCCGAATGGCCGACCAAGCCGCAGCGAAAGCCACGTCATCACGCGCAGCAGCGCGAGGTTGCTGCGCTCAGGACGCTCTGCCCAGTCGGTGCGCTTCATGCAGCAACGCCCTCCGGCGCTGATGCGGACATTACGCCGCTGGCCACTTCGCGCTCGCCCGCGCGGATCGTGAAGCGGACGGCGTTGCTCGCCGTCGTCTCGAACGCGAGGTCGAGCAACTCCCCGGGTGCCGCAGGGCTGAGAAACTTGGCCGAACTGATCTTGCAAGCATCAAGCGAGCGGCCCAGCGCCGCACCGATCGTGTGGAGCGCGTGGTCAAGCAGCACCACCCCCGGCACGATTGGGTGGCCGGGAAAGTGCCCCGGCAGCGCCGGGTGATCAGCAGGAATGGTGAAGCGCATGGCGGGCATTTGTGCGTTGCGGTGCGAATGTTGTGCGACCAGCGCGGCTAGCACATCGCGCGCCAGTTTGCCGGTTTCGTTGCGCGGCAGCGCGTCTACCAGCAGCAGCGGGCGGGGCAGGAATGCTGCATCGATGCGGTCATGCAGGGCACGCAGTACGTCCGCCGCGCTAAGGCTCGGCGCCACAACCAGCGCCACCAGGCGCGTGACTGCGGCGCTGCCCTGCGTATGCGGGGCGGCAGGCGCATCGTCCGGCATGTAGAACACGCCGTCCTCCACACCTGCGATCGCGTTGAGCTGATGGTTCAGATACGCCAGCGACGAGCGCTTGCCGGCAATGTTGATCAGATCGGTCTTACGGCCGTGCAGCAGAAAGTGCGTGTCGTCGATCAGTTCAATCACATCGCTCATCGGCACCGCGGTTTCGACGTGCCCACCCTGGACCCACACCGTTGGGCCGTCGTCTTCCGGCGTGCCGGCGCGCGATTCCATGCGGACGCCGGGGTATAGATGCCACGCGGTTTCCTGCGCGGTACGGCGCGTCGCGACCTGGCCGGTTTCGGTGCTGCCGTAGATTTCCAGGAGCGGCGCAGACAGGCGCGTCTCGGCCTCCCGCGCCAGCGCCTCCGACAGCGGCGCAGTGGCCGACAGCACGAGCGATGCGCTTGGCAACGCGGGTTCTGATGCCAGCAGCGCCCGCAGATGCACCGGCGAGGTCACCAGCACGCGCGGTTGCGGCACGGCCTGAAGCGCCTCGCGAATGTCCGCCGGATAGAACGGCCGCTGGTTGCTGACGGCCAGACCGCCCTGCAGCGCCAGCAGTACCGTCACCTCAAAGCCATACATGTGCTGCGGCGGCACGGTGCCGACCAGCGTGAAGGCGCGCCCATCGTCCAGGCCAAGGTGTGCGACTGCCGCGCGCATGCAACGCACCAGCGCGCCCCATGTCTTGCGATGCGGCACCGGCGTGCCGGTTGATCCGGACGTGAACAACACCGCCATGACTTGCGATGCGTCGATCTGCGGCACGTCGATGAGCGTTGTGTCGGCCGTCAACGCATCGGGGTAACGGAAGCCCGGCAGGTCGACCGGGCAGGCGGGCGCATCGTGCAGGCAAAACACATCGGGCGCGAACGCCGAAAGCTGGCGCACCATTTGCGGCGTCTGCATGGGCGGCAGCAGGCTGACTTTGCCGGCCACCAGCGTCGCGCACAGCGCGACGGCAAAGCGGTAACGGTCTGAACAGGCGTTGAACACGTGACCGCCCGGCGGCAGCATCGCGGCCAGCGCCATCACATCGGCCAGGAACGCACGTGCGGAGACGGGGGCGCCGTCACGCCAGGCGAGCGTGTGGTCGAGTGTTGGATGGGAGACCAGCGGGTAAGTCGGCATGACGCAAATCGTGGAGGCGTGTGGGCTCAGCGGGAACGTTCTGTGGCGGGGCGCGTGGATTGCTGCGACGGCCCCGATTGTCGATACGCGCGCACCGCATCGAACAGGCTGGAATGTGGCTCGCCGCGCAGCACGACGCGTCGGCAGAGGTATTCCGCCACAAACATCACGCCCACCAGCGGCAGCGACAGGTAGTTCGCAAACGTCGACCACGTTACGGTCGATGCCGTGGCAAACAACAGGGTGGATACGACGGCGGTTGCCAGAAAAAACAGCGTCCATGCCAGCGTGACCTGCCGCGAATAACGCGTAATGCGCGGCGTGAGCGTGCCGTGCACCATGTGCGCAAAGCGCGTGCACAGTGGCTCGCGGCCCGCCACCAACGTGCGGCCGAATACGTAGGCCATCATCAGGTTGAAGCTTGCATGTTCGAGGTACAGGCCCCAGTCAAAATGCGCGGCGAGCGGTGCGCGCGCCATCCACAGCACTCCACAGACGAGCAGCCACAGTGGCAACAGCCATGCACGATGCTTGGAACGTGTGGCCGCGACCAGCGCAACTGTCAACGGCGGCACCAGAGCCATCGCCAAGCCCACGCCATGCGCGCCTGGCGTGGCCGCTGCGTAATGCGCACCCACCTGATACGCTACGACCGCACCCACCCCCGCTGCGCCCCGCGCAAAGCTGGTCAGTCGCTGCATGGCAGAGCAAGTTGGGGGGAGCGGCGCTGCATGGTGTCGTAGGAGGGGCCGGGCAGTTTCATCATAGGGCGGGGGCACATTCTAGGGCCCCGCGCCTGTCTCGCCTGATCCGGCGGCGGCGTGTTTGTAACCGGATGTACGGCGCCCGGGCAGCCCTGTTGTGGCGCCCCTTGCCGCTTTGCGGCGCCACACAAGCCGTTGAATCGTTTGCGTCACTTCGTCCATGCGCCGCGACGTGCGGTCTTTGTCACGGTTTCGCGCTATACGGGGTGTAACCCTTCGTCTAGAATCCGCGTAGCTTAAACGACCCCCTTCACAGGCTGGGCTGGACAAGGCAGGAGCTTCGGGCAAGGAGAACGTCGTTGGCTCTGGCCGCAATCCCCGCTGTACGCCGCCTGTGGCTGCAAGACCGATGAACGACCTGGAAAAAGAGCTCGCCGCGCTCATGATCGGCGAACTGAATCTCGAAGACATTCAACTCGATACCCTGACCGCCGACACACCGCTGTATGGCGAAGGGTTCGGGCTCGATTCCATCGATATCCTCGAAGTTGCGCTGCTGATCTCCAAGAAATACGGCTTCGAGCTGCGCTCGGGCGATCCCGACAACCAGAAGATCTTCGCCTCGCTTGGCTCGCTCGCAGCCTACGTGGCAGAACACCGCACGCGATAGGCTCGCGCCAGCGCCCAACGCATTCCGCTTTCAACGTTTGGCCGGACCGACGCCATGCCGATGACCGGCGCTTCCACCTCGCACCTCGTTCTGATTCCAAGCTACAACCCTGGCTCCAAGGTTGACGACACCGTGCGCAGCGCGCGCGCGCAGTGGAACCCGGTCTGGGTCGTGGCGGACGGCAGCACCGACGGCAGCACCGAACGCTTGCAGGCCATGGCAGCGCAAGACCCAGGGCTGCGCGTGATTGTGCTGCCGCGCAATCGCGGCAAGGGTGTGGCCGTGCTGACCGGCCTGGAAGCCGCTGCCGCAGCAGGTTTTACCTACGTGCTGACCATGGACGCCGACGGCCAGCATCCAGCAGAGCTCATCCCCGAATTCATGGCGGCCTCACAGGCTGCGCCCGACGCGATGATCCTCGGCCAGCCGGTGTTTGATGCAACGGCGCCGCAGGTGCGCGTGCAGGGCCGGCGCCTGTCCAACGGCTGTGCGGACATCGAAACCCTGTGGGCCGGAATTGGCGATACGTTGTTCGGTTTTCGCGTCTACCCGATTGCGCCGCTGGCCGAGATCATGCGCCGGCAGACTTGGATGCGCGGTTTCGACTTCGACCCGGAAGCGGCGGTGCGCCTGTGCTGGGCCGGTGTGCGTCCGATCCGGCTGGCGGCGCCGGTGCGCTACTTCCGCGCGCACGAGGGCGGCGTGTCGCATTTCCGGTATCTGCGAGACAACATCCTGCTGGTTGGGATGCATCTGCGCCTGGCGGCCGAGGGCATGCTGCGCTTGCCTTCGATGATTGCGCGGCGGGTGCAGCGCGGCTGGTAGGCTGCGGCGGCTGGGTTCAGGCAGCTTCGGTGGCGGCCCTGGCCTGATTCAGAAGGGTTTCTGCGGCGTGCCAGGCCTGTGACGCGGCGGACGGATCGCCAATTGCGCGGGCGTCGGCCGTGGCGCCCGACAGCAGCATCACGTACACCCCGGCAAGCTGCCGCGCCGTATTGGCAGGCACCACATCCTTGAGCAGCGTTTCCATCATGGCGAGCAGATCGTCGCGGTAGCGCACCGCCACGTCGGTCACCTTGGGGCAGGTGGCGCCAAACTCAGCCAGCGCGCGCTCGAACAGGCAGCCCGCAAATTCGGGAGTGCGGAACCATGCGCCGTACCACTCGAAGATGCCCTTGAGGCGGGCGGTGGCGTCGTGCATGGGGCTGAGCTTTTCGGCAATGCTGCCCATGACGAAGGTATAGCGCTGCTCGAGCACTTCCTTGATCAGATCTTCCTTGCCGGCAAAGTGCCGGTACAGCGTCATACGGGCGACGCCGGATTCGTCGATGATCCAATCGACGCCCACGGGGTGAAAGCCGTGCTTGGAAAACAGTTCGCCGGCCTTGTCCACCACCTGTTGGCGCTTGCTTGCGCGCATTGCCACCTCTCCTGATTGCTGAGCCGCATCTTAGCATCGGCCCCTTATTGCGGCCTGGGGATTGGGCCCAAACACGGTCGGTTGCAGAGTGTTGTTGCCGCGTCAGCTTTACGCTTTGATAACACAACGGCACGCGCTTCCCGCTAAAGTAGACCGATCTATATCATGTGCCCGCAAATCCTATGGGCACGCGGAAGAGAAAGCGTTGTGCAGCCAATATTGGGGGCGCCGGTTTTGCGGACGGGATCGCAAAAACCACCGGCACTGACCAGGTTGTCAGCGGAGTTTCTCTCGATCAACAGCAACAATAAAAGAAAGGGTCAGGCGAATGCGGAATCGTTTGCTGATGTTGGGAGTCGTGTCACTGCTGGCAGCGTGTGCCCAGCCGCAGCCGCCCAGCGATGTGGTACGGGTGTGCGACGACCGTGGCTGTGCCGATCGGCCGAAAGCCCAGGTGGCGTTTGACCAGGCGAATATCCCTGACGAAGATCCGCGCATTACTGCGCTCAAGGAAGTTGCCAAGCGAGAGCCCAAGGCCGCTTACGACCTGGGTCTGCGCTATTTCCGCGGTGACGGCGTCCGCCAGGACAGCTACCAGGCACTGAACTGGATGCGCGAGGCGGCCGAGCACGGCAACCTGCAGGCGCAGAAGGCGCTCGGCGCGTTCTACCTGTTCGGGCTGGAAGAGATGGGCTCCGACCCGCGCGAAGCCGAAAAATGGCTCTCGATTGCCGTGAGCCGTGGCGACAAGGAATCCAAGAAGCTGCTTGAGCAAGCACGCGCCGCCAAGAAATCCGACGAAGACGACTACAAGTGGCGCGCGCAATGGCGCAGCACCTACTACGGCTATTGGTATTCCGGTTATCCGTACCTCGGCGTCTGGCGCCAGACGAGCTGGTACTGGTACTGAGAGAGGCACCGCAGTCATCCGTTTCAAAGCGTTTCAAGGCAGTTCGGGGAGGGGGAAAGCCTGTTGCACACCTCGCACGCCTGATCAAGGGGGGCTTATTGAGTCGCAGGACGCATAAGCCGAACATCGACTCAATGTGAGCCACACAACAATATGAACACCAATCTTCTTAGCCGCACTGCCAAGGCCGCAGGCGTGGCATTGATCACCGCTTCCCTGGCTGCGTGCGCAGGCGGCGGCATGGTGACGCCGGGCGGCCAGAACGCCGGCGTGAGCGGTGCTGCGGCCGGCGGCTCCAGCGTGGGCGCAGACCCGACGCTCGAGCGTTGCGCCTCGCCGCTGGGCACCATCGCCATGGATGATGGCCGCAACGCCGACTGGTACGGCCAGTTTGGCAGCGCCACCAAGGTGACGACCATCGACCCGCTGCTGCGCATGGCCGTGCAGCAATCGAACTGCTTCGTGATCACGTCGATCGGCAACCAGAAGACCGACGCACGCCTGTCGCGCATCACCGATCTGCAGCGCAACTCCGGTGAATACCGTGCTGGCTCGAAGCAGCAGAAGGGCCAGCGTGTGGCGGCTGACTACTACATGGAGCCGCAGATCATCATCAACGACTCGCCGATCGGCGGCGTGGCGGGTGCCGTGGGCGGCCTGCTGGGCAACAGCGCCATCGCCGCGTTGGCTGGCAGCGTGAAGTCAAAGGCTTCGGTCGTGACGCTGACCCTATTCGACGTGCGCTCGGCCGTGCAGATCGCAGCCGCCGAAGGCAGCTCGACCGCCACGAACTACGGTGCGGTGCTGGCCGGCTTTGGCGGTGGCGTGGGCGGCGGTCTGGCCGGCTTCTCCAGCACGCCGGAAGGCAAGGCCACGGTGGTCGCCTTTATCGACGCTTGGAACAAGATGGTCGTCGCGCTGCGCAGCTACAAGGCGCAAGACGTCAAGGGCGGCCTGGGCCGTGGCGGTCAGCTCAAGGTCAACTGATCGCGTTCAGCGCTCCGAAGTGCGAAACCAAAAAAGCCTGCGGCGGTTGCGTCGCAGGCTTTTTGCTTTTGAGGCGGGAGGCGCTCAGCGCGCGTCTTTCGGCTTGTCGCCCTTGGGCCAGTCCTTGGCGCGCGCGGCATAGTCCGGGCGCGGCTGTTGGGTAAAGAAGGCGGCCACGTCCACTGCCTCCTGTGCGGTGAGCGTGCCGCCCTGGCCCAGCGGCATGTTGTGCTTCACGAAGGCAGCGGCGGTGTACATGCGCGCCATGCCCGCTCCCACGTTGAACGAATCCTTGCCCCACAACGGGGGCATCAGGTAACCCCCTTGCGGGTTGGGCAGCCCCTGGCCTTCGGCGCCATGGCAGGCTGCGCAGCGCTGGGCGTAGACGGCTTTGCCGTTCTCGCGGTTGGGCGCGAGGGACGTGTCGATCTTCTCGAAACCGCGTCCCGTCACGTTGGTGCCAACGGGTACGCCGCTGGAGAGCCATTTCATGTAGGCGAGGATGGCATTCATGTCTTCGCCATCGAAGGCGATGGGCTTGCCGTTCATCGACCGCTGGAAGCAATCATTCACGCGCTGCTGCAGCGAAATGACCGCACCGCTGCGCGATCTGTATTCCGGGAACGCGGCGGTCAGCCCGACCCATGGCGATGCGTAGGGCGTCGTGCCGCCGTTCAGGTGGCAGCTCGTGCAATTCAGGCCGTTGCCGACGTTGTGCGGCAGCTGGCGCTTGGTGTCGGTGAGGATCAGCTTGCCGCGCTTGATGGCGTCACCCATGGGCCCAGCGGGGATGGTGGCCTCGTCCGGCACTGGCAGCGTTGCCGGGGCGGTTTGTGCGAATGCGGATGTGCCAATGACCAGCGCCAATGCGGCACCGAGCTTGTGGAGCGTCATGTTGTCCCCTGTAGGTTCGTTATCGGTTTATATGCGCCGGTTCCGCCCCGCTAGCGCTTGCGTTGCAGCCAATTGAAGGTGGCCATGCCCGCCAGCATGGCGGCGACAAAGCCGGCGGCCTTTGGCACGCCTGCGCCCAGCGCCACCAGTGCCGGCCCTGGGCAGAAACCGGCCAGTCCCCAGCCGATGCCGAACACGGCACTGCCCAGCACGAGCCGCATCGTCACGCCCGTGGCCGACGGCAATTGGATCAGCGTGCCAAGCCACGAGTGGCCGCGCCGCCGCGCCACGAAGAAGGCGACCACGCCGACGGCAATCGCCCCGGCCATCACGAACGCCAGTGAAGGGTCCCATTGGCCAAACAGATCGAGAAAGCCGAGCACCTTGGCCGGATTGGCCATGCCCGACACGATGAGCCCCGCGCCAAACAGCAGGCCCGCAACGAGTGCGATCACGATGGCCATGTCAGCCTCCCACCACGTGGCGTACGACGAACACGGTGACGATGCCAGCGGTCATGAAGGTGACCGTGGCCACCAGCGAGCGAACCGAGCCGCGCGACAACCCGCAGACGCCGTGGCCGCTCGTGCAGCCACCTGCGTAGCGTGTGCCGATGCCGACCAGGAAGCCTGCCGCCAGCACCTCGCCCCAGCCGGCGGCGATGTCAGGAACCACAGGGCGACCAAGCAGTGCGGCAATCACCGGCGCCCCCATCAGGCCGATCAGGAACGCGATGCGCCAATCCATATCGCCCTGCGGACGCAACAACAGCCCGCCGAGGATGCCGCTGATGCCGGCAATGCGGCCCATGCCCAGTATCAGCACGGCCGCCGCCAGCCCGATGATGAGGCCGCCGACGAGGGCCGCGCCCGGGGTGAAATGTGCGAAATCGATCGACATGGGAAAGGGGTGGGGCAGAGAACAATCTAGATTCCAATAATATATAAATTTATAGATTGTTTGTCATGTGCCGGGGCAAGGAAATGCCAAGCTCGACCTTGGCGCGATGGCAGGGCGGTCTCAAAGTCGGATGACATAACCCTCGCGTGGGTGTGTGCGGCCGGCATGCAGTGCGGCAATGCGCGCCTGAGCTGCGGGCATGCCGTGCTCCTGGATCAGCGTGAGCCAACCGTGCTTTGGGTCACGCACGTGGTGGATGAAGCGCCGCTGCGCGGCGTTGAACTTTTCGGTGACGACGGCGGGCCCCCAGTCGGCGTTGCGCTTGCGGATTTGCACGGGCGCGAAGTAGAACTGCGGCGCGGGGCCAGGCAAGTCGGCGGCCTGGATGAAATCCGTGTTTTGCGCCGATCCCGCAAAGCAGTCGTAGACGAGCGCGTCGCCAAAGTGTTCATGCACGCGCCGGCGCAACGCCGTGTCGCCGGAGAAATCGACGTAGAGTGTGGGAACGTCAGTTGTGAGCGTGTCGAGTGCATCGTACGTGACGCTATCGTGGTAGCAGCCAAGGCCATCGACAAACGCGCGATTGCCGCCAGAAGTGAGCGCGGTGAGCGTGAGCCCTTGGGTGTCTTGCAGGCAGAACGCGGTGCCGTACGCCGTTTTGCTCGATGCGCTGGAAAAGACCAGGCGCCGCGCGCCGAAGAAAGCGTTGTCCACCAGGAAATCCGCCAGCATGAACGACGTGATGAACAACGGCCGATAGAGGATCTGGTAGTCCTCCAGCGCTGCCTCGTAGGCGGCGTCTTGCGACACGCGCGTGTATTGGTTGTAGGCGGAGACGAGCGCCTGACGATGCGCGGCGCCGTCGTAGAAGCCGCGTGGCGTGACGCGTTCGGGCTGCATGCGCAGATGTGTGGCGATCGGGAAGTAGCCGTAGAAGCGCTCGCCGACGTCGACGCCTTCCACGGCGGAGCTGACCACATCGGCAAAGCCCCACACAGGCATATGGCCCCAGCCATCGTGGCCGGTGGGAAAAAACGACCAGTACTGCATGGCGTCGCCAAAGGCTGCGTAGGTGATGTTGTTGGTAGTGAGGGCAAAGCGGTCCAGGCGCAGCACGACTTCGCCGGGCGCCGCGGCGGGCGCGGTGTCGGCGCTTTCCAGGCGGCTTTCGTTTAGGGCATCCTTGCGCGTGAAGAGCCGCTGGTACGGGGCGTTCATGGTGTCTTCTCCATTCTCGGGATTGATGGGCGGATGGCTTCACTCTATCGTCGGCAGGCGGGTGCCGGGTTCGGAAACGGGCAGGCCGAAAGCGCCCGCGCCAAACCGCTGAAGCGGCCGTCGCAGCGCCGCGCCAAGTTCACCGTGCAGGCCATCTACGAGGCATTTGTTCGGATTTGGCGGCGCGACGGCGCACAGGCAGCGACCACGCGGGCGGTGGCATTGGAAGCCGGTTGCTCGGTCGGCACGCTGTATGAGTACTTCCCGAACAAGGAGGCGCTGCTCTCAGGCTACGTCCGGCACACCATCGAGGTGCTGCTGGCCCGCATTCAGAGCGAGGTGACGGAACGCATCGATGCCTCCTGGACAGCCCGCGTGCGTCACCTCGTGAGGCTGAGTTGCGGCGATCCGGCGCTCGATCCGCCGTACTTTGATCACGCCATGCTGATGCGTGAAGACCGCATTGCCGAGCCCAAGCATCATTTGCGCTTCTTCGATGAACTGAGCGCAGCCTGGCGCCAAGCGCTGGACGCGTGCCCCGATCTGCCTGCCCGGCCAGACGACGCACTCGTGCAGACGATGCTGCAAGCCATCTGGGGCGCACGTCGCTACCGCGTGCTGCTGCAGGACGGGCCGCCCGCAACCGAGGTATGGATCAGCGAGATGGAGCGCCTGTGCCTGCGTGCCCTGGCTGCGAACCCTGACGTGGTTTGACGCTACGGCCTGCGCGATGGCGTTGCCATATGGGGACACCCGCGTTCCAGCAGGGTGTGAACCGATTGTCTGGGCAGCGCATCCTCGCTAGGCTGGGACTTTGCAGCGGAGGGTTGCGCGATGAGCTGGCAGAACTGGGTCGTCTCGAGGATGGTGCGCAACCAGGTCAAGAAGCCGACCGAGCGGGAGCCGTTCGATCCCATCGCCACGCGCCTGCATGCCGAGAAGCGCAAGATGCCTTCGCCCGTGGAATTGCCGCCGGATTGGCGCATCGTGCCGGCTCTTGGGACCCACGACGATGGCCTCACCGGCGAATGGATCGAACCCGCTGATCCGGACCTGCATGAAGACGCGCCCGTCGTCCTTTATCTGCATGGCGGAGGCTATTTTTTCTGCAGCCCCCGCACACATCGCCCGATCACCATTGGTCTTGCCACCCATGCGCAGGCCCGTGTGTGCGTGCCGGACTACCGGTTGGCACCTGAGCATCCATTTCCCGCGCCGGTGGAAGATGCGCTCTTTACGTATCGCACGCTGCTGGCGCAGGGCGTGGCACCATCGCGCATTGTGGTGGCGGGCGATTCTGCGGGGGGAGGGCTGGCGTTGGCGCTGCTGGTGGCCTTGCGCGATGCGGCGGACCCGCTGCCGGCCGGCGCGGTGCTGTATTCGCCGTGGACGGACCTGGCAGCCACCGGCCAGAGCCTGATCGACAACGATGAATCCGACGTGATGTTTCGCGGCGCGTGGATGGCGCATGGTGCGGCGTTGTACCTTGGCGATTCGGGCGCACCGACGGACCATCCGCTCGCCTCGCCGCTGTACGCCGATTTCACGGGCCTGCCCACACTGCACTGCTATGTCAGCACCAGCGAGGTGCTACGCGACGATACCCTCCGAATGGCCGAGCGCGCGCGGGCGGCCGGGGTATCCGTTTCGGTAGAAATGGGGCGGCGGCTTCCGCACGTGTGGCCGATCTTCTATCCTTTCCTTCCAGAGGCGCGCGTAGCGCTCAAACGATCGGGCGAGCAGATCAGACGACTGATTGCCGCCCAACATGAGAATCGAGAACCGGTGGCACTGACACCGGCATGACCTGACCTGCGGCGCCCCTGCGTAGCCCAGTCGGGATGCGCAAACGGGGAGCCCAGCATGCGTCGGGTGGTGGTATTGGGTGTGGTGCTGGCCGTGGCGGTCGGCGCTTGGCAGTGGAGTCGGCTGCATCGGCTGAGGCTCGCCGACGTGCGTTTTGCGCCGATCGAAAATGTCGCCGCCGCAACCGGCGCGGCGGGCGCATCCGCACTCAATGCCAACAAATCGCACTGGCTAAAGGCATGCGACCAGGCGCTCGGCCCGATGCGCGTGGAGGTGCGTGCCATCGAAACGCCGCTGTCCTTCTCCAACGATCGCTCGGTGGAACAACTCACCGCGGAGGCACCGCCATACGACCGCTCAGCGCGCGTGCTGGGCAAGACGTACGCGACGCTGGTCGCGCGCTTCGACGTCAACAGCCGCTACATGGCCATCGCCACCCAGCCAGCCACGACCTGCCTGCGGCCGTCTATCTCAGTCGAGCTGTTGCTGAACAATTTTCGGGTCACCGTGGCGCGCGAATTCGCGCCGGGCACATGTGCATACAACGCTATCCGCGAGCACGAATTGCGGCACGTCGCTGTGAACCGCGCGGTGCTGCCGCACGCCGCCGAGGTGATCCGCAAGGAGATCGAGAGCGAATACGGCGGCCGGCTCTACTTTGGAGACCCGGACCGCATTGCCGCAGATTTGCAGGCAGCGCTCACGCGCCATTGGCTGCCCCGCGCGCAATCGCTGATCGAACTCGGCTTGCAGGCGCACGAACAGATCGATACCCCGCGCGAGCAGGAGCGCATGAGCCGCGTGTGCAACGGCGAGGTGCAGGCCGTGTTGCAACAACTCACGCGCAGTTAGCGCGCGAACACGTGCGAGTTCAGGCGGCCGGGCGGTGCGCGGCGCGTGCCTGCAGTTGCGTGATGGCCTCGTCGACGATGGCTTCGGGCGGCAGCGCGATGTCGACGATGACGGCGTCGGTCGGCTCTTCCAGCGCCTCAAACTGGCTGCGCAGCAGGTTCGGGTTGAAGAAGTGGTCTTTCCGTGCGGCGAGGCGGCCTTGCAGCAGATCGAAGTCGCCCTTCAGGTAGACGAACTCGGCATTGCCGGCCGGGCCGCGTAGCACGTCGCGATAGCGCTGCTTGAGAGCAGAGCAGGCCACCACCAGCGATTGCCCGGTGCTCGTCTTCTCGTCCATGTAGGCGCGGATGGATTCGAGCCAGGGTTTGCGGTCGTCATCGTTCAGGGGGATGCCGGCGTGCATCTTGGCGCGGTTGGCCTCGGAGTGGAACTCGTCGCCATCACGGAAAGCGCAGCCCAGCCGCTCGGCAATCTTCTGGCCCACCGTGGATTTGCCGCAACCCGAAACACCCATCACTACTACGATCATCGTCATTCCCTACGTGCAAGAAAGCGCAAAACATCAGGCCGGCATGTTAGCGCGTTGATGACGGCGCCCGCCGATTTTTGCTGCTGCAGCGCAGCAATTGTTCCGCGTCATTGTTCGTCCGGCAACGGATTGCCAAATACGTCAAGCTGCGTCAAATTGCGGTGGAAGCAGCGGTTACAAATCATTCAGAACAAGGCCCCAAAAAGGCCAACGTTGATTGGAGGAGACATCCATGGCTGGTGAGGTTTTCGACGCGCGACCGCGCAACGGTGCGTCGTATGTGGTGGGCGACACGGCGGTGCCGCTGGCACACGTGACGGTCTCGGCGTTGCTCGCGGAAACCGTGCGCCGCTGTCCCAACGACGAGGCGGTCGTGTTTCGCGAACAGAACGTGCGCTGGACGTGGCGTGCCTTTGCCGAACAGATCGATGCGCTGGCCGCCGGCCTGCACGCGCTGGGGCTCGAGCGGGGCGACCGCATCGGCATCTGGTCCCCCAACCGCGTCGAATGGGTGCTCACGCAGTTCGCGACAGCCCGCCTGGGGCTCATCCTCGTCAACATCAATCCGGCGTATCGGCTGTCGGAACTGGAATACGCGCTCAACAAGGTCGGCTGCAAGGCCATCGTGGCGGCTGAGGCCTTCAAGACCTCGCGCTATCTGGAAATGTTGCAGACGCTCGCGCCCGAACTGGCGACCGCGCAGCCCGGCGCATTGAATGCCGCCAAGCTGCCGGCGCTGCGCTGGGTCATCCGCATGGGCGAGGCCGAAACGCCTGGCATGCTCAACTTTGCCCACGTCATTGCGCGCGGAAAAAGCGTACCCATTGATGCGCTGGATGCCATCACGGCCACGCTGTCGCCCGACGACGCCATCAATATTCAATTCACCAGCGGCACGACCGGCGCACCCAAGGGCGCCACGCTCACGCACATGAACGTCGTCAACAACGCCCGCTTCGTTGCCATGGCGATGAATCTGCAAGAGGGCGATCGGCTGTGCATTCCCGTGCCGCTGTATCACTGCTTCGGCATGGTCATGTCGGTGCTCACCTGCACGGCCACCGGAGCGTGCATGGTGTTCCCGGGCGAGGCGTTCGATCCGCTCGCTACGCTGCGCACGGTGGCGGAAGAACGCTGCACGCAACTGCACGGCGTGCCGACGATGTTCATCGCGCAACTCGATCATCCGGACTTCAAGAGCTTTGACGTATCGACCTTGCGCGGCGGCATCATGGCCGGATCGCCATGCCCCATCGAGGTGATGAAGCGCGTCGTGTCGGAACTGAACCTGCGCGAAGTCACCATCGCGTACGGCATGACCGAGACCAGCCCGGTGTCTTTCCAGAGCGCCGTGACCGACCCGCTCGACAAGCGCGTGACCACCGTCGGCCGCATCCAGCCGCATTTGCAGGTCAAGCTGGTGGACGGCGCGGGAGAGGTGGTGCCCGTGGGCGAGAAGGGCGAGCTGTGCACCAAGGGCTATTCCGTCATGCTCGGCTACTGGGACGACGAAGCCAAGACCGCCGATTCCATCCATGACGGCTGGATGCGCACGGGCGATCTGGCAACGTTCGACGCCGAGGGCTACTGCAACATCGTCGGCCGCGTGAAGGACATGCTCATTCGCGGCGGCGAGAATGTCTACCCGCGCGAGATCGAAGAATTCCTCTTCCGGCATCCGAAGGTGCAGGCCGTCAACGTATTTGGCGTGCCCGACCCGAAGTACGGCGAAGAGGTCTGCGCGTGGATCGTCCTCAAGCCCGGCCAGCAGGCCACGGAAGATGAGATCCGTACGTTCTGCCAGGGCCAGATCGCGCACTACAAGATTCCGCGCTACATCCGCTTCGTCACCGAGATGCCGATGACGGTGACGGGCAAGGTGCAGAAGTTCGTCATGCGCGATCGCATGATCGAAGAACTCAAGCTGACGGTGGCTGCCACGGCGTGAGTTTGAGCGCGCGGTTTCGCGATTGAAATGCGAACGGGTTGCGCGCGGCTTTTCGTTGCCATGACGATGCTTGCCGCGCGCAGTTTTTTTCGCCTGCCTGGGCAACGCCCGACGTAGAAATCGAGACGCGTTTCCCGCATGCGTCTTGCCGATAGGGGGCGCTCGCAATCCGGCCGCCACGCGCGGCTGCGTGTCAGCGGTGCGTACGCCCTCAAGGCGCGCAACTCGAGGGGACGTGCGCCGCGGCATGCTTGCCCAACGCGACCAACCGCTCACGCAATGTGAGCGACGATGCGCCGATGTATCACGCCTGAAACACCCAGCCAATCGCTCCTCTCAAACACCCACACTGAGCGCATGCGTGCGCGTGGTTTGCGTCTTGGCGAGAAGGCCTTGCATGCCATGGTTGCCCGCGCGTCACGACGGTGTATCAGCGCTGTAACCGAAGGGCCGCAAACAGACCTCCAAAAGTTGCATGTCCCGCCACGATTGCCCGGCATGGCGAGCGCTTGTGTACGCGCGTGCCGGCGAAACTTTTGCGTTTTCAAACGCTTAGAACAGTTCTGTCGAGCGGGCCTGGAAGTTGGCACCGTTTATGCGAACGAGCCGCCCCGGGGTGGGTCACGTTTTTCCCACAGGCAGAGCGCGCCGGCCTTACTGGCTGCGTTTCCAGCCGTCCCTCTCACCTTTATGGAGTGCGTTATGAAGAAGACCTTACTGGCCACCGCGATCGCCATGGGATTGGGGGTCTCTGGCGTGGCATTGGCCGACATCGGGAATACGGCGTCTGGGGCGGGTGACAAGACCCAAACCAACACGTCGACTATCACCAGAACCAACACCAGCACAGACACGACGACGAATACCGCAACGACCACAACCACAACGGCAACGGATAACTCGAATCAACACAACAACCAAAGCCAGGGCAGCAACCGCGACAACAGCGGCTGGGCCAACGCTGACGGCTATGGCACCGCCGCTGCCAACAATGGCGGCATGGCAACGGCAACATTCACCAACTCCTTCAACACAAGCAAGGCAATTGCTGTCTCCAAGCTGGATGGCACCGTCACCAACATCAGCGTGTCGGGCATCGGCAACGTCGCCACCAACAATGGCGGCACGGCCAATGGCGGCGCCGGCGGGCGTGGCGGATACGGCTACGGCGGCACAGGCGCTGGCGGCAACGGTGGCGCTGGCGGTGCAGGCGGCAGCGGTGGCGCTGGCGGTAGCTCCGGCAGCGTCACGCACGGCAGCGCGACCAACGGTGGCGCGATGGCCGGCAACGGCGGCAATGGCGGAGCCGCTGGCGGCAATGCGGGCGGCGGCGGTACCGGCGGCAGCTCCGGCACGCTGTCGGCGAGCCTGGGTGCAGGCCTTGGCGGCGCAGCGGGCAGCACGAGCGCAGCCGGCGGCGGTGGCGGCGGTGCGGGCGGTACGTCCAGCGCCAGCGGTGGCGATGCGAACCGCCATCAGGGCAGCGGCGCAGCCACGGGCGGCGGCAGTGCCTCGGCAGGCGGTGCAGGCGGCGCTGGCGGCTCCACCACCAGCGGTACGTCAACGGCATCGGCCGGTGCGGGCACGGGCACGAGCAGTGCCACCGGTAGCAGCACGGGCGGCGCGGCAGGCGCGGGCGGTGCAGCTACCAATGTGGCAGGCAATGGCGGCGCAGGCGGTAGCGCCACCAACGGCAGCGCCACCAACGGCGCAGCATCGTCCACGGCAGGCAATGGCGCCGTGGGTGCAGTCGGTGCGGCCGGCGGTGCAGGCGGCGTGGGCAATGGCGGTGTCGGCAATGGTGCGGTGGGCGGCACGGGCGGTGCGGGCGGTACGGTCATGGTGGACGCAGGTACGTTCAACATGTCCAACGCCATGACCAGCGTTGGCCAGTCTGCAGCAGGCGTGATGGTGGCGAACCAGAACAGCGGCTTTGCTTCCCTCATCCAGCAAAGCATCAACGTGCAGGCGAACCTGAATGTGGGCAAATAGCCCGGTATGGGCATGAGCGGGGAAGTGCCGCGGCGCAAGCGATGAAGCTTCGCGCATGACGGTGGATGGGGCCGGACTGCATCGGTGGTCCGGCCCGCAGTTGGAGCGTAGAGGAGATATTCGATGCGATCCGACAGAAGAACCACAGCAGGATGGGCGGCATGGTGGTTGGCATGCGGCCTGGCAGTGTGGCCAGCGGCAGCGGCGATGGCGGCGGACGATGCGTCAATCGCAGACGGTGCTCAGACAGCCAATACGGAAGCGGTGCGTCCCCCGGTCGCCGCGGCCGTGTCGGTGCCTGGGTTCGGTCATGCGGTGGGAGCAGATCGGCTCGACAGCTATCGCGGCGGCACGCAGGATCTCTACCAGACCGTCAATGACGCGCGCCTGTCGGGCACCGTGAGCGACAACGCCGCCGTGAATGTGGCGACGGGGTCGAACATCGTGCGCGACGGCTCGTTTGCCAATGCCAGCGGGATCCCCACGGTCATCCAGAACAGCGGAGCGAACGTGCTGATCCAGAACGCCACCATCGTCAACGTGCAGTTCCGGCCTTGAGCTTGCGAAGGGCGGAATGATGCGCAAGACGTGCGGTGCAGTGCTGATGGCACTGATGTGTGGGCCCGCGTTGGCGGGCGCGATCGACATGCTCGGCACGGGCGGGGGCACCTATGCCGTGCCGGTGACGAGCATGAAGGCCGAGCGCTATCTGCGTACCGTGCATCAGCGTTTCGACTTCAGTTGCGGGTCGGCCGCGGTGGCGACGCTGCTCACGTATCAGTACGGCTATCCGGTGAGCGAGCAGACCGTGTTCCAGGCCATGTACGAACATGGCAACCAGGAGAAGATCCGGCGAGAAGGCTTTTCGCTGCTCGACATCAAACGCTATCTGGCTTCTCTGGGCTTTGAGGCCGATGGTTTCGAGCAGCCGCTGGATGCATTGAAGGACGCGCACTTGCCGGCCATCGTGCTGTTGACCGAGAACGGCTATCACCACTTCGTGGTGGTCAAGGGTGTGCAAGAAGGGCGTGTGCTGGTGGGCGATCCGGCCATGGGCACGCGTGCGATTCCGCGTGCGAGTTTCGAGAGCATGTGGGACAACCATTTGCTGTTCGTCGTCCACAACCGCGAGTCGGGGGCGATGTTCAACGCCGCATCGGATTGGCGCGTGGCACCGCGTGCGCCGCTGGAGGAAGGCATGGACCGCAGCGGCCTCGGGAATATCGTCGTTCCCAAGCATGGTCCGACCGACTTCTGAGCGTCGTCTGCGTGGCGGCCCGATAGTTCGGCAGGAGGGCATCATGAAGCGGTTTGGCAAGGTGGCGCGGGCTGTTGGATGGTTCGCGCTCGCTGCGGCTGGGCATGCGTGTGCGGCTGACATGGATGGCTTGGATAACAATCCCGTCCATGCTTGGCACGCCGTGTCCGAAGACAAGCTCGACGACATGCGCGGCGGCTTCGATGTGCCCTCGCTTGCGGGGCTGCACATCTCGTTCGGCATCGACCGAGCGGTCTACGTCAACGGCGATCTGGTGGCGAGCGCATCGGTGAACATCCCCGATGTGGCACGCATGACGGCCACGCAGGCGCAGCAACTGGCCTCGGTGGTCAACACGGTCAATCTTGTGCAGAACGGCCCGAACAATGTTGCGCCGCCCGATGTGGCGGCGGGGGCGGCAGCGGCGGCCACGGTCATCCAGAACAGTCTGAACAACCAGACGCTGCAAGCGGTGACGACCATCAACGCGGCGGTCAACAGCCTGCCGCAGTTCCGTCAGCTGAATCTCTCCAACGTGCTGCAGGGCGCCCTGGCCAACGTCGTCACCCTGCTGCACTGAGCTAGAACTGGATCGGCAGACGCAGCGTGACGGTCAGGTCCGGCGTGTCGCGCGTCAGGCCTGCCCCCACCGAAAGGTTCAGCGTCATTTTGGGCGAGAGCCGGTAAGAATAGCCAACCAGCAACGTGCCGAGAATCGTGCGCACCGAGCCAGGCACGCGCTGGCCGTTCTGCGTGGTCGGCGCGATGATGCTCTGGTCGTAGCCAATCGAGAACGATGCCTTCTCGTTCAGCGCCAGCCCCATGCCGAAGTTCAGGCCGATGATGTCGCCGGCCTTTACGTTCCCCAGGAACTGCTTCGAGCCGTCCACCAGGTTCAGGCTGACATCCTTGCGCTCGAAATTGTGCAGGTAGCTGATGCTGCCGAAGAACACAGCCGGGTCTGTCGGGAACAGCCACGTCAGCCCCGGCTGAACGGCGAAGAAGCCCGAGCCCGTGGGCTGCTGCAGAGGCAGGCCGGTGCCCGTGGTATTGCTCACGCAGCGCGTCACGCAATCGGTGGTGACGTCAAACGGATCCTTGCCGGTGCGCGTCTTGAAGCGCAGCCAGCCGATGTAGAACGGCTTGTCGACGCCGCCCGCATTGATCTGGTAGCGCGCGGTCAGTTCCACATCGCCGATGCCGCGCCCGTGCGAGCTGAAGGCGTTGTCCGTGGCCGTGCCGGTGAACAATTCGCGGCTGACGGTGTCGCTCGCGCTGTAAACATAGGGCACGCGCGCTTCCAGTTCCCAGCGCCGTGCCAGGCCATAGCGCACCGCCACCGTGCCGGTGAGCGTGGTGGTCTTGACCTGCCGTACGTCGATCAGCCCGATCAGCAGCGCGGGGATGATGGTGTAGCCCACCAGCGCCACGCGGTCGGACGACGAATACGCCATCTGCAATGACGGCTCGACGACCACCTTGCCCGGCGGTGTGAGTGCGCTGGGCTCATCGAAGATCTGCGCGATGCGTGGCGGGCGGTCAGGCGGCTCCGGCGGTTTGCCGACTGGCGTGGTGCCGGTGTCGTCGTTCTGCGCAATTTGCGATGCATCGCCCGCCGCGCCGGGAGCGCCGGCACCGCGCACGGTGTCGAGTCGGCCCTCGCTCATGCCGAGCGCGCGCCGCATGCGCCGCAGGTGCGTTTCCTGTTGCTGGATCGAGCGCTTGAGTTCCTGCAGGCGCGCCTGCGTATCGGCAAGCTCGCGCTGCAGCGCTTCCAGGCTGGGTGGCTTGTCGTCCACCGGCTCGTTGGTCTGTGCGAGGACCGGCCCGCCGCAGAGCAGCAGGCATGCGCACGTAACCGCGTGGGTTGACCCACCTTGCGGCTTCCATGGCGTTTTCGTCATGGTATGTCCCCCGTCGAGAGCGCCCTGTCCACCAAAAGTGGATGGGCCCTTCACGATTTCCCCCGGGTGGCGTACTGCGGATACCACTATAGGCGAGCGAACGTGAAACGACAGGGCGTTGGCGTCCACAAAATGGACGAGGGGCGTATGCCCGTTTGGCGGATCGCCCAGGCAAGAAAAAAGGCGCCCGAAGGCGCCTCGTATGTCTTGCGTAGCGTCAGCGCTTACTGACGTGCATTGCGCAGGTTATCTGGCCACGGCGTGTTGTAGTTGGTGCGGAACGGGTTGATGTCCAGGCCGCCGCGCCGCGTGTAGCGCGCATACACGGCCAGCTTGACGGGCCGGCACTGGCGCAGGATGTCGGTAAAGATCCGCTCCACGCATTGTTCGTGAAACTCGTTGTGCTCGCGGAACGAGATCAGATATTTCAGCAGCCCTTCCTGATTGATCGGCGCACCCACATAGCGGATTTGCACGCTGCCCCAGTCCGGCTGACCCGTCACAAGGCAATTGGACTTCAGCAGGTGCGACACCAGCGTTTCTTCGACTGGGCTTTCTTCCTCATCGGCATGCAGCAGCTCGGGCGTGGGCTGGTAGACGTCGGTTTCGATGTCCAGGCGATCGAGCAGCAGGCCGTCGAGTTCGCCCATGCGTTGCCGGGCAAATTCCTCGTGCGTGACGATGCGGACCTGCACCGGCGCGCCGCACGCTTCCGACAGATCGTGGTGGATCAACTGCTGCAGCGCTTCGTGCGACGCCACCTTCGTCTGGTTGAACGAATTCAGATACAGCTTGAACGACTTCGATTCAACGATGTTGGGCGAATCGGCCGGCACGATCACGGTGCCAAGCGCCACCTGCGGCTTGCCGCGCAGGTTCAGCCACGACAGCTCGTACAGGTTCCAGAGGTCCACGCCGAAAAAGGGCAGAGGCGTGCCGGCGGCCAGGCCGATCTCGTCGCGCTTGCCCTGGCGCGGGATCGGAAACAGCAGGCTCGGGTCGTACTCCGTTTTGTAGGCGGAAGTCTTTCCCAGCGGCGAATGTTCGGGTTGGTTGCTCATCACAAAAACAGGCTGTAGACGGGGTTCTCGCTTTCGTCCCAATAGGTATAGCCCAGCGTGGCGAGGAACGCCTTGAACTCGCGCTTCTCGTTCTTCGGTACCTGGATGCCGACGAGGATGTTGCTCGAATCCGCGCCCTGATTCCGGTAGTGGAACAGACTGATGTTCCAGTTCGGGCTCATGCTCGAGAGGAACTTCATCAGCGCGCCGGGCCGCTCTGGAAATTCGAAGCGGTAGAGATGCTCGTTTTCCGCCAGCGGCGAGCGGCCGCCCACCATGTAGCGGATGTGCTGCTTGGCCAGTTCGTCGTTCGACAGGTCGAGCGTTGGGAAACCGTGCTTGCGGAAGTTCTCGGCAATCTTGTCGCCCTCTGCGCGCGACGCAATTTGCACGCCCACGAAGATATGCGCGGCGTCCTTGCTGGCAATGCGGTAGTTGAACTCCGTCACGTTGCGCGACCAGCCGACCAACTCGCAGAAGCGCTTGAAGCTGCCGCGCTCTTCCGGAATCGTCACGGCAAACACGGCTTCGCGTGCCTCGCCCACCTCGGCGCGTTCGGCCACGAAGCGCAGGCGGTCGAAGTTCATGTTCGCGCCGCTGGCCACGGCCACGAGCGATTCGTTCTTCAGCTTGTGGGTCTCGGCATACTGCTTGAGGCCGGCCAGCGCCAGCGCGCCCGACGGCTCCAGCAGGCTGCGCGTGTCCTGGAACACGTCCTTGAGCGCCGCGCAGATGGCATCTGTATCCACGGTGATGATCTCGTCGACGAGTTCCCGTGTCAGGCGGAACGTCTCCTTGCCGACCAGCTTCACCGCCGTGCCGTCCGCAAACAGTCCGACCTCCTTCAGTTCGACGCGTTTGCCGGCGGCCACCGAGCGCGCCATCGCGTCGGAATCCACGCTCTGCACGCCGATGACCTTGACGTCTGGCCGCACGGCCTTCACGTAGGCCGCAACACCCGAGATCAACCCGCCGCCGCCGATCGAGCAGAAGATGGCATGCAGGGGCTGCGGATGCTGACGCAGGATTTCCATGGCGATGGTGCCCTGGCCGGCAATCACGTCGGGATCGTCGAACGGGTGCACGAAGGTGTAGCCGTGCTTTTCCTGCAGCTTGGCGGCGTGGCTGTACGCGTCGGAATAGCTCTCGCCGTGCAGCACGACATCGACCCATTCGCCGCCACGGGAGCGCACGCCGTCGATCTTCAGCTGCGGCGTCGTCACCGGCATGCAGATCACGGCCTTGCACTCCATTCGGGCCGCGCTGAAGGCCACGCCCTGCGCGTGGTTGCCCGCCGATGCCGTAATCACCCCGCGCTTGCGCTCGGCCGCTGTGAGCGAGGCCATCTTGTTGTAGGCGCCGCGCAGCTTGAACGAGAACACCGGCTGGTCATCCTCGCGCTTGAGGTAGACGCGGTTGCCGGTGCGCGCCGACAGGTTAGGCGCGAACTTCAGCTCGGTTTCCAGCGCGACGTCATAGACCTTCGCGGTCAGGATTTTCTTGAGGTAATCGATGGCCATGGTGCGGACCGGGTTGGACGTGAACAGAGCCCGTAAGCCTATCACGCGGCGTCTTTTGCACTGGCGCGCCCGCTGTTGGTGCGGCTCAGGGGCTGACGGGTGCGAGCCGAAGACGGCCGCGTCGGCAATGTCATGCCTGTGTCGTACGCGGTCGTCCAAGCGCACGCGCTGCGATTGGCGTCGACATCATGATCGAGGTGCGTGTTTCACCATACAGGTTGATCCGTTCGATCAACCGCTCCAGATCCGCGACGCTCCTCGCTGCAAGCCGCATCACGTAGGAATCTGCGCCGGTCACATGGTGGCATTCCAATACTTCGGGAATCGTCTCGAGCAGCTTGAGGAACTTGGCCTTCGCGGGTTGCGCAACGGTGATACCAATTAGCGCGCTGACCGGGTAGCCCGCGGCAACGGGATTCACACGCGCCACGTAGCCTTCAATCACGCCGGCGTCTTCCAGACGCTTCACGCGCTCCGTGACGGTCGGCACCGACAGCTTCACGTGTCTCGCAAGCTCTGTATACGTCATGCGGCCGTTGTGCTGCAGCAGATCTAGCAGCTTCCAGTCCAGATCGTCCATTGTGGTTGCAATTTTTAAGGGGAATGGGCGATTTTGCCTTAAAAACATGATTCCGCCAGGATGCCGCGGTGCCTACGATGAGACCTACACAACAAACCACTGTGGGAGGGCGTGCAAGTGCTGTTCATCAAGGCCACCATGATCGGGTTCTGTATTGCCGCGCCGGTCGGCCCGATCGGTATGCTGTGCATCCAGCGCAGCCTGAACCGTGGGTTCCGCTCGGGACTGGCGACGGGCCTCGGCGCCGCGTGCGCAGATGCCCTGTACGGACTGCTTGGTGCGCTCGGTGTCGCCGGCATCGTTGCTGCGCTCCCTGCGCTGACGCTGGTGCTCAAAATAGCAGGCGGTGCGTTTCTCGTATGGCTGGCGTGGTCGACCGCGCGCGCATCCTCCACCGGGCTTGCTGCGACGGATGCCGCAGGTGATACGCAGGCCGTCGCCAATGCGCGCGAATTCCTGACGACATTCGTACTGACCCTGTCGAACCCGCTGACGATCCTATCGTTCGTGGCGATCTTCGCAGCGCTCGGGCCGTCGGCCGAGGCACATGCGTCGGCCGAAGGTGCGGGATGGCTCACCGTTGCGCAGATGGTCGTCGGCGTCTTCGCCGGCTCGGCTGCATGGTGGCTTTGCCTGAGTGGCGCGACCGCGGCGCTGCGCGTGAGGATGCCAGCGTCATTCATCCCCGGCATCACGCGGCTGTCCGCGCTCGCCATCGCGGGGTTCGGCGCCGTGCAGGTCATCGCGGGACTGCGCAGCGTTGTCCAGGTGGTGTAAGCCCCAGTCAAGCCATCGGCCATCGCGCAGGCGCACGTCATACCGGTCGCCTCGGCCAAGGCCAGGCGATTCTTGATCGAGACCTGGGGTGATCTGTACACTTGCCCGGCACTGTCAGCGGCGCCGACGACGTCGATAGCGGACGCAGCTAAAAGCACACTCGGGCGAGAGGCCACCATGAACACCCCGTCGTCTTCCTCCGAGCGTGCCGGACGCGCGCGTCGGGGCCGAAAAGTCTGGTCCGGCACCCAGCACGTCATTGCCTACGGCATGCCGCCGCTAGGCTGGCGTGACCTCTATCACCACGCGCTTGAAGTCAACTGGCCGACCTTCTTCGCGCTGCTGGCCACGCTGTTCCTGGCGCTCAATGCGGTATTCGCGGGGTTGTATTCGTTGGGTGACGGCGCGATTGCGAACCAGTCGCCGCCCGGCTTCGTGGGGGCATTCTTCTTCAGCGTCGAGACCCTGGCCACGGTCGGTTACGGCGACATGCACCCGCAAACGCTCTACGCCCACGTCATCGCCACACTGGAGATCTTCATCGGCATGTCGGGCATTGCCATGGCGACGGGGCTGGTATTTGCGCGCTTCTCGCGCCCGCGCGCCAAGATCATGTTTGCGCGCAATGTTGTCGTGCGGCCGCTCAACGGCAGATCCACGCTGATGCTGCGGGCGGCCAATGCGCGCCAGAATGTCATCGCAGAGGCCACCGCCCGGCTGCGCCTGATGCAGGACGAGGTTTCGCCCGAGGGCTACTCGATCTACAAGATTCACGACCTGAAGCTTGAGCGCAGCGAGCATCCGATCTTCCTGCTGGGCTGGGTGATGATGCACGTGATCGACGAAGCCAGCCCGCTGCATGGCGCCACAGCAGAATCGCTCGCGGCGGGTGATGCCTTGCTTCTGCTCACCATCGAGGGCGCCGACGAAACCGCCGCGCAAACCGTGCAGGCGCGCTATTCCTGGCGGCATGACGAGATCCGCTGGAACTATCGCTATGCCGACCTGATCCGCGACGAGGGCGGCGTCACGTCAGTCGACTACGACAACTTCCACCTGATCCATCCGATCGAGACGCCGCCGCAGGCACAATGACCGGCTTGTCCGATTCCAACGCGCAACCTCCGTGGCCCTGAACCTCGTCTGGCTCGCCTTCTTCCTCGTTGCCTTCGTTACCGCATGCGTGCAGGTCGTGCAGGGCGACATGGAGGTTTTCTCCCGCATGCTGACCGGCATGTTCGATGCCGCGCGCACCGGCTTCGAAATTGCGATCGGCCTGACCGGCATGATGGCGTTGTGGCTGGGCATCATGCGCGTGGGCGAGCGCGCTGGCGTGGTCGATCTGTTCGCGCGGCTCGTGAACCCGCTGATGCGGCACCTGTTTCCTTCCGTGCCGGCCGGCCACCCCGCCAACGGCGCGATGATGATGAACGTGTCGGCCAACGTGCTCGGCCTGGACAACGCCGCCACGCCGCTCGGCCTGCAGGCCATGCGCGAGTTGCAGCAGATCAACCCCCAGCCGCAGCGCGCCAGCGATGCGCAGTTGATGTTCGTGGTGCTCAACACGGCGGGGGTGACGCTGGTGCCGACGTCCGTCATCGCCATCCGGCAGGCCATGGCAGTCAAGCAGGGCCTGGTCGGTTTCAACGCGGCAGACATCTTTCTGCCGACCTTGCTGTCCACGTTCATCGGCTTCTGCGCGGGCATTGCGGCGGTGGCGTGGTATCAGCGCATCAACCTGTTCAAACCAGCCCTGCTGGCGTATTTCGGGGGCTTCGTCGCGCTAATGGGGCTGCTGTTTGCCTGGCTGCGCCAGTTTCCGCCGCAGCAGATGGCGGCCTGGATCGGCCTGATCGGCGCGGGCGCCATCCTCACCATCGTGGTGGCGTTCCTGGTATGCGGGGCAATTCGTCGCATCAACGTTTACGAAACCTTTGTCGATGGCGCCAAGGACGGCTTCCAGGTGGCGATCGGCATCGTCCCGTATCTGGTGGCGGTGCTGGTGGGCATCGCCGTGTTTCGTGCGGCGGGTTGCATGGATTTTCTGATGCAAGGGCTTTCTGCGCTGTTCGCGCACCTGGGCATCGACACGCGGTTTGTGCCCGCGCTGCCCGTGGGGCTGATGAAGACGCTGTCCGGTGCCGGTGCGCGCGGCCTGATGGTTGACGTGATGACCACTTACGGCGTCGATTCATTCCAGGGCAAGCTGGCCGCCATCATCCAGGGCTCGACCGAGACCACGTTCTACGTGCTGGCCGTGTACTTCGGCAGCGTCGGCATCAAGGACACCCGTTACGCACTGGTCTGCGGGCTGTGGGCCGACTTGGTCGGTCTGATCGGCGCCGTGCTTGTCGCCTATCTGTTCTTCGCCTGAGCGGCTAGGGCGGCCTCCAAGCGACGCCGCGGCCGCTCGCCCTCTACAATCGATTGCATGGAACAGTGGATTGACACGCTTTTTGCCACGCTCGCCCTGCCAAAGGTCGGGCTACCTGCCATCTTCGTCGTCAGTTTCGTCTCGGCGACCCTCTTGCCGCTGGGCTCCGAACCGGCGGTTTTTGCGTACATCAAGCTCAATCCGGACATGTTCTGGCCGGCCATCGTAGTGGCCACGCTCGGCAACACGCTGGGCGGCGTGGTCGACTGGTGGATGGGCTACGCGGCCAAGCTGGCGCTGGTGCGCTACCACCTTGCGCGCCGCCGCCGTGAGCACAACGCCGAGCACGCCCAGCACGTGCCGCATCCCAAGCGCCACCGTGAGCCCCCGCTCGACAAAAAATACTTCCGCTGGATGCGCCGCATCGGGCCGATGTCGCTGCTGGTGTCGTGGCTGCCAGGCATCGGCGACCCGCTCTGCACGCTGGCCGGCTGGCTGCGCCTGAAGTTCTGGCCCAGCGTCATGTACATGGCGATCGGCAAATTCCTACGCTATCTGGCCATGACTGCGGCCCTGATGACGCTGCCCGACGGCTTCTGGCACGGCATCCTGGGCTGGATCAAGAGCGTGATGATGTGACGTTTGCGTGGTTCTTGCGTCACTTGGGCCGTCTTGTGCTTTTCGCAAGCTATTGAAAACGCGACGGTTTTGCCGCCCATATCACTGGCAGGGATACCGTTGCTGCGACGCATCAACGACGCGCGTTGCAGTACAATCGCCCTTTAAAGACCGCGCGGCTTGGGTCCTCTTTGCCGCGCCCTCCCTCCCCAGCGGCACGCCATGAATGCCCCACTTCTGATCGACGCCAAACTCACGGCGCAGGACGCTGCGCCCCGGCTGCGCGAGATTCCCTACAACTACACCTCGTTCTCGGATCGGGAAATCGTCATCCGTTTGCTGGGCGAGTCTGCGTGGCAGATCCTGGACGAACTGCGCGCCGAGCGTCGCACCGGCCGATCGGCACGCATGCTGTACGAAGTGCTGGGCGACGTCTGGGTGGTGCGCCGCAACCCGTATCTGCAGGACGACCTGCTCGACAACCCGAAGCGCCGGCAGATGCTGATCGACGCACTCAATCACCGCTTGGCGGAGATCGAGAAGCGCCGCGTGGCCGATCACGATTCGCACCACGACCCGGTGGGCGACGAGCGCGCCAGCAAGGTCGAGCAACTGGTTGTGCACGCCCGCCGCGCCGTCAAGGCGTTCCAGGAAGAATTCGCCCAGGTGTATGACCTGCGCCGCCGCGCCCAGAAAGTGCTCGGCCGCGTCACCGCCAAGGACAACATCAAGTTCGACGGCCTGTCGCGCGTGTCGCACGTGACCGACGCCACCGACTGGCGGGTCGAATATCCGTTCGTCGTGCTCACGCCCGATACGGAAGAAGAGATTGCCGGCATCGTCAAGGGCTGCTTCGAGCTGGGTCTGACCATCATCCCGCGCGGAGGCGGCACCGGCTACACCGGCGGCGCCGTGCCGCTCACGCCGTTCTCGGCCGTCATCAATACGGAAAAGCTGGAGCGTCTGGATGCGGTCGAGATGACCGACCTCCCTGGCGTTGACCATCCCGTGGCGACCATCTATTCGGGCGCCGGCGTGGTGACGCGCCGCGTGGCGGATGCGGCGGAGAAGGCCGGCCTCGTTTTCGCCGTGGATCCGACTTCGATCGACGCGTCGTGCATTGGCGGCAACGTTGCCATGAACGCGGGCGGCAAGAAGGCTGTGCTGTGGGGCACCGCGCTGGACAACCTCGCCTGGTGGCGCATGGTTGACCCGGACGGCAACTGGCTGGAAGTCCAGCGCCTCAATCACAACCTCGGCAAGATCCACGATGCGCCGGTCGTCACCTTCGAGCTGAAGTGGTTCGACGGCAACGCGCCGGTCGGTGCCAAGCTGCTGCGCACCGAGACGCTGACCATCGAAGGCCGCAAGTTCCGCAAGGAAGGGCTCGGCAAGGACGTCACCGACAAGTTCCTCGCCGGCCTGCCCGGCGTGCAGAAGGAAGGCTGCGACGGCATCATCACGAGCGCGCGCTGGATTCTGCACCGCATGCCCAAGTCGATTCGCACGGTGTGCCTGGAGTTCTTCGGCCAGGCGCGTGACGCGATCCCGAGCATCGTCGAGATCAAGGATTACCTCGACGCCGAGACCAAGAAGCCCGGCGGCGCGATCCTCGCGGGTCTGGAGCACCTGGACGAGCGCTATCTGCGCGCGGTCGGCTACGCCACCAAGAGCAAGCGCAACGCGTTTCCGAAGATGGTGCTGATCGGTGACATCGTCGGCGACGACGATGATGCCGTGGCGCGCGCCACGTCGGAGGTGATCCGCCTGGCCAACGGCAAGAGCGGCGAAGGTTTCGTGGCCGTGAGCCCCGAGGCACGCAAGAAATTCTGGCTGGACCGCTCGCGTACGGCGGCGATTGCGAAGCACACCAACGCCTTCAAGATCAACGAAGACGTGGTGATTCCGCTCAATCGCATGGGCGAGTACACCGACGGAATCGAGCGCATCAACATCGAGCTGTCGATCAAGAACAAGCTCAAGCTGACCGACGCGCTGCTCGATTTCTTTGCTGGCAGCAACCTGCCGCTAGGCCGCACCGACGACGCCAACGAGATCCCCAGCGCAGAACTGCTGGAAGACCGCGTGCAACAGGCGCAGCAACTGCTGCGTGCCACGCGTGCGCGTTGGCAATATCTGCTGGACCATCTCGACACGCCGGTCACCACGGCGCGCGCCAGCCTCATTGGCCTCGGCCTGGGTTACCTCGCGCAGACCATCGATGACCGTCTGGTGAATCAGCCCGAGGCGAACCTGTTCCACCTGCTGCAGGATCGTACGATCCGCGTGTCGTGGAAAGCGGAGATTCGCGCCGAGCTGCGCAAGATATTCAACGGCGGCGAGTTCAAGCCGATCCTTGACGAGGCCCAGGCGATCCACAAGAAAGTGCTGCGCGGCCGCGTGTTCGTGGCGCTGCACATGCACGCCGGTGACGGCAACGTGCACACCAACATCCCCGTCAACTCGGATGACTACGACATGCTGCAGGACGCCCACAAGGCGGTGGCCCGCATCATGACGCTGGCGCGTTCGCTGGACGGCGTGATCTCCGGCGAGCACGGGATCGGCATTACCAAGCTGGAATTCCTGACCGACGAAGAAATCGCCGACTTTGCTGCCTACAAGCGCCGTGTCGACCCGAATGGGCGCTTCAACAAGGGCAAGCTGCTGCGCGACATCAACGACCCGCAAGGTCTGGCTGCTGATCTGCGCAACGCCTATACGCCGTCGTTCGGCCTAATGGGGCACGAGTCGATCATCATGCAGCAGAGCGACATCGGCGCCATCTCGGAGTCGATCAAGGACTGCCTGCGCTGCGGCAAGTGCAAGCCGGTGTGCGCCACGCACGTGCCGCGCGCCAACCTGCTGTACAGCCCGCGCAACAAGATCCTCGCCACATCGCTGCTAATCGAGGCCTTCCTGTACGAAGAACAGACGCGCCGCGGCGTGTCGGTCAAGCACTGGGAAGAGTTTGCCGACGTGGGCGACCACTGCACGGTGTGCCACAAGTGCGTGACGCCGTGCCCGGTCAAGATCGACTTCGGCGATGTGTCGATGAACATGCGTAACCTGCTGCGCAAGATGGGGCAGAAGAAGTTCAATCCCGGCACCGCAGCAGCGATGTTCTATTTGAACGCGACCAACCCCGAGACGATCAACTTCACGCGCAAGGTGATGTTTGACTGGGGCTACAAGGCGCAGCGTCTGGGCAACGACATCCTGAAGAAGTTCGCCAAGAAGCAGACCGCTCGTCCGCCCGCCACGGTGGGCAAGCCGCCGGTGCGCGAGCAGGTGATTCACTTCATCAACAAGAAGATGCCGGGCAACCTGCCCAAGAAGACCGCGCGCGCGTTGCTGGATATCGAGGACAACGAGATCGTCCCGATCATCCGCAACCCCAAGGCGACCACGCCGGATAGCGAGGCGGTCTTCTACTTCCCGGGCTGCGGCTCGGAGCGCTTGTTCTCGCAGGTGGGCTTGGCCACGCAGGCAATGCTGTGGCACGCCGGCGTGCAAACGGTGCTGCCGCCGGGCTACCTGTGCTGCGGTTATCCGCAGCGCGGCACCGGTCAGTTCGACAAGGCCGAGAAGATCGTCACCGACAACCGCGTGCTGTTCCATCGCGTGGCCAACACGCTCAATTACCTCGACATCAAGACGGTGGTGGTGAGCTGCGGCACTTGCTACGACCAGCTGGCCGGGTATGAATTCGACAAGATCTTCCCGGGCTGCCGGATCATCGACATTCACGAATACCTGTTGGAGAAGGGCGTGAAGATCGACGGTGTGCAGGGCACGCGGTACATGTACCACGACCCCTGCCACACCCCGATCAAGACCATGGACCCCACCAAGCTGGTCAACCAGCTGATGGGCGGCAACATCGGTGCCGATGGCCAGACCCGCGCGATCGAGAAGAACGATCGCTGCTGCGGCGAGTCGGGCACGCTGGCGATTTCGCGCCCCGACATTTCCACGCAGGTCCGCTTCCGCAAGGAAGAGGAGATGCAGAAGGGCGCGGACAAGCTGCGCAGTCTCGGCCAGACCAGCGGCCAGAGCGGCGAGGCATTCAACGGCGACGTAAAGATCCTCACGAGCTGCCCGGCATGTCTGCAGGGCCTGTCGCGCTACACCGAGGATGTCTCGGTGCAGGCCGACTACATCGTGGTCGAGATGGCGCGTCACGTGCTCGGCGAAACATGGTTGCAGGACTACGTTGCCCAGGCCAACGCCGGCGGCATCGAACGAGTGCTGGTTTGACGATGAGCGAGCGGACGCCCGGCTGCGCGCTGTGCGAGGCGGACGGCGGTGAGCCCGTCTGGCGTAATGCCAAGGCGCGCGTGGTGCTGGTCGAGCACGCGCGCTTTCCGGGCTTCTGCCGCGTTATCTGGAATGACCACGTGGCCGAGCAGACCGATTTGTCCGATGCCGATCGGTACTGGCTGATGGACCTCGTCACCAAGGTCGAGCGCGTGCTGCGCGCCGAACTGGCGCCGGACAAGATCAACCTCGCCAGCTTCGGCAATTTCGTGCCGCATCTGCATTGGCACGTCATCCCGCGCTATCGGTGGGATACGCATTTTCCAGAAGCCGTGTGGGGCCCCGAGCAGCGCTCGCCCGATACCGCGCGCATGGCCGAGATCACGGCCAAGTTGCCGGCACTGTCGTACGCGCTGCAGGCGGCGCTGGCTGACGCTTGAGCCCATCGGCCGTCGCTCCGGGTAGCGCTCGGTAACGCATCGCCACGTCGTGCGCGGAACCCCTGTGGCGCGCACGACGTCTGATTCTCTTTCTGTTGCGCCAACGCCCTCGCCATGACGACACCGCGCACCGCCGCCACGCCCGATTCTCACAAGGATTCCATCTCCGAACTGACCGTCCACCATGGGCGGTTGAATCTCTCGGAGACTTGGCAACTGATTCGCCCGTACTGGTTTTCGGAAGATCGCCACAAGGCCTGGGGGTTGCTGGCGCTGGTGATTGGCCTGAACCTGTTCCTGGTGTTCATGAACGTGTTGTTCACCGATTGGAACCGGCTTTTCTACAACGCGCTCGAGCAGAAAAACTACGCCGAGTTTTGGGCGCAGTTGCTGCGTTTCTCATGGATTGCCGCGCTGCTGATCATTGGTTCGATCATGCGGCTGTACTACTCGATGATGTTGCAGATGCGCTGGCGGACGTGGATTACCGGCAGCTTTCTCGACGACTGGCTTGGCAAGCAGGCGTTCTACCGCCTGGAACAGACGCACAGCGCTGACAACCCCGACCAGCGGATTGCCGACGACCTGCGTACCTTCACCGATGCGACGCTCACCTTGGCGCTGGGCTTCCTGAATTCGGCCGTTACGCTGGTGTCGTTCTTCGGCATCCTGTGGGCGGTGTCGGGGCCCCTGGCGTTCAGCCTGGGCGGGCACGACTTTGTGATTCCTGGCTACATGGTGTGGTTTGCGCTGCTGTACTCGATCGTGGGCTCGGTCATCATCCACTTCGTGGGGCGGCCGCTGATCGGGCTGTCGTTCCAGCAGGAGCGTTACGAGGCGTACTTCCGTTTCCTGCTCGTGCGCGTGCGCGAGAACAGCGAGAGCATCGCCCTGTACCGCGGCGAGCCCACCGAGAAAGCCATCCTGCGGGGCCGTTTCGAACGCATTCGCACCAACTGGAATCAGTTGATGGATTACACGCGGCGCCTGACCTTCGCCAGTTCCGGCTACGCGCAGTTCGCCATCATCTTCCCGTTTCTGGTGTCGGCGCCGCGCTACTTTGGCGGCACGCTCACGCTGGGCGGGATGATGCAGGTCGCCACGGCCTTCGGACAGGTGCAGGACGCGATGTCGTGGTTTGTCACGAACTACCGCACGCTGGTCACCTGGAAAGCTTCCACCAATCGGTTGATCGAATTCCAGCGCGCCATCCGCGCCGCCGAGCGTGAAGAAGAGCACCGCGCCGGCGTGCGCGATGTCGAGGTCGAGATTGCAGCCGTACCCGCTATTGAAGCCCGCGCCCTTGCGCTGAACCTCCCAAACCGCAAGCCCGAAGATTTGCTGGTCGAGCCCTTCGACATGACGCTCGCACGCGGTGAGCGTGTGCTCGTCAGCGGTCCGTCCGGTTGCGGCAAAAGCACGCTGGTGCGCGCCGTGGCCGGTATCTGGCCCTATGGCAGCGGCCGCATCGAGGTCCCCGACGATGCCCGCGTGCTGTTCTTGCCGCAGCGCAGCTATCTCCCCTCCGGCACGCTGGCCGATGCGCTGTCGTATCCGGATTTGGCCACTCAATACACCGCAGAGCGTCTGACCCAGGTCCTGACCGCCTGTCGCTTGCCGGCGCTCGCCGGCCTCTTGGACGAGGTGAGCAACTGGAGCCTGCGCCTGTCCCCCGGCGAGCAGCAGCGCCTGGCTTTTGCGCGGGCTTTGCTGCAGCGCCCCGACTACCTCTTCCTCGACGAGGCTACCAGCGCACTCGACGAAGATACCGAGGCGTTCATGTACAGCCTGATGCTCGAATCGATGCCTGATGTGACCATCGTCAGCGTGGCACACCGCAGCACCGTGGCACGATTCCACCATCGCCGCCTGCGCTACATCCCCGAGGGCGATCCGTTGACTGCGGTAAGCTATCGGGTGGTGGAAGAGCCTGCGCATATGGCGCTGGCGGCTTCCTGAAACGCAGTTTTTTGACTCGACGAGACGTTTTCCATGGCCGGACTTTCCGCCGACACCCCGCACCCGACCGGCATCACCGTGCACACGCAATCGCGTGTGCTGGAGATCGCCTTTGCCGATGGCAAGCAGTTCAGCCTGCCGTTCGAATACTTGCGCGTGCTGTCGCCGTCGGCCGAAGTGCAGGGGCATGGGCCTGGTCAGGAGGTTCTGCAGACCGGCAAGCGCGAGGTGGGCATCGTCGGCGTCGAGCCGGTGGGAAACTACGCGATCCGGCCGCTGTTCTCCGACGGCCACGATTCCGGCATCTTCGATTGGGCCTACCTGTACCGCCTCGGCGTTGAGCAAGCCACGCTCTGGCAGGCGTATCTCGATCGTCTGGCCGCAGCCGGCGTCGACCGTGACGCCCCGATGGCAGAGAATGCCGGCCACGCCTGCGGCCACAGCCACTGATTCCCGATTCACTTTGCGGCGCCTGTGCGCTGCATCCGTATCCCTTTCTGTCATGAGCCAAACCCACTTCGGATTCCAGCAGGTCGATGAGCAGGAGAAGGCCGGCAAGGTCGCCGGTGTGTTCCATTCCGTCGCCAGCAAGTACGACGTGATGAACGACCTGATGTCCGGCGGCCTGCACCGCGTGTGGAAAATGTTCACCATCGCCCAGGCAGCGGTGCGCCCCGGCTACAAAGTCCTCGACATTGCCGGCGGCACAGGTGATCTGGCCAAGGCCTTTGCGCGCCAGGCCGGCCCCACCGGCGAGGTGTGGCTGACCGACATCAACGAGTCGATGCTGCGCGTCGGCCGTGACCGCCTGCTCGATGCCGGGGTGCTCACCCCCACCGCGCTGTGCGACGCCGAGCACATTCCCTTTCCGAATGCTTACTTCGATGTGGTGACAGTGGCATTCGGCTTGCGCAACATGACGCACAAGGATCGCGCGCTCGCAGAAATGCGTCGCGTAGTGAAGCCAGGCGGCAAGGTCATGGTGCTGGAGTTCTCCAAGGTGTGGCAGCCGCTGGAGAAGGCCTACGATGTGTACTCATTCAAGGTGCTGCCGTGGCTGGGAAGCAAAGTGGCGGGCGACCCCGAGAGCTACCGCTACCTGGCCGAGTCCATCCGCATGCACCCGGATCAGGAAACGCTCAAGCAGATGATGGAACAGGCCGGATTGGACTCGGTCGAATACTTCAATCTGACAGCGGGTGTCGTGGCGCTGCACGTTGGCCGTCGCCTCTAAGTGTTTCGGTCATTCCACCAGATGGGCGATGTAGTGCGCTGCGGCGATATGCCACGATCCTTCACATTGAATTTCCGCATTGACGTCTTCATCTAATGGCGTCACTGCCATTGGAGAGAAGACAGCGATGAGTTTGCATTGGGGTGGAAAATTGATGGCGGGCGCGCTGGTCGCGACGCTCGCACTGGGCACGGCGATTGACGCCAACGCCAAACGCATAGGCGGCAGTCGCAGCGTCGGCAAACAGTCGTCCACCGTGACGCAACGCCAACAGACGCCGCCGGCCACAACGCCGTCGCCGACACAGCAGGCCGCACCGGCTGCGCAACCTTCGCCGGCCGCACCGGCTCCGGCCGCGCCGGCGGCAAAGCCTGGACGTAACTGGGGCGGCATGCTTGGTGGCCTGGCTGCCGGTCTGGGTATCGGTTATCTGCTGTCGAAGTTCGGTCTGGGCGCGGGCCTTGCCTCGCTGCTGTCGAACCTGATCCTGATCGCGCTCGTCGCTTTCGTGGTGATGTGGATCATCCGCAAGGTGCGCGGCAGCCGTCCGCAGGGTCCTGCCTACGCCACGGGTGGCCCGTCGCTGGGCGGCGACCGTGAGCCGTACGTGCCGCAACCTGCCGCACCGGCCCCGCAGGCTTCCGCACCGGCAGCCGCATCGGTCAATACCGGCAACACGTCCGGCCTGGGCGCTGGCGCGGCAACCGCTGCGCAGTCATGGAACCTGGGTGGTCCGGCCGCTTCTGGCGCGCAGGCCGTCAACGCTCAACCTGCCGCGGCCGCACCGCAGCAGCCGTGGGGCGTGCCGGCAGATTTTGATACGCAAGCTTTCCTGCGCAACGCGAAGGTCTACTTCATTCGCCTGCAGGCAGCCTGGGATGCCGGCAATCTCAACGACATTCGCGAGTTCACCACGCCGGAGATGTTTGCCGAGATCAAGATGGACCTGGCTGATCGCGGCACGTCGCCCAACAAGACCGACGTGGTCTCGGTCGAAGCCGAAATGCTGGGCATCGAAACGCAGGCCGCCGAGTACTTGGCGAGCGTGCGCTTCTCCGGCATGATCCGCGAAGAAGCCAATGCGCCCGCACAGCCGTTTGCCGAGGTGTGGAACCTGACCAAGCCGACGCAGGGTGCGGGTGGTTGGGTGCTGGCGGGTATCCAGCAGTTGCAGTGATGCTGTAACAACTTGAAGCGCCGCAAAACGGCCGTTTCAGCATTCCCCGTAAAATAGGGCCCGACCGTCTGGTTCGGGCCCTTTTTGCTGCCCGCCGCCAGCCCGCTTCTTGCTGCTTCCTTGCTGTTTTTGCGCACCATCACCGCATGTCTTCGACAGCCTCTTCGTCTCCGTTTCCGCTTGTGCTGATGCAGCCGCTGCTGCTCGCACTCAACCATCTGCTGCGCCAGGAGCCCTGGGCGCAGGAGACACTGCGGCCGTTCGCGGGTCGCGTCGCACGCTTTAACTTGGCGCCCATGTCGATGACGTTGCAGGTGGATGCCACCGGCTTGGTGACCGCTCCCGACCCTGGTGTTGAACCGGCCGTGACTGTTGTCGTGCCGCTGGCGGCCGCTGCCAGCGATTACGCAACGGGCGGACAGGCCGCCGTGCTCAAGCACGTGCGTATCGAGGGCGAGGCAGAGTTCGCCAACGTGCTGTCCACGCTGCTGCGCAATCTGCGCTGGGATGCGGCGGAAGACCTCTCGCGCGTGTTTGGCGACGTCATCGCGCAGCGTATGGTGAGCGGCGCGCAGGCCGCCCGCACAGAGGCCACGCGCGTCAGCCGTTCGCTGGCGGAATCTGTGGCGTCGTATCTGACCGATGAGCAACCGACGCTCGTACGCCATGCGCGTCTCGCGCAGTTCGCCGCCGATGTGGCGGCACTGCGTGATGCCGAAGCGCGTCTGACCAAGCGGCTGGAGCGGCTCGAAAAATCCCAACGACCGGCCGTCCGGACCGTCCGTCAGGGTGACTCGGCATGACGCGCTTATTCCGGCTGGGCAAGATCGTTTTCGTCATCCTCTATTACGGGCTGGATCAGCTCGTGTTGTCGGGCTTCAAGAGCCGCCGCATTCGCGCGCTGGTCTGGCTGCTGACGTTGGGTCGCAAGCCGAAGCTGCCCCGCGGCGAGCGCCTGCGCTTGGCGCTGGAGCAGCTTGGGCCCATCTTCGTGAAGTTCGGGCAGGTGCTGTCGACGCGGCGCGATCTGCTGCCGCCCGATGTGGCTGACGAACTGGCCAAGCTGCAGGATCGCGTGCCGCCGTTCGACCCGAAGGTGGCGGCAGCCATCGTGGAGAAATCGCTCGGCAAGCCGCTGTCGGCGCTGTTCCATCGTTTTGACCATCATCCTGTGGCGAGTGCGTCGATTGCTCAGGTGCATTTCGCCACGCTGCGCGGCGGCCCGGACGACGGCCGCGAGGTGGCAGTCAAGGTTCTGCGCCCGGGCATGCTGCCCGTGATCGACAGCGACCTCGCGCTCATGCGGGACCTCGCTACCTGGATGGAAAAACTGTGGGCCGACGCCAAGCGCCTGAAGCCGCGCGAGGTGGTCGCCGAGTTCGACAAGTACCTGCACGACGAGCTTGACCTGATGCGCGAGGCGGCCAACGCCAGCCAGTTGCGCCGCAATTTCGCCAAGTCCGACCTGCTGCTGGTGCCCGAGGTTTTCTGGGATTGGTGCACGTCTGAGGTGTTCGTGATGGAGCGCATGCACGGCATGCGGATCTCGCACACCGAAGAACTGCGCGCCGCCGGCGTCGACATGCACAAGCTCGCGCGCGACGGCGTGGAGATTTTCTTCACACAGGTCTTCCGCGACGGCTTTTTCCATGCCGACATGCACCCCGGTAACATTCTCGTGAGTGTGGCGCCCGAGACGCTGGGCCGCTACATCGCGCTGGATTTCGGCATTGTCGGGGCGCTGTCGGAGTTCGATAAGAACTACCTGGCGCAGAACTTCCTGGCATTTTTCCAGCGCGACTACCACCGCGTGGCGGTGCTTCACATCGAGTCTGGCTGGGCGCCGGAAGAGACGCGCGTGGAAGAGCTGGAAGGCGCCATCCGTGCGTGCTGCGAGCCGTATTTCGATCGGCCACTGGGTGAAATTTCGCTGGGTCTGGTGCTGATGCGGCTGTTCCAGACCTCGCGCCGCTTCAACGTGGAAGTGCAGCCGCAGCTCGTCCTGCTGCAGAAGACCCTGTTGAACGTGGAAGGCCTTGGCCGCCAGCTCGATCCGGATCTGGACCTGTGGAAGACGGCCAAGCCATTCCTCGAACGCTGGATGCACGAGCAGATCGGCTGGCGCGGCTTTATCGAACGCCTGAAGGTCGAGGCACCGCAATGGGCCAACAAGCTGCCGGACTTCCCGCGCCTGGTGTACCAGATTCTGGATCGCCGCTCCCGCGAGGACGGCAACGCGCAGACCGCGGCGCTCACTGCGCTGCTTGCCGAGCAAAAGCGCACGAACCGGCTGTTGTCTGCCGCGCTGTTGTTCGTCGGTGGTTTCGCGGTCGGCATCGTCGCGACGCATGTTCTGGCCTGGATGGCCCACTACTGATCCGTTTTCACCCTCCGACTGTCATGGCCCAACCGCCCGTCTTCCAATCCCGTGACGCCGCCGATCCCGCCTTTTGGGACGAGCGCTTTAGCCGCGAGCACACGCCCTGGGATGCCGCCGGTGTGCCCGCGGCGTTCCGGCAATTCTGCGAAGCGCAGCCTGCGCCGCTTCCCACGCTGATTCCCGGTTGCGGCAACGCCTACGAAGCCGGCTGGCTGGCGGACCGCGGTTGGCCGGTCACGGCCATCGACTTCGCGCCCAGTGCCGTGGCGTCGGCCAAGACCCTGCTGGGCCCGCATGCCGATGTGGTGCAGTTGGCGGATTTCTTTCGTTTTTCGCCGCCGCATCCGGTGCAATGGATCTACGAACGCGCATTTCTGTGTGCGATGCCGCGTCGTCTGTGGCCCGACTACGCCGTGCAGGTGGCGAAACTGCTTTCGCCAGGCGGGTTGCTGGCTGGCTTCTTTGCCGTGGTGGAAGGCAGGGAGGCGGTCCCCAAAGGGCCGCCGTTCGAGACCACGCAAACCGAGCTGGATGGGCTGCTGTCGCCCGCGTTTGAGCGCATCAGCGATATGCCCATCGCCGAAGCCGATTCGATTCCGGTGTTCGCCGGGCGCGAGCGTTGGCAAGTCTGGCGCCGCCGCGCCGATTGATCCGTTTTCCCGGCCAGTGTTGGTGCGAAGCAACATGGGCCGTGGTCAACGAAAAGCCTGCCGGCGCCCGTTGTGGGCCGTCGCCCAGAAATCTGGCAAACGGGGCGGCATTCGTGGTCGTACCGATGCCCCGGCGCGCGGTCCCATCGCTATAATCCGGCCACTTTGCCCGGCGCCCCGGGGCCCAAAACCGGGCCGCCATGGGGTTTTCCAGCTTCTTTCCGCGCTGCCATGCTGATCTGGTTTGTCATTGTTTACTGGGTGATTTCGGTCGGGATCGGCCTGTGGGCTGCACTGCGGGTGCGCAGTACCGCCGATTTCGCCGTGGCTGGCCGCAGCCTGCCGTTCTACGTCGTGACGGCAACGGTGTTCGCGACCTGGTTCGGTTCCGAGGCGGTGCTCGGGATTCCCGCAGAATTTCTCAAGGACGGCCTGCACGGTGTGGTGGCCGATCCGTTCGGTTCGTCGCTGTGCCTGATCCTGGTGGGTCTGTTCTTCGCCAAGCCGCTGTACCGGATGAATCTGCTCACCATTGGTGACTTCTATCGCAACCGCTTTGGCCGCGCTGCCGAAACGCTGACGACCCTGTGCATCGTCGTGTCGTACCTGGGCTGGGTGGCGGCGCAGATCAAGGCGCTGGGCTTGGTGTTCTACACCGTATCTGACGGCGCGGTTTCGCAAGACCTCGGGATGATGATCGGCGCGGGCAGCGTGCTCGTCTACACGCTGTTCGGCGGCATGTGGTCGGTGGCGGTGACGGACTTCATCCAGATGATCATCATCGTGATCGGCATGCTGTACATCGGCTGGGAGGTGTCGGGTCAGGCCGGTGGCGTGGGCACGGTGGTGGCGCACGCGGCAGCTTCGGGCAAGTTCTCGTTTTGGCCGGCGTTCAACCCGATCGAGGTCATCGGCTTTGTGACGGCGTGGATCACCATGATGCTCGGCTCGATCCCGCAACAGGACGTGTTCCAGCGGGTGACCTCATCGCGCACCGAGCGCATCGCCGGTACGGCATCGGTGCTGGGCGGCGTGCTGTATTTCATGTTTGCGTTCGTGCCGATGTTCCTGGCGTATTCCGCCACGCTCATTGACCCGGAGATGGTCGCAAAGTACATCGATACCGATTCGCAGATGATCTTGCCGAACCTGGTGCTCCAGCATGCGCCGATCTTCGCGCAGGTGATGTTCTTCGGCGCGCTGCTCTCGGCCATCAAGAGCTGCGCGAGCGCGACGCTGCTGGCGCCGTCCGTGACGTTTGCCGAAAACGTGCTGCGCCCGCTGTTGCCGAACATGGACGACAAGCGTTTCCTGCGCGTCATGCAGGCAGTGGTGCTGACATTCACAGTGCTGGTGACGCTGTTTGCGCTGAACTCGCACCTGTCGATCTTCCATATGGTCGAAAGTGCTTACAAGGTCACGTTGGTGGCCGCGTTCGTGCCGCTGGCCTTCGGTCTGTTCTGGAAGCGCGCGACGAAGCAGGGTGGTCTGCTGGCCATCATCCTGGGCCTCGCGGCATGGATCTGGTGCGAAGTGTTCCTGCCCGGTGCGATGCTTCCGCCACAATTGGTTGGCCTCTTGGCAAGCTTCGGTGCGATGGTCCTGGGCTCGCTCGGACCGCAGTGGATCGCGAACCGCGCGCCGACCACCAAGGCGGCCACGCAAGCTTGAGCGTCTCGCTGCAGGCGTGCGCGGTGTGCCACTTTGTCGCGCATCGCCATCGCCCGCCCCGAATCTGCGGTCGGGAATTCCCCTAAAAGGGTTTATAATTCAAGGCTTTGCGCGCCAGCACTTGTATGGCGCGCGGCTGCCCCAATCTTGCGTGAGCCCATGTGCGTATTTCCCGCACCGCGCTCTCGGGATGCGCGGGCAATCCAATCGCTTTCTTGTCATTTGTTTGTTTCAGGGTGAGGACACCATGCCGATCTATGCTTATCGATGCGACGCCTGCGGCCACGCCAAAGATGTGCTGCAGAAGATGAGCGACGCCCCGCTGACGGATTGCCCCGCATGCGGCGCGCCGGCGTTCAAGAAGCAGCTCACCGCTGCCGGCTTCCAGCTCAAGGGTTCGGGCTGGTATGTGACGGATTTCCGCGGCGGCTCGGGCGGCGCATCGGCTGCAGCAGCCGGAACCGGTACGGCGGCCAAGGTAGATGCCGCAGCACCAGCCGCTGCTGCCGCGCCCGCCGCGTCGTCGTCCAGCGCCAGCACGCCGGCGGCGTCCGGTGGCTGCGGCACGTCGTGCGCTTGCCACTGATCGCATCGCTTACCTTTCGGCCCATCGCCCCATGAAACAGAAAACCAGCGCACTCAAGACATGGTTCCTGACCGGTCTTCTGGTGCTTGTCCCGCTTGCGATCACGCTGTGGGTGCTGTCGCTCATCATCGGCACGATGGACCAGAGCCTGGCGCTGCTGCCGTCGGCATGGCAGCCGGATCAGCTATTTGGCCGGCGCATTCCTGGCGTGGGCGCGATTCTCACGCTGGCGTTCATCCTCATTGTGGGCGTGCTGGCGCACAACTTCATCGGCCAGAAGCTGGTGCTGTGGTGGGAGGCGCTCGTGGGCCGCATTCCTGTGGTCGGCCCGATCTATTCGAGCGTGAAGCAGGTGTCGGACACACTGCTGTCGTCCAACGGCAATGCATTCCGCAAGGCGTTGCTGGTGCAATACCCGCGCGAAGGCTCGTGGACGATCGCCTTCCTGACCGGCCGCCCCGGCGGTGATGTCGAGAACCACCTGCAGGGCGAGTACGTCAGCGTGTACGTGCCGACCACGCCCAATCCGACGTCGGGCTTCTTCCTGATGATGCCCAAGGCTGACACCATCGAGCTGGACATGACGGTGGACGCGGCGCTCAAGTACATCGTGTCGATGGGTGTGGTGGCGCCTGAAGCGCTGCCGCGCCGCATGGACCCGCCCGACGCCTCGCCACAGACGGAGGACCGGTCGCCGGCTCAAGGGCCGCGCGACCCTTCGAATCCGACCGCGCTGCCTGCAGAGGGCGGCGCCATCGCGGCACCCTGAGCCGGCGATACGAACGAAGTCGAATCGACCCCGGCCCCCCAATCAACTTTCATGCGCGACGTTTTCTTGGCGGCGCGCTTCGCGGAAAACCACAACATGCAAATGCGTACTCAATACTGCGGTCAGGTCACCGAACAACTGCTCGGCCAGAGCGTCACGCTGTCGGGCTGGGCCCATCGTCGTCGTGACCACGGTGGCGTGATCTTCATCGATTTGCGCGACCGTGAAGGCCTGGTGCAGGTCGTGTGCGACCCGGACCGCCCAGAGATGTTCAAGGTGGCCGAAGGTGTGCGCAACGAGTTCTGCCTGCAGGTAAAGGGCGTCGTGCGTGCCCGCCCGGAAGGCACCACTAACGCCAACCTGACCAGCGGCAAGGTCGAAGTGCTGTGCCACGAGCTGACGGTGCTCAACGCCTCCGTCACGCCTCCGTTCCAGCTGGATGACGACAACCTGTCGGAAACCACGCGCCTGACGCATCGCGTGCTGGACCTGCGTCGCCCGCAGATGCAGTACAACCTGCGCCTGCGCTACAAGGTCGCGATGGAAGTGCGCAAGTATCTGGACGACAAGGGCTTCATCGACATCGAAACGCCGATGCTGACCAAGAGCACGCCGGAAGGCGCGCGCGATTACCTCGTGCCGTCGCGCGTGAACGCTGGCCAGTTCTTCGCGCTGCCGCAATCGCCGCAGCTCTTCAAGCAGATGCTGATGGTGTCGGGCTTCGACCGCTACTACCAGATCACCAAATGCTTCCGCGACGAAGACCTGCGTGCTGACCGCCAGCCCGAATTCACCCAGATCGACTGCGAAACGTCGTTCCTGAGCGAGCAGGAAATCCGAGACCTGTTTGAAGAGATGATCCGCACGGTGTTCAAGAACACCATGTCGGTCGAGCTGGATGCCAAGTTCCCGGTGATGGAATTCCGTGAGGCGATGGCCCGCTTCGGTTCGGACAAGCCCGACCTGCGCGTCAAGCTGGAATTCACCGAGCTGACCGACGCCATGAAGGACGTTGACTTCAAGGTGTTCTCGAGCCCGGCCAACGCTGAAGGCGGTCGCGTCGTGGCACTGCGCGTGCCGGGTGGTGCTTCCCTGTCGCGTGGCGATATCGACGCCTACACCAAGTTCGTCGAAATCTACGGTGCTAAGGGCCTGGCCTGGATCAAGGTCAACGAAGTGGCCAAGGGCCGCGACGGCCTGCAATCGCCGATCGTGAAGAACCTGCACGATGCGGCCATCGCCGAGATCCTCAAGCGCAGCGGCGCACAAGATGGCGACATCCTGTTCTTCGGCGCCGACCGCGCCAAGGTGGTCAACGACGCGATGGGTGCACTGCGCCTGAAGGTGGGCCATTCGGACTTTGCGAAGAGCAACGGGCTGTTCGAAGACGCCTGGAAGCCGCTGTGGGTGATCGACTTCCCGATGTTCGAGTACGACGAGGAAGACGCACGCTGGGTGGCCATGCACCATCCGTTCACGAGCCCGAAAGACGAGCACCTGGAATACCTGGAAACCGATCCGGGCAAGTGCATCGCCAAGGCTTACGACATGGTGCTCAACGGCTGGGAAATCGGCGGCGGCTCGGTACGGATTTACCGCGAAGAAGTGCAGAGCAAGGTGTTCCGCGCGCTGAAGATCAACGATGAAGAAGCGCGTGCCAAGTTCGGCTTCCTGCTCGACGCACTGCAGTACGGTGCGCCTCCGCACGGCGGCATCGCGTTCGGTCTGGACCGCGTCGTCACGATGATGGCCGGTGCGGATTCGATTCGCGACGTGATCGCCTTCCCGAAGACGCAGCGTGCGCAGGATCTGCTGACGCAGGCACCGAGCCCTGTCGACGAGAAGCAATTGCGCGAGCTGCATATCCGCTTGCGCGCTGCCGAGGCCAAAGTGGCCGCACCGACGGCTGCAACGACTGCCTAAGCGCCCGCGCTGACGTTCCACAAGAGACCGCGCCGCCTGATAAGGGCGGCGCGGTTTTTTTTGCGCCTGCTGGGGCAACTCGCAGCAATCGGGAACATTGGGTGCTAAACCGAATCTTTCGTTTCTGTCACGTTGGGTGACAACGAAGGAGGAGTGTTTAGATGGACTACGTCGACTTTGCGCGCACATGGATCGCCGCACATGCCGAGTTCCTGTTGACTTGGCTGATGGCCGCGCTAGTGGTGATGCTGCTGGCCTGGATCGAAATCCGCCACGCCACGCGGCGTGCCGCCATGGCCATGACCGAGGCCGTAGCCACCACGGTTGCGGCTTGCGTGCCCGAAATTGCAGCTGCGGCGCAGGGCGCACATCCACCGGGGCCCGCCTCGGCGTCGCCTCCGGGTTTGGCCGAGGGGATGTGCGCGTTGGGTCACCTTGCGGCGGAACGGATGCATTGGCTGCACGCGGTCGCCAACCTGCGTCTGCCCGAAACGGCGTTGCCGCCAGCCGCACCAGGCATGCCCGTGCATCCGCTCGTATATGACACTCCGCGCCCGTTGGCCGAAGCGCATTTGGCGGCAGAACTCCGCTTTGCCGATCATGCGCGTGTCTTGCAGGCCGAACGCCGCGCCCTGCAAGCGTTGGAGACCGCTGAGCGCGAAGGCACCAGCGAACTGCATCGCATCGAGCGTGAGACCTCGGCCATCGTTGAACGCTTCGACCAGGCCAACGCGCAATCCGAACAGACCGATGTGCAGCGCTTCCTCATTCAGAAATTCAACACGCTGGGCAACCGCGAACGCGAGTTGACCGCACAGCTCGCTGCGCTGCGCCAACAGCTCGGCGAGCGTACAGAGGCGTTGTGGGCGCAATCACAGCGCGCGGCCGATGACTATGCTGCGATGCTCGATCCGCTCCTGGCCGTCGCCCGCCGCGAGTTTGGTCACGAAACGGCGACGGATGAGACGGCGCTGTGGCTTGCCCGCACGCGCACAGGCCAAGGGCCATTGCGCGCTGCCTGATCGCTGCCACGGCATGGCAGCACGCTGAGCGTCGCGGTGGCACGCTTCTGGCTGCGGTAAGCTATTGCCTTGCAGCGCGATCGCGCCGCCCATCGAAGCACGCAGCAACCGCACCCATGTCGCACAAGATTCCCGTCTCCGTCCTCGTCGTCATTCACACGCCTGATTTGCACGTGTTGGTGATGGAGCGGGCAGACCATCCGGGTTTTTGGCAATCCGTGACCGGCAGTTGCGATGCGCTCGACGAACCCTTGGTCGATACGGCCGCCCGGGAGGTGCTGGAAGAAACCGGCATCGACGCGGCCCAACATCATCTGATCGAGTGGGGCCACCACATCGAATACGAAATCTACCCACACTGGCGGCACCGCTACGCGCCGGGCATCACGCGCAACACCGAGCATTGGTTCGGCCTGCTGGTGAGCGGCAAGGTACCGGTGCGGATGTCCCCGCGCGAGCATGTGCAGGCCGAGTGGTTGCCTTACCGAGAGGCCGCCGCGCGGTGCTTCTCGCGCAGCAATGCCGAGGCCATCCTGCAGCTGCCCGAACGCCTCGCTGCCTATCATGCGCGTCACGCGGCACTGACAAAGGACCAAGCCTGACATGCTGCGTTTGCGCGTTGCCACCTACAACATCCACAAGGGCGTGACGGGCATTGCGCGGCGCGTGCGCGTGCATGACGTGCGGCAGGGCCTGCACACCATGGACGCCGACATCGTCTTCCTGCAGGAAGTGCAGGACCGCAACGATCACCTCGTCGCCGCCGAGCTGTTCGACCCGAACTACACGCAGCTGCGCTACCTCGCGACCGACGTCTATCCGCACACGGTTTATGGCCGCAATGCTGTTTACGAGCACGGGCACCACGGTAACGCCATTCTGTCGCGGTATCCGATCCTGCTGTCGGAAAACCTCGATATCTCTGATCACCGTTTCGAGCAGCGCGGCCTGCTGCACGCCGTGACGGATCTCGGCTTCGGCGAGGTGCATCTGCTGTGCGCGCACTTCGGCCTGTTTGCACGCAGCCGGCAACGGCAGGCGGAGGCGCTCGTTGACCGCGTGCGTTCGGTCGTGCCACCGGATGCGCCGCTCGTGGTGGCAGGGGATTTCAACGATTGGAACAACCGGCTTGACCGCATGATCTGTCAGGCGCTCGGTGCGACCGAAGTGGCTGACAAGGCTGCGGATGCACGCCCGGTGCGCACCTTCCCGAGCCATATGCCTTGGTTGCGACTAGACCGCATCTACGTGCGCGGTTTCGACATCGAACGTGCGCACGCGCTGACTGGCCGCGAATGGGCGCAGCGCTCCGATCACGTGCCCCTCCTGGCGGAACTGGCGCATCCATGAGGGTCGCGCGCGATGCAGGTCCGCTGCGCTCCGAGTGGCGGCGGGGTAAGCCCCTGCCGGGCAACGACGTCGACCTGCTGTGCGGCGGTGCTGAGTTCTTCCCAGCCTTGATCGAGGCCATCGATGCCGCGCAACGCCGCGTCGCGCTCGAAACCTACATCTACACCGACGACGCTGCCGCCCGCAGCGTGACCGAGGCGCTCGCCCGCGCGGCCCGCCGCGGTGTGGATGTCCACCTGACCATCGACGGCTTCGGCACCGGCCTGCTGCCTGCCAACATCGCCGCGATGCTCGAGACGGCGGGCGTGATCTTGCGCATCTATCGTCCGGTGCGCGGTTTTCGTCTGCAACGCCGCTACCTGCGACGGCTGCATCGGAAGATCGTTGTCATCGATGACGACGTCGCGTTCGTGGGCGGCATCAACATCATTGATGACCTGAACCACGCGCCATTTCACGATGTTGCGCTGGGACCGCGTTACGACTTTGCCGTGCGAGTACGCGGGCCGCTGGTCGCGCAGATTGCGCTGACCGTCGACCGGCTCTGGTGGCAGATGGGCGTGCGCGCCGGCATGCGGGAGGTGGGCGTCACGGGCGTCGCCGCCGAGTTTCCGGTGATGACCGATACGCCGCGACCACGGCATCGCGGCGCGTCCGGACGAGAAAGTGAGCGCGCACCGGGCACCGTGTTGGCTTCGTTGGTGCTGCGTGACAACGTCCGCAACCGGCGTGCGATCGAACGAGAATATCTGCGCGCGCTGGGCGCGGCGCGGCACGAGGTGATCATCGCCAATGCGTACTTCCTGCCGGGCGTGCGTTTCATGCGGGCCCTGGCAGCATGCCGACGGCGCGGTGTGCGCGTTCGCCTGTTGTTGCAGGGGCAGGTCGAATACCGGCTGCAGCACTACGCGACGCGCTCGCTGTACCACATGCTGCTGCGCGACAACGTCGAGATCAACGAATACACGGCCAGCTTCCTGCACGCCAAGGTGGCTGTGGTGGACGACCGATGGGCCACGGTCGGCTCCAGCAATATCGACCCATTCAGCCTGCTGCTGGCTCGCGAAGCCAACGTCGTCGCATGGGATGCGACCGTAGCCAACGAACTGCGCGCGGCCCTCGAAGACGCCATCGCCCATCACGCACGTCGCGTTCTGGCCGATGCGCACGCCGCGCGCCGCTGGTGGTGGCGCCTGGCAGATTGGTGCGCCTACCGGCTGGTGCGCCTTGGCGTCGTCATCAGCGGGCGCGCAGCACAGTATTAGCGGTACAAGACATCTGCAAAAACATAACAAGAGGGAGGAGGCATGCAAGTCATCACAGCCGATGAGGCCGCCCGGTTGGTACAGCCGGAGTGGACGGTCGCATGCGCGGGGTTTGTCGGCGCGGGCCATGCAGAGGCCGTCACGCATGCGCTGGAGCGCCGCTTTCTGGCCACCGGCGAGCCGCGCGATCTCACGCTGGTCTATTCCGCCGGCCAGGGCGATCGCGCCACGCGCGGCGTCAACCACTTCGGCAATCCCGGGATGACGCGCTGTGTGGTCGGCGGGCATTGGCGCTCCGCCACGCGGCTGGCGGACCTGGCGCTTGCCGAGCAATGCGATGCGTTCAACCTGCCCCAAGGCGTGCTCACGCATCTGTACCGCGCTATCGCGGGTGGCAAGCCGGGCGTGCTGACCAAGATGGGGCTGCACACGTTCGTCGACCCGCGCACGGAGCTTGACGCGCGTTACCACGGTGGCGCCATCAATGCCCGCGCCAAGGCGGCGCGCGCTGCAGGCACGGCCTCGTGGGTCGAGTACGAACGCTTTCGCGGCGAAGACTATCTCTTCTACCCCAGTTTTCCGCTGCACTGCGTCTTCCTGCGCGGCACGTCCGCCGACCCGCGCGGCAATATCAGCACGCACGAAGAAGCCTTTCATCACGAACTGCTGGCCATGGCGCAGGCCGCACGCAACTCGGGTGGCATCGTCATCGCGCAAGTGCGTCGGCTCGTCGATCGGCACGACAACCTGCAGGCGATCCACGTGCCGGGCATCCTCGTCGATTACGTGGTCGTTGCCGACGATGAAGCCGAACACCAGATGACCTTCGGCGAGGCGTTCAACCCGACCTACATTCGCCCCTGGCAAGGCGAGGCGATCCAGCTCAAGCAAGACGTCATCGAATCGAGCGAGGCGCTGGAGGCGAATCAGCACGGAGCGCTCGACGCCCGCACGCTGGTGCAGCGCCGCGCCGTGCTGGAACTGATCGCGCAGCAGCCGCGGGTCGTGAACCTCGGCGTGGGCATGCCCGCGGCCGTCGGCGCCCTGGCTGAGCAAGAAGGCGCGCGCGGCTTCACTCTTACCGTGGAGGCAGGCCCGATTGGCGGCACGCCGGCAGATGGCCTCAGCTTCGGCGCCTCGGCCTATCCTGAAACCGTGGTGGACCAGCCAGCGCAGTTCGACTTCTACGAAGGTGGCGGCATCGATCTCGCCATCCTCGGCCTGGCAGAACTGGACGGCGCCGGCAACGTCAACGTCAGCCTGTTTGGCGAGGGTGGCGACACCGTCGTCGCGGGCGTCGGCGGCTTCATCAACATCACGCAGAGCGCACGCTCGGTCGTGTTCATGGGCACGCTCACCGCTGGCGGCCTGCAGGTCGAAGCCGAAGACGGCAAGCTGCGCATCGTGCGCGAAGGGCGGCTCAAGAAGATCGTGCCGGCCGTGTCCCATCTGACCTTCAACGGTGAGTATGCGGCGCAATCGGGCATTCCCGTGCGCTACGTGACCGAGCGCGCTGTCTTCGAAATGCGTGACGATGGCCACGGCGCACGGCGCCTCACGCTGACTGAAATCGCTCCTGGTATCGACCTGCAGCGCGATGTACTGGACCAGTGTGCCGCAGAGGTTGCCGTGGCAGCCGACCTGCGTGAAATGGACGCCCGCATCTTCCGCCGTGGTGCCATGTGCTCAGGCATCACGCCGGTCTGATTTACGGGCTGTTTATTTACTGATGGGTAGCACTAGAAAATCCATCCGCTATGCTGTGGCGCACCCGTTTTATAGGTGCGGCGCACACCCTGAAAAGCCTTTCATATAAAGGGTTTGTGGGATTCGCGCTGCACCGCGGAAGGTTGCAAATCGGGGCCGCCATTTAGACGCCGCTTTCTAATAAAACACTTGCCGCTCCAAGTGCCCCTGTAAATAATTGAACGACCGTTCGATTTTGGGCTAGAGTGTTCGCGCAGGCTGGTTTACAGTCCTGCCCGGCACGCGAAAGGCGCCCTGCAAGAAGCCAATTTTCTCGCGTGTCACGCCCCAGAAAAGAACGGAGAGAAATCATCATGCGTCACCCGACCGCTCGTCTCGAATCAAATCACGCAGCAGCCACGCCGATGCGCAAGGGCGAACTGACGCGTGCAGCGATTCTCGATGCCGCGCTGGAATTGGCTTCGCGCGACGGACTGGAAGGATTGACGATCGGTGTGCTCGCGGAGCGCATGCAGATGAGCAAGAGCGGGGTGTTCGCACACTTCGGCTCGCGTGAGGATCTGCAGGTGGAAGTGGTTCGCGAGTATCACAAACGGTTCGAGCAGGAAGTCTTCTACCCGAGCTTGACGGAACCGCGCGGTCTGCCGCGCCTGTGGAGCATGGTGCGACGCTGGATGGAGCGTCGCATTCAGGAAGTGACCACGGGCTGCATCTACATCAGCGGCGCGGTGGAGTACGACGATCGTGCCGAAAGCCCGGTGCGCGACGAACTCGTCAAGAGCGTGACGATCTGGCGTGCAGCCTTGGCTCGCGCGATCGCACAGGCAAAGGAAGAAGGCCACCTGCGTGCAGAAGCGGACCCGCAATTGATGCTCTTCGAGATGTACAGCCTGGAGCTGGGTCTGCATCACGATGCGCGTTTCCTGCGGTTGCCGAACAGTGCCGAACTGGCCATGGTGGCGCTTAACAAACTCATTCAGTCTTACCGAACCTGACGCGGCATCGCACACCTAGCGGTCGCGCAGTACACACCAAGGAGTTGCAAGATGGGTCAATACACCGCACCGCTGCGTGACATGCAGTTTGTTCTCCACGAGCTTCTCGGCGTGGAGGACCACCTGAAGCAAATGCCGCAGCACGCGGAGATCGATGCAGACACCATCAATCAGGTGATCGAGGAAGCCGGCAAGTTCTGCTCCGAAGTCATCTTCCCGCTTAATCAGTCCGGCGATCGCGAAGGCTGCACCTACCACGGCGACGGCGTGGTGACGGCTCCCAAGGGTTTCAAGGAAGCGTATCAGCAGTACGTCGAGGCTGGCTGGCCCTCACTCGGCTGCGATCCCGAGTACGGTGGCCAGGGTCTGCCCATCCTGATCAACAACGCGCTGTACGAGATGCTGAACTCGGCCAACCAGGCGTGGACGATGTATCCGGGGCTGTCGCACGGCGCGTACGAAGCCCTGCACGCACACGGCACGGACGAACTCAAGCAGCGCTATCTGCCCAAGCTGGTGTCGGGCGTGTGGACCGGCACGATGTGCCTGACCGAGCCACATTGCGGCACCGACCTCGGCATCCTGCGCACCAAGGCTGAGCCGCTGGCCGATGGCTCGTACGCCATCACCGGCACGAAGATTTTCATCTCGGCGGGCGAGCACGACTTGGCCGAAAACATCATCCACCTTGTGCTGGCACGCCTGCCGGACGCGCCGGGCGGCACGAAGGGCATCTCGCTGTTCGTGGTGCCGAAGTTCATTCCCGATGCCAACGGCAACCCGGGCGAGCGCAACGGCGTGAAGTGCGGCTCCATCGAACACAAGATGGGCATCCACGGCAACGCCACCTGTGTGATCAATCTGGACGGCGCACGCGGTTGGATGGTCGGCGAGCCGAACAAGGGCCTGAACGCCATGTTCGTGATGATGAACGCCGCCCGCCTGGGTGTCGGCATGCAGAGCCTGGGCCTGACCGAAGTCGCTTACCAGAACTCGGCGGCCTACGCCAAGGAACGCCTGCAGATGCGCAGTCTGTCGGGCCCGAAGGCGCCGGACAAGCCGGCTGATCCGATCATCGTGCACCCGGATGTGCGCCGCATGTTGCTGACGCAGCGTGCCTTTGCCGAAGGCGGCCGCGCATTCAGCTACTGGATCGCCCTGCAGATCGACCGCGAGCTGTCGCACGAAGACGAGTCCGTGCGCAAGGACGCGGCTGATCTGGTCGCGCTGCTGACGCCGATCGCCAAGGCCTTCCTGAGCGACAACGCATTCATCTCCACCAACGAAGGCATGCAGGTGTTCGGTGGCCATGGCTACATCGCCGAGTGGGGCATGGAGCAGTACGTGCGCGATGCCCGCATCAACATGATCTACGAAGGCACGAACACCGTGCAGTCGCTGGACCTGCTGGGCCGCAAGATCCTCGGCGACATGGGCGCCAAGATGAAGAAGTTCGGCAAGCTGGTCCAGGACTTTGTGGAAGCCGAAGGCACCAACGAAGCCATGCAGGAGTTCATCAATCCGCTGGCCGACATTGGTGACAAGGTTCAGAAGCTGACCATGGAAATCGGCATGAAGGCCATGGCCAACCCGGACGAAGTGGGCGCCGCCGCTGTGCCGTACCTGCGCGTGGTCGGTCACCTGGTGTTCTCGTACTTCTGGGCCCGCATGGCCAAGATCGCTCTGGAAAAGCAAGACAGCGGCGACACCTTCTACAAGGTCAAGCTGGCAACGGCGCGCTTCTACTTCGCCAAGCTGCTGCCCGAAACGGCTTCGCAGATCCGCATGGCACGTGCCGGCGGCGCGACGCTGATGGCACTCGAAGCGGATCTGTTCTAAACAGCCGCATTCTCTTGGGGCGACGTGTGCAAGCGTCGCCCCCTCGTCTCTTCCTCTCTCCCCGCGAGGACACCATGACCCGCACTGAACTCTCCACCAGCGCGCAGCCGCAGGCCGGCCAGCGCTCCAACTTCCTCGTCCGGCGTGTTGCTGTGCTGGGCGCCGGCGTGATGGGCGCGCAGATCGCCGCGCACTTGGTCAACGCCAAGGTTCCCGTCACGCTGTTCGATCTTCCGGCCAAGGAAGGCCCGAAGAACGGCATCGTGCTCAAGGCCATTGAAAACCTGAAGAAGCTGTCGCCGGCGCCGCTGGGCATCAAGGACGACGCGAACCTGATCCAGGCTGCCAACTACGAAGACGACATCGAGCGCCTGCGCGACTGCGACCTCGTCATCGAGGCCATTGCCGAACGCATGGACTGGAAGCATGACCTGTACAAGAAGGTCGCGCCGCACATTGCTCCGCACGCGATCTTCGCATCGAACACCTCGGGCCTGTCGATTACCGAACTGTCAGACGGCTTTGATGCCGAGCTGAAGTCGCGCTTCTGCGGCGTGCACTTCTTCAACCCGCCGCGGTACATGCATCTGGTCGAGCTGATCCCGACCGCGCACACGCGCGGCGACATCCTCGACAAGCTGGAAACGTTCCTGACCTCCGCGCTCGGCAAAGGCGTGGTGCGCGCGAAGGACACGCCCAACTTCATCGCCAACCGCGTCGGCATCTTCTCGATCCTGGCCGTGTTTGCGGAATCGGCCAAGTACGGCATTCCGTTTGACGTGGTGGACGACCTGACGGGCTCGAAGCTGGGCCGCGCCAAGTCGGCGACGTTCCGCACGGCCGACGTGGTGGGTCTGGACACCATGGCGCACGTCATCAAGACGATGCAGGACAACCTGAAGGACGATCCGTTCGCCCCGGTCTACGCCACGCCGCCCGTGCTGGCCAAGCTGGTGGAAGCGGGTGCCCTGGGCCAGAAGGCAGGCGCCGGTTTCTACAAGAAAGAAGGCAAGGAAATCAAGGTGCTGGACCCGCAAAGCGGCCAGTACGGCCCGAGTGGCAAGAAGGCGGATGACATCGTCGTGCGCATCCTGAAGAAGGAGCCCGCCGAGCGCCTGAAGCTGCTGCGCGAATCGACCAACCCGCAGGCGCAATTTCTGTGGGCCGTCTTCCGCGACGTGTTCCATTACATCGCTGTGTATCTGGAGCAGATTGCGGATTCCGCTGCGGAAGTTGATCTGGCGATCCGCTGGGGCTTCGGCTGGAACAGCGGCCCGTTTGAAGACTGGCAAGAGGCCGGCTGGAAGCAAGTCGCCGAGTGGGTGAAGGAAGATATCGAAGCCGGCAAGGCGTTGTCGAACGCGGTGCTGCCGCAGTGGGTGTTCTCCGGTCCGGTCGCGGACAACGGCGGTGTGCATTCAGCACAGGGTTCGTGGTCGGCCAAGCAGGGCACGTTCCTGCAACGCAGCACGCTGCCGGTGTACGGCCGCCAGGTGTTCCGTGCACCGATCAAGGGTGCGACCGCGGTGAACCCGCTCACATATGGCAAGACGATCGAAGAGACCGATGCCGTGCGCATCTGGGTGGACGACGCGGCCGGCCAGGACGACGTGCTGATCGTCTCGTTCAAGAGCAAGATGAACACGATCGGACCGAGCGTCATCGACGGTCTGACGCGCGCGGTTGATCTGGCGGAAGCTGGCTACAAGGGTCTGGTGGTGTGGCAGCCTACATCGCTCAAGCTGGGCGCACCGGGTGGTCCGTTCTCGGCCGGTGCAAACCTGGAAGAAGCCATGCCGGCTTTCATGATGGGCGGCGCCAAGGGCATCGAGCCGTTCGTCAAGAAGTTCCAGGACGGCATGATGCGCGTGAAGTACGCCGGCGTGCCGGTTGTGTCCGCTGCGTCGGGCATCGCACTGGGTGGCGGCTGCGAGCTGCTGCTGCACTCGGCCAAGCGTGTGGCTGCGCTGGAAACGTACATCGGTCTGGTGGAAGTGGGCGTGGGCCTCGTGCCGGCAGGTGGTGGCCTGAAGGAGGCGGCTCTGGCGGCAGCCAAGGCTGCACAGGCAGCAGGCAGCACCAACATCCTGCAGTTCCTGACCAACCGCTTCCAGGCGGCGGCCATGGCCAAGGTGTCGTCGTCTGCGCTGGACGCGCAGAAGATCGGCTACCTGCAGCCGACCGACACCATCGTCTTCAATGTGCATGAATTGCTGCACGTTGCACGCAACGAAGTGCGTGCGCTGTCCGATTCTGGCTACCGCGCACCGCTGCGTCCGGTGGGCATTCCGGTGGCGGGCCGTTCGGGCATCGCCACGATCAAGGCTTCGCTGGTGAACATGCGTGATGGCGGCTTTATCTCGCAGCACGACTTCACGATCGCCTCGCGCATCGCTGAAGCCGTGTGCGGCGGTGATGTCGAAGCCGGCGCGCTGGTGGACGAAGAATGGCTGCTGGCGCTGGAGCGCAAGGCCTTCGTGGATCTGCTGGGCAGCTCCAAGACCCAGGAACGCATCATGGGCATGCTGCAGACCGGCAAGCCGGTGCGTAACTAATTGCCGCGACGACAGAGAAACAGGAGTTTCATCATGACCAAGCAACTGCAAGACGCCTACATCGTCGCCGCGACGCGTTCCCCGATCGGCAAGGCACCCAAGGGCACGCTCAAGAACCTGCGCCCGGACGACCTGCTGGCGACCATCCTCAAGAGCGCCGTCGCCCAGGTGCCGAACCTGGACCCGGCGCTGATCGAAGACGCCATCGTCGGCTGCGCGATCCCCGAAGCGCAGCAGGGCCTGAACGTGGCGCGTATCGGCGCGCTGCTGGCCGGCCTGCCCAACACCGTGGGCGGCGTGACCGTCAACCGTTTCTGCGCCTCGGGACTGACCGCCGTGGCGATGGCTGCCGACCGCATCCGCGTGGGCGAATCCGACGTGATGATCGCCGCCGGTGTGGAATCGATGAGCATGGTGCCGATGATGGGCAACTCGCCGTCGATGTCGCCCGAGATCTTCACGCGTGACGAGAACGTCGGCATCGCCTATGGCATGGGCTTGACGGCCGAGAAGGTCGCCCAGCAGTGGAAGATTTCGCGCGAGGCGCAGGATGCCTTCTCACTGGCTTCGCACCAGAAGGCACTGGCCGCACAGCAAGCCGGCGAGTTCAAGGACGAGATCACCCCGATCGAGATCATCGAGAAGTTCCCGAACCTGGGCACGGGCGCGATCGACATCAAGACGCGCACGATGTCGCTGGATGAAGGCCCGCGTGCCGATACGTCGGTTGAAGGCCTGGGCAAGCTGCGCGCCGTGTTCGCCAACAAGGGCAGCGTGACCGCCGGCAACAGCTCGCAGACCTCGGACGGGTCGGGCGCGCTGATCCTCGTGTCGGAAAAGATCCTGAAGCAGTTCAACCTGGTGCCGCTGGCGCGCTTCGTATCGTTTGCAGTGCGCGGCGTCCCGCCGGAAATCATGGGTATCGGCCCGAAGGAAGCGATTCCTGCCGCGCTGAAGGCTGGCGGCCTGACGCAAGATCAGATCGACTGGATCGAACTGAACGAAGCGTTTGCTGCGCAGTCGCTGGCCGTGATCCAGGACCTGGGCCTGGACACCAGCAAAATCAACCCCCTTGGCGGCGCGATTGCGCTGGGCCACCCGCTTGGTGCGACCGGCGCCATTCGTGCGGCCACGGTGGTGCACGGCCTGCGCCGTCGCAACCAGAAGTACGGCATGGTGACGATGTGCGTCGGCACCGGCATGGGTGCTGCAGGCATTTTCGAACGCATGTGACCCCACGCAAGGGGGAAGGCTCAGGTAGCTTTTTAGGGCCTTCCCCTGCTTGCTAATCGCCCGTCTCACCACGCATAGTTGCGCAGGCGCGCAGTCGTTCCAGACAAACGCGCCGAAGAATGCGGCCGGCACCAAGCCGGTATCGCAATAGAAGCGGAGCCACGATTCCGCAACAGAGGAGACACACCACCGGGCCACCGGCGGTGCACCAAGAGGAGGGCGCGCGATGGGCAACGCTATCGGCGACACAATCGTATTGACCGACGCGGCATGCGACATGCCACGCTCGATGATCGATCAGCTGGGGTTGGGCGTGGTGCCGTTCCGCATTCGTGCGGGCGAATTGTTTGTGGAAGACCGCCGCGATGAGGCGGCCCTGCCGCAGCTCTATCGCAAGTACCTCGTCGACAAACAGGATCACTATGCCGAATCGATTCCGCTGCTTGAACGCGAGATCGAAGACTACCTGCTCAAGCACGTGGTCACGCAGCACGACCGCGCCTTGCTGCTGACGATTGCCAGTTCGCGCAGCCATTTCTACAGCCACGCAACCGGCGCGGTGGTGGGCACCACCGCCAAGAGTTTCAAGCCACGCAAGGATGCCGGCCGCTCCGGCCTGTTCGAGTTGACGGTGGTGGACACCGGCGCCATTGGCCCCGGCCAGGCGCTGATGGTGCACGAAGCCGCGCGCATGCTGCGTGAAGGCGCGGAGGTGCGTGACGTCGTGCATGTGATCGAGAGCCGCCTGCGCGACGCTTCGCACGTCTACCTCGTCCCCGACGAGTTGCTGTACATGTACACGCGCGCCAAGCAGAAAGGCGAGAAGAGCATCACCTGGAGCCGCTACATGATGGGCACGGCGTTCAACGTGCGTCCGCTCATCCATATGCACCGAGGCGAGACAGAAGCCATTGCCAAGGTGCGCGGTTCCGACGAGGGGATTCGCCGCCTGCTTGCGCATACCGAAACCATGATCGCCGAGGAGCGTCTGGCCACGCCCGTGGTGGCGATCACGTATTCCGGTTCGCTCGACACCGTGCGCCGCATGGAGCCGGTACAAGCGTTGATGCGAACCGCACAGGATCACGGCGTGGAAGTGCTGCTCGCGCCGATGAGCCTGACCGTGGCGTTGAACGTGGGGGCCAACGCGTTTTCCGTCGGTTATCTATCTGACTCTCCTGTGCCCATCTAGCGGCGCAGGTTTTACCTGGAGTTTTCATGTCGATTCGTACCGAGACCGCAGACGGCGTCCTGACGCTGACCTTTGATCGTCTGGACCGCAAGAACGCCATCACGGCCGCGATGTATCAAACGTTGGCCGATGCCCTGGTGGCCGCCGAGACTGATCACACCGTCCGCGTGATTGTGCTGGCCGGCCACGAGAGCGTATTCACGGCGGGCAACGATCTCGAAGACTTCATGAAGAATCCGCCAAAGGACGAGAGCGCCCCCGTGCACCAGTTCCTGAAGGCAATCAGCACAGCGACCAAGCCGCTGATTGCCTCGGTGAGCGGCGCGGCTGTCGGCGTGGGCACAACGATGCTGCTGCACTGCGACTTGGTCTATGCATCCGAGACGGCCAAGTTGTCGATGCCATTCGCGCAGCTGGGCCTTTGCCCGGAAGCCGCATCAAGCTTGCTGTTGCCGCAACTGGCCGGCTATCACCGCGCGGCGGACAAGCTGCTCTTCGGTGAGCCATTTGACGCGCACGAAGCGCGCGAACTGGGCCTGGTTAACCGCGTGCTGCCGGCCGGGGAGCTGGATGCCTTCGTGCGTACGCAGGCGCGCAAGCTGACGTTGTTGCCGCCCGCATCGCTGCGCGCCACCAAGCGCTTGATGAAGGAAGGTGCCACGTCGCAGATCGCGGAGCGCATGTCGATCGAAGGCAACCAGTTCGGCGAGATGCTGCGCGCACCGGAAGCGCGCGAGGCGTTCACGGCGTTCTTCGAAAAGCGCCGCCCAGACTTTTCCAAGTTCAACTGAGCGAGGCGTTCATACGCAAAAGAAAACCCGGCGCGAGGCCGGGTTTTTTGTTGAGCGTTGCCGGTTCAGAGCGGCGGCAGCACGCGCGGCTTGCGCGTCTCGTCGGTGGCCACGTAGGTGAGGGTGGCTTCCGTCACCTTGACGGTGGCGTGGCTGCCATTGGCGTGCATGCGCTGCGCGTAGACCTCCACGTCCACGGTAATCGACGTGCGCCCCGTCTTGACCACGTTGGCGTAGAAGCTCACCAGATCGCCCACGTACACGGGCTGCTTGAAGACGAAGGAGTTGACCGCGATTGTGGCCACGCGGCCGTTGGCGCGCACCACGGCGGGAATCGACCCGGCGATGTCCACCTGCGACATGATCCAGCCGCCAAACACATCGCCGTGGACGTTAGCGTCGGAGGGCATGGGCATCACGCGCACGGCGGGCTGCTTGTCGGCGGGCAGCGTGACGGTTTCAGTGGTGGCTTGGGTATCGGACATGATGATGCAGGGCAGCATTGAAGCGGAGGGAGGGCCCACCAGCGAGCCCAGGGCGCGCGCAGGTGATCGGTGGGAGAATACACAATCCGCCATTTTATTGCACCGCACATGCGCCGCTTTCCCGCCTCTTCCGAACCGCCTCCGCCGGGGGCTGCCCGCGGCGACTGGCGCACCATCAAGAGCCTGCTGCCGTATCTGATGGCCTACAGGTGGCGTGTGGCACTGGCGCTGTCGTTCCTGATCGCGGCCAAGGTGGCAAACCTTGGTGTGCCGATGGTCATGAAACGGCTGATCGATTCGATGAACGTGTCGCCGTCCGATCCACGCGCTCTGCTGGTGGTGCCGGTGGGCATCATCCTCGGCTACGGGCTGCTGCGGCTGTCGACGTCGCTGTTCTCGGAGCTGCGCGAAATCCTGTTTGCGAAGGTCACAGAGAGTTCGGTGCGCACGCTCGCACTGCAGGTGTTCCGCCATCTGCATGCGCTGTCGCTGCGCTTCCATTTGGAGCGCCAGACCGGTGGCATGAGCCGCGACATCGAGCGCGGCACGCGCGGCATCCAGTCGCTCATTTCGTATTCGCTGTACAGCATCCTGCCGACGCTGGTGGAAGTCGGCCTTGTCATCACGTATTTCTTCGTGAAGTACGACGTGTGGTTCGCGCTCATCACGTTCTGCGCGCTGGTCAGCTACATCGTCTTTACGGTGACGGTGACGAACTGGCGCACGCACTTCCGCCGCAAGATGAACGAGCTGGATTCGCGCGCCAACCAGAAGGCAATCGATTCGCTGCTCAACTTCGAGACGGTCAAGTACTTTGGCAACGAAGACTACGAAGCACGTCGCTACGACGAGAACCTGAAGCACTACCGCGCCGCGGCCATCCGCTCACAGAACTCGTTGTCGGTGCTGAACTTCGGCCAACAGTTCATCGTCGCCACGGCGCTCATCCTGATTCTGTATCGCGCCACGCAGGGTGTGGCGGCGGGGCACATGACGCTGGGCGATCTTGTACTCGTCAACACGCTGATGCTGCAGATCTACATTCCGCTCAACTTCCTGGGCGTGATCTACCGTGAGCTGAAGCAGGCGGTAACCGACATGGACCGCATGTTCAACCTGCTGCAGACCAACCGCGAAGTGGCCGACAAGCCCGACGCCAAACCGTTGGCGGTGCACGCGGGCGAAGTGCGCTTCGCGCATGTCGACTTCAGCTACGAGGCCAATCGCCAGATTCTGTTCGACGTGGATTTCACGATTCCGGCCGGCACAACCACCGCCGTCGTTGGGCAGAGCGGCTCGGGCAAGTCGACGCTGGCGCGCCTGCTGTTCCGCTTCTATGACGTGAAGTCCGGCGCCATCCAGATCGACGGTCAGGACCTGCGCGATGTCACGCAATCCAGCGTGCGCTCCGCCATCGGCATCGTTCCGCAAGACACGGTGCTCTTCAACGACAGCATCTATTACAACATCGCCTACGGCCGCCCCGATGCGAGCCGCGAAGAGGTGATCGAAGCCGCCCGCGCGGCGCAAATCCACCACTTTGTCGAATCGCTGCCTGATGGCTACGAGACGCAAGTCGGCGAGCGCGGCCTGAAGCTCTCCGGCGGCGAGAAGCAGCGTGTGGCGATCGCACGTACCTTGCTCAAGCGCCCGCCAATCCTTGTGTTTGATGAAGCGACGTCGGCACTCGACTCGCGCACCGAGCACGCCATCCAAGAAGAGCTGATGCGGCTTGCGCAGAACCACACCACGCTGGTTGTTGCACATCGGTTGTCGACCATCGTGCGTGCGCACCAGATTCTGGTGATGGAACACGGCCGCATCATCGAGCGCGGCACGCATGAATCGTTGTTGCGTGCGGAAGGCCGTTACGCGCAGATGTGGCGCATGCAGGCACGCGAGCCCGAACGCGTCGCCGAAGAAACAGAAGACACCCGAGCAGGTTGAGGGAGAGACAACGCGATGGAACTCAAATGGCTGGAAGACTTCATCAGCCTGGCCGAGACGCGCAGCTTTTCGCGCTCGGCCGAATTAAGGCACGTGACGCAGCCGGCGTTTTCGCGACGCATTCAATCGCTTGAGGCGTGGCTCGGCAACGAGCTGATCGACCGATCAAGCTACCCCACACGCCTCACGCCCGCCGGCGAAGTGTTCTACGAACAGGCGTTGGCGATGCTCGCCCAAGTGAGTGAGACGCGCGCGCTGATGCGCGGCCAGCGCCCGGCCAGCGCGTCGACGATCGACTTTGCTGTGCCGCATACGCTCTCGCTGACGTTCTTCCCTGGCTGGCTCGCGCAGGTGGAAGAGAAGATCGGCAAGCTGCAATGTCGGCTGCGCGCGCTCAACGTGCACGATGCGGTGATGACGCTGGTGGAGGGCGGCTGCGATCTCGTGATGGTTTATCACCACGCGCGGCAGATGATCCAGCTTGACCCCACGCGCTACGACATGCTGGTGCTGGGCACCGAGCGGCTTTCGCCGTTTTCCAAGCCTGATGCAAGCGGGCGGCCGATTTATCGGCTCGTTCCCACGGCGCGCAAGCCGATCGCCTACCTTAGCTACACGCCCAATGCCTTTCTGGGCCGCATGGTGGATGTGCTGCTGGAAAACTCGCCCGTGGCACCGTTGCTCGACAAGTGCTACGAAACCGACATGGCCGAGGCGCTCAAGGTGATGGCGCTGGCTGGCCATGGCGTGGCCTTTCTGCCGGAGAGCGCGGTGCGGGAGGACGTGGCCGCCGGACGCCTCGTGCGCGCGGAAGGCAAGGGCGGCGGTACGTTGTCGATCGAGATGGAAATCCGGCTCTATCGTGAGCACCCACAAAGCGGCGCACACGACCGCCGGCACCCCCAGTCCAAGCGGAAACGCGAGCTGATCGACACGTTATGGAGCGCGTTGGCCGGCTGAACGGCGCCTCGGATTCTGGTAGGGGGTTATGCGTTCAATGCATAACCCGATGTAAAAACGGCATTGGATTTCGTTCTGGGCGGTCCCTAAGCTGGCGGGCATTTTGTGGGACTTGAAGGGCCTTACCAAGGCCCAAAAAAGGAAGACAGCCATGTCCAATGTCGCATCTCCGTCGACACTCCAGCACGCCATCCCGTCCTATCTGCCGGCCGACAATCTCGGCCCGTGGGGCATCTATCTGCAGCAGGTCGATCGGGTCACCCCCTATCTCGGCTCGCTCGCACGTTGGGTTGAAACGCTCAAGCGCCCCAAGCGCGCGCTGATCGTCGATGTGCCGATCCAGATGGACGACGGCCGCATCGCCCACTTCGAGGGCTACCGCGTGCAGCACAACACGTCGCGCGGCCCGGGCAAGGGCGGCGTGCGCTTCCACCAGGACGTGACGCTGTCGGAAGTGATGGCGCTGTCTGCATGGATGTCGGTGAAGAACGCGGCCGTGAACGTGCCGTACGGCGGTGCCAAGGGCGGTATCCGCGTCGACCCACGCAAGCTGTCTTCCGGTGAACTCGAACGCCTGACCCGCCGCTACACCAGCGAGATCGGCATCATCATCGGCCCGAACAAGGACATTCCGGCCCCGGACGTGAACACCAACGCGCAGATCATGGCGTGGATGATGGACACGTACTCCATGAATGAAGGCTCCACGGCCACCGGCGTGGTGACCGGCAAGCCGATCGCCCTGGGCGGCAGCCTGGGCCGTCGCGAAGCCACTGGCCGCGGCGTGTTCGTGGTCGGCAGCGAAGCCGCGCGCAACCTCGGTATCGACGTCAAGGGCGCGCGCGTGGTGGTGCAGGGCTTCGGCAATGTGGGCAGCGTGGCCGCCAAGCTGTTCCACGACGCCGGCGCCAAGGTCATTGCCGTGCAAGACCACAAGGGCATCGTGTTCAATGGCAACGGCCTGGACGTCGACGCGCTCATCAAGCACGTTGACCACAATGGCAGCGTGGCCGGCTTTGCTGCAGAGACCGTCTCGCAAGACGATTTCTGGGCTCTGGACTGCGAATTCCTGATTCCGGCTGCACTGGAAGGCCAGATCACTGCGAAGAACGCGCCCCATATCAAGGCAAAGATTGTCGTGGAAGGTGCAAATGGCCCCACGACGCCTGAGGCGGACGACATCCTGCGCGACCGCGGCATCCTGGTCTGCCCGGACGTGATTGCCAACGCCGGCGGCGTGACGGTCAGCTATTTCGAATGGGTGCAGGATTTCTCGAGCTTCTTCTGGACCGAAGACGAGATCAATCAGCGCCTGGTACGGATCATGCAAGACGCCTTCCGTGGCGTCTGGCAAGTGGCGCAGGACAACAAGGTTACTCTGCGTACGGCGGCGTTCATCATCGCCTGTACGCGGATTCTGCAGGCCCGCCAAGAGCGCGGTCTGTACCCCTGATCGGCAACGCGCTGGTCAATACCGGCGCGGTGCTCCAACAGGGCGCCGCTCTGGTCTATCGCGTTGCTGCCGATCAGGCGGCCATGCGCGACGGTTGAAGAAAGCCGGTGCTCATGGGACGAACCATAACGTTCCGCAGCGCCGCACCATGAGAAGGGCGATAGCATCATCGTCGTCCTTCCCATCCTCAAGTCGGGTTCGTTAAGCGACAGAGAGCGCACATCGGGCGGGCTTTATTTCCCCTTGTTTTCCTTAGCAATTGGCGGTCGTCCGCTCAAGCAATCTGGCATGCGTGCCGATGTTGCAAAGCGTTGCCGTGTCTGGTGCTGCGTGTCTTTTCCGGATTTTCGGAAAAGCACAACGTAAGGTATCCGGTTGCTTGGAAAGCGCGGTTGCGGCAGGGTCCGCGCCAGAGGAAAAACTCCGTTGGATTCAACGATTTAGTGGCAACACCAATACTGTCGCCAAACGTTTTTTGGTACAGTCCCGTCTTTCTCTTTCATGGTCAAAAGGAGACTTTCATGAACCTCGCCAAGCTGGCAACCGTGGTTGCAGCCGTTGGTGTCGCCGTTGGTGCCTTCGGCAGCGTTGCCCACGCAGAAGAGCTGACTGGTACGCTCAAGAAGATCAAAGACACCGGCACCATCACGCTGGGCGTGCGCGATTCGTCGATTCCGTTCAGCTACAACGTCGGCGGTGTCCGCACGATCGGCTATTCGTACGACGTCGCCACCAAGATTGCTGAGGACGTGAAGAAGCAGCTCGGCCTGAAGGATCTGAAGATCAACGAGATTCCGGTCACTTCGCAAAACCGCATCACGCTGCTGCAGAACGGCACCATCGATCTGGAGTGCGGTTCGACCACGAACAACCTCGAGCGCCAGAAGCAAGCATCGTTCACGAACACCATCTTCATCATCGGCACGCGCATCATGGTGAAGAAGGATTCGGGCATCAGCGATTGGGCACAGCTCAAAGGCAAGAACGTTGTGACCACCGCTGGCACGACGTCGGAACGCCTGCTGCGCAAGATGAATGATGACAAGCAGATGGGCATGAACATCATCAGCACGAAGGACCACGGCCAGTCGTTCCTGACGCTGGAATCGGGCCGCGCTGTTGCGTTCATGATGGACGACGCCCTGCTGTACGGCGAGCGCGCCAAGGCCAAGAACCCGGCTGACTGGGTGGTCGTGGCCAAGCCGCAATCGCGCGAAGCCTACGGCTGTATGGTTCGCAAGGACGACAAGCCGTTCAAGACCCTGGCCGACAAGACCATCGCCGGCATGATGAAGGATGGCTCGATCGCAGCCGAGTACAAGAAGTGGTTCGAGCAGCCGGTTCCGCCCAAGGGCGTGAACATGGAGTTCCCGCTGTCGGACGACATGAAGGCGCTGATCAAGAACCCGAACGACAAGGCTCTTGACTGATCGGCTCCCTCAACGGGCCTGATACAAGCGTCACGAAACGGAAGGCAAAGGCCGGTTAACAGGTCTTCTCCCTTCCGTTTCTTTTTGAGGGAACCATCATGAATTACCACTGGAACTGGGGCGTCTTCTTTTCGGAAGCCGCCCAGAATCAGACCTATCTGGACTGGCTGCTGGCGGGGTTGAAGACCACCGTCGTGCTCGGCCTGTCTTCCTGGATCATCGCGCTCGTCATCGGCTCCGTGCTGGGCGTGCTCCGTACGGTGCCGAACAAGTGGCTGTCGGGCCTTGCCGCAGCGTACGTGGAGCTGTTCCGCAACATTCCGCTGATCGTGCAGCTCTTCATCTGGTACTTCGTCATGCCCGAGCTCGTGCCGGGCGGCGACTACATCAAGCAGATGAACCCCAATACGGCGATGTTCCTGTGCGCGATGCTGTGTCTCGGTACCTTTACCGCGGCGCGTGTCTGCGAGCAGGTGCGCTCGGGTATCAATTCGCTGCCGCGCGGGCAGCGCAACGCCGGACTGGCCATGGGCTTCACGCTGGCGCAGACGTACCGCTACGTGATGCTGCCGATGTCGTTCCGCATCATCGTGCCGCCGCTCACGTCGGAGTTCCTGAACATCTTCAAGAACTCGGCCGTGGCATCGACCATCGGTTTGCTGGAGCTTGCCGCACAGGGCCGCCAGCTGGTTGACTACACCGCGCAGCCGTACGAATCGTTCATCGCCGTGACGCTGATGTACATGCTGATCAACCTGACCGTAATGGGCTTGATGCGCTGGGTGGAAGCACGTTCCCGGTTGCCTGGCTTCATCGGTGGCAAGTAATCGGACGAGGACTCTTCATGGCTTATCAATTCGATTTCTCGTCCATCAATGTCGACAACATGCGCGTGCTCGGCGAGGGGATGGTTCTCTCGCTCGAGATCACGGGTACGGCCATCCTGGTCGGCATCGTCTGGGGCACGCTGCTCGCGATGATGCGCCTCTCTGGCATCAAGCCGCTGCAGTGGTTCGGGCAGGCGTACGTGAACCTCTTCCGGTCCATCCCGCTGGTGATGGTGCTGCTGTGGTTCTTCCTGATCGTGCCGCAGGTGCTGCAGCGGATCTTCGATCTGTCGCCGGCAACCGACATGCGCATGACGTCTGCGCTGGTCGCTTTCGCGCTGTTTGAAGCGGCGTATTACTCGGAAATCATCCGCGCCGGTATCCAGAGCGTGTCGCGCGGACAGATGTTCGCGGCCTACGCGATGGGCATGACGTATGGCCAGGCCATGCGTCTGGTGATCCTGCCGCAGGCATTCCGCAACATGATTCCGCTGCTGCTCACCCAGGCCATCGTCCTGTTCCAGGATACGTCGCTGGTGTATGTGAGCGCGCTGTCGGACTTCTTTACCCAGGCATACAACATCGGTGAGCGCGACGGCCGTATCGTCGAGCTGCTGCTGTTTGCCGGCTTGTGCTATTTCGTGATCTGCTTCGGCGCCTCCGTGCTGGTGAAGCGACTTCAGAAGAAGGTGACCCAATGATCGAGATCAAGAACGTTTCCAAGTGGTACGGCCAGTTCCAGGTGCTGACCGACTGCACCACCAGCGTGAAGAAGAGCGAGGTGGTGGTGGTGTGCGGCCCGTCGGGTTCGGGCAAGTCCACGCTCATCAAGACTGTCAATGCGCTGGAGCCGTTCCAGAAGGGCGACATCCTCGTCGACGGCACCTCGGTGGGCGCCAAGAGCACTAACCTGCCGAAGCTGCGTTCGCGCGTGGGCATGGTGTTCCAGAACTTCGAGTTGTTCCCGCACCTGTCGATTACCGAAAACCTGACGATCGCACAGCAAAAGGTGCTGGGCCGCTCGAAAGAAGAAGCCATGGCCAAGGGCCTGAAGTATCTGGACCGCGTGGGCCTGAAGGCGCACGCGGCCAAGTACCCGGGCCAACTGTCGGGCGGTCAGCAGCAGCGCGTGGCAATCGCACGCGCGCTGTCGATGGACCCGATCTGCATGCTGTTCGACGAGCCGACCTCCGCGCTGGACCCGGAAATGGTCAACGAAGTGCTCGACGTGATGGTGGAACTGGCCAAGGAAGGCATGACGATGATGTGCGTGACCCACGAAATGGGCTTCGCGCGGAAGGTTGCCAACCGCGTGATCTTCATGGACCAAGGCCGCATCGTTGAAGACTGCGAGAAGGAAGAGTTTTTCGGCAACATCGATGCTCGTTCCGACCGCGCCAAGCAGTTCCTGTCGAAGATCCTGTCGCATTGATCGACGGTTCCCGGCAACAAAAGCCGCTCTTTCGAGAGCGGCTTTTTTTTTGTGGGCGACGCGGCGTCAGGTGCAGGCGGTGTTGGCAGCGTTGGCGATTTGCACGGCTTCCGGAATCGGCACCTTGGTTGCCATCGTGGCCTGACCCGATTCGAACATCAGCAGCTCGCCCGGCACGAACTGCGTCCAGACTTCGTTGTCGGTGAGCGGCGCGGTGGCAATGACAGCCACGCGGTCGGCTGGCGTCGTGTATTTGGCGAAGTCGATCGTCATGTCGGCATCGATCAAATGCGCCGTCGAGAACGGCCACTGCCGCACGATGTAATACAGCCGCGTCGAGCAATGCGCGAACTGCGCCTGCCCGTTACACAGCAGGAAATTGAACACGCCGTAGCGGGTAATTTCCTTGGTGATGTCAGACAGCGCGTAGAACAGCTCGTTGAGCGGCGGCTGCGAACCCGGAAAGCGCTTGCGCAGCGCCTGCATGATGAAACAGAAGGCGAGTTCGCTGTCGGTATCGCCCACGGGCTGGTAGACGCCGGAGAGGAACGGCGAGAAGTTCTTCAGGTCGCCGTTGTGGGCAAAGATCCAGTGCCTGCCCCACAGCTCGCGCATAAAGGGGTGGCAGTTTTCCAGCCGCACCGTGCCCTGCGTCGCCTTGCGAATGTGCGAGATGACGTTCTTGGACTTGATCGGGTAGCGCTTGACCAGTTCCGCTACCGGCGAGGTACCGGCAGACTGGTTGTCGATGAACAGGCGGCATGCCTTGTCTTCGAAGAAGGCGACGCCGAAGCCGTCGGCATGGTGGTCGGTCACGCCACCGCGCGCGGCGAACCCCGTGAACGAGAACGTCACATCGGTCGGTTCAGCGCAGTTCATGCCCAGCAGCTGGCACATGGTGGGGAAAAAGTCGGATGCAATAAAATAATCATTATCCTGCCGGCCGCCGGGGGTGCCAAGCGCCTTCGTCTTCACCGCGCCGCGCCTGGGGGCGGGCGTTGCGCACATGCTGCACGCAACCGTCTTCAGACTGCCTTAACCGGAAGCCATTCCCATGAAGCTTGACCGCACCGCCGCCCGCGCCCTCCTGCTGGAGAGCTATGCCGCCGCCGTGGGCGCGGCCGATCCGCTAAAAATCGTCGCAAACTTCCTCCCGCCGCCGCATGCCGGCGGCAAAACCCTGGTGGTTGGCGCCGGAAAGGCGGCCGCGTCGATGGCGCTGGCTGTCGAGCAGGCCTATGCTGGCCGCGCACAGATCGAGGGCGTGGTCGTCACGCGCTATGCGCATGGGCTGCCGACCGAGCATATCCGCGTCATCGAGGCTGGGCACCCGGTGCCGGACGAGGCGGGCGAACAAGCCGCGCGGGAAATCCTGGATCGCGTTTGCGCGCTTACTGAAAACGACCGCCTCATCGTGCTGGTCTCGGGCGGCGGCTCCAGTCTGCTGTCCCTGCCCGCCGAGGGCATCCCGATGGTCGACCTGAAAGCCGTGACGCGCGAGCTGCTGCGCTGCGGCGCGCCCATCACCGACATGAACATCGTGCGCAAGCACCTGTCGCGTATTCAAGGCGGGCGGCTCGCTGCTGCATCACGGGCGTCGGTCACGACGCTGATCGTTTCGGACGTGGCTGGCGACGATCCGAGCGCCATTGCCAGCGGCCCGACCGTGCCGGATGCGAGCACCTACGCCGATGCGCTCGCCATCCTCAAACGCTGGGGCGCTCACATGCCGGACACCGTGCGCGCACACCTCGAACGTGGCGTGCGCGGCGAGATTGCCGAAACGCCCAAGCCGGGCGACGCCTGCTTTGCACGCGTGACCAATCACGTCATCGCCACTGCGCAACAGAGCCTCCAGGCCGGTGCGCGGGTATTTGCGGCGCGCGGTATCCACACGGCCATCCTTGGCGACACGGTGACTGGCGAGGCGCGCGAAGTCGCCCAGGTATACGGTGCGCTGGCGCGGCAGGTTCGCCAGCATGGCGCCCCGTTTGTGGCGCCGGTAGCACTCATCTCCGGCGGCGAATGCACTGTGACGATTCCGCCGAGCCTGGCCGGCGGCCGCGGCGGACGCTGCGCGGAGTTCCTGCTCTCGCTCGGCATCTCGCTCGAAGACATGGGCGATGTGTATGCGCTCGCTGCCGATACAGACGGCATCGACGGATCGGAGGACAATGCGGGTGCGCTGCTTGACCCCGACTCCATCGCCCGCGCCGCCGCTAAGGGCATCGCCGCCCGCGCCGCGCTCGACGCCCACGACGCCTACGGTTGCTTTGCCGCTGCCGATGACCTGATCGTCACCGGCCCGACGCGCACCAACGTCAACGACTACCGCGTCATCCTCATTCTCTGATTCACGTTTTTGCTGACCGCTTCCGCACGCACCATGACTGACACTCTTACGATCGTCCGCCCCGATGACTGGCACCTGCACCTGCGCGACGGCGATGCTCTCGCCGATGTGGTGTGCGACACCGCGCGCCAGTTCGGCCGGGCGATCATCATGCCCAACCTCAAGCCGCCGGTGACCACCACTGCACAGGCGCGCGCCTACCGCGAGCGTATTCTCGCCGCGTTGCCAGCCGGCACGCAGTTCGAGCCGCTGATGACGCTGTACCTGACTGATAACACCTCGCCCGACGTCATTCGCGAGGCCAAAGCCAGCGGCTTCGTGCACGGTGTCAAGCTGTACCCCGCCGGCGCCACCACCAACAGCGATGCCGGCGTCACCGACCTGCGCCGCTGCGCCAAGACGCTGGAAGCCATGCAGGAAGTCGGTATGCCGCTGCTCGTGCACGGCGAAGTGACCGACCCGACCGTCGACATCTTCGACCGCGAGGCCGTCTTCATCGACACGGTGATGCTGCCGCTGCGCCGCGACTTCCCCGCGCTGAAGGTCGTGTTCGAGCACATCACCACCAAACACGCGGCCGAATACGTGCGCGATGCGGAAGGCCCGGTCGGCGCGACCATCACCGCGCATCATCTGTTGTACAACCGCAATGCGCTGTTTGTCGGCGGCATCCGCCCGCATTACTACTGCCTGCCGGTGCTCAAGCGCGAAACGCACCGCCTGGCGCTGGTGGCCGCGGCTACCTCGGGCCACCCTCGCTTCTTCCTCGGTACCGACAGCGCGCCGCATGCCAAGGGTGTGAAGGAACACGCCTGCGGTTGCGCCGGCTGCTACACCGCGCTGCACGCCATGGAGCTGTACGCCGAGGCCTTTGAAGACGCCAACGCGCTCGACAAGCTCGAAGGCTTTGCGAGCCTGCACGGGCCGGATTTCTACGGCCTGCCGCGCAACGCCGGCACGCTCACGCTCACGCGCTCGCAATGGCAGCTTCCCGCCGAAGTCCCGTTCGGCGAGCAGACGCTGGTGCCGTTGCGCGGCGGCGAGATGCTGCGCTGGAAGTCCGTCTGATTTGGCGGTGGAATGTTTGGGTGCGGTCGACTGGAGCCATCCAGCGTTCGCACCGCTGGCAGCGGTCGGCGCCCCAATTGCACGCGCGATTGAGGGCGGCGCCGATCTTCGAGACGCCCTGAACGCGCATCCGGCTGCGCAGGCAATTCGCACCTCCGGCGGCCATACGCTGCGCTTCATCCCGCAAGATGCGCTACCGGCCGGCACGGCCTATGAAGCACACGTCGCCGCCACCGGCCGGGTGCCGACGCGGGACAATCTCCACGATTTCTTCAACGCACTGATCTGGCTGCATTGGCCGCTTGCCAAGGCAGCGCTCAATGCGCGCCAGGCGCGGGCGATTACGCGGGACGGAATTGGCGCGGCACGCGGCACCGTTCGCGATGCCGCCACGCTGTTCGACGAGAACGCCCTCATCTTCCTGCACACCAAAGACGCACCCGAGCGAAGCCTGTCCGGGTTCGATTGGCGTGGCTTGTTCGTCGAGGGCAGGGCAGCGTGGGGCACAACCTGCGCCGTTCTGCCGTTCGGCCATGCGCTGCTGGAAAAGTTGGTTGCGCCGTACAAGGCGATCACTGCACATGCGTGGCCGCTGCACGTGGCTGCGTTACCAGCGGATCGTACTTCGCTCGATGGTGCGCTGGCAGAGATGCTCTTGCACATCGATCTGGCACCCAGCAGCTTCCGTCCGTTGCCTGTCATGGGCATTCCGGGGTGGTGCGATGCCAATGAGGACGCCGGCTTCTATCTGGATACGACCGTCTTTCGCCCGGGCCGGCGGCGATTTTTGCCGGAACAGTGCTAGACTCGCGCCTCGCGAAGCGGACCAGACAACCGCTGCTTCCGCCGCCTCGTGCGAGTGGAAGGGGAGGAAAGTCCGGACTCCATAGAGCAGGGTGATGGCTAACGACCATCCACGGTGACGTGCGGAATAGGGCCACAGAGACGAGTCTTCGCCCCGGCTTCGGTCAGGGCGAAGGGTGAAACGCGGTAACCTCCACCCGGAGCAATCCCAAGTAAGCAGGCGATGAAGCGGCTCGCTGAGCCTGCGGGTAGGGAGCTTGAGCCGGCTGGCAACAGCCGGTCTAGAGGAATGGTTGTCACGCCGCTGGTTTCGGCCACGCGGCGCACAGAATCCGGCTTATCGGTCTGCTTCGCTTCTTATTCCGATGCCGTCGGCTGCGTGGCCAAGTCCACCAGTTCCAACGAGTGCGTGATCTCGGCCGTCTTGGCCAGCATGATCGACGCTGAGCAGTACTTCTCGTGCGAAAGCTGCACGGCGCGTTCGACCGTTTCCCGCTTCAGCTTGCGCCCCGTCACCGTGAAGGTGAAGTGGATGCGCGTGAAGACCTTCGGATCGGTCTCGGCGCGGTCGGCATGCAGCTTGACGCTGCAACCTTGCACGTCCTGGCGGCCTCGCTTGAGAATCAGCACCACGTCATAGGCGGTGCAGCCACCGGTGCCTAGCAAGACCATTTCCATCGGGCGCGGTGCAAGGTTGCGGCCGCCGCCGTCGGGTGCGCCATCCATCGTGACGAGATGGCCGCTGCCGGTTTCCGCCAAAAAGGCCATCCCATCCGGGCCAGTCCAGCTCACTGTGCAATCCATGTCCAATCCTTGTGCAGAGGGTCGACGATCGCCGACGAAAAGCCACATTGTAGTCATCGGTCCTCGCGCGCGTTGACACCTTAGGGTCAACGCGGCTTGACAGTGACACCCGCCCGAAAAGGTGCAACCCGACTTTCTTGCACCGAAATCGCGCGGAAATTCGAGGAATATCTCTAGCGGAAAGCAAGCGGTTGAGTACAGGAGATGCGTAAGTAATTGATTTGAAAATGGATATCGTGATTTTTCGGTCCTTGACTTTCTTTCCGTATTACGAAATGAGATTTCGTAGTGCAAATTTCCTTGCGTGTGCCCCAGAAATGGGTATAATTTGCACCATTGGATCGGCTGATGCGGTGCAACCCACCAAGTCAACGATCAGCAGGTGTCTCCTCCACCCTCCTCCTTTGGTGGATTCAAACCCAAGCTTGATGGCTTGGGTTTTTTTTCGCTTGTAAAGCCCGCTCGCGCCTTTTTCCTTGTGTCAAGGAGTCTGTGCGGGGTACAATCGAAATCTTTTCCGGATTGCCCGCGGAAAAGAAATCCAGAGAGCCCGCACCAACAAGCGGGAAGGCGGGCCGGCGATGACCTCGCATGGGGTTGCGCAGGCGTCCGCAAGACGATCCGTTCGTGATCAGTTTGAACGCAAGTTCTCAGCGCGATACGGGTCCACTCGGGCACTGACTCAATATTTGGAAAAATCATGAAGACCTTTTCCGCAAAGCCCCATGAGGTGAAGCGCGATTGGTACGTGATTGACGCGACGGACAAGGTCCTCGGGCGTGTCGCCAGCGAAGTGGCACACCGACTGCGCGGCAAGCACAAGCCCGAATTCACTCCGCACGTCGATACCGGCGATTTCATCATCGTTATCAACGCAGCCAAGCTGCGTGTGACGGGCGCCAAGACGACCGACAAGAAGTACTATCGCCACTCGGGTTACCCGGGCGGTATCTACGAAACGACGTTTGGCAAGATGCAGCAGCGTTTCCCGGGCCGCGCCCTGGAGAAGGCTGTGAAGGGCATGCTGCCGAAGGGTCCGCTGGGCTACGCGATGATCAAGAAGCTGAAGGTTTACGCCGAAGGCTCGCATCCGCACGAAGCTCAGCAGCCGAAAGCGCTGGAAATCTAAGGGGCCTAATCCATGATCGGAAACTGGAACTATGGCACCGGCCGCCGCAAGAGCGCTGTGGCACGTGTCTTCATCAAGTCCGGCAAGGGCGACATCATCGTCAACGGCAAGGCCATCAACGAGTACTTTGCTCGTGAAACCTCGCTGATGATCGTGCGTCAGCCGCTGGAACTGACCAACCACGCAGCTACGTTCGACATCAAGGTGAACGTGGTCGGCGGCGGTGAAACCGGCCAAGCCGGTGCGGTGCGTCACGGCATCACCCGTGCCCTGATCGATTACGATGCAACGCTCAAGCCCGCCCTGTCGAAGGCCGGTCTGGTGACGCGCGATGCACGTGAAGTCGAGCGTAAGAAGGTTGGTCTGCGCAAGGCCCGCCGCGCCAAGCAGTTCTCGAAGCGTTAATTCGTTTCCTGCTGCTTCAGCAAAAAGCCACACCCTTGGGTGTGGTTTTTTGTTTTGAGGGTTCGAACCAAACGGTGTGATGTCTTCAGCGCCTCGCTTACCCTTTGCAACAGCTCCGACATGTCTGCGAGACTACAATTCACATTTCGTTAGCGTTCGGTCCGTATGATGCAATCCACTGTTTCTCCTAATCCGATTCTGATTCGCCACGCGGATCAGGAGGCGGGCGCATGAAGGCGCGTCGCTTGTTGCGTCGTGCTTCCCTGCTTGCCCCGAACGTCACCGTACGTTCGCGCCTGCCTTGGCCGGTCACGGTGTTGTTGATTGCGGTGGTATTTGGGCTTGCGGCAGCTGCCGCGCTGTGGGCGTTTGAAGAAGGGCGCCGTCTGACGGGCCCGCACGACTCCGATTTGCGTGCTATGAATCGTGAGTTGACTGCCAAGTTGGCCGCCGTACAGGCCGAGCGAGACAAGCTTTCCGCATCGGCCGGCACGGTGGATGCCCGTCTCGGGATTGCCGAAGGTGCACAGGCGCAGATGGCCGAGCAACTCAAGGCGCTGGAAACCGAGAACGCACAGCTGAAAGAGGACTTGGCCTTCTTTGACAGTTTGTTGCCCGCACCTACCAATTCCGCCGGTATCTACGTGCGCAGCTTCCGCATCGCACCGGACGAGGCACAGCCGACACGCATGCGGTTCCGTGTTCTGCTGATGCAAGGCGGCGGCAAAGCCTTTGCACCGGTCTCCGAATTCGAGGGGCAACTGGCGCTCACGCTGAACGTGGTGCAGGGTGGCAAAGCTGCTACGATCGATTTCCCGGGCACGGCGGCCAGCGGATCACCCGTTACCAGCGCCCGCGTCAAGCTCACGCACTACCAGCGCCTCGAGGGCTGGGTGGACGTGCCCCCCGGCACCACGGTGCAATCGGTGATGGTGAAAGTGATGCAGAACGGCAAGATCAAAGCGAGCCAGAGTTTTTCCATCTGACGGGCGTTGTCCTGTCGAGGATCCGTACACAGAGGAGTCGACGATGCTGTTTGGCAAGAAGAAAGGGCTGGCGATCGAAACGCTACTGGGCGCCCGCACCAAGCTGGAGGGGGATCTGCGCTTCTCAGGCGGTCTGCGGATCGACGGCGAGATTAAGGGCAACATTTACGGCGATCCCGACAAGCCCAGCATGCTGGTGATTACCGATAGCGCACGCGTCGAGGGCGAGGTGCATGTCGGGCATCTGATCCTGAACGGCACCGTGGTTGGCCCGGTGCATGTGGCGGAGCTGCTGGAGTTGCAGCCGAAGGCACGCATTGAGGGCAATGTGCAATATGCGGCGTTGGAAATGCACCAGGGCGCGGTCGTCATGGGCATGCTGACGCACGCGGCACCTGGCGATGTGAAGTTGCTGCCCAATCTGAAGCTGGCGTCCAATCAGGATTGATCACATCGCGCGCTGGCCGTTGCTGCCGCACCGCACAATGCCCACTTGAAACGCAAGGCTTCGGCACGATTTGCAGCTTGCGCTTAAAATACAAGCAAGTTTCAGACGTTCCCACAGGAGATTTTCATGAACGCAGTCGCGCAGGCAGCCACGCCCGATGTGAACGAGGTTCCGGCTCCGCTGGTCTTTACCGACAGCGCTGCGGACAAGGTCAAGCAACTGATTGAAGAAGAAGGCAACCCGGAGTTGAAGCTGCGCGTGTTCGTGCAAGGCGGCGGGTGCTCGGGCTTCCAGTACGGCTTCACCTTTGACGAAGAGACCAACGAAGACGATACGACCATGACCAAGAATGGCGTGTCGCTCTTGATCGACTCGATGAGCTACCAATACCTGGTGGGCGCCGAGATCGACTATAAGGAGGACATCAACGGCGCGCAGTTCGTCATCAAGAACCCGAATGCTTCGACCACGTGTGGTTGCGGCTCGTCGTTCTCGGTCTGACGCCGCATCGATGTCAAAGAAAAAGCGCACTTCGGTGCGCTTTTTTGTTGCCTGCAAATTGTGCGCTCAAGCGGGGTAGATCGCGCCGAGGATGCGACCGCCCGATGCGCCGGTCGCGGTGTGCAGATTGCCGTGGGCACGGAGCACGCACTGGCGCGCGAGCCATGCGAAAGCGAGGGCCTCCACCTGATGCGCGGGCACGCCGAAGTCATCTGTCGGGGCGACTCGCACGGCCGGCAATTGCTGCGCGATACGTGCCATGAGTGCGCCATTGCGGGCACCGCCGCCGCAGACCAGCACTGACGCGGCCTGCGGCGCATGGGCACGTACGGCATCAGTGATGGTGTCAGCGGTGAGGGCGAGCAGCGTGGCTTGAACATCTTCGGGGCGAGCCGTGTTCAGCGCATCGCCGAGGGTTTGTTGCAGCCACGCAGGGTTGAACAGGTCGCGGCCGGTGCTCTTGGGCGGCGGCGTGGCAAAGAACGGCTCGGCCTTCAAACGAGCGAGTCGGGCTTCGTCGACGCGTCCAGTGCGAGCCCAGGCGCCGTCGGCGTCGTAGCGGGTATCGCGGTGCGTGTGGACCCAGTAGTCCATCAACGCGTTGCCGGGGCCACAGTCGAAGCCGAGTACAGCGTCGCGCGCGTCGGAGGCCTGCGGCGGCAAGACGGTGAGGTTGGCGATGCCCCCGATGTTGCAGACCACACGCCATGCATCAGGCAGGCCGAACAGCGCGCGATGCAGCGCCGGGACGAGCGGCGCCCCTTGGCCTCCGGCGGCGATGTCGCGGCTGCGGAAATCGGCAATGACGTCGATGCCAGTGCGTTCAGCCAACACCGCCGGGTGCTGGGTTTGGCGCGTGTAACCGATGCCATCGTGCGTGCCGGGCTGATGGCGAATCGTCTGCCCATGGGCGCCGATGGCCTGCACGTCGCGCGCTGCCAGACCGGCGGCAGCAAGCAGCTGGGCAACGCAGTCGGCGTAGGCCATGGCCAGGGCATTGGCGGCCAGCGCCTCGCGATGGATCTCGTCGTGGCCGGCGTGTTGCAGGTCTAGAAAGCGCTGGCGCAGTTCGGGCGAGAAGGGCATGTAGGCGTCGGCGAGGACGGCCGGGTGTTCGCCGGAAAAGTCCGCCAGCACGCCATCGACGCCGTCCAGGCTGGTGCCCGACATCAAGCCGATGTAGCGGTCGCTGGGGAGTGCGGTGTGGTTGGGATAGCTCATGCGCGACAGCTTACCAGCGCAATGGCGGGCCAAATGGACACATCACGGTAAAATCCCCGGATTGCGCGGCCGGCACGGTTCAATCGATGTCGGTCATCGCGCACGCACCGTTTCCCTGATTGTTGATCCGTTCGCGCCGTTTTCCAATGTGCGGCGCGGTGACCTTTCTTTTTGCCATGACTGCACCTGACACTTCCGCCGCTTCCGATAACGCCACGCCGGCCAAACCCAAGTACCCGGTGACCCCGGAGGTGGCGCACGCGATGGAAGTGTCGCTGCGCGGCTGCGACGAACTGTTGATTGCTGCCGAGTGGGAGCAGAAGCTGGCCAAGAGCGCTGCGACCGGCGTGCCGCTGCGCATCAAGCTGGGCCTGGATCCGACGGCGCCTGATATCCACATCGGCCACACCGTGGTGCTCAATAAGATGCGTCAGTTGCAGGACCTGGGGCACCAAGTGATCTTCCTGATCGGCGATTTCACCTCGACGATCGGTGACCCGTCCGGCCGCAATGCCACGCGCCCGCCGCTCACGCGCGAGCAGATCGAGACCAACGCGCAGACTTATTACCGTCAGGCCAGCATGGTGCTGGATCCGAGCAAGACTGAAATTCGCTACAACAGCGAATGGTGCGACCCGCTGGGCGCGCGCGGCATCATCCAGCTTGCCGCCAAGTACACCGTCGCCCGCATGATGGAACGCGACGATTTCACCAAGCGCTACAAGGCCGGCGTGCCGATTTCGGTGCACGAATTCCTCTACCCGCTGATGCAGGGCTACGACTCGGTCGCGCTCAAATCCGACCTGGAGCTGGGCGGCACCGATCAGAAATTCAACCTGCTGGTCGGCCGCGAATTGCAGAAGGAATACGGCCAGGAGCCGCAGTGCATTTTGACGATGCCGTTGCTGGTTGGCCTGGACGGCGTGGAGAAGATGTCCAAGTCCAAGGGCAACTACGTTGGTATCAGCGAGGCGCCGAACGAGATGTTCGGCAAGCTGATGAGCATTTCCGACGACCTGATGTGGACGTACTACACGCTGCTGTCGTTCCGCCCGCTGGCCGAGATCGATTTGATGAAGCAAGAGATTGCGCTGGGCCGCAACCCGCGCGATTGCAAGGTGCTGCTGGCGCAGGAGATCGTTGCCCGCTTCCACAGTCAGGCCGATGCCGAACGCGCGCTCGAAGATTTCAACCACCGCGCGCGCGGTGGTGTGCCGGACGATATTCCGCAGATCGAGCTGGCAGGCGCGCCGCTGGGCATTGCGCAGCTGCTCAAGCAGGCTGGCCTTTGCCCGTCCACCTCAGATGCCAACCGCAATATCGAGCAGGGCGGTGTGAAGATCGACGGCACCGTCGTCAGCGACAAGGGCCTGAAGGTGGAAGCCGGCACCTTCGTGATGCAGGTCGGCAAGCGTCGCTTTGCGCGCGTGGTGTTGAAGTGATTGGACTGATCCAGCGTGTGTCTGAAGCGGCTGTCCGTGTGGACGGCCGCGTCGTCGGCGAGATTGGCCCCGGGCTGCTGGCGCTTGTCTGTGCCGAACGCGGTGACACCGCCGCCGAGGCCGATCGTCTGCTGGAGAAGCTGCTCAACTACCGCGTGTTCTCCGACGCGCAGGGCAAGATGAACCTGCCCGTGCGCAACATCGACGGCAACGGGCAGGCAGGTGGCTTGCTGGTGGTATCGCAGTTCACGCTGGCGGCTGACACCAAGTCTGGCACGCGGCCGAGCTTCACGCCCGCTGCTGCGCCGGAAGATGGCCGCCGCCTGTACGAACACTTCGTGGCGCGCGCCCGTGCACAGCACCCCATCGTGGCGACCGGCGAGTTTGGCGCCGACATGAAGGTGTCGCTAGTCAACGATGGCCCGGTCACATTCTGGCTTCAGGTGGCGCCGCAAGCCGCTGCGTCTGTTGCCAAGACTGCCACGCCGGAAGCGGCCAAATCTGTCTGATTCGATCGGGAACCCTGTGATGCCACGCGCCGCCGCCATCCCCCTGCCGATGCCGCAGATCACGCACATCGTGCTGATCCGCCACGGCGAGACCGACTGGAACCGTGAACGCCGCCTGCAAGGCCAGCTCGACGTACCGCTGAACATGCAAGGGCTCGAGCAAGCGGCGCAGTTGGGCAAGGCACTCGCGCGCGAGCAGTTCGATGCGGTCTATGCGAGCGATCTGTCGCGGGCTAAGCAGACGGCGCAGGCCCTGGCAGATGAAGTGGGTGTGACCGTGCGCGACGACGCCGGTTTGCGCGAGCGCTGCTACGGCGAGTTTGAAGGCCTGACCTACGCTGAAGTCGCCGCACAGCATCCAGCAGACTTTGATGCCTGGCAAAATCGTGTGCCCGAATTTGCCCCGCCCGGCGGCGAGACCCTCACTGAATTCCACGAACGTGCGGTCGAGACTGCGCTTCGCCTGATCCGTCGCCACCCCGGCGAGCGCATCGCGCTGGTCAGCCATGGCGGCGTACTCGATTGCCTGTATCGCCAGGCCAACGCCATGACGCTCACCGAGCCGCGCCAGCATGAGCTGCGCAACGCGAGCATCAACCGGCTCTCATCCGACGGCCATCAACTGACCGTACTGCAATGGGGGGATGTCGCGCACCTGGATTTGCTGGTGCTCGACGAGGTGGACCGCCGCGTCCCTTAAACCTTCAGCCGGAACGGCGTGAAGTTCGTATCGCGGTCGTAGTAATCCTCATTTTCAGTGCGCTTGAGGAAGGCGACGACGCGGTAGGTGAGCGGCGTTGCGACAATCTCCCAGCCGGTCTTGAGGATGTATTGCGCGATGGCCACGCGCAGCACCTGTTCGTGCGGCCAGATGCCGTAGAAGGCGATCACGTAGAACAGCGAAGAGTCGACCGCCTCGCCCACCACCGTGGACCCGACAATGCGCGTCCACAGCCATTTTCCTTCCGTAGCGATCTTCATCTTCGCCAACGTGTAGCTGTTGGCAAAGCTGCCACACCAGAACGCAATCAGCGACCCGGCGACGATGCGGGGTGTGTTGCCGAACACGTCGTTCAGGCTCTTCTGGTAGTCCGCCATGAATGGCGCTACCGGTAGCGCCAGCACGACCAGCGACATGAACGACGCGAAGATCAGTGCGGCAAAGCCCGCCCACACCACGCGCCGGTCGCGCCCGTAGCCGTACACCTCGGTAAGGATGTCGCCAAAGATGTACGAGATCGGGAAGAACAGCACACCAGCGCCAAACGTGACCGGCCCGATGATCGGCAGTGTGACCTGCGCCGCCTTGGCCGCGCCGATCAGGTTCGAGCACAGCAGCACCGTGACAAAGGCTGCCATGACGAAGTCGTAGTAGCGGAACGTGCGGTTCGGGTGGTGCGGGGCGGCGGACATGTCGGGGCGGGCGGCGCTGGTGGAAGCTTATTGATTGTCGTCCCAGAGCTCTCGCACCGGCCCGCTCTTGGGGGCACCCAGCCCGAAGTGCTGGTATGCCGAGGCTGTTGCCACGCGTCCGCGTGGCGTGCGCTGCAGGTAGCCTTGCTGGATCAGATAGGGCTCGAGCACGTCTTCAATCGTGTCGCGCTCCTCGCCGATGGCGGCCGCCAGGTTGTCGATACCGACCGGGCCGCCGTTGAACTTGTGCAGGATCGCTTCGAGCAGCTTGCGATCCATCAGGTCGAAGCCGACTGCATCCACATCGAGCATCGCCAGCGCGGCATCGGCGACTTCTCGTGTGATGATGCCGTCGGCCTTGACCTCGGCATAATCGCGCACGCGGCGCAGCAGGCGGTTGGCGATACGCGGGGTGCCGCGTGAGCGTTTGGCGATTTCCAGCGCGCCCTCGTCGACGATGTGGGCGTTTAGCAGGCCCGACGAGCGCATGACGATCTTCGCCAGCTCGGCGGGCGTATAAAACTCCAGCCGGGCAACGATACCGAAACGGTCGCGCAGCGGATTGGTCAGCATGCCGGCGCGGGTGGTGGCGCCCACCAGCGTGAACGGCTGCAGATCGAGCTTGACCGAGCGCGCCGCCGGGCCCTCGCCGATCATGATGTCGATCTGGTAGTCCTCCAGCGCCGGGTACAGGATTTCTTCCACCACGGGCGAGAGCCGGTGAATCTCGTCGATGAAGAGGACGTCGTTGGCTTCGAGGTTTGTGAGCAGCGCGGCCAGGTCGCCCGGGCGCTCCAGGACGGGGCCCGAGGTCTGGCGCAGGTTGACGCCCATCTCGCGCGCGATGATGTGCGCCAGCGTCGTCTTGCCGAGACCCGGCGGGCCGAACAGCAGCACGTGGTCCAGCGCTTCGCTGCGGTTCTTGGCCGCGGTCATGAAAATGTCGAGCTGGCCGCGCACCTTTTCCTGGCCGACGTATTCGTCGAGCAGCTTGGGGCGCAGTGCGCGCTCGAACGCCTCCTCGTTGGGGGAGGCGGGGGAGGCTGAGATGATGCGCTCAGCAGAGACAGCCTTGGCGGCGAGCTTGTCGGTTTCGATCATGACGGGCAGACGGCGCCGGGACGGCGCGAGCAGGCCATTCTACCGTCTCGCCGCGCCCGGAGCGTCAGCCTTTGGACAGCGCCTTGAGCGCCAGCTTGATGCCTTCGGAGACACCTGTGCCGGCCGGCACTTGCTTGATGGCCAGCGCCGCTTCCTTGTCGGAATAGCCCAGCGCGAGCAGGGCATTGAGCACGTCGACCGCGTCGTCCGACACAGCTGGGCCGCCCGGCACTGCGCCCAGGTCGGCGCCAAGTTTGCCCTTGAGTTCAAGCAGCAGCCGCTCGGCCGTCTTCTTGCCAATGCCCGGAATGCGCGTCAGCCGCCCGGCTTCCTGCAGCGTCACGGCTTGCGCGAGTTCGGCCACCGACATGCCCGACAACACCGCCAGCGCGATGCGGGCGCCGATGCCCGAAATCTTGATGAGCTGACGGAAGGTTTCACGCTCGGCCGCGGTGCCGAAACCGTAGAGCAGGTGGGCGTCCTCACGCACGATCTGCTGCGTGAGCAGGACGACCTTTTCGCCGGTGGCGGGCAGGTTATAGAACGTGCTCATCGGCACGTCGATCTCATAGCCGACGCCGTGGCAATCGACCAGCAGGTGCGGCGGGTTCTTTTCGATCAGCGTCCCGGCGATGCGTCCGATCATGGGTGGGGTTCCTCCTCCAAAACGGGACGCAGTGTAGCCCAAACCTACCGCGCGGCCGATCCGGGTTCAGCCGCTCGCTACGGTTTCGATGCGCGAAGACTAGCGTTTGAAGGTCGACACGGCTTGCCGCCCGACGGCAGGATCGTCGGTGAAGAAGCCGTCAACGCCCGCGCGCAAGAATGCCTGAATCTCCGTAATCGAGCCGTTGACGTTGCGTGTGTTGTCCGCACCGCTGCGCAGCGACGGCGGCAAAAAGGTGTTCTCTGGTCGGAACGTGTACGGATGGACGAGCAGCCCGGCGTTGTGCGCGTTGCGGATCAGGTCCGTCGGGTCGGGCAGCTTGCCGTTCGCGTCGAGGCCCATGATGCTGCCCTTGTCCGGGCCGACGCCATTGGCGTATGCGGCAATGTCGCGCATGCCCTGGCTCGTCATCATGTCGCCGAAGGTGCGGCTGTCTTTGGCGACCACAAAGTCGTAGGGCTGTCGTCCGGATGTGCCCATCAGCTGCACGAGCTTCCAGTTTGGCTGGCTGCTGCCGATCTTGTTGCGGATGGCCTTGAGGTTGGCGACTTCGAACGACTGGATGTAGACCGTCGTGCGGCTGGCCGTGAAGGCGTCGCGGCGCAGGCCGTCGATCAGCCTGTCTTCGAGCGGCAGACCGATCGACTGGAAGTACGTCGGGTGTTTCGTCTCCGGATAGATGCCGATGTTGCGGCCGAGCCTGGCGGATTGGTCACGCGCCAGCGCGATGATCTCGTCGAGTGTGGGGATGTCGAACTGATCGTTGTAAGCGACGTTGTCGGGGCGGATGTTCGGGATGCGTTCGCGTGCGCGCAGCGTTTTCAATTCACCCAGCGTGAAGTCTTCGGTAAACCAGCCCGTGACGCTCTGGCCATCGATCGTCTTGGTGGTCTTGCGGCCGGCAAACGTGGCGACGTCGGCCACATTGGTCGTGCCAGAGATTTCGTTCTCGTGGCGCGCAACCAGCACGCCGTCTTTGGTGGAGACGAGATCCGGCTCGATGATGTCCGCGCCGTCGTCGATGGCCTTCTGGTACGAGGCCAGCGTGTGCTCAGGCCGCAACGCAGGCGCACCGCGGTGGCCGATCACCTGGACGGTGGCGATGGGTGTGGTGTTGCCACCGCCGTTGCCGCCACCGTGGTTGTATTCCAGCCGGCAGGCGGACAACACCAGCGATGCACTCAAGACGAACGGGCTCAGCAGGATGAGACGGCACAGCATCGGGGGGCTCCTGAATCCTGAAGACGGGTACCCCGCATGGTAGTCGCCGCGTGTGGGTGCAGCTACCCGCCGTCTTTAAGAATCCTGTCAGCCGACGAGGCGCCCGCGCCGCACGCGCAAGCCCTTTTGCGCAAGCTGCGGCGCCAGCCCGGCCATGGCAGCCAGCGTCTCGCCGCCGTGCGCATGGCAGATCGCCACGCCCAGCGCGTCAGATGCATCCGCCCCGGGTTTGCCCTCGAGGTTGAGCAAGCGCACGACCATTTCCTGCACCTGATCCTTGTTGGCGCGGCCGTAGCCAACCACGGCCTGCTTCAATTGCAGCGCCGTGTATTCGAATACGGGCAGGTCGCCGCTCATCAGGCCGCAGATCACCGCGCCGCGGGCCTGGCCCAGCAGCAGGGTCGATTGAGGGTTGACGTTGACGAACACCTTTTCGATGGAAGCGCAGTCCGGCCGGTATGTGCTCACCAGTTCAGAGACGCCGTCGTACAGCGTCTTCAGGCGACTGGGCAGGTCGGCATTGCCGTTGCTCTTGATCGTGCCCGAGGCCACGTAGACGAGCTTGTGGCCGTGCCGTTCGAGCACGCCGAAACCCGTGGTGCGAAGGCCGGGGTCGATGCCGAGGATGCGCATGAAATGGAGCTGAGCAGAAAAGAAAAACGGGGCAGGCGCCAGTCTACGCCTTGCCCCGCTGATCGGTCGATCGACCGTGCCGTTTAGTGGCGGAAGTGGCGAGTGCCAGTGAAGATCATCGCCACGTTGCGCTCGTCCGCAGCGGCGATCACTTCATCGTCGCGCACCGAGCCGCCCGGCTGGATCACGCACGAGGCGCCCGCATCGACCACCACATCCAGACCGTCGCGGAACGGGAAGAACGCATCGGACGCCACGGCCGAACCGGCCAGCGTCAGGCCCGCGTTCTGCGCCTTGATGCTGGCGATGCGTGCGGAGTCCACACGACTCATCTGGCCGGCGCCCACGCCCAGCGTCATGCCGCCGCCGCAGAACACGATGGCGTTCGACTTGACGAACTTGGCCACGCGCCAGGCAAACATCAGGTCGTCCATTTCCTTCGGCGTCGGGTGGCGCTTGGTGACAACGCGCAGCTCGCTCGGCTGCACGTTCTTGGCATCCGGGCTCTGCACCAGAAGGCCGCCGCCAACGCGCTTGAAGTCGTACGCGTTCACGCCCTTTCCCAGCGGAATCTCCAGCACACGCACGTTCTGCTTGCCTGCGAACACGGCACGTGCGCCTTCCGAGAAGCCCGGGGCGATCAGCACTTCGACGAACTGCTTGGCGACGATGTGCGCCGCGGCTTCATCCAGCGGCACGTTGAAGGCGATGATGCCGCCGAAGGCCGAGGTCGAGTCGGTCTTGAAGGCCTTCTCATACGCCTCTTGCGCGGTGCCGCCGATGGCCACGCCGCACGGGTTGGCGTGCTTGATGATCACGCATGCCGCGCCCTTGGCCGGGTCGAACGACTTCACGCATTCCCACGCGGCGTCGGCGTCGGCGATGTTGTTGTACGACAGCTCCTTGCCCTGCAGCTGCTTGTAGGCTGCCAGCGCGCCGTCCGTGGCCTTGAGGTCGCGGTAGAAAGCTGCGGATTGGTGCGGGTTCTCGCCGTAGCGCATTTCCTGCACCTTCTCGAAGGCCAGGTTCAGCGTTTGCGGATAGACGCTGCGCGTGCTGTGCGACTTGTCGGCGCCGAGGCTCGTCAGGTAGTTCGTGATGGCGCCGTCGTACTGCGCGGTGTGCGCGAACACCTTCTTCGCCAGCATGAAGTTGGTTTCGTAGCCGACCGTGTTGTTGTTGGCCTGCATTTCGGCCAGCACGGTGGCGTAGTCGGCCGGGTCAACGATGACCGTCACGTCGCGATGGTTCTTGGCCGCCGAGCGCAGCATGGTCGGGCCGCCGATGTCGATGTTCTCGATGGCGTCGGCCAGAGTGCATTCGTCCTTGGCGACCGTCTGCTGGAACGGGTACAGGTTCACCACCAGCAGGTCGATGGTTGGGATGCTGTGTTCGGACAGCGCGGCCATGTGCTCGGGCAGGTCGCGGCGGGCCAGGATGCCGCCGTGCACCTTCGGGTGCAGCGTCTTGACGCGGCCGTCGAGCATTTCCGGAAAGCCGGTGTAGTCCGCCACTTCCGTCACGGGCAGGCCGGACTCGGCGAGCAGCTTGGCGGTGCCGCCGGTGGAGAGGAGCTTGACGCCGCGCTCGTGCAGGGCACGGGCAAAGTCGACGATGCCGGTCTTGTCGGAAACGGAAAGCAGGGCTTGCTGGATCATGGTGGAAACGCCGGTGGGCGGGTGTGGCGCTGGGTTTGCCGAGTTGGCAGGAGGCGCCGTCAGAAAGGAAATCGGTTCAAAGGCCGGCCTGCGACCTCAGATGAGGCCGTGCTGCTGCAACTTCTTGCGCAGCGTGTTTCGGTTGATGCCGAGGTAGTCGGCCGCCTGCGACTGGTTGTTGGAAGCCCATCCCATCACGGTTTCCAGGAGCGGCCGTTCAATGGCCTGCAGCACCATGTCGTAGACATTGGACGGGTTCTCGCCGTCCAGGTCACGGTAATACGCATCCAGGCTGTCGCGGATGCAACGTTCGATCGGATTGCGGCTCATGCGGCAAGCAGTTCCTTGTTATTGTCGTTGTTGCCCGTCGTGGGGTGGTCGCCACCGCTGGCTTGGTCTTCGTAGACCAGACGGTCGGACAGCGCACGCTGCTCGTCGAAGAACGCGTTGACGGCGGCTAACTGGGCCGCGGTGTCCTCGATGGTGTTCATGCGGTGGCGGAACAGGTTGGCCCCCGCCAACCCGCGCGTGTACCAGGCGATGTGCTTGCGTGCGGTGCGCACGCCGGTGTATTCGCCATAGAACGCGTAGTGCTCTTCCAGATGCGCATTCATGATGCCGCGAATCTCTTCCACTTCCGGCGCCGGCAGCAGCGTGCCGGTGTGCAGGAAATGCTCGATCTCGCGGAACAGCCACGGGCGCCCCTGCGCCGCGCGGCCGATCATGATGGCGTCCGCTCCGGTCACGGCCAGCACGTGCTTGGCCTTGGCCGGCGTGGTGATATCGCCGTTGGCGACCACCGGAATGCGCACCGATGCCTTGACCGCGGCGATGGTGTCGTATTCAGCATCACCGTGATACAGATCGGCGCGCGTGCGGCCGTGCACGGTCAGCATGCTGATACCGGCATCCTCCGCAATGCGCGCCACGCTCAATGCGTTGCGGTGTTCGCGGTCCCACCCGGTGCGGATCTTCAGCGTCACAGGCACGCGATCGCCGACTGCGCCGACCACGGCCTCGACAATGCGCTGGACCAGCGGCTCGTTCTGCAGCAGGGCAGAACCGGCGGCCACGTTGCACACCTTCTTGGCCGGGCAGCCCATGTTGATATCGATGATCTGCGCGCCGCGATCGACGTTGTAGCGCGCGGCTTCGGCCATCATCATCGGCTCGGCGCCGGCAATCTGCACGGCGATCGGCTCGACCTCGCCCGTGTGGTTGGCGCGCCGCATCGTCTTCTCGCTTTTCCACAGCTGCGCGTTGGACGCGACCATTTCCGACACCGCATAGCCCGCGCCCAGCCGTTTGCACAGCTGACGGAACGGGCGGTCCGTCACGCCCGCCATGGGGGCGACGAACAGGTTGTTGCGGAGGATATGCGGTCCGATCTGCAAGGCTGGCGAGGAGAAGCGGCTGAAAGAAACGAAAAATCACCCCTTCCGCCCAGCGTCGGATGACGATCGGGCGGAGCGACGGGAGTGAAAAATGCGAGGACGAGATTTTACCGCCAAACCGCCGGATTGCCTAAATGTTGTGCACAAACTATGCGGCAGTGCGGTCGGCGGCCGGGTTCTTGCCGTGGCTGGCGCTAGCGGAACCGTTGCAGCCCGTAGGCGCGTGCGTCGATGAAGGGCCGGCGCTCGCTGACCAGATCGGCGATGAGTCGGGCGGTGCCCGGCGCGCCCGTCATGCCCAAATGGCCGTGCCCGAACGCGAAAAACACGTTGCGGTGGCGCTCCGAGCGGTCGATCACGGGCAGGCTGTCGGGTAGAGAGGGCCGATGGCCCATCCACTGGCTGTCATCCGAGAATCTGAGGTCCGGAAAGAGCTGCTGGCCCTGCTGCATGAGGATGCGCGCGCGGCGGTAATCGGGCGACGCGTCCAGTCCGCCGATTTCCACGGTGCCGGCAATGCGCAAGCCGCCTTCCATGGGTGTGGCGATGAACTTGCGCTCGCAATCCATGATCGGCCGCGAGGGCTGCACGCTGGGCGCGCGCAGCGTGGCGTGATAGCCGCGTTCGGTGTCGAGCGGAATGCGGATGCTGGTGAGCTTCGCGCCCAGCCGCATCGACCACGCGCCCGCGCACAGCACCAGTTTCGACACGGGCAGCGTGCCGCAATCGGTGTGCAGTCTCGTTGGGCCGCCGTAGTCGCTTCGGCCGAACTCCACGTCCAGCACCTTGCGGCGCAGGAAGGTGCCGCCCGCCGCCATGAAGTTGGCTGCCAGCGTCTTGACCAGCCGTTCCGGGTTCACCGTGAAGCCGTTGTCGGGCAGCAGCAGACCGGATTGGATGTCGGCGGCCAGCACCGGTTCCAGTTCGCGTGTTTCACCGGCGCTCAGGGCTTGCGAGCGTACGCCGGTGGCATCGCGAATGGCTTGCGCCAGCACATCGCCCGACGAGCGCGCCAGTGTGCGCCACACATACAGATGGCCGCTCTGACGGATCAGGCCGTCGTATTGCGCGGCGTCGAGCAGGTCGCGATAACCGGGGAAGGTCGCGCTGAAAAGACTCGCCAGCGGCTGCGCCGTTGCACGGGCCTGCGCCTCGTTGCCCGCAAGCACCCATTGCAGCAGCCACGGCAGCGCGCGCGGCAGATAGGGCCAACGCACCGTCAGCGGACCCATCGGATCGGCCAGCCATTTGGGCACCTGCTTGAGCATGCCGGGCAGCGCCATCGGCACGACCGATGCCACGCTCAGGCAGCCGGCGTTGCCGAATGAGCAGCCTTCGCCAATGCCGGTCTGATCGAGCAGCGTGACCTGATGGCCTTCCCGTTGCAGTTGTAGCGCGCACGCCGTGCCGACAATGCCAGCGCCTACCACCGTGATCTGCTGGCGATCGCCAGCAGCGCTGACCTCGGGAGTTGCCACGCGTTAGCCCCGCTGCCCGAACATCATCTGCCGGGCCAGTCCGTGCTTGAGCGGCGGCAGACATTCCAGCAGCGTCAGCGCCGCGCCGCGCAGGTGGCCAAAGGGCCGGCCCGGCACGGCAAACGCGCGCGGCAGCAAATCGGTCAGGCCGATGGTGACGGCGCGGTCAAACGCGCGTTCGCGGGCGAAACGGGCGAGGGCGGCTGCCGTTGCCCCATCCCGAAGCGCACGTGCCATTTCGAACGCATCGCGCAGGCCGAGGTTGAAGCCCTGGCCCGCCACGGGGTGGATCGTCTGCGCGGCATTGCCGATGGCGGCGACGCGGCGGTCGACCGGAATGCGCTGTGCGTGCAGCCCGAGCGCGAACGTATGGCGCGGGCTGGCGTGCGTGAAGCGGCCCATGCGCTCGCCAAAGGCAGCGCCCAGTTCAGCGAGGAAGGCGTCGTCAGGCAACGTTGCGCGTCGGCGTGCTTCGTCGGGCGCGCAGCACCAGACGAGCGCATAGCCGGGACCTTGCGCGTCATCCTGCGGCAGCAATGCGAGTGGGCCTTGGGGTGTGAAGCGCTCCCACGCCCAGCCTTCCAGCGGCGCGCTGCAGCGCACGTGCGCGACGATGGCGGTCTGGCCGTAATCGCGGCGCCGCGCGTGGCCGATACCGCCTTGCTGCTTGCGTGCGTTGTCGAACAAGCCGCCTTCGGCCTGGATGACGACTTCCGTTTCGATGGCCAGCGGATGACGCCCTTCGCGTAGCGCGCGCACGCGGGCGGGCGCGACGGTGCCGTCAGCACGTGGCAGTTGCTCGACGCGCTCCACGGGCGTGTGGTCGTAGCGGGTGAGGCGATTCGGGTAGCGCGCCATCTGCGTGGCAAGTGCGGCGTTGAGCGCGGCGCTCAGGTCGCCGTATTGCACGACGTGGCCGAGCGCGGGGACATCGTAGTCTTCACGGCAGATATGCGCCTGCCCGAAGTGACCGCGCTGCGAGACATGGATGTGCGTGATCGGCGTGGCGCGCGTGGGCCAGCCGCCAATCTCCTGCAGCAGCACGCGCGAGCCATGCGAGAGCGCCAGCGAGCGCGGGTCTCGCGCGGCGGCTTCAGCATCGCGCGCATCGAACAGGGCGATGCGCCAGTCGGTGTCGCGCAGCAGCCAGTTCGCCAGCGCCAGCCCGACAGGCCCCGCGCCGACGATGGCGACGTCGCAGTCCGGCGCCGCGCTGTTCGCTGTGATGCTGTCGGTCATGCCTGGCTCCGCATCACCAGTTCGATTTCGTCCGGGGCCACGGGCACGTCGCGCGTGATGATTTCGCAGCCTTCGGGCGTGACGATGGCGTCGTCTTCAATGCGGATACCGATGTGCCAATATTTTTCCGGCACGCCGGGCGCGGGGCGCACGTAGATGCCGGGTTCGACGGTCAGCACCATGCCGGCTTCCAGCGGGCGCCACGGGCGTTCGCCTTCGGCCGGTGCGGCGGTGCCGGGCGTACGGTATTCGCCCACGTCGTGCACGTCCATGCCGAGCCAGTGGCCTGTGCGGTGCATGTAGAACTGACGGTATTGGCCGCCGGCGATCACGTCGTCGAGCGTGCCGACCTCGTTGGCGTCGAGCAGGCCGGTGTCGAGCATGCCTTGCGCCAGCACGCGCGTGGCAGCATCGTGCGGCACGTTGTACGGCACGCCCGGGCGTGTTTCGGCAAGGGCGGCTTCCTGCGCCGCAACCACAAGCTCATACAGCTCGCGTTGCGGGCCGGTAAAGCGGCCATTGACGGGAAACGTGCGGGTGATGTCCGACGCGTAGCCGTCCAGCTCGCAGCCGGCATCGATCAGGCAGAGATCGCCGTCGCGCAGTTCGGCGTTGCCCGCGCGGTAGTGCAGCACGCACGCGTTGGGGCCCGTCGCCACGATGGAGTTGTAGGCGACGCTTTGCGCACCGTGGCGGCGGAATTCGTACAGCAGCTCGGCTTCGAGATGGTATTCACGCAGCCCGGCACGCGAGGTTTGCATGGCGCGCACGTGGGCTCCTGCGGAGATGCGTCCGGCGCGGCGCATGATGTCGAGCTCGTTCGGGTCTTTGAACAAGCGCAGCTCGTCGAGGATGGCGCGCACGTCCAGCGCCTGGTGCGGCGACGACACCCCCGCGCGGCCCTGCATGCGCACCGCGTCGAGCCAGCGGCGCATGCGGCGGTCGAACGTGCCGCTTTCAGCCAGCGGATATGCCACGGCGGCAGCGTTGGCGAGCAGCTTGGGCAGCGTCGCGTCGATTTCTTCCACCGAATGCGCCTCATCCAGGCCGAAAGCTTCCTTCGCGGCTTCGGGGCCGAAGCGGAAGCCGTCCCAGATTTCGCGCTCTTCATGCTTCGGGCGACAGAACAGCACGCTGCGCGCGGGCGCGCTGGCTGCGGGGACCACGATGGCGAGCACCGCTTCGGGCTCGGTAAAGCCGGTCAGGTAATAGAAGTAACTGTCGTGCCGGTAGGGATAGTCGCTGTCGCGGTTGCGCATCGCTTCGGGCGCGGTCGGCACGATGGCGACCCCGCCCCCCGCCGCGCGCAGCCACTGCACGACGCGCTCGCGGCGCTGGCGATAGGTCTGGAGGAAAGCGAGTTCGGTGGCGGACATGGCGTGTTTTCCAGCGGCAGAAAGGATGCGTGGATTGTAACGCCGCGCTTGGTGGGCATTCGGGGAGGGGCATGGCCACACCCAAAAGGAGACTTGTGCGGTGCGGACGGCCTCTCCTAAAGTCTCGGGCGGCGGCCGCCGTTAATACTGACCTGTTTTGTATCCCGGTTGCGACCTCCGCCTGCAGTGGATTGGCCGCATTGGATCGGCCTGCCCAGGAGAACCGATGCTCGCCAGCAGTTACAACCCTCTTCTCGTCCTGCTTTCCCTCTTCGTGGCCATCCTGGCGTCGTATACGGCGCTGGATATGGCGGGACGTGTCGTCACCGCACACGGCCGCGCGGCGTTGTCGTGGCTCATCGGCGGCGCCTCGGCCATGGGGCTGGGCATCTGGTCGATGCACTTTGTCGGCATGCTGGCGCTGAACCTGCCGATTCCGGTTGGATATGACGTCGGAATCACGCTCACCTCGCTCGCCATCGGTATTGGGGCGTCGATGTTTGCGTTGTGGCTGGTCAGCCGGCGTGAATTGCCGTGGCCGCGTCTGGCGGGCGGCGCGCTGCTCATGGGCGCGGGCGTCGCGGGCATGCACTACACCGGCATGGCCGCGCTGCGCATGAACCCCGGCATCCAATATGACCCCGCGAGGTTTGCGCTGTCGATCGTGATTGCGGTGCTGGCCTCTGGCGTGGCGCTGTGGATCGCCTTTCGCCTGAGGCGGCAGTCGCGACGCGTTCGTGCACTGCGTGCCGGTTCGGCGGTGGTGATGGGCGTGGCCATCGTTGGCATGCATTACATGGGCATGTCGGCGGCATCGTTTCCATTCGGCAGTGTGTGCGGGGCTGCGCATACCGGTGCGAGTGCCGAATGGCTGGCGCTGGTCATCATCATCGTGACGCTGGCGGTGCTGGCCATCGCGCTGATCATCTCGGTGCTGGACTTGCGCATGGAAGCGCGCACCGCCTTACTGGCGAACTCACTGGCCGCGGCCAACAAGGAGCTGGCCTACCTTGCGCTGCACGACAACCTGACCAAGCTTTCCAACCGCGTGCTGCTGGAAGACCGCCTGACCCAGGCGATCCGCACGGCTGAACGCGAGAAGCGCCGCTTCGCTCTCATGTTCATGGACCTGGATGGCTTCAAGGCCGTCAACGATGTCTATGGCCACCATGTGGGCGATCTGCTGCTGATCGACGTCGCACAGCGCATCGGTGCACGGGTGCGCCAGCAGGACACCGTGGCGCGTGTCGGCGGCGATGAATTTGTTGTGCTCGCCTACGTGGACGATCCGGAAGACGCCGGCACCCTGGCCGACGCGCTGCTGGAAGTGGTGCGCGAGCCCTTCATGGCTGGCGGTCACGAGTTGCGTGTTTCTACCAGCATCGGCATCGCGATCTACCCCGGCAACGGCGACAACCAACACGATCTGCTCACCAATGCCGATGCAGCGATGTATCACGCGAAGGGTTTGGGCCGGAACGCCTACAGTTTCTTCGAACCCTCGATGAACGCCGACGTGCATCACCAGTTGCAGCTCGCGCAGGACTTGCGCCGCGCGGTCGAGCGCAACGAACTCGTGCTGCACTACCAGCCCAAGTTCAACGCGCCCAATGGGCCGATCATGGGCGTGGAGGCGCTGGTGCGCTGGCAGCATCCCCAGCGCGGTTTGGTGCCCGCCGACGAGTTCATCCCGCTGGCCGAAAAGACGGGTCTGATCGTGCCGCTGGGCGCGTGGGTGCTGGACGAAGCCTGTCGCCAGATGGCGCAATGGCACCGCGAGGGGCGCACTGGCTGGACCGTCGCCGTGAATCTCTCCGCGCTGCAGTTTGGTCATGCCGCACTCATCGACACCGTGCGCGACACGCTCGCGCGCCATGCGCTGGACCCGCGCAGTCTGACGCTGGAGATTACGGAGTCGACCGCCATGCGCGATGTCGATGCGAGCCTGCAGATCCTGCAGCAGCTCGACGCGATGGGCGTGCGGATTTCGATCGACGATTTTGGCACCGGCTATTCCAGCCTGCTGTATCTCAAGCGTCTGCCTGCCAGCGAGCTGAAGATCGACCGCGGTTTCGTGCGCGACCTGGCGCACGACACGGAAGACGCAGCCATCGTCTCGGCCATCGTGGCGCTGGGCCAGACGCTGAACCTGCGCATCGTCGCAGAAGGTGTGGAGACGGCCGAGCAGCAGGCGTTCCTGACGCGGCTCGGTTGTCACTCGCTGCAGGGTTACCTGCTTGGCCGCCCGATGACGGCGGAATCATTGAGCGCGGCGATGGCGTAAGCGCTTAGCGCGCCGCGAGTTCTGCGTCGAGTGCGGCCAGCTGGGCGGCCGTGCCGACGTTTTCCCAGCGGCCGTCGAAGCGTTCACCGGTGGCGCGACCTTCGGCGATGGCTTGGTGGTAGAGCGGCGTCATCGCCAGTCGCGTGCCGGGCGTGATGCCGGCAAATAGGCGCGTGTCGTACAAGCCGATGTTGCCGAACGTGAGGTGCTCGGGGCCGTCCGCGTGGAGCACGCCTTCGTTATCCAGGGCGAAATCGCCGCGAAGGTGGTAGGGCGGGTTCGGCACCATCACCAGGTGCATGCTGGGCGCGGCCTGCGCAGCCATTGCGGGCGCTCGGTCGCGCAGTGCGGCGTAATCGTAATCGCAGAACACGTCGCCGCTGACGGCAATGAATACGCTGTGCCCATCGCCGGCATGCAGCAGCGGCATGGCCTGGGCGACACCGCCTGCCGTTTCCAACGCTTGCCCTTCCGGTGAATACGCGAGGCGCACGCCCCACGTGCTGCCATCCCCGAGCGTGGCTTCGATCTGCGCGCCGAGCCACGCGTGGTTGATGACAATGTCGAGCACGCCTGCCGCAGCCAGGCGCTCGATCTGCCAGACGATCAGCGGTTTACCGCCCACGTTGAGCAGGGGCTTGGGCGTGTGGTCGGTCAGCGGGCGCATGCGGTCGCCGCGGCCCGCCGCAAAAATCATGGCACGCGTCGTGGAATTCAAGTCATTACCTTCATGAGAATCAACAGCACAGCCATGCCACCGACGATGGTCCACATCGCACTCTTCGTCACCCGTGCGATGACGATGGCGACGATGCCCGCAAGCAGGCGCGGGTTGTCGACCGACACCGCGAGCGCGCCGTCGCGCATCAGCAGGTCGGGCGCGATCAGCGCGGTCAGCATCGCGGCCGGCACGTAGGGCAGGGCGTTGCGGAACCACATCGGCAGGTTCATGCGCCCTTCCAGCGCGATGAACGATAGACGGATCAGGTAGGTCGCCGCGCCGGCAATCAGCAGCACGCCGAAGAGGATCAGGGCTTTCATGCAGCAGCCCCCTTGTTGGACGGCCGAGCCAGCAAGCGCTCAATCAGCGCGCCGACGGCAATGCCGACACACGCCGCGCTCATCAGCCCCAGCTTGTGCGGCCAGCCTGTCCACGCCACGGCCAGCGCGGCGCCGGCCAATGCTGCAGCCAGTTGTGCGCGCGTGCGCAGCGCCGGCACCACGATGGCGATGAACGTGAGCGGCAGGAAGAAATCGAGCGGCCACGAGGTCGGCACTTGGGCCCCCAGCACCACGCCAACGATCGTCGACGCCTGCCAGCTCGACCACAGGGCCACGCCAGCGCCAAGGAAATACCAATGGCGGTAGGCTGTTTCCTCGCTGCCGGGCTGTGCTGTGACAACGCGGCGGTTCATGGCGGCGAACGCTTCGTCGGTCAGCAGATAGGCGATCAGCCATTTCCAGCGACGCGGCAGGTGCGCCAGCGTCGGTGCAATGCTGGCTGAGTAGAGCGCGTGCCGCAGATTCACCATCGAGACTGTCGCCGCAATCACGAGCGCGGGCGCGCCACCGGCCCACAACTGCACGAGGATCATCTGCGAGGCGCCACCGAAAACGATAGCGCTCATCGCCACGGCAAGCCACGCGGGCATGCCGGCGGACGTGGCCAGCACGCCGTAGATCATGCCGAACGGCACCACGCCCAGCAGCATGGGCGCGAGCGCCAGCATGCCGGCGCGAAACTCAACGGCGCGGGGAGAGACCATCAGAACGTGTAGCCGATCTGCTGCGCGCGATCTTCGAGTTGATCGAGCAGGCGGGCCAGCGGTGCCAGCGCGTTGTAGCGGCTGCACACGCGGCGCAGGTAGGCGATGAAGCGCGGGGTGTCTTCCACGTAGCCGGTCTTGCCGTCTCGGTAGCACAGGCGCGCGAAGATGCCGGCCACTTTCAGATGGCGTTGCGCGCCCATCCATTCGAGGGCGCGGTAGAACTCGCCGAAGTCGTCATCCACGGGCAGCTTGGCGGCGCGGGCCGTTTCCCAATAGCGCACGGCCCAATCCAGCTCCTGCTCTTCATCCCACGACAGGAAGGCGTCGCGCAGCAGCGAGGCGGCGTCGTAGGTGATCGGGCCGTAGACGGCGTCCTGGAAATCCAGCACGCCCGGCTGCGACGGGTCGGCCGCGTTGATCATCAGGTTGCGCGGCATGTAGTCACGATGGACGTACACGCGCGGCTGGGCCAGGGCGCTGTCGACCAGCAGCTTGAAGACCTTGTCGAGCGATTCGCGCTGCGTGGCGTCCAAGGGCCGTTGCAGGTGGCGATCGACATACCAGTCGGGAAACAGCGACAGCTCGCGGCGCAGCAGCGCTTCGTCGTACGGCGGCAGCTCTCCTTCACGTGAGGCCAACTGCCAGCGCACCAGGGTATGGATGGCCGGGCGGAACAGCGTGTTGGCGTAGGCGAGGTCGAAATCGCGTTCGCGCAGCGATTGCAGATACGTTTGCGGGCCCAGATCGGTCAGCAGGAGGAAGCCCTGCGCGAGATCCTGCTCCAGCACCTGAGGTGCATGCACGCCGGCGCCATTCAGCAGGCCCGCCACATGGACGAACGGGCGGCAGTCTTCCTGCGGCGGCGGGGCGTCCATGACGACCAGCGTGCCGTGGGCGCTGTCCAGGCGGAAATAACGGCGGAAGCTGGCATCGGCCGAAGCGGGCTGCAGCGTGTCGATGCGCAGGCCGCGGGCGGCGGGCAATGTGCCGAGCCAGTCGCGCAGTTGACTGAGACGTGCGTCGGTTGCGCCTGCTGCGGCGCCAGGGGTCGAAGCCATGCTGAGAGAATGCTGGAATGAGGCTGGAAGGAAGCCCCGTATAATACCCGACCGAGTTTCGCTGCGAGCGAGCGCCGGCCCTGTCCAGGCCGCGTCCGGCGGCGGGATTGACCGCAGTACTGACTGATTTTGTGCCTGTGCGTGCCGTTGCGCGTGCGGCCCTGTTCCCGATCTGCATGACCGAACCGAACCGAGCCAGGAAAAACCGGCAGCGCGCTGCTGTTGCCGCGCCCGATCAGCGGCCCGCCGACTTGGCCACCATCAGGCGTGGCACGCTGGCATTGCGCCCGCTGGTGTTCGCGGTGGCCGGTGTCTGGACGGCGACGTCCGCGGCGCAGAGCGCGGACACCACGCAGGCGACGGCGCCTGCCGTTACCCCGGCCTCGTCGGTGACAGCGCTGGCCACGTCCGGCCCGACCACGCCTGGCGGCAGTCCGCTGGTGCCCAAGATGGCCGAGCCCGTCCAGCGACCGGACAACACTGTCCCCACGTTTACCGCGGCCGACAAGATGGACGGCCGCACCAACGAAGACATCCACCTGCGCGGCAATGGCGAATTGCGCCGCAACGGTTCGGTGCTCAAGGGCGACACCCTCGACTACAACCAGGACACCGACGTGGCCACGGCCACCGGCAACGTGCGCTTGTTCAAGGGCGGCACGCTCGTCACCGGCCCGGATGCCAAGCTCAAAGTCACCGCCAACGAAGGCACCATCAGCACGCCGACCTACGAGTTCCACTCGACCGGTGGCCGCGGCACCGCAGACCGCATCGACTTTATCGACAAGGACAACAGCCGCATCACGCGCGGTACGTACACCACGTGCTCGCCCGACAACGTCGACTGGTACTTCAGCGCGAGCCGCATCGACATCGACAGCGATCGCCAAGTCGGCACTGGCCGCAACGGCGTACTGCACTTCTTCGGCGTGCCGGTGTTTGCCGCGCCGATCATGGACTTCCCGCTCAATGACGATCGCCGCAGCGGTTTCCTGGCACCGGTCTTCGGCTACAACAGCCGCAGCGGGGCCGACGTCACACTGCCGTACTACTTCAACATCGCGCCGAATCGCGATCTGACGTTGTATCCGCGTCTGCTGAGTCAGCGCGGCCTGCAGCTCGGCGCCGAATACCGCTATCTCGATACGTCGTACAGCGGCGTCCTGCGTGGCGAATTCCTGCCGGATGATCGTGAGGCGGGCCGCAACCGCTGGTCGATTTCGGCAGTGCACACGCAGCGCTTGGCGCCTGGCCTGACCGGCTACATCAACTACAACAAAGTTTCGGATAACACCTATCCGGATGACCTTGGCCGCAGCATTGTCACGGCGACGCAGCGCCAGTATGTGCAGGAAGGTGGCGTCACGTACTCGATCGGCGATTGGGTTGCGCTGGCGCGTGTGCAGAAGTTCCAGACGCTGTCGACCGCCACTACGCCCCTGGCAGCGCCCTACGAGCGTTTGCCGCAGTTGAGCCTGACGTATAACCGGTACGACGTTGGTGGCTTTGACATCAATTTCCTGACCGACTACACGCGGTTCTCGATCCCCACGGCCAACACCGTCCAGGGCGAGCGTTTGTTCATGCAGCCGACGATCAGCTACCCGATCATCCGCCCCGGCTGGTACGTCACGCCGAAGTTCATCCTGAATACCACCGCATATCGCCTGGACCGCCCGGCGGGTGATACGCAGGATACGCAGATCAATCGCACGCTGCCCACGTTCTCGCTCGATTCGGGCATGACCTTTGAGCGCGATGCGCCACTGGTCACCAAACTGTTTGGCGTGAGTTACATCCAGACGCTGGAGCCGCGCGTGTTCTACGTCTACACGCCGTATCGTGATCAGTCGCAAATTCCGTTGTTCGATACCGGTCAGTCGGACTACAACCTCGGCCAGATCTTTACCGAAAATCCGTACACGGGTTATGACCGCATTGCCGACAACAACAAACTGACGGCGGGCGTGACCACGCGCTTTATTGAAGCGGAATCGGGCATTGAACGCCTGCGTGCCACGATCGCCCAGCGTATCGATTTCGAAGGCCAGCGCGTGACGCTGGCGGGTGCGGCACCGACGTCGGTGCGCCGCTATTCCGACCTTCTGGGCGCGACCACGATCCAGATGTTCCGCGGCATCTTTTTCGATACGAACCTTCAGTACAATCAGGACATCGATCGCATCATGCGCTCGACCGTCGCATTCAGCTGGAAGCCGGAAGCCAACAAGGTGATCAACCTCGGCTACCGCTATTACCGGCAAGACGCGAATACCGGTCAGCTTCCGCTGGAACAGGCCGATATCTCAACGCAGTGGCCGATCACACGGCGCCTGTACGGCCTGGGCCGCATCGGTTATGACCTGGATGCGCGTAAGCCGTCGGATATGCTGCTTGGCCTGGAATATGTGGCGGACTGCTGGGTCGGCCGACTGGCGGTACAGCGCTACAGCAATGCGGTTTCGGGCTATACGACGCATATCTTTGCCCAGATCGAGTTCAAGGGTTTGTCGAAGGTGGGGAACAATCCGATCGACGTGATTCGTCTGAACGTGCCCGGCTACCAGCCGGTGACCGCGCAGCCGATCACGCCGTCCGTGCTGGATCAATATGAATAACGACATCATGGCTTTCCAATCGACCGCTTTCGCCACGCGTGTGGCTCCTCTGGGCCGCCTGCGTGTCGCCACCAGCGTGCTGGTCGCGCTGATGGCGGGGACCACGCTGGCACCAGCCGTCCACGCGCAGCAGGCGCAATCGGCAAAAAAGAGCGCTCCTGTGCGTGGCATCTTCGCCAACCCGGGTTCGTCGCCGAGCCAGCCGTTGCTGCAAGGCACGTTGCCGGAGCCGACGGCACCGGGCGCACCGCGTAGCCAGCTCGTCGACGAGGTGGTGGCCGTGGTCAACACCGACGTCATCACACGCCGCGAACTGCTCAACCGCGCCGACTTGGTCGAACGCACGTTCCGTGCGCAGAACCGTCCGCTGCCACCGCGTGCGGATTTGCTCGGTGAAGTGCTTGAGCAGCTGATCCTGGAGCGCGTGCAGGCGCAGACCGCCAAGGAAAGCGGCATCCGCGTGTCCGACGCCGATGTGGATCGTGCGGTGGAAAGCGTGGCCCAGCGCAACAACCTGTCCGTCCCGCAGCTCAAGAGCAAGCTGAAGGACGCCGGCATGACGTACGACAAGTACCGCGACGACCTGCGTCAGGAAATCCTGCTGGCGCGCCTGCGCGAGCGCGAGGTCGACTCCAAGGTGCAGGTCTACGACGGCGAGATCGATAACTATCTGGCGCAGCAGGGTGGCGGCACGGCTCCGGCTGGCGAGCAGCAATACAACGTCGCGCAGATTCTCGTGCCGGTCGCCGAAAGCGCCACGGATGCCGAGAAGGCCGCAGCACGCAGCAAGGCCGAAGCCCTGCTCAAACAAGCACAGGGCGGTGCGGATTTCGCCAAGCTGGCGCGTGACAATTCGGGCGCCCAGGATGCCTCGCAAGGCGGCGAACTTGGGCTGCGTCCGATCGGTCGCTTGCCGGCTGTGTTTGCCAACGCCGTGGTCGACATGAAGGCCGGCCAGGTGGCGAGCCAAGTGGTCGAAAGCCCGGCTGGTTATCACGTGATCAAGCTGTTGGAGAAGCGCGCGCCGAGTACGGCGATTGCCGCCAAGGTGCAGCAGACGCAAGTGCGCCACATTCTGATCAAGACCGGTCCGACGATGTCGGCAGAAGACGCGCGCCGCCAGTTGGCGGGCCTGCGCGATCGGATCGTGCACGGCTATGACTTTGGCGACGCGGCTCGCCGGTATTCACAGGACGGTTCGGCCGGTGCGGGCGGCGAGCTGGGCTGGGTGTCGCCGGGCCAGTTGGTGCCGGAATTCGAGCAGGCGATGAACCAGCTCAAGCCCGGTGATGTGTCGCAGCCGGTGCAGAGCCAGTTCGGCGTGCATCTGATCCAGGTGGAAGGTCGTCGTGAGGCAGAGGTGTCGGGAGACCGCCAGCGCGACTACGCACGTTCGGTGATCCGCGAGCAGAAGGTGCAGGCCGCCTATGAAGATTGGCTGCGTGAGCTGCGCGACTCGGCCCACGTGGAATACCGGGTGAACCGTCAGCAGTAAGCTACGGACATCCGCATCGCTCACGGCCGCCTGCGGGCGGCCGTGGCGTTTCTAGACCAACGGGAAACCATCGCAGGAAAGCGCTGCATGCTGAACATTGCCATCACCACTGGAGAACCTGCCGGTATCGGCCCCGATATCACCGTGGCTGCGTTGCTGCACCTGGCGCGTCAGGCGTCGCCGCATTACGCCGATGTGCAGTGGCACGTGATTGGCGATACGGCATTGCTGCAGGCGCGCGCTGACGCGATCGGGCAGGGCGATTTCTGGCGTGTTGCCTCCACGGCGCTGACTATTGTGGAGCGCCCCCTGGGTACGCCGGTGCGCGCTGGCGTGCTCGATGCCGCCAACGGCCGCTATGTGCTTGGCCTGCTCGACGCAGCCATCGATGGCTGCCAGATTGGCACGGCGGACGGCGTCCGTTACGACGCGATGGTCACAGCGCCGGTGCAGAAGAGCACGATTAACGACGCAGGCGTGCCGTTTACCGGCCATACCGAATACTTGGCAGAGCGCAGCCGCACGCCGCGCGTGGTGATGATGCTCGCTGGCTCGCAGCCGGCACACGACAACACCATGCTGCGCGTGGCGTTGGCCACGACGCATTTGCCGTTGCGCGAGGTGCCGGACGCTATCACACCCGCAGTGCTCGACGAAACGCTCGACATCGTGCAACGTGATTTGCGCACGCGCTTCGGCTTGACCGCACCGCGCATTCTCGTGACGGGGCTGAATCCACATGCGGGTGAATCAGGTCATCTCGGCCGCGAAGAGATCGAGGTGATCGAGCCGGCCATCGCGCGTGCGCGTGCGCGCGGAATCGATGCGCGCGGTCCGTATCCGGCCGACACGCTGTTCCAGCCGCGGCTTCTTGCCGAGGCCGATTGCGTGCTGGCGATGTACCACGACCAAGGTCTGGCGCCGCTCAAGTACGGCACCTTCGGGCATGGCGTGAACATCACGCTGGGCCTGCCGTTCGTGCGCACGTCGGTGGACCACGGTACGGCGCTGGACTTGGCGGGCACGGGTCGCGCCGAGTTCGGCAGCATGATCGAGGCGATCGATACCGCCATCGCCATGGCGCGGCACACGGCACGTTCCTGAGTTTCTTCACCTTTTCGATTTCGAGTTCGCAATGGCACGATCCACGACCGGCGTTCACCAGGGGCACCAAGCCCGCAAGCGCTTCGGCCAGAACTTTCTGGTCGATGACGGCGTGATCCACGCCATCGTTGCCGCCATTGATCCAAAGCCCGACGACGTGCTCGTCGAAATTGGCCCAGGTCTCGGCGCGCTCACCGTGCCGCTCATGGAGCGCGTGCGCACGCTGCAGGTGGTCGAGTTGGATCGTGACCTCGTCGCGCGCTTGCAGAAGCGTTTCGGCGATCGGCTGATCGTGCATGCAGGCGATGCGCTGGCGTTCGATTTCGGTTCGCTGGTGGAGGTTGGGCGGCCGCTGCGCATTGTTGGCAACCTGCCGTACAACATCTCCAGCCCGCTGCTGTTTCACCTCGCCACGTTCGCCGACCGCGTGCGCGATCAGCACTTCATGCTGCAGAAAGAGGTGGTCGACCGCATGGTGGCCGCGCCGGGCAGCAAGGCGTTCAGCCGGCTGTCGGTGATGCTGCAGGTGCGGTACTACATGGAGCTGGTGCTGGATGTGCCGCCGGGCTCGTTCAACCCGCCGCCCAAGGTGGATTCGGCGGTGGTGCGGATGATTCCTTGGCCGGCCGACAAGTCGCCGTATGCGCCGGTCGACATGCGCGCGCTCGGCACGGTGGTGACGATGGCGTTTTCGCAGCGGCGCAAGGTGCTGCGCAACACGCTGGGGGCGCTGCGCGACGTGATCGATTTCGAAGCGCTTGGCTTTGATCTGGGCCGCCGCGCAGAAGAAGTGCCGGTAGAAGATTTCGTGGCGGTGGCGAATGCGCTGCCGGCCAACCGCATCGCCGGCAGCGTTTCCGCCCTTAGCGAAGATTGACGAGCAGGATGCCCGACAGCACGAGCGTTGCCGCCAGCGCAAACCGCAGGCCCACCGGCTCGTGCAACAGCAGCACGCCAAACGCCACGCCAAACAGCGGCGTCAGGAACGAGAACACGGACAACCGCGACGCCAGGTAACGGCGCAGCAGCCAGAACCATGTCAGGTAACTGGCGAACGCAATCAGCACGGACTGGTAGGCGAGGCTGGCCAGCGCGGTTGGTGTGAGGTTCGCGGTAAAGGCCTGGCCAGTGCCCGCGGCCATCAACAGCAGTAGCACGGCCGAGACGGCCAGCTGATACAGCAGCGTCTTCGCCGCCGGTGCTTCGGAAAGCTTGCTTGCCCGCACGACGATGGTCGTCGCGCCCCACAGCGCGCCCGCCACCACGCCCAGCGCGTCACCCAACGAGGTCGACGGCCCGGCCGCCGGGTGCAGGACACCATCGGCAAACGCCAGCACGATCCCCGCAAATGCAATGCCGATGCCCGTCCACTGCCGCGGGCGCAGGTGCTCGCCCGGCACAAAGAAATGCAGGCCGAGCGCGGTGAAGATGGGCGCGGTGTAGAGGAACACCGCCATGCGTGAGGCGGTCGTGTAGCCCAGCCCGATGAAGATGCACAGGAACTCGACGCCGAACAGCACGCCGGCCATCAGGCCGCCGGCCAGCGTGCCGTCGCGCAACGACAGGCACGTGCCGCGCCAGAGCGCAAACGCGAACACCAGGACCGACGCGATGGCCGAGCGCACACCGGCCTGCATGACGGGGCCCACGTCGTGCGCGGCCACCTTGATGGCGACCTGCTGAAAGCCCCAGCACATGCACAGCACCACCATCAGGCCGATGGCGGTGCCGTCCAGCGGCCGGCGGATCGCGTCAGTGGCGGTTGCCATCGGGCATCGAGCGCGCCTGAATCAGCTCGATCTTGTAGCCGTCCGGATCTTCCACAAACGCGATGATGGTGCTGCCGCCCTTGACCGGGCCCGCCTCACGCGTGACCTTGCCGCCTGCGTTGCGGATCTGGTCGCAGGCCTGCGCGGCATTGTCGACCTCGATGGCCAGGTGCCCAAATGCCGTGCCGAGTTCGTACTCGCTCACGCCGTAGTTGTAGGTCAGTTCGATGACCGTGTTGCCGGCTTCCGGGCCGTAACCGACGAACGCCAGCGAGTACTTGTATTCAGGGTTGTCGCTGGTGCGCAGCAGCTGCATGCCGAGCACGTTGGTGTAGAAGTCGATCGAGCGCTGCAAGTCGCCGACGCGCAGCATGGTGTGGAGCATTCGCATGGGGGTTTCCTTCCTGGAGAACTGCGGGAAGGCAATATTGTAGGGGGGTGTGGCGGAGCCTGCAGGGCAAGCATGTTTTGCTGCCGACGCATCCGTGGCAGCGGCGTCGGCGGGCGAGTCAGAACGCCGGCAAGTATTCCGGCGGATGCGAGCGCAGCTGCTCCCGCGCCTCGCGAAACTCAGGAAAGATCGACTCCACGGTGTCCCAGAAGCGCGGGCTGTGGTTCATCTCCTTGAGATGCGCCAGCTCGTGCGCAACCACGTAGTCGATCAAGCTCAGCGGGAAATGCACGAGGCGCCAGTTCAGGCGGATCTTGCCGTCAGCGGTGCAGCTTCCCCAGCGCGTGGCGGCGGAGGACAGCGCATACGCGCTATGCCGCACGCCCAGGCGCTCGGCATACACCTCAAGGCGCTCGCCGAAAAGGCGTCGAGCCTGCGTCTGCAGCCAGCCTTGCACGCGGTCCTTGATCTGCTGCTCCGTGGTGGTGGGCGGCAGGCCCAGGTGCAGCACGCTGGTGTCGGCATCAAACATCAATGCGCCGATGGGCGATTCCAGCTTGAGCGTGATCGTCTTGCCGAGGAAGGGCAGCGCGGCGCCGTCCTGCCACTCCATGGGCGGCAGCATGCGGCGTGCGGCACTCGTGCGCCATTCGGCCAGCTTGGCGAAGATCCACTTCTGCTTTTCGGCGATGGCGTGTTCGATCTCGGCGAGCGTCACCCAGCGCGGAGCCGTGATCGACAAGCCGCGGTCATCGATGACAAAGCCGATGGTGCGCCGCGACGAACGCTTGAGGTTATATATGAGCGCGCGCTCGCCCAGCGTCAGCCGGCGCTGGTTGGGGCCGAGCGGTGCGGTGGAAAAATCGAGTGCGGGCGGGGCGAGGAGGGACGCGTCAGACGGCTGCGATGGCGACGGGGCTTCGGGCGCGAGCAGCGGCAGCTCGAGTTGGACGCTGTCGGCGGGGGTGGGCGAAGTCGGTGGGCGCAGCAGTTTCATGCGTGCTCGCGGTAGCTATCGGCGTCGATTCTACGCATTTCTGTTTCGATCCACGCTTCGACTTCGCGGTTGAGCTCGTCGCTGGTCTTGCCAGCGCTCGGAATGGCCGGCCCGACCGACAGGGTGATCAAGCCCGGATGCTTCAGGAACGAATTGCGCGGCCACACGCGGCCGGAGTTGTGTGCGATGGGGATGACCCATGCGCCGGTATCCACGGCAAAGCGCGCGCCGCCGCTCTTGTAGCGCGGTTTGGGGTCGCCCGAGCGCGTGCGCGTGCCCTCCGGAAACATGATCACCCATGCGCCGTCTGCAAGGCGCTCTTTGCCCTGGCGCGCGACCGAGGTGAACGCATTGGCGCCGTCCTTGCGGTTGATGTGCACCATTTTGAGCATGCCGAGCGCCCATCCAAAGAACGGCACATACAGCAGTTCGCGCTTGAAGACGTAGCACAGCGGGCGCGGCATGGTCGCGACAAAGGCCATGGTTTCCCACGCTGACTGATGCTTGGAAAGCAGTACCACCTGCTTGTTGGTGGCGACGGCTTCCTCGATGTGCTCCCAGCCCTGGTATTGCCAGCGGATGCCGAGCAGCCAGCGCGCCATCCAGATTGCAGACTTCGTCCAGCCGGACACCATCCAGAAACGGCGGTGCGGGTTCATGAACGGAAAGACGATGAAGCAGGCCACCGCGTAAATCGGTGTCCATACGATCAGGAAAACCAGGTACAGCAGCGAACGGATAAAAGTCATTGGGGGCGAATTCAAGGGGCGCGCGTGGGCGTGCCCTGGGGCGCAGGGGATAGCAGCGCACGCGCAAACGCACGCAAGTCCTGATGAATCTGGGTGCCTGGGGGCAGGTCACCGGCATCGCGGGTCTTGGCGCCCTTGCCGGTCAGTACGAGGTGAGGTACGGCACCAACTTCGACACCGGCTTGCAGGTCACGCAGTGAGTCACCCACGACCGGCACGCCCGTCAGGTCCATGTCGAAGCGGCGTGCTATCTCGCGGAGCATGCCGGACTTGGGCTTGCGGCACTCGCACGCATCGGCGGCGGTGTGCGGGCAGAAGAAGACGGCGTCGATGCGCCCACCATAGGTGGCCAGCGCCTTGTACATCTTCTCGTGCATGGCGTTGAGCGCGGCGGCCTCGAACAGGCCGCGTCCGATGCCCGACTGGTTAGTTGCCACCACCACCTGGTAGCCGGCCTGATTCAGCTCGGCAATGGCTTCCAGGCTGCCGTCGAGGGCGATCCACTCGTCAGGCGACTTGATGAACTGGTCGCTGTCGTGGTTGATGACGCCATCGCGGTCGAGAATCACCAGTTTGGGAACGTGGGGCATGGTGGGCTCCGAACGGTGCTTGGGGTGCCGATCAGGCGGCCAGCTTGGAGATGTCCGCCACGCGGTTCATCAGTCCGTGCAGTTCAGCCAGCAGCGCGAGGCGGTTGTCGCGCAGCGCGGTGTCGTCGGCCATCACCATCACGCCGTCGAAGAACGTGTCGACCGCTTCGCGCAGGCCGGCCAACGTCTTGAGCGCGGTGGTGAAATCGCCGCGTGCGAAGGCATCGTGCACCTGCGGCTCCGACAAGGCCACGGCCTGGTGCAGGGCACGCTCGGCGTCTTCCTTGAGCAGTTGCGGCTGCACGGCACCAATGGCCACGTCGGTTTTCTTCAGGATGTTGGTGATGCGCTTGTTGGCGGCGGCCAGCGCTTCTGCCTGCGGCAGGGCAGCAAAGGCGCGCACGGCTTCGAGGCGCGCAACGATGTCGTCCAGGCGCTGCGGCCGCTGGCTCACCACGGCTTCCACCTCGTTGGTGCTGTAGCCCTTGTCCTTCAGGTAGCCGCGCAGGCGGTCGTACAGGAAGTCGGAGATGGCGGCCAGGTCCGGTTTGACAGCGGCGATGCCGTCGAAGCTGGCAGCGGCAATCTGCAGGGCATCGTCGATCGTGAGCGCGAGCGGCTTCTCGATCAGCATGCGCAGGATGCCCAGGGCGTGGCGGCGCAGCGCGAACGGGTCTTTCTCCCCCGTGGGTTGCAGGCCGATGCCCCAGATACCAACCAGCGTTTCCAGCTTGTCGGCCAATGCCACCGCCGTACCGGTGGCGGTGCTGGGCAGCGCGTCGCCGGCAAAGCGCGGTTGGTAGTGTTCGGAGCAGGCCAGCGCCACGTCGTCGGGTTCGCCGTCGTGGCGGGCGTAGTAGGTGCCCATCGTGCCCTGCAGCTCGGGGAACTCGCCCACCATGTCGGTCAGCAGATCGGCCTTGGCCAGCAACGCGCCGCGCGAGGCGTGTGTTACATCCGCACCGAGCTTCTCCGCGAGTTGGCCCGCGATGGCTTGCAGGCGCGACACGCGCTCAAGCTGCGTGCCGATCTTGTTGTGATAGACCACGCGCGCGAGCAGCGGCACGCGATCGGCCAGCGGCTTCTTCTTGTCCTGCTCGAAGAAGAAGCGCGCGTCGGCCAGGCGCGGGCGGACCACGCGTTCGTTGCCTTGAATGATGGCCTCGGGCGTGCCCGTGGCGATGTTCGAGACGATCAGGAAGCGGTTGCGCAGGTGGCCTTGTGCATCGGTCAGCGCAAAGTACTTCTGGTTGGTCTGCATGGTCAGGATCAGGCACTCCTGCGGCACGGCGAGGAACGCTTCCTCGAAATGGCAGGGGTAGACCACGGGCCATTCGACCAGCGCGTTCACCTCGTCGAGCAGCGCTTCGGGCATGACCACCGTATCGGCGCCGGCGGTCTTGAGCAGCTCGGCGCGGATGGCTTCCTTGCGCTTGCCATAGCTGGCGATGACTTTGCCCTGCGACTCCAGCGTGCTCGCATACGACGTGGCATTTTGGATGACGATTTCGCCGGCCGACAGGAAACGGTGGCCCAGTGTCACGTTGCCCGATTGCAGGCCAAATGCGCTGACAGGGATGACTTCGCTGTCGAGCAGGGCGATCAGCTTGTGCGCCGGGCGCACGAACTGAACGTTCTCGCCGTTCGGGCGCTGATACGTCATCACCTTCGGGATCGGAAGGTTGGCGATGGTCTGCGACAGTGCCGTCTGCAGGCCGTCGGCCAGCACGGCGCCGCGCGCGGTATAGCGATAGAACAGCGCTTCGGTCTTGCCGTCAGGCGCGCGTTCGAGCGATTCAGGGGCGATGGCGTCCACGCCCACGGTCTTGGCCAGCGCGGCCAGCTTCTTGACGAGCGGCGCGGCGGGTTTGCCCTCGGCATCGAAGGCGATGGTCACGGGCAGCACCTTCTCGCGCAGTTCGCGATCGGGCGCGGTGCGGCGCACGCCGGTGATCGATGCGGCCAGGCGGCGCGGCGTGGCAAAACCTTCCACGGCGGCGCCCTCTTCGAGCAGGCCTTGTGCCGACAGACCGTCAAACAGGCCGCGCGCAAACGCCTCGCCCAGGCGGGCCAGTGCCTTGGGCGGCAGTTCTTCGGTCAGCAGTTCGATCAGGAGGGTGGACATAGCGTTTGAATCGGTGACGTCGTTGTTCTGCGCCGCTTGGTGTTCAGATCAGTTGCGGCGGTACGTTGTGTTGTTCGGTTCAGTGATCAGCAGGGCGAGCCGGGCACGGGCTCCACACCCGACAGCAGCCACACGCCGTTCTGCTGCTGGAACTGCAATTGCGTGCCGGCGCACTGGCCCGGCGGCGGAGGCGGTGCAATCGGCGCAGGGGTGGTGCCGGGCGCAGCCGCATCGCGGCGCAGGAAGCGGGCCGACAGCAAGCCGCGGCGCGCGTCGTAACGCACCTCTTGCAGCGTGCCGGATACGTTGAATTCCAGACGGCTCGGCAGTTGCCCCGCCGAGCGGAACACCCGCGCACGGCGCTGTGCCTTTGCGCCGGTGCCTTGCCACTCCACCCACGTGAGTGGGAAGCGCAGGGCCGTCGCATACGTGCGCAACGGCACGCGATGCCAGCCGAGGTCACGCGCGCCCGACAGGTCGCAGGCCATCGTGCGCACCAGGCTCGTCCATTGATCGATCGACGGCGGCGGTGGCGTCCACGCTGTGCTCAGCGCTTGCTGAAGCGGCTTGGAATCGGCCACGCAAAGCTGCGTCAGGGTGCTGGGCACGACAAAAACCTTCTCCGTCGATGCCGCCTTGGACGTGCGATGCCGCGCCGCTTGCGCGACGCTCGCCGGTAGCGCCAGCGCGGCGATGGACGCTGCCGTCAGCAGCGCCAGGCCACGCCGTGCTCGGTTGGCCGTCATGCGGCCTCCGTGGTCTTGGCGGCGGCAGCGGCCGTGCCGCACATCGGGAAGCCGAGGCGCTCGCGCGAGTCGTAGTAAGCCTGCGCGACCAGACGCGACAGGTTGCGGATGCGGCCGATGTAGGCGGCGCGCTCCGTTACTGAAATGGCGCCGCGCGCGTCCAGCAGGTTGAAGGTGTGGCCGGCCTTGAGCACTTGCTCGTAGGCGGGCAGGGCCAGTTGCACGACAGGTGCGTCGCCCTCGGCAGCGGCATCACCTTCTGCGCGCACGCCCATCAGGCGCTTGGCTTCGGCTTCGTGCTCGGCAAAGCGGCGGAACAGCACGGTCGTGTCGGCCTGCTCGAAGTTGTACGTCGATTGCTCGACTTCGTTCTGGTGATAGACGTCGCCGTAGGTCAGGCGGCGCTTCACGGGACCATTCGGGCCCGGCTCTTCCCACTCCGTCCAGACCAGGTCGTAGATGTTCTCGACCTGCTGCAGGTACATCGCCAGACGTTCGATGCCGTAGGTGATCTCACCGGTCACAGGCTTGCAGTCGAGGCCGCCGACTTGCTGGAAGTACGTGAATTGCGTGACTTCCATGCCGTTGAGCCACACCTCCCAGCCCAGGCCCCAGGCGCCGAGCGTGGGGTTCTCCCAGTCGTCTTCCACAAAGCGGACGTCGTTCTGCTTCAGGTCCAGGCCCAGCGCTTCCAGCGAACCGAGGTACAGATCGAGGATGTTTTCCGGCGCCGGCTTGAGCACCACTTGGTACTGGTAGTAATGCTGCAGGCGGTTTGGGTTCTCGCCGTAGCGGCCGTCCTTGGGGCGGCGCGACGGTTGTACGTAGGCGGCACGCCACGGCTCCGGGCCGATCGCGCGCAGGAAGGTGTGCACGTGCGACGTGCCGGCGCCGACTTCGAGGTCGATCGGTTGCAGCAGGGCGCAGCCCTGGGCGTCCCAGTACGACTGCAGCTTGAGAATGAGTTGCTGGAAGGTAAGCATGGTGGTACCCGTTGGTCCGCGGCGGCACGGAACGTGCGTTGCGCCGCGCGACGGTGGAATGCAGCGGCGGGCACGAGAAGCGCCTGGCTCCGTGCCCGCCGTAAAACGTTGAATTTTAGCGTTTTTTGTCAGCGACTCCGGAAAGTGGCTCGAAAGCCCTCCGGACGCTGAACGATCAATCTGCCGAAGCCCGGCGGCGGCGCACGAATGCCACCAGCAGAACCAGCGCGCCCAGGCCCAGCGCGGGCGCGTTGCCGGTCCGCACGAATGGCGTCAGGCCTTGCGTGCCTTGCACGTCGGTCTGCAATGTGCCAAGCGTGAAGACGGGCAGACGGGCCTGTACGCTGCCGTCGGGCCGCACCACGGCGGTCGCCCCCGTGTTGGTGGCGCGCAGCATCGGACGGCCCGTTTCCAGTGCGCGCATGCGCGAGATCTGCAGGTGCTGGTCCAACGCGATCGTGTCGCCAAACCACGCAAGATTCGTCACGTTCGCGAGCATCGTGGCGGGCTGATCCGCATGCCGCAGCGAGGCGGCAATTTCCTCGCCAAACAAATCCTCGTAGCAGATGTTGGGCGCGACACGCTGGTCGGCCACCGCCATGGGCGGCTGCACGGGCAGGCCGCGCCGGAAGTCGCCCAGCGGCATGTTCATCATGTTGACGAACCAGTGGAAACCGAAGGGGATGAACTCGCCGAAGGGCACGAGGTGGTGCTTGTTGTAGCGGTAGACGCCTTGGAATTGCGGGCCGACGCCGAACACGCTGTTGGTGTAGTCGACACGCGAGTCCTCGCTGGCGGCTCCAAAGAGCACGCTGGAGCCGGTGGTATCGACGTAGGTACGGATGGCCAGCGCGATCTCCTGCGGCATCTCCTGAATCATGATCGGGAAGGCCGTCTCGGGCGTGACCACGAGTTGCGCGGGCTTCGCGGTGACCATCTTGGTGTACAGCTCCAGCGAGCGCTCGATGCCGGTCTGCTGGAACTTCACGTCCTGCGGCACATTGCCCTGCAAGAGGCGTACGGAAATGGGTTTGCCCACGGGTTCTGTCCACGCAATGCCGTGCAGCGGCAAGCCCGCTACCAGCACAAGCGCACCCGCGATGCCTGCCAGCCAGTGCAGGCGGCGCTCGGCCGCGACACACAGCAGACCCGCCAGCACTGCGGCGATCAGCACGATGCCGTAGACGCCCACCAGCGGTGCATAACCGGCCAGTGGGCCATCGGTGTGCGCGTAGCCGCCGTTGATCCAGGGAAAGCCTGTCCAGACCGTGCCGCGCAGCCACTCCGTGACGGCCCATGCCGCGCCAAATACCAGCGCGGATGCGGTGCCGGACCACCGTCCGCGTCGTGTTAGCCACTGCCATGCCCACACCGCCAGCGCCGGATGCAGCGCCAGATAGCCAGCGAACAGCAGCACGGCCAGCGCGGCCATCCATGCCGGCATGTCGCCGTAGACGTGCATGCTGATATAGAGCCACCAGACGCCCGACAGGAACCAGCCGAGCCCGAACGCATAGCCAACCCATGCTGCATCACGCAAACGCGGGGCGCGCTGCACGAGCGCGGCCAGCCCCGTCAGCGAGAGGATCTGCAGCCACCACCAGTGGTTCGGCGCGAACGACAGCGTATGCATGACGCCAAGCAGCGCTGCCAGCGGCATCGCAAAACGCAGCCGCGCGAGCGGCACAGCTTGGGCGTCCTGCCGACGGGACGGTGCGGCAGGGGAAGAGAACTGAGCGGGCACGGAAGGATCAGGCGGGGTGAGAACCAGAGGTGTCGGCCGTGGCATTGCCGCCGGCTGGCGTGGTGAGGCGGCGCACGAGCAGCACCTGCACCTGGCGCGCATCGGCGCGCAGCACGTCGAACTGCAGCGTGCCCATGACGATCTTCTCGCCCCGGTGTGGCACGCGGCCCAGGTGGTTGGACAGCAGTCCGCCCACGGTATCGACGTCTTCGTCGGAGAAATGTGTGCCGAAGGCTTCGTTGAACTGGCTGATTTCGGTCAGTCCGCGCACGCGCATGTGGCCATCGGCGGTCGGCAGGATGTTGTCTTCTTCCTGGTCGAAGTCGTATTCGTCCTCGATGTCGCCGACGATCTGCTCGAGCACATCTTCGATGGTGATGAGGCCGGCCACGCCGCCATATTCGTCAACGACGATGGCGATGTGGTTGCGATTGACGCGGAAGTCGCGCAGCAGCACGTTCAGTCGCTTGGATTCGGGGATGAACACGGCCGGGCGCAGCATGTCGCGCACATCGAAGCCTTCGTCGGTGTAGAAGCGCAGCAGGTCCTTGGCGAGCAGGATGCCGATGATGTTGTCGCGGCTGCCCTCGTAGACGGGGAAGCGCGAATGCGCGGCTTCCTGCACGAACGGGATGAATTCTGACGGCGCGTCGGCGATGTTGAGCGCATCCATCTGCGCGCGCGGGATCATGATGTCGCGCGCGCACAGGTCTGAGACCTGGAAGACGCCTTCGATCATCGACAAGGAGTCGGCGTCGATCAGGTTGCGCGCATGGGCGTCTTGGAGGATTTCGAGCAGCTCGGCCCGCGATTCGGGCTCGGGCGAGATGAGGTCGGTCAGGCGTTCCAGCAGCGTACGGGGTTTGTCGGCTGGCTTCGGACTGGGATACGGATCATTCATGGCGCGGTCGCGCGTCGTTAAACATCGGCCCAGCATACACCAAAAGCCCTGCCGCCCCGATGACGCGGGGTGGCCGCCCAGCCTCCGGAAGTGCTTCTTGTTTCACATATGGAGGCCGGGTTCGGGCGCGTCAACGATGGGCGATCTGCCGAAGGGGTAGCGGTCAGTCGTGCCCGCCATCACCGCCGCGTTGCTGGCCGTTGTCGTGCGTATTGCTGCCTTCGCTGCCTTGATGATTGTCGTTCTGGCCGCGGTCTCCATCGTCCTGACCGTGATGCTGACCGTGCCCGCCTGAGTCGTCACCCTCGCCGCCGTGGTTGCCATTCTCGCCATGGTCGTGGTCACCACCGTGGTTGGCATTCTCGCCATGGTCGTGGTCACCACCGTGGTTGCCATCGCCGCCATGGTCGTGATGACCGCCGTGGTTGCCATCGCCGCCATGGTCGTG
>NZ_FOWV01000006.1:0-111189 GCF_900115545.1 Ralstonia sp. NFACC01 | reverse complement strand
CCGTGGTTGCCATTCCCGCCACGGTCGTGGCCGCCGCCGTGATTGCCGTCGCCGCCATGGTCGTGATCGCCGCCGCCGCCATGATCGTGGTCACCGCCGTGGTTGCCATCGCCGCCGTGGTCGTGATCGCCACCGTGATGTCCGCCGTGGTCATGATCGTGGTCGTGATCATGGTGGTGCCCGTGATGGTGGCCGCCTCCGTGGCAGCTTCCGCACGGCGATGGGACCGGCGATGGGCTCGGCGTCGGCGTCGGAGCTGGTGTCGGTGTCGGTGTTGGGCTGGGAGTCGGACTCGGCGTCGGCGACGGGCTTGGCCCGGGGCTCGGTGTTGGGGCCGGCGTGGGGCCGGGGCTGGGCGACGCGCCCGGTGCCGGGGCCGGTGTGGGACTGGGCTTGGACGGCGGCGTGTTGTTGCCGCTGGGTGGCGGCGCGTCGTTGTTGCTGGTCGGCGTGGTAGCCGCCGATGCCGGGTCTGCAGGATGCGAATTGCTGTGATACCGGCCCAGCGTGCTCGCGCCGCCGTAGGCGGTCCAACGGCCGGCGATTTCCATGTCAACGCCCGCGAGCCAATGGTCGCCCGTGGCGCCGACGCCCACCAGTGCCTTGCTGCTCGCGAAGTCGTAGCCGCCGCCAATGAGCGCCTGCACGCTCGTGCTGCCCACCACCGCCTGCACACGCGGCCGGATGGTGCCTTGCGCGACCATCAGGTTCACCTCGGCGCCGACCACGTTGTTGCTGTCGGAGATGTTGACCGTGCGGCAACCGACCACCGCGCCTGGATGCCACGCGCCGTCGAACACGACCACGATGCCCGCATAGCACGATTGCTTGTGATCAGCGTGTGCGATGCGCGGCGTGACCGCCAGCGCCGTGCCGACACCCACGCCAACCAACAGCGTGGCCCACGGAATGCTGTCCATGAAGCGTTGACGCATGATGACCTCCCCGCGGTGGCCTCGCCCGTCTGTGCCCGGGCTGGCCGATGGCGCTCGTTTGCGCCGAATTCGTGAAGCGCGCTCGAGCGGCGGCTTATGCGTGGAGGATAGAAATCGCTACGGCAAAACCCATGCGCCATACGGAGAGCGGCGAGGGTTCCGGATGGCCGACGGCCTGTGCGACGTGTATGCGCGATTCGAACGGCGCGAGCATGCGCCGAATGGCGGAGGAAAACCCGTAAACCGTTGTCGGAACTGGGTTTGCGTCAATGCGGGTTGATTCAGTGTTGAAACAGCACGCTACAAGAATGGAACATGCAAAAGCAAAACGCCGGCGCGAGGCCGGCGTTTGAACATCAAGCGCGTTGCGCTTTAACGAGCTGCGTACGGATCGGCAAAACCGAGGTCGCGAAGGATCTCCGTTTCGATGCCTTCCATTTCCTTTGCATCGGCCGCGTCTTCGTGGTCGTAGCCCTGGGCGTGCAGCGCGCCGTGCACGATCAGATGCGCGTAGTGCGCGAGCAGCGGCTTCTTCTGTTCCTTCGCTTCCTTTTCGACCACCGCGCAGCAGAGCACGATGTCGGCGTAGACCGGGTCTTCCTCGCTCTCTGCGTACGAGAAGGTCAGCACGTTGGTCGCGTAGTCCTTGCCGCGGTAGGTGCGGTTGAGCGTGCGACCTTCTTCTTCGCCGACAAAGCGCACGTTGAGTTGCGCATCGGCAAACAGTGCGGGGGCGATCCACGCTTCGATGTCTTGCTCCTTGGGCAGCGCCTTGCGTGCGGCGGCCTTGAGTTCGTCGCCGTACTGCACCGTCAGGTCGAGCGTGAGCATCTCGGCGCCGGCAGTGTCGTCATCGAAGGCTTCTTCCTTGGAGTCGGCCAACTCAGCGGCCTGGGTTTCGATGCGCAACGTGATGCTGTCGTGGTGCTCGGGGCGCAGCGAGAGCATGGCGTGCATGTCGGCGTCGGCGTGCTCGGCAACCAGGGTGATTGGCCCGTCCACGGTATTCGGCAGACCGAGGATCAGGCTGCGACCATCGGCAAATGCGATGCGCAGCGCGCTGGCGTCGACCGTCTTGGGTTTGCCTTGGGCGTCGAATACGTCGACGCGTGGGCCGAATGACTCGGCCGCCGTGGGTTGGGTCTTCTTGGGTTTTGCTTTGGTATCGGTCTTTGCTTTAGCCACGTTCAGGTGTCCTTATGCATCTTTATGCTGGGCATGGAATTCGTCATAGGCCTCGACGATGCGGGCCACCAGCGGGTGCCGCACCACGTCAACGCTGGTAAAGCGCGTCATCGCTACGCCGCGCACGTCACGCAGCACATGCTGCGCTTCGATCAGGCCGCTCTTCTGGCCGCGCGGCAGATCGATCTGCGTTGTATCGCCGGTGATCACCGCCTTGGAGCCGAAGCCGATCCGCGTGAGGAACATCTTCATCTGTTCAGGCGTGGTGTTCTGGGCTTCGTCCAGGATGATGAAGGCGTGATTGAGCGTGCGCCCGCGCATGTACGCCAGCGGCGCGATCTCGATCATCTGGCGCTCGAACATCTTCTGCGTCTTGTCGAAGCCGAGCAGATCGTACAGCGCGTCGTACAGCGGGCGCAGGTACGGGTCCACCTTTTGTGCAAGATCGCCGGGCAGGAAGCCCAGGCGTTCGCCGGCTTCCACGGCGGGGCGTGTCAGCACGATGCGCTTGATGGCGTCGCGCTCCAGCGCATCCACCGCACAGGCCACCGCCAGATACGTCTTGCCCGTACCCGCGGGGCCGATGCCGAATGACAGGTCGTGCGAGAGGATGCTACGCAGGTACTCGCGCTGCATCGGTGTGCGGCCATGCAGATCGGTGCGCCGCGTATGCAGCACCGGCGACAGATCATTGCCATCCGGCACGTCGGCGCTCGATTCCGGCAGGTACGCCCCGTGTGCGGCCACCTGGCGGGTTTCCACCAGGCCGAGCTGGATGTCGTCCACCGACAGCGGCTCACGCGCGGCGTTGTAGAACGTCTCTAGCGCGTTGGCCGCGCCTTGTGCATTGGCGCCACGCACGGTGAACTTGCTGCCGCGCCGGTTGATGGTCACGTCCAGCGCTTGCTCGATCTGGCGCAGGTTCTCGTCCAGCGGCCCGCACAGGTTCTGCAGGCGCGTGTTGTCGTTCTTCGGCGCTGTGAATTCTGCGGTGGTGGGTTTCATCAAGTCAGGTCGTGTTGACGATCAGTGAGTCGCGCTGGCCGTACGCTGTTCCGCCACTTCGCCGCGCAGCGAATGCGGGAAGGCGTGCACGATGCGCACGTCGAGCATCTGGCCGATCAGCTGTTCGCGGCGCGCCTGCGGCAGATCGGGCAGCGCGAAGTTGACGACGCGGTTGTTCTCGGTGCGGCCGTGCAGTTCCGTCGGATCCTTGCGCGACGGGCCTTCCACCAGAATGCGCTGCACGCTGCCGACCATGCCCTGGCTGATGCGCGCCACGTTCTCTTCGATGGTCGCCTGCAAATGTTTCAGGCGTTCGAGCTTGACGGCCTGCGGCGTGTCGTCGTGCAGGTTGGCGGCCGGCGTGCCAGGGCGCGGGCTGTAGATGAAGCTGAACGACGTGTCGTAGCCGATCTCGTGGATCAGGTCCATCGTCTTGGCGAAATCCGCATCGGTCTCGCCCGGGAAACCGACGATGAAGTCGGTGGCGATCGAGATATTCGGCCGGATCGCGCGCAGCTTGCGGATGCTGCTCTTGTATTCGAGCACCGTGTAGCCACGCTTCATCGCCATCAGGATGCGGTCGGAGCCATGCTGCACGGGCAGGTGCAGGTGGTCGACGAGCTTCGGGTTGGTGGCATAGGCCTCGATCAGGCGCGAGCTGAATTCCTTCGGGTGGCTGGTCGTGTAGCGGATGCGCTCGATGCCCGGGATCTCGGCGACGTATTCCAGCAGCAGCGCGAAGTCCGCACGCTCGCTGGTATCGCCCATCTTGCCGATGTAGGCGTTGACGTTCTGGCCCAGCAGCGTGACTTCACGCACACCCTGCTCGGCCAAGCCAGCCACTTCGGCCAGCACGTCGTCGAACGGGCGCGAGACTTCTTCGCCGCGCGTGTACGGCACCACGCAGTAGCTGCAGTATTTCGAGCAGCCTTCCATGATCGACACGAAGGCGGTGGCGCCATCCACGCGCGCGGGGGGAAGGTGGTCGAACTTTTCGATTTCGGGGAACGACACGTCGACCTGCGAGCGGCCCGTACGGCGGCGCGCTGCGATCAGCTCCGGCAGGCGGTGCAGCGTCTGCGGGCCGAACACCACGTCCACGTAAGGTGCGCGCGCCACGATGGACGCGCCTTCCTGACTGGCCACGCAGCCACCTACGCCGACCACGAGATCCGGCTTGAGCGCCTTGAGTGCCTTGACGCGGCCGAGCTCGGAAAACACCTTTTCCTGCGCCTTCTCGCGCACGGAGCATGTGTTGAAGAGGATCACGTCCGCATCTTCGGGCGTGTCGGTGGGGACGAGGCCTTCAGCCGCGTTGAGCACGTCGGACATCTTGTCCGAGTCGTACTCGTTCATCTGGCAGCCGTAGGTTTTGATGAAGACTTTTTTCATGTGCCGTTCACAGTGGTTGACCTGGGGGCACGTGCTTCGTGGGGGCTCTGACTACTGAGACTGCGCTTGCGCCTGACTCTGTGCGGCCACCGCAGCCTTGTAATCGTCATCGCTGACAACCCAGGCTGTCAGCAACTGCTGATACAGATCGAGCTGATAGCGCACCTTGAACGTCTGGCCGACCACCGAACCCGGTGGAAGCAGCCGCCCATCCAGCGACAGGATCCGCACGCCCGGGGCGAAGCGGATATCGGCGCTGGTGCTCCCAAAGCCCAACAGCAGGATGCGGACGATCCCGGTGCTGCCGGTACTCAGCGTGCCGGAGTTGGCCGAATTGATGGTCAACTGGGCTGCCGGAGCCGCCGCCGGAATGTTACGCAGCACTTGCGCATGGGACAGCAGCGGCGCTGATGCCGCAGCAACGGCAGCAAAGGCGAGGGCGAGGACTTGGCGTCGGGTGCGCATGGCGTCGTCAGGAGAAAGCCACCGCCGGGTGAGCGACCCGGCACACGAAACACGAGACAACCCGATATTGTAGCGTTCCGGGGCGAAGTCTTATAGCGCTTCGGCAATCTTGGCGGCCAAGGCCACGCCGCTCAGGAACGCGGCTTCCACGCGCGGGCCTTCGCACCAATCACCGCAGGCACCCAGGCGGGCGGCGGCGTCCCAGTGGCAGGGCATGCCGGCGGACTGCTCCACCAGTGCGTGCGGCCACAGGTGCGCGGCCATCACATCAGGCTGGGGCATGCCCGGGAAGGCTTCGGCAAAGCGGGCGTGCATGGCGTGGAGCGCCTGTTCGGGCGTGTCCTGAGCATGTGCGGCCGACCAGCCCGGCGATGCATGCACCACCCAGGATTCATCGACCATGACGCGGCCCGGCTTGGTGTTGTCACGGGCGGCCCAGGCGAGCATGTCGTCGTCGATCCGGATGCCGTCATACGGCAGGTCCAGCGGTTGCACAAAACCCATCATCAGCGCCCAGCACGGGGCGTAGTGCACCGGGGCGATGGCTTCCTGCAGCGACGCCGGCGTGGCGCCATGAAACAACGCCGGTAGTTCGGGCGCAGGCAGGGCCAGTGCGATGATGTCGGCGTGCGCGGTCTCTGTGCCGTCGCGCTCGATCGTCCAGCGCCGGCCATCGTGCGCCACACGTGTAACGGCGTGGCCGAAACGCACATCCAGTGGCGTCGCCAGGCTGCGCACCAGCGCGCCCATGCCGGGCAGGCCGACGTAGCGGGCTTCGTCGCGTGAATCGGCTTCCAGCCCATCGGCCGTGCGATGGCCCCAGCGCGCAGGCCACGGCAGCACCGAGCCCTGACGGCCGGCGGCATCCACCGCGCGGCGGAAGGCCTCGCTGCGCACGTTGAATGACTGCGCGCCGTGGTCGAACGCATACGCCGGTGCGGCTTCGGGCAGCACCGTGGTGGCTAACCGGCCCCCCACACCGCCCGCGCGCTCATAGACCGTGGTGGCAATGCCTTCTGCGGCAAGCGCGTTGGCACAGGCAACACCGGCAATGCCGGCTCCGACGATGGCGATGGAAGGCTGGCTCATGGATGAGAGATGGGTGTGGGGCGGGGGAATCCGGAAATCGGCGCGTCAATCAGCGCGTAATAGTCCGCCATGATATCGGGTCGCGCCCCAATGAAAAACGCCACCCGGAGGTGGCGTTTGCCATGGCGCAATTCTGCGGCTTAGAACTTGTAACCCACGGCCAGCCCGAACACGACCGGGTCGACCTTGATGTCGGTCTTATTGACCGCCAGCACCTGGCCTTGCTGGCTGCGGATCGTGATGGTGGAAGTCGTCTTCAGCGGCAGATACGACACCGTGCCGATGGCGGTCCAGTTCTTGGCGAACTCATACGACACGCCCACGTTGGCGACGGGCGTCCACGAGCTGGACGTTTCCGCCGTCACCTTGGCCGGGCCCGTCGGAACCTGGCCCATGCCGAGCTGCAGCACCTGCCCCAGATTTTGCAGGCCGTTGACGAAGTTTTGATTCAGCTTCAGGTTGGTAAAGAAGTTGTAGCTGACGCCTGCGCCGACAAACGGGCGCAGCTTGCTTTCCTTGGTGCCGAAGTAGTACTGCGCGACGATCGCCGGGCTCCATTCACGCACGGTGGCGACCGGGTTGTTTTGCGGCAGGCCCAGGTTGATCAGCGTCAGCGGTCCGACAACCGGCACCGGCGCGATCACATTGCCGCTGCCATACAGGTTGAACTTGGGAGGCACGCCACCCACGAACGTACCGGCGATGTTGTCGGTAAAGAAGTGCGTGAACGTGAGCGACAGCGTATTCGCGTTACTGACTTTCACGTCAGTTCCTGGCGACTGGTAGGTGCCCAGGCCCAGCGCGCTGGTGGTGGTGGTCAGCGGCGTGGCCGAATCCATCGGGCGAATGTAGAACCAGCCCAGTGCCATGACGTTACGGCCCCAGACGTAGTTGTCCATGAAACCGCTGAAGCCGCCACCGCTGCTAGTGCCACTGCCGCTACCGCTGCTGGCGCTTGCGGCCACATTGGCCTCTGCGGTGGATTGGGCGTGAGCCAGGGGGGCAGCAAGTGTGCTGGCGGCAGCGCAGGCAAGGGCTGCAGCAAGGCGGCGGGCGGTGCGGTTCATGTGGTTGTCTCTCTGGATTGGATTGTTATCACGCCTTGGTGTGGCGATTTGTGTTTCCGCAGCATAACGCAGCGCTTTTGTTCGGTTGCGCCGCGATGATCGAAGTTTTCCTCTAGCGTGTACGCACGCAACAAGGGGTTTCCCCTAGTCTCGTTTCATACTCTCCACCGGTCGGCGGAGCCTTGGCCCACAACGGTCTCCGGGCGGCTGTCTAAAATTTGTATTCCGGATTTTTAGGGTTGAAAGTCTGGTCGTTCCAGGTCTTGCGCGTCACGCTCTCAATAACGATTTTCTCGAGCTGATTTCCTGATTCGTCCCACGCTTCTTCAATGCGCACCCACGGGTTTTTGAGGTCGAAATACAGGCGTACGCGCTTGGCGTAGAACGTGGGTGGTCCACTTGGCGCATCCCACGTCAGCCGCAGCATGCGTTCACCGTCTTCGGTCACCATCTTGGCTTCACTGAACTTGCCGCTGCCGCCGGCTGCCAAGTGGGCACGTCCGTCGCGTTCGAGCGTATCGACGATGAACTGCAGCCCCAGCTCGCGCGCCGTGTGGTTCGACTGCGATCTGGCCAGCGAGCCATCCAGCGCACTCCAGATCGCCACGAAACCGACGAGCCCGCCAAGGTGGCCGTACATCTCATCCTTGCGCACGGTTTCGTCGTAGATGATTTCCTGACCGGCGTGCGAACCGCCTTTGAGCCAACGCGCGTAGACCTGGCGCGGCGCATTGCGATAGCGGATCAGCATGAGCGCCGGTTGGCTTTGCCACTGGTCTTTGACGCGTTCCTGGCGGCGCATGCGGTATTCATATTCCGGCAGCTTGGCCACTTCGGCCTTGAGCCAACGCACCAGCGTTTCGGGCTTCATGGCCTGCGCCATGGCCAGTACGTCTTCGTCGGACCAGGCCGCAAACGCGTTGGCGTTGACCTGGCTGGTGAGCCACGCCGTCTGCCTGGCGATGTCCATGGCGGCAAAGCTGCCGATGGCCGCCGATTGCGGTGCGGCGGTCGGTGCGGTGGTCTGTGCGGCCGCGGCAGGCGCAGGAGCTTCCGGCGCTGCAGGCTGGGCCCAGGCGTGTGCGGCGCCGGCCAGCACCGTGGCCAGGGCGAGGGTACGCAACTGCATACAGGTCTCCGATGTTGGCGTTATTGCTGCACCTGCGCACGGGCGCGCTTGATGTCCGGATCGGCATCGCGCAACTCGCGGCGCAGGATCTTGCCCACAGTCGACTTGGGCAATTCCTCATGGCGGAACTCAACGATGCGCGGCATCTTGTAGCCGGTCAAATGGGCGCGGCAGTGTTCGAGCAGCGCGGGCTCGGTCAGGGCGCCCGTGCGCGGCACCACGATGATCTTCACGCGCTCGCCAGCTACCGGGTCGGGCACGCCAATGGCCGCCACCTCCAGCACCTCAGGATGCAGTGCCACCACGTCTTCGATCTCGTTCGGGTACACGTTGAAACCCGAGACCAGGATCATGTCCTTCTTGCGGTCGATCAGGCGGATGTAGCCGTTGGCGTCCATCACACCAATGTCGCCGGTGGAGAACCAGCCCTCGGCATCGATGGATTTGGCAGTTTCATCGGGGCGCTGCCAGTAGCCGCGCATGACTTGCGGCCCACGCACCTGCAGTTCGCCCGGTTCGCCCAGCGGTGCGATCGTGCCGTCGTCGCGCTTGAAGCGTACTTCGGTGGACGGCGCGGGCAGCCCGATCGTGCCGCTGAATTCGGTTACGTGCGGCGGGTTCATCGACACGACTGGCGAGCATTCCGTCAGCCCGTAGCCTTCAACGATGGTATGGCCCGTCACCTCTTTCCAGCGCTGCGCGATCGCCCGCTGCACCGCCATGCCACCACCGATGGTGATCTTCATGGCCGAGAAATCGCGCTTGGCAAAGTCGGGATCTTCCAGCAGTGCATTGAACAACGTGTTCACGCCCGCAATGCCCGAGAAGCGCTCGTTGCGCAGGATGAAAATCACGCGCTTGGTGTCACGCGGATTGGCGATCAGGATATTGCGCCCACCCAGCGTCATGAACATCAGCAGGTTCACCGTGAGCGAGAAGATGTGATACAGCGGCAACAGCGTGACATTGGTTTCCACGCCGCCGTTGAGCATGCTCTTGGACCACTCTTCGGCCTGCAGCAGGTTGGCGATGATGTTGCGGTGAGTAAGCATCGCGCCCTTGGCCACACCCGTAGTGCCGCCGGTGTATTGCAGGAAGGCGATGTCTTCCGGCGCCAGTTGTACTGGTTGCATTGCGCGTGAGCTGCCCCCGGCCAACGCATCGCGCAGCCAGACCGGCGAAGGCAGTTTGTAGGGCGGCACTTGCTTCTGCACGTGGCGCATCACGAAGTTCAGCGCGCGGCCCTTGAGGTTGAGTGCACCGCCCATCAGGTCGCCAATGCCGGTAATGACGATGTTGCGGATCTCGCTGCCGGGCAGCGCCTGCTCCAGCGTGCGTGCGAAGTTCTCCAGCACGACGATCGTCTGCGCGCCGGAATCGCGCAGCTGGTGCGTCAGTTCCGGCACCGTGTACAGCGGGTTGACGTTGACGACGATGGCGCCGGCCAGCAGCGTGCCGAACAGGCACACGGGGTACTGCAGGCTGTTGGGCAACATGATCGCTACGCGGTCGCCCTTCTTCACGCCGCGCGATTGCAGCCACGCCGCAAACTGCTTGGCCTGGCGTTCGCATTCGTCGTAGGTCATCTCGGTGCCGACGCTCACGTAGGCGACGCGGGTGCGGTACTTCTCCACCGATTCGCGAAACACCTCGACCAGCGAGTGATAGCGATCGGGATTGATTTCGGCGGGTACGCCCTCGGGGTACGACTTCAGCCAGATGCGGTCGGTAAGGCTGTTGCGGTCGGCAACGGTGTTCATGGTGTCTCCGTCCATGAAAAACGCGGCGTGGTTTTGTTATGTGCCGCGCGGGTTCTCGGGTCGGGCCGTTCCCGTATTGGCCCGAAGGTTCAATGCGACATCGTTTCGGGGCGCTCCAGAATGGCGACGACACCTTGTCCGCCAGCGGCACAGATCGACACCAGCCCGCGCCCGCTGCCGCGCTGTGCCAGCATCTTGGCCAGCGTGGCGACAATGCGGCCGCCCGTGGCGGCAAACGGATGACCCGTGCCCAGCGAGCTGCCGTTCACGTTGAGCTTGCTGCGGTCGATGCTGCCCATGGGGCCGCTGCGGCCGAGCTTCTCGCGGCAGTATTCCGGCGACTCCCATGCCGCCAGTGTGCACAGCACTTGTGCGGCAAAGGCTTCGTGGATCTCGTAGTAGTCGAAATCCTGCAGCGTGAGCCCCGCGCGTTGCAGCATGCGCGACACGGCGTAGGCCGGCGCCATCAGCAGCCCCTCGTTTTGCTCGGGCGTGCCGCTGAAGAAATCGACGGCGGCCGTATCCGCGCAGGTCATGTAGGCGAGCACGGGCAGGTTGTGCGCGCGGGCCCAGTCCTCGCTCGCGAGCAGCACGCACGATGCGCCGTCGGTGAGCGGCGTGGAGTTGCCGGCGGTCATGGTGCCGGCCGCGCTGCGGTCGAATACCGGCTGCAGCTTCGCCAGTTGCTCGATGGTCAGGTTGCTGCGCAGGTTGTTGTCGCGATCGAGCCCCAGGTGGGCGGTCATCAGGTCGGTGCAGAAACCGCGCTCGTAAGCGGCCGTGAGGTTGTGGTGGCTGCGCAGGGCCAGCGCGTCCTGATCTTCGCGGCGGATACCCCAGCGCTTGGCCATCAACTCGCAGTGTTCGCCCATTGACAGGCCGGTGCGCGGTTCGCTGTTGCGCGGCAGCAAGGGGCGCACAAACATCGACGGCCGCAGCCCGGCCAGCGCCTTGACGCGCGCGCTGGTGGATTTGGCGCGGTTGGCCTCCAGCAGGATCTTGCGCATCTTCTCGTTGAGCCCAACGGGCGCATCGGACGTGGTATCCGTGCCGCCGGCAATGCCCACATCGATCTGCCCCAGCGCGATCTTGTTGGCGACGAGGATGGCGGCTTCCAGACCCGTGCCGCATGCCTGCTGGATGTCGTACGCGGGTGTCTGCTTGGCAAGCGTGGTTGAGAGCACCGTTTCGCGCGTGAGGTTGAAATCGCGCGCGTGCTTGATGACGGCGCCAGCCACGACTTCATCCAGGCGCTGGCCGTGCAGGTTGAAGCGGTCGATCAGACCCTGCAGGGCGGCGGTCAGCATCTGCTGATTCGATGCCGTGGCGTAGGCCGTATTGGAGCGCGCGAACGGAATGCGGTTACCCCCGAGGATGGCGACGCGGCGTACCTGCGCGTTGACGAGCATGAATTCAGTCTCCCGTGTTTTCTTGTGGTGCTTGCGGCAGCGTCAGCATGCCGCGCAGATAAGGTTTGTCGCCCGTGGCGTTGCGCACTTCAAACGCGCGGCCGGGAGTGGCTTCGTTGGCTTGCCACAGCGTCGCTGCCCCGGGCAGCGATAGCGGCGTTTTGAACTCGGCCACCACCTCGCCCTGGGTGAGCGGTGCCGCCGGCAGCAGCGCGGCCAGCGCGCGGGCCTTCGTCCACATGCCGTGGGCGATGGGGTGCGCAAAGCCGAACAGCTTCGCGCCGATGTTGGATACGTGGATGGGGTTCCAGTCGCCCGACACATCAGCGTAGCGTCGGCCGGTATCGGCAGGCACATCCCAGTGGCCGATGGGCGACAACTCCTGCGCATTTGGCAGTGCAATCAATGGCGCGCCCTGCGGCGATGGCACACCCACGCGCAGGTAGGTCGACAGCGATTCCCACACCACTGCGCCGGCCTTGATGATGGCGGTTTCGATGCCGAACGCCTGCCCGCGTGCATGGTGGAACAACCGGCGCGGGCGTACTTCCACGCGCACCCGCTCACCTGCCTGCAGAGGCTGGTGCTGGCGGATCGTGTTGCACAGGTGCACCAGGCCGATCACCGGATAGGGAAACGCCGATTCCGTCATCAGCATGAGCTGCAGCGGAAAGCCCAGAAGATGCGGATACGTCATCGGCACGCCATGCGCGGAGGAGAAGCCGCACACCGCTGCGTACTGCGCGATGTGTTCGGCCGCAAGCGGCACTTCCTGGCGTACCAGCGTGTGGCGCGGCAACGGCCCGCCGCGCTTGCCCTTGCGTTGCGAAAGCAGCGCGCGCCAGGCCAATGCACCCGGCGACGGCGGCTCGGTCACCAGCGTCTGGGTCGCGATCATCGGGGAGTGCAGGGCTAGCGAGCGCATGGTTGCGTCAGGCTCCCAGCAGACTTTGTCCGCACACGCGCACGATGTTGCCTGTCACACCGTTCGACGCGGGGTTGGCGAACCACGCAATCGTCTCGGCCACGTCGACCGGCTGGCCGCCCTGGCTCATCGCGTTCATGCGGCGGCCGGCTTCGCGGATGGCAAACGGCACGGCCGCTGTCATCTGCGTTTCGATAAAGCCTGGCGCAACGGCGTTGATGGTGATGCCGCGTTCGGCCAGCAACGGTGCGCCGGCCTGCACGAGGCCAATTACGCCAGCCTTGGACGTTGCATAGTTGGTCTGCCCCAGGTTGCCCGCAATGCCGCTGATGGACGACACGCATACGATGGCCCCGCCCGCATGCAGCGCATTGGCCGCGAGCAGCGCGTCGTTGATGCGCAACTGCGCGGTGAGGTTGATATCCAGCACGCTGCGCCACGCGGGTTCGGTCATGCGGGCGATGGTCTTGTCGCGCGTGATGCCCGCGTTGTGCACCAGGATGTCGATGCCGCCCAATGCGGCAAGTTGCTGCGCGAGCAGGGCGGGCGTTTCGGGCGCAGCAATGTCGTACGCCATGGCTTCACCGCCGATTTCCTGCGCGACCGCGTTCAGCGCTTCCTGCGCGGGGGGCACATCCAGACAAAGTACGCGCGCACCGTCACGCGCCAGCACGTGCGCAATGGCCGCACCGATGCCGCGCGACGCGCCGGTCACCAGCGCGGTGCGCCCGGCCAGCGGCTTCTGCCAGTCCACCGAGACCGCTGGCGCCCGATGCACGCGCACCACCTGCCCCGATACATACGCCGAGCGCGCCGACAGCAGAAAGCGCAGCGTCGATGCGGCTACGTTTTCCGCCCCCTCGGCCACGTAGACGAGCTGCGCCGTGCAGCCGCGCCGGACTTCCTTGCCGAGCGATCGCGTCAGTCCTTCCAGCGCGCGCTGCGCGATCGCCGCCTCGGGCGTCTTGCAGCCCTCCGGTGGACGCCCGATCACCACTACGCGCCCACAACGGCCGATGGCCCGGACGCCATCGTGGAACACGTGATACAGCGCATCGAGGCCTTCGACCGTCGCAATGCCCGTGGCGTCGAAGACGATGCCGCCAATGCGATCAAATGCTTCGCCTTCTTTGCCCGTGGGCGCGACAAAGCGGCCCGTGATCTGCCCGTGCCGGTTGGCGGCGCCAAGCCATTCCGGATCGCTTTCATGAAAGCGCGTGGGTACGCCGGCCTCCGCAAACAGCGCGGCGAGCGTCTCGCGCATGGAGCCGCCCGGCGCCGCGCCCACCAGGAACGGCCCGACAAATTCCGGTTCGCCGGGCACATAACGGCGCAACGGCACCGGCTGCGGCAGGCCGAGGTTGGCCGACAGCCACTTGCCGAAACCGGAACCGACGAAATCGAGGTACTTGTCTTGCATCGTTGTTGTTGTCGTTGGTGAGGCCGGGACCCTCAGGCTGCGCGGCGCTCAGCGGCCTGCAGGGCATCGAGCGCATCCTTGCGGCGCTGCAGGTCGGCCATCAGGTTGAAGTCGGGCGGGAAGTCGTCCACGGCGACTGCGTGCTCACCGTAGCGCGCGTAGTCGCACAGCTGCTTGCGTTCGCTCTCGTCGATGAGGTTTTGTGCCACGGCTTGTGCGGTCCAGGCTTCGAAGTCGGGCAGGCTCTGCGGCACGGGCGGCAGCTTGCCTGCGCGGATGGCCGGTTTCAAGCGTTGCTCGATTGCGTCCACGGCCGGTTGGAGGCGGAAGGCCGCTTCGCCGTAGGCAATCGGGTCGACCTCGGGCGACGGGCAGTACGAGTCGGCCAGCAGGCGATCGCGCACGGCGCCCGGCGTTTGCATCAGCTCGGCAACCTGCGCAGCCAGCGCATCCGACGGCTTGCGATACGGCGTGCCGAACGGGAAGATCAGCGCACGCAGCAGCGCCGCGATGCCCGCGTTCGGGAAGTTGGCCAGCACGCCGTCGAGCGCATCGTGTGCCTTCACCAGCGCGTCCTGCACGGACCAATGCACGAGCGGCGCGTCTTCTGCAGGGCGGCCCTCATCTTCAAAGCGCTTGAGCGTGGAAGAGATCAGATACATCTGCGAGAGGATGTCGCCCAGCCGCCCGGTGATGCTTTCGCGGCGCTTGAGTGTGCCGCCCAGCGTGAACATCGACACATCGGACAGCAGCGCCAGCGCGGTCGAGAAGCGGTTCACGGCTTGGTAGTAGCGCTGCATTTCCGGTGCGGCATCGCCCGGTGCCGGCGCCACGCGGCCGCCGGAGAGCGCGTGCAGGAACGCACGCACCAGGTTGCCTGCGATGAACGCGCCGTGGCCGAACAGCGCCGTATCGAACGCCTGCAGCGTCTCGGGTGAATCGGCACCTTGCGCGGCCGTCATCTCACGCAGCACATACGGATGGCAGCGGATCACGCCCTGTCCGAAGATGATCAGGCAGCGCGTCATGATGTTCGCGCCTTCCACCGTGATGGCAATCGGCACTTGCTGATATGCACGCGCCAGGAAGTTGTTCGGCCCCATGCAGATGCCCTTGCCGCCGACGATGTCCATCGCATCGGTCACCACATCGCGCGCACGTTCGGTGACGTGGTATTTGGCAATGGCGGAGATGACCGAAGGTTTCTCGCCCAGGTCCACGGCCAGCGCAGACAAACGCCGCGCCGCATCCATCATGTACAGATTGCCGCCCATGCGGCCGAGCGCTTCCTGAATGCCCTCGAACTTGCCGATGGGTGTACGGAACTGGCGGCGCACGGCGGCATACGCGCCGGTGCTGCGCACGGCCAGCTTGGCCATGCCCACGTTGGACGACGGCAGCGAGATCGCACGGCCCGCTGCCAGGCACTCCATCAGCATGCGCCAGCCGCGGCCGACCTGCGCCTGGCCGCCGATGACCCAGTCGATGGGAATGAATACGTCTTTGCCCCAGTTGGGGCCGTTCTGGAACACTGCGTTGAGCGGCCAATGGCGGCGCCCGATGTTCACACCTGGATGCTTCGTCGGGATGAGCGCGCAGGTGATGCCGGGCTCCTTGTCGCTACCGAGCAAGCCATCCGGATCGACCGCGCGAAACGCCAGCCCCAGCACCGTTGCGATGGGGCCGAGGGTGATGTAGCGCTTGCTCCACGTCACGCGAAAGCCCAGCGTCTCACGGCCTTCATGCATGCCGTGGCAGACCACGCCCACGTCGGGAATGGCTGCTGCGTCAGAGCCGGCATACGCGTTGGTCAGCGCGAAGCACGGGATTTCTTCGCCGCGTGCGAGGCGCGGCAGGTAGTGGTTCTTTTGCGCTTCGGTGCCGTAGTGCAAAAGCAGCTCGGCGGGCCCCAGCGAGTTCGGCACCATGACCGACACGGCTGCGGCGGAGCAGCGCGTCGACAGTTTCATGATGACCTGCGAATGCGCGTATGCCGAGAACCCTTTGCCGCCGTATTCCTTCGGGATGATCATGCCCAGGAAGCCGGCGCGCTTCGCATAGGCCCACGCCTCGGGCGACAGGTCCTGCCAGATCTGTGTGCTTTCCCAATCGTTGGCCAGGTCGCAGAGCTTTTCGGTTTCCACATCGAGGAAAGATTGCTCTTCCGCCGACAGGCGCGGCGGCGGCGAGGAGAGCAGTCGCGACCAGTTGGGTCGGCCGGAGAACAGTTCCGCATCCCACCAGACGGTGCCCGCTTCAATGGCGTCGCGCTCCGTTTGCGACATCTCCGGCATGATCTTGCGGAACATCGCCAACACAGGGCGCGTGATGAGTGCCCGGCGCAGCGGCTTGAGCGCGAGCACCAGCGCCGGCAGCACAAAGACGATGGCGAGTACCGTGGTCAGTACCGGGCCCACCAGGCCCAGCCAGACGCCGGCCACCAGCCACACGGCGGTCGCGACCAGCCAGGCGAATGCCGAGGCTTCCATGCTGGCGAGCCCGAGCACGCCGATGCAAAGCAGGACGATCCAGATCGTCGTCATGAGGGTCTCCATTCGATGCGTCTATGTGCCGGATGTCTCGAACAGGCGGCGGCACCTGTCGAATGCCCGAGCGACTCCCGTGCCAGCACACGGGAGATCGGCGCCGGGCCTGGGTTGTCAGGCGTTAGGGCTGCGCCAAGGGCGCATCGGGTTGGCCGGGAAGATCGCGCGAGCTGCATTGCTGCGGCGAATGGCCAATGCCCGGGTGCGCGCAGAGGGCGTGGGGCCGTCGCCATCGTTGTTGTCACCGTGATGATCATCGTGCTCATCGGCGCCGAGATCATCGTGATCGTCTGCGGCATCGTCAGCGCGGGCGCGTGCGGCGGGTGTGCGGCCGAACAGGTCGCCGGCGAAGGGCGAGGCGGCGGTGGGTGTCGAGCTGCGTTCGCTGCTGCGGCCATTGCCGTGCCCTGCGTGTCGACCGGAGCCGCTATTGCCGCTGTCGTTGCCGTTGGGGGCATCGTCTGCTTGCGCGACGGGCGTGGGCACCTGTGCTTCGGCCAGTTCGACCACCTGATCGAGCGCGCCGGCCTCACCTGGCAACGGGGCGTTGAGCGTAGCCACCACCAGCGCCGTGAGGCGTGCCAGCAGCGAGGCGTCGTTCATCGTCTTGCCCTGCGTGAAGAGCGGGAGCAGGTTGTTAAGGTCGTCGCCGGCCAGCACGCCGGCGAGTGCCTTGAGCGCAAAGTGCAGGCGCCAGCCCAGTTCTGCGCGCGGCAGGTGCGGCAGCGCACGCGAAAAGGCTTCAAAGAAGCGATCGAACACCAGCGCGTAGTGGCCGAGCAGATAGTTCTGCACGAACGGCGAGGTATCGGAATACACGCGTCCCATCAGCCGCAGGAACGCAGGGCCGCCGGTGTCGGGGTTGCGCGCCATCTGGAGCGCCGGCACAAACAGCGCGCCCAGCACGTGGTCGCAGGTCAACTGCTCCTTCGTCCAGCGTTCTTCGCACGCATCCAGCAGCGCCAGCCGGCGCGTGTTGAGCGGGTCGAGCCGGCGCCCAAGCACCGACTGCATCAACGCTTCCTTGCTGCCGAAGTGATAGTTGACCGCGGCCAGATTGACCTTGGCGCGCGCCGTGATCTGCCGCAACGACATCGCCTCGTAACCGAACTCGATGAACAGCAGTTCGGTGGCTTCCAGAATGCGGCCCTTGGTGTCTCCTGCTCCAGGACGTCCCATGTCTCCTACCTCGTTTTTTTAGGCCTGATATCGGGCTCGATTGCTGCAGTGCAGCGCTCGAACGTACGATTCAAACATGTGTATGGGGTTGCCCGGGCATGTTAGGAACAGACGTTTGAAAACGCCAAGCGTCCAATTCGAGCGGGCACTCTAGAGGAGGGAAGGTTGCCAAGCCAACGTATGAAACACATGGCTTGGAAAGTAAGTGGGCGCAAACGTCAAAAAAGCTAAAGGGAGGTCAGCGCCCCGATTGGCGGGTCAGCCGGCCGGCTGATGGAGCGAGGTCAGGCCGCCCAAGAATGCGGCAGCGTTTTGTGCAAGGGCGGGGAGGTGATAGCCGCCTTCCTGGACGACCAGCGTCGGCAACCCGATCACGCCGCCGGCCTGGCCAAGCCGGTCGAAACCCTGCGTCGAGACACCCACCTGCGATTGCGGGTCTTCGCCATAGACGGAGCGGCGTCTGTCAGCAGCCGAAGGCGCATTCCTCGCGCATTTCCGGCGGTATTCGTTGGCGGAGCGGTTGGGGATGTGGTGAATGTGCCGTTGGCGGCTTTGCGGGCGCCGGTGGGGTAAACACCGTCACCTGTTAAACTAGCGCCCTTCTTGCAGTCCCCGGGGTCCAGTCGCCCCGTCACCTACCCAGGCTTTGTCCACGATTGGCGCACGAACGAATGCGCGGGACACGCCGGTCCAATCGCTTTTCCATGTCGTTTTCCGAACTCGGCTTGTCAGACAAGCTGGTACGCGCCGTGGCCGAACTCGGCTACGCAGAACCCACTCCGATTCAACGCCAGGCCATCCCCGCCATCCTCAAGGGCGGTGACCTGCTCGCCGGTGCACAGACCGGCACCGGCAAGACCGCCGGTTTCACGCTGCCGCTGCTGCACCGCCTGTCTGCTTCGCAGCCCAACAAGGTGCAAACGCCGCAGGGCATGCGCTTCCCGATCCGTGCGCTGGTGCTGACGCCCACGCGTGAGCTTGCCGCGCAGGTGGAAGAAAGCGTGCGCGCCTATGGCAAATACCTGCCGCTGAAGTCGATGGTGATGTTCGGCGGCGTCGGCATCAACCCGCAGATCGATGCACTCAAGCGCGGTGTCGATATCGTCGTGGCCACGCCGGGCCGCCTGCTGGACCATGTGGGCCAGCGCACCATCGACCTGTCGCACATTGAACTGCTGGTGCTGGACGAAGCCGATCGCATGCTCGACATGGGCTTCATCCACGATATCCGCAAGATCCTCAACATCCTGCCGCCGAAGCGTCAGAACCTGCTGTTCTCGGCAACGTTCTCTGACGACATTCGCGAACTGGCCGACCGTCTGCTCGACAAGCCGGCGCTGATCGAAGTCGCGCGCCGCAACACGACGGCCGAGACGGTCGAGCAACGCATCTATCCGGTCGATCGCGAGCGCAAGCGCGAACTGCTGGCCAAGCTCGTGCGCGACAACGACTGGCACCAAGTGCTGGTGTTCACGCGCACCAAGCACGGCGCGAACCGCCTGGCCGAGCAGCTCACGCGCGACGGCATTCCCGCGCTGGCCATTCACGGCAACAAGAGCCAATCGGCACGCACGCGCGCGCTGACGGAATTCAAGGCCGGGACGCTGCGTGTGCTGGTTGCCACCGATATCGCCGCGCGCGGTATCGACATCGACCAACTGCCGCACGTGGTCAACTTCGATCTGCCGAACGTGCCGGAGGACTACGTGCACCGTATCGGCCGCACGGGCCGTGCGGGTGCGCAAGGCGAGGCGATCTCGCTGGTCTGCGTGGACGAGCACGGTTTGCTGCGTGACATTGAGCGCCTCATCAAGCGCGAACTGCCGCGTACCGTGCTGGAAGGTTTCGAGCCGGACCCGACCATCGTGGCAGAGCCGATTCCGAACGGGCGCAACTCGGCAGGCCGTGGCGGCAACGCGCGCGGCGGCCGCCCTGGCGGTGGCCGCAGCCAGCAGCCTCGTCAGGCCAGCGCCAACGCTGCGCCACGCGAGCCGCGGGCGCCGCGTGAACCTCGCGAACCGCGCCGTGAGTCGAGCGCTAACGGTAATAGTCAAGGTCAGGGTCAGAATCAGGGCCAAGGCCAGGGTCGCAATGGCGCCGGCAGCCGCCAACGTCAGGCGCAAGGTCAGCAGGGTCAACGTGACGGCCAAGCTGCGCCGAAACCGCGCAATGGCCAATCGCAAGCACGCGGCCAACGCCAAGGCAATGGCCAAAGTCAGGGTCAGGGCAATGGGCAAGGCGCGCAGGGTGGCCAACAACGTCGCGCATCCAACACGCAGGCCGCGCAGCCAGCCCACAAGGGGCAGCCGGCCAAGCAGCCGTTCAACGGCCTGTTCGCCAAGGCTGCAGCGCTGCTCGGCGGCCGTAAAGCCTGACGTTCATGCACGACGACGGTCAGCCCGCATCAGCTGAAGCGCCCTACGACGGCCTGACGCCCGACAGCATCCTCGATGCGCTGGCGCAGGTCGGGCTGATGCCGGACGGCCGCATGTTCGCGCTCAACAGTTACGAAAACCGCGTCTACCAGGCCGGCGTGGAAGACAGCGCGCCAGTGGTGGTCAAGTTCTACCGCCCGGGCCGCTGGTCCGACACGCAGATCGTCGAAGAGCACAGCTTTACGGCCGAACTGGCAGCGGCGGAAATCCCCGTGATCGCGCCGCTGGAAATCGATGGCCGTACGCTGCACGCGTTCGAACGCTGGCACTTCGCGGTCTTCCCGCGTTGCGCCGGCCGCGTGCCAGCCATCGACCAGGACGACACGCTCGAATGGATGGGCCGCTTCCTTGGCCGCATCCACGCTGTCGGGGCGCAGCGACCGTTCATGGCCCGTCCGGCGCTCGACATCGACACCTTCGGCGTGCAATCGCGCGATTGGCTGCTTGAACACGATTTCATCCCGACCGATTTGTTGCCGGCGTGGCGCAGCGTGGCCGATGCCGCACTCGACGGCGTGCGCCGCTGCTACGACCGCGCGGGCGACGTCTCGCTGCTGCGCCTGCACGGCGATTGCCACGCCTCGAACGTGCTCTGGATCGAAGAGGCCGACGCCAAGCAAGACGATCCGCTGCGCAGCGCCGGCCCACATTTCGTCGACTTCGACGACAGCCGCACCGGCCCCGCCGTGCAGGATTTGTGGATGCTGCTCTCGGGCGATCGCGCATCGATGCAATCGCAGCTCGCCAGCCTGCTCGCCGGCTATGAAGACTTTTGCGAGTTCGACACGCGCGAGCTGTATCTGGTGGAAGCGTTACGCACGCTGCGCTTGCTGCATTACAGCGCATGGTTGGCGCGTCGCTGGAACGATCCGGCGTTTCCTGCAGCGTTTCCGTGGTTCAACACGCAACGCTACTGGCAGGACCGGGTGTTGGAATTGCGCGAGCAGATCGCGCTGTTGGACGAACCGCCGCTCTGGTGAAATCGAGCGGCGGTTTTTCTTTGCGACTGCTCAGACGCTTTACGCGAACTTGCCGGCTTGGAAGTCACGCACGGCCTGAAAGATTTCTTCCTGCGTGTTCATCACGAACGGGCCGTATTGCGCGATCGACTCGTTCAGCGGCTTGCCCGCCACCAGCAGCACGCGTGCCTCAGCGTTGCCTGCACGGATGACCACACCGTCGCTGCCTTCCGTGTTGGCGAGGATGGCCATCTGCTTGTCTTCCACGCGCTGCAGCCCAGCGTTGCCAGATGCGTCGGCGTCGCCCACCAGCGCGTTGCCACGGAACACGTAGACGAACGCGTTGTGCCCCGCCGGCAGCGGCTGCGCAAACGACGCACCCGCCGGCAGCGTGATGTCCAGATACAACGGCTGCGTCGCTTCACGCGTCATCGCACCTTGCACGCCTTGCGATTCTCCGGCGATCACGCGCACGGCCACGCCGTCTTCCGTCGTGAACTCGGGAATCTCGTTCGACGGGATGTCGCGGTACCACGGCGTCGTCATCTTGTCCCTGGCGGGCAGGTTCAGCCACAGCTGGAAGCCTTCCATCACGCCGTCTTCCTGTTCCGGCATTTCAGAGTGCACCACGCCGCTGCCGGCTGTCATCCACTGCACGCCGCCGTGTTGCAGCAGGCCTTCGTGGCCGGCGCTGTCGCGGTGGCGCATGCGGCCAGCGATCATGTACGTCACCGTTTCAAAGCCGCGGTGCGGGTGGTCGGGAAAGCCGGCCAGATAGTCGTTCGGGTCGTCACTACGAAAGGCGTCCAGCATCAGGAACGGGTCCAGCCGACGTTGCAGGTTGTTTGTCAGGACGCGCGTGAGCTTCACGCCCGCGCCGTCCGAAGTGGGGCGGCCCGTGATGATGCGCTCCACGCGGCGGCCACGCTGCACTTGCGGTTGCACGAGGGTTTCCATGTTGTTCTCCTGAAATCGGGCGTTTGTCATATGCCAAATGTAGGGTGGTTGCCCGGTTTGCACTAGTCGGTTATTGTGGGAAAAAATGTTGCTACCGGCGAGACAATCACAATCCCAGGCCGGCACGCATCACGATAAAAGGAGGAAAACCATGGATCTGAACCAATTGGCGCTGTTCGTGCGCGTGGTCGAGGCGGGGAGCTTCACGGCAGCGGCAACGCGGCTCGATCTGCCCAAATCGTCAGTCAGCCGGGGCATTGCGGCGCTTGAACAGGATTTGAACGTACGACTGTTACAGCGCACCACACGCACGCTGCATCTGACCGACGCGGGCCAGAGTCTCTATCAGGTGGCGTCGCATGCACTGGAAGACATCGAGCGCGCCACGACGTGCGCCGGCGAGCTGCAGGACCTGCCACGCGGCAAGGTGCGGATCACATCTTCCGAAGACGTCGGGCGCCTGCTGGTGGCACCGGTGGCCGCACGCTTCATGCAGCAGTATCCGGAGATCGACCTGGACGTGGTGCTGACGCCGCGCAATGTCGATCTGGTGCAGGAAGGATTTGACCTTGCTGTCCGCGTCGGACGCTTGGCCGACAGTTCTCTCGTGGCGCGATCGCTTGGCGTGTTGCGCATCGGCTTGTTCGCCTCACCCGATTACCTTCAGCGCCGCGGTGCTCCAGACACCGTGCAAGGGCTGGCCGACCATTGCTGCCTCGATTTTCGCGGCACCGGCCGCGGCGAAACGCAATGGCGCCTCGTTGGCCCCGATGGCCTGAAAACGGTGGCCGTGCGCGCCCGCCTGAACTCCGACAGCCTTATCTATCTGGAAACGTTGATCGCGTCGGGCGCTGGCATCGGCCCGCTGCCGCTGTACGCGAGTGCCGTAGCGCGCGCCAACGCTCCGTTGCCTCGCCTCGTGCGCGTGCTGCCCGATTATGCGACCAGCGGAGAGCCGATCAACCTCGTCACGCCATCCGCCCGGTTCGTTCCCAAACGCGTTCGATTGCTGATCGACATGCTGACCGAGTCGATTCGGCAAGAGCTGGAAAACGCGGATCCCACCTGAGGCGTGGCGGCCCAGAAGCGGGCGCGTCAAATGTTGTCACGACTGCTCCGACAGCGCGTATCGCACGGCATCATGCGCTTCGCGTGTGCCGACCAGTACGTCTGACCCTTCTTGACGTTATCCCCCGTAAGCGTTGCAGTGTGTCCCCCCGGTGCACAGCGACGCAGTCTGGCACATGCGACCCTTGGGTGTTTCCGATCCCGTCACATTGTGGGAAATACCGCCGCCCGGACCTCGTTGTCCGGGCTTTTTTTTGTCCAGATTTCGTGGAATGGATGCGGCACCGGATGATTCAAGGCGCTTCACAAATTAGGACTCTTCTCATGGTTCGTAGCAAACCTCGCCACGAAAATTGCAAACACGTAACACATGCAACGGATCGCGCTGAACGCGACGGTTCGGGCGCGATCAACGCTCGCTCCATCCGGCACGCATGTGCGCAATTTTCATGGAGTCGAACATGCGTATCGCCTTGCTTGAAGACGATCCCTTCCAAAGCGAAGTCATCGTCCAGATCCTGTCCCAGTCTGGCCACGACGTGACGCCCTACAGCGATGGAGCGACGTTGCTGCGCATGCTGGGCCGCTCGTCGTACGACATGCTGATCCTCGACTGGCACACGCCGGGCATGCTCGGTATCGATGTGCTGAGCGTGGTGCGCAGCCGTCACAGGGACGTGCTTCCCATCCTGTTCGTCACAGCCGAAGAAGGTGAAAAGAGCATCGTGCGCGCACTGACCCAAGGCGCCGATGACTACATCGCGAAGCCGTTCCGCATTGCCGAGCTTCGCGCCCGCGTCGATGCGTTGCTGCGCCGTGCGTACCCGATCCCGTATGGCCGCCTGCCGTTCTCGGTAGGTCCGTACCACTTCAACCCACAACGCCAGCAGATCACACTGCACGGCGAGCCCGTTACGCTGACGGGCATCGAATTTCAGCTGGCGCTGCTGCTGTTCTCGAACGTGGGCCGCACGCTGTCGCGCGACCATATTTTCGGACAGGTGTGGGGCCGCAACTCATCGGAGTACACGCGCACAATCGATAGCCACGTGTCGCGCATCCGCATGAAGCTGAACATCGAACCGGTGAACGAAGTGCGCTTGGTGGCGGTGTACAAACACGGTTACCGCGTGGACCACCTGAGGCCTGCGGATGACATGAATGCGCTGTCCGAGATGGACCTCGCATCCTACGACGCTTAAGCGCGCGCCGACTGCCACGTAGTAAGGGCGCCCAGCAGCAATGCGGGCGCCCTTTCTTGTTATCCATCGGCTGGTATGCTCGGCGCTTCCTTTTCCTTGGGCGAGGTCGGCGTGCCGTTTTTCAATCTCAATGCAGAGGCCGATGCGTTGCCGCGCGCATGGTCGTCTCGCGTGCTGGAGCGCTTTGGTGGCGGCAACTTCAAGGTGCTGCGCATGGACCGCACGCCGTATCCCGACGAAGTGCACGACTATGCCGAAGGCCTGCTGGTGATCGATGGCGAGTTGCGCCTGCGCATCGACGGCGAGGCGGTCACGGTGTCGCGCGGCGAGTTGTATGTCGTGCCCGCCGGCGTGCCGCACAGCGTGGATGCCGGCAGCACGGGCACGTTGGTTATTCTGGACGTGTAAGCTGGGCGTCGTGTGCCTCCGCCGCTTGCTTGATCCGGTGCAGCATCATCCGCCGGATCAGCCCGCTTGGTATGCGGATCAGCACCCAGTAAGGCGTGAAGTGGCGGCGCGCCGCTGTGCCCGAGCAATGCACGCACGTGCGAGTAGTCAGCAGCGTACCGGTGCCGTCGGATTCGGCAACGAACGTCATGACCAGCTTGGCGATATCGGGTTCGGAGAACGTGCGAAACGCGCTGGCTTCAACGTGGACGAGCCCGCCGTCGGATTCCCAGAAGCGGCCGACGAGGCCGAGCGCGAATTCGCGATCTCCATCGCGGCCGAGTACCGTGAAATCGTGCAGACCGAATCCGGCATCGATACGTCGCGCACTGGGCTTGCCCATCGCGGCGGCGATGCGCGCCGGGATGGCGCGCAAGTGCAGGAACAGCCTGGCCAGCGGGAAATCACTGACGTCCAGTTGCGAAACCACGTCGAGCACGCGCCCGGGTGCGGCATTGACGCGTATGTGGTGCTGCTCGCTGAACTGATGCTCGGGAAGGAAGGTGTGCAACAGGCTCATGCTGATGGATGGCGTGGTGTCATGCCTGGGGCTTTTCGCTCGTAGACGTGGCAGCCGCAGCTGGAGCGAATGCGGCATCGCGCGCGGGCGGCTCTGCCAGGCTGCGTTTCATCAGCCATGCGACACCGGGTACGCGCAAGCCGGTGGCAAACACTACGTCTCGCATCCAACCGCCGTATTGCGCCTGGAAGCATGGCGTGAGCGCACGGCTCAGCGTCTGGTAGGCCTGCACGGTGCGCAGACGACGGGCGTGGTAGGCGAGCGCGCCATGGGTGGGGCCATGCACTTGCACGCACGCGGCAAGTGCCAGGGCATCTTGCGCGGCCAGCGTGGTCCCCAAACCGAGCTGCGGGCTCATGGCATGCGCGGCATCGCCGATGACGCAGTAAGGTGGTTTGGCCAGCGCGCGCGGCCATGTGTGCCGATAGACGGCAAAAGGCATATCGTCGTGCGAGCCGATCTGCTCGACCATGGGCGCGGCTTGCGGCCACAGGCTCAGCACATGCGCCTTCCACTGCGTGATGTCGATCTGCCGCCAGGCGTCCACGGCATCACCGGGCAGACTCCAGAACATCGACAGGCGAGTGCGGGTGCTGTCCACTTCGGTGGGCAGCAAGCCCATCATCTCGCGTGTGCCGCGAAAGCGCTGCTGCAGCACGCGCGGGTTCCAGCCATCCACCCACCCTTGGAACCAAAGCGTGCCCCATCGGTAGGTGCTCGACGGGCCGGCCAGGCCTGCGGGCTCACGCAGCGCAGAGGCCGCGCCATCGGCAATCACAAACAGATCGAAGATTGATTCGCCCTGCGTGTGCGCGACCTGCGCGCGCGGTCCATCAACAAGCAATTGCTGGATCGCGCAACCAAAGTGGAATGCTGCGCCCGCGTGCAAGGCGGCGTCGTACAGCATGGACGACAGCGCATGCCGCGTGACGGCGCGGCCGGGCGTCTCGGCGTAGTCGATGTCGAGCAGACGCCAGCCGCGATGGCTCAGGCCGATCAGCCGATCGATCGGCGCGCCGATGCCTTCCAGCTCGCGGCCCACGCCGAGTGCCTCCAGCGCGCGGATACCCTGCGGCTGGATCAGCAGGCCCGCGCCCATGGCGGTCAGCTGCGGGTGCTTTTCGAAGACGTGCACGTTGTGCCCCTGGCGGGCAAACGCGATGGCAGCGGCAAGTCCGGCGTTACCGGCGCCGGCAATGCCAATGGACAGCGGGCGGGGTGCGGTCATGAAGGTGTGGCGGATCGTTTGCTCAAGATGATAACGATACGGCACGCACGTTAAGCCCGTTCGTGCAGGCTGCGGAGATAATGCGCAGACCACACGCTCACCATCCCACCCGGACGCGCCATGCAGATCAAATGGCTGGAAGACTTCAAGGAACTCGCCAAGACGCGCAGCTTCAGCCGCGCCGCCGAGAACCGCAACGTCACGCACCCCGCATTCGGCCGGCGGATCAAGGCGCTCGAAGAGTGGGTGGGCACCGCACTGGTCGAGCGCAGCGAGCATCCCGTCACGCTCACGGCGGCGGGGCGCTTGTTTCTGGATGCCGCGGCCAATGCCGTCGACGGCCTGAACGATGCGCGCTTGCTGCTGCGCGAGGCGCAACTGCCGGTGGCGCTCAAGATCGGCACAGGGCGCACGCTGGCGCGCACCTTTGTCCCGGGCTGGTATGAAACGCTGGCGCGCCGGCGCGGCGTGTTTCCGCTCAGCGTGACGACGGGCGGCACGCAGGAAGGCGTCCTGGCACTTGCCGATGGCACCGTCGATCTGCTGATCGCCTACGCCAGCCCGCAGGCCGATGCTCTACTCGATCCGCGTAAGTACGACCATTGCCTGCTGGGCAGCGAGACGCTGGTGCCGGTGAGTGTGCCTGACAAGCGCGGCCGCGCACGCTTTACGCTGCCGGGCTCGGCCGCCGCACCGCTACCGTGGCTGGCCTTTGCGCGCGGCCTGACGTTGCGGCAGATGCTCGACAGCCACCTTGCCGCCGCCGATCGCAAGGCGCATCTGCAGCCCGTGTTCCAGGCGGATTTCTACGAGGCGGTAGAAGAGATGGCCCTACGGGGATTCGGCATGGCGTGGTTGCCATATCGCCTGGCCAAGCCGCACCTGAACGCGGGCGAACTGCGCCCGGCCGGCGATGATGCCTGGCACATCCACGTCAATATCCGCATGATGCGGGTGCGCAGCAACCAGAGCGCACTGCTTGACGAGGTATGGCAACTGGCCGTTGGTAGCGCCAGCGGCAACTCTCGCCCCGATCTCGCCTGAGGTGCATCGCAAAAAGCCCAACCTTGTGCCGAAACGGCACAAGCCGCGTGGGCACGGCACCTAGACTCCTCCGCAACCTTCGCCCGCCAGCGTTATTCAGCAAAACAGGCGGATCGGCACAGACCACGGGGAGACAACCATGCCAGCCCACACCCTCAATGCGAGCGGCGCGTCCGCACGCGCCACTGACACCCATCGACATCCCTCGCCCTGGCGTGCCGTACTGGCGGCCAGCGTCGGCAACGCGCTCGAATACTACGATCTGCTGATCTACGGCTATTTCGCCATCACCATCGGCAAGCTGTTCTTCCCCACGGGCGATGCGTGGAGTTCGCTGATGCTCTCTGTCGGCACGTTTGGCGTGTCGTTCATCATGCGGCCGCTGGGCTCGATGGTGCTGGGCAGCTATGCAGACCGCGTCGGGCGCAAGGCTGCGCTGACGTGGTCGATCCTGCTGATGATGCTGGGCACCGCGATGATCGCGTTTGCACCGACGTATGCGTCGATCGGGCTGTGGTCGCCGGCCATCGTGATCGTGGCGCGCCTGTTGCAGGGCTTTTCGGCCGGCGGAGAATTCGGTTCAGCCACGGCGTTCATGATCGAGCACGCCAACGGCAAGCGCATGGGATACAACGCGAGCTGGCAGGCCGCCACGCAGGGTCTTGCCACATTGTTGGCCGCGGGCTTGAGCGCATGGCTGACTTACGCGCTGACCACCGAGCAAGTGGAGTCATGGGGCTGGCGCGTGGCGTTCCTGTTCGGCTTGCTGATCGGCCCCATTGGTGTCTACATCCGCCGCCACACGCCTGAAACGCCGGAGTTTGTGGCCATGCAGGCGGAAGCGCCGGCCGCGCTGCAAGCGCGCTCGCCGCTGCGCGATACGCTCACGCAGGGTTTGCCCGGATTACTGCTGGGGGCGGGCGTGGTCGTGGCCGTCACCGCATTCAACTATGTGCAGAAGGTCTACATGCCGACCTATGCCATCAACCAACTCCACATCGCAACCAGCGCCTCGCTGGTCTGCACGATGATCACCGGCGCGATGCTGATGGTGATGGCGCCCGCGTTCGGCTTGCTGGCAGATCGCTTCGGCAGCATCCGCGTGGTGTCGATTGCAATGGTGGTGATTGCGCTGTCGACGTATCCGATGTTTGCCACACTGGTCGCGCAACCGACGTTCTGGACGCTGCTGGTGATGCAGGCGATTGTGGGCGTGCTTTTGGCCGCCATCCTCGCGCCGTTGCCGGCGCTCTTGGCTGACATCTTCCCGACGCGTACGCGCGGCACGGGTCTGGCGCTGAGCTACAACCTGTCGGTAACGATCTTCGGTGGGTTCTCGCCGCTGATCGTCACGTGGCTGATTGGCGTGACGCACATCAAGACGTCGCCGAGCTTCTATGTGTTTGCGACCACGCTGATCAGTCTGGCCTCGCTGTGGATGCTGCGCGGACATGCGCGTGCGCACTGAACCTGAACAGAACTTCTCGTAACACCGAAGGATTTCGCATGATGACCCTGGAGGCGCTGCGCGCCACGCTGCCGGTGTACCCAATTGAGTTGCAGAAGCCCGATATCCGCCGCTGGAAGACGGGCACGCACGGCATTGATTACGTCCATACATTCGATAGCGGCATGCCTGGGCCGCATGTCATGATCAACGCGCTCACGCATGGCAATGAGCTGTGCGGCGCGATTGCGGTGGATGCGCTGCTGGCTGCCGGCGTGCGCCCCACACATGGTCGGCTCACGTTGTCATTTGCAAATATCGAGGCGTACGAGCGCTTTGACATCAACGACCCGGATGCCACGCGCTTTATCGACGAAGACTTGAACCGCGTGTGGTCTGCCGACAAGCTTGACGGCCCGGGGAACACGCTGGAACTGCGCCGCGCGCGTGAGCTGCGCCCGGTGATCGATACGGTCGATTACCTGCTCGATATTCACTCGATGCATGAAAAGGCCGAACCGTTGATGCTGACGGGTCCGCATGCGAAAGGCGTCGAGCTGGGCCGGCAGGTCGGCGCGCCTTCGCATCTGATGATCGATGCCGGCCACGCTGCTGGCCGCCGCTTGCGCGACTACGGCGGCTTTGGCGATGCCGCGAGCCCGAAGAATGCGCTGCTCATCGAATGCGGTCAGCACTTCGAGCGCGTGAGCCGCGATGTGGCGCTGGATGCGTGCGCGCGTTTCCTGGCGGCGCTGGGCACCGTCGATGCATCGACGGTATCGGAATGGCTGGGGATTGCGCCCGCGCTGGAGGTGCGTTGCATTCGGGTGACCGATCCGGTCGTCGCTAAATCCACCACGTTCCGCTTCGTGGACGACTATCGCGGTATGGAGACCATCGCGCGAGCTGGCACCATCATCGCCACCGATGGAGACCTGCAGATCGTCACGCCGTACGACAACTGCGTGCTGCTGCAGCCGTCGTTACGGCATCTGGCGCAGGGTGTGACCGTGGTCCGGCTGGGCAAGCCGGAAGGCACGGCCTAAGTGCTCAGCATGGTGCGCAATGTGCCGAGCACGACCTGCCGACAGTTGCGCACCATCTTTTCTTCGGGATCTCGATAGCCGGTCAGCAGCCACGCTGCACCGACGTTTGTCAGGGCACCGACGAGCGCAAGACCGATGATGCGTTGATCGGCGCGCAGCTCGGCATCGTCGTCATTGTGGGCGCCTGGCAGTTGGGCATTCGCCATGACCTGCTTGCCGAACTCCAGTAGGTTGCCCTGGTAGGTCGCGTCCGTTTCCGGGCTCACGCCCATCACTTCGAGTAGCAGCACGCGCGCCGCGCATGGGTCTCGCAAGAACGCGAAAAACGCGTGCAGTCCCGCGTCGACACGAGCTTCCAGCGTGCCTTCCGCAGCGGCGGTGGCCTTCGAAACCTGCGCGCGCAAGTCTTCCGCATGTTGTTGGTAGGTCGCGCGCAGCAGGGCTTCGGTGCTATCGAACGCGGCGTAAAAGTACCGATCGTTGAGCTTCGCTTCCTGGCAGATCGCGCGCACGGTGGCCTTGCGAAAGCCCACCGTGCCGAACACGCGCGTGCCAGCGCGGATCAACGCATCGCGGCGTTCTGCTGCACGTGCCTCCGGCGCCACGCCGCCATACGGGCGGCCTTTCTTGGCGGGCGCGTCGGCTGTTTCAAATGTTTTCTCCATTTCGCTATTTGACGTCAGGACGTCCAAAAATTAAAGTGGTGACGAATCACACCACATTTAGTGCGAAATTTGCCACGCCTACCCCCCAAGGCTGCAAACAGGAGACCGCATGGATACGACGATGGAGCGAAGCGCCAGCCCGGGTGCGCCCCGCAATCGGGCAACCGCACCGGATACAGACCTCGACGTACTCATCGTCGGCGCGGGGCTCTCGGGCATTGGCGCGGCGTATCACCTGCGCGAGCGTTGCCCGTCGGCGCGCTTTGCCATCCTGGAAGGGCGCGAAACCATCGGCGGCACGTGGGACCTGTTCCGCTATCCCGGCATCCGTTCCGACTCCGACATGTTCACGCTCGGCTACAGCTTCCGGCCGTGGCATAGCAGCAAAGCCATTTCGGACGGCCAGACGATCCTCGATTACATCCGCGACACCGCACGCGTGTTCGGCATCGACAAGTCGATCCGCTTCCGTCACAAGGTGACGGGCGCGAGCTGGGATTCCGCCACGGCACGCTGGACGGTGCAGGCGTTGCGCAGCGATGGCGCGCGCGAGGAACCGGTGCACTTCACCTGCAAGTTCCTCTATATGTGCAGCGGCTACTACGACTACGAAGAAGGCCACGCGCCGACGTGGCCCGACATGGATCAGTTCCGGGGGCGCATCGTCCATCCGCAGCATTGGCCGAGCGATCTGTCGTACGCCGGCAAGCGCGTGGTGGTGATCGGCAGCGGCGCCACGGCCGTCACGCTGGTGCCTGCGATGGCCGGCACCGCGCAGCACGTGACGATGCTGCAGCGCTCGCCCACGTACATCGTCTCGCGGCCGGAGCAGGATGCCGTGGCCAACACATTGCGTCGCTGGTTGCCGTCGGGCCTTGCTCACCGGCTGGTGCGCACGAAGAACGTGTTGCTGACGATGTACTTCTACAGCCTCGCGCGTCGCAAGCCCAAGGCATTCAAAGATTTCATCATCCGCATGGCGGGCAAGCAGATCGGCCCAGGGTTCGACGTGCGCAAACACCTCACGCCGCGCTACAACCCGTGGGACCAGCGCCTGTGCCTCGTGCCGGACGGCGATCTGTTCAAGACGATCCGCGCGGGCAAGGCCTCGATTGCGACCGACGAGATTGCACGCTTCACGCCAACCGGCCTGCAGCTCAAGAGCGGCGAGCGTCTAGATGCCGACGTGATCGTCACAGCCACAGGGCTCAAGTTGAAGGTGCTGGGCGGGGCGGCCATCACCGTCGATGGGCGTGCCGTGAATCTGGCCGAGACGGTGTCGTACAAGGGCATGATGTATAGCGGCGTGCCGAACCTCGCGTCGTCGTTCGGCTATACGAATGCGTCGTGGACGCTGAAGGCCGAGTTGATCGCGCAGTACGTCTGCCGGCTACTCAACCACATGCAGTCCAACGGCTTCGATACCTGCGTGCCGCGTCTCGATGACGAAGCCATGAGCCGCGAGCCCGCCGTTGATCTGACATCCGGCTACATCCAACGCGCGGCGGCCATCCTGCCCAAACAGGGCGACAAGCAGCCGTGGAAGTCGTATCAGAACTACGCGCGTGATCTGATGATGCTGAAGTTCGGCACACTGGCCGACAGCGCCATGCAGTTCGAACGTCGCGCGCAGCCGATCGGCGCGGCACAGCCCGCTTAACTGCCTCCCGTATCGTGGACACTATGACCAGCACCATTCTTGGCGTCATCGCGCTTGCCATCCTCGCGCCCGTTGCGTTCACCTTCTTCATCGCACGCCGCGTCACAAAAGGATTCCCGCCCGAAGGCAAGTTCCTCGATGTCGGGGCCGACCGCGTGCATTACACCGATCGCGGCACGGGTCCCGCCATCGTGTTCGTGCATGGCCTGTGCGGCAACCTGCGCAACTTCGCGTATCTGGATATGAATCGGCTTGCGCGCTCGCATCGCGTGATCGTGATCGACCGGCCGGGCGCAGGCAGGTCCGTGCGGGGCGCGGATTCGCCGGCCAACATCTATGCGCAGGCGCGCATGGTCGCGCAGTGCATCGAGAAGCTCGGGCTCGACAAGCCCGTGCTGGTGGGGCATTCGCTTGGCGGAGCGATTTCACTGGCGGTGGGGCTGAATCATCCGCAAGTCATTCGCCGGCTCGCGTTGATCGCGCCGCTCACGCATGCAGAGAGCGCGCCGCCCGGTGCGTTCGGGGGCTTGGTGTTGCCGTCGCCGCTGGTGCGCAGGCTGGTGTCATGGACGCTCGCGATTCCCCTGTCGATCATCAATTCTCGGAAGGCCATCGCGGCGGTGTTCGCGCCCGAGACCATGCCGAAGGATTTCCCGTTCAAGGGCGGCGGTCTGCTGGGGCTGCGTCCGCACGTGTTCTATGCGGCATCGTCGGATCTGGTCGCTGCGCCGGAAGATCTGCCTGACATGGAACGCCGCTATGCCTCGATGACGGTGCCGGTCGACGTGCTGTACGGCCGCGGTGACCGCATCTTGAACGTCAAGCGCCAGGGCGAAGCGCTCAAGCAGAAGCTTGATCGTGTGAATCTGCGCATCATCGACGGCGGCCATATGCTGCCCGTGACGCAATCGGCGTTGACGACGGATTGGGTGTTGGCGGTGGCCGCCGAGGTGCCTGTGCAAGCCGAGGCGCTTGCGTAATGTGATTGCCCTGGCGGTCGCCAGGGATGCAGCAGAAAAGCAAAAAGCCCTGCCGAAGCAGGGCTTTTTGGTATTTGGTGGCGAATCAGGGACTCGAACCCCGGACCTGCGGATTATGATTCCGTCGCTCTAACCGACTGAGCTAATTCGCCGAAGAAGCGGGATTCTACCGTCTTCGGCGAATATGTCAACCCCCTGCCTCAATCATTGCGATAGATATCCACATCCTTGGTTTCGCGTACGAACAGCACACCAATCACGAAGGTGATGGCCGCGATCCAGATCGGGTACCACAAACCGTGATAGATATTGCCGTTCTGGGCCACCAGGGCGAACGAGATGGTCGGCAGCAGGCCCCCAAACCAGCCGTTGCCGATGTGATACGGCAGCGACATCGACGAGTAGCGGATGCGTGTCGGGAACATCTCGACCAGCATTGCTGCGATCGGGCCGTAGACCATGGTGACGTAGATCACCAGAATCACCAGGATCACCAGCACCATGATCGTGTTCATCTGGGCCGGATCGGCCTTGGCCGGGTAGTTGGCCGCCTTGAGCGACTCGCTCACCTGCTTCTTGAAGTCGGCGATTTTGGCCTTGCTGTCCGCATCGAAGTTCTGGCCGTCTGCCGTGCGGGTGGCGTTGAGCGAGGTGATCTGCTTGCCCGCAATCGACACCGTCGCGACCGTGCCGGCCGGGCCGTCAACCGTCTCGTAGCTGGCCGACGATTGCGCCAGCGTGCGCTTGGCGATGTCACACGAAGAGCGGAAGTCCACTTCGCGGGCGATCGGGCTGCCCTGGAACGAGCACTCCTTCGGGTCGACCGTGATCGTGATCTGCGCGGTCTGCTGGGCGCGCTCCAGCGCCGGGTTGGCGTAGTGCGTGAGCGCCTTGAACAGCGGGAAGTACGTCAGCACCGCCAGCAGGCAGCCGGCCATGATGATCTTCTTGCGACCGATGCGGTCAGACAGCGACCCGAAGAACACGAAGAACGGCGTGCCGATGGCAAGCGCCACCGCAATCAGCACGTTGGCCGTGAAGGCGTCGACCTTCAGCACCTGCGTGAGGAAGAACAGCGCGTAGAACTGGCCCGTGTACCACACCACAGCCTGGCCGGCGGTCAGGCCGAGCAGCGCCAGGATCACGATCTTCAGGTTGCGCCATTGGCCAAAAGCTTCCGTCAGCGGGGCCTTGGAGGTCTTCCCCTCAGCCTTCATCTTCTGGAATGCCGGCGATTCGCTCATCGACAGACGGATGTACACCGACGTTGCCAGCAGCAGGATCGACACCAGGAACGGGATGCGCCAGCCCCAGTCGTCGAATGCCTTGCCGGTCAGTTCGCGCACGGCCAGGATGACGACCAGCGAGAGGAACAGGCCCAGCGTGGCCGTCGTCTGGATCCACGACGTGTAGGCACCGCGGCGGCCGTGCGGGGCATGCTCGGCGACATACGTGGCGGCGCCACCATATTCACCGCCCAGCGCCAGACCTTGCAGCATGCGCAGCGCGATCAGAATGATCGGCGCGGCTACGCCAATCGTGCCGTACGACGGAAGCAGACCGACGATGAACGTTGACGTACCCATGATGACGATGGTCACCAGGAACGTGTATTTGCGGCCAATCATGTCGCCCAGACGGCCGAAGACCAGCGCGCCGAACGGGCGCACAAGGAAGCCGGCAGCAAACGCCAGCAGTGCAAAGATGAAGCCCGCCGTGGGGTCCAGGCCCGAGAAGAACTGCTTGGCGATGATGGCCGCCAACGAGCCGTAGAGATAAAAGTCGTACCACTCGAACACCGTTCCCAGCGACGAGGCGAAGATGACTTTCTTCTCCTCCTTCGTCATGGGCGCGGGCTGCACGCGCCCGACGGGCGCGTTCGGTGCACTTTGCACGGTTGCCATGTTGTCTCCTGTTTTTTTTCGTAGGTCGTCCCGCTGGGCATGGACATGACAACGCAAACGCTTTTCGCCCGCGGAAGTGTCAACGATTGTGGGAGCCGAAACTTACGGCGTTCTGACAAGCATGTGCCTTTCAATGCATGCGATCGATGGCCGGGATTTCAAGAAAATCAAGCACTTGGGCGCGCTCGGGTCGAGTGGCGGTGCATCGGTCGAGCCCTTGCGGCGATGCGTGCGCTGCATCATCCAACCCCTGCTTTGAGCCGGCAGTGCCAGACGGTATATGCACCTCTTGCGAATGTGCATGCGCACAATATGCCCGCGCTTGCCAGCGTCAATTTGGGCGAGGGAAGCCGTTCAGCGGCTCATTTGCGGCCGGATGTCTTGCAGTGTTTCTTATGTTGTTCTGCAGCGCTAGGGAAAACCACTATCGCAGTAAACCGCCACAGACGGCGTGAGTAAGAGTTCAGTCAGTTTCGCTATCCAGAATCGCCGCACACATTCCAAGAGCAAACCAGGAGACAGGCGATGCAGGATGGATTGGTAGGAAAAATCGAGGCGCATCCGAAATATGCGCAGCTCAAACAGCGACGCAACAAGCTCGGACTCGTTCTGACAGTGCTGATGCTGGCCGTGTACTACGGCTACATCGCGCTGATCGCGTTCGATAAGGCGTTTCTCGCCAAGCCGGTGGGTACAGGCGTGATGAGCGTGGGCGTGCCCGTCGGTATGGCGGTCATCATCTTCACCGTCGTCATTACCGGCATCTACGTGCGCCGGGCCAACAGCGAATACGACCAACTGACGCAGGACATCCTGAAGGACGTCGCCAAATGAAGAAGATGCTTTCGATCCTGCTGGTGGCGCTATTGGCCGCTGGCGCCTGCGGAGCAGCTCTGGCTGCCGGCGGCGATGTCGGACAGACCGCCAAGCAGGAAACCAACACCACGGCCATCGTGCTGTTTGCGCTGTTTGTGGCCGGCACGCTGTGGATTACGAAGTGGGCAGCCAAGCGTACGCGCTCCGCGGCAGATTTTTATACGGCGGGCGGCGGCATCACCGGTTTCCAGAATGGCCTGGCCATCTCGGGCGACTACATGTCGGCAGCGTCCTTCCTGGGCATTTCGGCGGCCGTGATGACCTCCGGCTACGACGGTCTGATCTACTCCATCGGCTTTCTGGTCGGCTGGCCGATCATCACGTTCCTGATGGCCGAGCGGTTGCGCAACCTCGGCAAGTTCACCTTTGCGGACGTGGCGGGCTACCGGTTTGAGCAAGGGCCCATCCGCAGCTTTGCCGCCGTTGGCACGCTGGTGGTGGTGGCGTTCTATCTGATCGCTCAGATGGTCGGCGCAGGGCAGCTCATCAAGCTCCTGTTCGGGCTGGATTACTGGATCGCGGTGGTCATCGTCGGCGCGTTGATGATGGTCTACGTGCTCTTTGGCGGCATGACCGCAACCACCTGGGTGCAGATCATCAAGGCGTGCCTGCTGCTGGCCGGCGTGACGTTCATGGCCATCATGGTGCTGGCGCAATACGGTTTCAGCCTGGAGGCGCTGTTCGCCAAGGCAGTGCAAGTCAAGACGGCCATTGCGGTCAATGCTGGCAAATCGCCCGATGAGGCCGCCAAGATCGGTCTGTCTGTGATGGCGCCGGGCGGCTTCATCAAGGATCCGATCTCGGCCATCTCGTTCGGCATGGCGCTGATGTTCGGTACCGCTGGTCTGCCGCACATCCTGATGCGTTTCTTCACGGTGCCCGACGCCAAGGAGGCACGCAAATCGGTCTTCTGGGCAACCACCTGGATCGGCTACTTCTACATCCTGATCTTCATCATCGGCTTTGGTGCGATCACGCTGGTCTTGACGAACCCCGAACTGTCCGACGTGGCCAAGGGTGTCATCAAGGGCGGCGCGGGCACGGCCAACATGGCAGCCGTGCTGGTGGCCAAGACGGTCGGCGGCGATGTGTTTTACGGTTTCATTTCGGCCGTGGCATTCGCAACGATCCTTGCGGTGGTGGCCGGTCTCACGCTGTCGGGCGCCTCAGCGGTGTCGCATGATCTCTACGCCACGGTCTTCAAGAACGGCAAGGCCAACAGCGCAGATGAGCTGCGGGTGTCGCGCATCACCACGCTGGTGCTCGGTGTGATCGCCGTGTTGCTCGGCATCGCTTTCGAGAAGCAGAACATCGCGTTCATGGTGTCGCTGGCGTTTGCGGTGGCGGCGTCTGCCAACTTCCCGGTGTTGTTCCTCTCGATGCTGTGGAAGGGCTGCACCACGCGCGGCGCGGTCATTGGCGGGTTCCTGGGGCTGATCTCGTCGGTGGGTCTGACGATCGTTTCGCCGTCGGTGTGGGAAGCCACGCTCGGTTATCCGAAGGGCTCGGCGTGGTTCCCATACACGTCGCCCGCACTGTTCTCGATGACGATCGGCTTCGTGGGCGTGTGGCTGTTCTCGGTGCTGGACAGCAGTGTTCGCGCCAAAAACGAGAAGGCGTCGTTTGCCGCGCAGCAGGTTCGTTCGGAAACGGGCCTCGGTGCGGCTGGCGCATCGGGCCACTGATCGGCTATTCGCCACGCTGATGGGAGGCGGGTGACGCGATTGCATCGCTCGCCTTCAAGGCAACCATGCCCAGCGCTTTCAACTTCGCGGTCTGGCCGTTCGATTGCCTCAATCAGGACGAGCAGCGCCTGGTGCGCGATGCCGTCGACATCGGCTACTACCCGGAAGGGCAGACCATCCTCGATATGGGTGCTGCACCGCTGCACCTGTTCCTGATCATCAAAGGGCACGTCGCCCAGTACGACGGCGACGAGCTGATTGCCACCTATGGCCCCGACGATTGCTTTGACGGCCGAGCGCTGGTGGCCGGCAAGGCAAGCAGCCGCTTCGTCGCGGCTGAAGAAGTGGTGGTCTATCAGGTGGCACGTCAGGCGGTGCGTGACCTCATTGCCGCCAACGCCACCTTCGGTGCGCTGCTTTTTTCCGACCTCGGCAGCAAGCTCAGCGCTATTGCACAGCGGCAGAGCATGGAGACGATGCAGTCGCTGGCCGTCTCTCGCGTGAGCGATGCCTTCATCCGGCCCGCCCATTTTGTGGATGCCGACACGGACGTGGTGTCCGTGGTCAAGCTGTTCCAGACACATAACACTTCGAACGTGCTCGTGCGTGATGGCACCAGCAGCCCGCCGCGCGTGGGCATCTTCACACGCAGTTCCTTGCAGCGCGCCGTCCTGCAGGGCACATCGCTGGATCGTCTGGCGGTAGGGCAGATGAGCCAGTTCTCGCTCATTACCGTGCCGGCCTCCGCGCAGATCGGTGACGCCCTGACGCTGATGTTGCGCCATCGCGTGCACCGATTGGTCGTCACGCACGGAGATGAGATTCTCGGTTTGCTGGAATCACTGGATGTGTTCAGCTTCCTGGCCAACCATTCGTATCTGCTGACGGTGCAGATCACCCTGGCTCAGGACTTGGACGCCCTCGCGCAGGTGGCCGCGCAGATCACGCGGATGGTCGCGTTGCTTACACGTGGCGGTTCGCGCATTGATCACGTCGCCAGCCTCGTGCGCGAAATCAACGCACGCCTGTTTGAACGGGCCTGGCAGATGATCGCGCCGCCCGAGCTCGTGGAGAACAGTTGCCTGTTTGTCATGGGCAGTGAGGGGCGTGGCGAGCAGTTGCTCAAGACCGATCAGGACAATGCGCTGGTGCTGCGCGATGGTTACGTGCCACCTGCGGACCTGCAGCGCATCGTCACGCGCTTCTCCGATGCATTGGCCGCGTTCGGCTACCCGCCGTGCCCCGGCGGCATCATGCTCTGCCGGCCCGAGTGGTGCATGACCGCGAGCGACTTTGCGCGGCGCATCCGCGAATGGCTCATCCTGCCCAGCCCCGAGGGCTTGATGCATCTGGCAATCTTTTTTGATGCGCATGCGGTGTGCGGCGATGCCGCCTTACTCAAACAACTGCGGCGGACGTTGCTGGAGCTGACCATCGACAATGACGCCGTACTTGGCCGCTTTGCCGCTGCTATTGAGGCTTTCAGTGCCGCGCCGGGTTGGCGCGATCGCATCCTCGGGTTTGGCGATCCCGATCCCGTGCTCGACGTGAAGAAGGAGGGCATCTTCCCGATCGTCCACGGGGTGCGTAGCCTTGCGCTGTCCCACCGCGTACTCGACGAGACTGGCACTGTGCCGCGCCTGGATGCACTGGTGCGCGCCGAGGCCCTCGACGCGCACATGGCCGCCGAGTTGAGCGAGAGCCTGCACTTCCTGATGACCCTGCGGCTCAAGGCCGGGCTGGCGGAGATCGATGCGCATCAGCTGGTATCGTGCGACGTGCATCTGGCGCGCCTGTCATCGTTGGAGCGTGATCTGCTCAAGGATGCGTTGAGCGCCGTCAAACGATTCAAGGCGCTCCTGCGGCAGCGCTGGCGGACCGAGTGGATGTGAATATGAGCGAGCAGTCATGAACGGACGGCTCTCCGACTGGCTGCAGGCACTGCAAAGGCGGCGCCAGTTGCGCAAGTTGCGCGATCCGGCGTTTCGCTTCCTGTTCGAGGCCCCGCCCCCAGATGAGTGGGTCGCGCTCGATTGCGAGACCACCGGCTTGAACGTGCGCACCGACGAGATCGTCTCCATCGGTGCTGTCCGCATCGTCGGCAATCGCATTTTGACCAGCCAGCGCCTGGACTTGCTCATCAGGCCGCGAGGGGAAATGCGCGCAGAAAGCATTTGCGTGCATCGTCTGCGCAATCGTGATCTGGACAGCGGTATATCGATCGAGCAAGCCGTCCATGCACTGCTGCACTTTATCGGCAGCAGGCCATTGGTGGGTTACTACCTTGAGTTCGACGTGGCGATGCTCAATCGGGTGGTGGTGCCCCTGCTCGGCATCGGCTTGCCGCAGCCCAAGATTGAAGTCTCCGCCCTGTACTACGACTACCAGTTCCGACAACTGCCGCCGTATCGGCAGCAGGGCGACCCCGATCTGGATCTGCGCTTCGCCACTGTCATGAAGGGATTGGACTTGCCGACCTGGGACGCGCACGACGCGCTTAACGACGCGGTGATGGCGGCGTTGGCCTTCGTGAAGCTGCGTCATCTGGGTGCCGCGTAACGTGCCAGTGTCAGATGGAGGGCGGAGGAGATGACTCCGGCGTATCGTGCTGCGCCGTTTCGTCGTGTTGCGCGGCCGCATCCGCAGCGCGGTTGGTGCGCCACGCATAGAGCACGGTAATCAGCACATAAACGATGGGCGCACCCTGGGCACCGACCCAATAGGCGAACGTCCAGTCCGAGTTGAAAAAGTGCGTCGACAGGTCACGCGCAAAGAACGCGATCACGAATGTCACCACAAACCACACCGCGAGCAGCGCCGCGATCCAACGCATGTTGGCGATCCAGCGGCGGCGTGCAGGGGTTCCGGGCGTGATGCTCATGCGTTGGCTTCCTCGCCGAGGGAGGCGCGATGCAGCGTGATGCGAAAGCGCGCCCCCGCCAGCCGCGGAGATGCCTGATACACGTTGTCGAGCACCTCGATGTCGCCGCCGTGCTGCTGCACGATTTCGCGCACGATGGCCAGGCCCAACCCGCTGCCCTCGGCCTGTGTGCCAAGAATGCGGTAGAAGCGCTGCATCACGCGTTCGCGCTCGGCCACGGGGATACCGGGACCGGTGTCATCCACGTCGATGAAGACGAACGGTTCAAACGGTGCGGTGGTCACGCGCACGGTGACATGTCCGCCGTCGGGCGTGTAGCGGATCGCGTTGTCCAGCAGATTGTTGAGCATCTCGGCGAGCATCGTCGCATTGCCCGAAATCGTGACCGGCGGCCCAGGCTCCTCAAAACCGAGGTCGATCTGCTTGGCCCAAGCCTTTGGCAGCCACTCTGCCACCACCTGGCGTGACAGCGCGCAGATATCCAGCGGCACCAGACCGTCAGTGGCGCCCATGTTTTCCATGCGCGCCAGAGAAAGCAACTGCTTGACGAGGTGCGCGGTGCGATCCGAGCTGTCGGCGATATGCGCGAGCGTGCGACGCAGCTCGTCGGGCGATTGTTCGCGCTGTGCCAACTCCGCTTGCATGCGCAGACCCGCCAGCGGCGTCTTCATCTGATGCGCGGCATCTGCGATGAAGCGCTTCTGCGTATGCACTGATTGCTCCAGCCGCCCCAGCAGATCATTGAACGACGCCACGAGCGGCGTCAGCTCCTGCGGCGCGGCGCCTTCGTCGATGGGGCTGGTGTCGCCGGGGTTGCGCGCGCGGATGCGCTCCTGAATCGCATTGAGCGGCGCCAGCCCACGCGTCAGCCCGAACCACACCAGGATTACCGCCAACGGCAGGATCACGAACTGCGGCAGGATCACGCCCTTGATGATTTCGTTCGCGAGTTGCGCCCGCTTGTCGAGCGTCTCCGCCACTTGCACCAGTGCGGGCTTGTCGCCAGAGCCCGGCCGCTGCACGAACGTGTACGCAACACGAATCTCAGCGCCGTGGATGTGGTCGTCGCGTAGTTGTACAAGGCCACCGGCGTTGGCGTCTTCTTCGGGCGGCAGCGGGAGGTCGCGGTCCCCGGAGACAAACTCGCCGTTGGTCCCGAGCACCTGGTAGTAAATGTTGTCGGTTTCGTCGGCACGCAAAATCTCGCGCGCCGAGATCGGCAGCTGCAGCGTCACGCGGCCATTCACCTCGCGCAGTTGCTGGCTGAGCACGATCGCGCTCGATTCCAGCGCGCGGTCATATGGCGCGTTCGCAATCGACTTGGCCACCAGATACGTCACCGCAATGCTCATCGGCCACAGCAAGAGCAGCGGCGCGAGCATCCAGTCGAGAATTTCGCCAAAGAGGGATCGGGCGACGGGCCGCGTGGCGTCGTCTTCGAGGTGGGGGAGGGTGTCGGTGAGGTCGCCGCCGTCATCGCGGCCATCAGTCCCGGGAGTCGTGTCGTCACGGTCGCGCAGCGACGCGCGATGCCGACGCCACGGCCAGGCCAACCGATCACCCATGGGCAGCCGTCGCGGTTGTCGTCGGGGTGGCCATGCGTTCCAGGCAATAGCCCAGCCCGCGCACGGTGGCGATGCGGATGCCTTCCACCTCGATCTTCTTGCGCAGCCGGTGGATGTACACCTCGATGGCGTTGTTGCTGACTTCTTCGCCCCAGCCGCACAGGTGGTCAACCAGCTGCTCTTTCGACACCAGGCGGCCGACGCGCGCCAGCAGAATCTCCAGCAGCCCGATCTCGCGTGCCGACAGTTCCACCACCTGATCATGGATATAGGCGATGCGCCCGACCTGATCGAACGCCAGCGGCCCATGGCGGACAAGTGTGGCGCCACCGCCCGTACCGCGCCGCACCAGCGCGCGCACGCGCGCTTCCAGCTCGGACAGCGCGAAGGGTTTGGCCATGTAGTCGTCCGCGCCAAGATCCAGGCCCTTGACGCGTTCTTCCACACTGTCTGCGGCGGTCAGGATCAACACCGGCAGCATGGCCCCGCGCGAGCGCAGGCGCTTTAGGACCTCCAGCCCAGACATGCGCGGCAGGCCCACGTCGAGAATCAGCAGGTCATAGGTTTGGGCCGTTTGCGCGGACAGCGCCGCGTCGGCAGTCGCCCCATCGGAGGCTTGGTCGACGGCATAACCTGCTTGGCGTAGCGAGCGTGTGAGCCCGTCAGCCAGCGTGGCGTCGTCTTCGGCAATCAGAATGCGCATGCGTGTCTCCCCGCGATGCCGGGCAAGATGTCTTGCCCATCCCGCCCGCTACATTGTTTTCGCGCGATATGTGTTCTGGAGACTTGTCAAAACCACTGGTTTTTTATACAGTACTCCGAATTCGCGGTGCTGTAGTCTTGGCGGCGCTAAAGTCATGAAATGGGTCGTGTCGGGGGCAATCACGCTGCGGCCCGTTATTGCAGGCAACCGCTGGAATCGCAAGCCCTTGCGGCCCATTTATACACCAATTTGCACGAAGGACGACCATGGAAGACGGTAAGAAGGCAGCCGCAATGAGCGCAGAAAAGCAGAAGGCGCTGGCTGCCGCGCTCGCGCAGATCGAAAAGCAGTTCGGCAAAGGCTCCATCATGAAGATGGGCGACGCCGAGGTCGAGCCGGTCCAAGTCGTGTCGACAGGTTCGTTGGGGTTGGACGTGGCGCTGGGCGTGGGCGGCTTGCCGCGTGGCCGCGTGGTGGAAATTTACGGTCCGGAATCGTCGGGTAAAACCACCCTGACACTGCAGGTGGTTGCCGAGATGCAGAAGCTGGGCGGCACTTGCGCCTTCATCGATGCGGAACATGCGCTTGACGTCACTTATGCCGACAAGATTGGCGTTAGCGTGCCGGACCTGCTGATTTCCCAGCCGGACACGGGTGAACAAGCTCTAGAAATTGCTGATGCGCTGGTGCGCTCGGGCTCGGTTGACCTGATCGTCATCGATTCTGTGGCTGCCCTGGTGCCAAAGGCTGAAATTGAAGGCGAAATGGGCGACGCGTTGCCCGGCCTGCAGGCCCGTCTAATGAGCCAGGCACTGCGCAAACTGACCGGCACCATCAAGAAGACCAATTGCATGGTCATCTTCATCAACCAGATCCGCATGAAGATCGGCGTGATGTTTGGCTCGCCGGAAACGACCACGGGTGGTAACGCACTCAAGTTCTACGCTTCGGTGCGTCTGGACATCCGCCGCATTGGCTCGATCAAGAAGGGCGACGACGTGGTCGGCAACGAGACCAAGGTCAAGGTCGTCAAGAACAAGGTGGCGCCGCCGTTCCGCGAAGCCATCTTCGACATCCTTTACGGCCAGGGCGTGTCGCGCGAAGGCGAAATCATCGACCTCGGTGTGGAAGCCAAGATCGTCGAAAAGTCCGGCGCCTGGTATAGCTATGGCGGCGAACGCATCGGCCAAGGCCGCGACAACTGCCGTGAATACCTGCGCGAGAACCCCGACCTCGCCCGCGACATCGAGAACAAGGTCCGCGAAGCACTGGGCGTGACGCCGATGGGCGCCATCGCCGTGGCCGAGGAAGTCGGAGAAGAGTAATTGGGTTGGCCGTCGGCGCAGATCGACGGCTCTATCGAGCTTCATACGCCTGCCGTCCCCCAACGGTGGGCGTTTTCTTTTTGAGCCTGAAACCGTATGCCGTTGCCGCGCCCACCGTTATCGCTGAAGGCACGTGCGCTGGGCTATCTGTCTCGACGCGAGCACAGCCGGGTCGAATTGCGCCGTAAGTTGGTGCCGCACGCCGAATCCGTCGAAGAGGTCGATACGCTGCTGGATTGGCTGGAAGGCGAAAACTGGCTCTCCAATACGCGCTTTGCCGAGAGCATGGTGCACCGCCGCGCGGGCCGTTACGGTACGGCTCGCCTGATGCAGGAGTTGAAAACACATCAGCTTGGCGCAGAGACGCTGGGCGAGGTCAAGGCGCAACTGCAAAGCACGGAAGCAGCGCGCGCCAAGGCTCTGTGGGAAAAGCGCTTCGGCCGCCCACCAGCCGATCTAGCCGAACGGGCCAAGCAGGTGCGATACATGATGGCGCGTGGATTCTCCCGGTCGGTGGTGTCGCGCGTCATCGCGGGGGCCGATGAACTGCTCGAAGATGGCGACGAGTCGGACTGAACGCCTTCGATCTAGCAACAATTCGGCCGGACAATCCTCTTGTGTGCGGATCGCGGCCGTTGCACCTCACCCGGTTGTTGCAACCGCTTTCACACTGCGTTGCCGCACGCGACCAGTCTGGTCGTGACGACGTGTTAAAATTCAAGTCTTTGGTACCGTCCTTCATCTCAATTGCCGGACGGTAGTGTTCGTGTGTGGCGGCTGATGCGCTGCTGCATATGTCCCGTGGGCGATGCGCGAGATCCGCGTGCGCCGCCTCCATCGGTCCTATCAGTCTGTCTGGTCCATGCCTCTGTCTGCTCCCGTCCCGCGCGTCATGCGCCACCGCCGTGCCATCACGGTGGACGCCTATTTGCGGGAAGACGGCCTGTGGGACATCGAAGCGCGCCTGACCGACACCAAACCACGTGACATCCCCCTGGCCAGCGGCGGCGTGCGCCCCGAAGGCCAGCCGCTGCATGACCTGTGGCTGCGCGTGACAATCGATACCCGCATGAATGTTGTGGATGCCGAAGCGTGTTCCGACTGGGTGCCGTACCCCACACATTGCGACACGATCGGCCCGGCCTACCGCAAGCTCATCGGCCTGAATCTGATGAAGGGTTTTCGAAAGGCCTCCCGTGAGAGACTCGGCGGCGTGGCGGGCTGTACGCACCTGACCGAGCTGTGTGGTGTGCTGCCGACCGCCGCCATCCAGGCCTTCGCGGGCGACGTCTTCCCGGTGCGCGATAACTCTAACGACCTCCGGCCTGTCGAGCCCGGCGAAAAGCCGCCTTATCAACTCCACGGCTGCCATGCCCTGCATCTTGAGGGCGAGGTGGTTCGCGAGCATTACCCGCGCTGGTTTGCATATCAGCCCGAAGCCAAGATCCAACCGCCACCCACCGAACTGTCGCCTGAGCCCTCGTCCTGAAGGGCACCGCGCTGTTCGCGTTTTCAATACTCATCACACTCACTCTGCCTAGCAAAGGAAACACGCATGAATATCCATGAGTACCAAGGCAAGGAAATCCTGCGCAAATACAATGTGCCGGTTCCGCGCGGCATTCCGGCCTTCTCGGTCGACGAGGCTATCAAAGCTGCAGAAACCCTGGGCGGCCCGGTGTGGGTCGTGAAGGCACAGATTCATGCGGGTGGCCGTGGCAAGGGCGGCGGCGTGAAGGTTGCCAAGAGCATGGAGCAGGTCAAGGAATACGCCAGCAGCATCCTGGGCATGACGCTGGTGACGCACCAGACTGGTCCGGAAGGCAAGCTGGTCAAGCGCCTGCTGATCGAAGAAGGCGCGGACATCAAGAAGGAACTGTACGTGTCGCTGGTGGTGGACCGTGTCTCGCAGCAGGTCGCGCTGATGGCCTCGAGCGAAGGCGGCATGGACATCGAAGAAGTCGCTGAATCGCATCCGGAAAAGATCCACACGCTGCTGATCGATCCGCAAGCTGGCCTGCAAGACGCCCAGGCTGACGACATCGCCCGCAAGATCGGCGTGCCCGACGCGAGCGTGCCGCAAGCCCGCCAAGCCCTGCAGGGCCTGTACAAGGCATTCTGGGAAACCGACGCTTCGCAAGCTGAAATCAACCCGCTGATCCTGACCGGCGACGGCAAGGTCATCGCGCTGGACGCCAAGTTCAACTTCGACTCGAACGCGCTGTTCCGTCACCCGGAAATCGTGGCGTACCGCGATCTGGATGAAGAAGACCCGGCCGAAATCGAAGCCTCGAAGTTCGACCTGGCCTACATCTCGCTCGACGGCAACATCGGCTGCCTGGTGAACGGCGCCGGTCTGGCCATGGCCACGATGGACACCATCAAGCTGTTCGGCGGCGAGCCGGCCAACTTCCTCGACGTGGGCGGCGGTGCCACCACCGAGAAGGTGACCGAAGCCTTCAAGCTGATGCTGAAGAACCCGGACGTGAAGGCCATCCTGGTCAACATCTTCGGCGGCATCATGCGTTGCGACGTGATCGCCGAAGGCGTGATCGCGGCGGCGAAGGCTGTGTCGCTGTCGGTGCCGCTGGTCGTGCGCATGAAGGGCACCAACGAAGACCTCGGCAAGAAGATGCTGGCCGACTCGGGCCTGCCCATCATCGCCGCAGACACGATGGCAGAGGCCGCCGAGAAGGTCGTGGCCGCAGCCGCCGGCAAGTAAGCCGCCCGCTGACCCAACCATACGCGAACGCGGGCGGCGCTCCGAAGTACGAAACGGTACATCGGCGCGGCTCGCTGCATAAAAGGATTACAGCATGTCGATTCTGATCAACAAAGACACCAAGGTCATCACCCAGGGGATCACCGGTAAGACCGGTCAGTTCCATACCCGCGGCTGCCGCGACTACGCCAACGGCAAGAACTGCTTCGTCGCCGGCGTGAACCCGAAGAAGGCCGGCGAAGACTTCGAAGGCATTCCCATCTACGCAACCGTCAAGGACGCCAAGGCTCAGACCGGGGCGACCGTGTCGGTGATCTACGTGCCGCCCGCAGGCGCCGCTGACGCCATCTGGGAAGCTGTCGAAGCCGAGCTGGACCTGGTGGTTTGCATCACCGAAGGCATCCCCGTGCGCGACATGATGATGGTCAAGGACAAGATGCGTAAGGCCGGCAGCAAGACGCTGCTGCTGGGCCCGAACTGCCCGGGCCTGATCACGCCGGACGAGATCAAGATCGGCATCATGCCGGGCCACATCCACCGCAAGGGCCGCATCGGCGTGGTGTCGCGCTCGGGCACGCTGACGTACGAAGCCGTGGGCCAATTGACTGCGCTGGGCCTGGGCCAATCTTCGGCTGTCGGTATCGGCGGCGACCCGATCAACGGTCTGAAGCACATCGATGTGATGAAGATGTTCAACGACGATCCGGAAACGGACGCCGTGGTCATGATCGGTGAGATCGGCGGTCCGGACGAAGCCAACGCGGCTTACTGGATCAAGGACAACATGAAGAAGCCGGTGGTTGGCTTCATCGCTGGCGTGACCGCGCCTCCGGGCAAGCGCATGGGCCACGCCGGCGCGCTGATCTCGGGCGGTGCCGACACCGCGCAAGCGAAGCTGGACATCATGGAAGAGTGCGGCATCAAGACCACCAAGAACCCGTCGGAAATGGCGCGTCTGCTGAAGGCGATGCTGTAATCGGCAAGGTTTGAGGTTGTGCGAGAACGGGAGGCCAGGCCTCCCGTTTTTGTTTGGTCGCGTTGCAGCATGCGATCCAGGCACGACATGTGTATAAGCAGACAAGATGCTGCAAACCGGCTCACTGCAAGCCAACCCCAGGGACATCTTCGAGAACACTATGGCGCTCACCTCAAGCGCATTCTGGTTCGCACTTGGCTCCATCATCCTGACCAACATCGTGCTGTCGGGCGACAACGCGGTGGTCATCGCGCTGGCCGCGCGCAACCTGCCCAAGCACCAGCAGAAACAAGCCATTTTCTGGGGCAGCGCGGGCGCCATCGTGCTGCGCGTGGTGTTGACCGTGCTGGCCGTCAAGCTGCTTGCGCAGCCGTACCTGAAAACGATTGGCGCGGTGCTGCTGGTGTACATCGGCGTGAAGCTGCTGACGGAAGCCGAAGATGAAGCCGCCGATCGCCATCAGCAGGCCGGCCTATGGCCTGCTATCCAGACCATCCTGATCGCCGACTTTGTAATGTCGCTCGATAACGTCGTCGCCGTGGCCGCCGCGGCGGAAAAAGGGCCGCCAGGCACGACGTTTCTACTCCTCGTGCTAGGGCTTGGCTTGTCAGTGCCGTTGATCGTGTTTGGCAGCACGCTGCTGGTGGGGGTCATGGCCCGCTTTCCGGTGATCATCACGCTGGGGGCGGCGCTACTTGGATACCTTGCCGGCGACATGCTCGTCACTGATCCGATCGGTGCGGCGTGGTTTGAGCGCGCGGTGCCGTATGCGGATGTGGTGGTTGGGTGTGTTGGGGCGCTGCTGGTGGTGTGTGTGGGCTGGTGGCTCAGCCGGCGCGCGTTGCGCCAAGCCTAGTTCGAACGATTCCCCACGAAAGTAGGTGATGACGGGTTCTGTCCGAAATTCTGTCAAGAACGGTCAGATTTGCGCCTGAATTCCCACCAAAGTGCGCCAGTTTTTGCCCAGATACACAATGTGTGCCTTGGCATAGTCCCTGCACGGTGGCCTCCCAACAACAAAATGCTTTTTGGGGAGAGGTCATGGTTTTCAAGCACAGCAAGGGAACAAGGCGTCGGGCGGGCGGCTTTACGCTGATCGAACTGATGATCGTAGTGGCGATTGTCGGGATTCTGGCGGCGATTGCACTGCCGGCGTACAACAACTACATGGTCAAGTCAAAGTTGACCGAGGCGACGACCATGCTGGATGTGTCGCGGGTGTCGATCACTGAGGTCTACACATCCAACGGAGGCGTCTTTCCGCCGCAATCGTCGCCGCCCATCATCGTGCAGGCAGTGGCGAGCAATGCAGCCTATGTCACTGCAGTGCACTACAACGTTTCAGGGTCCAACGCTTCGGTGATTCTGACCCTGGGTCATACCGGAGTCAGTCAGATCGACAATGCCTATCTCGGCATGTTTGGTATCGGCCAAGCCGACGGCACGGTGAGTTGGATCTGCGCGACCGCTAACAGCCCGAGTACCCCTACGTATGGATCGGGTGTTTCCGTCTCGTCGATGTACCCCTATTTGCCTGCTAGCTGCCAGAACTAAGTCGGAACCCGCTTGGAGCTGGTACGTAGCCGTCGTCACCGAAACGAAACAGCAATCATGATCGCCGCATCAGGGCCAAGAAGATTTGGCCCTGATGCGGCGATTGTCATTTGGGAAAGTCGACGGGTGGATGTCCAGCGCGGCGTAGCGCTACCTGGGGGCGGAACGTCCGATGGTGAGCTTAGATGATATCCAAGGGAGGCAAAAGGAAGCTTCCCGAGCGCTGCAAGTTCGATCGGATTTTGTGATTCATGCGCTACAAAGCTAACGTGCCGTGTCAATTAGTGTCGAAAATTGTCACAGAGCGGCTGATGGAGTGTCAATTTCCTGTTCTCCTCGCCTTGTAAACCAACAATTTCCCCCTGGCACAGTCTGTGCTTTATCTCCCCCCGCATCATCTTTAACCAAACATTCCGGGGGATTTCATGAAGTCGATGCGTCGTATGAACAAGCGTGTCCAGAAGGGTTTCACGCTGATCGAACTGATGATCGTGGTGGCGATCGTCGGTATCCTGGCTGCCATCGCGCTGCCTGCTTACAACAACTACATGATCAAGTCGAAGCTCACCGAAGCGACGACGGATCTGGATGCGGCACGTGCTGCTCTGGCAGAAGCTTACGCGACGAATGGTCAGTTCCCGACGGCTTCGCCGATCGCGCCGCTGGGTTCGAATGCGAAGTACGTGACCGCACAACAATATACTCAGCAGAGCAATGGCTCGAACGTCAGCGTGATCTTGACGCTGGGCAGCACGGGTGCGGCCGCGATTGACGGTAAGTACCTGGGCCTCTGGGGCCAAGGTATGCCGGACGGCACCGTCAAATGGGTGTGCGGTACGGCAACCGCAAACAATTCGACTGCAGCTGCTTCTCAGGCGGCGATGTACTCATACCTGCCGGCAAACTGCCAGAACTAATCGCAACAGCGATATTCCCGCAGACGGTAAGCAACTTAAACCGTTGAAGGGCGGGAGTGCAAGGGCGCCTTCGGGCGCCCTTTTGTTTCGTACGAGCTTGAGGTGCGGCGACGTATTCCAAAATCGCCAACCATCCGTTCGGCTAAACTCGCTCGCTTCGTCAGCGGCGCCCCGCATCGGGTCGCTGCTCTCTCCGTCGTCTCACTCACTCCGCGAATGCTTCGATCTCGTCTACTGCTCTTGTCGCTTTGGTTGGCCACAGCCATGTGCGGCGCGCTGCCGTATTTGGTGGCCATGCATACCTTTCCGCTGCCAACTTTTTTTTCCGAGTTTGCAGCCGGCATTTGCTGGATCGTACTGGCGATGGCGGTACTTGCTTTGACCTGGAACGATAAAACGGGTTTGCCGAGCATAGCTCTAGCACCGCTGTTCCTGATTGGTGTTCTGTTTGTGCAACTGCAATTTGCACCGCCGCTGAATCCGTTTTTGACGCTGTCGGCTACGGTGTTCCTGCTTGCTGCCACCATTGCGTGCGGGTTGGGCGCGCGCTGCCGTAATTTTCCTGGAATCTTGGAAGCGTTTGCGTTCGGCATCATTCTCGGTGGCTTAGTCAGCGTAGCAATCGAATTGCTCCAACTGTTCCGTGTTCAGAATCTGCCGATCACGCTCTTTGGAATGCAGCCGACGGGGACAGGGCGACGCATGTGGGGGAACATGAACCAACCCAACCACCTCGCCTCGTATCTTGCGTTCTCCCTGGCGGCATGCGCGTTTTTCGCATCCAAATGCCGGCGCGCCCGAATCCTTTTGGTGGCGATCTCGCTAGTGTTGCTGCTGGGTATGGCCCTGACGTTCTCACGTATTACGTGGCTGCATGTTGTCGTGGTGGGTGGCCTAGCGGGTTTGGCTTGGACAGTCGACCAAACCGGCTACCGTCGATGGATGTGGGCTTGCGTACCGATCCTACTGCTGGCCGTGGTGTATCAGCTGTTCAACTGGCTGGCCGCCTACGCCAATGTAGTTTGGCATCTGGACCTGCCGGGGTCGATGGGCGACCGCATGCGGGAAGGTGCCGGGCTGCGCCCATTGCTATGGAAGCATGCCTGGCATATGTTCCTCGCGCATCCATGGCTGGGCGGTGGCTGGGGTGACTACGCGTGGAATCAGTTTGTGCAAACTGACACGCTGGGTCGCGTCGAGGTGTCGTTCAATGCTCACAATATCGTGTTGGACCAGTTGGCCAAGGTTGGCTTACTCGGTTTGCTTGCGATTGCGCTGCCGCTGTTGGGTTTTGCTTGGAGCTTGCGCAAGCGCCGCATGACGCCTGGGCTGGCATTCCTGCTCACCATTATCGGGGTGATAGGAGTGCATTCCATGCTCGAGTATCCGTTGCATTACCTATTCTTTCTGCTGCCGTTCGCGTTTGCGCTGGGCTATGTTGATGAGCGCATGATGCGAGCGCCCTCCGCCAGCGCTGTATGGGGATCGACTGCGCTGGTCTCCATAGGCGCAGCCGCAATGATGACGCATCTGTGGGGGGACTACCTAGCTGTTCAGCGGCTCCACTATGGCCCAGATGGTTTGCAGAAGGAATTGGCTCGATATCGCACGCATGGATGGACTCTTCTCCTGCCGTACGAGAACTTGGCGATGGCAATCCACTGGTATGTCATTCCCGAGGTGGCTCCGACCCTGGTCAAGCTGGAGCGACAAGCCGTGGAGTTCTATCCTGGGTCTTCTACTGTTCAGCGCTATGCGCTTGCATTGGCCTATGTTGGGAAAACAGACGAGGCGGTTCAGCAGCTGCGCCGTATGTCCAATAATTATTGGATCGGCAAAGATTATACGGAGCAGTCCACGCTTATTACGCAAGCTTGTGCGCAGAAGCAAGAGGCACTCAAGACGTTTTGTACGCGTCTGAAGGCGGACCGCTTGCTGGTAGAGGTGCCGTCACGCGGGGAGACAAAGCCGACCGCATCATCGGATTAGCGGGGAGGGCGCCAAAGGGCGCCCTCTTCTTGGTCGAACTCTTATTAGAAACAACAAAAGTTGTTGCGGTTGAATTTGAAAGCGATAGGCTCCGTTAATCTTGTTTGAACCGATTGCCGCATTCACTCGGCAATCGCATGTTTCAACGAGATAAAGGAGTATCAATGCATTGCAATTACCAAAAGAGGAAGCGAGCCCAAGCCGGTTTTACTTTGATTGAACTGATGATCGTTGTTGCCATCGTTGGCATCTTGGCGGCGATTGCGGTGCCAGCGTATCAGGACTATATGATCCGCTCTCGTGTAACCGAAGGCCTTTCGCTGGCGGCTTCAGCCAAAGTGCTCGTGGCTGAGAACGCCATGAGCGGCCAGAACAATCTGGCGGCTGGTTTCGATGCTCCCGCGGCCACCAAAAACGTGACCAGTCTAGCCATTGCATCGGGCGCTACTGGCAATGGGACGATTACCATTACTTATGCATCGACGGTTGCACCGGACGGTTCCAACCAACTGACGCTAACGCCGTATACCGCAAGCGGCGTCACAACATCGAACCTGAGTCCGGACCAAGTGCCGATCGCGCCGATCCAATGGAAATGTGCATCCGCTAACGCTTCCGCATTGGAGGGTGGCGCTACCGCGACAACGGCGACGCTCCCGGCCAAATGGGCGCCGGCCGAGTGCCGCTGAGCCAAAATCGTGAATAAAAGGAGCGTCCCAGAGGCGTTCCTTTTATTTGCAGCGAAAATACATTAGCCACCCACCCAATCCCCCGTCTTCCCCCCATGCTTTTCCAGTAGCCGCACATCCCCAATCACCATCCCTCGATCCACAGCCTTACACATGTCATAGATGGTAAGCAGTCCCACCTGCACCGCAGTCAGCGCTTCCATTTCGACGCCGGTCTGTCCACGCGTCTCAGCACGAACCGTACAGCGGACGGTGTATGAAGCCTCATCCAGATCGAACTCCACCCCCACCTTCGTCAACGCCAACGGATGACACAACGGAATTAAATCCGACGTCCGCTTGGAGCCTTGAATCGCCGCTACGCGCGCAATCCCCAGCACATCGCCTTTCTTGGCGTTGCCATCGCGTACCAGCGCAAACGTCTCGGGCAGCATGCGGATCGTACCGGTGGCGACAGCCACGCGGTGGGTGACAGCCTTGTCGCCGACGTCGACCATATGGGCTTGTCCGGCGGAATCGAAGTGGGTGAGTTGCGACATGAGTGACAGCGCGTTTTGCGGGGCAGGGTGCGAAGCGTTTTATGATAGCAAGCACCCGGCTTGCGGCGATGTGGCCGCGCTGATTCCGCTCACCGTGCTTTTCGTATGACGCTTTCCCTTTTTCGGCCGCGCGTCCGCAAGCTGACGGCCGCTGTGTTGTTATCGACGTGGCTTGCGCCATTGCCGCTGCCCGTGCTGGCGCAGGCGGTGGCGTCCGCGCCGGCGGCCTCGGTCAACCCGGGGTTGGGTTCCCCCGCGGCGGCCGATCAGGTGCAGAGCAACCTGAATCGCAGCGTGCAGATCGGACGGCAGTCGCCGTACTTGCCGAAGGAGCCGACTGTCATTGATGCGCCGACGTACGAGTTGCCCGATATGGGCGATCCGTCGACGGCCTCGTTGTCGCCCGAGATGGAGCGCCGCCTGGGCGACCGCGTGATGCGTCAGATCCGCCGCGATCCGGATTTCGTCCCCGATCCGCTGATCACCGACTACCTCAATACCATCGGCTACAAGCTGATCGACGCGGCGCGCCGTCAGCACGTGGCGGGCAGCACGTCGGCGTCGAGCTTTGAGCTGTTCGCGGTGCGTGATCCCGGCATCAACGCGTTTGCGCTGCCCGGCGGCTACGTCGGCGTGAACACGGGTACGTTGGTCGCGACCGAGAGTGAATCTGAGCTGGCCTCGGTGCTCGGCCACGAAATCGGACACGTGCTGCAGCGGCATATCGCACGCGGCATCGATAAATCCGGCGAGTCGATGTGGATTGCACTGGCGTCGATTCTGCTGGCCGGTCTGGCGGCTACCAAGAGCGGTGACGCCGCGCAGGCGCTGGCGATGGGCGGGCAGGCGGCGGCAGTGTCGAACCAGCTCGCCTTCTCGCGCGGCGCGGAGCGCGAGGCAGATCGCGTCGGTTTCACGCTGCTCACGGGCGCGGGCTACAACCCAGACGGCATGCCGGACTTCTTCCGTCGTCTGCAGCGCGTGACGAACATTGCCGATACCGGCGTGATTCCCGGCTATGCGCGCACCCACCCGTTGACCGGGGAGCGCATCGCCGACATGGAAGACCGTGCGCGCGGCTTGCCGCATCCACGCCAGCCGCGCCGGCCAGAATTCGGTTTTGCGAAGGCGCGTGCGCGCGTGCTGCAGGAAACGTCGACAAGTGCCTATATCGACGTGCGCAATGCGATGCGCTCGCAGTTGTCGTCGACGCCGGATGCGCCGGTCGAGAAGCGCGCAGCGCTCTGGTACGGCGTGGCCGTCGCCAACCAGATGGCAGGGCGGTTGGATGACGCCGAGCAGGCGCTGCAGGAGGCGCGACGCCTGTACGGCAACATTCCCGGCATGACGTCGGGCAGCGTCGAGCTGGACGTGACAGCCATCGAGCTGGCGCGCGCGCGTGCCCGTGGTTCCGAGGCATTGACATTGGCACGCGCTGCGCTTACTGGGTACCCGCTGTCACGCGCGGTCGGCATCACTTATGCGCAAACACTGCTGACGGCCGGCCGGCCCGACGATGCGATTCCGTATCTGAAAGACAAGACCCGCGAAGACACCACCCAGCCGATCTGGTGGGAGATGCTCGCCCGTGCCTATGCCGACAAGGGCAAGCGTGTTGAGCAGCATCGCGCGCTGGCGGAGAAATACGCGCGGGATGGGGCGTGGGGATCGGCAGTAGAGCAACTGAAGCTCGCTCGCGATGCGGGGGATGCGGATTTCTACACGCTATCCGAAGTGGATGCGCGCCTGCACCAGATGGAACGGCAATACCGGGAAGAGAAGGCGGAAGACAAGGCGTTGCCGAAGTAGGGCGGGTGGGCCAGCGGGCGCTATTCCGCGGGCCGGGTCACGAAGCCATAGCGTTTTGCAACCTCCGTGCTCGCAATTGGCTCAATGTCGAACGTCCGATCCCCCAGCGTTAACGTACCCAGTGCGGCTCCGCATGCGTCTCCGTGCCATTGGGCCAAGGATGAGAACGGCTCCAGGTCGTGATCGTGAAGCAGGGCAATGGTCTCTTCTGCTTCGCCTCCGCCCACGCGGCCCGAGAGCAGCACGCTGCCGTGTTCATCGACAAAACAGCCGCTGGGCGAGAATACGGCGCCCGTGGTTGTGGTGAAGACTGGCGGCGCGCCGTCCGCCGAGAGCTGTACGACCCACGGCGTGCAATCGAGTTCGACAAACACCCGCTGCGGCCCATTCTGGAAGAACCAGCGCCCCGCATCGTCATGCGCGTAGTTGCGCACGATGAAGTCGACGAGCGCCGCGTGGCGGATCGGCTCACCGGATAGATTATTGGCCTGCGCATATTCGTTGCGCATGCGCCATTGGCCACGCCGATCCAGCGCCAGCCAGCCAAAGCAATTCGGCACGTTCGGCCACTTGGCCATGGCCTGGCGGACGATGTCATCCATGCGCATCCTCCGTGTTGGCTTGGCGGCCCAGTACATCATCGAAAAAGCGCAGGACGCGTGCAGGCATCCAATCGATGCGGCCCGTCTTGCCATGGCGCAGCAGGAAGCCGACATGGCCGCCGTGCAGCGGCTGGTCCAGCGTGATGTCGGGTGACACATCGGCCGCGATGGGCAGGTGCTGTCCGGGCAGGAACGGATCGTTGCGTGCGTTCAGCACCAGCGCCGGCACACGCACGTCACGCAGCACGGGTTTGGACGAGGCGCGTGTCCAGTAGTCGAGCACGTCGCGAAAACCGTGTAGCGGCGCGGTGACGAGATTGTCGAACTGGCCCAGCGTGCGCGTGGCCATCATGGCGGCGCGGTCGTACAGACCTGGGTGCTGATCGAGCTTGGCGTTGGCCTTGTCCTTGAGCGTGCGCAGGAACATGCGCGTGTAGACCATGTTGAAGCCCTTTGACAACGCTGCACCGCCGGCCCGCATGTCCAGCGGTGCAGACACCGTTGCAGCCGCGCTCACGTAGCGCGCATCGGTGCCGTGTTCGCCCAGGTAGCGCAGCAGCGCATTGCCGCCCAGCGAGATGCCGACAACCAGCAGCTTGCGGCCCTGCGGCTGGCAGACCGTCCGATAAAGGCGTTCCAGGATCCACGCGATCTCGGCGCCGTCGCCGCAGTGGTACATGCGCGGCGCGAGGTTCATCTCGCCCGAGCAACCGCGAAAGTGCGGAATGACCCCCAGCCAGCGGCGCCCGCGCAGCGCGTCCATCAGCAGCCGCGCGTAATGGCTGCGCGAATCGCCTTCCAGACCATGAAACATGACGACGAGCGGCGCGTGCTCATCCGTTTCATGCGTGGTCCAGTCGAGGTCGATGAAGTCGTGGTCGGGCGTGTCCCAGCGTTCGCGCCGATACGCAATGCGCGGAAAGCGCCACAGGCGCGCGGGCACGATCGTCTGCGCGTTGCCGCCGATCAGCCACCACGGCGAGCGGAACGCATGCGGCTCGAACGGCCCTGCAAGCAGGGCGCCCAGACTCAGTTCAAGGGAGGTGGCGTGGCGAGACGGATGGGTCATCGAAAGAGACGGCGGCCACGCCCGGCGCGGCAGCTTAGTGCAGAGAGTGCGTGACGCTGGCGATGGACGCGGCCACGCGTTCTTCGGCGGCCTGGCTGGAATGCACGTGGGCGATGCGCCAGCCTTCGTGGTTCTGCATCAGCACGTAGGTCGTGTGCACGTACAGGTCGGCCTCGGTGGCGGTGGCCGAGAAGCGCAAGGCTTCCGTGGCTTCGAAGATCGATACGCCCAGCGACGAATGCACCTGCTGCGAGAGGCATTCGATCCAGACCGGGTTCTTCTCGACCAGCGCATCAAGGCAGCCACGCAGTTGCTCGTGGCCGTTCAGGCGCTGACCGTCCGGCAGGATGAAGCTCACCGAGTCCTCATCGAGCCACAGCTTGAGCGCGCCATCGGCGTCGCGGCGCTTGAGCGCATCGCGATAGGCTTCGAGGATGTCCTCGGCGGCTTCGAACAGGCGGGCAAATCGTGGCATGGCGATGAAAGTTGAGGAGAGCGTGTTACTGCGGCTGCAGCAGCCGGCGCAATTCATGAAACACCATCTCGGGGCCGATGTCGCGCAGGCAGCGCAAGTGGCCCAGCGGGCATTCGCGCGCAAAGCACGGGCTGCACTCCAGATGGAGCCACATGATACTCGCAGCGGGCGACAGCGGCGGCGTGTGGCGGGGGTCGCTGGAGCCGAATACGGCCACCTGCGGGCGTCCCAGGGCAGCCGTTACGTGCATCAGGCCGGAGTCGTTGCAGATGGCGGCCTCGGCGCGGGCAAGCAGTTCGATGGCCTCGTCCAGCGAGGTCTCCCCGCACAGGTTGCGCACGAACGGCGCACGCTCGACGATGGCGTTGGCCATGTCGCGGTCTTTGCCCGAACCCAGCGCAACGATCTGCGCATACGGGAACGAGCGGCGCAGCATCTGCGCCAGCTCTGCGAAGTGCTCGGCGGGCCAGCGCTTTGCCGGGCCGTATTCCGCGCCGGGACAGAAGGCAATCAGCCGCGCGTTGCCCGGAATGCCGAACTTGGCGGACGTGGCGGCCACGCGCTGTACATCAACGTCCAGCTTCGGATCAGGCAGCGTGTCGGGCAGCTTGGCGTGCGGTTTGAAAGCCAGCGCCGCGTAGTGCTGCACCATCGGCGGACGCGCGTTCTTGGGCGGATTCGGGTAGCGCACGTTCAGCACGCCCAGGCGCGACTCGCCCTTGTAGCCGATACGCAGCGGAATGCCGGCCAGCCACGGGATCAGCGCGCTCTTGAACGAATTCGGCAGCACGTACGCTGCGTCAAAGGTTTCGCCTTTGAGCTGCTGGGCGAACATCGTGCGGCTACCGAGCTGCAGCTTGCCGTGGGCGAGTTCGGTCGGCAGCACGCGCGCGATCTCCGGCATGCGCGCAAGCACGGGCGCCACCCATTTCGGGGCGATCGCGTGGATCTGCGCGCGCGGGTGCCGCGCCTTGAGCTGCGCGAACAGCGGCTGCGCCATCAGCGCATCACCGATCCAGTTGGGGGCGACGACGAGAATCTTGCGCATCATCGAATCGCCTGGCGAGCGCGGCGACCGGTGTACTGCAGGTGAATCGGGCTCAATGGTGGCCCTTCAGTTCAACGCCGGGGGCCAGCTTGTAGACGGTGCCGCAGTATGGGCACTTGGCTTCGCCGGTGTCGGCGATGTCGAGGAACACGCGCGGGTGGTAGTTCCAGGCCGGCGTTTTGGCGGTCGGGCAATGCAGCGGCAGGTCGTCTGCGCCGATTTCGATCGTGGGTGCGGTTTGCGTGGTCATGGTCAGTGAGGAATGCCGGCGCGGTCTGAGCAGGTCAGCCACGCCGTGATATGGGCCGCAGGTTCAAGAACCGACAAAGGCGAAATTGTAAGGGGTGGGCGCAGGCGCGCCAACGCCGATTGTTGCAGTGCGTGGCGCCCGGCATGAATCGTTCGATCGGTGGGACGCGCGCGCTTTGCCGTTAAGCGGATGCTTAACATCAAAAGTATAATCGTGTGTTTCCTACGAGCCACCCATGTCGCCCCCGACGTTCCTGCGCGCCCGCGCTGCCGGCTGCCCCTGCCCGGCTCATCAAAAAGAGTCTGATTCGCCACTTTTGGGGGCGCCATGGCGCTAGTCCGCTGGGCGGCGGCGTTGCAGCGCCGCTGGGAGGCCATCGATCCGGCTGAACGGGCGGGCTTCTTTGCCGGCGTGCGAGCCTATATGCCGTCGATGCCGCCGGTGCTCGCCTGGGGGCTGGTGACCGGCGTGGCGATGAGCAAATCGGTGCTGACCATCCCGCAAGCCATCGGCATGACGATCTTCGTGTATGCGGGGTCGTCGCAGTTGGCGGTGCTGCCGCTGCTGGCGGCGGGCTTGCCGATCTGGACGGCGCTGCTGACGGCGTTCATCGTCAACGTTCGCTTCATCATCTTCAGCGCCGGGCTGATGCAGCATTTCGGGCACTTGCCGTTCATGCGACGCGTGGTCCTGGGTGTGTTCAACGGCGATCTGCCGTTCGTGCTGTTCACTCAGCAGTACCCCTCGGCCGCGCCGCAGGCGGGCAAGGAGGGCTATTACTGGGGCATGGTCCTGCTGAGCTTCGTGGGCTGGCAGGTGTCTTCCATCGTAGGCATCGTCGCGGCGAGCCTGTTTCCTGACGCGTGGGGCCTGGCGCTGGCCGGGACGCTTGCGCTCATTCCTGTCATGGTGTCGACCATTCGTAGCCGTGCCACGCTCATGGCGGTGGCTGTGGCGGCGGTGCTGGCGCTGGTTGCCTTCAAGCTGCCGTATCGATTGAGCCTCGTGATTGCCGTCACTGGCGCGATGGCTGCCGGCCTGGCCGCCGACGAAGCTGCCGCGCGTCTGCAGTGGCAGCGCCGCCGTGCTGCGCAGGCGGCAGCTGACGAGGACGATGCATGACAGCGCTCGAAATCTGGCTGGTGATTGCCGGGATGACCGTGGTGACGATCGTCACGCGTTCGTTGTTCCTGATCGTGGGCAACCGCATGACTCTGCCCACCCGCGTGCAGCACGCGCTGCGCTTTGCGCCCGCTGCCGCGCTCGTCGCCATCGTCTTGCCCGACCTGCTCTGGAACCAGGGGCACTTTGACGCAAGCTGGACCAACCCGCGCCTGATGGCTGGCATTGCCGCCACCGCGTTCTATGTAGCGACGCGGCGCATGCTCGGCATGATCTTCGTCGGCATGGGCGTCTTTACCGTGCTGCGTCTCTGGGGATGAACATGCCGGGCTCCAATCGCAACGGCGCGATCTTCGCGTTTCTGGCCTACACGATGTGGGGCCTGTTTCCGCTGTACTTCAAGCTGCTCAAGGCGGTGTCGCCGGCGGAGATTCTCTCGCACCGGGTGATCTGGTCGTTGGCGGTGATGGTGGTGATTCTGCTCGTGAAGCGGCACTGGGTGTGGCTTTGGGCGCTGCGCACGCAGCCGCGTGTGGTGGGGCGCTACGCGGCCAGCACGAGCCTGTTGGCCGCCAACTGGCTGACCTACATCTGGGCCGTCAACCACGACCACGTGATCGACGCCAGCTTGGGCTACTTCATCAACCCGCTGGTGGTGGTAATGCTGGCGCTGCTGGTGCTTGGCGAGCGGCTGCGGCCAGTACAGTGGGTGTCGGTAGCCCTGGCGGCGGCAGGCGTGGCGTGGCTGACCTGGCAGGCCGGCACGCTGCCTTGGATTGCTCTGGCGCTGGCATTTTCGTTTGGGTTCTACGGCTTGCTGCGCAAGACATCGCCGCTGGGCGCGCTGGAAGGGCTGACGCTGGAGACGCTGCTGCTGTTTCCGCTGGCGCTGGCCTATCTCGGCTGGCTGGCTTCACAGCATCAGAATGCCTTCCTGGCCGCGTCGCCGGGCACCCAGTTGCTGCTGGCGCTGGCCGGCCCGCTGACGGCGCTGCCGCTGCTGCTGTTTGGCGCCGGCGCCCGGCGTATTCCGCTCTCGCTGCTGGGTTTGCTGCAATACGTGAGCCCGACGCTGCAGCTGCTGCTGGGCGTTTGGCTCTACAACGAGCCGTTTGCGGGCCCCAAAGTGGCGGGCTATGTGCTGATCTGGGTGGGTCTCGCCGTGTATTCGGCCGAAGGCTGGATGCGGCTGCGCCGTCGCACGCCGCTGCCGGCATAGTCCCCGCCAATCGGCCTCGGCAAGACGGTCGAGTCCGGAAGGTTCGGCCGAGAAACGCACGTTTTGACCAGGCGCATCGGGTAAAATCGTCGTTTTCCGCGATTTCTTCCGAAGCTGCCATGCCTCACGTCCTGCGTCTGTCCGATCTCATCTCCGAAGGAAAGCTTGCCGGTAAGCGCGTGTTCATCCGCGCCGACCTCAACGTGCCGCAAGACGATGCCGGCAACATCACTGAAGACACGCGCATCCGCGCATCCGTGCCCGCCGTCAAGGCCGCGCTGGACGCGGGTGCCGCCGTCATGGTCACTTCGCACCTGGGCCGCCCGACCGAGGGCGAATTCAAGCCCGAAGATTCGCTGGCGCCGGTTGCCAAGCGCCTGTCCGAACTGCTCGGTCGTGACGTGAAGCTCGTCCAGAACTGGGTTGACGGCGTGGATGTCGCGCCCGGCCAGGTCGTGTTGCTGGAAAACTGCCGCGTGAACAAGGGCGAGAAGAAGAACAGCGACGAACTGGCCCAGAAGATGGCCAAGCTGTGCGACGTCTACGTCAACGACGCCTTCGGCACTGCCCACCGCGCGGAAGCCACCACCCACGGTATCGCCAAGTTTGCACCGGTCGCCTGCGCCGGCCCGCTGCTGGCCGCCGAGCTGGATGCGCTGGGCAAGGCGCTGGGTCAGCCGGCGCGCCCGCTGGTCGCCATCGTGGCCGGCTCGAAGGTTTCGACCAAGCTGACCATCCTGAAGTCGCTGGCCGACAAGGTGGACAACCTGATCGTCGGTGGCGGCATTGCCAACACGTTCATGCTGGCTGCCGGCCTGAAGATCGGCAAATCGCTGGCGGAAGCTGACTTGGTGGGCGATGCAAAGGCCATCATTGAGATGCTGGCAGCACGTGGCGCGTCGGTGCCCATTCCCGTCGATGTCGTGTGCGCCAAGGAATTCAGCGCCACCGCGGCCGCCACCGTCAAGGATGTGGCGGATGTGGCGGACGACGACATGATCCTCGATATCGGCCCGAAGACGGCCGCCCAACTGGCCGAACAACTAAAAACCGCCGGCACCATCGTCTGGAACGGCCCGGTCGGCGTGTTCGAGTTCGACCAGTTCGGCAATGGCACCAAGGTGCTGGCCGAGGCGATTGCTGCCTCGTCGGGTTTCTCGATTGCGGGCGGCGGCGACACGCTGGCTGCTATCGCCAAGTACAACATTGCCGACAAGGTGGGCTATATCTCCACCGGCGGCGGTGCGTTCCTCGAATTCCTGGAAGGCAAGACGCTGCCGGCCGTCGAAATCCTGGAACAACGCGCTGCCTGAGCGTAAGCGCCGCGAATACCCCCACCACAACAACGAGACACCGCCGCCCATGACCCGTGCTACCAAGATCGTCGCAACGCTCGGCCCCGCGTCCAGCACGCAGGAAGTCCTGACCCGCATGATCGCCGCGGGGGTGGACGTGGTGCGACTGAACTTTTCGCACGGCGCGGCGCAAGATCACATCGATCGCGCGCAGCTCGTGCGCGAAGTGGCGCGTTCGGTGGGTCGCGAGGTGGCCATCATGGCCGACCTGCAGGGTCCGAAGATCCGCGTCGGCAAGTTCGAGAACGGCAAGATCACGCTCGAACCGGGTGATCGCTTCACGCTCGACGCCCGCTGCGAACTTGGTAACCAGGAGCGCGTCGGCCTCGACTACAAGGAACTGCCGCGCGACGTGGGCCCCGGCGATCTGCTGCTGCTCAACGACGGCTTGATCGTGCTGCAAGTCGAGCGCGTGGTGGGTGAAGAGATCGAGACCATCGTCAAGATCGGCGGCGATCTGTCCAACAACAAGGGTATCAACCGCCAGGGCGGCGGGCTGTCGGCGCCGGCGCTGACCGCCAAGGACATGGAAGACATCAAGACCGCGATGGCGCTCGGCGCTGATTATGTCGCGGTCAGCTTCCCCAAGAACGCGACCGACATGGAAATGGCGCGCCAACTGGCCGCCGTGGCCGGTGCGCCGCACAACCACAAGACGCGCATGATCGCCAAGATCGAGCGCGCCGAGGCCATCCGCCCGGGCGTGCTCGAAGAGATCCTGGCGGCGTCCGACGGCATCATGGTTGCGCGCGGCGATCTGGCCGTGGAAGTGGGCAACGCGGCCGTGCCGGCGCTGCAGAAGCGCATGATCAAGCTGGCCCGCGAAAACAATAAGCTGGCCATCACCGCCACGCAGATGATGGAATCGATGATCGTCAACCCGGTGCCGACCCGCGCCGAGGTGTCGGACGTCGCCAACGCCGTGCTCGACGGCACTGATGCGGTGATGCTGTCGGCGGAAACCGCCGCCGGCCGCTATCCGGTCGAGACCATCGAAGCCATGGCTGCCATCTGCGTGGAAGCCGAGAAGTCGCAAACCGTGCATCTGGATGCAGACTTTCTTGACCAGACCTTCAGCCGTATCGACCAGTCGATCGCCATGGGGGCGCTGTTCACGGCACACCATCTGCAGGTCAAGGCAATTGCCGCGCTCACCGATTCCGGCGCCACGGCGCTGTGGATGAGCCGCCACGGCATCAATATTCCCATTTATGCGATGACGCCCAATGTGGCCTCGCAGCGCAAGATGGCCCTGTACCGCAACGTGCAGTCGCTGCCACTGGCCAACAGCGCCGACCGCGACGAAGCGTTGCAGCAGGCCGAAGAACTGCTGGTCGCGCGTGGCGTCGTGCAGCGCGGCGACTTCATTGTCCTGACCGTCGGCGAGCCGATGGGCCAGGCCGGCGGCACCAACACGCTCAAGATTGTTCGCGTCGGCATGCACTGACGCCCACGACGGAACGCCGTTTGCTACGTCTACCAGACGCCCACGCGTTCCTGAGACCGAATACAGATCGATCCATAGGAGAAAACCATGCCACTCGTCTCGATGCGCCAACTGCTGGACCACGCCGCTGAAAACGGCTACGGCCTGCCGGCATTCAACGTGAACAACCTGGAGCAAGTCCAGGCCGTGATGGAAGCCGCCAAGGAAGCCGGCGCACCGGTCATCCTGCAGGCCAGCGCAGGCGCCCGAAAATACGCCGGCGAATCGTTTATCAAGCACCTGATCCAGGCCGCGGTCGAGGCTTATCCGGAGATTCCGCTGGTCATGCACCAGGATCACGGTCAAAGCCCGGCAATCTGCCAGGGCGCCATCGACCTGGGCTTCGGCTCGGTCATGATGGACGGCTCGCTGCGCGAAGACGGCAAGACCCCGGCCGATTTCGATTACAACGTCGACGTGACGCGCCGCGTGGTCGAGATGGCGCACAAGGTTGGTGTGACCGTGGAAGGCGAACTCGGCTGCCTGGGCTCGCTCGAGACCGGTATGGCCGGCGAGGAAGATGGCCACGGCGCGGAAGGGAAGCTCGACCACTCGTCCCTGCTGACCGACCCCGAAGAGGCGGCCCAGTTCGTCAAGGCGACCCAACTGGACGCGCTGGCCATTGCCATCGGCACCAGCCACGGCGCCTACAAGTTCACGCGCAAGCCTACCGGCGACATCCTGGCGATCAGCCGCGTGAAGGAAATCCACGCCCGCATCCCGAACACCCACCTGGTGATGCACGGCTCGTCGAGCGTGCCGCAAGAGCTGCTGGCCATCATCAATCAGTACGGCGGCAAGATGAAGGAAACCTACGGCGTGCCCGTCGAGGAAATCCAGGAAGCCATCAAGTACGGCGTGCGCAAGATCAACATCGACACCGACATTCGTCTGGCAATGACGGGCGCGGTGCGCAAGTTCCTGGCCGAAAACCCGGACAAGTTCGACGCCCGCGAATGGCTCAAGCCCGCCCGCGAGGCCGCCAAGCAAATCTGCAAGGCGCGCTATATCGAGTTCGGCTGCGAAGGTCAGGCTGGCAAGATCAAGCCGATCGGCCTGTCGGTGATGGCGCAGAAGTACCAAAGCGGCGATCTGGCGCAAGTGGTGCAATAAGCATTTCGCGTCACATCTAGCAAACGGCTGGCACTGCGCCAGCCGTTTTGCATTGCATGGGCCACCTTATGGGCCACCCCATGGGCCACGTATAATGCGGGCCTTCCACGTTTTCTTATTTCCTCTCGGGTTCCGCCGTGTCCGCCACCCCTGCATCCTCCGCCCTTTACGAATCGTCGATCACCAGCCTGCCGTTGCTCGGCCGTGGCAAGGTGCGCGAGAACTACGCTGTCGGCGACGACAAGCTGCTGATGGTCACCACCGACCGCCTCTCGGCGTTTGACGTGATTCTCGGCCAGCCGATTCCGGACAAGGGCCGTGTGCTCGCGCAAATGTCGGATTTCTGGTTCAACAAGCTGCGCCACATCGTGCCGACGCACGAGACGGGCATCGCCCCGGAAACCGTGGTGGCCCCGAACGAAGTCGACCAGGTGCGCGGCCGCGCCATCGTGGTCAAGCGCCTGAAGCCGATCCTGGTGGAAGCCGTGGTGCGCGGCTACCTGGCCGGCAGCGGCTGGAAGGATTACCAGGCCACCGGTGCCGTCTGCGGCGTGCATCTGGCCCCCGGCCTGCAGAACGCGCAGAAGCTGCCCGAGCCGATCTTCACCCCCGCCGCCAAGGCAGAGATGGGCGAGCACGACGAGAACATCTCCTTCGATGAAGTCGAGCGCCGCATCGGTCCGGACCTCGCCGCGCAGATCCGCGACGTGAGCATCCGCCTGTACAAGGAAGCCTCCGACTTTGCCGCCACGCGCGGCATCATCATCGCCGACACCAAGTTCGAGTTCGGTCTGGATGAGAACGGCACGCTCACGCTGATGGACGAGGCGCTCACCGCCGATTCGTCGCGCTTCTGGCCGGCTGATTCGTACCAGGTCGGCACGAACCCGCCGTCGTTCGACAAGCAGTTCGTGCGCGATTGGCTCGAAGCGGTGCGCATTGACGGCAAGCCGTGGCCAAAGACAGCGCCGGCGCCGCAACTGCCTGCCGACGTGATCGAAAAAACCGCTGACAAATACCGCGAAGCGCTGACCCGCCTGACCGGTGAGTCCCTGCGTTAAACCGGAGCGATGACGATGACCGCACAGCAATCCGCTCCGCTCGTTGGCGTGGTGATGGGCTCCAGCTCCGACTGGGAAGTGATGCGCCACGCCGTCGATATGCTCACGCAGTTCGGCATTCCGTTCGAGGCGCAGGTTGTCTCGGCGCACCGCATGCCGGACGACATGTTCCGCTACGCCGAAACCGCACGCAGCCGTGGTTTGCGCGCCATCATTGCTGGCGCGGGCGGCGCAGCGCACCTGCCGGGCATGATCGCCGCCAAGACGATCGTGCCGGTGTTCGGCGTGCCGGTGCCGTCCAAATACCTGCGCGGCGAAGACTCGCTGCTCTCCATCGTGCAGATGCCCAAGGGCATTCCGGTGTCGACGTTCGCCATTGGCGAGGCCGGTGCGGCCAACGCAGCGCTGGCTGCCATCGCGACGATCGCCACCACCGACTCGGCCCTTGCCGACAAGCTCGAAGCCTTCCGCGCGCAGCAGACAGAAGTCGCGCGCGGCATGACGCTCCCTGTGCACGGCGCTTAAGTAACCTACGACCCGATTCATGGCCGACGACCTGAACCCGCGCCTGGCGCAAGCCCACACCGCGGAATCCCGCGCGCTGAACGTTCCCAACGCGATTCTGCCCGATGCCTGGCTTGGCATGCTCGGCGGCGGCCAGCTCGGCCGCATGTTCACGCACGCCGCGCAGGCGATGGGTTACAAGGTCTGCGTGCTCGACCCGGACCCGAACAGCCCGGCCGGCACCATTGCCGAGCGCCATCTGTGCGCGGGCTATACCGATGAAGCCGCACTGGCCGAGATGGCCGCGCTGTGCCCGGCCGTCACGACCGAGTTCGAGAACGTGCCGGCCGTGGCGCTCGATCGCCTGGAGCAACTCGGCGCGTTCGTTGCGCCGCGTGCCAACTGCGTGTCGATCGCGCAGAATCGCATCGCCGAGAAAAAATTCTTCGCGCTGTGTGCGGCACGCACCGGCATCCACCCCGCACCGAGCTGGGTGATCGAGCACGAAGCCGATATCGAACAACTGCCCGCCGACCTGCTGCCCGGCATCCTGAAGATTGCCCGCATGGGCTACGACGGCAAGGGCCAGGCACGTGTCTCGACGGTTGAAGAGCTGCGCGCCGCCTGGGGCGCCATGCAGCACGTGCCGTGCGTGCTGGAGAAGATGCTGCCGCTGGCGTACGAAGTGTCGGTGTTGGCCGCGCGCGGCGCTGATGGCACGACCGCCACTTGGCCGCTCGCCGAGAACGAACACCGTGACGGCATTCTGTTTTCAACGACCATGCCCTCGCGCAGCGTGTCGGACGACATTGCCACGCGCACTCGCGCCGCCGCTGCGATGATCGCCGAAGAAATGGGCTACGTCGGCGTGCTGTGTATCGAGTTCTTCGTGCTGCAGGACGGCTCTCTGGTCGCCAATGAAATGGCGCCGCGTCCGCACAATTCTGGCCACATCACCATGGACGTGTGCGAGACCAGCCAGTTCGAGCAGCAGGTGCGCGCCATGGCTCGCCTGCCGCTGGGCAGCACGCGCCAGCATTCACCGGGGCGCATGCTGAATGTGCTGGGCGACGTGTGGTTCGAATACGGTTTGGAACGCCCGCCCGCGTGGCACGAAGTGATGGGCCACAGCGGTGCGAAGGTGCATCTGTATGGCAAGGCCGACGCCCGCCCAGGCCGCAAGATGGGCCACGTAAATTGTGTCGGCACCTCGCCGGAAGTGGTGGACGAAGCGTTCCGCCATGCCGCGCACGTGCTGGGCCTGCAGCCCGCCTAAAGACGAGTCGCCCATGCCGCATCGGACCAAAACGCCCTACACCATGCCTTCCGCCGAACGCCTTGATGAGGCTGCGCGCAGGCTGGAGGCGGGCGAGCTGGTCGCCTTCCCGACCGAGACCGTGTACGGACTGGGCGCCGATGCCGAAAACCCGCAGGCCATCGCCAAGATCTACGCGGCCAAGGGCCGGCCGTCCAATCACCCCGTGATCGTGCATGTGGTGGATGGCGCCGATATTTCCTACTGGTCCGACGATGTGCCCGGCATTGCACTGCAACTTATCGAAGCTTTCTGGCCCGGGCCGCTGACGCTGATCCTGAAGCGTGCGCCGCACATTCCGGCCGCTGTGGCAGGCGGGCAGGACAGCATCGGGCTGCGTTGCCCCTCGCACCCGGTGGCGCAGGCGTTGCTGTCGCGCTTCAAGCGTGGGCGCGGCGGTATTGCGGCGCCGTCGGCCAACAAGTTCGGCCAGGTCAGCCCGACCACCGCGCAGCACGTGCGAGATGAATTTGGCGATGCCGTGTTCGTGCTCGAAGGTGACGGCGTGGACGTGGGCATCGAATCGACCATCATCGATCTTTCGCGGCTGGATCAGGGCATTGGCCCCGTGCTGCTGCGCCCGGGCGCCATCACGCCCGAAGACATTGAACGCGTGACCGGCGAAGTGCCTGCCCTGCCGGACGCCACGGCGCCGCGTGCTTCCGGCACGTTGAAAGCACATTACGCGCCGCGCACGCCGTTGTATCTGCTATCGGCCGCCGATGTGCCTGCACGCCTGGCAGCACTGCCTGCGGACAAGCGCATCGTGTGGCTCGGTGCCCCCGTGGCAGTGCGTGACGGCTGCGATCAGCGCGTCGCTCCGGCCACACCCGCCGCCTATGCCAATGCGCTCTACGCGCTATTGCGCGAACTCGACCGCGGCGGTTACGACGCCATCTGGGTGGAAACCCTAGCCGACACGCCCGCCTGGGCGGCCGTCAACGATCGCCTGCGTCGCGCGGCCGCCGCGTTCGAGACGGACCTCTAATTCTTACGGGGCGCGCGTTCTCCGTGCGCCCGGCAACCTCGCTACACTTGGGCGTTGTGTCGTTCCGCGTGCTTCAAACGCGCACGGCGAGGTTACGCACCGCGGCACCACAGACCAAAAAAATTCCACACGGGAGACAGACATCATGAAGTTGCGTCAATGGATGGGCGTCGTCGCATCGGCGACCCTGGCCTTGAGCCTAGCCGCTTGCGGCGGCGGTGAAAGCGATCAGAGCGGCAACCCCAACGTCGCCAAGGTGCAGCGCATGGTGGTATTCGGCGACAGCCTGAGCGATGCCGGTACCTACACGCCGGCAGCCGCTGCCGTGGGCGGCGGCAAGTTCACCACCAACCCCGGCCCGATCTGGGCGGAAACCGTGGCTGCGCAACTCGGTGTGACGCTCACGCCAGCTGTGATGGGTTACGCGACCTCGGTGCAGAACTGCCCGAAACCGGGTTGCTTCGACTACGCGCAAGGCGGCTCGCGCGTGACCGACCCGAACGGCATCGGCCACAACGGTGGTGCTGGCGCGCTCACGTATCCGGTCAAACAGCAACTCGCCAACTTCTACACGGCCAGCAACAACACGTTCAACGGCGACAACGACGTGGTGTTCGTGTTCGGTGGCAACAACGACATCTTCTACTGGGCTGCCGCTGTGGCGACACCCAACTCGGGTGTGACGCCTGCCATCGCCACCGCGCAGGTGCAACAGGCGGCGACCGATCTGGTCGGTTACGTCAAGGACATGATCAGCAAGAACGCGACGCAGCTCTACGTGTTCAACCTGCCCGACAGCAGCCTGACGCCGCAGGGCGTGGCGGGTGGCGCGGCAGGCCAGGCGCTGCTGCATGCGCTGGTGGGCGCGTTCAACGCTACGCTGCAAGCCGGTCTGGCTGGTACCAACGCTCGCGTGATCGACTTCAACTCGCAGTTGACGGCTGTGATCCAGAACGGCGCGACGTTCGGCTTCAGCAATACCAGCGTGCCGGCGTGCGATGCAACCAAGATCAACGCACTCGTGCCGGGAGCGGGCGGCAGCTCGCTGTTCTGCTCCGCCAACACGTTGGTGACGGCAGGTGCCGACACGTCGTACCTGTTTGCTGACGGCGTGCACCCCACCACGGGTGGTCATCGCCTGATCTCGAGCAACGTGCTGCAACGCCTGCTGGCTGACGGCGTGACGCACTGATCGAGCACCACTGAGCAAAACGCCCGCGTGAAGCGGGCGTTTTCGTTTGTGGCGATGTTTTCCTACTTGGCGTCGGCGGTCGGCAATGTCACGGCCAGGCGGGCCAGCGTAGCCTTGAGCACATCGTTCTGCGGCGACATGGCGAGGCCCTGCTTGAAGCAATCGTGCGCTTCGTCGGCGCGGCCCAGCTTCCACAGCACTTCGCCCTTGTGTGCAAGGCCTTCCGCGCGTGCTTCGCGTACCGCTTCGTCGTCTGCGTCGTAGTCGCCGTCGGGTTGCGTGAAGACGGCGATGGAGCGGTCGAACCACGTCAGCGCTTCGTCGTTGCGGCCGAGCCGGTATAGCGCCCAGCCCTTGCTGTCGAGGGCGAATGGGTCGTCCGGGTGCTTGGCCAGATAGGCATCGATCATCGACAAGCCGCGCTCCATGCGCAGGCCCGCGTCAACAAGCTCGTAGCCGTAGCTGTTGAGGCGGTCTTCCGGCACCGGCTGCAGATCGAGGGCGAGGTCGATGCGGGCCTCATCGCGTGCGGCAATTGCCAGTGACATCAACTTGCGCGCGATGCGGCTCTGCAGGTCATCGCTGAGTGTCGCTGCGTTGGCCGTGAGCGTGCCGAGATACTGCGAATAGAGATCGGGTGCGCCCTGCGAGTTGCTGCTATCGGCGATCGCACGGCCTTCGCCGGCGCACCAGGCATCGTCGGCCGGCGTGAGGATCACCGTATTTTCAAGGTGCACGGTGCGGGACTCGCGCGACTGCACGTAGGCGGTATAACCGCCGGCGCTGGAGTGCCCGCAGACCAGGTATTCGCCCACCACATCGATCAGATAGGGGTGGCCCGCGATCGGTGCGCCGCCGAGCGAATCGACCAAGCGGAACGATTCGCCGAGGTCGCCATTGCCGACGACGGGATTGAGCACCCAGCGTGCCGCCGCATAATGTTTTGGCAACCGGATTTTGGCCGTATGCCCGGCGCCGTCGGTGGTGCCAAAGATCACGCTGTCGGTTTCGCCTACCTGCGGCGGCCTGCCGACGATGGTGTGGCCGGGCAGGAACAGGCGGTAGCGCGCGTTGGGCATCGGGCGCCCGGTCGCAGAATCGATGAGCACGAATTGGTGAATCTGCGCACCGCGCCCGAGGGTGGTGTTCGGGGCGACCCAATCACGTGCAGTGGCTGGCAGGGCCGAGCAAAAAAATGCCGCGCCAAGCAGCGCGGCCGATAGACGGGAAAGCATGTTGTTAGGAGGGGGGCTGGCAGAAAACTGGACGGCCCCATCATAGCCAAGCTGCTTCGCCCGGATGTTAAGAGTGCTTCATATGGATGCGTTGGCCAGTTGCCGCACGGCAAACCGGTACACCGCATCGACGTCGTTCAAATCCAGCACAGTCAGGCCTTCCGGGGTTTGCACGGCGTCAGGTGAGTCGGTGGCCACCGCTACCACGCCACCAATTTCTGGCCAAAGCGGCGGCCGTCCCAGCGACGGCCGGAAGACTTCGATCTTCGGGAAGGTGCTGCGCTTATAGCCTTCTACGATGACGAGGTCGGTGGCGGGCGAGAGCAACGCCAGCACGTCATCAAGTTCGGGTTCCAAAGCGTTGGCGTATTCGCGCATCAGCACGAGGCGTTCACCGCCCACCAGCACGACTTCGGCGCTGCCGGCTTCGCGCATACGGTATGAATCCTTGCCCGGCGAATCGAGATCAAAGCCGTGATGCGTGTGCTTGATGGCCGCCACGCGCCGTCCGTCGCGCACGAAACGGGCGATGAGCTGCTCGACGAGCGTGGTTTTTCCGCTGCCCGACGTGCCGGTAATGCCCAGTAATGCCTTGCGTGAAGTCATCGCGGCGCGCCCTGGTAAATCCATTGCAGCAGCGCGTCGTGCGCGGCCTGGCCGCCGCTGGCGTTCGGGTGGTTGATCATGCTGACCACCACGAAGCGCTGGCCGTCTTCGCCTTCCACGTACCCGGCAATGGCGCGCACATCGTTGAGCGTGCCGGTCTTGATCTCGGCGTTGCCGGCCACCCCGGCACGTGTCAGACGGTTGCGCATGGTGCCGTCCACGCCGACGACGGGCAGCGCATCGCGCAGCACGCCGCCGTTCGGGTTGGCGTCGGCCTGTTGCAGCAGGCGTCCCATGTTGCGTGCGCTGATGCGCTCGATGCGTGACAGGCCCGAGCCGTTCTCCAGCACCAATTCCGGCATCGTCAGGTTCTGTTTGGCGAGCCAGCGGTTGATGACCTCGGTCGATTGGCGCACCGATGCCGGCTTGCGGCCGATTTCCGCGCCGATGGTCAGGAAGAGCTGGCGTGCCATCACATTGTTCGAATACTTGTCGATGTCATGCACAACCTCCGACAGCGGCGGGCCGTAGTGCGTGGCCAGCAGAATGGCCTGGCGCGGCACCTTGCCCTCGCGCAGGCCCGGCGTGAAACGCGTCGTGCCGCCGGCTTGCTGCCACAGCGCCAGAAAGCCGCCCCAGATGAAGTCGGCATGCGTGAGCGCGGCGATATTGAAGACGCGTTCGCCGCACGCGGCGGCATAGCGGCCGTCAAAGCTGGCAAGCACATGGCCGTCGGTTTGCGTGGAGATGTTGGCGCCGGAGGTTGTCTTCCAGTCGCCGCAGCCGCCGCGCGTGGTGCGCAACTGGTTGTCGATCTGCAATTGGGCCAGCGGCGGCGATACATCAATGTTGACCGCGCCGTTACCGGCATCCGGCGACAGCGTGAACGTAAGCGTCTTGAATGAATACAGCAGGGCGTCGGGCGCGACGTTGTAGGCGCGCGCGCTGTCGCCGTCCAGAGGCGGGGCTTCTGACAGGCCGCCTTCGAAGTAGGTGCGATCGAGCACGATGTTGCCGGCCAGTTCATCCACGCCGGCGCGGCGCACATCGGTCACCAGCTTGACGAGTTCTTCTGGAATCAGCTTCGGATCGCCCTGGCCGCGCAGGTACAGGTTGCCGTTGAGCGTGCCGTTGACGGGCTGGCTGTCGGCATAGGCTGTCGTCTTCCAGCGAAAGTCCGGGCCGAGCATGTCCAGCCCTGCGAAGGTGGTCAGCAGCTTCATGGTCGACGCCGGGTTCATTCCGGCGTCTGCATTCCATTGCAGGATGGGCGTGGCGGTGCCGGTGCGGATCACGAACACGCTCACCGCATCCAGCGGGATATGCGCGCGCGCAAAGGCCAGCGCCACGTTGGCGGGCAATCCGGCGGGGTTGTGCGCGGCCTGGCGAGCTTGCGCGGCGGTGGCGTGCGGTGCGGCGTGGGCCTTGGCCTTCTTGGCGTGGGCCAGCGGCGAGGCCGCAATGGTCAAAAGCGCGGCGCAGGCAAGCGCACTGCGCGACAGATTCAGCAAACGGGTCGGACGAATTCGGGCCATCGGGGGGGGCAGAGTGGGGCGCACACGCGTGCGCCAAGTGCAGACGCAGGCATGTTAACGCAGCGACCCCACACTTCGGCCGACAAGCAATGGGGCGTTCACCGCCCAATTCTTTGGGAATCCCGCAGGTGTGACGGTTCAGTCATTGCCGCCGATGCGCTTGCGCATGTCGGCCGTCACCGATTGGCGCGTGCCGGCATAGTCGGCCCACGGGTCGCCCTTGAGCTTGGCGAGCCGATCCGGCAGCGTACGCAGCGTCCACTGGGCAGACGACTGCAGCCCTTCGAGTTCGTCATGGCGGATCGGCACCGACACCGGCAATCCCGTCCGCGCACGCACCGAATAGGCGGCCACCGTGCTCGCGCCGCGGTTGTTGCGCAGATAGTCGATGAAGATTCTCCCCACGCGGTTCTGCGGGCCCATCTTGGCGACAAAGCGGTCGGGGAAGGTCGCGGCCATGTGCTGCACCACGGCTTGCGCGAAGGCTTTGAGCGTGTCCCAGCCGGAGGTTTCGCGGCGCGTAAGCGGCACCACCACGTGCATGCCGTGGCCGCCGCTGGTTTTCAGGAACGCTTTCAGGCCAAGTTCATCGAGCATGGCCAGCATGAGTTGCGTGGCCTCGATCACGCGCGCAAAAGGCAGCGCCGGGTCCGGGTCGATATCGAAGACGATGCGGTCGGGCTGTTCGATGCGGTCGGCCAGCGCATTCCACGTGTGAAACTCCACCGTGCCCATCTGCACTGCGCCGACCAGCGCCTCGGCTGAGCTGATCGCCAGCAGCGACGGATGCCCCGGGTCAAGCGACGGGTCCAGCTGCGTGATGCCCTGCAGCTTGAGCGCCGCGGAATGCTTCTGGAAGAAGCGCTCGCCGTCGATGCCGTCGGGCGCGCGCACTAGCGACGTCGGCCGGTTGCGCAGATGCGGCAGCATCCATTCGGCCACGCCTGCGTAATAGCGCGCCAGGTCGGCCTTGGTGGTGCCGCTGGCTTTCTCGATTACGCGATCCGGATGCGTGACATCCACACCCGCGATGCGCTCCGCACCGGGGCGCACCTTGCGTTCAGGGGCATTCACGGCGCGGGTCTCCTTACGGGTGGCGGCACTGGGCGGTTTGGCTTGTTCACGCACGATGTTGCGCGCTGGTTTGTCGTCGCGCAAACCTTGAAACACCGCCTGCCGCACGATGCCTTCGCGCGTCCATTCGGCAAAGGCGATTTCCGCCACGCGCTCGGGTTTCACCCATTGCACGTCACGCGCATCGCTGCCGGTGGGCGGGTCGGCGAAGGGCGGCGTGTCGACGGCCAGACCGGTCAGCTCGTGATGCAAAGCGTGCAGACTCGTCTCGTTGAACCCGGTGCCGACGCGGCCCGCATAGCGCAGCGTGCCCGCGTCGTCATACACACCGAGCAGCAGGGCGCCAAAGCCGCTGCGGCTGCCCTTGGGGGCGCTGTAACCGCCGATCACGAATTCCTGCCGCTGCCCACATTTGAGCTTGATCCATGCTGGGCTTCGGCCGGCGCGGTACGGCGCATCGGCGCGCTTGCCGATCACACCTTCGAGCGACATGCTGCACGCCGAAGACAGTAAGTCTTCGGGCGCCGCGTTGAACGTGCCTGAGAACAGCACCGCATCGCGGTCCAGATCGCCCGGGGCCGCCTCGAGAATGCGTTGCAGCAGCGCGCGCCGCTCACGTAGCGGCACGCCCCTCAAGTCCATACCGTTGCAGAACGGGATGTCGAAGAGGTAATAGGCAATGTGTTCGGCATGCGCCGTTTCGAAGGCGTTCTGCAGCGCCTGGAAGTCGGGCACGCCACGCTCGCCCATCACTACGACTTCGCCGTCGAGCCACGCCTCGCGCAGGCCCAGCGCCGGCAGCGTGCGAGCCTGACGGGGCAGCTTCGCCGTCCAGTCGCGGCCGTTGCGGCTGAACAGACGCACGGTGTTGCCGTCGATGCGCGCGAGGATGCGGTAGCCGTCGAATTTCACTTCGTAGTCCCACTCGCCTTGCGTGGGCGGCCCATCGACGAGCGTGGCGAGTTGGGGCTCCAGCGTTCTGGGCAATGTGGCGGGCACGGCGCCGGCGGGCGGTTGGACTTGCGCCGGTTTGGAGCGCTCGGCCTTGCCTCCATCGGCTTTGGCCCTTCCTTTGGCCTTGGGTTTCGCGCCGACGTTCTCTCCGGTGATCACACTCGCGGGCAGGGCCTGCGTCACGTCGTAGTCGCTGGATGGCCGGACCTGATCGTCGCGCTCCTTGATCAGCAGCCACTGTTCTTTCGGATGTCTGCCCGTGCCGTGCAAGTGCGTGCGCACCAGCGCCCACGCACCGTGGAGCTTCTCGCCGTCGAGATCGAATTTGAGCTTACCGTCGCGGTACGCCTTACGCGGATCGCCATGCGGGCGCCATGTCCCGCGATCCCACACGATCACGTCGCCACCACCGTATTGGCCTTCGGGGATATGGCCTTCGAAATCTGCGTAGTCCAACGGATGGTCTTCAACATGCACGGCGAGACGTTTGTCGGCCGGGTCCAGGCTCGGGCCTTTCGGGACGGCCCAACTCTTGAGCGTGCCGTCGAGTTCAAGCCGGAAGTCGTAGTGCAGCCGCGTGGCGTCGTGCTTCTGGATCACGAAGTGCAGGGCGCCATCGTCATGCCGCTCGTCGGCTTTGCGGCGTGCGCCCGCGGGTTCCTGTGTCTGCGTGAAATCGCGCTTGCGGCGGTAGTCGGCGAGATGGCGTGGCATGGCGTCGGTTCCGTCGTGTCATGCGCGCTTGCGCGCGGCCGTCTTGCGCGCCGTTTTGACGGCGGCCTTGCGTGGTGCACGCTTGCGCGGGGCGGGTTCGTCTTCCACTTCGTCATTTGACGCACCTTTGCCCTTGCCGCGCTTGGCAAGGCTTTGGCGCAGCAGGTCGGTCAGGTCGATCACGTTGCCGGAGCGCGGTGCAGCGGTTTCGGTCTCCATCGGCTCGACGGACTCCGTGCGGCCTTCGCGCACCTTGCGGTCGACCAGCGCGAGAATGTCGTCGCGGAAGGTGTCGTGGTACTCGGCAGGGTCCCACTTACCGCTCATGTCGTCGATCAGCTTTTCGGCCATGTCGATTTCCTTGGCCGTGAGCTTGGCAGCCTTGGCACCTTCCTCCGGCACGTCGAGTTCGGACCAGTCGCGCACCTCGTTGGACCAGCGCAGCGTATGCAGCACAAGCACGGGCCCCATCGGAATCAACGCCGCCAGATGCTGCTTGGTGTGCAGCACCACGTTGGCGACGCCGATCTTTTGCGAGCGCGTCAACGCTTCGCGCAGCAGTGCATAGACTTTTTCACCCCGCCGGTCCGGCGCGAGAAAGTAGGGCGTATCGAGATAAAGAAACGGAATCTCCGCCGCATCGACGAAGGCCAGCAGATCCACCGTTTGCGTCGAAACCGGGTTGGCCGCGCGGATGTCCTCGTCAGTCAGGATCACGTAGCGGTCTTTCTCGTAGGCGTAGCCGCGCACGATCTGCTCGCGCGGCACCTCTTTGCCGGTGGTTTTGTTGATGCGCTTGTAGCCGACGCGGTCCATCGTGCGACGGTCGAGCCAGTCGAAATCAAGATCGTCGCTGCGGGTGGCCGGATACAGCGCAACGGGAATGTGAACGAGGCCGAAGCTCACGGCGCCCTTCCAGATCACGCGGGGCATGGCAGGTCTCCCGATGCGGTGGATTCGAGCGTGGTGACGCAAGCCGCATACCTGCCTGGTGCGGGGCGGCGTCATACGCTTATCAGCCCGGCGCGGTAGCATGGTGCCTTTGCGGCGCAGCACGTTTGCGCCGCGCGTTTTTCCCAGCAGTCCTTCATGTCTTCCGAATACGTCCAATCTACCGGCGCGTTGCAGCCCCGCCGGCTTCCCCTGTCGGCCCGCGCGGCGACGATGGCTCTCTTTTTCGCCAACGGTGCAACGTTTGCGACCTGGGGCATTCACATTCCTACGGTGAAGGCGCGGTTCGGCTTGTCCGAGGCGTCGCTGTCGCTGGCGATGTTCATGGTGGCCGCCGGTGCCATCGTTGCGATGAAGTTTGCGGGCAAGTGGGCGGCACGCGTCGGAACCCGCCGCGCGAGCGTGCAGGGCGGCGTGGCATTTGGTGCCATGACCGCGCTCATCATGCTAATGCCGAGTTACCCCGCGCTGCTGGCCGTGCTGCTGCTGTTCGGCATCACCAACGCGGGTTTCGACGTGGCCATGAATGCGCAGGCCGCCACCGTGGAGGCCAATCACCACAAGCCGATCATCTCGTCGCTGCACGGTATGTTCAGCCTGGGCGGCATGGCAGGCGCGGCGGTGGGTGGAGTGCTGCTGGAACTGGGCGTGCCACCGGCCGTGCATTGCGGCGGTATGGCGCTCGTCACCATGGCGGCTGCCTTGTGTGCCGGCCCCTTCATGCTGCCCGACCACGTGCACGCAGAAGGCGAACCTGCACATCCGACCACGGGCCGCACGCTGTTCCTGCTCGGTGTGCTGGCCTTCCTGGGGCTGGTAGGCGAAGGCGCGATGTACGACTGGACGACCGTGTACATGCGCGAGATTGCGCAATCGCCCGAAGCCGTTGCCAGCGCGGGGTATGCAGCGTTTTCAGGTGGGATGGCGCTTGCGCGTTTCGGCGGCGATTTCGCGCGCGGACGCTGGGGCAACATGCGTGTGCTTGGCGCCAGTGGCGTGCTGGCAACGGGCGGGATTCTGCTCGCTCTGCTGTGGCCCGCGCCGATTGCTGTCCTGACAGGCTTTGCGTTGATGGGCGTGGGCGCTGCCAACATGGTGCCGATCTTCTTCATTACCGCGTCGCGCCTGCCGGGCGTGCCGGCAGCCGAAGGCATTGCCGCCGTGGCGCGCTTTGCCTACGTAGGCTTGCTGATCGGTCCAGTCATCATCGGGTTGATTGCGCATCGCTCCGACCTGCGCTGGGGGCTGTCGGTGGTGGCGCTCACCATGGCGTTGATTGCGGTGACGGGCCCACGTGCGATCCGCCAGCCGGAACGCCGCTGATCGGCCTGCGCTTCAGCTCGCAACTGCCCAAAAAATATGCAGTTCCTGTGCGTTGACTTTCCTGTGCGCTTGCCATAGCTTACGACGAGGAGAGGGGGTTTCCCGGTGCCGGCGCCAACGTGCCAGTTGCGCATGACATCGGGATGCGTTCAAAACGAGGCTGCACCATTTGATTTGATCAGCCCAAACGACCCATAGGAAAGGAGCTTCAGATGCCGTACAAACGTCTTACCCTCGTGGCAGCGGTAGCTGTCGTAGCAGCCATCGGCACCGTGGCCCACGCGCAGACTGACCAGAAGAAGTTCGACCCCTATAGCCAAGGCGCAAAAGTCGGCGACAAGTTCGATCCGTACCAACAGGGTGCGAAGGCCGGCGACAAGTTCGACCCGTATTCGCAAGGCGCCAACAAGAACGACAGCACCGCCAGCGCACTCAACCCCGGCGCCCAGCCGGCCAATGTCGAGAAGGGCAAGTACGACACGTACACCCAAGGCGCCAAGGCCGGTGAGAAGTTCGACCCGTATAGCCAGGGCGCCAAGGCCGGCGGCAAGTTTGACCCGTACAGCGAGGGCGCCAACAAGAAGGACGCGCCCAAGCAGTAAGCCCGTGCCGATCGGGTTCATGAAAACGCTGATGCATCGCCCGATGCATCGGCGTTTTTCTTTGTGGCACGCCGCCGCGACTGTGGCGGCGATTGCGTTGGCGCTACCCGCGCATGCGGCGGGGCTATGCACGGCGCCGTGGGTGCACGACGGCAGCCGCGTCCGCCTGGACGGCAACGGCAAGACGCCGATGATCGTCGAGTTCACCTTGCACGACGTCAATCGCGACATGCAGGACGGCTGCGAAATCGGTCTGCACATCTACGCCAAATCGGGCCTCGTGGCGCTGGGTGGCCGGCCTATCGAGACGGTGCAGGAGCACCAGCTGCTGGTGGACGAGGCTGGCGTGGTCACGCGCATCGTCAGCATCAACGGCCGGGTGTTTGCGCAGAGTGAACATGCTGATCTGATCGGCACCGTGAGCACTGCCATTTCCGGCATGTTCCTGTATGGCGCTGGCCTGGCGCCCGAAGCCGAGATGCTGCCCGGCGATACGTATGAGTCCAGCTTCGATTTCGATGTGGTGTCACCGCGGCTGGGGATTTCGGTCGGGCGCATGCGGGCCGAGCGCGCCAAGGTGGAGGTGTCGGAGCGCGAGGTCGGGCCGCCGCAGCCGATGAACACCGTGGTCGGCGAGTTGCAGTGCCGGCCGATCCGCTACACGCGCACGGCGCGCCTCGGTGTGCTGCGGCTGGGCAATGAAACGCTTGAGCCCGACCCGACGGTGGCGCACATCACCGATTGGTACTGCCCCGAAGCGGCCGTCGTGATGCGCCAGGAGGTTGAGCAGCACGGCCAGACGGAGGTGATCGACGTGGTCGAACTCAAGCGCTGAGCGCGCTCTGCGCAGCGTCGAAGTCTTCCGTGCTCCCATCAAACCGGTACACACGTGCCACCGTGAACGGCGCTTCCGGCGCGGGCTGCGAGAACAACGCGATGTGATCGATGGGCATGGCAGCTGGCAGCACCACGCGCGTGGCTTCCAGTGCGCGATAACACGCAAGCTGCTCGGCATGGTCGAGCCGGCCGGTCAGCGTGATGTGGAATGTGAACGTACCAAACACATACGGATAGCCCCAGCGCTGCAGATGGCGCTCTTGCGCATCGGACAGGCCCGCACGACGACGGCGCGCTAATTCAGTGGGCGGAGGCGGCGCGCGAAAGGCATCGAACTCGGCGACGCACGCATCGGCGAACTGATGGAGCGTGTCGCGCGCAGGGTCGCCATGACGCAGCCGCCAAGCGAGAAAGCCTCGCAACGTCTGCAAGGCCGGTTCGATTACGAAGGCTTGCTGCTGCTGCGCGAAGCGGCGCAGCGCGGCGTCCAGCTCATTGACGGTGCGATCGCTTGCCAGGCGGAACGGCGGCTTGAACGTGGCATGCAGGCCGTATTGGCGTGGCGCTTCCGTCCAGCTGTCGAGCGTGGCGAGGTCGATGCCGGCTTCGCGGACAAACGCCTCGCGCTCATCAGCAGCGATGGCGGTGTCGGAGCGGGCGCAGCGGCCGATCCAGCGCGTGCCCAGTCCGTACCAGGGCTCGGGCGGCAGCAGGTAGAGCGCATACCGCCAGGCTGACGGTAAAGGTGCCAGCGCTTGCTCCATGGCGTGGTTCAGCCGATCAGCGGCAACTGCCCGGCAGCATGGCGCAGCCGTCCACCCACCACGGCCGCCACCACACGCGGCAGGCCCGGGCGGCGATCATCCACCACGATGGCATCGGCGCGCAGGCCAGTCGCCAGCACGCCGCGATCCGCCAGCCCCGCGGCTTCTGCCGGGTTGGCTGCCACCAGCGCCCAGGCCTCCGCCAGCGGTACCACGCCGCGCTCGGCCAGTTTGAACGGCGCGGCCAGCAGCGCGGGGTAGTAATAGTCGGATGCCAGCACGGTGCCCAGGCCCGCGGCCACCATGGCCGCCGCATTCGGTGCGCCGTTGTGGCTGCCGCCGCGCACCACGTTGGGCGCGCCGAAGACGATATGTCCGCCATGCGCGCGCGCCGCCTGCGCAACCTCCTCGGTTAACGGAAATTCGGTGACGGTGCAGCCGTGCGCGTGGAACGTGTTGCGCGTGGCAATGTCGGGCTCGTCGTGTGAAGCCATGCAGATGCCGCGTTGCTGCGCTGCCCGCGCCAGCGTGCCAGTCACTTCGGCGAGCCTCGTGGCGTTGACGGCGGCGGCATGCAACCGGGCGAGGAACGTGTCGATGTCGCACTCGGCGCGATCGGCGTATTGTGCGAGCTTGCGCGCGTCGTCCAGCTTGTCGCGCATTCCTGGCAGGTGATCGTTGAACGACAGGAAGTGCACGCGGCCGGCCTCCATCCAGGCCAGCGCGTCGGCAACGCCGTCGGCGTGGTGCAGTTCGAAGCGCAGGTGCATCAAATGCTGGGCCCCCAGATGCGGGCGCATGGCGTCGAGGGTGTCCAGCATGCGCACGGCGTAGGCGCGGCCACGCAAGCCACCCTCCCAGGAATACGTCACGCCGTGGAATTCGGTGGTGATGCCACTGGCAAGTAATTGGCCGTCAACGTCGGCCAGCGCGGTTTCATAGGGAAAGGCCACGCCGGGGCGGGGCATGACGGCGCGTTCGAAGGCATCGCCGTGCAGGTCGACGATCCCGGGCAGCACGAGCAGGTCGCCGCAGTCGATCATGCCGCGCGTCGGGTTGGCATCACAGCTGGCGATCTGTCCGTCGCGAAATTGCACGGCAGCTTCCACCAGCCCGTCGGCCAGCAGGGAACGTCGCGAAAACAGGCCGGCCACGTGGCCGACGGAAGACGAAAACGATTGCATAAGGCAAAGGTGCGAACAGTTGCGCAAGAACGCCGTGCGGGCATTGTGCCGCAACTGGCGTGCCGCTTAACCGCACATCCGCCATTTGCCCCACCCTGAAGTGGGGAAAGGCAGCCAAACGCCTTAACTTTCCCGACACGTTGGTCGATATCTTGAAAAACAACCCAGATATGGACGCCACCTCTGCTGAGCGGCCTGACCGTCCCGAACCGGATGTGATCGACCAGGACAGCCCCAGGCCGTTGCCGCTTGCTGATGACCGTTACGAGGCGCTCGTCCGGCAAATGCCGGACGCGCTGTACATCGTGGCGGACGACATTATCGTTTTCGTCAACGAGGCGGGCGTTCGGCTGTTTGGGGCGGAAACGGCCCGCGACATCGTCGGTCGCGAACTGGATGAGTTCGTCCACGACAATTCGACGCACCTTGCCCGGCAACGCCGCGAGTGGATGGTCACGCACGGCGCCGGCTTGCCGCCTGTTGAGCAGACCTTGCTGCGTTGCGATGGCACCCCAGTGGAAGTCGAGGTGCTTTCCGCGCCGGTGCAGCTTGGTTGGCGCACCGCCATCCAGGTGGTGGCACGCGACATCACCCAGCGCAAGCAGGCCGAACAAGCCCTGCGCGAATCCGAAGCCAATTACCGGGCACTGGCCGCTGAAACCGCGCGCGCCAAGGAATTGCTGCGCTGCGAAAAAACCGTCCTTGAACTCAGCTCGCGCAACGTGCCGCTGCCTGACCTGCTGGCCGAGGTATGCCGGCTGGTGGAGGCGCTGCTCGATGACGGCGCGATGTGTTCTGTGTTGCTGAGCAGCGACGGCGAGCACATCACACAAGCCATAGCACCGTCGCTGCCTTTCCTGCTCTCGCAGTTGCTGGTCGGGATCGCGATTGGTCCTTCGGTCGGTTCGTGCGGCACGGCCATGTTCCTGAACAAGACCGTGGTGGTGGAAGACATCGACGCCGATCCGCTTTGGGATGGCTACCGCGACATCGTTGCGCCGCTGGGCCTGCGAGCGTGCTGGTCCACGCCCATCCGCGGCGACAACGCGCAGATGATCGGCGCGATGGGCATCTACTACGACACCCCGCGTGCGCCCACGCGCGACGCCATGGGGCTGCTCGATGGCATTACCGACATCATCGGCGTGGCGGTGCAGAAAGCACATATCGCGCGCGATCTGCAGGAGAGCGAAGAACGCTACCGCCTGGCCGTCGACAACCTGACCGAAGGCATCGTTGTGCAGGCGGCCGACGGCACCATCCTCGCGTGCAACCCGAGCGCGCGGCGCATTCTCCGGGCGGGCAACCTGTCGCCGGTGGGCACCAGCCACCTGGCGCTGATGCGCCGTTCGTTGCGCGAAGACGGCAGCGAGATCCCGCTCAATGAGCGTCCCACGCGCGTGGTCTTGACCACCGGCCGGCCGCTGCTCGGCTTGACCGTCGGCCTGGAACTGGTGGACGGCGACATTGTGTGGGTGCACGAAAACGTGCTGCCCATCGTGCGCCCCGGCGACGATGCCCCCTCGGCCGTGCTCATCTCGTTCAACGATATCGGGCCCGCGCGCGCGGCCCAGCAGCAGCTCACTTTCCTCGCGCAGCGTGATGCGCTCACCGGCTTGTACAACCGCGCCTATTTCTCTCAGCGCATGCAGGCAGTGATGGAGCGGGCCGCCAGCGAGCCCAGCGAGGCACGCCAGGTCGCCGTGCTGTTCCTCGATCTGGATGGCTTCAAGAAGGTGAACGACACAGCCGGCCACGAAGCCGGTGACCACCTGCTGCGCATCGTCGCGCAACGCCTGTCGGCCTGCGTGCGCCAGAGCGATACGCTGGCGCGCCTGGGCGGAGACGAGTTTGTCGTGCTGCTCGACAACGTGCGCTCGTTGGGTGAGGCGGAGCGCTTGGCCAAGCGCATCGTCCATTCAATCGCGCAGCCGTTCTCGACGAGTGGCACGGAGTATTACCTGGGCGCGTCGATCGGCATCGCGGTGTACCCAGAGCATGGCAACGATGCCGCCACACTGCTGCGTTGCGCGGATGCCGCCATGTACAACGCCAAGCAGAACGGCCGCAACCAGCATCGCGTGTACACCGCGCGCCTGTCGCAGCGCGCGCAACGGCGCTTCCAGCTGGAATACCACCTGCGCCGCGCACTGTCAGCGGGCGAGCTGTCGCTGCGCTTCCAGCCCATCGTCGATGCCACGTCGATGGACATCGTCGGCGCTGAAGTGCTGCTGCGCTGGCACAGCACCGAGCTGGGCGAAGTGTCGCCCGCCGAATTCATTCCGGTGGCTGAAGACTCCGGGCTCATCGGCGACATCGGCGAATGGGTGCTGGCGCAGGCGTGCCGCCAGGCGGCGCATTGGCGTGCCACGTGCATGCCGGAGTTCTTTGTCGCCGTGAACCTGTCGCCGCGCCAGTTTGGCGAGGGGCTCGTGCCGACCATCTCGCGCTGCCTGACCGAAGCGGGTTTGCCCGCGAGCGCGCTGGAGATGGAGATTACCGAGGGTCTGCTCATGCGCGACACCGCCGCGGTGATGCCGATGCTCGACGCACTCACGGCGCTGGGTATTCGCATCTCGATCGACGATTTCGGCACGGGGTATTCGTCGCTGTCGTATCTGCAGCGCTTCCCGATCGACAACCTGAAAGTGGATCGCTCGTTCGTCTCGGGCATTCCGCGCCATCGCGATTCGGTGGTGATCTCGCGCGCCGTGGTCGCGATGGCCGCGTCGCTGGACATGACCGTCACGGCAGAGGGTGTCGAGACGCTGGAGCAGGCCGAGTTCCTGCAAGCCGCGGGGTGCGACAAGTTGCAGGGCTTCCTGTTCGGCCCCCCAATGACGGCCGCCGCCTACGAGGCCCGGCTGCGTCGCGACCGTTCCGCCCAGGCGTAGTGCTGCGCAAGGCGCATGTAATGCCCGCGTAAGCCGGGGCGGGTAGCGTGGCTCAAGCGCGGACCGCCCGCGCCGATACTCCCCACAGAGGGTTGCTTCGCCATCAGCGCGAGCGCACACACAACAACGACATCTGGAGACCACCGCACGTGAAGCCATTTGCCTGGGGCCGCGGCCCGAAAGCCCCTCCCGAACTTGTCGCCCGTATTGCGGAAGAGGCCGGCCGCGTGGGCATGGGCATCTGCGAGGTATCCGGCAATGTGGAAGACGTGGCCGTGCGGCTGCGCCGGCAGGCCGATGTGTTCGATCAGTTGCGCAATGCTGCCGACGTCACCATGCGCGGCAACCACGACATCGCTGTGGCAGCGCGGCATGCGCGCGAAGTCGCCTCGCATGCCAGTGAGGAGGTGAGCGGCTCGCGTGCAACGGTCGATGCATCGCTGCGCGACATTCGCGAGCTTGCCGTTGGCGTGGCGAGCATGGAGCAGCAGATTGCTGCGCTGCGTGAAGCGCTGGTCCAGGTGGCGCAGGCATCCGAGCAGATTTCGCAGATTGCCAGGCAAACGAATCTGCTGGCGATCAATGCTGCGATTGAAGCTGCACGTGCGGGCGAATCGGGCCGCAGCTTTGCAGTGGTGGCCGGTGCGGTGAAGCAGCTCGCGGGGCAGACCGCCGAAGCGACGCAGCGGATCGAAACCACCTTGGCGGATTTGTCCGGCCAGACCGACAAGCTCATCGGCGACAGCAGCGCGAACGTGGCACGCGCCCAGCGTGTGGATACCGGCACGCAGGCGATTGGCGCGGTGATTGGCGTGGCGGGCGAGGCCATCGCGCGCTTTGACGTTGAGGCGACGAGCATTGCGGAATCCACCGCCGCCATCGAAGGCGAATGCGCATCGCTTGCGCGGGAGGTGGATGCGATGGCCGAGGGTGTGAAGCAATCGAGCCACAACATCGACAACGCGCAACGGCAGCTTTCGGGCTTGCTTGGGGCGTCGGAAACGTTGATCCGGTTGACGGCTTCAACGGGCGTGCAGAGCGCCGATACGCCGTTTATCGAAGCGGTGCAGGGCGCGGCCGGCAAGATCAGTGCGTTGTTTGAATCGGCCCTGGCGCGGGGTGATATCAGCGAAGGCGATTTGTTCGACCGCGCTTATGCGCCGGTGCCGAATACCGATCCGCCGCAGCATATGACGCGGTTTACGGCGTTCACTGATCGTGTATTGCCTGCTGTGCAGGAGCCTTTGCTCCAGTTGGATCCTCGCGTGGTGTTTTGTGCGGCGGTCGACACCAATGGCTATCTGCCGACGCACAACCTGAAGTTCTCGCAGCCGCAGGGCAGCGATCCGGCCTGGAACGCTGCCAACAGCCGCAACCGCCGGCTGTTCACTGATCGTACGGGGCTGGGGGCGGCGCGCAATACCGAGGCGTTCCTGTTGCAGACGTATCGTCGCGATATGGGGAACGGGACGTTTGCGATGATGAAGGATGTGTCGGCGCCGATTTACGTCAAGGGTCGCCACTGGGGTGGTGTTCGGATGGGCTACAAGGTGGCCGGTTAAGGTCCGTAACGCCGGGTTTGGGGTTCCGCACTTCTCTGATGGGGTTCGGAACGGCATTGCTGACGTTCGGAACCGCATCCGTGGGGTTCAGAACTGCATTTGTTGGGTTTGGCCCTTGGCCCTTGGTGTTCGAAACGCCGTGAATGGGGTTCGGAACCGCTTTGGGCGGGTTCGGAACCTCATCAGTGGGGTTTGGGACTGCGTTGGCGGGGTTCGGAACGTCTAGGGGTGGCGTGTGGAACTTCGTGGGTGGGGTTTGGGACCTTGCTTGTGGGGTTTTTGGTGTTGATGGTGCATCCCTGGTTTCGTCCCCTGCCGGGGCCGACTTACTTTCTTTGTCTTGCCAAAGAAAGGTAAGCAAAGAAAGGCGCGCCCGAGATGGCGAAAGACTCCTTGAATTTCTGTAACCGGGCGGAGAAGGAGGCAAACTCGCTGCGCTCAGACAGGTCTCCTTCTTGTTTCCGCCCGCTTACAGAAATTCAAGGCGCCATCTAGGGCAGGGTACGGCCAAACCATCGCGGCGCTGAGGTTGGCGCCACGATGCTTCGTTTGCGTAAGTGCTTAGTGTTTGCGCGTGCCCAGGATGACCAGCACGGCGGCGCCCAGCTCCAGCGCGGCTACGAAGTAGAGGCCAGCGGAGAGGTGCCCTGTGCTCGTCTTCAACCAGCCGATCATGTACGGCGCGACGAAGCCGGCCAGGTTGCCGATGGAGTTGATGAGGGCGATGCCGCCTGCGGCTGCAGTGCCGGCCAGGAACACGGCCGGGATCGACCAGAACACCGGGAACGCGGCGAGGATGCCGATGGCGGCGACCGTCAGCGAGATTAGCGCAAGCACTGGCGAGCCCAGCATTGCGCCAGTTGCCACCAGACCGGCGGCTGCGATGACGGCTGCGATTGCGCAGTGCATGCGGCGTTCGCCCGTGCGATCGGAATGCGCACCGTTCCACACCATCGCAATCGTGCCTGCGATGAACGGAATGGCCGAGATCAGGCCGATGCGGAAATTGCCCTGTACGCCCAGCTCCTTGATGATCGACGGCGTCCAGAAAGCAATGGTGGCGTTGCCGCTGACCACGCAGAAGTAGATGGCTGCGCAGATCCACACGCGAGCATTGGCCAGTGCCGCACCAAACGAGGCATGCTTGGCAGGGTCGCGGTTTTCCACTTCAACGGCGCGCACCACGGCATCTTGTTCTGCAGCGGAAAGCCATTTGGCCTGACGAGGCGTTTCGGGCAGCCACGCAAGCACGGCAAAGCCGGCGAGCACCGACGGAATGCCCTCGAGCAGGAACAGCCATTGCCAGTTGGCGAGGTGGCCCACGCCTTCCATGCGGCTCATGATGAAACCGGCAATCGGGCCGCCCACCACGCCCGCAATCGCAAACGAGGTCATGAACAGGCCGTTGATGCGCGCGCGGTGTGCGGAGGGAAACCAGTACGTCAGGTACAGCACCACGCCCGGGAAGAAGCCGGCTTCAAAAATGCCCAGCAGAAAGCGCATCACGTAGAACGAGGTCGGCGTCTTCACGTAGATCATCGCCATCGACGCCAGGCCCCACAGGATGGTGATGCGCGCCAACGTCTTGCGTGCACCGATCTTTTCCAGCAGCAGGTTGCTCGGCACTTCAAACAGGAAGTAGCCGATGAAGAAGATGCCGGCGCCCAGGCCGTACACCGCTTCGCTGAACTGCAGGTCCTGCAACATCGACAACTTGGCGAAGCCGACGTTGACGCGGTCGATCCACGCGAGGATGAACAGCACCACCAGGAACGGCACCAGGCGGTACGCAATGCGGCGGTAGGTGGCGTCCAGCTCGGTGCTGGGGAGTGGGCGGCTGGCCGGGTCCGTTGGGGTGGCCGCCAGGGCTTGGGTTTGCGACATGGTTTCCTCCAATAGCGTGTGAGGGCGCCGGCGCTTCGTGTGCTGCTGTGTTGCACGAAACGCAGGCATGAGTTGGGCCCGGCGCGTCTGCAGCGCACCTTTTTTCTTGGCTTGGGATACCGCCTGCGCGGCCCGGGCGCAGGCGGGGAATGTTCTGGCTAGTCGATCAACGCCGCAGGGCAGCCTCCACCGCCCGGCCAACGCGCAGGATGCGCGCGTCGTCGTTGGCGAGACCGCAGAGCGACAGGCCGACCGGCAGTTCGCCGGCGGCGTGTACCGGCAGCGTCAGCGCGCAGCCATCCAGGAAATTGATCACGCTCGGATTGCGCAGCGTGAGTGCGTTGACACGGAAGAACGCAGCGTCGTCGTCTTCGAGCGGTGCGACTTCGGGCGGCACGATGGCAACCGTCGGCATCAGCCATGCATCGAAGTTGCCCAAGCGCTTGCGGGCGGCGGCAATCATGCGCGCGCGCGCGTCGATCACGTCGATGTATGCGGCCGCGCTCATCTGTTCACCACGGCGGATACGCGTGGCGACGCGCGGGTCGTACTGGGCTTCTGCACGAGCGAGCAGCGAGCGATGCCATGCCCACGACTCCGCCGCCGAGAAGCCGCCGCCGCTGTTGATCTCGGGCAGTTGCAGCAGCTCGGGAAATTCAAAACGCACGATGTGTGCGCCGGCACGTTCGAGCTGTTCAACAGCGCGGTTGAATGCAACGGCGACCGTGTTGTCGAGGTCTGCGCCGACAAAGTCCTGTGTGATGCCAAAACGCAACCCAGCCAGTGGTACAGCTGAGGTGTCGAATGCGTCGTTGCCCGACTCGCCGCTCAGCACGGCATCGACGATGGCGCAGCAGTCGACCGAATTGGCGAGCGGGCCGCCCGAATCGAGCGACGTGGACAGCGGCACGGCGCCTGTCATCGGCACGCGGCGCGCGGTCGGCTTGAAGCCCGTCAGGCTGCAGAATGCGGACGGAATGCGGATCGAGCCGCCGGTGTCCGTACCCAGTGCCGCCACAGCCATGCCACCCGCAACGGAGACGGCACCGCCCGATGTGGAGCCGCCCGCCGCGCGCGCGCCATCGGCCGGTGTGCGCGGTGTGCCGTAGTGCGGGTTCAGGCCCAGGCCCGAGAACGCAAATTCGCTCATGTTGGTGCGGCCGAGCAGCACGGCGCCGGCTGCACGCAGGCGCGCCACCGCGGCTGCATCGGCAGTGGCGCACGGCTGGCCAGCCAGGGCGCGCGAACCGGCTGCCGTCACCTGGCCGGCCACGTCAAACAGATCCTTGATCGACACCGGCAACCCCGCCAGCAGCGAGGGCACGTTGCCTGCCGCACGCGCGGCATCGGCGGCGCGCGCCATGGCCAGTGCGGCTTGCACGTCGATGCTCACATAGGCGGCACCGCCAGCGGCGCGGTGCGATTCGGCGCGCTCCAGTGCGGCTTCGGTCAGCGCGACGCTGGTGGTGCGGCTGGCGGCCAGGTCAGCGGCCAGTGCGCGGATCATGTTCGGGCGGGGCGTCATCATGCGGTGGTCTCCGTTGGGTGGTGCGCTTCAGCCTTCAACAGGCAGCGTGTCAACAGCATAGCGATGGCGCAGCTCGGTGCCCGACACCGGGTCGATCAGGGCCATGTCGAATGCCTCGCCAAAACCGAGTTCGCCGATGATGGGCTGCGTGCCGCAGAACATGGCCGTGCCGACCGGCAGCGTGTCGTTGCCGGTGTAGCGGCGGATGAGGTCGCGCGGGTCGAGCATGCGCGTCACGCCGCCTTCCTGGTACAGCGCGGTGTGGCCGTTGCGGGTGCGCCAGGTCTTCATCTGCAGGCTGTCCCAATGGTCGGCTAGCGCCTCAAAGCGCCACACATCGCGGCTCACGGGCTTGGCGCACATCTGCTTGGAGACGGTCACGCCATAGGCTTCGACCTTGCGGTCGGTATGGTCCGAACCGATACCGACCAGCAGGCCCATCGGCGTGGAATACAGCACGAACTCCGCTTCGCCGGACGAATCGGCGCCAGGAATCTCCACGGTGGCGTCGGTGGTCAGCAGCGAGGCCGACACGCGGTAGAAGCACGGCACGCGCGCCGGACGCGCCACGCCGATCGCTTCAAGCTCAGCGATGTGGTGTTCAACGGCTTCGGCATCGCGGCCGGTCCAGCCGGCAATGACAAGGTGGTCCACGGTCACGTCGATGGGGCCGTGGCCAATCAGGTTCAGGTGCAGCGTGGTCATGCGGAATCCGGAAGAGGCGGAAAAAACAAACGGGGGAAATCGGGGTCAGAGCGTGCGGATGATCGTGCGGCGGAACTCGTCGATGTGCTCGCGAATGGCTTCACGCGCTGCGGGCACGTCGCGGCGCTCCAGCGCATCGAGCACGGCGAGGTGCTCGTCGTACACGTTCTGCAGGTGTTGCGGCTCAGACAGCGAGAGGAACCAGAAGCGCGCCTGCTTCTCGTGCAGGCCGCGCAGCAGTTCGGCCAGCACGCGGTTGCGCGAGGCAGCGGAAATGGCGAGGTGGAACTTGAGGTCCAGCGCGGCCAGCGCGGCAATGTCACGGTGCTCGATCAGCGCGGGCGATGCATCGACGATGGCGCGCATGGCCTCGAAATCTGCGGGGTGGGCGCGTTCGGCGGCCAGCGTTACGCACAGGATCTCGTTGGTGGCGCGCACCTCGATCATGTCGAGCACGTCGTTGAGCGACAGCGGCGTCACCAGCACGCCCTTGCGCGGCAGGATCTGCACCAGCCCCTCCACCTCCAGACGATGCAGCGCCTGGTGAATCGGCGTGCGGCCCAGACCCAGAATCGTGCCGAGCTGCGCTTCGTTGAGCGGCTCGCCGGGGCGGAATTCGCACGCCATGATGCGGCGCTTGATCTCGTTGTAGGCGAGTTCACGCATGGCGGCGCCCTTGGGCGCATGCGCGTCGGGTTCAACGGCAAACGGTGCAGATGCAGACGCGGGTTTGGCAGAACCGGAAACCAGCTTGATCGGACGCGACATCGCGGCGGCCTCGAATTTCGTAAAAGTCGAGTGATGGTATTGTGATATCTCACAGAGCGTCAAGCGAGCAACGCGCCGCATTCAGCTGCGTTCGTCTAGGTATTTGCCCTGATATGTCGCTGGCAGGAGGCCGTTGAGATTCGTTATAGACTGCAACAAATTTCAGGGAGACAGCCATGAAGATCGCCATCATCGGGGCGGGCATTGGTGGCCTGACGCTCGCGTTGATGGCGGAGCGGCAAGGTTTCGAGGTGGAGGTGTGGGAGGCCGTACAGACGCTGCGGCCCCTGGGCGTTGGCATCAACCTGCTGCCGCACGCCGCGCGCCAGCTGTGCGAACTGGGGCTGGAAGACACGCTGAGTGCGCTGGCGATTCGTACCTCCGCACTGGCTTATTACAACCGGTTCGGCCAGCCGATCTGGCACGAGCCGCGCGGGCTAGCCGCAGGCTACGACTGGCCGCAGTTCTCCATTCATCGTGGCGAATTCCAGATGGCGCTGGCCGATGCCGTGACCGAGCGGCTCGGCGCGGGGTGCATCCGCCTCGGGCACAGCTTCGAGGCGGTTCAATCGATGGGCGAGAAGGGCGGCCCCGTGCGCTTCACGCTGCGTGATCGCGCCAACGACACCGTTGTCGAATCCTCGGCCGACGTGCTGGTCGGCGCAGATGGCATCCACTCTGCCGTGCGCCGGCACTTTTACCCGAGCGGCGATGCGCCGCGTTTTGCGGGCCGCATGCTGTGGCGTGCAGTGACTGAAGCCGAGCCGTATCTGGATGGCCGCACCATGTTCATGGCGGGCCACCAAGACCAGAAGTTCGTCGCCTATCCGATCTCCGAACCGCTGCGCCAGCAGGGCCGCTCACGCATCAACTGGATTGCCGAGCTGCGCGTGCCCGACGAGGCACCGCCGCGCAGCGACTGGAACCGAGAGGTCGACCGCGCGATCTTCCGCAGCGCCTTCGCCGACTGGAAATGGAGCTGGATCGACATCCCGGCTTTGATCGACGGCGCGCAGGCCGTGTACGAATTCCCGCTCGTCGATAAAGACCCGCTGCCACGCTGGACCTTCGGCCGCGCTACGCTGCTGGGCGACGCGGCACACCCGATGTATCCGATCGGCTCGAACGGCAGCGCCCAGGCGATTCTCGATGCGCGCGCGTTGGTCGATTGCCTGCTCGCCACGCGCGACACCGGCGTTGCCCTGCGCGAGTACGAGGCCGATCGCCTGCCGCGCACGGCGGGCATCGTGCTGCGCAACCGCCTCAATGGGCCGGAGCAGGTCATGCAACTCGCGCATGAGCGCGCGCCCCAAGGCTTCGCGCGCATCGATGACGTGATCCCGCGCGCCGAGCTGGAAGGGATTGCGATGCGCTACAAAAAGCTGGCCGGCTTCGATCCGCAATCGCTGCGCGATCAGCCGCCCATGCCGCGCCGCGCCTTAAACACCGAGCCGTTCAAACGCCAGAAAAAATGAGGGGACCCATGATCATCCGCCGCACCATCTGCGCCGCTGCTGCGCTGTTGCTCGCCACCGCTGCCCATGCCGAAATCGTCGTTGGCGTGAGCCTGTCGACGACAGGGCCGTCGGCATCGCTCGGCATCACGCAGAAGAATTCGCTGGCGTTCTATCCGGATACCATCGGCGGCGAAAAGCTGCGCCTCGTGGTCGTGGATGACGCCTCAGACCCAAGCACCGGCACGCGCCTGGCGCGCAAGCTCGTGACGGAAGAGCACGTCGACATCATCGTTGGCTCGTCGGCGGTGGCACCGTCGATTGCGATTGCCGAAGTCGCCACCGAATCGCACACGCCGCAACTGGCGTTGGCGCCGGTCGAGCTGAAGCCGGGCAAGGGCGATTGGACCTACCGGCTTGCGCAGCCCATCTCGCTGATGGCCGAGGCGATTGCCACGCGCATGGCGGCGTCCGGCATCAAGAACGTCGGCTTCATCGGCTTTGCCGATGCGTACGGCGAGAGCTGGCTCAAGGACTTCACTGCCGCCGCCACGCCGCGCGGCATCAAGATCGTTGACGTAGAACGCTATGCCCGCGCAGACACCAGCGTGACAGGGCAGGTCGCCAAGCTGGTCAGCATCAAGCCCGATGCGATCCTCGTGGCCGGCGCGGGCACCGGCGCAGCGCTGCCGCACACCGCGTTGCGCGACCGCGGTTATGCGGGGCCGATCTATCAGACCCACGGCGCGGCCACGAAAGACCTGATCCGCATCGGCGGCAAGACGGTCGACGGGGCCATCCTGCCGGCGGGCCCCGTGATCGTGGCCGAGCAATTGCCCGACAGCCACCCGAGCAAGAAGACCGCCCTCGAATACGTGACGCGCTATGAAAAGGCCAACGGGCCCGACACGCGCACGCAGTTCGGCGCCCACACGTGGGATGCGCTGCAGGTGCTCCAGCGCATCGTGCCGGTGGCGCTCAAGAAGGCCAAGCCGGGCACGCCGGAGTTCCGCCAGGCGCTGAAGAGCGCGCTGGAATCGGAGCACGACATTGTTGTTTCGCATGGCGTGCTCAACTACACGGCCACGGATCATTTCGGCTTTGACGCCCGCGGCCGCGTGCTGTTGACCATCGACCACGGCAAATGGAAATTGTTGAACTGAAACGCGCGCGGGTGCGTGGCCGGCGGGCGCATCGCCGACGATAATCGAGGGGTCTTTCCCCATCGACACCGCCATGCCGCGCACCCCCAAAGCAGACGACCTGTATCCCGCCGTGGCCCCTTCGGGGCACTTCAACCCGCATCTGGCGGACGTGGAGTATGGCGCGCTCGACGGGCTGGTTGGCTATGCCGTGCGCCGCGCACAACTGCACATCTACGAAGATTTCGTGCGCTCGCTGCACGCATGGAACATCACGCCGCCGCGCTTCTCGGCCATGACCGTGATTGCGCATAACCCGAACCTCAAGCTGACGGAGCTGGCCAACATCCTGGGCGTGGCGCGCTCCGGCGCGGTGCTGCTGGTCGACACGCTGGAAGACATGGGCATGGTTGAGCGCCAGCCCTCGCCCAAGGACAAGCGCGCGTTCCGGCTCGTGTTGACCGCCAAGGGGGCGACCACTCTTGACGAAATCACCCGCGCCGTTACCGCACACGACGCCCGCGTGACGGCGCATCTTTCTAAGGATGAGCGGCACACGCTGCTGGCGCTGCTCAACAAGCTGGCATCGGGGCCGGATTCCGCTTCCTGATCTGCAGCCTGCCCGTGCAAATGACAAGCGGCCCGAATGTGGGCCGCTTTGCTTTGGTGGAGGTGCCGGCGCGTCAGCGCTTGTTGGCGTCGATGGCCTTCTGCCAGAGGTCCTTGTCCGGCGGATACAGCGAGTCGAAGTACTCGCGCAGCGTGCAGATTTCCTGGACGATTTCGAACGGAAATCCCTGGCGGCCGCCACGGTCGTCGATCTGCAGACTGTTCAGGTAGCGGCGGCAGCCGATGAAATCCGCCCACTTGGCGGCGATGGTGTTGATGATGCGCGGAAACTTCCGGCCGAGTTCGATCGGCCGCACCTCGTCGGGCAGGGACGCGAGCCACCGGATGGCGTCGCGGTTGAGCGCGAAGTCATCGGCGTTCTGCTGCTTGCGTTGAGAGGTGGGATCTTGAGTCATGTCGGATGCGCATCCTTGAAGTCTAGTGTACCCCTCCCGCGTCGGCCTGCCAGCCCGACAGGCGAGGGTCTTGACGCATCACCTGTTTGATTCGACCGCCGCCACAGCCGGTGTTGCGGCGTTTGCTTGCCAAGGCTGCGGTATGCCACGCGCCGCCCAATCCACATTCGCCTCAAGTTTTGCTCAGGCTTGCCGATAAGCCAAGCGCGGTTTGGCGCGCTGAAGGACCAGAGCATCCACCAGCTTAAAACGCCTAGACTGCGAAACACGAGCCAGTGTCGGCTGGCACGCCGCTCCCCTAATTCAATCAAAAAACCGGACTTCGAGCCGAGGTAGGCAGGGTATGAAGCGAATCGATGCGAGCCAATTGCGTGTCGGCATGTTTGTGATGAAGCTGGGCGGTTCCTGGCTCAAGCATCCGTTCTGGCGTGCGCAATTCCAGTTGTCGCACCAGGGCCAGATTGACGACATCCGCAAGGCGGGTATCACCGAGATCTGGATCGACCCCGAGCGCGGCGAAGACGTCATGTCAGAGACGCTGATGCCTGCACCGGCCCCGGCGCCCGCGCCCGAGCCGCTCACGCGGGAGACCGTGGCCGCGCGGCCGCCGATCACGCCGACGTCGCTCAAGGAAGAGTGGAAGCACGCCCAGCAGCTGATGCAGAACGGCAAGGCGACGCTTGGCCACATGTTTTCCGAAGCCCGCATGGGCCGGGCGCTGGAAACCGAAAAGGCGCTGCTGCTGGTGGATGACGTGTCGAACTCGCTGGCACGCAATTCGTATGCGCTGATTGCGCTGGCGCGGCTGAAGAACAAGGACGACTACACCTATCTGCATTCGTTTGCCGTTTGCGCGCTGATGGTTGCGCTGGCCAAGACGCTGGGCTTGCCTGAAGACGAGATCCGCGAATGCGGGCTGGGCGGGCTGGTGCACGACATCGGCAAATCGGCCATGCCGCGCACGCTGCTCGATAAGAGCACCGCGCTGACCAAGGACGAACTGGCGCTGCTGCAGACCCACGCCGTGGGCGGCCATCACCTGCTGCAGGGTACCGGCCAGTTCAGCGAGATTGCCCGCGAAATCTGCCTGCACCATCACGAGCGCATTGACGGCAGTGGTTACCCTGACGCTCAGAAGGCCGAGGCTATTAGCCTGTGGGCCAAGATGGGCGCCATCTGCGACGTGTACGACACGCTCACGTCGAGCAGTCCGTACCACCATGCATGGTCGCCCGCGCAGGCGCTGAAATACATGATGGCACGCACCGACACGCAGTTCGATCGCACCGTGTTTCAGGCCTTCACGCGCAGCGTAGGCATCTACCCTGTCGGCACGCTGGTCAAACTGCGCACCAACCGATTGGGCGTGGTGGTTCACCAGAACGAGGCGTCTGCGCTCAAGCCGGACGTGGTCGTTTTCTATTCGGGCAACACCAAGACACGCGTGCGCCCGGAGCGCATCAGCCTGGGCAAGTCCGACGATTCCATCGTCACCGTGGAAGACGCCACCACCTGGGGTTTGTCGGACGAGGAAGTCTCCGACATGTGCCTGGTCTGAGGTGCAGGCCCTCGGGCTCACACGTTTTCGACGGGCGGCTCATTCTGCTCGGCTGGATTCGGGCGGGTATCGCGTGGCACCAGCGGGTCGCCGGGCTTGCGCTTGGCAGGCTCGGGCTGGGCTTTCGGACTGGCGGGCTGTGTCGTATCGGTTTCTGAACGGCCTGGCTGGGTGGGCATTGCGGTCTCCTGATCTGCGGATGCCCCTCTTCCAGCATGTCGCGCGCCCGACAAGTCCCCACGTTTCATGTGTATTTTTCTTAACACGGACTTCAACAAACTTCATGGCACACCCCTCTAAAGTGGGGTACGTTTGAGTCGTTGGTTTTTACATTGCTGAACAATCGCCACACATTCAGAGCGACGTCGGCAATCCGCAAACAAACGATTCAGTCTTCCGGGGGGTGACATGAACGTTTCCAATCTGCTGCATGCAGCGTCGAACTGGGTCGTCCAGTCGCGCGCTTTCAATGTCACGCAATCGGTGGCACACCATCGCACGCCTAGCGATGCGTTGTCGCACTGGAAACTCGATATCTGGCACAAGAGCGTGCCGTTCCTGCTAGAGGGTGGCCTTGCCGAACCCGCGCACCAACTGTTTCCCAAGCATCTGGCGCATGCTGAATGGGTGGACGAGTTGCACCACCATCTGGGTCAGCTTGTGGGCGTGCGCCGGGAGCATTGCAAGATCGACATTCGCGCGGTGACGGGGCTGGCGCAGTCGCCGTGCTCGGTGCATTCCTTTCCGAGCATGCTGGTGTTTGCGCATCAGCATTGCCGCCGCATTCCGCACAGCACGGACGCCGACTTTGCCGCCAACCGGCGCCACGTATTCCGCTACGCGGATCAGGCCAATGTGTTCCGCGCCTACGACTTTGCCGGCGGCGAGCTGTTCTACATGAACGAGTGGGGCGCGCACCATTTTGCTGCGCTGGCGTTGCAGGCGCGTACGCAGAACCGTGAGCTGCTGGTCGATGCCGAAGTGCGTCATGCACGTTCTGCGCTGGGGCTGCGGCGGTTGCTTGACGGCTTCTACGTGATCGGCGCGCGACGGCAAGGGCAGCAGCGCTACGGCACGCGTTTGTCGGAAGCGCTGGCCAGCCACCAGGTGCCACACCGCTGGATGCATGGCCGCCGCGAGGCCGAAGGCTTTGAGCTGTGCTTCCTGCCCAAGTCGGATCGCTTTGCCAATTGTGTGGGCGAACAGCTTGTGCGCGACGGCTGGTTCGACTACGGTGCCTGGCTGGCCAGCCTGCACGATGCCACCGAGGTGGGTGCCCCCGCGCAGCGCGCCGAGGCCGCCCGCAAGACGCGCCCGAACTGGAAGCGCGTGCAGGTGCCGAGCCTGGGCGTGCCGACGGGTCTCATGCCGGGTTTTGCGCACACGCGCTTGTAATACAAGGGCGCTACGCTCGCAGGCTGTTCTGCCCTCCACCTGACGGATTGCTGAATCAGGCGGCTGGTGTCAGAATTCGCAACTTAGTTGCATTGGGGCGCGCAATGTCGGGTGACATTGCGCGCCAGCACCTGCGCCCGACTTTGCGTTCCTTCCGCTCCTCCTTCTTCCATCTGCGTTGGCTGGCTTGCCTGCTGACCGTGTTCCTGCTGTTTGGTCAGCAGGGCGCGCTGCGGCATGCGCTGTCGCATTGGAGCGAACTGAGCGAAGGGACTGCGGCCGTATTCAACACTGCCGCCACGGCCAAGCCTGCCGGCGCCGAGCGCAGCCAGCCCGCGCAGGAGCACGCCGCGTGCTTGCAGTGCGCTGCCTATGCCGCGCTGGCGGCTGCCTTGCCGATGTTGGTGGCGCTGCGCCTGGCGCATACGCGACGCTGGCACTTTCCGCGAATCGGCTTTCATGCTGGCGCCCCGGTCTTTCCGGTGGCCGTCTGCTCGCGCGATCCTCCATTCCGCCTTTGATCCTGCATTGCCCGTCTGCTCGCGCGTTGTGTTGACGCATGCGCGAGCCGCTGCTTAACGCATCCGCTCGATTCAAAGGTCTTTCATGATTCCGTTCCAGCCCCGCAAGCTGGTGACGGCGCTTGCCGCCGTCTTGCCATCTATCGCCTCGGTATCCGCTCTGGCTCAGGAAGCCGCGACGCCGGCCTCCCCACCCGCCACGCCCACCACGATGGCGCCCGCTGCACAGCCCAAGCCGGCCGCCACCAACGTGCGCGACCTCAGCGAAACGCGCGTCACGGCCAAGCGGCTAGACGCTGCACGCAATGCGCTGTCGCCGGACACCGGCAGTTCGGTCTACAAGTTCGATACCGATGACATCGCCCGCCTGCCGCTGGGCGATGCTACGCCTCTCAACCAGGTGCTGCTGCAGGCGCCGGGCGTGGTGCAGGATTCGTATGGGCAATTGCACGTGCGCGGGGACCACTCGAACCTCCAGTACCGCATCAATGGCGTGATCGTCCCTGAGCCGATCAGCGGTTTCGGGCAGATGCTCGATACGCGCTTCGCCAACCAGATCAATGTGCTGACCGGCGCGTTGCCGGCGCAGTACGGTTACCGCACGGCCGGCATCGTCGATATCACGACCAAGGGTGCCTCCGCCGACGAGGATGGCGAGCCCAAGGCATTTGGCGGCGAGATCGGCACCGTGCTGGGCAGCAATGCCACGCATGAGGTCAACGCGCAGATCCAGGGCACGAAAGACCGCTTCAGCTATTACCTCTCGGGCGTGTTTGCCGAGAACAACCTCGGCATTGAAAACCCCACGGGCAACCGCAACGCCACGCACGATCACACTACGCAGAACAAGTCGTTCGGCATGCTGTCGTACCTGCTTGATAACGATAGCCGCGTGAGCTTCATGTTCGGCACGTCGAACGGCCGTTTCCAGATCCCGACGCGCCCCGGCCTGACGCCGCAATTCACGCTCGACGGCGCAGTGCCGCCTGCCTCTGAAGCGCTTAACGCCAATCAACGTGAGAAGACCGACTTCCAGATCCTGACGTATCAGCAGAAGGTGTCACCCAAGCTGGACTACCAGGTGTCGGTGTTCCGCCGTGCAAGCCGTATCGACTACATGCCCGATCCGATTGGCGATCTGGTCTACAACGGCGTGGCTGCCGACATCACGCGCCGCAACGAGGCCCACGGGGTGCAGGGCGACGCAAGCTACAAGCTCACCGACAAGCACACGCTGCGTGCCGGCGTATTCGTGCAGCGCGAGCGCTACGTGGCCGACAACACCGCCAACGTGTTCGCCGCCGATAGCTCCGGCGCCCAGACCAGCACCACGCCGTTCACCATTGTCGACAACCACAGCGGCAACGGGACGACCCTGGGCGTCTACCTGCAGGACGAGTGGAAGCCTACCGACAAGCTCACTGTCAACTACGGCGCGCGCTACGACCGCGTCAACACCATCGTCAGCGAGCAGCAACTGAGCCCGCGCCTGGGCGTGACGTATGACCTGACGTCGCGCACCCGTGTGCATGCCGGCTACGCGCGCTACTTCACGCCGCCGCCCACGGAGAAGTTCGATACCACGTCGGTGCAGGCCTTTGCCGGTACGACCAATGCGCTGCCGTCCGACGCCAACACGGCCGTCAAGTCGGAGCGTTCGAACTACTTTGACCTGGGGGTTTCGCACCAGCTCACGCCGCATCTGACGCTGGGTCTGGATGCGTATTACCGCGACGTGCGCCATCTGCAAGACGAAGGGCAGTTCGGCAATGCGCTGCTGTATTCGGCGTTCAACTACGAGCGTGGCCGGATCTACGGGCTGGAAGGCAGCGCGAACTATCGCAACGGCAACTTCGGGGCGTACCTGAACCTGGCCGTGTCGCGCGCGCAGGGCAAGGGCATCGAGACCGGCCAGTTCAACTTTGGTGCCGACGAGCTGGCCTACATCAACAACCATTGGGTCAACCTTGATCACGACCAGCGCCTGACTGCGTCGGCCGGCGTGTCGTATCGGTATTCCGGCACCACCTATACGAGCGATGTGCTGTTCGGTACGGGCTTGCGCAACGGCTTCGCCAATACCGAGCACCTGCCGGCCTACTGGCAGATGAACGTGGGCGCCGCACGCGACTTCAACCTGCCGACCCTGGGCAAGTTCAAGACGCGTCTGACCGTGCTGAATATCTTCGACCGGAGCTACCAGTTGCGCGACGGCACGGGCATCGGCGTAGGCGCACCGCAGTTTGCGCCGCGCCGCACGTTCCTCTTGTCGGTCAGCAAGCCGTTCTAAGCAAATCGGGCCAGCGCATGAGGCTGGCCCGATTCTTCTTCCGTCACATCGTCATCACATCGGCGGGACCATGCCGTCCTTGCCGACCAGCACGCGCTGCGCGACCAGCGTGCCTTGCGCATCGGCGCGCACGAACATGACAACGTGCGCGCCGGCCTTCAGGTCATCGCGCCGACCCGGCTCGAAGGTGACGATCGGTACTTGCGGCGGCACCACGATGCGCTGCTCGCCATCCTTGTATTTGACCGACAGCGTGCGGCCCTGAGCCCCGGTAACGGCGCCTGCCTGTTCGACGGTGCCGTTGGTCATGCTGCTGTTTGGGCCCATGTCGTAGGCGCGGTGGCCGTCGCCGGTGCCGCGCATGGCTTCCGGAAACACGTGGACTTCGAGCGCACGCAATGTGCCGTCCGGCTGCTTGACTGCCGCCGTGCCGATATAGCTGCCGGCGCGAATGGCCGACGGTTCAATCGGCGCGACCTGGGTGACGTTGAGGTCCACCGGCAGCGTCACAGTGGCCTTGTTGCCGGAGGCATCGGTCACATCGACAGCCGTGCTGTGGACGGCATTGATGGTGGCGCGCACCCGCGTGGGCGCAGCGGTACTTTGCGCGGACGCGGCCAGCGGGAAGAGCGCTGTCACGACGGTGACAACTGCAGCGGTACGGGCTGAGAGACGTAGTCGGGTCATTGGGTAGGGGACGTGAAGTTCGCTCAAGGTGAGCCGGACGGCCGGCGCAACTCACATGGGCTGCGAGGGCGGTTCACCAGTCTAGACCGGACCGCGCTGGCGTGCAGGCGCGGTCCGTTCATCCGATGCGGCTTAGCCGCGATGCTGGCCCGGCACGCGCTTACCCTTGTACGTCGGGCGGCTGCGGCGCATGTTGTCAGACCAATCCGTGCCGCCACCGGTGGGCGAGTGCACCGGTACATCGCGGCTGCCGGGCTCCGGGTCGATTGGCGCTTCGTCCAGGTCGACCGCATCCGGAGCATCAGCGTCGTCGTTTTCACCGGCGAGGCCCGTGGCGTGTTCAAAATCCTCGTCGTCGATGGGTGTGTCGACTTCGGGATGGTTTATGTCGTGTATGGCGTCAGGCATCAGGTCGCTGCCTTCGCGTATGACGGGTTCGTGCCCGGCCGCGCGACGCTCGCCGGTCCCGGTGGAATCGGTGTCGCTGTCGAGGTTCACATCTCCCAGGTCTGCGCCGGCCGTGCGGTTGGCTGCATTGCCGTGCGGGTGCACGGCGGGATCCTCGTCAAATCGATCTTCAACGTCGCTCCCCAGGCCCGGGCCGCCGACCACGTCGCTGCCCGAGTCCGAACTGTCGGAGGGGCCGAGTGCGTCGGTTCCGTGACCTTTGCCGGTCTGTGCAGGGGCTTCACCGGTGCGATACAGGTTGCTGGTTGCCATGTGGTTTCTCCATGCGTGCTTGTGCGCCAACGCGCGACACTGCACGTGCAGCAAGGTGGATACCTGCGCCGGGCGCCGCAGGCGTTCGCCTGCGCACTGGTGCGGCGGCACGCAGGTTGCGACGCAATTCGCACGGGCGATTCGTCCGTAAACCGAACCAGGAGGCTGACGATGAAGCAACACGCACAGCAACCGCACAAGCCCGCCGCCCACGCGGCGGAAAAAGCGGGGGAACGAAAGAGCGAAGGCAAGAAGGGTGAGCGCAGCGACCAAGCCCGGCAAGAACGGGGTGCCGCCAAGGACCGCGCTGAATCCGACCGTGCCGAGCGCACATCAATGCAGCACGGCACGGACCGGTCGGCGAAACGTCCGATGCAGGCGCCTGCCGAGGATGGCCGCGCCGCCGCACAGGAAGGGCAATTGCCGCAGAACCAGCAGCGTCTGGGGCAGCATCAGAACAGTCGGAAGCAGCCATGACCGCCACCCAGAAGCCTCGTGGCGATGACAAAGCCAGAGCGCCTGCGGGCGACACCGCTCGGCCCGTGGCGCCGGCCATCCCAAGTGAAAGCGGCGTAGGCGAGGAAGACCCGGGTGATTTCGAAAACGCGTCTATCCGGTCGGACGACGGGAAATGCCCCGACGTGCCTCGGGACAAGCCAGACGCGCGGCGGTAACACGTCACATCGTCATTTCAGCCGCGAAAGGTCTGGCGCGGCTGAATGACGTTCGCAAGCCAACGCCATATCGCCGGCCGTGCCGGGCGTCGTGTGCCAGCGGCCACAGCCACGATGTGCACATGCGCGCCGTTGTGCCTGTCGGCATGCAGGTGCCACCACCCGGACGTTTCCACAACATGCGCGTGGCCGGTGCCAAGGGTGTGCCGCGCTGTTGCAATTGAGCGCGATGGAGGTGTCAGGTGCAAGCTGCCCTCCAGTGCTACTAGTGTGGCTCCAGCGGGGAGCCAGTGCAGGCCGGCTTGTCCGGGGCGAAGCGTCAGCCTTTCTGGTTCGGATGCGGGTGTCGTTGCAGTCATGTCGATCTCCTGAACATGGCTCCAGCGTAGGCACACGACCCTACTCTCAATAGAGACAGAACCGGCAAAGTGCGGGGCAACAGCCGTGCCTTGTGACAATCTGTTGCGGTACAGTTTGACGTTGTCTGTATCTGTTGCGGTGGCGGTCTTGCCGGCATGATGTGCTGGACCCTCCTTGCCGCCTGTCGCCGCCCCCTCGCCGCCATGTCCGTCACCGAGTTGACTTCCCCGCCCGCGCAGCCGCTATACCGGACGCTTGCCGATCATTACCTTGGCGCGATCCGCAGCGGAGTGCTGGCACCGGGTGAGCGCATGCCGTCGGTGCGCATGCTGATGCGCACGCACGCGGTGAGTCTCTCGACTGCGCTGCAGGTGTGCCGGCATCTGGAGACGGAAGGCTGGCTCGAGGCGCGCGAACGCTCGGGCTACTTCGTGCGCCAGCCGCGCCGCGCCTTGCTCGCACCGGTCAAGGAGCCCGAAGTCTCCACGCCCGATCCTGCCGCCTACGTGGGCGTGCATGCGCGCGTGTCGGCCATCGTGGCGCGTGGGCAGCAGGCCGCGGTGCACGTCGATCTGTCGGGGGCAAGCGGGGCGGCCGCGCTGTACCCGGCGGCGGCGCTCAACCGGATTGCCTCGCAGGTGCTGCGGCGGTATCCGCTGCTGCTGACGCAGTCGGTCATTCCAAACGGCCATCCCGAATTGCAGACGGCCGTGGCGCGCCGTGCGCTCGATATGGGCGTGCGGGTTGCCCCAGACGACGTGATCGTCACCCACGGCTGTATCGAGGCGGTGAACCTGGCCCTGCGCGCGGTGGCGCAGCCAGGCGATACGGTGGCAGTGGAATCGCCCACCTACTACGGGCTGCTGCAGGTGCTGGAAAGCCTGGGCATGCGCGCGGTGGAAATTCCTACCAGCCCTCGCACCGGCATGTCGCTCGAAGCGCTGGAGATGGCGGTGCAGGCCTATGGAAATATCCGCGCCGTGGTGGTGGTGCCCAACCTGCAGAATCCGCTCGGCAGCATCATGCCGGACTCGGCCAAGCGCCGGATGGCGGCTTTTTGCGACGCTAATCGCATCGCCCTCATTGAAGACGATACCTACAGCGCACTGGGCGACAGTCCCACGCCGCTCAAGGCCCTCAAGGCGTGGGACCGCACAGGCAACGTCATCTATTGCGCGTCATTGAGCAAGGTGCTGGCACCCGGCCTGCGCCTGGGCTGGATGGCGGCCGGCCGCTGGCAGGGCCGCGTGCAGATGCTGAAGTTTGCGCAGTCGCGGCCTAACGATTCGTGGTCGCAGGTGCTGGCGGGGCGCTTTATCGCGTCGGGGGCGTATGACCGGCACCTGCGCACGCTGCGCCAGACGTTGCGCGAGCAGCGCGAACGCATGGCCGAATCGATTGCGGGATGCTTTCCCGCCGGCACGCGGTTGTCGGTGCCCTCGGGCGGGCTGGCGATGTGGGTGGAACTGCCCGCCAACGTGTCGTCGGTGGAACTGTTCGATGCGGCGCTGGCGCAGGGCATCCGGATTGCACCGGGGACAATGTTCTCGAACCTGAACCGCTTCGATCATTACTTCCGCATCTGCTTCGGGCTGCCGCCTTCGGCCAACCTTGAAGCGGCGCTTGCCACGCTCGGCCGGCTCACGCAGGAACTGGCCGAGCGCTGATCGATCGACCTACCGGCACCACGCCGGCACAGCGGAAGGCGATTCAAGACCCTGCACGCTCTGCGCAATCTGTTGCGACCACTGCTGCACGAGGCGTTGCGTGGAGGACACCACCGCATTGACGCCTGCGTTCGCATCCGTACCGGCAGGTTGCGCATTCACGGGCATGGCCAGCGTCGTCTGGCAGGTGAGCGCGACGGGGCTCGCGCCTTGGGTGGCCGCATCGCGCGATACGCGCCACGTCACCAGTGCCGTCACGCCCTGGCCGGGCCGCGCGTCATAGCTGCGCATTTCGGCGCCGATGCGGAAGAGCGGCACGCCTGCCGGCGCGGCGGCACTTCCCACGTCAACCGCAGACAGCGTCGTCGCCAGGTTCGCAGACAGCGCATCGCGCAGTTCCGAACCGAACGGCGCGGCCCAGCGTTGCTGCTCAAGCGCCACCACTTCGCTGTCGGACGTACGCAGCACGATCTGCGGCTTGTCCAGGCGATCGGGTACCCGCACACCCGAGAGGCGGAAGGCGCGCTGGAAACGGCCGGTATCCGTTGTTTCGGGGCGCACTGACAGCGTATGCAACGTCGGCTCGGGCGAAGCGCACGCGCCAACCAGCAGCGCCACGGCAGCGGCGCCGGCCAGGCGAAGAGAAGAAGACAGCATCGTCGTTTGCATCGGCATCATTGCGCGTCCTTTGCCTTGCCGCGGATCAGCGCTTCCGGGTGGCGGTCCAGATAATCGGTCAGCACGCGCACGGACGCGGCGGCCTTGGCCACTTGTTCCAGCGTGTCGCGCGCGTTGCGTTGCAGCGGGGCATCGTCGGAGAAGACCTGGCGCGCAGAATCGAGCGTGCGGCGCGCCTCGGCCAGCGTTTCCTTCATCTGCGGGGCGAGGTCGCTGTTGACCGTCTTGGCCAGTTGCTCGGTCTGCTTGAGCGTGGCGTCGAGCGTCGTCAGCGTGCGGTGGACATCCTGTCCGATCTGCTCGAACGGTACCTTGTTGAGCTTCTTGACGATGCCGGCGATCTGCGCCTCGATGTCGTCGGTGGGATTGTCTGCGGTCGGGAACACATACGCGCCGTCACGATCGCGCATGCCGAAGCGCGGCGGGGTCTTGTCGCGTTCGGCCGCGTCGATGAAGTCGAGATTCACGAACTGCTGGCCCGTCAGCAGGCTCGCGCTCTTCAACTGTGCGCGCATGCCATTCTTCACCAGCACGTCGAACTGCGTGCGGACGTCTTCGGCGGCGTGCTGCGGGTTGTCGTCGCGGATGTCCATGCCGAAGCGCGTGGGGTACAGCGTGGCCGTCACGGGCAGCACGAACTCGTGGCGCTTCTTGCTGTAGTGGATGCCGATCGACTTGATCTCGCCCACGTTGATGCCCTTGAACTCCACCGGTGCGCCCACGTTGAGGCCCCGCAGCGAGCGGTGGAAGTACATCACCACGGTCTGCGAGAGGTGTTCCGGGTCCTTCAGCGCCGCGGTTTCGTTGCGCACGAGCTGGAACTCGGCGTCGGAGGCGGCCGGCTGGTGATCGGCTTCTTCGGGCGTCTGGAACGCGATGCCGCCAAGCGCCACGGTCAGCAGCGATTGCGTATCGACCTTCAACCCGCTGGCGTCGAGCTTCAGGTCGATGCCGCTGGCATTCCAGAACCGCGTGCCGCGTGCCACAAACTTGTCGAACGGCGCGTTGACGAAGATGTGCAACGTCACGCCCTTGCCGTCGGTGTCGATGTCATACGCGGTGACCTGGCCCACGCGCACGCGGCGGAAATACACCGGCGCACCGATATCGAGCGAGCCCAGGTCGGGCGCGTGCAGGGTGAACTGCTTGCCGGGTGCATCAGCGGAGATCGCCGGCGGTGTGTCGAGGCCTTTGAAGCTGGATTTCTTCTCCTGCGAGCGGCCGCCATCCACGCCGATGTACGCCCCGGAGAGCAGCGTGCCGAGCCCCGAGATGCTGCCGGCTGCAACGCGCGGGCGCACCACCCAGAAGCGCGTATCCGACGCGGCGAACGCCTTGCCGTCATGGGTGAGTTCGATCAGTACCACGGCACCCGACCGGTCGTCGGTGAGGCCCACTGCCTTGACCACGCCAATATCGACACTCTTGAACTTCACGCGCGTCTTGCCTGCTTCGATGCCCTCGGCCGAGCTGAATGTAACGGTCACTTGCGCGCCGCGCGCCAGGATCACGCGCGCCATGAGCGTGGCGCCCACCATCAGCGCTACGATCGGCACCAGCCAGATCAGTGAGGGCAGCCAGCGCTTGCGCTTCGTGCGGCGCGGCGCGGGAATGTTTTCGTTATCGACGGGGTCGGTCATACATCGGTCTCTTCGGGATCGGGCTCGTCGATGACGTCCCAGATCAGGCGGGGATCAAAACAGCGGGCGGCGAACATGGTCAGCACCACCACGGCGGCAAAAGGGCCGACACCAGGGCCGGGTTTGATGATGGCCAGCGTCGACAGATGCACAAGCCCTGCGAGCAGCGTCACCACAAACACATCGAGCATCGACCACCGGCCGATGATCTCGACCAGCGCATACAGGCGCGTGCGCAGTCGCGGATTCCAGCGCCAGCGTTGCTGCACCGAGAGGCACAGCACCGCCAGGATGCCGAGCTTGGCCAACGGCACCAGAAAGCTTGCGATGAACACGATGATGGCCAGGTGCCACGAGCCTGACGTCCAGAGATAGACGATCCCGCTCATGATGGTGTCCTGCTGCGTGCCGAGCAGGGTGTCGGTAATCATCACGGGCAGCAGGTTGGCGGGCAGGTACATGGCGGCAGCCGCAAGCAGGAGTGCCCAGCAGCGCGCCAGGCTGTCGGGCTTGCGCACGTGCATGGGCGACATGCAGCGCGGGCAGACCGGCGCTGCGATGGTCTCGTCAGGTGCGTCTTCGTGCGTGAGCACCGCTTGGGTGGCGGCCGACGCGTGGGGCATGCGCGCCAGCAGGCCGCAGCGCTCGCATGTCACCAGGCCTTGTGCGGCGGCCCGCAGCGGGCGAGCCTCTTGAGCCGGCTGGGCCGGTGCAGGGGTGGTGACGCTGTTCATGGGCGGTCCTCGCCGGGGCGGGCGGCGGCGTCCATGCCGGTGGGGGCGTCGACTTCCGAACCCGGTGGCAGCGTCAACCCAATCTCGCGCCAGAACGGTCGCAGGTCGATCGACAACGCCACAGTCAGGAACACGGTGAGCGCGGCAAACGCCCACAAGCCCGCATCGGCTTCAAGCGACACCATGCGCGCCACTTTGATGAGCGCCACCACTACGCCCAGCATGAAGATCTCGACCATCGCCCACGGGCGGATCAGCGCTGCGGTGCGCAGCACCAGCGCCGCGGCCGGATGCTGCCGCCCACGCAATCGCGCAATGAGCAGCGGCGCCAGCACTGACATGTACATCAGCGGGAAGAAGACCGTGGTGAGTGCCACCAGTACGGCAGCGAAGAGCATGTCGTAGTCGTACAGCGCCACGATGGCGCCCCACAGCGTGGTGGCGTGCCGGTTGCCGCCGCCGTTCATCTCGGCAATCGGGAAGATGTTGGCGACGATGTAGACGATGAGGCCCGTAAGCACCAGCGGCAGCAGTACCGAGAGCCGCTCGCTCTGGTTGCGGTACAGCTTGACGCCGCAGCGCGTGCAATGCGCTTCTTCATCCAATGCAATGACTTCGTGGCGATGCAGGGTGTCGCAGTGCTCGCATGCGATCCAGGCATCTGGATCGCCAGGAAGGGGCTGCGCGACCGGGGCGGCCTTGGCGTCGGGGGTGTCGCCCGCTGCACGCCATGACGGGGGCAGCGGGAAGGGGAGTTTCACGGTTTACAGCTCCATCGTCGGGCTGAAGGTGGGCCGGCAGCGTTGCAGACGCATGCGGCGGCGCACCGACAGTGGGGCAGGCGATTATACATACACCGTTGAATGTATAGCTGAGTGCGGGCTTCCTCATTTTGACGCACGGTCACAAGCAAATATCCCGCCAATCGGCACACTCGATATTGCATGGCGTGACGGCGGAACGGGCCTTGCTGACGTGGAAGGGCACATTCCCAATCTCAAAGGAGCATTTCATGACGTATCTCCGTGCATCTTCTCTAGTCATCGCGTTGGCGTTGGCGGGCGGTACCGCAGCGGCGTATGCCCAAACGGGGGCAGCCCAATCCAACAGCACGGCTGGCAGCAGCATGTCTCCGGCGGGTGGTACCGACACCGGCACAACTGCAACGGGCACGGGGGGTACCGCTGTCAACGGCAGTTCGGCCAACGGCGGTCGGGATGCCACCCGCAACCGCAACGCCACCGGCAAGCAAGGGCGGGCCGGCAATATGCGCTCGGGTTCGAGCGGTGGCTATGGCGGCAGTGCCAACGATTCAACCGGCAGTGCAACCGGCGGCGGCTCGGGTGGAGTGGGTGTAGGCGCACCAGGCACGGGCGGGTCGATGGGGGCGCCGGGCGGCGGTAGTGGCGGTGGTGCTGCGGGTTCGGGGGGCGCTGGTGCCGGTACCGGAGGCGCCGGTGGGGCGGCGGGCGGCAGTGCCGGTGGCGGCAGCCGCTAGCCTGGCCCCGCATTTACCTGCTGCTAACGCAGTTGTGCTGCGTGATGCAGCAGGTGGTCTTCGATGAAGGTCTCGATGAAGTAGTAGCCGTGGTCGTAGCCCGGGTGGCGGCGCAGTTGTACCGGCTGCCCGGCTGCAGCGCACGCGGCGGCAAAGTCATCCGGGTACAGCTGCTCTGCCAGAAATTTGTCGGCCTCGCCCTGATCGACCAGGATGCCGCCCGGGAACGGGCAAGACGCCTGCCGCATCAACTCCGTGGCGTCGTGCGCTACCCAGGCGGTGCGATCGTCCCCGAGATACCCGGTGAACGCCTTGATGCCCCACGGGCACACCGACGGATGCGCGATGGGCGCAAACGCGGAGACCGAAGCAAAGCGTTCCCGATGACGCAAGGCCAGCGTCAACGCGCCGTGGCCGCCCATCGAATGCCCGAAGATGCCGATGCGCCCCGGCGCCACCGGAAAAGCCACGCGGGCGATGTGGTGCAGCTCGTCGGCAATGTAGCTTTCCATGCGGTAGTGCTCGCGCCACGGCGCCTGCGTGGCGTCCAGGTAGAAGCCGGCGGCGATGCCGAAATCCCAGCTGTCGGTTTCACCGGGGATGTTCGCGTCGCGAGGGCTGGTGTCGGGCGCGATGAGGATGAGGCCTTCGCGTGCTGCCACACGTTGCGCACCGGCCTTGATGGCAAACGTCTCTTCCGTGCACGTCAGACCCGCCAGATAGAACAGCGCGGGGCAGCGCGTGCCTTCCAACGCCTGCGGCGGCAGGTAGACCGAGAAGCGCATCGGCAGCCCGATCGCCGTCGAGGCATGCCGATAGAAACGCTGCACGCCACCAAAGCAGGCATGCTCGGAAAGCAGTTCAAGTGCCGGTACCGGGATCGTCATTGCGTGGCTCCATCCTCGAGATTCAATACAGCACGACCGAACGGATCGACTCACCGCGCTTCATCAGCTCGAAGCCCTCGTTGATGCGCTCCAGCGGCAGCGTGTGCGTGATGAGGTCGTCGATGTTGAGCTTGCCTTCCATGTACCAGTCGACGATCTTCGGCACGTCCGTGCGGCCACGTGCGCCACCGAAGGCGGAACCCTTCCACTCACGACCCGTCACGAGCTGGAACGGGCGCGTGCTGATCTCCGCGCCCGCCTCGGCCACGCCGATGATGATCGATTGGCCCCAGCCCTTGTGGCAGCACTCCAGCGCCTGACGCATGACCTTCGTGTTGCCGATGCATTCGAACGAGTAATCCGCGCCGCCGTCGGTGAGCTGGATGATGTGGTCGACCACGTTGTCCACATCATTCGGGTTGATGAAGTGCGTCATGCCGAATTTGCGTGCCATGGCTTCACGTGCGGGGTTCAGATCCACGCCGATGATCTTGTCTGCACCCACCATCTTCGCGCCCTGGATCACGTTCAGCCCGATGCCGCCCAGGCCGAACACGACCACGTTGGCGCCGGCTTCCACTTTGGCCGTGTAGACCACCGCGCCCACGCCCGTGGTAACGCCGCAGCCGATGTAGCAGACCTTGTCGAACGGCGCATCGGGGCGGATCTTTGCCAGTGCAATCTCCGGCACCACGATGTGATTGGCAAACGTGGACGTGCCCATGTAGTGGAACAGCGGCTTGCCGTCGAGCGAGAAACGCGACGTGCCATCCGGCATCAGGCCCTTGCCCTGCGTGGCGCGAATGGCTTGACACAGGTTCGTCTTGCGCGACAGGCAGAACTTGCACTGGCGGCATTCCGGTGTGTAAAGCGGAATCACGTGGTCGCCGGCCTTCAACGATGTGACACCTGCGCCCACCTCCAGCACGACGCCCGCGCCTTCATGGCCGAGGATCGCCGGGAAGATGCCTTCCGGGTCGGCGCCCGAGAGCGTGTAGTAATCGGTATGGCAGATGCCGGTCGCCTTGATCTCGACGAGCAC
>NZ_FOWV01000015.1 GCF_900115545.1 Ralstonia sp. NFACC01 | reverse complement strand
ACCCGGATTGCTTGGCAAAGTACGCTGCGGCCTTTTTTAGGATGTCGCGCTCCTCGGTCACCCGCTTGAGTTCAGCCTTGAGCCGGCGCACCTCCTCGGATTGCGATACCTGCCCTTGCGGCTCTGCCACGGGCTGGCGTCGCTGTTTGATCCACTGGTACAGGCTGTGCTGGCTCACGCCTAACCGCTGCGCGACCTCGGCCACGCTGTGGCCTCTATCCACGACCTGATTGACCGCCTCGACCCTGAATTCTTCGGTGTATCTCTGTGCACTCATCGCACCTCCTGTCTAACCTCTAGTTTGAGGCTCACAGGTGTCTACTGGGGCCGGGGCGATTCAGTTGGAGTTTTGCTTGACAAGCAATGTCGGTGAGTTGGTGCCGAGAGGTGGCCGGGCAATATCAAAAAGCGGCGGTTCAGTCGAATCGCTATGCGCACGCTCATAGCCCTTAAGGTTATGAGCCTCCTCCGATGGAGGAGGGCATCGCGTGTCCGTCATGGTCAAGTTTGTGCCGCTCCTGCTGCGGCCTTTTCAGATGTGGCCGCTTCCTCGGACGGGTCTTTGCTGACTACTGCTTTCAAGCGGCGAGCGGCATTCGGAAAGCGCTGCATGAACTCGAGAAACTCTTTGGACTGCAGCAGTTCGTGCCATGGACTTCCCGGGACATTAGTTTCGATAAGACGCAATGGAATCTCGTCCAATCGGCCCAAAGCTGTCGAGAACAATTGGGCTTGCAATTCTGCGTCAAGTGTCTTGGCTTCCGCTTTGTACCCCTCATAAGCCTTCGCCAAAGCAGCCTTATACCCATAGTCTTCGGCCAAGCGGAAGCGCTGCCCAATTTGCTTAGTGGCGACCCATGAAATCCATACGGCGGGAGCAAGGGACAGACAACTGAGGGTAATGTGCACCGCCACGACACCCCAATCCGGCTTACCTGTAACGGCAGCCAATATGACGGGAAAGCGTAACCATCCAATCACACCGCCCGCTGCGAGCGCTATCGCCAGAATGCCAGTCCATAGCCAAGTCGACAGACCGAGGGATTGGGATTTTTTGGCAAAGGCGGAAGCCAGACCTTGCGACGTGGCAGCGCTATACGCACTGTCCAACTTGCTCCGAACATCCATGGCCCCAGAAAGGGCCTCAGCAAGAGCAATTTTGGATTTTTCCGCTTCTTCTGCACTTTGCTTTGCTTCGACTTCATGTCGGACTGCAGCCTTCTTCGCCTCCGCCACCTCTTTGAGCGCATCGGCCAGATCTTTCTGCGTAGCAGGAAGGTCTTCCGCAGCATCGTGAGCATCTTTGATCGTTGCCAACATCAATCTGACTTGATTGATGTCACCCATCGCATCCTGCAGGTTACTCAAAGCAACTCTGGATTGCCGACGAAGAGTGACGGGGAGGGCCAATACGCCCTTCATATCCGATACCGAAACAGTTCGTCCGACCCACAACTCAAGGGCATACAAGAACGCGACAATAGAACACGCCGCCAGAGGCCCTTGATTTAGATTCGCCGCATTAGTGCTCGTTACGATTGACGTTCTGTCAGCGAAACTTTGTAGCTGCCCGGCGACCTGCTCGCTTGAAGTCGACCAGTCCAGGGCTTCAATCTTCGCAGCAACACCTAACGCAGCGTTGACCAAATCGTTGCGATCTAAAGGCGGTGCTTGCCATCCCCACACGTCACTGAATCGCCGAGGTTCCGGGGCCTCCTTTAACGTAGCCGCCAATTTTTGAAGGCCTTGTACAAGGGCGTCAGCGATCGATTGACTGGATGTTGATTCCGGCATGATAGGTAAAGAGTATTTTTTGACGATATCGAATATAGGACACAAGCTTATTCCGTCCTAACCGAGCGAAGACGCATATGTTGCTGTGGGGACTATTCTTCCGCGGATCGGCTCCCTAGCAATGCAACTCATTCATCCGCTTACGGATGTAGTTCAAGTTGTCCCGCCACGGCGACATCTGCTGCGTAGTCACAGACAGCCGCAAAATCCCATCTCGATCCGCCTTAAGCCGCGCGCATTCCGCGTTAACACTGCTGACCTGCTGCTGAACCGCAACCGCCTCAGCCGCCAAGTCCCGATCCCGCTGCGCCATCCGCTGATCCCACTGCCGCGCAAGCTGCTCTTCCGCGCGCTTCGCTGCTGCCGCAGCCTCTTCGATCTCGCGTTGACGAGCATTGCCCGGCGCATCGGTGGGCGCATTGCCCACGAGCGCGCGCATCGCCTGCCCGCACGGCGCTTCCGTGTAGACCGTCTGCCCGTTGATCACGCATTTGTTCACACCGGCCGGAGGCGTGGTGGCCCGCGCTGTGGGTTGCTGCACCGGGGGCATGGGCTGACGCTGTGGCGGCGCCGTGGTGGGTGCCGGCTGTGTTGAAGCAGCCTGCTGGCTAGGCACGGCTGCGCCATTGCCAGTGAGCCGCAATTGCTTCGCGGCGATGTAGACGACCAGAAGAACGGCCACCCACACCATCAAGGAAACGATCCAGTGCACGCCTTGCTTGGCGCCCTGGGGTGGCTTGCCATACCAGCGGGCGTATTCCTTCTGCCAGTCTGGATTGCGCAGCTGCGGCGCTCGACGGTCTCTGAACCAATCGCGATCTTGTACTCCCACGACCCTCACCCCTTTCTATGGCGGCTTGTTTGTTATTTGCTGGAACCGCGCCAGACATAATCCGCTGGCCGGATATAAGTGGTGCCCCTGCTCCCGGCGACGATCTACGCTACAACGAATTTATCCGGCGCGAAATGCCACAAATTGGGGTATCGAACACACGCCTTGCCAAGGCTCAAAAATACATAACGCCTTGCAACTGGCAAACGCCACCACCGGCTATTCGCCTGCTTTGATATTTCTCTTTGATTTTTAGTGGGAAAGCGCCGAGTACCTATGCGACGAGAACCGCGAGCCTCCCCGCTGGCGTTAGTCTCGTCGTAAATCAAATGGGTTAGGCAGCTTGTGACTGTGCGTAGAACTTAGGCCTTCAGTCGCCCGACCTTGGCTCTCAGCCCAGCATCGAAAAACGAAAGACACCGTGCTCTGCGGGAATGGTGGCCTGCGCGAGCGGAGCGGCCAATGGCATTCCGTCCGCGCTATTGGTAAAGAGGACGAATCCGTTTCGCGATGACAGCGACACCATGGCAAATGCGCGATACCCAGGGTTGTTTCCCCAATGCCAGAGGTAGGCGTCGTGGTTGGTCGTCTCGATGCCCCATCCGTATCCCCATGTCAGGCCCAATGCAGGGTCAACGGCGATGGGCTTGGCGAGGGTCAGCTCCAGCAAGGCGGTGTCGGCCAGCAGTGCCGAAATGAGCTTCGCGTAGTCCTCCGCCGTGGTGTAGAGCGACGCAGCCGCGTTGGCCTCGCTGAACACCAACTGCGAGCGTGAACTGCCGTTCACCAGGCGCTCGCGAATGTTGTCCGTCAGATGCAGTGCGGAATGCCGCATGCCGATCGGCTGGAAAACAGACTTCGACACGCAGGTTTCATACGCCTCGCCAGTGACGGCACTGATGACTGCCTGCAAGAGCACATAGCCCTCGCCCGAGTATTGCCACCGCGTGCCCGGCTCAAACGCAGGAACGAGCTTGCCGCTTGTCCAGTTTGGTAGACCCGAGCTGTGATTCAGCAGCGTCGCTACAGGAATCTGCGCCAATGTGCTCGCAGGGACGAGATCGACCAGGGCGGCCTTTTGGGGGTTAAAGGGGTGCTGACGGTGTTTGTAGCCATCGGGCAGATAGCGCGAAACCGGCGCCTGCAGATCGAGCCGCCCCTCGCGCACCAGATTCAGCGCAACAAACGCGGTCACGGGCTTGGTCAGAGAGGCCGCTTGATATACAGCTCCAGGCCGAATCGGGGGCTCTTGCGAGCAACTTGACACCACCGTGGCGGTGCTGGGCTTTCCAGCCGCGAGGATGGCGTAGCTTGCCGCGCAAACGCGGAGCCGACGAGCGAGAGCGGGAAAGGGTTCGCCGCCGAACTTGGAAAGGTCGGTTGCGCAAGACGCCAGGAACGGCGCCAGCGCTCCGGCTGCAATGAATGCTCGACGCGGAATTGCCATCTATCGCCTTCTCGTTGATCGTTGATCGTTGCCCGCCTATCTAACCCACGCCACGCCGGCAATAAAAAACCCGCGACGCTCAACGCTTCGCGGGTTTTTTGGGGCATCGCTCATCAAACGCTGCCAGTAACTTGGTGGACCGAAGGAGGATCGAACTCCCGACCTCCGCATTGCGAACGCGGCGCTCTCCCAGCTGAGCTATCGGCCCGTGGAAAATGAGTCTACCCGAACTCCCGGGGCGCTTTCAATCGGGGGTTTAACCCGCGTTTTCCATGCCCGGATTGCCTTCCATGCCCACAATGCGCGGCGTGTTCAGCGGCCTTGCGGTCACTTCGCGCTGGTCGCGCAGCCAGTCGGCCAGCACGTCCCACACGGGGCGCCCGCCCGCCTTGCGAGCTTCGGGCGACACGGCGGCCCAGCCGGCCACTTTGTAGCGGCGGTCGGCGTCGATGGGCTTGCCGTCACCCGGCCCCAGGCGCATGTCGGTAATGCGCTGGCCCATGGGCTTCATCGGGTCGATGGTGTAGCGCAGGCCGCCGGTGCGCACCATGTCGCCGCCCTGCTGGTAGTACGGGTCTGGGTTGAACAGGTTGTCGGCCACGTCTTCCAGCACGGTCTTGATGGTGGCACCCGTCATCTCGGTGAGCGTGGTGGCCGGGTAGGTGATGGCGGTCTGGGCCATCAGCGCTTCCATGGTCAGGGCCTCGCCGGGCAGCAGCGTGGTGCCCCAGCGGAAGCCGGGCGAGAAGGCAATCTCGGCGCCCTGCGCGTGCATGAGGCCATCAACGATGAGCTGGTCGAACGTGCCGTTGAAGTTGCCGCGCCGGTACAGCAGGCCGCGGTTGGTGGCCAGCGTTTCGCCCAGCTTGTCTTGGTACGGCGCCCGCACGCGGTCAATCAGCGCCGTCATGGCGGGGTCGGGCGGCAGCAGGTCGGCAAACACGGGCAGCAGCGTATAGCGGATATCGCGCACGGTGCCGCCGCGCACATCCAGATCGAGCACGCCGACAAACTTGCCGTTGGCGCCCGCATTGGTGACGAGCGTCACGCCGCCCGGGTTGCTGACCTTGACGGGCGCGGGCACGGCATCGTGCGTGTGCCCGCCCAGGATGGCGTCCAACCCGCGCACGCGCGAGGCGAGCTTCAGGTCGACATCCATGCCGTTGTGCGACAGCAGCACGACCACCTTGGCGCCCTTGGCGCGCGCCTCGTCAATCATCTTCTGCAGCCGCTCTTCCTGAATGCCGAAGGTCCAGTCGGGCGTGAAATCCGCCGGGTGGGCGATGGGCGTGTACGGAAACGCCTGCCCGATGATGGCGACCGGCACGCCGTTCAGCTCGCGCAGCACATACGGGTCGAACACCGGGTCACCAAAGTCCGCGGTCTGGATGTTCTGCGCAACAAAGGCGACCTTGTTCTTGAAGTCGTGATCGACCACGTGGCGCACGCGGTCTGCGCCGTAGGTCATCTCCCAGTGCGGGGTCATGACGTCCACGCCCAGCGCCAGGGCCGCGTCGACCATGTCCTGGCCGTTGGTCCACAACGCGGTGGCGGAGCCCTGCCACGTGTCGCCGCCGTCCAGCAGCAGCGCATTCGGGCGCGTGGCGCGCAGCCGCTTGATGAGCGTGGCCAGATGCGCGAAGCCGCCCATGCGGCCGTAGCGGCGGGCGGCCTCGGTAAAGTCGAGCGCGGTAAAGGCGTGCGCGGCGCGCGAGCCCGGCGCAATGCCGTAACGCTTGAGCAGCGCGTGCCCCACCAGATGCGGCGGCTGGCCGGCCCATTGCGCCACGCCCAGGTTGACGCTGGGTTCGCGGTATTCGATGGGCAGCAACTGCGCGTGGCAGTCGGTGAAGTGCAGCAGGTGGATGTTGCCGAAGCGCGGCACGTCATAGCTGAACGTATCTGCGTGCGCGTCGGTCAGGCGCAGGCCGGCGGCTGCGGCAATCGCCAGGGCTTGAACGAATTCGCGACGGTTCATTGCTTGGGGCTGTGTGCGTAGCGGGCCAGGTCGGCCACGTCGTCTTCCAGCATCTCGCCAACTTCCTTGCGCACCACGCGGCCCTTGGCGTCGAGCACGAGCAGTTCGGGCAGGCCCTTGCGTGGGCCGGTGGCGGCGCACAGCGCGTCGGTTTCCATCGTCACCGGAAAGGTGAAGGCGCGCTTGGCGACGTAGTCCTTCGCGAGCTGCGGGTTGGCGTCGATGCTGATGGTGAGGATGCGCAGGTCAGTACCGCGCGTGGCGTCGTAGAGCTTTTGCAGGCGCGGGTTCTGCAGCGCGCAGAACGGGCACCACGACGCCCACGTGGCGATGATGACGGGGTGCCCGCGCCATGCATCGCCCGGCACGCGCGTGCCGTCGAGCAATTGCACGTCGGGCAGCGTCACCACATCGCCCACTTCGACGGCCTGCGCATGATTGGCAAACTGCGTGGCGGCAAACACCATCGCCACTGCCGTCCACATCAGGAACCGTCGAAGCGTATGCATGGCGTTATCGCCTTACTGGTTCACAGGCGAGGCCGGGTCGAACAACAACGCCATCACGTCGCGAATCTGCTGCTCGGTGAGGATGCCCTTGTGCCCAAAGCGCGGCATGTTGGAGCACGCCGCATACGCGTTGGAGTTGTAGATCTTGCCCCACGTGTAGCGCAGGATCGCTTCCGAATCCCCACGCAGCTTGCCGTACTGGTACAGCGACGGGCCGATGGTGCCGTACGACACCTCGTCTTTCGACAGGCGGTGGCAGGCATAGCAGTTGGCGCCGTTCGCGCCGCCGGCCGGGTCGGAGAACTGCATGCCGCGGCCGCTCTGCGCAGTCTTCTCGCCTTCCTTCCAGTCGCCCAGCCAGGTGTTGTCAGCCGGGTAATGGATGGTCTTGAGCTGCGCATCTTCCAGCTTCTTGGCCACGGCGGCGGGCACGGCGTTGCGGTCTGCAAACTGGCTGCAGACCTTCTGCACGTCGTCGCGGTCGGTCACGCCTTCCACGGTGGCCGGGCCCTTGGAGACAAAGCTCTCTTGGATGACCTTGGCGAGGGCCGCGTCGGCCTTTGCATCGGGCTTGGGCGCGGTGACGGCCTTGGAGGTGGCGTCCGCTGCGTGCGCGGTGCCGGCAGCCAGCGCCAATGTGAGCGCCGTCAGAACGATGGGGGTCAGTCGGGTCATACGTGGCCTCATCGTGTCATCGTTTGATGGACGGCGCGTCCATCTTGCCGCCGTTGGCGTTGCGGGCGAGGAACATCTCCAGCGCGGTAATCACCTCGCTGCCGTAGAGCGGTTCCGGAAAGCGCTGCTGGCGCAGGCAGTCGTACAGGCGGTGCTGCATCGTGCGTACCTCGCCCTGCGACACGCGATACCCCGGCCATGTGGAATACGCAAAGCGCGCACCGTCGGCGGTCAGCAAGTCAGGCAGCTCCTGCAGGCGGATGCGCAAACCCGGCTGGGCATGGCACGTGGCGCAGGCAAAGTCATACGCGCCGCCACGGTAGAAGAACATGCGGCGGCCGAGTTCATACACGCGCTTTTCTTCGGGGTGGGCGAGCGGAATGTCGATGGCCGCGCCGCGCGATTCCGAAGCCACGTACGCCATCAGGCGTTCAATGTCCGACGCCTTGCCGGGCGACGAGAACGGGCGGGCCGATGCCTCTTCCTTGGTCAGCCCCTGCAGCGTCATGCGGCAATGCATGAGGCGCTGTTCGGCGTCCATCACGCGGCCGGTGTCTTTGAAGAAGCGCGGCAGCTTGGCGTAGGCGCCCTTCACCACGCCGGGGCCCAGGCCCAGGTCGCACGCTTCGAGCGAGGCCTGCTTGGGGCCGGCGGGCTTCTTCCAGAGTTCTTCGCCGGCGGCTTCCCAGAGTTCGGCCGGGTTGCCGTCGGCCAGCATCTCGCGGTACTGCGCGATGCCGGCGGCGGTGCTGTCCTTGGCGTCCTGCGCGGATGCCATTACGGCGCCGCCGGCTGCCAACGCCGCAGCCAGCACCATCGTCCATGTCTTGTGTTTCACGGTCCCCTCCGTGGGTCGCCTACGGTTTGATATAGGCGAAACCTTCTTCCTGCTGCAAGCGGGTGATTTCCACCACACCGGCCGGCACCACCTTGGCTTCGAGCAGCAGCTTGTCTTCCGGCACCTTGAACGCCATCAGCGAGTTGTGGCACACGCGAAACTCCACGCCCATGCTGGCCAGCGCCGCCACCGGTGCATCAAACGGGCGACCCTGCGCATCCTTGGCGCCTTCAACCAGAAACTCGATGCCGTGGCCGAGTGCCACCACCACGATCTTCGTGCCGGGCGCGCCGTTCAGATGGTTGCGCAGGTTGCCGATGGCGCGCATGGCTTGGTCGATGCCTTCGCTCAGTTGGTAGACCACCTTGTAGCGGGCACCGGCGCCGCCAGCGCGCGGGGCATTCTGGGCTGCGGCCTTGCCGGCCACACCCAAAGCCGCCAGCGCGGCGGTCACACGAAAGAAGCTGCGTCGCATTTGGGCCTCCGGGCCTTTACTGGATAGACGTCTCGTCGGTGCGCTTGTCGCCGTGGTTGTCGACCCACGTGACCGTCACCTTGTCGCCCTTGGCGCCGCCCTTGAACTTGAAATTGAGGAACGGATCCTTCGACACGGCCGGGCCAAACTGGGCGTCGAGCACCGTCTTGCCGCTGTGCTGCACCGTCACGTTGGTGATGTGCCAGGCCGGTACGACCTTGCCGGACGCGTCTTTGCGCTGGCCGGTTTCCATGTCGTGCTTCATCAGGATCTTCACGTCGGTGGTGCCGCCGTTTTCCATTGCGCGAATGCGCATCGGGTCTGCCATGGTGTGTTTCTCCTGATGTTTAACCGCCGCAGCCACCAAGGGTGACCTTCACTTCCTTAGCTGCCAGCACCCATTTGCCGTTGGCGCGCACGGCGGCGTAGACCGTTGACGTCTCGCCCATCTTCACGCGCGTGCTCACAAACGGGTCGGTCCCGGCCGGAATGGCGAACGTTGCAGCCAGCGTGTTCGGGTTCTTTTCAACCAGGATGGCGATGAGGTCGGTGCCGGGCAGCGTGCTCGTCACGACCAGCGGCACCACGGCGCCGTTTTCGGCGATGTCCGGTGCGGTGAGCTGGATGCCCGCGCCGCCCTTGTCGACCGCGCCGCCGCCCAGTTGCTTGAGCACGTCGTTCACGCCCTTCACGGCAAAGGCGGCCTTGTTCCATTCGGCCGCCTGGGCCGGCGTGGCGATGCCGGCGGACACCAGCAGCGCCATCATGGCGCCGGCGCGCAGCACGTCGCGGCGGCTCAGGTTGATTGCGTCGTTCATCGTCCGTTCCTCACTTGGCCGGGGCGCCCGCGAGCACCCAGTCAATCACGGTCTTCAGATCGGCATCGGCGATCTTCGGGTTGGCCGGCATCGGGATCTGGCCCCAGTTGCCCATGCCGCCTTCGCGCACTTTCTTGATGAGCTTGGCTTGCGCGCCCGCATCGCCCTTGTATTTGGCGGCAACGTCCTGGTAGGCCGGGCCGACGAGCTTGCGGTCGACGGCGTGGCAGCCCATGCAGGCGTTCTGGTTGGCGATGGACTGCGCGCGGGCAGCATCAACGGCAGCCAGCGCGTGCGTGGCGGACAGCGCCAGGCCGGCCAGCACCGCCGCAGCGGCGAGCGTGGGGGCGAACTTCATGTGGTCTCCAGAAGACGAGGCTGCCCGCATGCGTGTGCGGGCGAAATGGCGGGAATCGGACCCGGTATTGTGCCCGAAACGGGCCAAATCCTATGTCGCCCGCAAAGCAAAACGCCCGGTACCTTTCGGCCCGGGCGCTTGTTTTGGGAATGCGGCGATCAGGCCATCGCCCGCCGCGCGGCCAGCCGACCACCAAATACGTTGAGCAGCAGCCCGGCCATGACCACGGCGCCGCCCAGCCATTGGGCAGGCACCAGGCGCTCGCCAAGCAGCACGGCCGCCGACACCAGTCCCACCACCGGGACCAGCAGCGTGAGCGGCGCGACCTGGCTGGCCGCATAGCGCGCCAGCAGGCGGCTCCACAGGCTGTAGCCGAAGATGGTGGCACCAAAAGACAGGTAGACGATCGCGCCGATGCTCGACGCACTGATGTTCGCCAGGCTGTGCGCGATCTGCTCCGGCCCCTCCAGCCAGTACGACAGCAGGAAGAACGGAACCGGCGGGATGACGGCGCCCCACACCACCAGGCTCACCACATTCACCGGCCCGATCCGCTTGGTGACGATGTTGCCGCTGGCCCACGAAAACGCCGCGCACAGCGTCAGCAGGAAACCGGCGGTGGTCATGCCCGTGACCGAGCCGCCACCCGCCATGCCGATGATCGCCAGACCGCCCGCGGCCACCGCCATGCCCCCCAGATGGAACCAGCGGATCGGCTCGCGCAGCACGATGGCGGCAATCGTCAGCGTAAAGAAGGCCTGCGACTGCAGCACCAGCGAGGCCAGCCCCGCCGGCATGCCCACGTACATGGCCGAGAACAGGAACGCGAACTGCCCGAAGCTGATGGTGGCGCCATAAGCCACCAGCCACTTGAGCGCAATCTTGGGGCGCGGCACGAACAGCACGGCCGGGAACGCGACCAGCGCAAAGCGCAGCGCACCCAGCAGCATGGGCGGCACGCCATGCAGGCCCACCTTGATGACGACGAAGTTGACGCCCCACACCAGCACAACGGTCAGGGCCAGCAGCAGATCCTTGGGAGACATGATGATCGGAAGGTTCAGACGGCCGCCCGTGCGGCCACATGACGCACTGTAGGCGCGGGCCGCTTAGGCGACTTGCACAATCTTGCGCATTGTTTGTGCCGGGCGCCTCGGCCTTGCCCTCCTTAGCCCAGCATGTCCGACCAGATGGCGCGGCTCCAGCCCTGGGCCAGCTTGCCCTCCGCTGCGGAAGGTGCATCGGAAAGCCCACCGGCGCCGGGCACCGTCACCATGGTGTGCTCGGCCACGTCGTAGCGGTGCACGGTTGCCACGTGCATCGCTTCGTCGGGCGTGGCAAAGCTGTAACAGGTGTTGGTGTACAGCGGTGACGCATCGGGCGCGTGGCCGGCCAGCATCGCCACCACGGCGGCGGCGGCCACCTTGCCGTGCTGATTGGCCATGTGACCCGACTTGGGCATCAGCGGCGCAGTCTGGATGGCATCGCCAATCACATGCACGCCCGGCGCCACCTTCGATTCGAACGAGAGGAAGTCCACCTCGCACCAGCGCCCATTGGCCGTCGCCAACCCGGCTTGCACGGCAATCGCTCCGGCGCGCTGCGGCGGGATCAGGTTGACGACATCGGCCTGCACGTCGTCTTGCACATCGAACTTGAGCACGCGGCCCGTGGCATCGATGTCGACGGCGTTGTATTGCGGGCGATATTCAATGTGCTGCGGATAACGTTCAGCCCAGACGCGCTTGAACAGCGCGCCCTTGGAGGTGACGTCATCGTTGGCATCGAGGATGAGTACGCGCGAATCCGGCTTGGCGCGCTGCAACCAATGGGCGATCAGGCACGCGCGCTCGTACGGCGCGGGCGGGCAGCGGTACGGCGCCAGCGGAATGCTGATCGCCACCGTACCGCCGTTGGGCATGGCTTCGAGCCGGTGGCGCAACGCCTGCGTCTGCATGCCGGCCTTCCATGCGTGCGGCGCCTGTGCGGCAGTGGCCGCATTGGCGAGACCGGGAATCGCCCCCGGCACGAAGTCGATACCGGGCGAGAGGATCAGCCGGTCGAAATCGAGCGTGCCGCCGCCGGTCAGCCGCACCTGCTTTGCGCCAAGGTCGATGGCCGATGCGCGATCGCGCACCCACCGCACGCCGTGGCGCTCAACCAGTGCGTCATACGGCACGGTGATGGACGCCATGTCACGGTCGCCCGACAGCACGAGATTCGACAGCGGGCACGAGACGAACGCGGCGTTCGGCTCAACCAGCGTCACGTCGACACGGCCACCGGAAAACACTCGCACGTATTTGGCTGCCGTCGCGCCGCCGTAGCCGCCGCCCACCACCACCACGCGCGCATTGCGCACGCCCGACAGCGATGCGCATGCGGCCAGCGGCCCCGCCAGCGCGGTTGCCCCGAGCGCGCGCAGGAGTGCGCGTCGATCCTTGCGCAAGGATTCACTCATGGCGCCTCCTGCGGTTGGCGCGACAGCCAGCCGGCAATGGCAACAATCTGCCCATCGTCATAACCGCGGGCGATCTGGCCCATCACCGTAGACGGGCGCGTGCCGCTGCGGAAGGCCTGCATCGCGTCGATCAACTCGGCTTGGGAGCGACCGGCCAGCGGCGGCAGGGTCTGCGCGGGAAGCTTGGCACCGGGCGCGGTATCGGCGTGATGGCAGCTGGCGCACGTGGCAGCCCAGGTGCGGGCCTGCAGATTGGTGGGGGGATGATCGGCCGCATGGGCCACATCGGGCGCGGGGGCCGTAAGCAGCGCCGCAAGCAATGCTGCGAGGGCAAGGCGGTGGACGACGGGCATCGGGAGGCTGCGAAGTCGCGGAAGCGTCATACGCTAACACGCACGGCCAGCCGTGTGCCCTGTGATGCGTGCAGCCAACAAAAAACGCAGCGCGGTGGCTGCGTTCCTTGCGAATCGATGTTGCGGACGTGGCTTACGGCAATTGCTTGCCCGGCGGCAGCGCTGGTGAGTTGGTCGGCTGCACCGTCACGCCCGGCGAGGCCGATGTGACGGGTGCCGGTGCCTGCGTGGCCGTCGGCGTACCCTGCACCGGCGCCGGCGTGCCTTGCGATGCATCGGGCGCCGTCGACGCGTTGGTCGACGTGGCGTTGGCGTCCAGGCGCTTGCGCTCGTCTTCGCTCACGTAGTCGAACACCTTGACGACCTTGTTCACGCCGCCCACCGTGCGCACGGCTTCGGTGGCCTTGTTGCCTTCGGCCTCGGTCACCACGCCCATCAGGAAGACGGTCTGCGCTTCGGTCGTCACCTTGATGGAGTTCCAGGGCACGCCTTCCGTGCCGGCCAGCACGCTCTTCACCTTGGTGGTGATGTACGTATCGTTGGTGCGCGAGCCGAACGTGCTCGACACCGGCGTCACCACGATCTCGTTGACGACCTCACGTGCGTTCTGCAACTTCTGTGCGTATTGGCCGATCTCCTGCTTGGTCTGCTCGGTGCCGGCCTCGCCGGTCAGCAGGACCTTGCGGTTGTAGACCGTCACGTTCACGTGGGCGCGGCCGTCGTAGCGCGAGATCAGCGTGTTCTCGGCTTCCATCTGCAGGCCGCGGTCGATGGTCTGGGTGGCGGTCGGGCGGCGGTCGGTGGCGAGCGCCACGCCGCCGGCCACGGCACCGGCAAACAGCGGGAAGCAGGCGGTCAACTGCGTTGCGGTAATGCCGGCCAGGGCGGCCAGCACGGCGGTGCGCTTGACCGTGTGACGGAAGCGGGCAAACGTAGGCGACGAGAGTTTCATGCTGTCCTTGAATGAAGTCCGGAAGAAAGAAGAGCGAGGTTCATGCGAGGTTTAGGCGTCGGCACCGAAGGCATCGCGCATCCATTCGATACGCGCACCATCGATGGCGATAACGTCAAAACGGCAGGCGGGCACCTCTTCAGCCTGCCGTGCGAGAAAATCTTCGGCCGCGGCAATCAGGCGACGCTGCTTGGCGGGCGTGACACTCGCGGCCGCCCCGCCGAAGCGCTGCGTGGAGCGCGCCACGCGGGCACGCACTTCGACGAATACCAGGGCGCCAGCCGCATCGCGCATCACCAGATCGATCTCACCGCCCTTGCAGCGATAATTGCGGCTGACCACCGCCAACCCGCGCGCTTGCAAGTAGCGCAGCGCACGGTCTTCACCGGCTTCACCGGTGGCGGCTGTGATGGTCTGCGGCGCATGCATGTGCGGTTTGAACCAAGTGACTGAGAGAAGTTCTCGTGAGTGATCCTGACTGGACCCTGCTGGCGCATGACCAGCACTATCCCGCCGGCGCATTATATGTGGTGGCCACCCCCATCGGGAACGCTGCCGACGTGTCGCTGCGGGCGCGTTACGTGCTGGGCCTCGTCGACGCGGTGGCCTGCGAAGACACGCGCAACACCGGGCAACTGCTCAATCGGCTGGGCCTGTCTCGACCGATGCTCGCGGCGCACCAGCACAACGAGCGAGAAGCCGCTGCACGCATCGTCGCGCGCTTGGCGCAGGGCGAGCGCATCGCCTATGTGTCCGATGCAGGCACGCCCGGCGTGTCGGACCCGGGCTCGCGCATTGTCGAGGCGGTGCGCGCGGCGGGCCAGCGCGTGATTCCGCTGCCTGGCGCCAGCGCCGTGGTGACGGCGCTTTCCGCCGCGGGCGAATTGCTCGACACGTCGGAAGGGCAGTTCACCTTTGTCGGCTTCCTGCCACCCAAGGCCGGCCAACGCGAGGCGGAGATCCGCCAATGGGCGGCGCACGGACCGGCATGGGTTCTGTACGAGGCGCCGCATCGCATTGAGGCCACACTCGCCGCGTTGGCCGAGCACCTGCCCGCGCGACGCATCCTGATCGGCCGCGAGTTGACCAAGCTCTTTGAGCAGATCGTCGTGCTGCCCGCTGCGCAGGCACCTGCATGGCTTGCCGCCGACGCCTCGCACGGCAAGGGCGAATTCGTGTTGGTGGTGGAAGGCGCAGGCGCGCAGGACGCGGCACCGACCGCGATGGCGGCGGATCAGGTCTTGCGTCTGCTGTTGACCGAGCTGCCCGCCAAGCGCGCAGCCAAGCTGGCCGGCGCGATTACAGGCGCGTCGGTCGACACGCTGTATCAGAGCGCGCTGGCGCTGAAAAACGAAGGGAAAGACTGAGGCAGGAAGGCGGCCGGATCAGCGGATCAGCGGCGCTTGGCGCGACGCTTGATCGCCTTCTTCTTGACCGGTGCGGGCTCGTCACCGCCCACATCGGCATCGCCGTCGTTGCTGGCGACATCGGTTTGCGTCAGCTCAGGGCGCAGCGCTTCGACTTCAGCGCGCGACAGGCGGCGGATTTCCACCTGCGTCGAACCGCGCTTGACGAAGTCGAGTCGCTTGGCAGCGGCATACGACATGTCGAGGATGCGCTTGCCGTAGTACGGGCCGCGATCCGTCACCTTGGCCACGACCACGCGGTCGTTGGCGAGGTTGCGCACCAGCACCCAGCTCTGCAGCGGCAGCGACGGGTGCGCCACCGTGAAGGCGTTCATGTTGAAGCGCTCGCCGCTGGCGGTGCGGCGGCCGTGGAAGCCGCGGCCGTACCACGAGGCCAGGCCGCGCTGTTCAAACGTACCGAGGTCGGCGCGCAGGCCGGGGCTCGTATCGGTGTTCTCGTCGAGCTTGAGGCTGCTCGAGTCCGGCACGCCGCGGAACGACAGCGTGCCCCATGCATCGGGGTTGTCGCGCGGGTCGGCCACCTTCAGCGCGGGCGCGGCGGGCTTGCTCGCCTGCAGACCGGATTGCCCACCCGCGGGCGGCTCGCCAGGAACAGCGGCACAGCCCGCCAGCACCAGCAGCGCGGTGCCATGCGTCAACCAGACACGCAGCGTGCGGCCGGCCGAACGGCTGGAATTGAGGTGGGTCAACTTAAGCATGGCCGCGAGTCTAACATGCATGCTTCGACCGATTATTTACATTTCCTATTAAAACGATCACATCATGCTGTCATCTCGCACCAATTTTGTAAAATTTTCTTTCCGATGTAACAGCACACCCCGCGAGCCCAGTGCTGGCGCGGGCTCGGGCCGATACAATCGGGTTATCCCTGCCATTTGCAAATGCGCACACAAGATCACATGAAAGTCGTTGTCGTCCCCGTTACGCCGTTTGAACAGAACTGCACGCTGCTGATTGGCGACGATGGTGCTGCCGCCGTCACCGATCCGGGCGGCGATATCGACCGCATCCTGGCCGCCGCCCAGCAGCACGGCGCGCGCATCGAAAAAATCCTGCTCACGCATGGCCACGTCGACCACTGCGCCGCCGCCGATGCCCTGCGCACGCAGCTTGGCGTGCCCATCGAAGGGCCGCAGAAGGATGAGGCGTTCTGGATCGATCAACTGCCCATGCAGAGCCAGCGCTTTGGCTTCCCGCCCGCCAAGGCCTTCGTGCCCGACCGTTGGCTGGAAGACGGCGACACCGTAGAAGCCGCCGGCCGCACGCTGCAGGTGTTCCACTGCCCCGGCCACACGCCCGGCCACGTGGTGTTCTTCAGCCCGGAAGACCGCGTTGCCATCGTCGGCGATGTGCTGTTCGCGGGGTCGATCGGCCGCACGGACTTCCCGCGCGGCAACCATGCGGACCTGATCAACGCAATCCGCACCAAGCTTTGGCCGCTCGGCGACGACGTTACGTTTGTGCCGGGCCATGGGCCTGTTTCGACCTTTGGCGATGAGCGTGCCAGCAACCCGTACGTCGCTGATCGCCTGTTTGCCAACGAAGGCTCAACATGAGCGGGACCGCCAACACCAGCCCCAAGGACGGCGCCAACGAAAGCGACGACCCCTTCGCCGACACCGCACCTGCTGCGCCGGCCGACAAGCCCCGCCGCAAGCGCGGCAACCAGCCGCCCGATACGCGGCCCGAAATCTACGTCAGCACCGACATCGAGGCCGACGGCCCCATCCCCGGCCCGCATTCGATGCTGAGCTTTGCCAGCGCGGCGTACCTGGCCGACAAGACGCTTGTCGGCACCTTTGAAGCGAACCTCGAAACGCTGCCGGGCGCCGAGGGCCATCCGATCCAGATGCAATGGTGGAAGACGCAGCCCGAGGCGTGGGCGGCATGCCGCGCCAACCTTGAAGCGCCCGAGCTGGCCCTGCCGCGTTACGTGGAGTGGGTCGAGAGTCTGCCGGGCAAGCCGGTGTTCGTGGCGTTTCCGGCGGGCTTCGATTTCACGTTCATGTTCTGGTACATGATGCGTTTTGCCGGGCGCTCGCCGTTTGGCTGGGCGGCGCTCGACATCAAGACGCTGGCCTTTGCGCTCACGGGTATGCCGTATCGGCGCAACGTCAAAGCGGCCTTTCCCGATCACTGGCACGACCCGCTACCGCACACGCATATCGCGCTGGATGACGCGAAAGAGCAAGGCGCCCTCTTCTGCAACATGCTTACCGAGTTGCGCAAACGCGAAGCCGAGCGCGCTTCGGCACAAGTGTCCCAGCAATCTGCTCAGGATTGAGCGCCGGGCACGTCACGCATTTCACGAAGACCCGCACGCGGTTTGCCTCTTGCCCGCGTGATGCGCGCACCATGCCGCAACGCAACTTGCAGCGCCGCAAACCCCCGTCTACGCTGGGCTTGTGCGAGCGACCAGACGACTGCGCCACCAGGCGCCGACAAGCAAAGCCACTCGCATACGCCATTTGCTTGCCGTATCGTTTTCGGGCCGCACGTGCCCCCGACGCCGGTGCGTGCCGGCGTCGGCTATCAGCCAACAACGGGGAGGTACCGCGATGCGATTTTCCCGTGACGCGTTTGACACGCAACACTTGCGAGCGATGACGGAGCGCTTGCATTGGCATCGCAAATCATCTGCGAAGGCGGTTCCGTTGAGCATGCGTGCGCAGCATCTGCATCACACGCACAGCAACGCACACCACGACGCAGACGTCATGAAAGTCGCCATGGTCTCGACCGCGGCGGCGCTGGCAGTGGTGCTTGCCGCCCTGCTGGCAATTGGTTTCGGGTCAGAAATGGCCCGATGGATGGGCCTGGAATAAACCGGTGCCCTTGCGCGTCTTGACGGACGCAGCCCCGGCCCTCGCGCAAGGCGAGATACGGCCACCCCTGAACGGCCTGTCCGATGGAAATCGGCAGGCCGTTCAACTTTGTGGGGCACGGTGAATTACTTCAAGAACGCATCGAGCGCCTCGGGCGTGCGACCGATGGTGGCGCGGCCATTGCGAACGAGCACCGGACGCTGCAACAGCTTGGGATGTGCTGCGATCGCCTTGAGCAGCGCGTCGTCGGATGCATCGGCCAGATTGAGCTGCGCGTATTCGTCTTCGTTTTGGCGGACAAGGCTGCGCAGCGGGGTGTCGAGTTGCGCTGCGAGCTTTTTGAGGTCAGCCAGCGTGGGCGGCGTCGTCAGATATTCGATGACGTCGAGTTGTTCGCCTTTTTCTGCGGCGAAGGATTGCGCTTGTTCGAGGGCGGTGCGGGATTTGGAGCAGCGGGGGTTGTGGTAGATCTGCATGGGCTCTGGTGTTGGCTTGATGGAACGTGCCCCAATCTTAAGGGCTGGCGCTTGGTGGTTGGTTTCGTGGTTGGTGTTGGGGGGATTCGTGATTTTTGTTTTTGTGGTGCATCCCTTGTTTCATCCCCTGCCGGGGCTGAAAGGGGGATGGACCACCAAGACAAAAACAAAACAACATCACCCGCCCAACAACTCCCCCACAGCACACCCCACCACCACAGTCGCGCCCCGCAAATCATTCAACCGCAGGTTTTCATCGGTGTTGTGCCCACGCGCTTCCATCAATGTACGCGGGCCCGCGCCATACAGCACCGTCGGCACGCCATGCGCCGTGTAATGCCGGGCATCGGTATACAGCGGCACGCCGTGCACCGGCACATCGCCACCGAACACCGCCAACGCATTCCGTCGCAGCGCGCCAATCAGCGCGTCCACACCCGGCAGTTCAGCAAGCGGCTGCGCCAGCAGAATGCGTTCGACTGAAACCTCGATCCCCGGCCGTTCTGCAGCCGCGCGCTCAATCACCGCGCGCAGTTCGCCTTCTGCATCGCGGCCGGCTTCTTCAGGAATCATCCGGCGGTCAACGCGGAACGTCACCAGATCGGGCACTACGTTGGTGTTGATGCCACCTTGGATCAACCCGACGTTGAGCGTCGCGTGGTCAATGCCCGGCACGGCGGATTTGCGCGTCGCGAGTTCCGCGCGATAGGCATACACGGCTTGCAGGATGTGCGTGGCCGCTTCGATGGCGTCGATGCCCGTATGCGGCATGGCGGCGTGCGCCTGCTTGCCGCGCACCGTCACCTGCACGTGCAGGCAGCCGTTGTGCGCCGACGTTATGCCATAAGCAAAACCCGCCGAGATCGCGTAATCGGGCTTGCTCAGGCCTTGATCGAGCAGCCACTTCGGGCCGATGTCACCGCCGGTTTCTTCGTCGTATGTGAAGTGCAATTCGACCGTGCCGTTGAGCTTTGCGCCACGCTTCTCCGCATCGATCAGCGCGAGGAGCGCCCACGTGTAGGTTGCAAAATCTGACTTCGACACCGCCACGCCGCGGCCGAACATGGTCGGGCCGTGTTCGGTCTCGACGATCTCGCCACCGTAGGGGTCGTGCGTCCAGCCCAGGCCCGGCGGGACGACATCGCCGTGTGCATTCATGGCGACCGTGAGGCCGCCACTGCCGAACGTGTGACGCACGATCAGGTTGGTGGCGCTGACCATGCCGGCGGCGCGTACCTGCGCCTGCGGCACGGCATGCGCCTCGACCTTCAGGCCCAGCGCCTCCAGCAGCGCCTTGGCACGCGCGGCATGCGGTGCGCAATCGCCGGAAGGGTTGTCCGACGGCACCTTCACAAGCTCGCGCAGGAAATCAATCTGCTGCGCGTGCGCGGCCTCGACAAACGCGCGGATATCCGCATCGATGCCGGGGGTGGCGAGTTGAGCCTGGGTCATGTCGATGTCTCCCTGCTTGTAGTGGGACGAAGATTGAAAGTGACTGAGCCCCCGTTGTGCGGGGGCTCAGTATTGATGCCGATGAAGAGAGACTTATAGCGCGGCCTGCATGGCCTCGGCGGTCAACCACACCGATTCGGCCAGGTCTTGCTCGTCGCAGTTGTGGCCTTCGCCACCGCGGTCGACGACAAGGAAATCGCTCACCTCGCCCAGCGCCAGCAGCGGGTGATGCCACACGCCGCGCGCGTAGTTCACCCCTTGCCAGCCGCGTGAGACGAACGCGCGCAACTTGGACGGGTCCAGCTCGCCGGCCGGCGCCACGACCACCAGATACGGCTTGTCGTTCTGTGGGATGAAGGCCTGGCTGCCACGCGGGTGGCGCTCCAGCATCTTCACCTCGAACGGCAGCGCACGCGGCTGGCCACGGAACAGGCTGATCAGCGCGCGGCCGCCCTCGCCCACATCCACGTTGGCGAGGTCATGAAAGCGGATGGTCGTGCCCTGGTTGATGGGGAATTGCTTGGCCCCGTCCAGCTCGATTACATCGCCGAACGGCGCGAAGGCTTCGCGCGTGAGCGGCTCGATTGTCAGCGCAACGCGTGCAGCGGTCTCTTGGCTCATTCGAGCACCCCCCACAAGCGCAGACGCGACACGCCGCCATCCGGGAACATGTTGAAGCGCACGTGCGTCACGATGCCGAGGTCGGCGATTTCCGCCTCGTAGTAGTGCTGCAGATCCATCTGCAGCTTCTGCTCGGGCAGCAGCGTCTGCCAGAACATCGCTTGCGTCTTCAGCGAGCTGTCGGTGCCGCCCACCACGCGTGCGGCCTGGATGGAAACGCGGTCAGCGAAGTTGCCCTTGAAGTGCGCGGTGTCGACTTCGATCTTGCGGATGCGGCCCGGGTTGGCCAGGGCGATCACGCACCAGTCGTTGCCCGGTTCGCGGCGGCGGCGCGTTTCCCAGCCGTCGCCCATGTTCACGCCACGGCCCGGCATCAGCATACGCGAGGCCGGCCCGAAGTGTTCGTTGTTGGCTTCGACCACATAGGCGCCGTTTTCCATGGCGGCCAGGTCGAACAGCTTGGTGCGGTCTGCGCCCTTCCAGTCGACTTGCGGCTGGCCGTACACGCGCAGCCGCGCGATGCCGCCGTCCGGGAAGATGTTCACGCGCAGGTGCGTGAAGGCTTGCGCGCACGTCACGGCCACGTAGGCGTGGCTGTTGCCTTGCAGCGTGGTCGACGGAACGATTTCGGTCCACTGCGTAGCTTCGGTCGGCTCGCCATCCGGCAGATAAGCGGCTTCAATGGAAGCGGCCGGCGGGAAGTTGCCGGTGAAGTGGCTGGTGTCGATATCCACACCCTTCACCACGCCCGGGCGGGCCAGGCGGACGATGCAATGGTCATAACCACCGTTGCGGCGACGGCGCGTTTCCCAGCCATCCATCCACTTGCCGTGATCGTCGTACTTGCCGGGAATGAAGACCGCCGGCTCGGGGTTGAGCATGCGGTCTTTCGGCGCGAAGAATTCGTCGGTCGCGAACGTGGCCTCTGCGCCAAGGCGGGGGTCCGCCAGGTTCGGATATCGGCGCGTGAAATCCGGCGCGTTCGGATCGAGCGTGGGCATCGCCATGTGGAACTCCTTGGTATTTGTCTCTGGATGTTATACGGCCGCCCCATCGAACAAAAACGGCGAGTAAGAACACTCGAAACTGTAGCGATGGGAACGCCGGAAGTGCAGCGTAGATGGCGGAAACACAAGGCTTCGCGGGACTGCATGAGTCGATCCTAGCATGTGAATTCAAAAATTGCATACAAAAATTGGATGACCTATGATGCCGTCAACGCTCAACAATTCATCGCGACAATTTGTTGCGACGCAGCGAGCGAAACAAGGCCGTGACGACAATCGCAACCAACTGAATTAGACGATTGGGCGCGGCTTGAGACATCAGTAATCCAAAGGAGGATTCACCATGCAACGCTTTACGCGCCCGTTGTTCGGGCAGGTTTTGATTGCCCTGGCGGTGGGCATCGCGCTGGGCATCTGGGCGCCGGAGTTTGCGCAGAAACTGCAGCCGCTCGGCGATGGCTTTCTGAAGCTGATCAAGATGCTGATCGCGCCGATCGTGTTCTCCGTGGTGGTGGTGGGGATCTGCGGTGCCGGCGAGCTGAAGAAGGTTGGGCGCGTAGGCGGCAAGGCCGTCATCTACTTTGAGATCGTCACGACGATTGCGTTGGCACTGGGCATTGCGCTGGCCTATCTGTTCGGGCCGGGCCATGGCATGAATGTGGACCCGAAGACGCTCGATCCGGCGGCCATGGCGTCGTACATGACGACCGCCAAGCAGGTGGAATCGACCGGCGTGGCAGCCTTCTTCCTCAAGCTGATTCCCGATACGTTCGTCAGCGGTTTTGTGAAGGGCGACATCCTGCAGGTGCTGCTGGTGTCGATCCTGTTCGGCTGCTCGCTGTCGCTGCTGGGTGAGCGGACCAAGCCGCTGGTCAACCTGATCGATCAGCTCTCGCATGTGCTGTTCCGCATGATGGCCGTGATCATCCGTCTGGCACCGCTGGGCGTCCTGGGCGCGGTAGCCTTTACCGTTGGCAAGTACGGCGCGGGCTCGCTCAAGCAGCTCGGCTTCCTGGTGCTGCTGTTCTATGCGGCAGTGGCGCTGTTTGTGTTCGTCGTGCTCGGCACCATCCTGCGCATGGCGGGCTTCAACATCTTCAAGCTGATCCGCTTCCTGCGCGCTGAACTGCTGGTGGTGCTGGGCACGGCGTCGTCCGACGCGGTGCTGCCGTCCATCATGAACAAGCTGGAGAAGATGGGCATCAAGCGCTCGGTGGTCGGCCTTGTCATCCCGACCGGCTACTCGTTCAACCTCGATGCGTTTTCGATCTACCTGACGCTGGCTGCCGTGTTCATTGCACAGGCGACCAACACGCCGCTGGCCTTCCAGGACTTGCTGCTGATCCTGGGCGTGGCGCTCGTCACCTCCAAGGGCGCGCACGGCATTCCGGGTTCGGCCATCGTGATTCTGGCGGCCACGCTGTCGGTCATTCCGGCCATTCCGGCGATCGGCCTGGTGCTGGTGCTCTCCGTCGACTGGTTCATCGGCATTGCCCGTGCGCTGGGCAACCTGATCGGCAACTGCGTCGCCACGGTGGTCATCGCCGCGTGGGAAAAAGACATCGACCGCGTGCGCGCCAATGCGGTGCTCGACGGCAAGATCGACATCACCGAAGAAGGCGAAGCGATTCCGCACGGCCTTGGTGTGGCGGCACCGGCAGCACATACGCTGCCGCATGCCTGAAGCCGCGCTGTTGTCGGACGGCGGTAAAATCGGCGCCATGACCGAAACCACCGCCGCCGCCGACATCTCCTCCGAAGGCATTGCCGACGACATCGCGCAGGCGATCGTCGCGCATCGGCTGCCGCCGGGCACCAAGCTGCGCGAAGAGGCGCTGGCGCGGGTCTACCACGTCAGCCGCACGAAGATTCGCGCGGCGCTCCTGATGCTGGCCAAGGACAAGCTGATCCGCATGGAGCCGGATCGCGGTGCGTTCGTGGCCAAGCCAGACGAGACCGAAGCGCGCGAGGTGTTTGCCGTGCGCCGCGTGCTGGAAGTCGCGCTGGTGCGCGAGTTCATCGCCAAAGCGACGCCGGCCGATTACAAGCGGCTGGAAAAGCACCTGGCCGAAGAACACAAGGTGGCGGCAAGCGGCGATTTGTCCGACGTCCCGCGCCGCAACCGCCTGATGGCCGACTTTCACCTCCTGATGGCCGACGTGGTCGGGAACAGTGTGCTCAAGGAAATGCTCTACGAGCTTTCCGCGCGCAGCTCGGTGATCACGATGATGTACCAGTCCACATACGATGCCGTGCGTTCATCCGACGAACACACCGCTTTCCTGGAAGCCGCCAAGCGCGGTGATGTGGAAGGCGCCATCGCCCTGATGGAAGAGCACATGGCGCACACCGAGGCGTCGCTCAAGTTCGAATCGCCGGGCGGCCGGGCGACAGATCTCGTAGCCGCCCTCCTCGCCTGACCGCGCGTGCCGACGTACACGCTGCGCGCGCCGGTTTCTGCCGAGCTGGAAATCAAGAAAAGCCGCTTTATCGGGTTGGCAATGCCGGTTGAAGACCGGGCCGCCGCCATGGACGTCATTGCACGCCTGCGCGCCGAACACCCCGCTGCCACGCACGTCTGCTGGGCGCTCCTGGCAGGTGGCCAATCCGGCATGTCCGATGACGGCGAGCCCTCCGGCACAGCGGGTCGCCCCATCCTGGAAGTGCTACGCCATCACGATCTGGACGGCACACTGGGCGCCGTGGTGCGTTACTTCGGCGGGGTCAAGCTCGGCGCGGGCGGTCTTGTGCGCGCCTACACGGATGCCATTGCCACCGCGCTCATGCACGCCGAACGCGTTGAACGCATCGCCAGCGCCACGCTCACCCTCGCCACCGATTACGCCGATGAGGCGCGCATCCGCCGCTGGATCGATGATGGCGGGTATGCGCTGCTGGATGCTGCGTACGATGCGGGCGTCACGCTCACGGTGCGATTGCCGGTGACGGACGAAGCGGCTGCGCGGGTCGCGTTGCGGGATTTGACGCAGGGGCGTGTGGCAATTACCTAGCGCTTATCGCTGGGGAGCGAGCGGAGTGGCGGGCGCGGCGCCCGGGCAACACGGGTTCTGACAGTCCGGTTGGAAAACTACGTAGGCGGCTGTCGGCATTTTGGGCGCGACACCCTCGCGCTCCACGGCACGTAGATGCGTATCGGCTTCGGACGACTCGACTTTGTCGCCCTCGATTCCGACAGCGTCCAGCACGGCCTGGATGCTTCTGAGGCGCAGCACAGCCAGCTCTGGGTCAGGAGCAGGCTCGGACGCCTCCCGCAAGCGCACCCGGTACTTGCCACCGCTGCGGAAATCTTCTTTGAGCTGCGAATCCCATTCCGCCAGTTTCAGGATTTCGGTGGTCGGCAGCGCAGACTCGCCGGGCGAGAACACCAGCGGGTGCTCAAGCCCGGTCAGATCGCACGCCAGGGCGGACGTGCTGAGCATGAGAGCGCCGACAACTGCAGTTCTGTGTAGCATCTTCAGTCTCCGGCATTGAGCGCGCCACCCGCGACGCGTCTGATGACAAGTTTAGGAACCGTCATCCATTTCCGCACGCTCAACCCGTTCGCGACCAATAACCTGCCTGCCCATACACCGTCTTCAGGTGTTCGATAAAGAAGCGGATCTTCGCCGGCACCGGCCGCTGCTGCGGGTACACGGCGAGGATGTCGTAGTCGGGCAGCGCGTAGTCGTCCAGCACCGTCATCAGCGCGCCGGATTCCAACTCGGGCTGGATCTCCCACGTTGAGCGCCAGCCCAGGCCGAGGCCTTCGCCCATCCAGCGGTGCAGCAGTTCACCGTCGTTGCAGTCGAGGTTGCCGTTCACCTTCACGGTGACGGCCTTGCCGTTCTGCTGGAAATACCAGCCGCGCTGCTGCCCGCCCTGCAGGTTGAAGGCGAGGCAGTTGTGGCGCGCGAGATCATCCAGCGTGCGTGGCACACCATGCTTGGCGAAATACGCAGGCGTGCCGCAGACCACGCGCTTGTTCGACGCCAGGCGGATCGCCACGAAGTTCGGATCGATCGCGCCGCCAATGCGGATGCCCACGTCGTAGCCTTCGCGCACGAGGTCGACCACGCGGTCGGTCAGGTTGAACGAGATGCGCACGTCGGGGTTGGCACGCAGGAAGTCCGGCGCATGCGGCGCGACGTGCTTGCGGCCGAACGCTGCCGGCGCCGAGACGATCAGGTGCCCAGTCGCCTTGTGGCGGCCTTCGGCAACGAGCAGCTCTGCGCGGTCCAGCTCGCCCAGCGCCTTCTTGCACTGTTCCATGAACACCGCGCCCTGCTCCGTCACCGCAATGCGGCGAGTTGACCGGTGCAGCAGCTTCACGCCCAGCCGGGCTTCCAGCGCGTTGATGCGGCGGCCGATCATGACGGGCGTCACGTCCTGCGTGAGCGCGGCGGCGGCCATGCTGCCGTGTTCCACCACGGCGATGAACGCCTCGATCTGCTTGAGCTTGTCCATTCCATCATTCCAGTTCGCAATGTCTGACCATTTTAGTGAGCATTCCGTACCCGGATTGCGGCTTTCTGGCGCATATCACTTGTGATGAATGGCAAAAATGGCGAAGGACGATGTGATCGATGCAGATAGCTCCCGGCGATATTTTGCATCGCACAAAATCAAGGAAGACGGCTTCACTGTGCGGTTTTCCGTCTCCCTGATTACCCCTTGATTGGTGCAGCACGCAAAATGATTCGATATGCTGAGTTAGCAATCAACTGACGAAAGCTGCGTTTATCGATATCGGCATGCGGGAATAGGATCAACTCCAACGTATTCCCACCTTCCCCTTCCTGGAGACACCCCATGCCGAAGATGAGAGCGATTGATGCCGCAGTTGCGGTGATGGAAAAAGAAGGCATCACCACGGCCTTCGGCGTGCCCGGTGCCGCCATCAACCCGTTGTATTCGGCGTTGCGCCGCGCCGGCAACATTGACCACGTGCTGGCGCGCCACGTTGAAGGCGCCTCGCACATGGCCGAGGGCTATACCCGTGCCGAACCCGGCAACATCGGCGTGTGCATCGGCACGTCGGGCCCCGCAGGCACCGACATGATCACCGGCCTGTACTCGGCCTGGGCAGACTCGATTCCCATCCTGTGCATCACCGGTCAGGCACCCCGCGCCCGCCTGTACAAGGAAGATTTCCAGGCCGTCGACATCGAGTCGATCGCCAAGCCGGTCACGAAGTGGGCCGTCACCGTGCGCGAGCCGGCCCTGGTGCCGCGCGTGTTCCAGCAGGCGTTCCACCTGATGCGCTCGGGCCGCCCGGGCCCGGTGCTGATCGACCTGCCGTTCGACGTGCAAGTCGCTGAGATTGAATTCGACCCTGACACGTACAGCCCGCTGCCGGTCTACAAGCCTGCGGCCACGCGTGCGCAAGCCGAGCGCGCCATCGAGATGCTGTGCCAGGCCGAGCGCCCGCTGCTGGTGTGCGGCGGCGGCGTGATCAACGCTGATGCGGCCAAGCTGATGGTCGAGTTTGCCGAGCTGGTGAACGTGCCCGTGGTTCCGACGCTGATGGGCTGGGGCGTGCTCGCCGATGACCACCCGCTCAACGCTGGCATGGTCGGCCTGCAAACGTCGCACCGCTACGGCAACGCCACGCTGCTGGCGTCGGACTTCGTGTTCGGCATCGGCAACCGCTGGGCCAACCGCCACACCGGCAGCGTCGACGTCTACACCAAGGGCCGCAAGTTCGTGCACGTCGATATCGAACCGACCCAGATCGGCCGCGTGTTCGGTCCGGACCTGGGCATCGTGTCGGACGCCAAGGCAGCGCTGGAGAGGTTCATTGAAGTGGCCCGCGAGCTGAAGGCCGCCGGCAAGCTGCCGTGCCGCAAGTCGTGGAATGCCGATGTGCAGAAGCGCAAGCGCACGATGCTGCGCCGCTCGGACTTCGACAACGTGCCCATCAAGCCGCAGCGCGTGTACCGCGAGATGAACCAGTACTTCCCGCGCGACGTTCGCTATGTGTCGACCATTGGCCTGTCGCAGATCGCTGCTGCGCAGTTCCTGTCGGTCAACCAGCCGCGCCACTGGATCAACTGCGGCCAGGCAGGCCCGCTGGGCTGGACGATTCCCGCCGCCATCGGCGTGAAGGTGGCCTCGCCCAACAGCGACGTGGTGGCCATCTCGGGTGACTACGACTTCCAGTTCATGATCGAAGAGATGGCGGTGGCCGCGCAGTTCAAGGTGCCGTACATCCACGTGGTGGTGAACAACTCGTACCTGGGCCTGATCCGCCAGGCGCAGCGCAACTTCGACATGGACTACTGCGTCCAGCTCGCCTTTGACAACGTCAACGCACCCGAGCTGAACGGCTACGGCGTCGACCACGTGAAGGTAGTGGAAGGCCTGGGTTGCAAGGCGATCCGCGTGTTCAAGCCGGAAGACATCGAACCCGCATTCGCGCAGGCCCGCCTGCTGATGGCCGAGTTCTCGGTGCCCGTGATGGTGGAAGTGATTCTCGAGCGCGTGACCAACATCGCCATGGGCACGGAGATCGACAACGTGGTCGAGTTTGAAGACGTGCTCGACCTGGAAGACACCCTCACGGAAGCCGAAGGCGTCACCGCATAAAGACGGCGCGCTGTTCCCTCACCGTCCGATACAAGGAGAAACCATGACAAAGCTGGCAGCCAACCTGACCATGCTCTTCAACGAGCAGGCCTTCCTTGACCGCTTCGAAGCCGCCGCGCGTGCGGGCTTTCGCGGCGTGGAATTCCTGTTCCCCTACGCGTTCCACGCAGACCAGATTGCCGATCGCCTGAACCGTTTCCAACTCGACCTCGTCCTGCACAACCTGCCGGCCGGCAACTGGGACGGCGGCGAGCGCGGTATCGCCATCCTGCCGGACCGCGTGAGCGAGTTTCAGGACGGCGTGGGCGAAGCCATCAAGTACGCCAAGGTGCTCGGCGTGAAACAGCTCAACTGCCTGGTGGGCATTCGCCCCGAAGGCGTGAGCGAAGACGCTGCGCGCAAGACGCTGGTGGAGAACCTGAAGTTTGCGGCGAAGGCGCTGAAGGCCGAGAAGATCGATCTGCTGATCGAGCCAATCAACACGTTCGATATTCCGGGCTTTTACCTGAACCGCACGCAGCAGGCGCTGGATCTGATCAACGACGTGGATGCGTCCAACCTGTATGTGCAGTACGACATCTATCACATGCAGCGGATGGAAGGCGAAGTGGCTAGCACGCTGAAGCGCCATCTGGACAAGATCAAGCATGTGCAGTTGGCGGACAACCCCGGCCGTAACGAACCGGGTACCGGTGAGATCAACTACCAGTTCCTGTTCCGTTGGTTAGATGAGATTGGCTACCAAGGCTGGATTGGTTGTGAGTACAAGCCTAAGGCTGGGACTGTGGAAGGTCTTGGCTGGCGCGCGGCTCACAACGTTGCTTGAGATTTTGTTCGGTTTGGTTTTGCTCCGGTGGTGCATCCCTTGTTTCATCCCCTGCCGGGGCTGACTCACTTTTCTTTGTCTTGCCAAAGAAAAGTAAGCAAAAGAAAGGCGCGCCCGAGATGGCGAAAGATTCCTTGAATTTATGTCGCAGAGAGGGAGTGCAGGCAACTCGCTTCGCTCAGACAGGCCTGCCCTCTTTTTCCTCTCTGCAACAGAAATTCAAGGCGCCATCTAGGGCTCCAACGGCCAAACCATCGGAACACGACTGCAGCAGGAACCAGCAACACAACGCGAAGCAGAGCGAGCAACACAGCAACAAACAAGAGCCACCTAGGTCAGCACACAGATTGTGTGGCCGTACCTTGCCCTAGATGGCGCCTTGAATTTGTGTAAGCGGGCAGAAAACGGAAGGAGGCTGTTTGAGCGCAGCGAGTTTGCCTCCTTCCCCGCCCGGTTACACAAATTCAAGGAAGGGGTCGCCATCTCGGGCGCGCCTTTCTTTGCTTACTTTCTTTGGCAAGACAAAGAAAGTGAGTCGCCCCCGGCAGGGGGTGAAAAGGGAGTGGACCACCAAGGTCCAAACCAACAACCACCAACATCCAAACCAAGGAGATCCCTCACCATGGCAACCACCCTCAACCTCGGTTTCATCGGCCTCGGCATCATGGGCGCCCCCATGGCAGGTCACCTGCGCGCCGCCGGCCACACGCTGTTCGTGCACGACGTCAACCCGGCCCCCGCCGCACTGGTGGAAGCTGGCGTGACGGTCTGCACGAGCGCGGAAGAAGTCGCCAAGCGCGCCGACATTATCTTCATCATGGTGCCGGACACCCCGCACGTTGAAGCCGTGCTGTTCAGCGAGAAGGGCGTCGCCAAGGCGCTGAAGGACGCAGGCAAGGACGCTGCTGCCGGCAAGATTGTGGTCGACATGAGCTCGATCTCGCCGATCGCGACGAAGGACTTCGCATCGCGCATCAACAAGACCGGCGCGCAATACCTGGACGCTCCGGTGTCGGGTGGCGAAGTGGGCGCGAAGGCTGCATCGCTGACGATCATGGTGGGCGGTGAGCAGGCTGCGTTCGACCGCGTTGCTCCGCTGTTCAACTTGATGGGCAAGAACATCACGCTGGTCGGCGGCAACGGCGACGGCCAGACCACCAAGGTGGCCAACCAGATCATCGTGGCGCTGAACATCCAGGCCGTGTCGGAAGCGCTGCTGTTCGCATCGAAGGCGGGCGCGGACCCGGCGAAGGTGCGTCAGGCGCTGATGGGCGGCTTCGCGGCCTCGCGCATTCTTGAAGTGCACGGCGAGCGCATGGTCAAGCGTACGTTCGACCCGGGCTTCCGCATCGAGCTGCACCAGAAGGACTTGAACCTGGCCCTGCAGGGCGCCAAGACGCTGGGCGTGGCCCTGCCGAACACGGCCACCGCGCAGGAGCTGTTCAACACCTGCGCCGCCAACGGCATGGGCAAGCAAGACCACTCGGCACTGTGCCGCGCGATCGAGATCATGTCGAATCACGATATTGCCTAAGTTGTGTGCACTGTCGCAGCCTTCGGGCGGCGGCAGTTCTTTTTGCTGTCTCCCCGCTTTCTGCCATGCACCACGACCAGTCTGCCCAGGCCGCCCTGCGCGCTGCCTTGCCCAATCCGTCGCCGCGCGCGTTGCTGCACGGCCTGTTTGATACCGCGGTGGCTGCGGTCAGCGCGGCGCAATGCTTGCCGGCATTCCTGCCCGAATCGCCGCGTGGCCGCACCATCGTCATCGGCGCCGGCAAGGGCGCAGCCGCGATGGCAGAGGCGGTGGAGCAGCACTGGAAGGGCGAGCTGTCTGGCTTGGTCGTCACGCGTTACGAACATGGCCGCGCGCCCGGCACACAAGGCCGCATTGAAGTGGTTGAAGCCTCGCACCCCGTGCCCGATGCAGCGGGCCAACACGCTGCGCAACGCATGGTCGGCCTGCTCGAAGGTCTGACAGAAGACGACCTTGTCCTGTGCCTTATCTCGGGCGGTGGCTCGGCCCTGCTGGCCGCTCCGGCCGAAGGTCTGACGCTGGCCGACAAGCAGTCCGTCAACCGCGCGCTGCTCAAAAGCGGCGCGAGCATCGGCGAGATGAACTGCGTGCGCAAGCACCTGTCGTCGATCAAGGGAGGGCGCCTGGCGCTGGCGTGCGCACCGGCACGCGTCGAGACCCTGCTGATCTCCGATATTCCTGGCGACGACCCGACGCTCATCGCCAGCGGCCCGACGCTGCCCGACGCCACCACCTGCGCAGATGCGCTGGCCGTGATCGACAAATACGGCATTGATGTGCCTGAAGCCGTGCGCCGTCATCTGGATACCGGCGCAGGCGAAACACCCAAACCCGGCGATGCACGTTTCGAAGGCCATCGCAGCCACGTCATCGCGACAGCCCAGCACGCGCTGGAAGCCGCTGCCGCGCAGGCACGCGCGCTCGGCTACGAGGCACACATCCTGTCAGACAGCATTGAAGGCGAAGCGCGCGATGTGGCCGAAGTGCACGCCGGCATCGTGCGGCAGATCGTGGCGCGCAATCAGCCGTTCACCAAGCCGTGCGTGATTCTGTCGGGTGGTGAAACTACGGTGACCGTACGCGGTAATGGGCGCGGCGGGCGCAATGCCGAGTTCCTGCTGGCGCTGGGCGTGGCGTTGGATGGCCTGCCGGGTGTGCATGCGATTGCTTGCGATACCGATGGCATTGATGGGTCTGAAGACAACGCTGGTGCGATCTTGACGCCGGATAGTCTGGCGCGTGCTGAAGCGCTTGGGTTGAAGCCGAAGCAGCTGCTGGACAACAACGATGGGTATGGGTTTTTTGATGCGCTTGGCGATTTGATTGTGACTGGGCCTACGCGGACTAATGTGAATGATTTTCGGGCGATTTTGATTACTGCTTGAGGTTGGGCGAGGGATGGATTGATGTTTGTGGTCCATCCCTTGTTTCATCCCCTGCCGGGGCTGACTCACTTTCTTTGTCTTGCCCAAAGAAAGTAAGCAAAGAAATGCGCGCCCGAGATGGCGACTTCCCCTTGAATTTATGTCGCAGAGAGGGAGTGCAGGCAACTCGCTTCGCTCAAACAGGCCTGCACTCTTTTTCCTCCCTGCAACAGAAATTCAAGGCGCCATCTAGGGCTCCAACGGCCACACCATCGAAGCGCAACGGCAATAGAAAACAGCAGCACAACGCGAAGCAAAGCGAGCAACACAACAACACAGCAACAAACAAGAGCTAACTAGGACTGCGCACAGATTGTGTGGCATTTCACTGCCCTAGATGGCGCCTTGAATTTGTGTAAGCGGGCGGAAACAAGACGGGGAACTGTCTGAGCGCAGCGAGTTTTCCCCGTCTCCGCCCTGTTACACAAATTCAAGGAGGGTGTCGCCATCTTGGGCGCGCCTTTCTTTGCTTACTTTCTTTGGCAAGACAAAGAAAGTGAGTCGCCCCCGGCAGGGGGTGAAAGGGAGTGGACCATCAAGGTCCAAACAAACAACCCCACCGGAAACACCAACATGCGCCGCTTCCGCAACACCAAAATCCTAGCCACCCTCGGCCCCGCCAGCAGCGACAAAGACACCATCCGCGCCCTCTTCGACGCTGGCGCAGATGTCTTTCGCCTGAACTTCAGCCACGGCTCGCACGAAGACCACCGCAAACGCTACGACACCGTACGCGCGGTGGAGGCCGAGACCGGTCGCCCGATCGGCATCCTCGCTGACATGCAAGGCCCGAAGCTACGCATCGGCACGTTCGCCGACGGCCGCGTCGTGCTCAAGAACGGCGATCGCTTTGTGCTCGACCGCGATCCGACGCCGGGCGATGTCACGCGCGTGCACCTGCCGCATCCGGAGCTGTACGCCGCTACGGCACCGGGCCAGTCGCTGTTGCTGGACGACGGCAAGATCCGCCTGGCCGTGGAAGCCGCCGACCCAACGGCCATCGTCACCCGCGTGGTCGATGGCGGCCCGCTGTCAGACCGCAAGGGCGTGAACGTGCCGGATGCGGTGATCCCCATTCCGGCGCTCACCGAGAAAGATCTGCGCGACCTAGACTTCGCCCTGTCGCTGGGCGTCGACTGGATTGCGTTGTCGTTCGTGCAGCGCGCCGAAGACGTGATCGCCGCGCGCGAGATCATTGGCGACCGCGCCGGCCTGCTCTCCAAGATCGAGAAGCCCGCAGCACTGCTGCATCTGGAAGACATCGTGCAGGCGTCCGATGCGCTGATGGTGGCGCGCGGCGACCTGGGCGTGGAGCTGCCGCCCGAGCGCGTGCCCGGCGTACAGAAGCGCATCCTGCGTATGGCGCGCCACCACGGCAAGCCGGTGGTCGTGGCCACGCAGATGCTGGAATCGATGATCGAGGCGCCGGTGCCGACGCGTGCCGAAGCCTCCGATGTGGCCAGCGCCGTGTACGACGGCACCGATGCCGTGATGCTGTCGGCCGAGTCGGCCAGCGGCAAGCATCCCGTGGCGGCGGTCAGCATCATGAACCGCATTATTGCCGAGACCGAGCGCGATCCGCTGTACCGCAACCTGATCGACGCGCAACATCAACCGCCGCTGCCCACACGCCAGGACGCCATCTGCGCGGCCCTGCGCGACGTGACGCACATCCTGGGAGCGGTGGCCACCGTCACCTACACGTCCAGCGGCAAGACCAGCCTGCGCGCCGCACGCGAGCGGCCGCTGGCGCCCATCGTGAGCATCACGCCGCGCCTGGATACCGCGCGCCGTCTGGCGATCACGTGGGGTGTGCACAGCACGGTCAGCCCCGATGTGAGCAACGTCGACGAGATGGTGGATGCGGCGTGCCGTGCCGCCGCGCGTGAAGGCTTTGCCGTGTCGGGCGACCAGATCGCCATCACGGCGGGCATGCCGTTCGGTCAGGCTGGTTCGACCAACCTGCTGCGCTTGGCGGAAATCTGGCCGCAGACGCTGGTCAGTGCGCAGACGCAAACCGCTGCGCAGCAGCCCGAACCGGCAACGGTCTGACGTGACTTCGGGTCAGTAGGCGGATCAAACCACTTTGGAGTAGCGCGGGACGAAGGTGACGGGCTCGCCCTCGGCTTCCACCGCGCGCTCCGTCCCCGCCTCGCGCAGGTGCGAATCGAACACCATGGCGATGCGGCGCACGAGCAGCCGCCCTTGCGGCGTGATGACGATACGCTCGTCCCCCACCCTCACCAGCCCGGCCTCCTCCAGCGGCGCCAGCGCCCGCAGCTCGTCCGCAAAGCTGCGCTTGAAGTCCAGCCCGTGGCGCGCACCGAATGCGCGCATGTTCAGTTCAAATCCGCACATCAACTCGCCAATCAGCGCGCGGCGCACGTGGTCGTCCGGTGTAAGCGACATGCCGCGCAGCACGGCAAGTTCGCCCGCATCGATGCGTGCATAGTACGCGTCGAGATCCTTCTCGTTCTGCGCATACACATCGCCCACGCGGCTGATGGCGGACACGCCAAAGGCCAGCATGTCGCAATCAGCGTGCGTCGAATAGCCCTGGAAATTGCGCTGCAGCCGCCCTTCACGCTGCGCGATGGCGAGTGCATCGTCAGGTCGCGCGAAGTGGTCCATGCCAATGTAGACATAGCCCTCGGCAACGAGGCGCTCCACCGTCATCGCCAGCAAATCGAGTTTTTGGTCGGCGGTCGGCAGGGTCAGCATGTCGATACGGCGCTGCGCCTTGAACAGGTGCGGCAGATGCGCATAGCTATAGACGGACAGCCGATCAGGCGCCATCTCCAGCACGCGATCCAGCGTAGCGTTGAAGGTTTCCGTGCGCTGATACGGCAGGCCGTAGATCAGGTCGAAGCTAATCGATTCGAAGCCCAGCCGGCGCGCAGTGTCGACCACGCGGCGTGTCTCTTCCACGCTTTGGATGCGGTGGACCGCGCGCTGGACGTCGGGATCAAAGTCTTGAATGCCGAGGCTTGCGCGGTTGAAGCCGATCTCGGCCAGTACTTCGAGCGTGGTGTCGTCGGCATGACGTGGGTCAAGTTCGACGGAGATCTCGCCATCGTTGGCCAGATCGAAATGCTCACGCGTGGCGGCCATCACGGCGCGCATTTCGTCGTGCGCAAGGAACGTCGGCGTGCCGCCGCCCCAATGCAACTGCGTCACGCGGCGCAGCGGGCCAATCTGATTGGCCACCATCGCCATCTCGCGCGCGAGGGTTTCAACATAGCGTGCGCTGCGCGCGCGATCCTTGGTGATGACCTTGTTGCAGCCGCAGTAGTAGCAAAGGTTCGCGCAGAACGGCAGGTGCATGTACAGCGACAGCGGCGCATGCAGCGCGGGCGCAATCGCGGCGCGGCGGTGCAAGGCGTCGAGGTAATCGGCGTTACCGAATTTGTTGTGAAAGCGGTCGGCTGTCGGATACGAGGTGTAGCGCGGGCCGTGCGTATCGAAGCGCTGGGCCAGCGCGCGTACCTGCGGAGCCGACCAGCGGAAGGCGGTGTCGTTGGCGGCGGACGGAGGGTCGGCCGGCTTGGCGAACGGAAACATGGGGCGGTTCTAGTGGGGGCGATAGTTCATCCTAAAACCGCGATGTGGGCTCCGCGTTGATGTGTGTCAACGTCGGTCAACGCGTGTTCCAAAGCGTTGTGTGCGGCACGCGGGTCGTCACGGCGGCACAACAGGGCTGGGGGCTGATGGGTGTTTTTTGGGTTTTGGGTTGTCGGTGCATCCCTTGTTTCATCCCCTGCCGGGGCTGACTCACTTTCTTTGTCTTGCCAAAGAAAGTAAGCAAAGAAAGGCGCCATCTAGGGCAGGAAAGTCAAAGGACAAAAGCCGAACCATCTGGGCGCCAACCCAAACGACAAGGCCAACCTCACGATGGGTTGGCCTTTGCCTTTTGACGTTGAGCCCTTGATGGCGCCTTGAATTTTCGTAAGCGGGCGGAAAAAAGAACGGGAACTGTTTGAGCGCAGCGAGTTTTCCCGTTCTCCGCCCGGTTACGCAAATTCAAGGAGTGGGTCGCCATCTCGGGCGCGCCTTTCTTTTGCTTACTTTTCTTTGGCAAGACAAAGAAAAGTAAGTCGGTCCCGGCAGGGAACGAAAGGGGAATAGACCACCAACAAAGAACTCAGGAAACCACCGGCTTCTTAGCCGCCAACAACCCCTTCAACGCCCCCAACCGATCCTTCGGCGACATCGCCGGCATCGTGTCTTCAGGCGTCGGCCCGGCATCCTCCCCAAGCTTCATCTCAGCGATATAGCGCGACGGCTCGCACACCACCGTCTCCCGCGCCCGCTTGCGCTTCTTGCACCAGCTGATATGCAGGCTGCGCTGCGCCCGCGTGATGCCCACATACATCAACCGCCGCTCTTCTTCGATCTTCTCGTCGGTCAGATCATCGTCTTCGCGGCAGTGCGGCAGGATGCCCTCTTCCACGCCCACCAGGAACACGTGCGGATACTCCAGCCCCTTGCTCGCATGCAGCGTTGAAAGACGCACCGCATCCGGGTCCTCTTCCTTGCCTTCGAGCATGCTGATCAGCGCGATGGTCTGCGTGAGCTCCAGCAGGTTCTTGCCGGCGTCCATCAGGCCATCGGCGTTGTCGAAACCGGTGGCCTCTTCGTCGTCATCCTTCTCGGGCTTGGTGCCCTTGCGCTTGAGCCAGTCGAGGAACTCCAGCACGTTGGTCCATTTGTTCTGGGCCTGGCGCTCGTCGTAGGTGTCGTACAGGTAGGCCTCGTAGTGGATGCCTTCCATCATCTCGTCGAGCAGCGTGGCGGCGGGCTCCTTGGCAGCGCGGTCCGAGAGCCGCACGATGAATTCGCAGAACACCCGCAGCGGCTCCAGCTGGCGCGGCGCGAGTTGCGCTTCGATGCCGCCCATCATCGCAGCCTCGAACAGCGACACCTTGGCCTGCCCCGCGAACGAACCCAGCACCTCCAGCGTCGCATTGCCCACACCGCGCTTGGGCGTGGTGATGGCGCGGATGAACGCAGGGTCATCATCCGCATTGGCAATCAGCCGCAGATAGGCGCACAGATCCTTGATCTCGGCCTTGTCGAAAAAGCTCTGCCCGCCCGAGAGCACATACGGAATGCGCTCGCGGCGCAGGATCTGCTCAAACAGGCGCGCCTGGAAGTTGCCGCGATACAGGATCGCGTAATCCCGAAACTGCGCACGGCGCTCGAACTTGTGGGCGGACAGCTTGAAGACGACGCTCTCGGCTTCGTGCTCCTCGTCATTGGCGCTGGTCACGTTGATCGCGTCGCCCATGCCGTGCTCGCTCCACAACGTCTTCTCGAACAGCTTCGGGTTCTGCGCGATGACCGCGTTGGCGGCATTCAAAATGCGCACCGTGGAGCGGTAGTTCTGCTCCAGCTTGATGACTTTGAGGTTCGGAAAATCCGTCTGCAGCAGCTTGAGGTTGTCGAGCGTGGCGCCGCGCCAGCCGTAGATCGCCTGATCGTCGTCGCCCACCGCCGTGAAGGCCGGCGCACGCAAGTGTGAGCCACCCGCCAGCAGCTTCAGTAGCTGGTACTGGCAGGCGTTGGTGTCCTGGTATTCGTCGACGAGGAAGTAGCGCAGGCGGTTCTGCCACTTCAGCCGCACCTCTTCATTGCGGGCGAACAGCTCGGCGGGAATGCGGATCAGATCGTCGAAATCCACCGCCTGATACGCGTGCAGCGTCGCAACGTAATTGCGATAGACGAGCGCCGCCTGGTGGTCATCGACGTTGTTGTTGGCGAGCGCCTCGGCAATCGCGGTGTCCGGGTCGACCAGACCGTTCTTCCACAGCGAGATCGTGCTCTGCACGCGGCGGATCAACTGCTTGTCGGTGGTCGCCAGCTGCTCCTGGATCATGCCGAAGCAATCATCTGAATCCATGATCGAGAAGCGCGGCTTGAGGCCCACGTGCTCGGCTTCGGCCCGCAGAATCTGCACACCGAGCGAGTGGAACGTACACACCGTCAACTGCTTGATGGGAATGCGCTTGCCGTCTTCGCGGGTCTTGCCGTCCATCAGCTTGGCCACGCGTTCCTGCATTTCCTTGGCCGCCTTGTTGGTGAACGTGACCGCGGCGATGTGCTTTGGCTCGAAGCCCTTGTCCAGAATCAGGTGCGCGATCTTCTGCGTGATCACGCGCGTCTTGCCCGAGCCCGCCCCGGCCAGCACGAGGCACGGGCCGTCGAGGTAGTGCACACCTTCGGATTGGGCAGCATTGAGCCCGTGGGCAAGACCGGAAGACATGGGAACAGGCAGAAGGAAAAGCAGGCGGGAACGACAGCGGAGGGCGATGGTAGCACGGCGCCTTTGCATCGATTGAGCCTGCGAGAAGCCACCTGCGTCGAGCCTGACGGAGGTGCGCCAAGCCGCACTGCATGCGTTTGCGCCCCCCCCTTTTTTCGCACGGGCGTTACACCGCTTACGCGCCGTTACACGAACCGCGTAAGCGGCCATGCGCGGCACCTCGTTATGGACAGGACAGCGGCTGAATCGGTCGGCCGCCCACCGGAGAATCCACCATGAACCGCATCGTCAAAGCCCTGGCCGTTACCGCCGTCGCCCTGTCTGCCACCACCGGCGCCTTCGCCCAGACGCAGTGGCAAAAAGACCACCCGCGCCGCGCCGAGGTCAACCACCGCCTCGCCAACCAGAACAAGCGCATCCACAACGAAGTGAAGGAAGGCGAAATCACCAAGAGCCAAGCGCGCCAGCTGCACAAGGAAGACCGCCAGATTCGCCAGGAAGAGCGCGACATGGCCGCCCAAAACGGCGGGCACATCACCAAACAGGAACAGCGCACGCTGAACCAGCAGGAAAACCAGGTCAGCCGCCAAATCGGCAAGTAAGTCAAAGCAAGAGCAGCCACACCCGCACTCCGGCCACCCCCGAACAAGGCGCTCCCGCCCGCGCCCCGACGGTGTGGCCGTTGTCTTTGGCCTTTGACGGTCCTGCCCTAGATGGCGCCTTCAATTTTCGTAAGCGGGCGGAAAAAAGACGGGGAACTGTCTGAGCGCAGCGAGTTTTCCCCGTCTCCGCCCGGTTACGGAAATTGAAGGAGTCTTTCGCCATCTCGGGCGCGCATTTCTTTGCTTACTTTCTTTGGGCAAGACCAAAGAAAGTGAGTCAGCCCCGGCAGGGGATGAAACAAGGGATGGACCACAAGCACAAAAATCCAGCCCTCCCCCAACCCGAAACCGCCAAGTCCCCCCCAATTGACAATCCCATCCCCCTTCCGTAAATTCCGCCCATCCATCCGGGAGAGCGTGCCCGCCGTATACGGCAAGGCGCCGCCGAAGGGGTAGCACCCGAAAACTCTCAGGCATCCAGGACCGGGCGGATCGGCGGACATGCGTCCGACCGCACTCTGGAGAGCTGGCGCCGCACGACCACTGCGGGCGCCCACCGAAGGGGCTCACGAACGGCGCGCACCGCTATGCGCCCCGCTTCGCAATCTCTCAGGTACCAAGGACAGAGGGGCCATCTGCGCAGCTTGTTGATCTTCATGGCGTCACCATGAGGGATCAGGCTGCGCGGGTGGCCTTTTTGCTTTTCTGGTTCCCGATCCATGCGCCGCGCCCAAGCCACGGCGGCGCGCTCAGCCGAGAGATTCCATGACGCTCCAACACACGCCGCTCAATGCCATCCACCGCTCGCTGGGCGCCCGCATGGTCGACTTTGGCGGCTGGGACATGCCCGTCAACTACGGCTCCCAGATCGAAGAGCACCACGCCGTGCGCCAGGACGCAGGCGTCTTCGATGTCTCGCACATGTGCGTGGTCGACCTCACCGGCGCGCGCGTGCGTGATTTCCTGCGCGGGCTGCTCGCCAACAACGTCGACAAGCTGCAGACGCCCGGCAAGGCGCTCTACAGCTGCATGCTGAACCCCAAGGGCGGCGTGATCGACGATCTGATCGTCTACTTCTTCCGCGAAGACTGGTTCCGCCTGGTTGTCAACGCCGGTACCGCGCCGACGGACCTGGAGTGGATCGTCGCGCAGAACGCCGCCGCCAGCACCGACGTGACGATCACGCCGCGCCGCTCCGACAACAACGCTGGCGCTGAGCCGCTGGGCATCCTCGCCGTGCAAGGCCCGAATGCGCGTGCCAAGACTTACACGGCGCTGCCCGGCACGCAGGCCGTGGGCGAGGCGCTCAAGCCGTTCAACGCCGGCTTCGTCACCGTGGAAAACGTGGGCGAAATCATGGTGGCCCGTACCGGCTACACCGGTGAAGACGGTTTCGAACTGGTCGTGCCGGCCGCGCAGATCGCTGGCGTGTGGGAGCGCCTGCTGCAGGCAGGTGTGCGCCCGGCAGGCCTGGGCGCGCGCGACACGCTGCGCCTGGAAGCCGGCATGAACCTCTACGGCCAGGACATGGACGAGCACGTTTCGCCGCTCGACGCCGGCCTCGCCTGGACGGTCGATCTGCAAAGCGAACGCGACTTCACCGGCAAGGCCGCGCTGCAAGCCGGCGGCCAGCGCGAACAGTTCGTCGGCCTGATCCTGCGCGACAAGGGCGGCGTGCTGCGCGCCCACCAGAAGGTCATCACCACCGCCGGTGACGGCGAGATCACCAGCGGCACGTTCAGCCCGAGCCTGTCGCTCTCCATCGCACTGGCGCGCCTGCCCAAGGACGTGGCCATCGGCACCGACGTGCAGGTGGAAATTCGCGACCGCAAGTTGACCGCGACTGTGGTTAAACTGCCGTTCGTGCGCAATGGCAAGGCGCTGGTCAGCTGAACACCGAATCTGCATTCCCCCATACCCATCTTCCGGAGAAACCTTTCATGAGCAACGTCCCCGCCGATCTGAAGTACACCGAACACGACGAGTGGATCCGCGTTGAAGCCGACGGCACGCTGACCATCGGGATCACCGACTTCGCGCAGGACGCACTGGGCGACATCGTCTTCCTGGAACTGCCGGAAGCCGGTCGCGCCGTCGCCAAGGACGAGGCGATTGCCGTGGTCGAGTCGGTCAAGGCCGCCTCCGACATCTACGCCCCCGTGTCGGGCGAGATCATCGCCAACAACGCCGACGCCGCCGGCGCGCCGGAATCCGTGAACGCTGGCGCCTACGAGGCCTGGCTGTTCAAGATCAAGCCGACCAACGCCGACGACGTGAACGCCCTGATGTCGGCCGCTGACTACGAAGCCAAGATCGGCTAAGCCGATCCTCCGGCCGATGCGCGCGCCCTGACCTGCGCTGCGCATCGGCCATTGCCTGCATCGCCTGAATTTCGAGCCCTTGCCATGAACGCTCCGCACCCCGCTTCCTCGGCGCTTGCTGCCGAACGCCCCACTTTGGCTGACCTGGAGGCGCACGACGCCTTCGCGCAGCGCCACATCGGCCCGTCTGCCGACGAGCAGACCGCCATGCTCGGCACGCTCGGCTACGCCAGCCGCGCCGCGCTGATCGACGCCGTGATCCCGCCGGCCATCCGCCGCCAGGACGGCATGCCGCTGGGTGAATTCACGCAGCCGCTGACTGAGGAAGCAGCGCTCGCCAAGCTGCGGGACATCGCCGGGCAGAACCGCGTAGTCAAGAGCCTGATCGGCCAGGGCTATTACGGCACGCACACGCCGGGCGTCATCCTGCGCAACATCCTCGAAAACCCCGCCTGGTACACGGCCTACACGCCGTATCAGCCGGAAATCTCGCAGGGCCGCCTGGAAGCGATGCTGAATTTCCAGCAGATGGTGATCGACCTCACGGCCATGGACATCGCCAATGCGTCGATGCTGGACGAAGCGACCGCCGCTGCTGAAGCCATGACGCTGCTGCAGCGCATTGGCAAATCGAAGTCGACGGTGTTCTTTGTGGCGGACGACGTTCTTCCGCAAACGCTGGAAGTCGTGCGCACGCGCGCCGAGCCGATCGGCGTGCAAGTGGTGACAGGCCCGGCAGCCGACGCCGCCAAGCACGACGCGTTCGGCGTGCTGCTGCAATACCCGGGCGCCAACGGTGCGTTGCTGGGCGATCTGGCGACGTACCAGGCGCTGACCGATGCCGTGCACGCTGCCGGCGGTTTGGTCGTTGCGGCTGCAGACCTGCTGGCGCTCACGCTGCTGGCCGCGCCGGGCGAATGGGGCGCCGACGTCGTGATCGGCAACACGCAGCGCTTTGGCGTGCCGTTTGGTTTCGGCGGCCCGCACGCTGGCTACATGGCCGTGCGCGATGCGTTCAAGCGCTCGATGCCCGGTCGCCTGGTCGGCGTGACGATCGATGCGCAAGGCAATTCGGCCTACCGCCTCGCACTGCAGACGCGCGAGCAGCACATCCGCCGCGAGAAGGCCACCTCGAACATCTGTACCGCCCAGGTGCTGCTGGGCGTGATGGCCTCGATGTACGCCGTCTACCACGGCCCGCAGGGCCTGAAGCGCATCGCCCAGCGCGTGCACCGCCTGACCGCCACGCTGGCGGCCGGCCTGCGCGCGATCGGCTACACCCTGGAAGCCGACGCCTTTTTCGACACGCTGACCGTCGCCACCGGCGCGCGCACTGCCAACCTGCACATCGCGGCACAGGCGCACGGCATCAACCTGCGCCAGATCGACGATGCACGCCTGGGTATCTCGCTGGACGAGACGGTCACGCGCGCGGATATCGTTGCGCTGTGGGAAGTCTTCGCGCACGCCGCACACGCTGCCGCCCCTGACTTCGACCAGACCGAGGCGGGCGTTGCCGATGCGTATCCCGCCTCGCTCGTGCGCCAGAGCGCGTACCTGACGCACCCGGTGTTCAACGCGCACCATTCCGAGCACGAAATGCTGCGCTACCTGCGCAGCCTGGCCGACAAGGATCTTGCGCTCGACCGCACGATGATCCCGCTGGGCTCGTGCACGATGAAGCTCAACGCCACCGCAGAAATGCTGCCGGTGACGTGGCCCGAGTTCTCGAACATCCACCCGTTCGCGCCGGCCGACCAGACCGTCGGCTACCGCGAGATGATCGATCAGCTCGAGCAGATGCTGTGCGCCGCCACCGGCTATGCCGCCGTCAGCCTGCAGCCGAATGCCGGCTCGCAAGGTGAATACGCTGGCCTGCTGATCATCCACGCCTACCACGCCAGCCGTGGCGAAGCGCACCGCAACGTGTGCCTGATTCCGTCATCGGCGCACGGTACGAACCCTGCATCGGCACAGATGGCCGGCATGCAGGTTGTTGTCGTGGCGTGCGATGAGCGCGGCAACGTCGATCTGGCTGATCTGGAGAAGAAGGCGGCCGAGCACAGCAAGAACCTGGCGGCGATCATGATCACCTACCCGTCCACGCACGGCGTGTTCGAGGAAGGCGTGAAGCGCGTCTGCGAGATCGTGCACAGCCACGGCGGCCAGGTCTACGTGGACGGCGCCAACATGAACGCCATGGTCGGCACCGCCGCACCGGGCCACTTCGGCGGCGACGTCTCGCACCTGAACCTGCACAAGACGTTCTGCATTCCGCACGGCGGCGGCGGCCCGGGCGTCGGGCCGGTGGCGGTGGGTGCGCACCTCGCGCCGTTCCTGCCCGGCCGCGCGGCGTCGGGTGAAGATGCCAGCCAGAACATCGGCAACGTGTCGGCATCGGCGTTCGGCTCGGCGTCGATCCTGCCGATCTCGTGGATGTACATCGCGATGATGGGCGCCGCGGGCCTGACCGCCGCTACCGAGACGGCCATCCTGTCGGCCAACTACGTGGCCAAGCGGCTCGCTCCGTATTACCCGGTGCTGTACACGGGCGCGCACGGCCTGGTGGCCCACGAGTGCATTCTCGACATCCGTCCGCTGCAGAAGGAATCGGGCATCAGCAACGAAGACATCGCCAAGCGCCTGATGGACTTCGGCTTCCACGCACCGACGATGAGCTTCCCGGTGCCCGGCACGCTGATGATCGAGCCGACCGAAAGCGAGCCGAAGGTGGAACTCGACCGCTTCATCGACGCGATGATCGCCATCCGTGGCGAAGTCGACAAGGTGATCTCGGGCGAATTCGACCGCGAAGACAACCCGCTGAAGCACGCACCGCACACCGCAGCTGTGGTGATGGCCGATAACTGGCAACACAAGTACACGCGTGAGCAGGCCGCCTACCCGGTGGCGTCGCTGCGCAAGCAAAAGTACTGGCCGCCGGTCGGCCGCGCCGACAACGTCTACGGCGACCGCAACCTGTTCTGCGCCTGCGTACCGATGAGCGAGTACGCGCAAGACTAAAGCCGGCGACCCCAGGCGCGATTGTCATCGCGCCGCGCCTCAGGCGGCCGCCTCGCACCACGGGGCGGCCGTTTGCATCTGAACACCCCGTGTGCGGGCGGCCACAAGCCGACCCGCTCCTTTTGCAAAACGCCCCCGGAGCCTCACCCCATGGCTGTTTCCGTTTTCGACCTCTTCAAGATCGGCATTGGCCCGTCCAGCTCGCACACCGTCGGGCCGATGCGCGCCGCGCTGATGTTCGCCTCCGCCCTCGAAGCCGATGGGCTGATGCCGCAAGTCGCCAGCGTGCGCGTGGAGCTGTATGGCTCACTCGGCGCCACCGGCAAGGGCCACGGCACCGATCGCGGCGTCATCCTCGGCCTGATGGGCGAGGCGCCGGACACCATCGACCCCGACACCATCGAAGACAAGCTCGCGGCCCTGCGCGCGTCGCAGTCGCTGTCGCTGCTGGGCCGTCACGCGGTGCGCTTCACCGAAAAGGAGCACATCGCCTTCTATCGCCGCGAAGCGATGGCCGAACATCCGAACGGCATGAAGTTCCACGCCTTCGATGCCGCAGGCGAGCGGCTGCGCGAAGCGCGCTACCTGTCGGTGGGCGGGGGCTTTGTCGTCACGGCCGGTGCGCCGAATACGCAAGTGCTGGCCGCGCACGACCAGTTGCCGCATCCATTCCGCAGCGGCAAAGAACTGCTGGCGATGTGCGAATCGACGGGCAAATCCATCGCCCGGCTGATGCTCGAAAACGAACTAACGTCGCGCACGGAAGCTGAAGTGCGCGCTGGTCTGCTCAACATCTGGCGCGTGATGCAGGCATGTGTGGCCCGCGGGTGCCGCACGGAGGGCGAATTGCCGGGCCCGTTCCACGTGCGTCGCCGTGCCGCCGAGTTGTATTCACGGCTCACGGTGCAGGCCGAGCGCACGCTGTCCGATCCGCTGTCAGTCATCGACTGGGTGAATCTGTATGCGATTGCCGTGAACGAAGAGAACGCCGCAGGCGGGCGCGTCGTCACGGCGCCGACCAACGGCGCCGCGGGCATCATCCCGGCCGTACTGCATTACTACGACCGCTTCGTGCCCGGCGCGAATGACGACGGCATCGTGGACTTCCTACTCACCGCCGGCGCCATCGGCATGCTCTACAAGATGAACGCCTCCATCTCCGGCGCGGAAGTCGGCTGCCAGGGCGAAGTGGGCGTGGCGTGTTCGATGGCTGCCGGGGCGCTGGCAGCGGTGCTGGGGGGCACGCCTGCCCAGGTCGAAAACGCGGCTGAGATCGGCATGGAGCACAACCTAGGGCTGACGTGCGACCCGGTGGGCGGGCTAGTGCAGATTCCGTGTATTGAGCGCAATGCGATGGCGTCTGTGAAGGCCGTGAATGCGGCGCGCATGGCGTTGCGTGGGGATGGCACGCACTATGTTTCGCTCGACTCCGTGATCAAGACGATGCGGGAGACGGGGGCGGATATGAAGACGAAGTACAAGGAGACGGCGCGGGGTGGGTTGGCGGTGAATATTGTGGAGTGCTGATTTTTGGTTTGGGTCTTGGTGGTGCATCCCTTGTTTCATCCCCTGCCGGGGCTGACTCACTTTCTTTGGTCTTGCCCAAAGAAAGTAAGCAAAGAAATGCGCGCCCGAGATGGCGAAAGACTCCTTCAATTTTCGTAACCGGGCGGAGGCGGGGAAAACTCGCTGCGCTCAGACAGTTCCCCGCCTTTTTTCCGCCCGCTTACGAAAATTGAAGGTGCCATCTAGGGCAGGAACGGCCAAACCTTCGGTATGCCCGTGCAAACGAAAAAGCGGGCCGTGGTGGCTCGCTTCGTGTTCGACGGTTTGCTTTTCCCTTGCCCTAGATGGCGCCTTGGATTTTTGTTGCGGGGAGG
>NZ_FOWV01000013.1 GCF_900115545.1 Ralstonia sp. NFACC01 | reverse complement strand
CGCCTTTCTTTTGCTTACTTTTCTTTGGCAAGACAAAGAAAAGTAAGTCGGTCCCGGCAGGGAACGAAAAGGGGGGTGGACCACCAACAAAGAAACCACCCTCCACCCCTTCCGAGTTCCAAATCCGCATTCGCCATAACCAGCCGTGCAGACGCAGCGTTACTGAATCACCAGCCCATTCGGCCCCACCACGCCCAGCTCCACATAGTGCGAGCCCGGCCGCGTGCGGTCGGAAAAGTCCACCATAAACCCGCCACCCACATCGAAGTTGCGCAGATGGGCCAGCTCGCGGCGCACCTGGTCACGCGTGGGCTTGGGGCCGGCACGGCGCACGGCTTCGGCCAGCACCTTGGCTGCCACAAAGCCTTCCACCGCCCGGAATGAAAGTTCGACATCTCTGGCGCCCACGGCTGCGCGTGCGCGGTTGAACTCTCGGATGACGGGGTTGACGCTCTTGCCCGGGTTCGGCATCACGAGCGCCAGCGAATAGCCACGCACCGCGTCGATACCTGCCACCTTGAGCAAGATGCCCGGATCGATGGATGACAGCCCCAGGAGCTGCGCGCCACCACCACGCACGCGGTATTGCTTGATGAACTGCGCGGCGGGCTCCGCCGTGGCGCCCAGGAAAATGGCCTGCACATCGGTGCCGAGCAGCTTGTCGACAGCGGCGCTCACCGAGGCCGTATTGCGCGGGTACGAGGCGGTGGCTGCAATCGTCAGCTTGTGGGGCTTGAGCGTGCGCTCCACGCCTGCCAGCACTTCCCTGCCCAGCGCATCGTCCTGATACAACACCCCGATACGCGTAACGCCGATGGTGACGAGCGCGCCTACCATCTTGTCCATCTCCTGCTGGTAGCTGGCCTTGATGGGAAACACCAGCGGATCGCCGGTCATGCTGGAGGCACCCGTGGCGGGCCCGACCAGCGGCAGATTGGCTTCGGCCAGCACGCCACTGCGCATGAGCGCTTCCACATTGGCGGTGCCGACCACGGTGAGCGCCGCCACGGGGTTGTCGATCTTGGCCATGTCGCGCACGTTGCGCAGGGTCTGCTCGACTTTCTGCTCATCGTCGCGGGCGACCAGGCGGATGGTCTCGCCGTTGATGCCGCCGTCGAGATTGAGCCAGTCGAAATACAGGCGTGCCCCGGCATTGAGTGCCCGCCCCGTCGCGGCTTGCGTGCCCGACAGCGGCAAGGATTGGATGATGCTGATGTCGGCGCGGGCGGCCGGCGCTGTCAACGCAGCCATGCATGCCACACACGTGGCAAGTGCGGCCCACGGCCGCAACCATCCCATCGCCCCGCGTGCCCCCCGGCTACGCGTGTGATTTCCCGTTTGCATTGTTCGCACCCATGTCGCCGCGTGCCTCGTGGGCAACGGCGTTTTTGTCGAGACCGCTTGAGCGATCCGCTTTGTTGTGTGGCGCCAGATATCTCCAGCGCCGGGCGATAGCCTGCCATCGACATCTGGCTTCGACAAGTCCTGCCGGCGCATTTACACTGGCCCGACCGTTTCTGTCGCAAACCCGCCATGCCACAGCGCCTCCTGCCCACCGATATCGAAGGCCGCACACCGCCCTCAGCGGCGCATCCGGTGCGGCTCTACACGCGGCAGATGGAGGCCAATACGCGGTTCCCGCGCCACACGCATCCGTGGGCGCAGGTGGCGTATAGCCACAACAGCGTGCTGCGCGTGCAGGCCGGCGACACCGCCTGGGTGGTGCCGCCCTCGCGGGCGATCTGGATTCCGCCCGGCATCGAGCACGAGGTGTGGGTGGTCGAGGCCGCCTTCCTGCGTACGCTGTATGCCGACCCGTCCGTGGTGACGGGCACGCTGGCGCAGTGCCGCGTGATGGAGGTGTCGCCGCTGCTGCGCGAGCTGATTGCCGCCATGGACGTGCGCCAGCCGCTGCCGGCCGCGCGCGAGCAGGCGCTGGCCATGCTCATCCTCGACGAGCTGCGCCGCAGCGCCCCGCTGCCGCTCGATCTGCCTATGCCTGCCGACAAACGCCTGCGCGCCCTGTGCGAACGCGTGATGGCCGACCCGGGCACCCCGCTCACCTTCGACGCCCTCGCCCGCGATGTCGGCGCCAGCGCCCGCACGCTGGCGCGGCGCTTCCGGGACGAGCTGGGCGTGAGCTTTTCGCAGTGGCGCCAGCAGGCCGTGCTCGCCAGCGCCATCCCGATGATGTCGCAGGGGATGCCGCTGTCGCGCGTGGCGCAGGAGCTGGGCTACAACAGCCAGAGCGCGTTCTCGGCGATGTTCCGGCGGGCGTTCGGCAGCAGCCCGAGCGCGTTTCTGCATCGACCGGGCGGCGACGACGCCTAGCCCCCAAAGTGGAGGCGATCCTGCCGCACCTACAGCGGCGGAATTTCCATCGCAGGCAGCAGCACCGCAAAGCGCGCACCCCCGGCCGTGGCCGCATCCAGACGGACGTCGCCGCCATGCACCAGCGCAATACGCCGCACGATCGCCAGCCCCAGGCCGAAGCCTCCGGTGTGGCGGTCACGGCTGGCGTCCAGGCGCAGGAACGGCTCGAACACGCGCGCGCGGTCCGGCTCGGGGATGCCAGGGCCATCGTCTTCCACCGTCAGTCGCAGCGCACCGGCGGGGCCCGCTTCGGCGCGGATGGTGATGGTGTTGCTGGCATAGCGCGCGGCATTGCGGATCAGGTTGAGCAGCGCACGCGCCAGCAACCGCGGGTCGCATACGTGGTGCGCGGGGGCGGCATCGGCGTGCACGGCCAGGATGAGCTGGCGGTCAGCCACGTCGTTGGCGACGCTGGCGACCACGCTGTCGAGCCATTCACCCACGGCCACGCGCATCAGCACGAGGTGCATGGCGCCCTGCTCCAGGCGGCTCAACGCCAGCAGCTCGCTCACCAGTTCATCAAGTTCGCGCACATCGCGGCGCAGCGCATCGAGCCGCACGTTGCGCTGTGCTTCCGACACCGGCGACTGCAGCAGCGCAATGCCGAATTCCAGCCGCGCAATCGGCGTTTTCAGCTCGTGCGAGATGCCGTTCATCATCTCGCGCTGGTGCTGGATCGAGCCCTGGATGCGCTCGGCCATCTCGTCGAACTGGCGCGCCAGCGCATACACGTTCGAGCGCTTGCGCAGATTGGCGCGTGTCGCCAGCTTGCCAGCACCGAAGCCGCGCGCCGCGTCTTCCAGCACGCGCAGGTCGCGCCAATGCATCCAGACCCAGAGCAGCAGCGGCAGGAGCGCGGCAATGGCGATCAGCGAATAGGCGATCAACTGGATGCCAAGGTAGTCCATGTCCTCGCTGTGGGCGTGCAACACGCTGCCGTCGCGCAGCGGCAGGTAGTAATCCTTGCCGTTGGTCATCAACACAAGCTTGTGGTCGGCCAGATCGCGCCGCTGCTGAGCTGAGAAGCCTGGCACGGTGTCCGGATCGACGAGGTCGAATTTCTCCCACGCATTCTTGTTCAAACGCGCGATGGCGGCATCGCGCCCGTCGGAGCCCGCGTGATCCAGGTAGTCCTGCAGCACGAAGGCGTAACCCTTGCGCACCTCGCGCTCGCCGTGGGTGAGTGTGTCGTGGAACAGCCAGACGAACGACTTGTTCACGCCGATCAGCGCCAGCGCCGCGGCCACCACGACCATCGCGTACAGCTTCAGTAACGACTTGAGCACGGTTCAGTCCTCCCACGCCGACGGGCTGAACAGATAGCCGCGTCCCCAGATCGTCTTGATCTTGTGCGGCTCGGGCGAGGCATCGCCAAAGCGGCGGCGCAGGCGCGAGATGCCCGAGTCGACGGTCCGGTCCAGCCCGTCGAACTCGATGCCGCGCAACTGTTTGAGAATGTCGTCGCGGCTGAGCACGGTGCCGGCGGCGCGCGCGAGGATCAGCAGCAGATTGAACTCCGCCGTCTTGAGGTCGACCGGCTGGCCGCGCCACGTGACGGTGCGGTTGGGTGGCGAGATAGCGAGTTCGCCGAAGACGAGCGTGTCGTCGCGCGGCGCCACCGGCTCGGACGTCGACATGGCCGGCACCGAACGGCGCAGCAGCGCGCGAGCCCGCGCCACGAGCAGGCGCGGCTCGATGGGCTTGAGCACGTAGTCGTCGGCGCCGATTTCCAGCCCGGCCACCTGGTCGTATGTGTCGACACGCGCGGTCAGGATCAGCACCGGCACGCGCGAGAACGCGCGGATGCGCCGACACACTTCCATGCCGTCCATGTGCGGCAGCATCAGGTCGAGGATCACCAGCGCCGGCTGGTGTTCACGCACGGCGGCCACGGCAATGTCGCCGCGCCGCACCACTTCGACTGCAAATTCATAGTTGCCCAGGTATTCGCCGACAAGCTGCGCGAGGCGGTCGTCATCTTCGATCAGCAACACCTTGGTCTTGAGCGGCGCGTCGGTCATCGCGTTCATCGCCCGTACCCCCGTTTCTTCTTGTGTTGGCGCGCAGTGTACGGCGCCGGCCTTGCGAGCGGATGGGGCGGAGAAACTTGCGGACACTCGCGCACAATTGCGCACAACTTCCCGGCAATTTCCAGACAGACGTGCGCGGGGCATCTCGCCAGACTGCGGGCTCTCTCTCAAGAGGTCCAACAAGAGGTCCTACGTGCTCAATCGTCTCTCTCCCCGGTTTTCCGTCGCTTATCTGGCCGTGCTCTCCGGCATGTGGCTGTCTCCGTCTTCGGTGTATGCCGATGAATCGTCGTATTCGCTGTCGCTCAACGCGGGCGTAGCGCCGCGCTACCAGGGCGGCAAGGAGTACACCGTGACGGCCGGCCCGGGCTTCCGGGCAGATTTCGGCAACGGCTGGTTCATCGACCCGACCCAGGGCGGCGCGGGTTATGCCCTCCGCTTCCTGAACGGCATGTTCGCCTCGGCCGCGCTGTCGTACGACCCGGGCCGCTCCGACACCAACCGTTACGGCCGCCCCGGCTCGGATCACCTCAAGGGCATGGGCACCGTCAAGGGCTCGCTGCTGGGCGTGTTCACGGTGGGCGGCAAACTCATCGGCGACACCACGGGCAGCGCCACGCTGGAAGTGCCCATCACCAACCGCGAGCGCGGCTGGTCGGGCCACATTGACGTGGCGGCGCCGGTCGTGAGCTGGGGCAGCGACAAGATCACCGTCAGCCCGAGCCTGCATTTCGGCTCGAGCAAATACATGCAGACGTACTTCGGAGTGACGCCGCAGCAGTCGGCCAACAGCGGCTTCGCCCAGTACAGCGCGGGCAGCGGCCTGCAAGCCGCCACGCTCACGGTGGCCTGGACGCACGAGTTTTCGCGCCATTGGGCGGTGCAGACGGCGTTCGGCACCTCGCGCCTCTTGGGCAACGCGGCGAAGAGCCCTATCGTGCAGAACAAGCAGAGCTACTTTGGCGGCACGGGCGTCGTCTACACGTTCTGACCGGGCCCCCAATCAAGCGAGGGCATCGAGCCACCCCACGGTTTCGCGCCACCACGGCGCGCCGGACGATGCCCGGAAGAAGCCCATGTGGCCGACGCCCTTGGCGCCCAGCGCTGCGCCGCCCACGTGCCGGCGTGTCACGCGCGTGGCGGGAAACTGCGCGACCAGCGCATCGATGGCATTGGCCGGTGCCAATGGGTCATCGTCGAAACCCCAGGCGAGCAGCGGCACGGCGAGCCTCGGGTAACGCGAGGTATCCAGCCCGGTACGCGGCGCAAAGAGATAGCCGCGCCGGCGGGCAAAGCGCGCCCAATCACCCAGGATGGCGGCCGGAATCGACATCGGCCCCATGCCGACAGCCGCGAGCGGCAGCATGCCGCCGCGCACGCGCGCCACCGCCAAGGGAATCCGCACACGCAGCAGCCATGCGAGTTGCGGACGGATCAGCGGGCCGTGCCACGGCCACAGCCGCGCATTCGCCAGCGACACTGCCACGTGCACCAACGCATCGGCATGCACGATGTGCGGTGCCAGCCCCGCCAGTTGCCCGCCCGCGCTGTGGCCGAGCACCACCAGCTTGCGGCCGCCGCAGCCCTCAGGGACCAGCGTGTCGTGCACCCATTTCAGCACGGCGTCGATGTCCTGCCGGCCCCAATCGGCAAAGCGCGGTGTGCCCGGGCCGGTCGCGGCCGCCGCGCCAATGCCGCGGTAGTCGAACGTCACCACCCGCCAGCCCGCCAGGCACAGGGCCCGCGCAAACGCCGCGTAGAACTGGCGCGGCACGCCCAGCGCCGAGCAGATCACCACCGTGCCGTGCGCGCCCAGCCCGGGGCTGGTGACCGTCACGGGCAGCGTCCACCCGTCGGCCGTGCGGACGTGGTCGTCGCGGGTGGGAAGGGCATCGGCGGGGTAGTCGATCGGTTCGCGCTGCATGGGCACTCCGCTCGGGCTATCAAGTTGGGATGGACCGAGTATTGGCGGCGCAGGATGCGGTCACAATTACGCGACAGGTAATCGCGGCAGCTACCCGACTCTGCTTCAATAGGTGACATGACGCCCACCAAGCCCGCCTCCGCCTCGTCCATCGACGACACCCTCATGCTTGAAGACGCCCATGCCTCTCATGGCGCCCAAGCGGCCCAACCGGCAATTGAGCCGCCTGAAGCGGCGCTTTCGCGGTTCCCGCAGTTGCTGCGCTTCTGGCGCACGCGGCGCGGCTATAGCCAGCTGGCGCTGGCCCTGGCGGCGGGTGTATCACAGCGGCACGTGAGCTTCCTGGAATCTGCGCGCGCGGCGCCCAGCCGCAACATGATCCTGCAGCTGGCCGAGGAGCTGAACGTGCCGCTGCGCCATCGCAACCAGATGCTGCTGGCAGCCGGTTTCGCGCCCGCCTATTCCCAGCAGGGCCTCGCCACGCCGGCCGATGAAACGTCGCCGATGATGCAGGCGGTGCGCCACGCGGTGAAGCTGATCCTCGACAAGCAGGCCCCGTATCCGGCCATCGTGCTCGACCGCTTCTGGCATGTGCTCGACGCCAATGCCGCGCATCGCCGGCTGATGCGCTGGGCCATCGGCGACGACCGGTCCGAGGGTGCGCCGGGGGCCGTCAACATGATGAAGCTGGTGTTCGACCCGACCGCGCTGTGGCCGGCGATCGCCAACCGTGAAGCAGTCGGCCGCTACCTGGCCCGGCGCGTGCGGCAGGAACTGGCGCTGCAGGCCATCGACCCGGCGACGCAACGTCTGCTGCACGACATCCGCGCGATGCAACCGGCGCTGTTCGATGCGGCGGATGCGCCGGCCTCCCCCGCCGCGCTCCCGCACGATGCCGGGGATCCGCCGCCGTTCCTTCCCATTTCGCTGCAGCGCGACGGCGTGACGATCTCGCTGTTCTCCACGCTCACCACGCTGGGCACACCGCGCGATGCGGGGCTGCAGGAGATGCGCATCGAGTGTTTCTATCCCGCGGACGAAGCGTCGCGGCGGGCGTTGGAGCGTATTACGCTGTAACTGCACCCGATTGCAACGAGAATCATTCTCATCTATATTGGCCGGTCGATTTGCCTCCCTCCGGCGGCCCTTGCGCCGCCTTGTGCTTCATGACCGACCTGTCCCATCCCCCGCTTTCGGGCGAGCACGCCGCCAAACCGGGCGCCAAGCCGGCCGCCAACGCGCGCCCCGCAAAAGCCAAGGCTGAACATCCCGCCAATCGCCGTGCCACGATCGTCCGCTGGCTGCGCAAGACGCACGGCTGGTTCGGGCTGTGGGGCGCGGTGATGGGCCTGATCTTTGGTGTGTCAGGCATCTGGCTGAACCACCGCGCGGTATTGAAGCTGCCCGTGGCGCAACAGCGCACCAATACGCAGGTCGCCCTGCCCGACCCCGTGCCGGCCACGCCTGAAGCGATGGCCGCCTGGCTGCAGCAGACGCTGAACACGCCGGAGCCGGCCACCCGCACGCGCGTGGAAAAGGCCAAGCCCGTGGCCTGGGCCGAGCGCCCGACCAAGGGTCAAAGCGCCTCGGACGAGAAGAACGCCGACGCGCCACGCGAACCGGCCGCCAAGCCCCTGATGCAGCCCGAGCAATGGACCTTCAACTTCGGCAGCGCCACCACGCAAATCCAGGCCGAATACTGGGCCGGCAACCGCTCGGTAGCGATCCGCCAGACCGACAACGGCTTCCTCGGCACGCTGATGAACCTGCACAAGGGCGTCGGCATGACGGTGCCGTGGATTCTGCTGGTGGATACGCTGGCCGGCTGCCTGATCTTCCTGTCGATCTCGGGCCTGTGGCTGTGGGTGATGACCACCAAGCGCCGCACGGTCGGCTGGACGATCTTCGGGTTGGGAAGTCTGCTGGCGATCGGGCTGGCGATCTCGCGGCTTTGAGTGCCGCATGTGTGGTGGATGGCGCCCGCGGGGCGCCATTTTTTTTTGCCTTCGCGGCTTCGTTGCCGTCGCTTACGGGCGGTCGACGCCGCGCTCTGTCAGCAGCCGCTGGATCGCCCGCATGCGCGAACGCACCATCTCATCGCGGCGTTGCGCCACGCAGGTCATCAAGATTTCGATGACGGTCAGGTGCACCAGATACGCCTCGGTGCCGACCCGCATCACCGCATCTTCCGGCACGTCCACCGTCAGCGCGATCTGCGCGCGCTCGGCCAGCGGCGTGCCCGCCTGGGTGATGGCGATCACGCACGCGCCCTGCTCGGCCGCATAGGCGATCGACTCGAGCAGATACGGCATGCGCCCCACGTGCGAGAACGCCACCACAACGTCGGACGCGCCCAGCATGGCCGCCGACACGAGCTGCAGATGCGCATCAAAGTAAGCATTGGATGCCAGCCCCAGCCGCATCAGCCGCGCTTGCATGTCGTTCGCCATGAACGATGAGGCCGCACCGGCCGCATAGCAATCGACGCGGCGGGCGCGGGCGATGCGTTCGGCGGCGGCGTCGACTTGTGTGGTGGACAGCGATTCACGCAGTTTGGCCAGCGCACGCGTGGCTCCATCGATGACCTTGCTGGCGACCAGCGCCGGCGGATCCGCCCGGCCGACATGGCCCGGCAGCGTCGGCTGCGCGTGCGCGAGTTCAGCGGCCAGCGTGGCCTTGAACTCGCGCAGGCCTTCAAAGCCGAGCGCCTGGCACATCCGCACGATGGTCGGCATCGACACGCCGGCGCGCACGGCCAGCGTCTCCACGGATTGTTCGAGCGACAGCTCCGGCGCTTCCAGGATCAACCGCGCCACGCCCTGCTGCGCCGGCGATAGCGCGGGCAGCTTGTCACGCAGGGCGTTGAGCACGGGAACGGAGAGCGAAGGCATGGGGGGCGTGGGCGGCAAACGGAAATCGGCGTCGCCAGTGTAGCGGCAGCCCCGCGCCACACCGCCTGCCCGAGGGAAAACCCCCAAGAATCTGTAAGCCGGCGGTTTACGCTCAACGCCCCTTCGGCGGGCAACGCCCCAACCGGCGCGACGTGTGCGGCGCTTTGTCGGTGCATGCGTAACTTCAACCCTTACAGCACAGACTTGCCTGAGAGTCGGCCCCCGAGCCAGGCCGGAAAGCCCATTCCGGCCAACACAACAGTCGTCACGACAACAAGGGAGCCACATGACCACTTCGAACCGTTCCATTCCGCTATCGGCCGTTGCACTGTCGGCACTCCTTGCCTGTGGTGCTGCGCACGCGCAATCGAGCGTCACGCTGTACGGCGTGATGGAAACCGGCCTGCGCTACAGCACCAATAACGACGCCGACGGCCACGGCAAGGCCGAGATGGCGGGCGGTTACTACAGCGGCAGCCGCTTCGGCATTCGCGGGTCGGAAGACCTGGGCAACGGGCTGAAGGCCGTGTTCCACCTGGTCAGCGGTTTCGCCCCGGACACAGGCGTGGGCTCCACCAACGACATGGGCCTGGGCGGCTACAAACCGACCACGCCCGCCACCTCGCGCCTGTTCGGGCGCCAGGCGTATGTCGGACTGGAAGGCGGGTTCGGCTCGCTGACGTTCGGCCGGCAAGAGAACCTCGTCTTCAACACGGCCGGCCAGTACGATGCGCTTTCCATCGGCAACCTCGGCGCGACAGCCTGGCACGTGACCGCCACCGGCGTGCGCATCGACAACTCGGTCAAGTACGTGGGGGATTTCAACGGCTGGCGCCCCGGCGTGATGGTCGGCATGGGCGAGCAGGCAGGCGCGTTCTCAGCGGGAAACTACAGCGCGCTGTCACTCAACTACGCCAGCGGCCCGTTCGCCTTCGGCGGCGCATGGGAGCAGCAGAAAGACCTGCAATCGGTCGGCACCCGCACGTGGACCACCGGCGGCAGCGTGCAGGTCGGCCCCGCCAAACTGATGCTCGGCTACATCAACTACCGCGACGGCACGCGCACCAAGAACGACCTCATCCTCGGCGGCGTGAAGTACGACTTCAGCGGACAGTACAACCTGGTGGTGGGCGGCATGGCCACGCGCCAGCGCGACCCCGACGGCCTGCGCTACACCGCATACGCGATCATGAATTACGTGGTCAGCAAGCGCACGTGGCTGTACGTCGGCATGGACTACACCCACCAGAAAGACGCCGGCACGGTGCTCGCAGCCGCGCTGCCGAAAGCCTCGCAGACCGGCGTCATGGTCGGCATGCGCCACGGATTCTAAAACGAAGACACGGCCTGGGCGCCAACACATGCGCCCAGCCGGCTTGGCTTTTGACTTTCCCCTGCCCTAGATGGCGCCTTGATTTTCTGTTGCAGAGAGGAAAAAGGAAGGGAAACTGTCTGAGCGAAGCGAGTTTTTCCCTTCCCTCTCTGCGACCTAAATTCAAGGAATCTTTCGCCATCTCGGGCGCGCCTTTCTTTGCTTACTTTCTTTGGCAAGACAAAGAAAGTAAGTCGGCCCCGGCAGGGGACGAAACCACAGCAAACCACCAACGCCCTTACGCCGGCGCAGCAGCAGGCGGTTCATTGGAAGAAGCCGACGCCGCTTTCTCCGGCGCCACCCGCGCCATCCACTCCTCCAACGCCGCAGAAGTCCGCAACACCGTCCCCGGCGCCGCCAGCGGCACGTGCGCCTTGTCGAACGCATCCTTGAGCACAACGTTGAACGCGCGCAGCACGTCAGCCTGCTTCTGCGGACGCGTCTTGAACCGCCCCTTGACGATCATCGCGCCACCTTCAAAGCGATCCAGCCCGAAGATTTCCGCACCGCCGAGCAACGTGTAGCCAAAGCGCGGCTCACCCGCAATCTGATCAGCCGCCGCGCGCACGAGATCGATCGCCTGCTGCGGCTCTGCCTCCATCGACACGCGCACTTCAAAATCGGCAAACGAGTAATCGCGCGAGAGGTTGCGCACGGTCTTGATCTGGCTGAACGGAATCGACAGCACCGCACCTGTGCCATCGCGCAGCCGTACCGTGCGGATGGTGAGATTGATGACGGAACCCGTAGCCACGCCCACGTCCACCGTATCGCCCACGCTGATGGTGTCTTCCATCAGGATGAAGATGCCGGTGATGAAATCCTGCGCCAGCGACTGCGCACCAAAGCCCACCGCCAGGCCGATCACGCCGGCGCCGGCCACCAGCGGCGTCACGTTGACGCCCAGGTTGGCCAGCACGCCAATGCTGGCCGTCACCACCAGCGTCACCTTCAGGCCGTTGCGCAGCAGCGGCAGGATGGTCAGCGCACGCGTGCTGGGTTGCGCCCGCGCGGAGGCCGGCGACAGCGCCCGCAGGATCGCCGTGTCGAGCAGGATCCAGACCAGCCAAGTGGCAAACACGGTGCCGATCAGGCCGACCAAGGCATCGGCGATGCGCTTACCGTTGACCGAACTGTGCGCGACCTCCACCAGCGTGTGGCCCCACACGCGCAGCACCAGCTCCAGGAAGGCGATCCAGATAACGAGCTTGATCAGCGCGCCAACGAAATGCTTGAGCCGCTCCACGTAAGGCGAACTGCGCGCCAGACGCAGGTGCGAGCGCCAGTTCGCGCGGGGGCGAATCAGCGCCGACAGAAAGAACGCCGCCACCAGCAGCAGCGACGTCATCACCGCGCGGCGCGCCACGGCGTCAACGTTGTCGGGCGTCGTCAGCGTGGCCACGACGGTGGCGCTCGCCAGCACCACCACCGGCACGGGCCAGAACGCGGCCAGCAGACGGCGGACCTGGTTGCCCGTGTGTTCGCCGCTGCGCAGCTCCAGCGGGCGATTGGCGATCAGCTGGCCGATGGGCCGGCGCGCCCACAACGCGCCCGCTGCCAGCATCAACGACGACACCACGTTGCACACCGTGGCCAGCAGCAAACTGAGCGATCCGCCCAGCACCAACGCGACGCGCGGATCGACCAGCGCATCGCCGCAGGCGCCCAGACTGGCCGTCAGAAAAATCGGCCACATGCCGTGCTTGAACAGATATTCCACCGCCACACGCCGGTGCGCGCTGCCGGAAAAGAGCGAGAACAGCATCGCCACGCCCGCCGTGATGATCGCGCCCCATACGATGGCGTAGGCCAGCACCACCGCCAGCACAAAGCCCGGCGAGGCGTCGTGGTCGAGCCGCACGATGACTGCAAAGGAGATCGCCCATGGGCCGATCTTGCGCAACGCGTCGATCAGCAACGCCCGAGTGGTCGGATGCGGCCCGAGGCCCGCCGTGAGGCCAAACACACGGCGGATCAACCAGCCCAGGGCGAGCAGGCCACCGGCAATGGCGGCCCAGATGCCCACGGTGCCGGCAAAGTCGGCGGCCAGCGGCATGCGTTTGTCGGGCGAGAAGAGCAGGCCGGCATTACCGCTGGCGGCCTCGATGCGGCGCAGCCAGTAGCGCGGCGCCCCGGCTTCCACATCGGCCTGCAGCGAGCCGTTCTCGATCAGCGACGCCACCGCACCCAACAGACCCGGTGCCTGTTCTGCCTGCACCTTCTGCTGCGCGCTCATGCCGTCGCGCAACTGCTTCAGTTCATTGACGAGGGCCGTGCGCTGCTGGTCGTTGTTGAGCAGCGTGATGACGGTGTCGAGCGACTGGCGTGTCTGCGCAGGGTCCGCCGCCGGCGCCGATGCGCTGGCGGTGGAGGTCGGCAGCCCGGCCAGTTTGGCAAACGACACCGGCGCGGCGTCGGCCACGTTGGCGAAGCACGCCATCAGCAAAATCAGGAGCGACGCGAGCGGCCACAGTTGCCGCGTGCAGAAGAGAGAATGAGTACGCATGACAGGGAAAGCGATCGTGCAGACATCGACCACGGCACGATACGCGAATTCCCCGGGCGCACAACCTCAGCGCTTGGCGCCCGGTGGCAGCGGCACCCGCCGCCAGAGCCAGGCGGCCGTGCCGAGCGCACATGCCATGCATGCCATCACCAGGGCCACCACCCCGGGCCAGCCCCACGGTGCGTAGAGCTTGCCGCCTGTCGTGCCGATCAGGCTGGAGCCCAGGTAATACGCCAGCAAATACAGCGCTGCGGCCTGCCCCTTGGCACGCTGCGCGCGGCGCCCGACCCAGCCGCTGGCCACCGCGTGCGCACCGAAAAAACCGAAGGTCAGCAGCGCGATGCCGCCAATCACCAGCACCAGCGGGCCCGCCAACGTCATCAGCACGCCCGTCGACATCAGCGCTGTGCCCGCCAGCAGCATGCGGCCCCGGCCATGGCGATCCGCCAATCGGCCGAACCACGCAGAGGCGCCAATGCCCAGCAGATACACCATGAAGATGCCGCCCACCGCCGTCTGGCTAAGGGCGTACGGCGCATCGAGCAAGTGAAAGCTCGCGTAGTTGTAGATCGTGACGAAGCCGCCCATCAGCAGAAAGCCCATGGCGAACAGCGCGCGCAGGCCCGGCTCGCGCAGATGCGCGCCCAGCGTGTCGAACAGGTCGCCCAGCGCCACGCCCTTGCGCGGCACAAAACGGCGTGACGCCGGCAACAGCCACAAGAAGGCCAGCGCCGCCAGCAAACCCAGCGTGCCGGTAAAGCCGATGGCGGCACGCCAGCCAAAATGGTCGGCCACGGCGCCGGTCAGCACACGCCCGGCCATGCCGCCGAACGCCGTCCCGCCGATGTACAAACCCATGGCCATGCCGAGACCTTGCGGATGCACCTCTTCCGCCAGATACGCCATGGCCACCGCCGGCACGCCGCCCAGCACCACACCCAGCAACGCCCGCGTGGCCAGCAACCCGTGCCAGCCCGGAAGCACCGCCGCCGCCAGCGTGAGCGCCGACGACAGCACCAGCGACACGCCCATCAGCGTCTTGCGATGGATCGACTCCGACAGCAACCCCGCAAACAGAATCGCAAATGCCAGCAGCAACGTGGACACCGACAGAATCAGGCTCGTCTGCGCGGGCGTGAGGCCAAAGTCGTGCGCCAGCATCGGCATGAGCGGCTGCACGCAATACAGCAGGGAGAACGTGGAGAAGCCCGCCGCGAACAGCGCCAGGTTGGCACGCAGATAGCCGGGGTGGCCGCGGAGCAGCCAGCGCGAAGGATCAGCGGGTTCGATGGCGGGCGGGGAAGAAAGCGGAGCGTTCACGGCGGGCGGGTTGAAACAAGCGCAGGGGCAAGCGCCTATTATCGTTCGCAGGCACTGTTCCCGCTGCGCTGCGGCATTGCTCTTGCTGCGCAGCCCCCACCACGTTTATCCGCCCGACCATGGAAACCACGCTCTACTACTGGCCCGAAATCCAGGGCCGCGGTGAATTCGTCCGGCTGGCGCTGGAGCAGGCCGCCGTGCCCTACACCGACCTCGGCCGCGAAGATGAATCCGCCATCGAAGCGTTTCTCGACGATGCCGGCATTCCGACGCCGCCGTTCGCACCACCGTTCCTGGTGGCTGGTCCGCTGGTGATTGCGCAGACGGCCAACATCCTGCTCTACCTGGGCCAGCACTATGGCCTGGCCCCGCACGACGAAGCCGGCGGCCTGTGGACGCACGGCCTGCAACTGACGATTGCCGATTTTGTGGTGGAGATTCATGACACGCACCACCCCATCGCGTCGTGCGAGTACTACGAAGACCAGCGGTCCGAAGCCAAGCGCCGAACACAGGATTTTCTGGACAATCGCGCGCCCAAGTTCCTGCACTACTTCGAGCGCGTGCTCGACCGCAACCCCGCTGGCCCGACATGGGCCGTGCGCGATGCGCTGACGTATGTGGATTTGTCGCTGTTCCAGATCGTGGCGGGACTGCGTTACGCGTTTCCGCGCCACATGCAGCGATATGAGCGCGAGCTACCGCATCTGGCGGCGTTGCATGACCGCGTGGCGGCGCAGCCGAACATCGCGGCGTATCTGGAATCACCGCGACGCATTCCGTTCAACACGATGGGCATCTTTCGCCACTACCCCGAGCTCGATGCGCTGAAATGACAAAACCCGGCACAGGCCGGGTTCGCATGGAGGTTCAATCGTTCAGGCCGCTAACGGCGTATCGGGCAACCGGCGGCGGATGTCTTCCAACGCCGCGGGCCAGCTTTCAATGGCTGCCAAGTCGTGGATGTCCTGCAGATCGATCAGCAGATCCACCACCTGATCGTCGTCGACATTCACGCCGGAGCAGCGCAGCGCACACGCGAGCGGATCGTCGCTCGGCACACGCAGTAGGCTTACGCCCAGGCGCTCGATCGCGCTGCAGTAGAACGCATCGTCGATGAGGATGCCGACGCCGCACCGGCGGTTATCGAGGCCGCGGTAGCGCGGCTCGCCGTCGGCGTCTTCGGAACGGCATTGCTGTGCGAGCAGGTGCGTGCGCACGCGTTCAAAAATGTCCTCGATGGCGAGGAACGTCCCCTTCCCTTTCATGGCGTCACCTTCTATAGGGTGATCTGTGACCGGCCGGTCGGTCAGAATGTATCGACAAGAGCGCCGCTCAGGCCGAATTGGCGCGCAATCGACTGCAGGCGTTCCTTCCACTCCCACGTGCCGAACACGTCGTGCGCGTTCTGCAGCTTGGAGAGCAGCTCAACGGTGTCGCGGTCATCCACGTCAATGCGCGCACGCTTGAGCGCGCGGCGCAGCGCAATGACGCCGGCGTCCATGTAGCGCGGAATCTCGTTGGTGGGCTTGAGGATGTAGCGCACCGGCACGCTTTCCATCGACGTCGTGTAGTCACGCACGCCGATCAGGTTGCCGATCGGGCAGCAACGGCCGCCCTGGCCGTGGTACGCCGCACCGCCGCGCGGCAGGATGGCAGCGCCGCCCTGTCCGAACAGATGGCGGACTGCGCCGTCGTAGATTTCTTGTTTGCTGAGATATTGCGTCTTCATGTTCTTTCCCCTGACCCCAGAGTGCAGGCGTCGCCGATTCGATTTACTTCCGACTTCCGGCCTGACGTTGCGTCCGACGTCGCACAATCTGCCATCCGTGCGATCTATCTTGGTTCAGGATGCACCAGAACCATGGGCCGAAAAAGGACCGGAATGTAAGTCATTTTTACCGTTTGCTTTTTGGCAACGGATTGCCCGCAAAGGTGCGTCAGTCAACGCTTTTCGGGTGCTTCATACACCACGCACTCAGGCCGCCTTGACATGCCGCGATGCGCTTTCGCAACAGCATGTGCGCATGACTGCGCGCACGTGGCGTATGCGTCGTAGGCGCGGCGCTTACATCCCGATGATCTGGTCTGCGTGACCGAGACAGAAGCCACGTCGGTCATGATGCCCACAGGTGGGCATCACCTCGTAGCCCGCAGCGCGCAGCAACACAGCGCGCGCGGCGACTTCCACCGGAGGCAGGGGCTGCCCCGAGTCTTCATCGCGCACCAGCCGGCCCAGTTGGGCAAACGGCTGGCGCAGCAGATGGTCCAAATCCAGCGAACCGCAGTACCGCATCACATCACCTTCTTCCAAAATGGCGGCGGCACCGCGGTGCGCCGTTACATCGATTCGTCCACCAGTTCAGGGCACGCAACAACCGTCCGGCGCACACGCGCATAGGCGGCACGCTGGGCCCAGATCGCATCGGTCAGGGCCGCGATGAGCGCGTCGCGGGGCAGGCTTTGCGATGCCACGCCGAACTGCGCCTCCACGGTACGTAGAGCCTCCGTCACTTCGCTTCGCCATCGGGCGTCGAGTCGCTGGGTCATGTTGTTCTCGTTGGGTCGGTTCTGGCGCGGTGGGCGGCGGGCTTGTGCCCACTCTGGCCGCGCTGGGAAGGGATTGGCGGAATGGGTTCCGCTCTTGTTTGTGAAGAACGGCACACGGGGCCGAAACTTGATTGCCGCGGCGGGGGGTAAACCGGCGCCTCCGTCGGACCTGGCGACACCCGGCGCCACTCCGCCAAACGGCCTCCCCCATTCGCGCAGCAACTTCGGCGGGTGCCCGTGGCCCAATCGGTTCTGCAACCGCCACCGAGCCACCGATGAAGATGGAGCGTCACGTGTCCCGACTGTCTTTTCTGCGCCGTGCCGTGCTGGCCCTTGCCTGCGCACTGGCCCTGCCCGCCGTCGCCACGGCCGGCGCGCCCGACCCGCGTCAATACATGCATGGCATCGGCGCGGTGCCTGGCGCAACGGCCAACACCTTCAACGTGTTCTTCAGTAGCTCCGGTCTGCCCCCGCGCGGCGCCGATCGCAGTGGCAGCTGGCCGCACGATGTCTATGTCGCGCAATGGCATGCCGACACGGGGGTGCTCGATGCCCCGCGCATCTTCATCCAGAAGCCCGAAGCGCAGGAGCCGGTGACGGTGGCCCGCAATCGCGCGGGCCAGGTGATGGTGTCGTTTGAAGACGGCTGGAATGCGCCGGAGAACGTTAACCAGCGCTTCGGCATCTACGACACCGCGTTGCGGCCCATCAAGCCGTATCCGCAACAGGTGGAATCCGGTGGCCACTCGGGCCATATCACGGCCGTGGGCGACCGTTTCGTGGTGTTCTATTCCGACGGCTGGATCACCGGCGGCGGTGTCGACAACCTCGGCAGCGGCAACGGTGTCTACCTGAAGGTCTACGACGGGCGCGGACGCCGCCTGCACAACGTCGATGTTGCCGATGGCCGGCGCGAATGGTGGCCCATGGTGGCAGGCGGCAGCACCAACGCGCTGCTGGCCTGGCAGCAGTTCGTGCCGGGCCAGACGGAGGCCAATCTGAAGATCGCCGTCTTTGATCCGGTGAGCGGACGCGTAACGGGCGAGCAGCTTCTGCACAAGCATCTGCAGTACTACACCTACAGCGTCACATGGATGCCGGCGATCGAGCGGTTCCTGCTGGTGGGCGTGGCCAAGGGCAACGGCTTTGCCGATCTGATCGACACTACGGGCAAGGTGCGCGCATCCATTTCATGCATGCCGGCAACCGTGCGCGAAGCCGGCATCGCCGTGAAGCAGAACACCGCCTACACGCCCGCCGCCGATGGCCGTCTGCTGCAACTGCAGGCGGGGCCGGATTCGCTCACGCTATCGGCTACGTTGCTGAACACCGACGGCAAGCGCGTGCAATGGCGCCCGGTGGGCAGCACCGGTTTGCTGCGCACGTCGGGCGCAATCGACTGGATGTCGCTGACGGAAAAGGGGCTGGAGCAGTTGCACTTCGACCCCACCAAGACGCAGCCGGCCAACGCGGTTGACCAATGCCGTTAGCGCGACAGGCTCAAGCGTCCGTAACAAGCACGCGCAGGCGTACGAGGCCATCCCACCTGGCGTGGATGGCATCGGCAATGCGGGCGATTTCGGCAGCCAGTGCCGGCGGCAGGACCAGGTCGACCTCCACCGCGCCATCGACGTAATGCAGCACGCAGTGGCGCGCGTCCAGCGGCGTGCCGGGCGGCAGCAGTTGTGCCAGCACGGCATGCAGCGCATCGCGATCGGGTAGCGGCACGGGGTCGGTCGCGATGTGCTCGCGCGGGTCGACGTGAATCTGCACGTCGAGCACCGCCATCGCCGTGTGTGCCGTCAGCACGTTGGTGCGGGCCCGGACGGCAATCGCATGGCCCTCGCTCACGGAGACACGCGGGTCCACCTCGATATGCGCGTCCACCAATGCCTGGTCTCCCGTCACACGCGTGCGCAGATCGTGCACATTGATCACGCCCGGCGTGGCTTCCAGGCTGACACGGATCGCCTCCACCTGCGCGGGCGGCAAGGCCCGGTCCATCAGGTCATTGAGCGCCTCCCAACCAAAGCGCACGCCCACACGGCCAATCATCAGCCCGACGATGCAGGCGGCCACCGGGTCGAGCCAGTGATAGCCCATCAGGTTGCCCGCCACGCCAATTGACGCCACCAACGACGACACCGCATCGGAACGCGCATGCCACGCATTGGCAATCAGCATGCGTGAGTTGATGCGCTTGGCCACGGCCAGCATGTAACGGAAAAGTCCTTCTTTGGCCGCCAGCGCGATCAGCGCCACCACCAGCGCCAGACCATGTACCGGCGTCGGCCCCTGCGGCGAGCGCAGGCTCTCCACGGCGGCCCAGATCATGCCCGCGCCCGCCCCGATCAGCAGCAGCCCCAGCCCGAGCGACGCGGCGTTCTCATAGCGCGCGTGGCCGTATTGGTGATCTTCGTCTGGTCCCTTGTGGCTGTTGCGGTTGGCAATGAAAACAATGCCATCGGCGATCAGGTCGGACAGCGTATGCAGCCCGTCGGCCACCAGACCCTGCGAATGCGACCACAACCCCGCCGCAATCTGCCCCGCCGAGAGCAGGCAATTGACGCCTGCACTCACCAAGGTTGAGCGTTCGGCGCTCTGCTGGCGCGCGGCCGCTGAAGGTGCTGTCGAGGATGTAGGCGTCATGGGAAATCGGTGCGATCAAGCGTGCGAAGCAATCGCGAGCATTGTGCCACGCAGCGGCGCGCCGCCCTGGTCCGAAATCATGGCTGCGATCACAACACGTAGCCACAAATCTGCACCAGAAAAGCGCAGATCGGGGTGTACGAATAGGACTTTTCCGATGTTCCGCCCTGGAGGCTTCGGCGATTCTCAGCAATGCGGCAAACACGTTGCCGCACGTTACACGCTCGGAGACACATCGACATGCAGACCCCAGTCCAACTCGTCATTGCAGATGATCACCCCGGTGTGGTGGCAGCCCTGCGACGCCTCGTGTCGGCGGTCGACGGCTTCGAGGTGGCGGGCGAAGCCACCAACGCCGATGAGCTGCTCGCCGTGCTTGGCCGCGTGCGCTGCGACCTTGTCATCACCGACTACGCCATGCCCGGCAGTCGCTATGGCGACGGCATCCTCCTGCTCGAATTCCTCGTGCGCCGCCACCCGGACCTGCGCGTGATGGTGCTCACCATGCTTGAGACCCGTGCACTGATGAGCAACATCCTGCGCGCGGGCATCAAGGTCATCGTCAGCAAATCCGACGAACCGCAGCACATCCTCGAAGGCATGCAGGCGGCGGCGGACGGTCGCATCTATCTCTCGCCAATGCTCAATGTCAAGCTGCTCTGCCGCAACGGCGAACCGCAGCCCGTCCACGACGACCCGGTCTCCAAACTCGGCAAGCGGGAGCTGGAAGTGCTGCGCATGTACGTGACCGGCAAGACGGTCAGCGAGATTGCCGTGCAGCTCAACCGCAGCGTCAAGACCATCAGCTCGCAGAAGCAGACGGCCATGCGCAAGCTCGAGCTTGGCACCGAGGCGGCGCTGTTCGACTTTGCCGTGCGCCACGGGCTGCTGGGCAGCAGCGAGGGCTGACACGATGATGGCGTGGCTCGCGCCCAGGGCGGCTGCCCACCTGCGCGTTGGTATCGTTGCGGGGTTGCTTGCCTGCGCGGCGGCATTTGTCTGGCTGGGCGGAGCGCGCAATGCCGACGCGGAGGACGCCTCACAGACCATTCAGCGGCTCAAGCAGTTTCCACCCAAGGTAACGGTCGGCGTGATCAGCGACGCCATGGCTCCACTCGAAGGCGTGGAAGCCGACCGGCTCAGCGGCTTCTCGGGTGATCTGCTGATGCATCTGATTCCGCAGGATCAGGTGCGCGTCATCCCGCGCGTCTTCGCACGGCGTGACGAGCTGCTCAAGGCGGCTTGCCGGGGCGACGTCGACATCATCATGAGCGTGGCACCCCGCTCGCAATACGATCACTGCCTTATCTATTCCGCGCCGTACCTGGAACGTCCCACCGCAGTGGTCGCGCGCATCGACAACGCGCAAGTCGCGCAGAACCCGTTTGCCTCAGGCATGCGCATCGCCGTCGAGCAAGGCTCTTCGCTCGAAGAGGAACTGGCGGTTCAGTACCCGAGCATCCGGCTGATCAGTACCCCCACGGCAGCCGACGCCCTCGATGCCGTGCTGCACGACGCGGCGGACGCTTACGTGGGTGTGACCTACCCCACGCGGGAGTTGATGTCGCAGCCGCGCTACCGGCGGCTGTCGATCGTGCAACTGGTGAACCAGCAGGTTGACGCGCTGCACTTTGCCGCGCCGCGTGAGCAGGCGATGCTAATCCGCTATCTGGACCGCCACCTTGCCCAGTTGCCCGACGCCACCATGAGCGAGCTGCGCGCGCGGTGGATCACGCAAGGCGGCGGTTCGTTGGCAGGCCTGCAGTTGTCGGCCGAGGAGCGGGCCATGCTGGCGTCGCTGCCGCCGCTACGCTACGCCGCCGACCCCGACTACATGCCGTACACCTTCAACGGATCGGGCGGCGGGATGCTCGGCATCTTTCCCGAGTACCAGAGCTTTCTCTCGCGGACGCTCGGGTTGCGCTTCGAGCGGGTGGCCGTGCGCGACTGGGCCGAAGCACTCGCGAAGGCGCATAGCGGCGAGGTCGACATCCTGCTCGGCATATCCGACCAGGATTCCCGCCCGCCGGGCTTTACGCTCACCCAGCCGATCGATGCCACGCCGATGGTGATCGTCGGGCGCACCGACGCGCTCACGGTGGCCGCGCTGCCCGAGCTTTCCGGCAAGACCGTCGCGCTGCCGACGAGCGAGACGCTGACCACCCTGCTGCGCGAGAACGTGCCCAAGGTCCGCATCCTGCCTGCCGGGTCTGTCAACGACGCGTTGTCCATGGTGGCGACAGGCGAGGCCGACTTCACCATCGCCAATCTGCCGGTGGCCGACGCGCTCATCCGCCATCACTTTCCGGGGGAACTGAAGGTCACGGGTTCTGCGAACACGATCGAGAGCATCGGCGTGGGCGTGTCGGCGCAATACGCCGCACTGGTTCCACTCATCAACCGCGCGCTCTTTGCCATGCCCCAAGGCGAGCAGGTGACCATCCGCAACAAATGGCTGTCGGTCAGCTACCAGCTTGGCCCGTCGGCGTCGGCCGTGCTCGCCAAGTTTGGGCCGGTAGCCGCCCTGGTGCTGGCGGCGCTGATCGCACTGTTCATCAAGCAGATGCAGCTACGCCGCGAAAACCACCAGCGCCGCCGCGCCGAAGAAAGCCTTGCCCGCCAACTGAGCTTCCAGCGTGCGCTGATGGAAGCGGTACCGTTCCCGCTCGTCGCCAAGGACGCGGCGCACCGTTACGTGGCGGTGAATGCGGCGTTCTGCAATATGTTCGGCCGGACACGCGTATCGCTGCTCGGGCGTACGCCGCAGGAACTGGGCCTGTATTCGGTCAGCACCACGGCGCCGCTGGCCGATATCAACCGGCGCGCTGTGCAGACCTGCGAAAGCACCCGCGAAGAACTCGTCATTGACACGCCTGACGGGCAATCACGCAACGTGCTGTACTGGATCGAACCGTTCCACCTGTCGGACGGACAACCTGCGGGCACCGTGGCCTCGCTGGTCGACATCAGCGAGATCCGGGAAGCGCAGGCGCGCGCGGAGCGCCTCGAGCAGCGCTTGCGCGAAGTCACCGAATCGCTGCCGGCGCTGGTCTATCAATTTGAGCTGCCGCCCGGCCAGACACGGGGCCGCATCACCTACGTCGCAGGCAAGGCCCACGAAACGCTGGGCGCACAGCCTCAGGATCTGCTGAGCTACCTATCCACGCCGGAACGGCTCATTCACGAAGACGACCGGCAGCGCATGCTCGACACGGTGCTCGTCTCGGCGCAGCAGTTGACGCCGTTCGACCAGCAATTCCGCCATGTCTGCGAAGACGGTGCGGTGCGCTGGCTGCACGCGCGGTCGATCCCGCATCGCGAGCCGGACGGCCGTACGGTCTGGAACGGCTACGTGAGCGACGTCACCACGGAGCGCGAGCAAGCCGACGCACTCGAAGCGGCCAAGAACGCAGCGGAATCGGCGTTGCATGCGAAGGATCGCTTCCTGGCCATGATGAGCCACGAAATCCGCACGCCCATGAACGGCGTGCTTGGGCTGGTCGAGCTGCTGCAGCAGACGAAGCTCGAAGGCGAGCAGAAGCAGATGGTCTCGATGGTGCAGGATTCGGGGCGCGCCCTGCTGCACATCCTCGATGACATCCTCGATTACGCAAAGGTCGAGGCCGGTCGACTGGACATCTCGCCGTCGCCCACAGACTTGCGCGAGGTCTTTGACGGCACGGTCGGCCTGCTGGCAAGCCGCGCCCACGAGAAGGCGCTCGCCGTGCACGTGGACGTGGCCGCCAACGTACCGGCCAGCGTCTCGGTCGACAGCATTCGTCTACGGCAGATCCTCTTCAACCTGCTCTCCAACGCCATCAAGTTCACCGACACGGGCAGCGTGCGGCTTTCGGCGGAGTGCACGCGCATCGAGAACGACACGGCGCACCTTGCCATCTGCGTCAGGGATACGGGCATCGGGATCTCATCCGAGGTCCAGGCCACGCTGTTTGCACCATTCGTGCAGGCTGAGCGCTCGACCACGCGGCGCTACGGCGGCACCGGTCTGGGCCTGGCGATTTCTCGCCAGCTTGCCGGCCTGATGGGCGGCAAGCTCGTCATGGAGAGTGCGCCCGGGCACGGCACGGCGGTCACGCTGCATTTAGCCGTGCCGATGCTTAAGGCACGGTATGCGTTGCCGCAACTGGCGGGCTGCAGCGTTGCCATTGTTGTGGACGACCCGGCTGTGCGGCACAGCCTCACGCAATTCGCGATCGCAGCCGGACTGCAAGCGGGCCCCGTCGCCAACGCCGACCTCCTCTTGAGCTCGACCGCCCAGGCGGATGCGCGCGCCATCCGCATCACCCCGGAAGCGTGTTATTCCGGACCCGGCAACACGCTGAGCATCAATCCTCTGAACTGGCACGCATTTGTGCAGGCGTGCGAGCGCGCGCTCCCCCCATCTGATCATCTGCAGGCGACCAGCGCCGCTGCACATGCGCTGCCGGCCCCAACACCCTGTGATGCGCCGGGCGCGCACATCCTCGTGGCGGAAGACCACCCGATCAACCGTGAACTGATCGCCAAGCAACTCCGGCTACTGGGTTATCGCGTCACGCTGGCCGAAGATGGCGTCGTCGCGCTCGAGCGTCTGCACGAACATCATTTCGATGCGTTGCTCACGGACTGCCACATGCCGCGCATGGACGGCTTCGACCTGGCGCGGCACATCCGCCACGAAGAGCGCGCCGGCGGCCCTCGCCTACCCATCATCGCCATCACGGCAACCACGCTCGCCGAGGAGCACGCGCGGTGCCGTGCCGTGGGAATGGACGCAAGCCTGCTGAAACCCACCACGCTTGTCACGCTGCAAGACGCGCTGTCTGCGCTATGGGAAGCCGCAGAACCTGCGGAAGCGCCCCTGGAGGGGCCATTCGCCCTGTCGCTCGACGATCTGCACGCCGCGCTGGGGGCCGACCCTGCCGTAGCCGGGCTGGCACAGGTCTTCCTGTCGTCGCTGGCCGAGGATGCGCAGCGGCTGCAGCCGCTGCTGGACGCAATGGACCGCGTAGCGCTGCGCCAGTGGGCCCATCGCACCGGAGGCGCGCTGGCGCTGCTGCACAACCCGAGCGTCGACGCCACGTTGGAAGCCTTCCTCCATGCTGTGCATGACGGTAGCGAGCGTGACATCCGCCTCTCGGGGCGCCATGTCATGCGGCTTCTTGCGCACATCAACGCGTTGTTGAGTGCCTTCGCGCCGGCAGCCCCTGACGTTGTGCACCGCACGCAAGTGACGGATTCCTAAGGGAAAACCGTTTCAAGCGATCGATGCATCGCTTTTAGATGAACCGTTCCAATCGGTCGATTGACTCGGTCTAGGCAGCCTCCTACGATGACATCGATCAATGTCACATTAAGAGGCGCCCAAGTGGTGCCCACGGAGACACCACGTGAACGCACGGACCGATTTTCCGCGCCCCGACGCTTTTGCGCCGACCCCGCGCAGCCCTGACGCCCCCATCCTGATCGATGCCGCCATCATCGGGACGGGATTTGCCGGCCTGGGCATGGCGATCCAGCTCAAGCAGAACGGCATCGACAACTTCCTGGTCTTCGAAAAAGCGGGGTCTGTCGGCGGCACGTGGCGCGACAACCATTACCCCGGCTGCGCGTGCGATGTGCAATCGCACCTGTATTCGTTTTCGTTCGCGCCCAATCCGGACTGGTCGCGCATGTATTCGCCGCAACCAGAAATCCGCGCGTATCTGGAGCGCTGCACCGATGAATTTGGCGTGCGCCCGCATGTGCGCTTCCATCACGAACTGGCGCGCGCGGCCTTCGACGACGCTGCGGGCGTGTGGAACCTGGAAATGGCCGACGGCCGCCGCTACCGTGCCCGCACGCTGATCTCCGGCATGGGCGGCCTGAGCCGTCCGGCCTGGCCGAACATTCCCGGCATCGAAAACTTCCAGGGCAAGGCTTTCCACTCGCAATTGTGGGAGCACGACTACGACCTGCGCGACAAGCGCGTGGCCGTGATCGGCACTGGCGCCTCGGCCATCCAGTTCGTGCCGCAGATTGCGCCAAAGGTCGGCCGCCTTGACCTGTATCAGCGCACACCACCGTGGATCCTGCCCAAGCCCGACCGCAAGGTGTCCCGCGCGGAGCATTGGCTGTTCCGCCACCTGCCGTTCACGCAAAAGCTGATGCGCACGAGCATCTATTGGATGTTGGAATCGCGCGTGCTCGGCTTTGTGATCCATCCGAAGCTGATGAAGGCGGTGGAGCGCATGGCGCGCGGTCATATCAAGCGCCGCATTGCCGATCCCGTGCTGCGCGAGAAGGTCACACCGAACTACACCATCGGCTGCAAGCGCATCCTGATCTCGAACGACTATTACCCGGCGCTTACGCGCGAGAACGTCGACGTCATCACCTCCGGCATCGCACGCGTCGAACCCAATGCCATCGTCACCACCGATGGCACGCGGCGCGAAGTCGATTGCCTGATCTTCGGCACGGGTTTTCATGCAACGGACCCGTTCCCGCGCGGCGTGCTGCTTGGCAGCCAAGGCGTGGACATTGTCGACGCGTGGGACAAGCACGGCGCCGAGGCCTACCTCGGCACCACGGTGTCGGGCTTTCCGAACTTCTTCATGGTGGTGGGCCCGAACACGGGACTCGGCCACTCGTCGATGGTGTTCATGATCGAGTCGCAGGTGGCGTACATCGTCGACGCGCTCAAGTCGATGCGTGCGCACAACGTGGCGGCCATCGACGTACGCCCCGACGTGCAGCGCCGCTTCAACGACGGCATCCAGAAGCGGCTGTCGAATGCGATCTGGTCTGCCGGCGGCTGCGTGAGCTGGTACCTCGACCCGAAGACCGGCAAGAACACGACGCTGTGGCCGGGATTCACGTGGCAGTTCCGTCGCGCGACCGCGCATTTCCGGCTGGCGGATTACCGCACGCGCCCGATGACGGTACCGAAGGGCGTGCCGTTGCGCGTGCCTGCCCGCACAGTGCCCGCCGCTCAGAACACCCCTAACGAAGAAGCGCTCGACCGCGTCTGACGCGCGCCAGCCCCAAGGAGACCACGCCATGAAGTCATTCAACAATCAGGTTGCCGCCATCACGGGTGCCGCGTCGGGCATGGGTCGCTCGCTGGCGCTGCAGCTGGCACGCGAAGGCTGCCACCTCGCGCTGGCCGATCGCAACGAAGCGGCGCTCGCGCAGACGCTGCAACTGGTGCGCGCGCATGAAGGCGACCGCATCCGCGTGACCACGCACGCCGTCGACGTGGCTGACCGCGCCGCCGTGTACCGCTGGGCCGAAGAAGCGGCCGCCGCGCACGGCAAGGTCAACCTGATCTTCAATAACGCGGGCGTGGCGCTGTCCAGCACGATCGAAGGCATGGAAGACGACGAACTCGCCTGGATCATGAACATCAATTTCTGGGGCGTCGTGCACGGCACCAAGGCGTTTCTGCCGCTGCTCAAGGCGACCGGCAACGGCCACATCATCAACACGTCGAGCATCTTCGGCATCTTTGCGCAGCCGGGCATGGGGGCCTACAACGCCAGCAAATACGCCGTGCGCGGCTACACCGAGGCGCTGCGCCAGGAACTGGATCTGATGAACTGCGGCGTGTCGGCCACGTGCGTCCATCCGGGCGGCATCAAGACCAACATTGCCAAGTCGAGCCGCGTCTCGCCGAGCATGAACGGCTTCCTGGTGCGCGACGAACAGCAGGGCAAGGCGGAATTCGAGAAGTTCTTCATCACCTCGGCAGACAAGGCCGCGGAGGTGATCCTGGACGGCGTGCGCAAGAACAAGCGCCGCGTGCTGATCGGCCCCGACGCCCACGCCGCCGATGTGATGGCCCGCGTGCTGCCGGCCGCATACCAGGCGCTGGTCGTGCGCGAAGCCCGCCGCACGCGCAAAAAGGCGCTGCGCGACGATACGGCGCCGGCCACCGCCCGCGCAAAGTAGGAGGCCGCCGATGAACACGGCCACCACCGGAGAATTGTTCGCCAGCCCCCCGCGCGCGAACCTGCTCAACGTTGCACGCGCCATGCTGCGCCCCGGCCGCATCGGCCTGCGCAGCATCGGCCGCGATGTGCTGATCGCACGCTACGCCAAGCCGCAATCGCGCTACCTGCCGTTGATGGGTACGCGCGTGCATTACACCGACGAAGGCGCTGCCAACGCCGAAGGCACGTTGCTGCTGATCCACGGTTTTGGCGCGTCACTGCATACGTGGGACGGCGTGCTGCCGCAGCTCACGCGGCGCTATCGCGTGATCCGGCTCGACCTGCCGCCATTCGGCATCACCGGCCCGCTGCGCGACGCACAAGGCCGCCCGCGCACGATGGAACTGCCGCTGTATCGCGACTTCATCGACGCGTTTGTCGATACGTTGGGCTTGTCGAAACTCACCCTGATCGGCAACTCGCTGGGCGGCATGGTGTCGTGGGATTTTGCCGTGCGGCACCCCGGCCGCGTCGAGAAGCTCGTGCTGATCGATTCGGCAGGCTTTCCGATGAAGCTGCCGATCTACATCGATCTGTTCAATCACCTGGGCGTGCGGCTGACATCGCCGTGGATGCTGCCCGAGGGGATCATCCGCGCCGCCACGCGCGATGTGTATGGCGACCCGTCGCGCGTGTCCGAACCCACGCTGCGCCGCTACGCCGATTTCTTCTATGCCGACGGTGCACGACAGGCCATCGGCAAGATGGTGCCGAAGTTCCGCTTTGACGATGTCGATACCAGCGGGCTGGCCTCGATCCGAGTGCCCACGCTCATCCTCTGGGGCCAGCGCGACCGGTGGATCCCGCCCGCGCATGCCGGCGAATTCGCCCGCCGCATTCCCGGCGCCACGCTGCGCATGTACCCGGCGCTCGGCCACATCCCGATGGAGGAAGACCCCGTGCGAGTGGGGACCGACCTCTGCGCATTCCTAGATCAGGGGCGCGCATCGATGCGCCTTTCAGAAACCACATTCCAGGAGAACCGCCCATGATGCCAGTCCGCCGCGACGTGCATCCTCACCTGCCGGCTGATCGCATCAGCAACTGGCACGAGCGAGGCACGCACGTCACCCACTTCCTGAACGCGCTGTCGATCTTCTTCCCGACCGGCGAGCGCTTCTTCATGGACAGCGTGCGCAACTACCGCCATCTGGTGACCGACCCCGAACTCAAGCAGGCCGTGGCCGGTTTCATTGGCCAGGAAGCCATGCACACGCGCGAGCACGTGCTCTACAACGACCTGCTCGACCGGGCCGGCCTGCCCGCCACGCGCATCGACCGCTTTATTGGCAAGTTCCTGAACGTGCTGCGCAAGTACACGCCCAAGTCGCACCAGTTGGCCGTGACCGTGGCGCTGGAGCACTACACCGCCATGCTGGCCGGCCAGGTGCTTTCACATGAAGACGGCCTGGGCCGCAACTCGGAACCCGGCTATCGCCAGGTCTGGCTGTGGCACGCCATGGAAGAGACCGAGCACAAGGCCGTCAGCTACGACGTATGGAATCTGGCCATCAAGCCGGGCGTGGGCCGCTACCTCACGCGCACGCTGACGATGTTGGTGACGACCGTTACCTTCTGGGCGATGGTCTTCTACGTGCACTTGCGGCTGATCTTTGCGGATCGCACCGTCAAGCACAAATTCCTCGGCCTCGGCAAGGCGTTCCATTTCCTGTGGATTCACCCGGCGCCGCTGCGCAAGATCATCCCGGAGTTCTTCGACTTCTTCCGACCCTCATTCCACCCGTGGGATGAAGACAACCGTGACGCACTCGAACGCCTGCCCAAGCTGATTTCGGAAATCGAAGCCTACGCCGCTGCAAACGGCGAAGCGCCGTCGCCGTCAATCCGCCGCAAGCTCTCAACCGCAGGTGCAGCGGGATCTTGAGCAGGCATTCAAAACGCCTGCAGCACCCGTCGTATCGGGATCAAACTAGAAATAGATAAGGCGCGCCCCACGCAAGGGCGCGCCGGAGACACTAGCCTTTGTCCGGCCCGGGTGCGCTGCCCGGCGGTTCATGCATGTGCTCGATGACCTGCGCCACGCGGTCGCCCAGGTATTTGTTGGCGGCCGTCTCAAGCGCGCGCATCAGTTCGGCTTCAACCGCCACCAGCGCCAGCGGACGGATGCGCCAGATCACGTCGACCAGACGCGGCACGTCTTCGACCGGCGGCAGATCGCTGCCGTACTTGTCGAGTTCGCGCACGACCATGGAGACGAGATCGTCGGCCACCGCCTGCGTATGCGGCCGGGCACGCTCGATGATGTCGAGCACTTCGACAAGCGGGAAACCGGCCTTTGCCATTTGCGCGCCGGCGAGCAGCGCTTTGGGGCTGCGCGCCAGGTAGCCGAGGCCGTCGGGTTCAAGCAGGCCAAGCGAGATGGCCCGCGCCAGCGCCTGACGCGACATGGCACGGCCAAAGAGCTTGGCCAGCGCCAGGAGCGAGTAGTGCTTGGGCGACTCATCCGACCACGGGCTGGCGATGGCGGATTCGAGCCCAAGGATGGAGCGTAGGTCATGGCCCTCGACGATGGCCTTGAGCAGCTCCTGGATGTTGGAGAGCGTGTAGCCGCGCCCGAGCAGGTGATTGATGAGCTTGAGCCGCCCCAGATGCGCCTGCGTGTAGATCCCCACGCGACCACGCCGCTCGGGCGGATCGATCAAGCCGCGGTCCTGATACGAGCGGACGTTGCGGACAGTGGTTTCAGCCGCGCGCGCCAGTTCATCGATGGTGAACTCGCGGGCAGGTGGAACGGCGGGCGGACCGGCATCGCCGGTTGGTTTGCGGGCAGGCATGCAAAAAATTCTACACGAGCGCGGCGACAGACCGCGTCGGTTGCCGGAACGTTTCCGGTGCGTTTCTCACGACGAGGAGACCGTCGATGTGGGACTTGACCTTGCGTCATCGTAATAGCACGCTCCGGGCTGCGGGCGCAGTGGTTGCGGCGCTGCTGCTGCAAAGCTGCGCCGCCGCCGGCGATGGCCACGGCGCCATCGAAGCCGACAAAGCCAAACAGCTTGAAGACGCGCGGGCCCAGGCGCGGGCGCCATTCCAGTCGGGCAACCTCGCCACGCGCGAGGTGCGGCCCGCCACGCTGCGCGATTCCGGCCAGCCCGATGCGATCTCGTATCTGCGTCATGTCGATTTCCGCTTCGATGGTGGCGTGGGCTTTCTGGTCGATCAGCTCGCGCTGCGCATGGTGCCGCGTGCGCCAGGTGATCCGGTGTGGCTCGACGATGTGTCGTCGTACACGCTGCAGCCGGTGAGCGGTTCGGTGCGCGTCACGGCCGAGAGCATGGCCGCGCTGTTCAACACCGTGGTGTTTGCGCGCGGGCCGGGCGAAGATCCGCCGCTGCGCGGCTTCAGCTTCGCGCTCGACGACGGCACGCTCGACATGCGCGCCGAGATGCGCCGTCGCGGCGCCTGGGTGCCGATCGAGCTGCGTGGCCCGCTCGTGCTGCGCGATCCGCAGACCATCGTGTTCCGCCCCAACGTGGTCAAGGTGCGCGGGCAGGACGCCGGAGCACTGATGGGCGCGGCGCATATCGAACTGGCCGATCTGTTGCCGGTGTCGACACCCGCCGTGCAATTGGCCGGCAGCGAAATCGTCATGCAGGTGCCCAAGCTGTTTCCGCCGCCTGCGCTGGATTTGAAGCTCTCCGCTATTCGCGTCACGCGCGAGGGGCTGCTCATGCAGATCGGCGATGGCAACCCGCAGATGCCTCCGCTAGCCAACGCCACCGACGCGCAGCGCCCGTACATCCTCTTCCGCGGCGGTGACATCCGGTTCATGCGCTCGATGCCGATGAACGCTCGCATCGATATTGTCGTGGCTGATCCGGCCAAACCCTTCGTGTTCAACCTGTACCGCTATCGCAATCAGCTTGTGGCGGGGTCGCTGCGCTTCTCGCCGGATGGCGGCATTCGCGTGCTGATGCCGTCGTTCGACACCCTGGCCGCTGCCAAGGCCGCCAAGGCGACCGCAACTGCCAAAGTCGGCAAGCCTGCCCTGCAACTCGCCAAGAGGACCGCGCCATGATCGCCCCCGCCTTCGCTCTCGCCGCTCTGATGTTGCGCCTGGCGTTGGTGACGCTCGGCTTGGCCGGCCTCGTGGCCAGTGCGCTTGCCCGCGCGACCGAGCCGCCAATGGCCAGCGCGCAACGCAAGGACTTGACCACGGTGCGCCAGCAATGGGCGCAGCGCTGCGATCCGTCCTCCGGAGCGCCCAACGCCAGCGGCCCTGCCGTTGCGCGCGACTCGGGCACGGCGCCGCCCGTCGTGCAGATGCGTGATGTCGATTTCCGCATCACCGGCGACATCGGCTTTCGCGTGCACCAACTCACCGCGCAGCTCGTGCCACACAAACCCGGTCAGCCCGTCGACATGGACGATCCGGGCCAGTTCGACATCCGCATCCTGGGCGGCGAAGTGACGGTGCCCAAGGATTCGCTCGACGCGCTGTTCAACCGGTATCTGCTCGACTATTCGCCGCGCTCGCTCAATGCGCTGTCGCTCACGCCGGGCGACGGCGTGCTCGACGTCTCGGGCGGGCTCAAGCTACGCAATCATTTTCCCGGCGTGTGGCTGCCGTTCGGCATGCGCGGCACATTGGCGCTCAAGGAATCACGTTACCTCGTCTATACACCCACCGAGGCCCGCGTGATGGGCATCCAGACGCTGGCGCTGCTCAAGGGAATGGGGCTGGAGTTGTCGCAGCTTGCGCCGCTCAATCGCGACGGCGCCAAGCTGGACGGTAATGACATGGTGCTGGATCAATACACGGTCTTCCCGCCGCCGCGACTGATCGGTCAGATGAAAACGGCGCGCGTCACGCCCGACGGGCTGGTGCTCGGATTCGGCCCCGCGCCCGCGATGTGTGCGTCTGCACCAACCGACGCGGCCAGCCGCATCTGGATCCAGTCCGGTGACCTGAAGATGTACAACGTGCTGGTCACCAACAGCCGCATTCTCGTGACCGATACATCAACCCGCGGGCCGCTGCGCTTCGACCTGTACCACTACCGCGAGGCCGCCGCACGCGGCACCACGCGCATGGACGCGGACGGCACGCTGCGTGTCGACCTCGCGCCGGCGATGGTCGTCCAGTAACGCCATCGTCAGCGCGCTACTTTTGGCAGACCGCGTGCAGGATCGCCTCGCCCTCTGAGCGCGGCACGACGGCTTCCCAGCGGGGGCCATCGATGTTTTTGGTGAGCACCGTGGCGTGCTGGCCGTCCTGGATCAGCGCGCTGACCGGCAGGATGCGCCCCTCTTTGCAGTCATAGACGGACGTGCGCGTGTCGTACTGGTACGCCCTGCCGTCTGAGAGCTTGCGCGGGGCGTCATAGGCGTCGCGCGTCGTGGCGCGCACGGTCCCATCCTTGTTGTGCTCGATGGAGTCTTTGTCCAGATAGAGCGAGCCGCCGTTGTCGGCCAGCGGGGCCAGCTTGACCCAGTTGTCGGCCGCCCTGGCCGTCGAGCTACCGATTGCCAGCGCAGCAGCCACCCAGTAGATCAGCGTCGTTCGTTCCATTCGCATCGCAACCTCCGTTTGCCTTCGCACAGACGTACGCGAAGCGAAGCAGCAGGGCTGCCTCGTTCTCCGCACATTCGAACTAGGCGTAGCAAACGGCATGCCCCAAGTGTGATGCTGCCGCGGCAGGCAACAAAAAAGCCCGCACGGGGCGGGCTTCTTCGGGAAGGCAGGGCGGCTTACTTGGCGGCAGCGGCCATGTAGTCGACGGCGGCTTTCACGTCGTCGTCGGAGCCGGCGTAAGTGCCCTTGGGCGGCATCGCGCCCTTGCCGTGCAGCGCGGAGTCATACAACTTGGCCTTGCCTTGGGCAATGCGCGGCGCCCAAGCGGCCTTGTCGCCAAACTTGGGCGCGCCAGCCACTCCGGCGGCGTGGCACATCTGGCAAGTCGAATCGTAGACCTTCTTGCCGACTTCACCCGCAGAGGCTTGCGGTGCGGCAGATGCAGCCGGCGCGGCCGGAGCTGCAGCAGGTGCCGGCGCAGCAGCGGCCGGAGCCGATGCTTCCGGTGCCGATGCAGCAGCCGGCGCTGCACTCGCGCCCGCCGGTGCAGCCGGTTCCTGCAGCTTGCCGCCAGCGGAGTTGGCCATGTAGACGATGGCGCGTTCGATTTCGTAGTCGCTAACGTCATCCGGCGACGTGCCGCCGCGCGCGGGCATGCCACCCTTGCCGGCCAGCGCCACCTTCGTCAGGCCATCCAGGCCCTGCGGCAGGCGCGGACCCCAGCTTGCCGCGTCGCCAAATTTGGGCGCGCCAGCCACGCCTGCCGCGTGGCAGGTCGCGCAGACTTCCTTATAGAGCTGCTCGCCCGTCTTGAAAACGCGCGGCGCATTCGGGTCTTTCAGTTCGAGTTGCGCAACGGGCTTGATGCGATCGTTGACGGCCTCTTCCGACATGCCGGAACCGCCCGCGCCTTCCCTGGCGCCCAGGCCAACGTAATTGGCAAGCAGGATGATGATGAGAATGGGAACGACAAAGGCGGCGATCACCGCGATGATCAGCTGCTTAGGGGTCTTGATCAGAGGCTCGTGTTCGTCGTGTTGCGCGTCGCTCATGCTCAACTCTCAGGATGGTGGAACCGCTCTTGGAGCCCTCAGAGCGCCGCCGGCAAGGTCACGAGCATCGCCGGCAGGGCGTGGGGGCCGCATTGGATCGCGATGAGGGCAGGAAGACCATGGCGATTCAATCGCCGCGTCGGCCCAGACAGACCTGTCCCCGTCTTTCTTCTGGCAAATAACGCGCGATTATATCCGTAATGCTTTGGCCTTTGACACGCGGGACAGCCCTAGGCGCCGCTTTTCGACCTGCGTCAAAAACCCAACGAAACGTTGCAGCAGCAGGCCCTCGCACCCAGGGTTCATGGGCGTGCGATGGACGCTTGCGCCCAAATGCGCTATCCTGCGGGGCTTCTCTTTCGGTGCGTTCTGTGCCGATATGCGCCCGTAGCTCAATGGATAGAGTACTGCCCTCCGAAGGCAGGGGTTGCTGGTTCGATCCCAGCCGGGCGCGCCAAAAATCAAAGATTTACGCAACTTGTACGGTTTTTCGACGCCAGAACCGCGCTTCTGCCGCAACGTGCAGGCCTGCCTATTCCCGAACCTTATTCAGCTTCCCAGCATTTTTCGATTCGTCGATCGCGCTGCGGGCACGCTTAGAAAATAGTCACCTCATCAGGAGTCGAGTCGTGAGCCGTTACTGGAGCGATATCGTTCAGCAACTCGTGCCCTATGTCCCGGGCGAACAGCCGGCCATCGCGCGGCCCATCAAGCTGAACACCAACGAGAACCCGTACCCGCCGTCGCCGCGCGTGGTGGCCGCGATCTCTGCAGAGCTGGGAGAGACGGGCGAGAATCTGCGCCGCTATCCCGATCCGCTGTCGCGCCGGCTGCGCGAGACGGTGGCCGCGCAGGTGGGCCTCCAGCCCGAGCAGGTTTTTGCGGGCAACGGGTCGGACGAAGTGCTGGCGCACGTCTTCCAGGCGCTGCTCAAGCACGACAAGCCGCTGCGCTTTCCGGACATCTCGTACAGCTTCTATCCGACCTACGCGCGGCTTTACGGCGTGCAGTGCGAAGTGGTGCCGCTGGCGGACGACTTCTCCATCCGCGCCGATGACTATCTTGGCGACGCAGGCGGCGTGCTGTTCCCAAACCCAAACGCGCCGACCGGCCACGCGCTGCCGCTGACGGAGATCGAACGGATCGTCGCCGCGAACCCGTCGTCGGTCGTCGTGGTGGATGAGGCTTATGTGGATTTCGGCGCGCAGTCTGCCATTGCGCTCATCGACCGCTACCCGAATCTGCTCGTTGTGCACACGACGTCGAAGTCGCGCTCGCTGGCCGGCATGCGCGTGGGCTTTGCGTTCGGGCATACAACGCTCATCGAAGCGCTCAATCGCGTGAAGGACAGCTTCAATTCGTATCCGCTGGATCGCCTTGCGCAGGCGGCTGCCCAAGCGGCTTACGAAGACGATGCGTACTTCCGCTCCACCTGCGCCCGCGTGATGGCGAGCCGCGCGCGGCTAACGCAATCGCTGCAGTCGCTCGGGTTCGAAGTCGTGCCGTCGATGGCGAATTTCGTGTTTGCACGGCATCCGGGCCACGACGCTGCCGCGCTCGCAGCACGGCTGAAAGAGCAGGCCATCTTCGTGCGCCACTTCAAGCTCGCGCGTATCGATCAGCATCTGCGCATCACGGTCGGCACCGATGGTGAATGCGACGCATTCTTAAAGGCGTTGCGGGATCTGCTGGCGTAAGCATGTACGGGTGTGCGGCAAATTGCCACCGGGGTTGACCGGCCATTTGGGGGACTGCGCGCGCACCGGCGACCGCATCCCTCGATCACACGGTGCATCTGCGACATTGCACGGTGTGGATCGAAGACCACGAACGCAACCCATTGCTGCACTCAGGTATGTGGAACATTGACCGTACGCAGATGCTGCCGGCCGATTGCTGTGCCAGAATGCACGAGCGGGTAAACGGCGCGCCGACGCCGTCCGCTGTCCCCTAGGGCGAGCCTGAGCACTGCGCGGGCGGCACGGGACGCCACACAACACACTCCCACAAAAGGAATCAGCATGTCCAATCGTCGTCAATTCCTGAAGAGCATCCCCATCGTGGCCGCCGCGGGCGCCGTCATGTCGATGTCGGACCTGGCACTGGCTGCGCCGATGGTGGCGGAAACCGACCCGCAAGCTAAGGCGCTGGGCTACGTGGCTGACACCACCAAGGCCGACAAGGCCAAGTTCCCGAAGCACACGCCGGATCAGCATTGCGGCAACTGCGCCCTGTACCAGGGCGGTACGGCTGCGCAAGGCGGTTGCCCGCTGTTCGCCGGCAAGGACGTCGCCAACAAGGGCTGGTGCAGCGCCTGGGCAAAGAAGGCTTGAGCGAAGCGGTATCGCGCGCAAGCAAAACGGACCCTGCGGGGTCCGTTTTTTTATGGCCGCGCCCTCTACAATGCGTGCCATGCCGTTCACATTCACACCCACCGTCCTCGTCATCGACGACGAGCCGCACATCCGACGCTTCGTCCGCGCTGCATTGGAGGAGGAAGGCTGCGAAGTGCATGAAGCCGACCGCGTCGAGCGCGGCTTGATCGAAGCCGGCACGCGTCAGCCGGATGCGGTGATCCTCGATCTCGGTCTGCCCGACGGCGATGGCATGCAGTTGATTCGCGAGTTGCGCACCTGGACGGAAGTGCCGGTGCTCGTGCTTTCGGCTCGCGTGGATGAGCGCGACAAGATCGACGCGCTCGATGCCGGCGCAGATGATTACCTGACGAAACCCTTCGGCGTGGGCGAGCTGGTTGCGCGCTTGCGCGTGCTGCTGCGGCGACATGCCAAGCGCGGCGAAGACGGCGGCAGCATCATCCGCTTCGGCGAGGTGGAAGTCGACCTGGCGCGCCGCCTGGTCAGCCGCAATGGCCAAGCCGTGCATCTCACACCGATCGAATACCGGCTGCTGGCAGTGCTGCTTGGCCGCCGCGGCACTGTGATGACGCACCGCGAACTGCTGCGCGAAGTCTGGGGCCCCGCGCATTCTGACAGCAGCCACTATCTGCGCATCTACATGGGCCACCTGCGCCACAAGCTTGAGCGCGATCCGGCGCGGCCCGAGCACCTGCTGACCGAAGTCGGCGTCGGGTACCGCTTCACGGCGTAAGCCGGTTCACTGCTCCTTGATGCCGGCGGCGCGCACGATGCGGCCGTTGCTGTCGTATTCGGCGCGAATGGCCGCAGCAAACTGCTCTGCCGTGCCGCCCGCCGGCACCACGGCGGCCTGCGTGAGGCGCTCGCGCAGATCGGGCGCAGCCAGCGCCTTGTTGATCTCGGCGTTCAATCGGGCAATCACGGGGGCGGGCGTCTTGGCCGGCGCGAACACGCCGAAGGTCGATGCCATGTTCGCCTTGGCATAACCCAGCTCGGTGAAGGTCGGCACATTCGGCAGCGTATCGAGCCGGTGCGGCGCACCCACCGCCAGCGGGCGCAGCTTGCCGCTCGTGATGTGTTGCATCAGGGTCGGGCCGACGTTGGTCGACATGACTTCCACCTGGCCGCCCAGCGCATCCGTCAATTGCTGGCCACCGCCCTTGTACGGGATGAGCGTGATATCCACGCGCGCCTGCGACTTGATCTGCTCTAGCGCGAGATGTCCCACCGTACCCAGGCCCGATGTCGACCAGCGGATCGAGCCCGGCTTGGTGCGCGACTGGCTCAGCATGTCGGCAAAGCTCTTGCCCGTGAACGACGGCGTGCCCAGCAGGATCATCGGCGCGTACATGACATTCGCCACGGGCGCGATGTCTTTCTGCGGGTCATACGGCAGCTTGCCGAAATGGGGATTGAGCGTGAGCGGGCTGACCGACGAGAAACCCAGCGTGTAGCCATCTGGCGCCGCCTTGGCCACGGCGTCCATGCCGATGCTGCCGCCGGCACCGGCGCGGTTTTCCACCACCACCGGCTGGCCCAGTTGCGCCGACAGCTTCTCGCCCAGCGCACGCGCCACGTTGTCTGAAATGCCACCGGTCGGGTACGCGACGATGATGCGGATCGTTTTAGCCGGATAGTCCTGCGCTTGCGCAGGCACGGTGGCAAGCATCGGCAGGCCGGCGCACAGCAGCACGGCAGAGGCAATGAGGCGACGACGGGCAGTACGTGCGGAAGTCATGGCGCAATGTCAGGGGAAGAAACGGAAAAGAACATTGTAGGCCGATGCCCAGGCAACCTCGGCCGCCGACGTACAAAAACTGCAGGCAAAAGAAAAGGCGCCCGAAGGCGCCTTTTCCGTTCCCAATCGCGTGACAGCGTCGATTAGAAGATGTGGCGGATACCCACGCCAACGCTCGTCTGGTTCGACTTGCCAACGCCGGTTGCGTTGCCGCCACCCGACAGTTCCGGCAGCGCTGCGTCCTTGACCTTGTTGTAGTCGACCGTGCCATACACTTGCGTGCGCTTGGACAGAGCGTACTCAGCCAGCAGAACGCCGGTGTAGCGCTTGCCGTCGTTGCCGGCGGTCAGAGCAGCGTTCTTGATGCTGTCGTAGTAGAACGCGCCCGTCAGAGCCAGGGCCGGGGTGACGTTGTACGTCACGCCCAGGATGCCGACGTGGTCACGACGCTTCGTGGCGCCCGGGGTCAGGCCAGCGCCCGAGGTGGCGTTGCCGTAGATGTTCAGGCCGAAAGCGCTGCCGCCGACGCAGTTTGCCGAGCTGTTCACGCAACCCGTGGCGTCGCTGCTGTCGATGTAGCCTGCGAACAGCTTGGCTGCAGCGATCGTGTAGTTACCGCCGATACCCCACACGGTTTGCTTGTTGCCAGCAACGTCCTTGTGCTGTTGAGCGAAGGCGCCGATGTAGGCCGGGCCGAATTCATAGGCCACCGTGCCGCCAACGTACGAGTTCTGGCTTGCAGCGCCAGCCACTTCGCCAAAGCCGTAGGCCAGGCCGACCGACAGGCCGTTCCACTTGCCTTCGTACTTCAGCATGTTGGATTCACGCAGACCGGTCAGGCCGTAGTACATCCACGAGTTGCCGTCGTAGTTACCCACGCCCAGCGGGTCGAAGTTGCCACCGGTCGTGAAGCCGAAGTTGTATTGACGGCCCAGCGTGATGGTGCCCAGATCCTTGTTGGACAGGCCCACGAACGATTGACGATTGAACAGCGTACCCGAGCTGCTCATGCGGCCCGAATCCGAGTTGAAGCCGCTTTCCAGCACGAACAGTGCCTTGTTGCCGCCGCCCAGGTCTTCCGAGCCCTTCAGGCCCCAGCGGCTGTTCGACACAGCACCGCTTTCCATCTGGGTCACGCTGTTGCCAGCTTGGTTGGCGTTGTTGATGTAGTGAATGCTGGTATCGACAATACCGTACAGCGTCACGCTCGATTGGGCGTAGGCAGAACCTGCGAACAGGGCGCCAACTGCAACCAGAATGGCAGACTTTTTCATGTGGGCTCGTAATAAAAGAGTTGTCTCAAACCGCCCGACCCCGTGTGCATGAGGTTGGGCTCCTCCGTTTCCTTAACTTCCGTGTCGGAAGTGCCGCGCAAATTTAACAAAAGCCCATATGCCCGGCAAAGTAATTCACGGAATCGTTCTACCAAGTGTGGTACGCGCGCATCGCTCTTAATGCGCCGCACCAAATCGGCCTGCGACAAGGCTTGCCAGCGCGTCGTGCCCTGCTGTGGTGCACCAAGGCGGCCCACAGTCTTTGAACCGCTCTCTTGATTAGACAAAAAGGTTGGGAGATTGCCGGGGGCGTTACGCCATTGGCGCGCTTTTCAGCGCGGTTCACGCTGACTTGCATCATTTCAGCGCCGACAACAAACCGTTCGTCGCACCACCGTGGATAGGGCATGCCCCCTGACCTAGGCTGTAGACCGTGGCAGGACATCAAATGACCACGCCTAAAACAGCACCGAAAATCAGTTGAAGAAGGAGTTCGCCATGCGACTCAAGCAAATGGGGTTGGCTGCCATGCTGGCGGTCGGAGCCCTCGCGGCTGGCAGCGCTTGGGCACAAGCCAGCCGCGTGGAAGTGTTCGGCCAGAACGCACGGGCCGAACGGTTTGACGTCTACAGCGACGGTGCCCGCACCGGACGCTTCGACACGTATACAGAAGGTGCGCGCAGCGGCCGCTTCGATCCGTATTCGGACGGCATGCGCAGCGATCCGGCCGGCCGCTCCCGCGACGGCGGCGGGACGGTCTACGGGTACCCGGTTCCGAATTGATGCGCTGATCGGCATTCACCGCGTTCATCGCGCGTTGATCACGCATTGATCACGCATTGATCAATTACGGGCCGGTCTCCAGGCATCCTCCGTTTTCCGCCTCTTGGCCCACTCTGGCCCCGCTGGTGATGCGCCAGCGGGGCTTTTTCATGCGCGCTCAGATGAGCTTGTCGAGCGTGATCGGCAATTCGCGCACGCGCCGGCCGGTGGCGTGATAGACGGCGTTGGCGATGGCCGCCGGCACGCCGGTGATGCCGATCTCGCCGATTCCCTTGGCGCCCAGCGGGTTGATGTGCGGGTCCGCCTCGTCGAGCACGAGAATGTCGATGTCCGGCACATCGGCGTTGACGGGCACGTGGTACTCCGCCAGGTTGTTATTGACGATGCGGCCGTAACGCGGGTCGAACAGGCTTTCTTCGAACAGCGCCATGCCCATGCCCCAGACGATGCCGCCCACGAGCTGGCTGCGTCCCGTCTTGGCGTTGAGCAGCCGCCCCACGCCGTAGCTCGCCACGATGCGTGAGACGCAGATCACGCCCAGATCCGCATCAACGTGCACCTCGGCAAACACCGCGCCGAACGAGTGCATTGAGTACTTCTGCTTTTCTTCGCCCGGCTGCACCTTGGCGGTTACCTCGATGGGGCGGCCGTAGCGCGCGACCACGGCAGCCACGGGCTCACGCGCCCCGCTGCGGGCGCTCAAGAAGCCGTCGACCACGGTGATCTCGCTTGCGGCAAGCCCGTGCAGCGGCGAGCTGGCATCGGCGATGGCCGCGGCAATCAGCGCATCGCGGGCCCGCGCGCCGGCGGCCTGCACGGCGGGCGATACGCTGGCCACACTCTGCGAACCGCCCGACACCGGCGCCTCGGGCATGCGCGTATCGCCCAGGCTGAAATGCACGCGGTCGACGGGCATGCCCATGGCATCCGCCGCCACCTGCGTCATCACCGTGTAGGTGCCGGTACCCAGATCCTGCGAGCCGGATTCGACCTGCGCCGTGCCGTCGGGCAGGTAGCGCGCGGTGGCGCCGGCCGCACTACGGTTGGCGGGGTACGTGGCCGTGGCCATGCCCCAGCCGATGCGTGTGTTGCCCTCGCGCATGCTGCCCGGCTGCGGGTTGCGGCGCGCCCAGCCGAAACGCTCGGCGCCGGCACGGTAGCACGCTGCCAGCGATTTGCTCGACCAGGGGATGCGTTTTTCCGGATCTTGTGCAGCGTCGTTGCGCAGGCGCAGTTCCACGGGGTCGAGACCCAGGGTGTAGGCCATCTCATCCAGCGCCACTTCCAAAGCGAACGTGCCGGTGGCTTCGCCCGGAGCGCGCATGAACGTCGGCGTACCGATGTTGAGCCGCGCGAGCCGATGCGTGGTCCGCTGGTTGGGCGTCTCGTAAAGCATGCGGGTGACGATGGCGCAGGGCTCGGTCCAGTCTTCGATCATCGACGTGGTGGTCAGCGAGTCATGCGAGATGGCGGTGAAGCGGCCGTCGCTGGCGGCGCCCACGGCGATGCGCTGCTCGGTGCGCGGGCGCCCGCCGACCGGGCCGAACATCTGCGGGCGCTCCAGCACCAGCTTGACGGGCCGCCCCGCCTGGCGCGCGGCCATCGCCGCCAGCACCACGTGCGACCACACCGAGCCCTTGCAGCCGAATCCGCCACCCACGAACGGGCACATCACGCGCAGCTTATCGGGCGACAAGCCGAGCGTCTTGGCGACGGTGCGGCGCACGCCCGAGACGTATTGCGTGCTGTCGTACAGCGTAAGCGAATCGCCCTCCCACACGGCGATGGTGGCGTGCGGCTCCATGGGGTTGTGCGTCTCCATGGGCGTCCCGTAGACGGCCTCGATGCGCTGCGCCGCCTGCGCCATACCGGCAGCCATATCGCCGCGTGTGGTGTCGGCCGATTGCGCCTGCACCTTGCCAGGCGAGTGCGCATCGGCGCGGGCGGTTTCGAAATCGAGCCGCGCGGGCTGCTGGGCCACCTCCACGCGCACCATGCGCGCTGCGGCCTGGGCATGTTCCAGCGTGTCGCCCACCACGAGCGCCACGGGCTGGCCGTTGTAGTGCACCTGGTCGTCCTGCAGCAAAGAAAGTGCGCGTCCGGCCGGGGGTTCGAGCGCTGGCTTGCCGCCGTTGGGCAGGCGAGGTGCGTTCTTGTGCGTCATCACCAGCAGCACGCCGGGCATGGCCTGCGCGACATGGGTATCGACCCGCGTGATCCGACCCGCAGGCACGGTGCTCTGCACCAGCACCGCATGCACCAGACGCGGCACCTGGAACTCTGCTGAATAGCGCGCCTGACCCGTGACTTTGAGCAGACCGTCTGTGCGGTCCAGCGGTTGGCCCACGTTGCTCATGCCACACCTCCTGTCGGATTAGCGGGATTGACCGCGATGGTGAGCGCCCGGGCCACCGCCCGCTGTGCGAGCGGCACCTTGAAGCCGTTGTCGCGCAGCGGCTGGGCGCCCTGCACGGCCAGCGCACCCGCCTGGGCAAACAACTGCGCATCCACGGCCTGGCCCGCCAGCATCTGCTCGGCCGCGTGCGCGCGCCACGGCTTGTGCGCCACGCCGCCGAGCACAATTCGCGCCTCCCGGATCGTCCGCCCATCGGTCTGCAATGCCAGCGCCGCAGCCACCGACACCAGCGCAAACGCATAACTGGCGCGGTCGCGCACCTTCAGGTAGTGCACGTGCGACCCGAACACGGGCGGCGGCAGATCGATGGCGATGATCAACTCGCCGGGTCCGAGTGTCGTCTCGATTTCAGGGTGCGCTTCCGGCAATCGATGGAACGCTTCGATGGGAATACGCCGCTCACCGTGCGCACCGTGCACCACCACCGTGGCATCCAGCGCGGGCAGCGCGACAGCCATGTCGGAAGGATGCGTCGCTACGCATGCCTCGCTCGCACCAAGGATGGCGTGCATGCGGTTGAAGCCCTCACGCGCGGCACAGCCGGAGCCGGGTTGCCGCTTGTTGCATGCCGGATACGCCGTGTCGTAGAAGTAATGGCAGCGTGTGCGCTGCATCAGGTTGCCGCCGTTGGTGGCCATGTTGCGTAGCTGACCCGAGGCGCCCGACACGATCGCTTCACTCAGGAGCGGATACCGCGAGCGCACCAGCGGATGCGCCGCCGTATCGGCATTGCGCGCCATCGCGCCCAGGCGCAGGCCACCGTCGGGCAACGCGCGAATCTGCGCGAGCGGCAGACGGCTTACGTCCACCAGCCGCTGGGGCTGCTCGACGCCGCCTTTCATCAGGTCCAGCAGGTTCGTGCCGCCGCCGATATAGCGCGCGCCCGGCTCATGGCCCAGGCGCACGGCAGCTTCAACGGAAGACGCACGGTCATAGGCAATCGATTGCATGGCGGCTCCTCAGGCAGCGTTGCCAGACTTGGCAGCCACCACGCGAATCGCCGCCACGATGTTGGGGTACGCGCCGCAGCGGCAGATGTTGCCGCTCATGCGCTCGCGTATTTCGTCTTCGGTCAGCGCCACGGGGCCGTCATTGCCCAGTGCTGCGGGCGACGTGACCGTGCTGGGCATACCGCGGCGCGCCTCGTCCAGCACCGCCACCGCCGAGCAGATCTGCCCTGGCGTGCAATATCCGCATTGAAAGGCGTCGTGTTCGAGAAACGCGGTCTGCACCGGATGCAGCGCCGTGCGGTCGACCACGCCTTCATGCGCGTGTGCCAATCCTTCGACGGTGGTGATGGCCTCGCCCTCGTGCATGATCGCCAGCGTCAGGCAACTGTTGATGCGCCGCCCGTTCACGAGGACGGTGCATGCGCCGCACTGGCCGCGATCGCAGCCTTTCTTGGTGCCGGTCAGGCCGAGCACTTCACGCAGCGCATCGAGCAACGTGACGCGCGGCTCCAGTGACAACGCATACGGCTTGCCGTTGATATTGAGCGATACCGGCCGCGCAGGCGCCAACGCAGCGGGACGTGCCGGGGCCGATGCAGAAGTGCCCGCACCGGCCGGTTCGTGCGGCAGCGCAAACGCCGAGGCGGCGGCTGCGGCGCTCTGCAGAAAGCCGCGCCGGCTCGGGCGTGCGGGTGCCCCATCCGGTTCGTGGGCAGGATCATTCGATGCTGTTAAGGGGTGATCAGACATGGCGCGCGCTCCACCGGCCGAGGCGGCCGTAGCTGGGGACATGCGTCAGGGGAAAGCAAGCGGAATACCCGGCACCCGGGCGTTGGAAAGCCACTGAGCAGTGGCTTCGCGAGGGGGAATTGCTGCGGCGCGTGTAAGGCTTACGCGCCGCGTTGCAGTGCGGTTACTTGCCCAGGCCGACGCGGTCGCGCGACACATCCATGACCATGCGGGTCAACAGGTACAGGCGCGGAACGATGGAGTTGAGGTCGACATATTCGGCGTCATTCGAGTGCGCGCCAAAGCTCGCCAGACCGAAGCGCTCGATCACGGGCGCCTTGGTTTTCGACGCAGCAAACGCGGCATCGGTGCCGCCGCCTTCGGCCTTGTCGTCAATCTCCAGCGTCTTGCCAAGTTCGCCGTAGATCTTCTGGGCGTGTTCGGCCAGCGCGCGCGACGCCGGGGTCGCTTCCAGCGGCGGGCGGCGGCGCTCGAACCGGGCCGAGACCTGCGTATCCGGAATCAGCTTGTTCCTGATGCGCTCGTTGACGGTCTCTTCCAGCTTGTCGGCATCGGCCGCGCGCAGCAGGCGCACATCAGCCTGGGCACTGGCCACGGCCGGAATCACGTTGCGGTTGGTGCCCGCCTGCGCCACCGTCCAGTTCACCTTCAGGCCCGTTTCCGGCTTGGACAGATCGCGCATCTGCAGCACCTGGTGCGACAGCTCATACAGCGCGTTGCGGCCCTGCTCCGGCGCGCCGCCCGCGTGCGAAGCCTTGCCCTTCACATCCAGCAGGATCGCGCCGATGCCGCTGGTGGCCAGCGACAGCTTGTCGGAGGTCACGCGCGTGCCTTCGCACGAGAACACGGCGTCCTGCTCGGCGCCCAGCTTGGCCTGCATGGCCCGCGCGCCCGGCGAGCTGATCTCTTCGTCACCGTTGATCAGCACCGTAAGCGTGCCGTATTGCTTGAAGTTGACGGCCTGCAGAATCGACACCGTGTGCAGGATGACCGCCACGCCGTTCTTGTCGTCGGCAATGCCCAGGCCGTAGGCACGCTCACCGTCGATGCGGAATGGCTGCTGCGCGAGCATGCCCTTCAGATAGACGGTGTCCATGTGCGCGATCAGCATGATGTTGCGCTTGCCCTCGCCCTTGAAGCGCGCGAGCACCATCTTGCCGATCTTCTCGGGCGTGTCGGCCATGCGATAGGCATGGTCGCTGGGGTCGATGAGCTTGACGTCGCCGCCCATGCCGCGCAAGCGCTCGGCGATTACGCTGGCAATCTTGTCCAGACCTTCGATGTCCTTGCTGCCCGATTCAATCGAGACCAGAGTCTTCATGGTGTCGATCAGCGCAGGTTTTTCCTGCTGGGCACGCTTGTAGATTTCAGCCGGCGGCACGGCGGCAGCCTGGCCGGCAGCCAGCGCACCCACCAATGCGACAACGGCCAGCACTGCAGGGCGCATGCCCTTGGGCAACAACGGGGCTCTCATGGATGTTTCCTCACCTGTTCTTAGTTATGGTCTGCAACAAATCGGCGATTTTCTCACGCCCGCCTGAGGATTGCCCGAGGGCCATCCCCCCTTTGGCTAGACGCATGACACCGCGCAAAGGAATACTGATAGAGATGCGCAAAACGAAAGCGCTGGGCTGACACTCTCGCTACAATTGCTGCCATGCAATACATCCATGTCGTCAACGGCGATGTTGCCGGCGCCACACTCAAGCAGGCGCTCGCACAGGCTGGCCGCCCCGATTCCGTAGTCGTACTGCGCGACGATCTCGCCGTCGGGCCGCTGGTCGACGTCGACAGTGTCGCCATGGCCCGCTCCGGCTTCTGGCAGCGCGTGGCGCCCAATAGCAACATCGATTTCGCCGCCGAGATGCGCGACGCACTCGCGTCGCTCGCCGACCTGCGCGATGCCACCACGGAAGTCGCCATCTGGCATGGCCAAAGTGCCTCGGACCAGCTCATGCTGCGCCGGGTGGCGTTCCATCTGCACCAATCGCCCCAGCGCATCAATGAAGTCGGCATGGATGTGCGCGAACTTGAGGCCCCCAACGGTCAAGGTCCGCTGACGACCATCGGCATGTACTCGGGCGCCCGGTTGGCGCGGCGGTTTTCGACCATTGCGCCGGTGTCGGTGCTGCGCATCGGCCGCCTGGCCTACGAATGGCAGCAGACCGTGCGCGAGAATGCCGACACGCGGCTGTGGAAAGGCAACACGCTGGTACCGGTGTCCTACGGCACGGTGGATGAAGTGATCCTGGAGCACGTTCCGACCGACTGGGCCAGCGCACGCGACGTGGTGGGCAGCATCATGGGCGCCATCGACGGGCTGCTCGCCAGCGACTGGTTCGTCTTCTGGCGCTGCCGCGAACTGGTCGGCAACGGTCAGTTGCTGCTGCGCGGCGAGGCCGATTCGCTCAGCACCTGCGAGCTGCGTCGCAATGTGAGCGTGGCCGTGTAAGCGCCGCCCGAAACCTGGATCTGCCCTGAGGAGCGCCGAAAGCGCTCCTTTTTATTTGTTCGCGCTGCTTACGCCTAAAACGCGTTCGTAACCGGCGCGGGTCAGCCGTCTCGGCGCAGGCCTGCGCGTGCGGGACAATCAATCGGGGCGTCAGGGTCGCCGCCGTCGACTTCGTTGGCGAGATCGGTATCGGGCTGCGTGCCTTCCACGTCGCTATGGACGTCGCCTTCGCCCCACGGCATGCCGGATTCGCGCAGGCGCTTGCGCTGGGTGCGGTCGCGCTGAAACATTTCGGCCAGCTCGTCGCGCCCCTGCTGTGCCAGTGACACAAGCTTCTTCTGATCGCGGTAAACGGGGTAGACCTGCTCCATTGAATTGAGCGTGTGCCGGCGGAACGTCTGGGCGATGCGGTGCGCCTCGTACGGCTCCTTGCCCAGCCCTTCCAGCACGCGGCGACTGAGCATAAGCGAGCCTTCGAACATTTCACGCTCGATCACCTCCACGCCGCGGTCCCGCAGTTGGTACACGTGCGACACGTTGCGCGCCCGCACATACAGCTTCAGGTGGGGAAAGCGCTCGCGCACGCGGTCGACCACCTCCAGGTTGGTCTCCATGTCGTCGATGGCGACGACCATCATGCTGGCCTTGTCGGCGCCGGCGGTTTCCAGCAGATCCATGCGCGTGGCGTCGCCGTAAAAGACCTTGAAGCCGAAGCGGCGCAGCATGTCGATCTGGTCCGGATCGTGATCGAGCACAGTGGCGCTATAGCCCTGGCTGTAGAGCATGCGGCCGACGATCTGCCCGAAACGGCCGAAGCCCGCGATGATGACCTGGTTGTCCTGGGGCTCGATGGCGTCGGGCGCGCGCTTCTTTCCGTCCATCAGACGCGGCACCAGCACCTTGTCGTGCAGGAGCAGCAGCAATGGCGTCGCGGCCATCGACAGCGCCACCACGAGGTTGAGCGCAGCGGCCGTCTCCGCCCCGAGCACGTTGCCAGCCACACCGGGGCCGAATACAACGAACGCAAATTCACCGCCTTGCGAGAGCAGGAATGCAAACAGCCATGCCTGCCCACGCGCAATGCCAAAGCGGGTGGCCAGCAGGCGCAGCGCGCCAATCTTCACCGCCAGGAACACCGCAACCAGCCCGATCACGGCGACCGGCTGGCGCATCAGTACGCCAAAGTCGATCGACATGCCGACGGCCAGGAAGAACAGGCCCAGCAGCAGGCCTTTGAACGGCTCGATGTCGGTTTCGAGCGCGTGGCGGTATTCGGAATCGGCCAGCAGCACGCCGGCAATGAAAGCGCCCAGCGCCATCGACAAGCCCACGCTATGCATCAGCAGTGCAATGCCCACCACCAGGAGCAGCGAAAACGAGGTGAACATCTCGCGCATGTTGGTACGGGCAATGGCGCGCAGCACCGGCCGCAACACCGTGCGACCGCCAAAAATGACTGCCGCCACCACGCCCACCGCCTTGGCCGCAGCCACCCAGCTATGGCCGCCGGATGCGTCGCTTGCATCGGTCGCCAGCAGCGGCAGCAGCGCGATCATCGGGATGGCCGCGATGTCCTGGAACAGCAGAATGCCGAAGCTGGCCGTGCCGGCAGGCGTGCGCATGAGGTTGCGCTCGGAAAGCGTGGCCAGCGCAATCGCCGTGGACGACAGCGCCAATCCCAGCCCGGCCACCACAGCCGCGCGCCACGGATGGCCCACCGCCATGACCGCCAGCCCCACGGCTAACGCGCACACCACAATCTGCAGGCCGCCGTAACCGAAGATGCTCCGCCGCAGCGACCACAGCCGCGCCGGCTCCAGCTCCAGGCCAATCACAAACATCATCAGCACGACGCCGAATTCCGAGAAATCCAGAATCGACTGCACGTTGGTGATGAGCCGCAAGCCCCACGGCCCAACGATCACCCCAGCCAGCAGATAGCCGAGCACCGAACCCAGCCCCAGCCGGCGCGCCAGCGGCACCGCCGCCACGGCCGCAGCCAGGTAGATGACGAAATTGACAAGCAGATCGTGCGATTGCATGGGCAAGGAAGAGATCGGAAACGTCAGACGGCGGAATCGCCGTCAGCCGGGAGCCAGGGTTGCAGCGCGGCGCGCACCTGAGCGATATGGGCGTTGATGGCCTCGGCAGACACATCGTCGGCGTCGTGCAGCACATGCGGTGGCTGCCATTGCATGCCGCAGAGCGCCGCGGTCTGCTGCAGCGGCAGCAGGAACATGTCGAACGTGTGGCCGTGAACGCCATCCGGGTTGTAGGAATGCGCGCGGCCGCCGGTGGTGGCCAGCACCATCAGATGCTTGCCGCGCAAGGCGGTGCCGCCGGGCCCGTAGGCCCAGCCCATCTCCAGAACCACGTCGATCCACTCCTTGAGCAGCGACGGCGTGGCGTACCACTGCACCGGAAACTGGAAAACGATCAGCTCCGCAGCCTCCACCGCTTCTTGCTCGACACGCACGTCGATGTCGAAATCGGGGTAATGCCAGTAAAGGTCACGCATGGCCACACCAGGCAAGCTGGCCAGCGCACGCGCGAGTGGCTTGTTGGCACGCGAACGGCGCGGCGCGGGATGCGCGTAGATCACAAGAATGCGCGAGGGCGTCATGGAAAATCAGGAGGCGGGGGCGTCTTGATGGCGCATCTTCGCACGGCTATTGTTGAGCGGCGTTACGAACCGGGCGGGAGATTTGGCAGTGATGCCTCGTGGGCAGCACTTTTAAAAGCGCTTCTTTCCTCGCTTTTGCGCGACGCAGCATTTTCGTTGTTACCACACCACACGGCTGGAAGCCGTGCTCGGATGCGCTAAATCAATGATTTATCGGGAAATTCTGTGGAAAGTCTGACGCCAGACTTACGGGGAAACCCTGATTGCACTACAATGATATGGTGCATTGCACAACACTCAGTTGCATCCGATTGAGTGCCCCGGAGGTGCCATCCGCGCCTCCGACTCATCACCTCGCTGCCTTGCACTGAAAGGCGCGATCAGAACAGGAACTGTGTCGTGAACCCGCTCGAACTGAGCAAGGCCATCGGCGTCGTCACCCAGGACGACATCGACAAGACGGAAGCAGCGCAAGGCGCGCCGCGTTCCACCGTGCTGGTGCGCGAGCTTGCTGCGCACCACCGGTCGCGCCTGCTCAAACACCTGCTCGCCCTGGGCGAGGAAGACCGCCTGCTGCGATTCGGCCAGGTGGTACGGGATCACGTCATCGAGGCATACGTCGACAGCATCGATTTCGACCACGACAAAGTCTTTGGCGTCTACAACGAGCGCCTGGAGCTGACCGGCGTGGGCCACCTCGCCTACCTGCGCGATAACCCGCAAGGGCGCGTGGCGGAGTTCGGCGTGTCGGTGTCGGAATCGGCGCGCGGCAAGGGCGTGGGCAGTGCGCTGTTCCAGCGTGCCGCCATGCATGGCCAGAACACCAAGGTGCGCACGCTGTACATGCACTGCCTATCGCGCAACGCGGCCATGATGCACATCGCCAAGAAGGCCGGCATGCGCGTGCAGTACGCCTATGGCGAGGCTGACGCGTACCTCGAACTGCCGCCTGCAGACACGATGAGCTTGCTGACGGAGGCCATCGACGAACAAGTGGCCGATCTCGACTACATGCTCAAGCGCAACCTGCGCGACGTGCGCCGTTTCGGCCAACGCTTCTGGCGCTCCCTGGTGCCGCAAAAGCGCACCGTGTGATGGCATCGCAGCGCAAGAAACGCCCGGCTTCCACCGGGCGTTTTGTTTTGCGTGACGCGCTTTGATTGCTCGCAATTTAATGCAAGCCATTTCAATAAAATAAACTCAGCAAAAAGCGTCACCATTATCCAGGCGCATATTTTGTGATGCCAATTCGACGCGGCATTACGCATATTGAGTAATTTGAATTAAATCCCTCAAGCCCCTCGCCATTTGGCTCGATAGAGCAGTCGTTATCGATTATGACGGGGACAATCATGCGCTTCTCGAAAATGAAGGTGGCCACCCAACTCGCGTGGGGGTTCGGCTTGACGATGGGGCTGCTTGTTCTGCTCATGGCATTCAGCCTGCAGCGCATGTCGGATTTTCGACGGCTGCTGGAAGACTCCACGGAGGTCAACGCCGTGGAAGCCAAGCTCGCCGCAAAAATGTATTCGAGCGTTACCGAGCGGGCACTGGCTTATCGGAATATTGTGTTGCTGGAGCAGCATGACGAAATCCAGACCGAACTGACCCGCGTTGAAAAACAGGAAGGCACCTACGCCGAAGCCGACCGCAAGCTCGGCCGCATGTTCGACACGTTGCCGGACACCACCAGCGAAGAAAAAACGCTGCTTGCGCAAATCCGGCAACAGGCGGAATTAGCCGCACCGTTCGCAACGCGCGTCAAGGCACTAATTGCCTCCGGCCACAAGGAAGACGCGTACAAGGTGCTGCGCTTCGAATTCCGCCCCGTGCAGCGCGCTTGGTGGGATCTGCTCAGCAAGCTGCAGGCGTTTGAAGAAAAGCTCAACGACGAAAACACCGCCAAGGCCAAGGCGAGCTATGTCGACAGTCGTAACTGGCTGGTGGCCCTGAGCGTGGTGGCGCTCCTGGTGAGCCTCGCGGCCAGCGCGCTCATCACGCGCGGGTTGCTGCGCAAGCTCGGCGGCGAGCCGGGCACCGTGGCCGATATTGCCAGCCAGATCGCTGGCGGCAACCTGGCCGTGGTCATCGACACGCGTCCGGATAATCCGGCAAGCCTCATGCACGCCATGAAGCGCATGCGCGACAGCCTCGCGACGATTGCCGAACAGGTGCACACCAGCACCGACACGTTGGCCACGGCATCGGAGCAGATCGCCACCGGCAACTTCGATCTGTCCACCCGCACGCAGGAACAGGCCTCCGCGCTGGAGGAATGCGCTGCGTCGATGGAAGAACTCAACGCCACCGTCAAACAGAATGCCGAGCATGCACGGCACGCCAACCAGCTCGCTGCCACAGCCGCCGAGGTCGCCACGCAAGGTGGCACGGTGGTGGCACGCGTGGTGGACACCATGGGCGCAATCAGCGAATCGGCACGCAAGGTGAGCGAAATCATCGGCGTGATCGACAGCATTGCGTTCCAGACCAACATCCTTGCGCTCAATGCGGCGGTGGAAGCGGCGCGCGCCGGCGAGCAGGGGCGCGGCTTTGCCGTCGTTGCCAGTGAGGTGCGCGGGCTGGCGCAGCGCTCTGCGGCGGCGGCCAAGGAGATCAAGGTGCTGATCAACGACTCTGCCCACCATGTGGACGCAGGCAGCGCGCTGGTGGAGCAGGCCGGCACCACCATGCGGGACGTGGTGAGCAGCATCCACCGCGTGACCGCCATCGTGACCGAAATCATGGGCGCGACCGACGAACAGGCCGGCGGCATCGACCAGATTCACCGCGCCATCACGCAGATGGACGAAGTCACCCAGCAGAACGCCGCGCTGGTTGAAGAAGCAGCGGCGGCGGCGGAATCGATGCGCGAGCAGTCGAACCGACTGGTGGGTGTGGTGAGCGTGTTCAAGCTGGCAAACCACGCGATTGCATCAACTCCCGCGCCGCGTATCGGCTACCACCAGCCAGCCCTGTTGCCGGCCTGAGCCGGAGGACGCCGCGATGAAATCTGCCCTCTCCTCCTGCGCAGGCCCCGCACGGAATGTCTACTGGCATACCGGCGCGGTGGCTGACGAAGCCCGCGCACACCAGTTCGGCCATGCGCCGCTCACGTTGTGGCTCACGGGCCTGAGCGGGGCGGGCAAATCCACCCTCGCCTACGCGCTGGAAAAGCGCTTGTACGAAACATGCCAGCGCTGCGCCGTGCTCGACGGCGACAACCTGCGCCATCACCTGAACCACGATCTCGGCTTTACCGAAGCCGACCGCACGGAAAACCTGCGCCGCGCCGCCGAGGTGGCGCGCCTCATGAACGACGTCGGCCTGATCGTCGTGACGGCGTTCATCTCGCCGCTGCGCTCCGATCGCGAGATGGCGCGCGAGATCATCGGCGCAGACCGGTTTGTGGAAGTGCACGTCTGCACCGCGCTCGATGTGTGCGAGGCACGCGACCCGAAAGGGCTGTACGCGCGGGCGCGCGGCGGACAGATCCCGCAGTTCACCGGCGTGTCGTCGCCGTATGAGGCGCCGGTGGCGCCCTCGCTGCAGCTCGATACCGGCGCAATGGCACTGCCGGTGGCCACCGCCGCGCTGCACGCGCACATGTCCGCCTGGCTGGACACCCGTCAACCGGAGACCGTTCGATGACCGCCCTTCCCCGTCCCGTCCTGATGATTCCGCTGCGTCGCTGCGGCAGCCACGCGCTGCGCCTGCGCCTGAACTTCAATCCGGCGTTCTACGCGCCGTATCCGCTGCACATCGTCGACTTCATGCCGCTGGTGCCGCTGTACGGCAATCTGCAGGACGATCGCGCGTACTTCCGCCTCGTAACCGACGTGATCGGCCTGCAGGCTGCGAGCATGGTGAAATGGCCCGGCATGGTGTTCGATCCGGTGGAGGTATTCGAAACCCTGCGCGACCAACCGCGCAGCGTGCATCGGGTGGTGTGGGAACTGCTGCTGCGGGCGGGCGCACAGCATGGCGCCCGGGTGGTCATGGACAAGTCGCTCGACAGCGTGCACTACGCCGCAGAGCTGATGACGCTATTCCCCGACATGCGTTTCCTGAACGTGGTGCGAGACCCGCGCGCGCAGGTCGCGTCGATGAACCGCGCGATCATCCACGACTTCGACACGCTGCTGAACACGCAGACCTGGGTGGCCGCGCACCGCGCCGCCAATGCACTCATCGCCCGGTATCCGGAGCGCACGTGCACCATCCGCTATGAAGATTTCCTGGTCGATCAGGAAAGCACGTTGCGCCGCGTATGCAGTTTCCTGGAGATCGATTTCCTGCCGCAGATGCTGGATGTTTCACGCTCGGCCGAAGCGCGGCAGATTTCTCGGTTGTCCGCGTTGTGGACGTCCAATTGTTTCGCGCCCATCACGGCCAATATCGACAAATTCCACCAGCAGTTGTCGATGGACGAAATCACGATCATCGAAACCCTGGCACGCGACGACATGGCGCGCTATGGCTATGCCCCGCTGACCGCCGCCAACGCGCATATCGAAACGCGCGAACTGGAGGCTGCGCGCATGCGCTCCGAAGCCGACCGCCAGACGGCGTGGCGCGCTCTGGAAGCCGACAACTACCGCGATTTCGTCTTGCGCCGCCACCGTGCCGATTTTCTGAGCGGCGTGCGCGAGCGGCTCATGCTCCAAGCGATGACGGCGGCGGCCGTCAAACCCACGGTACCGCATCGGCTGGAGGTGCTGGCCGACCCGGCTGCGTTTGAAGTCGCGGACTAGCCCGTCTAGGGCAATTGCGTGCTTGTCAGCCGCGCAGGTGCCTTCCCTACGATTGGGGTGAGGCACCTCTCGCTCTCCAGTGGCGGCCATCTGCGTCGCCCGCGAGCCGATGCCGAGGCAAGAAGGAGACGACGATGAAGACAACATCCGCGCAATTGATGCTGCTGACAGCGGCCATGCTGCTCTGCCTGGGCGCCACGCCCGCTGCGGCACAGGAAGCGGCCATGGGCGACATGACGATGATCAACCCATCCGCCCTGAAGTGGGTCGACGCGCCGCCGAGCCTGCCCAGGGGCGCCAAGCTGGCCGTGCTCTACGGCGACCCCGGCAAAGATGGCCCCTACGTCATCCGCCTGAAAGCACCGGGCGGCTACAAGGTGCCGCCACACTGGCACACCCAAACCGAGAACCTCACGGTGATCTCGGGCACGCTCTACCTGGGCAGCGGCGACGCCATGGACATGAGCGCCGCACACCCACTCAAGACCGGCGGGTTCCACAACCTGCCCGGCGGCATGCACCACTACGCCTTCACCAAGACGACGACGGTGGTGCAGATTCATGGCACGGGGCCGCTGGACGTCAAATACGTCAACCCGCAGGACGATCCGTCGGCCAAGCAGTGAAGCCTGACGCGCCTCCGCTCACGATCGCCAGCCGCCGGCAAGGTACATAAACAGCCGTTAACACGCGGCGGCCGGGCGCTGGCTACCATGCCCCTCCACAGGTCACGCAACCACGGAGGGGCACATGGTCACCAAGGCCCAGGTCAAACCGAAAACCGATTTCGAGCGCTGGCAGGATTACATCAACACCTCCACCCAGCACCCCGACCGCTGGAACGGCTACGACTGCGATATCCAGTCTGCGGTGGCGGAATACAACCGCTACCTGATGGGCAATGCGGGTTATCTGCCGCTGGACTGGCAGATCGTCAAGGCGATGGTGTGGGTTGAAACAGGGGCAGATTCAGAAGCGTGGCAGACCAAGCCGATGCAGATCGGCAACTTGGGGGACCCGGGGTTGAATACCCTGCTGCGCGGCGAGGAAGGCAGCGACCTGATCGTCCCTCCGGCCATCCGCACCCGGTTGAACGCGGGCCTGGCCCGAACGGTGCCAGCTTGGAACATTCGCGCTGGCATCGGCTACCTGCTCACGCGCATGGCGAAGTTCGACGTCCGGAGCGTGCGCGACACCGACGACAAGGTCTATGAGGTCGCCGTCAAGGCGGGCGACAGCCTCGACAAGATCGCCCGCGCGCAAGGTTCAACCCTGACGGAGATGCGCGCGCTCAACCCGAATGCCGCAACACTCAAGCCCGGACAAGTGGTCAAATACCGCAAAGCCGCCATGCGCAAGGTGATCACCGGCTGGCGGCCGTTGACGACGCAAAACATTGCCGTGCTATACAACCACGGCGACGCCGCGTACATCCGGAAACTCGATTACGTGCTCACGCTCATCCCGAAGATCGGAACCGCCGCATGCAAGTAGGCCGCCTCCTCATCGCCGTGTCGCTGCTGGCAGCGCAATCGGCCATGGCTGCAGATACCCTGACCGGAACCTTCCGCGGTGATGGCCGTGCGTGCTACGGAGCATTGTTCGTCCGGCCGAAGACCATCGAGTGGAACGCCAGCTTCTTCAAGTGCGGGCCCACACGCTACAAAGTGATCGAGCAGGATCTGTCGGGCGAGCATCCGCACGCGGCGTTCAAGATTGAAGACCACCGCAAGCGCTGCGGCCTGGCCGTCATCGAGGTCTCGCGCTACAGCGAGTTCTCGTGGAGCGTAAAGGGCTACCCAACGATGGAGGCGTACCAGAAGCGCGACGAACCCGGCTGGAAGGACTCCGCCGATCCTGCACGCCAGGTCGCCCTGTGCGGCATGCGCAAGGAATAGCGCAACCAACGCGCCGCCGCCATGCAGCCGCTCCAACGCTTCGCCCTGGAGAAACACAGCGGCCCGTATGAGCGGTGGCCCATGCGCACGCGCGTGATTATCGACGGCGTGCCGCACCCCACGCTCACCATCCCCGGCTACGAACTGCTACGGCAGTACCAGACCGATCTCGGCTTCGTCCTCATCACCAGCTACGACTGCCCGTTTGAAGAGGCGGTCTCCGTCACACTCGTTGCTCCGGACCTCTCACGGGCCATCAGCACAGGCACCATCGGTGCGGCGTACTACACGTTCTGGCTGGATGACGTCGAATGGATCGACGCGAACCACTTTCGCCTCACTTGCGAAGACGCCGTGGGCGATTGGCTGGTCACGCTGCGCGCCCGGCATATCCCGGTGTTATCTCCAGCCGTCTTCATCAAGCGCCGCGTGGCACCGCCGGTCGAACCTGCGGTGTAGAGTGAAACGCCGCCCTTTCACCGACACCCGCACCGCCATGACCGACGACGAACGCGCCATCCGCAACGTAGTGGACACTTGGCTCGCTGCCAGCAGAAGCGGCGATCTGGCCACCGTGCTCAGCCTGATGACCGACGACGTGCTGTTTCTCACGCCCGGCCAAGCGCCCTTCGGCAAGGAAGCCTTCGCCAAGATGTCTGAAGGCATGAAGGACGTGCACGTCGACGGGACGAGCGATATTCAAGAGGTGCAGGTGTTTGGCGACATCGCCTATCTGCGAAATGCGCTGCACATCGTCATCACGATGCCGGATGGGAAGGTGGCGCGGCGCTCAGGGCAGACGTTGACGATTCTGCGCAAAGGGGCGGATGGGAAGTGGCGGCTTTTGCGGGATGCGAATTTGGTGATGGCTGACAATGCCTGATACGGGCGCACATCTCAGACCACCACCGGCAACGCCGTCGTATCTTTAATCCGCTCAAGCGCAAAGCTGCTCTTCACATCAATCACCGCCGGGTGCGCAAGCAACTGGTCGCGGATGAAGCGAGCGAAGTGCTCCATGTCTTCCACGAACACCTTGAGCAGGTAGTCCATCTCGCCGGTCATGGCGTAGCACGTGACCACCTCCGGCCACGTCGCCACGGCGGCGCGAAAGATGTCAGACGGGCCTTTCCCTTTGGGCGCACCGCCCTGCTTTTCCAGCCGCACGTTGATGTACGCCGACAGCCCCAGCCCGATCTTGGTCGGGTCGAGCAGCGCAGCGTATTGGCGGATGACGCCGGACTCCTCCAGGCGCCGGATGCGTCGCAAACACGGACTGGGCGACAGATTCACCCGCTCGGCGACTTCCAGATTGGTGAGGCGGCCGTTGTTCTGCAGGACTTCCAGGATCTTGCGGTCGATCTTGTCGAGTTCCACTTTATTCATTTTGTTGCTCCGCACCAATTAATTCGGCAATTTTCTTGCGCAAATTTAGCAAGGTGGGCACAACTTCGCAATTTTTGCGTGGACCGACACTTCTACACTGCGAGGATCGTCAAAGACCTGAGCGCTCCAAAGCGCGCCCCACAGGAGACTCACCATGCAATTCACGCCTTGGGAAAACCCGATGGGCACCGCCGGTTTCGAATTCATTGAATACGCCGCGCCGGACCCCGTTGCCATGGGCAAGCTGTTCGAGAACATGGGCTTTACCGCCATCGCGAAGCACCGTCACAAGAACGTGACGCTGTATCGCCAGGGTGAGATCAACTTCATCATCAACGCCGAGCCGGATTCGTTCGCGCAGCGCTTTGCGCGCCTGCATGGCCCGTCGATCTGCGCGATCGCGTTTCGCGTGCAGGACGCGGCGTTCGCCTACAAGCGCGCGCTGGAGCTGGGCGCCTGGGGCTTCGACACGCACAGCGGTCCGATGGAGCTGAACATTCCGGCCATCAAGGGCATCGGCGATTCGCTGATCTACCTGGTGGACCGCTGGACCGGCAAGAACGATGCGAAGGCCGGCGACATCGGCAACATCAGCATCTACGACGTCGATTTCGTGCCCATCGCGGGCGCCAACCCGAACCCCACCGGGCACGGCCTGACCTACATCGACCACCTGACGCACAACGTCTACCGTGGCCGGATGAAGGAATGGGCCGAGTTTTACGAACGCTTCTTCAACTTCCGTGAAGTGCGCTACTTCGACATCGAAGGCCAGGTCACGGGCGTGAAGAGCAAGGCGATGACGAGCCCGTGCGGCAACATCCGCATCCCCATCAACGAGGAAGGGACGGAGAAGGCCGGTCAGATCCAGGAGTATCTGGACATGTACCACGGCGAGGGCATCCAGCACATTGCGCTGGGCTCGACCAACCTGTCCAACACGGTGGATGCACTGCGCAGCAACGGCATCACGCTGCTCGACACGATCGACACGTATTACGAACTGGTCGACAAGCGCATCCCGGGTCATGGCGAGGACGTGGCAGAACTGAAGAAGCGCAAGATCCTGATCGACGGCGCCCCGGGCGATCTGCTGCTGCAGATCTTCTCCGAGAACCAGCTTGGCCCGATCTTCTTCGAGTTCATCCAGCGCAAGGGCAACCAAGGTTTTGGCGAGGGCAACTTCAAAGCGCTGTTCGAGTCGATCGAACTCGACCAGATGCGCCGCGGCGTGCTCAAGGCCGACGATCAGCCGGCCTGAAGACCCTCAAACTTCAGGCGTGCTGTACCCGCACCCCGATGGTTCGCCGTCGGGGTGTTTTTTTTATGGGCATAGGCTGCAGCCGCGCATGCGGCACTGACATGGCCCGGTAGCCAAATCGACCCGCACCCGCCTTGCGCCTCATTGAGGATGCGGATTGGCGTGGGCAATAAAAACGGCGCCCGAAGGCGCCGCTTGCGTGCGGAGATTTAGACGAAGCGTCACTCGCCCTTGGTGGCCGACGGGCCGCCCGGCATGGCCGCCGCTGCAGGCGTGTTCTTCTGCGCCTTGCGAGCATCGTGACGGGCCTTCATGTAGGCGCGGATTTCGTCTTCGGTGATCTTGCCGTCGTGGTTGGCGTCGATCTGGTCAAAGCTCTTGGCAAGGCGCGGCATGCCGGCCTGCACTTCGTCCTTGCTCAGGGAGCCGTCGTTGTCCTTGTCGGCGGCCTTGAACTTGGCGTCGAAGCGTTGCGCCATCTTTTCGTGCATCTCGCCCTTGTGGGCCTTGTGCCAGGCGGCAAGCTCGTCCTTGCTGAGTTGGCCGTCGTGGTTGGTATCGATCTGGTCGAAGTTCTTCTCAAGCCAGGTGTGGCCCTTGGCCTCATCGCGCGAGATCTGGCCGTCGCCGTTGGTGTCGAGCGCCTTCAGGCCGCCGCCGTGGCGGCCCGGCTTGCCGGCAGGGGCATTGGCTTGCGGCGCAGCCTGCGCCGCGGCCGGTGCTTGTGCACTGGCGGCTGGGGCGCTGGCATCCTGGGCGCGGGCGTTCATGCCCGACATGGCCAGGAACAGGGCCGAGGTGGCTAGGAAGGCTTGGACAGCACGTTTGTTGGTCATGGTCAGCTCCTTTTCACATGGACTGTGTAGCGGATTAGAACCCGACAATGCCGACGCGTTGCCGGCTTTTACACGCTGTTACCCCGATGACATGCGCTGTAATATGCGCCCGCCACCGCCTGGCCGGCCGCTAGACGCCTATTGGTCGGCGCCCGGCTGAGGGGTATCGCCTTTGCGTGCAGCGGCCGCCGCGCGGTGGCGCGGGCCGACGATACCGCCGCCTTGGCTGGCAGGCTCGTCACCCGTGTTGATCTGCGCGGGCGCAATGGGCAGCATGGCGCCCGGCATAGCGGTGTTGGCCGGATTGTTGGCAACCGGCGGCGCGGGTGGTGTGACGGGCGTCGATAGCGGGGCTGCGGCGCCGGCGGGCGGCAGCGGCATTGCCGGCGCATTGCGATTGGCCGGCGACACGCCCGCCACGGCGCTGGCCGGCAGCGGAATCTCCTGGCGCGCGCCATTGCGCTCGATCACCACCGAACGCGCCTTGATTTCAACCAGCTTGAGGTTGGACGACAGCGACTTGCCGGCCCGCACCGCCTGCGGTGCGCCACCGTCCACCGACACGATGGCCGCGCCTGAACCATCCGCCAGATCGGCTACCACGCCCATTACCTGCACATCGCGCGGGCCATTCTGCGGGCCGCCGCCAAAGAGCGTGACGGCCGCGCCAGTCTCCAGCGCATCGGTCTGGGCCACACGCGCCTCACGCGGGGCGCCCAGCGAGCGCAGCGACGACAGCGTCAGCACCCAATGCGTCAGGAGCGCACACAGGGCAGCAAACAGTACAAGACTGAGCAGGCGGGACGACTGTCGAGCGTTCATGAAATGGGGCGAGGCACCGTAGGAATACGCCGATTCTATCCGCCCTTCATGCCGGTTCGGTGAACAGCTTGGAGGTGCGGCTCTAGAGCCATCGCAGCATGACCCTGCCGTGCAATATATGGTCATATGTCACGGATATACTGTGTCTCTTCCCCTTATTGCCAACTCTGTCGCCATGATGCAAGGCCAACTTCGCTCTTCCTTCCGCCAGCGCGCCCTCGCCCGACAAGCAGCGCGTGGCTTCACCCTGATCGAAATCATGGTGGTGGTGGTGATCCTGGGCATCCTCGCCGCGCTGGTGGTGCCGAAGATCATGAGCCGTCCTGACGAGGCGCGCATCATCGCCGCCAAACAGGACATCGCTTCCATTTCGCAGGCGCTCAAGCTCTATCGCCTGGACAACGGCCGCTATCCGACCACCGAGCAGGGCATTGGGGCGCTGGTCGCCAAGCCGACCACCGAGCCGATTCCCAACAACTGGAAAGGCGGCGGCTATCTGGAACGCCTGCCCAAAGACCCGTGGGGCCACCCGTATCAATATCTGAACCCGGGTGTGCGCGGTGAAGTGGACATCTTCAGCTTCGGTGCCGACGGCCAGGCCGGCGGCACGGGCAACGACGCCGACATCGGCAACTGGGACAACTAAGCCAGCGCAGCGCCCTCAGCCGCCCGCTCACCATGCTCGATCACCCACGCCGCCGGCATCCTCGCGGCTTTACGCTGCTGGAGTTGCTGGTGGTGGTGGTCATCATCGGCATCGTGCTGGCCGTGGTGGCCGTCAACGCCACGCCCAACCCGCGCTCGCAACTGGCCGATGACGCGCAGAAGCTGGCCCGCCTGATCGAACTGGCACAGGAAGAGGCGCAGCTCACCTCGCGCCCCGTGGCGTGGGAAGGCGATGCGCAGGGCTGGCGCTTCTATGAATCCACCCCCAACGGCTGGCGACAGCTCAACCGCGATGTGCTCGCGCCGGGCCATTGGCGCCAAGGCATGGACAACGTACAGATCGTCGCCGGTGCCGGTGCCGCTGCGGTGCCGGGGGCGCCGCAGCGCCTCGTGTTCGGCCGTGAGGCGATTGGCCTGCCGTGGCGCGTGGCACTGACCTCGCAGGGCTCGCGCGTGGATGTCGTGTCCGACGGCGGCCCGCGCGTGCTGACGGAGACGGAACCGCAATGACGCGCAGCCACCGTCCCACGCGCACGCGCGGCTTCACCCTGCTCGAAGTGCTGGTGGCGCTGACCATCGTGGCCGTGGCGCTTACCGCCACCATGCGCGCCATGGGCAGCATGACCACCGCCAGCGATTCGCTGCAGATGCGCATGATCGCTACCTGGAGCGCCGAGAACCACCTCGCCAACCTGCGCCTGGCACGCGTCTTCCCAGACCCTGGTGCACGCGGCTTTGCGTGCCCGCAAGGCGATACGCAACTGTGGTGCGAAGAGACCATCGCCACCACGCCCAACCCGGTGTTCCGCCGCGTGGAGGTGTCCGTCTATCCGGACGCGTCCAAATCCGTGCGACTGGCCTGGCTCGTGACTCTATTGCCGAACGATGCACGCAATGTCTTCTAACCGTTCGGCGCGCGGCTTCACCCTGCTCGAGCTGCTGGTGGCGATCACGCTGCTGGCCATCCTGGCCGTGATCGCCTGGCGCGGGCTGGACAGCATGACCCGCACGCACGAGGCGCTGGCCCAACGCGACGAACGCATCGAAGCACTAAAAACCGCCTACGCCCAGTTCGACGCCGATTGCACCCAACTGGCCGATCCGAACACGCTGTCGCGCTCACCGGTGGAAGTCGACGCCAACCGCGTGCTGATGGTGCGCGACCGCCGCGACGACAGCCAGCCACCCGCCTGGCAAGTGGTGCTCTACCGCATCGTCGACGGCCGGCTCGAACGCCTCCAGACCCAACCGATCACCAACCGCGGCGACCTGCGCAATGCGATGGACAACCTGCGCCAGGGCGGTGTGGGTGCTGCGCGCTACCTGCTCGCCACCAACGTCGACAGCATCAGCGCGCGCGCGTGGATCGAACCCGGCGGCTGGATGGACAACACGGGCGCGCTGTCTGCGGCATTGTTCCCGGCAGGCAGCAACACCACCACCCTCACCGGCTTGCCGTCGGCTTCCACGCCGAGCGCGTCGGCGCCGTCGGCCAACACCCCGGGCGTGGTGGTGCCGGCCGCCTCGGTGCGCGCAGTGGAACTGGCATTGCTCGTGCGCATGACGCCGCAGGGCACGCCGCAGCGCTTCACGCGCATCTGCATGACGGGGCTTTGACATGGCGCAATGCTCCCGTCGACTTGCTCAACGTCATCCACATGCCCCGCGCCAGCGCGGCGCGGCCATCATCACGGCGCTGCTCGTCGTCACGCTGGCCGTGGTGATCGTGTCGGGCATGTTGTGGCGCCAGCAGGTGGAGATTCGTGCAGTGGAAAACCAGCGCCTGAAAGCGCAGGCCACGTGGATCGCGCGGGCGGGCATCGACTGGGCGCGCCTCATCCTGCGCGATGACCAGCGCCGCACTGGCGCGGTGGACCACCTGGGCGAAATCTGGGCCGTGCCGATCCAGGAAACGAAGCTGTCGGACTTCCTCGGCAGCTCGCTGCGCACGGATACGGCCGGCGAAGAGTCATACCTGTCGGGCCGCATCTTCGATGCCCAGGCGCGCTTCAACCTGATGAACCTGCTGACGGCGCAGACGCTGGGCGCCCGCACCCTCATTACGGGCCGCGACAAGGACGCCATCAAGGCGTATGGCCTGCTCCTGCAATCGCTCAACATCGACCCGAGCCTGGCCAATATCACGGCGACGTACCTGGCGCAGATGCTGGGTGGCTTCCAGTCGATCGAAGGGATGCAGGGCGGCCAGCAAGGCGGCGAAGACAGCGGCGGCGGCGGCGGAAGCAACAGCAACGGCCCGCGGCCGCTCGATGACGTGGCCAGCCTGTTGACGATTCCCGGCTACACAGCCGACATGATCGCCAAGCTGCGCCCCTACGTGATCGTGTTGCCCACCCGCACGCAGATCAATGCCAACACGGCCAGCGCCGAAGTGCTGGCCGCCGTCATCCCGAACCTGAGTCTGGACCGCGCCCGCTCGCTGGTGCAGGCGCGCGACCGCGCTTACTTCCGCAACATCGGCGATGTCACGAACCAGTTGCGCGGCATCGCGCCCGGCGTCGACACCACTGCCGCGGCCAATCTGCTGGACGTGCAGACCCACTATTTTCTGGTCTACGGCATGGCCCGCCATGAGCGCGCCCGGATCGGAGAAGTGGCGCTTGTTTCACGTGGCGATCCGATCAACAATAACGCGACCCGCATCGTCTGGGTCCGCCGCATCGACGAGATTCCGTCATGACGGCGGCGCAACACCCCTCTACGTGCGTACGCGCCGCTTGTAGACAGACCCTAGCCTTCGCCGTATTGTCATCCGCATCGTTCAGCATCGCGGGTTTTGCGCAATCCGGCGCTTCCGTTGGCAGTTCGCATTCACACTCTCAAGATCAATAGAGGAGCGGTTTGACGACCTCCCTGTACGTGCGCCTGCCGCACCGGCCCATTCAATCGCCCGAACGCTGGTCGGCGGGCGCGCTTGCCTCCGTGCCCTTCGCGCTGGTGCGTGAAGAGGGCGCGCTTGGGGCCCAACGTGTTCAGCGCGAAGGTACGTCGCGCACCGACGAACTGCCCGCGGCTGATCGCCTGATCCTTCTGCTGCCCGCCGCCGATGTGCTGCTGGTGCCGACCAACGTGCCGCCGCTGGCGCTGCCCAAGCTGCGTCTGGCATTGCCCAACTTGGTGGAAGACCGCCTCGTGCAGGACGCGCAGCAATGTCATATCGCCCTTGGCCCCCGCCTGGGCGACGCCCCTGCGCGTGGCTGGCGCGCGCCCCGCGAGCCGCAATCACGCGCGTTGATGATTGCCGACCGCGCCTGGGTCCGCTTCATTCTCGATACCTTTGCCGGCCACAAGCACCGCACCTGCCATCTGCTGCCTGCGCAGCTTTGCGTGCCGTTTGAAACGCCTGCCGCAGCGGCAGCGCTGATTGCAGAATCGGCAAACGCCGTCGAACGCGCAGAGCCATCGCTCGACGCTTCCGCGGCCGCCGAGCCTGCAGTCGAATTGCCCGTGGCTGACGCCGTTGCGGCAATCGCACCGGCAACCATCGCGCTTGACGCTGCGCCATCGTCCGACCCGGACGCGCCCGTGGCCGTCGACATCACCGTACGCACGGGCCGCGCCGAGGGTTACGGCCTGCGGCTGCTGCCGGCCAACGTTGGCAGCTGGCTGGGGATTGCCCCTACGCCGGCCACGCTGATGGTCTCGCCCGCATTGCGCGAGCTGGCGCCCGGCTTGTCAGCCGACCCGGCCACCGCCACGCTGGACTGGTCCACCTGGGCTGCCGGCGCCCGCGACGCCCTCGCCTCCGGCGAAGCCGATCTCTGCCAGTTCGACTTTGCGCGCGGCGGCGTGGCCGGCATGGACTGGAGCCTCTGGCGCCTGCCCATCGCGCTGGCAGTGCTGATCGTGGTCGTGCAGCTCATTGGCATGAACGCACGCTGGCTCACGCTGCGCGCGGAGCAGAAGCGGCTCGATACCGCCATGCGCGCGCAGTTGCAGACGGCATTCCCGAATACGCCGGTGATCCTCGATCCGCCCGCGCAGATGCGCCGCCAGGTCGAGCAACTGCGCTTGGCCGCCGGCAAATCGGCGCCGGAAGACTTCCTGCCGCTGGCCGATCGCTTTGCCCAGGCTGCGACCGGGCTCGCGCCCGATGCGCTGCTCGCACTCGATTACCACGGCCGCGCGCTCACGGTCACGCTCAAGGACGGCACCGACACCGCCAGCCTGCGCACCGCCGCCCGCAATGTCGGCCTGAACATGGACACCGCCGAGGCCCCGCGCGGCGCCGAGGCGACCGTACCGGGCTCGCGCTGGACGGTCTCCATCGCCCAATAACGATTCCTCCATGGCGACTTCCTCCTCTCCTTCCCGATCGTCATCCCGCCGCCTGCCGCGCATTGGCGTGCCGGACTCGGTGCGCGATGCGGCCACGACCTTCTGGATGCAGCGCGAACCGCGCGAGCGCCGCATCCTGGCCGGCGGCGGCGTGGTGCTGTTGCTCGTGATCGTCTACCTGGTGCTGTGGGAGCCGGCCTTTGAAGGTCAGCGCCGCATCGAGAAAGCCCTGCCGCAGATGCGTACCCAACTCGCCGAAATGGAAACGCTGGGCCAGGAAGCCCGCGGCCTGTCTGCCATTGCCGCTGCGCCCGTGCCGCGCGGTGCTGAACTGCAGCAGGCGCTCAACACGAGCCTCACCAACCATGGCCTGAAGGCCACGCGGATGGCGATGTCGGGCGAGAGCGTGCAGGTGCAACTGGACAAGGTGCCCTTTGGCGCCGTCGCCGAATGGCTGCAGGAGGTGCGGCAGGCGCAGCGCATGAAGGTGATCGACACGAACATCAAATACGTGGGCGCAACGGCCCTGGTCAACGTGACGGCGACGCTGCAAGGCCCTGCCGCCACGGGCCACTGACGGGTCCGATCGTGCCGATGGGGATTGAATCGCTACCGCCGCTGCGCCTGCGCCGCCGTGCCGAGTCCGACAAGCGCACGAGCCTCGGCTGGCGCGTGCTGTGGTGTGGCGTGGCGCTGCTGGCCGTGGGCTTGACCGTGGTGGCGCAGTATCCGGCCGCGTGGGCGGCCGAGCGCGTGGCCGCGGCCACGGGGCATCGTGTGTTGCTGGCTGACAGCCAAGGCAGTATCTGGCACGGCAGCGCAACGCTGGCGCTGACCGCCGGCAACGGGGGGGCTGATGCGACCGTGCTGCCGGGCCGCCTGTCGTGGTCGATCGACATGCTGCCGCTGCTCACCGGCACGCTGCGCGCGCACCTGACGCACGATCGCGCGCTGGAGAAGCCGGTCACGCTGACGGTCAGGCCGGGGCACTGGGACGCAGAGGCTGGCACGGTCGCGTTGCCTGCGTCGTTGCTGGAAGGCATTGGCGCGCCGTTCAACACGCTCAAGCTGGATGGCCGGCTGCGGGCGCAGTGGACGCCGCTCTCAGGCCAATTCGGTCGTGGAAAAGGCCAGCCAGACACCGCCCAGGGCGCGCTGACTGTCACGCTTGAGCAGGTATCATCCAGCCTCAGCCGGGTGCGGCCGCTGGGCAGTTATCAGGCCGTGGTGTCGTTTGGCGGCGTGAGCGGTGCGCCGATGCAGTTGTCGCTGTCGACGCTGGCCGGGCCGCTCACTCTGCAGGGCCAGGGCACCCTGGGGCCCAGCGCGCATTTTGACGGGGTGGCCAGTGCCACGCCGGAGTCGGAACCGCAATTGATTGGCCTGTTGAGTCTGCTGGGCCCGCGCGACGGGTCGCATCATCGACTCCGCTTTTGATCCTCAAGCCGGCGCGCGAGCCAGCGTGCCGACAACCATGAACGAGACCATGTACAACGCCTCTTCCCGACTCACCGTTCGCGCCATCGTCCTGGCATGCTGCGCAACAATGGTGGCCGGCTCGATGCCAGTCTTCGCCGCCCCGCCGAGCGCGGCATCCGCCCAGAACGGCGCCGCCGGCAACCCCGGGGATGAGGTCTCGCTGAATTTCGTCAACGCGGATCTGGACTCGGTGGTCAAGGCCGTGGGCCAGGCCACCGGCAAGAACTTCATCGTCGACCCGCGCGTGAAGGGCACCGTCAACCTCGTCACCGAAAAGCCGGTGACGCGCTCGCAAGCGCTCGAATCGCTGGGCTCGATCCTGCGCATGCAGGGCTACGCGATTGTCGAAGGCAACGGTTTCACCAAGGTCGTGCCGGAAGCCGATGCCAAGCTGCAGGGCTCGCCCACCAGCGTGGGCGCGGCAGGCGCGCGCGGCGGCGAGCAGGTCGTCACGCAGGTCTTCCGCCTGCAGCATGAATCGGCCAACAACCTGGTGCCGGTGCTGCGCCCGATGATCGCGCCCAACAACACGATCACCGCATACCCGGCCAACAACACGCTGGTCATTACCGATTACGCCGACAACCTGCGCCGCATCGGCCGCATCATCGCGTCGATCGACACGCCCGTGGCTGGTGAGACCGAACTGATTCCGCTGAAGAACGCCGTGGCCATCGACGTGGCAGCTACGCTGCAGAAGCTGCTGGACCCGTCGGCTGGCGGCGCAGCTGGTGCCGGTGCCGGCGCGGCGCTGTCGGACCCGAGCCTGCGCACGTCAGTCGTGGCAGAGCCGCGTTCGAATAGCGTGATGGTGCGTGCGTCGAGCGCGGCCCGTCTTGCCCAGGCCAAACAGCTGATCGCCAAGCTTGACGTGCCGAATGCGCGCCCGGGCAACATCTGGGTGGTGCCGCTCAAGAACGCCAACGCGGTGCAGCTGGCCACCACGCTGCGCGCGATCGTGGCGGCCGACGCCACGCTGTCGGCCTCGGCATCGACCGGGCCGGGCGGCCAGAGCGCCGCCCAAGGCGCAACCTCGCAGCCGGCCGGCGGCGTGAACACCTCGCAGAACCAGAACACACAGAACACCAACTACGGCAGCGGCTCGGGTTCGGGCAGCGGCTCGGGCAGCGGCAGCTCTTCGTTCCGCGCCTCGTTTGGGCAGAACAACACGCCGACCACCGGCGGCATCATCCAGGCCGATCCGGCCACCAACGCGCTCATCATCACCGCCAGCGAGCCGGTCTATCGCAACCTGCGCGCCGTGATCGACGACCTCGACGCGCGACGCGCCCAGGTCTATATCGAATCGATGATCGTGGAAGTGACGGCCACCAAGGCTTCGCAGTTGGGCATCCAATGGATGGCCGGCGCAGGCGGGCCGACCACCTTTTTTGGCGGTGGCACCAACTTCGGCTCCGGCGCCAATAACCTGATCAACCTCGCGGGCACGATTGCCACCATTACCAGCGGCGGCATCGGCAGTACGGCCGCGCAGACTGCCATTGGCACGCTCTCCAACAGCGTTGGCCAACTCAACGGCGGCAACTTCGGGGTGTTCAACAGGGGCAGCGGTTTGGGCGCCATCCTCAGCGCGCTGGGTTCGGATGGTTCGGTCAACGTGCTGTCCACGCCCAACCTGATTACGCTCGACAACGAAGAGGCCAAGATCCTGATCGGCCAGAACGTGCCGATCACGACCGGTTCATATGCGCAGACCGGCGGCGCAGCTTCGGTCACGCCGTTCCAGACGTTCGACCGCAAGGACGTCGGCATCACGCTGCGCGTCAAGCCGCAGATCACCGACGGCGGGCTGGTGAAGATGCAGATCTTCCAGGAGTCGTCGGCGGTGGTGCCGGGCACGCAGAATGCCACGCAGGGCCCGACCACCAATGTGCGCTCGATCGAGACCAATGTGCTGGCCAACGACGGCCAGGTGGTCGTGCTGGGCGGCCTGCTGGAAGACAACTACCAGGACGGCGAGCAGAAAGTGCCGGGCCTGGGCGACATCCCGCTGCTTGGCGCGCTGTTCCGCTCGGAGAGCAAGACGCGTGTGAAGACCAACCTGCTGGTGTTCCTGCGCCCGATCATCTTGCGCACGGCCGATGCCACGGGCGCGTTGTCGGACAACCGCTACAACTACATGCGCGATACGCAGCAGGGCTTTGTCTCGCCGAACATGCTGCCGACCACCTCGGACAAGGACACACCGGTGCTGCCCACGCCCAGCGCCATGCGCCCGGCTGACAATTACGGCGATGTGTCGATCGTGCCGAAGGGCCCGGCCGGCACGCAGGTGCCCCCGGGCGCCCCGATGCCGATGCCGCAAGGCACCACGCGCAGCCAGCCGCGCCTGCAGAACTTCGCGGCGCCCACCTCCGGCGGCTACGATGGCAATGCGCCGCGCAACGGTGGCTGACAACGGACAACGAACCATGGCAACGCAAGCTCCCACCACCGACGTCAGCACGCTCGAGCCGCCCTCGCAGTCAGCCGTGCGGCTGGTGCCGTATGCGTTTGCGCGCGATGCGCGATTGCTCGTCGCCCGCCAGGACGTCGACACGCTGGAGGTGTGGGTCTGCCCCGAAACTTCGCGCACGGCGCTGGCTGAACTCGGTCGCGTGTTCGGCGCGCTGCAGTTGGTGACGCTTAGCACGGCGGCGCTGTCCACCGCCACGCAGACGGCGTACAACGCGCAAGACGGCAGCGCAGCGCAGGTGGTGGGCGAAGTGGAAGGCGAAGTCGACCTCTCGCGCCTGATGCAGGACATTCCTGCCGTGGAAGACCTGCTCGAATCCGAAGACGACGCGCCGATCATCCGCATGATCAACGCGCTGCTTACGCAGGCCGCGCGCGAAGGCGCATCGGACATTCACATCGAGCCGTTCGAGAATGCATCCGTCGTGCGCTTTCGCGTCGATGGGACGCTGCGCGACGTCGTGCGCCCGAAGAAGGCGCTGCATGGCGCGCTCATTTCGCGCATCAAGATCATGGCGCAGCTCGACATTGCCGAAAAACGCCTGCCGCAGGATGGTCGCATCACGCTGCGCGTGGGCGGACGCCCCGTAGACGTGCGTGTGAGCACGCTGCCCACCGGCCACGGCGAGCGCGCGGTGCTGCGTCTGCTCGATAAAGAAGCCGGCCGGCTCGACCTCGGCAAGCTCGGCATGGGCGCCGGCACGCTGGCGCGCTTCGACCACCTGATCAACCAGCCGCACGGCATCGTGCTCGTGACCGGCCCGACGGGTTCGGGCAAGACGACCACGCTGTACGCGGCGCTGTCGCGGCTCGATTCTGCTTCCACCAACATCATGACGGTGGAAGACCCGATCGAATACGACCTCGACGGCATCGGCCAGACGCAGGTCAACCCAAAGATCGACATGACGTTCGCCAAGGCCCTGCGCGCCATCCTGCGCCAGGACCCGGACGTGGTGATGATCGGGGAAATCCGCGATTTGGAAACGGCGCAGATTGCCGTGCAGGCTTCACTCACGGGCCACCTGGTGCTGGCGACGCTGCACACGAATGATTCGGCTTCAGCCGTGACGCGCCTGATCGACATGGGCATCGAGCCGTTCCTGCTGTCTTCATCGCTGCTGGGTGTGCTGGCGCAGCGGCTGGTCCGCCGCCTGTGCGTGCATTGCCGCCGCGAAGAAGTGCTCGAACTCACGCCTGCGGAAGTGGAAGCCGTGGCCGGCACGCCGGTTGCCGATGGCGTGGGGCCCGCCGCACCGGCACGCAAATCGGTGTGGCATCACGTCGGCTGCGACCGTTGCAGCAACTCCGGCTACCAGGGCCGCACCGGCGTGTACGAACTGCTGACCGTCACGCCAGAAATCCAAACCATGATCCACCGCCAGGCCGCTGAATCCGAGATCAAGGCATTCGCCATCGGCCAGGGCATGCAGACCATGCGCATGGATGCACAGCGCTGGATCGACACCGGCGCCACATCGCTGGAAGAAGTGCTGCGGGTCACACGCGACTAAGGCGCGATCAAACGAATAGCGCATGCCAGCCTTCCGCTACGAAGCCGCCGACGCCGCCGGCAAGACCGACAAGGGTGTCATCGAAGCCGACAGCGCACGTCAGGCGCGCACGCTGCTGCGCGCACGCGGGCTGACTCCGCTGCTGGTCGACGTACTGGGCGCACAGGCCACCAAGCGCAGCGGGTCCAGCTTCGGCAAACGGCTCTCGGCGCAGGAAAACGCGCTCGTCACGCGCCAGCTCGCCAGCCTGCTGGTGGCGGGTCTGCCGCTCGATGAAGCGCTGGCCGCGCTGGCCGATCAGGCCGAACGTGCGTACGTCGGCGAGCTGCTCGCGGCCATCCGCGCGGAAGTGGTGGGCGGCAGCTCACTCTCGGTGGCGCTGGCGCAGCATCCAAAGGATTTTCCGGACATCTACCGCGCCCTCGTTTCAGCGGGCGAGCACTCGGGCAATCTTGGCCTCGTGCTCTCGCGCCTGGCGGACTACATCGAGAGCCGCAACGCGCTGACCTCCAAGATCAAGCTGGCATTCACGTATCCGGCGATCGTCACGGTGGTGGCGTTTGCGATCGTGATCTTCCTGCTGTCATACGTGGTGCCGCAGGTGGTGAGCGTGTTTGCCAACACCAAGCAGAAGCTGCCGACACTCACGATCATCATGCTGTGGCTGTCGGATTTTGTACGGAACTGGGGCTGGCTGGCAGCGATCGTTCTGGTGGCGATCGGCGTGCTGATCCGCAATCTGCTCAAGCAGCCGGCATTGCGGCTGTCGTGGCACAAGTGGCTGCTGACCGCGCCGCTGTTCGGCAAGCTCGTTCGCGGTTACAACACCGCGCGGTTTGCCAGCACGCTGGCCATTCTCACCAGTGCCGGTGTGCCGATCCTGCGGGGCCTGCAGGCCGCGGGGGAGACGCTGAACAACGTCGCCCTCAAGACCAATGTGGAGGATGCGTCCACACGCGTACGGGAAGGGACTTCGCTGGCGCGGGCGTTGGCGGCGCAGAACCAGTTTCCGCCTGTGCTGGTGCATTTGATTCGTTCGGGTGAGGCGACGGGCAATCTGCCTGCGATGTTGGAGCGGGCTGCGCAGGGCGAGGCTCAAGAGCTGGAGCGTCGGACGTTGTTCCTCACGGGCTTGCTGGAGCCGGCTTTGATTTTGACGATGGGCGTGGTGGTGTTGCTCATCGTGTTGGCTGTGTTGATGCCGATTATTGAGATTAACCAGCTGGTGCACTAAGTTTTTTTGCTCGTGGTCCACCCCCCTTTCGTTCCCTGCCGGGACCGACTCACTTTTCTTTGTCTTGCCAAAGAAAAGTAAGCAAAAGAAAGGCGCGCCCGAGATGGCGACCCATCCCTTGAATTTGTGTGACCGTGCGGGGAAGGAGGCAAACTCGCTGCGCTCAGACAAGCCTCCTTCCTTGATCCGCCCGCTCACAAAAATTCAAGGCGCCATCAAGGGCTCAACGTCAAAAGAGAAAGGCCAACCCATCGCGCGGTTGGCCTTGTCGTTTGGGCTGGCGCCCAGAAGGTTTGGCTTTTGTTTGTTGACTTTCCCTGCCCCAGATGGCGCCTTGAATTTCTGTTGCAGGGAGGAAAAAGGAAGGGAAACTGTCTGAGCGAAGCGAGTTTTTCCCTTCCCCTCCCTGCGACAGAAATTCAAGGAGGGGGTCGCCATCTTGGGCGCGCATTTCTTTGCTTACTTTCTTTGGGCAAGACCAAAGAAAGTGAGTCAGCCCCGGCAGGGGATGAAACAAGGGATGCACCACCACGACCAAAACAAAAACAACTAGCACCCCACAGACGTCACGACATCACCACATCCCCCACCGGCGCGCGGGCACTGTCCTTCCACTCCCGCACGTAGCTGGGTGTGCC
>NZ_FOWV01000014.1 GCF_900115545.1 Ralstonia sp. NFACC01 | reverse complement strand
AGGTTCTGATTCACTCCGATCAGGGGTGCCAGTTCACCGGCCACACCTGGCAAAGCTTCCTGCGCGAGCACAACCTGCTGTGCAGCATGAGCCGGCGCGGCAACTGCCACGACAACGCAGTGGCGGAGAGCTTCTTCCAGTTGCTCAAACGCGAGCGGGTGCGCCGGCAGATCTATGCCACCCGGCAGGAGGCCAAGTCCGATGTCTTCAACTACATCGAGATGTTTTACAACCCAACACGGCGCCATTCGAGCGCCAACGGTCTATCACCGGTAGAGTTCGAACAACGCCATTCCCAACGGCTCGCGGGTGTCTAGGAAAGTCGGGGCGATTCAAACAAAAAGCCCGCGAGCCTCTCAGCATCGCGGGCTTTTCCAAATCTAGGCCACCATCAGCAGCCCCTCACCTCACTCCCCAGCCACCTCCTCCACCTTCTTCCGTGGCCCCCGGCTAAACCGCGCCGACAACGTCCGTCGCGCGGATTCCAACCCTTCCCCTTTGCCCGCAACCTTCAGGTACGTGTAACCCTCCAGCGCGGCCGTCATCAGGTCACTGCCCATCGCCAGTTGCGAATCCTGCATCCGTTCCAGCAACTTCTCCACGCGGGCGAGGCGAGGGCGCAGGGTGTCAAAGCCCACCAAGTCACGTCGCATTTCCTGCAGGTTGAAATTGGCAGGAAGCACGCCGGGGTTGTTGCTCAGCAGTTCCACTGCCTGGCGGCAGAACGCTTCGGACTTGTCGCCCATCTTCATGAGCGTGCTGCGCTGCTCGACTGACAGGCCAATCAGGCCGACGAGCTTTTCTTCCAGTGTCTTCAGCGCACCGTCAATGGCGGTCAGGTCGGTGGCGCTGGGTTGAAACGAAATCAGGTTCTGAGACATTGCGTTCCTTCTAAAGCGGATATCAACGTCATGCCGATTTGCACAACCCGCTGAGGTTGGCTACCGCTGCGGCGTATCGCAATGCTGTACACAACTTTTGACGGAAAGCGCCCGCACATGGGGCGAGGAAGCCCGCTCACGCCGTTCGAGTGTTGGAACGTGAAGCGCGAGCCTCGGAATGTCGAACTCGACTCTCTGACACTGACGCTCGAGCTTCAGACGGTGGAACGTGACCCTCAGACAGTGAAGTTCGAGTGTTTTCGGCTCGAAGGCGACCTTCTGACCATCGAGTTCGACTCTTTGACACTGACGTTCGACCCTCAAACAGTGAAACGCCAGTGTTTGACCCTCGCGTTCCACTCTTCGAGGGTGAAGCGCCCCTGTTTGAGGGTGAAGCGTGACCTTCGGACCGTCGCTCCCGACGAATCAAGAATCCAACTTTCGCCGCTGCCCCCATCGCTATAATCCATTCCGCTGCCGCACCAACGGCAGTCGGGTTTGGCGACTCGACATACTCACAACGAGCGTCCGCTTGGCGGATACGCTCGGGCACACTCGCGCATGCCTCCTATGGCGGGCCGGGTGGGGAGACCGCAAGGTCTGCCGGTTGCCGTGAGTACCGGTTCGCCAGCCCCGCCGTCAGGCCCGCCACCTTCGTCTGGCGACGAGAAGGCGGACCTCCAATCAATACTCACGGAGGCGCCTATGCCTATTGCAGACGAGACGCGACCAGCGTCGTACCCATCTCCACCCGCATCACCCAGCCCACGGCCCACGTCGTCCGACGCAGGCAGGCTCACCAAAAACCGCACCTACCTGAACGGCGCAATCGCAGCGCAGGCGTATCTCAAGCGCACACGCACCGCCATGCGCACCCACGGCCAATGCCGCCCGGGCATGCTGCGCGAGCAGCTTCAACATCTGTCCGCGCACGCATTTCCGCCAGCGTTCATCAAAGGCTTTGTGGATGCGATTGACGCGTACGTATCGATGTCGCTCGGGGGACGCGATGTCGATCCGCAATCGTGGGACGTGCTAGCCGCCATAGAGCGGCGGGGCTACAGCCAATAACAAGAGATTGACGCATTCCCGTGACGGGCGGGAATGCCGAGTAGTGCATTCGCTGCTGGATTTGCTCGCTTCCGGCCATGGGTGGCCGCCAGAGCCCTAGACATCAGTCGTGGAATGGAAACGTGCTCAATCCAAAAAGGCGCCAGATCGCCAAGCGTTATGCCCACGAACACGGCGATGGAATAGTCGAGTGCTCTTACGTGCAGATGTACTGCGACAAGTACGCGGCCAAGCACCGAGAAACAAATCTGCCAAAGCCGTGGGAACCGAAACAACTTCGGCTCAATGTTTGGCACCGATTGCGCCTATAAAGAATCCTGCGGCGCCGAGAAAGAGCCCGTTCCGAAGGGAGTACTTGGCGCACGAAGGGCTGTTCAGAGTCGACAAGCGCCGCGGTCGTCGGGCGGCAATCGGCCAGGAACGGCCATCGACGGAGTTACCCCGCAAGGCAGCAGGGATTGACGTATTACTCGTGCTCGGAAACCGCCGTTCCCGTCTGAGCAATCTCCTTCGTGAGTTGCATCACAGCGCGGCTGGCAAGCGTTAGGTCGCCATGCCGTGACATCGCGAGTGCGATATAGCGATAGACCGTCGGATCCACAACCTTGGCTGCTTGCAGCCGGCCCTCGCGTACAGCATTGGCGATCGCATACGGGCCCAACAACGCGTACATGCCACCGTCTTCCACAATGCGCGTCTGCAGACTGAGGGAATCCGCTTCCACGACCACGTTGAGCGTCACGCCACGCTCGGTCGCAAGGTGGTCCAGCCAGTCGCGCCAACTGCTCGGTCGACAAAATGAAACGAGGGGCAGCCCATGCAGTGCGGCGAACGAAATCGTTGGTTCCACTAACAACGGATCACCTGGTTTGCCGACCATATACGTGGCCGCCTCGGTCAGATAGATATCGCCGTGCTTGGGTGTCGGGCTATGCCGGAAGAGCAAAGCAAGATCGACGCTGCCATCCTCCAACCAAGTTTCCAACTGCGCGCCTTGCCCCTCGCGCACGCTGAGTTGCACGAGCGGATAGCGTTCCCGCAAGCGGTAATACAGCGTGCTGACGAGCGGATGCGCGGTCGATGGCAGGATGCCCAGTCGCACCCTGCCAATGGGCTTACCCGCCGAACTCTGGATGTCGTTGGCCAATTGCTCTGTGCCGGCCAGCCAAGCACGCACCTTGGGCGCAATACGCTGGCCAAGCTCAGTCAACACCACGCCACGGCCGGTGCGCTGAAACAGCCGTCCGCCGCACGCCTGCTCCAGCTCGGCGATCTGCCGGCTGATATGCGGCTGCGTGGTGCCATGGGCTAGGGCCACCTTGCTCAGGCTGCCTAGCTCAGCGGCTTCAATGAACAGTTTCCAGGCGGCGTAATCCACGGTATCTCTGGCCCTCAAGATATTCAATTTCAGTATATCTGAAATGCCAGATCTCACTCTTCCGGCATGCCAAGGCCCTCCCTAGACTGCATCGCATGCACGTTGACCACCCAGGCGTTTCAAGGCCTCGCCGGCGACGAGCGCTCCCCGGCATAGGCGTTAAGCCTCGGGGTGACTACCGATCCACCTTGTGAGGAGATACCCATGAAAGACATCGATTTGCGCGGCCTCGTACCCGCCCCCGTAACCCCGTTCACCCGTGATGGCGCCGTCGACCACGCCGCCATTCAGCGCCTGGGCAAATGGCTCGGCAGCTTCAACGGTGTGAAGGGCCTAGTTGTGCTCGGCCACGCTGGCGAAGGCACGTTCTTGTCGCAAGACGAGCAGACTGCCGTGATCGAGAGTTTTGTGAAGTCGGTCGACGGCAAGCTGCCCGTCATCGCCGGCATCACGCTCGAAGGTACCGAGGTGGCAGCAGCCGAAGCCAAGCGCGCCGTCAAGGCAGGCGCCTCGGCCGGTCTGGTGTATCCGTCTCATGGCTGGCTGCGCTTCGGTTATCAGAAAGGCGCACCGCAAGACCGCTATCGCGCCATCTACGAAGAAAGTGGCTTGCCGCTGATCCTGTTCCAGTACCCCGATGCCACCAAGGCGACCTACAACCTCGAAACGCTGCTGGACATTGCAGCACAGCCGGGCGTGTTTGCCATGAAGAACGGTGTGCGCAATATGCGCCGCTGGGATACGGAGATCCCGGTCATCCGCCGTGAGCGCCCTGAACTGCAGATCCTGACCTGCCACGACGAATATCTGCTGCACACCATGTTCGACGTGGACGGTGCGCTGGTCGGTTACGGCAACATCGCGCCGGAACCGCTGATCGAGCTGATTGCCGCCGGCAGGGCCAAGGACTATGCACGCGCTCGTGCTATCCACGACAAACTGCTGCCCGTGACGAAGAACGTCTACCATCGCGGCTCGCACATGGAAGGTACGGTCGCGCTCAAGCACGCGTTGGTGGCACGCGGCATCCTGGAGCATGCAACGGTGCGTTCGCCGCTGCTGCCGCTGGAGCCGGGCGCTGAGATTGATATCGCCAACGCCATGCGCGCGGCCGGCTTGACGGGCCCCGGCGCCGGCACGCTCGAACCGCTGGCTGCTTGATATACGGATAGCGGACCAAAGGGTTGGAAGAGCTGATTGCAGTCCTTCCAACCCTCGCACGCGGTGAAGGCGGGAATTCATCGCATGCGCTCGCAGTATCTGCTCCAGGGTAAATGCAGGCGGTGCCATAGGCGCCGCTGCCCCAGAGCACAGCCGTACCCCACGGCTACCACCAGAAAAACAAGATCAGTGATGCAGGCCTGTACTGGGCACCTAGCATCAAGACAATGGCATCTGGAGACAACATGAATACCAATACGCCTGCCATGGTGCACCACGGCGTGCAGGACATCTCGCGCGCAGCCTCTGCCGATTCCGGCATGCGCGCCGCGCAGCTTCTGTTCCGTATCGAAAACGTCCCCTTCAGCCGTTGGCACACCAAGGCTCGCATCATCATGGGCAGCGCTACGTTGTTCGATGCCTTCGATGCGTTGTCTCTAGCCTTTGTGATGCCAGTGCTAGTAGGCCTCTGGCATCTGTCGCCCGGCGAGATCGGCATCCTGATCGCGGCCGGCTATCTCGGCCAAGTGATTGGTGCCTTGCTGTTCGGCTGGCTGGCCGAGCGCCTCGGCCGCGTGCGCAGTGCCAGTATCACTGTTGGACTGATGTCGGTGATGAGTGTGGTGTGCGCATTTGCCGGCAACTTCCAGATGTTGTTCTTGTGCCGCTTCGTGCAAGGTATCGGCGTGGGCGGTGAGGTGCCGGTGGCAGCCACGTACATCAACGAGCTGTCGCAAGCGCACGGTCGTGGGCGGTTTTTCATCCTGTATGAACTGATCTTTCCGCTCGGGCTGCTGGCCGCGGCACAGGTGGGGGCGCTCCTGGTGCCGCGCTTTGGCTGGGAATACATGTTCTTGGTCGGTGGTATTCCAGGCATCCTCGTGGCACTGCTCATCGTGCGGCTGCCAGAGTCACCGCGCTGGCTGATCGCAAAAGGCCGGTTTGACGAAGCGGAGCAGGTCATCCAGGGCATTGAGGCCAGCACGCCCCGCCGTAACCTCGACGTGCAACGCGATAAGGCCGAGGTCGACACACGCGTGTCCAGCCTGCTCGACGGCATCCGTACACGCAAAAAAAGTTCGTGGAAGGAACTGTTCTCGCCGTTGTACCGTGGCCGTACGCTGGTGGTGTGGCTGCTGTGGGCCAGTTCGTACTTCGTGGCCAACGGTATCAACAACTGGTTGCCGAGCCTATACAAGACTGTGTATCACCTGCCGCTGCAGGAGTCCCTGCATATGGCATCGGTATCGAACGTGCTGAGTGCGTGCGCTGTCCTGGTCTGCGCACTGCTGGTTGATCGCGTCGGCCGCCGGCGCTGGGCGATGGCCAGCTTCCTCATCAGCGGCGCCTTGCTGGCTGCACTGGGTGTGCTGGGTGCAGGTAGTGCGCTATCCGTGATGATCCTGGCCTCGTCCGCCTACGCGGTGATGGGTACCACGACCGTGCTGCTGTACCTGTACACGCCTGAGATCTATCCAACCCGCATGCGCGCCATTGGCACTGGGTTAGCAACATCGTGGCTGCGCGCTGCCTCCGCTGCAGCACCGGCCATCGTGGGAGTCGTCCTAACCGGCTACGGCATCGCAGCAGTGTTCCTGATGTTCGCGTTCACTACCGTCATCGGCCTGCTGGCAGCCATGCGGATGATCGAAACCACCAACCGGGCGCTCGAAGAGATCTCGCCCTAACTGACGCGCGGCCAGTTTCTCGCACTAGGCCGCTGCGCTCTTACTCGCTTTCCATTTCGCATCACCTTGGGAGGGTCGCATCGACGCGATCTCCTCTCTGGTGGCGCGCATCCGAAAAGAACACAAAACCCGTCGCACCACCGCGCACGGGCACAACACGGAGGAGGACTTCATCATGAAAATCGCAACCTGGGTCATTGGTGTGAGCATCGGCGCGGCCACGCCGATGGTAGCAACCGCACAGTCAGTCACGCTCTATGGCGTGGTAGACACCGGCATTGAATACGTAAGCAATGTCGGCACAGCCAAGGATGGCCTGGTCCGCATGCCGAATTTGACCGGGACGGTGCCGTCGCGCTGGGGCATTCGAGGCACGGAAGACCTGGGGGGCGGGCTACAAAGCCTGTTCGTGCTCGAATCGGGCTTCGCGCCAGATTCCGGCACCTCCAATCAGGGCGGTCGCCTGTTCGGCCGGCAGGCATACGTGGGGCTAAGTGGTAACTGGGGTCAGCTCGTTTTCGGGCGGCAGAACACCATGCTGTTTTGGGCAACCCTGGACTCAGACATTCTCGGTCCAAATGTGTACGGTGCCAATGCGCTGGACAGCTACCGTCCCAACGCGCGTGCGGACAACGCCCTCGGCTACAAGGGCAAATTCGGTGGTCTTACGGTCGGTGCCACCTACAGCTTCGGGCGCGATACCGTCAACGCAGGCACGAACCCGGCCGGCACCAACTGCGCAGGTGAGCTGGCTTCGGACAGCCGCGCTTGCCGCGAGTGGTCGGCTCTGCTGATGTACGAGACGGGCACATGGGGCATCTCAACCGCGTACGACTCACTGCGTGGTGGCCCGGGCGCTGCGGCCGGTCTCACCAGCAGCAAGCTCAAGGATGACCGACTGCTTCTGGGGGCCTACGCACTGTTCGACAAAACCAAGGTTGGCATCGGCGCGTCGATTCGCAACAACCAGGGCGGTACGCCATCGCATAGCCAGCTCTACTATGCTGGCGTCTCGCACGACATCACGCCCGCTTTCAATTTGGCAGGCCAGATCTACTATCTCCATTTCAACAACAGCGCGAACAAGGCGTGGTTGGGCGCCATCCGCGGCACATATGCGTTCTCAAAGCGGACGTCGGTGTATCTCACCGGGGGCTATATCGACAACAGCGGGCAGTCGAATCTGTCTGTGAGCGCAGGCGGCAGCGGCGGAACGAGCAATCCGGCGCCGGGTGGCAATCAACTTGGGATCATGGCGGGCGTTAAGCACACGTTCTGAGAGAAGGCTGAGGCTCGAACGTGGACCTCCAACTGTCGAGCTTGAACCTCTGCGGGCGGAGCGCGCGTGTCAAACACTCGCCTTCCACCGTCCAAGCTCGAAAATTTCGACCTCTGACACCCATCTTCGACCCTCGGGCGGTGGAGCGTCGCCCTCAAGGGGCCAACGTCGAATGTTTGAGGGCCACGCCTGGGTCTCGGAGATCCGATGTGTCCGATGTTTTTGGGCCGTGTTCGGGCCTCTGATGGCCATGCGTCAGTGTCTGAGGGTGGCGTGTCGCTGTCAGACTGCGGAGATCGAATGTTTGAGGTCGACACACGGACCTAAAGCTGCGGCGCTCGGCCGTCTGCAGGAAGACAGCGGGGAATAGAAGGGCGGATGTGCTCCGCCGAGGGTCAACCGCCGCACGCACTGAACCAAGTTGTGTACCGCGTGCGCGGTCTTTGGAGCCCAGCGACCGGAGACACAGAATCGGAAGTTGGACGGAGCCCCCATCGCTATAATCCATCCCGCTGCCGCACCAACGGCAGCCGGGTTTGGCGACCTGCACTGGTGGCTCTGGAGAGACGATGCTTCGCGCATCGCCTCCGCACACCCACGCACGCACTACGGCGGGCCGGGTGGGGAGACCGCAAGGTCTGCCGGTGCTCCAGAGAGCCGGTTCGCCAGCCCCGCCGTCAGGCCCGCCACCTCGTCTGGCGATGAGTTGCCGGGCCTCCAACCACCTCTGGAGGCTCTATGCCAAATGGTCCAAGCGGGCACCGCCCCGCGTCGTACCCATCTCCACCCGCATCACCCAGCCCACCGCCCACGTCATCCGACACAGGCAGGCTCACCAAAAACCGCACCTACCTGAACGGCGCAATCGCTGCGCAGGCGTATCTCAAGCGCACACGCACCGCCATGCGCTCACACGGCCAATGCCGCCCGGGCGTGCTGCGCGAACAGCTTCAACATCTGTCCGCGCACGCATTTCCGCCAGCGTTCATCAAAGGCTTTGTGGATGCGATTGACGCGTACGTATCGATGTCGCTCGGGGGACGCGACGTCGATCCGCAGACGTGGGATGTATTAGCTGCCATAGAGCGGCGAGGCTACAGCCAATAACAACAGATTGACGCATTCCCGTGACGGGCGGGGATGCCATAGTGGTTAGGGCAGGGGAGAAAGAGCGCGCTGCGTCAGCTGAAGATCACCGCGCGCGACGCGCCAAGCGAAGAGACCGGCACGAACGCGCACCCATCAGCGTTGGAAGTTCTCCGTCAATTCCCTCAACACCTGGACGAAGGCCTTGCTCGCCGCCGTCCGATACGCATCCTTGCGTTGCAGCAGCACGGCCGTGCGGGCCGGCAGCGGCGGGTCGAGCAGCACGGGGTGCAGCTCGGTATGCTCGCGCGCGACGCCGTCGGGCAGTACGGTTGCGAGCTGCCCACGCCGAACGATCTCAACGATCGCACTGATCGAACTGACCTCGATGGCGACCTGAGGGCGAATCTGGTTTCGCGAGCAGTATTCGTCGATGTAACGCCGCGTCGCGAACGCCTTGTTCAGCAGCACCAGCCGTTCGTTGGCGAAGTCCTGCGCTGACAACGGCTTGCGGCGCTTTGCGCGCGCGTGGCCGCCGCCAACGACGAGGCTCAGCGTCTCGCGAAACAACGGCTCGCTTTCGATTTCCGCACTGTGGGAGGACTCGAACGCGATGCCGGCGTCGAGCCTGTCATCGGCGAGCTGCGCTTCGATCTGATCCTGCGTGATTTCCTGAATGTCGATCGCGATGCCGGGATGCAGGCAATAAAAACGATCGATCGCAGGGCCGACGAGATACGCCGTGAAGGTCGGCGTCACGGCAAGGCGCAGATTGCCACGGCTCAGTTCACCGACATCATGTATTGCTCGCACGCCCGCATCCAGATCCTGCAGCGCGAGCTTCGCATAGCGCATCCACGCCGCACCGGCATCTGTGAGTTGCACGTTCCGCCCTGAACGGTCTAGCAACTGAGTGCGCAGCGCGTCTTCCAGTTGCCGTATCTGCTGCGACAGCGTGGGCTGCGAAACGTGCAGCGCCTCGGCGGCGCGCGTGAAATTGCGGTGTTCCGCGACGGCCAGGAAGTAACGGATATGACGCAACAGCATGGCGAACTCCCTCGTCTTCTACCTATTGGCATTGCCTATGGTGAGCATCATAAACTCGTCTTGGACACTATGACGGGGCGGGTCCATTCTCTGTTCAACGCATCGCACTGACCGACGTTGCGAACGCCAGATTGAATGGAGCAGACCATGCGAGAGATCATCGACGGTTTTCTGAAGTTTCAACGGGACGTCGTGCCCGCACGCAAGGCGTTGTTCCGCAAGCTGGCCACCAGCCAGACGCCGCGCACACTGTTCATTTCCTGCTCCGATAGCCGCATGGTTCCTGAACTGGTCACGCAGCGCGAACCGGGCGATCTGTTCGTGATTCGCAATGCCGGCAACATCGTGCCTTCGTTCGGTCCCGAGCCTGGCGGCGTGTCGGCCACGGTCGAATATGCAGTGGCCGCGCTTGGCGTGACGGATGTCGTGATATGCGGCCACTCGGACTGCGGCGCGATGACGGCCATAGCGACGTGCAAGTGCCTGGACCATATGCCCGCCGTCGCGAACTGGCTGCGCTACGCAGACTCGGCAAAGCTCGTCAACGAGTCGCGTGAACATGCGAGCGAGCGCGCGCGCGTCGACTCGATGGTGCGCGAGAACATCATCGTGCAACTCAACAACCTCAAGACCCATCCCTGCGTTGCACTGGCGCTCGCGCAGGGCCGCCTCAATCTGCACGGTTGGGTCTACGACATTGAATCCGGTTCGATCGACGCGCTCGACGCCGCGACTCGCCGGTTCGTACCGCTCGCGGCGCATCCCGATGTCACCGCAACACCCGCCGAGTGCGTGGCTGCGCACTGATTTCCAGCGCGTTATTCCGACTGCAGATCTCACCACGTTGACTTATTCAAGGAGCAACATCATGACCCAATCGCAAGTCACGCCGAACGCGCGCGAAGCGTTGACGGAAACCATCATCGACGCGAAGGTGCGCAAGAACCTCACGTTTGAAGCCATCAACGAAGGCACGGGCTTGAGCGTCGCGTACACGACAGCCGCGCTGCTCGGTCAGCACGCGCTGCCGGAGAACGCGGCGAAGCTGGTCGGCGAGCGCCTTGGACTCGACGCCAACGCCGTGCGCTTGCTGCAAACCATTCCCGTGCGCGGCAGCATTCCGGGCGGCGTGCCCGCCGATCCCACCATCTACCGCTTCTACGAAATGGTGCAGGTGTACGGCTCGACGTTGAAGGCGCTCGTGCACGAAAAATTTGGCGACGGCATCATCAGCGCGATCAACTTCAAGCTCGATATCCAGAAGGTGCCGGACCCTGAAGGCGGCGAGCGTGCCGTCATCACGCTCAACGGCAAGTACCTGCCGACCAAGCCGTTCTGAGTTCATCGCGTCGCGGGTCGGGCGATCCGCAACGCACGAAGTGCAATGCAACCCAATCGCTAATCTGAAAAAGGAGAGCCGTCATGTCGACTCAACAGCCAGCAGTTCGTCCGCCGCTTCCGCCGTTCACGCTGGAATCGGCCAAGGAAAAGGTCCGTCTCGCAGAAGACGGCTGGAATTCGCGCGATGCCGCCAAGGTCGCGCTCGCCTATTCGCTCGATACGAAATGGCGCAATCGCGCAGAGTTTGCGAACAATCGGGCGGAAGCGCGGGCGTTTCTCGATCGCAAATGGAAGAAGGAGCACGAGTACCGTCTGATCAAGGAACTGTGGGCATTCGGCGGAAATCGCATTGCCGTCCGCTACGCCTACGAATGGCACGACGACTCGGGCAACTGGTTCCGTTCCTATGGCAACGAGAACTGGGAGTTCGGCGAAGACGGCCTGATGCAACGCCGCTATGCGTGCATTAACGACATGCCGATCAAGGAATCCGAGCGCAAGTATCACTGGCCGCTGGGGCGTCGTCCGGACGATCATCCTGGCTTGAGCGATCTCGGCCTCTGAGACTTCGCGACACGCGCAGCGCACCCACGCTTAGGGCGTGGCGCGCGCGCTGCGGCGATCGGGACGCGTTGGGTACGTTTCGATGTCGCTCGGGGGCCGCGACGTCGATCCGCAGACGTGGGATGTGCTAGCCGCCATAGAGCGGCGAGGCTACAGCCAATAACAACAGATTGATGCATTCCCGTGACGGGCGGGGATGCCTGAGTGGGATCGGAGTGGCGTTGGGCGTTGGCTGCTGGAGCTGCCCGCTTGCGGCCATGAGCGCCGCCAGAGGCCTAGACACCAGTCATGGAATTGAAACGTTGAAGACAGCCATCAAGAGGCATTCGTGACGGCATGACATCCAAGCGCACTTGTCTGCCGAGCATGAATCGCCGCCACGAAAGCGGACAGAAATCCGCGCATTTCGGACTGCCGCTCAGGCTGCTTCAGTAGGGTTTTGATTTCGTCTGGCGTTTTTCCAATCAACGGGATGCGCAAAAACACGTCTTCGAGAAATTGATCGCTGACAGTGGACAGCACCAGCCGGAGCGATGTGAGCATGTCGTCGCCACGATGCGATGCATGTGCGAGCGCAATGGGCTTCCCGATGACTTCGAATCGCGACACCATCCAGTCGATGACGTTCTTGAGCCCTCCCGGAATAGCGCGAACGTATTCGGGGCTGGCAATAATGATGCCGTCGCATCCGGACACGAGTGTCAGGAATTCCAGCACTTCGGCTGGTGTCTGTTGCCCTTCCAGGTCAGGGGAAAAGACCGGCAAGGTGTCGAGGCGATGGAATACCAATAACTCAACCCCCTCAGGGGCAACGTCTTTCAATCCGAGCAGTAGCGCCGTGTTGACGGAATCGCGGCGGGCACTGCCGGAGATGGTGAGGAGCTTCATCTGGTTTTCCTTTAGAGACATCCTGCCGCGCGCCGGGCTGTCTGGTTCGATACGCTCGAAACGTCCCGCTGCCCCTCAGCGTTTCCGCCTGTCAGCCTTTCAACCCCTCAGCCAAACTTGCGCGCCGCATCGCGCGCCAGGCCAGAACCGATCCCGCCGAACAGGTCGCCCTCGACGCGACGCGCCGACGGCAGCACTTGCGCCAGTTGCTCGCGCAGCAACGGCACCCCGCTGGAGCCGCCGGCAAAGAGAATGGTATCGACCGCTTCCGCTGCGACGCCCGCCGTCTTCAGCATGGCCTGCACCGTCGAGACCGTCTTGCCGACCAGCTTCCCAATCGACTGGTCGAAATCCTCGCGCGTGACGGGCTGCTTCAACTCGGGCGCGATGCGGTGCAGGTCGATCTCTGCCACAGGGGCGTCCGACAGCGCGATCTTCGCGGCTTCCACCTGGATGGCCAGCCAGTGGCCGGCGCGCTCGCGGATCAGGCGGATGAGGCGATCGAGTTTTTCGGTGTCGGCGGCATCCCGGTAATTGTCCATCACTACCGCCCACGCCTTGCGCGTGTACACGTGGTTGATGGTGTGCCAGCTCGCCAGGTCGAAATACTGGCCAGACGGCATCGCCTTGCCGTTGCGCAGTGAGCTGTTCAGGCCCAGTAGCGGCATCACGCTGGCCAGGCTCAAGGCGCGGTCGAAGTCGGTACCGCCGATGTGAACGCCGCCGTTGGCGAGGATGTCCTCGCGGCGGTCAAGGCGTTTCGCGCGGTCGGGCGACAGGCGCACCAGCGAGAAGTCTGACGTACCGCCGCCAATGTCGGCCACCAGCACAAGTTCTTCACCGCTGATGCCGGCCTCGTAGTCGAACGCGGCGGCGATGGGCTCGTACTGGAAGGCGATCTCGTCAAAGCCGGCGTCGCGCGCGATGTCCGCCAGCGTGTCTTCGGCAAGCTGGTCGGCCTTGGGATCTTCGTCGATGAAGAACACCGGCCGGCCCAGCACGGCGCGGCGGAATTCATGGCCGGCGGCATGCTCGGCGCGCCGCTTGAGTTCGCCAATGAAATGCGCCAGCAGCTTGCGGAAGGGCATGGCCTGGCCCATGACCTCGGTGCTGTCGTCCATCATCGAGGTGCCGAGCAGGCTTTTGAGCGAGCGCATCAGGCGGCCTTCGTAGCCGGCAAGATAGTCGGCCAGCGCGGCACGGCCGTAGCTGACCGTCGGGTCTTCGGCGTGAAAGAAGATGACGGAAGGCAGCGTTGCCTTGCCGTCTTCGAGCGGCAGCAGGGTGGGTGCGTCCGGTCTCAGCCAGCCGACGGTGGAGTTGGACGTGCCGAAATCGACGCCGCAGGCGTTTGACATCATAGGATTGTGGCTTCTGGTGTGCAGCTGGAGGCATGCGCCTGCACGGGATATCAGGAGCGGGGGCCACCGGCGAAAGGGGCGCTATTGTAGTGGCTTTGTGCGACGGGTTCCCTCACGGCGCCCGGTGTTCGCGGCCAACATGCGGCCGCTGAGAGTCCGGCACATACGCGATCACCGTCAGAGGCGATCGCGAGAGGTGCCCAGGGGCTGTACGTGGTCCCCCAGTCCCGAAATACGTAGAAAAAAAAGAATCCTTTTGCGCTGACGGTGCCTCTATGAAGCCGTCACCAGCACAACAGAAGGATGTGTCCATATGTTCTATCTCAAGCGGAATCTACCCACCACCGAGCGATTGATTCGCGCTTCCGTGGGGCTCTGCACGGCCGTCGCTACAGCAACGTTGGCTCCTACGCCGTGGGGCATGATTGCCGGCTACGCGACCGCAGCGATTCTGGCAGGCACAGCAATTGTCGGCTTTTGTCCGGCCTGTGCTCTTTTTGGAAGAACGCCAATAAAGAACTGAAATGATACGTGCCTCTGATGAGCTTATTGAGGCGGCTTGCGCTGGCAACCAGGCTGCAATCTCTCGACTGCTGGCAGTGTGTCAGCCCGATCTAAAGCGGTTTGCGAGACGAACGTGCACAAATAGTGAGGACGCTGAAGACGCCGTGCAGATCGCCTTATGGCGGGTGTATCGAAAAATTGGCGCGCTACGAACGGCGGCGGCGTTTGCGAGCTGGCTATTCCGTATCGTCGAAAGGGAATGCTACCGATTCTTTACCAGGAGAAAAGCGTCCATTCCCTTATACGAGGCAGATTTGGATGCTGTTCAGGCGCCAATGATCCCAAGAGATTTGCGAAGGGACCTCACCGCCGCGATCCAGACGCTTCCTCAGAGTTATCGCGAGGTTCTCATTTTGCGGGATGTTGATGGACTCACAGCGCCGGAAGTGGCGGCCGAGCTAGGGTTGACCGTTGAAGCAGTCAAGAGCCGGCTGCATCGTGCCCGTTCCATGGTCCGCGAGAAACTTGTCGCAAGCGGATATTGGAATTCTGCAATGGATTCTGAAAATGAACGGTAATTTAAAACAGCAGACATCAGTGATGAGTGAATACCAGTCGCCCAAGGACTTCCAGAACATTCCAAAGCTTCTTGCTCTTGCGAAGGAAGAAGGCAACGCTTTTATGGCCTTCGATCATGCCGCAAAGCGCGCTGATGGTTTGATTCCGCTAAAAATCAGGGAGTTCATCTCGCTGGCCGTTGCGCTGACTACGCAATGTTCCTACTGTCTTGATGTCCATACGAAGGCAGCCAAAAAGGCCGGGGCTACGGCTGAAGAACTTGCAGAATTGATTTCAATTGCAGCAGCGGTCCGAGCCGGCGCAACAATGGGACATGGCCTGATGGCGATCCGCCTGTTTGAAGAAGCATAAAAGGCGTTCGCCCGCATAACTGCGGTGGGCTATCCGATAGCTCCGTGCGCTGCCTGACACGCAGCGCCTCAAGAAATACCCGGGCCCACGATCCCGATATCGGAGTAGAGTGAGGGACGGATATCAGCGGGGCGCGTCGTCGGCCCCGGCACAAGAGAAATTTGCCTCGCCTCTGATCGACGCGTCGCGGACGTTCCACCTCGATCCAGCCTCCCAAGCTGCCTCTCCGAGTCGCTTTTCCAGCACGGCTCGCACTTCACCCGCCCCCGGGCATTCTCGCCTTGCCATCAGAGCACCAAGGGCGTAGCCCGGCCCGCTCGCTTTTCCTATGGGAGATCCACCATGGATACCTACCCGACATCCTTCTACAAAGGGTTCGCGATTTACCCCCTGATTTACCCGTTCAACCCACCACGCGAGTGGCACGAGAAACGCCCCGACCGCGCTTACAGCGTCTCGGTCGTCATCTGTCTTGAAGGCGAGACGATGGACGATGAGCGCTCCCGCGTCTTTCGTCTAAGAGGCGAGCCATGGGACAACGTAGGCGCTGCGAAGCGCGCGGCCACGCAGGGCGCAGAGGACATCATCGATGGGCTTGTGCCGGGCCAATCGATGGTCGGCGAGTAGACCGTTCGATGAGGTCAAATTCGAAGGTCTGTCCGGTGGCGCTCTCAAAGGCCACCGTCTACGCAAGCGACCCAGCCATGCCGGGCGTCAGGAGCTCGAATGGTTCGAATGCAGTACTCAATCTGCCTGGCTTATGAGATTCGCGATCAGGCCGCAGACTTCATCTTCAATTTTCACGCGGCGCAGACCGCACGGCAGACAATCGTTGCTGAATCGCTGCAACTGACCCCCGCGATTCCGACCACGCTTCAGACGTAACCGACCTCGCGTCGAGGTTCAAGCGCTCACCAGCTCTGAGCCCGGGGCCGATATGCCAATGGTGACTGACCAAGCAATCTGCACTTGGGAATGCCAAAGCGGTTAGCTGTGTTTGTTGTGGAGTTGCGGCGCGTGCTCGACGTCGGCGGGTTAGAAACTGAGGTGCACCCAGCGCGGCGTCGACGCGATGTTGCGCCGTGAACTGGCCGCAAGCACTACGCCCGCGAGGACTCTGCAGCGTTGGCCAATTTCGCCATTGCTTGCGTTGCTGAACGAAGCGATTTATCGCCCATCTGACTGGCAAGTTCGGCTTTGGCTGAACTCCACACCGGGAGCGCATCCGCCACGAGTCGACGCCCAGATGTCGTGAGGGTCAACTGCTTTCCAGCTCGGCCGCGTCCGCCAGTGGCGTGGACCAAATCTCGGCTTTCCAGATTCTGGACAGATCGGCTGAGGGTAGTGGGGTCGACCCCGGCCTTATCCGCTAGCTCAACCAGCGTCGTTCCCTCGGCTTCACCGATACCAACCAAGAGACTGAACTGCTCCGCCGTTAGCCCGAGCGGCTTGAAACAGGCGTTGTAGTAACGCGTGAGTGCGCGCGCCGTTGCGCGTGCCTGGAAGCCCGGACACTCCGCTGCAACGTTCTTCAAAGCCTCTGGATCAAAACCCTTCATGTCTACCCCGTTTGACAATCCTGCCTTCCCTTAATAATGTATATGCATTATTTCGGAGGCACAATGCCAGCATACGTACACGTCAATCTACGCATCATCGACTTTGCCAAGCAGGCGGCGCTTGCTCCGCGCTTTCAAGCTGCGCTGCAAGAGGCGGGCGGGCGAATCTTGCATTTCGGCCCTGTTGCGCAGGTTCTGGAGGGGGATGAAGACCCATTGCCGATGGCCGGTGTGTTCGAGTTCCCGACGCTGGCCCAAGCGCTAGCTTTCTACAATTCCGAGACATATGCGCCGATCAAGGCCGATCGTCAGGAAGCCCAGCAAGCGCGGATGTTCGTTGTCGAAACGCTGTCGTGATTGACGGCTTCAGGCCAGGCACGATCAGTCGACAAGCGAGGCTTGGTGGCCTACACAATCAGTGACTTCCTCGGCAACGTGGTGTGGCACCCGTCGGCGACCACGCGCATCCTTCATGTTGGGTGCGGGGTGAACAACCACGTCAGCCACATCAAGCTGTGCGTCTCGTCGGACAACAACAGTGTGTTTGTACGGTTGCCCGTGACCTGGTTGGAGCTCGAGCGGATCGTGGCCGACGAGATTTCGTTGCATGCGCGGAGCCGGCTGGCGAAGACCTATGGGGGTGCGCATTCCCCCCCCCCTGGCGGGCGGAAACGCCAAAGCGGCTACGTGACGCCGTCGCAGGGGCGATCACCTGAGGGACGGCCCTTGCATAGCTGGTCAACGCACTATACGATCCATATATATTTAATATATTGGAGGGTGACGTGGGCATCGTGAACATTGACGACGATCTGCACGATCAAGTACGCAAAGCGAGTGCAGTGGCGTGCCGATCCATCAATGCGCAGGCTGCTTTCTGGATCAAGATCGGCATGTTGTGCGAGATGAATCCGGCGCTGACTTTCAATGAGATCGTTGCGCGGGAATTCCGGGCCGCTGGCGTTGAGGCCCCGGCAGTCCGGGTTGCTTCCACATGACCAAGCGACCGGAAGAAATCGCGTTGCTGGCGGAATCCGGCAGGCTGCTGGCGGGTGTGTTCGGCTACCTGGACCAAGTGAGCTTGGCTGGCATGTCCACCATGCAGGTCAACGACATGGTCGACCGTTTCATTGTGGATGAACTGAGCGCGCGCCCGGCGAGCAAGGGGCAGTACGGCTATGCCTACGCGTTGAACGCTTCGCGCAACCATGTCGTCTGCCACGGCGTTCCGTCCCCCGCGGACATCTTGCAGGACGGGGATATCGTGAACTTCGATATCACGTTGGAAAAGAACGGGTTCATCGCAGATTCCAGCAAAACCTATCTCATCGGAGACGTGTCGCCATCGGCCAAGCGGCTCGTGCAGGTGACCTATGAGGCCATGTGGCGAGGGATCAAAGCCGTGCGCCCGGGCGCCACGCTGGGTGACGTGGGCCATGCCATCGAGCGGCACGCCAGGCGCAGCGGCTACTCGGTCGTGCGAGAGTATTGCGGACACGGCATTGGCCGTGAGATGCACGAACCTCCAGAAGTGCTGCATTGGGGCACGCCGCAAACCGGGTTGGTATTGCGCGAAGGCATGGTGTTCACCATCGAACCGATGATCAATCAAGGCCGCCGCTCCGTCCGGACCGAAGAGGATGGCTGGACGGTGGTCACAAGAGACGGGAAATTGTCGGCGCAGTTCGAACATACGGTGGCCGTGACACGAAACGGCGTACAGGTCCTGACGCTGCGCGCTGACGAAAGCCCCTTGCAGTGAAGCCCCACAACGGGCCATCAACAACTGACCCAAGCTCGCCACGGCAGCCTGAGCCGTTAGCCACGGTGTTACTCAGATGGCGAACCTTCCGGCGCGTAGCTTGCGACCAGGGCCATGCAGCGTTCCCGCAAAAAGGCACTCAGCGCCTTGATGGCGGGCGTCAGCTGCGCACGGTGGGCGCAAATCAAATGCAGCGGCGCGGGCTCGCCGTATTCCTGCGGGAATATCTCGACCAATCGCCCGGCCTTTAAATCGTTGATGAGGTCCAAGCGCGATTTATAGATCAGGCCTTCGCCTGCGACGGCCCAGCGGCGCACGGCATCGGCATCGTCGCTCACGCGATTTCCTGTGACGGCCACGGTGCGCTCACCGCCGGGCAGGGTAAAGCGCCAGCGTTCATGGACTTGCTCGCTCCAGATATACCGAAGGCAGTTGTGTCGTCGCAGGTCATCCACCTTGGCCGGTGCGCCGTGTTGTTCGATGTACGAGGGCGCTGCGCACAACGCACGCCGGTTGGTGTCGAGCAGTTTGATGGCCAGCAAGGATGAATCCGGCAGCGCCCCATAGCGCACGGCAAAGTCCAGCGGCTGGCGGATGAGATCGGCCGCCCGGTCGCTCAATTTCAAGTGCACCGATAAACCAGGGTGCTGGTGCTGAAAATCGTCGAGCCACGGCAGGAGCAGGTTTCTCCCGAAATCGGACGGAGCAGACAGCCGCAGCGGGCCGGAGAGTGCTTCCCGGCCACCGGCCAGCGCTTGTTCGCCTTGCTCCCGCGCACCCAGCATGACGCGCGCGTGCGGCAGGTAGCGCTCTCCAGCCTCTGACAACTGCATGCTGCGCGTGGAACGCGTGAACAGACGGGCGTCCAGCGCCTTTTCCAGCCGCTGCACAGACGCGCTTGCTTGCGCAGGCGCGATGTTCAGTTGGCGGGCAGCCTCTGAGAAGCTGCCGGCGTCGGCCGTGTGCACGAAGATTTGCACGTCATCTAGGCGGATGATTTTCATTGAAATACCGAAAGTGTTTGGGCATACCGCCCGTTTATCCGCATATCGCTGAAAGATAGCATGGCCCTCATCCACTCTTTGGAGAACGTGCATGAAAGCCATCGGTTTCTATCAGAACCACCCCATCAGCCACCCGCAGGCGCTGCAAGACATTGAGCTGCCGACGCCTGAACTGCGCGATCACGACCTGCTGGTGGAAGTCAAAGCGGTGTCCGTCAACCCGGTCGATACCAAGATCCGGCGGGGCGGAGACATCCCGGAGGGCCAAGCGCGCATTGCTGGCTGGGATGCAGCGGGCATCGTCCGCGCGGCCGGCCCGCTGGCCACGCGCTTCAAGCCGGGTGACCGTGTCTGGTATGCCGGCGACATCACGCGGTCTGGCACCAACAGCGAACTGCATGCGGTGGACGAACGCATCGTCGGCCCCATGCCGGCATCGCTGGATTTTGCGCAAGCCGCATCGCTGCCGCTGACAGCCATCACCGCGTGGGAACTGCTGTTTGATCGCCTGCGCGTCCAGGCGGCCGACCCCACCGAGAACAACGTGCTGCTGGTAACCGGGGCGGCGGGCGGCGTCGGCTCCATCCTGACCCAACTGGCGCGCGCGCTGACGGGGATGACCGTGATCGGCACGGCGTCGCGGCCGGAAACCCGTGAATGGGTGCTGGCGCATGGCGCGCACCACGTCATCGATCACCGTCAACCGTGGGCGCCGCAATTGGCAGCGCTTGGTTTTGATCACGTCACGCATGTGGCCGGGCTGAATCAGAGCGCCGCTCACGTGCCGCAGATCGCCGCTGTGCTGCGCCCCGAGGGGCAATTCGCCCTCATCGATGATCCGGTGGATCTGGACATCGGCCCGTTCAAGGGGAAATCCATTTCGATTCACTGGGAACTGATGTTCACCCGCGCCATGTTCACCACCGCCACCATCGCCCGACAGCACGCGTTGCTGCGTCGTGTGGCCGAACTGGTCGATCGCGGCGACATCAAGCACACCCTGACGCAGCGCATCGATGGCATCAACGCCGCGAGCTTGATCAAGGCGCATGCGCTGGTCGAAGCCGGAAACATGATCGGCAAAGTCGTTGTCGCCAACGCCTGAACCTTTCTGACGTCTGACAAGGAGCCTCACCATGACATCCCCCATCGTCCCAACGGCAACGATCAGCCTGGAGGCCGCGCAAGCCTTGCTGGCGCAGGCGCGTCGGGCCAGTGCCGCACGCGGGTTTGCCGCGACCATCGCCATTACCGATGCAGGAGGGCACCTGCGCGCGTTCGAGCGTGCAGACGCCGCGCCTTTCCTGACCGCTGACGTCGCCATCAACAAGGCATGGACGGCAGCCTCGTTCGGCCTGGCGACGCATCAATGGAACCAGTACATGGCCGAGCCCGCGGTTGCTCCGCTGGCGCACCATCCGCGCCTGATGCCGGTGGGCGGCGGCGTGCCGATCTTTTACGAAGGGCGTCTGGTGGGCGGCATTGGCATCTCCGGTGGCAGCGCTGCTCAGGACCACGAGGCGGCCGAGGAAGCATTGCGCAACGAAGGGCTTCTATCTTGAGCTGTGAGCGCGCCTATGCGCTGTTCCTCGGCGTTTGCAATGAGGCATGGGCGGTGACGTCCCGCCCAGCCGATGACTTCAACCGCGCCTTCAGTTCTTCGCTGGCTTGATGCAGCGCTGCACGCGTTGCAGGCACGCCGGCAAGTGCGTTGAGCAGGCCGGCAAGGGGCGCGTTGCCGCTGAGGATTGTTGAATTGCCTTGGCAGGGCCCCTTCCATAGACTCCGCCCCTGGAAACTTAAGGGGAGGCTCCTCCCTCTCCCTAGTCGTCCATGCAGTCCTAGCTCGCCTCGGCCACCCGTCCCGGCCGGGGCCCTTTTTTTGTGAGGCGGCATGCCGATGCAGCAGCAACGGCACGTCGCAGTACAGGACTGCTTTCCTCGACAACAATCAGTCTTCCCGCGCAAGCCGCGACAAGACGTCAGCGAGGGCGCGAATCTTGGGCTGGGCGGCTCGTTGGGATGGATGGACGACGAAGTACGACAAGCCGTTTTTCGCCACGTCGATAAAAGGCGTGACCAACGTCCCCGCCCGTAGGCGGTCTCTCGCCATCCGCGGATCACCTATTGCAACGCCATGCCTCGCCGCCGCAGCGGTGAGCGTCAACGCGAGGGTATCGAAAACGAGTCCACGGTCTGCGTCAATGTGCGGTGCCCCAACGCTTTCCAACCAGCATTGCAATCCTCATGGCTCTGCCCGGGATGGAGCAATGCCACATGAGCAAGATCGGCCGGCGATCTAAGCGATGCGGCCATCTCTGCGCAGATCTTCTCGCCGTTTCTCGGGTGGATGCACCCCGCGCCGTTCTTTGCGAAGGTCGATGCGGCATCTGGTGGAAGCAAAATCACGTCAATCGACATCTGCGTCAGCACGATGGGCGCCCGACGTGCGACCGGTTACTTCATCTATGACTGGGAGCTCAAAGATGGGATGGCGGTGCGCTTTGAGTGCGTCGATGTTTTTGAATTTGACGACAACGGGCTCATCGAGCGGATGATCATCGTCTACGACACCCATCCGATTCGCAGTACGGTGGGCGACAAATACGCGTAGCCAATCTAAGTCGTTCGGAGCTGGCGACACCCCACTCTGACTAGAATGGGGGCCCGCCTACAGATGACCTCTCGAATGACGACGAAGCAAAGAGTTGCCATTGCGCTGCTTGGCGCGCTCGCCTGGATCATCATCGACCAGGCCACGAAGGCCATATTCAAGCAAATATTGACGCCCGGCGAAGTCGTGTCATTGCTTTCAGGAAGCCTTCTCGTTCTACCCACCTATAACCACGGCGCATTCCTAAGCCTCGGGGCGGGAATGTCCGATGCGACTCGCAATATCGTTTTCATCTATGGCGTTCTGGCGATTCTGGTCGGCCTGTTCGTGTGGCTGCTGCGTTCACCCAGGCTCGGCCGTACCGAAGTTATGGCGACAGCTTGCATTCTGGGTGGAGGGCTCAGCAACCTGTTCGATCGTTGTGTCTACGACGGCCGGGTTTTTGATTTTCTGAACATAGGCATCGGGCAGTTGCGAACGGGTGTGTTCAACGTCGCAGACATTGGAATCATGCTCGGCGTGGCGCTCATTCTCTTCCGTGGTGTCAAGCGCGGGCCGACTCTGCCAGGGGCCTCGGCGGCCTGAAGAATGCAGGCCCCCAGCGGGCCAGCTGTTCTGCTGCCCGCGAACCTGCCGGGCTACTGACGATCAACGGCGTTGAGGGCTTGGAGCACCGAGCGTCCGGCATCGGTAAGCCGTGCGCGGCGACGATGCCCCTCGGCAGAACGCGCCAGCATCACCAACTGCCGCTCCAGCAACGAATCCAATTCAGCGCGATTCATATCCACCTGCTCTGGCGACTGACTGACCAGCATCAAGGTGGCAAATTCGTGTGCACTCAGCATCTTTGTCTCCTCGTGACAAACAACCGTAACCAGGGGCACGGTGCCAAATGCAGGCGCGCAACGCGCGCCCGCTTGCAAGGCAAACAACAGGCGGCGGCTCAGCCGGCCTGGACTTCGATACGCCGCGGCTTGGCTTCATCGCGACGCGGAATCGTCAGCTTGAGCACTCCGTCGCGCAGCTGGGCGTCGATGCGCGAGGCATCAAAGTCCGGGCTCAGCACAAAGGTGCGCGAGAAATGCGGGTGTCGAACTTCGCCGTGCTGCAGGCGCAGTCCCGGCGGTGTGGACACCATCAACTCGGCATCGACAGTAAGCGTGCCGTCCTGCACGCGAACATCAAGCTTCTCGCGCGGGACGCCTGGCAGGTCTGCGTACAGCGTGATGCCCTGGCGGTTTTCGAAGATGTCGACGGGTGGCGCCAAGTGTGTCTGTCGCGCAGCCGCCTGTTCAGCCGTCTGCTTTGCAACCGCCGCCTTACCAGGCTGCACTTGGGTCGCCAATTGGGTGGTGTCGTTCATGATGTGCTCCTTCGTGCTTGCGCAAGGCGCGGCTCAGCCTTGCACCGTGATCTGACGCGGCTTCGATGCCTCCGACTTGCCCACGCTGATGGTCAGGCAGCCGTTGACGTACCGGGCGCTGACTTTGTCGGGATCGACGTCTTGTGGCAGCTCAATCACACGGCGGAATGCACCCGTGAAGCGTTCATCGGCATACACGCGCGTCTCGTCGGTGAGTTCGAAATCGGGGCGCTTGCGCTCGCCGCTGATCGTCAGCAGCCCCTTGTCGATCGAGACATCGATCTGCGCGGGGTCGAGCCCCGGGGCGAATGCGACGATCTCTACGGAGTCATCGGTACTGCCAATGTTGACGGGAGGAAAGGTGCCGATGCGCGTTGCGCGCAGGCTGGCGGGTGCCCCCGCAAAGAGAGTGGCCATCTGCCGTTGCAGGCGGTCGAATTCGCCCAGCAGATCGGTGCCAAAAAACAGATCGCTCATGGCTGGCTCCTGAAGGGCCCGCACGGAGACTGAACCGAACTACGCGCTCCAGTTCATCGGTCCGTGGCGGGCCACTGACAAACAAATCGAAACACGCAGCGCGAGAACCGCGACTGCATTGACGAAACCTAAAATAGGGAAGCAGGCAGAAATTTCAAGAGGCCATTGGACACATCATTCGGAGGCTTCATGGACCTTTTCAGCGCAGTGCATGAACAGATGGACGCGGTGCGTCTGCCATTGGTCGCCGTCACCGTAACGGCGGCCCGGCGGGCGAATACGCCGCTTGTGGCGATCCTGCATTGGCACGGATTCCGCCGCGCCAGTCCGCTGGTGTTACCGGGAATCGATATTCCGCCTCGCTCGGTACCCAGCTCCGCCATTCAGCTGGGCCACGCCTGGCGCCACATCGAAACCATTGATGAAGTGCTGCTCGATGCAGCGTGGCGGCTGGGCGCATGGGACCTTGAGCGCGTCGAGCGACGCGGTTGCAACATGATCGGCGCATCGGCGGGTGAAGCGCTGGCCTGCCGTCAGGCATTCGGTGATTACGACGGCGCATCAGCAAACGAAACCCTGATCGACGGTGCGCCCGATCGCGGCGAGCTGATGCAGATTGCCGCAGACGAGGGCTACGTGCGCTGGTTATTCCGTCCGGTCAAGGGCGGGGTGTGGCAGGCGCTCGAAGAGTCGGACGACACACTCGGGCCCGATGGAGGACGGCCGTCACCCTGTCCCGTCCTTCCAGTACCGCGCCAGCGGCACGGACGCGGCCGTACGGTCTATCGGTTGGGCGCCGTCCACCGCATTCTTTTGCCCTGATACATCTTGTTACAAACACGCCGTTCGCGAGCCTCTTGAAGTCGCCGCAGAGCGCTTCTATTTTGCAATCCGCCAAGTGTTTGGCACGGCTTTGTCAGCCCCGCCCAGGCGCCATGCTTGCAGGGTGTGCAAGCCGGATTCCCTTTTTTGGTGATCTATCGCTCAGGAGATGGAAATGAAGATTCGTCCCCTCTACGACCGGGTTATCGTCAAGCGAATCGAACAGCAGCGGACGACGGCCTCGGGCATTGTGATTCCTGATTCCGCCGCAGAAAAACCCGAGCAGGGTGAAGTCATCGCGGTCGGCACGGGCCGCCTGCTTCAGGACGGCACGCAGCGCGAACTCCAATTGAAAGTCGGTGACCAAGTGCTGTTCGGCAAGTACGCCGGTCAGACCGTCAAGGTTGATGGCGAGGAACTCCTCGTCATGCGTGAAGAAGACGTCATGGGCGTCATCGAAACCCACGCCGAGGCGGTTGCCAAAGCCGCCTGAAGCCTCGAGCCGCTCGCGGACACCGCCGGATATCGCCGGACACGCAAAGAGGCCGGTTGTTCGCGACGTGTTGAGTCAACGACTTATCCGGAGCAACAAACATGAGTGCAAAAGACGTCAAGTTCCACGACAGCGCGCGCGTCCGTATCGTCAAGGGCGTGAATGTTCTTGCCGATGCCGTGAAGGTGACGCTCGGGCCCAAGGGCCGCAACGTAGTCATCGAGCGCAGCTTTGGCGCCCCGACCATCACGAAGGACGGCGTGTCTGTCGCCAAGGAAATCGAGCTGAAGGACCGCTTCGAAAACATGGGCGCGCAGATGGTCAAGCAGGTCGCGTCCAAGACTGCGGACATTGCCGGTGACGGCACCACCACGGCCACCGTGCTGGCCCAGGCCATCGTGCAGGAAGGCATGAAGCACGTGGCCGCCGGCATGAACCCGATGGACCTCAAGCGCGGTATCGACAAGGCGGTGGCCGCAGTGCTCGATGAGCTGCGCAATCTGTCCAAGCCGATTTCGACCAACCGCGAAATCGCCCAGGTGGGCTCCATTTCGGCCAACTCGGACGAGGCCATCGGCAAGATCATCGCCGAGGCCATGGAGAAGGTCGGCAAGGAAGGCGTCATTACGGTCGAGGATGGCAAGTCGCTCGACAACGAGCTGGACGTTGTCGAAGGGATGCAGTTCGACCGCGGCTACGTCAGCCCGTACTTCATCAACGACCCGGAGAAGCAGGCCGCATATCTGGACGATGCGCTGATCCTGCTGCACGACAAGAAGATCTCGAATATCCGCGACCTCCTGCCGATCCTGGAAGCGGCATCGAAGGCCGGCAAGCCGCTGTTGATCGTGGCGGAGGATGTTGAGAGCGAAGCGCTCGCCACCCTCGTCGTCAACGCGATGCGCGGCATCCTGAAGGTCGCCGCCGTCAAGGCGCCCGGCTTTGGCGATCGCCGCAAGGCCATGCTCGAAGACATTGCCGTCCTTACCGGGGCGACGGTCATCTCGGAGGAGACGGGCAAGCAGCTCCAGAAGGCCACGTTGGAGGATCTCGGCCGGGCCAAGCGCGTGGAAGTCCGTAAGGACGACACCATCATCATCGACGGTGCCGGCGACCAGGCCAGCATCGACGCGCGCGTCAAGTCGATCCGCGTGCAGATCGACGAAGCCACGAGCGATTACGACCGCGAGAAGCTGCAAGAGCGCGTGGCGAAGCTCGCCGGCGGGGTCGCCGTCATCAAGGTGGGTGCTGCCACCGAAGTTGAGATGAAAGAGAAGAAGGACCGTGTCGACGATGCCCTGCACGCCACGCGCGCGGCCGTGGAAGAGGGCATCGTGCCGGGTGGTGGCGTTGCCTTGCTGCGCGCCCGTTCTGCGGTGGTGAACCTCAAGGGCGCGAACAGCGATCAGGATGCGGGCATTCGGATCGTGCAGCATGCCTTGGAGGCACCGCTGCGCGCCATCGTCGCCAATGCCGGTGAAGAGCCTTCCGTCGTGATCGCGAAGGTGTCCGAAGGCAAGGGCAACTACGGCTACAACGCGGCCACGGGCGAGTACGGCGACCTCGTGGAAGCAGGCGTGGTTGACCCGACCAAGGTCACGCGCACCGCGCTGCAGAACGCCGCGTCTGTCGCAGGGTTGATTCTGACCACGGATGCAACCATCGCGGACGCGCCGAAGGAAGACAAGCCCGCACAAGCGCCGGCGCCTGAACTGGACTACTGATCCGCGCAGTTGCGCTGCCATCGACTGGCCGGTTCGCCGGCCGGTGCAACTGCATTCCGGTGCCGCACGATCTTGTTGCGGCGCCGGCTTTTTCAGGTTCGATCGTCACGATGAAGCTACAACTCACCATTGACGCGAGGCTGCTCGACGTTGAAATCGATGATGTCGTTGCCGGCCTGCTCGCAGCGCGCCTGGGCCTGCCGGAAGGCACCGACCATCGAGAAGCGATCACACGGCATCTCAGCGAGGTCAGCGCCCCTTGGGTGCTGGACGATGAACACATGCGCAAACGCGTGCTGCGTCGCCTCATTCTTGAGATCGCAGACCCGACATTGTTGATGCGCCATCTCATGATTGACTAGGGCCCGATGTGCATGCCAGCTAGGACGCCGAAAACGTCATGCGCTGGCAACGCGGCCCGAAAGGTTCGGCCGAGCAAGCTGAAGAACGCGATGGGAAAGCCTAGATAGGTATCCGACCATCGAAGTGGGCCTGGTGCAGGCCGGTCTGGCTGGTCTTGCAAGACCACCCATTGGTCGATGGGTGCTCAGTGCGACGACACATATGCGGCATCGTCGAAGGGCGGCGGGAGCGCGAAGCTCTCACGCATGCGCTTTGATTCCGCTGCCGGCGTCAAACCAAAAAGCCGCTTGAACTCTCGGCTGAATTGCGAGGGGCTCGCGTAGCCCACGGCGTGGCTCGCCGCTTCGGCCGTCAGGTCTTCACGCACCATCAGCAATCTCGCCTGATGCAGGCGTGTGGACTTCACGTATTGCATTGGCGAGAGCTGCGTAATCGCCTTGAAATGGCTGTGGAAGCTTGGGACGCTCATTCCTGCTTTTTCGGCAAGCTGCGTTACATCAAGCGACTGTGCGTATGCGGCGTGGATGTGCCGTAGCGCGTGGCCGATTCGCCCGAACTGCCCCCGCATCGCCAGTGCTTCCCTCATCGCGCCACCTTGCCCGCCGGTAAGCACCCGGAAATACACCTCGCGCAACAGGCCCGGCCCCAAGACGGCCGCTTCTACGGGATGGTGCATGGCCTCCAGGAAGCGCAGCACAGAGGCCTGCATCCCCTCATCCATGGGGCTGGACATCATGCTTTGGGGCGCGGCGGTGCGGTGGGTCACTCCAACGCTATCCAGCTGCGCGGCCAGTTCGGCGGCCATCGCAAAATCGAGGTGCAGATAGAGCGCGAGCAGCGGCCGTTCGGGCGTCGCGTCGGTCTCCATGCTGAAGGGCACAGGCACCGACACGGCAAGGTACTGATCTTCGTCGTACTGGTACAGCTGGTCGCCAAAATACCCGCGCTTGCGGCCTTGGCAAACGATCACGATGCCTGGGTCATACAGAACGGGCGTGCGCGATAGTGCGCGGTCGGAGCGCAGGATGCGCACGCTTGTGATGGCCGTAAGGTTGTAACCCTCGTCCGGCGCAAGTGCGCGCAGCAGCGAAACGGTTCGGGCTCGCGTTGCCGCAAGCGCGGTGGAATCCGGAGGAGTGATAGCCCGGTTGGTCATACTTTTAGGCAATAAATTCAGCCGAATTCGGCTTAAATCGACTATCTGCCAAGACTAGCATGCACCCTTCATCACGCTCGGCAAGGGGCAGCTATGACCAGCAGCAAGATTTTTCTCATCACGGGAGTCAGCAGCGGCCTGGGCCGTGCGCTGGCACAGGAAGCATTGGCCGCGGGCCACAAGGTTGTCGGCACCGTCCGAAGCGAGCAGGCCAAGCGCGATTTCGAGTCGCTTTCACTCAATGCATTTGCGCGTGTATTGGACGTGACCGATTTCCACGTCATTGACGGTGCCGTGTCGGAAATCGAAGCCAACGTCGGCCCGGTCGATGTCCTCGTCAACAATGCCGGCTACGGGCATGAGGGGGTACTGGAGGAGTCGCCGTTATCCGAGATGCGTAGGCAGTTCGACGTGAACGTGTTCGGTGCCGTCGCCATGATGAAAGCGGTGCTGCCGTTCATGCGTCGCCGCCGGCGTGGCCACATCCTGAACATCACATCGATGGGCGGACATATCACGATGCCGGGCATTGCCTACTACTGCGGCAGCAAGTTCGCGTTGGAGGGCATTTCGGAAACTCTTGGCAAGGAGGTGCGCAGCTTCGGCATTGCCGTGACTGCGGTGGCACCCGGATCATTCCGTACCGACTGGGCGGGGCGCTCGATGACGCGCACGTCGCGCTCTATCCCCGACTACGACAATGTCTTCGATCCCGTGCGACGCGCCCGGGAAGAGAAAAACGGCAAGCAACTCGGCGACCCGGTTAAGGCAGCGCGTGCGATGTTGGCTGTGATTGCGGCCGACTATCCGCCGGCCCATCTGCTGCTTGGCAGTGATGCGCTAACGCTTGTTCGAACCCATCTGACTGCGCTGGAAGAGGAACTGCGCAAATGGAAGGACATTACCGTGTCGACGGACTATGGACACTGAGTGTCGGCGTAACCCTTAGAGAGACGGTCGTGTAAGTGATGGTGCGCTTTGACCATACACAGCAGATGCATGCCAGAGCGCCCGCCCAAGCTCCTCGCAGGGTGCAGAGCGCCCCCTATTGCCCGCACCTTCCGCACAGGGTAAAAATCGGTCTATCGCCCATTGTCGACCCGGAGTCGCGCGCCCATGGACCAGCCAGCCAAGCTCAATGCAGATTCCCTGGGCGTCGTCGAATCGGTAATCATGGGCATTGCCGGCACCGCGCCGGCCTACAGCATCGAGATCACGACTTCCACCATCATCGGGACGGCTGGCACGCAGTCGCCGGCGAGCATTCTGGTGTGTGGGCTCATCATGTTTGGCATCGCGTATGCGTTCATCAACATGAACCGCGCCTTGGCGAGCGCCGGTACCTCATATTCGTGGGTGAGCATGGTATTCGGGCGCGCGCTCGGCTTCCTTGCCGGCTGGGCGCTGCTGGTGCTGTGCTGCGTGTTCATGGTGTCTGCCATGATTCCGGCGGCAAATGCCACGCTGCTCATCTTTGATCGGCCCATGATGAACAACGTGCACTACGTGACGTTGATCGCTGCGGCATGGCTCACAGTTGTCAGCGCGGTGGTCGTCAAGGGCATCAAGCTCACCAGTTACGTGCAGGTGCTGATGACGATTGTCGAGGGCGTCATCCTGCTCGTGATCATCGTCGCGAGTTTCATCGTGTTCCCGCATACGCCAGCGCATCCGTTCTCGTGGGTCTGGTTCTGGCCTTTCGCGTTCACGCCCAAGATGTTCGCCAACGGCGCGTTGGTGGCGATCTTCTTCTTTTACGGCTGGGACGTGACGATGAACCTCAGCGAAGAGACGCGTGACGCAAACCACACCCCCGGTCGGGCCGCCTTCTGGTCGATGGTGTTCTTGATGGCGTTCTTCCTCATCTTCATCGTCATTACGCAGCTTGGCTTGTCCGATGCCGAGATCCAGCACTACAACACGAACATCATTTTCGCCATTGCGGAGAAGTTGTTTGGCCCGACCTGGGGCTACGTTGCGATCGTCGCGGTATTGCTGAGCACGGTGGGCACGGTCGAAACCCAGATGCTGCAGTTCACACGCACGCTGTTTGCCAAAAGCCGCGACGGCGCACTCCACGCGCGCTATGCGCGTCTGCATCCGGTTTGGCGCACGCCCCACATCGCCATCTTCTTCATCTGGATCACCGGGCTCGTGCTGCTGTTCGTGTCGTCTTATTTGCCGACGATCAACGTCATCCTGCAGGATTCAATTACTGCCATCGGTTTCCAGATTTGCTTCTACCTGGGGCTCACTGGGCTTGCCTGCGGCTGGTACTACCGCAAGGTGCTGACGCAAGGGCCGTGGGTTGCCATCACCCATGTCATCTGGCCGGTAGCAAGCGGGCTCTTCCTTTTCTTCATCGCGCTCTACAGCATCCCGACCTTCGACTGGGTCACCAACGTCGTGGGGATGGGCGGCATCGCAATCGGCGTCATTCCGCTGCTGCTGAACCGCAAAAAAATCTGGTTGGCCCCCTCAACCTGAGCCGTCCCTGCGAGAGGGCCGCAACTCGACCGGCACGACAATCGGGCGCATCGACTGCTGTCAGCCTGCACTGACAGCGCCTGCGTATTGGCCTACAGAAACAAGGGCACGCCCGGACAAGACAATTGGCGTCCTCTGATAGCGAGAGTCGGGCGCCCCGCCAATACTTGGGTTGTTGGCACCTGGCTCTCGATAAAGGTCATTGTCATGGACGGCTATTGCACGCTATGCGGGCGACGCGGGCATTCTGCGTCGCACTGCCCATGGGGTTCGTATCTCCGAATCCGTCGCTGTTCTCCGGCCTTGTCGAAGGGTTCCAGCTTCGAGCGGCAAGCCCCTCAGCCTGAGCCCAAGATGATCCTCAGGCGTGCGTCATGTCAGGCCCGCGCCGCTGGAGGTTGGTAGCCGTTTCCGGCTACCGACGCTCAAACCTGAGCCATCCCGCCATCAACAAACAACTCGATGCCATTGATAAAGCTTGCCGCGTCCGAGGCAAGAAACGCGACGGCCTTGCCCACTTCGGCCGGCTCTCCCAGGCGGCCCAGCGGCACCTGAGCGGTGAGGAAGTCGAACAGGCCCTGGCGCGTTTCATCCGATGCGAGGCCGCCAAGGCCGGGCGTGCGAATCGGGCCCGGGCTCACGACATTCACGCGAATACCGCGATCCTTCAGATCCATCACCCACGAGCGGGCGAAGTTGCGCACCGCCGCCTTGCTGGCGCTGTAGACGCTGAAGTTGGCCGTGCCTTGAACCGAGACCGTGGACGACGTCAGGATGATCGATGCGCCGTCGGTCAGCAGCGGTAGCGCCTTCTGCACCGTGAACAGCACGCCGCGCACGTTGGTGCCAAAAATCCGGTCGAAATGCTCTTCGGTGATGGCACCCAGCGACATCATGTCGCCGCCGCCGGCATTGGCGAACAAGATGTCCAGCTTGCCGGCCACCTTGGCAATGTGGGCATAGACGGCGTCGAGGTCGGACAGCACCGACGCATCGGCGCGCAATGCGGTGGCGCCGGCGCCGATTTCTGCGACGGCGGCATCGAGTTCCGCCTGACGGCGGCCGGTGATAAACACGCGCGCGCCTTGGGCTGCGAGTTCCTTGGCAGCGCCAAGACCGATGCCGCTGCTACCACCCGTGACGAGGGCGATCTTGCCTTCCAGTTGCTTGCTCATGATGTGCTCCATGTCGTGATTTCAGGTTTGAATGAATGACCTCGCGGCGGGTGGTGCCTTGCTCTGCGTTTGCCCCGTCGCGTTGGGCATGGAGGCAATGTAGAGCTCGGAAACTTTTCGAAAAAGGGCTGCAAATAGAATTACTATCCACAGCTGTGGATAATTTGCGCGGACATTCGAATGGACCAACTCCTGGCAATGCGTTCCTTTGCGCGCGTGGTGGAGGCCGGCAACTTCACGCGCGCGGCCGATTCGCTCGACATGCCCATTGCCACGGTCAGCAAGCAGGTGCAGGAACTGGAGGCCCATCTGGGTGTGCGCCTGCTGCAGCGGACGACACGGCGCGTGACGGTGACGCCGGAAGGCGAGGATTACTACGCCAAGAGCACGCGCATCCTGGGCGACCTGGAGGACATCGACGCCTCGTTCAGCCTCGCACGCGGACGGCCGCGCGGGTCGTTGCGCATTGATGTCGGCGGCTCGACGGCGCGCGACGTGCTGATTCCTCTGCTGCCCGAGTTCGCTGCGCGCTATCCCGAGATCAGGATTGACCTGGGCGTGTCAGACCGCTCGGTGGATCTGATTGCGGACAACGTCGACTGCGTGATTCGCGGTGGCCCGCTAAACAACTCGTCCCTGGTCGCACGCCACCTGGGCGATGCGCCGCTGATTACCTGCGCCACCCCGGGATACCTCAAGCAGTACGGCACGCCGGCTTACCCCGATGAACTCAAGAATGGCCACCGGCTCGTGAGCTACGTGTTCAGCCAGTCGGGGCGGTCGGTTCCATTCCGCTTCGAGCGCGACGGGGAAAAGACTGAGATCAAGGTCGAGCATCGCATCGGCGTGAACGAGAGCAATGCGCATCTGGCCGCCTGCCTTGCGGGCCTGGGCATCGTGCAGACCTTCGGCTATGCGGCGCAAGCGCCGATCAACGACGGCGCGCTGGTGGAAATCCTGAAGCCGTGGCGACCGGCGCCTTATCCGTTTCACGTCGTCTATCCGCAAACGCGCCATGTCACGCATCGGCTGCGAGTGTTCATTGACTGGTTGGTGGAGGCGTTCCCGGCGCGTCTTGAACGGGCACCGAAGCGGTAATCCGGCGCATGGTCGCCATTGTCGCTGTGGACATGTGGATATGTGGATAAACACGTGAAGAACTTCAGGGACAACTGTGTTGGCTGTCCGGGGTCAGGTTGTCCACAGCGGGGGAATAACTTTGGTGTCTGCCGAGAGGGTGGGGCGCACTCTGCAGGAGTCATCCACGCCACGGCACACGCTGTCCGATGGGTTGTGCATTTCGCAAGCAGTTGACGCGAAAGGGTTTTCTGCAGCTATCCACAGAAACAATCCACCGTTATCTACTACTACTATTTTTATATACAGAAGAAATAAAGAAGACAGCAAAGACAGGCGTGCCAAATGCTCACGTGCCTGATCGTTTGACAGGCCTTACGTCACGCTACGTGAACGCAGCAGACGCAGGCTGCGCAGTCATCACCAGATTGCGACCGGCCGCCTTGGCACGGTAGAGCGCGGCGTCGGCAGTCTCGACCAGCGTGTCGATGGAGAGGACGCTGTTACCTGGCACTGACGTGGCGCAACCGGCGCTGACGGTCACGTAGCGCGACGGCGCAGCGGCTTCGATGCGCAGACGCAGCACGGCTTCGCGCGCGCGCTCTGCGAAGGCCTGCGCTTCGTTCGCATCGGTTTCGGGCAGAACGACGACGAATTCCTCGCCGCCGTAGCGAGCGATGAAATCTGCCGGTCGGCGCACCACGCCGGCCAGTGCATGGGCCACGGCTGCCAGGCATGCGTCGCCCTTGAGGTGGCCGAACGCATCGTTGTAGCGCTTGAAGTGGTCGACATCGACCATCACCAGCGAAAACGGCTGCCCGTTGCCCTGCGCAGCGCTGATCTGGTTATCGATCTGCTCGTTGAAGTAGGTGCGGTTGTACAAGCCGGTCAGCGCATCACGCATGGACGCCTGCCGCAGCGAGACATGCGCCTCGAACAGCCGCCGGTACAGCGCGGTCACCTCCCACACCAGCACGCAGACCAGCACCCCAGGCGCGAACATGCTGAACAGGCGCGCGACGTACCAGCCCACGGTAAAGCGGTCGGTGCTCAGCAGGTTGAGGGTGGTGTCGGTCAGGCAGGCCAGCGCGGCAATGGCCAGCCACACGTCAAGCACCGCACGGAGGCGGCCGCTGGCCACCACGGCGAGCACGGCAATGGCGTTGATGGCCCACAGGATGACCGCCACGGGGTTGTCGCCATTGCCGGCGTGCAGCGGCGGCGGCAGGTTGGTCAGCACTGCAAAGCCGCATAGCAGCACGCCCACCAGCACCGGCCCGCCGATCAGCAGCCAGGCCCACAGGCCGACGCGCCCGTCAGCAACGGCATCGCGCGAGAGCCGATCGCGCATGAGTACCGCCAGGATCACGAACAGCGGAAAACCGCCATGCCAGAACACCCACATCCATGCTGCACTGGTGGGGCGGGCGCCAAACAGCCCCGTGGGCGAGAACACGCCGGGGAACATCAGCAACTGCAGCGCCACCGCCAGGGCGGTAAAAGCATAGGCACCGCCCAGCGCGCCAAGCATCGGCTGCCGCGTCACGATGAACTGAGCGCCCAGCAAAAACGCGGCAATGCTGGCCGTGGTGAACACCGTCAAGGCGCACATCGGCATGAACGGGTTGATCGCCGGCCATTGCAGGCCCGCACGTGGTGCGGCCACGGCCAGCGTCAACAGGATCAACAGCGCAATCGCGCCGGCAATCATCGCTTGCCGGCGTGTGGTTCGCTGGATCAGGAAACTTTCCATCCACCCCCCGGGGTTCGAGATTGTGTATCCGACCTGCTTGCGTGCCGGTGTGTCTACATCATAGGCAGCGTCTGGCGGCGGGAAAAGCCTAGGCAAGGATCGGGGGCATCGCTACGGCTGGCCTAAGTCGGGTGGCCTAGGCTTGTCCACAGGCCCGTTCCAAGGGAATTGAAGGGAATCTTCCGTAGTGTGGGCCGGGTATCTCGCCGTTGTTGAATCACACGGGCCGTTGGCCGACGCTGTATGGAATCACTCAATCACACGCTGTTTCTTTGGATCAACGCGCCGGCCGACGCTTCAGCCACGACCGTCTGGCTGGCGATGGCCTTTGCCGAATACGCGATCTGGCTGGTGCCATTGACGCTCGTGGCTGGCTGGCTATGGGGCGAGCCGACCACGCGTAGGCAGGCATTGCAGACCGGCGTGGCTGCAGCGCTGGCGTTGTCGATCAATGTTGGTTTCGGCCTCGCCTGGTATCACCCGAGGCCGTTTGCCATTGACCTGGGGACCAATCTGCTGCCGCACGCGTCGGATTCGTCGTTCCCCAGCGACCACCTCACCGCGCTGTGGACCGTGGCGTTCAGCCTGATGTGGAACGCACGCCTGCGGCGCGCGGGTGTGTTGCTGGCGCTATTGGGCGTGCCGATGGCGTGGGCACGCATCTACCTGGGCGTGCACTATCCGTTCGACATGCTGGGTGCGGCGGCTGTGTCGGCCTTGAGCGCTTGGCTGTGCAGCGGGCCCGTGGCGCATACGCTGTCGGAGCCGCTGCACCGCTTGGGGCTGGCGTTGCATGGTGTGGTGCTGGCACCGTGCGTGCGGCGCGGCTGGGTGCGCAAATAAGCCTGGCTCAGGCGTGCTGGCGCCAAGCGCGCCAGAACAGCACGAACGACAGCACCGTCGCGCCCACGTTGTAGAGCGTTGCCAGCGCGAACGCGTGGCCGTAGTGTGCGGCGTGGGAGGCCGCGTCCATCGCCACTGCGCCATCCACCCCATTCACCTGGCCGAGCAGCGAGAACAGCAGCACGCCCACCACCGTTACGCCCACCGCGTTGCCAACGGCTTGCATGGTCGTGACGGTACCGGCGCCCATGCCGGCCTGGGCCGTTTCCACGCCGCTTAGGATGGTGTTGAGCGACAGCGGAATCACCATGCCTTGTCCAAAGCCGTTGAGCATCAGCGGCAGGATTAGCCAAGCGGTGCCCGCGCACAGTTGCGCCATTGCCGCCAGCACCACCATGCCCACGGCGAAGATCGCCACGCCCAGCAGCAGGGCGCGCTGCCCGATGCGTTCAGCCAGGCGGGGCGCTGTGAGCGAGCCGGTAAAGAACGCGATGGCCGCCGGCGTAAACACCAACCCCGCTGCCAGCGCCGACAAGCCGCGCCCGAACTGCAGCAGGATCGTCAGCGCCAGGAAGTACGAGCTGATGGCCGTGTAGAACAGGAAGATGGCCAGCACGCCCAGCACAAAGCTGCGGTTGCGGAACAGCGCCATTTCGATGATGGGGACGCGGCCCGCCGCCGACAGCGCTTGCTCCACCCGCACAAAGTGGCGGAACACCAGCAACGAGGCCAGCGGCACCGCCCACGACCACCAAGGCCAACCAGACTCGCGGCCCTGCATGATCGGCACCAGCAGCATCGCCAGCGCCACCGCGCCGGCCACGGCGCCATGCACGTCCAGCCGCGCAGCCACCGGCGCACGCGATTCCGCGACGAAGGCCCGCGCCGCCAAAAGCGCAACAATGCCGATCGGCACATTCACCAAAAACACCGCGCGCCAGCCCGACACGTCGGCTGCTAGCGGATGCGCAATCAGCCAGCCGCCGATGATCTGCGAGACCGACGCCGCCACGCCTTGCACCGCGCCCATGGTGCCGAACGCGCGCCGCCGCGCATCGCCGTCAAACAGCACGCGCAGCGAGGCCATCACCTGCGGCATCAGGATGGCCGCCCCCAAGCCCTGGCCGACACGCATTGCGATCAGCATCCATGGTGTTGTCGCCAGACCGCAAAGCGCGGATGCCAGCGTGAACAACGCCATGCCCGCCAGAAACATGCGCTTGCGCCCAAACAGGTCGCCCAGGCGGGCGCCGTTGAGCAGGAACACCGCATACGCCGCGCTGTAGCCGACCATCACGAGCTGGATTTCGGCAAAACTGGTGTGCAGACCGGCACGAATGTCCGGGATCGCCACATTGACGATGAACAGGTCGAGAATGGTGACGAAGTTGCCGGTTAGCAGTGCCGCCAGCGCCGGCCAGTGCCGTTTGGCCGGCGAGGCAACGCCAGCGGCAGAAAGGGATTTCGTTGACATGGGGGATCTCGGTTTATTAATATACGGTCGTACGTATACTAAAGGGCGATCGGGCCACGTCAAGCGCCGATTGCGTTGACCCCATTCATCGATAGGGCATTGCCATGAACGAAACCGACGGGCGCCGCCAGCGTGGCGAACGTGCGCGCGCCCAGGTACTGGAGCACGCCACCGCCATTGCCTCCACCGACGGGCTTGAGGGCCTGACCATTGGTCGCTTGGCCACGGATGCGGGCGTGGGCAAAGGCAACATTCAGGTGCTCTTCGGCGACAAGGAAACGCTGCAACTGGCCACGCTGGACGCGGGCGTCGTGCACTACCGCGAGATGGTCGTTGAACCGGCGCTAGCGCTGGAAAGCCCGCTTGCCCGCCTGCGTGCGCTAACCGATGGCTGGTTCGACTATGTGGCCAGCGGGGCATCGCCGGGCGGCTGCTTTGTCTGCGCGGCCAGCTACGAATACCGCGCCCGCCCGGGCGCCATCCAGGATCGCGTGCGCGGGCATCGCGAGTCGGTGCGCGCGCGTTTTCGCGAGACGATTACCGCAGCACAGGCGGCCGGTGAATTGCGCGCCGATGTCGACGTCGATCAGCTCGTCTTCGAAATCGAATCGTTTCGCTCCAACGCCAACGTGGCGTTTCTGATGGGCGACATGGCGGTATTTGAACGCGCGCGCCGCAGCACCCAAGCGCGCATCAATGCGGCGCTCGCCTGAGCGGATTCCCAGCACACGACGCGCGCAAGCAACGCGCGTGCGGCTCGCCGGACTTCCCTCGGGGCCACCTTTGGTTACACTTGTGCGCAGTCGCACAAACACACCAAACACAAGACTCGCGGGGGAACAGGGTATGACGAGCCGAACGATTGCTGCGGCCATCGGAATCGGGGGCGCGCTGTGGCTGACGGGCTGCGCAGCGCCTTATACGGAGCCGCCAGCCGGCGCCAACACCGCCACGGTAGATTTCGTCCGCCCGCTGGCCAGCACCAACGCCACCATCCTCACGTTTGACGACGCGAAGCACTGCGGCAACCCGCGCACCGCGCTCAAGCCGGCCGATGCAACGCGGCCGATTCGCGTGCTGGCCGGTGTGCCGACCGCGCTGGGCGCAAGCTTCATCCGCACCTCGGGCACGCTCATCTACCGCTGCGGCGTGTCGGTGACGTTCGTGCCGCAGGCCGGCAAGCAGTACAAGATGACGGCCAGCTACCCGACCAACGCGCATGTGTGCCGTGCCGGCGTGGCGGAGTCTGACGATGGCCGGTCGTGGCACGCCATCAACGCCCGCTATCGCACCTACCGCATCAACCCGTCGTGGGGCACCGGAAGCTGCCCCGACCTGACCGATGCGGACGTGGCCTTCATGCGCGACAAAACGCGCTCTGAAGACGGCTCGACCACGCTGAGCGACCTTTCTGATCTGCTGACACCGCAATGACCCGCCGCACTGCCTTCATGATCCGCACGTTCCTGGCCACGGCATCGGCACTGGCCGCGTTGCCGGCGGCCGCGCTGGAGCCGGCCGAGGTGTTCGCCAAGGTCGCGCCCAGCATCTGGGAAGTGCGCGTGTCCAACGCCGCCGGGCAGCCGTTGGCCATCGGCAGCGCCGTGGTGATCGGCGATGGGTTGGCCGTGACGAACTGCCATGTGCTGCGCGGCGGCAAGCAGGTCAGCCTCAAGCGCGGCAACGCCAGCTTTGGTGCACGCCTGCTGTATCCCGATGTGCAGCGCGACCTGTGCCAACTGCGCGTTGCCGATTTCCACTACCCCTCCGTCACCATCGTGCCGAGCAGCATGCTGGTGACGGGGCAGAAGGTCTACGCAATCGGCAACCCGCTGGGGTTTGACCTGACGATCAGCGAGGGGTTGATCTCGTCGCTGCGGCATGACGACAACGGCGTGCTGACCGCGATCCAGACTTCGGCGGCGATTTCGCACGGCTCCAGCGGCGGTGGCCTGTTCGACAGCAATGCACGGCTGGTCGGCATCACGTCGCGCATGGTGTCCGCCGTTTACGGACAGAACCTGAATTTTGCGGCGCCCGCCGAGTGGATCAACGATGTGCCCGCCCGCGCGCAGAAGGCGCTGGCTGAGCGAGCGGCCGCAGCGTCGGCGGTGACGGCGAACACCACGCCTGCAGCGGCAACCGTGGCCGCCGCCGCGCCACAGCCGCGCAAGCCCGGTGAACTCGGCCCGAAATCGCAAGCTGCCTTTGGAGCGTATTTGCGCAAGCCGTGGCCGAAAATCTTCGTGGCCGCAGACGACGATCAATTCGTCTACGAGTGGGGCCAGAACGCTGAATTCCGTGCGGTGTCGTCGTGCAAGGAGCGTTATCAGAACTGCTCCATCTATGCCCGCGACGACACGGTTGTCGAGGCCAAATAAAGGCCCTCGCAACCCTGGGCATCGATGTAGCCCGGTTCAGGTCGGGCAATGAAGACATTAATATGTGAGCCGTTTGGCTGTGCCATGCCCCTTCAAGCGAGCCTGCGCAGTCATGCAAAAAAGTCGAATAGGAACCTGCGAACATGAATTGGACCGCAACCCGACCGATCCGCGTGATCGTGCTCGATGACCATGCGGTTGTCCGACATGGTCTGGCTGCGCGCCTGAAACAGGAAGCCGACATCGAGGTTTCCGGGATGTTTGCCTCGGGCCGCGAAATCGTGCGGGCACTCAAGGACAACACCTTCGAGGTGGATGTCCTGCTGATGGACTATTCGCTGGGGCCCACTGAGATCGATGGGCTGAACCTGATCCGCCTGATTCGCGTGCGCTACCCGGACTTGAAGATCCTGGTGGCCTCGGCGCATCACAACAAGGCGACGGTGGGCATGGTCATGCATGCCGGTGCGCGCGGGTTTGTCGGCAAGGAAGAGGAATTGTCGGAACTGGTGCGCGCCATTCGCACCGTGGCCGCGGGCGGCAAGCGCCTGAATGCCGCCCTGGCGGCCGAGATGGAGCACGATGCGCTTTCCGCCGATGCGCCCGCGCCCGCCGCCAATGGCACCAAGCTGTCGGCGCTACTCGATCGCTCCGAACTCAGCCCGCGCGAGCGCGAAGTGCTGCGCTGCTGCCTCGACGGCATGTCGGTCACGGACATTGCCGAGAAATTCGCGCGCAGCATCAAGACCATCAGCTCGCAAAAGCAATCCGCCTTTCGCAAGCTGGGTATCCGTACCGATACCGAACTGTTCAAGATCAAGCACGAGCTTGAGGGGCAGTAAGCGCTGAGCGGCGCCCCACACCCCACGCCCGAGCAACCCCTCCAGGCCGACAACGATGTCGGCTCAGAATACCGAACCGCGAACGCCTGAGTTGGTCAGGCGTTGTGCAGTACGCGCAGCAGCAGGTTCTCCAACTGCTTGACCTCGGCTTGCGAGAACCCGCGCAGCAGGTGGTTCAGCACGTCGATGATCAGCGGCCGGATCTCCGGATACAGCGCGCGGCCCTGCTCGGTGAGCGAGACCACCACCGAGCGACGATCTGCATCACTGGGCGCACGCTTGACGATGTTCTTCTTCTCCAGCCGATCGATCAATCGCGTCATCGCGCCCGGATCGTAGTGCAGCAGGCGCGATAGCTCGGCTGGCGTGGTGGCCAGGTCTTCGGCCAGATAGATGACGACCGTCCACTGCGCGGCCGTCAGGTCCAGCGATGACAGGGCACTGTCGATGTGCGTCACCAACGCGTGTCGGACCCGATGCACGAGTCGACCGATGTTGGTATCGCGGTCCATGGTGTCAAGCTGGTAGGCGCCTTCACTGGTGCTGGTGTCGGCGGCCTCAGGTGTCTGTACGTCGATGCTCATGGTGGTGCTCCCCGTTCTGCCGGTGATCCGGCTTGTAAGGCGCGCCGCGTTCCCGTAACGCTGGCGTGCTTCATTGCACACTAATCGTCGCTTGCCCAGGCCGTCAAGCCGGGATCGATACCGACGCAGATCGTCAAATCTCGTTGGATACCGCTGCAAAACGATTGCGGCTGCCAAGGGGCGGGGTGGTTCGTATCATGGTTGAAACGCCGCCGCCGAACCATGTGGCGTGGTGTGCTCCTCCTCCTCCATATTCCTTTTTTGAACGCCATGAACCTCCACCTTCAGAACAAGCTCGCACTCGTGACCGGCTCTACCAAGGGCATCGGTCATGCCATTGCTGTAGCACTGGCCGCCGAAGGCGCCGGCGTGATCGTCAACGGCCGCACCCAAACGTCTGTTGACGACGCGATTGCGCGCCTGCGCACCGAAGTGCCCGACGCCCAGGTCGAGGGCTTTGCCGGTGACCTGTCCAACCCGCAGCAGACGGAAGTGCTGCTCGGCCGCTTTCCCAAGGTCGACATCCTCATCAACAACCTCGGCATCTTCGACCCCAAGCCGTTTGAGGAAATCGATGACGCCGAATGGCAGCACTTCTTCAACGTGAACGTGCTGAGCGGCGCGCGTCTGTCCCGCGCGTATCTGCCTGGTATGCGCGCCCAGAACTGGGGCCGCATCGTGTTCATCAGCAGCGAAAGCGGCGTGCAGATCCCGGTGGAGATGATCCACTACGGCGTCACGAAGACTGCGCTGCTGGGCCTCTCGCGTGGGTTGGCCGAGCTGACTGCGGGCACGGCCATCACGGTGAATGCTGTGCTGCCGGGGCCGACGCGTTCCGAAGGCGTCGATGAGTTTGTCGAGAAGCTCTCCGGCGGCCAGAGCTTCGAAGCGTTCGAGAAGACTTTCTTCGAGACGGCGCGGCCGACCTCGCTCATCAAGCGGTTTGCCAGCACGCAGGAGGTGGCCAACCTGGTTGCCTATGTGGCGAGCCCGCTGTCGTCAGCCACCACGGGCGCCGCGCTGCGCGTGGATGGCGGCGTGGTGAAGTCGGCGTTCTAGAACGTCAGCCCTGACGAACGCACCATTCCGGCGCGCGGCCCCGGCTTTTACGCTGGCCGTGTCGCTGGCGCATGCCGGCGGGACAAGCCGGCAGCGCGTCTGTTCGCCCGTATCGTTGAGAACGCAGACCAGCCAGACCGAGCGTGTCCTCGCCCGTGCGCTGGCGGCATTCCTTCCACATCTTCGGAGTGATTGCCATGTCCCACTGCAAAGTCTACGGAACCAAACCTGACAACGGCCCCGGTCAACTGGCGGCCCAGGCTGCACGCGATCGCGTCAACCAGGCGCACGCCACCTGGGCCGTCACGCTGGCCTACGACAGCGGCACGACAACTGCTGTCTACACCTCCGCAGTCGCCACAGCCGACAACCTGGAGAAGGCGTTCGAAGCGGAATTCCCGCAGTACACGGTGGTCGGCTACTGAGCCGGGTACCGCCCGCCATGCGCGCCGAGGTGCCCTGGCGGGCACGCTGTGGCCACAAACATTGCAATCGGACGGCTGCCCGACACAATAAAAGTCGGATCGACTTTCGAGGATCGGGATGCAGGGCAGGAAGGTGGTGGGCAGCAAATGGATGGTGCGATGGGCGACATGGCTGGGGGTCGCTGCGTTGGCGTTCGGCGTTGCGACGGTTCGTGCACAGCAGCCGCTGACAACGCCCGCGCCTGCTGGTCCCCAGATCGCCTTCTACTACGGCCGCGATGTCCCCGTGGCTGAACTGCAAGCCTTCGACTGGGTTGTGCTGGACCCCGCCACGGCTGGCAGTTTCGATCCGAAGCAACCATCGCCCACGCTTTGGTTCGCTCGCGTAGATTTGACGCGGCAGACCGATGCGATGCGCTCAAGCGCCTGGCCTGCCAATGTGATCGACCAGGTTTTTGCGCCGCTGCTCGCGCAAGGCTATGCGGGCTTCCTGCTGGATGGGCTGGACGCGCTCCAGCGCAGCGCGCCCGATGCGGGCAACGGTATCGCGACACTGGCCCAGGCCCTGCACGCCCGCGCGCCGCAGACCAAGCTGCTGGCCGGTGGCACGGCTTGGCTCGAAACGCTCGCACCGCAGTTGTCCGGCGTGGTGACGGCAAGCCTGGTGCGTGAGCGCACCGGCGGCGAGGGCTTGCAGGATGTGGCCGATGCCGACCGCACTGCGCGCATCGCCACGCTGCGCAACATCGGCGCGCAGTACCACCTGCCCGCGGTGGCGCTCGATTACTGCCCCAACTACAACCGGGCCTGTCTGCGCGAGACCGCCAACGTGGCGCGTGCAGCGGGCGTCAGCAGCTACGCGACCACGCCGGCCGTCGACTTTATCGGTATCGGCCGGCTGGAAGTGATGCCGCGCCGCATCCTGCTGGTCGAGCCGCAGGAGCCCGGCACCAGCACCAACACCGCGCCGTCGGTGCTTTATCTGGCCATGCCGATCAACTATCTCGGCTATCGCGTCGAATTCGCCGACGCCAACAAGCCGTTGCCGGCCGTCACGCCCGATCGCTATGCGGGCGTCGTCACGTGGTTCGATGGCAACGCACCGCGGCCGAGCGCATGGGCGTCGTGGCTTCGGCGGACGATGGGCGCCGGCGTGCGTGTGGCGATGTTCAACCAGTTCGGGCTGAACATGGATGCGCCCACAGCGCAGATGTTCGATCTGCAAGCCGTGCCCGGCACGCCGGCGGGGCCCCTTGCCGTGGCCTCGCGCGATCCGATCATCGGCTTCGAGTTGCAGCCCCATCCTGATCGGCGGATGGCCGTGGGGGTGCAGGTCGATTCCAGCGTGGCGGGGGCGCAGTCGTTGCTGCGGCTGTCGGCCGGCAGTTACGCCTACGATGCGGCGGCCATCATGCCGTGGGGTGGTTATGTGCTGCAGCCGTTTGGTGTGTTTCGCATGCCCGATGTCGACCAGGCGCGCTGGGTGGTCCAGCCGCTCGATTTTCTGCGCCGTGCGTTGCAGCTGCCCGCCATGCCCGTGCCCGACACCACGACGGAGAACGGCCGCCGGCTGATGACCGTGCATATCGACGGCGACGGATTTGCCTCTCGCACCGAATTCCCGCCGAGCGAGTTTTCCGGCCAGGCGCTGCTGCGCGAGGTCCTGGACCGTTACAAGGTGCCGACCACCGTGTCCATCATCGAGGGCGAAGTGGCGGCCGACGGCGTGTACCCGAAGCTCACGCCGCAACTTGAGCCAATCGCGCGGACCCTCTTTGCGCAGCCCTACGTGGAACTGGCCAGCCACACGTTCTCGCATCCGTTCAACTGGCTGCGCACCACGAACCCGCCCGATCCGGCCTCCGCCGCAACGCCCGAAGGCAGCGACACGTCCTTCTCGTTGAAGATTCCCAATTACCGCTTCAGTTTCGACCGCGAGATCGCCGGCTCCATCCAGTACATCAACACGAAGCTGGCGCCGCCAGGCAAGCGCGTGAAGGTGCTGCTGTGGAGCGGCAACGGCCAAGTGCCGCCGATTGCCGTGCAAAAGACGGTCGAAGCCGGTGTGCTGAACATGAACGGCGGCGACACCTACATCACGCGCTCCAACCCGAGCTGGACGGCCGTGGCGCCGCTTGGCGTGGACAAAGGCGATGGCCTCTTCCAGGTATTTGCGCCCGACCAGAACGAGAACATCTACACCAACCTCTGGCACGGCCCGTATTACGGGTTCTCGCGGGCCATCGAAACGTTCGAACTGACCGACAAGCCTTATCGCTTCAAGCCGATCGGCATTTACTACCACATGTATTCGGGCACCAAGCTGGCTTCGCTCACCGCCTTGCGGCAGGTGTACGACTGGGCGGTCGCCCAGCCGGTCATGCCGATCTACGCGTCGGACTACATCCGCAAGGTGCTCGACTTCCGCGCCATCGCGATTGCGCGTGACGGCGATGCCTGGGTCGTGCGCGGCAATGGCGATCTGCGCACCGTGCGCTGGGCCGGCCCCGGTGTGCCGCGTCTTGCGGATGCGCGCGACGTGGCTGGCTACGCTGCGGGCCCGGGCGGCACCTACGTCCACTTGACCAGTGGCTCGGCGCGCTTCGCCCTGAACAGCGCCGCGCCAACGCAGCCTTACGTGCGCGATGCCAGCGGCCGGCTCTCGAACTGGCAACGCAGTGTGGATGGCCGCTCGCTGTCGGTCGATGTTGCCGGCTATACGCGGCCGTTCATCCGCTTTGCCAACGCAGCACGCTGCCGCGCCACGGTGGACGGCCGCGACGTGGGCGCCGCGCGCGGGGCTGACTGGCGCATCGAACTTGGCGCAGGCAACCCGGCCAAGCTCACGCCTCAGCATGTCGAGCTGACCTGCGACCGTTGACGTCCGGGATTGCAGACAGATGTCTGGTTTGCCAGACAAAGCGGTTTGTAAAACGTTTGCGCTCAAGCTTTTGCGGGTCGATCCGTTGTTAACTCGACTGACGACCCCAGGAAAAAAAGCATGAGAGCGTCTGCGCCCCTATCTGAAGTTACACAATTCCCTACGAGCCTTGGCACCCGGCTGGCCTTGATCGGCCTGATCGCCCTGGTGGCGGTGTTCGGCATGTTTGCCCTGGCGAACTCGCAATCGAGCCTGCGCATGCTTGAGGCCAATACGCAGTCGGCCATGCACAACCAGGAGGCGGCCATGCGCGACATGATCGGCCTGTTCGACGGCACCATGCGCACCGAGGCTGATCGTTTCCTGACCGCTTTTGCCGACGCCGCGCCAGGCCCCTACAGCGTGGACCCGGCGCAGACCGTGGAAGTGGCCGGCAAGCCGACGCCCACCTTCAAGAGCGGTGACACGGTACTGAACCTCAACTTCACCGTGCCCGACAAGTTCTTCGCGCGCACCGGCGGCACGATTGCCACCGTGTTTGCCCGCACCGGCGACGACTTCGTCCGCGTGACTACCTCGCTCAAGAAGGAAAACGGCGAACGCGCGATCGGCACGCTGCTCGACCGCGCCCATCCGAGCTACAAGGCGCTGATGGCCGGCGAGCCGTTCCGCGGCCTGGCGTGGCTGTTTGGCGTGCCCTACATGAGCAAGTACGAACCCGTGCGCGATGCGTCGGGCAAGGTGATCGGCGCGCTGTATGTTGGTGTGGACGTGCGCTCGGAACTGGCGCTGCTCAAGGACAAGATCCGCTCACACGGCATCGGCAAGACGGGTGGCTATTTCGTCATCGACGGCAAGCCCGGCACCGATCAGGGCAAAGTGCTGATCGACCACACGCAAGACCGCGAAGGCAAGAACCTGCTCGACGCCAAGGACGCCGGCGGCCAGACCTGGGTGCGCGAGATGATCGCGCGCAAGGACGGCACGCTGCGGCATACGCTGGCCGACACGGAAGGCGGTACCGCGCGCGAGCGCCTGACCGTCTTCACGCAATACCCCGACTGGCAGCTCGTGATTGCCGGCACGGCCTACGTGGATGAACTCAACGCCGATCTGGTGGCCGCCCGCAACCGGTTCCTGCTGCTGGGGCTGGCGCTCGGCGCGCTGCTGGCGGGCGGCTTGTACTGGATGCTGCGCCGTGCCGTGAGCGCGCCGCTGGCCGAGGTGGTGAACGTCGCGCAGCGTGTGGCTGCGGGTGATCTCACGCACCGCCTGCCCGCCACGCGCCGCGATGAGATCGGTCAGGTCATGCGTGCTGTCAACGGCGTCGGCGACGGCCTTTCGGGCATCGTCGACAAGGTGCGCGCCAGCGCCTCGACCATCGCGTCGAGCACTGGCCAGATCGCTGCCGGCAATGCCGATCTTTCCGCGCGCACCGAAGCGCAGGCCGGCAACCTTGAGCGTACCGCATCGAGCATCGAGCAACTGGCCGCCACCGTGCGCCAGAACGCCGAGAGCGCACACCATGCGCACGACATGGTGCAGTCCGCCAGCGAGGCGGCCAATGCCGGCGGGCAGACGGTCGAGCGGCTGGTCGGCACCATGTCGGGCATTCACGCCACGGCGCAGAAGATCGCCGACATCACCGGCATCATCGACGGTATCGCGTTCCAGACCAACATCCTCGCGCTGAACGCCGCCGTCGAAGCCGCCCGCGCAGGCGAACAGGGCCGCGGCTTTGCCGTCGTGGCCGGCGAGGTGCGCAGCCTCGCCCAGCGCAGCGCCGCCGCCGCTAAGGAGATCAAGGAATTGATCAGTCGCTCGGTCGAAGAAGTGCAGGCCGGCAACGAGGCCGCCCGCGGCGCCGGCGATGCCATGCAGGACATCGTGACGCGCGTGGAGCGCATCGCCGGTCTGATGGGCGAGATCAGCCACGCGTCGCGCGAGCAGTCGCAAGGCATCGAAGAGGTCAACCACGCGGTCACGTCGATGGACGAGGTGACGCAGCAGAACGCTGCGCTGGTCGAAGAAGCGGCCGCCGCCGCTGAAAGCCTGCGCCAACAGGCCCAGGAACTGCGCGGCGCGGTGGACGTGTTTCGGCTCGCCTGAGCCGGCAAGATGTCATGAATTGATGACGTGGCGTTGCAATCGGTACAAGGTTTGACGGGCAATCGTGCAAACCTGTACCGCGCGGAACCTGGCCCGCCCGGGGGACTCGCAGCATGGAACCCGCTCAGGTACCGCTCTCCATGTCCCCCGCAGATCCAGTCTTCCATTCCGTCGTCGCGATCGACGACCATCCGATCGTTCTTGAATCCATCCAGGCGCTGCTCGCCGGGTCGCCGCAGTTGCAGCTTGTGGCGACGGCGGCTGACGGCGCACGGGGGCTGCAGCTGATTCGTACGGCGCGCCCGAAGCTCGCCATCGTCGACATCAATCTGCCCAGCCTGGACGGTCTCGAACTTGTGCGCCGCGTGCGCGCGCAGCGCCACGACATCGGCCTGGTGGTCACGTCTGCCCAGACCACGGGCAACGAAGCGCGGCTCGCCTTCCTGGCGGGCGCCAACGCCTACGTGCCGAAATCTGAAGCGACATCCGCGTTGACGGCGGCATTGCTGCTGGCGGCGCGCGGCTACCTCTCGTTCCCTGCTTCCGCGATGGGGGCGGCGGAAGGCGCTGGCCTCACCACGCTCACCCAGCGCGAAATGCGCGTGAACCAACTGCTGGCCGAAGGCCATCGAAACACCGAGATCGCCAAGCGCCTGGGGATCTCGCCCAAGACGGTGTCCACCTTCAAGCACCGCATCTCCAGGAAGGTCGGACTCCCCGGCTGACTGATCGGCAAAGTTCACGGGCAAAAAAAGAGACCGCTGTTTAGGGCGGTCTCTTAAAGTCGATATGAAGCTGTGGAACTGTCATTCACGCTTCGGGGTGAATCATAGTCGAAAAGAAGCGCGCCTTAATCTTTAATTTTTATCATCGACTGGATGACTTTGTGGGTTTAATGGATTACTTCGTGTAAGGCATTGGATTGCCTTCTCGTAAGCCATGCTTACGGCTGTCTGCGTGCGGTCGCAGAGCATTGATTGATATGAATAATTTCGTCATCAATGCTTAGGTTTCATATTTACCACAGGCTATTTTTGAAAGTTCTGAATACGAGAAGTCGGAATACATAATGGCCGCCGATCGCAAATACCCGCGATAGTTTTTTTAAGGAAAACGATATGAAGATCAAGCTGTTTGCGGCCGCCGCTGCCGCTCTGGTTTCGGCTGGCGCATTCGCTCAATCGAGCGTGACGATGTACGGCGTGGTCGACGCTGGCGTCGAGTGGGTGAACAAGGCGCCGGGTAACGGCGGTTCTCGCGGTGCACTGCAGTCGGGCGGTATGTCCGGTTCGCGCTGGGGCCTGCGCGGCGCTGAAGACCTGGGCGGCGGCCTGAAGGGTATCTTCAACCTGGAAAGTGGTTTCAGTATTGATGACGGCAAGATGGGCCAGGGCGATCGTCTGTTCGGCCGTAACGCCTACGTCGGGTTGGAAGGCCAGTGGGGCCGACTGACCCTGGGTCGCCAGCAGAACCTGCTGTACGACTTCGCGCTGCAATACGACCCGATGGCAGTTTCGCGCTATTCGCTGGCTTCGCAGGACGCTGCCATGGCGGGGCGCGCAGACAACGCGGTGAAATACATGGGTACGTTCGGTGGCCTGACCGCTTCGGCGCTGTACTCGACGCGCAACGATGGCCAGGAGATTGCCGGCGCGAGCAAGCTGGGCCGCGAGTGGAGCGTTGGACTGAACTACGCGAATGGCCCGTTCTCCGTGGGTGCCGTGTATGACCAAATGAATGGGAATACGGACGTGCCCGCGGACTACGGCATTGCTTCCGACCTCAAGGTGCAACGCGCCACCATCGGCGGCACGTACGTTTATGGCCCGGCCAAGCTCTACGCGGGTTATCGTTGGCTCAATGCGACCCATCCGCTTGCATCCGAATCCGTACTGCGTTCGAACCTGTACTGGCTGGGCGCAGGCTACCAAGTGACGCCGGCTCTGGCGTTGACCGGTACGGCCTACTACCAGAACTTCAAGACCACCGGCGCCGGCAATCCCTGGCTGTTTGTCCTGAGCGGCGACTATGCGCTGTCCAAGCGCACCGACGCCTATCTGAACGTGGCTTACGCCAAGAACAGCAGCAATGCAGCTTTGCCGCTCGGTGTCGCTGGCCTCGGCGATGTGTTCACCAGCGCTGACGGCAGCAGCAACAACCAAATGGGTGCCATGGTCGGTATCCGCCACAAGTTCTAATCGGCATTCTGTCGGCTAGATATAGAAAACCCGGGCTTCAACCCGGGTTTTTTGTTGGCGCCTCCTTTGCGCGCCGCGTTCTAGTGCAGGATCACCCGCCGCACCACGGCCACCAGGGGCGGCCGAATCGAGCGCTCGAACCCCGGGCGCAGGCGCAAGGGCTTGAGCAACATCTTGGCCGCCATATCCAGCGGCAGATAGGAGCGCACCAACGCGCTGACGCGCGAGTTCAGTGCGCGGACATCGGCTTCGGGCACGTCCTCCTGCCCGCGCTCGATGCGCAGCACATTGCGCAGGGCGATCATCGAATCTTCATTCTTGATTTCACGCAGGCGTGAGGCGAGCGCCTTGAGCACGCGTGCGCGGCCGACGCCTTCGCTCGCGTTGCACTCGTTGAAGAAACGCAGGAAGTGTTTGTAATGTCGCACTTCATCAGCCGAGATGCGGCTGGCGAGGTCGCGCAGCACGGGTTCATCGGCTTCAGCCGCAGCTTGGGCGATGGCCCGATAGAAAGTGGCGGTGCCCATTTCGACGACGCAGCGCGCGACCATTTCCAACGCCTGCGTGGGTTCGAACTGGTCGACCGAACAGGTGACAGAGTATTCCTCGAAGAAGCGGGCGTAGCCGCGCTCCCAGTCGAACTCGGGCCAGACGGTTTCAACGTAGCGGCGCAGTGCACGGCCGTGCTGAAGCTCTTCGCGTTCCCAATGGTGGATCAGCCAGTGCGCGGTTTCGGGGCGATCGGCGTAGTACTGAGCGAGGTTGCCGGCATAGAGGTCGGAGCCGCTCTCCACAAACGACGCACTGGCAACAAGGTAGAACAGCGTGCCGTTTTCGCGTACGCGTGCTACGTCGATGCTGCCGTAAGCGATCTCCTGGACCGACCACGGCATGCGCTCGCTCTCAGATGTTTCCACATGAACCTGTGACAAGGCGCTTCCTCCGTCGGCAGTCTCGCAAAAAGCGGACCGTCTCTGCTATGAGAATGAAACATCACGTCCCATGTTTCAAGACAGATGTGCGCTTACAAAGGTTCCTAAAAGCAATCTTCTGCGTTGAAAGTGGTGAATGCGTCATGGCGATTGCGTCACCTTGGTGCGCGTCGCAGCGGTGGGTACGGTGCGTTTTCGCGCGCTTCGCAAGCCGTAGGCGAAGGCCACGAGTGCGACGAGGGCGGCCGTCACCATCGCCCATTCGACCGCTGCATAGCCGCCGCTGGCCCGCCAGAGCAGTGCGCCCAGCCAAGGGGCGCTGGCCTGCGCCAGCAGCACGGGCGTCATCATCAGGCCGTTGAGCGTGGCGTACTGGTTGCGCGAAACCAGCTCCGGCATCGCAATCGCGCGGACCATCGTGTTGATGCCGTTGGCTGCCCCGTAGACGAGCGCAAATACGATCAGTAGCGGCCCGCTGGACAGCGCCAGCAAGACGAGGGCTGCAGCCATGGCCCCGTACGTCCACGGTGCAATGCGCACCGGGTGCGCCGGGCGCGACCGCATCATGGCCAGCCGCCCGAGCACCTGGGCGGGACCGATAAGCGCCGCGATCAGCAACTGGCGACTGGTCGGCACGCCTTTCTCCGTCAACAGCGGAATCAGGTGCGCTCCGAGCACGGTGGCGATCAGGCTGGTGGCCACGAAGGCCAGCACCACCGCCCAGAACACCGGCAAGCGCAACACCATGCGCCATGCCGACGCATGCACCGCTGCTGCCGGGTCAAGCGCTGCTGCAGGGGCGAGCATGGGCGGCCGCACGCGCAGGCGCGCATGGATCGGCAAGCAGATCAGCACATGCGCCAGCGCAAAAAGCTGCAGCGTGTGCCGCCAGCCGAGGTGCTCCACGCCCCATTGCGCGAGCGGAATGCACAGCGTGCTGGAGAACCCGGCAATCAGCGTGAGGCCGATGATCGGGCGCTGGTACGCATCGCCAAACGCTTGGCGAAGCACGACGAAGGCGGGGTCGTAGAGCGTAGTGGCCATCGCCAAGCCCATCGGCAACCAGAGCAGCAGAAAGGCCGTCTCATCTGAGACAAATGACCACGCCAGCAGGCCGCCGGCCGCCAGTACCGTGCCTGCAGCCATCACGCGGCGCGCAGGCCAGCGGTCCAGCGCGCGCCCGACCCAGAACGAGCACAGCGCCCAGACCAGCAGCCCGAGAGAGAATCCGCCCGCCAAAAACGGCCGCGCCCACCCGAGCGTGTCGTGCATCGGCGCCAGAAACACGGTGAAGCTGAAGTACAGCGTGCCCCACGAGACCATCTGCGCGAAGCCGAGCAGCAACACAAGGCGCCGGCCCTCGGGCGAGCCGGGCGAGAACATGGAGTTCATGGAGGTGGGAGTGGTGGAGGCGGGCAGATCTGCGCGGCCAGAATCCATTCTATCGGCGCAGGTTGCGGCGCGCGTGCCCCCTGCGCAGGGCGCGCTCAGGAGGCATGGCCGTCGATCAGCATCCGCAAAGCTGCCGTGTCGACGACCTCCACCGTCCGGTAATGGCAGCGGATCCAGCCTGCGCGCTGCCACGCCTGCAGGTACTTGGAAATCGTCTGCCGCGAGCGTGCCAGCATGCGGCCCAGCTCTTCATTGCTGGCGGCGACGGTGCGGCCATCGCCGGCACGGGCGAGCTGCAGCAGCCGTTGGGCGAGCCGCGCATCGGCGGGCATTTCGCTGGCGTGCTCGAACTCGTCAAAGATCAGGCGGATGCGCTGGCAGAGCTGCTGCATCAGCGCCCACATGCCGGCGGGGTAGGCCGACACCACGCGCGCAAACGCCGCGCTGCCCAGCAGGATGAGCGTGGTCGGCCCCTGCGCATGGGCGCTGTGCGTGCGGCCACCGCCGTCGATGAGTGCGATCTCGCCAAACCATTCGCCCGCGCGCAGCACGCCGTAGACGAGTTCGCTGCCGCCGTCGGTCGTCCGGCTGATGCGCACGCGGCCGCGCACGATCAGGAACATGCCCTGCGCAGGGCCGCCGTGCGGGTGGATGCATTCGCCGTCAGGGTAGGTGACCAGGCGCGCGGTGGGTGCGATCTCGGCCAGCAGATCGGCGGGGGCGTCGCGCAGCCAGCCCTGCGCGAGCTGTGCGGGCGTGGGCGCGGCGGCGGTATGGGAGGCGTCTGCGGGCATGGCGGCAGGATGCGGCGAGGGCGGTCCGATCATTGTCAAACGCTTGACAGTCTGCATGCAAGCGCCGGGCAGAGAATGGTCCGCTAGCCGCGCAGCCAGCCATTCAAGAAATACGACGCGGCACCGACGCGACCATTCCGGCGACGAAGGAGACACCCCCAATGACTGATCCGAAGCACACTGCCCCGCGCGCAACGTTTTCCAACATGGAGCAAGGCACCCGCGAGGACTGGGCCGCCATCTCGGCCGAGTTCATGCCCTATGCCCGCGCATTGCCCGACCGCGTGCTCGCGCACCTGAAGCTGCTCGACGGCGATTGCGGCGGCTTCCCGATCGATCGTCTCGCGCATTCCCTGCAAACCGCCACGCTCGCCCACCGCGACGGCCGCGACGAGGAATATGTGGTCTGTGCGCTGCTGCACGACATTGGCGACACGCTGGGCAGCTTCAACCACCCGGACATCGCCGCGGCCATCCTCAAGCCGTTTGTGAGCCCGGAAAACCTGTGGATGGTCGAGAAGCACGGCATCTTCCAGGGCTACTACTTCTTCCACCATCTGGGGCTCGACCGCAACCTGCGCGAGCAGTACCGCAGCCAGCCCGAGCTGTTCGAGCGCACCGCCGAGTTCTGCGCCAAATACGACGCCGCGGCCTTCATGCCGGATTACGACAACCTGCCGCTGTCGTTCTTCGAGCCGATGGTGCGGCGCGTGCTGGCCAAGCCACGCAACTCTATCTACGTGAGGGAAGGCGAGAGCGAACTGTCGCAGCCGAAAGCCGCGGCAGCGTGATGTGCCGGCCTAGGCCTTCACCACATTGACGGGCGCGCCAGCCACCCAGGCCGCCACGTTAGCGAGCGTGGTGTCGGCAATGCCCGCCAGCGCCTCGCGCGTGAAGAACGCCTGGTGTGCGGTGACGATGACGTTGGGAAAGCTCAACAGCCGCGCCAGCACGTCGTCCTGCAGCACGTCGGCGGAGCGGTCTTCGAAGAACAGATCGGCCTCTTCTTCGTAGACGTCGAGCCCGAGGTGCCCGAGCTGGCCGCTCTTGAGCGCGTCGATCAAGGCGGGACTGTCGACCAGGCCGCCGCGGCTCGTGTTGATGAGCATGGCGCCCGGCTTCATGCTGGCGAGCGCGCTGGCGTCGATCAGGTGATGCGTGCCAGCGTTGAGCGGGCAATGCAGGCTGACGATATCGGCCTGCGCGAGCAATTCCGGCAGCGGCACGTAACGCACGCCCAGCGCCGCCAGCGACGGCTGCGGAAACGGATCGAATGCCAGCAACTGGCAGCCGAAGCCCGCCATGATGCGCGCGAACACCTGGCCGATCTGCCCGGTGCCGATTACGCCGACGGTCTTGCCCGCCAGGTCGAAGCCCAGCAATCCATCCAATGAGAAATCGCCTTCGCGCGTGCGATTGCAGGCACGGTGCAGCCGTCGGTTGAGCGTGAGGATCATGCCGACCGCATGTTCCGCCACCGCGTGCGGCGAATAGGCCGGCACGCGCACCACCGTCAGCCCCAGGCGCTGGGCGGCCGGCAGGTCGACGTGATTGAAGCCTGCCGAGCGCAGCGCGATCAGGCGCGTGCCGCCCGCTGCCAACGCTTCGAGCACTTCCGCGTTGAGCGCGTCGTTCACGAATGGGCACACCACTGCAAAGCCCGCTGCGAGGGACGCCGTTTGCGCATCAAGGTGCGCGCGCTGGAAAACGAGGTCGAAGCTGTGACCGCCGCGCGCGAGTGAGGCGCGGAAGCTGTCTTCGTCGTAACGGTGGCTGCTGAAAAAGAGGATGCGCATGGCGGTGGGGCAAGCGGACGTGATGCCTGCAGCTTACTCGCACCGCCCGGTGACGGCACTCAGAGCGTCAGGACGATGCGGCCATCCACCTTGCCGGCCTTCAGATCGGCGAACACCTGGTTGATGTTGTCGAGCTTGTCGCGGTGAATGTGGGCGCGTACCAGCCCCTCGGCGGCAAACTGCAGTGACTCTTGCAGATCACGCCGCGTGCCGACAATCGAGCCGCGTACCGTGATGCCATTGAGCACCGTGGAGAAGATCGGCAGCGGAAAATCGCCCGGTGGCAGGCCATTGAGCGAGATCGTCCCACCGCGCCGCACCATGCCCAGCGCTTGTGCAAAGGCACTGCGCGACACCGCCGTCACGAGCACGCCGTGCACACCGCCGATCTCTTTCTGAATCACGGCCGCGGGGTCCTGCTGCGAGGCATCGACGACGAGCTTTGCTCCCAACTCGCGAGCCAGCGCGAGCTTGTCTGGCGCCACGTCTACCGCCACCACGTGCAGGCCCATGGCGATCGCATACTGCACCGCCACGTGTCCCAGCCCGCCAATGCCGGAAATGGCGATCCACTGGCCGGGCCGCGTATCGGTCATGCGGATGCCCTTGTAGACGGTCACCCCCGCGCAGAGGATCGGTGCGATTTCTTCGAAACTGACCTGCGCGGGCAGGTGGCCGACGTAGTTCGGATCGGCCAGTACGTATTCGGCATAGCCGCCGTTGACGGAGTAGCCAGTGTTCTGCTGCTCGTGGCAGAGGGTTTCCCAGCCGCTCAGGCAGTGCTCGCAGTGGCCACAGGCGGTGTAGAGCCAGGGCACACCCACACGGTCGCCTTCCTTGACGGCGGTGACGCCTTCGCCCACCGCCGCCACATAGCCGACCCCTTCGTGCCCGGGGATGAACGGCAAGCTTGGTTTGACGGGCCAGTCGCCCTCCGCGGCGTGCAGGTCCGTATGGCAGACGCCCGAGGCCGCGATCTTCACAAGAATCTGCCCGCGCCCAGGTGTGGGAACCGGCACTTCCTCAATGCGCAAGGGTTCGCCAAACGCGTGGACAACCGCAGCTTTCATCGACTGGGCCATGAGACATCTCCTGGTTGGGGGGAGATACCAGTCTGGTCGACGCCTGCCCGGTGCGGGTTGATGTGAGTCAACCGCCAGGGCGACCGAGCGGGATCGGCAACACTGTTAGCATGCCGGCATCTTCAGTCTTTAAAACGAGCCGCTGCCTTGCCCGTCACTCCCACCTTCCTCTGGCACGACTACGAAACCTTCGGCGCCGTGCCGCGCCGTGATCGCCCAGCGCAGTTTGCCGGCATCCGCACCGATGCCGAACTGAACGAAATCGGCGAGCCGGTCGAACTGTTCTGCCAGCCGTCCAACGATTGGCTGCCCGATCCGGTGTCGTGCCTCATCACCGGCATCACGCCGCAGCAGTGCGCCCGGCAGGGCATTCCGGAATACCGGTTCGCCCAGGCCATCGAGCGTGAACTCGGCACGCCCGGCACCATCGGCGTCGGCTACAACACCATCCGCTTTGACGACGAGGTGACGCGCCACCTGTTCTGGCGCAACCTGATCGACCCGTACGCACGCGAGTGGCAGAACGAATGCGGGCGCTGGGATCTGCTCGACGTGGTGCGCACCACGTGGGCCCTGCGCCCCGAAGGCATCCAATGGCCGACCCACGAAGACGGCCGGCCGAGCTTCAAGCTGGAGCATCTGTCCAAAGCCAACGGCCTGGTGCACGATGCGGCGCACGATGCGGTATCCGATGTGCGCGCGACGATTGCGCTGGCGCGCCTCATTCGCAACGCACAGCCGCGCCTGTTCGATTTTTGCCTGGCGTTGCGCAAGAAAGATCGCGTGGTGGCCGAGATCGGCGATGCGCCGCGGCCGCTGCTGCACATTTCGGGCATGTACGGCGTGGAGCGCGGCTGCATGGCCGTGGTGTGGCCGCTGGGCGGGCACCCGACCAACAAGAACGAATTGATCGTGTGGGATTTGGCGTTCGACCCGTCCGAGCTGTTCCACATGGACGTTGCGACGATCCGGGAGCGCATGTTCACGCGTACGGCTGACCTGGCCGAAGGCACCACACGCCTGCCGATCAAGTCGATCCACATCAACAAGTCGCCCATCGTCATCAGCAACATGAAGACGTTGCAGCCCGCGCAGGCAGAACGCTGGGGCATCGACTTCGCCACCATTGAACGCCACGCCGCCATCGCGCAGGGGGCGCCGGACATGCGCGACACGTGGCGCCAGGTGTACGCCCGCGAGTTGGAGCCGATTGAAGACGTCGACCAGAACCTCTACGGCGGATTTGTCGGCAACGACGACCGCCGCATGCTCAACGAGCTGCGCACGCTCAGCGGCGAACAACTCGCGCGCCTGCATGCGGACTTTGCCGATGCACGCCTGCCCGAGTTGCTGTTCCGCTACCGCGCACGCAACTTCCCCGAGACGTTGAACGAAGAGGAATACGAGCAGTGGGAGCAGTTGCGCGCCGAGCGGCTGTTCGAAGGCCGTGACGGCTACATGACCTTCGAAATTTTCGGCGAGCGGCTTCAACAGTTGGGCGCGGAAGCGGCGGAGAACGGCGACACGCGTGCGCAGACCATCCTGCAGGATCTGTACGACTACGCGCAGCAGATCGTGCCGGGCTGACGAAGCCGACGCATCAAGAAAAACGGAGGCCGAAGCCTCCGTTTTTTATTGGCGTTGCCGAACGCTTGGCGCCGATCAGGCCGCCCGCTGTGCCGCCGCCGGATCGCGCCATTGCGCGAGCAGCTTGTTCCAGCGGATGCGCGCCGCAGCCAGGTTGGCCTCCTTCACATGGCCGAAGCCGCGGATGTCCTCCGGCAGGCGGGCCAGTTCCAGGGCCTGAGCCAGCTTGTCAGCGGTCAGTCCCTTCACCAGCTCATCGACCAGTGCTCGGTATTCGCCGATCAGCGCGCGCTCGGTGCGGCGCTCTTCGGTCTTGCCGAAGATGTCGAACGCCGTGCCGCGCAGGCCCTTGAACTTGGCGAGCAGCTTGAAGACGCGCATCGTGTTCGGACCGAAGCGTTGCTTGACCAGGTGCCCCTTCTCGTCACGCTTGGCAATCATGGGCGGCGCAAGCCAGAAGTTGAGCTGGTAGTCGCGGCCGGGCTCGCCTTCGAACTGCGCGCGCAGCTTGTCGAGGAATGCCGGGTCGGTGTACAGGCGAGCGACTTCGTATTCGTCCTTGTACGCCATCAGCTTCGACAGGTTGCGCACCACAGCTTCCGTGAACGCCAGCGGTTGGCCGGCACCCACCACGGCAGCTTCCGCTGCACGCACGCGTTCCACCACCGCGCGGAACTCAGCGGCATACGCTGCGTTCTGGTACGCGGTCAGCAGATCAACGCGGCGGGCGATCAGCGTGTCCAGCGAAGGCAGGGCGATGACGTCGGCTTTGGCACGCGGCGCATCGCCGGCGAGCTTGAGCACCGCATCGCGGTCTTGCGCGAGGTGGCGGCCCCATTCGAACGCGGTCTTGTTCTTCTCGACGGCCACGCCGTTGAGTTCGACCGCGCGGATGAGCGCGTCGTGTGTCAGCGGAAGCCAGCCTTTCTGCCACGCAAAGCCCAGCACGAGTGGGTTGGTGTAGATGGCGTCGCCCAGCAAGCGCACGGCCAGCGTGTTGGCGTCTTCAAATGCGCAGGCGTCGCCGATGGCCGCACGGATATCCGCCTCGGCCGAGCTGCCCGGGAAGCGCCAGTTCGGGTTCTTGATGAAGTCAGCTGTGGGCGATGCGGTGCTGTTGACGATGGCGCGCGTCTGACCGTGCTGCACTTTCGACAGCACTTCGTCTGATGCCGAGACAATCGCGTCGCAGCCGATCACGAGGTCCGCCTCGCCCATGGCGATGCGCGTGGCGTGAATCGAATCCGGACGCTCGCCGATCTGCACGTGCGAGAGCACGGCGCCGCCTTTCTGCGCCAGGCCCGCCATGTCGAGCACGGTCACGCCCTTGCCTTCGATGTGCGCGGCCATGCCGAGCAGGCCACCGATGGTGACCACGCCCGTACCGCCCACCCCGGTCACCAGCACGCCATACGCGCGTTGGATGGCAGGCAGCTCAGGATGCGGCAGCAGCGGCAGGCCTTCCATCGACACGCCGTGCGATTCCGGCTTGCGCACCTGCGCACCTTCAGCCGTCACGAAGCTCGGGCAGAACCCGTTCACGCACGAAAAGTCCTTGTTGCAGGACGACTGGTTGATCTTGCGCTTCGTGCCCAGCTCCGTTTCCAGCGGCTCGACCGACAGGCAGTTCGACTTGACCGAGCAATCGCCGCAGCCTTCGCACACCGCGTCGTTGATGAACGCACGGCGTGCCGGGTCGGCCATCGTGCCGCGCTTGCGACGACGACGCTTCTCGGTGGCGCAGGTCTGGTCGTAGATCAGCACGCTGGTGCCTTGCACCTCGCGCAGCTCGCGCTGAATCGCGTCGAGCCGGTCGCGGTGGTGCACCGTCACGCCTTCGGGCAGCTTGATGGCGGCGTTGTACTTCTCGGGCTCGTCCGTGACGATGACGATGCGCGATGTGCCTTCCGCATGCACCTGTGCGGCGATCTGCGGCACCGACAGCGGGCCGTCGACCGGCTGGCCGCCGGTCATGGCCACGGCATCGTTGTAGAGAATCTTGTAGGTGATGTTCACCTTGGCGGCGATCGATGCGCGAATCGCCAGCAGGCCCGAGTGGTAATACGTACCGTCGCCCAGGTTGGCGAACACGTGCTGATCGCCCGAGAACGGCATCTGGCCGATCCACGCCACGCCTTCGCCGCCCATCTGGCTGAAGGTGTCGGTGCGGCGGTCCATCCACACGGTCATGTAGTGGCAACCGATGCCGGCCAGCGCGCGCGAGCCTTCGGGCACGTTGGTCGACGTGTTGTGCGGGCAGCCCGAGCAGAACCACGGCTTGCGCTCGGCGGTAACGCGCGGCTTGGCAAGCGCCTTCTCTTTGGCGTCGATGATGGCGATGCGCGAGGCGATGCGTGCGCGCACGTCCGACGGCAGCTCGAACTTTTCCAGACGTGTGGCGATGGCGCGGGCGATCAGCGCAGGCGACAGTTCGTAGTGCGCCGGTAGGAGCCAGTTGGCCATCGGCACCGACCATTCGCCGCCGGCGTTGTCGCGCTCGTCAAACTTGCCGTACACGCGCGGGCGCACGTCGTCGCGGTAGTTGTACAGCTCTTCCTTCAGTTGGTATTCGAGGATCTGGCGCTTCTCTTCCACCACCAGGATCTCTTGCAGCCCTTCGGCAAAGGCCCGCGCGCCGTGCGCTTCCAGCGGCCACACGCAGCCGACCTTGTACAGGCGGATGCCGATGCGGCGGCAGGTTTCCTCATCGAGGCCGAGGTCGACCAGCGCCTGACGCACGTCGAGGTACGCCTTCCCGGCCGTCATGATGCCGAAGCGCGCCTGCGGCGAATCGAGCACCACGCGGTCGAGCTTGTTGGCACGCACGTAAGACAGGCCGGCGTACCACTTGTAGTCGAGCAGGCGCGCTTCCTGCACCAGCGGCGGATCGGGCCAGCGGATGTTCAGCCCGCCCTGCGGCATGACGAAATCTTCCGGCAGGATGATCTGCGCGCGGTGCGGATCGACATCCACCGAAGCTGACGATTCCACCACATCCGTCACGCACTTCATCGAGACCCACAGGCCGGAGTAGCGGCTCATCGCCCAGCCATGCAGGCCGTAGTCGAGGTATTCCTGCACGTTGGACGGATACAGCACCGGAATGCCGGCCGCCTTGAAGACGTGTTCGGACTGGTGCGCCAGCGTGGACGACTTGGCGGCGTGGTCATCGCCTGCCAGCACCAGCACGCCGCCGTGCGCGGACGAGCCGGCCGAGTTGGCGTGCTTGAACACGTCGATCGTGCGGTCCACGCCCGGCCCCTTGCCGTACCACATGCCGAACACGCCGCTGAACTTCGCGTTCGGATACAGATTGACCTGCTGCGAGCCCCAGACCGCCGTGGCGGCCAGGTCTTCGTTGAGCCCCGCCTGGAAGACGATGTTGTGCCCCGCCAGATGCTTCTTGGCTTTCCACAGGGCCTGGTCCAGCGCACCCAGCGGCGAGCCGCGGTAGCCGGAGATGAAGCCCGCCGTGTTCAGCCCAGCGGCGCGGTCGCGCTCCTGCTGCAGCATCGGCAGACGCACCAGTGCCTGCGTGCCGCTGATGTAGATGCGGCCACGCTCAAGCGTGTACTTGTCGTCCAGGGAAACGGTTTCGAGCGCGCGGCGTAGCGCGTCGTTCAGAGGGGCATTCATGCGTGCTCCGGGTGGGTGTGTCGGGATCACCGACAGCAGGTCTCTTTTGGTGCCGCCTGCGCCGCTTCTTGTGGAAACTGGCAGACAGCCGTGGGTCGAGGCATCGTAGCATCGCGTGACATTCCGAACACCGTGCAACGCAGCAAGAATGGGGGTGGGTTTTCCCTTGGTTGTGGCGTCCGGTGCATGCATGCACAGCGCTGGACGACGGGGTTGCACCGGTTGTGCGGTGCATGCAACGTTTGCGGCAAAGCCGGCCGGGCAATGCGCTTTCGCGACGCACCGCCACGGTCGGAATCAATTCGCGAGGCGTTCGATGACTTCCCGCATGCGGACGACAAGCCCGTCCATTGCTTGGGCAGGCACATTCCCATAGCCCAGCACCAGGCCGTTGTACTGCGCGGTGAAGGTTCCCGGCAGGCAGAAGCGCGACAGCGGGCGCAGCACCATGCCGTGCTCGCGTGCGGCGCGGCTGACTTCGGTATCGCGCACCGGCGCGTCGAGCCGTGCCGAGAGGTGCATGCCGCCTGCGCCGCCCGACACCGTCACCACACCGTCGAGGTGCCGTTCGATGGCCGTCTGCAGCGCATCGCGGCGCTCGCCGTACAGACGACGCATGCGCCGCAGGTGCCGCGTGAAATGTCCCGCCTCGATGAACTCGGCCAGCGCGAGCTGCTCGGCTACGCGCCCGCGCAACATCAGCGCACCTGCCGTCTTTTTCAGCACGGGCGCCAGCGCGGGCGGCACGACCATATAGCCGAGGCGCAGTGCCGGGAAGAGCATCTTGCTGAACGTGCCGAGATAGATGACCGGCGCATCTTCGGTCAGGCCCTGCACGGCCGATAGCGGCGCACCCGTGTGGCGGAACTCGCTGTCGTAGTCGTCTTCGATGATCCACGCGCCGGCTGCGCATGCGTGCTGGATGAGCGCGAGACGGCGCTCCAGACTCATCACCGCGCCCAGTGGGTATTGGTGCGACGGTGTGATGTAGATGAGCTTGGGTGGCGTATCGTGCCAGTCTTCCTCGCGCGGGGCGAGGCCATCGGCGTCGACGCTGATCGGTACCAATCGCATGTCTGCGGCCTGCAAGGCGGCGCGCGCACCGTAGTAGCCGGGGTTTTCGATCCACGCGGTATCGCCCGCATCCGCGAGCGTACGGGCGCACATGTCGAGACTGTTCTGCGTGCCGTCGGTGATGAACACCTGCGACGCGTCGCAGCGCACGCCGCGTGAAACGCGGAGGTATTCCGCCACGGCCTGGCGCAGGGCGACATTGCCTTCGACCGGGCCGTAGCCCATCTGCCCAGGTCCGATGCGACGCCATCCGCGTTCCATGCAGCGGCGCCATTGCGCCAGCGGGAATTCATCCAGTGCGGGCGTGCCGGGCAAGAAGGGCAGCAGGTCGTCCATGCCGCCGCGCGGGCGTTCGAGGTCTTTCACGCGGCGCGACAGCTGGCCCGGGGCTGCGGGCGCTTGCGCGGGCGTCTGCTGCAGGCCGACGCGCGCTACCACCGTGCCTTGCCGTCGGCTGAGCACAAAGCCCTCCGTGGCGAGTTGCTCGTAAGCGTAGAGCACCGAGTTGCGCGCGATGCCCAGCTCTTCGGCCAGCGTGCGCGATGGCGCCAGGCGCGTGCCTTCCTCGATCTGTCCGCTGAGGATGGCTGCACGCAGGCAGGCATATAGCCGATGCTGCTGTGATGCGCGGGCTACGCCCTCGCCGTGCATCGCGGTGCGTTCGTAGTTCGACAGCAGGACGCCGTAATCCATCGTGGCTCCAAGACTCTGCATTTTGGTGGGTCTATGCATGGTGCCACGGTTTTTTTATCGTCGGCATGTCGATTACGATTTCGGAGCCTTGCATGTCGAGCACAGAACCCACATCGCCCACCGCGCGCACCCGCGTGCGCCGCGTCGCGCACCGCGGCCATTACGACCGCACCACGCTGCATGCCATCCTCGACGAGGCCTACGTCTGCCACATCGCCTTCGCCGACGAGCATGGCGTGCATTGCATCCCGACCGCGTGCTGGCGCGAGGGCGATCACCTCTACATCCATGGTTCCAACGGCAGCCGCATGCTTAAGCTGGCCGGCAGCGGGGCGCAGGTCTGCGTGACCATCACGCACATCGATGGCTTGGTGCTGGCGCGCTCGGCGTTCAACCATTCGATGAACTATCGCTCGGCGGTCATCTATGGCGCGTTCGAAGTCGTGCCCGATGCGCAGAAGCCTGCGGTGCTCGATACCTTCATGGAAGTCCTCGCGCCGGGCCGTTCGCAACAGGCACGGCCCGGCAATACCAAGGAGCTTGCCGCCACGACCGTGCTGCGCATTCCGTTGGATGAGGCTGCGTGCAAAGTGCGCACGGGTGGTCCGAAGGACGATGCTGAGGACCTTGACCTGCCTGTGTGGGCTGGTGTGCTGCCGATGGCGCTGCTGCCGCTGCCGCCTGTTGTGGAGGCGGCGCCAGCAGGCACACCCAGCTACGTGCGGGAGTGGAAGGACAGTGCCCGCGCGCCGGTGGGGGATGTGGTGATGTCGTGACGTCTGTGGGGTGCTAGTTGTTTTTGTTTTGGTCGTGGTGGTGCATCCCTTGTTTCATCCCCTGCCGGGGCTGACTCACTTTCTTTGGTCTTGCCCAAAGAAAGTAAGCAAAGAAATGCGCGCCCGAGATGGCGACCCCCTCCTTGAATTTCTGTCGCAGGGAGGGGAAGGGAAAAACTCGCTTCGCTCAGACAGTTTCCCTTCCTTTTTCCTCCCTGCAACAGAAATTCAAGGCGCCATCTGGGGCAGGGAAAGTCAACAAACAAAAGCCAAACCTTCTGGGCGCCAGCCCAAACGACAAGGCCAACCGCGCGATGGGTTGGCCTTTCTCTTTTGACGTTGAGCCCTTGATGGCGCCTTGAATTTTTGTGAGCGG
>NZ_FOWV01000012.1 GCF_900115545.1 Ralstonia sp. NFACC01 | reverse complement strand
CATCCCTTGTTTCATCCCCTGCCGGGGCTGACTCACTTTCTTTGGTCTTGCCCAAAGAAAGTAAGCAAAGAAATGCGCGCCCGAGATGGCGAAAGACTCCTTCAATTTCCGTAACCGGGCGGAGGCGGGGAAAACTCGCTGCGCTCAGACAGTTCCCCGCCTTTTTTCCGCCCGCTTACAAAAATTGAAGGCCCCATCTAGGGCAGGAAAGTCAAAGGCCGAACCATCTCAGTGCAAGCCCAAACGACAAGGCCAACCACGCGATGGGTTGGCCTTTTTCTTTTGACGTTAGGCCCTTGATGGCGCCTTGAATTTTTGTGAGTGGGCGGAAAAAAGAGGGAGGCCTGTCTGAGCGCAGCGAGTTTGCCTCCCTCTCCGCCCGGTCACACAAATTCAAGGGGAAGTCGCCATCTCGGGCGCGCCTTTCTTTTGCTTACTTTTCTTTGGCAAGACAAAGAAAAGTGAGTCGGTCCCGGCAGGGAACGAAAGGGGGGCGGACCACAAACAAAAAATCTAGAGGACGCACCAAAAAAATCCACCGAGCCCCCGCCCCCATCCACTCCTATAATCCGCGCCACAAGAACCCTCTTTGGAGATCCGCAGGATGCAATCCCTCCATCCTCCCAAGCACATTCCGGCAGCGATCCTGCCAGAGCTGACGCTACGCGGCATGATCCTCGGTGCGATCATCACCGTGATCTTTACAGCTTCAAACGTGTACCTCGGCCTGAAGGTCGGCCTGACGTTCTCTTCGGCGATTCCGGCAGCGGTCATTTCCATGGCGGTGCTGCGTATGCTCGGCGGCACGAACATCCTCGAGAACAACATGGTGCAGACGCAGGCGTCTGCGGCCGGGACGCTGTCTTCCATCATCTTTATCCTGCCCGGCCTGGTGATGATTGGGCACTGGCAAGGTTTTCCGTTCTGGCAAACGTTTGGAGTGTGCATGGCGGGCGGTATGCTCGGCGTGGTGTTCACGATTCCGCTGCGCCATGCGATGGTGGTGCAGAGCGACCTGCCCTATCCCGAAGGCGTGGCAGCGGCGGAAATCCTCCGCGTGGGCAGTGGCCAATCTGCTGACGGCGAAGACGCCGACGATGGCGAGGCGGTGCCCGCCGCGACCGGCATGCGCGATCTCGCTGCTGGTGGCATTGTCGCGGCCATCGTGGCGTTTGCAACCAGTGGCCTGCGCCTGCTGGGCGAAGGGGCTAGCTGGTGGTTCGCAGCGGGTGCCGCGGTAGTGCGCTTGCCAATGGGCTTTTCGACGGCGCTGCTGGGCGCGGGCTACCTGATCGGCCTAGTGGCCGGGCTGGCCATGCTGGTGGGCCTAGTGATCGCCTGGGGCATCGCCGTGCCGTATCTGACCTCCATCACGCCGATGCCGGCGGGCAAGGCGCTCTCTGCGTTCGGCACGGATGTGTGGCGCACGCAGGTGCGCTTTATCGGCGCCGGCGTGATCGCGGTGGCGGCCGTGTGGACGCTGGGCACCCTGATCGGCCCGGTGGTGCACGGCGTGAAGCGCTCGTTCGGCAGCCTGCGCCCGAAGGCCGATGGCGCGCAGCGCACCGAGCAGGACATGGCGCCACGCTGGATTCTGCTGGTCACGCTGGCCATGGTCGTGGTGCTGGTGATCACCTTTGCTGCGTTCCTGGCGCCGACCATGCTGTCGGCCGGCTCGCGCTGGACGCTGATCACCTGCGCGGTGATCTTTGCGGTGGTGTTCGGCTTTCTGGTGGCAGCGGCGTGCGGCTACATGGCCGGGCTGATCGGTTCGTCGTCGAGCCCGATTTCGGGCATTGGCATCATCGCCATCACCTTGGTGTCGCTGCTGCTGTTGGCCATCGGCGCGGACAACGGCATCGTGGGTTCGCCCGAAGCGAGCAAGCTGGGCATTGCGCTGGCAATCTTCACAACCTCAGCCGTGGTGGCCGTGGCGACCATCTCCAATGACAACCTGCAGGATCTGAAGACGGGCTGGTTGGTCGGCGCCACGCCATGGCGCCAGCAGGTGGCGCTGCTGATCGGCTGCGTGGCGGGCGCGGCGGTCATCTCGCCGGTGCTGGAACTGCTGTACAACGCGTATGGCTTCCCGGGCGCGCTGCCGCGTGCCGGTATGGACGCGGCGCAGGCGCTTTCCGCCCCGCAGGCGACGCTCATGACGGCCATTGCCACCGGCATCTTCACGCACCAGTTGGAATGGAACATGGTGATTGCGGGCATCGTCATCGGTGTGCTCCTGATCGCCGTCGACTGGGCGCTCAAGCAGCGTGGCGGTGTCGCCCGTCTGCCGGTGCTGGCGGTGGGCATCGGCATCTACCTGCCGCCGACGATCAGCACAGTGCTGGTGACCGGCGCGGTGCTGGCGTGGGTCATCGAAAAGATTCTTGCCAAGCGTGCGCAGGCAGCCGGCGTGCCGTACGAGCGCTATGCCGAGGTGCCGAACCGCCACGGCGTGCTGCTGGCGTCGGGCCTGATCGTGGGCGAAAGTCTGGTCGGCGTATTGATGGCAGCCATCATCGGCGGCACGGGCAAGGATGCGCCGCTGGCGATCGTCGGTGCGTCGTTTGAAGGCACGGCGCAATGGCTTGGGCTGATCGTGTTCGCCTTGGTATGCTGGGCCTTCGCGCGCCGCGTACTGGCGGTGCGTCCGACTCATTGATGCCCTCACACAATATGCTGCTCCGCGACGCAACGGAGGCCGACCTGCCGGCCATCCTCGCCATCTACAACGACGTGATCGCCACCTCCAACGCGATCTACACCGAAACGCCGGTCACGCTGGAAGACCGCACCGCGTGGCTGGCCTTGCGTGCCACGCAGGGGTATCCGGTGCTGGTGGCCGATGATGGCGGGCAGGTGGCAGGCGTTGCATCGTTTGGGGATTTCCGGCCGTACCCGGGCTTTCGCACCACCGTCGAGCACTCGGTGCATATCCATCGCGACTGGCGCGGCAAGGGGCTGGGCAGCCTGCTGGTCGAAGCGCTCTGCGAGCGTGCCGCAGCGCTGGGCAAGCACCTGATGGTGGGCGCCATCGACGGCGCCAATGCAGGTTCGATCCGCCTGCACGAAAAGCTCGGCTTCAAGGAAGTGGGCCGCATGCCCGAGGCCGCCATCAAGCACGGCAAGTGGCTCGACCTCGTGTTCATGCAGCGCTGGCTTGAAGCGCCCAGAACGGTCCGCAACGACTGACCGTTCCTCGATGCGTCAGGCGGGCTGCGTTGCCGCCTGCGTCCAACGCCCGCAGCCGCGTCGCACGGTCTCGTGCAGGTTGCGGGTTTCACGTTGCGCCGCGCGGATCCATTCAGCATCCGCATCGCGCCCCTCCACCACCTCCCGCACCATGTCGAGCGCGCCTTCGGACGACAGCGCTTCGGCGTGTGCGGACAGCACCTTGCTCGTTTCCAGGATGTGATCGGCCAACGCGCCGCGGTTGCCCGTGGCCGGGTCGACGTATTCGCCGGCCAACCCAAAGCGGCATGCCTGGAAGCGGTTGAAGGTGTAGACGAGGTAATCGTCTTCCACGGGCATGAACGGGCGATCGAGCAGCAGCCAGCGGCCCAGCGCCTGGATATAGGCGGCGATGGCGGCGGCGCGTTCAACAGTCAGCGGGGTATCCATCACGCGGACTTCGATCGTGCCGAATTCGGGCTTGGGGCGGATGTCCCAGTAGAAGTCCTTCATGCTCTCGATCACGCCGGTGGCGTGCATCTTGTCGAAGTACGCAATGAAGGCATCCCACGTCAGCACGAACGGCGCGCGGCCCGACATCGGGAAGGCGCTGACCGAGTTCATCCGCGCGGAAGCAAACCCCGTATCCACGCCCTGCACGAACGGCGACGACGCGGCCAGCGCAATGAAGTGCGGCACGTAGCGCGACATGGCGTGCAGCAGGTACAGCGCATCGTCCGGATTCGGGCAGCCAATATGCACGTGCTGCCCGAACACGGTGAACTGCTTGGCGAGGTAACCGTACAGATCCGAGATGTACTGGTAGCGCGGCGATTGCGAAATCTGGCGCTGGCTCCACTGCTGGAACGGGTGCGTGCCGCCGCCGCAGATGCCGATGTTCAGCGCCGTGGCGGCCTCGGCCATGCGGTCGCGCATCTCGCGCAATTGCCAGAGCGCTTCATCGTGGCTGTGGCAGATGCCGGTGGAGATCTCGATCATCGAATCGGTGATCTCCGGTTTGATGTCGCCGGGGTATTCCTTGCCCTTGAGCATGCGCAGCAAGTCTGGCGACGCAGAGGCGAGGTCGTAGTCATGGCGATTGACGAGCTGCAGTTCCAGCTCGACGCCAAACGTCAGGGCTTCGGATTTCGAGAACGGTTCGAGGGACATGGGGCTCAGTGCCTCCCTTCGTCTTGTCGCACCTCACCTGCCCAGCGCAGCGAACGCGCGGTCAGGATCGGCGCGGCAATCTGTTGGATCGCCAGCGTGCACAGAATGATGGCCGCCAGCGGCCCGCCGGTTTGTGGATACAGCGCCGCCGTATCGTGCATCAACAACCATGACAGTCCCGACATGGGCCCAAGCGCCAGGCCCAGCGCGATGCTCTGCCGCATCGACAGGCCCGAGAACGAGCCCAGCGCCGTCGTGGCCGCCAGTTTGGCGATGAAGCGCGAGAGCACCAGCGCCACCGCCGCCACACCGCCGATCACCCAGTCCGACGCCTTGAGCGGCAAGCCAAGCGACACGATCATCACCACAATCAAGATGCTGCCCGCGCTGCCGAAATGCGATGGCCACACGCGGGGGTGATCGTCCTGGTGCTTGAACACCACGCCTGCCAGCAGCAACGTGAGCGGCACCGACAGCTTGAGGAGCTTCGCCATCGCCAGCGCAAACAGCACCAGGCCCACCAGCACCAGGAATGCGTAATGATCGTCACCCGCCATGCGGTGATACAACGCATGTCCCACTTTGCCGACCACCCACGCAAGGAGCACGGAACCTGCCAGCAGGTACAGCGGATGGAGCAGCGCCGCCGCCCAATGGCCGTATTCGCTGTGCAGCCAGCCCGCGGTAAGCGGCACCAGCACGCTGGCGTAGATGCTGTTGAGCGCGCCCAGCGAGAGCAACCGCTCCGTCACCTGGCCTTCGGCGCGCAGCTCGTTCTTCAGTTGCAGCAGCACCGTGGGGGACGTGGCCACGGCGATGGCGCCTGCGGCCACCGCCACCGGCGTCGCCACGCCAAACAGCTGCAGCACCCAGGTGACGAGGCCCCAGGTCAGCAGGCTCTCGAAGCCACTGGTCAGCAACAGCCAACGATTGGCACGCAGCCACTCGAACGACAACCGGTGACCCAGTTCGAACAGCGCCAACGCCAGCGCCATCTCGATCAGGATGTGGGTCTGGTCGAGCATGTCGGCATCGATGAGCGGGCGGCCCAGCACGCCGGCCACCAGCCCCGCTGCCGCGTAGCCGACGATGCGCGGCAGCTTGAGCGCCGCACGCGCAAACTCGCCGCACAACGCCGCACCGACCAGCGCCAGCCCGACCCAGAAAAGACCGCCGGGTTCGGGCGGCCACGAAGGGAAGAGATCGTGAAGTCCTGTCATGGGCGACATGGTACCCGAAGCACCCACTTGGGAAAGTCAGCCAAGCACTGACACGCGTTAGACCCGTGTTACACGATATTTAACAATAGATCGATGGTGTTGAATGCAGAAGGCGACAACTCTGCGTTTGGAGACGTTGGCCACCAGCAAAGAAAAACCGCCCCGGAGGGCGGTTTTCATACTGCGAATGGCTGAGAGCCGGTCGGATTACTTACCGCCGACGCTTTCCAGCGGCGTCCACTTGCCGCCGGTGACCTTGTAGACGGTGATACCGCCGTCCTTGAGGTCGCCCTTGTCGTCGTAGGCGTAATGCTTGGCGGTCACGCCTTGCATATTGGTCGCGGCCAGAATCGGCAGGTACTTGCTCGGGTCCGACGAGCCGGCCTTCACCATGGCTTGCATCAGGGCCATCGCGCCGTCGTAGGCGTACGGCGAGTACGTCTGCACCGGCGTGCCGAAGCGCTTCTCATAGCGGGCCTTGTAGCCAGCACCGCCCGGCATTTGTTCCAGCGGCAGACCGGCCAGCGAGCACACCACGCCTTCGGCCGATTGCGCGCCAGCCAGCTTGATGAAGTCGTCGGTCTTGGACATTTCGCCCGACATCAGCGTGGACTTCATGCCCAGTTCGCGCATCTGCTTGACCAGCGGAGCCGATTGGCCTTCCGCGCCGCCGTAGAACACGGCGTCAGGCTTCTTGCCCTTGATCTGCGTGAGGATCGACTTGAAGTCGCTGGCCTTGTCGTTGGTGAACTCGCGACGCACGATGGTGGCGCCCGCAGCCTTGGCGGCCTTCTCGAACTCGTCTGCCAGACCTTGGCCGTAAGCGGTGCGGTCATCAACGATGGCGATGTTCTTGTAGCCCAGCTTCTTGACTGCGTACGTGCCGACCACCGAACCCTGCTGGGTGTCGGAAGTCATCATGCGGAACGTCGTCTTGTAGCCTTGCTTCGTGTATTCCGGTGCCGTTGCCATCGCGATTTCTGCGATACCGGCGTTGTTGTAGATGCGCGAGGCCGGGATGGTCGTACCCGAGTTGAAGTGGCCGAGCATGCCCTTGATGCCGCTGTCCACAAGCTTCTGTGCGACGGTGGTGCCGGTCTTCGGGTCAGCCTGGTCGTCTTCCGAGATCAGCTGGAACTTGACTTCCTTGCCGGCGATCTTCGGCTTGGTGGCGTTGAACTCTTCCACAGCCAGCGTCAGGCCGTTCTGCATGTCCTTGCCGTACTGGGCTTGAGGACCGGTCATCGGGCCGGCGTAGCCCAGCTTGATGACTTCTTGGGCCGATGCCGCCGTCGTTGCCCCACCCGCCAGCGCGCACAGCGCCGCCGCCAGACACAGTTGCTTCAATTTCATTTGTGCGTCTCCTAGTTCAAACGCAATTTGGATCAATAGCGCGACGGGATCACCGTCGCCCTCCTCCCGCTTCGCATCCCATCCGCACCCGTCGTGCGAATGGAACCGCGAATCCTGCTCGTGCTCCCCGTCAGCCGATGGTCATCAGGCTGGCGTTGCCACCCGCGGCGGCCGTATTGACCGACAGCGAACGCTCGATCAGCAGGCGCTCCAGCGCCAGCCCTTCCCCGCCATGCGGCAGGCCTTGCACGCCGACGATCGGGCCGGCACGTCGTGCCAGTCCTTCGCAAATGGCGCGCAGATGGTCCGAATCGCCGTGGTGCAGCACCGCATCAAATGCCGCTTCGTCGGTCGACCCGACCACACGGACGCGCGATTGTACTGCCGCCGGCAAGCCCCGAAGTACCGCTTCGATGGCAGGGTTTTCCTGCACAACGGCCACGCTGCCCACGGCCAGCACAGCCGCCAACTGGCGCAGCCAATCGGCCGGGTCTGCCGCCACGCACAGCACCGCTTCGCGCGGCAGCAGCGTGTAGGTGTTGCGCTCGCCCGTCGGGCCCGGCAGCGTGGCCGTGGCGCCCGTGGCCGACGCCGCAGCCAGGCGTTCGCACAGCGATGCCAGCTCAGACGACTGCTTGCGTGCCCAGTCCGTCAGCGCATCGAACGGCGCCAGCAGCGCGCGGCGCGCATCGGTGTCGATTTCTGTGCCGGCGCCAGCGGTCAGTTCCAGCGCAGTGCGCATGCCGTCCTGCGGGCACGTCGACAGCAAACGCAGCAGATACAGCGGACCGCCGGCCTTCGGGCCCGTGCCCGACAGGCCTTCACCGCCGAACGGCTGCACGCCCACCACGGCGCCGACGATATTGCGGTTCACATACAGGTTGCCCACGTGCGCGCGGTCCACCACGTGCGCGATGGTTTCGTCGATACGCGTATGGATGCCCAGCGTCAGGCCGTAGCCCGTGCCATTGATCTGCTCGATCAGCTTGGTCAGGCCGGCGTTGTCACCGAAGCGTTTCCAGCGCACCACGTGCAGCACAGGGCCGAAGATCTCGCGCGTCAGGTCCGACAGGCTGTCGAGTTCGATGACGGTGGGAGGCACGAAGGTACCGTGCGCGCAAGCGGCCGGCACAGGCGCCTGATGCACGCGGCGACCCTTGGCCCGCATCGCTTCGATGTGGCCGACGATGTTGTCGCGCGCTTCGGCGTCGATCACCGGGCCGACATCGGTGGCGAGGCGATCCGGATTGCCCATCGCCAGTTCGGCCATGCCGCCCTTGAGCATCGCAAGCACGCGGTCGGCCACGTCATCCTGCAGGCACAGCACGCGCAGCGCCGAGCAACGCTGGCCTGCCGAATCAAACGCAGACGACAGCACATCCGCCACCACCTGCTCGGCCAGCGCGGACGAATCCACGATCATCGCGTTCTGGCCGCCCGTCTCCGCAATCAGCGGAATCGGCGCGCCGTTGGCGTCCAGGCGGCCGGCCAGCGTGCGCTGCAGGATGCGCGCGACTTCAGTCGAGCCGGTAAACATCACGCCCTTGGTGCGCATGTCCTTCACAAGCGCGGCGCCGACGGTCTCGCCACGGCCCGGCAGCAGTTGCACGGCACCGGCCGGCACGCCGGCTTCGCGCAGGATGCGCACGGCCTGAGCGGCGATCAACGGGGTCTGCTCAGCGGGCTTGGCCAGGACCGGGTTGCCTGCAGCAAGCGCTGCGCTCACCTGGCCGGTGAAGATTGCCAGCGGGAAGTTCCAAGGGCTGATACAGACCACCGGGCCCAGCGGGCGGTGCGTGTCGTTCGAGAACCCACCGCGCACTTGCGCCGCGTAATAGCGCAGGAAATCGACGGCTTCGCGCACTTCGGCGATGGCGTTCGACAGCGTCTTGCCCGCCTCGCGAATGATCAGCCCCATCAGGTGCTGCATCTCGCCTTCCATCAGGTCGGCGGCGCGGTCGAGCAGCGCAGCACGCGCTTCCGGAGGCGTGGCTTGCCAGATCGGGGCGGCGGCGGTGGCGGCCGACAGCGCGGCATCCACGTCGGCTTCGGTGGCTTCCGTCACATGGCCGACGATATCGCGCAGGTCCGACGGATTGCGCACCGGTTGCGGTGTGCCGCCAGCGTATGGCGCATCGCCAATAGTCGGCTGGGCCGTCCAGACGGTGCTGGTACCGGCAAGAAGGGCGGACGACAACGACGCCAGGCGCTGCTCGTTCGCCAGGTCAATGCCCGACGAGTTTGCGCGAACGTCACCGTAAAGGGCGCGCGGCAGCGGAATCTTCGGATGCGGCAGGCCGAGCGTCCCTTCATCGGCATGCATCTTTTCCACCACCGCCACCGGGTCGGCGACGAGGTCGTCCAGAGGAATCGACTCGTCCGCAATGCGGTTCACGAACGAGGTGTTGGCGCCGTTTTCCAGCAGACGGCGCACGAGGTAGGCCAGCAGCGTTTCATGCGTGCCGACCGGCGCGTAGATGCGGCACGGGCGGTTCAGCTTGCCCAGCTTGTTGCCAACGACCTGCTCGTACAGCGGCTCGCCCATGCCGTGCAGGCACTGGAATTCGTATTGACCGGGGTAATAGTTCTGACCGGCCATGTGGTAAATGGCCGCCAGTGTGTGCGCATTGTGCGTGGCGAACTGCGGGAAGATCGCTTCCGGCGCGGCCAGCAGCTTGCGTGCGCAGGCCAGGTACGACACGTCGGTATAGACCTTGCGCGTGTAGACCGGGTAGCCCTCCAGGCCGTCGACCTGGGCGCGCTTGACTTCGCTGTCCCAATACGCGCCCTTCACCAGGCGGATCATCAGGCGGTGCTTGCTGCGGCGGGCCAGATCGATGATGTAGTCGAGCACGAACGGGCAGCGTTTCTGATAGCCCTGCACCACGAAGCCGATGCCGTTCCAGCCGGCCAGCTCGGGCGCAAAGCACAGGCGCTCCAGCAGGTCGAGCGACAGCTCCAGGCGGTCGGCCTCTTCCGCATCGATGTTGATGCCGATGTCGTATTCGCGGGCCAGCGTCGCCAGCGCCTTCACGCGCGGGTACAGCTCGTTGATGGTGCGGTCGTACTGCGCGCGCGAGTAGCGCGGATGCAGCGCCGACAGCTTGATCGAGATGCCCGGCCCTTCGTAGATGCCGCGCCCGCCCGACGCCTGGCCGATCGCGCGGATGGCCTGCTCGTACGACGCGAGGTAGCGCTGCGCGTCTTCCTCCGTCATCGCGGCCTCGCCGAGCATGTCGTAGGAGTAGCGGAAGCCTTCGGCCTCGAACTTGCGCGCGTTGGCCAGCGCTTCGGAAATGGTTTCGCCAGTGACGAACTGCTCGCCCATCAGGCGCATCGCCATGTCCACGCCCTTGCGGATCAGCGGCTCGCCGCTCTTGCCGATGATGCGCGTGAGCGCCTTGGACAGCCCCGCTTCGTTATGCGTGGCGACCAGCTTGCCCGTGAGCAACAGGCCCCAGGTGGCGGCATTCACAAACAGCGACGGGCTCTGGCCGACATGCGAATACCAGTTGCCGTTGCTGATCTTGTCGCGGATCAATGCGTCGCGCGTGGCCTTGTCGGGAATGCGCAGCAGCGCCTCGGCCAGGCACATCAGCGCCACGCCTTCCTGGCTCGACAGCGAGAATTCCTGGATCAGGCCCTGCACCAGACCTTCGCGGCCGCTGCCGACCTTTTGCGTGCGCAGCTTGCCGGCCAGATCGCGGGCCAGCTGCTTGGCTTCCGAGGCGAGCGCGCCCGGCAGACGGGCCTGCTCCAGCAACATCGGAATCGCTTCGGTTTCCGGCCGGCGATAAGCGGCGGTGATGGCAGCGCGCAAGACCGATTGCGGTTGCACGCTTTGTGCGAATTCGAGGAACGGTTGCACCGCGGGTTCGTCACCCTCGTGCACGTCCGAGACGGCTGCGGCGGCGGACGGGAGGCCATCCGCCGCCGTGCCGTTTGCGTCAGTTGGCAGCTGCCCCCGCTCCACTTGGTCCAGATACGTGAAGATCGCCTGCTTGATCAGCCAGTGCGGCGTGCGGTCAATGGACTGCGCAACGCGCTTGAGGCGTTCACGCGAAGCATCGTCCAGCTTGACCCCGAGGGTGGTTGTAGCCATGTGGGTTCCTATCCAGAGCTGCCATTGCCTAGCTTGTGGCCGGCAAATTGGGCGGATCATACGCCTGGCGATCTTGAAGGTGCAACCTAGTGAAACCCCTTGGTTCGAAATGGGTAGATTGGGGTGCAACCGCAGGTGATGTTGGAGATGCTTGGGGTCGATTTGTGGGCTTGTTTTTTTGTTTTTGGCGCATCCCCTGTTTCATCCCCTACCGGGGCTGACTCACTTTCTTTGGTCTTGCCCAAAGAAAGTAAGCAAAGAAATGCGCGCCCGAGATGGCGAAGGATTCCTTGAATTTATGTCGCAGGGAGGGAGGGGAGGCAAACTCGCTGCGCTCAGACAGCCTCCCCTCCTTTTCCTCCCTGCAACAGAAATTCAAGGCGCCATCTAGGGCAGGAAAGTCAAAGGACAAAAGCCGAACCATCTGGGCGCTGACCCAAACGACAAGGCCAACCGCGCGATGGGTTGGCCTTTCTCTTTTGACGTTGAGCCCTTGATGGCGCCTTGAATTTTCGTAAGCGGGCGGAAAAAAGGCGGGGAACTGTCTGAGCGCAGCGAGTTTTCCCCGCCTCCGCCCGGTTACGAAAATTCAAGGAGTGGGTCGCCATCTCGGGCGCGCCTTTCTTTTGCTTACTTTTCTTTGGCAAGACAAAGAAAAGTGAGTCGGTCCCGGCAGGGAACGAAAGGGGGGATGGACCACCAAGCCTCAAATCCTCAAAGGATCAATCTCCAACTGCCACCGCACCCCCTTCACAGTCTTGCCGATCCCAGCAAACCCCTCGGTCCATGCGGTCAAGAACTTCTGCAAAGCCGCCCGAGAAGCCGACTCCACCAGCAACTGCGCGCGTTCGCGGTTAGCCAGCCGCACCATCGTCATCGGCACCGGATCATGCAAAAACACCGGCGCACCCAATTCGGCCGCCAAGGATTCACCCGCAGAACGCGCAGTGCCCAAAAACTCCAGCGCGCGCGCCACTTCCTTGTGCTCGGTGGTCAGCAGCGCCTGATAGGCAAACGGCGGCAACCCGGCTTGTTTGCGTTCGCGCAGCAATTGCCGCGCAAATCCGCCGTAGTCGTGCCGAACCAGCGCCTGCAGCGCGGGGGCATCCGGATACCGGGTCTGAATCAGCACCTCCCCGGCCAAGCCAGCCCGGCCCGCCCGGCCTGCCACCTGCATCAGCGAGGCAAAGAGATGCTCCCCAGCGCGGAAATCGTGCGAGAACAGTGAAGAGTCCGGCGCGACCACGCCCACCAGCGTCACGCGCTGAAAGTCATGCCCCTTGGCGACCATCTGCGTGCCGATCAGGATGTCGACGCTGCCTTCGTGCACGGTGTCGAACAGTGCTTCGGCGCTGCCTTTGCGGCGAGTGGAATCGGCGTCGATGCGGGCGACGCGGGCCTGCGGGAACAGCTCGCCGAGCGTCTCTTCGATGCGTTGTGTACCGCGCCCAAGCGGGGCGATGTCGACGTTGCCGCAGTCGGGGCAGTGATGCGGGATGCGGGATTCATACCCGCAGTGGTGGCAGCGCAGGCGCCGTTCGGGCTTGTGCAGCACCAGGTACGCCGAGCAACGCGGGCAGCCCGAGAGCCAGCCACACGCGTCGCACGAGAGCACGGGCGCGTAGCCACGGCGGTTGAGAAACAGCAGGCTCTGTTCGCCGCGCGCCAGGCGATCGGCAATTGCATCGACGAGCGGTTTGGACAGCCCATCGCGAATCTCACGCCCAGCGCGGCGCTCCAGATTCAAGTCGATCAGCGATACGCTCGGCAGCACCGCTTCAGCCTGCGCACGTTGCGAGAGCGTCAGGCGCGTGGTGGGGCCCTGCTCCGCGCGCCACCAGGTTTCCAGCGACGGCGTGGCCGAGCCCAGCACGACAGGGATGTTGCGTTGCTTGGCACGCCATAGCGCCAGGTCGCGTGCGGAATAGCGCAACCCTTCTTGCTGCTTGTACGACGTGTCGTGCTCTTCGTCGACGAGGATGAGCGCGAGGTTGGGCAGCGACGCCAACATCGCCAGCCGCGTGCCGAGCACGATGCGGGCCTCGCCGCGATGCGCTGCGAGCCAGTTCAGCGCGCGCGGCTGTTCGGCCAGGCCGCTGTGCAGCGCCGCCATCGGCACCCCGGGAAAACGCGCCGCAATGCGTGCTTCCAGTTGCGGTGTCAGGTTGATCTCGGGCACCAGCATCAGCACCTGCGCGGTCGGGTCCCGCGCCAGGGCGTCGGCGATGGCGTGCAGGTAGACCTCGGTCTTGCCGCTGCCCGTAACGCCGTAAAGCAGGAATGGGCTGAACGTGCCGGCCGCGCCCGCTTGGGCAATGGCCGCCACGGCGGCGGCCTGTTCATCGTTCAGGGCGGGTGCCACGGACGGTGCTGGCAATTCGAGCGGTTGCGGCAACAGCGCCTTCGGCCGCAGTTCTGCGCGCAGCCAGCCAACGGCTGCCCAATCCCGCAGCTTAGCGACGGCTTGCCCGTGCAGTTCGACGGCAGCGCTGGTGGACAGCTCGCCATCGCCGGTCAGCGCTTCGGCCAAGCGCATGGCGCCGGACGCACGTTTCGGAATGCTGTCCAGCAACGCGGCCCGTGCCGGCTCGAACATCACGTAGACGGTTTCGTTGGCTTGGCGTGCGAGGTTGTCCCAGCTGCCGGGCGTGCGCCAGAGCGGCGGCAGTGCCGGCAACGTCACCTCGCCGAGGGCACGGTGGTAATAGCCAGCTGCAAATTCGGCCAGAGCACGCCATTCGCCGTCGAGCGGCGGTACCCAGTCGAGCACACGCTCGACATCGCGCAGTTTCTCTTGCGGCACATCGGTGGTCGCGGCAGTTTCGACCACCAACGCCACCACACGACGATTGCCGAACGGCACGACCACAAGGTGCCCGGGAAGCACAGGCGACCCGCACCGGTAGTCGAACACCGCATCGAGCGGCGTATCGATCACCACGCGCACGATGGCGGTCGACGCCTTGGGATCAGAGAACGCAGCGTCGACTTGGGCGGTGGTCATGCAAAGCGCAAACGGTTGAATTGCAAAGGGAATGTTGCGATGCAGCGGCGGATCCTGCACCTGGGAAATGCGTCTTGCCCATCTCACCTTGCCTTCACAGCCATTGTCGTGGCCGGCTCAATGTTCAAGTGTTACTTGAGGTTTGCGCCCTGGCGCCCTGATCGGCGACCGTTTTCCGGGCTATCCACACAGCCTGTGGATAACTTTGTTGAAAAGTCGCCTTCCGCGCCCACCAAGGCCAATGGATTCACCGTTTTTCTAGCTTGCACGATTTACGCGCACGCGGCTTTCTTTCAGAAAAATCAAACACTTATGCGTTGGATGCACACTGCCACCCCTGTTGCGCCGCGGAAAGAACCAGCCGCGACAGCTTTGTGCATAAGTCAAGTCTTGACAGGCTGGTACGCACCAGAAAGCGCGAAATAAATCGCTTGACACCCCTCTCGGGCCAGATGGGGCCACCCGCACGCGAGTAGTCACTCACCCTTATTGCACCAAAGCGGCGAAGATTCCACCCGTGCCCTCGGCTTCACGCACTACCGCGGCCCAATTCAAACGCTATCGCACCGCAACATTGATCTCACACGTGTTACTTCGCTTTCGTGCGCAGGGCGCGGCTGAAGCTGTGCACCTCGTCCACCAGCACTGACACGGCTTCGGGCGGCGTGAACTGCGAGATACCGTGGCCGAGGTTGAAGATGTGGCCGTCGCTGTTGCCGCTGGCTGCGTAGTCTTCCAGCACGCGGCGCACTTGGGCGCGAATCGCGTCGGGTTCGGCAAACAGCACCGTCGGGTCAAGGTTGCCCTGTAGAGCGACGCGCCCTGCCGTTCGCTGGCGAGCAAGCTGCAGGTTGACGGTCCAGTCGACGCCCAGCGCGTCGGCACCGGTCTCGGCCATGGCTTCGAGCCACAGGCCACCGCCCTTGGTGAACAGGATGACCGGCACGCGCTGGCCGTCGGCCCCCGGGCGAATACCCTTCACCACGCGCGCCATGTAAGCCAGCGAAAACTCCTGGTAGATGCCATCGGCCAGCGCCCCGCCCCAGGTATCGAACACCTGCACAGCCTGGGCACCGGCCTCAATCTGTGCGTTCAGATAGTCGATCACAGCCTGCGCGTTGATCTCCAGGATGCGGTGCATCAGGTCCGGGCGCGCGTAGAGCATCGACTTGACGGTGCGGAAATCGTCGGAGCCACCGCCTTCCACCATGTAGCAGGCGAGCGTCCACGGGCTGCCCGAGAAGCCGATGAGCGGCACACGCTGGCGGCCGTCCTGCACGAGCGCCCGGCGGATTTCCGCCACGGCGTCGAACACGTATTGCAGCGACGACATGTCCGGCACGGACAGCGCCGCCACATCGGACTCCGTGCGCACCGGCTTGGCGAAGCGCGGGCCCTCGCCCTGCGCGAACGACAGGCCCAGGCCCATGGCATCGGGCACGGTCAGGATGTCGGAGAACAGAATCGCCGCGTCCAGCGGATAGCGATCCAGCGGCTGCAGCGTCACTTCCGTCGCATATGCCGGCGACTTGGCCAGGCCGAGAAAGCTGCCGGCCCGCGCGCGCGTGGCGTTGTACTCGGGCAGATAGCGGCCCGCCTGGCGCATTAGCCACAGCGGCGTGTAGTCGGTGGGCTGGCGGCGCAGGGCGCGCAGGAAGGTGTCGTTGGCGAGCGGGGCGGACATGGCGATGGACTCTTGAGGAGGGCGCCATTGTAAGGGATGGTGTTTTTATCCCGCCCTGACCCAGGCCAACATCCCGCAGATCACGGCGCAGATATCACGGCACCTTGTGCGTATCGCCCGCGCGCTGCGGCGGCAGCTTGATCGCCATCGCCTTGAAATCCGTGCTGGTGGTCAGCGTTCCGTGCACCACACCGCGCGGAATCACGATCAGATCGCCCGCCCGGACTTCGCGCGACCCGTTGTCGAGCCAGACGGTGGCCGTACCCGACATCACGTACTGGATCTCGTCCGAGTACGTATGCGTGTGCTTGGCCACGGTGCCCACCTGGATGCCGACCGTGCCGTTGGCCGCCGTCACCAGGGTCTTCGTGCGCAGCGTACCCATCTCGGCGATGACGGGGCCGATCTCGTCCGGGGTCATGCCGCCCATGTTGATGATCTGCGCCGAGAGCGGTGGCGCCGAGGGGGGAATCGCCGCCGGTTCCGACGCTTGCGCAAACGCGCCGGCGCTGCCGGCGAAGATGGCGGCGGCAGAAACCGCCCGAATCACAGCAACAAGACGATGGCGGTGCATGATGGCTCCTCTTGACGCGGTCGCCGTCAAGGCGCGGCGGTCCGTGGGGCGTTCGTGTGGTCGACTCGCGGCGATTGTCGCATCGCTGCACGGAGGCAGAGACCTAGGGCGACTCCTGAGAAAGCAGACGTCGTGCGCCGACCGGCTCGCCTATAGTGGACGGCGCCAAGCCCCCACAAACTACTCATACCAAGGAGACCGGCATGACACACAAGGGAAGCTGCCACTGCGGCAACGTCGCGTTCGAAGTGGAAGGCCATCCGGAAAACGCCATGGCGTGCAACTGCTCGATCTGCCAGCGCAAGGGCTCGCTGCTGTGGTTCGTGGCGCGTGACAAGGTGCGGCTGCTTACGCCGGAAGATAACGCCAGCACCTATCTCTTCCGCAAGCATGTGATCAAACACCGCTTCTGCCCGACGTGCGGCATTCATCCGTATGCCGAAGGCGTCATGCCCGACGGCACACCGATGATTGCCGTCAACGTGCGCTGCCTGGAAGACATCGATCTGGCCAGCGTGCCGGTCACCCACTTCGACGGACGGTCAATGTAACGGCACGGCGCGCTACAGCCACATCTGCATCACCTGCTCGCCCGGCTCCACAGGCTTGCCGCTGGGCATCCACACCGCGTCCAGCATGGGCCGCACGAGATCGAGTTCGGTGGAAATGCCGTCCTGGCGGCCAAAGCGCGCGCTGTTGGCAGCCTGCGCCTCAACCACGCGGCGGTCCTGCTCCGCCACGCGATACAGGAACGGCCAGACGAACCAGCGCACGGCCCAGGCAGGCGCCCAGCGGTTTTCCACATGCAGCGTGGCAAACAGGCGCGTGCGCATCTCGTCTTCGGGCGTGAAGTGCAGCGTGAAATACAGCGCGCTGCCGTTGGCGTAGCGGTATTCGAGCTGGGCGGTAGCAGGCGCAGCGATACCGAAATGCGCGCGCTCCATCCTGCGGGGCGATTCGAACAGGCGGTACAGCAGACCGCTTTGCTGCGCCTGGCCGGTGTAGTCCACCTGCAAGCCATCTGCCGACTGGGTGACGGTCACCGTCATAGGCTGGCGCCCGCCATGGCTGCGCACGAGGCCCGGGTGGACGAGATGCGTATGCAGCGGGTCCAGAAAATTCTCCAGCGCATCGGCCGGGCGGGCCTGCCACAGCGTGCTCCACAGAAAGCGCCGGCTGCCGGCCTTCAAGCGATTCAGGAACGCCGGCAACGCGGCAGAGGCAGCTTCACCTGGCGCCCGCGCGCTCATCCAGATCAGCCCGTCGTGCTCGAACGCCTGCCACGCGTGCACTTGCACGGCGGGCACAGCGGCGCCCGGGCACATGCCCGGCATGGCAGTGCAGCGGCCGTCGGCGCCGAACGTCCAGCCGTGGTACTTGCACTGCAGTGTCTCGCCGACGAGCTGCCCATCGGACAACGGCACATGCCGATGCGGGCAGCGGTCATCAAGCGCAAGCAGGCCGCCCGAGGGCAACCGCGCAAGCACCACCGCGCGGCCAAATACCGTCACGCGCGTTGGCTTGTCGCGCAGGCGGTGCGCTTCGGCAACGGGATACCAACCTCGCAGCAGCGTGGCGTTCCAGGCAGTCATAACTGAAAGCGTTGCATGATCGGCACGCCGATCCGGGTTGTGAGGGCGCGCAGCACGGCGATGGCACGGCGCGTGGCGGGCGGCAGATGCCGGCAGTACACGGCGCTCATCTCAATGGCCGGCACGCCGCCGCGCAGGCGCTTGAAGTGGGCAGCGCCGGCGCTCAGGTTCAGTTCGGCATCGCGCGTGATGGTCAGGCGCAGCACGTGCGCCATCAGCAGGCGATACAGCGCTGCCTGCTGCGGCCACGTCGTGTCGTATCCGACGATGGGCGCCGTCAGCAACGGCCCTTGCCCAAACACGCCGACCACCGCGCGCAGCACGCCCTGCGCATCGCGAAAGCCCGCGCACTCGAGCAATCCTGCCGCATGCCAAGCACGCAGAAACGCTGCCGTATAGCGCGGGTTCAGCGCGGAATACTTGTCGAGATAGAGCTGCGCATACAGCCGCTCGGCCTGCGCGAAATCGGCATCGGTAAAGGCGTCGTGCGACACGAACGTCAGCGGTGTCGAGCCGAGCAGCTTGAGGTCGCGCCGCAGGTCACGACGCAGCTCCGACGCGCGCGACGAACGTTGCAGGTGCTGGAACAGATAGACCTGCCGCGTGGGGATCAAATCGAAGCCAGCGGCCGTGGTGGCGCGCAGCCAGTCGGCATGCTGGATCGTGTTGAGCGAACGCAGCCAGATCGCACGGCCGGGCCACCGGTCGCGGCACGTACGCACCAGCGCGTCCAGATCGAACGCCCCTGCCGATGGATACAGGTTCGTGCTGACGAGCCAGTTGTTGACGGCCACCGCCCGGTCCAGTTGCGCATGCCGCATCCATGCATCGGCCAGACCGATCGCACCGCGCAAGAGCGGCCGCAGCATACGCGGCATCAACCGCTCGGACTCTTCCGCTGCATAGCGGCCATACGTGGTGACGGGCGAGCAGACCCAGGCATTCTCGGCATGACCGGCGCGATCCTCACTGCCGTTGATCGTTACCGGCAGCGGCAAACTGCCGGCCTCCACCACGTCGACCTGCGTCACCAGATTGGCGACGAACGGCAGCGACGCCTGCCCGCGATGCACGTGCAGGAACGCGCCCGCCTTGTCGGCAAAGCATGCATGCGGCACGGCGCCGGGCGCATTCATACCTCGGGTAGCTCCTGGCCGTCCCACTCGATGTCTTGCGTGGCAGCTTCGCGCATGTTGCAACGCTGCGCGATCGCCATGCGCGCATAGGCGGCGAGATCGCACACGCCGCCCCACAGTGGGCCGCGGTCGCCCGGCGTGGCGATGACGTCGGTGGCGGCACGCCAGTCCTGGCCCCATTGGTGCAGCCTGCCGTGACGCACCGCATCGCACAGCCCCGCCGATGCCATCACCGCAGCCGCCATGCGCGGCACACCGGGCGACGGTTCGATGCAACCGTCGAGCGTGCCGGCCAGCGCGGCGGGCAGAGCATCGTCAAGGCCGAACAGGTGGCAGCCGCTGGTCGCGCGCGGGTTGCATTCGAGCGGGCTCACGCGGCCATCGGCCTGCTGGATCCAGTCGAACGAGAGCTGCCCCGTGAAGTCCAGCTTGCGCGCGAAGTTGGCGACAAAGCCGCGTACCGCGTCGATGCGCGCAGGCGCGAAGTAGAAACTCGCGCTGGTCGACATGCGCCAGTCTGGGCGATACAGCGCATGGGCTACGAGTCGGCCGCGATCGGCCACGCTGTACGAGCAGAATTCCTGCCCCGCCACCAAGCTCTGCACCACCCACGCGCCCAGGTCGGCCAGCGGCGGTGCGTCGTCGGGAATGCCGTTGCGATACAGGCGCACATGCACGCCAAAGCGCGAGAACTCCGGCTTGAGCACGACCGGGCGCCCGCCTGCCCAGGCGCGCGCTTCGGCCAACGTGCGCACCCGCGCGGAGACCGGCACATCTGCACCGCAATCCTGCGCAAGTTCAAGGAACGTCCATTTGCTGTGCACCGCGCGCAGCTTGTCAAAGTCTTCAGCCAGCACCCGCACGTGGCTAGGCAAGTGATGCCGATAGCGCGATACGAAAAAGACTTCCTCGCAGGTCGGCACCACCAGATTGATGGACCGTTCGTTCACGATGCGTGCAAGGTCCGCCGCGAACTGCGCAGGCGCATGGCGCGGCGATGCAATGCGAAACGTGGCCGCGACCGCTCTGGAGGCGCCGCTGATCTGGCACGGAATGCTGTCGGCAATGCAGACCGTCCACCCCTGGTGGGCAAAGCGGCGGGCGTGGTCGAGCGCCACCGGCGCGCGGCCACCGAGGATCAGCACATTGGGCATACCGGCGGAGCGTTGAGGTCAGGCAACGTCCGCCGGAGGCAAGAGGCGCGGGGGAAGTTGCCGGGGCTCCATTCTAGGCAAAGGAGCACCAGGCCCGGGCGCGGTGAAGAGGGGTACGGCGCGTCAGGCGCTACGCAGCTTGAACAGCCCGACCGTGCGTGCCAAGCCCTGCGCTTGCTCGTTGAGCATCGACGATGCAGCCGTCGACTGCTCCACCAGCGCGGCGTTCTGCTGCGTGGCCTGGTCCATCTCGGCGACGCTGCGATCGATCTGGCTGATTCCGGTGCTCTGCTCGTGCATCGCGCCGTCGATCTCGCCAATGATGCGGGCGACACGCTCGATGCCCTGCACGATTTCCTGCATCGTTGCGCCGGCGGCCTGCACGCGTTGCGCGCCGGTCTTCACGCTGGCTTCCGATGCCTGGATCAGGTCTTTGATCTCGCGGGCGGCCGTGGCGCTGCGCTGCGCCAGTGTGCGCACCTCGCCGGCCACCACGGCAAAGCCGCGGCCGTTCTCGCCGGCACGGGCGGCTTCCACCGCGGCGTTCAGCGCCAGGATGTTGGTCTGGAACGCAATGCTGTCGATCACGCCGATGATTTCGGTAATGCGCGCCGACGATTTGGCGATCTCGTCCATCGTGCTGACCGCGCTGGAGACCACGTCGCCACCGCGCGTGGCGGCATCGCTGGCGTCGCTGGCCAGGCGTGTGGCCTGCACGGCCGCATCGGCGGAGTTCTTCACGCTGGTCGTCAGTTCGGTCAACGCGGCAGAGGTTTCCTGCAAGTTGCTGGCCGAGACTTCGGTGCGGTTGGACAGATCACGGTTGCCCGCTTCGATCTCGCCGGTGGCGGACTTCATGCTGTCGACGCTGGCGCGCACGTCCAGCAGCACTTCGCCGATCTTGTCGATGAACGTGTTGAACGAGGCACTGATCTGCGCGACCTCATCGTTGCCGACCACGGGCAGGCGGTGCGTGAGGTCGCCACCGCCGGAGCCGATGGTGTCCATCGCATCACGCACCTCCGAGAGGCGGCGGAACGACTGCGACGTGAAGAACGCGGCGATGCCCACGGCAGCCAGTGTCAGCAGCACCATGGCCACGGCCAGCGCCTTGACGACGTTGCGCAAACCGGCGGTGGCCTCGGCCTTGTCCAGCGCAATCACGAGATACCAGTCGGTGCCCTGCACGGCCTGCGCCTTGAGCAGTTTCGGTGCACCAGCCAGGTCGACCTCCAGCGGCGTGGTGGCTTTGGCCAGGTTGGCCAGCGTATCGACGGTGAGCGAGGCCGCCACGTCGGTGGCCGGCTTGAGCATCAATTTTGCATCGGGGTGGGCGATCACCTGGCCATCCTTGGCGACCACAAAGGCGAGGCTCGACGGTGTCGGGTGTACCGCTGCCACCACCTCGCGCACGCCATCCAGCGGCACGGCACCGGAGAGCGCGCCGGTGGTTTCGCCGTTCTTGACGAGCGGCGCAGCAAATGAAACGTACGGCACGCCGGTCGACACGTCGCCGTAGGGCTTGGTGACGAGCAGTTGGCCTGCGGCAAGGGCTTGCTTGTACCAGGGGCGGCCGGTCGGGTCGTAGTCCTTGGGCGTGGTGGCGCTGGTCGAGATGAAGCTCTTGTCAGTCCAGCCGATCGTGATGATGGGGAAGCCGTTGGCGTCGCCCATGTGCTTGCCGAAGCCTTGCGGGTCTCCGTGCTCGATCACGCCGGCGGTGGCCTTTACGGCCTGCGCCTTCGCCGCGACCCATTTGTCGATGGCGAGCGTGTTGCCGCTGGCAATGGCTGCGAGGTTCTGATCGATCGATTCCATCGTGTTCGAACGCACGATGGAATACGTGGCTGCGCCGGACAGCGCGAGGGCACCGACCACGGTGGCCGATGAGATGAGGAGAATTCGGGTGCGGAGAGAGGAGATCATGATTCTTCTAGGCCAAACGTTTTCCATGAATCTGACTGCGTACGGTATTTGCCGCAGCGCCCTCCAGAACCGACTGCTGGCTGTCGGGGGCCACCCAAGCTGCTACGGCACCGCGCAGGCGAACTTGAGGCGGCAAAGCCCGCCCCCACGGGGGGGATGGCTGCTATAAAAGGAAACTCATCATGTGATTGCCCAGGCAATCCACTCCCTTCAAACCGAAGCCCATGCACGACGCCTTCCATATCGACCCCGCCACCGGAGACATCCGGTTCGCTGACATCCGCATCACGCCGCAAACAACAGCCGATGCCCTGCCCTCGCGCTTTGCAGTCGGGCCTGTGCGGTCCGTAAGCGTTGAGGGAAAAGACGTCCCCTGCCAATTCGCGACAGTGGCGGCGCTGGACGACACCACGCCCGTGACCGTCAGCCTGCGGTTTGAGGCCGATGCTTTGGTCAGCGTATTCGTTGAGCTGGCGCAGCCGGTTTCGTACGATGACATCGGCGTCGTGGAAGAACGCCACCGCCGCTGGATCGCCAGCAAACTCGGCAAGGACCCGGGCGGCCTGACGCGTTACCTCTGGGGCAGCGCGGGCGTGGCACAAGACAAGAGCGGGGGCGTGCACATCTTTCTGCACAACCGCAACAACACCTGGGGGCGGTGAATCGTGAATACGTTGTAAGACGCCCGCGCGTCGGCCCCAATTGCCGCCCCGGCACCGTTTGCAGTACCGTCGCTGGCATTCCTACGGAGCCGGGAGCCCAGCGCCATGGCCGTGCTGTTCACCATCCTGAAGATTGCCGTCGTGCTCGTGCTGGTGTCGTCACTGGCCGAGGCTGTCGTGCTGTCCTTGCGAAACGGCTGGACCAACTACGACTGGAAGGCCGCCGGCGTGTCGGTGGTGGATTTCCTGGTACGCGAGTACCCACTGCGCTGGCTGCTGCCGCTGGCGTTCTGGACGCAAGGCCTGGAATGGGTCTACCAGCATCGTCTCTGGACGCTTCCGATGGATCACTGGACGGGCTGGGTTGCGTGCTTTCTCGGCCAGGAGTTCTGCTACTACTGGTACCACCGCGCCGCGCACCGGGTGCGCTGGTTCTGGTGTACGCACGCCATCCACCATTCGCCGAATGATCTGAACCTCTCGGCCGCCTACCGCTTCGGCTGGACGGGACGGTTGACCGGTACCCTCGCCTTCTTTGCGCTGGCGCCGTTGCTGGGCATGCCTCCGCGCATCGTGCTGATGCTGCTGTCACTCAATCTGCTGTACCAGTTCTGGATTCACGCCACGTGGATCCCCCGCCTTGGGCCCCTGGAATGGGTACTGAACACCCCCTCGGCACATCGCGTGCATCACGCATCCAACCTCGAATACCTGGATGGCAACTACGGCGGCGTGCTGATCGTGTTCGACCGGCTGTTCGGCACGTACATCCCTGAGCGCAAGGACGTGCCCTGCCGCTACGGTCTCGTGCACCCGATGCGCACATACAACCTGCTGGTGATCGAATTCGCACATTGGCGCGGGCTGTGGCAAGACCTGAAGACTGCGCGCTCAGCCAGCGAAGTGCTTGGATATCTGTTCCGCCCACCAGGCTGGCGGCCCGATGGCAATGGCGAAACGACGGAGGATCTGCGCCGCCGCGCCGTGCTCATTCCCGAAGACCAGCCGATCGCCGCGGCCATTGCTGCCAACTGAACTACGGCAAACGCAGCATCTGCGCCAAGTGCCCATACACCACGGCAATCCGCCGCAGATGGCGCGATTCCGGATGCGTCAGCAGCCATAGCTCTGATTGATTGGCATCTTGCAGATCCCGCAATGTCACCAGATCGCGGCGTTCCTGTGCCATCACCACGGGCAGGATCCCGACGCCCATGCCCATGCCGACCATCTCGGCCGCGATCTGCAGGCTGTTGACGAAGTACGTGGGCATGACTTTGGGGAAATGCCGCTTGCGCCAACTGACTGATGGGTGATCCGGAATGGCGTCGTCAATCGCGAGCCACGGCGTTCGGCCGGCTTCGACATCGGCGTAGGTGATGCCGCTCGTGCGCCCGGCGTACAGCCCCACGCGAATCGACCCGATGTGCTTTCCCACCAGATGCTGCGGCGGACGCCGTGTGGCCCGCACGGCAATGTCGGCATCGCGCCGCGTCAGGCTGGCCAGCTCGTTGCTCACACGAAGGTCGTAACTCAGATTCGGATGCTCGGCCTGCAGCGCCTTCAACGCGGGCGCGACCATGCCGACCAAGATCGTGTCCGTGGTGGTGATGCGCACCGTGCCCGACACCTGATCCGGCACCGCGTGCACCGCCGATCGCGCGGCCTCGAGCGCCGACTCCACCTGCTCCGCCTGTTCCGCCAGCGCGTGCGCCAAATCGCCTGCCAGATAGCCCGTACGCGAACGCGCAAACAGCGTGGCGCCCAGCCCGCGCTCAATGCGCTGCAATGACCGGAACACGGTGGACGCATCCACGCCAAGCCGCTCGCCCGCCGCTGCCAGCGTGCCCGTGCGCACCATCGCCAGCACGATCTCAAGGTCTGCCGCGCTTAGTCTGTATTGCGTCTGTGCAAGCATGATTTGCTTCTTCGCCTATTTCATTGGCAACGGCGCAATCCTACAGTGTCGTCACCGCCGCCGTCGGCGGCTCCCAACCCGTTCACGAGATGACAACCATGAAGCTCTACTACTCCGCCGGCGCCTGCTCGCTGGCCGTTCATATCGCCCTGCGCGAAGTGGGTGCGCAGTTTGACCTGACCGCCGTTGACCTGGCCAAGCACCTCACCGCCGACGGCACGGATTTCTACACGATCTCGCCGCGCGGCTACGTGCCGCTGCTGGAGCTGGCCGATGGCTCGCGCCACACCGAAGCCGCCGCGCTGCTGCAATACGTGGCCGACCTCGACCCCGCGCAGGCCCTGATCGGCAAGCCGGGCAGCGCGCACCGCCTGGCCGTGATCGAATGGCTCACGTTTGTCAGCACCGAGCTGCACAAGGGCTTCGGGCCGCTCTGGTACAAGGAAACGCCGGAAGCCACCCGCCAGGGTGCCAAGGACAAGCTCGCCAAGCGCTTTGCCGAACTCGACGCCCGCCTCGCCAAACAGCCGTACTTGGCCGACACGTACAGCGTGGCCGACGCTTATGCCTTTGCGGTGCTGAACTGGACGAACTTCCTGGCGCTGCCGATGAGCGCGTATCCGAACGTGCAGGCGTATATGGCGCGGGTAGGTGCGCGGCCGCAGGTGGTTGAAGCGTTGACGGCGGAAGGCTTGATCAAAGCCGATGCAGCCAGCGCCGTCGCCTGACCGATGGCCTGGGATCGGCCGGCCCTAAACAAAACCGCCGACCCCACCCCCTACTCCGCCCAACGTTTGCGGAACGTCTTACAACAGATCCCCATGTTGTAGATGGGCTCTATCAGGGCTGCACGCCGTGCTGTCACAGGCGCGTCGCTACAATCGCACGCTTTGCGTCTTCTGCAGCCCGCAGCTCCGCCCATGTTCAAGCACGCTGTTCTCGCCCTCGCCCTTGCCATTGCGGCTGCGGGCTTGCCGCCCCTCGCACGCGCCGATGTGCGCGGCGCAGGTTCGACCGCCGCTGCGCCGGTCTATCGCGTCTGGTCGGCAGGGTATGCCGCATCGTCGGGCGTTGCGCTCAGCTATGACGCGGTAGGTTCGGGAGAAGGCCTGAAGCGCATTCGCGCGGGCGCGGTGGATTTTGGTGCGTCTGACGTGCCGCTCTCCAGCGCGGAGGCTGCCAAGGCAGGCCTCGTCTGCGTGCCGTCGGTGGTGACAGGTGCGGTGCCGTTTGTGAACGTGCCGGGTGTGCCGCGCGGTCAGCTCAAACTGACGGGCGAACTGCTGGCGCAGATCTTCCTCGGCAAGGTCGAGAGCTGGGATGCGCCGGAGCTGCGTGCGCTTAACCCGGGCGTGACGCTGCCCAAGTTGAAGATCCATCCCGTCGTGCGCTCCGATGGCTCTGGCACGACGTACCACTTCACCGATTATCTGAGCGCAGTCAGCGCCGATTGGAAAAGCGCTTACGGCACCAAGTCGACCATCAATTGGCCTGCGGGCTTCACGGCCGCAAAGGGCAGCGGCGATGTGGTCAAAGCGGTGCAGGCTACATCCGGCGCCATTGGTTATGTCGACTACAACTACATCCTCGACAACGACCTGAGCGGCGTGCAGCTACGCAATTTGGCGGGCCGCTTTGTCAGCGCCCAGGTGAGCGGCTTTCGCGAAGCGGTGATGCAGAGCGCTTGGAACCGCAAGGGGGATTTCACTGCGCCGCTGGTCAACCTGCCGGGTGCCGAGACGTGGCCGATCACGATGGGCACCTTCATTGTCGTGCCGGCAGTCAGCGCATCGGGGCCGCGCACGCTGGCCGCGCTGAAGTTCCTGACGTGGGGTTACTTCCACGGCGACGAGCTGGCCGCGCGTGCGAAATTCGTGCCGCTGCCCGAGCGCGTGCAGGCGATTGCGTATCGCGAACTGGCACGCGTGACCGATACGTCGGGCGCCGCCATCGGCCTGCAGAGCATGCCCGCGAACTGGGGCAAATGATCATTGCCGGGTGCAGTGTCTGCACTGGCAACAGCACCGTTTTGATGCTGCGCAGGTGACCCATTGAAAGCTTTGCAACAAGGCTGGATTGTTCCGACGCGTTTCCTATAGTGGTCACTCGCCGCGCAAGTCAGCCCGCGCGTCATCGCCGAAGCAACGACCGGAAAGCAAACATGGGTACCGCCATCGCAGACCAGGACGAGCAGATCCACCAGATCGCACAGGACACCGGCGCACCGGCTGATCTCGTCCGTGAGCAGTACATGCAGACCATGCGCACATTGGCCGCAGATGCCAGCGTGCACGACTATCTCTCGCTGTTTGTCACACGCCGGGTGCTCGCCGCGTTCCGCCCGCGCCGCACGCCCACGCGTTAGCCCTGCCCTGCTTATTCCTCGCTGATCATCCCGACGAATGCATGCGCTGCGCGGCGCATCCATTCGCGTGCGCGCTCTGCTTCGAACTGGATGCGCGCAAAGGCGTGCGTCATGCCGGAGGCTTCGATGGTGATGACCTGCGCGCCGTGCTGCACGAGGTAGTCGGCGTATTGCAGGCCATCGTCGCGCAACACGTCGTGCGCGGCCACGATGACGACGGTGTCGGGCGGCGTATATGCCGGCGCACGCGCCATCAGGAAGATGCGTGGGTCGTGCTCGGCGAGCGGCTTGGCGAGGGCGTCTGCACCGATGTATTTCTCCCAGTACCAGCGCATTTCGTCACGCGTGAGGCCGGGGCCTTGTGCAAACGCGTTGTAGCTTTCGCTACCGAAAGCGGGCGTGGTAACGGGGTACAGCAGCAACTGAGCATTCACGAGACCGGGGCGCATGCCCTGCGCGGCCTGCACCGCAAGATGGCCGCCCGCGCTGTCGCCGCCCACCGCAAGGAAGTCCGGATCAAAGTCGAGGTGCGAGCGCTGCTCGGCCAGGTATGCGAGCGCGTCGCGTGCATCGTCCGCCGGCGTGGGAAACGCATGCTCGGGCGCAAGGCGGTAATCGACACTCACAACGGCACAGCCCGTGTCTTGCGCCACCAATGCGGCGAGCATGCGATGCGTTGTGCGCGGCGCGCCGACCACCCAGCCGCCACCGTGGAACCACACCAGCAAGCGCGGCGTGGTCACGCCTTTTGGCCGAAAGACGATGGCGTCGAGCGTGCGCCCGGCGAGCGGCAGGCTGAAGTCTGAAACGTCAACGCCTTCGGGATCAGGCCGGTCGGATACCGCAGCAATCGCCTCAAAGCGCGCGCGCTGCGCGGGCGCGTCTTCAGGCGGGGGCAAGGCGCCGAACTGTTCGGCAAGGCGTTGGTAGAACTGCAGGATTTGCGGATCGACGGCCATGATTTAAGCAGGATGCGATGACCGCCAGAGTGTAGCGCGCCAGGTTGGCTGAACTCCCTTGATCCGTCAGGAAGCGATCGGCGCGGTCGTCGACGAAACCTCTGTCCCCCTGCACCATCGTGTTTGTCACAAGGCCGTGGGGCCGGCGTTCATTTTTGCTCGCCGATACCGAGTCGCCAGTGTTCGATCTTCGTGCAGCGGTCTTGCACGGCCGGAATGCCGGCGTTGCGCGCCACGGCCATCGCCTCGTCATTCACGATGCCGAGCTGCACCCAGATGCCTCCCACGCCGAGCGTCACGGCTTCCTGCACGACGGGCAGAACCTGTTCTGAGCGCCGGAAGATATCGACCAGATCGATGCGCTGGCCGGCGGCGGCAAGCGTCGTCGCCGCTTCGGTAAGCGTGGCGTAGCAAGGCTCGCCGAGCACGTCTTCGCCCGCGTGCTGCGGGTTGACGGGGACGATGCGATAGCCGGCCTGTTGCAGATAGCGCGCCACGTCATAGCTGGGCCGCGTCGGCCGCGGCGACAGCCCGACCACGGCAATGGTCTTGCCGGACAGCAGCCTGCGCATGGTGGCTTGCTCGTCGACGTAGGAAGGATTGGCAGACATGGTTGGCAATGCAGAGGCAATCAGGTTGTGGGCCGCTTGCAGGCGGAGCCCAGGTCATCGAAGCGCACGGCGGCACGGAACGCCCCCGACGAATACGGGCCGACCTCGTACGGCCCGTAGTGCACGACGATGCGGTCACCTTGCAGCGTAAACGGAAACGCGGCGTTACGCAGATCACGCTCCTTGAGCGCGCCGCGCGGCGCATCCGGTGCGCCTTCGCGCTTGAGCGCATCGACAATCTGCGTATTGAAGCTCTGCAGGCAGGCGGATGTGGGGTTCAGCACATCAGCCAGGACAATCGGCTGAAAACCCTGCGCGCCCCGTCGCCAGTTGCCGGCGGTGAAGCTGTAGTTGCCATGCGCGCCGCCGCTGTAAGCCCACACCATGCGCAAGAGGCTCACGGTGTCGCCCAGGCCGACGGCGCTGATGCGGATGACGCATTCGGTGTCGTATTGGTCGCACTTGCGCACGCGCAGCGACTGGATCAGCGCGTCGATGGTGGCATCGCCCGTCACCGGATAGCGCTCAGTCAGCTTGGCTTGGCCGGAGGCGCCCGTGGCCTCCTGATAGCGCGCCATGCGCTTGAGGGTGAAGGGTTGGCTGCGGCCGCCGTCGCTCCAGGTTCCGGTAGCAGCGGCACCATCGGCCGAGAGCGCGCCGGAGAGCGTGCCGCCCTCGCGCACGACAGACTGGCCGGCCGCATCGAGCGCTTCCGCACGTTCGCGCCACACGAAGCGGCGCTCGGGCACGTTGCGCCCTTCGATGGTCCAGAAAGCGCGGCCCTGGGGGCGGTCATCGTAGGCTTCGCCGGTCAGCGTGTCAGCCACCGGATCCTTGTCTTTGTCCTGCTCTTTGGGTGGCGGGTCGTACACGTTCAACCAGACGTTCCAGCCAGGGCTGTCGGCGCCTTTTCCTACAGCCCCCTGCCAGAAGTTGCCGGCCAGACGCTCGGACTGCTCTTTCGTTTTTGCAAGTGGGACAGTTGGCGCAGAAGCAACAGGTGCGGAGGCGGGGGGCGCACTCGCAGGCGTAGCAGGTGAAGCCGAGGCGGCTTCGGTGCCGGCCTGTGCGCCACCGGCCCCGCCAAGTGCCCCCATCAAGGTAACAAAAACGCCCGCCCTCACCGACTTGTGCAACACATGGTGCATCGCATGCCTGTGCATGCCTCCCTCCTATGAACCCGACACCCCAGACTAGGACACACCCCGCTGGTTCGTCTTTTTCCAAGCCCCGTCTGCCTAAGCGGCAAACCGATGGGACTGTGCGGGTGCAGCAGGCGTTCCCCGAACGCGCCTTCGAAGCGATTTTGGGCTCACACCAAGCGGCTTTTACCACGCTTGCATTCGATTGCAATCCGACACACTTTGTTACGCCTCGGGGCCACCCCGTCACCCACAATGCCTTCGCACCCCGGCGTTTGTGTCCAATTGTTGTGCGCCATATCTGGCCCAGCGGTGGCGGCGACACGGCCTGCGGTGCAAGGTTACCCCCTCCTTTCGAATTGACCCCTCGAAGGGATTTCCCGTCCGCGCGGTGCTCCCCGGCCCGCGCGCTTTTTTTTTGTATGCGCAATTCGCGCGCCTGCCCGCCTGCTTCCCGCCTTTCCCCAACGCCCTGGATACGACCGATGCGTCTATCGGCTTCCTGCGCGACGAAACACGCTCTTACAAAGGCAAGTCGACCCCTCGGCGCCTGCCGCGTTAAATGGAGACATCCACGCGGCACAGGCCGCCATAAAAAACGAGGGCTCATCATGTCCAATGTTTCCCGCCGTTCCCCTCTCTCCTCAGGTGTACGGCTGCCGCATGTGTTGCGCGCAGTGGGCGTTGCCGCCGTATTGCTTGTTTGCGGTGCGCAGGCCGCGATGGCCGCCGATCCGGCCTCACGGGTGGCGCGGCTGTCGGACTTTTCCGGCACGGTGAGCTTCGCGCCCGCTGGGTCCGATGATTGGGCCGGCGCCTCGCTCAACCGCCCACTAACCACGGGCGACCGCCTGTGGTCGGACCAGGGCAGCCACAGCGAGCTGCACGTCGGGTCCACGGCGCTGCGCCTGGGCCAGAACACCGGCGCCACGCTCGTCGACCTGGACGATCGCAACACGCAAGTGAAGCTCACCCAAGGCGCCCTGTCGGTTCGCGTACGCTCCCTGCCGCCCGACCAGACCATCGAGATCGACACGCCCAACCTAGCCTTCACACCGCAGGCACCGGGCGAATACCGTCTCGACGTCGCACCCGATGGCTCCAGCACGACCGTCACCGTGTGGCATGGCCAGGGCACAGCCTACGGCGATGACCGCTCCACCCCGCTGGGTGCCGGTCAGCAAATCCGCTTTGGCGGCACCGATCTCGCCGAGGCCGGCGGCACCGACAACCCCGGCCGCGACGCCTTCGACCGCTGGGCGGAATCTCGCGATGCCCGCGAAGACGCTTCTGTCTCTGCCCGCTACGTCGGCCGCGAAATGACCGGCTACGAAGCCCTTGACGACAACGGCACATGGCGTGAAGAAGACGGCTATGGCGCCGTGTGGGTGCCGCGTGCCGTGCCCGCCGGCTGGGCACCGTATCGCACAGGTCATTGGGCCTGGGTGGCACCGTGGGGCTGGACGTGGGTCGATGACGCGCCGTGGGGTTTTGCGCCTTTCCACTACGGCCGCTGGGCGTATGTCGGCTCCACCTGGTGCTGGGTGCCCGGGCCGGCGGTGCCGCGTCCGGTCTATGCGCCGGCACTCGTCGGTTTCGTAGGCAGCGGAGGCGGCGGCGGCGTGAGCTGGGGGATCAACATCTCGATCGGCTCGCCGGGTGTGGCGTGGTTCCCGCTTGCGCCGGGCGAGGCGTATCGCCCCGTGTACGCGGCCAGCCCGACGTACGTGACGAACATCAACCGCACGGTGGTAGTGAACAACGTCACGGTCAACAAGACCATCATCAACAACACCACCAACGTGACCAACGTTCGCAACGTGAACCGGGTCACCTATGTCAACGCAAACAACCCGGCCGCACTGACGGCGGTGCCCGCCAAGACGTTCGTCAACGGCCAGCCCGTCGGCCCCGCCATGACACATCTGCGGCCGGAACAACTGCGCGCGCAGATGGCGCACGCGCAGTTTGTGTCGACGCCGGCGCTGGCACCGGTGCGTGCCAGCCTGGTGGGCGCAGCAGCCAACGGCGGGCCGCATCAATTGCCGCCGCCGCAGGCGTTTGCACGTCAGGCGATTGCGGTGCGCGCACCCGCCCTGCCGGCAGGTGGGCACGATGCATTGGCAGAACGGTTCCGATCGCAAGGCGGTGCGCTCCCGGGCGCTGGCCCGGCGTGGACGGGCGGCAACGTGGGCGCCCGCGTTGCGCCGGTGCGGGATCACGCCAATATGGGAGTGCCGACCCCACCCGCGGCTGCACAGGCAGCAGGGCTACGTCTGACTCGCGCCGCACCGAGTGGGCAGAATGGGCCTGCGCACGCCGTTAACGAGCCGGGCCGCCCGCAGGAACAGCACGGTCCGAATGGGCCACAAGGATTGATGGGTTCGCCGAACCCGCAGGGTGTGCAAGCGCCGCACAGCGCCCAGCCTGGGCCGGCACCGCGGGCCCTCATGGCCCCGGACTCGATCAACCGTCCACGCCCGTTGCCGGGTGCCGCCGCACCGCAGGAGCGCCCCGGACAACCGCAGATTGGGCAGGCGCCACAAGGCCCGGCCGGCATGACAACACGGCCACCGCAGCGCGAAGGCGCGCCCGGTACACCGCGTGATGAGCGCCGCGCCTTCGAGCCGCGTCCGCAACTGCCGCAGCCCGGCCCGCAAGCGCCTCATCCGCAACCGCAACCACAGCACGGTGGCCAGGAGCCGAATCGCTTCAACGGCAACCCGGCACCCGCCATGCAGGAGCGCCCGCACAACGAGCCGCCGCAGATGCGCGCACACCCCGAACCTGAACAGCGCCGGCCGGAACCGCACATGGAAGCCCCGCGTCCCGCACCGCAACCCCACGTTGAGATGCGCCCGTCGCAACCGCAGGCCCAGCCACATCCGCCTGAGGCGCGCCCGCCGCAACCTCAACCGCAGGCTCAGCCGCCTCGACAGGAACACCATGAAGCCCAAGCGCATCCGCAAGGCAATCGCGGTGAAGAGAAGCGCGAAGGTGAGCATCGCTGAGCAGGTACCGCGCGAATGCGCAGGCAAAAAAAAGCAGCCCTTAGGGGCTGCTTTTTCGTCGGCGCCGACCTATGACACCGGCCAGCACACACTTTTGCCTTAGCGCTTGCGACGCAGGCGTGCGATCGCTGCAAGCTGCGCAGCGGCCACGGCCAGTTCACCTTGCGCACGGGCCAGATCCAGATCGCTGCTTTGGTTCTGCAGCGCCTCTTCGGCCGCACGCTTGGCTTCGTTCGCCTTGGCTTCGTCCAGGTCGTGACCGCGGATTGCAGTATCGGCCAGCACGGTTACCTTCTTCGGCTGCACTTCGAGAATGCCACCGGCAACGAACACGAACTCTTCGCCGCCATCTTCCTTCTCGATGCGCACGGCGCCCGGCTTGATGCGCGTGATCAGCGGCGTGTGACCAGGCAGAATGCCCAGCTCGCCGGCTTCGCCGGGCAGTGCCACAAACTTGGCATTGCCGGAGAAGATCTCGTGCTCAGCGCTGACGACGTCTACATGAATGGTTGCCATCTCGATTCCTTTGCTCAGAAAAGCGGCTTCCTGAATGGACTTCAGGAAGCCAGTACTGGCCCCGGCTTACGCACGGCGCCAGACCGTTGCTCTTACTGGAGCTTCTTGGCCTTCTCGAAGGCTTCGTCGATCGAGCCGACCATGTAGAACGCCTGTTCCGGCAGGTGATCGCACTCGCCGTCCACCAGCATCTTGAAGCCGCGGATGGTTTCCTTCAGCGGCACGTACTTGCCCGGCGAGCCCGTGAACACTTCAGCCACGTGGAACGGCTGCGACAGGAAACGCTGGATCTTACGAGCACGGCCCACGGCCAGCTTGTCTTCCGGCGACAGTTCGTCCATGCCCAGAATCGCGATGATGTCGCGCAGTTCCTTGTAGCGCTGCAGCGTCTTCTTCACGCGGTCGGCGACTTCGTAGTGCTCCTGGCCGACCACTTGCGGGTCGAGCTGGCGCGAGGTCGAGTCCAGCGGATCCACTGCGGGGTAGATACCCAGTGCAGCGATGTCACGCGACAGCACGACGGTCGAGTCCAGGTGCAGGAAGGTCGTTGCCGGCGACGGGTCGGTCAAGTCATCGGCAGGCACGTACACGGCCTGGATCGACGTGATCGAGCCAGTCTTGGTCGACGTAATACGTTCCTGCAGCTTGCCCATTTCTTCAGCCAGCGTCGGCTGATAGCCCACGGCGGAAGGCATACGGCCCAGCAGTGCCGACACTTCGGTACCGGCCAGCGTGTAGCGGTAGATGTTGTCGACGAAGAACAGGATGTCACGGCCTTCGTCGCGGAAGCGCTCGGCCATCGTCAGGCCGGTCAGTGCCACGCGCAGACGGTTGCCCGGCGGCTCGTTCATCTGGCCGAACACCATGGCCACCTTGTCGAGCACGTTGGAGTCCTTCATTTCGTGGTAGAAGTCGTTGCCCTCACGGGTACGCTCGCCCACACCAGCAAACACCGACAAGCCCGAGTGCTGCTTGGCGATGTTGTTGATCAGCTCCATCATGTTCACGGTCTTGCCGACGCCGGCACCACCGAACAGACCCACCTTACCGCCCTTGGCGAACGGGCAGACCAGGTCGATCACCTTGATGCCGGTTTCCAGCAGGTCCACCGACGGCGACAGCTCGTCGAACTTCGGGGCCTTCTGGTGAATCGCGCGCTTTTCGTCGCAGGCGATCGGGCCAGCTTCGTCAATCGGACGACCCAGCACATCCATGATGCGGCCCAGCGTGCCGTGACCGACCGGCACCGAGATCGGCGCGCCGGTGCCCTTGACTGCCATACCGCGGCGCAGGCCGTCGGACGAACCCAGCGCAATGGTACGCACCACGCCGTCGCCCAGCTGTTGTTGCACTTCGAAAGTCAGCCCCTTCTCGGCAAACGACTTCTCGCTGCTGTCTTCCAGCACGAGTGCCTCGTAAATATGGGGCATTGCGTCGCGCGGGAACTGGATGTCCACCACGGCGCCGATGCACTGCACAATCGTTCCGATACTCATTTGTATCTCCAATAACTTAAATCTTTGCCGTGGGCGTCAAACCGCTGCCGCGCCGCTGACGATTTCGGACAGTTCCTTCGTGATCGCTGCCTGACGGGTCTTGTTGTAGACCAGTTGCAGTTCGCCGATCACGTTCTTCGCGTTGTCCGAAGCCGCCTTCATCGCCACCATCCGGGCCGATTGCTCGGAGGCCATGTTCTCGGCCACCGCCTGGTACACCAGCGCCTCGACGTAGCGAATCAGCAGCTCGTCGACGACCGTCTGTGCGTCCGGCTCGTAGATGTAATCCCACGAGTAGGCCTGCTTCTCGGCGTCGCTCTGCGCCAGCTTGTCGGCGGTCAGCGGCAGCAGCTGCTCGACCACCGGCTCCTGCCTCATCGTGTTGATGAAGCGGGTGTACGCAAGGTACACGGCATCGATCTGGCCTGCGTTGAACGCGTCCAGTTGCACCTTGATCGCGCCGATCAGCTTTTCCAGATGCGGCGTGTCGCCCAGATGCACGACGTGCGAGACCACCTTCGCACCGACGCGGCCCAGGAACTGCATGCCCTTGGTACCGATGGCAGTGGTTTGCGTCTCAACGCCCTTGTTCTGCAGATCGCGCAGTTGGGTGGTGACGGCACGCAGCACGTTGGTGTTCAAGCCACCGCACAGGCCCTTGTCCGTCGTCACCACGATCAGGCCGGCACGCTTGATGTCGCGCGCAACCATGAACGGGTGCTTGTACTCCGGATTGGCCAGTGCCATGTGCGCAGCCACGTTGCGGATCTTCTCGGCATACGGGCGGGCAGCACGCATCCGTTCCTGCGCCTTGCGCATCTTGGATGCGGCGACCATTTCCATCGCCTTGGTGATCTTGCGCGTGTTTTGCACGCTCTTGATCTTGGTGCGGATTTCTTTTGTTCCGGCCATTTCTTCCTCTCCGTTCAAACCTGGTCACGCTGGCTACGCGCGACCAGTTTCGGGAATGACGCGGTTAGAACGCGGCGGACTTCTTGAAATCCTCGATCGCGGCACGCAGGGCGGCCTCATCGTCCTTCGAAAGATCCTTCGTATCTTCGATGCGGTTGATGAGATCGGCGTACTTCGTCTTCAGCGTGTCGTGCAGGCCCTTTTCAAAAGCCAGGATGTCCTTCACGTCCACGTTGTCGAGGAAGCCGTTGTTGGCTGCGTACAGCGACGCGGCCAGCTGCCACACTTGCAGCGGCTGGTATTGCGGCTGCTTGAGCAGTTCGGTCACGCGGCGGCCGCGCTCGAGCTGCTTGCGGGTCGCTTCGTCCAGGTCGGAAGCAAACTGTGCGAACGCAGCCAGTTCACGATACTGAGCCAAGTCGGTACGGATACCGCCGGACAGCTTCTTGATGACCTTGGTCTGGGCAGCACCACCCACACGCGACACCGAAATACCGGCGTTGATTGCGGGGCGCACACCTGCGTTGAACAGGTCGGTTTCCAGGAAGATCTGGCCGTCGGTAATCGAGATCACGTTGGTCGGAACGAATGCGGACACGTCGCCGGCCTGCGTTTCGATCACGGGCAGTGCGGTCAGCGAACCGGTCTTGCCCTTGACTTCACCGTTGGTGATCTTCTCGATGTGCTCGGCGTTCACACGTGCAGCACGCTCCAGCAGACGCGAGTGCAGATAGAACACGTCACCGGGGTACGCTTCACGGCCAGGCGGACGGCGCAGCAGCAGCGAAACCTGACGGTACGCCCAAGCTTGCTTGGTCAGATCGTCATACACGATGAGAGCGTCTTCGCCGCGGTCGCGGAAGTATTCGCCCATCGTGCAGCCGGCGTAGGCCGACAGGTACTGCATGGCAGCGGAGTCGGAAGCGGCAGCAGCCACCACGATCGTGTATTCCAGCGCGCCGTGCTCTTCGAGCTTGCGGACGACGTTGGCGATCGTCGAAGCCTTCTGGCCGATTGCCACGTACACGCAGAAGATGCCCTTGCCCTTCTGGTTGATGATGGCGTCGACGGCCACGGCGGTCTTGCCGGTCTGACGGTCGCCAATGATCAGCTCACGCTGGCCACGGCCGATCGGCACCATTGCGTCGATCGACTTCAGACCGGTCTGCACCGGCTGGCTCACCGATTGACGTGCGATCACGCCCGGAGCGACCTTTTCGATCACGTCCGTCTTCTTGGCGTTGATCGGGCCCTTGCCGTCGATCGGCTGGCCCAGTGCGTTGACCACGCGGCCCAGCAGTTCCGGGCCAACCGGCACTTCCAGAATGCGGCCCGTGCACTTGACTTCGTCGCCTTCGGAAATGTGCTCGTACTCACCCAGCACCACAGCGCCGACGGAGTCGCGCTCGAGGTTCAGCGCGAGGCCGAACGTGTTGCCCGGGAATTCCAGCATTTCGCCTTGCATCACGCCCGACAGGCCATGAATGCGGCAGATACCGTCCGTCACGGAAATGACCGTGCCGGTGTTCTTTGCGTCAGCGCCAGCCTTCAAGCCCTCGATACGGGTCTTGATCAGGTCGCTGATCTCGGAGGGGTTCAGTTGCATCGAATGCTCCTAATTCTTCAATCTGTCTGCGGGCGCGCTACGTCGATGAAATCGCGTCGATTCATCGGCGCCTCGCGGAGCAGCATTACGCGGCGGTCAGCGCAGACTGCATCTGCGTCAGGCGCGCGCGCACCGAGGTGTCGAGCACTTCGTCGCCAATCTGCACACGCACGCCGCCGATCAACGAAGGATCGACGCTCACGTGAGCCTGCAGCTTCTTGCCGAACTTGCGCTCGAGCGTGGCGACCAGTTCGGTCAGGGGCGCGCCCTCAAGCGGGAACGCACTGGTGATCTCGACGTCGGCGGCGCCTTCGCTGGCATTCCGCAGCACATGGAATTGCGCGGCAATTTCCGGCAGCAGCGACAGGCGCTTGTTGGCCACCAGCAGGCCAACCAGTTCCTTCGCCTCATGCGAAACCGGAGATTTCAGCGCCGACAGGAAGATCCCCGCCACATCGGCTTTGGAGAGCTTCGGATCATCGGCGACTGCCTTCATGTCGGGCACGGCGGCAATTTGCCCCATTTCCGACACGAGCTCAGACCATGCACCCAGATTGCCGGCCTTCGCCACGCGGAACAGCGCCTCTGCGTACGGACGGGCAACGGTTGCGAGTTCTGCCATGATTACAGCTCAGCCTTGAGTTGATTGAGCAGATCGGCGTGGACCTGCGCATTGACTTCACGCTTAAGGATCTGCTCGGCACCCTTGACGGCCAGCACAGCAACCTGGTCACGCAGCGATTCACGCGCGCGCACGGTTTGCTGCTCGGCTTCTGCCTTGGCTTGCGCAATGATGCGCGCGGCTTCGGCCTGGGCGTTTTGCTTGATCTCATCGGCGCTCATCTGGGCGCGCTTTTCAGCGTCCGCGATGCGTTGCGCGCCTTCATTGCGCGCTTCGGTCAGTGCCTGGTCGACCCGCTTGTTGGCCAGCTCCAGCTCAGCCTTGCCCTTGTCGGCAGCGGCCAGGCCATCGGCGATTTTCTTCGCGCGTTCGTCGAGCGCCTTCACCAGGGGCGGCCAAATGAATTTGGCAACAACCCACCACAGGATGAAGAACACGACCATCTGCGCGACGAGTGTGGCGTTCAGGTTCATGGTGTGTTCCTTTCGGTATTGAGACTACGGATCAATGCACGAAGCGGCGAGGGTCACGCGCAGCGTTCACCCAGGCCGCCTCCGGCATCATGCAGACCGAAAAGAATTACTTGATGACCGACAGCAGCGGGTTGGCGAACGCGAACAGCATGGCCACACCAACACCGATCAGGAATGCCGCGTCGATCAGGCCAGCCAGCAGGAACATCTTGGTTTGCAGCGGGTTCATCAGTTCAGGCTGACGTGCGCAGGCTTCGATGTACTTGCCGCCCATCAGTGCGATGCCGAGGCAGGCGCCGATAGCACCCAGGCCAATGATGATGCCGATACCGATGGCGGTCAGACCTTGGATGTTGGCGAGAAATGCTTGCATGATGACTCCCTTTTACGTGAAAGACTAAGAACTTGAGAACTTGGAAAAATCAAACGGAACCGGAGAACCTGAACCGCAACTACTTAGTGGTGTTCATGTGCCTGGCCGATGTACACCAGCGTCAGCATCATGAAGATGAAGGCTTGCAGCAGCACGATCAGGATGTGGAAGATCGCCCATACTGCGCCAGCCACCACGTGACCCACGAAACCCAGCGCCGACGTGTCAGCACCAAACGTCCAGACCGAGCCAAGCAGCGCGATCAGCAGGAACACCAGTTCGCCCGCGTACATGTTGCCGAACAACCGCATGCCCAGCGACACAGCCTTGGCGAGGAATTCAATGATGTTGAGGATCAGGTTGAACGGCGCGAGATACCACTTGGCGCCGAAGGGTGCCGATAGCAGCTCGTGCGCAAAGCCGCCAGCGCCCTTGATCTTGAAGCTGTAGTAAATCATCAGGATCAGCACGGCGAACGACATGCCAAACGTGCCGTTCAGGTCCGCCGTAGCCACCGCGCGGTGGTGCGGCACGTGCACACCAAAGGTACCGAGGAGGTGGTTGACGCCCGTGACCCAGTCCACCGGGATCAAGTCGACCGCGTTCATCAGCGTGACCCACACGAAGACCATCAGCGCCAGCGGAGCAATCCAGGAACGATCGCCATGGATGATGCCCTTGGCCTGGTCATCAACCATCTCGACGACGAGTTCAACGAAAGCCTGGAAGCGGCCGGGAACGCCGGCGGTAACGCGGCGTGCGGCGATGCCCAGGAAGATGATGCCGATCAGGCCCATCAACACGGACCAGAACATCGTGTCCCAGTTGATGACGGAGAAGTCGACAACGGAGGCCTGCTTGCCGCCGATGCTATTGAAATTCTGCAAATGCTCCGCGATATACGCGGAAGGCGTAAGAGCGTGCTCGGCGGCGTGGCCGGCGGCTTCTGCGACTTCAGTTGCCATGATGATTCAGTCCAATATTGCGAAACATTCTTCGTGACCCGTTCCGACTCGCGCCCGATTCAACCAGGTTCGTCCTGGAGATCGCGGACTGCACGCGGCCGAAACGCGCCACCTTATTCTTGTGGAGTGTCAGCGCAATGAACCGGGGCTTCTCCTGCCTCAGGTTACTGCCACATGCCAACACGTCCAGTGTGCCCGCCGTGTCGTGGTGGGCTGGAGCCGACTCAACGCGCTATCGCAGCGCGAGACCGACCCAATACATCTTGAGTGCTAGGATCAGGGTAATCAGCAAGGGCGGCCAATGCAGGCCCTTGAAGACAACCACCACGATCACCAGCAGCGCGACCGTGCCGAGCACCTTGATCGCTTCGCCCACCACCAGACGGGCGATGGATTCGAACCCCTTGGCCGCCGACAGCCGCATCGCGAACCATGCCGAGGGCACCACGCACACGCCGCCACCCAGCAGAGCAGACAGCGCAGCCTCGCCCGCTGACGCAGCGCTCGTGCCCGCGAACCAACTGCCGACGTACCAACCGAGCGCACACAACAGTGTGATGGCCACTTGGCCGAGCACGATGGAAAAAGGCGTGATACGCGAGGCTTGCAGAGCCTGCTCGCCAAACAGAGCGACCGCCTCGTCATGTGAGAGCACATGCACCGGCGGTTCCGCCTTCTCCTCATCGTCCCAACTATCGTGCTTCGGATCCTGCACCGACTGAGGTCGGGCGGCGTTCAACGAAGCGTAAGAATCGGGCCGTTGCCGGTCGGCTGGCTGCATGGAAGAATGTGCTTTCATCATGCCGCACCGCTTTGGGTCAGGCGGATTTAAAACCGCACGATTTTACGGGACATGGCGTTCGCCAGTCAACGCGCAAGCGAACGCTCGTGCGGGCGCCTTCGACAGCACTCAGCGCGGCGGCGTTCCATATGGCATGCGCAATGCGGCGCTGCTGCCGGGGCACCGAATCCGCCTGATGGAGCGGCACCCCGTTGATTCCATGATGGTGTGGGCGATACGCAGCGTCGATGACGCGCGAGGTAATCGCACCAATTCCGTGCCAAGCGGCTGCCCGCAAATGGCGCAACCACGCCGGCTACGATAGGTGCGTCAAACTGTCGCAGGGAAAATTCAGGCCGCTTCTTCGCCACCATCAGGACGCAGGCGCGCCAACAACCCGTCGAATTCGTCGAGACTGCTGAACTGCACGGTCAACTGACCACGGCCCTTTGCTGCCAGCTTGATCTGCACGCCCAAGCCCAGTTGATCAGCCAGCTCCTCTTCCAGGCGCGCAACGTCGCGACCACCCTGGTGGCCGCCCTTCTGCTTCAGTGACTTCAGCTCAAACGGCTTGAGCGTCAATGCCACCAGTTTTTCCGTCTCGCGGACCGACAGGCGCTTATTGACGATCTGATTGGCCAATGTGATTTGTGTTGCACCATCGACGGCGAGCAGCGCACGGGCGTGACCCATATCCAGGTCACCCGCCATCAGCATCGTCTGCACAGGCTGGGCAAGATTCAGCAGGCGCAGCAGGTTCGAGACCGCGCTACGCGAACGCCCCACCGATTCCGCCGCCTGCTCGTGCGTGAACTGGAATTCCCGCACCAGGCGCGCGATGCCCTGCGCTTCTTCCAGCGGGTTGAGGTCTTCGCGCTGGATGTTTTCGATCAGCGCCATGGCGGCGGCCGATTCATCCGGCACGTCCTTCACGAGGACGGGCACTTCGGTCAGGCCCGCAAGGCGCGATGCGCGGAAGCGGCGCTCACCCGCGATGATTTCGTACTTAGGCTTTGTGCCGTCGGACTCGACCTTGCGCACCAGAATCGGCTGCATCAAGCCTTGGGCGCGGATGCTCGCGGCAAGCTCCTGCAGCGCGCCTTCGTCCATGCGCGTGCGCGGCTGATATTTGCCAGGCTGCATCTGTTCCAGCTTCAGGACCGTCGGCGCACCCTCCTGCTTGGCGGCTTCGACAATCTCGGCCGGGCTGCCGAGCAGCGCTTCGAGGCCGCGGCCCAGTCCCTTTTTCTTCATCGTGCTCATGTTGTTCCTCTTGCTGCTCAGGCCGGCATGTCGGCCATCTGCCGCACGCGCGCGATCATCTCGGCGCCGAAATCCAGATAGGCCTTGGCGCCTTTCGATGCCACGTCAAACGCTACGCCCGGCATGCCGTACGAGGGCGCTTCGGCCAGACGCACGTTGCGCGGGATGACCGTCTTGAACACCTTGTCGCCGAAGTGCGATTCGAGCTGCGCCGAAACCTGCTGCTGCAGCGTCACGCGCGGGTCGAACATCACACGCAACAGGCCGATCACCTTGAGGTCGCGGTTCAGGTTGGCGTGCACCTGTTTGATGGTGTTGACGAGATCCGACAGGCCTTCGAGCGCGAAGTACTCACACTGCATCGGCACGACGACGCCGTGCGCGGCACACAGGCCGTTGAGCGTCAGCAGCGAAAGCGACGGCGGGCAATCGATAAGGACGAAGTCGTAGTCGGCTTCCACCTCGGCGAGCGCAAGCTTGAGGCGGTTTTCGCGATGCTCCAGATCGACCAGTTCGACTTCGGCGCCGGCCAGGTCGCGGTTTGCTGGCAACACGTCATAGCGCCCGGCCTCGGAGCGCTTGCGCGCCTGCGGAATCGTCGCCAGCCCGACAAGGACTTGGTAGACGCTGAATTCGAGCGTGTGCTTGTCAATGCCCGACCCCATCGAGGCATTGCCCTGCGGGTCGAGGTCGACCAGCAGCACGCGCTGCCCTTGCGCGGCCAGCCCGGCCGCGAGATTCACCGTGGTGGTGGTCTTGCCGACCCCACCCTTCTGGTTGGCGATCACGAAAATATTCGACATGACTCCTCTGCGGTGAATGGCTCGCTACAACGTTCGCTCACGCCGACGGCGCAAGGATGACCAGGTGACGCTCGGCCGGCAGCCCCGGCACGGTCAGGCGTTCGATGGCTTCGACGGTCCAGCCGGCGGGCAGGCGCTCGATTTCAGCATCCGGGCGCACACCCTTCATGGCGACCATGCGGCCACCGGGGGCCAGCAGATGGCCAGCCAGATTCACGAAATCCACCAGCTCGGCAAAAGCGCGTGAGGTAATGACGCCGTAGCCGGTGGCATCAGCCAGTTTTTCCACGTGGCCCCAATGCGATTGAGCGTTGGTCAGCCCAAGCTCGGCCCGGCACTGCGTCAGGAAAGCGGTCTTTTTCTGCACGATGTCGACCATCGTGACGCTTACATCCGGGAAGGCGATGGCGAGCGGGATACCCGGCAGGCCGCCTCCCGAACCGACGTCCAGCACGCGCGGTGCGTCGGGTTGGGCGCGGCGGGCCAGCTCGGCGATGCGCGACACCGCCGACAGCGAATCCAGCAAGTGATGCGTCAGCATGTCGCCGGCATCACGAATGGCGGTCAGGTTGTAGACGCGGTTCCATTTGGCCAGCAGCCCTTGGTACGCCAGCAAGCGATCGACTTGCGCTTCGTCCAGCGACAAGCCAAGCGCGCGGGCGCCGGCTTCCAGCTCTGCCCGGGCGTCAGTCAGTGCATTCGCCATCAAGCGGCCTCGCCTTCTGAGGTGGCACGGGGTCCGACTTGTCCACGCAGCACGCCCTTCTTCAAGTGCACGAGCAGCAGTGACACGGCGGCCGGCGTGATGCCGGAGATACGCGAAGCCTGTCCGATAGTCTCCGGTTTGTGCTTGGCGAGCTTTTGCTGGACCTCAATCGATAGGCCGCGCACTTGCGCATAGTCGAAATCCGCTGGCAGACGGGTGTTCTCGTTGGCACCCAGGCGCTCGACTTCATCGGCCTGCCGGGCGATGTAGCCGTGGTATTTGATGCCGATTTCGACCTGCTCGCGGATCTGCTCGGCCAGCAACGGATCTTCAGCCAGGGGGGCTTTGAGCGCGTACTTGCCGCCTTGCATGCCCATGAGCGTTTCGTAGGTCACGTTCGGGCGGCGCAGCAAGTCGGCCAGCGCGTACTCGCGCTCGATGCCCTTGCCCAGAACCGGTTCGGCGTCCTCCAGCGGAAGCGTGGCCGGGTTCACCCAGGTCGATTTGAGGCGCTCTGTTTCACGTGAAACAGCGTCGCGCTTCCGGTTGAACGCATCCCAGCGCGCATCGTCAACGACGCCGAGCGCGCGGCCGACGTCGGTCAGGCGCATGTCGGCGTTGTCTTCACGCAGGCTGAGGCGGAACTCGGCCCGGCTGGTGAACATGCGATACGGCTCGGTTACGCCGCGGGTGATGAGATCGTCTACTAGCACGCCCAGATAGGCCTGGTCGCGGCGCGGCGTCCAGGCATCTTTACCCTGCACCTGCAGGCCAGCGTTGATGCCCGCCAGCAGGCCTTGCGCCGCCGCCTCTTCGTAACCGGTCGTCCCGTTGATCTGGCCGGCGAAGAACAAGCCGGAAATCGCCTTGGATTCCAGCGAAGCCTTCAGCCCGCGCGGGTCGAAGTAGTCGTACTCGATGGCATAACCGGGCCGCAGGATGTGGGCGTTCTCCAACCCGCGCATCGAGTGGATCAGATCGAGCTGCACATCAAACGGCAGGCTGGTCGACACGCCGTTCGGGTAGAACTCGTTCGTCGTCAGGCCTTCCGGCTCCAGAAAAATCTGGTGGCTGTCCTTGCTCGCGAAGCGGTGGATTTTGTCTTCGATGCTCGGGCAATAGCGCGGCCCTACCCCCTCGATGACGCCCGTGTACATCGGGGAGCGGTCCAGACCGGCGCGGATGATGTCGTGGGTGCGCTCGTTCGTGTGCGTCACCCAGCACGGTACTTGGCGGGGATGCATCTCCGCGCGGCCCATGAACGAGAACACCGGTACCGGATCAAGATCGCCGGGCTGCTCCTCCAGCACCGAAAAATCGATGGACCGGCCATCGATTCGCGGGGGCGTACCGGTCTTGAGGCGTCCTTGCGGCAGCTTCAATTCCTTGAGACGCGCCGACAGCGATACCGCTGCGGGGTCGCCCGCGCGGCCGCCGGTGTAGTTGTTCAACCCGACGTGAATCTTGCCGTCGAGGAACGTCCCAGCCGTCAGCACCACGGCACGTGCACGGAACTGCACGCCAACCTGTGTCACCGCCCCGACTACGCGGTCGCCCTCCACCAGCAGGTCTTCCACGGCCTGCTGGAACAGCATCAGGTTCGGCTGGTTTTCCAGGCGATGACGGATCGCCGCCTTGTACAACACGCGGTCCGCCTGGGCGCGAGTTGCCCGCACCGCCGGGCCCTTGCTGGAATTGAGAATACGGAACTGGATGCCGCCCTCGTCCGTCGCGATGGCCATGGCCCCGCCCAAGGCGTCCACTTCCTTGACCAGATGGCCTTTGCCGATGCCCCCGATGGACGGATTGCAGCTCATCTGCCCCAGCGTCTCGATGTTGTGCGTCAGCAGCAGGGTCTGACACCCCATGCGCGCTGCCGCCAGCGCGGCCTCGGTGCCGGCGTGTCCGCCGCCCACCACGATCACATCGAATTCAATTGGATACAGCATGGCTTCCTCCTCGCATGGAGGCATCAAAAATTTGGAGAAGCGGAATTATAAGTCGCGCGGCTACACCGCAGTTTGGCCATGCGGCAATCGGGGCGAAATTCCCCTGCTTTTCGTGTTTCACGTGAAACATGCACCGCTTGTTGCCCGCGTTTGTGTTTCACGTGAAACACATTCAGCTAATGGGCACTCGCCCTGGGCTGGCCGAGCGTTCCTGTAGAAAATCGATGAAGGCGCGCAGCTTGCCCGGCATCTGCGGCGTGCGAGGAAAATAGAGATGGAAGCGATACATCGGCGGGCACCAGTCTTCGAGCACCCGAACCAAGCGGCCGGCCGCCACATCCTCGGCGACGAGGTCTTCCAGCACGTGCGCCAAGCCCACGCCCTGCTTCGCCGCCGCGACCATCGCCAGCACGTCATTGGCGATGAAGCCGCCGGCCACATCCGCCGACTGGTTGGCGCCACCGCCGGGAGCGGCAAACTCCCAGTCGTACAAGGCGCCGCTGCTTGGAAAGCGGTATCGGATGCAGCGATGGCCGCGCAGGGCTTCCGGCGATGCGGGCGTGCCATGCGCTTGCAGATACGCTGCACTGCCCACCACCGCAATGCGGCGCGCCGGGCCGATCGGCACGCCGACCATGTCGCGCTCGACACGCTCGCCGAAGCGGATGCCGACATCAAAGCGGTCTGCGACGATCGCGGACAGCCCGTCGTCCACCGAGACCTCCAGCTCGATGCGCGGATAGCGCGAGAGAAAATCGCCCAGCACCGGCTGCAGCAACGACTGGTACGCCACGCGCGAGGCCGTCACGCGCAACGTGCCGCGCGGCTCCGTTGCACGCTCCCCCACTTCCGCCATCGCACCGTATAGCGCGTCAAGGCCAGGCCGCGCGACGGCAAGCAGCGCTTCACCCGCTTCCGTTGCACTGACCTGTCGCGTGGTGCGCGCCAGCAGTTGCACGCCGAGCGCCGACTCCAGCCGCCGGACAGTTTGCGACAGCGCGGACGTCGAAACGTCCAGCGCCGCGGCTGCCTGCGTGAAACTCCCCGCCTCGGCCACGCGGCGCAGCGCATCGAGCGCGGGCAGCAGGTCCGGATCGATTGTGAATTCCGTCTTCATAGTGCATCCGATTCTATCCACTTAATTGGCGTGACCGCGTTGCCTAGACTGGCGACTCCTCTCCCTGACCTGACAAGGACATCGCCATGCAGACACGACAACTTGGTCAATCCGACCTGCACATCTCGCCACTCGGCTTCGGTACTTGGGCCTCGGGCGGCGGGAACTGGGAATATGGCTGGGGCGCGCAGGACGATCGCGATTCCATTGCCGCCATCGCCGCCGCCGTAGACGCCGGCATCAACTGGATCGACACCGCTGCCGCCTATGGGCTGGGCCACGCAGAAACGGTGGTCGGCCGGGCGCTGCGCACATTGCCCGCAGAACGGCGCCCGTACGTGTTCACCAAGGGTTCGCTGGTGTGGGATGCGCAGGGGCGGATCTCGCATTCGCTCGACCCCGCATCGCTTTCACGTGAAATCGACGAGAGCCTGCGCCGCCTGAACGTGGACGCGATCGACCTGTACCAGATCCACTGGCCGGCCTTCCCGCCCGGGGCGCCCGAGCAATCGATCGAAGCCGCCATTGGCGCGCTGGCGGAGGCACGCCGCGCCGGCAAGATCCGCCATATCGGCGTGTCGAATTTCGATGCGGCGCAAATGGAACGCGCCCGCTCCGTCGCGCCGATTGCCTCGCTGCAACCGCCCTACTCGCTCCTGATGCGCGGCATCGAGGAATCCATCCTGCCGTACACGGCGGCGCGTGGCATCGGCAACATCGTCTATTCGCCGCTGCAATCGGGACTGCTGTCGGGGCGCATGACGCGCGAGCGCATCGCCGCGCTGCCGGCCGATGACTGGCGCGCGCAGCGCAGCCCCGAATTTCAGGAGCCGAATCTGACGCGCAACCTGGCGCTGGTGGAGGTGCTGCGTGGCGTCGGCGCCCGGCATGGACGCACGCCTGCCGAAGTCGCCATCGCGTGGACGCTGCGCAACCCGGTGGTCACGGGCGCCATCGTCGGCGTGCGACGGCCGGACCAGCTCGAAGGACTGCTCGGCGCGGCCAGCCTGAAACTGACGGATGCGGATCTCGCGGAAATCGACGCCGCGCTGCCGGAAACCACGGCATCGCCCGTGCCGCAAAGCCTCGTCAACGCTTGAGCCCTCCGCTAAACAAAGCAAAACGCACGGCGCGAACCGTGCGTTTTGCGTGGGACGATGACGTTGGCTACGCCGTCAGTTCTGCAGCTTCCACTTCCCGTCCTTGATTTCCACCATCACCCGCGCCCGTTGGTCCAGCCCGAGGTGATCCTTCGCGTTCATGTTCATCACGCCGTGCGAGATCGCCAGATTGGTGGTCGTCTCCATCGCATCGCGCAGCCCCTTGCGGAACGCCGGTGTGCCGGGTTGCCCCTTCCTCAGCGCTTCGGGCATCGCATGCGTGAACAACAAACCGGCATCCCACATGTGGCCGCCGAACGTGGAAACCTGCCCGCCATAGGCCTTCTCATATGCCGTCTTGTACGCCAGCGCTGGCTTCTTCACCGGGTTGCTGTCGGGCAGTTGCTCGGCAACCAGGATCGGACCTGCCGGCAGGAACGTGCCGTCGCAGTCCTTGCCGCACACGCGCAGGAAGTCGGCGTTCGCCACGCCGTGCGTCTGATACAGCTTGCCCTTGTAGCCCCGCTCCTTGAGCGCCCGCTCCGGCAGCGCGGCAGGCGTACCCGAGCCTGCGATCAACACTGCGTCCGGATTGGACGACACGATCTTCAACACCTGCCCTGTCACCGACGTATCGGTCCGAGCAAACCGCTCGTTGGCGACAACCTTCAGCTTGCGCAGCCCTGCCACCTTGTCGAACTCCTGCGCCCACGAATCGCCATAGGCATCGGCAAAGCCGATCAGCGCGACAGTCTTCACGCCATGGTTGACCATGTGTTCGGCAATGGCGGTCGCCATGTGCGAATCGTTCTGCGGCGTCTTGAACACCCACGCGCGCTTGGCGTCCATCGGCTCGATGATTCGCGCCGAGGCGGCCAGGGTGATCATCGGCGTTTCGCTCTCGGCCACCACATCCACCATCGCCAGCGAGTTCGGCGTGACGGTCGAGCCGATCACCAGGTCGACCTTGTCTTCGGTGATCAGCTTGCGCGTGTTCTTGACGGCAGTCGTCGTATCAGACGCATCGTCGAGCACGATGTACTCGATTTTCTTGCCTGCGATTTCCTTGGGCAGCAGCGCCACGGTGTTCTTTTCCGGAATGCCGAGCGAGGCGGCCGGCCCCGTGGCAGACACTGTGATACCGACCTTCACCTGGGCGAATGCCGTGCCTGCCAACAACGCCGTTGCGGCGAGTGCAATGCGGGATGCGCGCGAAACCTTCATGCCGTCTCCTGAGATGTGCCGAGTGGGTCTGCGCCCGCTCTGGATCTGCGATTTGGCCGACCGCTGGGTCGGGGATGAACGAGTCTAGAAGGAGTCACGCCACGCGAGCAAGGGGGAGATACCCCGAAACTTAACGTGTTCACGACCTGGGCAGATTCAGCCTACGCGATACACCCGGCCGCTCTGCACGCCTTCCACGCTGCGCCGATACGCCAACGCCGCGCGCGCTGCCGAGACCGGCTCGAAGCCCGGGAAGAACGGGCCATATGCCTCCATGGATTCGGTCAGCACCGTCGGGCTCACCGCGTTGATGCGGATGCCGCGCGGCAGCTCGCAAGCGGCGGCGCGCACAAAGCCCTCCACGCCCGCGTTCACCGCGGTGGCGTTGGCGCCTTGTGCAATCGGCTCCTGCCCCACGATGCCGGTCGTCAGCGTGATCGAGCCGCCGTCGTTCAGATAATGCTGGCCGACGAGCGCCAGGCGCACTTGGCCGAGCAGCTTGTCCTGCAGGCCAACGTTGAAATCCGCGGCCGTCATCTTGGTCAGCGGCCCGAAGAACAGATTGCCCGCGGTGGAGACAATCGCGTCGACGCGGCCGAGCTTGTTGAACAGCGCCGCCACGCTGTCTGCGTTGGTGATGTCGACTTGATGCTCGCCCTGCGTGCGGCCGACGCGGATGATTTCGTGCGCACCGCCCTGCCCCAGTTCCGCCACCACGGCGCGGCCAAGCGTGCCGCTGGCGCCAATCACGACGATTTTCATGCTCTGCTCCTTCACAAATCCGGTTGGAATGGCGCCTATTCTTGGCCGAACCCATCATGTAATAAAGCCGTGATACCTTTGATCATTCCAAATCAATAGTTCGGAATATGGACAAGCTGCGCAGCATGGAAACCTTCGTCGCCGTGGTGGAAGGCGGCAACTTCACCGAGGCAGCGGCGCGGCTTGAAATGTCCGCGGTGATGGTCGGCAAATATGTAAGCGCGCTAGAGACGCAACTGGGCGCCCGCCTGCTCCAGCGCAGCACGCGCCGCCAGAGCCTGACCGATGCCGGACGCGTGTTCTACGAAGACGCCAAGCGCGTGCTGGAACAGGTGCGTTGGGCGGAAACGTCCGTCGAACGGCTGCGCGCGTCGCCCTCAGGCACGCTGCGCGTAAGTGCCCCCACCACGTTTGGCGCGTGCGTGATCGCGCCGTTGGCGGCGACGTTCCAGCAGGCGCATCCGCAGGTGCGCGTGGAGCTGAACCTCAGCAACAGCATGGTCGATCTCGTCGACGAGGGGTTCGACCTCGCCATCCGCATCGGGCCACTGGGCGACGCCGATCTGGTCGCCAAGCCGCTGTGCGTGTATCGCATGGTCATCTGCGCATCGCCGGATTACCTCACGCGTTACGGGCGGCCGGAAACACCGGCAAACCTGCCACAGCACCGCTGCCTCTCGCACATGGTGTGGAACAACCGCAATGCGTGGCAGTTGCGTGACTGGGAAGGCGACACGCCCTGGCGCGACGACCCTGCCTTCACCTGCAACGACGGCCATGGCTTGCGCGCGGCAGCGGTTGCGGGCGCGGGCCTGCTGCTGCAGCCCGAAGTGCTCGTCGCAGAAGACCTGGCAAGCGGCCGCCTCGTGCGCGTGCTGCAAGCGTATGCGCCCGAGCCGCGGCCGATTCATGTCGTGTATCGGCAGGATCGACGGCCGTTGCCGAAGCTCTCCGGTTTTGTGGAGCATTTGCTGGCGCACGTGCCCGCGCTCGTCCCCACATCGACGGCACAATAGCGCCCATGAACCCCGAAGACCTCCAACGCCTCGTCACCACGCAAATGCCCTTCGGCAAATACAAGGGCCGCGTGATTGCGGACCTGCCGGGCCATTACCTCAACTGGTTCGCGCGCGAAGGCTTTCCGCCCGGGCAGATCGGCCGATTGCTCGCGCTGATGCAGGAGTTGGATCACAACGGGTTGAAGAGCCTGCTCGACCCATTGCGCCAGAAGCGATAGCAACGCGATCGATCAATCGCCGTTGATGTAACGCAGCAGCCCCGTCGCCAACGCATCAAACACGACGCGGCAGCGCGGGCTGTCACGCAGGTCTTCGTGCATGGCGAGCCAGGTGTCGAGCGTGATGGAGACCCGATTGCCGAACAGCCGAACCAGATCTGCGTTGTGCCGCACCAAGCCGACCTGGCAGAAGCCGATGCCGAAGCCCGCACGCAGCGCAGCAATCGCAGCCAGGTCACTGTCGGTGCGCAGTGCGAAGCGGTTGCGTTGGATCCACGGGAACTGCGCTCGCACGCTGCGCAGGAATGCGTTCTCCTTGTCGTAGCCGATCAACGTGTGGCCAGCGAGTTCTTCCACCGTGGTTGGCGTGCCGCGCTGCGCCAGATAACGCCGGTGCGCAAACAGCCCCAGTTCGATCCCGCCGATGTGCCGCGCGACGAGCACGCCCTGGCTCGGTGGCTGCATACGCACGGCGATGTCCGCCTCGCGGCGCAGCAGGTCCTCCATCCGGTTCGAGGGCACCAGTTCGAGCGTCAGCTCCGGATAGGCGGCGTGCAGATCGGCGAGGATGGGCGGCAGCACCTCCACCGCCACCACCTCGCTGGCGGTGATGCGCACGGTGCCGCGCACACCCTCGCCCTGGCTGGAGGCGGCGCGCAGCAAGGCGGCGCTCGTGGCTTCGAGCGATTCCGCAAACGGCCGCAGCGATAGCGCCGCTTCTGTGGGGCTGAGCCCCTGCTGGGTTCGGATGAAGAGCGACATGCCCAGCGCCCGTTCCAGCGCATCGACATGCCGGCCCGCCGTCGGCTGCGTCAGCCCCAGCGCGCGGGCGGCGCCCGACAGCGATCCTTCTCGCACGACGGCAAGAAACGTCCGATACAACTCCCAACCAGGCTCAGATCCGTTCATACAAATTTGTATATCTGCACGCTCACTATCAACAATTCCATTGAAGCACAGCTGCGCCCAGAATGCCTCCATCGCAACGCACACACACCGGGAGCACGGTCATGGAACAGGCACAACGCATCGCATTGGTATTGGGCGCCACCGGCGGTATCGGCGGCGAAGTGGCACGTCGGCTGGTGGCACGCGGCTGGCATGTGCGGGCGCTGCAGCGCAATCCGGAGGCGCTGACCAACCGCAACGCCGCATTCGAGTGGATTCGCGGCGACGCGATGGTGCGCGAAGACGTGGTCGGCGCAGCGCATGGCGCGGAGCTGATCGTCCACGCCGTCAACCCGCCGGGCTACCAGAACTGGGCCGGGCTGGTGCTGCCGATGATCGACAACACCATCGCCGCCGCACGTGCTTCAGGAGCGCGTATCGTGCTGCCCGGCACGGTGTACAACTTCGCGCCGGACACGTTTCCCGTGCTGCGCGAAACGACTGCGCAGGCACCGCTCACGCGCAAGGGCAAGATCCGCGCAGAGCTGGAGCGCCGCATGCAGGCCGCCAGCGCCGACGGCGTGCGCAGCCTGATCGTGCGCGCCGGCGATTTCTTCGGGCCGCAAACAAGCAATACGTGGTTCGCTGGCGCGCTGGTCAAGCCGGGCAAGCCCGTCCGCACCGTCACGCAGCCGGGCGCCGACGGCATCGGCCATCAATGGGCCTATTTGCCGGACGTGGCCGAAACGATGCTGCGTCTTATCGAGCAAGGCGACCGTCTGCCGGACTTCGCCGTTTATCACATGCGCGGTCACTGGGATGCCGACGGCACGCAGATGGCCGCAGCAATTGGCCGCGCGGTGGGTCGCCCCGTCAAGACGCGCGCATTCCCGTGGTGGCTGATGCCCGCGCTGGCCCCGTTCTCGGAGATGCTGCGCGAGATGCGCGAGATGCGTTATCTGTGGCAGCAGCCGGTGCGCATGGACAACGCCAAGCTCGTGCAGACGCTCGGGGCCGAGCCGCACACACCGTGGGACGAAGCCGTGGGCGCGACGTTGCGCAGCCTAGGCTGCCGCTGAAACCCGCGCGGCCGTCGCCAGGAAGTGCGCAAGATCAGGCGTGCGCTGCCCGGCCACCTTGGCGAGGTCGTCCCACCGGCGCAGCTGCAGCGCATCGGCAGCGTACAGACGCTGCATGAAGGCCTCGGCTTCCTGCGCTGAAAACACACCGCCCTGCAACGCCAAGCTCCGTACGGAATCGGCTGAGAGGCGCGCGTAGTAATGCGCATCCATCGCGCACAGGCAGCGCTTGGCATCCACATGCAGGCGGATCGGCTCCAGCACGGCATCGGGAAACGTCGCACGCAGAAACGGCAGCGCAAAGTACTGGTGCTGATCGTCGATGCCGTGGGCGGTCGGCGTCTCGCCCCGCAGGTTCAGCAAATGACCGAGGTCGTGCAGCAGCGCCGCCGTGATCAGCGCATCCGACGCACCGGCCGCCTCCGCCAACGCCGCCGTCTGCAAGGCATGTTCGAGCTGCGTGACGGGCTCGCCGCTGTAGGCAATGTTGCCGTGGCGGTCAAATAGCGTGCGGATGTCGTCGAGGCTCAGGGCCATGATGCTGCGCAGAAGAAAGCAGAACCTGGCAGCCTAGCCCGCCCATGCGGCAACACAGTGACAACGCACCGCGCATTAGCCCGCGTGATCGGTGCGATTAGAAAGTTTGGTTGGGAATGCCCGGCGCCCGCCCTTATCTTCAGAGCCTTCCCATACATCGGAGCGCAACATGCTCGCAGGACACGCCGTACAGGTCACGCACGCGCTGGAACAGGTCACAGACTATTGGTCGCCGCGCATTGTCGGCCAGGTCAACGATCAATACATCAAGGTCGCCAAGCTCAAGGGCGAATTCGTCTGGCACGACCACCCGAATGAAGATGAGCTGTTCTTCGTGGTCTACGGCCACCTGAAAATCGCCTTCGAAGACCGCGCCGACGTGCACCTCGGCCCGGGTGAATTCTGTGTCGTGCCGCGCGGTGTGCGTCACTTTCCCGTCGCCGACGAGGAATGCGGAATCATGCTGATTGAGACCGTCACCACGCAGCACACGGGCGACGTCATCACCGAGCGCAGCGTGGCGCTTGAGAAGCAACTCAACGGATGAACGCGTCGTAGGCCGTCTTCAAAATCAGCGCCAACACCACCACGATGAACACCTTGCGCACGAAGCGGCTGCCGTGCCGCAGCGCGAAGTGGCTGCCGACCTGATTGCCGGCGACGTTGGCAACCGCCATGACAACGCCGAGCTGCCACCAGACGTGCCCCTTGGCGGCCAGCAGCAACAGCGCTGCCACGTTGGTCGCCAGATTCACGATCTTGGTAGACGCCGACGCGTGCAGGAAGTCGTACCCAAACACGCGCACGAACACGATCATCAGAAAGCTGCCGGTGCCCGGGCCAAACACGCCGTCGTAGAAACCGATGGCCGCGCCGGCCAACAATGCCGCCGCGCGCTCGCGCCAGCCCTCGAGGCTCGGGGCGTGGTCGGCGCCCAGGTTCCTCTTGGCCACCGTATAGACGAGCAGCACGGCCAGTACGAACGGCAGCGCATGGCGCAGCGGTTCGGCCGGGATATGCGTGAGCGCCCACGCGCCCAGCAGCGAAAAGGCAAACGCCGTGACCACCGCCGGCGCCGTCGCGCCCCAATAGATGCGCACTGTGCGGCCGTAACGCACCGCCGCCGTCGCGGTGCCCGACATCGACGCGACCTTGTTCGTGCCGATCAGCGTAGCGGGCGCGATATTCGGATACGCCGAAAACAGCGCGGGAATCTGTACCAAGCCGCCGCCACCGGCCACGGCATCGATCAGGCCGGCCAGAAAGCCAGCCACGGCGAGCAAAGCGAATTCCATCAGAAGAAACGAAACGGGAAGAATTAGCCCAACGACTTGGGCGACGGGCGTGCGCTGCGCCACCAGCACCCGGATGCATCAGACCCAAAGCCGAGCGCTGCAGCCTCTTCAGCCGAAAGCGCCGCGGGCGGCAGCAGGACGTGGAGTATGCCATGTGCTCTGGCGTACTCATTCACGGCGGCCAAGGCGGTGTCACGGGTGACCATGTCGCCGGAAAGCACCAACACGCCAGCTGGCAACCACGCCACCAAGCCGCCCAACACCAGATGCGGCACGAGCGTGATCGGCGCCACGCCGGCCAATACCTCACCCTTTTCGATCAGGAAGCAGGGATGCACGTTCGGATGGGCGAGCAGCGTATCAACGGCATGCGCCAGCTGCAGCGGCGAGGCGGTCGAGGCGACGGCGGCCAGCAGCCGCGGCCCGTCTTCGGGCGTGGCAAGGCGAGTGGAGAGGGTCATGGGCAGCTTTGGCGAAGGCGCCATTGTCATGCAGTGCGCGCATAGGCGTCGACACCGAATGCATTTCTCTTGTGAACGCGCGCGAACCAGAATGGATCGGTCGCCCCACCCGGAGCCCGCCATGGCCGATCCGACCCATGCCCTTACCCTGCAACTGCTGCAGTCGCTGGCCGAGCGGCCCCGGCCCTACGCCGAAGTGCTGGAAACGTGGCGCACGTCGTGTCCGCGTTTGTCGATCTGGGAAGATGCGTGCATTGACGGGCTGGTGGACTGCGCGCCCGGATCTCCACCTGAGTTGCATCTGGTGACGGTCAGCGCCCGGGGCCGGGCGCTATTGGCGGCAAGCGCCACCGGTTGAACGCACAAACTAAAAGGCCCTGCCGGGGATCGCCTGGCAGGGCCTTCATTTATTTTGCATCTCCACCGTACGTGCGGTGTGTGCTGTCGTCTCCTCGCTCCCGCCTCATTTATCTCGTGCGAAAACCGTAACGCGACTGTAAAAGATGCACCGCAATGCAGCAACTAGAGCAAACCCTTACGGTGCATGAGGCACCAAATTCAGCCGTCTGGGTGAAATTCGCCGGCATCTTCGCGCATTGTGGCGTCAACGTCGCAACCAGGGAACGCGAGCCGCAATTTCGCCCATGATGCCGCGGCGGAAGGTCAGCACGCAGATCACGAAGATCGCACCCGTGACCGTGGTGACCGATTCGCCGAGGATATTGAAGCCGTCGATGCCGGTGGCGCCAGCCAGGAAGCTGCCGATGTCGCCGAGCTTGTTTTCCAGCGCAATCACCAGCGCCGCGCCCAGCAGCGGGCCCGACAGGATACCCAGGCCGCCCACCAGCGTCATCAGGATGACCGAGCCGGACATCGACCAGTGCACGTCGGTGAGCGTCTCGAAGCCGAGGACCAGCGTCTTAAGCGAGCCGGCCAGGCCCGTGAGCGCCGCCGACAGCACGAAGGCCAGTAGCTTGAAACGATCGGTGTCGTAGCCGAGGGACGTGGCGCGCGGCTCGTTCTCCTTGATGGCCTTGAGGATCTGTCCGAACGGCGAGTGGATCGTGCGCACGATCAGCAGAAACGCCAGCGCAACGATGACGAGCACAACGTAATACAGCGTCAGATCGGACGACAGATCCAGCACACCGAACAGCTTGCCGCGCGGCACGCCTTGCAGGCCATCTTCACCGCCGGTGAACGGCACCTGCAGGCAGAAGAAGTACAGCATCTGCGCCAGCGCCAGCGTGATCATCGCGAAATAGATGCCCTGGCGGCGGATGGCCAGCAGGCCGACGATCAATCCGATGAACGCGCCCGCCGCAGTGCCGGCCAGCAACCCCAGTTCAGGGGTGACATGCAGATCGCGCATCATGTAGCCGGCCACGTAGCCCGCGCCACCAAAGAACGCCGCATGCCCGAACGACAGCAGCCCCGTGTAGCCCAGCAGCAGGTTGAATGCGGAGGCAAACAGCGCGAAGCAAAGCAGCTTGGCGACGAACACCGGATACGCGCCCACCAGCGGTGCGGCGATCAGCGCGACCAGCAGCAGGCCGTACAGGACGTATTTGAGGGAAGAAGAGTTGGTCATGTTGGCCGCGCCGCTCATTTCTCTTTACCGAACAGGCCCGCCGGACGCACCAGCAGCACCAGCACCATGATCACGAACACCACGGTCGCCGACGCCTGTGGATAAAACACCTTGGTCAGCCCCTCGATCACGCCCAGGCCCAGCCCCGTGACGATCGAACCGAGAATCGACCCCATACCACCAATCACCACCACCGCAAACACGGTGATGATCATGCTCTGCCCCATCAGCGGCGAGATCTGGATGACGGGCGCAGCCAGCACGCCAGCAAACGCCGCCAGCGCCACGCCAAAGCCGTAGGTGAGCGTGACCATCAGCGGCACGTTCACGCCAAAGGCTTCGACCAGCTTCGGGTTCTCGGTGCCGGCGCGCAGGTACGCGCCCAGCTTCGTCTTTTCGATCATGAACCACGTGGCAAAGCACACCGCCAGCGACGCCACCACCACCCACGCGCGATAGTTCGGCAGCATCATGAAGCCGAGGTCCGTGGCACCCTGCAGCAATTCGGGCGTGTCGTACGGCAGGCCCGACACGCCATAGATGGCGCGGAACACGCCTTCGATGACAAGCGTCACGCCCAGCGTGAGCAGCAGGCCATAGAGATGGTCCAGCTTGTAGATGAACCGCAGCAGCGTGCGTTCGATCACCACGCCCAGCAGGCCGATCACCAGCGGCGAGAGCACCAGCATCGCCCAGTACGGGATGCCCAGGTACGAAAAGCCCATCCACGTGAGCACCGCGCCCAGCATGAACAGTGCGCCGTGCGCAAAATTGATGACGTTGAGCAGCCCGAAGATGACCGCAAGGCCCAGGCTCAACATCGCATAGAAGGAACCGTTGACCAGACCCAGCAGCAATTGGCTGAGCATGGCCGGTAGCGGAACGCCGAAGATTTCCATCGCGGTCAGGAAGAGAACACCACACCAACAACGTTGATGACGCCGCCATCCACACGGACAGCGGCGCCGGATTGCCTACGCTTTTACTTCTTCATCAGCGAGCACTTCGACTCGGCCGGCGTGGTGAACGCCTGTTCGCCCGGGATGGTGGCCACGACCTTCAGGTAATCCCACGGCTTCTTCGATTCGGCCGGCGTCTTCACCTGCAGCAGGTACATGTCGTGGATGCCACGGCCGTCCTGGCGGATGTAGCCCTTCGTGTAGAAGTCGTCGATCTTGGTCTTCTTGAGCTGCGCGATGACCTTGTCCGGATCATCCGTGCCGGCAGCCGCCACGGCCTTGATGTAGTTCGACACCGCCGAGTAATCCGCCGCCTGCAAGCTGCTCGGCATCTTCTTCATCTTCATGAAGTAGCGGTTGGCGAACTTGCGCGTGGCGTCGTTCATGTCCCAATACCAGCTGTCGGTCATCAGCAGGCCCTCGGCTGTCTGCAGGCCCAGGCTGTGCACGTCGTTGATGAACATCAGCAGGCCGGCGATCTTCATCGACTTGGTGATGCCGAATTCCTTGGCCGCCTTGATCGAATTGATCGTGTCGCCACCGGCGTTGGCCAGGCCCAGGATCTGCGCCTTGGACGACTGCGCCTGCAGCAGGTACGACGAGAAGTCCGACGCCGACAGCGGGTGCTTGACTGAACCCACCACCGTGCCACCGTTGGCCTTGACCACGGCCGTCGTGTCGTTCTCCAGCGAATGGCCGAAGGCGTAGTCGGCGGTCAGGAAGAACCACGACTTGCCGCCCTGCTTGACCACCGCACTGCCCGTGCCCTTCGCCAGCGCCACGGTGTCGTAGGCATAGTGGATCGTGTACGGCGTGCACTCTTCGTTGGTCAGGCGCGCCGTGCCGGCACCGATGTCGATGAACACGCGCTTCTTCTCGGAAGCCACCTTGTTCATCGCCAGGCCCGTGGCGGAGTTCGTGCCGCCCAGCAGCATGTCCAGGCCTTGCTGGTCCATCCATTCACGCGCCTTTGAAGCGGCAATGTCGGCTTTGTTCTGGTGATCGGCCGTCACCAGTTCGATCGGCTTGCCGAGCACCTTGCCGCCCGCATCCTCGATCGCCATCTTGACCGCCTCGACACCGCCCTGCCCGTCGATGTCGGCATACAGACCCGAGAGATCAGTGATGTAGCCGATCTTCACCTTGTCGCCGCTCACCTGCGCATGCGCGCCGAAAGCCGCCGCGCCCAGCCCTACCGCCATCAATGCACCAGCCAGCTTCTTGAGTGTCATGGTCTTGTCTCCTGTGTCGTGCGCGCCGCGGATCACGCTGGCGCATGGGTCTTGCAAGTCGATCGGGAAAACGCCTTAAACGCCGAGCAGCTCGTGCAGCACCGGCATCTTGTCCTGCAACTGCGCCGCTTCGAAGCGCTCGACGATGCGGCCGTGTTCCATCACATAAAAGCGGTCTGCCAGCGGCGCCGCAAAGCGGAAGTTCTGCTCCACCATCACAACCGTGTAGCCACGCTTCTTGAGCATCAGAATCATGCGGGCCAGCGCCTGCACGATCACCGGGGCCAGTCCTTCGGAAATCTCGTCAAGCAGCAACAGGTTCGCGCCAGTGCGCAGGATGCGCCCGACCGCCAGCATCTGCTGTTCGCCGCCCGACAGGCGCGTGCCCTGGCTCTGGCGGCGCTCCGCCAGGTTCGGGAACATCTCGTAGATTTCTTCGATGCTCATGCCAGCATTGCCGGTCTTGGCTACCTGGCCCTTCAGCACCGGCGGCAGCATCAGGTTCTCTTCGCACGAGAGGCTCGAGAAAATGCCGCGCTCTTCGGGGCAGTAGCCGATGCCGCAGTGGGCGATCTTGTGCGTCGGCAGGTCGATCGTTTCCACACCCTGGCCGCTTGTGTCATGCACGACGATGGAGCCCTTGCGCGTGCCCACCAGGCCCATGATGGCGCGCAGCGTGGTGGTGCGGCCCGCGCCATTGCGGCCGAGCAGCGTGACGACCTCGCCGCGGTTCACGGTCAGGTCGACACCATGCAGGATGTGCGATTCGCCGTACCAGGCGTGCAGGTCCTTGATCTGGAGCGCGGGCGTGCTCATGCAGTGTTCTCGTGTGTTCGGGTCTAGCGTTCGCTTACGTTTGATGCGCGGCATGCAGCCGCGTCGCGTGATCGATTGGCGTCGATCAGTCGGCTCAATGGCCTTCCAGCGCCGCATCGGCGGTGCCCATATAGGCTTCCATCACCTGCGGGTTCTTCGAGACGTCTTCGTACGGGCCTTCGGCCAGGATCTGGCCGCGCTGCAGCACCGTGATCTTGTCGGCGATGGACGAGACCACGTTCATGTTGTGTTCGACCATCAGGATCGTGCGGCCCTGCGCCACGCGCTTGATCAGCTCCGTCACGCGGTCCACGTCTTCGTGGCCCATGCCCTGCGTGGGCTCATCGAGCAGCATCAGCTCAGGCTCCATCGCCAGCGTGGTGGCAATTTCCAGGGCGCGCTTGCGGCCGTAGGGCAGCTCCACCGTCACGGTGTGCGCGAACTCCGTCAGGCCCACCTGCTCGAGCAGCTCCATCGCACGCGCGTTCAGCCTGTTGAGCGACTGCTCGCTGCGCCAGAATGCGTACGCCGTACCGAGCTGCCGCTGCAGCCCCACGCGAACGTTTTCCATCACCGTCAGATGCGGAAACACGGCGGAGATCTGAAACGAACGGATGACGCCACGGCGTGCGATCTGCGCCGGCTTTTCCGAGGTGATATCGACGCCGTTGAACAGAATCGTGCCGCGCGTGGGCACCAGGAATTTGGTCAGCAGGTTGAAACAGGTCGTCTTGCCGGCACCGTTCGGGCCGATGAGCGCATGGATGGACCCACGCTGCACGCGCAGGTTGACGTCGGACACGGCGGTAAAGCCTTTGAAGCCCTTGGTCAGTCCACGCGTTTCGAGAATGATGTCCTGCGCCATGATTCCCTCTTGTCTCCCGCCCTTTTTATGGTGCGGATGATTGTCAACGGCTGTTGCGTTGCAAAACATCGGGGTTTTTACCGAGACGATTACACCCCGCTTACGCCCCGGAAACCCGCACCGGTATTGGCTTTCCGCCTCACAGGAGGGAGTTACGTAGAGTTACCTATCGGGGCAATGCGGATTGCGTATTCATATGACACGGGCGGTGTGTCACGCCCGTGTCATCGGTATCGGAACCGGCGTCAGGCTGGCACGGCCTCGCCGCGGGCACGGGCCTTGCGCGCGGCACGGATCATCTCGCTCGCCTTCTCCGCAATCATGATCGTCGGCGAGTTGGTATTGCCCGAGGTAATCGTCGGCATGACGGACGCGTCGACCACCCGCAGCCCCTCGATGCCGCGCACGCGCAGTTGGGCGTCGACCACCGCGTTTGCATCATCGGCGCGCCCCATGCGGCATGTGCCGACCGGGTGGAAGATGGTCGTGCCGATCTCGCCGGCGGCGCGGGCAAGTTCCTCGTCGGTTTGGAACGCCGCGCCAGGCAGGTACTCCTCGGGCTTGTATTGCGCCAAGGCCGGCTGTGCAACGATGCGGCGCGTGAGGCGCAGCGAATCGGCCGCGACCTTGCGGTCTTCCTCTGTGGACAAGTAGTTCGGCGCGATGGTCGGCGCCGCAAACGGATCGGCGGATGTGACATGCACCGTGCCGCGCGAAGTTGGCCGCAGATTGCACACGCTCGCGGTAAACGCATTGAACGCGTGCAGCGGATCGCCGAACTTGTCGAGCGACAGCGGCTGCACGTGGTATTCCACATCGGGCCGCGAAACATGCGGATTCGAGCGCGCGAACACGCCCAGCTGCGACGGCGCCATGCTCATCGGCCCGCTCTGGTTGAACGCGTATTGCATGCCGATGAGCGCCTTGCCCCACCAGTTGGAAGCGCGCGTGTTGAGCGTGGGCACGCCGTTCACCTTGACCACGCTGCGCAGTTGCAGATGGTCCTGCAGGTTTTCTCCCACACCCGGCAATGCCTGGCGCACCGGAATGCCAAGCGCCTGCAGACGCTCCGGCTGGCCGATGCCCGCCAGCTCCAGCAACTGCGGCGAATTGATCGCGCCGGCCGAAAGAATCACCTCTTCGCGCGCGGCCACCGTGTAGTCCTGCCCTGCCCCGCGATAGGTCACGCCGGTGCAGCGCTTGCCATCAAACGTCAGCGCTCGCACTTGCGCACCCGTGACGATCGTCAGGTTCGGCCGCTGCGATGCTGGGCGCAGAAAACCCTTGGCGGTATTCCAACGAATGCCGCGTTTCTGGTTGACCTCGAAATAGCCGACGCCGAAGTTGTCTCCGCGATTGAAGTCGCTCGTGCGCGGGATGCCCGCCTGTACAGCCGCTTCGATGAAGGTCTCCAGCACCTGCCAGTGCAGGCGTTGCGGCTCGACGCGCCATTCGCCGTTCGCGCCGTGCCATGCGTTCGCGCCGCCATGATGGTTCTCACTGGCCTTGAACAAGGGCAGCACGGCATCCCACTTCCATGAATCGTCGCCGGTGATGGCAGCCCAACCGTCGTAATCCTCGCGCTGGCCACGCATGTAGATCATCCCGTTGATCGACGAGCACCCACCCAGCACACGGCCACGCGGATAGCCGAGCGAGCGGCCATTCAGGCCGGGTTCTTCGCGGGTGCGATAGAGCCAGTCGGTGCGTGGGTTGCCGATGCAATACAGATAGCCGACGGGGATGTGGATCCAGTGGTAATCGTCCTTGCCGCCCGCTTCGAGCAGCAGGACCGAAACGTCGGGGTCACGAGTCAGCCGGTTAGCGAGGACGCAGCCTGCGGACCCTGCACCGATGATGATGTAGTCGTAGGTTTCCATGTCTCCGTGCTTCTTTTCCTTGGTGTTATTGGTTTTTATTGTTGTGGTGCAACCCTTGTTTCATGTCCTGCCGAGCTAACTCACTTTCTATATCTTTGCCAAAAAACGTAAGCAAAGAAAAACGCCATCTTGCAGGGACGGCCACCTTGTTGGTTTGCTGAGGCTGCGGCTCCATCCCACCGGCGAAAAGCCATTGTGCACGGATTCGCCTCCCACCGTCTCGGTACAGCGTTGAGGCTGGTCACCAAAGGCGATGCGGGGCGCTTAAGCAGCCTTCGCTGGAATACGTCTCCGATGTCCCTGCACTTTTCCTCGTAGTCGCGAGATCTTGGCGGACGCAGCACTGCGCCTGCGGGACAACGTCACGGTGAGGCCCACGGCAGCTGGATGCGGCAGCCTTGCCATCCCGGATATAAGGCAATGCTCAGCGAAATTTCGCACGCCCGACTTGCACCCGCTTGCCCGTTTTCCTACGTTCCAGAAACGCATTCAAATAAAAGTCTAGCGCGGGTAATGAGCCAAACGCCCCGCAAAAGGAGGGAGACGTGAAGGCAAGCATCGTGGCCGCGGTTGCCGTGTGCTCAGTTGCCGCTGCTTGGTGGTCTTTCTCATCCCGAAGCGAGGGCGATGGTCAGAACCGGGTAACCGGCGCAACAACATCCAGCGCCCTTCAAGCCAGCAAGAGTTCCGTACTGAACCCACAGGTTGGCACGGTCGAAAATCAAGCTGGCCGTCCCGGCGTGAAATCGAGGGATTTCGACGCTTCCATCGCCGGCATCGACGCCAATAAAAACGGCATACGCGACGACATCGAGCATTACATCGAGAAAACGTATCCGAATTCGGCACAACGGGCAGCGATGATGCAGTATGCAAAAGCCCAGCAGAACTTCACGCTGACAGCCACGACCCCAGAACGGGCTCAGCTCGCTGCACAGGAACTATGGCGCTCTTTCGCCTGCGCTCGCAGCGAGTTCGGCCCCCCATGGCTGGATGCCACCAAGGACGTTCACGCGATGTACCTCAATACCCGTGACCGGCTGCATGCTCAAGCGAGAGCCCAAGACAATCTAGCGGGGCAAATCGTCGAGTCGTATTCGGGAGACAAGCCATGCGACTAAGAGCAGTTGCACTTACGTGCTCCGTTTCAAACGTGCGTCGCTTGGGCTAACGAAACCACACCGTCCGCACATGAAAGGCGGATGGGGTTTCAAAAAGATCAAATCCGGCTATGGAGCCACTCCGTCATCTTCCCAAACACCTCACTACGCAGCGGTTCTGCTTCGTTGAAGATCTCGTGATAGCCCTTGTCGAACCACGCCAAGGTCCGCAGATCCTCGGGCGCATTCGCATAGAAATCCCGGCTGCCGGAAGGATCGACAATCGAATCCGCACCACCCGCCATCAGCAGCATCGGCGCTTCCAGGCGCGGCGCATCCTGCTGCGCCTGCGTGATCGCATTGAGCATGAACTCCAGCAATGATGCGCTGATTGTGCCCTGCACCAGCGGGTCCGCTCGATAGGCCGGCGCAATGCTCGGGTCATGCGAGAGCTTGGCTGGGTCCACCGGATTGGGCACCGCCAGCTTGGGCGCCAGCGCAGAAAGAACGCCACGCACGATGCCCGCCCCGGGCGGCAATTTCACGCGCAGCGCGGGCGATGACAGCAGCACGCCACGCACCGGGCGGATACGCGCGGTGGTGAAGCGCGCGACGATCAATCCGCCCATGCTGTGGCCGAGCACGAACGGCATCTCGTGCCATTGAGCGACTGCCGCGTCGATGATTTCTGCGAGATCGGTGAGGTAATTGTCTTGCGCGTCGAGCGCCATGCGTGGGCCGCCGCTCTTGCCGTGGCCGCGTAGGTCGAAGGCCCGTACGCGCAGGCCCAGGTCGGTGAGCACCTTGGCCACATGTAGATAGCGGCCGCTGTGTTCGGCCATGCCGTGAACGAGGATGACGGTGCCGCGCGGCTCGCCGGTATCGGGCGCGGGCAACCAGGTGCGGACCAGCAGTTCAGTGCCGTCCTTCATGCGCTGGCGGGTTTCCAGCGCTGGATGGGCGGTGACCTGAGCGGGGGCTTGCGTCATCGGCGTCTCCTCCTTGGGTTGCCAGATTGTGGCATAGACGCCGCCTGCCGCAATCTGCATCAGTAGAGCGCCGCGTCAGTGACAGCAGGCGTCGGTGTCACCGCCTTCGCCACCTTCGCCGGCTACGCTCTGGAGGATCGGGCAATCGGGGCGGTTATCACCGTGGCACGCATTGGCTAGCGTCATGAGCGTGTCGCGCATGCTTTGCAGCTCGCTGATGCGCGCATCGAGATCCGCCACGTGGCGCAGGGTGACGGCCTTCACATCGGCGCTGGCGCGTTCGCGGTCGTTCCACAATGAAAGCAGCGTGCGAATCTCTTCGAGCGAGAAGCCCAGCGAGCGCGACCTGTGGATAAAGCGCAGCACATGCACCGCCCGGGCGTCGTACATGCGGTAGTTGCCTTCGGTGCGCGGGCTGGGCGGCAGCAGGCCAATGCTTTCGTAGTAGCGGATCATCTTGGCCGACACGCCGCTGGCCTTCGCGGCCCCGCCAATGTTGACGGGGCCTTTGTCGATGAGATCGGTACGCGTCATGCGTTGTCTCCGGTGGCGCGCCAGCGGCGCAGCATCAGTGCATTGGTGACCACGCTCACGCTGGAGAACGCCATTGCCGCCCCGGCAAAGGTGGGGTTCAGCAAGCCGAATGCCGCAAGCGGAATGCCCACCACGTTATAGACGAAGGCCCAGAACAGGTTCTGCCGAATCTTGGCGACGGTGCGGCGCGACAAGTCCAGCGCGTCGCTTACCAGACGCGGCTCACCACGCATGAGGGTGATGCCGGCGGCCTGCATTGCCACATCCGTGCCCGTGGCCATGGCGATGCCGACATCGGCCGCAGCCAGCGCCGGCGCATCGTTGATGCCATCGCCCACCATCGCCACCACATGGCCGCTCTGCTGCCACGCCGTCACGCGTGCGGCCTTGTCTTGCGGCAGCACTTGCGCGGCCACTTCGTCGATCCCCAGTGCCTGGGCCACGCTGCGTGCGGCGCCTGCGTTGTCGCCCGTCACGAGCGCGGTGCGCACGCCACGCGCCTGCAGGGCGGCCACGGCATCCCGGGCACCGGGCTTAAGGGCGTCGCCAAATGCAATCAGGCCACGCAGCTGCACGCTGCCCTCATCACGCTGCGCAAGCCACGAGACAGTATTGCCTTGTGCTTCCAGCGCATCGGCACGCGCTTGCAATGCACTGCGATCCAGCCCCAGTTCATCCATCCACCGCGCATTGCCGAGTTGCAGCGATGCGCCATTCACGATCCCGCGCGTGCCGCGTCCGGCCAACACTTCCGGCGATTGTGCGGGCGTGATTGCACGGCCCTGCTCTTTCACATATTCACGCGTGGCCTGCGCAAGCGGGTGCGTGTTCTCAGCCTGCAGCGCGGCAAGTTGGTCGAGCAACGTGTCGGCGTCAATGCCGGATGCCGCTTCCACTGCCATCACACGCGGCTGGCCGACGGTGAGCGTGCCCGTCTTGTCGAAGACGACGAAATCCACCTGCTGTGCGCGCTCCAGCGCCTGCGCATCGGCAATCAGAATGCCGCGCCGCGCGCCCGCACCCGTGCCGGCCATGATGGCGGACGGCGTGGCAAGACCCAGCGCACACGGGCAGGCGATCACCAGCACGGCCACGGCGTTGACGATGGCCGTCTCCCACCCTGCACCGGCGATCGTCCAACCGGCCAGCGTGAGCAGCGCTGCGACCAGCACCGCCGGCACGAAGATGGCGCTTACGCGGTCGACCAGTTGTTGGATCGGCGGCTTGGCGGCCTGGGCGTCTTCCACGAGGCGGATGATGCGCGAGAGCATGGTGTCTGCGCCGATGGCCGTGGTGCGCACAAGCAGCACGCCATCCGTGGCGATGGCACCGGCGGTCACGCGGTCGCCTTCGCGCTTGGGCACGGGCAGGCTTTCGCCGGTCAGCATGGATTCATCGACATGGCTCGCGCCTTCCAGCACCACGGCATCCACGGGGATGCGTTCACCGGCACGCACAGACACCACATCGCCCACGCGCACCTGCGCGACGGGGATATCGCGCAGCGTGCCCTCGGCGCCGCGCACGCGAGCGGTATCGGGGCGCAGCGCCTGCAGGGCACGGATGGCCTGCGCGGTCTGGCGCTTGGCACGCACTTCCAGCCACTTGCCAAGCCGCACGAGCGTAATGACCACGGCGGCGCTTTCGAAGTACAAGTGCGGCTCATGGTGCATCCCGTCCGCTCCCGCGCGCCACCACAGCCACAGCGACAGCCCATACGCCGCGGATGTGCCGAGCGCGACCAGCAGATCCATATTGCCGGCACCCGCACGCACCGCCTTCCAGCCCCCCTTGTAGAAGCGTGCGCCAATCACGAACTGCACCGGCGTCGCCAGCAGCCATTGCACCCAGGCCGGCAGCATCCAATTGCCGCCGAACCACCCGGCGATCATCGGCAATACGAGCGGAATGGCCAGTGCGGCGGCAATCCACACCGGGCCGGCACCTTCCCAGAAGTCGGGTTCCGCAGTAGCGGGAGCGGCGGTTTCATCGGAAGCGACGCGGGCCTCATAGCCGGCGCCCGTCACAGCAGCGATCAGTGCATCGCTGGCGGCGCCCCCCTGCACGCGAGCGCGCTCGGTTGCGAGATTCACGCTGGCGTCGGTCACGCCAGGCACGGCACGCAAGGCACGTTCGACGCGACCTGCACAGGCGGCACACGTCATCCCGCTGATATCGAGATCGGTGGAGGTCACGTCGGCAAGGCTGGCGGCGGTCATGGAAGCGTCCGTTCTAAGGAAGATGGCATCAGCCTAAACCTTCCCATCTTGGTAAGGTCAAGCCCGCATTTTACGCTTGCGCTTCCAACAATGGGAAGGTTCATACTGCTCCCGTGATTCTCTCTTCCCTCTTTTCAGGAGCAAACCATGACGACGTCTTCCACGACCTTTTCCGTGACTGGCATGAGCTGTGGCCACTGCGTGTCGGCCGTCACGCGTGCGGTGCAGCAGGTCGATGCCGGTGCCAATGTGAAGGTGGACCTGGATAAGCAGACCGTTGCTGTCACCAGCGGCGCCAGCACCGATGCGGTCAAGGCCGCCATTGAGCAAGCCGGCTACCCGGTCAAAGCCTTCGCCTAAATCTGCGCGGATAACAAAAAAGGCGTGCCGTTGTGGCACGCCTTTTTTTGCGCGGAAACCGCTTAGAAGCGGTAACCGACGTTCAGGAAGGTCACGACCGGGTTGATCTTGATCTTCGCTTCGCTCACAACGTGGACGCCGGTCGCCGTCGTGCTGTCGATCGTTGCCGTCGTCTTCAGCGGCAGATACGACACCGACAGGCCAACGAACCAGTCCTTGGTGATGGCGTACGTAGCACCCACGTTCAGCACCGGGTTCAACGAACCGTCGGTCGACACGTTGCTCTTGCTGCCCGGGCCAGCCAGCTTCGTCTGGAAGGCGCTGTTCGTGATCTTCTCGTCGGAGAACCACGTGTAGTTCAAGCCCAGGCCAACGTACGGGCGGAACTTGGTGTCGGCGTTGAAGAAGTACCACTTCGCCAGCACGGCCGGGCTCCATTGCTTGGCCGAGCCGATTTCGCCGTAACCCGACAGCGCGCCAGTACCTTCGATCTTATGGCGCGGCGGAATGCCGCCCACGAGTTCAACGGCAATGTTGTCGGTAAAGAAGTGCGTGAAGGCGAGACCAACGGTATCGGCTTCCTGGATCTTGGCGCCCGTACCGGACTGCGATTGATTCACCGGCATCCCGCCGATGCTCTTCACCAGCAACGGATCGCTGGAGCTGTTCGGCATCACGCGGAACCAGCCGAGGCTGACAACGTTGCTGCCGGCAGCTTGAGCGTGCGCGGCGGTGGCGAGGATCATCCCGGCGGCGGCCGCCAGTGCTTTTTTATAGGCCATCTCTGTATGTGCTCCTGTGTCAGACGCATCCGAGGCAAAACGCAGTTGTTACGTTTGCGGTGCGTTCTCAGTCTCCTCCCAGGCGGAAGGGATGGCCATTATCCCGTGTGATTGCCGTGGCTAGAACCCTTTTTCTAGAGGTTTCCTGTTACAAGCTGTGCGCTAAATCGGCCTGCAGCGGGCGTCTTCGGCACAGGCTCTGTTTTTAAACAGGCTTGGACTTGGATAGCGCAAGCACGCAGGCGGCCAAGTCCCAGAGGGCATTGCCGACGCTTTTGAAGACCACTGGCGACGCTGGCGCGGGCTGCGTGAGCGTGTCCGGCGGTGTATCGACGCACTGTTGTAACGGCCGCACACGCGACCACGGCACGCCGGCCTGCAGCAGGTCGCCGGCTTCGGCCTCCAGGTCAACCAGGGTGTCGGCGTACAGGCGATCGACCGCAGCGGCATGCACGCATAAGCGCGGCGGCAGCTCGGCCATGTCGGGCCGGAACGCGCCAACGGCCGCGATGAAGTGATGCGCGCCCCACGCATAGCCAGCAGGGTGGCTCGGATCCCCCAGATCCGGAAGTACCGATTGCGATGACGGCGTGGCGGTGATGACCAGCGGCGTCTGTGGGAGCACCGCACGGGCGGCATCTGCCACACCAGCCGCATCGCCACCCGCCAGCGCGGTGGCGTCCATGCCGAGCGCGCGAGCGTACCCCGCCAGCCCATCCGCGCTGGCAGCCGTGCGCGCGATGATCGTGACGCGTCGTGTGCCCAACCCGAAGCGGAAGGCTTCCAGATGCGCGCGTGCCTGGGCACCGGCACCGACCAGCAGCAAATCCCCGGCCGGCTCAGGCGCCAGCAAGCGCGCTGCCAGCAACGACACAGCCGCTGTGCGGTGTGCGGTGACGGTGGGGCCATCCAGCATGAGTTGGCGTTCGCCGGTTCGGGCGTCCATCACCACCACCTCGCCGTGAATGGCCGGCAAGCCCTGCGCAGGGTTGTGCGGGTGCACGGTGATCATCTTGGTGACGGCGATGTCGGCATTGGACGCCGGCATCAGCAGCAAACTGCCACCATCAGCCACCGGCATCACAAGCCGCGCGGGCGCCTGGGCACGGCCCGCGCGCGCATCGCGCAATACCTGAGCGATGGCATCGGCCAGCGCGGCATAGGGCAAGCGGGCCGCCGTGGTGGCAGCGTCGAGGGTCTGCAGCATCGGGCTCCCGCAGAGGAGGAAACGTCGGACGGACCTTATGCCGCGGCGCGGCGCGCGGGGGGCGTGCGGCGCGTAAGCAAGCCGGCGCTGATAAGGAGTTGGGCGGCGGCGTAGCTCCACCAGATCGCCAACTCGTGATCAGTAAACGGGAAGACGAACACGCTGATGCCAATCATGGCATCGGAAGCCGCAAAGGCGAGTGCGCCCCAAGCCGTCAGCGGCCCAGGCAGGCGCGCCAGCAATGCCGCGCACACCATCGCCGAGAGCACCACCATGTAGACGATCACGGGCCCTTTTAACTCGCGCAGACCCGGCCAGTACCACAGCAACATGCCGAGGGCCACGCCGATCATCAAGCCGACGCCAATCATGCGGATGGCCGACGACGCCCCGCGCAGCCCCACCAGCACCCGCAGGTAGCACACGTGCGCTAGCAGGAAACAGCCCAGCCCCGCCATGAAAGAGAACGCCAGCCACGGCAACGCTAGCCATAGATCGCCGAGTGCGGAGAACACCATCGCGCCGATCAGCCAGCGCCGCTCGCGCGGAATCTCGTGCAGCGAGGCGGCGCGCGCCAGGAGCAACGCCATCAGCATTTTCCACAGCGGCTGCGCAACGATGCGGCCTACGAGCGGGGTGCCGGGCGGTACCTCGACGGCCACCATGGTCAGCATGCCACCGTAGGTGACGCCTGCCACCGCTGCGGCCACCCACCACGCGCGAACCCGTGCCGGCATGCCGTAGCCGCCTGACAGATGCGCCGGCGCGTGCACCGGATGCGTGGTGTGTCCCTCAACCATTGTGGTCTCCCGCCCAGACAGGCGTTTCATATCAGCAAAGTGATGTCGGCTTGCAGCGTGACACGCCGCGCACCCTGGCGCAAGGCGCGAATCTACCCACCAAGGTGGGATAGCGGCAACGCGCCATCCCGCTTCAAGGCCGTTAGAACGATATTGGAACGCACGTTATCCACACCCGGCACGCGCATCAACTTGCGCATGACGAATTCCGACAGCGCGGGCAGATCGGGCACCACCACACGCAGCATGTAATCGGCGTCGCCGGCCACGGAATAACATTCCTGCACTGCGTCGAGCAGGCTGATCTCTTCATGAAAGCGTTCGACGATGGCGTCGCCGTGGTGTGCAAGCTTGACGCTGGCAAACACCGTCACGCCCAAGCCCAGCCCCGTCGGCGAAAGCACCACCCGGTAGCCCTCGATCACGCCTTCCGATTCAAGCCGCGCCAAACGCCGCCCGACCTGGCTGGCCGACAGGTGAACCTGCTCCGAAAGCTGCTGATGCGTCGCACGCCCATCGCGCTGAAGGGCCTCCAGCAGGGCCAGATCGAAGGTATCGAGTGAAATCATGCATATCTCCTGCGTTCACAGGCTGCATTCTGCATGATTTCCGCAAACAATGTGCAATGGGTGGCGGTTTTGCGGCCAACCCGCGTGGGCGCGCCCATACACTGGCCGGACTTTGATTGCACAAGATCGACATTACAAATGGACATCGCAACCACCGCCCCCGACGCAGCTCAAAACGCCGCCCCGGCCGGCTTCAACGGCACCCTGACCGACAAGCTGCGCGAGCAATTCGCAGAAGGCCTGGACGGCCAGACGCTGCGTGCCGACTTCACCATGCAGCAGCCAGTGCACCGCTACACCGCCGCCGATCACGCAACGTGGCGCACGCTGTACGACCGCCAGGAAGCGCTGCTGCCCGGCCGTGTGTGCGATGAATTCCTGCAAGGCCTGTCGACGCTGGGCATGAGCCGCGATGCCGTGCCGTCATTCGACCAGCTCAATGAAACGCTGATGCGCGCCACCGGCTGGCAGATCGTCGCCGTGCCAGGCCTGGTGCCCGACGAAGTGTTCTTCGATCACCTCGCCAATCGCCGCTTTCCTGCAAGCTGGTGGATGCGTCGCCCCGATCAGCTCGACTACCTGCAAGAGCCGGATTGCTTCCACGACATCTTCGGCCACGTGCCGCTCTTGATTAATCCGATCTTTGCCGACTACATGGAAGCCTACGGCAAGGGTGGCCTGAAGGCCGCGCGCCTGGGCCAGCTGGACATGCTCGCGCGCCTGTACTGGTACACGGTGGAGTTCGGCCTGATCCGCACGCCGGCGGGCCTGCGCATCTACGGTGCGGGCATCGTGTCGAGCAAGAGTGAATCGGTGTACGCGCTGGATTCGGCCAGCCCGAACCGCATCGGCTTTGACGTGCGCCGCATCATGCGCACGCGCTACCGGATCGACACGTTCCAGAAGACCTACTTCACTATCGACAGTTTCGAGCAGTTGTTCGACGCCACCCGCCCCGACTTCACGCCGCTGTATGAAGAACTCGCCGCGCTGCCGACCATTGGCGCGGGTGATGTGGTGGATGGGGATCTGGTATTGAACGTGGGCAACCGCGAAGGTTGGGCGGACACTGCGGACATCTGACGGCAGATAGTCGAGCGCTGACTATACTGCGCGCATTCAAGACCGAACTTTGCACCCCATCATGATGCCGACCCTGAACGAAGACCAACGCAAGGCCCTTTTTGCCGAACTGCCCGGCTGGACGCTACAGAGTGAGCGCGACGCCATCCAGAAGACCTTCACCTTTGCCGACTTCAACGCCGCGTTCGGCTTCATGACGCGCGTGGCGATCAAGGCCGAGCAGATGAATCACCACCCGGAGTGGTTCAACGTGTGGAATCGCGTGGACATCACCTTGTCCACACATGACGCGAATGGGCTCACGCACCGTGATGCAGATCTCGCGCGCTTTATCGAGCAAGCCGCGAAAGGCACCAGCGCCACCGCCGCAAAGTAACGACGCAATGCTAGCGCTCAGCCCTGTGAGGCTGCGCGCCACGCCTCATATGCCGCCCGCGCCTTGTCGCCCAATTGCTCAGGGGCGATGCGGGTGGCGCCTTGTACAATCATCAGCGCATACGGCTTGGCCAGCGCCGACGCCTCGGCACACAGCCGCAGTTCCTCGCCTTCGGCGGGTGAACGGGCGCGCCAGAAATTAATGGCGGCCTCCAGATCGGTGATGGTGAGCAGGGCATCGGTCATCCGCGCATTGTAGCGCTGCCAAATCACGCCGATCGCCCCTTTTTGCCTTTTCCGCCCCGCACTCTGGATCGAGTCAATGCGCATCCTGCTGATTGAAGACGACCGTGCCATCGCCAGCGGCATCCATGCCGGGCTCACGCAAGCCGGGCATCGTGTGCACGTCGTGCACGACGGTGTCTTCGCCACTGAACAGCTCACTCGGCAGACCCACGATCTGGTGATCCTCGATCTTGGGCTACCCGGTATCGACGGCATGACGCTGCTATCTCAGTTTCGGGCGCGCGATCGCGTGACGCCCGTGCTGATCCTGACGGCACGCGACGGCCTGCTCGACAAAGTGAACGGCCTGAACGCCGGTGCGGACGATTACTTGCTCAAGCCGTTCGAGATGCTCGAACTGGTGGCCCGCGTGGGCGCATTGCTGCGCCGTCGTAACGATTCGACCGAACCCGCCGCACGCCCTGACGTCCTTGTCGGACGACTTCGCATGAGCGGCGTGGAACGGCGCATCTTTGTCGACGCCGCACCGCTGGAACTGTCGCCGCGCGAATTTGCCGTGCTTGAGTTGCTGATGCTGCGCCAGGGCCGGGTGGTTAGTAAGGTGCAGTTGCAGGACCACCTTGCCAGCTTCGGGCACGCCATCGGCGAGGCCAGTCACGATGTGGTGGGCGATACGGCCATCGAAGTCTACGTGCACCGCGTACGCCGCAAGATCGAGCATTCCGAGGCGGAGATCGTCACGGTGCGCGGCTTCGGCTACCTCTTGCAGGCACGCGCCGCGGCGTAGTCCGGCCCATGTTCAAGCGCCACCGTCCTACCTCGTCGTCGGCTTCATCAGCTCCGGCCAAGGGTGCTGGCAACGGTGCCATCAGCCTGCGCCTGCATCTGTTGCGTGCGCTGGCGACACCGCTGTTTGGTTTGATCGTGGGTACCGGCGCGCTGTCGTATTGGCTGGCGGCGCACTACACCGCTCAGGTGTTCGATCGCGCATTGGTGGGTGTGGCCAACACGCTGGCCGAACAGTTGCGCATCGCTGGCCCGCACGTGCCGGCGGCCAAGCTCTACGACATCGCCCTCACCGCGCAGACGCTCGTACAGAACAGCGGCGAAGACCGCATCTACTGGCGCATTTCCGGCCCCATGGGCACGCTCGTCGGGCGCGACACGCCGCTGGGCTACGGCTCGGGCCAGGTCCGCATTGGCGATGCACGCGTGTTCTATAGCTGGATCGACGGCAAACAGGTGCGCGCCGTGCATCTGCTCGTTCCGGGCGTGAGTGCAGAGGTGCCCAAGCCGCGCTCGCCGCGCCAGCCGGTGCTGCCCGAACCTGAAGACGACGTTACACGCCCCGCGCTCGCGCCCACGCAGGCGCAGACGGCACCGGCATTCAACCCGTCCAATCCGCCTGACACCATGAAGGCGGAAGACGGCATCGTCGTGGAAGTGGCGGAGCTGCTGGACCACCGCGATACGGCGGCCAAGGAAGTGCTGCTATCGGTGTCGATTCCGTTGATCGTGCTGCTGGCAATCGGCGGCCTGATTCTCTCGCTCGTGCTCAAGGAAGAGCTGCAGCCGTTGCAGACGCTGGCCGACACGCTTAACAAGCAGAGCGCACGATCGGTGACGCCGCTGCCCGCGGAATCGGCGGAACGTGTGCCCGCCGAACTGCAACCGCTCATCAACGCGATGAACGCGCTGCTTGCCCGGCTGCGCGACGCGCTTGAAGCGCAGCGCACTTTCATCGCAGACGCTGCACATCAACTGCGCACGCCGCTCACCGCGTTGAAGCTGCACGCCGATCGCGCTGTCGATGCCAAGACATTGGACGAGGCCCGCCCTGCACTGCTGGAGCTGCAATCGGGTGCCAACCGCGCCGTGCGTCTGTCCAACCAGTTGTTGACGCTGGCGCGTGCCGAGCCAGGCATGACGCTCGATCAATTGGGCCCACCGATGCAGGTCGATCTCGTCGCGCTGGCGTTCGACACCGGCGCCGAGTGGGTACCGCGCGCGCTGGCACGAGGGCTGGATCTCGGCTTCGAGGCCTGGCCGCAGGAGGCAGCATCGCCGGGTTCGTTGCAGGCGCCGGTGCTGGCCAACGTGGTGCTGCTGCGCGAGGCCATCAACAACCTGCTCGACAACGCCATCAAATACGTGCCGGCCGGCGGACGCGTGACCTTGCGTGCCGGCATGGAGGCCGACGCGGCATCCCAGTGGTGGGGTGTGGTGAGCGTGGAAGACAATGGCCCCGGCATTCCGCCCGAGCGGCGCGGTGAAGTGTTCCAGCGCTTCTTCCGCGGGGATGCGGACCACCGCCCCGGACAGCCGCAGGGCAGCGGCCTGGGCCTGGCCATCGTGCACGACATCGTGCGTTTGCACGGCGGCACCGTCGCCATTGAAGATGCGACTGCGCGTGACGGCAGCCGCGTAATGCGCTTCGTGTTGCGCCTGCCGCTGGCAAGCGATTCCGTCTGAACGACGGACCTTCTGCTTACTTCTTCTTACGCTTCTCGGGCGGTGCCAGCATGGTGCCGCGGCACTTCTTCGCGCCGCAGCGGCACGCAAACTGTTCCTTCAGAGCCTTGGTCTGGCGGCCTTCGATGACGAGGCCGTAGTCGTAGAACAGTTCTTCGCCAGGTTCGATATTGCGCAGCGCGTGAATGAACACGCGGCCGTCCTCTTCGCGCGCCTCGCAGTTTGGCTTGCAGGCGTGGTTGATCCACCGCGCGCGGTTGCCGCCAAACTTGGCGTCGATCACGCTGCCGTCTTCCAGGCTGAAGTAGAAGGTGTGATTCGGGTCGGACGGGTCGTGCGGATGGCGGCGCAGCGCCTCCTTCCACGTGATGTGCTCGCCCTTGTATTCGATGATCTTCTTGCCGCGTGCGATGGCGACCACGGCATACACGCCGCGTCCGTGCACGCCCGATTCGCGCACCTCGATGCGATCGCGGCGGCGCAGTTTGGCCGGAGCTTCCGGCGTGGGCGAGGACTCAGCCAGAGCCGGCGTGGCATCAGGGGACGTGCGTGTCATGGAGAAATGGCGCAGTAAAGCGAAACAAGAACGTCGATCAACGAAGCCGTGAGCCTACACCAAAAGCATGGCATCTCGACACGTGCCGCAACCCCATGCCGCCCGGTCAATGTGGATAACCTGGCCCGCAGCTGTGGATAACTACCGGCAAAGGCTGTTGGCTGTCTGTGGCTGCCCTGTCGACGGTGTGGGCACAAGTGACGGGGTTGCCAGGCCGGTGGTCGGAAAAAACAGCAAGCTATCCACCTGAGGACACACGCGGTACCCCCTGTTTTGCTTGCCACAAGTGTTTGAACATAAAGCGCTTTTTCCACTTATCCACAGAAACTATCCACCGTTATCTACTACTACTATCTGTATACATAAGAAAAAAGGTAAACCAACTGATCGACTTGCGTCGAACCTATCAGCGAGCAGACAACCAAGCGCAAATCAGAACATCGAGCGTTAGCATTGATGTGATTGGATCGCCTCGCAACGTAGAGCCCGTGCGGTTTTGCGGAACCCACATACCACGCGCCGTTACAAAGCTCACGTGCCGACGCTGTTCGCATGCCGGTATCATGTCGCCCTTGGAGCCATCCCCCGGAGGCTCTGTTGTGTGTTTTATCTACTCTTGAAGGGAGTCAAGCAATGACGAAAACCGAACTGATCGACGCCATCGCCAGCGGCGTAGACGGTCTGACCAAGGCCAAGGCCGAGCAGGCACTGAACGTGACGCTGCAAGCCATCATGGAATCCGTTGGCAAGGGCGATGCGGTCAGCCTCATCGGCTTTGGTACCTTCAGCCAAGGTGAGCGTGCCGAGCGTATGGCCCGCAACCCGCGCACCGGCGAAGAAATCAAGGTCGAGGCGGCCAAGACGGTCAAGTTCAAGGCCGGCCAGAAGTTCAAGGACGCTGTCAACGCCTAAGGCAATGACAAAACCCTCGGCGTGACCAGCGCGTCTGGTTAGCGCCAACGACGTGGCATGCCATTGCATGCGTGAATCGACCGCAGCATTGGCGTACCACGTCGGAAGGCCTGTCTCCCCGTCAGGCCATCCGTTCCCCCCTCTTCCATGTCCCGCCCTCTTCTGCGCAATTCGCTCGTTCTGCGTATTGCCCTGCCGATCGTCCTGATCGCACCGGTCCTTTGGTTTGCCGGTTGCGCGACGCCGCCTGCGCGCCCGCAAGCCGAACCGCTGCCCGACAACGAAGTCGTGCAGACGCGCCCAGGCGCGACACCGCGCGAAAAGATGATCGAGATTGCCCTGGCCGAATGGGATCGGTGGGGGCGCCAGGTTGTGCGTGTGGGGCGTGACGATACGTATTGCGTGGCGGGCGGCGGGTTTCCTGACCAGCCGCAAGGCCGCTGGCTGACACCCGACGACCCGACACCCGCCCCGTCCGATGAAGAAAGCGGCACCGACATGCCGTTGCCCAAGTCGGTTGCTACGCCTGCAGTACCGCCCCCTGCGCCCTGCCTGCGCTATCCGGACGGCACGGGCGGTGAAGCTACCGGACGCGGTTGCATGCTGGCCAAGCGCTACTGGGGCATCGTCGGCAAGACACCAACCTGCCAGCAGCTGACCACCGGCGGCTGGGCGTGGTCTGCGGTGTTCATCTCATGGATCATGCGCAAGGCAGGCTTGCAGAACGATCAGTTCTTGACTGGCGCCACGCACGCGGAATACGTGACCGACGCGCGCGATCATCTGCTCAAGCACCCCGCCTTCGTGCTCGAACGCACGCCGGCCGTGCCGCGCCCGGGCGACCTCATCTGTACCGCACGCGGCGCCGATCGCTTCATGACGGATCCGGCCGAGATCCAGGCCGGCAGAACGCCCATGCACTGCGATCTCGTAGTCGAGGTGGACCCGGTGCGCCATGAGGTGAAATCAATTGGCGGTAACGTGCAGCAATCCGCATCGATGAGCATCACCGAGTTGAACGACGCCAATCAACTCGATCCGTACACCAATTCTGTCATGCAGTGGCTGGTGATCCTGCGCAACCAGTTGCCCTAGCAGACAGCGGATGTAACCAAGTTTGACGTTCGGCGCGAATTAATTAACATGTGAATAAATTTAGCGCCGGCAACCCGACCGGCGCATGGCCCCTGCGATCAGGAGACAGGTCATGACGGTGCTTTCGCTTTCGCTCGATCCCGGTTCGAACATCCAGGCCCATCGCCCGGCTTGGTGCGGCCCACATGAATGGGCCGCGCGCGTGAAGCTGGCGGCGTGCTATCGCATCTTTGCGCAGCTGGGCTGGACCGAACTCATCTACAACCACATCACGCTGCGCCTGCAGCCGGAAGACGGTGCGGATGACGATGAAGGTCCGTACTTTCTGATCAATCCGTTTGGCCTGACCTATGCCGAGGTTTGCGCGTCGAACCTCGTGAAGATCGACCTGCAGGGCAATGTGCAGCGTGCGACGGGTCAGCCGGACTGGCCGGTCAACCCGGCGGGCTTTACGGTTCATGCCGCCATTCATGCGGGCATCCCGGGGGCGCACTGTGTGATGCACACCCACACCACTGCCGGTATGGCCGTGGCGTGCGCGCGCGATGGTCTGTCGATCAGCAACTTCTACGCGGCGCAACTGCACGGCAAGGTGGCGTATCACGACTTCGAAGGCATCACCGTGCATGCCGACGAAGGGCCGCGCCTAGTGAGGAACATCGGCGACAAGCCTGCGGTGATCTTGCGCAACCACGGGCTGCTGGCCTGGGGCGATTCGATTGCGCGGGCGTTTGCGATGCTGTGGCTGCTCAACCGCGCGTGCGAGATCCAGCTCGCTTCGACATCGATGGGCCCGGTGCTGGAGATTCCCGAAGCAGTGGCACGCAACTGCACGCGCGATTCACTGCAGTTCAATCCGAATTTCGGTGCGGGTGAGGACGTGTTCGCGGCGCTCACGCGCACCATCGACCGAATCGACTCCTCCTACCGTTCCTGATCGATATGACACGCATCTGCATCGTGGGCGCCGGCGCGGTCGGCGGCTATCTTGGCGCGAAGCTCGCACTGGCAGATCAACCGGTCAACGTGCTGGCACGTGGGGCCACGCTTCAGGCGTTGCGCGCAGAAGGCCTGCGCCTGACAGAAGACGCTGCAACGCATACCGCACAGGTGAGCGCAAGCGATGAAGCGCATGCGCTGGGTGTGCAGGATGTCGTGATCGTCGCCGTGAAAGCCCCTGCCATGGAAAGCGTGGCGCAAAGCATCGCCCCGCTCATCGGCCCTCAGACCTGCGTGGTGGTGGCAATGAATGGCGTGCCCTGGTGGTTCTTTGATCGGCCGGGCCCGCTGCAGGGATTGCGCCTGCAGTCGGTTGACCCGCATGGCCAGATTGCCGAGGCCATTCCGACTCGCAACGTGCTCGGCTGCGTGGTGCATCTGACGTGTTCGACGTCTCTGCCAGGGCATGTGCGCCATGGTTTCGGCAAGCGATTGATTCTCGGCGAACCGGCTGGCGGCACGTCGCCTCGCCTGGATGCCGTTGGAGCGTTCCTTGAACGCGCCGGTCTGCAGATCGAGCGTAGTGAAGCCATCCAGCGCGACATCTGGTTCAAGCTGTGGGGCAACATGACCATGAACCCGGTGTCGGTGCTGACGGGTGCAACGTGCGACCGCATCCTCGATGATCCGCAGGTCAGTGCGTTCTGCCTGGCCATCATGGAAGAAGCGAAGGCCATCGGCGCGCGCATCGGCTGCCCGATCGCGCAGAGCGGTGAAGAACGCAGCGCGGTGACGCGCCAGCTCGGTGCGTTCAAGACATCGATGCTGCAGGACGCCGAGGCCGGGCGTGGACCGCTGGAGATCGACGCGCTGGTGGCGTCGGTGCGGGAGATCGGTCAGCACGTGGGCGTGCCGACACCGTATATCGATGCCCTGCTGGGTCTGGTGCGATTGCACGCGCAGACCCGCAGGTTGTACTGAGCATGCGAGGTGCGTTTGTGCTTGCCCCTTGCGTCTATTGGTAGGTCACCGTGAATGTAGCGGCGGCGTTTGCCACGCCAGGGGTCACGCTCGCATCGGTCTGCAAGTAACGCGCCTTCAGCGGAATGGCGTAGTTGCCATCGGCGGCGGTGGTCTGCCACTTGACGCGAGAGCTCAGCGGGAGCGGTTGATCGTTGTAGAGCAACTGCAAGGCCACGCCTTTTGCAGCGGAGGTGTCTGCGGAGAGGTTCAACAGACCGCGCGAGGGGTCTTTTGCGTTGCCATCAATCTGGAAGTTGATAGCAACTCCTTTTTGGCACAGCACCGGAATACTGAAGGCCCGCGTGTTCTTGTCGGTGGGCCACGTGCCGGGGCCGTTGAATGCGCGCGCATTCACGGTTCCCATATCGACCGAGATCGCTTTGCTGCCGAGTGTGCACGATACCGTGTTGACCGCGAACGTCCCGATGTTGATGCGTGATTCGGGCGAGAACCACGTAGTCTTGTTGTTCTTCAGAATGAACGAAGCCACGTTGAGCGACACCACCTGGCCGGTTCCTGTCACCTCGGCCGTCTTGTAGAAGGTGACGAAGGCCTTGGCATACATCGGCTGGACCGACCACATCCCGTTGATAGAGCACATCAGCTCGTTGTTCGGGTTCTCGGTGTCCCTTCCCGTGACCCAATAGATTTTTGTCGCGCAGTTCGGATATTGGGCGGCCACCGCGTAGCCGATGCCCGCAACATTCGTGCTGTAGACGCGCCGGCCATTGAAGGTTCCGGCATATGTGCCATAACCCTTAATCCCGAAGTCTTGCCA
>NZ_FOWV01000011.1 GCF_900115545.1 Ralstonia sp. NFACC01 | reverse complement strand
CTTGGCAAAGTACGCTGCGGCCTTTTTTAGGATGTCGCGCTCCTCGGTCACCCGCTTGAGTTCAGCCTTGAGCCAGCGCACCTCCTCGGATTGCGATACCTGCCCTTGCGGCTCTGCCACGGGCTGGCGTCGCTGTTTGATCCACTGGTACAGGCTGTGCTGGCTCACGCCTAACCGCTGCGCGACCTCGGCCACGCTGTGGCCTCTATCCACGACCTGATTGACCGCCTCGACCCTGAATTCTTCGGTGTATCTCTGTGCACTCATCGCACCTCCTGTCTAACCTCTAGTTTGAGGCTCACAGGTGTCTACTGGGGCCGGGGCGATTCAACCTCCGTATGGTGGCAGGTGCAGTCGCGAAACAAGCGCTCCGTGGCGCTCGACCTGCGCAACCCGGAAGCGCAAGAGATTGCACGAGAACTGATTGCTTCAGCCGATGTGCTCATTGAGAATTTTCGCCCCGGCACGCTGGAAAGCTGGGGGCTGGGCTGGGATGTGCTGTCGGAACTGAACCCGGGCTTGGTGATGTTGCGTATCTCTGGCTACGGGCAGACGGGGCCATACCGTGACTTGCCCGGGTTCGGCGCCATCGGTGAAGCCATGGGCGGCCTGCGCCATCTCACCGGTGAGCCTGGTCGCATACCTGTGCGATGCGGCATCTCAATCGGCGACACGCTCGCCGCGTTGCACGGCACGATCGGCATTCTCACTGCGCTGTACCACCGCAAAGTGAACGGCGGCAAGGGCCAGGTCATCGACGTGGCCTTGAACGAGGCCGTGCTCAATGTCATGGAAAGTCTGATCCCGGAGTACAGCGCGTTTGGTGCTGTACGAGAGCCTGCAGGTAGCGCCTTGCCGGGTATCGCGCCGTCGAATGCCTATCGTTGTGTCGACGGCTACATCCTGATCGCTGGTAATGGTGACAGCATCTTCAAGCGCTTGATGCACACCATCGGGCGCACAGATCTCGCGGACGATCCTGCCTTTGCCAATAATGCCGGCCGGGTCGCCCGAGTTGAAGAGCTGGATGGCGCCATTGGCAGCTGGACGACATTGCGGACGGTGGAAGAGGCATTGTACCTGCTGGCTGAAGCGCGCGTACCGGCTGGCAAGGTCTATACCGCCAAGGACATCGTTGAAGACCCGCATTACCGTGCGCGGGACATGATCCTCTCGCAGTGCACCCGTGAAGGGGACACGTTGGAGGTACCGGGCGTGGTCCCCAAATTGGAGGGCACACCGGGCACCGTTCGTACCGCTGCGCCGCGCTTGGGAGAGGACACCAATGCTGTGTTGCGAGAACTTGGCATCACCGATGATCAGATCGACGTGCTGCGGAACAAAGGAGTCATCGCATGAGCGCCTGGAACGGGAATCGCCGCCGCATCCACATCCAAGAGGTCGGTACGCGGGATGGATTGCAGGCTGAATGCACATTTGTGCCCACTGAAGAGAAGATTGCGCTGATCGATGCGCTGTCTTCTTTGGGCCTAGCCAAGATCGAAGTCACTGGATTCGTTTCACCCAAGGCGATTCCCGTCCTGGCCGACGCAGAGGCTGTGATGAGAGGAGTCCGCCGCGTGCCTGGCACGGTGTACAGCGCGCTCGTGCCGAACGTACGGGGCGCCGAGCGCGCGATCGACTGTGGGGCGGATGAGGTGAACCTCGTCATGTCGGCCACCGAAACGCACAACCTCGCAAATTTGCGCATGACCCGAGAGCAGTCGTTTGGCGGGCTGCAGGAAGTGGCCGCATTGGCTCGCAGGGCTGGGGTCCGCATCAATGTCTCGCTCTCATGCGCATTCGGCTGTCCGATGGAAGGCGAAGTCGAGATGGCAACCGTGCTGGACTGGGTGGAGCGCTTTCACACGCGGTTGGGCGCCGACAACGTCACGCTGTGCGATACCACGGGGATGGGGTATCCCACTCAGGTGAACACACTGGTGCGAGCGTTCCGTGAACGTTGGGCCAATGCGGCGTTGACGCTGCACTTCCATAACACCAGAGGCATGGGGCTCGCCAATGTGCTGGCGGCAATCGACGGCGGCGCAGACCGCTTCGACGCTTCACTGGGTGGCATTGGCGGCTGTCCGTACGCACCTGGGGCCACCGGGAACATCTGCACGGAAGATACAGTGCATGCGCTGGAACTGATGGGCTACGACACAGGGGCCAACCTGGGTGGGCTGGTGGCTGTATCGCGTCGCCTTCCTGCGTTGGTGGGACACGATACGCCAAGTCAGATCGCTAAAGCCGGACAACGGCTTCAACTGCATCCCGCTCCGCACGACCTCGAGGCGATACGAGCGCGAGCAGAGGCGCGAGTCTGACAACGTACTCAGCGCAATCCAGTCTGCCGTTTGCTGTTGGGGGGTGGGGCAGGCTCCACTTTCGGAGCTTGCGTGTCCGCCCCTTCGACTGACCAACACTTCTGCCATCGGAAGACGGCATTGCTCGCCGGGGCTTGATCACTGTACAAGCGCGTGGGTAGGCCGTCTTAACTGATCTGTCTATGGACCTTGGGGGCGGCCGGCCGTCGATCCGGTGGCTCCGTAATTGCGGGAAGTCCAGTTATTGTCGTTGGTGAAAACCCAGTCGGAATAGCTTTCCTTGCCTTCGAACGTTTGGAACGGAGGAGGGAAGTTCGCGATCTTGATCGGAACCCGTTGCGATGCGCTGTGAAGGCCAATGATCCCACCGCCTGGTGCTTGCAGAAGAACCCAGTCATCTTTGGACGTCAGAGGATCGACATAGATCTTCCGAAGATGCCGCCGCACATTCGGATAGCGGGCATCCCTCAGCAAGTCCTGAAGCGTCATGGGATAGCGGGAAGTCCCGGCTGGCGTTGCGCGCGAATAGCTATCAAGCGCAGCACGATATTGTTCGCCAACATAGAGCAGTTCTTCTTCTGCCATGCGGCGTTCGATGAGAGCTCCCAATGTCAAGGCGGTAGTTGTAGTTATGCCCAGCACCGCCACAAGAATCAGGACTCCAAGATACGTGAGACCGGCTTCTTTGCGACACCGGCAGCCGCTATAGGTCCGCATAGGGCGTTCCCTCGGCCGTTTGTCCAGATGCCGAACTCTTCAAGGTATACACCGCGCCCTTCGTCGAGTCGTCTGGTGGGATGATCACCCACGTACTGTTGCTGCCGGTCAGTGGGTCGACAGGCAGTGCCCTGAGGTAGTGGTGGTCCACCAGATCTTGCAATGAGTCCGGATAGTGACCCGTGTCATCGTAATACTTGTCGATTGTCTCCCTGGTGACGCGCAGATTCTCTTTGAGGACCGTCTCCTTGGACTTGTCGATGCTGTGGAAATACCGAGGCAGTGACAGTGTTAGCAAGAATGCGACGATCGCTAGCACCACCAGCAACTCGATAAGTGTGAACCCATCATGGGGCGGGCGCATCAGAGATGAGAATCGTGCTCTCGTGGACATGGCTTACCAGCGACGATATGGAATGCCATTGAGACCGGTTGCGGGAGACCGTGAGTACACGTCGTAGACGTCGTCCCCTTCCTGCGGGTCGGACGCCTCGCTTGAGTAGCTACGCTTTCCCCATATCTGGTCTTCTCCAAGGCGCATGTCGCGTTGCATTGGGTCAAGCGGAATCCGCCGGAGAAAGTAGATCTTTGCCTTCTTGGGGTCGCGCGCGTCTTCGATTCCCTCAACCAGTATCCTCAGAGAGGGGGGGTACCCGGTGCTGTCGATCGTGTGAGGGATTCTCCCTTCGTCCGACGCTCGTTTGTACGCGTCTATCGCAGTGCGTATCTCTCGTAGCGATCGTCTGAGTTCCTGCTCGCGTTGGCGCTGTACCGTTACCTCAGCCAGCGGCACCACCAACGTGACCAGGACGGCCATGATTGCAAGTGTTACTAGCAACTCAATCAGCGTAAAACCCAATGCGGAACGATGATAGGTCAGCGCCGGCATGGTATTCAGAATCAAGGTGTGATCTTGATGGCTTGAGGACTTGGGGACGATGCATTGACCGAGGTCCCGTTGAGCCCGACCGGTGCAATCGTCACCAACTGCAGTTGAGCTGCATCTGCTGCTGCCATCGCGCGCAGCGAGAGTGTCACTAATACGCCTGACGATCCCGCACCCGAGTCGTCTCCCTGGCCCGCCGCGCTGCGCGTGTTGGTGACATAAATCTGCCCCGCATTCTGATCAACCCGCTCGTTGAAGGCCGTCGCAGCACCTCCTTGCTTCATGAGGTCTCCTTCCGTGACGGATAGAACCTGCAGGAGCTTCGGATCAAACGAAAGCGCGTAGGGAATGCTGGTAATGGGCTGCGACGGCTGCATCCAGAGCTGCGCGGAGAACGTCTCCCCGACTTTCACCTGCGACGGCGCTTGCCATCTCATTAGTCCCTGGGTAGTACTGCTTCCGGCATTGTTGCCACTGTTGGTTGGGGTAGGCGAAGGCAGAGCGCCTGTGGGCGGTGTTGGCGAACCTGACAGAGGGGCCGGTGCACTGTCGATTGCGGGAGCAATGCCGGAACTGGACGGGGAGTCGGGTGCGGATCGGGATGAGAGACCATGCAGACTCGATTCAGTGCCAGCTGCAAACTCAATTTGCGTGAGGTCCGGGCGAGGTGTGTTTCGAACGAGCCGCGGCGTGATCGACAGTACGATTTCATTTTTCGTCGTCTGATTCAGGCTGCTGGAGAACAACCGTCCAATTCCTGGGATGTCGCCAAGCCCAGGGACCTTGTTCGTTGTACGCTGGTCCTGATCGTTAATGAGACCCGCGAGGACTTGGTTCTCTCCATCTTTTAGGCGGAGAACCGTTGATGCGGTACGCGTGCCGATTTGATATGCCAGCGTTCCGGTGGTGGTCGTGACCTGATTGGCGATACTGCTGACTTCCAATGAGACCTTGATGGCGATCTCATTGTCAATGGAGATGACCGGGGTGACCTCGAGCTTCAGACCGACATCAAGATACTGAACGCTCTGCGCTACAAATCCGGTCGACGTTGAGGTCGTTGTGATGTTGGGAACGCGGTCTCCGATCAGGATCTTGGCGGTCTCTCTATTGCGCGCGCGGATTCGAGGGTTCGCCAGGAGATTGACATCTCCATCCACTCCGCGGGCGTTGATGTTTAACGGCGAAAGCGTTGCGCCGACGCCGCTTGGTGTTAGGTGTAGAAGATCATTGAGCGTCACGCTCCCGCCGGAGGTGGATGGCAACGGGACCAAGGAAAGCTGCTCGGGAAACTTAATGCCGAGCTCGGAAAGGCGAGTGCGATTGACTTCGAGGATTTCGACCTCCAGCATAACCTCCGGTTCAGGAAGATCGTGAAGTGCGACAAGCTTTTCTGCAGCGCGAATTGCATCCGGAGTGTCTCGCATGATGACCATGTTCTGCTTCTTGTCGACAACGACGTCGCGAGACTTTAGGATGGTCTTCAGGGTTCCGGCCACCTGTTCCGCATCCGCGTTGGAGAGGAAGAATGACCGTACGGCGAGCGGTTGATAGTCCTTAAGCTTTGCCGGTGTGTTTGGGTAGACCAGAATCGTGTTCCGATCAAGGATGCGTTGCTCCAACTGATTGGTTAGCAGCACAACGTCCAAGGCATCCTTGATGGATGTTCCCTTCAGGAAAATCGTCGTCTTCTGGTCTCCCTTGATGTCTTTATCAAAGACGAAATTGATGCCGCTGGTACGAGCAAACACTTCGAAGACCTGCTTGAGCGGTGCATCCTTGAAGTCGATCGAGAGTGTCTTCTTAAGCGCTGAAGAGAGTTGAGGCGAAGCGGAGTTCTTTGCGGCCGTTTCCTCAAGTGCGCTCCATAGTCGGAGTGCTGCAGGATTGACGGGGTCCTCCGACAGCACGGTACGCAGTGCGGATCGAGCTCCATCCTCATCCTTCTTCCGAACCGCAGTCTCTGCCTCCTGCACAAGCTTGGCATGCCGTGCAGTTCGTTCCATCAATTGCAGTCCCGTTCTCGCAATCGCGTTACTTGGATCGACGGCGAGTACCCGACGATAGTAAGTTTCGGCGGTTCTTGAGTCACCACGGCTAATTGCTCCGGCACTTTGCGCAAGCCAATTCGCGACGGCTTGTTCTCTGAGCGTCAGATACATCTCGCGCAGTTCTGGGTTGGAGGGCTTCTCCACCAGTGCTACCTTCAAACGTGCGAGGCTTTCTTCCACCTTCCCTTGACTATAGAGCTGGCGAGCTTCCTCCTTGGCTACGTTTGATGTGGCGCAAGCGCACAGCAGGCCCGATAGGACTAAAAGCAGTAGAGGATTCCGACAAGTGAGCATGCGTGTTTAGCCAGCAGTCATTCGATCGTGAGGGTCTGCGATTCGTTCAACGGCAGGTACTTCATAACCAAGGTCGGGGGAGCGATGGAGATGACCTGATAGGAAGAATCGATACGCTCGCCCGCTTTTGTGATTACGGTGGTGCCTTCCCGGCTCAGAAAGACCGTCCATACGCCGTTGTCCTGCTGTTTCCCTAAATAGCTGAATGGCAGGGCTGGGGCGGACGGCGGTGGCGGAGGTGCGGGCGGTGGCGGCGGTGGCACCCAAGTTTGACTGGTGAATACCGATGTCGCCCCATCTGCTATCCGTGAGCCCGTAGTTTCGGCCCTTGGCGTGAGCGCAAGAATCATCACGCTGTTGCTGGGGTTGGCACGGCTAGTCGCCACTACTGCTGGAGCGCTTGCAGAAGCAGTGGAGTTCACGTTCGATGTGGAGTCCGATCGATCAACTGAAACGCTACGGGCGGAACTCGTTGGCCGGCTTTGTTTTGCATCGTCAACAACGGAGTTGGACGGTGTCCGGTCTCCAAGGGCGGAGATTGCCGCTGCGCTGATGAGTCCCAATACGAGCAGAACGTGGCGGCGTTTCATAGGGTCCCCTCTGTCGCCGAAGGTGTGGGGGGCGTTGAATCGAGTGTGGGGCTCTGTCCTCTAAAGTACAGCGTGAACTGGAGCTTCGCCTCGATGCTTGGGTCGCTGATGGACGCGCGCTTGAAGTGCAGCCCATCAAGAGCGGCATACGGGATGGCCTTGAGTGCCTGGTCGCAGAATTTTCGGATGTTGGAATAGGACCCACGCACTGGCAGTGTGATTCGATATGCGTAGTAATGGCCGGCCCGCTCATAGACGACCTGGTAGTCACCCTGCTTGAGTGCGAGAGCGGTGTCACCTGCGATCTGGAAGAACGTACTGATTGGTGTCTCGATCTCTGGATACCTACCGAGAGCGCGATAAAAGACTGCCAGGTGCTGAGTTGACGTGGCTTGCGGCACAACAACTTGGGGGGGCGGGTGCGACAGCTCAGCACTGGCTTTCGCAAACTCAGTCTTTGCATGCTCCAGCGCGACGCGTTCGGACGGCAACCACCAGGCGAACAGGGCGACGGATATCACTGCTAGAACAACAACCGCCGGGATCATCCAGCCCATTCGTATCAGGCCAATGTGCAGACGTAAAGCTAGCGGCTTCATTTTCTGACTTCGCTCCAGTTGGCTTCAAACTGAAATCGAAGCGGATGCATTGAATCCTGCTCGTTGAGCTCGTGTCTGGTCAGCAACACACTTTCGAAGTGACCACGTGACCTCAGTTGCGTTAGATAGGCCAACATGCCAGCGGAGTCTGGCGCCTCAGCCGTTCCCTTCAGTACGTTGCGCTTGGCATCGGGCTCAATCGATAGTAGAGCGATCTCCTTGGGGGTGGACGCCTCAACGTCTTGCAGCAACTGTCGCCAGGGCAAATTGAGTTGACTGATTGCTTTGTTCACGGAAGCAGCTTGGTCGGCCCTGATCGGCAGGCTGGTTTCATTTGTTATGGGTTTTTGGCGTGCGGCCATCCGTGCACGTACGCTCGCCGTTCGACTCTCGATTTGTGTCCGTTGCATTCCGGTGTGCACAGATTCCACAGCTACTATCCCGATGCATAGCAGCATAGCCACACAGGCAGCGAAAGAACTACGAGTGACTTTGGCGCGAACCGTCGGCCCCAGGCGGAAGTCGATGTCGAACGAAGGGAGGTACTGCCAGACGGTAATCCGTCGTGGCCGCTTCGACACTTGGAATGCCATCTCCGGAGATGCGCTTTTCTCGAGTTCAGGAGGGATGTCACCGCGACCATATGCAACCCTTGGGGCCTGCCGGTCAAGGCGCATTGCCTCCACTTGAACGGCTTCATGCAACGCGCTGACGGACTGCCAGATTTCGTCAGGCCATTGCACGCTGCGTATCGCGTGAACCCGCCGCTTGTCGCAAACAAGGAGCGTCACCGCAGTGCCTTGCCGGCTCACAAGCCAACTCTCCGAGGATGGCGACAGAACATCGACGTCCCGCCGCCAGACCTCCAACGGAGCCGCTGCGATTCGCTGTACACGTAGCTTGCGCGCACCGACGAATCCGGTCAGTGCATCCAGTAGGGTTCCCCGGACTCCAGCGGCAAGAAACGGATGGCGCGAGTCCCATGCTGCAGCGATATGCCAGTCTTCGGGCTTTAGTCCGTAAAGCGTTGAGAAGCGCAGCGATGCTGCACCTTTCAAATCATCGATTCCCGTTGCGTTGCTGGGTGGTGTGACCAGAAATAGGCGTACTAGCGGTGATGACACCACAATACTGACGCGAGCATAGCGGGGAAGCACAGTCGGCCCAATTGACATGAGCCCAGTTCGCAAAGCTCGCTCGTAGGGGCCCGGCTGCAAGTCAACGGACTGCAGTAGTTCTGCCTGTTCATCACCATGGCCCGTTGGCGCCCACAATCCCAGATCGGTTTGCGACACGGTGAGCACAAACTCTTTATGCTTGAAGAGTGACACGCTTCACCTCCTCCAGCGTTGTTTCACCCGTCCGCGCTAAGTCAAGTGCGGCCTCGCGCAAGCTTCTCGTTCCAGTCTTTCTGGCTGCGTCCTTGATATGTCGGATAGGAGCCTTCGCAACGACAAGCTCTCTGAGTTCGTCGTTGAGAACGAGAATCTCGGCGATCGACTTTCTGCCAAGATATCCCGTACCTCGACAATCGCCACATCCACGGCCAGCACGCAAGGTGAAGTCAGTCAATTCTGCAGAAGTGAGTCCGAGACCCTGTACCAGTTCGTCGGACGGGCGGACGTGCTCAGCACATCGTGGGCAAACCATACGGACGAGGCGCTGTGCCCAGATACCATTAAGCGCCGAAACAAAAGCGTACGGATCGACCCCCATGTGGGTAAATCGGCCAAATACGTCGAAGACGTTGTTGGCGTGTACGGTTGTCAGGACCAAATGACCTGTTAGGGCTGACTGGACGGCGATCTCTGCGGTTTCACGGTCCCGTATTTCACCAACCATGATCTTGTCTGGATCGTGGCGGAGAATGGAGCGCAGGCCCTTGGCGAACGTGAGCCCCTTCTTGTCGTTCACCGGAATTTGAAGTACACCTGGGAGCTGGTACTCGACGGGATCCTCAATCGTGATGATCTTGTCTCGGCCATTGTGGATTTCCGAGATGGCTGCGTACAAGGTCGTTGTTTTGCCCGATCCGGTAGGGCCGGTCACAAGCAACATGCCGTAGGGTTCAGCGGCCAGGCGACGTAATGCCACCAACGATTTCCCATCGAATCCGAGGGCTTCCAGTGTCAAGGCTCCATGGGCTTCGATCATGGCTCGCTTGTCCAGGATTCGGATGACGGCATCCTCACCGTGAATGCTGGGCATGATTGAGACCCGAAGATCGATTTCCCGGCCTCGAGATTCCACTCTGAAGCTACCGTCCTGGGGTACGCGCCGTTCGGCGATATCAAGTTCGGCCAATACTTTCAGTCTTGAAATGACCTGCTCAGCGAGTTCTGCTCCCGATAAGGAGGCAGCGTGATCCAGTACACCATCGACCCGGTACTTGACGGCGAGACCGGTCGCCGTGCTCTCTAGATGGATGTCGGATGCCCCCACGCGCAAGGCGTCGTAGAGCGTCGAGTTGACAACTTTGACTACCGGGCTCGCCGTGTCATTGACGGAAACGTACGAGAGAATCTCGGTGGTGCGTGACGAGCCTGGACTATCGCTAACCGACGCCGAGAGCGTATCGATTGCCCGTACCAATTCCTCTTGCCTTGCTAAGTAGGCCTCGATGTCGGGTTCCAGTGCCAGTCGAAACGTGATGGGCTGATCGGCCTGCGCTTCCAGCCAAGTTTGTTGATCAATATCTTGCGGGTCCGTGATCGCCGCGCATATCGATCCGGCCTGATTCCTGAATAGGACGGCACAGCGCTGCATCGCACGCGCAAGCGGTAGAAGATCAAATGCGGGCGTCTGCGCGTTCAATTCATGCAAAGCGAGCGCTGGCATGCCAAACAAGGCGCCCACCTGCTCAAGTGCGGCATGCGGCAGCAGGTTGCCGATAACCTCCAGCTCGCTGGAGATCGACCGGCCGGAAGCTCGAGCAGCAACCCGTGCGGTTTCAAAGAGAACGATATCTGCTTGAGTGCCGTCTCTCATTGGAGACTCCCGGCCAAATCAAAGATTGGCATGTACAGAAGCACCACAATGAATCCTACAATCACGCCGATGACGGCCATTAGGATTGGCTCAAAGGCGCGCATGAAGCGATCGATGAATCGAATCACATCGCCGTCGTAAAACTCCGCAGCTTGGGTCAGCATTGCGCCGAGTTGGCCAGATTGTTCTCCCACGCGAAGCATCCGCAGCGAAATCGTCGTGGTGAGCCCGTTGGCTTCGAATGCAGTGGAGAGTGCTCGGCCATCTCGTATCTCCGTTTCAGCCGAGATCAAGCGTTTGCGCGACGCAACCGATACAGTTGAACGTGCAGTCGCAAGGGCATGCATTGCTGGAATGCCGCCTTCAAGCAACATGCCGAGGGTGAGATACAGCCTCGATAGCTCGTAGAGTTGAAGGTGATACCCAATCGTTGGTAGTTGCGTGGCAATGCGTGCAAGCCCGCCGGTTTGGATCAATCGCCGAACTCCGCCTACTGCAAGGATTGCAATTGCCAAGACAGCACCGAGCATCACCCAAGCGTGTTGCGCGGCGAGTTGTCCCCAGTCCAGCATGCGTTGAGAGAGCCAGGGCAGCTCGCGGCCACTATCTTGGTATACCAATGCAAAGCGCGGAACGACGTAGCAAAGCAAAAATACCGTGACGGCAAAGCCGACAGTGATCAGGACAAGCGGGTAGATCGAGGCACTGACGACTTTCGTGCGAATGCTGTCTACGCGCTTCTGATATTCGACAAAGCGCCCGAGCGAGCGCGGCAAATCGCTGGTTCCCTCCGCCGCCTGCATGAGGCCGATGTAGAGAGGAGGAAAGTGGTCGGCTTGCTCTGAGAGGGCTGCCGAGAATCGTCGACCTTCTCGTAGAGCAGCCAGCAGTCGGTCCAGAATGTCGCATGTCTCTGGCGCCGTCTCCTTTTCTCTGAGCGCTTCGATCGCTTCAAACAGGCTCAATCCAGCCTTGATCAAGGCGAGCAATTCCTGGCTGAACAGTAGCAACGAGAAGCGCTTGGAGGACGAAAGTTGCGGCGTTTGTGCTGACCGAACGCGCTTGATTGACACGGTTTGTAACGCCAACGCTTCGATTTGCCGGCGCGCATCCTGTTCATCCCGAGCGTCGAGAACGACGGTCGAGATCATGTTTGTGGCAGAGAGGGTCTTAGCTTCGTAGCGCATTGCACTCTCGTGACCTATTGACTCACGATGTCGGCGTTCTCACCCGTTCCGCCGGGTTGACCGTCTTTGCCACGTGAGACGATCTCAAAGTCGCCTTTTGTACCTGGCGCGCGATAGGCGTAAGGGCGTCCCCAAGGGTCTGGTGGGACATCTTTCTTAAGGTAAGGACCGTTCCACCCATTGGCATTGGCTGGGCGGTGAAGGAGTGCATCAAGCCCTTCTTCGGAGGTGGGGTAGCGGCCAACATCCAACCGAAAACTATCTAATGCACGTTCGAAGGCTTCGATCTGACTGCGGGCTACTGTGACTTCGGATTTGCCGATCTGAGAAAAATACTTTGGCCCGACGTAAGAGGCCAACAAACCGATGATCACGACAACGACCAGCAGTTCAAGCAAGGTAAATCCATCTTGGCGGGGAGGTATCGACGGTCGGTACGAGAGACGACTGCGATTTTCTAGGTGACTCAAACAGTTGGTGTGGGGCACGGTGTGCTCTCGCTTCTACGTTTGAACTTGCCACGACAAGAACGCGCGCTGTGAAGATACTCAGTGCAGGGTTGCTCGTTGAGCTGTTTCGCCAGTCAAGCTTTCGAGAAAGTGAACAAGATCGGTCTTTTCTTCTGGGGTTAAAACTATAGGTCGGCCATTCTGATTAGACCGATAGTAAATTTCTTGATCGACCGCTTGCGCAAGTGTGTCGATACTTCCGTCATGCATGTATGGCGCGGTAAGCGCTACATTGCGCAGGCTGGGTGTGCGGAATTGCCCGATATCCGCGGGGTCGAGCGTGACAAAAAATCGACCTAGTTCTGAAATGTCTGTGTCGCTGAGGACTGTGGCATCAGCAGACTGTTTTCCGTGGCGTGCGGCGACGGCATGCTTAGTGATGTCTGCCAACCGGGTTTCAATTCGACTCATCCCGATATGTAGGCCATGAAATTTTTGATCGGAGAAGGATGCGCTTGATGGTCCGATCTGATGGCAAGTTGCACATTGCGCTCTTCCCAAAAATAAGGTTAGCCCACGTCGCGCACTTTGTGACAACGCAGTTTGCTCCCCACCATAGTAGTAATAGTCGAACGCCGAGGCCCCGCCGTTCAGTGAACGCACATAAGAAGCAAGCGCTTTGGCGATAGAGTCTTCGTCGATCGAGGCTTGTGTGATCCCGAATGCTTGAGCAAATAGGGCGGGATAGGACGGATCAGCTCGGACGAGCGCCACCAGTCGCGCGGTATTCGGTAACCCGTGCTCTCTTGGGTTGACAAACGGATCCAACGCCTGTGCTTCCAGTGTGGTCCGGCGGCCATCCCAGAATTGGGTTTCCATGACGCCGGCATTCAGAAGGCTGGGGGCGTTGCGCGTGCCGACTAAATTATCGACACCTCGAGATATCGATAGTCCGTCGCTAAAGGCACGATCTGGCTGATGACAACTTGCGCAGCTTATTTTCCCGCTCGCGCTAAGACGATTGTCAAAGAAAATTTTCCCGCCCAACGTCACCTTTTCGGCTGTGGGAGGGTTGTTTGCGGGGTGCCCTACTGTTGGCAGACCAATATGCCCTCCCACGGACTCTCCGTAGGAATACGTGAAAAGCGCTGCCCCCGAGATGGCGATAACCGCTCTCTGTAGTATGTGCACCGTCGATTTGCCCCAATGGACCTCGATCTCAACTTCTTCCCGTATCGATAAGTACGGCTTTCAATGATTAGGGGGTGATTGGCTTGACTGCAAGAAAAATTTGGTGGGGTATCCAATTTAGGTAATTGTGTAAATCTATCCCGCCCGAAGAGGGGTGTCCTTGAAGCCCGGTGTGGCGTCTGCTATACACGACCAGATGTGCCATCATCACAGGAAGGAGAGACAAAAAATAGAGGAAATAGAATCCCCTAAGAACGAGAAGTTTGACCGCTGAGCCTTATCTGCGGCTGCATTTAACCAAATCAAAACGATATTTCACGCGAAGGTTGTGGCGATAAAGCTCTATCGCTACGTCTGTTGCGTCCTTGTTTCGGGAGAAAACTCATGCTGAGTCGGGGCGTAGCTTCGGTCGCTCGTTGGTTGTCTCGATTTGGCAGCGCTACTCGGCGCGCGGTCGTGGTGGCTTTGGCTGGCTTGGTACTTGTTCAGTCGGCCTCCGGTGGAACATATAACTTCAGCTACGACGAGTTGGGGAGGCTGACTGGCGTCTCTGATGGCGCGGGCAATACGGCTGTTTACGCTTACGACGCGGTTGGCAATATCACGTCGGTCTCGCGAGGCAACGCCGCGGTTTCGATCCTGGGATTCACTCCGAGCAGCGCATCTGTTGGGGCCAGTGTCACGATCTCTGGTACCGGGTTCTCCGCGACTGCAAACCAAAACACGGTTCAATTCAACGGCGCGACAGCAGTGGTCAGTTCCGCGTCAGCTAACCAGTTGGTTGCCCAGGTACCAACTGGGGCTGGCACAGGGCCGATCACCGTTGTCTCACCAAATGGTTCAGCGACAAGTTCGACGCCGTTCACGGTGACTCAAAGCTCGGCACCAAGCATCAGCGGATTTTCTCCGGCGATTGGTGTTGCAGGGACTACCGTAACGGTGAGCGGAACGAACTTCAGAACAACGGCGAGCGAGAACAGCCTTAAGTTCAATACTCGATCTGCAACAGTAGCTGCCGCCACTGCGACAACGCTCTCAGCGACGGTGCCCGCGTCGTCGACTTCCGGCCAGTTGTCGGTTGGGACAGCTTACGGGCAAGCAATAAGCAGCGAGGATTTCTTTGTTGTGCCTCCTCCCCGTACGGTCGCAGATGTTGCGGTGACCGGTCGCATGACGATTGGTAGCAGTCAGACTGTGTCGTTTCCAACGTCAGGGAAGATTGGTTTGATCGTTTTCGACGGAGCAGCCGGTCAAAGGCTGAACTTTCTAGTTACGACTTCCAGTTTGGGATTTTGCTCAAGCGGCAGCATTCAGCTTCTCAAACCAGACGGGACTAGCCTCGGAAGCACCAACAACATATGCAGCGGTACGTTGTTGGAGCCGGTGGTGGTGCTCCCGAACACTGGGACGTACACCCTCGTTATTACTCCTTCCAGTATTGACAATGGAAGTGTGACATTCGCGCTCAATAGCGTTCCGGCAGATCTGACTGGCACGATAGCGATCGATGGGTCGCCCGTTACTTTGACGACGACTTCGGCTGGTCAGAACGGCAATCTGACCTTCAGTGGAACAGCAGGGCAGCGGGTCAGCGTACAAGTCACACAAGGTATGTCTGCGTACTACCTTGGCATTCTGAGTCCCGATGGCACGGATCTCTATCCGTCACCAGTGCAAGGCGGTACCGCGTTCATCGGGCCTGTAGCATTACCAGTAACAGGGACTTACACCATTGCGCTCAAGCATTCCGGGGCGAATACCGGTAGCACAACGTTTCTCCTATACAACGTCCCACCTGACGCGACCGGAACAATCGCAATCGACGGAGCAGCGTCAACGTTGACAACGACCGCTCCAGGCCAGAATGGTAGCTTGACATTCACTGGTACGGCGGGGCAGACGATCAGTCTGAAGGTTACGCAAGGCATGCCCGCGTACTACCTCGGCATTTTGAATCCGGATGGTACGAATCTCTACCCTTCGGCGATGCAGAGCGGGACGGCGTTCATCGGGCCATTGACCTTGCCTGCGAGCGGGACCTACACAGTTGCACTCGGGCACTACGGCACGAATACAGGGAGCACCACTTTTGCATTAAGCACCGTGGTTACCGATGTAAGTGCCACGATCGCTATCGATGGCCCCTCGATAACGCTGACCACTACCTCGCAAGGACAAAACGGCAGTCTGACGTTTAGCGGTACTGCCGGCCAGAAGGTTAGCTTGAATATCACGCAAGGCATGTCGCTGTACTACCTCGGCGTAAAAAATCCGGATGGCACGAATCTTTATCCGGTGACGATGCAAGGGGGGACTGCATTTGTAGACCCAATGGTCCTGCCCGCAACGGGGACATACACGGTAACCCTGGGGCACTACGGATCCTATACCGGTAGCACGACGTTCACTTTGTATAGCGTGCCGGCAGACACGACTGGAATAATCGTCGCTGGCGGACCGTCTGTGACGCTGACGACAACGGTCCCAGGTCAAAATGGCAGTCTGACTTTCAGTGGTACGGCTGGGCAAAAGGTGAGCCTCAATATCACGCAAGCGATGACCAGATATTTTCTCGGGATTCAGAATCCCGACGCAACGAACCTCTACCCGTCGGCGCTTCAGTACGGGACGATATTCATCGAGCCCATGGTTTTGCCCGCTTCTGGAACGTACGTGATCACTTTGGGGCACAACAGTTCCTATACAGGAGGCACGACATTCACCTTGTATAGCGTGCCGCCCGACGCCACAGGAACGATGGCGGTGGGTGGTCCCTCCGTGACGTTGACGACGACCGTTCCAGGTCAAAACGCCAGCCTGACATTCAGCGGCACGGCAGGACAGAAGATCAGTCTCAATATCAGCCAGGCAATGAACATCTACAGCCTAGCGATCCAAAATCCGGACGGTACAAGCCTTTATCCATTGACGCGCCAATACGGAACGGCAAACGTCGGATCGCTGACGTTACCTGCGGACGGGACATATACGATCACGTTGGGGCACTACGACGTCTATACGGGTAGTACGACGTTGACACTGGACGCAGGCTCCTAATACGAGCGCGATGATGAGGAATGACGTGAACCTCCGCATTTCAGGATTGACCGCGACTCGGTTGGGGAAATTCGTATTTGGGCGGCTAACTCGGTTTGGTGCGGCTTTTCTTCGCGTGATTGCGACAGTCATCGTCGGGCTGCTGCTTATCCAGTCTGCCACCGCGGGGACATATAACTTCAACTACGACGAACTGGGAAGATTGACCGGCGTTTCTGATGGCGCAGGCAATACCGCTGAGCGTACTCACTACTGGGGCATTGAGTTTGCGGGCAACGGGGGCCTACACCATCAAGTTCAGCCCGGCGGGCAGCGGGACGGGGAACCTCACGTTCACGCTCTACAACGTGCCTTCCGACGTGACGGGAACGATCACGATTGGTGGTCCGGCGGTGACGTTGACCACAACTGTTCCGGGACAAAAGGGGAGCTTGACCTTCAGTGGGACTGTGGGCCAGAGGATCAGCTTGGTGACTAGTCAGGACACGGTGGGTGGCTACAGCCTCGCGATTCTGAATCCTGACGGGACCAATCTGTTTTCATCGTCTTCAACTGGCGCGCTCTTTTCTGGAGCATTGACTTTGCCGGCGACGGGGACCTACACCATCAAGTTCAGCCCCGCGGGGAGCGGGACGGGGAGTCTCACGTTCACGCTCTACAACGTGCCTTCCGACGTGACGGGAACGATCACGATTGGCGGCCCGCCGGTGACGTTGACAACGACTGCGCCAGGGCAGAACGGCGGACTCACGTTCAGTGGTACCGCTGGTCAGAAGGTCAGCTTGGCGACAAGCCAGAACAATTTGGGAGGGTACAGCCTCACGATTCTGAATCCAGACGGCACGACTCTGTACCGGTCGTCGGGTACGTATGGAACGTTGTCTACCGGAACATTGACTTTGTCAGCTACTGGAATCTATTCCATCACGCTCAAACCGATTGGGGCCGGAATGGGAAGTCTGACTTTCACCCTCGGTACCGCACAGTAACTTGGAGAGCAACATGTATATCGCAACATCCGCACCTGTGCGGTACAAGACGATGAGTGCATTTTTGTATCTCCTACCGCTAGTGTTCTGGGTACTTTTGTTGTGCTCGTGGACTAGTCACGCTAAGGCCGCGGCTCTTGGGGTCGCTCCTGGTCAAAGTGCAACGCTTCTGCCCGACGGGCGATGGCTGCTGGCGGGCGGGGACGGCGAGGCGGCCGGTAGATCTCAAGTACTCAACCCGGGGGCACAGCAGCCCGTTGCTCTTCCTCTTAGGTTGCTTACGCCACGTAGCCACCACAGCGCAACCGTGCTGCCAGACGGCCGCGTTCTGATCTTCGGTGGAGTGGGCAAGGATGGTGGTGTCGTAAGGAATGCGGAGCTTCTAGATCCGCAGGCACAGTCCTCCAGTGATCTCGGAGATATCGGCGTCATCCCGCGGACCGCCCACACGGCTACCGTCCTCATGGACGGCTCTGTTCTGATTGCAGGTGGTGTGTCCAGCAAAGGGGTGCCCGTCGTGCAAGGCGACCTATGGGACCCGGTTGCCAAGCAAGCGCTTGGGGTGCGTGCCCAAATGGCAGTGCCACGGGAGGGCCACACCGCGCAGTTGCTTCCGGATGAACCCGTGCTGATCTCGGGTGGACGGGATGCAGCGGGCAATGCCGTTGCTACACCCGAGTTCTATTTTCCACGGCAGCAGCGGTTTGATTTGGCTCCTTCCGCGCTCGCTAGCCTGTCGCAGAGCAACACGGATGCCCCGCAGGTACGAGATTCCCAACCGGCAGACAACGCCACCGGCGTACCAATTTCCTCGCGAATTGCGGTTAGCTTTTCGAAGCCACTGTCAGTGACGAGTCTCAACTCAAAGACCGTTACCCTGCTCGGGCCGACGGGTTCCGTCTCCGTTAATGTCGTACCGGTCGAGCAAGGTCGATTGCTGTTCGTTACACCTCAAGCTGATCTACAGCCTGGCGCTCGTTACACACTTTTTATCAATGCCGCGGTTGATGAAGCCGGCAACCCGCTACCGTTCACCGCGATTGGATTCACAGCGGGGAATTTGAGTGGAGGGACAGGCACGGGTGCATCATCTATCGGGTCGTCCAGCACGTCAGCGCAGTTCAACCAACAGACATCGGTCCAGGCGGGCAACTCGGCCGCGGTAGCTGCACAGACGCCTTCCGCCCTCCAGCCCGCGCTGGCCCAAGGGGCAGCCACACAATTGTTGGCTGCGTTATCGACGCAGCACTGGATTCCTGCTGCGGCGCATCTGCGCGGAGACTGGCGCGTCAAACTTCCTGCGTCACCATTGCAGAAATTGCCGCCACTAGCGGCTGCTCCCGGGGTGACCGCGCTTGCCGGGCAAGTACTTCTAATGAATGGCGAAGCGGCAGTAGGCGTCACGCTCAAGCTCGATGGGCAGACAACACACACGGACGCAACAGGGCGATTCCTGATTCCGGCTTCGAGTCCCGGCGCCAAAACTCTCATCATTGACGGGACTAGCGCGAACCGTCCTGGCAGAGCGTATGGTTATTTTGAGGTGTTGGTTCTGCTTGAAGGAGGCAAGACAACGCCGCTGCCGTACACCAGTTGGATGCCGCTGATTGACACGGCCCACACCGTCAAGTTCGACTCACCGACCCGAAGCGAGGTCGTGATAACGACGCCGTATATCCCGCAGCTTGAGGTACATATTCCTAAGGGGACTGTGCTTCGCGACCGCTCCGGGCGCGTGATCAACGAGCTTTCGATTACACCGATCCCCATTGACCGCTCACCGTATCCGCTGCCCACGCGGTACGTGCCCGTGTACTTTACCCTGCAGCCAGGTGGTGCTCGGATTCAAGGCGTGGATGCTGCCAGCGCGCAGGGTGCTCGCGTTATCTATCCGAACTATCATCACGATGCGCCTGGCAGTGTGTTGGACTTCTGGAACTATGACCCGGTGCAGAAGGGGTGGTACGTCTATGGGCAGGGCAAGATTGCGGCGGATGGTCAGCAGATCGTGCCGAATCCGGGTGTGTCCATCTATGAGCTGACTGGCGCGATGGTGTCGAGGCCCAGCAACGCACCGGACAAAGGGCCGCCGCCGGGAGGCTGCTCGGACGCGCCAGGTGGTTCGAAGAAGTCAACACCTGGGCCGGCCGCACCCGAGAATCCGTCACCGGACGCGGATCCTCTCTGTCCCAAGAAAACGGATCCTCCAGATCCTGAAAGTACCCCGAGCCGAGATGCATCTCCGAAAGATGGCAAAGGAGCGCCGTCGCCGGCAGGGTGCGGAGGAGACCCCGTTGATTGCTATACCGGATTGTTTTTACATACGCGGACTGACCTTACGGTACGTGGCACTGTGCCCTTGAGCATCACTCGAACGTATCGGCAAGGTGACAGCGTTTCGCGAGCGTTTGGTATCGGCACGAATCACCCCTATGACATCTTTACAGTTGGAGATACGTTCCCGTACACATACCAGGACCTGATATTGGCAGATGGCGGCCGGATTCACTTTGTGCGAACTTCGCCTGGAACTGGCTATACGGACGCCGTTTACGCTCATACTGCAACCCCTACAGCGTATTACGGCGCGGTAATCACCTGGGCCAACGGAAGATGGCAACTCAAGATGCGAGACGGCCGCACAATGTACTTTGCTGATTGTGCAGGATGCGTTAGCAGCCGTCTTGCAGCGTTGACGGAGTTCGATGACCGGCTTGGAAACAAGATCATGCTCACGCGTGATGCAGCCGGCAACCTTACGCAGGTCAGCAATCCTGACGGCCGTTACATTAGTCTGACCTACGACAGTTCCAATCGCGTTACGCAAGCTACCGACAACATTGGTCGCGCTGTTGCTTACCAGTACGATGCAAACGGCCGCCTAGCGCAGGCAACCGATGCGGATGGCGGAGTAGAGAGATACAGCTACGATGCGTCGAACAACATGTTGACCGTCACAAAGCCCAATGGGCAGCTAATGGTCACGAATCAGTACGACGCAAACACTCGCGTATCTCAGCAGACGCTCGCGGATGGGGGCGTTTATAAGTTCGCCTATACGCTCGACACAAACGGTAATGCAGTCCAGGCGGACGTGACGGATCCGCGCGGCAACGTCCGCCGGATGCGCTTCAACAGCAGTGGCTATGTGACATCTGCGACCAATGCTTTGGGCTTGCCAGAGGCCCAGACAACAACATTCGAGCGGCAAGCGGGTACAAATTTCTTGCTTTCGCAGACCGACTCGCTGGGACGCAAGACTGGCTTTACGTACGACACCGCGGGGAATCTAACCGCAATTTCTTATCTTGCAGGAACGTCACAGGCAGTAACGAAGACATATGCTTATGAGCCAGCGTTCAATCAGGTGGTTTCCTACACGGATGAACTCGGTCATACAACCAGCTTCACTTATGACTCGTCGGGTAATCGCATAGCGGTTACAGACCCACTCGGAAATGCAACAAAATTTAGCTATAACGGCGTGGGGCAAGTTATAGGTATCACCAACGCGATGCGGAATGCCTCGTCACTATCATATATTCAAGGGGATCTCGTTGCGGTAACAGATCAGCTGGGGCGCACCTTCAAGCGATATACAGACGGAGTGGGGCGCCTGTTGTCGATTACAGACCCGCTCGGAAACATGTCGAGTTGGGACTATAACGGGCGGAGTCTACCGGTGAAGCATACCGACGCGAAGGGAGGTGTTACGACATTTGCATACGATGTCGATGGGAATCTGACGAGCTTGACAGACGCGCGCGGTAACCAAACCAGTTTCGGGTACGACGAGAAAGATCGTCTCGTGACTCAGACTGATCCGTTGCTACACAACGATCGGTTTAGCTACGACAGTACAGACAATCTGACCCAAGTGACCGATCGGAACGGCAAGGTCACGACCTTCGCCTACGATGGCCTAAGTCGGCGTACCGCAACGGCATATGGGCAGACGCTTACCGGCGGACAACTGGGCGCGCCAGATGCTACCGTCACTTCCACTTTCGATATGGGCAACCGCGTTACTCAGATTGCCGATAGTGTGGGGGGCTCTATCTCTCGCACCTATGACAGCCTTGATCGTTTGATTGGCGAAACGTCGCAGCAGGGAAGTATCAGCTATAGCTATGACTCGTTGGGCCGCCGGACGAGTCAGACTGTCTCGGGTCAGACCGCCGTAGGGTATGTCTACGACAATGCAAATCGACTGATCGGCATTTCGCGAGGTAGCGCACAAGTTGGATTCACCTACGATGCGTCAAGCCGGCGTACAACTTTGACCCTCCCCAATGGCATTGTCGCTAACTACACATATGACGCCGCAAATCAGCTTACTGGGATGAGCTTTGCGAAAGGCGACTCACAACTAGGGAACCTGACCTACACCTACGATACCGTCGGGAGACGCATACAAATGGGGGGCTCCCTCGCCAATATGGCGTTACCCAATGCGACGACGGGGGCGACCTATGACGCCAACAACCGATTGGCGAGTTGGCAGGGTGTGAATCTCACATACGACAACAACGGTAATCTGCTTAGTGATGGCAGCTTGTCATATGCATGGGATTCACGCAATCGGTTAAGCAGCTTGAGCGGCGCGGCTACAGCAAGTTTTACCTATGATGCCATCGGGAGGCGTAGTGGCAAAACGGTCGGTTCGACAGAAATTGGCCTCTTCTACGATGGGCAGAATGTCGTACAGGAGCTGTCTGGGAGTTCGCCAAGCGCCAATCTTCTGACGGGTGGCATTGACGAAGTCTTTAGTCGCACGGATGCTTTAATGGGTACACGGCACTTCGTGACGGATGCTCTAGGTAGCACTATGGCGTTGACTGACGATGGCGGCTCAATCAAGACCACCTATGCGTATGAGCCCTTTGGAGCCGCAACCGCCAGCGGCGAGGTCAGCAACAATGCGATCCAGTACACGGGACGTGAAAATGATGGTACCGGGCTTTACTACTACCGGGCCCGCTATTACCACCCTAGGTTCATGCGCTTTATTTCATCCGACCCCATAGGATTTGCTGGCGGTATCAACACCTACGCTTATGTGGGAGGAAGTCCTATTGGCTCTATTGATCCGAGTGGTCTTTCCACAATCGGGTATGACGGTAACTCGCATAACATTGTAGTAACAAGCGGCTCGGGCACTCCGCTTGCAAGTTTCCCCGCAAACAATAACACCACAGCAACAAGCAATGGGCCTTGGCCGAATGGCGTATTTCCTTTCAGTCACTCCAATCCGCACCCTGAAAGTGGAGTCAACGGACCATATGGGTCACATGGCATTCTCGTTTTCAACGTTCCAGGACGAAGCGGGATGGGTCTTCACTCAGGGAGAGCAAATAGTGGCGCACAAGACCATCCAACACTCGGATGTATACGCACAACGGATGAGGCGATGCAATTCGTTCGTGAGCTTAATTTGACTGATCCGGTGACCTCTATAAGAGTTATAAACAATAACCCCAATGCTCCTCAGTTCGGCGGGCAGCAGTAACTTTGTGGGAGGGAAGGTTATGACTTGCGCTAAGTCAGTACGTGCCTGCTTATTTTTATTTTTCCTCGCCCTTTGTGGTTTGGGATCCATGCCGGTTGCCCGAGCTGCGGAATGCTCTCCAGAAATGAGTAGGCGGGCAGTAGCCTTGCTTCCCGATGCTAGCGATAGTTGGAGTTCCCTTTTAAGACATCAAACTACCTTTTTGCCTTGTGATGATGGAGAGCTTGGCGAAGGTTATTCTGCTGCAGTGGCCTATCTCTTTTCAAGTAAATGGGGGCAGTTGGAAGTATTTTTGGATATTGCAAAAGAAAATCCTGATTTTGGACGTTGGGCGATGCACCATATTGATGCCACCGCATCTGATGAAGAGCTAAATTCAATAATTTCAAATGCAAATTCTTGTGCGGGGGGGATAGTTAAAAGAAAAATTTGTAATTCTATAAAAAATTATGCAAAAGATGCATTGATTGAGTCTAGGCGGATGAGAGGGGCGAGATAAGAAAAGGCGTGCGAGGGAGCACCCGATTTGCATTGGCACCACCGTTGAGTGGCTTCGATAAGCCGACGTTGTTTTCTGCGTGCGATGTCCGTTCCAGTTATCCTGCGCACACTGTAGAGTAGGACAAACAGGTTTCTAGATACCTAACACCCCAGTTAGTCGAGAGAAACACGCCGTGTTGTGCCGGTGAGATTTCACCTGGCGTTGACGTATTGCCGGCGCCGCCATCGTCACCACAGATCGTGTGGTCTGGTAAACGGAACAGCCACGCCTTTCAACGCGGTGCGTCGAGGCAGCCCGTGGTCTGGCCTATCACCGCGGTGGCGGAAAGCGTGTCGCCATCGCTCCTGCCCGGCATCAACCCCGGAAACCGTTGTGCGAGCATCGATTTTCCGGTGCCGGACGGTCCAATCATCAACATGGGACGATGGCCGGAGGCCGCTCCTCAGCGCGGGAGCGAGCTTGCTGTCCGGCGCGCTCAGGTGGCCGCACACCTTGACGTGTTCTGGCAGCACTTTCGTACCGCTCACCGGCGCCGCTTCGGCGGCGTTCTCAGTGGGCAGCAAGAAAGCGCGCGGGGGCGATGCGTTGCCATCCGCGGCGGAGCCGCGCGACAGCACATATGCCATTACACCGCAAACCGGTCGCAGGATGCGGGGTGATGACACCTCGTCCACAAACTTCCGTGCCCTGAATGCACAATTGATTGCGCCGCTTACACTTAGGTACTGATAAAAGACAAGCATCTCCCCAAAAATAGATTTCTCTACCCTAAATACGGTATCTAGTGGATCTACGATCGGCGGCAGACCTATTCGGACCTAGCGTGAATCTCAAGACTGACTATCGGAATCCGATCTTTTAAAAAATGGATAGCCGGTGTGGGAGAAGCACGGTCAACTATCTGTTATGGGGCTGCGTCACACAGCGCACGTAGGACGCTCTTCGTTGCGTTTGATAACAAATAGTGCATCAGAAGTTTGCCGGCAATATGGATTTTGTCAGCATCAAGTTAGTTCGGACGAATTACCCCATCGACCAAAAGAGGAAAGCCCGATTCCTTGATGCAAATGTGCGCGTTTGCTATACCGGACAAACCGCTCGGACCGCCGGACAAGCAAGTTGTGAGACGGAGCCGATAAGACATAACGCTATGGGCGGCGATGCTCGCAGGTATTGAGCGGTCGCTGTGAGCGACCTAGGGGCCAGTTGATAAGTAGGCGGGGGAGCCGGATATGGTGTTCGTCCAAAGCGTGCCTCAGACAGGCACGCGTCACAGCGATTCCCACCTTCGCGCCACTTCGTTGTAGCCCTTTGAAGTCAAGGCTGTCTTGTATTGAGACCCTGCCTTCGTTTGCATTGGGAGAACGGCATGTACTCTCGAACCATGGCTGGCGACGCGGAGAGCAATGTGAGCTCGTCGACTTCCGTTCTCACAACGCGTCAGTCCATGCGTGCACGCATTCACCGTCTGTGGCTCTCAATAGGGGTGCTGGTGAGTTGTCTCTGGCTGCTACCGGCGATGGCCGCGGCTCCGGTGGTAGTACCAGGTCAGAGCGCAACACAATTGCCGGACGGCCGATGGCTGCTGCTGGGCGGAGAGGGGAAGACCGCAGCAACCGCCGCGCTATTCAATGCAGCAACCCAGCAGACCACACCGCTCACCTCAGGCCCCCTCACTCCGCGCAGCCACCACAGCGCTACCCTACTACCCGACGGAAGCGTGTTGGTTTTCGGAGGCTACGCGCAAGACGGCAGCGTCGTGCACAGCGCTGAGCTGCTCAATCCAACGACCCAGTCATTCACGTCACTGGGTGACATAGGACTGATAGCACGAGCTGGGCATACTGCTACCGTCATGATGGACGGCTCAGTATTGATTACGGGCGGCGTCTCAGACCAGAGCACCGTTGTTGCACAGGCTGACCTATGGGATTCGCTAGGACGGCAAGCGCTGGGCATTCACGCCCAGATGGTATTTCCGCGCACGAATCACTCTGCTCAGCTCTTGGCCAATGAGCCAGTTCTGCTCTCGGGCGGGCGCGATAGCGCGGGGAAGACCATCACCTCAGACGAACTTTATTGGCCGCAGCAGCAACGCTTCGCTCTGCCGGATAACATCACAACTACCCAACTCGCAGCGTCAGGCGTGTCGGCGCCGCAGGTCCAGGAATCGCTGCCGCTGGCAAACGCCACAGACGTACCGATCACCGCTAGGTTGGCGGTGCGCTTCTCCAAGCCGATGGCGGTGACTAGCCTGAACGCTCAGAGCGTAACGTTGCTCGGACCAACCGGCTCGGTTGCAGTCAACGTCGTCCCGGTAGAGTCAGGTCGGATGCTATTCGTCACGCCGCAGGCCGACCTTCGCCCGGGAGCTCGCTATACGCTGTTTATCAATGCCGCGGTAGACGAGTCAGGGGCGGCATTGCCATTCACGGCGATCGGTTTTACTGCTGGCAGTCTGTCTGGCGGTGCGACTCCGACACCATCGGCGATTGGGCGAGGTTCTAGTGTGGGTGCGGCACCTACCGTGGCGTCGACTTCTACAACTAATAGTTCGTCGCCCCAAACCGCCCAGATCACATCTCCTGCGCCGACCCCAGGCCAGGCCGCAACCGCCGCCTCGGCACACGCTGCACCTGCGCAGGGCGATGACACATGGATCCCAGGCCCCACGCATCTGCGTGGAGATTGGCGAATCAAACGGCCGCCCTCACCCTTACAGCAGATGCCGCCGCTTGCGGCGCCCGACGGAATGACGGCGCTGGCAGGCCAGGTCCTGCTGACGAACGGCGAGGCAGCGGTAGGGGTGACGCTCAAACTTGATAACCAAACTACACAGACAAACGTTACCGGGCGGTTCCTGCTGCAAGGATTGAGCGCGGGCGCGAAGACACTAATCATCGATGGCCGGAGCATCAACCGTCCCGGCAAAACGTACGGGTATTTCGAGGCGATGGTGAGCCTCGAGGCTGGCAAGACTAACGCGCTGCCGTACACCAGTTGGATGCCGCGCATCGACACGGTGCACAGCATCAAGTTCGATTCGCCCACCACCAGCGAGGTGGTCATCACCACGCCCTTCATTCCACAGCTTGAGGTTCACATCCCGAAGGGTACGGTGTTGCGCGATCGCAGCGGACGCGTGATCCACGAGCTATCGATCACGCCGATTCCGGTGGACCGTCCGCCGTTCCCACTGCCGACGCGTTATGTCCCGGTGTACTTTACGCTGCAGCCGGGCGGAGCACATCTGGAGGGTGTCGATGCAGCCAGCGCGCAGGGTGCGCGGGTGATCTACCCGAATTACCACCATGATGCGCCGGGCAGCGAACTGGACTTCTGGAACTATGACCCGGTGGAAAAGGGGTGGTATGTCTACGGGCAAGGCAAGATCGCTGCGAATGGCGAGCAGATCGAACCGAACCCTGGGGTTGCGATCTATGAGCTGACTGGGGCTATGGTTTCCTTGCCCAGCAACGCGCCGGCAGGAGGGCCACCGCCGGGCGGCTGCCATGGGGGCAGCGGTGGCTCGCCCAACAGCTCGCCAGCGCCCGCGGCGCCACCGAACCCTTCAGGCAATCCTGATCCCGACTGCGGCAAGAACGGCTCGCCTCCCGGCCCTGAAAGCACTCCCGCTCCGGGCGGTGAAGGCGATGGTGGGAAGGGAGCCCCGACGGCTGGCGGTTGCGGCGGAGATCCAGTGGATTGCTCCACAGGCCTGTTCCTGTTGACCAGAACCGACCTGACTGTAAGGGGTTCGGTCCCCATTAGCGTGACCCATACTTATCGCCAGGCGGACAGCATCTCCCGTGCGTTTGGGATCGGCACTTCGGATCCCTACGACATCTTTACCGTTGGCGATATGAACCCGTACACCTATCAGGATCTGATCTTGCCGGATGGGGGTCGCGTTCACTTCGTACGGACCTCGGCAGGAACCAGTTGGACCGATGCGGTCTACACACACACCGCGACTCCAAGCGAGTACTACGGTGCAGTCATCAGCTATGTCGGGGGCAAATGGAAGTTGAGAATGCGCGACGGCCGCGTTATGTACTTCTACGATTGTCCGGGCTGTTCCAGCAGTCGTGGTGCAGCACTGCGCGAGTTTTACGACCGGTTAGGCAACAAGTTGACTTTGACGCGAGATGCTAACGCCAACCTGACACAGATTGCTAATCCGGATGGCCGCTACATCAACCTGACCTATGACAGCTCGAATCGGGTCACGCAGGCCACGGACAGCATCGGACGGACCGTCGGTTATCAATATGACTCCGGCGGTCGTCTCGCACAGGTGACCGACGCGGACGGTGGCGTTGAGAAGTACGCTTACGACACGTCAAACAACATGCTCACGGTCACCAAACCGAACGGGCAATTGATGGTCACGAATCGGTACGACACCAACAATAGAGTCAGCCAGCAGACGCTCGCTGATGGAGGCGTGTACCAGTTTGCTTACACACTTGATACGAATGGCAACGTTACGCAAACCGATGTGACCGATCCGCGCGGCAAGGTGCGCAGGGCGGTATTCAACAGTAGCGGCTACGTTACCAGTGCAACCAATTCCTTCGGCTTGCCCGAAGCACAAACGGCCACGTTCGAGCGGCAGGCTGGCACCAATCTGCTGCTGTCGAAGACCGATGCGTTGGGGCGCAAGACGGCGTACACCTACGACTCGATAGGCAACATCACCAGTGTTACCTGGCTTGCGGGTACGTCACAAGCGGTAGCAGTCTCCTATACCTATGAGCCCACGTTCAACCAAGTGACATCGGTCACCGATGGGCTCGGTCATACCACCACGTACAGCTATGACAGTGCGGGTAACCGTATCTCGGTTGCCGACCCGTTAGGGCATACGGTGCAGTTCGCATACAACGTAGTTGGGCAGGCCACCTCTGTGACAGATGCACTGGGTAACGTGACCACGCTTGCATATAACGACGGAGATCTCTTTGCGGTGACGGACCCGCTGGGACGCACAGTCAACCGCTATACCGACGGGGCGGGGCGGCTTCTGTCGATCTCGGATCCCTTGGGCAATCTCACGCGCTATGACTACAGCGGGCGAAGCCTGCCGGTCAAGCTTACCGATGCGGTCGGCAACGCCATCACGTTTGCCTACGATGGCAACGGCAACCTGACGACACTGACAGACGCGCGCAGTGGACAGACCACCTTTACCTATGATGCGAAAGACCGGCTTGCCAGCAAGACCGACCCGTTGAGCCACACCGTAAGCTACGGCTACGACGGGGCCAACAACCTGACGCAGGTGACCGACCGCAACGGTAAGATCGCGACTTTCAGCTACGATGGGCTGAGTCGGCGCACTGCGGCAGCCTATGGGCAAACGCTGGTTGGAGGCACGCCAAGTTCGCCGGATGCGACGGTCAGCTATACGTATGATGCGGGTAACCGTATTACGCAGGTCGTCGACAGCGTTGGTGGAAGTGTCTCGCGCAGCTACGACAGTCTAGATCGACTGACCAGCGAGACGGCGCCAAAAGGCAGTGTCAGCTACGGCTATGATGCGGCCAGCCGTCGAACCAATATGACGGTGGCAGGACAGACCGCAGTTAGCTACGCCTATGACAATGCAAACCGCCTAACCGGCATTACACAGGGCGGTGCTCAAGTAGGGTTCACCTACGATGCAGGCAATCGACGCTCCAGCTTGACGTTACCGAACGGCGTGGTAGCGAGTTACACCTATGACGTGGCGGGCCAGCTCACCGCAATCAACTACGTCAATGGTGGCACAGGGTTGGGTGATCTGAGCTATGCATACGACGCTGGCGGGAGACGCATCCAGATGGGTGGCACCTTGGCCAGCATGACGCTGCCCGCCGCGGTGAGTGGCGCCGCCTATGATGCCAACAACCGGCTGACCAGCTGGGCCGGCGCCAACCTGACCTACGATGCGAATGGCAATTTGCTCACTGATGGCACCCTGACCTACGCGTGGGACTCGCGTAGTCGGCTCAGCGCATTGACGGGCGGCGCAACGGCGGGCTTTATCTACGATGCGGTCGGTCGACGCAATACGAAGACCATTGGCAGCACTACGACCGCCTTTATGTACGACGGGCTCAATGTTGTGCAGGAGCTGAACGCTTCAAACACGGTGACGGCCAACCTCCTAACGGGGCTGGATGTTGACCAGACCTTTAGCCGCACGGACACCGCACTAGGGGCTCGCAGCTTCGTAACCGATGCGTTGGGCAATACGGTGGCGCTTACCGATAGCACGGGAACGGTCAAGACCAGTTACGGGTACGAGCCCTATGGAGCCACCATGGTGAGCGGTGAGAGCAACACCAGTGCGGCGCAGTACACCGGACGGGAAAACGATGGGACCGGACTGTACTATTACCGAGCCCGGTATTACCACCCGGGGTTCGGGCGCTTCGTGTCGGCGGATCCGATAGGGTTCGGCGGCGGACCGAATGCATACGCATATGCCCAAGGGAACCCGCTAAGGTATGTAGATCCTCTGGGCCTGTTCATAATGAGCACGCTTGGCGGCGGAATGAATGTGACACTCGATGAAGCAGCCACGTATGGTGAGCCTGGCAACGCAGCGGCAGCAGCAGGATTGGCCACTGCAGGCGCCGGCGCAGCTGCTTGCGCATTTGGGGAAGGATACTTCGGGCTATTAACTCCACAGACCCGAACAATTATTGGCATCATTAGGGGGCTCGCGAAGGGGCTCCATCAGGACGCGGAGCCGCCCCCAACACCTCCACCGCCGCCGACATTAACCCGGCCTGCGTCATCTAATTCAAAGCCACCACCGCCCCCGCCAGGAATAAATTAACCTCCTCGCAGCGCATGGGAGTATAGAAATGAATCGCACTGAAGAGCAGGAGACGAGCGGTGAACCTAGTGTTGCTGAACTACTCACTAAAGCCTCAAAACTGTGTAAGAGGGCCGACTATTCGAAAGCATACGAAATCTATTACAAGTTAGCTCAGTCAGGTCATGCCGAGAGCCAAGTCTTCCTCGGTTGGATGTATTCGCAGGGTAAGGGAATTCGTGCGAGCCAAGAAGAAGCCGAACATTGGTACACGCGGGCAGCCAAGCTTCGCTCGGCAAGCGGTGCTTTCTATCTCGGGGGATTACTTGCACGACAGGGGAGATTCAATGATGCGATAACTTGGTATAAGAAATCTGCGAATGCAGGCTATTCCCCTTCGCAATTCCGCCTTGGTGTTGCGTATTTGGAGGGTAGGGGGGTTCCACAAGATTTGGAGATGGCCATCCATTATCTAGAGGCGGCGAAACACAATGGAAATGTTTTTGCTTGGCGGCAACTCGCCGTATTGGATATAAATGGACGTAGGGGAATGGTGAGGCGCATCATCGGCAGCATAGAATTTTTAACAATGTTCATATATGGAGTTGTCGCTGCTTTGTGGAATCATAATTCAGATGATTTAAAAGGGTGACCACATCAAAATTCCGGTGACTTTGCGGATTGAGATTGGCGCCGCCTCGGGCAGGTCGTCGCTTCTCTAGTTGTATTTGGAGATACGTTAGCTGCCGCCGCTATACCTGGCCCAATGTCCGAAGCCGCGGCGGGAGCCGTCGTGCTGTGAGCGGGTGCGGGCAATTAATTCTGCCTTCACTGACTTTGCATGGGGATGACAGCAGTTCTTCCCGAAACCCATGATCGGTAAGGTGCGGTCGAGCTGCCCTGAATTTGAAGCGGTCACACTAAAAATGTATTTCGGTTGAGTTTTGAAGTCGCCGTGTTGAGGTAACAGTTTCCTAGAGTTTGTCCTAGGTGCTGTTTGACCTGGGAGAACAGCATGTACGCTCGAATAATGGTTGGTGAACGCGTGTTTCTGCAGATGCTCGGCCGTACGTTCCTGTGTTCTTTGCTGGTCGCGAGCGGTCTACTAAGTACCGCATCTGCGAGGGCTGCTGTCTACAACTTTGGCTATGACAATCTGGGGCGTTTAACGGGAGTCAGTGACTCATCGGGAAACGTTGCGGGCTATTCGTACGATGCTGCGGGAAATATCACCTCAATCACACGCAACACCGCTGCAGTCAGCATTCTTCAGTTTTCACCACAAAGCGGTCCGGTGGGTTCAACTGTCACGATTTCCGGCTCGGGTTACTCCTCGACCGCCAGCCAGAACTCGGTCACGTTTAACGGCACGGCAGCCTCAATCACCTCAGCGTCTGCCACGCAGCTCGTAGTTCAAGTGCCCACAGGGGCCACCACCGGTGCTATTTCGGTGAGCTCACCCGGCGGAAGCGCCACGAGTTCTGCCGCGTTTTCCGTTGGACAGGGTATGGCGCCGACGATCACGGGATTTAGCCCTACGGTCGGTGTTGCTGGGAGTTCCGTGAGCGTTAGCGGAACGAACTTTCAGACGGTGCTTAATGAGAACAATCTGACGTTCAATACGCGTGTCGCACCAGTCAGTGCTGCGACAGCGTCGAGCCTTACTACAAGTGTGCCGACGCTCTCGACGTCCGGGAAGCTGGCCGTAACGACGCCAAATGGTCGAGCTACAAGCACGCAGGATTTCTTTGTCCCGCCCCCTCCGCATGTTGCTGCGGATGTCACCCAGGCTGGCCGCATGACCATCGGTGGTACTCAGACCGTTTCGATCGCCACTGCAGCAAAAATTGGCTTGATCCTGTTCGATGCTATCGGCGGCCAAAAGATCAGGTTAAAGATCACAAGCTCCAGCTTCAGTTCATGCAGCAATGGTGCTATCCAGTTGATTCAACCGGATGGAAGTGCCGGATCCAACATCAACTTATGCAATGGGACACTTCTCGACACCACATCTCTGCCCCTTACTGGCACCTACACATTGATGGTAGCCCCGAGCGGCTCCGACACTGGCAGTATTTCGTTTACCTTGAGCAGCGTCCCTGCAAATGTGACCGGCACAATATCGCCCGGTGGAGCATCTACTACTTTGACTACCACCACACCTGGGCAAGATGGCAGCCTTACGTTTAGTGGTACTGCGGGAACGCGTATTAGTCTCTTGACCAGTCAGGACACAATGGGCTGGTACAACATTGCGATTTTGAGCCCGAGCGGTACGAACTTGTATGCAAATCACTTTACAGGCAGCCTATTTGTCGATCCGATAACTCTGCCGGCTACTGGCATCTACACCATTTACCTTGGGCACGACGGGGACTCCACCGGGAGCTTGACCTTCACGCTGTACAGCGTGCCGCCTGACGCGACTGGAACGGTTACAGTCGATGGCTCGTCAGCTACCGTTTCCACAACTGCACCCGGCCAGGACGGGAAGGTTTCCTTTAGCGGTACAGCAGGACAGCATATCAACATCAATCAGAGCGCCTCCGCCTGCTATTTCCTAACGGTGCTGAATCCTGACGGGACTAGCTTGTACAGCCGATCGTACACATGTGGATCGTCAACCATCGGCCCACTAACTCTACCGGCTGCAGGAACGTACACCATCTTGGCGGGCCACTCGGGGACAACCACTGGCAGTTACACGTTCACTGTTACCACCGTACCAACGACTGTTACTGGAACGATCTCTATTGGTGGTTCGCCGGTGACGCTCACGACAACTGTGGCAGGTCAGGATGGCCAACTCACGTTCAGTGGGACAGCCGGGCAGAAAGTCAGCCTCGCGACAAGTCAAGTCACCATGGGCTGTTACTACCTGAACATGAAGAATCCGGATGGTTCGAATTTGTACTTTCAGCAATTCTGGTGTGGGGCTTCATCCACCGGAACCCTCACGTTACCCGCAACCGGTACGTACACCATTAACTTGACTCACAACGGGAATTCGACGGGAAGCCTCACATTCACGTTGAGCAGCGTCCCTTGACGTGAGGACTTGTTGACGAGGTTCCGCGCCGGCATTCGGATCTACCACCAAGCACTGTGATGGAATCTTGGATCTGGCGCACGCCATAGTCCACGGGGGGCAACCGTTCACCACAGACGCCTCTCGCGTGTGTCCCGCCGGTGAATGGGAGTGGATGTGGCATGTCGTCGCCATATCGATCCATTGCGATAACTATTCTTATCGCAATAGCCGCATGGAAGCACTAAACTCGATTCCATGAAAACGCGTCTGCTTCCCGTCGATCCTGCCGTCGGCACCCCGTCTGAGTTCCCCGATGCCGCCGAACTGGCGGCGCTGCGTGCCTGGCATGCCGGCTTGTCGACCCGCGATGCCGTTGAGCGCTACCTGGGCGAGCGCCTGACGCCAGGGCAGTCCTCACGCGGCGTGTTAGGCCGCATCCGGCGTCAGCTCGCCACATTTGCACGCCGGCGGCAGCGCGACGATCTGGCCGCGCTGTTTGAGATGCTGGCAACCGAGCGCGCCAAACAGGGCAGGGCCGCCGACCAAGCGGTCGAGCTGCTCCGCGCGCTGCCGGTGCCAGCCCCGCTTATCAGCGATGACGTGGAACTGTGGCTGGACGCGCGCACTGTCGCCGCGCTACGCGCTGCCGGCATCGACACCCTGGCCGACCTGACCGTACGCGTGCCGCGCCGACGCCGCTGGTGGGCCGTCATTCCCGGCTTGGGGCAGGCCAGCGCGCGGCGTATCGAGGCGTTCTTTGCCGAGCACCCGGAATTGACCGAGCGTGCCCGGGCGCTGATCGCAGAGCAGGTCCGCGGCGTGGTGGTGCCGTGGGAGCAATTGCGCCTGCCGAACGAGGTTGACGGCTCTCAGGGGCAATTCCGCGCGCCGCGCGAGTCTTGCGTGCTCACCGCCGACAATGACTACGAGGCCGTCCAGGCTTGGCTGTCGCTGCACGAATCGCCCGCGACCCAGCGGGCGTACCGTAAAGAAGCAGAGCGCCTGATCTTGTGGGCGATCGTCGAACGCGGTCGGCCGCTGTCGTCGCTCACCACCGAGGACGCGATTGCTTACCGGAGCTTCCTGCGCCGGCCGACGCCGCGGGAACGCTGGGTCGGCCCGGCGCGCCCACGCACCTCCGTCGAATGGCGGCCATTCACGGACGGGTTGTCGGCCCGCTCGATCGCCTACGCGTTGTCCGTGTTGGGGGCCATGTTCCGCTGGATGATTCAGCAGCGCTACGTGCTGGCCAACCCGTTCGCGGGCATCAAGGTCCGCGGCGGCGGCAGAACGGCCGCGTTGGATGCCTCGCATGCTTTTACCGAGGGCGAATGGGCGCTGGTGCGGACCATCGCCGATGGACTGGAGTGGTCGTATGGCTGGGAGGCGCCAGCCGCTCGGCGGCTGCGCTTTGTATTGGATTTCGGCTATGGGTGTGGCTTGCGTGCGAACGAGCTCGTTTCGGGGAAGCTCGGTGATATCGAAACAGATCGGCAGACTGATCAGTGGATCCACCTGGTGGGGAAGGGCGGTCGCGTCGGGAAGGTCGCGCTGCCGCCGCTGGCGCGAGCAGCGCTTGATCGCTATCTGGTGGAGCGAGGATTGCCAGTGACGCAGACGCGTTGGGATCCGCGAACCTCACTGATCGGCGCGCTAGGGCTAGACCCCAACGGCGGGATCACCGGGGCGCGCCTTTGGTATGTGGTCAAACGGTTCTTCCTGACGGCGGCCGACGTGATTGAAGGCGATCACCCTGTGCTGGCTGAGAAGCTCCGAAAGGCCAGTCCACATTGGATGCGGCATACGCACGCCACCCATGCTCTGGAGCGCGGCGCAGAGCTGACCACTGTGCGAGACAACCTGCGGCATGCGTCCATCTCGACGACGTCGATCTATCTGCACGGCGACGATGTGAAAAGATCTCGGCAAATTGGTGATGCGTTTGGCAAGCGCTGATGCAGGATCAGCCTCTACCTTGAGCGGCTTTACCGAGGCGCAATGGCAGTTCCTGAGCAGCATCGCCGGGACCTGCCACACGGCGATGCCCGCACAGCACGGATACAGTGTCTGTTGCGCTTCGACTACGCACCTGGACAGCGGATCTCGGAGCAGGCGCAGGTAACCATCGGCGATCTGCAGCGACAGGATCCGGCCGCGGACTAGCGAGGCACGTGGACGCTGTCGTTCGCGGGAAAGGGGAGCCGAGCCCCGGAGGTGCATGTGCCCGCACCGGTCATCAGGCGCTACGCGACTACTTGGCCGGGCGCGGCCTGGGCCGCGAGTTCGAGCGCACGCATCAGGAAACGCTGCTAGTCGGCCGCATCAAGACCAACGGCCAGGCGGTCAAGCTGCGGGGGCGCAGTTGGATGCAATCTGAAAATGGATCTTTGCCCAGGCGACCGAGATGCCGTCCGCGCGATTTGAAAGAACTGGTGGCGCACGTCAAGGATATGTCGGGACTGACAGCAGGAGACGACGAACTTCTTGCGCTTATATCGTCCGAGCCGGCAAAGGCGGACGGCGGGAATTTGATCGTGATCTAGCTTCTGACATTCCGGCAGATGCTTGGACTACGGTCTTTTGTACCACGCGAAGCGGCGCCTAACGAATGGCTCCGAGGGCAAGCCCAATTACTCCAAGGGTCGCTAATGCTCCCGCTGAACGGTGGAAGGCGCATAGGGTCCATTTTGGCGCTGCACGGGCGCAGTTATGCGCCTGTGGGTCGATTGGCATGCCTTCAGCAGCCCCTCCTTAAGTTGGGTTATGTGAAACTGCCATGCACCGGAATATATTTCATAATCACACGTTCGAGTGAAAGAGCATTTTGAGGATGTAATCATCCACGACTGCGCCTGCGAGGTGGCGTCTAGGCGCGGAAATAGGCTCACGGAGTGTTGGGCATGACGAAAAAGGGTTCGCGATCGGACGCGACCGCATCCACAAGAGCGACGGTCTATCAGCTCTGCGTAGCTGTGGCGCAGTGCTTCGCGCTAAAGCCCGACCAGAAGCTTCTCATAGAGCGATTGGGGGACATCACGCTCGAAGGGCACACGCAGTTTGAGGTAAAGCGGTATCACAGCAAACCTCTGACGGATGGCAGCGAGAACTTCTGGAATACGGTGTACAACTGGATGGATGCGCGGTTCCCCCAAGAACGATACGCCTCGCTCATCCTTTTCACGACTCAAGCTTTTGGCACCACGGCCCGATTGCGATACTGGAACGAAAAGGGGCGTGCAGCGCGACTGGACCTGCTATGCGAAATCCATGCGGCTCATGCCGATGAGTTCGAAGTCGCCCAGGGCACCGACCAGCAGGCCAAGCGTAGCAAGGTTCTGGAGTTACAGGACTGGATCCTCGATCCGATTCGCCGCGACCTACTGGAGCTTATTGTGCCGAAGATCTACATCGAAGCATCGGCGCCGGACCTCAGTGAACTATACAAATCGATCCAGATCGAGCAGCTCCGTGTCCCAGCCGAAAACAAAGGTCCGATGATGGACGCCTTGCTTGGCTTCGTCTGTCGTGCCGACCAACCCAAGGGGGCAACTTGGGAAATCGATTTCCGCGATTTTGATACGAAGCTGAAGGAGTTGTACGAAATTCACGGAAAGGCGACTCGATATTTTCCGGAGAAGCCTCACCCTAGCCGCATATCCGAGGTGCCGATGGGCACCTCCCAGGACCCGTTCGTCCGCAAGATCCTGGACATTGACTATGAGGAGGTCATTCCCGATGCGATCCATCACTATCAGAATGCGATGACGCTGATCGAAACGCACATCAAGGGCTATCTGATTGAGCCATCTCGGTGGAAGGGCTATCACAGCGATGTCCTCGATGTCTTTAACGCGACCTACCGGAAGGCCGCGCGGAACTGCGCCGATGAAATACGTGCGTCACAGGATTTCTATGATGACGTCCACGGCGCTGGGGCACCGAAGTTTCCAGGTTACGACGACTCGCCGACCTGGTTCCGCAATGGACTGCTGCACGTTGAGATGAATAACAGCCAATTGCAATGGAAGCTCAAAAAAAGAAGATCGACGTAGTCGAAAATCTCTTCATACTGCACAACAACCCCTTCCTGTTTTCCGAGCTTTTCACCGAATTCTATGGGGCGATGGGGCCACAAAAGAATGGTGTTTTGCTGGCTTACCTTGTCTTGCCCCTGGTCTTGCCGGAACAGTCGAGGAACGTGTTGCACAAAGATCGTGGCAGGACGCGTCTCCCGACGTTTGCGGCGAAGACCGAACGTCTGTATGGATTGCAGGGCCGGATCGATACCTATCGTGCCATCACCAACGTTACCCTCCAGCATCTCCTGAACTGTGGTCGCCTCTCGATAACGACAGACTTGTCGCTCGAGGTCTGTGGTGAAGTTGTCGACGAACCGTTGGCCCCGCGCGAAGCTCTTTCCGCCTCAAGAAAACTCGGAACGATCTTTGCGCCCTATGACGTACCGACGATCTTTCGCATGCTTGGTGTTATGTCTCTATGAAAGCCCACATCCTTCACATCGGCGTCGTTGATAAAAACGACGCCGTACACGCAGTGACCTTCTCGACTGGCGTCAACGTCATCACTGGGCGTTCGTCTACTGGCAAGAGCGCACTGATCGAGATTTTTGACTATTGTTTTGGAAGCTCCGCGTTTACGGTACCGGTCGGCGTGATTACTGACCATGCGATTCTGTACTTCACCGTGCTGATGCTCAATGATACGGCCATCGTTCTGGCTCGTCGTCCGGACACAGGGACGGCATTTTTCAAGGAGGAGCTTGAGACTGAGCGAGTCAAAGAGGCCCGCACATTGAATAGCGCTTACTTCGACGAGAAGTTCTTCTATTCAACAGATCTCTTCAAGAAGAACTTGATACGAAGTTTTGGCGTCGTGGTGACCGACGTTGATGAAGATCTGTCGGCTCGCGAGGCACGTTTTAATAAGGCCCGATTGGCAACCCCGTCAGCAAGAAGCTTTACGTCTTTCATGCTGCAACACCAGAATCTGGTCGCCAACAAGCACGCGGTCTTCTATCGCTTCGACGAGCGCGAAAAGCGCGAGCAGGCGATCGACCACTTGAAGGTGTTTCTGGGTTTCGCCAAGCAGGAGTACTTCCTGTTAAAGCAAAAGCTCAACGAACTGGAGCAAGAAGAGCGATCGTTGAAGCGCATGGCGCCAAAGCGCGAAGCGCAGATTGACGAGGCCAAACGGAAAGTCGCCCTCGCAAGGTCCGAGTACGAAGCATTGTCTGGATTATCGCCTCCAGTGGATTTGGCTACGATGTACGCGAACCCAGCGGCTGCGAGAGACAGGATCGAGGCTATGTCCGTCGCACTGTCGGCAGATACAGCGGGGCACGTGCGACGACGGCGTGAACTGGAAATGGAGTACAGCAAAACCGTTGCATTGCTACGGGAGCACGCAACAAATCTGCATGGAATCGAGTCGTCCATTGCCTTCGCGATTCAGTATGACAAGCGCAAACAGGATATTCCTCTTCCGGTAAAAGCGGATTTGCACACAAGTGCTTGCCCATTCTGCGCGACGCCCACGGAAGCCGTCGAGCACAGTGCGAACGCCTTAAGCTCGGCGATTGAGTGGCTAAACACCGAGTTGCTCCGATCCAACTCGCGGCTGGCGTCATTTGAGGAGGCACGTGCTAAGGTGAAGAAAGATATGCTTCCCGTCCAGAATCTGGCTGCGGAGCAGGAAGGCGAGCTCAAGAGGTTGAACGCGGAACTTGCCAAGATGGGCAAGCTGAAGAGCCAGTATGAGATGGCAGTTGCGGCGAAAGGGCGTCTAGAAGAGGCACTACTCGCACTTGCCAGGGCGGTGAGCCGAAAGGACGAGAGTGACTTGGCTCAACTCCGCATAAGCATCGCCAAGCTTCAGGCAGACCTGAAGCGCAGATTCGACGTTCAAACAAAGCTTGCTCAGGCCGAAGAACGCATCGCGAAGATTCTAGATGATCTCGGCACGCGATTCGACTTCGAGGACTCTTATAAGCCTATTCGCTTGCGGTTCTCGGTGGAGACGTTTGATCTGTGGCACGAACCCGCAAAGGATAAGAAGGTCTTCCTGCGATCAATGGGCAGCGGGGCCAACTGGCTATCCTGCCATCTTGCGCTGTTCCTCGCGCTACATCGCTATTTTTGCGAGCTCGGAGACAAGTGTGCGATACCGCCGATCCTTTTTCTAGATCAGCCGAGTCAAGTGTACTTTCCCGCCTTGCTGGACAACGGCGCCGAATTCAATGCGATCCAGGATCCCACCCGTACCTCGGCGCATAAAGTGGACGAGGATCTGCGCGCAGTGACAAACATGTTCGACCAGCTTGTTTGGTACTGTGAAGACACGTTCAAAGAGACTGGAATCCGTCCACAAATCATCGTCACTGATCATGCTGATAAGCTGGCACTCGCGAACCAGGTCGAATTCGAATCACTGGTTCGAAAGCGTTGGCGCAAGCCCGGAGAAGGTTTTATTTCGGCGGGACCGCACGACGCCGCAATGGGGTAACGGCGCACACATGACGTGCTGATCGGGACGTAGCCTTCCGCGCTACGCGTATCTCCAACATTTGTGCGGCTAGACCAAGACCACAAAGGCAGTTTCCGGGGCAGAAAAGAGCTGTATACGTCACTTTTGTCGTGACCGCAACGCTTGCCCCAGCTTCCTTGCCGAGGGTGCCACGGAAGACAGGCCGGTAATGGCTACAGTGGCGTGGGACCAATGCATGCAAGCCCACTTAACGGAATCGTGGGATCTAATGCAATCAGCAAAATTCGCCAACGCAACGCTGGTACCAAATGGCCGAAATGGGCAAATTTGCCATTAAGAGGTAGCGTTCCGTAGGAAAGTGGCGAATTTCGGCCCATGTTTGCGTTGGAGCGGTGTCTGCACTCCTGAAACGACGCAACACCTGCAAACATACCCTGCCATCGCATAATTTGTGTTATGTAAAATCGCCACCCCGGGCCAAATCTTGTTCTCAATCAAAGTCTTACCTTGTTTTACCCCTTGTTGGTGGTTCTGCGCTGCATAGCTCTGACACCATCATGCTGCGCGGTTCCAATGGACCGCATCCCGTGCAAGCCCGGCCCTCGCGCCGGGCCTTTTTTCGAGAAAAACAAGATGAAGTCTCACGATCACAAATGGGGCCACTTGGGGGAGTTGGAGCTTTACGCGCACGCGCCCGAAGTCATGCTTGCCCGCACCCTGCGCGTCACCGTCAAAACTCTGCGCGCCTGGCGCTCTGGCTCCAGTCCCGTGCCCTGGTGGGTTCCCGAACTCCTACGCCTGCGGGCTTGGCAGCGTGACGCCGACATGCGCGCCATGGGCTATCGCCGCCTCGGCATCGCCGGCACCGCCACCGTCTACACGCTTCCCGCGCGCCCTCGATACGTCCCCGCGTCGCCTACGCTTTCCCTCATCGACCAACCCGAACAGATGCGAGCCTGACATGCGAAAGTTCATCTCCATTTGCAACCGTATCCCCACCTGGGCTTATGTCGCCTTCATCGCTGCATTCCTTGCCGGTTCCATCTTCATGGATCATGCGACGAATGTGAAAGACGCCTGCGCCTATGCAAAACAATACGGACTCCATCAGGATCACTGTTCCCCGTGAACTCGCATGGCCATGAAAAAACCCCCGGCTTTTGACCGGGGGTTTTTCTTTGCATCAGCGCTTCTTCTTGAAGCGGCCTTTGCTGTCGCGTGCCGGCGTGCGGCGCTTGCGCTTGTGTGCCATGGTGGCCTCCTTCAGTAGAGAACGTTCCCCGACTGGTCTTTGATCGTCAGGGTTCCTTGTTGCTGTACCCATGCCTTCACCGAAGGCATGCGAGAGAGCACCCACGCGGCAATGAGCACGCCGCCAAGAACGATGATGCCCTCGCGCACGATTTCGTGCGGGCTTGGAATCCACTTGTTCACGGGTGGCCCTCCAGGTGGCGGTCCAACCGTTCGTGTGCGGACTTGCCCAGGTCGATTGCCTTGCGCAGGTCCGCCCGGATGCCGCCATAGATGCCGCTCGCCGTGGCGATAGCACCGACCAGCAGCTTGAGCATGTCTAGCGTCATCCAGTCCATGCCCGCCCCTTACTGCTGGGGCGTGGTGTTGCCCTTTTCGGGCAGGAACACGGCCAGGGCGGCCAGCACGCAGCCGACAACCTGCGATGCCACGCTCACCTTGTCCGGGCTGGCTCCCAGTTGCACAGCGAGACCACCAATGCCGGCCCAGGTGGACGGCTCACGCAGACGATTCCAGAAATACATACGACCCCCTTGGTCAGTTGAACACGTACGACAGAAAATCACTTGCTGGACACGCGAAACTTGCGTCCCACGTCCGCCCTTCAGCCTTGGCCCGCTCGCACTCAGTCATGTTCGTGCGCGGCACGCCCAGGCCATCACCAATGCCGAGCACCACGCCGCTTGTTGCTGCCACGGCGCCCTGCCCGATGGTTTCACCGACACCGCCCGCCGCATCCACAGCCGCAGTCCCCAGGTCTTTTTTTTTGAAGACGACATAGGCCGCGACCAGCAGGCCGCCCGCGATCAGCATGGCTTGCCCCGATACCTGCATTACGCCCCCTACAGGATGCGCATCACGCCCGGAATGGGCGATGCTTGATTGACCGGCACCGCTTGATACGGTGCATTCGGGTCCGTTGCCAGCTTTGCGCCGCCCGTGTTGGTCGGGTCGATGTAGTTCCCGACCGGCGCGCCGTTCATGAACATGCCGCCGCCCGGCGCATCGTTTTGGCCTTGCGGAAACAGGTCGCCAGCGCTCAGGCGCTGCCACATGTCGCCGTACCAGTCGGACGGCTCCTTTGGCGCGTAGGTGTACCAGCCGTTTGCAGCCGGCATCGTCTCCGACGCCTCGGGCGCGCGACGCCGGGCCACGGCCCACAGCGCCAGCCCGCCGAGCATGAGATACATGGTTTTCATGCTGCGCCTCAGATGAACAGCGGTGCGTTGAACAGGCCCGGTGCCGGCGAGATGCCCGACGCTGTGTCGTTGGCCGGCCCGAAGACGCTGCGCACGTACTGCGGTGCGTTGAACAGCGTTCCGCCGAACATGCCCGAAGGCGTGTAGGCGTCACCGCTGTACGGGTTGCCCGTCGGCGGCAGCAGCGTGCCCAGCACGGCCGGCGCGTTCGCCATCACACCGTTGGGCGCGTTTGCTGCCTGCGCGTTCTGCGTCTTGTAGACCACGAGGCCCAGCACCGCCGCCGCGATGCCAATCAAAATCATGTCGTTTTTGCCCATGCTTGCCGCCTATGCGTAAAACTGCGCCACTTCCGAAGCGCGCCGCGAAACCAGCGCACCATTGACCACGCCGCTTGCCTTGTTCCAGCGCGGCAACTGCTCGCCGGCCGCGCTGTAGTCGCCTGCGTTCAGCAGGCTCACCAGCGTGGACTTGGCGAATGCTGGTGCGCCCACGTTGAAGGCGAACGAAACCAGCGCATCGAATTGGTTCTGCGTCAGGGGCGCCGTGACGTTGTTGGCCACCGCCTGTTCTGCCCATGCCACATCGCTTGCCAGCAACTGCGCGGCCTGATCGCGCGTCACGTTGGTCAGGTTTTCTCCTGCCTTGATGAGGTGGCCGTAACCGATCGAATAGCCCTTGTGGTCCCAATACGGCGTTGCACTGAACCCCTCGCGCTGCGCCAGGGCCTGAAGGCCCGCATCACTCAGATGCATGTCACTCCCTCCGAAACTCACGATGCCGCCAAAGAGCGACGAAAAATCTGGCATGCCCGTATCGTTCTCAGGGTCCGGGTTGTCCACACCAGAATCCCCGCCGCCGTTCGATGCCTGTGCCGACTGCCACCACACGTACGCCGCGACACCCAGCGTGGCGGCCGCGATGATGGCGGCCGGTCGCATTACTGGTTTTCCTCGTAAAACTCGAATGTCGTTGGCACGTCCAGGCCGTTTGCCGCCCCGCTGTTGATCGCAAGCGCCTTCCCTGGCGGCAAGATGATCGGCTCGGACAGCGGCATGGTCATGGTGGTGTTGACCCCAAAGAACATGGCGAAGACGACATTTCCCGTTGGCGCAGCAACTTGCGAAATGCCTTGCTTGAGCGAAGTTGAAACCGTCCCGCCTGCCAGCTTTGACTCTGCCCCCGTACCGCCACCCAGCGACGTGCTGGAGATGCGCGCGACGATGGCTTGCGCTGTCGCCCCGTTGGTCAGGTTGATACGCTCGATGATCGCGTTCTTCCCGCTGCCCGGTGGGTTCCACAATTGGTTGATCGTGTATTGCCCCGCGACTGCAGCAGTCGTCAGATACCCAAGGAAGGCGCCACCGCCCAACGTCCGCGACTTGCCTCCATCCACGACCTGCACCGTGCCCGTGGTGTTGGTGTCTTTGAAGTCCCCTTGACCTACCAACACTTGCCCGATGATGGTCTGCGCGTTGGCGTAGTTCTCGACTCGCCACATGTCGATTGGCTTTGCCGAAACCGGCAACCGAATCGACTGGCCCGGCTTGAGAAGCACGGTCGTGCCACCCATGCCGAGTGTTACCTTGATGGTGTTATCGGCGCCGCCTGCGCTGCCGCTCAAGTAGTAGATGAACGTCCCTTGCGCCTCAACGATCTGTTGTTTGTTGGCTGGGATGTTGATGTCGTAGTACTGCATGCGTTACCCCTTGTGGACCATCACCACGGCCGCGATGGCGACCACCGTCATGCCCACCAGCAGGATTGCCCGGTTTGGGTCGTTCAGCTTTCCCGGCTGCGCTGCCAGCGCCTGCACGACCTGCAACGCCGATTGGTTCTGCGCCATGGCGCTCTCCACGGCGTTCTGCGTGTTCGCGAACAGGTCGCGCGCCAGGCTGTTGTTGCTTGAGTTCAGATCGCGGGTGAGCTGGATATTGCTGTCCAGCATGTGCGATCCAGCCTGCGTCAGTGCTTTCGACGCATCGAGCGCAGCCGTTCCCAGATCAACGCCCGCGCGTATTGCGCCTTGGTCGCTGTTCGTGATGAACACGCTCGACTGATCCGCGCTCACCACCGTTGAGCCACCGTCCGCCACGTTGCGGCGGTCCTGATAGCTGGTGTTCGTCGTCGTGTTTGTGGTGTTGGTCGACGCCGAAGACGACGACGACTCACCGCCCACATTGCACGGCGTATGGGGCAAGCCCATCGCCATCAACCTGATCTGTGCCGGCGTGCGAATCACAGTTCTTTCTCCAATTCCACGAAGCGCGGCACGAAGCCCGCTTCTGTCATTCGCTTGACCATGCCCGGGCGCATCGTGCGCAGGCCCAGCCGGTTTGCCCCGTGCTCGCGCGCGATCCGCTCACACTCCGGCAACGCCTGTTGCATCCCCTCGCCCGCACACGCGGTCACATACGCGCGCACGCCTTTTCGGTCCCGCCGAATGTCCATCGTCCACGCAAGCTTCAGCGCGCCGGCCGCATCGCGCACCGAGTAGACGTGCGTGCTGGCCATGGCGTCTTCCACCGTGTAGCCGCCGCCGCTGGTGTCGTGCTTGAACGCACGCGCCAGCAGCGCGGCCACCTCGGCAGAACGTTCGGCCGCGATGATCATTTGCGATGCATCAGGTAGACCGCGCCCAGGGCGATGCCGCCCAGGATCAGGATGGTGTTCATGTTCAGCCCCGCCCCCGTGGCCTTGCTGCTGCCCGTGGAGACGGTCCACCCCGACCCGTCAAAGCCTGATCGCGCGTTCGACGTTCCCGACGAATAGCCATCCGCGTGCGACGGGCCGGCAGGCGGCGTTTGTGCCGCCTTGCCAGCCGCGCCAATCGCGGCAGCTGCGAGCATTGGCCACATGTGTCAGTGCTCCAACATGTGGAACACGACGAGGCCGAGCAGCACCATCGCCGCCAGCGTCAGCGGCTTGGCGCTTGCCGGCGTCGTGCGCAGGCCGCCTGCGAAGGCACCCTGTTGGAACAAGCCGCCGTTGGTCGCCTCGTACTTCTTGTAGTCGTAGAAGTCTTTGCGCGCCTGATCCTGCTGCCACGTGCCAACGCCGAACTTGAGCACGTCCAGCACCTGTTGGCTGTAGTTGCCGTTCGCCCCGCCACTGGTATCCCAGGGTTGGTTGTTCGGTTGCGCGTTTGCCGGGTAGCTGTAGGTGCCATCGCTCTGCGGCCCCACAGACGAACCGGCATCTTGAAAAATGCCGCTCGTGTTGTCAGTCCCGGTGTACTGACTCCAATCGAAAGTTGGGTCCATCGCTCTCTCCCTGGTGGAAACCAGCGGCCGGCACGCGCCGGCCGCCCTGCTTTACATGTTGCCCAGCAGGTCCAGGGTTTCGATGACGGCCGTCACCGTGTCGGCGGCACTGAAGGTCGGGTTGAACTCCATCGACACCATGTCGGCCGTCTTGACCGCGTTGGTGTAGTTGTTGTCCGCGCATGGGTCGAACGTGTACAGGTTCGTTTGCTGCGTCTTCTTGTAGTCGGCTTGGTAATAGCCGAGCACCGACGTGAGGATGTTGTCGTGGATGACGATGCCGTTTTTCTTCACTTCCAGGGCGGTCATGTTGCCGCCGTGGGCGAAGTGAACCCGCTTGATCACCGCGCCACGGTTGGCGAGGTCGATCAGCTTGAAGGCGAACTTGCCGGCGCCGCCGAACGAGTTGGTGAACGGCAGATGCTTGGCCAGCACGCCCAGGGGTTGCGGCGGGCCGAGTTCGGCGTAGCTGTCCAGCGTCGGCGCGGTGGCACCGGCAATGGTCACTTCCACCGTGAGCGACGAGACGCCTTGCGCGGTGTTGATGTTTCCGATGTACTGCTCGCTCATCAGCTTGGCGTACGGTTCCGTGAAATCGAGCGTCAGGAAACCGGCGTTCGAGGACAGGCCGCGATATTGCTGGATCAGGTCCAGGCGCGAGCCGGTGCCTTGCATGATCACCTTGCCGTTCACCCGAACTTTGAAGTCCGTGATCATCGACTTGGTGAAGGAAGTGCCGCCCAGGGCCAGGATGATTTTGTTGTAGCTCATCCCGATGGGCAGGCTCACCGTCGCGACGCCGTTGGCGACCACGTTGGTGAAGGGCAGGTTTTTAACCAGCAGCATTTGTGCGTTCTCCTGAAGGGTTGCGGAAAGGGAAGCGCGCCGATTAGGCGAGCACGTCTTTCAGCAGCGGCACATTCAGGTTCTGCGCGATGGGCGCCACCACGATTTTGGTGACGGCCAGGAAAGCGACGAAGGTGATGTAGCTGTGAACGTATTGCTTCATGATGTCCTCTTGCGAGTTGGATACGAGATCGGCGCAGCCCCCCGCGCACAGGCCAAAACTTACGGTCGTACCCTCGCAAGGCGTTAGAACACTCCCCAATGGATAGCGCCCCATTGGGGAGGTCCCCAGGCACCCCACCTCCCTACCCCTTACCCCCTACTTTTTTTCGCGCTGGCGGCCCGGAAATTCCGGTTTTCACCACCTTTGCAACGTCTCCAATGTGCAACTCTCTGGCCGGTGGCTGGATGGCCCCCACAGACACCTCCCCAGTAGTCACCTTCCCAGTGGTCATGTCCCGCTCGATGTACTCCATCGGCTTGAGCGCCTGGATCAGTTCGACCGGCACACCCAGCACGTCCGCCATTACCTTCTGGTCGGTCGCGTAGTTCAGCCGTCCGCACCGGATGCGCGTCGCGTTGCCGAAGAAATCCTTATCCACGCGCGCCGGCCGCTGCGTGGTGCCATACACCACCAGCCCTTTGAGACGCCCGCGCAGGTTGACCAGCATCCAGCCCGGCTCGCCGCCGCTGGGCCGCGTCACGAAGGCCAGTTCTTCGGCCACCAACGCGATATGCCCGGCCGCGTGCGCCATCCGGCAGATGGCATCGAATTGCTGTCGCGCGACCTTCATGTCGGCCGACGGTCGGAACACGATCTGCACCTGCCCCCTGCCCGCCTCCATGAGCATGCGATGCACGTCCGCCAGGGTGTGCGTGACGGCGCCGTACATGTCGTATTCGTGCTGGGTGTCGAAGATGATCGACCGCGTGTGCCGCGCCGCCTTGAATTGGGCTTTCAGGGACGTGGATTTGCCGGCGCCCGACGCCCCGATGTAGGCCAGGATGTTCGGGCGCATGTCCGCGCCCTGGGTTGGGCGCACTTTCATTGGTAGAGCGCCATCTGCGGATGGACAGCGGCGGCCGGCGCGTCATCCGGTGCCTTCGGTGCCGGCAGGCCGGCAGCGTTGCGCGCGGCGGCCTGCTGCTGCGCTTCCGCAGCCTTCACCTTGTCCTCTGCCATCTGGGCGCCGATGATGCGGGCCGACTGATACAGCACCGGCCCGCACACCACCAGCGCGGTCAACTCGACCGGCATGGCGCCGAACGAGAAGCCGTATTTCTCCATGACGGGCGCCACCGACATGGCCATGCGCTGCTTGGTTTCCGTGCCCCACAGCGGCGCGCACGCGGGCGAGTAGCCGCAGATCATCGCGCCCAGCATGTCCACCATGCCGGCCGCCTCGGTGGCGTAGTCCGGCCCAGGCGGCGCCAGTTCCGGCGCTGTCGGGTCGCCGGGCGCAGCAACGCCAGCGGCAGCTTGATCGGCTTCGGCGGCGATGCCAGCAAGGCCCGCCAGTTCGTGATTTTGGTCTTCCATGGTCCACCTGTTGGGTTCGAGTTCCGCGCGGGGGGCGTGCGCTGGTCTCGAATCCTTCAGGCGGCCGTCAGAACAGGATGCGCCTGGGTGCGGGCGCCGGTGTCGGCGCGGGTGCCTTGGCTGGCGGCGCGGCCGGCGTTGGCGTGGGTTGCGGCGCTTGCGCCGTCTTCACCAGCGGTAGCGCGTCTCCCTCGCGGGCTGTCATCTGTGCGCGGATGATCCGCGCGGCCTCGGTGCCGTGCTTGGCGTAGGCGCTGAAGTCGCACCACTGGCACGACACGTTGAGCGTTCCTGTGTCAGCCTCGCGCACCGGGATATGCCGATGGCAACAGCGGCACTCCATGGTGCCGACTTGGTTTTTCGGTTTCGTCGCCATCAGTCGCGCTCGCTTCTGCCGGCCATGCCTTCGGCGTGCACGATGGCGGCCTGCATCGATGCGAGCGTGACGAACAACTGATCGAAGAAAAACTTGCCCTGCATGCGCACCACCAGCGGAATTTCCGCGTACTGCTCGCGCAGCTTCTTCAGTTCCTTTTCCATGTGACCCCCTTCTTTTGTTTTCCCGTCAGGGCAGCGCGCGCAGTTGGTCGGGCGGCACCAGAAACGACTTGGTGCCATCCTCCCGCACGCATTCCACCCAGATGGCGCCCGCTTGGCGCCCCGACACGTAGCCGACCCAGCCATCGATGAATCCGTAGAACTCATCTTTGGCCACGATCAGCACGCGCCGCCCGGTGTGGAACGGCGCCACGATCAGCGGCCCAGCAGCTTCAGTTGGGCTTCTTTGTAGGCGACGGTGGCGCCGTCGGCGTCCATCTTCACCGTGAGCTGCTTGTCGTCGCCCGTGCCCTTGGTGGCGATGACGAGACCGGCTGCGCCATTGCGCGGGTCGTTGGCGTCGGTAACTTGAACTTGGTCCCAGGGTTGCATTTGAACTACTCCATGCCGCAGGTTGGAGGCGTTTCCAGCGCGTGCGGCGGCGCGCTGGCCTCAATTTCTTCCAGCCAGAACGGTTTCCCGTCCTTGGCGCCCTTCCGGCGCGTACAGTTATTGACACGAGTCCGAGTGCTCGCGGCTGCGCCGCTGCGCGACACCTCCCGCCATTCGTAGCGTGTCGCCGGAACGAAAATCTGTGTCGTGCGCCAGTAGTCGCACATGCCATCTACGATGTGTGCGCGTCCCACGGCCTGCACGCCCTGCGGCACTTGACGCACGGCCATGCCGTAGCGCCCCTCTTCCATGCGCTCCACGAACTTGATGGCGATGCGCCGTCCCTCGCCGGCAACGCCGCCCATTGCGCGGGCGTAGTCGGCCCAGCTCGCGCCCTTCTCTTCCGTCTTCTGCGCGGCGGCCCAGGCTGCACGGATTTCCGGGCTTTCCTCTTCGGTCGGCAGGTCCGCTTCCTTCACGCGGCGCAGCTCGCGCCACACGCCGACCGGCGCGCCGCCGAACGCCTGAAACTGGCGAATGCCCCACGTTGCCGCCCAGGCTTCCACGCGCTCACTCGGCGTAATGACGTCATCGCCCAGGAAGTCCGCTTGCACCACGTAGCCCTCTGCCGTCTTGTGGTCGCCCACGGCGTGGCCGTCGATGTTCTTGGAGATGTACTTGGCGATGTAGCCCACCGCGCTGCCCTTGGCGCTGTCGATGTGCTCGAAACGGCAGCGGCGCAGCGATGCGCCGGCTTCCTCGGGGGAATCCTTCAGCGCGTGCTTGCGGATGACGGCACACACCACGTCGATGCGGTTGGAGAAAATCAGGCCGTGCCAGTGCGGGCACCCGTCATGGTGCGGCTCTGCAACGCGCAGGCCGAAGTACACAACGCCCAGGCGCTTGAGCTCCGCGCGGATGCGTGCCCACACGCGGCGCAGGTAGCCTTGGCCCTCGCGCGGGTCCGCGCCCTCATATTTGGCGTTGGGTTGCCACTTGTTGCCCATCTGCTTCACGGCATGGAACCGTGATGGGCATGTCTTGGTGAACATCACGCCGGCGAACTTCACATCTTCGGCCAGCTCTTCCATGCCCTTGAGGCGCGTCATCAATTCGCCGCGGCGAAGTGCCTTGTTGGCGATTGACTTGTCGGCCAGCTCCGCCAGCGTGAATCGCTGCCCGTGCTCGTTCTCGAGCGAGGTCCGCTCGAGCGTTTGGCGGTTGCGGCGGTTCTGCGCGAGGCGCCGGCGCACCGCGTCATTGCTGGCGTACGGGTCGCTGCGATAGTGGACGTAGTGCAGATGGATGTTCGAGCGCTCGAGCGCGCGAATGTGTTTCGTGCGCAGACGCCGGCGCCACCACAATTCGCATTTGACTCGAGCCACGCGATCCGCCGCCGCGCTGAAGTCGGGCAGCTCGACACCGTAGCGCTCGCACGTCGAAGCGCACACCACCAGCGCTTCCTCCAGCTCCAGGCCGTGCACCTTGAGTTGCACGTCGCCGGCGATGCGGCGCGCCTTCATGCAGATTTCGTAGTCTGTAGCGTCCGGGCGCACCGGCAGCGTGCTCGGTGCGTGCTCGTTCATGAACGCCGCGACTGCGCCAGCAGCGGCACCCAGGTCGAACATGTCTGGTCTGCCCGCGCGCTGCGCGCTTGCGCGGCCGGCCTTGTCTGCGGCCTTGAGCGCGCGGTTATACCAGCGCATCGGCACCCTGCCCCGCGCTTCCTTCATTTCTGGAAGCGCGGGGACCGCCTCTGCCGCGTCACGAAGGTATCCCCACATCAGGCGCACCGCCTGGCTGTCTCGCACAGCCATTCGGCCAGTGCTGGCGGCGTGTGCTCGCGCTCCGCCTTGGTAATCTCTGGCCTCCACCCACGGTCACCCTTACGCAGGCGCCCGCCGTCGCGGCGCCGCCCAGAGCTGGCAACGATGTGCGTTGCCTCGCCCAGGACAAGCGGAATTTCCGGCAGATCGGCCGGCGCGCACCCAACGATGTAGAGCCGCGTCGCCTTCTCTGCTCTGTGCCCCCACCAGTGTTGATGTATTGGCAGCGTCCATCCGCCCCAGGGGTCCCGCTCGCCTGGCTCGGGCAATCCCGCCTCACGCCACAACGTTGACCCTGCCGGATGCTCCAGCACGCCGCCAAACCGCCGCACCTGCTCCACAGCGAACAGGGCAAGCGCCTTTTCATCCGGTCGCGGATTGGCGAGCGCGCGCAGCACGCCCCAGGCGCGGCATGGCGGGTGCGCCACTACTGGCTTGCCGCCTGGCCAGCGCCGCGCGTCGCGATCTGCATCCCATACGTCGCAGTCCGGCAGCGTCTTGTAGATGCTGTCCGCGCGCGCGAAGAGAACCGCCACCTCGGCCGGCATCATCGTGCTGGGTTGATGCGCGGCTTGTGCCGCTTGAGGATGGCCAGCGCGTTTGCGATGGCCGCATCAGCCATGGCGCGCGACATTTCTGTCGGCGCTGCTGGCGTGGGGATCGATGCCGGCAGGTGTGCTGCTGCTGCGCCGTCGCGCGTGCTGCCCGGTCGGTAGCCTCGCGCCATGGTCACGCCCCCAGAAAATGGAAGAAACGCTCTGCCAGAACGGCCAGGGAGCGACGGCGGCGATAGTACGGGCCGTCGATGGTGAAACCGCCCAGAGCGGTGCGGTGGATGGGGGTCGGTTTCATCGAGCGGCCCCCTTCATGAAATTCGCTTCTACGGCCGCGCCTTGCTGCAGCTTCTCGACCGCCTCTTTGAAGATCACAGCCTGACGCATCGCGTCCACTTCTGTGATGCGCTCGTCTCCCAAGCCGTTGAAGCAGAACAGCGCGTACGTAATCGGCCCTGACACGCTGACATATCCCTGGTCCGGCTTCCCGCTGGCCCGGAACGTCGAAATTTGTAACTTCATGTGACTCCCCTTTGACGCTACCCCTGTTGCGCGAAGCCCCTTTCGGGGTGCGCACCGCCTGCCAGCGGATCAGGCCGGCCCTGGCGGGGTAGCGTCCAGGCGGCGGTGCGTCTGGGAACGGATCATAGTCATCACCCTGTGAACAGTCAACATGCAAAGAACGTTCGCTTACAGATGACGTTGCGCGTTCGTTGACCGTTGACTACGCTTCAGCCCGGGTAGACGTTTTTCTTAGGGGTAAATGTGATGAAAACCACTCTTGATTTTCTGGAGGCGGTAAGCCGAAAGCTTGGCGGCGCCTCCGACTACGCAGTCGCAAAGGCGCTGCGCATCTCACGCTCTGCCGTGAGCAAGTACCGGAACGGCCAAGGTAGCTTTGACGATGAAACGGCAATGCGGATCGCGGAAATCCTGGGCATTGACCCGGCCGCCGTTGCAGCAGCCTCACACGCTGAGCGCGCCAAATCGCCCGAAGTCCGGCAAATGTGGGCGTCGATTTTTGACCGCCTCGCCGTAAATTTTGAAGACCTGCTGAGCCTTGTGGGCCAGCGTCGGGGCACTGCCCTGGCGTAGTTCAGCAGGAAGGCCCGGGGGGGCAGTTTGTGTTATGTAAAATAATATAGATGCATCCTAGCGACACGACGGCGGGCCCTGGAACTCGGCGATTTCCCCAAAAAACCTTATGAGCACAGTTTGACGGCATGCCGTGCTGCCACCCACTCCTCATTTGTAGGCTCTACTGCCACGCGGATCCGGCTCGCTGAACTGGAAATGACTGCTGCGTGCGCTTGGTTGGCCTCGTCATCAAGGTTGGCGCCCAAGAAACCAAGTCCGCCCACAATGCGCTCGCGCAGTACGGCGTTGTGCTCGCCAATACCCGCAGTGAAGACCAGAAAATCCAGGCCGCCGAGTACGGCCACCAGGGCGCCGATCTCGCGGACGATCCGGCGCACGTAGAGCGCGAGCGCCGCTTGCGCGCGCGGGGTGTCACCCTCGTGCGCAATCAGGTCGCGCGGGTCGGAAGACAGCCCTGACACCCCCAGCAGGCCCGATTCGTGATACAGCACGTGCCCAACCTGCGTGGGGGAAAGATGCTCCGTTTCCATCATGTAGAGCACTGCACCCGGATCAAGCGCGCCACATCGCGTCCCCATCATTAGGCCATCGAGGGCGGAGAACCCCATCGTTGTGGCCGCGCTCTTCAGCCCGTGCATTGCACACAGGCTGGCGCCACTGCCCAGGTGCGCGACGATGGTTCGCCCGAGTGCGATGTCGCCATGCCGTTCCAGCAAAGCGATCGACATGTATTCGTACGACAACCCATGAAAGCCATAACGACGCAGACCGCGCTCCCATGCCGTGTACGGCAGCGGCAGCATCGTCTCTACCTGCGGCAGCGTGCGGTGGAACGCGGTATCGAAGCACGCGACTTGCGGCACATCGGGCAAGTCCGACAGCAGCGCCTCGATGGCCTCCAACGCAAACGGCTGATGCAGCGGCGCCAGAGGAATGTAGCTGCGCAGATCGGACAGCACATCGGCGTTCACGCGTACCGGCGCGAAATATTTGGAGCCGCCATGCACCACTCGATGCGCCACGGCCATCAGGCGGCGGCCGTCCAGCCTGTGTTCGACACGCCGGCGAATGTGCATGAGCGCGGCGTGATACGGCTGCGCGCTGTCTAGCGCTAGCGCCTGTGTCGGCGTGCCAGCCTCCGTCGCCGTGGGGTGATCAGTGCCAATCCCCTCCACTTTCCCGCTCCACATGGGCACACGCGGCAATGGGCGCAAGGTGGCATCGAACATTGCAAACTTGATGCTCGACGAGCCGCAGTTCAGTACGACGATGCAATCGGTCATGGCGGTAGATTGCGGTAGCGGTGGGCCAGCAACGTGGCAAGGGCGCACGACGCGATGCGCGATTCGCGCGAGTCGGCGCGGCTGGTCAAAACAATGGGCACGCGGGCGCCGAGCACAATGCCTGCGCTGGCTGCGCCTCCCAGGTATTCCAACTGTTTGGCGAGCATGTTGCCGCTTTCCAGATCGGGCACCACCAGCACATCGGCCTGCCCTGCCACTTCCGAAACAATGCCTTTGATGCGTGCGGCAGCGGCAGACACGGCATTGTCGAAAGCCAGTGGCCCGTCCAGCACTCCGCCCTCAATCTGGCCGCGGTCCGCCATCTTGCATAGCGCGGCCGCATCGAGCGTGGCAGGCATGCGCGGGTTCACCGTCTCGACCGCAGCAAGGATCGCTACCCGAGGCCGTTCAACGCCGATTGCATGGGCCAGGTCGATGGCGTTGCGGACGATGTCAGCCTTTTGATCCAGGGTCGGCGCGATATTGATGGCGGCATCCGTCACGATAAACGGGCGCGGATACGCGGGCGACTGCATCAGGAAGCAATGGCTGATCCGACGTTTAGTGCGTAGCCCGGCCTCCTCGCGCACCACCGCCGCCATCAACTCGTCGGTATGCAGGCTGCCTTTCATCAGCGCCTCTGCCCTGCCCTGCGTCACAAGCTCCACTGCGCGGGTTGCAGCGGCACTGCTGTGCGGCACGTCCTCGATCTCGATGCCACTGAGGTCAAGGCCGGCTTCGGCGGCTACGCGCATCAGCTTGGCCTTCGGCGCGACAAGGCAAGGCACGATCAGGCCTTCGGCGCGCGCGTCCAGCACGGCAGACAGGCTCAGCGCATCGCACGGGTGGACAACGGCCATCCGGATCGCACCAAGAGGCCGCACATGGTCGAGCAGCCGATGGATGCCATCACTGCCGGTGGTGATACGCACATCCGGCAGCGTGGTACGCGGACGCTCGATCCGCTCGGTGGGCGCGATGACCTCGGCCTCGCCCGTGATGGCCACCGTGCCGCTGTCGTTTGTGCAACTGCATGCCAGCTTGATCCGCTTTCTTTCCGCCTCCTTGCTGACCACCGTCACGCGGATGGTCAAGGTGTCGCCAATGCGCACCGGTGCGAGGAACCGCAGCGTCTGTCCAAGGTAGATCGTTCCAGGCCCCGGCAAACGCGTGCCGAGCAAAGCGGAAATAAGCGCTCCGCCCAGCATGCCGTGGGCAATCACACCGTGAAAGCGCGTAGACGCGGCAAACTCAGGGTCCAGGTGCTGCGGGTTGACGTCTCCCGACAGCACGGCGAAGAGCTGGATATCCTCGGCAGTGAGCGTGCGCAGAATGGCAGCCGTGTCGCCAATGGCAATTTCGTCAAAGGTGCGATTGCGCACCACACTCAGATCGCCGGCCGGCAGCAACGCCGGCGGTACAGGCAGATGATCGGGGCCCATGTGTGTTCGTCAGGAAGCTTTGTGAAGCTGACCGTTGCCCTTGCCGGGCGTACGGACAGGATTTGAGCGCTCGGTTGCAGAGCGGAGCCATGCATCGCCCGGCACGCCCCAAGCCGATAGCATGCCCTGCAGCGCTGTATGGACCGGCATGGCGTTGCCGGTCGTGCTCAATGCGCGTACGGAAGCCTGTTGCCATTCCAGCATGACGCGCTGGTAATCCGCCACCAAGCTCGACTGGTTCGAGATGGCCGTCTGCAGCACGCCTTGCAGCACATCCATGGTGCGCTGGCTGGCCTGCCAAAATGCGTTGGGCAGCAGTGCTGCAAACGCGTTCCAGTCCTCGACGCTTTGCAGATCGGCCAGCGCAGACTCGGTGCGGGCAACGTCCTGTGCCAGCAGCTCGGCGCCCAGTGCATACCAGTGCTGCCGTGTTGTCTTGAGCAGACCCAACGTCTGCAGCCCGAATGCGATCTGCGCCTTTTGGAGCGCGAGAGGCACGTTGGCGGGTGTATCCATGTTGGCTCCTTATGCCATCTGGCTGATGGTTTGGCGAAAGCGCGTCAATGATGCGACAAACAGCACGGTGCCGATGACGCAGATGGCCAGACATTGCGGCCACACGACCTCGAGCCCCGCACCGCGATAAAGAATGGCTTGCGACGCCGATACAAAATGTGTGGTCGGCGCGGCCAGCATGATGTCCTGCACCACGCTGGGCATGCTTTCGCGCGGGGTGGTGCCGCCCGAGAGCAACTGCAGTGGCAGCAGCACCAGGACCAACAGCATGCCGAACTGCGGCATGGACCGCGCCACCGTCGCAAGAAAGATCCCCATGGAGGTCGTGGCAAACAGATGCAGCGTAGCCACCAGCATGAACAGCAGGATCGAGCCTTCGATCGGTACATGCAGCGCGCCCTGCACCACGCACACCAGTGCAACAAGCGCGGCCAGTACCACCACCAGCCCCATCGACCACACCTTGGACACCATGATCTCGAATGGCGTGACTGGCATCACCAGCAGGTGCTCGATCGTGCCGTGCTCGCGTTCGCGGATGAGTGCGGCGCCGGTAAGGATGATCGACAGCATGGTGACGTTGTTGATGATCTCCATCAACGAGCCGAACCACGTCTGCTCCAGGTTGGGGTTGAAGCGCGTGCGCAGCACTAGGTCGACCGGTGTGGCGGGCGCGGCGCGGTGGCGCTGCAGGAAGGTGCTCACCTCGCCCGAGACGATCTGCTGGATGTAGCCGTTGCCGGTAAAGGCCTGGCTCATCCGCGTGGCGTCGATGTTGAGCTGGATGGACGGTGCGCGTCCGGCCAGCACATCGCGCTGGAAGTTGGGCGGGATATCGAGCACGAACGTATAGCGGCCGCTGTCCATGCCTGGGTCCACCTCCGTGAGCGGAATCAACGCAGGCGTGCGGAAATGCGGAGGATAGAAGCTTGAGACAATGCGCGCCGACAGCGGCGAGCTGTCTTCATCAACAATGGCGATCGAGGCGTTGTGCAGGCTCTCTGGCATGGCGGTTGCCGCCACGTAGATCGACAGGGTGAAGGTGTAGACGATCAGCACCAGCATCATCGGGTCGCGCGCCAGGCTTCGCAGCTCCTTGATACCAAGGCGGAAGATGTTATTCAGGCGGGCGGTGCGTCGATCGACTTGAAGGTTTGGCATGGCGGGGCTCTCCTATCGATCCTGCTTGCGCAGCATCAGCAAGGTGGCGCCCAGGATGACCGGCACTGCCGCCAGGAGCGGCCAGAAGGCGCTGCCCAACGCCCCCATGTCCAGCGCCTTGCTGAAGACGCCCCGGCTGATGGTCAGGAAATGCGTGGCGGGATATACGCGCCCGATCATGGCCCCCGCTCCTTCCAGCGACGACACGGGATTGAGCAGCCCTGCAAATTGCACGCACGGAATGATCGTGCCGATCATGGTGACGAACATGGCCGCGATCTGGCTTTGCGTGAAGGTGGACGCAAACAGCCCGAAACCCGTCGAACACGTCACGAAGATCAGCGCCCCCAACGCGAGCGTCGCAAAGCTGCCCTTGATCGGCACACCGAACACCGTCACTGCCAGCAGCGCCAGCAAGAGGAAGTTCAGCATGGCGAGCACGATATACGGCAACTGCTTTCCAAGCACGAACTCCGCGCGAGTGACCGGTGTCACGTAGAAATTAATGATGGAGCCCAACTCCTTTTCGCGCACCACCGACAACGCCGCCAGCATGGCTGGAATCATCATCAGCAGCATCGGAATCACGGCGGGCACCATGGCAGGCAGGCTTCTCACGTCGGGGTTGTAGCGATAGCGCGTTTCGATGCTGCTGGGCGCCGCCAGACGCACCCCCAGCCGGTGCACCGCAGTATCCGCAAGCCAAAGCTGGTGGATGGCCTGCACGTAACCGCGCACGGTTTCGGCGCGGGTGGGCATGGCACCGTCCACCCAGGCACCGATCTGCACGGCCGTGCCGCGTTTTACGTCGCGCGCAAAGCCAGGCGGGATTTCAATCGCCAGCGACAACTCGCCGTTGCGCATGCGGCGATCCAACTCAGCGTAGTCGCGAATTGGGGGTTTTTCGATGAAATAACGCGAGCCCGCCAGGTTGAGCGTGTAGTCGCGCGAGAGCACAGTCTGGTCGCGATCCAGCACGGCGTAGGTCAGGTTCTCCACGTCCAGGCTGATGCCGTATCCGATGATGAACATGAGGATGGCCGTGCCCAGCAGCGCCAGCGTGGCCCGCACGCGGTCGCGGCGCAGCTCCAGCGCCTCGCGCTGCGAATAGCTCAATGCGCGCGCAAGACTGAAGCGGCGGCGGGCGGGCATGCCGGCGGGTGCGCTGGCCGCCGCCGCGCGCACCGGCAGCGGCGCAGCAACCTCGCCGGTGCCCGAAGACGCTTCGGCAGCCTCCTGCAGATAGGCAACGAACGCCTGCTCCAGCGTCTGCGTGCCGCGAGCGCGCACCAGCGCCGCGGGCGCATCACTTACCAGCACCCGGCCGGCGTGCATGAGCGAGATGCGGTCGCATCGCTCGGCCTCGTTCATGAAGTGCGTGGAGATGAAGATGGTCACCCGATCCCGCCGTGCGAGGTCGATCATCAGGCGCCAGAACATATCGCGCGCGACCGGGTCCACCCCCGAGGTCGGCTCATCTAGAATCAGCAGCTCCGGCTTGTGCACCATCGCCACCGCGAGCGACAAACGCTGCCGCATGCCCAGCGGCAAGCTCTGAGGCAGGCTGTCGGACACCTCCTGCAGCCCGAAGCGGGTCAGCATCTCAGCCGCACGCGACTGCACCTCGGCTTCGGGCACCTGGAACAGGCGCGCATGCAGCACGAGGTTCTGACGCACGGTCAGCTCGCCATACAGCGAGAACGCCTGCGACATGTAGCCCACGCGCCGGCGTGTGTCGATGTCTTTCGGGTCCACCGGATGGCCAAACAGCCACGCCTGACCCTCGCTGGCAGGCAGCAGGCCGGTGAGCATCTTCATGGTGGTCGATTTGCCGCAGCCGTTCGAACCGAGAAAGCCGAAGATCTCTCCACGACGGATGCGGAAGTCGACGTGGTCGACTGCGACAAAGTCACCAAAACGCATGGTCAGGCCGTTCGCTTGCACCGCAATATCGTCTTCTGCACCGGCCACCAGGGGCGGCACGACCACGGCGTGATGCCCCTGCCGGCGCGTCAGCGGCAGCAGTGCAATGAAGGCGGCCTCAAGGGAATCGGTACCCGCACGGCTGCGCAGACCAGCCGGTGTGCCGGTGGCGAGCACCTGCCCCGCGTCCATGGCGACCAGCCAGTCGAAGCGTTCGGCCTCTTCCATGTAGGCGGTGGCCACGATCACGCTCATGCCCGGGCGCGTGGCGCGAATACTGCCAATCAAGTCCCAGAACTGCCTGCGCGAGAGCGGGTCGACGCCCGTGGTCGGCTCGTCCAGGATCAATAGGTCCGGGTCGTGGATCAGCGCGCAGCACAACGCCAGCTTCTGCTTCATGCCACCCGACAGCTTGCCGGCAGGCCGTGAGAGAAACGCCCGCAGGCCGGTGCTGGCCGTGAGGGCATCAATGCGGCGGCGGCGCTCCGCTGCATCGTGGCCGAACAGGCGCCCGAAGAACTGCAGGTTCTCCTCGATCGACAGCGTGGGGTACAGATTGCGCCCCAACCCTTGCGGCATGTAAGCAATGCGTGGGCCGACCGCGGCGCGCGCGCGATGGTCGGCCATGTCGCTGCCCAGCACATGTACTGCGCCGTCCTGCAGGGCACGCGCGCCGGCCACCAATGACAGCAGGCTGGACTTGCCCACGCCATCCGGACCGATCAATCCGACCATGCAGCCGGCGGGAAGGTCGAGCGTGACGCCGTCCAGCGCCAGCGTCTTGCGGTAGCGCAGGCTCACGCCGGCAAGGCTCGCGACCGGCGCCGCGAGGTGCACCTCATGCAAGGGGGATGGGTCAGCAGACCGCGTCACTGCGGAACCTTGATCGCCAGGGTGGCCGGCCATTCGGCCTGCGTGTCGAGCTTGAGCCACGCCATGCCGGGCAGACCGGTCTTCACCAGCTTCAAGTGCTTACGCAGCAGATCGCGATCGATCTGCGCCTTCACGCGGAACATCAGCTTCTGCCGCTCGCTGGCCGTCTCCACGGTCTTGGGCGTGAATTGCGCGGTGCTGGCCACAAAGGACACGCGCGCCGGAATCACGTATTGCGGCGCAGCGTCCAGCACGATACGCACCTCGCTGCCCATGGCGATGCGGCCTGCGTCCGTCTCTGGCACGAAAAAGGTCATGTAGACGTCGGACAGATCCACGAGGTTGAGCAGCCGCCCGCCGCCGGCCAGCACCTCACCGGGCTGGGCGATGCGGTATTGCACACGGGCGTCGCGCGGGGCCGTCAAGGCGCTGTCGTCAATATCGGCCTTGATGCGCAATACGGTTGCGTCTGCTGCCTTGACGGTGGAACCGGCGCCGGCCACCTGCGTATGAGCGGCCAACACGGCCGCCTGCGCGGCCTCGGCTTGCGCGCGGGCCGCCACAAGCGCGGCCTTGGCGCTGCGCACGCGGGCGCGGTCGTCGTCCAACTCCTGCATTGACAAAGCGCCTTCGTGCGACAGCGTTTCCGAACGCGCCAGCCGGCGCTGCGCGGCATCAAGGTCGCTTTCACGCAGGGCGATTTGCGCGAGAGCCGCTTGCCTATCGGCTTCTCGCACGGCCACCTGGGCCTGCGCACTCGCCACGGCAGAGACCGCTTGTTGCTGCCGTGCCTGGGCCTCGTCACGTTGCGCTTCCAGTGTCTGCACCTGCATGTGCGCAAGCGGCTGGCCGGCCGTCACGAAGTCGCCCTCGTCCACCAGAATGTCCTGCACGCGGCCAGGCAGCTTGGTGGCCACGTCGATTTCTGTGGCCTCGATGCGGCCATTGCCGCTCGCAAAGCCCTTGCCGGGGCCCTCTTGCCGCAAAGCCTTCCACGCGAACGCTCCGCCGGCCATCACCAGGGCGGCCGCCAGCAGCGCAATCCATCGTTGTCGGGGAGTCGTAGTCATGGTGTTGTTCCGCCCGATACGCCCGATACGCGCGGGGGCGGCGTCAGGCTCAGGTGAGGTTGCAGATCAGATTCGGATTCGACGGCCTGCGTGCCACCACCCAGTGCGGCATACAGGCCAACGCGGCTAGAGAGAAGCGCACGGCGTACCTGCACCAGTTGCTGCTGCGCGGCCAGTAGGTCGCGCTGGGCGTCGAGCACCTCCAGGAAGGTCGATGCTCCAGCGTCGAAACGTAGTTGCGACAGCCGCGCGCGTTCGCTCTGTGCCGCCAGTGCGGCCTTCGCAATGTCGAGTTGGTCGGCCAGCCACTTGCGTGCAGAAAGCGCGTCGGACACGTCGCGGAATGCGCTCTGCACGGTCTTCTCGTAACCAGCCACGGCAAGGTCTCGGCGGGCTTCTGCCAGGTCGAGGTTGCTGCGCAGCTTTCCACCTTCAAAGAGCGGGAGGCTGATACTCGGCGCAAATACCCAGGCGCGTGTGCCGGGCGCAAACAGGTTACCCAGTTCCGGACCCAGCGTGCCGTAAGCGCCGGTCAGCGCCACGCGGGGAAAGAACGCGGCCCGTGCCGCGCCGATGCTGGCGTGCGCAGCACGCAGCCGGTGCTCCGCGGCGGCAATGTCCGGGCGCTGCGTCAGCAGGTCGGAAGGCAGGCCTGCGCGCAGTTCGGCCAGCATGCGGTGCTCGTCAAATGGCTCGGAGACCGGCGGCAGGTCGATTGGTTTGCCGACAAGAAAGGCCAAGCCGTGCGCCTGCGCGTCGCGCGCCTGCTGCAATTGCGTTAGCAGCGCCTGCGCCTGGGTCAGCAGGGTCTCGACCTGTGTTTGGTTCAATCTTGACGTCGCGCCCACCGCCACGCGGCGCGAGAAGATGCGCAGTGTTTCGGTCCGGCTATCCACGGTTTGTTGCGCCAGCGCGATGCGCTCGTCGAGTTCACGCAGCACCAGATAGCTGTCGGCCACCTGCGCGATCAACCCAAGCGCTACCGCACGGCGTGCGGCGTCGGAAGCCACATAGCTTTCCAATGCGGCCTCGTTGAGGTTGCGTACGCGTCCCCAGAAATCGATCTCCCAACTGGAGACACCGGCCCCCACCTGGTACTGGGTGACACGCATCGGCATGCCGAACGGGCTCACGTCCGCCGGAATGCTCAAGCGGCTGACGCCGGCCTGCGCATTGAGGTGCGGAAATATCTCCGCGCGCTGGATGCCAAACGCAGCACGCGCCTCTTCCACACGCAGCACGGCAGTGCGCAGGTCGCGGTTATTTTCCAGCGCCTGCTTGATCAACGCCTGCAGGCGCGTGTCCGTAAAGTACGCCTGCCAGCCGGTCGCTGATGCTGACAGGCCATCCCGGCCATCGTCGGCGTCGTAGTGCTGGGCCACGGGCAACGCGGGCGCCTCGTAAGGCGGCGCCATCGAGATGCAACCCGACAGTGCCAGCACAGTGACGGTGACTACCATGGCGGCCATACGCGTGTCGGCGTAGCTGCCACACGCCCGGAGCTGCTTCTGCACACGCATTTATTTCTCCAGAACGTAGGCGCCCGGCGCGTCCGCCAGTGGCGGCAGTGCCGGGGCGCCCATCTTCGGTGGCTTCACCGGTGCGGGGCCCGATGCATGCGCGATCAGCCATGCATGCCACGCCGGCCACCACGAACCGTCGGTAATGGGTGCCGATGCCAACCAATCATCCGGCGCCACTGATACCTCGCCGACGTTACGTGTCTGCATCTGGAACCGCCGATGCGAGTTGGCCGGCGGGCTGACAATGCCGGCGTTGTGGCCGCCGGTGGTCAATACGAACGTCAGCTCCGCCTCGGTCAGGTGATGCAGCTTGTGGACCGAGCGCCATGGCGCTACGTGGTCGGTCAACGTGCCCACCACGAAGATGGGCAGGTCGATGTCGTTGAGGGCCACCGGCTTTCCGTTGACGAGGTAGCGGCCCTCGCTCAGGTCGTCATTCAGGAACAGATGCCGGAGATACTGGCTGTGCATCCGCGCGGGCATGCGCGTGGCATCGGCGTTCCAGGCCATCAGATCGTTCATCGGTGCGCGGTCGCCCAGCAGGTATTCACCCACGACACGTGACCACAGCAAGTCGTACGAGCGCAGCATCTGGAAGGCTCCGGCCATCTGGCTGGCGCGTAGATAGCCGGTTTGTTCCATCTGCGCTTCCAACAGACTGACCTGTGCCTCGTCGATGAACAGGCCGAGTTCGCCCGGCTCGCAAAAGTCTGTCTGCGCGGCAAAGAGCGTCATGGATGCCAACCGTGCATCGCCATCGCGCGCCATGGCAGCCGCTGCAATGGCCAATAACGTGCCGCCAAGGCAGTAACCGGTGGCGTGGACGCGCTGGCCCGGCACGATGGCATTGACGGCATCGAGCGCGGCAAAGACACCGAGCTTGAGGTAATCGTCCATGTCGAGGGCGCGATCAGCCTCGTCGGGGTTTTTCCAGGAGATGCAGAACACCGTATGGCCCTGCTCTACCAGATAACGGATCAGCGAGTTCTGCGGTGACAGATCCAGGATGTAGTACTTCATGATCCATGCCGGCACGATCAGGATGGGCTCGGCTTGGACCTTGCTCGTGGCCGGCGCGTACTGGATCAGCTCGATCAGGCGGTTGCGCAGGACCACCTTGCCGGGCGTGATTGCCACGTCGTGGCCCACCATAAAACGTTCGGTGCCGGCGGCCGGCGCGCCGCTCATGGAGCGCTCCAGATCGTCAAGCGCATTGAGTGCGCCGCGCACGAGATTGGTACCGTGCTGTTCAAAGGTCCGACGCAGGACAATGGGGTTGGTTGCCAGTTGGTTGCCCGGCGACATCATGTCGAGCCATTGACGCGCAGCAAAGGCAACGACGTCCTCGTGATGCTTGGCGACACCCCAGACGCCGCGCGTGGCCGCCTCCCACCATTGTTCCGTCAACAGGAAAGACTGGTGCAGCACGTTGAACGGCCACAAACGCCACTCGTCAGCCAAGAAACGTCGGTCATGGGCCGGCGGCTGGACGCAAAGACACACGTCCTGCGGGCCGGACGCCAAGCAGTTCCGGATGTAAGCCTCGAGTTGCTCAGCCTGCGTCAGTGCCAAGCGGAACAGATCCAGACACTTGCCTGGCGAAACAGCCAGATGCAGTGCCCAATCCATCAATGCCAGTTGCATTGATGCAAGCGACAGCGAATTCGATGTACGCGCAAGGGCGGCGTGAAACGGCAGATCAATCAGCTCTGCAGTTGGTGAAGACGGCACGGGGGCGGTGCGCATGGTTGGGGGCGTCAAACGATTGCGGATATGCAACCCATTAGATGCCAGCGGCTGCGGGCCGGACTTGACGCACCTCAAACCAAGACAAGAGTGCGGACTCTACGTAATTTCAAAGAAATGACATCTGCGGTTGGCTGCCAGTCGTTGCAGAGCCTTGGCCCGCGACTTACGGGCCTAAATGGGTGTGTTAGAGTCCGGCGGGGAAAACGTGACGATCTGCAAGATCAGCCCCATATCTGCATCGATCTCAGCGTTGTACCCGCGAATCTGTTGCACCAACAGGATGCATTGGGCGCTTGGCGTGGGCGTCGCCCGAAAAACGACATCGCGCAGAGGCCAACCCCACGAGACGAGATGCAATCCCCACCTCTCGGGCCCAATCAGGTAAAGGCCGCGCAATCTTCCAGGAATGGCGCGGCAAAGCCATTTGTGATTGATGTATTGATCTAGATTTACATAGGCGCACACGCGGCGCCGGTCTACCTGCCTCGTTATCGAGACGCAACGAAAAATCCATTCAGAGAAAACCGTGTTCACTTGCATCAACCAGAGCTGCGGCACGCAGTGGGAACTGTCCGATGTCGTCATCAAGGACGAGGGCCAAGGGCTGCTGTTCCGTTGTGCGCTATGCGGCGCCCGCAACTATGTCGAACGCTTCGAGGCTGACGACGGCACCGTCGTCTACGAACAACTCGAAGGCAAGCCGTCCAAGTGAATCAGCGCAACAACATGACCATTGAACCGACCGCCACGCCCTTCAGCACCCTAGCGCTCGCCCCGGCCGTGCTCGCGAATCTGGCGCAGCTTGGCTACACCGACATGACGCCGATCCAGGCTGCAAGCCTGCCCATCGCGCTGGCTGGCCACGACCTGATTGCGCAGGCAAAGACGGGTAGCGGCAAAACCGCAGCGTTTGCGCTGGCCCTGCTCGCACGGCTTGACGCGCGCAGCTTCGACGTGCAGGCGATGGTTCTCTGCCCGACGCGCGAGCTTGCCGATCAGGTGGCACAGGAGATCCGCCGCCTGGCACGCGCTGAAGAAAACGTGAAGGTCTTGACGCTCTGCGGCGGCACGCCGATGCGTCCGCAGGCGGCAAGCCTTGAGCATGGCGCGCATGTCATCGTCGGCACGCCGGGGCGCATCATGGACCATCTGGAGCGCGGCAATCTCGCGCTCGGCGCGCTGAAAACGCTCGTGCTTGACGAAGCAGACCGCATGCTCGACATGGGCTTCTTCGATGACATCGCGACGGTCGTGCGCCAATGCCCGGCCGATCGCCAGACGCTGCTGTTCTCGGCAACGTACCCGGAAGGTATTGCGAAGCTGAGTCAGCGCATTCTGCGCAATCCGAAGGAAGTAAAACTCGAAGAGCGCCACGACGACAGCAAGATTCGCCAGCGCTTCTACGAGGTGACGGACAACAAGCGGTTGCATGCGGTCGGGCTGCTGCTCAAGCACTATCGGCCTGTGAGCACGCTCGCCTTCTGCAACACGAAGCAGCAATGCCGTGACCTGCTCGACGTGTTGCGCGCGGAGGGCATCCACGCGCTGGCGCTGCATGGCGAACTCGAGCAGCGTGAGCGCGATCAGGTATTGATTCAGTTCGCGAACCGCAGTTGCTCGGTGCTCGTCGCGACCGACGTTGCCGCGCGCGGGCTCGACATCGCACAGCTCGAAGCGGTGATCAACGTTGACGTGACGCCCGACCCCGAAGTACACGTGCATCGCATTGGCCGCACGGGCCGCGCCGACGAGAACGGCTGGGCGTTGAGCCTCGCGAGCATGGACGAGATGGGCCGTGTCGGCAACATCGAACAGGCGCTCGGGCGCGAGGTCGAATGGCACCAGCTCGACGAGCTTGATACCGGCAATGACGCTCCGCTGCTGCCGCCAATGGAAACGCTGCAGATTCTCGGCGGACGCAAAGAGAAGATCCGACCCGGCGATGTGCTCGGTGCTCTGACAGGCGACGCCGGCTTTCGGGGCGACCAGATCGGCAAGATCAACGTGACCGAGTTCTCGACCTACGTCGCGGTCGAGCGCGGCATCGCGCGCGAGGCGCTGCGCAAGCTCAATGCCGGCACGCTGAAGGGCAAGAAGGTCAGGGTTCGGCTGATGGATGAATGACCGCCTGCCCCGCGCAGCGACTGATTGCTGCGCGTAGGGAGAGCGCGATTCAACCCAGCGCGGCTGCGGCAACGCCCGCCGCTGCACAAAACGCCACCACAATCAGCGGTGGCGTTTTCCATCGCGTCAGCAGCAGGAACGCAATCGCCGCGACGACAAAATCGCTCCATGACCGCACGGCGCTCGTCCAGACCGGCGTGTAAAGGGCAAATGCCAGCAATCCAACCACTGCGGCATTCACACCCGCCAACAGCGCCGCCATGGAAGGACGCGCGCGCAACGCTTGCCAGTAAGGCAACGCCGCGATGACCAGCAGCAGGCCCGGCAGAAAGATGCCCACCGTAGCAAGCGCAGCACCGGCCCAATGATTGAGCCCCGGCGCGATCGTCCAGCCGAGGAAAGCGGCGAAGGTGAATAACGGCCCGGGCACCGCCTGCGCGGCACCGTAGCCTGCCAGAAAATCGTTCGACGCGACCCAACCAGTCGCCACTGTCTGCTGCTCCAGCAGGGGCAGCACGACGTGCCCGCCCCCAAATACCAACGCGCCTGACCGATAGAACGCGTCGAACACTTTCGCGGGCATCCATGGATGAAGGTTTGCCACAACCGGAAGCCCGAACAACAGGGTGCAGAACAGCACCAGGCTGACGCTGCTGGCAGCGTGAGACACGCGAAATGCGGTTCCCTGCCCGGCCCTCGGCCCCTCACTCACCGGACGCGACAATCGGCATAACAACAAGCCCAGCACGGCGCCGAGCACGATCACGACCAGTTGCGCGTAAACGGTCGCCAACGCGCTGAGCACGGCAATGCTGACCAGCGCGATACCTGCGCGCTGCCAGTCAGGACAGAGCTTGCGCGCCATATCCCACACGGCCTGCGCCACCACCGCAACGGCAACCAGCTTCAAACCGTGGATCAGCCCCGCGCCAATCGGGCCGCTGAGGCTCGGCGCGAGCATCGCAAAGACCAGCAGCAACAAGACGGAAGGCAGCGTAAAGCCGCACCATGCCGCCAACCCGCCACGCCATCCCGCCCGGAGCAGCCCGACGGAGAATCCCACCTGGCTGCTGGCAGGCCCGGGCAGAAACTGGCATAGGCCAACGAGGTCTGTGAACGTTGCGTCGTCCAGCCAGCGGCGGCGCTCTACGAACTCGCGCCGGAAGTAGCCGATATGCGCGACAGGGCCGCCGAAACTGGTGAGGCCCAGCTTGAGAAAGACCGCCAGCACTTCCATGGCAGAGCCCGCTTGGTGCAGGCGGGACGGTGTGGCGGATGCGGTCATTTACGGGCGAGATCGACGTTTGGGAAACGCGTATTAGAACATTGCCGCCGTGACATAGAAGGCAACTAAAGTGGCAGGATAGGCATTGCCGTCACCGTCATTGGACGCTTCCGCGTATCCCATCATGCACTTCGCTCAGACCATTGGCGTGCAACGCCATGTGTTCAACGATCTCAAGACGCTCCTGGCCAAAGCCAGCCCGGCGCGCTCGGGCGACTATCTGGCGGGTCTGGCCGCGGCCAGCGAGGGCGAACGCATGGCCGCGCGCATGGCGTTGGCGGATGTGCCGCTGTCGGTATTTCTCAACGAAGCGCTGGTGCCTTATGAAGACGACGAGGTCACGCGCCTGATTCTTGACCGGCATGACGCGCAGGCCTTCCAGCCGATTGCCTCGCTCACGGTGGGCGAGTTTCGCAACTGGCTGCTCCTGCATGAGACGGACAGCCAGACACTGGCAAGCGTCGCGCCTGGTATCACGCCCGAAATGGCTGCCGCGGTCAGCAAGCTGATGCGCAATCAGGATCTGATTTCCGTGGCCCGCAAGTGCCGCGTGGTCACACGCTTTCGCAACACCATCGGCTTGCCCGGCCGGTTGTCGGTCCGGCTGCAACCCAACCACCCGACGGACGACCCCAAAGGTATTGCCGCATCGATCATCGATGGCCTGCTCTATGGCTGCGGCGACGCGACCATCGGCATCAACCCTGCGGGCGATAACCTCGGCGCCATCGTCTCGCTGCTGCAATTGGTTGACGAACTGCGCAACCGCTACGCCATTCCCACGCAGTCGTGCGTGCTGACCCACGTGACGAACACACTGCGCGCCATTGACCAGGGCGCGCCGGTGGACCTGGTGTTTCAGTCCGTGGCCGGCAGCGAGCAGGCCAACGCGGGATTCGGCATCAGCCTTGCCTTGCTGGCAGAAGCGCATGACGCCGCGCAGGGCCTGGCGCGCGGCACGGTCGGCAACAACGTGATGTATTTCGAGACCGGCCAGGGCAGCGCGTTGTCGGCCAATGCGCATCACGGCGTCGATCAGCAAACCATGGAGGCGCGTGCCTATGCGGTGGCGCGGGCGTTCTCGCCGTTGCTGGTCAACACGGTGGTCGGTTTTATCGGTCCGGAGTATCTCTACGACGGCAAGCAGATCATCCGCGCCGGATTGGAAGATCACTTCTGCGGCAAGCTGATGGGCCTGCCGATGGGCTGCGACGTCTGCTACACCAACCACGCCGAAGCCGATCAGGACGACATGGATACGCTGCTCACCCTGTTTGGCGTGGCGGGCATCCACTTCATCATGGGCGTGCCGGGCGCCGACGACATCATGCTCAATTACCAGAGCACATCGTTTCATGACGCACTCTATCTGCGCGACACGCTGGGCCTGCGGCCGGCGCCGGAGTTTGAGGCGTGGCTGCAAAGCATGGGTATTGTCGACGCCGCTGGGCGCCTGCAAGACGCCACGGCGCGGCAGCCGCTGCTGCAGTTGGCCCATGCGCTGTGAACCCCGTTGGATATCCGCACATGCCGAAACACACGCTCGTTCAGCCGAATTCGTGGACACACCTGCGTGCCTTTACCGACGCACGCATTGCGTTGGGTCGGGCCGGCAACAGCCAGACGACCGACGCCGTGCTCGCGTTTGGCGTGGCGCACGCCCAGGCGCGCGATGCCGTGCATTTGCCGCTCAATCGTGCAGCTTTAGCGGTCGCGCTTGGGCAGGCGGGCTTCACGGCCCTGGCGGTGCACAGCGCGGCAGCCGATCGGGCCCAGTATCTGCGCCGCCCCGATCTCGGCCGCCGGCTTGACGAAGCCAGCCGCGCAGAACTCGGCGCGCTGCGGCCAGCGGAGCCATTCGACGTTGTCTTCGTGATTGCCGATGGGCTCTCCGCATTGGCCGTGCAAAGCCATGCCGTGCCGCTGCTATGCAGCGTGCGTGAGCGTCTGCCGGCCGGCTGGTCGATCGGGCCGGTCGCCATCGCCGAGCAATCCCGGGTTGCGCTGGGGGATGAGATCGGTGCGTTGCTTCGCGCACGACAGGTCGTAATGCTGATCGGTGAGCGGCCGGGGTTGAGTTCGCCTGACAGCCTAGGCATTTACCTGACCTACGCGCCGCGCGTTGGCCGGTCCGATGCTGAGCGCAATTGCATCTCGAATGTGCGGCCGGCAGGCTTGGCCTATGACCAGGCAGCGAGCCGACTGGTGTTCCTGCTCAACGGCGCAGTGGCGCTCGGCCGCAGCGGCGTGGACTTGAAAGACGACACGCCCTCCGTCGCTCCGGGTACAGCCCGACTTGCCGAACGTCACAACCCATGACACACTCCCTCCCGCTGCCCACACCGGCAGCACGCAGGCGCGGCTGACGCACCAACGACAGCTGCAACACGCCGCAGGAGAGACCGGGCTCAACGCACACACGCGCAACGCCCGGCGCCGATGGAGCAACCACCCCGGAAACTCTCAGGCAAAAGGACTGTGGCGTCGACTGCGAATCTGGAGAGAGGCGTGTACGCGTGCGCCCACCGAAGGGGAAGGCGCCACCACTGCTGGCGCCCAAGCTCTCAGGTCCCAAGACAGATGGGGTGAGCCGACCGGATCGTCCGGTCATGACATCACTCCATAGGGACCGCCATGACGCACATCGTCATCGTCGGCGCCGGCATATCCGGCGTCACCACTGCTTACACGCTCTCGCAACTCGGCTATCAGGTCACGGTGCTCGACCGCCACTTGTATCCGGCCATGGAAACCTCGTTCGCCAACGGCGGGCAGCTTTCCGCCAGCAACGCTGAAGTCTGGAACAGCACCGGCACGCTGCTCAAGGGCATCAAATGGATGCTGCGCAACGACGCCCCGCTCCTGCTCAATCCCAAGCCGTCCTGGCATAAGTATTCGTGGATCGGCGAGTTCGTGGCCAGCATCGCGCACTACCGCCGCAACACCATCGAGACCACACGCATGGCCATCGAGGCACGCAAGCATCTGTTTGCGATGGCCGAACGGGAGCAGATTGATTTTGATCTGCAGAAGCGCGGCATTCTGCACGTCTATCACGACAAGGCGAGCTTTGCGGCCGCAGGCAAGGCCAACGCCCTGCTCATCGCCGGGGGGCTTGAGCGCCACGCCGTGAGCCCGGAAGACATTGCCGCCATCGAGCCCACACTGCGGGGCAACTACTACGGCGGTTATTTCACCGAGTCCGACGCCACCGGCGACATCCACAAGTTCACGCGCGGCCTCGCGCAGGCCTGCGAAAAGCGCGGCGTGCGCTTCATGCACGGCGTGGACGTGCGCGATGTGCAAACCACAGAGCACGGCGTTCGTCTCCTGCTGCAAACCACGCTGGATGACCGCCTTTCCACCAGCGAGGCGAACGTCGTGCAGGACCTTGCCGCCGACGCGATGGTCGTCTGCGCGGGCGTGGGCAGCCGGCATATCGCACAAATGGTTGGCGATCGCATCAACGTGTATCCGGTCAAGGGGTATTCCATCACGGTGCACCTGGACGACGAAGCCAGCGTGCAAGGCGCGCCATGGGTCAGCCTGCTCGATGAGAGCGCGAAGATTGTGACCAGCCGACTTGGCACCGGCCGCTTCCGCGTGGCCGGCACGGCGGAGTTCAACGGTTACAACCGTGATATCCGTGCGGATCGCATCGAGCCCCTGGTGGCCTGGACGCGCCGCAACTTCGCGATTGGTACGTCGCGCGTGGTGCCGTGGGCCGGCTTGCGTCCGATGATGCCGGACATGATGCCGCGCGTCGGCCGCGGGCGGCATGGGCGCGTGTTCTACAACACCGGCCATGGGCACCTGGGCTGGACGCTTTCCGGCGCCACCGCCGCGATGTTGGGCGACGTGATCGCGCGAGATTGCCCGGTGCATTGATCGCAGCATGAAAAAAGCCCGCCAGTGTCCCGGCGGGCTTTTTTCATTGTGAGAACGATCCCAGCGATCAGAACTTGTGCCGCACGCCCAGCATGACGCCCAGGCGCGAGTTGTTGCCATACGTGTTGCCCGAGTTGTTGAACGCCGCCGCGCTGTTCAGTGCAACCCACGCGCCCTGCAGGCGGGTGTAGTCAACTTCGGCGTAGACGTCGGTGCGTTTGCTGAAGGCGTAGTCGAGCATGCCGGCGGTGGTCAGGCGCTTGCCGCTGGCATCCAGGTGCTTCATCCAGTCGTACTGCACGGTGCCGATGAAACTCAGTGCGCCGGAGAGCGGCACCTTCGCGCCCACATAGGCGGCCTGGTTCTTGTAGTCGGCCACGTCGAGGCGGCTGTTTGTATAGCCCAGGTACCACGTGGCAATCGAGGTATCGAGCTTGCCGCCAAAGCCCCAGACCGTCTGCTTGCTGGCCTGCGCGGCCGGCACCGCGCCGAAGAACGCTGATGACACATCGCGCGTGACTTGGTACACCGCGCCCACTTCAGCCGAGCCCATGCTGTAGACGATCGAGCCGGCGCCGGCCGAACTCTTGCTGAAGCTGCCCGCAGCCTCGCCAAAGGTCCAGGCGCCCGCAAGCTGCAGCCCGCCGAACGACTTGATGTATTTGACCGTGTTGTCGTAGCGCAGGCCGGTGTAGTTGCCGCCCTGATAGCCAACGATGGAGTTGTTGGCAAACGCCATCGCCTCGTACGAAGACAAGACCTCGTGCGCCAGCGTGTATTGCCGACCGAGGTAAAGCTTGCCGTAGTCGCCTTCCAGGCCGACCACCGCGGTGCGTCCGAACAGGCGCCCGCCCTGCTGGCTGCCGCCGGTATCGGGGAAGAAGCCCGATTCCAGGATGAACATGGCCTTGGTGCCACCGCCCAGATCTTCCGTGCCGCGCAGTCCCCATCGGCTGCCGGTCAGCACACCGTCCATCATCTGCAGATTGCTGTTGCCCGCTGCGTTTTCGTGCGTGCTGTAGCGGATGGTGGTGTCGATCAGCCCGTAGAGCGTGACGCCGCCGGCGGTTTGCGCTGCCGCTGGCAGGCTCGTGGCTCCGAGCACCAGTGCGGCAATCATTGTCTTGTTCATGGCTCCCTTGTCTCCTCTTTGTGTGATGGGTATGAGTGTGCGACGGCCGCACGTGCAGCCGTGGTGTTGCGTAGATAGCGCCCACGGCCGCACAACCGTGAGTGCAAAAATTCTCGTGTCTCAGTGGTCAGCCGAAGTGGTGGCGCCGCGGCTCAGTTGTGCCTGCACAGCCATGCGCACGGCAGCATTTGCTGCGCCGTAGCCGAGGTAGCCGTTGCGCTGGACAAGCTCGAAGAAGAAGCGCTCGCGAAAGGGTTCGGTGTAGGCGTGCAGAAAATCGCCGTGCGGGTCGCGGTCGTAGAGAAGACCATCGTCGTGCAGGCGGTTGAGCAATGCGTCATCCAGCCCAAGTCGGGCGGCAACGTCGTCGTAATAGTTCTCGGGAACGTGCTGCAGGCGGGCCGCGCCACGGTCGATGGCCTCGATGGTCTCGAACAGTCGCTCAGTACGGAATGCAATGTGATGCACCCCCGAGCCCGCGTAGGCGGTGATGAACCTGCCCGTGGCCGTGCGCCCGCTTTCCGATACGTTGAGTGGAATCCGCACGTTGCGGTCCGGACTCACCATCGCCCGGCTTTTCACGAGGCCGTACGGGTCGGCAATCTCCTGTACGGCTTCGGCGTGCATGCCGAAGATGGCCCGGTAGAACAGCACGAAGCTGTCGAGCCTGTGCGCGGGCAGCGCCTGCGCAACGTGGTCGATCGATGCCCACCCGGCTGCATCGTCTTGCACGTCTGGATGCAAGACAAAATCGCTTTCGTAGATGCTGCGATCGGCCTCACGATCGTCGATCAGATAGAGCAGCGTGCCATCGGGCGCGCGCAGCGCGGGAATGCTGCGCTCAGTCGGCCCCACGGGCCCGCGCCATTCCTGGGCGCATAACTCACGTGCGCGTGCCATGGCGCGCTCGGCATCGTCTACTTTCAGGCCGATCGCACAGACAGACGGCCCGTGCAACTGGAAGTGTTCCGACGCTGCGCTGTCCTGCTCCATATTCAAGATCACGTTGACGCCGCCCTGCCGATACAGGTCAACCGCCTTGGAGCGATGGTGCCCCGCAAGGATGAAACCCAGCGCACGCAGGCGCGTTTCAAGTTCCCGTCCTGCCGCAGCATCCACGGCAAACTCCAGGAAATCCACGCCTCCAAATTGCGCTGGCGCCGGCAGTTCCGCACCACCAGCTTCGGACTCCAGCCAGCGCAGCGAACGCATGCCGTCCAGCGCCGTTAGTCGTGCGGGCGCAGAGCGGAATTCGTCATTGAAGACCTCAAGCGACAACGGCCCGGTATAGCCCGCAGCAAGCAGGTCGCGCGCAAACTCCGTCACAGCAAGGTCACCCTGCCCCGGGAAGTTACGGTGATGCCGGCTCCAGGACAGTACGTCCATCGACAATTTCGGGGCGTCTGCAAATTGCACAAAGAAGAGCTTGTCCGCCGGCACATCGTGGAGGCCATCCAGCGAGTCGCCCAGCGAGAGCGTGTGGAAGCTGTCGAGAATCAGCCCCAACGCCGGGTGGTCAGCCTGTCGCACGATCTGCCACGCCTGCCGCCAGGTCCGCGTATGCCGCGCCCAGGCCAGCGCCTCATACCCCACGCGCAGCCCGCGCCGTGCCGCCGCTTCTGCCATCTGGCGCAGATCGTCTGCCGCGAGCGCCGGATCGTCGATAGCGATGTCCTGCACGTTGCTGCAGACGAGTACCATCTCGACGCCCAGCTCGGCCATCACGTCAAACTTGCGCTCGGCCCGCGCCAAGTTTCGCGCGAACAACTCTCGCGGCATGGCTTCGAAATCGCGGAACGGCTGATACAGCATGATCGCCAGCCCTAGGTCTGCCGCCATTTGCCGCACGCGCGCCGGCGATCCATCGAAATTCAGCAAATCGTTCTCGAAGATCTCAACACCGTCAAAGCCTGCGGCGGCGGCGGCCTCCAGCTTTTCAGGCAGCGTGCCGGACAGGCACACCGTGGCGATGCATTTGGGGCGACGTGCTGGGTGAAGCGAGTTCATGGCGATACGGTGGTCGGGCGTCAAGCAATGCCCGCAGCGTAGGAGCCCCCCCACATGCCGACAAGCGGCATTCGCGCAACAGCGTTCGATGATCGTACAATCGTGCGCACATATCGCTCGTTTTTAGGGTTATCGCCATGACGAAGGAATCGCTCGACAGGCGCGACTGGATCGCCGGATTGGAAAAAGGGCTCGCCATCCTGGAGGCGTTCGACCACGAGCACCCCCGGCTGACGCCCACCCAGGCCGCCGAGTTGACCGGCCTCACCCGCACAGCCGCGCGCCGCTACCTCCTGACGCTCGAACACCTCGGCTACCTCACCAGTGAAGGCACGCTGTTCAGCCTGACGCCGCGCGTGCTGAAGGTGGGCTGGTCGTACTTCGATTCAGCACGTCTGCCGCGCACGGTACAGCCCTTCCTGCAGCAGGTGACCGCCGCCGTGGGCGAGGTGGCGTACCTCAGCGTGCTGGATGATTGGGAGCTCGTCTTCATCTCGCGCACCAGCACCAGCCGGGTCATGAGTACCGGATTCGTGCTGGGTGCGCGCGTGCCGGCGCCGCTCGCCTCGGCCGGCGTGATGATGCTGGCCGCGCAACCCGAGCAGAAGGTCAAGGCATGGCTGGAAACCTGTGTGCTGACGCCCTATACGCCTTACACGATCCTGCAGCGGGACCGCCTGTTCGATGAAATCCGCAAGGCTGGTCGGCAGGACTACGCCGTGGTCGAACAGCAATTGCAGATTGGCGTGCGCGGTGTGGCGGTACCGCTGCGGGATCGACACGGCAACGTGATCGCCGCACTGAGCGTGAACATGCAGGTCGGTGAAGAAACCACGGAGCACGCTTTGCAGCGGGTGCTGCAGGTGCTGCAGGACACCGCGCTTTCGATCATGCGTGTGCTGTAGCGCCTTCCGCCCCGGGAGATAGACAGACTCGGAGAAACCCTCGGGTCGTACGTTATTCGCACCATTCCGTGCGATTATCGAACGTTTTCAATCCACAGTCGCTTGTGCCCCGCCATGGCGGCGGACTACGCTGCGTTGCGTGTACAGACGGTCCTTCATCGAACGAATCGCACGATAGACCGCACAGATAAAACCGGAGACAACCATGACCGCAGCCCCTGCCCACGAGCCCCTGGGCAAGCACCAGTCGAAGAAAGCCGCCGCCAGCGGCTGGATCGGCTCGGCGCTCGAGTACTACGACTTCTTTATCTACGCCACCGCCGCGGCGCTGATCTTTCCACAGATATTCTTCCCCAAGGGCGACCCGAAGACGGCCATCATCGCCTCACTGGCCACATATGGCGTGGGTTATATCGCACGGCCGATCGGTGCGTTCGTGCTGGGCCATCTGGGCGACACGCACGGGCGCAAGAACGTGCTGCTCTGGTGCATGTTCCTCATGGGTTTTTCGACGATTGCCGTGGGCCTGTTGCCGACGTACGACCAAGTTGGGCTGTTGGCGCCCACGTTGCTGGTCATCATGCGGCTCATCCAGGGTTTTGCCGTGGCCGGTGAAATTTCGGGCGCCAGTTCCATGATCCTGGAGCACGCCCCATTTGGCCGGCGCGGGTTCTTCGCGAGCTTTACGCTGCAAGGCGTGCAGGCCGGGCAGATCCTGGCCGCTGCCGTGTTTCTGCCGCTGGCGCACTACATGCCCGCCGACCAGTTCAACGCCTGGGGCTGGCGCATTCCGTTCGTTCTGAGCTTCGTCGTCATCATCGCCGGCTACGTCATCCGCCGCGAAGTGCACGAAACCCCCGCTTTTACCGCTGAGCAACAGCAGCAAGGCCGCCCACGCTCGCCCGTGATCGACGCCTTCAAATACAGCACGCCAGACATGCTGCGCGTGGTCTGCATGGCGCTGATGAACGTGATTCCGGTGGTGGCGACCATCTTTGGCGCCGCCTATGCGGTGCAGCCGGCTTACGGCATCGGCTTTGCCAAAGACATCTACCTGTGGATTCCGGTGGTGGGCAACATCGTTGCCGTGCTGGTCATTCCGTATGTTGGCGACCTGTCCGACCGCATCGGCCGCAAGCCACCGATCGTGATCGGTTCGCTGCTCGCCGGGGCGCTTGCTTTTGCCTACCTGTACGCCATCAGCATCAAGAACGTGCCGCTTGCCTTCGTCATCTCGATTCTGATGTGGGGCGTGGTCTACCAAGGCTACAACGCGGTGTTCCCGAGCTTCTATCCGGAGTTGTTCCCGACGCGCACCCGTGTGTCGGCCATGGCGATTTCGCAGAACATCGGTACCGCCATCACTGCCATGCTGCCGGCCCTCTTCACCGCCGTGGCGCCGCCAGGAGCCACCAACATCTGGCTGACCGTGGGCGCCATTGCCTTTGGCGTCACGGTGATTGCCGCCGTGGCCGCCATGACCGCACGCGAGACCTACCGCATCCATATGGACGACCTGGGCAAGCCAGCCGCCCAACCCGTCGACAAGGCTGAATATGCCCGCCAGCGGGCCGGAGCCTTGGCCGCCTGAAACCCGCACGCCTGAACCATGATTTCTGGAAAAACTACCCTCATCGCCCACATCGGCTACCCGACGGAGACGTTCAAGTCGCCGATGATCTACAACCCCTGGTTCGAGCAAAAAGGCATCGACGCCGTTGTGGTGCCCATGGGGGTCAAGGCAGAGGATTACGCGCAAAGCTTCCAGTCGATCTGCCGCTTCACCAACCTGCGTGGCGCGCTGATCACGATGCCGCACAAGGTCACCACGGTGAATCTGGTCGATGAGGTCACGCCGGCCGTGCGCATCGCGGGGGCTTGCAACGCGGTGCTCAAGCGCGATGACGGCACGTTGCTGGGCGACCAGTTCGATGGTGCAGGCTTCGTGCGCGGCGTGCTTCGCAAGGGGCGCCAACTGGAAGGGGCGCGTGTGCTGCTTTCAGGGGCCGGCGGTGTCGGCTCAGCGATTGCCGCGTCGCTGGCCGCTGCGGGTGTGGGCGAACTTGCTTTGTATGACACCCGCGCAGAATCGGCGGAATCGCTGGGCCGACGTCTGCGCGAGCATTACCCCGCGCTGGTGGTGCGCACCGGTTCGAATGATCCGGACGGCTTCGATGTGGTGGTCAACGCCACGCCGGTGGGCATGAAAGAAGACGATCCGCTGCCCTTCGACGTGGCACGCATCGCGCCGAGCTGCTTTGTTGGCGAGGTGGTGATGAAATCCGAGTACACGCCGTTGCTGCGCGCGGCGCTCGACAAGGGCTGCGATGTCCAGGTCGGCACCGACATGCTGTTCGAGATGATTCCCGCGTACCTGGAGTTCTTCGGTTTCGGCACCGCCACCGCAGATGAGTTGCGGCGCAGCGCAGCCATTGCATACTGAGCTGATGACGCGTCGCCCTTTGAGCTTTGCCCTGCTGCTGCCGCTATTGCTGTCGGCACAGCCGGTTGCGACCGACAGTTATCTCCCCGCCCTTCCCGCCATTGCCCAGACGCTGGGCTCGGCCAGCACGAGCCTCACGGTCTTCGCGCTGGCCTTTGGCATTGGACAACTGCCGATGGGCAGCCTTGCCGATCGTTTTGGCCGTCGTCAGGTGCTGCTGATCGGGCTCGCGTGCTATGCCGTGGCTGCACTGGCCGGCGCGCTGGCGGTAACCGCTTCCATGTTGACCGCTGCACGCGCCCTGCAGGGGTTCTCGATGGCCGCCATCCTGGTGTGCGCACGCGCAGCCGTACGTGATCTGCACCCGGCACGCGATGGTCCGCACGTCATGGCGCGTGGCCTCACGGGGCTGGGTTTCGTTGCGTTGGTGGCACCGATTCTGGGTGCCTTTGTCGCGCAACACGCGGGTTGGCGCTGGGTGCTGGCGGGCATGAGCTTCTATGCAATCGTTCTATGGGTGATGTGCTGGCACGGCTTTGCCGAAACCCGGCAAGAGACACAGAGCCAGGCAGGCAGCGTGCGCGAGATCTTCGCCAGCGCGGATTTTCGCGTCTGGGGGTTGCTGGCAGCCACGACCTACGCCGGCATCTTCTGCTTCCTGCTGCTTTCGCCGATGGTCTATATCGCCTATCTCGGCCTGTCTCCCGAGCTTTATGGCTGGATACCGGCCGGCGGATCGCTCGTCTATATCCTCAGTACAACGGGCTGCCGGCGCCTGCTGCGCCGGCAGAGCCTCGTGCGGACGGTGCAGCAAGGCGCAACGCTCAGCCTGCTCGGCGCGGGCATCCAGGGCTTGGGCTGCTGGCTGCTTCCCGGGCAAGCGTGGCCGCTGCTGCTCGGACACGGCATCTATTGCATGGGCCACGGCATTCATCAGCCTTGCGGCCAGGCAGGTGCGGTGGGCGAGCTGCCGCATCTTGCGGGGCGCGCGGTGTCATGGTCAGGCTTCATCATGATGCTGGCGGCCTTCTGCCTGGGGCAGACCGCGGCCGCCTTTGACGATACATCGCACAGCCTTGGCGCCTGGCCCATGGTGGTGCCGATGATGCTTGCCGGCGCCGTGTTGGCGTCCATCGCTTTCCTTTGGCTACCGAAGCTGCAGAGCCAGCCGGATCCACAAAGGGCTGCCGCATAGCGACTGTGGGATGCGCATTGCCACCCGCGTGGTACACAATGCGGTGTCTGCATTCTTAGCTTCAGCCACAGGAGTCTCACCATGAGCCGCAACGCCGACCTGCCATTCAAGACCGCCGGCTTGGAGTTCATCGAGTTCGCCACGCAAGCGCCGGCTGCGCTTGGCCAGGTGTTTGCATCGCTCGGCTTCAAGGCCATCGCGCGGCACGTAAGCAAGGACGTCACGCTGTATCGGCAAGGCGACATGAACTTCCTCGTCAACGCCGAAGCCGATTCCTTCGCGCACCGCTGGGCTGAGGAATATGGCGTGGGTATCTGCGCCATCGGCATCCGTGTTGACGACGCCCAGCACGCCTACGACCGCGCCGTCGAACTGGGTGCATGGCCGGCCGAGGCCGAGCCCATCGGGCCGAGCGAGCTGGTGATCCCCGCCATCCAGGGCGTGGGCGATACGCACCTGCATTTTGTCGATCGCTGGCGCGGCAAGCACGGTGCCAGGGGCGGCCTGGGCGACATCTCCATCTACGACATCGACTTTCGCCCGCTGGACGCAGAGACCGCGCATGAGGACTGGCACCACGCTGGCGTTGGGCTGGCACGCGTCGACCACCTGACGCAGACCGTCGGCGCGGGCCGCCTGCAGGATTGGATCGACTTCTACCGCAACCAGCTCGGCTTCAGCGAAATCCACGAATTGCATGCCAACTGGCACGTCGCGGCGGATTCCCGCGTGATGGTGTCGTCGTGCGGCATGATCCGTATCCCGCTCTATGAAGAAGGCACGCACCGCGCGCACCTCATGCACGCCTACCTGCCCGACCACCCCGGCGAAGGCGTGCAACACATTGCGCTGGCCACCGACGACATCTTGCGCACAGCCGCCGCGCTGGCCGCCAACGGCCTCACCTTTGTCGAGCCCCCGGCGCACTACTACGACACCGTCGACGCACGCCTGCCCGGTCACGGATTGGACCTGGCAGCCTTGCGCCGATACGGCATTCTGGTCGACGGCGAGATCGTCGACGGCGTGCCCAAACTGTTCCTGCAAACGTTCATCAAGCGCCATCCTGGCGAGATCTTCTTCGAGATCGTGCAGCGGCGCGGGCACCACGGCTTTGGCGAAGGCAATCTGCCGGTGTTGACTGCGGCGGCCTGAGCCGGAAAACGTCGCCAAGAAAAAAGCCCGCCGAAACTTGGTGGGCTTTTTTCGTACTGCGGGTGGTGCAATGCCGATCAATAACCGGCTGCCAGCCCCGTGTTGCGACGCGGGTCATTCGCGCCATAGAAGCGGTTGTTGCCGACCGGCTTGCCACCCAGCGACGGTGCGCCGACGATGATCGCAGCCAAGTGGTTGGCCGGCTGCGGCGCCCCCAGGTTGTGGCCCATCGACGTCAGGAGCTTGCGCGTATCTTCCGACAGCGCGTACGGCTCCACGTTGGTCACGTCCGGCAGCCATTGCTGGTGGAAGCGCGGCATGTCGACGGCTTCCTGCACGTTCATGCCGTAGTCGATCGCGTTGATCATGGTCAGCATGACGGCCGTGATGATGCGGCTGCCGCCCGGCGTGCCTACCACCATGACAGGCTTGCCATCCTTGGTAACGATGGTCGGGCTCATCGACGACAGCGGACGCTTGCCCGGGGCAATCGAGTTGGCCTCGCCCTGCACCAAGCCGTACAGGTTCGGCACGCCGACCTTGGCCGTGAAGTCGTCCATCTCGTCGTTCAGGATCACGCCCGTCTTGGCGGCCGTGACTTTCGCACCAAACCAGTCGTTGAGCGTGTACGTGACCGACACCGCATTGCCGTACTTGTCGGCAATCGAGTAGTGCGTCGTGTTGCTGCCTTCATGCGGCTCGACGCCCGGCTTGATGTCCTTCGACACGCCCGCCTTCTTCGGGTCGATCACGGCACGGATCTTGGCCGCGTAGTCCTTGCTCAGCAGGCGGTCCAGCGGGTTCTTCACGAAGTCCGGGTCGCCCAGGTAGCTGTTGCGGTCTACATAGGCGTGGCGCATGGCTTCGATCTGGTAGTGCGTGGCCTGCGCGGAATGCCAGCCCAGGTCCTTGAGCGGATAGCCTTCCAGGATGTTCAGCATTTCGCAGATGATCACGCCGCCCGAACTCGGGGGCGGTGCCGACACCACGTGATAACCGCGGTAGTCGCACTCGACCGGCGCCAGTTCGCGCGTCTTGTAGCTGACGAGGTCCTCTTGCGTGATCAGGCCACCGCCCGCCTTGCTCGACGCAGCAATGGCCTGCCCGACCCAGCCCTTGTAGAAACCGTCGGTGCCCTTGTTGCTGATCTCGCGCAGCGTCTTGGCCAGATCGCGCTGGACAAGCTTCTCGCCCACCTGGAACGGCTGGCCCTTGTTCAGGAAGATCGCGCCCGATGCGGCGTCTTCCTGGAAGTCCTTGGTGGACGTATGCAGCATGTCGACGTCGCCCTGATCGAGGACGAAGCCCTTGTCGGCGAGCGTGATGGCCGGCGCGATCAGTGCTGCGCGTTGCATGGTGCCGTACTTCTGGCGCGCATACTCCATGCCGGACACGGTGCCCGGCACACCCACGGCCAAGTGCCCCTTGGTGGACGCACCCTTGATGACGTTGCCGTCCTTGTCCAGATACATGTTGGCGGTGGCGGCCTTCGGCGCGACTTCACGGAAGTCGAGGAAGGTCTTGCGGCCATCGGCCAGTTGGATTGTCATGAAACCACCGCCGCCCAGGTTGCCGGCTGCCGGATAGACCACGGCCAGCGCGTAACCCACGGCCACTGCGGCGTCCACCGCATTGCCGCCGCGCTTCAGCACTTCCACACCGACCTTGCTGGCCAGATGCTGTGCCGCAACGACCATGCCGTTTTCTGCGGCCACGGGTGCGACGGATGCCGCGTGTACGACGGTCGTGATGCTGATCGATGCGATTGCGGCGGCGATCCACCGCATGCCTGTTCTTGGATTCTGCATAGGAGCTCCTTTGGTACCTTCAAGGACGCCGGTCGTGCCAGCGTACGTGTTATGGCGCGCGAACCTTATCAGGCCAAGCGCTGGGGCACTATAGCCTCATCCCCGTATTGACGCATTGTGCGGGCGGTGGAACGGCGTGCACCGCTAGCCCAGCGGCACCTCGAGCCCGACCTTCACGCGGTTGAGCACCACGGCCGTGCGGTACCACCGGATGTTGTCGTTGTCGTCGAACAGGCGACGCCCAAGGGCTTCGTACTCCGTCATCGTGGCCACGTTCAGGATGAGGACGAAATCAGCCTCGCCCGTCACGTAGTAGCACTGCTGCACCTCAGGGCCGGAGAGTGCCTTCTTGAGCGCGGCCATCGCCGCGGTATTGGTGCGCTCGGCATGCACTTCAACGATCACGGTGATGGGTTTGGCCACCCGCTCGGGGTCCACCACCGCCACGTTGCCGACAATAACGCCCGCTTCCTCCATCCGCTTGATGCGCCGCTGCACCGCGGCCGTCGATAGATTGACCTGCTCCCCGATCACGCGCAGCGGCGTGGTGTAGCACCGCTGCACGGCATTGAGAATGGCGATGTCGAATGCGTCGAGTTCGAGCGATTTCTGTGGGGCCATAACGGACGGGGAGCGAGAAATTTTTGCGTCTGGCTGGGCAGAATAGCTGAAATTGCTCTGCTGACGTGACATAGGATTTCACGGTCCACATGTTCACAGAGGGCCATCCCATGCATTGGCAATCCCAGCTCGTCAACCCCGAAACGCTCGCCCCTGGCGGTTTCCGGTCATTGGTCACCCCGGTCTACCGTGGTTCAACTGTGTTGTTCGACAACGCCGCGCAGGTCGTGGACGACTGGCGCCATGCGCAACACGGCTACACCTACGGCCTCTACGGCACACCGACGGCCATTGAACTCGGCGCGCGGATTGCGCAACTGGAACGCGCACGCCACAGCTTTATCGTCCCGGGCGGGCAGGCTGCCATCGCGCTCGTCTACCTGGCCTGCTGCGGCGCGGGCAGCCACGCGCTGGTGCCGTTCAGCGCGTATGGACCCAACCGCAGCATGGCCGCCGGCTTGCTCAAACGGATGGGCATCGAAGTCGAAACTTATGACCCGCTCATCGGCGCGGGCATCGGCGGCCTCATCCGCTCAAACACCGCGCTTGTTTGGACCGAAAGCCCTGGCTCGGTCACGATGGAAGTGCAGGACGTGCCGGCAATCGTGGCAGCGGCGCACGCGCGCGGCGTGCCGGTGGCGCTCGATAACACGTACACGGCCGGCGTGTATTTCGATGCCTTTGCGCACGGCGTCGACATCAGCATGCAGGCGCTGACGAAGTACGTGGGCGGGCACAGCGACCTGTTGCTCGGCTCGGTCTCGGTCAATTCCGAAGCGATGTTCGAGCGCGTGGGCAGCGCGTTTGCCGACCTTGGCATGGGCGCCTCGCCAGACGATTGCAGTCTGGCCCTGCGTGGCCTGCAAACGCTGGGGCTGCGGCTGGAGCGCCTGCAAGCCTCCACGCTGGCGGTGGCGCGCTGGCTTCATCTGCAGGATTGCGTTGCCACCGTGCTCCATCCGGCGCTGCCGTCATGCCCCGGCCACGAACTCTGGAAGCGCGACTTTACCGGCGCAACCAGCGTGTTTTCGGTGGTATTCCAGGAAAGCGTCTCGGCCGAGCAGGTCAACGCGTTCATCGATGCGCTGCGCATGTTCCGGATCGGCATGAGCTGGGGCGGCACGAGCAGCCTGGTGATGCCATATCCTGATCTGGCGCGGCCGAATCGCCACTACCGCGGCCGTCTGGTGCGGCTCAATGTCGGGCTGGAAGCGCCAGAAGACCTGATTGCCGATCTGCGGCAAGCCATGGCGCATGCAGCCATCCAGGAGCCCGCTGTTGTCGCATAACCGCCAGCACGTCAGTCAGCCGGTGCAAACGGCGGCGCACGCCGCTTGACCGGCTGCGTCTTGACGATGGCTGTGTTGGTCTCGGCGTGATACGCCACGCGATCGAGAATCTGGTCGAGCTGATCGATCGAGCGCACATACAGCCGGGCGATGAAACAGTCCTCGCCCGTGACCTTGTCGCATTCGCCGATCTCGGGAATCTCTTCGATCAGCTTCTGCACGATATGCAGCTTGCCCGGCATGGGCCGCACGCGCACGATGGCCTGCAGCGTGTAGCCCAGCGCCGCCGGGTCAATGTCGACGGTGTAATGCCGGATCACGCCGCGCTCCTCCAGCCGCCGCAGGCGCTCCGACACGCTGGGGGATGACAACCCCACCTGCTCGGCGAGTTGCTTGAGCGAGATGCGGGAATCGGTCAGCAGGACATCAAGGATGCGTTGATCCAGGGCGTCAATCATGTTCATTGCATTCCGCCTCCAATTCGGTTATTTCGCCTTACTTCATAAAAAAGAACACCGATTTTGCCTTAGAAAAGCAATGGAAGTCAGCCAATCTGCGTGCGATCCTTGTTGCATTCAACGCTCAAGGTGGTTCGCATGAACGATAAGACGCGCGGCACGGTTGAGATGACCGCCGCCATGGTCATCTCCGGGACGATCGGCTGGTTCGTCGTCCGCTCCGGCCAGCCCGTGGCAGACGTTGTGTTCTGGCGCTGCGTGTTCGGCGCGCTGACGCTGCTGGGAGTGTGCGCCGGCCTGGGGCTGCTGCGCGGCGCCATCACGTGGCGGCGTGCGGCCATTGCCGCACTGGGCGGCGTGGCAATCGTCATCAATTGGCTGCTGCTGTTCGCGGCGTATCCGCGCGCATCCATCTCGATTGCCACGGCGGTCTACAACACGCAGCCCTTCATGCTGGTCGGGCTGGGCGCGCTGTTTCTGTCAGAAAAGCTCACGGCGGCCAAGCTCACTTGGCTGGCCATCGCCTTTATCGGCGTCGTCCTGATTGTTCAGGTGGGGCCTGCGGCCAGCGTGGGCACCGATTACCTGACGGGCATTGCGATGGCGCTGGGCGCGGCGTTTGCCTATGCGGTGGCCGCGCTCCTGATCAAGAAGCTGGCCGGTACGCCGCCGCATCTGATTGCCCTCATCCAGGTGTGCGTGGGCGTGCTGATGCTGGCGCCGCTGGCCAATCTGCGGCATCTGCCGGCTGATGCGCACACCTGGGGGATGCTGATCACGCTGGGCGTGGTGCATACGGGGTTGATGTACATCCTGCTGTATGGCGCCATCCAGCGGCTGCCGACGCATCTGACCGGATCGTTGTCATTCATCTATCCGATTGTTGCCATCGTGGTGGATATCGTTGCGTTCGGGCATCGGCTGCAACTGGCGCAGTTTTTGGGCGCGGGGGCGATCCTGCTGGCGGCGGCGGGCATGAACCTGGGGTGGTCGCCGTATCGGTGGTTGCGGGCACAGAGCGATTCGCCAGCGGCCAAATAAGGCACTACACGCAATAGGCCTCCACATTTGCCACACGAATGAGCAGCCCAACTGCTGTTATTCTTGTGCGTTTTCCGCTGGCGCCCGGCGCGCCCTGCGCCTGCCTCTCTCTCCCTTTGGCAGCCAGCGGACAGAAACCCCAAACATACGTACAAGATGAAGGAAGGTCACCCGCCGGAGCCGGGTCGCGAAACCGCGATCGCCTGGATCCTGGAACAAATGCAAACCTACGACCTGTCTGTCGAAGATTTGCAGGCGCATGGCTGCTTTGACGCGCCACCGCCGCCGCCCGCACCATCCGCCCCCATCGGCCCGGTCTACATGAGCGCCGACGGCCAGCACTGGGACGGCATGGGCGACATGCCCGACTGGCTGAAGCGCGCCGTCAACGCAGGACAGAGCATCGAGCATTTCCGCGTGGGCTGAACGCAAGCGATGCAGGTACGCCGGTTGCGTGGTTGTGTGCAAGCGCTGCCGGTTTGTTGATCTGTGGGCTGATGCCCAGCATGACCGGCCGGCGCTCCAACTCAACGGAGGACGTCATCATGCCGGAACGCAAAACCGTAGAACGTGCGCGCGCCGACAAGCGCCACGGCAAAGCCGCCTCGACCCAGGCGGGCAACTTCGTGAAGGAAGAGATGGATCACATCCGCGAAGGCAGGCACGGTGCGAAAAACACCAAGCAGGCCATTGCGATTGGTCTATCGAAGGCACGCCATTCTGGCGTTGCCGTCAAGCCGCCGGGGGAAGGCAAGGCGTCGGCCGCCACGCGCAAGAAGGCGGAACATGACGTCAAGGCCGGCAGCAAGGCAAGTAACAAGACCGGCAGCCACGCCAGTGCCAGCAAGGAATCCACGGCCAAGCGCAGCAAAACCACCACGCGCACGCTGAAGAAGGAAGGCCATTCGGCGGCTTCCAAGTCGTCGCTGTCCAAGCAGGCGCATAGCGCGGCCTCCAAGCGTTCGAGCAGTGAGCGCTCGGCGGCGGCCAAGAAGGGCGCTGCCACCAAGGGCGCAGCCGGCCGATCCGCCGCCGCCAAGAAGGCGGCGCGCACGCGCGCGGCGCACGCCAGGTAAATCTTTCCTGTTCAGCCTGAAGGCGGCCCATTGGGGTCGCCTTTTTTTATTGGCGGTTTGCTTCAAAAAAAAAAATCGAAAAATTTCTGTTCTCCGTGTCAGGAACGCCCACGTGCGCCGACGAAGGTGCACGGAACACATCTGCGCGATGCCGCAGTGCACCGTACGGCGAGGGATTTGGCCCTGTCCGCCGTTCAACGACACCTGCCACTCAAGGAGAACACAAATGAAACAACACGCCATGATCGCCGCCGCTCTGGGTAGCCTGCTTGCGCTGGGCGCTCTGTCGACACCGGTGCAGGCCGCTGATGCCGCCGGCAAGGAAAAGTGCTACGGCGTCGCCAAGGCCGGCCAGAACGATTGCGCCAGCCCGGGCAGCGCCCACGCCTGCGCTGGCCAATCGAAGATGGACAAGGACCCAATGTCGTGGAAGTACGTGCCGGCCGGCACCTGCGCGCAGATGGGCGGCACGATGCAGGCCCCGTCCAAGTAACGCGCGACGCCGGGTGACCGCCATGCAGACCGCTCTGCCAACCTGCGCCGGCGCAGGCCTGCGCGCACCGCACTTTCCCGTCGTGTTGCACGGGGAAGCCCGCTTCCCCTGGGTGGAAGTGCACAGCGAGAACTATCTGTATGGCGGCCCCGCCCGCGCAGCGCTGCTGGCCGCGCGAGAGCGCCAGCCGGTGAGCCTGCACGGCGTGGGCATGGGGCTGGGCAATGCGGATGGACTGGACGTCGAGCACGTACGCGCCATCGCCATGCTGGCCGATGCGGTGGCGCCAGCCGCCATTTCCGAGCACCTGTGCTTCAACCGCAGTGGCGCGCAGGTCGTCAACGACCTGCTGCCGCTGCCCTATTCCCGCGAATCGCTCGACATCGTGTGCGCCAACGTCATGCGCGCACAGGACATCCTCAAGCGTCCGCTGCTGATCGAGAACATTGCCGCGTACATCGACTGCCGCACGCTGGTCGATGCCGACGACGCCGTCTCCGAAGGTGCATTCCTGACCGCTCTCGCCAGGCGTACGGGCTGCGGCATCTTGCTGGACCTGAACAACCTGTACGTGAACAGCGTCAACCACGGCGTGACCGTTGAATCGGTACTGGCCGATATCGACCCTGCGCTGGTCGGCGAGATTCACCTGGCGGGCTTCAGCGTAGAAGACGGCATGCTGATCGACACGCACAGCGCGCCCGTCCACGCGCCCGTCTGGGCACTGTACGACGCATGGATCGCCAAGCATGGTGCACGCCCGACACTGATCGAATGGGATGCCGAACTGCCGCCCGTGCAGGTGTTGCTGGACGAAGCGGCACGCGCCCAAGCGACGCTCGATCGCCACGCCAACGCACCCATGCAGGAGCCACGCCATGCGACTGCCTGATTGGGAAACGCACCTCATCGGCGCACTGACCAACCCTGCAAGCCACGAAAATGCGCGCGGCATTGCCATTTACCGCAATGCGCGTCTGGCCATTCTGCGCACTGCACTGGCGGGGGCCTACCCCGTCTGCCGCGCGCTCGTCGGCGAGGACTGCTTTGATGCACTCGTGCGCGACACGCTTGCCGTGCAGGCGTCCACATCACCGAACCTGCATCGCTACGGAAATGCGCTGCCGGACGTCATTGCGCAATCGCCCTTGGCGCACAGCGTGCCCTATCTGGCCGATGTCGCGCGCCTGGAATGGTGCGTGCACTGGGCGCATTACGCCCCGGACGCGCACGTTGAAGCGGCGGACGCCACGCTGCTCGCACAGCCGGCAGACACCATCCGCGCCGGGCTGATCGAGGGGGCGCAGTGGGTGGCGTCGCAGTGGCCCGTGGTGTCGATCTGGCGCGCCCACCAGCCCGGCGAAACCATCGCGCTCAATGCAATCGACCTGGGCGTGGGCGAAGCCGCAGCGATTGCCGTGCGCGGGCATCGCGTTGCCGTGCTCGATCTCGATCCCCCAAGCGCTACGTTCCTCGCCGCTTGCAAAGCGGAGACCTCGCTTCAGGCCGCGCTCGAAACCACGTTGGCCGAGCGGCCGGATTTTGATCTGACTGCATGCCTGTCCGGCCTCTATCGCTCGGGGCTGCTCGCACTGTCTGCCTGCTCAACAACCTCGTCTACTGGAGACACGCCATGAACACCCTGACTACGACTTTTGCCCCGCTTACGCGCCTGCGCGCGTCGTTCGATCGGCTTGCCGGTCCGCAAAGCACGCTGTGTTCGGTCATCCTATTGATCGCCCGGGCGTATCTCTTTTACGTGTTCTTCCGCTCCGGCCTGACCAAGCTGCACGACTGGGACACCACGGTGCTGCTCTTCACCGAGGAATACAAAGTGCCGCTGTTGCCGCCCGCACTGGCAGCAGCGCTCGGCACGTTCGGCGAACTGGTTTTCCCTTCTCTGATGCTGGCCGGCATCGTGCCGCGGCTGGCGGCTGCCGGGCTGTTCTTCGTCAACGTGGTGGCGGCGGTGTCGTACTGGGCCAATCTGTCGGCATCGGCCATCGAATTTCATTTTGTGTGGGGCGTGCTGATTGCGCTCGTGGCAACGGTGGGACCGGGTTGGCTGGCGGCGCAGACGCTCTGGCAGCGCCGCACGCGTTAAGCAGATTGGGTGGGCGGCGGGCTTATGATGTTGGCTTGTCGCCCTCTCTTCAGGAGCATCGATGCGCTTCCCTCAGTTGTCCGTCGCAGCCTCGGTCGGTGTGTTGGCCGCAATTGGCGCCGCAGCATTGCTTACGGCTTGCGCGTGGGGCGATAGCCCGAACAGCGCCGGCGCGCACATGCTCGACGATTCGCTGCTCTCGTACCAGGTCAAGGCGGCGCTGGATCAGGACACCGCGCTCAGCACACGCCAGATCCGCATCCGCTCCACCCCTGATGGCAAGGTCACGCTGACCGGCTGGGTCGATACTCCCGAAATGGCCCGGCGCGCCGGCGACGACGTCAAACGCTTTGTTGACTCGGCCAAGCTCGACAATCAGTTGCGCGTGCTGTCGCGCATGCAGGTGCTCGGCGGCGGCCCGTACATCCCGGCCGGCTTGCCGCCCGAGGCACCGGCCAGCGCCCCGGCCGCGCGCTAAACCACGCAAGCGGTTACGCCGCCCGCGCGCCTGCTCGCCCGGGCACGCGACCCACCGGCAGCGATTGCAGCAGCCCAAAGCCAATCTCCGCGATCAGGAAGGGCACCACCAGCAGCGTTGCGCCCAATGCCAGCGCGTATGCCTGCCACGCCGCAAATAGGCCGCGCGCCACAGCGTCGTACCGGCCGAGCGCCACACTCGCCTGTCGGATACGCAGTACCGACCACACGCACACTACCGATCCCATCAGATTGGCCATCAGCAGATGCGTCGGCTCAAATGCCGGTAAGCTGCCGATGCCCAGCGCGTGCGCCAATGCGCTCAGCGCTTGATGCAACAGCGCAAACGTCCATGGCGTGGCAAACGGTGCGGTCACGATCAGGTCATACCAGGCACTGGCTCGCACAATACGCAGGAAGGTCGATTCGGAAACCATGGTGAAACTCCAAAAGGGAAGTGAAGGAGTCGCCACGCTAAAGCTTGGTGTACGCTCCAAGGTCAAGCCCCCTCGACCGCATCCCCCCGTCCAAACCACCATGCCTGCTGCTCTCCCCGCTCCCATTTCCAATGCGCATACCGGCGACCTGTCCATCGGCGACCTGGCCGCGGCCACAGGCGTCTCGCGGGATGGCCTGCGCTTTTACGAGGCACGTGGACTGATCCGTGCGCGACGCCGGAGCAACGGTTACCGCGCCTATCCGCCCGAAATCGTGGAACTGGTGCAATACGTCCGCACGGCCCAGCAGCTAGGTTTCACACTGGCGGAAATTAAAGAAGGCATGGCCCACGTGTGGCAGCAACCTGACACCGATGCCGCCGTCACTGCGTTGCTGCGCGAGAAACTCGCCACGATCGATGCCCGCATCGCAAGCCTCCAAGCCATGCGCAATGCACTTGCGACCCGCGTCGGCATGGCATGCCCGCTTGCACCGGCCTGAGACGATCGTCATGTCCTGTCATATAACTGTCGCAGACTGCCGCCGCAGGGCGCGTTTTTGCGCGTTTTCTAACGCCCTGACGGCTGGCTGAGTCGTGAAAGGCGCTTGAAAGTTCGCGTCGGTAAAAACGCTCCCGTCTCAAGGGGAGTCTGCTGCAGTGAAACATCGGGGTGCGTTCCATTCACGGGCGAGGGCCGTGCTATGCGCGGTGGCCTGCCTGCCATTTGCCGCTGCCTGGGCAGCCACGTCGGCACCGGCTGCGGCTAGCATGCCCGTCGCCACCATGCCGCCGATCAAGCCTTCCGTGCCGGGCGTGACGGGCGCCGGCTTCAACCTGGTCGAACTGTTGCAGGAGTTGAAAGGCAACAACCCGCAACTGATCCAGGCGCGCCATAACTATCTGTCGGCCAAATCGATACCACCGCAGCTTGCGTCGCCCAACAACCCGCAGCTCGGCTACATCTGGAACAGCATTCCCAAGGGATTCCCGCTGGCGGTCAACCGCGCAGGCGGCAGCCAGTACAACCTGACGCAGCAGATTCCGTTTCCGGGCAAGAAAGCGTTGGCCGCCGAGATTGCCGATCGCCAGGCGGAATCGCTGAACGCGCAAAACGACGCGCTGTACCTGCAGCTCTACGCGCAGCTTTCCACCACGTACTACCAGGCGATCGCGCTGCAGAAACAAATCGACGTACAGAAGCTGACCATCACGCGCCTCGAGCAGGTCAAGCAGATCACGCGTGTGCGGTACGCCAACAACGCCGCCGCCTACGCCGACTTCCTCAACGCGCAGGTCATGCAAAGCAGCGCGCAGAATGACCTGTTTGCCGCGCAACGCCAGTACGACACCACGCTGCAGACCCTCAACACGCTCATCGGCAAGGAGCCGAGCTTCCCGCTTGTGCTGCGCGCTGACGACGAGTCCGTGCACCTGCCGGAGGAACCGCTGCCCGAGCTGGAAAACCAGGCGCTGCGCGAGCACCCGTCGATCAAGGCATCGGCCGAGCTGATGGACGCGGCGCGCAAGAGCGTGACGCTGGCGCGCAAGGCTTACCTGCCCGACTTCCAGGTCATCGCCACCGTCACCACGGACAACCCGCCGTATGGCGTGCGCCCCAACAGCTACCAGATCGAGCTGGACGTGATCATCCCGTTCTGGTTTCTGACCAAGGAGAAGTACGGCGTGAACCAGGCGGTGGAAAGCCAGATTGCCACCGAGGCGAATGATGTGTCGGTGCGCCAGCAGACGTTACTGGCCGTCGATACCGCCTACAACACGTTGCGCCAGACCCTTGCGCAGCTCGATTTCAACAAGCAGCGGCAACTGCCCCAGGCGCTGGCGGCCTATCGCGTGACGATGACCAACTACGCCAGCAACAACGCCGATTTCAACGACCTGCTCACCGCCCAGGGCGCGCTTAAGAACGCCGAACTGTCGGTCGCCCAGGCACAGGCCACGGCCTTGCAGGCCTATCACGCGCTGCTCGCGGCCACGGGTCGCTCGCCGGTTCAAGCTCAATAACATCATGAAGAAGTTCTCTCCCGTTGTTGCAGTCCTCGCCTTGGCCGCAGCTCTGGCTGTTGGTGTGGTGGTCGGACGCAAATGGCCCGCCGCCGCGCCCGCCGAGACCGCAAAACCCGCTGCCACCGCTGCATCCGCTCCTGCGGCCACGGCGCGCGCGAAGCCGGATTCCGTGGAAATTCCGGCCGGCGGCTTCGACCCGCAGCAGGTGAAGGTTGCGCAGGTCAGTCAGCTTTCAGTGCCGGTGGAGCTGTCCACGCCCGGCAAGCTCGCCTATAACGCCGAGCGCACCAAGCTGGCATCGGCGCGCGTGGCTGGGCGGCTGGACCAGATTCTCCTGTTCGAAGGTGCGCTGGTGCGCGAGGGGCAGCCGATTGCGCAGCTCTACTCGCCAGACTTCATCTCGGCACAGAAGGAATATCTGCTGGCGCTGAATACCGCCCGCCAGCTCAAGGGTTCCAACATGAAGGATCTGCAGGACGATGCAGACGCCACCGTACAGTCCGCGGCAGGCCGCCTGCACGTGCTGGGCATGTCCGATGCCGATGTCGCGCAGATCGCCAAGCGCGGTACCCCCGCTGAACACCTGACACTGCGCGCGCCCATCTCAGGCACGATCGTCAAGCGCAACATGGACCCAGGCGCCTTCCTGAACGTGGGCGACTCGTTCATGAGCATCGTCGATACGCGTGTGCTGTGGTTCACGGGCAATGTGTATGAGAACGACATTGCCAGCGTGCGCATCGGCCAGCCGATCTCGCTGCATACGTCGGCGTATCCGGACCGCGAGTTCACTGGCCGCGTGAGCTTTATCGCCCCGAACATCGACCCGGCCACGCACACCCTGACGGTGCGCTGCGACGTGCCCAACACCGATGGCCTGCTGCGCCCCGAGATGTACGCCACAGCGCGCATCCAGACCGGCAGCGGCCAGGCCACGGTGGTGCCGAAGGCCGCCCTGGTGAAAGACCACGGCAGCTACTTCGTGATTGTTCAGAGCGATGCCACGCACTTCAAGCGCGTGGAAGTGCACGGCAAAGACACCGGCACCGACGGCAACTTTGCCGTGACGGCCGGACTTGAGGCTTCGTCGCAGGTGGTCGTGCGCGGCGCCGCGCTGCTCAACGAGATGATCGTCAAGGCGGGGGCGTAGGCATGGGCTTCAACCCCATCGCGGGCATCCTCAAGCGGCGGCTGCTGATTGTCTTCCTGGCGATCGCGCTGCTGGTGGCGGGCGTGCTGTCGTTCCGAGAGTTGCCGCTGCAGGCGTATCCGGGCGTGGCGCCGCTGTCGGTGCAGGCCATCACGCAATGGCCGGGCCGCAGCACGACCGAAGTCGAACAGCAGATCACCATCCCGATTGAAAATGCGCTGGCCGGCGTGCCGGATGTGCAGTCGTTCCGCTCGGTATCGCTGTTCGGGCTGTCGGTGGTGACGCTCAAGTTCAAGGAAGGCACCGACAGCTTCAAGGCGCGGCAGAACTTCTCGCAATATGTGGCGGCAGCCAATCTGCCGACTGGCGTGCAGCCGTCGCTGAGTCCGGACTCCGACGCCACAGGTGAGATCATGCGTTTTCGCCTGGTGGGCAACGGCGTAGACCTCACCACGCTCAAGAGCTATCAGGACTACGACATCACCAAAGAGCTGAAGCACGTGCAGGGCGTGGCGGATGTCAGCTCCTTCGGCGGCAAGGTGAAGGAGTATCACATCGTGCCGTCGCCGGCGAAGCTGCAGTCGTACGGCATCACGCTGTCACAGCTCATCGCGGCCATCAGCAACGCGAACAACAACACCGGCGGCAACCTGCTGCGCGACGGCGAGCAGCAGTTCGTCGTGCGCGGCGTGGGCCTGCTGCAGACGGTAGATGACATCCGCAACGTGGTGGTAGCCGCCAACAACGGCGTGCCAGTGCGCGTGCGCGATATTGCCGAAGTGGAAGTCGGCAACGTGCAGCGTCTGGGCCAGGTGCAATACAACGATCAGCCCGACGTGGTGGAAGGCATCGTGCTGCTCAAGCGCGACGCCAACGCCAGCGAGGTGCTGGCCAAGGTGCGCGAGAAGGTAGCGGAGCTAAACAACGGCATCCTGCCCAAGAGCATTCAGATCAAGCCGTTCTACGACCGCCAGGTGCTGCTCGACATCACCATGGGCACGGTCGAACACACGCTGGTGGTGGGGATTTCGCTGGTGCTCGCCGTGCTGTTCGTCTTCCTGGGCAACTTCCGGGCGGCGGCTGTGGTGGCGGCAGTGATTCCGCTGGCGCTGTGCGTGTCATTCATCAGCATGGAGCACTTCCATGTGCCGGCCAACCTGATCTCGCTTGGGGCGATCGACTTTGGGGTGATTGTCGATGCCGCCGTCATCGTGATGGAAAACATCATGCGGCATCTGGAAGAAGGCGCCGAGAAGCTCGACGATGCCATCGTCAAGGCCACCAGCGAAGTGCAGCGCGCGATGATCTTCTCCACGGGCATCATCATCGTGGCGTATTCGCCGCTGTTCTTCATCGGTGGCGTGGAAGGCATCATCTTCAAGCCGATGGCGTTCACGATGGGCTTTGCCTTGATGGCGTCGATCGTGCTGAGCCTGACCTTCGTGCCGGCCACCACGTCGTTCGTGTTCGGCAAGACGCTGCATCCGCATTCGCCGGCGTTTATCACGGCGATTCTCCGTTGGTACAAGCCGTTGCTGCGCAAGCTCATTGCGCGCCCGATGGCCGTCTTTGCCACGGCCATCACGGCGCTCGTTCTGACGTTGTATAGCGCCACGTTCCTCGGTACCGAGTTCCTCCCCACGCTGGAGGAAAACAACCTGTGGCTGCGCATTACGTTGCCCAACACGGTCGACCTGGACTACTCATCGTCAGTGGCCAACGACCTGCGCGCGTACTTCGTCAAACAGCCGGAGATCAATCAGGTTTCGGTGCAGATCGGCCGCCCCGATGACGGCACCGATTCCACCGGCGTGTTCAACCAGGAATACGGCCTGTACTTCGCGCCACCTGACCAATGGCCCGCCGGCATGACGAAGGCGAAACTGGTCGAGCGTCTGTCCAAGCGCCTGGAGAAGATTCCGGGCATCGAATACAACTTCTCGCAATACATCCAGGACAACGTGGATGAAGCGCTCTCGGGCGTGAAGGGCGAGAACTCGGTCAAGCTGTTCGGCAATGACCTGAATGTGCTCGAAGCCAAGGCCAATGAAATCCAGGCGCAGCTCAAGAAGGTCTCGGGCCTGGTGGACGTGGGCATCTTCCGCGAGCTGGGTCAACCGACGCTGAATGTTTCGATCGACCGCCAGGCGGCTGCGCGCTTCAACATCAACGTGAGCGATGTGCAGAACCTGGTGCAGTACGCCATTGGCGGGGCGCCTGTCACGCAAATCCTGGAGGGCGAGAAATCGTTCGGCCTGGCGGTGCGGCTGAACCAGCAGGCACGTGCGTCGTACGACGCCATCCGCGAACTGCTGATCGATACGCCCGACGGCCAGCACGTTCCGCTGTCGATGATCGCCAAGGTGGAAATGACCGACGGCCCGTTCTTCATCTACCGCGAACTGGGCAAACGCTACATCGCCATCAAGTTCGGCGTGCGCGGCCGTGACCTGGGCAGCGCGGTGGACGAAGCACAGCGCACGGTGGGCGACAACGTGCAGTTGCCCGAGGGCTACACCGTCAAGTGGGATGGCCAGTTCAACGAGATGAAGGTCGCCCAGAGCAAGCTGATGGTGATCGTGCCGTTGACCATCCTTGTGATCTTCCTGCTGCTCTACAGCACGTTCGGCAATTTCAAGGATGCGCTGATGGTGGTGCTGAATGTGCCGTTTGCCGCCATCGGCGGGCTGCTGGCGCTGCATATCGCGCACGAAACGCTGTCGATTTCGGCGGGGATCGGCTTCCTGTCGTTGTTCGGCATCGCCATCCAGGACGGGGTGATTCTGATCTCGTACGTCAATCGGCTGGCGCAATCCGAAAACGTGCGGGAAGCCACCGTCGACGGCGCCGCACTGCGCCTGCGCCCTGTGATCATGACGGCCATGCTGGCGGGCCTGGGCTTGTTGCCGGCGGCGCTGTCGCACAGCATCGGCTCGGAAGCGCAGCGCCCGCTGGCGCTGGTCATCGTGGGCGGCATGGTCACCACGACGATTCTTACGCTGCTGGTGCTGCCGGTGGTCTTCACGTGGGCGCACCGTCATCGCCGGCCGCCCTCGCGTGATGCGGACGTCAATCCGACAGCGGCCATGCTGCCTTAAGCCGCGTGCGTTGAAAGCGCAACGGGCGCATCGCTTTGCCAGCGGTGCGCCCGTTTTCATTTGGGCTCACACCAGAATCGGACCAATCTCATGGTGACGCGTAGCCAAGGCGAGCAGAGTGCGCCTCTGGTTCTCATCGCACGCATCGCCACCATGCTCCCCACGTCCAACGTCCCCCCCAGCGTCGCCGCCCAGTTTCCGCCGCAGGTCGTCGCCACACTCATCGAGCTGTTTGGCAATGATCTGCAGCAATGGCGTTTTATCGTCGATCTATTTTGCGAGACGGCAGAACAGGATCTCGCCAACCTGGAGAATGCCGTCCACGGCGGCGAAGATACGCAGATCGTTGAAGCGGCGCATCGCATCGTCGGTTCCGCACGCATGCTGGGGCATCAGCCGATTGGCGATGCTGCCCGCCGCATCGAGCGCGCTGCGCAGAGCATTGGGCCATATCCGCAGCGGGCGGAGGAAATGCAATCCGCCCTCACCTGCCTGCGCGCGTTGGCCGATGAATTCCGCCAGCAAGCAATCGCCTGCCCGTGGCCAAACGCAGCGGTTAGGAGCTGACGGCGCACCACACTCCGGCGGTCATTGGTTGAACAGCAACGCCACCTTTCCACCCGGGAATTTATGTTTTCAGACACATAAATTAAGCAATTAGGCTGTACGTTGCGTAATCCGCAATACAACGGGTGATTACAACTATTGATCTAGAACACGCTGCCCCACTATCTTTCGCGGGCAACGTCGGCGCACTCCAACTGCAGTCGACTGGCACGCACCGGCCATGACCGGCGCGGCCGCAACGTTTCACAACATACGTCACAACACGGGCTCAACTTATCCGGGGGGATTCGATGTCCGAAGCAGTCCTGCATCCATTTTTTTCGCGCGAGCGCACCGTCGCCGCGGTTGGTTTCAACCGCTGGCTGGTTCCGCCTGCCGCACTGGCCATCCATCTGTGCATTGGCATGGCCTACGGTTTCTCCGTCTTCTGGCTGCCGCTTGGCCGCGCGTTGGGCATCACCAAGCCGCTCACCTGCGGCGCCGATGTCTCGCTGATCGCCGAGCTCTTCACCACCACCTGCGACTGGCGCGTCTCCAGCCTTGGCTGGATGTTTACGCTGTTTTTCGTGTTCCTGGGCGCATCCGCTGCGATGTGGGGCGGCTGGCTTGAGCGGGTTGGCCCGCGCAAGGCTGGCGTCGTGTCGGCCGTGTGCTGGTGCGGCGGCTTGCTGATTTCCGCGCTTGGCATCCAGATGCACCAACTGTGGCTGCTCTGGGTGGGCTCGGGCGTGATCGGCGGCATCGGCCTGGGGCTGGGCTACATCTCACCCGTGTCGACGCTGATCAAGTGGTTTCCGGACAAGCGCGGCATGGCGACCGGCATGGCCATCATGGGCTTCGGCGGCGGCGCGATGATCGGCGCCCCGCTGGCTGACCGCCTGATGAAGCTGTTTGCCACGCCCGAATCGGTTGGCGTGTCGCAAACGTTTATTGTGCTGGCCGGCATCTACTTCGTGTTCATGATGGCCGGTGCGCTGGGTTACCGCGTGCCGCCCACGGGCTGGAAACCGGCCGGCTGGACACCCTCGCCCACCAAGGCGAAAGACACGATGGTCACGCAACGCCACGTGCACGCAAACGAAGCGCTGAAGACGCCGCAGTTCTGGCTGATCTGGGCCGTGCTGTGCCTGAACGTGTCGGCCGGTATTGGTGTGCTGGGCATGGCTTCGCCGCTGCTGCAGGAAGTGTTTGGCGGCAAGCTGCTGGGCGTGACGACGTCGTTCATGGACCTGACCGCCACGCAGAAGGGCCAGATCGCGGCCATCGCTGCGGGCTTCACGGGTCTGCTGAGCCTGTTCAACATCGGCGGGCGTTTCTTCTGGGCATCGCTGTCGGATCGCCTGGGCCGCAAGATGACGTACGCCGTCTTCTTCGTGCTCGGCTTCGTACTGTACGCATCGATTCCGTGGACCTCGCACACGGGCAATATCGCGCTGTTCGCACTGGCCTTCTGCGTGATCCTGTCGATGTACGGCGGTGGTTTTGCTACCGTGCCGGCGTATCTGGCTGACATGTTCGGCACGCAAATGGTGGGTGCCATCCACGGCCGCCTGCTCACGGCATGGTCGACGGCCGGCATTCTGGGCCCGGTGCTGGTCAACTACCTGCGCGAATACCAGATCGCCCATGGCGTGGAACGCGCAGCCGTGTACGACATCACGATGATGATCCTGGCCGGCCTGCTGATCCTCGGCTTCATCTGCAACCTGCTGGTGCGCCCGGTCAACGCAAAGCACTTCATGACCGAGGCGCAACTCGAGGAGCAACGTCACGCAGCGGCAACCAAGAGCCCGACGCCGTCGGTGATCGCGCCGGAAACGTCGCTGGAATGGAAGGCGCATCCGGGCTCAGCCGTGGCCGTGGTGCTGGCTTGGGCCGCCGTGGGCCTGCCGTTGGGCTGGGGGGTTTGGATTACACTCCAAAAAGCTGCCGTTCTGTTCTCCTGACACGTGATTTAACGCCGCCCCGCCACCCATGAAGCACCAGAAGATCGAGTTCTACCGTCACCCGGCCGGTGGCTGGGGCGCGCTTAAAAGCGTTGCGCATCAATTGCTGTCGCAGGGCATCGCGGCCAAGGGCGCCAAGACGATGCTGTCGGCCAACCAGCCCGACGGCTTCGACTGCCCCGGCTGCGCCTGGCCTGATCGCGACCACGCCTCCACCTTCGAGTTCTGCGAGAACGGCGTCAAAGCCGTAGCTGCAGAAGCGACGTCGCGCCGCACCACGCCGGAGTTCTTCGCACAGCACACCGTGAGGGAGTTGGCCGACTGGTCCGACTACGCACTCGAAGACCAGGGGCGCCTCACGCACCCGATGGTGTACGACGCGGCCAGCGACAAGTACGTACCGATCGAATGGGATGCCGCCTTCGCGCT
>NZ_FOWV01000025.1 GCF_900115545.1 Ralstonia sp. NFACC01 | reverse complement strand
GATTGGCTGGAAATTCAGGAGTAGTTGGCGGCGAGTTGATGATAAAAATTCTTCGACGAGTTGTTGACAGCGACGAAAAAGCTCTGCATAATCTCGTTTCTCTGCTGCAGACAACGCAGCGACGCGGTGAACAAAGTTGATCGCGAAGTTCTTTAACAAGCAAACAGCCGATAAGTGTGGGCGCTTAATACTGGGTGCGGCGGATTTCGATTCGCTAGCTAACAAGTAATGAAGTGCTCGCACAGAAGTAAGGTTTGAACGAAAGTTCAAGTCAGATTCTGAGAGTGAGCGACCGCTCGTAAAGAGCGAAAACAGCAGATTGAACTGAAGAGTTTGATCCTGGCTCAGATTGAACGCTGGCGGCATGCCTTACACATGCAAGTCGAACGGCAGCATGATCTAGCTTGCTAGATTGATGGCGAGTGGCGAACGGGTGAGTAATACATCGGAACGTGCCCTGTAGTGGGGGATAACTAGTCGAAAGATTAGCTAATACCGCATACGACCTGAGGGTGAAAGTGGGGGACCGCAAGGCCTCATGCTATAGGAGCGGCCGATGTCTGATTAGCTAGTTGGTGGGGTAAAGGCCCACCAAGGCGACGATCAGTAGCTGGTCTGAGAGGACGATCAGCCACACTGGGACTGAGACACGGCCCAGACTCCTACGGGAGGCAGCAGTGGGGAATTTTGGACAATGGGCGAAAGCCTGATCCAGCAATGCCGCGTGTGTGAAGAAGGCCTTCGGGTTGTAAAGCACTTTTGTCCGGAAAGAAATGGCTCTGGTTAATACCTGGGGTCGATGACGGTACCGGAAGAATAAGGACCGGCTAACTACGTGCCAGCAGCCGCGGTAATACGTAGGGTCCAAGCGTTAATCGGAATTACTGGGCGTAAAGCGTGCGCAGGCGGTTGTGCAAGACCGATGTGAAATCCCCGAGCTTAACTTGGGAATTGCATTGGTGACTGCACGGCTAGAGTGTGTCAGAGGGGGGTAGAATTCCACGTGTAGCAGTGAAATGCGTAGAGATGTGGAGGAATACCGATGGCGAAGGCAGCCCCCTGGGATAACACTGACGCTCATGCACGAAAGCGTGGGGAGCAAACAGGATTAGATACCCTGGTAGTCCACGCCCTAAACGATGTCAACTAGTTGTTGGGGATTCATTTCCTTAGTAACGTAGCTAACGCGTGAAGTTGACCGCCTGGGGAGTACGGTCGCAAGATTAAAACTCAAAGGAATTGACGGGGACCCGCACAAGCGGTGGATGATGTGGATTAATTCGATGCAACGCGAAAAACCTTACCTACCCTTGACATGCCACTAACGAAGCAGAGATGCATTAGGTGCTCGAAAGAGAAAGTGGACACAGGTGCTGCATGGCTGTCGTCAGCTCGTGTCGTGAGATGTTGGGTTAAGTCCCGCAACGAGCGCAACCCTTGTCTCTAGTTGCTACGAAAGGGCACTCTAGAGAGACTGCCGGTGACAAACCGGAGGAAGGTGGGGATGACGTCAAGTCCTCATGGCCCTTATGGGTAGGGCTTCACACGTCATACAATGGTGCATACAGAGGGTTGCCAAGCCGCGAGGTGGAGCTAATCCCAGAAAATGCATCGTAGTCCGGATCGTAGTCTGCAACTCGACTACGTGAAGCTGGAATCGCTAGTAATCGCGGATCAGCATGCCGCGGTGAATACGTTCCCGGGTCTTGTACACACCGCCCGTCACACCATGGGAGTGGGCTTTACCAGAAGTAGTTAGCCTAACCGCAAGGAGGGCGATTACCACGGTAGGGTTCATGACTGGGGTGAAGTCGTAACAAGGTAGCCGTATCGGAAGGTGCGGCTGGATCACCTCCTTTAAGAGCGTGCATCCGACGTTAGGCGTCCACACTTATCGGTTTGTTTGATGTTACAGCCAAGGGTCTGTAGCTCAGGTGGTTAGAGCACCGTCTTGATAAGGCGGGGGTCGTAGGTTCAAGTCCTACCAGACCCACCAAGTTACGGACGGTGGAAGTTGTTCTCTGCCGTGACTGGGGGATTAGCTCAGCTGGGAGAGCACCTGCTTTGCAAGCAGGGGGTCGTCGGTTCGATCCCGTCATCCTCCACCATTACCTTTTTGGTTACCAAACGCAAGCATCGACGCTATGTCGATGGTGTTTGCGTTTGGCCTAGCCAAGACGAGCGTAAAAGTTCGGCTGTTCTTTAACAATATGGAATGTAGTAAAGGTGTCGCGGTGCGTTGATGAGACGCACACTAAAACGCGACACTGGGTTGTGATTGTATCAACCAGTATTACCAGAGCAATCGAAAGATTGTCTTGGAATACGGCACAACGCGAGAACTCAGCCTATAGCGAGACATACTCGTTATAGGGTCAAGCGAATAAGTGCATGTGGTGGATGCCTTGGCGATTACAGGCGATGAAGGACGTAGTAGCCTGCGAAAAGCTGCGGGGAGCTGGCAAACAAGCTTTGATCCGCAGATATCCGAATGGGGAAACCCGGCCCGAATGGGTCATCTGTTACTGAATACATAGGTAACAGAAGCGAACGCAGTGAACTGAAACATCTAAGTAGCTGCAGGAACAGAAATCAACCGAGATTCCCAAAGTAGTGGCGAGCGAAATGGGATCAGCCTTGTACTCTTTAGCAGTATTGTTAGCAAAGCGGAATGGAAAGTCCGGCCATAGTGGGTGATAGCCCCGTATGCGAAAACAGTATTGTGGAACTAGGTGTACGACAAGTAGGGCGGGACACGTGAAATCCTGTCTGAAGATGGGGGGACCATCCTCCAAGGCTAAATACTCGTAATCGACCGATAGTGAACCAGTACCGTGAGGGAAAGGCGAAAAGAACCCCGGGAGGGGAGTGAAATAGATCCTGAAACCGCATGCATACAAACAGTCGGAGCCTGGAAACGGGTGACGGCGTACCTTTTGTATAATGGGTCAGCGACTTACATTCAGTGGCAAGCTTAACCGATTAGGGAAGGCGTAGCGAAAGCGAGTCCGAATAGGGCGTTCAGTCGCTGGGTGTAGACCCGAAACCAAGTGATCTATCCATGGCCAGGTTGAAGGTGCGGTAACACGTACTGGAGGACCGAACCCACTAACGTTGAAAAGTTAGGGGATGAGCTGTGGATAGGGGTGAAAGGCTAAACAAACTTGGAAATAGCTGGTTCTCTCCGAAAACTATTTAGGTAGTGCCTCGTGTCTCACCTTCGGGGGTAGAGCACTGTCATGGTTGGGGGGTCTATTGCTGATTACCCCGCCATAGCAAACTCCGAATACCGAAGAGTGCAATCACGGGAGACAGACATCGGGTGCTAACGTCCGGTGTCAAGAGGGAAACAACCCAGACCGCCAGCTAAGGTCCCTAAATATTGCTAAGTGGGAAACGAAGTGGGAAGGCTAAAACAGTCAGGAGGTTGGCTTAGAAGCAGCCACCCTTTAAAGAAAGCGTAATAGCTCACTGATCGAGTCGTCCTGCGCGGAAGATGTAACGGGGCTAAGCAATATACCGAAGCTGCGGATGCACGTAAGTGCATGGTAGGAGAGCGTTCTGTAAGCCTGTGAAGGTGTCTTGTAAAGGATGCTGGAGGTATCAGAAGTGCGAATGCTGACATGAGTAGCGATAAAGGGGGTGAAAGGCCCCCTCGCCGTAAGCCCAAGGTTTCCTACGCAACGTTCATCGGCGTAGGGTGAGTCGGCCCCTAAGGCGAGGCAGAGATGCGTAGCTGATGGGAAGCAGGTTAATATTCCTGCACCGTCGTATGATGCGATGGGGGGACGGATCGCGGAAGGTTGTCCGGGTGTTGGATGTCCCGGTCCCTACATTGGAGATGGCACTTAGGCAAATCCGGGTGCGTGATTCAAGGGTGTGGGGCGAGCGACTTTAGGTCGCGAAGCAATTGGAAGTGGTTCCAAGAAAAGCCTCTAAGCTTCAGTCATACGAGACCGTACCGCAAACCGACACAGGTGGGCGAGATGAGTATTCTAAGGCGCTTGAGAGAACTCGGGAGAAGGAACTCGGCAAATTGGTACCGTAACTTCGGGATAAGGTACGCCCTTGTAGTTTGACTGGCTCGCGCCAGAAGGACGAAGGGGTTGCAATAAAATGGTGGCTGCGACTGTTTAATAAAAACACAGCACTCTGCAAACACGAAAGTGGACGTATAGGGTGTGACGCCTGCCCGGTGCCGGAAGATTAAATGATGGGGTGCAAGCTCTTGATTGAAGTCCCGGTAAACGGCGGCCGTAACTATAACGGTCCTAAGGTAGCGAAATTCCTTGTCGGGTAAGTTCCGACCTGCACGAATGGCGTAACGATGGCCACACTGTCTCCTCCCGAGACTCAGCGAAGTTGAAGTGTTTGTGATGATGCAATCTCCCCGCGGCTAGACGGAAAGACCCCATGAACCTTTACTGTAGCTTTGCATTGGACTTTGAACCGATCTGTGTAGGATAGGTGGGAGGCTTTGAAACCGGGACGCTAGTTTCGGTGGAGCCGTCCTTGAAATACCACCCTGGTTTGTTTGAGGTTCTAACCTTGGCCCGTGAATCCGGGTCGGGGACAGTGCATGGTAGGCAGTTTGACTGGGGCGGTCTCCTCCCAAAGTGTAACGGAGGAGTTCGAAGGTACGCTTGGTACGGTCGGACATCGTACCTAAAGTGCAATGGCAAAAGCGTGCTTAACTGCGAGACCGACAAGTCGAGCAGGTGCGAAAGCAGGACATAGTGATCCGGTGGTTCTGTATGGAAGGGCCATCGCTCAACGGATAAAAGGTACTCTGGGGATAACAGGCTGATACCGCCCAAGAGTTCATATCGACGGCGGTGTTTGGCACCTCGATGTCGGCTCATCTCATCCTGGGGCTGTAGCCGGTCCCAAGGGTATGGCTGTTCGCCATTTAAAGAGGTACGTGAGCTGGGTTTAAAACGTCGTGAGACAGTTTGGTCCCTATCTGCCGTGGGCGTTGGAATCTTGACGGGGGCTGCTCCTAGTACGAGAGGACCGGAGTGGACGTACCGCTGGTGTACCTGTTGTCTCGCCAGAGGCATCGCAGGGTAGCTATGTACGGAAGAGATAACCGCTGAAAGCATCTAAGCGGGAAACTTGCCTGAAGATGAGGATTCCCTGGAGACTTGATCTCCCTGAAGGGTCGTTCGAGACCAGGACGTTGATAGGCTGGGTGTGGAAGCGCAGTAATGCGTTCAGCTAACCAGTACTAATTGCCCGTGCGGCTTGATCCTATAACCGGTATGTTTCCGGCTGGGTCCGCCTTGTGCCTGATACACACAAATCACAACCCCAAATCTACATTCCCATATTGGTCGCGTTGACCTCGTCAACGTGGCGACAAGTCATAGCCTGGTGACCATAGCGAGTCGGTACCACCCCTTCCCATCCCGAACAGGACCGTGAAACGACTCCGCGCCGATGATAGTGCGGATTCCCGTGTGAAAGTAGGTCATCGCCAGGCTCTCCCATCTACACCCCAGCTCTCACACAGAGCTGGGGTGTTTGCCTTTGCGCGA
>NZ_FOWV01000001.1 GCF_900115545.1 Ralstonia sp. NFACC01 | reverse complement strand
CTCCGATCAGGGGTGCCAGTTCACCGGCCACACCTGGCAAAGCTTCCTGCGCGAGCACAACCTGCTGTGCAGCATGAGCCGGCGCGGCAACTGCCACGACAACGCAGTGGCGGAGAGCTTCTTCCAGTTGCTCAAACGCGAGCGGGTGCGCCGGCAGATCTATGCCACCCGGCAGGAGGCCAAGTCCGATGTCTTCAACTACATCGAGATGTTTTACAACCCAACACGGCGCCATTCGAGCGCCAACGGTCTATCACCGGTAGAGTTCGAACAACGCCATTCCCAACGGCTCGCGGGTGTCTAGGAAAGTCGGGGCGATTCACCGACATCCAACGCCGAGGGTTTGACCCTCAAGCACCACGCCCGCACGCCCGCTCACGGCCCTTTGCTTTGCATCCGCGCAGCCCCCAACCCCGCCTTTATGCAAAAAACGATGAACATTCCCTGAAACCATTCGTTCCCCGTACAAGACCCGCTCGGTAGTCTTGCTCCTATTCCAAATCCATCAAGATCAGAACGGAGCGGGCAAGATGATTCGCAAGTTTGTCTTTAACACCATCGCGGCTGCCATCGTGGCGGGGGGAACCGTGGGCGCGCATGCGGCAACGACACTGCTGAACGTGTCGTACGACCCGACGCGCGAGCTGTACAAGGAAATCAACACTGAATTTGCCAAGAAGTGGAAGGCCGAAACGGGTGAGGACATCACCCTGCGCGCTTCGCATGGCGGTTCGGGCAAGCAGGCGCGCTCCGTGATCGACGGGCTGGATGCCGATGTGGTGACGCTGGCGCTGGGCTACGACATCGACGCAATCGCCGAGAAAGGTCTGACCGGCAAAGACTGGCAGAAGCGCCTGCCGCACAACGCCTCGCCGTACACGTCGACCATCGTCTTCCTGGTGCGCAAGGGCAACCCGAAGGGCATCAAGGACTGGAACGACCTGGTCAAGCCGGGCATCGCCGTCATCACGCCCAACCCGAAGACCTCCGGCGGTGCACGCTGGAATTACCTGGCCGCCTGGGCCTATGCGCTGAAGCAGCCGGGCGGTTCGGACGCCACCGCCAAGGATTTCGTGCAGAAGCTCTACAAGAACGTGCCGGTGCTCGATTCGGGCGCGCGCGGTGCGACCACCACCTTTACCGAGCGCGGTATCGGCGACGTGCTGATCGCGTGGGAAGACGAGGCGCTGCTGGCGGCGCGCGTGGAAGGCAAGGACAAGTTTGACGTGGTGGTGCCGTCGATTTCCATCCTGGCCGAGCCGCCGGTGGCGGTGGTGGACAAGGTGGCCGACAAGAAAGGCACGCGCAAGGCCGCGGAGGCGTATCTCAAGTTCCTGTACACGACGCAAGGGCAGGAGATCGGTGCGAAGAACTTCTATCGCCCGACGGACCCGGCCGTGGCCAAGAAGCACGAGAGCGAATTCCCGAAGGTGAAGCTCGTGACCATCGACGACACGTTCGGCGGCTGGCAGAAGGCGCAAAAGACGCACTTTGCCGACGGCGGGCAGTTCGATCAGCTCTATCAACCGGGCAAGTAAGGCCCACACGACGTAACGACATCGGGTGATCCGCATCATGCAAATCCTGACGATTTCCGGCAGCCCTTCGGCGCAATCGCGATCTGCACGCCTGCTGGGCCACGTGCGTGCGCAGCTCGAACGCGCCGGCGAGCAGGCGGACCACCTGGACCTGCGCAGCCTTCCAGCCGACGCGCTGCTCGGCGCGCAGGTATCCGACCCCGCCATCGCCGATGCGGTGGCGCGGGTGGAAGCGGCGGGCGTGGTGATTCTTGCCACGCCGGTCTACAAGGCGGCCTATAGCGGGCTGCTCAAGACGTTTCTCGATCTGCTGCCGCAGAGCGGGCTGCGCGACAAAGTCGTGCTGCCGATTGCCACCGGCGGCAGCCTCGCCCACACGCTGGCGATCGACTACGCGCTGCGTCCCGTGCTGACGGCGCTGGCGGCGCGCTCGATCCTGCCGGGCATCTTTGCAGTCGACTCGCAGATCGTTGTGGCAGACGACGGCGTGACCGTTGACCCGTCGCTGCAGCAGCGCCTGGATGACGGCGTGGAGCGCGTGCATCAGGCGCTGGCGCTGGCACGGCATCCGGCCGTGGCGCAGGTGATCGTTTCGAGCCGCAGCGCGGTGCGCGCCACGTTCCAGGCCGCCGACGAAGAACGAATGCGATGTCTGGCGTGATGCGCTGAACGCGCCGCCGTTACACACGCCGCTCACTGCTTTCCCGTTGTTGTCACGCCGCGCAGCCGCTGCGCGCGGATCGTGCCGTCCATACACCCCGCATCGACCGAACTTGCCATGAAAACCCACTCGCCCCTGCGCAGGACTTTGACCATTGCCGCCACGCTGCTTGCCACGCTTGGTGCGCCCGCCGCATTTGCCAACAGCGATGCGCCGCCCCCGACCGCCGCCAAGCAACTGCGCATCGGCTATCAGAAATACGGCACGCTGACGGTGCTCAAGGCACGCGGCACGTTGGAAAAGCGCCTTGCCGCCCAGGGCATCGAAGTGAAGTGGACCGAGTTTCCGGCGGGCCCGCAGTTGCTGGAAGGCCTGAATGTGGGTGCCATCGATTTCGGCACCACGGGTGAAGCACCGACGATCTTCGCGCTGGCTGCGGGGGCGCACCTCGTCTATGTCGGCAACCAGCCGCCGGCGCCAGCCGGCGAGGCGATCATCGTGCCGAAGACGTCGCCGCTCAAGAGCGTGGCCGATCTCAAGGGCAAGCGCGTTGCCTTCAACAAGGGTTCGAACGTGCATTACCTGCTGGTGAAGCTGCTGGAAAAGGCCAACGTGCCTTACAGCGATATCCAGCCTGTGTACCTCACGCCCGCCGACGCGCGTGCCGCCTTCGAACGCGGTGCCGTCGACGCCTGGGTGATCTGGGATCCGTTCTTTGCCGCGGCTGAACAGCAGCTGGGCGCGCGCGTGCTGGCCGACGGCACGGGCGTGGTCAACAATTCGCAGTACTTCCTGGCGTCGAAGGGCTATGCGGGTGCTCGGCCCGATGTGCTGAACATCGTGCTGGATGAACTGAAGAAGACCGACAGCTGGGCCGCGGCCAACCCGAAGGATGTGACGACCATTCTGGGCCCGCAGCTCGGCCTGGAGCCGGCCGTGGTGGCGCGTTCGGTGTCGCGCATTGCCTACGGCATCCAGCCGGTCGGGGCCGAAGCGCTGGCCGACCAGCAGCGGATTGCCGATACGTTCCACGCACTCAAGCTGATCCCGCGTCCCGTCAAAGTGGCCGATGCTGCGTGGCAGCCGACCACCCAACAGGCCGCGCGCTGATTGCCATGACGATCGACCTCCAACGCCGTCGCCTGCTGAACGCCACCGTGGCAGGCGCATCGCTTGCCACGCTGGGGCCCATCGCGCACGCAGCCAATGCCGCAACTGCCGCTCCGGCGGCTGGAGCTTTGCCGAAGGTGACGCCGCCCGCCCAACTGCGCATCGGTTTCCAGAAGAGCGCGGTCAATCTCGTCATCGTGAAAGAAAACCGGGCGCTGGAGCAGCGCTTTCCGGGCACCAAGATCAGTTGGCTGGAGTTTCCGGCCGGGCCGCAGCAGCTCGAAGCCCTGTCTGCGGGCAGTCTCGACCTCGCCATCACCGGAGATACGCCGCCGGTGTTCGCGCAGGCAGCGGGCAAGGACTTGCGCTACGTGGGCGTGGAGCCGCCCAAGCCGGACAGCTCCGCCATCCTTGTGCAGCAGGATTCGACGCTCAAGACGCTGGCCGACCTGAAGGGCAAGCGCGTGGCGCTGCAGAAGGGGTCGAGCGCGCATTTCCTGATCGTGCGGGGCTTGCAGAAGGGCGGGCTGAGCTTTGCCGACATCCAGCCCGTGTACCTGACGCCGGCCGACGCGCGCGCCGCTTTCGAGCGCGGCAGCGTCGACGCCTGGGGCATCTGGGATCCGTATTACGCCGCCACCGAACTGGCGATCAAACCGCGCGTGCTGGCCACCGGGCGCACGTTGTCGTCCAACAACTCGTTCTACTTCGCGCCGACGGCCTTTACGGAAAATCACGGCGACACCATCGCCGCCATCTTTGCAGAGCTGTCGCGCGCCGATCGCCTCGTGCAGGAGAACCGCAAGGAAGCGGCGCAGCGCATTGCAGATTTCTCCGGGCTGTCGCTGGCGACGGTGCATCTGTTCCTGTCGCGCCGGCCGCCTTCGCCCGTGCGGCCGGTCACGCCCGAAGCGGTGGCCGAGCAGCAGCGCGTGGCCGATGCCTTCCACGGGCTGGGGCTGATTCCGCGCCCGGTCAAGCCGATCGAACTGGTCTGGCACCCGACCCCGGCGCAACTGGCGATTGCCCAACGCTGAATACGATTCGAGGAGTTGTCATGCAAGTTTTCTGGTTCATCCCGACGCACGGCGACAGCCGCTATCTCGGCACCGCCGAGGGCGCCCGCCAGGTCGATCACACCTATCTGCAGCAGGTGGCCGTAGCCGCCGATACGCTCGGCTACGAGGGCGTGCTGATTCCCACCGGCCGCTCGTGCGAAGACCCATGGATCGTGGCCGCGAGCCTGATTCCCGTCACCAAGCGCCTGCGTTTCCTGGTGGCGGTGCGCCCCGGGCTGATGGCGCCCACGCTGGCTGCCCGCATGGCCGCCACGTACGACCGTTTGTCGAACGGCCGCTTGCTGGTGAACCTCGTCACCGGTGGTGACCCGTCGGAGCTGGCAGGCGATGGCCTGTTCCTGGACCACGCGCAACGCTACGAAGCCTCGGAAGAATTCATCCGCATCTGGCGCGAAACGCTGGCGGCAAGCCACGAAGGCGCCGCGCTGGATTACACCGGTAAGCACCTCAGCGTGAAAGGCGCAAAGGTGCTGTATCCGCCCGTGCAGCGGCCGCATCCGCCCGTGTATTTCGGTGGGTCGTCGGAAGCGGCGCACGAACTGGCAGCCGAGCAGGTCGACACGTATCTCACCTGGGGCGAACCGCCTGCCGCCGTGGCCGAGAAGCTGGCCGACGTGCGCGCGCGCGCTGCCAAGCATGGCCGCACCGTGCGCTTCGGTATCCGCCTGCACGTGATCGTGCGCGAGACGGACGAAGAAGCCTGGGCTGCTGCAGACAAACTCATCAGCAAACTTGACGACGACACCGTGGCACGCGCGCAAGAGGCTTTCCGCAAGATGGATTCGGCCGGCCAGCAACGCATGGCCGCGCTGCATGCCAACGGCGTCAAGCGCACGCGTGCCGATCTGGAGATCAGCCCGAACCTATGGGCGGGTGTGGGGCTGGTGCGCGGTGGTGCCGGCACGGCGCTGGTGGGCGATCCGAAAACCGTGGCAGCACGCATGCTGGAATACGCCGATCTGGGCATCGATACGTTTGTGCTCTCTGGTTATCCGCATCTGGAAGAGGCGTATCGCTTTGCTGAACTGGTGTTCCCGCTGCTGCCGCGCTCGGTGCGCGACAAGCTGCCCGGCAACGTGCTCAACGGCCCGTTTGGCGAAGTGATTGCCACCGGCATCGTGCCGCGCGTGGCGGCAAGCTGAGCCGGGAGGAGCAGGGCAATGGCATCCGAGTCGAAATCCAAATCAACATCGAAACCGAACGCGAAGGCGAACACGAACACCTTCCTGCGGTCCGCCCGGCAACGCCTGGCGCCGTGGATCGTGCCGCTGGTGCTGCTGGTGCTGTGGCAGGCGTCGGCCCAATGGGGCTGGTTGTCGAACCGCATCCTGCCGGCGCCGCTGGACGTGGCGAAATCCGCTGTTGCGTTGGCGCGTTCAGGCGAGCTGTGGACGCACGTGGCGGTCAGCACATGGCGCGCGCTGTTGGGTTTTGCCATCGGCGGTTCGTTGGGGCTGGCGCTGGGGCTGCTGACCGGCACCTTCCGCACGGCTGAGACGCTGCTCGACACCACGCTGCAGATGGTCCGCAACATCCCGGTGCTGGCGCTGATTCCGCTCGTGATCCTGTGGTTCGGCATCGATGAATCGGCCAAGCTGTTCCTGGTATCGCTGGGCGTGTTCTTCCCGATCTACCTGAACACGTATCACGGCATCCGCTCGGTGGATCCTGCCCTCGTTGAGATGGCCCGCAGCTACGGGCTCTCGCGTGCGCAGCTGTATCGCGAGGTGATCCTGCCCGGTGCGCTGCCGCAGATCCTGGTGGGTGTGCGTTTCTCGCTCGGCCTGATGTGGGTGACGCTGATCGTTGCGGAGACGGTGTCTGCGCAGGCCGGCATCGGCTACATGACGATGAATGCGCGCGAGTTCCTGCAGACCGACGTCGTGCTGCTGGGCATCCTGCTGTACGCGCTGCTGGGCAAGCTGGCGGATCTGCTCTCGCGTGCGCTGGAGCGCTTCTGGCTGCGCTGGCACCCTGGTTATCAAGCAGCGGCCTGAGGCTGAATTGGAGAGACGCATGCAAAGCAACGCCACTGAACACGCCGCGCTGGCCGGCACCGCCTTGCACATCGAGCACGTCGTCAAACGCTATGGCGATCGTGAAGTGCTGCACGGCATCGATCTGGACATTACGCCTGGCGAGTTTGTCGTTATCGTCGGGCGCAGCGGCTGCGGCAAGAGCACGCTGCTGCGGCTGATTGCCGGGCTGGAAGGCATTGACGATGGACACCTGCGTCGAGACGGTGACGCCGAAGACGGCCTGCACGACGATGCCCGCGTGATGTTCCAGGACGCCCGTCTGCTGCCGTGGAAGAAAGTGCTCGACAACGTCGCGCTCGGCTTGCCGAAAACACAGCGCGCGCAGGCCGCCGAAGTGCTCGCGCAAGTCGGTCTGGCCGAGCGGGCAGGGGAATGGCCGGCGCGCCTGTCGGGCGGGCAACGCCAGCGCGTGGCGTTGGCGCGTGCGCTCGTGCATCGACCGCGCCTGCTGCTGCTGGACGAACCGCTGGGCGCGTTGGACGCGCTCACCCGCATCGACATGCAGAACCTGATCGAAGGCCTGTGGCAACGCCTTGGCTTTACCGCCGTGCTCGTCACGCACGATGTGGCCGAAGCGGTGGCGCTGGCCGACCGCGTGGTGCTGATCGAAGACGGCCGCATCGCGCTGGACGAACGCATCGACCTGCCGCGTCCGCGCCACCGTGGTTCGCCCGCGTTTGCCCGGCTGGAAGAAGCGATCCTCAACCGCGTGATGCAGCGCAAGATCGATCCGAATGAAGTGACCGATGTGCGCCCGCACACGGCGTGGGCATCACCCTTTGACGTGTCTGCCACCGCCGTGCGCTGGGCCGTGTAAGGCGCTGCAAACCTTTCTCCTGAAAACATTCATTGGCACGTAGTGCCGTTGTCATCTAAGAAGGAACATCATGAGCATCCAAGCGATTAATGTACGCAACCAGTTTCGCGGGCAGATCAAGGAGATCATCCGGGGCGACGTGCTCTCGGAGATCGACGTGGAGACCCCGGCCGGCATTGTTACCTCGGTCATCACCACGCGCTCGGTCGACAGCCTTGGCCTGAAGATCGGCAGCGAAGTCGTTGCGCTGGTGAAGGCGACTGAAGTGTCGATCGCCAAGTTGTGACGGGGGAGGAGGAGGCGACTTTTTTCAGGAGCCCATCCCGATGAGTCTTATGCACACCACCGCAGTCGCACAATTTCTCGGCACGCTGCCGAGCGCCCCGACGCCGGACCGCCAGTTGTGGCGCGACGCCGCCGGTCGGGTGCAGGGCCAGTTCTTCCATTGCGCGCTGACCAGCCTGTTTGAACCGGTCTGGCAGCTTGCCGCCGATGGCGCGCTCGCACCCGCCGGCCACGAAGCGCTGATGCGCACCTGGACGCGCGACGGCGAGCTGGGCCTGAACCCGTGGAAGGTGTTTTCGCTGGCCTCGGATGACGGCACGCTGGTCGAACTCGACCGCCTGTGCCGGCTCGTGCATACGCTCAACTACTTCTCCCGCACCGACGCGCGGCAGCTTGTTGTGAACGTGCATGGCCGGTTGCTGGCGGCAGTGGCGGCCGACCATGGCAAGGCATTCCATCGCGCGGTGACGGCGCTGGGGCTGCATCCGGAGCAATTCGTCATTCAGGTGCCGTCCACGGCCAATGACGATCTGGGGCTGCTGCTGTTCGTGGTGGACAACTACCGGCGCAACGGTTTTGCCGTGGCGGTGCAGGCTTCGGACCCGGCGGAGGCGGGCGCGCTGCTCGTGCATGCCAAGCCGGCGTACCTGAAGTTGGATGCCCGGCGCGATTGGCATACGCGGCACGTGGTGTCGCTGGCCGATTCCGCACGTGAACTGGGCGTGACACTGGCATTGCGGCGTTGCGAACGCCCGAGCGATCTGGAGCTGGCGCGGGCGGCCGGTATCGCCTATGTGCAGGGCAGCATCCTGCCCGCAGCCGAGCCCGAACCGGACGCCGTACCCACGCCACTGGTGATACCGATGGCGCAGGCGCCGCTGGTGCAGCAGCAGTGCGCCGCCGGCATTTCTCTCACGCAATGAGCACCTCCATGGCACGCAGCGCACTCGCAACCGCATCGGACGCACCCGCCTGGCAGTGGCCGGCAGACGCCGTCATCCTGACCGTTCCCGGTTTGCATGGCAGCGGCCCCGGCCACTGGCAGACGCGCTGGGAGCAGCGCTTCCCGGCGTGGCGCCGCGTGGAGCAGACGGACTGGTCGACGCCTGACCTGCCGCGCTGGTCGGCCCGTGTGGGGGAAGCGGTGCATGCGGCGCTTGCCGAGCGTCCGCCCACGCGCAGCAGGCGCCCGGTCATCCTGGTGGCGCATAGCTTCGGCTGCCTGGCGTCATTGCATTGGGCGGTGCAGACCAAGGAGACGGTGGCGGCGGTGTTGCTCGTCGCGCCGGCCGATCCGGACAAGTTCGGCGTGCGGGATCTGCTCCCGGGCCGCACGCTGCCGTTCCCGGCCACGCTTGTCGCCAGCCGCAATGACCCGTGGATGCCGCAAGGCAGTGCCATCGACTGGGCCGCGCGTTGGGGCACCGAATTCGTGGATGCCGGCGAGGCCGGCCATATCAACGCCGATTCCAACCTCGGTGAATGGGACGCCGGCCTGGCCTTGCTCGATCGCCTGATCGGCCGCGCAAGTGCACAAGACACCACCCGCGACGGTGCCGACTGGCAAGCGCAGTGGGATGTCTTACCGAGCACCCCTTATATCTAAAACGATGATGCACATGCGCAAATATTCGTTTTCGTCATAAGAACAGTCCGCCACAATCGGTTCATCTGCATATCGGCCGCAGTGTTTTGCTCTGCGGCCATTTTTATCGGTGCGCTGATGAGCCTGCCTTCCGCGTTTTTTTCCTCCAAGCGGCGTAAGCCCGCGAATGTGCTGCCCGGCTTCGGGCTGGCGCTGGGGTTTTCGCTGCTGTACCTGGCGCTGATCGTCCTGATCCCGCTGTCGGCAACGGTCCTCAAGACGTTCACCATGACGTGGGATGCGTTCTGGACGACCGTCACCGCGCCGCGCGTGGTGGCGTCGTACAAGCTGACGTTCGGGGCTTCGCTGATCGCCGCGGTGATCAACCTCGTGTTCGGGCTCATCGTGGCGTGGGTGCTGGTGCGCTATCGCTTTCCGGGCAAGCGGTTGATCGATGCGCTGGTCGACCTGCCGTTTGCGCTGCCGACTGCGGTGGCCGGCATTGCGCTCACCGCGTTGTACGCGCCGAATGGCTGGATCGGCTCGCGGCTGGAACCGCTGGGGCTGAAGGTCGCGTTCACGCCGCTGGGCATCGTGGTGGCGCTGACGTTCATCGGCCTGCCGTTTGTCGTGCGCACGGTGCAGCCGGTGCTGGAAGATCTGGAGGCCGAACTGGAAGAGGCGGCAGCCAGCCTGGGCGCCACGCGCTGGCAGACCTTCACTCGCGTGATTCTGCCGACCTTGCTGCCCGCATTGCTGACCGGTTTCGCGTTGGCCTTTGCGCGTGCCACCGGCGAGTACGGCTCGGTCATCTTCATCGCCGGCAACATGCCGATGGTTTCCGAGATCACGCCGCTGATGATCTATTCCAAGCTGGAGCAATTCGATTACGCGGGCGCCACGGCCATTGCCGTCGTCATGCTCGGTATCTCGTTCACGCTGCTGCTGGTCATCAATCTGCTGCAAGCGTGGACGCGCCGCCGCGGCAATCGCAATGACGCCATCGAGCGTGCCCCCGAACCCCCGACCGCCAACGCGGCAGCTGGAGCCTGATATGGCCGGTACTGTTTCCCGTCAACTTGGTCAGGCGCCCGCTGGTGGCCGCCGAGGCGCCACCGCAGAATCCGCCTGGGTGCGTGCAACGCTGATCCTCGTTTCGTTCGTGTTCCTGGCGTTGTTCCTGTTCGTGCCGCTGGCGAGCGTGTTTGTCGAGGCGTTCAAGAAGGGCGTCGACGTGTATCTCGAGGCGCTGATCGAGCCCGATGCGCTTTCGGCGATCTATCTGACGCTGACCACCGCAGCGATTGCCGTGCCGCTGAACGTGGTGTTTGGCGTGGCGGCGGCATGGGCGATTGCCAAGTTCGAGTTTCGCGGCAAGAACCTGCTGCTGACGTTGATCGACTTGCCGTTTTCGGTGTCGCCCGTCATTGCCGGCCTGATCTACGTGTTGCTCTTCGGCGCGCAGGGCTGGTTCGGGCCGTATCTCTCCGATCACGATTTCAAGATCATTTTTGCGGTGCCGGGCATTGTGCTGGCGACGGTGTTCGTCACGTTTCCGTTCGTGGCGCGCGAGCTGATTCCGCTCATGCAGGCGCAAGGCAGCGAAGAGGAAGAGGCCGCCATCGTGCTCGGCGCCTCGGGCTGGCAGACGTTCTTTCGCGTAACGCTGCCGAACATCAAGTGGGGCCTGTTGTATGGCGTGATCCTGTGCAACGCGCGGGCGATGGGCGAGTTTGGCGCGGTGTCGGTGGTGTCGGGCCACATTCGCGGGCTGACGAACACGATGCCGCTGCACGTGGAAATTCTCTACAACGAATACAACTTTGCGGCCGCGTTTGCCGTGGCGTCGCTGCTGACATTGCTGGCGCTTGTCACGCTGGCGCTGAAGACGCTGGTCGAATGGCGCAGCCGTCGCGAGCTGGCTGATGCAGATGCCGGCGTGGGTGAAGGCCCAGGGCAGCGCGTGGCACAACAGACATCCCATTCGAACTCGCACGTCTCCGTGCAATCTCCGCTGGAGGGAAGCGCAGCATGAGCATCCAGGTTCAACACATCACCAAGCGCTTTGGCAACTTCGTTGCCCTCAACGATGTTTCGCTCGACTTCAAGCAGGGCGAACTGACTGCGCTGCTGGGTCCGTCGGGCTGCGGCAAGACCACGCTGCTGCGCATCATCGCCGGGTTGGAGCATGCCGATTCGGGCACGATTCACCTCAACGGCGAAGACGCATCGGACCAGCATGTGCGCGAGCGCCAGGTCGGCTTCGTGTTCCAGCATTACGCGCTGTTCAAGCACATGACGGTGTTCGAGAATGTGGCCTTTGGCCTGCGTGTGAAACCGCGTACGCAGCGACCGAGTGAAGCGCAGATCCGCGCGAAGGTGAAGGAGCTGCTGGAACTCGTGCAGCTCGATTGGCTGGCCGATCGTTACCCGCCGCAACTGTCGGGCGGGCAGCGCCAGCGGATTGCCCTGGCGCGTGCGCTTGCGGTGGAGCCGCGCGTGCTGCTGCTCGACGAGCCCTTCGGCGCGCTCGATGCCAAGGTGCGCAAGGAATTGCGACGCTGGCTGCGCCGTCTGCACGACGATCTGCATGTCACCAGCCTGTTCGTCACGCACGACCAGGAAGAGGCGCTGGAAGTGGCCGACAACGTGGTGCTGATGAACCGCGGCCAGGTGGAGCAGGTCGGCAGCCCCGATGCGGTCTACAACACGCCAGCCACGCCGTTTGTCTATGGCTTTCTGGGCAACGTGAACCTGTTCCACGGCCGCCTGGAAGAAGGCGAGGGCGGCAGCGTGCTGCACGTGGGCGATTCCGCCATTGCTGTGCCGTCGGGTGGCGTGGATTCGTCTCGTGCCGATCAGGCGGTAGCCTTCGTACGCCCCCACGAAATCGATCTGGAGCGCTATGCGCCAGGAGCCGAGGGCATTCCCGTCATGCTGCGCCGCGCGCTCACGCTTGGCGCCATTGCCCAGCTTGAGCTGGAACGCGAAGACACCGACGACATCATCGAAGTCTCCCTGCCCATCGAGCGCTTCCGCGCCGAGGGCTTCCGCGAAGGCGAAACGCTGGTGGTGCGCCCGCGCGCCATTCGCGTGTTTGCCCAAGGTGCACGGCCGGCCGCCGCGCAGCCGACCGCATAACGCGCCGCTCCGACGACAACCAATACGAGAGGACACGAGCCATGAACTTCCAGCAACTGCGTTCCATCCGCGAGGCGGTGCGCCGCCAGTTCAACCTGACCGAAGTCGCCAACGCGCTGTACACGTCGCAGCCCGGTGTGTCGCGGCAGATCCGCGAGCTGGAGGATGAATTGGGCGTGGAGATTTTCGAGCGCTACGGCAAGCGGCTCACGGGCCTGACCGAACCGGGTCGCGAGATCGTCCGCATTGTCGAGCGCCTGCTGCTCGAAGCCGAAAACCTGCGCCAGGCCGGCGAGGAATTTTCCGGCCGCCAGTCGGGCCGCCTGACCGTGGCGACCACGCACACACAGGCCCGGTATGCGCTGCCGAAGGTGGTGCAGTCGTTCCGCAAGGAATATCCGCACGTCACGCTGGCGCTGCAGGAGGCGTCGCCCTCGCACATCGTCGAGCTGCTGCTGACGGGGCAGGCCGATATCGGTATCGCCACCGAAGCCGTGGCCAACGAGCCGGGGCTGACGTCGTTCGAGGCGTACCGCTGGCGCCACGTGCTGGTGGTCAGCCCGGATCATCCGCTGACCAAGAATCCGCTCCCGACGTTGGAAGATGTGGCCCAGTATCCGCTCATCACGTACGACGCAGGCTTCACGGGCCGACGCAACATCGACGCGGCATTTGCCAGTGCTGGCCTGCACCCCGAGATCGTGCTGACCGCCATGGATGCAGACGTGATCAAGACCTACGTGGCGCTGGACGTGGGCGTGGGCATCATCGCGTCGATGGCGTATGACGGGCGCAAGGACGACAACCTCGTCTGCATCGGCGCGGACCACCTGTTCGAACCGAATACCACGCGCGTGGCGGTGCGCCGCGGGGCGTATCTGCGTGCCTATGCGCACGACTTTATCGGGATGTTTGCACCGCACCTTTCCCGCGAGACGGTGGCGGAAGCGGTGGCTTCCACGGTGGTGAGCCAGTCCGCGCGGGAGGCGTTGGCGGCATAGCCACGGCTGCTGTGTGTCGGCGGAGCCGGCTGCGCGCCGTTCATCCGCCCGATTCCGCCATTCGTCGCACGCCCGTGGCGCCTGCCCAGGCGTCATTCCTATACTGCGGACATCTTCGGTTCCACCAGAGACCGCCATGTCCGCCGTGCCTTACACCCCAACTTCCCCATCCATTGAATCCGACGACGCTCTGCTGCGCCGCGCCCGACACCGCGCCGGTGCGCGCCTGGGGTTCCGCATTCACCTGCTGTCGTTCCTGGCCGTAAACGCCGGGTTGGTGGCGATAGCGCTGTCGCGTGGGCAGTTCTGGTTTGTGTGGCCACTGCTGGGCTGGGGGTTGGGCCTGGCCGCACACGGCCTGAGCCTGGCCTGGAGCCAGGGCAACGGTTACCAGCGCATGGTCGACCGTGAACTCGCCCGTTTGCGCCAGCAGGCCGGCCGCCGGTGATGCGGGAAACCCCACGCTTCAACGCCGGAGAACCGTCCGGTAAGATCGCCCGCATGTTCGCCAATGTGTCGTTCCCTTCGCTTGCCGATTGCCTGCACCTTGCCCGGCGCTGGGTGATCCGCTACGCCGTCATCATCGTCATCAATACGCTGATTGCGGCCGTGCTGGCGTTCGGTATCCGGCCGGAAGAGACGTTCTGGAAAGATTTCGTATTCAGCCAGGCGATCGGGCTGTCGATGTTCTCGCTGATCGGCATCCCGCGCCATGTGCTCTGGGGCGACGGCCCGCCCAACAAGAAGGTGTTTCCGTGGATCATCGTGGGCGCGGTGCTGATCGGCGTGCCGCTCGGGCAGTGGATTGCGCGGACGATCCTGTGCCTGCACAACCCGAACCCGGAACCCTGGCGCGCCGACAGCCTGCGCATGAGTTTCATCATCGCCATGCTGGCGGCGCTGGGCGCGACGTATTACTACTGGTCGCGCGGCAAGCTGGCCGCATTGCAGCGCCAGGCCGCGCTCGATGCGCTGGAGCGTGAAGAGGCCGAGAAGCAGGTTGTGCGTGCGCAACTGATGGCGCTGCAGGCACAGATCGAGCCGCATTTCCTGTTCAACTCACTCGCCCACGTCGATGTGCTGATCGCACGGGACCCGGCCGCCGCGCGGCGCTTGCTGCAGCATTTGATCGGCTTTCTGCGCAGCTCGCTCTCGCACGCACGCGCCGAGCAGTGCACGCTGGCGCAGGAGTTTGCGCTGCTGCGCGCGTATCTCGACATCCAGGCGCTGCGCTTTGGCAATCGCCTGCGTTTCTCCTTGGCGATGGACGATGCCATCGCCAACATCGTCATCCCACCGATGCTGATTCAGCCGCTAGTGGAAAACGCCGTGGTGCACGGCATCGAGCCCGCGCGCGAGGGCGGGGAGATCGCCCTGTCTGCGCGCCTGGCGGCCGGCAGCGAGGGCGAGCGGCTCGTGCTGGAAGTGCGCGACACGGGCGTCGGTTTCGGCAACGATGGCGCCACGGGCTCCGGGCTGGGCCTCACGCACGTGCGTGAACGCCTGTCGCGCTTGTTTGATGGCGACGCACGCCTGACGATCACGGAGACCGTGCCGCACGGCGTGACGATCATCGTCGAATTGCCGCTGGCGCACGAAACGGCGCCTGCATCGTCTCAAGCCGACGCGCCGGAATGGCGCTGCCGCTTTTCTCGCTCAACCTCCCGCTCAACCGCCAACGCCACCGGCGCGCTCTCATCGCGCGCATCCGCCGGAACCTGATCGATGCCTGCTTCTCCACGCGTGCTCATTGCCGATGATGAACCGGCACTGGCTGAAAACCTCGTCGCTGAACTGGCGGCGTTATGGCCCGAGGCCACGTTGCTGCCGGCCGTGCACGATGGCCAATCCGCGCTCGACGTGATTGACGATGCGGCTGACGGGCAGGGGCCCGATGTGGTCTTTCTCGATATCCGCATGCCGGGTTTGTCGGGCATTGATGTGGCGCGCGAGCTGTCGCAGCGGGAAGTTCGTCCGCTGGTGGCGTTCGTTACCGCATATGACCAGTTCGCGCTCGACGCCTTCGAGCAAGCCGCGGTCGACTATGTGCTCAAGCCCGTGCAGACCGAGCGCCTGGCCGAGACCGTCAAGCGGCTGAAGGACCGCCTCGGCACGCGCCTGAACGCCAACGCCAACGCCAACGCGCCTGCCGTGACCGATCCGGCGCAGACGCTGGCGGAGCTTGTCGAGCGCCTTGCCGGCCTGCAGGGCGCCCCGCAAACGCGGGCCACGCCGCAGGGCGGCTATCTGCGCTTCATCAAGGCGCTGGTCGGGCAGGAGGTGCGCTTTATCCCCGTGGATGACGTGATCTATCTGGAAGCGACCGACAAGTACGTCAACGTGGTCGCCGGCAGTGGCGAATCCCTCATCCGCACCAGCCTGCGTGACCTGCTGACCCAGCTCGACCCTGAACACTTCTGGCAGGTGCACCGCGGTACGGTGGTCAACGTGGCGCATGTGTCGAGCGCCGTGCATCTGTCGCTGGGCCGCCTGGGGCTGAAGATACGCGGGCGCACCGAGACGCTGCCGGTCGCGCGGCAATACGCACATTTGTTCCGGCAGATGTAGTCGCCGCGGCGGCGTGTTCCGCTATGATCCATTGTGTCGTCAACGGATCGAGAGCGAGAGCAGCCGCCATGGAGACACCAGTCGCACGCCACGCCAGCAACGTTGCCGAGCCACGCCACGGCGGCCAGATCCTTGTTGATGCGCTGTTGGCCCACGGCGTCGATTTGGCCTTCGGCGTGCCCGGCGAGAGCTACCTTTCGGTGCTCGAAGGCTTCTACCAGCGCCGCGACCGCGCGCGCTTCGTCGTCTGCCGGCAAGAGGGCGGCGCCGCCAACATGGCGGACGCCTACGGCAAGCTCACTGGGCGGCCTGGCATCGTCTTCTGCACACGCGGGCCGGGCGCCACCAACGCCAGCATTGGCGTGCACACCGCGTTTCAGGACTCCACGCCGCTGATTCTGTTCATCGGCCAGGTCGGCCGCGATTTCGTCGACCGCGAAGCGTTTCAGGAAATCGACTACCGCCGCATGTTCGGCCAGATGGCCAAGTGGGTCGCGCAGATCGATAGCGTCGAGCGCATCCCTGAATACATCGCACGCGCGTTCCAGACCGCCACCGCAGGCCGCCCCGGCCCGGTGGTGCTGGCGCTGCCGGAAGACATGCTGACCGAGGTGGCCACCGTGGCCGATGTGCCGCCCGAGGTGGCAACGAAAGCGCGCGCGATGGCGTGGCCCAGCCCGCACGACCTGGCCCGCTTGAAGACGCTGTTGCAGAACGCCGAGCGCCCGATGCTGCTGCTGGGCGGTTCGGGCTGGACGCCGCATGCCGCCGCCCGTATGCAAGCCTTTGCCGAGCGGTGGAATCTGCCCGCGGGCTGCGTGTTCCGCCGGCAAGACCTGTTCGACAACCGCCACCCGAATTACGCCGGCGATGTCGGCATCGCCATCAACCCGAAGCTTGCAGCGCGCGTCAAAGACGCCGACTTGGTGCTCGCCATCGGCACACGCCTGGGCGAGATGACGACCTCGGGCTACACGCTCTTTGATGTGCCCCGGCCGAAGCAGACGCTCATCCATGTGCATGCCGGCGCGGAAGAGTTGGGCCGCGTCTACCAGGCCGATCTGATGATCCACGCGTCGATGCCCGCGATCGCCGAAGCGCTGGACGGCGTATCGCCCGACTCGCCCGACACCCCGCCGCGTTGGTCTGCCTGGACAGAAGCGGCCAACGCCGATTACCTCGCCAACATCGTGCCGCCGCCGTTTGGCGGCAAGGGCATCGACATGGCCCGCGTGATGCGATGGCTGCGCGAGCGTCTGCCGCAAAACAGCATCCTGACCAACGGCGCGGGCAACTACGCCACGTGGCTGCATCGCTTCTATCAATACGGGGCGCTGGCGGCGGGCTCGCGCACGCAATTGGCGCCGACCAGCGGGGCGATGGGCTATGGGGCGCCCGCCGCAGTGGCCGCCAAAATCATCTGCCCCAACACGCCCGTCATCTGCATGGCTGGCGATGGCTGCTTCCTGATGAACGGCCAGGAATTGGCCACCGCCATGCAGTACAACGCGCCGGTCATCTTTATCGTGATCAACAACGGCATGTACGGCACCATCCGCATGCACCAGGAACGCGAGTACCCCGAGCACGTGAGCGGCACCGAACTGCGCAACCCCGACTTTGCCGCGCTGGCCAGAGCCTACGGCGCTGAAGGGCACACGGTGCGCTCGCTCGAAGGCTTCCAGTCGGCGGTGGAAACCGCGCTGGAAGCAAGCGTTGCGTCCGTCATCGAGGTGCAGACAGATCCGAACATCATCAGCCCACGCGCGACGATCGATTCGTTGCGTGCACAGTCGCGCAGTTGAATCCGCTTTCGTTTTCGCTTTTTTGTTTTTGCTAACGCCAAACCATCCATTGCCATGACGATGATTCCCGTGACTGATTTGTGCGACATGCACGAAGACAAGCTGGTGTACGGCAGCCTGCGTGTGCTCACGCCGGTATTTCGCAGCTTTGGCAAGCGCGCCGCGTTTGCCGGCCCGGCTTCCACGCTCAAGGTGTTTGAAGACAACGGCCTGGTACGCGCCGCGCTGGAAGAGCAGGGCGCAGGCCGCGTGCTGGTGATCGACGGCGGGGGCTCGCTGCGCTGCGCGCTGGTGGGCGGCAACCTCGGCAAGCTGGCCGAAGAGAACGGTTGGGAGGGCATTCTGCTCAACGGCTGCGTGCGCGACACGCGCGAGCTGGCCGAATGCAACGTCGGCATCCACGCCCTGGCGGTGCATCCGCGCAAGAGCATCAAGAAGAATGCCGGACAGCGTGAGGTGGGCGTGCAGATGCCGGGCGCGTACATCCAGTCCGGCGAGTGGGTCTATGCCGATGAAGACGGCGTGCTGGTTTCGCAGGACATGCTTGAATGACCCGCGCCAATGCCATCCACGTATTCGTCTACGGCACGCTGCGTGCCGGTGAGGCGAATGATTTGCGGGTTGCCGCAGCCAAGCGCGGCATTCCCGAACCGGAACTGCTCGGTACCGCCACGTTGCACGGCCGCCTGTACGACTTTGGCGCGTACCCCGGCCTCGTGCTGGACCCGACCGGCACCGCCGTGCGTGGCGATGTGTACCAAATCGACGCGGCGCTCGTTCCCGTGCTGGACGAGATCGAAGAGGTCTACCCCGGTGGCGATGCGCTGTTTCTGCGCGAGAACCACGCCGTCATGCTGGGCAGCGAACCGGTCGACTGCATCGTCTATCCGGTCAGCCCGCAGCACATTGCCGGGCGGCCCGTCATCACGGGTGGAGATTGGGTGGCGCATCGCCTGTCTCGAGGCTGATTCCGATTTGGAGGGGGGAGGGCGCACGATATAATTCGCGCGCTGTTCGTTCGAGCAGCCGGGTTTAGCAGCCCACCAGATGTGCCATCTAGACGGACAATGTCCGGTGCTTGTGCACGCCTATGCTTTACGGCGGGCCGGGCGGTGAGACCTTCGGGTCTGCCGGTTTCTAGATGGCCGGTCTGCTAACGCCGTCGTCAGGCCCGCCACCCTCGTTTAGCAGCGAGCGGCTGGCCTCTTCATCTAGGAGACGTCATGTCTATCGCATCGAGCGGGCATCGCCCCGCGTCTTACCCCTCGCCACCGCCCTGCATCTCCTGGCATCCGTCTTACGGAGGTGTACGTTGAACGCGCTACGCCACTACCAATCGGGCGCCCTCGCAGCCAAGGATTTTCTTTGCCGTACGCACATTGATGCGCGTGCCGGCCGGCCCTTCGTGGCCATGCGGCTGCGCTCGAAGATCGACGGCATCACGCATGCGCTGCCGCGCGAGTTCCGGGCCGGTTTCATCGATGCGGTCTATCTGTTCGTAGCAGCGGCCCTTCAGGGCAGGGCGCCCGATCTTCTGCAGTGGGATGTCTTGGCGGAAGTAGAACGCACGTCCTGAGTTTCCACCCGATCACCATCCTGAACGCCGCATCTGCGGCGTTTTTTGTGGCCTCTCGATGTGATGGGCAAGTGCCTAGGATTTTTCACAATGCGGAAAGAGGTTTTGGTCCGCAAAAATTCTGCATCGCACAGCACCATCACCTTCTTTCATGATAGAAAAAATCTTTCCGCATCATGAAACATCGATGCTAAGTTGTTGAAAAATAACAAGTAAAAACTTCAATTCCTGCGCATGTTCTGCTTGTTGCGCTGCACTCGCCATTTCTACACTCTTATATAAGACATATGACCTGAGCCACCTGGCTGCGCCCCAAGAAGGTGCGAGCGGCTCAAGGCGCAGAGTGAGTTACCCGGTTTTTATTTGATGGATGCGATCAAACAGGAGAGTGCGATGTCACGCGAACTCGAAGTGCAAAAGCTGCAGAAGGAATGGGATACCAACCCGCGTTGGAAGGGCATCAAGCGCGGTTATACGGCTGAAGACGTGGTGCGTCTGCGCGGTTCGCTGCAGATCGAGCACACGCTGGCCAAGCGTGGTGCCGAAAAGCTGTGGGACCTGATCAACAACGAGCCCTTCGTCAACGCCCTGGGCGCACTGACGGGCAACCAGGCCATGCAGCAGGTGAAGGCCGGCCTGAAGGCGATCTATCTGTCGGGCTGGCAGGTGGCGGGCGACGCCAACAGCAACGGCGAGATGTATCCGGACCAATCGCTGTACTCGGTGGATTCGGTGCCCAAGGTCGTCAAGAAGATCAACAACACGTTCCAGCGCGCTGACCAGATCCAATGGTCGGAAGGCAAGGACGACATCGACTTCTTCGCGCCGATCGTGGCGGATGCAGAAGCCGGCTTCGGCGGCGTGCTGAACGCGTTCGAACTGATGAAGGCCATGATCGAGGCCGGTGCCGCCGGCGTTCACTTTGAAGACCAGTTGGCCGCCGTGAAGAAGTGCGGCCACATGGGCGGCAAGGTGCTGGTGCCGACCCGCGAAGCCGTGAGCAAGCTCGTGGCCGCGCGTCTGGCTGCCGACGTGATGGGCGTGCCGACCGTGCTGATCGCCCGCACCGACGCAGAAGCCGCTGACCTGCTGACCACCGATGTGGACGAGAACGACAAGCCGTTCTGCACCGGCGAGCGCACCGTTGAAGGCTTCTACCGCACCAAGCCGGGTCTGCAGCAGGCCATCTCCCGTGGGTTGGCGTATGCGGAAGTGGCCGACCTCGTGTGGTGCGAGACCGGCAAGCCCGATCTCGAATACGCCAAGAAGTTTGCCGAAGCCATCCACGCCAAGTTCCCGGGCAAGATGCTCGCCTACAACTGCTCGCCGTCGTTCAACTGGAAGAAGAACCTGGACGACGTGACGATCGCCCGATTCCAGAAGGAACTCGGCGCGATGGGCTACAAGTTCCAGTTCATCACGCTGGCCGGTTTCCATGCCCTGAACTACTCGATGTTCAACCTGGCGTACGGCTATGCCCGCAACCAGATGAGCGCATTCGTCGAACTGCAAGAGGCCGAGTTCAAGGCGGCGGAAAAGGGCTTCACCGCGGTGAAGCACCAGCGCGAAGTCGGCACGGGTTACTTCGACGCGGTGACGCAGACCATCGAACGCGAGGCGTCAACCACGGCGCTGAAGGGCTCGACGGAAGACGAACAATTCTTCGAAGAAACGGCGCAAGCCAAGAAGGTTGCCTGAGGCTGCCGACGCATCCGGCACTTGGGTATCCGGGCCGGCCGTGCTGACCACACGCCGGCCTCTCGAACCGCGCTTCCTCAACGGCGCGGTTTTTTTTCGTCCGGGATATTGCGACGTGTACGGCGTGGCCGCTCAGGCGCGCTTGAAGATCGATTCCAGATCCAGCGCCGACGTGGGTGTCGCGTGCAGGTCGAGCGAGTGCTCGATGTGCTCCAGATGCTCGCGCATCAGGTCGTGCGCACGCTTGGCATCGCCGGTGGCGATCGCTTCGGTCAGGGTGTCGTGCTCGTGCTCGGGGCACGCGGGCAGGCCGGGGCGGTCATAGAGCGTGATGATCAGGCAGGTGCGCGACACCGCCTCGCGCGTCAGCCGTTCCAGCACATGGTTGCCGGCCATCTCGGCAATGAGGACGTGGTATTCGCCGGACAGACGGATGGTGGCCGCGCGGTCGCCGCGTTCCCGTGCGGCGTGTTCTGCCGCGATGTGTTCGCGCAGGCGTTTGGCCTTTGCCGGCGTACACGCGTTTGCCAGCATGCTGGCCAGTTCGGGTTCGATGATGCGGCGGGTCTGGAAAACGTCGCGCGCCTCTTTCACGGAAGGCTGCGCGACGAACGCGCCCTTGTTCGGCACGAGGGTCACCAGATGCTCATGCGCCAGCCGGGCCAGCACCTGGCGGATGCGCGGCCGGCCGGCGCCGGTCGCTTCGCACAGCCGTTCTTCGACCAGCTTGGTGCCGGCCGGCAGTCGGTGCTCCATGATGGCCGTCAGCAGGCCCTGGTAGATCGGTTCGGCAGCCGGTTGGCTGTCGGCAGGTTCCCGTGCGGGTGCGGGCATGGCAGGTGGCGGTGCAGAAGAAAAAGCGGAATGGTGCATGGTAGCAAATGCTCCACTCCGCTTTGCGCTACGCCAACGCAAAGGGGGCAAGCATCCCGGTATAGGGTTTCGGAAGCGGCCGGGCCCAGTCGCCGCGCTTGCTGGTGGAAAGCCGCATGCCGACCAGCGCCTCGACCAGCTTCACCGCAGCCACGACACCGTCGATAACCGGCACGTGCAGCTCGGCGCTCAGGTCTTCACACAGGTCGGCCATGCCGGCACAGCCGAGCACGATGCAGTCGCTGCGGTCTTGCGCGAGCGCGCTGCGGCAGGCTTCGAGGATGATCTGGCGTGCGTTGGAGCCGGGTTTCTCGAGGTCCAGGACGGGCAGGTCGCTTGCATGGACGTTGCGGCACGCATGCCGCATGCCGTAGCGCTCGGCCAGGTGCCAGGCCATGCCGACGGTGCGCTCGAGCGTCGTCACCACGCTGAAGCTGTTGCCGATCAGGCTCGCCATGTGCATGGCCGCTTCGGCGATGCCGATTACCGGGCCGTGCGCAAGTTCACGTGCAGCGTAGAGGCCGGGGTCACCAAAGCAGGCGATGACGTAGGCATCGGCGCCATCGCGTTCGCCGTGGCGGATTTCTTCCAGGATGCCGGGCACCGAGAGCGCTTCGTCGTAATGGCTTTCGATCGAAGCCGGGCCCATCTTCGGGCTCACCGCCGTGATGCGCGTGCCCGATGCGGCCGCGGCTTGCGCGCAGCGGCCGATGAGCGCGGTCATGCTCGTCGTGGTGTTGGGATTGATGATGCGGATGTCCATGTTGTTGATGCGTGGATGACGCCGGTTAGCGGGAGAGGGTGCCTTGCTTGCGGCTGAGCACGGTGTAGAGCACCAGCGCGATGCCCACGCCGATGAACCAGCTGTAATTGGCCAGCACATGCAGCCGTTCGAAGACCACGCACGCCATCGGAATCAGCGCGGACGGGATCATCGTCCAGACGGCGGCGGGGTTGTAGCCGTTGCGGTACCAGTAGCGGCCCGTGGGGCGCAGCGTGTAGAGGTCGTCGACATGCACCTGCTGCCGCTGCACAAAGTAGTAGTCCGCGATCAGGATGCCGAACAGCGGGCCGATGAACGCGCCCAGCACGTCGATCGTGTAGTGGATCACCTCGGGGTTGTTGTAGAGGTTCCAGGGCGTGATGAAGATCGACGCGACTGCCGCGATCATGCCGCCCGTACGCCAGCTGATGTGCTGCGGCGCCACGTTGGAAAAGTCGAACGCCGGCGACACGAAGTTGGCGACGATGTTGATGCCGATGGTCGCGATCATGAACGTGAGCGCGCCGAGCACGACGGCCGTGATGTTGTCGATGCGGGCAACCACGGCGACGGGGTCGGAGATCATCTCGCCGAACACCGGCAGCGTGGCCGACGTGGTGACGACCGTCAGCAGCGCGAAGCCGAGAAAGTTGACTGGCAGCCCCCAGAAATTGCCGCGTTTGACGGAGGTGAAATCCTTGCCGTAGCGGGAGAAGTCACCGAAGTTCAGCATCGGGCCGGAGAAGTACGACACCACCAGCGCGATCCCGCCGAGCACCACCGGCACGGCATCCCAGCCCTCGTATTTGAGAAAGGAAAGCGTGAGGTTGATGTTGTTCCAGCCGGCCTTGTGCACCAGCCATGCGGCCAGCGCGATCATCACCACATACACCGCCGGGCCTGCCCAGTCGATGAACTTGCGGATCGATTCCATGCCGTGCCAGAACACGAACGCCTGCAAGACCCACAGCAGCATGAACGCCGCCCAACCGAGCGTCGACAGGCCGACAAAGCCGTGCTGCGCGACGTCGGCATACGGCGCGAGCTGCGGCATGAACTTCAGCGCCAGCACGATGAACGCGCTCGATGCCAGATAGGTCTGGATGCCGTACCAGGCCACCGCAATCAGCCCGCGGATGATGGCCGGAATGTTCGCGCCCAGCACGCCGAACGACGCGCGGCAGATCACCGGATACGGCGTGCCCGTCGCCTGGCTGGGTTTGGCGACGAGGTTGCAGAACACCTGCACGATCACGATGCCCACCAGCAATGCAAACAGCACCTGCAGGCTCGACAGGCCCAGCGAGAACAGGCTCGCTGCCGTCAGATAACCGCCCACGCTGTGCACGTCCGACATCCAGAACGCGAAGATGTTGTAGGTGCCCCAGGACTGCTTGCGCAGCGGCGCCAGATCTTCGTTGGTGAGCCGCGGGTCGTAGTGCGGCTTGATGATGACGTGGGGATGCGCGTGTGGCGAATCAACCGCCTGCGCCGCCGAAGCGGTGGTCGTGGTCATGCTGTCTCCTTTGGTTTTTTGCCGGTTTCAGGACCGGGCGATCTTGTGCGCAAAAATGTACACAACTTGTTTTCGTTTTGTGTACAAAGTTGTATGCGTCAGGAAGCCAAGAGTCAAGGAGAAAAAAAAGCCGCCTGAAAAGGCGGCTGGTTATCGTGCTTGCGGGAGGTCGATTCAGCGGTAGACGATCACCGGAATCTCGGTATGCGTGAGCACCTTCTGCGTTTCGCTGCCGAGCAGCAACCCGGCCAATCCCCGCCGCCCGTGCGAGGCCATGAAGATGACGTCGCAGCCATGGCGTTCGGCCGCGTCGATGATGCCCATGTACGGGACGGCGAAGCAGCTCATGTCGGTGTCGCACGTGATGCCGGCGCTGACGGCGGCGTCTTCCACGTCCTTGAGGACCACACGCGCTTGCGCTTCGACGCGCTCCTTGAACGCCTGGGGCGTCTCCACGACGATCTCGGAAAACGGCGTGTACGGGTATTCCTCCAGGCAGGTGTAGGCCGTCAGGCGCGCGCCCAGCGTCTTGGCAAAGTCGAGCGCGCCCGCCACTGCCTTGCGCGACAGCTCGGAACCATCGGTCGGGATGAGGATGTGCTGGAACATGCGGCCTCCTGAGGTGGGATGCGGGAAGACGTTCTTGTCTTGATTGTAGGCCGCATGCGGTGTTTCACCCACTCGGGGTGATTGCTAATCCATCCCGATCAAGGCGTCTGCCCGGCGCCAGTAGGCCGGGTTGCCATACGTGTTCTTGAGGAAGTCGATGAACAGGCGCACGCGCAGCGGCAGATGCTTGCGCTGCGGAAACACTGCGTGGATGCCGATCGGCGGCGCTTCAAAGGCGTCGAGCACCGTCACCAGCTTGCCGGTGGCAATGTCGTGCCCGACCTCCCACCATGAGCGCCACGCCAGGCCGTAGCCTTGCAAACACCACTCGCGCAGCACGGCGCCGTCGGTGCATTCCATCGTGCCCGACACCTTCACGGTGACGGCCTTGCCGCCTTGCTGGAAGACCCAGCCGCGCTGCACGTTGGCGCTGGCGCCAAAGGCCAGGCAGTTGTGGGTGGAAAGCTGCTCCACCTGCGTCGGAACGCCACGGCGCTCCAGGTACGACGGCGCAGCCACCACCACGCGGCGGTTTTCCCACAGGCGGATCGACACGAGGCTCGAATCGGGCAGATCGCCCAGCCGGATGGCGCAGTCGAAGCCTTCGTTGACGAGGTCGACGACGCGGTCGCCCAGGTCCAGCGTCATCGAGACATCCGGATGTGTCTCGATGAAGTCCGGCACCATCGGGGCGACATGACGGCGGCCGAAACCGGCGGGGGCGGTCACGCGCAGATGCCCGCTGGCTTTCACGCCACCGGCCGAGACGCTGGCCTCGGCGTTGTGCAGGTCATTGAGAATGCGCTGGCAATCTTCCAGGAAGGCTGATCCCTCGAACGTCAGCGTGATGCGCCGCGTGGTGCGGACGAGGAGTTTGACCCCGAGGCGTTCTTCCAGCGCGTCGATGCGGCGCCCGATGATGGCAGGCGCCACGCCTTCAGCGGCGGCGGCGGCGGATAGGCTGCCGCGTGTTGCGACGGCGACAAAGGTTTCGAGCTGCTTGAAATGATCCATGCCTGATGTATACCGTGCCGACCGGGGCCTGCGGGATTGTGACGAATATAAAGGTTATCACTCGTCATTCCGTCGGTAAAAGTTAAAGATCAAGTGACCATTGCCGTCTTTGTGCGGTGCGTCAGCTTTTCTAAAATGGCCCTCGTTGCGAAGGTCGGCAAGGCGTTCTGCTCAATGGAACGCTCGAGCGCGTGGCCTTCAGGTCCGTGGAGCTTCTGATGAGTTCGATTCGCGCGGTGGTCTTCGATGCCTATGGCACGTTGTTCGACGTGTATTCCGTGGCCGCGCGCGCCGAGCAACTGTTTGCCGGCAAGGGCGAAGCGCTCTCAGTGCTCTGGCGCGACAAGCAGATCGATTACACGCGCATCCGCTCGCTGGCCGGCCCCTCGGGCGAGCACTACAAGCCGTTCTGGGATATCACCGTCGATGCGCTGCGCTATGCGGCGGCGCGCCTGGGCGTAGAGCTTTCCGCCCACGACGAAGCCACGCTGATGCGCGAATATGCGTGCCTGTCGGCGTTTCCGGAGAACGTGCCCGCGCTGCGTCGCCTGCGCGAGATGGGCTTGCCGCTCGGCATCCTTTCCAACGGCAACCCGCAGATGCTCGACATTGCCGTGAAGAGTGCCGGGATGTCCGGGCTGTTCGATCACGTGCTGTCGGTCGACGCGGTCAAGCTCTACAAGACCGCGCCGCAAGCTTATGCGTTGGCGCCACAAGCGTTTGGTGTGCCTGCGGAACAGATTCTGTTTGTCTCGTCCAATGGCTGGGATGCCTGCGGCGCGACCTGGTACGGCTTCACAACGTTCTGGATCAACCGCCTGGGGCATCCGCCCGAGGCACTCGACGTGGCGCCCACCGCGGCCGGCCACGACATGCGCGATCTGCTGCAGTTCGTGCAGGCAACACAAGCGACATAAGGCATTGCGTTCAATCGGCCCAGCCATAGGACCGAACCCGTTCAACCCTCACATCATCCTCTGGAGAACAACCATGGCGCTCACGCTGCCCCAAGGCATGGAGATCAAGGCCGAGATTCTGCCGGCCTACGAAGACATTCTGACCCCCGAAGCACTGGCGCTGGTTGCCAAGCTGCACCGTGCCTTCCAGCCGCGTCGCAAGGAGCTGCTGGCGGCCCGTGTCGAGCGCGCCAAGCGCCTGGATGCTGGCGAGCGCCCGGATTTCCTGGCTGAAACGAAGGCCGTGCGCGAAGGCGACTGGAAGGTTGCTCCGATTCCGCCGGCACTGCACTGCCGCCGTGTGGAAATTACCGGCCCGGTCGATGCCAAGATGGTCATCAACGCGTTCAACTCGGGCGCGGACAGCTACATGACCGACTTCGAAGATTCGAACTCGCCGAGCTGGCACAACCAGATCCAGGGCCAGGTCAACTTGAAGGCCGCCATCCGCCGTACGCTCACGCTGGAGCAGAACGGCAAGACCTACAAGCTCAACGACAAGATCGCCACGCTGCAAGTGCGTCCGCGCGGCTGGCACCTGGACGAGAAGCACGTGCTGATCGACGGTGAGCGCGTTTCCGGCGGCATCTTCGACTTTGCGCTGTTCCTGTTCCATAACGCCAAGGAGCAAATCGCTCGTGGCGCCGGCCCGTTCTTCTACCTGCCGAAGATGGAAAGCCACCTGGAAGCGCGCCTGTGGAACGACATCTTCGTGATGGCGCAGAACGAGATCGGCCTGCCGCAAGGCACGATCAAGGCCACCGTGCTGATCGAAACCATCCTCGCTGCATTCGAGATGGAAGAAATCCTGTACGAACTGCGTGAGCACAGCGCAGGCCTGAACGCCGGCCGCTGGGACTACATCTTCTCGTGCATCAAGAAGTTCAAGGTCGACAAGAACTTCTGCCTGGCTGACCGCGCCAAGGTGACGATGACCTCGCCGTTCATGCGCGCCTACGCGCTGCTGCTGCTCAAGACTTGCCACAAGCGCGGTGCGCCCGCCATCGGCGGCATGAGCGCGCTGATCCCGATCAAGAACGATCCGGAGAAGAACGCCATCGCCATGGCTGGCATCATCGGCGACAAGAAGCGCGACGCGACCGACGGCTACGACGGCGGCTGGGTGGCTCACCCGGGCCTGGTCGAGCCGGCCATGAAGGAATTCGTGGCAGTGCTGGGCGACAAGCTCAACCAGTTCGAGAAGCAACGCCCGGACGTGGAAGTGAAGGCGGCTGACCTGCTGGACTTCCAGCCGGAAACGCCCATCACCGAAGCCGGCCTGCGCATGAACATCAACGTCGGCATCCACTACTTGGGTGCCTGGCTGGCCGGCAACGGTTGCGTGCCGATCCACAATCTGATGGAAGATGCCGCTACGGCCGAGATCTCGCGCTCGCAGGTGTGGCAGTGGATCCGCTCGCCCAAGGGCAAGCTGGAAGACGGCACCAAGGTCACGGCTGAGCTGGTGCGCGGGCTGATCCCGCAAGAGTTGGCCAAGGTGAAGGAGACGGGTGCGGTGGGCCATTTTGACCGCGCTGCAGAAATCTTCGAACAGATGTCGACGTCGGAAGACTTTGCGGAATTCCTGACCCTGCCACTGTACGAAGAAATCTAAAAAAATCGCTCACGATCCTACTGCGCGCCCCGATCTTGGCCCTGTGATGCTCGCCGTACTCATGCACGGCTGCGCTTCTCGCGCCAACCTCGGGTCGCTCGCTACGGATCGTGAACGATTTTTAAGCGATGCTTGGATCGCAACGGAAACGCCGGCTGGGGTAACCCGCCGGCGTTTTTCATTTGGCGCAGGGCCGGCCAAGCCGCGCGATAATGTCACGAAACCTTGCGGAGGCCGCTTTGCGCTTTGAACACCTGGTGGAAGTCAACGATCCACTGAACCCCCTCATCGACACGCTGACCCTGAACCAGATCTGGCAAGGCCTGGTACTGCGCGTGCGCGAGCAAACCGAATTTGTCGAAAGCCTGGACGAATGCATCATCACCGCTGAAGGTGACGGCTGGGTCGAGCGCGAACTTGTGTTCGGCAAGGCGCGCATCCAGGATCGCGTGACGCTTGAGCCGCACAAGCGCGTGACCTACACCACCGCAGCCACCGGCGAACACGCCGGCGGCTCGCTGACCATGACGATCGAGAGCAACGAGGTCAACGCCGCGTTCATCCGCTTCGTCTACGACACCACGTTGCCCAACGCCGACGAAACCGGCGACACGCGCTACGCCGAGATCGTCAAATCCGCCTATCGCGAATCCGACATCGACACCGTGCGCCGCATCCGGGAGATCGCCGCCACCGGCCGCCTCGGCTGACGTGTCCTGCCCGGCTAGCGCTGGAGGAGGCGCCGGCCAGGTTTTCGCTCCACTGGTCGTCTCATACATCACTACAACGAGACCATGACGACATTCACGCCCACCCTGGAGGCCCTGCGCGCGCGTTACGGCGAGCGCTTCAAGTGGCTTGTGCTGTTCACGCTGATGGTGGGCGCGGTGTCGTCCGTCATCTCGGCCACCATCGTCAACGTGGCGATTCCCGATCTGAGCCGACACTTCGTGCTCGGGCAGGAACGCGCGCAGTGGGTGTCGGCCAGCTTTATGGTGGCGATGACCTTGTCGATGCTGCTGACGCCCTGGCTGCTGCTGCGTTTCGGGCTGCGGCGCACGTTCATCGGGGCGTTGCTGTTCCTGGGCGTGGGTGGGCTGGCGGGCGGCCTGTCGCCCAATTACGAAGTGATGATCGCCATGCGGGTCGTGGAGGGCATTGCGGCCGGCATCATGCAGCCGCTGCCCAACATCTTGATCCTGCGCGTGTTTCCCGAACGGGAGCAGGGCAAGGCGTTTGGCCTGTTCGGCTTTGGCGTCGTGCTGGCGCCGGCCGTGGGCCCGAGCGTGGGTGGCTTCCTGGTGGAGCTGTTCGGCTGGCGCTCGATCTTCTTCGTGGTGATGCCGTTTACGCTGATCGGCTGGGCGATGGCGCGGCGCTTCATGGCTGTCAACTCGTCGATGGCGGGCGAGCCCAAGCCGCTTGACTGGCGCGGCCTGCTGCTCATCGGCGGCGCGACGGTCACGCTGCTCAACGGGCTGGTCGCGCTGCACAGTGATGCGATGCACGGCATCGTGCTGATGCTCGTATCAGCCGTGTGTGTCGCGGGCTTCGTATTCTGGCAGCAGCGGGTGGAGTCGCCCTTGCTGAACCTGCGCCTCTTCAGCTACCGACAGTTTGCGATGGGGGCGGTGGTGGCCTTCATTTACGGGGCAGGGCTGTACGGTTCGACGTATCTGGTGCCCGTGTATATGCAGGTAGCGCTGGCCTATGCACCGTCGCGCGCGGGGCTCGTGCTCTTGCCCGCCGGGCTGGTGCTAGCCGTGACGATCATGCTGGCGGGGCGGCTGACCAATCGCATCGAGCCGTTCCGGTTGGTCTCGTTCGGGCTGGCGGCGCTGGCGCTTTCGTTCTTCCTGATGGCAACCAACACGCGTGCCACCAGCTACCTGCTGTTGATTGCCATTGCCATCGTCGGACGGATCGGGCTCGGTTTCGTGCTGCCGTCGCTGAGCCTGGGTGCCATGCGCGGCGTCGATTTCACCTTGATCCCGCAAGGCTCCAGCGCCGTCAATTTCCTGCGTCAATTGGGCGGAGCGATCGGTGTGTCGGCCACGGGCATTTTTCTGCAATGGCGGCTCGCCGCGCGCGGTATCGAAACCGTGCATGGCGCTGCGGTCGACCCTGAGGCACGCATCCTGGCCTTCGACGAGACGTTCATCTTTCTCGGCACGCTGTGTGCACTGGCCGTGCTGGCTGCGTGGCGCATGCGCCGCCGAGAGCTGTCGTCCACCATTCCTGCAGCGCAATAAAAAACCGGGCGCGTAGCCCGGTTCTTCATTTGGCGATTCGACGCTCAGGTCGTTGCGCCGCTTTTCAGCTCTTCGACGAGGTCGATGTACTTTTGCTTGGCTTCGTCCTGCGACGTGCCCTTGAGGCCTTCCCACGCTTCAAATTTGTAGCGGCCGACGATGTCGGTAAAGCCCGGCTTGTCGCCATGCGCGTCACCTTCGGCGCCTTGCTTGTACAGCGCGTAGAGGCGCAGCAGCGTCATGTTGGCGGGGCGCTCGGAGAGGCCCTTGACATCGATTTGGGCTTGGTCGAAACGGGCTTGCAGGTCGCTCATGATGATTCCCGGCTGAAAACAATGGTCTGGCGATGATAGCGCCGGGGTTGTATGGCCGGGCCGTTTGAATTCGAGGATGGCTTCGGTTTTCCGGTCGATTTTTGGCGCGTTTTCCCCATGGGCGGCCACGGGTTTGCGCCTTCGGGCACCACACCAGCCGGTACAATGCCGCCATGCCCTGGATTCTTGCTTTCGACACCTCCACCGAGTTCTGCTCCGTCGCCCTTGGTGACGGCACGCGCACGCTGTTCCGTCATGAACACACCGGCCCGCGCTCCAGTGGCCGCGTGCTGCCGGCGGCTTCCGAATTGTTGGCCGAGGCGGGTATCGGCCTGGCCGATTGCGCGGCGATTGCCTTTGGCGCCGGCCCTGGTTCGTTCACCGGCCTGCGCACGGCGTGCGGCGTGGCGCAGGGTTTGGCGTTTGGTGCGGACTTGCCCGTCGTGCCAGTCAATTCCCTCGTCGCCTGCGCGGAACAGACGCGCGCAACATTGCCGGCCGGCACAGCCGTGACCATCGCCCTCGATGCGCGCATGGACGAGTGCTACTGGGCCAGCTTCGTGCCCGTTGATGCGGCGCAGGATGCCTCCGGCTGGCACGCGCTTTCCGCCATTCAGGTGAGTGGGCCGCAGAGCGTTGCCGCGCCGACGCAGCCTTACTGGCTGGCGGGCAATGCTGCTGCAGTGTTCGGCGATCAGTTGAGCATTGCGGCAGGTGCCGCCGCTGTGTTGCCGGAAGTCGCGCCGCACGCTCGCGAGATCATCGCCGTGGGTCTGCGCCTCTTGGCTGCCGGCCATACGGTGCGCCCCGAAGACGCGGCGCCGCTCTATGTGCGTGACAAGGTCGCGCTCACAATTGAAGAGCGGCAGGCTGTGCAGCAGGCCAAGGCTGCCGCCGCAGGTGCACAGCCATGAGCCTGATCGAGAACGCGCTGGCCGGTGTCATCGCGCAAGCGCCGTTGCCTGCGGGCTGGCGCGCCGAGCGCATGACCGCCCTCGATCTGGCGGGCGTCGCGGCGATCGAGCAGGCGGCGTTCACGTTTCCCTGGTCCCGCGGTAATTTTGAGGATTCGCTCAAGTCCGGCCACATCGGCATTGTTCTGCGTGACGGCGGCAACGAGGTCGCGGGCTACCTGATCCTCATGCCGGTGGTCGATGAGATGCACCTGCTCAATGTGACCGTTGCGCCGGCGTGGCAGCGGCAAGGGTTGGGCCGTTGGCTGCTGCGTCTGGCCACGGCACTCACGTTGGTGCATGGTTTCGGCAGCCTGCTGCTGGAAGTGCGCCCGTCCAATACCGGCGCGATTGCGCTGTATCACCGTATCGGGTTTGCGGAGATCGGCCGGCGCAAGCGCTATTACCCGGCCGAAAACAACACGCGCGAAGACGCGCTCGTCATGCGCATGGTGTGTGAGGCAAGCGGGGTGGAGGCTGCATGAATCGTCGATCACGAATGCTAGAAGCGCTGGGCGTTTCGACCGAATGGACATTGCGCGGCGCTGAGCCAACTGCATTGGAGACGGTCGAAGCTGTCGAGGCCGTTGCAGAGCCGGCTGCCGTGGGGGCTGAAGCCCCCGTGTTTGCCGCTGTGGAACCTGCGGCTGCCCGAGTCGAGCCCCTTGTCATGGACGCACCGCCGGATTCGGCCGCCCCGCGCGCCCAGCGCATCGCCGCATTCGATTGGGCGCAGCTAGAAGCCGCCGTTTCCAACTGCACATCGTGCAAGCTGTGCGAGCGCCGCACGAACACCGTTTTCGGTGTTGGCGATCGTCAGGCCGAATGGATGCTGATCGGTGAGGCGCCGGGCGAGCAGGAAGACAAGCAGGGCGAGCCGTTCGTCGGCCAGGCCGGCAAGTTGCTCGACAGCATGTTGCGATCGATCGGTCTGTCGCGCGAGAAGGGCGTTTTCATCGCCAACGTGCTCAAGTGCCGCCCGCCTGGCAATCGGGATCCGGAGCCGGACGAAGCGGCGATGTGCGATCCGTATCTCAAGCGTCAGATTGCGCTGGTCAAGCCGCGCATCATCGTTGTGCTGGGGCGCATTGCCGCGCAGAACCTGCTGCAGACGCAGACGCCTGTGGGCAAGCTGCGCGGTAAGGTGCATGAGGTGGAGGGCGTGCCCGTGGTGGTGACTTATCACCCGGCCTACCTGCTGCGCACGCTGACCGATAAGGCGCGTGCATGGGAAGACCTCTGCCTGGCGCGCAACATCTACACAGAGCGCGGGGGCCAGTAGGTGCCGGCCCGCAGGGCGGGCACTGCGTCAGTGGTGCTTGTCTTCGCCGATGAGCGCGGCGGTGTGAAAGAGCTTTTCGTTGACGCGATGCCGACGCATCACCAGCGCCATCGTCAGGCAGACGAAGATGCCGAACGATACGATCACCACGCCCACCGACACATTCAGCTTGATGAGCAGCGCGTACAGGCACAGCATCAGCAGCACAGACACATTCTCGTTAAAGTTCTGCACCGCAATCGAGTGTCCGGCTGAGAGCAACACGTGCCCGCGGTGCTGCAGCAGCGCGTTCATTGGCACCACGAAAAAGCCTGACATGGCGCCCACGATCATCAGGAACAGGTAGGCGATCATCATGTACAGCGGCAGCTTCATGTTGCCGATGTGGAACGTGATTTCCGGGATCGTGTGCTTGGTATAGAACGCCATCAGCATGACGACCGCGCCCATCGCAACGCCCACCGGCAGCACGTCGAGTGAGCGGCGCAGCGGGATTTTGACTGCCGCAGCCATGGCCCCGGCGGCCACCCCCACGGCCACGACAGCCTGCAGGATGGCGCCTTGCGAGAGGTTCAGTTCCAGCGATTGCTCAGCCCACTTCAGCACGATGAATTGCAGTGTGGCGCCGGCACCCCAGAACAGCGTCGTCACTGCCAGGGAGATCTGGCCCAGCTTGTCGTGCCACAGGGCATTGAAGCAGTCCGCAAACTCCGAAATGAGACGTACCGGGTTCTTTTCCTGCTGCGGATAGCGTGCGCCGGTATCGGGAATGCGCGTGTTGAACAGCGCCGCGATCAGGTAGATCACCATGATCACGAGCATGGCCGCCTCGGCCGGGGTGTCGATGCGCTCGAGCCCGGGGATGTCGAACGACAGCAGCCAGGCCGACACGTGATTGGAAATCAGCGCCCCACCGAGCACGGTGCCCAGGATGATGGAGCCGACGGTCAGGCCTTCGATCCAGCCATTGGCGGCGACAAGTTTTTCAGGGGGAAGCAGTTCGGTCAGGATGCCGTACTTGGCCGGCGAATACGCCGCCGCACCGAAGCCGACCACGCCATAGGCAAGCAACGGGTGCAGACCGGTAAGCATCACGCCACAACCGACCAGCTTGATGGCATTGGTGATCAGCATCACCTTGCCCTTGGGCCGGGAATCGGCGAATGCGCCCACGAAGGCGGCAAGTAGAACGTAAGAGAGTACGAAGAACAACTTGAGCAGCGGGGTCATCCACTGCGGCGCATGCATCTCTGTCAGAAGGGCGATGGCGGCAATAAGCAGCGCATTGTCGGCGAGCGACGAAAAAAACTGCGCCGCCATGATGGTGTAAAAGCCCTTCTTCATACCTTCGAATTCGTCCCCGTAGACCGCGGTGCCATGTTCGTCTTCACGTCTTGCCGGCAGCGTGCCGGCACACGGAAGCGCCCCCCGGAAGTGCCGGCCGAGCGATGCGTCGGCTGACCGGCCGCGCAGCGCACAGGTGCGCGGCCGCGGCCTTGAAGCCAGCGCCCGTGCGGGCTCCCCGGATTGTGGTTCCCTTGGACGGGGCCCGTCCGGTGCTGCAAGAGATGCATCGCCGGGCAACCGCGGGAATCTTTCACTGACAGGCGTTCGGGCCATGCGTTCCGCCCGCAGCTTGTTTTGGTCTCGCCTGTTTGCATGGTCAAACCAGATGTGACGTCGCCGCGCAAAAAGAAGTGGCTGGTGCCCAACTTTCTCCATGCCGGCAGCGCATCACGACGGTTTTCCCATGCCTAAATTGAACGGCTTTATATCACGAAACTTGTGCGCTTCCGGTGACGGCGGCGCACTTTCTTTTTTGGCACGCTCATGACAGGCGCGAACCAGTTGGCGTCCTGTGGTCAAATAGAACGCTCACCGCGTGAGGCCGGGCGCACGGCCCGCTCACAGCCTATTTGCCTGTTGCATTGCAGCACCGACGCCGCGCCACGAGCGCGCTATCGCATTCACGTTTTGCAGGTTTGCCGTCATGCCAAGACCCATCCAGGCCGTCATCCACGGCCCAGCACTTGCCAATAATCTCCAGGTTGCCCGCCGCCATGCGCCCAATTCGCGCGTGTGGGCTGTCGTCAAAGCCAACGCTTACGGCCACGGCATCGAACGCGTGTATGAAGGCTTGCGCCAGACCGATGGTTTCGGTCTGCTCGACCTGGACGAGGCCGTCCGCCTGCGCCAACTTGGGTGGCAGGGGCCGGTTCTCTTGCTCGAAGGTTTTTTCAAGCCGGAAGATCTGGCCATCGTCGAGCAGTACCGCCTGACCACCACCGTTCACTGCGAAGAGCAACTGCGCATGCTGGAACTGGCGCGCCTGAAAGGCCCCATCAGCGTGCAGCTCAAGATCAATACGGGGATGAGTCGTCTCGGCTTCGCGCCCGCCGCCTACCGCGCCGCATGGGAGCGCGCCCGCGCCATTTCGGGCGTCGGCACCATCGTCCACATGACGCATTTTTCCGATGCCGACGGCCCGCGAGGCATTGAGCATCAGCTCACCGCGTTTGAACAGGCCACGCATGGTTTGCCGGGCGAGGCGTCGCTCTCCAACTCCGCGGCTACGCTGTGGCATCCGAAGGCGCATCGCGACTGGGTGCGCCCGGGCGTGATCATGTACGGCGCATCGCCCACGGGCGTGGCGGCGGACATTGACGGCACCGGCCTGATGCCCGCCATGTCGCTCAAGAGCGAGCTGATCGCCATTCAGGATCTGCAGCCGGGCGCAACGATTGGCTACGGCTCCCGCTTTACCGTGGAGCATCCGATGCGCATCGGCATCGTCGCGTGCGGTTATGCCGACGGTTACCCGCGCCATGCGCCGGGCTGGGACGGCAACCATACGCCGGTGCTGGTCGATGGCGCACGCACGCACATCGTGGGCCGCGTGTCGATGGACATGATTACCGTTGACCTGACCGGCGTGCCCGAGGCGCGTGTCGGCACATCCGTCACGCTGTGGGGCGAAGGCTTGCCGATCGACGACGTCGCGCAGGCCTCCGGCACGGTTGGTTATGAGTTGATGTGTGCACTGGCGCCGCGCGTGCCCGTGTCGGTCGAACCGGTCAGCACGGCAGACGCCGGCGACCTGGGCAAGGCCGCTTGAGCGCGGCAACGTCAATACAAAAATCAAGCGGCTGCCGCCCACCCGCGGCGCCGTAAGCAGGGGGTTGTTTGGCCAAGAGCAAGACGGTCTATACGTGCACCGAGTGTGGGGGCACGGCGCCGAAATGGGCGGGGCAGTGCCCGAATTGCCAGCAGTGGAACACACTGGTAGAGACAGTCGCGCAGCCGACGTCCGGTGCCGGCGCGCGTTTCCAGTCGCTGGCATCGAGCGCAACGGTGCGCAAGCTGTCGGACATCGACGCGGTGGACGTGCCGCGCTTCTCCAGCGGCATCGACGAATTTGACCGCGTACTGGGCGGTGGCCTGGTCAGTGGCGGTGTGGTGCTGATCGGCGGTGATCCTGGCATCGGCAAATCGACGCTGTTGCTGCAGGCGTTGTCCAACCTGGCGGCCGATCGCCGGGTGCTGTATGTAAGCGGCGAAGAATCCGGCTCGCAGATCGCGCTGCGTGCGCGTCGCCTGGGCATCGAAAGCCCGAACCTCGCGCTGCTGGCAGAAATCCAGCTTGAGCGCATCCAGGCGACCATCGAGACGGAAAAGCCGGAAGTCGTCGTCATCGATTCGATCCAGACGCTGTATTCGGAGGCGCTGACTTCGGCGCCCGGCTCCGTGGCGCAGGTGCGCGAGTGCGCGGCGCAGCTGACGCGCATCGCCAAGCGGCTGGATGTGACCACCATTCTGGTCGGCCATGTGACCAAGGAAGGCGCGCTGGCGGGCCCTCGTGTGCTGGAACACATCGTTGATACGGTGCTGTATTTCGAGGGCGATACGCATTCGGCCTACCGGCTGGTGCGGGCGTTCAAGAACCGTTTCGGCGCCGTCAACGAACTGGGCGTGTTTGCGATGACGGAGCGTGGCCTGCGCGGCGTGGCCAATCCGTCGGCGCTGTTCCTGTCGCAGCACGAGCAAGTGGTGCCCGGCTCGTGCGTGTTGGTAACCCAGGAAGGCACGCGGCCGCTGCTGGTGGAAATCCAGGCGCTGGTGGACACGGCCAACGTGCCGAATCCGCGCCGTCTTGCGGTGGGCCTGGAGCAGAACCGCCTGGCGATGTTGCTGGCGGTGCTGCACCGCCACGCCGGCATTGCGTGCTTTGACCAGGATGTGTTCCTGAACGCGGTGGGCGGCGTGAAGATTACTGAACCGGCGGCGGACTTGGCGGTGCTGCTGGCAATCCATTCGTCGATGCGCAACAAGGCGCTGCCGCGTGGGCTGGTGGTCTTTGGCGAGATCGGTCTTGCAGGAGAAATCCGCCCCACGCCACGCGGCCAGGAGCGGTTGAAGGAAGCTGCCAAGCTGGGCTTCTCGATTGCCGTGATCCCGAAATCCAACGCCCCCAAGCAGGCAATCGACGGGCTGGAGGTCATCGCCGTTGAACGCATTGAGCAGGCCATCGACCGGGTGCGGGCGCTGGAGGCTTGATCGTTCAACATTTCGCAACGGTATCGCTCGTGTCATTTGAAAATGCGTGTGCCGTTGCGGTGCGATAATCCGCCAACTTTTCTCCACGACTCCTCTGAACTGACGCCGCCATGCAAGCCAACTCGCGCGCCTTTTTCCTGCTAATTGCCGTGATCTCCTTCGGGGTGGTCGGCTATGCGCTGTACCTGCAGCACGTTGAGGGGCTGCAGCCATGCCCGCTGTGCATCCTGCAGCGGTTTGCGTTCCTCGGCATCGGCGTGTTCTCGCTGCTGGCGGCGCTGTCGTCGGCCACGCGGCTGCTGTGGCATGGGCTGGGCATGCTGTCTGGCCTGGCCGGCCTGTGCGTCGCGGGGTATCACGTATCGCTGCTGCTGAACCCCAAGGCAACGTGCGGGATCGACCCGATCGAGAACTGGGTCAACGCGCTGCCGACTGCCAAATGGTTGCCGCAGGTGTTCGAAGCCGATGGCCTCTGCGTCGGGCCGATGCCGCCGGTGCTGGGCCTGTCGGTGCCCGTGTGGTCGCTGATCTGGCTGCTGATTCTTTCGCTGACGCTGGTGGTGGGGATGATCCGCCGCGAGCGCCGCTAAGCCGGAGCCGCGGATCATGCAACGCGTGCTGGTGAGTGCCTGCCTGCTGGGCCAACCGGTGCGCTATGACGGCGGCACGGTCGCTACCGAGGGCGGCATCCTGGCGCGCTGGCAGATGGAAGGGCGCATCGTGCCGATGTGCCCGGAGATGGCCGGCGGTTTGCCGGTGCCGCGTCTGCCTGCGGAAATTCACGGCGAAGGCGGTGGCCCTGCGGTCCTGCGCGGCGTGGCCCGTGTCGTCGAACACCACGGCCACGATGTCACCGAGGCCTTTGTGCGGGGTGCGCAACGCGCACTGGAAGCGGCGCAGGGGGCCGGCGTGCAAGTCGCCGTGCTTACCGAGCGAAGCCCGTCTTGCGGTTCTGCATTTCTCTACGACGGGACGTTTTCCAGCCAGCTGCAGCAAGGCGAGGGCGTGACGGCGGCGCTGCTGCGCCAACACGGCATCCGCGTGTTCAGCCAGCATCAACTGGAAGAAGCTGGGCGGCTGCTCGATGCGCTGGATCGTGCCGACTCGTCAGTCGGCAAACCTTAGCGGCAGGGCGAGCTGCACGGGCTCGCCGTTCTCCTTCACCACGCTGTTGCGCTCGACAAAGAGCGGATGTTGCAGGGCTTCTTCCATACGCAACACGGGCGTGACACAGCAATCGGCATCGGCAAAACGCGCTGTCCATTCGGCTTGCGTGGCGGTCAGGAAGAGCGCAGCCAGTTCATCGCGAATGGCCCGTGCCTCATCGCCGCCGACGCGTTGGCCAAGCGCCCAGTGCTGGTCTTTCCATGCGGGCTTGCTGATAACGTCGCACATCACCTGCCAGAACTTCAATTCGAGTGCACCGACGGCCATGAAGCGGTCGTCCGCCGTGCGATAGACGCCGTAGCACGGCACACCGCCATTGAGGAGGTCGCTGCCCGCTGGGCTGGCCTTGCCGCGTGTGCCGACGGCAAAGAACGCCATCAGGTTGTGCGCGAACACCGAATCCGTCATCGATACATCGACGTAGCGGCCGTGGCCCGTGGCGCGCGCATCGACCAGCGCGGCAAGGATGCCGACCACCGCCGTGAGCGCCCCGCCCAGCAGGTCGCCGATCTGCACGTTCGGGACGATGGGCATGCCGTCCGCGCTGGCGAGCTGATCGAGCATGCCCGCATAGCCGACGTAGTTGATGTCGTGCCCGGCGGCCTGCGCGAGGGGGCCGTCCTGGCCGTAGCCGCTGATCGAACACATGACGAGCGCCGGGTTGGCCGCACGCAGGGTGTCCCAGCCGACGCCGAGACGCGCCATGACGCCGGGGCGGAAGCTTTCGATCAGCACATCGGCGTGGCGCACGATTTCGATGAGGGCTTCGCGGTCTTCGGCGCGTTTCAGGTCGAGCCGCATTTCGGTCTTGCCGCGATTGAGCGAGCGGAAGAACAGGCTCGGGCGCTCGGCTGCGCGATCGGCGGAGGAGCGCATCATGTCGCGCGCGTAGTCGCCGGCGCCGGGGTCTTCGATCTTGATGACTTCTGCGCCGAGGTCGGCCAGGTGGCGTGTGGCGGCCGGGCCGGGCAGCAGGCGCGTGAGGTCGAGCACGCGCACGCCAGCCAGAGGCTGGTGCGTGGCGGTGTCCGGCGAGGGCGATGTCATCAACAGGTCTCCTTGGCCGGGCGCGCCAGCCTTAATTGATTTGTTCGAGTTGTTCGTGCAGCTCGAGCCAGCGCTCTTCGAGTTCGTCGAGTTCGGCGTTCAACTCCGCTTGGCGACGCAGGCTTTCCATCATGCGTGTTTTGTTGGCGTCTTCATACGCGGCGCCGTCGGCGAGGAAGGCTTCGAGTTCCGCCTTTTCCTTTTGCAGCGGCGCCATGCGTTTTTCGATCGCGTCGACGTTCTTTTGCAGCGGCTTGCGTAGCGCATTCAAGCGTTGACGTTCGGCGGCTTCTTCGCGCTTCTGGTCGCGGCGGTTGGTGGCAGGCGCGCCATCGGCATCGGCCGAAGCCGCCTGTGCGCCGGCGGCTGCGCGCTTGGCCGCGGCTTGTTTGAGTAGCCAGTCGCGGTAGTCGTCCAGATCGCCATCGAACGGAGCGACGGTGCCCTGGCCGACAAGCAGGAACTGGTCGGTCGTGGCGCGCAGCAGATGCCGGTCGTGCGAGACGAGGATCAGCGTGCCGTCAAACTGGGCGAGCGCCATCGTGAGCGCTTCGCGCGTGTCGAGATCCAGGTGGTTGGTCGGCTCGTCGAGCAGCAGCAGGTTGGGGCGCTGCCAGACGATCAGGGCGAGCGCCAGGCGCGCCTTCTCGCCGCCCGAGAACGGCTCGATGGGCGAGGTCGCCATGTCGCCGCGGAAGTTGAAGCTGCCGAGAAAGTCGCGCAGTTCCTGCTCGCGTACGTCGGGTGCCAGTCGCGCCAGATGCAGCAGCGGCGAGGCGTGATCGTCCAACGTTTCGAGCTGGTGCTGGGCGAAGTAGCCGATCTGCAGCCCCTTGCCGCGCCGGATCGTGCCGGACAGCGGCGCCAGCGTTTCCGCCAGCGTTTTCACCAGCGTCGACTTGCCCTGGCCGTTGGCGCCCAGCAGGCCGATGCGCTGGCCGGTCTGGATCGAGAACGTCAGGTGTTTGAGGATGGTGATGGGCTCGTCAACGCTCGGGCCGGGATAGCCGCAATCGACGCCTTCAAACGTAAGCATCGGGTTGGGCGCCGCCTCAGGCTCGCGGAATTCAAACGAGAAGCCCGCCGCCGCATGCACGGGCGCGAGACGCTCCATGCGCTCCAGCGCCTTGACGCGGCTCTGCGCCTGCTTGGCCTTGCTGGCCTTGGCCTTGAAGCGCGTGATGAACGATTCGAGATGCGCGATCTGTTTTTGCTGCCGCGCGTACGACGCTTCCTGCAGCGCCATCTGCTGCAGGCGTTGCGTCTCGAACTGCGTGTAGTTGCCGCCGTAGCGCTTGAGCTTCTGGTGCTCGATATGCAGCGTGACGTTGCAGACGCCGTCGAGGAATTCTCGATCGTGCGAAATCATCACCAGCGTGCCGGCGTAGCGCGACAGCCAGTCTTCCAGCCAAACCACCGCGTCCAAATCCAGGTGGTTGGTCGGCTCGTCGAGCAGCAGCAGGTCGGATGGACACATCAGCGCCTGCGCCAGATTCAGACGCATGCGCCAGCCGCCGGAGAAGCTCGCCACCGGCTGCGTGGTCTGCGCCATCGTGAAACCGAGGCCGAGCAGCAGCGCCTGCGCGCGTGCCGGGGCGGTGTAGCCGTCGGCATCGGCGAAAGCGGTGTGGGCTTCGGCCTGCGCGTGGCCGTCGTGCGCGGCTTCGGCTGCTGCTAGGCGGCGTTCGATGTCGCGCAGGCGGGTGTCGCCGTCGAGTGTGTAGTCGAGCGCGCTGCGGTCCACTGCCGGCGTTTCCTGCGCCACGTGGGCGACCTGCCAGGTTGGCGGGATGGCGACTTCGCCGCCATCGGCATGCAGCTCGCCGCGCAGCATGGAAAACAGCGTGGATTTGCCGCTGCCGTTTACGCCGACAAGGCCGACCCGTTCACCGGGGTTGAGTGTGGCGGTGGCGTGGTCGAACAGCACCTTGGTGCCACGCTGGAGGACGAGGTCGTCGAATCGGATCACGAAAAACTGCGCTTGAAGGCAAATCGGAGAAGGGTGCGATTGTAGCGTGCTGCGTCGCACGATCCTGGCGCACCGCCGGCGTTTGGACTGGTGCATTGCACCGTGACGAGGCCACGCTCGCCCTCGATCCGTGCGCGGGCCTTCGACCTAGGGAAAACCATAAGTCCCTGTGAAAGTTTTTTTCTTTACATGGCCGATTCGTGAAAATACATTTACACAAAATTTTCACGGCCCAGGAACATGGCGAAATCCACCAGCAAGCGTACGGATGTGTCGAAAGGCGCATTTGCCGCAGATGCGACGGTCTCCGAGCGCATTGGAGCGGCCCTGGCCACGCTCACGCCCGCGCACCAGCGCATGGCGGAATACGTGCTGGCGAATCCGTTCCGCGCTGCCACCATGCGCATCGACGAGTTTGCCGCCGCGGTGGACATGTCGATTGCCACGGCCAACCGCTTTGCGCTCGCGCTGGGCTTTGACGGCTATCCGCAGTTCCGTGCCGGGCTGCTGCGCGGCTTCGAAGCGACGCTCGCGCCGGTAGAGAAACTGCGCCACGAGCTGGCACGCCCGGCCACCAGCGCGGAGATCTTCGCCGCCTCGCTCAACGAAGACATCGCCAATCTTGACGCTACGCGCCGCATGCTTGACGCGGCGGCATGCGAACGCGCGGTCGACGCCATCCTCGGCGCACAGCGCATCTACGTGATGGGCTTTGGCGCCAGCGGCTATCTGGCGGGGCTGCTGCGCCATGGGCTCGATCTTTACTGCGACACGGTGATCTCCGTTTCGCAGCCGGGCGGCGCATCCGATGCAGCGCGCCAACTGCGCAAGATCGGACCGAAGGATCTGCTGATCGCCATCGCTTTCCCGCGTTATGCGGCGGACACCATCACGCTGGCCAAGCAGGCCGGCAAGCAAGGCTGCCAGCTGCTGGCGCTGACCGACAGCCCCACATCGCCGCTCGCCCCGCTGGCCGACATTGCGTTGTATGCGCGGCCGGAGCGGCAGTTCTCGGCCACGTCGGACACGGCTGCCGTGGCGCTGTTCGAGGCGCTGTGCGGCGCGGTGGCGCATCGCTCGGCGCATTCGCTGGAATCGGCCGAACGCCTGACTGAATTCGTGCTGCCGTGGCTGCATACCGCCCCGGCGCCGCGCGCCAACGACGCCGCGAACGCTCCCGGCACACCGACGACCACCCGACGCGGCCGCAAACGCACCGCTGAAAACTGATTTACATCGAGCCACGCATGACTACGCCCATCCTCGCCATTCACGGCGGCGCCGGCACCATCACCCGTACGGCCATGAGTGCCGACAAGGAAGCCGCCTACCAGCAGGCGCTGAACGACATCCTGGCCGCAGGGCAGCGCATCCTCGTGGATGGCGGCAGCGCCCTGGATGCTGTGACCGAAGCCGTGCGCCTGCTCGAAGAGTGCCCGCTGTTCAACGCCGGCAAGGGCGCGGTGCTGACCAGTGCCGGCACCTACGAGCTCGATGCGTCGATCATGGACGGCGCCACGCTGGCGGCCGGCGCAGTCACCTGCGTCAAGCGCCTGCGCAATCCGATTCTCGCGGCCCGCGCGGTGATGGAGCGCAGCGAACACGTGCTGTTCACCTCCGAAGGCGCCGAGGCTTTCGCGCAAGCGCAGGGCCTGGAGTTTGTCGAGCCGGATTACTACTACACCGAAGCGCGCTACGCCCAATGGCAGCGCGCCCGCCAGCAAGACGGTATGGCGCTGCTCGATCACGATGCCGCGTCGCTCATGGCCAAAGAGGCTGCACCCATCGACCCGGACAACAAGTTCGGCACCGTGGGCGCCGTGGCATGCGACGCGCAAGGGCGCCTGGCGGCTGCCACCTCCACGGGCGGCGTCACCAACAAGAAGGTCGGCCGGGTGGGCGATACGCCCATCGTTGGCGCCGGTTGCTTTGCGAACAACGTCGCGGCGGTGTCGTGCACCGGCACGGGCGAGATGTTCATCCGCGCCGTGGCTGCCTACGACGTTGCCGCGCAGATGGAATACGTCGGCAAGTCACTGGCCGATGCAACCGACGACGTGGTCATGCGCAAGCTGATGGCCATCAACGGCCGCGGCGGGCTGATTGCCGTGGACACGCAAGGCAACGTCGCGTTGCCGTTCAACACAGAAGGGATGTACCGCGGGTTCGCACGCGGCGCGCAAGCGCCTGTCGTGTCGATCTATCGGTAAGAGGCCGAAGCCGCCAGGCAGGACAGCAGGAGATTTTTCGTGACAGCAACCAAACAGCCGAGTGCCAACAGCGTCATTGCGATGCCCGATCAGCGCATCGTGCAAGTGCAAGACCTGAGCGTGCGCTTTGCCACGTCTGAGCGCGTGGTCGACGCGGTGCGCAATCTGTCGTTCCACGTCGACCGGGGCGAGACGCTGGCTGTGGTGGGCGAATCGGGCTCGGGCAAGTCGGTGACGTCGCTGGCGCTGATGCGGCTGGTGGAGCACGGCGGCGGCAAGATCGTTGGGGGGCAGATGCATCTGCGCCGCCGCAACGGCGAAGTGCTGGACTTGGCCAACGCCAGCCCGGCGGCCATGCGCGGCGTGCGCGGCGCCGACATCGCGATGATCTTCCAGGAGCCGATGACCTCGCTCAACCCGGTGTTCACCGTGGGCGAGCAGATTGCCGAATCGATCCGCCTGCACCAGGGCAAGCCCGCCAGCGAAGCCAAGGCCGAGGCGCTGCGCATGCTGGAGCTGGTGCGCATTCCGGAAGCGCGCAATGTGCTGGGGCGCTATCCGCACCAATTGTCGGGCGGTATGCGCCAGCGCGTGATGATTGCGATGGCGCTTTCATGCAAACCGTCGTTGCTGATTGCGGATGAGCCGACCACCGCGCTGGACGTGACTATCCAGGCGGAAATCCTGCAACTGATTCGCGCGCTGCAGCAGGAGCTGCACATGGCGGTCGTGTTCATCACGCATGACATGGGTGTGGTGGCGGAAGTGGCCGACCGCGTGCTCGTGATGTACAAGGGCGACCGCGTTGAAGAGGGCCCATCGGCTACCGTCTTCGCGCAGCCCGCGCATCCGTACACGCGTGCGCTGCTGTCAGCTGTGCCGCGCTTGGGCTCGATGCAAGGCACCGATGGCCCCGCGCGTTTTCCGCTGTTGCGGGTGGACGGCACGTCCGCCGCGGTGGATACGACGCCGCAACCGGCAGCGTCGCACGATGTGCAACCCATTTTGCGTGTGCGTGATCTCGTCACGCGCTTTGACGTGCCCACGGGCATCTTCGGCCGCGTCACGCGCCGGGTGCATGCGGTGGAGCAGGTCAGTTTTGATCTCTACCCTGGTGAGACGCTGGCGCTGGTCGGCGAATCGGGCTGCGGCAAGTCGACGACGGGACGGTCGCTCTTGCGTCTGGTGGAGTGCCAGAGTGGCAGCATCGAATTTGCCGGCCAGAACATCGGCGAGTTGAAGGGGCCCGCGCTCCAGACGCTTCGCCGAAACATCCAGTTCATCTTCCAGGACCCATTCGCCTCGCTGGACCCGCGCGTACCGGTCGGCTACTCCATCATGGAGCCGCTGCTGGTGCACAAGGTGGCCTCCGGCAAAGAGGCGCAGCAACGCGTGGAATGGCTGCTCGACAAGGTGGGCCTGCAGGCCGCGCATGCGTCGCGCTATCCGCACGAGTTCTCCGGCGGGCAGCGCCAGCGCATCTGCATTGCGCGCGCGCTGGCATTGAACCCGAAGGTGGTGATTGCCGACGAGTCGGTGTCCGCGCTGGACGTGTCGATCCAGGCGCAGATCGTCAACCTGATGCTCGACCTGCAGAAGGAGTTTGGCGTCGCGTTCCTGTTCATCTCGCACGACATGGCGGTGGTGGAGCGCATCAGCCATCGCGTGGCGGTGATGTATCTCGGCCAGATCGTCGAGATCGGCCCGCGCCGCGCAATCTTCGAAAACCCGCAGCATCCCTACACGAAGAAGCTGATGTCGGCCGTGCCGATTGCAGACCCGGCGCGCCGCCATCTGAAGCGAGAACTCTCCACGCACGAAATTCCCAGCCCGATCCGTGCCATTGGCGACATGCCGGTGGTGCAGCCGTTGGTGCAAGTGGCGCCAGACCACTTTGTTGCCCGCCATTCGATTGGCGGCGCGTATTGAAAGCAATGAAGAACGCAGTGAAGTCAAAAACTTCTTTGAGGAGGAAGGACATGTTCAATCGATTCTCTTTTGCCCCGCGCGCAGCCATGGTTGCCAGCGGCCTGGCGCTGGCGGCATTCACCATGCCGGCCTTTGCCGCCAAGGACGCCGTGATGGCGGTCTACTCGACCTTCACCACGATGGACCCGTACGACGCCAACGACACGCTGTCGTTCAGCGCCGCCAAATCGTTCTATCAAGGGCTGTTCGGCTTCGACAAGGACATGAAGCTGGTCAACGTGCTGTGCGACAGCTACGAAGTCAGCAAGGATGGCCTGGTCTATACGTTCAAGCTGCACAAGGGCGTGAAGTTCCACGACGGCACCACGTTTGATGCCAACGCCGTCAAGGCCAACCTGGACCGCGTGACCGACCCGGCCAACAAGCTCAAGCGTTTCGTGCTGTTCAACCGCGTGGCCAAAACCGAAGTGGTTGACCCGTACACCGCACGCGTGACGCTCAAGGAGCCGTTCTCGCCGTTCATCAACGTGCTGGCCCACCCGTCGGCGGCCATGATTTCGCCCACGGCGCTCAAGAAGTACGGCAAGGACATCGCTTTCCATCCGGTTGGCACGGGCCCGTTTGAATTTGTCGAGTGGAAGCAGACCGATTACCTGAAGGGCAAGAAGTTCGACGGCTACTGGAAGCACGGCCTGCCGAAGGTCGACACCATCACCTGGAAGCCGGTGGTCGACAACAACACGCGCGCCACCATCATGCAGACGGGCGAGGCCGACTTCGCGTTCACGATTCCGTTCGAGCAGGCTGCGGTGCTCAAGAGCAGCCCGAAGGTTGACCTGATTGCAGCGCCGTCGATCATCCAGCGCTATGTCAGCTTCAACACCAAGGTGAAGCCGTTCGATAACCCCAAGGTGCGTCAGGCCATCAACTACGCCATTAATAAGGATGCGCTGACCAAGGTGGCGTTTGCGGGTTACGCCGTGCCGGCCGAAGGGGTGGTGCCGCCGGGCGTGGATTACTCCGTCAAGCTGGGCCCGTGGCCGTACAACCCGGCGAAGGCCAAAGAGTTGCTGAAGGAAGCCGGCTATCCGGACGGCTTCGAGACGCAACTGTGGTCGGCCTATAACCACACGACCGCACAAAAGATCATCCAGTTCGTGCAGCAGCAACTGGCCCAGGTCGGCATCAAGACTTCGGTGCTGGCGCTGGAAGCCGGCCAGCGCGTCGAGCGCGTGGAAAGCGTGCCCAAGCCGGAAGACGCCGGCGTGCGCATGTACTACGCAGGCTGGTCGTCGTCTACGGGTGAGTCGGATTGGGCGCTGCGTCCGTTGCTGGCATCCGAAGCCATGCCGCCCAAGTCGTTCAACACCGCGTACTACAAGAACGAGCAGGTGGATGCCGACATCGCCGGCGCACTGCGCACGACCGATCGCGCTGAAAAGTCGAAGCTCTACACCGATGCTCAGAAGCGCATCTGGGAAGACGCACCGTGGGCCTTCCTGGTGACGGAGAAGATCGTCTACGCGCGCTCGAAGCGTCTGTCGGGTGCCTACGTGGCACCGGATGGTTCGTTCAGCTTCGACGACATCGACATCAAGCAATAAGTCTCATTGCCGTACCGGCCCGCGCACCTGTTGCGCGGGCCATTGAATTGCCGCCTGCGGTGGATTTGCCATGCTGAACTACTTCATTAAACGTGTGCTGGGCGTGATCCCGACACTGCTGATCGTGGCAGTGTTGGTGTTCCTGTTCGTGCACCTGTTGCCGGGCGACCCGGCGCGACTGGCTGCGGGCCCCGAAGCGGACCCGGCCACCGTCGAGCTGGTCCGTGCTGACCTCGGGCTTGATAAGCCGATGCACGAGCAGTTCGTGCGCTTCTTCGCCAACGCGCTGCGCGGCGAGTTCGGCAACTCGATCCGCACCAAGCGACCGGTGAGCGAAGAGATTGGCGAGCGCTTCTGGCCCACGCTCAACCTGACGATTGCCAGCATGGTCTGGGCGGTGATCTTCGGCATGGTGATCGGCATCACGTCTGCCGTATGGCGCAACAAGTGGCCGGACCGTCTGGGCATGACGCTCGCCGTGTCCGGCATCTCGTTCCCCGCATTCGCGCTGGGCATGCTGTTCATGGAAGTCTTCTCGGTGCAGCTCGGCTGGCTTCCGTCCATCGGTGCGGACACCTGGAAGCACTACGTCCTGCCGTCGCTCACGCTGGGCGCTGCGGTGGCCGCCGTGATGGCGCGCTTCACGCGTGCATCGTTTGTGGAAGTGCTGCAGGAAGATTTCGTGCGCACCGCCCGTGCCAAGGGCGTGCGCGAGACGGTAGTGGTCATCAAGCATTGCCTGCGCAATGCGATGATCCCGGTCGTGACGATGATGGGCCTGCAGTTCGGCTTTCTGCTGGGCGGCTCGATCGTCGTGGAAAAGGTGTTCAACTGGCCGGGCCTCGGTCGCCTGCTGGTGGATGCGGTGGAGATGCGCGACTACCCGGTCATCCAGGCCGAGGTGCTGCTGTTCTCGCTGGAGTTCATCCTGATCAACCTGGTGGTGGACATGCTGTACACCGTGATCAACCCGACCATCCGCTACAAGAAGTAAGGAGACGGCCATGACCCAGGTAACCAGTCCGGCCGTTGTGCCGCAAGCCGCCAGCGAACCTGTCCGCACCCCGTGGACCGAATTCTGGCGCAAGTTCCGCAAGCAGCATCTGGCGATGGGCGCCGGTGTGTTCGTGATCGCGCTGGCGGTGATCGCCATCCTCGCGCCGCACATCGTGCCGTTCGACCCGGAAAACTATTTCGATTACGACGCGCTCAACGCGGGCCCGTCGGCGCAGCATTGGTTCGGCGTCGATTCGCTGGGCCGCGACATCTTCAGCCGCATCCTGATGGGCACGCGCATCTCGCTGGAAGCGGGCTTCGTGTCGGTCATCATCGGCGCCATCGTGGGCACCATGCTCGGCCTGCTGGCCGGCTACTACGAAGGGTGGTGGGACCGCATCGTCATGCGCATTTCCGACGTGCTGTTCGCCTTCCCCGGCATTCTGCTGGCCATCGGCATCGTGGCCATCCTGGGCAACGGCATGATCAACGTGATCTTCGCCGTGGCGGTGTTCAGCATTCCAGCATTTGCGCGGCTGGTGCGCGGCAATACGCTCATGCTCAAGCACCTGACGTATGTGGAAGCCGCACGCAGCATCGGCGCATCCGACTGGACAATCATCATGCGGCACATCCTGCCGGGCACGATTTCGTCCATCGTCGTGTACTTCTCGATGCGGATCGGTACCTCGATCATCACCGCGGCGAGCCTCTCGTTCCTGGGCCTGGGCGCCCAGCCGCCCACGCCGGAGTGGGGCGCGATGCTCAACGAGGCGCGCGCCGACATGGTGACCGCGCCGCATGTGGCCATCTTCCCGAGCCTGGCCATCTTCCTGACCGTGCTGGCATTCAACCTGCTGGGCGACGGCCTGCGCGATGCGCTGGATCCGAAGATCGATCGCCGCTGAGTTGGTTCGCATGTCTTTGAGCCTTCCGCACATTGGCGCTCTGCCGGCCGGCACACGCAACAGCATCACCGACGTGGCTGGCGTCGCCGTCGGCCACGCCACGATTGCCGGCGGCGACATCCAGACCGGCGTGACCGTGGTACGCCCGCACGCCGGGGACCCGTTCCTCGACAAGGTGCCGGCCGCCAGCGTCGTACTTAACGGCTTCGGCAAGAGCATCGGCCTGGTGCAGGTGGATGAGCTGGGCGTGCTGGAAACGCCGATTGCGCTGACCAACACGTTTGCCGTGGGCGCCGTGGCGCAGGCGCAGATCCGCCAGGCGGTTGCGGCCAACCCGCAGATCGGTCGCGCATGGTCGACCGTCAATCCGCTCGTCTTCGAATGCAACGACGGCTACCTGAACGACCTGCAAGCATTTGCTGTGCAGGATGTGCACTACGATGCGGCCTGCGCTGCGGCAGCCGAAACGTTCGAGCAGGGCGCGGTGGGGGCAGGGCGGGGGATGTCCTCGTTTGGCGTGAAAGGTGGTATCGGCTCGGCTTCGCGCGTGGTGACGCTCGCCGACGGCGCGCAGCGCACGGTCGGCGCGCTGGTGCTGTCCAACTTTGGTGTGACGGAAAACCTGACGCTTGCTGGGCGCCACGTCGGTGCGGCGCTAGCGAAAGCGCTGGCCGCCGGCACACCGGAGCCGGAGAAGGGCTCGATCATCATGCTGCTTGCCACCGACGCGCCGCTCGACGCGCGCCAGTTGCGCCGCCTCGCTTTGCGCGCGGGCGCCGGTCTGGCACGCACCGGGTCCGTCTTCGGCCATGGCAGCGGCGACATCGCGCTGGCATTCTCCACCGCATACACCGTGCCGCACGAAGGCAGCCGCGCCATGCCGGCCGTCGCCATGACACACGAATCGCACCTCGACCCGCTGTTCCAGGCCGCCGCCGACAGCGTCGAACAAGCCATCGCGCACGCGCTGTTCCACGCGACGGCCGTCACCGGCCGCGACGGCAACACGCGCCGCGCACTGACCGAATTGCTCTGACCTGACCTCATGCGAATCCTGATCTCCGCCGACATCGAAGGCGTGGCCAACGTGTTCCACCCCGAGCAGACGCGCGCCGGCAACGGCGAATACGAACGCGCCCGCCGCTGGATGACCGCCGAAGCCGACGCCGCCGTGCGTGGTGCCTTCGACGGTGGCGCTACGGACGTGCTGGTCAACGATTCGCACGGAGGTTTCCGCAACCTCATCCCCGATTCCATCGACCGCCGCGCACGCTTCGTTCTCGGCAAGCCGCGTTACCTGAGCATGATGGCCGGCGTGGACGGCTGCGATGCCGTCTGCATGATCGGCTACCACGCCCGTGCCGGCAGCCGCGGTGTGCTGGCGCATACCATCAACAGCTTTGCGTTTGCGCGCGTCTGGTTCAACGAACAGGAACTGGGCGAAGCCGGCCTCTACGGCGCCCTGGCCGGCGAGCGCGGCGTGCCGGTGGCCGTTGCCAGCGGCGACGATGTGTTCATCAAGGAAACCAAGCCGCTGCTGCCGCACACCACGTTCGTCGAAACCAAGCAGGCCGAAGGGCAGAACGCCGGCACATCGCTCTCGCCCGAGCAGTCGTGCGAGGCCATCTACGCAGCGGTGAAAGCCACGGTGCGGCGAGGCCATTTCAGCATGCCGCTGCGCCTCCAGGCACCGATCGTGTGCCGCCTGCAAACGCAAACGCCCGCATTGGCCGACCTGTTCTGCCAATGGCCCGCCCTGGAGCGCGTCGACGGCACGATGCTCCGCTTCGCCGCCGACTCCGTGGAACATGCCGTGCGCATGCTCAACAGCCTCTCCGCCATGTCGGCGATGCTGCGTTAAGCACCAGCTCGGCATCTCACGGCGCCAGCGCACGCGCCCCGACGGTTCGGCCGTTCATGCCCTAGATGGCGCCTTGAATTTCTGTTGCAGAGAGGAAAAAGGAAGGGAAACTGTCTGAGCGAAGCGAGTTTTCCCTTCCCCTCTCTGCGACATAAATTCAAGGAATCTTTCGCCATCTCGGGCGCGCCTTTCTTTGCCCACTTTTCTTTGGCAAGACAAAGAAAGTAGGTCGGCCCCGGCAGGGGACGAAACGGGGGGATGGACCAAAAACGCACATCGCAGCGTAAACTTCAGGACATCCAACCTCGAAGGAGTCCCCCCATGACCCGCGCACTCACACTCGGCATGCTGCTGTGTGCGCTAGCACTAACGGCTTGCGACCGTCGCCCATCCCCGAACCCACCCACGCCGCAGACGTCGAAGGCCGAAAAGGCTGCCGCCGCGCTCGCCAAGGCCGCCGCAGAATTCAAATGCCCCGCGCCCTCGGGCCGCTTCATGATCGACGACGGAACCAACCGCGGTCCGAAGCAACCCGTGCGCACCAACTGCACCACCGCCTACGCGACCTGCGACGCCCAGTTGCAAGCCGTCTTCGACCACTGCCCGAGCGGCCAAGTGTTCGATAAGCGCTTTTCGATCTGCGTCGTGAAAGACGCCTGTGATGAGGTGAAGTCCTGAGGCTGTGACGGCTGTTTCGGATATGGCGGCCGTTGCGTTCTCGCCTGAGTATTGCAGTCGGCGCGTCGGGTTCCGAACGTCAAATGCGGGGTTCAAAGCCCGGCGCATGAGGTTCTGAACGGCAATCACCGAGTCCAGAACCTGATATGTGGGGTTCGGAACTCGGAGACCCGGCGTTCCGAACGCCACACACCGAGTTCTGAACTCTAATTGTGGCGTTTGGAACCAGAAACACGGCGTTCGCAACCCGGACCATGGCGTTCCGAACGCCAACCTGCTGAGTTCCGAACCCCATGCGTGCGGTTCGGAACCTCATTCGCTTAAAGCGCCTCGCGCGTCACCAAGAACACCTGGTCTTCGCCCGCGCTTGTCGGCAGCCAGATCAAGTCGAGATCCGGGAACGCCGCCTCAACGTTTTCACGCTCGTTGCCGATTTCCACCACCAGCACGCCGTGCGGCTTCAGGTGGCGCGGTGCATCGGCCAGGATGCGGCGCACGATGTCCATGCCGTCGTTGCCGCCGGCCAGCGCCATGTGCGGTTCGGCACGATACTCGGGCGGCAGCGCCTGCATCGACGCTTCGTTTACGTACGGCGGGTTCGTCAGGATCACGTCGTAATGCACGCCCGGCGGCAGCGGCGCATACAGGTCGCCCTCGTGCAGGCGGATGCGGTCTTGCAGGCGGTATTCGTCGACATTGCGATTGGCCACCACCAGTGCATCGGGCGACAGATCCACGGCATCGATGGTCGCATTGGGCCATTGCAGCGCAGCCAGGATCGACAGGCAGCCCGAGCCGGTGCACAGCTCCAGCACATCGGTCGGGCCGTCCTCCTGGTCAATCCACGGCTCCAGCCCGTCTTCGAGCAATTCGCCGATGAAGCTGCGCGGCACGATCACCCGCTCGTCCACATAGAAGCGCATGCCGTGCATGAATGCCTCGTGCGTGATGTACGCGGCGGGCACGCGGTCGACAGCGCGGCGCTCGATCACTTTCAGCACGGCGGCCACTTCTTCGGGCAGCAGGCGCGCGTCCATGAACGGCTCCAGCGTGTCGATCGGCAGGTGCAGCGTGTGCAGGATCAGGTAAGCGGCTTCGTCGTAGGCATTCTCGCTGCCGTGGCCGAAGACGAGGCCCGCAGCGGTGAAACGCGACACGGCGTAGCGCAGCAGGTCGCGCACGGTGGTGAACGGGTGGGAGGTGGGGAGGGTTGGCGTGGTCATGGGTGGCGTGAAATGTGGCTCAGCGTTGGGTGGCAGCGAGCAGGTCGACGTAGGCCACGTCGAGCAGGTCGGATTCGGCAATGCCGAGGGCGTGCATCAGTTGGTGGGCGGTCTTTACGCCGTCGTCTTCGGACTGCGTATCGCGCAGCACGACTTCGAGTTCGACGAAATCGCCGAGGTCTTTCACTGCATCGACATGAATGCGCGTCTGGCCGGCGAGATAAAGCTGGCGCACCTTGATGACCCGGCCCGCTGTGCCGATGGCGGCGGCAAGTGTGTCGCGCAGGGCGTCGGGCGCGGTGGTCGGAACGATGTGGTAGTCCGACACGCGCGGGCCGGCGCTGTTCGCGCGGAAGTAGTGGATCAGCTCGCCGCGTTCAGGCGAGAACTGCCGCAGTTTCAGGCGCCCATTTGCGCAGGCGAAGAATGTGTCGTCCTGCTCGATGCGTTCGGGGCCGGAATCCGCGATGGCGGCCGCGCGCTCGATGAGCGCAGCCACATCGCGCACACATGCCTTGATCTCGACGTTGCGCGCCATCAGGGCAATCTCAGGCGATCAAGGTTTCCAAGACGCGGCGATACACGTTTTTCAGGGGCTCGATAAATGCCACCTCCACGTGTTCGTCGATCTTGTGGATGCTCGCGTTCGGCGGCCCGAACTCGATCACCTGCGGGCAGATCTTGGCGATGAAGCGGCCGTCCGACGTGCCGCCCGTGGTCGACAGTTCGGTTGTCACGCCGCACTCGGCCTGGATGGCGGAGGCGAGGGCTTCGGACAGTTCACCGCGCTCGGTCAGGAAGGGCTCGCCGCCCAGCGTCCAGTCGAGCGTGTAGTCGAGGCCGTGCGCATCGAGAATGCCGTGCACGCGCGCCTTCAGGCCGTCCGGTGTGCTCGCGGTCGAGAAGCGGAAGTTGAAGTCGATCGTGACGTGGCCGGGAATGATGTTCGTCGCGCCCGTGCCGCCGTGGATATTCGACATCTGCCAGGTGGTCGGCGGGAAATAGGCATTGCCGTCGTCCCACTTGGCGGCGGCCAGCTCAGCCAGCGCCGGGGCGGCCAGGTGGATCGGGTTCCTGGCCAGATGCGGGTAGGCGATGTGGCCCTGCACGCCATTCACCGTGAGCTTGCCCGACAGCGAACCGCGTCGTCCGTTCTTGACCATGTCGCCGAGTGTGGAGACGGAAGTCGGCTCGCCGACCACGCAGTAGTCGAGGCGCTCGCCGCGTGCGCGCAGCAGGTCGCACACCTTGACGGTGCCGTCGTGCGCCGGGCCTTCTTCATCGCTGGTGATCAGGAAGCCGATCGAGCCGGCGTGGTCGGGATGCTTGGCAACGAACTCTTCCGAGGCCACCACGAAGCCGGCAATCGATGTCTTCATGTCGGCTGCGCCGCGGGCGTAGAGCTTGCCGTCACGGTGCGTGGGCTCGAACGGATCGGAACTCCATTGCTCGACGGGGCCGGTCGGCACCACATCGGTGTGGCCTGCGAACACGAGCAGCTTGCCGCCGGTGCCGGCGCGGCCGCGCTTGACGGCCCACAGGTTGGTCACCCGAAAGTGGTCCGGGCCGCTGACCACGGTTTCGCATGCGAAGCCGGCAGCGGTCAGGCGTTCGATCAGTACGTCCTGGCACCCCTTGTCTTCGGGCGTGACAGAGCGGCGGCGGATGAGGTCTTCGGTGAGGGCGAGCGTGGGCTGCATGTTCGACATGACGACAGTCACGGTGATGTTGTTGTGGTTAGAACAGGGCGGCGTACTGATCCGCCGAGAAGCCGACGTTGACGCTTTTGCCGTGCACGAGCACCGGACGCTTGATGAGCGACGGGTTGGCCTGCATCAGCGCGATGGCGCCGGCTTCGTCTTCGGCGCGGGCCTTGTCGGCGTCAGACAGGGCGCGCCATGTGGTGCCCTTGCGATTGAGCAGCGTGGTGAGCGGCACATGCTTGAGCCAACCGGCCAGCATGTCGGCGCTCACGCCTTGCTTCTTGAAATCGTGAAAGGTGTAGGCAACGCCGTTCGATTCGAGCCACGTGCGGGCTTTCTTCACGGTGTCGCAATTGGGGATGCCATGCAGGGTCGTCATGGTGGGATTCGCAATCAGTGTCGAGAGGCTTGCAGGGCAAGCGAGAGAGCGGCAACGGCCAAGGCAAAACCGACAGACGCCAGCCACGTCATGCGCTTGAGGCGGCGCTCCAGCCGCGCGGCTTCGTCGCGCAGCGCATCGATGGTGATCGCGTGTTGTTCGGCCAGCAGCTTGACGGATTCGGCCTGCTGCAGGATCGCCGCTTCCAGCTCGGCAATCCGTGTATTCGGGTCGGGCGCGGCGCCTTCTGCGGGGGCAGGTCCGGTGCCGGTTTTCTTGCGGTTCTTGAACTTGTCGATGGTCTTGTTTGCCTGCTCCAGGATGGTGGGCAGCAGCGACAAGACGGTACCGATGGTGTTTGGATCAAGACCCATGATGCGTTGACGCAGCTTGCCGAAGCGGGTGCCTTTGGCATGGTGTTCGGACATTGCTGCGCTTGAAGTGGTTGGCATGCCTGCAAGACTAGCAGGCATGCCTTGCGCTCGCGCTTAGTCGCCGCGCAGCAGCTCGTTCAGGCCAACCTTGGCGCGCGTCTTCGCGTCGACCTTCTTGACGATCACAGCGCAGTACAAGCTGTGCGTGCCATCCTTCGACGGCAGGTTGCCCGCCACCACCACCGAGCCCGCCGGAATACGGCCGTAGCTGACTTCACCGGTTTCGCGGTCGTAGATCTTGGTCGACTGGCCCAGGTACACGCCCATCGAGATCACCGAGTTCTCTTCAACGATCACGCCTTCCACGACTTCCGAGCGGGCGCCGATGAAGCAGTTGTCTTCGATGATGACCGGGTTGGCCTGCAGCGGCTCCAGCACGCCGCCGATGCCCACGCCGCCCGACAGGTGAACGTTCTTGCCGATCTGTGCGCACGAACCGACGGTGGCCCAGGTGTCAACCATCGTGCCTTCGTCAACGTAAGCGCCGATGTTCACGTACGACGGCATCAGCACGGCGTTCTTGGCGATGAACGAGCCACGGCGCGCCACGGCCGGCGGCACCACGCGGAAGCCACCCGCCGCGAAGTCTTCGGCCGTGTAGTTGGCGAACTTGCTCGGCACCTTGTCGTAGAACTGCGTGAAGCCGCCGGCAGCCATCGGCGCGTTGTCTTCCAGGCGGAACGACAGCAGCACGGCCTTCTTGATCCACTGATTGACGATCCATTCACCGTCCTTCTTCTCGGCCACGCGCAGCGCGCCACGATCGAGCTGGCCGATCACGTTGGCGACGGCTTCGCGGACATCGGCCGGAGCGGCCTTGGGCGACAGGTTGGCGCGGTCTTCCCACGCTTGATCGATCAGGGATTGCAGTTGTTGCGTCATGGCTGTGTTCGCTCTAGGAGAAATTCGAAAAAGGGTAAGGGGTCAGCGTTGCTGGCAGAACTCGACGATGCGGCGCGCGCCTTCCAGGCATTCGTCCACGCCGGCCACCAGGGCGATGCGCACATAGTCCTGGCCCGGGTTCGTACCGTGCGCCTCGCGGGCGAGATAGCTGCCGGGTAGCACGGCGACGTTCTTGGCCGCCAGCAGTTGGCGTGCGAATTCGGTGTCCGACAGGCCCGTGCGCTTGACGTTGGCCCACAGGTAGAAGGCTGCGTCGGGCAGGGCCACGTCCAGCACCTCGGCGAGCATTGGCGTGACCTGCTGGAACTTCTTGACGTACTGCGCGCGGTTGTCGCGCACATGGGTCTCGTCGTTCCACGCCGCGATGCTAGCGGATTGCACCGACGGGCTCATCGCGCTGCCGTGATACGTGCGATACAGCAGGTATGCCTTGAGCAGCTTGGCGTCGCCGGCCACGAAACCGGAGCGCATGCCCGGCACGTTGGAGCGCTTGGACAGGCTCGAGAACATCACCAGGCGATCAAAGCCGCGACCCAGCTGGTGTGCCGCCTGCAGCGCGCCCAGCGGCGGGTTGGCCTCGTCGAAATAGATTTCGGAGTAGCACTCGTCCGACGCGATGATGAAGCCGTATTCGTCCGACAGCGCGAAGAGCTGCTTCCAGTCTTCGAGCGTGAGCACGGCGCCGGTCGGGTTGCCGGGGCTGCATACGAAGACGAGCTGCACGTTGCGCCATTCTTCGGGCGTGATCGCAGCGAAATCGGGCGCATAGTTGCGCGCCGGGTCGCTGTTGGCGAACAGCGGCGTGGCGCCGGCCAGCAGCGCCGAGCCTTCGTAGATCTGGTAGAACGGGTTCGGGCACAGCACGCGGGCGCCGGGCTTGCTGCCGTCGATCACGGTCTGCGCGAACGAGAACAGCGCTTCGCGCGAGCCGTTGACCGGGATGACCTCGGTGGCCGGATCGACCTTGGGCAAGCCGTAGCGGCGTTCCAGCCATGCGGCGATGCACTGTCGCAGTGCATCGGAGCCAAGCGTCGTGGGATAATTCGCCAGCCCGCCGAGCGCCGCCGTCAGTGCGTCTTTCACCAGGGCCGGCGTCGGATGCTTGGGCTCGCCGATACCGAAGCTGATCGGCGTATGGACGGCGCTGGGCGTCACGTCCTTGACGAGCGCTTTCAGTTTCTCGAACGGATACGGCTGCAGGGCGGACAGGCGCGGATTCACGGTGTTGGGCGGCGGTGTTGGGCTGGTCAGCGGGCAAGCTTGGCGCTTGCCGGGAAGCCCGAAATTATACGGCCAACGTGTGCTTACCGCGTGGCCAGTCACCTCGGACATTGCAGGAAGCGGCGGATTCCCGCCGTTTTTTTTATTGGTCACATGACAACGATTGCTTCTTCGGCGCCCGCAGCGGATAGCGCCTGCCATCACGAGCCGCAATGGGCGGCGGCACTCTTCATCCTTGTGGGCGCGTCGGTCTGGGGCATTTCCTGGTATCCGTATCGCCTGCTGGCCGGCTGGGGTCTTGGCAGCATGCTGGCGTCGTCAATGACGGGTGCGGCTGCGGCCGTGCTGGCCGCGGTGGTGCTGCGTCGTCACTTTTCAACGTTCCAGTGGTCGTGGCTGATTCCGGCGCTCGGGATCGCGGCGGGTATCACCAACGCGGGTTTCGTCTGGGGCACGGTGCACGGCACGGTCATGCGGGTGCTGCTCCTGTTCTATCTGACCCCGGTATGGACGGCCCTGCTGGCGCGCCTGTGGCTGCACGAGCGGCTGGGGTGGCGCGGCGGTGTGCTGCTCGCGCTGGCGCTGTCGGGCGCGATGATGATGCTGTGGTCGGGCGAGGCCGGCACGCCGTGGCCGGGTTCAGCGGCGGAATGGGCGGGGCTGGTTGCTGGGCTCGCTTTTGCGTGCAACAACGTGCTGTCCCGCTTGGCGGGGCAGCGTCATCCGACCATGCGCCCGGAAATGCGCACCGTGGTTGTCTTCACAGGTTGCGCGCTGGTGGGTTTTCCGGCTGCGCTGCTGCTCGATGGCGTGCGCACGGTGCCGGCGGCTTTTTCACAGGGCAATACGTGGCTGCTGCTGGCGGGCATGGCCTGCGTGCTGGTCGGCGGCAATGCGATGGTGCAGCGCGGCCTGCAACGCTTGCCGGCCAATCGTGCGGCGTTGCTGATGCTGTTCGAAATCGTGGTCGCGGCCGTGTCGTCGGCGCTGCTGACGGCTGAGCGTCTGTCCCCTCAGGAGATGCTGGGCGGCGCGTGCATCATCCTGGCCGGGGCGCTGTCGGGGCTGTCGCGGCGCAAGTAGGCTGCGGCGTTTCGCAAACCAACCAAGGAGTTGCCGATGTTGCTTCGTTCGATTTCAATCGCGCTGACGTTTGCACTGTCGACTGCCGCTGCGGCCGCGCACGCCGCCCCTGCAGAGACCGGCCCCGCGTATGGCCCGCGCCTGGAAGGTTTCGATTACCCGGCGCCGGTCAAGCTTTTCAAGTTCGAGTCGCAGGGCAGTGCACTGGAGATGGCTTATCTGGACGTCGCACCCAAGCAGCCCAACGGTCAGGTGGCGGTGCTGCTGCACGGCAAGAACTTCTGCGCGGCCACCTGGGAAGGCACGATCGCCGCGCTGACGGGTGCCGGCTACCGCGTGATCGCCCCGGATCAGATCGGCTTCTGCAAATCGAGCAAACCGCGCGCGTATCAGTACACGTTCCAGCAACTGGCGAGCAATACGCATGCGTTGCTGGCGTCGCTCGGGATCGAGCAGGCCATCATGATCGGCCATTCGACGGGCGGCATGCTGGCGGTGCGCTACGCGCTGATGTATCCGAACGCGGTGTCCCGGCTGGTAATGATCAACCCAATCGGCCTGGAAGACTGGAAGGCCAAGGGTGTGCCGTCCTTGAGCGTCGACCAGTGGTTCGCGCGAGAGAAGCAAACCACCGCCGAGCGCATTCGCGCCTACGAGCAATCCACGTACTACGCCGGGCAATGGCGCACGCAATACGAACCGTGGGTCCAGATGCTGGCCGGCATGTACCGCGGCCCGGGGCGCGATCTGGTGGCGTGGAATTCCGCGCTGCTGTACGACATGATCTACACGCAGCCCGTCGTCTATGAGTTCGGCCGGTTGCGCCCGCCGACGCTGCTGCTCATCGGCCAGAAAGACACCACCGCCATCGGCAAGGACGCTGCGCCGCCCGAAGCACGGGCGCAGCTGGGGCATTACCCCGAACTGGGCCGTGCCGCCGCCAAGGCCATCCCGCGCGCGACGCTGGTGGAATTCCCGGACGCGGGCCATGCGCCGCAAATCCAGGATCCTGATGCGCTGCACAATGCGTTGCTCGACTGGCTCGCCACGCCGGAACGTTCGCGCACGCGCCGTCCGGACTGACGTGATTTGCCATGAAGGCGAAACTGCTTACAAAACTGCAGCAATTTGCTCTCTAGCGCCGCAAATTTCGTCCATTTTTGTAGCGATTTGATTGGCGGGAGGGCGGGGTGCGAATGGTATGATGGCGCCATCCGCGCCCCTGGGGCGTGCCTTGTCACTCCGCGCCGCACGGCGTTGGTGTGATGACAAAGGCGCGTTCCTGGGGCGCCCGCTTTATCCCCCTTTTCTGATCCCTTCGAGACGAACACAACGTGCGCCTCTCTTCGATCAAGCTCGCAGGCTTCAAGTCTTTCGTCGATCCGACCAATTTTCATGTTCCGGGCCAGCTTGTCGGCATCGTCGGTCCGAACGGTTGCGGTAAATCCAACATCATCGACGCCGTGCGCTGGGTGCTCGGCGAATCACGCGCCGCGGAACTCCGTGGCGAATCGATGCAGGACGTCATCTTCAACGGCTCGACCCAGCGCAAGCCGGCTGGCCGGGCCAGTGTCGAACTCGTCTTTGACAACGCGGAAGGCCGCGCCGCCGGCCAGTGGAGCCAATACGCCGAGGTGGCGGTCAAGCGCGTGCTGAGCCGCGATGGCACCTCCTCGTACTTCATCAACAACCAGGCGGTGCGCCGCCGCGACATCCAGGACATCTTCCTCGGCACGGGCCTTGGGCCGCGCGCCTACGCCATCATCGGGCAGGGGATGATCTCGCGCATCATCGAGGCCAAGCCCGATGACATGCGCATCTTCCTGGAAGAAGCCGCGGGCGTGTCGAAGTACAAGGAACGCCGCCGCGAAACCGAAAACCGCCTCTCCGACACGCGCGAAAACCTCACACGCGTGGAAGACATCCTGCGCGAACTCGGCTCCAACCTCGAAAAGCTCGAGGGCCAGGCTGAAGTTGCGCAACGCTTCCAGGCGCTGCAGGCCGACGGCGAAGAGAAGCAGCACCTGCTGTGGCTGCTGCGCAAGCGAGAAGCGCAGGGCGAGCAGGAACGCCATCAGCGTGCCATTGAGCAGGCGCAGATCGACCTGGAAGCGCAGACCGCGCAGTTGCGCCACATCGAGGCCGAACTCGAAACGATGCGCGTTGCGCATTACGCCTCGTCCGATGCGATGCACGCCGCGCAGGGCGCGCTCTACGAAGCCAACTCCGAAGTCAGCCGCCTGGAAGCCGAGATCCGCTACGTGGTGGAATCGCGCAATCGCATCCAGCAGCAGATCGCCACGCTGACCGCGCAGCAAGAGCAGTGGCATACGCAGGGCGAGCAGGCGCAGGAAGACCTTGCGGCGGCCGAGGAAGAGCTCGCCATGGCCGAGGAGCGCGCCGCGCAGGCCGCTGAGGACGTTGCGCGCAAAGCCGACGAACTCCCAGCCATGGAAGCGCAATGGCGCGACGCACAGACCACGCTGAACGATCAGCGCGCTGCGATCCTTCAATCGGAGCAGGCGCTCAAACTTGAAGCCGCGCACCAGCGCAATGCCGACCAAGCCCTGCTGCAGCTTGAGCAGCGCCGGGAACGTCTGACGCAGGAGTCATCCGGTCTCGACAAGCCGGACGACGTGCAGCTCGAAACGCTGCGTGCCGAACTGGCTGAGCAGGAAGAGGTACTGGCTGAAGCGCAAGCCGCGCTGGAAGACACCGAAACAGAGGTGCCGCTGCTCGACGAGGCACGCCGCGCCGCGCAAGACCGCGTGCAATCGGAAGCCGCCGCCATCGCCAGCCTGGAAGCCCGCCTTGCCGCGCTCAAGCAGTTGCAGGAGAACGTGCAAACCGACGGCAAAGTCCAGCCGTGGCTTGCCAAGCATGAACTGAGCGAGCTGCCGCGCTTCTGGAAGAAGCTGCAGATCGAGCAGGGCTGGGAGCCGGCACTCGAAGCCGTGCTGCGTGAAAAGCTCGGCGCGCTCGAAGTGTCCAACCTGGATTGGATCAAGGCGTTTGCGGCCGACGCGCCGCCGGCCAAGCTGGCCTTCTATGCGCCACCGCCGGCAGCGCTTCCGGTGGAGGCGCCGGCGGGTTTGCGTCCGCTGATGTCGCTGGTGCAAGTGACGGAGCCAGGCATTCGCGCCGTGCTGCAAGACTGGCTGGCCGACGTCTATGTCGCCGACGACATGCAGGCTGCGCTTGCTGCGCGCCAGACGCTGCCGGAAGGCGGCACGTTTGTCATCAAGGCAGGGCACTTGATTGGCCGGTCATCGGTGCAGTTGTACGCGCCCGATTCCGAACAGGCCGGCATGCTGGCACGCGCCCAGGAAATCGAGAACCTGCACAAGCAGGTGCGTGCGCAGATGCTGTTGGCCGACGAAGCCAAGAGCGGTGCCGTGCGTGCCGAAGCGGCCTACAGCCAAGCGAGCCAGAACCTCACGCAGGTGCGGGCCCGCGCCGAGCAGGCCACACGTCGCGTGCATGTGCTGCAGATGGATGTGCTCAAGCTGTCGCAGGCGATGGAGCGCTACAACGCGCGCAGTGGCCAGATCGACAGCGAGTTGGACGAGATTCGCGCGCAGATCGAAGAGCAGCGTGCCATCCGCGCAGAATCCGAAGCGACGTTCGAGCAGCACGATGCGGCACTCGCCGACATGCAGGCGCGCTTTGAAGACAGCCAGCAGGCGTTCGAGGCGCTCGAAGTTCGCTTGAGCGATGCGCGCAACGCGTTGCGCGACCAGGAGCGCGGCGCACAGGAAGCGCACTTTGCCGAGCGCAATCTGCAGAACCGCATTGCAGAACTGAAGCGCAACATCCAGGTGGCGAGCGATCAGGCGCAGCAGATCGTGCTGACGCTGGAGAACGCACGCGCCGAGCTGGAGACCATCAACGAGCAGACCGCTCACACCGGTTTGCAGGAAGCGCTGGAGCGCCGCGCCGAGAAGGAAGAGAAGCTCGGGCTGGCACGCATGGAACTGGATGCGCTGACCGCGCAACTGCGCACGCATGACGAGCAACGCCTGACTGCCGAGCGCGCCCAGCAACCGCTGCGCGATCGCATTACCGAACTGCAGTTGAAGGAGCAGGCTGCGCGCCTGAACCAGGAGCAGTTCACCGAGCAGCTCACCGCTGCCAATGTGGACGAAGCCGCGCTGGCTGAACGCCTGACAGGCGATCTGAAGCCTTCGTACCTGCAAGGTGAAGTCACGCGCATCAACAACGCCATCAACGCGCTGGGCCCGGTCAACATGGCCGCGCTCGACGAACTGGCAGCGGCGCGCGAGCGCAAGGGCTTCCTGGATGCCCAATCGGCCGATTTGACCGACGCCATCACCACGCTGGAAGACGCCATCCGCAAGATCGACCAGGAAACGCGTGCGTTGCTGCAAGGCACGTTCGACCAGGTCAACTATCACTTTGGCGAGCTGTTCCCGACGCTGTTCGGTGGCGGCCAGGCCAAGCTGATGATGACCGGCGAAGAGATTCTCGACGCAGGCGTGCAGGTGATGGCGCAGCCGCCGGGCAAGAAGAACTCGACGATTCACCTGCTGTCGGGCGGCGAGAAAGCGCTGACCGCCATTGCGCTGGTGTTTGCGATGTTCCAGTTGAACCCGGCCCCGTTCTGCTTGCTGGACGAGGTGGACGCGCCGCTGGACGACGCCAACACTGAGCGCTACGCCAATATGGTCAAGCGCATGTCCGACAAGACCCAATTCGTTTTTATTTCTCACAACAAGATTGCGATGGAAATGGCGCAACAGCTCATCGGTGTGACCATGCAGGAACAAGGTGTGTCCCGGATCGTGGCGGTAGATATGGATGCCGCGCTGACCATGGCGGAGGCAGCATAAATGCAGGACAACAACCTGGTGATGGCCCTGCTGGGCGCCGGCGTGGTGTTTGTGCTGGTGATCGTTGTGTACAACCAGTGGCAGATCCGCAAGGCCCGCCGCCCCGAAGCGTACAACCCACCCGTCGACGAGATCCCGCGCGGCGAGGGTTGGACCGAGCGCGCCGAACCCGCCCTGGGTGGCGAGCGCGATGACGCCAACCGCGTTGAACCGCGTCTTGAGCCCGGTTTCTCGGCGAAGGCGCACACTCCCGCCACGGGCAGCGCCGAAACCGAAGCCGGCGTGATCGGCGCTGAACTCACGCCCTCGGGCGACGAGGCTGCGCTCGAAGCCGCCGAGACGGAAGAGATTGCCGAACCTGCCCCGGGTTCGCTGGAGCCTGCAAACGGCGTGATCGATCCGCTGATCGATTGCATCGTGCCGCTGCATCCGGAACGCGAAGTGTCGGGCGACCGGCTGCTGCCGGCGCTGACCAAGCTGCGACGCGCGGGCACCAAGCAGATCCACGTGGAAGGTTTGAACCCCACCGCCAATGCGTGGGAAGCCATCCGCGCCGGTCAGCGCTACCTTGACGTGCAAGTGGCCGTGCAACTGGCCAACCGCACGGGCCCGCTGAATGCGCTGGAGTTCTCGGAATTCATCAACGCGATCGATCCGCTGTCGGATGCGGCCGATGCCGTGCCGGAACTGCCGGACATGAACGAGACGATTTCCAACGCGCGCGAACTCGACGCGTTTGCCGCCGAGTGCGATGTGCAACTGGGCGTGAGCGTGATTTCCGACGGCGCGCCCTGGTCGGCCGCGTACGTGCAGACGGTGGCCACGCAAGACGGCCTCGTGCTTTCGCGCGACGGTACGCGTTTCACGCGCTTCCATGCGGGTGCTGACGGTGTGCAGCGCGCACTGTTCACACTGCAGTTTGGCGACACCAATTTCCTGCGCGATGACCTGACTGTCAAAGCCGGCCGCCAGATCACGCTGCTGCTCGATGTGCCCGTGGCGGAGGAGGCAAGCAAGCCGTTCAAGCTGGTGTGCGAATACGCTTACACGCTGTCGCAGCGCATGGGTGCGCAGGTGGTGGATGACAACCTGCGTCCGCTGACGGAGCAATCGTTCGTCGCCATCCAAAAGCATCTGCGCGTGCTGTACGACAAGCTTGAATCGCGCGGCATCCCCGCCGGTTCCAGCACCGCGGTGCGCTTGTTCAGCCACTGACCCACGCACGATGAGCAAGACTGCAGAACCCGCGTCCGGTGCCACACCCGAGGCGCGGGCAGCTTGGCTGCGCGCCGAGCTGAACCGCTACGCCCATGAGTATTACGTGCTCGACCAGCCCAGCGTGCCTGACGCTGAATATGACCGGCTCTATCGCGAGCTGGAAGCGCTGGAAGCCGAACATCCCGAGCTGAAGACACCGGACTCTCCCACGCGTCGGGTCGGTGGGGCGGTCCTACCCGAATTTGCAGCGGTCAGGCATGTCATTCCCATGCTGTCGATCCGCACCGAGACCGACACCACCGCCAACGGCGCGCGTGCGTTCGACGCGAGCGTACGCCGCGAGCTGGGCCTTGATGACACCGATTCGCCAGTCGAATATGCCGCCGAGCTGAAGTTCGATGGCCTGGCGATCAACCTGCGCTATGAGCGCGGTTATCTCGTGCAGGCCGCCACACGCGGCGACGGCACCACAGGCGAAGACGTCACGCAGAACATCCGCACAATCCGGCAGATTCCACTGGGGCTGTCGCCGGTTGGCCGCCATGTGCCCGACGTGCTGGAAGTGCGCGGCGAGGTCTACATGCGCCGCGACGACTTCGAAAAGCTCAATGCCCGCCAGCGCGAGCGCGGCGACAAGACGTTCGTCAATCCGCGCAATACCGCGGCCGGTGCCGTCCGCCAGCTCGATCCGAAGATGGCTGCAGAGCGCCCGCTGTCGTTCTTCGCCTATGGCCTGGGCGAGGTGGTCGGCTGGAAGGGCATGCCCGAGACGCATTCCGGCATGCTCGACGCGCTGCAGGCATTTGGCTTTCCGGTCAGCACCGAACGCGCTGCGGTGAAGGGCGGAGACGGGCTGGTCGAATTTCATGAGGCCATCGGCGCCAAGCGCGACAGCTTGCCGTTCGACATCGACGGCGTGGTCTACAAGGTCAATTCGCTCGCATTGCAGCGGGAACTCGGCTTTCGCACGCGTGAGCCGCGCTGGGCGGTTGCACACAAATATCCGGCGCAGGAAGCGCTGACCACTGTCGAATCGATTGGCGTGCAGGTCGGCCGCACGGGCGCCATTACGCCGGTGGCGCGGCTGGTGCCGGTGTTCGTTGGCGGCGTGACGGTCACCAATGCGACGCTGCACAACGAAGATGAGGTGCGCCGCAAGGATGTGCGCGTTGGCGACACCGTCATCGTGCGCCGCGCGGGTGACGTGATCCCTGAGGTGGTAGGCGTGGTGCTCGATCGCCGCCCGATGGACGACGTGCCCGGCAGCGACTTGTTCAATCCGCAGCAACAGCCGAAGTATCCGCCGTTCGAACTGCCGAAGACGTGCCCGGTGTGCGGTTCGCACGTTGTGCGCGAAGAGGGCGAGGCGGTGGCCCGCTGCTCAGGCGGGCTGTTTTGCTCGGCACAGCGTAAAGAGGCGATCCGCCACTTTGCCGGCCGCCGCATGATGGACATCGAAGGCCTGGGCGAGCGTTACATCGACAACCTGGTCGAGCTGGACTATGTACACGGCATCGCCGACCTGTACAAGCTCAAGCTCAAAGACTTCCTGGAGATGAAGCGCCGCGCCGATGAGCGCGATGGCGCGACACCGGAAACCGTCGCCGCTGGCAAGATCGCCACCAAGTGGGCTGAGAATCTCCTGGAAGGCATCCAGGCCAGCAAGACGCCGCCGCTGGCGCGCTTCCTGTTTGCGCTGGGCATTCGCCACGTGGGCGAATCGACCGCCAAGACGCTCGCGGACTGGCTCGGCAGTCTGGCCATCATCCGGCGGGCGCCGGCACCGTTGCTGCTGGCGCTGCCCGACGTGGGTGCCACGGTGGCTGAAGCCATTGCCGATTTCTTTGCCGAACCGAAGAATCAGCAGGCGCTGGATGCGCTGTTGGAAGCCGGCGTCGCTCCGCAAGGCGAGCATGCGCCAAACGCAAAGCTGCGCGAGAAGCTGGAGCCCGCCGAGCTGTACAGCACGCTTGGCGTGCCCAAGCTGACAGCCACGCGTGCCAAGCAATTGGCGGTGGCAGCGCCGACGCTTGCCCGGTTGGCCAGCGTAGAGCCCGATGACTTGGCTGGTCTACCGGCAGATGTGTCCGCGTCGCTGCTCGAATGGCTGGCTTCGCACGACCATCGCACGCAGTTGAAGCAGCTCGACGCGCTGCGCGACGAACTGCTTGCCGCCATGCCGGCTGAAGCCGCCGAAGAAGGCGTGCTGGCCGGCAAGACGGTTGTGTTGACCGGCACATTGCCCAACCTCACGCGCGACGAAGCCAAGGCCATGCTGGAAGCGGCAGGCGCCAAGGTATCCGGTTCGGTGTCGAAGAAAACCGACTACGTTATCGCCGGAGACGAAGCCGGCAGCAAGCTCGCCAAAGCCGAAGAATTGAACGTGAAGGTTCTGGACGAAGCGGGTATGCTCGCGCTGTTAAAAAAACCGGCGGGAGACCAGGCATGATCCGAAACATCCTCAAAATGGGCGACAGCCGGCTGCTGCGTGTGGCCAAGCCGGTCGAGCGTTTTCACACGCCCGAGCTGACGGCCTTGATCGAAGACATGTTCGACACCATGGATGCGGCGCGGGGTGCCGGTCTGGCGGCGCCGCAGATCGGCGTGGATCTGCAAGTCGTCATCTTCGGTTTCGATCGCAACGACCGCTATCCGGATGCGCCGGCCGTGCCCAAGACGGTGTTGATCAACCCCACCATCGAGCCGCTGTCGGACGAGATGGAAGACGGTTGGGAGGGCTGCCTCTCGGTGCCGGGCCTGCGTGGCGTTGTGCCGCGCCACACGCGCCTGCGCTACACCGGCTTCGACCAGCACGGTCACGCCATCGACCGCATAGCCGAGGGCTTCCACGCCCGTGTCGTGCAGCACGAGTGCGATCACCTGCAGGGCGTGCTGTATCCGATGCGCGTGAAGGATTTCACCCGCTTCGGCTTTACCGAAGTGCTGTTCCCGGAATTGCCCGCCAATCACGACGACTGATCGAGACTGCGGGAGCGTCGCACCTGCGGGGGCGGGTGGGCGCGTGTTTCATCCACCACGGAGACGATATGAAGCGCGATGGTTTGAGGGGCTGGCGCCGGCTGGCGCTTGGGGTCGCCATGACGGCGATGCTTGGGTTGGCTGCCTGCGCGGGGCCGCAGGCTCCCGAAACCACGGCGGCCGCACCGGCTGCGCAGAAGCCGCAGGGTCCGGTCTGGCAACGCGTGCATCTGGGCGCGGATGCCGTGGCCTACGACTTCCCGGTCTACGCCAACCATCCGCTCGATGGTGATCTGAGCAGCATCCGCGAAGTCGTATTCGTGCAGCACGGCCTGCAGCGCAACGGAAACGATTACTACACCGCTGGCGCAGATCTGCTCCAGACCAGCGGCCGCAATCCCGACGAGATCCTGCTGATTGCTCCGAACTTTCCCGGTACGCCCGATGAGGGTAAGGGTTTCGACGGCATGCCGGTTTGGTCGGTGGATGGCTGGATCGGCGGCTTCAACGCGACCAACTCACCATACACGGACCTGAGTTCGCTCAAGGTGCTCGATGACCTGATCGGCTACGTGACGGACCCGGCGCGTGCGCCCAACGTCAAGCGCGTCACGGTGGCAGGCCATTCGGGCGGCGGCCAGATTGTGCAACGCTACGCCGTCCTCAACAACGTGGACGAGGCTATCCGCAAGCGCGGCATCGACCTGCGCTATGTGGTCGCCAATCCGTCGTCGTATCTGTATTTCACGCCGGAGCGTCCGCGCGGCAAGGGCTTTGCACGCTACAGCACCAGCGTCTGCCCGGACTATGACCACTACAAGTACGGCATGGTCGATATGGTCCCGTATGCCGCCGGCAAGACCGGCCGGCAGTTGTTCAACCGATATGCGCAGCGCCACGTGACCTACCTGGCCGGCACGAGCGACAACGACCCGAACCATCGCGTACTCGACAAGCTCTGCGGCGCCGAGGCCGAAGGCCCGACGCGCCTCGACCGCGCACGCAACTACTGGCGCTACGAGCACCACATGGCGGGGCGCAAGCGCGTCAATCACCAAGCGCACGAAGTGGTCGGCGTTGGTCACGACCAAGCGAAGATGTTCGGCTCGCGCTGCGGCGCGCAAGCGGTGTTTGGCATGCCCGCATCGGCCAACACCACCGGGGCAGCCTGCCAGGCTCCGCGTCTGTAATCTAGGCGGCAGGGTTAAAAAAACCGGTCAGCGCGCAATGCGTTGACCGGTTTTTTTCTTTAGGCAGAGCCGTCTCAGAACTTCTCGAACGGCCCAAGGAAGCGCCACTGGCCGACCGGCAGGTCGCCCAGCACGATGCTGCCCATGCGGATGCGCTTGAGGCCTACCACCTCCAGTCCCACCTGTTCGCACATGCGGCGGATCTGGCGTTTCTTGCCTTCGCGCAGCACGAAGCGCAACTGCTCTTCGTTCTGCCAGCTCACCTTCGCGGGCTTGAGTTCTTCGCCGTCGAGCGACAGGCCAAAGCGCAGCTTCTCCATCAGCTCTTCCGGGAAGACCTTGGAGATGTCGCGCTCGACCAACCCGTTGGGCGAATCCCATACCACGCGCACCAGGTATTCCTTCTCGACCGTCGAATCCTCGCCGATCAGGTGGCGCGCCACGCGGCCGTCCTGCGTCAACACCAGCAAGCCTGTGGAGTCGATATCCAGTCGGCCGGCTGGCGCCAACGCCCGGCGCTGCCAAGGCGCGAAGCGCTTGCGCGTGGGGTCGCCTTCCCACTGGTTTTCCGGCACGAACAGCGAAACGGCCGGCTGATAGCCGTCTTCTGCCTGGCCCGACACGTAACCGACCGGCTTATGCATCAGCACGGTCACGCGCTCGCCTTGCTCGGATCGCGCCGACTGATGGATCTCGATGATCGCATCCGGTTTGACGCGCGATCCAAGCTCAGTGACCGGCTCGCCGTCCACGAGCACCCAGCCGCGCGGAATCCATTCATCGGCCTCGCGGCGCGAGCATAGACCCAGTTCGGACATGCGCTTGGACAGACGCACCAAGCCGCTCGATTCGCTTTGCTGCGCCTGGCGTGGTGCCTGCTCCTCGGCATGACGCGGAGCGCGTTCCTCGCGCTCGAGCCGTTGCGGACGGGCCGGACGATCTTCAAAGCGGCGCGGCGGACGATCGTTATCAAAACGACGCGGCGGGCGTTGGTCACCATCACGACGCGGTGCGCGTTGATCGTCGCCATAGCGCCGCGGCGGCCGTTGCTCATCGTCGAATCGGCGTGGCGGGCGTTGGTCGTCACCGTACCGGCGCGGCGGACGCTCATCGTCAAAGCGACGCGGAGGACGTTGGTCGCCATCACGACGGGGCGCGCGTTGATCGTCGCCATAGCGTCGCGGGCGTTCGTCATCGAAACGGCGGGGCGGACGTTGCTCATCGTCAAAACGTCGCGGAGGACGTTGATCGCCCTCACGGCGCGGTGCGCGTTGATCGTCGCCATAGCGTCGCGGACGCTCGTCATCGAAACGGCGTGGCGGGCGTTGGTCGTCACCGTATCGGCGCGGCGGACGCTCATCGTCAAAACGTCGCGGAGGACGTTGATCGCCCTCACGGCGCGGTGCGCGTTGATCGTCGCCGTAGCGGCGCGGGCGTTCGTCATCGAAACGACGGGGCGGGCGCTGATCGTCATTGAACCGGCGCGGCGGGCGTTGCTCATCGTCAAAGCGCCGCGGAGGGCGGTCGTTGTCGAATCGACGCGGGGGACGTTCGTCGTCGAATCGGCGAGGCGGCCGATCTTCGAAGCGTCGCGGCGGACGCTCATCGTCAGAGCGACGGGGCGGTCGTTGCTCGTCGCTGAATCGGCGAGGCGGCCGCTCGTCATCAAAGCGTCGCGGTGGGCGATCGCCTTGCGTGCGGCGCGGCTTGGCGTCGCGCGTCTGGCCATCGTCGTCGCGTCGCGGAGGACGTGCGGGGCGCGGCGGCTTACCGGCACCTTCTTCCGGCTTGGGGCGGCGCTGCGACGGGCGCAGGGGCTGGCGCTCGCGGTTCAGGTCAGACGAGCGCAGTGGTTTGCCGGTGGAACGTACGGCATTGCCTTCGTCGTCGCGGCGCACGCCGAGCGTGGCACGCTTGCCCGGGCGGGTGGCGCGCTGAGTCGGGTCGCTGGCGCCGCGCTTGTCGTCGTCGCCGGGAAAATCATCGGAATCGGTAGTCATGAATCTAGACCGGTAAGGCTGGCGCTCAGATGGCGAGCGCATCAAGCAACTCGCTTTCAAGCTCGAGCTGCAGTTTGTTGTCCTGGGTCAGGCGAGTGCCGTCGACCAGGAAGATGTCTTCCACGCGCTCGCCGAGCGTGTTGATGCGCGCGGTGTGCACCGACACGCGACGGTGTGCGAGCACGCGGGCAATCGCGTAGAGCAGACCGGTGCGGTCTGTCGCAGAAATGGAGAGCAGGTAATACTGGCCGCGCTCGTCAGCACGCAGGTCGACACGGGGCTTGATCGGGAAGCTGCGCGACTGCCGCGAGATGCGCCCACGCGGCGGCTCGGGCAGGGCGGTTTCGCGCGAGATCTGCTCGGCCAGTTCGTGTTCGACCAGCGTGATGATGTCGCGGTAATGGCCGGGTTCCACCAGGCCGCTGCTGGGGTCGGCCACCTGGAAGGTGTCGAGCGCGTAGCCGTGTTTGGTGGTGTGGATCTTGGCGTCCAGAATCGTCAGGCTCTTGCGCTCGAAGTAGCCGCAGATGCGTGCGAAAAGATCGGGCCGATCCGGCGAGTAGACCGCCACCTGCAGGCCGACGCCCGCCGGTGAAATGCGTGCGCGCACGATCGGGATCGTCGTGTCGACGCGGTTGTAGAAGTGCCGCGTGAACCAGGCGATGTCGCGCGCGTCGTGGCGCAGAAACACGCCCACGTCGAGCTGTTTCCACAGCGCCTCGTGCGCGGTGTCATCCAGTGCGGCCAGACGCAGTAGGGCGCGCGCTTCTTCCTTGCGGCCTTCGAGTACGGCGTGCGGGTCCGTGGTGGCACCACCGAGCACGCGCAACGTCATGCGATACAGGTCTTCCAGCAGCTTGCCCTTCCAGGCGTTCCACACTTTCGGGCTGGTGCCGCGGATGTCGGCAACGGTCAGCAGATACAACGCGGTCAATCGACGCTCGGTGCCGACCAGATCGGCGAAATGACGGATGACCTCCGGATCGCCCAGGTCCTGCTTCTGCGCGACCTGGCTCATGGTCAGATGGTGTTCGACGAGCCAGACGATCAGGTCGGCGTCTTCCTTGGCGATGCCGTGTTCCTTGCAGAAGCGTCGCGCGTCGGACATGCCGAGCACGGAATGGTCACCGCCGCGTCCCTTCGCAATGTCATGGAAGAGCGCTGCCACGGTCAGCACCCACGGCTTGTCGAAGTTCGCCATCAACTGGCTGCAGAACGGAAACTCGTGCGTGTGCTCGACGATGGCGAAGCGGCGGATATTGCGCACCACCATCAGAATGTGCTGATCGACCGTGTAGACGTGAAACAGGTCGTGCTGCATCTGCCCCACGATGCGGCGGAAGTTGACCAGGTAGCGGCCGAGCACGCTGGTCTGGTTCATCAGGCGCAGAGCGTGTGTGATGCCCTGCGGCTGCTGCAGGATCGACAGGAACAGCGCGCGGTTGGCCGGATCCTTGCGCCATTTGGCGTCCATCAACGTCCGTGCGTTGTACAGCGCGCGCATCGTGCTGGCTGCCAATCCCTTGATGCCGCGCGTCTGCTCGTACAGCAGGAACGTTTCAAGAATTGCCGTCGGTTCGCGCTGGTAGAGATCGGCATCGGCAATTTCGAGCATGCCTTGCCGTTCAACAAAGCGATCGTTGATCTTGCGCGTGATACCCAGCTCGCTCGGGAACAGCTTCGCTTCGATGTTCTGCAGCACCACGGTATTGAGCTGCGTGACGGCCTTGGCGACCCAGTAATAGCGGCGCATGAGCTGTTCGCTGGCGCGCTTTGCGGTGGTCGGACGGTAGCCGAACGACTCGGCCAGTTGCGTCTGCAGGTCGAATACGAGAACGTCCTGGCGACGCCCGGCTAGTAAGTGCAGCCGAGCCCGCACGGTTTTGAGCAGACGTTCATTGCTGGCCAACTCCTGCGCTTCACGGCGCGTGAGCAGGCCGTTGGCAAGCAGCTCATTCCAACTCGAACCGAAACCGGCCGCGCGCGTCATCCACAGAATCACCTGCAGATCGCGCAGGCCGCCTGGGCTTTCCTTGCAGTTCGGTTCAAGCGAGTAGGGCGTGTCCTGGTACTTCGCATGCCGCTGGCGCATTTCCAGCAGTTTCGACTGGAAGAAATCTGCCGCGTCGAGGTGGCCTTGATAGTGCGTCTCGAACGTGCGGTACAGGCCTTCGTCGCCGGTCAGCAGGCGCGCTTCCAGCAACGACGTGCGTACCGTGACGTCCTGTGCGGCTTCATTGATGCATTCGTCGACCGTGCGCACCGACGAGCCGATGTCCAGCCCCATGTCCCAACAGCGGCCGATGAAGGCCTCTAGCCGGGCCTCCAATGCCTTGTCTGCGGTGCCCGGCAGCAACAGGAGGATGTCCACATCGGAATGCGGAAACAGTTCGCCGCGCCCGTAGCCGCCCACTGCAATCAGCGCGCAGTCGGCTGGCATCAGCTCTTCCTGCCAGAGCCGAACCAGCGCACGGTCCACCGCGCGCGCCAGCTTGGTTACGAGTTGCTGAACGTTGGCGTGCTGGTCGAACTGCGCGAACAGGTGTGCGCGCTCAGCTTTCAGGGCGTCGCGCGGATGGGCTTCTTCGGCAGGGGCGGCAGCAGCGGAGGGCATGAGTGGAGCGTGAATGAAACAGCGACCGGAACGAGCCGGTCGCTGCAAGAGTTGAGCCGGTGCGAGGCGAGATCAGCGCGACGGTGCTGCCGCTGACGATGCGGCTCGCCCGCGAGGATCAGGCCGTGGCCGGTGAGCCTTCGTGTACGAATTCCGGTGCCGGCGGCGTCAACGCCGACACGGTCAGCACTTCGTGGCCGGTCTCCGTCACCAGAAGCGTGTGTTCCCACTGCGCCGACAGGCTGCGATCGCGCGTCTTGACGGTCCACTGGTCCGGCATCGTGCGGATATCGCGCTTGCCCGCGTTGATCATCGGTTCGATCGTGAAGATCATGCCGGCCTTCAACTCCATCCCGGTGCCGGGGCGGCCGTAGTGCAGGATCTGCGGATCTTCGTGGAATTTCTTGCCGATGCCGTGGCCGCAATATTCGCGCACCACGCTATATCCTGCGGCTTCAGCATGTTGCTGGATCACGTGGCCGATGTCGCCCAAGCGTGCACCGGGACGCACCGCGGCGATGCCCTTCCACATGCATTCGAATGTCACCTGGGTCAGGCGCTTGGCGAGGATCGACCCTTCACCCACGACGAAGGTGCGGCTGGTGTCGCCGTAATAGCCTTCCTTGGTGATGACGGTGATGTCGAGGTTGACGATGTCACCGCTCTTGAGCACCTTGTCGCCCGGAATGCCGTGGCAAATCACATCGTTGACCGACGTGCAGATCGATGCTGGGAAGGGCGGATAGCCCGGTGGCGCATAGTTCAGCGGCGCCGGCACAGTGCCTTGCACGTCACGCATGTAAGCGTGGCACAGCTCGTTGAGTTTGCCCGTGGTCACGCCGGGAGTTACGAACGGGGTGATGTAGTCCAGAACTTCGGACGCAAGCCGGCAGGCCACGCGCATTTGCGCAATGTCTTCGGCGGTGTGAATGGTAACGGCCATGCTGTGACTCTTTCTGCACGCAAGCGCGCGAAGCGCCGCGTCGTGGCTAAAGTGTGAATTATCGCACCAAAGCGCCCCTGCCGGGGTTTTCGGGCGCTGGGCGCCAGCCTCGGCCCGTTTGCTGCGAATGCTCGGAAGGTCTTGAGTCGATTGGGTTTTTGCCGCTATAATCGCTGGCTAAGCAGTCGCTGGCCGTGTGGTCGGTGGCGCTTGAAATCGCGAGCCGCTTCACCGCGGGTGTCCGTCGTAACGCATGCAACGGATGTCTGAGGCGGCTTCAGACCTAACCCGACTGGAGAATTTCATGTCCGTGACCATGCGCGAAATGCTGGAAGCCGGTGTCCACTTTGGCCACCAGACTCGCTTCTGGAACCCCAAGATGGCCCCCTTCATCTTCGGCCATCGCAACAAGATTCACATCATTAACCTGGAAAAGACGCTGCCGATGTACCAGGACGCACTGAAGTACGTGCGCCAGCTGGCAGCCAACCGGGGCACCATTCTGTTCGTCGGCACGAAGCGTCAATCGCGCGAGATCCTGGCTGAAGAAGCGGCTCGCGCAGGCATGCCGTTCGTCGACAGCCGCTGGCTCGGCGGCATGCTGACCAACTTCAAGACGGTCAAGACCTCGATCAAGCGCCTGAAGGACATGGAAGTCGCCAAGGAAGCCGGCGCGACCGAAACCATGAGCAAGAAGGAAGCACTGATGTTCGAGCGCGAAATGGACAAGCTGGTGAAGTCCATTGGCGGCATCAAGGACATGGGCGGCATTCCGGACGCCATCTTCGTGGTGGACGTTGGCTACCACAAGATTGCCGTGACCGAAGCCGCTAAGCTGGGCATTCCGGTGATCGGCGTGGTTGACACGAACCACTCGCCGGAAGGCATCGACTACGTCATCCCGGGTAACGACGACTCGAGCAAGGCTGTTGCACTGTACGTGCGCGGCGTGGCAGACGCGATCCTGGAAGGCCGCGCCAATGCGGTTCAGGAAGTGGTTGAAGCTGCTCGCGGTGGCGACGACTTCGTCGAAGTCCAAGAAGGCTAAAGACAAGAAGGCGTGCGCCCGCGGCTTGAATGCGCGGGACGTGTGCCAGGCCGCACCTGGTGCAACGCATCGGGGCCGATGGCCAGACAGGGGCGCGTAACAAACGCCCCTTTTTTTTGAAATTTGTCATGCGGATGTCCCACGCGCGTCGTATTTCGTGGGGCGGCCGGATGGAAACCGGACGACAGGCCGGCGCGAGGCGAAGATTCCGCTTGCGACCGGACGACGATCTGAAACAAGGAGCATGAGAATGGCGGCAATTACCGCAAGCATGGTTGCAGAACTGCGCGCGAAGACCGACGCGCCGATGATGGAATGCAAGAAGGCCCTGACCGAAGCCGAAGGCAACCTGGAAAAGGCCGAAGAGATCCTGCGCGTGAAGCTGGGCAACAAGGCCGGCAAGGCTTCGAGCCGCGTCACCGCTGAAGGCGTGGTTGCCGCGTTCGTCGAGGGCACCACGGGCGCCCTGGTCGAAGTGAACTGCGAAACCGACTTCGTCTCGAAGAACGACGATTTCCTGGCCTTCACCAACGATGTTGCCAAGCTGATCGCTCAGAAGAACCCGGCTGACGTGGCTGCCCTGTCGGCGCTGTCGATCGGCGACGAAACCGTTGAGGCCGTGCGTACCCGCCTGATCGGCAAGATCGGCGAGAACATGACGATCCGCCGCTTCCAGCGTTTTGAAGGCACCCAGCTGACTTCGTACCTGCACGGCACTCGCATCGGCGTGATGGTGGCATTCGAAGGCAACGAAGTGGCGGCCAAGGATGCAGCAATGCAGGCTGCCGCCATGAAGCCGGTGTCGCTGTCGGCTGATGACGTGCCGGCCGAGCTGGTTGCCAAGGAGCGCAGCGTTGCTGAACAGAAGGCCGCGGAATCGGGCAAGCCGGCTGAAATCGTTGCCAAGATGGTGGAAGGCAGCGTGCAGAAGTACCTGAAGGAAGTCTCGCTGCTGAACCAGCCGTTCGTGAAGAACGACAAGCAAACCGTTGAGCAAATGCTCAAGGCTGCCAACACGACCGTGAAGGCTTTCACGCTGTACGTGGTGGGCGAGGGCATCGAGAAGAAGCAAGACGACTTCGCTGCTGAAGTGGCTGCCCAGGTGGCCGCTGCCAAGCAACAGGCGTAATGCTGCGACGGCCGTTTTCGATGGTGCGGCGATTCACACCCCGGCGCAGGCCGGGAGGTGTCGTTTCCACCATTGGCGCAGCCGTATAATGCCGAACAAACAGGGCACCGAAAGGTGCCCTGTTTGCAGGTGCAGCCTGCTTGCGCGGGCATCGTCGGGGGTGTTTTCTGACGGCTTCCGCGCAAGAAGGTTGCGGGATGTGCGAAGTCCCCGCTTTGCGCATCGTTGTCATATCCGCAGCGTCATTTCCCTTTTCCTGTTTCCCGTACCAGGAATCGTCACGAGGATCTCCATGCCTGCCTATAAGCGCGTTCTACTCAAACTTTCCGGCGAAGCCCTGATGGGCGACGATGCCTTTGGCATCAACCGCAGCACCATCGAAGGGATGGTTAACGATATCGCCGAAATCGTGAAGCTGGGCGTGCAGGTGGCAGTGGTGATCGGCGGCGGCAACATCTTCCGCGGTGTCGCGGGCGGCGCCGCAGGCATGGACCGTGCCACGGCCGACTATATGGGCATGCTGGCCACCATGATGAACGCCCTGGCCCTGCAAGACGCCATGCGTCATGCCAACCTCGAAGGCCGTGTGCAATCGGCGCTGCGGCTGGACCAAGTGGTCGAGCCGTATATCCGTCCCCGCGCGATCCGCCAGTTGGAAGAAGGGAAGATCGTGATTTTCGCCGCCGGCACCGGCAACCCGTTCTTCACGACCGACACCGCCGCTGCACTGCGCGGCTCGGAAATCGGTGCTGAGATCGTCCTCAAGGCCACCAAGGTGGACGGCGTGTACACCGCCGATCCGAAGAAGGACCCGAGCGCCACCCGCTACACCACCATCACGTTCGACGAAGCCATCTCGCGCAACCTGCAGGTGATGGATGCGACTGCATTTGCGCTGTGCCGAGATCAGAAGCTGCCAATCAAGGTGTTCTCGATCCAGAAACCGGGCGCACTCAAGCGGGTGATCCTGGGTGAAGACGAAGGCACGCTGGTGCACGTCTAAAGCCAGCGGCGAGCCTGCTTGCAGGCACCTTTTTTACCGTTCGCTGACCCTGCGTAAATGGCGTTGGCGAGCGGCTTCCATGTAAAATCGCCTATTGTCTTTTTGGTCTTGCCGGTGCCCTGTGTCGTTTTCCGGGGCGCAAGTTGGCAGGCCGCCGTTATCGTTCGGAGGAAGTATGAGCGTCGCCGATGTCAAAAAGAATGCCGAGCAGAAGATGCAGAAGTCGATCGAGGCTCTCAAGACGGATCTGGCCAAGATCCGTACTGGCCGTGCCCACACCGGTCTGCTCGATCACGTGCAAGTCGACTACTACGGCTCGATGGTGCCGATCAGCCAGGTGGCCAACGTGACCCTGGTGGATGCACGCACGATTGGCGTGCAACCGTGGGAAAAGAAGATGGTGCAAGCCGTCGAGAAGGCCATCCGTGAAGCGGACCTCGGCCTGAACCCCGCAACCATGGGTGACATCATTCGCGTGCCGACTCCCGCACTGACCGAGGAGCGTCGCAAGGAACTGACCAAGGTCGTGAAGGGTGAGGGCGAAGATGCCAAGGTGGCCGTGCGCAACCTGCGTCGCGATGCCAACGAACAGCTCAAGAAGCTGGTGAAGGACAAGGCCATCTCGGAAGACGACGAGCGTCGCGGCGGAGACGACGTTCAGAAGCTGACCGACAAGTTCGTCGCCGAGATCGACAAGCTGGTCGCCGAGAAAGACAAGGAAATCATGACGGTGTAAGGCCGTCTCCCGCCGCCGGCGCATTGGGCGCAGGTGGCGGGAAGCCCGATTCATGCATATTAGTTCCACACTTGCGGTGCCTGACACCGCCGATACGCCGCGCCACGTTGCCGTCATCATGGACGGTAACGGCCGCTGGGCCACCGAACGGCATCTGCCGCGCGTGGCGGGGCATAGTCGCGGCCTCGACGCCGTACGTGCCACTGTTGAAGCTGCTGCGCGACGTGGCGTCGGCTACCTGACGCTGTTTGCCTTCAGCTCCGAAAACTGGCGCCGTCCGGCCGAGGAAGTCACCTTTCTCATGAAGCTGTTCATGACGGCCCTGCGCCGCGAAGTGAGCAAGCTCCATGACAACGGCATCCGCCTGCGCGTGGTGGGCGATTTGTCGGCGTTCAGCCCGCGCATCCAGCTTTTGATTCGCGAAGCTGAGACCAAGACGGCTGCCAACCCCGGTCTGACTGTCACGATCCTCGCCAACTACGGTGGGCGCTGGGACATCCTGCAAGCCATGCGCGCCTTGTTGGCGGCGCAGCCGGGCATTGCACCCGACGCCATCACGGAAGAAATGCTTGCGCCGTACATGGCCCTGTCTTACGCGCCGGAGCCGGATCTGTTTATCCGCACCGGCGGCGAGCAGCGCATCAGCAACTTTCTGCTGTGGCAGCTTGCCTATTCCGAGCTGTACTTCACCGATCGCTACTGGCCCGACTTCGATGCCGCAGAACTCGATCGCGCCTTTGCGTGGTATCGCAACCGCGAGCGCCGCTTCGGCCGTACCAGCGCGCAGCTCGAGCCCGATGTTCCCCCCGCGCTATCCGCCGGAGCCTGACACATGCTGCTGACTCGCGTCATTACCGCTGTCTGCCTGCTGATTGTCATCCTGCCCATTCTGTTCTTCGCGCCGCCCGCCGGCCTGGCCGGGCTCGTGACGGTATTTGCAGCCCTCGCCGCGTGGGAGTGGGGACGTCTCGTGCGCCTGCCCGGCTGGTGGGGGCCGATTCTCTATGCGGTCGTTGTCGTCATGCTGACGATCGCCTGGCACGACATTCCCATTCGCGGTGATGTGCAGCCGTTGTTCCATGGCGCGGTGATCGCATGGGTGATCGCCTGGGCGTTGCTGGCGGGCGGCGTGCGCGAGTTGCATGGCACGCGCAGGGTCGTGTTCACGCTGTTGGGCTTGGTGATGCTGCCCGCGTTCGTGCATGGCGCCATTGAATTACGCACGCATGGCGTCGCCTTTTTGCTTTCGGTGGCATTGCTCGTGTGGGCGGCTGATGTTGGCGCGTATTTTGTCGGCAAGGCCATTGGTCGTCGCAAGCTTGCTCCGACCATCAGTCCGGGCAAATCGTGGGAAGGTGCAATCGGCGGTGCCGTGCTGGTTGCGGTGATCGCCAGCGTGGCCGGCATCACGCATTGGTTTGCACCGACGTGGTTCTCGTACGAGTTGGACCAGCGCGGCGCGGTCACGGCTCTGGCGCTGACCATCTTGCTCGTCGCTGCAAGCATTGGCGGTGATTTGTTTGAATCCCTGCTCAAGCGTCAGGTCGGCATGAAAGACAGCAGCGGCCTGTTGCCCGGCCACGGCGGTGTGCTCGATCGCATCGACGCGCTGCTGCCGGTGTTTCCGCTGGCTGCGCTGCTGATTTCCTGAGGCGTCTGAACATGATGCGTTTGACCGTTCTTGGCGCCACCGGCTCCATTGGCGACAGCACGCTCGACGTGGTGCGCCGTCATCCCGACAAGTACAGCGTTTTTGCACTAACCGCCAACGCGCAGGCCGACAAGCTCGCGGTGCTCTGCCGTGAGTTTCGCCCGAAGATGGCGGTGCTGGGTTCGGTCGCGACGGCGGAGGCATTGCGTGACCAGCTTGGCGCAGATGCTGGCGGCATCGAAATCCGTTCTGGCACCGAGGCCTTGGAAGAGGCTGCCGCCCACCCCGACTGCGATGCTGTGATGGCCGCTATCGTTGGGGCGGCCGGCTTGCGTCCGACGCTTGCCGCCGTGCGCGCCGGCAAGCGCGTGCTACTGGCCAACAAGGAGGCGCTGGTGATGTCCGGCGCGCTCTTCATGGACGCCGTGCGTCAGTATGGCGCCACCGTGCTCCCGATCGACAGCGAGCACAACGCCATCTTCCAATGCTTGCCGCAGCAAGTTCCGCAGTTCGCGCGGGGCGTGTCGCGCATCGTGCTGACGGCATCGGGTGGCCCGTTCCGCACGCGCGCTGTGGAGTCCCTTGCGGATGTCACGCCAGATCAGGCTTGCGCGCATCCGAACTGGGTCATGGGACGCAAGATCTCCGTCGACTCCGCCACCATGATGAACAAGGGGCTGGAGGTGATCGAGGCCCACTGGCTGTTCGGCGTGCCTGTCGAGCATCTCGAAGTCCTGATCCACCCGCAGAGTGTCATCCATTCGATGGTTGGCTACGACGATGGCTCGGTGCTGGCGCAGCTCGGCAACCCGGACATGCGCACGCCGATTGCCTACGGCTTGGCATATCCCGAACGCATCGACGCCGGTGTTCCGCTGCTCGATCTTGTCACCACGGGCGCGCTGACGTTCGAGGCGCCGGACCTGCGGCGTTTCCCTTGCTTGGCGCTGGCCTTTGACGCACTGCGCGCCGGTGGTACGGCACCTGCTGCACTGAACGCGGCCAACGAGGTGGCTGTCGAAGCATTTTTGCAGCGCCGCATCCGGTTCACCGAGATTGCAGCCGTGGTGGGCGACACGCTCTCCCGTACCTCCATCGTGCCCGCCGACTCGCTCGACACTGTTTTTGAAGCCGACGCCCAAGCGCGTCTGCAGGCTGAACGCTATATCGCGACCGTATGCGCGCAACTGCCGGCCGCGTGAAAGCGCGCTGTCAGAGCAAGCGAGTAACATAGCGGCTTCGCGCGGCGCAGCCCCGCGCCTGCCCTTCAGTGCATCCGGAGAAGGTTTTGCAGACCGTTTTAGCGTTTGTCTTTGCGATCGCGGTACTGATCGTCATTCACGAATTGGGCCACTACAGCGTCGCGCGCCTGTGCGGCGTGAAGGTGCTCCGGTTTTCCGTTGGCTTCGGCAAGGTGCTGTTCCGCCATGTGGGCCGCGGCCCTGACCGCACCGAATGGGCGATCTGCGCCATTCCGCTGGGCGGCTACGTCAAGATGCTGGGCGAGGGATCGCGAGACCCCGAGAAAGACCCGCCCATCTTCCCCGAAGACCTCCCGCGCACCTTCGATCAACAGCCGGTCTACAAGCGGTTTGCCATCGTGGCTGCTGGCCCGATCGCCAATTTCCTGCTCGCGATTGCGCTCTATGCAGTGCTGGCATGGGTCGGCGCAATCGAGCCGTTGCCTATCCTCGGCGCTCCGCCACCTGGCAGCATTGCCGCCCAGGCCGACCTGCATGCCAGGGACCGCGTGATCGCAATCGGCACGGACGATGAAACACCTGCGCCCGTGCGCAGCTGGAGCGATGTCCGCATGCGGTTGTATTCGGCCGGCATCGCGGGGCGCGACGCGCTTGTACAAGTGCGCGGCACCGATGGTGCCGAGCGCACCGTCCGTCTGCACGGCTTGCCGAGCGCGGCCCGTACGCCGCAGGCAGACGTGATTGACCAGATCGGTTTGCGCCTGCTGGGCGGTCCCGTCACCATTGTCGACGTGCTTCCTGCCAGTGCCGCGGCACGCGCCGGGTTGAAAGCCGGCGATCAGATCGTTCGCTTCGCGGGCCAGCCCGCCGATCAGGCGATGGACCTCATCCGCCAGATCCGCGCCATGCCTGAGCAAAACGCGTCGATCGATATTCTGCGCAACGATCAGCCCATGACGTTGCCCGTTCGCCCAGATGCCGACGCCGATCCCAAGAACCCCGCGGGGCCGAAGATCGGCAAGCTCGGCGCGCAGCTCAACCAGAAGGTGGAAACGGCGATGATCCGAGACGAGCCGGTTGCCGCCTTGGGTCACGCCGTGGGCGAGGTCTGGCGGACTTCGGTGCTGTCGCTGCAGGTCCTGGGCAAGATGATCGTCGGTCAGGCATCGCTGCAGAACCTGAGCGGACCGATCACGGTGGCGGACTTTGCCGGCAAGGCGGCAAGCCTTGGCTGGCAGACGTTTGTGAGCTTTCTCGCGTTGATCAGCGTCAGCCTCGGCGTGCTGAACTTATTGCCCGTTCCGGTATTGGATGGGGGGCATTTGCTGTATTATTGCGTGGAATTTTTGACTGGCCGACCCGTGCCGGAATCCTGGCAAGCAGTCCTTCAGAAGATCGGCGTCGCCTGCATCCTGCTTCTCACTTCGCTCGCCCTGTACAACGATTTGAGTCGGTTGTTTCTGACTCGTGGCTAGACCGTATTCAAACTGGGTCGGTTAGCTGCATCGTTGCCACCGGCGTGAGCGGGCAACTCAGGGTTTTGAAAACACTCAGAAGTGGATTCCGATTGAATCCAACTAGGGGATTAGATTGATCAGACAACATCGCTTCCCGCTCAGCGTGCTGGCGGCTTCCGTGCTGACCGTTACTGCCGGTCAGGCTCATGCAGTGGAGCCGTTCGTCGTCAAGGACATTCGCGTGGAGGGGGTGCAGCGCGTCGAGCCGGGCACCGTGTTCGGCTATCTGCCTGTGAAGGTGGGTGAGACCTTCACCGACGAGAAGGGCGCGGAATCGATTCGCGCGCTCTACAACACCGGCTTCTTCAAGGACGTTCAGATCCGCTCCGAAGGCAATGTGCTGGTGGTGCGCGTGGAAGAGCGTCCGGCGATCTCGCAGCTTGAGTTCATCGGCTTCAAAGAGTTCGACAAGGAAGCGCTGCGCCGCACGCTGCGCGGCGTGGGTGTGGCTGAGGCCCGTTACTACGACAAGTCTCTCATCGACCGTGCCGAGCAGGAAATCAAGCGCCAGTATGTTTCGCGCGGCTACTACGCTGCCGAGGTGACGACCACCGTTACGCCGGTCGATGCCAACCGTGTGTCGATCACGTTCACGGTGGACGAAGGTCCGACCGCCAAGATTCGCCAGATCAATATCGTCGGCAACAAGGCCTTCAAGGAAGGCGACCTGCGCGACGAGATGCAACTGTCCACGCCGAACTGGCTGTCGTGGTACACCAAGAACGATCTGTACTCCAAGCAGAAGCTCACGGCTGACCTGGAAGCGCTGCGCTCGTTCTATCTGGATCGTGGCTACCTGGAATTCGCCATCGAGTCGACCCAGGTATCGATCACGCCCGACAAGAAGGATATTTACCTGACGCTGAACATCCACGAGGGTGAGCAGTACAAGGTATCGGACATCAAGCTGACCGGCGAGCTGCTGGGCAAGCAGGCCGAGATGGAGAAGCTCATCAAGCTCAAGCAGGGCGATGTCTTCTCTTCGGCCAAGCTGTCGTCGACGACCAAGTCGATTACCGATTTGCTTGGCACGTACGGTTACGCTTTCGCCACCATCAATCCGCAGCCGCAGATCAACCAGAAGGACCGCACGGTTGCGCTCACGTTGGTGGTCGATCCGGGCCGCCGCGTGTATGTGCGTCGCGTGAACGTTGTCGGCAACAGCAAGACCCGCGACGAAGTCGTGCGCCGCGAAATGCGCCAGATGGAAGCCTCGTGGTTCGATGGCGAGAAGCTGCAGCTTTCGCAGAACCGCGTGAACCGTACGGGTTACTTCACCGATGCGAACATCACGACGGAAGACGTGCCCGGTACGACCGACCAGGTCGATGTGAACGTCAACGTGACCGAAAAGCCGACCGGCCAGATCAACCTGGGCGTGGGCTTCTCGTCGACCGACAAGCTGGTGCTGTCGGCGGGTATCCGTCAGGACAACGTGTTCGGCTCCGGCACGAGCCTTGGCCTGGATGTGAACACGTCCAAGTCGAACCGCACCATTGCTGTGACGCAGTTCGATCCGTACTTCACGGTGGATGGCATCAGTCGTTCAACCGAGCTGTACTACCGCACGTACCGCCCGCTGTACTACACGGGTGACCAAGACTATCGTGTCGTGCAACAGGGTGGCAACGTCAAGTTTGGCGTGCCGTTCTCGGAAACCGATACCGTCTTCTTCGGCATTGGCTACGAGCGCACGACTATCGACGTGACAACCAACACGCCGCTGGCCTACCAGAACTACGTCGCGAAGAACGGCCGTATCACCAACAACTTTCCGATCACCATTGGCTGGTCGAAGGATCAGCGTGACAGTGCGCTGGTGCCGACGCGTGGCCGCTATCAGCAGGCCAACCTGGAGTTCGGTATTCCGGGCGGCGATCTGCAGTACTTCCGCGCGTACTATCAGCACCAGTATTTCTACCCGCTGTCGAAGTCGTTCACGATGGCGTTCAACAACGAAATCGGGTACGGCCACGGTTACGGCGGCAAGGACTTCCCGGTGTTCAAGAACTACTACGCCGGCGGTATTGGCTCGGTGCGCGGTTACGAAACCAGCACGCTGGGCCCGCGCGACGCCAACGGCGTGGCCATCGGTGGCGCCAGCAAGTTCGTCGGCAACGTGGAATTCATTTTCCCGCTGCCGGGTTCGGGCGTGGACCGCACCGTCCGCCTGTTCACGTTCTTTGACTACGGTAACGTGTTCGCCGAAGGTCAGCCATACAAGCTGGGCGACATGCGCTACTCGACTGGTTTCGGTCTGTCGTGGCTGTCGCCGATCGGTCCGCTCAAGATCAGCATGGGCTTCCCGATCAAGCGCAAGACCGAAGATCAAACGCAACGCTTCCAGTTCCAGATTGGGACTGCATTCTAATGACTGCATTCATCATGAAATCCACGCGCATCACGTTGTCCCGCATGGGCGCGTCCGCTGCTTTCGCCGCACTTGCCGCAGCCAGCTTTGCGCTGCCGGCCACGGCGCAGGAAGCGCGCATCGCAGCCGTCAATTCGGAGCGCATCCTGCGCGACTCGCAGCCTGCCAAGGCCGCCCAGGCCAAGCTGGAAACCGAGTTCGCCAAGCGCGACCGCGAGCTGCAGGACATGGCCGCCAAGCTCAAGGGCATGTCGGACAAGCTGGACAAGGATTCGGCCGTGCTGGCCGATTCCGATCGCACCCGCCGTCAGCGTGAACTGTCGGACCTGGATCGCGACTTCCAGCGCAAGCAGCGCGAATTCCGTGAAGACCTGAACCAACGCCGCAACGAAGAGCTGGCCCAGGTGCTCGAGCGCGCCAACCGTGTGATCCGTTCGATTGCAGAGCAGCGCAAGTACGACCTGATCGTGCAGGAAGCCGTGTACGTGAACCCGCGCATCGACATCACGGACGAAGTGCTCAAGTCGCTGAATTCGCAATCGGCCAAATGAGGTTGTTCGCATGTCGTTTTCGCTTGGTGAACTTGCTGCGTCGCTCGGCGCGACCGTCCAGGGTGACGCAGGCCTGATCGTCAAGTCGATCGCGCCGCTGGATCAAGCGGGCGCCGATCAGCTCGCTTTTCTCTCCAATCCGCTGTACCTCAATCAGGCTGTGAGTTCCGGTGCGGGGGCGATCATCGTGTCGCCCCGCGATCTGGAAACGCTCGAAAGCCAAGGCCACGCTGCTGGCCGGAACTGGCTCATCGCTGCCAACCCGTATGCTGCGTTTGCTCGTGTCGCCCAGCGCTTTGTTGCGCTGGCGGCGCGCCCCGTTGTGCCTGGCATTCACCGGACTGCCAGCGTGGAAGAGGGCGCCACGGTGCCAGCGTCGTGCTCCATTGGCCCGAACGTAACCATCGAAGCTGGCGCGGTGCTCGGCGAGCGTGTGCGCATCGTGGGCAACAGTTTCGTTGGCGCCGGTGCCCGCATTGGCGATGACACGCTGCTCTACGCGAACGTTTCGATTTACCACGGCTGCGTGGTCGGTGCGCGCTGCATTGTGCATAGCGGCGTCGTGATCGGCGCGGATGGCTTCGGCTTTGCACCCGACTTCGGTCCGCAGGGCGGCGAATGGGTGAAGATTCCGCAGATCGGCCGGGCCGTGATTGGCGACGACGTAGAGATCGGCGCGAACACTGCCATCGACCGAGGTGCGATGGCCGATACGGTGGTCGAGCAGGGCTGCAAGATCGACAACCAGGTGCAGATCGCCCACAACGTGCATGTGGGCGCCTATACCGTTATCGCCGGCTGCGCTGCCATTTCGGGCAGCACAAAGATCGGGCGCTACTGCATCATCGGCGGGGCCGCCAATTTTGCCGGCCATCTGACGATCGCGGACCGCGTGACCGTCTCGGGCGGCACCTCCATTACCAAATCCATCACCAAGCCCGGTGGCCATTTCACCAGCGTTTTCCCATTCATGCCGCACGGCGACTGGGAGCGTAACGCAGCCATCGTCCGAGGCCTGACGCGCATGCGCGAACGGTTGCAACAACTGGAACAGCGGGTCAAAGACCTGCAGCAACAATCATGACCGAAGCAACGAATGCGACGAGCGCGACCCCCAGCGTCGTCTGCGATTTCAACATCAAGAAGATTCTCGACCTGCTGCCGCATCGCTACCCGATGCTGCTGGTTGACCGCGTGATTTCGCTGGAGCCGCGCAAGTCGATTACGGCCATCAAGAACGTGACGTTCAACGAGCCGTTCTTCAACGGGCACTTCCCTGGCCATCCGGTGATGCCGGGCGTGTTGATGCTCGAGGCGCTCGCGCAAACCGCAGCGCTGCTGACTTTCGGCGAGGCGGACCACGAGCGCAAGGAAAACCAGCTCTACCTGTTCGTGAGCATCGATGGTGCACGCTTCAAGCGGCAGGTGATCCCGGGCGACCAGCTTGTGATGACGGCTGAGCTGCTGCGCTCGAAGAGCGGTATGTGGAAGTTCAAGGTGTACGGCAAGGTTGACGGCGAAGTCGCCGTGGAAGCCGAAATCATGTGTGCCGTGCGCGAAGACAAGTCCAAGGGCGAGGCATGACGCAAGCACAGAAGATCCACCCGACCGCGCAGATTGATCCGAAGGCCGAACTCGATTCGAGCGTCGAGATCGGCGCGTTTACGGTCGTGGGCCCGAACGTGCGCATGGGTGCGGGCACGCGCGTCGGCCACCACACGGTGGTCGAGGGCTACACGACGCTGGGTCGCGACAACAGCATCGGCCACTTTGCATCGGTGGGCGGCCGCCCGCAGGATATGAAGTATCGCGACGAGCCGACGCAACTGATCGTCGGCGATCGCAATACCATCCGCGAATTCACCACGATCCATACCGGCACTGCGCAGGATGCCGGTATCACGTCCATCGGCGACGATAACTGGATCATGGCCTACGTGCATATCGCGCACGATTGCCGCGTGGGCAACCACACGGTGTTCTCGAGCAACGCGCAGATCGCGGGTCACGTGGAAGTCGGTGACTGGGCGATTCTCGGCGGCATGTCGGGCGTGCACCAGTTCGTGCGTATCGGCGCGCATGCCATGCTCGGTGGCGCATCGGCGCTAGTGCAGGATGTGCCGCCGTTCGTGATTGCTGCAAGCGACAAGGGCGGCAACAAGGCCGCACCGCACGGCATCAACGTGGAAGGCTTGCGCCGCCGTGGCTTTACCGCGGAGCAGATCACTGGTCTGCGCCAAGCGTACAAGCTGCTTTACAAGAGCGATCTGAGTTTTGATCAGGCCAAGGCGGAAATCGCCGCCCAGATCGCTCAGACGGATGACGCCCCCACGCGCGAGGTGTTGACCGCGTTTGCTGATTTCATCGCCGCTACCAAGCGCGGCATCGTGCGTTGAGCGAGTCGCTTCAGAACACCGCGCCGGTGCGCCGCATCGGCATGGTGGCCGGCGAGGCTTCCGGCGATTTGTTGGCCTCGCTGCTGCTCAAGGGGTTGCACGCACAACTGCCCGCCGATATCGCCTACAACGGAATCGGCGGGACCCGCATGACGGAGCAGGGTTTCCAGTCGAACTGGCCGATGCACAAGCTGTCGGTCAACGGCTACGTGGAAGTGCTCGGCCAGCTGCGCGAGATTCTCACGATCCGCAAGGAACTCAAGCAAGACCTGCTGGAGAGGCCGCCGCTGGCCTTCATCGGCGTCGATGCGCCGGACTTCAATTTCAACGTCGAGATCGCCATGCGGCAGGCGGGTGTGCCGGTGGTGCATTTCGTGAGTCCGTCGATCTGGGCGTGGCGTGCCGGCCGTATCAAGACGATCGCCCGCGCGGTCGACCATATCCTCTGCTTGTTCCCGTTCGAGCCCGAGATTTACGCCAAGGCCGGCATTCCGGCCACGTACGTCGGGCATCCGCTTGCGGATGAGATTCCGCTGGAGCCGGACGTAGAAGGCGCACGTACGCGCCTCGGCCTGCCGTTGGGCCGTAAAGTCGTTGCAGTGCTGCCGGGCAGCCGCAATTCCGAAGTGAAGCATCTCGGGCCGACGCTGTTTGCGGCGATGTCGCGTATGCAGGCGGTCGAACCGGATCTGGCTTTTGTGCTGCCCGCGGCCAATGCGACGCTGCGCGAGCGTATCGATGCGATGTGCGCCGAGCACCCAGGACTGCATCTGTGGGTCGTTGATGGCCAGTCGCACGCAGCCATGGAAGCGGCTGACGTCATCCTGCTGGCCAGCGGTACGGCCACGCTGGAAGCGGCGTTGTACAAGAAGCCGATGGTCATCACGTACAAGGTGCCCTGGCTGACGGCGCAGATCATGAAGCGCAAGGGTTATCTGCCGTACGTGGGGCTGCCGAACATCCTGTCCGGCCGCTTTGTCGTACCGGAATTGCTGCAGGATGACGCAACGCCCGAGGCACTCGCGCGTGAAACGTTGCTGCAGTTGAGCGACCATGGCAACGCGACGTTCCTGCGGGAACACTTCACGCAGATGCACCTCACGCTCAAGCAGAACATGGCGGAGATCGGCGCGAAAGTCGTGGTCGATCTGCTGCGCAGTCGCGGTAAGCTTTGAGCCCATGGCGTCCCGCAAACCCAATCCCGACCAGCTTGGCCTGCTGCTCTCGCAAGAGCCGGCGGCCAAGCGTGCGCGTCGCATCCTTTGTGGTGTGGACGAGGCTGGACGCGGGCCATTGGCAGGACCGGTGACGGCTGCGGCGGTCGTTCTCAATCCGCGCAAGCCGATCAAGGGCTTGGCCGACTCCAAAGTCCTGACCGCCAAGAAGCGCGAGGCGCTGTACGACGAGATCGTCGAAAAGGCGCTCGCCTGGCACGTGGCCGAAGCCACCGTCGAGGAAATCGATCGCATCAACATCCTGCACGCGACCATGCTGGCCATGCAGCGTGCGGTGCAGGGCGTGGCCGCGTTGGGCACGCTGCCCGATCTCGTGCAGGTGGATGGCAATCGCTGCCCACAGATCGCGTTTGCGGTGGAGGCCATCGTCAAGGGCGATGCGCTGGTGCCGGCCATTTCAGCGGCATCCATCCTGGCGAAGGTGACGCGCGATCGCCAACTGGCGGCGCTGCATATCGAGTTTCCGCTCTACGGTTTTGACGTCCATGCCGGCTATGGCACGCCGCAGCATCTGGCGGCGATCGACCTGCATGGTGTGACACCCCATCATCGCCGCTCGTTCGCGCCCGTGCGTCGTGCGCTGGAAGGGATGAGCGCTATCAGTATCGAAACCACCGCTGCAGGCAGCGCTTGGGACGACTGACCTTTTTCTGCTGGGCCCATTCGTGAAGCACATCACTTCCCGCGACAACGCGGTGTTCAAGCATCTCAAGGCGCTTTCGGGCTCGACGCAGCATCGTCGGCGCGCGGGGCAATCCGTGCTCGATGGCGTGCATCTGGTCACGGCGTATCTGGATGCGGGCCACATGCCGGCACAATGCCTAGTTTCCGAGCGCCACATCCGGCACCCGGAAGTGGCCGCGGTGCTCGAGCGCGTTGATCCGGATACCGTCATTCTGCTGGCGGACAACCTGTTTGCTCAGCTCACCACCGTCGTCAACGGCGTCGATCTGATGGCCCTGGTCGAGACGCCGGAAGGCAAGTTGCCGCAAACCATTGATGCGGATTGCGTGATTCTTGATGGCATTCAGGATGCCGGCAACGTCGGTTCAATCTTGCGCTGTGCGGCTGCTGCCGGTGTGCGTGATGTGTTCATGACGCAGGGCTGCGCGTTCGCGTGGTCGGCCAAGACATTGCGCGCCGCCATGGGCGCGCATTTCCACCTGAACATCGTTGAACACTGCACGTTCGAGAGCGTGCATTCGCGGCTTCAAGTGCCGCTGTTGGCGACGTCGTCGCACGCCAAGCAGGCTGTATTTGATGTGCCGCTCAAGGCGCCCGTCGGCTGGGTGTTCGGAAACGAGGGCGCGGGCGTGTCAGAAGAATGGCTTTCTGCCGTGACGACGCCTGTGACGATTCCGCAACCGGGCGGCATGGAATCGCTCAATGTGGCTGCCGCAGCAGCCATCTGTCTGTTTGAGGCCGTGCGACAACGCCGCGCGGGCTAATCCCTCTTTTTCTCTATCGATTACCGGTCACACGGCGTTTTCAAACGCCAGAAAAGTCCCGCATTGACTTTGCCATTGAGTAATGGAACATTGAGCGCGGTGCCAATGAGCGCCCCCGATACCCACACTCAAGGAGACCGGCATGCCGAACCCCACCCTGGCGCGCGTCCATGTCGACGAACTCGCCCAGTTCCGCGAAATCCAGCAACTCGCCTACGCGTGCGTCGAGGCCGTCGGCGGGATGCTGCGCCCCGGCATGACCGAGAAGGACGCGGCCAAGCTGCTCACTGAGTGGCTCTGCGATCGTGGCGTCCAGGACTGGCTGCACAAGCCGTTCGCCTGGTTTGGCGATCGCACGGCGTTCCAGGGCTTTTCGGGCCTCACACACATGGCCGGCTTCAACCTGGCGTTCTTTCCGTCGTCGCGGCGGCTGGAGGAAAACATGCCGGTCATCCTGGACGTGGCGCCCGTGCGCAATGGCGTGATCGCCGATGTGGGCTATGCCATGTGCCTTGGCGAGAACGCCATCCTCGAACAACTGCAGGACGATCTGATGGCGCATCGCGAACTGATCGTGCGCATGATCCGCGAACGTCGGTCGATGGCCGACGTGGCACGCGCGGTGGACCAGCTCTGCATGAAGCAGGGCGTGGAGCCGCGTCACAAGGCGTATCCGTTCAAAGTGCTGGCGCATCGCGTGGCCAAGCTGGACAGCCCATCCAAGCCGCGTTTCGTTGCGCGGTTCGGGTTGAATGCCACGCGCAATCTGATCCTCGACCAGGTACGCAGTGGCAAGCAGGAAGGGTGGTCGCCGCTGTGGTCGATTGACCGTCGATCCGAACACGCGCCGGTGCCGGGCCTGTGGGCTGTCGAACCGCACCTGGGCTTCCACGGCGTCGGGGCCAAGTTCGAGGAGTTGCTCGTCATAACCGAAGACGACGCCTACTGGCTCGACGACGATCTGCCGCACGTGCGCCGCTGGCACCAGCGTCAGCTCGCGCAGCAGCGCGCCGCTTGACGTGCGAGGAGGTTCACATGAAAACGCTGCTTGAAGAGGCTCCGCTGGCGTTGTTCGAATCGACCGCAGCGGTTTCAACCAAAGACTATTCGGCGCGGACGGTGCAGTCCGGCAGCGTCGCGCTCGCCGTCAAGACCTGGGGCGACCCGGCGCATCCGACCGTCGTACTCGTGCACGGCTACCCTGACAACAGCGAGGTCTGGCACGAGATGGCACCGCTGCTCGCGCGCGACTACTACGTCATTGCCTACGACGTGCGTGGTGCCGGCAAGTCAAGTTCGCCCAAAGGGATGCGCAATTACACCTTCGCGCGATTGACCGACGACTTCATCGCCGTGATCGATACGCTGAGCCCAGGCAAGCCCGTGCACCTGATCGCGCACGACTGGGGTTCGATCCAGTCATGGGAATTCGTGACGGAGGAGCGCCTGCGCGGGCGCATTGCCTCCTACACATCCTGCTCCGGGCCGTGCCTCGACCACGTGGGTTACTGGATGCGCGCGCGACTGCTGCACCCCACGCCGTCGTCGCTGGGCAAGATGCTGGGGCAGCTCGTGCGCTCGTGGTACGTGTTGCTGTTTCATTTGCCGATCGTGCCGGAACTGAGCTGGCGCCTGTGGCTCGGGCGCGCGTGGCCGCATGTGCTGCGTCGCGTGGAGAAGACCGCCATCGTGCCGCGCGCCACGCAGACGGCCGATGGCGTGCGCGGTGTGTCGCTGTATCGCGCCAACTTCATCCGCAGCTTGTTCACGCCGCGCAAGCGTGTCGCCCACGCGCCGGTGCAGGTGATCGTGCCTACGCTGGACAAGTACGTCAGCCCCGCGTTGTCCGAAGACCTCTCGCGCTGGGTGCCGCAGTATTGGCGCCGTGAAGTGGTAGCGCGGCATTGGCTGCCCGTCACGCATGCCGCACGCATGGCGGAAATGGCGCGCGAGCTGATCGAGCATGCCGAGGGCAAGCCGGAATCCGAAGCACTGCAACGCGCGCGTCAGCATGGCGAGCGCAAACCGCTCTCCGGCAAGCTCGCTGTCATCACGGGGGCCGGTAGCGGCATTGGCCGTTGCGCGGCGCTGGAATTCGCGGAGCAAGGCGCAGCCATTGTCGCCGTCGACATACGAGCCGAAGACGCAGAGCGCACCGCCAAGCTCATTCGCCTCACCGGCGGCAAGGCGTGGGCGCGTACCGCCGACGTCGGGAATGCCGAGCAGATGGAAGCGTTGGTCGATTGGGTCGGCAAGGACCTCGGCGGCGCCGACATCGTCGTCAACAACGCGGGCATCGGCATGGCGGGCGGCATTGTCGACACGTCCGAGCGCGATTGGCAACGCATATTGCACGTGAACGTGTGGGGCGTGATCCATGGCGCCCGGCTGTTCGCCAAACAGATGGTCGCGCGCGGGCAGGGCGGGCACATCCTGAACACCGCATCGGCGGCTGCCTTTGCGCCATCGCGCGATCTTGCCGCCTATGCGACGACGAAGGCCGCGGTGCTGATGCTGTCCGAATGCATGCGCGGCGAGCTGGCCGGCCAGGGCATCGGCGTGTCGGCCATCTGCCCCGGTTTTGCCGAGACCGGAATCATGGCCTCTACCGTCTACGCCGGCACGACCGAGGCGAAACAGGCCCAGCTGCGCGCCCGCGCGACCAAGCTCTACCAGTTGCGCGGCCTCAAGCCCGAGACCGTGGCGAAAGCCATGTTCAGGGCGGTTCAGCGCAACAAGCCCGTTGTCACGATTGGCATCGAGGCGCACTCGTCGCGCTTCATCTCGCGCTATGCACAGTGGCTCAGCCGGCTGATCGCGCGCGTAAGCATGGCGGGGCATTGAGCCCGCGCAGGCAAGAACATCAGGAGACCACCATGACCGCGCCCGATTACTTCATCAAGGCCCGCCACGTTCGTTTCGACTGGAAGGACACGCCCATCCAATGGATTCCGGGCGACCCGTCCAGCACACACATCATCAACATCCTGAACCTGCTGTTTCCCGCCGGTGAGCTGTGGTTTTGCCGCGTCTACAACAAGGCGCTGCCGCTGATTACCGACACCAAGCTGCGCGCCGACGCCGAGGGATTCCTGCGCCAGGAGGCTGTTCACTCGCGCTCGCATGGCGGCGTGCTGACGCATTACTACAAAGACCACGGCATCGATACCCAGCCTTTCACCAAGCGCCTCGACTGGCTGTTCTCCCAGGTGCTTGGCGAACAGCCGCTGGGTCTGAGGATCGGCCACACGCGCTTCTGGCTGCGGCAGCAGCTCGGCATCATCGCTGCGCTTGAGCACTTTTTCGGCTATCTGGGCAACTGGGTGCTCAATGCAAAGGGGCTGGATGCCGCCCACGCCGATCCTGTCATGCTGGACTTGCTGCGCTGGCACGGTGCAGAAGAGGTTGAGCACCGCACCGTCGCGTTCGACATCTTTCGGCACATGGGCGGCTCGTATCTTGAGCGCTGCTTCCACATGCTGACCACGATCCTGTTGCTGCTGTACTTCCTGGTGACGGGCTTCCGCTTCATGTTCAAGCGCGATCCGGGGGCGGGCAAGTTCCCTGGCTTTATCCGCGGCTGGTGGCATGGCTCGCGGCGTCACTGCCTGCCATCGTTCTGGAAAATGCTCGGGGCCGCGTTGCGCTATTTCCGGCCCAGTTATACGCCGCATCACGAAGGCTCGACCGAGCAGGCGCTGGCCTATCTGGAAACGTCGCCAGCAGCGCAAGCCGCGGCGCATGGCGGCAACTGGGTGCGCGATCGCGCCTGACTGGGCAGCAGAAAGGCAAAACGGCCGGTGCAATGCCGGCCGTTGCGTTTGAGGCTTGGGAGTACCGCGCGCTCAGTAGTTGTTGTGGTCCATCTTGACGTCCTGCAGGATCGTTGTGGCAATCTCTTCGATCGACTTGTGCGTTGACGACAGCCACTTGATGCCCTCGCGCCGCATCATCGATTCGGCTTCATTGATCTCGTAGCGGCAATTTTCCAGGGCGGCATATTTGCTGCCTGGGCGACGTTCATTGCGGATTTCCGACAGGCGCTGAGGATCGATCGACAGCCCGAAAATCTTGCTCTTGTAGTCGTACAGCACCGTGGGCAGCTTGCCGCGCTCGAAATCGTCTGGAATGAGCGGGTAATTGGCCGATTTCACGCCATATTGCATCGCAAGGTACAGGCTGGTCGGCGTCTTGCCGCTGCGCGATACCCCCACCAGGATCACATCCGCCTCGGCCAAGTTCTTGTGTGACTGCCCGTCATCGTGCGCAAGTGAAAAGTTGATCGCTTCGATGCGGTTTTTGTACGCCTCGGTGTCGGCGTTCTGGTGAAAGCGGCCGATGGCGTGGGTCGACTTGAGGTTCAGCTCCTTCTCGAGCGGCTCGATGAAGGTCTGGAACATGTCCAGGATGGTGGCCTTGGCCCGATGGACGATCTCGTTTGCCTCGGCATCCACCAATGTGGTGAAGACGATCGGCCTGACCCCTTCGGCGTGAAACGCTTCGTTGATCTTTGCGACGGCAACATGCGCCTTGTCGATCGTGTCGACAAAGGGAATCCGCACCTGGCGGAATTTCATCTCAAACTGCGCCAGGATCGAGTGGCTGAACGTTTCTGCGGTGATCCCGGTGCCATCCGACACAATGAAAACGGTGCGGAACGGTGTGCGGTTGGGAGATGCGGTGGCGAAGTCGGTCATCGAAAACGAGGGGTTTTTCCAGCACGCCAGCAGGAAATCGTGCTGCGGCACGGTAGAATAGCGGCGATCGTTTAGCTAAGCAATTCGGGCCTATCGCCTGCTGGGCAACGCCACGGCGGCAATCCTGGCAGGGCATCCGGATGGTTTAGCCAAGCGATTCGCGCGGCCAGACGACAAGAAGAAAGCCCCGTGCGCATCCGACCGGTTTTTCACTTAGTTTAGGGGCTTGTATGACTAACCTGTCGCAAGACGGCGCCTATGTGCTGCCGTTCGAGCAATTGCGGATGACCGATGTTGAGGTCGTCGGCGGTAAAAACGCTTCGCTGGGCGAGATGATTTCCCAGCTGGATGGCGCCGGCGTGCGCGTTCCAGGCGGTTTTGCCACCACGGCACTGGCGTTCCGCGATTTCCTTGCACATAACAACCTGACCGAGCGCATCTCGCAGCGTCTGGCCAGCCTCGACGTTGACGACGTCAAGGCGCTGGCTGCCGCCGGCAAGGAGATCCGCGAGTGGGTCGCCACCGCACCGTTCCAGCCTCGACTGGAGCAAGAGATTCGCGAGTCGTACGCTCGCGTGTCGGCCCGCGAAGGCGCCGAGGCATCGTTCGCGGTGCGCTCGTCGGCCACCGCCGAAGACTTGCCTGACGCGTCGTTCGCCGGTCAGCAAGAGAGCTATCTCAACGTTCTCGGCATCGATGACGTGCTCGACAAGATCAAGCACGTGTTTGCTTCGCTGTACAACGACCGTGCGATTTCCTACCGCGTGCACAAGGGCTTCGCCCATGATGTGGTGGCCCTGTCGGCCGGCATCCAGCGCATGGTGCGCTCGGACTGCGGCGCCTCGGGCGTGATGTTCACGATCGACACCGAATCGGGCTTCCAGGAGGTCGTCTTCATCACCTCCAGCTACGGCCTGGGCGAAACGGTGGTGCAGGGTGCCGTGAACCCGGACGAGTTTTACGTCTTCAAGCCGACGCTGGCCGCGGGCAAATACCCGATCATCCGCCGCTCGATCGGCTCCAAGCTGATCAAGATGGAATTCACCGCGCCGGGCGAAGAAGGCCGCGTGAAGACCGTCGACGTGCCGGGCGAACTCCGCAACCGTTACTCCATCAGCGATGCGGATGTGACGGAGCTGGCCAAGTACGCCGTCATCATCGAGAAGCATTACGGTCGCCCGATGGATATCGAGTGGGGCCGCGACGGCAAGGACGGCAAGATCTACATCCTTCAGGCACGCCCGGAGACGGTGAAGAGCCAGTCGCACGGCAAGGTTGAGCAGCGCTTCCGCCTGAAGGGCTCGGCACCGGTGCTGACCACCGGCCGCGCCATCGGCCAGAAGATCGGCACGGGTCCGGTGCGCGTGATCAACGATCCGGCTGAAATGGAGCGTGTGCAGCCCGGCGACGTGCTGGTTGCCGACATGACCGACCCGAACTGGGAGCCGGTGATGAAGCGCGCCTCGGCCATCGTCACCAACCGTGGCGGCCGTACCTGCCACGCGGCCATCATCGCGCGTGAGCTGGGTGTGCCGGCGGTGGTCGGCTGCGGCGATGCAACCGATCTGCTGAAGGACGGCACGCTCGTGACGGTCTCGTGCGCCGAAGGCGACGAAGGCAAGATCTACGACGGCTTGCTGGAAACCGAAATCACGGAAGTCCAGCGCGGCGAAATGCCGACGATCAGCACCAAGATCATGATGAACGTCGGCAACCCGCAACTGGCGTTCGACTTCTGCCAAATCCCGAACGGCGGCGTGGGCCTGGCCCGTCTGGAATTCATCATCAATAACAACATCGGCGTTCACCCGAAGGCGATCCTCGACTACCCGCAGGTTGACAGCGACCTGAAGAAGGCCGTGGAAAGCGTGGCTCGCGGCCATGCCAGCCCGCGTGCGTTCTACGTTGACAAGCTGGCCGAGGGCATTGCCACGATCGCCGCGGCGTTTTATCCGAAGCCCGTGATCGTGCGTCTGTCCGACTTCAAGTCCAACGAGTACAAGAAGCTGATCGGTGGTTCGCGCTACGAGCCGGACGAAGAAAATCCGATGCTGGGCTTCCGTGGCGCCTCGCGCTACATCGCCGAAGACTTCGCTGAAGCCTTCGAGATGGAGTGCCGTGCCATGAAGCGCGTGCGCGACGAGATGGGCCTGACCAACGTCGAAGTGATGGTGCCGTTCGTGCGCACGCTCGGCCAGGCTGAGAAGGTTGTCGAGCTGCTGGCCAAGTACGGTCTGAAGCGCGGCGAGAACGGCCTGCGCCTGATCATGATGTGCGAAGTGCCGTCCAACGCGATCCTGGCTGAGCAATTCCTGCAGCATTTCGACGGCTTCTCGATCGGCTCGAACGACTTGACGCAGCTTACGCTGGGTCTGGATCGCGATTCCGGCATGGAGCTGCTGGCCAAGGACTTCGACGAGCGCGATCCGGCGGTCAAGTTCATGCTGCAGCGTGCCATTTCCACGGCGCTGTCGATGGACAAGTACGTCGGCATCTGCGGCCAGGGCCCGTCTGACCATCCGGACTTTGCCGAGTGGCTGGCCAAGGAAGGTATCTCGTCGATCTCGCTGAACCCGGATTCGGTGATCGACACGTGGCAGAAGCTGGGTTCGGCTTAATTCCTACCTGGAGCGTCGTAAGACAAGGCGCGTATCCTGACGGGTACGCGCCAACAAGAACGCGAAGTGCCCGAGAGCGTCCAACGCTGACGGGGGCCGAGCGACATGCCCCCGCAGACGTGCAGCGTCGCGGGGGTTTTTTCATGGGATTCCGGGAGAGGGAGTATGTCGGCTCAGACCGTCTGGTTTTCTCTGGCCGTGCTGCTCGTCATCGGCGAGCTGATGACGGGGACGTTCTATCTGCTGATGGTGGCAATCGGGCTGGTTGCTGGCGGTCTCGCCGCGCTGATCGGCCTTGCGTTTCCTGCTCAGACCATCGTGGCCGCCATCGTGGCGGTGTTCGGCATCGTCGGGCTGCGGCGCACGCGCTACGGACGGACCACACGTGAGAGTGCCGCGCGCAATCGCAACGTCAATCTGGACATCGGCGAGACGTTGCGTGTCGATGCCTGGTCGCCAGAGCGCCGCGCGCGCGTGCAATATCGCGGCGCCGCATGGGATGTCGAACTTGCACCGCACGCATCGGCCGCCGCTGGCGAATTCCGGATCGTCGAAGTGCGTGGCAACGTGCTTGTCGTCGCGCCCAGGTAGCCGCCAACAACAACCAACAAGCCCAACCACGGAGGTTCTATGTTCGAGCTGGGGACTCTCGCGATCATCGTCCTGTTTGCCGCCATCGTGCTCATCGCGCAAGGCATCAAGATCGTGCCGCAACAGCACGCCTGGATTCTGGAGCGACTGGGCAAGTATCACGCGACGCTCTCGCCGGGGCTCAACATCGTGCTGCCCTTTGTTGATCGTGTGGCCTACAAGCACGTGCTCAAGGAAATCCCGCTCGACGTGCCGAGCCAGATCTGTATCACCAAGGACAACACGCAACTGCAGGTGGACGGCATCCTGTATTTCCAGGTGACCGACCCGATGCGGGCCTCATATGGCTCGAGCAATTTCGTGATCGCCATCACCCAGCTGGCGCAGACGACGCTGCGTTCGGTCGTCGGCAAGCTGGAACTGGACAAGACGTTTGAGGAGCGCGACTTCATTAACCACAGCGTGGTCAATGCGCTGGATGAGGCCGCATCGAATTGGGGCGTGAAGGTGCTGCGCTACGAAATTAAGGATCTGACGCCGCCGAAGGAAATCCTGCACGCCATGCAGGCGCAGATCACGGCCGAGCGTGAAAAGCGTGCGCTGATCGCCGCATCCGAAGGCAAACGCCAGGAGCAGATCAACCTGGCATCTGGTGCGCGCGAGGCCGCCATCCAAAAATCAGAAGGGGAACGGCAGGCCGCGATCAACAAGGCGCAGGGCGAAGCGGCGGCGATTCTGGCGGTGGCTGAAGCCAACGCGCAGGCAATCCAGAAGATCGGTCAGGCCATTCGTACCGAGGGCGGCGTCGATGCCGTCAACCTGAAGGTGGCGGAAGAGTATGTCAGCGCGTTCGGCAACCTGGCCAAGCAGGGCAACACGCTCATCGTGCCGGGCAACATGGGCGACCTGAGCACGATGATTGCGTCAGCGTTGACGATTGTGAAGCAGCAACGGCCGAACGCGTAAAAGTCGGGAAGCGAGAGGGCTCAGGCCTTCTCGCGCATGAGGCGCGCTTTTTCGCGCTGCCAGTCGCGGTCCTTCTCGGTTTCGCGCTTGTCGAACTGTTTCTTGCCTTTAGCGAGGCCGATTTCGCACTTTACGCGGCCGCGCGTGTAGTGCAGGTTGAGCGGCACGAGCGTGTAGCCGCGCTGCTCCACCTTGCCGATGAGCTTCTTGATCTCTTCGGCGTGCAGCAGCAGCTTGCGGGTGCGCACGGGGTCTGGATTGACATGCGTGGAGGCCGATTGCAGCGGGCTGATATGGGCCCCGATCAGAAACAGTTCGGCGTTGCGGATGACGACGTAGCCTTCCTTGATCTGCGCACGGTTGGCCCGGATGGCTTTCACCTCCCAGCCCTCAAGAGCCATGCCTGCTTCGTAGCGCTCTTCGATGAAGTAATCGAAAAAGGCCTTTTTGTTGTCGGCGATGGTCATATTTTTGAATATGCGGTGCGCGCTTGGGGTGACGATCCCTGCATGCGCTGCGATAAAATGGCGAGTTTAACAAATCCGCCGCAATCCCAGCCGGGACGCGGCACGCAAAGCTTTCGGATCACGCATGGCAGACGTTGAAAAAACCGTGTTGATAGGCTACTCGGCCGAACAGATGTTCGACCTGGTCACCGACGTCAAGGACTATCCGAACTTCCTGCCATGGTGCGGCGGCGTTGAAATCTACGAACAGACGGAAACGTCACTCGACGCGCGTGTGGACATCGCCTTCAAGGGCATTCATCAGTTCTTTCGCACGCGTAACGTGCAAATACGGCCCACTCGCATTGATATGACGTTCGCAGATGGGCCTTTCAAGTCGTTCACCGGTTTCTGGATCTTCACGCCGCTGCGCGCGGATGCCTGCAAGATCAACTTCCACCTGCATTACGAGTTTTCGAGCGTGATTCTGGAAAAGCTGATCGGTCCGGTGTTCAGCATGATTGCCAACACCTTTGTCGATTCGTTCGTCAAACGCGCTGAGACGGTGTATGGCGAATCCTGATTCCAACGTCGTGATCGACGTGATGGTCTGCCTGGCGACGGTCACGCCGCCGCGGCTCGTCAGTGTGCAAGTGCCGGCGCAGGCGACGGTGGCTGACGCCGTGCATGCGACCGGCTTGCTCAACGGCCTGGATCTGACCATCGATACCTGCCGGCTGGGCGTTTACGGCAAGCGCAAGACGCCGGATGCCGCATTGCATGCGCGCGATCGGGTGGAAATCCTGGGTCCGCTGATCGCCGATCCGAAAACGGCTCGCCGGCGGCGTGTGCAGAAGGTGCGGGCCACCGGCACGCGCGAAGGGCTGAAGTGGCTGCGCAACGAGGCGCCGCCCAAAGACGACGTCCTCGAGTAAGTCTTAGCCGCAGTTCTGGTCCAGCACAGCTTGGTTACGCTGAATGGCTTGGGCGCGCTGGTTGTCATCCATATACGAAAGCGACCCATCCGGCTGCGGCGTGGCATAGCGGCGACCGCCTTGCAGGTAGGCGGTGTCGGCGCGAAGGCGCTGGCATTCTGCCTGCTTGCGCTGGGCCTGCTCCGCCTGCTTGGCTTCGTCCTGTTCCTTCTTGGCGCGGTCGGCCATGCGCTTGCGCAGCTCTTCGTCCGGGTTGGACGCAGCGACGCCGGAGGCCGCCTGGCCGGGTTTCGCGGCGGCGTTCGGGTCTGTTGCCTTGACGCCCGAGGCCGGCGCGGAAAGCGCCTCGTAGGCCGTGGCCGTGCGGCTGTTCGGGTTGCGGATGATGCGGCTGGGTGGCACCGACGGCGGCGGTGCGGCGTCGCTGTAGACCATGTGGCCCTTGTCATCGCGCCATTGCCAAGCCCATTGCGCCTGGGCAACCGGGCAAGCAACGGCGATCAGGGTGGCGGTGGCAGGCAACAGGACGTGCAGTCGTTTCATGAAGTTCTCGTTCGTGGACTGCCGACGGCGCGCTGGCCGACCCGACGACGGCCCCTCGACGCGCACGGGAGCCCGGTGGCGTGATCGCCACTCGCCAATTTAGGCCGACGGCCTGGCTTGGCCTGTCGACTCGCCCCCCGGCAAGGCGCCCAGTTTATGCAGACTTGTCGTTGGCGTGCAAGCGCACCGACCAGCCGACACCCGCAATCAGCAAGGCGATTGCGGCCATCTCAAGCAGACGCGGCCAGCGGCCGTCATACACGAAGCCATATGCCAGCGCGAACAGCGTCTCGAACACGATCATCTGGCCCGACAGCGTAAGCGGCAGCCGTCGGGAGGCGATGTTCCACAAGTTGTTGCCGATCAGCGACGCGCCGAGTGCTACGGCGGCATTGACCGCCCAGAACGTGCTCCAGTCACGTCCGCCGGTATTCATCCAGCTTGTACCAACCGAGAGCAGGGCCATCAAGGTCAAAGCGGCCGACAGAATGCCGCTCGAAATGCCGTACAACGCAGACCATTCGTTGCTGGAGAAATGCGGATTGCGCTGCAGGTAGCGGGCATTGTCTACGGCATACCAGGTCCAGCTGCAAAGCGCGCCCACTGCGCAAGCGATGCCGGCAATGCGTTGCCAGACCGGCCGGACGTTCGTGGCTGCCGTTTCTGCTTGATGGCCAAATAGATCGACGTTGATGCAGACGATGCCAGCAGCGACAACCAATAGCGGCCAGATCAGCCGGGAGAGCGGCACGGCGCCGTGATCGCGCCGGCCAAGCATGGTCACCGTGATGGGCAGGATGCCAACGATGAGTGAGGTGGGTGCAACGCCAGCCAGTTGCACGCCAAACGCCACGAGAACGAAGTAAACAAGATTGCCGCTGCAGGATTGCATCACCAGCGCCAGGCAATCGGCGCGGGTAATCTTACGGGCAATGCGGGGAAGGATTGGAGCAGCGGCAATGACTGCGATGGCGCCGTAGGCGAGGTAGCGGCCGAGGGTCAGTTCCCACGGTGAAAACGCAGGTAGCGCGCGGGGTGCAATAAAGACCATGCCCCACATCGCCCCAGCCAGCAGGGCGCACAATACGCCAATTCCCATTCGAACACTCGCGAGGCTGATTCGGCGCGGCCGCTGGTGGCGCAGGGCGCTGGAGGTGCGTGCGCGAAGAAAAATTTATCGAGCATAGCACGGGTCTCTACAACCGTGGGGCGAATTCCCGTATAATCCGATTTTGCGCCTAGAGGAAATTGCTATGCGTCTTGTCCAGAAAGCACTCACGTTCGATGATGTGCTGCTCGTCCCGGCCTATTCGGCCGTCCTGCCCCGCGATACGTCCCTTCGCACCAAGCTCACCCGTTCGATCGAACTTGCCATTCCGCTCGTCTCCGCCGCCATGGATACGGTTACGGAAGCGCGGCTCGCCATCGCCATGGCGCAGCAAGGTGGCATCGGTATCGTCCACAAGAATCTGAAGCCCGAAGAACAGGCGCGCGAAGTCGCCAAGGTCAAGCGCTTTGAATCGGGCGTGCTGCGCGACCCGATCACCATCGGTCCGGACATGAAGGTCCGCGACGTGATGGCGCTGTCGGCACAGCATGGCATTTCGGGTTTCCCGGTGCTGGAAGGCAAGAAGGTGGTGGGCATCATCACCAACCGCGATCTGCGTTTCGAAGAAGAACTGGACGCCCCGGTGCGCGCCAAGATGACGCCGAGCGAGAAGCTCGTCACCGTCAAGGAAGGCGCTTCGCTGGAAGAGGCCAAGCGCCTGATGAACAAGCACCGCCTGGAGCGTGTGCTGGTGGTGGGCGAGGCTTTCGAGCTGCGTGGCCTGATCACCGTCAAGGACATCCAGAAGGCCACCGAATATCCGCTGGCGTCGAAGGACGAACGCGGTTCGCTGCGCGTGGGTGCGGCGGTGGGCGTGGGCCCGGATAACGATTTGCGTATCGATTTGCTGGTCAAGGCCGGTGTGGACGTGATCGTGGTGGACACTGCGCACGGCCACAGCCAGGGCGTACTGAGCCGCGTGCGCTGGATCAAGGACAACTATCCGCAAGTGCAGGTGATTGGCGGCAACATTGCCACGGGCGACGCAGCCAAGGCGCTGGTCGACCACGGCGCAGATGGCGTCAAGGTCGGTATCGGCCCGGGCTCGATCTGCACGACGCGGATTGTCGCTGGCGTGGGCGTGCCGCAAATCTTTGCCGTGTCCAATGTGGCCGAGGCACTGAAGGGCACCGGCGTTCCGCTTATCGCTGACGGCGGTATCCGTTACTCGGGCGACGTCGCCAAGGCCCTGGCTGCCGGCGCGCACACCGTGATGATGGGCGGCATGTTTGCCGGTACGGACGAATCCCCAGGTGAGGTGTTCCTGTTCCAAGGTCGCTCGTACAAGAGCTACCGCGGCATGGGCTCGGTGGGCGCGATGAAGGACGGCGCTGCCGACCGTTACTTCCAGGAAGACAACACCGCCAACGTCGACAAGCTGGTGCCCGAAGGCATCGAGGGCCGCGTGCCGTACAAGGGCTCCGCGTTGCCGATCGTGCATCAACTCACGGGCGGCGTTCGCTCGTCGATGGGCTACTGCGGTTGCGCGTCGATTGCCGAATGGCACGAGAAGGCCCAGTTTGTCGAGATCACCGCTGCCGGCATGAACGAATCGCATGTGCACGACGTGCAGATCACGAAGGAAGCGCCGAACTATCACCGCGACTGATCGGTTGCCGATCACCGCATACAAGATAGAAGGCACGCAGTACTGCCGCCGGGGCGCGGGCGCTCCGGCCGAATCAACCGGTGGCCGAAGCACGGGCGGCCGCCCGCAACTGGAGACGATGATGAAAGCGCTTTTGCGACTCGTTCTGTTTCTGGATGCGGCTGTCGCACTGTGCGTCGGTCTCGTCCTGCTGGCTTCACCAATGACGTCCATCTTCGGCGCGCTGCAATTGCCGCAGCCGGAGCCGGCGATGTACGGCCAGCTGCTCGGTGTCACGCTGATTGGCGTGGCCTGGCTGCTGTGGCACGCCACCGTCAACGGGCAACTGACGACCGCCGTGGCGCAGGTGGTCGGTCATGTGAACCTGGCGGTCGCCGTGCTGGTGATCGCCTGGCTGCTGTTCTTCCACTTGCCGGTGGACGGCGCCGGCCGCATCTGGCTGCCGACGTTTGCTGCGGTGCTGGCGGCGTTTTCCGCTGTGCAGATTCCCGCCTCGCGCCGTGTGCGCACCCATGAGCGCGTGCGCGCGCAAAAGGCCCGGGAAGACGCCGCGGCCGCGCGCGAACGCGAACGCGCAGAAAAGGCGCAACGCAAAGAACCTGGCTACATGCCGCCTCCGGGCTACGGCCCCGGCACTGAAGTCGACACGATTGCCGATTCCATCCCTCCACAACATGCACGACAAAGTCCTCATCCTTGATTTCGGCTCGCAGGTCACGCAACTGATTGCGCGGCGCGTGCGTGAAGCACACGTCTACTGCGAGATCCACCCGAACGACGTGTCCGACGCCTTCGTGCGCGAGTTCGCGCCCAAGGCGATCATCCTGTCCGGCAGCCATGCCAGCACGTACGAAGACCATCAGCTGCGCGCCCCGCAGGCCGTGTGGGACCTGGGCGTGCCGGTGCTCGGCATCTGCTACGGCATGCAGACCATGGCCGTGCAGCTGGGCGGCAAGGTGGAGTGGAGTGACCACCGCGAATTCGGTTACGCCGAAGTGCGTGCACATGGCCACACGCGTCTGCTCAAGGACATCCAGGACTTCGCCACGCCGGAAGGCCACGGCATGCTCAAGGTCTGGATGAGCCACGGCGACAAGGTTACGGAACTGCCGCCCGGCTTCAAGCTGCTGGCCTCGACGCCGAGCTGCCCGGTCGCCGGTATGGCCGATGAGGCACGTGGCTATTACGCCGTGCAGTTTCACCCGGAAGTTACGCATACCGTGCAAGGCCGCGCGATGCTCGAGCGCTTTGTTCTGGAAATTGCCGGTGCCAAGCCCGACTGGGTCATGCGCGACCACATCGACGAAGCCGTCAAGGCCATCCGCGAGCAGGTCGGTGATGAGGAGGTGATCCTCGGCCTGTCGGGCGGTGTGGATTCATCGGTGGCAGCGGCGCTCATTCACCGTGCGATTGGCGACCAACTCACCTGCGTGTTTGTCGACCACGGCCTGCTACGTCTTGACGAAGGCAAGATGGTGATGGACATGTTCGCCGGCCGCCTGCACGCCAAGGTCGTGCACGTGGACGCCTCCGAGCAGTTCCTCGGCCACCTGGCCAGCGTGACGGACCCGGAAGCCAAGCGCAAGATCATCGGCCGCGAGTTCGTTGAAGTGTTCCAAGCCGAAGCCAAGAAGCTCAGCAACGCCAAGTGGCTGGCGCAGGGCACGATCTACCCGGACGTGGTGGAATCGGGCGGCACCAAGACCAAGAAGGCGACGACGATCAAGAGCCACCACAACGTGGGCGGCCTGCCGGAAACGCTGGGGCTGAAGCTGCTCGAACCGCTGCGCGATCTGTTCAAGGACGAAGTGCGTGAGCTTGGCGTGGCGCTGGGCCTGCCGCACGAGATGGTCTATCGCCATCCGTTCCCGGGGCCGGGTCTGGGCGTGCGCATTCTGGGCGAGGTCAAGCGTGAATACGCAGACCTGCTGCGCCGTGCCGACGCCATCTTCATCGAAGAACTGCGTGGCACCAAGGCTACGGTGCAAGACGCGGCCGCCGGCCTGTGCGGTGAAGGCGATGTCGGCAAGAGCTGGTACGACCTGACCAGCCAGGCGTTTGCCGTGTTCTTGCCGATCAAGTCCGTCGGCGTGATGGGCGATGGCCGTACGTACGACTACGTCACTGCGCTGCGTGCTGTGCAGACCACCGATTTCATGACCGCACATTGGGCGCATCTGCCGTACACGCTGCTGGGCCGTGTGTCGAACCGCATCATCAATGAAGTGCGCGGGTTGAGCCGGGTCGTGTATGACGTGTCGGGCAAGCCGCCTGCGACGATCGAGTGGGAGTGAGATTCACCTCCCACGTCGGAAGAAGCCCGCGTTATGCGGGCTTTTTTTTGTCCTTACAGTTGGCTGTCCAGCGCCTGCCGAGAAGCTACCGGAATGGCGTCTACACCTCCAGCGACCAGCCTTGGTTGTCCACGTTCTTTTCGTCACGGTAGACCCACCGTGCGCCGCATGTGGGGCACGAGAACGTGCTGATCGTGACCGGGCGCGCGGAGGGGGACTTGATGCGCTGCGTGTCGGTGATTCTCAGCAAAGCATGGCCTGGCGCGCCGCGCTTATGGAGTTCGATTGCGGCGCAAGCCGAGCAGAGTGTCATGCTGATGGGTCTCTCAAGGGGCATGCCAACTGGGGCGCGCTGGCTCAACGGTGGGGAGCAGGGGTAGGTCAAAGGTGCAGCTTATCCAATTATTTGTTGACGCGGGTCTGAAATATCTGTAGAAACCATCCTCGCAGGATCTTCAAGCAGTTACTCCGATGTTCTGGGTTGTCACACCAAGCGGTGCTTCCTTTGCTCCATGTTTCTTCCTTGATTGTCGTGCCTGATGAGCACAGGCTCATGCAGAACTTTTTAGGATATCCAACATGGAAACCGGCACAGTAAAGTGGTTCAACGACTCCAAGGGCTTCGGCTTCATCACCCCGGACGCAGGCGGCAACGATCTCTTCGCTCACTTCTCTGAAGTTCAGGGTAGCGGGTTCAAGTCCCTCCAAGAGGGCCAGAAGGTTCGCTACGTTGCAGGCGTTGGCCAGAAGGGCCCGGCTGCCACGAAGATCGAAGCGATCTGATCGGTCGTTCATCTGCCAAGAAAAAACCCCGCATCGCGGGGTTTTTTTTCGACACAACGTCGATCTGCTCAAGACGCGCTTTGCCCCAGCGTCGGAGGCTCTTGCCGCGGTAGGTGAATCTGCCGTCGCATCACATAGACGGCAACCGCTGCCGCAAGCAGGCCCGAGAGCGCTCCCACACCAAGTGACCAGCGCGGGCCGAGATGGTCTGCCACCCAGCCCACGATCGGCGCGCCGATCGGGGTGCCGCCCAACGCGATGGCCACGCGCAACGCCATCACCCGACCACGCATGGCAGGTTCAGTCGAGAGTTGCATCAGGCTGTTGCTCGTGTTGGTAAAGGTCAGCGCCGCCATGCCGGTGATGACGAGCGCGGCAGCAAACAGCCAATAGCCCGGTGCGATGGCCGCCAACGTGCACCCCAGCCCGAACATCGCAGCGCCGATCAGCAGCGACTTGAACTCCAGCCGCTTGCGCCCCGCGGCGAAAAGCGCGCCGGATATCGTGCCGATCGCCATCATCGACGACAACACGCCGTAGCCGCGCGCATCCGAGTGGAAGACGCTCGCGGCCATTGTCGAGATGAAGATTGGGAAGTTCAACCCGAATGTGCCAATCAGGAACAGCATGACCAGCATGGCCTTGAGATCGGGGCGAGCCCACACGTAACGGATGGCCTCGGCAAAGCCGCCTTGCGAGCGCCGTGCCCGCGCATTCGGGCGCAGTTCGGATTTGCGCAGGAAAAAGAGCGAAGTCAGCACGGCGATGAACGAAAGCCCATTGGCCAGGAATGCCCAGCCTGTACCGATGGTGGCGATGGCCATGCCCGCCGCTGCTGGCCCGACCATGCGACCCGCGTTGAACGAGGTCGAGTTGAGCGCAACCGCATTGGGCAGATCGCCGTCGCCCACCAGTTCTGCCACGAACGTCTGGCGGACCGGGGCATCGAACGCCGACGCGCACCCGGATAGAAACGCCAGCAGGTAGACGTGCCAGAGCTGAATAATGCCCGTCACGGTCAGCAGCCCGAGAATCAGCGCCAGTACGCCCGATGTCGCCTGGGTGGCCATCAGCAGCTTGCGTTGGTTGTAGCGGTCTGCGGCAACGCCCGTCCACGGCAACAGCAGAAGCTGCGGGCCGAACTGCAGCGCCATCACCGTGCCCACCGCAGAAGCGTTGTGGTGCGTGAGCTGCGTCAGCACCAGCCAGTCCTGTGCGGTGCGCTGCATCCACGTGCCCACGTTGGACACAAGCGACCCCACGGCCCACAAGCGGTAGTTGAAAACCCGCAGTGAGCGGAAGACGCCTGTTGCTGGCGTACTTGCCGATGTGTTCATTGGTGTTCCGGCAGACCGCTGCCGAGATTGCCTCCGTTGAACCGGCCAAAGCGCCGTGCCAGCGGCACGCCGAGCGCCAGGATGCCCAACCCGATCGCAACGGCATCGGTTGTGTTTCGCAGGTGGAAATCACCAACCCGCAGGACGAGGACGTAACCGACGGCCAGATTGAACGCCCCCCCCCAACAGCACATTCACCGTAGAAGACGAAAGACCTTCGCCGGGCGGCGTTGCGAATGGGCTCTGAAATGGTTTGCCTGCGATACCGAAGACGAAGTGCGGCACAGCGTTGGCGAGGAATGCGCCGCCGAAAAACCAAGAGATGAGATGCGACCATGCCATGCCGACACTCCGGATCAGGAACAGTAAAAGAGGCTCAAAACTCTGCCAGCCGTTGCAGCAACGTCACGGCCTTTGCCAGCTCAGCTTGCTCGGCGGCGGACAGTTGCGCCTGCAGTGCGCGGAACAGCCAATCGTCCTTCGCGGCGCGGCTTTCCCTGAGTGCTTTCCGAAAGCCCGGCGTCAATTCGATGAGCGTTTGCCGGCCATCCGTCGGATCGGGCTTGCCGACAACTGCGCCCATTGCTTCCAGTGCTGCAACGGTGACCCGCATCGACTGCGGCTTCACACTGCCGGCCCGCGCAAGCGCAGACACGGTGGCCGGGCCATCACGGTCCAGGCGCAGCAGAACCGACTTTTGCGCGTGGGTGAGATCGTTTGGGTGGACTTGTTCGCGCAGGCGCCGGGACAGCTTGCCGAGCGCAATGCGCAGATCGCCGGCCAGCGCGGCGGGCGGCGCGGGCTCGGTGGAGGAGGGTGATTTAGCCATGCCGCGAGCATAGCATCAATACAGTTTAACTGTGCAGTTAAGCTGTAATGTTATGCGCGGGCCACGCAAACAAGAAGGCCCGCATTTGAGCGGGCCTCGTTCCTTCCGTGTGCGGTATCGCTACTATGCCGCCTGCTTGCGGGGCCGCCGTACCGCGCGAATCTTTCCGGTGGTGCCGCCGCCGCAGAAGAACTGATCGGCGCCATCCGACTCGAGTCCTGACACAGTGATGCCGGCTGGCATGTCAAGCTGCTCCAGCACTTCGCCGGTTTGCGGATCGATATGCCGCAGCTCGCTCGTATCGCCTTCCCATGTGGCGTGCCAGAGTTCGCCGTCGACCCACGTGACACCAGTTACGAAGCGGTTGGATTCGATGGTGCGCAACACCTTGCCGGTTTCCGGATCGATCTGGCGGATCTTGCGCTCACGGTAGTGACCGACCCACAACGTGCCTTCGGCCCAGGCGAGGCCCGAGTCTCCGCCCGCGCCTGGCGCGGGAATCGTGGCGAGCACGGCGCCGGTTTGCGGATCGATCTTCTGGATGCGGTCTTCGGCGATCTGGAACAGGTGCCGTCCATCGAACGCGGTACCGGCATGGGCCGGCACGTCGATGGAGCGCTGCGTCTTGCCGCTGTCGGGGTCAAGTTCCTTCAACTGACCGCCGGCAGCAAACCAGACGTGTTGACCATCGTAGGTCACGCCGCCGACGTTCTCTGCGCCAGGGAATGGGCCGTATTCGCGCACGACTTCGGCGGTGGATCGTTTCATGTTGGACTCGCTGGGGTCGGTTGTGGAGCCTTCATCCTAGTCACTTGGCAGCGGTGCGGGGAGTAACAAGGTGGTCGCGAATCCGGGTACCGGCGGCGTCACCCAGCGGCGCGCGCGCCCGCGTCCGAAGAACTGCACCTTGCCGGTGGCGGCCAATGCGTCGAGCGCGCGCTGTACGGTGCGCTGGCTGGCCCCGAGGGCCAATGCCAATGCAGAGCTGGACCACGATTCCCCATCGGCCAGGCACGCCAGCACGGCGGCGTATTGCTCGTCGACGGGTTGCGCGAGCACCACCACCTTTTGCGCCGCGTGGGGTTGCAGCGCGAATCCTTGCTTGGTCGCCTTGACCGTACCCAACGCACCAAGTGCCGTGCGCAAACGCCCCATCTCCACGCGCAGTCGCACGCGGTGCGATTCGTCGGGATGCCGGGTGCGGAACGCCCGGGCGATGAGGGCGTCTCGGGGGACATCTTCGGGCCACGCTTCGGCAAGTGCTCGCGCTAGCGTGAACAGCACGGGCCGCGTGGCAAGTGGGACGACCGCATCGATGTGTCGGATGGCGAGTCGGCATGCATCCACCACCAGCGCGTCCGACGCAAAGAGGGCTTCGACATCATCAAGGCGCAGGACGCGTTCTTCGCCGCGCGAGATGAGGCGCGCAGCCGGTGCGCTCAAGGCGAGGGCGGCACGTTCGACTTCGGCGGTGAGCGTCGGGATGCCGGCCTGACGCGCCGCGATATCTGCGTCGCTCAAGGCAGCGCGTGCGGCAGCGGTCTGCAAACGTCGGATGGCAATGCCGGCGACGACAAGCGCATGCGCCGCCCGCAAGACCGGAGGAAGATGCGCCGGGGTTAGCGCCGCGAGCGCAGCTTCTGCATCGTCCAGGCGGCCGATCAGCAGCAGGCGGCGGATGCTGAGATACCGCGCGTGTGCGGCGTTGACGTGATCGCCATGCGCCTCCAGCGTGGCGCATGCCGCGTCGAGGGTTTTGGCGGGCCAGCCCAGATCGCGCGAAGCAAGGGCGACTTCGGCTTCCGCGACGATGCAGCGTGCGCGTGCCAAGGCTTCCCGCGAGCCGAATGCGCGGGCGGCGCGACGCAACAAGAGTTTGGCGCGTGCCAGGTCACCGAGCTGTGCCATGGCGATGCCGCGCAGCGCGAGTGCTGGCGCGTCGTCACGCAAGGCGACGCGGTTCAGCGCTCCGAATGGGTCACCGGCAGCGAGTGCTCGGGCTGCAGCCGTGATCAATGAATCCATTCGAATCCCGCCACACTTGTCACTCCCGCCATTTGAGGTCGGCGCCTAATCTAGCACACGACCACTCACTCAAAACGGAGGCAAGCATGAGTGCAACACACCCGACCGCAACCCGCGCAAGCTGGCTGGCAGAGCGCATTGAACTGCTAAAGGCCGAGAAGGAACTCACCCGCCGCAGCGACGAACTCGCGCGCCGCCGGCAGGCACTGCCATGGGTGCGCATCGACAAAACCTATCGCTTTGAAACCGAGAATGGCAGTGCGTCGCTGGCCGATCTGTTCGCCGGGCGCTCGCAACTGCTCGTCTATCACTTCATGTTCGGGCCGGACTACAAGGCGGGCTGCCCCTCGTGCTCGATGATTGCCGATGGCTTTGACGGTTTCGTCACGCATCTGGCGAACCACGACGTGACGCTGATGGCGGTGTCGCGCGGACCACTGACCAAGCTGCTGGAGTACCGGGAGCGGATGGGCTGGCGTTTTCCGTGGGCGTCGTCGGTGGGCAGCAATTTCAACTACGACTTCAACGTCTCAATCACAGAAGACCAGCAGCGCGCAGGCAGCGCCGATTACAACTACGTGCGCGGCAGCCACGTGATGGATGCATCTGACTTGCCCGAACCTGTGCAGCAGTTCGCCAGCATGTGCGGCACCGACGCGCCCACCTATGTGCGCGATCGGCCTGGCATGAGCGCGTTCGTGCTGGAAGACGGTGTCGTGTACCACACGTATTCCACCTACGCGCGCGGCCTCGACGGCTTGTGGGGCGCATACCAGTGGCTCGATCGCGCGCCGCTCGGCCGCAACGAAACCGGTGTCTGGTGGCGTCGCCATGACGAGTACGCTCAGCAGCGTTGAGCTGCCACGCGAGCATGCAGTGTCCGAGCGCGGCTTCCTGGCCGTCTCGGCATTGCTGTTCATCGCCAGCACGGCAGCGACGGTGGCCTGGTGCGACGCCATGCCGGCCATGGCCGCGATGCCGATGGCGTGGATGCCGATGTGCGGTCAGACGTGGTGGAGTTTTGCCGCGTCCTTCATTGGTATGTGGACGGTGATGATGGTGGCGATGATGCTGCCGTCTTTACTGCCGATGCTGCGGCGGTATCGCGTTGCGCTTCACATGACGGGCAAGCCGGATGTTGATGCGCACACCGCGTTGGCAGGCACGGCGTACTTTGCCGTGTGGGGGCTGATCGGCGCGATGGTCTTTGCGCTGGGCGCCGCGGTGGCCCAGCTTGAAATGACGTGGCCCGTGCTGGCGCGCGCGTTGCCGGCTACCAGCGGTGCAGTCGTTCTTGCGGCCGGTGCACTGCAGTTCAGCGCATGGAAGGCGCGGCAGCTTGCAGGGTGCCGAACGGCGCCTGCACTGGGCAGTACAGCGTGGCGATATGGCTTGCGCCTCGGCATGCGCTGCGCCTGCTCTTGCGCGGGCCTCACGGCAATCCTCCTTGTGATCGGCGTCATGGATCTGCGCGCAATGGCCGCGGTGTCAGCGGCGATCACGCTGGAGCGCCTGGCGCCCGCCGGTGACCGCGTAGCCCGCTGCATTGGTGCTGTGGCGATCGTGGCGGGGTTGCTCCAGTTGGCTTCCGCCGCGTTGCCATGACTTGCCTTACATCACCGCACCAAGCTGCCAGGGTACGAACTCGTTGTCGCCCAGGCCGTTGAGTTCGCTCTTGGTGTGGTCGCCCGACGCTGTGGCCAGCATCAGTTGGAACAGCGCCTGGCCGGCCTGTGCAATGCTGAGGCGGCCATCGACGATGCCGCCGCAGTCGTAATCCATATCCAGCTCCATGTGCCGGAAAAGCGTGCTGTTGGTAGCCAGCTTCAAGGAGGGCACCGGCTTGCAGCCATAGGTGGACCCGCGGCCCGTTGTGAAGCAGATCAGGTTGGCGCCACCTGCAACTTGACCCGTGGCTGAGACAGGGTCGTAGCCGGGTGTGTCCATGAAGACGAGGCCGTGCGCCTGCACAGGCTGGGCGTATTCATACACGGCCATCAGCCCGCTGCTGCCGCCCTTGGCGACCGCGCCGAGCGATTTTTCCAGGATGGTCGTGACGCCGCCGGCCTTGTTGCCGGGCGAAGGGTTGTTGTTCATGTCGGCGCCCAGCGTGCTGGTGTAGTGCTCCCACCAGGCCAACCGTTTCATCAACGCATCGGCCACGGCAGGCGTTGCGGCGCGTGCAGTCAACAGATGTTCTGCGCCATAGATCTCGGGTGTTTCAGATAGCACTGCGGTGCCTCCGTGTCGCACAAGCAAATCCACCGCGGCGCCCAGCGCAGGGTTGGCGCTGATGCCGGAATAGCCGTCCGACCCGCCGCATTGCAGGCCTACCGTCAAGTGGCTTGCCGGGACGGTGCTGCGTTGCACCTGGTTCGCGATCGGCAGCATGTCGCGCAGCATGGCCAAGCCGGCAGCAATCGCCTCACGCGTGCCGCCTTCTTCCTGGATCGTCAGCGAGGCAAACAAGCCTGGCGTCCGTGCCCCCAGCATCTGCACGAGCGGTGCCACCTGATTGACCTCGCAACCCAGGCCAACGATCAGCACGCCGGCAAAGTTGGGGTGGTCGGCGTAGCCGCGCAGCGTGCGCTGCAGCAGTTCCAGCCCCTCGCCGTTACCGGCCATGCCGCAGCCGCTGCCGTGCGTGATGGCGACAACGCCATCCACGTTGGGGAACGCGGCCACCTCTGCCTGCGCCGCCTGCACGATATGCCGGCACACGGTGGCAGAGCAGTTGACGCTGGCGATGACGCCGATGAAGTTGCGCGTGCCGACGCGGCCATCTGCCCGCACGTACCCTTCGAACGTGGCGGGCGTGTCGACCGGCACGGTGGCGCGATACGCGTGGCCCACAGTGTGCTCGACGGCGGAGTTGGCCATGCCGACGTTGTGTACGTGCACGTGCTCACCCATGCGGATGGGCGCTGTGGCCACGCCGATGACCTGCCCATACTTGTGCACCGGCTGCCCCACTGCGATGTCGCGCAACGCGACCTTGTGGCCGGCGGGAATGGCATCGCGCGTGGTCACCGCAGCGTCAAGTGCCGCGCCGGGCGCTAGCGCAACACGCGCGACGGCTACGTCGTCGTCGGGGGCAAGAAGAATGATGGATGAGTCGGACATGGTGCTTCGCAGGTTCAATTCGGATTGGCCAGCGCGGCATTCAGGCGCGGCTGGGCGAGGTGCAAGCCCAATTGCCGCGTCAGCGCGACGATGGGTGCCAGGCGCCGCTGCTTCTTCTGCGCGTGGTTCTGCGCGATGTCGGCGAGGCGGTGGGCAAGGTAAGGGTTCAACAGCCGTTCTCGCAGCAAGACGAGATAGGCCGCGGCGGCCTCGCGCTTGTGCAGGGCGGCGAATACAGGAACGATCTCGTCGCGCCACAGGGCTTCCAGCTCCGGCCGCAGGCGCGGGTCTTCCATGGCCTGCACGACGGTCAGATCGGCGGGATGCGCATCTTCGCGCCAACGCTCGGCCAGAAAGGTGTGGCCCGCGTTGAGCAGAAAGAGCTTGAGCCGCTCGTGATGATCCAGCTCATCCGTCAGCACGATGGCCGGATGCGTGCATGGCAGCACCAGCCCGGGCCGGCGCTCGATGGCCCACAGCGCGTACGGTTCTGCCACGGCGCCCACGGGGTGCAATGCCTCGGAGACGATGCGGTCTACGAGCGAATTCGCCCAGATGCAATGCGTGCGCAGCCAATCGACGAACGCGGCGGGCAGTGCCCATTGCTGTGCCAGCGAGCAGACCGTCTCGCAGAGCGTGTCGCCGTTGCGCTCGATCAGTTCGCACGGAAACAGCGACAGCGGTGCCTGCGGCTGCCGCAGCCAGCGGCCGAGCAGCAGCGCCACCAGTTTGGCGGGGAAGCTGTGTGGCACGCGCGATGGCTGCTTGATCAAGCTGGCATCATCGCGCGGGTCGAGCTGGTAGCCCTGGTCGGCCGTGTTGGAAATCACCACCTGCACGTCTCTTGCCATGAGCTCGCGCAGCTGTTCCCAGTCGGCCTCGGCCTGAAGGGCGCGTTGCACAGCGCAGCACGTGACGGTCTGATCAATGGGTGCGCCGTCTTGCAAACCGCGAATGCGCACCGGATAACCCTCACCGCCTGCCAGCGCCGCCACACGCGCTGCGCTGGCGGGGTTGGATGTGGTCTGAACGACGGTTATCCCACCCAGCGCTTGCCCCGCATCGAGCGCTTCCGACACGAACAAGTCGACGTGCGCCTGCAGGAAGCGGCTTGTGCCGAACTGGAGGATCGGCTCGGTCATGCGCTCAGCACTCCACGATGGCTTTCACCACGCCAGCGGCGGGGTCGAGCAGTGTCTTGAAGTGCTCGGGCACGTCTGCCAGCGCCATGCGGTGGGTGTTCAGCGCGGCCGGAATCTTGCCCGCGCGCATGGCGTCGAGCACAGTCTCAAAATCTTCCGTGGTGGCGTTGCGGCTGGCGAGCAGCGTGGTCTCGCGTTTGTGGAATTCCGGATCGGAGAACGAGATGTTCGCCGCTACCACAGAGATCAGCACATAGGTGCCGGCGTGCGCCACGAAACGCAAGCCGCGCTCCATGGCTTTCGGATTGCCCGTGGCATCGAAGACGACGTCGTAAAACTCGTTGCCTGTAAGCGCGGCGAGTTGTACTTCGTCGGTATCGCCCAGTGCAACGCTGGCATCCACACCAAGTTGCTCCACTGCAAAGGCGAGGCGATCTGCACGGGAGTCCAGCGCCGTGACCACCGCGCCGCGCAGTTTGGCAAAGATCATGGCGGCCATGCCGATAGGGCCAGCGCCTACCACCAGCACGCGCTGCCCGGCTCGCACCTGTGCACGACGCACCGCGTGGGCGCCAATGGCCAGAAATTCCACCATCGCAGCTTGATCCAAACTCACGCCGTCCGCCCTGTGCACGAAGGCTTGCGGCACGCTCAGGTATTCAGTGAACGCCCCGTCGCGATGCACCCCCAGCACCTGGATATTGACGCAGCAGTTTGTCCGGCCCTGGCGGCACGCGACGCAGTGCCCGCATGACAGGTAGGGCATCACGTAGACCACGTCGCCCTTGGCCAGCGTGCTGCCGGCCGGCGCCTGTTCGACGATGCCCGACAGCTCATGCCCCATCACGCGCGGGTAATTGAGGTAAGGCTGATTGCCCGTGAAGATGTGCAGATCGGTCCCGCACACACCAACGCGTTTGACGCGCAGCAGCACCTCGCCCTCGGCAGGGGTGGGGACCGGGCGGTCGAGCGCGAGCAGGGTGCCTGGTGTTTCGCAAACGACCGTCAGCATGATGCGGCTCCGGCAGAAGCGGCGTCGCCAGTCTCCGCGTGACGGAGCCGTTGGAGAAGTTGTGTATGGGCGCGTGGCGATGGCAAACAGTGGGTCACCTTCCGGTCTCCTTGAGTGGATGCGGTGAGGTTTGATTGCGCGCGTGTACTGCACCAAGTTGAAGGAGACAGCCTTCGTCTACAGCAACTGGTCATGCCAAACAGGCCTCACCTATTGGTCAGACCAATTTAACATCTTGCGGGAAATTCCTTGATGGGGGAAACCCTGAGGGCAGGAAATCCCTTGTTTTCAAGGGGTCAAGGCGAGACGGCCCGAAATTTGGTCAGGCCGCATTGGGGCGGGAGCGGCGTGGGTGCCGGGGAAGGACCGCGCGGCCGCGGGGAGCCGCGCATGCGGTGAGGGCCGTTACTGCGCGCTGTCTTGCTGAATGGCGCCCGCAATCCAGCGCTCTTCGGACGCTTTCAAGTGCGCCCGCATGGCGGTTTGCGCCGCGATGGGGTCGCCCGCCTGCAGCGCCTTGAGAATCTCTTCGTGCTCATGCACGGCCGCATGCCAGCTTGATTCGCCCTCCGCATGGTCGCGGATGGCCATGGCCAGCGGGTCATGGCGACTATCGAACAGCTCGGCCACGAATCGGCTGAGGACCGAATTGCCGGCGGTCTCTGCAATCAGCATGTGGAACTGGCGGTCGGCGTCGGTGGGCGACTTCCCCCCCGATGCGAGTTTCTTCATGCGGTCGATGGTGCGCTGGAGCTTGTCGAGCGTGGCCGCCGTCAGGCGCCCCGTGGCGAGCGTGATCACGTCGCCTTCAAGAACGGCCCGGGCCTGCATCAGTTCGGAGGGGCTTTCGCCCAGCGACGGAATGGCCGCACTCTCGCTCGCCGCGCTTGCGTCTTGCACGTACACCCCAGAACCCATGCGGATCTCAACCTGGCCGCCAATCTCCAGGGCGATCAACGCCTCGCGCAACGACGGGCGCGATACGCCCAGCGTCTGCGCCAGTTCGCGCTCGGGAGGCAAGCGTGTGCCCGGTCCGAGCTTTTCCTGTTGGATCAGCGCGAGAATCTGCGCGGCTACAGATTGGTAAAGCCGCTTTGGCTCTGTCTGCTTCATCGTGTGTGTTTTTTGGCGCGGGCGTTGCCGCGCATGGATGTGCTTCGAGTCTAGCATGGGCACCGCCAGCCGTTGTCTAGACTGGTGTCAGCAACAGTTCAGGGTTTGCACTAGTGGTCAGGCAGGTGTGTTGTAAGTGATATTGGCTTGACCAAAAAATGCTTGGCTTATTCGAATCGATCCGAACTGGACTTACCAGTGCGCCGAGCGGAAGATCAGAGCCTCGCAACACAACGGAGACCACGATGAGCAGTGCTGATGCCGTGCCTACGCACGTAAGCAGCTCCAGATCGTCGATGCCGCAAGAGATTCTTTGCTTGCAGCGCATCGGCAAACGCTTTCCCGGCGTTGTTGCGCTGGATGGCGTCGATCTGGATCTGCGCGTGGGCGAAGTCCATGCCGTCTGCGGCGAAAACGGTGCCGGCAAATCCACCCTGATGAAGATTATCAGCGGCCAGTACACGGCAGACGATGGTGCCATCAATTACCGCGGCGAGGCGGTGCGCTTCACCTCGACATCCGAGGCGCAGGCGGCCGGCATTGCGATCATCCATCAGGAGCTGAATCTCGTGCCGCATCTGTCGGTGGCAGAGAACATCTTCCTGGCGCGCGAGCCCAAGCGCGGCCCGTTCATTGATTACCGCAAGCTCAACACCAATGCACGGAGCTATCTGCAGCGGATCGGGCTGGCCGTCGAGCCGACCACGCTGGTTAGCGCGCTGTCGATTGCTCAGCAACAGATGGTGGAGATTGCCAAGGCGCTCTCGCTCAACGCGCGTGTGCTGATCATGGACGAGCCCACGTCTTCGCTCACGGAATCCGAAACCGTTCAGCTGTTTCGCATCATCAAGGAGTTGCGCGCCGATGGCGTGGCGATTCTCTACATCTCGCACCGGCTGGATGAGATGGCCGAGATCGTTGATCGGGTGACGGTGCTGCGTGACGGCCGCCATATCGCCACGAGCGATTTCGCTTCCACCAGTGTCAACGAGATCGTCGCGCGGATGGTCGGGCGCTCACTCGACGATGTGTTCCCGGCGCGCAAATCGGTGCCGACCGACGAGGTGTTGTTACGCGTGAACGCACTGAGCCGGGCGGGCGTCTTCGGGCCGGTGTCGTTCGAGTTGCGCAAGGGCGAGATTCTCGGTTTTGCCGGCCTGATGGGCGCGGGCCGCACGGAGGTGGCGCGGGCCATTTTTGGTGCGGAACGGCTCGATTCCGGGTCGATCATGCTCGGCGACACGCCGGTCACGATCCGCTCCCCGCGCGAGGCTATCCGCCAAGGTATTGCCTACCTGTCGGAAGACAGAAAGAAGGACGGTCTGGCGTTGTCGATGCCGGTGGCCGTGAATATCACCCTGGCCAATGTCCGGGCGATTTCATCGCATGGCTTCCTGCGCTTTTCCGAAGAGACCGCCGTGGCACAGCGCTACGTGCGCGAGCTGAACATCCGCACGCCGTCCGTCGGGCAGATGGTGCGCAATCTCTCGGGCGGCAATCAACAGAAGATCGTGATCGGCAAATGGCTGTATCGCGGTTCGCGCATCCTGTTTTTCGATGAACCGACGCGGGGCATCGACGTCGGCGCCAAGTACGCGATTTATGGGCTGATGGACGAACTCGCCGCGGACGGTGTCGGAGTCGTGCTGATCAGCTCGGAGCTGCCAGAACTGCTGGGCATGACAGATCGAATTGCCGTCTTTCACGAAGGCCGCATTACCGCAGTCCTGGAAACACGGAAGACAAACCAGGAAGAAATTCTGCATTACGCATCAGGACGAACACATGCTTGAAATGACATCAGATCAGCCGCAGGCCGTGAAAACGCAGCGCAAGCAACACCATCGGGATTTGATCCAGAAGTTTGCGGCGCTCGGTAGCCTCGTGGCGCTTGTGATTGCGTTTTCCGCCACCAGCGCAGCGTTCTTTTCGGTCGGCAACTTCATGACCGTCGCGCTGCAAGTCACGTCGATTGCCTACCTGGGTGTGGCCGCCACGTGCGTGATCATCACCGGTGGCATCGATCTGTCGGTGGGCTCAGTGCTGGCGCTTTCCGGCGTCGTGGCCGCATTGCTCGTGAAGATGGGCGTGCCGGTTCCGATTGCCATGCTGGCCGGTGTGGCCGTTGGTGCCATGTGCGGATGGGTCAACGGTATCTGCATCACGCGGATGGGCCTGCCGCCATTCATTGCCACGCTCGGCATGATGCTGGTCGCGCGCGGACTGGCGCTGCAGATCACGGGTGCCCGTCCGGTCTCGGGCTTGGGGGACGCCTTCGGCGAACTCGGCAACGGCGCGCTGTTCCGCATCTCGCACATCGGCGCAGACGGCTTTCCGGACACGGTCTTCCCCGGCATTCCTTACCCGGTGGTGATCATGCTTGCGCTGTTCATTGCCGTCTCTGTGCTGCTCTCCCGCACTTCACTGGGTCGCCACATCTACGCAGTCGGCTCGAACGCCGAGGCGGCGCGCCTGTCCGGCGTGAACGTGCAGGGCGTGAAGCTGTTCACGTATGTGCTGTCGGGCTTGCTGGCCGGGATGACCGGCTGCGTGCTGATGTCTCGCCTCGTGACGGCGCAGCCGAACGAAGGCGTGATGTACGAGCTTGATGCGATTGCCAGTGCCGTGATCGGCGGGACGTCGCTGATGGGCGGTGTCGGAACGGTCTCGGGCACGGCCATTGGCGCGTTCGTGATCGGGGTGTTGCGCAACGGGCTCAACATGAACGGCGTATCGAGTTTTATCCAGCAGATCATCATCGGCGTGGTCATCCTTGGCACCGTCTGGATCGATCAGCTCAGAAACCGCAAGTTGTGAGTCGAGCAGTTCAAACCAAAACCAAGGAGTGAGACATGAAGAAGTTTTCCGTACTGGCGGTGGTTGCAGCAACGTGTGCACTGTTCTCTGCTTATGCGCAGGCGGCAGGCGGTGAAATTGCCGTGATCGTGAAATCGGCAAATTCCAACTACTGGCAGAACGTTCAGAAAGGCGCGACAGCCGCCATGGGCAACGCGAAGGGCTACACGATGACCTTCCAGGGGCCCGCAGCAGAATCGGCCATTGCCGACGAAGTGAACATGGTCGAGAACGCCGTGAACCGGCATGTCGCAGGCATTGTCCTCGCACCGTCGGACCCGGATGCGCTGGTACCGGCGATGAAGAAGGCTTGGGAAGCCCACATTCCGGTGGTGCTGATCGACTCGATGGTGTCCGACTCCGGCAAGCAGTATTACCAGTCGTTCCTGTCGACGGATAACGCGAAGGCGGGGGAGTTGTGCGCGAAGGCGATGATCGAGGCCGTGGGCCAGACTGGCAAGATCGCGATCATGTCTTATGTGCCGGGCGCGGGGTCTGAAATCGGCCGAGTGGGCGGCTTCAAGAAATACATCGAGGCGCACTCGAAGCTGCAGATCGTTGGGCCGTTCTACTCGCAATCGCAAATGGCTACGGCGCTGAACCAGACGACGGATGTGCTGGCCGCCAATCCTGATCTGAAGGGCATTTTCGGTGCGAACGAACCGACGGCGGTCGGGATGGGGCGCGCGCTGCAGCAGTCGGGAAAGAGCGGCAAGGTGGCGGCCATCGGCTTTGACGGCAACCAGGATCTGCAGGGCTTCGTGCGCGACGGCACGATTCGCGCAATTGCCGTCCAAAGCTCGTACCAGATGGGCTACAAGGGCATCGAGACGGTCGTCAGCGTGATCGAGAAGAAGCCCGTGCAGAAGCAGGTCGACACGGGCGTGATGATGGTCAACAAGCAGAACCTGGATTCGCCCGAGGCCAAGAACGTTCTGTACTGACGAATCATCGCAACAAGGGGCGTGGCGGAGCGTCGTTCGCCGCCATGCCGGCTGAATCCCTTTCCTGAACGGCGCAGTGTTTTAACTCCATTGCCGGAATGGGCCACCGCCAACGTGGTCCGCCCCGGAACGCAGACGCAATGAGACTCCAAGGAAAACGCATCCTCGTGACGGCGGCCGGGCAGGGTATTGGCCGGGCCAGCGCGATGATGTTTGCAAGAGAGGGCGCGCAGGTGCTCGCCACCGATATCAACGCAGAGGCGTTGGCCACGCTGGCAGAGACCGCCGGTGTCCGCACCTTGCGCCTGGACGTGACGGACGCCAATGCCGTTGCCGTCCTTGCGCGCGAAGAAGCCGCGTTCGATGCGCTGTTCAACTGCGCGGGCTTCGTGCATCCCGGCAGCATCCTCGAATGTTCGGAAGACGACTGGGCGTTCTCGTGGCAGCTCAACGTGACGTCGATGTACCGCCTGACGCGTGCGCTGTTGCCGAAGATGCTGGACAACGGCGGCGCATCGATCATCAACATGGCCTCCGCCGCATCAAGCGTGAAGGGCGTGCCGAACCGCTTCGTGTATGGCACGACCAAGGCTGCCGTCATTGGCATGACCAAGGCTATTGCCGCCGACTTTGTGGCGCGCGGCATCCGCTGCAACGCCATCTGCCCGGGCACGGTGGAGTCTCCGTCGCTCGAGCAGCGCATTGCCGCGCAGGCGCAGGAACAGAGCGTGTCGATTGACACCATCCGTGCGGCCTTCGTTGCGCGCCAGCCGATGGGTCGCGTCGGCACGGCAGACGAGATTGCCGCGCTGGCGACCTACCTGGCTTCGGATGAGTCCCGCTTCACGACCGGTACCTGCTGCGTGATCGACGGCGGCTGGTCCAACTGATTGGTTTGATTGATTGCAGTCCACAAAGACAACACGATGAAACTCCTCCGCTACGGCCCCAAGGGCCAGGAAAAGCCCGGCCTGCTCGATGCGCAAGGGCAAGTGCGCGACCTGTCAGCCGTGATTGACGACATTGGCGGCGCGGCGCTGCTGCCCGAGAGCCTCGCTCACCTGCGCACGCTGGACATCAGCCGACTGCCCATCGTCGATGGCACGCCGCAAGCGGGCCTGCGCCTGGGCGCCTGCGTGGGCAACGTCGGCAAGTTCATCTGCATCGGGCTGAACTATTCCGACCACGCCGCTGAGACGGGTGCCGAAGTGCCGGCCGAGCCGGTCGTCTTCGGCAAATGGACCAGCGCCATCTGCGGCCCCAATGATGATGTGGAAATTCCGCAGGGCTCGGTGAAGACCGATTGGGAAGTCGAGCTTGGTGTGGTGATCGGCAAGGGCGGCCGATACATCAGCGAGGCTGATGCGCTCGCGCACGTGGCGGGCTACTGCGTCATCAACGATGTGTCGGAGCGCGAATACCAGCTCGAGCGCGGCGGCACGTGGGACAAGGGCAAGGGCTGCGACACCTTTGGCCCCATCGGCCCGTGGCTCGTGACTGCAGACGAGGTGCCCAACCCGCAAGCGTTGCATCTGTGGCTGGAGGTGGATGGACATCGCTACCAGAACGGATCGACGTCGACCATGGTGTTTGGCGTGGCGCATCTGGTGAGCTATCTGAGCCGCTTCATGAGCCTGCAACCTGGCGATGTGATTTCCACCGGCACGCCGCCGGGCGTGGGGCTGGGGCAGAAGCCGCCGGTCTATCTGCGCGCCGGCCAGACGATGCGCCTGGGCATCGAGGGTCTGGGCGAGCAGCGCCAGCGCACGGTGAACGCGCAAGGCTGAAAGCACGCATTCCGCAATCCCGAACACGATACTCATGACCATCATCCGATCCCTGCGCGTGCTGGACGTGCGCTTCCCGACCTCGCAGCATCTCGACGGCTCTGACGCGATGAATCCGGACCCGGATTACTCCGCGGCCTACGTGATCCTCGAGACTGACCAGCCGGGCCTGGAAGGCCACGGCCTGACCTTCACGATCGGTCGCGGCAACGAGGTGTGCTGCGCCGCCATCGCGGCGATGCATCATCTGGTGGAAGGGCTCGACCTCGACTGGATTCGTGAAGACATGGGCCGCTTCTGGCGCCATGTCACGTCGGACAGCCAGTTGCGCTGGATCGGCCCGGACAAGGGCGCCATTCATCTGGCGACGGGCGCCGTCGTGAATGCTGCCTGGGATCTGTGGGCCAAGGCCGAAGGCAAGCCGCTCTGGCGCCTGGTGGCCGATCTCACGCCCGAAGAGTTCGTGCGCTGCATCGACTTCCGCTACATCACGGACGGCATCACGCCCGAAGAAGCGCTTGAACTGCTGCGCAAGCAAGCGCCGGGCAAGGCCGAGCACATCCGCACGCTGGAGCAGGAAGGCTACCCGTGCTACACCACGTCCGCCGGCTGGCTCGGCTACGACGATGACAAGCTGCGCCGCCTCTGCCGCGAGGCCGTCGACAGCGGTTTCCGCCATATCAAGCTCAAGGTGGGGCGTGATCTGAAGGACGATATTCGCCGGGTCTCGATCGCACGCGAAGTGCTTGGGCCGGACCGCGAGTTGATGATCGATGCCAACCAGGTCTGGGAGGTCAAGGAGGCCATTGACTGGGTGCGCGAACTCGGTTTCGCCAAGCCGTGGTTCATTGAAGAGCCGACCAGCCCGGACGACGTGGAAGGGCACCGCGCGGTGCGCGAAGCGGTTGCCCCCGTCAAGGTGGCGACCGGCGAGATGTGCCAGAACCGCATTCTCTTCAAGCAGTTCATCATGCGCGGCGCCATCGATGTCGTGCAGATCGACGCGTGCCGGCTGGGCGGTGTGAACGAGATCCTGGCCGTGTTGCTGCTGGCCGCCAAGTACGGCTTGCCGGTGTGCCCGCATGCCGGCGGTGTGGGCCTGTGCGAGTACGTGCAGCATCTGTCGATGATCGACTACATCTGCGTGTCAGGGACGCGCGAAGGGCGTGTTGTCGAGTATGTCGACCACCTGCACGAGCACTTTGTCGATCCGTGCGTGGTGCGCAATGCGGCCTATCTTCCGCCGCAGGCACCGGGTTTCTCCATCACGATGAAGCCGGCATCGCTTGAGCAATACCGCTTCCGGGGCTGATGCGATGACGGACCCTGCGCTGCCCGTGCCACGAATAGACGCGCACCAGCATTTCTGGCGCTATCAACCCGGGGCGTATTCATGGATCGGCCCCGGCATGGAAGCCCTGGCCGAAGACCGTCTGCCTGCCGACCTGCTGCCAGAGCTGCGCGCACAACGCCTGGACGCTGCGATTGCCGTGCAGGCGCGCGGTGTGCGGGAGGAGACGGATTTTCTGCTCGGCCTCGCTGCCGAGCACGACTGGATTGTCGGCGTGGTCGGCTGGGAAGACCTGCATGCCGCCGATCTTGAGGCCCGCCTTGAAGCCCGGAGCGGCGAGCACAAGCTGGTTGGCTTCCGGCACACCGTGCAGGACGAGCCGGACGTTGCCGCATTTTTGTCGAACCCGGCATTCGAGCAGGGCGTCGCGTTGCTGCAACTCTGGGGCTACACGTACGACGTGCTGGTGTTCGGTCACCAACTGGAGCCCGCTGTGGATTTCTGCGGCCGGCACGATCGTCACTTGTTGGTGCTGGACCACCTCGGCAAGCCACCGCTTGAAGCGTTCGAGCGTGACGCGCAAGCCCTTGCACGCTGGCGGGCCACACTTGCGCCGCTCAAGGACATGCCGCACGTCTCCTGCAAGCTCTCCGGCCTGCTGACCGAAGCCGACTGGCGAAAGGGCGTGACCGTGCGCGACGTTCAGCACGCGCGCCAATGCCTTGACGTTGCACTCGATGTCTTCGGTCCCAACCGCGTGATGTTTGGGTCGGATTGGCCGGTGTGCCAATTGGCGGCGTCGTACGGCACGGTGTACGACGTGCTGCATGTCTGGGCCGAAGAGCGAGTGAGCGCCACCGAACGCGCCAATCTCTGGGGTGGTACCGCCGCCCGCTGCTACAACCTGCAACTCAAGGCTTGAACCATGGATTTGCATCTGCAAGACAAAGTCGTAATCGTCACGGGCGGCGCAGCTGGCATTGGCGCAGCCATCTCGCTGCAACTGGCGGCCGAAGGGGCCATTCCCGTCGTCTGTGGCAAGAGCCCGATGGCGCCTGCGTTCGAGGCCGAGCTAATGCGTCGCCAGCCGAAGGCACGTTTCTTCCAGTTCGACCTGGAAGATGAGGTCGATTGCCGCGGCATGGTGGACGAAACCGTGCGCGAGTTCGGACATATCGATGGCCTCGTCAACAACGCCGGCATCAACGACAGCGTGGGGTTGGATGCGGGCCGCGACGCCTTCGTGCGCTCGCTTGAGAAAAACCTGATCCATTACTACGTCATGGCACATCTGTGCCTGCCGCACCTGAAAGCGAGCCGAGGGGCCATCGTCAATATCTCGTCGAAAACGGCGTTGACGGGGCAAGGCAATACGAGCGGGTACACCGCCGCGAAGGGTGCACAGCTGTCGCTCACTCGGGAATGGGCGGCATCGCTGGCGCCGGATGGCGTGCGTGTCAATGCGGTCATTCCGGCCGAGGTGCTGACGCCGCTGTATGAACGCTGGATCGCCACGTTCGACAACCCCGACGCCAAGCTCGCCGCGATTACATCGAAGATTCCGCTCGGCCAGCGCATGACCACCGCCGACGAGATTGCCAGTACCACGGTCTTCCTGCTCTCTGCACAGGCCTCGCACACGACGGGCCAGTGGGTGTTTGTCGACGGTGGCTACACGCACCTCGACCGCGCCCTGACGTGAGGCTGCCATGCGCTACTGCCTTGCTCTGGATCTGAAAGACGACGCGGCGCTCATCGCCACGTACGAAGCCCACCATCAACGCATCTGGCCAGAAGTCGCCCGCCACCTGCGCGAGCACGGTGTGACGGGCATGGAGATCTATCGACTGGGCACCCGCATGGTGATGCTCATGGAGACCGACGACGCCATCTACGACGCCGAGCGCATGGCGCTTGCCACCGACACGGACCCGAAGATCCGCGAATGGGAAGCGCTGATGTGGCAGTTTCAGGCGCCCACCCCCTGGACGCCCGCGGGGCAGAAGTGGATACCGATGAGCCGCATTTTCGATTTGCAGCAGCAACCGCAGTAGAAGCAATTCCGGCCGTGGCCGGCATGACACCAGAGAGAGGAGAAGACAATGAAGAAACGAGTAACTTGGCCGCTGTGCGCGGCAATCGTGTGCGCGGCCGCTGGCGCCGCGCATGCACAAACCAACGTCACGCTGTACGGCCGCGTCGCCAGCGGCATCGACTACCAGAACAACGTCGCCCCCACCGCGACCTCGCCAGGCGGCAGCCTCTGGCGCGCCGCCGACAACCAGTGGGGCACGAGCATGTTCGGGTTCATGGGCAAGGAGGATCTGGGCGGTGGCCTGCAGGCGGTCTTCCGGCTGGAGTCCGGCTTTGGCGCGGCCCAGGGCAAAACCAACGGCGATGCGCTCTTCAACCGCCGTTCGTACGTCGGCCTGTCCAGCCCGACCTGGGGCACGTTGACGGCCGGCAAGAACCTCTTCATCAGCAACGACGTCTGGTTCCTGGACCCGACGGGCCAACAGTTCATCGGCTCGGCCACGCTGGTGCGCGGGCGCAACTGGCCGGGCGCGAACAACATCGTCGAATATCAAAGCCCCACCTGGGGCGGCTTCCAGATCGGCCTGCAGACCGGCCTGGGCGAGCAGCCTGGCTCCTTCACGAACAGCCGCCGCGATGGCGTATCCGCTGTCTACACGGCCGGCCCGCTGGAAGTGCGCGCGATCTACGACGTGATCCGCGACGGCAACGGCAAGTTCAGCGACATCTTCAATTTCTCGAAGGAAGCGACGATCGGCGGTACGTACACCATCGGCAAGGCGAAGCTGTTTGCTGCGTATGAAAACCTGTCGGCACCGGATGCGGCTGCCGGTGCCCCGACCAAGGCCAATCATTACTGGCTGGGCATCAACTACGAAGTTACGCCGGCGCTGACGCTGATCGGCGCGGCGTACCGCGTCAACGTCAACCACGGCGGCGGCAACGCCAATCTGTTCATGGCGGGTGCCAACTACAACCTGTCCAAGCGCACGATGCTGTACGCGAGCGTGGGCACCGTGCAGAACAGCGCCACCGCCAATTTCTCGGTGGAGGCGACCAACAACAACCCGGCGCCGGGTAAGAACCAACTGGGTGCCTACACCGGTATCGTTCACTCGTTCTAACTTCTGACTGAGCGTGACCTCCTGATCGCTCGGCTCCTTGTCAGCCCGCACTTGTGCGGGTTTTTTTTCTTCTCGGAAAGCCACTTTCGCGCCGGGAAATGCTGTGCGGCGAGCACTGATATAGGCGCGTTCTTCGTCACGGCGCACGAACACGATCTGGCAACAGAGCCACGCCGTTGCTAGCTTGGCGGCAGATTGGCCGGCATTTGTGACGCGGTCCGTGCTCGGGCAACCTTTGTGCAACCGGCGTAAGATGCCGACTCGATTTCGACCGCAGCTTGCGACACAAACGCCATGAATCTCCCGCTCTTATTGAATATCGCGACTTTCGTCGTCCTCCTGTTCGCTCTGGGTCGCGTGAACGCGAGCTGGAGCCTGGCCAAGCGTGTGCTGCTGGGCATGGTGCTGGGCATCGTGTTCGGGCTGGCGCTGCACCTGATCTATGGGGAGGACAACGCGACGCTCAAGCAGTCGATCTCCTGGTTCAGCATCGTTGGCGGCGGCTATATCCAGCTGCTGCAAATGATCGTCATGCCGCTCGTGCTGGTCTCTGTGCTGAACTCGGTGGCCAAGCTCAACAGCACGGCGTCGCTGGGCAAGATCAGCGTGCTGACGATCGGCACGCTGCTGCTTACGACGCTGATCTCCGCGCTGGTCGGGGTGTTCGTCACCCACCTGTTTGGGCTGACAGCCGAGGGACTGGTGCAAGGCGCCCAGGAAACCGCGCGGCTGACAGCCATCCAGGACAACTACGTCGGCAAGGTGGCCGACCTGTCGGTGCCGCAGCTGGTGCAGTCCTTCATTCCGAAGAACCCGTTTGCCGAGCTGACCGGTGCCAAGCCGACGTCCATCATCGGCGTGGTGATCTTTGCGGCGTTCCTCGGCGTGGCCGCGTTGAATCTGCTCAAGGATGATGCGGTGAAGGGCGAGCGCGTGCTGACCGCCATTGACACCGCGCAGGCCTGGGTGATGAAGCTCGTGCGGCTCGTCATTCGCCTGACCCCTTACGGCGTGCTGGCGCTCATGACGAACGTGGTGGCCGTGTCCAACGTGCAGGACATCATCAAGCTCGGCGGTTTCGTCGTGGCGTCTTACCTGGGCCTGGCGATCATGTTCGGCGTGCATGCCGTGCTACTCACGCTCAACGGCATCAATCCGCTTCGCTTCTTCCGTAAGGTCTGGCCGGCGCTGTCGTTCGCGTTCACGAGCCGGTCGAGTGCGGCCACCATTCCGTTGAGCATCGAGGCGCAGACGCGGCGCATCGGCGTGCCGGAGTCGATCGCCAGCTTCGCCGCATCGTTTGGCACGACCATTGGCCAGAACGGCTGTGCTGGTCTGTATCCCGCCATGCTGGCAGTGATGGTGGCGCCCACCGTGGGCATCAACCCGTTCGATCCTGTGTGGATTGCAACGCTCGTGGCGGTCGTCACCCTCAGTTCGGTGGGCGTGGCGGGTGTGGGCGGCGGCGCCACGTTTGCAGCGTTGATCGTGCTGCCGGCGATGGGCTTGCCGGTGACGCTCGTGGCACTGCTGATCTCCATCGAACCGCTGATCGACATGGGCCGTACCGCGCTCAACGTCAACGGCTCGATGACCGCCGGGACGATCACCAGCCAGTTGCTGGGGCAGACCGATCGCAGTGTCTTCGACGCTGCCGATGACGTGGAGATGGCACACCGCTGATCTGCGCACCGAAATAAAAAATGCCGGCCATGGGGTCGGCATTTTTTTTGAGGGCGAGGCGGCTCAGTCAGGCGTCTGTGCCAGCTCCGTCAGCAGTTCCATGAACGCGCTGGCCAGTTCGCTGGGCGTGGCGGCGCTTCTGCGCAGCAGGCCGACGGGTTCCTTGGTGCCCGACGTGACGATGTCCAGCCGGGCGAGTTGACCATGCATCAGGTCGTCGCCCGCCGCGCGCTCGGGGGTGATCCACACAGCATCGGATCGGCACGCCAGCAACCGTGCGACGGACACCGAGAGCGTTTCCGTCACGCCCGCCGGCAAGCGCAGCCCGTGCGTCTGGAACAGCGCTTCGGTGTGATGGCGCGGCACCGTGCCCGGCGTGGCGATCACCAACGGGTAATCCAGCACCGCCTGCAGCGAGGCGGATGCACCCGGCTGCGTCAGCAGCGGATGCCCAGAGCGCACGACCAGCGCCAGCGGCTCGGCATACAGCAACTCGAACGACAGCCCCTGCATGCGATCCGGCTCGGCCATGCGCCCGACGATGAAATCGAGTTCGCCGGCCTTGAGCGCGGTCAGCAGCTCGACATTGGTGCCGGTACGCAACCGCACGCCGGCATGCGGGCGCTGCGCGTGCAAATGGACAATTGCCTGGGGCAGCAGGCTGCTGGCCACCGTCGGCAGGGCGCCCACATGTACGACCGGCGCGGAAGCGTCCGTCGATCCCATCAGCGCCGCTGTGGCCGATTCCAGCGCCTGCGTCACGCCGACTGCATGCCGCAGGAATTGCTCGCCGGCCGCGGTGAGCCGTGCGCCTTGCCGGCCACGCTCCACGAGTTGCACGCCGGCCAGCGCTTCCAGTTCGCCCAGCGTTTTCGATACCGCCGGCTGGCTCAAATGCAGCCGCTCGGCGGCACGCCGCAGGTTGCGCTCCTGCGCGATGGCGACAAAGCAGCTCAGATGGCGAAACCGGATGCGGGATGGCAGGTCGGCCGAGAAGACTCTTTCCATAACTTGGGGTTATCGATTTTCCGACGAGAAGTCAATTTACTTCACTTTTTGGCGGCGATACAGTCTTCCCACGATTTCATAAGTTTCATAAGGAGACGCCCCCATGACCCTGCCGCTTTCCGGCACCGGCGAATTCGCCCAGCGTGACACCGCGCAGCATCCGCCTGCACTGACCCCCGGCTACAAGACCAGCGTGCTGCGCTCGCCGCGCAACGCGCTCATCTCCACGCTCAACACGCTGTCGGAAACGACCGCACCGGTGTTCCATGCCGACGATCTCGGCGCACTCGACAACGACCTCATCCTCAACTACGCCAAGGAAGGCTTGCCGATCGGCGAGCGCATCATCGTCCACGGCTACGTGCGCGACGAGTTCGGACGCCCTGTGCCGAACGCGCTGGTGGAGGTGTGGCAGGCTAACGCCGGCGGCCGCTACCGCCACAAGAAAGACCAGTACATCGCGCCGATCGACCCGAACTTTGGCGGTTGCGGCCGCATGCTGACGGATGCCAATGGCTACTACGTCTATCGCACCATCAAGCCTGGCCCGTATCCGTGGCGTAACCGCATCAACGATTGGCGCCCGTCGCACATCCATTACTCGCTCTCCGGCGATGGCTGGGCCCAGCGCCTGATCACGCAGATGTACTTCGAGGGCGACCCGATGATCTCGCAGTGTCCCATCATCAAGACCATCCCGAGCGAAGAGCAGGTGCGAGGCCTGATCGCGCTGCACGACACGGCAAACCACGTGCCGCTCGATAGCCGTTGCTATCGCTTCGACATTACGCTGCGTGGCCGCCGTGCCACGCATTTCGAGAACGCCGTGCCCGCCCTGCAAGGAGCCAAGTGATGACCACGACCACATTGCGTGAATCGCTCGAACGTGCCCAGGCAACGGCCATGACGACAACGCCGCCATTCGCACATTTGAACGAAACCGCTTCGCAGACGGGCGGCCCGTACGTGCACATCGGCCTTGCACCGCGCCAAGCCGGTTTCGACATCTACGACAAGGAATTCGGCAGCGTACTGACCACGCCCGCCACGCGCGGCGAACGCATCGCGCTGGAAGGCCGTGTCTACGATGGCTCGGGCTCGCTCGTGCGCGATGTGCTGATCGAGATCTGGCAAGCCAACGCCGACGGCAAATATGCGCATCCCGCTGACCGGCAGGACAAAGCCGTCGACCCGGCATTCCGTGGCTGGGGCCGCGCCGGCGCGGATTTCGATACGGGCGTCTATCGTTTCGACACCATCAAGCCGGGCGCGGTGGCCGGCCGCAGCGGGTCGACGCAGGCACCGCACATCTGCATGATCCTGTTTGCACGCGGCATCAACCTCGGCCTGCATACCCGCGTGTACTTCAGCGATGAGGCCGCGGCCAACGGTGCGGACCCTGTGCTGAACGGCATCGAGTGGGAAGTGCGCCGCAAGACGCTGATTGCCCAGCGCAGCGAGCGTAACGGCGAGGTGGCCTACACCTTCGACGTGCGCCTGCAAGACACGCCCGATGGCGGCGCCGAGACCGTGTTCTTCGATATCTGATCGCTGCATCACATCTGCAAAAACAACGCCCGGCAGGTTGTCACCGCCGGGCGTTGTTTTTGATTCAGTCAGCAGGACTTTCAGCGAGACGTCATGCGGGCGTCGATAATGGGTAAATCGCCAACCGGCGTTTGACGACCCTGCCGTGACCCAGCTGACCCTTCCCGGATTCGAAGCCACCCCGCAATTGCCCGCGCATCGCCTGTTTCTGGCGGTCAAGCCTGACGTCGAAACTGCAGGGCGCATTGCGCGCCTGATCGAACAATTGCGGCCGGTGGTGGGTTTCAAAGGCAAGGCACTGCGTACGGAGCGTCTGCATGTCACGCTGCATCATCTGGGCGATTTCGTTCATCTGCCGCCTGAGGATGTCGTGGTGCGTGTGCGCGCAGCGGCGGACAGTCTGGCCTTGCCGGCATTCGATGCCACCTTCAACCAGGTGGTGAGCTTTCATGGCCGGCGCGATCATCGGCCGTTCGTTCTCTTGGGCGATGAAGGTGTAGCCGGTTTGATGGCGTTTCAGGCGGCGCTAGGCGAAGCGCTCCAGCATGCCGCCGTGCCGGTGCCGCGCGGGACATTCAAGCCGCACATCACGCTGCTGTATGACCGCGGAGGCTTTGCGCCGAAGGCGGTCGAGCCCATTACCTGGACGGTGCGCGAGTTCGTTCTCATCCATAGCTGGCTGGGCAAGACGCGCTACGACGAACTTGCCCGCTGGCAGCTCAAGGGCTGAGCACCGTCCTTACGCGCAGCCGTCCGGCCCGCAGACGGGGCCATCAGCTTCGATCTTCGGGGCCTGGGCAGGCGCGCCGATGTGTTGGGTTAGCGCTTGTGCCCAGTGTTCCGGGTTACCAAGCCACGGGCCGATATCGATGATGCCGAGCTGGCCTTCCGCATCTTCCAGCGCAAACGTCGGAAAACCCTGACCGCCAACACGATCGAGCCACTGCCGGCTTTGTGCGATGTGCTTCTGCGTCGGGCCGCCGGTTTGCTGCGCGAATTCCGCATCGAATGCTTCGGGCGATAAGCCGATCTCCGCAGCCAACTCGCGTAATACAGGCACGTCGGCAATGCGTCGGCCTTCTTCGTAATGCGCACGTTGGACGCGGTGGAGCATGTCCAGCCCGCGGCCGCCCAGCGCTTGCGCGGCGAGCACGGCAGTAATGGGCGGCTCCGAATCCATCACCGCCGTGGTGTCGCGCAGCAGGCCTTCAAAGTAGGGCTCGCCAAAGGGCTGGCCAGTCAACTCTGCAATGCGGTGGTCGTGCGGCATCACGTAGTCGCGCCACTGAGGCGTTACCGCGCGGCGGTTCGGGCCGGCGAGCATGCCGCCGCCGTGGCAGGTGATCGACAAGCCCGGCACGTTTCGCGCGGCTTGCACGAGCGGCGCGGCGCCGTAGCACCAGCCGCACAGCGGGTCGTAGATGTAATGCAGCGTCGTCATGTTGTTTTCCAGGTGACCGGCCGATTTACTGCGGCCACTTCATTTCGCCCTTGATGACCTTGGCGCTCAAGTCCAGCGATGCATCGCCGGCCAGCGTCGGATACGCGGTCTTCATCGCCTTGACCAGCTCTGCCGAATTGTCGGCCTTGGCGGCCTGTACCTCGAAGGTCTTCAGGTAATCCGCCGTAAAGCGCACCGCCTCCAGCCCTTTGGGCATCGCCCCGGTGAAGTGGCCCGGCACCACCGTCATCGGTTGAAGCGCCGTGATGCTGTCGAGCGTCTGCAGCCAGCCCAGGCGCGATTCGCGCGTCTGCGTGTCGGCCACCCATACATGATCGCCATTGAAGACGACCACGCCGCCGGCCACGGTCTTGATTGAGGGAATCCACAGATACGTGCGTGCCGGATTCGGGCCGTTCAGGCCTTTGATCTCGATGGCGCGGCCCTCCAGCGTCAGGCGGTCGGCGTGCAGCGCCACGGGCAGCACGAGCGTCTTGGGCGCACTGTCTTTCAGGATCGGGCCCCAGTAGGCCAGCTTGCCGTTCATCGATGCCTTGATGGCAGCCACCGTCTGCGGCGTGGCCACGATTTTCGCTTTCGGGAATGCCGTGCGGATGACATCCAGTCCGAAGTAATAATCCGGATCGCTATGGCTGATGTAGACGGTGGTGAGCGTCTTGCCGCTGGCCTTGAGTTTCTGCACGAGCGCTTGCGCGTCGCTGCGCTGGAATTGCGCGTCGATCAGGATGGCGTCGTGTGCACCGGTGATGATTTCCGACGACACGGGGAAGATGCCCTTGTCGCCAGGGTTGTAGACCTCAACGTGCAGCGGCGCCGGTGCGGCAGCGTGGGCAATCAGGCTGGTGGTGGCGAGGGCGGCGGCAAGCGGGGTGCGGAGCAGGGGCATCGAGTTTCTCCAGTTGGATGTGGTGAGTGCGATGCCGCTACTGTAGGTTGCTTGATTCGATCAAAAAACCACCTAAGATGCGCATATTTGTTTCTCCAATCGATCAAATATGGATCGCATCACGTCGGCCGAAGTGTTTGTGGCGATCGTCGATCGCGGCAGCCTGAGCGCCGCCGCAGAAGGGCTCGACATGTCGCGGGCGATGGTCACGCGTTATCTGGCGCAGATGGAGGCGTGGTCCGGCGCCCGGCTGCTGCATCGAACCACGCGCCGCATCGGCCTGACGCCGGCCGGTGAAGCGACTCTCGCGCGCTGCCGCCAGATGCTGGAAATCGCTTCACAGATGGCCGTGGCGGATGGCCCCGAAGCCGATATGCCGCGCGGGCTCCTGCGCATTGCCTGCGCGCAATCCCTGGCGCAGCAGACCTTGAGCGCGGCGGTGACTGCCTACCTGCGGCGCTATCCGCAAACGGCGGTCGATCTGGTGGTCGACAACCGCACCATCAACCTTGTGGAAGAGCGCATCGACCTGGCGGTGCGTATTACCAACGACCTCGACCCGAACCTGATTGCGCGGCCGCTGGGCGTGTGCGAATCCGTCGTGGTGGCGGCACCGTCGTACCTGGCCGCGCACGGCACACCGCGGCGCGTGGAAGACCTGGCCGTTCACAACTGCCTGACATATTCGTACTTCGGCAAAAGCCTGTGGAAGTTCACGGACGCGAAGACAGGCGCCCCGTCCGACGTGCCCGTGGGCGGCAATCTGAGTGCGAATGAATCGATGGTGTTGCTGACAGCGGCACGAGAGGGCGCGGGCATTGCGTTGCAGCCCGTGTTTGCTGCCGCGCCGCTGATCGCCAGCGGGCAACTCGTGCGCCTGTTGCCTGAGCACGCGCCCCAGGCGCTGGGTATTCATGGGGTGTACAGCTCGCGCAGGCAGATGCCGGTAGCGCTGCGGGCGATGCTCGATTTTCTGGTGGACTGGTTCAAGGTGCAGCCGAACATCACGTAAGTCACGTGATCGGCCCGGAAGACTTCCTTCGTATCGCCAGCAGTCCCAACGCCAGCACGCAGAACACCGCTCCCGCGTGGAACGTTGCGGCTGCGCCGAGCTGTCCCACAACAAGCCCGCCAGAACGCTGGCAGCCAACATCGCCAGCCCGCTCACCAGGTTGAACATGCCGTAAGCGGTGCCGCGCAAATCGGCCGGTGCAGTATCGGCGACCATGGTTGCCAGCAAACCTTGCGTGATGCCCATATGCACGCCCCACAACGCCACGCCCACGATGACGACGCTCCAATGGGCAGACACGCCCAACACCACATCGGCGGCAATCAATACCACCAGTCCGAGCGCCAGGAGCTTTGTATGGCTCATGCGGTCTGAGAGCTTGCCGAACGGATACGCCGCCAGCGCATAGACCACGTTCATCGCCACCATGACCAACGGCACCAACGCGAGAGGAATGCCGCCTTGCTGTGCACGCAGGACCAGGAAGGCTTCGGAGAAGCGTGCGAGTGTGAAGACCGCGCCGATCATCACCACCCACCAGTACGCGCTATCTAATCGCTGGAGGTTGTCGCGGCGGATCGGGTTGTTGCGGCGGGCGCCGTTGCGGGTCTCGGGCTCGCGCAGGCCAAACATCAGCAGCGCTACGGATAACAGCCCAGGCACCACGGCCACCCAGAACACGGCGCGAAAATCATCGGCCCACAGCAGCATCAGCCCGACGGCCAGAAGCGGCCCCAGAAACGCGCCCACGGTATCGAGCGCCTGCCGCAGCCCGAAGGCCGCGCCGCGCAGCGCAGGTGGGGCAATGTCGGCGACCAGCGCATCGCGCGGCGCACCGCGGATGCCCTTGCCGACGCGGTCCAGCAGGCGCGCCGTCAGCACAATGCCCGCCGTGGGGGCCACGGCGAACAACGGTTTGGACAGCGCGCCCAGCGCATAGCCGAAGACCGCCAAGCCCTTGCGCCTGCCGAGGTAGTCGCTCAGCGTACCGGAGAAGATCTTGACGATGAGCGCGGTCGACTCACCCAGGCCCTCGATCAGGCCGACCGACAAGGCGCTTGCCCCCAGCACCGACACCATGAACAGCGGCAGCAGGCTGTGGATCATCTCGGAAGCGATGTCCATCAGCAGGCTGACGCAGCCGAGCACCCAGATGCCGGCGGGAATCTGGCGCAGGCCGCCGGGCGGTTGGGCGTCGGTTGGGGAGGGTGCCATGGTTCGTTGCTTTCGCTTTGCGGCGGGCGTCAGGCGAACGGCGCAAAGAGGCTGTTGAGCTTGGCCCCGCTGGCGGCATCGCGCGCAAAGTTGAACGTGCCGGTGGTGCGCAGTTCTTCCGCCGCCCGCTGGAACGCGCCCATGGCCACGCGTGCAAGCGTGGCACCCACGCTGATGCGCTTGACGCCCAATTCCGTCAGTTCCGCCACGCTCAGGTTGCCGTCGGCAAAACCCATCAGCACATTGAGCGGACGATCGATCTCGCGCAGCACGGTGGCGATCTCGTCGCGCGTTTTCAGGCCCGGGGCGTAGAGCACGTCGGCGCCGGCATCCTGGAAGGCTTGCAGGCGGCGGATCGTGTCGGCCAGGTCGTTGCGGCCGTGCAGGTGGTTTTCGGCGCGCGCGGTGAGCGTGAACGGAAACGGCAACGCGCGCGCAGCCTCCACCGCGGCACGCACGCGTTCCACCGATGCCTCCAGCGAATAGATCGGCGCATCTGCGCGGCCCGTGGCGTCTTCAATCGATCCGCCGACGATGCCGGTGGCGCCCGCCAGGCGGATCGTCTCTGCCACCGTTTCCGGCGCATCGCCAAAACCGTTCTCCAGATCGGCAGCCAAGGGCACATCCGTGGCGGCAGCGAGGTCGGTCACGTGCGCGAGGATAGTGTCACGGCCGACGCCATAGTCAGGCAGCCCGCGCGAGAACGCGAAGCCTGCGCTGGTGCTGGTCAATGCTTCAAAGCCAAGCGATGCCAGCAGCCGGGCCGAGCCCGGGTCCCACGGGTTGGGGATCACGAAGGTGCCGCTGCGCTCGTGCAGCGCGCGGAAGGCGTGAGCTTTTTCGATCTGGGTCGGCATGGGCTATCCGGTGTGAAGTGAATGGGGGCTGGACTGCAATGCTGCGGCACAGGCGAGCGCATCGTCCAGGCGGTCATTGCCCCAGAACATCGCGTCGCCGACAAAGAACATGGGAGCGCCAAAGATGCCACGAATCTGCGCGGCGTGCGTTTGCTCGCGCAGGCGGGGCTTGCTGGTGCCGGACTGCGTCTGCGTCAGGATGGCGTCGGCAGGCAAGCCGAGCGCCGTCAGTTCCTCGGCCACGGTTTCGGGCGTGTAAATGTCGCGGTCCTGGGCGAAATTGCGCGGCGTGTCACGCAAGTTCGGATGCGCCCGGGGCATGCGTGGCCTGGGTTGCCGCTTCCGAGCAGATCCACGCGGCCACATCGCGCACATCGCGGCGCGGGTTCGGCTCGGACTGGATCAGCCAGTACGCATGCGTGTTGTGCACCCCAGGCGCGATGGTCGGCACGGTGACCAAGCGGCCGTCGGCCAGCAGCGGGGCGATCAGTTCCAGGCGCCCGAGCGCGATCCCCTGGCCGGCCACCGCCGCATGGATGATCTGGTCGTGCTGGTTGAAGCGCAGCACGGTGCGCGGTTTGGCGTGGCTCCAGCCCGCTGCAGCCAGCCAGTCGGTCCACTGGAGCCAGGGGCGGCGTAGGTCACGGTCGTCAAAATCGAGCAGCGTCAAGCCGGCAAACGCCTCGGCGGAATCCAGCGAGCGCAGCCCCAGCGACGGATGCGCGACCGGGGCAACGGTCTCCCCAAACAGCCGGATTGCGCCGGGCGGTGCATCGCCCGGTGGGCAATACCGGATGGCAAGCTCGATGCCTTCGTTCTTCAGGTCGACGAGGCGGTTGTTGGTGGCCACGCGCACGTCGATGTCGGGGTATTGCAATTGGAAGCGCGCCAGGCGCGGTAGCAGCCACAAGCCTGTGACGCCGATGCTGGCCGTGATCGTCACCGGCCGGCGTTCGGCCGCCACGCGGATGGCGCCAATGGCGTCCTGCAACTGCTGCACGGCACTGTCGGCGCTGCGGAACAGGCGTTCACCCTCAGGCGTGAACGCGATCGAGCGGTGGCCGCGCACCAGCAGCTTCACACCCAGCGCTTCTTCCAGCGCCGACACCTGCCGGCTTACAGCGGATTGCGTCAGGCACAGATCATCGGCCGCGAGCGTGATGCTCATGCGCCTGCCTACTGCCACGAAACCGCGCAGCAAGTCCAGGGAGGCCAACCTAACCAGGGGAGTCGACATGCGTTTTCCTCATGCAAGGCGTTCTCAAAGGTCAGTTGAGAACCCGGATATGGCGAAGTTTAATAAGCCATCAAGCGACATTCCAGCCAAACGCACATTCGGCACGCTTGCGAAGTGGGAATGTCAGTCATATCGGAGAAAAACGCATGACATCGAAATCTCTTACGCAATCGCCATGGTTGCCGGTGCTGGCCGGCGGGGCGGTGATCGGCCTTGCGCTGGGCATCCGCCACGTGCAAGGCCTCTTCCTCGTGCCGATCACAATGGATCACGGCTGGACGCGCGAAACCTTCGGCCTGGCGATCGCGTTGCAAAACCTCATCTGGGGCGTGGCACAGCCATTTGCGGGCATGCTGGCAGACCGCTATGGCGCGGCCAAGGTGGTCGTGGCAGGCGTCGTGGTTTATGCGCTTGGTTTGCTGCTGATGGCACATGCGGGTACGCCGCTGGGCTTCACGCTGTCGGCGGGCGGGCTGATCGGGCTCGGGTTGTCAGGCACGTCGTTCGGCGTGGTGTATGGCGCAATCAGCCGATTGACGCCGCCTGAGCGGCGCAGCTGGGCGCTGGGCGTGGCCGGTGCGGTGGGCGGTGTTGGCCAGTTCGTGATGGTGCCGACAGCACAGGGCTTGCTGAGCACGGTCGGCTGGGTAGCGGCGCTGCTCGTCATGGCAGTGGTCATGGCGATGTTCGCACCGCTCGCCGTGCCGCTGCGCGAGAAAACGTCGACTACCACCGCACAGGAAGCGCACCAGAGCATGGGTTCGGCCATCCGCGAGGCCTTTTCCCACCGCGGTTTCTGGCTGCTGAATCTCGGTTTTCTGACGTGCGGCTTCCAGCTCGCCTTTATCGGTGCGCACATGCCGGCGTACCTGCTCGACAAAGGGCTCACCGGCCGGCACGGCATGGTCGCGCTGGCGCTGATTGCTGCCGCCAACATCGTCGGCACGTATTACTGCGGCGCGTTGGGCGGGCTGTTCCGGCGCAAGTATCTGCTGTCGTTGCTGTACCTGATTCGCACGGCGGCGATTGCGCTGTTCATCCTGCTGCCGCTGTCGCCGGCAACGTTGTATGCGTTTGCCATCGTCATGGGCTTGTTGTGGCTGGGCACGGTGCCGCTGACAAACGGGCTGCTGTCGCAGGTGTTCGGGGTGCGCTACATCGGCACGCTGTTCGGCTTCGTGTTCCTTGGCCACCAGATCGGCGCGTTCCTGGGCGTGTGGTTGGGCGGCGTGGTGTACGACCACCTGCATTCCTACGACGCGATCTGGTTTGGCGCGATGGCGCTCGGCGTGGTGGCCGCGCTGCTGCACTGGCCGATCGACGATCGCCAACTCTTGCGCACGCCGGTGGCGCAACCCGCGTGAACGCACAGCTCAAAAGATGGATTGCCTGGGCGCTGGCAGCGGCCGGCGCCGCCCTGATCTTTGCGGCGTGGCTGTCGCCGGAGAATGCATTTTCATTTGTGACGTTGGCGTCCTTCTGCGGGTAGAGCGACGCACAAGCCCGATTTGTGAAACAATGTCGGGTTAATCACTAGTGGGCACTGGTACGGTTTGCGCGGGAATGACGTCGATTTTGCGGCGTTCGCCTGTGAATGCCACCGTTCAGACATGACTTACGCCGTCAAGGAAATTTTCTACACGCTGCAAGGCGAGGGTGCCAACACCGGCCGCGCAGCCGTCTTCTGCCGCTTTGCCGGCTGCAATCTCTGGAGTGGGCGCGAAGCCGATCGCGCCACCGCCGTCTGCCAGTTCTGTGACACCGACTTCGTCGGCACGGACGGCACGCAAGGCGGCAAATACACCACCGCCAACGCACTCGCCGATACCGTCGCCGCCGAATGGCCGGCCAGCGCCACGGGCGGCAAACCGCTCGTCATCTGCACCGGCGGCGAGCCGCTGCTGCAGCTCGACAAGCCGCTGATCGACGCGCTGCACGCACGTGGCTTCGAAATCGCCATCGAAACCAACGGCACCATCGCCGTACCGGAAGGCATCGACTGGGTGTGCGTGAGCCCCAAGATGGGCTCCGAACTCGTCGTCACGCGCGGCGACGAGCTGAAGGTGGTGATTCCGCAAGACGGACAGGACCTCGACGCATACGAACGGCTGGATTTCCAGCATTTCTTCCTGCAGGCCATGGACGGCCCGCTTGCCCGGCAGAATACGGCGGCAGCCGTTGAGCTGTGCCAGCGCCGACCGCGCTGGCGCCTGTCGCTGCAAACCCATAAGATGCTGGGCATCCGCTAAGGCGGGCCGCAGCACTTTGTCCCCGGTTTTCTGCCGGCTCCAGCCGTTTCGCGGCCCCTGCTGCCGCCACCTTGCCCCATGACCAAGACCGTTTCCATTACGCGCCGGCTCGAATTCGACGCCGGCCACCGCATCCCCGGCCATGCCGGCCAGTGCCGCAACCTGCACGGCCATCGCTACCAGCTCGAACTCACGCTTACCGGCGAAGTCCTGCACAACGACAAGGCTGCCGATGACGGCATGATCCTCGACTTCGGCGACGTCAAGCAGCTCGCCAACAAGCACCTCGTCGACCTGTGGGACCACGCTTTCCTCGTCTATCGCGGCGATACCAAGCTGGTCGAATTCCTGAACGATATGGAAGGCGGTCATAAGACCGTCGTGCTGAATGACGTGCCCACCGTCGAGAACCTCGCGCAGATTGCGTTCGACATTCTCGAGCCCGTGTTCCGCAACACGTTCGGGCACCATCTGCGCCTGTCCAAGCTCGTGCTGTACGAAACCCCGAACTGCTGGGCCGACGTCAAACTCGCGCGTCCGCACGAGCAGGATTGATTCGACAGCGCCGGATCGCATGACCACCCCGCACGTCCTCACCCCGCCCGCCGACATGTCCGCTCACGAGCGCGACGGCTACTGGATGCAGCAGGCGCTCGTGCAGGCCAAGTTCGCGTGGGGGCAGGGCGAGGTGCCGGTGGGCGCGGTGGTCGTGCGCGGCAACGAAATCGTCGGCGTGGGTTACAACGCCCCGATCGGCACGCACGATCCATCCGCGCATGCCGAAATGCGCGCCCTGCGCCAGGCCGCCGAGAACCTCGGCAACTACCGTCTGCCCGACTGCGAAGTCTTCGTGACGCTGGAGCCGTGCGTGATGTGCGCCGGCGCCATGCTGCATGCCCGCGTGGCGCGCGTCGTGTATGGCGCGCCCGACCCCAAAACGGGCGCCGCGGGCAGCATTCTCGACCTGTTTGCAGAAACGCGGCTGAACCACCAGACCGCGATCACCGGCAGCGTGCTTGCGCAGGAATGCGGCGACATGCTGCGCGCCTTCTTCGCCGAGCGCCGCGCGAGCCAGAAGGCCGCGCGCCTGGCGTCCACCGAACCCGACGAAACCGCGACATGATCACTGTCCGCCTGATTGCGCCTTCTGGTTATCCGAACGATGCGGCCATCGCCGAGCGCGGCGTGGCGGCGTTGGAAACGCAGGGCTGCATGGTCGTCAACCGCGAGTGCCTGAGCCGGCAGCATCAGCGTTTTGCCGGCGGCGAACTCGCGCGGCTGGCCGACCTGAACCAGATCGGCACGGGCGGTGGTCAGGAAATCGCCATGGCAATCCGCGGCGGTTACGGCCTCACGCGCCTGCTGGACCATATCGACTTCATCGACATCGGCCGCCGCGCGCAGGCGACTGACGCCATCATCGTGGGTCACAGCGATTTCACGGTGTTCTCGCTGGCGTACCTGGCGGCCACGGGCGGCGTGACGTTTGCCGGCCCGCACGTATGCTCGGACTTCGGGCTGGAGAAGATCGACCCGTTCATGGTCGAGCACTTCTGGGGCATTTTGCGCAGCCCGACCTATGCGTTGCGCGTGGATGCGCCACAGCCCAGTAGCTGCGCGCGTCTGGGTCGCTACGCCGGCACGCTCTGGGGCGGCAACCTGGCCATGCTGTGCAGCTTGATCGGCACGCCGTATCTGCCAGAGATTCGCGACGGCATCCTGTTTGTTGAAGATATCAACGAGCATCCGTATCGCGTTGAACGCATGCTGCTGCAATTGCAGCAAGCCGGCGTGCTCGATGCCCAGCAGGCGCTGGTACTGGGCGATTTTTCTGGCTATCGCACCACGCCGTACGACGCCGGCTACGATTTCGACGCCATGCGCGATTACTTGGCCGAACGCCTGTCGATTCCGGTCGTCACAGGCTTGCCATTCGGCCATTGCCCGACCAAGGCGACGCTGCCGATTGGCGCACAGGCCGAGCTGGATGTCGACGCCACGGGCTTTACGCTGCACTTGTCGGGGTATCCGACACTGAAGGCATAAGCCCCCGGCCATCCGGGTCACGTCCGGGTGGTAAAATCTCAGGTTCCCCAAATGGCGTACGGCCAAGTGCTTGCCGCGCCAGATCACCGCTTTCCAAATCAAGGTTTCCACGTGCTTTCCACCGCCAACATCACCATGCAGTTCGGGCCCAAGCCCTTGTTCGAGAACATCTCGGTCAAGTTTGGCGAGGGCAATCGCTATGGCCTGATCGGCGCCAACGGCTGCGGCAAGTCGACCTTCATGAAGATCCTGGGCGGCGATCTGGAGCCAAGCTCCGGCAACGTGATCCTGGAACCGGGCGTGCGCCTGGGCAAGCTGCGCCAGGACCAGTTCGCCTACGAAGACATGCGCGTGCTGGACGTGGTGATGATGGGTCACACCGAAATGTGGGCCGCCGCACAGGAGCGCGATGCCATCTACGCGAACCCGGAAGCGACCGACGACGACTACATGAAGGCCGCCGACCTGGAGGCCAAGTACGCCGAATACGACGGCTACACCGCTGAAGCGCGTGCGGGTGAACTGCTGATGGGCGTGGGCATTCCGACCGACCAGCACAACGGCACGATGAGCAACGTCGCGCCCGGCTGGAAGCTGCGCGTGCTGCTGGCGCAGGCGCTGTTCTCGAACCCGGACGTGCTGCTGCTGGATGAGCCGACCAACAACCTCGATATCAACACGATCCGCTGGCTGGAATCGGTGCTCAACGAGCGCAATTCCACCATGATCATCATTTCCCACGATCGCCACTTCCTGAACTCGGTCTGCACGCACATGGCCGACATGGATTACGGCACGCTCAAGGTCTACCCGGGCAATTACGACGATTACATGGAAGCCTCCATGCAGGCGCGCGAACGCCTGCAGGCCGCCAACGCGCGGGCCAAGGAGCGCATCTCCGACCTGCAGGACTTCGTGCGCCGCTTCTCGGCCAACAAGTCCAAGGCACGCCAGGCTACGTCGCGCCTGAAGATGATCGACAAGATCAAGGTGGAAGACATCAAGCCGTCGTCGCGCCAGAACCCCTTCGTCCGTTTCGAGATGGAGAAGAAGCTGCACAACCTGGCGGTGGAAACCGAGAACGCACGCAAGACGTACGACCGCAAGATTTTCGATGGCCTGACCATGGCCGTGCGCGCGGGCGAGCGGATTGCAATCATCGGTGAGAACGGTGCGGGCAAGACCACGCTGCTGCGCTGCCTGCTGAACGGCGCCGTGAAGACCGGCGTACAGCGCGGCATCGAGGTCGACGGGGGCGCCGTCAAGTGGGCCGAGAACGCCAATGTCGGCTACATGCCGCAGGACACCTACGAAGAATTCCCCGAAGACCGCGACCTGATGGACTGGATGAGCCAGTGGACGCAGGCCGGCGACGATGACCAATCGCTGCGTGGCACGATGGGCCGCTTGCTGTTCTCGGCCGACGACATCAAGAAGAGCGTGAAGGTGCTTTCCGGTGGCGAGAAGGGCCGCATGATCTGGGGCAAGCTGATGCTGGGCCGTCACAACGTTCTGGCACTCGACGAGCCGACCAACCACATGGACATGGAATCCATTGAGTCGCTGCAGATCGCGCTGGACAAGTACGAAGGCACGTTGATCTTCGTGTCGCATGACCGCGAGTTGATCAGCGCCCTGGCCACGCGCGTGATCGAAGTGCGCCCGAACGGCACGCTGACCGACTACCTCGGTACCTACGACGAATACCTGCAGAGCCAGGGCGTCGAAGTCTGAGCGCCGATTCTCTGCCGTGACCAAGGGGCCGCCAATGTGCCGCCCTTTGTATTTGGTATTCGCCCAAGCGGCAAGCGCGAGCCACTAAAGGCAGCTATCTATGAAAAAACCGACTTGATTCCATGATTTTTTATCGCCATCGGAATGCACTACCGTCGCTACACTGGGGCTGCATATCACAGTGAACAGGCCGAAAACTGCGGACCAGGCGCCGCGCGTCACACCAAGAAGCGCCAAACGCAGGCCCGGCGAAGTACCCAGGAGACGAGATGACCTCTGATATTGGCGGCCGCATTCGGTTGCAATCCCTGCTCGACAAAGTGGTGTCTGCGGACGAAGCCGCAGCCCTGATCCGCGACGGCATGACGGTCGGCATGAGCGGTTTCACCCGTGCCGGCGACTGCAAAGCCGTGCCGTTTGCCCTAGCCCGACGCGCGGCGCACGAGCCGCTGCGCATTACCCTCATGACGGGCGCCTCGCTGGGCAACGACATCGACAAGGTGTTGGCCGAAGCCGACGTGATTGCCCGTCGCCTGCCGTTCCAGGCCGATGCCACGCTGCGGCGCAAGATCAACGCAGGCGAGGTCATGTTCATTGATCAGCACCTGTCGGAGACCGTCGAGCAACTGCGTTCGCGGCAGATTGCACCACTGGATGTGGCGGTTGTCGAAGCCACGGCCATCACGGAGAGTGGCGGCATTGTGCCGACCACGTCGGTGGGCAATTCCGCAAGTTTTGCGGTGCTGGCGAAACAGGTGATTGTCGAGATCAACCTGAACATGCCCGCGAATCTGGAAGGGCTGCACGATATCTTCTTCCCGGTTCAGCGGCCCTATCGCCAGCCGATTCCGCTCATTGCGGCGGAGCAGCGCATCGGCGTGCCGGCCATCCCGATCGATCCGCGCAAGATCGCCGCCATCGTCATCACAGGGCAGGACGACAGCCCATCCAACGTGCTGCCGCCCGATGCCGAGACCAACGCCATTGCCGGGCATCTGAACGCGTTTCTGGCGCGCGAGGTGCGCACGGGCCGCCTTTCGCCCACGCTGCAGCCATTGCAGGCGGGTATCGGAACCATCTCCAACGCGGTCCTGCATGGCTTCATTGATTCGCCGTTCCATGACCTCAAGATGTACTCCGAGGTCTTGCAGGACAGCTCCATCGAGCTGCTCGACTCGGGCAAGCTGGCGTTTGCGTCGGCTTCGTCGATCACGCTGTCGCGCCCGGTCTACAAGCGGTTCCTGACGGAGCTGGAGCGCTACAAGGCGCGCGTGGTTCTGCGGCCGCAGGAGATCAGCAACCACCCCGAAGTGATCCGCCGGCTGGGTCTGATCACCATCAATACCGCGCTGGAATGCGATATCTACGGCAACGTCAATTCGACGCACGTGGGCGGCACGCACATGATGAACGGCATCGGCGGCTCGGGCGACTTTGCGCGCAACGCGCATCTGTCGGTTTTCGTGACCAAGTCGTTGGCCAAGGACGGCGACATCTCGAGCATCGTTCCGATGGTCTCGCATGTGGACCACACAGAGCACGACGTCGACATCATCGTCACCGAACACGGGTTGGCTGATCTGCGGGGACTGGCGCCGCGCGAGCGTGCCGTGCAGATCATCGGAAACTGCGCGGACCCTCGCTACCGCGAGCTGCTGCGCGACTACGTTGTGCGCGCGCAGCGGCGCGGCGGGCATACCCCGCATCTGCTGGAAGAGGCGCTGGCCTGGCATGTCCGGTTCCGCGATCATGGATCGATGCGCCCGGCGGGGTTCAGTGAAGAGGGTGCGCTCGCGGAGTCTGCATTGAGCGCCTGAAGCGTGGGCGCCGCTGCTCAGGCGCCCAGCACTTCCTCGCATGTCGCCAGCCATGCACGCGCGGCGTGCGACAGGTACCGGCCCGGCGACCACAGGTGCGCGAGCGCCCAATCCATGTCCGGCGCGGTCAGGCGTGCCACGGCCAGCTTGTCACGGTTCGCAAGATTGGCCACCAGCGGCTGTGGTAAAAAAGTCGTGCCCAGGCCCGCAGCCGCCATCGAGGCGAGGAATTCCCAGTGCCCGCTCTGCGCAGCGATGTGCGGCTCGATGCGGGCTTCAAGAAAAGCCTGCCGCAGCTTGCGCGTGAGCGAGAAATCCTCAGCCAGCAACAGCAGCGGTTCGTCACGCAGCGCCGAGAGGCTGACGGTCTTGCCCTTGGCCCATTTCGCTTTGCGCGGTCCCACCACCCAGATCGGATACTTTGCAAACTGCCGCGTAGCGAGTTCGAGGCCGCTGTCCCCGGGCAGAACCGTGGCGCCCACCTCCAGCTCACCACTGGCCACCTGCTGTTCCACTGTCTTGCCGCCGTACTCGGCCAGGTTCAGTGCCAGATTGGGATAGCGCTGTCGAAATGCGCTTACCACGGGCGAAAAGAACAGGTTCACCATCGGCGGAATGCCGACCGTGAGTTCACCCCGTCCAAGCGAAGACAGGTCGGCCACTTCAAGTGTCAGCCTGTGCACCACACCGAGCGTTTCCTGGCCGCGCGCATACACGACACGGCCTACGTCGGTGAGCCGCACCTGCCTGCCTTCGCGGATCAGCAGCGGCTGGCCAACCTCGTTTTCCAGCTGACGCACCATCTTGCTGATGGTGGACTGTGTTACCGAGAGCGAACTCGCCGCTTGCGTGAAGCTCTGCAGCCGCGCGGTTTCTACGAAGTAACGAAGGGCTCGGATATCGATGGGCACGGGCAGCCTTTTGCCATGAAGCACGCGAATGGGATTCGCCATGGTAATGAAGTTTTCCCATTCCGCGACGCGGAGACCTCAATATCTGATGGACGCTCGTATTCAACGGCGCTCGAAAGAAAAAGGCGGTTCACGCGACCGTCTTTTATGGAGTCCAGGGTGCGTTGCAGTCAGCTTGTTGCTTCGTCGATCAGCAGATCGAGCTGGGCGATCACGTTGCTGGTGTCAGGCTCGCCACGCGTTTTGCCGAGGGCGGCCTTGAGCGTGTCGCGCAGGGCGACGAGTTCCGCGACGTTGCTGGCTTTCTCCACCTTCATCTCAAGCAGATAACCGCGCAGGCCGAGATACCGGCTGATGGTTTCGGTATAGAAGCGATAGAGGCGTTGATAGCCCTCGGCGGTCGGCTCTTTTGAAGTTGCTGCCAGGGCAGGGCTTGTCGCTGGTGCCGCCTTCACGGTGGTGGCTCCGGGCACGTGCGTACGGATATACCCGGCGTTCTCGAGTTCGTCAAACACGGCTTGCGTCATGCCCAGAGGTTGCAGCTGGACGAGGATGTCGTCGCAGGTTTTTTCGCCGTTGATCATCAGAAGGACCGCGCGGTGACGCTGGTCAAGGTGATTCGCACGTGTGCGGATCTCATCCTGACCTTTTTCGGTCTTCTGGTAGATGGTGGTGGTCATGCTGTCTCCCTCGGCCGGCGCGTCTGCAGCGCGCGCTCTGCTGGCTCTACAATAGACCGATCATAACCGCCCGGGGGCGACGTGGGCCTCAGTCGCAACCCGGATAGCACAACGCGCAAATCGCGCATCCACCAGAGCGAGACGACCGACGATGCAGCAACGCGACAAGCTTTTCATCAATGGCAAGTGGGTGGCGCCGCAGGGCAAGGGCGTCATTGAAGTGATTCATTCGGCCACTGAAGCCGTGATGGGAACCATTCCCGAAGGCAGCGCGGCCGATGCGGAAGCCGCCGTGGCAGCGGCCCGCGCTGCATTTGATGACTGGGCTGCCACGCCCGTTGCCAAGCGCGCCGAATACATCCAGAAGATTGCCGACGGCCTGCAGGCCCGCAGCGAAGAGCTGGCGCAGTTGATTGCCGGCGAAGTCGGCATGCCGGTCAAGCTGGCGCGCGCCATCCAGGTGGGCGGTCCAGTTTATAACTGGGGCAATTTCGCCAAGCTGCTCAGCACGTTCGAGTTTGAAGAACACGTTGGCAACTCGCTGGTGGTGCGCGAGCCGGTGGGTGTGGTGGGCGCCATCACGCCGTGGAACTACCCGCTGAACCAGATCACGCTGAAGGTCGCGCCCGCGTTGGCCGCGGGGTGCACGGTGGTGCTCAAGCCGTCGGAAGTGGCGCCGCTCAACGCCTTCGTGCTGGCGGAGGTCATTGAAGAAGCCGGTCTGCCGCCGGGCGTGTTCAACCTTGTCACCGGCTATGGCCCGGTGGTGGGTGAAGTGCTCGCAAGCGACCCGGATGTCGACATGGTGTCGTTCACGGGCTCGACGCGTGCAGGCAAGCGTGTGGCGGAACTGGCATCGCAGTCGGTCAAGCGCGTGGCGCTGGAGCTGGGCGGCAAATCGGCCTCGGTGATCCTGGATGATGCGGACCTGGCATCGGCGGTCAAGGGCACGCTGTCGGCGTGTTTCCTGAACTCTGGGCAGACGTGCTCGGCGCACACCCGCATGCTGGTGCCGCGCGCGAAGTATGAAGAGGTGAAGGCGCTGGCCGCGCAGTTTGCTGCTGCCTACGTGCCGGGCGATCCAGCGCAGGAAAACACGCGCCTCGGGCCGCTCATTTCTGCCGTGCAGCGCGACCGCGTGCTCGGCTACATCCGCAAGGGCCTGGAAGAGGGCGCAGAACTCATTACCGGCGGCGCCGACACGCCGGAGGGCCTGCCGACCGGTTACTTCGTCAAGCCGACGGTGCTCGGCAACGTCAAGACCACCGACACCGTGGCGCGCGAAGAAATATTCGGCCCCGTGCTCACGGTGATCTGCTACGACGACGAGGAAGAGGCCGTTCGCATCGCCAACGACAGCATCTACGGCCTGGGCGGCGGGGTGTGGTCGGGCGACGAGGCGCGGGCGATTCGCGTGGCGCGGCGCATCCGCACGGGTCAGGTGAACATCAACGGCGGGCCGTTTAACATGCAGGCGCCGTTTGGTGGCTACAAGCAGTCCGGCCACGGGCGCGAGAACGGCAAGTACGGCCTGGAGGAGTTCCTGGAGTACAAGGCGATGCAGCTCAATCCGGCGAAGACCGCCTGATCTGCCCACATGCGGCCCCAACAAAAAACCCGGCTTCGGCCGGGTTTTTTGCATCTGAAGCGCGGTGCCTACTTGCGGCTGCCATCGGCGTTGTAGCCCTGGGCCGTGCCTTCGGCAAGTATGCGCGTCCAGACCGTGTTGCGTTCTTCGTCTGTCATGAACACCCAGTTGCTGACTTCCAGCTGCGTGCGCCCGCAGCCTTGGCAGACCTCGTCGAAGAGCGTCGAGCAGATGCCGATGCAGGGACTGTCTGGGCGGCCCAGCAGGGTGCTGTCGGAAGCACTGGTTGCGTCGTCTGGCATGGGGCTGAATGCGGTCGATTCGGTCATGGCCGCTATTTTACCGGCTTCGGCCGGGCGTCAGTTGCGCGCAGGGTTGCCCGTGCGCTGGCTGACGTGATCCGCTGCGGCAGATAGCGCCAGCGCTGAATTCACGAGCGCGATATGCGAAAACGCTTGCGGGAAGTTGCCAACCAGCCGTTTCACGCGCGGGTCGTATTCTTCGGCCAGCAAGCCGACGTCGTTGCGCAGTGCCAGCAGCTTGGTGAAGAGCGCGCGAGCCTCGTCCTGGCGGCCTTGCAGGACGAGGTTGTCGACATACCAGAAGCTGCAGGCGAGAAATACGCCTTCGCCCTGGGGCAGGCCATCGGTTACGGCTTCGGTGCGGTAGCGGCGCACGAGGCCATCAACGAGCAGGTCTTCTTCGATGGCCTTGACCGTGCCCTGGATGCGCGGGTCAGACGCCGGCAGAAAGCCGACGAGCGGCAGCATCAGGAGCGCGGCGTCCAGCTCGTCGCCACCGTAACTCTGTACGAAGCAGTCGCGCGTGGCGTTGTAGCCGTGGGCACAGACCTCCGCGTGAATGCGGTCGCGCACGGCGCGCCAGTGCTCTGCTGGGCCATCCACGTTGAATTGCTCGATGGTTTTGACGGCGCGGTCGAACGCGACCCATGCCATGACCTTGGAATGCGTGAAATGGCGCGAAGGGCCGCGGACCTCCCAGATGCCTTCGTCTGGCGTCTGCCAGATGCTTTCCAGATGCGTCATCAGCGCGACCTGCAAGCGCCACGAGGCTTCATCGCCATCCAGGCCGCCTTTGCGGGCGATGAAGAGGGCGTCCATCAGTTCGCCGTACACGTCGAGCTGGAGTTGCATCGCGGCCGCATTGCCCACGCGCACGGGTTGCGCGCCTTCGTAGCCTGGGAGCCAGGGAACCGTCCACTCGCCCAGGCGCCGTTCGCCGGCAATGCCGTACATGATCTGCACCTGTGCCGGGCTGCCGGCGATTGCGCGTTCGAGCCATTGTCGCCACGAGCGCGCCTCGTTGTAGTAGCCCGCATTCATGAGCGCGAGCAGCGTGAGGGTGGCGTCGCGCAGCCAGCAGTAGCGGTAGTCCCAGTTGCGCACGCCGCCGAGTTGCTCAGGCAGCGACGTTGTGGGCGCGGCCACGACGCCGCCGGTGCGGTGATACGTCAGTGCCTTGAGTGTGATGAGCGAGCGCTCGACGGCTTCTGTCCATGGGCCTGCACCGTGGCAGCGGCCGGACCACGCACGCCAGCGCGCCTCGATGTCGACCTGGGCTTCAAGCGCGTCGATCGATGCCGGTAATGGCAGATGCGAGGGCGAATGCGTGAGCACAAATGGCACCGCTTCACCTTCGCGCACGGTGAAATCCGCCACGGTGGAGAGGTTCTCGCCACGGATCGGGGCAGGGGTGCGCAGCGTCGTCATGTTGGGCCCCGCCACGGCTCGAAGCACGCAATCGGGCATGTCGCACGGGCCGTCAGCCGGCGCCCCCGTGACTTCGGACACGCGGCTGACCCACGGTATCGACGCGCCGTAGTCGAACCGCAGCGTGAGGTCCATGCGCATGTCGACGGTACCGGAGAGCCCCCGCACGATACGGATGAGGTCTGAGGTGTCGTCCCGTGCGCCAGCGGTGCCCGGCAGGCGGGCGGTCATCAGGTCGGTCACGCTGGCGGAACCGGTGTCGGTCTCGAATACGGTTTCCAGCACCAGCGTGCCTGGCAGGTAGCGCCGGCGCGTGGCGCGAGCCTCGCCTTTCGGCGCGATGCGCCATCGGCCGTGGTCCGGCGTGCCGAGCAGCGCGGCAAAACAAGCGCCTGAATCGAACCGCGGCCAGCACAGCCAATCGATGGACCCGTCGCGCGAAACCAGTGCCGCGGTTTCGCAATCGCCAATCAACGCGTAATCTTCGATTTTTGAGGGCATTGCACTCCACTCCAAGCACTTCAACGAGGCCGTGACCATGCATGACAGCACCCGCATCCTGCTTGAATACAACGCCGGGCGTGATCCCGAAAGACTCACCCGCAAGCTGGATGCCATCGCCGCCGACCCGTTTTCATTCTTTCGCGGCACCAACAACCTGTATGCCGCGTCGCTGGCCGACGCTGCCTTGCTGCACGACGCGCCCCGCACGCTGGTCTGCGGCGACCTGCACCTTGAAAACTTCGGCAGCTTCAAGGGCGACAACGGCCTCGTCTACTTCGACATGAACGACTTTGACGAAGCGCTAGCCGCGCCGTTCACAGTCGACCTGGTGCGCGTGCTGTCCAGCCTGCAGGTGGCGTCCTTCAGCTGGAAACTGGCCGATGAAGATGCTCACAACCTGTGCCGGCGCTTTCTCGACACGTATGCGGCCGCGCTGGTTGACGGCAAGCCGCGCTGGGTCGAGCGGGCGACCGCCACGGGCATCGTGCGCGATCTGCTGCGTGCCTTGCGCAAGCGCAACCGTGCGGCCTACCTGGCGCAGCGCACCGTGCGCAGCGGCAACCGCATCTCGCTGCGCATTGATGGGCGCCGCACATTGCGTGCCAGCAAGGACGAGGTCCGCCGCGCACGACGCATCCTCGAGGCGTATGGCCAGCAGGGCAACGGCCAGCGTTTCATTGCCATCGACGTCGCACGGCGGATTGCTGGCACGGGCAGTCTGGGGCTTGAACGCTATTCCGTGCTCGCTCGCCCCGAAAACGACCCGACCACGCTGCGCCTGATCGACATCAAGCTCTCCATCCCAAGTGTCTGGGACGATGTGCTGGGCAGCGCCTGCAGCGTGGCCCCTTGGCGTAGCGAGGCCGGGCGCGTCGTCGATATCCAGCGCATTTCGCAGGCCATTTCGCCAGCACTGCTGCGCGGCGTCGTTTATGGCGCCAAGGGCGAGAAACCGAAGTCGTACGTCGTCAAAAGCCTGCAACCGACCGCCGATCGCGTCGCGCTAGGCTCGGGCAAGAACGTGGTCGCCAACCTGGACGATGCACTGCAGACCATGGCTCGCGTGGCAGCGTGGTGCCATCTGCGCGGCTGTGGCCGGCATGGGACGGATCTCGTGGAAAAGGTGCAGGACTATGCGGCTGGCACGGCCTGGCGCAAATCGGCGCTGAAGCTGGCCGCGCATGGCAGAGACGTGTCGCTCAAGCAATGGGCTGAGTTTGCTGAGGACTATCGTCAAGCGCGCGGTGGCAAGGCTGCTTAAGTGCGCGATGGCGCGCCATTGACGTCAGGCGCGCGATTCATATTTGAAGTCCCTCGGAGATCACAATGAAGAACCTCGACAATCCATCACATGATCGCGAGGTGGGCGTCGCCGACGCGACGCAAGACACGACGCGCATCGACGACACCCGCATCGGCGCGGTGCGTCCGCTGATTTCTCCTGCGCTGTTGCTGGACGAATTGCCCGTGCCTGCCGATACGCAGGCGCTCGTTGAAGACACCCGCCGGGCCATCAGCAACATCTTGCACGGCCGCGACGACCGGCTGCTGCTCATCGTCGGGCCGTGCTCGATCCACGATCACGACCAGGCGCTCGATTACGCGCGCCGCCTCAAGGCTGCGGCTGATGCACTGAAGGACGACCTGCTGATCGTGATGCGCGTCTACTTTGAGAAGCCGCGCACGACGGTCGGTTGGAAGGGGTACATCAACGATCCGCGGCTGGACGGCAGCTTCCGTATCAATGAAGGGCTGCGCGCTGCGCGGCAACTGCTGCTCGACGTCAACGCGCTCGGTCTGCCTGCAGCAACTGAATTCCTTGATCTGCTGAGCCCGCAATACATCGCGGACCTCATCGCGTGGGGCGCGATCGGCGCGCGCACGACGGAAAGCCAGAGCCATCGACAGCTCGCGTCGGGCCTGAGTTGCCCGATCGGTTTCAAGAACGGCACCGACGGCGGCGTGCAGGTTGCGTCGGACGCAATCATCGCGGCGCGCGCCAGCCACGCGTTCATGGGCATGACCAAGATGGGCATGGCCGCGATCTTCGAGACGCGCGGCAATGACGACGCGCACGTGATCCTGCGCGGCGGCAAGAGCGGGCCGAACTACGACAGCGAGCACATTGAGGCGACCTGCGCGGCGCTGCGTGCGGCAAAGTTGCGCGAACAGGTGATGGTCGACTGCTCGCACGCGAATTCAAACAAATCGCATGAACGGCAGATCGAGGTTGCACAGGATCTCGCGCGGCAGTTGTCGCAGGGGGAGCACCGGATCGTCGGCGTGATGGTCGAAAGCCACCTCGAAGCGGGCCGCCAAGATCTGAAGCCGGGTGTGCCGCTCAAGTACGGCGTATCGATCACCGACGCGTGCCTGAGCTGGACGCAGACTGAGCCCGTGCTCGACATACTCGCTGAGGCTGTGCGGCATCGGCGCGCGTATTCGTACGACGGGTGATGTGATGGCGGCAGGTTCAGGGTTGTCGCCTTGTGCCTATTGCTGATGTGGCTCGGCGCCTCACTCGCCGTTTCCATGATGGCCAGCCGCCGCACATTCGCATGCGGTTCGGCCCAGTACTGTGTTTCGGCACCGAACCGGGTGATCGGCACGTCCTCCAACGGGCACTCGGCAATCACGAAACTGCCCAAGAGACGAGGCGGGCTGCAGGGATGTATTCGCCTCTTCGCCCTTAAGTTGATCGATTGCGCGGCCGATAGTGCTGAGGTAGCCGGCCGCCCGGCGCGATGGTCGCGCCCGCGTGAAGAGCCGCGCACACTACTCTCGCCGCGCCCATGTCCGCTCGCCTGACCATCCGCACCCGCCTGGTGCTTTCGGTTTCCATTCTGTTTCTGCTTGCCTTGCTGATTGGCGTGGCTGGCCTGCTCGGCCTGCGCGGCGCCAACCATGCGCACGAGGAAACCTTCACCAATCAGTTTCCGTCTGCGCTTGCGCTTGGCGAGTCTGATCTGAGCCTCACGCGCGCCCGCACGGCCCTCGACAAGGCCATGCTGTATCCGAACGACAAGGGCGCGATGAAGTTGCTCGATCGTACCGAAGAGCTGATCGCACGCTCGGATGAAGCGTGGAAGAAATACCTGACGCTGCCCCGCAGCGAAGAAGAGGACCGCCTGGCCAAAGAGGTTGCCATCACGCGCGAAGCCGCGGCCGGCAGCCTGCGCGACATCATCAAGGCGCTACGCGCTGGCGACCGCGCGACGGCCGACGACATCATGGAAAAGCGCGTGTCCAACGCTTTCCGCGATTCCAACGACAAAAGCCTGGCATTGAGCAAGAAGCAGCTCGGCTTCTCCAAGGCCAACTATGACGAATCCCAGGAAGCCTACGCGCGTTTTCGCGTGATCGTGACGGCGGCCATTCTCGTCGCCCTGGTGGTCGCACTCTGGTGCGCCTGGTCGTTGCTGCGTGCGATTGTGGAACCGCTGAACGCTGCGCTGGCGCAGTTCGACCGCATTGCCGCCGGTGACCTCACGCAGCCGGTGCGCGTCGACCGCAAGGATGAAATGGGCCGCCTGCTGGAGGGCCTGGCCCGTATGCAGACAGCGCTGACCGACACGGTGCGCCGCGTGCGCACCGGCTCCGAATCCATCGGCGCCGCCACCAAGCAGATTGCCGCAGGCAATGCAGACCTGTCGCAACGCACGGAAGAGCAAGCCAGCTCGCTGGAAGAAACCGCTTCGAGTATGGAAGAAATGACTTCCATCGTGCGCCAGAACGCCGACAACGCGCGCCAGGCCAGCCAACTGGCCGACAGCGCCTCGGAAGTTGCCAGCCAGGGCGGCGCTGTTGTGACCGATGTGGTGGCGACCATGCGCGAGATCAGCGCGTCGTCGCGCACGGTGTCGGAAATCATCGGCGTGATTGACGGCATTGCGTTCCAGACCAACATCCTTGCACTCAACGCTGCCGTAGAAGCCGCGCGCGCCGGCGAACAAGGCCGCGGCTTTGCCGTGGTGGCCGGTGAGGTGCGCAACCTCGCGCAGCGCAGCGCCGCAGCCGCCAAGGAAATCAAGGAAATGATCGAGGCGTCGCTGTCCAAGGTCGAGACCGGCAGCGCACTGGCCGAGCGCGCGGGCAGCACGATGGAAGACATCGTGTCGTCCATCCGCCGCGTGACCGACATCATGGGCGAAATTGCCGCCGCCTCGAACGAGCAAAGCTCCGGCATCGAACAGGTCAACAAGGCCGTCACGCTGATGGACGAAGCCACGCAGCAGAACGCGGCGCTGGTGGAGCAAGCCGCAGCCGCGGCTGAATCGCTGGAGGAGCAGGCCCAAGCCTTGAACGCCGCCATCGCCGCATTCCGCCTCGCCTGATATTGGCCCCGTCGATGCACGGGGCACGCTAAAGACTTAAGACTTGCCTTGAGCGCTGTTTCGGTTGATATAACCGACTGGCCCATTCAAGGAGTCGCTTCATGCCGTTCATCATTGCCGCGCTCGCGCTGGTTGGTCTGCTGATTTACGGCGCAGTCCGGCTGTATGCGAGGGTTGCCGCGGCTTACGGCGCGGTCGCGGGCAGCGCGGCGGTGATGCTTGCAGTAGCGCTGCTGGCCGGCGCAGTCATCACCTTCATCCGGCGTTACCGCGCCGTTCATGGCGTGAATGTGAAAGGGCAGCGGGTCGTGTCGCTCAGCGCAAGCTGGGGGCAGGTCGCGGTCGATGCCGAACAGAAACGCGGGACGCTGCAGTTGCACGGGCAAAGCGCGCGCTTTCTCTTCGCCGATATTGCCGGCGCCGATGCGGTTGAACGCGAAGGTGCCTGGGCGCTGGCGCTGCACCTGAAGCATCAGGCGCAGGCTGATTGGCCGATCCCAATGCGCAACCGCCAGGAAGCGAAGCGCTGGGCGAAGATCTTTGCGCTCGCGGCCAGCCAGGAGCTTTGACCGGCGCTCGCCCGCGATTATTCCGTCGTGCTCGGGTTCCAGAAGGCCTGAGCAATGTGCGGCTGTGATTGCAGCGCGTTGACGATGCGATCCAGCTCTGCGGCATTCACCGCAGTCGACATCAGCATCGCTTCAATTTCTACGTGGTCGTCGCCAAAGGGTTCGACTGACAGATCGCTGATCGGGTAGCTGGCTTCTTCAAGCAGACGTTCCAGGTCGGCAAGGGCTTCTTTCTGGCGCTCGCTCGTGGAGATGACGCACATCGTGTACGTGACTTCGCTGGCCTGGTTGTCGAGCGGTGTGCGGTTGATGCGGTCCACCACGGGCCGCAGCAGGATGTTGGAGGCCAGCACGAACAGCGTAATCAGAATGGCCTGGCCAACCAGGTCGGAGCCTGCCGCCGCACCCACAGCCGCCGAGCCCCACAGCGTGGCGGCGGTGTTCAGGCCGCGCACGTTCAGCCCTTCCTTCATGATCGTGCCGGCACCCAGAAAGCCGACGCCCGATACCACATAGGCGATCACGCGGGTGGTGTCCGATGCGGTGCCGATCTGCGCGGCCATGTCGACGAATGCCGAGGCCGCCACCGCCACCAGCGCATTGGTGCGCAGCCCCGCAGTCCGCTGTCTGACCTGCCGCTCGAAGCCGATCAATGACCCGAGCGCAAAGGCCGAGGCAAGGCTGATGAACGAATCCACCAGCGTGGCGACATTGAGATGGACGAGGGCTTGCAGCGTCATCGGCGGCTCCTTGTTGTGGTGACCGGAGTCTTGGTGAAGGGCGCCGATGGTTATAGCACGGCGCCATGACACGCCGTGCGGGCGGGGGAGGCCGGACGGCTATTTATAGTCCCACTGCATCTGCTCGGGGATCGGCACGGCGTCCGACGTCTCGAGGCAGCGGTCGAGGTAAGCGAGCAGGGAGCGCGGTTGAAAGCCGGTCTCCTGCACGAGCCGCGTGTTGTCGAACACGTAGCTCATGCTGGCGAACTTGGCATACAGGTGGATGCAGCGCGCGACCAGTCGCACATTGCCGTCGCCCGTCAGGCTCAGGAATTTACGCGCCAATGCTTTCTCGGCGATTTTTTCCTGATACACGTAGCCGGCCAGCGCCTGGGCATCTTCTTCCGGCGTCTTGCAACGCTTGAAGCGCGGGTACAGCGTTTCGATGCGCTCGGAGTTCGCATCGCCGGCGCTGATGTGATACAGGTCGTGCGCCAGCGTGGGCTTGGTCGACAACTGCACGATGGCCTCGGCGCAGTCGTCCACAGGCAGGATGTCGACGCGGTCGGACAAGCGACAACTGAACGTTTCGAGCAGCGCCACCATGCGCAGCATCCAGAAAATACTGCCCGAGGGCTCACACCCCAGCGTGCTATGACCCACCACGATGGACGGCCGCACCACCACCAGCGGCAGCTCGGGCACCGCTTCGCGCAGCTTCAGCTCCGCCATGCCCTTGGAATACGTGTAAGGCACCGCGTGCTGCTCCAGCGGGGGGACATCCCAGCTTTCGCTGACATGGCGATCCGCCAACTGGCCGCAAGACATGGCCGTGCCGATCTGCAGGAATCGCTTCAGGCGTTTGCTCTGCGCCGCCAGTCGGCCCAGCGCCAGCACGCCCTCCACGTTGGTTTCCCACAGCGACGGATGGTTCGAGAACGTTGCCAGCGCCGCGCAATTGATGATGATTTCCGGATCGCCCAGCTTGGCGGCACCTGCCTCGCGCAGGTCGAACGGCACGATCTGCGATTCCGAAATGCCGTCCAGGGTGCCCTGTGCAAACTCGAAGCGGCGCAGGTTGCTGCGCAGCCGCGCCAACCCTTCTGCGGGCGTGTCACCGCGCACGGCAAAGCGTGTGTCGGCCAGCAAACCTTTGGCTGCCAGATTGGCGGCAATGGCGCCGCCCACGAAACCGGTCGCACCGGTTAGCAAAATACTCATGCGAGAAAACTTGAATCCCTTGGGTGGCAAAGCGGGCGACCAACCCGCTTGCAAACAACACGACCGCTGCCGCACCGGCGAGGCGCGCGTTGGCAGTGCGCTCGGGGCAGGGAACAGGCAAGTCGTGTCAGATGAAGCCGCGCACACGAAACAGGGTTCGCGGGCCGCAAGATTCGCGTGATGCGATGCGGCCAAAACCTGCGCACAATCAGCGATTTATAAGAATGTAACCTTTCAGGTGCCTTTCAGCACCCCATTCCATCAGAGGGTTGACTCAAGTCTGCGGCACTGCGCAACTCGACGTGGCATTGGCGGCAATCTCGCGCGCGGCTTTTGCGCCTTCGACTTGCAGGATGGTCGGCAGCGATACGCCGTTCTTGGCAGCCGTGACTTCAGCCAGGATCGAGATGGCGATTTCCGGCGGCGTACGGCTGCCGATGTAAATGCCGACCGGGCCATGCAGGCGCGCCAACTCGGCGTCGCTCAGATCGAATTCCTTCAGGCGCTCCCGGCGGTTGGCGTTGTTGCGGCGACTGCCGAGCGCGCCAACGTAGAACGCTGGCGTCTTGAGCGCTTCCATGAGCGCGAGGTCATCGAGTTTGGGATCGTGCGTGAGGGCAATGACGGCGCAGCGCTCGTCGAGCTTCATGGCCATCACCGTATCGTCGGGCATGGTGCGGACCATGGCCACGCCAGGGATCGACCATTCTTCGCTGTATTCCTCGCGCGGGTCGCAGACAGTGACCTGGTAGTCCAGGCCCACGGCGATCTGGCACAGGTAGCGCGAAAGCTGTCCCGCACCGATGACGAGCATCCGGTAGCGCGGCCCGTGAATGGTGACGAGGCGCGCTTCGTCGAACTGCAGGCCATCGGTGACGGTAGCGTGCTGCAGCGTCGAGGCGCCGGTCGCCATGTCGAGCGTGCGCGCGACGAGCTGACCGGCCTCCACGGCGCGCAGCAAAGCTTCGATCCCGCTGGACGCATTCAGCGGCTCCAGCACGAGTTGCAGCGTACCGCCGCAGGGCAGCCCAAAGCGGTGTGCTTCTTCAGCGCTGATGCCGTATTTGACGGCTTCGGGCTTGGTGTAATGCAGCCCTTCACGGCGCACGCGGTCGATGAGGTCGTCTTCAATGCAGCCGCCTGAAACCGAGCCGATGACCACGCCGTCATCGCGCAGCGCGAGCATTGCGCCTTCGGGCCGTGGCGATGAGCCCCACGTCTTGACCACGGTGACGAGCAGCACGCGGCGCCCTTGTTCCAGCCAGCGCACGCTGGTTTTCAAGACTTCAAGATCGACGCTGTCCATGATGCGTTGGCTGCGCTTTCGCGCACTAGAGTGATGTGTTGCGGGGAATGGACCGATTATGCCCCGTGGTGCAAAAACAGGTAGGCGGCCGCCACGGCCACCACCGCCACGATGATCCACGGCCATGGATTGCGCGGCTGCAGCGCGGGGCTGACGTTGGGTGCGTGGCCGGGCGGCGCACCGTGGGCCTGCAGCTGGGCGGCGGCCAAATCGGGAATCGCCTGTGTGGCCGGCATGCCGTCGACCGGCGCGGCGTGTCCGTCGATGCCCGCCGTATCTGCAGGACCGAACTCTGCCGCAAAACGCTGGAAGAATTCATCGGCCAGTTTGCGTGCAGCACCATCGATGAGCCGTGAGCCGATTTGCGCAAGCTTGCCGCCCACCTGGGCGGTTGCCGTATAAGAAAGCCGCGTGACCGTGGGGCCTTCGGGCGCGAGCTGCACCTGCGCGCTGCCCTTGCCGAAGCCGGCCGCGCCGCCCTGGCCGTCGAAATGCAGCGTGTAGCTGCGTGGGGGCGCCACGTCGGCCAGCTCCATGCGTCCCTTGAAGCGTGCCTTGACGGGCCCGACGGCGGCGGTCATGGCGACGTCGTAGGCGGGGTTGGCGCTTCCCTCGGCGGCGGTGATGCTCTCGCAGCCGGGAATGCAACGTTGCAGCACGGCTGGATCGTTCAGCGCATCCCAGGCGGTCTGGAGTGGCACGGGCAGGAGATGGGTCTGGGTCAGTTCCATGGCGCGGTCGATCGGGCTGGGGTTGGGTGGCGGGGAGTGCGCGTGCGGCGAGCATGCGCCAGTTCGTGCTCCAGCGCAGCCAGGCTGTTGAAATGGTGCGCCGGCACCATCACATCGACATGCGGCAGGATGGCCCGCACGCCACGTGCCCGCGGCTCAAAATCGGCAAAGCGCAGCAGCGGGTTGAGCCAGACGATGCGATGGGCAAAGCGCGCCAGGCGCGCCATCTCGGTGTCGAGCACGTCGATGTGCTCGTGGTCGAGTCCATCCGTCACGAGCAGGACGGTGGCACGGCCGGACAGCGTGCGGCGCGCCCATTGGCGGTTGAACTCCGCCAGCGCCGCGCCGATGCGCGTGCCGCCCGACCAGTCGGGCACAAGCTCAGCGATTGCCTGCACGGCGACATCCGGATCGCGCTCGCGCAACTGCCGCGAGACGTTCGTCAGACGCGTGCCGAACAGGAAAGCCTGGATACGCTCGCGCGATTGCACCAGCGCGTGGCAGTAGTACAGCACGGCGCGCGAATAGCGACTCATCGATCCGGAGATGTCGAGCAGCAGCACCAGCGGCGGCGTGCGATCGACAGGCTGGCGGTATTTCCAGCCGGCCCATTCGCCGCCGGCGCGAACGGCCTGGCGGGCGGTCGCACGCAGGTCCGGATGGCGCCCGCGCGAAGCAGCTTTGAGCCGTCGCGTCCGCTCCTGCGCCAGATGCACGCGTCGGCGGCGGATCATGTGTTGCAGCGTGCGCCATTCCGCAGCGTCGAGCGTGTCGAAGTCACGCGTGCGCAGGGCTTCGTTTGCAGAAAATGCCAGCGGCGCCACGATGTCATGGCGTTCGCCATCGGGCTTTGGGCCGGGCGGAAGGTTGGTCGACGGCTGCGCGCGCAAGGCATCGGCCAGGCGGTTGCTGCGTGCCGCGGGAATGCCGCCGCGTACTTTGGGCAGCAGCAGCGCGCGCAGCTTGCCTTCCCAATCCGGATCGCGCCAGAACACGTTGAAAGCGGCATCGAAGAGTCCGCGTTCGTCGGGATGCGAGACGAGCAGGGCAGACAGCGCGGCCTTGACGTCGTCGCGGCGGCCGATGTCGATATGGCTCAGCGCTTCGATGGCGTCCACGGCGCGCGAGGGCGCGAGCGGCATGCCGGCGTTGCGCAGCAGCCGCACGAAATGCGTTACGTTGCGCGCCAGCATCGGGAGCTGCATCGGCATGGTCGCTTGCATGCCTTACTCCGGCAGCGCGGGGGCCGCCAGCAGTTGCTCGATGGTCGACGTATCGACGCGGGCCAGATCATCCTGGTACTTGAGCAGCACGCCCAGCGTGTCCTGCACGGACTGCGGATCAAGCTCGGTTACGTTCAGCGCCGCCAATGCGCGGCACCAGTCGATCGCTTCGGCAATGCCCGGCGCCTTGAACAGGTCGATGCCGCGCAGGCGGTGCACAAAATCAACCGCACGATGCTGCAGGCGAGCGGCCGTTTCGGGCGCGCGCTGCGCGACGATCTGCAGCTCCCTTGCCTTATCCGGGTAGCCAATCCATTGATACAGGCAGCGCCGCTTGAGCGCGTCGTGCACCTCGCGCGTGCGGTTGGACGTCATGATGACCAGCGGAATCACCTGCGCGCGCACCGTGCCGAATTCAGGAATCGACACCTGGAAGTCCGACAGCAGCTCCAGCAAAAACGCCTCGAACGGTTCGTCGGCGCGGTCGATCTCGTCGATCAAAAGAACGCGCCGTGTCTCGGGATGGAGTGGGTCGGGCAGCAGCGCCTGCAACAACGGGCGCTTGAGGAGGAATTCGTCGCGATAGAGCGTGTCGGCGCGCGGCTTCTCGCCGGCGGCCTCGGCCAGACGCAGCGCCATGATCTGGCGCGGGTAATCCCATTCATAGAGCGCGCTGGCGGTGTCGAGCCCTTCGTAACACTGCAGTCGCAGCAGCGACGTGCCGAGCAGCCCGGCTGCCGCCTTCGCCAGCTCGGTCTTGCCGACGCCGGGCTCGCCTTCGAGAAACAGCGGCCGCTGCATGCGCAACGCGAGGAACAAGGCCGTGGCCAGCTCACGGCTGGCGAAATAGCCCTGGCCCTGCAGTTGCGCGATGCAGTCGTCGATGGAATCGACCGGCATGCCGTTCCTTGGGCGTGCGCTCAATGATGGTGCGCCAACGCCTGCTCAACCGCGCGCGCCGTCAAGACCGGAATGAGGTGCGCCCGATATTCCGGCGAGGCATGCAGATCGCCCACCAGATCGTCGGCAGCCACCACCACCTTGCGAGCGGCTTCTGCTGTAAAGCTGGCTGCCAGCGCCTGCTCCAACGGCGTGCAACGGAACACGCACGGCGCCGCGCCCGTAACCGCCACGCGCACGTTGTTGCCCTTGCGACTGATGAATACGCCCACCAGCGCAAAGCGCGACGCGGGGTTGCGGAATTTCACGTACGCCGCCTGGTCCGGCACGGGAAACTGCACCTCGGTGATGAGTTCATCCGCAGCCAGCGCGGTCTCATACATGCCGAGGAAGAAATCGTCCGCCGCGATGTTGCGCCGCTCGGTGACGACGGTGGCGTTCAGGCCGAGCACAGCGGCCGGGTAGCACGCGGCCGGGTCGTTGTTGGCGAGCGAGCCGCCCAGCGTGCCCATCGCACGCACTTGCCGGTCGCCGATGCCGCCGGCCAGTTCGCCCAGCGCGGGCAGCATGCGGGCGATGTCTGCGCTGTCTGCCACATCGGCATGGCGTGTGGCTGCGCCCACCGTAATCACGCCGGGCTGCGTGCGAATGCCCGTCATGCCCGGAATGCGCGTGACATCCACCAGCGTTGACGGCTGTGCCAAGCGCAGCTTCATCGCCGCCAGCAGGCTCTGGCCGCCGCCGAGGTATTTGGCGTCGGTGTGCGTCTTCAGCGCGGTGACGGCGGTCTGGGCGTCGGTGGCTTTCTGGTACTCGAAGTCGTACATGGTGGGCTCCTCTGCCTAGGCCTTGGCCGCTTGAATGGTTTGCCAGATGCGGTGCGGCGTCGCGGGCATCTGGATGTCCTTCACGCCCAGCGGCGCAAGCGCGTCGACGATGGCGTTGATCAGCGCCGGCGGGGAGCCGATCGCGCCGGCTTCACCGCAGCCTTTGACGCCGAGCGGGTTGTGTGTGCACGGCGTGCCCTTGGCGGTTTCCACCGTGAAGCTGGGCAGGTCGTTGGCGCGGGGCATGGCGTAGTCCATGTAGGAGCCCGTCAGCAACTGGCCGTTTTCGTCGTACACGCACGCTTCGAGCAGCGCCTGGCCGATGCCCTGACCAAGCCCGCCGTGCACCTGGCCCTCGACGATCATCGGATTGATGATGTTGCCGAAGTCGTCTACCGCAACGAAGCGGTCGATGTGCACCTCGCCGGTGTCGGGGTCGACTTCCACCTCGCAGATGTACGCGCCGGCCGGGTAGGTGAAGTTGGTCGGATCGTAGAAGGCGTTTTCGTCCAGCCCAGGTTCAAGCTTGTCGAGTGGATAGTTGTGCGGCACGTAGGCCGTGAGCGCGACTTCGCCAAAGGTCTTGGTGCGGTCGGTGCCGGCCACGCGGAAGACGCCATCCTTGAACTCGATGTCTTCCGCCGAGGCCTCCAGCAAATGCGCGGCGATCTTCTTGGCCTTGGCCTCGATCTTGTCGAGTGCCTTCATGATGGCCGAGCCGCCCACGGCAATCGAGCGCGAGCCGTACGTGCCCATGCCGAACGGGATGCGCCCGGTGTCGCCGTGCACGATCTCGATGTTGTCGATGGGCACGCCCAGGCGATCGGCCACCACTTGCGCGAACGTCGTCTCGTGGCCCTGGCCGTGGCTGTGCGAGCCGGTGAAGACCGTGACGGAGCCCGTTGGGTGCACGCGAATTTCGCCGGCTTCGAACAGGCCAGCCCGCGCGCCCAATGCCCCTGCGATGTTCGACGGCGCGAGCCCGCAAGCCTCGATGTAGCAGGAATAGCCCATGCCGCGCAGCCGGCCCTTGGCGCGGGAGGCATCGCGTCGGGCTGCAAAGCCTTTTACATCGGCCAATTCGATGGCGCGATCCAGGCACGGCTCGTAGTCGCCCGTGTCATAGGTCAGGCCAACCGGCGTGGCATAGGGGAATGTGCGGATGAAGTTGCGGCGGCGCAGTTCAGCCGGATCGACTTGCAGTTCGCGCGCAGCAGTTTCAACGAGCCGTTCAACCACATACGTCGCTTCCGGCCGCCCGGCGCCGCGATACGCATCGACGGGCGCGGTGTTCGTGAAGACCGCTTTCACTTCGGCATAAATGGCTGGCGTCTTGTACTGGCCGGCAAGCAACGTCGCATACAGGATGGTTGGCACGCTGCTGGCAAACGTCGACAGATACGCGCCCATGTTGGCCGTCGTATGCACGCGCATGGCGAGGAAATTGCCCTGCGCATCGAGCGCCAGTTCCGCATGCGTAACGTGGTCGCGGCCATGCGCATCGGTCAGAAAGGATTCGGAGCGCTCGGCCGTCCACTTGATCGGCCGGCCCACCTTTTTCGATGCCCAAGTAAGCGCCACGTCTTCGGGGTACAGAAAGATCTTCGAGCCGAACCCGCCGCCCACATCCGGCGCAATCACACGCACCTTGGCTTCGGTCAGGCCCAGCACGAATGCCGACATCAGCAGGCGTTCGACGTGCGGGTTCTGGTTGGCAACGTAAAGCGTGTAGCTGTCGTCCTGACGCGAATAGCTGGCATTGACGGCGCGCGGCTCGATCGCATTCGGGATCAGCCGGTTGTTGACGATGTCGAGCTGCGTCACGTGCTCGGCCTTGGCAAACGCCGCATCGGTGGCGACCTTGTCGCCGTGGCCCCAGGTGTAGCAGGTGTTGTTGGGCACGTCGTCGTGGACGGCGGTGCCGGCAGCATCTGCGGTGGCGGTGTCGACCACGGCGGGCAGTTCGTCGTATTCGACGTCGATCATCTCGACCGCATCTTTGGCGATCTTCACCGATTCAGCCACCACCAGCGCGACCTGGTCGCCCACGTGGCGCACCTTGCCTTGCGCGAGCACAGGGTGGGGCGGCTCCTTCATCGGCGTGCCGTCAATGCTGTGGATGAGCCAGCCGCACGGCAGGCCGTTCACCTTGTCGGCAGCGAGGTCGTCGCCCGTGAGCACGGCCAGCACGCCCGGATGATTGCGTGCCGCATCCGCGTTGATGTGTTTGATGCGGGCATGCGCATACGGCGAGCGCAGGAACACTGCGTAGGACTGGTGCGCCTGGACGACATCGTCCGTGTACTGTCCGGCGCCTGTCAGGAAGCGGAAATCTTCCTTGCGTTTGACGGACGCACCGATCAGGTGGTTGTTGGGTTCTGCGGGAGCGTTCATGGTGGTCTCCTCGCTGGGTCAGGCGGCGTGGGCGCGCGCTGCGGCCAGGTTTTGGAGCGAGGCATCGTCGCCTTGGGCTTCGGCCATCGCTTCGGCACCGTGCATGACGGCACGCACGATGTTGTGATAGCCCGTGCAGCGGCAAAGATTGCCGTCGAGCTGCTCGCGCACCGTGTGTTCATCGGGATGCGGATGCTGCGCCACCAGCGCCGTGGCCGCCATCACCATGCCGGGCGTGCAGAAGCCGCATTGCAGGCCGTGGCATTGGCGAAAGGCTTCCTGCATCGGGTGCAGCGCACCATTTTTTGACAGGCCTTCAATGGTCGTCACCTCGGCGCCGTCGGCCTGCACGGCCAGGATGTTGCAGGACTTCACCGCGCGCCCGTTCATATGCACCGTGCACGCACCGCATTGCGCGGTATCGCAGCCGACGTGCGTACCGGTCAGGCGCAAGTTTTCGCGCAGCAATTGGACTAGGAGGGTATGAGGTTCGACACTGACGGTGACAGGCGCACCGTTGACCGACAGCTTGAGGCTGATCGCCATGGGAGTCTCCTTGGGGGATGGGCGCCGGGTGCCATGCTGTGCGCCTTCCTTGCTACGAAGACGTGCGCGTGGTCTCGATATCGGTGGTCGCGGCTCTACTCAGTAAAGCACAGGTGAACCAGAAGACAACCGCAGCGCGGCGAGCCGGTCGGAGGAAAAAGGGCGATGCTGCGGCACGCAGACAAACCAAACAAATGCCGCAGAAATGACAAAGGGCCGGAATCCGGCCCTCGATTGGCACCAGGCGGTCATGACCTGGCGGGTGTGGCGGCGGGTGTGATGACACACGGCCGGCGCACGGTGCTACTGAAATTGCGATTGCTGCATACAGCTAGCTTGGGCACACGCCCATCAACAACAGCGCGGCGGATTAGGCCTTGGCGGTGCGGTGCGTGCCGAACAGGTTCGCGATTGCCGAGAAGAACTGGGCGAACGAGAACGATTGGCCGCTCGGACGGCGATAGTAGTAGATACCTTCGGACATTTCGCGCTCGATCAGTTCGCGTTCGAGTTGATCGGTCAGCTTCAGGTCGTTCGTGTTTTGCATGATTGGCCTCTTAGGGAAATCCCGGTTAGGGAATACCCTGATCATACACCAGATGATGCAATGCACCATACGTAGGCTTACGTATGCACCCCTTTTGCGCCGTCTACCGTTGCTCGGCCACCACGCTTGCGTTGCGCCGCACCAATGTGGTGCTATCGCCGCTTTATGTACGCCTCGCGCCTCACTTGACCGGAATGGGTTGGCTGGCCGGGATCGGCACGGCCGTCACGCTGTTCTTCGGGCTGCCCGAAATGACCTTGTCTGAATACGTCAGATAGACCAGCACATTCCGCTTGCGATCGACCGTGCGCACCACGTGCAGCGTCTTGAAGACGAGCGACAGGCGCTGCGTGAACATGTCGTCCTGCTGGGGCAGCGGTTTGACGAAGCTGATGTCGCCGACCTGGCGGCAGGCCACGGCGGCCTCGCTCACGTCTTCGGCCACGCCCAGCGTGCCCTTGATGCCGCCGGTGCGCGCCCGCGAGACGTAGCAGGTCACGCCCTGCACGAGCGGATCGTCAAAGGCTTCGATGACGATCTTGTCGGAGCCCGTGATGCGGAAATTGGTGCTGACGCTGCCGATGTCTTCGGCGCGGGAACAGCCAACGGCGCTCAGAGCGAGCGCGGCAATCAAAACAGGGAGTTTGGTGGACGTGCGCATGGCTTTGCGTAGATAAGAAGGAAAGATTGAAAGTCAGAGCAGCGACTCTGGCGGCCAGGATGCAGCGGCCTCGTCTACGAAGGTGGGCCGCATGTCGGTGTGTTGGCGGGAATGCTCTATGCGGCGGTGCAGGGCATCCATGAAAACCTTGACCTTGGCGGGCATCAGGCGGCGGCCCGGGAAGACGGCATACACGCGCATCGGCGGCGATTGGAAATCCGTCAGCGCCTCCTGTAGCGCGCCGGAGCCGATCAGATCGGTAGCAAACACGGAGGTAATGCGGGCGACGCCCAGGCCCGCAATGGCGGCCTGCATGCGCAGTTCGCTGTTGGATGTGCGCATGCGGAAGTCCAGGGGCAGATTGATCGTCTCGCCGCCGGGCGTGCGGAACTGCCATTCGGCTTCGTTTGAGGTGCCGAGGCAGGGCCAATCGGCAAGCTGGTCTGGGTGGGTAAGCGGCCCGAGGCGTTCCAGCAGCTGCGGGGCGACGACCACGGCGCGCCGCAAATCAAAGACGCGCTGGGCGACGAGGCCGGAATCAGGCAACGGGCCACGCGGCACCGTCAGCATGATGTCGTAGCCCTGGGCGAGCGGGTCGATCTGGCGCGGCGCAACGTCCACTTCGATGCGAAGGCTGGTGTGCTCGCGCATGACTTCCAGCACCACCTCGGCGAGCTGCTTGGCGGCAAACTCATACGGCATGGCAATGCGCAAGGTGCCCGCGGGTGACTGAAACGTCGCTGCCGCGTCTTCCGACACTTCGCGCAGCCGCTGGAACAATGGGCCGGCGTCGCGCAATAGGGCTTCTCCGGCATCGGTCAGGCGCAGGCGGCGTGTGCTGCGCTCGAAAAGGCGCACGCCCATCTTGCCTTCCAGCCGCGACACCGCGGTGCTGACCGACGACTTGGGCAACCCCAGCCGGTCAGCCGCGCGCGTGAAGCTGCCGAGCGTGGCCACGGTGCAGAAAGTGTCCCAGTCGTTCCAGTCCGTCGTTCGCATAATTGAACAATGAATTTGTTGGCAGGCGATTTCCGCCGGTTTCGAGGCAAATTACCATCCCTGCATGAACACGCCAAGCACAGACCACATGGTTTCTCCGCCGTCCGCGCCTCGCAAACCAGTCGCCGCATCGACCGTCGGCAGCCGGATGGAGTTGCGCATGGTGGGCATGGTGATTGGCTTGGCGACGGGCGTGGACTACATGTCCAACCTGATGTTCTCGATTGCCGGGCCGCATATCGAAGGCGGGGTGCTGGCGTCTCAGGATGTGTATCTCTGGGCCGTGACGGCGTATGCGGCGGCGGCCAGCCTGGCGATTCTGGTAATGGGCCGGCTGGCCGATCACATGACTTACCGCAGACACACTCTGTTGTCGCTTCTGGTGTTCATCATCGGCACGCTGATGTGTGCGGCGGCCGAGGGCGGCACGATGCTGATCGTCGGCCGGGCGGTGCAGGGGTTTGGCGGCGGGCCGATGCTGTCGACTTCGCGCATCTTTGTGCAGCACAGCCCCGCGCACGAACGCCGCACGATGATGAAAGGCATGATCTACGGCATCTTTGGGCTGAGTTGCGTGTCACCGATGCTGTCGGCGGCGCTCACGGAGCAATTCGGCTGGCGCGCCATCTTCGTCGCGCAGTTGCTGGTGGCGGTGGTGGTGTGCGGGCTGGTGGCGGCGTTCTATCCGCATCCGAAGATGCACGAGCGCAAGGGCGATTTCGCCTCGCTCGACTGGCCCTCGGCCATCGCCTTTGGGCTGGCTGCGTTGATTGCGCTGCACGGTTTCCAGCAGGCCCGCTTCGTTCATCCCGATGGTTCGCCCGCGCAGGTGGTGCCGATCATTGCGGTGGTGGCGCTCATTATCTGGGTGGGTATTCGGCAGACGGGCCATCCCTTGCCGTGGGTCGACCTGCGGGCGACGCTGCAGCGGCGCTTCCTGATGGGCATGGTCTTCTACGCCATCTATTACCTGTTTGCGAGCGCGTGGGGTTTTCTCTCGTCGAGCCTGCTGCAGAACGGTTTGGGCTTCCGTTATGAAACCACCGCCCAGTTGATGAGCCTGGGCGGGCTGGTGACGGTTGCACTGGGCATCCTGAACTTTCAGCTGACGAACGTGCTGCCAACCAAGCGCGTGCTGATCTCCATCGGCTTCGTCCTGATGGCGACTGCGCTGCTGTGGATGTCGCATGTGGCCACGCCGGGCGCGTCGGTGGCGGCGGTGGTGCCGGGGTTCATGATCGAAGGTATGGTGGGGATGTTCGTGGTGATCCAGGTGGCGGGGCTGTCTTACGTGGATCTGCCAGCCAAGGATTTCGGGCATGCCTACCAGTTCAAGGGGATCATGCGGGCTTGGGCCCAGGCGTTTGGGACGATGGGGGCCACGTTGTTGCTGCAGCGCGGACAGGCACAGCATCGCACCGACCTGGTGGGGCACGTCAGCGCGCTGACGCCAGCTTGGCAGTGGCCGCATCCCCTGCAGGGTTCGGAGTTGATTCGCATCTCGGCCGAGATTGACCGGCAGGCGACGCTGTTGGCCGTGGGGGATTTGTTCGCCTGGGGCGCGGTGGTGGCGTTGGTTTGCGCGGGGGCGATCTGGTTGCAGCGGTCGTTGCGGTAAAGATCAATCCAACTTTTGTTCCGGTGCGGTGGCCTGCGGCATGTTGCAGTTGAAGGCTGGCGCCTCCTCTTGCAGGTTCAGATGGTTCATCAGCGTGGGCGCCAGGACTTTTAGCACTTGCACCGTCAGTGCGCTGGTGAATTTGTACTTGGCCGCGTCTGCGCCGGCTACGTACGCGACGACGGTGCCGAAGTAGCGATCTCCTAGATAAAAAACAAAGGCGCCGGAGCGGCTCACGACCCGCTCGGAGATGAGGCCGCCGCCGCGGCTGAAGGTTTTGAAGCGGTTGTCGCCGGTGCCGGTTTTACCGCCGATGGCGATGGGTTTGCCATCCTTCTGAACGAACGTTCCAGAGATCCGCTTGGCGGTGCCGCCTTCGACGACGCCGGCCAGCGCAGATTTGACCAAGGGCGGAATTTCGGGCGGCAGCACGCGTTCTCCGGCGTTGGGGTCGCGGCAGAGCATGACTTCGTAAGGCGTGTCGGCGGCGAAGCGCAGGCGGTCGATACGCACGCTGGGCACGCGGATGCCGTCGTTTTCGATGATGCCCATCAGCTCCGCCAGCGATGCTGGCCGGTCTGCCGATGCGCCGATGGCCGTTCCGTATGACGGCACCAGCGATTCAAACGGATATCCCAGCCGCTTCCACATGGCGTGAATCTGCTGAAACGCCTCGATCTCCAGCATCTGCTTGATGCGTTTGTCTTGCGCGGTCTTGCGGTGCGATTGCAGCAGCCATTTGTAGACGGACAGCCGTTCATCGGCGCTTGCCTCGTTCACCTGCGCAAGCGTGGCTTGAGGATGGGTTCGCAGGTACGCCACCAGCCAAAGTTCCAGCGGATGCAGCCGGGCGATGTAGCCGCGGTCGGCCAGGTCGAAACGTTGGACGGAATACTTCTCATACAGGTTGGTAAGTTCCGCCTCATCCAGTTTTGCACCGGGCAGGTAGCTGCGGATGAATGCCGCGAGTTTGCCGGGGCCGGCTTCCGGGTCGATGCTGCGGTAGATCGTGGCCAGCCGCACCGGTGTGGGGCGGGTGCTTTGCACGAGGATGGCTTCGCGCTGCTGGTCGGTCTTGCCTTTGTACTTCGTGTAGAACCGGCCCATGAACAGCTTGCCTTCGCGGTCGGCAAAGCGTTGCAGGTAGACCTGTCGCTGCGGGGAATCGGGGTTGGTCAACGCCTCGGCGCCGGCGTTGGGCAACTGATGCTGAAAGTAGCGCGAGATGTCACGCATGATCCGTACGAACACGAGATTGACGGAATGCTTGAGCCCCTCGCGCACCGTGAAGTTCTGCGTGCCTTCCCATTTCTCGAAGTTCTCGAAACTCTGCATGCCGCCGCCGGTGGCAAACCATTCGCCGGCGTTGCCGGAGTACTTGCGCTCCATCGACGCATCCAGCATTGCCTCGAGCGACCGGTCTTGCGTGTGAGCGAGGTAGTCCACCGCCCAGCGCTCGATCGGGTTCTGCACTGGGATGTTGATTTTGCGCAGCGCCGCCGCAGGCTGGTCGGCATAGCGCTTATGCAGCTCAGCCACGATCTGGAGATACGTCACCAGCGTGCGCAGCTTGGCCGTTGAGCCCAGATCCAGCTTGACGCCTTCGTTGATGTCGAACGGCTTGTCGAACGTGTCGGCCTGCACCAGCACGCGGTTGCCGCCCGGCGCCCGTTCATAGAGCGTGAAGCTGTAAGTCACGCCGCGCGGGTCGCCGCGCTCCAGCATCATGTCGCCGACGAGGCCGGCAGCCTTGGCTTGTGCCGGGTCGCGCAGCTTGCGCAGCTCAGTGGAGATATCGCGCTGCAACGGCGCATCGAGCGTGCTGCTGGCGGTCAGGTCGAGCCGGTCGAGCGCATACATGCGCGATATGCCGAGCATGCCCGCCAGGTTGACGCGCACGGCGTTTGTGCCTTTGTGCTCAATCGGCGGAGGCGGCACGCGTGTGTTCAGGGCCTGCTGCTTGAGCGATTGCGCGATCGCCGCATCGCGCAGCGCCGGCGGAATCACGCCGGTTACGGCCAGCACGCGCAGGTAGGCGTTGGTCAAGGTTTCGAGTTCATCGAGGTTCTCAAGGTAATACGACGGCCGCCGCTGCGATACGAGCAGGCTCAATGCCTCCTTGTATGCCAGAGCACGGTCTGCGAGTGGCGCGGCTGAGTTGGCCGACAGCAGCGCATTCACCTGCGCAAAGTCGCGTCCGTACCAGACCCACAGCGCATCGCCAATCCCCTGGATCTCGCCAAACCCGGCGCGCGCGCCCAGCGGCACGGTGTTCAGGTAATCGACTGCAAGCTGATGGCGCGTCGCGGTGGTGTCTTCGCCGTTCAGATAGGCGCGGGCAGATGCGGAGGCCATCTGGCGCAGTTTTTCGCTGGGGGAATCGGTACGGCCTTCCGGCGAGTGGCGGTACTTCTCGATTTGTGTGGCGAGCGTGCTGCCCCCGGGCGATTCATGCGCCGGGTTGACGACGTGCAGGGCGCGGTCCCAGACAGCACGTGCCAGTCGCGACCACTCCACGGCCGGATTGCGCTTGGGGTATTCGGTCTGCAACAGCGTTCGGTTCTCGATGGCGAGCAGCGAGTTGACCAGTAGCGGCGGTACCGACGCGAAATTGTCATACACACGTTCGGGGTGCCGTATGCGGTAGATCGGGCGGCCATCGTCGTCGAGCAATTCCAGCCCCGCTTGGTCTTTCTCGCGATAGGGCGGATTCATGCCGCTGTCCATTCGCTCGACCATCTCTTTGGATGGCGCCGCTTGCTGAGCGACGATGTAACCGCGCGAGCGCAGACGGTCTAGAAAGGTCGGAAGATCGTGATACCCGAGCCGCTCGTCGTAGGGGCCGGAGTTAGGGTAACGAGCCGAATTGTTAGGCCCCGGCTTGACAGGAAAGGTTTGCGATTTCGCCAGACCCGCGAAGTAGTGGGCTTGCCAAGCGGAGGTGCGAAATTCACGAGCGACAAGCAAGGCGGCTATCGCAAGCACCAGCGCCCCGACGAGGGCCAACTTGATGATGGGGCGGCGTATTCTTTTCACTCGCTTGCGCTCCAATCGCAGGCGGACGGGCGCCTTGCTTCAATCTAGCTCATGCGGCCGTCGTGTCCAGCGGCTTGTAACTTTTGGGCCGCCATTGCAAGCCTTACGAGGGTGCGTAATACGGGATCTTCTGCTCGTCATACAACCGATACGTCAGCGCCAGCATGGCACGGATGTCTTCAGACTCGTCGAGCAGGCGCGTGCTGAAGATAATTGGCGAGACCAATTGCGGATCGTCGAGTTCCATGTAGCAGACATCTTCCCGACGCAAGCCCGCCACGCTGCGCGGCACCACCGATATACCTTCGCCTGCAGCGACTAATCCCAGGGCAATTTGCAATTCCCGTGCCTCGTAGATCTTGCTGGGTTCCAGCGCGCGATCGTGGAAGAGGGCGAGCACCTGATCCGCATAGCTCGGGCGCGGTGCGCGTGGGTAGATGATGAGCGTGTCGCCGACAAGGTCGCGTAGGGATACGGCCGTCCTGCCGTCCAGCAGCGCATGGCCTGACGGCAGCGCGACGATCAACCGCTCATCGCGCAGGAGGATGCGTCGCACGTTCGGGTCTTCATAGCGGATGCGGCCGAACCCGACGTCGATGCGGCCGTCTTTCAACGCCTGGATCTGGTCCATGGTCGTCATCTCGTGCATGGTCAGATCGACCATGGGGTATTCCGCCCGAAAGCGCCGGATCACCTTCGGCAGCATCCCATACAGCGTCGACGCCACGAAGCCGACCGACATGCGCCGCTCGATCTGACCCACGCGCTGCGTCATCGACGCAAGTTCTGCGGTTTGCGCGAGCAACTGCCGCGCGTGCGCGTGGAAAAAGCGGCCGGCTTCGGTCAGCTTGAGCGGACGGCTGCCGCGCTCGAACAACAGCACGCCGACTTCCTCTTCCAACTGCTGGATCTGCCGCGAGAGCGGCGGCTGGGCGATGTGCAGCCGTTCAGCCGCACGCGTGAAATTCAGCTCTTCGGCAACGGCAACGAAATAGCGAAGGTGGCGCAGCTCCATTTTTATACCTGTGAGGTATGAAACTGATACTAAATCGGTGTTGGACGCAATAAATCGCGCTGCGTAATCTGGATTCCACGTTGATAGCAGTTCTTCTGATACCTGGAAAACATGATTCGCTCGATCGAGGCCATTCTAGTGGATGTGCCCACCATCCGTCCGCACAAGCTGTCTGTCGCCACCATGCACACGCAGACGCTCGTCCTCGTGCATGTGTGCTGCGAAGACGGCATCGAAGGTTGGGGCGAGGCCACCACCATTGGCGGTCTCAACTACGGCGAAGAAAGCCCCGAGAGCATCAAGGTCAACATCGACACGCACATCGCGCCGCTGCTGATCGGCGTGGAGGCGCGCAATGTGGCCGCAGCCATGGCCAAGGTGCGAAAGACCATCCAGGGCAACCGCTTTGCCAAGTGCGCGCTGGAAACGGCGCTGCTCGATGCGCAGGCCCGTCGGCTTGGCGTGCCGCTGTCGGAGCTGCTTGGCGGCCGCCTGCGTGATGCGCTGCCGGTGGCCTGGACGCTCGCCAGCGGCGACACGAAGAAGGACATTGCCGAGGCAGAGGCGATGCTGGCTGAGCGCCGCCACCGCATCTTCAAGCTGAAGATCGGCCTGCGCCCGGTGACAGACGATGTTGCCCACGTGCTGGCCATCAAGCGCGCCCTGGGCGACGCCGTGAGCGTGCGCGTGGACGTCAACCAAGCCTGGAGCGAGCTTGATGCCGCCAACGGTATCGCCGCGTTGCAGGCCGGCGGTATCGACCTGATCGAGCAACCGGTGCGTGCCGAGAACCGCGCCGCGCTGGAACGCCTCGCCCGCCAGTTTGCCGTGCCGATGATGGCCGACGAAGCGCTGCATGGTCCGCTGGACGCATTTGAGTTGGCCTGCGCTGCCAGCGCCGACGTCTTCGCCGTCAAGATCGCGCAATCCGGCGGCCTCGTGCCGGCCATGCAGGTAGCCGCCATCGCGCAGCTTGCGGGCATCGGCCTGTACGGCGGAACGATGCTCGAAGGCGCCGTTGGCACGGCAGCCTCCGCCCACGTGTTTTCCACCTTTGGCGAACTGCAGTTCGGCACCGAGCTGTTCGGCCCCTTGTTGCTCACGCAAGAACTGCTGACCGAGCCGCTGCAATACCGCGACTTCATGTTGCAGGTGCCCACCGGCCCCGGCCTGGGCATCCAGATTGACCGCGACAAGCTGGCGCGCCTGCGCCGCCAATAAGAACAACCAGACCAAGACACCCCACCAAGGAGCCCACGATGCTGTTCCACGTCCGCATGGATGTCCGCCTGCCGGCCGACATGCCCGCCGATGTCGCCAACGAGATCAAGGCGCGCGAAAAAGCCTATTCGCAGGATCTGCAGCGCAGCGGCAAGTGGCGCCACATCTGGCGCCTGGTTGGCGAGTACGCGAACGTCAGCGTCTTCGACGTGCAGAGCAATGCCGAACTGCACGACATCCTGACGGCGCTGCCGCTGTTTCCGTACATGGAGATTTCGGTGACACCGATGTGCCGTCACCCCTCGTCAGTTCACAGCAATGACGTCTGACATTCCCCCAGAAAACCACGTGGAGACACCCATCATGAACGCGCGCGTATTCCAAACGAAAGAAGTGCAGGATCTGCTGAAGGCCGCCACCAACTTGGACGGCAAGGAGGGCAACGCCCGCCTGAAGCAGGTCACCCACCGGCTGCTGGCCGATCTGTTCAAGGCCATCGACGACCTGGACATCACACCGGACGAGGTCTGGGCCGGCATCAACTACCTGAACAAGCTTGGGCAGGACGGCGAGGCCGCATTGCTGGCGGCCGGCGTGGGCCTGGAGAAGTATCTCGATATCCGCATGGACGCGGCGGACGCAGCGCTTGGCATCGACGGCGGCACGCCGCGCACGATCGAGGGCCCCCTGTACGTTGCGGGCACGACGGTGCGCGATGGCGTGTCCAGGATCGATATCGATCCGGACCCGGCTGCAGGCCCACTGATCATCCACGGCACGGTGACCGGTGCCGACGGCAAGCCGGTGGCTGGCGCTGTGGTCGAGTGCTGGCATGCGAACTCGAACGGCTTCTACTCGCATTTCGATCCGACCGGTGCGCAGAGCCCGTTCAACCTGCGCGGCGCGGTCAGGACCGGTGCCGATGGCAAGTATGAATTCCGGACGCTCATGCCGGTGGGCTACGGCTGCCCGCCCCAAGGTGCCACGCAGCAGTTGTTGAACGGACTGGCCCGCCACGGCAACCGGCCGGCGCATGTGCACTTCTTCGTCACGAGCAATGGCCACCGCAAGCTGACGACGCAATTCAACATCGAAGGCGATCCGCTGATCTGGGATGACTTCGCCTATGCCACCCGCGAAGAACTGATTCCGCACGTGGTGGAGAAAACCGGTGGTGCCGCGCTCGCCCTGAAGGCCGATGCGTACAAAGACATTGAATTCAATATTGCCCTGACGCCGCTGGTTCAGGGCAAGGACAACCAGCGCGTGAATCGCCTGCGCGCTTCGGCCGAGGCTTGAGGCCGAGTGCCTCAACGTGGAGAGAATCATGCCCGCCTTGATCGACAAAGCCAGCGAACTGGACCAACTGCTGTCAACCGCTGTGGTGGATGACGAAGAGGCCGGCATCTTCCGCTGCCGCCGCGACATCTTCACCCACCCCGATCTGTTCGAGCTGGAGATGAAGCACATCTTCGAGAACAACTGGGTGTATCTGGCGCATGAAAGCCAGATCCCGAACAACAACGATTACTACACCACGTGGATCGGCCGCCAGCCGATCGTCATCACGCGCGACAAGACCGGGGAGCTGCACGCGGTCATCAACGCGTGCGCACACAAGGGTGCGATGCTGTGCCGCCGCAAGCATGGCAACAAGGGCAGCTTCACGTGCCCGTTCCACGGCTGGACGTTCTCCAACACGGGCAAGCTGCTCAAGGTAAAGGACGAAAAGACGACCGAGTACCCAGTGCAATTCAACACGCACGGCTCGCACGATCTGAAGAAGGTTGCGCGGTTCGAAAGCTATCGCGGTTTCCTGTTCGGCAGCCTCAACGCCGATGTGCAGCCGCTTGAGGCGTACCTTGGCGAAGCGCGTGTGATCATCGACCAGATCGTCGACCAGGCGCCCGAAGGCCTTGAAGTGCTGCGCGGCAATTCTTCCTACGTCTATGACGGCAACTGGAAGATGCAGATGGAAAACGGCTGCGACGGCTACCACGTCAGCACCGTGCACTGGAACTACGCCGCCACGATGGGGCGCCGCAAGGAAGGCGGCACGCAGGCCGTGGATGCGAACAGCTGGAGCAAGTCGGTGGCGGGCGTCTATGGATTCGAGCACGGCCACATCCTGCTGTGGACGCAGACGATGAACCCGGAGGTGCGGCCCGTCTATGCGCACCGCGAAGAAATCAAGGCGCGCGTGGGCGAAATCCAAACGGACTTCATCGTCAACCAGACCCGCAACCTGTGCCTGTATCCGAACGTGTTTTTGATGGATCAGTTCAGCACGCAGATTCGCGTCGTACGGCCAATCAGCGTCGACAAGACCGAGGTCTCGATCTTCTGTTTCGCGCCAAAGGGCGAGAGCGCAACGGACCGTGCCACGCGCATCCGCCAGTACGAGGATTTCTTCAACGTCACCGGCATGGGCACCGCCGATGACCTGGAGGAATTCCGCGCCTGCCAGAACGGATATGCCGGCACCACCGCGCTGTGGAACGACCTGTCGCGCGGGGCGCCGCTGTGGATTCACGGCCCTGACGAGAATGCAACCAGGATGGGATTGAAGCCGCTCATCTCGGGCGAGCGCAGTGAAGACGAAGGCCTGTTTGTCTGCCAGCACGAATATTGGGTACGCGTCATGCGCGAGGCACTCAAACAGGAATGCGAAGGGGTGCCGGCATGAGCACGGATTACCAGAACATCTGCGCCGCCCTGTACCGCGAGGCGCGACTGCTGGACGACCGCCAGTGGGACGCGTGGCTCGAGTGCTACGCAGAAGACGTCACCTACTGGATGCCCGCATGGGATGACGACGACCAGTTGACCGACGACCCGCAGAGCCAGATCTCGTTGATGTACTACGCCAATCGCTGCGGGCTGGAAGATCGCGTCTTCCGCATCAAGACAGAGCGCAGCGGTGCTTCAACGCCGGAGCCGAGAACCAGCCACACCGTCGCCAACGTGGAAGTCGTTGCCGAACGCGGTGATGAAGTCGACGTGCGCTACAACTTTCACACGCTCAGCCACCGGTACAAAACCACCGACCACTTCTTCGGCACGATGTTCGTCACCCTGCGCCGCGTGCGCGATGGCTTCCTGATCGCATCCAAGAAGATCGTCCTGAAGAACGACTACATCCGGCAGGTGCTCGACGTTTATCACGTCTGATGTGCACATCCGTATCCAAGGCAGCGAGGTTTTCCATGTCCAGTTTCACAGTCGCATTGAATTTCGAGGACGGGGTGACCCGTTTCATCGATTGCAAAGCGGGCGAGAAGGTGCTCGATGCCGCCTTCCGCGCCAAGATCAACCTGCCGATGGATTGCTCCGATGGCGTTTGCGGGACTTGCAAGTGCCGCGCCGAGAGCGGAAGCTACGACCTCGGCGACGATTACATTGATGACGCCCTGACCGAAGACGAGAAGAACACGGGCCTCGTCCTGACGTGCCAGATGGTGCCGCAAAGCGATTGCGTGATCGCGGTGCCCACCACGTCGACCAGCTGCAAGACTGGTCAGAGCAGCTTCGGGACAACGGTGTCGAAAGTCGAATTGCATAACGACGCAGCCGTCGTGCTGGAACTGGACGTCGATGCCTCTGCGCCGGTGTTTCTCCCTGGCCAGTACGTCAACATCGGCGTGCCGGGCAGCGGCCAGCACCGCTCGTATTCGTTCTCATCCGCGCCGGGAGAATCGAAGATCAGCTTCCTGATCAAGAAGATTCCCGGTGGCGTGATGAGCCGTTGGTTGGAAACCGCACAGCCGGGCGACAAGCTCGATCTGCACGGGCCGCTGGGCAGCTTCTATCTGCGCAATGTGCAGCGGCCGCTGTTGTTCCTTGCAGGCGGCACAGGGCTCGCGCCGTTCCTGTCGATGCTTGAAGTGCTGGCACGCACCAATTCGCAGCAGAAGTTGCATCTGATTTATGGCGTGACCCGTGACCTCGACCTGGTGCAGGTCGATGCGCTTGAAGCCTATGCAGCGCGGCTGCCGAACTTCAGCTACGCCACCGTCGTGGCCGACGCAGCGTCGAATCATCCGCGCAAGGGTTGGGTGACGCAGCACGTGCCCGCCAACGCCCTGAACGATGGCGACGTGGATGTCTATCTGTGCGGGCCGCCGCCGATGGTCGACGCTGTACGCAAGTACTTTGACGACGAGGGCGTGAAGCCCAATAGCTTCCACTACGAGAAGTTCACGCCCAATGCAGTACCGGAGGCGAAGGCGGCATGAACATGCAACGATTTTCAGGCAAGACCGTCGTCGTGACGGGCGCGGCCCAAGGGATCGGGCGCGGCGTGGCATTGGCTGCGGCAGAAGAGGGCGCCCAGGTGCTGCTGGTGGATCGCGCAGAGCTGGTCTACGAGGTGCAGGCCGAGATTGCCGCAGCGGGCGGCCGGACCCGTGCCACGACGGCCGATCTGGAAACCTACGCTGGCGCTCAATACGCGGTGCAGGCGGCGCTTGATGCCTATGGTCGCATTGACGTACTGATCAACAATGTCGGCGGCACGATCTGGGCGAAGCCGTATCAGCACTATGAAGAGGCGCAGATCGAGGCAGAAATTCGCCGCTCGTTGTTTCCCACGCTGTGGTGTTGCCGCGCCGTGCTGCCGCACATGGTGGAGCGCCGGCAGGGCGTGATCGTGAACGTCTCGTCGATTGCCACGCGCGGCATCTATCGGATTCCGTATTCAGCGGCCAAGGGTGGCGTGAATGCGCTCACGGCTAGCCTGGCGCTGGAGCATGCGCAGGACAACATCCGCGTCAACGCCGTCGCGACAGGTGGCACCGAGGCGCCGCCGCGGAAGATTCCGCGCAACACGGCGCCCATGTCGGAGCAGGAAACCGCGTGGTACCAGGGCATCGTCGACCAGACCATTGCCAGCAGCCTGATGCACCGCTACGGAACGATCGACGAGCAGGTGCGGGCGATCCTGTTTCTGGCTTCGGACGAGGCCTCCTACATCACTGGGACGGTGTTGCCGGTGGGCGGTGGAGATTTGGGCTAGGTGCGCATGAAGCGCCCCAAACAAAAACGGCGCCGATGCGCCGTTTTTTACGTGCCTTTGCGGCATGGCTGACGATTCAGCCGCAGGCTTTAGCCCAAGTACGAACCCGACTTGCCGACCACTTCTGCGTACACCAGGTTGTCATCCCAACCGCTGCGGAAGAAATTGACCACTGCGCGCAGCAGCGATGGGCGACGGGCGGCCTGCACTTGAGCTTGGCCGGCGAACTTGGGGGTGTAACAGGCTTGCTGGATCATGATGTTTTCTCTCGTTGCGTTATCTAGGGTTTTCCCGAGTATAGGGTTATCCCTAGGACAGAGCAATGAGGCAATGCAAACGTGAAGTCCATTTTGAACATCACTCGCAGTGAATAATCCGTGGGACCTTGTGTTCCGTGGCGCAGCGTCTAAGTCCGCCTGACCGAGGCTTGCTAAATGTGACCTATAAAGCCTTTTTTATTGCGCCGGAAAAGATTTTTTAACGACAAGTTCCGCGCAGGACGTTGGAAATCCACCGAAGAAGTGCTTTTCTTCCGCCTTTTTCTGGCTTCTTGTTGTTAATTTCCCCAAACGTGCGGGCTTGTTGTTTGATCAACATGGCCTCTACCATACGCCGCCGAATCCCCCGCTTCTGTTTCGAGGAGGCCTCGTATGGCATATCCCCCAATCCCGGTGCCGGTTGACGGCGCGCCCAGCGCCAATACGGCGTGGCAGGGGCGCAGCCGCGCGGCCGTCTGGCATCCGTGCACCCAAAATGCACGGCTCGATGCCATGCCGCCGCTGCCGATCGCACGCGGCCAGGGGCCGTGGCTGATCGACTTTGACGGCAAGCGCTACCTGGACGGCACCAGCTCTTGGTGGGTCAATCTATTCGGCCATGCGAATCCGCACATCAACGCGGCGCTCAAGACGCAACTCGATTCGCTGGAGCACGTCATGCTGGCGGGCGCCACGCATCGGCCGGCTGTGGAATTGGCTGAGCGCCTGATCGATCTGACGGGCGGTGTGCTGGGCCACAGCTTCTTCGGCTCCGACGGCGCTTCTGCCGTGGAAATCGCCCTCAAGATGAGCTTCCACGCTCATCGCAATGCAGGGCAGGGCGCGCGCAGCCGTTTCGTCTGCCTGGAACACGGCTACCACGGTGAAACGCTCGGCGCGCTGGGCGTGACCGATGTCGCGATCTTCCGCGATGCGTATGACCCGCTGATTCTGCAATCGCACCGCGTGCCATCGCCGGACGCGCGTCTAGCCGGCCCGGGCGAGACCGCCGCCGACGTGGCCGAGCGCGCGTTGGCCGCGCTGCGCGATTGCCTGAGCACCAACGCGGGCACCATCGCCGCCGTCATCATCGAGCCGCTGGTGCAGTGCGCCGCCGGCATGGCCATGCACGACGTGAGCTATCTGCGCGGCGTGCGCGCGCTGTGCGATGAGTTTGGCGTGCACTGGATTGCGGACGAGATTGCGGTCGGCTGCGGCCGCACCGGTACGTTCTTCGCGTGCGAGCAGGCTGGCGTGTGGCCGGACCTGCTGTGTTTGTCGAAGGGCATCAGCGGCGGCTACCTGCCGCTATCGATCGTGCTGTCGCGAGACGCCATCTATGACGCCTTCAACGACGATGCGCCGGTGCGCAGCTTCCTCCATTCGCATTCGTACACGGGCAACCCGCTGGCATGCCGTGCGGCACTGGCCACGCTCGACCTGTTTGCTGAAGAAGACGTCTTTGCGCGCAATCGCGTGACCGCCGCGCGCATCGCCCAGGGGCTGGCGCCGCTGTCGCACGATGCGCGCTTTGCCCATCTGCGGCAGACGGGGATGATCACCGCGTTCGACGTGCACCCCGAAGTGGCCGGCGCCCGTTTTGCCGAACGCTTTGCGCTGACGGCACGCACGCATGGGCTGCTGCTGCGCCCCATCGGCAACACCGTTTATCTGCTGCCGCCTTATGTGCTGAGCGACGAAGAGACCGACCTGCTGGTCGAACGCACGCTGCAGACGCTTGAAGACACGCTGGCCCAAGCTACGGGCGAAACAGAAGGACACACCTATGCGATTGCTTGACGACCTGCAGGCGGGCCTGGACGCCATCGACGCCGCACACCTGCGCCGCGTGCGCCGCACCGCGTACAGCCCGACCGACCGCAGCCAGCGCATCAGCGTGTCCGGAGGCGAACCGCGCGACATTCTCGGCTTTTGCGGCAACGATTATCTCGGCCTGGCAGCGCATCCCGCCTTGGCCGAGGCGGTGACACACGGCACGCAGCAATATGGCTTCGGCAGCGGCGCATCGCATCTGGTCAGCGGCCATTCAATCGCGCACGCGCGGCTGGAAGCACGCATGGCTTCGCTGCAAGCCGAACACGTTCCCGAGGCGGACGCGCTGTTCTTCTGCACCGGCTACATGGCCAATCTGGCCGTGGTGAGCGCCATGGCGCAGGCCGGCGGCATCCGCCCGGCGGAGGAATGCACGATCTTTTCCGACGCGCTGAACCACGCCTCGCTCATCGACGGGGCACGGTTGTCGCGGGCGCCCGTGAACGTCTATCCGCACGTTGACGTGGCTGCGCTGGAAGCGCTTCTGGCCGCCAGCACCAGCCGCAACAAGCTGATCGTCACGGACGGCGTGTTCAGCATGGACGGCGACATCGCGCCGCTGCCCGAGCTGCTCGCGCTGGCCGAACGCTACGATGCCTGGCTGATCGTCGACGACGCGCATGGCCTGGGCGTGCTTGGCGAAAAAGGTTCGGGCGTGCTGTCGCATTTCGGGCTGCGCTCGAAACGCCTCATCTACGTCGGCACCTTCGGCAAGGCCGCTGGCGGATCCGGCGCCGCCATCGTTGCGCATCGACTGGTGATTGACTGGCTGGTCCAGCGCGCGCGCACGTACATCTTCACAACCGCCACGCCGCCGGGCATTGCGTGTGCGGTGGAAGCAGCATTGGATCTGATCGCAGGCGAGGAGGGCGCTGACCGCCGCGCACGCCTTGATCGCCATATCGCCGTGTGGAGTGCCCATGCGCAGCGTTTGGCCGCGCGCTTCGGCTGGCAATGGATGCCGTCGCCCACGGCCATCCAGCCGATCGTGATTGGCGAGAACGCCCCCGCATTGGCGCTGGCCGCCGCGCTGGAACGCGAAGGCATCCGCATCGCCGCCATCCGCCCGCCGACGGTGCCAACGGGTACGGCGCGCCTGCGCATCACGCTGTCGGCTGCACATACCGATGCCGACATCGAACGACTTGCGCACGCGCTGGAGGCGGCGGGCCAATCGCTGCAGCCGGCCAAGACAGCCTGAGATGCCCGCGCGCTTCGATTGCTTTGTCACCGGCACGGATACGGAGATCGGCAAGACGCTGGTCAGCGCGACATTGCTGACCAAGCTGGCTGACACCGGCTACCGCGCCGCAGGCCTCAAGCCGATTGCTGCAGGCACGCTGGCAGGCGCGCCCACGCGCACCAACGAAGACGTCGAGCAACTGCGCGCCGCCGCGTCAGTCGATCTGCCGCTCGACACCGTGTGCCCATGGCTGCTCGATGCGCCGATGTCTCCGCATTTGGCCGCAGCGCGCGAAGGCGTGACGATCACGCTGCCGCCGATTCTCGACGCGTTTGCGCGCGCAAGATCGTTAGCGGATGCCGTCGTGGTCGAGGGCGTCGGAGGTTTCCGCGTGCCGCTGTCAGGCGACTTTGATACGGCCGAGATGGCCGTGGCGCTCGGCTTGCCGGTGGTGCTGGTGGTCGGTTTGCGCCTGGGCTGCCTGAACCACGCCGCGCTCACCGCCGAGGCAATTGCCGCACGCGGCCTGCATCTGGCAGGCTGGGTCGGTAACGTGGTCGACGCGTCTATGGCAGGGCTTGACGACAACGTCGCCACCTTGCGCCGCTGGATCAACGCACCGCATCTGGGCACGATCCCGCGATTGCCGCACGCCGATGCGAGGCTCGCCGCGGCCCACGTTGACATTGCGCCGCTACTCGCGCGCCCGGCTGAAACGCGGCGGTAAACTAGCCGCTTCATTCAGTGCAACAGGGACGATTGTGATGCGGGCGATGCGTTGGCTGACGGTAGCGATTGTGGTTGCGGCAACGGCGGGATGTGCAGCATTGGAATCCCCCGTCACCAAGGGCCAGCGCCTCGTGGGTGCGGACGAGCCCGCGGTGCAGGCGCAGTTTGGGCCGCCGCGCGAAACCTATCCGCTCGATGGCGGCACCCGCTGGCTCTACCCCACCAAACCGTACGGCCAGTTCACCTACGCGGCCGACTTTGATGCCAGCGGCAAGCTCGTCGCCTTCAAGCAAGTGCTGAGCAGCCTCGAATTTGCCCAGGCCAAGATCGGCGTCTGGACGCGGGACGACGTGCTGCGACATTTCGGCCAGCCGGTGGAAACGGCGTATTTCCCGCGCATGGACCGCCTGGTCTGGTCGTACCGCTTCAAGGCGGACGACGTCTGGCCGTCGCTGATGCATTTCTACTTCGACCCCGCCGGTGTATTGCAGCTCACGCAGATCACGCCCGACCCGCTCTACGATCCGGACCGCCCGCGACTGTTCCGCCGATAGCTGACCGGCAGTTGAGGTAGCGCAATCCGATTGTGCGCTCAGGGTTCCTCCTGCATTGCGAGCTTTGCGCGGCGACCTAAGCTAGAGAGCAGGGGAGGCAGACGCCGCCGGCGCTTGCCGAAAGCAACCGTCATCAGAACGGGCGCGCATTGTTGGGGGTGCATCATGCTGACGCATCGCTGGGTCGACATCGACCCGATCGCAGCGGGACAACATCCGCTGTACGGCATTGCCGGATGGCTGCCGTGGGTGCTGGCCATCGCCATCGCCGGGCCAACGTGGGTGTTCTGGCAAGGGTTGTCGATGGATGCGCTGCAACTGGCCGGGGCCGATCTGTTTGATGCCAACGCGCCGGGAAGCGGGGCGATCAACCTGACCACGCTGCTCTATCTGATTTCCTGCGTGACTGTCCTGGTGTTGGCAACCACGCATGACAGCGCGTTCCGGCCGGCCATGCTCGTGCACATGGCGCTGCTGCCGCCACTGATCGGGCTCGTGCTGATGGCGGGCGGCATTCCAGGGGCACGCTCCACCTTTATCGACGGCGTCGCCGTTGCAGTGGCGATGACGCTGACATGCGGCGTCTACCTGCAGGTTTCGCGCCGGGTGCACATCACCTTCGAACTACGCGATCGGGCGCCTGGCGAGCACGCCTGGTTCAAGCGTCAGAAACGGGCCGCGGCGGGTTGACCAGCGTGACCATCACGTAGCTCATGATGGTCAGGAGAAACCAGGCGCCAAGCTTGGCGATGGACACCATTTCCCAGCCTTGCAACTGGTTCGGATAGAGCCACGTGCGCGTGAACGTGCCGATGTTTTCCGCAAGCCAGATGAAGAGCGCCACCAGCGTAAAGCCCAGCAGGAAGGGCATGCGCCGGTGGACGCGATCAATGCGGAAGTGGATCCAGCAGCGCCGGAATGCCACCGCAACCAGCGCCATCAACACGTAGCGCAAGTCCCACCAATAGTGGTGCAGGAAGAAATTCGCGTAGATGCCCAGCGAGAGCAGGGCTGTCACGGCCAACGGTGGGTGATGCGAGAAGCGCAGGTCGAACTCTCGCCACGCCCGCGCGATATAGCTACCCACGGATGCATACATGAAGCCCGTGAACAGCGGCACGCCACCGATGCGCAGCACCGACGCCTCGGGATAAATCCACGAGCCAACCGCAGTCTTGAACACCTCCATGCCCGTACCGGCCACATGGAACATCAAGATCACTTTGGCTTCGTCCCACGTCTCCAGCTTCAGCCAGAGCAAGGCAATCTGGATGATGACCGCGGCAATCGTCAGGGCGTCGTAACGGGCAATCGGCGCGTTGGCCGGATACCAGAAATGCGTGCCGATCAGTAGGGCGACCATCAGCCCGCCGAATAGGCACGCCCACGCCTGCTTGATGCCGAAGACGACAAATTCGTGCAGCCCCGCCGCCAATTGCCCGTGGCGCGCGGCCCAGGCGCCGCTGCGGTCACGCCAATACGTAAAACGGGCCCGCAGGCCCGCTCGCAAGGAGAGGGTTTCCGCCGGCATTCAGTCGATCAGCGCGAAACGCGGTACCTGCCGGCCGTCGACTTCAACCATCTCATGGAACATCGTTGACGGACGCGTCCAGATCGTGCCGTTGGCGGCGCGATAGACCGTCATCTTGATGGCGGGATCGGGTTCGTACGTGGCCTCGCATAGCCATTCGTATTCGCCGCCTTTGTAGTGGCGGTAGCGGCGCGTTGGCGTGTTCTGCATGGCGGCTTCAGTGTTGCGTGGGCTTGTCTTCTTCGTCGACGTAGGGCACGTGTTTGCCCTCCTGCGTCTGCGCGCCAAGCTTGGCGTCTTCCATGGCGTCTTGGTACGCCAGCATGGCGGCAGCCACGGCTTCGGGCTCACCGTTGAACGAGATCACGCTCTCGCCGCAGTTCGGGCATTCGCCGCCGAAGATGGCGTGGATGCCGGGCATGTCGCGCGGCTCCATCCCTTCGAATTCGGTAAAGGCGGTCTGGCAGGCGCCGCAGACGAGCTTTTCAGGGCGCAGCGCCTCCAGCCGGGCGTGCGCCTGAGAAATGCGGTCGGCCTGTGAGCCGCGTCGTTTGGCTTCGCCCATGATGTTCTTCCTGATTTCAGATGATTAGAGAGTGGATCATACCGAACGGCACAGCAGGCTTGGCAGTTCACCCAATCCGTTCAACGTTCCGCCAACCGCTTGAGTGCTGCCAAAACGTCAGGAAAATCCGACGTGACCATCGGTCCGAACGCGGCGGCATCCGGCCCCGTGATCTCAGTGCGATAGACGATCTTCGTATGGCCGGACGGCAGGCTGACAAGCTGATGATCCACCAGGACGCGCGTGCCGTCGACGACCGTCTCGTCGACAAAGCCTTCATTCGGGCGCACGTCTACAAGGGTGCTGACGAACGCGTCTTGCCCCGGGGGTTGCATGGTGAACTGTGTGCCGTTGGCAAACGGCCCGTGGAGTTCGATGCGCTCGATGCCGGCATTCCAGTCGCCCCATTGCTCAACGTTGGCAAGCAGCTCCCAGACGCGGGCGGGGGAGGCAGTCGTTTCAATGCTGTCTTCGTGAATCCACATAAGCGGCTCCGGATGTTTTTATGTGTGGGCTGGCAACCGTGCGTGGCTGCGCTGCCACGGTATAGATTGCGGCGGATCGGGCTGCAAGGTACAGGCTCGCGGCAACAGCCTGCAACTGTCGCGCGCATCTCGGCTGATATAGTGCGGGCCCTTTGAACTCAATTCACGACTTTCGCCATGTCTACGATTCCTGCCTGTCCGCAATGCGCCTCCGAAAACACCTACCAGGACGGCGATCTCTATATCTGCCCGGATTGCGCGCACGAATGGAATCCGGCGGCGCAGGAGGATGAGCAGGAGCAGGAAACCGTCATCAAAGACGCCAACGGCAACCCGTTGAATGCGGGCGATTCTGCAACGCTGGTGAAGGACCTGAAGCTTAAGGGCGGCTCGGGCACGCTCAAGGCGGGCACCAAGATCAAGAATATCCGGCTGGTGGCAGGCGACCATCCGATCGACTGCAAGATTGATGGTGTGAGCTATCTGCTCAAGCCGGAGTTTTTGAAGAAGGCTTAAGGAGTGTGAGGCGAGACCGGTGAATGCCGGTCGACCTTTAATTTAACATAATGCAAATTATGAGAAATACAGATTAGCGCGCTGAGGTGGCGGTGTCACATCGCCCGGCCAGCCCAGCAGCGCGCATCCGCCATGTCACTCGGCCATCGCCGGCACCACCTCGACGCGTTTCGGCACGCCCGTCACGATGGTCGCGACGGCAATCGCCAGCACCACGGCGGCGCCAATGAATACACCGGCCGCGCCGTTCGCGTCGAATACCACGCCGCCGGCTGCTGCACCGGTTGCAATCGCGAGTTGCACGGCGGCGACGATCAGGCCGCCAGCACTTTCGGCTTCATCAGGCACGGTGCGCGTGACCCATGTCGACCACGCCACCGGCACGCCGCCAAACGCCATGCCCCACAGCGCGATCAGCACGGCGTCGATGACCGGCGCACGGCCCAGCGCCACGAGTGCGATGCCCAGCACAACCATCAGCGCGGGCATTGCAATCAGCATTGGCCGCAGCCGGTGTTCCAGCACACGGCCGGCGAGCGATGTGCCGACGAAGTTGGCAATGCCATAGCCCAACAGGATCGCCGACAGCCCGTTCACGCCAACGCCCGCCACCTGCTCAAGGAACGGCCGCAAATACGTAAAGAACGCAAAGTGACCGGTGAACACGAGGATCGTGGCGAACATCCCGATGCCGACGCTCGGGCGGCGCAGCACGTCGATCAGGGTGCGCAGGCGCGTCGTGCCGCTTGGCGCCATCGACGGCAATGTCGCGACCTGCGACACAAATGCAATCACGCCCAGCCCGGCCGCCGCCAGGAACACGTTGCGCCAGCCGATCAGATGGCCGAAGTAGCTGCCCAGCGGCGCAGCGGCAATCGTTGCGACGGCTACGCCGCTGAAGATGATCGACAGCGCCCGCGGCACCATCGCAGCGGGCACGAGCCGCATTGCAGTGGCGGTGGCCATGGTCCAGAAGCCGCCGAGCGCAATGCCAAGCACTACGCGGCCGATCAGAATCGTCGTCAGATTCGTCGCAAACGCCACGGCAAGATTGGATGCCACGAGCAGCACCGAGAATGCGAGCAGCACGCGCCGCCGGTCGATGGAGCGCGTGACAGCGGCGGTCAGCAAGCTGGTGACGAGCGCAACCGTTGCGGTGGCCGTGACGGCCTGTCCTGCCACGCCCTCGGTCACGCCGAGGCTTTCCGCCATGGGCGTCAGCAGGCTTGCGGGCAGGAATTCGGCCGTGACGAGCCCGAACACGCCCAGCGCCATCGCAAAGACAGCGCCCCAGGCGGGTTCACGCGGAGCCGCGACTGAGGCGGCCGTGGAGATTCCGGGATTCATGCGTCGGTCCGTAGAAAAAGATCAGGGAAAATACCAATAAGGCCGCATAGTAGGGCCCCACCGCCGGACGGTCTATGGCATACAATCCGGTCTTGTTGATCAATCGTCCGGATTTTGGGATGCCCTCTTCCCTGCCATCTGCCCTGCCCGACGTGCACGACCTTGTCAGCGAGCTGCTGCTGGGCATGCGGCTGAGTGGCGTCCAGTACCGCCGTATCCACGTAGCGCGGCCCTTCGGGTTGAGCTTTGGCGAGGCTCCAGGCCGTGCGCAGTTCCACTTTGTGGGGCGCGGGCCGGTGCTGCTGCGCGACGCGTCGGGCACAACGATGCAACTTGAGGCTGGCGATGCGGTGTTGCTGCCTCAGGGCACCCCGCACGCATTGCTGTCCGATCCGGATGCGCCGTGCCGCGAGATCGCCGGCTTTGAAGCCGCGAAGATCTGCGACACGGTGGCGTCGGTGGGTGCCGGTACGGAAGCGGCTCCGGGCGATGCGCTCATTTTCAGCGCGTGCATGGAGCTGGATCTGGGCGGCATGCAGCCCCTTGTCGGCACGATGCCGGAGTTCATGCACGTCGGCACCCTGCTCGCGCGCTATCCGGAAATCCGCCCGATGCTCGACGCGATGGAGCGCGAATCATGCTCCGAGCGGGCAGGCTTTGCCGGCATCCTGGCGCGGCTGGCGGACGTGGTGGCCGCTTTTATCGTGCGCGGCTGGGTGGAATGCGGCTGCGGCGACGCCACGGGCTGGGTGCAGGCCCTGCGCGAGCCAAAACTGGGCCGCGCGATCGTCGCCCTGCATCGTGACCCGGGGCGCAACTGGAGCGTCGCGGAGCTGGCAGCGCAAGCTGGCGTCTCGCGCTCTGTGTTTGCCGAACGCTTCCTGGCGGCGACCGGAATGACGCCCGTGCGCTATCTGACCGAGCTGCGGATGCGGCTCGCCGCGCAATGGATCACGCGCGACCGCGAGGCGATCGAAGCCGTCGCGTATCGGCTCGGCTACGGGTCGCTCGCTGCGTTCAGCCGCGCATTCAAACGCGTCGTCGGGCGACCCCCGGGTGCCATGCGCGCGGAAGGTGCCGAACTTGACGCGTGATGTTCAGCGATGGCGATAGCCCTGCGCCGCGTGCCGGATCTCCTTGCTGAATTCCGCGCACACATGCGTCATCAGGTCGACCGAACGGTAGACCATGTAGACGTTGAAATCCGGTAGTTCATCTTCCATCGGCAAGGTTTCGAGCGAGCCCGGCACCATGCGCAGCGGCCCGCCGGTGCCGCTGAAGACGAATTCCGACCACATGCTGACGACGTCCGTCTTCGTGGCCAATTGCAGCCCGAGCAGATTCGATGCGCTTTGCACGATCCGGCGCGGGATGTCGAGGCGATGCAGCCGCATCAGGCTGACCATCGGGCTGCCCGGGTCCTCCAGCGGGTCGAGCACCAGCCAGTCGGCATCCAGCAGCGGACGCAGCCGGCGCACGCGGCGCAGCGGATGGCCCGGGCGCACCGCGAGGCGCATCGGCACCGAAAACAGCGGCTCCCACTGAAAACTCCCCGTGCCCGGGCCGCTGTTGCTGGAGATCAATCCGATATCGAGCCGCCCTTCGCGCAGCCCTTCCAGAATCTGCTGCGGCCGCTGTTCAAAACCGCGTAGCGCGACGTTTGGAAACCGCTTGCGCAGTGCCGCCATGGCATCCGGCAGCGGCCCGCTCGACGCCACGGCCGTAAAGCCGATGTTGAGTTCCGCCTCTGCATGACCGCGAATGGCTTCGATGTCTTCCAACGCGTGACGCAGTTCCTGCTCGACAACACTCGCACGCTTGACCAGCGCCATGCCATATGCGGTCAGGCTCACGCCGCGCACCGAACGCGACAGCAGCGTGACGCCAAGCTCCCGCTCCAGTTCCGCAATCGCCTTGGATAGTGCTGGCTGCGAGATGTGCAGCCCGCGAGACGCTTCGTGGATGCTGCCGTGCTGTGCCACGGCCAGCAGGATGCGCAATTGGTGCAGCTTCACGTCGCTCTCCCCATTGTTGGGCGCAATGCCCGGCACTCAGCGTGTCACGCGGCCTCGCCCCCCCAGGATTCGCGGGCTTTCCCCGATAGCGGATGCAGGCCGGTTATGACGGCGATTCTATTTGGTTATCGGGATGAATATTTACGATTTTCTCTGGATGGCGGCTTGGCGGAATACTGCAAGCGCCCCAAGGGCTCGCAGAAGCCCTCTCGCCAATACCCCGGACGGAGATCCTCAATGAATAACGCCACCCTGCAGCCACCGTTGCCCGCCTCGGCCGCTGCCGCGCACAAGCCTGTCGGCCAGGCACGGTTGATCGCCGCATGCTCGATCGGCAATGCGCTGGAGATGTACGACTTCACGGTCTACAGCTTCTTCGCGCTGATGATCGGCAAGCTGTTCTTTCCGTCCGACAGCGCGTATGGCTCGCTGCTGCTGGCGGTGGCGACGTTCGGCATCGGCTTTGTGATGCGCCCGCTGGGCGGTTTCGTGATCGGCAACTACGCAGACCGCCACGGACGCAAGGCCGCGATGACGCTGACGATCGGGCTGATGGTCATCGGCACGCTGTGCCTGGCGGTAGCGCCCACGTACGCCACCGCAGGCCTGTTCGGCCCGGTGGTCATTCTGGCCGGGCGGTTGCTGCAGGGCTTTTCGCTGGGCGGCGAAATCGGTGCGTCGACCGCGATGCTGATGGAGTCCGGCGGCGTCCGTGGGCGCGGGTTTCGCGTGAGCTGGCAATTGGGCAGCCAGGGCATTGCGGCGCTGTGCGGCGCGCTGACTGCGGCCATTCTGTACGGCAGCCTGTCGCCGGAAGCGCTGCAGAGCTGGGGCTGGCGCGTGCCGTTCTTCCTCGGCTTGCTGATCGCGCCGGTGGGCCTCTATATCCGCTCGCACCTGGATGAAACGCACACCGCCGAGGCGCATGCGCCGAGCCCGCTCGGCACCCTGTTCCGCGACCATGGCGGGCTTGTCGTCAAAGGCGTGCTGACGATCATCGGCGGGACGGTCGGCACGTATCTGGTGATCTATTTCATGCCGACCTACATGATCCGCGAGCTGCATCTGCCGCCTTCGCTGTCGCTGCTCGCTGGTTGCGTGACGGGGCTGACGAGCTTTGGCGCGTCGCTCCTCTCCGGATGGCTGGCCGACCGCCTGCCGCGCCGCAAGCCGCTGGTGGTGGGCGCAACGCTGGTCACCGTGGCGGCGCTGTATCCGGCCTTCTGGCTGATGACGCATTTCCCGAGCGTGCCGCTGGTGCTGGTGCTGTCGGCACTGCTGACCGGCACGCTGTACCTGGGCACCACGCCGATGCTGCTGATGATGATGGAGCTGCTGCCCATCAAGGTGCGCGCCAGCGGCCTATCGGTCATCTACGCGATCGGCGTCACGGTCTTTGGCGGTTCGTGCCAGTTTGTCGTGACGTGGCTGCTGGCCCGCACCGGCAACCCGCTCTCCCCTGCCTTTTACATGATGGCGTGCAGCGCCATCACGCTGCTGACGGTGCTGAGCCTGCGCGAAGCGCGCGACACCCACTGACACCGGATTCCCATCTCCAACGTCCAACCCCGGAGCCCCGACATGACCAAAGCCCCCACGCTCACGCCGTTCCAACTGCTGCCGCATCTGCTGCCGCCCGTCCATATCGATGCAGAAACGTTCGTCAATATCCGTCGCCAGATCCACGCGCAGCCTGAACTCGGTTTCGAGGTGGGCGCCACCAGCACGTTGGTGGCCGATCTGCTCAAGAGCTGGGGCTACGAGGTCCACACCGGCATCGGCAAGAGCGGCGTCGTCGGCCAACTGAAGCTCGGCAACGGCACGCGCCGCCTTGGCATTCGCGCGGACATGGACGCACTGCCCATCGTTGAAGCGACCGGCCTGCCTTACGCCAGCCGCAACCACGGCAAGATGCACGCGTGCGGCCACGACGGGCACACCGCCATCCTGCTCGCCGCGGCCAAGGCGCTGGCCGAGAGCCGCGATTTTGACGGCACGCTCAACCTCATCTTCCAGCCCGACGAGGAAAACCTGTGCGGTGCGCGCGCCATGATCGAAGACGGCCTCTTCGAGCGCTTCCCCTGCGATGCCGTCTATGCCTTACACAACATGCCCGGCGTGCCGGCCGGCAGCTTCCGCGTGCTGCCGGGGCCGGTGAGCCTGTCTTCCGACGTGGCCGACGTCACCATCAAGGGCATGGGCGGGCACGGCGCGATGCCGCATCGCGCGCGGGATCCGATTGCCGCGTCGGCCGCCATCATCACCGCGTTGCAGACCGTGGTCGCACGCAACGTCGCGCCTGACGACACGGCGGTGGTGTCGGTCGGCTTCATTCGCGGTGGTGCCACGCACAACGTGATTCCCGAATCGGTGACGATCGGCCTGAATGTGCGTGCGGCGCGGCCGGAAACGCGTGCGCTGGTGGAAATGCGCATTCGCGAGATCGTCAGCCTGACCGCACAGGCCCATGGCGTCGAGGCGCAGATCGACTATCGTCAATTGACGCCACCCATGGTCAATACCGAGGCAGAGACGCAACTGGCGCAGCAGGTCTGCACCGAACTGGTGGGCGCGGCCAACGTCGTCACGCAGGCGCCCAAGGGGCTCAACGGCAGCGAAGACTTTGCCTGGATGCTGAACGAGGTGCCCGGCTGCTACTTGATTCTCGGCAATGGCGAAGGCGAATTCGGCGGCTGCATGGTGCACAACCCCGGCTACGACTTCAACGACCAGGTATTGCCGTTGGGGGCCGCCGCCTGGGTGCGTCTGGCACAGACCTACCTGACCGCGTGAAGTGAACTTCGAGTCAAGGAATGCAAGCGAATCCGAGCCACGCTGCAATACCTGCGGCCGCCAATGAAGAGATCGTGCAATGGAGCGCGATCGAACTGTCCCGGCGCATCCACGCGCGCGATGTATTGTGCGTGGAAGTCATGGAAGCGTTCCTTGCGCAGATCGATCGTCATAACCCGACGGTGAACGCGGTCGTCGCCCGCATCGATGCCGAATCCGCCATCGACCAGGCGCGCGAGCGCGATGTGCTGCTCTCGCAGGGCTTATCCGGCGGCTGGATGCATGGTTTTCCGCAGGCGCCCAAGGACCTCGCGGCCACCGCCGGCATGGTGACATCGATGGGCAGTCTCGCCATGGCGCGCAATGTGCCGACGCATGACAGCATCGTCGTCGAGCGCATTCGCCGGCAGGGCACCGTGCTGATCGGCAAGACCAATACGCCGGAGTTCGGGCTCGGCTCGCATACCTACAACCGTGTGTACGGCACTACGCGCAACGCCTGGAACCCCGAGCGCTCGGCCGGCGGCAGCAGCGGTGGCACTGCCGCCGCGCTGGCGCTGAACATGCTGCCCGTGGCCGACGGCAGCGACATGATGGGCTCGCTGCGCAACCCCGCGGCCTGGAACAATATTTACGGCCTGCGTCCGAGCCTCGGTCGCGTGCCGTATGGCCCCGCCGGCGACGTGTTCTTCCAGCAGCTGGGCACCGAAGGCCCGATGGCGCGCAATCCGCACGACCTCGCTTGGTTGCTCGCCACGCAGGCCGGCTACGACCCGCGTGCGCCGCTGTCGCTGAGCGACGATCCGGCGTGCTTCATGCAGCCGCTGCACCGTGATTTCCGGCAAGCGCGCATTGGGTGGCTGGGCGATTTTGGCGGCTACCTTGCCGTCGACCGCGAAGTGCTGGCCGTCAACGAGCACGCGCTGGACACATTCGACACGCTGGGCTGCCATGTCGAAAGCGTACGGCCTTTCTTCGCGATGGATGCGTTGTGGGAATGCTGGTGCACGCTGCGTGCGCTGAGCGTATCCGGCAACCTGGGGCTCCTCTACGCCAACGCAGCCACGCGTGACTTGCTCAAGCCCGAAGCCATCTGGGAAATCGAGCACGGACGCAGCCGCACCGCCATCGACATCAACCGTGCCATCGCCACACGGGCAAGCTGGTATCAGGCGCTGCTGCGGCAGTTTGCGCACTACGATTTCCTCGTCCTGCCCTGCACGCAAGTTGCGCCCTTCCCCGCGGAAGAACACTGGCCCAAGACCGTCGCGGGCCGCGCCATGGACACGTATCACCGCTGGATGGAAGTCGTGATTGGCGCCACGCTGGCGGGCGTGCCGGCCGCGAGCCTGCCGTCCGGCTTGACCCCCGATGGCTTGCCCCTGGGCCTGCAGGTGATTGCGCCGCCCCGGTCGGAATTTGCCTTGCTGCAGCTTGCAGCCGCGTGGCACGAAGCGTTTGCGCCAGCGCGTGCGGCGTCGCCGCTATTGAGCTGAGCGATGCAGACGTGCCGTGTTTTCGCGGCACGCGCATAGCCAATCCCACACCGCACGCACGGCAGCGTCTTCAAGCCGCGTAGATGGCGCAACGGCCCAGAAGGCATAGCGCTGAATGACGGGCGCTGCAAAAGGCTGGACGAGCGTGCCCGCCTCCAGCGCATCACGCACCAGCGGCAGGTTCGCCAGGATCACGCCTTGCCCGGCCATTGCCGCCGACATGGCATGCCCGTCGTCGGACAGCACGATGCCCGTGTCCGTCTTGAGCATGTGGTCGATACCGGCGGCGCGTGCCCACATCGGCCAGCCGATCGCCTGCGGCAGCGTGCGCTGCCATTCGGAGTGGATGAGCGGCACGCGCGTCAGATCGTCGTGCGACTGCACCTTCAGGCCCGGGTGGCAGACCGGCGCATAGGCGTCGCCAAAGAGCCGTTCGGTGATGAGCCCATTCCCCATGGCCGGCGTATCGCCATACCGCACGGCAAGGTCTGCGCTGCCGCCATGCAGGTCGACCACGGTGTCGGACGCATGAATGCGCAGATCCACCTCCGGATGCTGCGTCGTAAATTCCCCAAGTCGCGGTACCAGCCAGCGCGCAGCAAGCCCCATCGGCGCGGTAAGCGTGACGCGCTGCCGGGCCGGCTGCGCTTGCGGGCCGCGAATGGCATCGATCGCCTGCGCAAACGCGTCAAAGCCGGTGTTGAGCACCGGATACAGCTGCTCGCCGGCAGCTGACAGGCGCAGCGCACGCACGTGGCGTTCGAACAGCACCACGCCCAGCACGTCTTCCAGGCGGCGGATCTGATGGCTGACGGCCGTGGGCGTGACCGACAGCTCGTCGGCAGCGCGCTTCATGCTGAGGTGGCGCGCGGTGGCTTCAAAGGCGCGCAGCGCGCTCAGGGGTGGCAGTTTTCGCATGCGCGGGATTGTGTCACGGGCGCTTTTCCCGCGTGGACGGCATGGATGAATCCATGTCAGCCATCGCGCGCAAAACATGTCGTTTGTCGCAGTGCAGCGCGGTTCGTAGAGTGGACACACCTCCACTCATCAACGATTCAACATGACCCGCCTTCTGCATCTGGATTCCAGCGCCCGGCCGGGCAGCTCCGAGACTTCGCGCCATGGCTCGCACACGCGCCGGCTCTCCGCGCGCTTCGTGCAGCGCTGGCTTGAGCATGAGCCCGACGCGCAAGTCGTCTATCGCGATATCGGCGCTGAACCGCCAGCCCCAGTGGATGGCCGCTGGGTCCATGCCGCGTTCACGCCGCCCGCGCAGCGCGAACCGTGGATGCACGACCGCCTTGCGCAAAGCGATGCACTGATCGACGCGTTGCTGGCCGCCGACGTGATCGTGGCCGGCGTACCGATGTACAACTTCGGCATACCCGCGCAATTCAAGGCGTACATCGACAACATCGTGCGCGTGGGCCGCACATTCGGTTTCGACCGCCGCCGCCCCGGCGAGCCCTATTGGCCGCTGCTCGCCGGCATGAACAAGCGCCTCGTCATCCTCAGCGCGCGCGGCGATTTCGGTTACGGCCCCGGCCAGCGCATTGCGCACCTGAACCACGTCGAGGCCGGCGTCGCCACGGCATTCGGCTACATCGGCATCACCGATGTGGCATCTGTCGCCGTCGAATACGACGAGTTTGCCGACGAGCGGTTACGCGCGTCCATCGCATCGGCGGAAAGCGACGTTGATGCACTGGTCGTGCGGATGGCCGCCGCCGTGGAAGCGGCCTAGTCGATCAGCCGCCCGTCTGGCTCGAAGAACGGATGCGGGCCATCGAATTGCCCCACGTAGGCGAGGTGGCTCACCAGGCCCTGCCCCGGCACCCATGCGTGCACCTTGTAGGCGGGCGGTTCCATGACGAAGCCGGGCTCGCCGTCGGGGTCGAGATCCAGCGCCACCTGATGCGCGGGTGACGGGCATGTCGATGCCACCGTGCCGGCAAAGAGCACGTCAATGGAGCGATGCAGATGGCCGCAGATGATGCGCTCGACGTTGCCGGCGGCACGCACGATCTGCGCGAAGGCCGGGATGTCTTCGGGGGCGAGCGATTGCACGTCCATGTGGCCAATGCCCGTGGCGAACGGCGGGTGATGCATGGCGATGACGGTCGGGCGTTGCGTTTCATGCGCCAGCGCTTCGGCCAGCCAATCCAGACGCTGCACACCAAGGCGCCCACCGGGATGGCCGGCGTCCAGCGTATCGATCACGATCAGGCGAACGTCGCCGATGTCGGTCCAGTACTGGAAAGCGTGCCTGTCTTGCGCATCGGCCGGAATGGGCGCGAGCCAATCGGCAAAGGCTGCTCGGGCGGCGTCACGGCCGTCATGGTTGCCGAGCACCGGCAGCATGCGGATGCCAGCCGCATCGAGCGGCGCCAGCACGGCGCGCAGGTGCGCGTATTCCTCGGGCGCGCCGGCGTCGACCAGATCGCCGGTCAGGACGATGGCGTCCGGTTTCTCCGGCTGCGCCAGGATATGCGCCACGCAGCGTGCCAAGTAGGCCGCTGAATCCACGCGCCGATAAGCCAGTCGCCCCGGACGCTTGATATGAAGGTCGGTCAGTTGCAGGAAATGCATTGGCATCAGGCTTGCAAGGTCAGGAGGCGGTCTGCCGGGATATCGAAGCCGACCGCATGGCCGGGCGCAAAGTGTTGGCGGCCGGGCACATCGATAAACAGCGGCGTGGCTGACACGCCCGCCACGCGCACGCGCGTGCGGAAGCCAAGAAACACCGCCGATTCGACCGTGCCCTTCAGCGCCGCCTGGGCCGGGTCGGCCAGCACGGCATCTTCGGGGCGGAAGAAGATGGCGTTGCCGTCGCCGGCCGGCACGGGTACGCGACCACCCGCGCAGACGAAGGCGCCGTCCTCGCGCGCGCCGTCAAGCCGGTTCATGATCCCGATGAAATCCGCCACGTGCCGGTTGGCCGGCTGGAAGTAGATCTCGCGCGGCGTGCCGATCTGCGCAATGCGGCCGGCTTCCATGACGACAATGCGATCGGCAAGCGCCATCGCCTCTTCCTGATCGTGCGTCACGTAGATGGTCGTGATGCCGAGGCTGCGTAGCAGGCGGTCCATTTCTGCCCGCACAGATTCGCGAAGCTTGGCATCGAGCGCCGTGAGCGGCTCGTCGAGCAGCAGCACCCGTGGCTCGGGCGCCAGCGCGCGCGCCAGTGCCACGCGTTGGCGCTGCCCGCCCGAGAGCTGATCCACACCGCGGTCTGCGTACGGCGTGAGGTGCATCATCTCCAGCAGCGTGCTCGCCCGGGCGCTGATCTGCGTGTCAGACAAGCCGTTCTGCCGGCGCTGGATGCGCAGGCCGTATTCCACGTTGCCGCGCACGCTCAGGTTGGGAAACAGCGCGTAGTTCTGGAACACCATGCCGACGCGGCGGCGTTCGATCGGACGTGCAGTGACGTCCTCGTCGCCAAAATGCACGGTGCCGCCTGCATCGGGCGCTTCGAGCCCCGCGACGATGCGCAGCGTGGTCGTCTTGCCGCAGCCCGACGGGCCGAGCAGCACGACGGTCTCGCCGGCGGCGATGTCGAGGTCCATCGAGTCCAGCACGCGCTGGCCGCCGAAGTGTTTTCCGCAGCCACGCAGCCGAATCGGCACGGGCGCGAGATGTAGAGGTTCGGTACTCATCGGGAAGCCTTTCCGTTGTTCACCCGCAGGCCGCCAAAGCGCTGCATCAGCACCAGCAGCGGCACGATCATGACGAAGAAGATCAGCGTGTAGGCGCTGGCGATTTCCAGGCGCATCGACGCATAGGTATCGGCCAAGCCGACCGGCAGGGTCTTGGTTTCGGGCGTGTGCAGCATCCAGGTCAGGTTGAATTCGCCTACTGAGAGCGTCACCACCGTCAACGCGCCGGCCAGGATGCCGGGCTGCACGTTGGGCAGCACGATGGTGCGAAAGCGCTGCCAGAACGACGCGCCCAGGCTGGCAGCGCCCTCCTCCAGCGTCTTGAGGTTCTGGCCTGCCGCCACGGCTGCAACCGAGCGCACCATGAACGGCAGGGTGAACACCACGTGGCCGACGACAATGAACCACAGGCTCTCGCGAAAGCCGCCGAAGCCGCCGTAGGCCACGATCAAGCCCAGCGCCGTCGCCAGCCCCGGGAGTGCCACGGGCAGCGTCAGGAATTCTTCGATCAGGCGGCTTGCACGGCTCTGACGCCGCGCCAGTACATAGCCCGCCGGCACGCCGGCCGCCAGCACGACCACCAGCGTGCACAGCGCCACCAGCAACGACATCCAGATCGACGCGTGATACATCTCCCAGACCTGGGCGACCCAATCCAGCGTCCAACCGCTCTTGAACCCGCGGATGTAGTTTCGCGTCAGGCCCACGGCCATCGACAGCACCACCGGCACGATTAGGAACAGGCACAGCAGCAGCGTGATGATCCACTGCGCAGCAGACAAGGCGCGTTTCATGCCGCCGCCCCCGCTTGTCCGCCAGCCGCCGTGCGTGCAATCGCCAGCACCAGCCACGTCACAACGCCCAGCACAACCGACAGTGCGGCCGCCATGGCAATCCCGGCATTGAGCGTGAACTCGGTGTAGATCGTCATCGGCAACACGTCGATATCGGTGGCGAGCGTGAAGGCGGTGCCGAATGCGCCCATCGACGTGGCAAAGCAGATCGCGCCCGAGGCGATCAGCGCAGGCGCCAGCCCCGGCACCAGCACATCGCGCGTCACCTGCCACGACGATGCGCCCAGCGAGCGCGCCGCTTCTTCCAGTGAACGATCAAGCTTTTCCGCCGCTGCCATGACCGTCAACACCACGCGCGGGATCGAAAAATACAGGTAGCCGAGAAACAGCCCGCCGATGGAGTAGGCGAACACCCATTTCTCGCCGACGAGCTTGTGCGTGACGTCGCCCAGCAAGCCCTGGCGCCCGGCCAGCAGGATCACCATGAAGCCGACCACCACGCCGGGAAACGCCAGCGGAAACGTCAGCATCGCGGTAATCATCCGCTTGCCCGGCACGTTGTGACGCACCAGAAACAGCCCGGCGATGGTCGAAAGGACGAGCGTCGCCAGCGTGACCGCCGCCGACAGCACCACCGTCGAGAACAAGCTGCCCAGATAGCGCGATGTGGTGAGCGCAGCCGTGTACGTGGCGACCAGCCCTTCGCTGCCGCTCACACGCAGCAACGCCGCCATCGGCAGCAGCCAGAACGCGCAGAACAGCGCGACGGCCGGTGCCAGCAACGCCACCCGCCACCGAGCGGGCAATACCGCATCGTCGGGCAAGGTGGATCGGGTGACGGTGCTCATGCTCAGCGGACCTCGTTCAGGTAGCGCGTGCCAAACGCCTGCTGGCCGGCTGCCATCTTGTTGAAGTCGACCGTCTTTGCGCGGGCGTATTCGCTGGCGGGCAGAAAGCGCGAGGCGGCTTCCTTGCTCATCGCGTTGGCACGCACGGGGCGCAGGTAGGCGTTGGCCCACAGCGTCTGGCCCTCGTCCGACAGCACGAAATCCAGCACCTTCTTGGCGTTGTCGGCGTGCGGCGCACCGGCGGTCAGGCTCATCACGTACGGCACGGCAATCGTGCCTTCCTGCGGAATCACGAATTCCACGTTGGCGTGATCCTTGTACTTGGCGCGATAGGCATTGAAGTCATAGTCGAGCAGGATGGGGATTTCGCCTGCCACGACGCGTGCGTAGGCCGTCTGCTTCGGCACGATCGGCGCGTTCTTCTTCAACTGCTTGAACCACTCGATGGCCGGGCCGAAGTTGTCGAGCGTGCCGCCCAGCGCCTGGTTGACCGCCACGGCGCCCACGTAGCCGACGAAGGCGCTGCTCGGGTCCAGGTAGCCGACCATGCCTTTGTATTCGGGCTTGAGCAGGTCTTTCCACGAGCGCGGCACGGGTTTGCCTTCCAATGCGTCCTTGTTGACGAAGAAGCCCAGCGTGCCGGAGTGGATCGAGAAGAATGCGCCATCCGGATCTTTCATGCCGGCCGGAATGTCTTCCCAATGCTTGGGCTTGTAGTTGGCGACCAGACCCTTTTCCTTGGCCTGATACGCGGACGTGATGCCCAGGTAGGCAACGTCAGCCACGGGGTGCGACTTCTCGGCCAGCATCTGCGCGATGGCTTGGCCGGAATTCTTGTTGTCGAACGGCACGGTGATGCCGGTCTTCTCCTTGATGGCCTTGATCTGGCTGGCCCAGTCGGCCCATTCGGGCGGGCAGTTGTAGCAGATGGCGACTTGCTGGCCGGCCGGCTGCGCCTGCACTGGCGCAGCCACGGCGAACGCGCCGGCAGCCACGAGGCCGCACACGCGCAGCCATTGAACGAGACGTTTCATCGAGACGCTCCTTGCGTATCAGACGTGAGGGAAGAAACAACGGAGAGAGACGCTTCCGCCGGCGCACGGGCCAGCGTGCCGCCCGCCAGCAAGCGGTGCGGCAACGTAATCGAGGGCACCACCTCGCCAGCGATGCGGCGGGCCAGCGCCGTGGCCGCGTCGGTGCCGATCCGGCGGTGCGGCTGCGCCACGGTGGCCAGCGTGGGCGAAAGCCACTGCCCCATCGCCAAGCCATCGAAGCCGACCACGCTCACGTCTTCGGGCACGCGCAGACCCATCTCGCGCAGCGAGCGGATGGTGAGCAAGGCAAGGCGGTCGTTGCTGCAGAAAATGGCGGTCGGCCGCGGCGGCGCCAGCAGGCGGGCCAGCTCGGCGGGCAGCATGGCGTCGGCATTGAAATCAATTTCGACGGGCGGCTGCGGCGCAATGTCGGCCGCTTCCAGCGCTTCGCGGTAGCCGTCGTGGCGCAACGCCGCACGGTCCGACGCTGCCAGCGTGCCAGTGAGCATGCGGATCTGACGATGCCCCTGCGCGAGCAACGCGCGGATAGCATCGCGCGCAGCCGCCCGGTTATCGACGGTGATGCAGCAGCGGGCAGGAATGCGCGCCTGGCCGACCGTGTCGTTGTAGACCAGCACGTAAGGCACGTGCTCTGCGTCGAGGCGATCGAGATGCGGATTGGCTGCGGCATCGCCCACGGTCAGGATCAGACCGTCGACACGTTGCTCGAGCATGGTCTCGATGGAGCGGGCTTCACGCTCGCGGTCGTAGGCCGTCGTCATGAGCATCACGCGCTGGCCCGTGATGGACGCGGCTTCCTCGATGCCCTGCATGCATTCGGCAAACACGGGGTTAGCCAGCGACGGCAGCACCACGCCCAGCAAGCCTGTACGCTCGGCGCGCAACTGGCGGCCCAGCGCGTTCGGGCGGTAGTGAAGCGCATCCATGGCGGCCTGCACGCGGGCCAGCGTCGAGGCACTCACCCGCTCCGGTGTATTGACCGCTCGCGATACCGTGGCAATCGAAATGCCGGCATGCGTCGCCACGTCCTTGATGCTGCTGCCCACTGCTTGCCCCTGGAATTTGTAAACGTTTACATCCTAGGTGGGCCCAGTGACTATTTCATGACAATCGATGCTGCAGTGCAGGCGTCGCCGCAATGCAGCATCGCCAGTGCTGTGCGTGGCAAAGTTACAAAGCTCGCATATGCTTCTTACGAAAATGGGCACGCGGCGTGCGCCAGTGCGCGCGCCGCGGCATGGCCCACTTGCTGCTGTGCTGTTCTCGCTGCCTGCTTTGGAGACACCATGCGTGTATCGCCCGTTTTCGATGTGCCTAGCATTGCTCTGCCCGGCCTGATGCAACACTACGGCGTGGTCCGTGCGCAATCCCTGGCTTTGGCCGCGCCGTTGTCGGACGCCGATGCCACCGTCCAATCCATGGACGACGCCAGCCCCGCCAAATGGCATCTGGCCCACACGACGTGGTTTTTCGAAGAATTCATCCTGAGCTCGAACGTACCGGGCTATCGCTCGCCGGATGCGCGCTACCGTTATCTGTTCAATTCGTACTACGAGACCGTGGGCGCGCGGCACCCGCGTCCGCGCCGGGGCATGCTCACCCGCCCGACGCTCGACGAGGTGCGTGCCTATCGCGCTCATGTCGATGCGGCCATGCAGCGCCTGCTGGCCGACGGCGTATCGGACGATCTTGGCCGCCTGGTGACACTCGGCCTGCACCACGAGCAGCAGCATCAGGAGTTGCTGCTGACCGATTTGCTCCACCTGTTTGCGCAGAACCCGCTATGTCCGGCCTATGCCGAAGCGCCGGCACCACGCGTTCATGCGGCTCCCTCGCAACCGGGTTGGGTCAGCTTCCAGGGCGGTGCCGTACAGATCGGCAAAACCGATACAGGAGCCGACTCCGATTTCATGTTCGACTGCGAAGGCCCGCGTCACACCGTCTGGCTGGAGCCCTATGCGTTGGCCACGCATCCTGTGACCAACCGCGAGTGGCTCGCCTTCATGCAGGACGGCGGCTATCGACAGCCCACGTTGTGGCTGTCCGACGGCTGGGCGTGGGTGCAGCGCGAAGGCATTGATGCCCCGCTCTACTGGCGCGCCGGCATGGACGAGGCCGAGGGGTGGCAGCAGATGTCGCTGCATGGTCTGCAGCCGGTGGATCTGGACGCCCCGGTCACGCACGTCAGCTTTTACGAGGCCGATGCCTACGCCCGCTGGGCCGGCGCACGCCTGCCGACGGAAGCCGAATGGGAGCACGCCGCAGAAGGCCAGCCCGTGCAAGGCAACTTCGCCGGCCGGGGCGCGCTACGCCCGTTGCCCGACCACGGCATCGCCGAGGCCGGAAGCCTGCGTCAACTGTTCGGTGATGTGTGGGAATGGACTGCCAGCCCTTATGGCCCGTATCCGGGCTTCGAGCCGGCCGAAGGCGCCGTGGGCGAATACAACGGCAAGTTCATGTGCAGCCAGATGGTGCTGCGCGGCGGATCGTGCGTGTCGCCCGAGGGGCATCTGCGGGCGACGTATCGCAACTTCTTCTATCCGCACCAGCGGTGGCAGTTCACCGGAGTGCGGCTGGCGCGGCGGGCGTGACGCGCATCACGCCCGGTACCGGGGCTGAATTGCCGGGCCGTTCGGGCCGCGACTAGCGGTTGCTGTCAAACAGCATGTTGGTGGGCGTGCCGATCGTATCCTGACCAGCCTGGCTAGGCGCCCCGGCGTCACGTTTAGCGGGCGGCATCGGCGTCGGCACAACCGGCGCTGCAGGCTTGGCAGGCGGCGAGACTGCTGCTGCAGGCACCGGCGCCGAAGCAGGCTTGCCGGACTGCTCCGCCAACTTGCGCCGGCGCGATTCCAGCCCCGCAGCAATCTCATCCTGGTGATACCGCTTGGCGAAGTCGATCACGTCCATTTTCTGCTGGTTGCGCAAGTTCATGTCGGCGCCCTCGTCCAGCAGCAGCTTGACGGTCGTGATGTGCCCGCCCATGGCGGCCATCATCAGCGGCGTGGTCGCGTTGGGGCTTTCTGCATCGATATAGGCCGCGTGGTCCAGCAGATATTTGACGATGTCGTCGTATCCGTTGGTGGCGGCGTAATGCAGCGCAGTCCAGCCGGTCTTGTTGACCTCCACGTCGTACGTTTCCACCATCAGCTTCACCATCGGCAGCAGGCCCTGGTAGGCGGCCATCATCAGCGCGTTTTCGCCGGCGGCGTTGGTGCGCTCGAAATCGATGTTCTTGGCGCGGATGAGCGCCTCGGCCACCTCGAGGTTCTTGTCCTTCAGCGCATCCACCAGCAGCGGCGTGCCATCGCGCGTCTTCAGGTTGGGGTCGATGCCCTGCGCAATGTACTTTTGCACCAGGGCCGGGCGGTTGTACTCGACGGCGTTGCGCAGATCGTCCTGCGGCGTGGCGAGCGCGGCACCCGACAACGCCATCGTCAATGCACCAGCCAATGCGATTTTGTTCATTGCTTGCTTCAAGTTATCTCGATATCGCATTGAATAGATTAAAGAAGTTCTCGGTGGTAACGCCGGCAATCCGCTCCAGCGGTTCGCCGCGCAGCGTTGCCAGGAATTCGCCAACGTGGCGCACATACGCCGGCTCGTTCGTCTTGCCGCGGAACGGCACCGGCGCCAGGTACGGCGAGTCGGTCTCGATCAGCATACGGTCCAGCGGCACCTTCTTGGCGGTTTCCTGCAGATCCACCGCGTTCTTGAACGTCACGATGCCCGAGAAGGAAATATAGAAACCCAGGTCCAGCGCGGCCTTGGCCACGTCCCAGGTCTCAGTAAAGCAATGCATGACGCCGCCTGCGGCCTCGGCGCCCTCTTCGCGCATGATGGCCAGCGTGTCCTCGGCCGACGAGCGGGTGTGGATCACCAGCGGCTTCCCGGTCTGCTTCGACGCGCGAATATGTGTGCGAAAGCGGTCGCGCTGCCATTCCATGTCGGCCACGGTACGGTCGCCCAGGCGGTAGTAGTCGAGCCCGGTTTCACCGATACCGACCACGCGCGGGTGATCAGCAAGGGTCAGCAGGCGTTCGAGCGTGGGCTCTTCAATGGATCTGCCTTCTTCAACGTCCGCCTCGGCGTCGGGATGGACGCCCACGGTGGCGTACACGTTCGGTTCCTGCTCAGCAATCTCGAGCACGCTCGGAAAATCCTCCAGCGTGACGGAAATGCACAGGGCGTGGGTAACGCGGTTCTCGCGCATGCGCGTCAGCAGCTCGGGCAGACGCGCGCGCAGGTCGGGGAAATTGATGTGGCAGTGGGAATCGATAAACATCGAATAATCACAAAGTTACGGCGCAAACTTCGTGCGCCGTATCAGGAAAAAATCAGAGGGTTTGTGTCGGGCGCTGCGAGTTGATCTGCTTGCCGAGCAGCTCCTCGATCACGCGACGCAGCACACGGCACTGCTCGTCTTCGCCAAGGTGCACGCCAATGCCCGGCGTCTTGGCGGGGGTGCCCACCGGGGTGATCCAGGCCACCTTGCCGGCCACCTGATACTTCTGCGGGCGGTCCAGCAGTGACAGCACCAGGAAGACCTCCTCGCCGATCCGATAAGGACGTTGCGTAGGCACGAAGATACCGCCGTTCTTCAGAAACGGCATATACGCGGCGTGCAGGCCGGCTTCATCCTTGATGGCCAGCGAGACGATGCCCGGACGGGACGGCGCGCCCGGGGCCGTGCCGGCCGCAGTGGGCGTGCCAGGGGTGACAGGAGTGCCAGGCGTACGAAGAGGTGCAGTGCTCACAGGGTGTCCAGAGAGTGCAAACGTTCAGGTGCGGGTTCGGGTTCAGGCCGCCGGAAAGAGCTGCCGGTAATCCAGCAAAAGGCTCTCGATGACGAGCCTTGCCGCCAGCGGATGTTGCTCGGTGCGGCGCCGTTGCGGCAAGGCACGCGCAAAACGTTCCAGGCGATCCAGCGGGATGGTGTTTGCGCAACGTTGCAACGCATCGCTCTGCGCTGGAAAGTAGCGCGGACGCCCCGCCAGCCGCGCCGCCATCAGGTCAAAGACCCACCGGTGCATGGTACTGAGAACGGCCGGGACCGACAATTTTTGTAAATGATCGGCCGTGGCCAGCGCGTCCAGCTTCGCGCCCTGGGCAAGCTGTTCGAGCAAAAATTGCAGTAGCGGGCGGTCCTCGGACTCGGCGGCCGCCAGCGCGGCCAGCGGCGCATTGCCGAATTCAGCCAGCAGGCTTTGCGCATGGGGCACGCCTTGTTGCTCCAGCCATTGGCGCGCGGCCTCGGGCTGCGGCGGCTGCAGCGGAAATTGCCGACAGCGCGACAGGATGGTCGGCAGGATACGGTCGATTCGATCCGTCACCAGCAGGAACACGGTGTTCTGCGGCGGCTCCTCCAGCGTCTTGAGCAGCGCGTTGGCGCCCTCAGTCTGCAACGCGTCGAGCGGATACAGCACGACCACCCGCAACCCGGCCCGGTGCGTACCGACCCCCACGCCTTCGATCAGGTTACGGACCTGCTCCATGCGGATGATTTTGCTCGGCGCCTTTTTCTTGCCGTCGGCGTCTTTCTCCGTCTCGGGCGCGTCTTCCATCGCTTCGGGGCGCACGAGGTGGAAATCCGGATGATTGCCCTGTGCAAACCAGTTGCAGGCCGCGCACGTGCCGCAGGGTCGGCCGTCTGCGATGGGCGTATCGCACAACAGGCCTTGCGCGAAATGCATGGCGAAATCGCGTTTGCCGGTGCCCGCCTGGCCGTTGAGCAGAATCGCATGCGGCAACTTGGCCCGCATCGCTTGCAGACGGGACCAGTCAGCGGATTGCCAGGGATAAAGCATAATGAATCAATGGGTTGCGTCAGATTGTTGATGCAAAAACTAGTCGTGAAACTATTATTTCCGTATCCGAAATTGCCTGCAAAATCAGAGCGTTGCAAGCAAATTCTCTAAGTCTTTCTGGATATCGGTTCGCTCCCGGTTGGCATTGAGCACGACAAATCGATCCGGCTCGGCTGTCGCGCGGCGCAGGTATTCGGCACGCGTGCGCAGGAAGAACTGCGCGGACTCGGCTTCGAACTTGTCTGGCGTCCGGGCATCGGCCAAGCGCGCGGCGGCAATCTCGGGGGCCAGATCGAACAGGATGGTCTTGGTCGGCTGCAGGCCCTGCTGCACCCAGCGCTCCAGCGCTTCCAGTCGGTCGATTGCCAGGCCCCTACCCCCGCCCTGGTAGGCGAATGTGGCATCGGTAAAGCGATCGGAGATGACCCAGTCGCCGGCGTCCAGCGCGGGTTGAATCACCTCGGCGATGTGCTCCCGGCGGCTGGCGAACATCAGCAGCGCTTCTGTCTCCAGGTGCATGCGCTCGTGCAGCAGTACTTCGCGCAGTCGCTCGCCCAGCGGCGTACCGCCCGGCTCGCGGGTGACGACCACCTTTTTGCCCTGAGGCGCGAGCTTCGCCTGCAGTTGCTGGGCAAACCACGCGAGGTGCGTGCTCTTGCCCGCCCCGTCGATCCCTTCGAATGTGATGAACTTGCCGGTCATGGTTGGCCGCGCTGATATTTGTTAACGGCCCGGTTGTGGTCCGTCAGGTTGGTCGAAAACTGGCTGCTGCCGTCGCCGCGCGCCACGAAATACAGCGCATCCGACGGTGCCGGGTTCAGCGCCGCCTGCAGCGACGCCATGCCCGGCAGCGCGATCGGCGTGGGCGGCAGGCCGGTCCGCGTGTAGGTGTTGTACGGCGTGTCGGTCTGCAAGTCGCGCTTGCGCAAATTGCCGTCAAAGCTTGCACCAAGGCCATAGATGACCGTCGGATCGGTCTGCAGCAGCATGTTCTTTCGCAGCCGGTTGACGAACACGGCCGCAATCATCGAGCGCTCCAGCTTCTGGCCGGTCTCTTTCTCGATGATGGAGGCCATGGTCAGCGCTTCGTACGGCGTCTTGTACGGCAGATCCAGCGAGCGTTTCGCCCAGGCGTCGTTCAGGCGCTTCTGCATCGCCTGGTAGGCGTGGCGGTATAGCTCCACATCACTGCTGCCGCGCGCAAAAAGGTAGGTATCGGGAAAGAACAGGCCTTCCGGATTGGTTTCGGGCGCGCCGATCTTGCGCATCAGGTCTGCGTCGGATATGCCGGCCGTGTCGTGCTTGAGCGCAGGCTCTGCGTCAACCACCGCACGCATCTGGCGCATCGACCAGCCCTCGATGACGGTGACGACGTAATGCGTCACCTCGCCACGCGCCATCTTGTCGAGAATGGACATGGGCGTCGCGCCGGTTTCCAGCGCATAACCACCGGCTTTGAGGCTCTTGGCGTTGCCCGTGGCGCGCGCCAGCACCGAAAACAACTGTGGCTGCACGCCGACGCCGGCGTTGGCAAGCTGCTTGCCGACCGAGATCACGCTCGAGTTCGGTTTGATCACCACCTCCAGCGGCGAGGCCGACAGGCTCACGGGTTGCTGAGCCCACCACACCACACCGCCTGCTGCTGCCAGCACAATCAGGATCGCCAGCAGGATCAAGCGTTTGAGAAAAGAGAACATTCTGTTGTGAATCTGCGTGCGGAGCCGGCTGACCCCGGCGATTTCCGCACTCTTGAAATGGATAGATAGGGCACAAGCTGCCTGTTAGACAGCCCAATATAATACCGGTCAATCTAAGGCGGCCCCGCACACCATGAACGATGTCTTCCACGATTTTGTCGATACGCTGAGCTTTCCCCCGCTCGACGTGCAATTTGACGCCGCCACGCGCGGCAGCGTGCTCTGCGCACCGACCGATCTTGCGCGCATCGCCGTGGAAGGCGCCGATGCGGCCGAATTCCTGCATAACCAGCTCACCAATGCCGTCACCGGCTTGGGCTTGAACCAGGCGCGCCTGGCCGGCTATTGCTCGCCCAAGGGACGGCTGCTGGCCACGCTGCTGGTGTGGCGTCAGGCCGATACGATCGTGCTGCAGACAGACAAGGCGATCGCTCCGGCGTTGACCAAGCGCCTGTCGATGTTCGTGCTGCGCGCCAAGGCCAAGCTGCGCCCGATGGATGAGTTCATCGCCGTCGGCGTCGCCGGGCCCGATGCGGCGGAAGCGTTGCGCGAGGCCGGCGCCGTGTTGCCTGAACCGGATACGGTCAACGCGGTGGCGCAGCAGCCCGCCACGGTGGGGCAGCAGTTCGGCGCGGTCGTCCGCCTGCCGGATGCTGGCGGACGCCCCCGCTATCAATGGATGGTCCATGCCGAGCACTTCCAGGACGCTTGGAAGACGCTGTCGTCGCGCCTGTCGTTGGTGGGCACCGAAGTGTGGGACTGGCTGAGCCTGCAAGCGGGTGTGCCGCACATCACCCTGCCCACGCAGGAACAGTTCGTGCCGCAGATGGTGAATCTGGAGTTGCTGGGCGGCGTCGATTTCCGCAAGGGCTGCTACCCGGGGCAGGAAATCGTGGCGCGCAGCCAGTATCGCGGCACGCTCAAGCGGCGCATGCATCGTGCGCACGTGAATGCACCCACGTCGGCCGGTGCCGAGGTCTACAGCGCGACCGATCCGAACCAACCGTGCGGCATGGTGGTCAACGCAGCCATGGCGCCGGATGGCGGCACCGACCTGCTGGTCGAGCTGAAGCTGGACGCGCTCGACACTGTCATCCACCTGGCCACGCCGGACGGGCCGGTGCTGACGTTGCAAAACCTGCCGTACGTCATTCCCGTTTCAGAAAACGCCTGACACCGGACTCCATCATGGCCGACCACCTGTTCGTCTACTTCCGCATCGCCGAGCATGACGCCGCCGTTGCGCTACCGCGCTGGCAGCGTTGGCTCGATACCGTGGAAGAAGCGACGGGCGTGGCAGGCGCATTGATGCGCCGTCCGGAAACACGCGACGGCCAGGCCACGTGGATGGAGTCCTACGCCGACGTACCGCCCGCATTTGCTGCCACGCTGGCGGCCCTGTGGGAAACCGGCGGCCCGCGTGAATTCGTCGCGGGTGAACGCCATGCAGAGCTGTTTGTCGATCTAGAAAACAGTTGACGGCGCCCTGCCGCAATCGGCATCGCAAAAATTCGGCAGGCTGCTATGCTTGGCCGAAGCCCGCGCAACCCAGGTCGTCACATTGACCATTGGCCGTTCGTTGCGCGGCATGTTCAAAGGAAGTGCTCATGTGTTTGATTCTCACGGCCTGGCACGCCCACCCCGACTACGCACTGGTGGTGGCCGCCAACCGGGACGAATTCTATGACCGCCCTGCCGCGCCGCTTGCGTGGTGGAGCGACGCGCCCAACGTGCTGGCTGGGCGTGACATGGCCCAGGTGGTCGGTCACGCAGGTACGTGGATGGGCATGACGCGTGACGGCCGCTTTGCCGCGCTGACGAATTACCGTGCGCCGTCCGAGCGCCGGCCCGATGCGCGCTCGCGCGGGGAACTCGTCTCGAATTTCCTGACGGCGGACGATATGTCGGTGCCCGCCTATCTCGATAGCCTCACCGCTCGCGACCGTGCATACAACGGGTACAACCTGCTGACCGCCACCCGCGACGAACTCTGGTGGACGAGCAACCGCGCAGAAGCGCCACGCAAGCTCGCGCCCGGCCTGTACGGGCTGTCCAATGCATTGCTCGATACGCCGTGGTTCAAGGTGCGGCATCGCATGGCCGCCTTTGCCGAGGCCCTGGCCGCAGACACGGGCCGGCACGGCAACGCCCTGGATGTGGCGCGCTATCTCGATCTGCTTTCGGAAACCCGTGAAGCGCCGACCGCCTCCCTACCCGCCACGGGCGTGGCCCCCGAATGGGAGAAGCTGCTTTCCGCCGCCTTCATCCGCTCGCCGCGCTATGGCACGCGCGCCAGCACGATCGTACGCATCCGTCACGACGGCTGCTTTGACGTGACCGAGCGCCGCTTCGACGCGGAAGGCCAGATTGGTGAGACGCGCTACCTCGGCGTGCTCGATACCGTCACGCACGCCGATACGTAAGCGGCCCGCCGCTCAGGCCGCTTCCTGCTTGGCGCTGGCGCTCTGATCCATTTTCATTTCCATTTCGGTGACGGCAGCGCCGCCCGGGCGCAATGCAGAATGTTCGCGCCTGGACTGCACCAGCGGATAGAACATCTGCGCCGTCCACCGTTCGGCGCCGAACAGCACGTCGTCCTGCAGACCAATCTTCGCGGGATATTTGCGCGTGATATGCGCGGTGCCGAACAGCACATCCCAGAAGAACAGCAGGTTGCCGAAATTGCCCTTGTAGTGGCCGATGCCATCGGCGTTGGTCAGCGCGTGATGCGCCCAATGCGTGGCAGGTGTGGAAATCGTCCGCTCGACCACCCACATCAGCGGGCGCAGCGCGCGGACGCGATACAGCGGTGCATCCCACGGCCAGGCGCAATGCGCGCCCACAATGACGGCCAACTTGACGACCAGATACGCCGCATAGACAGGTCCAAAGCCCAGATACACGGCCACGCCACCGATCCACAGCCCCGGCATCATCAGGTAGTAGAAAAAGTTGTTGCGGTACGTAATGCGCACGCTCATGTACGACGCGCTGTGATGCGCGCGGTGCAGCGGCCACAGCAGCGGCGTGTGCGAAGCACGGTGCCAGAGGTATTGCGTGAGGTCGTCACCGATGAGCAGCAGCCCGGTCATCGCCCACCAGGGCAGATCCGCCCACGCGTTGTGCTGCGCCGGAATGAGCCACTTGCACAGGGCATTGCTTCCCAAGAGCGCGATCGGCTGGGTGACGGCGACGAGGCTGATAAACATCAGCACCTCGAGCCAGGCATCGTTGGCGGTTGCCCGGCCGCGCACGTTGGCCTGGTAGCGCCGTGTCACGAACTCCATGACGGCAAATCCTAGGATACAGGCGACGATCAGCGCGTGCTCCATATGCGAACTCATTGGTGTCTCCTCGCTTTTGTTGTGCAGACAAGCCTAGAAGTGCGTCGCCAATGCGTCCAATGCATAATGAACATCTATTTGATGCACAGAACGCAACGCCATGGATTTGCGCCGCCTGGGTCACGTCGTAGCTCTCGCCGATACGCTGCACTTCGCGCGTGCCGCGCAAGCGGTGCATCTGAGCCAGCCCGCATTCAGCCGGAGCATCCAGGCGGTCGAGGATGATCTCGGCATCCGCCTGTTTGATCGCGAAACCGGCGACGTGCGCCCCACGCCCGCCGGCGAGTTCGTCATCGAACGCGCGCGGCGCCTGCTGTTCGAGGCGCGCTGCCTGCAACGCGACGTTGATCTGTATCGCGACAGCCAACTCGGCGACACGGCCTTCGGTGTCGGCCCGCTGCTGACGGCAACGCTCATGCCCCGGGCACTGCAGGAATTGCGGCAGCAGCATCCCCAAGTCGCACTGCGCATGGAAGTCGGCAATTGGGTGCAACTGCTAGAGAGCCTGCGAAGCGAGAGCATCGAGTTCTTCGCCGCCGATGTGCGCGACATGCCGAAAGACGCCGCGCTCGATATCCAATTGATTGGAGGCCAGCCCCCTCACCTCTACGTGCGGGCTGGACACCCGCTTGCGGGGCGCACGCATACGCTGCGTGAAGTCTGGGAATACGGCATTGCCGTACCGAAACTCCTGAGCCCGTCAAAGGTGGAGCTGGCGATGCTGCTTGGCCTGCCGGCAGGTCAGGAGGCCAGCATCGCGCTGGAGTGCGACAACTACGGCGTATTGAAGATGGTGGCACTCACAACGGATACCGTGCTGGGAGCCACGGACGCCGCCGTGCGGGAAGAGCTGGAAAGCGGCGCGCTGGTGCGGCTGACGGTGAAGGGTTGGTTATCGCCGCCATCCACGACGGGGATAGTGCGGCTGCACGGCAGAACCGCGTCGCCGGCAGCGCAGGTGGCCATCGCAGCCATTGCGAGGGCGGCCCAGGACATCAACGTGTAAGCACGCGGCGCATGGTCCGGTGCGGAATGCCGGCCTCTTCAAACTCTTCGCCCTCGGCCGTAAAGCCCGCACGTACATAGAACGGCATGGCGTGGGTTTGCGCGTTCAGGATCAGCTCGGGGTAACCGAGCGACTGCGCCTTGTCGATCAAGGCGTCCAGCACGCGCGCGCCAACGCCCGTGCCCCGCGCCTCCTTGCGCACCGCCATCCGGCCGATATGGCCGTCGGGCAGCAGGCGGCCCGTGGCGACAGCGCGCCCGGCCGTGTCGTGTGCCAGCGCGTGCCAGCACTGGTCATCCCACGCGTCCCATTCCAGTTCAACGGGCACACCTTGTTCAGTGACGAACACGTCGTAGCGGATGGCGCGCGCTTCTTCGCGCACGGCGTCCCAGCGGGCAACTTCAACACCGGCAAGCGGGCGGACAGATTCAGGGGCAGTCATGCTCAGTTCTCACACTTCAGGCTTCAGAACTTCAAAGTTAAGGATGCGCTCGCGCAGCGTGTCGGGAATCGGCGCGGAGGTCTGGGTGGCAGGGTCGGCACACACATAGATGACCTCGCCGGTGACGAGGTGTTCGTCTGCGCGATACATCTCGATGATAAAGCGCATGCTGGAGCGGCCCAGACGCGCCACACGGCAGCGCAGGTCCAGCTCATCGTCAAAGCGCGCGGAGGCATGATATTCGAGCGTGGATTTGACCACGTAGAAATCCACGCCAAAGGTGTCGACCACATCCACCGGATACCGCACGCCGATGCTGCGCCAGTATTCGGTGATGCACACATCGGCGTACAGCAGGTAGTGGCCGTTGAAGACGATGCTCTGCGCATCGACTTCGGCCCAGCGTACGCGCAGGGGCGTGCTGTGGCGGAAATCCTCGATCGCCATGCGGTCTCCTTTTGTGCTTTCGTCAGGGGGATTCGGTCTCGGTGCCGAAGGCGCGGCGTAGTGCGTTTGCAGCATCGCGGTGCGCGTCTTCGACGGCTGGCACGAAGCGCCCGATCTTGAAGAAGTCGTGAATCATGCCTTCGTACAGTTTCAGCTCGACCGGGACCTCTGCAGCGCGCAGCTTGTTGGCGTAGCCGATGCCTGCGTCGCGGATCGGGTCGAAGCCGGCCACGGCAATCCACGCGGGGCACACGCCTGTGACGTCTGCGCCGTGGCCACCGGCATCCAGCGGGGCAAAACGCCAGTCGTCGCGGTCGGCATCACTGCGCAGGTATTGCGAGAAGAACCAGTGGATCATCTCCTGCGTGAGCAAGTAGCCCTCGGCAAACTCGCGGTGCGACGGCGTGGATTCACGCGCGGTGGTACCCGGATAGATCAGCAGTTGCAGCACTGGTGCCAGGCCGCGGTTGCGTGCCTCGATGGCAGTCACTGCGGCCAGCGTTCCGCCCGCGCTGTCGCCGCCGAAAGCGATGCGTGCCGGGTCGGCGCCGATGGTGGCGGCTTCATCGAACACCCACTGAAGCACGTCAAACGCGTCGTTCGCCGCGGTGGGAAATTTCCACTCCGGCCCAAGCCGGTAATCCACCGACAACACCATTGCGCCTGATTTGGCCGCCAGCGACCGGCAAAGCTGATCGTGCGTCTTGATGCTGCCCACGGTAAAACCGCCGCCGTGGAAATACACCAGTAACGGCAATGGATCTGCCCAGTTGGCTTCGCGCGCCGCGTATGTGCGAATGGGGATGGCATGGCCGTCGCGCGCCGGCACCGTCAGGTCGTGCACGGCTTCCAGCGGGATGGCCGGGATGTCGACAATGGGACTGCTCTTTTCGTAGGCGATCTTGGCGTCGGCTGGATCAAGTGCATTCAACGGCGGACGCTTGGCACGCGCCACCAGATCGAGTAACTGGGCGACGTGCGAGTCGAGAGACGGGTGCTGCATGAGGGCGAGAACTGAACGATCGTTCTAATTTGGCTATCATCGGAGTATCCATTGAACCACGCCCGCACGGCAAGACGGGCGACGCAGACAAACACCCTCCGGAGACAGCATGGCCCTCATCTTCTACCTCACCCACGTCCACCTTGGTTTTGGCACCGTCAATGAACTGAAAAGCGAATGCGCACGCGTCGGCATCCGCCGGCCGATGATCGTGACCGACAAAGGCGTGGCTGCCGCCGGTCTTGCACAGCGCGCGATTGACGCCACGGGCGGCCTGCCCGTCACCGTGTTCGACGAGACGCCTTCCAACCCGACCGAGGCGATGGTGCTCAAAGCCACCGCGCAATACAAAGACGCCGGTTGCGACGGGCTGATCGCCATCGGCGGCGGTTCGTCGATCGATTTGGCCAAGGGGATTGCGATTGCGGCAACGCATCCGGAGCCACTCACCACCTACGCGACCATCGAGGGCGGCAGCACGAAGATCACCGAAGCGGCGGCGCCGTTGATTGCGATCCCCACCACGGCCGGTACGGGTAGCGAGGTGGCACGTGGCGCGATCATCATTCTGGAAGACGGCCGCAAGCTTGGCTTCCACTCGTGGCACCTGCTGCCCAAGTCAGCCATCTGCGATGCGGAACTGACGCTGGGTCTGCCGCCCGCGCTGACGGCCGCCACCGGCATGGATGCGATTGCGCATTGCATCGAAACCTTTCTCGCACCCGCATTCAACCCGCCTGCGGACGGCATTGCGCTGGATGGCCTCGAGCGTGCGTGGGCCAACATCGAGCGCGCCACGCGCGATGGCGCTGACCGCGATGCGCGGCTGAACATGATGAGCGCGTCGATGCAGGGCGCGATGGCGTTTCAGAAGGGGCTGGGGTGCGTGCATTCGTTGTCGCACCCGCTCGGCGGCGTCAAAGTCGATGGCAAAACGGGGCTGCATCACGGCACGCTCAACGCGGTGGTGTTGCCGGCGGTGCTGCGCTTCAACGAGACGGCCGAGACGGTGGTGCGAGACAACCGCTATGCGCGCATGCGCCGCGTGATGAACCTGCCGGCCGGCGCGGACCTCGCCCAGGCGGTGCATGACCTGACGGCGCGCCTCGGCCTGCCGACCGGACTGCGCCAGATGGGCGTGCCGGAAGATGCGTTGGAACACGTGGTGGAAGGCGCCCTGCTCGACCATTGCCACAAGACCAACCCGCGCATCGCCACGGCAGACGACTACCGCCGCATGCTGGCGGAGTCGATGTAACTAACGCAGGTGCTCAGGAAACGAACGACCGGATCAGCGCGGTAATGCGCTCCGGTTGTTCGTGCACGACCCAGTGCGTGCCATTGGGGATGCGCTCCAGGCGCATGTCGGGAATGAAACGCTCCAGCCCATTGAGCAGGCTTTTCGGCAGCGCCATGTCCATCTCGCCCCAGATCACGAGCGTAGGCACCTTTACGACAAACGCCTCGGGCGGCATCTGGTCGATGCGCAACGGCGCAACGCCCTCCGTGGGCGGATGCAACGGTGAGGCGCGGTAGTAGTTCACGCCACCGGTCAGGCCGTGGGAGCCACCCTCACCCGGCTGGCTCCAGGCCGTGTGATAGCGCGCTCGCACCTCGCGCGTGAACCATTCCGCCACCGGCTGCCCCATGCCGTGAAAGAAACCTTCAAGCTTTTCGAAGTCGTTTGCGGCGAGCGCGTCTTCCGAACCCGGCTGGCGCAGCCAGTTCATATACGCCGATGAGGCCTGCTGCGCCGGATCGCTGAGCAGCGCATTCGCAAACACCCAAGGATGCGGCGAATTGACGATCACCAGCCGCTCGACCAACTCCGGATGCTGGATGGCAAGGTTCCAACAGATCGCCCCGCCCCAATCGTGCGCCACCACGATGGCGCGCTCGTAGCCCAGCGCCGTGATGAACTGCGTCAGATCCTGCACCAGGAACTTCGGGCGATACGCATCCACCGCGGCCGGCTTGCTCGACAGGTTGTAGCCGCGCATGTCGGGCGCCACGGCAAAGTGCGTGTCGCCAAACGCAGCAAGCTGCGCTTCCCACTCGTACCAGAACTCCGGAAAGCCGTGAACGAACAGCATCAGCGGCGCGCCACGCTTGCCGGCGCTGGCGTAATGCAGCCGCGTGCCGTTTGGCAGATCGGCGAATTGCGATTCCGTGATGGCGGCAGCCGTTGCAGTGTTCATGGCGATCTCGGAGTTGGGGCAGTAGAGGTGGAATTACCCGCGCAGCGCATCGACCAGACGCGCGCGCACGTCCGGCTTGCCTTCAAACGGATCGGACGGATTGCGCTGCGAGATGATGTCTTCAAAGCGATGTTGCACAGGCGCGAGTGCATGCGGGTGCGAGTAGATATAGAAGCCCGCGTTGCGGATCGCGTCGAAAGTCATCTGGCCGACCTGCTCGGCGGTGACCTTGCCGGAGCTGACCGCTTTTTCCGACATGGCGCGCGAAACGAGCTGCGACTTGGTGGGCGGTGCCGTGTTCGCCAGATCCTGCGGGCGGTTGCGGTCAGACTGCGTGATGCCGGTCGGCACGAAGTACGGGCACAGCACCGAGCAATGGATCTGTTCGGTGACCAGGCTCAAGTCTTGGTACAGCGATTCGGACAGCGCCACCACCGCGTGCTTGGACACGTTGTAGATGCCCATGGCCGGCGCATTCAGCAGCCCCGCCATCGACGCCGTATTGACGATATGGCCCTCGTATGACGGATCTTTCTTGGCGGCTTCCAGCATCAGCGGCGTGAAGATGCGCACACCGTGGATGACGCCGTGCAGGTTCACGCCGAGCACCCAATCCCAGTCGCGCTCGGAGTTCTCCCACACCAGGCCACCAGCGCCCACGCCGGCGTTGTTGAACAGCAGGTTGACCTTGCCGAACGCCTTGATGGCAGCATCGGCCAACGCCTGCACGTCTTCCACCTTCGACACGTCGACGCGCAGGCCAATCACTTCCACGCCCTGGGCCGAGAATTCGGCCACGGCGGCATCCAGCGCATCCTGCTGGATATCGGCCAGCACCAGCTTCATGCCCAACCCGGCACCGATCTTGGCGAACTCCTTGCCGAAACCCGACGCACCGCCCGTGATGACGGCCACACCGCCTGCGAATTGCTTCATACGTGTCTCACTGATGTCGTTGTAATAGGAAAGGCGATCGAGATGGCAAAGCCGTGTCAGCCTGCCGCCTCAACCTTGCGCACGGCATAACCGACGCGCGGAAAATGCACCACCACCTGGCCGACGCGCGGGTCTTCGCGCAACACGCCGACACTGTCGCGTGTGGAGACCACGAGGTCCCCTTCGACGGGATCGACGCCGTAGTCAACTGCGGCCACCGTCACGCGCGTGCCCTTGGGCAGGCCGTGGCTGTCGTCGAAGGTGGCGTTCGTTTCAGTCAACGCGCGTGGTGTGGCGGCCTTGGCAATGTCCAATGCTTCGGCAGGCGTCATCGGTTGCGCTTGCGAGTGACCGAATGCCGCAACGCGATGCATCCATGCGACGACTTCCGGGTGCGCATCAAGAATGCCGGCCACCGCTGTTGCTCGGCGGATGAACCACAGGCAGTGGTAGACGGAAAAATCGGCCACGGTCGGCTGCTCGCCAAACAGGAAGATGCGTTCGCCTGTCGCAAACTGCCGCTCCAACTGGGCGAGAAACACCTGCAGCGTGGAGGTGGCCTCCGGCAGCGGCGTGCGCAAGCCGGTGCCGCCCACACGCATTGCCTTGCGGTCTTCCACGAAGGCTTTGACGAAGGCTTCCGGCGCATCACCGAACAGGCTCTGGAAGCCCGCCGGCTGCGTCACGAAAGTTGCGGTAGCCCAGAACAGCGTCGTATCGGCCCACTGCGCCATCGAAAACACCGCTGCGGCATGGTCTGCGGGATACAGCGTCGGTGCAGGGTGAATCGACTCCAAGACCTGCGCGATCAGCGCGGTATCGCAATAGATGTCCGCGCCGATCTGCAGGAACGGCGTGCGCCGGTAGCCGCCGGTGAGCGGCATCACGTCCGGCTTGGGCAGGATCACGGGCACCGTGACGGATTTCCACGGCTGGTCCTTGTAGCCAAGGATCAAACGCACCTTCTCTGAAAACGGCGAGGTGGCGTAGTGATGCAGGATCAAGTCCGTCATGCGTGCTCCAGAAATTTGTAATGCCGATCAGTCGAGCAGATCGGGTTGTTCTTTAACGATGCGCGCATACAGCGGCTGGAACTGGAACCACCCCGCCTGCGCCGACCCGACGATGGAATACGCCTGACGGGCAGCGGCATCGGAAATCGTGCGCGGTGCGTCGCCAGTGCGCGCAGCGGCGGCTTCGGCCAGCAACTGCACCTGGCAGGAGCGCTCCATCGTGATGAACCACCATGCGGCTTCGTCGACCGTCTTGCCGACCGTCAGCAGACCATGGTTCTGCAGGATGGCAGCCTTGTTGTCGCCCAGCGCCTCAGCAATGCGCTGGCCCTCGTCCAGCTCGACCACCACACCGCCGAAATCGTCGTACACGGCGTGGTCGCCATAAAAGGCGCACACGTCTTGCGTGAGCGGGTCGAGCTTGCGGCCGAGCGTCGACCACGCGCGCCCATATGTGCTGTGCGAGTGCGCAGCGGCGACAGCATCCGGTCGTGCCTGATGCACGCGGGAGTGAATCGCAAATGCGGCGGCGTTGACGGGGTAATCGCCTTCAACCACGTTGCCATGGTGATCGCAGCGGATGAGGTTCGACACCGTCACCTGGCTGAAATGCACACCGAAGGGGTTCACCCAGAAGCTGTCCTGGTGTTCCGGATCGCGCGCCGTGATGTGGCCGGCCACGCCTTCGTCGAAACCGAATTTCGAGAACAGGCGAAACGCTGCAGCCAGGCGCTGTTTGCGGTGCAGGCGCTCTTCTTCAACCGTGGCGAATTGCGGCGGGCGCGGCAGGTTGCGGTAGCGGGCTGCGGCCTCGGGGCTGAGGTTGGCCGTCATGCTGTCGGGCCGCTTGGCCTGTGCGGTTTCAGGTGCGTTCATGGTGTCTCCTTCACGCGTTTGTTGTGGGTGGGGCCATTCTGTGGCGGCCCTCGCCCGGCGGACTGTCAAGCGATTGACAGTCCGCATGCGGCTCAACTCAAACCAGCTTGACGAGTTGCTTGCCGAAGTTCTTGCCCTTGAGCAGGCCCATGAACGCTTCCGGTGCGCTCGCCAGGCCCTCTGCCACGCTCTCGCGGAACTTCAGCTTGCCCTGCGCCACGAAACCGCCCAGCTCGCGCAGTGCTTCCGGCCACACGTCCATGTGTTCAGAGACGATGAAGCCCTCGATGGTCAGGCGCGACACCAGGATCAATTGCGGGTTCTGCAGCGGCAGCGGCTGGCCGTCGTAACCGGCGATCATGCCGCACATGGCGATGCGGCCGAACGCGTTCATGCGCGAGAGCACCGCATCCAGGATCGAGCCACCCACGTTCTCGAAATACGAGTCGATGCCATCGGGCGTCGCCTCTTTGAGCATCTTGTACAGCTCCTTCGGATCCTTGGCGGCCTTGTAGTCGATGCAGGCATCAAAGCCCAGTTCGTTGACCACGTAATCGCACTTGTCCTTGCCGCCGGCAAAGCCCACGGCGCGGCAGCCCTTGAGCTTGGCAAGCTGCCCCACCACGCTGCCGACTGCGCCCGAAGCGGCGCTCACCGCGACGGTCTGGCCGGGCTTCGGATGCATGATCTTGTTCAGGCCATACCAAGCCGTCACGCCCGGCATACCGACCGAACCGAGATACGCCGACAGCGGAATGTGGCGCGTATCAACCTTCTGAATGCCGCGGCCGTCTGACACCCCTACTTCCTGCCAGCCAAACATGCCGACCACGGCATCGCCCACGGCAAACGACGGATTCTTGGACGCTTCCACCACGCCAACGGTGCCGCCGATCATCACTTCATCAAGCGGCTGCGGCTCCGCATACGACTTGCTGTCATTCATGCGGCCGCGCATGTACGGATCGAGCGACAGAAAATGGTTGCGCACCAGCACCTGGCCGTCTTGCAGCTCGGGGAGGTCCACCGTCTCCAGGCGGAAATTGTCGGGCGTCACGGCCCCTTGCGGGCGCGAAGCCAGAACGATGCGCTGATAGGTCTTCGACATGAAAAACGCTCCTGAATATCGGATATCGGTGTTGGGTCAGGTTGTTACTTGTGTTGCATGAAGTACTCGGCCAGCGCCGCATATGCGCGATGCGTGACCGGATCATTGGCAGCATTGGCGGCGACCGGGTGCGAGGCATAGCGCACGATCGTCATCTGGGCCACCGGATCAATATAGATGCGCTGGCCATGGATGCCGCGCGCTTCGAACGTGTGATGGTCATTGCCCGAAACCCACCACATGTTGCGATACGAATAGCCGGGCAGCGTCGTGTAGCCTGCCTTGGCAAACTTGGCCGGGTCGCCGCCGCGGCGAATGTCGTCGATCACGCTTTTGGGCAGGATCTGCTTGCCGTTGAAGCGGCCGTCGTTGCGGATCATCTCGCCAAAGCGTGCCAGATCGCGCAGCGTGGTGTTCAGCCCACCGCCGCCCGATTCCGTACCAATGCTGTCGACCGAAAAGTACGCATCGTCCTGTGCGCCCATCGGTTGCCAGATGCGCTCGGACAGCAGCGCCGCCAGCGATTTGTTCGACGCACGGCGCACGATCCACGCCAGCGTTTCAGCGTTGACGGTCTTGTACGCGAACTCCGCGTCGTGCTCGCCTTCCTTGCGCAGCGTCGTCAGGTAATCGTAGAAATTGTCGGGGCCCTTGTAGCCGGCCGGGCGCGGCAGCATGCCGCCGGCCCGGGCGTAGGCCCAGACGTCGGCGTTCGGGTCCGCATAGTTCTCGGAATAGCGCACGCCCACGGTCATGTCCATGACTTGACGTACGGTGGCGTCGCCGTACGCGCTGTCCTTGAGTTCGGGCACGTACTGCGTGACCGGAGCCGCCGGATCGAGCTTGCCGTCCGCCACCAGCATGGCGGCCAGCGTGCCGACAAACGATTTCGTGACCGACATGGCGATGTGCTGCGTATGCGCATCGAGCGCGCCAAAGTAGCGCTCGTAGACCACCTTGCCCTTGTGCATGACGAGGATGCCGTCGGTGTAGGTCAGCTTGAGCGCTTCGGCAAACGTGCGGCGCGTGTCGTTCGGATCGGTAAACAGCACGCCGCTGATGTCACGCTCCGCGCGCGGCAGCTTGCTGACAGGACCGTCGCCGTGCCACACAACGCGCGTCGGCACAAACTCGCGCACGTGGCTGTAGCCATAGCGCGTGCGTGGGAACATGTTGCCCGCCAGATCAAAGCGGACGATGCGATCGGGTGGCGGCGGGAAGCCTTGCATCCAGCCCATCTTGTTCGGATCAGATTCGTCTGCCGTGAGCGGCTTCTGCATCGGCGGATTGGGCGCCGGTGGCGGCTGCACGGCGGTCGATGCACTGGCGGCTGGTGCGTCAACCGGCGCGGAGTTGGAGGCGCATCCTTCCAGGGTCATGGTCAGTCCAGTGCAGCAAAGCAGAGTGATGGCAAGGGCAGACGCCGTCCGCCGCGCAGGTTGTTGCATGGGTTGTCTCCGTGGTTGCTCTTCTTGTGTGTCGGACGCTGTCCGGTGTGCAACTGGGTACTGCAACTTCGGTGTTGCCTGGTCAGCCGTCCGCGCCGGGTTCGGGGGTGCGCGGCGGCGGCATACGCTTGACGAACTTGAAGGTCCCTGAACTGCGCGCGACCAGCTTGTCATCTGCGTCGCGCACCTCGCCTTCGCAGAACGCCATGGTGGTGGACTGATGCACGCAACGCGCGCTCGCCTTGAGCGTGCCGCGCCCGGGCTGCATGAACGCCGTCTTCATCTCGATCGTGACCACGCCGCGGCCGTGCACGTCGGCCGAGCGGCCCGCCATGGCCATGGCGACGTCGAGCATCGTCATGGTCACACCGCCGTGGGCCATTTCCCAGCTGTTCATGTGCTGCGCTTCGAGGGCGAGCTCGACCACGCCCTCGCCATCGGCCACCTTCAGGCAGCGCATGCCGAGAAGCTTCAGGAAAGGGATGTCGATCGGAAAACCGTTGTTGTCTGCGTTCATGCTGCGTCAGAAAGAGTGAGAAGCAGCCGAAATTAGACCACGCTCACGCCGCCGTCGACGGCGAGGATCTGGCCAGTGATGTGCTTGGAGGCATCCGACGCGAACAGCGCGGCCACGCCCTTTAGGTCTTCGTCGTCGCCAATGCGGTGCAGCGGGGATTTCTCGGTCAGCTTGTCCACACCGAGCTTTTCCAGCGAGCCGCGTGTCATCTTCGATGGGAAGAAGCCCGGCGCAATCGCGTTGACGGTGATGTTGTGCTCGCCCCACTCGCCCGCCAGCGCGCGCGTGAAGTTGACCACTGCGCCCTTGCTGGTGTTGTACGCAATCGTGTCCAGCGAGCCCGGCGGATTGCCCTTCAGGCCCGCAATCGACGCCACATTGACGATCTTTCCATACTTGCGCGGGATCATCGAGCGCTTGCCGATCTGCTGCGTGAGCAGGAACAGGCCGCGGATGTTCAGGTTCATCACCTTGTCCCAGGCTTCGACCGGGTGGTCTTCCGCCGGCGAGCCCCACGTTGCGCCCGCGTTGTTGACGAGGATGTCGACATGGCCGAGCTTGGCCAGCGCCTCGTCGGCCAGGCGCTGAATGTCGGCTTCGATGGCGCCGTCAGCTGCAATCCAGTCGGCCTCGATGCCGAGCGACTTCAGGTGTGCCTGCGCCTCCTTCAGTTCATCGGCCTTGCGGGCAGATAGAACGATGCGCGCGCCCTGCTCGCCCAGAGCTTCTGCAATCTGCAGGCCGAGCCCGCGTGAGCCGCCCGTGATGAGCGCCGTCTTACCGGAAAGATCAAACAGATGCTTGAGCGTACCCATGGTGTCTCCTGTGTCTCGTTGTCGTTGTGAGTTACCGTCAGAACCAGGCGTCCTGCATGTCCAGCGTGGTCGTGTCGAGCGAGCCCAGCAGCACGATCTGAGGGTCGATCTTCGGCAGTTCCCACTGGAAGAAGTAGCGCGCGGCCTGCAGCTTGCCGCGGTAGAAATCAGCGTCTTCGCCTTGTGCGTTTGGCAGGGCCTTGGCGGCGGCCAGTGCCTGCTCCAGCCAGATCCACGCGATGACGACATGGCCAAACGCTTCCAGATAGACGGAGGCATTCGCAAGCGTCACGCGCGGATCGCCGGCGGCCCACAGCGTCTGTGTGACCTTGGCCAGTTTCTGCGTCGCCATGCCAAGCGCGCGGCCGTAGCCGACCAGCGTTTCGTCCTCGGTTTCCAACGCGCGGCCGACGGTGGCCTGCACACGCTCACCCAGCGCGGCGAAGGCAGCGCCGTCCTGCATCACGACCTTGCGGCCCAGCAGGTCCAGACCCTGGATGCCGTGCGTGCCCTCGTGAATCGGGTTCAGGCGGTTGTCGCGGTAGAACTGCTCGACGTTGTATTCGCGCGTGTAGCCGTAACCGCCGTGCACCTGGATCGCCAGGCTGTTGGCCTCCAGGCACCACTGCGACGGCCAGCTCTTCGCAATCGGCGTGAGGATGTCGAGCAGCAGGCCGAGTTTGGCGCGCTTGGCCGCGTCGGTTTCTCCGCGTTCTTCATCGACGAGCTTGGCGCAATACAGGTTCAGGCCGAGGGCGCCTTCCACGTAGGCCTTTTGTGCGAGCAGCATGCGACGCACGTCGGCGTGATCGATGATGCGGATTTGCGCAGACGCCGCATCCTTGCCCGACGGCCCGACCGGACGGCCCTGCGGGCGATTGCGCGCGTAGTCCACCGCATGCAGATAGCCTGTGTAGCCGAGCATCGTTGCGCCCATGCCAACGCCGATACGTGCCTCGTTCATCATGTGGAACATGCACGCGAGGCCCTTGTGCGGCTCGCCGACGAGGTAACCGATGGCGCCAGCGCGCGGCTGGCCATCTGCGCCCTTCGGGCGGAACTGCGTGCCTTCGCCAAAGTTCAGCAGGCAGTTGGTCGTGCCGCGATAGCCCATCTTGTGGTTCAAGCCGGCCAGCACCACGTCGTTGCGCTCGCCGAGCGAGCCATCGGCGTTGACGAGAAATTTTGGAACGATGAAGAGCGAAATGCCCTTCACACCGGGAATCAGCTTGCCGTCCGGGCCGGGAATCTTCGCCAGCACGAGGTGGACGATGTTTTCGGACAGCTCGTGTTCACCGGCGGAAATCCACATCTTGTTGCCGGTCAGGCGATATTGCGCGCCAAGTGGCGACTCGCCTTCGTATTCGGCCCGCGTGACGACGTCCGACAGCGACGAGCCCGCCTGCGGCTCCGATAGGCACATCGTGCCGTAGAAGCGGCCTTCCATCTCGGGCTGCACGAACGTCTCGATTTGCGCGGGCGTGCCGTGCGCGAGCAGCAGATTCGCGTTGCCGATGGTGAGGAACGGGTATGAGCTGGTGCCGACGTTGGCGGCCTTGAAGAAACCGAAGCCGGCTTTCTCGACCACGGTGGGCAGTTGCATGCCACCGCGTTCAAAGTCCTGCCCGGCAGCCATCAGGCCCGCTTTGTTGAAGGCGTCCAGCGCTGCCTTGACCTCGGGAATGATGTGGACCTTGGTGCCGTCGAAGTGCGGTTCTTCTTGGTCGTTTTTCTTGTTATGCGGGGCGAACAGGTCTGTTGCGATGCGCTCACACGTGTCGAGCGCGGCGTCGAAGGTTTCGCGGGAGTGGTCTGCGTAACGCGGAATGCGCGTGAGCGATTCAACGTTGAGCCATTCGTAGAGCAGGAAGCTGAGGTCGCGGCGGGATAGCAGTTTCGAGGACATGATGTTGGTGGTGCATCCTGTGTTTCGTGCCCTGCCCGGGCGAGGGCTTTGGGTCAATCCCTGGTTCCGTACCCTGCCGGGCCCGACTCACTTTCTTTGTCTTGCCAAAGAAAGTAAGCAAAGAAAGGCGCGCCCGAGATGGCGATCAAGCCAGCTCTGGCAGAAACAAAACAGGCTCCCGTTTTGAGCGGGAGCCTGTCTGTTTAGAGCACCTCGAACAGGCCGGCTGCGCCTTGGCCGCCGCCGATGCACATGGTCACGACCACGTACTTGACGCCACGGCGCTTGCCTTCGATCAGTGCGTGGCCGACCAGGCGTGCGCCCGACACGCCATACGGGTGGCCCACGGCGATGGCGCCGCCGTTGACGTTCAGGCGGTCCATCGGAATGCCCAGCTTGTCAGCGCAGTACAGCACCTGCACGGCAAACGCTTCGTTCAGTTCCCACAGGCCGATGTCTTCAACCTTGAGACCGGCCTTCTTCAGCAGCTTGGGCACGGCAAAGACGGGGCCGATGCCCATTTCGTCCGGCTCGCAACCTGCCACGGCAAAGCCGCGGAACACGCCCAGCGGCTGCAGGCCCTTGGCGGCTGCCACCTTGCCATTCATCACCACGGCAGCGGATGCGCCGTCGGAGAACTGGCTGGCATTGCCGGCAGTGACCACGCCGCCCGGCACGGCGGAGCGAATTTTTGCCACGCCTTCAAGCGTCGTGTCGGGGCGAATCCCTTCATCGGCGGAGATCGTGACTTCGCGGGTCATGAGCTGGCCGGTCTTGGCATCGGCCACGCCCATCACCGTCGTCATCGGGACGATTTCGTCGTTGAACTTTCCAGCAGCAGCAGCGGCGGCGGCGCGCTGCTGGCTTTGCACGCCGTACTCGTCCATGCGTTCCTTGGCGATGTTGTAGCGCTTGGCGACGTTCTCGGCGGTCTGGAGCATGTTCCAGTAGATTTCTGGCTTGTGCTTGTTGAGCCAGCCTTCGGTCATCATGTGGCGGTTCATCTCCTGCTGCACGCACGAGATGGATTCCACGCCGCCAGCCACGAAGATGTCGCCTTCATCGGCAATCACGCGCTGTGCGGCCATGGCGATGGTCTGCAGGCCCGACGAGCAGAAACGGTTGACGGTTGCGCCCGGCACGGTCACGGGGCAGCCGGCACGCAGAGCAATCTGGCGAGCGATGTTGGCGCCTGTTGCACCTTCCGGGTTCGCACAGCCCATCAGGATGTCTTCCACTTCGCCCGGCTCGATCTTGGCGCGCTCGATGGCATGCTGAACCGCGTGGCCGCCCAGCGTAGCGCCGTGCGTCATGTTGAAGGCGCCCTTCCAGCTCTTGGCCAGGCCGGTACGTGCGGTGGAAACGATGACTGCTTCGGTCATGGTGTTGCTCCTCGTATCTGGTGGCGGGCGCACCGCATCGGCAGGCGCCCGGTATCTCTGTTATCCGTTCAAAACGTCCGGCGACTGCAACCGTGCGATGCCCGCATCCGTCATGTGCTGCCAGGCCTGCGCAAGCGACCCATTCAGATCGATGGCGCGACAGGCATCCTCAATGACAGCCACTTCCAGCCCCGCCGCCCTTGCATCCAACGCCGACCATGCCACGCAAAAATCGGTGGCCAGCCCGACGCAGAACACGCGCTTGATTCCAAGCTCGCGCAGGTAGCCCAGCAGGCCTGTCGGCGTCTTGCGATCCGCTTCAAAAAATGCGGAGTAGCTGTCGATGTGCGGGTGATAGCCCTTGCGGACGATCAACTGCGCGTGCGGCACGTCCAGCCCATCGGCAAGCGCTGCGCCGCTGCTGTGCTGAACGCAGTGCACCGGCCACAGCACCTGGGCGCCATACGGCAAATCGATCATGCCGAATGGTTCCGTGCCGGGATGGTTGGCCGCGAACGATACGTGCTCGCGTGGGTGCCAATCCTGCGTCAGCACCACGCGTCCGAATGCCTTGGCGAGCTGGTTCACGACCGGGATAACCTGGTCGCCGTCCGGCACAGCCAGCGCACCGCCGGGCAGAAAATCGTTCTGCACATCGATGATCAGCAGGCAGTCAGTGGGCGTAAGTTGCATGGCGGTTGCTTAGTCGCTTAGTTGCTTGGTCGGTTAGCCGCGCATCAACCGTTAAAGCCTTTGCCTTCGTCGGCCAGCTTCTGCAGCAGCGGCGCCGGCTTCCACGCTTCGCCGTGGTAGCCCTTGCTGTAGCGGTGCATGGCTTGTGCGACGTTGTACAGGCCGACGGTATCTGCGTAGAGCATCGGGCCGCCGCGGAACAGCGGGAAGCCGTAGCCAGTCAGGTAGACCATGTCGATATCCGACGCCTTGGAGGCAATGCCCTCTTCCAGGATCTTGGCGCCTTCGTTGACCAGCGCGAACACCAGACGCTCGACGATTTCTTCGTCCGAAATCTTGCGGCGGGTGATGCCCAGATCCTTCGAGTGCTGGACGATCATGTCGTTGACCTGCTGGTTTGGATACGGCTTGCGGTCGCCCGCCTTGTAGTCGTACCAGCCACCGCCCGTCTTCTGGCCGAAGCGGCCCATCTCGCACAGCAGATCGGCGGTCTTCGAATAGACGATGTCCGGTTTGTCTACGGCGCGACGCTTGCGGATGGCCCAGCCGATGTCGTTGCCGGCCAGATCGCCCATACGGAACGGGCCCATCGCAAAGCCGAACTTCTCGATGGCCTTGTCGACCTGCTCCGGCAGCGCGCCTTCGTCCAGCAGATAGCCGGCCTGTCGGCTGTATTGCTCGATCATGCGGTTGCCGATGAAGCCGTCACACACGCCGGACACAACCGCCGTCTTCTTGATGGCCTTGGCCAGCTTCATGACAGTGGCCAGCACGTCCTTGGCAGTTTCCTTGCCGCGAACGACTTCCAGCAGCTTCATCACGTTGGCCGGGCTGAAGAAGTGCATGCCGACCACGTCTTGCGGGCGCTTGGTGAAGCTGGCGATCTTGTCGACATCCAGCGTGGAGGTGTTCGACGCCAGGATCGCGCCCTGCTTGACGACTTCATCCAGCTTCTTGAACACGACTTCCTTGACGCCCATTTCTTCGAATACGGCCTCGATGACGAGGTCGGCGTCCTTGATGTCGTCGTAGGACAGCGTCGGGGTCAGCAAGGCCATGCGCTGCTCGACCTTCTCTTGCGTGAGCTTGCCTTTTTTGGCGCTGTTCTCGTAGTTCTTGCGGATGGTGGCGACGCCGCGGTCCAGTGCTTCCTGCTTGGTTTCCAGCATCGTGACCGGAATGCCTGCGTTGAGGAAGTTCATCGAGATACCGCCGCCCATTGTGCCGGCGCCGATCACGGCGACCTTCTCCACCTTGCGCACCGGCGTGTCTTCCGGCACATCGGGGATCTTGCTTGCAGCGCGTTCGCCAAAGAAAGCGTGGCGCAGCGCGCGCGATTCCGACGTATTCACCAGTTCGATGAACAAGTCGCGCTCAAACTTGATGCCGTCGTCAAAGCGCTTTTCCACAGCGGCCTGCACGGCGTCGACGCACTTGCCCGGCGCCGGGAAGTTCTTTGCGACTGCCGCCACAGTGTTACGGGCAAATTGCAGGAAGCCTTGCGGGTTGTCGTGCTCGACCTTGCGATCGCGCAGCTTCGGCAGCTTGCCTTCGGCAGCGGCCTTCAGGGCGAAATCGATGGCGCCGGCCATTAGGTCGCCTTCGATCATCTGATCGAACAGGCCGCTCTTGGCCAGCTTTTCCGACGGGATGGCGTTACCAGACACAATCATGTTCAAGGCCGGTTCCAGGCCGATGGCGCGCGGCAGGCGCTGCGTGCCGCCTGCGCCCGGCAGGATGCCCAGCTTGACTTCGGGCAGCGCGATCTGCGCGCCCGGTGCGGCCACGCGGAAATGGCAGCCCATCGCCAGTTCCAGCCCACCGCCCATCGCCACCGAATGGATGGCCGCCACGACCGGCTTGTTGCTCGACTCAACGGCTTTGATGACGGCGTGCAGCGTCGGCTCTTGCGTCGCCTTGGGCGTATTGAATTCGCGGATATCGGCGCCGCCCGAGAAGGCCTTGCCCGCACCGGTGATGACGATGGCCTTGACGTTGGCGTCGTCGCCCGCTTTCACCATGCCTTCAACGATGCCCAGGCGCGTGGAGTGGCCAAGGCCGTTGACGGGCGGGTTGCTGAGCGTGATGACGGCAACGCCGTCCTGGACCTTGTACTCCGCAGTCATGCTGGTTCCTTTGGTGATGCGAGGGCCGGCAGATCAGGCGCACCGTGCCTCGCGGTTGAACTGTCTCTCAACTATCGTTTTTTTAACGCGCGGTAAGGCCGCGACTCGACACAGAATACACAAAATAGCACGGTCGTTCAATTTTTATTTTTGCGCTGCACGGCGCCGTCTGGCGGGCGATGCGGTACGCCCCGGCGGGGTTCAAACGCGTGTGCTGGGGCATGGATTTTTTGCCCGCTACGTGACGGTTTTGATAGAGTCGCGCATTTCGTTCGCCGGGTGCCCATCAGGCGCGGGGACGTCTCGTCACATTTCGTCGATTTGATTCGCGATCCGAGCAAAATCGACCACTCTGTATCCATGCCAGAACACGCTACCCCGTCCTCAGAGACGCCGGGCTTGCGCCGCACCTTGCGCGCGCGCCATCTCACCATGATCGCCATCGGCGGGTCGATCGGTACCGGGCTTTTTGTGGCCTCGGGCGCGTCGGTCTCGCAGGCCGGCCCCGGAGGCGCGCTTGCCGCCTACATCCTCATCGGGGCGATGGTCTACTTCCTGATGACCAGCCTGGGCGAGCTTGCCGCCTACATGCCGGTTTCCGGATCCTTTGCCACCTACGGCGCCCTGTATGTGGACGAAGGCTTCGGCTTCGCGCTTGGCTGGAACTATTGGTACAACTGGGCCGTGACGATTGCCGTTGAGCTGGCGGCCGCGCAGCTCGTCATGCATTACTGGTTCCCCGATGTGCCCGGCGTGCTGTGGAGCGCTGTGTTTCTCGCCATCATGTTCCTGCTCAACGCCATCTCGGTACGCGGCTTTGGCGAGGCGGAATACTGGTTCGCCCTCATCAAGGTCGTTACCGTCATCTTCTTTATCGGCATTGGCCTGGCCATGATCTTCGGGATCCTGAAGGGCGGTCCGGAATCGGGCCTACAAAACCTGACGCTGGGTGATGCGCCGTTCGTGGGCGGGCTGCCGGCGATGATCGGTGTGGCGATGATCGCGGGGTTCTCCTTTCAGGGAACGGAGCTGATCGGCGTGGCGGCCGGCGAATCGGCCGACCCTGCCCGCACCATTCCGCGTGCGGTCAAGCAGGTGTTCTGGCGCATCTTGCTGTTCTATGTGCTGGCGATCTTCATCATCGGCGTGCTGGTGCCGTACACCGATCCGAATCTGCTGTCGACGGAAGTCACCAACATCGGCGTGAGCCCCTTCACGCTCGTCTTCAAGCACGCAGGCCTGGCGTTTGCCGCAGGCCTGATGAACGCAGTGATCCTGACGGCTGTGCTGTCAGCGGGCAATTCGGGCATGTATGCGTCCACGCGAATGCTCTACAACCTGGCCACCGAGGGCCGCGCACCGCGCATCTTTGCTCAACTCACGCGGAACGGTGTGCCGCGCAATGCGCTGCTGGCCACGACTGCTGTCGGCGCGCTGTGTTTCCTGAGTTCGTTGTATGGCGACAAAACGGTCTACCTGTGGCTGCTGAACACGTCCGGCATGACTGGCTTCGTCGCATGGCTTGGCATTGCCATCAGCCACTATCGATTCCGCAAGGGGCTTGTGGCGCAGGGGCATGATCCGGCGCAGTTGCCCTACCGCTCCAAGTTCTTCCCGTATGGTCCGCTGTTCGCGTTCGGGCTGTGCCTGGTCATCACGCTCGGCCAGAACTACCAGGCGTTCACGAGCGGCACCGTCGATTGGCCGGCGGTCATCGCCACGTACATCGGCATCCCAGTCTTCTTCCTGATCTGGATCGGCTACCGGCTGGTGCGTGGCGGCGGCATTGTCCGTTACCAGGACATGCACTTCCCGCGCCCGCCCGTGCTGCGCGATTCGCTGGCCGGCCAAGACCCCGGCCCTGAATTGCCAACCGTCGCGAACCGTACGCAGTAATCACACCCGCTCCGCCTGCCGTTTGCACTGCATGCGGCGGGCGTTTTCATTGGGGCGCCCGCTCCGGCGCCACCGGCTATGCACACATCCATCACCCCCACCGGCCTCGAAGCCCAATCCGAACTGCGCCGACGCCTGCGTTCGCGCCACCTGATGATGATCGCCCTGGGCGGCGCCATCGGCACGGGGCTGTTCGTCGCGTCCGGCGCATCCATTGCGCAGGCCGGCCCCGGCGGCGCACTTCTGACCTACACGCTCATCGGCGTAATGGTCTATTGCCTGATGACGAGTCTTGGCGAGTTGGCAGTGCATCTGCCCGTCTCGGGCTCGTTCGTGACTTACAGCCGCCTGTATGTGGAAGAAGGCTTCGGCTTTGCGCTGGGTTGGAACTACTGGTTTGCGCTGGCCGTATCCGTGGCTGTGGAGCTGGCCGCCGCGCAGCTGGTGATGAAGTACTGGTTTCCGGGCGTGTCGGGCATGATGTGGAGCGCCGCGTTCCTGCTGCTCATGTTTGGCCTCAACGCCTTCTCCGTGCGCGGCTTTGGCGAGGCAGAATACTGGTTCTCGATGATCAAGGTGGTGACGATCATCGTGTTCCTGCTGATCGGCCTGGCGATGATCTTCGGCATCATGCACGGCGGGCCGCAGTCGGGTTGGCAGAACTTCACCGTGGGCGATGCGCCGTTCGTGGGCGGCGTGCCAGCCATGGTCGGCGTGGCGATGATTGCCGGGTTCTCGTTCCAGGGCGTCGAGACCATTGGCGTTGCCGCCGGCGAAGCGGAGAACCCCTCGCGCACGATCCCCCGCGCCATCCGCCAGACGTTCTGGCGCATTCTGCTGTTCTACGTGCTGGCGATCCTGATCATCGGCGTGCTGCTGCCGTACACCGACCCGAACCTGCTGCGCAATGAAGCGACGGACGTCGGCGTCAGCCCGTTTGCGCTGGTGTTCCAGCATGCGGGCCTCGCGTTTGCGGCCGGGATGATGAATGCGGTGGTGCTGACGGCGCTGCTGTCGTCTGGCACGTCGAGCCTCTATGTGTCGACGCGGATTCTGTACGACCTGGCGCTCGAAGGCCAGGCGCCACGCTGGTTTGCCAAGGTGTCGGCCAACGGCGTGCCGCATCGCGCGCTGCTGGCCACGTCCGCCGTTGGCGCGCTGTGCTTCTTCAGTTCGTTGTTTGGCGACCAGGTGGTCTACTTGTGGCTGCTGAATACATCTGCGGTGACGTGCTTCATCGCGTGGTTCGGCATTGCGTTGGCGCACTACCGGTTCCGCAAGGGGTTCACGAGCCAGGGGCATTCCGTGGAGCAACTGGCGTATCGGTCGCCGTTCTTCCCGTTTGGACCGATCATGGTGGCGATCCTGTGCGTGGTGATCATTCTTGGGCAGAACACCAAGGCGCTGTTTGCACCCGTGGACAACTTCGGCGCCTTTATCGCAACGTACTGCGGTGTGATCCTGTTTGTGGCGATCTGGCTGGCTTACCGCTGGAAATTCAAGACGCGGTTTGTGAAGTATGCGGAGATGCAGTTCAGCGCGGCGCATCTGCAGCAAGCCGAAACCACCACCGAAGCGACTGCGGCGGGCACGATCGCCAACTGACTGCAAGAAAAAAAAGCCCGCACGGTTGTCCATGCGGGCCATCTCTGCAGCGTGGTCCAACTTGCGGCGTCTAAACCTCCAGCCACTCCTGCCGGACTTTCGCGTCCGCCTTCAACTGCTGGGGCGTTCCTTCAAACACGATCTGCCCGTGCCCCATCACATACACGCGTTGTGAAATGTCCAGGGCAATGGCCAACTTCTGCTCCACCAGCAGCACGGAGATGCCCCGCTCCTTGAGCGTCTTCAGATACTCGCCCACGAGTGTCACGACCAGCGGCGCGAGGCCCTCGGTCGGCTCGTCGATGATGATGAAGTCGGGATCGCCCATCAGCGTGCGGCACAGCGTCAGCATCTGCTGCTCGCCACCCGACAGCACACCGGCCGCCGTGTTCTCGCGCTCCTTCAGGCGCGGGAACATCTGGTACATGTCTTCGACCTGCCAGCGCGGCTTGGGCTGACTGGGATTGCGTTTCTCGCCAAGCAACAGGTTCTGCCGCACCGTCAGCGTGGGGAAAATATCCCGGTTCTCGGGCACATAGCCGATGCCCTTGTGCGCCACTTCGAAGGTTCGCAGGCCGCTCACGTTCTTGCCGCGCAGCAGGATTTCACCCTCATGCCGGACCATGCCCATGATGGATTTGGCCAGGGTCGAACGCCCCACCCCATTGCGGCCGAGTAGCGCAACGATCTCGCCCTCGCCTACGTGCATATCGACGCCGTGCAGGATGTGGCTCTTGCCGTAGTACGCGTGCAGGTCGCGCACCTCCAACATCGGAGTATTCGTTGCCATCAATGCGCTCCTGCAGGTTCGTCCAGCGTGGTGCCGAGGTAGGCCTCTTTCACGCGGCGGTTATTGCGAATAGCTTCAGGCGTGTCGGTGGCGATCACTTCGCCGTAGACGAGCACCGAGATGCGGTCGGCCAGGCCAAACACCACACTCATATCGTGCTCGACCATCACCAGCGTCTTGCCGACCGTGACTTTGCGGATGAGGTCCACTGCGTGGTCCGATTCAGAACGGCTCATGCCGGCGGTCGGTTCATCCAGCAGGATCACGTCAGCCCCGCCCGCAATGGTGATGCCGATTTCCAGCGCCCGTTGCTCGGCGTAGGTCAGCAGGCCTGCCGCGGCATCGCGCCGGTGCGTCATGCCGATCTGCTCGAGCACTTCTTCAGCGCGCTCGCGTGCGTCACGCAGCTCGGCCAGCTTGTGCCAGAACGAATACTTGTAGCCGAGCGACCAGAGCACCGCGCAGCGCAGGTTCTCAAATACCGACAACCGATGAAAGATGTTGGTGATCTGGAAGCTGCGCGACAGGCCCTTGCGGTTGATTTCAAACGGCGCCAGGCCGCTGATCTCTTCACCGTTCAGTCGCACGCTGCCCGAGCTGGCCGGAAAACGGCCCGAGATCAGGTTGAATGTGGTCGATTTGCCGGCGCCGTTCGGGCCGATGAGCGCATGGCGCTCACCCTTGCCAATGGTGAGGTTGACCCCTCGAATGATTTCAGTTGCGCCAAAGCGCTTGCGAACATCGCGCAACTCGAGCGCTGCGGTCGGCCCAGATGTCGGTTGGCTCATGGTTGCGGCTCCTGCAATGCGTTGTCCCAAGCGGTGCGTAGCTTGCCAGCCGCAGCACGCAGGCCGAAAGCGCCCACCAGCCACAGCACGGCGGTGACAATCCACGGCTTGAGGGTATTCGGTTCGACAGACAGGCCGAACAGCGTGGCAACGCCACCCGAGGCGTCGTCCTGCACGGCGTAGATCATTTCCACGGTGGAGATCAAGGCAATCAGCAAAATGGCAGCCGGCACGATCGTCACGCCATAAGCCGGCAGCAGCGTCTTCAGCTTGCCGCGCCGCATGATCGGCAGATGCATGACCAGAAGACTGGCGATGCCGCCCGGCGCGTACATGACCATCAGCACAAAGAACAAACCGAGGTACAGCAGCCACGCCTTGGTGATGCCCGACAGCGCTACGGTAAAGAACACCGTGAGCACCGCGCCGATGATCGGCCCGAAGAAGCTGCCCATGCCGCCAATGAAGGCCGCCAGCAGCACCGAGCCCGAACGCACTGCCGACACGTTCTCCGCCGTCACGATCTCAAAGTTGATGCACGACAGCGCGCCGGCAATGCCCGCGAAGAACGCAGACAGAATCACCACCAGAAAGCGCACACGCTGCGTGTTGTAGCCGATGAACTCAACGCGTTCGGGGTTGTCACGCACGGCGTTGGCGATACGGCCCAGTGGCGTCTGCGTCCACGCGTACATCAGCGCCATCGAAATCAGGCACCACGCGGCAATCAGGTAATACACCTGGCGTCCCGGCCCGAACGTCACGCCAAGCAACGCGTCGCCGATGCTGCGGTTGGTGGAGACACCGCCCTCGCCGCCAAAGAAGTCCGGGAACATCAACGCGCTGGCGAATACCATCTCGCCGATACCCAGCGTGATCATGGCGAACGTCGTCCCGGACTTTTTGGTGGTGACGTAGCCGAAGATCACGCCGAACAGCGCGCCGCCCAGACCGCCCGCAATGGGCAATAGCGCAACGGCGAGTGGTCCGGCAATGCCCAGCGTTTGCATGGCGCCGATCTTGTTGAGCGCGTGAACAGCCATGAAGGCGCCCAGACCGGCGTACACCGCATGCCCGAACGACAACATGCCGGACTGGCCGAGCAGCATGTTGTACGAGAGCGCGAAGATGATCATGATGCCCATCTGCGAGAGCAGCGTGATGGCAAAACCCTGCGGCCAGATGAGCGGCAGCACGATCATCACCAGTGCGGTGACACTCCAGAGTAGCCAGCGGGCAAGATTGACCGGCTTGAATTTCATCATCCGCGCTCGATCGTTGGCCGGCAGCGCGGCTTGTTGTTGCGCTTGTTGGTGCATGGTGCGTTCCATTTAGCTCTCCCGCGTACCCATCAGCCCACGCGGGCGGAAGATCAGCATCAGCACCAGCAGCAGATACGGCAGCACCGGTGCGACTTGCGCAATCGTCAGGTTCCAGACAGAGATGAGCGGCACGTCCGGATTGAGCGTGACACCGATCTTCTCCAGCACGCTGGTCACTGAGATATCGAGCGTGACGGCAAAGGTCTGGATGCAGCCGATCAGCAGCGACGCGATGAATGCGCCCACCAGAGACCCCATGCCGCCCACGACCGCCACCACGAAGACGATGGAGCCCACCGCAGCCGCCATCGATGGCTCGGTCACGAAGGCATTGCCGCCAATCACGCCCGCCAGCCCAGCCAACGCACAGCCGCCGCCGAACACCAGCATGAACACGCGCGGCACGTTGTGGCCCAGCGCTTCGACCATGTCCGGATGCGTGAGTGCGGCTTGAATGACAAGCCCGATACGCGTGCGTGTGAGCAGCAGGAAGATGCCCACCAGCATCAGCAGAGACACCAGCATCATGAAGGCGCGGTACTTGGGGAACGACGACGTGAACAGCGTGAACAACGGGCCGTCCAGTGCGTCCGGCACGCGGTACGCCACGGCGGGCAGGCCCCACACCAGCTTCACGCCTTCTTCAATCAGATAGGCCAGTCCGAAGGTAAACAATAGTTCGGCGACGTGGCCATAGCGGTGCACCGTGCGCAGGCCGAAACGTTCGACCACTGCGCCCAGCGCGCCCACCAACAGCGGCGCCACGATCAACGCGGCCCAGAAGCCCAGATGGCCGCTGAGGACATAGGCGAAGTACGCGCCCAGCATGTAGAAACTGGCGTGCGCAAAATTGAGAACGCCCATCATGCTGAAGATCAGCGTCAGGCCCGAAGACAACATGAACAGCAACAGCCCGTAGCTGATGCCATTCAAGAGATTGATAACTAGAAATTCCACGCTGCAGCCCTTCCAGCAGATTCGGCGGAGCATGGGACGCACGCATCAATGCGTGGCCCATGGACTCCGTTTAAAACATCGCCGCACGATAGCATCGGGCGGCCCTTCGGCGCACCACCCGCGGCCTTACTGCGGACGCTTCATCTGGCAGGAGGTTGGCTGCGACGCGACGTACTGATCGAGCACTGCGTCGGTCTTCCAGCCGTATCCGGTGTTTTCCTGGTCGAACTTGACGTTCTTGCCGTTGGTTTTTTCCCAGGTGGCGATGTAGAGCGGCTGCTGGCCCTGGTGGTCAGACGCACGCATCTCGAAGGTGCCATTCAGGCTGTCGACCTTCATGCCCTCGAAGGCCTTGGCAACCTTCGCCGGCTCGGCGGACTTGGTCTGCTTGATGGCCTTGGCCAGCATGGCAATGCCGGTGTACGACGCCATGAGGTAGTAATCGTCGTTGTACTTTTTCTTGTAGCCCTCGACGATATCCGCGCCCTTGTAGCCGTCGTTGTTGACGTTCCAGTAGCCGACGTATTTCACGTGATCGGCACCGGCGGACCCCATCGCAGTCGGCACCCCGGTTGTGGAGGCGTAGTACGTGTAGAAGTTAGCGTTCAAGCCCGCGTCCTTGCCAGCCTTGATGAGCAGCGCCAAGTCGCTGCCCCAGTTGCCGGTGATGACGGTATCGGCACCTGACGACTTGATTTTCGACACGTACGGCGAAAAGTCCTTCACCTGCGCCAGGGGGTGCAGGTCTTCACCCACGATCTCGATGTCCGGACGCTTGCGCTTGAGATATTCCTTGGCCGCACGCGCTACCTGATGACCGAACGAATAGTTCTGGTTGATCAGGTAGACCTTCTTGACCTTCGGATCTTTCGCCAGGAAGCTGGTCAGCGCTTCCATCTTCATGTCGGAGTTGGCGTCCAGGCGGAAGTGCCAGTAATTGCACTTGCTGTTCGTCATGTCCGGGTCAACCGCAGCGTAGTTCAGGTAGACGATTTCCTTACCCGGATTACGCTCGTTGTACTTGGCCACGGCGTCTTCCAGCGCCATGCCGACGCTCGATCCGTTGCCTTGCACGATGTAGTGGATGCCCTGATCTGCTACCTGCTTGAGGGCCGTCAGGCTTTCCTGCGGCGAGAGCTTGTTGTCAAAGCCCACCACTTCGAACTTGGTACCGTCGCCGGCCCAGTTCTTCTGCGTGGCGAGATCGGCGATGTACTGCCAACTGCGTAACTGGTTCTGGCCCAGCGCGCCCATCAGGCCAGACAACGGATCGATCCAGGCGATCTTCACGGTTTCGGCGGCGGACGCTGCAGTGGGCAGTGCTGCCCCACCGATAGCCGCAACACATGCAACAGCCACAACCAACGGACGGAACTTCGTCATGCGTGTCTCCTTCATGTGGTGGAGCCGCCGGCGAGTCACTCTCCGCGTGCCTCTGGTGGGCCTGCGGCTGCTTGCGTCTCCAGGTTGCAACGCGCCCGGGCTTCATTCCGCTGCATCAGTCATCGATACATAGCGGCCGGCCCTGATCCGGTTGTCTTACGTCCGCCGTCCTCGTGCCGGGGTGGCTCCCCTGCACGGGCGGCGGTTTCTATATCTAGCTAAGCCTGTACAGCGGGAAACTGATAATCCTTGAACTGCTCGCGCAACTTGAGCTTCTGCATCTTGCCGGTGGCCGTCAGCGGAATTTCGGTGACGAACACCACGTCGTCCGGAATCCACCACTTCGCGACCTTGCCTTCGAAGAACTTGAGCATCTCCTCCCGTGTGAGTTCCACGCCCGGCTTCTTCATCACCACCAGCAACGGGCGCTCGTCCCATTTCGGGTGATGGCACGAGATGCATGCGGCCATGTGCACGCCGGGGTGCGCTGCGGCCACGTTTTCCACATCGATGGATGAAATCCACTCACCGCCCGACTTGATCACGTCCTTGCTGCGATCGGTGATCTGCATGTAGCCGTCGGCATCGATGTTGGCCACGTCACCCGTCGGGAACCAGCCATCCACCAGCGGCGATACCTCGTTGCGGTAATAGCTCTGGATCGTCCACGGCCCGCGCACGTAGAGATCGCCGAAGGCCTTGCCGTCCCACGGCAATTCGTGGCCCTCGGCATCGACGATCTTCATCTCGACACCGTAGATGGCGCGGCCTTGGCGCTCCAGCACATGCTGCTTGGCCTCATCCGGCAGATCGGCATGCTTGCCCATCAGCTTGCACGTCGTGCCCAGCGGCGACATCTCCGTCATGCCCCACGCGTGGATGACTTCCACGTCCAGCTCGTTGAGCGTGCGGATCATGGCCGGGGGCGCTGCAGAACCACCGATGACCGTGCGGCGGAACGTCGAAAATTTCAGTTTGTTGGCCTGCACGTGTTGCAGCAGACCGAGCCACACCGTTGGCACGCCAGCCGAGAACGTCACCTTTTCCTGCTCGAACAGTTCGAACAGCGAAGCGCCATCCAGTTTCGGCCCAGGGAAGACGAGCTTGGCGCCTACCAGCGGCACCGAATACGGCAGCCCCCACGCGTTGACGTGGAACATCGGCACCACCGGCAGGATCACGTCCTGCGCCGAGCACCCAAGCGCATCCGGCATGGCCGACGCATACGAGTGCAACACCGTGGAGCGATGCGAATACAGCGCGCCCTTGGGGTTGCCCGTGGTGCCCGACGTGTAGCACAGGCTGGACGCGGTGTTCTCGTCGAACTGCGGCCAGGTGTAATCGGCGCTCTGCGCATCCAGCAGCTCTTCATAGCAGAGCATTGGCACGCTGGAGGTGGGCATGTGCGCGCGATCGGTCATCGCCACCCAACCCTTCACGTTCGGGCAATGCGGTGCAATGCCCTCGATGAGCGGCACGAACGTCAGGTCGAAGAAAACGTACTGATCTTCAGCGTGATTGACGATGTAGGCGATCTGGTCGGGAAACAGCCGCGGGTTGATGGTGTGGCACACCGAGCCCGAACCGGAGACGCCGTAATAGATTTCAAGATGGCGATAGCCGTTCCAGGCAAGCGTACCGACACGCTCGCCGGGCTGCACACCGAGTGCGGCCAGCGCATTTGCCAGTTGCTTGGAGCGGTCTCGCACTTGCCGGTACGTGGTGCGATGGATATCGCCCTCGACACGGCGCGACACGACTTCAGTCGAACCGGAATTGCGCGCTGCATGTTCGATGATGGTCGAGATGAGCAAAGGCGCGCTCATCATTTGTCCCATCAGGGCCATGGTGTCTCCTAGAAAAAACTGAACAACCGTTCTATTTTTTGGCCGATTGTTCCCGTGATCGCCAAGCACGTCAACGGGATATTGTTGTGCGCTGCCACATCGGCCCCCATGTTTACCCGGCCATCTGTAAAACCCTGCGAATCGTTGTGGTGCAAGGGTTCGCAGGCTGCAGCTTTCTTTACTCGCAAGTACAATACGCGATAGCGTTGCTGCGTCTCAACATGGCGTTTTCCCCTACGTGAAGCGTATTTTGCTGCGCTGCAAAGCGCACAACATTTGAAGGTTCGGCACTGTTTTTGCGCCGTTTCCTGTGCTATCCGCCGCATGCCCTGCCGCCCCATCCCATGACTGCCTCGCCCGCCGCCTTGCCTGACGATTCCCTTGCGAACCATTTCGACTGGGCAGGCCGCCCCGCCGCCGCCCCTGGCTTCTCAGCGCTGGGCGAACGCTTTCTGACGCGCCTGCCGCCGATGCCCATGCCTTCCGGACCGATTGGCCAGCCCTATCTGGTGGGCTTCTCGCCGGACGCCGCAGCGTCGCTCGGCCTTTCGCGAGCAGAACTTGACACCCCCGCCGGGCTGGCCGTCTTTACCGGGAACGCCGTCGCCCCCTGGAGCGATCCGCTCGCCACCGTGTATTCGGGCCATCAGTTCGGCGTGTGGGCCGGGCAGTTGGGCGATGGCCGCGCGCTGTTGCTAGCCGAGCTGCAGACCGCCGATGGCCCCTGCGAAGTCCAGCTCAAAGGCGCCGGCCGTACGCCGTATTCGCGCATGGGTGACGGGCGGGCTGTGCTGCGCTCGTCCATCCGCGAATTTCTGTGCTCGGAAGCCATGGCAGGACTTGGGATTCCAACCACCCGCGCCCTGTGCGTGACCGGCGCTGACGCCCCCGTCCGCCGCGAAGAGATCGAAACCGCCGCCGTTGTCACACGCCTTGCGCCGTCGTTCGTGCGCTTCGGCCACTTCGAGCACTTTGCGGCCAGCGAACAACTGCCCCAGCTTCGCGCACTTGCCGATTACGTCATCGACCGCTTCTACCCCGCCTGCCGCAGCGAGCCGCAACCGTATCTCGCCCTGCTGCGCGAGCTGGCCCGCCGCACGGCTGAACTGATGGCCGATTGGCAGGCCGTTGGCTTCTGCCACGGCGTGATGAACACCGACAACATGTCGATCCTCGGCCTCACGCTCGACTACGGCCCCTTCGGCTTCCTGGATGGCTTTGACGCCAACCACATCTGCAACCACTCCGACACCGGCGGCCGTTACGCCTACGCACAGCAGCCGCAAATCGGCTACTGGAATCTGTTCTGCCTCGCGCAGGCGTTGCTGCCTTTGTTCGGCGAAGATCCCGACGTTTTCGTCAATTTGAGCGACGAAGCGCAGGCCCAACCTGCCATCGATGCTGCACAAAACGTGTTGCTGACCTATCGCGACGTCTACGGCGCAGCCTTCTACGCACGTTATCGCGCCAAGCTGGGCCTCTCCACCGCGCAGGACGAAGACGAAACCCTCTTTGGCGACCTGTTCAAGCTGCTGCACACACAGCGCACCGATTACACGTTGTTCTTCCGCCACCTTGCCGAAGTGCGCCGCGACGACACGCCCGCCGCGGCAGAAGCGCGCACCGTGCGCGATTTCTTCTTCGATCGCGCAGCCGCAGACGCGTGGCTTGCCGCCTATCGCCAGCGCTTGCAGGCCGAACCGCAATCCGACGACGAGCGCGCTGCCGCCATGCATCGCGTCAATCCGAAATACGTACTGCGCAACCACCTGGCTGAAATCGCCATCCGCCGCGCCAAGGAAAAGGATTTCTCCGAAGTCGAAAACCTGCGCGCCGTGCTCGCCCGCCCGTTTGACGACCACCCCGGCTTCGAGCATTACGCGCAGCCTGCACCCGATTGGGCATCGTCGTTGGAAGTGAGCTGCTCGTCGTGATCCGGCATGCCGATATGTAGCCAGGCGTGATGCGCCGGTACTGACACCATGCTCTAATCCGCGCCTGTCAGGATTGCCGCACTAGCACGACAAAACAAAGTCAGCCGCCCGATCGATTCCATCCTGCGGCTGCCGAATCCAACAAGGAGTCTCATCACCATGACCGTCATGAAATCCGACGCCGAATGGCGCGACCAACTCTCCGACATCGAATACCGCGTCACCCGCGAAGCGGCCACCGAACGGCCCTTCACGGGCAAATATTGGGACCACTGGGACCGGGGCGTCTACAACTGCGTCTGCTGCGGCACGCCGCTGTTTGAATCGTCGACCAAGTTTGATGCCGGTTGCGGCTGGCCGAGCTATTTCCAGCCCATCAACGGCGAGGTGATCGCCGAGAAAACCGACCGCTCGCACGGCATGCTGCGCATCGAAGTGCAATGCAAGAACTGCGGCGCGCACCTCGGCCACGTGTTCGAAGATGGCCCTGCGCCCACCGGTCTGCGGTATTGCATCAACTCGGCTGCGCTAAAATTCGGCGATTGATCTTCCGCCCCTGCCCACCTAAGCGCGTTCCCGCATGAAATTCCTGTTCGATCTGTTCCCGGTCATCCTGTTCTTTGCTGCCTTCAAGGTGGCCGGTATTTATGTGGCGACCACCGTCGCGATGGTCGCCACCGTGCTGCAGATCGCCTGGGTGTGGTTCAAGCACCGCAAGGTCGACGCCATGCAGTGGCTGTCGCTGCTCATCATCGGTGTGTTTGGCGGCGCCACGCTCATCTTTCACAACGAGACGTTCATCAAGTGGAAGCCGACGGTGCTGTATTGGCTGTTTGGCGTGGTGCTGCTGGGCAGCGTGGTGTTCGTTCGCAAGAACCTCATCCGCGCCATGATGGAGCAGCAGGTATCGCTGCCCGAGCCGATGTGGGGCCGCCTGAACCTGGTGTGGGCGCTGTTCTTCCTGGTCATGGGCTGCCTGAACCTCTACGTGGCCTACAACTTCGATACCGACGTGTGGGTCAACTTCAAGCTGTTCGGCTCGATGGGCCTGATGGTGGTGTTCATCCTTGCGCAAAGTGTCTGGCTGGCGCGCCACATGCAGGAGCGCCCCGCCAACGCGGCCAACGACGCCAACATTGGAGACGACCGCTGATGGCCGCAGATCCGCGAGAAATCGAACGCCTCCTGCGCGAGGCGTTCCAGCCCGCCCACCTCGTCGTGGAAGACGACAGTGCCAAGCATGCCGGACACGCCGGCGCGGCCTCCGGCGGCGGCCATTACAACGTCGAAATCGTCAGCGCGGCCTTTGCCGGCAAGAACCGTTTGGCGCGCCATCGCATGGTGTATGATGCGCTGCACACGCTGTGGCCGGCGGCAATTCATGCCCTGGCGATCCGCGCGGTCACTCCCGAAGAAAACACGTAAGCGCATTCCACGCTCACTCGTCCTTCCCTCGAACGCAATCCCATGAAGATTTCCAGCCTCACTGCCAGCCTGCTGGCTGTTGCCATTGCTGCGACCGTTGCTCCCGCCATGGCGCAAAACGCCGCGGTGGTCAACGGCAAAGCCATCCCGAGCGCCAAGGTGGACGCGCTGATCAAGAAGTCGGGCCAGCCCGAATCGCCCGAGCTGCGTGCCAAGGCCCGCGACATGCTGGTCGATCGTGAACTGATCGAGCAGGACGCCGCCAAGCGCGGTCTGCTGGAGCGCGACGACGTTCAGGAGCAACTGGCTTCTGCACGACTGAACGTGCTGGTGGCAGCCGAGTTTGAAGACTACGTCAAGAACAGCCCCGCCACCGAAGACGAACTGCACAAGCAGTACGACAAGATCAAGGCGCAGTTCGGCAACGGCAAGGAATACCACGCCCACCACATCCTGGTGGACAAGGAAGCCGACGCAAAGGCCATCATCGCCAAGCTGAAGGCTGGCGCCAAGTTTGAAGACATCGCCAAGGCGCAATCGAAGGACAAGGGATCGGGCGCTAACGGCGGCGATCTGGACTGGGCGAACCCGGGCACCTACGTTCCGGAATTCTCGGCAGCTCTTACCGGCCTGAAGAAGGGCCAGATCACCCAGACGCCGGTCAAGACGCAATTCGGCTGGCACGTGATCCGTCTGGACGACACGCGCGACGCGAAGATCCCGTCGTATGAAGACGTCAAGCCGCAACTGCTCGAAATGATGATGGGCGATCAGAACTGGCAACGCAGCAAGTTCCAGGCGATGCTGAAAGACCTGCGCGAAAAAGCGAAGATCCAGTAAGCAGCAGCCCGTTGGGGCAGTGAAAAAAGGGGCCTCGTGCCCCTTTTTGACTTGATGGCCGCGTTGCATCGCACGCAACCGGAATGCCCCTCCTGCACCCCCCCCGAGTTCTTTTGAAGTGTTTGCTGAAAAGCATTGCGATTTGTCCCATAATGTGCGCCCACGTGCGCCGGCATTGCACTGCTTCGGTGCAACCAAGAATCAAGAGAGTCTGAAAAACCAACCACGCCGGCGCGGGCACATCCCGCTCGCTGCCAGAGCGAAACCACCCAAAAGGAAACAGGAGATCCTTATGTCCACGTTCAAGCACGCCTTCCGCCTTGCCGCGCTTGCTGCCATTCCGATGGCTCTGCTGCAAGCCGCACCGGCGCTGGCCCAGGCCACGAAGTCGGTTGAAGTGCTCGCCATCGTTGAGCACCCGGCGCTCGACGCCATCCGCGACGGCGCCAAGGAACAGCTCAAGGCCGAAGGCTTTGACGCAGGCAAGAACCTGAAGTGGGAATACCAGAGCGCGCAAGGCAGCACGGCCACCGCCGCGCAGATCGCCCGCAAGTTCATTGGCGACAAGCCGGACGCCATCATCGCCATCGCCACGCCGTCGGCGCAGGCCGTTGTGGCTGCCACCAAGTCGATCCCCGTCGTGTATTCGGGCGTGACGGATCCTGTGGCCGCACAACTGGTCAAGAGCTGGGAGCCGACCGGCACCAACGTGACCGGCGTGTCTGACAAGCTGCCGCTGGACAAGCAGATCGCCCTGATCAAGCGTGTGGTGCCGAATGCCAAGCGCGTGGGCATGGTCTACAACCCGGGTGAAGCGAACTCGGTCGTGGTCGTCACTGAGCTGAAGAAGCTGCTGTCGGCGCAAGGCATGACGCTGGTCGAATCGGCCGCACCGCGTACCGTGGACATCGCCCCGGCCGCCAAGAACCTGATCGGCAAGGTCGACGTGATTTACACGAACACCGACAACAACGTGGTGTCGGCGTACGAATCGCTGGTGAAGGTGGCCAACGAAGCGAAGATCCCGCTGGTGGCTGGCGATACCGATAGCGTGAAGCGTGGCGCCATCGCGGCGCTGGGCATCAACTACTACAAGCTCGGCCAGCAGACCGGCAAGGTCGTCGCCCGCATCCTGAAGGGTGAGAAGCCGGGCGCCATCGCCTCGGCCGGCAGCACCGACCTGGAGCTGTTCGTGAACGAAGGCGCGGCCAAGAAGCAAGGCGCGACCCTGTCGGCGGATCTGCTGAAGGACGCCAAGGAAGTCATCAAGTAACTCACAAGGCGTCGGGGGCCGGCCTCCGCCTGGCGGAGCCGTCCTGGCGCGGGTCTGGCTGCCCGAGCCTCAACGCGGCTATCCGCCGCATAATGGCCGGGCGCTTACGCTGCTACCCATAAGCGTCCCCGTTCATTGCATACAGGCCGGTGCCCAACCACCGCGCCCTACTCTGTCATGTCACTGTTTTCATTGCTCGGCGCCCTGGAGATCGGTCTGATCTTCAGTCTCGTGGCGCTCGGGGTGCTGATCTCCTTCCGCATCCTTAACTTCCCTGACCTCACTGTCGACGGCAGCTTTCCGATGGGCGGCGCTGTGGCGGCCACGCTCATCGCCGGCGGACACGACCCGTTCATGTCGACGCTGGGTGGCACGCTGGCCGGCGCAGTTGCCGGTTTCATCACGGGCTGGCTCAACGTTCGCCTGAAAATCATGGATCTGCTCGCCAGTATCCTGATGATGATCGCGCTGTACTCGGTCAACCTGCGCATCATGGGCAAGCCGAACGTGCCACTGATCTCCGAACCGACGATCTTCTCGCTGCTGCAGCCCGAATGGATGCCCGACTACGTGTTCCGCCCCGTGCTGCTGGGCGTGGTCGTGGTGATCGTCAAGCTGCTGGTGGACTGGTTCTTCTCGACGCAGATCGGCCTGTCGCTGCGCGCGACCGGTGCCAACCCGCGCATGGCTCGCGCGCAGGGCGTTGCCACGGGCGCGGCCACGCTGGCCGGCATGGCGCTGTCCAACGCACTGGTGGCGCTTGCTGGCGCGCTGTACGCGCAAACACAGGGCGGCGCCGACGTGTCGATGGGGATCGGCACCATCGTCATCGGCCTGGCCGCCGTCATCATCGGCGAGACCGTGCTGCCGGCACGCCGCCTGGTGCTGACCACGCTGGCCGTGGTGGTGGGCGCGATCCTGTATCGATTCTTCATCGCCTTGGCGCTCAACAGCGATTTCATCGGCCTGCAAGCACAGGATCTGAACATGGTGACCGCCGCGCTGGTGGTGATCGCCCTCGTACTGCCCGGTGTGCGCCGCAAGGTGTTCGGCAAGTTCGTCAAGACTACTACCAAGGGGAACTGACATGCTGAGCGCACAAGGACTCACCCTCACCTTCAACCCCGGCACGCCCATCGAGACGCGCGCGCTGCGCGGTCTGTCGCTGGAGATCCCGTCAGGCCAGTTCGTGGCTGTGATCGGCTCGAACGGCGCCGGCAAGTCGACGTTCCTGAACTCCATCAGCGGTGACTACATCGTCGATTCGGGCAGCATCACCATCGACGGCGAAGACGTCACGCGCAAGACCGCGTGGCAACGCGCCGACAAGGTCGCCCGCGTGTTCCAGGACCCGATGGCCGGCACCTGCGAAAACCTGACCATCGAAGAGAACATGTCGCTGGCCATGTGCCGCGGGCAGCGTCGCGGTTTCTCGTTCGCGACCAACTGCAAGTGGCGCGAGATCTTCCGGGAGCAACTGCGCCGGCTGGACTTGGGCCTCGAAAACCGCCTGACCGACCGCATTGGTCTGCTCTCCGGCGGCCAGCGCCAGGCCGTGAGTCTGCTGATGGCATCGCTGCAGCCGTCGCGCATCCTGCTGCTGGACGAGCACACTGCCGCGCTGGACCCGAAAACGGCCGCCTTCGTGCTAGAGCTGACCGCCAAGATCGTCTCGGAGAGCAAGCTGACGACGATGATGGTGACCCACTCCATGCGCCAGGCGCTCGACTACGGCGATCGCACGGTGATGCTGCATCAGGGCAACGTGATCCTCGACGTGCAAGGCGAGGAACGCCGCGGCCTGGACGTGCCGCACTTGCTGCAGAAGTTCGAGGAAACGCGCGGCGCCAAGGTGGATGACGACGCGCTGTTGCTGGGCTGATCCCGTTCCTGGGCGTCACCGCGGCGCTCAGGGCCGCCACATCACACAGACCGGGCTCCCTTAGCGGAGCCCGCGACATTTCCGCTCCATGACCAAGGCACACCGTCCGCCCATCAGCATTACACCCGATCAGCACCCGGACGAATCCCTAACGCTGTCGAAGGCCCAGAAAGCATTCAACGCACTGATCAAGCAGATCGAGAATCGGCGCAAGCGGCTGGCGGACTGGGAGGCGGCTACCGTTCAGTTCCAGAGCCGATATGCCAGCGAGTTCCTGCCGCTGGAGCGAACCCGCACCGAGTTGCAGATCCGCCTTGTGCGCAGCCTCGACCAAGTCTACGAGCACGACGGCTTTACCAAAGCCGAGCGCCGCAAGATGTCCGCGCTCATCGTCGATCTGGCACGCGATCTGATTGATGAAGACCCGAGCCTGAAGCCGCTCTACAACAAATACAGCGGCACAGACTTCGACCGGCAAACCGCGCTGCAAGCCGCAGAGATGAAGTCGAGGCTGGAAGCTGCGCTCGGGGTCGACCTGGGCGACGACACGGATGACCACTCAGAGGAAGCGCTGCTGCAACGCGCCCGCGCGCACATCGAGCAACGGGCCGAGAAAAAGGCCGCCGCCGCAAGCAAGCGCGAAGCCCGCCGGGCCGCCCGGCAGAAATCTCCCAAGCAACTTGCCGCAGAAGCACGGGAAGAAGACGAGCAGGCGAAGATCAGCCTGTCCATCCGCGAGGTCTATCGCAAGCTCGCCAGCGCCCTACACCCGGACCGGGAGAGCGATCCGCAGGAGCGGGACCGGAAGACACGGCTCATGCAGCGCGTCAACGAGGCGTACGACAAGAACAACCTGCTGCAACTGCTGGAATTGCAGCTTGAGCTTGAGCACATCGACCAGCATTCCATCAACCGGATCAGCGAAGCGCGACTGACGCACTACAACCAGATCCTGAAAGACCAGGTGCGGGAGCTTGACAGGCAGATCCATCGGGTCGAGACCACGTTCCGATATACGTACGGGTATCAGCAATTCGAAGCGCTGCCGCCGGACGCCGTCTTGCAAAAACTCGACCTCGAGATCGCTGCGCTGCGCCAACAGGTGCGCAATATCGAGCAGGACCTTGCCGCCTTCGACGATTTCCGCGACGTGCGGCGCATGCTGAAATCCCGCTCGACGCTCGACTGACGACCTGCTGAGCCGCACGCCGATCCAGCAAAACGGGCACCCGAAGGTGCCCGTGTTCGCTACTGCGATCTGTCGATCAGAAGCGGTGTTGCAGGCCCGCCGTCACACCGACCTGGTTGTTGCCATAACCCACCACGTCGCGCGACAGGCTCACGTTCTGGCCGTTCTTGGCCTTGGCATAACCAGCAGACAGATACGCCGTGGTGCGCTTGGACAGCGCGTACTGGCCGCGCACCGAGAACAGGATCGGATCGGCATCCGTGCCGTCCTTGATGTTTTGCTTGTACACCGCGCCATACAGCGTGAAGGCCGGCGTCACGTCGTAGCTGGCGCCCGCCCAATACATATCGCTGCGTAGGCTGGCGGTGGCCGTGGTGAACGCGCGCTTGTAGTTGCGATAGCCCGCGAACAGCTTCAGTGCGCCGAAGTCGTAGCTGGCGCCGGCGTGAATGCCCTGGATGTAATCGGTCGTGTCTGCCGGCGTGGTGCTGTTGCCCGCGCCGTTCTGGCGATCCCACGTGACGGCTGCCGAGAAGCCGCCCACGCTGTAGCCGACGCCCAGGTCGTACTTGGAGCTGCTCTTGAAGTTGCCGGCTGCCTCGCCAAAGCCCACCGTGGCGCCAAGTTTCAGGCCACCAAAGGTGCCGTCATAGCGCACGGCGTTGGAAGCGCGCGAGAACAGGCCGTCCTTGCGGTCGCCCGTTGCCGTGGACGACGTCGCCCACGAGTAGTTCGGCGCGTAGCCCATCGGGTCGTACGGCAGCATGAAGTCGTACGTGGTCGTGAACGTGCGACCTGCCACCACTTGCCCGAAGCCGCCTGCCAGACCGACCACAGCGCGGCGGTCGAACAGCGTGTTGTCGGTGTCGAGCTTGCCGGTGTCGATGGCGATACCGCTTTCCAGATTGAACACGGCCTTCAGGCCGCCGCCCAGGTCTTCGGTGCCGCGCATGCCCCAGCGCGACGTGTTCTTGCCGCCCGAGACGAGGCGCGTGGCGCTGCCGCCGTTCGGGCCGGCGTGGTTCACATACTCGATACCCGAATCCATGATCCCGTACAGGGTCACGTTGGAGGATTGAGCGGCGGCAGTACCGGCCGTGGTGGCGGTGGCAAGCGCAACCACTGCCAGCGCCATCGAAGTCTTGTTCATCAGGTCTCCCTTATTCGTTGTCCTTGCGCAAGAGCCCCAGTCACAGGGGCTTTGGGCGGGACGGATCGTATGAGGGGCGCACTTTCAGTTCACTTTCGATTGACGGGAAATTGCGCAGTGTGTCGCGGCGTTCTCGGGGGTTTCCCTAGCTTCAAAACATGCGGCGATGTCTGTATTCCTCTGCGGCTGATTGAGAGACGTCCGATATGCGCATCCTGTTGGTGGAAGACAACCTGAAGCTGGCCAGCACGCTGGAAGAAGCCCTGAGCCAGGCCGGCTTCACCGTCGATTGCGTGCATGACGGCCACGCAGCCGACTTGCTGCTCACCACGCAGGACTACGCGCTCGCCATTCTCGACATTGGCCTGCCGCGCCTGGACGGGTTGGAAGTGCTGCGCCGCCTGCGCGCGCGCAAGAACCCGCTGCCGGTGATGATTCTGACCGCTCATGGCGCCGTGGAAGAACGCGTGCGCGGCCTGAACCTCGGGGCTGACGATTACCTTGCGAAACCGTTCGACCTGACCGAAGTCGAAGCCCGCGCCCGAGCGCTTATCCGGCGCAGCCACGGCCACGAAAGCACGCAGCTGCAATGCGGCCCGCTGCACTACGACGGCATCAGCGGTGCCTTCACGCTTCATGGCGAACTGCTCGCCCTGACCGGCCGCGAGCGCGCCGTGCTGGAGGTGCTGATGCTGCGCGATGGCCGCGCCGTCAACAAAGCTGCCATCTCAGAAAAGATCTTCAGCATCAATGAATCGGTCAACGCCGATGCCATCGAGATCTACGTGCATCGCTTGCGCAAGAAACTCGACGGCAGCGGTGTGGCCATCGTCATGCTGCGCGGGCTCGGGTATCTGCTGGAAGCCACGCCCGGCACGCCGGCGGCCACAGGCCGATGAGCCCGCTTACCCTGCGCCGGCAGCTTTCGTTCTGGCTGCTGCTACCGCTGATGGGGCTGCTTGCGCTCGACGCCTGGCTCACGTATGCGCGGGCCATGACGGCTGCAAACGCCGCCTTCGACCGTACGCTCGAAGCGTCGCTCAAGGCCATGCGCGAGGGCGTACGCCTGCGCAACAAGCAGTTCGCCATTGATCTGCCCTATCTCGCACTGGACATTCTCGAATCGGAAACGGGCAGCAGCATCTTCTACCGGATTGTCGATACCGGCGGCAGCACGCTCACCGGCTACGACGATTTGCCCATGCCTGGCGGACGACGCCCCACGCCGTATCGCACTGTCTTCTACGACACGCTGTTTCGCGGCATGCAAGTGCGCATGGCCGCGCAGCCGCTGCCGGTGCGCGACGCACAGTCGGCCGAGACGCAGATCATCTGGCTTCTGGTGGGCGAAACGCTGGAGCCGCGCGAGGCGCTGGCGCACGAGATTCTGGCCGGCTCATTGCAGCAGGAGGTGCTGCTGGTGGTGCTGGCGGTGGGCATCGTCTGGCTGGGTGTGCGGCGCGGCTTGCGACCGCTGCGCCAGCTGAGCGAAACCGTTGCCGGACGCGGCACCGATGAGCTTGCCCCGCTTCCGCAGCAGGGTTTGCCGGCAGAAGTCGCTCCGCTGGTCGAGGCCATCAATCAGTATGTGGCGCGCCTGCTGCGCATGGTGCAAGCCCGCAAGCGCTTCTTTGCCGATGCCGCACATCAATTGAAGACGCCGCTGGCCGTGATCCAGGCGCAATCCGAACTCGCCCTGCGCGAGCCCGATGGAGAACGCATCCGCCGCCATCTTGAGCCCTTGCACGGCACCGTGCGCCAGGCCGCGCGGGGCGTGCAGCAACTGCTGTCGCTCTCCCGCCTGGAGACCGACAGCGGCTATGCGCCGCAACTCCAGCCGCTGCGCCTCGACACACTGGCCAGCGATGTCGCGCTGGAACTGGCGCCCGTCGCGCGCAAATCCGGCGTCGATCTCGGCTTTGAAGGCGAACCCGTCACGGTGGCCGGCGAGCCCCAATGGCTGCAGGAGCTGATCGGCAATCTGCTTGATAACGCCATCCTCTACGCCGGAAACGGCGCGCGCGTCACGCTGCGGGTCAAGCGTCAGGCGATGGCGATGCTCGGCGAGCAAGCCGTGCTGCAAGTGGAAGACGATGGCCCCGGCATTGCCGTGCCGGAGCGCGATGCGGTCTTCGGCCGTTTCTATCGCGGCGCGGCATCGGAAGGCCACGACGGCAGCGGTCTGGGTCTGGCGATCGTTCGCGAGATCGCTCGCCTGCATGGCGGCACGGTCGCGCTGTCGGAAACGCCCGGTGGAGGGCTGACCGTAAGCGTCTACCTGGCGTTGGCATTGGCTGAAGAGCCGGCCGCCTGAACGCAGGTTGCTGCACGACAACATTGTCTTCGCACGGCTCGCACACTTCCCCCAACGCCGTGCACCGTTTGCGTGACGCGGCGGCGCACCATTTCCACGCACCCTGACCGGCTCGCGGTACCGCCGAAATTGGTTCCATCTGCGCTCTGTTATGCCCGCCGCACGCGGGCTGGCATACGACCTAAACTCAAACACATCGACGCGACGGCACGATCGACCGCCGAGCTTGCTCGGGCAAGGCATCCGGGGTTTTCCCTATTGTGGTGCCACGGGCCGCACGCCCGTGGGCCACACCTGACGCGCCGCCAAAAATGGCTCCATCAAATAACCAGGATTGGGTCCACTTTGCAGAACAATGAGCCGCTATAGTCCATCAACAATTCGTCACAACACGGCATGTTGACCGACCCGAACGGATCGGAGAACGGCAGGACAGGCGGCACGAGCGTAAGCCAGCGAATGCCGCCTGCAGCCGACAGCGCTCAGGCCCGATGACCGACATGGTATGGAGGAAGCAGCAATGAAGACCGACGACGTGATCGTCAGCTTTCGCGGTGTACGTAAGACGTATGACGGCGAGACCCTCGTGGTCAAGCATCTGGACCTGGACATCTACCAGGGTGAGTTCCTGACCCTGCTCGGCCCCTCCGGCTCGGGCAAGACCACGTGCCTGATGATGCTGGCCGGGTTCGAATTTCCGACCGGCGGCGAGATCCGCCTGGAAGGCGCCCTGCTCAACAACGTGCCGCCGCACAAGCGCAACATCGGCATGGTGTTCCAGAACTACGCGCTGTTTCCGCACCTGACGGTGGCGCAGAACGTGGAATACCCGCTGACGGTGCGCAAAATCCCCGCCAGCGAGCGTGCAGACCGCGTGCACAAGGCCCTGCAGATGGTCCGCATGGAAGGCTTTGCCAAGCGCTACCCGGCGCAGCTCTCGGGCGGCCAGCAGCAGCGCATTGCACTGGCGCGCGCGCTGGTGTTCGAGCCCAAGCTCGTGCTGATGGACGAACCACTGGGTGCACTCGACAAGCAACTGCGCGAACACATGCAGTACGAGCTGAAATCCCTACACGAAAAGCTGGGCGTGACCTTCGTCTACGTGACGCACGATCAGGGCGAGGCGCTCACCATGTCCGACCGCGTGGCCGTATTCGACAAGGGCATCGTGCAGCAGCTCGACACGGTAGATAGCCTCTACGAACGCCCCTGCAACGAGTTCGTCGCCAACTTCATCGGCGACAGCAACACGCTGCGCGGCACCGTCACCCGCGTCGAAGGCGACTACTGCGAACTGCAGCTCAACGACGGCGCCCGCATCATGGGCCGCAATATTGCCGGCGCCAATGTGGGTGCCACCGCCACTGGCTGCATCCGGCCCGAGCGCATGCGCCTGGCCGAGGGCGCCTCCGCTGCCGGCAATGCGTTGCAGGGCCAGACACGCGGCCTCGTCTACTTTGGCGACCACGTGCGCATGCGCTGCGCCCTGCCCGATCAGCCCGAATGTTTTGTGAAGGTGCCGCTCGGCACGCGCGCGCTCGAAGGCTTCGCGCCGGGCGCACCGATCCAGCTTGAGTTCGCACCGGAACACCTGCGCGTTTTTGCATGACGCACGCGGGCAGCCCTGCCCGCATGCCAAGACCACACGTTGTACCCACACGCCAAAAAGAGGAGCCAGGAATGAAACACATCGCAAAGACGCGCTTGAGCATGCTTGCCGGCGCGTTCGCCATTGCATTCGGCGCGCATGCTGCAGAAATCACCGTCGTCAACTTCGGCGGCGCCAATGGCGACGCGCAGAAGGCCGCCTTCAACAAGCCATTCGAGGCGCAGACCGGCAACAAGGTCACCGTGGTCGAGTACAACGGCGAGCAGGCCAAGATCAAGGCCATGGTCGAAGCCAAGCACGTCAACTGGGACGTGGTGGAAGTGGAATCGGGCGACATCGGCCGCGGCTGCGATGAAGGCCTGTTCGAGAAGCTCGACTGGAGCAAGATCGCCAAGAAGAGCGATCTGATCCCCGAGTCGCCGAGCACCTGCGGCGTGGGCTTCTTCGTGTGGTCGACCGCGATGGCGTACAACGCCGACAAGCTCAAGACTGCCCCCACCGGCTGGGCCGATTTCTGGGACGTGAAGAAATTCCCGGGCAAGCGCGGCATGCGCAAGGGTGCACGCGGCAACCTCGAATTCGCATTGATGGCCGACGGCGTGCCAGTCAAGGACGTGTACAAGGTGCTGGCCACCAAGGACGGCCAGAACCGCGCGTTCAAGAAGCTCGACCAGCTCAAGGCGAACATCCAGTGGTGGGAAGCCGGCGCGCAGCCGCCGCAGTTCCTGGTGGCTGGTGACGTGGTGATGTCCACCGCGTTCAATGGCCGCATCGACGCCGCGCAGCGCGAAGGCAAGAACCTGAAGGTGGTCTGGAACGGCAGCATCTACGACCTGGACTACTGGGCCATCCCCAAGGGCACGCCCAACAAGGCGCTGGCCGAGCAGTACATCGCCTACACGCTGTCGCAGAAGCCGCAGCAGGAATACGCCAAGCACATCGCCTACGGCCCGGCCAACGTAGCGGCCATCAAGGCGCTCGACGCGAAGACGCAGGCCAACATGCCGAACTCGCCGGAGAACGCCAAGAACGCCGTGCTGCAGAACCTGCAGTTCTGGACCGACCACGGCGACGAGCTGGAGCAGCGCTTCGCCTCGTGGGCTTCGAAGTAACCGCATAGCGGTGTAACGCAGTGACCGCGCGGATGCCCTCGCCCTATGGCAAGGCATCCGCCGGACGAATTCCCGTAGCGATGGCGAGGCAGCATTGAACACCATGACGATCGCGGCTGAATCGGTTCCTGATTCGACGGCCAAACTCAAACGCGAATTGAAGAGCGCTGAGGCGCGCAGGCGTGCCATGGCGCTGGCGCTGGTGGCGCCGCTCGCCATCTTCCTGCTGCTCATTTTTGTCGTGCCGATCGGCGCCCTGCTCACGCGCGCCGTGCAGAACCCCGAGGTGGCCGATGCGCTGCCCAAGACGGGTATCGCCCTGAAAGACTGGGACCGCAAGAGCCCGCCGGCCGACGCCGCCTATGCCGCGCTTGCCGCAGACCTCACGATCGTGAGCGAAGGTGAAGCGATGGGCGCACTGGCCCGCCGCCTCAACACTGAAATTCCGGGCTTCCGCTCGCTGGTCGCCAAGACGGCGCGCGCCATGCCGCTGGCTGATGACAACGGCAAGCCATTGGCGCTGACGCCCGGCCAGACCCGTGCCAAGCTGCTCGAAGTCGACGAGCGCTGGGGCGATGTCTCGTACTGGCAGGCCATCGCGAAGAACAGCAGCCGCACGTCGCCGTTCTACCTGCTGGCCGCGCTGGACCACCGGCAAGATGCCTTCGGCCATATCGAAGCGACCGACCCCGACGAGCAGATCTACGTGACGGTGTTCATCCGCACCTTCGTCATCAGCGCAATGGTGACGGTGTTCGCCCTGCTGCTCGGCTACCCGCTGTCGTACTGGATCGCCTCGCTGCCGGAGCGTCGTGCCAATCTGGTCATGGTGATGGTGCTCATCCCGTTCTGGACGTCCATCCTTGTGCGCGTGGCAGCGTGGATCGTGCTGCTGCAGACCGAAGGCCTCATCAACCACGGGCTGATGGACCTCGGCATCATCAAGGAGCCGCTGGGGCTGCTGTTCAACCGCGTGGGTGTGTACATCTCGATGACGCACATCCTGCTGCCGTTCATGATCCTGCCGCTGTACAGCGTGATGAAGTCGATCCCGCCCACATACCAGCGCGCGGCCGTGTCGCTGGGCAGCCATCCGTTTGCCGCGTTCTGGCGCGTGTACGTACCGCAGACGTATCCAGGCATCGGTGCCGGTGCGCTGCTGGTGTTCATCCTCGCACTCGGTTACTACATCACCCCCGCGCTGCTGGGCGGGCCGAACGATCAGATGGTCAGCTACTACGTGGCCTACTTCACCAACGTCACCATCAACTGGGGCATGGCCTGCGCGCTGGGTGCGCTCCTGTTGTTGGCCACGCTCGTGCTGTACGCGGTGTACGGCCGCTTTACGCGACCCAAGGTTCGTGTCGGCTAACGGAGAACATCGACCATGAAACTCGCCAAACCGATGTTTGCCCCGCACACCTCGCTCATTGAACGCATCTGGTACTTCTCGCTACGCGGCCTGGCCGTGCTAACGCTGCTCTACCTTGTGCTGCCGGTGCTGGTGATCGTGCCGCTGTCGTTCTCATCGAGCACGTTCCTCTCGTACCCCATCCCGAGCTATTCGCTGCGCTGGTATCAGAACCTCGTCACGTCAGACGAATGGCGCATGGCCGCCAAGAACAGTTTCATCGTTGCGCCCGCCGCCACGATCGTGGCAACGGTGCTGGGCACGCTGGCCGCCATCGGGCTGAACAAGGCCGACTTCCGTGGCAAGGGCCTGCTGATGGCAGTGCTGGTGTCGCCGATGATCGTGCCGGTGGTGGTGGTCGGCGTGGGCATGTATCTGTTCTTTGCACCGCTGGGGCTGGCCAACACGTATATCGGGCTGATCCTCGCGCATGCGGCGCTGGGCGTGCCCTTTGTGGTGACGACCGTGCTGGCGACGCTGCAGGGCTTCAATCACAACCTCGTGCGGGCGAGCTTGTCGCTGGGTGCGAACCCGGTCATGACGTTCTTCCGCATCACTCTGCCCGTCATCGCACCGGGCGTGATTTCCGGGGCGCTGTTTGCGTTTGCCACGTCGTTTGATGAAGTGGTGGCGACGCTCTTCCTAGCGGGGGCCGATCAGGTGACGCTGCCGCGCCAAATGTTTACCGGGATTCGCGAAAACATCTCGCCGACGATTGCGGCGCTGGCGACGATTCTGATTGTGTTTTCGACGTGTCTGCTGTTGACGTTTGAGTGGCTGCGGGGGCGGGCCGCCGCCAAGGCCGTGGCCTGACAACGTCCGCCCCAACGCGTGCCGTTATGGCGAAACGAACACGTCCGTCCGGTTGGTCACGTTGCCCGAGTTGGTCTGGATGAAGAACGGCACGAACTTCGTGCCGGTCGCCGCCAGGCCAGCGTAGTCGCCAATGAAGAAGCCCTCCGCAACGGGCGCCGTCTTCATGTCGAACGGCCCGGCCAGGTGCGATTCACTGCCGAAGGATTGCCCGCCGTTGGTCGACTGCGTCTGCCAGTAGTCCGTCGGCAGTGTGGTGGTATTGCCCGCTGCCAGATTGCGCAGGTCGTAGTACGTCACCGCCACGGTACCGGCGGAATTGACGCTCACCATTGCGTTGAAGGCCGCCTTGCCTGTCGACGTGTTCACTTGGCTTGGCGCGCTCCAGGTCCGGCCGCCATCGGTGGAGGTTGAGAGCGAGATATCCGCATGCGCGCCACCGCTGAAGCGCCCATCCTGCCAGACCACATAGAGCTGCCCCGTGGCCGGGTCGATGGCAGGCTCGGGGATGATGTCGCCCGTGCGCAATGCCTCGCCGGTGTTCGGATCTGTGACGCTCACCAGTTGCAGGCTCGCAATGACCTGCGGCTTGCTCCACGTAGCTCCGCCATCCGTCGATTTGACGAACGCCACGCTGTTGCTGCCGGCCGATCTGCCGGGCGCGTGGATGTAGTTGAAAAAGTCGTACAGCGCGCCAGTCTGCGCGTTCACCACGATCTGGTTGCCGATAGTCTGATACTCCGACGGCGTGTTCACCATCACGCTGGGCGCACTCCAGGTCTGGCCCCCGTCCACCGTCTTGGAGAACATCCCCGGCCCACGAAACGCCAGTGCATGTTGATCCGCATAGGGGTTGCCATTGGGTTGCTCCAGGCGGTCCCACACTGCGTAGGCCACGCCGCGCTTGACGGGGTCTGCCGTCACTGACTCCTTGTCGTTGAAGAACTGCGTGCTCGGTTCGTCGTCGGTGATGAGCTTCGTGAGGAGAGTCCAGCTCAAGCCGCCGTCTCTTGAGACGGCTGCACCCACTGCGTTGCTGTTGTTGGTGTGGTTGAACGAAATCGACACCGAGTAGGCTGTACCGTCAGGCCCGAAGGACACCCACGGATCGGACGCCCGCTCGTACCCCAGCCCACCTGCACACGCGCTGAACGGCTGAGGCACTGGCTTCCACGTGGCCCCGCCATCGAACGAAGCCGCAGACATCAGGCCATGTGCGCCGCCATTGGACCACCGGTCCTGCTGCCAGACCCCAATGTAGTTCGTTGGATTCGCGGGGTTGACCGCGACGTAAGGCTCGACTTCTGCGTTCACGTAATTCGTCCCTGCCCCGCCGACGGTACACCCGGCAAACGGGCTGGGGCCGGAAACGAGCGTGGCCGCCCAAAGCGTCGGGCTGGCGATCACGGCCGCCGTCAGCATGCTTCTGCGCAGCAGCGCAGTCGCTCTGTTACAAGACATGAGAACCTCCTGGTTCGGAGACTGCCTGTGGTGGACGCCCCCCTTCTTCTGGGTGTGCAACGCGTGGGCACTGGCTGCGGAGCCATACACACGATGCCCCGCATGCCGTTACCTCGAGCTCCAATGGCGAAGCGATGCCATTGCGTTCCGCCATCACGTCAATCACCCCGAAACCCGGCGGGGTCGGGTGAAAGGCGCTCAGGCAGCCGTTGCCGCGTAAGCTTAGGAAATGCTTACGACCGCGGAGTGAAGTAATTTTTATCGCTGTGCAAACCAAAACTAACGGTGCACTGCAGCCAATCGCTCGCATCAAGCCCACACGGGCGAGCACAGCAACGGTGGCTCGCCGCTCGGTTCATTTCGCTGCGATGCAGAAGGGGCAAGCGGTGGCCAGTCCGTCCACCGTCCGGGGGAGAGCGATCGATGCGCGGCACGCCGCTTCCCCTATCCGGATGACAGTGCAAGGCGAGCCTCCCACGCTGAGCGTCAAGCACGAAATAACTGACAGACCCGCCGAGCCTCTTTTCTTGAAATTCCGAGCTCAGAACTCGATGCGCGAGGCTTTTTGCTCGGCGCATGGGGCTCAGAGCTCGGCGCATGGGGCTCGGAGCTCGGCGCATGGGGCTCGGAGCTCGGCGCCTGGAGCTCAGAGCTCGGCGCCTGGAGTTCAGAACTCCACAGTTGGCGTTCTGAACCCCATGCGCGGGGAGGCGCGCCGCTTACAGGAACATCCCGCCCGATGCCTCAATCCGCTGAGCGTTGATCCAGCGGTTATCCGGCGACAGCAGCGAGGCCACCACGCCGCCGATATCATCCGGCACACCAGCGCGGCCAAGCGCCGTATTGGATGCCACCATCGCGTTCAAATCGGCGTTGTCGCGCACGGCTCCGCCGCCAAAGTCCGTCTCGATTGCGCCCGGCGCGACCACGTTCACGGCAATGCCGCGCGGGCCAAGTTCCTTCGCCAGATAGCGCGTGAGCACCTCCACCGCCCCCTTCATCGCCGCATACGCGCCGTAGCCCGGCAGCGCAAAGCGTGCGAGACCTGACGAGACATTGACGATGCGTCCGCCGTCGGCCATGAGCGGCAGCAGGATCTGCGTGAGGAAGAACACGCCTTTGAAGTGCACGTTCATCAGTTCGTCGAACTGGGCTTCGGTGGTTTCGGCCACGGCGGCATGCACGCCGACGCCAGCGTTGTTGACCAGGAAATCGAAGCGTTCAGCCTTCCACTGCGCCAGCACACCGCGCACGGCGTCGGCAAAAGCGGGGAACCTGGCGATCTTGCCGGCGTCCAGCTGCAGGGCGGCGGCACGGCGGCCCTGGGCAGTCAGTTCAGCGACAAGGGCGTCGGCTTCCGCCCGGTTCGTGCGGTACGTAAAGATCACGTCGGTGCCACGCTGGGCCAGCTTCTGCACCATATTCTTGCCAAGGCCGCGGCTGCCGCCGGTGACGATCGCAATGGGGGTGTGGGTCTGCGTCATGTTTGCTCTCCGGTTGGATTTGAGATGGGTGTCGAACACCGTGAGAGCATGGTATTGGGCGGCAAACAAAGAATAAATCTCGCATATCCTATTGCTGTGTTTGTTCATAGATAACAATCAACCCGCCCGCCATGTCTACCAACCGACTCGAAGCCATGCAGATTTTTGTGCGCGTGGCTGAACTTGCCAGCTTCACGCGTGCGGCGGAGGCGCTGAGTATTCCCAAGCCGGCCGCCTCGGTGGCGGTGCAACAACTCGAAACGATGCTCGGCACGCGCCTGCTGCACCGGACCACCCGCAAGGTGCAGCTCACGCAGGACGGCCAGACGTTCTACGAGCGCTGCCAGGACCTGCTGGTCGACATGGACGAACTGCAGACCATGTTCCGACAGAGCCCGCAGGCGCTGCGCGGCCGGCTGCGCGTCGACATGCCGGTGGGCGTTGCGCGCCGCATCGTCATCCCCGCCCTGCCCGCGCTGCTCGATGCGCATCCCGAGCTGGAAATCGAACTCTCCAGCACCGACCGCCGCGTGGACCCAGTGCGTGAAGGCTTCGACTGCGTTCTGCGCATCGGCAACCTGACCGACAGCAGCCTCATCGCCCGCCCGCTCGGCCAGTTGCATCAGGTGAACTGCGCCAGCCCGGCCTACATCGCGCGCTATGGCATGCCGAAAACGCTCGACGACCTCGACCACCATCGCATCGTCCATTACGTGCAGACGTTGGGCACGAAGTCGCCGGGGTGGGAATACACGGTGGACGGCCGCTCCGCGTTTCGGCCGATGAAAGGCGCGGTGACCGTCAGCTCGGCCGAGAGCTACGACGCAGCGTGCCGCGCGGGGCTGGGAATGATCCAGGCACCGGTGTACGCGGGGCTGTCGTCGGCGATTGCAGACGGTACGCTCATCGACGTCATGCCTGACTTCCGGCCGCCGCCGATGCCGGTCTCGCTGGTGTATCCGAACCGGCGAAACCTGCCGGTGCGGGTGCAGGTCTTCATGAACTGGATGAGCGAGCTGCTGGAGCCGTATCTGGAACCGCTGGGCACGAATGCGTAGGCGCTCCGCCTCGCGGCCGGTGTAGTCTCACGGCTTGCCGCCGCCAGCAATCTCACCCCCGACCCAGCCAATGAACGCTCTCCAACACTGCGCGATGTGCGCGCTGCTCGCTTGCAGCGTCGCCGTCGCCTCTCCCGATGAAGATCGACTCGGCAAGGCGCAAGGCTATCCGCTTGCGCCTAGCGCGGCGCGCATCCACGAGGCCCAGTACATCGTGGGCGCCTTCAGCGGCATGGACCGCATCTCGCCGTCTTGTGAACTGGCGCCGGCCGACCAACCGGTGCAGCTCAAGATCGCAGACAAGGAGGCGGATGTCCGGTATCGCTTCCGCAACCATGACTACACGCTGGCCGACTACATGGAGCATCAGCGCGCAACCGCTGTGCTGATCGTTCAGGACGGCGTCATCCTGGCCGAGCATTACGGCTACGACCGCACGCGAGACATGCGGATGCTGTCCAACTCGATGGCCAAGACGCTGGTGGCACTGGCCATCGGCAAGGCGCTGGAGGATGGAAGCCTGCGCTCGCTGGATGATCGTGTGGACCAATACGTGTCTGAACTGGCAGGCACGCTGTACGGTGGAACGCGCATCGTCGATCTGCTGCGCATGGCCTCCGGCGCGAAGTACGTCGAGGACTACACCCCCACCGACGACCGTGCACGTTTTCTCAAGACGGCAGCAAAGCAAGGCGTGCTCGCGGCAGCGGCCCAGGTCAACGAGCGCGCCGATGCGCCGGGCACGCGCTTCAACTATGCGGGTGCGCAAACCGAAGTGTTGGCGCTCGTGCTGCAGGCGGCGACGCAACGCAGCCTGTGCGACTTCGTTGACGACAAGCTATGGAAGCCGATGGGGGCCGAAGCCAAGGCGACCTACCTCCTGCGTCAATCCGACGGATCGGCATTTGCCCAAGGCGGCTTCAATGCGACGGCGCGGGACTACGCGCGCCTCGGGTCCATGCTGGCCAACGATGGCGCGGTGCAAGGCCGCCAAGTCGTGCCGCGAGCGTTCCTGCTCGACATGACCGACGCAGCGCGCCAGCCCGACGCGTTTCGCCCGGGGCAGATGACGTATCACGGCAGCCGCTACTACGGTTACGGCTTCCAGGTCTGGCTTCTGCCAGGACAGGCGCGGCGCTTCGTGCTGCTCGGCATCCATGGACAGGCGATCTACGTGGACCCGCAATCCAGGCTCACCATGGTCCATCTTGCGGTGGGACAAGACGCGTCGGGCGATGCAAGCGGCGCGCACCTGGGCGCAGAGCGCGAGGCGTTGTGGCGCGGTGTCGTCGAAAGGTTTGGTCGCCAAGCCGCCGTTGATAGGCCCGCCGCCGCCAATCCGTGAATCCCCACCGCTGTGTTTGCGTGCAGATAGCGATTGGCTCTCGGTGGGAATACGCGGTGGATGGCCCTTTGGAGACGGCATCGAGCAGGCGATATTGAACGCGTCACTGCGCTGGCTTGTCGCTGCGCTTCTTCAGATTGGCGCGCAGCGCGTCGCTCATCGGCATGTCGAGGTTTGCACCGGCGGGCGGGATAGGTGACTCGAACCACTTCTTGTACAGCGCTGTGAACTCGCCGGACTTCATAAGGCGTTTGATGGTCGCATCCACAAGCCGCTTGAAGGCGGGGTCGTCCTTGCGGACCATGCAGGCGTACGGCTCAACCTGCAGGGTTTCTGCCACGACTTCCAGCGCAGCCGGATTGGCCGAATTGGCCCGCAGGCCGTATAGCAGCACGTCATCCAGCGCCAATGCCGACGCTCGGCCGGTTTCGACCAACTTCAGCCCGTCTGCATAGTCCTTGCCGGAGATGATCTGGACGTCGATGTTGTGGTCGACGGCAAATTTCTTCAGCACCTTCTCGTTCGTGCTGCCGGCAGTGCTGGCGACGGTCTTGTTCGCCAAGTCCGTGTAGTTCTTGATGCCCGAATCGCGCTTGGTCAAAAGGCGCGTTCCCGCGTAGAAGAAGTTGATCGAGAAAGCCACCTCCTTGCCTCGCGCGCTTGTGTTGGTGGTGGATCCGCATTCGAGGTCGTAGGTGCCATTGACCAGCAGCGGAATCCGGTTCGTGCCGGTGACTGGAATCGCGTCGACCTGCAAAGACGGCTTCTTCAACCGCGCGCGTACATCGTCGACGATGGCCTGCGTCAGATCGACGGAGAGTCCAACGGCCTTGTTCGGGCCCAGCAAGTAGCTGAACGGAACCGCCGCTTCACGATAACCGACGGTGATCTTGTCTGCCGCCGCGATCTTTTCCAGCGTCTGCGCGTGGATGCCCTCCGCGGCCATCGCCACTCCGGCGACGACAAGCGTGGAAGCAAGTGTGCGAATCGTGTTCATTTGCGTCTCCATGGATGCGTCCCGCGCTCCGTTGCTCTGTTGCTCTGTCGGCTTCTGGCTGCTACAGCCCCCTCTCTACGGAAATCTAGGCGCCATGCCGTTTTTGCCATTGATGCAAGTCAACATGCCGCACACGCGTGGCGCAGCAAAAAAAAAACGCGCCGAGTTGCCCCGGCGCGTTGTTCGTCGATCTAACTAGCGTGCGCATCTGCACGCCTTGCTCCGTCAGAACCTGTGGTTGACACGCACATATGCGGACTGCGCAGACACATGGCTCGTATTGATGGTGGCATCCACGCCCAACGACACCGTGGTCGCCTTGGCGGCCTGAAGCGTGACGCTGGCCCCGGTGGTCAGGAACGAACGCGGCAGGTCGGTGCCGGGGGCGGCGAACACGGTGCCGTCCTGGCTCTGGACCTGGACGACGCGGCCGGCGTTCATCAGCTCGTGCGCGTAGCCCAGGCGAAGCTGCACGTTGACCGGGCGCACATCGCCGAAGGCCTTGTCGAGCGTGACACCCACATACGGTTGGAGACTGCGCGCGCTGTCCGGGCCGACTTGCAGGTTCTGGCCGTTGGCACCGTTCTCGCCAAAGCCGCTGCCGCGCACGTACGCATATCGGAGGCCTACATGCGGCGCGAGCCGGATGCCGCCCGCTTCCATCGGCAAGCTGGCTTGGGTGGCGGCGGTGAATTCGTGCGCGAGATGGTCGCCCTCGGCGGTACCAACGCTGCCGAACGGCCGCTTCTGCGAGAAGAAATCGAGCCCGTAGCCGACCGTGGCCGACAGATTGACGGCGCCCATCGGCTGCGCCCCGTAAAGCGCGACGCGCAGGGTGTCGATGGCGCCCGATGCGCCGGTGGTGTCTTCGCCCAGCGTGGTGTGCGTGTAGCCGCCCGCCGCGCCCACGGTGGCAGCACCAAGGCGGCCCTCCGCTCCCGCGAGGAACCCATAGGCGTGCGTGAGGAAGCCCGGCGCGTTGCCCGTACCGCCCACCTTCGTGCTGGAGCCGCTGGCCGTGACCCACACGTCGTTGGAGCCGCCCGGGGCGTCCTGCGGCCCCGATAACCGGCCGAGCAGCGCCGAGTTGGCGCCCTGTGCCTGCAGCAACGCGGTCGTACCAAGCGCCGTGTAGATGGAGGTCTTGGTCGGTGCCACCACGGTCGGGCTGCCGGGGGTGCTGGGCCCGGTAGCTTCAGCAAGCAGCAGGTCGACCGCATTCGTTCCGTAGTCGACCGAGGTCTGCAGCGTGCCGAGGTTGGCCCCGGCCGTCGCCATGCTGACGTTTGCGAAGCGGCCCGTCACGCCACTGCCTGCGCTCAACACGGTGTAGCGGCGGGCGGCATAGGTGCCCGGATCGAACATGATGGCCAGCGAGCCGCCGAGCGCTGCAGCACCGCCCACATGCAGTTGCGACGCGTCGGTCGGGCTGACCTCGATGGCGAGCGTCCCAGTCGCGCCTTGCGTGTAATTGCCGCCCACTGAGAGCGTTCCGATGGAGCCGCCCGGCGCGACCACCCCGCTGCTGCTGATATCGCCGGAAACCATGCCATGGCCGCGCAGGGTGCCAAGCGCGCTCACCAGGACATTGCCGCCAAGCACGGCACTGGCGTTTGCCGCATCACCGACCGCCAGGGTGCCGCCCGCTACCGTGGTCGACCCAGAGAAGCTGCTGCTGACACCATTGAGCGTGAGCGTGCCCGTGCCTTGCTTGATCAACGCGCCGTTGCCACTCAGGCTGCCGCTGAAGGTTTGAGAGGAATCGTCAGCCAGCGTGAGCGCGCCGCCCAGCACCACGCGGCTACCCGTGACGCCGGAGAGATGCGCCACGGTCTGGTTCACGCCAGCAGACAGATCGAGTGCCGACGTTGCCCCTGTGAGCGCCACAGTCGTAACCGACGCCAGGCGGCCGGCGCCCGTCAACGCCAGCGTGCCGGCGTTGACGGTCGTGGCCCCGCTATACGTGTTCACGCCCGACAGTGTTTGCGTGCCGCCATCCAGCGTGAGGCCGCCTGTGCCGCCAATGGCGCCACTGAACGTGCCAGAGGCATTAGCCAAGTTGAGCGTCCGGCTGCCCAGGGCGACGGCGCCGGAGCCCGTCAGGGCATTGATGGTTGCGCCGGACGTCGTGCCGGAGATGTCGAACGTGCCGTTGTTGACCACGCCGCCGGAGGTCGCGATGCTGCCGGCCCCCGACAGCGCTAGCGTGCCCGCGTTGATGGTCGCTGCGCCGGTAAAGACGTTTGTGTTCGACAGCGTTTGCGTGCCACCCGCCACCGTCAGCCCGCCTGCGCCACCGATAACGCCGCCGAACGTGCCGGCGGCGTTGGACAAGGTCAGCGTCTGGCCACCCAGGGCGACTGCGCCGGAGCCTGTCAGCGCGCTGATGGTGGCGCCAGACGTCGTCGCCGAGATATCGAAGGTGCCGTTGTTGACCACGCCGCTGGAGGCGGCAATGCTGCCGGCGCCGGACAGCGCGAGCGTGCCCGCGTTGATGGTGGTGCTGCCGGCATAGCCCGCCGTGCCCGAGATGGTCAACGTGCCAGCTCCCGCCTGCACCAGATTGCCCGAGCCGCTGATGGTGCCGGCGTACGTCACCGCGTCGCTGCGGTTGAAGGCCAGCGTTCCGTTGTTGACGATATTGCCCGCCACCGAGCCCGTGGTTCCGCCATTGCCGATCTGCAGCGTGCCAGTGGTGATGGTGGTATCGCCCGTATAGGTGTTATTGCCTGTCAGCGTGATCGTTCGGCTGCCGGTAACGGCTGCACTGCCCGCGCCCGAGATGACGCCAGACACCACGAGGTTCGTCGTGGTCGCATCGAGCGTGACGCGCGACGTGGCGTCGCCCAGCGTGACGTTGTTGGACAGCGAGAGCCCAGCACTGCCAGCCGTGATCTTGGCTGCTGCCCCCGCCGCCACGTCGAGGTTTCCGGTGATGTTGGAACCCGTCAGCAGTTGCAGCGTGTTGTTCGTCCCGTTGAACTGGATTGCGGCCGCCCGCGTGACACCATCGCTGTACAGGCCGCCGCTGATGGTGCCGCCATTGACGATGACGTCACCGTTGGAAATGACGCCCACGCCCGCGGCACCGCCATTGCCGGCCCCGCCAGTGATCGTGCCGACGTTGGAAAGCACGTTGAACCCGGCAGCCAGATTGACGCCGGCGCCGCTGGTCCCGGCCGTGCTGCCGCCGCCACCACTGGCACCGCCTACACCGCCGACGATCGTCCCAATGTTGGTGACCTGAGTACCGGAGCCCAAGGTCAGCAACCCGTCGCCGCCGCCGCCGCCGCCGCCCGGGTTCCCGGCTGTACCTCCGTTGCCACCGTTGCCGCCGATCAGCGTACCTTGATTGTTTACGTCGGCAGCCGGCGTCACTATGACGAACGCGGCGCCGCCACCACCGCCGCCGCCGCCGTTGGAGGCCAGCCCCGATGTGCCGGCACCGCCATTTCCGCCGGTGCCGCCCTGCACGGTCACCCCGCCACTGACTGTGACGCTGGTGCCGGTGGAATACACGCCAGCACCTCCGCCACCGCCGCCGCCTGCGAAATTGAATCCATCGAAGCCCTGGCCAGTCCCGCCCTGCGCGTTCGCGTTGACCACGGCATCGCCAGCGAGCACCACATCGGGCGCGCCTCCAGGGCCGCCCTGTCCACTGTCGTTCGTGGCACCGGTACCGCCGGTTCCGCCGGAAGTCGGACTACCCGGCACCTGGATAGTGGCTGAGCCGCCACCCAGCGTTGACGAACCGCCGCCCTCGCCATTGCCGCTGCCCCCATTGCCGCTGCGGTTTGGGATGCCGTTGCCGCCTGCGGCGCTGCAGTTTGCGATCGTGCTCGGCGAGCAAGTCGCGGCCCAGCCAGGGAGCGCTGCACTGGCCAGACCGAGTGACACACCGATTGAAATGATGGATGCGCGCCGACGCGCGGGTGCCGTATCGTGGCTGGCGTCAACGCCCCCGTGCGACGCCTTCGTAAGTTCGGATACCACTTGCGGAGCACGCAAGGTGCGGCTCCAGACCAGCCGATAGACCCGGTTCATGTTGACCCCTCGTTGCATAGACCCATGGATCGGGCGCTGGCCACTAAGAGGCAGGACCGCGGCGCAATCGACCCATTTTTGTGTTGTTGTTCTCTGACGCGCCGTCCGGTGGATACCGTTTTTTTTGACTTATTGATGGGGGCGCATGCGCGCGAAATATAACACTTGCCTAGGAAATATTGCCCTGGCCATTGGTCATGGCTTGCCGCCGGGGTCGATGGCTTTGGCTGGGGGCAAAAAAAACGCGCCGAGTCGCCCCGGCGCGTTTTTCATTGCTGCAGCAGACAGGTCAACCCATCCACTTGCGCGCATTGCGGAACATCCGCATCCACGGGCTGCTGCCGTCGCCGGCGGCTTCCCACTCCTTCGGATGCCAGCTCATTTGCACGGCGCGGAACACGCGTTCGGGGTGCGGCATCAGGGCAGTAAAGCGACCGTCGTGCGTCGTCACCGAGGCAATGCCCTGCGGCGAGCCGTTCGGGTTGAGCGGATACGTCTGCGTGACTTCGCCGCGGTTGTCGACGTAACGCAGGCCAACGGCCACTTTGCCGATGTCGCCTTGCTGGGAGAAGTCGGCATAGCCTTCACCGTGCGCAACGACGATGGGGATGCGGCTGCCTTCCATGCCCGCGTAGAAGATCGACGGCGATGCTTCGACCTGCACGGTCACCAGGCGGCCTTCGTATTGCTCCGACTGGTTGCGCGTGAACTTTGGCCATGCGCCGGCGCCCGGGATGATCGGGGCGAGGTTCGCCATCATCTGGCAGCCGTTGCACACGCCCAGCGCGATCGAATCGGTGCGGTTGAAGAAGGCCGCAAACTGCTCGGCGAGCATGCTGTTGAAGAGGATCGTCTTCGCCCAGCCTTCGCCCGCGCCCAGCACGTCGCCGTAGCTGAAACCGCCGCAGGCGACGAAGCCCTTGAAGCTGGCGAGGTTCGTGCGGCCGGCCAGCAGGTCGCTCATGTGGACGTCGTAGGTGTCGAAGCCGGCCTTGTCCATCGCATAGGCCATTTCGATCTGCGAGTTCACGCCCTGCTCGCGCAGGATGGCCATGCGCGGGCGGGCGCCCGTGGCGATGAACGGTGCAGCCACGTCTTCCGCAATGTCGAACGTGAGCTTGGGCGAGATGCCCGGGTCTTCAGCGTCGAGGATGCGGTCGTATTCGCTCTGCGTGCACTCGGGGTTGTCGCGCAGGCTGGCGATGCGCCAGGAGACGTCGGTCCAGGTGCGTTGCAGTTCGATGCGCGTCGCGCTGAACACCTTCTTGGCGTCGCGCCAGATTTCGATGTGATCGTTGGCGTTGGGTGCGCCGATCACGTGGCTGCAACCAGCCAGGCCGTGCTCGCGCAGCACTGCAAAGACGGCGTCGCGCTGGGCCAGCGGCACCTGGATGACGGCACCGAGTTCTTCGGCAAACAGCGCACGCAGGGTCAGGTCGGCACGGCGGCCGGAGACTTGCTGCGCCCAGTTCTTGGCGTCGCCATGGTCGGCTGCGTCGTCCAGCGTGAGCATGTCGACGTTGATCGACACACCGCAGTGGCCCGCAAACGCCATTTCGCAGACGGTCGCCCACAGGCCGCCGTCCGAACGGTCGTGATAGGCGAGCAGCGAGCCGCTGGCGTTCAGTTGCTGGATGGCTGCGAAGAAGCGTTTGAGGTCTTCGGCGTCGTCTACGTCGGGCACGCTATTGCCGATCTGCTCCGTGACCTGCGCCAGGATGCTGCCGCCCATGCGGTTCTTGCCGCGGCCCAGGTCGATCAGGATCAGCGTGCTGTCTGCCGGCGCGTTGGCCGATTCGACCTGCTTGAGTTGCGGCGTGAGCGTCTTGCGCACATCCGTCACCGGGGCAAACGCCGAGACGATCAGCGAGACCGGCGCGACCACTTCCTTCGCTGCGCCTTCGTCTTCCCACTTGGTGCGCATCGACAACGAATCCTTGCCCACCGGAATGCTGATGCCCAGCGCCGGGCACAGCTCCATGCCGACCGCCTTGACGGTGTCGTACAGGCGGGCGTCTTCCCCGTTCACCCCGCAGGCGGCCATCCAGTTGGCCGACAGCTTCAGTTGCGTGAGCGAGTCGATCGGTGCGGCGGCGATGTTCGTGATGGACTCGCCGATGGCCATGCGACCCGACGCGGGTGCGTTGATGACGGCCAGCGGCGTGCGCTCGCCCATCGTCATCGCCTCGCCGGCGTAGCCTTTGTAGTCCAGCGTGGTGACAGCCACGTCGGCAACCGGCACCTGCCACGGGCCGACCATCTGGTCGCGCGTGTTCAGGCCACCAACGGTGCGGTCGCCAATGGTGATGAGGAACGACTTACTGGCAACGGTCGGGTGGCGCAGCACGTCGCGCGCGACGACTTCCAGATCCAGGCCGGTGACATCGACTTCCGGGAATTCCTGCGCGACGCGGTGCACGTCACGGTGCATGCGCGGCGGCTTGCCGAGCAGCACGTCCATCGGCATGTTGACGGGGAAGTGCTCGGCGACGTCGGGTGCAGTGTCGCCATCGACGACTTGCAGCTGCTGTTCATCTGTGGCGAAACCGACCACCGAAAACGGCGCGCGCTCGCGCTCGCACATGGCCTGGAAGCGCGGGAAATCGCCGGGGGCAATCGCCAACGTGTAGCGCTCTTGCGATTCGTTGCACCAGATTTCCGCCGGGCTGAGGCCGGATTCTTCCAGATGCACGTGGCGCAGGTCGAAGCGCGCGCCCTTCTCGGCGCCGTCGACGATTTCCGGGAAGGCGTTGGAGATGCCGCCCGCGCCCACGTCGTGGATCGACAGGATCGGGTTGTCTTCGCCGAGCGCCCAGCACGCGTTGATGACTTCCTGCGCGCGGCGCTGCATTTCTGGGTTGCCGCGCTGGACGGAATCGAAGTCCAGGTCGGCGGTATTGGTGCCGGTGGCCATCGAGCTGGCAGCGCCGCCGCCCATGCCGATGCGCATGCCGGGGCCACCCAGCTGGATCAGCAGCGTGCCGGCCGGCAGGCCGTGCTTGTGCGTGTGACCGGCGTCGATGTTGCCGATGCCGCCGGCAATCATGATCGGCTTGTGATAGCCACGCACGGTGCCACCGACGTTCTGCTCGTAGACGCGGAAATAGCCGCCCAGGTTAGGCCGGCCAAATTCGTTGTTGAACGCCGCACCGCCGATCGGGCCTTCAATCATGATCTGCAGCGGCGAAGCGATGCGGTCCGGCTTGCCGACGGGGCCCGGTGCAGCTTCATTCGGATTGCGGTGCGCGACGGGCTGAGCGGTATCGCGCGCGTTTTCCCACGATTGCACGGCTTCGGGCAGCAGCAGGTTCGACACGGTAAAACCTGTCAGGCCGGCCTTAGGCTTGGCGCCGCGGCCGGTCGCGCCTTCGTCGCGGATTTCGCCGCCCGCGCCCGTCGACGCGCCCGGGAACGGCGAAATGGCCGTCGGGTGGTTGTGCGTCTCCACCTTCATCAGCGTGTGCGTGAGCGCTTCGCGGCGGCCGTATTGCGGCACGCCTGTCTTGCCTTCCGTACCCGCGTGCGGGAACCAGCGCTCGGCCATGCCGCCTTCCATCACGGCGGCGTTGTCGGAATACGCGACGATCGTGCCCTGCGGCGCAAGCTGGTGCGTGTTGCGGATCATCGCGAAGAGCGACTTGTCCTGCGTCTCGCCGTCGATGGTCCAGTCGGCGTTGAAGATCTTGTGGCGGCAGTGCTCGCTGTTGGCCTGCGCGAACATCATCAGCTCGACGTCGGTCGGGTTGCGTTCGAGCTTGCGGTAGGCATCGACCAGGTAGTCGATCTCATCGTCGGACAAGGCCAGACCCATTTCGACGTTGGCGGCTTCCAGCGCACGACGTCCAGCATCATGGCCGCCCCCAATGTCCACAAAGCGCAATGCCTTGGCGGGCAGCACGTCGAACAGACCGTAGCCGGCTTCGCGCGAGTCGATGACGGTTTCGGTCATGCGGTCGTGCAGATGCTCGGCAACGGCGGCGCGAGTGGCGTCGTCGAGGTGCTTGGCAGCGCCGGTCAGGCTGCGGATGAGGCCCTTCTTGCACGTGACGGTGAATTCCACGCCGCGCTCGATGCGATGGATTTGCGGCAGCGCGCAGTGGCGGGCGATTTCGGTCGCCTTGCTGGCCCACGGCGAGATCGTGCCGAAGCGCGGGATGACCACAAAGCGGTCGCCCTCGACATCGGCCGGAGCGGGCGAACCGTAAGTCAGCAGCGCTTGCACACGGGCGGATTCATCGGCCGACAGCGGCGCGTCGGCGGCCACGAAATGCAGGTATTGGGCACTGACGGCATCGATGTCCGGATCGATGCGCTTGAGGGTGGAAAGCAGGCGTTGCTGGCGGAAGGCGGACAGCGCGAGAGCGCCGGGAAAGCACGAGAAATGCGCCATGGTGGGCAAGGCAGGCAGTAGCTGGAAGGAGGGGTTTCCCGGCGTGCGCGGGAAAACCGCTATTGTACCTTGCCCTGCCGATGTTACCGACCCTCAAATCGGCCGAAAATGGCGCTGCCTCGTCTGCAACCGACTGCAAACGCCCGTTTTACAGCGACGTGGCGGACCGTGCTGCCTGCTCGTACAGGCCTGTCAGCACGCGCAGCAGGCGCGCCAGCTCGCCAATCTCGGCATTTTCCTCGCCGCTGGGCGAAATATTGCTGGTCAGGCACTGCTCGCGGATCTCGCGGTAGCGGGCGCAGGCCTTTTCTCCGGCTTCGGTGGTGGTGTAGGTGACTTCCTTGCCGTTGCGCGTGCCCTCCACCAGTTCCATCCCTTGCAGTTTCTTGAGGGAATACGTGACCAGGTGGGTGTCTTCCACGTTCAGCACGAAGCAGATGTCGGCCAGCCGCTTGGCGCGACCACGGTGGTTGACGTGGTGCACGACCAGCACATCGAGGAAGGTCAGGTCGCGCACGCCGGCGGCGGCCATGCAGCGCACGCACCAGCGGTTGTAGGCGTTGTAGGCGGTATTGAGCGCGAACTCGAACTCCGACAGTTCCGGGCTGCGCGCCGACACCAGGTGCGACGAAGACACGATCGGCCCGCCCTTTCCTGCATCCTCATTGGCTGCGGATTGCGGCAGATCAGCTTTCGGGGTGGTCGGCGATTTGGACATTGCAACGGGCAGGGAAAGGACCGGAAACGCGGGCTATTGTAAGAGAATAGATCGTCATGTCTGCACAATGGAAAACGTAGTTGCCATGTCCTCACACCCTTCCTGGCGCGAAATCCTGATCAACGGTGCCCTCGCCGCACACACCGGCGCCGACCTGCTCTTCGGCACGGCCGGCATCCGCGCACTGGAAACAGCTGCGTATCGAACTCTCGAACCCTTCACCCTGATGGCGCGCGCGGGCGAAGCTGCCGCCGATTGGCTGCAGACACGCGCGCCACATGGGCACGTGCTGCTCGTTGCCGGCCCAGGCAACAACGGCGGCGATGCGCTCGTGGCGGCGACGGTGCTGCATCTGGCGGGGCGTGCCGTCACCGTGTGGCTTGCCGCAGACCCGGCCAAGCTGCCCGACGATGCGCGCCGAGCTTGGACGGAGGCTTGTGCCGCCAATGTCCCCATCGAACGTCTGCACGCGACGGCTTCGGTACCGGCGGCCACCGCCGCCATCGTCGATGGCCTCTTTGGTATTGGACTCGCCCGGCCGCTGACGGGATTGCATGCGGCGCTGGTCGACACCATCAACGCCAGCGGCCTGCCGGTGTACGCACTGGACATTCCCTCGGGGTTGAATGGCGATACGGGGCAGCCGCCTGCCTCAAATTCGCCCGTTATCCAGGCGCGCGCCACCATCACCTTTCTCGCCGTCAAGCCGGGCTTACTGACGGGGGATGGCCGCGACGCCTCCGGCGACATTGCTCTGGCCGACCTGCAAGCCGCACAGACCGCTTATGACGGCGTGATCGAAGCGGACGCGTTCGTCAACACACCGTCACGCTGGCTCGCGCACGTGCCGCGCCGCCGGCATAACGGCCACAAAGGAACATACGGCAGCGCGGCAATCGTGGGAGGGGCGGCCGGTATGGTCGGAGCGCCGCTGCTGTCGGCGCGCGGAGCGCTCTATCTAGGCGCGGGCAAGGTGCACGTGGTCTCGCTTGCCACCGATGCACCGCGTGTCGACCCCGCGCAACCTGAATTGATGCTGCACACCTGGGGCGCCCTCGATCTGGGCGACATGCAGGCGCTCGCCGTGGGCCCCGGCATGGGCATCGGCAAAGAGTCAGAAGCTGCGCTCGAACATCTCCTGGACCGCATGCTCTCCGCACGCACGCCGGCCGTGTTCGATGCCGATGCACTCAACCTGTTTGCGAAAACGCCGGCCCTGCTCGCACGCCTCACACAACTGGCCGGAAGTGGTGTCCCGCTGGTACTGACACCGCATCCGCTGGAAGCCGCGCGCCTGTTGCATACTGATGCGCACGCCGTGCAGCACGATCGGCTGGCCGCCGCCAAGGCGCTTGTCAATCGGACGAGCGCGGTGGTCGTGCTCAAGGGCTCGGGCACGGTTATCGCGGCCCCGGGCATCTCGCCGGCCGTCAATCCAACCGGCAACGGCGGACTCGCCACGGGTGGTACAGGCGATGTGTTGACCGGCATGATCGGCGCATTGCTTGCGCAAGGCATGGGTGCGCGCGAAGCCGCACTCGCGGCCGTGTGGCTGCACGGTCGCGCCGCTGACGATCTCGTCCAAGCGGGCGTCGGCCCCATCGGCCTGCACGCAAGCGAGCTATGCGCGCCGGCCCGACGTGCGCTCAACGCTCTGCTGGCGTCGGACGTTCGCCGATAGAAAGGCGTCATACAGCGCCGTTATACTGCGCATTCGCTTTCCCGCACCAACCTCACGTCACATCACGCCGTATGCCCACAGCCCTACCTGCCTGGCAGTCCCTGACGCAACATGCTGAATCGATTCGTGCGACACATATGCGCGACTGGTTTGCTGCGCCGGACGCCGAGGAACGGGTACGCGCCTTCACGCTGGAAGCGGCTGGCCTGACGGTCGACTACTCAAAAAACCGCATCACCTCCGACACGCTCGCCCTGCTGCTGCAACTGGCCGACGAGGCCGGCGTGCTCACGCTGCGCGACGCCATGCTGCGCGGCGACCGCATCAACAACACCGAGCACCGATCCGTTCTCCACGTGGCCCTGCGCGGACAAGCGGAAGACGACTATCGCTCCGACGGCGAGCCCGTCATGCCCGAAGTGCTGCGCGTTCGGGCCCAGATGCGTGACTTCGCAAACCGCGTGCATAGCGGCGCATGGACGGGCCATTCCGGCCAGCGAATCACGGACATCGTCAACATCGGCATTGGTGGTTCGGACCTCGGCCCGCGCATGGTGTGCCGCGCGCTCGACCACCTTGCCGTGCCGCAGGTGCGCGTGCATTTTGTCTCCAACGTCGACGGCACGGACCTGGCCGAAACACTCGACCACCTGAACCCGGACACCACGCTCGCCATCGTCTGCTCGAAGACGTTCACCACGCTCGAGACGATGGCCAACGCGCACAGCATGCGCCGCTGGTTTGTCGAGCATGGCGTGGCGGAAGACCAGCTCAAGCACCACTTCGTCGCTGTCTCCACCAACCGCGAGGCCGTCGTGCAGTTCGGCATCGACCCGGACAACATGTTCACGTTCTGGGATTGGGTTGGCGGGCGGTTCTCGCTGTGGTCGGCAGTGGGCCTGTCGATCGCGCTGGCGATCGGGCCGCAGCAATTTGAAGCGATGCTCGACGGCGCACGCGCGATGGACCGCCACTTCGCCACGGCCGCACCGCGTGAAAACCTGCCGCTCATTCTCGGGATGCTGTCGGTCTGGTATCGCGGCTTCTTCGATGCGGCGAGCGCATGCACTGTGCCCTACTGCGCGCCGCTGGAACTGCTGACCGACTTCATGCAGCAGTTGGAGATGGAGAGCAACGGCAAATCCGTCCAGCGTACCGGCGCAGCCATTGACACCGACACCGGCCCCATCGTCTGGGGCACGGCCGGCACCAACGGACAACATGCGTACTTCCAGCTGATTCACCAAGGCTCGCAGATCGTGCCGGTGGATTTCATCACCACGCTGGAGCCCGTGCGCAGCCTGCCCGGTCACCACGTCAAACTGCTCGCCAATTGCTTCGCGCAGGGCGAGGCGCTCCTGCTCGGCCGCACCGCCGAGGAGGTCCGCGCGGGCGGCATCACCGACGAAGCGTTGGTGCCTCATATGGTGTTCGAAGGCAATCGCCCAAGCACGACCATCCTGATGGAGCGGCTCGACGCTGCCTCACTGGGTGCGCTCATTGCCTGCGCCGAGCACCGCACGTTCGTGCAGGGCGCGGTGTGGAACATCAACTCGTTCGATCAGTGGGGCGTAGAGCTTGGCAAGAAACTCGCCAAGCCGATCCAGGCGGAACTGGAAGGCGCGCCCGCCTCGGTGGCGCATGATGCGTCGACGGCGGCGTTGATCCGTCGCGCCAAAGTCGCGCTCTGACGCAAACGTTCAGAGTTCGGTGACGGTCTCGTCGCCGACAAGATGCCCGGCTTCGATGGTGAGAATGCGGCTGCAACGCGCCGCAACGGAGCGATCGTGCGTCACCAGCACCAGCGTGGAGCCGGCACTGCGGTTGAGTTCGAACATCAGCGCGATAACGGCCTCTCCCGTGGCGGTGTCGAGGCTGCCGGTCGGCTCGTCGGCAAAGAGAATGTCGGGCTCGGTCACAAACGCGCGTGCCAGGGCCACGCGCTGCTGCTCGCCACCGGACAGCGTCTTCGGATAGTGCGACAGCCGCGCACCCAGGCCGACGCGCCCCAGCAGAACCGTGGCGCGACGACGCATCTCGGCGCTGCTGACATCGCCCCGCAACTCCAATGGCAGCATCACGTTCTCAAGCGCCGTCAGATGGGGCAACAGCTGGAACGATTGGAAGACAAAACCTACGTGACTGCCGCGCACGGCCGCGCGGCCATCCTCATCCAGCTTGAACAGGTCGTTGCCCAGCAGCTTGACCGAACCCGACGTCGGCAAGTCCAGGCCTGCGAGCAACCCAAGCAGCGTCGATTTGCCCGAGCCGGAAGCGCCCACAATGGCCAGTGTCTCGCCCCGTTCCACACGGAAGGCAACATCGCTCAGAATAGGCAACTCACCGGTGGCATCGCGCACAGTCTTGTGCAGCGAATCGACTTCAATCACCCAGGTAGCGGAAGACGACATGATTGGACTGGTAGGTAGTAGAAGGCGCAGCGTGAAGTCACTTGTAGCAGCGCTTGGCTGCGCAGCGTTCGGCATGCTGCCACTGGCGCCGACGGCTGCAGCACAAGGCACGCCGGCATCGCATCGCGTGGTGGTGCTGGGTGACAGCCTGTCGGCAGGATACGGCCTTGCGCAAGGCACGGGCTGGGTCGCGTTGCTCGACAAGCGCCTCAAAGAACGGAAGCCCGATTATAGCGTCGCCAATGCAAGCATCAGCGGCGACACCACTGCCGGCGGCCGCTCACGCCTGCCCGCCGTGCTGGCGCGTGAAAAGCCCTCTGTCGTGATTCTCGAACTGGGCGGCAACGATGCGCTGCGCGGCCTCTCCCTCGCCTCCAGCGAAGGCAACATCAAGGCAATGATCGAAGCCTCGCAAGCGGCAGGCGCGAAGGTGCTGCTGGTGGGCATGCGCATCCCGCCCAACTACGGCCCGGATTACAGCGAGCGCTTCTTCGCCATGTTCGGCAAGCTGGCGCAGCAGTACAAGCTGCCGCTGGTGCCATTCCTGCTCGAAGGCGTTGCACAGCGGCCAGACTGGTTCCAGGAAGACCACATCCACCCGATTGCCGCGGCGCAGCCGACGATGCTCGATAACGTGTGGCCCAAACTGGAACCTCTTCTCAAAGCCCGGGTCGGAAGATGACAATTCTGCCGCGCCGTCTTGCGCCACTAGGCGCATCGGATTCTTAAGTCGGGCGCGGCCACATCTCACACAGGCGGACACCATGAAGCTTCTGGCAAACGGGCTGCGTGCAGCGCGCGACAACAAGCGGTTCCTGGTCGGCATGTCGTTGCTCTTTGCCTTCCGCGCCTGCATTGCCGACTGGTCAGTCGTGCCCAGCGGATCAATGAACCCCACCCTCATCGAGGGCGACTACATCTTGATGAACCGGCTGGCTTACGGTGTGCGCGTGCCAGCCACCACCATCTGGCTCAAGCGCGGCAGCTAACCGCGACGTGGTGATGTCGTTGTCTTTTCCTCGCCGGAAGATGGCACGAAACTCGTCAAGCGGCTGATCGGTCTACCTGGCGATGTCGTTGAAATGCGCGGCGAAGCGCTCTACATCAATCACCAGCGCGTCGCCTATACCCCATTGCCGGACGTCGCACCGGGAGCGTTGCCCCAAGCGACGGCGACGCTGCCACACGAACTCTGGTCCGAAGCGCTGCCCGGCCGCGAGCACACCGTGATGGTCCTGCCGGAAGTGCAAGCATTGCGCAGCTTCGGCCCTATCACCGTCCCTCAAGACCACTACCTCATGCTGGGCGACAACCGCGACAACAGCCGCGACTCCCGCTACTTCGGCCTCGTACCGCGCAAAAACCTGATCGCCCGCGCTTCCCACGTGGCACTCTCATTCGATCCGGACCACTTGTATATGCCGCGCCTCGCGCGCGTCGGCAAGTCACTGGACTAGCCGCCCCCTCAAAAAAAGAACGCAAAGAAAAAGCCCCCTCTACAACGAGGGGGCTTTTTCGTCAGACTACCTGCGGCGCGCCGTATCAGTCCTCTGCCGTATTGGCAGGTTTGCTGGTGTCAATCACGCTACTGTTGATCTTCACCTTCGAGCGCGCCTTCAGTGCTTCGTAGTAAGCGTTGAACTCGGTCTGGCCAGCGGCCTGAGCCAGTTGCTGCGCATCGGCGACACGGCGCGCCTCATCCACATTGGCCGGCGGCAGCACCTTGTTGATGCGATACAGCGCGTAGCCCTGAGCACCCAGGTCAACGCCGATGGTGGCGGGCAGCTTGGTCGCATCAGCGCGCAAGATTGCCGTCAGTGCAGCGGGCGACGTGCCCTGTGCCTGCTGGCGCGAGACCGTCTGTGCTGCGCTGAAGCCATCGGCGCTGTTGCTCTGCTTCACTGCGGCCAGCTTCTCTTCGCCGGCCTTCTTGGCCAACGCAGCCGCTTGCTCGGCGATCACCTTGGCTTTGACCTGCTCCCGCACGTCGGCCAGCTTCTTGACCGTGGCCGGACGATACTCCGCCGCACGCGCCGCAACCAGCGTGGTCGGTCCCACCTGGATGGCAGCCGTATTGCGGTGGTTCTTGATCACGTCGTCTGCAAACAGCGCCTTGAGCACCTTGTCATTGCCGATCGGGCTGCCGGACTGCGCCGGGCTCGGCGTGCGGGTCACGTTGTCGGCCGTCTGAATTTGCAGCTTGAGTTTGTCAGCCACTGGCTTCAGGCTGTCGGACTGATCTTCCACGGTGTTGGAGAACGCGTCGGCCAGTTCCGAATACTTCTTGTTGGCGAGTTGCGTGCGCAGTTCGCGCTCAAGCTCCGGCTTGACAGCTTCCAACGGCTGCACGCCGCCGCCCTTCACTTCTTCCAGCTTGATGATGTGAAAACCGAAATCGCTTTGGACCACATCGCTGATGTCACCTGGCTGCTTGAGCGCAAACAGCGCGCTCTCGAACGGCGGCACGGTAGCGCCCTTGCCCAGGAAGCCCAACTCACCGCCCTGCGCCGCCGAACCCGGATCGCCCGAGTACTTCTTGGCCAGCTCGGCAAAGCTCGCGGGGTTCTTGCGCACCTCGGCAAGGACCTCTTCGGCCTTCTTCTTGGCGGCTTCCTTGTCGGCGGGCTTGGCGTTGTCCGGCAGCTTGATCAGGATGTGCGCAGCGCGGCGTTCTTCCTGCGTCTTGAAGCGCGCGGCGTTCTGGTCGTAATACTCCTTGATCTGCTCAGGCGTGACCGGAATCTGCTTCATCATGTCTTCGCCCGAGAAGACGACATACTCGGCCTTGACTTGCTCCGGCACAGAGAACTCCTGCTGGTGCGCGTCGTAGTAAGCCTGGATGGTCTTGTCATCCGCATTGACTTTCGCAGCGTAGTCGGCCGGCTTGAACAGCAGCGCCTGAACTTCACGTTGCTGATCGCGTACCTGGATAAGGCGGTCCACCAGCGACTTCGGCACGAACGCCGACGAAACGATCGATTGCGGAATCTGTTGCTGCGACAGCTCAAAACGCAGGTTGCCTTCCAACTGCTCGGGCGTCATGTTCTGCGCTGCAAGCAGTCGCACGTAGGCTTCCTGGTCGAAGGAGCCATCCGGCTTGCGCAGCGCTGCCACGGCCGGAATCTGCAGGATCGTGTCGCGAATCTTCTCGTTCGAGATGGTCAGGTTCGCATGCACGACCTCATTGGCCAGCACGCGTTGCTGGATGATGCCGTCGAGCACATCGCGGCGCATCTGCGGACCTTCGAACTGGCGCGGATCATATTGCGCGCCAAGCATCTGGCGCAGACGCTCTGTCTGCTCGCGCACGCGCGCGTCGACTTCGTTGGTGGAGATGACCTTGCCGTCGACCTTGGCGGCGTCATGCGAGCTGTCCATGAAACTCGAATAACTCTGCACACCGAAGAACACGAACGACGGGAACACCAGAATCAGCAGCACCAGAAACATCAAGCGCCGATGCGTACGTACGAAATCAAGCATGCTGGACCGGAGGTGAATGGAAGATGGAAAATCCGGCGATTCTATCAGGTGCCGCCGACATTCCGGACAATCGCGGCACCGCGTACAGGTATGCCCCGCAACGCATTCACCGCTGAAAAGACAAAGGCCCGAACGAATCGGGCCTTTGTACAGGATTTTGGCGGAGCGGACGGGACTCGAACCCGCGACCCCCGGCGTGACAGGCCGGTATTCTAACCGACTGAACTACCGCTCCAAATTGGGTCGGACCACCCGACGCAAGAGCGGCAATACGAACGATGGTGGGTGCTGAGAGGCTCGAACTCCCGACCCGCGCCTTGTAAGGGCGCTGCTCTACCAACTGAGCTAAGCACCCGTTCGTACTGCCGGCGTGAGCCGGACTGTCCGGCGCCCGTGTTGTCACCCACGAGCACCAAAGCCCGCTAGTTTAGCGCATCTTTTAGCGCTTTACCAGGTTTGAATTTCGCAACTTTACCGCCTTCGATCGTGATGGCCGCGCCCGTACGTGGATTGCGTCCATTACGCGAAGACCGCTTGCCGACCAAGAACGTACCGAAGCCGACCAGCGTGACCGACCCACCGTCGCACAACGCATCCTTGATACCGTCGATCAGCGCGTCGATGGCGCGCCCCGCTGCGGCTTTTGACATGTCAGTTTGCGCCGCCACATGGTCGATGAGATCTGTTTTGTTCATCGCGCCACCTCCCCGAACACCCGCTAGTGTGGATTCATTAAAGTGGCCGCCAATCGACGTGTCAAGGCGAAGAACGGTGCGCCACACGTCGCAGCCTGCGCAAAGAAAAAGGGCCCGAACATGTCGGGCCCTTCCTCAACTTTGACAGGCTAAGGTGTCAGTGATGCACCATTTCCTGCGACTTGCCGTCGTCGCCCTTGGCGGGTGCCGGCTTGGCTTCTTCTTCCGGCAGCGGCTCCGGCTTGCGCACCAGCGCGAGTTCCAGCACCTTGTCGATCCAGCGCACCGGCTGAATCTCGATGCTGTTCTTCACGTTGTCCGGAATGTCCGCCAAGTCCTTGACGTTCTCTTCCGGAATCAGCGCCAGCTTGATGCCGCCGCGGTGTGCAGCCAGCAGCTTTTCCTTCAAGCCGCCGATCGGCAACACCTCGCCGCGCAGCGTGATTTCGCCGGTCATTGCCACATCAGCGCGCACCGGAATACCGGTCAGCACCGACACCAGCGCCGTCGTCATCGCAATACCTGCCGACGGGCCGTCCTTGGGCGTCGCGCCCTCGGGCACGTGGATGTGGATGTCGCGCTTCTCGAACATCTCGTCCTTGATACCCAGGCGCGCCGAACGCGAACGCACCACCGAGCGCGCAGCCTCGACCGACTCCTTCATCACGTCGCCCAACGAGCCGGTGCGGGTGATGTTGCCCTTGCCCGGCATCAGCGCGGCTTCGATGGTCAGCAGATCGCCGCCCACTTCCGTCCATGCCAAACCGGTCACCTGGCCGACCTGATCTTCCTTGCCGGCCAGACCAAAGTCGAAACGACGCACGCCAAGGAATTTGTCCAGGTTGTCCGAATCGACCTTCACAGACGTACCGGTTTCCTTCTTCAGCAGCAGTTGCTTCACAACCTTGCGGCAGATCTTCGAAACCTCGCGCTCCAGCGACCGCACACCCGCTTCCCGCGTGTAGTAGCGGATAATGTCGCGCAGAGCGGCTTCGGTCACCTCGATCTCGCCTTCCTTCAGACCATTGTTCTTGATCTGCTTGGGCAGCAAGTAGCGACGGGCGATGTTGACTTTTTCGTCTTCCGTATAGCCCGACAGGCGAATCACTTCCATCCGGTCCAGCAGCGGCGCCGGAATGTTCAGCGAGTTCGACGTCGCCACGAACATCACATCCGACAAGTCGAAGTCCACCTCGATGTAGTGGTCCTGGAACGTGTGGTTCTGTTCCGGGTCCAGCACTTCGAGCAGAGCAGACGATGGATCGCCGCGGAAATCCGCGCCCATCTTGTCGATTTCGTCGAGCAGGAACAGCGGGTTGCGCACGCCAACCTTCGTCAGGCTCTGCAGGATCTTGCCCGGCATCGACCCGATGTACGTACGGCGGTGACCGCGAATCTCGGCCTCGTCACGCACGCCACCCAGCGCCATGCGCACGAACTTGCGGTTCGTTGCACGCGCCACCGACTGCCCGAGCGAGGTCTTGCCAACACCCGGCGGCCCCACGAGGCACAGGATCGGCGCCTTCAGCTTGTCGACGCGCTGTTGCACTGCGAGGTACTCAAGGATGCGTTCCTTGACCTTCTCCAGGCCATAATGGTCTTGATCCAGCACCTGCTCAGCGTTCGACAGGTCGTTGTTAACCTTGCTCTTCTTGCGCCACGGCAAACCGACCAACGTATCGATGTAGTTGCGCACGACCGTTGCCTCGGCCGACATCGGCGACATCAGCTTGAGCTTCTTGAACTCGGACTCGGCCTTCTTCTTGGCCTCCTTCGGCATGCGGGCAGCCTTGATCTTCTTGTCCAGCTCTTCGAGATCAGCGCCCTCTTCGCCTTCGCCCAGTTCCTTCTGGATGGCCTTGACCTGCTCGTTCAGGTAGTACTCTCGCTGGCTCTTCTCCATCTGGCGCTTGACGCGCCCGCGGATGCGCTTTTCCACCTGCAGGATGTCGATCTCACCTTCCAGTTGCGAGAGCAGGCTCTCCAGACGTTCGGTCACGTTGAACATCTCGAGAATCTTCTGCTTCTGCTCGAGCTTGATCGGCAGATGCGCAGCGATGGTGTCGGCCAGGCGACCCGGCTCATCGATGCCCGACAGCGACGTCAGGATCTCAGGCGGGATCTTCTTGTTCAGCTTCACGTACTGATCGAACTGCGACACGATGGCGCGACGCAGCGCCTCGGTCTCGGCCGATTCAGTAGGTTCCGGGCCGACGGGCACAGCTTCGCAGTAGAAGTGCGATTCGTCGTCGGTAACGGACAGGATGTTGGCGCGCTGCGTGCCCTCAACCAGCACCTTCACGGTGCCGTCCGGCAGCTTCAGCATCTGCAGAATGTTGGCGATACAGCCGACCTCATACAGATCCTTGTCGGTCGGCTCGTCCTTGGCGGCGGTCTTTTGCGCCACGAGCATGATGCTCTTGCCCGCCTCCATCGCAGCTTCCAGTGCCTTGATGGATTTGGGGCGCCCCACGAACAGCGGAATCACCATGTGCGGAAACACCACCACGTCACGCAGCGGCAACAGCGGCAGGCGAATCTGCTCAGCGGGTAAAAGTTGGGTTCCGGACATTATTTTCCCCAGAAAGTCATGTAAGGGCTAAATTGGGCACAGCGACGGTTTTACAAGACCGCTGCTGCAAGTCGCATGCCGACCCGGTTTCCCGAAGCAAAAAAAGCCGCTCGCGAGCGAACGGCTTCCTGCATGGGACGCATACGGCGCATCCCGGCCGGGCATTCGCGTCAGTTGGAACCTGCAACCTTGGGTTGCTCTTCGTAAATCAGCAAGGGCTTGCCTTCGTCGGAGATCGTACTTTCATCGATCACCACCTTTTGCACACCCTTGTGGTTGGGGAGGTCATACATCACATCCATCAAAGCGTGCTCGACGATGGAACGCAGACCGCGCGCCCCCGTCTTGCGCTTGATTGCCTTGCGGGCAATTGCCGTCAGCGCGCTCGGGCGAATTTCCAGCTCCACCCCTTCCATTGCCAGCAGCTTCTGGTACTGCTTGACGATTGCATTCTTGGGCTCGACCAGGATTTCCATCAAGGCAGCCTCGTCGAGCTTGGCCAGCGTCGCCACCACGGGCAGACGGCCGATCAATTCGGGAATCAGACCGAACTTGATGAGGTCTTCCGGCTCGACTTGCGGCAGCACTTCGCTGACATCGCGCTCTTCCTTGCTCTGCACCTCTGCACCAAAACCAATACCGGTCTTGTCAGAGCGCTGCATGATGATCTTTTCCAGACCATCGAAAGCGCCGCCGCAGATGAACAGGATGTTGGTAGTATCCACCTGCAGAAAGTCCTGGTTCGGATGCTTGCGACCACCTTGCGGGGGCACCGACGCCATCGTTCCTTCAACCAGCTTCAGCAAAGCTTGCTGGACGCCTTCCCCAGAAACGTCCCGGGTGATGGAAGGGTTGTCAGACTTGCGCGAAATCTTGTCGATCTCGTCAATGTAGACGATGCCGCGCTGGGCCTTGTCCACCTCGTAATTGCAGTTCTGCAGCAGCTTCTGGATGATGTTTTCGACATCCTCGCCCACGTAACCGGCTTCGGTCAGCGTAGTGGCGTCGGCGATGACGAACGGCACGTTCAAGAGACGCGCCAGCGTCTGAGCGAGCAAGGTCTTGCCGGAGCCAGTCGGCCCGATGAGCAAGATGTTGCTCTTCGACAGCTCGACATCGTCCTTCTTGCCGAGGTGCTTCAAACGCTTGTAATGGTTGTAAACCGCGACCGCCAGGATCTTCTTGGCCTGCTCCTGACCGATCACATATTGGTCCAGGCTCTGGCGAATTTCATGCGGCGTGGGCAGATCGGACTTGACCGCCAGACCACCCTCCTTTTCGGAGATGGCAGCTTCGTCCCGGATGATCTCGTTGCACAGGTCGATACATTCATCGCAGATGAAGACCGAGGGGCCGGCAATCAGTTTCTTGACCTCATGCTGGCTCTTGCCGCAAAACGAGCAGTACAGCAGCTTTTCGCCAGTCGAGCCTTTCTTGTCCGCCATAACGATTACCAGTAGTTCTTGGCAGCATCATACGCCAAATTATCTGGCGACGATCCGCAGGTGTTGTTCAAAGCAAAAACGAGGCGCGAGGCCTCGTTTTTGACACCGCTTGACATGTTTGGTGCGGTTAACCGGTGTGCCGTAGAACGCACCGGCAACCCCGCCTACCGCCCACATCGACGCATGACTTCGACACTTCAGCGCTTGGCGATGACCTGATCGATCAGACCGTATTCCTTGGCCTGCTCGCTGCTCATGAAGTTGTCGCGATCCGTGTCGCGGGCGATCTTGTCGACTGGCTGACCGGTCGCCTCCGAAAGCACAGTGTTCAGGCGCTCACGCAGGTACAGAATCTCGCGGGCCTGAATCTCGATGTCCGAGGCTTGGCCGCGTGCACCACCCAGCGGCTGGTGAATCATGATGCGCGAGTTCGGCAAGGCAAGACGCTTGCCCTTCGCACCAGCTGCCAGCAGGAACGCGCCCATGCTGGCCGCCATGCCCATGCACAGCGTGGACACGTCCGGCTTGATGAACTGCATCGTGTCGTACATCGCCAGACCGGACGACACTGAACCGCCCGGCGAATTGATGTACAGCGAGATGTCCTTGTCCGGATTCTCACTTTCCAGGAACAGCAACTGTGCCACCACGAGGTTGGCAGTCTGGTCGTTGACCTCGCCCACCATGAAGATCACTCGCTCCTTGAGCAGACGCGAGTAGATGTCGTAGGCGCGCTCGCCGCGGCCAGACTGCTCGACCACCATCGGCACCAGACCGAGCCCCTGCGTTTCGAGCGCGGAGGCCTGAGTGCGAGCAAGTTGGTCGATCAGTTCATTGCGGATCATGCGGTTCTCCGGTGCTTATTTCGGAAACTCTATCGATCGAATCAGCCTTGCGCCGGAGTGGCGGTCAGCTCTTCGAACGACACAGCCTTGTCGGTGACCTTGGCCTTGTCGCACACAAAATTTACCACGTTGTTTTCGAGCACGTAGGCTTCCATCTCGGCCAGGCGCTGCTGGTCGCCGTAGTACCAGCGGATGACTTCCTTCGGATCTTCGTAGCTCTTGGCGAACTCTTCGATTTCAGCCTTGATCTGCTCCGGCTTGGCTTCCAAGCCGTTGGCCTTCACGACTTCGGCCAGCACCAGACCCAGCTTCACGCGGCGCTCAGCTTGCTGCGTGAACATCTCGGCGGGGATCGGCATGTTCTTGGCGTTCGGCATGCCGCGCGATTCGAGGTCGCGACGGGCCATTTCGACCAGACGTTCTTGGTCTTGCTCGACCAGCGACTTCGGCACGTCCAGCTCTGCCACCTTCAGCAGCGCTTCCATGACTTGGTCCTTGAGCAGAGCGTGCGTGCGACGCTTGACTTCACGCTCGAGGTTTTCGCGGATGTCGGCGCGCATCTTGTCGAGGTTGCCGTCGGCGATGCCCAGCGATTGCGCAAAGGCTTCGTTGACTTCCGGCAGGTGCGCCCATTCGACTTGCTTGAGCGTGACGGTGAATTCAGCGGTCTTACCGGCGACGTCCTTGCCGTGGTAGTCCTCGGGGAACGCCAGCGGGAACTTCTTGGACTCGCCTTGCTTCAGGCCCAGCGTGGCTTGCTCGAACTCAGGCAGCATGCGGCCTTCGCCCAGCACGAAGCTGAAACCTTCAGCCTTGCCACCAGCGAATTCCACGCCATCGATCGTGCCGACGAAATCGACCGTCACGCGGTCGCCGTCTTGTGCAACAGCTGCACCGCCGTCGCCATGCTCGCCGGCTTCGCCGCGCGGGTGATAGTGCACGCGTTGCTTACGCAGGATGTCGAGGGTCTTGTCGATCTCGGCATCGGTGATTTCGGTCTTGGTGCGGGTCAGTTCCGCGCCAGCCAGATCGCCGAGCTTGACTTCCGGATACACCTCGAAGGTGGCGTCGAACGCGACTTGATCATCGGCCACGCCTTCGGTCTTCAGCTCGAAGCGCGGTTGGCCGGCAACCTTCACGCCTTGCTCATTCGTGATGTCGAAGAACTGACGGGCAGCCTTGTCGTAGCGAACTTCGAATTCGACTTGCTGGCCGTATTGCTTCTCGACCATCTTCATGGGGACCTTGCCCGGGCGGAAGCCGGACATCTTGACGGTCTTGGACAGACGCGCCAGACGGCTTTGCTTCTCTTGCTCCACTTCGGCCTTCGGGACAGCCAGGGTCACTTTGCGATCAAGCTTGCCGAGGTTTTCGATAGTCGACATGGTCGTAATTCCAGATTCAGAAAATGGTTGCGTCGAACGGCGCAGCGCCAGCAGCAGCCGTGGTTCAAAGTTCTTGGTCTTGCCGGGCTTGCAGGAATGCGGCGCGAGGGCCGCTCGACTGCACGATGCACGGCACAACGGGCGCGTTCAGGCTGGCAAACGCAAAACGCATATTATGGCATGGAACGTTCGGCGGCCCTGCTTTTTTGGGTCAGAACGCTTGGAAAACCCTTCAAACGGCGCGTCAATCCACCGGTCCCGCGATTTCATTTTCCGCGGGTGCGGCGCCCTGCTCCTGCGCGCGTCGATGCTGCAATGCCCGCAGGATGAAGCGGCCAGGATCAAGCGCCGCGGCCAGATCGGATTCAAGCGGCAACGGACCACCGTCGATCTGGGCCGCAAGCAGCTCCGCCCCCAGCACCGACCATGTGAGCCCGCGCGAGCCATACGCAAGCGCCGCATACAGCCCGGCGAGGCGAGGCAGTTGTGCATGTGGACCGCGCAAACGAAAGCCGGGCGCCATGGCCGCCGCCTCATCCACCAGTGGGCCGATCAACGGCAACCGATTTGCGGAGACGCACCGCACACCAACATAACCATGCAGTGCTAAGGGATTGAGCGTCGCCAGCGCGCCCGATTGCTGTGGCTGCAACCGGGCCAGCCGCCCGAGATTGGCCGCGTGATCGGCAACGCGCTCGGCCAGATCGGATTCGCCCGGCTGGAACGACGAGCCCGTGCGCACCGTCTTTGCCCCCGATTCGGCGGGCAGCAAGTAGCCATCGCCGCAGACGACGGCCTTCGGCCATGCCGCACCCGCGTCCAAATTGCTCATGGGCACATCGGTAAGTTGACCGCGCACTGGCTTGAGCGACGCAGATGTGAGCGGAGCCAGGCGTGCGGCACCAAGACTGTTGGCAAGAACGACGACCGGCGCGCTCGCAATCACCTCGCCTCGGGAATCCAGTGCATGCCATTGATCGCCGGCTTGGCGCAGCGATTCGACGTGCGTATTCCAGCGTGCATCGACTGCGGCGCCAGCCGCGGCCAGATTGGCGCGGCAAACGTCAGGCGGCGCGACCCAGCCGGCTTGCGCAAACCACCAGCCGCCCTGGGGCACGCCGGCACCGACGCGCCGGGCGGCGTCGTCCACATTGAGCCAATCGATGTAATCGGCCGGATAGCCGAGCGCTTGCACGATGCGTTGCTGCTCGACGGCGTCGTCGGCGTGTTCGGCGAGTTGGAGCACACCGGTGGGTTGGAAACCTGTGGCGAAGCCGGCGCGATCGAGTGCGTCCCAATGGCGGCGTGCGAGCAAGTTGCCGGCGCGCGAGAGGCGCGAGAGCACGCTGTCGTCGATGGACACATGCGGGTGCATGGCCGCTGCGCGATGCGCCGACGTACCACGCGCGGGGCCATCGCTTTCGTCGATGAGCGTGATGCGCCAGCCGCGCGATGCGAGCCGCTCGGCAACAGAGCAGCCCGCAAGCCCGGCGCCAAGCACGATGGCGTGATGCTGGCTCCAGGCGGGCGCTTCAGCCGGCCCCCGCCTGGTGCGCCAATGGGTCGGGAACTGCGCGACCGTCATGTCGCGTTTGGAGCCGAAGCCGGGCGCCTTGTGGGCCTCGAAGCCAGCCTCCTGCAGGCCGCGTCGCACGAATCCTGCGGCGGTGTACGTGGCCAATGTCGCGCCGGCACGAGCGACCCGCGCAAGCTGCTTGAACACGCGCGGCTGCCACAGGTCAGGGTTCTTGGCAGGAGAGAACCCGTCGAGATAGAACGCGTCGGCGGCGCACGAGAGTTGGGGCAGCGTCTCCATCGCATCACCGAACAGCAGCGTGAGGGTGACGCGGCCGCCGTCGAACACCAGGCGATGCACACCGGGCACCGGCACTGGCCATGATTGCCGGAGCGTCTCGGCCAGGGGGGCCAGCGCGCCGCCCTTCGGATGCACGATCGACAAGCCAGCGCGATCGAACGGATGCTTCTCGATCGAGACGAAATCGAGCCGCGCACAACGTTGCGGATCATCGCGCCATGCAGCCCACGTGGCCAGAAAATTGAGGCCCTGGCCGAAGCCGGTTTCGACGATGGTGAAAGCGCGCTTGCCCTGCCACGCAGCCGGCAAGCGGTTGCCACCCAGAAAAACGTGATGCGCCTGCGCCAGACCGCCTTCGGAGCTGTGATAGACGTCGTCGTACTGCGCTGAGAACGGTGTGCCGTCCGACGTGAGCTGAGGCGTGGCGAGAACGAGGCCGCGTGGCATGAAACACCCTGGGAAGAAGCGGCGAATTGTAACGCCGCCGCTTCCCTGCGCCTTGATCTAAGGCAGCGGCTCTGCGTTACACGTCGGCGACGGGCAGCGTGCCCATCACGCGCCGGTACCACGCGTGGAAGTGCTGCATACCGTCTTCGAGCGGCGACTGATACGGCCCCGTTTCCGACACGCCGCGCTCCATCAGGGCCCGACGGCCAGCGTCCATGCGCTCGCCAATCTCGTCGTCTTCGATGCAGGTTTCCATGTAGGCGGCGCGCTGCGCTTCGACGAATTCACGCTCGAATGCGGCAATTTCTTCCGGGTAATAGAACTCGACCACGTTGACCGTGTCTTGCGGCCCTTTCGGATACAGCGTGGAGAGCACCAGCACATGCGGATACAGCTCGATCATATGCGTAGGGAAATACGTGACCCAGATCGCGCCAAAGTCTGGCGACGCACCGTGTCGATAGTCCAGCAGACGATCGTGCCATGCACCGTAGACATCCGAGCCCGGCTGGCTGAGTGCCTGGTGGATGCCGACGCGCTGCATGCTGTACCAGTCGGCGAATTCCCATTCCAGGTTGTCGCATGTGACGAAGTGGCCAAGCCCCGGATGAAACGGCGCGACGTGGTAATCCTCCAGATAGACCTCGATGAAGGTCTTCCAGTTGTAGTTGCACTGATGGACTTCCACGTGGTCGAGCACGTAGTCGCCAAAGTCGAACTCGGGACGCGCGAACAGCGGCGCCATGTCGCGTACCGGATCGCGGGGGCCTTCGAACAGCAAGCCATGGCAGTTGCGCAGTTCAAAGCGCTGCAGGTTCTTGCATGGCTTGCTGGGGAACTGCGGGGCACCGATCAGCTCGCCGCGGTCGGTGTACGTCCAGCGGTGCAAGGGGCAGACGATGTTGCCGCCGGCTGCGCGCAAGTTGCCCGTGCCGTTCCCTGGGCCAGCCACGCTGCCCGTTTCACCTCCGAGAATCAGCGCTTGTCGATGCCGACAGACATTGGACATCAACTCCACCCCGCTGGCGTTGCGCACGAGCACACGGCCGCCCCCTTCATGGGCGAGGCGCCGCCAATCGCCGCATTCGGGTACGGCTTTTTCGTTGCCGACATAGCAGGCGGAATGCTTGAAGATGGTTTCGAGTTCGCACGCGAACAAGGCTTCGTCGAAATACGCGGCGACGGGTAATTGGGTATGCGCTGGCATCACGTGCGCCAGGCGCCCGACATCAGTCATCGAAGAGTCTCCAACACGGAGTGGCGAGGGGTTCGGCGTGGGTCGAACGCGTCCGCCCCACCAGGTATCGGGGGACCGAGCTCGCCCCAGAACGTTCAGGACGCGCAGGACGCTTCGGCCAGCAGGCGGGCGATGCGCGCGTCTAGCGTGAGCTTCGGACAGGTGCTGCACTTTTCTCCGTCGTGGCGGCGGAAATGGTGGCAGCAGACCTTGCGGTCGAGAGCAAGCGCGCGCGTGCCGTCTCGGGCGCGGTAGGCAAAGAAGCCGCAACCACCGGAGATGCCAAGATGCGTGAGCCACTCCTCCCCTGCTGCTACCAGGCCCGCATCGGACAGCTGCGCATGCGGACGCACGGCCATGAGGGCGCCAAGCACGCACTCGGCTTGCAGCCGATCGGCAGCGCGATCGTGTAACGCCACCAACGGTTTCAGCGCGCGCCGCATTGCCGCGCTGAACATGCGAAGTTCAGCAGAAGCGGCTTCCATCCGCACGGCGAACGTGCCATCGACTGGCGCATGCACAGGTAAATGAACACCGCTCGGGAAACCGTTCTTCACGGGCTGCGCAAGACCTGTCAACCTGGGCATCGGCGCATCGAGATGCGCGGCGATCACACACAGATAGATTGGCTGCCAGATCGCCAAGCCCCAGCACCGCAGGGCGAGGTAATGCGAGCCGGCTTCCGGATAAGCGCGCGCCCAGTGACCGCATAGCGCTTGCAATGCAGCGTCATCGCCCAGACGCAGTGCGCCGGCCGGCGCTTGGCCGCCCTGCTCACCGCGCAAGCTGGGGATGACGCGCTGCGCCACCGCCCACACGCGCGCGAGATTCGGGGCAGGCGACGGCCGCCAGACTGCAGCCGTGGCGAAGCCCGGGGCGGTGGCGTCTTCTGCGAAGGCGCGCATGCCGTCTGTCATGCGGCCGCTTCCTCTGTTTCGGCCGCCACCGAAGGCCCCCACGCCGCGCGGCGGAACTTGGCGATCGGATTGACCAGGTTGCCGGCCATCTTCAGGCTCGATGCCGGGTCTGCCAGATTCACCATCTGCACGTTGTTGCCCAGTTGCAGGCGGTTCAGGCACGAATGCAGGAACTCGGGCACGAACATGTCGTAGTGCGCGTACTTGGCGGCGCGTTCCGGGTGGGCGTCCTGATACTCGTACACGCAATCCGCAACCGCACCCCAGAACTCGTCTTCGGTGCAGCAGCCGTTTTCCACCAGCACGTGGTTGATGTGACGCAACACACCGTCGAACACGTCAATGAAGATGCCGAGCAGCTTGAAGTTGTCCGGTACCTCCACGGCCAGGCGTCGCACGCGCTCCGGCAACCATTCACGCGCCTTGATTTCGAGGATGGCCGACTCCTCCGCAATGTCTTTCATGATGGCGCGCACTGGCACGTGGTTCTCGATCACCAGGATGAGGTTCTCGCCATGCGGCATGAAGCTCAAGTCGTGCGCGTAGAAACAATGCAGCAGCGGCGCGAGATACGCCTGCAGGTATCGGCGCACCCACGTCAGTGCCGGCAGGCCGGAGCGCCGGATCAACTCCGGCATCAGCGCGACGCCGTCCTTGTCGACATGCAGCAACGCGGCCATCGTCATCAAGCGCTCACCCGGCTGCAGAAGTTGCAGCGGGTTCTCGCGCCACAGTGCAGAGAACATCTTCTTGTACGGTGTATCTGTTGGAATCGCCGCCTCGTAATAGAAATTTCGGAAGCCGATCGCGGCCACTTCCTGGAGGATGGTGAAGCCGTTCTCTCGCAGGAACGGATCGTTTGACACCAGCCCCTTGATGAACTCGTTGATGGCTGGCGTGCCCGACATGTAATAGGGCGATAGCCCACGCATGAACCCCATGTTCAGGATCGACAGCGAGGTTTTCACATAGCGCTTGGAGCGATCACTCGTGTTGAAGAACGTGCGAATGGATTGCTGAGCGATGTAGTGGTCCGCGCTGTAGTCGAGGCAGATGATCTTGCGCTGCGCCACGTAGCCGGCGAATGCAATGGAAAGCTTGCTGAACCACTGCCACGGGTGCGCGGGCATGAAGTGGTAGTCGGCTGGGTCGACGCCCTTGGCAGCCACCTGCCGGGTGAAATCGTCAACCGTGCCCTGGCCCAGTTCTTCGGCCAGCAACTGCGCGTAATCCAGCGTGGAAAGCGTCGATGGCGTGGCGTGGTCTTTGTGTACCGCCAGCCAGATCACGCGGATGTCGGACCCTGCCTCCGGCGCATAGGCTTGGTAGTCGACAGCATTGAAGCCGAGCCGTCCATTGTTGGCGACAAAACCTGGGTGCCCTTCCATCATTGCGACCTCGATGGTCTGGAAGTCGGTGGCGTCGGCCAGTTGTGCGCTGCTTGGGGCGTCGGCCTTCATGCGCTTGTAGGCACTACCGAACAGCGTGCTGCTGATTTCGTCGAGGTAGATGGGCAGCAGATCGTCACGGATGCCAAGACGCTGGCGGCATTCGATGATGAATTGCAATGCATCAAGCGGTTGCTCAACGCCATCGACAAGGCGGCGAATCGACTCCGACCGGATGAACCAATGGCGCAGCGCCAACCGCTGGGCTTCGAACTGGTAGCAGACCTTGCCGTCGTCGGAAAACACCTGAAACAGCGCGAAGCCGTTGGCCGCATCTTTCACGTGTTCGGGTTCCAGGATGATCTCGTGCGCATATTCGGCAATGGCTTTGCGCAGCAGCAGCCGATTGGCCTGTGCCCACACTTCAGGCGTGAGGTGGGCGGCGGCCTGTGCCGGGTGCTGGGAAAGCTGGTTCTGAAGCGTCACATTCATGGCGAATCCTTTGGCTTGTTAAGCGGTGGCTGCGGTAAGGACGGTAGCCTGTTCAAAATCCCGTCGGGTGCAGAAAGCGAGGCTGGCAATCTTTTCGGTAAAGGCGACGTTGCGGTCGTAGACGAAGCCGGCGGCGCGGTTGATGGCGTGAATGCGCTCGTTGTTGGCGTCGGGCTCGACCACGATGCGGGCCGCCCCGAGGTGTTCGAACATGAAACGCATCAACGCGAAGAACACCACGCGCGTGTAGCCCGGCACGCGCACATCCGATGGGCCGATGAAGATGTGCATGCCCAAATCGCCGGGCAGCACGTCGTAGAACGCGCGGATGCGGTCGTGCGCGGGGTCGTAGCACTCGGCCAGGAAGACCGGGCGCCCTGCTTTCCAGACCAGATAGGCAGTGGCATGCCCGGAGTCCATCAGCTCTCGATAGATCTGGCCGATCTCGGCTTCGGTTTTGTCGCGCATCAGCCAGAACGACGCGCGCTCCGGCTGGAACCAGCGGTGCAGTATCGGAATGTCTTCCGGAATACGCAGCAGGCGGAAGGTGTAACCCTCGGCATCCGTGTACGGCACGTGTGCCGCATCAGCGCGACGGTGGATGGCGCGCATATCAATTGGCATGGGCGGGCGCCTCCAGGTTGGCGGGTTCGCCTGCCCTGCCTGCTTCGGTCGCACGCGCGGCACTCGGCACGTTCAGGATCAGGCGATCTAGCAGCGCTGTCAGCACAAAGCCCCCGGCCGCCAGCAGGAACGGCACGTGCAATCCGTAGCGGCTGACGATGGCCCCTGCCGCAAACGAAGACAGCAGCACACCCAGGTTCTGGAAGAAATTGGTGATGCTGTAGTCGTGCGCATAGCGCTGCGGCGTAGAAAGCCGGAACAGGCTCACATCGAGCTTGACGATGATCTGGAACAGCGCCCAGCCATAAAGCACGCGACCCAGAACAATCAGCGCAGCGTCGGGCGCAGCCTGCAGCAGCAAACCGGCGGCGCCGAGCAGCAAATTGCCCAGCGTATGGTCGGGCAGCCGACCGCCGCGTGCCCGGATGCGGGCATGCAAGCGCAACGCCATGATGGCCATCGCACCCGGTATGGCAAAGACCAAGCCTGAAACGAACTCGCTGCCGCTGCCCGATACCTGCTGCCAGTACACGGCAAAGAACGAACGAATCAGGTACGCGCTGAAGTCGAACACCAGCATCACCAATGCCAGGCGCAGGATCGGCAGGCGATCACGCCAACTTGTGCGAGTCGGCTCATCGGCAGAAGCTTGCGCATGCTCGCCCGAGTTGACGGGCACGATCTTGCCGCTGCGGATCAGATACAGGCACACGCCCATCTGGAAGAAATCGCCCGCCGCCATGGCGACGATGCTTGCGCGCGGCCCCCAGGTCTGCAGAACGAAACCGCCCACCACCGCGCCGAAGATGGCGCCAAAGTGCACCACCACGGAGAGGATGCCCACCGTGGCGGCGTGCTGCGCCTTGGGAGTGAGCCGCATCATGTACGGATACATCAGCAAGTAGCTGCTCTTGCACATGAACATCAGCATCGACAGCACCCAGTACGTCACCACGTCGGGCGCCCAGTCGCTCAGCAGACTGAACGTGCCTGCCGCGAATTGCGTGTAGACCAGTAGGTGCAGCGGTTCCACGCGCTTGGCTACGCGCGCCCAGACAGGCAACGTGCACATCACTGCGATGGAGATGGCGGCCACGTACGCGCCCACATGTACGGGGCTGTCCAGCCCATAACGCGATGCAAAGAATTGCGGATAGAACGGAATCAGGATCGCATCGCTGATGACGGCAAACGCAGTCATCAGAATGATGTAGCGGCGCAATGTCATGCGGCCACCCCGGCGGTCTCCTCGACCGTTTCCGGCACGTGCTCCTGGGCAGATCCCTTGGCAGCCAGCGGAATGAAATCGGGCGTGGCCGGAATCGCAAAGTCCTGGATGGCGATGCGCTGCTCGATCTTGTAGTGCTCCACTCCTGTCAGCTCGCGGATGATGCAGGAGTTGCGGTAGCAGCTCATCCCGAGGTCAGGATTGGTCAGGCCGTGCGTGTGCAGGCCGGCGTTCTGCACGTAGACCTCATTGCCGTTGAAATCGGCCGCGTAGTTGCGCGAAAGCTGATATCGACCCTTGGCGTCCCAGCGCAGGCGGTGTCGGATGCCATCGATAAACGCGGGGATGTTCTGCTCATAGCCCGTGGCAAGCACGAGCCCTTCGGTGCGATGTGCATAGCGCGCGCCGCTGTCGAGCTGCTGAAACTCGATCTCGTAGGTACCGGTCGCGGCATCGTGCCGACAGGCCTGCAACTCGCAGTTGGTGATGAGGTGCGTGCGCAGCGCGCCCGTCTTGCGCTTGTCGTCGAGGAGATCGTATATCTGGTTGATCAGGCTCGCATTGACCCCTTTGTAGAGGCTGTCCTGCTTGCGGATGATGCTTTCCTTGCGACCATCCGGCAGGTTGAAGAAGTAATCGATGTAGTCCGGAGAGATCATCTCCAGCGTCAGCTTGGTGTTCTCCATCTGGAAGAAGCGCGGCGAACGCGTGATCCAGACGAGGCTGTAGTCGTATTTGTCGCGCTCCTTGAGCAGGTCGTAATAGACCTCCGCCGCGCTTTGCCCGCTGCCGACAATGGTGATGGAGCGTTTCTCGCGCAGCGCCTCCCGCACGTCGATGTAGTCGGCGGTGTGCAGATAGCGATGCCCATCGCGAGGCACGCATGCGGGAAATGACGGTGATGATCCAACGCCCAGCACCAGCTTGCGTGCGCGCAGTACGAACGGCTCCCGCTCTGCGCCGCGAAAGCCCGTGACGACGTAGCAATCACGTTGAGCGTCATAAACCAGCGCGTCCACGTCGTGGTGGAAATGCACGCTGCTGAGTTGTGCGATGACCCATTTGCAGTAGCGGTTGTATTCCGCGCGGCTCAGATAGAAGTTCTCGCGGATGTAGTACGAATAGATCTTGCCTTCCTGCTTGCAGTAATTCAGAAAGCTGAAGCGGCTTTTCGGGTCTGCCAGACTCACCAGATCAGCCAGAAAGGGGTTCTGCAATGTGGTGTTATCAATCAGCATGCCAGGGTGCCAATTGAATTCTTCAGCGCGCTCCAGAAATACACCGTCCAAACCATCAATCGGCTCTGCCAGACAGGCCAGACTTAAATTGAATGGCCCTAAACCAATTGCAATAAAATCATAAACATCGGACCTCATCACGCTTGAACCTCCCGATTTGCAAAGACTGCATTTACCAAACGACAGCACCAGGAACGCGACTGGGCAAGCGCAGCGAACGCGCACGCCCTCCGTCGGCCGGCGGCTTGAGGCCGTGCCTAGGCCGGGTGAATTCAGGTGGGGGTTTGATCACAGCCGATGCGTGCCGGCCGCTGAATGATCATGAATATCGCAAGCGCGATATCGGGAACATATTCGAAATGCCCGGCGATGCAATGCAAGCAATCGCCGGACAACAAGCTAAGTCACAATACTACACAGAAAACGGAATGCTTGTGTGAAGAAAAGGTAATTACCATTGATAAGAAATAGTGGCCATCACATTGCGCGCATCACCCCAATAACAATAGGCATTGCTCAAGCAGGATGCCACGTAATTCTTATTAAAGAGATTCTTGGCAGACAATTGCAGCTTGGCACCCTTGAGCGACGGATCCCAACGTGCAAGGTCAATGCGCAACATCAGGTCCACCAGCGTATACGGCGGCACCTTGAAGCTGTTGGCGTTGTCGCCCCAGCTTGTGCCGACGTAGCGCAAGCCCATGCCGGCGGTGTAGCCCGGCATGAAGCGCCAGTCCACCCAGGCCGACGCCATATGGCGCGGCACCTGATACGGCGTGTTGCCTACGAAGCCCTCAGCCGACTCGATGAACTTCATGTTGGTGAAGGTGTAGTTGGCCAGCACCGACACGGTGTCCGTCACCTGCGTGCGCGCTTCCAGTTCGACGCCGCGCGTGCGGATCTTGCCGCTGGGCACGTAGTAGATCTGTCCCACCGGCTTGGTCGCCACGTTCTCCTGGTCAAGGTTGAACACAGACGCTGCCAGCAGCGTGCTTGAGCCCTTCGGCTGATAACGCACGCCTGTCTCGAACTGCTGGGCGGTGGCCGGTTGCAGCAGATTGCCCCGCTGGTCTGCGCGCAGGCTCGGGTTGAAACCATCCGAGTAGCTGAAATACGGTGCGATACCGTTGTCAAACAGATAGACCACGCCCGCACGTTTGGTGAACTTCGAGCCGCTCCATTCCGACGGCGTGCCAGTACCGTACAGATTGGACGCCTTGGCGTGGTCCTCGCGCACGCCGAGCGTGAAGCGCCAGCGGTCGATTGCAATCTGATCCTGCAAGTACAGGCCAGTCTGCTCAAGCCAACGGTCGATGGGCGAAGCCGTCACGCCGGTCACGCCGGGGCTGCCATACACCGGATTGAAGGCATTGATCGGGTCGGCGCTGCCGGATTCCCAGAAGCCATCGACGTGACGCTTCTGATAATCGAGGCCGAACAGCATCGTGTGTTTCATCGCGCCCGTGGCGAACTTGCCCTCCAACTGGTTATCAACCGTGTATGCGTGCGTGGCTTCCTTGGCGCCCGAATAGTAGCGCGTCAGTTCGTCCGCACTGGCCCAGCCGAAGCCGTAAATCTGGCGCAGGCGCGTATCGCCGAACACGTAGCGGAAGTTCTGGCGCACAGTCAGTTGGTCATTGAACGCATGCTCAAACTGATAGCCGACCATGCGCTCAGTACGACGATATTTTTCGACGGTTGGATCGCCATCGAAAAAGTAGCGGGAGATGTAGCGGCCGTTGCGCGGGAAGAGGCTGCCTTCGGCCGGCACACCGCTGTGATAGCCGCCCTCCGGATCGTGCTGCAAATACGCTTGCAGCAGCAGATGCGTATCAGGCGTGAAGTTGATCGCCAGCGACGGCGCAATCGCAAAACGCTGCTCGCGCACGTGGTCGAACTGCGTGTCCATGCCGCGCGCCAGGCCGGTCACGCGGAATGCCATCACGCCGTTCTGGTCGATAGGTCCTGAGATATCGAACGCCCCTTCCAAACGGTTGCGATTGCCCACCGTGAGCTCCACCTCGTGGTACGGCTGGAAGAGCGGCTTCTTGCTCGTCAGCGCCACCACGCCACCCGGCGACGCACGACCGTACAGGATCGAACCCGGCCCCTTAAGCACGTCAATGCGCTGGAGGAAATACGGATCGACCTGGAACGAGCTGTAACTGCCCTGGTCACTCATCAGGCGCAGGCCATCGAGCAAGGTGTTGTCGACACTGCTGTCGCTAAAGCCGCGCAGCGCAACGTAGTCGTAGCGGTTGGATGCGCCCACCAGTGCGGTGAATGCGCCAGACGTGTAATTGAGCGCCTCTGAAATGCCGCGCGGCTTCTGGTCGTCCAGTTGCTGCTGCGTCACCACCGAAATCGATTGCGGCGTTTCGATGATCGGCGTATCGGTCTTCGTGCCCGCCGCGCTCTGCCTGGCAACGAAGCCTTTGCCGGGACTTTGCGCCGTCTCGCCTCGCCCCACTGCTGTGGTCGCGGGCAGCGTGGCACTGATTTCGCCGGTGGTACGCTGCGCCATCACTTGCGGTGGCAGAACCCCCGCCAGCAGCACTGCGCAACTCAGCCGTGCAGCAAGCGCTATCGGGCCCAGCCTCGTATGGCAAATCGTGTCGGATGGAAAAACCGTTGTTGTGTTCGTTTGCTTTGGCATGGTGTGTTGGAAGATGCGTGTGGTCTCCACACCTATCGACGATCCACACTGCGAAAGCGGAACTGGCTTGAGAAATTTCTTTCGATCAGGTCATCGCACATGTCGCACAACGCTCCACGGCCTGCACAAGATACTTACGCACCATGCGCGTTGACTTGCCAAGCTGTTCGGCAATGCACGCATGGGACTCCCCTTCGATGTAGCGCAACCGCACCGCCTCGCGCGCACTGGGCGACAGCGTTTCCAGCATCGCGCTTGTGTGCTGCAACGCCTGCGCCTGCGCCAGGCGTTGCTCTGGCGACGGTGCATGCTCGAACTGCGCAGACCTCAATGTCAATTCGTCCAGGCATGCGCATTCGACGCGTCGATGGCGCGCCCGGTCGATCATCAAATGCTTGGCGGTAGTCGTCAGATACGCGCGCGGCTCGCGTACTTCGTTCAGCTTGTCGGGCGCAGCCAGCACACGCATGAAGGTGTCGTGCATTACGTCCGCCGCTTCTTCCGCGCACGCGAGCTTTTTGCGCAGCCACGCAAAAAGCCAATCGCAGTGCTGCATATAGAGCGCGTCGATGGACGTATTGGTGTCGTACAGCGGCTCTGGCTGAACGGCAGGCATGCGGGCTCCCGGAAATTAACCGGACGCACGCAGAACACGCACGCATCGCGTCCATACAAATGAGAATCATTCTCATTTTATGGGCGCAAAACCCTCTTCGCAAACGGGAATTCGAAAGGCAGTGCTCAGAATCGGCGGGAGGCTGCTACGTGACGCTAGACCACATCCTCCGGGGACCGGCGCCTCCAAGCCATAAGCGCAACCGCCAGCGCAGCCACCGACAGGCCGATTGCCAGCCCAGTCAACCGCCCGGCGCGACGGGCTTCATCGGCTTGGTGGCGCGCCTCAATCGCCTGGCGCACGGTTTCCCAGAAGGCCTCGCGATGCTCGTTCTCGTCAAAGATGGACATGGCACGCTTCCCCGTTTCGTATGGCTCGCCTTGCCATCGTAGGGAACGCGCGGCAGGTGCGCCACCGCACATTTCGTGTAGGACACGGTGCCCACCGCAACTCAGACAGCAGCGACCGGCTTGGCCCCAGGGCCCGCGAGCCGCCGAGAGACATCGGCATCACCCTGCCCCAGGTCCATCGCATCTGCGCGTTCGGCGGTGGACAACTCGTCTGCGCGATAGCCCGTGCGGTTGAGCAGCACCAGCGTGCACGCCAGCGACACCAGCGCATACAGCGCCGACGACACCGCCACGCCCACGATATTGCCGCTGCTGTTGAGCATCCACTGCGCGAACACGGGCGTGCCGCCACCCACCACGAGCGAACACAGTTGATACGCCAGCGACAGGCCTGTATAGCGGATGCGCGTCGGGAACACGCGCGCCAGAATGCCGCCGATAGCACCGTAGAACATTGAATGCGGAATCGTTGCCAGGCACATGCCGAGCAGCGCAATCCAATACAGCTTGGTCTCGATGGCAAAGAACATCACTGGCATGAGCAGGAACTCAGGCAGCACCATCAGGCAGATGGCTCGACGCATGTCCATGCGCGAAACCAGCCATGCACCGATTGGCTGCGTGATGAACTGGACCACCAACGCAATCGCGATGATGCCGAGGAAAGTGTCCTGCGCGTAGCCGAGTTCCTTCGTCGCCCATGCGAGCGCGAAATTGCTCTTCAGGTACGTCACGTGAATGAGCGGCAGCGTGCCTGCACTCAGCAGCACGAGGCCCCAGTGGTCACGCACCACGTCTTTGAGCGGCAATTTGACGGTCTTCTTCTGCGCCAGCACGCGCTTCATGTCATCCGACTCTTCCAGCTTCAGGCGGATGACCATGCCGACAATCACCAGCAGCGCCGACAGTAGGAACGGCACGCGCCAGCCCCACAGCATGAACTGCGGTGTCGGCAACGCGCTCAGGGCAAAGAACACCAGCGTCGCCAGCAGGTTGCCCGTGGGCGAACCCTGCTGGGCAAACGCCGAGTACAGAATGCTCTTGCGCTTGGGTGCGCTCTCGCTGGCGATCAGCACCGCGCCGCCCCACTCACCGCCCACCGCCACGCCCTGGATCACGCGCAGCACCACCAAGCCCACCGGCGCCCACATGCCAATCTGCGCATAGCCCGGGAGCAGGCCGATTCCCATCGTCGCCAAGCCCATCAGGATGAGCGTGATGATGAGTGTGGTCTTGCGGCCAATCTTGTCGCCCAGATGGCCAAAGATGATCCCGCCGATGGGCCGTGCCGCAAAGCCTGCCCACAGCGTGACGAACGACAGCAGTGTGGCGATGCCCGGGTCCAGCGTCTTGGAGAAGAACACCTTGCCGAAGACAAGTGCGGCAGCAAGGCCGTAGATGTAGAAGTCGTACCACTCGATGGTGGTGCCGATAAACGCGGCCACCGCAGCGCGGCGCGGTTGCAGGTTTGCGGCCGCGTCGGTCTGGGGCGCAGGCTGGTGAAGCATGTTTGTCTCCTTGGTGGTACTGCCGGTTTGGCGCAGCCTCTGCTGGGCTGACTGCCTTGTTGTGGTGAACCTGCTTTATTTCATTTCAGAACACCAGCCTGAAACAAGCGCTGACGGGTGTCTGCGTCAATGCCCAGCGACGCGAGCACGGCATCGGTATCAGCACCGAGTGCGGGCGGAGCGCTGCGATACGTTGCCGGCGTGCGCGACAGCTTGATGGGTGATCCAATCCCACGGTACGTCCCCAACTCGACCACCATCTGCCGGTGCAGCGTATGCGGATGGCGCGCGACCACATCGACACTCAACACGGGCCCGCACGGTACGCCGCCATGGACCAGGTCTTGCGCAAGCGTCTCGCAGTCGAAGCCCGCCAGTTGTGCTTCCAGCGCGTGCTTCAGCTCCGCCCGATGCGCGCAGCGGCTACGGTTGTCGGCAAAGCGCGCGTCTTGCGCCAGTTCCGCCGCGCCGATATGCGCGCACAGCTTGGCGAACTGGCGATCGTTACCCACCGCCAGAAAGATCGGCTCGGTGCCAGTCTGGTAGCTGTCGTACGGCGCGATGTTCGGGTGCGCATTGCCGCTGCGCTGGGGTACCTTGCCCGAGCCGAAGTAGTTCGGCAGATGAGGATGCAGCAGCGATACGCCGCAGTCATACAACGCGATGTCGATCGATTGCCCGCGCCCGCTCTTCTCGCGCTCGGCCAGCGCAAGCAGGATGCCGGCGAGCGCGTTGAGCCCCGTCACCATGTCGACGATCGGCAAGCCGACGCGCATGGGGCCGCCGTCGCGTTCGCCGTTGACGCTCATCAGGCCGGCCATGGCCTGGATGGCGGCGTCGTAGCCGGGTAGCCCACCGAGCGGGCCGTCAGGGCCGAAGCCGGAAACGGCGCAGTGGATCAAGCGCGGAAAGCGCGGTTGCAGGTCGCGCTCGAAATCCATACCCCAGCGGGCGAGCGTGCCAGGCTTGAAGTTCTCGACCAGCACGTCGGCGTCCTCCAGCAATTGCCAGAGCACGGCGCGGCCCTCTTCGTTCGACAGGTCGACCGAGATACCGAGCTTGTTGCGGTTGACGCCGTTGAAGTACCAGGCGGTATCGCTTTCGTCGAAGGGCGGGCCCCAGGTGCGCGTCTCGTCGCCAACAGGTGGTTCGAGCTTGATAACCTGCGCGCCGTGATCGGCGAGTGCCTGCGTGCAATATGGGCCACCGAGCACGCGGCTCAGGTCGATGACCTTCAGGCCGTGCAGTGCGCCGTGGATTGCGCTCATTGCGCGTCTCCTGTCGGCAAGGCCCGCACGGCGAGCGCAAATGACACCTCGCGCTGCTTGACGAGCGCATCGAGCAGCAATGCGTCATCGTTCTCGGGCAAGGCCAGCGGATCGACCGGCAGCAGTTTATGACGCAGCACCAGATGCGCAAGCGCCAGCCGGCGATGGTCCGGCGCCAGACGCACGCCTTCCACCGCCATGAAGATAGCCGTAGTGATGTGATACAGCGCAGAGCCGGCCTGACGCACCAGTTCGTCGCTGCCGTCTTCAGCCACCTTGGCGATTGCGCGGCATACGCGGTCGAGCATAGCGCGCAGCAACTCATCGCTTTGCGGCGGCAGCGTGACGCCATCGAGCATGCCGATGAGATAAGCGCGCAACGGCTCCAACGCGCCTTCGCGCCTCACAGCGCGTGCAATGTCAAGCGCGACGATGTTGCTTGTACCTTCCCAGATAGAGCCCAGATGGGCGTCACGCACGAGGCGCGCATCGCTCCACTCTTCGATGTAGCCGGTGCCGCCGCGCACTTCCATCGCGTCTCCGGTTACGCGGCGCGCATCGCGGCACGCGCGGAACTTGATGAGCGGCGTCAGGATGCGCACACATTTGGCGGCTTGCGCCTCGCCTGCATCGGCCAGCGGCAGCAGTTGCGCGATCTGCATGAACATCGACCGCGCCTGCTCCGTCGGCAGCAGCATCTTCAAAAGCTGGCGCTGCATCAACGGCATGTCGATCAGCTTGCGGCCAAAGGCTTCGCGGTTGCGCGCAATGTGCAACGCTTCGGTGGTGGCGCGGCGCATCAGTCCCGCAGCGCGCACGCCGTTCGACAGGCGCGACATGTTGATCATGTCGGCCATCTGGTGGAAGCCTCGGCCGATCTCGCCGATCAGGTATGCGGTGGCGCCCTCAAGCACGATCTCGCCGCTGGCCATCGAGCGGGTGCCTAGCTTGTCTTTCAGGCGGACGATGCGGTAGTGGTTGCGCGAGCCATCGCGCAGCGTCTTGGGCAACAGGAACAGCGCCAAGCCGTTGATGCCGGATGGCGCACCGTCGGGTCTGGCGAGCACCATGGCGAGATCGGCATCGGCGTTCGAGCAGAACCATTTGTCGCCGTACAGGCGCCACGTTTGCGTGCCGTCGGGCGCGGTTTCCAAGGCGGCACGCGTGGCGATGCGTGCGACGTCCGAACCGGCCGCCTGTTCAGTCATGAACATCGCGCCCTGGTACAGCACATCAAAGTCGCGCGAAGTCAGCATCGGCAGATAACGCGCCACCAACGCCGGATCGCCGAACTTGCGCAATGTGCGCGTGAGCGAATCCGTCATGCTGACGGGGCAGCACAGGCCGAACTCGGCCTGCACGAACAGATATGTGAGCGCGTATTTGACCAGCGGCGGCGGTGCGTCGCCGGCATGGCTCATCGATGCGAGACCAAGCTCGGCATAGGCCACGCGTTCGAGCGCAATGTAATCGGGGTGCTTGTCGATGCTTTGCAAGGCTTCGCCGCGGCGGGTGCGGTGGCGTAGCTGCGGCGGGTTGTGATCCGCGCTGATGGCCCAGGCGTCAAGTTCGTCCGAAGCGCGCTGGCCGAGCGAGTTAAGCTGGGGCTCCAGCTCGCGGTATCGGGCGTCGCCCAGATACAGGCGCAAGAGACGCCCGAGGTCCGGATCGACGTGAAAGAAATTGATGCCCCGGCTGTCGGGGATATTTTGATGGCCGCTGGGATGAATCATAAGCGGCTCGCGGGCGATGTCGTTCATGCGGGGGCCTCGCTGTCTCCTGTTTTGTCCGGCCAGCATAGAAACGCCATCGATAATCGTCCAATACAGGTTTTATCCGGTACGATAAATATCTCTTATCGTTCAACTAGGCCGCCATGGACCTGAAACAGCTGCGCTACTTCGTTGCCGTGGCGGAAGAACTGCACTTCGGGCGTGCGGCGCAACGGCTGTTCATCTCGCAACCGGCGCTGAGTTTCGACATCCGCAAGTTCGAGGATCAACTGGGCGTGCAATTGCTCGCGCGCACCAACAAGAGCGTGGCGCTAACCAACGCCGGCCAAGTGCTATTGGACGAGGCCCGCAAGCTGTTGCAGCAAGCGGCGGAAGTCGAGCGCATCACGCAGCGCTCCGCGCACGGGCTGGCGGGGCGGCTTCGTGTCGGCTTTGTCAATTCGATGCTGTATCGCGGCCTGCCACGCGCGGTGGAGCGCTTCGAGGCCGATCACCCCGCCGTGGAGATCATCCTGCGCGAGATGAACACCGGCGAGCAGGTCCAGGCGATCCAGCGCCAGCAGATCGACCTGGGTTGCGCGTACTGGGGCACGTTTCCCGCCGAAGTCGTTTCCACGCCGATCTTCTCGGAACCTTTCGTCGCCTGCTTGCCCGCTGGCCACGCGCTGGCGCGTCGCAAGAGCGTGGGGCTGGACTCGCTTGCGCAAGAGCCGTTCATCCTCTTTCCACGCACCGTGTCGCCGCACTATCACGACCTGATCATCGCGCTGTGCGTAGATGCTGGCTTCAGCCCCGTGATTCGTCACGAGGCACGGCTGTGGCAAACGGTGGTGACGATGGTGGGGTTCGGCATGGGCGTGGCGCTGGTACCCAAGACGCTGCAGCACGCCGGCGACGCGCGCGTCAGCTTTGTTCCGCTGGCTGGCGGCAAAAAAGAATCGCCCGTGCTGTCATTGCGACGCACGGGCGATGCAGAGCCGGTAGCAAGCCGCTTTCTCGAGTACCTCGAAGCCGCTGCGCAAGAGAACGTGAAGCCTTGAAGGCTTAACTCACAGCGTCTTGCAGAGGAAGATCCGGCTCGTACCGGGCGGGTCGCAAGGGACCTCTCCAAACCGTACCCAGCCGTTGCGTTCGTAAAACTGTGGTGCCTGAAAGCTGATCGTATAGACCACCGCCGAGCGGCAGCCGCGGCGGCGGCCCTCTTCTTCAAACCTGCGCAACACCTCGGTGCCAATGCCCATGCCGCGCAACGTCTCGGGCAGATGGAACAGATCGAGAAACAGCAACCCCAGCGATGTCCGCCCGCTCGCGCCGCCCACCACGTCGCCGCTCTGCGGATCGCGGACCAGCACCGCTAGCGGTTGCCGGTCGCCATAGCCGACGTGTTGATCGTTGAAGTGGTTCAACCCTTTGCCGATGACCTGGATCGATTCATCATCCGCCGCGTCGGTGACGATGATTTCCGGAGCATGCATACCGGCCCTACTGTGTTCGGGCCGGCAGGCTGACGGGGCTCGACTGCGCTGGCGGACGCATATGCGGCATCATGTTCGCGTTCAGGTGGTACATCACCCAGAGCGAACCGCTGAGCGTAATGACCACAAGCACCAGCGTGAACATCAGCGACAGCATGTTCCAGCCGCCCTCGGACTTGGCGTTCATGTGCAGGAAGTAAATCATGTGCAGCACGATCTGCACCGCGCCGATGAGCAGAATCGCCACCGCCGTGGTCGATGATCTGTCGAAGACGTTCCCCATCACCAGCCAGAACGGAATTGCCGTCAGGAAGACGGACAGCACAAAACCCGTCAGGTAACCGCCCAGCGTGGCGTGCGGTCCGACCTCTTCTTCGTGGTGATGACCATCGTGGGCATCACCATGTCCGTTCATCGTTTGATCTTGCGCGCTCATGGCAGCGTTCCCATCAGGTAGACGAAGGTAAAGACGCCGATCCAGACAACGTCCAGAAAGTGCCAGAACATCGACAGGCACATCAGCCGGCGCTTGTTGGCTGTGATCAGCCCGTGCTTTGACACCTGCAGCATCAGCACGATCAACCAGATCAGGCCAAACGTTACGTGCAGCCCGTGCGTGCCGACCAGCGAGAAGAACGAGGTCAGGAACGCGCTGCGCGTCGGCCCCGCGCCCTCGTGTATCAGGTGCGCAAATTCGTAAAGTTCCACCGCAAGAAACGCAGCCCCGAAGGCCCACGTGATGGCCAGCCAGATCTGCATGGCGGAGACCTTGTTCTGCTGCATCTGCAACATCGCAAAGCCGTAGGTGATGGACGACAGCAGAAGGAACGATGTGTTGAGCGCCACCAGTGGCAGCTCGAACAGCTCTGCCCCGGTGGGCCCGCCTGCATACTCGCGGCCCAGCACGCCATACGCGGCAAATAGGCACGCAAATATCAGGCAGTCGCTCATCAGGTACAGCCAGAACCCGAGCAGCGTGCCATTTGGCACATGCGGTTCTTCGGTGACGTGGAACTGGTAGCCGCCCGGCGGTACGTCATCTACCGTGGTGGTACCCGTAGGGCCGGTCACATGCAGAGGTGCGGTCGTGTCAGCCATGGCCTGCCATCAGTTGGGTGCGCGATGCTTCGGTCCGGATCACCTCTTCCGTCGGGATGTAGTAATCGCGCTTGTAGTTGAAGGTGTGAATGATTGCCGAGACGATCGTGGCCCCGAATGACAGGATGGCCAGCCACCAGATATGCCAGATCAGCGCAAAGCCGCACACCGTGGACAGCCCCGCGAGCACGATCCCTGCGGCGGTGCCCTTCGGCATGTGAATGGGCTTGAAGCCCTCCTGCGGACGCCGGTAGCCGTACTGCTTCATCTGCCACCAGGCATCGGCGTCATGTACGAGCGGCGTGAACGCGAAGTTGTACTGCGGCGGCGGTGACGAGGTCGACCACTCCAGCGTGCGGCCGTTCCAGGGGTCGCCGGTCGTATCGCGCAGTTCCTCGCGGCGCCGGAAGCTGATCACAAGCTGGATCAGGAAGCAGGCGATGCCGATGGCGATCAGCAGCGCGCCAAAGGCGGCGATCTGGAACCAGATCTGCAACGACGCATCGTCGAAATGGTTCATGCGGCGTGTCACGCCAAGCATGCCAAGCCAGTACAGCGGCATGAACGCGAAATAGAAGCCGACAAACCAAAACCAGAACGAAGCCTTGCCCCACGACGACACGAGGCGGTAGCCAAATGCCTTGGGGAACCAGTAGGTGATGCCTGCCATGAGACCGAACAGCACACCGCCAATGATCACGTTGTGGAAGTGTGCGATCAGGAACAGGCTGTTGTGCAGCGAGAAATCCGCGGGCGGCACCGCCAGCAACACGCCGGTCATGCCGCCCACCACGAAGGTGACCATGAACCCGATAGTCCACAGCATCGGCGGCTCGAAGCGGATCTTGCCGTGATACATCGTGAACAGCCAGTTGAAGATTTTGGCCCCGGTCGGGATCGAGATGATCATCGTCGTGATCCCGAAGAACGAGTTGACGCTGGCGCCCGACCCCATGGTGAAGAAGTGATGGAGCCAGACCAGGTAAGACAGCACGGTGATCACGACCGTTGCGTACACCATCGACGCGTAGCCGAACAGACGCTTTCGGCAGAACGTGGCCACCACTTCCGAGAAGATGCCGAATGCAGGCAGCACCAGGATGTAGACCTCGGGATGGCCCCAGATCCAGATCAGGTTCACATACATCATCGCGCTGCCGCCCTGCTCGACCGTAAAGAAATGGGTGCCGACATAGCGGTCCAATGCGAGCAGCGTCACGGCGGCCGTCAGCACTGGAAACGCTGCAACGATCAGCGCGTTGGTGCACAGCGCCGTCCACGTGAAGATCGGCATGCGCATCAGCGTCATGCCGGGCGCACGCATCTTGACGATGGTGACCAGCAAGTTGATGCCTGATAGCACGGTCCCAACGCCCGCTATCTGCAACGCCCATATGTAGTAATCGACGCCCACGTCGGGGCTTGCAAGGATGCCCGACAGCGGCGGATAAGCCAGCCAGCCGGTGCGGGCGAATTCGCCCACGAACAACGACATCATCACCAGGACGGCACCGCCCGTGGTCATCCAGAAACTGAAGTTGTTGAGGAACGGAAACGCCACGTCGCGCGCGCCAATCTGCAACGGCATGACAAAGTTCATCAGCCCCGTCACCAGCGGCATGGCCACGAAGAAGATCATGATCACGCCGTGCGCGGTGAAGACCTGGTCGTAGTGATGCGGCGGCAGGTAGCCAAGGTTGTCGCCAAACGCTATCGCCTGCTGGATCCGCATCATGACGGCATCGGCAAAGCCGCGCAGCAGCATCACGATGCCCAGCACGACGTACATGATGCCGATCTTCTTGTGGTCGATGCTGGTGAACCATTCACGCCAGAGGTAGCCCCAGACGCGGAAGTACGTCAGCGCTCCAACCACCACAAGGCCGCCAAGCGCGACGACCGCAAAGGTAGCGAGCAGGATGGGCTCGTGATACGGAATGGCCTCCCACGTCAGGCGGCCAAAGATCATGTTGGCGAGTTCGGAACGCTCGGGCATGGATGTCACCTGGGCCTGTATTGACCAATTCTGGCCGATCAATGTTGGCGAAAAACGTCAAAGGGACTGAAAGAGCTGAAAAGCGCAAAGGGCCGGAACGACTCAGGGCCCTCGGCTACCGCAACAGCCTTCGACCGTCGTTGATGGCCGCATCCGGCGCAAACATCGGCATGGCATCGGCCGTATTGCTGGCGGTACAGATTTCAGCCGACGGGTCGAAGCGCCTTACGTTGCGGTTGCTCGCCATGGTGTCTGCCAGGCATGCCTGGCCATCCACACAGCGGTTCAGGATGCGGTCATAAAGGTCTGGCGCCACGCTGGCGTAGCGCTGCACGGGCTCGCTCTCGCTGGGCTTGGCCAGCTTCAGATAAGAGTCCTTCGACAACGGCGTGCCCGACGACTTGACCTGCTGGACCCACCGATCGAACTCTTCGTTCGACAGCCCATGGAACTTGAACCGCATGTGCGAAAAGCCTGCGCCGCTGTAGTTGGAAGAGAACCCGTCATACACGCCGGGCCGGTTGATCACCGCATGAAGCTTCGTTTCCATGCCCGGCATCGCATAGACCATGCCTGCCAGCGACGGCACGAAGAACGCGTTCATGACCGTGGTAGCCGTGATCCGGAACGCAATGGGGCGGTCGACCGGGGCGGCCAGCTCGTTGACGGTGGCAATGCCCTGCTCGGGATAGACGAACAGCCATTTCCAGTCCATTGCCACCACTTCCACGGTGAGTGGCTTGGTCTCGGCAGGCACCGGACGATTCTGATCCAGCCGCGTTAGCGGCCGATACGGATCCAGTTGATGGGTGCTGACCCAGGTGATGGCGCCCAGCGTGATGATGATCAGCAGCGGCGCGGCCCAGATGGCCAGCTCCAGCACGGTGGAATGGTCCCAATCGGGGTTGTAGTTCGCGTTTTCAGCGCTTTCCCGATATCGCCACGCAAACAGCAGCGTGAGAAAGATCACGGGCACGATGATCAGCAACATCAGGCATGTCGCAATGATGATCAAGTCCCGCTGTCGTACCGCCATGTCGCCAGCCGGCGACAACAGCACGGCGTGGCTACAACCTGTAAGGGTCACCAACAAGGCAATTGCTGCACCTCGCCAAAGCGACCTTCCCGTAATTCCAAGGGGTGTCACTACTGCATTGAAGCGTGGCATGGGTCTCGGAAGTGGCGTTTGGTTAACGTCGCGCTGGGATGGCCCAACGATCTTTCGACTTGTCGTTGCAGTTTAGGCGCTATTCTGGTCTTGTGATGACGGACTTTTAGATCGCCGTACGACACCCCCCTCCCCCGAAATCTCGATGGAGACTCCACGATGGCAAGTCTGACCCACCAGCATCGCGCGTCGCCCACTGCACCTCCGGCACCAGGTCACCATGACGTTGCACCGGCAGAGATCGCCATAGGCGTCGTGATCGGGCGAGCGTCGGAGTACTTCGACTTTTTCGTCTATGGCATTGCCTCGGTGCTGGTTTTCCCTACCGTGTACTTTCCGTTTGCGAGTGAACTGGCTGGGCTGTTGTTCAGCTTCACGGTGTTCTCGTTCGCCTTTATCGGCCGCCCATTCGGCACGGCGCTATTCATGCGCATCCAGCGCCGATGGGGGCGCAGCACCAAGCTGACGGCATCGCTGTTCCTGCTTGGCACGGCCACGGTGGGCATTGCGTTCTTGCCGTCGTATGCGTCGATCGGCCATTCGGCAATCTATCTGCTGGCACTGTTCCGCTTCATGCAGGGCATCGCCTTTGGCGGTTCGTGGGACGGCCTGCCATCGCTGCTTGCACTGAACGCACCGGAGAACAAGCGCGGCTGGTACGCCATGGTTGGGCAACTGGGTGCCCCCACCGGCTTCATCATTGCAGGCGCGCTGTTCCTGTTCCTCTACACCAGCCTGAACTTTCAGGAATTTATCGAGTGGGGCTGGCGCTATCCCTTCTACGTCGCCTTCGCCATCAACGTGGTGGCGCTGTTTGCGCGGCTGCGGTTGGTGGTCACGCACGAATACACGCAACTGCTTGAGGAAGAAGATCTGGAACCCATCAGCACTCTGCAGATGGTGAACGCCCAGGGTTTCAATATCTTCCTGGGCGCCTTTGCTGCATTGGCAAGCTACGCGCTATTCCACCTGGTCACCGTGTTTCCGCTGTCATGGGTGTCGCTGCGCAAGACACAGACGGTGCCTGCCGTGCTGACCGTCCAGATCATCGGCGCAGCGATTGCGTTTGTGGGTACGCTGGTCTCCGGCCTGATCGCAGACCGTTTCGGCCGACGCACCACCTTGGCGGCCATGGCCGTGCTGATCGGCATCTTCAGCCTGGCCGCGCCGTGGCTGCTCGATGGCGGTGTTGCTGGGCAGGACATTTTCATTCTGGTCGGCTTTGGTCTGCTGGGGCTGTCGTACGGACAGGCGGCCGGCGTGGTGACGTCCAACTTCGAAAGTCGATTCCGCTACACCGGTGCTGCGCTGACGACCGATTTTGGATGGCTGTTCGGTGCGGCATTCGCGCCGCTCGTGGCGCTAGGTTTGTCGTCGCTGTTCGGGCTCGGTGCGGTGAGCCTGTATCTGCTCTCAGGCGTGGTTGGGACGTTGGTGGCGCTGAGGATCAATAAGGCGCTCGGAACGCCGGATGCGTAGTGCCGTTGTCTGGACAAATCTCAGAATGAGGTGAGCGGCGCGGCGGGGGCTCGAATCCTCCATGGTTTGGCTTGCCCATGCGCCAAGAACTGAAACACTGGCAAAGTGCTGGCAAGTCAGACTTGCGGCCGAGGAACCCGCATGACCGTGACGCGTATGGACAACGTCGGTATTGTCGTTGCCGACATCGATGCCGCCATAGAATTCTTCGCCGAACTCGGCCTCGAACTTGAGGGACGCGCCCCGATCGAGGGCGACTGGGCAGATGGCGTCACGGGATTGCCCGGCATGCGCGTTGAGATCGCCATGATGCGCACGCCGGACGGTCATAGCCGCGTGGAGATTTCTCGCTTTCTGAACCCGCCCGTGGTCGCCGATCATCGCGTCGCGCCTGTCAACGCACTCGGTTATCTGCGGATCATGTTCACCGTCGACGACATCGACGGTACGCTCGCCCGGCTCGAGAAACGCGGCGCCACCATTGTCGGGGACGTCGTCCAATATGGCGACGTCTATCGGTTGTGCTACATCAGGGGACCAGAGGGAATACTTCTCGGGCTCGCCGAGCAACTGGGCACGTAACGCCTGGCCGCCGGGCACGCCAGCTGCTACCAATCCGCAGTGCGCAAGGGCGCATTTTCAAAGGAGCGGATCATGAACAAGGACCAAGTGAAAGGTACTGTCGAGAAAATGAAGGGCAAGGTCAACGAGGCCGTGGGTAAAGCGACGAACAATCCTGCGCGGGAATTGAAGGGCGACCTTCAGCAGGCTGGCGGCCAAGCGCGCAAGGATGCGGGAGACGTCAAGGAAGCAGCGAAGGATATTGCGAAGAAGTCCCGCTAACTGGCGTGCGCGTGGGCGCGGGACGCTGGCGCTGATGCGCATGACCAAGAAAAAAGGGCGACGAGTTGGTCGCCCTTTTTTCTTGGCTCGCAGGGGGCCGGATATGCTGCCCTCGCACGCGCAACGGCTCAAGGTCGCCCCCAAAGATGGGGGCAAATCGAGTGTAAATCTGGCAAGAGAACGGTTAGATTTTTAATGACCTAAAAATCTAAATCGTTGATCTTCAAAGGAGTTTTGGTGCGAGGGAGGGGACTCGAACCCCTACACCATTGCTGGCGTCAGGACCTAAACCTGGTGCGTCTACCAATTTCGCCACCCTCGCCGGATGGATCGCGGCGCCCCTAGCTAGGGCGCCGGAAAGGAAGCCCGCGATTATATCGCAGTCGGCCGGGGGTTTCCATCCCCCACCCCGCATGGCGTGGTAGAGGGGTTGGAGTCCCCTCCCTCGCACCTGCTCCAAGAACGCAAACGTCAGGCTGCGGGCGCCGCCGCCTGCGCCTCGGGCCGCTTGACGCGGAACCACGCCGCATACAGCGCCGGCAGGAACAGCAGCGTCAACACCGTGGCGATGATCAGGCCACCCATGATGGCGGCCGCCATCGGCCCCCAGAACACGCTGCGCGACAGCGGAATCATTGCCAGCACCGCCGCCGCAGCGGTCAGGATGATGGGCCGGAAGCGCCGCACGGCCGCCTCGACAATGGCATTCCACGTCGGCACGCCGGCCGCCACGTCCTGCTCGATCTGGTCCACCAGAATGACCGAGTTGCGAATGATCATCCCGATCAGCGCGGTAATGCCGAGTTGCGCAACAAAGCCCATCGGCGCACGCAGCAGCAGCAACGTGGCTGCCGCGCCAATCAGCCCCAGCGGCCCGGTCAGGAACACCATCACCGAGCGCGAGAAGCTGTGCAGCTGCAGCATCAACAGCGTGAAGATGATGAAGATGCACAGCGGCATCTGCGCAGCGATGGACGCACCCGCGTTGGCACTCTCCTCTTCCGCGCCGGCAATCTTGATCTGATAGTCCGGCGGCAAGTCGGCGCGAATCTTGTCGAGCAGCGGGTTGATCTGCGCTGTCACGGTCGGGCCTTGCACGCCGTCCACCACGTCGGATTGCACGGTGATGCCGTAGTCGCGGTTCTCACGCCAGATCACGCCGGGCTCCCACGCGAAGCCAACTCGCGCCACTTGCGTCAGGGGCACCGTACGGCCACTGCTGGTCGGGACTTGCACGCGCTGCAGTGCGTCGAGCGTGTTGCGCTCGTCCTCCTGCGGACGCATCACGATGTCGAGCAGCTTGTCGCCGTCGCGGTACTGGGCGATGGGCGCACCGGACATCACCGTCTGCGTGACCTGCGAGATGGACCCCGTCGACACACCCAGCGCGCGCGCCTTGTCCTGGTCGATGTCCAGGCGCAGCACCTTGACGTTTTCGTTCCAGTTGTCGTTCACGCCCACCGTATTTGGGTTGGCGCTCATGATGGCCTTGACCTGATCGGCAATCTTGCGCACGCCGCCAATGTCCGGGCCCATCACGCGGAACTGCACCGGATACGGCACCGGCGGCCCATTCGGCAGCAGCTTCACGCGGCCACGCAGATGGGGGAATTGCGACTTGAGCAACCCGATGACGTGTTGCCGCACGCCCTCGCGCGCCTCCAGCGAAGTGGGCATCACGATGGCCTGCGCCACGTTGGTCTGCGGAAGAATCTGGTCCAGCGGCAGATAGAACCGCGGCGCGCCGGAGCCGATGAACAGCGTCACGCTGTCAACGTTCTGCTCCTTGCGCATCAGCGCCTCAAAGCGTTTCGCTTCGGCTTCGGTCTGGTTGAAGCTGGAGCCCTCCGGCAACCACAGCTCCACCATCAGCTCGGGGCGGCTGGAATCGGGGAAGAACTGCTTCTCGACATACTTGAAGCCGAACACGCCAAGACCGAATGCCACCAGCGTGATCACGATCACCGTCTTGCGATACTCCACGCACCAGTTCACCCAGCCGCGGAAGCGGTTGTAGAACGGCGTGTCGAACAGCTCGTGATGGCCACCGCCTTCCACATGCGATTTGGTCCGCAGCAGCAGGAAGCCGAGATACGGCACAAACACCACTGCGGCAAACCACGAGAGCACCAGCGCCAATGCCGTCACGGCAAAGATGCCGAACGTGTATTCACCCACCGTCGAACGCGCGAGTCCCACCGGAAGGAACCCCGTGGCGGTGATCAGCGTGCCGGTCAGCATCGGCATGGCGGTCGAGGTGTACGCGAAGGTGGCCGCCTCCATCTTGGAGAAGCCCTCTTCCAGCTTGCGCACCATCATTTCCACCGCGATGATCGCGTCGTCCACCAGCAGACCCAGGGCGATGATCAGCGCACCGAGCGAAATCTTGTGCAGCCCGATGTCGAAGATGTTCATGAACAGGAACGTCACCGCCAGCACCAGCGGGATCGTCAGGCCCACCACCAGGCCCGGCCACACGTCAATGCGCAGCTTCGGCTTGGTGTGCAGACCCAGCGAGAGGAAACTCACGCCCAGCACGATCACCACGGCCTCGATCAGCACATGCACGAACTCGCCCACCGAACTCTGCACCGATTTCGGCTGGTTCTGCACCTGCTGCATCTCGATGCCCATCGGCAGCTTCGCGCGGATCTTGTCAACCGTCGCGCGCAAGTCCTTGCCAAGCTGAATGATGTCGCCGCCCTTGGTCATCGAGATGCCCAGGCCGATCACCTCCTTGCCGTTGAATCGCATCTTGGCGTGCGGCGGGTCGACGTAGCCGTGCTTGACCGTGGCGATGTCGCCCAGGCGGATGTTTGTCGTGCCGCCAGGGCCGCGCAGCGTCAGGTTCTCCAGATCGCGGATGTCCGAGAACTGGCCCGACAGGCGGATCTGCACGTTGTCGGTCGGCGTGACCAGCACGCCGCTGGGGCCGATGTTGTTCTGCTGGCTGATCTGCGTGGCGATGCTGTTGATGTCCATCCCCATCTGCGCCAGCTTGGCCTGCTGGAACTCGATGTAGATCTTTTCGTCCTGGTCGCCCAGCAATTCGACCTTGGCGACATTGGGCACGCGCAGCAATTGCTGGCGAATCGCATCGGCGTAGTCGTTGAGCTGCCGGTATGTAAAGCCATCGGCGGACAGCGCATAGATCGAGCCATACACGTCGCCGAAATCATCATTGAAGTACGGCCCGCGCACGCCTTGCGGCAACGTGGGCGCGATATCGCCCACTTTCTTGCGCACGGTGTACCAAAGCTGCTGCGTTTCCTTGGCAGGCGACGTGTCGGCCAGTTGGAAGGTCACGAGCGTTTCGCCTGGCTTGGAGTAGCTGCGGATCTTCCAGGCGTACGGCACTTCCTGCAGCGCCTTCTCGATCTTGTCGGTCACCTGGCGCGACATCTGCTCGGCCGTGGCGCCGGGCCAGAAAGCCTGCACGACCATCGCGCGGAAGGTGAAAGGCGGATCTTCATCCTGCCCCAGTTTGGAATACGCAAAGATGCCGCCGAGCAACAGCGCCACCAGCAAGAAGCGCGTGAGCGGTTGATGTTCAAGCGCCCAGCGTGACAGGTTGAAACGGGAATGTTCCATACGCGCGAAGGTTGGCGTGTTGGGGCGGGAGCCGGATGCGGCTTACCGGCGCGGCGTGATGGCGGACTGCGCCGACGGCTGATCGGCCGGCGCCATCGGCATCACCTTCTGGCCGGCCTTGAGCAGGTGCACGCCAGCGGTCACGATGGTCTGGCCGGGCTGGAGCCCACTCGTCACCAGCAGCACGTTGTCGCGCGGCGCGCCCACCGTCACCGGCACGGGCTTTACCGTTTGCGATGCGGCGTCGTACAGCCACACCACGTTCTTGCCTTGATCCTGCAACAGCGCGCTGATCGGCACGCGTACGCCCATGCCGCCGCTGTCTGCGCCACCGCCGGGCCGCACAAACGTGGCCACTGCCGTCATGCCGAGTCTCAGTTCAGGCGGCGGATTCGGTACCGAAATCTTCACGGTGTACGTGCGCGTGAGCGGGTCGGCCGCCGGTGCAATCTCGCGCACCTTGGCCGGAATGCTGCGCGACTGGTCGGCCCACAACTTGACGCTTACCTCGGGCGATTTGCGCAGCGTATCGACCTGGTCCTCAGGAATGCCGACCACGACTTCCTTCTCGGCCGTCTGAGCCACGCGCACGACCGGCTGACCGGCCGACACCACCTGCCCGACTTCGGCATCGACGCCCGTCACCACGCCATCGGCGTCGGCTTCAAGCGTGGCATATCCGGCTTGGTTCACCTGGTTGCGATAGCCGGCCCCGGCTTGCTCGTAGCGAGCCTGGGCGGCGTCATAGTTGGCTTGATGGCGCTGCTGTTCGGCCGCGCTGATGAAGCCCTTGGCGAACAGCTCGGAATAGCGTTTGAGATCCGCCGCAGCCAGATCGCGGTCGGTCTTGGCGGCGGACAACTGCGCCTGCGAAGATTGCTGGGCGAGGGCCAGATCAGTCGGGTCGAGCCGCGCGAGCACCTGGCCTTTCTTGACGGTGGCGCCCACATCCACCAGGCGGGCGACGATTTTGCCCGGCACGCGGAAGCCCAGGCGCGATTCAATGCGTGGGCGCACGTCGCCTGAGAACTCCGCCGTGCCGGCGCCCTGCTCGCTGGTGACCGTCATGGTGCGCACAGGGCGCACTTCGGGCACCTTGGGCGCCTCCTTGCTGCAGCCGGCCAGCAGTGCCGCGCCAATCAACAAGGCGGCCGATGTCAACATCGGCAATGAACGCGTGCGCGGCCGAGACCGCGTGTCGGAGAAACCGGTGGAGTCGGAATGCGGGTACGGCAAACGCAACGCTGGCATGACACGCTCTCAGTAAATAACTGACCGGTCAGTAATATACCCACGGCAATGCGCAGGGTCAACGACACGGCCGCGTCTGATTGACTTTTCTTGGCACCTGCTCAAGCAAGGCTTTGCGGCATGCTGCGCTGCAACGCGCTGTAGAATGGCCGCCCTGCTTCAAATCTCAACACGACGGCCCTTCCGTGACCCCCGACGACTACTGCGCCGACAAGGCCGCACCGCCCGGCAGCGACGTGTACTACAGCGTATTGTTTCTGGCGCCCGAACGCCGCCGCGCGACCATCGCCCTGGAAGCCGTGCGCCGCGAGCTGGAAGACGCCGTGCGCGATGCGAGCGATCCGGCGGTCGTGCAATCAAAGCTGCAGTGGTGGCGGCAAGAGCTGGCGCGGCTGTTTGACGGCCGCCCCGAGCACCCGGCGGCCAAGGCATTGCTGCCGCATCTGGCCCGCTACGATATCGGCGCCGTGCATCTGGGCGAATTGCTGGCCGGCGTCGAGGCCGATGCCATGCAGAACCGCTATCTGGATTGGCCCAATCTGCGCCGCCACGGCGATCAGGTGGCTGGCGTGGCAGGTCGGCTGACGGCTCGCATTGCCGGACAGGCGCATGCGCGCACGCTTGAATTCGCGCGGCTGATGGCGCTGACCGAACAGCTTGTCCACTTCATCCGGAACCTGGGCGAAGACGTGCGGCACAACCGCATCTACATCCCCGTGGATGAGCTGCAGCGCTTCAACGTCCCGGCCGCCGATCTGTTCAACCGCCGATATGCAGAAGGCTTCAAGCCGTTGATGACCTTTCAGGCCGAGCGCGCCCGGGCAACGTACAAGGAAGCGCTCGCCGCGCTGCCAGCCGAAGATCGCCGCGCCCAGCGCTCGGCGCTGATTCGCGGCGTGCTCGCCATGCGCCTGCTTGACGAAGTGGAAGCGGACGGCTTCCGGGTGCTCACGCAGCGCACGGACCTGACGCCGCTGCGCAAGCTGTGGCTGGCCTGGAAGACGCAGATCCGCGGTTGATCAGGCTTTGATGAGATCCAGCGGCGCAAACCGTCCCGCCAGCACCGGCTGCGAATCCATCCCCCACCAGCGCTCCAGCACCGTGGCATAAAGCGAGCGGAAATCGACCGACGGGTCGAGATTGCCGCCGCCGTCCAGGCGTTCCAGCACCGGCCCCTGCCCTGCCAGCCCGCCCTTGACGCGGCCGCCGGCCACGAAATGCGCGGCGGCCGTGCCGTGATCCGTACCGTTGTTCAGGTTTTCGCGCGGGCGGCGGCCAAACTCGGAATACGTGACGATCAGCGTGTCATTCCAGCGGCCCAGCTCCGTCAATGCGCTCTTGAGCGAAGCGACGCCTTCGCCCAACTGCCGCAGCAGGTTCGCCTGCGTGCCCTGCTGGTTGGTATGGGTATCAAAACTGCCGAGCGACAGGCACACCACGGCAACATCCGCACCGCCATGGCCCGGCGCTGCCACCACCTGCATCGCCGCCTTGATCGAGTTGCCGAACCCGCCGTCGGGAAAGTGCGTCTGGAAAGCAAACTTGCCGGACTTTGGACGCAGACCGTCGGCGGCTTTGACAATGTCTGCCTCGACTTTCAGCACGTGTGCGAGCGTCGCATTGCCCATCGCGTGCGAAGGCATCGCCAGCTTGGCTTCATTGAGGAACGCATCGGGATTTGCCAGCGCCACGGCACGTGCGCCGCCGTCGAGGGGGCCAAGATCAGCGCTGCCGATGATTACGCCATCGGCACCGAACGATGGCGGCACGGGCTTCGCGGCAAATGCACGCGTCAGCCAGCCTTCGCGCAGGTATTGGTCGGAGCGCGAGGCCGTATCCCAGATCTCGATCGAGCGAAAGTGCGAGAGATTCGGCTGCGGATACGACAACCCCTGCACGACCGACAATTCACCCGCCTGCCACAGCGGCATCATTGCCTGCAAAGACGGATGCAGCCCGTAGCGGTCATCCAGTTGCAGCACCTGCTCCCGCTTGACGGCGATGCGCGGCCGCAGCGCGTAGTACTGCGCGCTTGTGTACGGCACCACGGTGTTCAGCCCGTCGTTGCCGCCCTTGAGTTCGATGAGGATGAGCAGGTTGCCATAGCCCTTGCGCTTGTCCTGCCCTTGCGCAAAGACAATCCCCGGTACTGCGCCACCCATGCCGAGCATGGCGCCTGCCTTCAGAAAATCGCGACGTTCCATGATGTGTGCTCCTGCGGCGGTGGCGTTACTTCAACTGGTAAGCCGGGTCCATCATCAGCGTGCGCAGGTACGCCGTACCGGCCAGCTTGACGGGAATCGGCGCGGTCGGCTCGATCGGCAACACCGCACGCTGGATGGAGATGCGCGGTGCAAGTTGCGGCGGGTCATCTCCATCCGCGCCAAACTGCGCAAGCCACTTGGCTGAGTTGAACGACACCATCGTCTGCGACTGCGCCAGCTTGAAGCGACCTTCCTGCCCCATGCCCTTGAGCGCCTGGCCCAGGCCCTGCACGGTGCCGCCCTGCTTCAGGTCTTCGCGCATGGCGGCCACCATCATGCCTGGCTTCTGCTGTTGCGCCTGTTGCTTGGCCGGGGGCGCCTTCATCTCGGTCGAGCGGAACAGTTGATCAAGAAACTGCTTGCGCCCCAGCAGCGTGGTCGAGTTGATCCAAGCATCGCCGCCGGGCCAGCCCTTCACGTTGGGCGGGGCCAGCAGGTTCTGCCCCAACTGCGCAGACTTGATGGCAAACGGCGTCGGGTCGGTGTACTGCACATTGAACTGCTTCAGCGTGCCGACAATCATCTCCACCGGCGACTTCACCAGCGTCGCGTGCGATTGCGGCGCCCAGAACGCCGGCGTCAGGAACAGCCCGCGCAATGCCACTTTGATGTCGTAGCCGCTTGCCCGGAAGGCATCGGCCACGCGCTGCGCCTGTGCCGCATCAACGTCCGGCGAAACGAACTCATGCCAGAGCTTGGTGACGATGAAGTTGGCCGTCTCGGGGCGCGACAGGAGGATGTCGAGCATCTGGTCACCGTCGTAATCGCCGCTCTGGCCGAACACCGTCTTCACGCCCGTGTCATGAATCTGCGGCCGCCAGATGTAGGCGAAATCGTGCTCGCGGTCGATGCTCCAGCCCGTATAGGTGCGCGCGGCTTCCTTGATGTCCTGCTCGGTGTAATGGCCCTCGCCGAGCGTGAACAGCTCCATCACCTCACGAGCGAAGTTCTCGTTCGGCTTGCCCTTGCGGCTTTCGGCGCCATCCAGGTAAATCAACATCGCCGGGTCTTTACCGATGGCGTGCAGCATCGTGCCGAAGTTGCCCACCGCGTTCTGCCGCAGCAGCACGTTCTGCCGGTACATCAACTGCGCAAACGGCACCTTTTGTGAACTGGAAACGAAATGGTTGTGCCAGAACAGCGTCATGCGCTCGGTCAGCGGTGACGGCGTCTTGATCATCTCGCCCATCCACCACGCGCGCAGCTCCAGCTCGTGCGCAGCGTTCTTTTGGCGTGCCGCCTTGCGGGCGTCTTCGTCCGGCAGCTTGTTGTACGGGATGATCGGCTCGTTCACCCACGCTGGGGGCGCTTGCGTGGCAACGGTGCCCGTCTGGGCAAGGACGCGGTCGACGGCTTCGCGGTGCGTGAGTCCGGCATAGGCGTCGAGTTCGCTTTCGGAAGGCGCAAAGCCAACGCGGGTGAGGAAATAGCGCGCATCGTCTCGGTCTAGGCGCTGCTCGTCGGCGGCGGGCGCCTTGGCTTGCGCGCTGTGGCGATGTGGCTTGTTCTGCGTTGCCGCATACGCGGGCTGCAGTGAAAGCGCGCCGGCTGCGGCCAGCGCCAAGAAGATCGTGGTGCTACAGATTCGCATGTCGGTCCCCCGAAACGACCCTACTGCTTTGCCGGGGCAGCGATTCGTGCGCCTTTCCTCGGCCCCTACCTAGCCGCCACGGTGGTAGATATCCCGCGTGACGTCATAGATGTTCTGACGCAATTGCTTGCGCTCCTCGGGAGACAGCTTGCGTTGCCCAGACCCACGATCAGCATTCTCACCACGGCGGTTTTCCATCGCGGCGGCACGGCGGCTGCGTTCATCGCCGCCATGCCCGCGCGCCGGACCCTGCCCCCCCTTTTTTTCCTGTGCGCCGGCCTGCATCGCATGCCCGCCGCCGAAAAAGCCGCCGAATCCGCCAAAGCCACCGCGATCACCGCGCGCGTGCGCCTGCGAGCCGGCCGCACAGAGGGCAAGAACACAGGTCAACAGCGCCGCGCGCCGCCGAAACATCACTGAGCGATTCGAAAAAGGGAGTTGAGAAGCCACGTCTTTGTTGCTGGAAACCGATGCGCCATGCATCATTGCGCGACAATCGATAACAGGCAACCGCATTGCACGCCAGTCCCCTCCGCAGGGGGAAACAGACCCCAAACCGTTGCGAGGAACTGCCAAGGCAGTGTAGCTGCGCGTCCTACAGACTGTTCGCGTGACTCGGTAAATAATGTAACCGTCTGTTTCAATTGGGCTTTTACTGCCTCCTGTTGTCGATTGGGCCCATGTTTTTGTCGTTACCATAAGCGCCATGGAAAATTCCGGTCAAAAGATTCTCGTCGTCGACGACGACCCTCGCCTACGCGACCTGCTGCGCCGTTACCTGGGGGAACAGGGCTTCACGGTGCTGGTGGCAGAAAATGCCACGGCCATGAACAAACTCTGGCTGCGTGAGCGCTTCGATCTGCTCGTGCTCGACCTGATGATGCCGGGTGAAGACGGCTTGTCGATCTGCCGTCGCCTGCGCGGCGCAAACGATCAGACGCCGATCATCATGCTCACCGCCAAGGGCGAAGACGTCGACCGCATTGTCGGCCTCGAAATGGGCGCGGACGATTATCTGCCCAAGCCCTTCAACCCCCGCGAGCTGATCGCCCGCATCCACGCCGTGCTGCGCCGCCGCGGTCCGGCTGAAATCCCGGGTGCGCCGTCGGAGACGCCTGAAACCTTCGCCTTTGGCGATTTCGTCCTTAACCTGGCCACGCGCACGCTCAAGAAAAACGACGAAGAGATCACCCTCACGACGGGTGAATTCTCCGTGCTGAAGGTGTTCGCACGCCATCCGCGCCAACCCCTATCGCGCGAAAAACTGATGGAAATGGCGCGCGGCCGCGAATACGAAGTGTTCGACCGCAGCCTTGACGTGCAGATTTCGCGCCTGCGCAAGCTAATCGAACCGGACGCCAGCAACCCCCGCTTCATCCAGACCGTGTGGGGCCTGGGCTACGTGTTCATTCCCGACGGCGCCAAGTAAGCACCCGAGCAACCTTTCTTTTCCGCATCCGACTTGCGCATCCCGCGTCCGGCCGCGTTGCGGCGTCTGCTGATCAGTGTGTTTGGTTCGCTGTTCTGGCGAACCTTCATGCTGATCGCATTGCTCATCGCGATCTCTCTGGGCGTGTGGTTCCAGAGCTTCCGTATTTTCGAGCGCGAACCGCGCGCGCAGCAGATCGCCATGCAGGTGGTCAGCGTGGTCAAGCTCACGCGGGCGGCGCTGCTGTATTCCGATCCGTCGCGACGCCGCTTCCTGCTACTCGATCTCGTGCAGAACGAGGGCATCAAGGTCTACCCGCGCGAGAAGGAAGACGAATACCGCGAGCCTCACACCAATCCGTATCTGACACAGCTCGTCCAGCAGGAAATCCGCAACCGGCTCGGCGCAGATGCGGTAATCGCCACGGCCGTCAATGACATCCCGGGCGTGTGGGTGAGCTTCCAGATCGAGGGCGACGACTACTGGGTTGCCATCAGCCCGGACCGTTTTGAGCACGTGCCTGGGTTGCAATGGCTGTGGTGGTCGATGGCGGCGCTGGTGCTGTCGGTGCTTGGCGCAGCGTTCATTACGTCACGCGTGAACCAGCCGCTCAAGCGCCTGGCCGATACGGCGCGCGCCATCAGCGCGGGGGATGATCCGAAGGCGCTGCCCGAAGGCGGCGGCACCGAAGTGGCGCAGGCGAATCACAGCTTCAACCAGATGGTGCGCGACCTCAAGCAGCTTGAGGCCGATCGCGCCGTCATGCTGGCCGGCATCTCGCATGACCTGCGCACGCCGCTTACGCGCCTGCGCCTGGAAACGGAGATGAGCCCCGTCGACGAGCAAACGCGCGAACTGATGGTGGCCGACATCGAGCAGATGGACGCGATCATCGGCCAGTTCCTGGACTACGCGCGCCCGAGCGGCGAGATGCTCGAAGACGTGGACCTGACCGAACTCGTGCGCGACACGGCGCCCGTCTACTCCGCACACGACGATATCGACCTGACGCTCAAGCTCGCGCCCGAGGCCATCGCCCGCTGCAACCGCATGGAAACGCAGCGCATTCTCGACAACCTGATCGAAAACGCACGACGCTACGGCAAGACCCCCGGCACGAATCGCGCCGAGATTACCGTCAGCACCTTCCTGCAAGGCAACGAGGTTGTATTGTGCGTGGCTGATCGCGGTGCGGGTGTGCCGACGGATCAGCTTGCGTTGCTCACCCGGCCGTTCTACCGCCTCGAATCGGCACGCAGCGAAGCCAAGGGCGCCGGGCTGGGCATGTCGATCGTCAATCGCATCTTGCAGCGCAGCGGCGGTCGCCTCGTGCTTGAGAACCGCACGCCGCCCGAAACGGGGCTGCTCGTGAGCGCCTGCTACTCGCGCGCCTGATCCGGCACACCGCCTGGCTGGCGCGTCCCGGCACATCCGGGCACACCCCCTGCTTCCCACCGCTGTCATGCGTCGCCGATCAGGTGCGGCGGCAGGCAGCGCTATGGCTGGCGTTGAGAATATCAATTGGCCGGTTTTGAAATCATCGCCAATACTCCAGCCGCCAGGCTGCACGCCTGCGCGTTCTTCGTCTCCGTCCGAACGCCTCAGCCGGACCGGACGGCCGGTGAGCGTGTGTTTGCAAATCCCCGTTTGGGTTCTGCACCCATTGCCACACAACTCCAGGAGAAGCTCATGAAGACCATTGGTGACAAGCTCGAACCGTTCAAGGTCGTCGGCGTCAAGCCCGGGTTCAACAATCACGAGGAGAACGGCCAGTCGGCGTTCGAAGACATCACCGAGACCTCGTTCCCAGGCAAATGGAAAGTCATCTTCTTCTATCCGAAGGACTTCACCTTTGTCTGCCCGACCGAAATCGTTGCCTTCGCCAAACTGAACGATGACTTTGCCGACCGCGACACCGTCGTGCTCGGCGGCTCGACCGACAATGAATTCGTCAAGCTCGCATGGCGCCGCGAGCACAAAGACTTGAACAAGCTGAATCAGTGGTCGTTTGCGGATTCGACAGGCGCCCTGGTCGACCAGCTTGGCGTACGCGAGCACGAGGCCGGCGTGGCGTTGCGCGCCACCTTCATCGTCGACCCGGACAACGTGATCCAGCATGTGTCGGTCAACAACCTGAACGTGGGCCGCAATCCGGACGAAGTGCTACGCATTCTCGACGGCCTGCAAACGGATGAGCTGTGCCCGTGCAATCGCGCGGTTGGCGGCTCGACGCTGTAACGGCCGCGCAGCGCCCTACTCAGCCGAAGCCCGCCCTTGCTGCGGGCTTTCCTTTTCGGTGCTCGCTGACGGGAGGCATTCATGGAATTTTTGCAGACGCTCAAGAGCCGGATTCCGGACTACGCCAAAGACATCCGCCTGAACCTGGACGGCACGATCGCGCGCTCCTCGCTGGAGGGCAATGACGCGGTGGGCGTCGCGTTGGCTGCAGCTTTTGCCACGAAGAGCAAAGTGCTGACCGATGCCATCCGCAATGCCGGGGTGCTCTCACCCGAAGAGGTGAACGGCGCGCTGACCGCTGCCGCGCTCATGGGCATGAACAACGTCTGGTATCCGTACGTCGAGATGGCCGACGACTCCGACCTCGCGCAGCAGAAAGCGGAGTTGCGCATGAACGCCTACGCCAACAACGGCGGCGTCGACAAGCGCAGGTTCGAGATGTACGCCCTGGCCGCGTCCATCATCGGCAAATGCCATTTCTGCATCAAATCGCACTACGACTTGCTGAAGAATCACCAGGGCATGAGCGCGCAGCAATTGCGCGATGTCGGCCGCATTGCGGCTGTCATCAACGCGGCGGCGCAGGTCATCGCCGCCGAGTAACGCGCCGATTGCACAAACGAAAAACGGCAGCCCGGTTCGCTCCGGTGCTGCCGTTTGCCTGGGCGCGATGGCAACGCGAAGTCAGTCCTGATCGGCGGCTTCTGCGCGATAGATCAACACCACCGCCTGCGCGACGATGCCTTCCTCCTTGCCTTCAAAGCCAAGCTTTTCGTTGGTCTTGGCCTTGACGTTGCACCGCTCGGGCGCAATGCCCAAGTCCTCAGCGAGGTTGGCGACCATGCCAGGCACATGTGGCGCGAGTTTCGGCTTCTGCGCGATGACGGTCGCGTCGACATTGCCGACCGCATAGCCGGCCTTGTGCACGCGGCGCACGGCTTCGCGCAGCAGCACGCGGCTGTCGGCGCCGGCAAACGCCGGGTCCGTGTCGGGAAAATGCCGGCCGATATCGCCCAGGCCGGCGGCGCCGAACAGCGCGTCGGTAATCGCATGCAGCAGCGCGTCGGCATCGGAGTGGCCGAGCAGGCCGCGGGTGTGCGGAATCTCCACGCCGCCCAGGATGAGCTTGCGGCCCTCCACCAGCGCGTGCACGTCGTAACCCTGGCCAATGCGGATGTCCATCCAGTTCATGCTTGCGATGCCTCGTCGGGTTGTGCGCTCTGCGCGAGGATGGCCTCGGCGAGCGCGAAATCGTCGGGATACGTCACTTTGAAGTTGCGCAGCGCGCCCGGAACAAGCAGCGGCGGATGGCCGGCGGCTTCAATCGCGCTGGCTTCGTCGGTGACGATGCGATGTTGCAACAGCGCTTCCCGCAAGGCGCGCTCCAGCAGACCAAGCGGAAACATCTGCGGCGTCTGCGCTTGCCACAGTCCATCGCGCGGCACGGTCGCGCCGATGTGCTGTGCTGCATCAGCACGTTTGAGCGTGTCAGCCACGGGCAGTGCAAGGATGCCCCCCGCAGCTTGCGTGCCTTCGGCCTCTACAGCCGCAACCAAACGTGCGATCAGGGCGGGCGTCAAACCGGGGCGCGCCGCGTCGTGAACGAGCACCCAATCGTCATCGCGTGCACCCAGACCTCGCAACGCCGCCAACCCGTGGGCGACGGATGCGTGGCGCGAATCGCCACCGCAATCGACCTCCACCAGCTCGGGCGCGTCAAAACCACCGTCGGGAAATCGCTGCGCCAGCGGTTGTGCGCCGGGCGTTGTCACCACAAGCACGGTGTCGATTTCGGGGCTGGCCAGGAACGCCTGCGCCGTGTGCCACAGCATCGGCCGCCCGGCGATCACCTGATATTGCTTGGGCAGGTCACCGCCGGCACGCGAGCCGGTGCCAGCCGAGGGAATCAGCGCAAAACGGCGTCGGCCAGGGAGGGAGATCGACATGACAGGCGGGAAAGTGAACGTGGGCGCAGCATTTGCGTGGGTTTTGGCCTCGCCAAGCGCGCGATTGCCGCGGATTTTATAATAGCGGTCTGCGTCACGACACCCCGCCTGCACATGCCGGCGGGGTGTCGTGCTTTGTCTTGCAGTCGTGCCCCACAAAACCTGACACCTCATGTCCGATTTTTCGCTCTCCGCCCTGCCCGCCGTCAAACCGGGCTCGCGCTTCGTCTTCAGCGGCCTGCAGGGCGCGGCCGACGCCCTGCTGCTTGCGCGCTACCTGGAGCAGCATCGCGCCGCCGTGCCGATGCTGGCGGTGGTCTGCGCCAATGCCGTCGATGCCCAGCGCCTGGCGGAAGAGCTGCGCTGGTTTGCCCCGCAGGCGCGCGTGAAGCTGCTACCGGACTGGGAAACGCTGCCGTACGACAATTTCTCGCCGCACCAGGATTTGATCTCCGAGCGGCTTGCGACGCTGCATGACCTGCAGAACGGTGCGTGCGACATCCTGCTGGTGCCGGCCTCCACGGCCCTGCAACGCGTAGCGCCCCCGTCATTCCTGGCCGCCTACACGTTCTTCTTCAAGAAGGGCGAAAAGCTGGACGAGGCCGCGCTGAAAGCGCAATTCACGCTGGCCGGCTATGAGCACGTCAGCGCGGTGATGCGCCCAGGCGAATACTCCGTGCGCGGCGGTCTGATCGACTTGTTCCCGATGGGCTCGCCACTGCCATATCGGCTCGACCTGTTTGGCGACGAAATCGAGACCATCCGTTCGTTCGACCCGGATACGCAGCGCAGTCTCTACCCGGTGAACGAAGTCCGCCTGCTGCCGGGCCGCGAATTTCCGATGGACGAGGCCTCGCGCACCGCCTTCCGTGGACGCTGGCGCGAGGTGTTCGAGGGTGACCCGACGCGCTCGCCCATCTACAAAGACATCGGCAACGGCGTGCCCAGCGCCGGCATCGAGTATTACCTGCCGCTGTTCTTTGAAGAGACCGCGACGCTGTTCGACTACCTGCCCGGCGCCACGCACCTTGCCTTCGTGGGCGACATCGAAGGCGCGGTGCGCCGCTTCTGGGCCGACACCACGCAGCGCTACAACTTCATGCGCCACGATCGTGAACGGCCGCTGCTGCAGCCGTCAGCGCTGTATCTGGACGAAGAAGCGTTCTTCGTCGCGGCCAAGCCGCACGCGCGTCTGGTGTTGCGCGCGGAGCCCGGCGATGCACCGCTTTCGCTGCCGTTGCCGAACGTTGCCGTCAACCGCCGCGCGGAAGACCCGCTGGTCAATCTCGAATCGTTCCTGATGCGCAGCAATTGCCGCGTGATGATCTGCGCCGAATCCGCAGGCCGTCGCGAGACGCTTGCGCAAATGCTTGCCGCCAGCGGTCTGCATCCCGAAGGCGTCGCGGACTTCGCCGACCTGATGAGCGGCGATGCCAAGTTCGTGCTGGGCGTGGCACCGCTGTACCAGGGTTTCATCCTCGGCGACGAACGCATCGCGCTGATCACCGAGACCGAGCTGTACGCCCAGACCGTGCGTCGCACTGGTCGCCGCAAGCAGGAACAGGCCACCGCCGTCGATTCGATGGTGCGCGATCTGGCCGAGCTGAAGATCGGCGACCCCGTGGTGCACAGCGAACACGGCATCGGGCGCTACCAGGGGCTGGTCTCCATCGACATGGGCAACGGCGAGGAAGAATTCCTGCACCTCGACTACGACAAGGGCAGCAAGCTTTACGTGCCGGTGCATCAACTGCACGTGATTTCGCGGTATTCGGGCGCCGATCCGGAAACCGCGCCGCTGCATTCTCTAGGCTCCGGTCAATGGGAAAAGGCCAAGCGCAAGGCGGCGCAGCAGATTCGCGATACGGCAGCCGAACTGCTGAATCTCTACGCGCGACGCGCGTTGCGCCAGGGCTTCGCCTTCCCGCTCACGCCCGAGGATTACGCCACCTTTGCCGAGAGCTTCGGCTTTGACGAAACACCCGACCAGGCCGCCGCCATCGCTGCCGTAATCGCTGACATGACGTCGGGCAAGCCAATGGACCGCCTCGTCTGCGGCGACGTTGGCTTCGGCAAGACGGAAGTCGCGCTGCGTGCCGCGTTTGTTGCGGTGATGGGCGGCAAGCAGGTTGCCATCCTGGCGCCGACCACGCTGCTGGCCGAACAGCATTACCAGACGCTGGTCGACCGCTTTGCCGACTGGCCAGTGCGCATAGCCGAGATCTCGCGTTTCAAGAACAAGAAAGAGATCGACACCGCGATCGAAGCCATCAACGCCGGCACCATCGACATCGTGATCGGCACGCACAAGCTGCTCTCGCCGGATGTGAAGTTCGACCGGCTGGGACTCGTCATCATCGACGAAGAGCATCGCTTTGGCGTGCGCCAGAAGGAAGCGCTCAAAACGCTGCGCGCCGAGGTGGATGTGCTCACGCTCACCGCCACACCGATCCCGCGCACGCTGGGCATGGCGCTGGAAGGCCTGCGCGATTTCTCGGTGATCGCCACGGCGCCGCAAAAGCGTCTGGCCATCAAGACGTTCCTGCGCCGCGAGGAAGACGGCGTGCTGCGCGAGGCCATCCTGCGCGAGTTGAAACGTGGCGGGCAGGTCTATTTCCTGCACAACGAAGTCGAGACTATCGAGAACAAGCGCGCCAAACTTGAAGAGCTGATTCCGGAAGCGCGCGTGGTGGTCGCTCACGGCCAGATGCACGAGCGAGAACTGGAGCGCGTGATGCGCGATTTCGTGGCCCAGCGCGCCAACATCCTGCTGTGCACGACGATCATCGAGACCGGCATTGACGTGCCGACCGCCAACACGATCCTGATCCACCGCGCCGACAAGTTTGGCCTGGCGCAGTTGCACCAGTTGCGTGGCCGCGTCGGGCGCTCGCACCACCAGGCGTATGCGTATCTGCTGGTGCATGACGTAGACGGTCTGACCAAGCAGGCACAACGCCGCCTTGAAGCCATTCAGCAGATGGAAGAGCTCGGCGCAGGCTTCTACTTGGCGATGCATGATCTGGAAATCCGTGGCGCCGGCGAAGTTCTGGGCGACAAGCAATCGGGCGAGATTTCCGAGATCGGCTTCCAGCTCTACACCGACATGCTCAACCAGGCGGTGAAGTCGCTCAAAGCCGGCAAGGAACCCGATCTGATGGCGCCGCTTGCGGCGACCACCGAGATCAACCTCGGTACGCCGGCCCTGCTGCCGCAAGACTATTGCGGCGATGTGCAGGAACGCCTGTCGCTGTACAAACGCCTGGCCAACTGCGAAAGCAGCGAGACGATCGACAACATCCAGGAGGAACTGATCGATCGTTTCGGCAAGCTGCCGCCGCAGGCGCAATCGCTCATCGAAACGCACCGGCTGCGCATTGCCGCCGCGCCGCTGGGCATCCGCAAGATCGACACGGGCGCGAATGCCGTCACGCTGCAGTTCATACCGAACCCGCCTGTCGACGCCATCAAGATCATCGATCTCGTGCAGAAGAACCGGCAGATCAAGCTGGCAGGGCAGGATCGCCTGCGCATCGAAAACATTCCCGCCGAATTCGCCGCGCTGACGCAGACCATTCGCCATGCCATGCGGCAATTGGCGTGATCCGGTAGCATCCGCCGATCAGAACAAGGAAACCATCATGAGCACCGCCCCCACACCGTTCTCTACCCTCGACTGGACGAACAAGCTCGTCAGCTTCGACACCACGAGCCGCGGCTCGAACCTGGCGCTGATCGAAACCGTGCGCGACTACCTGCGCGGCGTCGGAGTCGAATCGCATCTGTCGCATAACGACGATGGCAACAAGGCCAATCTGTTCGCCACGATTCCGGCCGCGGACGGCAGCATGCAAGGCGGCATTGTGCTGTCGGGCCATACCGATGTGGTACCCGTGGACGGCCAGAAATGGGACAGCAACCCGTTTGCGCCGGAAGTGCGCGACGGCAAGCTCTACGGGCGCGGCGCATGCGACATGAAAGGGTTCATCGCCGCGTCGCTGGCGCTGGTTCCATCGTTGCTGCAGGCCAGGCTGCGCGAGCCAGTGCATCTTGCACTGTCATACGACGAGGAAGTCGGCTGCGTGGGTGCCCCGCGCATGATCGAAGACCTGATCGCCCGCGGTATCAAGCCCGCCGGCTGCATCGTCGGCGAGCCCACCTCCATGCGCCCGATCGTCGCCCACAAGGGCATCAACGCCTACCGCTGCCGCGTGCACGGCCGCGCCGCGCATTCGTCGCTCACGCCGCAGGGTGTGAACGCCATCGAATACGCCGCGCGCATTATCTGTTTCGTGCGTGACCTGGCCGATGAATTCCGCGCCAAAGGCCCGTTCGATGACGCGTTTGACGTGCCTTTCACCACGGCATCGACGGGTCTCATCAACGGCGGGATTGCGCTGAACACGATTCCCGCGCTGTGCGAGCTGGTATTCGAATTCCGCAACCTGCCGGGCGTGGATGCGCCGGCCATCCGCGCGCGCGTCGAGCGCTATGTGCGTGAAACCATCGAGCCCGCCATGCAGCGCGAGCACCCGGATGCCCGCATCGAACTCGACGAGATTGCAGCCGCGCCGTCGCTGGACGCCTCGGAGCAAGCCGCCATCACGCAGCTTGTGCGTGTACTGACCGAAGACAACGACAAGCGCAAGGTCGCCTATGGCACCGAAGCCGGCCTCTTCCAGCGCGCCGGCATTCCGGCCGTGCTGTGCGGTCCGGGCAACATCGAGCAGGCGCACAAGGCCAACGAATACGTCGAACTGGCCCAGCTCGACGCCTGCGACCGCTTCCTCGCCAAGGTGGCGCGCAGCCTCATGGCCGAGACCGCGTCCGCCTAACGCTTACAGAGCAACGCCTCACCTTTTGGTGGGGCGCATGCCGCCCGGGGCGTTCGCTACAATAACGGGCTTCCCCGGCGCCGAACCGCCGCATCCCGCTCCTGTCACTCCATGCCCGTCATTCTGCAAAGCCTGTCGCCGCTGTCGACCGGCGACATTGAATCCATCCGCAGCCTGTTCGGCAGCGCCACCTATGAGATGCGCGCGCCCAACGTCGCGGCCATCGAATGGGTGCACGAACTGCCCAGCGAATTGCGCGTCCAGCTTGATGCCATCTGCGCCAACCTGAAGCTGGACTACGCTTGGATTCCCGACGAATGGACGTTCGGCGATTTCCGTGTGCTCGCGATGGACATGGATTCGACGCTCATCACCATCGAGTGCATCGACGAAATCGCAGATTTCTGCGGGCTCAAACCGCAAGTCGCCGCCATCACCGAAGCGTCGATGCGCGGCGAAATCAAGGATTTCAACGAGAGCCTGACGCGCCGCGTCGAACTGCTCAAGGGCCTGGATGCAAGCGTGCTGGAGCGGGTCTACGCCGAGCGCCTGCAGCTCTCCCTTGGCGCGGAAAAGATGCTCAAGGCCGTGCAGGCGCTGGGCATCCGCACGCTGCTGGTGTCGGGCGGCTTCGAATTCTTCACTTCACGCCTGCAGGAGCGTCTGAGCCTGGACCGCACGCGCGCCAACACGCTGGAAATCGTGGACGGCAAGCTGACCGGCCGCGTGCTCGGCGAAATCGTCAATGCAGATGTGAAGGCGCAGACGCTCAAGGCGTTCTGCCAGGATCTGGGCGTGTCGCCGCACAACGCCATCGCCATGGGCGACGGCTCGAACGATCTGAAGATGATGGGCGTGGCCGGTCTGTCGGTCGCGTTCCGCGCCAAGCCCATCGTGCAGGCGCAGGCCGACGTGGCGTTCAACGTGGTTGGCCTGGATGGGCTGTTGAATCTGTTCCCGCAGCAGTAAGCCGCTACGGGAATTCCCACCTGCGGGAACGCGTTATTCCGCCCGCAGGTGCGTCTCCATCGCCTGCTTCAAATCCGCAATCAGATCTCGCGGATCTTCCAGCCCGATATACAGCCGCACGAAACCGCCCGCGTTCTCCCAATCGGCTGGCGGCCAGGCAGTCGCCGTGCGCATCGACGGGATGTTGTATGGCAGCGCCAGACTGTGCGCCCCGCCCCACGAAAAGCCGATCGCAAAGTAGCGCAGGCCTTCGATAAAGGCATCGATCTGCGCCTGCGAATAGCGTTCATGCAGCACGATCGAGAACAATCCGCTCGCGCCGGTAAAGTCGCGTTTCCAGTTTTCATGGCCCGGACAATCGGGCAGCGCCGGGTGCAGTACGCGCACGACTTCGGGTCGGTCCGCCAGCCATTCGGCCACTTCGCGGGCATGCGCGTCATGGGCGGCCAGGCGCGTCAGCAGGCTCGGCAGACCACGCAGCACGAAATAGCAATCGTCTGCCGAAACGCCCCAGCCCATGCGCATTCGCGTGGCAAGCAGCTTGTGGTGCAGCGCTTCGTCGTTCGTGATAGCGGCACCCATCAGCACATCGCTGCCGCCTGATTGGTACTTGGTCAGCGCCTGCACGGAGATGTCGATGCCGTGCTCGAACGGCTGGTAGTACACGCCGCCGCTCCAGGTGTTGTCGATGGCGGTGATGGCGCCGGCCTTGCGCGCCACCTCGGCGATGGCCGTGCAGTCGGGCACTTCCATCGTTACGGATCCGGGCGCTTCGAGCCACACGAGCTTGGTGTTGTGGCGCATCAGGTCGGCAATGCCGGCGCCGATCATCGGGTCGTAATAGCGCACGGTGATGCCAAACTGGCGTGCCATCCATTCGCCGTGGTCACGGTTGGGGCCGTAGGCGTTGTCCGGAATCAGCACATCGTCGCCGGATTTGATGAGCGAGAAGTACACCAGCGAAATCGCTGCTAGCCCCGAAGGCAGCAGCAAGGTATGCGAACCGCCTTCGATCTGCGCCAGGGCCTGGCACAGCGTGTCGGAAGTGGGCGTCGCATGCAGCCCATAGCGCCAGTGCACCACGCTGCCGCTACCGAAGGCACGCATGTCGGCAAGATTCTTGAACACCACTGTCGACGCACGATGCGTGGCATGCGAGAACGCCGTGAAACCCGGCGGAATATGCAGGTCCGGATGCACGGCCTGGGTCGCGGGAAACATTGGCGGGAGCTTGGTGTCGTCGGTCACGTGGTTTCCTGTTGGATGGCGTATGAGCGGCTTCGGGCGGCTTACCAATGCGCGCTTGATCGTGTTGGATTGCCGGCTGGCGGTGCGATCTGACCCGGCCCGGCCGGAACCAGCGGCGTCATTGGCGTGGCTGGCGTCGCCGCATTGCTGTTGGCTGCGGCATCGTACGGCGGAATCACGACCACCGCGACGGGCCGCAGCACAAACGGCAGCGTACGGCCGTCGTGCGCGACGTCCGTCCACGTGCCGCGCACGACGCCGTGACCGTCGATGGCGCCCTCCCATGCGCCGGTGACGTGCGTACCGTCATCGGATTCCTCCATGAGAAAGCCGCCGTTTTCATATTCGCCGGTCACCAGGCGCACGCCCGCCGCATTGCCCGGGACGTATTCGCCGTGGACGCTGTCGATCTCACCGGACTTGCGGCCAAGACGCATGCGGATCGGCATGTCGCCGATCACGCCGGTATAGACGGGATATTTTGCGTAGTCGGGCTGGGGTTGCAGCACACGGAGCGGTGGGGTCTGCGCCGAGAACCCGTTGTCTCCCTTCCTGGCCTGAGCGCGGCGCTGGTCGCCATCGGCAATGGCGCGGTTCAGGCCCAGGTCACCTGGCTGCACGTTGGTGCTGCCGGTCGATACGTCGTAGCCGTTGTTGGCGGCCGGCGTCTGCGCGGACACCGGCGCCACGCCTGCAGCCAGCACCAGCGCAAGCAGCGCGCCGGTGGGCCAAATCAGGCGTTCAATCGAAAAAATGGGTTCAGATGCGCTCGAACACCGCCGCAATGCCTTGTCCTCCACCAATACACATGGTCACCAGCGCGTAGCGACCACCGATGCGCTGCAGCTCGTGCAGCGCCTTGACCGTGATAAGCGCACCCGTTGCGCCGATCGGGTGGCCGAGCGAAATGCCCGAACCGTTCGGGTTGACCTTGGCCGGGTCCAGGCCGAGTTCCTTCGTCACCGCGCAGGCTTGGGCGGCAAATGCCTCGTTGGCTTCGATCACATCCAGATCCTTGACCGACAGGCCTGCGCGCTCCAGCGCCTTGCGCGTGGCCGGCACCGGGCCGATACCCATGATCTTCGGATCCACGCCAGCGTGGCCGTACGACACCAGCCGCGCCAACGGCTTGAGCCCGCGCTTCTCTGCCTCCGAGCGCTCCATCAGCACCAGCGCGGCAGCCGCGTCATTCAGGCCCGAAGCGTTGCCTGCCGTGACCGTGCCGTTCTCTTTCGTGAAGACCGGCTTGAGCTTGGTCATATCGTCGATGGTCGCGTCGTGGCGGACGTGCTCATCGGTATCGAACTGGATATCGCCCTTGCGCGACTTGATCGTCACCGGAACGATTTGGTCTTTGAAGTAGCCGGCCTGGATGGCGCGCGATGCACGCTGGTGCGATTCCAGCGCCGTCTGGTCTTGCTGCTCGCGGCTGATGCCGAATTCGCGGGCGACGTTCTCCGCCGTCACCCCCATGTGGATCGCGTGGAACGGGTCGTGCAACGCGCCCAGCATCATGTCGACCATCTTGGCGTCGCCCATGCGCGAACCCCAGCGGGCGGCGGGCGCAAGGTACGGCGCACGACTCATGCTTTCCGCACCGCCGGCAATGGCAACGTCGGCGTCGCCCAGCAGAACGGTTTGCGCGGCGCTCACCACAGCCTGCAAGCCCGAGCCGCACAGGCGGTTCACGTTGAATGCAGGCGTTTCGGCCGACACACCACCGTTCACGGCGGCCACGCGCGAGAGATACATGTCGCGCGGCTCGGTGTTGATCACGTGGCCAAACACCACGTGGCCGACCTCCTCACCCTTCACGCCTGCGCGGGCCAGCGCCTCGCGCACGACGAGGGCGCCCAGTTCGCACGGCGCCACATCCTTCAGGCTGCCGCCAAACGTCCCGATTGCGGTACGAACGCCACTCACCACCACCACTTCACGTGCCATTGCTGTCTCCTGAGCCATCGAAATTGGATGGCGGCCAGTATAAACGCACGACCGTTCGCAAAATTTAGGTACGACTACCTAAGTGGGTCAGACCTCGCCCCACAGGTCGTGGCCGTCCGCGCCGGTAATCTTGACCGACACGAAATCGCCCGCCTTGTAGCGCTTGTAAGGCTTCGACGGCGGCGCGATATAGACCAGGCCGTCGATCTCCGGGGCATCCGCCGACGAACGGCCAATGCCACCGTCCTGATTCACCTCGTCCACGAGCACACGCAGCGACTTGCCCACCTTGCGCTGCAGACGGCGTGCAGACACGCGCTCGGCGACTTCCATGAAGCGCGCGCGGCGCTCCTCACGCACCTCATCGGGCAGCGCGCCCGGCAGATCGTTGGCGGTGGCACCTTCGACCGGCGAATACGCGAAGCAACCCACGCGGTCCAGCTCTGCCTCGGCGATGAAGTCGAGCAGCGTTTGGAACTCTTCCTCCGTTTCACCCGGGAAGCCTGCGATGAATGTGCTGCGGATAGTCAACTCGGGGCACACCTCGCGCCAGGCACGGATGCGGTCCAGCGTTTTCTCGGCGTTGGCCGGGCGCTTCATGCGCTTGAGCACGTCGGGGTGGGCGTGCTGCAGGGGTACGTCCAGATACGGCAGGACCTTGCCTTCGGCCATCAACGGCATCACCTCATCGACGCTCGGGTACGGGTACACGTAATGCAGGCGCACCCAGGCGCCGTACTGCGACGCCAACTCGCCAAGCGCACCCACCAGTTCGGTCATGCGCGTCTTCAGCGGGCGGCCGTTCCAGAAGCCCATGCGGAATTTGACATCGACGCCATAAGCGCTGGTGTCCTGCGAGATGACGAGCAGCTCCTTTACGCCGGCCTTCAGAAGGTTTTCAGCCTCCAGCATCACTTCGGCCACCGGGCGCGAGACGAGATCGCCGCGCATCGACGGGATGATGCAGAAGCTGCAACGGTGGTTGCAGCCCTCGGAAATCTTCAGATACGCGTAGTGCTTGGGCGTGAGCTTGATGCCCTGCGGCGGCACCAGATCGATGAACGGATCGTGCGGCTTGGGCAGGTGCGTATGCACCGCTTCCATCACCTCGCCCAGCGCATGGGGGCCCGTCACAGCCAGCACCTTCGGGTGCACGCTCGTGATGATGTCCTGGCCAGCGGCGTCCTTCTTGGCACCCAGGCAGCCGGTGACGATCACCTTGCCGTTCTCGGCCAGCGCCTCGCCAATCGCATCCAGGCTTTCCTGCACAGCCTCGTCGATAAAGCCGCAGGTGTTGACGACCACCAGGTCCGCCCCGCCGTACGTGCCGGAGATCTCATACCCCTCCGCGCGCAGTTGGGTGATGATCTGCTCGGAATCGACCAAGGCCTTGGGGCAACCGAGACTGACGAACCCCACCTTGGGGCTCTGGGTACTGACGTCGGACATGGGAACAACCTGATGTGGGAGAGGATTTGCGCTGCGCACGTGGATGTGCCGCGCGGTTGCGTATTTTAACCGTTCGCCGCGCCGGGGCGGCCAAGCCGAAGCTGCATCTGTTCGATCACGCACTCGATTTCCAGCGCGTCTTGCAGTCTGCGGATCGCATCGTGCAGTTCCGAGGCCTGCGGCCACGTCCGCTTCAGATAGCTGAGCCACAATTTGACGCGGCCATGCTCATGTTTGGCCGAGATGCGCGCATGCAGCTTTTTCAGATAATCGGCGAGGTAGCCCAGCACAACCGGCCATTCCGCCGCAGACGGCGTTTGATCCATCTGCCCGCGAATGCGCTGAGCCAGGAACGGGTCAGACACGGCGCCGCGCCCGATCATCACGTCATTGCAGCCGCTGACGGCCCGGCAGCGCTCCCAATCAGCCACGGTCCAGACTTCGCCGTTGGCCGTCACCGGAATGCTCACGGCGTCGGCGATGCGTGCAATCCAATCCCAATGGGCGGGTGGACGGTAGCCATGGTCGCGCGTGCGGGCATGCACCACGAGCGATTCGGCACCGCCTTCCGCCAGGGCCGTCGCACAGTCAATCGCACGGGAAGTATCGGAAACGCCGAGCCGCATCTTGGCCGTCACCGAAATATTGCCCGGCACGGCGGCCCGCACGGCATGGACGATGTCGTACAGCACTTCCGGCGTAGCGAGCAGCATGGCGCCGCCGCCGTGTCGGTTCACGACCTTGGCCGGGCAACCGAAGTTAAGGTCGATGCCGTGCGGCGTGAGGGACGCCGCGTATGCCGCATTGCGTGCCAGCCATTCCGGATCGCTGCCGAGGAGCTGGATGGTCATCGGTGTGCCGCTGGCGGTATAGCCGCCGTTGCGGATCTCGGGCGCCTCACGTTCGTACGTGCGCGCCGGCAGCAGCGAGCCCGTCACCCGGACGAACTCCGAGACGCATCCGTCGTAGCCGCCAGCTTGGGTCAGCACGTCGCGCATGACGTAATCCGCGACCCCTTCCATCGGGGCAAGCAACAGGCGGCTCATGCGAAAACGGAAGACGGCCGGCGCACAGGCCGGGAGCGGACATCGAACATGGGGAGACCGAAGGGGGGAATCGTGATCGTCGGAGAGGCGTATGCCTCACCTGAAAGACACGTATTTTACCTTGCCGCCCTCACCCACGCCCGCCCAACAAAAAAGGCGAACCGCCATGCGATTCGCCTCGTTTTACCAGCCCGCCGAACTTACTTCTTTTCGGGCGGCTGGTTGAACGGGAATGTCCCGAACATGTTCTTGGCTTGGCTCTGCATCTGCTCCTGCATTTGCACGAACAGGTTTTTGCTCTGCTCGATGTAGTTGCTCATCATGCCTTGCATCATCGGCCCCTGCATGTTCATGAATTGCGACCACATGTCAGGGTTGAAGGAGTTGCCGCTGTACAGATCCTTCGAGTTTTCGGCCAGCTTGCTCTGGATGTCGACAAACGCCTGGATGTTCTTTTCCAGGTACGTGCCCATCATGCCCTGCATGGCGTTTCCATAGAAACGGATGATCTGAGCGAGCATCGCGCCGGAGAACATCGGCACGCCGCCGGTTTCCTCTTCCAGGATGATCTGCAGCAGGATGCTGCGGGTCAGGTCTTCACCGGATTTCGCATCGACGACGCGAAACTCTTCGGTTTCCATCACGAGTTGCTTGACGTCTGCCAGCGTGATGTACGTGCTGGTTTGGGTATCGTAGAGCCGGCGGTTGGGATATTTCTTGATCAGCCGTTCGGTGCCCTTCTTGCTGGTGGCCATCGTGCCTTTCCGTGTTGGCGATGCTGCTGCGGTGCAGCCGATGCAGTGCGAAATGACTGCACCGAGCGATGCAGCAAAATACGCGGTTGCCCGGCTGTTCCGATCTGCGCGCAAATGCTGCATTCAAGAGCAGCGCAGATGCATCCGGTTATGATCGGACGCCCCGTGTCTCCCTGCGGAGCGCCTCCGTGACTGGATTCTATGCGGATCGCCCTGCAAAGAAAAGGCGACCTCCCCCGGTAAAAACCCGCAGCATTTTGATGCGGCTCATGCACTCGGACAGTGTCCGGAGAGGACGCAAAAAGCCTGCTGCGATGCAATCGAGCATCGCAGCATGCAGGTAAAGGCAAGGGAAAAATTGCTGCACCCATGCTGCAGCATCGCCGCAGCACGGGCATTGAGCGTCAGCCCATGTGCAGGCCGCCGTTGAGGGAGAAGTCCGCGCCTGTGGAGAAGCCAGACTCTTCAGATGCCAGCCATGCGCAGATCGAGGCGATCTCCGTCGGCTCGCCCAAGCGCTTGACCGGGATGGTGCCAATAATCTTGTCGAGCACATCCTGACGAATCGCTTTCACCATGTCGGTGGCGATATAGCCCGGCGACACGGTATTGACCGTCACACCCTTGGTTGCGACTTCCTGCGCCAGCGCCATCGTGAAGCCATGCAAGCCGGCCTTGGCCGTGGAGTAGTTGGTCTGACCAAACTGCCCCTTCTGGCCGTTCACCGACGAGATGTTGACGATACGGCCCCAGCCGCGATCAGCCATGCCGTCGATAACCTGCTTGGTCACGTTGAACAGCGAAGTCAGGTTGGTGTCGATCACCGCATCCCAGTCGGCGCGGGTCATCTTGCGAAACACCACGTCGCGCGTGATGCCGGCGTTGTTGATCAGGACATCCACCTCGCCCACTTCGGCCTTGACCTTGTCGAACGCGGCCTTGGTGGACTCCCAATCGCCGACGTTGCCCTCGGACGGCACGAAATCGAAACCAAGCGCCTTTTGCTGTTCGAGCCATTTCGCCTTGCGCGGCGAGTTCGGGCCGCAGCCTGCGACAACGGTGAAGCCGTCGCGCGCCAAGCGCTGGCAAATCGCCGTTCCGATACCGCCCATGCCACCGGTGACGTATGCGATGCGTTTGGTCATGTCCACTCCTAGTCCTTGTTGTTAGAACTGCCAGGCCTCTTGCCGGGCAGCGGATGCTCAGGTTTCTCGGATTGGCGTGTACGGTATTCGTTCCACCCCACGCCAATCCCACTGCAAAAGACTTACGGACGTTCAACCGCCAGCGCCACGCCCATGCCGCCGCCGATACACAGCGAGGCCAAGCCCTTCTTCGCATCGCGCTTCTGCATTTCGTGCAGCAGCGTGACCAGGATGCGGCAGCCCGACGCGCCGATCGGGTGGCCGATCGCAATCGCACCACCATTGACGTTGACCTTGGACGTATCCCAGCCCATCTGCTGATGCACGGCCAGCGCCTGAGCGGCAAACGCCTCGTTGATCTCCATCAGGTCCAGGTCGGCCACCGACCAGCCGGCGCGCGACAGGCAGCGCTTCGATGCCGGTACCGGCCCCATGCCCATGACCTTCGGGTCCAGGCCAGCACTCGCGTACGCACGGATCGTTGCCAGGGGCGTCAGGCCCAGCTCCTTGGCCTTGGCGGCCGACATCACCACAACAGCGGCGGCGCCATCGTTCAGACCCGAGGCATTGGCAGCCGTCACGGTGCCGGCCTTGTCGAAGGCAGGCTTCAGCCCTGCCATCGATTCGAGCGTGGCGCCATGGCGGACGAACTCATCCTGCGTAAAGGCAATCGGATCACCCTTGCGCTGCGGGATCAGGATCGGAACGATTTCGTCATTGAAACGGCCCGACTTCTGCGCAGCTTCAGCCTTGTTCTGCGATGCCACGGCAAACTCGTCCTGCGCTTCACGCGTGATGCCGTATTCCTTGGCGACGTTCTCGGCCGTGATGCCCATGTGGTACTGGTTGTAGACGTCCCACAGCCCGTCCACAATCATCGAATCGATCAGCTTGGCATCTCCCATGCGGAAACCATCGCGCGAGCCCGGCAGGACGTGCGGCGCGGCGGACATGTTTTCCTGGCCACCGGCCACGACGATCTCGGCATCGCCCGCGATGATGGCGTTGGCGGCCAGCATTACGGCCTTCAGGCCCGAGCCGCACACCTTGTTGATGGTCAGGCCGGGCACCATGTTCGGCAGCCCAGCCTTGATGACGGCCTGACGCGCCGGATTCTGGCCCGAGCCGGCAGTCAGCACCTGCCCCATGATGACTTCGCTCACCTGGTCGGGTGACACCTTGGCGCGCGCCAGCGCTTCGCGGATAACGGCCGCGCCAAGCTCGGGCGCAGCGATCTTCGCCAACGAGCCACCAAACTTGCCCACGGCGGTGCGTACCGCCGATACGATCACAACATCGGTCATTTGCTTACCTTCCACTGTCGAAAGAGAGGGTCGTTGGACGCCGTCAGCAGCCGAAGCCGCGACGGCAACGGGGGTTCATGCGCGCGATCTTACGCTTTCTGTTTGACGTAGCGGCCAGGCGCCGGCTCGATGGCCGGGTAATCCGCATTGCCATAGCTCTTGGGTGCACTCTTCTGCGCACCGGCGTGTGATGCCAGCCATGTTGACCAATCCGGCCACCAACTGCCCGGATGCTCCTTGGCACCCTCGAACCACGCATCGGCGGTATCGGGCAGCTTGGCATTGATCCAATGCGAACGCTTGTTGGCCGCGGGCGGGTTGATCACGCCTGCGATATGTCCCGAGGCGCCCAGCACGAAACGCCGCTTGCCCTTAAGCAGCGGCACAGAGCCATAAGCGGACTTCCACGGCACGATGTGGTCTTCACGCGATCCGTAGATGTAGACCGGCACGTCGATCTTGCCTAAATCCACCGGCGTGCCGTTCACCTTCAGCTTGCCTGGCGTTTTGAGGTCGTTCTGCAGATACGTATGGCGCAGGTACCAGCAGTACCACGGGCCAGGCAGGTTGGTCGAGTCGCCATTCCAATACAGCAGGTCGAACGGCGCGGGCGTCTTGCCCTTTAGATAATTCTCGACAACGTAGTTCCAGACCAGATCGTTCGGACGCAGGAACGAGAACGTGTTTGCCAGCTCCACGCCACGCAGCAGGCCCGGGCCGGTCGGCGCATTGCTGCCGATGGTCTTCTCACGCATTTCCACCTGGGCCTGATCGACGAACACGTCGAGAATGCCGGTGTCCGTAAAGTCGAGCAGCGTGGTCAGCAGCGTCAGGCTTGCGGCCGGATGCTCGCCGCGCTCCGCCAGCACGGCCAGGGCCGTCGACAGGATCGTTCCGCCCACGCAGAAGCCCAGCACATTGATCTGGTCCTGCGCAGAAATTTCGCGCGCTACGCGGATGGCCTCGATCGCGCCGCCTTCGATGTAGTCATCCCACGTGCGGGACGCCATGCTCGCGTCCGGATTGCGCCATGACACCAGGAAAACGGTATTGCCCTGCTCCACCGCATAGCGCACGAGCGAATTGGCCGGCTGCAGGTCCAGGATGTAGAACTTGTTGATGCACGGCGGCACCAGCAGCAGCGGGCGCGCATGCACCTTGGCTGTCAGCGGCTTGTATTGGATGAGCTGGAAATAGTCGTTCTCGAAGACGACGGCGCCTTCGCTGTTGGCGACATTGCGGCCGATCTCGAACGCCGTTTCGTCGGTCTGCGAGATCTTGCCGCGCTCCATGTCCTGCAGCATGTTCAGGATGCCGGTACGCAGGGATTCGCCACGCGATTCAATCAGATGCTTCTGCGCCTCAGGGTTGGTCGCAAGGAAGTTGGACGGCGACATGGCGGCCGTCCATTGCGACACGGCAAAACGAACGCGCTCGCGGGTCTTGGTGTCAGCTTGCACGGCGTCGGCCATTTCCATCAGGGTGCGGGCGTTGAGCACGTAGAACGCAGCGGCGTAGCCGTACAGCGGGCTCTTGCGCCACGCGTCGTTCGAGAAACGGCGATCAGACGGCGCCACGGCCTCGGCGCTTTCGCCGGTGCTCATGTGGCGCCAGATCTGGAGCCACTCTTCGAGATATTTCTGCTGGATTTCGGCCAGCCGATCATGCGGGATCAGCGCGAAGGGAACTGCGCCTTCGCCCATCGCTGCGCCGTTGAACTGGCCAAGACCCTGCGCCGCAGCACCGGGTTGTGCGAAGGCGCCCGCAAAGGCCTGCCATTGCTTGAACTGCTCTGCCCACTGCGTAGGGTCCGACAAGCTCTGCCAGGGAGCTTGAGTGTGGGCGCTAGATGCTTTGGATGATGTCGATTGACGCGATGCCATAGTGCCCTCGATCCGACGATTGCGCCGCTCCGGTTGGAACGGCGGCGCAACTCGTAGTATTGCGGGGCATTGTTGCCTTGCCGTTTCAAGGCTGTCAATCGGAGTTAGTTAATGGTCGGCCGGAAACGCCCAGCCAGCGCGGGTTTTGGCACATTCGCCGAAAATGACTCCGACCGAATGGCTAAGCGCAGAGCCGGGGCTATGGTCCAATTTGCGCGATTTCGTGCGAGACTGCCGCATTACGCCAATGCCGGGCACCGCTTTTTCTCATGTATATCGTCGCCATCGCCTGGCTCTACGTCGTACTGATGATGTCCTTGACTGAGCAATCTTGGATTGCAGGCATCGGCACATTTGTCTTCTACGGCGTGGCCCCGTTATCGCTCTTCCTGTGGATTGTCGGCACGCCGGCACGCAGACGACGCCGAAAAGCCCAGGAAGCCGCGCACGACAAAGCGGACACCACCCCCACACTGAGCAGCGACACAGGCGACGGCGCCGCCTGAGCGCTCACTCTGCGCGCCAGATCAGCGTCGCCATGCGGCCGGTGGTGCGCTCCCGGCGGTACGAATAGAAGCGCTCGGCGTCCCTCATTGTGCACAGGCCGCCGCCGTACACGTCGGTACAGCCAACGCGTGCCAGCCGCAGCCGGGCCAGCGCATACAGGTCAGCAAAGAACTTGTCGGCGGATGCGCCTTCCAAGAAAGCCGCCTGGGTGGCTGGTAATTCACCGGGCTGAGCGGCGTCGATAAACGCCTGGCGCACTTCCGCACCCACTTCAAAACACGATGGCCCAATGGCCGGCCCCAGCCATGCCAGCCACGTTGGATCAGCTTCCTGGCCGCTGGCGCGCAACCGTTGCAGCATCGCATCCAGCGTGCGCTCGATGACGCCCCCGCATAGACCGCGCCAGCCCGCATGCGCCGCACCCACGGTTACGCCGCGAGCGTCGCTCAGCAAGACAGGCAGGCAATCGGCCGTCATGACCACGCAGACGCGATCCCGCCACGACGCCACCGCCGCGTCGGCAACCACAGGCGCAGACGTGCCGACGAGCTGATCAAGATCCGCCACGCCGGTGCCGTGCACTTGCTCCATCCACGTCGGCTCGACGGGTAGCGCTGCACGCAAGATGCGGCGATTCTGTTCAACGGCTTCGGGCGCATCACCGACATGCCGGCCAAGGTTCAGGCCACCGGGCAAGCCACCCGCCAATCCGTAAGGCCCTGCGCTGACGCCACCCAGGCGGGTCGTGGCCAGCGCTTTGACATGCGGATGCGCGGGCCAGTTGGGGACGATCCAGTCAGTTGATATCGGCATCGGGATCCAGGTCCAGGGCTTCCAGCAGATCGGCGAAATCATCCGGCACGCCAACTTCCCAGTGCACTGATTTGCCCGATGCAGGATGTACGAGCCCCAGGCGCACCGCGTGCAGCGCCTGCCGTGTAAATGGCACCGGTAGCGGCGCCTTGATCGTCTGCGGCTTGCCACGGCGGAAATTGCGCGTGTATACAGGATCGCCAAGCAGCGGATGCCCCTCCGATTCAAAGTGCACACGGATCTGGTGTGTACGACCGGTCTCAAGCTGGCAGCGCACCAGAGATACCTGCGCCCGCCCGAGGTCCACCACGTCCAGCGTCTTGAAATGCGTGCGCGCCGGCTTGCCGCTGGCCGTCTCGATGATCGCCATGCGCGTGCGGTCACGCGGGTCGCGGCCGATCGGAGCGTCAATCGTGGCCTCTTCGGGCGTTTCGCCCCACACGAGTGCGAGATAAGTCCGCTTGACAGTACGTGCCTGAAGTTGGCGGACGAGGTCCGTCTGTGCGGGCAGCGTGCGGGCGACCACCATCAGGCCGGAAGTGTCCTTGTCAAGGCGGTGGACGATACCGGCGCGCGGCAACTCCACCGCGTCGGGATAGCGGTGCAGCAGGCCGTTGAGCACCGTGCCGCTCCAGTTGCCGGCGGCCGGATGCACCACCAGCCCGGCAGGCTTGTTGATGACGAGCAGCGTGTCGTCTTCGTACACCACATCAAGATCGATGGGCTCGGCAACGAAGGCGCTTTCGTCTGCCGCGCGTTGCGGGACGACTTCGATGCGGTCACCACCGGAGATGGCCGCGCGAGGGCGCACGACTTCCCCCCGCAGGCGCACCGCACCTGCGTCAATCCATTGCTGCAGGCGGCTGCGCGAATAGTCAGGCAGCAGCTTGGCAAGCGCCTTGTCCAGGCGTTCGCCGTGCATGGCTTCGGGAATCTCGACGATGATCGGTTCGGCAGCCGGTGCCGCATCGGCGGCAGGCAAATCGAGCGCCTCATCATCGAGGGCGTCTTCCGTCTCCGGCGCAGCGAGGGAAACGTCAGCCAGTGCGTCGTCTGACACAGGGCTTGGGCTATAATGCTTGATGCGATTTTTCATTCAGAAAAGGTGCCCATGTCGGTCACGAGCGTAAAGCAGGCGCGTATTGGCAGTCGAATCGGCAGTCGAATCCGCGCACAAATCGGAGCAGTGTTGGTGGCAGGCGTTACATGTCTGACTATCTCGGCCTGCGGCATCCTGCCGGAACAGCAAGACGAAACTGCTGGCTGGTCAGCCAACAAATTATATTCGGAAGCGAAGGATTCGCTCGACGGCGGCGACTACGCCAAGGCGGTCAAGTACTACGAAAAGCTCGAAAGCCGCTATCCGTTCGGGCCGTACGCCCAGCAAGCCCAGATCGAAACCGCCTACGCCAACTACAAGGATGGCGAGACGGCTGCCGCGCTGGCCGCGGTGGATCGCTTCATCCAGTTGCACCCGAATCACCCGAGCGTCGATTACGCCTATTACCTCAAGGGCCTGATCAACTTCAACGACAACCTGGGCTGGCTCGGCCGCTTCTCGAACCAGGACTTGAGCGAGCGCGACCCGAAGGCGGCACGCGCAGCCTACGACGCGTTCAAGACGCTGATCACGCGTTTCCCGAACAGCAAGTACACGCCGGACGCCACCCAGCGCATGCAGTACATTGTCAACGCGATGGCCGAGCATGAAGTGGGCGCCGCACGCTACTACTATCGCCGCGGCGCCTACCTGGCTGCCGTCAACCGCGCGCAGGACGCCATCAAGGATTACGACCGCGCCCCGGCAGTGGAAGAAGCGCTGTACATCATGATGAAGTCGTATGAAGCGCTGGGCATGAAAGACATGCGCGACGACACCGAACGCATCATCAAGCAGAACTACCCGAAGAGCGATTTCCTCGCCTACGGCCAGCGCAAGAAAGACAAGCCCTGGTACCAATGGTGGTAAGCAAGGCTTGAACAGCACAGCAAAAAGCCCGGTCGATTGGCCGGGCTTTTTGTTTGTGCACGCAGATCAGTCTTCAGACCCGCCGGCAGCCGCCTCTTCCGAATCTGGCCGCAGCGAACGCAGAAAATCGGCAGCCGTCTCGGCCTCGCGCGTACGCTTGAACGGCGGCAGGCTCTGCCAGATCTGGCGACCGTAGTTCTTCTCAACGAGCCGCGGGTCGCAGATCATCAGCACACCGCGATCGGTCTCCGAACGAATCAATCGCCCTGCGCCTTGCTTGAGCGTGATGACTGCATGCGGCAGTTGGTGCACGGCAAACGGGCTCAGCCCCTTTTTTTCAAGCGCCTCCATGCGCGCGCTCAGCACCGGATCATCGGGCGGGGCAAACGGCAACTTGTCGATGACGACCAGCGAGAGCGCCTCGCCGCGTACATCCACGCCCTCCCAGAAGCTCTGGCTGCCGATCAGCACGGCGTTGCCCAGCGCCCGGAAGCGGTCCAGCAATTCCGTACGGCTGGCCTGGCCCTGCACGAGCAGCGGGAAATCCCAGCCGCGTTGGGCGAATTCATCTCCCAACCGCTCGGCGGCGCGATTCACGGCGCGCAGCGTTGTGCACAGCAGGAACGTCTTGCCGCCCGCCGCTTCAATCAGCGGCAAGGTGGCGTCGAGCACCGCATCGGTAAAACGCGGATCGCTCGGCTGCGGCAGATCACGCGGCACATACAGCAAGCCTTGCGATGCGTAGTCGAACGGGCTGTCGAGCGTCATGGAGCGATCACGATCCAAGCCCAACTGCGCAGCGTAGTGCGTGAAGTTGCCGCGCACCGAAAGCGTGGCCGAGGTAAAGACCCACGCGCGCGGCTGGCCCGCACGTTGGCGCGAAAAAATCGGCGCGATCGACAACGGTGTCAGGTGCAACTGCACGGAATTGGCGAATACCTCGACCCAGCGCACATGCTCGTCAACGGGGGCCGCACTTTCGCTGTCCGCGCCCGCGTCATCCCCTTCTTTCTTTGGCGCCTTGGGCGGTTTTGGATCGACCCACGCCTCAAGTTTTTCACACAGCGCCACGGCGCGGCGATGACATTGCTCGATGGTTTCGGCGCGCTCAGCCTGGGCTTCCAGCGCGCCGGTAAAGTCGGAAAGTGCCTGCTCCAGCTTCGACAACACCTCGTAGAACGGCTTGGCGAGTGCCGCATCATTGTCGATCTGCTTGATAGACAGGCGAGAACCGTCCTGGCGGAAGACCAGGCGCAGATCACGCGCAGCACGCTCCAGCGGCGCGGCAATCGCAACCCAATCCACCGCATCGCGGGCATGCGAAAGGCCTTCGGCCACGCTGTCACGCGCAAGCTCGAGAATCTGGTTCGTCGAGATGGTCTCGCCAAAGAACAACGTGGCGGTTTCGGGCAGCTGGTGGGCTTCGTCGAAGATGATCGTGTTGGCGGCAGGCAGCAGTTCAGCCATGCCGGTGTCCTTCAACATCACGTCTGCGAAGAACAGGTGATGGTTCACCACGACCACGTCGGCCTGCTGCGCCTCCTTGCGGGCGCGCATGACGAAGCAGTCTTTGTAATACGCACAGTCCGAACCCAGGCAATTGTCGCGCGTGGACGTGACGAGGTTCCACACCGGCGCGTTCTCGGGCACGCTGGCAAGTTCGGCCTTGTCGCCGGTTTTCGTTGTCTTCAGGAAGAGGTTGATCTGGCGCAGCCACGCGGCGTCCTGGCGCGAAGAAAGGCGCCCGTTCTGCGACGTGCGCTCCACGTGGTAATGGCAGACGTAGTTGGCGCGCCCCTTGAGCAGCGCCACCGACACCGGCGCATTCAGCGCCTTGCGCACCGTCGGGATGTCGCGCAGGAAGAGCTGGTCCTGCAGGTTCTTCGTCCCGGTGGAGACGATCACCTTGCCACCCCACAGCATCGCGGGAACAAGGTAGGCGTACGTTTTGCCCGTGCCCGTACCGGCCTCGACGATGATCGAATCGGCGGCTTCGATGGCGTTGGCAACGGCCTGCGCCATCGTCAGCTGCGCACTGCGGGGCCGGTAGCCATCGATACCCTTGGCCAGCGTGCCGTCATCGGCAAAGAGCGTCGCCAGTTCAACATGATGGGCATCGGCAGGTAGCGAGGCGGCGGGAGCCGAAGCGTCGCTGGTATCGGCGTCGGAATCAGCCGACGGCTCGGCCAGCGGGGAAAGCGAAGTCAACGCGGAATCCGTGGAGTCAAATGACGGAGGCCGCACGTGATTGCGGCCTCTCGGAATGAAAATCGAACCAACTTTGGGCAGGCGCTAGGCCGGCACGTCCGGCTCAAGCTGCAACTGTAGCAGGGTGATGGTGTCCTTGAGTTTCAGGCGACGTTTCTTGAGACGGCGCAGCTGCAACTCGTCGTGATCGGCTGTAGCCGCCAGCCGGTCGATCAGAAAATCGAGATCGCGGTGCTCGATCTGCAACTCAATGATGCGACGCGAGATCGTATTCAGATCGCTGTCCATCGCTTTCCTCCCGGAAACCCGGCCTTGGCTGAAGTTTAGAACCCCAGCGGACTGGTGTTGTTCTGGTTTTGCTCGTTGCGGCGCTTGGTTTGTTCGCGGCGCTCTTCCAGTTCTTTCTGGCGCTTCACGGCGTCTTGCTGCTTTTCCTGGAACTGCTTCGCGCTTTCGGCACGCTTGGCGGCGTTTGCAGCGCCCTGCTCCTGCGCGGCCTTCAGCTTGGCGTCGTAATCCGCCTGCTTCTTGGCCGCGGCCTGCGCGTTGGCGGTACGCTGCGGCGCTTCGGCCTGGCGCTGCGCTTCATTCAGGCGCTGCTGCTCCTGCTTGTTCGAGAAATCGGTGCGGTTCTTCTGCTCGGCGGCTTCACGCTGGGGGCGTTCGGCGTTGTACTGAGCCTCGCGGATGGCGCGTTCCTGGTCGCGGCGGGCAGCGCGGTCGGCACGCTCGGCTTCGTCCAGCGCAAGCTCGCGCTCGCGGATGGTGTGCAGTTCCGTGCGGCGCACATCCTTGGCCTTGTCGATGCAGCGCGTGACGAGGAATTTGTCGTAGCAAGCGCGTTCGGCCTCGGCGTACCGGTATTCAGCCCACGCTTTGGCGTTGTTGATGCGATCGTGCTCGGCGCCAAAGTCGGGCGGGGTGGCGGGCACAGCGGCAGCCGGCGCAGCGACCGGCTGGGACTGGCTCCATGCAGGCGTGGCAAGCAGCGCAACACTGAGCACGGACGCCGGCAGAACCAGCTGGGAGGCGCGGCGCGCAGCAGCGCGGCGACGGGCAGAAAACAGGAGCGTAGGCATAACGCGCATTTTATCACCGCGCCTGTGCGGCAAACGCCGCGCGGCCACGGATTTACGCTCAGGAACAGGGTTCGCGTTGTGGCAAAATGCGCGGCTTTCCATCGCACTCTCTGGAAGCAATGACTGATTCCGTGTTGCAGAAGATCGTCTCCCGCATCGCCACTGAACTGGCGGTCAGGCCGCAGCAGGTTGCCGCCGCCGTGCAACTGCTGGACGAAGGCGCCACCGTGCCCTTTATTGCGCGTTACCGCAAGGAGGTGACGGACAACCTGGACGACACGCAACTGCGCAACCTGGAAGAACGCCTGCTGTACCTGCGCGAACTGGAAGACCGCCGCGCGGCCATCCTGGCTTCCATTGAAGAGCAAGGCAAGCTGACCGATGCCCTGCGTACCGCCATCGAGGCGGCCGAGACCAAGCAGGTGCTGGAAGATCTCTACCTGCCCTACAAGCCGAAGCGCCGCACGCGCGCTCAGATCGCTCGCGAATGCGGCTTGGAGCCGCTGGCCCAGGCACTGCTGGCCGACCCGACACTCGACCCTCAAACCGAAGCCGCCAAGTTCGTCAACGGCAATCCGACTGCCGATGGCGGCGTGCCGGACGTGAAGGCCGCGCTGGACGGCGCGCGCGACATCCTCTCCGAGCAGTTTGGCGAGACGGCGGAGCTGCTGGGCAAGGTGCGCGACCACCTTTGGAATCAGGGCCAGGTTTCGTCGACGGTGGTCGAAGGCAAGGAAAGCGCCGAAGAAGAAAAATTCCGCGATTACTACGCATACAGCGAGCCGATCCGCAACGTACCGTCGCACCGCGCGCTGGCGCTGTTCCGCGGCCGCAACGCGGGCGTGCTGTTCGTCAAGCTCGGGTTGGGCGAAGAACAGGACGCGTTAATCCCCCACCCGTGCGAAGTCATGATCGCGCGCCATGTCGGCATCGAAAACAAAGGCCGCGCGGCGGACAAGTGGCTGTCGGACGTGTGCCGCTGGTGCTGGCGCGTAAAGGTCCAGCCGCATATCGAAACCGAACTGCTCACGCAACTGCGCGAATCCGCTGAGGCCGAGGCCATCAAGATCTTCGGTCGCAATCTGCACGACCTGCTGCTGGCCGCGCCGGCTGGCCCCAAGGCGGTAATGGGCGTCGACCCGGGCATCCGCACGGGCTGCAAGATCGCAGTGGTGGACCACACCGGCAAGCTGCTCGAAACCGCCACGATCTACCCGCACGAACCGCGCCGCGACTGGAACGGTTCGCTCGCAACGATGGCCCGTCTGGCCAAGCAGCACGGCGTGGCACTGGTTTCCATCGGCAACGGCACAGCAAGCCGCGAGACCGACAAGCTGGTGCAAGACCTCATGCGTAACGCTCCGGAGCTGAAGCTGACCAAGATCGTGGTGAGCGAGGCCGGCGCGTCGGTGTATTCAGCGTCGGAACTGGCGGCCAAGGAATTCCCGGAGCTGGATGTGTCGCTGCGTGGCGCGGTGTCGATCGCGCGTCGCCTGCAAGACCCGCTGGCCGAACTTGTGAAGATCGACCCGAAGTCGATCGGCGTCGGCCAGTATCAGCATGACGTGAACCAGCGCGAACTGGCCCGCGCGCTGGACGCCATCGTCGAGGATTGCGTCAACGCGGTCGGCGTGGATGTGAACACGGCCTCTGCCCCGCTGCTGGCGCGTGTATCGGGTCTGAACTCGATCCTCGCCAAGAACATCGTCGAATATCGTGATGCCAACGGCGCATTCACCAACCGCGACGCGCTCAAGAAAGTACCGCGCCTGGGTGACAAGACGTTCGAGCAGGCCGCCGGCTTCCTGCGCATCAATGATGGCGACAATCCGCTCGATCGCTCCTCGGTGCACCCGGAAGCGTATCCGGTGGTCAAGCGCATCCTGGACAGCATCAAGAAAGGCATCGGCGACGTGCTCGGCAACTGCGAGGCGCTGCGCGGCCTGACCGCGCGCGACTTCACCGACGAGAAGTTCGGCCTGCCGACCGTGGTCGACATCCTCTCGGAACTGGAGAAGCCCGGCCGCGACCCGCGCCCCGAGTTCAAGACGGCGACATTCCAGGACGGCGTAGAAGACATCAAGGATCTGCAGCCCGGCATGGTGCTCGAAGGCGTGGTGACGAACGTGGCAGCGTTTGGCGCGTTCATCGATATCGGCGTGCATCAGGATGGACTGGTACACGTGTCGGCGCTGTCGACCAAGTTCGTGCGCGACCCGCACGAGGTGGTCAAGCCCGGCCAGATCGTCAAGGTCAAGGTGATGGAAGTGGACGTGAAGCGCAACCGTATCGGTCTGACCATGCGCTTATCCGACGAGCCCGGCCAAGCGCCTGCGCGTACCAGCGGCGGCGATCGCCCGAGTAGTGGCGGCAATCGCCACGGCGGCCAGCAGCGTCGCGCGCCGGAACCGTCCGGCGCCATGGCGGAAGCCTTCGCCAAGCTCAAGCGCTAACGCAGATTCTGTTTAGCGGAACCCGCCCGGTTTTCAGACTCGGCGGGTTTTTTCATGGCTGGGCGCGCCCGTTACACATCCTTACGCGCATGGATATTTTCTAACACTCGCGCGTCGGCGCCACGTCTTTTCCGCCCGTTATGGAGACACAGGCACACACCGCCTGGCACCCACGAGGAGAAACTCCATGAAGACGAGCCACACCCTGATCGCTGCCCTGCTTGCTGTTGCCGGTACCGCCGCTTTCGCACAGACCACGCCGCCCGCTCCTGTGTCGCCTGTTACGCAAGTCCAGCAAGACAATCAGAAGATTCATCAGGACAACCGTGACATCCGTCACGATAACCGCGACATTCGCCACGACCGCGCCGATATCGGCAAAGACAAGGCTGCCCTGGCTGACGAACGCGCCGAGCGCAATACCGCGCAACGCCGCGAAAACCGCGATCTGGCAAATGGCAACGTCAAGGGTGCCGAATACTGGAGCAAGCAACGCGCTCAAGATCAGCATCAGGTCAACGCCGACCGCCGTGACTTGCACCAGGACCGCAAGGACCTGCACGCCGACGTCAAGGATCGCAACCACGACATACACGCCCGCAACCACGAAGTGCACAAACGCGACCGCGATGCCTCGAAGATCTAACCCGGACATCGCCTGACATCCAAACAAAACGGCCCGTGCGTCTCTCTCGCACGGGCCGTCTGTTATGCAGCGATACGATCGGTCAGATCTCGACCTTCGTGCCCAACTCCACCACGCGGTTTGCAGGGATGTGGAAGAAGTCCGACGGCTTGGCGCCGTTCTGATGCATCCACGCAAACAGACGCTCGCGCCACATCGACATGCCCGGCAGCTTGGACGGCACCACCGATTCACGCGCAATAAAGAACGACGTATCCATCAGCTCGCAGCGCGTGCCAATCTGCGGTTGACCCAGTTCGAGCACACGGTACACGTCCGGCGTTTCCTTGAAGCCGTACTCCGCCTTGACGATGTAGATGCCGCTGCCCAAGTCGCGCACGGACACGCGGCGCTTGTCGTCCACGTAGGGAATATCGCGCGTGACGAAGCTGATGAAGATCACGCGCTCGTGGAGCACGCGGTTGTGCTTCAGGTTATGCAGCAACGACACCGGCACGAACTCTGTATTGCCGGTGAGGAAAACGGCCGTGCCCTCGACACGATGCGGCGGATGCGCCAGCAATCCGGCCAGGAACGGCTCGAGCGGGATGCCGTCCTCCAGGCTGCGAGCGCGCAGAAGTTTCTTGCCCTTGTACCAGGTCATCAGCAGGAAGAACACACCGGCGCCCAGCGTCAGCGGGAACCAACCGCCATCGCGGATCTTCAAGAGGTTGGCCGAGAAGAACGCCATGTCGACCACCAGGAAACACAGGCTGACAAGCGTCACCAGCACCGGATGCCAACGCCAGACTGAGCGCATCACCACTGCCGCCAGCACTGTCGTGATGACCATCGTTGTGGTCACGGCAATGCCGTAGGCGGCGGCCAGGTTGTCGGACTTTTTGAACGCCAGCACCACGCCCACCACTAGGATCAGCAGCATCCAGTTGACCATCGGCACGTAGATCTGGCCGATCTCGGCTTCCGAGGTGTAGCGAATGCGCATGCGCGGCACAAAGCCAAGCTGAATTGCTTGGCTCGTCAGCGAGAACGCGCCCGAAATCACAGCCTGCGAGGCAATGACGGTTGCCGCTGCAGCAAGCACGACCATGGGGAGTTGCAGCGCTTCTGGCACCGAACGGTAGAACGGGTTTTCGATGGTGCTCGGATCGGTCAAAAGCATCGCGCCTTGGCCGAAGTAGTTCAGCAACAGGCTCGGCGCCACGATGAAGAACCACGCCCAGCGGATCGGGCGGGCGCCGAAGTGGCCCATGTCGGCGTACAGCGCTTCAGCACCGGTCAGTACCAGGAACACCGAACCCAGCACGATGAACGCCTGCAGCGCATGGTCGTGCAGGAACGAAATCGCATACATCGGGTTGACGGCCCCGAGGATCTGCGGCGCCTTCACCAGATTCATCATGCCCAGCGCGGCCAGCGCAGCAAACCACAGCAGCATCACCGGACCGAACAGCTTGCCGACCACCGACGTGCCGCTGCGCTGGATGAGGAACAGCACTGCCAGGATCACGAGCGTGATCGGCAATACGAACGGCGACAAGGCGGGCGCGGCGATTTCAAGTCCTTCCATGGCGGAGAGGACCGAGATGGCCGGCGTAATCACCGCATCGCCGTAGAACATGCACGCACCGAAGACGCCCAGCATCATCAGCAGCGACATGCGCTTGGAATTGGTATTGGCCGTACGCAGCGACAGCGCCATCAGCGCGAGGATGCCGCCCTCGCCGTTGTTGTCGGCACGCATGACGAACAGCACGTACTTGAGCGACACCACGATCACCATCGCCCAAAACAGCATGGAGATGATGCCGAGCACCGCCCCGCTGGAAAAGGGAATGCCGTGCTCGGGGCTGAAGCACTCCTTGAGCGAATACAGCGGGCTGGTGCCGATGTCTCCGAACACCACACCCACGGCACCAATCACCATGGCGCGCAGGTTCACGTTGGTCTGGGGCGACCCTGTTGCTGTAAGAGCTTGACTCATGAACTTGGAAATCGGCCGAATTGCTGGCCGCTCAAAAAATCGTGCATTGCACAATGAGGGCGGATTGTACTCCCCGCCTCCATCACGCCAACCCCTCAAACGGGCATTCGTTGCCGCAGTGCATCACGATGCACAGCCATATTGGTAAAGCATTCTGCAAGGCTGAAAGAACGTTGCCCAGGCATGCACATCCCCGAATGAAGCACATTGTGCAGCGCCGGGCGGCCGCCTTGGTGCGCTGGCAACATGTCGTGCTTGCTGTGCTGCACATAGCCGAAAGTAGGACTGCAGCCGACAGAACTTTGTAGGAAAATGCCTGACAAACCTTTATTGCAAAATAACGTTGAGTGGCTAGCACCCGGCTAGCCCAACGCTTCTGACTCGGGGACGGCCTTGCCCCACTCATCTATTCGCATCTTGGGGCGTTCCAAGCCTTCGCTGACCGCACTGATTGTGCTGCTGGTCGTGGCTGCCCTATTGTTTGCGATTCCGCGCATGATCCTGCCCTGGGCGCAATCGGCCTTCGTGCAGCAGCTCGATCCCACGGTGTGGGCCGATTACGCTGGCCCGTACGACATGGCAGCCGCGGTGGTGGCCACCAGCGCGATCATCATCTTCCTGCTTCGCCGCTAAGCACGACCGTCAACGCGCGAGTGCGCGAGCGCATTCCGCCACAAGCGCCGGGCCGCGATAGATCAATCCCGTATAGAGCTGTACCAACTGCGCGCCAGCGTCGACCTTCTCGCGGGCGTGCTCGCCAGCGAGGATGCCGCCCACGCCGATGATGGGCACTGCATCGCCCAGCAAGCTATGCAATGCGCGAATCACCCGCGTCGAGCCTTCACGCACCGGCTGGCCGGACAGTCCGCCCGCCTCTTCCGCATGCGCCAGGCCGGCGACGGCCTCACGACTGATTGTGGTGTTGGTCGCAATCACGCCATCCATCTTGTGGCGCAACAGCGCGTCGGCAACGTTGGCAATCTGGTCGTCATCCAGGTCCGGCGCAATCTTCAATGCCACCGGCACGTAGCGCTTATGCAGGTCTGCCAGACGCTGCTGCGCATCGCGCAGCGTACCGAGCAGGCTGTCCAGCTCGCTCGCGCCCTGCAGTTGACGCAGGTTCTTCGTGTTCGGCGATGAAATGTTGACTGTCACGTAGCTCGCATGCGGATACACACGCTCGAGGCAATGCAGGTAATCGTCGACAGCGCGCTCGATGGGCGTGTCGGCGTTCTTGCCGATGTTCAAGCCGAGCACGCCGCCTGCCTCGCGCCACTTTGACGCCTTTACGTTATTGATAAACGCATCGACACCGCCGTTGTTGAAACCCATGCGATTGATGAGCGCGTTGGCCGCCGGCAAGCGGAACATGCGCGGGCGCGGGTTGCCCGGCTGCGCACGCGGCGTGACCGTGCCAACTTCAATGAAGCCGAAGCCGAGCGCGCCGAGCGCATCGATATACGCGCCATCCTTGTCCAGGCCAGCAGCCAGCCCGACTGGATTGGGAAACCTCACGCCCATCACCGTGCGCGGCTGCGGGGCTACGCGTCCGCCAATGCAGCCCGAAAGCCCCATCGCGTGTGCCCGCTTGAGTTGGTTCAGCGTGAAGTGATGCGCGTCTTCAGGATCCATCGAAAACAGCAGCGGGCGGACAAGCGGGTACAGGGCGTTGAGCACGATCAGAATCAAGAGAAGAACGCGAAAGGCCGCATTGTAAACGGCCAGCACGCCGCAATGCACCGTGCGCGCCGCTTTCGAACATGGCCGCGCACGATGTGCTCAAACATCAGTCCGCGCCTGCCTTTGCGGCCCATTAGAGGGGCAACACGCACCATCAAAATGCATGCAGCACGAGAAAGGTGTTGCATCGCCGCACGGATCTCGCTATAATTTTTTATTCGACGGACGCGGGGTGGAGCAGTCTGGCAGCTCGTCGGGCTCATAACCCGAAGGTCGCAGGTTCAAATCCTGCCCCCGCAACCAGCCAGAAAGTCGAATGCGTTTCTACGGACGCGGGGTGGAGCAGTCTGGCAGCTCGTCGGGCTCATAACCCGAAGGTCGCAGGTTCAAATCCTGCCCCCGCAACCAACCAAAGTAGAACGGCTCGCTCCAAGACCTGAGCCGAATCATGAAGCCCGCATACAGCGGGCTTTTTGTTTTTCTACGTTCCTAACGCGCCGTTTTGCGTGCAACTCAGTCGATACTCCCGGCCCACCCTGCGCCGCGCGGGGACGCTTCGCCGCGGTGATACACTGAGACATTCCACCCGCGACGATTCCCTATGAAATTCTGTTCCAACTGCGGCCAATCAGTCGTCTCGCGCATTCCTGCCGGTGACAACCGACTGCGCGACGTTTGCGACCATTGCAATACGATTCACTATGTGAATCCACGCAACGTGGTCGGCACCGTGCCCGTTTGGAACGATCAGATCCTCCTGTGCAAGCGCGCGATCGAGCCGCGCTACGGTTTCTGGACCTTGCCCGCAGGCTTCATGGAAATCGGCGAGACGACCGCGCAGGCCGCCAACCGCGAAACGCAGGAAGAAGCCGGCGCCAATGTCGAAATCGGCGAGCTGTACTCAGTGCTCAACGTGCCGCACGTGCATCAAGTGCACTTGTTCTACCTGGCCAAACTGAACGATCTGGATTTCGCGCCGGGGGAAGAAAGCCTGGAAGTCGCGCTCTTTAATGAAGCCGACATCCCCTGGGATGACCTGGCCTTCCCGACTGTCATCCACACGTTGCGTTGCTTCTTCGCCGATCGCGCGGCCGGCAAGCTGGCCGACGGCAGCTTCCGCCTCCACACGCTCGACATCTACAAGCCGATGCGCTCGGCCGCGATCGACACGCCGGCCACGACGCCGTAACACCTAACTCACGTTGTCCGCATCATGATTGCCTGGCTGGATCCGCATGATCCCTTCCCGCCGGTCGATCGCGCGCTCGGGCCAGAGTCTGAAGCGCCGGGGCTGCTCGCCGCCAGCGCAGAGTTATCGCCCCAACGGCTGCTGATCGCGTATCGGCAAGGCATTTTTCCATGGTATGCCCAGGGCCAGCCGGTGCTGTGGTGGAGCACCGACCCGCGTATGGTGCTGCGCCCCGAAGATTTTCGCGTCTCAACTACGTTTCGCAAGACACTGCGCCGCGTGCTTGACGACCCGGCTTGGGAAATCCGCATCGACCACGGCTTCCGTGAAACGATGGTCGCCTGTGCCACCACGGCCCGCCCGGGGCAACATGGCACGTGGATCACCGAAGATGTCATTCAGGCGTATACCGCCCTGCACCGCCGCGGCTATGCGCACAGCGTCGAGACGTGGCACGCCGGGCAACGCGTGGGCGGCCTGTACGGCGTGGCGCTTGGCCGCATGTTCTATGGCGAATCGATGTTCGCCCGCCGCACCGATGCTTCGAAAATCGCGCTGGCGGCGCTGTGCGCCTTCCTCGGCGGTCGGGGCGTCGCGATGATAGACTGCCAGCAGGAGACCGACCATTTGGCGTCGCTGGGCGGTGCCCCGGTGCCGCGCGAGGCGTTTCTCGCACATGTGCGGGAGGCGGCCAACGCGCCGGCCATTGTGCCGTGGCACTTCGACAAATCGGTGCTCCGCCGGTGGACTGTGCGCAATGAGCAAGCTTAAGGAACTCCCCCTCTCGGCATTGCAGTTCTATGCCACCGCGCCTTACGCATGCAGCTATCTCGATGGCCGCTTGGCGCGCTCGCAGGTCGCCACGCCGGCGCACCTGATCAATGCAGACGTCTATTCGAAGCTCGTGCGCGCTGGCTTCCGGCGTAGCGGCATCTTCACCTACCGTCCACATTGCGACGACTGCCATGCATGTACGCCATGCCGCGTCGTCGTTGATCAATATTCACCGACGAGAGCGCAACGCCGCGCCGCCGAGCGGCATCAAGGGCTGGAAGCGTTGGTGGCACCGCTCACCTATGTCGAAGAGCACTATCAGCTCTATCTGCTGTACCAATCGGTCCGCCATGCGGGCGGTGGTATGGACCACGACAGCCGCGATCAGTACGAGCAGTTCCTGTTGCAGAGCCGGGTGAACTCGCGTTTGGTGGAGTTTCGCGAGCCGCCCGAATCGCCATCGGCGGGCAAGCTGCGCATGGTGAGCATGATCGACGTGCTGGAAGATGGGTTGTCGTCGGTCTACACGTTCTACGACCCGATCGAACAGAAGGCGAGTTACGGGACGTACAACGTCTTGTGGCAGATCGCCCAGGCGCAGGCGCTGGACCTGCCCTACGTCTATCTCGGCTACTGGATCGAACAGAGTCGGAAGATGGCCTATAAAGCGCTGTTCCAGCCGCTGGAACTGCTCGTCAACGGCGAGTGGCGGCGGTTTGAAGACGTGGCGCCACCGGCCACGGAATGATGATCAGCGGGATGTGCGCTCGATTCCCACGTCGACCACACCATACGTACTGATACTGGAACTCTGGCTGTATTGATCGCGCGAAGTCGTACAACCTGCCAAGGCGGCGCCCACGCAAGCCAAACCTGCCGCCCACAATGCGGCGCGCTTCCACCAAGTCATTTTGCTCATAGGTCGATTCCTCTCAGGGCGCGGTCGAAAGCCGCTCGGCGAGCACAGTGTTGTATGCGCGGACCATCCCGGGAATCAGGAACATGTCCACCAGCACCCACAGCCCGCCGATGACGGCCAGCACCCAGCCAGCAGTGTTACCCATGTCGCGAAACGCCAACCATGTGCCGCCGATGTTGGCGATGGCCTGTGCGACGCCGCTGCCCGGCCGCTTCAGATAAAAGCGATGCGCTCCGAGGAAGCCCAGCAGAAACCACCACAGGTAAGCCACGCCCGAACTTTTCTTCTGGGCGTCGTACAACATGATTTCGCGGGCGGTCTGGTTCATGGCATGGGCTGACACGGGAATAAGCTGTCAGACACTAGCACGCATCCCGCGTTCCATGTCGCCTCTCGATTACATGCTGGCGAGCTTGGCCTCAGCCTTGTCCGTCCACAAACGCATTTCGGCCAGCAACGACGACGGCGAGAACGAGCAGCTTTCCTCACCAAACGACACCGCCATATCCAGCCGCTGCAGCAAGGAACGCCGCACCTGGTCGTACGCCGGTGGCAAGATCGCCAGCGGCGCGAGTACGGCATCGTCGCGCCACTGCTTGAGCACGTGCGGCAGGTCGGTCGACTTTGCGTGACGATCGAGCGCGTCGCGCAATGTTTGGAGGGATTCAGCGGTGGTCATGCTCGGGCCTTCTTTTCACGGTACAGCTCGCGGAACGTTTTGCCCGCGGGGGCCGGCATATCACGTGTATCGGTCCAACCTTTGCCGATGGGCAGCGAGTGGATCAGTTTCTTGTCGCCGCCCATCCAGCGCAGCACGCGTGCGGCAACCCAGGTGCCGGCTGAGTACAGTGCCGGTCGCCGTGCCATGAAGCCCCACATGCGCAAGCCAAGGCGCTCCGATTGCGGGCGCAGTTCGCGCTCCATTTGTTTCTCGCGCAGCGTGCGCAGCAAATCCGACAACGGGATGGACGCAGGGCACACGCGGTTGCATTCGCCGCACAGCGTGGCCGCTTGCGGAAGGTCCAACGCGTTCGACAGCCCAACGTAGCTTGGCGTCAGCACGCTGCCCATCGGGCCCGGATACACCCAACCGTACGCATGACCGCCGATCTTCTGATAGACCGGGCAATGGTTCATGCACGCGCCGCATCGGATACAGCGCAGCATCTCCTGGAAGTCGCCGCCGATGAGGCCGCTGCGACCGCCGTCGACGATGACGAAATACATATGCTCCGGGCCATCCTTCTCCCCGGGCGCGCGCGGGCCTGTGAGCAGCGAGAAATAATTCGAGATCGCCTGCCCCGTGGCTGAACGCGGCAGCAGGCGCATGACGGTGGCCAGATCTTCGAGCGTCGGCAGCACCTTCTCGATGCCCGTCACGGCAACATGCACGTGCGGCATGATCGTGCACATGCCTTCGTTGCCTTCGTTCGTGACGATCGCAACGGAACCCGTCTCAGCAATGATGAAGTTGCCGCCCGTCACGCCCATGTCAGCGGACAGAAACTGGGGCCGCAGCACTTCGCGCGCCTCGCGCGTCATCTCCGGAATATCGGTCAAGCGCGGCTTGTTGTGCGTCTTGGCGAAGAGATCGGCGATCTCCTCCTTATCCTTGTGCACCACCGGCGCAATGATGTGCGACGGCGGCTCGCTGTCATTGATCTGCAGGATGTACTCGCCCAGATCGGTCTCGATGCTCTGCACGCCCATCTCGCCGAGCACCTGGTTCAGGCGCATCTCTTCGGTCACCATCGACTTGCTCTTGATGACCTTCTTGACCTCGTGCTTGCGAGCGATTTCTGCGACCAGGCGCGCGGCATCGGCGGTGGTTTCGGCAAACAACACCTTGGCGCCACGACGCGTCGCTTCTGCCTCGAACGTAGCGAGCCAGAGGTCGAGATTTTCTAGCGCGCGGTTGCGGCGCTCCTTCAGCGCTTCACGCGTGGCTGGAAAATCGATGTCCTGGATGGCCGCCGCGCGTGCGGTGACGAACTTGGTTGAGAGCTTGGTGAGGTTCTGCTGCAGGCGCTTGTCGGCGAGCTTCTGCCCGGCGCGCGCCTTGAATTCCATGCTGCGGACTTGCATGCGATTGCGTCTCCGTCGTGTTCTTGGCGTTGCGATTTACGCGTCGCCGGCAAGGACTTGCGCGATGTGCAGCACACGCGTGTGCGTGTCGCCCGTACGGCGCAGCCGGCCTTCGATGTTGAGCATGCAGCCCACATCACCGAGCACCACGGCATCGGCGCCGCTGGCCTTGATGTTGGCGCATTTTTCATCCGCGATGGCGGTGGAGATATCGCCATACTTGATCGAGAACGTGCCGCCGAAACCGCAGCACGCTTCGCAGGCGGGCATCTCGGTCAGTTGCACGCCCGGCAGTTTGCCGAGCAGCTCGCGCGGCTGCGCTTTCACGCCCAGCTCGCGCAGGCCGGAGCACGAATCGTGGTACGTCACGTGGCCGTGAAATTCGGAATCGAGCGCCTCGACACGCGCCACATTGACGAGAAAGTCGGTTAACTCATACACACGCGGCGCCAGGCGCTCGTAGCGGCCTGCGAGCTCCGGATCGTCTCGAAAGAGATCGGCGTAGCCCTTGCGGATCATGCCGCCGCACGACCCAGACGGGATGACGACGTAATCGAACTGTTCGAATTCCTTGAGCGTTTTCTCCGCCAGATCGCGCGCCAGTGGCCGATCGCCGGAGTTGTAGGCGGGCTGGCCGCAACAGGTCTGCGCGGGCGGCACAACGACGTCGTAGCCGGCCTTTTCCAGCAGCTTGAGCACCGAAAACCCGATGTCGGGCCGCATCAGATCAATGAGGCAAGTGACGAACAAACCTACGCGCATGGGAGTCTCTTGTGTTCTGCGGGAAGCTGCCATTATGCGCCCGCTGCCCTGTCCGGCGCGGCCCTCAAGGCACAGAACTTCTTCATGTCAGCGGTGAGTGCGCTTCACGAGGCCCTACCAAGCACAGCCGGTGGCCGACTGAGAAAGCCCTCGAAAATACCCGGAATCATGCGTCGGGATGGTGCGAATTTTCACATTGTGGGATAGAATTTTGCATCGCATCCGCAACCCACTGCACCCATGGCAGAAGCAGATAAGGACCCCGGCAAGACGTCCATCCAGGTCATCGAACGCATGATGATGCTGCTCGACGCGCTTGCCGATCACGCCGATCCGGTCAGCCTGAAAGCGCTGTCCGCCAGCACCGGCCTGCATCCCTCCACCGCGCACCGCATCCTCAACGACATGGTGGCTTGCCGCTTCGTCGACCGCTCCGACCCGGGCAGTTACCGTCTCGGCATGCGTTTGCTGGAACTCGGCAACCTCGTCAAGGCACGCCTCTCGGTGCGTGAAGCGGCCCTCGCGCCGATGCGCGCCCTGCATCGCCTGACCGGCCAAACCGTCAACCTCTCGGTGCGCCAGGGTGATGAGATCGTCTACATCGAGCGCGCATATTCCGAGCGATCAGGCATGCAAGTAGTGCGTGCTATCGGTGGCCGCGCGCCGCTGCATTTGACTTCGGTTGGCAAGCTGTTCCTGGCTGCAGACGAACTCGGCCGTGTGCGGGCCTATGCCACGCGTACCGGTTTGTCTGGTCACACTCGCACCTCGATCACGGACTTGCCCAAGCTCGAACGTGAACTCAACTGGGTGCGCACCAACGGCTACGCACGCGACAACGAAGAGTTGGAACTCGGCGTACGCTGCATCGCTGCCGGTATTTATGACGATTCGCGGCGGCTGGTAGCAGGTCTGTCGCTGTCTGCACCGGCAGACCGCTTGCAGGACAGCTGGCTCGACAATCTCAAGGACACCGCGCTACAGATTTCCAAAGGCATGGGTTACACGTACGACGAGGACGCCGTACGAGCAGAGTGAGCCGCCGGTTTAGCCAACAAAAAAAGCGCGTTCGATGACGCGCTTTTTTTGTTGGGTGACGCCGAGGCTCAAGCGCCGTGCTGCTCCGATGCCAGCACGGTTGTGGGCTGCGTCGACACAGGTACATTCCGCAACGGCGCAGCAGCTTGCGTGGCCGGCTCGATGTGCGGATTGCGCTCCAGCCAATTGCGCACGCGTGTGGCATCCGCAAAGCGCGTGAGATTGCCAGCCGAATCCAGGAACACCATCACGACGTTGCGGCCGTGCACGTTGGCCTGCATCACGAGGCAGCGGCCCGCTTCGTTGATGAAACCGGTCTTCTGCAGACCAATATCCCATTCGCCGCCACGCACCAGACGGTTGGTGTTGACGTAGTGCAGCGTGCGGCCGTTGGCGTTGACCGTATGTTCAGGCGTGGTCGTGAATTGGCGAATGGTCGGCACCTTGTAGGCAGCCATCACGATCTTGGCCAGATCCTGTGCGCTCGACACGTTGCTGCTCGATAGGCCGTTCGAATCGACATAGTGCGTGTCGTTCATGCCCAGCTCGTGCGCCTTGCGGTTCATGGCGGCAACGAATGCCGGACGACCACCCGGATAGTTACGGCCCAGCGCTGAGGCTGCGCGGTTTTCCGACGACATCAGCGCCAGCAGCAGCAGATCTTCACGCGTGAGCATCGTGCCGAAGCGCAGACGCGAGCCGGTGTTGCGCTCGTAGTCGCGATCTTCATCGGTGATTTCAAGCAGCTCGTCCATCGGTTGATGAGCGTCGGTCACGACCAGCGCCGTCATCAGCTTCGTGATCGAGGCAATCGGCAGCACGGCCGACGAATTCTTCTGGAACAGCACTTCGCCGTTGTTCTGGTCCATCACCAGCGCGACGGAGGAACGCAGCGCCAACGCGTCGGGCGTCGAGCGCAGACCCATCGCCTCGCCAAGCGTCGGCGACGCCGGCACAAAGGCTGCGCGCACCGGACGTGCACCGCGCTCGACCATGATCACATGGCGCTTGCCTTTGACGGTGACGACCTTGCGGACTTTGGTGGACGCGGCGTCATCGCTGCTCGCAGCCGCGACTTTGGCGCTGGCCTTGCGATTGACGACGGTCTTGCCCGTGGATTTGACTTTGGCTTTCTTGCTGGCGGCGGGCTTTTTGTCGGTCGTGGCGGCGTTGGCCACGGTAGCGACGGAGACGGCAGCGAGCGCGACGGTCATCAGCGAAACAAAGCCGAGACGTCGAAAAAATGAGGAAACAGACCGTGACATGGTTCGATCACCCGCGCGTGAGATGGCGCAAGTGTAGGCAAAAACAAAATTCTTAGCAAGATGAAGGACTTAGCTCACGGCCTTAAAGTTTGACCTCTGGAGCCTTATCATTCGGTCATCATTTCGACGCAATTGTCTGCTGTGGCAAAGTTCCAATCGCGAAGAAAGTTGCTTAAGCCGCACATGATGTGCGGTGCGGAATCAGCAACGGACGCTGAAGGTACCCCGTGAGTTCCGTCGCACATGCCGACAATCACGGTTTACAACCAGCCCCAACACTTCCTCACAACACGCGCGCGTCATACGCAGAGTCGCAGATCAAAGTCTAACGATGGATCGGTCGTATCTGTTGACATAATTCGACGACTTTTCACCGCCAATTCTCGCTTTGCGCGAAGATGTGCGCTGTAGCGTGCAGGCTGCGGCGCGATGACGACGTCAGTCGAGGAAGCGAGTGAAGTCGGAGACAGGTGCACGTTCGGTGACGAGGGTGTTCTCGATGGCTGCAGGATTCGCGTAGCCCATCGACATGCCGCAGACGACCATTTCGTCATCGGTCAACCGCAGATGCTCGGCGATGATCCGATGGAACTGGGTGAAAGCAGCCTGTGGACACGTATCGATGCCGCGAGCACGCGCACCCACCATCACGGCTTCCAGAAACATGCCGTAATCCAGCCAGCTGCCCTGCTCCATCACCCGGTCGATCGTGAAGATGATGCCGACCGGCGCATCGAAGAAGCGGAAGTTGCGCGCGTGCTGCGCGTGCATGCGCTCCTTGTCGGCGCGCTCGATGCCGAGCAAGCCATAGAGATCCCAGCCGACCTTGCGGCGCCGACTTTGGTACGGATCAATCCATGTGCGCGGGTAGTACGGATACTCCTCGCGATGCAGCGTATCGGCCTCCGGGTGTTCATACGCCGCCAACACGGATTCGGACAAGCGCGCCTTCGATTCGCCCGTCAGCACATACACCTTCCATGGCTGCGTGTTGCTGCCTGACGGCGCACGGCGCGCCACATCAAGGATCGCTTCGATATCTTCACGCGCCACCGGCGTAGGCAGGAACGCGCGAACAGACCGACGCGACGTGATGGCCTGATCGACAAGTTCGACTTCTGCGGAGGTGGGCCGTCGGTCGGTCATGGCGATGCGCAAAATCTCAAGCAGTGACATTGGAGACAAGCGGCTCGAGCACGGCACGCAGTGCATCCGGCAGCGCCACCGGCCGACGCGTTTCGCGGTCAACGTAGACATGCACGAAATGGCCCTGCGCTGCGGCCTCTTGCGCGTCGCCGCGGAACAGGCCTACCTCATAGCGCACGCTCGTATTGCCCAGGCGCGCAACGCGCAGGCCCGCCACCACAGGGTCTGGAAACGACAACGGCGCGAAGTAGTTACATTGGGTCTCGATGACGAGGCCGATGGTGTCGCTGCGCTCGGGGTTCAGCACGCCCTGCTCGATCAGGTAGGCGTTCACCACGGTGTCGAAGTAGCTGTAATAGACGACGTTGTTGACGTGGCCGTAGACGTCGTTGTCCATCCAGCGCGTGGTGATGGTTTGGAAGTGGCGATAGTCGTCGCGCGTCTGGCGTGGCGTGCTCATGGGCAGCGGGCAGGTGGCCGTGGAAAGTGATCAGGATACGCCAGCCGCTGAGCCTCGGTCACTTGCGGATGACGAGCGCCACACCGCACGCGGCAATCACCATGCCCAACGCAGCGAGCGGCGGAAATCGCTCGCCAAACAGCGCCCACGCCATCACGGCGGTCGTCGGCGGTGTGAGATACAGGAGCGACGTCACCTTGGTGGCCGCGCCTTGGCGGATCAGCACGAACAGCAGCGAGATCGCCCCGATCGACAGCGCCAGCACCGACCACACCAGCGAGCCGATCATCGGCAGCGTCCAATGCACCTCACGCGTCTCAAACACAAACATGAACGGCAGACACAGCAGCGCCGAGGCCCCGAACTGAATGCACGCGCCCATCCGCAGGTCGAACACCGGGCAATGGCGCTTTTGATACAGCGTGCCGACGGTGATCGACAGCAACGCGCCCACGCAAAGCGCAAGCGTCGTCACGCCGACGCCCGCCAGATGCAGCTTGTTGGCCACGACCAGACCCACGCCCGCGGTGCCGCACAGCAGCCCCGCCCATTGTCGGCGCGACACGCGCTCCCCACGTAGTGATACATACAGCGCAGTCAGAATCGGCTGCATGCCGACGATCAGCGCCGTCATGCCTGCCGGCATGCCGAGCTTGACCGCTGCCCAGACGCCCGCCAGGTAGCCCCATTGCATCAGCAAGCCGGCCACCGCGATGTGGCCGACGGCCGCCCAGTCGGTTTCGCCTGTGCCGGCGTGGCGCGGCAGCGGTACGCGCGCCAGCCAGACCAGCGGCAGCAGGCACACCAGCACGCCCACGAAGCGTAAAAACAGGAACGTGATCGGCTCGGCGTACGGCATCCCGTACTTGGCCACGATAAAGCCAGTGCTCCAGATCAGCACGAACAGCCACGGCATGGCGACAAAAAACAGAGAGCCACGCGCTGAGGCTGGCGCGACGGAAGACACTTGGGTCATGCGGAAAGCGGAAGAGAGGTCGATGCGCCAGCGGCCTCGTCGCGTGCTGCCCAGCGCTGTGCGTGGCGGGCAGCCAGCGCGATGGTCTGCGCGTGGACGGCCACGGTATCGTCGATATTGTTGCCGTAGCCGCCCGCCATGGTAACGGCAACCGGTATGCGCCGTTGATACCCGAAATCGAAGACTTCCTGGTCGCGCCGGGCCAAGCCATGCAGCGTCAGCTTGAGCCGGCCGAGCCGATCGCCCTCATGCGGATCCGCGCCGGCCAGATAGATGATCAATTGCGGCTTGAAGCGCCCGGCCAGGATGTCGAGTGCGCCGGTCAACGCTTGCAAATAGTCCTCGTCGCCACAGCCATCGTGCAGGCCGATGTCGAGATCCGACGCTTCCTTGCGGAACGGATAGTTCTTCTCGCCGTGCAGCGACAAGGTGAAAACGGTGGCGTCATCGCGCAAGATCGACGCCGTGCCGTTGCCCTGATGTACATCCAGATCAATGATGGCGACCGGAAAATCCGCCGGCGTCCTGCCTGATTGGCGCTGCATCCAGCGCGAGGCAATGGCTGCGTCATTAAATACACAGAATCCGCCGCCCTTGTCCGCGTAGGCGTGGTGCGTCCCGCCCGCCAGGTTGACGGCGATCCCGTCCGCCAGCGCGGCCTCGCTCGCGGCCATCGTCGCGCCGGCCGACCGGCGGCTGCGCTCCACCATTTCCGACGACCAGGGAAACCCGATCTCGCGCTGGCGCGCCGGGTCAAGCCGACCGGCGCTTACCGCCTCAACATATTCGGGCGTGTGCGCCAGCAGCAACGCGTCGTCCTCGGCGCGCGGCGCTTCATACAGAGACAGCCCCGGCACGTCGGCCAAAACCCGTGCCCGCAGGTCGCTGTATTTGCGCATCGGAAACCGATGGCCCGGCGGCAGCGGCAAAACAAAATGGTCGGTGTAGAAGGCCCGCATGTGAATAACAAATCGCAACGCAACAAAAATGGCACTCGGGCGCATCCTAACCTACGCTGCACTCGTATGTTTTTTGAGACGGAATTACCGCCGGAAGTGGTCAAATGCCTTTCTCCTGCACCACGGACGCGCATTTTTCTGCCACAAAAAATTACACCAAACGGTTGGTCGCGCAATTCCTGTGCACGAAAAATCAACGAATTCTGATTTTTGTGCGATGCACAAAGGACGCTTGACACTGGTTTGACATTCAACAACAATGAAATTGTTGCGATGCACCATCCCTAATTCATCGCGATGTCGCCTGGAAGGCCCGACGCTGACCGTCATGCTTTGTACATCTGGGCGATCTAAATTTTCATTTTGATTCCCCGACCCACCTTTGTATTTGGAGAGACAACATGCTGACTCAGGAACAGATCGCTGCGGCGCACAAGGCCAATCTGGAAACGTTCTTCGGCCTGACCAACAAGGCATTTGAAGGCGTCGAAAAGCTGGTCGAGCTGAACCTGCAAGTCGTCAAGGCTACCCTGGCCGAAAACGTCGAACACGCCAAGAAGGCACTGACCGCTAAGGATGCTCAAGAGCTGCTGTCGGTGCAAACCGCCGCTGTGCAGCCGCTGGCTGAAAAGGTTCTGGCTTACAGCCGCCACCTGTACGAAATCGCTTCGGACACGCAAACCGAATTCAGCAAGGCTGCTGAAGTGCAAATCGCTGAAAATAGCCGCAAGCTGCAAGCGCTGGTCGACAACGTGTCGAAGAACGCTCCGGCCGGTTCGGAATCGGCAGTTGCCCTGGTGAAGTCGGCTCTGTCGGCTGCCAACAACGCCTACGACTCGGTGCAGAAGGCTACCAAGCAAGCCGTGGAGCTGGCTGAAAGCAACTTCCACGCTGCTGCCAACGCTGCCAGCAAGGCAACCGCCCAAGCTTCGGCCCAAGCGCGCGCTGCTACCGGCAAGAAGTCGGCAACGACTGCTGCCTAAGCGCTAGGCTAGCGTAGTTACCCGGTTGTTCAAGCGGGCCTCCCTCGGGAGGCCCGTTTTGTTTTGGCCATCGAGCCACTCCTCCAAACACGTCGTTTGCGCGCATTTGCGCGGAACCGAAACGCACGCCCCGCGGTCCATTCCACCGTGTTCGTTAGATTGTCTCCTCGGTCCCGCTACCGAAACCTGTCCTCAGTGGTGATCAGTGGGTACCTTTAGCCCGGCTTCGGCCGGGTTTTTTATGTGCGCCTGAAACGTCTCTGCCCTTCAAATTGCGAACTTTGCAGGCGGCCAACGCTCCATTCTGTATCGCAGCCCACCGCCCCTCCCCCCTTCCCAATGTCTCGCGAATCCCTCGCCAAGCGAAGTCTGATCGTCGCGGCTGCGCTCATCCTGCTGTTAGAAGAGTGGATCTGGAACGTCATGCAGCGGGCGACTGCTCGCTTGGCGGCCCACCCCTGGGTCCAAGCGGCGGAGCGGAAGTTGGCGCAGCTGGAGCCTATCGAAGCTCTCTGCGCATTTGCCCTGCCTATGCTGGCGTTGTTGCCGTTCAAGCTGGCCGCCGTATACGTGCTGGCGCGGGGCCATCTCATTGCAGGCACCTTAGTTCTGGTCGCAGCGAAAATCGTCAGCACGGGGCTGGGTGTACGCATCTATGCCGCCGTGCGACCGCAATTGCACACGATCGCCTGGTATGCCCGCTGGGAATCCGCCTTCCTGGCTTGGAAGCAGCGCATGGTTGCCACTCTGCAGGCAACGCCGACCTGGCAAGCCCTGCAGGTACGAATTGCCGTCTGGCGTGCCCGTCGACATGGGTTGATACAACAGATATGGCGCCGCCTGATCGCAGCCCTGCGCCTGCTACGTCGGCATCGGCGTCCAGCTGATCCTCGGCACTGACGCGCCGCCACATCGCCCCCAAAAAAAGGGCCGCCCAATCGAGCGGCCCCTCCTTTTTGCCAGCCGGATTTTAGGGTGGCTCCCAAAACATGACGGTTAATTGCATTTCAACGCTTGCGAGTGGGCGGCACGTCCGTGCAAACGCCTTCGTAGATTTCTGCAGCCATCCCCACCGATTCACCCAACGTCGGATGCGGGTGGATGGTCTTGCCGATATCCACGGCATCTGCGCCCATCTCGATGGCCAAGCAAATCTCGCCGATGAGGTCGCCTGCATGTGTGCCAACGATGCCGCCACCGATGATGCGGTGGGTTTCCTCGTCGAAGATGAGCTTGGTGAAGCCCTCGTCGCGGCCGTTGGCAATCGCGCGGCCCGATGCAGCCCAGGGGAACACGCCCTTGCCGTACTTGATGCCCTGCGCCTTGCATTGGTCTTCGGTCAGGCCTGCCCAGGCTACTTCCGGATCGGTATAAGCGACCGACGGAATCTGCTTGGCGTCGAAATACGCCTTCTCGCCGTGCGCAGCTTCGGCCGCCACGTGGCCTTCGTGCACGGCCTTGTGTGCCAGCATCGGTTGACCCACGATGTCGCCGATCGCGAAGATGTGCGGCACATTCGTGCGCTGTTGCTTGTCCACTTCGATGAAGCCGCGGTCGGTCACGGCCACGCCGGCGTTTTCCGCGCCGATGCGCTTGCCGTTCGGAGCGCGGCCCACGGCCACCAGCACCGTGTCATAGCGTTGCGGCTCGGCCGGTGCAGCTTCGCCTTCAAACTTGACGTAGATGCCGTCCGGCTTGGCTTCCACTCCGACCGTCTTGGTCTTGAGCATGACCTTGTCGAAGCGGCTCTTGTTCATCTTGTCCCATACCTTGACGAGGTCGCGATCAGCGCCCTGCATCAGGCCGTCGAGCATTTCCACCACGTCGATGCGGGCGCCCAGCGTGCTGTACACCGTGGCCATTTCCAGGCCAATGATGCCGCCGCCAATGACCAGCATCTTGGCCGGCACTTCGCGCAGCTCCAGCGCGCCAGTCGAATCGACGATGCGCGGATCTTCCGGAATGAACGGCAGCTTCACGGCCTCGCTACCCGCAGCGATGATCGCCTTGGCGAAGCGGATGACCTTCTTCTCACCGGTGGTCGCTTTGCCGGCGCCATCCGTCAGCTGCACTTCCAGATGGTTCGGGTCGAGGAACGTGCCGATGCCGCGCACGACCTGTACCTTACGAGCCTTGGCCATGCCGGCCAGCCCGCCGGTCAGCTTGCCGATGACGGATTCCTTGTGCTTGCGCAGTTGGTTGATATCAACCGTGGGCTCGCTGTAGACAATGCCGTGCGCGGCCATGGCCTTGACTTCGTCCATGACTGCCGCCGTGTGGAGCAGCGCCTTCGACGGGATACACCCCACGTTCAGGCAAACGCCGCCAAGCGTGGAGAAACGCTCCACCAGCACAGTGTTCATGCCCAGGTCCGCACTGCGGAAGGCTGCCGAGTAGCCGCCCGGGCCGGAGCCGAGGACGAGCATGTCACATTCGATGTCGGCGCCGCCAGCGTGCTTCGCCGCCTGCGGCGCGGGTGCCGATGCTGCCGGTGCGGCAGCAGGCGCTGCGGCCGGAGCCGGTGCTTGAGCAGGCGCCGGAGCAGCAGCCGCGCCGGCTTCAGCCGTCGCGATTACCGTGCCCTTGCTGACCTTGTCGCCCACCTTGACCTTCACGTCGACGATCTTGCCGGCCACGTCCGACGGCACTTCCATGCTGGCCTTGTCGGATTCCAGCACGATCAGCGACTGCTCGGGCGCCACGGTATCGCCCGCCTTGATCAGCACTTCGATGACTTCCACCGCATCGAAATCGCCGATGTCCGGCACCTTGATTTCCACCACGCTCATTCCTGACTCCTTGTTCTTGTCGTCGGCACCCGGCTTCGCCCGGGCCCGCTGACGCTTTTCAATCCTGCAGACGGACTGTGTGCACCTCGATCGGGCCGCCCGAACTCTTGTCGAACTCCACGCCTGCGGACACGCCCACCCGTGCAACGTCCGCCGCCGACTTGCCCGGCATATCGAACACCGCCGACATGGCACCCAGTGCAAAGTTGCGCCCCGAACCGATGCCCCAAAAACGGTCGAACGCAAACACTTCGCGGTACGAATAGACGCCGTAGATGCCGGTTGCGTTGGCGATCAGACAGGTGATCTGTGACGACTCGTAGGGGTCGTCGTCGTCTTCCTTGGTGTTCACGAAATACTCGTCCTTGAGCTTTTCATGCACCTTGAGGAAGGTCCGGAAGACGTCGTCACGCGTGCCGAGGCGGCACTCATCTGCCAGACCCGCCAGCAGACTCCGCATGACCGGGAAGTGGGCCGTCGTGCCCGCCAGCGCGATCAGAGAATCGCCCACCTGGAAGATCTTCTGGTTCTGCTCGTAGCCACGCGCCAGGCGCGTATCGCCGAACGTCACCAGTGAATCGGCCGCAATCGCCACTTCGCCGTCTTTCTTGACCACCACGCACGTCGTCATGTCGTCCTCGCCATCAGTCCACTGACCAGTCCGCCGACCGCTGCAAACCCAACCGGGCCGGCACGCACAGGCCCGAAGCCAGATGCGTGCCGCGCCCGCGTGGGCTTACAGGCTGACGCGGCGGAAGTCCGCCAGCACGCTGGCCAGATACGCGTTGAAGCGTGCAGCCTCCGCGCCGTCGATCACGCGGTGATCGTACGACAGCGACAGCGGCAGCGTCAGGCGCGGCACGAATTGCTTGCCGTCCCAAACGGGCTTCTGATAACCACGCGACAGGCCAAGGATGGCCACTTCCGGTGCGTTGATGATCGGCGTGAAGTTCGTGCCGCCAATACCACCCAGCGACGAGATCGAGAAGCAGCCGCCCTGCATCTGGTCCGGTTTGAGCTTGCCTTCGCGGGCTGCCTTCGACAGATCGGCCATTTCCTTCGCGATGTCGATCAGGCCCTTCTTGTCCGCATCGCGGATCACCGGCACCACCAGCCCATTCGGCGTATCGGCTGCAAAACCGATGTGGAAGTACTGCTTGAAGACCAGGTTGTCGCCGTCCAGGCTCGCGTTGAACGTCGGGAATTTCTTCAGCGCGCCCACGACCGCCTTGATCACGAACGCCAGCATCGTGAACTTCACGCCGGCCTTTTCGTGGTCCTTGTTCATCTGCACGCGGAAGGCTTCCAGCTCGGTGATGTCCGCTTCGTCGTTGTTGGTGACGTGCGGAATCATGACCCAGTTGCGGTGCAGGTTTGCGCCGGAAATCTTCTTGATACGCGACAGCGGCTTGGGATCGACCGGACCGAACTTGGTGAAGTCGACCTTCGGCCATGGCAGCAGGTTCAGCTCGCCACCGCCGGCCGGTGCACCCGCGGCAGCCTTGCCCGGTGCCGCGGCCTGACCGCTCATCACACCCTTGACGTAGCGCTGCACGTCTTCCTGCGTGATGCGATTCTTCGGACCTGTACCGCCCACGAGATTCACATTGACGCCCAGCTCACGCGCGTACTTGCGCACCGAGGGGCTGGCGTGGGCCGCCTTGCCGACCGTACCGACGGTATCGGCGGTGTACGTAGCGGGCGCTGCGGCCGGAGCAGCTGCGGGCGCAGCCGCGGGGGCCGGGCTCGGTGCAGCGGCAGCCGGTGCGGCTGTGGGTGCCGGTACTGGAGCTTGCGCAGGTGCCGGCGCAGCGGCAGCACCGCCCGCACCCTCCAGCACGACGATCAGCGTGCCTTGCGACACGGCATCGCCCACCTTCACGCGGATTTCCTTGACGGTACCGGCGGCCGGCGACGGCACATCCATCGTGGCCTTGTCGGACTCAAGCGTGATCAGCGACTGCTCGGCTTCCACCTTGTCGCCCACCTTGACGCTGATCTCAATGACCGGTACGTCGGTGTAGTCGCCGATGTCCGGCACCTTCACCTCAACCGTACCGCCACCCGCAGCAGCGGGCGCTGGGGCCGGAGCTTGTGCGGCAGGTGCGGGCGTCGGCGCCGCAGCGGCCGGAGCCGGTGCGGGTGCCGCTTGAGGTGCCGGGGCGGGCGCGGCGGCAGCGCCCTGCTCTTCGAGCAGCAGCACCAGCGAGCCTTCCGACACGGTGTCACCCACCTTGATCTTCACTTCCTTGACGACGCCGCTCTTGGGCGAGGGCACGTCCATGGTCGCCTTGTCCGATTCCAGCGTAACCAGCGAATCTTCGGCGTTGACGGTATCGCCCGCCTTGACCAGCACTTCGATCACCGGGACGTCTTTGTAGTCGCCGATGTCCGGCACCTTGATTTCTACGACTTGACTCATTCTTCTGTCTCCAGAGGGTCTGGCGGCGAGAGCATCCGGCGGCGGACACGCGTTGCCCCGCAGGCTACCGCATCGTGCAGGCAAATGCACGTTGCGGGAAGTCTGTCGGGGCGGTGCCCGGCCGGACGCAACCCGCGCGCCCGGCGGCTCCGTTATACGGTCATCGGGTTGGGCTTGTTCGGATCGAGGTTGTACTTCTTCAGTGCCTCGGCCACCTTTTCGCGGGGCAGCACGCCTTCATCGGCGAGCGCCTTGAGCGACGCGACCGTCACCCAGTAGCGGTCCACCTCGAAGAAGTGGCGCAGCTTCTCGCGGGTATCCGAGCGGCCGAAGCCGTCGGTGCCCAGCACCACGTAGCGACGCGGCACAAAGGCGCGGATCTGCTCGGCGAAGGTACGAACGTAGTCGGTCGAAGCGATGACCGGACCGCGTGCGTTCTTGAGCAGCTTCTCAACGTGCGACTCGCGTTGCGGCTCGGTCGGGTTGAGCAGGTTCCAGCGCGCGATGGCGTTGCCTTCGCGGGCCAGCTCGGTAAAGCTCGGGCAGCCCCACAGGTCGGATTCGACGCCCCAGTCCTTCTTGAGCAGATCGGCAGCGGCAATCACTTCACGGAAGATCGTGCCCGAACCCAGCAGTTGCACGCGCGGTGCGTTGCTGTTCTCGACGCCCTTCTTGAACTGGTACATGCCCTTGATGATGTCGCCCTCGACACCCGCCGGCATTTCGGGGTGCTCGTAGTTTTCGTTCATCACCGTCAGGTAGTAATAGACGTCTTCCTGCTCGACATACATGCGACGCAGGCCGTCTTGCATCACCACCGCCAGTTCGTACTGGAAGGTCGGGTCATACGAGATGCAGTTCGGGATCGCAGCGTGGTACACGTGCGAATGGCCGTCTTCATGCTGCAGGCCTTCGCCGTTCAGCGTGGTACGGCCAGCGGTACCGCCCAGCAGGAAGCCGCGCGAGCGCATGTCGCCAGCGGCCCAGCAAAGGTCACCGATACGCTGGATGCCGAACATCGAGTAGTAGATGTAGAACGGGATCATCGCCACACCATGCGTCGAATACGACGTGGCGGCGGCGATCCAGTCGCACATGGCACCGGCTTCGTTGATGCCTTCCTGCAGCACCTGACCCGTCTGCGATTCCTTGTAGAACATCAGCTGGTCGTGATCCTGCGGCACGTATTTCTGGCCTTCCTGGTTCCAGATACCGACCTGACGGAACAGACCTTCCATGCCGAACGTACGCGACTCATCCGGCACGATGGGCACGACGTGCTTACCGATGTTCTTGTCCTTCAGCAGGATGTTCAGAATGCGCACGAAGGCCATCGTCGTGGACACTTCGCGGCCTTCGCCGGTGGCCTTGAGCAACGCGTCGAACGCAGCCAGCGCGGGAATCTGCAGCGGGTCAGCCTTCTGACGGCGAGCCGGCAGGTAGCCACCCAGGTCCATGCGAGCCTTGCGCATGTATTCGAGTTCCTTCGAGCCTTCTTCGAACTTGACGTACGGAACGTGCTCGAGCTGGTCGTCGGCAACCGGAATGTTGAAGCGATCACGCAGCTTGCGGATAGCGTCCACCGGCATCTTCTTCTGCTGGTGGGCGATGTTCATCGCTTCGCCCGCCTCACCCATGCCATAGCCCTTGATGGTCTTGGCGAGAATGACGGTCGGCTGGCCCTTGTGATTGCTCGCCGATTGGAACGCCGCGTAGATCTTGTGCGGGTCATGGCCGCCGCGGTTCAGCGCCCAGATGTCGTCGTCGGACCAATCGGCCACCATGGCCTTGAGTTCCGGCGTGTTGAAGAAGAACTCGCGCACATAAGCGCCGCTCTTCGACTTGAAGGTCTGGTATTCGCCGTCGACGCATTCCATCATGCGGCTCATCAGCAGGCCCTTCGTGTCGCGGGCAAGCAGTTGATCCCAGCGGCTGCCCCAGATGACCTTGATGACGTTCCAGCCAGCGCCGCGGAATTCCGATTCCAGCTCTTGAATGATCTTGCCGTTACCGCGCACCGGACCGTCCAGGCGCTGCAGGTTGCAGTTGATCACGAAGACGAGGTTGTCCAGCTTTTCACGGCCGGCCATGCCGATTGCGCCCAGCGATTCCGGCTCGTCGGTTTCACCGTCGCCCAGGAACGCCCAGACCTTGCGGTTTTCCCAGTTCTGGATCAGACCGCGGCTGGCCAGGTACTTGGTGAAGCGCGCCTGGTAGATCGCCATGATCGGGCCCAGGCCCATCGACACGGTCGGGAATTGCCAGAAATCCGGCATCAGCCAGGGGTGCGGGTACGACGAGATGCCCTTGCCGTCCACTTCCTGGCGGAAGCTGTCGAGTTGCTCCTCGCTCAGACGGCCCAGCAGGAAGGCGCGCGAATACACGCCCGGCGCCGAGTGGCCCTGCACGAAGACCATGTCGCCGCCGTGCTTGTCCGACGGGGCGTGCCAGAAGTGGTTGTAGCCGACGTCATACAGCGTGGCCGCCGAAGCGAACGACGAGATGTGGCCGCCGACGTTGGTGTCCTTGTTCGCGCGCAGCACCATCGCCATGGCGTTCCAGCGCGTATACGAGCGGATGCGGTGCTCAATTTCCTGGTTGCCAGGAATGCGGTCCTGGTTCTCGACCGGGATCGTATTGATATAGGGGGTTTCTGCGTGCAGCGGAGACGTCACGCCGTTGATGCGTGCGTATTCGATCTGCTTGTCGAGGAGGAACGCCGCGCGTTGCGGGCCTTCCGCGCCGATGACGCCTTGCAGCGCCTCCAGCCATTCCTTGGTTTCCTGGGGATCAGCGTCGCTGGCGCTCGTGGCACCCAGGACTTGTTCTGGTACGGCCGACATGGCGGTCTCCTTGGTAGCAGTAACGGTAGTTGCGTCTCTTGTGAGGCACCCCACTGCCGCGCGCGTCCGCACGCACGCACGCAGGGAGCCACCCCGACTTTTGCGCTGATTCTATGGGCACCCGCAAACGCAGCACAAGCGGAATTTTCAAATTGCGATATGGTTTTTTATAATGTGGAATATTGCCGCAACGCAAAACAAATCACTTTTGACATTGCGGTGCAGCATTTTCCGAGCGAACGAGACAGCTCACCAATCGGTTTCCCCAAGCGACCCGCAAGTTGATTGCCGTTACACTTGGTTTTGCGCAGTTGCACAGATGCCCACTCCTTTACCTCCGCAGAATTCCGGCGTTCGTCCGCCCATCATGCTTGCCCCCTCCCACGCTTCGCAGGACCCGGCCGCCAAGCCCGAGCCGTCAACGCCTGCTGCGCCTGCGCCCATTTCCGTGAACGCGTCTGAATTGCCTTCAGACGAAATCGTGCGCCCGAACATGCCCCGCCGCCTGTGGCTGACGCGCCTGGGGCGGCTATGGACGACCAATTGGTTCATGTTCATCCCGCTGGTGGCGATCGTCCTGTTTGCCGGCGCGATGATTTTCATCCTGTATCAGTTGCACGCCACCGAGGTGCAGCAGCAGCGCGACGCCCTCTACCGTGATGCCGCCTGGGCCGAGCAGAAGGTGCGCCTGTCGCTGCAAAGCAATCAGGATCAAGTGGCCGCCCTGGCGCGCGATATCGGTGCCGCGCAACTTGACCCAAGTGCCTACCGCGATGCGGCCCGCCAGCTCTTGCGCGAGAACCCTGAACTCGTCTTCATCAACTGGCTCGATGCCACGCGCCGCCCGCGCTGGGCGTTCCCGTCCACTTCCGAATTCACCGCACGCGTGCGCGAAACGCGCGACCATCCGCTCGAACCCGAAATCCAATCCGCCTACGACGCTGCCCGTGAGACGCAGCGCGCCGTCTATTCCCGCCCCATCCAGAACGAGCGCGGCGAGAGCTTCATGCTCATGGAAGTGCCGATCGTGCGGGACAACGAATTCCTCGGCACGGTGGGCGCCATGTATTCGGTCACGGGGATCCTCACGCAACTGCTGCCGGGCGAGCTGACCGACCGCTACCGCTTCTCGCTGGTCGACAAGAACAACGTGATCCGCGCGAGCACGTCGTTGCGGCCGGTGCCCAAGGCCGCCGCGTCGTATGAAGTGCTGCTGGATCCGCCGGGGCATTCGCTGTCGCTGCGTGCCGAGGCGTATCCGGCACCGTCCAACCTGCCCAACAACATGCTGATGTGGCTGGTGGCCGGCCTGTCGTGCTTCGTGATCTGGAGCCTGTGGAGCGTGTGGCGCCACACCAGCCGCCGCTCGGAGGCGCAGCGCGCATTGCTGGCGGAAACATCATTCCGCCGCGCCATGGAGAACTCCATGGTGATCGGCATGCGCTCGCTCGATCTCAACGGCCGCATCACCTATGTGAACCCCGCGTTCTGCCGCATGATCGGGTGGACGGAAGCGGAACTGGTCGGCCGCATGCCGCCGTTCCCGTATTGGCCGCCCAACGAGATTGGCGAGATGCAGAAGCACATCGAGCTGACCCTGCGCGGCAAGGCGCCTGCCAACGGCATGGAATTGCGCATGATGCGCCGCGACGGCACGAGCTTCTATGCGCGGATGTACGTCTCGCCGCTCATCGACGCACGCGGCCGGCACACGGGGTGGATGAGTTCCATCACGGACATCACCGAGCCCAAGCGCGCCCGCGAAGACCTGGCTGCCGCGCACGACCGCTTCACCACGGTGCTGGAGAGCCTGGACGCGGCCGTGTCCGTGCTCTCGACCGACAAGGCCGAGCTGCTGTTCGCCAACCGCTACTACCGCCAGCTTTTCGGCTGGGAGGCGTTCGGCCACCTGCAGCTCTCCGGCAACGACGTCAACACGGAAGACGTTTCCAGCGATGCGCTCGACTTGGTGGACGCCTATGCCGGCCTGCCCGCCTCCGAACTGACACCGCACGCGGCGGACGCGCGAGAAATCTACGTGCCATCGATGCAGAAGTGGTTTGAAGTTCGGCGCCGCTACATCCAGTGGGTCGACGGCCACCTCGCGCAGATGCAGATCGCCACCGACATCACCGTGCGCAAGGCCGCTGAAGAAATGACCCGCCAGCACGAAGAACGCATCCAGTTCACCAGCCGTCTGACGACGATGGGAGAGATGGCCTCGTCGCTGGCACACGAACTGAACCAGCCGCTGGCAGCCATCAACAACTACTGCATGGGTGCGGTCGGCCGCCTGAAGTCCGGGCGCAGCACCCCGGAAGAGTTGATCCCGGTGCTGGAAAAGACCTCCGCCCAGGCCGTGCGTGCCGGCACCATCATCCAGCGCATCCGGGGCTTTGTGAAACGCAGTCAGCCGCAGCGGCGCGAATCCGACCTGCGCGACATCGTCGCCGACGCCGTAGGCCTGGCCGAACTGGAGGCCACTCGGCGCGGCATCACCATCCTCACGCGCCTGCCGGGCGACCTGCCGCATCTGTACGTCGATCCGGTGCTCATCGAGCAGGTGCTCGTCAACCTGCTCAAGAACGCCGCCGAAGCCATGGCCGCCCACCCGCGCCTGCGCGCCGCCAGCGTCCTGCGCCTGCACGCCAACCTGATCAACGACCCGGAAAATTCCGTGCTGATCGAGGTGATCGACCAGGGCCCGGGCGTGGACGACAGCACCAAGGAGCGGCTGTTCGAGCCGTTCTTCAGCACCAAATCCGACGGCATGGGGATGGGGCTGAATATCTGCCGCTCCATCATAGAATCCCACCTCGGCAGGCTCTGGGTAGAAAACAATGCCGATGGCATCGGCTGTACGTTTAAAATCATCCTGCCGCTGAATCCGCTGTAATCGTTTTTAAAACATAGAACGTAGACCGAGGACTCCTCCATGAGCACAACGCCCGCCGCAGTTGCGCCGCGCAACGAAACCGTGTTCGTCGTCGATGACGATGAAGCCATGCGTGACTCGTTGACGTGGCTGCTCGAAGGCAACGGCTACACCGTCCGCACCTACCGCAGTGCCGAAGAATTCCTGGTCGACGACAAACGTGGCGAAGGCGTCGGCTGTCTGATCCTCGACGTACGCATGCAAGGCATGAGCGGCCCCGAGCTGCAAGACCGCCTGCTGGCCGAGAACAGCCGCATGCCGATCGTTTTCGTCACGGGCCACGGCGACGTGCCAATGGCCGTGTCGACCATGAAGAAAGGCGCGGTCGACTTCATTGAAAAGCCGTTCGACGAATCCGAACTGCGCGAGCTGGTTGAGCGCATGCTCAGCAAGGCCCGCAGTGAAGACTCGGTCGCGCGCGAGCAAAAGGCCGCCAAGGACCTGCTCGGCCGCCTGACCACGCGTGAGCAGCAGGTCCTGGAGCGCATCGTCGCCGGCCGCCTGAACAAGCAGATCGCCGACGATCTGGGCATTTCCATCAAGACGGTGGAAGCGCACCGCGCCAACATCATGGAAAAGCTCAACGTGAACACCGTGGCGGACCTGCTGCGCCTGGCCCTGTCGCGCAACGCCTGAATCGGCTGCAGGAAAACCCAAGCGATCATCCGGGCGGCCGGAAGGGAGGCGGCGATTTATAATCGCGGTTTGCCCTCTCCCTCCTCCGCCCAGCCATGACCGCCCAACTCATTGACGGCAACGCGCTTGCCAAACAACTCCGCGCCGAGGCCGCACAACGCGCCGCCGCCCTGACCGCGCGCGGCCACCAGCCCGGCCTCGCCGTCATCCTCGTCGGCGAAGACCCGGCCAGCCAGGTCTATGTGCGCAACAAGATCAAGGCGTGCGAAGACAACGGCTTCCTGTCCAGCTTCGACCGCTACCCTGCTGACCTGTCCGAAGCCGACCTGCTCGGCCGCATCGACGCGCTGAACCGCGACCCGCGCATCCACGGCATCCTGGTCCAACTGCCGCTGCCCAAACACATCGACAGCCACAAGGTGCTCGAAGCCATCGCGCCCGAGAAGGACGTGGACGGTTTCCACGTGGCCAATGCCGGTGCCCTGATGACCGGCGCCCCGCTGTTCCGCCCCTGCACGCCGTACGGTTGCATGAAGATGCTGGAATCGATCAACTACCCGGTGCGCGGCGCCAATGCGGTGGTGGTCGGTGCCTCGAACATCGTCGGCAAGCCGATGGCGATGCTGCTGCTGCAAGCCGGCGCCACCATCACGATCTGCAACAGCAAGACGCGCGACCTGGCCGCGCACACGCGTGAGGCCGACATCATCGTGGCCGCCGTGGGCCGCCGCAACATCATCACTGCCGACATGGTCAAGCCGGGCGCCGTCGTCATCGACGTGGGCATGAACCGCGACGATGCCGGCAAGCTGTGTGGCGACGTCGACTTTGCCGGCGTCAAGGAAGTCGCTGGCTATATCACGCCCGTGCCGGGCGGTGTCGGTCCGATGACGATCACCATGCTGCTGATCAATACCCTGGAAGCCGCCGAGCGCGCTGCTGAAGGAGCCGCGCTGGCGGCGTAAGCTTCACCTTGATCCAGTTGGAAACGGAAAAAGCGTCCCCACCTCTTGGATCGGACGCTTTTTTTGTCCCCCGAATTTCTCTACCGAGCCTGCCATGACCGACATTTCGCCCAAGGTTGCCACCCCGGCCAACAATCCGCTGCTCGATTTTTCTGGTCTGCCGCGCTTTGCGGACATCCGCCCCGAACACATCACGCCGGCCGTCGACGTGCTGCTTGAGCGTGCTGCATCGGCGGTCGCGCAGGTCAAAGACCCCGCCACGCCTGTGAGCTGGAACACCGTCGTCACCGCACTGGAGGACGCGACCGAGCCGCTGGGCCGCGCCTGGGGCATCGTCAGCCACCTGAGCGCCGTCGCCGACACGCCGGAGCTGCGTGAAGCCCATGCCGCCAATCTGCCGCGCGTGACAGAGTTCTGGTCGGGGCTGGGCCAGGATCTGGAACTGTTCGAGAAGTACAAGGCGATTGCCGACAGCGCGGAATACGCCACGCTGTCGCCTGCGCGCAAGAAGCTGCTTGAGAACGAGTTGCGCGGCTTCCGCCTGGGTGGCGCGGAATTGCCCGAAGACCAGAAACCGCGTTTTGCCGCCATTCAGGAACAGCAGGCGCAACTGACAAAAGCCTTCAGCGACCACGTCCTGGATGCGACCAACGCCTACGCGCTCGTCATCGACGATGAAGCGCGCCTCGCCGGCCTGCCCGACGACGCCAAGCAGGCGGCACAGGAAGCGGCACGCCGCGACAATCCCGATGCGACCGGTTGGAAGTTCTCGCTGCATTTCCCGTCGTACTTCCCGGTGCTGCAATACGCAGACGATCGCGCGCTGCGCCGCACACTGTACGAAGCCAACGTCACGCGCGCATCCGAACTTGGCGCCCAGTACGGCGGCGGCAAGGCCGAATGGGACAACACCGCCAACATGGCTGAACAGCTCACGCTGCGCACCGAAGAAGCGCACATGCTGGGCTATCGCAATTTTGGCGAGGTGTCGCTCGTGCCGAAGATGGCCGATTCGCCCGAAGACGTGCTGCGCTTCCTGGGTGAACTGGCCGACCGCGCACGTCCGTTTGCCGAGAAGGATTGGGAAGAGCTGCAGGCCTTTGCCAAAACCACGCTCGGCATCGACAAGCTCGAACCGTGGGACATGGCCTACGCCTCGGAAAAACTGCGCGAGGCACGCTACGCATTCTCCGAGCAGGAGGTGAAGCAGTATTTCCCAGAACCCGCGGTACTGGACGGCCTGTTCAATGTTGTGCAGACGTTGTTCTCGGTGAAAATTCAGCCGGAGGCGGCCGAGGTATGGCACCCCGACGTACGCTTCTTTCGCGTCGAATCTGCCCAGGGCGAGTTGCTCGCACAGTTCTACATCGACCTGTACGCGCGCGAAGGCAAGCGTGGCGGTGCGTGGATGGACGACGCGCGCGGTCGCAAGCTGCTGGGCGAAGCAGGCGTGCAAACCCCGGTGGCTTACCTCACGTGCAACTTCTCCGGCCCGGTCGGCAACAAGCCCGCGCTGTTCACCCACGACGAGGTCATCACCCTCTTCCACGAGTTTGGTCACGGCCTGCACCACATGCTCACGCAGGTGGATGAGCTGGGCGTGTCGGGCATCAACGGCGTGGAATGGGATGCGGTGGAGCTGCCGTCGCAGTTCATGGAGAACTTCTGCTGGGAATGGGAAGTGCTCTCGCGCATGACGCGTCATGTGAATTCCGGCGAGCCGCTGCCGCGCAAGCTGTACGACAGCATGCTGGCCGCGAAGAATTTCCAGAACGGCATGGCGACGCTGCGCCAGATCGTGTTCTCGACGTTCGACATGCACCTGCATACAGACTTCGACCCCAAGGGCACGACGTCGGTGCTGGAGCTGTCGCGCCAGATCAACAATCGCTTCCACGTGGTGCCGCAGGCCGAGCTGTCGCGCTGGCCGAACACGTTCAGCCACATCTTTGCGGGTGGCTATGCGGCGGGTTACTACAGCTACAAGTGGGCCGAGGTGCTATCGGCAGATGCCTATGCGGCGTTTGAAGAAGCCAGCAAGCTGGGCGGCTCGGTGCTCGATGCGGAAACCGGCGCACGCTATCGCCGTGAAGTGCTGGCCGTGGGTGGCAGCCGCCCGGCCATCGAATCGTTTACGGCCTTCCGCGGTCGCGCCCCTAGCATCGATGCACTGCTGCGTCATGGCGGCATGATGGCGGAAGCCGCGTAACGGACTGCTGCGCCAGCCATGACAACGCCGCTTCGTGCCAACGCCGAAGCGGCGTTTTTCATTCGAGCCCGCTGCGCTTGATGGCACAATATCGCACCCCTGAACGGCGCCGAACTGTGCGCCGTCGCCATTTGCAAGGACCGAGCCCTCATGCGTGTCGCCACCTGGAACGTTAACTCCCTGAAGGTCCGCCTACCGCACGTGCTGCAATGGCTGGGCGAGCGCGAAGCCGACGCCACCCCCATCGATCTGCTCTGCCTGCAGGAACTGAAGCTACCCGATGACCGTTACCCCCTGGCCGAGCTGGACGCCGCCGGCTATGCCTCGTTGTTCACGGGTCAGAAGACGTACAACGGTGTCGCCATCCTCGCGCGCAAGGCGTCGGTGCCTGAAGGCCGCGATGTGGTGAAGAACATCCCTGGTTTTGCCGACGAGCAGCAGCGCATCGTTGCCGCCACGTACGACGTCGACGGCGGCCCGGTGCGCGTGATTTCTGCTTACATTCCGAACGGGCAGGCGCTCGACTCCGACAAATTCGTCTACAAGCTGCGCTGGCTGGAGGCACTGCAGGCCTGGCTGACGAGCGAGATGGCGGCAAACCCGCGACTGATGCTGCTGGGCGATTTCAACATCGCTCCCGAAGACCGCGATGTGCACGACCCCAAAAAGTGGGAGGGTCAGAACCTGGTGTCGCCTGAAGAGCGGGCGGCGTTTCGAGCGATGCAAGGCGCTGGGCTCGTCGATGCGTTTCGCATGTTTGAGCAGGAAGACAAACTGTTCTCGTGGTGGGATTACCGCATGTTCGGGTTCAAGCGCAACGCCGGCCTGCGGATCGACCACATCATGCTTTCGCCTGAACTCGCCAAGCTGTGCGAGTCGTGCCATATCGACCGCGTGCCGCGCACGTGGGAGCAGCCATCAGACCACACGCCCGTGGTCGCTGCCTTGCGTCGCGCATAAGGAGCGCCCCGCATGGCTTCTGCCTTCAAGCACCGCAATCTCCCGCATCTCCTGCTGCGCGCCCGTGAGACCTTCATGGCGCGCTTTCGGCCGATCCTGCGCGAGCACGGCATTACCGAGCAGCAATGGCGCGTGCTGCGTACGCTCAACGATACCGGCGACATGGAGCCCAACCAGCTCGCCGATGCATGCCTGATCCTGAGCCCAAGCCTGACGCGCATGCTGGCTGCGATGGAACAGTCCGAGATGATCGTGCGGACAAAGTCGTCGGTGGACCAGCGCCGACAGGTGATTTCGCTCACCCCCAAGAGCCGCCAGTTCCTGGCCGATGTGGAGCCGCAAGTGGATGCGGAATACGCACGCATCGAAGCGCAGTTGGGTCGCGCACGCCTCGACGCGCTCTACACCACCATCGACGAGTCGATCCACGCCATGGAAACACACACGCCGATGGGACGTTTCACAGGCGACGAGTAACGCCCGTCAATACACGCTGCCGGCCTGCGGCTTGGCAGCGTTCTCCCCCCTGAACGCCTGCGCCAGTTGTTCGGCGCTACGCGCCAGCAGCGTGACATCCGTCCCGACCGCAACGAAGGTCGCTCCGAGCGACAGGTAATGCTTCGCCTGCGCCTGATCCGCTGACAGAATGCCCGCCGCCTTGCCGGACGCGACGATGCGTTGAATTGCGCCGTCGATCGTCTTGCGGACTTCTGGATGCGCCGGTGCGCCCAGGTGCCCCATGGATGCCGCAAGATCGCCAGGGCCAATGAAGACGCCGTCGACGCCTTGCACGGCAAGAATCGCGTCGAGATGCTCCAGGCTCTCTGCCGTTTCGACCTGAATCAGCGTGCACATCTGAGCGTCGGCCTGGTGGAGGTAATCGTCTACGCGGTTCCAGCGCGATGCGCGAGCCAGCGCGCTGCCAACGCCACGAATACCGTTCGGTGGATAGCGCATGGCTTCCACCGCCGCACGCGCCTCGTCGGCGTTCTGGACCATCGGCACGAGCAGCGTCTGCGCGCCGATATCCAGCAGGCGCTTGATCTCGACCGGATCGTTCCAGGCAGGCCGCACGATGGGATGCGACGCGTATGGTGCAACCGCCTGCAATTGCGCGAGTGTCGATTGCAGTTGATTGGGTGCGTGCTCGTTGTCGATCAGCAACCAGTCGAACCCGGCACCCGCCACAATCTCTGCCGGGTACGGATGCGTCATTGCGAGCCACAGGCCGATCTGCGGCCGGCGCTCGGCCAGCGCGCGCTTGAAGCTGTTCACCGGGAGTTGCATCGCGAGGGCATCCTTTGAGCGTTAGACGGTTAGACGGTCAGACGAAATGGCAGGCAATGCTGCCAAGCGGACCATAATCGCAATGGAATGTATCACCGGGCCGGGCTGGCACCGGCCGCGTGAACGATCCGCCAAGAATGACCTGCCCCGGCTCCAGCGCGACGCCGTGCGGCGCCAGCTTGTTGGCCAGCCAGACGACACCGTTGGCCGGGTGGTTCAGCACGCCGGCTGCCACGCCTGTCTCTTCGATGACGGCGTTGCGCGAAAAGATGGCACTGACCCAGCGCAGGTCCACATCGCGCATGCGGATGGGCCGGCCGCCCGTCACGACGCCAGCGTTCGCAGCGTTGTCGGCAATCGTGTCGAACACCTTGCGCGGGCGCCCGCTGTCGGGATCGATCGATTGCGAGCGCGCGTCGATGATCTCGAGCGCCGGTATCACGTGGTCCACCGCGTCGTACACATCGAACAGCGTCACCTCCGGCCCTTCCAGCCGCTTGCCGAGCACAAAGGCAAGCTCCACTTCCACACGCGGCACGATGAAGCGGCTGGTGGGGATCTCGCTCCCCTCGGCAAAGAACATGTCGTCGAGCAGCGCGCCGTAGTCCGGCTCGTCGATCTGTGAAGACTGCTGCATAGCGCGTGACGTCAAGCCGATCTTGTGGCCCTTCAGGCGTCGCCCTCCCGCCAGCTTCATCGCGACCCATTCGCGCTGGATGGCGTAGGCGTCATCGATGGTGATGTCGGGGTGCTCAAGCGAAACCTGCCGGATCTGTTTGCGGTCGATCTCGGCCTGGTGCAAGCGGCGCGCGATCGTCTGGATGGTCGTGGTGTCGAGCATGCGTCAAGCCTTGGGAAAACGCGCGTGGATGTTGTTGTGCTTATAGCTGCCGCCCTCGTCAAACTCGGCCAGCTCCATCGACAGCGCTAGATAACGGCGCCCGAAGGCCTCGGTAAAATGTACCTTGACTGCCTCGAACAGCGCATCGCCGGCGGCCTTCTTGACCTCGGGAGTACGGCCCGCTGCAATCTTGAGCGTGACATGAACGAAGGCGTCATCCTCTTTGCCGTCGGCCACGCGGTAGTCGGTCAGCTTCATGGCGCGCGATCGGATCCCGCCGGTCGAAAACACGCCGTTCTGCGCCATCAGCGTCTCGTTCATCGCCTGCAGCAATTCCGGAATGCGGGCGTCGTCGCCCAGGTTGTCGGTGTATTCGACGATGACATGCGGCATGTCGATCTCCTCAGGCTTCAACTTGCTCACGTCCGGGCAACGGGAAGATCGCGTTGATCTGGCCCGTGCCGGAGCTGGCGAAATATTCGGTGATGACCTCGACGCCCCTGTCATAGGCGTCCCAGCCAAGCAGGCCGAGCAGCATGGCTGTGTCGTGCATGCCGCCCTCGCCTTCACACAGCGATGCGTACTCGGGCAGCATCGCGCAGAAGGTCTTCCAGTCGCCCTGCTTCCACAGCTCGACCACGCGCAGGTCGACCTGCTTGAAAAACTCGCGGCTGATCTGGTGAATGGATTCTTCGGAGCTTCCGTTGCCGTTGAAACGGTGCGAGAGCGATCCGCTGGCAAGAAATGCGACGTTGCTGTCGCTGGCCTCGATGGCTTCAAGCAGCGCGGCGCCAAAGCGGCGGCTTTCTTCCAGTGTGTGCCACGCGCACCAGCCCGCGATCGACACGACCTTGAAGTGCTGGTCGCTGTTCATGTACCGCATCGGCACCAGCGTGCCGTACTCAAGCTCAAGGCTGTCGATTTCGTGCGCACGCGTGAACACACCGCGCGCCGATGCCGTCTCCGCAATCAATCGACCAAGCGCCGGGTTGCCCGGATACGCGTACCGCATGTCCTTAATGAAATGCGGCAGCTCGTTGCTCGTGTAGACACCTTCGAAGCGCGCATTGCAATTGACGTGATAGCCGGCGTTAACCAGCCAGTGCACGTCGGACACGACGATGGTGTCCACGCCCAGGTCACGGCAACGCTGTCCGATGATGCGGTGGCCCTCGATGGCCGCCTCGCGGCAGCCATGATGCTTGCCCGGCAGCTCCGACAGGTACATCGACGGCACGTGGGTAATCTTCGCGGCCAAGGCCAGCTTGCCCATGGTGTCTCCTTCCGCCCTTGTTGTGTGGTGTGACCGGCGGCGCGTCAAACGCCCCAGCGCGGGATATGGTGGCTGCCCATCGAGATACAGACGTTCTTGATTTCGGCAAACACCTCCAGACTGTACTCGCCGCCCTCACGCCCCGTACCGGACGCTTTGACACCGCCGAAAGGCTGACGCAAGTCGCGCACATTCTGGCTATTGACGAACACCATGCCGGCCTCGATACCGCGCGCCACACGGTGCACTTTGCCGACGTTCTGCGTCCAGATGTACGAGGCCAGACCGTATTCCACGTCATTGGCGAGTTTCAGGCCATCGGCCTCGTCCTTGAACGGGATCAGGCAAGCCACCGGGCCAAAGATCTCCTCCTGGGCGACTCGCATACGGTTGTCGACGTTGGCCAGCACCGTGGGCGCGACGAAGTTGCCGTTCTTGAGGTGGTCGGGAAGGCCTGCGGGCTTTTCCGCGCCGCCGGCGAGAATCTTCGCGCCCTCCTGCTCGCCCAGGCGGATGTAGCCCGTGACCTTCTCCCAATGCGCGCGCGTGATCATCGAGCCGACATGGGTCTTCTCGTCCGCTGGATCGCCCACCACAAGCCGCTTGGCACGCTCGGCAAACTTGCGTACGAAATCGTCGTAGACGCTCTCTTGCACGAAGATGCGCGAACCGGCCGTGCAGCGCTCGCCGTTGATCGAGAAGATGGTGAACAGCGACGCATCCAGCGCGCGGTCCAGGTCCGCATCATCGAAGACGAGCACGGGCGATTTGCCGCCCAGCTCCATCGAGAATTTCTTCAGACCGGCACGCTCCATGATCCGCTTGCCGGTCGTCGTGCCGCCCGTAAACGACACCACCCGCACATCTGGATGGCGCACTAGTGCGTCGCCGGCAGTCGCGCCGTAGCCTTGCACCACGTTCAGCACACCCGGCGGAATACCGGCTTCCAGCGCCAGGCGACCGAGTTGATCCGCTGTCAGCGGCGACAGTTCCGACATCTTCAGCACGGCCGTATTGCCCAGCGCCAGGCACGGCGCGACCTTCCAGGTGGCCGTCATGAACGGCACGTTCCAAGGCGAGATCAACGCGCACACGCCCACCGGCTGATACAGCGTGTAATTCAGCATCTGATCATCCACCGGATACGTGCGGCCGTTGACCTGCGTGCACACCTCGGCGAAGAAATGGAAGTTCTCGGAAGCGCGCGGAATGAGCTGCTTGCTCGTCTGCGCGATCGGCAGGCCGGTGTCCATCGTCTCCAGCGCGGCCAGGTGCGGCACGTTCTGCTCGATCAGCTCGCCCAGTCGGCGCATCAGCTTGGCGCGCTGCTTGGCCGGCGTGTTGGCCCAGGCCGGAAATGCTGCCTTGGCTGCCGCTACCGCCGCGTTGATCTCGGCTTCACCGCCTGACGCCACCTCGACGATGGCCTCGCCCGTTGCCGGGTTAGTCGTGATGAAACGCTCCACGCTGTCGACCTGACGGCCATCGATCCAATGCTTGACAGGGTCCATGTTGACGGCGCTCATGCGGGCTCCTGGTTCGGTTCTTCGGCAACGATGGTGCTCACCAGCCTGCCGATGCCTTCAATTTCTGTGATGACTTCGTCGCCGGGTTGCGTGTCGGCCAAGCCCTCCGGCGTGCCAGTCAAAATCATGTCGCCGGGGCTGAGCGTCATGAAGCTGGAGAACCACGCTATCAAGGCAGGAACGTCGAAGATCATGTCGCGCGTGTTGCCCTCTTGCGTGACTCGGCCGTTGACGGTGGTGCGTAGCGCGAGATTCATCGGGTCTGGCACATCGTCTCGGTCTACCAGCCACGGCCCGATGGGCGTGCAGGTGTCGCGGCTTTTCACGCGCAGATTCGGGCGGTAATAGTTCTCGAGATAGTCGCGGATGGCGTAGTCGTTGGCCATCGTATATCCGGCCACGTAGTCATAGGCATGCTCGCGCGGCACATTACGCACGGTCTTGCCGATGACCACGACCAACTCGCATTCGTAATGCATGAACGCAACGCCAGCGGGGCGCACGGTATGGGCGCGATGGCCGATCAGCGTATTTGGCCCTTTCAGGAAAGCGAGCGGCTCCTCGGGCGCTTTGAAGGCCAGCTCCTTGGCGTGGTCGGCGTAGTTCAGGCCCAGCGCGAAGGCGGTGCGGGGTTCCACCGGCGGCAGCCAGACGCCCTCGGTTTCGCGCAAAACACGGCCGTCGGCCAGTCGCAGGCGGGTGTCGTCGCCGGGCATGGCGGTGGCGAGATGGATCGCGCCGTCATAGGCAATACGCGCGTGTTTCATCGCGAAACCTCCGATTGGCGGATCAACGTCGTCGTCAGCGTGCCAATGTGGGCGATGTCGATATCGATGCGATCCCCTGCGCGCGCCAGCGGCGGATTCTCCGGCATGCCAACGAGCAGCACATCGCCTGCTTCAAGCGTCATGAATGCCGTCACGTCGGCGAGCAGTTGGGCGACGGGCCGCACCAGCGTCGACGTGTTTGCACGCTGTTTGATCTCACCGTTGATGCGCACGGTGATATCAAGCGCATCGGCGTCGAGCACATCTTCGCGGTCGACCATCCATGGTCCCATCGGGCAAAAGCCATCGCGGCACTTGTGGCGGATCGCCGGGCGATAGTAGCTCGCATGCGGCACGGTCAGGTCGTTGACGACGGTGTAGCCGGCGATGAAATTGGCGGCCTGCAGCGCTGGCACGCCCGTGGCGGTACGACCGATCACCACTCCCAGGCAAGCACCGGCCCAAACGCCATCCACGTCTGCCGGCAGAGCAACATCGTGGTCATGGCCAATGCGCGTGTTAGCCGGCTTGAGATACAGGATGGGCGCCTTGGGCGGGGCCTGGTAAGGCGGTGCAGATAGCGCGTCGCCCAGCGCATCCAGTTCGCCGCGGTAGTTCAGCAACGCGCCGACCACGGTACCTTCGACCGGCGGCAGCCAACGCAAGGAAACAGCAGGCTCTGCCGCGGATGCGAACACCCGCTCCACGACTTGCCCCTGCGGCAATATCACTCTGCCTCGCAGCATGGTGTCTCCTGCCCTCTCATATAATTAACATGTTAATCATCTGATTGGATTGCGGCCCTGTCAAGTCGGGAAACTGAGGCGCAATGAAAAAGCCGGTCACGCGGACCGGCTTTTCAGGCGGCGGACGATGTGTCCGCCATGCAGAGGCATCGGGCACGCCGATGTCTACGGGAGCAATCGATCAGACTCAGGCCACGGCAATATGCGCGCGCTTGACCACGACCGGTTGCGGCAAATCATCTAATCCATGAGATCGCTGCACGCCGTCTGCAATGAGTACGCGGGCGGCATCCTGGATCCGCTCTTGGCCAGCCTCGAAGGCTGCCTGAAGCGACAACACCTGATCACCTTCCAGGCCTTCCCAAAGCGCCTCACGCGTTGCCACGCAAGTCACCTTTTCACCGTCGACCAGTGCGTCGAACAGCAGGCCTTCGTTGTTGATGTCGTACGCCTCTTTCTTTTCGAACTTGATTTCCATCGTCAAAGCCCTCCGATTGCAATGGACAACAACGCACACGCTGTTGCGTGGAAACTTTGCGGGGGGGCCGGCAAGGTTTCGTCAGACATCGTGTCTGGCTGCATAAATCATTTTAACCACAGCTTGCGATGCACGTGCGAGCGTCATTTGTAGCATCGCAGCCGTTGAATGGTGGCTTGACGCCGCTATCCCAGGCGGCATCAGGCCTCGCGCGCCTCTTCGTCGCAGCTATGCTTTTTTGTCAGGGCCGCGCGCTTGCCAATTTGAGCAAAGCGGAAGCCACACGCAAGGCGCGTGCCGGACGAACAGCCAAAGTGTGCCTGCCAATGCAACCACATGGTTTGCGACATGTCGATGTCAGCGCGGAATGCGTTGGAACCCTCGCCAAAAAGCGCGCGGGTTGAACGCAATACATCGACGTTGTAATAGTTGCGCGCCGACTGAGGGGAAAACCACTCACACCCCTCAGTCGGCGATTCGAACGACAATGTTTGACCGCGTCGCAGCCATGTCGTCAGGGAATGGATGCGCCCTTCTTGGTCAGAGCACGGTTTCGGAAACCGGCGCAGCGCCATGTTCCGACGTGTGCAGCAGCGAACGACGACGCGCATACCCGAAGTACACCAGCAAGCCGATCGCAACCCACACCACAAAGGCGATCCAGGTAACGGCCTGCAGGTGGCCCATCAGGAACAGGCACATGCCGATGGCCAGCAGCGGCACCACCGGCACGCCGGGGCAACGGAAGCCACGATGCAAGTCCGGACGCGTGCGACGCAGCACCAACACGGCAACGGCGATCAGCGAGAACGCCGCCAGCGTGCCAATGTTGATCAGTTCTGCCAACACATTCAGCGGCACGAATGCAGCGATCACAGCGAAGACGATGCCCACCACCCAGGTGTTCAGAAACGGCGTCGCAAAGCGCGGATGGATGTGCGACAAGCGCTTGGGCAGTAGCCCGTCGCGCGACATGGCGAAGATGATGCGGGTCTGGCCATACGCCATCACCAGAATCACGGTCGTCATGCCGATGATGGCACCCAGATCGACAAAGCCCGCCACCCAGCCTTCACCGGCCATCTGCAACGCCAGCGACACGGGGTGATCCACGCCCGCAAACTTCGCGAACGGCACGATGCCCGTCATGATGGCGGCCACAAGCACATAGAGAATCGTGCAGACCGCCAGCGAACCAATGATGCCGATCGGCAAGTCGCGCTTGGGATTGCGCACCTCTTCGGCCGCGGACGTCACCGCATCGAAACCGATGAAGGCGAAGAACACGATGGCCGCCGCGCCGAACACGCCTTCCATGCCGAACGGCATAAACGGCTGCCAGTTGGCGGGCTGCACATGGCGCACGCCCACGACGATAAACAGCAGCACCACCGTCACCTTGATTGCGACCATGATGTTGTTGGCGCGCGCCGATTCGCGAATGCCGAACGACAGCAGCGTCGTGATCAGCAGCATGATCACCAGCGCCGGCAGGTTGAACAGCGTCTGCACGCCCGGAATTGCACCCGGTGCAGCGGTGAGCGCCACAGGCAGATGAAGGCCGAAGCCAGACAGCAGCGATTGGAAATAGCCGGACCAACCCACCGAAACAGCGGATGTGGCCAAGCCATATTCGAGCATCAGATCCCAGCCGATGATCCAGGCGACCAGCTCGCCCATCGTGGCGTAGGCATATGTATAGATGGAGCCCGACACGGGAATGGTCGAGGCGAATTCGGCGTAGCACAGCGCGGCAAATCCGCAGGCGAGCGCTGCGACGATGAAGGACAACGTTAGCGCCGGTCCTGCGGTCAGCGCGCCAGTGCCGGTAAGCACGAAGATGCCGGTGCCGATGATGGCGCCGACGCCCAGGAACGTCAGGTCCAGGGGCCCGAGGACTTTCTTCAGGCCGGTATTGCTGTGACCCGTGCGGATCATGTGATCCACGTTTTTGGTACGAAACAAACTCATTGACTGCGTCTCCTGTCTGCGTGCTGCCGAATGTGACGGCATGCACTGTCGCGCACGTGTGGTGCGCGGCGGCGGATTATGCAAAAAAGCGGGCATTCTACCCGCTGGCGACATTCCGCCCTTCTATCGCCGTCATGCAGACAGGAAAATAGGACAATTCGTATCCGATTGCCGGCTCGGCCGGTTCAATCTCAGTCAGTGCGGGCCAGGTCTTCGGCAAACAGCGGTTGCTGGCGCGCATGCGCATCCGACTCATATAGCCGCACGCCCACGCCGAGCAGTCGCACGGGAATGCCGCGGCGTTCAAACCCCTGAGCCAGCAGCTTGGAGAACACCGGCAAGGACACCTGGGGCGAGATGCATTCCACTGTCGTGCCACGAAAATCGGCAAAACGCAGCTTGACGTAGGTTTTGTGGATCATGTTGCCTGCGCGGGCACGCTCGACGCGGGCGGCAAGCTGCTCGACGAGGACAATCAATTCGCGCTGGCAATCATCAAGTGTGCGCAGATCGGTGGCGTAGGTTTCTTCCACACTGACCGACTTGCGGACTTGCGAGGGTTGCACCTGCCGATGATCGATGCCGCGGCAAAGGTCGTGCAGCCGGAAACCGAATACGCCGAAATGCTGCTGTAAGCGGTCGGTGCCCCAGGCGCGCAAGTCGCCGCAGGTTTCCGCACCCAGGCGGCGCAGCTTGGCAGCGGTCACCTTGCCGACGCCGAACAGGCGGTCGACGGGCAGCTCCGCAACAAACGCATCGATCTGCTCCGGCCGCACGACGAACAGGCCATCGGGCTTGTTCCAGTCACTGGCGATCTTGGCAATGAACTTGTTGGGCGCAACGCCCGCCGACACGGTAATGCCGATTTCTTCGCGCACGCGGCGGCGGATGTCTTCTGCGATGCGCGTGCCGCTGCCCGCAAGCATGGGGCTGTCGGTCACATCCAGGTACGCTTCGTCCAGCGAGAGCGGCTCCACCAAGGGCGTGTAGCCGTGATAGATGGCAAAGATCTGGCGCGCGACCTGGCGGTACTTTTCCATCGACGGCGGCACGATCAGCAAGTCCGGACAGCGTTTGACGGCCTGCGCCATGGGCATCGCCGAATGGATGCCAAACTTGCGCGCCTCGTAATTGCAGGTTGCGACCACGCCGCGCCGCTCCGGCCGCCCACCCACGGCCAGCGGCTTGCCAACTAGGCGCGGATCGTCGCGCATTTCGATGGCAGCGTAAAAACAATCGCAGTCGCAGTGGATGATCTTTCGCACGGCACAAGGCCAGAACCGGCCGCGGGAAGCCGCGTCGGTGTCGGGCTTGCTCGCTCAGGAGGAACGCAAGCGTATCAGCTTCCGCCGGCTGCGCACGCAACGCCGCGCAACAATGCATTTCGCCGATATTGCAACGCAACATCGGCGAATGAGGGGCCGGGAAGAGGACGGCTTAGCGGCCGATGTCGTGCGAAACGGCGCCGAGTTCGTCGTTCAGCGCGTGCTGCTCATCGCCAGACAAGCCGCCGCGATGCTGGCTGGCCATGTCGTTGGCTTCCTGGCGGATGCGGCGCAGGCGGTCGCGCAGGCCGTCAGCGCGGTACGGATCGATGTAGCCCTGCGATTGGCGAACGTCGATACGGTGGAATTCTTCCGCAAGACGGCCCTGTACCTGGTCAAAGCGTGCGCGCGGGTCTACCGGTGCCGCGACGGGAACCGGCTCACGCACCACCACCGTGCGCGTGGGCTGCGGTGGCGCCACGACACAACCGGCCACGGAGGCCGCCAGCACTGCGCACAGGGTCAGACGCGGAAGAATCGACATGATTGGGCTCGTATTGTCGTTGTAGAAACGCGCAGTCGCGCGAGGACTGGCGCTATCTTACGAACCGCTTCACGCAAAGCTGTGACGATTGGTAACAGCAGATTACTTCCGCGACAGCTCCGGTGGTTCGACCGGCGGCGGGGGTTCATCGGGCGATGGCAGATCGGGGGGAATTCCCGGCGGCGAAGGCTCGTCGGGCGGGGGAACGGTATGTGCGGGCAGCACGCAATTGACGGACATGGTTTCCCTCCGGGCAAAACGCATTGACAATCTAGTACGCGATTCCCATGCCAACAAGTCACTCCACCCAACCTATGCACGACCTGCCAACCGCTCGCTTTCAGGATCGCACACTCATCCGCATCGGCGACTCGCGTGCTGACGGCTCCATGCTGCTGCTCGCGCCGGAAGCCGGCGGCCGGCTGGTGCGCTGGCGCCATCGCGGCGAAGACATCCTCTTCTGGCCCGAACCGGCCGATTGGACAAATCCAGCCAAAGTGCGTGGCGGCAATCCGCTGCTCTTTCCCTTCATCGGCCGGCATTTTGTGGAGGGCAAAGTCGGCCGCTGGCGCGACGCGCGCGGGCAACTTCATGAGCTCCCGCAACACGGCTTTGCACGCGACCTGCCGTTCGAAATGGAAGATGCAAGCGACGCACACATCGTCTTACTGCTGCGCGACAGCCCCCAGACGCACCAAGGCTATCCATTCGCCTTCGAATTTCGCGTGACGTACCGGCTGATTGACGACGGGCTGGAGGCGACCTTCTCCGTCAAGCATCTGGACGAAGGCGACGCGCATGCGCCCATGCCCTTCTACGCCGGCCATCATTTCTACCTGGCGCTACCGCATGCACTGCGCGGCGCGACCGAATTGTTGATGCCGTCAGCGAGGCTGTCACGCCAACTGCCCGATGGCAGCCTCGACAGACCCGAGCCGGGGCGCGGGACCTACCAGCTAGACGACCCAGCCCTGCAAGACCGATATCACTTGCTCGATGACGCCGGCGCAGCCACGCTGGTCATTCCGCCGCATGCGGAAGCGCCGCTCGGGCGGCGTATTCGCTTCGAGGTGGACGGCGCGCCGGTGCCCTGGCACGCCATCACCACCTGGACAGAAAACGCCACGTCGGACTTCTACTGCGTCGAACCATGGATGGGCTTGCCGAATGCGATCCACCACGGCGAAGGCCTGCACCTGCTCGCCCCTGGCGAGACCCGGCAGGCGACCTGCCGGCTGCGGATCGCACGGTAGCCAACGCGGTCAGGCCTTCTCGTAGGCCTGCACTGCGTCCATGACACGCGCCGAGTACACCAACGCTGCCCCGGCATTGAGCGAAATCGCTACGCTCAGCGCGTCGGCAATCTCCTCATGGGTTGCGCCATGCTTGATCGCCTCGGCGGTGTGCACGGTGATACAGCCATCGCAACGTGTGGTCACTGCCACGGCCAGCGCGATCAGTTCGCGCGTCTTTGCATCCAGACTGCCCGTCGTCGCAGCCGACAGCGTCTTGTAGCCCTTGACCGTATCCGGCGTGATTTGACCGATCTCGCCAATGCGACCCAGCAATTCCTTCCGATACTCGACCCAGTTCAGCATGATGTGCTCCGGTGGTGTGGCGCTGGCCCGATGCCGCGCCGTTGGAAAGAGTATTGTCTTTATGTGCGATCCATTGAATACTTAATTCAGGCAATTTTTGTCGCAATCGTCTCAATGGACGCACTCAGCCAATTCATTCAACTCACCCGGCCGCAGGCGAGCCTCGATTTGCGGTGCCTGTTCCAAGGGCCCTTCTCGATCCCCCACGATCCGGAGCCAAATGGCCAAGTACTGTTCCATCTCGTGCTGTCGGGCAGTTGCGTGGTCGACACGGGTGGTCACACGCTTACGCTGCGGGAAGGCGATTTCGTCCTCTTCCCGCGCGGCGCGGCCCACACGATTCACAACACCGGCGCTGCGGATGCGCCCGCCCGCAAGCCTCGCACATCGCACGACGGTATGTTGCCGCTCCGCCAAACCGGCCGCGGTGCCGCCGAGGTCGACCTGCTCTGCGGCCGCTTCACTCACGAAGCGGGTTCGACCACGCTGCTGGTCCGTACGCTGCCCGATCCACTGCACGTGTCATTGATTGCTAGTGCGTCGTTTCCGGCGCTGCAAGCACTCATTGGACTGATGCGCGACGAAGCCGAAACACGCGCACCTGGCGCGCTGGCGATTGTCACCTCGCTCAGCCAAGCGTTGCTGACGATGGCACTGCGCGTGTACGGCCAGCGCGAAAACGCCAGCTCCGGCACGCTGACGCTGCTGTCGGACGCGCGCCTCGGCCCATCGATACAGGCGATGCTTAGCGCGCCGGAACGCGCATGGACCATCGACGCCCTCGCCGATCTGGCGGCCATGTCGCGCGCCACCTATGCGCGGCACTTCAAGGCGCGCGCCGACATGACGGTGTGGGACTTTCTCACGCGTGTCCGCATGACGCTGGCCTGCGACGCGTTGGTCCATACGCAGCTCAGTGCGGGCGAAATCGGCGCGCGCGTCGGTTATCAATCCGAAGCGGCGTTCGGCAAGGCGTTCAAGCAGCAACTGGGAGTGACGCCAGCGCGGTATCGGCGGGCGACGGGTTGATCGTCCGCCATCGCTAGCGCTCGGGCTTGCGGCGAGTGCGCGTGCTCGCGGTGCTTTGCGACACGTTGGGCTGGCGTGCCGGGCGCGTTCCCGTGGCCACCCATTCGCCGTAGAAATCGATCTTGCCGTCGATCAGCGCGAGCGAGCGCGTCCACTCTGCAATCGTCTGCGCGACCTGCGCGCGATGCGCAACCAGCAACGCATGCCGAGCTTTCAAGGTGCTTCGGCCCTCGCACACCAGCGCCGTGTATTCGCGCATCTGCGCGACCGACATCCCCGTGTTGCGCAGACGCTCCATCAACTCAAGCCAGTTGACGTGCTGCTCGGTATAAACACGTCGCCCCTTTGCATCGCGTGCAACACCAGGAATCAACCCCTGCGCCTCATACCAACGAATCGTATGAATGCTGCGGCCCGTGCGTTCAGCCAAGGCACCGATCAGCAAACGAGCCGGGTCGCGCTCAGCCATGGGACTCAGTGGAGACGTCCACCGGAGTACCAAGGGCTCGGTTGACGAGATCAGTGTCGAAGTATTCGATCAGTTCGTGCATCTTGCCCTCTTGCATGTGGATGACGAAACAGTACTGATTGTTATAGGCAACGCCATCGCGCGTCGTGTTGCGGCCTTGCGCTTCTACAACCACGGTATCGCCATCGGCTGTGAAGCGGTGGGCAACCGTCGTAATGCGACCAAGCTTCGCTCGCAGCGGAGCGAACAGCTCATCCAGCACCGTCTGCTTGCCTGCATAACGTCGCGACCACTGCGTCGTGCCAGTGCAAACCCAGCTGAAATCATCCGCCATGAGATCAACGAAGGGCTTGGCGTTGCTCACAGCCAGTTCGGCAAAAGCGGCTTGCAGGATCTGCTTGTTCTCGAGTGCGTTCATGGGAGTCTCCTAGTGTGAACGCTCTGATTACAGGTGCTAGAGCGCACTCTAGCGCAAGGACTTTCTTTGCCGCAGCCATGCGGAGCACCATCACACGGCGCCCGATCGAACTGCGAGCGAACTACTAGTCATGGGCGCTAGGCCTCTGTTATACTTTCAGGCTTCGGGGCGTAGCGCAGCCTGGTAGCGTACCTGCATGGGGTGCAGGTGGTCGGAGGTTCAAATCCTCTCGCCCCGACCAAACAAAAGCCAGTGTAATCAAGCGATTACACTGGCTTTTCTATTTCTCCGCGCAGCGCAGTTGGGGCCGAATATTTGACAGTGTCCAATATTCGAGTGCGCCGATCCGTCGCTCCGTGCCGCAAATCCTCCAGTCCGCGCCCGCCTCGCGCTCGTACGAGTCGCAGGTGTAGCTGCCGTTCCGCAGCCCAGGACCGCACCCACAGCACGGCGAAAACCACCTTCGAGGGATGCGCTGCACTCATTGATTCCTCGTCGCAGTGCCAAACGTCCGCGCCTCCAGCTTGGCGCCGACACACGTGTGCTGCAGATAGCAGACGCGCTCTGCCTCGTCCAGCTTGACGCGCTACACTCACCTGCGGCATAGCGGAGATCGGTTTGCCGGGTGGAAGTGGCTGGACATCATCGCGCCGGCGCCCAATTCCTCCAGCCCCGCGGAAAACGCCTAACAAGAAGACGCGAACATGCACATCACCAGCACCCGTAACGCCACCCTCATTGCTGCACTCGTGCTTTGCCTTGCCCAGCCAGTCAACGCTCAAACAGACAAGCCGTCGCCCTATGCCGAGGTTGGAATTCCCGCATCGTCGCGCATATGGTCGAGCGAAGACTACATTAAGACCGCACGTATTCTGGCGACCGGTGCAGTGCCTCTGCCGCGTTTCTCGACCAAGGATGGCGCAGACCTCCTCGCCAGGATGACCGCATTGGAGAACTTGGCGATCTTGCACAACCACAGCGTACCGATCGAGCCTCGTTTTGCGGACTACGACAAGTACTTGGCGGGCGGCAATGCGATTCGCAAGGTGTACACGGACGCAGCATTCAAGGCCAATCCGCCCAAAGATGAGCTTGCTGCGCTGATGGCATTTCTCCTTCACTTGGCGACCACAGGCTTTGAGTTGGCGAATGAATATCTCGCCACCGTGCCAAGAGATGATCAATACCCCAAGCGGCTGGAAGGTCTAGAAAGAATGAAGGTTTTGCTGACCTCGCTAGTCGCCAATGCGCAACGCATGTCAGAGAACGAGAAGGCCGTCGAACCACGAGGTCGATCGCTTTTGCTCAAAGCGTTGAGCGACACGCTTCCCATTACCAAAAGCGCCTTTTCTTCGGACTACAAGATAGAGCTCTTTCTAAACCTTCGGGCAGATCGTGACTTTTACGACGATCCGGGCGACAAGCAGCTATGCGCCGCGATGTTGGCGGAATTGGGCGAGTCAGTCCTCCTCCCGGAAACCGGAACAAATAGCAGGTAGCCCGCCCAGGTGCGCCCCGCTCCACGTCTGCATTGTCTACGTTGACGCGTAGCATCCGGCCTACGATACTGTATAAACATACAGTACTCGTACCATGCCCTACCCCCTCCGCATCGAATACCCCGCGCTCAGCACCGAGCAACTGAAGGCCATCGGCGACCGCTATGGTCACGACCCCGTCGTGCGGCGGCTGGTGATGGAAGTGCAGGCGCTGCGCAACCTCGTCTATCGCGTGCACCAGGTCGCCGAGGCCGCAGGCCCGGGCGGCCGGACAGACGGATTCGGCATTGCCGTGGCAGCGCTGCACAAGGAGCTCGCGGCGGAGACATGGTTTCACGAGCACGTTGCAGAGATAGAGGCACGACGCGCGTCCCGCCCGGCCGAGCCCTCTCCCCATGAGCGCCGGGCAATGCGCAACGCTCGCAAATGGTGACGGTGCGCCCATGTCGAAACCCATCCGCGAGCGCTTTCCCGCGCTCACCCTTGCCGAGCTCCACAAGCTGGCCGAAGAACACCGCGACAACGAAACCGTCATGCGGCTTCTCTGGGAGATCCGCGCGCTCCACAACGTCGGCTATCACGCTTGGCGCTTGGAAACCGAACAGTATTTCGTCTACCCGGACAATCCGCTCGGCGCCGCGCTTTTGGCCTTGCGGGCAGTGCTGCAACAAGAGAGCTGGCTGTCGGAGATGATCGTGAAAATCAGAGGCACGCGCGGTCCAGGCGACGGCTGGTGAGCCGCCATGCTGCCATGGCAAAATAGCTGCAGCGCAATTCAGTGCATCCTGAAAACGAGCCTCAATTCAACGCCTTGCGCGATGTACTGGCCGAATCGCTAGACATCTTGCTCAATCATTCATACCTTGATGCTGTTGGACGCGCCGCGCAGACGGCGCCCTCTTTCAGGAGAGGGGGGACACAATAATGGGGTCCCATGGAACTAGTCGTAAAAGCACAGAGAGGCCACGTCGAAATACGCACCCAGCGACGAAGCGACGGTAGATGGGCCAGTGAATTTCGCTACGTGCCCAATGGCGGAGCACCGCTGGAATGGAGGTCTGCTTGCTCCCCCGAAGGCTTCGTGACAGAAGGCATGGCACTGAGTGCTGCGATTCTGCTGGGCAAGCAAACCGCTGAAGAAATCAGTTCTGCCCTGCCCGCCGCTACATAGGCAACCGCCCGCTCGGGAAGCGGTTTGGCACAACAGCACACCGTCGCCGCTTCCCTACACGCTTCACGCAGAGCGGCAACAGCTGTTCCACCGCAAAGATGCGCACCCATGTGCTACTCCGCCCAAATCGAAGCCGACTATCGACGGTTCGTACACGAGTACGGCGCCATCATGTCGCTCGACGAATTCACGCGGATGGTGATGGAGTACTTCGCCAACCCGAAGATGCGCGTCCCCAAGGCGATGACCGTGCACTTCCTCGAATCGCCCGGGACAGAAGAAGAAAAGAAGATCGCCGAGGTCATCCGCGCGCGCATGGCCGCAGACGAAATCGCGCTGCTGCAGGAGCTGGCCAAGCAGACCGAACGGCTGGAGAAAGCCCAGCAGGCCCTCGCCGCCAAGGCCACCAAGAAGGCCGCTGAAGACGTCCGCATCGCCACCAACAAGATCGCGGCGGCCAAGGGCAAACTCGAAGAGCTCAAGAGCACCGAGCTCAAGCCGCGCGACTCGCGCATCTACCCCGGCTGGTACGCGCCCGTCATGGTGATGGAGAACGGCCGGCGCGTCGTCAAGCCGATGCGCTACCAGTGCCGCCCCGCCGGCAAACCGGCCTTCTACGACGAGCAGTACCCCGGCACCTACAACGCGCGCCGCGACAACCTGCGCGGCTTCTGGAAAGGCCAGTACGGCCACACGCACGGCCTTGTCTTGGTCGACGCCTTCTATGAGAACGTGAGCGGGCCAGACGGCAAAAACGTCGTGCTCGAATTCCGCCCCGACCCGCCGCAGACGCTGCTCGTCGCCTGCGTGTGGTCACACTGGCGCGCGACCAAGCCCGGCGAAAAGGATCTGCTGTCGTTCGCCATCATCACCGACGATCCGCCGCCGGAGATTGCAGAGGCCGGGCACGACCGCTGCCCGATTCCGATCAAGCCGGAGAACATTGATGCGTGGTTGAACCCCGAGCCGCGCAGCCTCGATGCGGTAGATGCGATTCTTGAGGACATGCTGCGGCCGTATTACGCACATCGCACAGCGACGTGACAAAGACGCGGCAAATCGGTTCGGTTTTCATTAGATCAGATAGTAATTAGTTGAAATCGATCTGCGAACGGTATGCCTTAAAGTCCCGACACCAAAATACCAATGCGAGCCAACAATGGTGGGGATTCACGGGCTGATCACGAACGTATTGCAGCGGACTTCCTCTGCAGTCCGACTGTCCATCGCTGTTGCGATAGCAGCGGCTTCACTGTCCGCACAAGCTGACAACGCGATTCCGATGTTCATCGGCGACGACGGCTATCTGTCCCAGACGGTGGAAGGCATCTGCGTTCCCGCGCACTCGCCGAAAACAATGTCGACCGGATGGGGCGAGTACGACGTTGTTGGCAGCAAGGTGTCCGGCCCGAACAGTTGCGAACTGAGCCTCGTTGTAAGGGTGCCCAGTGAGTGGAGTTCTCCACGCACTCTGACTCGAGGCTGGCCGGTGTATACCCAGCTTGCCTGCCCAGACGGCTCGCTCACCCCGGATAACGTTTGCACGCCTCGCCCACCTGTCCAGGCTTGCACCGTTGCGTATCCGGTTATCCCCGGTACAGGAACAAAAATCCTCGTCGAGAATGACAGTGCCAGCGCGGAGCTTCCTCTAACGCGGGCCTATCGCTCGTTCGTGACTTTTGGCATCAACGCCGGCACGGGCAAGTGGCTCTTCAACTGGCAACGCGCGCTTGATACCAACATCGCCCGATTCCAAACGCCCCAGGTTTCTGCGTGGCGCGATGACGGCTCGATTCTCTACTTCCAAAAGAACGGCGCTGTCTGGTCAACTGCCAGCAGCAGTGACACCCTACAGGCAGTCATTGATGGAAATGGGGCCACGACCGGATGGCTCTACAAGGTTGGCCAAACCGGCGTTGTAGAGACATACGATGCCGACGGTCGCTTGCAATCCGTACGGGAGCGTAACGGGCGTACCACTCAGCTGGCGTATGACGCGTCCAAGCGCCTGACGACGGTAACAGCTCCGAGTGGCCGTGCTTTGACATTCGCATACGACGCCAGCGGCCGCGTCGCAACTGTCACCGCTCCAGATGGCGCTGTCACAAAGTACGCCTACAACGCCTCCGGCATGCTGACGACCGTCACATGGCCGGACAACAACATCCGCCAGTACGTTTACGAAAACACGCGCTTCCCGACTGCCTTGACCGGCGTGATAGACGAAGCTGGTGTTCGCTATACAACGTATGCCTACGATGACCGAGGGCGAGCCATCAGCAGCGAGGTAACGCCCGCCTCCGATCGCTACCAGTTCCAGTATCCATCGAACGGACAGACGATCGTCACGCTTCCATCGGGCACAACCAGCACATACACCTTCCTGCAACAAAACGGTGTCCTATTGCCAACGGGAGTCTCCGCACCCTGCCCGACTTGCGGCAGCACAGCGCAGAGCACCAGCTACGACTCCAACAACAACCCGACGAGCAAGATAGGCTACGACGGTTCTGCAACGTCATACAGCTACGACTCGCTTGGACGAGAGACACTGCGCGTCGAGGGCGCCGGAACAGCGAATGCGAAAACCACCACTACAGAGTGGGACCCTCAGCAATGGCTTGTGACTCGAGTTGCCGCGCCAAACAAGATTGAGGTGTTTTCTTACGATGCAAACGGGAATCTCCTTTCCTACACCCTCACACCAACCAATGATGCCAATGGTGAGCAGGGATTCAGCGCCCCTGCATCGGGCGCCATTAAGCGCACAGACTGGACTTACGACAATGGCGGCCTTGCCTTAACGGCAACCGAACGCACGGACGGAGTTGCGACCGGCACATGGACGTTCACCTATGACGGCAATGGCAATCTCCAAACACTCACAAATCCCGACGGAAAAACCGGCCGCATTACGCTCTATGACGCAGCTGGCCGCGTACTTGAAGCGACGGATGTAAATGGCATCGCCATCAAGCTGAGCTACAACTCTCGCGGGTGGGTGACTGCCTACGATTATGGTGAGCAGCACATTCGATACGAGTACGACGCCATCGGCCAGCGGACTGCCATGGTTGGCCCGCAAAACTTGGTTATGCGCTACGTCTACGACGCGGCGCACCGCCTGACGCAGATTCTGGACAACATTCCGACGGCCCAAAGCGACACGCACACTCAAACCGCAAGCCCATTTGCTACGTCTGCTACCCAGCGCTCTAGAACACAGTCCATTGGTGACATGGTCAGACATGGCTGGAACGCAATGCTCGCTTGGATGAAAAAGCAACTCGCTGGACTGATCGCCTCCGCGCATGCGCAAGTGATACCGGCACCCGGCGCTGGCGGCCTAGTATTGCCACCCATTCCAAACGTATCGCTTCCGATCAAAGGGCCGCAGTACCCCGAAGACAACCTCGATCCAAATGCTGGCGCGGTGATGTCGAAGACCCGCCCGCCAGGCATGAGCTCGCTTGAGGAACGACACTACGATAGGACGTGCGCAAACAGCCAAGATCCATGCGTTGCCCTGAAAGCGTCGGCTCAGAAGGCTATCGCCCAGGCTAAAGTGAAAATGAACAACATGCTGTACGACACCATGCTGTACAAGTATGCCTACGACACCCCAAATCCAGCCGTGACAGGAACCAATACGACCTGGAAGGGCCATGCCGACGATCTGGACGGCCGAATTTCGAACATATGGGCCATGATCTCCTTGGGGAGAAAAATGGGTTGTGATATGTCGGCAGAGACGGCCGCGGCTATGACTTTGTTGACTCCTGGAGCTCCTCTCTAACCATGCAGATTGATATCGACTTCAGCATTTTCGACTCCCCGACCACCGCGTACGGCAACGTGACCGGGACCGTTGACGTCCCCTCGCCGCCCAGCGTCGGAGACGTCGTCGACCTGCGTGCTAATGGCAAGCATGTGGAGCCCCTGGGTGACTTCACCGGAAAACTGAAGGTCATCTCCGTGGTTCCGGTGGACGATTCCGGGGCTCTGCTCTACGGCCTAGAAGACGTTGTAGTTGCATCGCGCGGAGAGGCGAAAGAGTTGGCAAATCGGCTGGAGACTGAGCTCGGCTTGTTCTGCGTAGATTACGATCGGTAGCGAACCGCTGCTTCACAGACGCCTCCCCTTCCGACGGACGCCTTCATGAACCTATACCTGTTCGCTGCGTTCGCCGTTGCACTTGGCGGCGGAGCAGTGTTGCTCCGTCGGAAGCGAAGCAACGCCGGCCTGCACGCTTTGTCGCAGCGGATCTCGCTCACCGATGCGGAGATCTACAGCCAGTTCTACGCTGGGCGCAATCTCGACGAGTCCGCAGTTCGTTCCGCCTGGAACGAAATTGCAGAGACGCTGCGGGTTCCCGCTGACAAGTTGCGTCCGACTGACAAGTTCGGAACCGACATCGGTGTTTGGTCGATAACGAGCGAAGAATTGGACACGCTGGGCGACTTGGCAGCGCAACGAGCAGCACGTCAGGGAAAGGAAGTCGACTTCGCCGCCCTGACCACCGTCGATGATTATGTAAGTGCATTCGCGACGAGCGCCGGGCTCGGTCAATTGGCCCCCACGCTGAGCGGCTGAGCGGCGCGCGGCCGGCAAACGAACAGCCCAAGGCCGTTCGCATGCTCGCGCTAGAACAACCCCACCGGCTCCGCCGCCCGATCCCAGCTGTAAATAATCACCTCCCGCCGCGCCACCCCCTGCCCTCCACCCACGGTGTAATTGATATCCACCGCCTCCATCTCGAACCCCGCAAAACACCTGCGGATATCCGGATGGTCATTCAGGCTCACGATGGCTTTGCCCTTCAAGCCGCGCATGAGCGCTGCCATGCGCTCGTACTCGCTGAACGGAAAATCGACGCCATAACCCTCCGTCTCCCAATACGGCGGGTCGAGGTAGAACAGCGTATGCGGCCGGTCGTAGCGCTCGATGCAGTCGGCCCAGCTCAGGTTCTCGATTCCCTTGCTTGTTCACTGATTTGCTAGAGCAGGCTAAAGCACTACATGAATTAATTTCGAAACAGCTTCTAAGCTTTTTTTCTTGTCCGCGCCTCAACGGGGTCTGCCTGCGCACGGCGGCCACGGCCGCACCGTTACGCGTGTTACGGCAGGCGCAGTTGGGGTCCGCAGTGCTGAGGCCTATGCTCCGCCAACCGATCCGGGCCCGGATTGGCAACCGTCAGCATGACGAAGTCCAACCTCCAATTGAATGCTTAGATATGCGACACAAACTTGCGTGCCTGATCGCGGCGCTCTGCCTGCTGCTTCCCCTAGCTGCCCATGCCCTCACTGAATCGACGATCGACGCCAAAGCATTGTTCGATGCCGCCGGCGTCGATGGCACGATGGTCATCTACGACGTGCGGCAGCAGCGCACGCTGACCTACAACCCTAAACGGGCGGCAACCGACTATTCGCCCGCCTCGACGTTCAAGATATTCAACTCGCTGATTGCGCTGGAAACCGGCGCTGTGGCCGACGTGGACCATGACATGCTGCCTTGGGACGGCAAGGTCATCATGCACAACGGTAAGCCGTTCCTGCCACCGGTGTGCGACGGCGACATGTCAATGCGTATGGCGCTGAAGAACTCGTGCATACCCGCCTATCAGGCGCTCGCGCGGCATATCGGCTCGGCCCAGTATCGCAAGTACCTTGAAGCGGCGCACTTCGGCAATGCGGACGTCGAAGGTCCGGTGGACTGGTTCTGGCTGAACAACCATCTCAAGATCACCGCGTATCAACAAGTCGAGTTTCTGCGCGAAGTGGCGGCACGCAGGGTACCGATGATCTCCGCACGCAGCTACGACCTGCTCGATGACATCCTGACTGTCGAGAAGACGCCAGAATATACGTTGCGAGCCAAGACCGGATGGGTAACGGTGCCGGGCCAGGTCGAAGTCGGGTGGTGGGTGGGCTGGGTGACGCGCGGCGACGACACCTACGTGTTCGCGATCAACCTTGATCTGCCGACGCCCGAGGTTTTACCAAAGCGTCAGGAAATTGCGCGCGCCGTGCTGAAGCAGGTGGGCGCGTTGCCGTGAGCCGCTTGATGGGCGATCGAGATGGTATGGGTAATTTCGCAACAGCTTCTAAAGGTTGATGATGTAGCCCCGCATAGATTCAAGCCAATGAAGGCAGTAAAAGTCGCCGCAACGACTCGCCGCTCAACACGTCGACGGCAAGCGACGTCTCGGTCATGGTGAACACGGCGGCCCGCTATCCGGCCATCGTGCGTGCCACGACTGACCCCCGCAGCGTCGTCCCGATCGACGGCAAGCTCGTCGAGTACCAGAACACGAATCCACTCGTTGGGCAAAAATGCTGGGACATCGCGTTATCGAAGACCGGCTATACCGACGCGGCCGGACGTTGCCTGATCATGCGGCTTCGCTCGGTTCGGGACAGCGTCACGATGGTGTTTCTGGACGCCGGGCCGGCTGCGTTCCCTGCGCGCGACGCGATCAACATCCGTCGCCTCCTGCTCGCCCACAAGCTGGCTTGACGTTCGTCGCGCTAACCGCGTTTCCTCACTCTGACTAACTGGACCTAACCTTGACTCACTCGATCACGCGTCGAAAGCTGTTGATTGGATTGCCGCTGCTTTTGCGCGAAGCGGGCACGGTGTTCGTGCAGTGGGCCACGAGCGCGGCATGACCGACGTCTCCACGCGAAACCGGAAGATCGATTTCCTCCGTGGCATCTCGATCCTGCTCGTGCTGTTTCACCACTTCAATATCGCCTATCGGCTGGACGACACTTTTCTGTCGCGCGTATTCGGCTGGGAGGCGGTTCGGGCCGTTGTGAGAAACGGCAACTACGGGGTCACGATGTTTTTCGTGATTTCGGGCTATCTGATCACGAGCAACGCAATTCGTCGCTGGTCCGAACTCGGCCAGGTCGATGTCCGGGCGTTTTACGGCTTACGCATTGCGCGCATCGTTCCGTGCCTGTTGCTGCTATTGGTTGTCGTCAATGCGCTAGCGCTAGCCGGCATCGCCGTCTTCCGGAACCACTTGCCGGCCGGGACACCAGTTTCGTTTTGGCTAGTAAATCTGGCTTCGTTGACGTTCTGGATGAACATGTTGATCAGCACGCACGGTTGGACCAACTATGCGCTCGGCGTGTTGTGGTCGCTTTCCATCGAGGAGGTGTTTTACCTCTCGTTTCCTCTGCTTTGTCTCGCGTTTCGCAGGGAGGCGCAGCTCGTTGCTTTCTGGCTCGCGTGCATCGTCGTCGGTCCGGCTTACCGTTTCCTGCATCAAGGTGACGAGGGTGGTTATCTCTACGCGTATTTCGCCTGCTTCGACGCAATCGCCACCGGCTGTTGCGCGGCGCTGCTCGCGAGGCGCGCCGTGTGGTGTGGCCGCGCGTGGAGCGTGTTGGCGTGGCCGACGGCGGTGGCCATGACGTTCGTTTATCTGGCCTGGCCGATCCACGAAAGCAACGTGTTCGGTGTCACGGCAATGGCCTTCGGCACTGCGGTTTTGCTGCTGGCCGCAAATGATCGCCCGGACGGATCAATGGTACGAAGCACGCGTGCGTCCACTGTGCTAGCAGGGTTCGGAAGGCTTAGCTATGAACTCTATCTGTTTCACCTTATCGTGCTGGGCCTGTTGCGGACGATTTTCCCGCCTTCCGGCGTGACGGGCGACGAGAAACTGGCGGTTCTGGTCGGTTATCTGTTGCTTTCTGCCTGCCTGAGCGTATCCATCGCGCGAATGTACGCTGAGCCGTCGAGTCGCATTGTGCGCCAGTGGCTGATTCCGAGAAGATCTCGACCTAATAGCGAGTACAACGAGCGGAATCAACCTGACGTCGAACAGCCTCAATCTCGAATCGAGTGAACAGGTTGAGCGACCGGTTCTGATCGGCGGGCGGCCGGTCCCGTGACCACCACCAATGTCCGAGTTTGGCCGGGAGCGGTCGCAAAAGGCTGGCTAACGTGAACATCGTAACCGGCCCAGGCGAGGCTGCTGGCTAGGAAAGCAATCAACGCAACAATGGCGCGCATTTCTCTACTACCTATCGATCCCGAGAATGTCGGCATTGTTGTCGCAACGCGCTTCCCTCTCAGTTGCTGGTATTTCGTAGTAGCTCACCGGAGCAGCAGCGACAAAGCTGGGCATGCCTTCGTGAGTTTCTCCACACGTGGCGCATTGAAAGGCGAAAGTCATAACAGCTAGTCCCGTTTCTTATCCAAGTGTTGCCGGTAAAGCAACCGAATCGCGAGGACCATTTCCAGCGATAGCCACAGCGCTCCAAACCACCTGAAGACAACGATGTTGGCGTGATGCCTCGCGGCACTCGGAACGACGCTGTCGCTATGGAGCACGTTGGCGTTCAGCCACAGGATTCCATCGCGCAGCCAATAGACGGTCGCCACCATCGCCAAGCACAGCGGCACGCGACAAGCAATGCCTTTCCAGCCAGGATGGTTTACAGCATGGTCAATCCACCTAAACGGATTCACTTACACACCTTCTCGAATGGCTACATCTGACCGTCAGCGGACGGACGCGGTGCCTATGTATGTTGCTCAGGTCTCACCACCATACGGTGACGAGACCCAAATGCTCAAACTATCGTTAGCGGCGGCGGGCCTTACGCATCGTCCTTGTATGTCTTCTTCGCTTTTCGCCAAGAGGACTCTCCAAATGGTTGCACCCCAAGCACATGTGCCCAAGAGCTGTATCCACCTAAGGCGCACAGAACTACAGCACTCATGAAAACGATGATTCGGAGGGCACTTGGTGCGACGTCGCAAGCAAGCGCCACATAGCCGATGCCGACACCGAAGAGAAACAACAGAACCCTAACGGCTCCAGAAAAATTCCCGTCGCGAAGTAGCTTCATTGCCTTGCTCTCTTCCTACAGTAGCCACTTCTGGCCGGATGCGGTCGATGCGTCGGTAACCGGCGGCCCTCGCCGCCCCGAACAGGTCACTGTCCTGATTGCCGCGTCACGGGGTCAACCGGTCAGCTCGCTCCTTTGTAAGTTGTTCTTTGCACGAGAGAATGTATAGCCCCTCATATGCACCACCCCCAGCTCCCATCTGCCCTTCATATGTACATGCTGCATCGCGATACGCCTGCCACGCGTGCTGCGCGCGAATAAGCGAGGCTTCGAAACCCTCCTCTTTTGCTTTCACTATCGCTTGCTCGTAGGCGGTATTGAGGCGAATGTCCTCTCTCGTCCACCGATAGCTTGCACAGACCTTCATCGATTGCGTCTCGCCACTACTACAGGCGTCGTAGTTTCTCCGAATGTCCGACGGGCTAAGACCGGTGCGTTTCGCCATTTCCTGGACCACCGCTTCGTCCGGTGCGGCAATGGCCAACGTCGAGACCAGCAAGGGGAGGATTAGGATGACTTTCATCGGTAATAGCGTGTTTGTGTTACGCAGCATATGGGAACGGCAGCTCCTGGCCGAAAGCAGACGGCGCTTACCCGCTCACAGCCGCCAAGGCTGCCTGATCCGTTACACCCGAACATTGCACCGTCTCCCCACCCGCCGTATACTCGGCCAGTCGCCGGAAACACCGGCACACGGGCTTGGCCGCCCGGTTTTCCACAGGCGCAATCAAGCCGCGCCTAAGTATTTGCGCGGCTTCTTTGTTTGCGCACGCTTGGCATCTCCTATGGTGGGCCGGGTGGGGACTCCTTCGGGGGTGCCGGAGCCTGTGGTCCGGTCGGCCAACCCCGCTTCGGTCCACCCCCCACGCTTGGCCGCGTGGTGGGCGGTACAAAAACCGCACCACAGGAGTCTGCTATGACTGAAAATCTCAGCAGCGCGTCCGCGCTCGCCTCTACTCAGAACACGTTCAATTTCGAATCCCACTCGGTACGCGTTGTCATGCGCGACGGAGAGCCATGGTTCGTTGCCGCAGACGTCTGTCTTGCCTTGGGATTGTCGAATCCGAGCGAAGCCTTGCGGTCGCTCGATAGTGACGAACGAATGACCCTCAGCTTAACTGAGGGCTTAACTGGCCGGCGCGGCGGCGCCCGTTTGCAGGCGATCGTCAGTGAATCGGGCATGTACACCCTCGTCCTGCGATGCCGAGACGCAGTGAAGCCCGGTACCGTGCCATACCGCTTCCGCAAGTGGGTCACGTCCATCGTCCTGCCGGCCATCCGCAAGACCGGCCAGTTCACGGCGCAACCGCGCATCGACGCCGCGCCCCGCGCAGCCCTCACACCGGAAGAGCTCGCCAGCCTCTACCCCGCCGACGTCGAGCGTGCGCTGCAACTGCTCAACAAACACATCTACCAGGCAGACCGCTACACCGGCATGCTCATCGTCTTGCAGCACGACGACGCCAAAGAACCCGTCGTGATCTCCGCCGGCAGCTATCGGCACAAGCGCGCCCGCGCGCTGACTGACTTCGCGCGCGCGTCGGTGCAGATTTCGGATTTGATTGAGGCGGGGGTGTAGGGGGTGGGATGGGCTCGCATCGTTGGCCAACCTGCGAGCCCCCTTGTTTTGCGTGCCACACCCATGGTGCGACACGCACAACACGATTGGAAGGCGCCTTAGCTGATCGGCGGAAGGAGTTGGTCTACACGTTGACTGAGGTTCTCTTCTCGCGTTACCACTGCAGGGAAAGTGCGACGCAGGAAAAGCGATGACCTCATATCAACATTGATTGCCATCTTCCCATTGGGAAGATCATCTACCATGGCAAATTTGAACAACGCTGCTGCCTGTGGACTTGCAGCTTTCACGATGGCCTCTAAATCTCCGTCTGCAGTCGTCGCCTGCGCCATTTGAAAAAGAAGTGCCAAGGCACTGGCCAAGTGCGAGCGCAAGAAGAGATTTTCGTCAAACCGGGAGTCTGGGGCGACGTGAAGGATGGCCCTGACGACATCGGCGTAGCGTTCAGATATCTGGGATTCACTCAAATCCGCAAACCCGAGTGTCTCGTTGACCGCGGCCTCTGGCTTGCCGGAGCCAGACAGGAATCCTGTGGCAAAGTAGTAGTCTTCAATCGTTCCTCTGCGCAACACAAAGCATCCGGCCGCCTCTAGCACCTCTAGAAAGCTGTCGAGCATCCTCCTCGCTCTCGCAATTTCAGTTCCGCAAGAAAGCTTCTCAAGCTGCTCAATCGGTGTAGTCAATAGCGAAACGTACGCGGCCCGTGTAGTCGCTTTATCGGTCGGCTTACCGTCCTCCAAATCGGACAGATACCGATGCGTCGCCGACAAATCAGCAAGTACGTTTCCGTGATCACGGATGACCTGTCCCACCACCGACTTCACCTTAGCTGCCATTGCAGCAAAGCCGTCATGCGCGCGGTCAATAGCTAGCTCGTTTGCTGTTTTGCTTACTTGGAAAGAATTGATTAACGAAGCATCGTCCGCAAGCGCATCTAGGTCTGCCAGCACCGCAACGCGCTTCCCGATGAGCCGAAACAGTTGCAGCGTTTCAGAAAATTCCCCTTTCCCTATGACTGGCAGAACACTCACACCATTGCCGGCCAATGAGCATTTCAGTGATTGCTCTAGCGCGTTCACTATGATTTCATCGCTCGGCCCCTCAACAAGCAGCACGGTCTCAGAGAAAAATGCACTCTTGTGCGTTTCCGCAATCCGACTGACGAAGGCTGCCAGCTTCCGCCGCTGCAGAATGGAATCTGTGGGAGATAGTTGGACAGGGGCGCTGACTCGGTTAGTGAAGAATACGAGGCCAGGTAAATCTGCGACCGTTCGCAACTTCAGCATGCTCGGGGAATGCGTAGAGATGACGACTATCTTTTTAGACGAATCGCTAAGAGGGTCCCCCGCAACGTTGTTAATCTCACCAAGAAGAAACGCTTGCAATTGGGGATGAAGGGAAATTTCCGGCTCATCTATGAGAAGCGCGGCAACATTGTCATCGTAAAGCGCAGTCAGAATCCCGATGAGATGAAGTACACCGCTTGCCTCTGTGTTGGTGAAGAATCTTCCCTCTTTGGAAGAGAAGCCTACCTGTAAGCCCGTCTGGGTCCATTCAAGCGTCAAATTGCGCTTAAAAAGTTTGTGCAATCGCGCCTCGACTTTGATACGCAAGTCAGGGCGGTCGTGCAGAGCCAGCACATCACCAACAATTGATTCGAACCCCCAGCGCTGTTGAGTTTGAGATATATGGCCTACTGCGGCCGCGTCGCTCGGAATATATGTCGCAGTGAGCGCAGACCGGAAACCTTCCAGGGGCGCCACGCGACCCGCTGCCAGAAAGCGGACTTGCCCACCAACACCCCTCTGCGGCAACAAGTTAGCGAGCGACGCCTTTAGCCCGCGCATTACTTGGGTTTTGCCCGTTCCGTTTGGACCAAGAAGCGTGGTAACGGGGGTATGAATGCTGAGAGAGACCCCGGCCTCCGAGGTTCCGGGCCGCGCAGGCAAATGCATCTGAAGCGGAAACAATCCAGCCGTGATTTCCTTCTGCGGTAACTCTTGTTCGCCTTCTACGGGCACTCCAAGCTCTGACGTCATCAAGCCCCCCAAGTTCTGTCATTAATGAGAGCCAGTGTACTAGACGCACCTTTCGTTAGTGACCTCAGGGACCGTACTATTGGAACGAGCCACTACAGTGGACAAAAGGCGGTGCGGTTAATCCACGTATCGACGGACCGCTCGCTCCGAAGCCCACTACGTTGTTAAAGCTGGATACAAACATTAGCCCCCCGCACCGCCCGCTCCCTCCCCTGCAAATACCTCAGTTTCTCGGCATCCCGCTCCGCCCCGGCGAAGAGATCGACAAGATCCGCCGCATCCTCTCCAGATAGCTCACATCGGCCGGCGGCTCCATCGCCCAGGCCGGCGCCGGGCTGATCTTCACTTGCGCCGGCACCGGTGTCGGCGTCGGGCTGGCAACGGGCGCGCACTGACATCCGTACAGTGCCAACAGCAAGAGCGTGCTGCAGGCGCGTGTTTTCAGCGGTGGCACGTTGCATCTCCGAGAAATGGGTACGGTCGAGCGCGTCGAGCTGGTCGGTAAGCTGCCGGTGTTTGTCGATGGCAGCCTGCAGCGCCGTCACGACGGTATCGACGGCGGCCTGGCGCTCGATGGCGTGGTCGCGTTGCAGTTGCGCGATGGTCTTGTCGTACCGGTTTGCCTGCCAGCCCCACGCGGCTGCTGCAGCTACCGCCGCCACTGCCACCAGGCGGATCGTTGCGAAGTTCATTGGCTTTGCCTTGTCGGATGATGTGAGTGACCCACAGCCCCGCCACCGCCAGCGCGCAATGCAGTTGCACGGTGGCGATGTCGTGATTGGCGCCCAGCGCAGTGGAGGCGCTGCCGAGCGCGCACAGGGCGACTGCACACAGCAGCAGCGCGCCGCGCAGCCCATGCGGAATGGCCTGCGTGAGTGCAGACCAGGCCGCCCCCGCGCAGATGCCCACGAGCGCCACGATGTCGATGGCGGTGAGCACGTCGTGTTGGCTGAGCGTCATTCTTTGCGGCCTCCTGTCCAGCGTTGGGCTGCCTGCTGCAGCCAGTCGTGCACCAGGCGCCGCAGCGCCGGAAGCTCGCCGTATGCGTAGCCGACGATGGTCAGCCCGAACACGCCGGCGATGAACTTGATGGCGTCAGACTCAAGCCCCGCTGGCACGTGCCACAAAGCAATGACGCCGTTGCCCAGGTAATGCGCGCAGGCAATGCCCAGCAGCAGCGCTGCCACGCGCTGCACCGGCGTGCCCGGTATGAAGCGCAACGACACCAGCGCGCCGGCCGCGCTGGGCAGAATCGTGTCCACCACGCGCAGTAGCGCGCCCCAACCTGTTTGCTCTGCCATTCATGCTCCCAATGCTTGTTTGGCGACCGCCCAGCGCGCGCGGCGCGGCTCTGCGCCCTCCATGGCGGGGCCGTTGATGCGGCGCGTGATCTCGTCAAACTTGCCGGCGTCGGCCAGCTTGCCCAGCCCGAAGGCCCACCAGTACCAGCCGGCGGAGAGCGCGGCGTATTCATCGCGCTCCAGCAGCTCGGGGTGCGTAACGAGATCCAGATCGAGCGCGTGGCCGCACTCGCGGTAGTTGGCCAGGAAGGTGATTTGCTTGAGGCCGCGGCCCCGGTAGCGCCAGCCGTCGCCGCTGGCGGCGTCACCATTGCCGTAGCGGTTGGCGTAGGCGATGTTGGCGATGCGCATCTGCCGCTCGAGCGACACGGCACGCTCGCCGGGCTTGCGGCCGAGCGTGACGGCCAAGGCGGGCGTGACGCGCGAGAACATGGCCGGAAGCGCGGCCACGGCGTAGTTGAACGATTCCGTTACGCGGGTGAAGCCGCCGGACTCATGCCCGATCTGCGCGATAAACGCTGCCTGCTGTGCGGGCGTGGAGATGCCGAAGCGCTTGCACGTGGCCTCGATGTGCGGCCACCAGCGATCGGCAAGCGCGGGCGGCAAGGCTGCAGCCTTGCTGAAGGTGTGTTTGTTCATGGCTTGGAAATGAAAAAAGCCCGCCGAGTGGCGGGCTGTTTGGGATGCGGCCGCAGTTGCGAGCGCGTGTGTCTTGTTACTTGGGCGGCGCAGGAATGACCAGGTTGGTCACCTTGGCTGCCTTCTTCGGCTTGCCCTGGCCGGCTTTGGCCTTGCCGGTGTTGCCGCCGTTCAGGCTCACGTTCACCAGCCAGCTTTTGTTGGCGTAGATGTGCGTGACGGTATCGGCCAGGTAGTCGCCATCGGCTTGGGCTTTAAAGCCCTCAAGGCGCAGCGTTTTCTCGGCGCTGATGTCGGCCCGGCCCATCATCTCCAGATCGCCCTCGGCGGTGCTGCGGTTCATGTCTTGCAGCTTGGCCTTGGCGGCGGCCTTGGCGGCCTGCGGGCTGGCGTGCACGTGTCGATCGGTGTGCGTGGCCTGCGCGGGGCCGCCGTTGGGCGCGTCCGGGTTGGGGATGTACAGATCGATCTTGCGGCCGGTCTTGGCATCGTGCGCGCGGGTTTTGACGCCGCCGACGCTGCTGCGATCCGGAAACGTCAGGCGGTAGCGCATCAGGTCTTCCGGCCGCAGCACGATGGGCGCGAGCGGCTTGCCGTCTGCGGATTTGCCGCCGCCGCGCGGGGCAACGATCAGCCGCCCGCCCTTGACCGTTGCCGTGCCGCCGTACTGCTTTGCAAGCCGGGTGATGAAATGCAGATCGCTCTCGCCGAACTGGTCTGCGCGCTGCACCTGTGCCTCGATCGTGCAGGCGGGCTTCCACCCGTGCCGCGCGGCCACGCTTGCCACGATGGCCGTCAGCGTGGTGCCGGTGTAGCTGGCGTTGCGCTGCGCCTTGGCCGTGGCGCGCATGTCGGCTGGCTTGCCGCGTATGACGATGGTGGCGGGCGGGCCGCTCAGTTCGATCTCGTCGACGGCGTAGGTGCCGCGCGTGGATAGGCCTTTGCCGGCCCAGCCGAACGAGATGCGCAGCTTGGCGCCCTTGGGCGGGAAGGCGATCTTGCCGTCGCGGTCATCGAGGCGGATCTCGCAGCGGTCGGATTCCATGCCGGGCTTGTCGGTGGTGCGGATCTCCAGCACGCGATCGCGCAGCAGCGCGGTGATGTCTTTGCCGTCTGCCAGGACTTCGAATTGGGCTTCCATGGGCTACGTCCAGAGCTGGATGGGCTCGTCACGTGGGGGCGTGAGGTCGGGCAGGTATATCTCCACGCCGGCGGCGTACGGCTGGCGGCGTGCGGCGAGGCCCGGGTTGGCATCGAGCACGGCTTCCACGGTGCCGGCCAGCGTGCCATATGCGCGGTAGCAGAGCACGTCGAGCACGTCGCCGTCAGATGTTCTGATAGTCATCGCCATAGCGTCGGAACTCCAAATCGAAACCCTGTTTGCGCGGCGTGCCATCGGCCAGCAGCGCGCCTTGCTCTTCGCCCACGCGGTCGAGGAAGTAGCGGCCGAGCACGTCGCCCGAGCCGGTGGTGAGCTGCACGGGCTTGAGCGCGGCACCAATCGCCCGCAGGCGATCAAGCTGCCCTGCCCCCGCGCCGCCGGCGGTAAAGATGGCGCCTGATACGGTGATGGTGTCGCCGCCGGCGCCCACGGCCTGCAATGCCTCTTGCCGCTGGATGCGTTCTTGCGCGGCGATGTTGTAGCGGGTCTCGCGGCGCAGGCGGTCGTATGCGGCGGTGCTCAGGCCAAACTGGAATTGCTCGCCTTCATCGGTCGACAGCACGAGCAGGCGTTCGGTGGCGCCTGCGGCTTGGCCGGCGCCGAGGAACTTGTCCGGGCCGAGGGCGTAGCTGGGCACCAGGCTGCGCACGCTGGGCGTGACGGCGGGCAGCACGGCATCGAGGCGGCGGCGTACGGTTGCCAGTGCGTCGCTGGTGGTTTGCGCGGCGCGCAGGACGGATGCGAAGCGCTCGCCCGCGGCGGTGCGCTGGATGCCGGCCAGCGCGGTATCCGTCAGGCCGAGCGCGCGCTGCGCTGCACCTCTGCCTGCAGCCGTTCGGCCTACGCCGCCAATGGCTTCAGCGGCAGCGGCAAGCGCGGTGCCGGCGCTGTTCAGGTCGCCCAAGGCCTGCGCCTCGCGGCGATGGGCGTTGGCTTCCCCTGTGCCGTCCGGCTTGTCCAGCAACCGCTCCATCTGCCGGACATGCTCGGCCGCGCGCGCCGCATGCGTTGCCGCTGCGGATGCGAAGGTCTGAAAATCCATGGTGTGTTCCGTTACAGATGCGGGCGATCCGACATGGCGGCGCGGCGTTGCTGCGCGGCGTATTCGTCGAACTGGCGGCGCAGGTGGGGCATCAACTCCTCGGCAAGCTGGCGCGGGTCTTTGACGTCGCCGTGCACTGTCAGGGCGATGCGCGGGGCGAATTCGAAACGTTGGTCGATCTGCGGCGGCGGTGCCGGTGGTGCCTTGGCGAGCGCGCTGGCCGTGCCAAGCGCCTCCACGGCGCCTGCTGGCAGAACGGGCTTACCGGCTTCCATCGCGGCCTTGGGCTTGGTGCTGCCCAGCGCCAACCCTGCTGCGGCGCTACCCGCCGTGCCGCCCAGGTACGAACCCAGCATGCCGCCCAGCAGCCCGCCGACCACCGTGCCGATGGGCCCTGCGATGGCGGTGCCGGCGATTGCACCGATGGCGCGGCCCGCAGCTCCGCCGGCAAGTTCGCCCGCCAGCCCTGCGCCAATGCCCGCGATGGCTTTGGCCTTATCGGCTTTGGAGCCGGGGCCCTCGGCCGCTTGGGCGCTTGCCATGCCGGCCGTGCCCACCAGCGCCAAAACGCCCGCGACAGCGCCGACCTTGCCCAGCTTGGGCGCTGCACCTTTCAGGAACCGGCCCGAAGCGCCCAGCACGCCGGGTGCCTTTGTTGCAGCCGGTGCCACCTTGGCGGCAGAGGCAGCCACCCCGGCCGTGCGACCCACGCCCGCCGCAACGGCGTTGCCACGAGCGATGTCGGCAACGCCCTTGCCGATCTTCCATACGGCGCGCCCGGTCCTGAACGCCAGAATAGACGCCAGCACGCCGCCGATGGCGACGGTGGCCTTGGGCGATTCCGCCGCCAGCTTGCCGACCGAGTTACCGGCGCCGGCAGCGAGATCCGCCACGCTATCCGTCACAGGCTTGAGCGCATCGCCGATGCGGCGCATGGCTTCATCCCACGCCTGCCCGACTTCGGCCCATTTCTGTTTGGAGCTGGCGCGGCGGTCTTCCAGGTCTTTCTCGATCTCGCCCGCCGCCTTCGCGCCCTCGTTCTTCAAGCGCTGGTAAAGATCGGCGTTCTGCATGTAGGCGGTCAGCGCGGCCTTGACCTGCATGTCGTTGAAGAGATCGCCGGTCTTCATGGTCTCTTCAAACGCACGCATCTGCGCGTCGCGCTTGGCGGGGTCGGATTCGCTGTTGAACTGCTTTGCGGCGGCGGCAAGCTGCTTGGCTTTCTCCGGGTCGGCCTGCTCGATGTACGCGCGGGCCAGCACGAAGGAAGCTTCCATCGTGCTCCAGCCCTTGCCGATGGCCTCGCGCATCTTGGCCTGATAGTCGATGCCGGCCTTGGCGTAGTTGCCTGCCGTCTCGGCGCTGCCGATCTTGGAGAACCAGTTTTTGGTGTTGTTGGCGGCCTCGTCTGCGCTGCCGGCGGTTTTCATCTGCACCTGCAGCAGCGCGCCGAGCTGCTCGACCGATGAGTTGCCGACGATGCCCAGCTTCTGCATGTCGGCCAGCAGCACCGGGAACCAGCGTGCCATGTCGCTCGATTCGAACGAGCCTTCCTTGCCCTGAAACGCGATGGTTTCCAGCGCCTGGGCCATCTTTGCCGGGTCGGATATCTTGGCGTTCTGCTCGAGCGCCTGGATCATCCGCGCCGTTTCTTTCGGGTCGGCGCCCTGGCTGACGGAGAACTTGCCCACCAGCGGCGCGAACGACAGCGCGCGGTCGAGATCCATGCCGGCCGACACCATCTGGTTGACGGCATCCGCCAGCACATTGCGGCCGATGCCGCTTTGCTGTGCGGAGGCGGCAATGCCGCTGCTCATCTCGCGCTCTTTGTCGGTGCGCGCGGCGCCCGCCTTGATGGCGATGTCGCGGATGATGGCTTCGTAGTTGGCGGAGATGGCCGTCGGCACTGCGGCGGCGGCGACGAACTTCCCAGTGTCGCCCATGGTATTGCGCAGGCTGTCTCGGCCACTGGCGACAAGCTCAGTGCCGCGCGCACGCAGTTCCAGCCCGCGTGCGGTACGGCCGAGCCGTTGATACGAGCGGTCGAGCCGGTCGACCTCGAATCCGGCTTCGCGTATCGCGCGGGTGTTGCGCTCGATTTTGATGCGCACCTTGTCTGCCGCGCGGTCGCCGGCGGCGTGCAGATCGCGAAACTCGCGCTGCAGGCGTTGCGTCTCGCCAATGGCGTTCTGCCAGACGCGGGCCTCGCCGGCACGTTTCTTCAGTGCGTCGAGCTTGCTGCCGACCTCGTTGACGGCACGACCCAGTGTGGAGCTGACCGCACCGCCGATGAGGATGCCGAGCGCAATGTCTTTTGTTGCCATGCATTCTCCTGCTCAGTGGCGCCACGGCGGCGCGTCAGTCGGTCAACCACCACACCATGTCGTCGACCGTCATCGCATCAATCTCAGACGGGCTGACGCCCATCGCCAGCAGGCGCTTGGTCAGCAGCTTGACCTCCCGCATCGGCACCCTCGCGGTCGGCCAGCAGCCGAAAGTAGCCGCGCTGCACGCGCTGGTAGTCAACGTAGGTCAGGCCCTCGATGTCGTTCTGGCCGGCGGTGGCCAGCGAGGCAAACAGCAGGATCTCGCGCAGCTCTTCATCGCCGCCCGACTGCTGGCCGGCGACGCGCATGTCGCGCACGGTGGGCTGGCGCAGCGTGAGCGCATCGACCTTGACGCCGTTGACGGTGGCAGGAAACTTCAGCTTGATGGTGGTGGTTTGCATCTTGATGTGTCTCTTGTGGGGCCTTACATGCCGATGGCGGCGCGCACCTCGGCGAGCTGGTCAACGCCGTCGATGACGCGCTTGCAGCCGAGCACGTCGATCTCGTGCCAGACGCGCCCGTCGATCTCGAGCTTGTAGTAATCAGCGCTGACGGAGTACTTGGATTCGGACTTCTCGCCGGGCTTCCACGAGCCGGGATCGACCTCGTAGAGCATGCCTCGCAGGACGAGCACGACGCTGCGGGTCTTGCCGTCTTTGGTGCGCAAGGCGCCACGGAACGTGCCGTTAAAGGCGTTCTGATCGGCCAGGCCGAAGAGCTTCAGCACGGCGGTGGACAGCGTGACGAGCGAGAACGAGGCTTCCATCGCCTCCATGCCCATGTCCAGCTTGACGGGCGCATCCATGCCGCCGGCACGGTAGTCCTCCGTCTTGATCTTGAGCTTGGGTGGCGTCAGTTCCGACGCTTGCCCCGCGAGGTTCGTGCCGTCAACGAACAGATTGAAGTTGTAGAGTGTCTCGGGTACCAACGTGTGCCTCCGTTATTTGGTGTCGAGCACTTCGGTCAGCCACTCGTTGGTGACTTCGAAGCGGAAGATCGGGTTTTCTGCGGGGATGACATCGGTGAACCGCACGTTCCACACGACGCGGCCCTGCTCGATCTGGCTGGCGGTGTTGAGCACCGGGTCTGCGTAGACCTCGAAGTTGATCAGCGCGCCCGCGTTGCGTTGGTCGCGCATGAACGCCTGCAGGCCTTCGGTGACGTCGTGCACGTACGTTTTGGTGATGCCACGATCGACCGCCCATTTGTGGCCGGCCTGCGCGGCATCCATGAGGATGTCGAGCGTGCGCACACGCGTGACGAACGACCATTTCGGGTCTGCCGACAACGTGCGGTTGCCCCACAGCCTGTAGCCACCGTCGCGGATGACGGTGGCGATGCGAGCTTCGTTGAGCAGGTTGGCGCGGCAGGTTGGATCGTTGTCGAGAAACTCGATGGGCCGGCCGGTGCCAGTGATGCCGACGAATTCCTTGTTGGACGGCGACGCCCAGTAGCCGTACTGCGCATCCGTGTACGCGAACAGGCCTGCGACAAAGGCGGATGCAGGTGCCTCGGCTTCTGCGTTGGCGGTGGTGTCCCACGTGCGCACGCCCGGGTCGACCATGTACAGGCGCTTCGAACCGAAGTTCTTGGCATACGCGAGCGCAGCTTCGTCGGTGGTGTTCGGCCCATCGATGATGCCGATGGCGCGCAGCTTGGACGCCAGTGCGTCCACGGCCGTCGCCACTGGCTGGCGTGCGGTGAACCCCGGCGCGATCAGCAGGCGCGGTTGCACGTTGAAACGCGACTTGGCGTCGAGCAGCGATTGCAGGCCCGTGCGCATGCCAGCGCCCGTGGTGCCGCCGATGACGCTTGAGGTTAGCGCGTCTGCATCGTCGGAATCCGCAACGCCGGTTGCGACGATGACGGCCGACGTGCGCTCCTGAATGGCCTTGATGGCGCGGGTGATGGCGCTGTTCTGGCCGAAGGCCTGCGCTGCCTCGCGCGGGTTGGTGATCTGCACCGGCACATCGGGCTGCACGAGATCCGGGCCCGGCGTGTACGTGTCGACCAAACCGATGATGGACGACGACGGCACGGCGATCGGGCGCGGGCCCGTGTCGACAATCGTGGTGGTGATGCCGTGGAAGAAAGAAGATGCCATGCGGCTCCTCGATGGGAAGTGGACATGAAAAAACCCCGCTCGGTGGCGGGGCTCGTTTGGGTGTGCGGTCAGGGGCCCTTACGGCAGGCCGGCGGCGTCGACTCAGTTGTCGATATCGATCTCGATGGGATACCGGCCGTCGCGCGGGACGTGAGCGTGTTGCGTGTGGATGACCTTGCCGGCGCTGTACACCGTGACGGTGTAGGTGCCTTCTGCGATCTCGATTTCCTTGCCGAAATCGACGCCGTTATGGCCCCAACGCGCCGTGCCAACCGTCACGGCCGGACCGACGAGATTCTCTTTGTTGTGCCCCACAAGGGTGACGACGACTTTTGCCATGATTGCTCCTGAACAGTTGAACGTGTGACGGGTGGTCATGGGCGCCTGTGCGTGACGGGTGCGCCGATGACTCTCTTTACGGTAGGGAGCGGCGCGTCGGTTTCCTATGGGGCATGCGTCACGTGTCTGAGGTCTGGGCCTCGGTGTCTTGGGCGTCTGAGAGCGCCCGATCCGACAGCGCATCCGGGATATCCGGCCAGGTGAAATCGGCAGGAAAACCGGGCTGGTCGGGCACCTCGCGCAGTGCCTGCCGGTACTTGCCGACCTGTTGCGCCTTGCTGGCGTCGCCAGTGTCCATGGCCTTGTAGAACATGGCGTCGGCTGCCATGAGGCGACGGTCGCGCTCTTCGCGGGCACGTTGGCCCAACACGTGAAGTCGTGCCGCTTCGCCGTGCTGCTCAATCAGCGCAGTAACCTCTTCGTCGGTGGGCTGGCCGTCTGCGTGCCACGCGATGATGCGCGCGGCTTCGGTCTGCTGGCCGGTGTCGGGGCACATGCTCTGGCCGACCCAAAAATCGACGCCGTGAACGAGATCGGGGTACTTCTGCTGCAGGCAGAAGATCAGTTCATCATGGGTGAGCATTGGCTGTATCCTTATTGGTTGCGCAGTTGGACTGCGCGAAGGTAGTGCGTGTAGAAGCCGTTGCGTAGGCCGACGAGGACGTAAGGCGCAGGCAGGTCGGCTTGACCGGAGCTTGACCCGGTAGAGACGCCACCAAACTCAGTGATGTCGGTGTTCCATTGGCATACCGCGCCCGAGTTGGCTTTGCCACCGCTCAGTCCCGTTAGGTACGTGGAAAGCCACTGCCCAGCCCACGACATGTAGACGTTGCCGTTGGTGGCAAGGATGCCGCCACCGTTGCCAGCGTGTATGTCGCCTTGAGCGACCAGGGTGCCGCTGCCGCCGAAAGTGAAAGCGTTGACGCGGCCTCCGACGTGCATGGAGATATAGGGAACAGTTGCATCGCTACCGCCTGCATAGCAGTCAATCGCCGCAAGGTGGCGGGCGCCCCACTGTGTCCAGCGAATGCCCATGTAGGCCGCTTCGTTCCACGGGCAATCGATCTGAAGCGCCGGCGTCCGGTTGGCGTTCCACTCCGTGAATGCGCCGCCGATGGAATCCGTGCCGTTGGACGAGACCGTCAGCGCGGACCTGCCGTAACCGACACCAAAATAGAGACCCTTGTTGGCCACCAAGCCCCCGCCGTCCGTCGTAAGGGGATTTGGCAGGTTGGCCGTATCCCACGGAGTTGCGCCCTCGAAGAGCGGGCGCACCGCGAAGCCGAAACGGCCGGTCGTGTAGTTGATATAGAACGGCTGGTTCCGATTGCTTCCGTCGGCGTTGTAGCCGTTGAGGACGAGGTTGCCGGTGGAGGCAACCATGAACATGCGCCAGATGACGGTATCGCCACCGAACTCGAGGAACCCTCGTCCGTCTTTGTTGTAGGCCGGTAGATTGATCCCACCGCGCGTCTTGAACAGATCGGCCAGGACACCGGCTGGGGTGGACATGTTGCCGTTCCCATCGATTGCGCACACACGTACATACGTTGAGAAATCACCCTCGGCGGCCGTATTGCGGTCGATGATGAGGCTCCCGTTGCTGGGGACCACACGAAAGCGACCTACCGTGATGGGTTGGGCCGTGTCAGTGAAAAGCAGCTCGTTCGATGGGCCGCTGATGTCAACGATGCCAGTGACCACGCCACCCGAGCGCGGCAACGCATCGGCTGCAATCTCTTGGACCTCATCGACATGCCGGGAGAGCGCCGCGACCGATTCCTTGGTTGCGTAGCGCTTGTCCGCATCACCTGTCACGGCCATGCGAACGGCTGTGACCTGCTCGTCGACATACTCGCGCGTTGCCACGACGATGGCGGGGTCGATCTTGAGCACGATGCTGCCTGCCGCCTTGTGGATCAACATCATGCGGAAAAACTGTCCGCGTCCGGAGCCCTCTGCGAGCACCGGCTTGTAACTGGGCGGCACGTTGGCGACCGCGAACAGATCCCCTTCTTCGTCGTACAGACCCAGCTCGCGCGACCACCACCCGCCCAACTCTTCGGGCAGGTAGACCTCGGCAATGACGATGCTGGGGTTCTTCTCGTCGCGAACGAGGCGGTTCAGCGGACGGCGCAGGCGCTCGCGCACCAGAGCGCGTTGCACGGCGCTCGGCATCACATCGGCGTCGCCGCCACCATCGATGCCGCCATCGCCCACGGCCATCTCGGTGAGCGGGACCATCGTATTGGAGAGCAGCGCGCGAGCCATCTTGGCTTCGCCCGTCTCCGTCAAAGTCGCAAAGTACTTAGCCATTCGATACCGTAGTGATTTCAACAACGTGGGCGGCCACCGCCGAGTGGGTGGGGCCTTCTGTGGTAACAACTTCAGGCATGTACGGGTACACAGTCGCCGTGTCGCCATCGAAGCAGGCAGCCTGTGCGCCAACGTAGCCGGCAATCTCGGCGCTGACTGTCAGGCCGGTGAGGTGCCGCGAGAGTGGTCGAACGTCGTCGACGATCTGCTCGATCTCTTGGTAGGTTGCCTCTGTGACGCCCGTGTTTTCGATGCCGACGTCTAGCGAGAACGTGCCCCGCTGGCCGGCCGGCTGCATCTGCCACCACTCCTGAATCGTCAATCGATAGCCCAGTGGTTCGAGCGCGCGCCGCAGCGCCCCGGCTGTGCCCTTGCGCTGGTGCACGGCAAACGCGTCTCGCACGACACGGCGCTTGACCTCTTCAGGCCAGTTGGCGTTCCAGCGGTCGACCGAGCGAGCGCTTGCCAGGTAGGGCAGCAGCCGTACGGGGCACGTATCCACATCCCACAACTGATTCAGCGGGACAGGCGTGTCGAGCAGCGTGAGGATGGTCTGCGCCAGCGCCCGTTCCAGCGGCGTCGCGTTTGCCGGCAGCAGCGTTTTGTCACTCATCCGCGCCCCCGACAACCACGTCAATGCCCGCGCAGTAAGACGCCTCGGTCAGGTCGACGATGATGTCTTCGGCGGGCTCGGGAACCTCCACGCGCTGGACACCCGCTACGTGTGCGGCCGCAAAGATGGCGGAGCGGCGCACGTCGCGGCCGATGCGGCGCTGTTCCTTTGCATAGGCGTTGAGGCGCTCCCATGCCGCGGCCACCATCGGCTCAGCCTCTGGGCCCGGGTAATGGTACAGAACGACGCGCAGCCGGTATGGAATGATGCGCGCGGCCTGCACCGTCAGCCGGTCGGCCAGCGGGCGGACGTCTTCATCACTGAGCGCCTGCCGCACGCGCTCGACGAGCTCGTCCGACGCCGTGCCATCGCCCTCGTTGCTGAGTACCGACACGATGACTTCCGCCGGCGCCGGCGAGATAGCCCGCGCGTCTGCCACGCGGCCGTCTGCGGCGCGGGCATGCAATTCGTAGGCTGCGCGTGGGCCGGCGACGGAAAGGCGCTCGAATGCGCCCTGAGCACGCGTGCGCAGGCTAGTGTCCGACTCCATCACGGGCGCCACCGGCGGGATTGCTTCGGTGTCGCCCGGCACGGCAACAAGTCGCTTTGTATCCAAGCCAGCGGCCAGGTGTTCCAGATCGGCGCCCACGGCAAAGCCGAGCATGGTCGAGCGTGCGGAATCGTTCACGTGCGCGCGCTGCTGCACGTCGACATACGCGAGCAGTTCCAGCAGCTTGACCGCAGGGTCAGATTCCATGGTGGCCGACCATTCCGGACAGAGCCCCATGAAGGTCGAGAGGAGCCGCTGGTAGGACGCCTCGAAGTCGAGTGGTTCGACAACGTCGGGCGGCGGCAATCCGGAGAGGTCGATTACGCTCATGACGTCACCTTGAGATCGACGGCCCGCTCGTTGTAGATGCCGACGACACGCCAGAGCACCCGGCCGTCTTCAATGCCCTCCACCCGCACGCGCGAGAGGCGCAGGCGCGGCTCCCACCGCGTGATGGCGCGTGCCGCTTCTGCCTGCGCGGCGGCAACCCAGCCGCGCGTGATGGGCAAATCCACCTTATCGGGTAGATCGCTGCCGTATTCGGGCCGCTCCCGCCGGGTGCCGCGTCGTGTGCTCAGGATGTCGGTCAGGCTTTGCAGGAGGTGGTCCATGCCCGAGAGCAGCGCTCCCGTGCGTCTGTTCATGCCGACGACGGCCACGGTGCCTCCAATGAAAAAAAAAGGCGGCACGTGGCCGCCTTGCGATTGATGTGTGCTGCAGCTAGAACGGCTTGCCCACCGGCGCGCCGTCGCCCTGCTCCATGTGCGAGTGACCGCGCAGGGATACATCGCCGGCGACCACATCGTCTGTGGCTTGAATGCCGCCTTGGATGGCGACAGCGGTGCCGCCGGCGGCGCCCTGCCCTGACAAACCGCCCATGAACGCGAGCGCCTTTTCCACGAGCGCATTGCCTGTGAAGGTGGATGCCGGCACGTCGGCCCGCAGTTGCGGCGCTTTCAGCACAGCGCCGTCGGCGCGCAGCGTGAGCGACGTGTCGCCCACCTGCAGGACGATTTGCCCGCCTTCCGGTACGGCAAGCCGGTATTCGTGCGCTGCGTGGTCGTAATGCTCGCGGGCGCCGTCGGGGTAGTCCGTGGCCGTCAAATCTGACGATTGACCATTCGCGCCGCCGTGCTGGTCCGTATAGAAGCCCGCCAGGACAAAGCCGCCTTCAAGGCAGCCGGACGGCGAGACGAGCAATGCCTGCTCGCCCGGCGACGGCGGGCGCCATTCGCGCACGGCGCCGGCAGCCCGCGACCACCACGGCAGCCAGTCAGACGTCCAGTCTGCAACGTTGACGGTGCAGCGGGCAGCAGCGAGGTCGACCTGCGCTATCACGCCGGCCTGCACAATGCACGCCAGCCGCCGGTCTGCCTCACCCGCTTCGTAGCCCATGGTCGGCCTCGCTGTGGCGCGGCTGGATGTCGAAATCGACCGTCGTGCCGCTGGTGTCTTCAAACGCCCATTCGGGCGTGCCCAGGTCGAACTCATGTCGCCATTCAGCGGCGATGACGCTGTAGCCGTCGAGGTCGGGGCGCATGCCGTCTGGATGGAAGCCGTCGCTCTCCAGCTCGGCCATGGTGACGGGCAGGCCCCACGTCTGGTGGTGCAAGACCTTGATGAGCCGTGCGGCGAGTGCCCACATGGCGGCCTCTGCGTTCGGCTCGGTCGGGTCGCCAACGACGCGCAGCTCGATCACGATGTTGATCGCCGGTTGGCCGGTGCCCGGGTCGGTGCCCGGGCGCAGCGCGCCGACGTACAGCAGGATGGCCGGCAGCGGCATGCTGTCTTCGATTTCTGGCGCCCAGCCGATGAGGGCGACGTCCGGGAATTGCGCTTTGAGGTGCGATTCAACGGCGTCGAACAGTTGCTGCAGATCAGCGAGCATGGCCGGTTGCCTTGAGGATTTCGTATTTCACTTCCTGCTCCAGTAAGACCATGAGGCGCGCTTCGATCTCGGCAGCGGCTTTGCGGAAAGCGGCTTCGCCCTTGTCTGCCCAGTCGAGCTTGACGCCCTCGATGGGCATGCGCGCCTTGCCGACGCGACGGAACACCTTGCCGTCACTTTGGCTGCCGCGCTTGCTTCGGTAGATCCACGCCTTGTCGAATCGATGCCGGCCGACAGATACGCCGCGCCGCGTTTGGCGCGGGTTGCCGAGCCGGTGGGCCTCAATGGCGTTGAGACCGAGCCAGACCTTGCCTTTGTCTGCGCTGCGCAAGAAGAAGTAGAGACGCTGCCGTATCAGCTTTTGCGCGATGTGCATCTCGGCCGAGACCTGCTTTGCTGTCTGGCCTTTCACCCAGTTGGCGCTCTTCTTCAGCGCGCGGCGCCAGGCGTTGCGCATGGCGTCTTTGCCAAGGCTTGCAAGCGGAGCCAGCGCGGCGGCAATGTCCAGCTCTGCCTTTAACGTGACGGACATGGTTCTGGCCTCAGTACGAGTTTCGTGGTGCCCGAGCCGTCGGGTTGCAGTTCAATGACGCTGTACACGTCGCCCAGTGCCCTAACCCGCGTACGCGGGCGGACGCCTGCCGCATCGGCATCACGCACGATCACGAACGGCTCACGCAGGCCCGAGCGCTGGCCGCGCATGGGCTCGACATCCAGCCACGGCGAATAGAACATGCCCATCACCGGGTCGGGCTTGCCGTCGATTTGCACCTCGTCAGAGAGCGCCTCGAAGACGGCGGCGTCGAGATCCGCCACGTGGTCCCGAAACGTCATATCAGGCCGCCTTGCCCGTCGCGGCCGACAGCTTGATGACCGCGCGTGGGCGGGTGCACAGGTGCAGCGGGTTGGACTGGGCTTCGAGCTCAACGGCCTTGCCGAACTTGCCGGCTTCCTGCTTGGCGTAGTACGGCAGGCCGTTGGTGTTGACGGCCTCCATGTAGTCCGCCGGCGCGAAACGGGTGATGAACAGTTCCGGCACGCCTTCGGGCACGGCGTAGGCTTCGTCGTCGCCGATGTACCCGACGTTGCCAACGCGGCCGCGATAGCGCTCCCACGTGACGCCGCCGAAGTCGAACGTGTCGCGCGGGTCGCCGCGCAGCGCCGCGGCCATCTGGGTGTTGAGGTACGTTTCGCGGATGTCCTTGGACGTCATCAACTGCCGCCAGAAGTTGCGCCCGCACAGGGCACGCACGCCCGTGTGCGGGGCGGCGCCCAGCGAATCCTCCACCATGTCGAGCAGTTCCAGCGTGGAGGAACGCACGTCGCCGATGAGGATGGGCAGTTGCTGTTGCTTCAGCCCGAAGCGCTCGAACAGGTCGACCAGTACGGACTGGCCGTCCGAGTCGAGGATCTGGCCCTTGATGGCCCCGATGCGGTGGAACTCGTGGGTGGCATCGAGCTGGCGGCGCATTTTCTGCAGGCGCTTGCTCACCACCGTCTGCAGGGCTTCGAGCTCGGTCTCTTCGCCGAATGCGCGCAGGTTCTGCACTTCGTCCGCCTTGATGGTGCCGATTTCCGGCAAGTGCACCGCGTTGAACGGAATGGTTTGCCGCTTGCTGCCAACAACCACTTGCCCGGGCGAGCCACGCTCTGCCGAGGCGACCAATTGCAGCGTTTCGCCATCACGCTCGATCTGCGCGGTGGTGACGGTCATGCCCTCTTCCTCGAACAAGCCGAGGGCGGCCAGCCGCGAGGGCGTCGTCTCGAGTTCGTTGATGCTTGCGGTGAGCGCCGTCATGGAAAAGGCGTCGTCATTGAACAGGGCCATATCAGCCATGGGGTTCTCCTGAATTCGTGTGGGTGCTTAGCGAACGGCGATGAAGGCCGCGAGCAGGTCGGTGCGGGCTTTGGCGTCCAGACCGGTGAGGCGGGTTTCGGCCACTTCTGCCAGGCGCACGATGGCGGTTGCGCGGCGCTTGCCCTCTGATGCACGCAGCGGTGCGTAGAGGATGGCGGCGGCCTTGCCGTCGTCCGTGGTGCCGTACGGGGCGTAGGCGTTGCCGTCGGCGCTCTGCTCGAGCAGTTGGCCGGCGGGAAGCGCATCGCCCGCCGCCACGGCGATCTGCTCGCGCGAGAGGCTGCCCGGGGCTTCGGTCAGCAGGAATTCGGCGGTTTGCACGCCTTGTGTCTGGATCTGCATTTGGGTGACTCCAATGGGTTGCTTCAGGCGAGAGCCGAAGACGTTTTCTTGCGGCGGGCGCTGTAGATGCTTGGGCCGTGCGGGCCGGTCTTGCGCTCGTTGGTTTCGTAACCCGCCTGCGGCTGACGATTCGACAGTCCCGTCGTGCTGGCTGCCATGACGCGGTCGTACAGCCGGGCGCGGACCTGTTCGGCGTTGAGCCCGTCGGCGACGAATTGCGCGGTCAGTTCAGGAAGGTGTGCTGCCGTGCACAGGCCGGCGATATCTTTGGCGCGGGCGACAACGGCGTCGATGGCTTCGTTGCTGGCGAGCGCGCTGGCCGACACGACAGCCTCAGCCAGTTGCGGCAGGCCTGCAGCACGGCACGCTGCGAAGGCGTGTTGCGCGAGCGCGCCGGCGTCGGGCGCCGGCGTGGCAGCGACCGGCGCGGCCGGCGGCGCTGCTGGTGCTTCCGGTGCTCCGGCTTTCGGCGGCTCCGCCGGCGGAGCTTCGAGCGCTTTCAGCAGTGCCTCGGGCGTGTGCTCGAACCGTGCGAGCAGTTCTCCGGTGCGCACAGACGCCTGCAGCTTGACGGGCGCCTCGATCTGATCGGCGAAGCCGCGATCTTTGGCCTCGGCCGCCGTCATCCACGTCTCTGCGTCCATCATGGCGACAATCTCGTCGTCGGTCAGCCCGCATTTGTTGCGGTAGGCGGCGACGATGCCGTCGCGCGTCTTGTCGAGCAGCTCGGCGGTCTTGCGCATCTGCGCGGCGTCGCCGGCGGCGATGGTCCAGGCGTTGTGGATCATCATCATGGCGTTCTCGGGCATGACGATGGTGTCGCCCGCCATAACGACGAGCGACGCGGCCGAGGCGGCAATGCCATCGACGCGCGCCGTCACCTTGCCGCTGTAGCGGCGCAGTGCGTTGTAGATGGCGAAGCCGTCGAACACATCACCGCCGCCGGAATTGACGGCCACGAGGATCTCGTCGGCGTCCTTTGCCACGGCATCCAGCTCGTTGACGAACGCCTTGGCGGTGGTGCCCCAAAAGCCGATGTCGTCATAGATGCGCAACTCCGCGACCGTCTTGCCGGCGGCGTTGCGCGCGGCCTTGAGGTCGTACCACTTCCTCTGTTTAGCTTTCATCGTTGGTGTGTTCCTGGTTGTCGGTCACGCTGCCGGCGCTGTCGCGCCTGCGCGCGTCCGAGTCGAAGACGAGGCCGAGCCTGTCGGCGCGTTCGTTGTCGGCAGCGTTTTCGGCATCGGTGGTCTCGGGGTCTTCGCCCTGGGCGAGGATCGTGGCCGAACGACTTGCCAGCCCTGCGCGAATGGCGATGCGCTGGGCCTGCACGTCTTGCACCGGGTTGATGTACGGCCAGCCCTGCGGCACCCAGCGCACGCGCTGATAGAGGCGCCGGTTCCGGTAGTAGTCGGGCATGGGCAGCACGCCGGACAGCGCCACTGCGTCCGTCCAGGCGGCCCACACGGGGCGGCAGTACTGGTGGATGAAGACGTTCCACTGCAGCTGCTCGAGCTGGCGCCGGAACTCACCGAGGATCACCCGCAAGGCGCGGTCGCTGACGTCGCGCAGGTCGCCGGTGAGCACTTCGTACGGCAGGCCGACCGATGCGGCGGCAGCCATGAGCTGCTGGCGCATGAAGGGGCCGTAGTCGGTGCCGGCGCCGGGTGGCTCGGCAAACTGCACTTCCTCACCCGGAAGCAGTTCTTGCAGCGAGCCGGGTTCCATCGAGGTGAGCGGTGTGCCGTCGATGTCCGCTTGGATCGGCTGACTTGTCAGCGGATCAAGCTTTGAGCTGGTCGGCGCTGGCCGGGTAATGAAGCCCGCAAACAGGTTCGCAACTTCCTGCCGCACGAGTACCGCATCGTCAAAGCTGTCGAGCGTGTGCAAGCGCAGGAGCACGGTGGCGAGCGCCGAGCAACCACGCACTGCACCCGGCCGCACTGGCTCGAATACGTGCTGGATCTCCGCTGCCGGCACACGCACCGTTCCGGCCTGTGTGGTGGCGCGCCCTGCTTCGCCCGGATGCCTGCGGTGCAGGTGGTATGCAACCCGATCGCCATCGCGGTCGAACTCGACGCCGGAGACGATCTCGCCGCCGTTGGGCAGCATTTGATTCAGGTTGGCTGGCAGGTGGTCGGCTTCGAAAAGCTGCACCTGCAGCGGTACGCAGAGGCCACGTTCGGGGCGGCGGGGGCGGACGCGGTTCAGAACCTCCCCATCGGTGAACAAGGCGCGAGCGGCCAGCGTCTGCAAGCCGTAGAAGTCGAGCAGACCATCGGCGTCGGCTTCCTGCACCCAGTCGCTCCAGAGCTCTTTCAGCGCTGTGCGCAGTTCGAGATCGGGATGCTCGGGGTGCGGCACGATGCCGGTACCGATGGCGTTGGTCACCAGCCCGGCAATCGCTTTCTTGGCCCATGGGTCGTTGCGAACGGCGGCGCGTGCACGCGTGCGGATAGTGCCGAGGTTCTGCGTGACAGAGGCATTTGGTCCTGCGCCCGATGCGCGCCAGGCGCGGCCGCGGCTGCCGGTGGTGCCGCCGGCCTCGTACGCCTGCGCCCGGATCGCCCGCTCCGCCGGCAAGACGAAACCAAGCTGGCCCAGCGCAGGGTATCGGGTCATGTCACCCCCTTGCCCGCCGAGCGCAGCCGGATCACCCGCGATGCGGGTGCGGCGTCTTCCAGATTGCGAACGATTTCACTGCGGATGCGCAGCATTTCGTCCACCGAGCGGTATCGGGCGCGCCGGTCCTGAAACTGAACCTCGAGCTCGCCCTTCACCAGTGCACGCTCGATGCGCTGGAGATCTTGCTTCGTGTAAGCCATACGGTTCTCTATCGTCGTTTGAGGTAGCGCGACGCGGCCACGCGGCGGCGTGTGTGCGCGGTGCGCGGCGGCTCAGCGGCCGGTGGTGCGGCGGGTTGTGGTGGCGCTTCGTCGTTGACCGGCGCTGCGGCAAACAAGCTGCCTTGATCGAAGTGCATGCGCAGCCGGCGCCAGTCGGGTTCCTGATACTTGTGCACGCCCAGGTAATGCGCCGCGGCGAGGTTGTAGACGTTCAAGTCGAGAATCTCGTTGCGGTCGCCGCGCGCCTTGACCCACTCGGTGCGCGGGTAGCCCTTCACGTAGCGCACGATCTGCTTCTCGGCGGTGAGCTGCTTGTAGAACTCAAGCGGCAAGTCGTTCGAGAAGTGCAACGCGCCCGGGCCGCTGGTGAGCTTGAAGCGGTTGTAGATCCAGTCCTTGGCGGTGTCGGTGCCGACGATCCACAGTTCGGCGCCGTCGACCTCGGTGGTGCCCTGCCATGTCACGTCCACGCGGGACGGGCGCTGTGCGATCACCGGCTTGTTCGGCTTGCTGGCGCCCTTGACGGCCAGCACGTGGCGCCACTGCCGCAGGCGCGTGAAGTGATACACGTCCTGCGTGTGGCTGCCGCCGGAGTCAACCGCCACGGCGCGGATCTGCATGTCCTTGCCGGAGGCGTGCAGGAACGTTGCCTGCAGGGCTTCGTCGAGCGTCGCCCACAGCGCGGGGTCGGACGGGTCGCCCATGAAGACCTGGTGATCGATCATCCAACGCTCCATGCCCTCGCCCCAGCCCATGACGAGCAGTTCGAGGCGGTCGTCCTGCGTGTCGACGGCGGCGGTCAGCAGCAGCGCGCCGGCGGGCACGGTGCGCAGGCGGTAGTCCTCTGCGCGGTCACGCAGTTCGTCTGCGCTGGTGCGCTGCTGGGCGTTGTCCCAGACGCGCGCGAGACGCGTGTTGTAGAACACCTGCATCAGGCCCGGATCGCCCTTCTCTTGCGCCAGCTTGGCCTCGCGGTGTTCCTTGATGAGCGCGCGCCAGGACACCCAACCGAGCGGCGAGTACACCGTCGACAGGTGGAAGCCGACCGTCTCGCCGTCGCCTTTGGCGTGCGGGATCCAGCGGCCGGTCTTGAAGAGCGCGGGCTTTTCGTGCTCGCGGATGCGGTAGAAACAGGCGGGGCATTCGCAGTAGACGTCGCTCAAGTCGTCGCTTGCGCGCAGCTGCTCGAATTCGAGGATGTGCTCGTGGCCGCAGTGCGGGCACGACACGTAATAGTGGCGCTGGTCGCTCTGGGCGTACAGCTCAGCAATGCGCGAGGCGCCGTCGATCGTCGGCGAACTTGTGTAGTAAAACTTGGCGTTGCGCCCGAAGGTGCTGGCGCGCTTTTCGGCGATGCCGATGGGGTCGCCTTCGTTGTTGAGGTCGCGCACCCAACGGTCGATTTCGTCGCCGTACACGTAGCGCGCGGAGACTTCGGCCAGGTTGGCGGCGGAGCCGGCGGTGTTGATGAAGAGCGTGCCCTTGCGAAAGTCTTTGCGCTCGGCGGTGTTGGCAGCGTCGCGCGAGCGGGCCGATGCGATGCGCTCGCGCAGGACGGGCACGGCATCGATTGTCTTGGCCACACGTGCGGAGAAGCGGCGTGTGAGGTTCAACGTCGGTTGCAGCGCGAGGAAGTTGGCCGGCGCGCGGTGGATCGTCGCCGAGATCCAGTTCAACGCGACCTGCGTCTTGAACAACTGCGACGCGACCATGGCGACGACGCGCAAGCACGGATGCGCGGGCGACAGGCACTGCATGGGCTCGACGGCGTACGGCGTGCGCGCGGAGCGGTATGGCCCGGTTTCGGCGGCGCCCGACTCGTCGGGGATCACCATGAAGTCTTCGGACCACTGGTCTACCCACAGTTCGGGGTCGGGCTTGAGGCCGGCCAGGAAGGCGCGGGCGAACAGTGTGGCTCCGTCGGGATGGCTCACGATGTGTCGATGGGCTCTATGGAGCCGTACCTCTCTTTCCCCGCGCGTGACAGGTCGGCCAACTTGCCGCGGTCGGGATCGTTGATGGATTCGGAAAGCACTGCGGCGCCGTGGTCAATCATGTCGTCGAGCACTTTGCGCAGTGCGGTTTCGAGGTGGCGCTCGACGGCCCATGGGTCGGTCATCGAGGCAAGCTCGGGTGCGATCTGGCGCGGCAGGCCCATGATGCGGTCGCGCAGGTTGGCGCCGATCTTTTCGGCGGCGTCTTCGACGGCAATACGGCTGACCAGCAGGCCGGAGACCCATTGGTATTCGGTGCGGGCTAGCTGTGCCTGGTAGTACTCGCGTTCGGCGCGGGCGGCTTGGAAGTCGTGGCCGAGGGATGGGTCGGCATCGGGCGTTGTGTCTCTGGCGCTGTAGACGTCGCGGTCGATGCGCGCGGCTTCGTGGCGGGCGCGGACGGCTTCCTTTGCGGGGTCGGCGCCGCGCTTGATCTTTGCGAGCGTGGCATCGACGTCGACCAGCTTGCCGTCGGGCGTGGTGACCAGCTTCCCTTCTTTGCCCAGCTTGGTGACGTAGCTTGGCGACCAGTTCTGCCGCGCCGCAAATGCAGAGCGCGTCAGGAGCAGCGTTTCACTCACGATTTCACCTTTTCACCTGTCAGAGGTGAATTTCACTAAGCTGGAAAACTGGCCGCTAACGAAGAGTCGCGGGTGAGCGCCCCCGTAGTACCGGACGGCCCGAGGGGCCCCCGCCCAGGTGATGCAAAGGGGAGACGTCAAATCGCGACTCGCAAGTTTCACCCGGCGCGACATGGAGTCATTTTGGTTTGGCTGACGCAGGTCACAGACGAGTGGCGCGCCAGAGCGCAGAAGATCGATGAAAGTCGACCGGTCGGGCATAATCGCCCGATCAACAAAAATAATGAGTCAACACAGGGAGGGATAAATGGCACTCAGAAACTGCCGTGAGTGCGGCGTCGAAGTCAGCGACCAGGCGAAAATATGCCCTCGCTGCGGAATCAAGAATCCGGTCAAACGAACGTCAATCGTCACCAAGATACTGGCAGTGATAATCGGATTGCCAATCCTCATCGCTGTCCTTGGCAAGATCACGTCCAACGACAAGGACAGCGCGACGTCTTCGAGTGCCACGCCGGCCGCTCAGGCCACCGCGACGCAGGCGGATCAATTGCCTAAAACCCCGTGGCAATACACCTCTAACCCAGACAGTATGGGCAAGGGGACTGTCTACTACGCGGCCAACGTTAGCACCAATACTCTTGACTTCAAGTTTCCCTACACCGGCGAACAGCATGCCACGCTCACGCTGCGGAAACACCCACGTCAAGGCAATGACGTCCTGTTCTCCATCGAGCGCGGCCAGTTCGTCTGCATGATTGACCGTTGCTCGGTTCTCGTGCGATTCGATGACGGAGAAAGCGTCCGCTTTAATGCCGTCGAACCGAGCGACCACAGCACGACAGCCCTGTTCCTAACGCCGTTCGACAAGTTTTACTCGCGCATGCAGAAAGCAAAACGTGTCCGTATCCAGGCGGATTTTTACCAAGAAGGATCACGCACTTTGGATTTCGACGTCGCTGGATTCGAGGCGGCAAAGCTCTCTGCGCCTAAGTAGGCAGCGCAGATCAAAACAAAAAAAGCCCGAGCATTTCCACTCGGGCTTTTCCATTTCGTACAGGCGCGCGTCGCCCCACGAACCGAACTTTAAGCGACGCCCCGCCCCACCATCAATACTCGACACCGAATTTAACAATCCAAGGCCTGATCGCCACCTTCGCCGCCGCATACGCCAACGGCTGCCGCAGCCCCGCACGCGGGTTCCGCCACACCCCCGGCCCAAGGCGATTGCGACACTCCACCCGAATCGCCAGCGCGTGGTCGCCCGAGATCGCCTCCATCGCCGCCGCCACCTGCTGCATCTGCCACGCATCCACGCTCGCCTCGTGAATGTCATCCGTCGACATCCACTGCCGCGAGCTCGCAGACCCGCCGCACGTCGCATCCCGGTTCGAAAACCACTTCGCGCCCGAATACTGCGCCTCCCAGCGGAACCACTCCAACAGCAGATCATCGAGCGCCTGATCCTCGCTCGTCACCAACGCAGATCGCCTCGTCACCTCACGCGGCTTAACGCAATACATCCGGCCTCCTCGATCCCATGATTTGATACATCCGCCCAAGATGCGTCTCCGCCCGCACCATAGACGGCGGCGCCCCCACCAACGGCGCCTCCGGAATCGGCGGCAGATGCTCAGCCATCGCCACCCGCCACAGCGCCGACCACCGCTCATCAGCATCAGCCCAGCGCGCCGCCTCAACGGCCTTCATCCCAAACCGCACCGCCGACCAGAACACCGCCCGCGACGGCCACTCACCTTTGCCACACGCCGCCAGCACCGCCGCGTCGAACGCCTCCCCAGCCGTCATGCCGCACCTCGCGCAACGCCCACCGCGTGCCGCAACCGGCCCGCATGCCACGGCAACCCAGCCACCGCCTGCTCAGCCTGCGCCTGCAACCGCGCCAGCGCCTCCTCCTGCTGGCGCCGCAGCGCCCTCGCCCGCTCGCGCGACTCCCGCACCGCCGCCGCATACGACGGCACCCAATCCGGATCGCTCGCCCGCTTCGCGTGGTACGCCAGCATCGCAAACGGATCGTCCACACCACCCGCCGCCATACGGCCCCGCCATTCGTCGATCACCGTCTGCCTCATGTCCGCAGGTGCACGAGCCACAATGCGCGCAACACGCGCCCGCTCAGGCCCTCTCAGGTCAACCGGCCAGGCAAGGTCTGCTTGCCACGCCACGCCCTGCCCATCCTCACTCTCTGCAAGCCCATCCCCAACCACGCTCGTGTTCTGACCACGTTCCTCTGAGAGCCGGTGCCGCCGCGAGCGACGGTGTTGGGGGCCGTTTCGATCCTCCCGCGCCGCAGGCGTGGGGGACTCAATCTCCTTCTTCTCACGCCCCCGGCGTGGGGGGTTAGGGGGGTTGGTTTTATAGGTGTTACCGGAATACGGATGTGTGGCGGCTTTCGCGTTATCCACAGACTCCGGCACATCCTTGAAACCCGCATCAGCATTGAATTCATAGCCATCCTGCGGGTGTATCGAACCTCGACCGGCTTTCTTTTGGACGCACGAATCCGTATCCGCCAACGGGCACGCAAAAACGAGCTCGTACTGCCCGCCAAGCCGGCGCAGCAGCCCCAGCTTCTCCAACTGCGCCAGCATCCGTTGCAGCTTCGACTTGTCATGCGCCTGGTAGCGCACGCCACGACGCGCAGTGCGCTCCGTCCACTCACGCAGCGCCTGATACGAGATCCGCACCACACGCCCCACCACGCCCGTCCTGAAGTCCATACGCGGGCGCAGCGCCACCAGGTACAGATGGGCGATCTCCGCACCCGCCCCGGCCAGCGCGCTCAACTCAAGATCATTGATCCGATACGCCGACACCCTCGCCTCCATAGGTGCGCGTCAAGCCCATATACCCCGCCAGCCACGCCGCGTGATGCGCGCTGCCAGCCGGATACTCGTTCGCCTCATCCAACGGACGGCCAGACAATGCAGCCGCCCTGCCCTTGGCCCAAACAGCGCCAACGGCCTCGATAGGAATGTCCATGGAATCGCCCTTACAGCCGCAGCGGCGCGGCCTTACACAGCACGTCAAACACTGCCACAAACTCCGGCGACGTCGACGCAACAACAGTGGATCGAAAAGCGAGGCGCTCCGCCTCAGTTGAAATCGCGCGATACCGCGACGCGCAGGCCAACGCCAGCGCAGAAGACTCACCAGCCGCATTGAACGGCCAAAACACATCAGCCAACGGCCACGCGCAAGCATCCAACAGATGCTCCGCAAACTTCGACAGCACCGCCAACCCGCGAGGCTTGAACGCCCCCGCAATGCGGTGCCAGGCACAACACATCTGATCGACGCGCTCACACGACAAGCCCACAGCAAGACGTCCCGCCTTGCAGCACGTCATGCCGTGTGAAAAGCGTGGCGTGTTGTCCTGCGTTTGTGTCATGCGCGGTCTAGCCCTGTCAAAAATCGATACAACGTGGCGCAACAGGTTGCCGCCCCGACCGCTGGCGGCAACACTGCCTCGTCGGGTTTCCGGACCCGATGAAAATCACTTCAACCCCTTCTACGAGGAAACATGGAACTCAAAGACGCCCGCGATGAAGCAGAAAAAATGCTCATGAAACTCATTGAGCAACAACCCACCATGTTCGGATCTCCGAATACTCCCAACGCGCGTGCCGGCGAGACAACAGCGCAGTTCTGCTCTTCGTTTATCGAAACCTACGCCGCCTACCTTGTCAAAAAGGCCCAGTAACCTCGGCTAGCAGCCTTAGCTCGCGCGTCAGGGCCTCACGGGCCTCAGTCAGGCGCGCGGGCATCGCGAGATTGAAGTCGTTGTATTCCTTGACCTGGGTGCACAGAACATCAGCGATTTTCTCGGCATGCTCACGCGACAACTTCGCCTGCCCACCGCAATTTTCTTTACAGCCTTGCATCACTACTCCTATGCGCTCACGCGCTCAAAAAACAGCCAACGCACCGGCATCGGCTGACACATGCACAACAAACAAACATCAGGCGCATCACGCCTTGCCACGCAACCGCTGCAACCGCTCCGCATCACGCTGCGCACGCACACGCAACAGCTCACGCAGCACCATCACAGAAGCCGTCGCCTCTTCAAACTCCCGCTCCAGCTTCCGCATCTCACCCTCCGAGAGATGGTTGTCCGCCAGCGCCGCAGACATCGCGCGGCTCACATCGCCCACCTCGGCCAACACCTGGCACAGCGCCTCATACAGATCCGTATTCGGCAGTTCTTCGCGGGCCACCTCGGGCAGCGGAATCGCCACCATCCCGTGCCGCCAGCACAGCGCCTGAATCGGCAGCTTCGCGTTCGGCACACCAGCGCCTTCCGCGTGCTCGACAATCACCGACACCTCTTCGAACGACACGTAGTTCGTCTGCACATGCGGCAGCAGCTTGTTGCGCAGCACCGCAGCGGACTTGTCCATCCGCGCGGCCAATCCTTCAACGCCGCCCGGGTAGCCGCGTGCCACCCAGTAGAGCGCGTCGTGTTGATTGATCTCGGAATAGTGGTGGCTCAAGTTGTCTCTCCTAAAGAGCTGTCATAGGCAGGTTGTGCGGGTCGCACTACCGGCGGTTTTGGTGGGCGCGTACACTTGCCTCATCGTTGGAAAGGCACGGTCCAATGCGCGGAAGCTGTCCCTGCGGCGAACACGTCGAAGACGGGCCGCAGATGCAGCAGCCGGTATCATTCGAGGGTTGGGCCGCATTGGCCTTTGGTGTAGCCGTGTGGATGACGCGCGGGCAGTGAAAAGTTCGGGCCAGATCAAATGCCAGTCGTCGGGCCGGAGATCCTGACGTCGGACCGAGCCCTGCGTCGCGACTTCAATTGCGACGCATCGCGCTGGGTTGATCCGCAGACCCTTGTTCACGACTTGCGACAAGTAGATCGGCGACATGTCGATGGCGCGCGCGAGTGCCGTCAGACGGCCACGTCGAGCACGGACATACTCGGTTAGTGTCATGGCCATGACGATAGCGTTTTCTATCGCACCAAACAATAGAATCACATAATTTTGCAATCGCTAGGAAAGGGACACCACCATGGATTTGCGCGCGCGAAGAGTTGAGAAGCTTCGCCAAATGGTGAATGACGCGGGCGGTCCCGCCGCCTTCGCTCGATTGCATGAAGGCGTCAATCCAACCTATGTCTCGCAGCTGCTCAACGGCACCGCACCGTTTGGTGATCGAGCAGTAGAAAAGATGGAGAAGCTCATCGGGCTACCGGCTGGAACATTCGACGCCGGGGAAGCCGACCCGGACACTCAGCTTGCGGAGCGAGATCGCGTTATTGCAGAACTGCGCCAACAGTTGGCCGCAAGTCGCGCCCGCGAAGCGCGCGCAGTGAAATTGCTGACCGAGGCAGCCAGCCTGCTCGTTGACACGGAAGTACTTGCATTGGACCCGACAGGGGCCAAGTCGCGACGCTTCGAGGATGCGCCGGCAGAGGTTGCCGAGCCATCCGACTACGGCTACCCCCCTCTCCCGAAGAGTAAGGCGCAGCGCAAACGCGCCGGTTAAAGAATCCCGCTTCGGCGGGATTTTTTGTTTCCTGTTGAGCAGGATGCGAATAGGAGATTTCTTATTCTATTGTTGGTCGCCCACCAACAACATGACTGCCCGCGCGGGCCGTCAGTCGAATCAACAATGGGCATCCTCATTCAGTTTCCTCAGCCAGGCACGCGCGCACCGCCCGAGATACCGCCCTTCACCCACGAGGAAGAGCTAGAAGCGCGTCGCAGTGCTACGTATCGTCGTGACCTCGACCGCGCAGTCGCCCTATTGCTTGAGCATGTGGAAAGCGGCGCATATGACGGCGTTGCTCTCATCCTCAAACCGACGTCGCTTGCTCAGAGGCCAGCGTTTGTGGTGGGCGGCTTCTATAGACACAAGCTGGCGGAAGCGACCAATGCCGCCATGCAATTGCACCTCGCAATTAAGTTGCGCGCGCGCGAGCAACGTCCAGAGCCGCGGGCCCATGCCGCGCACAACGACACTCGGCGTGCACGTTCCTGTAAACCAAGCAAAAGAGGGGAAAACATGCAAGCGACCATGCCGAAAAAATGGAGCGACGTCACTGCGCGATACCATCGATGTGAGCACATGGTCCGCATCGCGTTCAGTCAACAGCTACGCGCGTCGCCAGAGACCACCGCCATTCTGCTGAGCATCACCCAACTGCACATCGAAACAGTAGCAAATTGCCTCTGGGAGCTAGTGCGCCAGCCGGGCCGAACAGCATCTCAGACGAAGCTCGAGACGCTGAACGCTATCCAACTTTTTCGATCAGCTCGGGCACATGTTTCGGCGTGGATGCCACCCGTTGGCCAAGAAGCCGCGTACTTCAAGACTAACATCAGCGCTCTCTCCGAAGACATGCTGGACGAGGGCAATATGCTGTTAGAACACGCCGAGCGAGCCTTCCAGCGCATAGTTGGCGATATTCCCATGGAATCTGTCGGCACGTAGCAACGTCTGACACATATACAATCTCGCGCGTCCATCTTGCATAATGCAGCCGAATGAAGATGAAGTCGGATACAACGTTTCAGCTTTTCGGTTGCGAGAAATCGCATCACAAGCCCCATCGGCACAATGGGGCTACCAGTGCACTATAAAAATTCATTAACCAATTTAATGAAGCTAATATGAAGCGGTTCGACCCCACTGAAAGGATAGGCGTTAGCGCTGTGGAAGGGATTATTCTCAGCGATTTTGGATGGATTTTCCGAGAGCAGCCCGTTATAGATATGGGCATCGACGCTCATATTGAGCTTGTGAACGACAACACGCCGACGGGAAAGTTAATTGCGGTACAAATAAAGACAGGGCCAAGCCATTTCACGGAGACTGACGATGCATACATCTTTCGCGGAAGGATGACTCATCTCAACTATTGGACAAATCACTCCCTCCCAGTCATCATCGCCGCACACCTCCCGGGCTCCAGCCGCACTTATTGGGTGCACGTTGACGCAGACAAGGTCCATCGCGCCGGGAAGTCATGGACGATTCCGATTCCCAAGAAAAACACACTTGACTCTCGAAATAAGCGAGCCCTCACAGCACTCTTCGACGGCTCCCCAGCTCAACAAAAAATGCGTAAATTAGCAATCGATGAGCCCTTGATGCGTCACATATCGCGCGGGGGGAAGGTATCGATTGACTTAGAGGACTGGATCAATAAATCTTTAACTCGAAGCAATGTAGAGGTTTTCGTTCACAACAGAGATGGCAGCGCCAGGACCGAGCACACTTGGATGTTTTGGCATACAGGGCGGGACATGAAAGCCCTCGCGGAGAGTATTTTTCCGTGGTCCGTTGCAAGCTTAGATAGCGAATTCTACGAACAGTATTACGAAGAAAACGGCGATGACGACTGCACGTCCAGCATGTACAGCAAGTATGAATACAAAAGCGCCGGCTCTCGCTTTGAGACCATATGCCCGTACACGAACGAGTCTGGAGAGGTAGATAGGTATCGTTTGAAGCTGAAGCTAGGGAAGTTGGGAAAGGCGTACTTGCTTATGGCCAATTACGCGAAGAACTCAGACAATTGATCAACCGGGTAGCGTCTGGGGACGCACGCTCGATAGGTGGGTGAGGTTCACGTCAGCTGAATCCACACTACTTCACTTTTTTACTATTGATTCAGATCGCAGTCTTTACTATCGTTCGTTTACCCGATAAACGGAGATCCAGGTGGGCTCTCTCCCACGGCCAACCATGCGTCCCACAGCGAACTGCGCCTTTCAGCCGAAGCGAGGCCGCGTCGCAACGCATCGCTTAACCAAATTGCGAGCATCGGTCGCCCGGCCGTCAGTGCGGCCTATCTAGCGAAGAACAGATGGAGGCCATTTATTGCTGCCAAATGGCGGGCATCGCCACTTTCTGGCATTCGGTTGCCGCTCGATCAAGGAGCTCCAGCGCCTCCCCCAAAACAAACGCGCAGTTGTTTGCCATCTTCTTTCGCGCATCCGATTCATAAGTGCCATCACCAAACCAGAATCCCGCCAAGAGACGCCCGACGGCCTTCAACCGATCTTGAGCGCCGGCAATTGCCGAGGCACATCCATTCCCAAGTGGAATTAGCGGTTCGAGGTCAGCCAGCGACAGGTACTCGAAGCTTGTAATGGAGTTGTACCAGCCGGTAAACGCTCCCGGGGCGCAATCAACCTTAGCGGCATCACTCAACGCGTCGTGAAGGCGCTTTACGTCGCTAAACATCGACGAAAGTTGCAGGGTCAGAGAGGCTGCAGCAAGGGACGCTCTCGCATAGGAGTCCGCCGACCTTCGGCGCGACTCTTTGCCGGACAGATACAACGCAGTAACGACAGCTGCTACGGTCGCGAGGGCAGTTGTTATGTCCCAAACATCCTTCTGCGGACTGAAGTTCCATACCGTGGCCACCGAAGCACCACCTACGAGACCGCCAACGAGCGCACCGACCCAGCTTCTCTCAGAAATCTTAGGCCGCATAAGCCTCCCCCAATTTTTGCGGCGTGATCCTAGCACGCAGGATGAAGAAGTCTCAGTAGACGAAGACGCACAAACTCCATGACACAGTAGGTGATGACCACAATCGCAGGCGCCCACCGTCGCATAGCTTCACGTTCCCATTCGAATTGACATTTCTTACCGCAATCGTAGTCGCCGCAGGCCACCGTCTCGGAGCGGGGTGAATTCAGGCATCTCCAAGCGGCGATCGCCCTAAGACGGCCCCGGCCCGAAAGGACGCCCATGTTAGAATTTTGACGACCTACTATGCCAAGAGCCGACCTAATTGTGAGCCTCGTAAAGGCGGGCTCCCAGGGGGACCAGAAACTATTCCGGTCCACCGTGGAAGCTATCGCCGCAGAAGAGCGCTCCAAACGCCACAACATCCTAGCCGATAGGCTGGTCGAGAATTTGCGTCCCGGCGGAAATCCGAAGCCGACGGAAGTGTCACGCACGTTTGACGGTGGCCACGGCGGACTCTTGTTCGAGATAGAGCCTCGCCGAAGCCTCGAGTCCATCATCGTGGGCGAGGAGGTCTCTCGGCCGATTCGGGAGCTTATCGAAGAACAGCAACGACGAGAGCTACTCCGCTCGTATGGTCTTGAACCTCGCCATCGCTTGCTGCTGTCTGGACCGCCAGGAAATGGAAAAACCACGATGGCTGAGGCCATCGCTTGTGAGTTGATGGTCCCACTCTTCGTAGTCCGCTACGAGTCCGTAATTGGAAGTTTCCTGGGTGAAACTAGCGGCCGGCTCAAGCGCTTATTTGACTTCGCTCGAACCCACGACTGCGTTCTGTTTTTTGACGAGTTTGACACGCTCGGCAAAGAGCGCGGGGACACACACGAGACGGGCGAAATAAAACGCGTTGTCAGTTCGCTACTGCTTCAAATTGACGCACTGCCCAGCCACGTGGTTGTTGTCACCGCGACCAACCACTCTGAGCTGCTAGACCGGGCTGTCTGGCGGAGATTCCAGATTCGTCTTGCCTTGTCCGCCCCTTCGTTGCAGCAGAGAACAGCGTGGTTTGAGCGGTTTGAGAAACGCCTGGGCATCCGCCTCGGCATTACACCTCGTGCGCTGGCTACGAAGCTCAACGCCGCAAACTTCTCCGATCTCGAGTTGTTCTGCGAGGACGTGCACCGGCGGTTCGTATTGGATTTACCCGATGCTGATTTACCCAAGATTATTGCCGCGCGCCTTGAACAGTGGAAGAATAGAACGACCATAATCAATTAGGTCGCATGCGGCTTCGGGGGCGATGGCACAAGAAAAAGAACTACCTCTTCTGTTATTTCCGACTAGTGCCAGCTCTGAAAAGGATAATCGGCCGCCAGCCTGGCAACGACTTCGCGTTCCGTCACACGAAAGACAGCGCATTCGCCTCGGGCCGAAATTCGTAACGCTGCAGGAGAATTTTGAGGGGCAACGCCTTCGGCTTCAAGAAGCAGATCCAGGCGAAGATCCCGAGCTGGTACTTGTTTTCGAAACCGTTGGCCCTATCGAAAATTTCGTGGGTGCCGTTCGGCGAACGGTGGGTCTCGAATGGCTTCTTGAGGCAGACGAGTCCGATATCCTTCCCGACGACGATTTCCATAGCCTTACCGAGGATGACGAGCGAGAGGATAAGCCGCTGAAGGGGACGCTGTTTCTTTTGGGAACGAATAGACAGGCCCTCAATGAGATTATCTCGCTCTGGAACCGTTACAGCCGTGATCCCAACGTTCAATTTGAGTACGGGTTCGCGAAATGGAAGCAGGTATTTGCGCATCTCCGAGACGTACGGTTCTGGGGCATAGAAGACCGGATAGGCACCGACATCCGGCAGTTCTGGAATGATCGCCTTGATAGTGGTAGCGACAGCATTCGGTTTGAGATTGAAGCCTGGTGCTACAGCTCTGCTGACAAGAATGACGCCAGCGCACTCGAGATCGAAGTGCTTGTCGGAAACCTCGGTGGCCGGATTCTCCATTCGGCCCTGATATCTGCAATTGCGTACCATGGCTTTTTGGTCGAAGTGCCCGCCGAGGGCGTCCGAGAGCTAGTCGATGGTATCCGCCCTGAGCTATCCCTCTCCGACCGAGTAATGTTCTTCCGCCCCCAAGGTCAGGGGCTTGCGGACAACGGCACCCTCGAAGACCCTCGCCCCAATACGGTCTACCCTATTGCAGGAGCGCCCCAAGGTGCCCCGATCGTCGCCTTGCTGGATGGGCTACCCGTACAAAATCACCCGCTGCTGCAGGGCCGTCTGATAGTTGACGACCCGGACGGCTGGGGCGCCTCCTATGAAGCGGATGATCGTCAGCATGGCACTGCAATGGCGTCTCTGATCATTCACGGAGAACTTGACGCTCAGGATTCCGCTCTTCCAACGCCTCTCTACGTTCGGCCTATTCTCCGCCCTGACTCATCAGATACACGACGCCCCAGGATCGAGACAACTCCCGATGACCGGCTTCTAATCGATCTTTTTCATCGAGCGGTTCGGCGCATTTTTGAAGGTGAAGGCGGCTCTCCCCCTGCAGCGCCGACAGTCAAGGTAATCAATCTCTCTGTCGGAGACGGCCATCGTCCGTTTGACACGAATCTCTCGCCGTGGGCCCGCCTAGTTGATTGGCTCGCAGACAAGCACAATGTTCTGTTCGTGATTAGTGCGGGGAACTTGAGTTCGGATATGACACTGAACATTCCTCGCGACACGATTGGCTCCATGAGTGAGAGAGATCGTGCCAAGCTCGTGCTTGCAGAGGGTATCGCTGGGACCGCCCAACGCCGCATCATTGCCCCAGCCGAATCAATGAACTCGTTGACGATCGGCGCTATCCACGGCGATGCGTCGACAGTCCCCAATGTCCATGGCAGATATGATCTTGTGCCACGCGGAGCGCTTGCTTTGTATTCGCGGGTAGGCCACGGATATAGGCGCATCATCAAGCCAGACATCGTGCTGCCCGGCGGCCGAATCCTCTACAGGGAGCGCCCTGGAGGCCCGCGCGAGACCACCACCCTTACAGCAGTGAACGGCGTTGCAGCTCCAGGACATCTTGTCGCCGCGCCGCCTGACAATGCCGGCGGCTACACGAAGTACTGCCGCGGGACAAGCAACTCGGCTGCATTAGGGAGCCGATGGGCAGCACTTGCGCATGGAGTAATCCAGTCCTTGCGCAACGGGCGCGAAGAAACGCTGCCGGAAGAGTTTGACGCGGTGCTTATTAAGGCACTCCTAGTCCACGGGGCCGAATGGGGCCCCTTGGGACGACTTATTGCGAAATTGCGTGACGACCTGCCCTCACGTCGGAAAAAGCAGGATTTCATAGCGCGAGTCATTGGATATGGTCACGCTGATGTCGGCCGCGCCCTTGAGTGCACGGAACAACGTGCCACGCTCCTCGGGGTTGGGAAGGTCAGGGATGGCGAAGCGATCATCTTTCAGGCTCCTTTACCACCCTGCCTGCGAGCACAGACGGTCAAGCGCAGACTTACGATTACGTTAGCTTGGATCTCGCCGACCAATGCGCGGCACGCACGTTATCGGTCAGCGCGGTTGTGGATATCGCCGCCAGACTCAGATTTCGGCGTAAACCGGCTGGACTGTGATTGGCAGCACGTTAGGCGGGGCACTTTGCAGCATGAAGTGCTCGAAGGCGAACAAGCACTCGCCTTCGTGGACGGAGACAAGCTTTCGTTCAAGGTGAACTGCGCAAAAGACTCGAGTGCTTTCGAACTTCCCGTACGCTTCGCCTTGTGTGTATCACTCGAAGTGGCAGAAGGTCTGGCGCTGCCAATCTACCAAGAAGTACGGGACCGCGTTGTGCCGCGAGTCGAGATCGTTCCTCGTTGACGAATCTATTTCACTGCAATGTGAGCGCCGCGTTCCCGCACCCACATTGCTTCATTGATTCCACTCACAACAGAGCGGGCCGGACTACGTAACAACTCAATTTGTTAGAGGAACATCCCCTCAAAAGCAGCATTGGCGGCGGCCGAACAGGTATCAAAAGTTGACCTCTTCACTATTGTTATGATCGATAGTTTTAACTATCGTGCATCCATCAAGTGAATGGAGATCAATGTGAAACCCGTCGTACAGGCAGCGCTCGCCCTTGCCTATCTCGCCGCCCTCGGCCTAGTCCTAGCCTTCCACGCATACGCCCTCCATCTCGACGAAACGTCCGAGACAGAGCCCACGCGCAGCACCCAGCGCCAGGCATAAGGAGGACACGATGCACCGTTCCGCCCTCCACCGCCTCGCGTCCGGCTACTTCAGCCACCACCCCGCCCTCGGCCTCGCCGTCGTGCTGATCGCGTTCGGCCTCGCCGGCGCCATCGCGCCCGATGCCGCAATGGTGCTCGGGGCCTGACATGCCGCCGCGCCCCATCGCGGACGCGGCCGTGCTCGCCGAGCGCAACAAGCTCCGCCTCATCTGCACGGATGCGCAAGCGCTCGCCGCCGGCCCCATCCGCACCGCCATCGAGGCATCCGCGCACGCCCGCACCCATCCGCGCATTCGCACGACCCGCCGCGTGTGGGTCGACCTCAAGAAACTGGCTGCAGGCGACTTCGACGACTGACCAGCCGCAACGGAGACCAACCATGCATCGCATAGTGAACCGCACCCCCGCCACCATCCGCATCGGCAAGCACGACGTGCAACGCCGCCCCCTGCCCGGCTCGCTGCATTGCAGCTACACCCTGCGCGTCAATGGCATCGTCGTGTGGGAGAGCATCAGCATCCCCTGCGCACGAGATCTCGACGGCGCCGTCAAGACGCACCGCTCGTGTCAGGAAGTCATCGAGTCCGCGCGCCGCGGTGGGCGCCGGATGGGTATGCAGAAGATCAACGGCGCTGTTCGGCCGAAGCGGGGGGCGTTGTGAGGAGGCTCATTGCCACCCTGAAGAATGCGGGACTGGCAAGTGACAATATGCGCGCTGCGGCAACGGACACTGCGAGCTACCGCTGCGCAACAGTGACGGCAATGGAAGGAGCTATGGTTCCTCGCTGTCTTGTCGCTTTACTCCGGACCTCTCAGCCATTCGTCGAGCACCTCACTGTCGAGGTGAATACGAATCTGCGGATCGCTGGCCTCACCCAAGTCCACACCGCCCGCGAAGACCCGATTGATAACGTCGATCGAGCGTTGCCCGATTGCGTTTCGGGTCGCGGCGTCACCGCCATCCAGTGCCTCACGTACGTCACGCTCAAGAACCACGAGAAACTCGCGACTCGTACGATGCGGCCGCTCTGCGGTGGGCATTGGCTTGGTGAACAGGCCATTCCCGTTCTGCGTAACAGTCATCTCGAAGTCTCGGAAGACCTGCCCGGGATATGCGCGCATCCATTGCGTGAGATCGAACATCGCTCGCCTCCGAAAGATTGCGGGAATGCTAGCACGCAAGCCGCTACAAAATTGCTGAGGCTAGAGATACATCCCGCAAGCGCCCATGGCGCCAACACAAACGATGACGATAGCTGCAGCCCACCAGCGCAGCGACTCACGATAGAGGTTTGATCGATACATCGCGCCATCGTAGGTGGCGCATGCCCGCTAGAGTGCGGGCGCAACAGGATTTGACATCATGAACCAACGACTGATGACCGAAGCCGATCTGTACCGAGTGACCAAACTGAAGCAGAACGCGGCGCGCGTGCGCTGGTTCTTGATGAACTTCGGCGTAAGGCCCGTGCAGAGCGCGGACGGCAGCCTGACCCTGACATGGGGAGCCTACGAGATCATGCAGGCCCGGCGCGCCGGCGGCGTGACGCCATCGAATGACGCGCACGCGGCGGCTCGGCCCAAGCTCGTGCGTGTGGGTAGAGCAGCATGAACGCACGCCGTCGCACGAAACCAGACGGGCTGCCCAGCCGCGTCTACAAGCGCAACGGTAGCTTCCACTGGGTCCGGCCGAACGATCAGAAGTGGATCAAGCTGTGTCGCATCGATGACGGTGAAACGCGCATGTACGAGCGTCTGGCGGACGAGAAGCGCAAGGTGTCGATCGATGTTGGCGAGCGCACCATGCCGCGCCTCGTGCGTATCTACATGGATCAGCACGTGGCCGGCTACGCGGCATCGTATCGGGCTGAGTGGGAACGCCGCGGCGAGGTTGTGCGCACTGCTTTTGCGAACTTCGACATCGAGCTGGTGGACGTCGAGGCCTGCGAAGAATTTCTGACCAGCAACTGGGGCAACAAGCTCAACACGCAGAGGGCCATGAAGGCGTGGCTCCAGTCGTTCTTTTCCTGGGCGGTGCGCAAGAGACACATCCAGATCAACCCAGTGCGTGAGATCAAGGTGAAAAAACCGAAGGTGCGAAAGGTCTACATCCGGCCTGAGCACTTCGTCGCCATCCGCGACGCGCTTACCGTGGCCGCCGACGGTAAGAAGACGCCGACTGGCCCCATGATGCAGGTGTTCGTCGATCTGTGTTACCTGACGTGCCAGCGCTCGACCGAGATCCGCAACCTCCGCTGGGCAGACATCGACGCCAAGCGAAAGCTGATCCGGTTCGTGCCCACCAAGACGGAAGACAGCAGCGGCGAGGCCGTGGACTGGCCGCTCACGCCCGAGATTGAGGAAGTGCTGAAGCGCGCCAAGAAGATCGAGCCCATCGGCGGCGACTATGTGGTGCGGGACAAGAACGGCAAGCCAAAGACGGCGGCAGCCTGCCGCGATGCGTGGAACGACGCCAAGGCACGCGCCGGCCTGACCGACACGGGCTACACGATCAAGGACATTCGCGCCCAGGCGCTGACCGATGCCAAGCGCGCTGGGTACGACATCGACGAGCTGCAGATCGCGGGCGCGCACACTGATCGGGCAACAACCGAGGGCTACATCAAGCAGCGCGACGTGCCGGTTTCAAACGTTCGTCTCACGCTGCCGGCGGCCTGAAATTCTGTCAAATATGAGCCACCCGACGTGCCGGAAAGCCGCATGGCCACGTGCTTAAGAAATAAGCACAATATTGGACAGTTTTCTTAGAAACCGTTGACCGGCGCGGTTTTGCGACTGATTGCGCACCTACATGGGGTGCAGGTGGTCGGAGGTTCAAATCCTCTCGCCCCGACCAAAACAAAAGCCCGCGTAACGGATCACGTTACGCGGGCTTTTTCGTTTCTATCTGAGCGCTTCTTGTCTGCAATATCGGCTTTATGGCTTGTCGGTACGCAGCACTTCCAACACGGCCGACAGCTCACGCCGCAAGTCCTGAACATCGACCGACGCGCTCGCAGCGACGGACATCGGCGCCGCAACCTCCATTTCCAATTCTTCGGCCTCGACCGGCGACGCTGCGGCCACGCCATGCCGCAACTCGTCCAGCCGGTTCCGCGCGCCATTGATCGTGAAGCCCTGCTCATACAGCAGCTCGCGAATACGCCGGATCAGCAGCACTTCATGATGCTGGTAGTAACGCCGATTGCCGCGTCGCTTGACGGGCTTGAGCTGTGTGAACTCCTGCTCCCAATAGCGCAGCACGTGCGGCTTGACTGCGCACAGGTCGCTCACTTCGCCAATGGTGAAGTAGCGTTTGGCAGGAATCGGCGGCAGGTTGACCCGCTCCGTGTGTTTATCGGCGGCCATACAGGGCTGAACTACAGGGCTGGCGAAAGAAACGGATTGAACGGACAGCTGAACGAGATCACGCAGCAGAGTTACGCGACGTCGACAGGCAGCGGCTCGACGCGCTCTTCAACGAGCGCCTTGAGCTTCTGGCTCGCATGGAACGTAACGACGCGACGCGCGGTAATGGGGATGATCTCCCCCGTCTTTGGGTTTCGGCCCGGGCGCTGCGGCTTGTCGCGCAACTGGAAGTTACCGAAGCCGGACAGCTTGACGCTATCACCCTGTTCGAGCGCCTCGCGAATCACGTCGAAAAATGCCTCGACCATGTCCTTCGACTCACGCTTGTTCAAGCCGACCTGCTCGAACAGCATCTCGGCAAGCTCGGCCTTGGTAAGCGTCGGCACGTCCTGACCGCGCGCATCACGTGCGTCGGCCAATGCTGCCGAAGAAGAACCGAGCGAGTCGCCCAAGGATGCCGCCAACGCTGGCGCGTGTTGATCGTTCATAGGATTCGCTTAGCGTATTCGATCCGAATGCGGAGGTTCGTTCGAGCTGTCTCTAGCGCAGTGCGGACGTCTGAGACGTCAAGCGCGCAGGCGCGCGCCAAATGCATCGCCGGCCGCTCGAATCAGTTGCTGTGTGGCGGCCTCGACAATGTCGTCCTGAAGGGTGCTGTCAGTATCTTGCAACGTAATTCTGAAGGCAAGGCTTTTCTCCTGCGCCCCAATGGCAGCCGTGGCGGCCTTCGGACGGAACTCATCGAACAGCACAACGCCCTGCAGATAACGCTGCCAAGGGGTGCCGACAGCCGTTTTCTCGAACGTGTCGACCAGATCCTGCACCGCCACATCCTGGCGCACAACCAGCGCGATGTCGCGCGTCACGGCCGGCACACGTGGCACTTCACGATACTTCGGCAAGCCTACTGCGGTAATGGCGTCTAGCTCGACTTCCCACGCCACCGGTGCAGTCGCCAGATCGTACTTCTGCAGCCAACGCGGATGCAGTTCACCGATCCAGCCGATGGCGCGGCCATTCAGCACCACGCGCGCGGAGCGCCCCGGATGCAGCGCGGGATGTTCGGCGCGCTCGAAACGCGCCTGCAGCGGCCACAGCAGCGACTCGACATCGCCCTTCACATCGAAGAAATCGACCGGACGGGTCTGCACGCCCCACTGCTCTTCCTTCGACGGACCATATGCAATGCCGCCCGCCATCATCGGTTGCGCGTAGCCGGCGATCGACAGGCCACCGTCGGCGACGCTCGCATCGCGGTGGAACACACGTCCCACCTCGAACATACGCACGCGCGAAGCCTTGCGATTCAGGTTGTAGCGCACCTTGTCCAGCAAACCGCCGATGAGCGTGCTGCGCATCACCGAGTACTGGCTGGCAATCGGATTCAGCAGCGGAATCGGGTTGGTGTTGCCAGCAAAGTCGGCTTCCCATTCGGTCTCGACAAAGGCGAAGTTGACGACCTCGTGGTAATCGCGTGCGGCCACGGCATGACGCACGTCGTGCATCGTGCGATGCGCCTCGTCGGTCGGGCGCATCGCGCTCTCGGCCACCGGCGGCTTGGCGGGAATCTGCTCGAAACCGTAGATGCGGGCGACTTCTTCGATCAGGTCTTCCTCGATTTCGAGATCGAAGCGATACGACGGCGGTTCGACGATAAACACGTCGCCGTCCACGCTGAACGTGAGGCCGAGGCGCTTGAACACGTCCGCCACAACGTCGTGCGACAGCGGAATACCGAGCACACGTGCAGCACGTGCGACACGCATGCGCACCGGTTCGCGCTTGGGCAAGTTGACAATCTGATCGTCGATCGGGCCAGCCTGGCCGCCGCAGATTTCCAGGATCAGCGCGCTGATGCGCTCGATGTGTTCAACGGTCGTCGCATAGTCAACGCCGCGCTCGAAGCGATGGCCGGCATCGGTCGAGAAGTTGTAGCGGCGTGCACGGCCCTGGATGGCTTCCGGCCACCAGAATGCGGCCTCGACGTAGATGTTCTGCGTATCGAGCGTGACGGCCGTCTTGTCACCGCCCATGATGCCGGCAAGGCTTTCGATGGCCTGCTCGTCCGAGATCACGCCGACCTTCTCGTCGACGGTGATGGTGTCGCCATTGAGCAGCTTCAGCTGTTCGCCAGCCTTGCCCCAGCGCACCGTCAGGCCGCCGTGGATCTTGTCCAGGTCGAACACGTGCGACGGACGCCCCAGCTCCAGCATCACGTAATTCGAAATATCGACCAGCGCCGACACGCTGCGCATGCCCGCGCGCTCGATGCGCGAGACCATCCAGGTCGGGGTCTTCGCATGCGCATTTACGCCGCGGATGATGCGACCAGAAAAGCGACCGCACAGGTCCGGCGCCTCAACCTTGACGGGCAGCTTGTCAGCCAGCGCTACCGCAACGGGTGCCATCGACGGCATGGTGATCGGTGTGCCCGTCAGAGCGGAAACTTCACGTGCCACGCCGTGGATCGACAGGCAGTCCGCCTTGTTGGGCGTGAGTTTAATGATGAAGATCTGGTCGTCCAGATCGAGTACCTTGCGGATGTCTTCGCCCACCGGCGTGTCTTCCGGCAGGATCAGGAGGCCGCCGTGGTCTTCCGACAGCTTCAGCTCGCGCGCCGAACACAGCATGCCGTAGCTCTCCACGCCACGCAGCTTGCCGATCTTGATCTTGAACGGCTTGCCATCTTCGCCAGGCGGCAGCTCGGCGCCGACCATCGCGCACGGCACCTTGATGCCTACCGACACATTCGGCGCGCCGCAGACGATCTGCAGCAGCTCGCCCGTACCCGCATCGACCTTACACACGTTGAGGCGATCGGCGTCCGGGTGCTTGTTCACCTCGACCACATGGCCGACAACGATCTGCGAGAACGGCGGCGCAACGGGGTCGACCTCTTCCACCTCGAGGCCAGCCATCGTCAGACGATGGGAGAGTTCATCCGTGGTGATCGACGGATTGACGAAACTGCGAAGCCAGGATTCCGGAAATTGCATGGCGCGACAGGAAAGAGAATTCGATTAACGGGGCGATAAAGTACCAGTGCGAGCGCTCGGCGCTTACGCGAACTGGCGCAGGAAACGCACATCGCCCTCGAAGAACAGGCGCAGGTCGTTGATGCCATAACGCAGCATCGTCAGGCGCTCCAGGCCGGAGCCGAACGCAAAGCCGATGTAGCGCTCAGGGTCCAGGCCCATGTTGCGTACCACGGTCGGGTGCACCTGGCCGGAACCGGAGATCTCCAGCCATTTACCGTTGCCGAATGCCATGTCGATCTCGGCCGACGGCTCGGTGAACGGGAAATACGACGGGCGGAAACGCACCTGGATGTCGTCGCGCTCGAAGAAATTGCGCAGGAAATCGGTATAGACGCCCTTCAGGTCGGCAAAGCTGATGTTGTCTGCAATCCAGAGGCCTTCGACCTGATGGAACATCGGCGAGTGCGTGGCATCGCTGTCAACGCGGTACGTGCGCCCCGGAGCGATGACCTTGATCGGCGGAATGCGGTCGAGATGCTTGTACTTCTCGACGTGCATGCGGGCATAGCGCACCTGCATCGGGCTGGTGTGCGTGCGCAGCAGCAGAAGCTTGTCTTCGCTATCGCGACCGTCGATGTAGAACGTGTCCTGCATCGAGCGCGCCGGATGGTTGTCCGGATTGTTCAGCGCCGTGAAGTTCATCCAATCCGATTCGATTTCGGGGCCGTCAGCCACATCGAAACCGATCGAACCGAAAATCTTGGCGACCCGCTCCCAGGTATTCATCACCGGGTGCAGACTACCCTCGGCCACATCGCGGCCTGGCAGCGTTACGTCGATCGCCTCGGCTGCAAGGCGGGCGTTCATCAGCGCATCAGCCAGCGCCTGGCGGCGGGCGTTCAGCGCCTCCTCAACACGGCTCTTGGCTTGGTTGATGCGCGCGCCTTCGGACTTGCGCGTCTCCGGATCGAGCTTGCCCAAGCCTTTGAGCAAGTCGGTCAGCACGCCGGACTTGCCGAGAAAGCGCGCCTTCTCGTTTTCCAGCGAGGCGTTGTCCTCCACGGAGGCAAACGCGTTTTGGGCATCGACGACGACTTGATCCAGATCCAGTGACATGGGAAGGCGAGCGAAAAAATTCGGGGTGATTCGGGTCCGCGAAATGCGCGGAATAAAAAACGGGGCTCGGTGAGAGCCCCGTCAGGGTGATCAGCCGGCAAACTTACTGGGCAATTCCAGCGGCCTGCCCGGCCAATCCAATTCAGGCGACGTTGGCTTTCACCTGGTTCACGATGGCAGCAAAAGCCACCTTGTCGTGAATGGCCATGTCCGACAGCACCTTGCGGTCCAGCTCGATGGACGCCTTCTTCAGGCCGTTCATGAACTTGCTGTAGGTCAGACCATGCTCGCGTGCGCCAGCGTTGATACGTGCAATCCAGAGCGCACGGAACACGCGCTTCTTGTTGCGACGATCGCGGTAGGCGTACTGACCAGCACGCATGACCGCCTGCTTGGCGATGCGATAGACGTTATTGCGGCGGCCGCGGTAACCCTTGGCTGCGCTGATAACCTTCTTATGACGGGCCCGCGCTGTGACCCCACGTTTTACTCGAGGCATGAAATGCTCCTTTCGTAGTTAGTTAGGGTTAGGCGTACGGCATCATTGCGCGAACGGACTTCAGGTTCGTCTCATGGACGCCCTCGGTACCGCGCAGGTGACGCTTGTTCTTGGTGGTCTTCTTGGTCAGGATGTGACGCTTGAAGGCTTGGCCACGTTTGATCGTGCCACCAGGACGGGCAGTAAAGCGCTTGGAGGCGCTTTTCTTCGTCTTCATCTTCGGCATGGAACAACTCCGCTTTTGACATGAAGCCAGGTGGACGGCTGGCGCCGACACTTGCAAGACCCGGGCTCACTTGTTGTATCGCGGCGGGTTTTGACACCTGCCGCGTTTTCCGACGTTTCCGTCTGGAACCTACTCAGCGCGGTCGGAATCGCCCGACCGCCACTGCATTACTTTTTCTTCTTGGGCGCCAACATCATCACTGCCTGGCGACCTTCCATCTTCGGCATCTGCTCAACCTGACCGAATTCCTCCAGGTCAGATTTGATACGCTCCAGCACGCGCATGCCGAGTTCCTGGTGAGCCATTTCGCGGCCGCGGAAACGCAAGGTAACTTTTACCCTGTCACCATCTTCCAGGAAGCGTGTCGCGTTGCGCAGCTTGACGCCGTAGTCGTTGTCGTCGGTGCCAGGGCGGAACTTGACTTCCTTCACCTGGATGACCTTCTGCTTCAGCTTGGCTTCGTGAGCCTTCTTCTGCTCCGAATACCTAAACTTGCCATAGTCCATCAGGCGGCAGACTGGCGGCGTTGCAGTCGGCGCGATCTCGACCAAGTCGACGTCCTTCTCTTCTGCCAGACGCAGCGCGTCGAACAGTTTGACGATGCCGAGCGCCTCATTATCAACCCCGGTTAGCCGGACTTCCGGCGCGGTGATCTCGCGGTTGAGGCGGTGAGAAGATTTGTCAGTAGCGATGTTGATGTCCTCGAAGAATCAAAAAAACAGGCCGTGCCCAGCTCATGACTTGTTGGCGAGATCGTTCTGCAGTCGCTCAACGAACGCCGACACCGGCATGGAGCCTAGATCGACGTTGCCACGGGCACGCACGGCCACCTGATTTTCATCCCGCTCTTTGTCGCCAACCACAACCTGGTATGGGACCTTCTGCACGGAATGCTCGCGGATTTTATACCCAATCTTCTCATTCCGCAAATCGACGATCGCCCTAAATCCTTGTTTTTGCAGGGATTGCGCAACGGATTGTGCGTATTCGGCGTGCGAATCGGTGATGCTGAGCACCGCAACCTGCACTGGTGAAAGCCACGTCGGCAGCGCTCCGGCATATTGCTCGATCAAGATACCGATAAAGCGCTCTAGGCTGCCGACAATGGCCCGGTGCAGCATGATGGGGCGATGGCGCGCGCCATCTTCGCCAACAAACTCGGCATCCAAGCGTTCCGGCAGGTTCGGGTCGACCTGAATCGTGCCGCATTGCCATTGACGGCCAAGCGCATCCTTAAGCACATATTCGATCTTCGGACCGTAAAACGCACCCTCGCCTGGCAGATACTCGAACTCGCAACCCGAGGCACGCAAACCTTCGGCCAATGCGGCTTCGGCGCGATCCCAGCTTTCTTCGGTGCCGATGCGCTTGTCCGGCCGCGTCGATAGCTTGTAGAGAATCTCGGTAAAGCCGAAATCCTTGTAGACCTTCTGCAGCAACGTCGTAAACGCCGTCACCTCGGCCTGGATCATGTCTTCCGTGCAGAAGATGTGGCCGTCGTCCTGCGTGAAGCCGCGCACGCGCATGATGCCGTGTAGGCCACCCGAAGGCTCGTTGCGGTGGCAGGCACCGAATTCACCGAAGCGCAGCGGCAGATCGCGATAGCTCTTGATCCCCTGTTTGTAGATGAGGATGTGGCCAGGGCAGTTCATCGGCTTGAGCGCGTATTCGCGCTTTTCCGATTCCGTGATGAACATGTTCTCGCGGTACTTGTCCCAGTGGCCGGTCTTCTCCCACAACGACTTGTCGAGAATCTGCGGCCCCTTTACTTCCTGGTAGCCGTTCTCGCGGTACACGCGGCGCATGTACTGCTCGATCTCCTGCCACAGCGTCCAGCCCTTCGGGTGCCAGAACACCGTGCCAGGCGAGTACTCGTCGATATGGAAGAGGTCCAGCTCGCGGCCGAGCTTGCGGTGGTCGCGCTTTTCGGCCTCCTCCAGCATGTGCAGGTAGGCTTCCTGGTCCTCCTTCTTGGCCCAGGCCGTGCCATAGATGCGCTGGAGCATCTCGTTGTTGTGGTCGCCGCGCCAGTAGGCACCAGCCACCTTCATCAGCTTGAAGACCTTGAGTTTGCCCGTGGACGGCACGTGCGGGCCGCGGCAGAGATCAACGAAATTGCCTTCGCGGTACAGACCAATTTCCTGATCCTCAGGAATGGAGGCAATGATCTCGGCCTTGTACTTTTCGCCCATGCCCTGGAACAGCTTGACGGCTTCGTCGCGGCTCAGCACTTCACGCGTAACCGTCTCGTCTTTCTTGGCAAGTTCACCCATCTTCTTTTCGATGGCGACGAGATCTTCGGGCGTGAAGGGACGCTTGTAGGCGAAGTCGTAGTAGAAGCCGTTCTCGATGACCGGACCGATGGTGACCTGCGCGTCCGGATACAACTCCTTGACTGCGTAAGCCAGCAAGTGGGCCGTAGAGTGACGGATCACGTCGACGCCGTCGGCGTCCTTGTCTGTGATGATGGCGAGCTTCGCATCGCGGTCAATCGTGTAGCTCGTGTCGACCATCTGGCCGTCCACGCGGCCAGCCAGCGCGGCCTTGGCCAGCCCAGCTCCGATGCTCTGTGCCACTTCGGCCACCGTCACCGGGCCGGGAAACTCACGCCGGGAACCATCCGGCAACGTGATTGCGATCATGCTTGCTCCTGTGGAGTCACCGTTGCGCGTTTGAGAGATGCGCAGCGGCCGTTATTCTGTCGTGCGCCACGCCAAATCAGCGCAGCAGGTTGTCGAATCGAATGCTTCGAAGCGCTTTCAGCTTGATCGCCACGCGTGACACGAAACTGCGGACGAAAAAAAACGCGGCCAAGGCCGCGTTTTCATTTGCGCCATCCACCGCTTGGGCAGACCGCAAAGGGCGAAAAACGCACCTTGACTACTGTCGCTCCGAAGCGGTTGTAGTTCGCGGTGCCCGAATCATATTTCGCCTTGTGTTCAGTTGTACGGGACAAACCCGGGAATTGCGAGGATGACGGCTTGGACACCCTACCCGACGCGTCCTGCCAAATGCGTTGGTAGGCTCGATTGGACTCGAACCAACGACCCCCACCATGTCAAGGTGGTGCTCTAACCAGCTGAGCTACGAGCCTGCCGAAGAACGAAACTATACCGTCACTTCCTTCGGGCTGTCAATACCCCCTGCACTTCTTCGATCAACGTCAGCGCGCGCTGCAGTTGTGTCGCCTCTGACACTTCCGCGGTGAACTGCATTTTTGCGACGCCCTTGCTCGACAGCGTGCGCACCCCGGTCACGTTGATCTTCTCGCGCGAGAGGATTTCCGAGATGTCGCGCAACAAGCCCTGCCGGTCCAGTGCCTCGACCTGGATGTCGATCGGGTAGACCGAATCGCTGCGTTGGCCCCATTCCGTCTGGATCACGCGGCCGGGCGCGCGCGCGGCAAGCTGCTGGAACGTCGCACAGCTCTGCCGGTGAATCGATACGCCACGCCCGCGCGTGACAAAGCCCACGATCGGGTCGGGCGGCGCAGGCTTGCAGCAACGCGACATCTGCGTGAGGAGCGAATCGACGCCCACCACCAATACGCCGCTCTTGGCGCCGCGAGCCACGCTGGTGGCGCGGCTCTTCTTGGTAATGGCCGCTTCGTCGTCGACGGGGGCGGGGGGCGGCGCCCCATCCGAGCGCAAAACAGCCTCGATGCGACGCAGGCTCAGCTCGTCCTTGGCGACCACAGCATAGAGATCGTCCGGCGTCTTGTAGCCGAGCTTGGCGGCCAGCTCTTCCAGGTTGACGGCGGTCTTGCCTTCGCGCTGCAGCGTCTTGTCGATGAGCGCACGGCCCTGCGCAAGGGTCTCTTCCAGCTCCATCGCGTTGAACCACGCGCGCACTTTCGTGCGGGCACGCGGGCTGACGAGATAGTGCAGCTCGGTGTTCAGCCAATCGCGCGACGGCCCGCCCTGCTTGACGGTGACGATCTCGACGGTCTGGCCGTTCTTGAGCGGCGTATTCAGCGGCACCATCGTGCCGTCGACGCGCGCGCCGCGGCAGCGGTGGCCGAGATCACTGTGCAGGTAGTAGGCGAAGTCGACCGGCGTTGCACCTTGCGGCAACGCGATCACGCGCGCCTGCGGTGTCAGCACGTAAATGTGATCATCCAGCTCGGTGTGCTTGAGTTGCTCCCACGGGGAATCCTCGTGCGCGACGATGTGCTCGGCGTCGTCCTTCCAGGCGAGCAGTTGGCGAAGCCAGGCGATTTTCTCGTCGTAGCGCTCGCTGGCGGAGAACTGTCCGGCATAGCCCTTGTTGCCCGCCTCCTTGTAGCGCCAGTGCGCGGCCACGCCGTACTCGGCGAAGTGGTGCATCTCCCGCGTACGGATCTGCACCTCCAGCGCGCGGCCGTCGTCTCCGATCACCACCGTATGCAGCGACATGTAGCCGTTGGCCTTCGGACGCGAGATGTAGTCGTCAAACTCCTTCGGGATCGGCTGCCACATGTGGTGCACGAAACCGAGCACCGTATAGCAATCCTTGATGTCGTCGACGATGACGCGGAAGGCTCGCACGTCGTACAGATCGGCAAAGTCGAGTTCCTTGCCGCGCATCTTTTTCCAGATGCTATAGATGTGCTTGGGCCGACCGCTTACCTCCGCCTGAATGCCGGCGTCGTGCAACGTCTTTTGCAGTTGCGCGATGGCCTGGCCGATGAACTTCTCGCGTTCGATGCGCTTTTCATCCAGCAAGCGGGCAATGCGCTTGTAAGTGTCGGGATCCTCAAAGCGAAAGCCCAGATCCTCAAGCTCCCACTTGAGCTGCCAGATGCCCAGGCGGTTAGCCAGCGGTGCGTAGATATCCAGCGTTTCGCGCGCCATGCCGTCCGGCGCCGGACGTTTCGTCTGCGCAAGCCAGCGCAGTGATTGCAGCCGCGACGCTAGCCGGATCAGCACCACGCGAATGTCTTGCGCGAACGCGAGCAACATCTTGCGCAATGCCTCGACTTGCGCACGGCGCGCTTCAGCTTCGTTCTTGCGCGTGATGCTAGCATCGGTCGGGCTGGCGAGACCGGCAATCGCGCCAATGCGCAGCAGTTGCCGCACGTCGTGTACGAGCTTGACAACCTCGCCACCGAACGCGGGCTCGAGCGCCTTTTCGTTGTCCATTGCCAGCGTGGGCAACAGAAACAGCGCGGCCGCCTGCAACGACGGCGTATCGACGCGCAGCCCTTCAAGGATGGCGATCGTGCCGCGCGCGTGCGACTCCAGCGGCTCGCCGGTCAGCGTGACGCTGTCTGCGGCATTCGCCACGAGGTATTCGATCGCCCGTGCGACCTGCTCTGCCGCCGTTCCGTGCCCCTCGGCCGGCCGTTCGGTCTTGTTCTCCATGATGCGTCCTGCTTGCGTCTGGCCTGTTGCGCGACGGGCTCAGTTCTTCTGTGCGGCCGTCACGACGATTTCGATGCGGTACTTCGGATTGGCCAGCGCAGCCTCAACGGTGGCGCGCGGCGGCGAGTTCTTTGAGTCGGCGGCAACCCACTGGTCCCACACCTTGTTCATCTCGCCAATCTCGCCGATGTCTTTCAGGAAGATCTGGCACATCAGGATGCGTGTCTTGTCGCTGGCGTTGGCGGCGAGCACGCGGTCGATGATGGCGAGCACTTCTGCGGTCTGCTCGGCAATGCCGGCGTCCAGTGTGGTCTCAGGCACCTGGCCTGCCACATAGACGACACCGTTGTAGACGGCTGCGTCGGAATAGCGGTGCTCAACGTTGTAACGCTTCAGTTCAGTGCTCATCTTGCAAATCGAATGAGGTCAAGCAAACGGTCATTGACCGAGAAAGAATTTGCGGGCGATCGCCACCTGATCCGGCTGGATGAAGGTCGGCGCATGGCCCACATCGGGAATTTCCACCGTGTTCACATGCTGGCCGCGCTGCATCATGGCTTCGACTGTCTCGCGCGTCAGCAAATCGGAATGCGCGCCGCGCACCACCAGCACCTCGCCGGGAATCGCCTCGAACAGTTTCCACAGCGTGGCTTCGCCAGCGGCGATCATTTCCGGCGTGGTGTTCTTGAATGGCTCGGCCAGGCGCGGATCGTAATGCAGAATCCACTCGCCGCCCTGCGGTTTCAGAATCGCGGCATTCAGTTCACGCCATTGATCCGGCGTGTGGGGGCCGAACGAAGCGCTGATCGTCTTCAGGTACGCCAGCCCTTCATCGAAGGTCTTGAAGCGTACGTTCAGGCCGAGGTAAGCACCGATGCGCGTCAACGACGATTCCGTCACACGCGGGCCCACATCGTTGAGCAGCAGCTTGCGAATCGGCGATTTCGGCAAGCCTGCCAAACCGATGCCGATCAGACCGCCCATCGAGGTCCCGAACCAATCGACGGATTCCGCATTTACGCGCGCGAGCAGCGTGACCATGTCGGACGCGTATTGCGGTAGCACATAGCCTTTCGGATCGGCCAGCCAATCGGAGCGCCCGCGGCCCACCACATCGGGGCAGATGACGCGATAGTCATTGCACAGCGCCTGCGCCAGTACGTCGAAATCGCGCCCCGTGCGCGAGAGGCCATGCACGCAAACCAGCACACGCGGATTCTGTGCGTCGCCCCACTCGTGATACGCCATCCGATGCAAGCCGGACGGGCTCAGGCATTGCACGAAGGCAAGGCGCGGCGAAACTGGCATGAACAACTCCTACACGTGAATGACGGAGACAGCAAAGCCTGATTGTACGCGGGCCCGCGAGCATGCGACGGCGCAGCAGGCATGCGCTGTCCATCAAAAACAAAAAAGCCCCGCCGGAGCGAGGCTTTTTTTGAAACAGATCGGCTTACTGCGCGACCCAGCCACCATCCATGTTCCACGCCACGCCGCGCACCTGCTCGGCCGCATCGCTGCACAGGAAGACCGCCAGCGCGCCGAGCTGATCGGGCGTAACGAACTCGCCCGACGGCTGCTTTTCCATCAGCAGATCCTTCTTGGCCTCGAGCGCGGACAGGCCGTCCTTCTCGGCGCGCGCATCGATCTGCTTCTGCACGAGCGGCGTCAGCACCCAGCCCGGACAGATCGCGTTGGACGTGATGCCCGTCTGTGCCGTCTCCAGCGCCACCGATTTGGTGAACCCGACGATGCCGTGCTTGGCCGCCACATACGCCGATTTCTGCGCCGATGCCACCAACCCATGCGCCGAAGCGATATTGATGATGCGGCCCCAGTTCTTGCGCTTCATGCCCGGCACGGCAAGCCGCGTCGTGTGGAAAGCCGAGGTGAGGTTGATGGCGATGATGGCATCCCAGCGCTCGGTCGGGAAATCCTCCACGTTGGCCACGTACTGGATGCCGGCATTGTTGACGAGGATGTCCACGCCGCCGAATTCTGCATCGGCGTAGGCGAACATCGCTTCGATCTCGGCCGCCTTGCTCATGTCGGCGCCGTGGTATCCGATACGGATGGCGTTCTTGCCTGCCGCCGCGATCTGCGCCTTGGGCGCTTCCACATCGCCAAAGCCGTTCATGATGATGTTGGCGCCCTGCGCGGCCAGCGAACAGGCGATACCCAGACCGATCCCGCTGGTCGAGCCCGTAACGAGGGCAGTTTTTCCTTGCAGCATGCGTGTCTCCGAAGGTCAGCGATTACAGCAGGTTGACGCCAGTCTTGGCTTGGATCTCTTCACGCGAAACGCCCGGCGCGGTTTCAACCAACTTCAGGCCCTGCTCGGTCACGTCGATCACGCCGAGGTCCGTAATGATGCGATCGACGACACCCACGCCCGTCAGCGGCAGAGTGCACTTGGGCAGCAGCTTCAGGTCTTCGGTGCCATCCTTCTTCTTGGCGGTATGTTCCATCAGCACGATCACGCGCTTGACGCCGGCCACGAGGTCCATCGCACCGCCCATACCCTTGACCATCTTGCCGGGGATCATCCAGTTGGCGAGGTCGCCCGTCTCACTCACCTGCATCGCGCCGAGAATCGACAGGTTGATCTTGCCGCCGCGAATCATCGCAAAGCTCTGGTCGCTGCCGAAGATGGCGCTGCCGGGCAGCGTGGTCACGGTCTGCTTGCCCGCGTTGATCAGGTCGGCGTCAACTTCGTCTTCCGTGGGGAACGGGCCGATACCGAGCATGCCGTTTTCGCTTTGCAGCCAGACTTCCTTGTCGCCGGTGTGGTTGGCTACCAGCGTCGGGATGCCGATGCCGAGGTTGACGTAGAAACCGTCTTGCAACTCCTGGGCAGCGCGCGCCGCCATTTGGTCTTGTGTCCAGGCCATGTCGGTCTCCTTAGTTGGCTGCTCGGATGGTGCGCTTTTCGATGCGCTTCTCGGGCGTGGCATTAAGCACGATGCGGTGCACGTAAATGCCAGGCAGATGAATGTCGTCCGGTGCCAAATCGCCCACTTCAACAATCTCTTCGACTTCAACGATGCAGATCTTGCCGGCGGTGGCCGCAGCCGGATTGAAGTTGCGTGCGGTCAGGTTGAAACGCAGGTTGCCGGACTTGTCGGCCACCTGCGCCTTCACCAGCGCCACATCGGGCACCAGCGAGCGCTCCATGACGTACGTCTCGCCGTCAAACTCGCGCAGCTCCTTGCCCTCGGCTACCAGCGTACCGACGCCGGTCTTGGTGAAGAATGCCGGGATGCCGGCTCCGCCGGCGCGTAGCTTTTCGGCCAGCGTGCCTTGCGGCGTGAATTCCAGCTCGAGTTCGCCAGCCAGGTACTGGCGCTCAAACTCCTTGTTCTCGCCCACATAGGACGAAATCATTTTCTTGATCTGGCGCGTTTCCAGCAGCAGGCCCAGGCCAAAGCCGTCAACGCCCGCGTTGTTGGAGATGCATGTCAGGCCCTTGACGCCCGAGTCGCGCAGTGCGGCAATCAGCGCTTCCGGAATGCCGCACAGGCCGAAGCCGCCCACGGCAATGGTCTGGCCGTCCTTGACGACGCCCGCGAGCGCCTCGCTCGCGTTGGCGAAGATTTTGTTCATGCGTGCTCCTTCCTTGGTGGTCCAACAAATCCGGCAGGGTTTTGACCGATCACACAGTTGGGGTTTGTGCGATGCAGCGCCGGAAAATAGTAACGATACAATCTGGCGAGAATACGCAAGCGTCGCGCGACGCAGCAATACGTACGAATACATATGCCCGCCCTCGACTACCAAACTGCGTTCCAGCTTGCCCCTGTCGGCATGGTGATGTCCCGCGAGCGGGTGATGCTCGACGTCAACGACGAAGCCGCCCGCATCTTCGGCCACGCGCGCACGACGATGATCGGGCAGTCGTTCGAGCTGCTCTATCCGACGCACGACGAATACGAGCGCACCGGCGCGCGCATCATTCCCGTCATGAACGCACGCGGCAGCTATTCCGACGAACGCATCATGAAGCGCGCCAATGGCGAACTGTTCTGGTGCCACGTCACGGGCCGGGCGCTAGACCGCGCCAAACCGCTGGGCGAAGGCATCTGGACGTTTGAAGATCTGTCAGCACATCGCCCCGTTACCGCAGCGCTCACGCCGCGCGAACGCGACATCGCTGCGCAACTGGTCGAGGGTAAGACCAGCAAGCAAATCGGCAAGCAGTTGGAGATCAGCCCGCGCACGGTGGAAATCTACCGCGCGCGGTTGATGAAGAAGTACGCCGCCAACACCTCGCTCGAACTTGTGCAGCGGCTGATGGGGCACTAAGCCCCAGCGCCTTACACCATGCCGTCGTCGGCGTTGATAACGGCACCGTTGATGAAGTCCGACTGATCCGACGCCAACAGCAGAATCAGCCCATCCAGGTCTTCCGGTTTGCCGACGCGCTTGCGCGGCAGCATCTGCACGAGCTTCTGGCCAGGCTCGGTTTCCCAGTGGTGATGATTGATTTCGGTATCGATATACCCCGGGCAGATCGCGTTGGTATTGATGCCATAACGCCCCCACTCCAGCGCCATGGCCTTGGTCATGTGCACCACGGCCGCCTTGCTCATGCAATACACGCCGATCTGCGACAGCACCTTCAAACCCGCCACGGATGCAATGTTGACGATGCGCGACTGCGGCAGCGGCGAGCCGTTCTTCTCAGCGCCCTTGGCCCGCGCAATCATGCGCTTGGCCGTTTCCTGCGCCACAAAGAAGGCGCCGCGCGTGTTGGTGTCGAATACGAAATCGAAGTCGTCCGGCGTGACGTCCACCATGCGCTGCGTGGTTGAAACGCCCGAATTGTTGACCAGGATGTCGATCGTGCCGGCTTCGGTTTCAGCGTGGGCGATGGCCGATCGGATGCTGTCCGGGTCAGTCACGTCCAGCCGGATGACATGGGCGCTGCCGCCCTTCGATTCGATGTCGGCGCGCAGTTCTTTCAGTCGCTCGACGCGGCGCGAAGCCAGCACGACCTTTGCGCCGGCCGCCGCCAGCGTGTGCGCGAAACGCGCGCCCAGGCCGCTCGACGCGCCCGTGATCAGCGCGACCTTGCCTTCCAGATTGATCGACAGACCCATGATGCGTGTTCCCCGTGTGTTGGTTTGACATGCGCCGGGCTGCTCCGAAGCAACACCGGCATGTGATTTGGGCGCAGCTTAGCAAAAAATCGAACGATCGTTCAGAAATTTCCCTTGCCGCATTCAGGCGTGTCCCGGACAATGCGGAAAATTCTAATGCAGCAATCCGTCATACCAATAAGCAAACGCCCTACAAGCGAAGAGACACTTATGAACCAGCAACAGCTCCTCGAACAATACGGCCCGCGAGAGTCCATGGAGTATGACGTCGTTGTCGTCGGCGGCGGCCCCGCCGGCTTGGCGACAGCGATTCGCATCAAGCAACTGGCTGCCGAGACGGGCAAGGACGTGTCCGTCGTCGTGCTGGAGAAGGGTTCCGAGCCGGGTGCACACATTCTTTCGGGCGCGGTGATGGACCCGCGCGCCATCAACGAACTCCTGCCGAACTGGAAGGCCGACGGCGCGCCGCTCAACCAGGCAGTCACCGGCGACGACGTGCTCTTCCTGAGCGAGACCGACGCCAAGCGTACGCCCGACTGGCTCGTGCCGCGTAACTTCCACAACGACGGCTGCTACGTTGTCTCACTGTCGAACGTGGTCAAGTGGATGGCCACGCAGGCCGAAGCCATGGGCGTGGAGATCTTCCCGGGTTTTGCCGCTGCCGAAGTCCTGTACGACGACAAGGGTGCGGTGCGCGGTGTCGCAACGGGCAACATGGGCATCGGCAAAGACGGCGAGCCAACAGAGAACTTCCAGCTCGGCATGGAATTGCTCGGCAAATACACCATCTTCGCGGAAGGCGCGCGCGGCCATCTCGGCCGACAGCTGCTGGAAAAATTCAAGCTCAACGCCGGCAAGGACCCGCAGACCTTCGCCATCGGCATCAAGGAACTCTGGGAAATCGACCCGGCAAAGGCCAAACCTGGCCTCGTTGTGCACACTGCCGGCTGGCCGATGGAAGACGACACCTTCGGCGGCGGCTTCCTGTATCACCTGGAAGACAACAAGGTCACGCTCGGCTTCGTGATCGGGCTGGACTACAAGAACCCGTGGATGAGCCCATTCGAAGAAATGCAGCGCTGGAAGGCCCACCCGGCCATCCGCGCGCACATCGAGGGCGGCAAGCGCATCGGCTACGGAGCCCGCGCCATCAACAACGGCACGCCGCAAGCACTACCGAAAACCGTGTTCCCCGGTGGCGCGCTGGTCGGTTGCGACGCCGGTTACCTGAATGCGGCACGCATCAAGGGCAGCCACGCGGCCATCAAGAGCGGCATGATGTGCGGTGAAGCCGTGTTCGAAGCCGTGACGGCCGGCCGTTCCGCTGACGAGCTGTCTGCCTACCCCGCAGCCTTCGAACAGAGCTGGCTGAAGGAAGAACTGGATCAGTCGCGCAACTTCAAGCTGTGGTTCAAGAAGAGCCCGACGCTGGGGAAGATCATGACCGGCATCGAACAGTGGCTGCTGCCAAAGATTGGCGTCAGCAACCCGCCTTGGACGCTGCACGGCACGAAATCGGACAATCAGTCGCTCAAGCCGGCATCGGAGTGCCCGAAGATCGAGTATCCGAAGCCGGACGGCAAGATCACGTTCGATCGGCTGTCGTCGGTGTTCATCTCGAACACGAACCACGAAGAGAACCAGCCGGCTCACCTGACGCTGAAAGACCCGACCGTTCCGACGCGCATCAACCTGACGCAGTTTGCCGGCCCCGAGCAGCGCTATTGCCCGGCAGGCGTGTATGAGTTCGTCAAGAACGACGAGGGCACCGAGCGCCTGCAGATCAACGCGCAGAACTGCGTGCACTGCAAGACCTGCGATATCAAAGACCCGACACAGAACATCGTGTGGGTCACGCCGGAAGGCGGCGGCGGGCCGAACTACGTCGGCATGTAAGTACCGGGCGAGCACCCAACAAAAAAGACGGCTTGAAGCCGTCTTTTTTGTTGCCTGAGCGAATCGATTCAGGAAGCTTTTGCCGCGATGGCTGGGGTCTGCACCGACACATCTCCGCATTGCGCGCGATGGCGCAGCGCGTGGTCGATCAGCACGAGTGCCAACAGCGCCTCGGCGATTGGCGTAGCACGAATGCCGACGCACGGGTCGTGGCGGCCGAACGTCTCGACCACAGCCGGATCACCCGCCTTGTCGATCGAACGACGCGGCGTGCGAATGCTCGAGGTCGGCTTGATCGCCAGCGACACGGAGATGTCCTGCCCTGTCGAAATCCCACCCAGGATGCCCCCGGCGTTGTTGCCGACGAAACCCTCCGGCGTCAGTTCATCACCATGCTCGGAGCCGCGCTGGCTGACCGCGTGGAAGCCTGCGCCAATCTCAACACCCTTCACGGCGTTCAGGCCCATCATCGCGTGTGCAATATCGGCATCCAGACGATCGAACAGCGGTTCACCCCAGCCGACGGGCACGCCCGTGGCCACCACCTCAATGCGCGCGCCGACGGAATCGCCGTCCTTGCGCAGTGCATCCATATAGGTTTCCAGCTCGGGAACGATCTCGGCATTGGGCGCGAAGAACGGGTTGTTCGGCACCTCGTTCCAGTCCATGAACGGGATGTGAATATCGCCCAGCTGCGACATGAAGCCGTGGATTTCGATGCCGAACTTTTCACGCAGCCACTTCTTGGCGACGGCACCCGCAGCCACCGTCGGCGCCGTCAAACGTGCGGAAGAACGGCCGCCACCGCGCGGATCCCGAACGCCATATTTGTGCCAGTAGGTGTAATCGGCGTGGCCGGGACGGAAGGTCTCGGCGATGTTGCTGTAATCCTTGCTGCGCTGATCGGTATTGCGGATCAGCAGGCAAATCGGGGTGCCCGTGGTCTTGCCTTCGTACACGCCGGACAGGATCTCGACGAGGTCCTCCTCCTTGCGCTGCGTGACGTGGCGCGAGGTGCCGGGTTTGCGACGGTCCAGATCGGGCTGGATGTCTTCTGCCGACAGCATCATGCCGGGCGGGCACCCGTCGATGACAGCGCCGATGGCCGGGCCATGCGACTCGCCGAAGGTGGTGACGGAAAACAGCAGGCCCAGGGTATTGCCAGACATGATCGAGCTCGGGAAAGCGCCGCGACCGCCGCGGCGCGAAACATCAGGAAAACGCTATTGTAAGGCCGATCTATCGGCCCTTTGGTCAGCCGCCGATACCAAGCAGTTCGACCTCGAAGTTCAGCGTCGAATTGGGCGGAATAGTGCCGGGAACGCCGCGCTCGCCGTAAGCGGTGGTCGCCGGGCACGTCAGCTTGGCCTTGCCGCCCACCTGCATCTTCTGCACGCCTTCGGTCCAGCAGGGAATCACGCGATTCAGCGGGAACGAGATCGGCTGGCCGCGCTTGTAGGAGCTATCGAATTCTTTGCCGTCGGTCAGCGTGCCACGGTAGTGCACCTTGACCGTGTCGCTGGCCTTGGGCGACGGGCCGGTGCCCTTGGTCAACGTCTGGACGATCACACCGGAGGGCAGCGTCTCGGATGCCGGCGATGCGGCTTGCACGGTAGCGGCAGCCAGGGCAAGCAGCGAGGCGCACAGCAGCGGGGAAACGTGTTTCATGGCAGGTAATGGGAGAGTTGGGGGTCAGAGAAAGCATCATGGCCGATGCAGGCCAACCGGCAGTGTATCGAAGTCCGGAGGCGAGCCCGGCGCTAGAGCCGCTCCCCGCGCAGCGCCAGCACGGCGGCCTGCATCGCTTCCGGCGATACGGCATGCGCCGGCACCGGCGTGCCGATGCACAGCTCCAGCCTGTTGAGGAAACCGCGACGGAACGGGCGCGACATCGCCGCCCCGCCCTTGCGGGAGAAAAAGCTGCCCCAGAGCCCGCGCAGCGCCATCGGCACCACCGGCACAGGTGTGCGCTCGATGATGCGGCGCATGCCTTCCTTGAACGGGTTCATCTCGCCCGTGGCGGTGATCTTGCCTTCGGGGAAGATGCAGACGACCTCGCCTTCCGCCAGTGCAGCCGCAATGGTGTCGTAGGCGCGCGTGAGCATCTCCGGGTCTTCGTGCATCGGCGCGATCGGAATCGCCTTGACCGTGCGGAAGAACCACGACAGCACTGGCACCTTGAAGATACGGTGGTCCATCACAAAGCGCACGGGCCGGCGCACGAACGCGCCCACCACCACGGCATCGACGAAGCTCACGTGGTTGCAGACCAGCAGGCATGGGCCTTCATCGGGAATCTGCTCGGAACCGTCCACCTTCACGCGGTAGACGGTATGGATCAGCAGCCACATCACGAACCGGATCAGGAATTCCGGCACCAGCGTGTAGATGTAGATCGCCACCACGGCATTGAGGATGCCGGTCACCAGGAACAACTGCGGGATCGTGAATCCGGCACGCGTGAGCACCATCGCCAGCACCGCGGAAGCGATCATGAACAGCGCGTTGAGAATGTTGTTGGCGGCAATGATGCGTGCGCGGTGCGTCGGTTCGCACCGGCTCTGGATCAACGCGTACAACGGCACGCTATAGAAGCCGCCAAACATCGCCAGCAGGAACAGATCGGCCAGCACGCGCCAATGGCGGTGGTTCTGCAGGAAGCCGGAAATGCCCGTCAGCACGTCGTGCGCAACCAATGCCTCGGCGTGCGACGCAAAGTACAGATCCACTGCAAACACCGTCATGCCGATCGAGCCAAACGGCACCAAGCCGATTTCCACCCTGCGCCCCGAGAGCTTTTCGCACAGCACAGACCCCAACCCGATGCCGACTGAAAACACGGCCAGCAGCAGCGTCACAACGTTCTGATCGCCGCCAAGCACGTTACGCGCAAAGGCAAAGAACGACGTCAGGAACGTCGCGCCCACGAACCACAGCCACGAAATGCCCATCAGGCTCAGGAACACCGCGCGCTGGTTGCTTGCCAGCTTCAGGTTGCGCCAAGTCTCGGAGATGGGGTTCCAGTTGATGCGCAAGTCCGGCTGCGACGCCGGCGACACCGGCACACCACGCGCGGTCAGCCAGCCGGCCACGGCAATGACAATGCATGCGATGCCCGTGAACATCGGGCCGATCAGCTCGCCGTTGCGCGTGTAATTGGCCAGCTCGCCACCGCCGATGGTGCCGATCAGGATGGCAACGAAGGTGCCCATTTCCACCAGCCCGTTGCCGCCCACCAGTTCTGTCGATTGCAGATGCTGCGGCAGATACGCGTACTTCACCGGCCCAAACAGCGTCGAATGCACGCCCATCAGGAACGTGCACAGGTAGAGCAGTTCAACGTGACGCAGCGCGAAACCCGCGCAGCCGATCGCCATGATGGCGATTTCCAACGTCTTCACCAATCGGATCAGCCGCGCCTTGTCCATGCGATCGGCGATCTGTCCGCTGGTGGCCGATAGCAGCACGAAAGGCGCAATGAAGATCGCAGAGATCAGAAACGCTGCCGAAGCCGGGTCAGCATTGCCGAACAGCGCGGCGTGGTACGTGACCAGCGAGGAAAACGCCACCTTGAAAACGTTGTCGTTCATCGCGCCCAGGAACTGGGTCCAGAAAAACGGTGCAAAACGACGCTGCTTCAGCAGGGAAAACTGGCTCGATTGGCTCATCGGCAGGAGGCTGTTGGTTCAACAAAAAAACCCGCTCGCAATGGCGGGCGGGTTTCATGAATGCGGTAAAGAGATCGCGCAGATCAGTCTTCGTTGGCCTTTTCTTCCGGCCAGTCGCGAATGTACGCCTTGAGCATCTTGTTTTCGAAACTTTGATCTTCCAACACGGCTTTGGCCACGTCGTAGAAGGAAATCACGCCCATCAACGTGCGGCTGTCGAGCACAGGCAGGTAGCGCACATGGTGCTCCAGCATGATGCGACGCACTTCGTTGACCTCGGTTTCGGGCGTGCAGGTGACGGGATGATCGTCCATCACCTTGCGGATGGTGGTGCCGTCGCCCACGGAACCGTGGTTCTTGGCGACAACCTTGATGATTTCCCGGAAGGTCAGCATGCCGACCAGTTCACCGTACTCCATGACCACGAGCGAGCCGATGTCTTTTTCCGCCATCGTCTGCACGGCCACCTGGAGCTTGGTTTCAGGTGCCACGGTGTAGAGCGTGTTGCCCTTCACGTGGAGGATGTCGCTGACTTTCATATTGCGTCTCCCAGAGTTCGGGGTGCCGGTCTGCCGGGGGGCGACCGCGCGCGGGTTGTGGTTATGGTTGTGCTCTGATCCTAGCCCAAACCGGATCGCTTCGACAAGCATGCAGCGCAGAAAAAACCTGTCAAAAACCGCGCCCGCTCGGCGTTTGCCCGGAATGCGCTGCAACAGGCAGCAGTGCTAGCATGGCCCGTCCAAACCCGCTCCCGCTCCCTTTCGGGGTGCTTGAATCCATGTCCAAAGCCCGCTTCGACACGCTGGCCCTGCATGCCGGTGCCGCGCCCGACCCGGCCACCGGCGCGCGCGCCACGCCCATTCACCTGAGCACGTCCTTTGTGTTCCGCGACAGCGAACATGCGGCGTCATTGTTCAATATGGAACGCGCGGGCCACGTCTACTCGCGCATCTCCAACCCGACCGTTGCCGTGTTCGAGGAGCGCATGGCAGCGCTGGAAAACGGCGTAGGCGCCATCGCCACGGCTTCGGGCCAGGCGGCACTGCATCTGGCCATCGTCACGCTGATGGGTGCCGGCTCGCATATCGTCGCGTCTTCGGCGCTGTATGGCGGCTCGCACAATCTGCTGCATTACACGCTGCGCCGCTTTGGCATTGAGACGACTTTCGTCAAGCCGGGCGACATCGATGGCTGGCGCGCTGCCATCCGCCCGGACACCCGGCTGCTGTTTGGCGAGACGCTCGGCAACCCAGGGCTGGATGTGCTGGACATCCCGACCATTGCATCGATTGCCCATGACGCGGGCGTTCCGCTGCTGGTCGATTCGACCTTCACCACGCCGTGGCTGCTGCAGCCGTTCGCGCATGGCGCAGACCTCGTCTATCACTCGGCCACCAAGTTCCTGGGTGGGCACGGCACGACCATCGGCGGCGTGCTGGTGGACGGGGGCACATTCGACTATGTGGCCGCCGGCAAGCACCCCGAGCTGACCGAGCCGTACGCGGGGTTCCACGACATGGTGTTTGCCGAGGAAAGCACCATCGCGCCCTTCCTGCTGCGCGCGCGACGCGAAGGCCTGCGCGACTTCGGTGCCTGCATGAACCCGATGGCCGCGTGGCAACTCCTGCAAGGCATCGAGACACTGCCGCTGCGCATGGCGCGGCATGTTGACAATGCCCGCCGGGTCGTCGCCTTCCTGGCCAGCCACCCGATGGTGGCGTCGGTCGCCTACCCTGAGCTGGAATCGCACCCCGATCACGCGCTGGCCAAGCGCCTGCTGCCGCGCGGCAGCGGTGCGGTGTTCAGCTTCGACCTGCGCGGCGACCGGCGTGCCGGCCAGCAATTCATCGAGTCGCTCGGCCTGTTCTCGCACCTCGCCAACGTGGGCGATGCACGCTCGCTGGTCATCCACCCCGCATCGACAACGCACTTCCGCATGGACGCCGACGCGCTGGCCGCAGCCGGTATCAGCGAAGGCACGATCCGCCTTTCCATCGGCCTGGAAGACGCCGACGACCTGATCGACGATCTCAAGCGCGGCCTGAAAGCCGCCGAGCGCGCGATGTCCGCCGCGCCGGGCAAAGCCGCCTCCAACGCAACGGGAGCCCGCTGATGGAATGGACCGTACAAGGCGAGCGCGCCTACGCCTACACCGGCGACAAGCCGTTCAACGCCGAATTGCCATGCGTCGTGTTCGTGCATGGCGCGCAGAACGATCATTCGGTCTGGGGGCTGCAGACGCGCTGGTTTGCGCACCACGGCTTCAGCGTACTGGCGGTGGATCTGCCCGGACACGGCCGCAGCGCCGGGGCCCCGTTGCAGACGGTGGAAGCCATGGCCGATTGGGTGATGGCGCTGGTGCAGGCGGCTGGCGTCATGCAACCGGTCATCGTCGTCGGCCACAGCATGGGCTCGTTGATTGCACTGGAGTGCGCGTCACGGTACGCAAGTCGCGTGCGCCGCATCGCCCTGGTGGCGACGGCTTGGCCGATGAAGGTGTCGGATGCGCTGCTTGATGCGGCGCTCAACAACACGGCCAGCGCCATTGACATGGTGAATACGTGGTCGCATTCCAGCCTCGCGAACAAGCCATCGTCCCCTGGGCCGGGCTTCTGGATGCATGGCGGCAGCCAGCGGCTGATGGAGCGGATTGCGCACGGTACCGAGGCGCCCGTCTTTCACACGGACTTTGCCGCCTGCAACGCCTATGCACGCGGCGCCGAAGCCATGGCGGCCGTGCAGTGTCCGTCACTCGTCATCGTCGGGGAGAAAGACCAGATGACCCCAGCGAAAGCTGGACGTCAGGTTGCGGCAGGATTGACCGGCAGCCGCGTTGTCGGGCTCCCAGGCGGGCACGCGATCATGGGAGAATGCCCCGACGGCACACTCGACGCGCTGATCGCCTTTGCGCGAGAACGAGACCCGGTCGCCGCATAAGTCGCCTCCTGGAGACGCATCATGGCCACCACTGACACCCGGAGCTTCGGCAGCTTTGCCGAGTTCTATCCGTACTACCTGAACGAGCACCAGGACCGCACCTGCCGGCGTTTGCACTTTGCCGGCTCGACGGTGGCGCTGGTATGCCTGATCCTGCTTGTCCTTACGGGCAACCTGTGGTGGCTGCTCGGAGCGGCGGTGAGCGGTTACGCGTTCGCGTGGGTCGGGCACTTCGGATTCGAGAAGAACCGGCCCGCCACGTTTCGCCATCCGTTTTACAGCCTGATGGGCGACTGGGTGATGTATCGCGACATCTGGACCGGCAAGATCCCTTTCTGAAGCGTCAGGCGCCGGCGCTGGCGGCGGCCATTGCGGACGCCGCGGGTGCCGTAGCCGCCTGCGCTGCCGCCGCCACGCCGCGTTCGCCAGTCGTGAAAATGCTCTCCAACGTGGCATCGAGCGCAGGATTCTGCAGTTGGCTGACCAGCGTGTGCGTGTCCCCCAGATGGCGTGCCAGCGAGGTGCGCGGCAAGCGCGGCAGACTCAGCACCAGCCTTTCATAGAGCGGTCGCAGCGTGGTCGTGTGCGCATCGCAAAGCAGCGCCCAATGGGTCTCACCGCGATCCTGCTGCAGCTTGCCGATCAAATGCAGTGCCTTCAGCTTGGTCAGCAGGTCAGCCAGGTAATCGGCTTCCAATTGCAGGCGCCGGCCGATATCACGCTCGGCCACCGTACGTGGTGCCTGTTCGCGGGCGCGATACAGCAGCAGCAGAACACCCAGCGCATCGAAGAACTCGCTGCCCGGAAACGTGCGCCGTTGCCAATAGCCCTGGCGGATGATCGGCAGCGTCGACGCGATGGTCGCACCGAGCAACGTCACCAGCCAGCTCACGTAGATCCACGTCAGGAAGATCGGTAGCGTGGCAAATGCGCCGTAGACGGCCGTGTACGTCGGGATATGCGCAACGTAAGCGCCAAAAACGCGCTTGGCAATTTCAAACGCCGCCGCGGCAATCAGGCCGGCAATGAAGGCATCGCGCCGCTCCACATTGGTGTTCGGCACGAACACGTAGAGCATCGCAAACGCAATCGCCGAAAGCAGGATCGGGACCAAGCCCACAATCACACCCAGGCCGAACGGCAGCTTGTGCACATAACCCGCCGAGATCGACACGAGGTACGAACTAACCGACAGGCTTGCGCCAATCAGCACCGGCGCGAATGTCATGAGAGCCCAGAACACCAGAACGCGCTGCGCGAGCGGCCGTCGATGGCGCACGCGCCAGATGGCGTTCAACGCGTTCTCGATGGTGAGCATGGTCATCACCGAGGTCACGACCAGGCCGATCAGGCCTGCTGCCGTCAACCCCTTGGCGTTGCTTGAAAACTGGTTGAGATACGTCAGGATCGGCCGGCTGATGTTGCCCGGCACGAGATTGCTGAACATGTAGCCCTCGATGTCCGCCCGGAAGCTCTTGAACATCGGGAATGCCGTGAACAGCGCAAACGCCACCGTCAGAATGGGAACGAGCGACAGCACCGTCGTGAACGTCAGGCTGCTGGCCACTTGCGGAAGGCGATCTTCACCGGCGCGGCGCAAGGCGTAACGCGCCAGCGCACGCAGCTTGGCGGCATTCCATTGACGAAGCGCACGGGTGTCAAAAAGCATGAAAAATGAGGCTGGAGGCGGGGTTGGGGGGCGCAACTATAATACCGCGACGCTCTCAACGCTTTGTTATGAAAGATATCCTGGTCTTGTACTACAGCCGTCACGGCAGCACGCGCGCATTGGCCGAAGCCATTGCGCAAGGCATTGAAAGCGTCGACGGCGCTCAGGCGCGTGTGCGCACAGTGCCCGCCGTCTCCACCGTCTGCGAAGCCACGCAGCCCGACGTGCCCGACAGCGGCCCGCCCTACGTGGAAGTACGCGACCTGGAGGAATGCGTGGGCCTGGCGCTGGGTTCGCCCACGCGCTTTGGCAACATGGCCGCGCCGCTCAAGTACTTCCTGGATGGCACCACACCGCAATGGCTGGCGGGCGCGCTGGCGGGCAAACCGGCATGCGTGTTCACCTCCACGGGCAGCATGCATGGCGGGCAGGAAACCACCCTGCTCTCGATGATGCTGCCGCTGCTGCACCATGGCATGGTCGTGCTCGGTCTGCCGTATCAGCACAGCGAACTGCTTTCCACCGATGCCGGCGGCACACCGTACGGACCGTCACACGTCGCGCATCGCGGCGATACCGCACCGCTTACCGCCCACGAACGCACGCTCGCCACGGCCATGGGCCGGAGGCTGGCGCAGACTGCTCTGAAGCTCGCCGCATGACTCCCGCCGACAACGCCGTCACCGAATCCCGCGCACTGGCTCTGCTGAGTGCAGGCAGCCTCATCGCACTGATCGTGCTGTGCGCCGCGTGGGAGTTGTGGCTCGCGCCCGTGCGCCCGGGCGGCTCGTGGCTGGCGCTGAAGGCGCTGCTGCTGGCGTGGCCACTGCCCGGCGTGCTGCGCAAGAACCGCTACACGATGCAATGGGCGTCGATGTTCATCCTGCTGTTCTTTACCGAAGGCATCGTGCGGGCGACATCGGACGTTGGGCTTTCGCGCTCTCTGGCATGGGGCGAGGTGGCGCTCAGCGTGGTGTTCTTTACCGCAACCATCTTCTACCTGCGCCCGTTCAAGCGCGCTGCAAAAGCCCGCGCCGGCCACAGCACCTGACCCGTCATGACTCACGATGCCTTCCTGCAAGCCTGCGTTGATGCCATCGGCGCAACACACGTCCTGACCGCGCCGGAAGACCTGGCGCCCTACCTTACCGATTGGCGCAAGCGTTTCACGGGGCGCGCACGCGCAGTGTTGCGCCCGGCCAGCCCCGACGAGGTGGCAACACTCGTACGCCTGTGCGGCGAATACGGCGTGCCCATCGTTCCGCAAGGCGGCAACACCGGCCTGTGCGGCGGCGCCACGCCCGACATGGAAGGCAGCGCAGTCGTGATTTCGTTGCAGCGCATGCAGCGCGTGCGCGCCGTCGACCCCATCAACAACACCATCACCGCGGATGCCGGCTGCATCCTGGCCAACGTGCAACAAGCCGCCGCAGATGCTGACCGCCTCTTCCCACTCAGCTTGGCGGCCGAAGGCAGTTGCACGATCGGTGGCAATCTTGCGACCAATGCGGGCGGCACCGCCGTCCTGCGCTACGGCAACGCGCGCGAGCTCTGCCTGGGCATCGAAGCGGTCCTGCCCAACGGCGAACTGTGGAATGGCTTGCGTGGCCTGCGCAAAGACAACACAGGCTATGACCTGCGGGACTTGCTGATCGGCGCGGAAGGCACGCTCGGCATCATCACCGGGGCGATGCTGAAGCTGTTTCCGCAACCGCGCGCCAAGGTGACGGCGCTGGCGGCGCTGCAATCGCCGCGGCAAGCGCTGGAGTTTCTATCGCTGGCGCAAGGCCATGCAGGGACGCTGCTGACAGGCTTCGAGCTGATGTCGGCGTTTTGCCTGGAGCTGGTGCACAAGCATTACCCGCAGCTGCGCGTGCCGTTTACGCAGGCATATCCGCAATATGTGCTGCTGGAATTGTCCGATCTGGAAAGCGAAGCGCACGCGCGCACGCTGTTCGAATCGCTCATGGAAGACGCGCTCGCGCGCGGCGTGATCGACGATGCGGCGGTGGCGGGATCAGTGGCGCAGTCGCGCGACTTCTGGAGCCTGCGCGAACATATTCCGCTGGCGCAGGCCGATGAAGGCAAGAACATCAAGCACGACATTGGCGTGCCCATTTCGCGCATTGCGGACTTCATTGACGTGACCGACCGCGCGCTGGCCGCAGCCTATCCCAGCATCCGCATGGTGACGTTCGGCCATCTTGGCGACGGCAACCTGCATTACAACGTGTCGCCGCCAGAAGGCCATGCGCACGAAGCGTTCCTGGCCAACCAGGACGGCATCAACCGCATCGTGCATGACAGCGTGCATGCGCACGGCGGTTCTATCTCAGCCGAACATGGCATCGGCCAGCTCAAGCGCGAAGACAACGCGCGCTACAAGAGCCCCGTTGAACTGGCAGCCATGCGCGCGATCAAGCAGGCGCTGGACCCGCGCGGCCTGATGAATCCGGGGAAAGTGTTGTAAGGCGATCCGGCCTTGCTTCAGCCGAACAGCTTCAGCGTGTAGTTCGCCACCGCCAAGAGGACCGTTGCCCCCAGCAGCCACAACAGCATGCGTGGTACGCCGCTGGGCGGCAGACGATGATCGTTGGCGTTGGAACGGTCGCCAATGCGCCCGCTCTGGGCGCTACGGATGTAGGTACTGCGGGACGCCCCTGCCGGGCGTCGTGCATGACGCGTGCTCATTGTTGTTTCCTCCCTGCCCCATGGCTAGCGCCTCGCCCCGGCTCCCTGCAGCCATGGCGAAACACAGCAGCCCCATGGATCGCTCCATGGCTGCCCAAACAAGACTCCCTGATTTCCCGTCTGGCCGAACCCAAAAGGCTTCGTCACGCCCGTTTGGCGTGCATAGGCACAGTGTTCCGCGTCCTTGCACGGAATTTCGAATGAAACGTTATTGTTGTATGGCACTACCCGACGCCACGAAATGTATCAAAAATCCCCCCAATTGGGGGGTACGTATTTTAGGTATCACCTTTTGGATGATGCGCAGGAACGACGCTTGCGGGCTTGATCAGGGCAAACCCGAACTCGACCCATGTATGGAGGCAGCCCATGCCCGCTTTGCCCGACCTGACCAAGCGCGCCCACATCACGCCGCCGCAGCCGCCCGAACAGCCCCCGCACCCGCCGCCGGAAATGCCGCCGCCCGACGAACCGGCCCACGACCCGGTGCACGACCCTGAACCCCAAACGCCCCCAATCGAACTGCCGCCCGGGGAGCTACCGCCGGAAATCCCGCCCCAGCATTAGCGCGGCGCAACATCCCATCTGTTAGAATCGCGGCCTCCCAGGCACCCGGAGGCCGCGCGTTTTTGGTATGCCTGGGCAGCCTGCATATCTGCATATCTGCCCATAGCTCAGTTGGATAGAGCATCGGCCTTCTAAGCCGACGGTCGGGGGTTCGAATCCCTCTGGGCAGGCCAAAATTCTTTGCGAATCAGGCACTTAGAGAGTCGCCGCATCGGGCGATTTCTGGAAAACTGCCCGCGCAGTGTGCCAGAATTGCACCAAGGAAACCACCGCAAAACTAGGCCCAGAGCCGATTTGCGGCGCGGCCCATCCGAGCCAATTGCACCAACGCTCGATATCGGACCTTTAGAGGGATTCTCAAAGTAGGTCGCCAAACGGCCAGAGCCCCCCTCCCTGTCCGGCAAAACCGAACAAGTACGGCGTGGTGTCGGATGGCTTCTCTAAGCGTTATGGCCGCTTCCTGCGGGAAACGCTCAAGATCATGGATAGGCGCATCACGCTCCATTCCTGGCGGCATGGGTTCGCTGACATCTGCCGAGCCGCTGGTGTTGCTCCAGACGTGCGTATGGCCCAAATGGGTCATACCAAAAGCGGAGGTTTCCGGGACGGACGACCTGGGCGACGGAATGCCACCTAGGAGACTGATTAAGGCGGTGGCGGGGGCTCGCTACGCGGCAGTCCGTCGCAGTCTGCCGGGCCCAGCGTTGGAGTGGCGGGCTGGGCATCTCGCTGTTTTAATTTACGTCCGTAGATGGCATCTATGCTGGTTTTGAATTCGGCCCGTCGCCGAACTGGCGCGAGGGCCGGTCACATCGAAATTTCAAGTGTTTTCGCGCGCTCCTGAAAGGCGCTTTTCCAACTCAAGCCATACTAGATCGACTATTTTTGAATATTGCTTGGCTAGATGTTTTGCGGATTCAATGTCGTCGGAACCTATCGGCAATTGATTTAACAAACAAACCAAAAAAGACGCGCGATCACGATTACTTGGATGCGTCTCACTTTCTCGCGAAGAATATTGCGACAAATCTCCCCGCTCTATATAAAATTAGTAGCGATCTTGAAGATCCAAGGCAACAAAGAAGAGATAGGCCCCGATAAAAGACATTGAAACGTCAAAACCATCATCAGCACGAGCTTTGAGCGTCAAAATCAAGCCAATCGAGTCAGCCTCATACTCCTGGAAGTGCGAATCCGAAATTGACTCCCCGACAGCACTATCGATGACGGATTTTGAAACAAAACTCTCCAAGTGATTCGCGAACACATGGCCAAATTCGTGTGCCACCAAAAACACTTCCATTCCGACGCGGAATAGTGCAGCAAGTTGAAGGTGCGCATCTCCCGGAATATATGGCTTAACCATAGACGGCACTGCTGTCTCATCAATAACAGAAAGCAACTCCTCAAATTTTTCGATGCACTCTCGATTATTTTTTATATTCTCACAAACATCATCAAGATCGACGGAAAACCGATAGGCACCGTCCTCCGACTCTAAAATCGGGATGCATAGAGAAAAGGCTTTGGCGAACAGATTGCAATAGGTGAAAATCTGAGAGTCAAAGAGCAGAAATTTCTTTTCCGAGCAATCCAGTCGAACCGCCTGCGCATTTACAAGACCAGTTGGAATTGTGGAATACAAAGGAAAGTTCTCAGCATCCAATCCAATATCTTGAGTAGCTTTCTTGATTTTTTCGACAAGCCCATTAAGTATCGAATATTGAATCGGAGATTCAAACCGCGTTGGCAAAACAAGTTCCGCTGGGTACACATCATGGAACCCGATCTCCTCTCGCCTCACTTTAGAGGCAACTTCTTCGAATACCCCCCGAATCTCGTCAAAAATTTTGTGTGCCTCGTACACACCTCGATCAGACAACCCACCCAGATTGCCACTTTTCAGGTGCTTCTCCAGGCATGCGTAATTTTCATCGGAGTCAGATAGATATTTTATTTTCACGATTATTTTCTTTTATATAACCCGATGCTAGCCGAATTATATTGATGCATGATCAACTCCTGCCCGAGCAGCACGGAGACAATGGCCGGTTCCGCATAGCAGTTATTGCGGCCTTGTCATTCTTGTTCATGTTGGCAAGCGGAATGCCTTGAGGACTGAGCAGTCGGAGCTGCTCATCAAAGGCGCCGTTCATGTATGACAACGCATCTGTACCACTATCGGTGCCGGCATCTTGTTGCGCGCTTGATGCCGTTTGGCTCGGCACCACATGCGCCTTCAGATACGCGACATCGAGCGTGCGCTTGGCATGTCACGTCCAGCCGATGCGCTTGCACCGGCATCAGTGCATCAGCAACTGGAAGCCCTCCGTAGCCAAGGACTGCCTCAGATTGAGGCTATGCAGGAAGCCTGCGCGCTGGCGCAGTCCATTCAACTGTGGTCCGAAACTTCACTGCCCGATCACGCGCCAGATTTGAAGCCGTTGATACGGCTGCTGCAATTGGCCGGGCGTCCTGACTCGGCGCAGCCCGTGGCGATTGAATATGCGCCGGCAAGTGAAATACCCCCTGCTGCTGCACCGGCCCCAGCGCCCCCCCGCGCCAACAATGCCCCGTTGCCGCCAGCAGACGCGCAACCTGCCCCCTCCCAGAACGTCAACGCTATGCCAACCAGCCGTCACGCCGCTTTGACGCAAATCCGCTTCGCTCGCACTTGGTTTGAAGCGCACGAGCCAAGCAGTCCGGTCGCGCTGTTGCTTCGGCAGGCAGAGTCGCTGGTGGGGAAACCGTTTGCGGAGGTGTTTCAGGCGATTCCCGCGGATATCGTTGAAAGGTGGGCGCAGAACGAATAATGGTGCCGTGCGCAGGACGTACAACATCGGACAGCAACTGCCCTCTTCCCGGCGTTCCTGCGCACGTTGTGCCATCGGCGACACCCTATTGCAAAAATGAGCCTTAAGAGACGCACAAAACTGCCGATAGGCAGAGGTTGTGGGGAATGCTCTACACCCAAGCCTCGCCGCTTCAGAAGGCTTCCAGCAGTCGTGGCCACAGGTCGGCCCATCCGGCCTAGGCTCGGTTGCCGAATGCGCGCTTGTCTTGTTCCCATTCCTGTCGCCTGTCCGATCTCATGCTCAGCCCGCTCGCTCTGATAGGTATCGTGATGGTGTCCTGCTTGATGAGCGTCGCCATCCTTGGATCACTGCTTCGGACCGCCGTGCCGGGAATAGGCCGCTGGTGCGTGGCACACGCGCTATTGGCCACGGCTTCGGCGTGTGTGCTGACCGCGGGCAGTCTGCAAGCACGGTTCGTCACCCTGGCGGCTGCACTCATCACGCTGACGGCCGTCCTGTTGCTCATACAGGGGATGCGCCAGTTTTTCGGCAAGCCTTGGGCGGTGACTCAAGAGACGGGGGCGTTTGCCATCGCGTTCGTTGCGTTGGTGTATTTCACGCTCATATCGCCGAACGTCAGCGCAAAGATTGGGATCGTGTCGGTGTTCTTTGCCTATGCCCGGATTGCTGTCGGGACATTGGCCCTGCGTCACGCGCCGCATGCGGGCGCCCGCTATCCCTATCGATTCGTTGCCGCGGCCGCATACCTGGGCGCGTTGTTCCATGTCACCCGGGCGATCGCCGTTGCCTTCGGCCTGCCGCAATCGGCTTTTCCCGAACCGTCAGCGTGGAACGTTCTGTTTCTTGGGCTGGCGATCGTCACGTTCCCATGCATGTCGACCGGCATGGTGATGCTCGCGCACGATCAACTCGCCCGGAGGATGGAGCAGCTCGCGAATATTGACGAACTCACGGGCGTACTGATGCGGCGTGCGTTCATGGCAAGGGCAAGCGTCTTGCTTCACGACGCGGTGGCGAGCGGCAAACCGTTGTCGATTGCTGTTCTGGACATCGATAAGTTCAAAGCAGTCAACGACGGTTTCGGCCACGCGGTGGGCGATCGCATTCTCAAGCACGTCACGTCGGTGGTCTCCACGCGGCTGAAGCCAGGCGATCTGTTCGGTCGCCTCGGTGGCGAGGAGTTTGCGATTGTGATGGTCGACGCGGAAAAGACCGCCGCTGCGGCTGTCATGGATGAACTCCGGCTCGCAGTTGAGCATTCGCCAAGAGAAGGCGTGCGTTGCACCTTCAGCGCGGGGGTCGAGTGCGTCATGCCCGGAGACACATTGGCGGCCACCCTCGCCCGAGCGGACGCGGCGCTCTATCTGGCGAAAGAGAAAGGGCGCAACCGGGTCGTCATTGCCTCAGAGGCTCACGAACGCGACGTCGAAACGCATGAAGCGACCGCCACGTCAAAACTGGTCTGCTGATGCTGGGATAGCGGCCACGAAGCCCCTCCACAGTTCAGCCGCAAATACACCCTCAATCCCCCTGCCCCACATCCCGCACCGGCAGCGCAGTCGAATACTTGATCTGCTCCATCGAGAACGATGAACTCACATCCGACAGCGGCACGGACTTGATGAGGTGTTTGTACACGCGGTCATAGTCTTCGATGCCCGCCACCGCAACACGCAGCAGATAGTCCATCTCGCCGCTCATCCGGTAGACCTCCACCACCTCGGGCATATCGCGCACCACTTGCGTGAAACGCTGCGCCCATTTCTCGGTGTGTTGATCGGTGCGCACGGCCACGAACACCGTGGTGCCGACGCCCAGCTTGCGCGCGTCGCACAGCGCCACCTGGGCGCGGATGACGCCCGTGTCCTTGAGCCGCTGCACCCGCTTCCAGCACGGCGTTTGCGAAAGGTTCACGCGCTGCGCTAGCTCTGCGATGGGCAGCGTCGCATCGGCCTGCAACAGTCTCAGTAATTCGCGGTCAATGGCATCCATTTCGATAGAGAAATTTTCTTCTACAGAAGCTGAATTTTAGGGAATATTCCACGCCACATCCAGGAATTCACAGGGAACTTTGAATTATTTTTCTGAGCCGTCCGCCGTATCATTTTTCCTGCCTCTACCCCAGCACACAAACGACATGAGCGACAGCAACACCCTCCATTACCTCGACTACGCAGCCACCACGCCGGCCGACCCTCGCGTGATTGCGGCCATGACCGCCTGCCTTGGCATGGAAGGCGCCTTCGGCAACCCTGCGTCAAGTTCACATGCGACGGGCCGCTTCGCGCGGAACAAGGTCGAGCAAGCGCGCAAGCAAGTTGCAGCGCTCATTGGCGCCGATGCCGACGAGATCATCTGGACCTCGGGCGCAACCGAGTCCAACAACCTCGCGCTGAAGGGCTACGCAGACGCCGCCACCGGCAAGCGCCACCTCATCACGAGCCGCATCGAACACAAAGCCATTCTCGACACGATGGCGAACCTGTCGGCGCGCGGCTGTTCGGTGACGTATCTGTCACCAACACGCGACGGCGAAATGACGCCCGAAGCGGTCGCCGCTGCGGTGATGCCTGACACCGGGCTCGTCTCGCTCATGCTGGTGAACAACGAACTGGGCACGCTGACTGACGTTGGTGCGATCGCGCAGATCGTGCATGCCGCCGGCGCGCTGTTCCACGTCGACGCCGCACAGGCACTCGGCAAGACGCCGATCGATGTGCGCGCGCTCGGCATCGACATGCTCTCGATGTCCGCCCACAAGGTCTATGGGCCCAAGGGGATCGGCGCACTGTATGTCCGCCGCGACATCGCCTCACGCATTGCGCCGCAAATCCACGGCGGCGGCCATGAGCGTGGTCTGCGCTCGGGCACGCTGGCGACGCATCAGATTGTCGGCATGGGCGTCGCGTGCGAATTGGCTGCGGAAGAGCTGGAGCACGAAACCGCCCGCATTGCCGCGCTGAGCCAGCGGCTGAAGGCCGCGGTGCTCGCTCTCGGCGACGTGGTGCAGAACGCCGACGTGGCACGACGCATTCCCCACACCCTCAGCTTCACGGTCAACGCGCCCGGCTTCATGCCGATGATGCTGGGCGACGATCTTGCTGTGTCGTCAACGTCGGCGTGCAACTCCGCTGCGGGCATGCCCTCGCACGTGCTGACGGCCATTGGCCTGGATGCCGATGCCGCCGGCCGCACCGTGCGCATCAGCCTGGGCCGCTTTGCGACCGAACAGGACGTTGACTTTGCCGCTGCGTGCTTCCAGCGCGCGATCGAGCAATGTCGCGCCACCGCATCCAGCGGGTTGACGGCTTCGCGGCAAATCATGCCCGCCGATCTGAAGGCCATCTGCAATGCAGGTTTCCGCTCGGTGATCTGCAACCGCCCAGACGGCGAGAGCATCGACCAGCCCGCCTTTGAGGACATTGCCGCTGCCGCCCGCGAGCTGGGCCTGGAAGCGCGCTACCTGCCGGTCGAGCCGAACGGCATTGGCGATGCAGACGTCGCGGCATTTGGCGAACTGGTCGACACGTTGCCCAAGCCCATCCTTGCGTATTGCAGAAGCGGCAACCGGGCCGGCATGCTCTGGAACCGCCTGATGGATCAACGCAAGGGCTTAGCCGCTCGCACCGTCGGCTAAGCCACCGGCAGCTCCGTCGTCGACAGCACCTGCTTGAGCACCATGAACGTCCGGATCTGCCGCACGCCCGGCAGATACAGCAACTGTTCGGCATGGAGCCGGTTGTAGCCTTCGTTGTCTTTCGTGCGCACGAGCATGAAGTAATCGAATTCGCCCGTCACGACGTGGCATTCTAGGCAACCGGGCACCTTCTGCACCGCATTCTCAAATGCCGTGAACGATTCCGGCGTCGAGCGATCCAGCACGACGCCGATCATCACCAGCGACCCCAGATCCAGCGCACGCGGATCGAGCAGCGCAACAATCCCCTTGATCAGCCCCAGCTCCTTGAGCCGTTCCACGCGGCGCAGGCAGGCCGGCGGGCTGAGGTTCACCTTGGCCGCCAGGGCCACGTTGGAGATGGACGCATCGCGCTGGAGCGTCCTGAGAATCGCGCGATCGGTGCGATCCAAGGCGTGGCGCGCTGAAGCCGCCGACGCGTCAGCATCTTCCTGCAATTTTGTTTCGCTCTTTTTCATATTAAAGAAATAAAGAGATACATAGTTCGATATACAGCCCTCTACGTCCCGGATATTAGACGATCTTTGCAACCTCATTTCGCAGCGTTCTGCGTACCATTGGTTTCCGACATCCCGCCATTTGCGGCACTGAAGGAGCCACCTCATGAACCTGCAGCGATTTCCCCGTTATCCCCTGACGTTCGGCCCGACGCCCATCCAGCCGCTGAAACGGTTGAGCGCGCACCTGGGCGGCAAGGTGGAGCTGTTTGCCAAGCGCGAAGATTGCAACAGCGGCCTGGCCTTCGGCGGCAACAAGACGCGCAAGCTCGAATACCTGATCCCGGAAGCGCTGGAAGGCGGGTACGACACGCTGGTGTCCATTGGCGGCATTCAGTCGAACCAGACGCGCCAGGTGGCCGCTGTGGCCGCGCACCTCGGCCTCAAGTGCGTGCTGGTGCAGGAAAACTGGGTGAACTACTCCGACGCCGTGTACGACCGCGTCGGCAATATCGAGATGTCGCGCATCATGGGCGCCGACGTGCGCCTCGATGCCGCAGGCTTCGACATCGGCATCCGGCCCAGCTGGGAACAGGCCATGGAAGACGTGCGCAAGCGCGGCGGCAAGCCGTTCCCGATTCCGGCCGGCTGCTCCGAACACCCGCTCGGCGGCCTGGGCTTTGTCGGCTTTGCCGAAGAAGTGCGCCAGCAGGAAGCGCAGCTGGGCTTCAAGTTCGACTACATCGTCGTCTGCTCGGTCACGGGCAGCACGCAAGCCGGCATGGTCGTCGGCTTTGCGGCGGATGGCCGGGCCGACAAGGTGATCGGTATCGACGCCTCGGCCAAGCCGGAACAGACGCGCGCGCAGATCCTCCGCATCGCACAGCACACCGCCGAACTGGTCGACCTCGGCCGAAACATCACGGAGAAGGACGTGGTGCTCGACACGCGCTACGGCGGCCCGGAATACGGCTTGCCCAATGAAGGCACGCTGGAAGCCATTCGCCTGTGCGCACGCCAGGAAGCCATGTTGACCGACCCCGTGTACGAAGGGAAATCCATGCACGGCATGATCGACATGGTGCGCAACGGTGAATTTCCTGAAGGCTCGCGCGTGCTCTACGCCCACCTGGGCGGCGTGCCGGCGCTCAACGCATACAGCTTCATCTTCCGCAACGGTTGATGCAGCGCCGCCGCGGCGGCGCATCCGGGCGCGGGCGTGCATCGCATGATCACGGCCCGCCTTCCCATCCTTCCTTCAGGCAGGACCCGTCATGACGGATTTATCGACCGGCGCCGCGTCGATGCGCTCCCTCGCGCACCGCATCGAAGACAGCGACCCAGGGGAAACCGCCGAATGGCTCGACGCGCTGGAGGCCGTCGTCCAGCATGCCGGCACCGCGCGCGCGCAGTTCCTGTTCGACCGCCTGGCGGAACGCGCCGCAACGCTGGGCGTCGGCACCGCCCTCGCCCGCGTTACGCCCTACGCCAACACGATCCCCGTTGAAGCGCAGCCGCCGTATCCCGGTGATATCGATACCGAAGAGCGGCTGGCCGCCGCGCTGCGCTGGAACGCGCTCGCCATGGTCGTGCGCGCCAACCAGGCCTACGGCGAGCTGGGCGGGCACATCGCCAGCTACGCATCGGCCGCCGATCTGTTCGAAGTCGGCTTCAATCATTTCTTCCGAGCAGACAACGCGGCGCACGGCGGCGATCTCGTCTACTTCCAGCCGCACGCGTCGCCCGGCGTCTATGCGCGGGCGTATCTCGAAGGGTTTCTCGACGAGGCACATCTCGAACACTATCGGCGCGAAATCACGGGACCCGGGCTGTGCTCCTATCCGCATCCGTGGTTGATGCCCGAGTTCTGGCAGTTCCCCACCGGGTCGATGGGCATCGGGCCGATCAACGCGATCTACCAGGCGCGCTTCATGCGCTACCTGCAGAACCGCGGCCTGCTGCAAACCACCGAACGCAAGGTGTGGGGCTTCTTTGGCGACGGCGAAATGGACGAGCCCGAATCGATCGGCGCCCTCTCGCTGGCGGCGCGCGAGCGGCTCGACAACATCGTGTTCGTCATCAACTGCAACCTGCAGCGGCTCGACGGTCCCGTGCGCGGCAACGGCCGCATCGTCGACGAACTCGAAGCGCAGTTCACCGGTGCGGGCTGGAACGTCATCAAGGTGCTGTGGGGCTCGGACTGGGATGCCCTCTTCGCCCGTGACCATTCGGGGGCGTTGCTGCGTGCATTCGCGCAGACCGTGGATGGCCAGTTCCAGACCTTCTCCGCCAACGACGGCGCCTACAACCGCGAGCGCTTCTTTGGCCAGAACCCCGAGCTTGCCGCGCTCGTCTCGCATTTCAGCAACGAAGACATCGACCGCCTGCGCCGCGGCGGCCACGACGTGCGCAAGCTCCACGCCGCCTACGCCCGCGCACTGCAGCACACCGGCCAGCCCACGGTGATCCTCGCCAAGACGATGAAGGGCTTCGGCATGGGCAGCGTTGGGCAAGGCCGGATGACGACGCACCAGCAGAAGAAGCTCGATGTCGATCAGCTCAAGGCGTTTCGCGACCGCTTCCGCCTGCCGCTGTCGGACACCGATGTCGAGCAATTGAAGTTCTACAAGCCAGCGCCAAACAGCCCGGAGATGCAATACCTGCATGCACGCCGGGCTGCCCTCGGAGGCTATCTGCCCAGACGGCGGAAGGCGGCAACACAGGCGCTGACCGTGCCTGCGTTGCCATCCTGGGGACAATTCGCGCTGCAAGCCGAAGGCCGCGAGATGTCGACCACGATGGCCATCGTGCGGATGTTCGGCAACCTGCTGAAAGACGACACGCTGGGCCCGCGCATGGTGCCGGTGGTGGCGGACGAGGCGCGCACGTTCGGCATGGCGAGCATGTTCCGCCAGGTCGGCATCTATTCGCCGCTGGGCCAGCAATACGAACCGGAAGATCTGGGTTCGATGCTGTATTACCGCGAAGACACGAGCGGCCAGATCCTGGAGGAAGGCATCTCGGAGGCCGGCGCCATCTCGTCATGGATTGCCGCTGCCACCGCCTACAGCACGTGCGATCTGCCGATGCTGCCGTTCTACATCTACTACTCGATGTTCGGCTTCCAGCGCATTGGGGATCTGATCTGGGCGGCGGCGGACCAGCGGGCGCGCGGCTTCCTGATCGGCGCCACGGCGGGCAAGACAACGCTCGGCGGTGAAGGCCTCCAGCACCAGGACGGCGCCAGCCACCTTGCCGCATCCACGGTGCCGAACTGCCGCGCGTGGGATCCGGCCTTTGCCTACGAGGTGGCCATCATCCTCGACGAAGGCATGCGCGCGATGCTAGAGCGTCAGGAAGACACGTTCTACTACCTCACGGTGACGAACGAGAACTACGCGCAGCCGTCGATGCCGGATCGTGATCTGCGCGAGGGCATTCTCAAAGGGATGTATCCGCTGACGCCGCATAGCCTGCCGACAGCGCGCCTGCAGTTGCTCGGTTCCGGCGCCATTCTGGGCGAAGTCATGGCCGCCGCGCAGATGCTCAAGGAAGACTGGAACATCGACGCGGCCACCTGGAGCGTGACGAGCTTTTCCGAGCTGCACCGCGAGGCCATCGCTGCGGAACGCGTTGCCCGCCTGGGTGGGGAAGCCGCGCCGTCGTACGTGGAAACCGTCTTGCGCGCATCGCGCGGCCCCGTCGTCGCGGCCAGTGACTATGTGCGCGCCGTGCCGGAGCTGATCCGTGCGCATGTACCGCGCCGCTACGTCACGCTCGGCACCGACGGCTTTGGCCGCAGCGATTCACGCCGCGCGCTGCGCGAATTCTTCGAGGTTGACCGCGCGTCCATCGTCATCGCCGCACTGAAGGCGCTCGCCGACGACGGCGAACTGGATCACGCCGTGGTGCGTGAGGCGGCCGCACGCTACGGCAAACACGCGACCATGGCCGACGCGCCCTGGATGCGCTGAACAACCTGCACTCGCGAGACATTCAGCTCGGCTCGCGGAGATCGAAGCTCGACGTTTGAGGCTTTTTGCTCGGCGTGTGGCGCTAATTGCTCGACGTGCCGAGCTTTTTGCTCCACGTGCCGAGCTTTTTGCTCCACGTGTCGAGCTTTTTGCTCCGCGTGTCGAGCTTTTTGCTCGGCGGTTGAGGCTCAGAACTCGGCCCGCGAGGCTTTTTGCTCGACGGCCCGAGTTTTTTGCCTCGCGCGTCGTGCTTTGCCGTTGGTGCGTGGCGCGCTGAATCGCGGCGCTGGTTGTGGTCGATGCATCGGCGCAGCGAAATGGGCCGGGACGGGGTCTTCTGAAATCGCTCCGGCGGCAGATTCAGCCAAGGGCGTCGCGTCGGCGCCCTTTTTCGTTTCCAAATGTTACGGCGTGCATCCCGGTCGACTTCGCGTCGGGCAAGCAGCGAGACCGTGCAGTACAGTCCATGCCATGAAAAAAGCCCTCACCTGCCCGTCTCTCGTCCTGCTGGCCTTGCTCGGTGCGTGCGCATCGCACCCGCAACAGCAGCCCGTTGATTCGACCACCGCCGCTGCGGCCACCACCGACGCCAGCGCAGACAACGGCTGGCAGGTGCTGCGCGCCAACTACATGGCGTGCGTCCAGCGCCAGGCCGATAGCGGCGTGCCGGGCACCACGCAGACGAAGGCCGTGGTCGCCTCCGCGCTCGATGCCTGCGAGGGCGATCTGCGTACCATGCACGACGGTTTCCGCGACCACCTCAGCACGTCGATGTCTTCATCCGGCGCGCGCAAGGCCGCCGACCGCGTCACCAAAGACACCCGCGAGAAGGCCCGCGTCTACCTGATGGGCTACGTCGACCACGCGCGCTACCTGGCGAAGTCGCGCTGAGCGCTTAGAGCATCTCCAGCGCGCGCGGCCCCTTGGGCGGCGGGAAGATGCTGTCCAGTGTCGCAAGCTGCTCAGCCGTGAGCGTGTGCGACAGCGCCCCGATGTTCTCGCGCAAACGGTCACGGTGGCCGGTCTTGGGAATCGCGATGATGTCGTCATTCGCCAGCAGCCACGCGAGTGCCACCTGTGCCGGCGTCATGCCGCACGCCTGGGCGAAGCGCACCAGCTTCGGATGCCGAACGAGCCGCGCCTGCTCGATGGGCGAATAGGCCATCACCGGCACGCGGCGCTCGCGCAGCCAGGGCAACAGATCCCACTCGATGCCGCGCCGGCTCAGGTTGTAGAGCAGCTGGTTGACGGCGGTCTGATCGCCGCCGGGCGCGTCCCACCATTCCTCCATGTCGGACAGGTCGAGATTGCTCACGCCGTACTGGCGGATCTTGCCTTCGCGCTGCAGGGCCTGCAGGCCTTCCAACGTGTCTTCGAACGGCACATCGCCACGCCAGTGCAGCAGGTACAGATCGAGCCGGTCGGTGCCGAGGCGGCGCAGGCTGCGCTCGCACGCCGCGGCGATACCGCGCCGGCTGGCGTTGTGCGGATAGACCTTGCTGACGAGAAAGACCTCATCGCGCCGTCCGGCAATGGCCTCGCCAATCAGCGATTCAGAGCGGCCTTCGCCGTACATCTCGGCGGTGTCGATCAGGCGCAAACCCAGGTCGAGGCCCAAGCGCAGCGTGGCGATTTCTTCGGCGCGCGTGGCGCGGTCGTCGCCCATGTTCCAGGTGCCCATGCCGAGTGCAGGGACGCGTTCGCCGTTGGGCAGAGTGACGTGTTTCATGTCGTGCTTTCCGATCGTCAGGCAAAACATGAATCTACAAGAGACGCGGCGCGCCGTTAAGCTCGCGCCCGTCCGGTCAGAAAATACGGCTAGCGCGCCTGACGTTGCGCCGCCCACCGGCGATAGCGCCGCGACTGGCAGGCCGCGGCCAATTGCTGCTCGATCAGCGCCCGCAGGGGCGACACGCCAGGGGCTGTCGTGCGCCCCTTGCTCAACCGCCCGAGCTGAAACTTGACGACAGCCATGTTGGCGAGTGCGCCCAGCGCCTTGTTCTTCCACGTGATGGGTTGCAGCACCGGCGCGCTGTTCTTGCCGCCCGCCCAGTCGCGCGGCAGGTTCGGATCGATGGACAGCGCCGTCGCAATGCCGACCATATCGACACCGCTGTCGACCACCTGCTCCGCCACCGCGCGGCGCCGGATGCCGCCCGTGACCATCAGCGGCATGCGGGCAATGCCGGCAATGTCGCGGGCGAATTCCAGGAAATACGCTTCGCGGGCGAGTGTGCGGCCATCGCGCGCCTGCCCTTGCATGGCCGGCACTTCGTAGCTGCCGCCGGACAATTCAACGAGGTCGACGCCCAGCGGGTTGAGCAGCTCGACCACCTGCTTCGCATCGTCCGGACTGAAGCCGCCGCGCTGGAAATCGGCGGAGTTCAGCTTGACCGCCACGACGAACTGCGGCGACACGGCGGCGCGCACGCTGCGCACGATATCGAGCAGCAGGCGCGCGCGATTCTCGATCGGGCCGCCCCACGGGTCCTGCCGACGGTTGGAAATGGGCGACAGAAACTGGCTCAGCAGATAGCCATGCGCGGCGTGGATCTGCACGCCGGTAAAGCCGCTCTGCTCGGCCAGTTGCGCGCTACGCGTGAAGCGCTGCTGGACCTCGCGGATATCCGCCTCGGTCATCTCGCGCGGCACCGGAAACTGCTTGGACAGCGCGCCCAGCGCCAGCGGAACTGCCGAAGGCGCCACCGTCGGCTGCCCGAGCGATGCCGGCATCTGGCGCCCCGGATGGTTGATCTGCACCCACGCATGCGCACCATGCGCGCGCGCCGCCTGGGCCCAGCGGCGAAAGCGTTCGAGATGCGCGCCGTCTTCCAGCACGACGCCGTTCGGGCCCGTCATGGCGCGGTGGTCGACCATCACGTTGCCGGTCAGGATCAGGCCGGCGCCGCCTGCGGCCCAGGCCTCATACAGACGCAGCAACGCGTCGGAAGGCGCGTGATCGGCATCGGCCATGTTTTCTTCCATGGCGGCTTTGGCCAGGCGATTCGGGATCACCGCGCCATTGGGCAGGACGAGGGGCGTGAAGAGTTTCATGGTGGCATCCGCGGGGGATTTGACATTTGACGACACCTGAACCCTAAGCTTAAAGTCAACTTGAATGTCAAGTCTGCGGAGCACGCACATGAAGATTGGTGAACTGGCCCGCCTGAGCGGCGTGGCCGCCTCCCGCATTCGGTTCTATGAAGCCAGCGGCCTGTTGCAGCCCGCTGAGCGGCAATCCAATGGGTATCGGGAGTACGCGCCGGAATCGGTGACGCGGCTGCAGATCATCTTGCGCGCGCAAAGTGCGGGGTTCTCGCTGGAAGAGATTCGCGCCTTTTTGCCCGGACACCAAGGCGCGTGGTCACGCGAAGAACTGCTGCAGGCGCTGCGCCGCAAAGTCGCGGAAATCGATGTGCTGGAGCAGCACCTGGCGCAAAACAAGCGCGACTTGCTGGCGCTCATTCGCGAAGTCGACCACGAGGCCGACGGTGAAGACTGCGCCGAACGCGCCCGCCGCGTCTTCGACAAGATGAACCTGCGACCGCTCAAGCAGCCCGCTGCAGAACCTCCGGCGCGCCCGGCGAGAAAGCGCGGCTGAGGCGCGCGGCTATTCCGAGACACGCTCGAACGTGTCGGCGTTGGTCATGACCGCATGCGGCCAGACCCGCTTGCCGTCGCCCTCTGTGGCCCGGTCCGACACCACGTGCCAAACGGTCTCCAACCTGCCCGCGCGCAGCACACCGGTGAACGCACACACCATGTCGCCCTTGGGCGTCCCACCGGCAAAGGCGAATGCGATGCAATCGCCGTGGCAGGTTCCGACCACGTCGTAGTCCCGGCCGAAGAAGCCGCTGTCATCCAGCGCCGTGCGGAATGTGCCCGACAGCCGCTCGCCGTCTTCCTCCAATGTCACAACGGAGCCGTATTGGTTCCGCCAACTGCCCGTCCAGGTTGCCATTTCGCCTCCTCGCATCCTTCTCGTGCTGAACGCATGTCGCTCAGCAGGACACATACCTCTCCGCCAGCACCGCAGCGCTGACTCGGGAATGGCAATTGCGCCCTCCCCCCGCGCCCGATGCCGCAAACGCCCGCGTCAGGGCCAAAGGAAACGCACTTCAGATCGCCTGACAGCACATCGCGGAGCGGCTGTTGGCACTTCCGACGCAGGCTATGTGGTAACGCTTACGCACGGTTTTGTACAAAGGCCATCTGCGCGACAGAAGGGCCCTCCCCCTTACAAAATCAAGCTGGAGACAACGATGCTGAGTCCCCATGAAATTGCGACGCTGGTTTTGCTATGCGGCAACTCGCAACCGCGCGATCTGGACACGGTGGATGTTGAAACGCTGCTGGCGCTGCAACTCCTAACACTGGATCGTCCAAGCCCTGGCGTGAGCGAACCGCGCGTGACGCTGCAGGGGCATGCGTTATTGAAATCGCTGGGCGTACTCCGCGTGCGCAAGGGCATGCAGACAGCGGCGGCTTTACGGTAGACGCAATCGAATCAAAGCCCGCCCAGCGCGTGACGCAGCAGCACCGCAGACAGCACCAGCATCGTCACGCCAATCAAGCCGTCCAGCACCTGCCACGCCTTCGGCCGGGCAAACCATGGTGCGAGCCAGCGCGCGCCAAACCCGAGCGACACAAACCACAACAGGCTCGCCGATCCTGCCCCCGCTACAAACCAGCCGCGCAATGCCGAGGCTTGCTGCGCGCCAATGCTGCCCACGAGCAGCACCGTATCCAGATAGACGTGGGGATTGAGCAGCGTAAAGGCCGCCGCCTGCGCCAGCGCCGCGCCCCGGCTGAGGCCATCGCCACCTGCGGCGGCCCGTAACTGGCTGGAATGCCGCGCCCGCCACAGCGCCTGCACGCCATACAGCAACAGGAACGCGGCGCCCGCCAACGCAAGAAAACGCGCCAGGCTGGGTCGCTCACCCAACGCCTGCGCCATGCCAAGCACGCCCGCCAAGACCAGCAGCGCATCTGCCATCGCACAGAACAGCACGACACTCCCCACGTGCTCACGGCGCAGACCCTGACGCAGCACGAAAGCGTTCTGCGCGCCAATGGCCACGATCAGCCCCAGGCTCAGGGCCAAGCCCTGCAGGAAGACGGAAGAGGAAGTCGCAATCGATGTTGTCATGCGCGCAGCTTGCCGGGCCGATGCGATGAAGACAAACTATCTTTTCTTCACCTAATTCAGTTTTACTAACTATCGTGCTCGACTATTCCGCCTTGGCCGCTTTGGCTGCTGTCATCCGAGAAGGCAGCTTCGATCGGGCAGCCCGCGCACTCAATGTCACGCCGTCGGCCATTTCGCAGCGGATCCGGTTGCTGGAAGAACGCGTTGGCTGCGCGCTGGTGGTGCGTGATCAGCCGTGCCGCCCGACTGAAACCGGCCGACGGCTTTGCCAGCACGTAGACCGCGTTCGCCTGCTCGAACAGGAACTGCAAGGTGCGCTGCCAACGCTGGCGCAGGAGGGCGTTGCGCGCGTTGCGCTGCCCATTGCCGTGAATGCCGACAGCCTGGCGACGTGGCTCGCACCGGCAATCGCCACATTCGCAGCGGCGCATCCGGTGTTGATGGAGGTGGCTGTGGATGACCAGGATCACACCAGTGAATGGCTGCGCAGCGGCGCCGTGCTGGCTGCCGTTACCGCCACCGCGCGGCCGGCCACGGGCTGCAACAGCCGCCCACTCGGTGCCATGCGTTATCTGGCTGCGGCCTGCCCGGCATTCGTGCAGGAATATTTCGCAGACGGGGTCGGCGCAGGTGAACTGTCGAAAGCGCCCTGCCTCGTGTTCAACACCAAGGATGCGTTGCAGACCACCTGGGCAAGGCGCCTGTGCCATCGCCATGTGGAACTGCCGCGCCATCTGCTGCCTTCGTCACAGGCGTTTGTGACTGCGGCCGTGGCCGGCATGGGCTGGGGGCTGCATCCGCATGCGCTGATTGCGCAGCATCTTGAAGACGGTTCGCTGGTCGAGCTGGTGCCTGACACGTCGTTGGACGTGCCGCTGCATTGGCAGCACGCGCGGGCGGCATCGGCACTGCTGGACGAACTCAGCCGCGAGGTGCTGACTGCCGCGCGTGCCGCGCTGCTCCCGCCCTAGCTGTTACAGCGCGTTCAGCGGAATCTTGAGGTACTGCACACCGTTCGGCTCCGCTGGGGGCAACATGCCCGCGCGAATGTTCACCTGAATAGCCGGCAGGATCAGCGTGGGCATGCTGAGCGTGGCGTCGCGCTTCGTGCGCATCTGCACGAACTCGGCCTCGGTCACGCCATCGCGCACATGGATGTTGGCGCGGCGCTGCTCTGCCACTGTTGTGTGGCAGATGGCTTCGCGGCCGGCGGGCGGATAGTCGTGGCACATGTAGAGCCGGGTGTCCGGCGGCAGATCCAGCAGGCGGCGGATCGACTGGTACAGCGTGCCCGCGTTCCCGCCCGGAAAATCGCAGCGCGCAGTGCCCACGTCCGGCATGAACAGCGTGTCACCCACAAACACCGCATCGCCCACCTGATATGCCATGTCCGCCGGCGTGTGACCCGGCACGGCCAGCGCCTTGGCCTCCAGATTGCCGATATGGAACACTTCGTCGGGCGCGAACAGGTGGTCGAACTGCGAACCATCGAGCAGGAATGAGGGCTCCAGATTGAAGATCGGTTTGAACACGCCCTGCACGACGCGAATACGCTCGCCGATAGCGATGCGCCCACCGAAACGCCCACGCAGATACGGCGCGGCCGACAAGTGATCGGCATGCGCGTGGGTCTCCAGCAGCCATTCGATGCGTAAGTCCTGCGCTTCGATGAAGGCAGCAACGCGGTCGGCTGACCGGGTCGTCGTACGGCCGGATTTCGGGTCGTAGTCGAGTACCGAGTCGATCACGGCGCAAGGCGTGCCGGGGCCTGCGTGCACCACGTAGGTCATGGTGCAGGTTTCGGGGTCAAAGAAGGATTCGATCTGGGCATGCATGGTGGACGTTCCCGAACAATCTATATTTTTATAGAATATCGTCTGACATTCTGTCTGCCAATAGTGCAAACAGCGCGAATAGAATCCCGTGCCACGCCTCATGAGCCATTCCACAGCCAATCCCGACGTTGTGCCGCTGCCCGAGGCGGCCATTTCCATGCTGCGCGCCTCGGCGTCGCAGGCGTGTGCCGTGCTCAAGGCCATGGCCCACGAAGACCGTCTGCTGCTGCTCTGCCAACTTACGCAGGGCGAGCGCAATGTCAGCGAGCTCGAGGCGTTGGTGGGCCTACATCAGCCCAGCCTGTCGCAGCAGCTGGGTGTGCTGCGCGACGAGGGCCTTGTCACCACGCGGCGCGAGGGCAAATACATCTACTATCGGCTCGCCAGCTTCGAGGTCATCCAGGTCATGCAGACACTCTCCGAGCTGTACTGCGGCAAGGTCTTGAAAAAGATGGCGGGACATTGACCATGTCGCCAATCGAAGCGGGTTGGATCGTCAGCGCGGGGCTGGGCTCTGTGGTGGGGCTCATTCTGGCGCTCACAGGTGCGGGTGGGGCTATCGTCGCGGTGCCGCTACTGATTTTCGGATTGCATCTGTCGGTGCCACAAGCTGCGCCGATTGCGCTGCTGGCGGTGGGGCTGTCCGCCGGACTGGGCGCGATGCTCGGCTTGCGGGAAGGCAAGGTCCGCTACAAGGCCGCTGGGCTGATGGCGCTGTGCGGCGTGGTGATCTCGCCGTTCGGCATCTGGGCTGCGCACCGCGTGCCGAACACGCCGCTCACGCTGCTGTTTGCAGTGGTGCTCGCCTATGTGGCGCTACGCATGTTCCGGCAAGCGCGCGCGGCACCGTCAACCGAGGTCCAGCCGAGGCGAACCGCCCCGCCCTGCCACCTCGACACCACCACGGCCAAGCTGGTCTGGACGCTGCCATGCGCACGCGCATTGGCCGCGTCGGGCGTGGGCGCGGGCTTCCTGTCCGGATTGCTCGGCGTGGGCGGCGGCTTTGTCATCGTGCCCGCATTGCGCCGCGCGACCGATCTGCCGATGCAAACCATCGTCGCCACCTCGTTAGCAGTGATTGCGCTGGTGTCCATGGGGGGTGTGGTCGCCTCGGCCATTGGCGGGCATGTCGATTGGCATATCGCGCTGCCGTTTGCCGCCGGCGCCTTGACCGGCATGCTGGCGGGCCGGCGCTTTGCGCGGCATTTGGCAGGGCCGGCGCTGCAGCAAGGATTTGCTGCTTTTGCGGGCGTCGTGGCGTTGGGCATGATCGTTCGAACACTAATTTGACCAGCGTGTTGCGGAAGCGGTACAATCGCGGTCTTCGGGGCGTAGCGTAGTCTGGTAACGCGTCCGGTTTGGGACCGGAAGACCGCGGGTTCAAATCCTGCCGCCCCGACCAGAATTGAGCAGCAAACAAAACGGCTTACGTTCACTACGTAAGCCGTTTTTGTTTGGTGCCTATGCGGATGCGGCTCTACGTGCGCATCCCATGAAGGTCCTCGCCGCCTATGCCTATGACTTGAACCATCTGAAAACGGCGTTCTCGCAGTCTCCCTTCAAGCCATAGGCCTTCATATAGGCCCTACAGTTGGGCTCATTTGCCAACTGGTCGCTTACGTAGCCATAGCCGAACAGGGCCAGCAGCCCTGCTATCAAGGCCCACGTCGGAATGCGATTTAGGAAGGTTGCCAGCATCATTTCACCCGTCAATGTTGCCCCGTCAATGAACATAGACAACGGCAATGGCAACCTCAAGTCCTTGAAATGAATGGAACGCCCGCGCCACTCCGGAGCGTTTCAATAACAACGTGCCCGCGCATGGCGTCCGAGTTCAAATCCTGCCGCCTCGATCCGAATGAAGCGGCGGACAGAACGGCTCGTGGTGTCATTTGACGATGCTATAAAGACAGCGTCCGCATCACGCAATGCCACCGACTTTCCCCATGAACCTCATCCTGTGGCGCCACGCTGAAGCCGAAGACGTGGCCGCATCCTTGCGCATCCAGCGCAACACCGATCTCCAGCGGGAACTCACCAAGCGCGGTCACAAGCAGGCCGAGAAGATGGCCCATTGGTTGCGCCCTCGCCTGCCGGAAGACACGCTCATACTCGCCAGCCCCGCTGTACGTACGCAGCAGACTGCGCGCGCCCTCACCGAACATTTCCACACGCTCACCGCGCTGGCGCCCGGAGCCGATGTCAGCGCGATCCTCGATGCATTGGACTGGCCGTCCAATAAGAATCTGCTGCTGGTCGGCCATCAGCCGTGGCTGGGCCGCCTTGCCAGCTTGCTCATCGCCGGCGTGGAAATGGACTGGAGCGTGAAGAAAGCCGGCGTGTGGTGGCTCTGCCGCCGCATCCGCGAAGACGAAGCGCAGACCGTGCTGCGTGCGGTGGTCAATCCCGATCTGGTGTGACACATCGCCCTCGTCACAGCATCGCCACGCAAAATTCACGCAACGGTCACGATTGACACGCTTTTGTCGCGGATCTGTCACGCAGCGTCTCTAGAATCGCCTCGAAATCCACCCTTGGGGATCCACGAATGCGAGACCTGCCGACGCCGACCCAGCCATTGATTGACGCACTGCCGAGCCTGAACCTGGGCAACGCACGGAGGGGCCTTCCTCGCTCACCCGACGCTGTTCCGGCGCGTGACAAACCTGTTCTGGCCGTTTCGTGGGCGCGCCATCAGGATGAAGTAACGGAAGCACAGCGCCTGCGCTACAAGGTATTTGCCGAAGAAATGGGCGCCCGCCTGCCCTCGGCCCACACCGAACTGGACGTCGACATGTTCGACGCCGTGTGCGACCACCTGATCGTGCGCGACCAGAAGACGCTGCGCGTGGTGGGCACCTATCGCGTGCTGCGCCCTGACGCCGCCAAGCAGATCGGTTGCCTGTATTCCGAATCCGAATTCGACCTCGTGCGCCTGACGCACCTGCGCCCGAAGATGGTGGAGCTTGGCCGCTCGTGCGTGCACCGCGACTACCGCTCGGGCAGCGTCATCATGGCGCTGTGGGCCGGTCTGGGCGAATACATGCAGCGCTACGGCTTCGAATCGATGTTGGGCTGCGCAAGCGTGTCGATGGGCGATGGCGGTCACTTTGCTGCAAGCCTGTATCGCAGCTTCGTCGACGATGGCTCGCTCGCACCGATCGAGTACCACGCCTTCCCGCGCGTGGCCCTGCCGGTGGACGAACTGAACCAGGATCTCGAAGTCGAGCCGCCTGCGCTCGTGAAGGGCTATCTGCGCCTGGGCGCACGCATCTGCGGCGCACCGGCGTGGGACCCTGACTTCAACGTCGCCGATTTCCTCACGCTGCTGCGTCTGTCGGACATCAACCCGCGCTACGCACGCCACTTCCTGCGCGGCTGAGATCGCTCCGAACGGCACCACGCAAAACAAAACGGCCCGGGTCACTCCGGGCCGTTTTGCTTGGGATGCAGCGAGACGCCTTACACGTACACCACCTTGTAGCGGCGACCGATGCGCTGCCACTCATCGGCTTCTTTCGCCAGGCTGTATTCCACCAGCGGATTCTGCTCGATCCAGCTCTTGGGCAGCTCGACCTCGAAACCACCTTCATTCAGTTCGCCTTCGCTGTGGCGCACGCGCAGGCCGGGCAGTTGGATCGCTCCCCGACGACGGCACAGCACAAACGCCAGACGCAGGCTGAACAGCATCCGCCAATCGAGGAACTTGCCGCCGCCCGAGAGTTTGCCAAGCTTGCCGGCATGGCCCAGCAGCAGCGTCGCGAGGCGCGCCTGATCGGTCTTGGAGAAGCCCGGCATATCGGCATGGCTGGCGATGTACGCCGAGTGCTTGTGGTACCCGCTGTGCGAGATGCTCATGCCGATCTCGTGCAGGTTTGCCGCCCAACCCAGCAGCGCGAGATTGTCTTCGCGGCGCTCATCGGGCGGATCGGGAAACTGCGACAAAAGCGCCGTCGCCGCATCGCGAACGCGGCTCGCCTGCGCGCGGTCGACGCTGTAGCGGCGCATGAACTGTTCAATCGTCACCGTGCGCATGTCTTCGTGATGGGTACGGCCGAGCAGGTCATACAGCACGCCCAGGCGCAAAGCGCCATCGGTCACATCCATACGATCCACATCGAGTTCGGCAAACACGCCGAGCATGATCGACAGGCCGCCCGGCAGCACCGGAATCCGATCTGACTTCAGGCCGTTGAGCTTCAGACGATTGGTGTTCTCCGACTTGACGAGCGCGCGTTTCAGACGCTCGAGCCCTTCGCGCGTGATGCCGTGCTCGTTGCTCTTGTCATTGAAGCCGTTCAGCTCGATCAGCTCAGCCAGCGCACGTGCCGTGCCCGAAGACCCGACGGCCTGGTTCCAGCCAGCCGTGCGGTACTGCTGCACGAGCACCTGGATTTCGCGACGTGCGGCCAACTCGGCCTGCTTCATCGCATATTCGTCTACGTTGCCGTTCGGGAAGAAATGCCGGCTATGCGAAACGCAACCGATATACAGCGACTCCATCAGCTTGGGCTTGTAGCCGTTGCCGATGATGAACTCCGTGGAACCACCGCCGATATCGACGACGAGCCGGTTGCCCTGGCACGCCGGTGCGTCATGCGATGCACCGAGATAGATCAGCCGTGCCTCTTCGCGGCCCGCAATCACCTCGATCGGGAACCCCAGAGCGGCTTCCGCCTCGATCAAGAATTCCTGCGCGTTCTTGGCCACACGCAAAGTGTTGGTGGCCACGGCGCGCACATGCTCGGGGGCAAAATCGCGCAAGCGATCGCCAAAGCGGCGCAAGGCATCGACGCCGCGCCGACGCGCAGGCTGATCCAGGTATTTATCTTGCGTAAGCCCGGCGGCCAAACGGACCGGTTCGCGCAGCGCATCAACCTGGAATATCTGGGTGCCACCAGGGGTTTCGTCGACGCGGCCGATCATCAGCCGAAAGCTGTTGGAGCCCATGTCGACAGCAGCCAGCAGACGGGGGGTGGGACTCATGAATGAAAACGGTTGAGGAGCAGAATCAGGGGCGCGAAGTATTGTCGTTCGAAACAATGCGCAACAAAATATGTCTTTATTGTGTCCCGAACGTGACAAATCCAATGTGTCACAAATTTGACACCGAACTATGAAAAAGTGGCCGGATCGTCATCCGTCTGAACACAACATGTCGACATTGCCCGCGGGCGATCTGCTCAATCGCGAACTGGGCATCCTGGAATTCAACGCCCGTGTGCTCGCCCAGGCCGCTGACCCGGGTGTGCCGCTGATGGAGCGGCTGAAATTCATCTGCATCGTGTCGAGCAATCTCGATGAGTTCTTTGAAATCCGCATTGCCGGATTGAAGGAGCAGATGCGCGACAACCCTTCGTCGGTCACGCCCGACGGGCTGTCGGTGCAGCAGGCGTTTGGCGTGGTTTCGGAGCGGGTGCGGCAGCTGGTCTCGCAACAGTATGCCATGTTGCAGGATGAGATCCTGCCCCTGCTGGAGAAGGAAGGCGTCTTCTTCCACATGACTACCAACTGGAATGAAGTCCAGCGCGCCTGGTGCCGCAGCTTCTTCCAGCGCGAACTGGTGCCCATCCTGACACCGATGGCGCTGGACCCGGCGCACCCCTTCCCGCGCGTGCTCAACAAGAGCCTGAACTTCATCATCGAGCTGTCGGGCAAGGATGCCTTCGGCCGCGAGGCTGAACTGGCGATCGTGCAGGCGCCGCGCGCCCTGCCCCGGCTTGTGCAGATGCCGCCGGAGCTGTCGGGCTATCAGTATGGGTTCGTGCTGCTCTCGTCGTTCATGCAAGGCTTTGTGCACGAACTGTTTCCGCAGATCGACGTACACGGCTGTTACCAATTCCGCGTAACACGCAACTCCGACCTGTTCGTGTCGGAAGATGAAATCACGGACTTGCGCGAAGCGCTGCAGGGCGAACTTTCAACCCGTCACTTTGGCGACGCGGTACGCCTTGAAATCGCTCATGACACATCGCCGGCATTGGCACTACGCCTGCTGCAGGAGTTCGGTCTAGCCGAAACGGACTGCTACCGCGTCAAGGGCCCGGTGAACCTCGTGCGCCTGCTGCAGGTGCCGGACATGGTCGACAAGCCGGTGCTGAAGTACCCGCCGCATGTGCCAGCAACGGTCAGGCAGGTGGCTAACAGTTCGAACGTGTTCGACGCCATCCGTCAGGGCGACATCCTGCTGCACCATCCGTACGAGAGCTTCACCCCCGTGCTCGAACTGCTGCAGCAAGCTGCGCGCGACCCCGACGTGGTCGCCATCAAGCAGACTGTCTACCGCACCGGTAACGAATCCACGGTAATGGAAGCGCTCATCAAAGCGGCGCACAACGGCAAGGAAGTGACTGTCGTCGTCGAACTGCTCGCGCGCTTTGACGAAGAGACGAACATCAACTGGGCGGACCAGCTTGAATCGGCCGGCGCCCATGTCGTGTATGGCGTGGTGGGCCACAAGTGTCACGCAAAGATGCTGCTGGTGGTGCGCCGCGAGGTGTCCGGCAAGAGCAAGACCGTCAAGCTGCGCCGCTATGCGCACCTCGGCACGGGCAACTACCATCCCAAGACCGCCCGCCTCTACACCGACTTCGGCCTCATGACCGCCAACGAGCAGATCTGCGAAGACGTGCATCACGTGTTCCAGTTGCTGACAGGCACGGGCGCGCAGGTCAAGCTGCATCATTTATGGCACTCGCCGTTCACAATGCACGACAACCTGATCGAGCACATCCGGGCCGAAGCACGTGCCGCTCGTGCAGGCAAACGTGCGCGCATCATCGGCAAAATGAATGCGCTGCTGGAACCGGCCATCATCGACGAGCTGTACAAGGCATCGCGCGCGGGCGTGAAGGTCGACCTGATCGTGCGTGGAGTGTGTGCCCTCAAGCCGGGCGTGCCTGGGCTGTCGGAAAACATCAGCGTGCGCTCCGTCGTCGGGCGCTTCCTGGAGCACCACCGCGTCTATTACTTCCATTCTGGCGGCGAGGAAGTCGTCTATCTTTCCAGCGCCGACTGGATGGACCGCAACCTGTTCCGCCGTGTCGAAGTGGCCTTCCCCGTGCTCGACCGCAAGCTCAAGGCGCGCGTCATCAGGGAAAGTCTGCAGGTGCATCTGCGCGATAACGCGTCGGCGTGGGTCATGCAGCAGGATGGCCGCTACGTGCAGCGTCAGACGCGTGGCAAGCACGTGCGCGTCAGCCAATTGGAACTGCTGAACCACTTCTCGCCGCAGGCCGCTGCAGCGGCGGAGACGGCTGCCGCAGTGGCGGCGGCAACGGCTGCGGAACCGACGGTGCGCGCTCCGGTGGAGATCTCCGCAGGCTGATCCGGCCGCCTGCCGGCAAACGAAAACGCACGCTCAACAGCGTGCGTTTTTCATTGGATCAAGGGATGGAGAAAACCTGATCAGGCGACACGCTCATCGGTAACGCTGGCGCTGCGCACCACCGTGCGCTCCGGCGGGAACACAGCGCGGAAGGTGCTGCCCTTGCCGTGCTCGCTGGTCACCTGCAGTTCTCCACCGTGGCGCGATAGCACGTGCTTCACAATAGCCAAGCCCAGCCCGGTACCACCGGTGTCGCGTGAACGGCTGCGGTCCACCCGATAGAAGCGCTCGGTCAGGCGCGGAATATGCTCGGGCGCGATGCCGATCCCCGTGTCAGTGACGGAGTACACCGCGTGGCCGTCCCGCACGCCCCAATCGAGGCGGATCGTGCCGCCATCGGGCGTATAGCGCACTGCGTTGGACGCCAGGTTGCTGAACGCGGAAAGCAATTCAAGCTCGGCGCCACACACGCTCACGGCCGAGTCGCACGTCATGCTGACAGTGTGGCGGCCCGCAGAGAGCGCTTCGATATCGTGCTGAAGCTGCAGCATCATGCGCTGCATCGGCACCGGCGCCAATGACGGCGGCTCGGAATTCCCCTCCAGCGTGGCGAGCGCCAACAAGTCTTCCACCAGGTGCTGCATGCGCATGGCTTGCGTATGCATCATGTCCAGATAGCGCTTCTTGTCTTCTTCCGGCAGGGGAAGGTCGCGCACCGTCTCCAGAAAACCCGAGAGCACGGTCAGCGGCGTCTTCAGCTCGTGCGAGACGTTGGCCACGAAATCGCGGCGCATCGCTTCGGTGTTCTCCAGCTTGGTGATGTCCTGCGACACCAGCAGCTTGCGGTCTTCGCCATACGGCAAGATCTGGGCGGAGATGATGCTTTGCTTGTGCGGGCCCACGTCATGCATGGTGAGCGGCTCCTCGAACTCGCCGCGCGCAAGGTAGCGCACGAACTCCGGTCGGCGGATCAGGTGGGTAATACGTTGGCGCAGATCACGCCTGGCAGAGAGGCCAAAGTGCTCTTCAGCCACCGCGTTGCACCATTCGATCTGGTCTTCGCCGTCAAGCATGAGCACGCCGTTGGGCGAGGCCTGAATAGCCTGAATGAAGCGGCTGTGCTGTTGTTCAACCTGCAGCACCTGCGTGCGCCAGCCCTTCATCAACCGGTGCAGGCGGTAGTAGACCTCGCCCCACAGGCCCAACGCGCTGGGGATCTCGCCATAGGCCGGCGAGTCCAGCACGCGCCACAGGCGTTGGATCTGATAGACGTAATACAGGAGCATCGCCAACAACATTGCACTGAGAACGGCCAGTGCAACGACATGGTCGACGAAGAGATACAGGCATGCCGCGACGATGCCCATGAGGGCGGCAAAGACGGCAAAGCGGGTCCAGAAGACGTTCATGAAGGCATTCTAAGCGCTGGACCGCGACGGGCGTGTGAACGCGCGATCGGAAACCCCGCCTCGCGCGTTTGTCTGACTGCTGCGTTATTGCCCCGGATTGCGCGCCAGGCGATAGCCGCTGCCGCGCACGGTTTCGATCATGTTGCTGTAGCCACCCGGCGCGAGCGCTGCACGCAGACGCTTGATGTGCACATCCACCGTGCGCTCTTCCACGAACACATGGTCGCCCCACACCTGATCAAGCAGCTGCGAGCGGCTGTGCACGCGCTCCGGATGCGTCATCAGGAAATGCAGCAGTCGGAACTCCGTCGGACCGAGGTCCAGCTTGATCGGGTTTTCTGCCTCGAGGTTCGTAGCCGTTACACGGTGCGTGGCCGGGTCCAGCTTCAGGCCGTTGATTGCCACCACGTCATCGGTCAGCTGCGGCGCGCGGCGGCGCAGCACGGCCTTGATGCGGGCCAGCAATTCCTTGGGCGAGAACGGCTTCGTGACGTAATCGTCCGCGCCGCTGTCCAAGCCCATGATCTTGTCCTGCTCTTCGCTGCGGGCCGTCAGCATGATGATCGGGATCTGGCGCGTGCGCTCGTTGGCGCGCAGCTCCTTGGCGAACATCACGCCCGACTTGCCCGGCAGCATCCAATCGAGCAGAACGAGGTCGGGCAACACATCGCTCATCAACGACAACGCCTGCTCGGCGTTGTACGCGCGGATCGGGTAATGCCCTGCGTGCTGCAGGTTGACGGCGATCAGTTCAGCGATCGCCGGTTCGTCTTCTACGACGAGAATACTGCTCGGCATGCTCACGTCTCCAGTCCTGCCTTTTATTCGCCTTCGCCAAGGATCTCGCGTTCCAGCGTTTCGCGTGAAGCGTGCCGGACGTCGGTGCCCTTGACGATGTAGATAATAAACTCGGCGATGTTCTTGGCGTGATCGCCAATACGCTCAATAGCCTTGGCAATGAACAGCAGATCCAGCGCCACCGAAATCGTGCGCGGGTTCTCCATCATGTACGTGATGAGTTCGCGCATGAAGCCGCGGAATTCCTCATCAATGGCCTTGTCTTCCTGCAGGATCGACACGGCGGCAGCGGTATCCAGACGCGCGAAGGCGTCCAGCGCGTGACGCAGAATGGTCGCGGCCATCTCGCCCGAGCGCTCCACACCAGCGTAGTTCAACGCATGTGCCGACGGGTCCTGCATGATGCGCTTGGTGCGCTTGGCGATCTTCTCGGCTTCGTCGCCGGCACGCTCAAGGTTCGTGATGGTCTTCGAGATGGCCATCACCAAACGCAGGTCACGTGCGGTCGGCTGGCGGCGCGCGATGATGTTGTTGCAATCGCTGTCGATCTCGATCTCGAGCGCATTGATTTCCAGCTCCACCGCCATGACTTGATCGCACATGGCGGTGTCGAAGTTGGCCAGTGCGCGCATGGCGCGTGCAATTTGCGCTTCCACCAGCCCGCCCATCTGCAGCACCTTGGTGCTGATCGAGGTCAGGTCGGTATCAAACTGCGATGACAGATGCTTCTCAGACATCGGTTTCTCCTTGTCGCTTCAGCTTCAGCGTTGTTGCAGGTCAGCCGAAGCGGCCGGTAATGTAGTCTTCGGTTTCTTTGCGCTGCGGCTTGATGAAGATCTTTTCGGTATCGCCGAATTCGATCAACTCGCCCAGATACATGTACGCCGTGTAGTCAGAGCAACGCGCTGCCTGCTGCATGTTATGCGTGACGATGACGACCGTGTAGTCGTCCTTCAGTTCAGCGATCAGCTCTTCGATCTTGCCCGTGGAAATCGGGTCGAGCGCCGAGCACGGCTCATCCAGCAGTAGCACTTCGGGGCGGATGGCAATGCCGCGCGCGATACACAGACGCTGCTGCTGACCGCCCGACAGGCCGTAACCCGACTGGTTGAGCTTGTCCTTCACTTCGTTCCACAGCGCGGCCTTGGTCAGCGCCCATTCCACGCGATCGTCCATCTCAGAGCGCGATAGACGCTCGAACAACTTCACACCGAAAGCGATGTTGTCGTAGATCGACATCGGGAACGGCGTCGGCTTCTGAAACACCATGCCGACCTTGGCGCGCAGCAGGGCGATGTCCATGCGCGAGGTCAGCAGGTTCTCGCCGTCCATGTTGATCTGGCCCTCGGCTCGCTGCTCCGGATACAGCGCATACATCTTGTTGAACGTACGCAGCAGCGTCGACTTGCCGCAGCCCGACGGGCCGATGAACGCAGTCACCTGCTTTTCCGGAATCTGCAGGGAGATGTTCTTCAGCGCGTGGAACTTGCCGTAATAGAAGTTCAGGTCGCGAACATCGATCTTCGGGCTTTGCGTGCGCACTTCGAGGGACGTAGCAGTCATGGTCATTTCTTGGTGAACAAGGCACGCGCGAGGACATTCAGCCCCAGCACACCCAACGTAATCAGGAATACCCCGGCCCAGGCCAATTGCTGCCACTCGGGGAACGGGCTCATCGCAAACTTGAAGATCACGGTCGGCAGCGTGGCCACCGGCTGATTCAGATCCAGACTCCAGAACTGGTTGTTCAGCGCGGTGAAGAGCAGCGGTGCGGTTTCGCCGGCAATGCGGGCCACGGCCAGCAGCACACCGGTAATCACGCCGGCATACGACGCCTTCAACGTAATCGACAGGATCATCTTCCACTTGGGCGTGCCAAGCGCCATCGCAGCTTCACGCATCGCGTTGGGCACCAGGTTCAGCATGTTCTCGGTGGTGCGCACCACGATCGGAATCTGCAGCAGCGCCAGCGCAAGCACGCCGGCAATCCCCGAGAAGTGCTGCACGCGGGCCACCACGACGGCATACACGAACAGGCCGATCACGATGGACGGTGCCGACAGCAGGATGTCATTGATAAAGCGCGTGGCGCTCGCCAGCGGCGAAGTCTTGCCGTACTCGGCCAGATAGATGCCGGCCATGATGCCCAGGGGTGTGCCGACCAGCGTAGCCATGCCCACCAGCAGGAGCGACCCTGCGATGGCGTTGGCGAGGCCGCCTCCCGGCGTATTGGGCGCCGGTGTCATCTCCGTGAAGAGCGACATCGACAAGCCGCCCACACCCAGCGAGAGCGTGGTCCACAGAATCCATGCCAGCCACACCAAGCCGAAGGCCATGGCAGCCAGCGACAGCGCCAGCGCAATCCCGTTGACGTTGCGGCGGCGGGCCTGCAGGCGTGCCTTGATCTTTTCAGAGTCGGCGCGGACGGCAGGAATGGAAGACGTACGCATGGTGTTGGGTCTCATAGCGTCAGGCAGATCGCGTTGGTTCACTTTTGACCCTCGCTCTTCTGTAAGCGCAGAAGCAGCAACTTGGACGCCGCCAGCACGATGAACGTGATGACGAACAGGATCAAGCCAAGCTCCATGAGCGCCGCGGTGTGCAGACCCTGGCCTGCTTCCGCAAATTCATTGGCCAGCGCCGACGTGATGCTGTTACCCGGCGAGAACAACGACGGATCGGACAGCAGGTTGGTGTTGCCGATCACGAACGTCACGGCCATGGTCTCGCCCAGGGCGCGCCCCAGGCCAAGCATCACACCGCCGATCACACCCGCCTTGGTGTAAGGCAGCACCACGTTCCACATGACTTCCCACGTCGTGCACCCGACGCCGTAGGCGGATTCCTTAAGCAGCGTCGGCGTGATCTCGAACACATCGCGCATCACCGCCGAGATGTACGGGATGATCATGATCGCCAGGATCACCCCAGCGCACAGCAGGCCGATGCCAATCGGCGCACCCTGGAACAGCGCGCCGATGACCGGAATCTTGCCGACGGTCGCTGCCAGCGGTTTTTGAAAATATTCGCCGAAGATCGGCGCAAACACGAGCAGGCCCCACATGCCGTACACGATGGACGGCACTGCAGCAAGCAGCTCGATGGCGGTACCCAGCGGTCGGCGCAGCCAGGCTGGCGACAGCTCGGTCAAGAACAGGGCAATGCCGAAGCTGACAGGCACGGCAATGATGAGCGCGATCAGCGAGGTGACCAGGGTGCCGTAGACGGGCACCAGCGCGCCATAGATGTCAGAGGGCGGATCCCATTCCGAATTCCATAGGAACGACAAGCCGAACTTCTGAATCGTGGGCCAGGAGCTGATGATGAGCGAGATGATGATGCCGCCCAGCAGTAACAGCGTAACGATTGCGGCAAGGCGGGTCAGACCGCCGAACACCAGGTCGCCGAGGCGGCTGGGTGCTCGCATACGGGAAGCGCCAGAGGAATCAGAGAGCGTGGCCATGAGGGAAACCGGTCAGCCGTGAAAGAAGCATTTGAAATGGTGCGGACGGCCAATTCTTACCGCCCGCCCGCACCTTGTGCTGCACCTACTTACGAGCCTTTATGCAGCAGGCAACGATCAGTGGTTGTAGACAACCTTGCCCGATGCATCCTTCACGCTCGATTTCCACGTCGCACGGATCTGGTTCTTTACAGCGTCCGGCAGCGGCACGTAGTCCAGGCCCTTGGCAGCGTCGTCACCACCCTTATAGGCCCAGTCGAAGAACTTCATGACTTCAGCGCCCTGCTCCGGCTTGGCTTGCGTCTTGTGCAGCAGGATGAACGTTGCACCAGCGATCGGCCATGCATCCTTGCCCGGCTCGTCCGTCAGGATCTGGTAGTACGACTTGCTCCACTCGGCGCCGGCAGCTGCGGCCTTGAACGCTTCAGCGGTCGGTTGCACGGTGGCGCCCGACTTGTTCTGCAGGTTCACGTACGTCATCTTGTTCTGCTTGGCGTAGGCGTACTCAACGTAGCCAACTGCGCCACCCAGACGCTGCACGAAAGCGGCCACGCCTTCGTTGCCCTTGCCGCCCGTACCGGTCGGCCAGTTCACGGTCGTGCCTTCGCCAACCTTGCTCTTCCACTCGGTGTTCACCTTCGACAGGTAATTCGTGAAGATGAACGAGGTGCCCGAACCGTCAGCGCGGCGCACCACGAGGATGTCCTGGTCCGGCAGCTTAGCCTTCGGGTTCAGCTTGGCGATCGCCGGATCATTCCACTTCTTGATCTTGCCCAGGTAGATGTCGCCCAGCAATTGGCCGTTCAGCGTCAACTCACCCGGCTTCACGCCCGGCAGGTTGATCACAGGCACCACGCCGCCAATCACGGTCGGAAACTGGATCAGACCATCCTTGGCCAGCTCTTCGTCCTTCAGCGGCATGTCCGATGCACCGAAGTCGACGGTCTTGGCAGTGATCTGCTTGATGCCACCCGACGAGCCGATACCTTGGTAGTTCACCTTGGTTTGGGTCGCCTTGTTGTAGTCGGCCGCCCACTTGTTGTAGACGGGTGCCGGGAACGTTGCGCCTGCGCCAGTGATGTCAACAGCAAATGCGGCACCAGCGAAAGCCAGCGCGGCCACGCCAGCGATTGCGGTTTTGACCAGTTTCATGAGTTCTCCAGAGGAGCGGTTGAGCGATGACAGATTTTTGACATCCGAACTTTAGGCGGCTTGAATGACAGTTCTGTGACAACACGAAAACTTCTCATAACTGACCTGCAAGGCATGAAAGTCGACCTGTGCGCATAAAAAAAGCGGCCCAGAGGCCGCTTTTTTACTTACATATTTGATCGAGCAAGAACTTACTGCAACGTCGCTGCAAGACGCTCCGCGTGTTGGTTGGCCAGTTCAGCATCCTGCGCTTCCACCATCACGCGAACGACCGGCTCCGTACCCGACGGGCGAATCAACACGCGCCCCTTGCCGTCAAGCTCAGCTTCGCTGGTCTTCAGCGCCGCTTGCAAGCCAGCGTGCGACTTCCAGTCGAAGCCTTTCTCGACGCGCACGTTGATGAGCTTTTGCGGGAACAGGCGCACGCCGTCTAGCATCTGGTCCAGCGTCTGGCCACTGCGACGCAATGCCGCAAGCACCTGCAGCGCCGAGATGATGCCGTCGCCCGTGCTGTGCTTGTCAAGGCAAAGCAAGTGACCCGACCCTTCGCCGCCCAGCAGCCAACCATTCTTCTTCAGCTCCTCCAACACGTAACGGTCACCCACCTTGGCGCGTACGAATTCGACGCCCTGCGCCTTGAGCGCCAGCTCCACGGCGAGATTGGTCATGAGCGTGCCAACCGCACCCGGCACCGCCTGACCAGCCGCACGACGCGCCTGCACCATCACGTAAAGCAGTTCGTCCCCGTTGTAGAGGCGGCCGTTGCGGTCCACCACCTGCAGGCGGTCGGCATCGCCGTCGAAGGCCAGGCCAATGTCGGCACCATGCTCGCGCGTGGCCTCGACCAACTTGCCCGGCGCCGTCGCGCCATAGCCGTCGTTGATATTGCGGCCATTCGGCTGATTACCGATCGAGACGACATCCGCGCCCAGTTCATGGAAGACGTGCGGTGCGATGTGATAGGCCGCGCCGTGCGCGCTGTCCAGCACGACCTTCATGCCGAACAGGTTCAGATCGCTGGGGAACGTGCTCTTGCAGAACTCGATGTAACGGCCAGCAGCATCCTCGATACGGCGGGCGCGGCCCAGCGCGTCCGAGGCCGCGTACACCATCGGTTTTTCCAACTCGGCCTCGATCTGCAACTCGGTTTCGTCAGGCAGCTTGTCGCCGGTGGCGGAGAAGAACTTGATGCCGTTGTCGTAATACGGGTTATGTGATGCTGAAATCACCACACCCGCCGACAGCCGCAGCGCACGCGTGAGATACGCCACACCCGGCGTGGGCAGCGGCCCGCTCATCAAGACGTCAACACCGGCTGCGGTAAAGCCAGCTTCCAACGCGGCTTCCAGCATGTAGCCTGACAGGCGCGTGTCCTTGCCGATCAGCACGGTGGGACGACCATGGCCATGTGCTTCGCTGCCAAGGGCCAGCACACGCCCCGCTGCGTAGCCGAGGCGCAATACGAAATCAGGCGTGATCGGGCTTTCACCGACACGCCCACGGATGCCGTCGGTGCCGAAATACTTCCTGGACATTGGGAATCTCTCCTGGAGAATGTTTCTTTATTTGTTTGTAAGGCGCCGGCCATCGCCGGGCAATCCTCTATTCGCTTGACCCCCAGCCGCGTGAGGCCGGGGCGGCTCTCAGGCCACTGGCGGATTCACCCGTTCGTGGCGCATGGCCCACCAGAGTTGAATCGCTTCCACCGTCGGTTGTACGTCGTGCACACGCACAATGAACGCGCCCCGCTCTGCGGCCAGCAGCGCTGCCGCCACACTGGCGGTCACGCGCTCGGCCGGCGGTTTGCCACCCAGCACAGCGCCAAGCGTCGATTTGCGCGATAAACCGACGAGCAGCGGCAAACCGATCCGATTGAACTCCGCCAAGCGATTGAGCATGGTGAGATTGTGATCCGGCGTTTTGCCAAAGCCAAATCCCGGATCGAGTGAGATACGCTCGGCGGCCACACCTGCGGCCATCAACGCCTCCGTCTGCGAGCGCAGGAAGGTCTCCACCTCGCCCATCAGGTCCGCATAGCTGGGCGCTTCCTGCATCGTTTCCGGATCGCGCTGCATGTGCATGACGCACAGGCCCGCGTTGCCCTTGGCTACTGCCTCGATCGCGCCCGGCCGGCGGAAGCCCCATATGTCGTTGATCAGATCGGCGCCGGCATCCAGCGTGGCCCTCATCACTTCGGGCTTGTAAGTGTCAATGGACAGCGGTTTGCCGCATTCGCGCAGCGCCTCGACGAGGGGCATCACGCGGTCCAACTCGGCCTGCAGGCTCAGCGGCTCGGCACCCGGACGACTCGATTCGCCCCCGATGTCGATCATGTCCACGCCTTCGGCGATCAGCCTCTCAGCGTGGCGCAAGGCTGTATCGCGCGTGGCGTGTTGCCCCCCGTCGGAGAACGAATCGGGCGTGACGTTGAGAATGCCCATGACCAGGGGACGCCGATCGCGCGCGTAACGGAAACGTCCACACTGGAAGTGCGTTGTGGTGGAAATGGAAGCGGACAAGATAGATTGATGGAAATGCTGCGCAGGACCGGAATGCTACGCCAGGCATGCCAGAAAGCGCCAACAAAAAAGCCGGTGCGCTTGCACCGGCTCTTCTGCGTCGCTGCCAGAGCGACAAATCAACGCGTCATCATCAGGCCGTGGCAGGCACGTTGCCCGGGGTCACACCCGCCGGCGTCCCACCACCCGGCGGGGTGCTGCCACCACCAGTCGAGCCGTAGCGCGGCGGGCGCGGCGGCTTGCCGTCCATGATGTCGTTGACCTGATCGGCGTCGATGGTTTCCCACTCGAGCAGCGCGGCGGTCATGGCTTCAACCTTCTCGCGATTCGCTTCCAACAGCCCCTTGGCCAGGGCGTATTGTTCATCCACGATACGGCGAATTTCCGAATCCACCTTCTGCTGCGTCGCTTCGGACACCGTCTTCGATGCCATGCGGCCGAAGAAGCCATCCTGTTCCGTATCAACGTAGACCATGGTGCCGAGCGCGTCGCTCATGCCATAGCGCGTCACCATATCGCGGGCCATCTTGGTGGCGCGCTCGAAGTCGTTGGAGGCACCGGTACTCATCGCGCCCAGGAACACCTCTTCTGCAGCACGGCCACCGAACAAAATCGCGACCTCTTCGAGCATCGTGTCCTTGTAGGCGTAGTGCTTGTCGTGCTCAGGCAGCTGCCAAGTCAGACCGCCCGCCCAACCGCGCGGCATGATCGTGACCTTGTGCACCGGATCAGCCTTCGGCAGCAGCTTGGCCACCACCGCATGACCCGACTCGTGGTACGCCGTAGCGCGGCGTTCCTCTTCGCGGATCACGGCCGACTTGCGCTCCGGACCCATGTAGATCTTGTCCTTAGCGTCTTCGAAGTCCTGCATGTCGACCACGCGCTTGTTACGGCGCGCAGCAAACAGCGCAGCTTCGTTAACCAGGTTGGCCAGATCAGCGCCAGAGAAGCCCGGCGTGCCACGTGCCAGCACCGATGCATCAACGTCGTTGCCGATCGGCACCTTGCGCATGTGCACCTTGAGAATCTGCTCGCGGCCGCGGATGTCGGGCAGCCCAACGTAAACCTGACGATCGAAACGGCCCGGGCGCAACAGCGCCTTGTCGAGCACGTCGGCACGGTTGGTTGCGGCGATCACGATGACGCCCGAGTTGGCCTCGAAACCGTCCATCTCGACCAGCATTTGGTTCAGCGTCTGCTCGCGCTCGTCGTTGCCGCCGCCCATGCCGGCGCCGCGGTGGCGACCGACCGCATCGATTTCATCGATGAACACGATGCAGGGTGCCTGCTTCTTGGCGTTTTCGAACATGTCGCGCACGCGGGCCGCGCCCACGCCAACGAACATTTCAACGAAGTCCGAACCGGAGATGCTGAAGAACGGCACCTTGGCTTCGCCAGCAATGGCGCGAGCCAGCAGCGTCTTACCAGTACCAGGAGGGCCCACCAGCAGTACGCCGCGCGGGATGCGGCCGCCTAGCTTTTGGAACTTCTGCGGGTCTTTCAGGAAGTCGACCAGCTCAACGACTTCCTCCTTCGACTCGTCACAGCCTGCCACGTCAGCAAACGTGACGCTATTGTTGTTCTCGTCAATCAACCGCGCCCGAGACTTCCCGAACGAGAAGGCACCGCCTTTCCCGCCGCCCTGCATCTGCCGCATCATGTAGAACCAGAACACGATGATCAGCAACGTCGGGCCGAGGTAGTAAAGCGCGGTGAGAAGCACACCTTGCTCTTCTTCCGCCTTGCCGGTCACCTGTACGCCGTACTTCATCAGGTCGCCCACCATCCAGATGTCGCCGGGCGAGATGATGGAATATTTGTTGCCCTCGTTGGGCGTGACCAACAAAGTACGGCCCTGGACCTCCACGCGCTTGACCTTGCCGGCCTTCGCGTCGTCCATGAATTGCGAGTACGTCACACCCTCTTGGGCGCGCGGCTTGTCGAACTGCTTGAAGACGGTGAACAGCACCAAGGCAATCACCAGCCAGATGGCCGCCTTCTGAAACCAGTTGTTATTCAAGGCGAGACTCCTTTAGAAATGCCTTGACGGGATGCTTGGCATTGTAATGCACGGACACCGCCGCGGGTTGATTGCCCGCAAGACCGACAGACCGCCGCGCCAGCCGGGGGCCCTTCCTGAGTATCGTCCGTCAGCCGGGATGCTTGAACTGGCGGCCCAACAAGAATGTTTCGGACGATTTGTCGCGGGAGGCTTTAGGCTTGCGTGGCGCCACGATCTTGAAATGGCGCTTGAACATCTCGACGATCTGACTATAGCCGCTGCCGTGAAAACATTTGATCAGCAGCGCGCCCTCAGGTTTCAGGTGCGCCATGGCAAATTCCACAGCCAGCTCGGCGATGTGCTCCATGCGCGCGGCGTCCGCCGACGCCACACCTGAGAGATTGGGGGCCATATCGGACAAAACAAGGTCCACTTTGCCCCCGCCCGTGGCTTCCAGCACGATTTCTTCGAGTTGATGGAAAACGTCGTCCTCGCGGAAGTCGCCCTGGATGAAGGTGACGTCGGCGATGGCTTCCATCGGCAGGATGTCGATGGCGACGATTGCCCCATCGATACGGCCGTCCTTGGCGCGTGGCGAGGCGGCCAGCTTGTTGCGCACGTACTGGCTCCAGCTGCCCGGCGCGGCGCCCAGGTCAACGATGACCTGACCCGGCTTGATCAGCTTGTCCTGCTCGTCGATCTCTTTGAGTTTGTAGGCCGCACGTGCACGATAGCCTTCGCGCTGCGCCAACTTTACGTACGGATCGTTGATATGGTCGTGCAGCCACGACTGGTTGAACTTGTTCTTTGCCATCGAATTGGTTGCAATTTCGCCCGAACGTAGCGCCAAACATGGCGGCCGGGACTGGTTTTGGCGGATAATACGCGCCGTTTGTCTCTTTGCGTGATCCCGCCCTTATTTATGCCCGCCCTTATCCTCACCCCTGCCCAACGATCGGAACTGCGCTCCGAAGCGCACGCGTTGAACCCGGTCGTCATCATCGGTGCGGAGGGCCTGACCAAGGCCGTTCTGGCCGAAATCGACCGCTCACTGGCGGCCCACGGGCTGATCAAGATTCGCGTCTTCGGCGATGACCGCGAAGCACGGATCGAACTCTATGACACCATTTGCGCCCGCCTGCAGGCCGCGCCGGTGCAACACATCGGCAAGCTGCTGGTCATCTGGCGCGAGGGCCCGGCGTACCTGAAGGAAAACCAGCCGCGAGACCTCAAACCGTCGCGCAAGACTACCGTTGGCGCCGGTCCGCGCTCGGTCACCGTGCGCAAGCCGAACCCGAACAGCGCACGCCGCCCGAAGCCGGTCCGTCTGAGCGTGCTCGGCAACGAGCGCGTCACGGCCGGTGGCAACGTCAAGCGCGCCAAGCCGCGTCAAACCAGCCAGAAAAAGAAAGCGCTGTCCTGATCCAATTCGGGGCTGCACAAAAAACGACCGGCTTTTCAGCCGGTCTTTTTTTTGGCCTCAGGTGGCTTACCGAACGCCAGCCGCCTTCCAGATCAGCGCAACCCCCAGGAGGCTCTGCACCAAATAGAACACGCTCGATACGCCGTGCAGCATGCCGAACTGTGCACGGTACGGAGAATTTCCCACCGCCACGCCAAGCGCATCGGCCTGTTCGCGCAGCGAAGCCATGAACGGCTGCAGGCCGAAATAGCCCACCAGCACACACAGCAGCATCGCCAGCACAAGCCAACGCAGCCGCCGGTAACCGACCTCACCGCGACGCACCAGCGCCGTGGCAGCCAGCAGCAGCAAACACCCCGCCGCCAGGCCGATCCACGCTTGCGCATGAAACAACCGGCCTGCAATCGAGCCGGCCAGCTGGCGATCGTCCAGCATCGCAAACAGCGTCGGAGCGACGATGTAGCCGATAGTCCAGAGCGAACCGCACCATACCGTGGCAAGCAACTGGAAGATGCGCTGCGGCATGGCGGTTGTCTCGGATCGAGTTAAAGGTATTTGACAGCCAGGACTTCGTACTCGCGTTCGCCGCCCGGGGCGACCACGGTGGCGACGTCGCCTTCGAACTTGCCGATCAACGCACGAGCGATCGGCGAGCTGATCGAGATCTTGCCGGTTTCCAGATCGGCTTCGTCATCACCAACGATCTGGTACGTGACGGGCTTGCCCGAATCCAGATCTTCCAGGTCAATGGTTGCGCCGAAAACGATGCGACCGTCGGCATCCAGCGAAGCCGGATCGATGATCTGCGCGGCGGACAGCTTGCCTTCGATTTCCTGGATGCGGCCTTCGATGAAGCCCTGGCGCTCCTTGGCAGCATCATAGTCGGCGTTTTCGGACAAATCGCCCTGGGCACGTGCCTCGGCGATGGCGTTGACGACGGCCGGACGCTCCTTGGTCTTCAGACGTTGGAGTTCGTCTTTCAGCATCTCGGCACCGCGCTTGGTAATCGGAATGGTGCTCATCGTAAGTATTTCGGAATCACAAAAAAATCAGCCGCTGCGAAGCGGGAGGGCGCGTAGCGCACACCCGCCTGACGGCGGCTGTCGTTGTTTTGACACGGACGCTCTAGTTTAGGCGAAGCGTCCGGAGGCGGCAACTGCCCCTCTCCGGGCGACTCGCCGCGACGCTATGCCGCGTCGCGGGCCCTGACGATGGGCTTACAGGGTGGCGTGCAGACCCTGCAGATCGTACACATCCAGGTGTTGCATATGCTTCAGGCCCTCCACCGCAGCGCGAGCGCCGGCGATGGTCGTGTAGTACGTCACGCGTTGGGCCAACGCTGCCTGGCGGATGGAACGCGAGTCGGCAATCGCGGCACGCGTCTCGTCGACGGTCGTGAAGACGAGTGCGATCTCGCTGTTCTTGATCATGTCGACAATGTGCGGGCGGCCATCCTTCACCTTGTTCACCACGCGCACGGGAATGCCGGCAGCTTCAATCGCCGAAGCCGTACCACGCGTCGCCACGATCGGGTAGCCCAGCGTATGCAGCGCACGGGCCACTTCCACGGCTTGCGGCTTGTCGCTGTCCTTGACCGTCATCAGCACAGTCCCCTTCTCGGGCAGGCGCGAACCAGCAGCGAGCTGGCTCTTGAAGAGCGCCTCGCCGAAGGTCTTGCCAACGCCCATCACTTCGCCAGTGGAGCGCATTTCCGGTCCAAGCACCGGGTCGACGCCCGGGAACTTGTTGAACGGGAACACGGCTTCCTTGACGCTGTAGTACGCCGGCACGATTTCCTTTTCGATGCCTTGCGAATCCAACGACTGACCTGCCATGCAGCGAGCCGCAACCTTGGCCAACGAGACACCAGTCGCCTTCGAAACGTACGGCACCGTACGCGAAGCACGTGGGTTCACTTCGAGCACGTAGACGATGTCTTCGCCGCCCTTCTGCTGGATGGCGAACTGCACGTTCATCAGACCAACCACGTTCAGCGCCTTCGCCATCGCGGCGGTCTGGCGCTTGAGTTCATCCACGGTGGCCTGCGACAGCGAATACGGCGGCAGCGAGCAAGCCGAGTCACCCGAGTGCACGCCGGCCTGCTCGATGTGCTCCATCACGCCGCCGATGAACACACGCTTGCCGTCAGACAGGCAATCCACGTCGCATTCGATGGCGTCGTTCAGGAAGCGATCGAGCAGCACGGGGCTGTCATTCGACACCTTCACGGCTTCACGCATATAGCGCTCGAGGTCGCGCGGCTCATGCACGATTTCCATCGCACGGCCGCCGAGCACGTACGACGGGCGCACCACCAGGGGGTAGCCGATTTCTTCGGCCAGCTTGAGCGCCTCATCTTCTGCGCGTGCGGTGCGGTTGGGCGGCTGGCGCAGGCCCAGCTCGTGCAGCAGCTTCTGGAAGCGCTCACGGTCTTCGGCCGCATCGATCATGTCCGGCGACGTGCCGATGATGGGCACGCCGTTGGCTTCCAGGTCGAGCGCGAGCTTCAGCGGGGTCTGGCCGCCGTATTGCACGATCACGCCGACCGGCTTCTCCTTGTCCACGATCTCGAGCACGTCTTCCAGCGTCACCGGCTCGAAGTACAGGCGATCGGAGGTGTCGTAATCGGTCGAAACGGTTTCCGGGTTGCAGTTGACCATGATGGTCTCGTACCCGTCTTCGCGCAGCGCCAGCGCAGCGTGCACGCAGCAGTAGTCGAACTCGATGCCTTGGCCGATCCGGTTCGGGCCACCACCCAGAACCATGATCTTCTTGTTGCTGGTCGGCTCGGCTTCGCACTCGCCGTGCTCAGCCTCATAGGTCGAGTACAGATACGCGGTGTTGGTGGCGAATTCGGCAGCGCAGGTGTCCACGCGCTTGTAGACCGGACGGACCTTCTCGGCGATACGCTTCTCACGCACGGCCTTGGAAGTCGTCTTCATCAGCTTGGCAAGGCGGCGGTCGGAGAAGCCCTTCTGCTTGAGCAGACGCAGCTCGGCAGCCGACAGGCTATCCAGTGTGCGAGCCTTGACCAGCGCTTCGGTCTTGACGATGTCTTCGATCTGCGCGAGGAACCAGGGGTCAACGGCGGTCTCGGAGTAGACCTCGTCGATCGACAGGCCCAGGCGGAATGCATCGCCCAGATACCAGATGCGGTCCGGACCGGCTTCGCCGATCTCTTCGATGATCTCGTCGCGGTCGGTGGACTTTTCGTCCAGGCCATCTACGCCGACTTCCAGGCCGCGCAGCGCCTTCTGGAACGATTCCTGGAAGGTACGGCCCATGGCCATCACCTCACCGACCGACTTCATCTGCGTGGTCAGGTGGCTGTCGGCCTGCGGGAATTTTTCGAACGCGAAACGCGGCACCTTGGTGACCACGTAGTCGATCGACGGCTCGAACGACGCCGGGGTCGCGCCACCAGTGATTTCGTTCTTCAGCTCGTCCAGCGTGTAACCGACGGCCAGCTTGGCAGCAACCTTGGCGATCGGGAAACCGGTGGCCTTCGAAGCCAGTGCCGACGAACGCGACACACGCGGGTTCATCTCGATGACGATCATGCGACCGTCCTTCGGATTGATCGAGAACTGCACGTTCGAACCACCCGTATCCACACCAATCTCGCGCAGCACAGCCAGCGAGGCGTTACGCAGGATCTGGTATTCCTTGTCGGTCAGCGTCTGTGCCGGGGCCACGGTGATGGAGTCACCGGTGTGGATGCCCATCGGGTCCAGGTTTTCGATCGAGCAGACGATGATGCAGTTGTCGGCCTTGTCGCGCACGACTTCCATCTCGTATTCCTTCCAGCCGAGCAGCGACTCTTCGATCAGCAGCTCGTTGGTCGGCGAGAGGTCGAGACCGCGCTTGCAGATCTCTTCGAATTCTTCGCGGTTGTAGGCGATGCCGCCGCCCGTGCCGCCCAGCGTGAACGACGGACGGATCACGATCGGGTAGCCGCTCGTGCCGGTTTCCTTGGCGATTTGCGACTGCACGGCCACGGCTTCGTCCATCGAATGCGCAATGCCCGACTTGGCCGAGCCCAGACCGATCTTGGTCATCGCGTCTTTGAACTTCTGACGGTCTTCGGCCTTGTCGATCGCCTCGGGCGATGCGCCGATCAGCTCGACGTTGTACTTCTTCAGCACGCCATGGCGATGCAGGTCCAGCGCGCAGTTCAGCGCGGTCTGGCCGCCCATGGTCGGCAGGATCGCATCCGGACGCTCCTTGGCGATGATGCGCTCGACCACTTCCCACGTGATCGGCTCGATGTAGGTCACATCGGCCGTGTTCGGGTCGGTCATGATCGTGGCCGGGTTGCTGTTGACCAGGACCACCTTGAAGCCTTCTTCGCGGAGCGCCTTGCAAGCCTGCGCGCCGGAGTAATCGAATTCACACGCCTGGCCGATGATGATCGGACCCGCGCCGATGATCAGGATGGTTTTGATATCTGTACGTTTTGGCATAACCCGCTCGATTCGATTAATTCAGTGTGGCCGTCGCCAGCTTGGCGGAGAAGCCGATAAACATGGCGCCGACGCCGCTGCTCATACCGGCAGACAAACGTCGTCGCGCGCGGAACTCCGCGGCCAGCCGCGCGCCCACGAAGATGATGGTGGTCAGGTACAGGAAGCTGCAGATCTGGCAGACCAGCCCCAGCACGACGAACGACACCACCGGCAGCGCATAGTGCGGGTCGACGAACTGGATGAAGAACGAGATGAAGAACAGGATCGCCTTCGGGTTCAGCAGGCTGATGATCAGCGCCTTCTTGAACGGGTGCGATTCATCGGCCGGCGCCGCGTCTTGTGCGACGGATTCGCCGGCCTTGCGCGCGCGCCAATTGCGTACCGCGCCACGCAGCATCTGCAGACCGATCCACGCCAGGTAGGCCGCACCGATGTACTTCACGACGTAGAACAGCGCCGGACTCGCCTTCAACAGCGAAGCCACGCCTGCTGCCGACAACACCATCAGGATGGCATCGCCCAGAAACACGCCGCACGCGCCCTGGTAGCCCGTGCGCACACCGCGGCGGGCGGCCACCGACAGCACGTACATCGAGTTCGGCCCCGGCAGCAGCACGATGAAGATCGTGCCGAGCAGGAAAGTCCAGAACTCGGTGATGCCGAAGTGGGCGAGCATGAAGGCGTTCATGACGATGCGATCTCGTTTGCTTTACTGCTTCGCTGCGTCCATTGCCGCGGTGAAGCGGTCAAACAGATACGCGATGTCGTGCGGACCGGGCGACGCTTCCGGGTGGCCCTGGAAGCAGAACGCCGGGCGGTCGGTCAGCTCGAAGCCCTGCAGCGTGCCGTCGAACAGCGAGACGTGCGTCACGCGCGCGTTGGCCGGCAGCGATTCCGGGTCCACAGCAAAACCGTGGTTCTGCGAGGTGATGACCACACGGCCATCCTGCAGATCCTTGACCGGGTGGTTGGCACCGTGGTGACCGGTTTTCATCTTCAGCGTCTTGGCGCCTACGGCCAGGCCCATGATCTGGTGACCTAGGCAGATGCCGAACGTCGGCAGGCGACGCTCCAGGAATTCCTTGGCGGCAGCGATAGCGTAGTCGCAGGGTTCCGGATCGCCGGGGCCGTTGGAGAGGAATACGCCGTCCGGGTTATGCGCCAGCACCTCGGCCGCGCTGGTTTGTGCCGGCACCACCGTCACGCGGCAGCCACGCTCGGCCAGCATGCGCAGGATGTTGAACTTGACGCCGAAGTCATACGCGACCACGTGGTACTTCGGGGCTTCCTGCTTGCCGTAGCCTCGGCCCAGCGCCCATTCGGTCTGGGTCCACTCGTACGGTTCGGTCACGGATACGACCTTCGCCAGGTCCATGCCCGACAGGCCGGGGAACGAGCGCGCCAGGTCGATGGCTTTCTGCACGTTGTCTTCGCCGGCGAGGATGCAACCGTTCTGAGCGCCCTTCTCGCGCAGGATTCGGGTCAGCTTGCGGGTATCGATTCCGGCGATGGCAACGACCTTCTCACCCTTGAGGTAATGCGAGAGCGAGTGCTCCTTGCGGAAGTTGGACGCGAGGATCGGCAGATCCTTGATGATGAGGCCGGCGGCATGGACTTTCGTAGCTTCGACGTCCTCACGGTTCACGCCAACGTTGCCGATATGCGGATACGTGAGCGTGACGATCTGGCGCGAGTAGCTCGGATCGGTAAGGATTTCCTGATAGCCGGTGATGGCGGTGTTGAACACCACTTCGCCGATCGTATGACCGGCCGCACCGATGGAATAGCCACGAAAGACCGTGCCGTCTGCAAGCGCGAGGATGGCGGGCGGGAAAGACGGCAACACGGGTAGCTCCTGCTGGATTCACCCTGTGCCGACCTGATCACCTTATCGCCAAAGCGGAATTCCGGCTGAGCGGAATCCGGGCCGTTTGCGCGCCGAAAATCGGAACTGGGACAGAACTCACCAGAAATCACCGAGAAACGAGGCAGACGGGGCGGGAGGCGGGAGGTAGGAAGCGGTTGGCGCTAGGGTGATGGGTTTCTGAACTCAAACCTGACGATTATACCCTGGCGCCGCAAAAAACTCAATGAAAGGAAGGACTTAACGGCGTGTGCCACCTCGCGTTGTGACGCTCTTCCATCCCGGCGAACCCAACCTCAAGCTAGCGAGAGCATCACTTTTCTGCCGCCCTACTCACCTCGCATAGCAGCCTGCACCTGAGCCAGTGCCGTCGGGTCTTCGATCGTGGTCAGATCGCCCGGGTCACGCCCTTCCGCTACGGCCTGCATCGCGCGGCGCAGCAGTTTTCCGGAACGCGTCTTGGGCAGCGCCCCGACAAAGAACACCCGCGAAGGCCGCGCCACAGCACCGAGTTGCGCCTCGACCGTGCGCATCAACTCGCCTTCCAGGGCCAAGCGCCCTGCCGCCTCGGTAATGCGCGAGGCGTCACGCACGATGGCAAACCCCATCGCAACCTGTCCCTTGAGTTGATCAGCCACGCCCACCACCGCCACCTCGGCGATGGCCGGATGTGACGACAGACTCTCTTCGATCTCGCGCGTGCCGAGGCGATGCCCCGCCACGTTGATCACATCGTCGGTGCGGCCGAGGATGGTCACGTAGCCCTCTTCGTCGCGCACGCCCCAGTCGAAGCTCGAATAGATGTGCCGCCCAGGAAACGCCGACCAGTAGGTCTTCAGAAAGCGAGCATCGTCGCCCCAGACGGTGGTCATGCAGCCCGGCGGCAGCGGCGCGGCGACGGCGAGGAGCCCTTTCTCCCCCGGGGCGCATGGCTGCCCCGTAGCCTCGTCCAGGATGTCGAGCTTGTAGCCATAGACCGGAAAGCCCGGCGAGCCGAGCTTTTGCATGGAAGGCTCGACCCCTTGCGGAATGGCCAACATCGGCCAGCCAGTTTCGGTCTGCCAGTAGTTGTCGACGATGGGCTTGTGCAGGGCCTCGCCGATCCAGCTGGCAGTGGGCTCGTCCAGCGGCTCGCCGGCAAGAAACAGGCGGCGCAGACTCGACAGGTCATGTCCCTGCAGCAGCGCTGGATCCTGCTTCTTCAGCACGCGAATGGCGGTCGGCGCGGTGAACATCACATTCACGCGGTATTGCTCGACGATGCGCCACCAGACCGCGCCGTCAGGGCGGATTGGCGTGCCTTCGTACATGACCGTCGTCAGGCCCGCCAGCAGCGGCGCATAAACGATGTAGCTGTGGCCGACCACCCAGCCGACATCCGATGCAGTGAACATCGTGTCGCCGGGCTGCGCGCCAAAAATGAGCGGCATCGACGCCGCCAGTGCCACCGCATAGCCGCCGGTATCGCGCTGGACGCCTTTCGGTTTGCCAGTCGTACCCGAGGTGTAGAGGATGTACGAGGGCTCGCTCGACTCCATCCATTCGCATGGCACATCGGCATTCGCGTGCTCTGCCGCGAGCGTTGCGTAATCAACATCGCGCGGGTTGTGCTGCATGGGCGCGAGTTTGCGATTGACGAGCAGCACGCGCTCAGGCTTGTGCGCCGCCAGGTCAATCGCCGCGTCAAGCAACGGCTTGTATTCGACCACCTTGCCCGCTCGCGAGCCCGCATCCGCACTCACGATCACACGCGGCGTAGCGTCGTCAATGCGCGTAGCGAGGCTGTTGGATGCGAAACCGCCGAACACCACCGAGTGGATCGCGCCGATGCGTGCACAGGCCAGCATGGCGAACGCGGCCTCGGGAATCATCGGCAGGTAAATCAGCACGCGATCGCCGCGCCTGACACCCAGCGCCTGCAGACTCGCCGCCATGCGGTTGACCTCGCGATGGAGCTGGCGATATGTGTAGGTGGTCTCCAGGCCGGTTTCGGTGGAGACGTACACCAGCGCCGCTTGCTCACCGCGCGTGGCGAGATGCCGATCGACGGCGTTGTGGCAGAGGTTGGTGCGCCCGCCCACGAACCACTTTGCGAACGGCAAGCGCGAATCGTCGAGGACTGCCGAATACGGCGTTTGCCACTCGATGCGCTGGGCCTGCTCACCCCAAAAGCCTGTGGGATCGTCAATGGAGCGCTGATACAGCGCGCGATATGCGGCGGACATGGGCATGACGTTGTCTCCTGGCCATCGTGTGCGATGGCTCAATCTTGATTGTGCTTGGATACACTTACTTTGCGGTCGCCAACTTACGCAGGTCTTACCGCCGCCCCAAAACAAAACGGCGCCCCGCAGGACGCCGTTTTTCTTGCCAGCCTCAGCGCTTCTTGCGCTTGGCCGAACTGGATGAAGTTGCCACCGGTTTAGCCTTGACCACCGGCTTGCCGGCCACCTTCGCAGTTGGCACGCGCGTGGTTGCCGCTGTGGCGCGCGCCGTCGTGGCCGACACGCGCATCACGCGCACATGCCCACCACGGCTGCCACCGCGCGCTTGCGGCAGCATCAGCACGACACTGTGCCCCTTGGGGATGGCATCGCCGGGGAGCTGGTTCCACGCACGAATCTGGGCAACGGACACGCCGTAGCGCCGCGACAGACCCGCAACCGTGTCACGCTTGCCCGCGCGCACCACCACCTTTCTGAGATCCGGCATGTCGGGTTCGACTGCCATGGTGGCGTTCTCGGCCAACTCGGGGCTGATGTCGGGTGCGTTTTCCTGGGCGCCGTCGGCGCGCGGCACCACCACGGTGGAGCCGGCCTTCAAACGCATGCCCTTCGGAATGCGATTGATCTCGCGAATGGTGTCGGGGTCAACCTTCAGCCGCGCCGCCAACGCCTCCACACGCTCGCGATTGCCGACCGTCACGGCCGTCCAGCTCGAAAGACCGCCGCGGTATGTGTTCAGGTTGTATTGGAACGTTTCTGCGTTGTCGTACGGCAGAAGAATCTGTGGGTTCGACGCGCCCAGGATCACCGGCCGGTTAAACGATGGGTTCAGCGCCTTGAACTCATCCATCGGCAGATTCGCCAGCTTGGCCGCCAGCGTCACATCAATATCACGTGACGTTGTGACGGTGACGAAGTACGGATGGTTGGGAATCTCCGGCAGCGTGACGCCGTAGCGCTCCGGGTTAGCAATGATGTTCTTCACCGCTTGGAGCTTGGGCACATACATGCGCGTCTCGGCGGGCATGTTCAGGTTGACGTAATCCGTCGACAGGCCAGCTGCCTGATTACGCGCAATCGCCCGCGCAACCGCACCTTCGCCCCAGTTGTAGGCGGCCAGCGCGAGTTGCCAGTCGCCAAACTGATCGTGCAGCTTGGAAAGATAGTCAAGCGCAGCATCGGTCGAGGCAAGCACATCGCGACGCTCGTCCTGGAAGACATTCTGCTTGAGGTTGTACGTTCTGCCGGTGCTCGGGATGAACTGCCACATTCCGGCGGCCTTGGCGCTCGACACAGCCTGTGGGTTGAACGCGCTTTCCACGAACGGCAGCAGGGCCAGCTCGGTGGGCATATTGCGCCGCTCCAGCTCTTCAACGATGTGATACAGGTAGCGGTTGGAGCGATCCACCATGCGGCGGAAAGCGTCTGGGCGCTGCGCATACCAGTCGGTACGATCGTCCACAGCCGAGCTTTGCAGGTCGGGCATGGAGAAACCTTGGCGAATGCGCGCCCAGAGATCCTTGGCCGGCCCTTTCAGGGATGCCACGGGCTGCTGATCGACATTGACGACCGGCGCAGGGGCTTGGCCGGTGGCGGTGGAAGCGCTGGTGCTGGCTGTGTCGGCGTTCGGCCCGGGGGCCGTTGCACAGGCCGCAAGGAGCAGACTGAGCACAGTTGCCGCAAGAAGTCGCACGGATCGCATCAAGTTCTGTGAGGTTAGGGCTAAAAATTGCCCCAGATAGTAAGAAACGCATCCGACCGCGTCAACCCGCGTTCACCCGGCGTCGCGCCTGCTGGATGCATCACATGTGGCCGCGGCATCGCCGCGCGCCCAGCATTCTCAACGGAAATCGTTCTTCCACTGACGCAACGCGGCGAAGACTGCCACCGGATCATCCGCGTCGATACCGGCATGGCGTGCCACGGCCTGCGTCACATTGACGTCGTCCGATCGCATGAAGGGATTGGTCGCGCGCTCATGGCCAACGGTAGTGGGTACAGTCGAGCGGCCCTCGGCCCGCAACGCCGTTACCTCATCCTCCCAGGCCGCCAAGTCGGCGTTGCCAGGTTCGACTGCACGCGCAAAGCGCACATTCGATGCAGTGTATTCATGCGCGCAGTAGACACGCGTATCGGGCGCCAGCGCCGCCAGCTTGGCCAGCGACGCGCGCATCTGCGCAGGCGTACCCTCAAAAAGCCGGCCGCAACCGGTGGCGAAGAGTGTATCGCCACAAAACAAGCTCGCCGATGCGGCATTACCCTGAAGGTGCCCCACATAGGCGACGTGGCCGCTGGTATGACCCGGCACATCGATCACCCGAAATGTGGCGGCCGGCTGCAAAAGCGTGACGACATCGCCTTCACGCACCGCCTGCGTGCGGCACGGGATCGCTTCACCTGCTGGGCCGATGACCTGCAATGGCGCACCTTCGGGATTTTCCGGATACGCCGCGAGCAGTTCGCGCACGCCGCCGACGTGATCGCCATGATGATGTGTGATTACAATGGCACCGAGCGCGAGCCCGCGTTCCTTCAGGAAGCGCAGCACCGGTTGCGCGTCGCCCGGGTCGACGACAGCAGCCACACGGCCATCGTGTAGTGCCCAAATATAATTGTCGGTAAACGCAGCGATCGCCTCCACCTCAAGCGCTACACCACGCGGCACACCACCCTGGACCATGTCCGACTCCTCTAACGATCGTCGCATTATAGATTGGCACCACTGGCTCGCTTCGCCGCCCGGGCAATATGTCCTGCGCTGGGAACAGGCGCAGTTCGATCGCACGGTGGCCGACATGTTCGGCTATCACGCGCTGCAGCTCGGCCACCCTGGTTTTGGGGCACTGCGCGAGAACCGCATCCCGCTGATCGCGCGTGTGGTGGATGACATTGACCCGACTGCCCCCACCGAAACGCTCGACCCGATGGACGGCGACCCCGCCGAATCCGCCGACGCGGCTGACACAGAGCCCGACGCCAGCACGCCCCAGCGCCAGGCCACACCGCGCGTCATCTGCCGCTATGACGAACTGCCCTTCGCTTCGCAGAGCATCGACCTCGTCGCGCTGCCCCACGTGCTCGAGTTCACGGATGATCCGCATGAAGTGCTGCGCGAGGTGGCGCGCGTGCTGATGCCCGAGGGGCGCCTGGTCATCACCGGCTTCAACCCGCTGAGCCTTTGGGGTATGCGCCAAGGCATGCGGCGCCTGGGCACGGAATCGTTTCTGCCGGCTCAGAGCCAGATGATTGCGTTCACGCGACTGAAAGACTGGCTCAAGCTGCTCGGATTTGATATCGTGCGCGGCCGTTTCGGCTGCTACTGCCCGCCCAATCGTTCAGACAAATGGCTGCAGCGCACCGCCTTCATGGAAAAGGCCGGCGACCGCTGGTGGCCGATCTTCGGCGCGGTCTACATGCTGCAGGCCGTCAAGCGCGTGCGCACCATGCGTCTGGTCGGCCCGGCATGGAAGACACGCAAATCGCCGGCGCTGGTGCCGGCCGGTACGCCGGTCGCAACACCTTCGGGCTCGCATTCGACCAAGGCGCCATCGGTCACGGCGCGAGACGGCAAATCGGGCGCCTGAGCGCTGCCGTTCCACTCACACGTCACCCACGTTTCTCAATGCAGGAAGTCACCGTTTATTCCGATGGCGCGTGCAAGGGCAACCCCGGCCTCGGCGGCTGGGGCACCGTGCTCGTCTCGGGCAGCCACGAAAAAGAACTCTTTGGCGGCGAAACGCTGACCACCAATAACCGCATGGAGCTGATGGCCGTGATCGAGGCGTTTCGCGCACTCAAGCGGCCGTGCCGGGTGCAGGTGTACACCGATTCGCAATACGTGCAGAAGGGCATCAGCGAATGGTTGGCCGGCTGGAAAGCCCGCGGCTGGAAGACGGCCGACAAGAAACCGGTCAAGAACGACGACCTCTGGCGCACGCTCGACGAACTCGTCACCGGCCACGAGGTGAGCTGGCATTGGGTCAAGGGCCATGCCGGCCATCCCGGCAATGAGCGCGCCGATGCGCTGGCCAACAAGGGCGTCGAGATGGCGCGCCAGGCGAAAGCCTGACGCGGCCGGGCGGTCGCTCACGTGCCCGCGCAGCGCTGCGTGGGGATCTGCGGCGCATTTGCGGCGGTGGTCGTGACGTATTGCGGCTTGCCATCCTGCGCATAAACCAGCCGCAGCGGGCCGCGCTTGGAAAGACCATCGTCGATATCGGCCTGCAACAGACCGGTCTGCGCCCATAAATCACCACCGATGCTGCGCTTCTGCATCATGACGGGGCGATTGGCACCCGGCTCCCAGTTGGCCTGGCGCTCGGGCACGTAGCGGTTGGGCAGCGTGCCGTATGCGTAGAGCTGGCTCAACGCGTCGGCGAGGTAACGCCCAGCTTGGTCATTGAAAATCGGCAGATCCTGGTTTCCGAGTTCGCTGCGGATGCGCTGCGCCTCCGCTGTGCAGGTTGGCGCGACATTGTCGGCCGCGCGGGCATAGGACATGCCGATCGCCACGGCTGCGGCGGCAAGCCAGGTCAGCACGCGATACAGGCGGCGCGGACGGGTGGTGGGAATCACGGACATCGGTTCGGTATGCATGCGAGCTTCTCCGGTGAAGTAACGTGGTGGTGAATCAGGACAGGAACAACTTGCGTTCGGCCTGACGACGCTTCGTCAGCCCCTTGAGCGGCTTGCCGCCGGCCTTGTCCCACAGCAGGAACTGGTTGGCCGCGCCGACGTAATCACCGGCGTTGAGCTTGCGCAGCAGCGTTGACGAGCGCAGCCGCCCCGCCCCCAGGTTGAAGACGAAGGACGCCAGCGCGTCGAACTGACCCTGCGTGATCGACACGCGCACGGCCTTGGCGATGCCTTGCTCGGTGTCGGCGAGGTCTTTGCGCAGCAGCGCTTCGGCCTGCTGCTGCGAGATCGGCCCCTTGAAGGTCTCGCCGGGACGAATCAGGTGGCCATAGCCGATCGTCGGCTTGCCAACCGCATCCAGATACGTCGACAGACGCAGTCCTTCCGATTCCTTGATCAGCGCGAGGCCTCGCTCGCCGGTGGTGCGCGGGTTGTGCTCAGTGCTCATCGCTCTTCTCCTGGGGCGTGCTGGTGGTGTCGGGGCCACCGGAACCGGCTGCATTCGGTTGCACGGGCCTTGGCACCAGCCGATTCGTGTATTCGTCAATCAGCCGCATCACCGCTTCTGGCGGCTGCAGCGCCGTGAACTTCATCTCGATGTCGATGTGCTCGCTATCGCGGCCCGTATCCCGCTTGGAATGCGGCGCGAGCGAGACGTAGAACCGGCCAACGGCGCCGCCGGCAGCGCCGTGTAAAGGCAGGGCCTCGGCGATGTCGCTGCGCACGGTCATGTTCACCGTCATTTCATCGAGCGCGATGCCGCGCGGCATCGCCAACGAGACCAGCGGCAGCGCCAGCCGGTGCTGACTGTCGAGCGCAAGTTCCACCTCGCGGGCGACCAGCGTGCCGCTGTCGTCGGCATCAAAAAACTGGTCGAGCAGCGCGGTGTATTGCTGCGCAAGCATCTGATTGGCGGAGGCTGCGGCATGCTGCATGCCGCGCGTGATGTCGTCGAGCGTCAGGCCATTCAAGCCCGGGTGACCGTGGCTGTTGCTGTTGCTTCCACCGCCGTTGCCACCGCCAGGCGGAGACGAACCCGGTGGCGACGGCGGAGACGCATCGGACGCAGTCTCGGGAAACGGTGCGGCATTGGAAGACACAGGTGGCGCTGGTGGCGCGCTGGCGGGCGGCGCAGGTGGTGTGGCGGGCGCTGACGACGCACGGTCATCATCACGCCCGCGGCGGCTGAAGAGATTGAACATGGTGTCGGGTCGGTCGGATCGATCAGATCAATAGGCGGCGCGCGGCAGGCGCGCACCGATCAGGACACCGGCCGTGGGGAGGCCGGCCGGCGTCCGTCGCCGTGGCGGCTTACGGATTTGCCGGGGCCGGGGCCGGCGCGTTGCCGCCAGCCGGCACCTTTTCGCCGACCATCGTGCCGTCGGTCGGCGTGGCCGGCAGCGGCTTGACGTCGTTCTCCTTGCCCTTGACGACCACCGGCTTGGTTGCCGCGTCAGTCAAGAACTCCATCACGCGCATCAGCGCTTCCGGCGGGTTCTGACGCTTGACCTGGGTGTGGAAGGAGTACTTGGCACGCGTGTCGGTACTACGGGTCTGCTCCGACTTATGCGAGGCGCGTCCCGACACCGACACGCTGAACGGGCCCCAGCCGAGCTTGGCCTGGAACGACCCTTCGGCCTCGGTGCTGGACGACGATTTCTCCGACTGCGAAATCTCCAGCTCGAAGTCGATCGTGCCTTCCTCGATGGCGATCACCGGATGCACGACCGCGCACAGCAGCGGAATGCGCATCGTCTTCTGGATCGTGCCCTGCGACACCCCCTTCTCGTCGACGATGGTTTCGTCGTAGTCAAATTGCACCGCAACGGCTTTGCCGTTCTGAATACACACCTGCAGCAGAAAATCCGCATAGGATTTTGCCGCCGTGGTTTGCGCTGCGATCATGGCCTGCAGCGGCGCAGAGATCATCTTGTCGATCGGCAGCGCATTGATAACCGACCCGATAAGTCCGTTGTCCATTTAAAACTCCTCACATTGAATTATTTGGACGCACAGGTTTGTGTGCCCGAATCCAAAGTAAGAGTTTTTCCTACGGGGTTCGATGCCTCGAAAGTCCCAGCCAAGGCCACGGAACAGCGGCCCAGTACGTATCGACAGGCGGCCCGTGACTTTCGGCACTGAACTTCCGTTTCAATGCATCCGGATCGATCCCGCCCTACAAAATAATCGGTTTCGCCGAAAATAATTAACTGAAGTACGAGGGGTCGATGAATATTCTGGTAATCGATAGCTTGCCGCTTTTTGCGGCAGGTGTGTCCAATGTATTGAATGCACTCGACGCGCAGGGTGTGTTTATCGATACTCACTACGTTGAGCAAATCGGACCGGCTTGCAGGCAAGCCGAACCCAGCGCCGTTGTGATGGAATGGAGCGCACAGGACGACGACGCACGGCAGCGCCTGTCGGAGTTGAAAGCGGTGTTGCCGGAAGTGCCCGTGCTGCTGACGGTGCAAGCGGTCGGCCGGCACGTGGTGGGCGATGCGCTGCGCTTTGGCGCGGCCGGCGTGGTCGACCGGCAAGCCACGGCCGACGTTCTGCTCGAAGCCCTGCTGCGCATTACCTCAGGCGCGGTCTACTTGCCGCCCATCAGTAATCTGTTTCCCGACGATCCGCGCCAAAGCTCAGGAGAAAGCCCGGCCGAACTCTGGCGCCGACTCACGCCGCGGCAACATGAGGTGCTGCAACTGCTTGCAGAGGGCAAATCCAACAAGCAGATTTGCCGCGTGCTCAACGTAGCTGAAGGCACCATCAAAAACCATCTGTACGCGCTGTTCCGGCAAATTGGCGTCAACAACCGGACCGAGGCCGCGCTCTGGCTCTCGCGCTGCAAGGCCAGCCTCGTCCGCCTGCAGATGTGTGCGATGTAGCGCCGCGACATGCACCTGCCCGTGGCCTCCCCTGCCTTTTTCGGACGTCACGGGCCCCAGGGTTCACCGCGGGGTGAAAACACTGAGCCGACCACATTGCATTCACGCAATCGCGCCATACACTGGTTGGAAGGCGGCGCACGGTGCATCGCCGTTTTTTCATGGAGGCCGCCCATGGAAACCATTGAATTCCACGCCAGCCCGCCACGCTATTGCGCTGCGGACCTCACGCTTACCTGCACGGCAAGCGTCGACGGCGTCCCAGCCCGCTATGCGGTGACGGCAGAAGCGCTCGAAGAGCATTTCGGCGCCCGCTCGTGGCGGCAGGAGGATCTGCTGCAAGCTATGGAAAGCCACCGCGGCACCATTGAAGACATGGCGCGTTCGCTGTTCAAGCTGACGGATTCGCACAACATCGTGCTGCGTAGCGGTCATTTCCGCTTCGGCATGTAGCGAAGCGACGGGCAGCATGGCCGACATCCGCGCCTGCGGCGGACAAAAAGAAGGCCAGCGCGAAGCCGGCCTTGTGGAAACGAATGTGGGCTAGTCAGGCTTGCACTCGTGTTTCATCTCGCGTCGCCCGTCTTCGTAGACCACCTCCAGCCGGCACGTAAAGCCCCATAGGCGTACGACGTGCCGCAGCATCTCTTCGTAGTTCGGCCCAAGCGGGCGTCGGTTGCTCTGTAAATGGCGCAGCGTCAATGAGCGATCTCCGCCCACATCAACGTTGGTCACCTGGATGTTGGGCTCGATGTTCGAGAGGTCGTACTGCCCTGCCAACAACTCGCGGATCTTGCGATAGCCATCGTCGTCGTGGATCGCGGTGACGCGCAACTTGGCGTCGCGATCGTCATCGAGCACAGAGAACAGCTTCAACTCGCGGATCACGCGCGGGGAGAGGAATTGCAACAGGAAGCTCTCGTCCTTGAAGTTGCGCATGGCGAAATCGAGTGTCTTCTGCCAATCGCTGCCGGCAATCTCGGGCGCCCAGCGGTAATCCTCTTCTTCTGGCGATTCGCAAATGCGCCGGATGTCCTGGAACATCAGAAAGCCGAGCGTGTATGGGTTCAGGCCGCTGTAGTACGGGCTATTGAATGGCGGCTGATAGATCACGTTGGTATGCGCCTGCAGCAGCTCGAGCATGAAGGCGTCGTTGACGAGTTTCTCGTCGTACAGCTTGTGCAGGATGGTGTAGTGCCAGAAGGTGGCCCAGCCTTCGTTCATCACCTTGGTCTGGCGCTGCGGATAAAAGTACTGCGCGATCTTGCGCACGATGCGCACGATTTCTCGTTGCCACGGCTGCAACTTGGGCGCGTTCTTCTCGATGAAGTACAGCAGGTTCTCTTCCGGCTCGGGCGGAAACTGCGGATCAGGTTCCGGCACGTCGTCTGCGGTTGCCAGCGCACGTGCCCGGTGCGTGGGCAGCGTACGCCACAGGTCGTTCACCTGTGCTTCAAGGTATTTCTCGCGTTCAGCCTGGCGAGCCTGCTCTTCGTTGATCGACAGCTTCTTCGGTCGTCGATAACGATCGACACCGTAGTTCTGCAACGCGTGACAGGAGTCGAGCAGCAGTTCCACCTCCTGCTCGCCGTAGCGCTGCTCGCATTCGGCCACGTAGTTCTTGGCGAAGAGCAGGTAATCGACGATGGCGTCCGCGTTCGTCCACGTCCGGAACAGGTAATTGCCCTTGAAGAAGGAGTTGTGGCCGTAGCAGGCATGCGCGATGGTCAGCGCCTGCATCGGCATCGTGTTCTCCTCCATCAGATAAGCGATGCAGGGGTTCGAGTTGATGACGATCTCGTACGCCAACCCCATGAGGCCGCGCTGGTAACCGCGCTCCGATGCGAGGAAGTGCTTGCCGTATGACCAATGGTTGTAGCCCAGTGGCAGGCCGGACGACGCATAGGCGTCGAGCATCTGCTCGGCGGTGATGATCTCGATCTGGTTCGGATAGGTGTCCAGGCCGAAATCTGCGGCAATCTGGGCGATGCTTTGGTCGTAGCGCCTGATCAGCTCGAAGGTCCACTCCGAGCCCGTAGATAGGTAGGCCATGCTCGTTCCCGTTGGTCCATCACACAGGGTCACAGGTGGCGTGCTCGCCATGGCACACGCTGCCATTGCGCGGCGGCAGTGCCGGGCTGGCAGCAACTCCTGCGGCCCGATCAGCGATCAGGCGGCGCGCTTCTGAAACAGCTCGTGCAACACCGGATAGATTTCGTCCGCCTTGAGGATGCGCTGCATCGCGAAGTTCTCGTGCCCAGCCTTCAACGTAAGATACTCCTCCCACAGGTTCTGCGGCTCCGTGGAGACCACCTCAACATAGGCGTAATACTGCGTCAGCGGCAGGATCGTTTCGCGCAGTATCTTGGCGCACAGCTCCGAGTCCCCTGCCCAGTTGTCGCCATCCGAAGCCTGCGCGCAGTAGATGTTCCATTGGCTTGGTGAATAGCGCTCCTGAATCACTTCCGCCATCAACTTGAGTGCGCTCGACACAACAGTGCCGCCCGACTCCCGTGAGTGAAAGAAATCCTCTTCATCCACTTCCTTGGCCACGGTGTGGTGGCGGATGAAGACGACGTCGATGCGTTCGTAGTTCCGCTTGAGGAACAGGTAGAGCAGCATGAAGAAGCGCTTGGCCAAGTCCTTGCGCGACTCGTCCATCGAGCCGGATACGTCCATCACGCAGAACATCACTGCCTGCGCCTGCGGACGCTTGCGCAGCACGCGGTTGTTGTAGCGCAGGTCGAGCTTTTCAATGAACGGCACGCGATCCAGGCACGAGCGCAGATGTCGCATCTCCTTCATCAGCTCTTGCGCGCGCACGCTGTAAGGGCCGTCGTTTTCCAGCTCCTCGTTGTACTCGCCTTCCAGCTCATGCAGACGGCGCTGATACGGGCTGGACAACGCAATGCGGCGACCGAGCGAGCTGCGCATCGTACGCAGAATCGACAGGTTGGACGGCGTGCCATCGAGCGAAAAACCCGCGCGCACCTTGCGCACCTCCGCGATCTTGGCCAGGCTGCGCTTGGCAAGATCGGGCAACGCCATGTCTTCGAAAAAGAAGTTGAGAAAGTCCTCGCGCGAGAGCGTGAAGATGAAATCGTCTTCGCCCTCGCCCGAGTCGCTGGCCTGCGAACCGGAGCCGCCGCTGCCCTGCTGCGGGCGGTCGAAGCTGTCGCCGCGAATGAACTCTTTGTTGCCCGGGTGAACGCCTTCTCGGCGCCCGCCCGAGCCGTGGTGGAACATGGGCTCGGAGATGTCCTTGACGGGAATGGACACCTGACCGCTCTGCTCGATGTCCATGATCTTGCGACCCGTCACCGCCTTGGCCACCGCACGGCGGATCTGGTCTCGGTAACGCTTGATAAAGCGTTGCTTGTTGACGGTGCTTTTGCCGCCACCGTTCTCCCGCCGATCAATGATCGTGCCCATGTGACTGCCCTCGATTGGAAGTTCGCTGGGTGTCCTTGCCCTCTCCTTACCTCCTTAAGATGACTTCCTGACGCGCAGATACCACTCCACCAGCAAGCGCACCTGCTTCTGGGTATAGCCCTTCTCCACCATGCGGTTCACGAAGTTCTCGTGCTTCTCCTTGTCGTCATGCGACGACTTGGCATTGAACGAGATCACGGGCAGCAGATCCTCCGTGGTCGAGAACATCCGCTTCTCGATCACCGCGCGCAACTTCTCGTAGCTCGTCCAGACCGGGTTCTTGCCTCCGTTCTTGGCCCGCGCCCGAAGCACGAAATTGACGATCTCGTTGCGGAAATCCTTCGGGTTGGAAATGCCCGCCGGTTTTTCCACCTTCTCCAACTCATCGTTCAACGCGCTGCGATCGAGAATCTCGCCCGTGTTCGGATCGCGATATTCCTGATCCTGAATCCAGAGGTCGGCAAACACCACGTAGCGGTCGAAGATGTTCTGCCCGTACTCCGAATAGGACTCCAGATACGAGGTCTGAATCTCCTTGCCGATGAACTCCACGTACGGCGACGTGAGGTATTCCTTGATATAGGACATCAGCTTGGATTCCGTCTCCGGTGGGAACTGCTCGCGCTCGATCTGCTGCTCGAGCACATACAGCAAGTGCACCGGATTGGCCGCCACTTCCGTCCCATCGAAGTTGAAGACCTTCGAGAGCACCTTGAAGGCAAAGCGCGTCGACAAGCCCGTCATGCCCTCGTCGATGCCGGCAAAGTCGCGGTACTCCTGATACGACTTTGCTTTCGGGTCGACATCTTTCAGGCTCTCGCCGTCGTACACGCGCATCTTCGAGAAGATGTTGGAATTCTCGGGCTCCTTGATGCGTGTGAGCACCGCGAACTGCGCCATCATTTTCAGCGTGTTCGGCGCGCACGGCGCCGCGGCCAGCGAGCTGTTGCGCAGCAGCTTGTCGTAGATCTTCACCTCGTCCGACACGCGCAGGCAATACGGCACCTTGACGATGTAAATGCGATCAAGGAACGCCTCGTTGTTGCGATCGGACTTGAAGCTCTGCCACTCCGCCTCGTTCGAGTGCGCCAGGATGACGCCATCAAACGGGATCGCGCCAAAGCCCTCCGTGCCCTTGTAATTGCCTTCCTGCGTGGCCGTCAGCAGCGGGTGCAAGACCTTGATCGGCGCCTTGAACATCTCGACGAACTCGAGCAGCCCGCGGTTGGCCAGGCACAGCCCGCCCGAATACGAATACGCATCCGGATCGTCCTGCGGATAGTCCTCCAGCTTGCGAATGTCGACCTTGCCCACCAGAGACGAAATGTCCTGATTGTTTTCGTCGCCCGGCTCCGTCTTGGAAATCGCAATCTGCGACAGCACCGACGGATGCAGCTTCACCACGCGGAAACGCGTGATGTCGCCATTGAACTCATGCAGCCGCTTGACCGCCCAGGGCGAGGCAATCGTGTTCAGATAGCGTCTCGGGATGCCGTAGTCTTCCTCCAGAATCTTGCCGTCTTCGTCGGGCGAGAACAGCCCGAGCGGGGACTCGTGAATAGGCGAGCCCTGGAGCGCGTAGATGGGAATCTGCTCCATCAGCGCCTTCAACTTCTCGGCAAGCGAGGATTTGCCGCCGCCCGGAGGCCCGAGCAGGTAAAGAATCTGTTTGCGTTCCTCAAGGCCCTGCGCGGCATGTTTGAAGAAGGAAACGATCTGTTCGATCGTGTCCTCCATGCCATAGAACTCCCGGAAAGCCGGGTAGATCTTGATGACCTTGTTGAAGAACAATCGTGACAGCCGAGGATCGTGGTGAGTGTCCACCAGTTCAGGCTGACCAATCGCGGTGAGCATGCGCTCCGCGGCAGTCGCATAGGCGGTCGAGTCTTTTTTGCAGATATCCAGATACTCCTGGATGCTGTACTCGTCCTCTTTGCGAGCTTCAAAACGCGTTGCGTAGTGGCGGAAAATATCCATATCTCCCCCGTAGATTTCTTCCCTACTCCACACCAACAAGCGAGAGCCAGGCTAGTTCTTGCGTGCGTTGCTGATTCCACTGTAGACGAATCACCGATGATCACAAGAACGGTTGAGAGCCTGGAATGGTGCACAACCGTCGCAATTGCGTTAGCGCTCGACAGCATCAAGTGCTAAACGGACCTTGCACGATGCATCAACACGCATGCACCACGACGATCGGCTATCCCGAGCACAGCAGAAAGCGTACCCATGCCACCCGCCCGCGCTCGCAGGTTGGTACGTAACCGATCTGTGCGAGTTCCCGCGCGCACGCTGAATCCAGGAGGGGGATATCCCTGCGTTTTCGTGTCTCGCCAACTGTGGTACTGCACGTGGCGCTTACCAGCAGACCTACGCTTGTAGTGGCAGCTTTTCTTTTTGGCGCGCAACACAGCATTGTGCAAAGCATGGGGCAAAACGGCCTTTGTCGCCCCGACGCGTGCCCACAGCCCGTGGTCGAAAGACCGAAACGGATCGACCAAAGGTGTCTCTTTTTTGCGCCAAGGGAGGTTTGTGCCGGGCGCGACGGTGAATCGGCCGGAAAAGCCCGCACGGAGAACGCGGACAAAAGAAAAAGGCCCTCGGCATTTGCCTGAGGGCCTTTTAAGCGATTTCTCGCTTGTTTGGTGGTGGTACAGGGATTGAACCTGTGACCCCTGCCGTGTGAAACGAAAATTGGCCCAGCTACTTGTGTACAGATTTGCTGCACAGCCTTGAGTCTACTGGGTTTCCTCTCCCTTAGGCTGCCGTCAGTTGCCCTGAAGAGCCTGCCTAGGTGCACCGCTTTTGCACCGCCACAAGCGGGCGCCTAAGAAGCTAGGCGCCGGATAGTTACCCGGCCGACACTGGGCTCGACAAACCGAAGACGGCATCAGCTAGAGCGTGTGGTTGGCCCGGAACGCCGCCTAGCACCATGCCATAGATGGAGAAGCGCCACATTGTGCGCGATGAAGCACTAGGATCTTGTGCCGCCCGATATGTAAACGTTCCTGCACCCAGCGTGACATCGAGTCGCCGCGCCCAACGGCTATCCGCGAACAACTTTTCGAAGGCCATTACTCCCGCGCGGTTGAAGAACGAGGCGCGTAGCTGAATCGGCGGAGATAAGTCTGCCTCCCAGTGATGCCACGCTAGTCCAATCATGATGTACTCACACAGACGCGTAACTCGCTCACTATCAAGGGGCAGCGCCATCGACCCGCGCGGCGCATAGTCTCCACGCCACTGTTTGTTCCAGGCATCTAGAAGCTCTCGATGCAGCCTCGCATTTTTGTTGAGCCGCGGTGGCACTAGTTCGTCCATGGTGCGGCGCGCAGCGGCATGCCTCGCTCCAAACGGCAGTACGGTCACCAAGTAGTGCTCCAAGCGGGACTTTTCATTGTTGCACTGTGCGCACGATGGCACCTGCGGGAGATTTGCACGCTCGGAGGGAAGGAAAAAGCCTCGGGCAATCACGTGGTCACCAGTACTGAAGACCCCTTGTTTTCCGCAGTAGACGCACCGCTTTCCAAGAAAACGCTTGCTCATCGTAGATGCTCTACATCCCTGGTCCGGCAAGCCCCGAACCCGTGGTCAGAACCACTGCAATCGCAGTTAGAACAGCTGCGACCTGATTGAGCTTCGCTGCCTGTGACGCAGCATTGACGATGCCCGCTACCCAGCCGGCATTTGACAACGCTGGATCAACGGGTTCAAGGGCATCAGACCACGTTGGAAGCGTGGCGACGCGACTCGCCTTCCACCAGTAGTAAGAAGCAGCGAGTCCCACGAGGAAACCAGCAACAGCCAAAAACATGGCGAACCCATGCATATCTCACCTCTCCTAGCTGAAGGCCAGTCCAGTGAAGTCGAGGGACGGCCGTCACCATCAAATAGAGAACTGCGCAGACATTACCCCACGGAAGGGGGGCACGGCTGGTAACAAATGGCGGGGTTAAATATCGCGTTTGCCCGTCTCCCGGAACCGCGCGGGTGCACCGTATAAAGCAATCTCGAATCATTATGAACAAACTCTTGGCGCTGCCCATACCCGGTGAATCTTTTCTCCTTCGGCGGGACGGACACAATATCCTCGTGGACGGCGGATACGGTAGTCAGGCCTTGATCTCAGCCCTGTCTGCTCCCGGAGTCGGTGTCAATCATCTGCACATAGTGGTCTGTACACATGCCGATCGGGACCATGCGGGCGGTTTGACAGACCTGCTGGATAGGGCGCCATCTCTGCAAGTGGACGAGTTGTGGTTACCGGGCGCCTGGTCCGAAACGCTGCCAGGACTCTTGCGAAACCCTCGCCGAGTGGTGGACGCGCTGATCGCGGAACTTGAAGAGTTCGGGCCCGACGATGCAGGCAGCCCGGACCAGGATGACGACGCGTTCGAGGCACGTGTACATGCCCGTATTGCCAAACAACGGCGCATTGCACGAGGCGAGCAGCAGAACACTCGATTCGAAACGACGCGGCGCGATGGCGAGACTGGTCTGACGTGGCTGAAGGAGCAAGCGGAAAACGTCGACCTCGATGCCACGTACACCAAGGTTTTCGCCAACGGACGCAGATCGATCAGGTATCGAGCGGCGAAAATGCAGTTAAATCGCCGTTGGACCGCGTTCTGGATCGGCTTGATCGACACCGCCGAGCGCATTCGGAAAATCGCAGTGCAGGCGATTCGTCACGATGTCACGGTGCGATGGTTCGACTTCGGCGAGTTCAGCCGGACGCATCGAGCATCCGGTGGGGCACCCGGGCTGTTGCTTCCGCTGAACTCCGTTGAACTCACGGTGCCGCCGCCTCCTGCCATCGCACTGAGTTACGCGGCGCGGCTCACCCCGGTCAACGAAGAGTGTTTGGTGTTCTTCTCTCCCAGCATGGGTTGGCCCGATGACCTCGGTGTCGTGTTCACCGGCGACTCACCCTTAGGGCATGGGACCAGCTATGAAGACGCGTTGTTGGATTGGCCGTTCGACCCAACGCAGTGGGTAGTCGCGACGACGCCGCATCATGGCTCCGAAAACAACGCTCCCGCCTATGGCCATTTGAGTTCAAGGGTACTCGTAGTGCTCTGGCTGCGTTCTGGTGGGACGTCCAAACACCCTGGCCAGACCTTCCGCAAATTGCACCCGCAAGGCAGAGCGTGCACGCATTGCCCGCATTTGAATCTTCCGCTGCGGGCGGCCGAAGTGCAATTGACGAACTCCGCGGGCTGGCCACTCTTTCGGGTCAGCGCTCACGACTGTCGTTGCCGATAATTGCATCGGCCCAATGACATAGGCGAACCTCAAATCAAGTAACGATCAATGAACGGTATGGATGCGGAGCTACTGGTAATCATCGAGGTTGACCGCGAAGACAGGGTCGTCTGTCAAGCGCCCGGTTGTGGCCATGCGGTCTACAAGCGAGTCCATATTGTTCGCCACGGCGACGTGATGGGCGTCTACGGATCGGATTGCTATGGCCGGCTTTTTCATGACCAGCTTGGTGCGCCGCGCTATGGCGGAGGTACAGGTCGAGTGCTCTCTGTAGAGGAACGGCAACTGCTCGCGCAGAATACCGCACGATTAATTGCGCGGTTTGAGGCGGAGCACCAACTGGCGCTTGAACGAGCTAGCCTGCAAAGGCATCATCTCCAGTTGCAGTTGCAGTTGCAGTTGCAGTTGCAGTTGCAGTTGCAGTTGCAGTTGCAGTTGCAGTTGCAGTTGCAGTTGCAGTTGCAGTTGCAGTTGCAAGCATTGAAGAAGCAGACCGAAATAGAAAACACTTCCGGCCGACTGTCCCAACCTACCGCCGCGCAATTGGCCGCCGTCGAGTGGGAAGCCAAGCAGATGGTACGCGCCAAGTATGGTGTCGATCCAGACGCCCCTGGCTGGCGCGGTTTGGTGATGGCATGTCAGCGTGAACTGCTTGGTCGCTGACCCTCGCGGTAGTGTGGCCCAGGACAGCCGCACGCAAACTCAGTCCCGGGATGCCGGAAGCTGTCGTGGTTACCTCAAGGAATCTTGTCGAGTCCCCGCCCCCTTCTTTCACCTCGCCGGATTTGACGTATTGCGACAGCTTGCCGTAATGCTCTTCAGATTCAGTCGCAAATCTTCGCCGTGCACGTGACGCGGCGGGCAGGTCCCAAGCCGCACGCGGCAGGGACGACTTGCGCTTCCGAACGTCGCGACAACGGTGCTTCTCGACGCCCCGGCAGACAGCTTCTGCACCTGTGTAACGATCGCCAGCGCTTCTTGAAACTCGATCCGCGTGTAGTCGTCAAGCAATGCTCTCGCCCCACCGTCAAAGAGGCGGCGAGCGAGATTCGGGGCGATGCGACGAAAATCGGGGCCTTTCGCATCCAACAGCATGAATTGCTTGAACGAGACGATGTCACCCCGCCAGTCCTTGCCTCCTTGGCGGCGGCGAGGTCCGACGCCCACCCACGTCAGCTTTCCGGCTATTCCGCAGCTCTGCGGCTCCGGCCCAATGCCACCGACACCGATCACGGCATCAAAGCGACGGTTTCGCACAGCGCCCATGCAATCGTTAACGCCAAATTGCCCGGTCCAATCCGGATCACCGATATGCGTGCGTTTGTAGGTGAGGATTCGAAGTGATGACATCGGAATTTTCCTAAGTCTTAGCAACCGCGACCACGCAGGCTCGCCTTGCTGGCCAAGTAGTCCTTCAAGTTCCCGCAGCAAAACACGGCGACTTAGCGCGACCTCCTCAGCGCCCTTCGGCGGGTCATGCTCTATGCCCTCGTCGGCCTTAGGGCAGCGGCTCGAGGTCAAGTTGCCGGCGACAGATGACCCGCACTAGAGATTCGGTCTTGCCCGGGATGACACCTTAAGTAAGTTCTCTGGGCTTTAGGTGCCGAGTAAAGCCTAGTTCGGTATGCTGCCGGCACACCACTCCAGATCTGACAATGAAACGATATCCAGCCGATCGACATCCCGATAGCACGACTGTGCTTACGCATTGGGAGAACCTATATCACACGAACACGGTACCGGTCTCGCGTCATCTCGACGCGATATCCTATGCCCAGAACATGACCAAGGACGTGGAAGACATCGACGAAATTCCAGCAACGTTGATGGCGTTCCTGGCAGAGCTGCCCGTTGAAGAGTTGATGCATGCGGATGACCGTCGCAAGGGCTCGGTACTGGGGCTACTGTCCTTGGCATACCTGCTGCGGCACCAAGATTGCGAAGCCTCGATTCGCCGGATGTTGGGCAATGGGGACGGTATCGCGATAATTCGGATCACCGGCGATCTGAACAATTACAAGGTCAGCCCCGAACTGTTTGAAGACTGGGACTCATACCAAGCCTTCCTGGGCCCAATGCTGGCCAAGGGCGACATGGACCTAGGGAAGAACAGTACGTTGCTCTGAACGGGCGGGTTGCAGACCGATTCGGTCTGCAACCGACCCAGACGCTCCAGCCGGTCGTGTTCAAATTGGTCGCTGTGCGTTGGCCCACCTCGCCACTGTGTCACCAATGCCCCAATCACACTCTGATACCTGTTTGATGCATCAGCGCGACATCCATGCGTGAGGCTCAGTGGCCTGCTGTAAAGCCCCATCAAGCAAAGAGGGATTCTTCTCCAGCGACTCGCGCGCCCACGGCTCCAAGTTATACGGGAAGCCGCTGATAGCATGACCGATGGCGGACGAGCGATACAGAATCCTCTTTGCCTCCAAACCACCGACCACTCCGTCCCCAATTGCATACGTAACCGAGGCCTTTCTACCAAGGATGTAGGGAGCTAGCCGCGCCTTCTCATCAGGGGTGAGCCTTAACAAGGCCCGCTCTCGCCGCTTCTGCGTACGCCTAGTTGCGAGCCATTGCTTGAAGGCATTCCAAACGTAGATGACACCATGTGCGAGTAAATATGCGCAAGACAACGTGAAGGCAATGCCCAACCACGGACGAAACTCTTTGACCAACTTGACGACACCCAGAAGGTCTAAGACTGAGGTGGGCACGAAAATCAAGAAGCCAGCGCCGACAGCGACGGCCAGAAGGGGCTTGACAGCAATCTCCCCAAACGCCTTGACTGCCTCTTGAACGTCCTTGACTAAGCCCACGTACCCTCCCTCCTGCAAGCAGATGCAGCAAGACTCTTCTCGAGTTGATCGAAAAGCAGGTCGATTTCATCGTCGGTCATAGCTTCAACCGAGATTCCAGCCCACGGTTCTGGGTACGTTTGGCGCCAGCCCGTGTCCTGGTGCCGGTATTGCGGGTACCAAGGCGCATCGACGTTCCCTCCCTGAAATCGAATACGTAGCCGATTGAGCGCAGCTCCATTCGGGCGTCTCGGATCAAATGGTTGATCTCCGTCCTCTAATAACCGGTAATCCTCGTCCGTAACGACGCGCTCTTCCTCTTGATAGATGAACTCCTGCAGCAAGAGGTCTTGTTCCGTGACTGAATCCCGATCTTCAAAGACCTCCCCGCCAAGACTCGCCAAATGAGAGCGCCACAACCTGTCCCACTCGAGCTTCTCCGCATCGGTAGCCTTGTTCAGCTTAGGGGGGCAGCCGCCACTTCGGCCTGCTGGCGCAAGGGGCGCCCTGCCCGTCGAGTACCGTCTCAGGCCCGCAGCAAAATCTTTGAGGGCTCTTCTCTCTCGTTGAAAACGGCCACAGGGATCTCCCTCATCCAGTAGCTGCAGCAATCCCAACGCTCGCAGCTCTTCCTGAGTGACATGCCCCATGACTATGGCGTCTGCAGCTACCTGCCGTAGTCGTTCGATACGAAGCGCCTGCTTGTTATGACGGTCGTCTCCTGCATCGTATCGTGGGCATGCATACCGCCGCCACTCCTGACCTGTCTCCCGGTCATAAGGGCCGGAAAGGCCGAGACCATACAGATACTCCAGTTCCGCTCGCGGAAGCCTTGAGTTCCTTTCGATAAAACGCAGCAGTGCGGAGGTGAGGTCCTTCAATCGCCGTTGGCCATGGTCGCCATCTGCATGTCGCCCGGACTTCCAGCGTTGTCGCTCACCGTCCATTAAAACCTCCCCAAATGCCCTTTTGTTCTGCATACGACCTGAAAGCATCCTAGCAAAACTGATGGATACCAGGAAGGTACGGGGAAAGACCATGGCTAGGGAAATAAGCGATTTCCGTGTGGCATTCGCGCAGATGGATGGGGCTGCGTTGCTGACGCCTGATGAGTTCGGCGAGCTCATCGGCAAAACACGCAACGCGATCTACCACATCTTGTGCCGAGACCCAGCCGCGTTGCCCACGCCCGTGTTTCGGCAAAACCGCTACGTCCGTTGGCGAGCCAGTGACGTTCGTGACTGGATCAAGAATTTGCCCACAACTCAGCCGCGTGAAATTGCAGACAAGCCACGCCGCGGCAGACCCCGCCAGGCAGCGCAGAACGTCTTTTGACGCGGTTCTGGATAGTTGCTCCTTGCACTATGGACGAGGTCTCCAATGTGAGCGCCCTCGCGCCTGTTGAGACGGGCAGCCCGGGCCTGGCGATTGATCGCATCCAGATTCCTACCCGCGTTCAACAGCGCGCGACGGAATCCATTGAGGCACGACGCGACGCGTTGGAGCCGCAACAACTCTTCCTGCCTGGCATGGACGAGTTCATGCGAGCGATGCCTAATCATATCGCCCGTTCAAGCCTTTTCGCGCCGGTTGCTCGTGGGCGAAAACGTATCCACAAGGACACCGTTCTCGTCAGCCGCGGCGATGCAGTCATCAAGTTTTGGGGCGAGCAACTGGACGAGGCTCAGGCGGACGTTTGGATGCAAGCCATGCACGAAGCAAGCCGCAGGGCGTTGGGAGAGCCTGTCGTCATCAAGCGGGCGGAATTTCTGCGTTCGATCGGACGGCAGACCGGCAACTACGAATACAAATGGCTCAACCGAACGATGCAGACCCTGACCTTCGCAATGCTGGTCATCGAGGTTCGCGCGAAGGACGGCAAGCCAAAGCTATCTGTCGGGAAGAATCGCGCGCTACACATGGTTGAGGGCTTCGATTTCGACGATCTGACTGAGTCGTACACGCTGCGCATCGATCCTCGCTGGCGGCTCATGTTTGAAAACCGCGAGTTCGCTTTGATCGACTGGGACAAACGGCTTCGCTTTGGTGTCCGACAGGACATGGCCAAGGCACTGCAGCGCCTGGTGGCTACTTCTGACGACAACGTTCAGCGGCATTCGCTCGATTGGCTCAAAGCAAAGCTGGAATACACCGGTCGCATGCGGGATTTCTTGGGGGCGTTGGAGCGCGCCATGCGGGAACTCGAACGGCTCGACATCATCGCTGGCGGTCGCATCGAAACTAGCACCAAAGGGCGGACTCAAGCGGTATGGGTGAAGCTATGACGGTCATCGGGGTTACGTCGCGGCCCTATCGGGGTTACATCGCGCTTTATCGGGGTTACGTCGCTGCTTTTCGGGGTTACGTCGCACACCAAGCCCACAACCCTTTGTATCCATTGAGTTTTTCAGCCTGTTTTTGCCCTCTACCTTCTTTCTACCTTCTCTCTACCAGCGGAGCCCTGTGGACAACGCCATCGAAGCGACTTGCTCACTTGCCCAGCAGCGCAGCTGCGGAGTTAAAGCTGACCCTGCAGCGCTGCTGCTTCAGCGATTTGCTCGCATTCAAATTCAAAAATAAGGGAACAAGATGAGGCCACGCCCAAAAATTCGATTGGTGACGTTGATGCTGTTGGCAGGGCCCAATGCTCTGGCAGCACCGGCACTGTGCTCTCCGGGATATCAGGACTCGACTTGCGTATCTCCAATTCAACACGGGGCAATTCCTCCGCCCGTTTGCCCAACTGGCTACAGGCAAACGACCCCACCCGTCTGGATGGGCTCGGTTTGGAGCGCGCCGGGATGCCAACCGCCATCGCCACCGCCTGCCGCAGTGGTGCCCACAGCGCCCGCTTTGGTTTCGGTTGGCTATGGCTGCCCCGGATGGACCATCTACAGCTACTCAGACGGCTCAGTACAGCGGGTATGGGATCCGGACAACCCCGACAACGTCCTGGTTCAAGGCGGGGCCTGCAGTGATCGCGGCTGACCGCATGCACAGCCGAATCGCCCCTCCGCTCCGCTTCGGGTCGCCGCTCTCCCCGGCTACACCGGGTCCCCGGGCGGCTCGATTCGGGCGCGACGGCGCGCGCGGATGCCAATTCATTGAACTACCGCTGATTGCTTGCAGGAAGAAGTTGGGGGTGGCTTTCTCTCTCAGCTCGGGCAAGCCGCCTCGCGGCGCGTCAGCCCCGAAGGGGTGGCCGCGAGGAGCCGGTGTGGCAACCGGGGGACCGCCGCCAATGGTGGCGGCTGTCCACAGCCGTGCGCTGTGGGCAGCGCGGTTGTCCACGGGCGGACGCGGGAAGGACGGCACGCCATGGCAACCGCTGGGGTGCAAACCGCTCCCCCACGCTCTAGCGAACCCCGCATGCGCTGACACCAACCACATTAGCGCACCACCCATTGGCACCCGTGCATGCCGATTTCATCGCACAGAAAACCAATGTCGGTCCCTTGTCCGACCCTCATGTCGGACAAGGGGGGCTGGCTGACTTTGGGTGTCAATTCCGACATGCGCAGACATGGCGAATTGGTACCCAAAGTCAGTCAGCCCCACACCCCTCAGGGGTCGGGATGCATCGCATCCCGGGGGTGGTTTTGAGCCGCGTGCGAACCATCGAGAAATCGATCCATTAGACGGCGAACGAACCGTTAAACACCGACCCAACTACCGAGACCACTCAGATGGGGAAGGCAAAAAAGTCCGCACTCAAGTTGCTGCCACCAGACTGGCGGGAAACCATGTTCGATCGCGCGTCCCAACTGGACTGGCGCGAATCGCGGCCGCAGCTACTACCCGCGCTAGCCCTACTGCGCGTGATCGGCTGCCGGCCGACCGAGATCGAGCGAGGGGTGCGCATCCTGTATCGCAATGGCGCGCTCCTAATCGCCGTGTCGGGAGCTAAATGCAGCGAAGAAAGGGGGATACGCACGAGGGCATACAAGTTCGAAATTGGGCCGCCCCCAGATACCCACCCTGCCCTGCAAACGCTGCGTGAGTTTGCCGAGCAGAATGGGACGGATGGCGAGGCTTGGGTGACCCACAAGGCCGATTACCTCTACAACTCCGTGATTGCTCTAGGCAAAGCCGTGTTTCCAAAGCTGCGAACACGTGTGAGCCCGTACTGCTTTCGCCATCAAGTTGCGTCGGATTTGAAGGCAGATCCTGACGTGCCCCTCGATGAGGCAGCGATGTTCATGGGGCATCTATCGGACTACTCGATTGGTCGGTACGGCCGTGCGACTCACGGCAAGAGAGGAGGCGAAAGAGTCAAGCCGCTCGGAGTCCAGACATCCCGGCCAGTGAAACACTCGCCCAAAGTCGACAAGCTGGCTCGCTTCAAGATCGCCAGCGCGCAACGACGCAAGCTTGGACCAAGCTAGGAGCGCTCGCCGCATGGACGCTCGAGCCGAGATGCGTCAAAGATGCGTCGTTTCTGCGTCAATTTCGTCATCGCTGTGAAAGCGAAGACGAATCGGTTTCCCCAATGCGTCGAAGTTGCGTCGTTTCCTATGAAACTTGGCCGCTACCCTGTCTAGCGGGTCATGTGCGTCGAAGATGCGTCACTTGCCGACACCAACGAAATAGATGGGCCACAAATGTGCATTATTCGCCGCAATTTTCTTGCAGCAATTCATTTTTGTATTCTGTAGCGCTACACGCTACATTAACCTCATCTCGATTTCGATTTGAGGCGTCACATGTCTAAGGCAACAGGCATCCCCGACCGCGGCTCGGACGCACCCAACGCTTCAATTCCTAGCCATCCAGGCCAGCACATCCGCTCCTCGGTGCTGGCACCAAGAAAGCTCTCGGTTGTAGCCGCCGCAAAGTTAGTCGGCGTCGGCAGACCCGCTCTCTCCAACCTCCTCAATGGTCACGCAGCAGTGACGCCCCAAATGGCGTCGCGCATTGAAATCGCCTTTGGCATTCCGGCTCAAGACCTGCTCGACATGCAGGCCGCATACGACGCCGCTCAATCCAAGGCGAAAGGAGTGCCGGCGGACGCCATGCCGTATGTCCCCCCCTTCTTGGGCATAAAGGCCACCGACATCGAGAAGTGGGTTGTGCGAAACATCGCCGCGCGCACTCGATTTTCGGTTCTGCTACGCACACTTGCGAACTCTACCTGCGACGGGATCACGAAAATCGACTTTCCGGGAAACGACGATGCAGAACGACCTGGTTGGGACGGCTACATCGTATCCACTCGTGCAACACCCTGGATTCCCGAGGGCATGTCTGGCTGGGAATTTGGGGTCAACGAAGACGTTAAGGGCAAAGCCGACGGCGATTTTGCGAAAAGCGTGAAAGCCCTCAAGAAGGAGGAGCGCGATCAAACAACGTTCGTGTTCGTTACCCCACGCCACTGGCCAGCCAAAGATAAATGGATCGAAACCAACAAAGCCAAGGGACTCTGGAAGGATGTGCGTGCGTACGACTCCAGCGACCTAGAACAATGGTTCGAACAGTCTCTTTCCGCGCAGACTTGGTTCGCAAACGAAACAGAGCACGACTCCGAGGGCGTGCGCTCGCTCGACAAATGCTGGCGCGACTGGGCGAACGTAGCAAATCCGCCGCTCTCTGGGTCGTTGTTTGCCTCGTCGGTCGCAAGCGCAGAGCGCACCCTGTTGCCATTGCTCAGGAAGCAGCCCGAGGCGCCGGTGGTTATAGCCGCCGATTCAACCGAAGAAGCGCTGGCATTCTTGGCCCAGCTCTTCAGCCCTGCCGGAGGAGACGAACTCGCGAGCTTTCGCGATCGCGTCCTCGTTATCGATAAGCAGGGAGTTCTACCCAAGCTGGCGCAAGGCGCCAAGAATTTCATCGCCGTTGCGGCAAACACCGCAGTCGAGCGAGAGCTCGGTCCATTCACGCGCTTAATACATACCATAGTTGTCTGCCCACGCAACGCAGCGAATGCCAATCCGGACATAGTCCTCGAGCCTGTGAACTACGAGGCGTTCCGCTCCGCACTTGAGGCGATGGGATACGGCCGCGACGACGTCACCAGGTACAGCAATGAATCGGGACGCTCCCTCACTGTGCTGCGCCGACGTCTTGCAAACGTTCCTGGCGTTCGGACTCCAGAGTGGGCCGCTGACCACCAGGTAGCGCACAGCCTAGCCCCTTTTCTGCTTATCGGCGCGTGGAATGCCACAAATCCCGCCGACCAAACAGCACTCACGCTCCTTGCTGGGGCCAAGTCCTATGAGGCTCTCGAGAAGGAGTTCCAACGACTCGCCCGGCTGAACGACGCCCCCGTCTGGTCGGTAGGCACCTACCGAGGCGTGGTATCCAAGATTGACCTGCTCTTCGCCATTGCCGGCTCGATGACAGAGCAGGATATTCGGAATTACCTAGACGTTGCCGGAATAGTTCTCGGTGAAGATGACCCCAAGCTGGACCTGCCCGACGACAAGCGTTGGACCGCGTCCATTTACGGCAAGTCGCGGGAATTTTCGTCCGCATTGCGACAAGGAATTTCCGAGACGATGGTCCTGTTGGCCGTTCACGGCAACTTTCTGTTCCAGGCTCGCCTTGGTTTTGACTGCAGTGCAGCAGTCACTCGACTTGTAGAGCAACTTCTTACTCCACTGAACACGCGCATTCTTGAGGCCAACGATCGAGACCTCACCGCCTACGCGGAAGCCTCACCAGAGGCATTCCTTTCAATCTTGGAGGATGATCTACAAAAAAGTGACCCCGCTTGTTATGGCTTGATGAGGCCCGCAGGCACCGGTGTCTTCGGCGGGTGCCCGCGAACTGGCCTGCTTTGGGCCCTCGAAGGGCTTGCATGGAACCCTCATCTGCTATCCCGAGCAGCGCTCATCCTAGCCCAGCTGGCCGGCATCGAAATTAACGACAACTGGTCCAACAAGCCGATCCGCTCGCTTGCAGCCATCTTCCGGGCTTGGATGCCGCAAACTGCAGCTGACCATGACGCTCGCCTAGGCGTCTTGAAGCTGCTGGCAAAACGCTTTCCCGAGGTCGCTTGGCGAATCTGCATGGATCAGCTCAGCGCAGGTCCGCAAACCGGGGACTACAGCCACAAGCCAAAGTGGCGTACCGACGCTCACGGCTTTGGAGAACCCCTCAAGACGTGGGCACTAATCCACGCTTTCGTGCGGGCAACTATCGATATAGTGCTGGATTGGCAAAACGGTTACTCGCGGGAAATGCTCTGTGACCTGATCGAGCGCCTCTATGTCCTCCCGGAAGAGCATCAAACGGAGGTGTGGAACCTAGTCAAGACTTGGGCAGAGGCCGGCGCATCGGATCGCGATAAGGCCTTTGTGTGTGAAAAAATTCGCACCACCATCTTGTCGCGGCGCGGCGCGGCGCGCGCAAAGACCAAGGGCGAATTCGCAAAACTATCGGCGGCCGCGATCATCGCACGTCGACAGTTGGAGCCGACGGACCTCCTCAACAAACACGAGTGGCTATTTCGGCAGCATTGGGTCCAAACGTCTGCGGATGAACTGCAAGACGGCGAGATGGATTTCGGAAAGCGCGAAGAGCACATCGCCCAACTCAGAACGAACGCTTTGCAGCAAATCCTTGAGGTACACGGACTAGCTGGCATCTTTGACCTTGCCGAGATAGGTAATGCCGCCACGTCTATCGGGATACTGATGATGCAACGGATTCTGCCGAAAACTGATGTGCCCGACTTCTTGTTGACCGCTTTGTCGTCGTCCACCGAGGACCTGACGAGGAACAGAAAGAACCTCATTGTCGGAGCCACGAGGGCGCTGGAAGAGGGAAAACAATTGGTCGACACCCTGAAGAGGGTGCAGGACGCGCTTCCCGAAGGTGACTTTCTTCAACTGCTGCTGCTCTCCCCCTTTCGGCGTAGCTGCTGGCAGATTGTCGACGAACTTCAATCGGAGCTGGGCCGAAAGTACTGGGACACAGTCACCCCAGAATGGATTTTTGGTGTTGACGACGAATGCATCGAAGCCGTGGAACGTCTTCTGACGGCCGGTCGACCTCGAGCCGCGTTCGCTTGTGCCCAGTATAAGTTTGAGGTGCTCGGGCCCGAATTGCTGTTTCGCGTCATGTGGGAAATCGCCCATAAACAGGGACGAGATCAATCTGGCCAGTTCCAGCTCGATCAGTACTACGTGCAAGAGGCGTTCTCAATCATCGATAGAAGCACCGCCCTTACGCTGGAACAGAAAGCCGGTCTTGAGTTCGCATACATCGACGCGCTGTCGACCCCTTGGGGTAGAGGGGAGAAGCACGGCGTCCCGAACCTCCAAAAATACGTCGAGGAGCACCCGGAAATGTATGTCCAGGCTGTGGTGTGGACGTACAAGCGCGGCGACGAAGGCGAAGATCCGCCGAATTGGAAGGTTGCCCCTGATCAGGTTCAGCACCTTGCGGAGCGTGGATACAAGCTCCTTGATGGGCTCGATAGGGTTCCCGGCCACGACGAAAAAGGGGAGCTCCAAGCAAGCTTGCTTGCGGAATGGGTGAAAGCGGTACGAGACGGATGCGCCGAACTGGGCCGACTGGATATTGCGGATGTATGCATTGGGAAGTTGCTTTCGCACGCCCCCGTAGGAAACGACGGTATCTGGCCATGTGCGCCTGTGCGCGACGTCATGGAAGATGTGCATTCGAAGGCCATGATGGAAGGCGTCCGCACAGGGCTGTACAACTCACGAGGGGCAGTTTGGCGTGGCGAAGGCGGCGATCAAGAGAGGAGTCAAGCGGAGAAGTATCGTCCTTGGGCGAATGCGCTCCAGTACACACACCCATTTGTGGCGACCGAAGTGTTGATGGGCATGGTGGCAACCTACGAGCAAGAAGCCGTGCGAGAGGACGCGAGAGCGGGAATCGTCCGGCGGATGCGCTAGCTTTTGACTGCTGCACGAGATCAATCGACCTGTGCACGCGAATGCACTGAAAAGCAGCTGAGCCCCCCCCCGGAGAACTTGCAATCAAACATCACCCCAGATCCCGTAAATTAATATCTGATAAAAAATATAAATACAAATATCAACAAAACAGAACCTGATCATGTCCACGATTGATTTAATAGGCGCAATTAGCGCAATTTTTGGAATTCTGTCCTTCGGCGGCAGCCTTTTCATTGGAACCGCAATGGCCACCAAGAAGTGGAGAGAGGCCATCATTAAAGAGCTTAACGGCCGATCCTTTGGGGCCGCCACACTTGAGCAATTGGCACGAACATGGGCCGCTATATTCGAGCGATACTTTGGGAACCGATTTTTATCTCCCAGACAACTTATAACAATACCACTCTACACAATGGTAGTATCGCTCGCTTATATTAGCGCATGGATTCTACACAACATCAACTGGAACATCCTCGCCGTTTTCCAACCCTTCTCCCCACTGATGAAGCAGGCGCTATATGACTATTTTCACGAGGCGATATTCGTTGCGCTGATCGTCGATATATTCGCCATCTCCTTTACCCGCATCGCAATTCGCTCCGGCCGCGCAAATGGCTTCTTGTCTTTCCGTTTTTTTTCTATTTTTTTGCTATCGATCTCCATTTCGTTTGCAATATTTTCGCTCGGAACATTTGCTATGCGCGTTTGGGATATGGTCAGACTTTACATTGACCACGCGCCGCAAGACCCCATCCCGATCATGCCCTACAGGCCCTTTAGCAGTTTTGACGTGCTACTTAATCCATTTAACACCCCAACAATAATGCACGTGACGTCGCGCGGCGTCTTTTCAACTTACTTCATACCGGAGCCAGTTTTATTCTATACAGCCCTGACAAGCCAACTATCGTTCCTCTTAATCATCTCATCACACCTTCTCGCAAAGTTATTTCTGCTTATCAGAAACTCTTCTGTGGCAATATTGAAAATTGCCGGGACGCCGAATGGCGCTGCAATCGGCGTATTTGCATCGATGATGATTTGGATGTTTACGATTACTCTTTTCTTCGCCATCCTAGCCTTTCATTGATCAAACTTAGGCGGGAAGGAGAGCTGGCGAAGGCGAACACGATGGTTCGACGCTGCACTACCGAAACACTGTCCACTGTGGCGTAAGCTGCCAACGCGTCGCGCAATGGTCGCCTGAAGTGCTTGGCATCACCGGGCGTTGCCCCGCGGTTGGATAGGGCTCTCGTAGTTGCTGCTCGAGCGCGCATCGAGCCCAATTCTTCCTCCATCTCGTCAATTGCACCGGCCTCTCGTCTGGCGTTCTGAATCTTCACCGTTCGTTCTGAATCCATCATTTTGTGTCGATGCATCTCATCCGCCCTCGCCTAGTGAGGTTATTTGGTCGCGGTCGTTGCTTGGAAGCGGCATTTGCACTCTTTCGCGCTCGACTCACGCAGCGTATTCTTGGCAGGACGCAGTGAGCAGAGGTCCTCGCGCCAGCCGACAAATTCGGGCGATATATGCACGGCAATTTGTTTCTCAAGCGCGAACGAAGCGGTCGCCACACCGTACGCGAGCTGGAGGCGAACGGCATCAAGCCCGTCTACAGCACACGTAAGCGCCAAGACCACTCTGTGGCCATCAAATCTACTAAGGAGTAGCAAGATGACATTCGACAGCGGGGTCATGTTTGGCCGGGCTCTGGCAGCCGAACGAAACGCGCGCGAGTGGCAGAACTATGCTCGCAACTTGGAAACCCAAATCAGGCAGCTTAGGGCCAAGCTGTCATCAACAGCGCAAAATCACGAAGAGACATGCGAAGTCTTGCGCCTGACTGTAGATTTGCATAACAGACAGCAAGCGCGCGCGGCCGCGCTTGACGCACTGCAGAATAAGCTTGCTATCGAACTGGCGAAATTCAGCCCAAACAATCCGCTAGTCCCCCCTCAGTTCCGCGCCATGATTGTCGAGAAGGCGGCCAAAGCCGAGCTCGCCCCGCAGCAGATAAAGCTGAAACCGTGAGCCGTCGTGACACCGAGCAGCGCCTCGGAACCACCAATCACCTCTGACCGCAGCTTTCACATTCAGGCTCGAGAGTTGGGGTTATCTGGTCGCGCTTGGGTGAATTGGTCGAACCTGGACACTACGAAATCCGCTCTTCCGGAGCTGGCACCTGGCGCGTATGCTGGTTTCATGCCTCTACAACGAGATCAAACCATGCCTGCCGACAAGCTGGGCCGTTACATCACGAGCGACTTGTTCCTCAAGCGCGCTAACGAAGCCATTGCCAGGGCTGTGCGTGACCTTGAGGCGCGGGGTATTCAGCCTTGCTATCTGGACCGGAAAACTGGCCTGATTGTTGGTCGCGATCGAACCTATCGCATCCAACTGCGAGACCCGGCCGTGCAGGCAGTCGTGCTGGAACTATTTGCGGACGGCAAGCACGGCGAGCTGATGGACCGACTTGTGGCGTTCGCCGCGACCGACCTCGGAGCGCACCAGGTCAACTACGCGACGCGTGCTGTTACCGGTCTCCTACTGCTGGCAAAGACAGCCATGCCGCGCGAAGCCGCACATTTTGTTCAAACGGTGCGTGAGCAGATGGCGGGAGTGCGGCCATACCCGGAGCTGGTCGAACTGGCCGAGCTGCTGATTGAAGCAGATGCGCGCAGCGATGACGTGCCCCGAGATCCGACCATCATCGATGATGCGCTGTTCTCGCAGCGCATCGAGGCCATCACGCAGGCCCTCCGCCAATGACGAAGGCAGTCGATGACCGGCATCCCCTTCTACAGCGCCAGTGCTACGACGCCAATTGCGCCCACGACAAAGCCGGCTAAGGCGTACCACCAACGACTTTCCTTGAGCGATTTGATACGCTCTTCCGCCGCCTGAGCCGCTTCGCGCTTGACCCGCGCCCGCTCATCGGCACCGGCCAACCACGTTCGCCACACACGATATCGGTCATTGATAACTTCCGCGCAGCGATCTGCCGACAGATCGCTCGCAGCTAGCTCATCGGCTACGCTCCAAGCCCACGCGAAGGCCTGTGGCGCGTTTGCGCCCTCCTCTTGAAGGTCGTACAGCTTGGCACGCTGCCAGAACGGTATCGAACCTGTGCCGGCGCGCAAATACAGAACCAGCACCATCGCAAAGAACGCAGCGTTATGACCGTGGCCCGACAGGAGACGATGAGCCGCCTCATGCAGATAAATCGAGGTAATCAGCTCTGGTTGCGGCTCCCACTCGGCGCGCTCGACACAGCGCAGGTCGATGACCACCTCGCCGGATTCAGTGCAATCCGATGGAACACAAAACCCCAGCCAGGGTGACTCCCCTGCCCCCAACTGCTGACGCATTAGCAATATGGGAATCTCCCGCATGTTGATGCGCGCCAGCAACTCGCTCGACACCGCCTTTGCAAGCGCCGGAGGCGGGGCAACGTCTACTAGACGAAGTGCTCGAATCGAGGTCATGAATCCCCTTTTTTCCACCTACCGTCGGTTGATCAGGAAGAAGAGCTTTCTCGTCATGGGAGTAGCGATGCAGTACCCGTTGACCACCGTGTAATTGGTGGTCATCTCGTTATAGAAAGCTTCGATCCTAGCGTTGTATTCCGCGACAAAAGACGCCGCCTCTGGATCGACCGCGATCAATTTCGCGGGCAATGGATCGTCCGGCGTAGCCGGTCCAGGTTGGACGCCTCCCTCGGAGTTGGAAGGGATCGACAAACCGTGCTGGGCCGCTGCCAGGTTAGAGGCCACTAGGATGGCGGCCGCGATGGCGGCTTTCGCACTCATATGGCCACCTCTAGTCCCGTGCACGCCTTGAGCATACGGCGCGCATCGAGCACGCCCCACAGATAACCTTGCGCCGGGGCCGTCGGTGCTTCCTGAATCAACTGCTCGAGGTCTGCAAGCGGGATTAGGAACGGATCTCTCAGCTCCAAAATCTGCGAAAGTTCGCTGTCGCGTGGAAGAGCGGAGATGGGGTGCGACGATAGAATGGGCACAGCCATGATTCACCTCTCAGTAGGTGAGTTGTGGTCAGGCTTGTTGGCCGGTGCCAGCCGACCGACAAGCCGCTTAGTAAAGCGGGTAGGGGTCAGCCAAGCTTGCGCGCAAGATCACGGGCGTGGGGCTTGTAGTACACACGGTGCAAGACAGTCAACGTCTTGTGACCCGTGATGGCTGCCAATTCGAGAACATTGCCCACGAGCTCCGATAGGCGGGTAGTGGCCTCTCTTCGGATATCGTGAAAGTGGAAATCTGTCAGTTGGGCACGTTCACAAGCACGAACAAAGACTTTTTTCAGTGCGTCCGGAGTGATAGGAAAGACCCGACCGCTGATATGCCTGGGCAGTGCAGACAAAGTGGTAACGGCCCGACTAGATAGGGGTACATCACGCGTCTCACCATTTTTTGTATCGTGGAGCCGAACATATCGGTCCTCAAGGAATACGTCCGACCAGCGCAGCGATAGAATTTCGCTGCGGCGCATTGCGGTTTCGATCGCAACAATGACGACCGGACGAACCCAATCGTTCCGGCTGCCTCCCGCTTCAAAGCGCCCGAAATTGTCCCGAGGACTTGGCTCCAGCTCAGCCAAAAGCCTTTGCTCTTCATCAATCGACAGCCGACGAGTGCGAGCCCGATTTTCGCGCGGCCGACGGATCAAAGACACCGGGTTGGTCTCAATGTGGACCCCCCACTCCTTGCGGGCAACGTTGATCACATGACCGATCAACGTGAGCTCGCGATTGACAGTTGAGCCGCTAACAGGCCTGCAGCCGCCGGCGCCAGTCAACCTCCTGTCGCGATAGTCAGCGAGGACCTTACTGGTGAGTGCGGTGATCTTGTACGCCGCGATGACGTCTTCTCGGAGCTTCTTGATGCGAAGGATCTCACCTGCCCCGCCCTTCTTCTGCGGCGACACCTCCTTTGCGTAACGACTTAGCAGGTCGTCAAAGGTGTTGCGTTCGGCCTCTGACCTATCGACAAACGCCCCCCTGTCCATATCGGACTCGATCCGGCGGGCCCAGGCCTCGGCCGTAGCTTTTGTGTCGAAAGTGCGGGTCTGCAACGGGTAGCCGCGCCGGCGCACAAACGCACGCCAGTAGTTCCCGCGCTTTGAGATGGATGCCACTTGATGCTCCAGACAATCGTTGAACAACGTCTGGGCCAATTTTCGAGGTGCACCACTTTTGCACCAAAAGGGCATTCCGCGAGGTTTCGCAGCAAAGAAAAAAGGCCCTCGGCGAATGCCAGAGGGCCTTGTTTCATGCGATTTCTCGCGAATTGGTGGGTGGTACAGGGATTGAACCTGTGACCCCTGCCGTGTGAATCGGAAGTGATGCGCCAGTCCCACAAGGGGGAAAACAATAATACGCTTTAATAACAAGAGCTTACGTTAGCTCCAAGCGGTTCATGTTAGCACTAGTTAGCTTTTCGCGTGGAGCATTTTTGGGCCGCTTCCGCCATTTTTTCTTGGGCCCATCCCATGAATGCTGGGAGCGGCTGAGGCTCTGGAGCCCGTGAAGGGACAAGCGGAATCGGTCCACTCCGAGGTCGCGGGGAAACGTCCCATTGCCGCTCCTTGACTACCCTCATCGCCACGACGAAGCGTTGCGGCGACATGCTGCGACGACGCAGGTCCCCCCTCTTAATTGCGCGCCACTCATCCGGGGAAAAGTGCAGCAACTCGCTCAGTTGCTTTTGTGTGAGTCCGTCCTTCTTAGCCCGAGCCTCAACGTAGTTCGCCCATGCGCTATAGACGCCGTATCGGTAGTCCCGATAGACCGGCGGCTCAGTACGCGGCCGCCCGGGCTTCCGCGCCTCAGCAGCTATGCCAGACGTCTGTGCCAGCACCTCTGCGGCAAGAACCTGCTCCGCTACGCCCTTGCGAACTCTGTCGATCAGCCTCTCGGCCGTCCACTTGGCCCAAAGTTCTTGCTCATGCGTCAGCAGATCGTCGGCCCCTGCTTCGCAGCCATCACTGGCCGGCGCAACGGCGTCGATGCGACCGCTAGAGAGCGAAGCAGCGACAAGCGATCTCAATACACCCATTTTCCCTCACCACGAATTTTGCACCCTCGCCATCGCGAGCCCTCATGGCTAGCGTGTGGCTTGTTATTCGTACCGACGTTGGAGATAGGTCATGTTAGCCGATCGAACGAGAAATTTTGCACTGGCAATACAGGTGTCTCGCATGAGAGACGACGTGCTTGTTGGCGTGACGGAGGTTGCTGCCCTGTGCGGGCTCTCCGAGGTGTACGTCAAACAAAAGCGTTTGCCTGGCTTCCCGCGCCCTCATCCTGGTTTCCGCCTACTCAAGTGGCGGCTTGGAGATGTCCGCGACTGGATACGCACGGCCACGCCTGCAGGGGAAACTCAATGACCCCCAGAACTACGTCGGCGGTGCTTTGCGCGCTCTCGCCTACCAGATCTGAAGCCCACGCCCTGACCAATTGCGCGGCGCAGCAAAGAACGTTATGACCCGCGACAACTGGACCCAATGGCTTTGGCGCACCGCTAGAGGCTACGCCCTCCTTCTTGTATTCATCTGGCTGCCTCTGGGGCTGCATCGACTCGTGATGCGTCGCCGCGCCTGGTGGCTCTTTCCCGCGCTGTTTTTCATTGGCGGAGGCATAGGCGCTGCTGGCATCCGCTACGTATCGCGCTCGCCAGCCTGGGGACTGTTCCTGTTGCCCTACTTTGCGCTGTTGGCGCATGACACCTTAACCCTGTGGACATGGGCGTGGCCTCGTCGTGAAGCGTTCGCTGACGCGTTACGACGCTTGGATGTGCGCTTTGAAGTATCGCTCCATCTTGCGATGGGCATGGCGCTGGCAGTAGTGCTGTGGTTGTTGGAGATCCACTATGGTTAAGCAACGTGGCTTCACGGCCATCGAACTCATTGTTGTGCTGATCGTATCCGTCGCGGCAATTGGTCTAGGCGGGCAGTACCTCTCGAACTACGCAGATGCTCAGGTCGACCAAGCAGCAGCGGATCACATGAAGACGGTATCCGACGCGGCCGTCAAGTACATCAAGGACAACTACGCTGCGGTTACTGCCAATGCAACCGCGACGACACCGGCGGTCATCACGGTGACGATGCTCAAGAGTACGTCGTACCTGACTAGTTCAGTTACCGACCAGAACGCCTACGGACAGACCTACCAAGTTTTAGCGCTGCAGCCTGTCGCCAACAAGCTGCAAACACTGGTCATCACAACGGGCGGCGAGACCATTCCGGAGATGAGCACTCGTCGAATCGCGCAACTCTCGGGGGCGCGAGGTGGTTTCATCTCCAAGTCGAACCCGGCTACAGCCACGGGGAGCTACGGTGGATGGTCAATGCCACTTGCAAGCTACGGGGTGTCGCCCGGCGCTGGGCACATTGCGACCGCCCTGTTTTTTGACGACGGGATGCTGGTCAGCGACTACCTTTACCGAAGCACTGTGCCAGGACACCCGGAGCTGAACCGCATGAATACTGCGGTCGATATGGGTGGCAACAACGTTAACAATGCCTCTGCGGTGAATGCCCAGCAGGTGGTCGTTCCGGCCGGGAACAGCGTGAAGGTCGGCAACACGGCGCTGTATGGCGACTCACTAAACGCTGCAGTCAGAAGCGCGCCTGGCGGCGCTGTCTACGCGCAGGATACGAACGGCAACTACGTGACGGTCAACTCGGGAAGCGTGAATGCGAGCGGAAACGTCAATGCGTCCGGGAATATGACAGCTGGGGGAGCCGTCAATGCGCAAAGCCCAGGAGGATACGGGCCAACTTCCCTGCAGTCGTATGGGCTGAATGGTGCGTCTCATATCTATATCGAGCCCTCAAGCGGCAACAACCTCTATTTGACAACCAGTGGGTGGAACAACACCGGCTCGTTGTCCAGCTACTTCGGTCAGAACTACTTTCAGAATCGTGTTGTCGCGAACGAGTATCTGCAGGTCGCTGGGAAAGCAAACGTAGGCTGGGGATGCTCACCCAATGGACTGCAAGCGCAGGACGCATCTGGGTCAGGGGCCCCCTTGTATTGCGAGAACGGGGTATGGCGGCGCCTTGGAGGCATCTCGTACGCAACGACATACAACGTTGGCTATCAGCAAGTGGCCGATCTCGGCGTTCACCTCTTCTGCACATTGTCCGGGACACAGAACAACTTCGGCACCGTCGTCGGAAACACTTATTCTGCAGTGTTCGGTAACGTCAACACTTACTGGCAGTATCAGTCCATTGGACATACCGCAGACTACGGGTGGGTCACATGTTTCGACTAACGGGAAATGCTGTCCGGATCCGATCGTCGGGACACGTCTCGATGAAGACAATCCTCGTCCTGCTCCTTGCTCTGGCCGCCGGTGTGGCACATGCGGACTCATCGCTGGGCACGCCACTCAATCAGTTCTCGCCGCCAGCTGGTGACACCTCCGTCGACTTCATGCGCGAGGTGTTCGGCAGCATCGTCGGCATGATCTCCTCGGGCGGAAATCTTCAAACCGGCCAAGCAGATGGCGTGCTCGGTTCGATGATGAAGGTGTTCAACAGCGCGGTCCTGTTCCTGGGCATGCTCTTCGTTGGCTACACCACGGTCAAAGGAACGGTTGATTCCGCGCATGACGGTGAGATCCTCGGCAAGAAGATGTCGTCGATTTGGATACCGCTGCGCACTGTTGGAGGCACTGCCCTGCTGTTGCCGCTAGGCTCGGGCTACTCGCTCATTCAGATCGGGATTCTGTGGCTTGCACTCCAAGGCATCGGTGTCGCCGACGCCGTCTGGAAGGCTGCGATCGAGCAGATCCATCGAGACAACATGATCTCGCGCCCGATGATCCCCGACTCGCGTCCGCTCGCCGCGAACATCCTGAAGTTCGAGGTCTGCGCCGCGGCGATGAACAAGCAGTTCCAGGACTCGGGCCGCTCAACGAGAATTCAGCCCGCCTCGGCCAACCAGGTACTGACGAATACGGGGGAAGTGCTCAACTACGACGTGTTCGATGCCGTGCCAGCTGTTGGGGCGTATACGACTACGCAGAATTTCTCTAACGCTCAGTACACGGTCACCAGCTACCAGTGGAAGGCGAATGACAACAGCTACCTCAATCCTGTCGTCTGCGGTGGGATCTCGTGGAAGCAGTCTTGGGAAGCGTCTGCTGGAAACAGCAACACCAAGGTCATCAAGGCCCCGATCATGGCGGCGCATGCTCAAGCAGTGCAGTCCATGATTCAGGAGCTGCAGCCCGTCGCCGCGCAGATTGTGGCGGGGCAAAAGCCGGCGACGGGAGCAGTCGACCGAGCCGCCAACAACTACGAGAACGCACTGCGCAACGCGGCGAAGAATGCCGTCTCGCAGACCAACGATCGAGCCCGAAGCGACTTCCTGCAGGCAGCCAAGGACGGCGGCTGGATTTTCGCGGGGACTTGGTACAACCACATCGTGAAGATGAACGATGTGATGCAGTCGACTTTGAACGGCCTCCCCACCTCCGAGCCGATCGACATCACCGACAAGGAGACCAAGGACGCTCTGCAAACCTATCAAGACGCCATGGCTGCGGCTGACGAGTACACAAAGAATCGTGTGGAAGGCATCCGGCAGGTCTACTACAACCAGACCGACGTCCGGGCCCCGCAGCAAGGCGAAGGCGCTTGGGAATACGTCCGGAAGCTCATCTCTGCACCCTTCATGGGCGCGATCAATCTGATGACGCAGTCGATTGCAGGTTCGAACCTCAATCACATGAGTCAGATGAAGTCGTTTGGCGACACCATTGTCGGCACCGGCGAGGCACTATTGGCAACAATGGCGGCCGCTACGGGCACAGCAAACAGCGCCGCTGCAAAGGCAACTGTAGGCCTGGCTTTCGATGTCGGGGCCGTCATCCAGTTTCTTTCTGGTTTGGTGACAACGCTCACCATCGCCCTGTTCTTCTTCGGTGCGGTGCTGTCGACCTACGTCCCAATGATCCCTTTCATCACCTGGATGACCTCTGTGGTGAACTGGTTCGTGCTGGCATTAGAGTCGGTCATTGCCGGCCCTCTATTCGCGGTTGCACACGTCCACCCTGACGGAGACGATGCCGTCGGCAAAGCCGGTCACGGGTACATGATGACTCTGTCGCTTGTAATGCGACCTTCGCTAATGCTATTCGGGCTAATTGGAGGCATGTTGCTGACGCAACCGGTGGTCGGTCTCATCAACATCGCGTTTATGACCGTAGTAGCAGGAGTACAGGCCGACTCCACCACAGGCATCGTCTCCTTCTTTGCCTATGTTGCGATCTACGTCACGGTCATGACGACAGTGGTACACATCGTCTTTTCGCTAATCCACTGGATCCCGGACAACATCCTGCGGTGGCTTGGCGCCCACGCTGGCGGCATCTCCAGCGCAGAGGGAGCCGGCGATAAGGGGCACGACATCTTGGTCGGCGGCACGCGCGAAGTCAAACATGGTGCCAGCGGTAGCCTGGGGGGAACCCGCCCGAAACGGCCGGGTGCCGGCGTTGGGGCGTTGGACGAAATCAAGCCCAGCCCAACGCCATCGAACAAAGATCTCCTCGGAAACTGAGTCGTGGGGCGCCGACCAATCAACGTAACCGCTCAACCTTGCCCGCCCCGTTCCGGTTGATCCCAAGCCTGCAGGAATTCCACTAGCTCAGGCGCATTGCCCTCCGCAGCAATTTCCTCAGCCCGTCGCCGAAAAACATCAAGATCCGCAAACTCACCCAGGCTCTTCACACGAGCGTGAGTCGTGCGCTTCGCCACTACGTCGCCAAGCCCGTGAAGCCCCAGACCTTGACTCCAACCATAGGAGGTAAAGGCCTTCACGAGTTGCCTAACCCCTACTTCCGTATCCACAAGCGTGGCCACCCAAGCACGGATGGCTGCGCCACCATCGTCGGCGAGATCGAGCCACCAATGGAGCAGGAATGCCAATTGTCTATGAGGCGCTAGAGAACCATCTTTGGCCGCAGCAATCAGGCGAGCATGCAGCAATTCGCGCAATCGCCCCGCGTCGGCTTCAGTTGTCAGGCATTGCTCAACAGGCTCTGGGGGGCGTTCTCCATGAGGATGATAGTCACTCCATGCAGACCGTACGAAATCTGCCAACCAGCCAATGGGTGCGCCCTGACATGCCTCGACGAAAAGCGTAGAACGCTCCTCTAGCGCCATACGCTCGCGCGTCAGGCTGCGCAGCAGCCAATGCAGACGAAGCTCATTGCTACCGATCGAGAAGGCCCCCGCCTCATCCGCCTCTACGTTGAGTTCGTCCGCTATTGCGAACAACGCAGTCAATAGCGAGGGCACCTGCTCGCGGCTGATTCGCTCAGCGTTTGTATCCAGCTCGCCCAGCAGCACCGCTGCTTTTGTCCCACCTGCTTTGCGCACCACCTTAAGGGCATCTCGCATTGTCGCGATGACGTACTCGCGATCACCCGCTCGGCGTATGAATTCCTCCAGCTCTGCCCGAGGAAGGATGTCGTCGCCAACGGTGAAGCGAAAATAGGAATCGAAGTGGGCATTCGAACAAACGCGTCTTTCGGCGGCCCATCGACGCGCAAAGCCCTCGCTATAACCCCTGTTCGCCCACACGGACTCAAGTGCGGGAAAGAGACGCATCAGCAAGCGACGTAGCCGCTCATGTTGAGCGGGAGGCTCGGCACCGAAGAGAAGCTCGCGATATTTCTCAGCGGCCGCTGAGCGGTTGCCTCTAACGTCGGGGGACGCATCGCACATCACGGACTTGTTCTGCCGAACCGCGCGGTAGGTGGATGGGTAGAGAAGCCGGCAGACTTCCAAGGCGAGAAAGTCCGCTAGGTTGACCTCACCCTCAACAGCCGGCCACGTAACCGCGAGTGCGTTTGCAAAACGTGCAACGTCCCTTGGCGTGCGTACCAAATGGGCGATGCCATCGTGAAAGACGTTCATGAAGCGCGTCACGTCATCTTCACCGGGAGTGCCACAGATGGCCGCAATCTGGCTCAGTAAGTGTGCTTGAAGATCGGCCGGCGATGGCTCCGGCAATTCGAACGCAGCCTGTACGATCTTTTCCAGGTAGTGTGGCCCCTCGGATGGATACCTCTCGCTGACGATCTTCTCGGCAAGTTGACGGTCATAGACCAACAGATACATCACATTTGGTAGGCGCCCAACAGACTTAACGAGCCGAAAGATCAGTAGTGCTTCGTCGGGCGACAGGCGATCAATGTCATCAACAATGACAAGAAAGCGCTTCTTTTGCTCTGCCAGTGCCCGAGACAAATCGCTGTGGAGCTTTTCAACGCTCTCGTCCTGCTCGATCAGGCCGCCGATCCACTCCATCACGCTGCCTGCAGCCTTACCGATACCACCTGCGCCGGCCACGTCAGCAGCCCCACCGAGCACTGAGCCCGCACGCAGCAATCGAGCGCCGAGCTTCGGCAAAGCCTTTTTTATCTTTTCGCCTAAGCTGGGCGCAAAGCCAGCGTACAGTTCGCGAAAAAATGCAAGCGCTAGCGCGTCCTCGCCACGAAACCACCAGCACGCGAAATCAATGACTACGAGCTCGTCGGCCTTGACTGCATCCGCGAGATGGTGACGGATTAGATTGACGGCGCTGCTTTTTCCCGAGCCCCACGGCCCATTCACCGCCACTACCGACCCGGTCGGCGCCTTTAGCCTTCGTATGCTGCTAGCTAAGGCACGCGCAAATGGGTCAATACCGAATCGATCTTCGCTCGGCTCGGAAATCGGCTGATCATTGTGAGATAGGAGATCCATGCTCGTCGTCATTCCCGTACGTAGAAAGTGACGATAGCGTACCCGCCAGCAGCTGGCCAGCGTCTCAAGTTGCGGGATACACGCGAGCGCCACCGTCACGCATCACCATCCGGACGGTGAAGACAGTCCCGCCTAAAAACGGGATATCCGCATTATTCGGTTGATCTCGCCGTGTGCACTTCAACGTATGGGCGAGAGTAAATCCGGGGGCGTCGCGAAGCGGCCAGAAGCAGACGATCAGGGCTACTTCTGAAACGACCGCTCCAGCCTTGCGGTCAGTCGCTGACTGCCGATACCTTGGTAGCTTCTGGTCAAGAGCCGCCCTTCCCGAGAAGCTACCTCCGCCCACTCGGTGTTACTCAAAGTCAGGTCACCAAGTCCTGAAGGAAATCCGTGAGCGCCTTCTTGGGGTCGTCCTCCTCTGAAACGATCATCTTGATCCCCCAGTGGCCCAAGACCTCCTGAGCCACCGGATTCGGACGATTTGTGAAAACGTAGGACTTCGGCCTTGCGGACGCAAGGGGAGATCGCCTCCACATCTCCGTCAGGCGATAAAACAGGAGGCGGATGTTGACATCGTTCAGGCTGTAGCCGATGAAGAGGACAGAGCTGCCCAGCACGTCATTACGGAGCTTGATGTCCAGCGGCGTATCGAAGTCCAGCCGCTGGAAGTAACTGGTCTCATCAAGGACGATCGAGTCGTCTGCGTCGAAATCGCCATGGAACTTGATGATCTGCCGGCGACCATCGGTGACGGAAACGAGATCGGCCACACTTGCGATCTTGTCGTACTTCACACCGAACGCATCGTGGGCGTTCTCCAACCATCGGTCGTAGTTGGTGGTGTAGATCCTGGAGAAATTGCCCTGTGTGATCAGCCGATGAATGTCGGACTTGGAGACGTCCGTTGTTGATTTATGCCATTCACGGTCCATCCAGCTGCGCAGCTGCCCGAGCCCGCCTTTCTTCTTCTTGTAAAACTCTGCAAGGGCCAGATGAGTGCCGTAGGTAGAGAAGATTTTTGGGTCATAGCCAAGCTCCTCCGCGATGTGCGCGATCAAAGCGCCCCAATCCGGCAGGTCAAGGTTGGCAGACACTCCGGCGCCCACAAACAGCATCAGCTTGCCGGCGCGATGCGCATCAAGCAGTTCGTCTCTCATCTTTTGCCCTTCGCGGATTTGAGGTGGGCAGCAAACAGATCGAGTGCTTTGCGCCGCATGGAGATGTGGTCCTTGGCCGCCCCCATCTGGGCGAACGTCTGAGTGCTGCCATCAGGGATGAAAACACAGTCCCATTGGAAATCAGTAGGACCGGCAGGTGTGCGAGGTACGGTCCCGTTGATCGCACCCTCGAATATGTGGATTTCGCGTCCGTCGCAGTACCCGAGGATCGTCTTGGCGGTCACCTTGGCGTCGCCAAGACCTGCAACGAGATCAGCAAAGCGATCCGCCTGCAGCCTGTCCCAGAATATCTGCGTCAAACCTGCGGGAAGGCCATTGAGGCCGTTCAAGTACAAGCCGGTGTGCTCGACGAACAACGGGCGACCGATGGCTTCGAACGCTTTGGCCACCTTGTCTCGCACCAACCGGTCAACGTCTTCTGTCTGAAGCTCCTCGATTTTCTTCGACACCGGCACGATGTCCACCTCAACCGGTGCTAGGATCCGCTGCACCTCGGCAATCTTGTGCTCGTTGCCGGACATGAATCGGATTTTCAAGTTAGATCCTTCATGAATGAGTAGCGCTTAGCTAGTTCGTACTGCTGTCGCATGTCACCGATCGACAGGCCTTCGGCCATCGCGGCGGCTTGGTCGTCCGCTAGGCCGTGCTGGTGGATTGCGGGGTTATCCGAGCAAATGACAAAAGGAACGCCATATCGGCGGAACTGTTGAAGCGGGTGAGCTTCGTTCGTAGGAACTGCGCCCGTGAGGCGATTGCTGATTGGGCACACCTCTACGCAAATGCCCCTCGCGGAAAGAAGCTCCAGCAGCTCTGGATCCTTGCCAGCCGCTGTCCCGTGGCCAACGCGATCTGCGCCGAACAACTCTACGGCAGATCGGACATTCTCCACGCGGCCGGTTTCACCGGCATGGATCGTGATCCCTAGCCCGAACCTATCTTTGGCCTCCCGAAAGAGCGAGGGCAACTCCGTCGGATACGCCATTTCTTCATCGCCAGCCAAGTCAAGCCCAACCACTTCTTTCGGCTCACCAAGGTCCTGGTAGGCCTGCAGGAGGGTGGACAGGCTGACCGCGCTGTAGTCGCCACGCGTCACCGTGAGAATCAGGCCTCGACGGATACCGTGGCGCTGTGCAGCTTCCCCGGTCGATTCGATCAAGCGCTCAAGCGCCTGCGCTGGCGAACACTTCTGAAGCGCCGCGAGGTACAGAACGCTGCTTCGGAGTTCGACGAAGCGCACGTTGTTTTCCGCCAAGCCTGCGACAACCGCAAGGGTGAGGTGATCGAGGTTTTCGCGCTTCCTAGGAAAGAGTCGCAAAACTTGCCAACACGTCAGGTATTCGCCCAGAGATTGGCAGGGTGTAGCCCGAACTAGGTCTCGCTCGAACTCGAATCCAGCCGGCAATACGGTCGCTTCGTCAGTCAGGATCTCTCGAACCTTCGACGTTGGAATAGCGCCGTTCATGTGCACATGAAGCTCACCCCGGTTAGGCACATCCATGCCACTCCCATCTGCGCCTGCCTCCTCGACGACGCCGGCTTCTCCCAGCGTCCATGGCAGATCTAGTTGCCGCTGATCCAATCGTCGTCCCCGTATCTACCTATTGAGCATCTAACCTACTCGTTTTTGAGTATCCTAAAGCGTTCGCAGATTTTAATGCCGCTTCGCAGACCTGTAGGCATGGGAGTGATTATACGATCACGGGTACCGCGGATGGGAAAGTGATATTGATCCTACTAAGATCTGAGGCTGCGACAAAAATTCGGATTGCGAGATCTTTTCGGACATAGGCCGCGGCAACTCGATGGTTGCCGTCATAAATGTGGCCTGTTATCTCTTCCCCATGGTTTACCAACATTAAAGCTGGCGTTTCCATTTCCATACCAAAAAGAGTCGCAATGCGGTTTATGTGGAAGTCCCTAGCCTCTTCGGGCGTTTTAATCTTTTGCATTGCTTCTTCCCAACCCATGGGCTCGTGAGCTCCACGGGAGATAGCTTCCAACACCTCTGCCTCTGAAATCGGTTTGCATTTCCACATTTTTCCATCCAGCGGATCAACGAATTTTCGAAGCTCGGTCGATGGGATTTCATATAATTTCATATCTTACCAATCCATGTTTGCAGCGCGCTCTTGAGCATCCAACTGGCGTCTGATTAGCCTCCCCATAGCGTCGACTGAACGCATTGCCAATAGGTAGGTTCCATCGCTTGCGAACGTAAGCACAGTAGGAACTTCGCTCTCCATATATTCCCTCGCTGGCTCCCTTGGGCCAGTCCAAAGATGCGTGACGAATGCCTCGATTTGCAGTAACGCAGCCTTCTCATCGAATGCCGGTCCGCCCGTTAGAGAGTAGCCATGCCTAGGATTTCTCGTAAGGAGGACGGGCACGGCGCCTGCTCCTGAGTGAAAAGAGAATGCCTCACCACGTTTTCCAAACGCACCGTGTGCCATATAGTTTCGGATTTGAGTCCTCAGAGCGAGAAGACCGTCGTAGTGGCTTTTTGTAGCGATATCGTTGATATCCAGCGCCGTCCTAAATTTTGTTTTCCAATCTGCTGCCGCTAATTTTGCAACCTCTTCTCCCGTTCGGATAAATCCTTGCAAGACTGCGAGATGGATGAAAACGTGTTCAGTCCAACCAAAAAATGCCTCAATTGCAGCCTGAGCACTCCACTCCGCCTCTTCCTTGAGTCTGATGGAGGGAAACATATGCGCAAACCGCAGTTTATAGCCGGGCACCCCCTCATCGGACGAAGTCATCTCTTCGCGTCGAAGTAATGACTCCGACGTCTTCAACTCAAACTGCTCGCAGAAGAACCGATATCGCTCAAAAAGTGCGGCACTTGTGTTTACAACATTGATATCGCGACCCTTAGCGGCAGTTTGGGCTCGCCATTCAAAGTAAGGTGCAGCTAAGTCTACAGCCCGTTTTATGCGCCGAACAATCTCACGAGCATCGGATTCTTCGCCTTCGCTCGCCACTCCACTACTTCTTGCAGACGGATTGGAATTCGGTGCAAATACGCCCATCCCCATCTTTCGATGCTCCACTCCGTAGAGCTTGCGGCCAAGGCGGACTGGCACAGCCCAAGCGACCTTCTCCCATCGTCCAAGACACGGGAATCTCAAAAGATCGATCAGAAGAAAATGTACTAGATAGTGTGGCGGCAAATCCCGCCCGGCCTTGGTCCACGATGATAAGAAGAAGCTCTTAGACTCGTCTTTGGAAGCGGGCGGTCCGGCGGGAACGAGGTCATCCATCGCGGATAGCGCGGCATCGCGGACTGCGAGTAGCTCAGGGGGAAGCGCTTCTTCTTGGTTTTTCATGAGACAAATATGTCGAGTTCGAAGGCCGGCCAACTCGCGCGGTTGGGTCTATTATTCCAAACACGAACGGTGTCTCAGGTGTTGGCTCAAGCCCCTAACGAACACACAGCATGCCAAGAACTACTCGCCGTACACTCGAAAGCAAAAGCGTGGCGATGCGGGAGAAATGGCAGGGTAACCTCTCACACGGCCACCACGCGGACAAGATGCCTCGAATGGCTGAAGCGAGGAATACAGCAGACACTTGCAGATGAAAGCCTACTGTACGTGAAGGGGCGAACTGGGACGAACGATCCTGCTGTTCGGTCGCAGTTTCGACCGTCAACTCTTGCATTGCAGCAGGCGATTGGCACGTCAACCACGAAATGCGAATGCCTCGAAAACCAATAGCAGACCGAAAGAGCCTAGCCTCTCTTTGAGAGCGCTCCCGATTTAGCGTCGTACGCATAGCCTCGTTCAGCGTAAGCCTTGGTCCGTGACTCCTCAAAGAGGGCCGCAGCTACGTCATCTCGGAGAAGAGGATGAGTCGGAGCCAGCTCGGCCAGGGCTTTCCGTAGCGCGCGAACGTAGTCAACACTGACCTTGCGCTCAACATGTTCGTTGAGTTCCGCATTCAAGACAGCGGACAGCCGTCCCTGCAATTTCTGTGAGTGCTCGGCCCATTCAGCAACCGCTGTTTGCCCATCTCGCACGGCTGCATTTCGGGCTGCCATCCCGGCGGCCAGACCATTCGTGTAGTTGCTCATCGCGCTCTACCTTATTCGATGTCGAGGGCCATCTGCCTCGGATACAGCCTCATCACAGGTATCGCCTCTCGCCGGCGAATTGACGTCGCTGCCTTGTACCTCTCCAACCTCCAACCCAGAGATCAATACGTCGGCAACCGCCACAGCGTGGGGCTTCAATCCGATTTTGCCATCAATAGCATCTTGCAGCTCACGCGGCATGCGACCCGCACGGATTTCTCGTAGCCAAAATGCCAGATCCTCGACTTCAAATACCAGCCGGCTGCGATCGGCGTCTGCCGCGCGTAGGATTCGCTCGCAGTGCCGCAGGTATACGGACCAGGCCTCCGAATTTCTGGCCATGGCCCGCTCGATCAACAACATATCCTTCGCCTGCAGCAACGCAGTCCGACTCGCGGTGGCGATACTCTTCGCCTGATGGTATTGCCGGTCCGCGTGGAGTTCGGCAAACACGTATTGATCAGCACGCAGCGTGTCACCCTCGATGCTGGTCAACGGAATCTTGGCGTAACGTGCCCGATGTACTGCCAGATCCGCTTCTGCCCGAGCTTTAAGCAAGAGAAGTTGTCGCCCCACGGGGTCTTTCTCTTTGTTCGCAGCCCGCATAGCAATGTCGTAGCGACGCTCAGCAAGCGCGACCAAATCTTCCTTAGTTGGCTCGTAGCCGATCACCGTGATCCCCGTGAGCTGCCCCTGCATCCATACCCGTCGGCGAAAATCGATTGAGCCAGCGACTTCGGTCCCAGTCCACCCCTTCTCACGCGCGAGCTGCAATGCTGCTCTCACGACTGTGTCTGGCGAGCGTTCGAACCGTATCCGATCGCCCAAATCATGGAAGGCGGGCGATTGGCTTCGCCTCCACGCATAGGTGCCGTTAACCAGACGGACAAATAGAAGATCAATAGTGCGGTTGCTGCGTACCGGACGCACCAATTCTTCGAGCGCAACCGCTTCTGCCCGCAGAACATTCTCCGATTCCTCCCCCTCGCGCGCCTTCGCTGCAGCAGCAAGCTTCTCAATGAGGGACACATGTCTGCCCTGGTCAAAACCGGTCCTCTTGGCCAGGTTGGCCCATTTGTACTTGGAGCCGAGGTCAGACGCCTTCATCACCTCGCCATCAAGGCGGAACGAAAACCCATTCATCCGCCCAGTGCTGGCCAAGTTGGGGACAAGCTGCAACCCAGCTTCATCACAAATCTGTACAAAGCCCTCAAAGCTGCCAGCTTGGATTGCACGATTCAAAATGACCTGCATGCGCTCCTTGAGAGACGTCTGCCCGGTGCGTTTCTTCCGCGCCGCCTCCCCCTTCGCTCGCTTCGGGTGTTCAGGTTCGCTATTCCGCCCGGGCGTCAATCGCAACCCAAACTCGCGCTCCAGCGCCTGTGTCGACTCAATCGCAGCCCTCACATCATTTCGGCCGTGCCACAAAGTGGCATCGAGACCAATTCGGCTAACAACAAGATGCACATGATCGAAATCGGTGTCGTCATGGCGCACCGCTACCCACATGTGATTCTCGTCGTCGATACCCATGAGCTGCAGATGACGCTTGCAAATTCGCTGCCAAGCGATGCTATCAAGCCGCTCACCCTTAGGCAGCGCTAGCGAACAGTGCCAAACCGGGTTCTTGGCTTCGGGCCGGAGCTTCCGGCAAATAGCGAACTCGGCCGCCAAGCCACGTGGGTCGGTAGCGGCCATGTTGCCGCCGACGATTGAAGCACGGTCGCCCTTCCCTTTCTGCCCCGCCCCAAAGACATACGCCAGCAGGCCTCGAAACCCATTGCCTCGACCGACTTTGGCCTTCATCGCTGCTTTTCGCTCAAGACTTGCAATGCCAGCGACTTCGCGACTGCGGCCAGGCGCCGGATGACACTCTCGTCGACACCGGTAGCGGTACCCGCATTCAGGTGGTGGGCGATCTGATTTAAGTTGCTGCCAACGCGTGCCAGCTCAAGATACGTCTCCCGATTGACTGCAGGGATCTCTGCTCGCGCCGGCACCACCGAACCCATCGCAGCCTGGCGAATGAAGGTCGCTGGCGGAAGACCTGCCTCAGATGCACGTCTTTCTATATGCGCCCGCTCGCCTCTGTTTAGCCGGATAGCCACCACATGTCGCAGGCCACGTTCCGGAACTTCCGCCATCCCATCCCTCATCTGCCCTCCAAACTCTCATGGTGGGGAAGCAAAGCGCCCCACCTACCCCGTAGGGCGAGGTGAACTCCGGATGAAGCGTGCTAGCACGCGTAATACGGAGTTATACCTCGCTACCCGCCTAATCTGAGAGCAATATAGGGTTGCGCCAGCCAATTTAACAAGCCGGGTCACGGTGACCTATTTTTATGGTCGAATCTCTATAAATTTGGCCACATTGACTATCTAGCCCACTGAGCTAGGAAATTTAGTCAACAGTGACCTACGCTTGCGTAAAAACCAATCAAATTTAGGTCACAGTGACTGCATATGTTTCGAAACTTGGGTCACAGTGATCCTTCTCTACATAGAAATTGGGTCACATTGACTCCAATTGAGCCCATCATCAGGTTTGGATCACAACGAATCCAGTTTGGCGTGTTCTTTGTAGTGTTGTTTTAATGTTCAAAACCAAACTACCTGAAGCAGGTGTTCTCGTAGCGTCAAGCTAGGGCACAAATCGCTCTACGTGGGTGATCGAAATCCCCTGAACCTTCGTGCTGACGCCAACTTCCAGAGCAGGCTCGTCGAGGTAACTCGGATACCCCGCCGCCCTAAGTGAAGAATGGCCAACTTGAGATGCCTCTCGCTCCCATCGTCCGCAGCCCACGCCGCGCGACTGACACGGCCGCTTTCCGCTCTGATGAGCAGTTGAATACTCGTCAAACCACAGGTAAATTACGCACCCCGAAGCGACTGACCGGATGAGATCGAGCGCTTCCTGGCGGCGAAAGCCGTACCCGCGCAAGGCGGGTCGAAAGTGGTGTCCGGATCTGCTTCACAGCTTTTGAAAGAGGCGCCTTCGGCGCCTCTTTCCATTTCTGCGCCACCGATTGATCGCAGGATATGCGTACGCCAATGTGACTCACATTTCCACGAACCACCGGTGCCCTTAGGTCACATTGACTTATCGGAGCCCTGTGGATATCTCCCCATATCTTTTCACTTTACCTACACGGTGAAAGTTTATGGGGTTATAGGTGAAAGCTTATGGGGCACCCACATCCCCACATTTGTTCACCTATAGCCCCATAAACATTAACCTTCCAGCCCCATATCCTTTCACCTTCAGCGCGAATTATCCTTTCCATTCATAGCCTTATAAGCACGTATACGTATACAGTTTGTTTGTTATTTAAGAACAAACAGACAAACTAAAGACACAGCCTGCACGCCAGTTTGGCGACGGCGGTACATCAAGCTATGGACAGCCGCTACGCGGCCCGCATGGACCGGCTGATGGACAACCCGATGGACAGGCTACACGCCTGCCCACAGGTTGCCCACGAACCGGCCCACACTTGTCCACAGCAGCATCGGTATGCGCGCCAAAAGCACGACCGGCCAGCCACAAGTGTCCCTGCAACACAAAATCGCTCAGAGTGGTTGTAAACGTGCACTGAGGCACCACTGCGACCCCTTACTACCAAATAACCTGCACTCACGCCCCTCCGGGGCATGATGCCGTCGATTTCGCGAAGCAGTAGTGCGATGGTTCCCAGACGCGGATGAAGCTTGACGAGGCGGCCGACAGGCCGGATCGGTAAAGCTGCTAGGCTACCTACGAGACAGGGAGTTGATATGAGTGACCCCGTGGATACAAAGATGCCGGCCACACCCTCCGCGCCGAAAGTCGTGATTCGCCGCTCCTCGAAGCGCGTGGCAGTCACCGCTGCCATGAAGGAACGGCTGCGCAGCAACGCGAAGGTGTCCACCCGTGATGTCTTCCCAGAGCTGCCAGAATGGCGGATCGTGCGATAGATCAGAACGAGCGTTGTAGCTCGCCTTTCATAGTGGGCTCGACGGACGGGGCACCGGTCGCGCAGAGGACCAAATCACGCTCAAGAACCAAGCTTTGCAACAGAAAACGCATGCCGATAACGGCCAGGTGCCCCCCAAGCTCAGTGAGGGGGGGCGCGAGCCCATCGCCTCGAACCCTCAAAACGCAGTTGGCACAACAGCACACCAGCTTTGCAGAGCACGTCACACGAGTTTTGCCCCTGTCTGTGCGGTCCGCTGCTCCTTCGGACTTCGCTGCACCGGCTCCCCATGGCGTCCATCGGAGAAATTTCAATAAAAATCAAACAGTTAGATGCAAATCTCTTCCGGCGAAAACTAACTAAAGTTGGGGGCCCGGAAACCACCTTGTGCGCATCCCATGTGCTGTTTTCCGAGCAACTGCTTGGGCCAGCCGCTCGTTTGAGTTGACACCGAAGCCAGGACTTGACAAAATATTCTTCATCTGTCGCACAACGGACTAACTTAGAGGTCGCTTGTGCGGGGTAACCCCTCGCAGCCACCGGCTGCGTACGGATAGCGAAATCTGCGGTTACGGCAGATTTCCCCTCTTGATCTGCGCACCTCGCTCAAGAGCGGTAAGAAGGGGTGTGCCCCCGTCCGACAGGAACTGGATCCAATCCAGTGGGCACGCGGAAGGAGTCAGCCTTCTTGCAGCAAGCGGAATCCTCGGCGCTTGTTGTGACATAGATATCCCGAGCAGAACATTGTAATCACCTCAAGTGGCAACGCTTGAGGTGATTGCGTTTGTGGGCGCCGAATGCATATCTCTTCTACCCTCTCACCGACGGAACAAGCATTTGTTGAAACAGCTCTGGCGGGTTACCTCGCAAGTAAGGGGCCATTCATCCTCGGCGCTGAGCTGGGCCAGTTTGTTACTCAGGCCATCAGACCGCGGACGGTAAAGCAGCTTGGCGGGCTAAAGAAAATCGCTGCTACCGATTTGGAAGGGTTGCTCCAAGAGACGGCCCCAGATCCAGACGCGGTCGACGTCGTCTATGAGATCCTCCCCTCCCGAGTTCAACGACCGCTTCCGCAGGATCTCGCCAACGCCAAGGGCGGTGTCATGGAGGTGGCCGGAAAATCTCTGTGGCGCATCTTCTCCAACCCGCGCCGTGATAACGACTTACTTGTCGACGGAGACGGGCGTATCTTCGCAAGCGCACCAGGCGCCGTAGCCCCCGAGACCTACCAGCAGCTCGCAAAACCTACCGAGGAACAATTTCGAGCACTAGCAGAACAATTCGCCGATAGCCAGACTGACCTCGCCCAGAAGAGTTTCCTCAAGGCTGCGCTCGCACCGGAGGACTACTATGACGGTTGGATTAAAGAGTTGCGCCGACTGCGCGGGCCATCGTCGAATTTGCTGCGTGAATGGGAGACGTTGAAGTCGGAGTACGTAGCCAAACAGCTCCATGACAGCCTATTGGCTTGCAATGCTGACAACGTGCGGGCGACAGAGATTGTTCGTTTGGCGCGCCCCAACGTTTACTCCAATGCGGTCGCGCATAGCGCGCCCGCCGTTGCTGGACAACACAAAGCAAGCCATCCCCCCTCCCAGCTTTCCAGTGCTGGGGCCGAGTTGTCCGAACTCAGGAATATCCTCCATCACGCGATTGATCTAATGTCGTTTGCCGAACTGCGTGAGCTGAAAATCTCAGCCGGGGTGTATTACGACGCGACGCAGCAGGCGAAGTTGAGATAATCCTTCGCTATGCGGCAACTGGTGATCGTCTGCGGGCGTGAAAACGCGACAGCAGTGCGCAAAGGGCTAGCGATGTACGGCCACCCTCGGGCCGTGTCCGACTTCGTGAGCGTAGTCGACCTTGATCTAGAGACGGATCTCGACCCACATCAATTGCGAGGGCGTGTCTATGAGCTCGTAAAAAGACATCCTGCGGCAAGTAAGGCCACCGGCGAGCCACTCGTCTGTACCACGCGAGAAATATCGAAAGCACTAAGCATCAACGTACTAAAAGGGATGATCCCGCTGGAGGCCGAGATTGTTCGGGCTCGCGACCTTTGTTCCTTGCAAGCCACTGATGGGTCTCCACTTATCTGCCGACTGCTGAATAAGTGCGACCTGTCACTGAAAAACGCTACCGCACACTACATCTCCCAATGGGACCATCACCAGCTCGGGCGTCCGGAAGTTCTGGCGTGGTTGGAGCAATTTGGTGCACTCGGAAAATTCAGGTGGATCGGCGAAGCAATCCTCCGGAGTCTTCGCATTATCGATGCCAACGAGCTTGGGCAAGGCTTTGCGTCAGTTTTTAATGGCATGGACGGCGAGCTGTGCGTCAATCGCGATGCCCGTCGGCATGGGAAGAGTGGCGACACGATCGCGACATTGATAACGAAGCGCAGCAACCGTATTGTCCACGAATCGCCCGCAACCGCCATTGACCAACACGGCAAACGCAAGATCATCCTATTTGAGGATGGGCTGTGGTCTGGAACCGAGGCCATGGGCGTCATCGAGAGCTTACAGGGTAAGCGGCAGGGCAAAGAAAAGACCCGCGCACTGCAGGATCCAGCATGCCTGAGTGAGGTTGAATTTACCTTTGCCTACGGAGTTGCCACAGACTACGGCCAGTCCGTCGTAAGACGGTTCATCCATGACGTGGGCCTAAACGGGATCTTTACGGTTGTGGCCGCAGAGACCGTTTCAGTGGCCAGCGATAAGCTGCTGTCGGATATTGAAAGTGGCCTCCTACCCTTGGATGAAATTCGCCGAATAGGGCCGCCTCTGTCTGAACTTCGCCCTTACATAAACAAGGAGTTGATCAAGGACTCCAGCGTGCCTGCAGCACAGCAGCAGGAAGCGGCAACTTTTTGCTCGGAAGTCGGCCGGCAGCTTTTTGCCGCCTACCTTGAAGGTATGCAGAAAACTGCCAATTGGGACCCGTGGCCGGAAGAGAAAGTAGCTACGTGCGGCCTCGGTATGAATGGCTTAGGAATGGTGCACGCCTTCAGCCACTCGGTGCCTAAGGCGACTCTACCGTTGATTTGGGGTAATGGTCTCGTGGAGTGGAAGGGACGCCACGTCAACTGGCGACCTCTACTGCCAAATGCCTGATCAGAGCGCAGAGTGGACTTATCACCGCAGTACCGGCAGATGACGTGCGACGACATGCTGACCTGGCCTTCAACAGAGCTTGAATAGCAGCGCCACAGAAGCACCTCGATGAAGGACAGGCTGGCCACCCGCTCGAACTGAGTACCCCTGCCAGTCGCGGCGGTGACGCAGGCATATGCAATTGCGGTTCAATCGGGCACGCAACACCGTTAGTCAACTCGTGCCGCGCAGACGCCAGAAATCTCTACTCCTGAGCAGTATTAAATCTGCGCGGGGCCGGAATGTTCGACTGGACGCTCAAGTTCCATTGATAACAAGCCGATATGCAGCTTTACGAGAGACCTTTATAACCCTTGATCCACGCGGATATCGTGACGTCAGCTCCAATCAAGTTTTTCAAAAGTCCCGCGGACGTAAAGCTACCGCCGATTCCAGAGTCTCTCGTGCATAACGCTAACGCGCTTTACGCTTCGTTGAACCAGCCGGGACGCTCGTTGGGTGAGCAACTGAAACAGGTCTACACATACCTGGACGAGTTCAGACCGTATGTGAACTCTTTCGTCTCCTGCTCCAAGGGCTGCTCACATTGCTGTTCAATAGATGTCCAGTTGACGACCCTTGAAGCTGAGTACATACAGGTCTACGCAGGAGTCCCCCTTGATGCAAGGGAAGGGCTGACAACGGGACACCGGACTCCCTGCCCGTTCCTAACCGATGCTGGGGCATGTGGAATATACGAGCACCGGCCGGTCGTTTGTCGTATCTATCATGCACTCGGGGATCCAAAAAACTGCTTGCCGGGTCGCTCACAAATTCAGTATGGTGCGCCCCCCAAATATGGGAACGATATTTTCGCGAATCTAGTCCGTTGGGTACACCATGTCACCGCGCACGCGAACGGTACATGCAAGGATATTCGGAATTTTTTCCCATATCCTCGGGCACAGGTTCAATCGTTCCTATCGCAACGGACGCGCTGAACACAGCTTGCCAGAGCGGCAACTACCGGCGCGAGGAGAAACCGAACATGCCTCGCCGGCTACAGCGCCCGTGCCATAGCTCTCCCGGCCGAGCACCTCGCATGTTGCGCGTACGGCCACATGAGTTCTTTTCAGCGACACAAGCTCTCGATGACGCCTGCGTTCCCCTCCTCGGGATCATCAAAAGTGCCCGCACCCCAGCAATCTGTCGAGCCGGTGTGGTGGGAGAAAACAGTCGAGTATCTCTACGCATCAAGGGAGATGGCTCAGTACGCATTCGTTGCCCCGCTCGCCGGGAAGCATGAAGCGGCTGGCGATCTGGTACTGCGCGACCTCAACGCGCGATGGAACTTGGTTGAGTTCAAACGTGCAGAACCTGACATCGACTCTGAACGTGAGAAATATGACTGCGTCAGCGATGCGTTCAAGCTCTTCGTGACCGCATTCGGCACAGGCAAGAGAAACCTGCCTCATTTCATCGTATTTGGACACCTTGACGAACAAGGCACGCTAGCTCTTCAAGCGAGGCACTATTGGGGACGTTGGACAGGGGTTGAGATCGCAACGGATCGGTCCGTACCCGTCAATGCGATCAGCAGATTTGGTCAAACATATGAGCACTTCATCAGCTACCTCAGCATCCTGCTTACTCTCAAGTCCAGGACAAACTCGACCTCCGCAAGTCGCCCCGAGTTTCAATCCGTCATTGGGATCACTGGCAATTGCGCAATAGCTGTTCCCCTGTCAGATTTCATCGACGGAACCCCACAATTGGCACATAGGCTCCCCCCTGAGTCAGCGGAGACTGTTTTACATTCCCCAACGCAGGCGGCCGATACGGACTGCGCGCCCTGAAGCGACAATCTTCCTTCGACGTACCGAGTGTGGCAAAGCCTAGGCTTTTGCGCCTAAAAACGCGTGCCGATAATAGCTCGCGACTAAAGTCTCGAACTGTCACGCGCCCTGCATACGTTCGATGTCGAGGGCACGCTGGCGCCCCGCGGCAGTCAGTTGCAGGAAATCACGGTCACTGGCAAAGGGTTGCTCCAACAACCCTTTTGCGATCAGCTCGTCGGCAATCGCTTGCACTGCAAGCCGGGAGAGTGGCAAGCGTTCGTAGTCGAGATACCTTATGTTGAGCGATTGCTTGTCGTTGCGCCCTACGGCCAAGAGCATGTTGGCTTGATCCGGTGTGAGGCTATCATCAGACCGCCACGTTGTAACAACGTGCGTCACCACACGATACCCCTTGCCAAAAAACTGCGCCAACCAGATTGCCAGCAATGTACCCGTGAACAGCATCACAGCAACAAGCGCAAAACCCCAGGGTTCCGGCGCGGCAGGCACATAGCCGGGAGCGAGCCGATTACCGACATATAGGCCCGCACTGGCAACAAAGGCTGCGGTGACCACGGAGCGCGACAGGTTCAGGTGTTTGAGCAATGCAGTCCAGTCCATCCCCTACCCTCCAAATCCTCATTTCTTGAGATTAAGTCGTCCGGTGACCACCGTGCCACTGACCGCGCCAGCATCGGGCAGGCCATGTGAACCCGCACGGAATGCCTGGACCGATGTTTGTCCGCAAGTCGCAGCAAACGGTCGAGAGGGAACCCTTGCCTGAGTTCACCTACTGAACCTCAAAATCAAGGCTCTGCATGAGCGTGCGCATGGTCTTCACGGGTGAACGCGCTGCCGACCGAATCATGCCGCGTCCGAAGAGTAGTTGAGACTCCTCGTCATCCAGCGCTTGCTCATCATCCCGAATCTGCGCCAGGGAAAGCAGATTCACTAGGGCCTGCACGTAGTCAGAGACCCATCCCCCAGGTTGAGCAATGCGCTGGACCACGTCTTGTAAGAGCGCAACGCCGCGCTCGTTTGCTTGGGAGTCGTCAGCGCGAATACCGTCGAACAGCTCGGGATATTTGACTCGTAACGCGACGAGGAAGCTCAGAAGAGCGGGCCAGCGGGGCCTCACCAAGAAGCACATGGCGCAAGCACGCTCGACCTCACGGAGCGACAAACGGAAGGCCTCGGCCCATACAGTCAGATGGTGCCCCAACTCACCACCGTCGTCGCCGTAGTCGTAGCGGCGCAATACATAGCTGACGAACCCGCGCATGAAATGCGCGCCTCGATCCAGCTCCCATGAACGGGGGCGCGGCAAGGCAAGGGACAGGTGCAGGAACTTGCCCAGATAGGTCGCAGCGTCCGTTTCCGCACCGTACACGCCTTTGACAGCCGTTTCGAGCTGGCGGCGATTCATGACTAGGACGAATACGAGGTTCGGCACGTCAAAGTAGTGCTTAATACGTTCGAGCAAGCGCACCGCAAACGCCGGCCGGCACCGGTCCAACTCGTCGATAATGATCACCACCGGCTTGTCATCGTTGCCTTTGGCAAAGGTCTCCAGCTCCTTGCGGAAAGCCCGCATCGAATCGCGCTCTTTGTCATGCTGCTCGATGCGACGCTTAACCCACGCCTGCGCCGCGTCGGCGCCTTTCTCCCCCGCCTTCGCAACCTGGTCGGACCATTCGCTGGCGAGATCCGCAGTGCCGACGGCTTTGCCCACCAGGTTGATGGTCATCTTGGCGGCCATTGGCATCAAGGCCTTGCCGACCTGGGCAGCCTGATTGCTCAGCCGCTCCGCAAGCGATTTGTCGGCTGCACTCAGCCGCCGCACTTCGGCCGCCAACAATAGAAACGGGTCTTCGACGTAATCGTTCTCGAAGGCATCGATCCAACCAACGCGGTAATTTTCCGCCTTGAGATACGCGGCCCAGTGGCGAGCGAACCAGGTCTTGCCCTCGCCCCATGGAGCATCAAGAGCGATCACAGCACCCAGGCGCAGACGTGCGAGATAGCCGGTCAATTGCTCGGCCAAGCGGCGCCGGTCAAGCACGTCACCCTCGAACGGGTTGACAATGGTGTCCCAGCGATCGGTGGGCAAAGTCAGTTGCGAAGCTTCAGACATGGCACGGGCGTAGTGTAGAAGTAGCTAATTTCGGCAGGACAGCGATTTTTGGGCTGAAACGCCGCGCAGATAGCAGCAAGTTATCTGCAATGGCGGAAACACAGCGAAAAAGCCGCCAAAAATCGGCGGCTTTAGTTTGTATCCTCCTCCCAATGGCTACCGATGCGTGGCTTGGCCGAGTGCGCGAGCTGCAGCTGCTCGCACTTCAGCGGCCTCGCGCGCGTTGAGAATCTTGATCAACTCCTGCCGTGCCACCGAGCCCCCAATGATCCCGAGCCCCTCAATTGCCGCAACACGCAGCCCAACAGCTTCCCGACCGTTCAGAATCTGAAGCAGTGAATTGAGCGCGTCCGTTTCGTTTGCCATAGTGTCCTCGATATAATTAATTGTGCAGCCATGTTACTTCTGCCGCGTGGGGCCGGTGGCGCGCAAGGCCGTCAAGGCCGATCGGGCCACGCGCATCGTCTGATGCCTCCAGGCCTCCTCTCAGTATCTTTATTCCTGCAGCAACGACAAAAAATCTGCCATTGGAAGGCTAATGATCGACGATCAATCTGTCTTCGCTCGCACCAGCAACTTCCACCGGATCGGCGGCTGGTCCGTCCCATGCTGGTGATGGTTTTGTGGCGGGAACGGGTCGCCTTTGTTGCTGGCTACCTCCTTGTTGCATCCTGTGCAACGGTAAATGCCAGATAGCGGGACCGTCTCTCCCGGTTTGTGGACCGCGTTCCAATGCGAACGATCTGCCACACCTTTAGTTACGCGGTTTGCATCGATATACCACGCCATATCCCCCCCTCTACCAGCGTGCGCTGTTGTCGGTCGAGAACACAATGTGAAGGCAAACAGATGTGATTCAAGGACGCTTCCATTAAAACTATTGGTCAAGGATGACCTGCAATAGTTTGGCTACATTGAGCGCGTCATCCAGGGCTCGGTGGTGCGCACCATCAAGCGGTAAGCCGGCCAACTCCAAGGCCTTCGCCATACCAACCTCCTTGCCAATACGTCGTGCCTTGGCGAACAGCCGCTTCGCATTCACGTGAGGTAGGTCAATGGGTAAGGCGATGCCGTGTCGCGCGCTGTCACGTTCAAGCTGCTTGCAGTCCCACGCGCCCCAACTTGCCCACACCGAGTTGGGCTGCCCGCAGTACGCTACGAACGTCCGTAGGGCCTCGGCTACTGCAGGGAACAGGGGGGCGCTGTCTACGTCGGCCTGACGGATACCCGTCAGCGCCGAACAGAATGGGGTGAGTCGGGGATTGACAACTGGGCGCACGAAGGCCTGAAAACAATCCACCACAGAACCATCGGCCATCCACACTGCACCGACCTCAATGCATTCCATATCGAACGATGGCGCGTTTTCGTCGCACGTGGCTTCGAGATCTACAACCAGAATGTTTGGCATGGCCGGCCAGATGTTTGGATTGGGAAAGTATCCATCAATGGTCGCAAGGCAAGGCCGCAGTGTGGGCAAGCGTGGAAAACCTCGTGGGCAGGCTCGTGGTCAACCCGCAGGGTTGTCCAACAGCCTGTCCATCAGGTTATCCATGCGGGGCGCGCAGCGGCTGTCCACACAGGAGGCCGCGTCAGTCCCAGCAATCCTCCCGGAGGTCTCGCCACCAAAGCCATGCCAATGTGCGTTGACTCGGAAATGCGCTTTCCCCATAAACGTTCACCTTCAACCAAGGAACACGGGCGATCACGCTAACGGCTCCCTCCGCTTACGCGTACTGCCAACTCGTCATAGGGTTCCCCGCCGTTCGGCACGTCATGTTCGCCCGCACCATAGTCAGCAGGCGCATGTTTCTCTGCTCTGCCAAACACGCATGCGTGCGGGATTTTGTTTGCACCAATCAACAGTGGTTGCTTAACGACTGTGCTGACATCGTCGTAGCCAAACTCACAGCTATCGACGACAACCCGTGCATCGGCTGGATATGTGCGCAGGATTTCAATCAGTTGTTGGACGGTCATTGTTCGTCCTCCATGAGCTCGGTCAGGTTTGCTGCGAAGAGATCGAACGCTGCCGCAGCTGCGGCAACCGGTGCCAATCGCTCCCGCTGCCGACGGATAACACCCGACAGATCGCCTCTTTGTTGGCACGCCCGAACAAGTCGATGCAGCGATGGCCGCAGAAAATTCATGAGATCACTAGGTACCGCGTCATCCAAATCTGGCTGCGCCTCAATCAGAAGGCTGGCGACGAAGAACCGCGATATGCTGCTAGTAGCCATGATTCACCTCTCTCACAGGTGGGTGGTGGTCAGGCGCGCATGAGGTTGCAGCCTCGCATGCGCCGCCTGAATCGCTTTCGCGACGTTGTGTTGCTCTTGCCCCATAAACATTCACCATTGCGCGGCGGGGCCTATGCGCGACGGTGCTGAAGCCATGGTGTACGCCGGGGCTGTAGTACCCCAAAGCCTCTAACCCAGTTTTCGCGCCAAATCTCTGGCGCGCGGGTGGTAGTACCTCTTGAGCATTTGCACCGTCTTATGACCAGTGACCGCTGAGAGCTCTAAGATGTTGTCCAGCTTTTCCGCAATACGGCTCGTCGCTTCGTGGCGGAGATCGTGGAAATGGAGATCCTGAAGCCCCGCTCGGACCGCAGCGCGGCTAAACGACTTTTTGACGGCGTCTGCACTGACCGGGAACACTTGGCCTGAGATATGTCGAGGAAGCCCAGCCAGCGTGGACGCTGCTCGGGTGGACAGTGGCACGTCGCGGGCATCGCCATTCTTCGTGTCGTGGAGTCTTACATAGCGGTCCTGCAGTTCAACGTCCTGCCAACGAAGCGCCAACAACTCGCTGCGCCGCATAGCCGTCTCGACAGCTAGGACGACCAGGGGGCACATCCACGGGTTACTTGGACCGGTAAGCCGCCCTTTCTCGTCACGAGGGGGCACTTCAAGCGCTGCAAGCAAACGCTCCTCCTCACCGAGAGCCAGCCGGCGAGTGCGGCCGCGATTCTCCGGTGGGCGACGAATCATGGAAATTGGATTGTCGACGTGCACACCCCATTCCTTGCGTGCGACGTTGATGACGTGAGAAATAAGGTTCAGGTCCCTGTTGGTCGTCGAGCCTGATACCTCTTTGAGGCGTTTATCCCGCCACTGCGCCATGAGCTTCCCAGACAAGGCGGCAACCTTCGTCTTGGCGATCGGATCCCTAAGAAGGGAAGCAACCCGATACCGTTCCGATTCCCTGCCTTTCTTTTGGCTGGACACCTCGACGGCGTAGCGCTGCAGGAGATCACCAAGGGTGTTTTTCTCAGCCTCGGTGCGGTCGATATAGACGCCCCGCTCCATCTCTGACTCGATGACGGTTGCCCAAGCGCGAGCGTCTGATTTTGTGGAGAAACTACGGGAGAGCGTTGGCCACCCTCTACGGCGGACTCGTGCTTCCCAATAGCTTCCTCGCTGTCGAATCGTTGCCACTTCTCATCTCCAAAGCTCTGCGCGTAGGCGCGTGGAGCAAATCTGGAGCAGCTGTTCCGATTCAGCGAGGGTGCAAAATTCCGTGTTAGTGATTCCTAACCCGGAAATGAAGAAAGCCAGCACGAGGCTGGCTTTCCAAAATTGGTGGGTGGTACAGGGATTGAACCTGTGACCCCTGCCGTGTGAAGGCAGTGCTCTACCGCTGAGCTAACCACCCGAATGCGGTGAAAACGAGATTATGGCGAAAAGGCGCAGCCGTGTAAATACCCTGGCCGCACATTTTTTTGATCAGGCAACCGGCGGCGCAGATTCCACAGCTTCGCGCGTCCAGACGGTCTTGCCGCCGCTGGCCTTGTCGATTTCCTTGAGCACGCCGGCATGCGCTTCGGCCTCGGCTTCGGTTGCCAGCAGCACCGGCAGTTGCAGCGCGCTCAGATCGACAGAGACGGCTTCGGCCAATGCGCCTTCGCCTGACTCCAGCATGTCGATCACCAGCGTGTTCTGGCCGCGCGTCATGGCGAGGTAGACCTCGGCCAGCAGTTCCGCATCCAGCAATGCGCCGTGCAGCGTACGGTGCGCGTTGCTCACGCCCAGACGGTCGCACAGCGCGTCCAGGGAGTTGCGCTTGCCCGGGAACATCTGGCGAGCCTCGCGCAGCGTGTCGATGTGGCCCGACAGGTGTTCACGGAATGCCGGCAAGCCGAGGCGCTGGAATTCCATGTCCAGGAAGCCCAAGTCGAACGCCGCGTTGTGAATAATCGCCTCGGCGCCCTGCACGTAGTCGCGGATCTCGTTAACGATCTCGGCGAACTTCGGTTTGTCGGCCACGAACTCGTTGGTGATGCCGTGCACGGCCATCGCGCCGGCGTCGATCTCACGCTCGGGGTTGATGTAGAAATGCAGGTTGCGGCCGGTCAGGCGGCGGTTGACCATCTCCACGCAGCCGATTTCGATCACGCGGTCGCCGGTGGCGGCATTCAGGCCGGTGGTTTCGGTATCGAGAATGATCTGTCGCATCGCGCGCTCCCCTACTCTGACTGGATTACTTGAAGACGACGGTCTTGTGGCCGTTGAGCAGGATGCGGTGTTCCGCATGCCATTTCACCGCGCGGGCCAGCGCCACACATTCCACGTCGCGGCCGACTGCGGTGAGCTGCTCCGGGTCCATGCTGTGATCCACGCGCTCGATTTCTTGTTCGATGATCGGGCCTTCGTCCAAATCAGCCGTCACGTAGTGCGCCGTTGCGCCGATCAGCTTCACACCACGCTCATGCGCCTGGTAATACGGCTTGGCGCCCTTGAAGCTCGGCAGGAACGAGTGGTGGATGTTGATGGCGCGGCCTTCAAGCTTGCGGCACAGATCGTCGGAAAGAATCTGCATATAGCGCGCAAGCACGACCAGGTCGATCTGCTGCTCCTGCGCGATCTCCCAGATGCGGGCTTCCTGCTGCGCCTTCTGCGCGTCCGTCGCCTGCAGCAACGGCAGGTGCATGAATGGCACGTCGTACGACGCAGCCAGTTGGTAGAAATCGCGGTGATTCGAGACGATGGCCGCAATCTCGATCGGCAGTTGGCCGGCGCGGGCACGGAACAGCAGGTCGTTCAGGCAATGGCCGATCTTCGAAACCAGGATCATCACGCGCGGCTTGATTGCGGCGTCGAACATGCCCCACTGCATGGAGAAACGGTCGCCGATGGGCGCAAAGCGGTCACGCAGTGCGGCAAGGTCCAGCGGCTGGCCCTGCGGAACAAAATGCACGCGCATGAAGAAACGGCCCGTGAATTCGTCGCCAAACTGGTCCGAATCGAGAATGTTGCAGCCCTGCTCGAAAAGCAGGCCCGACACGGCGTGGACGATGCCCGGTTGGTCCGGGCATGACAGGGTAAGAATGAAACCGGAGTGACTCATGAAGCGTTTTATGTATTGTTGCCGGACGCAAACCGCTACGGCGCCCGGGGCAAACTCAGGCGCGCCAGGGCGTCGAGAGTGACGAGCGTCGCGTCGACCGTCATCGCGAAGTCCGCCATGATATCAAGCGCCGCGTCGGGGCTGGCACGCAAATGGCCGGCGACCTCCCCGTCCTGATTGGCGGGGATGAAGCTGTCCGGCAGCGTCAGGTTGAAGGCGAACAGCGTTTCGCACTGGATGCCCTCGGGCACTTCGCGCAGCACATCCAGCGTGCCGCACGGCACCAGTTGCGCCGCCAGATCGGCGCCGATGCCCGCCTCTTCCCAGCATTCCTTTTCCAGCGCGCCGCGTGCATCGAAGCCATGGCCGATGCCGCCGGCGACGAGGTTGTCCCACATGCCGGGGTCGATCGGCTTGGTTTCGGCGCGACGGGCCAGCCAGAGCGCCGGCTCGGCACCCTCACCGCCGTCGATCAGGCCGTTCATGTGCGCAGCGTAGGTTCGGATGCCGAAGAAACGCGCGGCGGCGCGCTCGATCAGCGCCAGCGCGGGCGTGCCCCAGCCGGTGTTGACGGCGAAACGCTCGTCGCGCCAGCCGAGCACGTGGCCGTCTTCCGCCAGGCGCATGATGACTTCGGCCAGCGCCGCGGTGCGCTCGGCCTCGTTGTCGAGCGTCTCCCGCAAATCGACCCGCTGCGTCGACACGTCGAACCACTGCGGCCAGCGCGCAAGCAGTGACGCTCTCTCTCGGCTCAGCCAGCCGACACGTTGTCCGGCAGCAATCCAAGGAACGAGCTCATCAACGTCGAACGCCAGCCGCGCGGCCAGGCCGTCCCGAATGCGCTGCATACGCTGGTCGGTCATATCAGCGCCCCACCACATCGGGCGTGCATTGTGCTTTCCGTGCAGCACGGGTCGCGCGATAATGCGGCGTTAATACAAGCCGTCATCAGACTGGAGAAACAAGGATGGATGAAATCGACGAGCTGTCGGATCTGCCGACCCCGCGCTTTATCTGGGGCTTCGCCATTGCCGTCACACCGTCCGGCGAAGTGTCGCACGATGAATTCGAATATCTGACGCACACTCGCACACCGCGCTTCACCTGCCGCGTGGTCGAACTCGAAGACGCACCGGCCGAGCCGGAAGACGAAGGCGACATCGACGGCCGCATCGTCCACTTCGACAACCCGAAGCGGATGTTCTACATCACAGACTTGGGCCTGGCGTTGATGAACTTCACGCTGTTCGACAAGGTAGACAACAAGTCCAAGCTAAAGGACGCCTGCGACCAAGCCATCGCCGACTGGCTCACCCGCCGCGAATTCCTCGACTCCGAACCGGACGACGACGAAGATTGATCGCCTAGCCCTGACCGGCGGCGCTGCCATCCTCGGCAAAGCGCAGGTCGGTCAGGCGCACATCGGCGTAGGAACGCCCGGCATCCAGCAGGGCCGAAACCTGCGCCTTCACCCGCTCTTTCTGAGCGCGCAGCGCACGCGGCGGCACGGTCGAATCCTGACCGGTGTGGTGCAGATACAGCATCTTGTAGGTGAGTTGACTCACCATCCACTGCCGCAGCACGCGGCGCCGGCCGGCATGGTCGGCTTCCAATCCATCGATCTGCCCAAGCAACGCGGAAAACGCCCGCGCCAGGCTTGCCGGCTCCGTTGCCTCGCCGGCAATGCAACGTTCGGCCAGGGCGCGCGCTTCTGCTGAGGACATGGTGTCGTCAGTTTCAACGAAGCGATCTGTCGCCGGGTCCGGACGCGGCGGCGCAGGCCGGCTTGCCAGTCGAGCAGACACCCCGGATAGCGCTTCCTGGGCACGGCGGATGGACGCTTCCAGCGCTTCCGCACTGCTCGGCACGATGCCAATGGTGGTCGGCATGTCGCTCGATTCTTCGTCGCGTTTATTGACGCCCATCACTCCCTCCGGTGATTGCCCTCGGCCATGGTGCCTGGCAGGCGAAGCGGAATTGTAGAACGCGACGCACATTTCGCGACAAATCAACGCAGATGTTCTTTATTGCCAAGGCAGCGCAAACGGTAACGTGGCATCACAAAACCACGTTGCACTGTTGGCAGCGACCCACGCGGCGCGGCCTCGCCACGGGTAAAATGCCGGATTGCGCTGCCAGCGCATGCACTCAATTGCTGACCGCCACCGTGCGGCAAGGAAATCGCCTTGATCAAGTGGATTATCGTGGCTCTCTATTTGGGCTCCATTCTGTACGTGCACTTTCGCGGCAAGGTGCGCCTGAAATTCTGGCGCCAGATGTTTGATCACTCGGCCGTGGTCGCGCCGGTCAACTGCTTCATGTACGCGTTTTCGGGCGTGCCGCAGACGCCGTATGTGCCTGTCGAGCGTTTTCCGGATCTGGAAAAGCTGCAGGCCGCGTGGCCGCAGATTCGCGACGAAGGTCTGGCGCTCGTCAACCTGCGCAAAATCAAGGCTGCCGAGAAGAACGACGACGCCGGTTTCAACTCGTTCTTCAAGAATGGCTGGAAACGCTTCTACCTGAAGTGGTACGAAGCCCATCATCCGTCCGCCGAGCAGCTCTGCCCAAAGACCGTCGCGCTGCTGCGCGACCTGCCAAGCGTGAAGGCGGCGATGTTTGCCGAGCTGCCGCCGGGCGGCAAGCTGAATCCGCACCGTGACCCGTTTGCCGGCTCGCTGCGCTATCACCTGGGTCTGGCCACACCCAACGACGACCGCTGCTTCATCGAGGTTGACGGCCAGCGCCACAGCTGGCGTGACGGCCAGGGCGTCGTCTTTGACGAGACCTATCTGCACTGGGCCGAAAACGCCTCCGACAAGGATCGTCTGATCCTCTTCTGCGATATCGAACGCCCGATGAAATTCGGCTGGGCGCAGCGCATCAACAAATGGCTGGGCCGCAAGGTCATGACCGCCGCCAGCTCGCCCAACGATGAGGGCGACCAGACCGGCGGCATCAACAAACTGTTCCGCTACGTGTGGGTGATGGGCCAGTACCGCCGCCGCTTCAAGGCATGGAACCGCAAGGTCTACTACGTGGTGAAGTTCGGCCTGATCATTGGCGTGGCAGCGTTGATCATTTGGATCTGACGGCCAACCCTCCACGCCTCCTGCATCGCACAAAGAACCGGCCTGAAGCGCCGGTTTTTTGTTGCGCGTGAAAAAGCTACCTGCATTGCGGTCGGGTTGCGTTTTTACAAAGCAGTGAAGCAAAAGCGCCACATGGGGCACAAATCTCGCCTAATGTCAGGAATTGAGCGCTCCGGCGCTTATGCGATATGGCGGGCACGCCGCTTGCTCCACCTTGGTCGACACCCTTGCTCAGCGCATGGGACCGAGTCAGAGCCGGGATGCGCGTGTGCCTGTGTCCCTCGTCAACAACAAAGACAGTGAGATCAATCGCCATGAAAAAGAACCACCTCATCAGCCGCCAGACCATCGTCACCCGCGCCGCCGCGCTTGCTGCTGTCGCACTGCTCGGTACCCAGATCGCGGCCTGTACCACGACCAGTCCCAATGCTCAGGGCTCGGACGTGATGTCGTCCACCAACAAGCACGCCACCACCAACTCGCAGGCCGATTCAGTGCTCTCGCGCCTGTACACCACGGCCAGCGGCTCGCGTGAGCTGGTCGGACGCGCCAAGGGCGTACTCGTGTTCCCGTCGGTGCTGAACGCCGGCTTTGTGGTGGGCGGCCAATACGGCGAAGGCGTGCTGCGCACCGGCGGTGGCCGTCCGCTGGGCTACTACAACATCGCCTCCGCGTCGGTGGGCTTCCAGGCTGGCGCGCAGTCGCGTGCGCTCATCATCCTGTTCATGACGGACGAAGCGCTGCAGAAATTCCAGAACAGTCAAGGTTGGACGGCTGGCGTGGATGCCACCGTGGCACTGGCAAAGATCGGCGCGAACGGCGCGGTCGATACCAACACCGCTCAGCAACCAATCATCGGCTTCAACCTGACCAACGCGGGCCTGATGGCCGGCGCATCGATCGAAGGCACGAAGATCACGAAGCAGAACAACTGATCAGCGCTTCGTTTTCCAGCCATACCGCCGTCTCGTACGGCGGTTTTTTTTCGGAACCCGCATGAAGCGTTGCGGCAATGTTGCAGCCCTAGGGAAATCCGGAGGGAGCAGCATGGGGCTTCTCGGCTAGCATCGTCCGGCCGATGTTGCAGTGCGCGCTGCCGTATCGGCATACGACAAAACAATCACCCAGGAAGAGGGGGAGACATGACAGGTTGCAACGCTGCCTTGCGCAGCGCCATTGCATGCGCGTGGCTGTCTGGGTTGCTGTTGGCGTCTGGCCCGACGCTGGCCGAACCGGGCGTCACCGACACCAAGATCGTCATCGGCCAAACGGCGGGCTTCACCGGCCCCGCCGGCGAGCAGGTCAAGGAGATGACACAGGGCGCCAAGCTCTACCTCGATGCCGTGAACCGTGCGGGCGGCGTGAATGGACGCAAGATCGAGTTGATCTCGGAAGACGACGGCTTTGATGCGGCCGCTTCCAAGAAACACGCACACACGCTGCTGGTCGATAAACAGGTCTTCGCCCTCTTCCTCCCGCGCGGCACCCCGAATACCGAGGCCATCATGACCGAAGCCCGGCCGTTGGGCGCGCCGGTGGTGGCGCCTTCAACCGGCGCTTCAACGTTCTTCGATCAGCCTGACCCGCTGCTTTTTGTGGTGCGCGCGAAATACCAGGCGGAGATTGCCGAGCTGGTGCATTACTTCGACACGCTCGGCTTGCGCCGTCTGGCGCTCGTCAACGTGAACGACACCTTCGGCAAAGACACCGAAATCGGATTCAACAACGCCACGAAAAAACTGCCCGCCGACGCGCACAGCATCTTCACCGTCGACCGCCTGAAACCAGACATCGCCAAGGCGGCAGCAGATGTCGGCAAGTTCGCGCCGCAAGCGGTGATTCTGGCCTGCCCGGGCACGACGGCGCGCGCCATGATCGAGGCGCTCAACAAGCAAGGCACGGTGACGCAGATTGCGGCGCTGTCCAACAACGCCGGTCTGGCGTTTGCGAAATCGCTCGGGGCGCTAGGGCGCGGTGTGGTGGTCTCGCAGGTGATGCCGTCGCCAGTGCGTTCAACTTCGTTGCTGGGTCGGGAGCTGGCATCCAGCGCGAAATCTGCCGGTGTGGCGCCGTCGTACGCCATGATGGAAGGCTATGCTGCCGCGCGCGTGCTGGTCGAAGGGCTCAAGCGCGCGGGCAAGTCGCCGACGCGGGCCAGCTTTGTCTCGGGGCTCGAAGCCGCCGGCACGATCGACCTGGGCGGGTTGGAAGTCCGCTACGGCCCAAACCTGCGCAAAGGATCGAATTATGTCGAGCTGACGGTGATCGGGCCAAACGGCACCTTCGTCAAATAAAGGCGGATGCGCGCCGCGTGCAACCTGCCTCGGCAGTGGTTGCACCGCAGGAAATAGCGGTTGCCAGCGCAAAACGCATGAGTACATAAGAAAATACTATTTGGAATTCGCATACTGCCTCTACCAGAATGCATGAACCACATGCATGACTGAGATCAAACAGGCGGATGGAACTCCGACAACTCGAAGCATTTGCCGCGGTCATGTCGACCGGCAGCGTCACCGCGGCGGGCAAGCTGCTGGGACGCTCGCAACCCGCCATCAGCCGGCTCATCCAGGATCTGGAAGCTGAAATCGGCTATGCCCTGTTCACACGCGCGGGGCCGCGCGTCTCGCCGACGGAGCAGGGTTTCCTGCTGTACGAAGACGTTGAGCATACCCTGATCAGCTTACGTCAGATACGAACGCGTGCCGAAGAAATCGCGCGCGGCGAGGCACGCCCGCTGCGCCTGGCAGCGACGTCCGCATTGGCGGCCGGCTTGCTGCCCGCTGCCTTGGCTGATGAGCCTGAGCTCGCGCAGCACATCCAGATTCGCAGCGCCTCGCCCGAGCAGGTGGTGCACGCCGTGCTGACCGGCGCGGCCGACCTTGGCCTCAGCAGCCTGCCGTTGGAGCATCGTGGCGTCACCGTGCATTGGATCGGCGAAGCCGCGTGCGTGGCTGCCGTGCAGACACACGACCCGCTGGCCGCTGGCAAGCGCGTGGCGTTGGCCGATTGCGCGGGACAGCGGATCATCACGATGCACAACCCATATCGATTGCGCCGCCGTCTGGACCAAGCGCTGGCGAAGGCCGGCGTGGAACCAGCCTCGCTCATCGAGACGAATGCCTCGCTGAATGCGCTGGCCGCCGTGCGTGCGGGCTTGGGCGTCGCATTGCTCGAGCCGGTGACGGCGTACGGCGTGCCAATCGACGGCGTGACCGTGCGCCCGATCGACGCCGACATCCCCTTCTTCTTTGGCGTGATCACGCCCGAGGCCAAGCGGCCGTCGGCGGCGGTGACCTCACTGACCGACGCCCTCGCGCGCGCGGCGCAGCGTCTTCTGCCGGACTGCAAGCTGCACGATCCGGCGCGCCACGCCAGCATGCTGCAGGTGCTGTATGGCGAATCCATCAACGAAACCGAAGGCGCGTCCGCATGACCGCTGCACAACACGACAACGCGCCGCAAGTCACCGGGCTCGCAGCGCTGGAAGCCCGTTTGCACCAGGACCTGTCCTGGCTTGAACTCCCCGCGAAAAATTGGACGCTGCCACACACCTTAGAGGGTCAACCTGTGCTGGATGTGGCCGTCATCGGTGGCGGCATGGCCGGCCTGGCGGCGGCAGCGTCGCTCAAACATCTCGGTATCGGCGTGGTGGTGTTCGACCGCTCGCCCGCCGGCTTCGAAGGCCCCTGGGCGACGACGGCGCGCATGGAAACGCTGCGTTCGCCCAAGCAATTGACCGGCCCTGCGCTCGGCCTGCCGGCGTTGACGTTTCGCGCATGGTTTGAAGCGCAGTTCGGCACCGATGCGTGGGAGGTGCTCGACAAGATTCCGCGCCTGCAATGGATGGACTATCTGCGCTGGTACCGCCGCGTGCTGCAGCTGGACGTGCGCAACGAACACCACGTAAAGGCGATCCACCCGCGCGTGGATGGCGCCGTCGAACTGCTGATCGACATGCCGGGCCAACCGACCCAGCGAGTGTTTGCACGGCGCGTGGTGTTGGCCACCGGGCGTGACGGGCTAGGCGGTGCATCCGTGCCGGACTTTGCGCACCGGCTGCCGCGCCGATGGTGGGCGCATTCGTCCGACGAGATGGACTACGGCACGCTGGCCGGCAAGCGCGTGGGCGTGATCGGTGCAGGCGCATCCGCAATGGATTCGGCCGCGACGGCGCTGGAGGCCGGCGCTGCCAGCGTCGACATGCTGATCCGCCGCCCCGACCTACCGCGTGTGAACAAGGGCAAGGGCGCCGGCAGCCCGGGTCTGGTACACGGCCACCTGCATCTGCCCGACGCATGGAAATGGCGCATTCGCCATTACATCAACGTCGAACAGGTACCCCCACCGCGCGGCAGCACGCTGCGCGTATCGCGGCACCCGAACGCGCGCTTCAACCTCGGCTGCGGCATCCTGGGCGTGGATGAGCACGACGGCGTGCTGCACGTGGCCACCACCAAGGGCGTATTCCAACTGGACTTTCTGATCTTCTCGACGGGCTTTCGCACCGATTGGGCCTCACGCCCCGAGTTCAGCGCACTGGCACCGCATATCCGCCAATGGCGCGACCGCTATACGCCGCGCCCCGGTGAGGAAGACGCGGAACTCGCCGATTCGCCCGACCTCGGCCACGCGTTCGAATTTCGCGAGAAGACGCCCGGCACGCTGCCCGGCCTGTCGCGCGTGCATTGCTTCTGCTATCCGGCATCCGTCACGCACGGCAGCGTCTCGGGCGACATCCCGGCCATCAGCGAAGGCGCGAAACGCCTGGCGCAAGGCATTGCCGGCTTGCTGTACCAGGAAGACATCGACGCGCACTACGCGGCTATCCAGGCCTACGCCGAGCCGGAGATCTTTGGCGACGAATGGACGCCCGCCCCGCCCCCCGGCGTGGAAGCGAATGCCACTTCCAGCCAGGAGGCTGCACGATGACAGGTTGGCTCATCCGCCGCATCGGCCAGGCGCTGCTGGTCGTGCTGGTGATGACAGTGATCGTCTTCATCGGCCTGCATGCCATCGGCAACCCGGTCGACATACTGATCGGTCAGGACGTGGACCAGATCGACCGTGCACGCATCATTGCCGAACTGGGTCTGGACAAGCCGTTGTGGGAGCAGTACCTGGCTTTCCTGAACGGTGCCCTGCACGGCAATCTGGGCAAGAGCTTCGTCTACAACGAACCGGCCATCCAACTGATCCTGCAACGCCTGCCGGCCACGCTGGAGCTAGCATTTTCGGCGCTGATCATCGCGGTGGTGATCGGCGTGCCGCTGGGGCTGTTCGCGGGGCTGTATCCGCGCCATCCGGTGTCGCGCCTGCTCATGACGGGCAGCGTGGTGGGCTTTTCGCTGCCGACGTTCTGGGTGGGCCTGATGCTGATCATGGCGTTCAGCGTGAGCCTCGGTTGGCTGCCCGCGAGCGGGCGCGGCGAAACGGCACGCCTGTTCGGCATCGAATGGTCGTGGCTGACAGTGGATGGACTGCGACACCTCGTGCTGCCGGCGGTCAACCTGTCGCTGTTCAAGCTCTCGCTGGTGCTGCGGCTGACGTCTGCCGGTGTGCGCGAGGTGCTGCCGCTGGACTTCGTGAAGTTCGCGCGTGCCAAGGGCCTGTCGCCGTTGCGCGTGGTGCTGGCGCATGTGCTGCGCAATACGCTGATCCCGCTGGTGACGGTGCTGGGCCTGGAGCTGGGCTCGACCATCGCCTTTGCGGTGGTGACGGAAAGCATCTTCGCGTGGCCCGGCGCGGGCAAGCTGATCCTGGATAGCATCAACTCACTGGACCGGCCGGTCATCGTGTCCTACCTCATCGTCGTGGTGTGCCTGTTTGTGTCGCTCAACCTGATCGTCGACATCCTGTATCGAATGCTGGACCCGCGCGTGCGTGCGGCTGATAGCGCGGAGGCTGCATGATGAATACGACTTCGCAATCCACGACGGCGACAGCGGCGTCCGCCCCGCGCAGGCAATCGCCCTGGCGGCGCGTGGCATCGGATTTCCTCGCCTCCAAGGCGGCCATCTTCGGCCTGGTGGTCGTCGTGGTGCTGATTCTGGCCGCGCTGGCCGCACCCTGGATCACGCCGCAGAATCCGTACGACCTGATGCAGCTCGACGTGCTCGACTCGCGTCTGCCACCGGGATCGCCGGCCGGCACGGGCACGTTCACGTACTGGCTCGGAACGGATGGCCAGGGGCGTGATCTGTATTCCGGCATCCTCTATGGCCTGCGCATCAGCCTGGGTGTGGGGATCGGCTCGGCAGCCGTGGCGGCGGTGATCGGCACGCTGCTCGGCCTGATTGCGGCGTATGCCGGCGGCCGCGTCGACAGCCTCATCATGCGCACGGTCGACCTGCTGCTGTCGTTCCCGTCGGTGCTGGTGGCGATGATGATCCTCGCCTATCTCGGCAAGAGCATCACCAATGTCGTGCTGACGCTGGTGCTGCTGGAGTGGGCGTATTACGCGCGGACGGTGCGCGGGCAAGCGCTGGTCGAGCGTCGCCGCGAATACGTGGAAGCCGCGCGCTCGCTCGCCCTGCCCGGCTGGCGCATCGCGCTCAGGCACATCCTGCCGAACTGCCTGCCGCCGCTGATCGTCGTGGGCACGCTGCAGGTGGCGCGCGCGATCACGCTGGAAGCCACGCTGTCGTTCCTGGGCCTAGGCGTGCCGATTACCGAGCCGTCTCTGGGCCTGCTGATTTCCAACGGATACCAATACATGCTGTCTGGCCAGTACTGGATCAGTTTCTATCCGGGCATCGCGCTGTTGCTGGCGCTGGTGGCCATCAACCTGGTGGGCGACCGCCTGCGTGAAGTCCTGAACCCGAGGGCGCAACGATGACGGCGTCCACCAACGCGACCACACTCGAAGTCCGCAACCTGCGCACGCATTTCTTCACGCGTGAAGGCGTGCTGCCGGCGGTGGATGATGTGTCGTTCTCGCTCGCGCGCGGACGCATCCTCGGGCTGGTGGGCGAATCGGGCTCAGGCAAGTCGGTCACCGGCTTCTCGATCATGGGCTTGGTCGACCCGCCCGGCCGCGTCGTCGGCGGCGAGATCCTCTACCAGGGCCGCGACCTCACCAAGCTCGCTCCGCGCGAGCTGCGCAAGCTGCAGGGCAACCGCATCGCCATGGTCTTCCAAGACCCGATGATGACGCTCAACCCCGTGCTGCGCATCGATGCCCAGATGATCGAGGCCGTGCGCGCGCACAGCAGCATGAGCCACAAGCAAGCCCGTGAGCATGCGCGCGACACGCTCGGCCTGATGGGCATTCCAAGCCCCGAAGAACGGCTGCGCGCGTATCCGCATCAGCTTTCCGGCGGCATGCGCCAGCGCGTGGCGATTGCCATTGCGATGCTGCATCGGCCCGACCTGATCATTGCCGACGAACCGACCACGGCGCTGGACGTGACCATCCAGGCGCAGATCTTGTCTGAAGTGCAGAAGCTCGCGCGCATGCACGGCACGGCGCTGATCTGGATCACGCATGACCTGTCTGTCGTTGCCGGGTTGGCCGACGAAGTGGCCGTGATGTATGCCGGGCGCATCGTCGAACACGGCCCGGTTGATGCCGTGCTCGATGCGCCGCTGCACCCCTACACCATGGGCCTGATCGACAGCCTGCCCAGCGAGAACCGCCGCGGCCAACGCCTGCGCCAGATTCCCGGGATGACACCGAACCTGCTATCGCTGCCGGCAGGCTGCGCGTTTGCGGCACGCTGCCCGCGTGCCACCGATGTCTGCAGCGTCCCCCCGGAGATCACGCAACCGATCGTTGGTCGCCTCGTGCGCTGTTTCCATCCGGGCGCGCAGCACGCTTCCTCGCGGGAGGTCGCATGAGCACGCCGCTTGTCGAACTCAAACAGGTCAGCAAACGCTTTGGTGATCGCAAAATCGGTGTGGGTGATCGCGTCTTGCAACGCTTCGGCCTGGCACATCCGCCGGCAATCGTTCGTGCGGTCGACGGCGTCGACCTCGCGATCCAGCCCGGTGAAGTCGTCGGCCTCGTCGGCGAATCGGGCTGCGGCAAATCCACGCTCGGCCGGATTGCTGCCGGCTTGATGCCTCCATCGGACGGCGAGGTGCGCGTGGACGGCAAGGCTGTCGACACGCTCTCCGCAGACGAAGCCCGCGCGGCCCGCCTGAAGATCCAGATGATCTTTCAGGACCCGTATGCGAGCCTCAACCCGCGCCTGCGCGTGGAAGAGATCGTTGGCGAAGCGGCCCGCGTGCACGGCCTGACCGACCGCGCCAACTTTGCCGATTATGTGGCTGCGCAGATGCAGCGCGCCGGCCTGGACCCTGCCTTGCGCGACCGCTATCCGCATCAGTTCAGCGGCGGCCAGCGGCAGCGCATCGGCATTGCGCGCGCGCTGGCGGTGCAGCCGTCGATGCTCGTCTGCGACGAAGCGGTTGCGGCACTGGACGTGTCGATCCAGGCGCAGATCCTGAACCTGTTCATGGACCTGCGCGAGCAGCTCAACCTGACCTACCTGTTCATCAGCCACGACCTGGGCGTGGTGGAGCACCTCTCAGACCGCGTGGTGATCATGTATCTCGGGCGCGTGGTGGAATCGGCCCCGGCGGAGGAAGTCTTCCGCCGCCCGAATCACCCTTACACGCAGACCTTGCTGGCGGAGATTCCGCGCCTGTCGGCCCGGCACAAGACGTTTACCGCCATTCAAGGCGAGATGCCCAGCCCCCTGCACCCGCCGACCGGCTGCCATTTCCACCCGCGCTGCCCGCACGCCATGCCCCGCTGCAAGACCGAGACGCCGACGCTGCGCGGCATTGCGGTCAACCACGTCAGCGCGTGCCACCTGAACGACGCGACCTGAACGACATTCAATAAGCCAACGATTCCAAAAACAGGAAAAGGGAACCCACGTGAAACGCCTCCTAGCCTCGTCGCTTGCTGTAGCGCTGTTTGCCGCTGCCGGTGCTGTCAGCGCGCAGACGCTGAACATCGCCTTTGCCGATCCGCTGTCGTCGCTCGACCCGCAGCTGAACAACCATGCCGGCGACCGCTCCGTCGACGTGCATTTCTGGGATTTGCTGGTCGAAAACAAGTGGAACAAGCTGCAGCCGGGCCTGGCCCTGTCGTGGAAGACGCTGGATCCGAAGACGTGGGAATTCAAGCTGCGCCCGAACGTGAAATGGCACGACGGCCAGCCGTTCACGGCCGATGACGTCATCTTCTCGTACCAGCGCGCGCGCAGCGTGCCGGGCAGCGTGGCAACGTTCGCGGGCTATCTGCGCACGGTGGAGTCGGTCACGGCCAAAGACCCGTTGACGCTGATCATCAAGACGAACATCCCGAACCCGGACCTGCCGCTGAATCTGGCGTCCGTGCACATCGTCAGCAAGCATGTGGGCGAGAAATCGTCCACCGAGGACTACAACGCCGGCCGCGCCGTGGTGGGCACCGGCCCCTACAAGTTCGTCTCGTATGTGCCGGGCGATCGCGTGGTGATGGCGCGCAACGACAACTACTGGGGCGGCAAGCAGCTCTGGGAGAAGGTCAATTACCGCTACATCAACAATGCTGCCGCACGTACGGCCAACCTGCTCTCAGGCGAGGTCGATGTCATCGACAAGGTGTCAGTGTCGGACCTGGCGCGCCTGCGCCAGTCGCCCAACGTGAAGGTCTTTGCCTACCCCGGCCTGCGCGTGATGCTGCTGCAGCCGAGCTTCCGCAAAGGCGAGAATCAATACATCACCGGCAACGACGGCAAACCGCTGCCGAACAACCCGCTGCTGGATGTGCGCGTGCGCCGCGCGCTGTCGCTGGCGATCGACCGCAAGGCGATCGTCGACCGCATCCTGCAAGGCGCCGCCACCGTCGCCAACCAGTGGATGCCGTCGGACACGTACGGCTACAACCCCGACGTGAAGGACATCGCCTACGACCCCGCGCAGGCCAAGAAGCTGCTGGCCGATGCAGGCTTTCCGCAAGGCTTCAACCTGGTGATGCACGTGCCGAACGACCGCTACCCGCAAGGCCCCGAGACGGCGCAGGCGGTGGCACAGTTCTGGACGCGCATCGGCGTGAAGGCGCGCGTGGAAGTGGTGCCCTGGTCGGTCTACTCGGGCCGCGCCAACAAGAATGAATATGCGATGAGCATGCTGGCGTGGGGCAACGGCACGGGCGAAGCAAGCTACGCGCTGGTCAACGTGCTGGCCACCGTCGATACCAAGAAGGGTCTGGGTGCGTCCAACTGGGGCCACTACAGCAATGCGGCTGTCGACAACGCGCTGAACGCCTCCACTGAAGAATTCAACGTGGAAAAGCGCGCGGCCATCCTGCGCCACTCGGTCAAGCTGGTGTCGGATGACGTAGGCGTAATGCCGCTGTACCACTACCAGAACGTATGGGCCGCCAAGAAGGGGCTGAAGGTGACGCCGATGACGAGCGATCGCACGGCCGCCCAAATGGTCACCAAGGACGGCAAGTAAGCGCCATGGGAACGTTCGCGCTCAGCGTGACGCCGGCGGATGACCTGATCGATGTCTCGCGCAGCATCGTTGTGACGGGGCTTGCTCCCGGCGCGCAGGTCGGCATCGTGGCGCAAACGCGTCGCGGCAATGGCGTGCTGTGGCACAGCCGCGCCGTGTTCGTTGCCGACGCGCAAGGCACTGTCGACCTGACACGCGACGCGCCCGTCTCCGGTGATTACACCGGCGTCAGCGCGATGGGCATCATCTGGAGCCAGCGCCCGGATGACGGAAAAGCACGCGAGGTGTTTCCGCACCCAGCCACGGAGCCGTTGACGACCACGCTGACGGCCACGGCCAACGGCGAGTCGGTCCATGCGAGCTTCGTGCAACGGCTGGCCGCACCGGGCGTGACGCGCCACGACGTGCGTGACGAAGGTCTTGTCGGCACGCTTTACCTCCCCGATCCGTATGCGCACCCGGGCCCGCGCCCTGCCGTGCTCATCCTCAACGGCTCGGGCGGCGGCATCAATGAGCCACGCGCGGCACTGTTTGCCTCGCACGGTTATGCCGCCTTTGCGCTGGCGTACTTCAAAGCGCCGGGGCTGTCGGACTACATCTCGAACACGCCGCTGGAATACTTCGAGCGCGCGCTCGCCTGGCTGCGCAAACGCGTGGAGCCGCTGCACGACTTCGTTGCCGTGAGCGGCCAGTCGCGCGGGGGTGAACTGGCATTGCTGCTGGGCGCGACATTCCCTGAAGCGGTGTCTGCGGTCATCGGCTACGTGCCAGGCGCCGTCGTGCACAGCGGGCAGAATGCTGCCGACCCCGCTATCGGACGCGAGGGCCCGACGTGGCTGTATCGCGGTCAGCCGCTGCCGCATCTGTGGGAAGGCAACCGCACCGCGACCTGGGCACCGTTTGACGAAGGTCCCGCGCCGCATCGGCATGAACGCGCCATCCGCACCGCGCTGCAAGATGCCGATGCCGTGGCACGTGCGCGCATCCGCATCGAACGCACACGCGGGCCGGTGCTGCTGCTATCCGCCACGGATGACGGCTCCTGGCCCTCGAGCGATTACTCACGCATGGTCACCGGCAAGCTGGCCGAGGTACGCCACCCCTACCCCGTCCAACATTTCGATTACGAAGGCGCGGGCCACGCCATCGTCTTCCCGTACGTGCCGACCACGCAGCTCGTGTATGCGCACCCGGTGTCGGGCCGCATCAGCACCGGCGGCGGCGAGCCACGCGCCAACGCGCGCGCCGATGCCCAATCGTGGGCAGCGGTGCGGCGCTTCCTCGCCAGCGCAGTGGCTGCGCGTGGCGCCTCCGTACCCGACTCCCGGAGCCTTTCATCAATGGATTTCACGCCCACACAAGACGTGGTCGACCAGGTTGCCGACCTCGGCGACGGTAGCCCCACGCATGCGCTGCGCCACGCGCGCGAAAAAGTCGCAACGGCCACGCAAGGCAGCTACGAAGCGCTGTTCGACGCCGCCCTGCCCGGCCTCACGCTGGGCGAACGCCTGCTCGTGGCGCTGTACGCCTGCAGCCTGACGCCCGCGCCGGAACTGGCCGAGCACTACCGCGCGCGCCTCGCGAACGCGCCCGTCAACACAGATGCCCTGCAAGCGGTCGACCACGGCGATATCGACACGCTGACCGACGCACGCCTGTGCGCCATCCTCACCTTTACGCGCACGCTCGTCGAGCGCCCCATCGAGGGCGACCGCGACGCGCTGTTGCGCCTGCCCGCAGCGGGCCTTGCCACGGCCGACGTCGTGACGCTCGCGCAACTCATTGCCTTCCTGTCGTATCAGACGCGGCTCGTCGCCGGCCTGCGCGCGCTTCGCGAAGCTGCCGGCACCTGCAGCGCCAACGCCTCCACGGAGACCGCAGCATGACCGAGATCATCCGCGCCCACGGCTTCACCAACGAATCGCTTGAGTGGCAGGCGTGGCTCGATGTGGTGGACCTCGACCGCGCCACGCCCGAGCAGATCGCCGTGCTGGAAGAAAGCCACCCCAAGGCGAAAACCTCGGATTACTACCGCTTTCTCGTTCACCAGCCCGAGATCCTGCGACAGCGCTCGGCGGCGTTCAACGCGATCATGTATGCGCCGGGCGGCCTGTCGCGTGCTGAACGTGAACTCGCCAGCGCCGTGGTGTCGCGCGTGAACGGCTGCGTGTATTGCGCGTCTGTCCACGCGCAACGCTTCGAGCAGCTTGCCAAGCGCAACGACGTCATCAAGCAGGTCTTTGAAGATCCGCACATCGCAGGCACGAATGCGCGTGAGCGTGCCATCGTGCTGTTCTCGATCGACCTGACACTGCGCCCTGGAGATGTGCGTGGCGAAGACCTGAAGCCGCTCAAGGATGCTGGCCTGACGGATGCGGAGATTCTCGACCTGATACATGCCGTGGCCATCTTTGCGTGGGCGAATCGCCTGATGCTGAATCTGGGCGAGCCCGTGTTTCCGGACGCGGCCTGAGCCGGGCGGCATCGCCCCAAAGAAAAAAAGCCGCAGGCACAAACCTGCGGCTTTTTCTTTGCAGACAGACTAGCGCACGCCGTCCGTCGTGGGTACACGCATGCCTTCGGTATAGGAATCGAATTTTCCAGCCCTTGCGCCATCCGCATGGACGTCGAACCTCGTGGCCAGACCGCCATCGGTGTAAGGATTGCGCGCCTCCATGGAGGCGGTGCCATCCGTGTACACATCCCGTGTGGTGCTCGCATACGTCACGGTTGCACCTAACGCCGCAATAATTGCCGTGACGACGACCCACAGTCTCTTGTCCATTTCACACCTCCTTTCCTGCAGGATGGGTGTCCTGCAACCAACTGATCAAAATGAGCATGCTCACGACGCGGGCCTCACGTTCTGGTTGACACGGAACAGGTTGCCGGGATCGTATCTGGCCTTGATCGCTGCCAACCTGGCGTAGTTGTCGCGGTAGGTGGCCTGCACCCGCTCCTGCCCCTCGTCCATCATGAAATTCACATAGGCGCCGCCTGCCGAATAGGGATGCAGTGCGTCCCAGTACCCCTTGCACCAATTCGTGATGCGCTCGCGCTGGCCAGGGTCGGGGTCAACGCCCACGATGACGGCCGCCCATTTCGAATCGCGGTAGGCGAACGGCGTCTCCTTGCGCCCCATGCGATGCACGGCAGCGTCGATCGGATACAGGTGCATCGTGGAATGCATGGTCGGCAGTTTCGAACCATGTTCCACATGCAGTGCAATAGCCTCTTCCGGCAGGTCGTTGACGAAGTCGGCCCGCCAATACCACTGCAGGCCGGGCGGATATAACGCATCAAAGGCGGTTTGCAACATCGGATAGGGCATGGCCCCTACGCCGTACAGCGCGGGCTGTTGCGCTCGAACTGGCGCGAATGCCTCTTCCGCCGCTGCAGGGTCGCCCGTGTAGCACCACACAACGCCGCACATCTTCTGCAGATGCAGCGCGGGCGGGAACGGTGGTGCTGGCGGCACCGTAAGAAAAGCGAAGAAGCCGTTGAGTTCGGGCGGTGCCTTCGGCAGGAAGTCGCGATACCAGCGCAGAACGTCGGCGGCTTTATCAAGCGGCCACAGCGTGGGACCCGCGACCACGCTACTCACCGCATGCAGGCGGAACTCGAATGAGGTTACGACACCGAAGTTGCCACCGCCGCCGCGCACCGCCCAAAACAGATCGTCATTGGCATGCGCATTGGCAGTTACGAAGCTGCCGTCGGCCAGCACGATATCGACCGACAGCAGATTGTCGATCGTCAGGCCAAAGCGCCGTGCCAGATGACCGATCCCTCCTCCCAGGGTTAGCCCGCCAACCCCGGTGGTGCTGATGATGCCCGCCGGCGTTGCGAAACCGAATGCGTGCGTCGCATGATCGACGTCTCCCCATGTGCAGCCGCCTTCGGCGCGCACCGTGTGGGCGACAGGATCGACACGAATGCCGCGCAGACGGGCCAGATCGATCACCAAACCGTCGTCACACACACCCAGACCGCCGCCATTGTGAGCGCCACCGCGCACGGCCAGCAGCAAGCCGTTGTTGCGCGCAAAGTTGACTGACGCAATCACGTCGGCTACGTCTGAACACTGCGCGATGAAGCGCGGCCGCTTGTCGATCATCGCGTTGTAGACACGGCGTGCCGCGTCGTAATGCGGATCGTCCGGTTCGACGAGCGGCCCCCGCAATTGCGCACGGAAGGCCTGCACCGTGGCGTCTTCGAGCATGTTGATCTCCTGGGCAAGCGCCACGGAACCGATCTGGCTGGGTCTGCAGAGCGGAACATCAGGCGTGGGGGATGGTGAAGGAAGTCTAGAAGCGGGACATCGCCAGTTCTATCCGCTGCCTTGATCATTCTTGTGTGGCGGTCGGTCTGTCCTGGGATAGTCAATACTGACTATTTGTTTTGCCCCATCTTCGGCCTTCAATAAAACGCAATGGCGGCATGGCCCGTCGAAGCGTCAGGAGGGAAGAAAAATGCCGCTGTTTCTCATCGAACGTCAGTTTGCGGAACAATTGGAGATCGGCGCCGCAAGCGTTGCGAACATCCAGCACATCAATGCAGATGTTGGTGTGAACTGGGTCTTCTCTTTCCTCTCTGCCGACCGCAAGAAAACCTATTGTCTTTACGAGGCCCCAAGCGCGGATGCCATCCGACAGGCGGCACACCTGGCAAGCCTGCCTGCTGACGTCGTGATCGAGGTGACCCAAGTGCGTCCGGAGAGCTTCGTGTGACGCTCTGCAACCATGCATTGCGCTCGCTGCCACCGATTGTGCCGGCCCGACGCGAGGTTTTGCGACGGCTGCGGCAGACCGCTACCGGCTGAATCTGCAGCGCTAAGCGACAGCGCCTGCGACACCGACAATGCGCCAGCGACGGCGCGCTTCGTTGGCCGCGAGCGTGAGCTCGAGGTACTGGGCCACCTGCTGGCGCGAGCGCAAGACGGTACTGGTGGCATTGCTGCGTTGGCTGGGGAACCCGGCATTGGCAAAACGCGCACCGCCGAAATTGTTGCCCAACAGGCCGAACAACGCGGCATGCAAGTGCTCTGGGGCCGCTGCAACGAGGAGCCCGGCGCACCGCCCTACTGGCCTTGGCAACAACTGGTACGAAGTTGGATTGCCTCACACGACGAAGACAGCATCCACCAGGCATTGGCCTGTGGGGTAGCGCCGCTCGCGGAAATCGTGCCCGACCTTGCAGATCGGCTGCCCGATCCGGTGCGTGATCGCGCAGTTGCCACGCCAAGTACCGAAGTCGCGCAGGCGCGCTTCCGACTCTTCGACGCAGTGAACACCTTCTGGCAGCGCGCGGCACAACAGCATCCGCTGCTGCTCATCCTCGACAACCTGCACTGGGCCGACGCGTCGTCCCTGCGACTGCTCGAGTTTCTTGCACCTGACGTGTGCAGCAATCGCATTCTTCTCCTTGTGACGTACCGTGATGTCGAGCTATCGAGACAGCACCCGCTGTCGGCCACGCTAGGCGAACTGGCGCGCCAACCACGCTTCGAACGGTTGCGACTGAGGGGGCTGACCCATGCGGAAACAGCGCACATGATGGAACTGGCTGACGACACGACCGTCGCCCCCGCGCTGGTCGATGCGGTCCATGCGCAAACGGAAGGCAACCCCTTGTTCGTGGGAGAAATGACCCGTCTGCTGGCACAGGAAAATTCGTCCACCAGCACGGGCCATGTACTGCGCATTCCGGAGGGCATCAAGGAAGTCATCGGGCGCCGCTTGAGTCGTCTGTCCGCGAATGCGAATAAGGTGCTTACCGCGGCAGCGGTCATCGGCCGCGCATTCGAATTCCGTCTGCTGACCGCGCTGGCCGGCGATGTCGACGAAGAGACCTGCAGCGCAGCCATCGACGAAGCCCTGCAGGCGCGTGTGGTCGAGGCCTTGCGCGACCCCGGCCACTATCACTTTGCCCATGCCTTGTTTCGCGAGACCCTCTACGACGAGATTCCCATCCCTCGACGCAGCCGGCTCCATCTGAAGCTGGCGCGTGCCATCGAGATGATTCACGGCGACGACCCCGAGCAGCATCTGCCAGCGCTGGCCTATCACCACTGGGCCGCCCTGCCCGGAGGGGACGCCGCACTCGCGGTGGATTACGCGCAACGTGCGGCGCGGCGTGCCGACCGCCAGCTCGCGCACGAAGAATCGGCACGCTACTGCCAGATGGCACTGCAGGCCATGGACGCTGGCAGCGGCCTTGCGCGCGAGGCACGCTGCGGCCTGCTCAATGCGCTAGGTGCCGCGCACAGCCATGCCGGTGATTGGCTCCAGGCCATGCAGACGTTCAAGGAGGCGGCTCGCTTGAGCGCGGAGTACGGCAATACAAGGGAACTCGCTCACGCCGCGCTTGGCTTCGAAACCGCGAGTTGGGCGCCAGGACTGCCAGGCGGCCCCGCGGCCGAACTCCTGCGCGAGGCCCTCGCAGCTCAGGGCAGCGACGAGCCCGTGATGAGCGCCCGCCTGCTGAGCGCCCTGGCGCGCGCCCTCATCTTCAGCGGCGAGGAGGCACAAGCAAGCCGGGTGCATGAGCAGGCCATCGCAGTGGCGCGCCGGGCCGCCGACCCCGCAACACTGGCCGACACCCTGGTTGCGACCGTGTCGCTGCGCTGGCAGCAGGAGCACATTGCCGAGCGCATCGCCGCCTCGGATGAAGCCTACGAACTGGCCCGGCAGGCCGGCGACCGCACGCTGATGTGTGCAACACGTGCGTGGCGCTTCTTCGATGACTTTGAACTCGGCGACATGGCAGCCTGGCGAGCAAATCTTGAGGAATACGAGCGCGGTGGAGAGACGCTGCGCCAGCCCTTCATCCATTACACCGCTAGCATGTCGCGCGCCATGCATGCGCTGTTCGAAGGGCGCTTTGCCGATGCAGAGCGCTTGATCCCCAACGCTTACGAGATCGCGCGGCGCATGCCCGGCATGGATGCCGCCGGCGTCTACGGTGTCCAGATGTTCATGCTGCGCCGCGAACAAGGCCGACTGCACGAGGTGGCGCCTCTGGTCGAACATTTCGTTGAGCACACCAGCGCGATGGGCATCTGGCAGCCGGGCATCGCCTTGATGCACGCAGAGCTTGGTCAGTTGGAGGCAGCACGCAAGACGTTTGACACGCTGGCCAACGCCGACTTTCTCACGATCGCGCGCGATGGTGTCTGGGTAGCCAATCTCACGTATCTGGCCATCGTGTGCCATGCGCTTGGCGACGCCGCCAGGGCGACGGCGCTGTACCAACTACTTGCCCCGTTCAGTAGGCGCAACCTGGTGTTCGGCACCGCGATCGCCTCGTTTGGCGCAGCCGATGCGATCCTGGGCGCATTGGCCACAACGATGGGCAACTGGCCGCAAGCGCAACAACATTTTCAGGCCGCCCTGGAGATGAACGAACGCCAAGGTGCAAGGCCAGCGCTCGCACGCACGCGGCTGGACTTTGCGCAGATGCTCTTACGTCGCGCCGACCCGAGCGATCTCGATCGCGCCGATACCTTGTTGAGCGCCGCAGAAGACGAAGCGGCAACGCTCGGGATGGCCAGTCTGCTGGCGCGCATCGAGGCCGCCAGAGCGTCGGTCAAGACTGCTCCGGTGGAGCACTATCCTGCGGGGTTGAGTCGACGCGAAGCCCAGGTGCTCCGCTTGGTCGCGCAGGGCAAGGGCAACCGCCAGATTGCCCGTGAGTTGTTCGTCAGCCCCAACACAGTGGCAAACCACGTGAGCAGCATCCTGAGCAAGACGCACAGCGCCAACCGGGCGGAGGCGGCTGCGTTTGCCATCCGCCATGCGCTGCTGTGAGTTCAACGCCGCGGCAGCAGACCGTCAGACGATGGGCAACTGCCTCACCGGTTTGCCCGTCAACTGCGCCACGGCATGGGCCACGGCCGGCGCAATTGGCGGCACACCCACCTCGCCCATGCCGCTGGGTTCTGCGGTGCTCGGCACGATGTGCGTTTCAATAACGGGCGCCTCGGCCATCTTGAGCGCCGGATAGTCCGGAAAGTTCGACTGCACGACCTGGCCGTCCTTGATGTCGATCCGACCATAGAGTGCCGCCGTCAGGCCAAAGATGACCGCGCTTTCCATCTGCTGCGCTACGATGCCCGGGTTGACCACCGTGCCGCAATCGACCGCGCAGACGACGCGATGCACGCGCGGCTTGCCGTCCTTCATCGACACCTCGACCACCTGCGCGACCACGGAGCCGAAGCTCGGATGCAGCGCAATGCCGCGCGCGCGTGGGGCACCGTCGGCCGCCGGGGCGAGCTGTTGCCCCCAGCCGGCGGCCTCGGCGGCCGTGTCCAGCACCTTCAGCTCACGCGGGTGGGCCTTCAGCAAATCACGCCGCATCGCCAGCGGGTCAAGCTTGGCAGCGGCCGCCACGTCGTTGAGAAAGCCCTCCATGAAGAACCCGTTATACGAGTGGCCAACGCTGCGCCAGAACCCCACGGGAATCGGCAGATCGACTGCCAGGTGCGCGACGTGCTCGTGCTCGATTTCGTACGGCAAGTCGAACAAACCTTCAGCGGTGTAGCGGTCGATACCCGCCGACGGCGCACCAAACAGGCGATCCAGCTCGCCTGCCAGAATCGATTGGCCGGCGCTGCGCGACGCGATCGCTGTGACCTTGCCGTTCTCGACACGCGCCTTGAGCCGGGCGATGGCTTGCGGGCGATAGAAGTCGTGGCGAACGTCCTCTTCGCGCGACCAGATGACCTGCACGGGCTTGCCATCGGTCTTGGTGGCGATGGTGACGGCTTGGCCGATGAAATCCGACTCCAGCCGTCGCCCGAAACCGCCGCCGATGAGCGGGATGTCGATATGCACCTTGTCGCCGCTCACACCTGCCGCGCGTGCCGCCACCAGCTGTGCCAGCGTGGCAACCTGCGTGGGCGCCCAGAGATGCACGCCGTCTTGCGTCACCTGCGCGGTGCAGTTGATCGGCTCCATCGTGGTATGCGCAAGATACGGCGCGGTGTATTCGGCCTCGACGAGGGTGGCTCCATCGGCCTTGTCGAAGGCTTTCAGGCCATCGCCCATGGATCGATACGTGAAGCCACCCTTGTCGCTGTCGAGCGCGCTCACGAGCTGCTGCCGAATGCCTGCCGAATCGAGCTTGGCATGCGGGCCGTTGTCCCACACGGGCTCGATCGTTGCCAGCGCCTGACGCGCCTGCCAGTAATGATCAGCCACCACCGCCACGCCGGGTGCGCCGCCGGCAGTGCCCTCAAACGGCACCACGTAACGCACGCCCGGCATGCCAAGCGCCGCTTTCGATTGAAACGTCTTGAGCTTGCCGCCAAACACCGGGCACATCACGACGGCGGCATACAGCATGCCGGGCAGGCGCGTGTCGATGGAGAAGCGCGCGCTGCCATCTGTCTTCGCAGCAAGATCATTGCGCGGCGCCGGCTTGCCGATCAACTGGTATTGCGAAGCCGGCTTGAGCGTGACGTTGGACGGCGCAGAAATACCACGCGCCGACTTGGCCATCTCGCCAAACGTGGATTGCTTGCCGCCGGGGCCAATCAACTGGCCATCACGGATGCTGACTTCCGCAGCCGACACATTCCATTCGCGTGCTGCAGCTTGCACCAGCGCCGCCCGCGCCGTGGCGGCAGCCTCGCGCACCGGCTGCCAGCCATCGGCGGTGCTGCTGCTACCGCCGGTAATGATGAGACCGATCTCGCGCGCACTCTTGGCCATGATCCAGTGCAGTGCGCGGGCCCATGTCTTGTCGGCGCTATCAGGATGCAGCGGCAGCGAGCTGTCGCCCATGGCCACGACGTTGCCGTAGATGCGCTCCACGGGCGAGCTTTCGATGCTCACGCGCGAGAGCGGAATGTCCAGCTCTTCCGCCGCCAGCATCGACAGTGCGGTGTGAATGCCCTGCCCCATCTCCACACGCGGCATGGCGAGCACGACGTTGCCTTCGGGCGTGATCTTGATCCAGCCGTTCAGCGCAATCTCGCCGTTGTGCTCGGGGAAGACGCTCGCGTCGCCCACGCGGCTGCGCGGTGGCATCACGCCCCAACCCACCACCAGCGCGCCGCCAATGCCAAGCGCGCCGAGCAGGAAACGGCGGCGTCCGCTACGCGGTTTCGTTGATTTCGCGTTCATGCGCGGCCCTCCCGCAACGCCTTGGCGGCGCGCTTGATGGCAGCGCGCATGCGCGGATACGTGCCGCAGCGGCAGATGTTGGTCATGGCCGCGTCGATGTCGGCATCAGTCGGATCAGGGTGTTGGGCCAGCAAGTCCGCCGCGGCCATCAGCATGCCGGATTGGCAGTAACCGCACTGGGGCACCTGTTCGTCTATCCAGGCTTGTTGCAGTGCGTGGCGTTTGCCCTCGCCGCCGGCAAGTCCCTCGATGGTGGTGATGTGCTTGCCGGCCACGGCCGCCACCGGCAGCACGCAGGACCGCACGGCCGCGCCGTCCACATGCACCGTGCAGGCGCCGCACGCCGCAACGCCGCAGCCGAACTTCGTACCGGTCAGGTTCAGGTGATCACGCAGCACCCACAACAGGGGCGTGGCCGGGTCGCAATCAACGCTGACCGGCTTGTGGTTGACGTCCAAATCCATGGGGCGGTGGTCTCCTTGGCTCTTGTGATTTTTTTGCTGGCCAAGCGTACGTTCAAACGGCTGATGTCAGCAATAGTGGTCCACCTCGACATGGCAACCGCCCGGAATGCAAAAAGGCCCGAGCACTTGCGCGCTCGGGCCTTGGATTCTTGGCGGAGAGAGGGGGATTCGAACCCCCGATAGGTTATTAACCTATACACGCTTTCCAGGCGTGCGACTTAAACCACTCATCCATCTCTCCGAAGCCCGCGATTGTAGCACACCGTACGGGCTCGCCAAGGTCCGCTCAAACAAAAGGCCCGGTCTCCCGACAAGGCCTTTTGCATCCCACCGCCGCCGACGCGTCTGCGCGGTCGGCATCCCCTCGCGTAACTCAATGCAGCGTAGCTTGCGTCTCGCTCGTCAGCAGGGTCTGTGTAATCTGATCGCGAATCGACTGCGCTTTGAGCAACAGGCGCAGGGCAATATCGGCACCGCGGCTATTGGCCACGTGCTCGATAAACGCAGAGCGTGCGCGCTCATTCAATGTGGCAACGTGCGCGGCTTCTGACCACACCCGCCAGGCGGCGGGCTGACCGGCAAACTGCTCGCGGCGGCGGAGCAGGTCCGAGTCGATGGCAGCGGCAATCTCGACGTCTTGAATGGTGCGATTCATGATGGCCCCCTTGCTGTCTGTGCTGTTGTTGCGCTCTTCGTGTGGCGCCCTGTGCCGGGCGTGCAGCCTAAATATGCAACGTCCATGCCAACGCCACTGAGCCGGTCAATGCGCGCTTTTGCATGCACGCATTGTCGTTTTGATGTGTTTGAAACACCCTGCTGACGCGGCTTCGCGGGCAGCATCCCTCCATTGGTGGGGTGCGGATTCCTCATCTGAAAACGGCTGTAGCAGGCCCCTTGTTACGCGGAACGTTACGTAACGCCGGTAGCGTTCCGAGCCCCGAAACACATGCCACACCGCCGTACAGCGCCATCTGCGGGTGTCGTGGCGTGGGCATGCTTGGTGCTTTATCCGTGCGCCCAAGCCCGCCGGCGCGCGGTCGGTCGTGTCACCCACCCCTCTTCTGCGCCGGCCTCTTCGCTTGCTTCGCTTCCCCACCGGGAGCGACCGGCCGCATGCCGCCACCCTCGGCGTGCCGGCCATCCCCCCCCCCACAACAAAAGCATTCAAGAGGAGACACCCCATGCAAATGGGCAACCCACGCGTGCGGCACGGCCGCATGCTGATGTCGGCGCTGCTGTGCGCGGCGCTTTCGCTGCCGGGCTGCGGCGGCGGTGACAGTTCAGCCGTCGCCAACAGCATCCCCGCAGATTCAAACACCGCGCAGCCAACACAACCGGCGCAGCCCGCCGCAGTCAACTGGACCACGCTTGGTACGCGCGCCACACCGGCGCAGCCAGGCACGTCCATTACGAGCAACGCTGGCGCCAAGTGGGTCGACTACAACCCGCCCGCTCTGTATGCGGGCGTCGCGCGGCAGGCCATGCAGTACATCACCATGCCCGACGGCACGAAGCTCGCGGCGTATGTGACGTTGCCCGCCGACGCATCGGGCAAGGCCGCTGCGGGGACGTTCCCCACGGTGCTGGTGCAGACGTCGTACAACGGCGGCAACGCGCAATACGAAGCATCGATCGGTGCAGCGCTGGGCGCGGCCGATCCGTACATCGTCCAGCATGGCTATGCGACGGTGGTGGTGGATGTGCGCGGCACCGGTCAGTCGCAGGGGGCGTGGGATGCCTTTGGCGCCGACGAACAAAGCGACTACGGCCATGTGGTCGACTGGGTGACGCAGCAAACGTGGAGCAACGGCGCGATCGGCCTTTACGGCGTGTCATACCTCGGCATCACGACGGTCATCACGGCGGCGCAGAACCACCCTGCGGTCAAGGCGGCGTTCCCGATCGTGCCGATTGGCGATGGCTACCGCGACATCGTCTTCACGGGTGGGCAGACGAATCTCACGTTCATACCGGCGTGGTTCGGTTTGGTATCGGTACTGAGCCTGACCGATCCGACGCTGGTGACGGACCCGACCATCGGGTTGCCGGCTGTTCTGCAGCATCTGGTGTCTGCCGTCACGACCTTCCAGTTGCCGACCATGCTCCAGGCGCTGCTGGGCAGCACGGCCACGGCCTACGACGGCGCGTTCTGGGCGACACGCTCGCCGCTGGAGAACGACGGCAAGATCAAGGTGCCGACCTTCGCGGTGGGCGGCCTGCACGATCTTTTCCAGCGCAGTGAACCGCTCACGTACGAGAGCATCAAGACGCAGGCGCCGGCCAAGCTGCTGATCGGCCCATGGACACATCTGCAGGCCGCGTTGGGCAGCGGGTTACCCGTCGACGGCGTGCCGCCGCTGAACCACATTCAACTGCAATGGTTCGACCAATACGTCAAAGGACTGAACGTGGGCGCCGATGCGCTTCCCAACGTCACGCAATACGTGACCGGCCTCGGCCACTACGCCACGGCCACGGACTGGCCGCATCCACAGGCGCAGGCGCAGCAGCTCTTTCTGCGTGGCGATAAGAGCCTGTCGGCCACCGCGCCTGCGGCAAACGAAGCGTCCAACACGGTCGCACAGCTGCCGCTGAACGGCGCATGTTCGATCAGCCTGTCGCAATGGACCGCCGGCTTGACGGGTTTCCTCCCGCTGCCGTGCCAGACCGACGACACCATCGCCGAAGCCGCCGATGTGAAGTTCGAGACGCCGCCCATGCCGGCCGATGTCTACCTCAACGGGCCGATCGAAGCGGATGTGTGGATCTCGACCACTGCGCTGGACGCCGGCGTCTCGGTACGCATTGACGACGTGGACGGGGCGGGCAATGTCACGCCGCTCACCGATGGCCTCCAGACGGCCTCGTTGCGTGCGGTGGACGCCAGCCGTTCGCGCACGATGAACGGCCTGATGATCCAGCCATGGCATCCGTTCACGCCCGGCTCCGTCCAGCCGCTCATGCCGGGTCAAGCCGTGATGGTGCCGGTCGAGGTATTCCCGACCAGCGCGCTCATCGCCAAGGGCCACAAGCTGCGGGTAGCCGTGGGTGCAAGCAACCTGCCGCAAGGCGTGCCGCCGCTGCCCACGCTGCTCAACTCGTTGTTCGGCGTGCTGACGGTCTACAGCGATGCGGCCCATCCCTCGAAGGTTGTGCTGCCCGTGGTGCCGGCCACGGTGCTGTAGCAAGCGCCCGTCCGCGGTGATCTGACGGCCCGCTTCGCGGGCCGTTTTCTTTAGATACCAGGCACCACCAAAATATGTAATCCGGCAATTACATCCGCAAAACTACGCATCGCGAATACTGTAGTGAAAATATCGACATCTGAATATAAATAACGCAAATAGAGTAGGAAAACGTTGGCGCCATCCAGCCTGCATAATCCATCCCACGATTCGAAACGATGGCGCCCCAGCCCTTGCCAGGCAAGGTTTCATCAGCAAAACAACCGCCCTAATCCGCATTAAGTGAAAACGCTCAGAAGAATGTTATTCAGGATTTTCTTTTCAATGCCGATAACCCCGTGGAGACCGGAAAATCCAACTAGGGAAAATCGGTCACACCGTGACACAACCTGTCCCTTTCTTAACTACGCAGCCCTTGCGCATAACTAAAGTGGTCGTCGACCGTCTTTCTCAAGCCGCTCCGGTGCGCGACCACATCTCAATTCATTCAGCAAACCGGAGGACGCTGTGAACCTTTTTCAGATGACCATCAAAGCCAAGCTCACAACGGGCTTTGGCGTGCTGGCAGCCATTGTTGTCGTGGTATCGGGCATGTCGTTGCGGGCGCTGTCCGAATCGACCGAAGGATTCTCGAACTACGTGCACGGCATCAGCGCCCGCGCAGACGTCGCCAACGACGTGCGCACGGCGGTGGATCGCCGCGCCATCGCCGCACGCAACCTGGTCCTCGTGGTCACGCCAAAAGATCTGGATCTGGAGAAGGCTGACGTCTTTCGTGCGCACGACGATGTGAAGAGCAAGCTCAAGCAGCTCAACGACATGATTGCGGGCGCCAAGGACGTCAACGACCGCGCCCGTACGCTGGTGGAAGACATCAATCGCGTGGAAGCCCAGTACGGCCCCGTGGCGACCGACATCGTCGGGCTGGCACTGGCCGGCAAACACGACGAAGCCATCCAGAAGATGGACAACGAATGCCGCCCGTTGCTGGCCGCCCTAATCAAGGCCACCGACGCGTATGCCACTTACACGCACGAGCGCCAGGAACAGCTCGTACAGGCGTATGAGGCGCAGTACGTCATGCAGCGCAATCTGCTGGCCGGCCTGTCGATCGGCGCGGTGCTGCTGGCAGTGATCGCCGGCATCATCATCACACGCTCGATCACGCAGCCGATCCGCACGGCGGTGGATGTCGCCCAGACGGTGGCGCGCGGCGATCTGAGCAGCCGCATCGACGTACAAGGCAAGGATGAGACGAGCCACCTGCTCTCTGCCCTGCGCGACATGAACGGCCGCCTGACCGAGATCGTCGATAAGGTGCGCGACAGCAGCAGCAGCGTGGCCGGCGCAGCCAAACAGATTGCGGCGGGCAATGCCGACCTGAGCCAGCGCACGGAAGCACAGGCATCGTCGCTGCAGGAAACGGCAGCCAGCATGGAAGAGCTGACTTCCACCGTGAAGCAGAACGCCGAGAATGCACAGCACGCCACCGCGCTCGCCTCCACCGCCTCGGAAGTGGCGCTCAAAGGCAGCACGGTCGTTGGTCAAGTCGTATCGACCATGCACGACATCAGCGAGCGCTCGAGCAAGATTGCAGACATCACCGGCATCATCGAAGGCATCGCGTTCCAGACCAACATCCTCGCGCTGAATGCCGCCGTGGAAGCCGCACGTGCGGGCGAGCAAGGCCGCGGCTTTGCGGTCGTCGCCAGCGAGGTGCGCAGCTTGGCGCAGCGCTCGTCAACGGCGGCCAAGGAGATCAAGGAACTGATCGCCTCGTCGGTGGAACGCATTCACGACGGCTCCACGCTGGCGGGCGAGGCCGGCGAGACGATGACGGAGGTCACGCAAGCGGTGGCCCGCGTCACGCACATCATGGAAGAGATTGCCGCCGCATCGGTCGAGCAGAAGCGCGGCATCGAACAGGTCAACCAGGCGATCTCGCAAATGGATGAAGTCACGCAGCGCAATGCGGCGCTGGTGGAAGAAGCCGCAGCCGCATCGCAATCGCTGCAGGACCAGGGGCAAGAGCTCAACGCTACGATGTCCTTCTTCCGGGTCGATCCGCACGCCGCACGCGCCTGACCGGAGCACGGTCACCGTAGCAGTTGTCGTCTCCAAGCTGTCATTGCGCCCGCCGCCGAAAGGCCGCGGGCGTTTTCTCTTTTCTGTCCTGTGTCTTTCGTTAGGCCGTCGTTCGTGACTTCCGTTGCATTGGCGGGCTCGCACGCGCGACGCAAAGTGGATTGGCCCCGCGTGAGACAAGCGACGGGGCAAGCCGGGGCCGTGCACGGCCCGCCCTGCCGACGAAAGCCACCATGCGACACAACAGCCCACACCTGCAACGCGGCTCGCTTTCTACCTTCCTGCCGAGCATGCCATCCAACGACGGGAGGCTCGCATGATCCCGCTCGGCTTCGCGCATTGGCTACGCCCGCGTGCGGCTCCGCAGCCACAACCAATCCCGCCCCTCGTTGAACAACTGCGTGAAGAATGTGAAGCGATGGCCCGCTACGCCCTGCACCACGGCTTGCCAGTCGCGCCAGAACTCATCGCCCAGCTCGGCCCGCTCATCGACCGCCAGATGCCGCCGCAGGCCACACCGCACCACGCGCTGGCAGCCATCCACCGCAAGCTTGCAGCCGCCATTGCACCAGCCACGCCGCAGGCCGTCACGCTGCTCGACACGCAGCATCGCAGCGATCATCCATTCCCATGGCTCGGTCCTGTGCCGTTGATCCGGCTGCTGACCAGCGCTGCGATCGTCTTCCTGATCGCCGTGATTGCCACCGGCATGTCGCCCGACGTATCGAGCGCAAACATCGACCGGGGCTTCCTCGATTCGGACGGCGCGCCCCTGTTATGGAACACGCTGTTCCTGCTGTTCTGCGCGGGGTTGGGCGCGTCGTTTGCCACGCTGTTTCAGGCGCATCGCTATGTGGCGGCAGCCACCTACGACCCGAAGTACGACGCGTCCTACTGCGCACGGTTGATCCTCGGCGTGATTGCCGGATTGATTCTGGTCGAGATGCTGCCGGCGCATCTGTTCGATGGCGGCAGCATGCACAACTTCGGGAAACCGACGCTGGCGATGCTGGGCGGCTTCTCTGCCACCGCCGTGCACCGGCTATTGCAGCGGCTGGTGGATGCGCTCGAAACACTCGTACGCGGTGACCGCTGGGCCGATGCCGACGCTGCCATGCAGACCTATCGCGCCCGCGCTGCCAGTGAGCGTACGCAGTGGCAAAGCGAACTCGCCGCAAACCTGATCGATCTGCAACAGTCGTTCGACAGCAACGCCTCACCCGAAGCGATGCGCCAACGCCTGGCCGACTTCACGCGCGCCATGCTCGCCGCCAGCGACCCGCCGGCTTCTGCGCCCCCCTCTGCCTCCAACCGGCCATCCAAGGAGTGACCTCATGCTGTTCCTCTACAACATCCCCGCATGGGCGATGGGCGCGATCATCGTCTTCGCCACGCTATTCGTGGCATTGGGCGGCTACGTGCTAGTCCGCCGTGTTCTTCCAGTCACGCTCGACGCCGAACAGCGCAACATGACCATCGCCATGATGACGGCCGTCACGACCATCAACTCACTGCTGGTCGCCTTCTCGGCCATCTCGGTATGGGGTGCGTATCAAGCCGCCGCCGACATCGTCGCCGCCGAAGCTGCGTGTGCCACGGAACTTGCCCGCGATCTCTCTGCGTTCTCGCACCCGAGCGCCACCACCGCGCGGCGCGAGCTGATCACGTATCTGGAGCATGTCGTCCACGACGAATGGCCGAGCATGCAGCAGCAAGCGCGTCCTGATGCCGACACGGAGGCTGCGTTCAACAACATGTTCGCCACGGCCAACCGCATCACGCCCCATGACGACCGTGAGCGCGTGCTGCTGATTGAAGTGCTCGCCCGCGTCAACGAGATGGTGAAGTACCGGGAGAAACGCCTGCAGAATCTGGAAGCCGCCATGCCCGGCACGCTTTGGGGCGTGATGCTGATCGCAAGCGGCCTTTCGCTGTTGCTGCTCTATGCGCTGCCAGCCACGCGCTTTCACATGGCGCTGGTGGCGGTGTGGGCGACCACGCTGGGCCTGGCGTTCTTTTTTGTGCTGGCCGTGGACCGGCCCTTTGCAGGCGAAGTCAGCGTCAGCGCGGCGCCGCTGGAGCGGTCTATCCAGACGCTATCGAACGACAAGCCGCAGGCGCATCCCTTGCCCGACTGAGCGCGCCGCCTCGCCGCGCTGCCCCCACTCGTGTTGTGGGCTGGCGGGAGAGGTCAGCCCAAGGGTCGGAGTTCCCACGCTTCGACCCTGCCCTTTGCCGGCTCGTCGGGAGCCGGCTTTTTTACTGCGGATCGCGAATATAGCCGACGAGTTTGTCGATCACCGGCCGGTTCGGCTTGGTCACGAGGCTCACGACAATCGCAGCAACAAAACCGGCCGGCACGCCGAACGCACCGGAGGCGATCGGGTCGACGCCAAACCACGGCTGGCCAAGCACGCCCGTCATGCGCGTGAAGAACGGGTAGTTGGCGATGATGTAGTACACGCTCACGGCCAGCCCCGCCAGCATGCCCGCGATGGCACCGGCACGATTGGTGCGTTTCCAGAACACGCCCAGCACCAATACCGGAAAGAAGCAGGACGCCGCCAACGAGAAAGCCGCCCCAACCAGAAAGAGAATGTTGCCCGGCTTCAGTGACGTCACATAAGCGGCCAAGAGCGCCACGCCCAGCAACACCACCTTGGCGCTCGTCACGCGCCGCTGGTGGCTGGCCGTGTTGTCGATCATGTGGAAGTACACGTCGTGCGACAGGGCGTTGGCGATGGTCAGCAGCAGGCCATCGGCCGTCGACAGCGCCGCTGCCAACGCGCCCGCTGCAATCAACCCGGACAACACGTACGGCAGCCCCGCAATTTCGGGCGCGGCCAGCACGATCATGTCTGGCTGCATCATCACCTCTGCCCACTGCACGATGCCGTCGCCGTTGATGTCATGCAGAGCGAACACGGGTGGGTCGACCTTGCGCCACGGCACGATCCACTGCGGCAAGTCAGCAAACGGCGCCCCGACCAGATGCTGCAGCAAATCAAGCTTGACGAGCGCCGCCAGCGCCGGCGCCGACACATACAGCAGCGCCACGAAAACCAGCGTCCAACTCACGGAATTGCGTGTCTCTCGCACTGACGGCGTGGTGTGAAAGCGCGTGAGGATGTGCGGCAGGCTGGCCGTGCCGACCATCAGGCAAAACACCAGGAGCACAAAATTCAGCCGCTCGGTGCCACGCTCGTTTTGCGACGCCGACGGAAATGGCTCAGTGGATGGCGGCGCCATGCGGCTGCGTGCCAGCGCGTCTTCGCGCTGCTGATTCCAGAGGATCGACGCGGCGGCCGCATCCGGCGGAAATTCTTCGCGCTGGCGCTCCAGAGACTTGATCTCGCGCAGCGGCGCATTGCGTTCGCGTGCAAGCCTGAGCTGCGTATTCAGCGTTTCCCGCGCATGCTCGAACGACTGCGGCAGTTGCGAGATGCGCTCCTGCAGCGCCTGCGCCTCGCTCAGGAACTGGTCGCGCACGTGCTGCTCGGCAGGGTCGTGCGCGATGCGCCGTTCCTCTTTCTCGATCTGCAGCAGCAAGCGGCCCGTCGAAAGCTGCGGTACCGGATCGTGATACCGATGCCAACCGATGATCGACACCACCCCCAGGAACGACACGATCATGATGATGTACTGCGCCACCTGGGTCCAGGTCACAGCACGCATGCCGCCCAGGAACGAACAGACCAGAATGCCTGCCAGCCCGAAGAACACGCCCACCGAAAACTCGACGCCGATAAAACGCGTGACCACCAGTCCCACACCCTGGATCTGCGCGACGAGGTAGACGAACGAACACAGCGTCGCACCCAGCACCGCGATGCCGCGCACGACAGAACTGCCGCCGCGCTCGCCATTGCCGTAGCGATTGGCCAGGAAATCCGGCACCGTGTAGCCACCGAACTTGCGCAGGTACGGCGCCAAAAGGAAAGCGACCAGGCAGTAGCCGCCCGTCCAGCCCATCACGTAAGCGAGGCCCTCGTAGCCCGAGGCGAACACGATGCCCGCCAGGCCGATGAATGAGGCGGCGCTCATCCAGTCAGCCGCCGTGGCCATGCCGTTGAAGAACGCCGGCACGCGGCGCCCTGCCACGTAATACTCGGTCAGATCGGCCGTGCGGCAGATCAGCCCGATGCACGCATAGATGGCGATGGTGACGAACAGGAACACGTAGCCGAGCCACACGCCCGGCCCACGCACACGCTCGATCGCGCCCATCATCACGATGAAGAGCAGCAGCCCTACGGTATAGAGCCCGTAATAGAGAAACAGCCGCTTGCGAAAGCGGCTGTCTTGTTGGGAGTCGGCGGCCAAGGTTGGCGACCAGCGCTGGCGGTTAGCGCGTTTCCTTCAGTTGATCGAGGATGGCCGGATTCTCGAGGGTGGACGTGTCCTGCGTGATGTCCTCACCCTTGGCCAGCGAGCGCAACAAGCGGCGCATGATCTTGCCCGAGCGCGTCTTGGGCAGGTTGTCGCCAAAACGGATGTCCTTTGGCTTGGCAATCGGGCCGATCTCCTTGCCGACCCAGTTGCGCAGCTCGTTGGCGATCTGCTTGGCTTCCTCGCCATCGGGGCGCGAGCGCTTGAGCACCACGAACGCGCAGATGGCTTCGCCCGTCATGTCGTCGGGGCGGCCCACCACGGCGGCCTCCGCAACAATCGGGTTCGCCACCAGCGCCGATTCGATCTCCATCGTGCCCATGCGGTGGCCCGAGACGTTCAGCACGTCATCAATGCGGCCCATGATGGTGAAGTAGCCGGTGTCCTTGTCGCGGATGGAGCCATCGCCCGCCAGATACAGCTTGCCCCCCAGCTCTTCTGGGAAGTAGCTCTTCTTGAAGCGCTCCGGGTCGCCCCAGATGTTGCGGATCATCGACGGCCACGGACGCTTGATGACCAGGATGCCGCCCTGCCCGTTCGGCACGTCGTGCCCGGTTTCATCGACGATGGCAGCCATGATGCCCGGCAGCGGCAGCGTGCATGAGCCCGGCACCAGGGGCGTGGCCCCCGGCAGCGGCGTCATCATGTGGCCGCCGGTCTCGGTCTGCCAGAACGTATCGACGATCGGGCAACGGCCGCCGCCAATGTTCGTGTGGTACCACATCCAGGCTTCCGGGTTGATCGGCTCGCCCACGGTGCCGAGCAGGCGCAGGCTTGAGAGATCGTACTGCTTGGGGTGGACCTTCTCGTCGGCTTCGGCAGCCTTGATCAACGAGCGGATTGCCGTCGGTGCGGTGTAGAACGTGTTGACCTTGTGACGCTGGATCATGTCCCAGAAGCGGCCGGCGTTCGGATACGTCGGCACACCTTCAAACACGACTTGCGTGGCGCCGGCCGCGAGCGGGCCGTACGCGATGTAGCTGTGACCCGTCACCCAGCCGATGTCGGCCGTGCACCAGAAGATGTCGTCGGGTTTCAGATCGAACGTCCACTGCATGGTGAGCAACGTCCACAGCAGGTAGCCACCCGTGCTGTGCTGCACGCCCTTCGGCTTGCCGGTCGAACCCGAGGTGTAGAGGATGAACAGCGGATGCTCCGCGCCCACCGGCGTCACTTCGCAGGTGTCGGGCTGACCCGCCTCGACTTCGTCCATCGCGCGGTCGCGACCTTCCACCCAGTTCACATTGCCGTTGGTGCGGCGGTAGACGATGACGTGCTTGACGGCGTCGGTGCCTTCCATGGCGAGCGCTTCATCGGCGATGGCCTTGAGCGGCAGCGCCTTGCCGCCGCGCATCTGCTCGTCGGCCGTGATGAGCGCCACGGCGCCCACGTCGACGATGCGTTCCTGCAGCGACTTGGCGGAGAACCCGCCGAACACTACCGAGTGCGTTGCACCGATGCGCGCGCACGCCTGCATGGCGACGATGCCTTCGATCGACATCGGCATGTAGATCACGACGCGGTCGCCCTTCTTGATGCCCAGGGCCTTCAGGCCATTGGCGAAGCGGCAGACGCGGGCGTGAAGTTCGCGGTAAGTGACGCGCGATACCTTGCCGTCGTCGGTCTCGAAAATGATGGCGACCTTGTCGGCGTTGCCGTTCTCAAGGTTGCGTTCGAGGCAGTTGTACGAAGCGTTGAGCTCGCCGTCTTCAAACCACTTGTAGAACGGTGCGTTGGACTCATCCAGCACCTTGCTGAAGGGCTTGTGCCACAGCAGATGCTCGTGTGCGAGGCGCGCCCAGAAGCCTTCGTAATCGTGCTCGGCTTCGGCACACAGCGCACGGTACGCATCCATGCCGGCGATGTTTGCCTGTTTGACAAAGGATTCGGGCGGGTCGAACACGCGCGTTTCCTGCAGGACAGATTCAATGCCAGCCATGGTGTCTCCTGATAGCGATGTCTGTAGTCGTTTTGCGGCGAATCTAAGGGGCTGACCTGACTCCAGCCTTACGCATTTCTGCACCGCAAACCGACGTGAAGGGCATTACTATAATGCGTCACTTCATGTTACGGCACGCATCGCAACGCAACATAGCCGGCCAGAGAGCCGCGTCCCGTGCCGGTTTCCACTGATTCCTCATCGTGCCCATCCACGCCCTTTTCCTGATTGCTGCCATGGCATTGGTCGGCAGCAACGTCGGTTTCGGCAAGTCAATCGTCGCCGTCATGCCGGTGATGTTGTTTGCACTGCTGCGTTTTCTGATTGCCATCGTCTGCATGGCGCCGTGGTACAAGCCGTCGCGCATGCGCCGCGTGACGCGCAGCGAGTGGACCAACCTCTTCCTCCAAGCGTTCTTCGGTACCTTCGGATTCACGCTGCTGATGCTCAACGGCGTGCGGCTGACCTCGGCGCTGGCCGCCGGCATCATTACCAGCACGATCCCGGCCGCGGTGGCGCTGCTGTCATGGCTCGTGCTGCGCGAGAAACCGTCGGGGCGCACGCTGGTGTCGGTGGCGCTCGCAGTGGCGGGTGTCGCCATTCTCAACGCCTATCGCGGAGGCGAGTCTTCGGGCGCGGCGCCTGCCGATTCGGGACAGGCGCTGCTGGGCAATGCGCTGGTGATGGGCGCGGTGTTATGCGAGTCGATCTACGTCATTCTGTCGCGGCGCCTGACGCAAACGTTGCCCGCCATCGAGATCTGCGCGTACACGCACCTGATCGGCGGCCTGCTGATGCTGCCCCTGGGGCTGATGCCGCTGCTCAGCTTCAATGTGTCGAGCGTGCCGTTGCCTATTTGGGGCCTTGTGCTCTGGTATGCGCTGTCGGCCAGCATCTTCTCGTTCTGGCTGTGGATGAAAGGCATCCGGCACGTGCCGGCGCATCTGGCGGGCGTGTTCACCTCGGTGCTGCCGATTGCGGCAGCCACCTACGGCATCGTCGCTCTGGGCGAGACGCCGGGCTGGCCGCATGGCATTGCGCTGGTTTGCGTGGTGGCGGGCATCCTCATTGCAAGCTGGCCTGCACGGCCACGCTATCCGGCGCGCCGCTCGCGTGTGGCGGACCCGCTGGACCCGCTCGATCCGTCACTGGACCGCGAATAGCGCAAGGGGCGGCAGCCGTCTTCCAGTCAGCGGTTCGGCAAACTTGGGACGCTACAATCACGCGTTTTTCACCCGGCCCCGTTTCCCATGAAGTCGCCCATCGCTCCGCTGCGCCCGATTCCGCGCCTGATTTTCTTTTCCCGCTGGCTGCAACTGCCGCTTTACCTGGGGCTGATCATCGCCCAGGCAGCGTATGTGTACCTCTTCGTCGTCGAGGTGTGGCACCTGGTTTCGCACCTGGGCGACCTGGACGAAACCAAGATCATGCTGGCCGTGCTGGGCCTGATTGACGTGGTGATGATCTCCAACCTGCTGATCATGGTGATCATCGGCGGGTACGACATCTTCGTGTCCAAGCTCGGCATTGAGGGCCATGAAGATGAGCCCGAATGGCTGGATCATGTCAACGCGGGCGTGCTGAAGGTGAAGCTGTCGATGGCGCTGATCAGCATCTCGTCGATCCACCTGCTCAAGACGTTCATCGACGCGGCGCAGAAAGACACGCACACGATCCTGTGGCAGGTTGTCATCCACGTGGCGTTCCTGGTTTCTGCACTGGTGATGGCGTGGGTAGACCGCATCGTTTCGCATGCGCATCCGCACGGCGGGGCTGCCGACGCACATTGACGCCGTGCCCCTGTCGGCGCGGCGAGTCCGATGAAACCGGTCGGACAATCCGTGGCCGACATTGGGTGTATGATCGCAGGCTATTCTGAACCGGCAGCGCCCGCTGCCGGTGCGCAGTGCAGATCACTGCCCTGCCGCATCCCCGGTTTCTCATTCCTACACGTTGGTCCCCACCATGACCGTCATTCGTCAAGAAGACCTCATCCAGAGCGTCGCCGACGCCCTGCAGTACATCAGCTACTACCACCCGATGGACTACATCACTGCTCTGGGCCGCGCCTATGAGCAGGAGCAGAGCCCGGCCGCCAAGGATGCCATCGCGCAGATCCTGACCAACAGCCGCATGTGCGCTGAAGGCAAGCGTCCGATCTGCCAGGACACCGGCATCGTCACCGTCTTCCTGAAGGTCGGCATGAACGTGCGCTGGGACGGCGCCACGATGAGCCTCGAAGACATGGTCAACGAAGGCGTGCGCCGCGCGTACAACGACGTCGACAACAAGCTGCGTGCAAGCGTGCTGGCCGACCCGGCCGGCAAGCGCACCAACACGAAGGACAACACCCCGGCTGTGATCAACATGTCGATCGTGCCGGGCGACACAGTGGACGTGATCGTCGCAGCCAAGGGCGGTGGCTCCGAAGCCAAGTCGAAGTTCGTGATGCTGAATCCGTCGGACTCGATCGTCGACTGGGTGCTCAAGACCGTGCCGACCATGGGCGCCGGCTGGTGCCCGCCGGGCATGCTGGGCATCGGCATCGGCGGCACGGCTGAAAAGGCCATGCTGCTGGCCAAGGAAGCCCTGATGGAGCCGATCGACATTCAAGACCTGATCGCCCGCGGCCCGAGCAACCGCGCAGAAGAACTGCGCATCGAGCTGTACGAGAAGGTCAACGCGCTGGGCATTGGCGCGCAAGGCCTGGGCGGCTTGGCCACCGTGCTCGACGTGAAGATCCTGGACTACCCGACGCACGCGGCCAACCTGCCGGTCGCCATGATCCCGAACTGCGCCGCAACGCGTCACGCGCACTTCACGCTGGACGGCAGCGGCGTTGCCAAGCTGGAAGCGCCGGACCTGTCGCAATGGCCGAAGGTCGAGTGGGCACCGAATACGGAAACGTCGAAGCGCGTCGACCTGAATACGCTTACGCCGGAAGAAGTTGCTTCGTGGAAACCGGGCCAAACGCTGCTGCTCAACGGCAAGATGCTGACCGGCCGCGATGCCGCACACAAGCGCATCGCCGACATGCTCGCCAAGGGCGAAAAGCTGCCCATCGACTTCACCAACCGCGTGATCTACTACGTCGGCCCGGTCGACCCGGTGCGCGATGAGGTTGTCGGCCCGGCAGGCCCGACCACGGCCACGCGCATGGACAAGTTCACCGAGACGATGCTCGCCCAGACGGGCCTGATCGCCATGGTGGGCAAGGCCGAGCGCGGCCCGGTCGCCATCGAGTCCATCAAGAAGCACAAGTCCGCTTACCTGATGGCCGTGGGCGGCGCGGCGTACCTGGTGTCGAAGGCCATTCGCGGCTCGAAGGTGCTGGCGTTCGAAGACCTGGGCATGGAAGCCATCTACGAATTCGACGTGAAAGACATGCCGGTCACCGTGGCCGTGGACAGCTCGGGCACATCGGTCCACAAGACCGGCCCGGCGGAATGGCAAGCGAAGATCGGCAAGATTCCCGTCGCAGCAGGCTGATCCGTTCACGCGATATGACGACACGCGCGCAGGCACCGGTCGGGGTCTTTGATTCCGGCCTCGGAGGGCTCTCCGTCCTGCGCGCGATTCGTGCCGAACTGCCGGCCGAATCGCTTCTCTACCTGGCGGATTCCCGCCATGCCCCGTACGGGGAAAAATCTCCCGAATACATTGCCGAGCGCACGCTGCAAGTGTGCGAATGGCTGGTCAATCAAGGCTGCAAGGCACTGGTGATCGCGTGCAATACCGCCACGGCGCAGGCCGTGCACGTGCTGCGCGAAAAACTCGCGGTGCCGGTGATTGGCGTCGAGCCGGGTGTAAAGCCAGCGGTTGCCACGTCGAAGAGCCGTGTGGTTGGCGTGCTCGCCACCGAAAGCACGCTGCGCAGCGAGAAATTTGCACGCCTGCTGGCGGCGGCCTCCGGCGATTGCAAGGTGCTGAGCCAACCCGGCTACGGCCTCGTCCCCCTGATCGAGCGCGGCGATACCCACTCGCCTGCGGTGCTTGAGCTGCTGCAGGCCTATCTGCAGCCGATGCTGGACGCGCATGCCGACACGTTGGTGCTCGGCTGCACGCACTACCCGTTCCTGGAAGACGCCATCCGCGAGATTGCGGGCGACCGGCTGACATTGATCGACACCGGTCACGCCGTCGCGCGCCATCTGGGCCGCACACTGGCAGCAGCGGGATTGCAGGCATCAGGCCAAGCCGCGTCGCCACGCTTCATGAGCACCGGCGACGTGCTTCCGCTGCAAGCCATGGTGGCTGCATTGTTGGGAGAGGCGCCGATGGCACAGCGCGTCGATATTGGCGATACGCCGCTGAGCCCGGCCACGACCTCGCTCGCTTCTCAACCGGAATAACGCCGCTCAGATACAACAACGCCGCCCTGAAAGGCGGCGCTGTCATCTTGGCCTAAGGTCAGCCGACGGTCGGCTGCACTGCGGGTTCTGCGGCCTCTTCCGCCGCTTCCTCTTCTGCCGGCTCATACTTCGCCACCACGGCGGTGGCCAGGCTGTTGCCGATCACGTTGGTGGCCGTGCGGCCCATGTCGAAGAACTGGTCGATGCCGATAATCAGCAGCAGACCCGCTTCCGGCAGGTGGAACATCGGCAGCGTGGCCGCCACCACCACCAGCGAGGCACGCGCCACGCCGGCCATCCCCTTGCTTGTTAGCATCAGCACCAGCAGCAGGGTGACCTGTTGGGTGAAGCTCATCTCGATGTTGTAAGCCTGTGCGATGAACAGCACCGCAAACGCCTGGTACATCATCGAGCCATCGAGGTTGAACGAATACCCCAGCGGCAGCACGAAGCTGGAGATGCGCTTTGGCACGCCAAAACGGTCCAGCGCCTCGATCGTCTTCGGGTAGGCGGATTCGCTGCTTGCCGTGGCAAACGCCAGCATCGTCGGCTCACGAATCAGCCCCAGCAGGCGGCCCAGCGACCGGCCCAGCAGCAGGTAGCCAACGAAGAACAGGATCGACCACAACAGCGCCAGACCCAGGTAGAACTCGCCGATCAGCTTGCCGTAGGTCCACAGCACGCCCACGCCTTCCACCGTGATGGCAGCGGCCATGGCGGCAAATACGCCCAGCGGCGCAAAGCGCATCACGTAGTCGGTAATGCGGAACATCAGCTTGGTCAACTCTTCCAGGCCACGGCCGATCACGCTGTCCATCGGGTTCTTCATCGTCGACAGCGCCGCGCCGAAGAACAGCGAGAACACCAGGATCTGCAGGATCTCGTTGGTGGCCATGGCCTCCACGATGCTGCGCGGGAACACGTGCGTGATGAAAGCCTTGAGCGTGAAATCACCCGTCTTCAGGCCCGACGTGGCCGACACATCCGGCAGCGCGAGGTTCATGTGCACACCCGGCTGGAAGAAGTTGACCAGCAGCATGCCCAGCGCCAACGACGTGGCCGATGCACATACAAACCAGATCATCGCGCGCAAGCCCACGCGGCCGACCGAGCGGCCGCCGCTCATGCTCGCCAGGCCCGTCACCAGCGTCGAGAACACCAACGGCGCGATGATCATCTTGATCATGCGCAGGAAGATGTCGGTGATGATGCTGAAGTACGAAGCGATGTCCTTGGCCGCCGCGGCGTCCTTGGCATATTCGTGGCAGCCCCACCCGACGGCAATGCCCAGCAGCATTGCCAGCCCGATATGGGAGGTCAGACGTTTGGTGTTCAAGACTTTCTCCAAGGAATACCGTGGCCGGAGGGCCGGCGCGCGGCAGACGCGGATCTCATGGGGCCAAGGGCCGGCCCAAGTTCGTCACGCTTTGTAAAAAGCGACGATATTAGAGAAGCGCATGACGATCGTTATGTCGATGTTGCATGGCACCATGCAATTTCTGCATACATTGATATGATGCCGTCGACACCTTGCTGCGATGCCGCACGGGCAGTGGAATCAGCCGGTCAGAAGCGGATTATTGAGCCGCACGCAATGCCGTCGCGGCGTACTAACAAGCGACTTTTTGGGCACATGGAATGCGACGCCTGCGCCACGAAGCCGCTGATACCATCATGGGCTTACGTCACCCACCGGAGTCCCGCGATGAAAATGGCGCCCTTCGCCTTTGGCACGACCGACTGGTCCGCCGTTGAACCTACCGAACACACCGGCGAGACCGGCATGGCGATCTGGCGCACCCGTTACTTTGGCGACGAGCCGGACCGCATCCGCGTGCGCATGGTCGAGTACACGCCCGGCTACCTGGCTGACCATTGGTGTAAGAAGGGCCATATCCTGTTCTGTCTGGATGGCGAGCTGGAAACCACGCTGGAAGACGGCCGCAAATTCACCCTCACGCCCGGCATGAGCTACCAAGTGGGCGACAACGCTGAAGCCCATCAGTCGTACACCAAGAACGGCGCCCGGCTGTTCATCGTCGACTGACGGCGACACGACCTTTCTGCGTCGCAAATGGCCCCGGTTGACCGGGGTCAAGCGATTTAAAAATCAAGGTCTTTAGGGCTCATCGACCACAATATGTAGTGCTAGTCTCACTCCATACCACTAGATGGAGTACCTCATGACGGGCACACAGGTCACCAGGCAAGTCACCAAGCGCGACGGTTCATTGGCCCCGTTTGACGCGCAAAATATCCGCCAAGCCATCGCGGCAGCCGGACAGGCCACTGGCGAATTCGACACCGCCGAAGCGCAGCGCCTGACCACGGGCGTGCTCGAACGTCTCGCCCCGCTCCCCTGCCCCGGTATCGAAATCATCCAGAACTGCGTGGAAGAGGTGCTGGTCGACGCCGGTTATTGGCGCACCGCGCGTGCCTACATCGTCTATCGAGAGCAGCACGCCCGGCTGCGTTCGCTCAAGCACACGCTGGTCGATGTCGAGAGCACGATGGACGAATACCTCGAGCAGCGCGACTGGCGTGTCAATGCCAACGCCAATCAGGGGTACAGCCTCGGGGGCCTGATTTTGAACGTGGCGGGCAAGGTCACCGCCAACTACTGGCTCTCGCATGTCTACAGCCCCGAGGCGGGCACCGCGCACCGCGAGGGCGACATCCACATCCACGATCTCGACATGCTGTCGGGCTACTGCGCAGGCTGGTCGTTGCGGCAGTTGCTGACGGAAGGCTTCAACGGCGTGCCGGGCAAGGTGGAAGCGACGCCACCGCGGCATATGTCCGCGGCCATCGGGCAGATCGTCAACTTTCTCGGCACGCTGCAAAACGAATGGGCCGGCGCGCAGGCGTTCAGCTCATTCGATACGTACATGGCGCCGTTCATCCGCCGCGACGCGATGTCGTATGCGGCAGTCAAGCAGTCCATGCAGGAGCTGATCTACAACCTGAACGTGCCCAGCCGCTGGGGCACGCAAACGCCGTTCACCAACCTCACGTTCGACTGGACTTGCCCGGCGGATCTGCGTGAGCAGATTCCGTACATCGGCGGCGAAGAAATGCCCTTCACCTACGGCGATCTCCAGCCCGAGATGGACATGATCAACCGCGCGTACATCGAGGTCATGATGGCGGGCGATGCAAAGGACCGCGCGTTCACGTTTCCGATTCCGACCTACAACATCACGCCGGACTTCGATTGGGAGCACCCCAACACCACGTTGCTGTTCGAGATGACGGCACGCTACGGGCTGCCTTACTTCCAGAACTTCCTCAACTCCGATCTGGAGCCGCACATGGTGCGCTCGATGTGCTGCCGCCTGCAGCTCGACCTGCGCGAGCTGCTCAATCGCGGCAACGGGTTGTTTGGCTCGGCTGAGCAGACCGGCTCCATTGGGGTGGTGACGGTGAACTGTGCGCGATTGGGTTATCTCTACGCGGGCAACGAGGTGGCGCTGCTGGCGCGGCTTGATACGCTGCTCGCTCTCGGCCGCGACGTACTGGAGGTCAAACGCAAGTTCGTCCAGCGGCTGATCGACCATGGGCTGTATCCGTACACGCGGCGCTACCTGGGCACGCTGCGCAACCACTTCAGCACGCTCGGCGTGAACGGCATCAACGAAATGGTGCGCAACTTCACCCACGATGCCGACGACATCACCACGCCATTCGGTCACGCCATGGCGGTGCGCCTGCTCGACCACGTGCGCCAGCGCATGACCGAATTCCAGGAGGCGACCGGCCATCTGTACAACCTCGAAGCCACACCCGCAGAGGGCACGACCTACCGCTTCGCCCGCGAAGACAGCAAGCGCTGGCCAGACATCCTGCAGGCCGGTACGACAGAACAGCCGTACTACACCAACTCCAGCCAGCTGCCCGTCGGCTACACCGACGACCCGTTCGAAGCACTGGCGCGCCAGGAAGCGCTGCAGAGCAAGTACACGGGCGGCACCGTGCTGCACCTGTACATGAACGAAGCGATCTCCTCGCCGCAGGCGTGCAAGGAACTCGTACGGCGCGCGCTGGCGAACTTCCGCCTGCCGTACATCACCATCACCCCGACGTTTTCAATCTGCCCGAAGCACGGCTACCTGTCCGGCCATCACGCGTTCTGTCCGAAATGCGATGCAGAACTGCTGGCACAGCAGCCTAGCGGCAAGTGCAACTGCACAACGGCGGGCACTCCAGGTTCTTCCACCCACCTCCATCACGAAGGAGCCTCCGTATGAACACCGTTGCACACACCACCAACCACACCGCTGCACTCGACGACACCCAGCGCACGCGCTGCGAAGTCTGGACCCGCGTGATGGGCTATCACCGGCCCGTCAGCTCGTTCAACATCGGCAAGCAAGGGGAATTCCGTGAACGCCGCTTCTTTGTTGAAGACCGCGCCCGCTGAGCCACCGCACTGCCCGCCGCCGGCCATCGGCGGCCTGGCACCGTTTTCCAGCGTCGACTGGCCGGGGCAGCTTGCGGCAGTAGTGTTCGTGGCCGGCTGCCCGTGGCGCTGTCATTACTGCCACAACCCGCACCTTCAAACGCGAGCACGCACGCTGGACTGGGACGACGTCTTTGCGTTTCTGCGGCGCCGCGTAGGGCTGCTTGATGCGGTTGTCTTCTCCGGCGGTGAACCGCTGAGTGAGCCGCAATTACCGCAACTGATGCGCGACGTGCGCGCCCTGGGCTACAAGATTGGCATGCACACCGGCGGCATTTATCCGGCGCGTCTGGCAGACGTACTGCCGCTGATGGACTGGGTGGGGCTCGACATCAAGACCAGCGCACCGCGCTACGATGCACTCACGGGCCGCCGCGGCAGCGCCGCGCCGGTCGATGCGTCCCTGGACCTTCTGCTGCAGAACGGCGGCGCATTCGAGTGCCGCACCACGTGGCACCCCGACTGGTTGCCCGAACCGCAGCTTCTTGCGCTGGCGCAAAACCTCAGCCAGCGCGGCGTGAAACACTACGCATTACAAGCCTACCGAAGTGCCCCCGGAACCCCTGCCATCACGCTGCCCAGCAAGGGCACCCAGCGCGCATTGGCCGCCTGTTTTTCTTCTTTCTGTTGCCGGTGACACCATGCAAGACCCCCTCAATGTGGGCGATCTGCTCAAGCACAGCCCGCTGTTCCTGGACTTCGACGACGATGACATGGCTGTGCTCACGCGCGACAGCCATGCAGTGCGCGTGTTGCGGCACGACTTCGCGTTTCATCGTGGCGATCGCGCCGATGGCTTCTATGTTGTGGTGGTCGGCGCGATCAAGCTTGTGTTGCCCGGTGCGCACGGCCAATGCAAGGTCATCGAATTCTTTGGCCCGGGCGAGTGTTTTGGCGAGCCCTTCATGTTCCTGAACCGCCCTTACGCGGCAGATGCGCAAGCCATGGAAGACAGCCTGCTGGTCTGGATCGACAAGCGCGCCATCGACGATGCACTGCACGTGCATCCGCGCCTTGCGCGGCAGATGCTCGCGGGGCTGTCCGCGCGCCTGCACACGTTGATGTGCGACATCGAAACCGTGAACCTGCAAAGCGCCAATGAACGGCTGATCGGGTATCTGCTCTCGCTGCCGCGCAAGTTTGACCGCACGCGATTTCCATGCAGCAAGAGTCTGGTCGCGTCCAAGCTGGGGCTGGCACCGGCCACGCTTTCCCGCACGCTGCGTCAGTTGATTCGCGACGGACTGATCCGCGTGGAAGGCCGCGAAATTGTCATCCCGAATACCACGGCGTTGCAGCGTCAGCTCATCGCAGGATAAACGCAGGAAGCCAATGCGGATCAATCGCCTGCGGTGTCGAGGCGATGCCGGAGCGTGTTGACGGCGTCATCCACCAGCGCGGCGGCGGCAGTCAATTCATCGTCGCTGCAATCGGCGTGATAACGCTTCTTGGCGCCGCACTGATTGAGCACGAGGTGAATGTCCGGCGCCACGCCCGCCGTTGCCAGGCAGGCCTTGACACACGCCAGCGCGCAACCGTCGAGCGCGAGAATGGGCCGCCCGCTGCGTGCTGTCTTGACGAGCGCGCGCACCCCACCGCCGACACCGCTGATGCAGGACATCTCTGCCCTGCCTGCGCGGTCCAGATCAACGGCCAGGCGGTTTGCCGCTTGCGCCACGCTTGAACAACCCGAGCATGCATAGACGAGCGGCAATGCACGTGATGACATGGCACCCCTCGCTACCGCGATTGCCAGCGTGCAAGCCACGCCGGGCGTGCAGCCGCATCGAGCCAGTTCTTGACGATCAGCCCAAGCTCCGTGTCGCCCGCAATCTTGAGGCGGCGTTGGAAAAACAGCGTATCTGCGTCGGCAGTGCCGCGAATGAGCGCAACGAAATCGCCCACGCCGGCACGCAACTCCAGTTCGGGTTCGGGGCTTGAAACGGAGAGCGTGTGGAACGCTCCACCGCGGCAGCAAAAGCAGGCGCGCAGGCCGAGGTCTTCCACGGTGATGGCAAAGCGCCGCCCCTCCAGTTCCGGGGGCGGCGTCAGCCAAGACAGGCGCCGGGCCAGATCGAGGCCCAGCACAAACGGGAACGATGTCAGCGGCACCGGCAGGCTGCGCGCCATGCGGACGAGCATTTCGGGTGGGCGGAGTCGCGTCATTGCGGCGCCTCCAGCCATTCAATGCCTGACTGGCCGTGCCAATAGCCGTTGCAGCGTCCCATGCCCTCGGGCGGCTGCACGTCTTGCACGGACTGACCTAAGCGCAGGGCATCCAGTGCAGCCACGGCGTCCAGCGTGCCTTGCGATTGCGGGCTGACACGCAGCACCTTCACGCCCAGCGCAGACAGCGCGGGCGCCTGATCGAGAATGTCGAGACATTGCCCCGATTGCGTCTGGATACCATTGATGGCGAGAAACTCCTGCCCTTCGCGCGTGCGCACGGCCAGGCCATCCGGATGCTCGATGCAGCGGAAGCCGCAGTCGTCCTTGTTGAGGCGAAAGTGCCGCGCCGTAAAGCAGCGTGCAGAAAATGCCAGCGGCAAGCGTCCCCACACCATTGCTTCGATTGCCAAGTCGGCAGGCTTCTCATGCATCAGATCGGCCAGTGTGGCCTGGCTCATCTCCAGCGGCATGACCGCACGCACGGCACCCAGCCCGGCCAGCCATGCCAGTGTCGCGCCGTGATACGCGTTGCAATGCGGCCCTGCAACGAATGGCCGGCCGTTCAGCAACCGCACAGCGCCAAGCTCGCCGGCTTCGACCATCCAGTCGTCCTGCTGACATTGCTTGCGCAACGCCTGCGCCTCGGCACTCGTTTCGATGAGCGTGCGCGTCGACAGCACCACCGACTTGCCGGCCTCGCGCAGCATGGCCGCGATATCGAGCCAGTCGTCCGCTCGCAATTCGTGGCGGCGGCTGCAGACCGTCTCGCCCACGTAGACGATGTCGACAGGGCTGGCGGCGACTTCTGCGTAGAAGTCAAACGTCTGTAGCCGCGGCCAGTAATACAGCAGCGGACCAAGCGAAATTTCGTAGGACATGATGTGCCTTTCTATTTCCAGGGCCGGTCAAACGCGCCTTGCGTGACATGCGCGCCTTCTGCGTGACGCACGAGTGCGGCCTGCCAGTCGGGCTTGACGGAGAAGCGCGCCGGATCCGCCTCTGCCGTGTCCAATGCGTCGCGCAATGTGGCCACCACCTGCGCAACGTACGCCGGACTGCGCTGGCGCCCCTCGATCTTGATTGCCGACACGCCCATGGCGAGCAGCCTGGGCAGCAAGCTGAGCGCATTGAGGCTCGTGGGCTCTTCCAGCACGTGGTCGATCTCGCCGTCGACTAGGAAGCGCCCCTTGCACAGCGTCGGATACCCGGCCGGCTCACCCGGTGCGTATTGATCGATCATGATGTTGTTCAGGCGGGCATCCAGGCTGCCGTCGCGCTCCACCCAGCGCACCGCATGCGCGGGTGAACACACGCCCTTGTTGTTGGGCGAATCGCCCGTGGCATACGACGACAACAGGCAACGCCCTTCGGCCATCACGCACAGGCTGCCAAAGCCGAACACCTCGATCTGCACCGACGTCTGCTGGATTACGCGTTCGACTTCGGTCAAGGTCAGCACGCGCGGGAGCACAGCGCGGTGAATGCCGAACTGCTCGCGCATCAGCTCGATGGCGCCGGCATGCGTGGCCGAACCCTGCACGGATAGATGCAGCCGAAGGTTCGGATAGCGGTCATGCGCATAGGCCATCAAGCCGGGGTCGGCCAGGATGACGGCATCGGCGCCCAGCATGTAGGCAGCATCGATTGCCATGCGCCACTCAATGGCGCGGCCGGGCTGCGGAAACGTGTTGATGGCAAACAGCACCTGGCGACCTTTCCGATGCGCATATTCAACGCCAGCGCGGATGTCACTCTCGGTAAAGTTCAGGCCGGCGAAGTTGCGCGCGTTGGTCGCATTCTTCAAGCCGAGGTAGACGGTGTCGGCCCCGGCCTCCACGGCCGCCTTGAGTGCGGCCAGGCTGCCTGCTGGCGCCACCAGTTCAATGGGGGAAACGTTCTGTGTCATGGCGGCCAGTCTGCGACTTGTCCGCCAATGTGGTTTTGCGTTCCGTCAATCGGGTGCAAACGCTCGCGAGACACGGCGAAACGTCAGCAGCGCCCGGCACAGCATCGCACCCAGCCACACGTGCGACAACGCGAACAGCACGCCAGCAATCACCACCATTCGTTGAGGCTGTAACGGCACCAGCAACAACGCCAGCAACACGAGCAGCAGCAGGCGGGCATGCCAATGCTGTCGGCGCTCGCCGATCAACGTTTGCATAGCCGGCAGCCGCACATGCCGCGGCACCCGCCTACGCAGATGCATCCAGATCATGAACGGGATGATCTTGCCGAGCATCGCATTGACAGGCAGCACGCCGCCACCCACGAGGGCCAGCACGCCCATCTCCCACGCGACGGGCCAGTCTGCTGGCAGCCAAGACGTGGTCAGACCCAGCACGGCAACCACCAGCCAGGCGACGGAAGCGGCCAGCCACAGCCGCCAGCCCGGATCGTGCCGACGACGCGCGCTGCGCAGTGCATGCATGCCCGCCATCGCCAGCGTTGCCAGGGCGAGCCATCCCCATGTCTGCCAAAGCACCGCGCCGCGCCCGACGCTCCACAGAGTGCCAATGATCAGCGGCGCCCACAGCCACCACGGCATCAGCCGATGCCAGCGCTCCGGCAAACGCCGCGTCTGCCAGAACATCGGCAACACTGTCGACGCCACACCCGCGACCAACGTGGCCAGCCAGCCGCCGAGGCCCCAGCCGACATGCAGAGCCAGCAGCCTGGGGGATAGCGCAAACCATCCGCTGGCCAAGGCCGTGGCAAGCGTCGCGCCGCTCACCAGCGTTGCCAACACGGCCCAGCCGATGCAGCGCAGTGTTCGCACCGTCGCATGCGTGCTAGGCGTCTGCACCACGCGCATGCCGGCAAGAATGATCAACGCGGCGGGCACGGCCAGCAGCGGCGCCCCCATCCATGCAGCCAGCACGAACGCGCGATGATTTGCGCCCAGGAAACCGGTCGCCAGTGCAGATGCCGTTGCCACGCACGAGAGCGACACCCATGGCGACACCCATCTCGCGCCACGCACAGGCACGCCGGCCACCACGGGAAGCAATTGAAATAGCGCACCGAGCATCGCCGGCAAAAGCACGCCCACGGCCAAGGCATGAACCAGCGCGAGCGACAGCGGCGCGAATCGGTCAGGCAAACCCGCGGATGGCCCCAGCGCTAATAGAAGACCCGCCGCGGCGCCTATCCACGGCACCGGCAGCAGGCAGCCGAACACCACGCCGGCGGGCGGCATGCGTTCGTAGAAAAGCGTGGGTGTAGTTGACATCGGGCCGACCGGATATCTATCCAGCCGACCACGTTAGCGCAGCCGCGTCTGCATGCGCTTGATATGCGTTAAGCGTCAGCGCAGTGTGAATCCGATGGAGCGCCGCTCGCGCAGTTCCGGCTTGATGGAATGCTCCTGTCGCAATTGTGCGAGGAAGGATTCCGGGTCAAGCGTCTCGCCCAACAGCAAAGACTGCTGCTTGACCACCGCAAAATCGCCCGGCGTGAGCATGTCGAGCGACGCCAGCATCTCGCGCCACACAGGCTTGAGCGCCTCAGCTTTGCCGCCCAGCGCTTCCGCAATGAACATCTGCTCGCGCTGCGCACGCACCAGCGGCTTGAAGCGGATCTTGAACGCAAACCGCCGCAGCGCCGCTTCGTCAATCCGATCAAACAAGTTGGTCGTACAGACGAAGATGCCGTCAAAGCGCTCCATGCCCTGCAGCATCTCGTTGACTTCCGACACTTCGTAATTGCGCACCGCACCCTGGCGGCTCTGCATGAAACTGTCCGCCTCGTCGAGCAGGAGCAGTGCACGCTCCTCTTCGGCTCGCGAAAACATCGCTGCAATCTGCTGCTCGGTTTCGCCGACGTACTTGCTCATCAAGTCCGACGCACGGCGAATCATCAACGGCATGTCGAGCTGCGCAGCAATGTGTTCGGCCAGCACCGTCTTGCCCGTGCCCGGCGGCCCGTAGAAGCACAGCGTGCCGCGTCGCCGCACGCGCAGCGCTTCGATGATGCGCTCGACGGAAAACCGCGTCTCCAGGTTCAGATAATCCAGCTTGTATTCAGTCACGACGCGATGCGCCTGCACGTCTGGCCGCAAGCCCATCGCCTGATCCGCGTGGTCGAGCTGACGCTCGATCAGTGATTCGGCGGACTCTTCCATTGCCGGCTGCGTCAGGCGCGCAAAGCGTGCGGCAGAATCGATTTGCGCAGGTGTGAGCGTCTTGCGCGCCGCCAGCTTGGCCATGAACGCGTCCGACACCTCCAGCCCCTCCAGGTGCTTGCGGATGATGCTCTCGCGCACCGTCGCCGGCGGCACCTTCAGCTCAAGATGGAACTGGAAACGGCGCAGGTATGCCGGGTCGATCTGGCGGATGGAATTCGACACCCAGATCACCGGCACGGGGTTCTGCTCCAGCGTCTGGTTCACCCACGCCTTGCCGTTGACGGAGCCCCGCGGCTCTTCGTGGCCGAAGAGGCTCATCAGCTCACGCGTCGGGCCGGGGAATACGTCTTCCACCTCGTCGAACAGCAGTACCGCGCCGGGCCGCCCGCGCAGGAACGCCTGCGACACCTGCAGCGAGCGGTAGCGGTCTTTGCCCGTGAGGCTGTTGCCGTCCTTGTCGAGGCAATCCACTTCGTACAGTTCGCAACCGGCGTCACGCGCCAGCACTCGGGCCAGTTCCGTTTTGCCGGTACCAGGCGCGCCGTACAGCAGGATGTTGACGCCCGAGGCGCGCTGCTGCGACGCGTTCTCCAACAGCGCGGTCAGGTAGCGCGCGTCGGTTTCCACATGCGGGTAATCGGACTGCGACAGCGTGGTCGGCGGTGCCGGGCGCGTGAAGACGGCCATCATGTCCGCCTCGCTAGCGTAGTCGCCCAGCAGCACGTGCAGCAGGCGGTCGGAGATGCGCATCAGATCGCCCAGGTCGGTGACGCTGTTCTCCGGCAGCGGCGGTTCGATGAGACCCAGCGTCTCCAGCCGCGAACCGGGCCGCAATGACGCAGCAATTTCGGACGTGCTTGCGCCCGCCAGGCTGGCGAGCAGCTGGAACGCTTCCTGGCTGTGCGCGACCTTGCAATCGACCATCACTGCGCGCAGATCGCGCTTGTATTTCACCAGGGAGGCAAACAGCAGCAGCGCGCGTTCGTGCGGCGGCAGGCCGAGCACGCGGGCCAGCATGTCGATGTTGCCGACCAGCAGGACACGTTCACCGGAGAGCCGCTCGCCCAGCGCATCGCACGACGCGCCGAACACGGTGAACATGTCCTTGGCGTGATGCTTGACGTACTCGTCGAGGTAATAGAAGAGCGAGCCTTCATCGAAGGCGCTACTCCACTGGCCGTGGCGGTCCATGAAGGTGGGCAGGTCGAGCTTGCCGACCGCGCGCCAGCCCGGCATGTCGGCGCAGCGTGCAGACAGAAAGCGCTGCAGCCGCTGGATGACCGTCACGGGCCAGATCAGCTCCGGCGCGCACACGGTGAGGATGTCATTGATATTGGTGCGCAGGTTGAAGCGCAGGCCCATCGCGCAGACCGTGCGCAGCGCAAACTGCGCGCACATGGAATCCAGCGACGACAACAGCAGCGCCTGCGGCTGCCTGCCGCCCGTGGGGACGAACGTACCATCGTCGTCAGCGTCGTCCATGTTGAGGTTGGCTTCATCCATGGTCGCCCCCTTCTTCCCCGTTTCACGGTTGGCCGGCCGGTCACCGTGTTTGAATGATTTTCATCCTAGCGCGTTTGCGCACACAGCGTACCCCGGGTGGACCCGTGTCTTTGCAAGTTGCGAGCCCGCAGCGCCTCGAATGGCCAACCGCCTGCACAGGCAGTTTCTCGCCATCAGCCGTCTGGACGTGAGCCTCACCCCACGAAAGAGAGGGAATTGCGCGCAAATAGGAATCATTATCGTTTATACTTTGCCTATCGACCCAATAGACTGAACGCAAACTGTGCTCGGTTGTCGCAACACTGTTGCAGTTGCGGGCCTACAATACCTGTCACGCTGGCGGCGACCCCGCCGGCTTCAACGCTAGGCGCCATGGAATTGCTCCTGAGTCTGCTCATCAGCATTGGGGTTTCATTGATTGTTTTCGGCAAGCGCTGACGCTGCGCCGCTTTCGTTGTTCATCCCACCACCATCGCATTGCATTCCTTTTTTCTGCTTTCGATTCCCGGTCGTTGATGATTCACCCTCGTACTCTCAAGATTCTGGTGGTCGTGCTGTTGCTGCACGCGGGCGTGCTGATGCTGATCCAGCTTGGCTTGATCGCCCCGCGCCCGCCTGTCGAAGAACCACTCGAAATCCAGGCGCACATCATTCCGGCCGCGCCTGAGCCGATCAAGCAACCGGAGCCGCCCAAGCAGCAGCCGATCAAGCAAGAGGCGCCCAAGCCCGTCAACATCGTCAAGCCGGTCGCGCAACCCAAGCCCACGCCGATGCCGACGCCCACGCTGCCGCCGTCGGACAACGCGCCCGTGGTGCCTGCCGCACCGCCCACGCCGCCGGCACCGGCTCCAGAACCTGCTCCCGCACCGGCACCGGTTTCATCTGGCCCGATCAGCGTCGGTATCAACGACATCCAGTGCAGCGATCCGCCGCTCGTCTATCCCAGCATGTCGCAGAAAATGGGCGAGGAAGGCCGCGCCATGGTCAAGATCTCCATCGGCACGGCCGGTGAAGTCACCAACGTGGCGGTCACCTCGTCGTCCGGCTCGCCGCGCCTTGACCGTGCTGCCACCGACGCCGCGCGTGCCATCAAGTGCAGCCCTTACAAGCAGAACGGCCATGCCGTGCCCGTGGTGGCCAGCAAGCCGTTCGTCTTCAAGCTCGATAACTAATTCGATCCCGCTTCTCGCTTAGCCTCTCGCTCAATTCAGGACATTCATCATGCAGGAACTCGGTCTTTCCCACCTCTGGACACAAGGCGATATCGTCACCCGCGCCACGGCGATTCTGCTGCTCATCATGTCGCTCGCCTCGTGGATCGTCATCTTCACCAAGGCGTGGGACATCGTGCGTCTGAAGTCGATGGCGCAAGGCGCTGAAAAGCGTTTCTGGCACTCGGACGATTTCGATCACGCCATGCAGACGCTGGGCTCGGCCAAGGACAACCCGTTCCACACGCTGGCGCAGACCGGCCGCGAGGCCGCGCAGCATCACCGCGCGAGCCAGCCGCAGCTGCACGATGTGATGGACATCTCCGACTGGATCACGCGCTCGCTCAAGAGCGCCATCGATGAGGCCGTGGGCCAGATGCAATCGGGCTTGGCCGTGCTGGCATCGGTCGGCTCAACTGCACCGTTCGTCGGCCTCTTCGGCACGGTGTGGGGCATCTATCACGCCCTGCTCGGCATCGGCGCCGTGGGCGTGCCGACCATCGACAAGGTGGCTGGCCCTGTGGGTGAATCGCTCATCATGACGGCCTTCGGTCTGGCCGTCGCCATTCCGGCGGTGCTCGGCTACAACGCGCTCACGCGCGGCAACAAAGCCATCATCGCCAAGCTCAACCGCTTCGCGCACGATCTGCACGCCTACTTCGTGACAGGCGCGCGCCTGCGCCCGGGCGCTTCGCGTGATGAAGCCGGCGTGCGTCTGGCGGCAGTCAAGCAGCAGTAAGGAGCGGCCATGTCCTTCGGATCTTTCGACAGCGACGACGAGGTGATGAGCGAGATCAACATGACGCCGCTGGTCGACGTCATGCTGGTGCTGCTGATCATCTTCATCATCACCATTCCGGTAATCAACCACGCGGTGAAGATCGACCTGCCGCGCGCATCCAACAAACCCGACGACGCCAAGCCGCAAAGCGTGAACGTCGAGATCAACGCAGACGGCCAGGTGTTCTGGAACAACCAGCCCGTTGACGAAGCGACGCTGCAGGCCGACATCGCGCAGGCCGCGCAGCAGCAGCCGCAGCCGGAAATGCACCTGCGCGCTGACCGCAACGTGCGCTACGAGCGCGTGGCGCAGGTGATGGCCTCCATCCAGCGGGGCGGCCTGTCGCGCATTGGTTTCGTGACGGAGCCGCAGCACTAAGGCGGCATCACCACGTTGCCCGACCGCCGTTCTCGCAGAACGTCCGGCGTCGCGGCACGGCTGGCTCACAGCACATCTACACGACCGGGCCTCGCGCCCGGTTTTGTTTTTTCAGGCGTGGATCAGCACATCGTCAGTCCACGCTTGTAATGATAACGATTCTCATTTAATCTATTTGGCATTCGCTGGAGACCCTTTGCCAGCCAACGTCTCAGCCCATGCTTCCGCCCGCCAGGACATCGCCATGAACGCTTCCGAACACCAAGACGCTGGACGCACCGTGACCCGCCGTCGTCACGTCATCGTCGCCCGTAAGCAGCCCGCTGACCTGAACACCGCTGCCGCAACGCCCGCGGCCCAGACCGTTCGCGATATGCCAGTCGCCACCATCGGCGACACGCGGACGATGACTTCTGAACAACTCTTTGCCGGTCAGAACGCCGTGGCCATACGCCACAACGGCGCAATCTACACGCTGCGCGTGACGCGCTTCGGCAAGCTGATTCTGACCAAGTAACACTGCAACACGCACCGGCTTTTGTGGGGACGTCTCTCTCAGGAGACATTCGGCCGTAGCCAGCCGTCGTCATTCCGCATTGCCGGACGACTGCCAGCCAAGCCCTTCTTTCTCCCCACCGCGCCCAAAGAGAAAGGGCGCGACCTCCGCCGCGCCCTTCCCTTTAAATCTGTTGCGTGATCGCGTATCAGCAAATCACGTTCACAGCGGCGATACCCGCCTTGGCGATCACGACATCCTCGGTCGACTTCACGCCCGACACACCGACCGCACCGGCGCAGACGCCTTCCACCATCACCGGCACGCCACCTTCGAGCATGCCCTGCAGATGCGGCGCCGACAGGAACGAGATGCGACCGTTGTTGATGATGTCTTCGTAGATCTTCGACTCGCGACGGCCCAGCGCTGCGGTACGCGCCTTTTCCGGAGCGATGTATGCCGAGATGGTGGCGCAGCCGTCCATGCGGCGCAGGCCCATCAGATGGCCGCCATCGTCTACCACGGCGATCGTCACGTTCCATTGGTGCGCACGCGCTTCTTTCTCGGCAGCGTCCAGGATCTTGGTGACATCGTCCTGGCACAGGCACGGTTTCGTTTTCATGACGTTCTCCTTGGTGGTTGTAATGCAATGGCGCAAGGGCTGCACAGAGCCCGTATTAGGCGAAAGTATGCCACTGGCATCGACCGCTTCCACGACTCTTCCTGAACCAATGACGCAAAAGAGCCGATACATTCCTGCGCTTCAGTATGGTTGAGGATCGTTCCGCTTGCGCCGTACGCCAGCGTTTCGCGGGACGTTGCGGGCCGACGTTAACACGAGGCTTCGTCAGAAAGATGCACAAAGAAAAAGCCCGGGTATCGCCCGGGCTTGATGTTGCGATGCGACAGCGCCTGCCGCTCTTCCTTTACGGCTGGCGATCGGTGCAGGCGCCATCGGTGTACGGGTCGGCGCGTTCCATTTTCGCGCCATCGGTGTACGGATCAGCGCGACTTACCTTGGCACCGTCGGTGTACGGATCGGCGCGGCTCACCTTGTGGTTGGCCTGATACGGATCGATCGACCCGGCGTGCGCGACCGCCGCGCCTAGCGCCAGGGCCAAGCCGCTTGCGGCCGCAACCAGGGTGCGCGTTGCAAAGCGTTGCGTGGTGACTTGCATGAGGACTCCTTTGGTCATGACACTGCGAACATGACGTGCGCCGCTGCGGCACACGTGTCCGCGTCGTTCACGCGGACGTCATATCGACCGGGTAGCGGGCGCCCAGTTCTGCACCGCGCTGCTTTGTCACGGGGCGGTGGCGCGCTTACCCGTCATCCAAATCCACGCACATGCCGTGCCACACGGGCACCTGCCGTCTAAGAAAAAAAGGCTCCCGAAGGAGCCTTTCTCTTGGCGGGTGCGCCGCTTAGCGCCAGTGGCCCCAGTGACGGCCATCGTACCAGCGATAACGCGGGCCCCAACGGTACCAGCCTGCGCCCACCACAACAGGTGCCGGGCCGTAAGCGGGCGGACCGTAATACACGGGCGCCGGGGCGTAATACGCCGGCGGCGGTGGCGCGTAGTAGACCGGAGGCGGAGGCGGCGGTGGGTAGTACACCGGTGCAGGGGCCACATACACAGGGGCCACCGGCACGCCAAACCCGATGCCGACGCTCACGTGCGCCGACGCCATCTGCGGCACGGCCAGCACTGCCAGCGCGGCTGCACCTGCAATCCACAGCACATTGCGTCGAATCATCTTCATCACCTGCAGCTGAAGCGCCGGGCGAATCCGTAGCCGGCGCGAAATACGGTATCTGTATTGTATTCAGAGCCGCTGACACAGGTGATACGGTGCTGGCGAATTAGTAACAGAACGTAACGCCACACCACCCACAAGGGACGCTCCGTCAGTCAAGCACGGGGCTGCAGTCGAACTCGCCGGAGGCGATCATCGCCTCGGCATACGCTCGCGCGGCTTCCAGCGCGCTCGCCGCACTCGGATACGTATTCGCCGATTCGCGCACGGTTGTACGGGCTAAGAGGGTCTCACCGTTGCTGGCGCGCAGGATGCTCACTTCGGCGCGCCAGGCTTGCGGCGAGAGTTCATAGGCAGATACCTCGATTTTGCAGTCGTCTCGGAAAGTCATGTGTCCTCCGGTTTGTATTGGATAGGCCTAGCTTCGTGTCAATGCACGAAAAGCCAGATCACCAGCAACACAAGCGCGGGAACACCCAAGAGCCACGCAACGAGATAGGGCATGACAACCTCCTACATGTTGATAGGCATGTAGGAAGTGTAAAGACGCGCGCACGGACAGAGTGTCGACCTCCGCCCGCGCCCTTTTGTAGGACTGTACCGAAATGACTGTCGGCCCACGCCGACGCTTCTCACCCGTACAGAGGAGCCTTAATGTGCCGCACCGTCCTTGACGGCTACGTCACTTGGCCTCAGGAATCGGCTCGCACCGCGTCTTCCGCCGCCTCTGCGGCGGCTACTTCCAGGCCGACCGATGCTTTGAAGAAATTCACGGCCGCCTCGGCGCCAGGAGGCGCAGCGTCCACTAGGTTCTCCGCGACGAAGCCCCATTGGCGGCGGACTTCATCACCGTGACGTTGCAAGGCGCGGGCGATCCCATTTTGGGTCTCCACGCCGATCTCAACAAAGTTGCGCGTATAGCCGGAGACGCGTTCGCCGGCAGGTTGCAGATAACGCGCTTGTGCGTTCCACCATTGGCCGGCGTCCTGCGCACCCGCAGCGTCGTGCAGGCAGTGCTCCGTCTCGCCAAGACCGGTCTTGAGGGCCTGCAGATTGAGCCCGATCAGGCGATTGACGCCGTTTACGGCCTCTTCCGTGACGGCCATCCAGGTTTCGAGCTGTGATCGTTGCAGAACGCCGAGTTGCTCCAGAGTCATCATGTCGGTTACTCCCTCGTGAGATCGGTAAATACGTCCAGCATGTGCCGGGCGTTTCAGTGTAGCTGCGCGCGACGCCGATTTCCTTGACCTCACCCGTTTGTCCTACATACGTTTCGGACGTCTTCGCCTGCGGTGCCGGCCATGTGCGCGTTAGAGTCGAACGCCTCATTCACCAAACCACGGAGTCACGATGAAACGTCTCGCCGCTGCCCTGATCGCTAGCGCCACCATTGCCGCCACACCGCAGGCTTTCGCGCAGGTCGCGGGCCACGCTGCGCTAGGGGTATCCGTTACCGAACTCGATGCCGTCATCAAAGGCGTGAGTGTGAAGAAGCAGGTGCTCGGCAAGCCGGTCTACAACGAGGGCAAGGAGAAGGTCGGCGATGTGCAGGACTTGATCGTGACGCCCGAGAATGCCGTCTCGTTCGCTATCGTTGGTGCGGGCGGCTTCGTGGGTGTGGGCCGTTATGACGTGGCCATTCCCGTGAATCAGTTCCAGTACGACCAGGGCAGGATTGTGCTGCCGGGCGCGACCAAAGACGCCATCAAGGCGCTGCCCGAATTCAAGTACGAGCGTCAGCCAAAGCCTGCCAAGGCCTGATGCCCGGGGGAACTTTGTCCTCCGCAGCCGCGCTGAAGGTGTGGGAATCGGCCGACACGCCTTTCAGGCAACCTGACCTGCACATACTGGCCTGCGTGTTCTTGAATGAAGATACACAGACGACAAAAGGAGTTTGTTATGCGTGCCTTCGTATCCTTGATTCTGGCGGCCGCATTGGCATCCGTCAGCGGATGCGCGGACATGACGCCAAAGCAGCGCAATACTGCGCTAGGCGCAGCCGCAGGTGGTGTCGCCGGGGCGGCCATCTGGGGCGGTCCGGGCGCCACGCTGGGTGGTGCGGCACTGGGTGGCGTGGTCGGTAACGCCGTCACCAAGTAGCCCCCCGGCGCGCAGCGATGCGCGCGCTGCAAGCTCGGGCCAGGCCATATCGCCTGGCCCTTTTTGTTGCCTGAGAGCGGCGCACTGCCATTGCACATTCCCCTCATACGCATATGCGAATGCCGGCGCATAATCGGCGTTTTGCAACGGAGGCAATGTGCGATACGAGCAAGAGGGTTTTGGCGTGAGCAGCACACCGATCCTGCGCGTCGAGGGCCTGCGCAAACGTTACGGTGACCAGACGGTCGTCGACAACCTCAGCTTCAGCGTCCGGCGCGGCCAGTGCTTCGGCCTGCTTGGCCCCAACGGCGCCGGCAAGACCACCACGCTGCGCATGCTGCTCGGGATGACGATGCCCGATGCGGGCAGTCTGAGACTGTGCGACGAGCCGGTTCCCGAAGCCGCACACCGCGCGCGCATGCGCGTGGGTGTCGTGCCGCAGTTCGACAATCTCGACCCTGATTTCTCCGTCTCGGAAAACCTGCGCATCTTCGGACGCTACTTTGGCCTGTCGTCCGCCACCATCCGCGAGCGCATTCCTACCCTGCTGGAGTTCGCGCGGCTCGAACAGAAAGCCGATGCGCCTGTACGCGCGCTCTCGGGCGGCATGAAGCGGCGGCTGACGGTCGCGCGCGCGCTGATCAACGATCCCGACATCCTCGTCATGGACGAGCCCACCACGGGGCTCGACCCGCAAGCGCGGCACCTGATCTGGGAGCGCCTGCGCTCATTGCTCGCCGCCGGCAAGACCATCTTGCTGACCACGCATTTCATGGAAGAAGCCGAGCGCCTGTGCGATGAGCTCTGCGTGATCGACAACGGCCGGAAGATCGCGCAAGGCAAGCCTCAAGAACTCATCGCGCGCGAAATCGGCTGCGACGTCGTTGAAGTCTATGGTGACGACCTCAACGCCCTGCGCACGCTGCTCACACCGCTCGCTGACCGCGTCGAAACCAGCGGCGAGACACTCTTCTGCTATGCACGCGATCCGCAGCCGCTGGTGGCCGCGCTGCGCACGCAGGCAGAAACGCACACCATGCCTGGGCTGCGCTACCTGCACCGCCCGGCCAATCTCGAAGATGTGTTCCTGCGCCTGACCGGCCGCGAAATGCGTGATTGAGAGAACCGCCCATGTCCACTGAAACCGCACTCACTCCAACGCAGAAACAGGCCTTTCCGCAGCCGCTGCTGCCACTGAACTTCCGCAACTGGCAGTACGTCTGGCTGCGCAACTTCATGGTGTGGCGCAAGCTGGCCATTCCATCGATGGCCGGCAACCTGGCCGACCCAATGATCTACCTGTTCGGTCTGGGTCTCGGGCTCGGCCTGCTCGTCGGGCGCGTTGACGGCGTGTCGTATATCGCCTTCCTGGCGGCCGGCACCGTGGCGTCCAGCACGATGATGTCGGCGAGCTTTGAGGCGATGTACTCCGCGTTTTCGCGCATGCATGTGCAACGCACGTGGGAGGCGATTCTGTACGCGCCGCTCAGCCTGGGCGACGTCGTCCTCGGCGAGCTGTTCTGGGCTGCCAGCAAGTCCGTGCTCTCAGGCCTGGCGATCATGTTGGTCGCGGGGGCGCTCGGGTATGCGTCGATGCCGCAGGCGCTGCTGGCTCTGCCCGTCATCGTGCTGACCGGCTTCACCTTTGCCTGCTTGGCGATGAACATGACGGCGCTTGCGCCCAACTACGACTTCTTCATGTTCTACCAAACGCTGGTGATCACGCCGATGATGCTGCTCTCGGGCGTGTTCTTCCCGCTGTCGCAACTGCCGGCGCCCGTGCGCGCGGCGACGAGCGTGCTGCCATTGCCGCACGCGGTGGACCTGATCCGCCCGCTGATGCTGGGTCGCACGCCCGACAACATCCTGCTGCACCTTGGCGTGCTGGTGCTGTACGCCGTGGCCGCGCTGCTGCTTTGTCTGTGGCTGCTCCGCCGTCGCATGCTCAAGTAAGGCACGATCGCAACGCCCAACAAAAAAGCCCGTCGCAATGACGGGCTTTTCTTTTGCTGCGTTCGAGATTTACTCGTTCACGGCAGAGCGCTGCAGGTGCAGCTGCGTACGCGGATCATCGTTCTGCGCATTCTCACGGTCGGCTTTGGCCGAGCTGTTGCGCGCGGCCTCCAGACGATCGAGGTAAGCCTCATCAATGTCGCCCGTCACGTACTTGCCGTCAAAGCACGAGGCGTCGAAATCCTTCAGCGCAGGATTGACGTCGCGTACGGCACGCTTCATGTCTTCCACGTCCTGGTACACCAGCTGGTCTGCGCCGATGATCTTGGCGATCTCTTCGTGCGTGCGGCCATAAGCGACCAGTTCGCCGCGCGTCGGCATGTCGATACCGTACACGTTCGGGAACTTCACCGGCGGCGCAGCCGAAGCGAAGATCACCTTCTTCGCACCGGCATCGCGCGCCATCTGCACGATCTCCGACGACGTCGTACCCCGCACGATGGAGTCGTCGACGATCAGCACGTTCTTGTCCTTGAACTCGATCGCCATGGCGTTGAGTTTCTGGCGCACGGACTTCTTGCGCACCGCCTGGCCCGGCATGATGAAGGTGCGGCCCACGTAGCGGTTCTTGAAGAAGCCTTCGCGATACGGCACGCCCAGGTGGTTGGCCACTTGCATGGCGGCCGGACGCGACGAATCCGGAATCGGCATCACCACGTCGATCTTGTCGGTCACCTCGCGCTTGATCTTCTCGGCCAGGTAATCGCCCATGCGCAGGCGTGCGTCGTACACCGACACGCCGTCCATGCGGGAGTCCGGACGGGCGAGGTACACGTATTCAAAAATGCATGGTGAAAGCACCGGGTTCGCGGCGCACTGCTTGGTGTGCAGCTTGCCCTCGAGATCGATGAAGATGGCTTCGCCGGGGGCCACATCACGCTCGAACTTGAAGCCGATGCCTTCCAGCGCCACCGATTCCGAGGCAACCATGTATTCGATGTCGCCATCCGGCGTTTCCTGGCTTCCCAGTGCAAGCGGGCGGATGCCGAACGGGTCACGCACAGCCAGCACGCCGTAGCCGGAAATCTCGGCAGCGATGGCATACGAACCGCGCACACGACGGTGCAGGCCTTCCACCGCCGTGAAGATGGAATCGCGATTCAGCGGGATGTCGTTGCTGGCGCGTTGCAGCTCGTCGGCCAGCACGTTGAGCAGCACTTCGGAGTCGGACTGCGTGTTGATGTGGCGGCGGTCACGCCGGAACATCTCGTCGCGCAGTTGATCCGAGTTCGTCAGGTTGCCGTTGTGTGCCAGCACGATGCCGAACGGCGCGTTGACATAGAACGGTTGGGCCTCTTCCTCGCTGGAGGAACCTGCGGTCGGATAGCGCACTTGACCGATGCCGCTCGTACCCGGCAGACCGCGCATGTTGCGCGTGCGGAACACGTCACGCACCATGCCGTTGGCCTTGTGCATGTGGAAAGTGCTGCCTGAAGCGGTGGCAATGCCCGCCGCGTCTTGCCCGCGATGTTGCAGGAGCAACAGACTGTCGTAGATCAGCTGATTGACGGGCGTGGCTGAGACCACCCCAACGATACCGCACATGTCGAACTCCAGCGAGAACGTATTTGGTGGCGCCCACACCCGTTGCGGGCGCCGAAAAAGCTTCCCGGATTGCCTAGCTTGTGGCCAGACGCTCCAGATCAATAGTGAACATACTTCGCGACATCCGGTGGCAACAACGGCTTGGCTGCCTGTACTGCCTGCTCCGCGTAAGGCCTTGTCATCGCATCGCGCCAGAACGGCTGCTCAGGCAGGCTGGTAAAACCGGCCACCGTCATCAGTACGAGGATGATCACGCCACCGCGTGCCAACCCGAACACCATACCCAGACCGCGATCCGCCGGCTTGAGCCCCGCGCTCGCCAGGGCCGCCGAGAGCAGCGCACCCACCAGCGAAGATGCAATCACCGTCACGATAAACAGTAGGACGAAACCGAGAACGGTGCGTGCGACCGGGCCGCCCGGCAGCGATTCCGGCATCCAGCCGGCCGCCACGCCTGAAAACGTGTATGCCACCCACGCCGCAAACAACCACCCGAGGAGCGCCAGCACTTCGCGGATCAGCCCCCGAAACAACCCAATCAGCGCCGACGTGACGATGATGAACAGCACGCCGTAGTCAAAGAAAGTCGGTTGCATCTGGCAGCGGCTCGGATTGACTGGCGTGGAATGCAGCGGGGTGAATCAGCAAACTTGGCGAGCGCGCTATGTACACGTTCGACCGCATTGTCATTGCTGCACGAGCTTCGGCGTCAGGCCGATCTGCTCGGCACGCTTCTGCGCCGCCTCGGCGGATGCACGATCGTTGAACGGACCCGCTCGCAGCAAGGCCAGATCGCCCTTCTCAGGCACCTTCTTGTGTTCGATGTAACCCGGAATCTTCTCGCTCTTGAGCTTGCCCAGCCAATTTCGGGCGCGGTCTTCGGAAGCGAACGCGCCAATCAGGAGAATGAACTTGCCGCCGTTGGCATCGGTGCTCGCTGCGGCCGTTTGCTGTGTGGGCTGGGCTGCCGGTTGGGCAGGTTTCGCTGTGGGCTTCGATTCAGCAGGTGGCGTCAGACTGGCGACAGGCTTGGGCGGTGTCGTCGGTTTGGTTGCAGCCGGCGGGTTCTGAGCCTCCGACGGCGCGTCGTTGCTCGCAACCACCTCTTCGCCTTGGTCAAGCGCCTGCGCCTGATCGGTCGACGAGGCTGCCGGACGCGACGCGGAACGCCGGCTGGCGACCTTCGGCTCATCGGTCGAGGCTTTGGCGCCACGATCAACCGGCTGATCCTGGATCTGCACGGCCACGGCATCGGTTACGGGGCGCGGCTTGGCATCAAACACGAGGGGCAACACGATGACGGCAGCGCCAACCAGCACCAAGGCGCCGATCAGCCGACGGCGAGCGCGTTGCTTTTGCGGGAGTTCGGGATCAAGGCCGTCGTCGTCATCGTCGGTGCGACGGGAGGCGCGGCTGCGAGCAGTGGACGATGCGCGCGAACCACGCACCGCATCGCGAGCGACATCGGCAGCACTGCCGGCGGCTGCGCCGCGTGTGCGTTCGCCTTCAGCGTTCTTGCGGGAGGAAAAGATGGAAAACAGTCCCATGAGGGCCCCGGTTTTAGTGCGCGCGACTCTTGCGCTCCGCCAGCACGCCGGCAACGGTGTAGAACGATCCGAAGACCACGATTCTATCATCCTCGGTCGCCCGCTCCATGGCGTTGCGATAGGCTGTGGCGGGATCGCTGAATGTGCTCACGCTCGATTCCTTGCCTGCGCGGAAACCGCAGTCGGCCAGCGCCTGCGCCAGGCTTGCAGCGCTCGCGGCGCGCGGCGTCGGCAAGTCGGTCAGGCACCAGTGATCGACCTTGTCGAGCATGTGCCCGAGCACACCCGCGATGTCCTTGTCCTGCATCGCACCGAACACCGCGTAGGTGTAGCGGTAAAAACCCATGTTCTCGAGGTTCTGGCCCAGCGCAGCCGACGCGTGCGGGTTATGCGCAACGTCCAGGACGACGGACGGACGGCCCGGCAAGACCTGGAAGCGCCCCGGCAACACCACCTGCGACAACCCCAGACGCACGTCCTGCGCCGAGATCGGCAACCGGTCGCGCACTGATTCCAAAGCCGCCAGCGCGGCCGAAGCGTTCAGCAACTGGTTTGCCCCGCGCAATGCCGGATACCCGAGGCTAGGCCAACGGCGCCCGCGGCCGCTAAAGCCCCACTGCTGCTTGTCACCTTGGAAATTGAAATCGCGGCCGATCAGCCAAAGATCTGCGCCAATGGCCTCGGCGTGCTCCACCAGGGAAATTGGCGGCACCGGGTCAGCGCAGATCGCCGGCTTGCCCGCGCGAAAGATGCCGGCTTTCTCAAAGCCGATCGCCTCGCGGGTATCGCCCAGGTAGGCCATGTGATCGAGATCGACGCTGGTAATGATGGCGCAATCGGTATCGATGATGTTAACCGCATCCAATCGGCCGCCCAGGCCGACTTCCAGGATCACCGCATCAAGGCCTGCATTGGCGAACAGATGCATGATCGCCAGCGTGGTGAATTCGAAATAGGTCAGGCTGACGGGCTCGGGGAAGCTGCAGCGCGCACGCTCCACCGCCTCAAAGTGCGGCAGCAACATCGCGTCTGTGGCGATCTCCCCATTCACGCGAGCACGCTCGTTAAAGTCGATCAGGTGCGGCGAAGTATGGCAACCTACCTTGTAGCCGGCCGCCAGCAGGATCGCCTCCAGCATCGCGCAGGTCGAGCCCTTGCCATTGGTGCCGCCCACCGTAAAGACGACTGACTTGAATTCCAGCCCGAGCGCCTCGCGCACGCGACTGATGCGGGCCAAGCCCATGTCGATGCCGACCGGGTGTGCGGTTTCCAGGTGGGCCAGCCAGTCGGGCAGCGTGTCGAATGTAGGCATGCGAAATAGGTGGCGCGGCTTCGGGAAACGGGCCGCGCAAAAACAAGAAGCGCGGACTCACGCCCGCGCTTCGGTTCAACAGATGTGCTGCATCAGGCCAGTGCGTCGGCCGGTTGCTTCTGCAGGAGCGCCAGAAGCTCGGCGATCTCGCGGCGCATGTTTCGGCGGTCGACAATCATGTCGATGGCGCCCTTCGTCAGAAGGAACTCAGCGCGCTGGAAGCCTTCCGGCAGCTTTTCCCGAACGGTCTGCTCGATCACGCGCGGGCCGGCAAAGCCGATCATTGCCTTGGGCTCGGCGATCACCACGTCGCCCATGAAGGCGAAGCTGGCAGACACACCGCCCGTGGTCGGGTCGGTCAGCACGCTGATGAACGGCAGCTTGGCTTCCGCCAGCTTCTGGACCATCGCAGTGGTCTTGGCCATTTGCATGAGCGACAGCAGGCTTTCCTGCATGCGCGCACCGCCCGACGCCGTCACACAGATGAACGGAACCTTCTGTTCCAGCGCCATCTGTGCGCCACGCGCGAAACGCTCGCCCACTACAGAGCCCATCGAGCCCGTCATGAACTCGAACTCGAAGCAAGCTACCACCACCGGCAGCGCATGGATTGCGCCGCCCAGCACGACCATGGCATCGGTCTCGCCGGTGTTGTCCATGGCCGCCTTGATGCGGTCGGGGTACTTTTTGCTGTCCTTGAACTTGAGCGCGTCGACCGGAAGGATCTCCTGGCCCAGCTCATAGCGGCCCTCGGCGTCCAGCAGCGCGTCCAGACGGGCACGCGCGCCAATGCGCATGTGATGATCGCACTTGGGGCAGACGTGCAGATTGGCTTCGACGTCGGTACGGTACAACACCGACTCGCAGGCCGGGCATTTGACCCAGAGGCCTTCCGGAATGCCCTTGCGTTGCGACGGATCGGTCTGTTGGATCTTGGGCGGAAGCAGTTTGTCCAGCCAGCTCATGCGTGCTCCTTGAATGCAGTGTCGCCGAGATCAGGCGTCGAGCGCCTGGCGAATCTCTGCGATGAAATCAGTCAAGTATTGTACCGCTTGTTCGCGAGGTGCTTCTTCAAGCAATTGCACAATGCGGGATCCGATGACCACCGCATCCGCCACACCGCTGATCGCGCGCGCCGTTGCCGCATCACGGATGCCAAACCCGACACCTACCGGCAACCGGGCGTGCTGGCGAATTTGCGGGATGCGCGCGGCGACCGCGTCCAGGTCGATGGTGGCCGCGCCTGTCACGCCTTTAAGCGACACGTAGTAGATGTAGCCGCTCGCCACGCGGGCAATCTGGGCGATGCGCGCCTCGGTGGACGTGGGCGCCAACAGGAAGATTGGATCGATGCCGGCGGCGCGCATGGTCTTGGCAAAGGCCTCGCACTCTTCGGGCGGATAGTCGACCACCAGCACGCCGTCGACACCCGCTTCGGATGCAGCCTTGGCAAAGGCATCCACGCCCATGCGTTCGATCGGGTTGGCGTAGCCCATGAGCACCACGGGCGTCGTTGAATCCGTGGTGCGGAATGTGCGCACATAGTCCAGCACCGTGCGCAGGCCCACCTTCTTGGCCAATGCGCGCTCCGACGCACGTTGGATCACAGGGCCGTCGGCCATCGGGTCTGAGAACGGCACGCCCAGTTCGATGACGTTGGAGCCGCCCTTGACCAGCGCGTGCATCAGGTCGACGGTCATCTCGGGGTACGGATCGCCGGCCGTGATGAACGGAATCAGGCCTTTGCGGCCCTGCGCAGAGAGTTGTGAGAAGGTTTGAGCGATGCGGGACATAGGGGGATCAGGTTTCAGGCGACCTTGATGGTGTCGGGCGCCGGAGATTCAGTCGGTTGGGCGGCAAATTCGGCGGCGGCATGCACAGCAGCCACGCGCTCGCGTGCCACGCGGCAATAGTCGGCGTTGATCTCGAAGCCGGCGAAACGGCGGCTGAGCCTTGCACACGCGGCAGCCGTCGTGCCACTGCCCAGGAACGGGTCCAGCACCAGGCCGCCCGGCGGGCAGCTTGCCAGGATCATGCGCTCCACCAATTCCAGTGGCTTCTGCGTCGGGTGCTCTGCGCGCTCCGGGTCTTGCCGGTGCAGACGCGACACGCTCCACACGTCTTTCGGGTTGTAGCCGACTTCCAGCCACTTCTTGCCCTCGAAACGCTTGCGGCTGCGCGCCTTCTTCGTCTCGGCATCGTACGGAATGCGCACGGCGTCGACATCGAAGTAGTAATCGCGCGAAGCAGCAAAAAAGCCGATGTTGTCGTGCACCGACGAGAACTTGCGCGTGCTGCCGCCCATGCTGGGCACGCGGCGATCCCAGATGATCTCGTTGACCATCGTGAGGCGCCGCTTGAGCATGACGAACAGTTCCGGCGCGTATTGCCACGTGCAGAACAGGTAGAGCGATCCGTTGCGCGCAAGCTTCGGCCGCACCGCATCGATCCAGCGCTCGGACCAGGCGAGGTACGCGTCGCCCGACAGCTTGTCGGAGTCGTTGCCGTAATCCTTGCCCAGCCCGTACGGCGGATCGGCGATGACGAGGTCCACGCTGCCGTCGGCCAGATGCCCGACCCCGGTAATGCAGTCCTCGTTGAAGATGCCGTCGATGGCGCGCTCGGTCATGCGTGTGCCAGTGCCGTTAGAGTTTGATGCCGGAGAATTCGGCGACGGTATGCATGTCCTTGTCGCCACGGCCGGACAGGTTCACCAGCAGGATCTTGTCCTTGGGTAGCGTCGGCGCCAGCTTGCACGCATACGCCAGCGCATGGCTCGATTCCAGCGCGGGGATGATGCCCTCCATGCGGCACAGGTCGTGGAAGGATTGCAGCGCTTCCTTGTCGGTAATGCCGACGTATTCCGCGCGCCGCACATCCTTCAACCAGGCGTGCTCCGGACCGACGCCCGGGTAATCGAGCCCCGCCGAAATCGAATGCGTCTCGATGATCTGGCCGTCTTCATCCTGCAGCAGATAGGTGCGATTGCCGTGCAGCACGCCCGGTGAGCCGCCCGTGAGCGACGCGGCGTGGCGGCCGGTTTCGATGCCCTCGCCCGCCGCTTCCACGCCGATCAGCTTCACGTCGGCATGGTCGATGTATGGGTAGAAGATGCCCATGGCGTTGGAGCCGCCGCCCACGCAGGCGATGACGGCATCGGGCTGGCGCCCGGTCATCTCCGGCATCTGCACTTTGCATTCCTCGCCGATCACGGCCTGGAAGTCGCGCACCATCATCGGATACGGGTGCGGGCCCGCCACCGTGCCGATGATGTAGAAGGTGTCGGCCACGTTGGTCACCCAGTCGCGCATCGCTTCGTTCAGCGCGTCCTTGAGCGTGCGTGAGCCCGACTCCACCGGCACCACGGTCGCGCCGAGTAGCTTCATGCGATACACATTGGCGGCCTGGCGGCGCACGTCTTCGCTGCCCATGTAGACGACGCATTCCATGCCGTAGCGCGCGGCGATCGTGGCCGTGGCCACGCCGTGCTGGCCGGCACCGGTTTCAGCAATCACGCGTGGCTTGCCCATGCGGCGCGCCAGCAGCGCCTGGCCGATCACGTTGTTCACCTTATGCGCGCCGGTGTGGTTCAGGTCTTCGCGCTTGAGGTAGATCTGCGCGCCGCCGCAGTGTTCGGTCAGGCGGCGTGCGTGATAGATGGGCGACGGACGGCCAACGAAATGCTTCAGCTCGTATTCGTATTCCCTGATGAATTCCGGATCGTGCTGGTAGCGCGCGTAGGCGTCGCGCAATTCATCGAGCGCGTGAGACAGCGTTTCCGCAACGAAGGTACCGCCGTAGGGGCCGAAATGGCCGTGGGCGTCGGGCAGGTTGTACATGGCAATCTCTCGAGGCATCCGCCGAGGTCAGGATGAAGACCCGTCGGCGGAGATATTCAGGAAGGCGTACGTCGCGAGAAACCCGCCAGATCGGCTCAGGCCTGAACCGATGCGCCCAGGGCTGCATCGGCCTCGCGGACCGCACGCACAAATTCGGTCATCCGGGCGTGGTCTTTCACGCCCCGTGCGGCCTCGATCCCGCTGCTGACGTCAACAGCGTACGGCCGCACGCGTTCAATCGCGCCAGCGACGTTTTGCGCGCTCAACCCACCACTCAAAACGAGCCGAGGAGCGGCGCTTGTGGTTGGCAAGGATGGCGATTGCGGGAGCCATTGCGGAGGAATGAGGGTCCAGTCGAAGATGTGGCCGCCACCGCCATAACCCTCAACAAATGCGTCGAGCAGCAGACCTTGGGCAGCGGCAAACCGATCGGCGAATTCTACCAAATCGGCCCCGGGCTGAACACGCAGGGCGCGCAGCCAGGGCAGCCCCATTTTCGCTGCAATCTCGACACACAGTTCTGCCGGCTCGTCACCGTGGAACTGAAGCAGCGTAAGCGGCACTTGGTCGAGCACCCGCGCCACGTCATCCGCGCTGGCGTTGACGAACAGACCGGTCACGGTGACGAACGGACCAGCGCGGCGGGCCAGCTCTGCCGCACGTTCGGTGGGAACGTAACGCGGGCTGGGCGGATAGAAAACGAGCCCGATCGCATCGGCGCCGAGCGTGACGGCGTGGTCGACGTCGGCCGGCTGGGTCAGGCCACACAGCTTGATACGGGTACGGTGCAACGGCATGGCGGAAGCGGAATTCACGGGCCGGCGTATTCGTCGAACACGCCACGAAACAGGCTGGACGATGCCGGAGAGGCCGGCAACGAGAAAGCATCAGGATAGCCGACCTCGGCCAGATACAAGCCGTCGGGCATGAAAGTCGGGGCGGCGGCTACGCGGCTGCGGGCAGCCAGCACATCGCGCATCCACGACGCGGGCTGCCGGCCGCGCCCGATCGCCACCAAGCACCCCATGATGTTGCGCACCATGTGGTGCAGGAAGGCGCTGCCGCGAATGCGCACGAATACCCATTCACCCTCGCCTCGCACCTCGATGGAGTACATCGTTTTGACGGGCGACTTGGCTTGGCATTCGGCCGCGCGGAACGACGAGAAATCGTGCTCGCCGACAAGCGCCTGTGCAGCCTCGTTCATGGTTGCCACGTCAAGGGATTGGCCAGGCGGCAGCATCACGTAGCCGGCCTTGTCTTCGAGCAGCGGTGCGCGCGTCGGGCCGAAGGTCAGCGCGTAGTAATACGTGCGGCGATGGGCGGAGAAGCGCGCGTGGAAATCCTCCGGCATCTCCTGCGCCCATCGCACGGCCACCGTGGGCGGCAGAAAGGCGTTGGTGCCACGCACCCACGAGAACGGCTCGCGCACGAGGTCGGTATCCAGGTGGACGACCTGGCCCAGCGCGTGCACTCCTGCATCGGTGCGGCCGGCCACCGTGGTCGGCAACGCCACGCCGGCAAACTGCCGCAGCGCCTCCTCCAGCGCATCCTGCACAGTGTTGCCGTGCGGCTGCGATTGCCAACCCGAAAACGCGGCACCGTCGTACTGAATGCCAAGCGCGATGCGCGTCATGCCGTGTGAATCCTCGTGCGGAAAGAAAAACGCCGGCAGGATACCACCCTGCCGGCGCTGTCGATGGCGTAAAACGCGTTGCGTCAGCCGATCTGGCGCATCAAGGCTTGCGCCTCGGCGTGGAACGACGGATCGCCCAAGTCCAGCACTTCCTGCAGAAGTTCGCGGGCGCCTTCCTTGTCGCCGATCTCGATGTAGGCCTTGGCCAGGTCGAACTTGATCTGCAGATCGCGCACGCCGTCGGCACCGTGCTCGCCGGACAGCGTGTGCGGCAGGTTGGTGTCCAGACGGATGGCAGATTGCGGTTCGTCGTTCGCGACCTCGGCGTGATGCGGCTCGGATTCGAAATGCATCGGGGCCTGCGACAGGTCGGTCGGCTGAGCCCAGCTCGGCAGGCTTTCCTCCGCGGCAACCGAGGCTGCCGGAGCCGTCGTTTCTGCGGCGGGCGGCGTCGGGTTCAGATCCAGCGACAAATCCGACAGATCCATATGCAGCGGGGGCGCAGCGACGGGCTGATAAGCCTCGCCAGCGTGCGCGTTGAACTGCGGCAGATCCGCCTCGGGTTCGGCGTGCACCTTGAAGATGTCCGATGCTTCTTCCGGCGCGGTGATCGGCTCGCCTGCTGCCGGCGCCGGGAACGACTCCAGCGGTAGATCGAAATCGGCCAGTTGCGGCGCCTTGGTCGACGGCGCGGACGGGTCCAGATCCGGAGACAGCGTAGTCCAGTCGTCCCCACGACGGGTGGTCTGCCCCGTTACCGTCGGGCTGAAGGCCTCGGCAGCCACCGCAGCGCCCACACCGGCCAGCGCAGCGGCACCTGCCACTGCGGCGCCAGCGTGGCTCGGCTCCGCATGCGCTTCGGCACCAACATGGCTCCCATCACCCTGCACCGTCAGGTACAGCGGGTTAGCTGGGTCGAACTTGCGGCCCATCGCAGCAGCCTCTGCCCATTCCGAAGAGGCCGCGCCAACTTGCGCCAGCATCTCTTCAGCAATGGTCTGGAAGCCATGGGCGTCCTGACGATTGGCGTAAATTTCCATCAACTTCAGGCGAATGGCTTGGCGCTCCGGATGCTGCTCCAGAGCCTCGCGCAGGATTTCTTCGGCTTGTACGTCGCGACCGTAGGCGATATAGACATCGGCCTCGGCAATCGGGTCGACTTCATTGCTCTCGTTGCCGCCGCCAATGCGGAAATCCGCACCGAACACGCTGTGCTGCGAGGTGTCGACGCTTTGACCACCGGCCGCGCCAAACAGCGAGTTGGCACCCGCCATCACGGTACTTTCCTGCGACAACAGACTGTCCTGGAAGCCATGTGCCTGCTCAGGCTTCTGCTGGCGGCGGCGATACACCACCAGACCACCCAGCAAGGCGACCACCAAGCCGCCCAGGCCCAGAGCCATCGGGTTGCCCAGCAGCGACGAGAGGAACGATTCCTCTTGAATCGGGGGCGGCGGGGCCACCACGACCGGCGCCTTCTTCGGCGCGGCAGCGGGTGCCGAGGCAGCCGCCATCGGGGCGCTGGCCGCCTGCGGTGCCGAGGCTGCAGCCACCGGCGCCGATGCCGCTTCCGGTGCGGAAGCTGCCGCCGCGGCCGTTGTCGAGGAAGCCGGTGCGGCGGCTGCCGTTTCTGCAAGAGCAGCGGCAGCAGGAGCCGGCGCTGACGATGCGGCTGCCACCGGCGCGGGAGCCGGCGCATTGGCTGCCGCCACTGCCGGAGCAGCCGTCGACGGTGCAGCACCAGCGGCCGGCTTGGCAGCGCTGGCGGCCTTGGCCAGTTCAGCGTTCTTCAATTCAACCAGGCGCTGCATGTCAGAGAGATTCTTCTCCAACTGTGCAACGCGTGATTCCATTTCCTTGAGCGCCCGTTCCTTGGCGACGAGTTCCTCATCGCGGGCCGCGGCCGCCCCGGCCTTACCGGTGCGGTCGGCCTTGGACAGACGCAATTCATCACGGCCGCTGGCAGCAGGCGTGGCTTGATCCTGCACACGGGCCGACACGCTGCCGCTCTGCTGGCGGGCGGAGTCGGTATCCGTGGCCGCGTTGGCTTCAGCCGCCGTTGCGAGGCGGTTCCGGTAGCCAGCGAAGCCGGACGTTTGCGCAATGACTTCGCGGCGCGCCTCGCGCGCAGGCGTTTTCTGCGCTTCGGCCTGCGACGGCACTTTCAGCACCGAGCCGGTACGCAGCCGGTTGATATTGCCGCCAATGAAAGCGTTGGGATTGTTCCGATACAGGGCCAGCAGCATCTGGTCGAGCGACACGGCGTCTTGGCCTTGCGCGGCGGTCGATGCCACGTCGTACAGGCTATCGCCGCGCTGCACGGTGTACGAGCCACCGGGCGTAGCGTCCGGGGTGGCAGCAGCAGGAGCAGCTTGCTGGGCACGCGCGGCTTGGCGAGCAGCACGGGGCTGGCGTGCCGGTGCGGGCGCTGCGGCAGCCGGCGCCGCAGCTTGCGGTTGGGCGGTCGAAGCAGCCGGCGCCGACTCAACGGTGCCGGGCGTGGTGGCCTGCACCACCGGTGTCGGCGCAAAATTCTGTGCGGTATTGCTGGAACCCACCGGGTCAAGCAGGAACGTATAAGCGCGCGAAACGTGGCCGCTTGCCCAGTTCAGGTCAACCAGGACATCAACGAACGGCTCAGCGACGGGCTGGGTCGAGCGCAGACGCACCACGTAGTTGCCATTCGACTGGCGCTCCAGCGAGGCACGCAGCGAGGAGACGATCGGGTTGTAGGTCAGCCCGGCGCGCGAATAGGCATCCGGCGCAGCCAATTTGGCGACCAGGTTTTGCGCCTCTTCGGGCGTCACGCCGGTCAGATCGATTTCGGCCTGCAGCGGCTGGCCGAGGCTGGAACGCACGTGCAGCGCGCCGAAACCGGCCGCTTGCGCTGCGGGCTGAATCAGCAGCAGGCTCGCCGCAGCAAACGCGACGGCCGACCAGCGAGGACTGCGATGGGACGATTCTCTCCGGCGGTATTGGCTCACCCTCACCTTCGACTCCGTTATCTTTTAATGTGCAAACGAACTTAACATCAACGAGTTAGCGCAGCAAGTTCACCCAAAAAGTGAAGTGCTGGATAAGAACCGCCGTCAATCTTTATGAAAACGACACAATTGGCGAGATTCTGAAGCACCCGACGTACCCCCCGGAATGCGCGTGCTTCATGTGGCGCTAACCCTTCCCCGTGCCCCGTCCACCCCACGAATGGGCGGACAGCGTTCCGGCCGCTATTGTGTACCAACGTTACAGACCGTGGGCATCCAGATGGCACAACGCCGCGCAGGCCGCGCGGCGTTGGTAGAAAAAGCGCACTTTCTGTTGTCAGGCCGCAACGACAGCTGCCGACGGCCGGCCTGACAAGGAAAGCAAAGCTCGAATCACTTGTCCAGCAGGATACGCAGCGTGCGGCGCAGCGGCTCGGCAGCACCCCACAGAAGTTGGTCGCCGATCACGAAGGCGCTCACATACTCGGGCCCCATGTTCAGCTTGCGCACACGGCCCACGCCGATTTCCAGACCACCAGTGATGGATGCCGGCGTCAGCTCCTTCTCGGTGATGCTGCGGTCGTTCGGCACCCACTTCACCCAGGGGTTGCCCGAGCGGATGATCTGCTCGATTTCTTCGAGCGGCAGGTCGCGCTTAAGCTTGAGCGTCAGGCCCAGGCTGTGGCAGCGCATTGCGCCAATCCGCACACACAGGCCGTCGACCGGAATCGTCTGCGCCGTGCCCAGGATCTTGTTGACCTCGGCCTGGCCCTTCCACTCTTCCTTCGACTGACCGTTGTCGAGCTGCTTGTCGATCCAGGGGATCAAACCGCCCGCCAGCGGGGCCGGGAAGAATTCGGTCGGCACGTCCTCGCGGATGGTCTTGGCAACCTTGCGATCGATGTCCAGGATGGCGGACGCCGGATTGGCCAGTTCATCGGCCACGGCGCTATGGATCACGCCCATGCCCTTGAGCAGTTCGCGCATGTGGTTTGCGCCACCGCCCGAAGCTGCCTGATAGGTCATCGAGCTGACCCATTCGACCAGGCCTTCGCGGAACAGGCCGCCCACGCCCATCAGCAGAATCGAGTTGGTACAGTTGCCGCCGATGAAATTCTTGGTGCCGGCCGCCACCGCATTCTTAATGAGCGACAGGTTGACCGGGTCCAGCACGATCACGGCGTCATCTTCCATGCGGAGCGTCGAAGCGGCGTCGATCCAGTAGCCGTGCCAGCCCGCGGCGCGCAGCTTCGGGAAGACTTCGGTGGTGTAGTCGCCACCCTGGCACGTGATGATCGTGTCGCATGCCTTGAGCGCTTCGATGTCGTTGGCGTCAGCCAGGGGCGCATCCGTCTTGGCGAATGCGGGCGCCTTACCGCCGGCGTTGCTGGTGCTAAAAAACACCGTGTCGATCAGGTCGAAATCCTTTTCTTCCTGCATGCGCTGCATCAGCACGCTGCCAACCATGCCGCGCCAACCGACGAGACCTACCTTCATGATTGTGAACCTCTAGTGATTTTCCCCGCCTCGGTCGCCCGGCGTGACCGCGCGGGGAAGGCGAACGGACACGACGGACGATCTACGAGATCGTTTTTTTGGTAATGACTTTCGTGGTCGTGCGAATCTCGACAGGCGTCATGCGAGCGCGCGCGGCAGTGCCCTTGGCGGCGATAGCCAGGGTGCCCAGAATGCCCAGTACGAGGACGGGGAGCGCGATCGAGATCATCTGCAAAAATATACACGATTTGGCGGTCGCACAATGCACTGCAACATGTGTCCGCCGAAAAAATGACGATTGCGGCGCCGCATGTGACGGCACCGCAACGCACGTTTTGATTTACAAGGCAGCGACCACCGCGTCGCCCATCTCCACAGTGCCGACTTGCTTGCAGCCCGGCGTCAGGATGTCGCCGGTCCGGTAGCCCTGTGCCAGCACCTTCTTGACAGCCGTTTCGATGCGATCAGCCTGCTCGGCCTTGTTCAGCGAATAGCGCAGCATCATCGCCGCCGACAGGATCGTCGCCAGCGGGTTGGCAACGCCCTTGCCCGCGATGTCCGGCGCAGAACCGTGCGACGGCTCATACAAGCCTTTGTTGTTCGCGTCGAGCGACGCCGACGGCAGCATGCCGATCGAGCCGGTCAGCATGGCTGCCTCATCCGAGAGGATGTCGCCGAACATGTTGCCGGTGACGATCACGTCGAAGTTCTTCGGCGCCTTGACGAGCTGCATGGCCGCGTTGTCGACATACATGTGCGACAGCTCGACTTCCGGATACTCCTTGTGCACATCGGTGACGATGTCCTTCCAGAACTGGAACGTCTCGAGCACGTTGGCCTTGTCGACGCTGCACAGTTTCTTGCCGCGCTTGGCGGCAGCCTGGAAGGCGACGTGCGCGATGCGGCGGATTTCTGGCTCGGCGTAGCGCATGGTGTCGAATCCTTCGCGTGCACCGGCGAACGCGCCGTCCGGGGCCGAACGCACGCCGCGCGGCTGGCCGAAGTAGATGTCGCCGGTCAGTTCGCGCACGATCAGGATGTCGAGGCCGGAGACGATCTCGGGCTTCAGGCTCGATGCACCGGCCAGCTCCGGATAGCAGATCGCAGGACGGAAATTGGCGAACAGCTGCAGATGCTTGCGCAAGCCGAGGATGGCCTGCTCGGGGCGCAGTTCGCGCGCCAGCGTGTCGTACTTCCAGTCGCCCACGGCACCGAACAGGATGGCATCAGCCTCCTTGGCAAGCTTGAGCGTATCTTCGGGCAGCGGATGGCCCTTGGCTTCGTAGCCTGCGCCGCCCACGGGGGCGAATTCCATCTCGAACGGCTCGCCCAGTACCTTGAGCACCTTCACGGCCTCGGCGACGATTTCCTTGCCAATGCCGTCACCCGGCAACACTGCAATCTTGGTCATGTGTTTGGTTGTCCTTGTTGTTCTAGCGTCAGCTCAGCCGACGAGCTTGTGCGCGAGCCACGGCATCTTGGCCAGGCGCTGCGCTTCGTAAGCCTTGATCTGGTCGGCGTAGCGCAGGGTCAGACCGATGTCGTCGAAGCCGTTCAGCAGGCAGTATTTGCGGAACGCCGTGATGTCGAACGGATACGCCGTACCGCCCGGCGTGACGACGACCTGCTTGTCCAGATCGACGGTCAGCTGGTAGCCCGTAAAGGCTTGCGTTTCGTTGAACAGATGGTCGACTTGCGACTCCGTCAGCACGATCGGCAGCAGGCCGTTCTTGAAGCAGTTGTTGAAGAAAATGTCGGCAAAGCTCGGCGCGATGATGGCGCGAAAGCCGTACTGCTGCAGCGCCCACGGCGCATGTTCACGCGAGCTGCCGCAGCCGAAGTTCTTGCGCGCCAGCAACACGGAGGCGCCCTTGTAACGCGGCTGGTTCAGCACGAAGTCCGGGTTCAGCGGACGCTTGCTGTTGTCCTGGCCAGGCTCGCCGACATCCTTGTAGCGCCACTCGTCGAACAGGTTCGGGCCAAAGCCGGTGCGCTTGATCGACTTGAGGAATTGCTTCGGGATGATGGCGTCGGTGTCGACGTTCTCGCGGTCGAGCGGGGCCACGAGGCCGGTGTGGATGGTGAATTGTTCCATGATTGCTCTCTCTATCCTGCCGCTCAAGCGAGCTTGCGCACGTCAACGAAGTGGCCTTCCAGCGCGGCCGCTGCGGCCATCGCCGGGCTTACCAGATGGGTGCGGCCACCCGCGCCCTGACGGCCTTCGAAGTTGCGGTTGGACGTGGATGCGCAGCGCTCGCCCGGGTCGAGGCGGTCGGCGTTCATTGCGAGACACATCGAGCAGCCCGGCTCGCGCCATTCAAAGCCAGCCGCCTTGAAGATCTTGTCGAGCCCTTCGCGCTCGGCCTGCTCCTTCACGAGGCCCGAGCCCGGCACGACCATCGCCAGCTTCACGTTCGAGGCAATGCGCTTGCCGAGCTTCTGCACGACCCACGCGGCAGCGCGCATGTCTTCGATGCGGCTGTTGGTGCAGGAGCCGATGAACACCTTGTCGATGTTGATGTCGCTGATGGCGACGTTCGGCTGCAGACCCATATATTCGAGCGCGCGCTCCATGGCGTTGCGCTTGTTCGGGTCTTTCTCCTTGTCGGGATCCGGCACGCGGTCTTCAATGCTGACCACCATTTCCGGTGACGTGCCCCAGCTCACCTGCGGACGGATCTCTTCAGCACGCAACTCGACCACGTGATCGAAATGCGCACCTTCATCGGAATGCAGCGTGCGCCAGTACGTCACGGCCTGATCCCATTCCACGCCCTGTGGCGCGAACGGACGACCCTTGATGTATTCCAGCGTGACATCATCCACGGCGACCATACCAGCGCGAGCGCCGCCTTCGATTGCCATGTTGCACACCGTCATGCGGCCTTCCATCGACAGCGCGCGAATCGCCGAACCGCCGAACTCCATGGCGTAGCCCGTACCGCCTGCGGTGCCGATCTTGCCGATGATGGCGAGCACGATGTCCTTGGCCGTGCAGCCACGCGGCAGCGTGCCTTCCACCTTCACGAGCATGTTCTTGCTCTTCTTGGCGAGCAGCGTTTGCGTGGCCAGCACATGCTCGACTTCCGACGTGCCGATGCCGTGCGCGAGCGCGCCGAATGCGCCGTGCGTGCTGGTGTGCGAATCACCGCAGACCACTGTCATGCCCGGCAGCGTCGCGCCCTGCTCCGGCCCGATCACGTGCACGATGCCCTGACGCTTGTCGTTCATCTTGAATTGTGTGATGCCATAGCTGTCGCAGTTGGCGTCAAGCGTATCGACCTGGAGCTTGGAAACCGGATCGGCAATGCCGTGCGAGCGGTCGGTGGTCGGCACGTTGTGGTCCGACACAGCCAGGTTGGCGCTGATGCGCCACACCGGGCGCTCGGCCAACTTCAGGCCCTCGAAGGCCTGCGGGCTCGTCACTTCGTGCAGCAGTTGACGATCGATGTAGAGGACAGTCGTGCCGTCTTCTTCGGTATGAACGACGTGATCGTCCCAAAGTTTGTCGTAGAGCGTCTTGGCCATGATGCGATCCGTGCACAACGCACCCATTTTGAAATTCTGGGCCGCTGCGCGAGCAGTTTCGTGGGGAGTGATCGATTATGCCACCCGGTGCATTGGGCACCGGACGTGACTGACGAAAGGGGGTTTCGCCATTTCGCGAAGGCCCTTTCCGGGCACCTCAAGCGGCGCGCAACAAAAAACCCCGCCGGTTTCCCGGGCGGGGTTTCTGCAAGGCGAACAGCTTGGCTTAGCGCTTGTCGATCGACGGCACTTCGCGGGTGGCGGCGCCGTTGAACAGTTGGCGCGGGCGGCCGATCTTGTATTCCGGATCGGTGATCATCTCTTCCCATTGCGAAATCCAGCCCACCGAGCGAGCCAGCGCGAAAATGCAAGTGAACATCGAGGTGGGGATGCCCAGCGCGCGCTGAACGATGCCCGAGTAGAAGTCGACGTTCGGGTACAGCTTGCGGCTGACGAAGTACTCGTCTTCCAGGGCGATCTTTTCCAGCTCCATGGCCAGCTTGAACAGCGGGTCATTGTGCAGGCCCAGCTCTTCGAGCACTTCGTGGCAGGTTTCGCGCATCAGCTTCGCGCGCGGATCGTAGTTCTTGTACACGCGGTGGCCAAAGCCCATCAGGCGCACGCCGCTGTTCTTGTCCTTCACCTGCTTGATGAACTCGGGCACCTTGTCGACGGTACCGATTTCTTCCAGCATGTTCAGCGCAGCTTCGTTCGCGCCGCCGTGCGCCGGGCCCCACAGGCAAGCGATACCGGCGGCAATGGCAGCGATCGGGTTGGTACCCGACGAACCCGCCAGACGCACCGTCGACGTCGACGCATTCTGTTCGTGATCCGCGTGCAGGATGAAGATGCGGTCCAGTGCCTTTTCCAGCACCGGATTCACCTTGTAGTCTTCGCACGGTGTGGCAAACATCATGCGCATGAAGTTGCCGGTGTACGACAGGTTGTTCTGCGGATAGATGAGCGGCTGGCCGATGTTGTACTTGTATGCCATGGCCACCAGCGTCGGCAGCTTGGCGATCAGGCGAATCTGCGAGATTTCGCGCTCGCGCGGGTCGTTGATGTTGGCAGCGTCCGGATAGAACGCGCTCATGGCGCCAACCAGGCCCGTCAGCACGGCCATCGGATGAGCGTCACGACGGAAACCGCGCAGGAAGAACTGCATCTGTTCGTGCACCATGGTGTGATTCGTCACCACATGGTTGAACTCTTCCTTCTGCTTGGCGTTGGGCAGCTCGCCCTTCAACAGCAGGTAGCAAATTTCCATGAAATCGCACTTGCTGGCCAGATCGTCGATGGCGTAGCCGCGATACAGCAGCTCACCTTTGTCACCATCGATGTAGGTGATCTTGGAATTGCACGACGCGGTCGACATGAAGCCGGGGTCGTACGTGAACTTGCCCGTCTGACCGTACAGCTTGCGAATGTCGATCACGTCCGGGCCAACCGTGCCCTTATAGATCGGCAGCTCGACGCTGGGCGAGCCATCGGAAAACGATAGGGTGGCTTTCACTTCGGACGGCGTCATGTCGGTTTCCTTCTCTGCTGTTTATAAAAATGAAGTCGGGAGACTCCCGCCAGACGGATCGAGGGGCGCCGGCCGGGGGCGGCTGGAACGATTCGTCTTGCGGCAACCTCTCGAGCGCCGGTTCAGACCGAGCGCAGCAAGGTCAGGACGTGCTGGATATGAGGCACGTCGAGTTCGCCCTCCGGCTCCTTGCGCGCAAGCAGGAGATCCATCAGGTCGTTGTCGGGTAGCTCGAACAACTGCGAGAGTGCGGCAACGTCGTCATCCGACAGCTCCGTCTCGTAGCGGTTGAAAAAGCGCTCGACGATGATGTCGTTCTCAAGCAGGCCGCGTCGGGCACGCCAGCGCAAACGGGCACGCTTGTGCGGATCGGACTGATGGGAGAACGTTGGAGTGTTCACAGCAACCATACTTCCTGAAAATGTGTCGCCGGAGAAACCGCTCCGGCGACACACAATGCCAAAGTGCGCTGACTCGCGGCTTACACCGCGCGCCGCACCATCAATTCCTTGATCTTGCCGATGGCCTTGGTCGGGTTGAGACCCTTCGGGCACACATCGACGCAGTTCATGATGGTGTGGCAGCGGAACAGGCGATACGGATCTTCCAGATTGTCCAGACGCTCGCTGGTAGCCTGGTCGCGGCTGTCGGCGATGAAACGATACGCCTGCAGCAGACCGGCCGGGCCGACGAACTTGTCCGGATTCCACCAGAACGACGGGCACGACGTCGAGCAGCTCGCGCACAGAATGCACTCGTACAGGCCGTCGAGCTCTTCGCGCTCTTCCGGCGATTGCAGGCGCTCCTTCTCGGGCGGCAGCTCGTCGTTGATCAGGTACGGCTTGATCGAGTGGTACTGGTTGAAGAACTGCGTCATGTCGACGATCAGGTCGCGCACCACGGGCAGCCCCGGCAGCGGGCGCAGCACGATCTTCTCGGGCAGCTCGCGCATGTTGGTCAGGCAGGCCAGACCATTCTTGCCGTTGATGTTCATGGCGTCGGAGCCGCACACGCCTTCACGGCACGAGCGACGGAACGCGATCGACTCGTCGAGCTTCTTCAGCTTGACCAGCGCGTCGAGCAGCATGCGCTCGTGACCGTCGAGCTCAACCTCGTAGGTCTGCATGCGGGGCGCTGCGTCCTTGTCCGGATCGTAGCGATAGACTTCAAAAATACGCTTCATTTTTGTGGGCCCTTCTTATCCGTTAGAACGTACGCGCCTTGGGCGGCACCGATTCCACCGACAGCGGCTTCAACTGCACGGGCTTGTAGTCGAGGCGGTTGCCTTCGCTGTACCACAGCGAGTGCTTCATCCAGTTTTCGTCGTCGCGGTTCGGGAAGTCGCTGTGTGCGTGGGCACCGCGCGATTCCTTGCGGGCGGCGGCCGACACCATCGTCGCCTTTGCCACTTCCACCAGGTTGGCCACTTCCAGCGCTTCGACGCGCGCGGTGTTGAACACCTTGGACTTGTCCTTCAGGTGGATGCTGCCAGCGCGCTCGGCCACTTCCAGGATGCGCTCGACGCCTTCATCCATCAGCTTTTGCGTGCGGAACACGCCGGCGTGCGACTGCATGTTGCGGCGGATGTCGTTGGCGACGTCCTGCGCGTACTCGCCCGAGCTGGACGAATCGAGCTTGGCCAGGCGCGACAGTGCGCGGTCCGCTGCATCGGCCGGCAGCGGCTTGTGCTCGCGGTTCTTCAGGTTCTGCGCAATGATGTGGTTGCCCGCCGACCGGCCGAACACCACCAGGTCGAGCAGCGAGTTCGTGCCCAGGCGGTTGGCGCCGTGCACCGACACGCACGAGCATTCGCCAATCGCGTAGAAGCCGTTGATGACCTCGTTCGGGTTGCCGTTCTTCGGCACCACGACCTGGCCGTGATAGTTCGTCGGAATGCCACCCATCTGGTAGTGGATGGTCGGCACCACCGGGATCGGTTCCTTGATGGCGTCGACGTTGGCGAACTTCAGGCCGATCTCGCGGATCGACGGCAGGCGCTTCATGATGGTCTCGGCACCGACGTGGGTCAGGTCGAGCAGCACGTAGTCGCCGTTCGGGCCGCAGCCGCGGCCTTCCTTGATCTCCTGATCCATCGAGCGCGACACGAAGTCACGCGGCGCCAGATCCTTCAGCGTCGGGGCATAGCGCTCCATGAAGCGCTCGCCATCCTTGTTACGCAGGATGCCGCCCTCGCCACGCACGCCTTCCGTGATCAGCACGCCCGCGCCGGCCACGCCGGTCGGGTGGAACTGCCAGAACTCCATGTCTTCCAGCGGGACGCCTGCGCGCGCTGCCATGCCCAGGCCGTCACCGGTGTTGATGAAGGCGTTGGTCGAGGCTGCGTAGATCCGGCCTGCACCGCCCGTGGCGAACAGCGTCGTCTTCGCTTCGAGGATGTAGACCTCGCCGGTTTCCATTTCCAGCGCGGTCACGCCCAGCACGTCGCCGTCCTGGTCGCGGATCAGATCCAGCGCCATCCATTCGACGAAGAAGTGGGTCTTGGCCTTGACGTTACGCTGGTACAGCGTGTGCAGCAGCGCGTGGCCAGTACGGTCAGCCGCGGCGCAGGCACGCTGCACGGGCTTCTCACCGTAATTCGACGTGTGACCGCCGAACGGACGCTGATAGATGGTGCCGTCGGCGTTGCGGTCGAACGGCATGCCGAAGTGTTCCAGCTCATAGACCACGTTCGGCGCCTGGCGGCACATGAACTCGATCGCGTCCTGGTCGCCGAGCCAGTCGGAGCCCTTGACGGTGTCGTAGAAGTGATAGTGCCAGTTGTCTTCGCTCATGTTACCCAGCGAAGCGCCGATACCACCCTGCGCCGCAACGGTGTGCGAGCGGGTGGGGAAAACCTTGGACAGCACGGCCACGGAGAGGCCGGCCTCTGCCAGCTGCAGCGATGCGCGCATGCCCGAACCGCCCGCACCGACGATCACGACGTCGAATTTGCGGCGCGGCAGCCCAGTCTTGACTGCGACCATGTCTTAAACCCTCCAGAGAATCTGAGCTGCGTAGCCCGCACAACCGACGAGCCACAGAATCGTCAACACTTGCAGCGTCAAACGCACTGCCACGGGCTTCACGTAGTCCATCCAGATGTCACGGACACCGATCCAGGCGTGATACGTGAGCGACACGAACGCCAGGAACGTCAGCATCTTCATCCACTGGTTGGAGAACAGCCCCGCCCAGCTTTGGTAAGACGTGTCTTTGGAGAGCAGGAACGCAGCCAGCAGCACGACGGTATAGACCGCCATGATCACGGCGGTGACGCGCTGCGCGAGGAAGTCCTTCAGGCCGTAGTGCGCGCCGACAACGAGGCGCTTGGGACCGATATTGTTTTGTGCCATTGCGGATTCCTCAGAACAGGCCGAACAGCTTGGCGCCGAACACGACGGTCAGCAGCAGGCTGACGATCAGCACGCTCACAGCCGACTTGGAGGCCGAAGCCTTGTCGATGCCGATATGCAGATCGAGGATCAGGTAACGGACACCTGCGCAGAAGTGGTGCAGGTATGCCCAGATGAGGGCAAGGACAACAACCTTGGCAAAGCCGTTGGACAGAAGCGCCGAGAACTTGGCGAAACTGATTTCCGACGTGAGACTTTGCTCGAACAAGTACAGCACGAACGGAAGAAGAAGGAACATCAGCGCACCGCTGGCACGGTGCAAGATGGACACCTTACCGGCCCAGGGCAAGCGGTAACGGGCGATATCGCCCAAACCGATGTTCCTGTATACCGGCCTGGCTTTCTTGATGGCTTCTGCCATGGTCAGACCCCAATTGGCTAATCAACAAACAAAACAGCTTTGCACAAATCCGCGAGATTCTAGCGCGCTTTTGTTGCGCAGCGCACCATTAATTCCATGCGACGCGCTCCACTTTTGTGCTTCCTGCCCTCGCCTGCCAGTGGCGTGATACGGGGGCCGATTGTCCTCTCTACACTGCCTTCATGACGCGCAATACGCTGTTGCGCGACGCACAAACCGCGATGCCACCGAAGTGGCAGCGGCCCGCACGAATCGGGCCCGGCAACGCGTCGTCAATTTAATTCGTTCTGGTAGTAGTGCCGCGTCGTGACGTACAGGCCACGACGTATCTCCACCGGTTTGTCGCCGAACGTGTGCGACACACGTTCCACCGAGAGCAGCGGCGATTCAACTGCAACTGATAGCAGCTCAGCCGTGGTCGCGTCAGCCGCTACCGCACGGAGGCGCTCGGTAGCACGCAACATGCGGACACCGAATTCCGCCTCGAAAAACGCGTACATCGGGCCCTTCCACTCGGTCAGCTTTTCAGCCGTCAGCCCTTTGAAACTCGCCCCCGGCAGCCAGATTTCTTCCAGCACGGTCGGTTCGCCCGAAAAAAACAGGATGCGGCGGATCTGCACGACGCTGTCGCCAGCCTTGAGTTCGAGCAGGCGTGCGATCTCGGCCGGGGCGCGCATACGCTTGCACTCCAGCACGCGACTGCTCGGATAGTGCTGCTCACCCTGCTCCGGCATCAGACGCAAGAAACGGAATTGCACCCCTTCTTCGTAGTGCGTGGTAACGAAGGTGCCTTTGCCCTGGCGCCGGGCGACCAAGTTTTCGGCCGCCAGCTCGTCGATCGCCTTGCGCACGGTCCCTTGGCTGACCTTGTAGCGGGCGGCCAATTCCATCTCACTCGGGATCATCTCGCCCGGCTTCCATTCGCCGGCCTGCAAGCTTTGCAGGATCAGGGTCTTGATCTGCTGATACAGCGGGCTAAAGGTGGGAGAGCCGCCCCCGCCTCCCGCAGAAGCGGGCGATGCGCCGCCTTCGCCGCCCGGAGGAGGCATCGCAGCGGATAGAGGGCTGGGTGTGCTCGACATAACTGCCGATTTCACCACAAAAGCGACAAGGGCGTCCAGCCCGTTTATAGAATGTCTTATGTCTTATATAAGACAGAAGATTCATTGACTTTCCCACGGGCACCGACCTACACTCGCGCCTGTTCCGGGCGACGGCCCACACACACACCACGATGGCTCAAAGGTCAATCGCAAGTGTGTTTCCACATCGTCATGCGGACGCAGTAAACTGCGAGGCTCTTGCCGTTCCCGAGCCGACCGCCCACGAGGCGCCGACCGTTGCCGGCAACGCCTGCGAGGCTGCACCGACATCCTGCCGGGATGCGCGCCGCGCGCAGTGCGATCCGCTTTCACTACCGTTTGGAGAGTTCTCATGGCAAAAGCACCCATGCGCGTCGCAGTGACCGGCGCTGCTGGACAGATCGGTTACGCCCTGCTGTTCCGCATCGCCGCCGGCGAAATGCTGGGCAAGGATCAACCCGTCATCCTGCAACTGCTGGAAATCCCCGATGAGAAGGCCCAAAAGGCGCTCAAGGGCGTGATGATGGAGATCGAAGACTGCGCATTCCCGCTGCTGGCTGGCATGGAAGCGCATTCCGACCCGATGACCGCATTCAAGGACGCCGATGTGGCTCTGCTGGTGGGCGCCCGCCCCCGTGGCCCGGGCATGGAACGTGCGGATCTGCTGTCGGCCAATGCCCAGATCTTCACGGCACAAGGCAAGGCACTGAACGCCGTGGCTTCGCGCAACGTCAAGGTGCTGGTGGTCGGCAACCCGGCCAACACGAACGCCTACATCGCCATGAAGTCGGCGCCGGATCTGCCGCGCGAGAACTTCACCGCCATGCTGCGCCTGGACCACAACCGCGCCCTGTCGCAGATCGCCGCCAAGACCGGCAAGCCGGTGTCGAGCATTGAGAAGCTGTTCGTGTGGGGCAACCACAGCCCGACGATGTACGCCGACTACCGCTACGCCACGATCGACGGCAAGAGCGTCAAGGACATGATCAACGACCCGGTGTGGAACAACGACGTGTTCCTGCCGACCGTTGGCAAGCGCGGCGCCGCGATCATCGAAGCCCGTGGCCTGTCGTCGGCTGCTTCGGCTGCCAACGCCGCCATCGACCACGTGCGCGACTGGGTACTCGGCACCAACGGCAAGATTGTCACGATGGGCATCCCGTCGAACGGCGAGTACGGCATTCCGAAGGACGTGATGTTCGGCTTCCCGGTCACCACCGAGAATGGCAAGTACAAGATCGTCGAAGGCCTGGAAATCGACGAGTACAGCCAAGGCAAGATCAAGATCACGCTCGACGAGCTGGAAGGCGAGCGTGCGGGCGTGCAGCATCTGCTGTGATCCGCATGATCTAAAAGAAGAAACCGGAGCGGATCGGCAGCGAACCCTCCGGTTTTTTTACACCTGCATTTCGAACAAAACGCAGGCGTTACCCGCGCCGCCCAACCGATACCAACCCGTGCACCCCACCGAGGTTTTGTTCCAGGACGATGCCCTGCCGGCCCAATTGCCGGTCTGCGACCACTACGCGGGCGCAGAAAAACTGATGCGCAAGTCGCTCGCCCTGCAACAAGCCCTTGGCCCCGTTTTCGATATCACGTTTGACTGCGAAGACGGCGCTGCCGTCGGCCAGGAACGTGCGCACGCCGAACTGGCCGCCGCACTCATCAACAGTGACGACAACCGCTTCAACCGCGTTGGCGTGCGCATCCACGATCCGAACCACGATGCGTGGACGCAGGACGTTGACATCCTAGTAGGCCTTGCCGGCCGCCGACTCGCCTACGTGACCGTGCCCAAGGTACGTGACGTGGTGGAAGTGGCGCGCGTGACCGATCGCATCAACCAGGCCGCCAAGGCTGCGGGCATTGCGCGACACCTGCCGATCCACGTGCTGATCGAAACGCATGGCGCGCTGGCGCAGGTGTTCGATATCGCTTCGTTGGTGCAGGTGGAATGCCTGAGCTTCGGCCTGATGGATTTTGTTTCGGCGCACAACGGTGCGATTCCGGGCGCGGCGATGGGCTCGCCCGAGCAGTTCGAGCATCCGCTGATCCGCCGCGCGCTGACCGATATTTCCGCCGCGTGCCACGCGCACGGCAAGGTGCCATCGCACAACGTCAGCACCGACATCAAGCACCCGGAGCGGGCCCGCGCCGATGCTGCCCGTGCCCGCAACGAGTTCGGCTATCTGCGCAAGTGGAGCATCCATCCGGATCAGATCGCGCCAATCGTTTCCGCCTTCCGCCCATCGCACGAAGAAGTGACACACGCGAGCGCCATTCTTGCGGCTGCGCAGGATGCCGCGTGGGGCCCGATCCAGCATGAAGGCCGGCTGCATGACCGCGCAAGCTATCGCTATTGGTGGGCCGTGCTGCAACGCGCGCACACCACCGGCGTGGAAATGCCAGCCGACGCCGTAGCGCGCTTCTTTGCGTGACGAGCATAAAGAGGAGATTCGCCATGACGGCAAACACCCAAACCAGCGCAGGTGCGCGCTTCCGCCAGGCGCTGGTCGAAGAATCGCCGTTGCAGATCGTCGGCACCATCAACGCCAACCACGCGCTGCTGGCCAAGCGCGCCGGCTATCGCGCGATCTACCTGTCGGGCGGCGGTGTGGCTGCGGGCTCGCTGGGCTTGCCTGACCTCGGCATATCGGGCCTGGATGACGTTCTGACCGACGTCCGCCGCATCACCGATGTGTGTGATGTGCCGCTACTGGTGGACGTCGACACGGGTTTCGGCGCTTCCGCCTTCAACGTGGCGCGCACAACCAAGTCGCTCATCAAGTTTGGCGCTGCGGCCATGCATATCGAAGACCAGGTCGGCGCCAAGCGCTGTGGCCATCGACCCAACAAAGAGATCGTCTCGAAGGACGAGATGGTCGATCGCATCAAGGCTGCCGTCGACGCGCGCACCGACGCCAGCTTTGTCGTCATGGCCCGCACCGATGCGCTGGCCGTCGAGGGATTCGACCGCGCCCTTGAACGCGCCGTGGCCTGCGTGGAAGCCGGCGCCGACGCGATCTTTCCCGAGGCGATGACGGAACTGTCGATGTACCGCAGGTTTGTCGACGCGGTGAAGGTACCGGTGCTGGCCAACATCACCGAATTTGGCCAGACGCCGCTTTTCACGCGCGATGAGCTGGCCTCCGCAAGCGTGTCGATGATTTTGTACCCGCTGTCGGCATTCCGCGCGATGAACAAGGCCGCAGAGAACGTTTACGCCGCTATTCGTCGCGATGGCACGCAACAAAATGTGGTGGACACCATGCAGACGCGCATGGAACTGTACGACAGCATCGGTTACCACGACTACGAGGCCAAGCTGGACGCGCTGTTCGCACAGAATCGCAGTTGAGCCGGGCCAAGATCCACACCAACGCAAACAAGGAGAACGGAAGGCAAAACTGCGGGGGTAAGTTGCCCGGGAACGCCCCGAAAAACGACGCTGATGCTAGCGCGACACCTCCGTTTGGCGGAGATGTCGGGCAAGCATGTAACAGAACGTTGGGCACGGCGGGCAAATCGGTCAAAATACCGGCCGGTGTGCGAAATGCCGTGGCATTCCGTGGCCTGGCAGCCGCCTCCCCCACTCTGTCTTACCGAAGGAAACCCTATGAACAAATTCATCGTGGGCGCCTGTGCTGGCGTTCTTTCGCTGGCTGCATCGCAATATGCAACCGCCCAGGCCCCGGCCAAGCCGGCTGCCAAGAAGGCTCCGGCCAAGAAGCGCGCCTCCAAGAAGGCCGCGCCTGTTGCCGCCGTCAAGCCGGAAGGCGTCGAATGGAAGTGTGAGCTTGGCAACGAGCTGTATCTCAAGGGCGACATGGCCCGCGACCAGATCATCACGATGTACTGGAAGGGCAAGAACTACCAGCTGCCGCGCCAGATGACCCGCACCGGCGCCGACCGTTACTTCGACCAGAAGACCGGCATGGACCTGGTGGTGATCCCGTCCAAGGCCATGCTGTTCGATCGCAACGAAGGCCACCGCCTGGCCGACGAGTGCCAGACCGCCGAGATGGCTGCCGGCGCACCGGCCCCGACGCAAGCCGGCGCCCTGCGCGCCCCGGCCGGCCTGCCGCTGATGACGCCGGACAGCCCGGCTCCAGCTCCGGCCCCGGCGCCGGGCACGGCCCAACCGGCCCAGCAGTAATCCGCCATCGCGCAAGAGGCCCAGAGGAACCGCCCATGTCCGCGCCGGTTGCGAACACACGCACGAATCCAGACAAGGTCATCGTCGACGATGTGACCTTGCCCGGATGCGCCGGGCGCCTTGGGCCCACCGTATCCGGGACCGTCGAGCCAACTGGCACGATGGCTCCCGGTACCGCCCTCTTCGCCTATCAGGCCATCGAGGGGCACCAGGATACCGTCGCCCGCGGCGCTCGCAGCACTGTGCTGCGGATGAAAAACGCCCGCGTGGACGACAAGCCTTTCACCACGAATGACCACGACGCCAAGAAGCGTCCGATCGCCCATGGCATCACCGCCCGCATCAACGGCGGCAAGACGTTCAGCGGGGTCGTGGCGAAGTACCAGACCGGTCAGAAGCCAGGCCGGTCAACGCGTTTGTCGGTTTGTACCTGATTTGATTTTGTCGATTTGATGTATCCGCAAGGGGCGCCCCGGCACCCCGCGCAATCCTCAAGCCTTGGAGTCATGCCATGCCCCACAATCTGAAAAAAACACTCAAGGAATTTAAGATCAACGGCGGCCAGACCGGCAAGTTCCACTCCCTGCCGCAACTGGGCAAGGAACTGGGCGTGGCGATCGAGCGCCTGCCGGTGTCGATCCGCATCGTGCTGGAGTCCGTGCTGCGCAACTGCGACGGCAAGAAGGTGACCGAAGAGCACGTTGCGCAACTGGCCAACTGGAAGCCGAACGCCGAGCGCGTCGACGAAATCCCGTTCGTGGTTGCCCGCGTGGTGCTACAGGACTTTACCGGCGTGCCGCTGCTGGCCGACCTGGCCGCCATGCGCAACGTGGCCGAGCGCATGGGCAAGAACCCCAAGAAGATCGAGCCGCTGGTGCCGGTTGACCTCGTGGTGGATCACTCGGTGCAGGTCGACCACTTCCGCGAGAAGAAAGCCTTGGACCTGAACATGCAACTGGAGTTCTCGCGCAACAACGAGCGCTACCAGTTCATGAAGTGGGGCATGCAGGCATTCGACACGTTTGGCGTGGTGCAGCCGGGCTTCGGCATCGTCCACCAGGTGAACCTGGAATACCTGGCACGCGGCGTTCATAAGAAAGACGGCGTGTTCTACCCGGATACGCTGGTCGGCACCGACAGCCACACCACCATGATCAACGGTATTGGCGTGGTGGGCTGGGGCGTGGGCGGCATCGAGGCGGAAGCCGGCATGCTGGGCCAGCCGGTGTACTTCCTGACACCGGACGTCGTCGGCGTTGAGCTGAAGGGCCGCCTGCGTGAAGGCTGCACGGCCACCGACCTAGTGCTCACGATTACCGAAATGCTGCGCAAGGAGAAGGTCGTCGGCAAGTTCGTCGAGTTCTTTGGCGAAGGCACGGCCAGCCTGTCGCTGCCGGACCGCGCGACCATCGGCAACATGGCTCCGGAATACGGCGCAACGATGGGCTTCTTCCCGGTTGACGAAAAGACCATCGACTACTTTAAGGGCACGGGCCGCACGCAGGAAGAAATCGCTGCGTTTGAAGGCTACTTCAAGGCGCAGAAGCTGTTCGGCGTGCCGAAGGCCGGCGAAATTGACTACACCAAGACGCTGACGCTGGATCTGGGCACGGTGGCCCCGTCGCTCGCCGGCCCGAAGCGTCCGCAAGACCGTATCGAAATCGGCAACGTGAAGTCGACGTTCTCGTCGCTGTTCTCGAAGCCGGTCGCAGAAAACGGTTTCAACAAGAAGTCGGAAGACCTCGACAAGACCTTCACGACCACCAACGGCGTCGACGTGAAGAGCGGCGACGTGCTGATCGCTGCGATCACCTCGTGCACGAACACGTCCAACCCGAGCGTGCTGCTGGCGGCAGGCCTGCTGGCCAAGAAGGCCGTCGAAGCCGGCTTGGAAGTGGCTCCGCACATCAAGACGTCGCTCGCCCCGGGAAGCCGCGTGGTGACGAAGTATCTGGAAGCCGCCGGCCTGCTGCCGTACCTTGAGAAGCTGGGCTTTGGCGTGACCGCATACGGCTGCACGACCTGTATCGGCAACGCCGGCGACCTGACGCCGGAACTGAACGAAGCCATCGTGAAGAACGACATCGTTGCTGCCGCTGTGCTGTCGGGCAACCGCAACTTTGAAGCGCGTATCCACCCGAACATCCGTGCCAACTTCCTGGCCTCGCCGCCGCTGGTCGTTGCTTACGCCATCGCGGGCAACGTGACGCGAGACCTGATGACCGAGCCGGTCGGCAAGGGCAAGAACGGCAAGGATGTGTATCTGGGTGACATTTGGCCGACCTCGGATGAGATCGCCAAGCTGATGAAGTTCGCGATGAACGCCGACACGTTCCGCACGAACTACGAGCAGGTCAAGAAGCCGTCCAAGCTGTGGGCCAACGTCAAGGGCACGAAGGGCCAGGTCTACGACTGGCCGAAGTCGACGTACATCGCCGAGCCCCCGTTCTTCGAAGGCTTTGGCATGACGCCGGCTGCTGCCTCGGCATCGGTCAAGGGCGCACGCGCACTCGGCGTGTTTGGGGATTCCGTGACGACTGACCACATCTCCCCGGCCGGTTCGATCAAGGAAACGTCGCCCGCCGGTAAATACCTGCTGGCCAACGGCGTGCTCAAGGCCGACTTCAACAGCTACGGCTCCCGCCGCGGCAACCATGAGGTGATGATGCGCGGCACGTTCGCCAACGTGCGCATCAAGAACCTGATGATCCCCGCCAAGGCCGACGGTTCGCGCGTGGAAGGCGGCGAGACGCTGTTCCAGCCGAGCGGCGAACAAATGTCGATCTACGACGCTGCCATGAAGTACATCGCCGAAGGCACGCCGACGGTCGTGTTTGGTGGCGAAGAGTACGGCACGGGCAGCTCGCGCGACTGGGCCGCCAAGGGCACGCAGCTCCTGGGCGTGAAGGCCGTGATCGCACGCAGCTTCGAGCGTATCCACCGATCGAACCTGGTCGGCATGGGCGTGTTGCCGCTGCAGTTCAAGGGCAGCGACTCGGCACAATCGCTGGGCATCGTGGGCGACGAGACCTTCGACATCGAAGGCCTGGACGGCGAAATCAAGCCGCAACAGGACGTCACACTGGTCATCCATCGCGCCAACGGCGAGACCACGCGTGCGCAAGTGCTGCTGCGCATCGACACCCCGATCGAAGTCGACTACTACAAGCACGGCGGCATCCTGCCGTTCGTGCTGCGTCAGCTGCTGGCGGCTTAAGCTTCACGCATTGCGCTGCCCCGGTGCAGAACGGAAACCGGCTCTTCGGAGCCGGTTTTTTATTGCCTGCCGAATCAAACAAGGTGACGATGCTCCAATCCGCACGCAGGCTTTGATACAGTGTGCCGAATCGGCCGCGTGATGTGCTCGTCCCCCCTCGGCGGCGAAATTGCCATCCGCCCTTGCCTGACCGTTTCATTGCTGGAGTCCCGCACCCATGGCCCAAGTAGTACTAGCCTTCATCGTCGTGGCGGCTGCCGTGTTCTACATCCTGGTCAAGGCACCCCAGACCGACGCCCAGACGCCAGCCTCCGCCGCGCCCGCTGTAGCGGCTGCGCCCGTGCCCCCGCCTCCACCGCTGGCTGCCTCCGCGCCCGTTGCCGAGGCTCAGGTGGCACCAGCCAGCACGCCGGCCGCATCAGAACCCACAGCGGCTTCCGTACCTGCGGCCGCAAGCAGCGTGGCCTCGGGAGCATCGATACCCGTAGCCAAGCCTTAACGTTTTCGCCCTATGGGTTTCGCTATGGGCGTCGCGCAGCAGCGTACAAGGGTAAAATAATGCCCCTTCATTCTTCCAACGAACGGTACGGCACAGCATGGCAGGATTCCGCTCCAAGGCTCCCCAACGTCTTTCCCCCGATGCAGAACGGCTGGTGGCCGATGCGCTGGCGCTCGACGCGTCGGGCAGCCGCATCGAAGACGTCTATTGGGAACAAAGGCTGTCCGAACGTCTTTCCCGGCTGCTCAAGAACGGCAGCCAGACCGCGCTCGACGCCGCGCTAGACCATCTTTTCAAACACAACGAGGAAGCTTCCGACGTGCTGGCCGAACAGGCCGAGACACTGGCCGAATCGGCCATCCTCAGCTCGGGCGGCGTCGAATATGACGCGTTGCTGATCGCAGCGCCGATCCTGGCACACACGCGCTACATGATCCCGTCGGGCACGATCAAGCCCGAGATGGCGCAGACGCTACAGGTGCACCTGCAGGCCCACGTGATGGCTTCAAACGCTCGCGTGGCGCTCGCGCCGTATCTGTACAGCATCGACCAGCTGCCGCGCACCCATTCCGACACCTTTGCGCTTACGCACAAGCTGGCAGCCTATGCGCTGTCGGGCCAGCCTGCCAAGGTCGAATTGCGCGATATGCCCGAGACGGCACCGATCCTGGCCGATCCGCGCTATCTGGTGGCAATCGTCGTGGCGCAGCACGGCCAGGCGCTGTTCCGCTGGCAGGAGGACGCCAAGGAGCACCACGCAGAGCGCTCCGCCTGCCTGGAGCAATGGCGCGAACAGGTCACGCCGACCATCTCAACGCTGATGCCCGGCTGCGAGTTCGATCTGCTGCTGCCGGACGCCTTCTTCCTGTCCTGCCGCGAGTCCGACAAGCAGATCCGCCCGCTGACCGTCCGCGCTGCCGTCAACTACCTGCAGGGCGCGCTCGATATGCCGGCCAACCGGTTCGGCGCCATCATCGGCGCATTCGGCGAAGAGCAGATCGAGGAATACCGCGTGGCTTTCACAGTGCGCGGCGAAAAAGATCTCATCTACGGCATCGTCTGGCCAGTCTACGGCCGCGACGGCGGCGCCACGGATGTCGCCGCGGAAGGCGAACCCGGCAGCCCCCTGGAGCAGATCTGCGACGAGTTGCGCGCCTGCGGCATCGAAGACATCTTCCGCCACGGCCAGCTCTTCGAACCGGAGTACTGCGAAGACTGCGGCGCCCCGCTCTATGCAGACCGCTCGGCAGAAATCGTCCACGCAGAAATGCCGGAAGACGCGCCGACACAGCAGCCGCTGTTCCACTAATGCACGCTGTGCGGCATCAAAGCCACCTTCGGGTGGCTTTTTTTATTGCTCCGCCATCGTTCATATTGATTGTCGGTTTGCGTCGCACGTGCCGGACCGGGCTGCGGCACAATGACGGTCTTCCGCCACGTGGCATCACCGCCCGAACCCCAGGAGCCCCCGATGACAGCCCGTCCCCTCTTGTGTGTTCCCATCCGCGCCTTGATCCGCAACCTCGCCGCATGCGCGCTGGCTGCGGCTGCCGTAGTGCCGTTCGCCGCGCAAGCCGACGACCTGCGTATCGGCCTGTCTGCTGACGTCACGTCGATGGACCCGCAATGGAACAACGCCGGCCCCAACAACGCCATGGCGTTGCACATCTTCGAATCGCTGGTCTTTCTCGACAAGAACGGCCGCTATACACCCGGCTTGGCAACCTCGTGGAAACCTGTCGACGCCAACACCTGGGAGATCAAGCTGCGGCCCAACGTGAAATGGAGTGACGGCACGCCTTTCACCGGTGAAGACGTGAAAGCATCGATCGAACGTCCGGCGCGCCTGACCAACAGCCCAGGCCCGTTCACGAGCTATACCAAGTCGATTACCGACGTACAGATCGTCGATCCGCTCACAGTGCGACTGAAGTTGTCGACGCCCAATTACGCGAGCATCCCGAACGATCTGAACAGCCTGCCCATCATCCCGAAGAAAGTGGCCAACGCGGCGCAGGCGGACTTTGATGCGGGCCGCGCCATGATCGGCACCGGGCCGTTCCTGTTCGACCACTTCACGCGCGGGCAGGAAATCGTTCTGAAGAAGAATCCGCACTACTGGGGCCGCGTGCCGCAGTGGGACAAGGTGACGTTCAAGATCATCACCGACAATGCCGCGCGCACTGCCGCGCTGCTCTCGGGCGATGTGGATGTCGTCGAGGCCGTGCCAGCCGCGGACGTGCCGCGCATCAAGCAGGACCCGAAGTTCCACCTCGAACAGCAGGTGTCGTGGCGCACGATTTTCTGGCAGATGGACCAGAGCCGCGATGTGTCGCCGTTCGTGACCGACAAGGCCGGCAAGCCGCTGGCCAAAAACCCCTTGAAGGACCATCGCGTGCGTGAGGCCATCGCACTGGCCATCAACCGCGATGCCATCGTCAGCCGCGTGCTTGAGGGCCAGGGCGTGGTCGCATCGAGCATCGTGTCGCCGCAGATCTTTGGGCATCCGGGCGGTAAGCCAATTCCATATGACCCTGCTCGCGCGAAGAAACTGCTTGCCGAGGCGGGCTATCCGGACGGCTTCGGACTCACGCTGCACGCCACCAACAACCGCTATCTGAATGATGCGCAGGTCGCGCAAACCACCGCACAGCTGCTCACGCGCATCGGCATTCAGACGAAGGTGGAAACGCTGCCGGTGGCGGCGTATTTCTCGCGTGCGCGTCAGGGCGAGTTCTCGTTCATGATGCTCGGCTGGGGCTCGGTGGCGGCCGATGTGGCGCTGCGCAGCATTCTCGGCACGCCCAACGCCCAAACGGGCTACGGCTCGTGGAACTGGGGCCGCTATAGCAACCCGGAGCTGGACAAGCTGGTGCAGACGTCGCTATCGACAGTCTCGAGCGAACAGGCACACGAGCAGGCCGCCAAGACTGCAGCGCGCTTTGCACAGACCGATTACGCGATCATCCCGTCGCATCACCAACTGGCCACGTGGGCCATGCGCAAGGGCATCCGCTACGAAGCGCGCACCGACGAATGGTCGCTCGCGTGGTTGTTCACCAAGCAATGATGATCACTTGGTAACCAACACCTTGCCGTAACGCGCTGTTACAGCAAATTCGTCGGAAGTGCCGCGTTGGGGACGCATTGGGGTAACTAGCAGGAACTTTCATCCTTGGCTTTCCTCTATCATGGCGATTTCCACGCCGACACCCTGTAACACTCGTGATGTTGCGACCCAAACTACTCTGTCTCGGCGTCGTCGCTTTGCTGGCCGCCTGCTCCAACCTGCAGACTGAACCGACCGATGCGTCGGCCCAGGCCACCAAAGCCACGCCGAGTACCCCGGCCGCGCCAGCCAAGCCGGCCACTCAGCCCGTCCCGACCACGCCGCCCATCGTCTTCGACTCGACCGATAGCAGCGGCACAACGACGGTCAATCTCCCCTCCAAGGACAAGATGAGCTTGTCCGAATACCGCGCACAAACCCGTGACCGCCTGATTCAATCGGAAGGTGCCCGCCCCGACGTGGCCGACTGCGCTGCGCATGCGAGCTGGATCATTCCGCGCTCGACCAATTTCGACCAGTTCCGCCTGCCGACGGGTGCGCTTTCCAACGACCAGGCCAAAGTTGAGCCATGGGACTCCCGCTTCTCGTCCAGCAAGCAAGGCGCGATCAAGGTGTCGAGCGTGGTCAGCTTCAATGCCGCCGTGCACAAGCGCGGCACGGGCAATGACCAGTGGGAGCCCGTGCGCGTGCGCTGCGGGTATGACGAAGGGATGATGCTGGCGTATGAGTTGCTCGACGCCAATGGCCAGCCGTTCGCTGCCCCAGCCGCTGCGCCCTCGTCGTCGACAGCACGCACGCACTGCCGCCGCGGCCATCGCTGCACGACCAGTGCGGCTGTACGCGGCAAGAGCACGGCCAAGGGCAAGGCGTCGACAAGAGCGACGGCCAAGTCTGCCAAGGGCAGCGGCACCGCCAAGACCAAGTCGACCACGGCAAGCAAATCTACCGCCAAGTCGACGGCAAAGAAGACGACGAAGAAGTCGTCCTCCAACTAAGCGCAATGCGCCGCCGACCCAGGCGGCGCAGCGTTTATCTTCAGCCGAGATACTCCAGGATCGCCTGCAGCATGGCCGCGCCCAACGCGGCACTGCGGGCGCCATCCCAGCCCACGCGTGCGTCCGGCAGGTCGGCGTTGTCCTTGAACGGCATTTCCAGCGTCAACGACAAGCACCCATAGGTATGGCCGATGTACTTGGAGGCGAGCTTCAGCGCGTCTTCGTTGTACTTGCTAGCCTCGTAGCCGTACCGCGTCTGGAAATCCGGTGATGCACGCAGGAAGGCCGCGACAAAGCGGTCCTGATCAGCGCGCTGAGCATCGGTAAAGCCGGGCAGCATTTCACTGCCGGCCACGAACACATAGGGCAGCGCCTCGTCGCCGTGGATGTCGAAGAACAGGTCGACACCGGTTTGCTCGATGGCCTGACGCACCGCCAGCACTTCGGGACTGCGCTGGGCGTCAGGCTCCATCCACTCGCGGTTCAGGTTGGCGCCTGCGGCATTGGTGCGCAAGTTGCCCAGCGCCGAACCGTCCGGGTTCATGTTCGGCACGATATGGAAGACGGCGCGCTCGGCAAGCACACGGCCGATGGGATCGCCGCTCCAGACACCTTGGCGCGTCAGACGTGCGAGCAGGCCTTCAACGAACCACTCAGCCATCGTCTCGCCCGGATGCTGACGCGCGATGATCCACACGTTCTTCTTGCCGCGACCCGGTTCGCCGACGGTGATGCTGGTCATATCGCGGCCCTGCACCGTTTGCCCCAGGCGTTGCGTGCGCACGCCCGCCTTCGTTTGCGCAGCGGCCACGAGCGAGAGGTGGCGCTCATCCGAGTACGGCTCGAAGTATGCAAACCAGATGCTGTCATGCTCCGGCGTCACCTCGATGGTCATGGTCTTGCCGTCATAGCGTGTAGGCACCCGAAACCAGCGCTCGCGGTCGTACGAGGCGACGGCGCGGTAGTCTTTCCAGCCGGCGGCGTAGGTGCATTCACCGGCGTTTTCCAGCGCGAGCCTGCAGGCTTGGCCCTGCACGCCTTGCAGCCGGAAGTGGAACCACTGCATGAAGTCTGCGTGCGAATCGCGGCGAATGCGCAGGCGGATGGCATCGGCGCGGGCGGCATCGATGATTTCGATGGCGCCGCTGTCGAACGCGCTGGAGATGTGCGGTTGATTGGCGGTCATGTCGGATCCTGTCATCAGGTGAGCTTGCGGCGGAAGACCCAGCGCTCGTCGTCGGAATCGGCAGCGGCAAAGGCATAGCCGTCGACATCGAACGCCTTGAGCTTGCGCGGATCGGTGAGGCGGTGCTCGATCGCGTAGCGCGCCATCAGACCGCGGGCACGCTTCGCGTAGAACGAAATGATCTTGTACTGGCCGTTCTTCCAGTCTTCAAAAACCGGCGTGACGATGCGCGCCTTGAGCACCTTGGGCCGCACCACCTTGAAATACTCTTCCGACGCGAGATTGACGAGCACGGGATCGTCGTCCTGCTTGAAGAGCTTGTTCAGCGCCAGCGTCACCTCGTCGCCCCAGAAGGCGTACAGGTCCTTGCCGCGCGGATTGGCAAGGCGCGTGCCCATTTCCAGCCGATACGGCTGCATCCAGTCGAGCGGGCGCAGCACGCCGTACAGCCCCGACAGAATCCGCAGATGCTTCTGCGCGAACTGCAGATCGTCGACGGCCAGCGAATTGGAGTCGAGCCCGCCGTAGACATCGCCGTCGAAGGCCAGCGCGGCCTGCTTGCTGTTCTCGGCCGTGAATTCGGACGACCAATCCGCATAGCGCGTGGCATTAAGCGCCGCCAGCGGGTCGGAAATGTGCATCAGCGTGCCGATCTGGGCCGGCGACAGCTTGCGAAGCACTTCAATGAGTTCTGCGGAGCGCGCGATGAAATCGGGCAGCGTGTGGGTCTTGGTGCGCGGCGGTGTGTCGTAGTCGAGCGACTTGGCCGGCGAGAGGACGATGATCATGTCAGAATCGCGGTTCACAAGTCTGGAATTGTATCGAATGGCAGACGTTGCCGCCCTCGCCCACTCCACCCAGGCTCCGGCCCCGCGCGTGGTGCTGGACTCCAACATCTGGGTCGACATCCTGATCTTCGACGATGCGGTGGCGCGACCGATCCGCGCCGCGCTGGAAGCCGGCCGGCTAGACGCCATCATCAGCCCGGCATGTCGCGAAGAACTTCGCCGCGTGCTGGATTACCCGCAATTCGCGCATTACGCCGTCGACGCGCAAGCCGCTCTGGCGTGGGTCGATCGCGTGACACGGTCCGTTGCAGATCCTGAAGAAGCCGCCCGGACGCAAGGCGAGGCGTTCGTCCCGCGTTGCAAGGATCGCGACGACCAGAAATTCCTCGCGCTGGCCGATGCCGCCGACGTTGCCTATCTCGTTTCCAAGGATCGCGCCGTACTCAAGCTCAAGCGCCGCATGGCCAAGTACTGCGACGTGGCGGTGCTGCCGCCCAAGCAGTTCGTCGCAGCGGTCCAGTTGGAAAGCGCTCCCCTCGCTGAAACCCAAAATCAAGCCTGAAGCCGTATTGCCATGACCACCGTTGAATCGCTCGCGCCCATCGCACCGCCGCCGTCGCGGCTGCCGAATGTCGGTACCACCATCTTCACCGTGATGTCGGCGCTGGCCGTGGAAAAGCAGGCCGTCAACCTGGGCCAGGGCTTTCCGGATTTCGATTGCGACCCGCGCATCGTCGATGCGGTGTCCGACGCCATGCGCGCCGGCCTGAACCAATACCCCCCGATGACGGGCGTGCCCGCCCTGCGCCAGGCCATCGCCGCGAAGGTCGCTAATCTGTACGGCCACGCTTACGATGCCGACCGCGAGATCACCGTCACCGCCGGCGCCACGCAGGCGCTGCTGACGACCGTGCTGTGCTGCGTGCATCCGGGCGATGAAGTCATCGTCTTCGAGCCGACGTACGACAGCTACATTCCGTCGATTGAACTGGCGGGCGGCAAGGTCGTGCCAATCACGCTGAATGCGCCGGACTTCCGCATCCCGTTCGACACGCTGGCGGCGGCCATCACACCGCGCACGCGCCTGATCATGCTCAACACACCGCACAACCCGACCGGCACGGTCTGGCATGCGGACGACATGCGCAGGCTCGCCGAGATCCTGGCGCCGACCAACGTGCTGCTGCTCTCCGATGAGGTGTACGAGCACATGGTGTACGACGGCGTGCCGCACGCCTCCGTCGCACGCATTCCCGAGCTGGCGCGGCGCGCCTTCGTGGTGTCGAGCTTCGGCAAGACGTATCACGTGACGGGCTGGAAGGTCGGCTACGTGGCTGCCCCCGCCGCACTGATGGCGGAATTCCGCAAGGTGCACCAGTTCAACGTATTCACCGTCAACACGCCAATGCAGCACGGCCTGGCGAGCTACATGGCGGATCCGCGTCCGTATCTGGAGTTGCCGGCGTTCTACCAGCACAAGCGCGACCTGTTCCGCGCCGGGCTGGAGAAGACGCGCTTCAAGCTGCTGCCCTGCCAGGGCACGTACTTCCAGTGCGTGGATTACAGCGCCATCTCCGATCTGCCCGAGGCCGAGTTCGCCAAGTGGCTGACGAGCGAGATTGGTGTGGCGGCGATCCCCGTATCGGCGTTCTACTCCCAGCCGCACGAATCGGGCGTGGTGCGCTTCTGCTTCGCCAAGAAAGACGAAACGCTCCAGGTTGCCCTGGAGCGCTTGTCGAAGGTGTAAGACCGTAAGGCCGAGGCCGATCAGCGCTTGCTGGCGTAGTGCGCCAGCATCTGCTCCAGATTGGCCTTGCTGTCTGCCCGAACTTTCTGCACGTTCGGGTTTTCCGCCATCTGGGCCAAGTAGGGCTTGACGCCCTCGACCTGCGCCAGCAGGTCTTCACCGTAGATGATCTTGGTGGCCTGGCTGACCAGCGGGAAGTGCACAATGGCCGCGCAGTCCGCAATGGTGAACGTGTCGCCCGCGACGTAAGGCGAGAACTTGAACAGCTTGGCCGCCGCCGGAATGTTCTTCTGCAGTTGTTCGCGCACCTTGACCTTCAGGTTGTCGCTGATCTTGCCGCCGAAGAACGCCTCGGGAAACAGCTGGCGCGCCACCAATTCCAGGTGCAGCTCCAGGAAAGTCACGACCTCTCGCACCTTGGCTGCCTGGAATGGATCGGCCGGAATCAGCGGATGTTCCGGATAGCCCGCTTCCAGATAGTCGACAATGACCTGCGATTCGCACATGCCGCGATCGCCATCTTTCAGATACGGCACCTTGTGCAGCGGCGAGATTTCGCCGTCGGTCTGGTCCGGCCAGCGCAGTGATTCCTCAAAAGGGATTCCCTTTTCCAGCAGGGCGAGCTTGACCTTGTTGTAGTAGTTGCTCGCAGAAAAGCCGTAAAGCGTCAGCATGAACCCGTCTCCTTGGTAATTTGGCCGTCCGTTATGGTCGGTGCGGATGCCAGAAATCGCACGCTCGTGCTATTTTAGCCAGACTTCTTTCGATCGCAGCGGATTTCATATGCAGACTATCGGGATTGTGGGCACCGGCGCCATGGGGCGCGGCATTGCGCAGATCGCGGCCCAGGCAGGTTTGCGCGTCAAGCTGTTCGACGCCAACCCGCAAGCCGTGGAAGCGGCGCGCACTGCACTGGCGGATACGCTCGCCAAGTTGGCTGCCAAGGGCAAGATGACGACGGAGGAAGCCGACGCCGCCGTCGCGCGGCTCGTTCCTGCAGGCGCGCTCACCGATCTGGCGGACTGCGATCTCGTGGTCGAGGCCATCGTCGAGAAGCTGGACGTCAAACGCGACCTCTTCCGTCAGCTCGAAAACATCGTCCGCGCGGATGCGATCCTGGCGTCGAATACATCGTCGCTGTCGATCACCGCAATTGCCGCGACATGCAAGCACCCCGAACGCGTCGCGGGTTTCCACTTCTTCAACCCGGTGCCGCTGATGAAGGTGGTCGAAGTCATCGACGGCCTGCGCAGCGCGCCTGCCACCGGCGACGCACTGGCCGCACTGGCCAAGCGCATGGGCCATACCGCCGTGCGCTGCATCGACATGCCGGGCTTCATCGTCAACCACGCCGGGCGCGGCATGAACACCGAGGGCCTGCGCGTGGCCCAGGAAAGTGTGGCGGCGTATGCGGACATCGACGCCATCATGCGCGAGCAGGCGGGCTTCCGCATGGGGCCGTTCGAGTTGATGGACCTGACAGGGCTGGATGTCTCGCATCCGGTAATGGAATCGGTCTACCGCCAGTTCTACGACGAGCCGCGCTACCGTCCGTCGCAGATCACGGCGGTGCGCTTTGCGGGCGGCATCCTGGGCCGCAAGACGGGCGAAGGTTTCTACCGCTATCCGGAAGGACAGAAGCAGATCCCCGCTGAGGCGCCAGCACCGTCTGCGCGCCCATCTTCGGTGTGGATCAGCCGCGCGCATGACGCCGGCCACGCCGCGGCGCAGCGCCTGTTGCTCGATCTGGGCATCACGCCCGAAGCCGGTTCCAAACCGTCCGCCGATGCACTGATCATCGTCACGCCGCGCGGGCTGGATGCCACGGCGTGCGTGGCCGCCGAGGGGCTCGACGCGCGCCGCACCGTGGCGCTCGACACGCTCTATCCGTTTGCCGCCACCAAGCGCCGCACGCTGATGACCACACCCGCCACCGATGCAGCCTACCGCGATGCCGCACACGGCTTGCTCGCGTCCGACGGCGTACCCGTCACGGTGATCCGGGATTCCGGTGGTTTTGTCGCGCAGCGCATCGTGGCATGCATCGTCAACATCGCGTGCGACATCGCTCAGCAGCGCATTGCCACGCCCACCGACATCGATCTGGCCGTCACGCTGGGGCTCGGTTATCCGCAAGGGCCATTGGCACTCGGCGATACGCTAGGCGCGAACGCCATTCTGGAAGTCCTGCAAAACCTCTACACGCTCTATGGCGACCCGCGCTATCGCCCGAGCCCGTGGCTGCTGCGCCGTGCCCGTCTGGGCATGTCGCTGCTCACGCTTGATGCCTGATCGCCGCTTACCCTGACGAGGCCGCCATGACCGCGCAATTGCTCTCCAAACGCATCGGCTCGACGCTGGTGCTGACGCTGTCCAACCCTGACGCGCGCAACGCGCTGGACCCCGTGATGTACACCGCGTCGATGGAAGCGCTGGACCGCGCCGTCACCGACAACGAGATCCGCGCCGTCATCTTCACGGGTGCCGGCAATGCCTTCTGCGCGGGCGGCAACCTGAACCGCCTGCTGGAAAACCGGAGCAAGCCGCGAAGCGTTCAGGAAGAAGGCATCGACGCGCTCAACCACTGGATCGAGACGATCCGCACGTTTCCCAAGCCGGTGATTGCCGCAGTGGAAGGCCCGGCAGCCGGCGCAGGTTTCTCGCTCTTGCTGGCGTGCGACTTTGCGATTGCCGCGTCGGATGCGAAGTTCGTGATGGCGTACGTGAACGTGGCGCTCACGCCGGACGGCGGCGGCTCCTGGCACATCGCGCGCTTCCTGCCGCGCCCGCTGGCGAGCGAAATCATCATGCTCGGCAAGCCCGTTGGCGCGGAGCGGTTGGCGCACTTCGGCCTCATCAACGAAGTGGTCAAACCCGGCGAGGCGCTGGACCAGGCGTTGGCGCTGGCGGAAAAACTCGCAGCGCAATCACCGCATGCGGTAGGCCGGATCAAGGGTCTGATCACCCACGCTGAAGACGCCTCGCTGCACGATCACCTCAAGGCCGAGCAGCTCAGCTTTGTCGAAGCGCTGCACCACGCCGACGGCAACGAAGGCATCTCCGCCTTCCTGCAAAAGCGCAAGCCCCAATACCGCTAATTTCCGGCTCGCATGGTTCCCTTCCCGACACCCCAGCGTCGCCGCATCTATCTGATGCGTCATGGCGCCGTGACGTACTTCGACGAAACCGGCCGCCCCGTTCCGTCGCCCGAAGCCGTACCGCTGAACGAACTCGGCCGCAGCCAAACCACCGCTGCAGGCAAAATCTTCGCCGCAGAAAACATCGTCTTCGACCGCGTGATCGTCAGCGGCCTACCGCGCACGGTGGAAACCGCGCAGCGTGTGCTGGCCGAGATGCCCGCGATGCAGGAACGCGGCATCGCGCTTGAACACTGGCCCGAGCTGCAGGAAATCCGCGGTGGCAAGCTGGCGGAGATTCCCGAGCATGAACTCGCGCAAGCGTTCATCGGCGCGTTTGAAGGCACGGTCTCGGAAGACCGGCGCTTCCTCAACGGTGAGAGCATCGGCGAATTTCTTGACCGGGTGATTCCGCCAATCGCCCAGTTGCGCGCGCAAACCGACTGGGACACCGTACTGCTGGTGCTGCATGGCGGCACCAACCGCGCGATCCTCTCGCACGCCATCACCGGCGGCGAGCGCGTGTTCTTCGGCAGCCTCGCGCAGACCGCCGGCTGCATCAACGTGCTCGATGTTGGCGAGGCCCCGACCGACTGGGTGCTGCGCATGAGCAATTTTTCGGCGCCTTCGCCAACGCATGTCGGCTCACGACTCACGACGATGGAAGTGCTGCTGCAGCAATACCTTCGCCATCGCCAACCGACCTGAACTTTCCTCGATACACAACAAGATTCGGAGACACACCCATGGCACAAACGGACCAGCAGGATTTCTCGGCGTTCGAGGGCACGCGCCCGGTAGCGGATCAGCAGAAGTTCGACATCGGCGCGCTAGAGGCGTGGATGCGCGAACACGTTGAAGGCTTTGCCGGCCCGCTCACGGTTGAGCAATTCAAGGGCGGCCAGTCGAACCCGACGTTCAAGCTGATCACGCCGTCGCGCACGTACGTGATGCGCGCGAAGCCCGGTCCGAAGGCGAAGCTGCTGCCGTCCGCGCACGCCATCGAACGCGAGTACCGGGTGATGGATGCACTGGCCAAGACCGACGTGCCCGTCGCGAAGATGTATGCACTCTGCGAAGACGAAGCCGTGATCGGTCGCGCCTTCTACATCATGGAATTCGTGCAGGGCCGCGTGTTGTGGGATCAGGCCCTGCCCGGCATGGCGCCGGCCGAGCGCACCGCCATCTATGACGAGATGAACCGCGTCATCTCAGCACTGCACACCGTCGACTACGCCGCCATCGGCCTGGCCGATTACGGCAAACCCGGCAACTATTTCGCGCGTCAGATCGAGCGCTGGAGCAAGCAGTACAAGCTGTCGGAAACCGAATCGATTCCGGCCATGGACAACCTGATCGAATGGTTGCCCAAGCACGTGCCGCAGGAAGCCGAGGAAATCACCAGCATCGTTCACGGCGACTACCGGCTCGACAACCTGATCTTCCATCCGACCGAGCCGCGCGTGCTGGCCATCCTCGACTGGGAGCTGTCAACGCTCGGCCATCCGCTGGCCGATTTCAGCTACCACTGCATGAGCTGGCACATCGAGCCGGGGCAGTTCCGCGGCGTGGCGGGTCTGGACTTCGCGGCACTGGGCATTCCCACCGAAGCCGAGTACATCCGCCAATACGAAGAACGCACCGGCCGCCGCATCACGGGCGACTGGAACTTCTACCTCGCCTACAACATGTTCCGCATTGCCGGCATCCTGCAGGGGATCATGAAGCGCGTGGTGGATGGCACGGCGTCTTCGGCACAGGCGCTGGAGGCAGGCAAACGCGCCCGCCCGATGGCCGAACTGGGCTGGAAGTACGCGCAGCAGGCCGGCGCCTGACGCCGCGGCTTTACTCGTACTCGCGCGCCGCTTCCAGCGGACCGGACATTGGCGCTTCCAGCTCCAGCACCACCCCGCCCGGCAACTGCACGAAGATCTGTGCGGCAGGCCGCGCGGGGTGTTTTCTGACCTGGTGCGGCACGCCACTCTCGCGCACGGCGGCCAGCACATCGGCCGCGTCCTTCCCGGTGCGGAACGCGATGTGCGAGAACACCAGTTCCGGCGTGTCGCCCTCCTGCGTCACGAGGTGTACCAGCGCATCGTCGTTCTGGTACAGCCACGTGCCGGGAAACGGAAACGCCGGGCGCGGCCCCGGTTTCCAGCCGAGCACATCGGCAAAGAATTTCAGGATGGGCGCATCTCCTGCCACGTGAAAGTTCACGTGGTCGAAGGTCCAATCACTGTCAGTCGTCATAGCAAACCACCTCCTTCAATGTCGATGATGGCGCCGGTCATGAAGCCGTTGGTCAAGGCCATCAGATAGCCTTGGGCAAGGTCTTCCGGCGTGCCGACACGGCCGACCGGCAAGCCGCTGCCGATGCGTGCGAGCATGGCCTGCCGATCGGCTGGCGCGCCCCACACTTCCGTATCCACCACGCCCGGGCTGATCACGTTGACGCGGCGCGGTGCGAGTTCCTTCGCCAGGTTCTTGGCGGCGGCTTCCACTGCAGCATTGATCGAGCCACGCAGCAAGCCGGTTGCCGTTGCCTTGCGCGAGAGCAGACCCGAGGTGAGCGTAATCGATGCGCGTTCCGCCAGATACGGCAACGCAGCCTGCACCGCCATCAGTGCGGCAAACAACTTGGTGCCGAAGGCCTGCTCAAGATCGGCACGCTGCAGCGAAGCAAACGGCGGCGGGCTCGTGCGCGAGCCGATGGTGATGACAAAGTGATCGATCTTGCCGCTGGGCGACAACTGGGCTGCCTGCGCCAGCGCGCCCGCCAGCGATGCCGTGTCGTTCGCATCAACGGCAATGCCATGCACACCGCCGGCCGCCTTGGCCGAGCGCCCCAGCACCGTCACGCGCGCCCCTTCGGCTGCCGCCGCGTGTGCCACCGCCTGCCCAATACCGGCCGTACCGCCCAATACCACCACTGACTGGTCCTGCAGAGTGTTCGAAGTCATGCCAATGCTCCTTTGCTTTGAGAAGAGGAAAGAAAAAAAACCGTCAATCGATTGGGGCCATTCTTTCATCAAACAAAAGCAAGATAATCTGGCTATGCTTTGATGATTCTCCAAATCTGCTTTGACAATGATCGCCCTCGACGACCTCCGCCTGCTGGTGCGCATTGCTGACGCCGGCAACCTCTCCGCCGCCGCGCGTCAGCTCGGCTGGCTGCCCGCCACCGCCAGCGCGGCGCTCAAGCGCGTGGAGACCGAACTCGGCGCCCGCCTGTTCGAGCGCACCACACGCAGCATGCGGCCGACTGAAGCCGGTCAGCGCTATCTAGGCTATGCAAGACAGGCGCTGGAGGCGCTGGACGAAGGTGCAGAAAGCCTGGGGCAGGATCGCACCGAGCTGTCTGGCCCCATCCGCATTGCAGCCACATCCGACCTAGGGCGACACATCCTGCGCCCATGGCTCGATGCCTTCTGCGATGAGCACCCCGGTGTGCGCATCACGCTGGTGCTCGGTGACCGGCTGGCCGATCTGATGCGCGAAGACCTCGACTTCGCGCTGCGCTACGGGCATCTGCAGGATTCGGCGCTCGTGCGGCGGCCGTTGGCGTCGCATCCACGCGTGATCGTGGGCGCGCCGTCGTATTTCAAACAGCATGGCCGGCCCGCACACCCGAGCGACCTTGCCGACCACCGCTGCCTGATCCTCCTGCGCAACGGCGAGCCCGTCACGCGCTGGCAACTCACGCACGCCAGCGGCCCCGCCCCGATCGACGTGCGCGGCGATTTCCAATGCGACGACGGCGCCGTGGTGCGCGACTGGGCGATCGCGGGGCGTGGCCTAGCGTTCAAATCATGGTTGGATGTCGCGCAAGACGTGAGCGCCGGCCGGTTGGAGGTGGCATTGCCGGCATGGAGCCATGCACCCACGCCGCTGCAGCTTGTCGCCCTTGCGCGCCGCCATCGACCAGCGCGGCTGACGGCCTGCGCGGACTTTCTTGCCGCACGCTTTGCGGAGTTCAGCGCGCGTTACCCGTTCCCGTCGGCAACGGCGGCACCGACATCGCCCAAGCCGGTCAAGACCGCCAAAGCCAAGTCGGCCGTCACGGTGAATACGTAGGCATTCTTATTGGATGTTGCGGCGGCGCTGATTGCGTCCGCTTCTGCGTTCGTCAACGCCCATCGGCGAATGCGGCCACCGCGTCATCCAGCGCCACCTCCGCCATCGCGGCGAACACGTGATCGCGCAACCAACGGCTGGCGGCGTCCTGGTCGCTGTTGGTGTGCCAGTACAGGTACAGCTCCAGCGGCTGCACGTTGAACGGCAGCGGCAGCATCACGTTGCCATACGGCTCATTGGCGATGCGCGCGTAGCGGATCGGCAATGTGGCGAGCAGATCCGTGCAGCTCACCACGCGGCAGGCGGCCGGGTAATGCTGGCAACGCAGCCGCACGCGCCGCTCATGGCCGAGCCGGCGCAGTTCCACATCTTCCAGCCCTGCCCCGCGACGCCGGGACGACACATGCACGTGTTCGCACGCCAGATAGCGCTCCAGCGTCAACGGCACATTTGCGATGGGGTGGCCCGGGCGCGCCAGCACCACCATCGGGTCGGTCAGCAGCGGCGCATGCCGAATGGCCGGAGATGCCGGCAGCAGAATGTCCGCAGCCGCATCAATGGTGCCCGCCAGCAATTCGGTTTCGAGCTGGCGGCGGTCTCCGCGCACGGTCGTCACGTCAATGCGCGGCGCCTCCTTGGCGATGGCCGCCATGAGCGGCGGCAGCAACGTCGCTTCCAGCGCATCGCGCATCGACAGCGTGAAGCGGCGCTCGCTCGTGGCGGGGTCGAAACGCGTGCCTTCGCGCAAAGTGCGCTCGAAGCCCTGCAGTGCGCTGCGTACTTCGGCGATGAGCGTGCGCGCCAGCGGCGTCGGCACCATGCCCTGCCCACGGCGCTCGAACAGCGGGTCGTCAAACAGCTCGCGCAATCGCCCCAGCGCGTGGCTTACGGCGGGCTGCGTCAGGTTGAGCGTGCGTGCGGCCGCCGTGATGCCGCCCTCCGTGTAGATCGCATCGAAGACGACAAACAGGTTCAGGTCGACCCGGGAAATATGCATGGTATTGATGGACCGTAATCTACTAAATTCATTTCTCTTATTGTAGGCGAAGGCTTATTCTGCGGACACCACTTGGGAGTTGCGCCACGCGCCATGACCACATCCCCCGATCTCGCCGTTCCCCCGGGCTTTGTTCTGCTGAACAAGCCGAGCCCTTTCCTGACGATGCTGGGGCCGGTGTATGCCAAGGGGATGGGCGCGTCGATGGTGATGGGTTTTCACATACAGCATCACCACCTGAACCGGCGCGGCATTCTGCATGGCGGCGTGGTGGCATCGCTGGCCGATGCAGCGCTCGGTTATTGCCTGGCCGAACCCGGCGAAGGCACCGGCGGCGCGCTGGCCATGTCGACCGCCAGCCTGACGGTGGATTTCATCGCCTCTGCCGGAGAAGGCGACTGGATCGAGATCACCCCGGAAGGATTGCGCACGGGCAGCAAGCTGGCCTTTGCGCAGGCGCTCTTCCATCGCGGCGACCGGTTGATTGCGCGCGCGAGTGCCGTATTTGCCGTGCTCGGCGGACGTATTTGACGGATGGCCGAGCCCGTCTGAACTGAGTTGCTGGTTGCCCGTTCGAGGCGCTTGTTCGATGTACTGAGGAGACACCATGAATTTCGATTACACGCCCAAGGTCAAGGAAATGCAGGCACGCCTGCTCGAGTTCTTTGATCAGCACATCTATCCGAACGAGCACCGCTTCCACGAAGAAGTCGAAGCCAACCGCCGTGCCGGCAACGCGTGGATTCCCACCAAGATCATCGAAGAACTCAAGCCGCTGGCACGCAAGGCCGGGCTCTGGAACCTGTTCCTGCCGCGTTCGCCGCGCGCCCCCGAAGGGCTGTCGAACCTCGAATACGCGCCGCTGTGCGAGATCATGGGCCGCGTGCCCTGGGCACCGGAAGTGTTCAACTGCTCCGCGCCCGACACCGGCAACATGGAAACGCTGGAGCGCTACGCCTCGGAAGAACTGAAAGACCGCTGGCTGGAGCCGCTGCTGCGCGGTGAGATCCGCTCGGCCTTCCTGATGACCGAGCCGGCCGTGGCCTCGTCGGACGCCACCAACATCGAATGCCGCATCGAGCGCCAGGGCGACGAATACGTCATCAACGGCCGCAAGTGGTGGTCGTCGGGCGCTGGCGACCCGCGCTGCGCCGTCTACATCGTCATGGGCAAGACCAACCCCGATGCCGGCCGCCACGAGCAGCAATCGATGATCGTGGTGCCGGCCAATGCGCCGGGCATCACCGTCATGCGTCCGCTGTCGGTGTTCGGTTACGACGATGCGCCGCACGGCCACATGGAAGTCGACCTGAAAGACGTACGCGTGCCGGTTGGCAACATCCTGCTGGGCGAAGGCCGCGGTTTCGAGATCGCACAAGGCCGCCTGGGCCCGGGCCGCATCCACCACTGCATGCGTAGCATCGGCGTGGCCGAACGCGCGCTGGAGCTGATGTGCAAGCGCCTGTCGTCGCGCATCGCATTCGGCAAGGCCATCGCACAGCACAGCGTCTGGCACGAACGCATTGCCGAAGCGCGCTGCATGATCGAGCAGGCCCGTCTGCTGACGCTCAAGGCCGCGTACATGATGGACACCGTCGGCAACAAGGTCGCCAAGGCCGAGATCGCGATGATCAAGGTCGTGGCTCCGAACATCGCCTGCCAGATCGTCGACTGGGCGATCCAGGCACACGGCGGCGGCGGCGTGTCGGGTGATTTCCCGCTGGCTTCGGCCTACGCACACCAGCGCACGCTGCGCCTGGCCGACGGCCCGGACGAAGTGCACCGCGCAGCCATCGCCAAGCTCGAACTGGCCAAGCATCTGCACCTGAAAGACGTTGCCGACATGCCGGTCACACGCGGCTCCTGACCTGCGGCACGGCTGTACCGTTCACTCCTTAACCCCGCCTTGAGCGGGGATTTTTTTCGCCTCGGCGCGGCGTCTGCGCACTTTTCGGTTCTGTGCTGGAATGGAACACTTTGCAGGCTGCTGGTGGCCTGCACCTCTCTTCCCGGCCAGAAGCCAAGGAGCCACCTCGATGATCGACGTCTATAGCTGGGCCACACCCAACGGCCACAAAGTGCACATCATGCTGGAAGAATGCGGGCTGCCTTACCGCGTTCACGGCATCAACATCGGCGCCGGCGACCAGTTCAAGCCCGACTTCCTCAAGATCAGCCCCAACAACAAGATCCCGGCGATCGTCGATCAGGACGGCCCGGACGACAAACCGATCTCGCTGTTCGAATCGGGCGCGATCCTGCTGTACCTCGCGGGCAAGACGGGCAAGTTCATGCCCGACGACGTGCGCGGCAAATACGAAGTGCTGCAATGGGTGATGTTCCAGATGGGCGGTGTCGGCCCGATGCTCGGCCAGGCGCACCACTTCCGCATCTATGCGCCCGAGAAGATCGAGTACGCGATCAACCGCTACACGAACGAAGCCAAGCGCCTGTACGGCGTGATCGACAAACGCCTGAGCGAATCGAAATTCCTCGGTGGCGCGGAATACTCCATCGCCGATATGGCGACGTGGCCCTGGCTGCGCAGCTGGAAGAACCAGGGGATCGAGCTGTCGGATTTCCCGAAGCTGCAGCGCTGGTTCGAAGCCATTGAAGAACGCCCCGCCGTGCAGCGCGCGGTGAAGGTGCTGGCCAACGAACGGCCGGCTGTGCAGGACGACAAGGCGAAGGAAATCCTCTTCGGCGCGACGCAGTACGAGCGGCGCTGATTCCGCTTCTTCGCATCGGAAAACAGGCCGTGTGATGCGGCCTTTTTCTTTTGGAAGTCGTCAATGCGGCGCGCTGGCGAGCGGCCTACACTGGCTTCACCTCACTCACGCGTTCGTGCACAAACGCTATGGCAGCCTCACTCAAAATGGGCCTCGCGGCTGCGGTGTCCATCGTGGTTTATCTCGGCCTTGCCGCGCTCGGTTGGGGTGGCGTGGGCGCGTTCCTCGCCCACCCTGCACGCGTCGCGCTGGTGGTCATCACGGTGTTGCTGGCCATCGCCGCCCTCCTTGCAGGCGGCAACCTCAGCCCCGGAGAACGCGAAGATCGATCCAACCGCTGGGTGCTGCCGGTGTTTGGCGTGATCGGCTTCGCCAGTGCATGGCTGCCGGCGTACACGGACCGGCTCAACCTCTGGTGCATCGATGGCGATGCCGTACGTTGGCTGGGCGTAGTGCTCTACGCCGCAGGTGGCGCGTTGCGTGTGTGGCCGGTGTACGTGCTGGGCAATCGATTCAGCGGATTGGTCGCGATCCAGCCCGGCCATACGCTCGTGACCGGCGGCATCTACCAATACGTGCGCAACCCGAGCTACCTGGGGTTGCTGATCGGCACGCTGGGCTGGGGGCTAGCCTTCCGGGCAGTAGCCGGTGTGGTGCTGACGCTCCTGCTGATCCCACCCCTGGTGGCGCGCATGCGTGCCGAAGAAGCCCTGCTGCAATCGCAGTTCGGCGCGGAGTACGACGCGTACCGCGCCCGGACGTGGCGCCTCATTCCCGGACTCTACTGACGCCGTCCACCACCAGGCTCGACATCGTTGCCGCGCGATTGCGTGCGCGCCCGGTTGGCCCGGTGGCGCAGGCGCTCTGACGCTACCTCACGGAAGACGCCTGATCGCATTACCGGGGCAATGCGAAGCACTGCACGTCCGGCGCGGTGTAGACCGTCGGATACGGCGACCGCGGCCCCGTCTGCAACCGCAGCGGCTGCGTCGCCAGCACTTCGGCCTCGTTACGCTCGCGCACTGTCAGCGGCTCCGGCGGCGGGCTCGGCAAGCGCACCGGTTGATTGACCGCACACCGCACGGGTTTCCCGTCCGCCAGCCGCACATCCATCGTGTAATACGGCCCGACGATGGTCGGCGCGCAGGCGGCTGCGCCCAAGACCACCGTCATCAGCACCGCAGCATGCAGCGTCTTCATCACTCACCTCCGCAACGCGCGCGTCAGTGTTTTTGACTCAGTGCAGTCTCTGCAAGTGCCCTGCATCAGGCAGCCGCCGTCAGCATCCCCTGCTTCTCAATAAAGCGGATCACTTCATCCAACCCGCCCTGCGCCCGCAGATTGCACATCACGAACGGCCGATCGCCGCGCATCTTGCGGGTGTCGCTTTCCATCACTTCCAGCGACGCCCCCACATACGGCGCCAGGTCCGTCTTGTTGATGATGAGCAGGTCCGACTTGGTGATGCCCGGGCCGCCCTTGCGCGGGATCTTCTCCCCACCCGCCACATCGATCACGTAGATCGTCAGGTCCGACAGCTCGGGGCTGAAGGTCGCCGCGAGGTTATCGCCGCCCGACTCGATGAAGACCACATCCGCATCTGGAAACTTGGACAGCATGCGATCCACCGCTTCGAGGTTGATCGACGCATCTTCGCGGATGGCCGTGTGCGGGCAGCCGCCCGTTTCGACGCCCATGATCCGTTCGGCCGGCAACGCGCCGGAGATGGTCAGCAGCCGCTGGTCTTCCTTCGTGTAGATGTCGTTGGTGATGGCCACTAGGTCATAGCGCTCTCGCATGGCCTTGCAGAGCATTTCGAGCAGCGTGGTCTTGCCGGAGCCCACCGGGCCGCCCACGCCAACGCGCAGGGCAGGAAGTTTCTTGGTTCGCATGTTGATCAGGTTCAGGATCGAAAGAGTCGTGAGTATTGTGTTTCATGCCGCGCAGACAACACGCCCAGCCCTGGCGAAAACGTAGACAGTTCAGGCGGATGACAGGCCGCATGCCGCGTAGCCTTTTCCACCGCACGCGCTACCGCTGTGTGCAGGCCAAAGAGAATCCGTTGCCCCGCAGCCTGCCCGAGCGGCACGGCCTTCACTGCCGCCGCCATCTGGTTTTCCACCCAGGCAAAGCAATACGCCGTCACGCCGTCGCGCGGGTCGACATTCAGTGCGGCAGCGGCGGCGGCAAAGGCCGTCGGAAACGTCACTGAAGCGCGCGCGGCCAAGGCACCGCGCAGTGCGTCATCGCCCCATTCCATCTGCTGGATGAGCCGATTGAGCGACCAGCCCATCTGCGACGTTTCGAGCCGCAGCTCGCGTGTCTCGCGGGTGGCGAGAAACCACGCATCGCGCTCGGCCACGGCATCGAAGCGGCCTGCCTGCCAATCAGCGAACTGCAACAGCCACAGCGGTGCCTCGCAGGCGGCCAGCACGTCGAGGCCCTCGGCAATCCACGCCGCAGCCGACGCTTCATCCGCCACGTGCCGGACGTCCACCGCCGCTTCCAGCCCCTGCGAATAGCTGAACGCGCCCACCGGCAGCGCGGGGGACGCGAGATGCAGCAAGGCGGTGAGCTGCGCCGCGTTAGTCATGGTGAGGGTGGTGATGGCCGCAACCGGGCCCGTGGACATGGCCGTCGTCGTGACCGTCGTCGTGACCATGCGCGTGGTCGTGGCTATGCGCGTGGGCATGGTCATGATCATGCGAGTGCCCGTGATCGTGCCCGTGATGCTCGTGGTACAGCGCCTGCGCGGCCGCGTAGTCCTCTTCGAACGTCGCATCGTGGCCGTGACGATGGCCGCCGCCATAGGCGCCTGCCTCGGGCTCGAACGGCGCCTCCACATGCGCGACGGTCACACCCAGGCGGACCAGCATGTCTTCGAGCACCGGATCGGCTTCGAGCTGCAGTGCATCTGCGCTGACCTGCACGGGCGTGTGGCGATTGCCGAGGTGATAGGCAGCGCGCATCAAGGCGAGGCGGTTGTCGCCCGTCACGCGCAGGACTTGCTCAGGTGCGGCCTGCACTTCGACCAGCGTGCCGTCTTCAGCAACCAGCACGTCACCGCCACGCATGACAGTGCCGCGCGGCAGTACGACGGCCACGTCACGGCCATCGTCGAGGGTGACGCGCAGGCGGCTGCGGCTGCGCTCCAGGAATGGCAGCACCAGCTTGGGCGCACGCTTGACCAGCACGGAGGCCAGGCCATGTGGCGCGGGGAGGTGTTTGTTGATGGAAAGCATCTTTAGGACCTAATTCGTCATCCAACTATGAAGCTCGGGGTTCTGGACTCCACGCGCTGAGTTCTGAACTGCAAGCACCGGGTTCGGAGCTTCAAGCGTGGAGTTCTGAACTGCAAACGTCGGGTTCTGAACTCCAAACGGCGAGTTCTGATCCCCAAGCGTGGGGTTTTGATCTCGGCGCGGCAGCGCATCGCTTATTTCACCCCCTGCCGGGGGCGACTCACTTTCTTTGTCTTGCCAAAGAAAGTAAGCAAAGAAAGGCGCGCCCGAGATGGCGACCCATCCCTTGAATTTTCGTAACCGGGCGGAGACGGGAAAAACTCGCTTCGCTCAGACAGTTTCCCGTCTTTTTTCCGCCCGCTTACGAAAATTCAAGGCGCCATCTAGGGCAGGGGTAAAGCACACAATCTTCTGCCAGTGCGCTACTCCGTTGTAAGGTCCGAACCCTCGCACGCACTCGCACTCAACGAGCCCCGGCACCCACCTAAGCTCGCCGCCGGTGTGGCCTTTGACTTACCTGCCCTAGATGGCGCCTTGAATTTCTGTAACCGGGCGGATCAAGGAAGGAGGCCTGTCTGAGCGCAGCGAGTTTGCCTCCTTCCCCGCCCGGTTACATAAATTCAAGGGGAAGTCGCCATCTCGGGCGCGCCTTTCTTTTGCCTACTTTTCTTTGGCAAGACAAAGAAAAGTAGGTCGTGCCCGGCAGGGTACGAAACAGGGATGGACCAACAACAAAAGAATAGAGCCCAACCCCACCCCACCAGCTAGAACAAAAAATACCTCTGCGCCATCGGCAACACCTCCGCCGGCTCACAAGTCAACACCGTCCCATCCGCCACCACCTGATACGTCTCCGGATCAACAGTAATGTCAGGCTGCCAGTCGTTATGGATCATGTCCGCCTTGGTCACGGTACGCGTGCCCTTAACGACTGCGGTGGTCTTGGCCAGCCCATACTGCTCCGCCACTCCAGCAGCGGCCGCGGACTGCGACAGGAAGCTCAGCGACGTCCGCCCCAGCGCCCCACCCGCCGACCCAAACATCGGCCGATAGTGCACCGGCTGCGGTGTTGGGATCGACGCATTCGCATCGCCCATCGCCGCAGAGGCAATCATCCCGCCCTTCAGGATCAGGCTCGGCTTCACGCCAAAGAACGCCGGCTTCCACAGCACGAGGTCTGCCCACTTGCCGACTTCAACCGAGCCCACTTCATGTGCGATGCCGTGCGTGAGCGCGGGGTTGATCGTGTACTTGGCCACGTACCGCTTGACGCGGAAGTTGTCATGCCCGCCGCGCGCATCGTTCGGGTCTCCGGCCAGCTTGCCGCGCTGCACCTTCATCTTGTGAGCGGTCTGCCACGTACGCAGTACGACTTCGCCGACGCGGCCCATGGCCTGCGAATCGCTGGAGATCATCGAGAAGGCGCCCAGGTCGTGCAGGATGTCCTCAGCGGCGATGGTCTCGCGGCGGATGCGGCTCTCGGCAAAGGCGATGTCTTCGGCAATGGACGCGTCGAGGTGATGGCACACCATCAGCATGTCCAGATGCTCGTCCAGCGTGTTGACGGTGAACGGCCGCGTCGGGTTGGTGGACGACGGCAGCACGTTGGATTCACCGCACACGCGGATGATGTCGGGCGCGTGCCCGCCGCCCGCGCCTTCGGTGTGATACGTATGGATCGTGCGGCCCTTGAACGCGGCGACGGTGGCCTCGACAAAGCCCGACTCGTTCAACGTATCGGTGTGGATGGCGACCTGCGTGTCGGTGTCGTCGGCCACGCCCAAACAGCAATCGATGGCGGCTGGCGTGGAGCCCCAGTCTTCGTGCAGCTTCAGGCCGATGGCGCCCGCGTCGATCTGCTCGCGCAGCGCGCCCGGGAGGCTGCCGTTGCCCTTGCCCAGAAAGCCGATGTTCATCGGGTAGGCATCGGCGGCCTGCAGCATGCGCTGCATATACCACGGGCCCGGCGTGCAGGTGGTCGCATAGGTGCCGGTGGCGGGGCCGGTGCCACCGCCGATCATCGTGGTCACGCCGCTGTTCAGCGCTTCGTCGATCTGCTGCGGGCAGATGAAGTGGATGTGCGAGTCGACGCCGCCGGCGGTGACGATCATGCCCTCGCCCGCGATGATCTCGGTGCCGGGGCCGATGACGATCGTCACGCCGGGCTGGATGTCCGGATTGCCCGCCTTGCCGATCGCCGAGATGCGGCCGTGCTTCAGGCCGATGTCGGCCTTGACGATGCCCCAGTGGTCGATGATCAGCGCGTTGGTGATGACGGTGTCGGCGCAGTCTTTCGATTCGCGCTGGCTCTGGCCCATGCCATCGCGGATGACCTTGCCGCCGCCGAATTTCACTTCCTCGCCGTAGATGGTGAAGTCGCGTTCGACTTCGACGATGAGGTCGGTGTCGGCCAGGCGAAGGCGGTCACCGGTCGTGGGGCCGAACATTTCCGCATACGCGCGGCGATTGATCTTCAATGTCATGTCCGTGTCTCGCTCAAAGCTTGCCCATCACGCGTCCAGCAAAGCCGTAGACCACGCGGTCGCCGGCCAGCGCCACGAGTTCGACCGTGCGCTCCTGCCCCGGCTCGAAGCGCACGGCGGTTCCGGCGGCGATGTTCAGCCGAAAGCCGCGCGCAGCTTCGCGGTCAAAGCGCAGCGCATCATTGACTTCATAGAAGTGGTAATGCGAGCCGATCTGCACCGGGCGGTCGCCCGTGTTGGCCACCGTGACTGTCACCGTGGGGCGGCCTGCGTTGAGTTCCAGATCGCCGTCTTGCGGCAGGAGTTCACCGGGGATCATGTCGCTCCCCTTCAGACAGCCGCCGCCAGCAGGCCGGCACCGTACAGCGCCACGCCCACACCCGACAGACGCGCCAGCCATGCCAGACGCGGCTTCAGTGCAAAGCCCGCGCCGATACCGGCGGTATGCAGCAGCGCCGTCGCCACGGCAAAGCCGCCAACGAAGTACGGGAACATGGCTTGCGCGCCTGCGGGGAATTCCGTGCCGTGCGCACAGCCGTGGAACAGCGCGAACGCGCCGCACAGCAGTGCACCTTCCCAGGTCGGCAGCTGGGCGCGTGCGGCAATCAGCAGGCCGAACACCAGCAGCGATGCGGCGATCATCGGCTCGGCCATCGGCACCGCCACGCCGCCCGCGCCGAGCAGCGCACCCAGGATCATCAACGCGACAAAGGCGATCGGCGCCCACAATGCGTCGCGCACCGAGCGCGAGGCGAGCGCGCTCCATACACCCACGGCCACCATGGCCAGGAGGTGATCTGCGCCGGTGAGCGGATGCAGGAACCCCGCAAGCAGGCTGCCCTCGGCGGTATGGCCCGGATGCCCCGGGTGAGCGAAGGCAACGGAGGCGCCAAACGTGAGCGCAATGGCCGCAGCGGGCCGGACGAAGCGAGACAGGGTAGGCGTCATGGCAGGACTCGTAGTGGTGAGTGGCGTGCGGACTTCAAACAATCGGATGATGGACGGTGACGAGCTTCGTGCCGTCGGGAAACGTGGCTTCGACCTGGATGTCGGGAATCATCTCGGCCACGCCGTCCATCACGTCATTGCGGGTGAGGAGCGTGGTGCCGTAGTGCATCAGCTCGGCGACGGTCTTGCCGTCGCGTGCGCCTTCCATGATGGCGGCGCTGATGAAGGCGACGGCTTCCGGGTAGTTGAGCTTGAGGCCGCGGCCCTTGCGGCGCTCGGCCAGCAAGGCGGCGGTGAAGATCAGCAGCTTGTCTTTTTCGCGCGGGGTCAGTTCCACGAGGGGCTCTCTTCGGTGAGGGTCAATTCAGTTCAGTTCGGATCGGACGATGCGAGGTCACGTCGCCATCACGTGGCCATCATGTGGCCGTCATGTAGACCAGAGGCGCAGCGGACGGCCCGCCACGCCATGCATCGGTTCGCGCAGCGCCAGCCACGTCTGGGCCAACAAGGCGCGTGCATCTTCGGGCCGGCGTGCAAGGACGCGCAGCAACAAAACGTTTGGCAGGCCGGGCGCATCTTGCGTGAGGCAGGTGACGCCCGCGCGCAGGTCGTCGTTGTACGGCAGGTGCTCGGCCATCGATTCGGCCAGGACATCGGTCGCGCCCTCGCCCACGGCCCAGAGCGTGCCGACAACGTGGAAGCCGGCCATGCCCGTCGTCGCATTCAGCACAGGCGATTGCGCATCGAACGCCGCCGACTCAATCCACAGCGGCTGACCGTTGCAACGCAAGGCGGTGCGCATGACGATGCGGCCTTCGGCCCACGATTCACCGGCGGCGTGGCGGCCGAGCATGGTGGTGTCCCAGCCGATGGCCGTCGCGCCCGGTGCCAGGTCCAGCGCCAGGTCGATGATCGGGCGGGCCTGGTTGAAGACGATGTTCTCTTGCGGCAGCCAGTCGAGCCGCGCCCCCGGCTCCGCCCGGATGGCAACGCGCTGCGTGGCCGTGCGGCCGAGCGACTTGTACCACTTGGTGGCGCCGGGCGTGGTCAGCACAGCATGCGCATCGGCACCGAGTTCGATGTCGATATCGAGTACATCACCGCCGGCAATGCCTGCAGGCGGATGCAGCATGACGGCATGGCACACGCCCTCGCCTTCCGGATACAGCGCCTTCTGCACCCGCAGCGGCCCCCGATGCCGGCACATGGCCAGCACGGTGCGCTCACCGCGCCGTGCAAACGCCAGGTGCAGCGAGGCTTCCCAGGACGCGAACGAATCGGTCTGCGGCGGGACAGGAAAATCGGGATGGCGCATCAGGAAGGCAGCACGGCGGCTAGGAATTTTCTCATCATAGCCAGATGCCGCAGATTTGGCATTCGACTTTTTCCGTCGAATGCCGGGGCATCAGCCGGGGCATCAAACGGCGACCAGATCACGCACGCCATCGGCTTCCATATTGGCGCCGTCGCCCTGCGCGATGACCTCGCCGCGGCTCATGACTACGTAGCGGTCGGCAATGCTGCGCGCAAAGTCGTAGTACTGCTCGACCAGCAGGACCGACATGCCGAACTCATCGACGAGGCGGCGCAGCGTGCGGCCGATCTCCTGGATGATCGACGGCTGGATGCCTTCGGTCGGCTCGTCCAGGATCAGCAGGCGCGGCTCGCTCATCAGCGCACGACCGATGGCAAGTTGCTGCTGCTGGCCGCCGGACAGGTCGCCGCCGCGCCGGCCCTTCATCTCCTTGAGCACGGGAAACAGCTCGTAGATGGAATCGGGCACCTTGGACGGCGCACGCTTGGCGGCGGCACCAATCAGCAGGTTTTCTTCCACCGTCAGCCGCGGGAAGATCTCGCGCCCCTGCGGCACATAGGCGAGCCCCTGCGAGACACGCTCGTACGCGGGCAGCTTCTGGATGGTGCGCCCTTCCCAATCGATCGCACCGCTGGCAGTGGGCACCACCCCCATCAAGCATTTGAGCAGCGTCGTCTTGCCCACGCCGTTACGGCCAAGCAGCGTGGTCAGCTTGCCCGTGGGGACGTCAAAGCTGACGTTGCGCAGGATGTGGCTGCCGCCGTAGTACTGGTTCAGTTGTTGGACCTGCAACATATCAACGCCCCAGATAGGATTCGATCACCCGCTCATCGCGCTTGACGGCATCGAGCGTGCCTTCGGCCAGGACGCTGCCTTCAGCCAGCACGGTCACGCGCCCTTCCGCCCCCGCCAGCGCGGCGACGAACTCCATGTCGTGCTCCACAACCATGATCGAGCACGTGCCACGCAGGCCGTTGAGCAATGTTGCGAGCTGCATCGTCTCTTCATCCGTCATGCCGGCGACCGGTTCGTCGAGCAGCAGCAATTGCGGCTGCTGCATCAGCAGCATGCCGATCTCCAGCCGCTGCTTCTGGCCGTGCGAGAGCAGCCCGGCGGGCCGATAGGCCTCTGCTTCCAGGTGGATGCGGCCGAGCGTTTCTTCGATGCGCTGGCGGCCGTCGTTCAGCAGGCGCGCGCGCAGCGAGACCCACCAGCGCTTGTCGGCCTTCATGGCCAGTTCCAGGTTTTCCCACACGGTGTGCTGCTCGAACACGGTCGGTTTCTGGAACTTGCGGCCGATGCCGATCTGCGCGATGCGCGGCTCGGTCAGGCGCAGCAGGTCGATGGTCTGGCCCAGGAAGACGCGGCCGGTGACGTCTGCATTGCGCGGCCCGGTCTTGCCGGTAATCACGTCCATCATCGTGGTCTTGCCCGCGCCGTTGGGGCCGATGATGCAGCGCAGCTCACCGTGGTCGATCGACAGCGTGAGCGCGTTCAGTGCACGAAAGCCGCCGAAGCGCACAGTCACGTCTTCGAGATACAGGATGGCGCCGTGCGAGACGTCGATCGTGTCCGGCTCGACCAGGTGGCCCATGCCGGTGGCAGTGCCGGTCTCCGCGCGGTCGGGGAGTTCGGTGAACGTGCTCATGCGTGGTCTCCGGTGACGGTCGCGGCTTCATGCGCCTCGGCTGGCGTGGGCGCGCGCTTTTTCATGCGCAGCTTGCCCAGCAGCCCCAGCACGCCGTTCGGCAGATACAGCGTCACCAGCACGAAGATCGCACCGAGCACAAACAGCCAGTACTCCGGCACCCATGCGGTGAGCAACGTCTTGGCGCCGTTGACGAGGAACGCGCCGATGATCGGGCCGATCAACGTGCCGCGCCCGCCCACGGCCACCCACACGGCCATCTCGATGGAGTTGCCCGGCGACATCTCGCCTGGGTTGATGATGCCGACCTGCGGCACGTAGAGCGCGCCCGCGATGCCGCAGAGCACGGCCGAAAACGTCCACACGAACAGCTTGTAGCCGAGCGGGTTGTAGCCGGAGAACATCACGCGCGCTTCGGCATCGCGAATGGCGGTGACCACGCGGCCGAACTTGGACGTGACGATGGCGCGGCAGGCGATGAACGCCAGCACGAGCGCCACGAACGTCGCCACGAACAGCACGGTGCGCGTTGGCAATGCGGAGATCGGGAAGCCGAGGATGCGTTTGAAATCCGTAAAGCCGTTGTTGCCGCCAAAGCCCGTCTCGTTACGGAAGAACAGCAGCATGGCCGCATACGTCATCGCCTGCGTGATGATCGACAGGTAGACGCCCTTGACGCGCGAGCGGAAGGCAAAGAAGCCGAACAGCCACGCCAGCACGCCGGGCACCAGAACCACCAGCAGCATCGCCCAGGCGAAATGCTCGGTGCCGTGCCAGAACCATGGCAGCTCCTTCCAGTCGAGAAAGACCATGAAGTCCGGCAGATCGCTCTTGTACACGCCTTCGCGGCCGATGGAGCGCATCAGGTACATGCCCATCCCGTAGCCACCCAATGCGAAGAACAGGCCGTGACCGAGGCTCAGGATGCCGCAATAGCCCCACACCAGATCGAGCGCCAGCGCCGCCAGCGCGTAGCACATGATCTTGCCGATGAGCGTGAGCGCATACGCCGACAGATGCAGCGGGCTGCCCTCCGGCACGAGCAGCGCGCACACCGGCGCACCAATGCACACGATGAGCGACACGAGCACCAGCGCAGACCACCCGCGCCGCGACAGCAGCGGCATGCGCGCCGGAATATCGAGAGAGAACTTGGTCGTCGTCATATCAGGCCTCGGCGCTGCGGCCCTTGAGGGCGAACAGGCCCTGCGGACGCTTCTGGATGAACAGCACGATCAGCACCAGCACGATGATCTTTGCCAGCACCGCGCCGTAGAACGGCTCGATGAACTTGTTGATGAGGCCCAGCCCGAACGCGCCGATGATCGTGCCCGCCAGTTGCCCCACCCCGCCCAGCACCACGGCCATGAACGAATCGATGATGTAGCTCTGGCCGAGGTCCGGCCCGACGTTGCCGATCTGTGAGAGTGCGCAGCCGCCCAGGCCGGCAATGCCGGCGCCGAATGCAAACGCGTAGCTGTCGACCTTCCACGTGCGCACGCCAACGCAGGCCGCCATCGTGCGGTTCTGCGTGGTGGCCCGCACGAACAGGCCCAGGCGCGTGCGGTTGAGCACCGCCCACGCAATCGCCACCACGGCCAGCGCAAACAGCAGGATGACGAGCCGGTTGTAAGGCAGTACGAGGCCCGGATACAGCGCAATGCCGCCGCTCATCCAGCTCGGGTTCGCCACCTCCACGTTCTGCGCACCGAAGATCGAACGCACGGCCTGCATCAGCAGCAGGCTGATCCCGAACGTGGCGAGCAGCGTTTCGAGCGGACGGCCATACAGGTGACGCAGCACCAGCCGCTCCAGCGCAAAGCCGACGATGGCCGCCGCAAGGAACGCAGCAGGCAGCGCCGCGGGCAGATACCAGTCGAACGCGTTCGGAAAGTAGTTGCGGAAAATCGTCTGCACCACGTAGGTGGCGTACGCGCCGATCATCAGGAACTCGCCGTGCGCCATGTTGATGACGCCGATGAGCCCGTAGGTGATAGCCAGCCCAAGCGCCGCCAGCAGCAGCACCGAGCCGAGGCTCAGCCCCGCAAACAGGTTACCGACCAGCTCGGCCTTGCGTTGCTGCGCGGCGAGGCCGTCGAGCGCCTGTTGGGCCGCGGCGCGCAGTTCATCGTCGGCACCACTGTCCTTGGCAAGCAACGGGGCGATGCGCTGCCGCGTCTGCGGATTGGTGTCGCCTGCGAGCAGCTTGAGCGCTTCGAGCTTCTCGGCATGCGTGCCGTCGTCGAGCGCGAGATTGGCCCAGAGCACATGCAGCTTGCTGCGCAACTCCGGATCGGTTTCATGCTTGCGCGCCGCGTCGACAATGGGGCGCGACGCCGTCTCGGGATGCGCAAGCAGCGTATCGACGGCCTGCGCGCGCACGGCCCGATCGGGCGATTGCAGCACGAAGCCGCTCGCCGCACTGTCCACTTGCGCACGCAGGGCATTGTTCAGTGTGAGGGACTGCAGATCGTCGGCCTTGACGGTGACGGGCTGGCCAGTGACGGCGTCCAGGTACTTCTCGCCGTCCTGACGCACCATGCCGGCGGCAGGCGCAAAGAACAGCGCGTCATTCTGCAAGGCTTGCAGGATCGGCCGGGCTTGTTCGGCGGGCGCTGCGGTCAGCGCATTCAGCGCCTTGACCTTGGCATCGAAGTCGTCTTCGGCCAGCGGCTTGAGATCGGCCTGGGTCAGGGGTTGTCCGGCGGCCCACGCAGAGCCTTGGGGCGTCGCAGCCAGACAAAAAGCGCACAGCAGTGCGGCAAGAGAATGAAACAACCAGCGGGACAAGCGCATCATGGCAATCCGATGCGTGGCGGCCGATGTTGGGCCGTCCGCCACGTCGTGCAGCGTCGTTCAAAGGACCGGCCGCGCTGTATGCGCCGCCGGTCCGCCTGATTACTTCACTTCGTCAGGCTTGCCCTCGTTGCCGGGGATGTAGGGGCTCCACGGCTTGGCGCGGATCACCGTCGGCGTCTTCCACACGACGTTGAACTGGCCGTCGCCGCGCACCTCACCAATCATCACGGGCTTGCTCAAGTGATGGTTGTTGTTCATCACCAGCGTGAAGCCCGACGGTGCCTTGAACTGCTGGCCGTACATCGCCTTGCGGACCTTGTCCACGTCGGTGGAGCCCGCCTTCTCGACGGCCTGCTTCCACATCATGATGCCGACGTAGGTGGCCTCCATCGGGTCGTTGGTGACGCGCTTGTCGCCGCCCGGCAGGTTGTTGGCCTTGACCCATGCAGCCCACTTCTTCTTGAAGTCGTCGTTGACCGGGTTCTTGACCGACATGAAGTAGTTCCATGCGGCCAGATGGCCCACCAACGGCTTGGTGTCGATGCCGCGCAGTTCTTCTTCACCCACCGAGAAGGCCACCACCGGCACGTCCTTGGCCTTCAGGCCGGCGTTGCCGAGTTCCTTGTAGAACGGCACGTTCGAGTCGCCGTTGATGGTCGACACCACGGCCGTCTTGCCGCCCTGCGAGAACTTCTTGATGTTGGCAACGATGGTCTGATAGTCGGAATGACCAAACGGGGTGTAGACCTCTTCGATGTCGCTGTCCTTCACGCCCTTGCTGTGCAGGAACGCGCGCAGGATCTTGTTGGTCGTGCGCGGATAGACGTAATCGGTACCGAGCAGGAAGAAGCGCTTGGCACCGCCGCCTTCCTTGCTCATCAGGTATTCCACCGCCGGAATGGCCTGCTGGTTGGGCGCAGCACCGGTGTAGAAGACGTTCTTCGACATCTCTTCGCCTTCGTACTGCACCGGGTAGAACAGCAGGCCGTTCAGTTCTTCATAGACCGGCAGCACCGACTTGCGCGACACCGACGTCCAGCAGCCGAACGTCACAGCCACCTTGTCCTGCGTCAGCAGCCCGCGCGCCTTCTCGGCAAACAGCGGCCAGTTCGATGCCGGGTCCACCACCACCGGTTCCAGCTTGCGGCCCAGCACGCCGCCGCTCTTGTTGATCTCGTCGATCGTCATCAGCGCCACGTCTTTCAGCGACGTTTCGGAGATGGCCATGGTGCCCGACAGCGAATGCAGGATACCGACCTTGATCGGGTCCTTTGCCTGAGCAAACGCGAGGCTCGACACGGACAACAGCGTTGCGGCGGCGACGGCAGACAGCTTCAACAGCTCACGACGTTTCATTGCGGCTCCTTGGGTTTATTGGTGGCGAGAACGACTCCCCGGGGCCCAAAAGTGCAACTACCGTGCCATCGCATTTGGCTCATTCGAAGGGAAATCCGCGCCAAAACGGTGCCAAAGCGGCGCCAAGTCAGCGCATTTGTTCGTTGGAATGCGCCTGCTTGGGGCGCAAGAAGACAAGCACAAAACAAGCGGGGCGCAAGGGCAAACCGATGCAAAAAGAAAGGCCGGCATTGCGCCGGCCTCGGAGCCTTGCGAAAAACGGGACTCAGGAATAGCGGCGCGAAATCGATTCGGCCACGCACACGGGGCGCTCCTGCCCCTCTCGCTCGATGGTCACGGCCCAGGTCATCTGCGCGCCGGTCAACGCGGGGGCATTGGGCAGCGGCGGCAGCGCTTCCATTTCGACCAGCTTCACGCGAGCGCGCACACGACTGCCCACGGGGACTGGAGCGGTGAAACGGACCTTGTTCAGCCCGTAGTTCACGCCCATCTTCACGTCGGACATCTCGATCGCGTTGGCCATCAGCATCGGCAGCAGCGACAGCGTCAGAAAGCCGTGCGCCACCGGTGCGCCAAACGGCGACTCACGCTTGGCGCGCTCCACATCCACGTGAATCCACTGGTGATCGCCCGTGGCCTCGGCAAAGAGGTTCACCTGCTGCTGCGTGATCTCGGTCCAGTCACTCACGGCAACTTCCTGGCCGATCAAACCTTTCAGCTCGTCGAGCGATTCGATGATGCGCATCTGCGTTGTCTCCTTGTTGTGATGCGATGAGGTGTCATCAAGCCTTCGGGCGCCGGCCAAACAAGCCCATGCCCGTGACCGTGCAGACGAGTTCGCCGCGCTGGTTGCGCGCCTCCCAGCGGTTGACCGCCACACCGCGGTCCGGCTTCGACTGCGAGGGACGCACTTCCATGCACGTGCTCGACACCGACAGCGTGTCGCCCGGATACACCGGCTTCATCCAGCGGATTTCATCCACGCCCGGCGAGCCCATGCTGGCTGCCTTGCCCAGGAAGCCGGTCACCATCAGCCGCATCATGATCGAACAGGTCATCCAGCCGCTCGAAATAATGCCGCCGTAGATGCTGTGCTTGGCGGCCTCTGCATCGATGTGGAATGGCTGCGGATCGTACTGCCGCGCGAAGGTCAGGATCTCTTCTTCGGTGACGGTGTAGGTACCCATCTGCAGCGTGCGGCCGACCTCGAAATCGTCGAAGTAGAACTCGTACGATCGTGTCGCCGCTGCGTTTTCGTTTTCCACCATGTCGTCTCCTCCAAATGACAACGCCCCGCACGAATGCGGGGCGTTCAGGTTTGCCGTTAAGCCGCCTGCTGGAAGCCGGGCAGCGATGCGAAGCGTGCCAGGTGATGATCCACGTCACCCAACGTCGTGTTGATCATCGTCAGCCGCTTGAACCTGTGTGCGGCCGGCAGTTCGTTCGTCACGCCCATGCCGCCGTGCAACTGCACCGCTTCCTGGCCAACATCACGCGCAGCCTGGCCGACACGCGCCTTGGCCGCCGACACATAGCGGCGGCGCGCCTCGACATCGCCATCTTCAAAGTGCGCAGCCGCCAGATACGTGATCGAACGCGCCTGCTCGCCATGGATGAACATGTCGACCATGCGGTGCTGCAGCGCCTGGAAGCGCGCGATGGGCACGCCAAATTGCTGGCGGGTCTTGGTGTACTCCAGCGTGGCGGCGTTCAGCGCATCGATCAGACCGATCGCTTCAGCGCACAACAGCACGCAGCCGAGATCGGCGACGGCGTCGATGGTCTCCCACGCTTCGCCGGCCTTGCCGAGCAGCGTTGCCGGCGCGTTGTCGAAGCGGATGTCCGCGGCGTGCAGGTTGTCGATCGTGCGGTAGTCCTTGACCGTCACGCCAGCCGCATCGCGGTCGACCACGAAGAGCGACAGGCCCGACGTATCACGCGCTTCACCACCGGTGCGCGCCGAGACGATCAGCTTGTCTGCCTGCGCACCATGCACCACAACCGCCTTCTCGCCGGTAAGCGTCCAACCGCCGCCCTGCTGCGTAGCGCGCGTGGTGACGTTGAACAGCTCGTAACGCGATTGGCGCTCGCCGAATGCAATGGCCAGCTTCACGGCGCCGCCAGCAACTTCTTCCAGCAATGCCTCTTGGCCGCCTGCGAGCTTCAGTGCCTGCGCGCCCAGCACGGTGGCCTGATACGGCTCCACCACCAGGCCGCGGCCCAGCTCCTGCATCACCACCAGCAGGTCCATCGCGCGGCCGTCGAAACCGCCTTGTGCTTCGGGCACAGGCAGCGCGGTCAGGCCCAGTTCGGCCAGTGCATCCCAGTGGCCCTGCGACACACCTTCCGGCGAATACACGACCTTGTTGCGCGCCTCAAAGCTGTAGTCCTTCTCGATGAAGCGGCGCACCGCATCGGCCAGTTGCTTCTGTTCGTCGGTGAACGAGAAATCCATGTTTGTCTCCGCTATGTGTGCTGTCGCCGTTCTGCTCAGACGCCAAGGATCATCTGCGAGATGATGTTGCGCTGGATTTCGTTCGATCCGCCGTAGATCGAGGTCTTGCGATAGTTGAAGTAGTACGGCGCAAGCGGCGCGGCATCGTTGTCGCCCGTCGCGGCTTGCGAGGTGTCGCCTTCAAGGTAGCTCGGGTCGAACGGCTGGGCGTATGGCCCCACGGCCTCCACCATCAGCTCGGTCAGCATCTGCTGGATCTGCGTGCCCTTGATCTTGAGCAGCGACGCCTCGGGCCCCGGGCCCTTGCCTGCGTTCTCGCTCGACACCACGCGCAGCACCGTCATCTCCAGCGCCAGCAGTTCGATTTCCAGCGACGCCACCTTGGTACCGAATACCGGGTCCTGCAGCAGCGGCTTGCCGTTCTTCTGGTGTTGCTTGGCAACGCGCTTGAGGAACGCCAATTCGCGCTTGGAATTGCCCACACGTGCAATGCCCGTACGCTCGTGGCCGAGCAGGTATTTGGCGTACGTCCATCCGCGGTTCTCATCACCGATCAGGTTCTGGACGGGCACCTTGACGTTGTCGAAGAAGACTTCGTTCACCTCGTGCTCTTCGTCCAGCATGATGATCGGGCGCACGGTAATGCCCGGCGTCTTCATGTCGATCAGCAGGAACGAGATGCCTTCTTGCTTCTTCGCGTCGGGGTCGGTGCGAACCAGGCAGAAGATCATGTCGGCGTGCTGGCCGAGCGTCGTCCAGGTCTTCTGGCCGTTGACGATGTAGTGATCGCCTTCGCGCACGGCGCGTGTCTTCACGGAGGCCAGATCGGACCCGGAACCCGGTTCCGAATAGCCCTGGCACCACCAGTCGGTGCAATCAACAATGCGCGGCAGGAAGTAACGCTTCTGCGCTTCATTGCCGTACTTCATGATCACGGGCGCGACCATGCTGACGCCGAACGGCAGCACGCCAGGCGCGCCGACCTGCGCGCACTCTTCGTCCCAGATGTGTTTTTGGATAGGGGACCAGCCGGTGCCGCCCCACTCGACCGGCCAGTGCGGTACAGACCAGCCCTTCGCTGCGAGCGCCTTATGCCAGCGAACGAAATCGTCGCGGCTCAGGCGGCGGTGGTTCAACACCTTGTCCTGGATGTCCTTGGGCAGATTGGCTTCCAGCCAGCCGCGGACTTCCTGGCGGAACGCATCGTCGGCCGCCGAGTAGTTCAGATCCATGCCTGTCTCCTGTGGTTAGCTCCCCACCGTGGCAAATCGGTGGAGAACGTTCTGTCGGACCGGCGCGGACCTGAATCGAGGCTGCTAGTGCACGGGTTGCTTGAGCGCGTCGGGCACCAACAGCGGCATCACGTCGATGCCTTCCTCGGCCAGTTCCTGCGCTTCCTCCCGAGACGTCGTCCCGCGAATGCCCCGCTCCGGCGCCTCGTTGTAGTGCATGCGGCGCGCCTCCTCTGCAAACCGCTCGCCGACGTCCTCGGTATTCGCAAGGACATGGCGCACGGCTTTCAGGTAGAGCTGTTGCAGGGTTGTGGATACACCGCCCTCACCTTCGGCTGTCTTGGCGGCAGCGCCCTTTTGGGCAGCCTCCGTTCGTGACGACGACAGATTCAGGCGCGGCGCACTCGGCAAGCGCTCAACCTCGTTGTGACCGCAGACAGGACACGTCAACAGCCCGCGTTCTTGCTGCGATTGCAGGTCGGCATCGGAGCCGAACCAGCCTTCGAAGCGGTGGTCATTGGCACAGCGGAGGTCCAGCACTTTCATGATCGGTCCAGCGCATGGGGATGAGTGTATCCCCGATTCGAAAATTTGTGAACGGTCGTGCTAATTTTTTCGCACGACCGTTCGCTATGGTAACAACGGCAGGAAAAGGGTGTGTTTAAGCGACGGCTATAAGCACATCAGACGGCACCCGGCGCCCAGGCACCTGACAAAATCTTCTCAAGCCAGAACGTGCCGATAATGGTCTTCACGTCGGAAATCTTGCCTTCGCGCACCCAATCGATCAATTGGCCGGCCGGCGTGACGAAGGTCTCGAGAAATTCGCCCTCATCCAACATTGCCACACCCTGCTTGAGATCGCGGGCAAGATAGATGTCGATGAACTCGGTGGAATACGAAATGACCGGGTGAATGCGCGTGAGGTAGTCCCAGCGTTCGGCCGTGTAGCCGGTTTCCTCGCGCAGTTCGCGCTTGCCGCATGTGAGCGCGCCTTCCTGCGGATCGAGCTTGCCGGCCGGGAATTCAATCATCACCTTACCGACCGGGTAACGGAACTGACGTTCCATCAGCACCGTCCCGTCATCGAACAGCGGAATCATCATGACCGCGCCCGGATGGATGAGGTATTCGCGGCTGGCATTGCGGCCGTCCGGCAGGCGAACGATGTCTTGCTTGAGCGTGAGAAATTTGCCCTGGTGCATCAACGCAGAGGCGACCTGCGTCTCGCGCAGACCGGCATCCTGGTCCTGCGTCGCATCAGAGGTGGCGTTCAGCGGGGTGTGATCGGACATGGCGCTCTCTCATGCCGAGACAGCGAGGACCTGCCCGGCGGGATTTAACGGGAATCGCGGGGATGGCGAACCAGGTATTGCCAAGTGAAGCCGGGAAACGCGAACACCAGCATCAGGCAAGCGGTGATCGCATAAAACTGCCAGCCTTGCGGGAACGCATTGCCCTGGCTCGATTCGATACCAAAGCCGATCAGCCCCACCACAACATACATGGCAATCAGCTCGGTGCCGCGCAGCCAGAACGGCTTGCGCGGCCAGCGTGCCGGCACCAGCGCCAGCACGCGTTGGTTGACGAACGGCAGGTTGGCACAGATCAGTGCCAACACGATGACAAACAGACCGCCCGTCGAAGTGCTCACGGTGCTCAGCTTATGAAGCCAGCGTCAGGCGGATTGCCTGATAGCACACGGCCATCAGACCGGCCGGGAAGATACCCAGCAACAACACCAACAGGCCATTGACCGACAGCAGCGAGCGCAGGCCAAAGGTGGCCTCCACGGGGCCATCGTCTGCCGGCGCATCAAAGTACATAACCTTGATGACGCGCAGGTAGTAAAACGCACCGACCAGCGAGAACAGCACGGCCACGACGGCCAGCCAAGGCATACCGGCATCGACCACCGCACCCAGGACCGACAGCTTGGCGTAGAAGCCAACCGTCGGCGGCAAGCCGGCCAGCGACATCATGATGAACAGCATCAGCAGCGCAAACCACGGACTCTTTTTCGACAAGCCTTTGAGGTCGGCAATCTCTTCTGCCTCATAGCCCTTGCGTGCAAGCAGCAGGATCATGCCGAAGCCACCCAATGCGGTCAGCACGTAGGTGATCGCATAGAACATCGACGCGCTGTAAGCCTGGGCCGTCAGGTCCGGTTTGGCGGAGCTGACGCCCGCCACCAAGCCGAGCAGCAGAAAGCCCATGTGTGAGACGGTGGAGTAGCCCAGCAGACGCTTGAAATTGGTCTGAACAACGCCCGTGATATTGCCGATAGCCAGCGACACGACGGCCAGCACGATCAGCATGTTCTGCCAGTCAAATGCCAGCGGCAGCAAGCCTTCCACCAGAATGCGAAACGTCATTGCAAACGCGGCGACCTTCGGTGCGCCGGCAATCAGCAGCGTCACAGCCGTCGGCGAGCCTTGGTACACGTCGGGCACCCACATGTGGAACGGCGCCACACCCAGCTTGAAGCCCAGGCCAGCAACGATGAACACCACGCCGAACACGAGGATCGTCTTGTTGATCTCGCCGTTCTTGATCGCGTCAAACACCTTGCCCAGCTCCAGCGAGCCGGTCGCGCCGTACAGCATCGACATGCCGTACAGCAACAGGCCCGATGCGAGTGCGCCCAGAATGAAATACTTCATGGCCGATTCGGACGACACGTTCGAACGGCGACGCAACGCTACCAGCGTGTACGACGCCAGCGACAGCAGTTCCAGGCCCAGATAGAGCACGAGGAAATTGTTGCCGGTGATCATCACCACCTGACCACCCAGCGTAAACAAGGCGAACATGTAGAACTCGCCTGCATACATGTCACGGTCGGCGAGATAGCGGCGGGTGTACACCAGTGTGGCAAACAGCGTCAGCGCACAGAACGACGCCAGCACGTTGGCCATCGGATCGATCACGGCCATGTTGCCGAAGACGTAGTGCGTCTCACCGTTCGCGGCGTTCAACGCGAACCAAACGGCCAGAACCAGCGTAATCACCAACGAAACCGGATACGCCACGCTGCTTCGTTTCTGGCCGCGTGCCAAGTCAATCCAGTTGACGGCACCGATGCCCAGCGCGAGAAAAACGATTGGGGCAAAAGCCGCAATAGAGGAGGACGATTGCATAGTTTCTTCTCGCTGCTTACAGCTTCGACTGAGCCACGTGGGTCAGCAGGTTGACCACGGACGCATGCATGACATCGGTGAAGGGCTTCGGATACAGGCCCATGTACAGGGTGGCGATCGCGAGCACGCCCAACATGAAGAACTCGCGGCAATTCAGGTCCTTCAGCTCGGCCACATGCTCGTGGGTCACATCACCGAAGATCACGCGCTTGACCATCCACAGCGAATACGCTGCGCCAAAGATCAGCGCCGTGGCGGCCAACAGGCCAATCCAGAAGTTGAACTTGACCGAACCCAGGATCACCATGAATTCGCCGACGAAGCCCGAGGTTGCCGGCAGGCCGCAGTTGGCCATCGCAAAGAAGACCGACAGCGCCGCGAACTTCGGCATGGTGTTCACCACACCGCCGTAATCGGCAATCTGACGCGAGTGCACGCGGTCATACAACACGCCAATGCACAGGAACATTGCGCCTGAGATGAAGCCGTGCGAGATCATCTGAACGATACCGCCCTCGACACCGATCTCGTTGAAGATGAAGAAGCCCAGCGTGACGAAGCCCATGTGCGCGATCGACGAATATGCGACCAGCTTCTTCATGTCGGCCTGCACCAGCGCGACCAAGCCGATGTAGATCACGGCGACCAGCGAAATCGCAATGATGAATGCAGACAGGCTATGGCTGGCATCCGGGGCGATCGGCAACGAGAACCGCAGGAAACCGTAGGCGCCCAGCTTCAGCATGATGGCGGCCAGCACCACGGAACCACCGGTCGGCGCCTCCACGTGAGCGTCCGGCAGCCACGTGTGCACCGGCCACATCGGCACCTTCACGGCGAAGGCCATGAAGAACGCGAGGAAGATCAGGATCTGCTCGTTCATCGACAGCTTGACCTGATGCCATTGCAGGATCTCGAACGTGCCACTGTGGAAGTACAGATAAAGCAGCGCAACCAGCGTCAACAACGAGCCAAGCAGCGTGTACAGGAAGAACTTGAATGCCGCATAGACGCGGTTCGGACCGCCCCACACGCCGATGATGATGTACATCGGGATCAGCGTGGCTTCGAAGAACACGTAGAACAGCAGACCGTCGAGCGACGCAAACACGCCGATCATCAGGCCCGACAGGATGAGGAACGCGGCCATGTACTGCGCCACGCGCTCGGTGATCACTTCCCACGCGGCAATCACCACGATGACGGTGATGAATGCGGTCAGCACCACGAACCACATCGAGATGCCGTCGACACCTAGGTAGTAGCTGATGTGGAAGCGCTCGATCCACGACGATTTCTCGACGAACTGCATTGCAGCCGTCGTCTTATCGAAACGCGTGATCAGCGGCAGCGTCATCACAAAGCTGATCAGCGAGCCGATCAGCGACATCCAGCGGACATAACCGGGATTGCGGTCTGAGCCCGAGGCCAGCACCAGCACGCCGAAGAAGATCGGCAGCCAGATCGCAAAAGACAGAACCATTTTTGTAATCCCTTATTTGCCTGCCAGGAACACGAAATACGTCAGCAGCCCAACCGTGCCGATGATCATCGCGAACGCATAGTCATAGATGAAGCCGGACTGGAGCAGGCGCACGACAGTCGCGAACCAGCCCACCAGACGTGCGCTGCCATTGACGACAACACCGTCGATCACGCCCTGATCGCCGCCCTTCCACAGGCCACGGCCAAACTTGACCGCACCGTTGGCGAAGACGATCTCGTTGATCTTGTCCATGTAGTACTTGTTGTCCAGCAGCTTGTAGACACCGGAGAAGCGCTGGGCAATTGCTGCCGGAATATCCGGACGCTTGAGGTAGAAGAACCACGACAACACGACACCGGCCAGCAGCAGGATGAACGGGGCCGACGTGAAGCCGTGCAGCGCCATCTCGACCCAGCCGTGGAAGTCGTCGGCCAACACCTTCATTGCTTCGTGGTTGTCAGCATTGAAGATGACTTCCGAAAACACCACACCGTGCTTGAAGAACTCGCCGAACAGCATCGGCTGGATTGCCATTGCACCGATGATGACCGACGGAATCGCCAGCAGGACCAGCGGCACCGTCACCACCCACGGCGACTCGTGCGGCTTCTGCCCCGGGGCCAAACCGTGGTGATGGTCGGCGGTCTCTTCTTCATCCACGTGATTGCCTTCGTGATGCGAGTCTTCCTTGCCGAACCGCTCTTCACCGTGAAACACCAGGAAGTACATGCGGAACGAGTAGAACGCGGTCACGAACACACCGGCCAGTACCGCCCAGTAAGCGAAACCAGCGCCCGGCAGGTGCGATTCACGCACCGCTTCGATGATCGAGTCCTTCGAATAGAAACCTGCAAAGAACGGCGTGCCGATCAACGCCAGCGACCCCACCAGCGACGTCAGCCATGTGATCGGCATGTACTTGCGCAGGCCGCCCATGTTGCGCATGTCCTGATCGTGATGCATGCCGATAATGACCGAGCCCGCGCCGAGGAACAGCAGCGCCTTGAAAAACGCGTGCGTCATCAGGTGGAACACGGCCACTTGATAAGCCGATGCGCCCAGCGCGACGGTCATGTAGCCCAGCTGGGACAGCGTGGAGTACGCCACCACCCGCTTGATGTCGGTCTGGATGATGCCCAGGAAACCCATGAACAGCGCAGTGATGGCGCCGATGATCAGCACGAATGACAGCGCGGTGTCCGACAACTCGAACAGCGGCGACATGCGCGCGACCATGAAAATACCGGCAGTCACCATAGTGGCCGCGTGAATCAGTGCGGAAATCGGGGTCGGACCTTCCATCGAGTCCGGCAGCCATACGTGCAGCGGGAACTGCGCCGATTTACCCATCGCACCAATGAACAGGCAGATACAGGCGACCGTCAGCATGTGCCAATCGGTGCCGGGGAAGCCGACCGTGGCCAGGTTGTCGCGGGCGGCAAACACGTCGGCGTAGCTCAGGCTGCCGCTGTAGGCAAGCAGCAAGCCGATGCCGAGCACGAAGCCGAAGTCACCCACGCGGTTGACCAGGAACGCCTTCATGTTGGCGTAGATGGCCGTCGGGCGCTTGAACCAGAAGCCGATCAGCAGGTACGACACCAGACCCACCGCTTCCCAACCAAAGAACAGCTGCAGGAAGTTGTTGCTCATCACGAGCATCAACATCGAGAAGGTGAACAGAGAGATGTACGCGAAGAAACGGTTGTAGCCGTCGTCTTCCGCCATGTAGCCGATGGTGTAGATGTGCACCATCAGCGAGACGAAGGTCACCACGCACATCATCATCGCCGTAAGCGAATCGATGAGGAAGCCGACTTCCATCTTCAGCGAGCCCACCGTCATCCATTCATAGACGGTGCCGTTGTAACCGGCGCCATTGATAACGTCGGACAGCGTCAGCGCCGACAGAATGAAGGCGATCGCAACACCAAGGATGGTGACGCTGTGGGATGCCGTGCGGCCGATCTTCTCGCCAAAGAACTTGGTGCCGAACAGCCCGGCGATCGCCGCGCCGGCCAGCGGCGCGAGCGGGATCGCCAGCAGCAGGTTGGGGTTGAGCGTGGTAGCCATGGAACGCTTCTTATAGGTGGATGCGGAGGTCAGCCCTTCAGGCTGTCCAGATCGTCGACGTTGATGGTATCCAGATTACGGAACAGCACCACCAGAATGGCGAGACCAATCGCGGATTCCGCCGCGGCCACCGTCAGGATGAAAAATACGAACACCTGCCCCGCCAGATCGCCCAAGTAATGGGAGAACGCGACGAAGTTCAGGTTAACCGCCAGCAACATCAGTTCGATCGCCATCAACAGCACGATGACGTTCTTGCGGTTCAGGAAAATGCCGACGATGCTGATGGCAAACAGCACCGCGCCGAGCACGAGGTAATGGGCAAGGGATAGCGAAGACATATGAGTTCTCCCGGGGCTCAGCTCTTGGATTCAGCCGAAGCTGCGCCAGCCGACTTCTCAGACGGCATCGAGACCAGACGGACGCGGTCCTTGCGCTTCACGCGGATTTGATCGGACACGTTCTGGGCCTTGGTGTCCTTGCGGCGGCGGGCAGTCAGAGCCACTGCCGCAACAATGGCCAGCAGCAGCACTGCGCCAGCCACTTCAAAGGCATAGATGTAATCGGTATAGATAAGCTTCCCGAGCGCCTGCGTATTCGGACCGTTAAAGCCCTTCGGCAGCTCCTGCACGGGCTGTACGCGACCCATGAAGGTCTTGGTCAGCACGACGGCCATTTCCAGGATGATGACCACGCCCACGAAGGCTGCCATCGGCACGTAGGTCCAGAAATCGCGCCGCAGGTGCTCGATGTCGATATCGATCATCATCACCACGAACAGGAACAGCACCATCACTGCCCCCACGTAGACCAGCACCAGCGTGATGGCGAGGAACTCCGCCTTGAGCAGCATCCAGATCGCCGCCGCGGTAAAGAACGAGAGCACGAGGAACAGCGCCGCGTGCACCGGGTTCTTCGCGGTGATGACCTTCAGCGCTGCGAGCACCAGCACGAGCGCGAAACAGTAGAAGATGATCGTCGTGATTTCCATGATCCTGGCACGGGCCGTTTTGCGGCACGCGCTTGTCCAAAGCCGCGATGGCGTGATGCCATCGCAACTGGTTGGCTCTCGAAGAGCCGTTGTCCAACCGGGATGTCAACTGCACCGCCCGCCAACCGCACGGCGGACGTTCTGAATCAGCGGTACTTTGCGTCGGCCGCCTTGTTGGCCGCAATTTCCGGCTCGAAGCGATCACCCACGGCCAGCAGCATGTCTTTGGTGAAATACAGATCGCCGCGCTTTTCACCGTGGTATTCCAGGATGTGCGTCTCGACGATGGCGTCCACCGGGCAAGCCTCTTCACAGAAGCCGCAGAAAATACATTTGGTCAGGTCGATGTCGTAGCGCGTGGTGCGGCGAGTGCCATCGTCGCGCTGGTCCGACTCGATCGTGATGGCCAGAGCCGGGCAAACGGCTTCGCACAGCTTGCAAGCGATGCATCGTTCTTCGCCGTTCGGATAGCGACGCAGTGCATGCAGACCGCGGAAACGCGGCGACAGCGGCGTCTTCTCTTCCGGAAAGAGAACAGTGATCTTGCGCGCAAACAGGTAGCGCCCGGTCAGCGCCAGCCCCTTGAAGAGTTCCTTCAGGAGCAGGCTGTTAAAAAATTCCTTGATGGCAAGCAACATGGTGCCTTCCTATTGTCCCGTTACTTCCAGATATTCCACGGCGACACCAACCAGATGGCGACGACGACAAGCCAGCCCACAGTGAGCGGAATGAAGATCTTCCAGCCCAGACGCATGATCTGGTCATAGCGATAACGCGGGAACGATGCACGCAGCCAGATAAAGACCGACAGCAGCAGGAAAACCTTGATCAGCAGCCAGAAGAAGCCCGGAATCCAGTTCAGGACCGGTGCATCGATGGGCGAAGCCCAGCCGCCCAGAAACAGCGTCGCCGTCAGCGCCGAGATCACGATCATGTTGATGTACTCGGCCAGGAAGAACAGCGCGAACGCCATGCCCGAGTACTCGATCATGTGGCCGGCCACGATTTCGGATTCACCCTCCACCACATCGAACGGGTGGCGGTTCGTTTCAGCCACACCCGAGATGAAATAGACGCCGAACATCGGCAGCAGCGGCAGCCAGTTCCACGAAAGGATGTTGATACCGTGACCCGCAAAGAAACCGCGGTTCTGGGAGTTAACGATGTCCGACAGATTCAAGCTGCCCGTTACCATCAGCACCGTCACGAGCGCGAAGCCCATGGCGATTTCATATGAAATCATCTGCGCCGAGGCGCGCATCGCACCCAGGAACGCGTACTTGGAGTTCGAAGCCCAGCCGGCCAGAATCACGCCATACACACCCACCGAGCTGATCGCCATCACGTACAGCAGGCCGGCATTGATGTTCGACACCATGGCTTCAGCCTGGAACGGAATCACCGCCCAGATCGCCACAGCGGGCATCAGCACCATCAGCGGCGCAATGATGTACATCCCACGGCTGACCGCGCTCGGCACCATGACTTCCTTGAGCAGCAGCTTGAGCACGTCGGCAATCGGCTGCAACAGGCCCATTGGGCCCACGCGGTTCGGGCCCAGACGCACGTGCATCCAGCCGATCAGCTTGCGCTCCCACAGGATCAGGTAAGCCACGCACAGCAGCAACGGCAGAATGATGCAGACCGCGCGGACCAGCGTCCAGATCAGCGGCCACCACCCACCGAAGGTGGCGGTACCGAAAGAAGTAATCGACTCGATCATGTTGACCCTTACACCGTAGCCGCCAGCGCGGACGATTCAACCTTCTCAACGCTTACCGCGCCGAACATGGCACCCAGCTGAGCCGAAGCTTCGGTGGCAGCGGGCACCCGGATCACGCCGGAAGCCAGCGACTTGTCCAGCACGGCCGGCAGCACCACACTGCTCTGCCCTTGCGTCACGCGCACGGCGTCACCATTGGTCAGGCCCAGTTGCGCGTAAAGATCAGCCGGCAAGCCAGCGCGCACGGCAGCGCGTGCTGCAGCCGTCAGTTGCAGCGAACCAGCGCGGCGGACGATCGGATCGGCGTGGTAGATCGGCACATCAGCCAGACGCTCGACGCCGGCAATGGTGGCAGCGGGGGCAACGGTCTGCGCGATCGTCGTATTCGACAAGCGGTCGGCGACCGGCTTGGCAAGAACTTCATCGCGCACCACTTCCGAGCTGTCGTATTCAAAGCCCGACACGTTCAGGAGGTTGCCCAACACCCGCAGGACCTTCCAGGCAGGACGCGAATCGCCCAGGCTACGCACAACACCGTTGAAGCTTTGAGGCAGACCTTCGCAGTTGACGAACGTGCCCGAAGTTTCCGTGAACGGTGCAGTCGGCAGGAGCACGTCGGCGTACTCGAGTGCGGCGCGGGAGGCAAACGGCGCCAGCACGATCACAGTGTCAGCCTGGTCCAGTGCCGCACGAGCCTGCACGGGATTCGCAGTATCGAATTCGGGTTCAGCGCCCAGCAGCACGTATGCGCGACGCGGCTGCGCCAGCATGGCGGCAGCGTCGAGGCCGTTGCCTTGCGGCAACGCACCGGCAATGTAGCCGCCAACGGTGTTGGCCGCTTCCGTCAAGAAGCCGAGCGTCGCGCCGGTCTGCTGCGCAACCCACTGAGCCAGCGCGTGCAGTTGCGAGAAATGCGGATGCGCCACAGCAGCGTTGCCGAGGAACACAGCCTTGCGCTCGCCCGAAGCAAGGCTTGCGGCGATGCGCTTGGCCACGTCACCGGCTTCGATACCATCGGTGCCGCCCGGACGAGCAACGTTGTTGGCAGCAGCCACGGCCACCGCCACTTGCGACAGCAGCGACAGCCATTGCGACGGTGCACCCAACAGTTGCGTGGCGGGCATCAGCAGATCTTCGCCGCCGGCACCGATCACGTTCAGTTGCGCACCCTTCTTGCCAGCCTGCCGCAAACGCGCAGCCAGCAGCGGATGATCCTTGCGCAGGAAGGCGCCCACCACCAGCGTGCGCTGCAGCAGCGACACATCGGCGATTGGCAGGCCCAGCCACGGAGCGCCCGTCGGCTTGACGGAGAAATCGGATTGGCGCAGACGGAAATCGACGTTGTCGCTGCCAATGCCACGCACCAGCTTTTGCAGCAAGAACAGCTCTTCCAGCGTGCTGTGCGGGCTGGCCAATGCACCGATCTGCTCAGCGCCGTGGTCGCGCTTGATTTCGTTCAGGCCGTTAGCAACGTATTCCAGCGCGGTGGTCCAGTCGACAGCCTTCCATTGACCGCCTTGCTTGAGCATCGGCTGCGTCAGACGATCGTCGCTGTTCACGCCTTCATAGGCAAAGCGGTCCTTGTCGGAAAGCCAGCATTCGTTGATGGCTTCGTTGTCCAGCGGCAGAACGCGCATGACGCGCTGGTTCTTCGTCTGGACGATCACGTTCGCGCCCAGGCCGTCGTGGGGCGACACCGACTTGCGGCGTGCCAGTTCCCACGTACGGGCCGAATAGCGGAACGGCTTGCTGGTCAGCGCGCCGACCGGGCACAGGTCGATCATGTTGCCCGACAACTCGGAGTCAACGGTCTGCCCAACGAACGTCGTGATCTCGGAATGCTCGCCGCGGTTGAGCATGCCCAACTCCATCACGCCGGCAATTTCCTGACCAAAGCGGACGCAACGCGTGCAATGAATGCACCGCGTCATCTCTTCCATGGAGATCAGCGGGCCCACGTTCTTGTGGAACACCACACGCTTCTCTTCCTGGTAGCGCGATTCAGACTTGCCATAGCCCACGGCCAGATCCTGCAGTTGGCACTCGCCACCCTGGTCACAGATCGGGCAATCCAGAGGGTGGTTAATCAGCAGGAATTCCATCACGGACTTCTGCGCCTTCACCGCCTTCTCGGAGTTTGTGAAGACCTTCATGCCCGCGGTGACAGGCGTGGCACAGGCGGGCAGCGCCTTGGGCGCCTTCTCGACTTCGACCAAGCACATCCGGCAGTTGGCCGCGACCGACAGTTTGCGGTGATAGCAAAAGTGAGGAATGTAGGTGCCCGTCTGGCGAGCCGCCTCCATCACCAGGCTGCCTTCGGCAACCTCGACTTTCTTGCCATCGATTTCGATTTCAACCATGTTCTGCCACGCTTAAATGTAGGTGGGCACCATGCACTGCTTGTGTTCGACGTGATACGCGAACTCATCCCAGTAGTGCTTGAGCATGCCGCGGACCGGCATCGCAGCGGCATCGCCGAGCGCACAGATAGTCCGGCCCATGATGTTTTCGGCCACGTTGTTCAGCAAGTCCAGGTCTTCCTGACGGCCCTTGCCGTGCTCGATGCGGTCGACCACGCGATACAGCCAGCCGGTGCCTTCGCGGCACGGCGTGCACTGGCCGCACGACTCTTCGAAATAGAAGTACGACAGGCGCAGCAGCGACTTCACCATGCAGCGCGTTTCGTCCATCACGATCACAGCGCCCGAGCCCAGCATCGAGCCAGCCTTGGCGATCGAGTCGTAGTCCATGTCGGAGGCCATCATCAGGTCGGCCGGCACTACCGGCGCCGACGAACCACCCGGGATGACCGCCTTGAGTTTCTTGCCGCCGCGCATGCCACCGGCCAGTTCCAGCAGCTTGGAGAACGGTGTGCCGAGCGGAATCTCGTAGTTGCCCGGACGCTCCACGTCGCCGGACACAGAGAAGATCTTCGAGCCGCCGTTGTTCGGCTTGCCCATCTTCAAGTAGTTGTCCGGACCGATGGCCAGCAGGAACGGCACTGCGGCAAAGGTTTCGGTGTTGTTGATGGTGGTCGGCTTGCCGTACAGACCAAAGCTTGCCGGGAACGGCGGTTTGAAACGCGGCTGGCCCTTCTTGCCTTCCAGCGACTCAAGCAACGCGGTCTCTTCGCCGCAGATGTACGCGCCATAGCCATGGTGCGCATGCAGCTGGAAGTTGAAACCAGAACCCAGGATGTTGTCGCCCAGGAAGCCCGCAGCACGCGCTTCTTCAAGCGCCTGCTCGAAGATCTTGTATTCGTTCCAGATTTCGCCGTGGATGTAGTTGTAACCCACGGTGATGCCCATCGCGTAACCGCCGATGGCCATGCCTTCGATCAACGCGTGCGGGTTGTAACGGATGATGTCGCGATCCTTGAACGTACCCGGCTCGCCTTCGTCCGTGTTGCAGACAAGATACTTCTGGCCCGGGAACTGGCGCGGCATGAAGCTCCACTTCAGCCCAGTCGGGAAGCCTGCACCGCCACGACCGCGCAGGCCCGACGCTTTCACGTCAGCAATGACCTGTTCGGGAGTGACCTTCTCGGTAAGGATGCGCTTGAGCTGTTGATAGCCGCCACGCTTGACGTAATCTTCGAGGTGCCAGTTGTCGCCGTTCAGGCCAGCGAGAATCAACGGCTGGATATGTCGATCGTGCAGGGAGGTCATTTACTTGCCTGCTCCGTTGGTCGGCGCCTTCGACTGGAGGTCGGCGATCAGCGCGTCGAGCTTCTCGTTGCTCATGAAGCTGCACATGTGGGTGTTGTTGACGATCATGACCGGCGCATCACCGCACGCGCCCATGCACTCGCCTTCCTTCAGCGTGAAGTTGCCGTCGGCCGTGGTTTCGTTGAAACCGATGCCGAGCTTCTTCTTCAGGTAATCGGCCGCGCGCTCCCCGCCCGACAGCGCGCACGGCAAGTTCGTGCACACCGACAGCTTGAAGCGGCCCACCGGCTTGGTGTCGTACATGTTGTAGAACGTCGCCACTTCCTCGACCCACACCGGCGGCATTTCGAGGTACTCGGCCACGAACTGCATGACTTCGGGCGAGACCCAGCCTTTCTCGCTCTGCGCGACCGCCAGCGCCGCCATCACGGCGGACTGCTTCTGGTCGGCGGGATATTTCGCGACCGCCCGGTCGATTTCCTTGAGAGCTTCTGCTGATAGCATGTTCGTTGCGATTGGTGCGGGACGCGGGGCGTGTTACCTAGCAGCTTTGCCCCGGCGTGCGTCCTCGTTTCACAGCCGCGCTTGCCTGCGCGTCAAACCGTTGTTTCCTGGGCGTTCAGCGGTCAATCTCGCCAAACACGATGTCCTGCGTACCGATGATCGTCACCGCATCGGCAATCATGTGACCCTTCGCCATTTCGTCGAGCGCGGCCAGATGAACGAAGCCCGGTGCGCGAATCTTCAGACGGTACGGCTTGTTGGCGCCATCGGAGATTGCATAGATGCCGAACTCACCTTTCGGGTGCTCAACGGCGGCATATGCTTCGCCTTCGGGCACGTGCATACCTTCGGTGAAGAGCTTGAAGTGGTGAATCAGCTCTTCCATGTTGGTCTTCATGTCCACGCGCGACGGCGGCGCCACCTTGTGGTTATCGGTGATCACCGGACCCGGATTCTTGCGCAGCCACTCGATGCACTGACGGATGATGCGATTGCTCTGGCGCATTTCTTCCACGCGTACCAGATAACGGTCGTAGCAATCGCCGTTCACGCCGACTGGGATATCGAAATCGATGCGGTCGTACACCTCGTACGGCTGCTTCTTGCGCACATCCCATTCGATGCCCGAACCACGCAGCATCGCACCGGAGAAACCCTTGTTCAGAGCGCGCTCCGGGCTTACCACGCCGATACCCACCAGACGTTGCTTCCAAATCCGGTTATCGGTCAGCAGCGTTTCGTACTCATCAACGTACTTCGGGAAGCGGTTGGTGAAGTCTTCAATGAAGTCCAGTAGCGAACCCGAACGCGTTTCGTTCAGGGCGGCCAGGGCCTTCTCGTTGCGCACCTTGGATGCCTTGTATTGCGGCATCGTGTCAGGCAGGTCGCGGTAGACCCCGCCCGGGCGGTAGTAGGCTGCGTGCATGCGCGCGCCCGAAACCGCCTCGTACATATCGAACAGGTCTTCGCGTTCGCGGAAGGCGTACAGGAACACCGCCATGGCACCCACGTCCAGCGCGTGCGAACCGATCCACATCAGGTGGTTCATGATCCGCGTGATTTCGTCGAACATGACGCGGATGTACTGCGCACGCAGCGGCACTTCGAGACCCAGCAGGCGCTCGATTGCCATCACATAGGCGTGCTCGTTGACCATCATCGACACGTAGTCGAGGCGGTCCATGTACGGCACGCTCTGAATCCAGGTCTTTTGCTCGGCGAGCTTTTCAGTCGCGCGGTGCAGCAGGCCGATGTGCGGGTCGGCACGTTGAATGACTTCGCCGTCCAGCTCAAGCACAAGGCGCAGCACGCCGTGCGCGGCCGGATGTTGCGGACCGAAGTTCAGGGTGTAGTTCTTGATATCTGCCATGATCGGGCGCCCTTCAGTGCTTCAGACCACCGTATTGATCCTCGCGGATCACACGCGGCGTAATCTCGCGCGGCTCGATGGTTACCGGCTGATAGACCACGCGGCGCTGCACCGGGTCGTAACGCATTTCAACGTAACCCGACACGGGGAAGTCCTTGCGGAACGGGTGGCCGATGAAGCCATAGTCGGTCAGGATGCGACGCAGATCCGGATGGCCTTCGAAGACCAGACCATAGAGGTCGAACGCCTCACGCTCGAACCAGTCAGCGGAACTCCAGATCGTGGTCACAGACGACACCACCGGCAGGTCGTCGTCCGGCGCAAACACGCGAACGCGAACGCGCCAGTTGTGCGTGATCGACAGCAAATGGGACACAGCGGCAAAACGCGGGCCGTTCCAGGCACCGTCACCGTAGTCTGCGTAATCGACGCCACACAAGTCCATGAGCTGTTCGAACTTGAGCGAAGCGTCATCGCGCAAGGTGCGCATGACCTCGTGGTAATCGGCAGCCTTCACCACGAGGGTGAGTTCTCCGACCGATTCGGTCAGGCTTTGAACGCGACTGCCCAGCGCCTTTTCCAGCGCGGCCTTCAGGGTGGCAAGCTTGTCGGTCATGTCAGGCCTTGCGCGCGATGGTATTGGTGCGGCGGATCTTAGCCTGCAGCTGGATGATGCCGTAGATCAGTGCTTCAGCCGTGGGCGGGCAGCCCGGCACGTACACGTCGACCGGCACGATGCGATCGCAGCCACGCACAACGGAATACGAGTAGTGGTAATAACCGCCGCCGTTCGCGCAGGAACCCATCGAGATGACCCACCGAGGTTCGGCCATCTGGTCGTACACCTTGCGCAGCGCAGGCGCCATCTTGTTGCACAGCGTGCCGGCCACGATCATGACGTCAGACTGACGCGGCGACGGGCGAAACACCACGCCGAAACGGTCCAGGTCATAACGCGATGCGCCGGCGTGCATCATTTCCACAGCACAGCAGGCCAAGCCGAACGTCATCGGCCAGAGTGACCCGGTACGGGTCCAGTTGATCAGCTTGTCAGCGGTGGTCGTGACAAAGCCTTCGTTGAGTACGCCTTCGATCGCCATTTCACATCACTCCCAATCGAGCGCGCCTTTTTTCCAGATGTAGACGAAGCCCACGAGAAACTCGAGAAGAAACACGCCCATCGCAAAGAACCCCGGCCAACCAATCTCACGCAGCGCCACGCCCCAAGGAAAGAGGAACGCAGTCTCCAGATCGAACAGGATGAACAGGATGGCGATGAGGTAATAGCGCACGTCGAACTTCATGCGCGCATCTTCGAATGCTTCGAAGCCGCACTCGTACGGCGAGAGCTTGTCAGGATCGGGATTGTTCGGACCGAGGACTCGGCCGATGGTCATCAGAGCAAGGCCGAGGCCAACGCCGACAACGATGAACAACAGTACGGGGAAATAGGCTTCGAGGTTCAAGGGACGCCCGCCTTTTTGAATGGTTGCAACAGCACAGCCCGCAGGCGGCGCCTTGTCGCCCCATCGAAGGCGCCGGGTCCGCAGCCTTACGACGCTTCAACTGCGCGTCGTCTTGCGGAGGGGCCTGCGCGGAACATCCCGTTGAACAGACCCCGAATTTGATTGGTGCCGACGGCGAGACTCGAACTCGCACAGCTTTCGCCACTACCCCCTCAAGATAGCGTGTCTACCAATTTCACCACGTCGGCTGGGGGAAGAAACTCTATCAGGAACCCGGTTGAGCCTTAACGCCCTTGCCGTTTCCCGTGTTGTTTCAAGCCTTGCATTCTACCGCAAAGCAACGCTTTTGTTCAATGCACAAACAAAAATCTTATGCCTCGCGACGCACCGGAAAACGTCAACGGCACGCCGCGATCGTTACATCAAATTACTTGGGCACAGCCGGCGCCGAAGCCGCGCCCGGAGCGGCAGCAGGAGCCGAAGCCGCAGGAGCGGAGGCCGTAGACGTGACAGGCGCGACTGAACCCATCACACCCGCTGACACGCTGCCCTTGCTGGTGCCGATCAACGTCAACGCCAGCGTGGCAATGAAGAATACAGTGGCCAGCACAGCAGTCGTGCGCGACAGGAAGTTTGCTGAACCGGTGGCGCCAAACAGGCTACCCGACGCGCCGGAGCCGAACGCCGCCCCCACGTCCGCGCCCTTGCCGTGCTGCAAGAGCACCAGGCCGATCACGCCGAGCGCGCTCAGAATTTGCGCCACCAGCAGCAGAGTCTTCAGAATTGCCATTTCGTTTCTCTCAATAATATGTTGCAGTCGCACATGGGGGACATGGCAACTCGATCCGTCGCTTATGCGCGACCGATCGCCAAGAAATCTTCGGCCTTCAGCGATGCGCCGCCAATCAAGCCGCCATCGATGTCCGCCATTGCAAACAACTCGCCGGCATTGTCCGGCTTGACGCTGCCGCCGTACAGAATCGCCAGGCGCTGCGCCACGCCAGCGTCGCGGGCAGCAACACGTGCGCGCAGGAATGCGTGCACAGCCTGCGCCTGCTCGCTGCTGGCAGTCTTGCCCGTGCCGATCGCCCAAACCGGTTCATACGCCACGACGATACGACCCAGTTGCTCGACCGACAGCGCTTCCAGCACCGCATCCAGTTGGCGGCCGACCACCTGCTCGGTCTCACCAGCCTCGCGCTGTGCGAGCGTTTCGCCCACACAGACGATCGGCGTGATGCCATGTTCCAATGCGCGCAGCGCCTTGGTCGCCACTTGCGCGTCAGTTTCGCCGTGGTACGAGCGACGCTCGGAGTGACCGACAATCACGTAGCCGCAGCCGAATTCCGACAGCATCGACGCCGCGACTTCGCCGGTGAAAGCGCCTCGCGTTTCAGCCGACACATCCTGCGCCCCCCAGCCCACCACAGAACCCATGAGCAAGGACTGGCACTGCGCCAAGTATGGGAATGGCGCACATACGGCCAGCGTGGCGTTGGTTTTACCTGCCGCCTTGATCTGCTCAAGCAGCGCGGCGTTCGCGCTCAGGCTGCCATGTAGTTTCCAGTTGCCCACCACCAGCTTCGGTCTTGCGTTCACGTTTTGCCCGGTCGACTGTCAAATAAACCCGGCATTCTACCGCGGTGGCAAAAACAGGGTCAATTTCGACGTCTTGGAATCAATCCCAAACCAACATGATCTTGCCGATATGGGCGCTTGATTCCATCAACGCATGCGCCTGCGCCGCTTGCGCGGCTGGCATGACCTCGTGGACGACGGGCTTAATGCGCCCGGACGCCAACAAAGGCCAGACCGTTTTATACAGATTGGCCGCGATGGCCGCCTTGAACGCGACCGGGCGCGGGCGCAGCGTCGAACCGGTGAGCGTAATGCGACGGCGAAGGATGTCGCCAAGGGGGACCTCGGCTTTGGCACCCCCCAGCAACGCAATCAATACGATGCGGCCGTCATCAGCAGTGCAGGCAATTTCGCGCGCGACATAGCTGCCGCCGACCATGTCGAGCACCACGTCGGCGCCACGCCCTGTCTCAGCCTTGACGATCTCGACGAAATCTTCGGTCTTGTAGTTGATGGCGCGCGTGGCCCCGAGGTCGACACAGGCCTTGCACTTGTCGGCACTGCCCGCGGTGGCGAACACGCGGTGACCCAATGCAGACGCGATCTGAATCGCAGTCGTGCCGATGCCGCTGGAGCCACCCTGCACGAGTAGCGTTTCGTCGGCGCCGTGCGCGCCCTGCCCCAGCAAGCCGCGGTCGAACACGTTTGACCATACGGTGAAATAGTTCTCGGGCAATGCTGCGGCCTCGACATCGGACAAGCCGGCCGGCACGGGCAGCACTTGGCCCAGCGGCGCTGTGCAGAACTCCGCATAGCCGCCGCCTTGCACCAGCGCACAAACGCGATCGCCCACCTTCAAGCCGAAGCGATTGTCGGCGTGCGCCAGATCGCCACTGACAATCTCACCAGCAACTTCAAGCCCCGGAATATCCGAGGCACCTGGCGGTACCGGATAGTTGCCCGTGCGCTGGAACACATCGGGCCGGTTCACGCCCGCTGCACGCACGCGGATCAGTACCTCGCCGGCCTTGGCCTCCGGCATCGGGCGCTCGCCCAGCTTCAAGACTTCGGGGCCACCGTATTGGGTGATTTCAATCGCTTTCATGGGAATCGGATCGATGGGGGTTACGACGCTGCGCGTGAGTTACGAGACGCTGCGCTTCGGTTCGACAAAGTGCTGCGGAATGCCGCGCGTGGTTTCGCGCATGATTTCTTGTTTGCCGTGAACGATGCCGTCGGCGATCTTGCCGATATGCAACTTGAGCCACATCTCCGTCGGCGAGCCGGCGCGATAATCGGCCGGGCCGAGCATGTCGACGCGGTCATCGGCACGCAAGTTGTCGGCCTGCTCGAACGAGCGAGGACTCTCCGGGTTGTAGACCGCATAGGTGCGCCCCCCGCCCTTGCGGGCGACCGAAAACGCCGGAATATCGCTCGGCCCGTCAGCCACGTAGATCATGTTGGCGAACGGCACGCGGCGTTCGTCCTCGGCAATCGACGAATTCACGCTCACTGCTTCCGGGTGTTTGTTGACGCCCTTGTTGATCTCAAACAGTGCGCGCGTCTTGGTGGTGTTGTCGATGGCGTAGATGATTTCCGAGACGACCGCCCGGCCATCCGCGTTGGCGTCGGGCGCCTCCAGGAATTCGCAGCCCCACACGCCATCGATGTATGGGGCGATGGGCGAGCCCTTGATCATCTCCGTCAGACCTGTGCTGACGATGTAGTGCTCAAGCTTGATGTCGAACGCTTGGTAGGTTGCGTTGTCGCGCACCCACGCCTTGCTGCGCTCGAAGAAATCGGTCACGCCGGGGAAGAACTCGAGTTCGGCGCCCAGTTCGCGCAGCGTGGCGTTGTCGAGCCCCCCTATGCGGCCGTCGCGCACATGGCGCAGCAGCACATTGAGGTAGAACGTTTCGTGGTTGACCTTCTGGCCGCGCGATTCAATTTCGCGCGAGCCTGCAGCCACTTCGTCCCAGAAAGCCTGCTCGGAGATGTTGAAGCGATCGAACAGCGGCACTTGCATGTAGCGCGGAATCAGCGTCTTGTCGAAATCCCAGACGATGGCGATGCGGTTTTGCTCGAACAGGCGGCTCATGATGGGGCGCGAAGAGGCAGTGGGAGGAACTCGCGACGCAGTGTAAACAAAAAAACGGCTGGACATCGTCCAGCCGTTTTTCATAGCGAAAACCCCTCGCTTACTGCTGTTGCTGCTGCTGTTGCTGCGAGGCAGCGTCGCCAGCACCCGGTGCTTGCGGTGCAGCGGCCGGCACGTCACCCTCTTCAGCCTTGGCAGCCTTGATCGACAGACGCATGCGGCCCTTCTCGTCGGTGCTCAGCAGCTTCACGCGCACAGCCTGGCCTTCCTTCACATAGTCGGAAACCTGGTTCACGCGCTCGTTGGCGATTTCCGAGATGTGCAGCAGACCGTCCTTGCCCGGCAGAATGTTCACAATTGCGCCGAAATCCAGCAGTTTGAGCACGGTGCCGTTGTAGATCTTGCCCACTTCGGCTTCTGCCGTGATGCCCTCGATGCGGCGCTTGGCTTCTGCCATGCCTTCCGACGACGTCGACGCGATGGTGATCGTGCCGTCTTCCTGGATGTCGATCGTGCAGCCGGTTTCCTTGGTCAGCGCCTGGATGGTCGAACCACCCTTGCCGATTACGTCGCGGATCTTCTCCGGGTTGATCTTGACCGTGATCATGCGCGGAGCGTGTTCCGACAGTTCGGTACGTGCGCCGCCCATGGCAGCCTGCATCTTGCCCAGGATGTGCAGACGGCCTTCCTTGGCTTGTGCCAGTGCCACCTGCATGATTTCCTTGGTGATGCCTTGCACCTTGATGTCCATCTGCAGCGCGGTGATACCAGCGTCGGTACCAGCAACCTTGAAGTCCATGTCACCCAGGTGATCTTCATCACCCAGGATGTCGGTCAGCACAGCGAACTTGTTGCCTTCCAGGATCAGGCCCATGGCCACGCCAGCCACGTGCGCCTTGATGGGCACGCCAGCATCCATCAGCGACAGCGAGCCACCGCACACCGAAGCCATCGAGGACGAACCGTTCGACTCGGTGATTTCGGACACCAGACGGATCGTGTAAGCGAATTCGTCATCCTTCGGCAGCACCGGGATCAGCGCGCGCTTGGCCAGACGACCGTGGCCGACTTCGCGGCGCTTCGGGCTGCCCACGCGACCCGTTTCGCCCGTGGCGAACGGCGGCATGTTGTAGTGAAGCATGAAGCGGTCACGGTACTCGCCTTGCAGCGCATCGATGATCTGCTCGTCGCTCTTGGTGCCCAGAGTGGCCACCACCAGCGCTTGCGTTTCACCACGCGTGAACAGGGCCGAACCGTGCGCACGCGGCAGCACCGACGAACGGATCTCGATCGGGCGCACCGTGCGGGTGTCGCGGCCGTCGATACGCGGTTCGCCGTTCAGGATCTGGCCGCGCACGATCTTCGATTCGAGCTCGAACAGAATGTTGTCGACTTCCACGCCGTCGGCTTCCACGCCAGCTTCGGCCAGCTTGGCGGCGACCGACTTGTAGACTTCCTTCAGCTTCTGGCTGCGGGCCGACTTCTGGCGCAGTTGGTAAGCGGCTTGCAGATCGGCCAGGCCCAGCTCCGACACCTTGGCGGTCAGCGTTTCGTTCTTCGGAGCAGCTTGCCAATCCCACTCAGGCTTGCCGCCATCGCGCACCAGCTCGTGGATCGCGTTGATGGCGATCTGCATCTGCTCGTGGCCGTACACCACGGCGCCCAGCATGACTTCTTCCGACAGTTGCTGAGCTTCGGATTCGACCATCAGCACGGCACGCTCGGTACCGGCCACAACCAGATCCAGATCCGAGTGCGCCAGTTGCGCACGGTTCGGGTTCAGCAGGTATTGGCCATCCTTGTAACCCACGCGGGCAGCACCCACCGGGCCGTTGAACGGCAGACCCGACACAGCCAGCGCAGCCGAAGCAGCGACCAGCGCCGGGATATCGGCCGGCACTTCCGGGTTGATCGACAGCACGTGGATGACGACCTGGACTTCGTTGTAGAAGCCTTCCGGGAACAGCGGACGCAGCGGGCGATCGATCAGGCGCGAGGTCAGCGTTTCGTTTTCTGACGGACGGCCTTCACGCTTGAAGAAGCCACCCGGAATCTTGCCGGCAGCGTAGGTCTTCTCGAGGTAATCGACGGTCAGCGGGAAGAAGTCTTGACCCGGCTTCGGGTTCTTGGCGCCCACCACGGTAGCGAGCACGACGGTGTCGTCCATGTCGAGCAGCACAGCGCCGCTCGCCTGGCGGGCGATCTCACCCGTTTCCATGCGGACCTTATGGCCGCCCCACTGGAATTCTTTGACGATCTTGTTGAACATGTTTTCTCCTGTTCGGTATTCGCAGCACCGACGATTCAAAGTCGATTTCATTACGCCGCGACAAACACGTTCCGGAAGACGGTGCGGTTGCAGAGGTGTGTTTTATGCCATTCCAGCGCAGCGCTGGCACCAACGCCGCGCTGGAATGACACAAGGCCCCGCTCCCTGCCGCCTCCGGTCCATGGCAGCCGCTTCATCTTGAAGTGGCCGGCTGCCATCACTCACCGGTTGCCCGGTGCGGCCACAAACACGGCCGCCAAAAACAAAATGCCTGCATCAGCACGCTGACGCAGGCACTTTTCATCACGCGCAGTGCGTGATACCCACCATTACTTACGCAGACCCAGCTTCGCAACCAGCGCGGTGTAACGGTCAGCGTCCTTGCTCTTGAGGTAGTCCAGCAGACGGCGACGACGGCTCACCATGCGGAGCAGGCCGCGACGGCTGTGGTGATCCTTCATGTGCGCCTTGAAGTGCGGCTGCAGTTCGTTGATGCGGGCGGTCAGCAGTGCAACCTGCACTTCCGGGCTACCCGTGTCGTTGGCGCTGCGGCCGTTATCTTTGACGATGTCTTGCTTCTTGATGTCAGCGACGGACATTTTGATTCCTTTGACTTGCGGACACTGCAGCGCCTGAACAGCCGCCGTTGGTGCCGTGTTGAACAATGATCTTGCAGCCCCATCCCAAAGCGGTCTGGACAGCAAGACCGCGATTATAGCCCAGAACCCCGCCGTGACGACAGTTCTGTGTCACCGCTGCTCAGTGGCGCTCCATTTTGCACGTGGTCGGCAAAGCGGTTTGCGAAGCTGGAATCACTTTAAGCGTGCGAAAGCCGTAGCCTGAGCCCTCAATATCAAAGGGCACACCGGGCGTGCCCGCCCGCTCCATCTGCGTGACGATAAGCGGCTGGATGGCCTGGTGATCCTCGGCGCGCAGCGTGATGCGGTGGAAGCCGTTGTCGAGTGATGCGCCTTCCAGCGCACGTGCCACGGCCGCAGCTTCCGTAGAGCCGGCCCGCTCGATGGCCGCGGCCAGCATGGTCACCATCATCTGGTCGCGCAGTAGCGGGTAATCGTCGGCGGGCGCCGGGTAACGAGCGCGGAAGGCCGTGTAGAACGCATCGGACTTCACTCCACCCAGGTTCGGATGCCACTCCGCCACAGCCACCACACGACCGACGCCGGCTTCGCCCATCGCGCCTGGTGCGCCGAGCGAGTTGCCGTAGAACGTAAAGAAGCGCGCTTTTAGCCCGGCATCCCGTGCGGCCTTGACGAGCAGCGTCAGATCGTTACCCCAGTTGCCGGTGACGACCGTATCCGCACTCGATGCGGCGATGCGCGCCACATACGGCGCAAAATCTTTCACTTTACCGATCGGGTGCAGCACCTCACCAACGATCGCTATGTCCGGCCGCTTCTCGTTCAACTGCTGACGCGCCGATTGCGCCACTTGGCGACCGAACGTGTAGTCTTGCCCAATCAGGTAGACCTTTTTGATGGTCTTGTCCGCACGGATCACTTCGGTCAGCGCGTGCATGCGCATGTCGGCTGACGCATCGAAGCGGAAATGCCAGAAGCTGCACGCCTCGTTGGTCAGCGCCGGATCGACGGCAGCGTAATTCAGAAACAGCACCCGCGCGTCCGGATGACGATCGTTGTAGCGCGAAATCGACGTCGACAACGCCGCCGCGGCCGCTGAACTGTTGCCCTGCAGAACGAAACGGATACCCGCATCCGTTGCGGCCTGCAATTGCAGCAACGATTCGTCGACGGTGTTCTTGCTATCGAAGCGCACGAGCGCAAGCGGATGACGGCCATCGGGCAGCTTCACACCGCCGCGCGCATTGACGTTCTCAATGGCCATGCGCAGATTGCGATCCACAGCCTCGCCCGCATTGGCAAACGGGCCTGACAGCCCTTCAATCAGCGCCAGCCGGATTGGCGCGGCTTCAGGTTGGGCAGTTGCCCCGCCACACAATCCTACAGCCGCCAGCGCGGCCAAAAACCAACGAAACACCATGGCAAATCTCCGTGAACCGCGGATGGTAAAGCGCCGTTGCATGTCGGCACAAGCCAGCACCACTCGCATGGGCTCCTACACTGAAAGCCCCGGGAGAATCATTGTGAGCATTCGATCGATGTGGCGGAGCGCGACGCTCCTCGCTGTAGCGCTCATATCCATGTGCGCGTGTACCGTGCTGGCGCCCGTGCAAACGGGTGAAGCGCTGCTCGGCCAACCCGCTTCGGCCGTGGAAGCCCGCTTTGGCAAACCACCCGAACGGTATCCGCGTGCGGATGGCGGCACGCGCTGGCTATATCCGACGCAGCCCTATGGACAATTTACGTATGCCGCTGACTTCGATGCGAGCGGCAAGCTCATCTCGTTCCGGCAGATTCTGACCACGATGGATTTTGCGCAGATCCGCGTCGGCAAAGCGACGCAGAATGATGTGTTGCAGACGTTCGGCAAGCCGGAGGAGACCGCCTATTTCCGGCTGATGCATCGGCAGGTGTGGTCGTATCGCTTTAGGCACGAGGGCGTGTGGCCATCGCTAATGAACTTCTATTTCGATCGCGACGGCACTGTGCGCCTCACGCAGATCAGCCCAGACCCAATGTACGACCACGATCACGATGCCAGCCGGTAAGCCAGCGCTCAACGCCAGAACGGCAACATCCACGCGAGGCGCATCGCCTGGCGTGGACATTCGGGTCGGCTATGCCGTGGATCGCACAGACATCGCTCTCAAAGACGGCTGGCATGGCGCACGCTCCTGACGTGTCCGGTGCCGCCGCACCCGCTTCGCGTTCCGGTGGATAACCGGGTGCGCGCTCAGTGGTGATCGTGCTGGGGTCTGGGCTGACTCCTGCGTGTGTTGGTAGAACCCGCGATCAGATCTGCGGGTTGAGTTTTTCGCTGCTCTTGTCCTGTAGCTTGTTCAGCGCGGCAAGGTAAGCCTTGGCCGAAGCCGCGACGATGTCCGGATCGGTACCTACGCCGTTGACGATACGGCCCGACTTGGACAGCCGCACCGTCACTTCGCCCTGCGCCTGCGTGCCCGTCGTGATGGCGTTGACCGAATACAGCAACTGCTCGGCGCCGCTGGCGACCTGGCTCTCAATCGCATTGAGCGTGGCGTCAACCGGGCCATTGCCCTCCGCTTCGCCCGTCACTTCCTTGCCGTCTGCAACGAAGACGATGCGCGCGTGCGGACGCTCACCAGTTTCCGAACGTTGCGCCAGCGACACGAACCGGAAATGCTCGCCCTCGCTGTGCTGTGCTTCGTTCGAAACGATGGCGACGATGTCCTCGTCAAAGATCTCAGCCTTCTGATCAGCCAGTTCCTTGAAACGGGTGAAGGCCGCATTCAGCTCGGCTTCTGAATCGAGCTCAATGCCCAGCTCCTGCAGACGCTGCTTGAACGCATTGCGACCCGAGAGTTTGCCCAGGACGATCTTGTTGGCTGTCCAGCCCACGTCTTCGGCACGCATGATTTCGTATGTGTCGCGTGCCTTGAGCACGCCATCCTGGTGGATGCCCGAAGCGTGCGCAAACGCGTTGGCGCCCACGACCGCCTTGTTCGGCTGCACGACGAAACCGGTGATCTGCGAAACCAGCTTGGACGCCGGCACGATCTGCGTGGTATCAACACCGACGTCGAGATTGAAGTAGTCGCGACGCGTCTTCACTGCCATCACCACCTCTTCGAGGCTGGTGTTGCCGGCACGCTCACCCAGGCCGTTGATCGTGCATTCGATCTGGCGTGCCCCGCCCAGTTTGACAGCGGCCAGGGAGTTGGCGACCGCCATGCCCAGGTCGTTATGGCAGTGCACCGACCAGACCGCCTTGTCGGAATTCGGGATGCGCTCGCGCACCGAGCGGATCAGCGCGGCATAACCTTCCGGCACCGCGTAGCCCACCGTATCTGGCAGGTTGATGGTCGTGGCACCCTCGGCGATCACGCCTTCCAAGACGCGGCACAGGAAATCCATGTCGGAGCGGCTACCATCTTCCGGCGAGAATTCGATGTCGTCGGTGAATTGGCGCGCGAAGCGCACCGCTAGGCGCGCCTGCTCGTACACCTGATCCGGCGACATGCGCAGCTTCTTCTCCATGTGCAACGCCGACGTGGCGATGAACGTATGGATACGGAACTGGCCGGCCGGCTTGAGCGCCTCCGCAGCGCGGGAGATATCGCGATCGTTCGCACGGGCCAGCGAGCAAATGCGCGAATCCTTGACCGACTGCGCAATCGCGCGGATCGCCTCGAAGTCACCATTGGAGCTGGCCGCGAAGCCGGCTTCGATCACGTCCACCTTGAGCCGCTCAAGCTGCTTGGCAATGCGGATCTTCTCTTCCTTGGTCATCGACGCCCCAGGGGACTGTTCGCCGTCGCGCAAGGTGGTATCGAAAATGATGAGTTTGTCGCTCATGGCGGCTCCTTGGTGGGGGTGACGTTTTTGGCGTCGGTCTTAGTGGGTGTCTCGAATGTTTTTTTGCGGCGCAGAATGCAAAACGCCCCGGCGTGCATGGTTGCAGGCCGGGGCGCTGGGGATTCTGGTTCGCGAAAACTTGGCGGTTTCTGCTTGCCTTGTCTTGCGATTTCCTATGCGCGTGTCCCGACCTGACGACCTAGTAGGCCATCAATCGAGACTAGCGTAATCAGAATGGAAATCGGGCGCGAAAGCATGCGAATGACTATAGACGAATTCAAAAATCGGCGCAAGCGCACATTGGTGCAGCGCATCGGTCACTCATGTGCGTCGCCGGACGCCTGTTTCGGCAAGCGCGGGCTCCCTTGTTGCCCATGCAGAGCACGCCAGCCCCAGAGCAGATAGCCCGATACCGCGTAACCAACAAACAGGCCGAAAAGCGCGACTGGCGGATCGCTCGATATCACAACGAACAGCACCAGGACGAGCACCATCACGCCAAATGGCACGCGGTGACGAACGTCGAGCGCCTTGCCGCTGTAGAACGGCGCGTTCGACACCATCGAGAGCCCCGCATATAGCGTCAGCCCGAAGGCCACCCACGGCATCCACAGTTCTTTGACCGGCAGCTTGTTGTCGATCGCCAGCCAGACAAAACCCGCGATGAGCGCTGCGGCTGCCGGGCTCGGCATGCCTTGGAAGAAGCGCTTGTCGACCGACCCGATGTTCGTATTGAAGCGCGCGAGGCGCAGCGCAGCGCCAGCGCAATACACGAACGCCGCAAGCCAACCCCACTTGCCCAGGTCGCGCAGAATCCATTCGTACATGACCAATGCCGGCGCAACGCCAAATGACACCATGTCCGACAGCGAATCGTATTGCTCGCCGAACGCGCTTTGCGTATTGGTGATGCGAGCGACACGGCCGTCCATGCCGTCGAGCACCATCGCCGCGAAGATGGCGATGGCAGCCGTCTCAAAGTTCAGGTTCATCGCCTGCACGATGGCGAAGAAGCCGGCGAAGAGCGCCGCGGTCGTGAACGCGTTGGGCAACAGATAGATGCCGCGACGGCGCGGACGCACGATCTCAAGATCGTCGTCATCCGAACGCGGCTGATTGTGCCGCAGCGGACGCAAGTGCGTCACGTTGCCGGCGGTAAAACGCTTCTTGCGTCGGTTGAACGCGGGCATGGCGGCCTCCGGATCAGTCCAGCTCTGCAAGCACCGTAAGCGTGGCGGATACTTTCTCGCCGATGGTCACGCGCGGGCGCGCCGTCAGCGGCAGGTACACGTCAACGCGCGAGCCAAAGCGGATGAAGCCATAACGCTGGCCACGCGTGAGCGCTTCGCCTGCCTTGGTATAGCAAAGGATGCGCCGCGCGATCAATCCGGCCACCTGCACCGAAGTGACGAGCTGGCCATCAGCGCGGCGTAGCACAATGGCGTTGCGCTCGTTTTCGAGCGACGCCTTGTCCAGGTCCGCATTGACGAACTTGCCCGGGAAGTACTGCACCTGCTGCACAGTGCCGTCGACCGGCGCACGGTTCGAGTGCACGTTGAACACATTCATGAACACGCTGATCTTCAGCGAGTCGCGATCGGCATACGGGTCACGCACCTGCTCGACGGCGACGATGCGACCATCAGCCGGCGACAGAATCGCATTGGCCTGCGTTGGCACGACGCGGGCCGGATCTCGAAAAAACTGCAGCACAAACAGCGTCAGCACCCAGAACGGCCAAGCCCAGCCGAAGCCGGCGGCGGCCTGCACGATGAGCGTGACGATGAAAATCCCGCCCAGGTACGGCCAACCCTCGCGGGCAATGATGGGATGCGGATACGTGTTGTTCAAATCAGACCTCGACAGCGTCTTGAAGGAAATGCGGCATTCTAGCCGACACGGAGCCGCGCCAGCACTTGAAACAATGTTTGGCGCCCTGGAATCAGCATAAAAAAAAGCCAGCCCGAAGGCCGGCTTTCTTGCACAGGATGCAACCGATCAGTTCTTCGTCTGGTCAACCAGCTTGTTCTTGGCAATCCAGGGCATCATCGCGCGCAGCTTGGCGCCAACTTGCTCGATCTGGTGCTCTTCGGTCAGGCGGCGGCGCGAGATCAGCGTCGGCTGGCCTGCCTTGTACTCCAGCAGGAAGCTCTTGGCGTATTCGCCGGTCTGGATGTCCTTCAGGCATTGCTTCATGGCCTTCTTGGTCTCTTCCGTCACGACGCGCGGGCCAGTGACGTACTCGCCGTATTCGGCGTTGTTCGAGATCGAGTAGTTCATGTTGGCGATGCCGCCTTCATAGATCAGGTCGACGATCAGCTTCAGCTCGTGCAGGCACTCGAAGTACGCCATTTCCGGAGCGTAACCAGCTTCGACCAGCGTCTCGAAACCAGCCTTGATCAGTTCGACGGTACCGCCGCACAGCACGGCCTGTTCGCCGAACAGGTCGGTTTCGGTTTCTTCGCGGAAGTTCGTCTCAATGATGCCGGCACGGCCGCCGCCGTTGGCGGTAGCGTACGACAGAGCGATATCACGCGCAGCGCCCGACTTGTCCTGGTGCACGGCAATCAGATGCGGCACGCCGCCGCCTTGCGTGTACGTGCCACGCACGGTGTGGCCCGGAGCCTTCGGGGCGATCATGATGACGTCCAGGTCGGCGCGCGGGATCACGGCACCGTAGTGCACGTTGAAACCGTGGGCGAATGCCAGTGCGGCGCCCTGCTTGATGTTGCCGTGCACTTCGTTCTTGTACACGTCGGCGATCTGCTCGTCCGGCAGCAGGATCATGACAACGTCGGCTTCCTTCACAGCTTCGGCCACTTCCTTGACCTGCAGGCCGGCGTTGACGGCCTTGTTCCACGACGCGCCGTTCTTGCGCAGACCGACCGTCACCTTCACACCCGAGTCGTTCAGGTTCAGGGCGTGGGCGTGGCCTTGCGAGCCGTAGCCGATGATGGTGACGTTCTTGCCCTTGATCAGGGAGAGGTCGGCGTCCTTGTCGTAAAACACTTTCATGGTGATGTCCTAATTTTCAAATATCGATGGAGTCCGGCAGCACGCACGCGCCGGTTCAAACCTTCAGAATGCGCTCGCCGCGGCCGATGCCCGAGCCGCCCGTACGGACGGTCTCAAGAATGGCAGTGCGATCGATGGCATCGAGAAACGCGTCGAGCTTGCTGCCGTTGCCGGTCAGCTCGATCGTGTAGGTCTTCTCGGTCACGTCGATGATGCGGCCGCGGAAGATGTCCGCGGTACGCTTCATCTCCTCGCGTTCCTTGCCGACTGCGCGCACCTTCACGAGCATCAGCTCGCGCTCGATGTGCGCACCCTCGGTCAGGTCGACGACCTTGACGACTTCCACCAGGCGGTTCAGGTGCTTGGTGATCTGCTCGATGATGTCGTCAGAGCCGGTCGTGACGATCGTCATGCGCGACAGCGAAGCGTCTTCAGTCGGGGCGACCGTCAGCGTCTCGATGTTATAGCCGCGTGCAGAGAACAGGCCGACCACGCGTGACAACGCGCCCGGTTCGTTTTCCAGCAGGACGGAAATGATGTGGCGCATTAGAGGTCCTCCGCGCCGAGCAGCATTTCAGAAATACCCTTGCCTGCCTGGACCATCGGCCAGACGTTTTCTGTCGGGTCGGTCTGGAAGTCGAGGAACACGGTGCGGTCCTTGAGTCGGAAGGCTTCGCGCAACGCGGGTTCGACGTCGGACGTCTTCTCGATGCGCATGCCAACGTGGCCATACGATTCGGCCAGCTTCACGAAGTCAGGCAGCGCTTGCATGTAGGAATGCGAGTAACGGTTGTCGTACTCGATTTCCTGCCACTGGCGCACCATGCCCAGATAGCCGTTGTTGAGCGAGCAGATTTTCACCGGCGTGTCGTACTGCAGGCACGTCGACAGCTCCTGGATGCACATCTGGATCGAGCCCTCACCGGTGATGGTGACGACCTCCTTGTCCGGGAATGCCTTCTTGATGCCCATTGCGTACGGCAAGCCCACGCCCATCGTGCCGAGCCCGCCGGAGTTGATCCAGCGGCGCGGCTCGTTGAACTTGTAGAACTGCGCGGCCCACATCTGGTGCTGACCGACGTCGGAGCAGACGAAGGCGTCACCATTGGTCAGTTCCCAGATTTTCTCGACCACGTACTGGGGCTTGATGATCTCGGACGTGCGGTCGTACTTCAGGCAATCGACGCTGCGCCACTGTTCGATCTGTTCCCACCACTTGGCCAGCGCCGCCTTGTTGGGCTTGGCTTCGCCAGATTGGATCTGGGCGATCATTTCTTGCAGCACGTCCTTGACGTTGCCGACGATGGGGATGTCGACCTTCACGCGCTTGGAGATGGACGACGGATCGATGTCGATGTGGATGATCTTGCGCGGCTGCGACGAGAAGTGTGCCGGGCTGCCAATCACGCGATCATCAAAACGCGCGCCGATGGCAATCAGAACGTCACAGTTCTGCATTGCCATATTGGCTTCGTACGTGCCGTGCATGCCCAGCATGCCTACGAACTGCTTGCTGGTACCCGGGAAAGCGCCCAGACCCATCAGCGTGTTCGTCACGGGATAACCCGTCAGCGCAGCCAGTTGGCGCAGTTCTTCGCTGGCCTCGGCAAGTACAACGCCGCCACCCGAATAGATGTACGGACGCTCGGCCTGCAGCAGCAGACTTACCGCCTTGCGGATCTGGCCCGAATGGCCCTTGTTGACCGGGCTGTACGAGCGCATCTCGATGGTCTTCGGATACTCGTACTTGCAAAGTTCACGCGAGACATCCTTGGGGATATCCACCACTACCGGGCCCGGACGGCCCGTTGCGGCGATGTAGAACGCCTTCTTGATGGTCGAGGCGAGATTGCGCACGTCCTTGACCAGGAAGTTGTGCTTGACGATCGGGCGGGTAATGCCGACGGTGTCGCACTCCTGGAAGGCATCCTGGCCGATGGCGTGCGTTGGCACGTTGCCAGTGATGATCACCATCGGGATCGAATCCAGGTAAGCGGTGGCGATGCCGGTCACGGCATTGGTCACGCCCGGGCCGGAGGTCACCAGGGCGACACCGACCTTGCCCGTGGCACGCGCATAGCCGTCAGCCGCATGGACTGCCGCCTGTTCATGGCGCACCAGGATGTGTTCGATCTTGTTTTGCTTGTAGAACGCGTCGTAGATATAGAGCACCGCGCCGCCGGGGTAACCCCAGACGAACTCGACGCCCTCTGCCGCGAGCGCATTGACGAGGATGTCAGCCCCCATCATGTCGGCAGATGAACCGCTATTGGCGTGGGAAAATTCCGCGCTTGGCATATTCATGTCAGTCCTTTGCAATTTTCGGCAAAAAATTGTTTGGATGCTCTCTACCGGGCTTGTGGCGCGGATTTGAGCGGTGCGCGTCTGCATGGATGGTCCGCCTGATGGGCGGCCAGATGAGACAAACCACAGATGTTGTGAACCGGGGATAATACTGCAATGCCGCATGGCGGTCCAGCACCGGCGCGATTCCCAGCTCTTGGCGGCCCGCCCGGCAGTCGGGCTGTCCGTAGAGCCGCATTTTTGCTAGCATCGCAACATTTTTCACGGCCAAGGCCGTTGACGCCACGCGGCGTGATCATCACATCTTGAGTATGTGAATTTTCGCGCGGCTGCCTCACAGGATTCGCACCCGCCGTTGTATGGCCTCTGAACAGGAATTGTCGGCCTTTCTTCTAAGCGTCGAGAAACGCGCCTTCAAGCAGGCGGTCTTCGCGGTGCGCGACGACGATGCCGCGCTCGACGTCGTGCAGGACGCCATGATCAAGCTGGCCGAGAAATACGGCGACAAGCCAAGCGCCGAGCTGCCTCTGCTGTTTCAGCGCATTCTGCAGAACACGATTCACGACTGGTTTCGCCGCTCCAAGGTACGCAACACGTGGGTGAGCCTGTTCTCAAGCTTTCGCACGGACGCTGAGGGTGACGACACGGACCCGCTTGAACTCATAGAAAGCGAAGCCGGCACCACAGCGGCGGAGAGCAGCGCCGACAAAGTCGAGCGCTCGCAGATGCTGGAAATCCTGGAGCGCGAAATTGAGAAGCTGCCCACGCGTCAACGGGAGGCCTTCCTGATGCGTTACTGGGAGGACATGGATGTTGCCGAGACAGCTCAGGCGATGGGCTGTTCCGAGGGCAGCGTAAAAACGCACTGCTCGCGGGCAACACACGCCCTGGCCCAAGCGCTGCGGGCGCGAGGGATCCGACTATGAACAAGGTAGAACTCCGAGAACGCCGTTTTGTGCATGCCGTCCGAACCGCTCTGAACGAGTCGGCAGGACAGTTGCCGCCCGACGTGCGCGACCGCCTTGCAGCGGCGCGCCGGACGGCGCTTGCGCACAAGAAAGCGGAAGTGCCGAGCACGGTGCGCTCGCCTGCCTTGGCAATGCCGGGCGTCGGCTCGGTGTCCTTCGACACGGAAGGCGAAGCACCGTCGCCGCTGCAGCGCGCCGCCGCAGTCCTGCGCCGCCTTGGCCTGTTGTGGCCGACCATCGCGCTGGTGGCGGGGCTCGCGGGCATCTATCAGTGGCAACAGCAGCAACGCGTGGACGAACTCGCCGAGGTCGACGCCGCGATGCTGCTCGACGATCTGCCGCTGGCCGCTTACGCCGATCAAGGCTTCCATCAGTACCTCAAGCACGATCAGTGAAAGGCTGATCGATGAGCAACTTCCAGCACACCCACGGCCAATCACCGCGAGGCGCAAAGACCGTGTGCCTACGCGCCAGCATCGTTGCGTTGGTCGGCGCAGCCGGTCTGATGGCGGGACTTGCGATCGCGCAGGTTCCTACCGCTTCGGCACCTGCCGCGGCACCGGCCGTGACAGTCAATGCGCCGGTTGATCTGCCGACACCGCCCGCGACCAATCCGCTGCCCGCTGTCCACCCGAACTGGGCCGAATTGACCATCGTGCAGCAGCGCATCTTCGCGCCGCTGGCGCCGGAATGGAATGGCCTGCCGGAACTGGCCCGCAAAAAATGGCTGCAGATCGCCCGGGCGTATCCGAAGTACACACCGGCTCAGCAGCAGCGCCTGCAAACGCGCATGGCGGATTGGGTCAAGCTCACCCCGGAGCAACGTCACCGCGCGCGTGAAAATTTCCAGACCACCAAGTCGCTCCCGGTGCAGAAGAAGAGCGAGGCTTGGCAGAGTTACCAGCAGCTGACGGAAGAGCAGAAAAAAGCGCTGGCGGCCGCGGCCAAGGCGCAAAAGCACCCGTCTGCAGTGACGGCGCTGCCGGGCGGCGCAGGCTTGGCGAAAGACGCGGCCAAATCGATCCATCACGGTGCGCGCACCAAGCCCGGCACGACCAAATCGACGCCGACGGGCAAGCCGACCGCCACCGCATCCGCACCGGCCGCAACTCCCGCGCCCGAATCCGCCACTGCCGCACCTGCACCTGCAAGCGCGCCAGTCACTCCCGCGCACCCCGTTGCACCGCCCACCACCAGCGGCGGGGAATCGGGCAATCCGCCGCCCTCCACGGTGCTGGGCGGCTGAGGCCGGCAAACCGTTTGGCATAATTCGAACCACGTGCCGCGCGACCCTGTGCGCCGGCACATGATGGACTGCGCCGACGGCGCTCACACTCTGTTCGATGGCCACCTCCGTTTCCTCTCCTTCCCCCGCTGCGGCGCCTGATCCGCGTGCTGCACCCACGCTGCGCCGCCGTCTTGCTGCGATGCTCTACGAGGGCCTGCTGCTGTTTGGCGTGATGTTTGGCGCCACGGCTGTCTTTCTGCTGCTGCGCCTGATCGTGCCACCGCTGGCGCGCACAGGCGATGTAGGGCTGCAGGTGTGGGGTTTTCTGGCACTTGGTCTGTACTTCGTCTGGTTTTGGCGCAAACGCGGCCAGACGCTAGCGATGCAGACCTGGCGCATGCGCGTAGTCAACGCCGATGGATCACGTATTTCGTTGGGCCGCGCCGTTGCGCGCTATGTGCTGGCGTGGGTATGGGTGGTCGCGGCAGTCGGCGTGATCCACCTGAGCGGGGCGTCCCGTTGGGCCGGCGCGGGAGTCGCTTTGGCGTGCCTGCTGGCCTGGGGCGCGCTGGCGTGGCTCGATCCGCAGCGCCAATTCCTGCACGATCGCCTGGCCGGCACCCGGCTGGTGCGCGACTGATCGGCTGCACGCTCGGCGGCGACCTCCACCATGACGCGCGCCGATCTTCCCTCCTCCCCTGTTCCCTTCGCCTCCCTGACCGCGGCCACAGCGCGCCGCATTGCCGTGGTGCTGCAATATGCGGCGACGCTAGCGGTTGGCTGGGCGGCACATCGGTGGGGCAGATGGAGTTGGCCGGCGGCGAGTGGGCTCGCGGGCGTGGCGTTGGTGCTCGGGTATCTCGTTTCGATCGGGTGGGCGTTCCTGGTGTCGCTGAAGAGCCTGGGCACGGCGGTACCGGACGACCCCATGTGGGACCGCATGCCCGTGCCGTGCGAACAGCGCGTCGGCATCGCCGGCTTTATCGCATGCTGGTTCCGCGAGTGCGTATCCGTCGCTTGGATGTTCAACGTGCTGCAACCCTTCCAGGCGCATGCCACGTTCGATGCGCCCGCCGATGAGGGCAAGCGCGTGCCTGTGCTGATGATTCACGGCTACGGGTGCAATCGCGCCGTGTGGCTGCCGATGCAGCGCCATTTGGCCGCCGCCGGACACCCGACCGATGCCATCGATCTCATGCCGCTGCTGGGCGATATCGACGACTACGCCCGCGACATTGCGGCCGCCGTCGCGCGCCTGACGCGCATGCATGGCCGTGCGCCCGTCCTGCTCTGCCACAGCATGGGTGGGCTCGCCGCCCGAGCTCTGCTGCGCCAATCGGAGCCCTGCCTTGTTGCCCACGTCATCACACTCGGCACGCCGCATCGGGGCACGGCAATGGCGCGGACGGGACGCGGTCACAACGTGCGCCAGATGGCCTGGGCGAGCCCTTGGCTGCGCCAGCTTGCCGCGTCCGAAACGCCAGCCGTGCGAGCGCGCATCACGTCGATTTTTTCGTGGCACGACTCCATCGTCGGCCCGGCTGGTGCCTCCTGCCTGCAAGGCGCGCGTCACATCTCGTTCGCGGGCATCGGCCATGTGTCGCTGCTATGCGACGCACGCGTGCGCGACGCTGTGCTGACGGAACTCGCACACATTGAAGGCATCTCCGCGATCCCATCAGCCTGAAATGCGCGCCCGGCGCAGGTCTTGGGCGCACGCCTGCCCCTTTCTCGGCAATCACGTCATGTGACGGTCATGTTTCTGACACGGCTTTTTCATGCAGCGATGGCGAAATCCGTCCAACGCAGCCTCTGTTGCCGACATGGTCCTGCCAAATCTGCCATCGCGCCCTGGTTTCCTCCGCCGCCTCGCGCAACGCTTTCGCGCTGCTCCCCTCACCGGTTCCGACTGGAACGCTCCACCGCCGCTGATGCAAATGGCCGCCGGACTCGCCGCCGCGGGTGCGCTGGGCTCGGCTGTACCGGCAGGTCGGGGCGATGTGCGCGAACACGAAGCACCGGTCGCCACGCCGGCGTCGACGTTGGCGCCCGATCGATCGGCCGACACCGACGCTGACCCGCCCGCCGAGAAAATCCAGCGCTACCGCACGATCTGGCTGTCGGACATCCACCTCGGCACGCCGGGCTGCCAGGCCGACTACCTGCTCGACTTTCTCAAGCACCACGAATCGGACACGCTGTACCTGGTGGGCGACATCGTTGACGGCTGGCAACTGCGCAAGGGCTGGTACTGGCCGCAGGCACACAACGATGTGGTGCAGAAGGTGCTGCGCCGCGCGCGCAAAGGCACACGCGTCGTCTTCATCCCGGGCAACCACGACGAGATGGCGCGCCAGTTCCACGGGCTGAACTTTGGCGATATCGAAGTCGCTGAAGACGCGGTGCACGTGACGGCCACGGGCAAGCGCCTGTGGGTCGTGCACGGCGACCTGTTCGACGGCGTGATGCAGCATGCGCGCTGGCTTGCCTACGTCGGCGACTCGCTCTACACGTTCATCCTGGCGATGAACCGGCACTTCAACCGGATCCGCGTGCGGCTTGGTTTTCCGTACTGGTCTTTGTCGCAATACCTCAAGCATCAGGTCAAGAACGCGGTCAATTTCATCAATTCGTTCGAGCGCGTGATGACGGATGAAGCGCGCCGCCGCGGCTGCGACGGCGTGGTCTGCGGGCATATCCACAAAGCCGAGATCCGCGAGATCGACGGCCAGCTTTACTGCAACGACGGCGACTGGGTGGAAAGCCTTTCTGCCCTGGTCGAAACCATGGAAGGCGAACTGCAGATCGTCTACTGGACGCATCTGCTCGATGCGCCGCGCACCTCCCGCCGCGCACGCCGTGCCGCTGCGGCCGCCGCCTGATGGAAGCCTCTATGACCCACACCAGCATCGACCTCGTGCAGCCCATTGCCGCCCAACCTACCCCCCAAGGAGAGCCCGTGAAAGTCATGATCGTCACCGATGCCTGGGAACCGCAGGTCAACGGCGTCGTCCGTACCCTCACCCAGACGCGTCGCGAGCTGGAGGCCATGGGGCACATTGTCGACATGATCACGCCGCTGGAATTCAAGACGGTGCCGTGCCCGACGTATCCGGAAATCCGCCTGTCGATCCTGCCGGCCAAGCGCGTGCGCGAGCGCATCGAGAAGTTCGCCCCGCAGGCGCTGCACATCGCCACCGAAGGCCCGCTGGGCCTGGCCGCACGCGCCTATGCGCTGCGCCACAAGCTGCCCTATACGACTGCGTACCACACCCGTTTTCCGGAGTATGTGCAGGCGCGCTTCGGCATTCCGCTGGCGTGGACGTATCGCTTTCTGCGCTGGTTCCACAGCCCTGCGCAGGCCGTGATGGCGCCGACGCCCGTGGTGCTTAAAGACCTTGCCGACTACGGCATCACCAACGGCGTGCTGTGGACGCGCGGCGTCGATCTGGACATCTTCACCGCCCAGCGCAGCAACGTGCTCAACACGGCGCACCCGATCTTCCTGTATGTCGGCCGTGTGGCCGTGGAGAAGAACGTCGAAGCTTTCCTGGAGCTGGATCTGCCGGGGTCCAAGTGGGTGGTCGGTGAGGGCCCCGCGCTGGCCGGGTTGAAAGCGAAGTACCCGAATGCCAGCTACCTCGGCGTGCTCAAGCAGCCGGAGCTGGCCAAGGTGTATGCCTCGGCCGATGTGTTCGTCTTCCCGAGCCGCACCGACACGTTCGGCTTGGTATTGCTGGAAGCACTTGCCAGCGGCCTGCCGGTGGCAGCGTATCCGGTGACGGGCCCGATCGACGTGCTGGGCGATTCACCGGCCGGTGCGTTGCGCGAAGACCTGCGGGAAGCCTGCCTTGAAGCGCTGCGCATCGACCGCGTCACGGCGCGTGCGCACGCCGAGAAGTTCTCGTGGCGCGCCGCCTCCGAACAGTTCCTCGCACACCTGCGCCCGATGCCGGCCGCACAAGCCGACAACACCAAGGCCGCCGAGCCGTCCACCGCCGCGGGTGCCTGAGCCTTGCGTTCCATGAAGCCCACCACCCCGCCAGATCAGCGACTGGAAAATCCGCCCGCACCGCCTGCAGCTGGGGCGTACTCGCCAGCAGACAACCCGCATAAAGGCAATCGCGGCATCACGCGGGCGTGGTTTGCGCTCAAGAACTCCATCAGCGGCATCCGCTTCGCCATCGACGAGGAAAGCGCGTTCCGCCAGGAATTGACGCTGTGCGCGATCCTGCTACCGTGCGCGTTCGTCATTCCCGCCACGGTGGTCGAGCGCATTCTGATGCTGGGCACGCTGGTCCTGGTGCTCATCGTCGAGCTGCTCAATTCGAGCGTGGAAGCGGCGGTCGACCGCATCTCGCTCGAGCAGCACGGGCTTTCCAAGCGTGCCAAGGATTTCGGCAGCGCGGCCGTCATGCTGGCTCTGCTGCTGTGCGTGGGAACGTGGGTAGCGATCGCCTGGCCGTGGGTGGCGTCGCTGTTGCATTAGGAACACCAGCGAAAAGCCGGCGACAACGTTTGGCAATGTCTGCCCCGCAGCGTGTGGGGGTCGTTGCACAAGCACGATCTCTTATAATCCGGGCACCAATACGCCACGGAGACAGGGCCACCGGCCTTGGCAGTCAATGGAAACCAAGCAGCATTCCACCGGCCCGCGCCGCACGCGCGATCGCATCCTCGAAGTGTCGCTGCGCCTGTTCAACGAACTGGGCGAGCCCAACGTCACCACCACGACGATCGCCGAAGAGCTGGAGATCAGCCCGGGCAACCTGTACTACCACTTCCGCAACAAGGACGACATCATCAACTCGATCTTCGTGCAGTTCGAGCAGGAGATCGCGCGTCGCCTGAAGCTGCCGGACGACCACAAGGCCACACTCGACGAGACGTGGGGCTACCTGCAGTACATGTCGGAGTTCCTGTGGAACTACCGCTTCCTGTACCGCGACATCAACGATCTGCTCGCGCGCAACCGCATGCTTGAATTGAACTTCAAGCGCATCGTCGAGCAAAAGCGCCACTTCGCTATGGACATCTGCCACCAGTTCATCGAAGACGGCGAGATGGAAGCCACGGCCGAGCAAGTCGACGTCATCTGCACCAACATCGTGGTGATCGCCACTTACTGGCTGTCGTTCCAGTTTGTGCAGCACCCACGCCAGTACAACGACCAGAACGCGATCCGTGACCACCTGCACGGCGCGAGCTACCACATCCTGTCGATCCTCGCGCCTTACCTGCGCGGCAAGCCGCGGCGGGCGTTTGATTTGCTGGCGGTGAGCCGCAGCAACGATCCGCCCATCGGCAAGCCCAGCAACAACACTACTGCTCAATGAAATCGATCTGCGTCTATTGCGGTTCCAGCCCGGGCGAGCGCCCGGAATATAAAGCCAGCGCCATCGCGCTGGGCAACGAGATGGTCAAGCGCGACCTGACGCTCGTCTACGGCGGCGGCAACGTTGGCTTGATGGGCATAGTGGCCGACGCCGTGCTGCAAGGCGGCACCCCGGTGATCGGCATCATCCCGAAATCGCTCGTGCGCAAGGAGGTCGGGCATAAAGACCTGACCGAGCTGCACATCGTCGACAGCATGCACCAGCGCAAGCAAATGATGGCTGACCGTGCAGATGCCTTCATCGCCATGCCCGGCGGCGTCGGGACGTACGAAGAACTCTTCGAGACCTTCACGTGGCTGCAGCTCGGCTATCACAACAAGCCGATCGGCCTGCTGAACGTGGCGGGCTTCTACGACAAGCTCCTCGCCTTCATCGACCACGCCGTGCAGGAAGGCTTCCTCAAGCGCCACCACGCTGACCTGCTGCACGTGAGCGACGACCCCGCCGCGTTGATCGACATGCTGGCGCGTGCGCCGCGCGAGACCGTCGACAAGTGGTCGGAACGTCGCGAGCGCACGTAGGGCGACATGCAAGACTCGTTGCTTACGATGGCGCTGTACGCGTCCCTGGTGCTGATCATGCCGGGGCCGACGAACACGCTGCTGCTCTCGTCCGGCCTCAAGGTGGGCGTGCGGCGGACGAGCCCGCTCATTGCTGCTGAGGCGCTGGGCTATGTCACTTCAATCTCGCTGTGGGGATTCTTTCTGACCGCGCTGTCGGTCAGTCAGCCGTGGCTGGTAGCCGTCGTCAAGCTGCTGAATTCCGTGTACATCCTCTACTTGGCCGCAAAGATCTGGCGACAAAGCGGGGCGCTGCAGCACGTTGCGGCGAATCCTGTCAGCTTGCGCGACATGTTCGTCACCACGTTGATGAACCCGAAGGCGCTGCTGTTTGCAAGCACGCTCTTTCCGCTCGCAGCATTCCAGTCCGCAGCCAATTTTGGGCGGACCATCGCCACGTTCCTGGTTGTCTTGGTGCCCATTGCCATCGGCTGGTCGTATCTGGGCATGCTGCTCACGGCACGGCGCACGTGGGCGTCTCACACGCCCAAACTGTTGCGCGGCGCAGCGCTGGTACTGCTCACCTTCTCGGGAACGCTGATGTATTCGGTGCTGAGCCGTTGAGCGGAAAGGCGCCGTTGGCCTAAAACGACGACCCTGGCTGGGTCAGAAACGCAACTTCCTCGGGTGTGGAAACGCGCCCGAGGGCTTCGTTGCGATGTGGAAAACGCCCGAAGCGCGCCACGATCTCGCGGTGCTTCTCCGCCCAGATGAGCGGGTCCGCATCGCCTTCCTGATCGCGCAGGCGTGTGTAGAGGCGAATCGATTCGTTCTGCGCAGACATCGCCTCGCTGTGCTCGAAAGGCAGGTAGCAGAACACACGGTGATGGCGCGTCGGCAATTGCGCATCCCACCCTGCGGCCACGACGATCTGCGCGGTGTGCAACGCTGCCGCGTCGCTCGCAAAAGCGCGCGCACTGCCGCGAAACATGTTGCGCGAGAACTGATCTAGCACGACGATGCGCGCGATGGCTTCGAGCGGCGTATCCATCCAGGTGTCGGCGTCGCCCGTGGAAAGCGCTTCCCACAACGGCAAGAAGCGCGCGCGGATCTCGGCATCGAACGCGTCGGATTTGGTGAACCACTCCGGCCGTGCGTCGACCAGCGGCGCGTTGCCGAACCAGAACGCGAGCACGTCGTCGGCGGTGGGCAAACCGATCATCGGGGTCTCCTCAAATTTATTCTTGAAGGTGCGCTTTAGCGCGGCACCTTAGCGCTGCACGTTCCGCATCCAGTCGGCGGTCTGCCAGAAGGCCTGCATCAAGCGCATCTGCAGTGCTTCGTCCAAGCCGATGTCTTGCATGGCGAGTGCCATGCAGCGCATCCACTGATCACGCTCCTGCGTGCCGATCTCGAACGGCATATGGCGCGCGCGCAAGCGCGGATGGCCAAAGCGCTCGATGAAATGATTCGGGCCGCCCAGCCAGCCGCACAGGAACCAGAACAGCTTGTCGCGCGATCCATCCAGACTTTGCGGGTGCAGCGAGCGCAGCACGGCAAACTCAGGCTCCAGATCCATCTGGTCGTAGAAACGGTCAACGAGTTCGCGCACACGCGCTTCGCCGCCAATGAGGTCAAACGCCAGGGGTTCCTGGCCGGAAGTTGCGTCAGTCATACAGCGTCAGTCACATCAAAAAATTCGGGCGTCGTCATGCGTCACGAAGCGTTGCCATGGCCGGGCGACGCAGCACGTCGCGCAAGCCCAGCCAGCCGCCGATGAAGGCGCACGCCATGCCGCTCACGATGCCCACCGGCAGGATCGCCGGGTTGAAACGATACGGAAAATCGAACACGTGCGCCGAGAGCACCCAGCCGATGGCGATTGCGCCCACGCCGGCCATCAGCCCGGCCAGGCCGCCAACGATCAGCACTTCTGCATATTGCGTCTGGCGTACCACCCCGGAGCCCGCGCCAAGCGCGCGCAGCACGCCGGCGTCGCGCAAGCGCTCGTCGCGCGAGCCGGAGAGCGCGGCATAGAGGACCAGCACACCCGCCGCCAACGTAAAGACGAAGAGGAATTCCACCGCCGCCGTTACCTGATCCAGCACGCCCTGCACCTGCTGCAAGATCAGTTCGGTATCGACCACCGTGAGGTTCGGAAACTCACGCACGAGCTTGGCCGGCAGATCGGCCTGCCCGGCGGGAATGCGGAACGCGGTTACGTACGTCTGCGGCATGTCGTGCAGCGCCACGGGCGGCAGGATCACGAAGAAATTCACGCGCATCGAGCTCCAGTCGAGCTTGCGCAATGACGTGATGGGCGCATCCACCGTCTGCCCGGCGATGTCGAAACGCAGTACGTCGCCCAGGTGCAGGTTGAGCGTCTTGGCGATGCCCTCTTCCACTGAGGCCTCAGGCTTCTGCCCGCTGAACCATTGGCCGGAAACGATGCGATTTTCAGGCGGCTGCCCGGTTGCGTACGACAGGTTGAATTCGCGTTCGACCAGATTGCGGGCGCGCGATTCGGCATAGGTCTGGCGATCGATCACCTGGCCATTCACTTGCGTCAGGCGCCCCCGCACCATCGGGTAGAGCTTCGGATCCGCCACGCCAGCTTGGGCGAGCGCCTGCGCCACCGCCTGCATCTGGTCAGGCTGGATATTGATGATGAAACGGTTGGGCGCATCGGCCGGAGTGGCGTTGTGCCAGGAGCGGATCAGGTCATTGCGCGTCATGGCAAGCAACAGCAGCGCCATCAACCCGACGGCAAGCGCCACGGTTTGCAGCACGCTTACGCCACGACGGCGCTCCAGTACGGCCAGCGCAAAGCGCCAACCCACGCCGAGCGCACGACCACGTCCCAGCGACACCGCCAGCGCGCGCAATCCGCCTGCAGCCAGGAGCGCAAATACGACGATGGCGCCGGCAAACCCGGCGGCCGTCAGCGCGCCGAGCTTCACGTCGCGCGCCGATACCACGAGCAGCGCAAAGAACGCTGCCGCTCCTAGCGCATAGCCAATCCACGCGGCAACGGCGCGCTCCGCCACATCGCGCCGCAGCACGCGCAGCGGTGCGACGCGCACGAGGCTCAGCAACGGCGGCACGGCAAAACCAATGAGCAGCACCAGCCCCGCCGTTACACCCACGACCGCAGGCCAGATGGATGGCGCGGGCAATGTCACCGTGACCAGGTCGCCGAGCGACGCCAGCAATAACCAGTGCGCGCCATAACCCAGCCCCACGCCGACGGCCGAACCCAGCACGCCGATCAGCAAGAACTCCAGCGCGAACGTGCCGAGAATCTGTCCCTGCTTGAGACCCAGGCATTTGATGACGGCCACCGCATCCGTATGCCGCGCGGTGTAACGGCGCGCGGCCATGGTGATTGCCACGGCGGCAATCATCGCGGCCAGCAAGGCGACGAGCGAGAGAAAGCGCTCAGCGCGGTCCAGCGTTTCGCGCATCTGCGGCTGGCCGTTTTGCAACGATTCAACGCGCACGCCACGCAGCTGGCGCGTTTTCGCTTCGTTCTCGGCCCAGGTGTGGAACGCGTTGGCAGCGGCGTCAGGGCCCGCCACCAGCAAGCGATACGTGACCCGGCTGCCGTAGGTGACTAGGCCCGTCGAACCCAGGTCCGACATCGGCAGCATCACCCGAGGGGCGAAATTCATGAAGCCGGCGCCGCGATCGAGTTCCTGGGTGATGACATGGGCGACCTTGAAGGTACGCGTGCCCAGGCGCATCGCATCGCCCACGCGAATGCCGAGCGCTTCGAGCAGCGGTGCGTCCACCCACACCGTGCCTGCAGCAGGAATGCCCTGGATGGGTGCGCCCACGGTATCGCGCCCGTCATCGCTCACTTTGAGGGTGCCGCGCAGCGGGTAACCCACGTCGACGGCCTTGATGGCGGCGAGTTGCGATACCGGTTCGCCCGAGGCGCCCGTGGTCAACGTGCTCGCCATGCTGGGGAAGGTGGCGGTGTGCGTGACCTGCAGGCCGCTCGCACGCGCATGTGTCTCGATGTCGGGCGGCAGCGGCTGGTCGGACACGACAAGCACATCCGCACCGATCAACTGGCGCGCGTCGCGCTCCAGGCCGGCGTGCATGCGATCGGCGAGGAAACTGACCGACGCCAGCGCGGCCACAGCCAGCACCAGCGCGACGAGCAGAAGGTTCAGTTCACCGGCGCGCCAGTCGCGGCGCAGCATGCGCAGGGCTTGGGTCCAGACGGAGAAACGTGACATGGGGGGAACATGGACGAGGCGCGCAATGGCGCAAACCCCGCCATGTTCGCACGACTTCAGCGGGCCAGCGCGCGGGCCTCGTCGGCGTGCCAGGGCAGCGCCTGCTCCGCGGTCAGCAGCGAAACGTGCTCGGTCGGCCGGTAGCCGGCGAGATGGCCCAGACCTTCGCGGAAGGCCGGCTGCCCGATGCGCTCGATCAGCTCGCGCACCCATGGCGACAGCGCGTCATTGCGGCGCACCGCCAGGTAGTACGTTTCGCGCGTCAGCGGCACAAAATGCAGGCCATGGGCTTCTGCGCCAGGGCGCAGGCCGAAGCCGACGTCCGCGCGCCCTTCCTGCACGGCCACGGCGATCTTATCGCTAGAGAATTCCTGCTCGTCATACCCGTTGATCTGATCGGGATACAGCCCGGCCGCCACCAACAACTGATCGAACAGCAAACGCGTGCCCGAACTGCGCTGGCGATTGATGAAGCGCGCCTGCGTGCGCGCAAGATCGCCCAATGACTGCACCCGCCCGGCCCATTCGCCCGACATCATCAACCCCTGCTCGCGATCGGCCAGGGCGATCAGGCGCACGGCGGTCGGTCGCAACCACTTACGCAAGGTCTGGTGCGCGATCGAGCCTGCACCCTGCTGCGGTGCCACATAGAAGCCGGCTACCTCGCATTGCTTTTCCTGCAGGCAGATCAGCCCTTCAACAGCGCTGCAGAACACGGTATCGATGTGGGCGCCGTGGCTTTGTCGCGCGAACGTCTCGGCCAGCACTTCCACGGCCGGGTCGTGGCTGCCCGAGAAACGGATGCGCGCCTGCGACTGGGATGCATCTTCCAGCTCGGAGAGGAACTGCCCCATGGCTTGGTGCAGCGCCGGATCGAGTTGCTCACGCAGGCGCATCTCGGCGCGCAGCATGCGCTCACCAAAGAGCGTGAGCGACGCCCCCCGGCCGCGCTCCATGTCGAGCAGCGAGCGGCCAAGCATCTCTTCCCACGACCGCATCACCCCCCAGGCATGCCGGTACGACAACCCCACCTGTTTGGCCGCGCGGTGCAGCGACCCCGTCTCGCGCACCGCCCGCAGCAACTGAAACACCTTGCCGTTGGCACGCGGGTTGTCGTCCGGCCCCACTACCGGAAACACTTCGAACTGGAATGTCATTATGTTTATGGTTTCCTATTTACTTCTGCCGTGACCCGGGAGAACAATCCTGCTCATCCCCGGGGGGCGGGCACATCGTGGCCGCTGTCCGCCCCGACGTTGCCGCCATCATGCAGCATCCGACATAAAGCGTCCACGCCTTCCCGCCAACCCCACAACATGCCCGGATTGTCCCTAACCCTTCGGCTGCCCGCTGTCATCTGTATGACACTCGCGGTCGCCACCGCTGCATATGCTGGCGATCTCCGCATGGCTACCACCACCAGCACAGAAAATTCAGGCCTACTGAAAGTCCTGCTACCGAAGTTCGAAGCAGCCACCGGCATCCATGTGCACGTGATTGCCGTTGGCACCGGCAAGGCAGTCAAGCTGGGGGAATCGGGGGATGTGGACGTAGTGCTCGTTCACGCGCGCCCACTGGAAGACGCCTTCGTCGCCTCGGGCGGCGGCATCGACCGCCGCGACGTGATGTACAACGATTTCATCCTCGTGGGCCCTGAGGCAGACCCCGCCCGCGTGCGCGGCCAGAGGAACGTCATCCAAGGGATGGAGACCATCGCCGCGGCAGGCGAAAAAGCCGGCGCCAAGTTCATCTCGCGCGGTGACAACTCCGGCACCGACGTCATGGAAAAGGCTTACTGGAAGACGGCCAACATCGACCCGAAAGGCAGGCCGTGGTACGTCAGCGCGGGGCTCGGAATGGGCGAAGTGCTGAACATGGCCGCGCAGATGAACGCCTACACGCTCTCGGACCGCGCAACCTACGGCGCCTACCGCGCCAAGACGGGTCTCGACATCGTGCTGGCCGGTGACCCGCGCATGTTCAATCCCTACGGCATCATCGCGGTCAACCCGAAGAAATACCCCAGCGTCAACTACACCGATGCGACCAAGTTGATCGAATGGATCACGTCAACGGCCGGTCAGCAGGTGATCGCGGACTTCAAGGTCAACGGGGAACAGGTGTTTTTCCCTGATTACGGGAAGGCCGTCGCAAGCGGAAAGTAACGCCGCCCGGCGGCATGGCAACGCAGCGGCGGTGCAGCTTCAGGCCACCGCCGATTCCAACTGCGAATGCTGCGGCAACTCGGCCGCCACCTCGCCGATCATGCGGCGCAGCCACATCACGTCGGGCGCGGCATGACTGCGCTCATGCCAGAGCTGGTAGAAGCGCATCTTCGGAAACGCCATGGGCGTTGGCAAGATGCGGATCGGCAAATACTGGGCACAATGTGCGGCGAACTGGCGCCCGGTGGTGAAGACCAGATCGGTGCGCATCAACACATACGGCACCAGCCCGAAGTACGGCAGCGACACCTGGATCTGTCGCTTCAACCCTTGCTCCGCAAGTGCCTGATCGATCATGCTGCGCTGCATGACGGCGTACGGCGCGGGTGCAAGATGCGGCATCTCCACATAGTGCTTGAGCGAGATTCCCTTGCGCGCCAGCGGGTGCTGTGCGCCCAGCATGCAGACGACTTCATCGTCGAACAGCGGCGAAATGTGCAGATGTTCGGGCGGCGACAGCCAGTTGCCGATCACCAGGTCCATGCCGCCCTGCTCCAGTGCGGCAAGGTAATCGACGCCGGCATTGAGCGGATGCACTACGAGTTTGGCCTGCGGCGCCTGCTTGCGCAGACGCTCAACGATGTTGGGCAGGAAAAAGGCATCGAGATAATCCGGCGCACCGAGGTGAAACGTGCGGGTCGTGTTGCCGGGGTCGAACTCCTGCGACGGGCGCGCGATGCGCTCCATCGCCTCCAGGCTCTGCTGCGCGAGCGCCAGCAAATCATGGCCGCGCTCGGTTGGCACCATGCCGTTCTTGCCGCGCACCAGGATGGCGTCGCCGGTGATTTCGCGCAGGCGCTTGAGCGTATTGCTGATGGCCGGCTGCGACTGGCCGAGCTTGACCGCCGTACGCGTGACGCTCTGCTCGGTGAGCAGCGTATAGAGAACGCGCAGGAGGTAGGTATCGAGGTGATCTTTGCCGTGCATCTGGAGGCGGGTATCGGCTGCGCCGACCCTTCTAAAAAACGTGCTTGGGGACGCTGCCAGTGTATGTCACTTGCACACCGCGCCGCCAGACCGCTACTGGCGGGTATACCCCGGATTTTGGCTTTCCGATGCGGGTTATCACATGGGCCAAATATTGCATTCCTGGCCCGGTGCTATGGTTCCGTTACACACACAAACAGGCGTAGAACCCCCATGGAGACTCAGCCCATCCGCTTCTTCCACCGCGGTCAGGTCCGCACCGTCACGGATGCCCCGATCACCCGGACGGTGCTTCAATACCTGCGTGAAGACGCACACTGCACAGGCACCAAGGAAGGGTGCGCCGAGGGCGATTGCGGTGCGTGTACCGTCGTGCTCGGCGAACTGCAGGAAGACGGCAGCGTTGGCCTGAAGGCCGTCAACGCGTGCATCCAGTTCCTGCCCACGCTGGACGGCAAGGCGCTGTTCACCGTGGAAGACGTGCGTGGCAAGGATGGCACGCTGCACCCGGTGCAGGAGGCCATGGTGGAGTGCCACGGGTCACAGTGCGGCTTCTGCACGCCGGGCTTCGTGATGTCGCTCTACGCCTTGTACGAGAACACCGACAATCAGGCGCCCATTCCTTCGCGCCAGACCATCTGCGATTCGCTGACCGGCAACCTGTGCCGCTGCACTGGCTACCGCCCGATCATCGACGCCGGCGAACGCATGTTCGAGCTGCCCTCCCCGGCCGGCATCGACCGTACGCAACTGGCCGACACGCTGCGCAAGCTGCAACGCAAGGACACTTTCAGCTATGCGCCGGTCGGCACCGAGAACGCACCGCGCTTCTACGCACCGCGCACCGCATCGGCCTTTGCCGCCATCAAGGCCGCGCATCCGAGCATCCGCATCCTGGCCGGCAGCACCGACGTCGGCCTGTGGGTCACGAAGCAGTTCCGCGACCTGGGCGACATCCTGTACATCGGCCAGGTGGCCGATCTCTACGCCCTGGAAAAACGCGACGGCTGGATCGAGATCGGCGCCGCCGTCTCGCTGGAAAAGGCCTACGAATTCCTGGCCGCGGACTACCCCGAAGTAACCGAATTGTGGAAGCGCTTTGCCTCGCTGCCGATCCGCAATGCCGGCACGCTGGGCGGCAACGTCGCAAACGGCTCGCCGATCGGCGACTCGGCGCCCGCGCTCATCGCTATCGGCACGCGCGTCGTCCTGCAGCGTGGCGAAGTGCGCCGCGAGTTGCCGCTCGAAAACCTCTACCTCGCCTACCAGAAGAACGCGATGGAAGAAGGCGAATTCGTTGCGGGCCTGCGCATCCCCGCACGTGAGGGCCGCGATGCCTTGCGGTTCCGTACGTACAAGCTCTCGAAGCGTTTTGACGAGGACATTTCCGCCGTGTGCGCGGCGCTGGCCATCGAGCTGGACGGCCAGGATGGCGAAACCCGCGTGCGCAGCGCACGCATCGCCTACGGCGGCATGGCGGCAACCTCCAAGCGCGCGACGGAGACGGAAAACGCCATCGTCGGCCAGCCGTGGAACGAAGCGACCGTGCGCGCTGCCATGGCAGCCATGTCGCGCGACTACACCCCGCTGACCGACATGCGCGCCACTGACAACTACCGCCGCATATCGGCTGCCAACACGGTGTACCGCTTCTGGCTGGAAACCCGCACCGATGCGCCGCTCGCGCCCGAACAGATCAATGTGCGCGCGGTCGAATTGAATACCCTCACGGCAGCGTAAGAACATGAACAAGCAAACCGAAGCCTTCCTGCTGGCGGAAGCCGATATTGCTGCCGCCATGCCCGGCCAGCGCGGCGCTGTGGTGGGCATTTCGCGCCCGCACGAATCTGCGCACCTGCATGTTGCGGGCACCGCCACGTACACCGACGACATTCCTGAGCTGGCCGGCACGCTGCACGCAGCGCTCGGCATGAGCACGCAGGCGCACGCGCGCATCGTCAACATGGATCTGGACCGCGTGAAGGCCGCGCCCGGCGTGGTGGCGGTGTTTACATCTGCCGACATTCCCGGCACGAACGATTGCGGCCCGATCATCCACGACGACCCGATTCTCGCAACCGACACGGTGCACTTCATCGGCCAGCCGATGTTCATCGTGGTGGCGACGTCGCACGATGCGGCGCGCCGCGCGGCGCGTCTGGGCAATATCGAATACGAAGTGCTGCCCCCCCTTCTGACGCCCGAAGAAGCGCGCGCCGCCGGCAAGTCCGTGCTGCCCCCGATGCACCTCAAGCGCGGCGAACCGGCTGAGCGCATCGCTGCCGCGCCGCACTCCGAAGCCGGCAAGATGTCGTTGGGCGGGCAGGAGCAGTTCTACCTGGAAAGCCAGATCTCGTACGCCGTGCCGAAGGAAGACAACGGCATGCACGTGTGGTGCTCGACGCAGCATCCGACCGAGATGCAGCACATGGTGTCGCACATGCTGGGCTGGCACGCCAACCAGGTGCTGGTCGAATGCCGCCGCATGGGCGGTGGTTTTGGCGGGAAGGAATCGCAGTCGGGCCTGTTCGCCTGCTGCGCTTCGCTGGCGGCGTGGAAACTCGCCTGTCCCGTCAAGCTGCGTCCGGACCGCGACGACGACATGATGATCACCGGCAAGCGGCACGACTTCCGCTTTGCCTACGAAGCCGGCTACGACGACGACGGGCGCATCCAGGGCGTCAAGGTCGACATGACCTCGCGCGCCGGTTTCTCGGCCGACCTGTCGGGCCCGGTGATGACGCGCGCCATCTGCCACTTCGACAATGCCTACTGGCTGCCTGAGGTCGAAATCGACGGCTTCTGCGCACGCACCAACACGCAGTCGAACACTGCCTTCCGCGGCTTCGGCGGCCCGCAGGGCGCGTTTGCCATCGAATACATCATGGACAACATCGCGCGCTCGGTCGGCAAGGACGCGCTCGATGTACGCCGCGCCAATCTGTACGGCAAGGACAAGAACAACATCACACCGTACGGGCAGACCGTGGAAGACAACGTCATCCACGAACTGCTCGACGAGTTGGAGGCGACATCCGATTACCGCGCCCGCCGCGAAGCGATTCGCGCATTCAATGCGACAAGCCCGGTGCTCAAGCGCGGCCTGGCGCTGACACCGGTGAAGTTCGGCATCTCGTTCAACGTGAAGCACTTCAACCAGGCCGGCGCGCTGGTGCACGTGTACAACGACGGCTCGATCCTCGTGAACCACGGCGGCACCGAAATGGGCCAGGGCCTGAACACCAAGGTTGCGCAGGTCGTGGCGCACGAACTGGGCGTGTCGTTCGCGCGCATCCGCGTGACGGCAACGGACACCAGCAAGGTGGCCAACACCTCGGCCACGGCGGCATCCACAGGCAGCGACCTGAACGGCAAGGCTGCACAAGACGCCGCACGCCAGATCCGCCAGCGCCTGATTGCGTTTGCGGCCGAGCATTACGAAGCGCCCATCGAGACGGTGGCGATCGTGGGTGACCATCTCGAAATCGGGACGCGCCGCGTGCCGTTCGACGAGCTGATCGGCAAAGCCTATGTTGCCCGCGTGCAATTGTGGTCCGACGGCTTCTACGCCACGCCCAAGCTGCACTGGGATCAATCCAAGCTCAAGGGCCGTCCGTTCTACTACTACGCCTATGGCGCAGCAGTGTCGGAAGTGGTGGTCGATACGCTCACCGGAGAATGGCGCCTGCTGCGCGCCGATGTGCTGCACGACGCTGGCCGCTCGATCAACCCCGCCATCGACATCGGCCAGGTGGAAGGCGCATTCATCCAGGGCATGGGCTGGCTGACGACCGAAGAGCTGTGGTGGAACAAGAACGGCAAGCTGATGACGCACGCGCCGTCCACCTACAAGATTCCGACGGTCAACGACTGCCCGCCGGATTTCCGTGTGAACCTGTTCAACAACGCCAACGTGGAAGACAGCATCCACCGCTCCAAGGCGCTGGGTGAGCCGCCGCTGCTGCTGCCGTTCTCGGTCTTCTTCGCCATTCGCGATGCGGTGGCTGCGGTTGGCGATGGCCGCACGAACCCGCCGCTGAATGCGCCGGCCACCAGCGAGGAAATCCTCAAGGCCGTGGACGCCATCCGCAGCGCCCCGCTCTCGGCCTAAGTTCGGAGACCACATCATGGACCACACGCAACTGCGCCCATTCCGCTTCGCCGACGTGCTTGCCACCGTGCAGGCCGGGCAGCCGTGCGTGCTGGTCACAGTGACCGACGTGCAGGGCTCCGCGCCGCGCGAGCCGGGCACGCTCATGCTGGTAGGCACCGACGGCTTCTTCGGCACCATTGGCGGCGGCCATCTGGAATGGCGTGCGATGGAAATCGCCCAAGCGATGATGGACGCGTCCGAGGCCTCCGGCGAAGCACGCCGCCAGTTCGTGCGCATCCCGCTCGGCCCCGCCCTCGGCCAATGCTGCGGCGGCGTAGTCCGCCTGTCGTTGGAGCGCCTCGATGCGCGCGACGTTGAATGGATCAGGCTTGCGGATAACGCCATGCGTCAACGCCGCAGCCTGCGTCGGTTTGTGCCGACCAATGTGGAAGCACCCGTCGAAGCGAGGATCGGCGATGCCGCCGCAGCCGGCGTGACGTTCGACGCCGGCGGTTTCACCCAAACCGTGCTGCCGCCCGACATGTCGATCGTGCTGTGCGGCGCGGGCCATGTCGGCCACGCAATCGTGCGTGCGCTGGCCCATCTGCCGTGCCGCGTGACATGGGTGGATGAACGCGATGCGATGTTCCCGTTCCCTGCTGAAGTGCCGCCGAACGTCGTCATCGAATCCACCGATACGCCGGAAGCCGTGATCGATCACGCGCCCGCCGGCAGCTACTTCCTGGTCATGACGCACAACCATGCGTTGGACCTCATGCTGTGCGAACACATCATGCGCCGCACGGACTTTGCTTACTTCGGCCTGATCGGTTCCAAGACCAAGCGCGCGCGCTTCGAACATCGCATGGTCGAGCACGGCGTGGACCCAGCCCGCCTGCCGGAAATGGTGTGCCCGATTGGCGTGGCAGGCATTGTGGACAAGGCGCCGGATATCATTGCGGTATCCGTCGTCGCGCAACTGCTGCAGGTGCGAGAGCTGCAACAGCACGCGCTCACCAGCGCCAGCAGCGGCGCGGCGGTCCCTTACCGAGTCCCCACGCCTGTCTAATCATGCCGATCTCTTCCGCGCTTGCAGAACGCATCGCCACCAGCCCCAAAGCTGAACTGCACATCCACATCGAAGGCTCGCTCGAACCCGAACTGATGTTTGCACTGGCTGAGCGCAACGGCGTGAAGCTGCCGTATGCGTCGGTGGAAGAAGTACGTACCGCCTACGCCTTCGACGATCTGCAATCGTTTCTCGACCTGTATTACGCGGGCGCCAGCGTGCTGCTCACCGAGCAGGATTTCTACGACATGACGGCCGCTTATGTGGCGCGCGCGCTTGCCGACAACGTCCATCACGCCGAGATATTCTTCGACCCGCAGACACATACCGCGCGCAACGTGCCCATGCATGTGGTCATTCACGGTATCGTCCGCGCCCTGGATGACGCCGAGCGCGAGCATGGTTTTTCCAGCGCCCTAATCCTCTGCTTCCTGCGCCATCTGAGCGAGGAAGACGCATTCGACACGCTCGAAGCTGCGCTGCCCTATATCCAGGACCCGGCCAACCGCATCATCGGTGTGGGGCTGGATTCATCCGAGCGCGGCAACCCGCCGGAAAAATTCGCACGCGTATTCGCACGCTGCAAGGAACTCGGCCTGCGCCTCGTCGCCCACGCCGGTGAAGAAGGCCCGGCGCAATACGTGATCGACGCCCTCGACATCCTCAAGGTGGAGCGCATCGACCACGGCGTACGCGCCATCGACGATGCCGCGCTCGTCAAGCGCCTCGCCGCCGAACGCATCGCGCTGACGGTCTGCCCGCTGTCGAACGAAAAACTGAAGGTCTACCCCGACTTGCGCGACCACTCGCTCAAGCAACTGCTGGACGCTGGCTGCGCTGTGACGCTGCATTCCGACGATCCAGCCTACTTTGGCGGCTACATGAACACCAACTGGCTCGCCACGTTCAACGCCCTTGACCTGTCTGCGGCCGATGCGCACACGCTCGCGCGCAACAGCTTCGAGGCGTCCTTCCTGCCCGAACAGGACAAAGCCCTGTGGCTTGCCAAGGTTGACGACCACTGGAAAGCCACACACTAAATATCCACGAGACGACATGACCACGATGCCTCCGACTTCCAACACCGTTCACGCTTACCGCGGCCGCGTGCTGCATTTCCTGCACGATCCGCAGTATCGGGAGCGCGATGCTTATGAGTACTGGGAAGACGGCCTGCTCGTGGTCGCGGGCGGCAAGGTCGTGCAGGCCGGCGACTACGCCACGCTGCGCGAAGACCTGCCCGCCGGCACGCAATTGCACGACTACAGCGGCAAGCTGATCGTCCCGGGCTTCATCGACACGCATATCCATTTTCCGCAGACGGACATGATCGCGTCGCCCTCGCCGGGCCTGCTGCACTGGCTGGAGACGTACACGTTCCCGGAAGAGCGCCGCTTCGAAAGCGAGCAGTACGCCGCCGGCGTCGCCTCGTTCTTCCTCGACGAACTGCTGCGCAACGGCACGACCAGCGCGATGGTGTGGAGCACCGTGCATCGCGGCTCGGCCGAGACGCTGTTCACGCAAGCACAGCAACGCGGCATGCGCATGATCACCGGCAAAGTGATGATGGATCGCAACTGCCCGGAATACCTGCGCGACACGGCTGAATCCGGCGCGCGTGACACGGCTGACCTGATCTCCCGCTGGCACGGCAAGGATCGTCTGGCCTACGCCATCACACCGCGGTTCGCGCCCACCTCGAGCGAAGCGCAGTTGCAGGCCTGCGCAGAACTCGCCAAGCAATACAAGGACGTCTTCATCCAGACGCACGTCGCGGAAAACCCCGACGAAGTGAAATGGGTGGCCGACCTGTTCCCCAACGCACGCAGCTATCTGGACGTCTACGACCGCTACGGCCTGCTGCGCAAAGGCGCCTTTTACGGCCACGCCATCTGGCTGGACGACGGCGACCGTCAGCGCATGGCCGAATCCGGCGCGGCCGTGGCGCACTGCCCCACGTCCAACCTGTTCCTGGGCAGCGGCCTGTACAACTTCCACAAGAACGACGCGTACCGCCTGGCGCTCACGCTGGCCACTGACGTTGGCGGCGGCAGCTCTTTCTCGATGCTGCGCACGATGGGCACGGCGCACAAGGTCGCGCGCATGGGCGGTTATCACCTGACTGCGCTGCGCATGTTCTACCTGGCCACGCGCGGCGCCGCTGAAGCACTCGGTTGGGAAGACCGCATCGGCAGCTTCGTGCCGGGCGCGGAAGCCGACTTCATCGTGCTGGACCCGGCTGCCACGCCGCTGCTGGCCCGCCGCAATGCGCGCTCGGAAACACTGGAAGAGCTGCTGTTCTCGTTGGCGTTGCTGGGCGAGGATCGTGCGGTATCCGCCACTTACGTGCAGGGCGAACCCGCGAAATTTGCGGTTGGCGCCAACGCTTGATGCACTTATAATCGCGGCTTCCATTGGGGAGTAGCCGCTCGAAGTCGTCACTTCGAGGGCCACGTCAACAGACTTGACCGCCGTCGCAACGACAGGTGGTTATGGCGTGGTCAGCCGCACTCAGGGTGCCACCCCGGCACCCGGTGACGCGCCTGGCGAGACCGATGACAACCCACTGCGGACAGGGCCGGCAGTGGCGCGTCATTGGTTCGCATACGGCCCGGACACCACAACAACATGGAAGCCTTTCTCGTCTCCACCGGCATCGTCGCGCTCGCAGAAATCGGCGACAAGACGCAGCTGCTGTCGATCCTGCTGGCCGCGCGTTTTCGCAAGCCGGTGCCGATCATTCTCGGCATCTTCATCTCCACCCTCGTCAACCACGCACTGGCCGGCGCTGTCGGTGGCTGGATCACGCATGTGCTCGGCGAAAACGTGCTGCGGTGGATCCTGGGCGTGGGCTTTATCGCCATGGCTGGGTGGATGCTGATTCCGGACAAGCTCGACGACGACGAAGCCCCCTCCACAGCGCAGCGCGGGCTGGGCATTCTCGGCACCACCATCGTCGCGTTCTTCTTTGCCGAGATGGGCGACAAAACACAGATCGCGACGGTGGCACTGGCAGCGCGCTTTAACGACGTGTTCTCGGTCGTGGCAGGCACGACCGTCGGCATGTTGCTGGCGAACGTGCCGGCTGTGCTAATGGGCAACAAGTTTGCTGCGCGTATGCCGATCACGCTGGTGCATCGGATTGCGGCGCTGGTCTTCCTGGTGCTGGGTGTACTGGCGTTGCTGGGCGTCGGGAAGTAAGTCGTCAATCCGAGGCTCTGGGGCTGCCCTGCCGGCGCCCCTTGCGGCCGGTGAGGCAGAGGCGAATCGAGCCCAGCCAAGGACACATCGCTGCAGACGCTTCAGGCGAAACGAAAAAAAACGGGGCCGCAGCCCCGTTCAACCCTCACCGGTCATGCCACCCGCTAGGGAACGAATGGCATGCTCCGATAAACCTTTCCGTTGTGGCTCAGCGTGCGCCTCAGTTCGTCTTGGCGCCGCCTTCGAACCACTTGGCGATGATCGTGCGCTCGTCGTCGGTGATTTGCGTCACGTTGCCCAGCGGCATCAGCTTCTGCTGCACGACCTGCTGGTAGACGAGCTGCGCATGCTTGCCCAGTTCTTCCGGCGTATCGAGCAGCACGCCCTTAGCCGGCGAAGGCATCAGGGTAGGATGAGCCGAGTGACATTGGTAGCACCGTGCGGTAACGACTGCCTGTACTTTGGCGAAGTCCGAACCGCCAGCGGCTGTCGGGGTGGCCGCTGCGGCCGTACCCGTCGCTGCCGCAGCAGACGTGCTTTCGGCGGCAGGCGCTGCCGGACGCGACACCGGAGCAAGCCACAGCGCAACACCCAGCAGCACGGCCACGCCTGCTGCCGGATAGCCCCAGTTCACGACGCCCTTGTGCTTCAGGATGAAGAACTGGCGGATCAGTACGCCAGCCAGCATGATCAGCACCAGCACAGCCCAGTTGTACTTGGCGGCGTACGTCATGCTGTAGTGGTTCGACAGCATCGCAAACAGCACCGGCAGGGTGAAGTACGTGTTGTGCACGCTGCGTTGCTTGCCGCGCTTGCCGTGGATCGGGTCCGGCTTCTCGCCTGCCTTGAGCGAGGCCACCACCTTGCGCTGGCCCGGGATGATCCAGAAGAACACGTTGGCGCTCATGATGGTCGCGATCATCGCGCCGATCAGCAGGAACGCTGCACGGCCCGAGAACAGGTGGCACGCCGCAAACGCCGCAATCACCACGTAGATCGCCACCAGAATGCCCACCACGCGGTCGTTCTTGCCGAACACACGGCAGATCGTGTCGTACACCAGCCAGCCGACCACCAGGAAGCCCAGTGCCAGCAGCACGGCCGTCGTCGCCGTCATGTCGAACACGCTGCGATCGATCATGTAGACGTTGGCGTTGAACAGATACACCACCGTCAGCAGGGCAAAGCCCGACATCCACGTCGAGTACGACTCCCAGTAGAACCAGTGCAGATGATCGGGCAGTTGCTTCGGTGCCAGCAGGTACTTCTGCGGGTTGTAGAACCCGCCGCCGTGCACGGCCCAAAGCTCGCCGTCGACGCCCTTGTCCTTCAGGTCCGGTGCGCTCGGCTTGGTCAGGCTGTTATCGAGCCAGACGAAGTAGAACGACGAACCGATCCACGCGATCGCGACGATCACATGCAACCAACGCAAGAGCAAGTTGGCCCAGTCGAGGATATAGCCTTCCATGATGACTCCCTGCCCTGTTAGCTGCCGCGATAGGTCGAATACGACCACGGCGATACCAGCAGCGGCACGTGGTAGTGCGCGCTGGTATCGGCCACGCCAAAGCGCAGCGTCACCACGTCCAGGAACGCGGGCTCGGGGAGTTTGACGCCAGCGGCGCGGTAATACTCGCCAACGCCGAAGTCCAGTTCATACACGCCAGCCTGCAGCGCGTCGCCTTCCAGCAGCGGCGCATCGCAACGACCATCGTGATTGGTGCGAACCGATTTGATCGGTTGCCGTTGATTGTCGACAATTTTGAACAGTGCGATCGCCAGGTTTTGGCCCGGCGTGCCTGCGGCGGTGTCGAGCACATGGGTGGTCAAGCGTCCCATTTGTCTTCCTCTGTAGTTCGAATTTTCAGAAGCGCCGCTGCCTCCACTTGCACCTCGCGCCAAACCCTTGTGTGACAAGGGCTGGCGTCGGGGCCCGCTCGGTACGTGCTATGCACGCATCCCGGCGCGCGTCCAGCCGGTTTACGCCTGCCCTCCATATGGGGAGGGGCATGCCAAACCGGCAAAGCCGTCGCTCGTTCTGGGTCCGACGCCGTGTCTCTGCCGTGTCCCTAGACCAGGCTCGAAACAGGGATTTCCCTAGTTTGTCGGATTCCCGAACGCATTTTGTTGACAATATTGAAGGCGGCTATGAATAATTGTCAACAGGTTTTCGCAGTGGCCTATGCCGCGGCGCACTAATGAAAGGCAGGTCTGCCATGTCCAAGAATCTCAAGCTGGTCTCCACGGAAGTGGCGTCGAAATCGGGCGTCAAGGCATCGGGAGCAACACGCATGTCGGTCGAAGAACGGATGTATCACGAGATCTACGACGCGATCATGGAACACCGCCTGCCCCCGCGCACCAAGCTGACGGAACATGCGCTGTGCGAAATCTATGCCACCGCCCGTCATACGGTGCGCAAGGTCTTCTCGCAACTGGCCGCTGACGGCCTGGTCGACCTGGAGCCGAATCGCGGCGCGTTCATCGCAGCGCCCTCCATCGACGAAGCCCACGCCATGTTCGAGTTGCGCCAGATCCTGGAGCGTGCAGTGCTCGACAAGGTCGGCCGCAGCAACAATCCCAAGGCAGCCATCGCCCCGCTGCTCGAACTCGTCAAGCAGGAACGCCAGGCGTTTGTCACGCAGGATCGCCCGCGCTGGATTCGCCTGTCTGCGGAGTTTCACGTGGCGCTGGCCGAGCAGTCTGGTAACCCGCTGGTGGTCGAGATGATGCGCCGGCTGGTGTCGCGCACCACCCTGATGATCGCCAGCGTCGAGGCCCCAGGCAACAACGCCTGCTCGTTCGACGAACATCTCGACATCCTCAATGCACTGGAGCGCGGCGACGCCAGCGCTGCCCAGGCCCACATGGCCCAGCACTTGCAATGTTGCGCCGATCGCGTACGCCCCGAAGCGCCCGCTGATTTCGATCTGCGTTCGGTATTGGGCCCGCGCGGCGGGAAGGACAAAGTCTAGGACCGGTTTAGCTGTATGGGCGAGCCGGCACGACAGAGGCCGGCCGCCCAAGAACCTGTTCACGATCCGCAGCAATCAGCCCAAGGTTGGCCCGGGAAACACAGCCCTACACGAGTACGGCGAGTGTCACAGGGCAAGCCCGCAGCGCGCAGCAGGAACGTGGGCAGGCTCAAAGCTGGACGCCGTCCGGCTTACCACCCAAAGGAGACCTTTATGGCAAGCAGCACCATCGCCGCCCCCACGGCGGACCTGACCAATGAGCGTGTGGCGTACGGACGCCTGCTCGCATTGGGCCTGCAACATGTATTGGTGATGTATGCAGGCACCGTGGCAGTGCCTCTGATTGTGGGCGGTGCACTGCATCTGCCCAAGGAACAGCTCGCTTTCCTGATCAACGCAGATCTTTTTGCCGCCGGCCTTGCCACGCTCATCCAGGCCTTCGGTGTGTGGAAGTTCGGCATCCGCATGCCGGTCATGATGGGCGTGACGTTCGCGTCGGTGGGCCCGATGATTGCCATCGGCACCGACCCGAGCATCGGCCTGCTCGGCATCTACGGCGCCGTAATCGCGGCGGGGTTGTTCGGCATCATCGTCGCGCCGCTCATGGGGCGCGTGCTTGGGCTCTTTCCGCCGGTCGTGACGGGCACCGTCATCACGCTGATCGGCATGTCGCTGATGGGCGTGGGGATCAACTGGGCAGCGGGCGGCCAACCCACCATGAAGACGATGGTCGACGGCGTGCTCAAGACCGTGCCCAACCCGGCCTACGGCGATCTGAGCGGCCTGGGCATTGCGCTGGCAGTGCTCGTCATCATCCTGTTGCTGACGAAGTACGGCCGCGGCCTGATCGGCAACATTGCCGTGCTGCTGGGCATCGTGATCGGCACGTTCATCGCCATGGCGTTCGGCAAGGTCAGCTTTGCCGGCATCACCGAGGCCGACTGGGTGGCCGTGATCACGCCGCTGCACTTCGGCATGCCGACCTTCCACTTCGGCGCCATCGCTTCGATGTGCATCGTGATGATGATCACGCTGGTGGAATCGACCGGCATGTTCCTGGCGCTGGCAGAAATCACCGGCAAGAAGCTCTCCACCGATGACCTCACGCGCGGCCTGCGCGCTGATGGCCTGGGCACCGTGATCGGCGGCCTGTTCAACACGTTCCCGTACACCTCGTTCTCGCAGAACGTGGGGCTGGTGACGGTCACGGGTGTGCGTTCGCGCTTCGTGGCAGCCATGGGCGGCCTGATCCTGATCGCGCTGGGCCTGTTCCCGAAGATGGCGCACATCGTGGCGTCGGTTCCCTCCTTCGTGCTGGGCGGCGCGGGCATCGTGATGTTCGGCATGGTGGCCGCCACGGGTGTGCGCATTCTCGGCTCGATCGATTTCAACAAGTACCGCCACAACCTGTTCATCGTGGCGATCTCGATCGGCTTCGGCATGATCCCGACGCTGGCACCGACCTTCTTCCAGTACCTGCCGCATTGGCTGGAGCCGGTCACGCATAGCGGCATCGTGCTGGGCACGCTGGTCGCGGTCATCCTGAACCTTTACTACAACGGCATGCAGTCGGCCGAGCACGCAATGCGCGACGCTGCCGCCAACACCCACGGCACGGAGTAATTGCATGAACGCCACTGTCGCGCACAACGACCCGCTTTTGATCGCCCGCCATGCCGACGTGCTGGTCACCATGGATGCGCAACGCCGCGAGATCCCCGACGGCGCCCTGGTTGCGCGCGGTGGCGTGATCGAATGGGTCGGCGCCACGGCGGATCTTCCGTCGCAGTATCGCGAGGCTATCGGTCAGCCCAACGTGCGCGTGATGGAGTTGCGCGACCACGTGGTCACCCCGGGCTTCGTCAACACGCACCATCACATGTATCAGAGCCTGACGCGCGCCCTACCCGCCGCGCAGGACGCGGAACTGTTCGGCTGGCTGACGAACCTGTATCCGGTGTGGGCAGGCCTCACGCCAGAGATGGTGCGCGTGTCCACGCTCACGGCGATGGCGGAACTGCTGCTCTCGGGTTGCACGACCTCGAGCGACCACCTGTATCTGTATCCGAACGGCAGCCGGCTCGACGATTCCATCGAAGCAGCGCAGCAGATTGGCATGCGCTTTCACGCGGCGCGCGGCAGCATGAGCGTCGGCCGCAGCCAGGGCGGTTTGCCGCCGGACCGCGTGGTCGAAGGCGAAGAGGCGATCCTCAAGGAAACGCAGCGCCTGATCGAAACCTGGCACAACGCCGATCGCCATTCGATGCTGCGTGTTGTGGTGGCACCGTGCTCGCCTTTCTCCGTCTCGCGCGACCTGATGCGCGAATCGGCCAAGCTCGCGCGCAGCTACGGCGTGTCGATGCACACGCACCTGGCCGAGAACGACAATGACATCGCGTATTCGCGCGAGAAGTTCGGCATGACGCCGGCCGAGTACGCGGAAGACCTCGGCTGGGTCGGCCGCGACGTCTGGCATGCGCACTGCGTGAAGCTCGACGCCCACGGCATCGACGTATTCGCACGCACCGGCACCGGCGTCGCGCATTGCCCGTGCTCGAACATGCGGCTGGCGTCGGGCATTGCGCCCATCCGCACCATGCGCGATGCCGGCGTGCCGGTCGGCCTAGGCGTGGATGGCAGTGCATCGAACGATGGAGCGCACATGCTCGGCGAAACACGCCAGGCCATGCTGCTCGCACGCGTCGGCTTTGGCCCCGCGGCGATGAGCGCGCGCGAGGCGCTGGAGATTGCCACGCTCGGCGGTGCGCGCGTGCTCAACCGCGACGACATCGGCGCGCTCGCACCCGGCATGTCGGCCGACTTTGTCAGCTTCGATCGCCACCAAGTCAGCTTTGCCGGCGCCGACCACGACCCGGTCGCGGCGCTGGTGTTCTGTGCCCCGTCCAACGTGGCGCACAGCGTGATCAACGGGCGCGTGGTCGTCGAAGACGGCCGCCTGACCACGCTTGAACTCGACGCCCATCTCACGGTTCACCGGAGGCTCGCGCTGGAACTGGCGCAGGCTGCCCGGGCAGTCCCGGCCTGACGCGATGGCGCTTTGTCTTGTTCATGACGCCGCTGTGATGTCGTGAATTTGGAAAGCCGCATTCCACTGTCTGACCGGTGTTGTATGAAGTCTCCTCGACATGAAAAAACCATGACAAACAATAACTATCCGCGCGATCTCATCGGTTACGGCAAGAACTCGCCCAACGCCAATTGGCCGGGCGGCGCGCGCGTCGCCTTGCAGTTCGTCCTCAACTACGAAGAGGGTGGTGAAAACTGCGTCTTGCACGGCGACGCCGGCTCCGAGCAGTTCCTCTCCGAAATCATTGGCGCTGCGGCCTACCCCGACCGCCACATGAGCATGGAGGGCATCTACGAATACGGCTCGCGGGCGGGCGTGTGGCGCATCCTGCGCGAGTTTGAAAAGCGCGGCCTGCCGCTGACGATCTTCGGTGTGTCGATGGCCCTGCAACGGCATCCGGACGTGACGCAAGCCTTTGTTGACCTGGGCCACGAAATCGCCTGCCACGGCTGGCGCTGGATCCATTACCAGAACGTCGACGAAGCGACCGAGCGCGAGCACATGCGCATCGGCGTCGAGATCATCCGCGAGCTGACTGGCAACGCACCGCTGGGCTGGTACACCGGCCGCGACAGCCCCAACACGCGCCGCCTCGTGGTCGAGCACGGCGGCTTTACCTACGACGCCGACTATTACGGCGACGACCTGCCCTTCTGGACCGAAGTCGAAACCTCGTCCGGCGAGCACAAGCCGCACCTGGTGGTGCCGTACACGCTCGACACCAACGACATGCGCTTTGCCAGCCCACAAGGCTTCAACACGGCCGACCACTTCTACCAGTACCTGAAGGACGCATTCGACGTGCTGTACGAAGAAGGCGATCCCAGCGGGCTCGCGCAGCCGAAGATGCTCTCGATCGGCATGCACTGCCGCCTGCTGGGCCGCCCGGCGCGCTTCCGTGCGCTGCAGCGCTTCCTTGACTACGTGCAATCGCACGACAAGGTGTGGATCTGCCGCCGTATCGACATCGCGCGGCACTGGATCCAGAACCATCCGTATGCCAAGCAACCCGTTTTGAGCGCCACAGCATGAGCCAGACCACCTATACCCTCTCGCAACTCAACGGCATGGACGCACCGCAGTTCGTGCAAGTCCTGGGTGGCATCTACGAGCACTCGCCGTGGGTTGCCGAACAGGCCGCCACGCAGCGTCCGTTCGCCTCGGCGGAGGCACTCGCAGCCGCCATGCGCAATGCCGTGGATACCGCAGGCATTGAGCCTCAGCTCAAGCTGGTGCGCGCCCACCCGGAGCTGGCCGGCAAGGCTGCCGTGCGCGGTGAACTGACTGCCGAGTCGACGCGCGAACAAAGCGGCGCGGGCTTGAACCTGTGCACGCCGGAAGAGTTTGCGCGCCTGCAGGCGCTCAACGCCCAGTACAACGAGAAGTTCGGCTTCCCATACATCCTGGCAGTGCGCGGCTATGACCGCCACGGAATCATCGAGAACTTCAGCAAGCGCGTGGAGAACGACCGCGATACCGAGCTGCGTACGTCGCTCGAACAGATTCATCGCATCGCAGGTTTTCGCCTGGCCGACTTGATTTCAGCGAACTGATTTTTCAGGTTCATCAGCAAAAACAACGCTGTGGGCGCGGTGTCATGGGGCATGGGACGCCGATCGGCATGGAGCCTGACCAGCCGACCTGCGACCGCATCAAAGAATGCGGCGCAACCCGCAGTGATCTTCAACAACAAAGGAGGTAGCAATGCAGTCGAAATTCAAGCGTGGCGTAGCCGCGCTGGCAGTGGCATCGGCACTGGGGGCAGCAAGTGCCGGTGCGCAAGCGCAATCGTCCGTCACGTTGTACGGCCAGGTGGATGCCTGGGCCGGCGCCACCAAGAGCCTGGGCGCACCGGATCGCGCCTGGGGCGTCAACTCGGGCGGTATGTCGACCTCGTACTGGGGCATGAAGGGCAGCGAAGACCTCGGCAACGGCCTGAAGGCGATCTTCACGCTGGAAGCGTTCTTCCGCCCCGACACCGGCAAGTACGGCCGCTTTGACGGCGACACGTTCTTCGCCCGCAACTCGTTCGTCGGCCTGCAATCGAGCACGTGGGGCTCGATCAAGCTGGGCCGCCTGACGCCGCCGTACTTTGTCTCGACGATCCTGTTCAACCCGTTCATCGATTCGTACACGTTCTCGCCGATGGTGTTCCACACGTACCTCGGCAACGGCCTGAGCGGCCCCGGCGGCATCTCGGGCCTCGTCGGCGATTCGGGCTGGAACAACTCGATCATGTACTCGACGCCGGACTTCAACGGTCTGACGGCCAACTTCATCTACGGCGCGGGCGAGCAAGCTGGCCACAATGGCCAGAACAAGTGGGGCGGCAACTTCCTGTACTTCCATGGCAACTTCGCGGCCACGGCAGCCTTCCAGCAAGTGCGCTTCGACTCCGCTCCGGGTGACCTGAACGCGCTGGTGGCAGGCTTCTCGCGCCAGACGGCCGCGCAACTGGGCGCCACGTACGACTTTGGCGTGGCCAAGGTGTACGGCCAATACCAGTACATCAAGAACGCCATCAACTCGGGCGACGCGAAGAGCAACGGCGGCCAACTGGGCGTGTCGGTGCCGGTGGGCCCGGGCAGCATCCTGGCGTCGTACGCGTACACGAAGACCTCGGGTGCGGCTGACGTGAAGCGCAACACGTGGGCAGTCGGCTACGACTACTCGCTGTCCAAGCGCACCGATGTGTACGCCGCGTACATGCGCGACAAGGTGACGAACCTCAGCTCCGCAGACACCTTCGGCGTGGGCATCCGCGCGAAGTTCTAAGCGGTCGGCAGCAAAGAAAAACGGCGCCTGGACTTTCCCCAGGCGCCGTTTTCTTTTGGACCGCCAACCTTCAGCGGCCCAACATTCGGATCAACCGATCAGCGCGTAGCCGACACGTCTGCCACCGCCAGTGCCGTCATGTTGACGATGCGGCGCGATGTGGCCGACGGGTTCAGGATGTGCACCGGCTTGGCCGCGCCCAGCAGGATCGGGCCCACCGTCACGCCCTGCCCGCCCGTGATCTTGAGCAGGTTGAAGGCAATGTTGGCGGCGTCGAGCGACGGCATCACCAGCAGGTTTGCGCTGCCCGAGAACGCGCTCTTGGGCAGGAAGTGGTGGCGGATGTCTTCCGACAACGCTGCGTCGCCCTGGATCTCACCTTCCACCTGCAGATCTGGCGCTTCGGCCTTCAACAGGTCATACGCGGCGCGCATGCGGCGGGCCGATGCGTTCTTCGACGAGCCGAACATCGAGTGCGACAGCATCGCCACTTTCGGTTCCTGGCCGAAACGGCGCACTTCTTCTGCTGCCAGCTTGGTGATGTCGGCCAGCTCTTCTGCGCTCGGCATTTCATTGACGAACGTGTCGGTGATGAACAGCGTGTGCTTCTCCAGCATCAGGCCGTTCATGGCGGCGAACACCTTGGCGTTCGGCGCCAGACCGATCACGTCGCGCACGTGTTCCAGGTGGGCATCAAAACGGCCAACCGTGCCGCACAGCAGCGCATCGGCATCACCCAGACGCACCAGCAGTGCGCCGATCAGCGTGTTCGAACGGCGCAGTGCCGACTTCGCCATATCCGGCGTCACGCCGTTGCGGCCCATCAGCTCGTGGTAAGCGGTGTGGTACTGGTGATAGCGGCGGTCGTCTTCCGGATCCACCAGCTCGAAATGCACGCCCGGCTTCAGGCGCAGGCCCGCCTTCTGGATACGCATTTCAATCACGTGCGGGCGGCCGATCAGGATCGGCTTGGCCAAGCCTTCGTCGACCACCGTCTGCACCGCACGCAGCACACGCTCTTCTTCACCTTCGGCGTACACGACGCGCTTCGGGTTGGCCTTGGCGGCCGAGAACACCGGGCGCATGGTCAGGCCCGTGTGGTACACGAAGTCGCTCAGCTGGGCGCGATAGGCATCCAGATCCTTGATCGGGCGCGTAGCCACGCCGGACTCTTCCGCGGCCTTGGCGACGGCGGGTGCGATCTTCTCGATCAGGCGCGAATCGAACGGCTTCGGGATGATGTAATCCGGGCCGAAGGTCAGGTCCTGGCCGGCATAAGCCTGAGCCACTGCGTCGTTCGTTTCGGCTTCGGTCAGTTCCGCGATGGCCTTCACGCACGCAAGCTTCATCTCTTCCGTGATCTTGGTGGCGCCACAGTCGAGCGCACCGCGGAAGATGTAGGGGAAGCACAGCACGTTGTTGACCTGGTTCGGGTAATCCGAGCGGCCGGTGGCAATGATGCAGTCCGGGCGCGCCGCTTTGGCCACTTCCGGGCGGATTTCCGGCTCGGGGTTGGCCAGCGCCAGGATGATCGGCTTCGGAGCCATGGTCTTGACCATGTCGGCGGTCAGCACGCCTGCGGCCGAGCAACCGAGGAACACGTCTGCGTCGCGCACGATGTCGGCCAGCGTACGGGCCGACGTGTCTTGCGCATAGCGTGCCTTGTTCGGCTCCATCTTGGCGTCGCGGCCAACATAGATCACGCCCTTCGAATCGACCACGTAGACGTTTTCACGCTTGACGCCCAGGCCCACCATCACGTCCAGGCAGGCGATGGCCGCGGCACCCGCGCCCGACACGGCCACCTTTACGCTGCCGATGTCCTTGCCGACAACCTTCAGGCCGTTGAGCAGCGCCGCCGACGAGATGATCGCCGTGCCGTGCTGGTCATCGTGGAAAACGGGAATGTTCAGGCGGTCGCGCAGCTTCTGCTCGATGTAGAAGCACTCGGGGGCCTTGATGTCTTCGAGGTTGATCCCGCCCAGCGTCGGCTCCAGCGAGGCAATGATGTCGACCAGCTTGTCCGGATCGCGCTCTGCCAGTTCGATATCGAACACATCGACGCCGGCAAACTTCTTGAACAGGCAGCCCTTGCCTTCCATGACGGGCTTGCTGGCCAGCGGCCCAATGTCGCCCAGGCCCAGCACCGCGGTGCCGTTGGTGATCACGCCGACAAGGTTGCCGCGCGAGGTGTACTCCGCCGCCAGCGACGGGTCTTGCTCGATCGCGGTACACGGATACGCCACGCCCGGCGAATACGCCAGCGAGAGGTCACGCTGGTTGATCAGCGCCTTGGTCGGGCGCACCTCAATCTTGCCGCGCGTCGGGGAGCGGTGGTATTCAAACGCCGCGCGGCGCAGTTCGGCCTCGGCGCCTTGGTCTTGGGAATCCGGCGAGGCGTCGTGAAGCTTGTCGTTCATAGCAATGAATCCTGATGGGGAGTTCCGCAGATGGCGCACATGCGCTCAGGCAGAAACTCCCTGAGACGAAGTGGCAAAAAACAGTGGGAACAGAGAGAAACCGGGGGTGAGGCCGCACGCGTTGCACAGCACCGTCAAGAGGGTAGCGACGGGGCGGAGGCGGCGCCGGCCAGGGGTGGCGGTCGACGCGAGACGGGATGAATTGACAACGCTCAAGCGGGATACGGCTGGCGGCCTACAGATTAGGTCATGCATTCTAACGTAGACCGCCAGCCAAAACCCACCCTGGCGCACTACTTGGGTGTCGGCCCGGATGCGGGTTTCGCCGCCGGTTTCACCGATGGATCAACGGGCAATTCTATGAGGATGGGCTGCGCGTTCGGTGCCGGAAAATTGGCAAAGGCGCTGCGTACCAGATAGGGCATCACAGCCGTCAGCGATCCATCCCCTCCCTGCGTTTGCGCCGTCACCTGATACACGCGCTTGCCGGTGGCTGCCTCGTCAATTTCCACGTGATAGGCATAGAACGGCACCTGCACGTTGGTATCCACATATTGTGGCCCCCATGGGCCCCAGGGCCCCCAAGGGCTGCGCCACGGCCCCCAGGGCCCCGGACCCCAATATGGGTCCGGATACACGGGCTGGCGCACCTGCACGAGGCGCGTGGCGGTCGAGTAGTCCAGGCGAACCAGATAGCGTGCGCTGGCACGCGGCACGCTGGTAAAACCGTGGGAAGCTAGTTGGTCAGATGTCCACGCCTCGTAGGTCTGGCGTTCCAGATCATTTTGCTGCGGTGCGGTGTGCTCGAAGGCATAGGTGCGCGGCGGGTTGTCGGTCCAGCCGGGTTGCCGGAACGCGGTCACCTGGCTGGTAACCGTGCTCGCGCAGCTGGCCAGCAGGCTGGCCGCCATCAGCGCGCCGACCATCGGCCAGACGCCCGATGTCTTGATCCATTTCCACATAGAAAATCCCCCTACTCTCAATCAGACAGATGGTCGCGGGCCCCGGAAGCGGGGCTGCGCGCGCTCTGTTACTCAGAGTGACGCCCCGCGCGGAAGATTCCCGCCAAGGGCCTGAGTACAATGGCCTTTTGCGTACCGCTACGAGGATGTTACCGATGTTGCGCACCGATACCGCCGTCACGATTTACCGCAAGGACTACTCCGCGCCCGCTTTCCGCATTGACGAAGTGGCCCTGGAGATCGATCTCGTGCCCGAGCGCACCCGCGTCATCAACCGCATGCGCATGACGCGCACGGATGCCGGCAAGCCCCTCGTGCTGGCGGGTGAAGGGCTGGAACTGGCGGGCGCAACCGTTGACGGCAAAGCGCTGTCCGGCCTGCAGGCCTCCGGCGACACGCTCACCATCGATGCCGTGCCGGCCGATGTCGGCACCAGCTTCACGCTGGAACTCACGACGTACTGCAATCCCGCAGCGAACTCCTCGCTGATGGGTCTGTACGTTTCCAATGGCAATTTCTTCACGCAGTGCGAGGCAGAGGGCTTTCGCAAGATCACCTACTTCCTCGACCGCCCGGACGTGATGACGGTCTACACCGTCACGCTGCGCGCATCGAAAGCGGACTACCCGGTGCTGCTGTCCAACGGCAACCTTATGTCGGAGCGCGACCTGCCGGACGGCCGCCACGAAGCGGTGTGGCACGACCCGTTCAAGAAACCGTCGTACCTGTTCGCGCTGGTGGCGGGCAAGCTCGAGTGCATTGAAGAACGCATCCAGTCAGCTTCGGGCAAAGAGAAGCTGCTGCAGGTGTGGGTGGAAGCGCAAGACCTCGGCAAGACCCGCCACGCGATGGATTCGCTCATCCACTCGATCCATTGGGACGAACGCCGCTTCGGCCTGGAACTGGATCTCGACCGCTTCATGATCGTCGCCGTGGGCGACTTCAACATGGGCGCGATGGAGAACAAGGGCCTGAACATCTTCAATACGAAGTACGTGCTGGCCAATGCCGAGACGGCGACCGATGTGGACTTCGCCAACATCGAATCGGTGGTCGGCCACGAATACTTCCACAATTGGACGGGCAACCGCGTCACCTGCCGCGACTGGTTCCAGCTGAGCCTGAAGGAAGGCTTGACGGTGTTCCGCGATCAGGAATTCTCCGCCGATATGGCGGCACAAGCGGCCGCGCAAGCCGGCAATGAAGCCGCCGCTGCCAGCGCCCGCGCCGTCAAGCGCATCGAAGACGTACGACTGCTGCGCCAGGCGCAGTTTCCGGAAGATGCGGGGCCGATGGCGCACCCGGTGCGGCCCGACAGCTACGAAGAAATCAACAACTTCTACACCGTCACGGTGTACGAAAAAGGCGCGGAAGTCGTGCGCATGTACCAGACGCTGCTCGGCCGCGACGGCTTCCGCAAGGGCATGGACCTGTACTTCCAGCGTCACGATGGCCACGCTGTCACCTGCGACGACTTCCGCGCCGCCATGGCCGATGCCAACAGCCGCGACCTCACGCAATTCGGCCGCTGGTACAGCCAGGCCGGCACACCAGTCGTGGCAGTCGAAGGCCACCACGATGCCGCCACGCATACCTACACGCTCACGCTGCGCCAGCGCTGCGAGCCGGTCGGTATCGAAGTGAACAGCGGCATCCAGAAGCAACCGTTCCACATTCCGTTTGCGATCGGCCTGATCGACAAGAACGGCCGCGACTTGCCGCTGCGTTTGCGCGGTGAAGCCGCATCGCCCTCGCCCGTGACCACGCGCGTGCTGGACTTCACTGAAACCAAGCAGACCTTCGTCTTCGAAGATGTGGCCGAAGCGCCGTTGCCCTCGCTGCTGCGCAATTTCTCGGCGCCGGTCATCGTGGAATACGGCTACACGACCGAGCAGCTCACCTTCCAGCTCGCGCACGATTCCGATCCGTTCAATCGCTGGGAAGCTGGTCAGCGTCTGGCCACCGATACGCTGCTGCGCATGGTGACGGACATCCAGCATGGCCGCACGCCGGTGGTTGATCCGGCGCTGGTTGAAGCCCTGCGTGCCGTGGTCGCCGACACCTCGCTTGATCCGGCCTTCCGCGAGCAGATGCTGATCCTGCCAGCCGAAGGCTATCTGGCCGAGCGCATGGACGTGGCCGATCCAGCTGCCATCCACACGGCCCGCCGCACGCTGCGCCGCACGCTGGCAGAAAAGCTCAACGCAGAGTTGCTGCGCGCCTATCAGGACAACCAGATCGACGGCCCCTACTCGCCCGACGCGGTATCTGCAGGCAAGCGCGCCCTCAAGAACATCGCTCTGGGCTACTTGGTGGAAACCGAAGCCCCCGAAGCACTGGCCCTGGCCGAACAGCAATATGCCCGCGCGACCAACATGACCGACCGCATGGGCGCCCTCTCCGCAATGGTCACCAGCTATGCCCCGGGGCGCGAAGCGGCGCTGGCTGATTTCTACACGCGCTTTGCCGACGATGCCCTCGTCATCGACAAGTGGTTCTCACTGCAAGCCATGCAACCGGGCGCCGCCGGTAAACCGACGCTGGCCACCGTGCGCGCGTTGATGGCCCATCCGGCCTTCACGCTGCGCAACCCGAACCGCGCGCGCTCCCTGATCTTCAGCTTCTGCTCGGGCAACCCGGCGCAGTTCCACGCCGCCGATGGTTCGGGCTATGCCTATTGGGCCGAGCAGGTGCTCGCGCTCGACGCCATCAACCCGCAGGTCTCTGCCCGCCTGGCACGCGCGCTGGACCGCTGGCGCAAATACGTACCCACGCTGCGCGACGCCATGCAGGACGCGCTCAAGCGCGTGGCGGCGCATCCGAGCCTCTCGCGCGATGTGCGCGAGATCGTCGGCAAGGCGCTGGCCTGAATGTCACCGCTTGTATCGTAAAATCGCGCCCGTCTCAGGAGAACCCATGAAGCGCATCAACCTCACCCGCTACCTGATCGAAGAGCAGCGCGAGCACAACACCATCCCGGCCGAGCTGCGTCTGCTGCTCGAAGTCGTGGCGCGCGCCTGCAAGGCGATCTCGCACAGCGTCAACAAGGGCGCGCTGGCCGGCGTGCTCGGCTCGGCCGGCACCGGCAACGTGCAAGGCGAAACCCAGCAGAAGCTGGACGTGATCGCCAACGAAGTCCTGCTTGAAGCCAACGAATACGGCGGCAACCTGGCCGCCATGGCCTCGGAAGAAATGGAATCGTTCTATGAGATTCCGCACCGCTATCCGAAGGGCGAATACCTGCTGCTGTTCGATCCGCTCGACGGCTCGTCCAACATCGACGTGAACGTATCGATCGGCACGATCTTCTCGGTGCTGCACATGCCCCAAGCAGGCCAAGCCGTGACCGAAGCCGATTTCATGCAGCCGGGTGCAAAGCAAGTCGCTGCCGGTTACGCCGTGTACGGCCCGCAGACCACGCTGGTGCTGACCGTCGGTAATGGCGTGCACATGTTCACGCTGGACCGTGAAGTCGGCAGCTTCGTCCTCACCAGCCGCGACGTGAAGATTCCGGTCGACACGAAGGAATTCGCCATCAACATGTCGAACATGCGCCACTGGGCCCCGCCCGTGCGCCGCTACATCGACGAGTGCCTGGCCGGCACCGAAGGCCCGCGCGGCAAGGATTTCAACATGCGCTGGATCGCCTCGATGGTGGCCGACGTGCATCGCATCCTCACGCGCGGCGGCGTCTTCATGTACCCGTGGGACAAGCGCGAGCCGGGTAAGGCCGGCAAGCTGCGTCTGATGTACGAAGCCAACCCGATGGCTTTCCTTGTGGAACAAGCTGGCGGCGCAGCCACCAACGGCGAGCAACGCATTCTGGATATCCAGCCCGAACAGCTGCACCAGCGTGTGGCCGTCGTCCTGGGATCGAAGAACGAGGTGGATCGCGTCACGCAATATCACCTCGACGCCAAGAAAACGGCGTAACGACGCCCCGTAAGACTGTTGTTCCAGCGGTTCTTGCAGAGCGACAAAAAGTTCTGTTAGAATCGCTGTTTCCGACGCCGCTGTAGCTCAGTCGGTAGAGCAGCGCATTCGTAATGCGAAGGTCACCAGTTCGATTCCGGTCAGCGGCACCAGAATTAAAAAAAGCCCAGTCTTCATCGACTGGGCTTTTTGCTTTGCGCCTTCCGAAGCCAATCACACCGCCGGAATGCGCAGCTTCTGCCCCGGATAGATCTTGTCCGGATTCGACAGCATCGGCTTGTTGGCTTCGAAGATGGCTTGGTACTTGTTGGCATCACCGTAGAACTTCTTGGCGATGGCAGAAAGCGTATCGCCGCGCTCCACCGTGTGCCATTGCGATTCTTCCGACTCGGTATTGACCGACATCTGGTCATCCACCGACTTGATGCCCCCGACGTTGCCGCAGCACAGGATGATCTTTTCGCGCGTGGCTTGATCGGGCGCTACACCAAACACCTTGGCAACATCGCCTTCAACCTGCACTGAAAGCGCCGTGGCGCTCAGGCCCTGCTGCGCGATGTAGTCCTGGATGGCTTGGCCCTTGGCATCGTCGGCTGCCTTGGCGGCGCCGGCATCCGCCGACGCATCGGCCGGCGCGGCCGCTGCGCTGCCGTGGAAAAGCTTCTCGCCAGCCTCTTTGATGAAGTCAAAAAAACCCATAACGACCTCCATAAGTACACAACGGGGAACGGGAAAGCTGAAGGGCATGCCCTGGGGGCCTGACCCGTCGCGGCAGTGTAGCCGCTCACCTGCGGTGTCTCCATGACAGTCTCAGGCGCAATTGCAAACTTTGAGCCCCGATGAGGCGTTCAAGAGGCGCTTCACCCACTTTGAATGCTGCGTCGCAACAAAATCACTGGCACACTGTCTTACCAACATCGAAACCACTTGCGGCCCTTCGGAGAGCACGGGCACCATCGTCCTCATCCGCGCCCATTTCCGCCGCCATGCACCGTACTTGGATGAAATCCATCACCCGGCTAGTCGACGCCCTGACCACGCCGGGCTTTGGCCGCCAGTCATGGCCGCCCAAACCGGTTAAGCCGCTCAAGCCAACCGCACGCCGCGATAGCCCACGCCGCGTACGCCCAACGCCCACCCAGGGTACCTTCGTGCGCGAACAGTTCATCTACGAACCCGAGTCGCCCGCCGTGGTGGCGCGCCGCCCTGAATACTGGCTCTACACGCCGCCCACACGCGGCAGCAAACCTCCTGCACTGATGGTGATGCTGCATGGCTGCAAGCAATCGGCAGAAGTGCTCGCGCATGGCACGCGCATGAACGCACTGGCAGACCGCGAGGGCTTTATCGTGCTGTATCCGGAGCAGCCGCGCCGCGCGCATCCGCAATGCTGCTGGCACTGGTATGACCCGGAGCACGCCGGCGCGCGCGAGGCCGACGGCATTGCTCAACTGATCGAACAAACCCTGGCACAAACCGGCGCAGACCCCTCGCGCGTGTACCTGGCAGGCTTGTCAGCCGGCGCGGGATTGGCCGGCCTGATGGCATTGCGCCATCCAAGGCTGTTCGCCGCGCTGGCGCTGCATTCGGGGCCAGCCCTGGGTGTCGCACGCTCGCCAGCGTCTGCATTGAACCTGATGCGTCGCGGGGCACGCGTCGACGCCGTCGATGCGCTCTCAAGCGTGGTGAACGTGGCCTCCTACCCCGGCATGCCGACGATGCTTCTGCACGGCCTGCGCGATGAGGCCGTCAACCCGGCCAACCAGGCGCAGTTGGCCGCGCAATTCCGCGCACTGAACCATCTGGGCGAGGGGGCCAACGTCTTACGCGAAACCACGCGAGGCGAGGGTTATGTCCTGCGCAACGACATACGCGACGGCGAATGCGTCGTCAGCCTGTGTCAACTCACTACCATGGGCCACGCCTGGAGCGGCGGCGACCCGCGCTACGCATTCCACGCGCCGGGTCCCGACTCGACGTGGCTGTGGTGGCAATTCGCGCGCCGGCACGTTCGCGACACAGCGCTGGCGGCGTAACCCACGTCAGAGATCGATCGACTGCTGGACGGGGTTCCGTCCCAGCAATTCATCGATCAAGCCATAGCCGCGCGCGAGCCCGGCATCTTCGGCGGCTTCCCGCGTGGGCAGCGGGCGATCGTCATGCGAATGGGCGACAAGCGTTTCGACGGCCGTCGGGTCCGCGCCAGACTCGCAGATGCGCACGACAAAATCCCACTGCGTCGATCCCTGCCCACCCTTGTCCGATTTGCGCTCAGCACGGGGAATGGCCAGTACGTAGACATCGAAGTCCTTGTACAGCTCGGTGCGCCAGTTCGATTCCATTGTCATGTTGCCTCCCGGAAAGCGCCGCGGCCTCTTATCCGGCGGCTGCGCCGTCGACAGACCTGCCCGCAAAAAACAGGCCGGTACATGACCGGCCCGTCGTTACATCATCAGCATTCGCCCTTGCGCGCGTGGCCCGGGGGGCAGTGGTAACGGTCGTCGCGATCGCGGCGACCGTGATCCCAGTCGCGATCGCGGCCACGCCAGCGGCCGTCGTCGCCGCGATCCCAACCACCGTCACGCATTTGCCAACCGTGCGGACCCTGCTCCCAACGCGGCTCGCGCCAGTGGTAACCCGGCCGGCCATGTTCGCGATAGCCGCGACGCCATACATAGCGGCCATCGCGCCATTGCCAGTAACCCGGCACCCATACGTAGCCCGGCTGCAAGACCGGCACAGGCTCGTACTGAGGCGCCGGTGGCGCGTAGGTCGGGCCGATCTGCACACCGATCGACACTTGTGCCTGTGCAGGCAAAGCGATCGAACCGGCAGCCCCAGCGGCCGCCAGGCATGCAGCGAGAATCCATGCGTTCTTCTTCATGTGAGGACCTCCTTCTCAAACCAATCGAACTTGAATGGATCGTAGCATTGGGTTCCGCCGTCGCCTCTAGGGTGTTACGCGGCGTTACCTCCGTTACCGGAGGGCGGAAATGTGTTCACGTTTGCGTGACGTTGCGGTCGTTCCTCGCCCAGCCACGCGCAAAACGCCTGCACCACTTCGTCACCAAGATTGCGCGCAGGGCTGTACCAGTAGTAACTGCGTGCGACCAGCGCGAGATTCGGGAACGGCGCCACAAGACGCCCCTCCTCCAGATCATCCGTGATGAGTGCAGATGGACCCATCGCGACACCCAACCCATCGATCGCGGCTTGAATCGACAGATAGAAATGCTCAAACGTAAGCGCATGTGCGGGCCGCAGATTTGGCACGCCTGCCAGCACCAGCCAGCTTGACCACACCGAGGGCAGCGTATCCGAATGCAGCAGCGTGTGATGCCGCAAGTCGGACGGCGTCGATAGCGGTAAGCGCTCCAGCAATACCGGGCTGCACACCGGAAAGCGACTCTCGTCCAGAAAGCGTTCCGACTGAAAGCCCGCATGAACCTCCGGCCCGCCGCGAATGATCACGTCGAAATGATCGGGTAAGTCTTCGATCTCTTCGATGGACGTGGTCAGCCGAACCTCCACGCGCGGAAAGCGCATCTGAAACGTCGAGAGCCGTGGAATCAGCCAGCGCATCGTGAACGTCGGGATGCTGTTCACGCGCAGGATGCGCACAGCGTCGCGGTCGCGCAGTGCCTGGCTGGCCGTGCTGATGCGGTCAAGTGCTACGCCAATCTCTGCCAGGTAACGTTGCCCTGCATCGGTCAGATCCACCCGCCGATTCAGCCTGCGAAACAGCGACACACCCAGCCACGCCTCCAGTGCCTGAACCTGGCGACTGACCGCGCCATGCGTGACGTTCAGTTCCTCGCCCGCACGCGTAAAACTCAGATGGCGCGCCGCCGATTCGAAGGCGCGCACGGCATTCAGAGGTGGCAGTTTTCGCATATCGCGTGAGTTTTTTGCACAGATCGAGTCAGTATATATCGATTGTTGAGCACACTTTGCGGCGCTACGCTGGCACCTTCTTGCTCTCGCTGACACAGCATCGAGTGAGAAAAATCGACCCGACTCTCACTTCACGCACATCGTCACCGTGACCCCCGCCGTTATCGCCTTGGTTCTCTGCGCCGCCCTGCTCCATGCCTCATGGAATGCGTTGCTGAAAAGCGGCTCTGACCGCCTGCGCGCCATCACGTTGATGACGCTGGCCTCAGGCGCGGCAGCAATACCGATGGCGATTGCGTTGCCGTTGCCCGCGCCGGCCGCTTGGCCGTATGTGGCGCTGTCCGCGGTACTGCACGTCGGCTACAACGTGTTCCTCGCGCGCGCGTATCGGTTTGGCGAGTTCGGGCAGGTGTATCCGATTGCGCGCGGATCATCGCCGCTGCTGGTAACGATGGGCGCCGCGCTGTTTGCGGGCGAAATGCCGGGTGTGATTGCGCTGGCGGGCGTGGTGCTGGTGAGCGGCGGCATTCTCAGTTTGGCGCGGGGCCGGAAGGCCGACCTTGGCTCGACCCTGGCGGCGCTCAGCACGGGCGTATTCATCGCGTGCTACACGGTGTGCGACGGCATCGGCGCACGGGCAGCCGGCAATGCGAATGCGTACTCGGCATGGTTGTTCATGCTCGACGGACTGCCGATGGTGCTGCTCTATCGCGTGTGGAAGGGCCCATTGAACATCGGCCTGCGCGACGCCAACACGCTCAAGACGTTTGGTGGCGGCGTGGTCTCGCTCATCGCCTACGGCATCGTCATCTGGGCTGTGACGCTCGCGCCGATGGGGCCCGTGTCCGCCTTGCGCGAAACGTCGGTGGTATTTGCCGCGTTGCTCGGTCGACTGTTCCTGAAGGAGTCACTCACAGCACGGCGCCTGTCGGCGTGCTCGGTGATCGCCTTCGGTGCTTACTGCCTGGGGCACCCGGCCTGAGTCCACACTCAAGCTGCGCGCGGCGGATATTTGACTTCGAGGATGTCGATCTGCTCGACGCCCGTCGGCGTGCGCAGCGGCACAGTGTCCCCCTCGCGCGCCTTGATGAGCGCACGCGCAATCGGCGAAATCCAGCTCACGTGCCCAATATCCAGATCGACCTCGTCCATGCCGACGATGGTGACGGTGGTCTCATCACCACGCTGGTTGACGTAGGTGACCGTCGCACCAAAGAAGATCTGATCGTTGTTACCTTGCAAGCTGGCGTCGACAACCTCGGCCTTCTCGATACGGCGCGTGAGAAAGCGGATACGACGATCAATCTCGCGCAGGCGTTTCTTACCGTAAAGGTAGTCGCCATTCTCAGAGCGATCGCCATTGGATGCGGCCCACGACACGATGCCGACCACTTCAGGTCGCTCCGTGTCGATCAGGTGCATCAGCTCAGTACGCAGGCGCTCGTAGCCCGCTGGCGTGATGTAGTTCTTGGAACCCGGCGGCAAGGGCGCAGCGCCTTCGGGCAGATCGTCTTCGTCATCGCCGGAATCTTCCCGGACGAAAGCCTTGTTCATGATGGAAGCCACGGTGGATCAAGGCTCTATTATAGAAAGTTGGCCCTCTCGAAGAAAAAGTGAAGAAGGGGGTTCACAAGACGGAAAATCTCTGTATAATCTCATTTCTCGGTTGCGGCTGTAGCTCAGTTGGATAGAGTACTTGGCTACGAACCAAGGGGTCGTGGGTTCGAATCCTGCCAGCCGCGCCAACCTAATACGAGAACGAAAAGGGCTTCCAGAAATGGAAGCCCTTTTCTTTTGTCCGTGCCGAACTCGCATGCAGCGCTGCGTCAAAGCGCTCTAGTGTGTGCGCGGCAAGCGGACCACAAACAAAAAAGCGAAGCCCTCTGGCCTCGCCTTTTTGTTTTTGCGTGGAGCATCAATCTCCGCCGCGATCTCGCGCAATGCGAATCACATCCGGGTTGCGCCGCAGCGCGCGCATCACATCGGCCAAGTGCACGCGGTCGTGCACTTGAATCAGGAACGTCATATACGTCGCTTCCTGATCGCCCTCCTGCTCCATCGATACGTGGGCCACGTTGGCGTCAGCCGAAGTCAAATCCGCTGCCACGCGCGCAAGAATGCCCTTCGTATTGCGCACCAGCACCTTGATCGACACGTCGAACGCACGCGTCGTATGTTCAGCCCACATGACGTCAATCCAGTGCTCCGGATCCTTGCCATGCAGGCGCTTGGCCACGCGGCATTCCTGCACGTGGATCTGCAAGCCTTCGCCCTTGCCGATATAGCCGACGATCGGGTCACCGGGGATCGGGCGGCAGCACGACGAGAACACCATCGCCATGCCTTCGTCGCCGCTGACAGTGACGGCGGGGGCTTCTTCGCCAGCAAAGGTGTGTACGGCCGCCATCAACGCCTCGTCGCCGTCGTGGCCACCTTCCTGCAGAAGGATTTCGAGGCGGCGCGCAACCACGGCGGCCACTCGCCGGCCGAGTGCGAGATCCGCGAAGACGTCTTCACGCGCCTTGTTGCCTGTCCATTGCACGATGCGTTCCCACACCTGGGCAGACACGGCCTTCATGTCGATGCCGATCTGACGCAGCGCCTGTTCGAGCAAGCGCTCGCCAAGTTGAATCGCCTCGTCAAGCTTGGCCGTCTTCAGAAAATGTCGGATTGCCGCACGCGCCTTGCCGGTGCGTACGAATGTGAGCCACGCCGGGTTCGGCTTCGAGTACGGCGCCGTCACCACCTCGACGATGTCGCCGTTCTTCAGCTCCGTGCGCAGCGGCAGCAGCTCATTGTTGATCTTGACCGCCACGCACTGGTTGCCCAGGTCACTGTGCACCGCGTAGGCAAAGTCCAGCGCCGTGGCGCCGCGCGGCAGCGCACGGATCTCGCCCTTGGGCGTGAACACGTAGACGGCATCCGGAAACAGGTCGATCTTGACGTGCTCCAAAAACTCCTGCGAATCCCCCGTCTGGCTTTGAATGTCGAGCAGCGATTGCAGCCACTGATGCGCTTGTTGCTGCGCCCGATCGGGCTCGTCGTGGTGCTGCTTGTACATCCAGTGCGCGGCCACGCCGGCTTCCGCAATCTGATTCATCTCGCGCGTGCGGATCTGGAACTCGACCGGCGTGCCGAACGGGCCCACCAGCGTCGTATGCAGCGACTGATAACCGTTGATCTTGGGGATGGCGATGTAATCCTTGAACTTGCCGGGCATCGGCTTGTACAGGCTGTGCAGCGCACCCATCGTCATGTAGCACTGCATCTGCGTGTCGACCACCACGCGGAAGCCATACACATCCAGCACCTGCGAGAACGACAACTGCTTGTCGTGCATCTTGCGGTAAATGCTGTACAGCGTTTTTTCACGCCCGGTCATTTCGGCCGGGATGCCCGCGTCGGTCAGCGCACGCTGGGCCGTTTCAAGAATGCGGCTCACAACCTCGCGTCGATTGCCGCGCGCGGCCTTCACCGCCTTCTCGAGCGTGGCATACCGGAACGGCGAACCGATACGGAAGCTCAATTCCTGCAGCTCCCGGTATGTCGTATTCAGGCCAAGGCGGTGCGCGATCGGCGCGTAAATCTCCATCGTCTCACCGGCAATGCGGCGCCGCTTTTCCGGCGGCACGTGGTCGAGCGTGCGCATGTTGTGCGTGCGGTCGGCGAGCTTGACGAGAATCACGCGCACATCGCGCGCCATCGCGAGCAGCATCTTGCGGAAGCTCTCGGCTTGCGCCTGCTCGCGGCTCTGGAATTCGAGCTTGTCCAACTTGGTCAGGCCGTCGACCAGCTCCGCGACCTTGGGGCCGAACTTCTCGGCCAGCTCGCTCTTGGTCACGCCCTGGTCTTCGATCACGTCATGCAGCAGCGCCGCCATGATCGACTGCACATCCAGCTTCCAGCCTGCGCAGATCTCTGCCACGGCCACGGGATGCGTGATGTACGGCTCGCCGCTCTGGCGGTATTGCCCGAGGTGCGCCTCATCGGAGAAGTGGAACGCTTCCTTCACCAGCTTGAGATCAGCCGGCTTCAGATACGAGAGCTTTTCGGTCAGCCCCGAAATGGAAACGACCTGCTGGCGAGGCGGTGCCGCAGGCTGCGAGGTCGGACCAAACAGATGCCGATAGGTCTGCTCCAACACCGCATCGATAAAGAGCGTGTCGGCACCCTCGGGCGTCGCTGCCTGCTCGGGCGCGTCGGCGCTTGCGCCCTTGTGCGATTTTGGCGGCAGGGCTGCCCGCTCCCCTACCAGGTCGGCACCACGCGGATCAGGCAAGTTCGGCGCGCCCGTACGAGGCGACGCAGGGCCGGAGCCGGAAGCGGAGGACGGCATGGAAACGATGGAAACGGTGGAAGACCCGGAAGGAACCGTGGAGACGCCCGGCGCAGAACCGGACGACCTCGCGGACGATTCCACCGACGGCACGTTGTGTTCGTGCGTGGCGGAATGTTTGGTCCTGGGCGAAGAAGCGGGCGAGGTAGGCATGCCGGGGTCTAGTGCGTTCGCGGCTTTCACATCCATGAAAGATCGCCAGAACGATCAATGACCGAGGCAGCGTACCACGCCAAGTAATGCCAGGTAACGCGCCTCAGCTCAGGACGGAACCTTCTTGAGCATCTCGATACCAACTTGGCCCGATGCGATTTCGCGCAATGCGGTCACGGTCGGCTTGTCCTTGGCATCGACCTTGGGCGTGTGGCCCTGCACCAACTGACGGGCGCGGTACGTTGCGGCCAATGCCAGTTCGAAGCGATTCGGAATCTGTTTCAAGCAATCTTCGACGGTAATACGCGCCATGAAAACTCCACCTGGTGGCAAATCTTGTTGATCTCGATATTTTAGCAGCAGCGCAGCACTCACTTCGGACAACACTGGAGCGCAGGCGCTACCACACTTTCGCAATCGCGCTGAAAAACGCGAATGCGCTGCTTGCTCAATGAATGCCCAGCTCGACGAACAGCTCGCCGTGGCGCGCCTTTTGAGCACCGAAGCGCAGACGCGTGGCCTGCACCACGGTGCGCAGCTCGGCCAATGCGGTATCGAACACTTCGTTGATGATCACGTAGTCGGCTTCGGGTGCGTGCGCCATCTCGGAGCCGGCCGCAAGGAGGCGGCGCACGATCACGTTGGGCTCGTCCTGGCCGCGTTTCTTCAGACGCTCCTCCAGCGCCGTGAGCGATGGCGGCAGGATGAAGATTTCGACAGCATTGGAAAAACGCTGGTGCACCTGTTGAGCGCCCTGCCAGTCGATCTCGAGCAGTACGTCGGTGCCGGCACGCATCTGCTCTTCGATCCACACGCGTGAAGTGGCGTAGTAATTGCCGTGCACTTCGGCCCATTCGAGAAACTCGCCGCGATCACGGCAAGCCTTGAACTCCTCGACGGTCATGAAGTTGTATTCACGGCCGTGCTGCTCGCCCGGACGCGGCTTGCGCGTGGTGGCGGAGACTGACAGGCGGATCGAAGAATCCTGCGCCAGCAGCGCATTCACCAGCGTCGACTTACCGGCGCCGGACGGTGCCACGACCATGAACAGGCTGCCCGGAAAATGATTCTCGATGGGCGTATCGACGGCAGAGTGCGCTTGAGAGGATGGCATGTTCTAGTTCTATCGTTTCGAGTTATTCGAGGTTCTGGACCTGCTCGCGCATCTGCTCGATGAGCAGCTTGAGTTCCATCGATGCGTCGGCCAGCTCCTTGGCGGCGGCCTTCGAGCCGAGCGTATTCGCCTCGCGGTTCAGCTCTTGCATCATGAAGTCCAGGCGCTTGCCGATCTGGCCGCCCTTTTCCAGAATGTGGCGCGTCTCGCGCAGATGCGCCTGGAGGCGCGAGAGCTCTTCGGCGATGTCGATGCGGATGCCATAAACGGTGGCTTCCTGGCGAATGCGCTCGGACAGTTCGTCGCGCGTCAGTGCCGGCGTGCCTTCCGGCGCAGCCAGGCCAAACGCCTCGCGCAGGCGCTCGGTCAGCTTGTCCTGATGCTGCTGGATCAGGACCGGCACCATCGGCGTGAGTTTGTCGACGATGGCGAGCATTGCGTCAGCGCGGTCTAGCAGCACGGCCTTGAGCGCATCGCCTTCGCGGCGGCGCGATTCCAGAAGTTGCCTGAGCGCCTCTTTGGCAGCCTCGATTACGGCATCGCGCAGCGCGTCCTGTGTCAGTTGTGGCTCGGCCAGGACGCCGGGCCAGCGCAGGATTTCGCCCATGCGCAGCGAACCCGATGCCGGCAGGTGGCGCGTGACCGCCTGCTCCAGCTTGGCGAGTTGTTGCAGCAGGTCCACATTGAGCGCCGCGACATCGCTGGCGGCTTCCTGTCGCTGGAGGTTAATCCGGCACTCCAGCTTGCCGCGCGACAGTGCGCTCATCAGCATTTCGCGCAGGGCCGGCTCGAAGGCGCGGCACTCTTCCGGCGCCCGGAACAGCAGATCGAGAAAGCGCGAGTTGACGGTGCGGAATTCGACCGAGACGGTGGCGACGCTCCCGCTGGGTGCGCCATGGGCATCGGTAAAGGCTGCCTGGCGTGTCGCAACGCCGTAGCCGGTCATGCTGTAGATCATGGAATCGTGGTGTGTTGTTCTTGGTCGAATCAGGAAATCCGGCGGCGGTTATTTAACGCCCGGAATTGGCGGGGAATCCCCCACCTTTTGTCGCTTTACAACGTGTGGACTGGTCAGGGAGAATCCGACAGCCATTTCGCCACACAAACCCATGACAGAGTCAAAAGGCTCAGGACAGCCACGCAGTGCCCCGTTGCCGGTCGGCACCTTGCTGTCCAATTATCGTATTGTAAAGAAGTTGGCCAGCGGGGGGTTCAGCTTCGTCTATCTTGCGACCGACGAACATGGGACGCCGGTGGCCGTGAAGGAATATCTGCCATCTTCGCTGGCGCGTCGTGCGCCGGGCGAATTGATTCCTGTCGTGCCCGAAGAAAGCGCGAGTGCATTCCGGCTCGGGCTCAAATACTTCTTTGAAGAAGGCCGGTCGCTGGCCAAGATTTCCCACCCTGCCATCGTGCGCGTGCTCAATTTCTTCCGGGAAAATGGCACCGTCTACATGGTGATGACGTATGAGCAGGGAAAAACGCTGCAGGAGCACATCCTCACCGCGCGTCAGCAAGGCAAGCTGAAGATGCTGCGTGAACGCTTCATTCGCCAGGTCTTCCATGACCTGATGAGCGGGCTGCGCGAGGTCCACATCCACAAGCTGCTACACCTCGACATCAAGCCCGGCAACATCTACCTGCGCGAAGACTTTTCGCCGATCCTGCTCGACTTTGGCGCCGCACGGCAGACACTCACCGCCGAGGCCTCGCGCTTCCAGCCGATGTACACGCCGGGCTTTGCCGCGCCAGAGCTGTACCGCAAGCACAACGAGCTGGGCCCGTGGACGGACATCTACAGCATCGGCGCCACCATCTATGCCTGCATGGCCGGCACGCCGCCCCAGGAAGCCACGCAGCGCGAGAAAGACGACAAGCTGGAAGAAGGCCTGGAGCGCCTGCGCAAGGTCTATACGGCCAGCCTGATCGATCTAGTTGGCTGGTGCCTGAAGATGAAGCCGGAAGAGCGCCCCCAGAGCGTGTTCCGCCTGCAAAAAGTGCTGCGTGAAGAAAGCAACGCGCTGACCGAGCTGCAGGCGCTGACCGCCATCACCCAGGGTGGCCCGGTGCCTGAAGAAAAAGAGGCGTTGACGACACGTTTCATGAGCCGCCTGTTGCGCCGCCGGGACAGTTGACAGCCAAGTCGCCGCCGATAGGCGGAGTATGATTTCAAAACGGTGCAACACTAGGCAGGACTTGCCGCTGCACCGCATCTCCACATCGAATACTCATCTAGCCGCAATGCGATTCTCGGTTTATCAAGAAAGCAAAAAAGGCGCGCGACGCGTCAACCAGGACCGCATGGGCTACTGCTTCACGCGCGATGCCATGCTGATGGTGCTGTGCGACGGCCTGGGCGGGCATTCCCTGGGCGAAGTTGCCGCCCAACAAGCGCTGCAGACCATGGCGCGCCAGTTCCAGCGCCACGCACGTCCGTCGATTCGCAATCCGCGTGATTTCCTGCACGAGAGCATCATGCTCGCGCACCGCGACATTCACCGCTATGCAGAGACGAACGGCCTGCCCGATGCGCCGCGCACGACCATCGTCTGCGCGCTGGCCCAGCGTGGCTCGCTGCACTGGGCGCACGCCGGCGATTCGCGCATGTACCTCATGCGCAAGGGCGAACTGGTGACGCGCACGCGCGATCACTCCAAGATCGAGAACCTGCTGCAACAAGACCGGGTGCTGCCGATGCAGGTCGCGCACCACCCGGAGCGCAACAAGATCTACAACTGCCTGGGCTCGCCCAATCTGCCCCTGATCGACATCGGCGGGCCGGTCAACCTGGAGCCGGGCGACGTTGCCATGCTGTGCTCCGACGGCCTGTGGGGCAGTGTGCAGGAAGACGAACTGGTCGACACCTGCACCAGCTTCTCGGTCACGCAGGCGATTCCTGAACTGATTGCCCGCGCGCTGCGCAATGCCGGCGACACCGCCGACAACACCACCGCCATCTCCATGATGTGGGAGCTGGACGCGGTGACCACCACGCAGGATTCGGTGCAGACTGACACCCTCCCCCTGAACGCCTTCACCACGTCCATCCTGGACGCGCCGCAAAGCGAATCAGGGCTGATGTCGGAAGAGGAAATCGAGCGCTCCATCGCGGAAATCCGCGCCGCCATCGACAAGACCAGCAATCTGACGCGCTAAACGCCGTCACACCGTCTCCATCCGGCCCGCCCTGCCGAGCGCAGCGCGGGCCGGTATCATGTCGGGCTATCCGTTTTCTTCAGCGAGACCCCACATGCGACCCAGCGGCCGCCAGCCCGATCAACTCCGTCACGTCACCCTCACCCGCAACTTCACCCGCCACGCCGAAGGCTCGGTGCTGGTGTGCTTTGGCGACACGCAAGTGCTCTGCACGGCCAGCGTGCTGCCCAAAGTGCCGCCTCACAAGAAAGGCAGCGGCGAGGGCTGGGTGACGGCCGAATACGGCATGCTGCCGCGCTCGACGCACACGCGCTCCGACCGCGAGGCCGCACGCGGCAAGCAGACCGGCCGCACGCAGGAGATCCAGCGCCTGATCGGCCGTGCAATGCGCACGGTGTTCGATCTGCGCGCGCTGGGCGAGCACACGCTGCACCTCGACTGCGACGTGCTGCAAGCCGATGGCGGCACGCGCACGGCCAGCATTACCGGCGCGTTCGTCGCGGCATATGACGCTGTCTCGGTCATGCGTGAAAAGGGCCAGCTGGTGGGCAACCCGGTCCGCGACTTCGTGGCCGCCGTATCGGTGGGCGTGGTGGATGGCGTACCGGTGCTCGACCTGGACTACCCCGAAGACTCCGCCTGCGATACCGATATGAACGTCGTCATGACCGGCAGCGGCGGCTTCGTGGAAGTGCAAGGCACTGCGGAAGGCACACCATTCTCGCGCGCCGAAATGGATGCACTGCTGAACCTGGCAGACCAAGGCATCCGCACGCTAATCGGCCTGCAGAAACAAGCGCTGGGCCTGTGATCGTCACTGCCATGCGCAAGATCGTTCTCGCCTCAAACAACGCCGGTAAGCTGGCCGAGTTCAACGCGCTGCTGGGCACCCTCGGGTTTGACGTGACGCCGCAAGGCGCGCTCGGCATTCCCGAGGCGGAAGAGCCTTATGCGACGTTCGTTGAAAACGCGCTCACCAAGGCGCGCCATGCGAGCCGCGAGTCCGGCCTCCCTGCCCTGGCAGACGACTCCGGCATCTGCGTGCATGCGCTGGGCGGCGCGCCGGGCGTGTATTCCGCGCGCTATGCGCAATTGGTGGGTGGGCCGAAATCGGATGCCGCCAACAACGCCCGCCTCGTCCGCGAACTGGCCGGCAAGGCCGACCGCGGCGCGCATTATGTTTGCGTTCTCGTCTACGTGCGCCATGCCGATGACCCACAGCCGATCATTGCCGAAGGCAACTGGTTTGGCGAGGTAATCGACACACCGCGCGGCGACGGCGGCTTCGGTTACGACCCACACTTCCTGCTACCCGATCTCGGCAAGACCGCCGCCGAGCTGACCAAGGCTGAGAAGAACAGCGTGAGCCATCGTGCGCAAGCCCTCGCGCAGCTCGTCGAACGGCTGCGCACCTTTGAGAAAGCCTGAAGTTCCGATGATCCCGATTCACCCCGCCGGCGCAGCCAAGACGCCTTCCGCGACCCCCGCTGAGACCGGTGACAAGGTCACCTCCGTCTTCCTGCAGCCGGGCAAGATCAGCCTGCCCGCTTCGCCGCCGCTGTCCTTGTACGTGCACGTGCCGTGGTGCGTGCGCAAGTGCCCGTACTGCGATTTCAACTCGCATGCGGAGCCGGAACGGGGCATCCCGGAAGAGCGCTTTCTCGCTGCCGTGCGGCAAGATTTGGAAGCTGCGCTGCCGATGGTGTGGGGCCGGCATGTGCATACGATCTTCATCGGGGGCGGCACGCCCAGTTTGTTATCGGCGCAAGGGCTGGACCGCCTGCTGTCGGACATCCGCATGCTGCTGCCGGTCGACGCCGATGCCGAGATCACGATGGAAGCCAACCCGGGCACGTTTGAGGCAGAACGCTTCCGCAGCTACCGCGCCAGCGGCGTGAACCGCCTGTCGATCGGCATCCAGAGCTTCAACGACGCGCACCTGCAGGCGCTTGGCCGCATCCACAGTGCCGCCGAAGCGCGCGCCGCGATCGACATCGCCCGCGCGCATTTCGACAACATCAACCTCGACCTGATGTTCGCCCTGCCGGGCCAGACACTCGCCGAATGCGAGGCTGATGTGGAGGCCGCGTTGTCGTTCGATACGAACCATGTGTCGCTGTACCACCTGACACTGGAGCCGAACACGTACTTCGCCAAATACCCGCCCGCGCTGCCGGATGACGACACGGCGTTTGCAATGCAGGACTGGATTCACGCACGGCTGGCGGCAGCAGGCTATGAGCACTACGAGGTATCGGCGTATGCCAAGGCGGGCAAGCGCTGCAAGCACAACCTGAACTACTGGCAATTCGGTGATTACCTCGGCATCGGGCCAGGCGCGCACGGCAAGCTGAGCTTTCCGCACCGGGTCATCCGCGAGATGCGGCACAAGCATCCCGACACGTATCTGCGTCAGGCTGAGACGGCCGGCGGTGCGGCGGTCATGCAGGAGCAGCGCGAAGTCGACGTCGCCGACCTGCCGTTTGAGTTCATGCTGAACGCGCTGCGCCTGACGGACGGTTTCCCGGTCACGCTGTTCCAGGAGCGCACCGGCCTGCCGCTGCGCTCCATTGAGCGTGAACTCGACGCCGCCGAGCAGCGCGGCCTGCTGACGCGCGACCATGTCGCCATCCGGCCCACCGAGCTGGGTCAGCGATTCCTCAACGATTTGCAGGAATTGTTCTTGGCCGACGACGAAAACTGACGGTAACCGGTGCCAAGTTGCGCCAGGTACCGTTACAATGGCGCCCTTGCTCGCAACGAGCAGCGCAGCACGAAGGAAGCGTGGCCGAGTGGTTTAAGGCAGCAGTCTTGAAAACTGCCGATGGGGTGACCCATCCGTGAGTTCGAATCTCACCGCTTCCGCCAGTCCTTGTTCCAAGGCACTCCCAATTTCTCCCGCACTCCCCCGCCGCGTCGAATAACAACGCCGTTCCGCGAGCATTTCCGCTTTTGCCAGTCCCAGGTCTTCAACAGCGCATGCCGTGTTAGTGCCGCGCCATTGGCCAAAGCGCATCAGGATCTTCTCCAAGCGCCTTTGCAATGGCCAGCCGAACGCGCTTTGCCCCATTGCCCGCGATGGAAGAGGACAGCAATTGCGGAGTGACGTCGTCCAGGCCCAGCTTTTCTGAGAGTTCGCGCAAGGTGGCCTTGCCGAAACGCTCGTTGAGTAGGCGTTTTACGGTGGGTACGGTGCGGGGAAATTCGCGCGGATGGGGCGTGGGGCCTGCTACCGGACTTTTCGTGTTGCCCTCCTTCGGCTCTACCGAGAAATCGGCAGACTGAGGGAGAGGATTCTCGGCCATTGAGCGGCCTAGGTTTGTCAAAGCTTCGGCTGCGTCTCGGCCTGTGCTGGAGCACATCGTGTCCGGTGCGACCAACACCGCGAAATAGCGTCCGCGATCTTGATACAACCTTACCTTGCAAATCAAATCCATATTATTCGGACGCTAAATCGAAACCGGCTTATTGATTATTCTTTTCTCGAATGGAATAACCTGACAGCCTCTGCTGGGCGTCGCTTCCCAAGCCAAGGACGCAAGCGCCGCCCCAGGCCCCCCGGGCTTGGGGTTGGTCGAGCGCATGAAGACTCTTTCCCGTTCTTCAAAAAAGTACGACTCGTTTGTATGTTGTTCCCTCACCGATCTTATTGGTGAGGGCCTGCGCATCAACGCCGAAGCAATGTCGCGGAACGCCGACTCGCAAGGGCCAGGGAGAATCCGCTCACCCCGTGTCTACGAATCGGGTTTGGCCAGAGACGGCCAGACGACTTGCTGTTTTCCCCGTTACTCGCCCCGCGCCAGCCCCATGGGACCGCACAGGTGCTGAACATTCTTATTAGGCATGATGCTGACACCGTATATTGTCGGGAACGATAGCAGACGCTATTCTGACTGGCACCCTGCTAATTAGAGGTATGAACCCGCCAGCAGACACCATTCGTGCAGGCTGCCTTTTAGTGCAGCGGGCTCGGATCAACATATCCGCGGGCGCGGCAAGTTGCTGGCAGCGTTGTCATGATCACAACCGTGTGCAACCGTTCGTCGCAATCTGGGATTGCGACCAAGCATCGGTAATGTGCGTGCGGCGCCTGGCCACCGGGTCTTTTGTATTGCAACTAAACGCGGCAGACCATGGAAGTCCTCAATGATGTGAGCGCGATCGCTCTGGCCAATAGTCTTCCAGATGGCGTCTTTCTGGTCGACGAGCGTGGGCGGATCCGTCACGCCAATGCAGCGTGGGAAGACATTCTCGGTTATCGGCCATCCGAGCTGCTGGGGCAATCCATGCTCGAACTCGTGGCGCCGGACGACCGCGACAGAACGCAAAGGCAAGCGGGTCGCGTTCAGGCAGGTGGAAAGTGCACCGGCTTCGAGAATCGCTATCGGCACCAGCTTGGCAGCGATGTGCATTTGTCATGGTCGGCACAGTGGAGCGTCGAGCACCGATTGCGCATCGGCGTGGCGCGTAATGTCACCGCAACAAGAACGGCGGCCGAGCGCAGTCCCTTGGCGCAGCTGCAGGCGCGCTTGGCGCCTCACGAATCCAGGGTATTGCAGTTGCTGTTGACTGAAGCTGCAGAAAAGCAGATTGCGGAACAGCTCGGTCTTGCCACGTCGACCACGCACTCTTACATCACGAGCGTCTATCGCAAGTTCGGCGTGCGTGGCCGCGCGGGGCTGATGAGCCTGTGGCTCAAAGAGATGCAAAGCCGCTGATATCCGTTCTGCATCACAGCACCGTCGCATCACCATCTGCCACAAATAGCACGCTCCCCCTGCGCTATACTGCCGCCCGTCACGCACACAACGTGACCTCGGATTGGCGTCCGAGAATATCGCAGGCGGGTATGACCGCCGGTTGGCGGTTTTTTTACGCCCGCACATCAAGCGCCTCCTATGGTCGGGCCTTGGTGGGGGAGCGCTCGCGCTCGCCGGTTGCCTGCGATACCGGTACGCCAACTCTACCTTGTGCCCGGCCACCCTGATTGGCGTCAGGGAGCGGGATACCAACCCATCGCAGGAGGCCCCAGCGTGCGCCATGCCATCGCTCGCCCCGAGCAATCGCAATCCCCCTCCCCAGACGGCAGCCGTAAACTCCAGCGCGAGATTGAATCGCTCCAGCAGCAACGCGCCGACCTCGTGCGAGCGCTGGCAGCGGCCGAAGCATCCGTAAGAACATTCCCCATCGGCTCATTGCAACAGGCCAAGGCGCGGGCCCGTGTCACGCGTTTGCAGAGAGAATTGCGACGCTTGAAAGCCGCGCTTGGCACGTCGAAGCGGCATCGGGACGTCGGCGATTTTTTGATCGAGATGTTCCGCGAGCGCGTTTCTTTCAGCGAATGGCAGTGCATCGTGGCCGAGGCGCGACGCCGCCATGATTCAAAGGCGACGGAAGGTCAAATCGGTACGGTCGCTGCGGGGCCGGGCGCACAAAGCTGATATAGTCGCGTCGCCTCCGATTTCTGAACTTTGCGATGTCTCTCGTACTCCGCCGAACCGTCCTCACGTTCGTTGCCGCAGCCTCGGTTGCGGGCGCCGGCCTCGTCCACGCGCAAGCCAGTGCGCCGCAAGCCCCTGCAGTGTCCACGGCTGCATCGGGCGGCACCGTCGCTGAACTGCAGCAGTTGCTGGCGCAGAAGCGCCTGACCGAACTGCGCACGACCTACAACGGCGACTACGGCACGAGCCTGCTGCTGGTCAACGAAGACACCACGGCCTACGTCGCGCTGTCGTATCGCAAAGAATTGTGGCGTGTGTACAAGTTTGCGTCGGTCGCTCCGGCCGAGGGCGCGTACGAGACACTGGCCAGCCAGACCCAGACGTGGGCCGAAGATGATCTGCGCCGCGCCGTCACGGCGGGCCAGAAGGCGCAATTGGAGCGCGAAGCCCAGGCAGCTCAGCAGCGCGCCGCATCGCTCAGCCAGGAAGTGCGCATCATGCAGGCGCAGCGCCAGAAAATGCTGACCGAACAGCAGACCATGCGTCAGGAGACGAAGGCGCTAGACATCGAGCGCCGCGCGTATCAGACCCAGGTTGAATCGCTGCAGCAACAGATCCGCCTGCTGGAAAAGCAGCTCAACGATCCGCACTGGTCGCCGGCACCGTAACGTCTTTGACGGCACCCTCCTGGCCTGCGCAAGAGCGGCGGGCCAGCGACCTCTCCGCCTTCGATGCAACGCGCATCGCCTTAAGAACGGTCTGATCGACCACCGTCCATCTGCCGCTTAGCATGGCGCCTGCTTGCGCGGCCGGCTTTGCTTTGACGTCCGCTGCGGCCATCAGCGGAGACGGACTTGGAATCCCCCAACTTCATCATCGACGGACACCTGCGCCTACCGGGCTTGGTGCGCATGCCGCCGCCCTTCGGGCCTGCGCTCGACAGCGCGCAGCCCAGCCCCGCGACACAGGTGAGCGCATCGTCCGATCCGGTAGCCCACACGTGCGGTGACGCCGGTACAGCCCGCCATGGGCAGTGGCGTCAACGCATGACTGTGCTGTCGTTTGGCATGGCATGTACTTTGGCGGCCGCGCTGCTTGGCTGGCAGACCGGGCAGCATCGGCAGCCAGCCGCAGAGTGGGATCAAGCAACCGTGGCCGCCATCGCTCCGCAGACCGTACCGCCCCTTTCGCTTGAGCATTCCGCTGCGACGCCGGCGGCGTCGGCGGACCCCAATGAAGCCACGGAGTCCGCGGGGGCTCCCACGGCCGTAGCCGCAGCCGACGTGGTCCAGGCACCCGACATGGCGCTCGACGAAACGGAAGTCGCCACGCCGGTCATCGCCGCAGCAGCGCCGGCCGTAACGCAATTGCCGGCGAGACCGAGGCGACCGCGCCCCGTGGTGCAGGCCGCCGTGCCCGCGTCGACGCCGCCGAAGTTGCAGGGCTCGCCCGTATTGCACGACGAAGCGCCAGCGGCCATCGAAGTCGAGTGGGCAACGGCCGAGACGGCGCCGATCACCTCAGCCTATGCGGCCCCGGGCACGCCGGTGCGCATCGAGCTGCAATGGCATACGCGCTTCACGGACTGACCAGAGCGCGTGTCGCCACGCCGGCTCAGTGCAACTGGCCGCCCGTCTCGCGTACGTCGTGCAACGTGCGCAACGTTGTCTCGATGGCGATGCGCAGGCCGGTGACGATGGTGTCGTGCGCCATGCTCGGTTGCCCCGGGTGCTTGGCGGCCTGCGACGGGAGATATGGGATGTGGATGAAACCGCCGCGCGTCGGCAGCTTGTGACGGGCGATGGCATGCATCAACCCATAGAAGACGTGGTTGCAGACAAAGGTGCCCGCTGTCTGCGAGACGGACGCAGGAACACCGCCCGCACGCAGTTCGCGCACAATCGTCTTGATCGGCAGCGTTGAAAAATACGCGGCCGGCCCGTCACTTGCGATGGCGATATCGATCGGCTGCTTGCCGGCGTTGTCGGCAATGCGTGCGTCGTCGACGTTGATGGCGATGCGCTCGATGGCCATCTCGGCACGGCCACCGGCCTGCCCCACGGCGATCACCACATCCGGCTTCAACGTCTGCAGCAACTTGCCGAGCACTTTGTTGGATTCACCAAAGATGGTCGGCAACTGGCGCGCGACGATGTCGGCGCCTGCGATTCCCTGCCCGTCGAGGGTGCGCACGGCTTCCCACGACGGATTGATGGGTTCGTTCTCGAACGGATCGAAACCGGTGACGAGGACGGTAGGCATGACGTTCTCCTGCTTGCTGCGTAAGACAAAAACGATGATAAACGTCCGTCGAACATCATGCCCAAGCGCGTTGCGGCGTCAGTTTGCCTTGCTGCGCTTGTTCTCGAAGTTCAACAGGATGTCGACTTCTTCCGTGCCTGCGGTGTGCAGCCATTCGCGCGTCAGACGCTCGCCCAGGCGGCGCATATCGCCCTGCAGCGTCACGTCGGGATTGAGCACGCGCACGCCGGTCTTGGCGAGTTCGGCTTCATCGCGCTCGTAGGTCTGGCGGCTCGAATCCCAGCCGCGCGTCTCGTAATCCTTGGCGAGCTTGAGCACGGTCTGCTGCATCGCGGGCGACAGCTTGGCGAAGCGCGCCTCGTTGATGAACACGGCGTTCTTCGGAATCCACGCATTGACCTTGTAGTAGTAGGTCATGCGCTGGCCAGCCTTCGTCTCCAGACCGGTGGACGGCGAGGTGACCATGGTGTCGATCCGCCCACCGGCAATCGCGGCGGTCAGATCAGCGGCTTCCACCTGCACGGCCTGGGCACCATACAGCTCGGCAATGCGCTTTTGCGCCGCGTTATACGTGCGCAAACGATGTCCCTTCAGGTCGGACAAACGGGCGATCGGTGTTTCGGAATACAGGTTCTGCGGCGGCCAGGGCACGGCGTACAGCAGACGCAATCCGTTGGCCTTCATCAACGCTTCGATGTGGCTGCGCGAGGCATCCCACAGCAGGCGCGCATCGTTGTAGCCCGATACCACGAAGGGAATCGAATCCACGCCGAACAGCGGATCGCGCTGGGCCAGCGTCGAAAGCATCACTTCGCCCGCTTCGGCCTTGCCGTCCTTGACGCCGTCAAAGATGGCCGCCGGCTTGAGCAACGTGCCGTTCGGATAGACCTCAAGCTTGAGCCCGCCGTTTGTGGCGCTGCTGACGGCGCTGGCAAAGGCCTGCAGGTTTTGCGTATGGAAATTGAGGGCCGGATACGGCGTGGCCACTCGGAGCGTTTCCGCACAGGCTTGCCCGGCGGAAATCAACGACAGCGCGCTGGCTGCGAGAACACAAAAAAAGCGGCGTCCCGACATGGAACGGCCGCTCGTCATCTGGCTGCTCATGAATCCCCCCGGAGAAGAGCACGATGCGAGGTCTACGACCGCACACCCTGACTACCCCCTCGGGCGGCGATCACGTCTGGCGGCGTACGCCGGCTGTATTCCGCCAGCGTGACGCGCGCCGCACGCGACGCATTAAACACGATTAGTGCAGCATCAGGAAGTACAAGAGCACGATATTGGCTGTAAGCAACAGCAGCGCGGTGGGGACTTGCGCTTTGATCACAGCGTTCTTATCGGACAACTCCAGCAGCGCAGCCGGCACGATATTGAAGTTGGCCGCCATCGGGGTCATCAGCGTGCCGCAGTAGCCCGAGAACATGCCGATAGCCGCCATCACCGCGGGGTTGGCATGGAACACGCCCACCAGAATGGGCACCCCCACCCCGCCCGTCATGACCGGGAACGCCGCGAAGCCGTTGCCCATGATGACGGTGAACAACGCCATGCCCACGCAATAGACGATGACCGCGACGAGGCGATAGTCCATGTTGATGTAGGCGGTGGTCAGGTGCGCCACGGCCTTGCCCACACCGGCATCGGCAAAGACGAGACCCAGCATGGCCAGCATCTGCGGCAGCACCAGCGCCCAGCCGAGCGACTCCGTCAGCCGACGCGATTCACGCATGGCCTGCACCGGCGTGTCACGCGTCAACCAGCACGCCAGCGCCAGCGAGATGATGCAGCCCAGGCCCAGCGACACGAACGTCTGGTTCTTCGGATCGAGCAGCAAATCGCCGCCGATCTTCACGTCCTTCAGGAACACGCTGCCGATGACGGTGACCAGCGGAATGGTCAGCGCCGGGATGAACAGGCGGTTGCCCAGGCGCTTGGCGGATGCGCGGCGCTCTTCTGCCGGCAGTTCGCCATGCTTGCCCAGCGTCACGCCACCCGTGCCGGCCAGCAGCGCCATCACCACGGCCCCGATGCCCACCACGATCGGCGGGATCTTGTCGCCAACGAGGAAGATGACGGCGAAGATCGCCCAGAACAGGCCCGTGGTCCAGCGGCGCGGATGGTTCTTGTCGGCAAAGGTCATCAGCGCGGTGATCGTCAGGATGATCCCGGCCAGCCAGTACAGATAGTTGATCGACAGAATCATGGCTTACCCCTGCTTGGCCGCAGCCGTGTTGGTATTGCCGGCGGCGCCCCGCTGATTACCCATTTCACGGGCAAGCCAGCCGTCCAGGCGCTTGAGACGCACCGAGTGGATCAGGAACGCGCAGACCGCCGTCGGGATGCCCCACACCGCGATGTGCAGCGGTTCCACGTCGATGCCCGAGCCGAGCAGGAACGTGTGCATCAGCGCGATGGCGCCGAAGGCCACGAAGATGTCCTCGCCGAAGAACAGGCCGACGTTGTCGGTGGCGGCGCAGAAAGCCAGCAGGCGTTCACGCACCGGCGCCGGCAGCTTGCCGAAGCGGTTTTCAGCGGCGCCTTCGGCCATCGGGGCCAACAGCGGACGCACCATCTGCGGATGGCCGCCGAGGCTCGTCAGACCGGCGGCTGCCGTCAGCTCGCGCACGGCGAGGTAGACGATCAGCAGGCGGCCAACCGTGGCCGATTGAATGCGCGAGATCCAGTTCTGCGCGTGCTCACGCAAGCCGTGACGCTCAAGCAAACCCACCACCGCGAGCGGCAGCAGGATGATCAGCGGCAACGTCCGCGTCTTGATGATGCCCGTGCCGATCGCCGTCAGGATTTGGTCGATGGACATCGATGCCGCAAAGCCGGTGGCGATGGCGGCCACAGCCACCACCAGCATCGGATTGAATCGCAGGATGAACCCCGCGATGATGACGACCACCCCGATCAGCGGCCATAGATTCACTGCCGTACCCATGTGGTGCTTCCCCCCAAGTTAATAAAAAGCCCCGCTGGAAAACGGGGCCGTGGCTCAGGCGCCGGCGCGAACAGCGATGCCCTCGCTGCCAAGCCGTTCCCGAATGCGTCGCGCGAACGCCAGCGCGTGCGCGCCGTCGCCGTGCAGACAAACCGTTTCCGCGCGGATCGGAACCCACGTGCCGTCGATGGCCTTCACGCGTTGCTCGCGCACCATCGTCAGCGTCTGGTCGAGCGCAGCCTCCTCGCTGTCGATCAGGGCTCCCGGGGTGCCGCGTTTGACGAGCGAGCCGTCAGCGTTGTAGCCGCGATCGGCAAACACCTCTTCCTTGGCCTGCAGACCAAGTTCGCGCGCTGCCTTGACCAGTTCACCGCCGGCCAGGCCGAACACGACCAGCGAAGGATCGAAATCACGGATCGCGCGCACGATGGCGACCGCCAGAGGCCGGTCACGCGAAGCCTGGTTGTACAGCGCGCCGTGCGCTTTCACGTGGGCCAGCTTGCCGCCCTGCGCCCGCACGATGGCAGACAGGCCGCCGATCTGGAACAGCACGCCCGCGTAGATTTCATCGGGCGGGAGGTGCATCTCGGTGCGGCCAAAGTTTTCGCGATCGGGAAAGCTCGGATGCGCGCCGATCGACACGCCCTGCCGCAGCGCCCAGCCGACGGTCTGGCGCATCGTGTTGACGTCGCCAGCGTGCCAGCCGCAGGCGATGTTGGCGGAACTCACCAGCGTGAGGAGCGCCTCGTCGGTATCGCAGCCTTCGCCAAGGTCGGCGTTCAGATCAATTGCAGTCATGATGTTGTCTTCCGGTGCATCAGGCGTTCAGTCGCGTCTTGGCGGTGCGGTGCGCGCTCGACAGAATGCCCTGGCGCTGCCAATCCAGCGCGGTTTCAATTTGCTGCAGATACCGTGCCACGTCGGCGCGGGCAGCTTCGGCTTGCTCCAACGTCACGCGCTCGAAGCGCACGCGCGTGCCGAGCGGAATCTGCGCCAGGCGCCATTGGTCGGCAAGGATGACGGTGCCGATCTTCGGATAGCCGCCCGTGGTCTGCGCATCGGCCATCAGCACAATGGGCTGTCCGGACGGCGGCACCTGGATCACGCCCGGCACCACGCCGTGCGAGAGCAGATCGCCGCTGCGCTGCTTCTTGCGCTGGAGTTCCGGCCCCTGAAGGCGAAAGCCCATCCGGTTGCTGTTGGGCGTGAGCGTCCAGTCGGATTCCCAGAACGCGGCTTGTGCGTCGGCAACGAAATCGTCGTATTCGGGACCAGGCAGCACGCGCATGACGGGCGTGTCCTTCTGCGCGCGGTCGAATGTCCAGCGGGCTGCCTTCACGGCAACGGTATCGCCGCTGATGTCGGGGGCGTACGTCGTGTCTGCAGGCAACACCGGCAACCTGTCGCCGTCCTTCAGCGGGCGCCCCTCGAGGCCGCCGAAGCCGGCTTTCAGATCGGTGCTGCGCGAGCCCATCATCTCGGGCACATCGATGCCGCCGGCCACGCAAAGATATGCACGCACACCGCCCTGCGCCACACGCAAGGTCAGCGTCTGACCGCGCTGCACGGGGATGGCACGCCATGCATGCACCGGCGCGCCGTCAAGCGTGGCGCAGCAATCCGCGCCCGTCAGCGCGACCAAGCCATTGGCGTGGAAGCGCAGCGTGGCGTTGCCCAGCGTGAACTCGATGCCCGCCGCATCACTGCGGTTGCCGACCAGGCGGTTGCCCACATACAGCGAAAGCGGATCGAGCGCACCGGACGTGCACACGCCAAAGCGGCGATAGCCGGTGCGGCCCAGGTCCTGCACGGAGGCCAGCACGCCGGCCCGCACGATCTCGATCATGGGTTGGGGTTTCGAACTCATGCGCGCACCTTCGAGGCAACAAAGCGGATGCGGTCTCCGGGCGAGAGCAGCGTGGGGGGATTACGCTGCGGCATGAAGAGCGCCGCGTCTGTGCGGCCCAGCAATTGCCAGCCACCGGGGGATGCGGCCGGGTAGATGCCAGTCTGCTCGCCGCCAATGCCAACCGAGCCGGCCGGCACGGCCATGCGCGGCTCAGCGCGACGTGGCGTGGCGAGCGACTTGTCGAGCCCGCCCATGTAGGCAAAACCGGGCTGGAAGCCTAAGAAATAGACGATGTATTCGGGCGCGGTGTGACGACGCACGACTTCGGCCGTGCTCAGGCCTGTGTGCTTGGCAACTTCGCGCAGATCGGGACCTTCGTCACCGCCATAGGCGACTTCGATATCGACGAGTTTGCCGTCGGCCACCAGCGCCTGGCTTTCTTCCCAGGCCTCGCGCAGTTGGGTGGTCAATCGCTGCGCATCGGCCAGCGGGCCAAACACGAGCGTGAGGTTGTTCATGCCGGGCACCACGTCGACCACGCCCGCCCAGTTGGACGCGCGCGAAGCCATCGCCCAGATGCGCTGCTGGCAATTCAGGGTGGCCGGCGGCGGCACTTCGCACAACAGCGCCAGTTCGCCCAGCCGGTGAATCGTGCACTGCAACTTAACCCCCGTCTCGTGTGCGCCGTTGGCAGGAAGATCCCAGCAAAACGACGCGCGTTTGAAAACGAAAGCGATACGTTAATAAATTGTCGATAAATTCTGTATAAGAAGTAACCCTTAGTCGCTCAGGGCCAAGTCGCTGCTGAACGCGGTCCGACTGCACCCATCATAGGTGCCGGACACGATCAGCGTGACAGGCATGTTATGCCAAAGTCATATGAAAGGATGAAGACGCCCCTAGAACAAGAGGCGTAGATCGAGACCGGAAGGGAGGGTCAGGCGGCGGGCTCTTCGCGCGTGATGCGCAGACCCAGAAGGAGCGCGAGGATGGCGCATACAGCCATCATGCCCAGCAGCGGCAGCGCGGTCTGGCCGACGGCGGCGACCACCGTGCCGGTCACCATGCCGAGGCCGAATTGCATGGCGCCCATAAGCGCCGAGCCCGTACCCGCACGCGCGCCCTGCCCCGCCATTGCCAGCGCGCCGGTGTTGGGCGAGATGCAGCCGATCGACGCGACGTAGCAGAACAGCGCCGCCAGTACGAGTGGCAGCGGCGTAAAGCCAGCCGCGGCGGCGCCAGCTGCCAGCACGCTGGTGATGGCCGGCACCCACAACGCCCGCCGCAGCACGCGCGCCGGTGAGTACTTGCGCACCAATCGCACATTTACGCGCGAGGCAGCGATCATCCCGGCCGCGTTGCTGCCGAACACCCAGGCGTACTGCGACGGCGTCAGCCCATAACCGTCGATCAGCACGAACGACGAGACGGTGATGTACGCAAACATGCCCGACAGAAACACCGCGCCGCACCACATATAGGCGGCGTAATGGTGATCGCGCAGCAGTTCCCAGTAGTCGCGCAGCACGTGGCCGACTGCCAGCTTGCGCGCCTGCTCGGGCGCCAGCGACTCGCGCATCAGGTAATGCACCGCCACCAGCGACAGCACGCCAAATGCCGTCAGCAAGGCAAAGATGACCCGCCAAGTCGCGAACTGCAGCACCGCGCCGCCAATCATCGGCGCGAGGATGGGCGCCACCCCCATCACCAGCATCAGCGTGGAATACGCCTGTGCGGCGCCGGCCGGGTCCATGCGATCACGCACGGCAGCGCGAGCGATGACCATGCCCGCGCAGCCGCCAAACCCTTGCACGCCACGCAGCACGGTCAACATCGTGGCGTCCTTGGCGAAGGCGCAGCCGATGGAAGCGGCGACGTACATTGCGAGGCCGATATAGAGCGGCGGCTTGCGGCCGAAGCGATCGCTGGCGGGGCCGTAGATCAGCTGGCCGATCGCCAAGCTAATCAGAAAGACGGTCAGCGTGAGCCCCGCCGCGGCCGACGACGTATTCAGATCGCGCGCGATGGTCGGCAGGCTGGGCAGATACATGTCGACCGACAGCGGGCCGATGGCCGTAAGCGCGCCAAGCAGCAGGAGCCAACCGGGAATCGGACCGGGCATGCGGGATCGTGCGGGAGCGGGAGCAGTCATGAAGGGAGAACGAGACGCGGCGGACGGTAGCCCCGCGCCGGAGCAAACCGAGAACTTTAGCGCAAAGCGACGCGCCACGTGCGCGCACCGGCCAGGTGCAAGACTGCATGAGCGCCCCACCCAAGGGCTGCGCGTGCCACCTGCATACGTCGGCATGACAAGCTGGAACCGGCAAATGGCCCCGATAGGCCCGGCACGGGATTTGCACTCCGCCACCCCTCGTACGAGGCAATCGCCAGCGGGCCGAAATCGCGGTTTGGCACGATGTCGAACGATATAATTCCCGTTTGATGGCGAGCATCAGCCAACCATGATGATTGCTGCGATGCGTCGGCGCGAATCTGCGTCGGCGTCACCTGCTGTGAAGTGTCGTCAACAACCAAAAAGAGACCGCCTCCGCTGCATACCCTGCACGGTGAGCGGCACGGAAACCACGAGCCAACTGTTGTGACACCACTCCCACCACGCCTGTCGCTGACGGGCATGACCAAGCGCTACCCGAGCGTGGTCGCCAACGACGGCGTCAGCCTGACTGTCGCGCCGGGCGAGATCCATGCCGTGCTGGGCGAAAACGGCGCGGGCAAGTCGACGCTGATGAAGATCATCTTCGGCGCCGTGCAGCCCGACGCCGGCGAGATGCAACTCGACGGCCAGCGCGTCGAGATCGCCAATCCGCACCAGGCGCGCGCCCTGGGCATCGCCATGGTGTTCCAGCACTTCTCGCTCTTCGACACGCTCACCGTGGCCGAGAACATTCTGCTCGGCCTGCCCGCAGGCACCGACCTGCGCGACGTGGCTGATCAGGTGCGCAGCACGGGCGAGAAGTATGGCCTGCCGCTGGAGCCCCATCGCCATGTACATACGCTTTCCGTGGGCGAGCGCCAGCGCGTGGAAATCGTGCGTGCGCTGCTCACCAAGCCGCGCCTGCTGATCCTTGACGAACCGACCTCGGTGCTGACACCGCAGGCCGTCGAAAAGCTCTTCGTGACGCTGCGCAAGCTGGCGGCAGAAGGCACGAGCATCCTCTACATCAGCCACAAGCTCGACGAGATCCAGGCCCTGTGCCACACCGCTACGGTGATGCGCATGGGCAAGGTCACGGGCGTGTGCGACCCGCGTCAGGAAACGGCGACGTCGCTGTCGCGCATGATGATCGGCGGCGAGCCTCCGCGCGAGTTGCGCCCGCAGACCACACCGGGCGAAGTGCGCATGGAAGTGGCCGGCCTGTCGCTGCCCAAGGCCCACGCGTTTGCGACAGAGCTGCGTGACATCGCGCTGCAATTGCGCAGCGGCGAAATCGTCGGCATTGCAGGCGTGTCAGGCAACGGGCAGCAGGAACTGCTGGCGGCGCTGTCTGGCGAAGACACCCGCGCCCCGGCACAAACCATCAGCATCGGCAACGAGCCGGTCGCCAAGCTCGACCCGCGTGCACGCCGCAAGCGAGGGTTGTCTTTCGTGCCGGAAGAGCGCCTCGGGCGCGGCGCTGTGCCATCGCTGTCGCTGGCCGCCAATACGCTGCTGACGCATCAGCGTGCGCCGCAAGTGCGTGGCGGGCTCATCGACAAGAAGGCTGCGGCCAAACTGGCCACCAGCATCATCAGCCGATTTGGCGTGAAGGCCGGCGGCCCGGATGCATTGGCCAAGAGCCTGTCGGGCGGCAACCTGCAGAAATTCATCGTCGGCCGCGAAATCGAATGCGCGCCGCGCGTGCTCATCGTCGCGCAACCGACCTGGGGCGTAGACGTGGGCGCGGCGGCACAGATCCACAACGAAATCCTCGCGCTCAAGGCGGGGGGCTGCGCCATCCTCATCGTGTCGGAAGAACTCGACGAACTCTTTGCGCTGTGCGATCGCCTGCACGTGATCGCCAACGGGCGCCTCTCCCCCTCCACGCCCACGCACGCCACCGACCGCGAACAGATCGGCCTGTGGATGAGCGGCATGTGGGACAAAGCAACGGCTTCGGCAGCAGCAACCTCGGAGGTGCCACATGGCTGACGTCATGCATGGCAGCCGCCTGGCGCTGCCGGTTTCGCTGGAGCTGCGCGCGATTCCGTCGCGCACCATGGCCTATGCCTCGCCGCTGATCGCACTCGTGCTGACGATGGTGTTTGGCCTGCTGCTGTTCGCGTTGCTGGGCAAAGACCCCGTGGCAGGCCTGCGCGTGTTTCTGGTCGAGCCGCTGGCCAGCAAACGTGCGATTGGTGAAGTGCTGCTCAAGACCGTGCCGCTGGTGCTGTGCGCGCTCGGCTTGTCGGTGTGCTATCGCGCCAACGTGTGGAACATCGGCGCGGAGGGGCAACTGATCGTGGGCGGCATTTTCGCGGCGGCCACGATCATCTACTTCGATACGCCCACGCCCGCCATCCCCGGCGGCTTTGCGTTGGTGCTGGCCGTCGTCGCCGGCGTCATCGGCGGTGCGCTTTGGGCGGCGATTACGGCGCTGCTGCGCGATCGCTTTCATGCCAACGAGATCCTCGTCTCGCTCATGCTCACGTACATCGCGCAGTTGCTGCTGCTGTACGTGGTCAACGGGCCGTTGAAGGACCCGAACGGCATGAACTTCCCGCAGTCGATCGTCTTCGACAGCGCATTTGTTCTGCCGACGCTCGTGGCCGGCACGCGTCTGCACGTCGGCTTTCTGTTCATGCTCGTGATGACCGCGGCGATGACGTTGTTCGTCTTCCGCAGCTTCGCCGGCTACCGCCTGCAAGTGGGTGGGCTGGCGCCGCAAGCGGCCCGTTACGCAGGTTTCTCGTCGCGGGCGGCGCTGTGGACGGCGCTGCTGGTGTCGGGCGGCCTCGCAGGCATTGCCGGCGCCTTCGAAGTCACCGGGCCGATCGGGCAACTGCTGCCATCCATTTCCCCCGGCTACGGCTTTGCCGCCATCGTGGTGGCATTCGTCGGGCGTTTGAATCCGGTCGGCACCGTGCTGGGTGCGATCGTGATGTCGCTGTTCTACATCGGCGGCGAGCTTGCGCAATCGCGCCTGGGCCTGCCGTCGGCCATTACCGGAGTGTTCCAGGGCATGCTGCTGTTCTTCCTGCTCGCCTGCGACACGCTCATCGAATACCGCCTGCGCTGGCGCGCGCATCACTGATCAGGCCGCACACATGGAAAGTCTCGCTCCCCTGATCGCCGCGTCGATCAACGCCGGCACCCCGCTATTGCTGGCCGCCCTGGGCCTCTTGATGAACGAGCGCTCCGGCGTGCTCAACCTTGGCGCCGAGGGCATGATGCTGGTGGCCGCCGTGGTCGGCTTCATGGTTGGCTACCAGACGCAGATTCCGCTGCTGGGTTTTGCCGCCGGCGCAATTGCCGGCATGGTAATGGCTGCGCTGTTTGCCTGGCTCGCGCTGGTGCTCGTGACCAACCAGGTCGCCACCGGTCTTGCTTTGTCGATCTTCGGCACCGGGCTGTCCGCCTTCATGGGGCAGCGCTTTGTAGGCATGTCGCTGCCTGCGCAGGCGCACGGCATCCCGGGGCTGGAGTCGATTCCGTTCGTCGGCCCCGCCTTGTTCGCGCACCACTGGATGGTTTATTTCAGCCTGCTGCTGTGCGGCGCGATTGCCTGGTTTCTGTTCAAGACGCGCGCGGGCCTCACGCTGCGCGCGATCGGTGAATCGCCGGAATCGGCGCACGCGCTTGGCTACCCGGTGCGCACCATTCGCTTTGGCGCGCTGCTGTTTGGCGGCGCATGCTGCGGGCTGGCGGGCGCGTACCTGTCGCTGGTCTATACGCCGATGTGGGTCGAAAACATGGTCGCCGGCCGCGGCTGGATTGCCCTCGCGCTGACCACCTTTGCCACCTGGCGCCCGCTGCGCATCCTGTTCGGTGCGCTGCTCTTCGGCGGCGTGACGATCCTGCAATTCCACCTGCAGGGGATGGGCGTGTCGGTGCCGTCGCAGATTCTGTCGATGGCGCCGTTTGCGGCCACCATCGTCGTGCTGGCCATCATCTCGCGCAATCCGGATTGGATTCGCCTGAACATGCCCGCATCGCTTGGCAAGCCGTTCCGCCCCGGGGCTGCCTAAACTGCAGCGTGAGCCTTCTGCATTTCCGTCTTTTGCTTCAAGCTTCAAAACAGTCAACGAGCCACACAACAGGAGAAATCGATGAACGTTACCCGCAGGATCACGCTGGCCGCCCTGGCCGCCGGCGCTGCCCTGACCCTCTGGGGTTGCGGCAAGTCCAACGACAACGCTGGCGGCAGTGCCGCGCCGGCCGCATCCTCGGCCCCCGCCGCTGCCGCACCGGCTCCGGCCAATGAGCCGCTGAAGATCGCGTTCGTCTACGTCGGCCCCGTGGGCGACGCAGGCTGGACCCACGCTCACGACGACGGCCGCAAGGAAGTCGAAGCCAAGTTCGGCGACAAGGTGAAGACCAGCTTCGTTGAAAGCGTTCCCGAAAGCGCCGCGGATGCCGAACGCGTGTTCCGCGACCTGGCCACCCAAGGCAACAAGGTCATCTTCGGCACGAGCTTCGGTTTCATGGAATCGATGCTCAAGGTCGCGAAGGAATTCCCGGACGTGAAGTTCGAGCACGCCACGGGTTTCAAGACCGCCGACAACCTCGGCCAGTACGACGTTCGCACGTATGAAGGCGCGTATCTGGCGGGCGTGGTGGCCGGCAAGATGAGCAAGTCGGGCAAGCTTGGCGTGGTGGGTTCGGTGCCCATCCCCGAAGTGATCCGCAACATCGACTCGTTCACACTGGGCGCGCGCAGCGTCAACCCGAAGGCCACCACCCGCGTGGTGTGGGTCAACAAGTGGTTCGATCCGGGCAAGGAGCGCGAGGCTGCCACTACCCTTATCGGCCAAGGCGTTGACGTGCTGATGCAGAACACCGACTCCGCAGCCGTCGTGCAAACCGCGCAAGAGAAAGGCGTTTACGCAATCGGCTGGGACAGCGACATGACCAAGTTTGGCGAGAAGGCCCACCTGGCTGCCTCGATCAACAAATGGGGCGTGTATTACACCAAGGTCATCGGCGACGTGCTTGAAAACAAGTGGAAGCCGGAAACCGTGTGGTGGGGCCTGAAGGAAGGCGCGATCGATCTGGGCGCGTACAACACCGTGGTGCCGGAAGACGTGAAGACCCTGGTCGAGACCCGCAAGAAGGGCATCATCGACGGCTCGGCCCCGATCTGGAAGGGTCCGCTCAAGGACAACACCGGCAAGGAAGTTCTGCCCGCCGACAAGGTCGCCGACGACGGCTTCCTGCACGGCATCAAGTTCTACGTAGAAGGCGTCGACGGCAAGATTCCGGGTTAAGTTCACCCCGCCTCGGCAAAAAGCCGGCACCTCGCAAGAGGGCCGGCTTTTTTCATGGACGATGGCGCCAAATCTTGAAAATCGGGCGGTTTCCCCAAGCTGATACGATGCTTTGCCGGTCAACCGCTTTCATGTGACGCCGGCTTTTCATCAAGGAGCCCACGATGTTCGGACGACTCTTCCGCCTGTGGAGCGTGGTGCGCAACGACGCGCGCCTGCTGTGGTTTGCGCTGCGCCATCCGGACAAGCCGTGGTGGCTCGCGCCGGCGGCGCTGCTGCTGGTGGGCTATGTGGTATCGCCGATCGATCTGATTCCGGATGTCATCCCGGTGATCGGCTGGATGGACGACATCGTGCTGGTGCCGCTGGCGCTGCACATGCTGCTGCGCGGCCTGCCCGACCGCGTGCGCGAGGATGCACGCTTTGCCGCCGCCCGGCGTGTGAAGCCCACCGGGCGGTAACTTCCTGTCCTACGGCAAGAGGATCGTCGATCCGGTCGTCTTGCGCGACTCCAGATCGCGGTGCGCCTGCGCTGCGTTCTGCAGTTCGTAGCGTTGGTGAATTTCGATTTTCACCTTGCCGCTGCTCACCACATCAAACAACTCAGCCGCCATCGGTTCAAGCAGTTCGCGCCGCGCCGTGTAGGTCATCAGCGTCGGGCGCGTGATCTTGAGCGAGCCTTTCGCGCTCAGCACGCTGAGGTCAACCGGCGGCACCGGGCCCGATGCGTTGCCGTAGGTGACCATCATCCCGCGTGGTGCGAGGCAATCCAGCGAGCCCGTGAACGTATCTTTGCCAATGCCGTCGTAGACCACCGGCACCCCCTTGCCGCCCGTGATTTCGCGCACGCGTTCGGTAAAGTTCTCGCGCGTGTAGACGATGGTGTGATCGCAGCCGTGCGCGCGGGCAAGTTCGGCCTTGGCATCGCTGCCGACGGTGCCGATCACCGTGGCGCCGAGCGCCCTCAACCACTGGCACGCAATCAAACCCACACCACCAGCGGCTGCGTGAAACAGCACCGTATCGCCGGGCTGCACGCGATAGCTGTCGCGAAGCAGGTATTGCGCGGTCATGCCCTGCAGCATCATTGCGGCACCGGTCTCAAAGTCGATCGCATCCGGCAGGCGTACGAGAATGTCGGCCGGCATCGTGCGCACCGCAGCGTAGGCGCCGGTGGGGCGGCCGGCATAGGCAACGCGGTCGCCGGGCTTAACGTGCGTCACCGCCTCGCCCACCGCTTCCACCACACCCGACGCTTCCATGCCGATGCCGCCCGGCAGCGGCTGCGGATACAGCCCGGTGCGGAAATAGACGTCGATGTAGTTGAGGCCGATGGCGTGCTGCTTGATGGTGGCCTCGCCGGGGCCGGGCGCGGGCACGTCGACATCGACGTACTGCATCACTTCCGGACCGCCTGTCTCAAATATGCGGATGGCTTTCGCTTGTGTCATGCGTGGATCTCCTTCGGATCGGGCGCCACTCGTTGCAGGGCAGACATCACCAGGTCTGCCGTTGCGAGGTTGGTGGCGCAGGGAATGTTGTGGACGTCGCAGGCACGGACCAGCGCGTTGATGTCGGGTTCGTGCGGCTGCGGCGTCATCGGGTCGCGCAGGAAGATGACGGCGTCGACACGGCCTTCGGCCAACTGCGCGCCAATCTGCAAGTCGCCGCCCCACGGTCCGGACAGCATGCGCTGCACGGTCAGGCCGACTTCCTTCTCGAGCCGGCCGCCGGTGGTGCCGGTCGCCAGCAGGTCGCATTGCGACAGGAAGGCCTGGTGCGTTTGTGCGAAAGCGACCATGTCGTCTTTCTTGTGGTCGTGTGCGATCAGGGCGACGCGGCGTTTGCGGGCTGCGCTTTCGGGCGTAAGAGTGGTCATCGTGATTGGCTTAGAAGGTGCCAGGGAAGCTGCCGCCATCCATGAGGATGTTTTGCGCATTCAGGTAGCCAGCGTGCTGGCTGCACAGGAAGGCACACACGGCGCCAAACTCGGCCGGTTGGCCGAAGCGTCGAGCCGGATTGCCCTGCCGCTTGCGGTCGAAATTCTCTTCTGCGCTGATGCCGGCAGCCTTGGCGCCAGCTTCCAGCGTCTTGGTCAGGCGGTCGGTCTCGAACTGACCCGGCAGCAGATTGTTGATGGTCACGCCGTGCTTGGCCACTTCACGGGCCAGGCCCGCCACGAAGCCCGTCAGCCCAGAGCGCGCGCCATTGGACAAACCCAGCACGTCAATCGGCGCCTTGACCGCACCGCTGGTGATATTGACGATGCGGCCCCAGCGGCGCTCGATCATCTTGTCGACGGTGGCTTTGATGAGGTCGATAGGCGTGAGCATGTTGGCGTTGAGCGCAGCATTCCATGCGTCGCGGTCCCAATCGCGGAAGTTGCCCGGCGGCGGGCCGCCTGCGTTGTTGATGAGAATGTCGGGCGAGCCGCCCAGGCGCTCGCATGCGAGCAGCGCCTCGGCGCGGCCTTCCGGCGTGGTGATGTCGGTCGCCACGGCTTCCACGCGCACGCCGTGCGCCGTGCGGATGCGCTCGGCGGCAGCCGACAACGCTTCGGCACCGCGCGCGACGATCACCACGTCCACGCCTTCGGCAGCCAGCGCGTCGGCGCACGCAAAGCCCAATCCCTTGCTTGCCCCGCACACCAGCGCACGCTTGCCTTTCAGGCCCAAGTCCATCTGTCTGACTCCTTGTGATTGTTATTTGGATTATTTCGATCGGCCGCCCGTCAGCCGCGACGGCGTGACAGCAGCGCCATACCGGCAAGCACCAGCGCGCTGCCGGCAATCTGCCAAATCGTGATCGGCTCGCCCAGCAGCCACCAGCCCAGCAGCAGCGTTGACACCGGCCCGATCATGCCCGCCTGCGACGCCACGGGCGCACCCACGCGCGCCACCGCCATCATCGTCATCGTGACCGGCGCCACCGTGCAGAACACCGAGTTGATGGCCGACAGCCCATACACCTGCCAGGGCAACACCAGCGCTGACACCGGCCGCAGCACCAGAAACTGGACGATACAGGCCGCGGTCGACACGCACATCGCATAGGCAACCAGCCGCATCGAACCCACGCGCTTGACCAGCTCACCGCTGGCCAGCAGGTAGATACCGTAGCTGATGGCGCTGGCAAGCACCAACCCGCCGCCCAGCCAGACGTTGTTGCCGCCCAGGTTCAGGTCGTGCGCGAACACCAGCACGATGCCGGCATAGGCCAGCGCCAGCGACACCCACTGCAAGCCGGTAATGCGCCGCTTGAATACCGTCGACGTGATCAGCAGCACGAATGACGGCGTCAGAAAGAGGATCAGCCGCTCCAGCCCGGCCGTGATGTACTGCAGGCCGAGGAAGTCGAGAAAGCTGGAGAGGTAATAGCCGATCAGCCCCAAGCCGACGATGCGCCAGCGGTCGGGTACGGTCAGAGGCTCCGCACGGCGCGACTGCCACCACCCCATCGCCATGAACAGCGGCGCGGCCAGCAGCATGCGCAGGGTGATCACCATGACGGCGTCCACCTGGTAGCGATACATCAGCTTGGCGACGATGGCCTTGGCGGAAAACAGCACGGCGCCCGCGGAGGCAAGCAGCAGCCCGCCGGTGTCGGTGGTTCTTGCGGGAGTGGTGGACGCAGAGGACGCGGTGTTCACAGCGGAACGCGGAAGAACCGCGGGCGGTGTTGGAGAGCGTCGTCGATTGTATTGGAATTCAACAAAACGTTCCGGCGCGGGGTGCGCTGCACTTGGCACAGCTTTCGCTTGAGCACGCCGGGGAGCGCCGTACAATCGCGCCTGCATTCCGAATATCTACAACGACAACGGATTCCACATCTACATGAGCCAAACCACCTCTTCCGCCTTCTCCGCGGATGCCGCCGGGGCACCCGACCCGACCCTCTGGAACGAAGACCTCAACCCCACGCCGCCCGCCGCCCGCACCTGGACGGCCACCAACTACGCCGCGTTGTGGGTGTCGATGGTGGTATCGGTGCCGGCATACATGTTGGCTTCGGGCCTGATGAGCGAGGGCATGAACTGGTGGCAAGCCGTGCTGACGGTGTTCCTTGGCAACCTGATCGTGCTGGTGCCGATGGTGCTGGTGGGCCACGCGGGTACCAAGTACGGCATTCCCTTCCCCGTGCTGGTGCGGGCCTCGTTCGGCGTGCGCGGCGCGCAGTTGCCGGCCATTCTGCGGGCCATCGTGGCGTGCGGCTGGTTCGGCATCCAGACGTGGCTGGGCAGTCAGGCGATCTACACGATCCTCAACGTCGTCACCGACAACATGCTGGTGGGCAGCAACATTCCGGGGCTGGGCATCAACCCGGGCCAGGGATTCTGCTTCCTGCTGTTCTGGGCGCTGCACATCTGGCTGATCACCAAGGGACTCGAATCGATCAAGCGCTTCCAGGCGCTGGCCACCCCGTTGCTGATCCTCGCCGCATTTGGCCTGGTCTGGTGGGCGTATATCAATGCGGGCGGCTTTGGACCGATGCTGTCGGCGCCGTCGGCTTTCTCGGCGGGCGGCAAGCGCGCCGGCGAGTTCTGGGGCTTCTTCTGGCCGTCCCTCACCGCCATGGTCGGCTACTGGGCCACGCTGGCCCTGAACATTCCCGACTTCACCCGCTTCGCGCGCAGCCAGCGCGATCAGCTCGTCGGACAGGCGATCGGCCTGCCGCTCCCGATGGGGCTGCTGGCGCTGGTGGCCGTGCTCGTCACGTCGTCCACGGTGGTCATCTACGGTCAGGCCATCTGGGATCCGGTCACGCTGGCCGGCAAGATGACCGGCCCGTCGGTCATCGTGGCCCTGCTGGCGCTGATCACCGCCACACTGATGACGAACATCGCCGCCAACGTGGTTTCGCCGGCGTATGACTTCTCGAACCTGGCGCCGCATCGCATTTCATTCCGCATCGGCGGCTACATCACGGCGGGCATCGGCCTGGCGATGATGCCGTGGAAGATTCTCGAGACGACCAAGGGCTATATCTTCACGTGGCTGGTTGGTTACGGCGCGCTGCTGGGCCCGGTGGCCGGGATCATGATGGTCGACTATTTCCTGGTGCGCCGCACCGTGCTCAAGACCGGCGAACTCTTCCGCGTGGACGGCCCTTACGGTTACGGCAACGGCTGGAACGGCCGCGCCATCGTCGCGCTCATCATCGGCGTGCTGCCCAATCTGCCGGGTTTCTTCAAGCAGGCCGGGTTTGTCGCCAGCGTGCCAGGCGTATTCGAAGCGTTGTACACGTATGCATGGTTCGTGGGCCTCGCCATTTCGGCTGTGGTGTATGTGATCCTGATGCGCGGCCGCCGCTGAGCGCTTCCAAAATCGACACGGGGCGCGCCGGTACAATGCGCCCCATCTGAGAATCCCCTGCCGCCATGAAACAAGATCCGCGCTTTCCGAACCTGTTCATCCTCAATCACCCGCTGATCCAGCACAAACTCACGCACATGCGCGACAAGGACACGTCCACGCGCACGTTCCGCGAGCTGCTGCGCGAGATCACCTTGCTGATGGGCTACGAGATCACGCGCAACCTGCCGCTGACCAGCCGCCACATCGACACGCCGATGGGCCCGATGGAAGCGCCCGTCATCGCGGGCCGCAAGCTCGCTGTGGTGCCGGTGCTGCGCGCAGGCGTGGGTATGAGCGACGGGCTGGTGGAACTGATTCCGTCCGCGCGTATCGGCCACATCGGCGTGTACCGTGACGAGCAACACCGCCCGGTGGAATACCTCGTGCGCCTGCCGGATTTGGAGGACCGCACCTTCATCCTGTGCGATCCGATGGTCGCCACCGGCTACTCGGCCGTACACGCTGTCGACGTGCTGAAGAAGCGCGGCGTGCCCGACGAGAACATTCTGTTCCTGGCGCTCGTCGCGGCGCCCGAAGGCGTGGAGGTGTTCCAGCAGGCACATCCGGGCGTGAAGCTGTTCGTCGCGTCGCTCGATTCGCACCTGGATGAAAACGCCTACATCATCCCGGGCCTGGGTGATGCAGGCGACCGCCTGTTCGGCACGAAGAACTGAACGCGCAAGCGCTCAGCGCAAACAAAAACAGCCGGCATTGCCGGCTGTTGTCTTTGGTACGCTGGAGGCGCTCAGCGCTTCTTCGACCCGCCCAGAATGCTGCCCAGCACGCCGCGCACGATTTCGCGCCCGACCGTCGAACCGATGGTACGCATCGTCGACTTGGCCAACGTTTCGACAATCGAATCGCCACGGCCGCTGCGGCCCGTACCCTTCGTCAGGATTGCGCCGACATCGCCAAGCCATCCGCCGCTCTCCTGTTGTGCGGGTGCTGGCGCGGGTGCGGGTGCTGAACCTGTCGATGCACCGAAATCCGTGCCGATGGAACCCGGTGCGGGCGAGGATGCTGGCCCGCCCTTTGCCACACGCCCGCTCAGGATTTCGTACGCCGATTCGCGATCGATTGCCGTGTCATAGCGGCCGGCCACCAGCGAATTGCTCATCAGCTCGCGGCGCTCGTCATCCGAGATCGGGCCGATGCGCGATGCGGGCGGAACGACAAACGCACGCTGCGTGATCTCCGGGCGACCGCCCTCGTCAAGCATGGAAATCAGCGCCTCGCCCACGGCCAGTTCGCCGATGGCTTCTTCGATGCTGAACTCCGGGTTCGCGCGCATCGTTGTCGCGGCCGCCTTCACGGCCTTCTGATCGCGCGGGGTGAAGGCGCGCAACGCGTGCTGCACGCGGTTGCCGAGCTGGCCGAGCACCGTGTCCGGCACGTCGGCCGGGTTCTGCGTCACGAAGTACACGCCTACGCCCTTGGAACGGATCAGCCGCACCACCTGCTCCACCTTCTGCAGCAGGGACGGCGGTGCGTCATTGAACAGCAGGTGCGCCTCGTCAAAGAAGAAAGCGAGCTTGGGCTTGTCCACGTCGCCCACCTCGGGCAGATGCTCGAACAGCTCGGAGAGCATCCACAGCAGGAACGTCGCATACAACTTGGGCGCATTGAGCAGCTTGTCGGCCGCCAGGATGTTGATCACGCCCTGGCCGCGCACGGTCTGCATTAGGTCGTTGATGTCGAGCATCGGCTCGCCGAAGAACTGGTCGGCACCCTGCTCTTCCAGGGCGATCAGGTTGCGCTGGATGGCCCCGATGCTGGCCGACGAGATGTTCCCATACTTGTTCGTGTAGTCCGACGAATGCTCGCCAACGTGCTGGAGCATCGCGCGCAGATCTTTCATGTCGAGCAGCGCGAGGCCCGAGTCGTCCGCAATCTTGAAGACGAGGTTCAGTACGCCGGTCTGGATGTCATTCAACTCAAGCATGCGCGAGAGCATCAGCGGGCCCATGTCGGACACGGTGGCGCGCACGGGGTGGCCGCGTTCGCCATACACATCCCACAACGTGACGGGGCAACCAGCCCATTGCGGCTCTTCCAGGCCGCGCTCCTGCAGGCGGGCCTTGAGCTTGTCGTTCGACTGGCCGGCTTGCGAAATGCCGGTCAGGTCACCTTTTACGTCGGCCAGAAAGACTGGCACACCAATCTTCGACAAGCCCTGGGCGATCGTTTGCAGGGTGACGGTCTTGCCGGTGCCAGTGGCGCCGGTGATCAAGCCATGCCGGTTGGCGAGCTGGGGCAACAGCACCAACTCCGCTTTGGCGTTCTTGGCAATCAGGATGGGATCGGTCATGGCGTTTGGACGAGGATCAATCTGGGGGGATGACACACCAGCAAGTCGACCGGATGGACGGGGCGGCGGGCGTGTGCAGCATGCTAAAATCCGCGACCGATTATAGAGCGTGCAGGTGGCGTCAAACCGCCATCTGGGCGCCAGATTCCACTGCATTCCGCTCGGAGAGTTTCATGGCCGGTCATTCCAAATGGGCCAACATCAAGCATAAGAAAGCCGCTGCCGACGCCAAGCGCGGCAAAGTTTGGACGCGCCTGATCAAGGAAATCACCGTGGCGGCCCGCCTGGGCGGCGGCGATGCCGACTCCAACCCGCGCCTGCGCCTGGCCATGGACAAGGCCACCGACGCAAACATGCCCAAGGACAACATCAACCGCGCCATCCAGCGCGGTGTGGGCGGCCTGGAAGGCGCGAACTACGAAGAAATCCGCTACGAAGGCTACGGCATCAACGGCGCAGCCATAATCGTCGACTGCCTGACCGACAACCGCACGCGCACCGTGGCTGAAGTCCGGCACGGCTTCGACAAGTACGGCGGCAACATGGGCACATCGGGCTCCGTCGCGTTCCTGTTCGACCACATCGGCCAATTCATCTTTGCCCCCGGCACGCCGGAAGACAAGCTGATGGACGCCGCGCTGGAAGCCGGCGCCGACGATGTCGTCACGCATGAAGACGGCTCGCTCGAAGTCATCTGCCCGCCGCACGATTTCGCCAAGGTCAAGACCGCGCTGGAAGCCGCCGGCTTCAAGGCGGAACTGGCCGAAGTCATCATGAAGCCGCAGACTGAAGTCGAGTTCACCGGCGAAGACGCGGTCAAGATGCAGAAGCTGCTCGACGTCCTGGAAAACCTGGACGACGTGCAGGAAGTCTTCACCAACGCGGTCATCGGGGAGTAAGCCCCGGACACGCGCATAACGGCGATCGACCTCACGATCGCCGTTTTTGTTTTCCAGATTTCGAATCGGATTTTGCAATTTCAGGTAGGTACAGCATGAAAGTGATGGTGGTCGGTTCGGGCGGTCGAGAGCACGCCCTGGCATGGAAGCTGGCACGCTCGCCCAAGGTGCAGGTGGTATACGTAGCCCCCGGCAACGGCGGCACGGCGCTCGACAAGCGCCTGCAGAACCTCCCGATCACGGATCCGGAAGTGCTGGCCGCCTTTGCCGAGCGCGAGGGCATCCACTTCACGGTGGTCGGGCCGGAGGCACCGCTGGCCGCCGGCATCGTCGACCTGTTCCGCGCCAAGGGCCTGCGCATCTTCGGGCCGACCAAGGCCGCCGCACAGCTCGAATCGTCGAAGGATTTCGCCAAGGCGTTCATGCACCGCCACGGCATTCCGACCGCCAAGTACCAGACCTTTAGCGATGCTGCGCAGGCGCACGCGTACATTGACCAGGAAGGCGCCCCGATTGTCATCAAGGCCGATGGCCTGGCCGCCGGCAAGGGCGTGGTCGTGGCAATGACCGCCGAAGAAGCGCACAACGCCATCGACATGATGCTGGCTGACAACCGCCTGGGTGACGCCGGTGCGCGCGTGGTGATCGAAGAATTCCTCGCCGGCGAAGAAGCCAGCTTCATCGTTGTGTGCGACGGCAAGAACGTCGTGGCACTGGCCACCAGCCAGGACCACAAGCGTCTGCTCGACAGCGACGCCGGCCCCAACACGGGCGGCATGGGCGCCTACTCGCCTGCGCCGGTGGTCACGCCCACGCTGCATGCCCGCGCCCTGCGCGAGATCATCATGCCGACCATCCGCGGCATGGAAAAAGACGGCATCCCGTACACCGGTTTTCTGTATGCCGGCCTGATGATCGACGCAGAAGGCAACCCCAAGACGCTCGAATTCAACTGCCGCATGGGTGATCCGGAAACGCAGCCCATCATGGCGCGCATGAAGACCGACCTGTACGACGTGCTCGACCGCGCCATCGACGGCAAGCTCGACGGCATGGAGTTGGACTGGGACCGCCGCACCGCGCTGGGCGTGGTCATGGCCGCCCACAACTATCCGGACACGCCGCGCAAGGGCGACGTCATCACCGGCATCCCGAAGGAAACCGAAGACAGCGTCACCTTCCATGCCGGCACCACGCTCAAGGACGGCGTGCTGACCACCAACGGCGGCCGGGTGCTGTGCGTGGTTGGCCTGGCCGATACCGTCAAGGCGGCCCAGCGTGCGGCGTACAACGCTATCGAGCAGATTCACTTTGACGGCGCCCAGTACCGGACCGATATCGGCCATCGCGCCATCCGCCATTGACCGACCGCCGGCAGAGCTTGCCCCACCATGGGGCAGGCGCGGCCTCCGTCACCCCGGGTGATCCCCAACTTGCCCCGGTGGCCCGCCCGCTACAATGGTGACAACCGCATGACTCGGCCCGGCTCGACCTTACGAGCGGCCCCTCCTGATCGCATGGATACCCAAGCCGTCCGCGCCTACCTGCTGGACCTGCAGGACCGCATCACCACTGCCGCCAGCGCGCTGGACGGCGGCACATTCAGCACCGACGCGTGGGAAAAACCGCCCACCGAGCGCCTGCGCGGCAGCGGCCGCACCCGCATCCTCGAAGACGGCGCAATACTTGAGCGCGGCGGCGTCGGTTTTTCGCACGTGATGGGCGACACCCTGCCCCCCTCCGCGACCGCCAACCGGCCCGAATTGGCCGGGCGCGGGTTCGAGGCGATGGGCGTGTCGCTGGTCTTCCATCCGCGCAACCCGTACGTGCCGACGGTGCATATGAATGTGCGCTGCTTCGTCGCCGTGCGCCCCGATGCCGAGCCCGTCTGGTGGTTCGGCGGCGGCATGGATCTCACGCCTTACTACGGCTTCGCCGAAGACGCCTCTCACTTCCACCGTACCTGCCAGGGCGCCCTGGCCCCCTACGGCGATGAGCTGTACCCCCGCTTCAAGCAATGGTGCGACGACTATTTCTATCTGAAACACCGAAAGGAAGCGCGCGGCGTCGGCGGCATCTTCTTCGACGACTTTGCCGAGCTGGGCTTCGAGCGCAGCTTCGAGATGATGCGCTCGGTGGGTGACGCCTTCCTGCCCGCCTGGCTGCCCATCGCGGAGCAACGCCACACCACCCCCTACGGTGAGCGCGAACGCGCATTCCAGGCCTATCGCCGTGGCCGCTATGTCGAGTTCAACCTGGTCTTCGACCGCGGCACGCTGTTCGGCCTGCAAAGCGGCGGCCGCACGGAATCCATCCTGATGTCGATGCCGCCGGTCGCCAACTGGCGCTACGACTGGCAGCCGGAACCGGGTTCGCCGGAGGCCGCGCTGTACACCGATTTCCTGCCGGCGCGCGATTGGGTATGACGCTTCCCTCATTCGTGCGCCCCGATCTCGATCGCCCCTACCGGCTTGGCTTGCTGGGCGGCACGTTCGATCCGCCGCATGTCGGCCACATCGCCCTGGCCGAGCTGTGCATTGCCCGCCTCGACCTGGATGAGCTGCTGTGGATTCCCACCGGCGTGTCGTGGCAGAAAGCCGCCGACATCACGCCGGCACCGTTGCGCTTTGCCATGACCGAACTCGCCGCCAAAGCGGTACGCGGTGGCCGCGCGCGCGTCCACGTGAGCAGCATGGAAGTCGACCGCCACGGCCCCAGCTACACCATCGACACCGTACGTGAATTGCGCGGTGTTTACGGCCCGGATACCTCCATGGCATGGCTCATGGGCGCCGACCAGCTTGTCGGCCTGGACACCTGGCACGGCTGGCAGGACCTGTTCGAATACGTTCACTTGTGCGTCGCCACGCGCCCCGGTTTCGACCTTCAGGCGCTGCATGCGCCGGTGCAGCGCGAACTTGATGTGCGCCGGGGCGACACAGCATTGATACAATGCGCACCCGCCGGCCATATGTGGATCGACCAGACCTTGGCTGTCGACCTGTCATCCACCCGCCTGCGCCAGCAACTTGCCACCGGCGCGCGCTGCGACACCGACCTGCCCGCCGGGGTGGCCGACCTGATCCAATCGCATTCGCTGTACCGCCGTGCCAATGGCACGGTCAGTGCTTGACCGCGTGATTGACCACATTCACGCGATTTTTTCTGACCTTTTTCTCGCCCTTTAAACGTTCTTCTCACTCAGTATGGATATTCGCAAACTACAACGCGTGATCGTCGACGCGCTCGAAGACGTCAAGGCGCAAGACATCAAGGTCTTCAATACGACCCACCTGACCGAACTGTTCGATCGCACGGTCATCGCCAGCGGCACGTCCAATCGCCAGACCAAGGCGCTGGCCGCATCGGTGCGTGACGCCGTCAAGGAAGCCGGCGGCCACGTCATCGCCGTGGAAGGCGAAGACGTGGGCGAATGGGTGCTGGTCGACTGCGGCGACGCCGTGGTCCACATCATGCAGCCGCAGCTGCGCCAGTACTACAACCTCGAAGAAATTTGGGGCGACAAGCCGGTGCGCATCGAACTGGGCGGCACCGGCAAGCGCGGCCTGCCCAAGGCCAGCGAAGGTTACGACGACGAGGAAGACGAGGCCGAAGAGGTCACGCCGGCCAAGCGCCGCACCACCAAGCCGAAGCTGGCAGGCGAACGCCCGACCAAGGCCGGCGCACCGGCCAAGAAGGCTCCCGCCAAGAAGCCCGCTACCAAGCGGGCAACCGGTGCTGGCAAGACCGCCACCAAGACCGCCGCAAAAACGGCAACCAAGACGGCAGCCAAGCGCGCTCCGGCCAAGAAACGCGCAGCGTAACGTCGAGCGCGCAGTCTCGCCATGCAGTTGCTGATCGTTGCCGTGGGGCACAAGATGCCGTCCTGGATCGAGGACGGCTTCTCTGAATATGCCAAGCGCATGCCGCCCGAACTGCGCATCGAACTGCGCGAAATCAAGCCTGAGCAGCGCTCCGGCAGCCGCACGGCCGCCACCGTCATGCAGCTTGAAGCAGCGCGCATTGAAGCCGCGCTGCCCAAGGGCTGTCGCATGATCGCGCTGGATGAGCGCGGCAAAGACCTCACCACAGTCGCACTCGCAGAATCCCTCGCCGGATGGCAACAGGAAGGCGGCGACATCGCCTTCGTGATCGGCGGCGCTGATGGGCTGGACCCGGCGCTCAAGGCTAAGGCTCGCACGCTGATCCGCCTATCGAGCCTGACGCTGCCGCACGGCATGGTGCGCGTGCTGCTGGCCGAACAGCTCTACCGCGCGTGGAGCATCACGCAAAACCACCCATACCACCGCGTATGACCATGGATGCACCCGGCGCGCCACACCTCTATCTCGCCTCGCAGAGCCCGCGCCGGCAGGAACTGTTGCGCCAGATCGGCGCGCGCTTCGAGCTGCTGCTGGCCGGCGACGACGAAGATGCCGAAGCGCTGGAAGCCGTGCTCCCCGGCGAAACGCCCGACGACTACGTTCAACGTGTCTGCGCATTGAAGGCACAGGCCGCGGTGCGCCGCCGCATTGCACGCAACCTCCCTGCCCTGCCGATCCTGACGTCGGACACCACGGTCTGCCTGGGCGGCGAGATCCTCGGGAAACCAACCGACGCAGCCGATGCCCACCGCATGCTGCGCGCGATGTCCGGCCGCGAGCACCGTGTGCTGACCGCCGTAACGGTCGTCACCACCAGCGGCACGCCGATGCACGCGCTGTCCATTTCCGACGTGCGCTTTGCGGTGCTGACAGACAACGACATCGCCCGCTACATCGCCAGCGGCGAACCCTTCGGCAAGGCGGGCGCGTACGGCATCCAGGGTCGCGCGGCCGCCTTTGTGGCCCATATTTCGGGAAGCTATTCGGGTATCATGGGTCTACCCTTGTTCGAGACCGCCGCACTGCTCGCACAGGCGGGCATCACGCTGTAACTCGCCCCTGACCGGCCGCTGAACCACGCACCGGACAGCGTGCGAGGGCCGGTTTCAAGACACGCTTCGGGCGCATACGATCAAGCCCTGAGGCGGGTGCTGAAACCCGCTCTCTTGGTACCTCTCCATGTCCGAAGACATCCTCGTCAATATCACGCCGCAAGAAACGCGCGTGGCCATCGTCCAGCAAGCCGCCGTTCAAGAACTTCACATCGAGCGCACACTGACGCGCGGCTTGGTCGGCAACATTTACCTTGGCAAGGTGGTGCGCGTGCTGCCCGGCATGCAATCGGCCTTTATCGATATCGGGCTGGAGCGTGCAGCGTTTTTGCATGTGGCCGACATCTGGCACCCGCGTGACGCCAAGGACGCGCCGCCCACACCGCAGGTCGCCATCGAGAAGACGCTCTTCGAAGGCCAGGCGCTGATGGTGCAGGTCATCAAGGATCCGATCGGCACCAAGGGCGCTCGGCTGTCCACGCAAGTCAGCATTGCCGGCCGCACGCTGGTGTATCTGCCGCAAGACCCGCACATCGGGATCTCGCAGAAGATCGGCAACGAGGCCGAGCGTGAGGCGCTGCGTGCGCGCGTGACCGCCATGGTGCCCGTCGAAGAGCGCGGCGGCTTCATCGTGCGCACCATCGCCGAAGAGTCGACCGACGAAGAACTGGCCAACGACGTCGCTTACCTGCGCAAGATCTGGGCGACCATCCGTCACAACGCGACCACCCTGCCCGCCCCGTCGATCCTGTATCAGGACCTGAACCTCGCCCAGCGCGTGCTGCGCGATTTCGTGACGGACGAAACGCGCAGCATCCAGGTCGATTCGCGCGAGAACCACCAGAAGCTCGTCGAGTTTGCGCAGGAATACACGCCGGCCGTGGTCGAGCGCCTGACGCATTACACCGGAGAACGGCCGATCTTCGACCTGTACAACATCGAGGCGGAGGTTGAGCGCGCGCTGTCGCGCCGGGTCGACCTGAAATCGGGTGGCTACCTGATGATCGACCAGACCGAGGCGATGACGACCATCGACGTCAATACCGGCGGTTACGTGGGCGCGCGCAACTTCGACGACACGATCTTCAAGACGAACCTGGAAGCAGCGCACACCATCGCGCGGCAACTTCGGCTGCGCAACCTGGGCGGCATCATCATCATCGACTTCATCGACATGGAGTCGGCCGAGCATCGCGACGCGGTGCTGGCGGAACTGCGCAAGGCGCTGTCGCGCGACCGCACCCGCATCACCGTCAACAGTTTCTCGCAGCTTGGGCTGGTGGAGATGACGCGCAAGCGCACGCGGGAGTCGCTCGCGCATGTGCTGTGCGAGCAGTGCCCGGTGTGCCAGGGCAAGGGTCAGGTGAAGACGCCGCGCACCGTGTGCTACGACATCCTGCGCGAGATCATGCGTGAGTCGCGGCAGTTCAATCCGCGCGAATTCCGCATCCTTGCTTCGCAGTCGGTCATCGACCTGTTCCTGGAAGAAGAAAGCCAGCACCTTGCGATGCTGGGCGACTTCATCGGCAAGCCGATTTCGCTGCAGGTGGAATCGTCGGCGGCCAGCCAGGAGCAGTACGACATCATTCTGATGTAGCACTGCGCCGAGCGCGGCAGCTACGGTTTGACCGGGCTGCCGTGCGAAACCGGCGCAGCTGCCATGGATGCTCGCGCACGCTCCGTTAGACGCGGAATCTGCTCGCGCATGGCGAGCAGCGCGGCCAACACCACCAACATCACGATTCCGAGCATGGCCAGATAGGCCACGGAGCCGCCAGCGGTGATGACGATTGCGCCGGCAAACGCGCTGAGAATTGCGCCCAGCCGCCCAAATGCCACCGCCGATGCCGTGCCTGTCGCGCGCACGGCCGTCGGATAAACGTAGGCGCACAGCGCATACATCGTCGATTGCACAGCATTGACGAACAGCCCATGCAGCCCCAGGCCGACGATCAGCAAGTTCGTGTTGAGCTTTGCATCGACACCCTGCAACGCAAAGGCGCTCACGGCCGCGCCCACGCAACACAGCGCCATTGGCCAACGCGATCCCCACCGTGCGATCGTCACCGCGCAGACCAACGCGCCGATCACCCCGCCCAGGTTGTACGCCGTCAGTCCCGAGCCCGCCACGCTCACGCTCAAACCTTCTGAAGCCAGCATCGTCGGCAGCCAGCTGAACGCTGCGTACACGGCGAGCAGACACATGAAGAAGGCCGCCCACAGCGCCACCGTGTCGCGTGCCTGCCCCGGCGCGAAAAGCGAGCGGAAACTGGCGTGCTGAATGACCTTCTGACCCGCCACATCGGCAAACGCCGTATTGGCGGGTACATCGCGCCCCATCTTCGATAGCAGATGCGCAAGTTGCGGCCAGTGCGATTGACGTCGCGCCAGGAAGCGCGGCGATTCAGGCAGCGCGGCCACCAACACAAATCCAAGCACGAGCGGCAGCGCACCGCCAATCCAGAACAGCCCTCGCCAGCCATAAAGCGGCAGCACGTGGCCGGCAAACAAGCCCGCCAGCATCCCGCCCAGCGGCACGCATACGATCGTGGCCGTCACGGCCAGCGTGCGACGACGCGCAGGCGTGAACTCCGCCGTCATCGTCGTGGAGCTTGGGAGCGCGCCGCCAATGCCCAGGCCTGCGATAAATCGCAGCGCGGCAATCGTCGCCACATTGGGTGCGAAACCGATCGAGCACGTCGCTATGCCAAACACGAACACGCTGCCGATCAACGCCCAGCGTCGCCCAAAGCGATCGGCAAACAGGCCCGCCAACGCGCTGCCCAGCCCCATGCCGATCAGGCCGGCCGCCACCGCTGGGGCGAACGCATTGCGCGTGATGCCCCACTCCTTGATGAGTACGGGGATGGCGAAGCCGATCAACTGGCCGTCGAAGCCGTCCATGACTATAGCGAAGGCCGCAAGCAGCACCGCCAACTTCTGTGCAAGGGAAAACGGCCCGTCATCAAGGACCGTACCGATATCGACCGTGGTGGAGTTCTGACTCATGCCGGCCTCCGCTGGGATGCCAAACATGCGAAAGCGCAATGCAATACCACCGCCGCGCTCACCAATCTGGAACTGCTCATCATGTGGTTGTCTCCGTTGATGTGGCGTCTGCGCGCCATCGAATAAGACCCGGGGTATCTCGGTCTGCTAAGGCACCTGCTGGTGCACGGTGCTCGCCTGCACCAATCGCACCAATTGCATCAACGTCTCGGTGTGAGGCACCGGTACGCCATGCCGGCGCGCCGTCGCCACCACGGCGCCATTGATGGATTCGATCTCGGTCGGACGTCCGGCCAGCACGTCTTGCAGCATTGACGGCTTGTGTCCGCGATGCGCGACGATGGCGTGTCGCACGTTGTCGCTCACCTTGGCGGCATCGACGTTGATGCCGCTCGCGCGCGCCACGGCTAGCACTTCGTCCACGATGGTCAGTGCCAAGGCTGGGCCGTCTTCCACCGCGCTTATCGCATCGACAGGCTGGTTCAGGACCGTGCACAGCGGATTGAGCGCGGCATTGAAGGCGACCTTCTCCCACACGGCGCCCCACACGTTGTCATCGGCCTGGCAGTTCAGACCGGCGGCGGATAGCGCATCCACCACGCGTGCGAGTATCGGAGGCCGCTCGCCGTCTGCGCTCATCAGGCGAATCACACCTGAGCCGTGTGACCGCACGTGACCCGGGCCAGCCAAATCTGCGGGCCACGTCGTGACGCCAACAAAGACGCGCGCTCGCCGCACCAACGAAGCCAGCGCCTCCACGTTGCCCAGCCCGTTCTGAAGCGTCAGCACATGCGTCGATTCACCGATCAGGTGACGCACGCTCGCAAGTGCCGTCCGCGTATGCATCGCCTTGGTAAAGACGATCACCAAGTCAGGCACGTCTGTCGCGTCGCCGGGACGCAGGGCCTGCAGATTGCGGACGTGCCGGTCGCCGGTGGCGGTTTCCAGCCGCAAACCGTGTGCGGCAATCGCGTGCAGATGCGCATCGTTGATGTCGAGCAGCGTGACGTGTTGATCAGCTTCGGCCAGCAGCCCGCCAAACAACGAGCCCATCGCGCCCGCCCCCAGAATTGCGATCTTCATCGGCATCTCAGCTCAGAACGGGTAATGGCGCGGCGTGGTCTGCACCGTCATCCAGCGCAGCTCGGTGAACTCCGCCATGCCAGCGCGGCCGCCGAAGCGCCCGAAGCCGCTTGCCTTGACGCCACCAAACGGCATCTGCGCCTCATCGTGGACGGTCGGTCCATTGATGTGGCAGATGCCAGATTCGATGCGGCGAGCGACGTTCATCGCGCGTGCTACATCGCGGCTGAACACGGCAGACGACAAGCCGTACGCGTTGTCATTCGCACAGGCAACGGCGGCATCGTCGCCGCTTACGCGCACGATGCCCTTGACGGGGCCGAACGATTCTTCCGCATAGATCAGCATGTCGGGCGTGACGTGGTCGAGCAGCGTGGCGGGCATCAACGTGCTGGTGGCCTTGCCGCCGCACAGCAGTTTCGCGCCTTTGGCGAGGGCGTCGTCGATGAGGTGATTGCAGCGGTCGACAGTGCTCATGTCGACCACCGAGCCCAGCACCGCCGGCCCTTTGCGCGGATCGCCCAGCGGCAGCGCTGCAGCCTTGGCCGCCAGCTTGGCAACGAACGCATCGGCGATGGACTCGTCCACGATGATGCGCTCGGTGGACATGCAGATCTGGCCAGAATTGGCGAATGCGCCAAACGCTGCACCGTCGACAGCGGCATCGATATCCGCATCCGACAGCACCAGCAGCGGCGCCTTGCCGCCCAACTCCAGCACCACAGGTTTCAGATACGTCGCGCAGGTCTGCGCGATGATCCGACCCACGCGCGTGGAGCCAGTAAAGTTGACGCGCCGCACTGCCGGGTGCGCGATCATCGCTTCCACCACCGCGCCCGCATCGGCCGGAGCATTCGTCACAAAATTGACGACGCCGTTTGGCAAGCCCGCCTCTTGCAAGGCTTCAATGATGAGCCCGTGCGTGGCGGGCGAAACTTCCGAGCCCTTGAGCACGACGGTGTTACCGCACGCCAGCGGCAACGCAATCGCGCGCACGGCGAGGATGACCGGCGCATTCCACGGCGCGATGCCCAGCACGACGCCTGCCGGTTGGCGCACGCCCATGGCGAGGCTGCCGGGCACGTCGGACGGAATGATCTCGCCCGCAATCTGTGTGACCATGGCGGCGGCTTCCTGCAAGCCGCTCGCGGCCAGATGCACGTTGAATCCGGCCCACAGTGCGGAGGCGCCTGTTTCGGCAGCCATCGCTGCGGCAAATGCCTCGCCCTTGGCTTCAAGCGCTTGTGCAGCACGCATCAGCAACGCACGGCGCTCTGTCGGGCCCATCGCCGCCCAGGCCGGGAATGCGGCTGCAGCGGCATCGATGGCGCGGCGCGCATCGTCCACCGTGGCGGCGGGTGCACGCGTGGCCACGGTGCCGTCGAGCGGGTTACGCCGCTCGAAGACGGCGCCACTGGCAGCTTGCACTCGCTCGCCGTTGATCAGCATCGAGATGTTCTGCGCCGCGTCCGACTGGGCAATGTTCGTATTTGTCATCAGGCAATCTCCACTTCAATCAAGGTTGGTCCGGTCGATTGCAGCGCGGTGCGCAGCACGGCCTCCAGCGCATGCGGGTCACTCACGCGCTGGCCGGTGCAGCCCATGGCGCGGGCCAGGCCGACAAAATCGATGCCGTGCAGATCCGTGCCCTGCACGGCGTCGGTCGGCGCAAAGCCGAACACCGGCGCGAAATCCTGCAGGGCCGCATAGCGGCGGTTGTTCAGGATCACGAATGTCATGGGCAACTTGAGCAGCGCTGCGCTCCACAGCGCCTGGATGGAATACATGCTCGATCCGTCGCCAATCAGACCAATCACGCGTGTGCCCGGTTTGGCGAGTGCCACGCCAACTGCGGCCGGCATGCCGTAGCCCAAGCCGCCGCTGTCCATCGTGTAGAACGCTCCCGAACGTCGCATCGGCAAGTAAGCCTGCATGGTTGAGCGCGCACTCGGAGCCTCTTCGACGACGATGTCTGCCGGGCCGCGCACGGTATCGAGCGTCTGCAGAACAAAGGCGACCGACATGGGTGAGCCTGGCTCGGCTCGCGGCGATTTGACGCGTGACGCGGGCAGCGGCCGTGCCGGTGGCGCTGGGCGGGCGAGCAAATCCAGCACGCCCAAGCGGATGTTGCCGACGGCGGAAATGCCCTCAGGCGTCCACGCAGCGGTCGCTGGATCGTCGATCAACTGCACGAGCTTCGCCCCGACCGGCACATGCGGCCCATGGCCTTCCACGTGGTACGTAAACGCCGGTGCGCCGAGCGCGAACACCACGTCGTGCCCTTGCAGCAGGCTGACGATCTTTTCGCGCATGGCGGGCAGGAAACCGGCGAACAGGCGGTGGTCTTCGGGAAACGCGCCACGCCCGGCCATTGGTGCGGTGAACACGCGCGCGTTGTGTCTCTCGGCGAGTTGTACGACGGCGTCCCATGCGCCAGCGCGGTCAATTGCGGCCCCCACCACGAACGCCGGCCGCTGCGCCGCGTCGAGCAGGTCGCCGATGCGCGCCAGCGTGACGGGATCGGGCCGCACCGCGGTGGCAACTTCGTGCACGGCAACGGGCTCCGTCGGCTGATCCCAGTCATCCACCGGAATCGACACCAGAACGGGGCCTCGCGGCTCCTGCATTGCGATGTGATACGCGCGGGCCAGCGCCAGCGGCACGTCTTGGGCACGCGCCGGCTCGATGCTCCATTTGACGTACGGCTTGGCCAACTCGGTCGCCTGATTGGAAGCGAGAAACGGGTCGAACGGCAGGATCGACCTCGCCTGCTGTCCGGCGGTGATCACCAGCGGCGTGCGATTCTTGAAGGCCGTGAAGATGTTGCCCATGGCGTTGCCAACACCAGCCGCCGAGTGCAGGTTCACCAGCGCGGCATTGCCTGTGGCCTGTGCGAATCCGTCCGCCATGCCCACCACCACGGCTTCCTGTAACCCCAGGATGTAGCGAAAATCCTCCGGAAAATCGCGAAACATCGGCAGCTCGGTCGAGCCCGGATTGCCAAACACGTGGGTCATGCCGAGCCGGCGCAGCAGCTCAATGGTGGCGTCGCGCATGGTGGTCAGCGCGAGCGAAGTGCGGGTCATACGGGCAGCCTCCTCGGAACAGGCCGCCAGTATGGAATCCGTAGTTCTTAACGCGATATTGAATTATTTCGCCAAAGTCATTACATTTTGGCATGTCTTTCGATCTGCGCCAGTTACGCGCCTTTACCACCATCGTTTCAGCGGGCAGCCTTGGGCGTGCGGCAGAGGTTCTCCACGTCACGCAGCCGGCGCTCAGCCGCATCGTCAAGCGATTGGAAGACGAAGTGGGCGCCCCGCTATTCGAGCGGCATTCCAAGGGAATGCAACTGACCGCCATCGGGCAGGCGCTCCTGCCGCACGCGTCGCTGCTGCAGCACGGGGCCGATTACGCACAGGAAGAGATCGACGCGATGCGCGGGCTTGCCAAGGGCACGATCCGTGTGGGCGCCGTGGGCAGCATCGCAAGCTATGTCTTGCCGTTGGCCGTGGGCACGGTGGTAGCCCGCTGGCCGAACCTGCGCGTGGAAATTCTCGAAGGCGTGTGGGATCGGCTGGCCGAAGGACTGGTCAAGCACGAGATCGATCTCGCGTTGTCGATGGCGATGCCGGATACCGACGAAATCATCGCCATCGCGGATTGCCGCTGGGAGGATGCGAGTTTCGTGGTTGCGTCGCCGGAGCATTCGCTACGCCATCGCCCTGGCCTGACATTGGCCGATACGCTGGATGCATTCTGGGCCGTTCCGCCACGCGGTACCGGCCCGTACGAGCACATGCGTCAGGTATTCGAAGCCGCGGGTTTGGGCCTGCCGAACATTGTGGTGGAAACCCGTTCGGTGACGGCACTCAAGAGCCTCGTGGCACGCTCCGGATTCCTGAGCTGGATGGCAGAACCGATGATCGATGCGGAGCGCCGCGCCGGCGTGATCGAGCCGCTACCGATTCCCGGCTTGGTGGCGCGCCGCACCCTCACGGCGTTCCGGCGTCGACACGGCATCCTGCCGAGCCCCGCCGTCAAGCTGCTCGAAGCGCTGCGCGAGCTGACGGCGTAGGCCCGTTGCGCCCTATTTCTTCTTCTCGCGCGGCAAGCGGCCGAGCAGGAAGAACTCGTCATTGGGCCGCATCGAAATCACATTCGCCATGCGGTTCGACAGGCCAAAGAACGCGGTGATGCCGGTGATGTCCCAGATGTCCTCGTCATCGAAGCCGTGCGCACGCAGCGCTTCATAGTCGGCGTCGTTGACGGCGTGCGAGGCGGTGCAGACCTTCATCGCAAAGTCGAGCATGGCGCGCTGGCGCGGCGTGATGTCGGCTTTCCGGTAATTGACGGCCACCTGGTCGGCCACCAGCGAATTCTTCTCGTAAATGCGCAGGATGGCACCGTGCGCGACCACGCAATACAAGCATTGGTTGGCGGCGGAAGTGGCGACCACGATCATCTCGCGCTCGCCCTTGGTGAGACTGCTGCCTTCGCGCAGCATCAGCGCATCGTGGTACGCGAAGAAGGCGCGGCATTCGTCGGGCCGATGCGACAGCGCCAGGAAGACGTTCGGCACAAAGCCGCTCTTCTCCTGCACCTCCAGGATGCGCGCGCGAATATCTTCAGGAATGTCGGCCAGTTCAGGAACAGGGAACCGGCTGATGGGCGGCGTGGTGGTCGTCACGATGTCTCCTTTGATTTGAGCATCCTGAGCACACCGCCCGTGAGGAAGGCTTACTGAGTGGCGAACTGGATGCGATGGAGTCCAGCATACAACCCATCGCGCTCGATGAGTTCGCGGTGCGTGCCGGCTTCGGCGATCTTGCCGTGCTCCAGCACGATGATGCGGTCGGCGTTTTCGATGGTCGACAGACGGTGCGCGATCACCAGCGTCGTACGCCCTTCCATCAGGCGTTCGAGGGCGGCCTGCACCTGGCGCTCAGACTCCGAATCCAGCGCGGAAGTCGCTTCGTCCAGGATCAGGATCGGCGCGTCCTTGTAGATCGCGCGCGCAATCGCCAGACGCTGGCGCTGTCCGCCGGACAGCTTCGAGCCGTTGTCACCGACATTGGTATCGATGCCCTCGGGCAGGTTGTCGACCACATCGGTCAGATAAGCCGCTTCCAGCGCACGGCGCACGCGGGCCATGTCGATCTCAGAGGCGTCGCGCGCGCCATAGGCCACGTTGGCAGCGATGGTGTCATTGAACAGCACCACATCTTGGCTCACGAAAGCGATCTGGCGGCGCAGGTCATACAGCGCCAGATCCGCCAGCGCATCGCCGTCGAGCGAGATCGTGCCCGAGGTCGGATCGAAGAAGCGCGGGAGCAGGTTCACCAGCGTGGTCTTGCCACTGCCCGACGGCCCGACCAGCGCGACGACCTCGCCCGGCTTGACGTGCAAGTTGACGTTGTCGAGCGCTGCCCGACCATCTTCGCCATAACGGAAGGTGACGTTATCGAAGCGAACATCGCCGCGGGCGCGATCGATCTTCTTGCCGCCTTCTTGCGGTTCGATCGGCGTGTCGATCAGGCCGAAAATAAACTCGGCGGCGGTCAGGCCCCGCTGCAGCGGCTGATTCACGTCGGTCAGGTGCTTGAGCGGCGAAATCAGCAACAGCATCGCCATCACAAAGCCGGTAAAGCCGCCGACCGTGGTCTGGTTGGCTTGCGCCTGCATCATGGCAATGGCCAGGATGATCGACAGCGCCAGCGCGGCCAGAAACTGCGTCACCGGCTGGTTCAGGCCACCGGCCACGGCCACGCGCATGGCGTAACCACGCAGACGATTCGTCATGGCATTGAAGCGCAGCGATTCATACGCCTCGCCGCCGTGCAGCTTGACGACCTTGTAACCGCCCACGGCCTCTTCCACCACATAGGCGGCCTGATTGGTCAGATTTTGGCTCTCGCGGTTGAGCGAGCGCAGGCGGCGATTGATACGCGACATCAGCAGCCCGATGATCGGCAGGATCACCGCCACCACCAGCGTCAGGCGCCAGTTGGTGTAGAAGAGGAAGATCAGCAGCGCCAGCACCGTCATTGAATCGCGCACCAGCGTGATGAACACACCGGTCAGCACCTGCAGCACTTGGTTCACTTCAAAGATGACCGCGTTGATGATCGACGCGGCCGTATTGCGCTGATAGTACGAAGCGGGCGCCTGCAGCAGCCGTTCGAACATCTTCATCCGCAGATTCAGCAGCACCTTGTTCGAGACGAGGCTCAGCAGATAAGTCGACGCAAATTGCGCGATGCCGCGCACCACGGCAATCCCCACCAGCATGGCCGGCACCTGCCACAGCTTTCCGGCGTATTCACCGCCGAAGCCCTGATCCAGCAAATCCTTCACGACCTTGGGGATGATCCCCTCCGTGGCCGCCACCACACCCATGGCGACCATTGCCAGGATGAAGGCGGTCAATTCGGGGCGAAGGTAGCCCCACAACCGCTTGAGCATCGGCTTGGCGGGCGCTGGGTGGTCAGACTTTGCTTGTATACTCACGGCGTTTTCAAATGAGGGTGGGCAGCTTGCGTCGCATGGCGATCGCATGGCCGCCATAAAGTGCGCTGCGGCGGCGGTCATCCGACAGACGGGCGACCCGGCATTTTAGCGGCAATCCACCACCCGGCCCATCCTGCTGCGCAATGCCCGGTCCAGACTGGCCGGCGGATCACCTGACGCTTCCGCAATGAGTTCGCGCGTTCCCACGTTTTTCATCAATCTCGACCACGACGCCGGGCGCCGCGAGGCCCTGGAGCGACAACTCGATGCGTTGGGCCTGCCGCATCGCCGCTTCCCAGGCGTGTACGGTAAGACACTTCCCGCCGACGAACTTGCGCGCCACTATGACCACGCACGCGCTACGAGCCAAAGCCGCGAATTGACAGTGGGCGAAGTCGGCTGCGCGCTGAGCCACCTTGGCGTCTACCGGGCAATGATCGAGCAGGATCTGCCCTACGCGCTCATTCTGGAAGACGATGCCAAACTCGGGCCGGATGTGCCCGCCGTGCTCGATGCGCTGGCACTGAGCGTGTCACCCGACGAACCCATCGTCACACTGCTCACGCACATCGACCGTTACTACAAGCGCAGCGCCCGACCGCTGACAGCGGACCACCGCACGGTCAAACTTGCCAACTACCAGTGGCTCGCGCATGGTTATTTCGTCACGCGCGCCGCGGCCAAGCGCATGGTCGAGCAGCTCTATCCCGTGTGGCTGGCCGCAGACTACTGGTACAAGTTCGAGCGCGAAGGCATCGTGCAGATGCGTGCGGTCGTGCCTTATGTGATTGGCGTGCAGAACTTCGATAGCGGCTCAAACCTGGAAGCTGATCGCGCCATCAAAAGCCGCGAAGCCGACAACCGGCTCGGTGTCGGCCACCATCTGCACCAGATCTTTGTGCGCAAGTTCCTCTATCAGATCTTCGTGCGGCCATTCCTCGGCATCGCCAAGCAGCAGAAGACTTGGTGAGCATGACGGCGCCCGCTCAGGCGCCTTGCTCTCGTAACTCTGTAAGCCCGGTTTCTGCTCGGATGATGTCGGTATTGCGGCGAGCCATCATGCGCTGATAGTTGGGGCTCTCCTGCTCGCGCGATTGCTCGCGATGCCATAGATGGAAGACTTCAGTCGCGCAGAAGCCGCGCTTGCGCCGCACGCCGGCGTTGTACAGGCGCACAACAAGGTCGGCGTCTTCATGGCCCCACCCGACGAAGCTCTGATCGAAGCCGTTCACGTGCTCGAAATCGCTGCGCCACACGCCAAGGTTGCAGCTCTTGATGCCGCGCAGGCTGGTGTCCTTGAACGTACGCGGCGCCCGCAAACCTGGCACCAATAGCGGCAGGAACTTGTTGATGCGCCCCGCACGCCAGGCGGCAAACCAATACGCGCGGTCCTTCAGGTGGATATCGATCTGCCGGGTAATGACTTCATGCGTCATCGCTTCATCGAGCAGGATGCGGCTGCCAGACACCAGGCGCCCCTGCTCGGCCAACGCGCGGTGCCGGGCCACAAAATCCGGACGCGGCACGCAATCGCCATCGAGAAAAACAAGGTAATCGGCATCCGTCGCCAGCACGCCGCGGTTGCGTATCTCACCAGCACGAAAGCCGTCGTCTGGGTGCCAGACATGGCGCAGCGGATACGGCGCGACCTTGGCAGCGGCTTCGACCGCCACGCGTGTGTCATCGCGCGAACCGTCGTCGGCGACGACGACGTCGAATGCGCGGTCGGTCTGGGCGCCACACCCTGCCAGCACGCGGGCAAGCGCGTCCGGGCGGTTATACGTCGTAACGATGAGGGCGATGCGACGCGGCGGCTCAGCGCTTGCCATGACGATGCAGCATCATCAGCTTGATGTAGCGGTAATAGGTGCCTTCGGCGTTCGACACGGCGAGCATGAAGCCCTCCGCGCCATCGAGAAAGCCGCGCTGGATGATGTACGTACGGATGAACGCCCAGAGCCCGTGGCCGATCGCGCTACCGAGCGACGCGCGCTTGCCCTTGGCATAGGCTGCGGCTGCACCGGCGGTCGAATAATCGTTGGCCTTATCGAGCGCAGCCCGCAGGTCCGGAATCGAGTAGTGAATGATCGGCGCGCGGAAGTCGCCCACCGTCCCCTCGAAGACCAGGTGCGAGTGCACCGGTGCGTCGAAGAACGTCACCTGCTCGCGCTTGAAAAAACGACGAATGCGGTCCGGCCACCAGCCCGAGTGTTTCATGAAGCGGCCACAAAAACTGGAACTGCGCGGCATGGAGTAGACAGTGTGCGAGCTGCCCGATTCCAGTACGGCGATCATCTCGGCCCGCAATTCGGGGCTGATGCGCTCGTCGGCATCCAGCGAGAGCACCCAGTCGGTGCGCGCCTCGCGCAGAGCGCGGTTGGACTGTTCGCCGTAGCCGGGCCAGTCGGTCTCGAACACGCGCGCACCGAGTTGGCGGCAGATGTCCTGCGTGCCGTCCGTGCTACCGGAATCGAAGACGATGACATCGTCCGCCCAGTCGCGCACGGAACGGATGCAGTCGCCGATATCAGCGGCTTCGTTCTTGGCGACGATGATGACAGCGAGCGTGGCTCGATTGGATGCGGACATGCGAAAGCGATCTTAGAGAACAGGAGCGGCGCCAAGCTGCTGCCGGCGTCGATGAATATGCGCGGTGAATACGGCCACCATCACGCTGTAGAACACGACCGTCTGCGCGATGATCAGCATCACCTCGGTCAGCCCGAACAGTACGAAGCCGACGCATAACGTGAGGCCCATCGCCCCCGTGGTACGGAGAACACGATCGTCGCACAAGGCGGCTCGCAGAAAGTACACGGCAGGCACCAGATACAGCGCCAGCAACGCGCCTATGCCCAGCACGCCAAGCGTGGCGCCATTGTATAGAAACTCGTTGTGGGCATGCTCGAAGGCAGTCGCTTCCTGTGTGATCAGGCCTTCCGCGTGAATCGCCTTGAGAGCGGGCTCAAATTGGCCTCTTCCCACCCCGGCTAGTGGATGGCGCGTCAACATCAGCGTCGCCGCCTTCCAAAGTTGGAAGCGGATGCCGACCGAGGTGTTGGTTTGCCCCGCCTGATAGGCATGGATGTCCTCCATCGCCTGACCAAAGCGGGTGCGCACCATACTCGACGACACGCATACGGTCACCAACAGCGCGAAGAACACCAGCAAGGCAGTCGCTCGCTTCTTCCAGCTCACATGCCGTAGCGTCGCCACGGCGATCAGCAGCAGTATGGGGATTGCAATCCAGCCACCCCGCGACTGCGACAGATACGACGCATAGAGCCCAGCGCCACCTGCAAACACGCGCAAAAGGATAAGCGGCCAGCCGTCACGATTGGACCAACCAATGGAAATCAGCGAGAACAAGCCCATCAACAGCGATAGATTGCCGAAGGGGATGGTATTGGCAAATGCGCCAATCTTGTCTGGCCGTCCGATACGCAGTTCGAGATAAGCCCACACTACCGAGGCCAGCGCGCCCGCAACACAACCCCATTGCACACTCTCCAACTGTTTAGGACGCAATTGCAACAGAGCAAACAGCGCCAAGCCGAACAACCAGAGCCTCCCATAGGCAAAAGGCACATTGCGCGGCGCGGCAGGATTCAATAGCGCACTGATCAGCATGGCAGTCGGCATGGCGGCCATTGCCAGAATCAGCCAGCGATATTCGCGCCACATCGCTCGCAGTCGGTTCATGGCCTCTGCAGGCGCTGCCAGCATCGACCAGATCGCAGCAATAAGTAGCAGCAAGAACGACAGGAACGCTGCGCCGCGCACCGACAGCATGAAAGCCGGGAGGATGGCAATTCCAAACACGGCCAGGGCCGCCAGCGCACTGGATATCAGCGTCCGGCCACGTTGCATCAAGCCGCTCATCGCAATGTCCCCGCGCCGGGTGCGAGCGCCAGCAGTGCATCGATGTGCGCAGCGATGCTCGGGTCATAGCGCAGGTGTTCACGCGGATTCGCGAGGCGCGCCTGGCCGGCCTGCGCGCGGGCAACAGCCGCCTCGATCGTGCGCGCCAGCGTAGCTGGATCGTTCAGATCAAAGGTGGGCGCACCTTCTTCCGAGATCACCTCGGTGCAGGCGATATTGGCTGCCAGTACGGCAGGCGTGCCGCACAGCACAGACTCCACCCCGATCAGCCCGAACGGCTCGTAGTGCGAAGCGAGAATCGTGTAGTCCGCCGCGCGGTAGACATTCTCGATGTCCTTGCGGTATCCCAGGTAGCGGATGTTGGGCGAGGACGACGACACCGGCCGTCCGATCACCGCCAGCTGCACAGGCAAATCCGTCTTCGAGAAAAACGCCTCCAGCAGCGGATAGCCCTTGCGCTTGTGGCTCGACGATGGGAACACAAACGTGACGCGATCCTTCGCAAAGCCCAGCTCATCGCGCAGGCGCTGACGCTCGGCCTCGCCCACCGGCGAGAACTTCGTCTCGCTCACCGGCGGGTACACCGTCTTCACCTTGGCCGCCGGAATGTCGTAATAGTCCAGCACTTCCTGCGCCATCAACCGCGAGTGCGCAACGACAACGTGCGAGCGCACATAGTCTCGGCGCTCCAGCGCGATCTGCTGGCGGTCCCAGAAGGCAGCCTCTTTGGAAAAGCTCTTGAGATAGCCAACGTGCGTACCGCCACAAATGGCGATATCCGATGCCCCCGTGCGGTTGCAGCCGATCATCAGATCGATGTGCTCACGCTTGGCCAGATAGCGCACCAGCCAGCCGAACGCGTGGTCGTTCAATTTGCCCGGCAGCTTGCGTGTGGGCAATGCAACGGCCTTGACCTGGCGGTATTCGGGAAGCGCCTTGTCCACCATCTTGGCGAAGAACACGGGACGGATGTCGCGCTCATGCAGGCCGCGCACCAGGTCCATCGCGTAGCGCTCGCTGCCGCCGCTGTAGCCCAGCGCGTTGCACGAGATTCCGACGTTCATGGATGCTCTAGTAATAATCGTATTGAGACTGCAGTCGTGCCGAGCCTGTGCCCGGCGATGGCGCCCCCTGCGCCATCTTCGAACTACTCGTACACCGTTGCCACGTTCTCTGCGTCCAGCGCCTGACGCAGCGCGGCGATTGCCGCTTCGCTCGGGACAATGCGCCAGGCGTCGCCAAGCACGGCTTCGCAGCGGGCCTGCTCGCAGACGTAGCTGATACGCACCGAGACGCCATTGCCATCCGCCGCCACATGCGGAGAGAGCAGGTCGCGCAGCCTGGCCGCCGTTGAATCGCCATTCATCGACAGACGGATCGCCCGCGCAAACTTGGCGCGCGCCTGCGTCATGTCCATGACCGACTCGGCTGTCACGCGCACGCCGCCAGTGAACATGTCGTGCCGGGCACTGCCCTGCACAATCAGCACTTCGTCTTCCTTGAACAGCGCGCGGTTGGCTTCAAACACTTCGTTGAAGACCGTCACTTCGGTGGCTTCGCTGGCAGAGCCGTCGTCGAGCATGACGATCAGCATCTTGCCGCGCTGCGTCATCTGGGTGCGCTGGCCGACGATCACGCCCGCCACCGTCTTGTTACGCGCGTCGCGATTGCCGTAGCCGCCGCCATTGCCCTTGTCGGTCACTTCGCGAGCCAGGTCGGCCAGCGTCGTACGCGCAAAGCGGCGCACCTCGTCACGGCATTCATCGAACAGGTGACCAGAAAGGTAGAACCCCAGCGCCTGCTTTTCTTCCTGCAGCTTGCGCTTGGTCGTCCAGGCCGGTTCGTCGACGAGTTCGGGGCGATGCTGCTCGGCATCGTCACCGCTCATCAGGTCGAACAGCGACACCTGGTTGGCAGCCGCCGCCTTCTGCTCGGCGGCTTCCATGGCCAGGCCGATCGAAGCGAGCAATTGCGCGCGGTTGGCGTTGAGGCTGTCGAAGGCGCCGGCCCGCACCAGCGCTTCGATTGTGCGGCGATTGACCTGGCGGCGGTCAACACGCTCGCAGAAGTCGAACAAGTCCTTGAAGGGGCCATCCTCGCGTGCCCGCAGGATGTCTTCGATCGCACCCTGACCGCTGCCCTTCACGCCACCCAGGCCGTAGCGGATGGTCTTGGCGTCGGTTGGCGCAAAGCGATACTGGCTCGCGTTGATATCCGGCGGCAGCACGGTCAGGCCGTTCTTGCCTCGGGCATCGTCGTAGAGGATCTTCACCTTGTCGGTGTCGTCCATGGCGAGCGACATGTTGGCTGCCATGAATTCGGCCGGGTGATGCGCCTTGAGCCAAGCCGTGTAGTACGCCAGCAGCGCATACGCGGCCGCGTGCGACTTGTTGAAGCCGTAGCCCGCGAACTTCTCCATCAGGTCGAAGATTTCGTCGGCCTTTTCGGTGGAGAGCCCGTCCTTGGCCGCGCCCGCACGGAACAACGCGCGGTGCTCGGCCATTTCTTCGGTTTTCTTCTTACCCATCGCGCGGCGCAGCAAGTCAGCGCCGCCGAGCGAGTACCCGCCCACGATCTGCGCCATCTGCATCACCTGCTCCTGGTAGACCATGATGCCGTAGGTCTCCTTGAGCACCGGCTCGACGCGCGGATCGGGGTACTCCACCTTCTCGCGGCCGTGCTTACGGGCGCAGAAGCTAGGGATCAGGTCCATCGGGCCCGGGCGATACAGCGCCACCAGGGCGATGATGTCCTCAAAGCGGTCGGGCTTGGCGTCCTTCAGCATGCCCTGCATGCCGCGGCTTTCCAGCTGGAACACGGCGACCGTGTTGGCCGTCTTGAGGATGTCGAACGCTTTCTTGTCCGTCAGCGGAATATGACTGCAGTTCCAGTCCGCCTTGGACGGATCGAGCATACGTATGTAGCGCTCGGCCCAGTCGAGGATTGTGAGCGTGGTCAGGCCCAAGAAGTCGAACTTGACCAGGCCGACGGCTTCCACGTCGTCCTTGTCGTACTGACTGACGACGCCGGCATCTTCGCCGCCCTGCGTGTAAAGCGGGCAGAAGTCGGTCAGCTTTCCTGGGGCGATCAGCACACCGCCCGCGTGCATGCCGACGTTACGCGTCATGCCTTCCACGCGCTGGGCAAGCTCCAGGAGCTGCTTGACCTCTTCTTCGTTGGCTTCGCGCTCGGCCAGTAGCGGCTCTTCCTTCTTGGCTTCTTCCAGTGTGACGAGCTTGCCCGGCTTGAACGGGATCAGCTTGGCCACGCCGTCAACGAAGTTGTAGCCGAGATCGAGCACGCGGCCCACGTCACGCACAGCGGCCTTGGCAGCCATGGTGCCGAAGGTGGCAATCTGCGAGACGGCGTCCTTGCCGTACTTCTCTTTCACGTACTGAATGACGCGGTCGCGGCCGTGCTGGCAGAAGTCGATATCGAAGTCGGGCATCGACACACGTTCCGGGTTCAGGAACCGCTCGAACAGCAGGTTGTATTTGAGCGGATCCAGATCGGTAATGCCCAGCGCGTATGCCACCAGCGAACCGGCACCCGAGCCCCGGCCCGGCCCCACCGGCACGCCATTGTTCTTGGCCCAGTTGATGAAGTCCGCAACGATCAGGAAGTAGCCCGGGAAGCCCATCTTGATGATGGTGCCGGTCTCGAATTCCAGGCGGGCGTAATACTCGGCGCGTTTGGATTCGCGCACGGCCTCGTCGGGGAACAGCACTTCCATGCGCTTTTCCAGCCCTTCCTTGGCAAGCTGGACGAGATAGTCATCCAGCGACATGCCATCGGGCGTCGGGAACAGCGGCAGCTTGGGCTTGCCCAGTTCCAGCTTGAGGTTGCAGCGCTGCGCAATCTGCACCGCGTTGGCCAGCGCGGACGGGATGTCGGCAAACAGCGCGCACATCTCGTCCTGCGTCTTGAAATACTGTTCGGTCGTGAAACGGCGGGCGCGACGCGGATTGGCGAGCAGTTCGCCCTCCGCAATGCAGGTGCGCGCTTCGTGGGCCGTGAAATCGTCCGGCGTCATGAACTGCACCGGATGCGTGGCAACCACGGGCAACTGCATGGCCGATGCGAGCTTCACGGCTTGCTGGATGTAGGCCTCGGTACCAGTCTGCCCGGCGCGTTGCAGTTCGATGTAGAAGGCGCCCGGAAACACGCGCGACCAGTTCGTCGCCAGCTTGCGCGCCAGCGCCTCGTTTCCGTTGGCCAGCGCCATGCCGATATCGCCGCCCATGGCGCCTGAGAGCGCCAGCAGGCCCGTGGCCAATGGGGCATTCTCCACGCCCGGCTCGTCGAACCATTCGGGGGCGATTTCCGCGCGGCCGCGATGTTGGTTGGAGAGCCAAGCACGGGCCAGCAACTGGCACAGGTTCAGGTAACCCTGCTTGTCACGGACCAACAACAGAAGACGTGCCGGCTTGTCGCGCTCGTCGTGATTGGTGATCCACACGTCGGCGCCGACGATCGGCTTGACGCCCTTGCCGCGCGCCTCCTTGTAGAAGCGCACCAGCCCGAAGGCGTTGGCGAGATCGGTCAGCGCCAAGGCGCCCATGCCGTCTTTGGCTGCGGCCTTGACGGCATCGTCCAGACGGACGTTGCCATCGACGACGGAATATTCGGAGTGGAGACGGAGGTGGACGAAGCGCGGCGAATTCATCCGCGTATTGTACCGGGTGACACCTGCCGCAAAGCATTCCGAGCGCGTCCGGTTGACCATCGACAACTCCGCGCGGCTGCTCGGGCGGCTATAATTTCGGCTTACGAATCAACGGGTTACCCAAGGCGCCAAAAACGGCGCGGCAGCACATGCAGATCGTCAATATTTCCGCTTACAAATTCGTCACCCTCGATGACCGCGAGACCCTGCGCCCCGCCCTGCTGGCCGAGTGCCAGGCGCGCGAGCTGAAGGGCACCGTGCTGCTGGCACCAGAGGGCATCAACATCTTCCTGGCCGGCTCGCGTGAAGCCATTGATGGCATCGTCGGGTGGCTGCGTGCCGACCCCCGTTTTGCTGACCTGGCACCGAAGGAAAGCCTGTCAGACCACCAGCCATTCCGCCGCTTGCTGGTGCGCATGAAGAAAGAAATCATCACCATGCGCCACCCGCTGATCCGCCCGGAAGACGGCCGCGCGCCGTCGGTTGCGCCGCCGGACCTCAAGCGCTGGCTCGATCAGGGCCACGACGACGAGGGCCGCCCCGTGGTGATGCTTGACACGCGCAATGACTATGAAGTTGCCGTCGGCACATTCAAGAACGTCGTCGAATACAACCTCAAGAAATTCACCGAATTTCCGCCCGCCATTGCTGCGCACAAGGACGACTTTGCCGGTAAGACGGTCGTGTCGTTCTGTACCGGCGGCATCCGCTGCGAAAAGGCGGCGATCCACATGCAGGAGATCGGCGTCGAGCGCGTCTATCAGCTCGAAGGCGGCATCCTCAAATATTTCGAGGAAGTGGGCGGAGCCCATTACGACGGGGATTGCTTCGTGTTCGACCACCGCACAGCGCTCAACCCCGAACTGCTGCCGGCGGGACCGAAGCAGTGCTTTGCATGCCGCGCTGTGGTAACCCCGGAAGAACAGCAGTCAGCCGACTACATCCCCGGCCAGCGCTGCCCACATTGCGCCGACAGCCAAACGCGCGCCGCCGCATGAAGCGCCTTGCGGCCGCCGTCCTCGTCGGCACGCTATGCCTTGTCGCATTGGCGGCTTGCTCGACGAGCTGCGAGGGTGGCTCGAACCGCGGCGTCTTCTGCGGAGCAGGCACGCGCTTCTGAGCCTTAACAGCGCACCAACAAAAAAACGCCGGACATGCCGGCGTTTTTCTTTGACCGACTCGCTTTACTGACGGCCGCGCACGAACTGATTGGTGATGGCAACAATGCGCTCGCCGAACAGCTTGGCGGTTTCCAGGTCGCCCGGCAACGGGCCCTCTTCAGGGCTCGCATCAGACGGCGATTGCGCCAGCGCGCCGCCAAAGCCCGCCAGGTAATTCACGTCGTTGCGCGTAGCAGCCTTGCTGTTGGCCGGCATCATGCCCGTGCCGACCCAGATCATTCCGTGCTGCTGCGACAGCGTCCACAGGTACTGGATCGACGCGTACTTGTCTCCATTCATCGATGCGGAATTCGTGAACCCCGCGGCGATCTTGTCCTTCCACGCGCCGGTGAACCATGCTTTGGACGATGCATCGGCAAACTTCTTGAAGTCGCCCGACACGCCGCCCATGTAGGTCGGCGCGCCAAAGACGATTGTGTCGACGCCGGCCAGCAGCGCCCACGTGTCATCGTTGACGTCTGTGACCGAAATCAGGTGTGCTTCGGCGCCGGCGCCTTGCACGCCTGCAAACACGGCCTCAGCCTGCTTCTTGGTGTGGCCATAACCGCTGTGATAAACGACTGCAACTCGTGCCATGGGAATCCTCTTGGGGTTGGGGTACCGCGGGGAACAACGGAAAAGAAAAATGGCGCACACAGCGTGCGCCACGAACATTACGGCAGATCGAACACCAGCACTTCGCTGTCTTCGCCGCCAGAGAGCGTCACCGCCTCTTCTTGCGTCAGCTTGGCTGCGTCGCCGCCGACCAGCGTGCGACCGTTGATGCTCACCTTCCCGCGAACCACGTGCACATAAGCACGGCGGCCTGCGGCGATAGGCAAGGACGCAGTTTCTGCGCCATCAAACTTGCCGGCATAGAGCGCCATGTCCTGGTGCACCTTCACCGAACCGTCGCGACCATCGGTGCTGGCGATCAGGGCGAGCTTTCCGCGCTTGGCAGCCTCGTCGAAATGACGCTCTTCATAGCCCGGCGTGAGATTCAACTGCGCGGGGAGCACCCAGATCTGCAGGAAATGCGTGGTCTGGTCCTGCGCGTGGTTGAACTCGGAGTGACGCACACCTGTCCCAGCCGTCATGCGCTGCACGTCGCCCGGGCGCAGCACGCTGCCGTTGCCCATGCTGTCCTTGTGCGCCAGTTCGCCATCCAGCACGTAACTGATGATTTCCATGTCGCGGTGGCCATGGGTGCCAAAACCCATACCAGCGGCGACGCGGTCTTCATTGATGACACGCAACGGCCCGAACTGAACGTGTTCCGGGTCCATGTAATCGGCAAACGAAAAGCTGTGATACGACTTGAGCCAGCCGTGGTCTGCGTAGCCGCGATCTTGAGAAGGGCGGATTTCAATCATTTTGATGAATCTCCTATCCAAATTACTGCGTCGATGTGTGAATGGTACGCAGATTGGCTATAGTTTCGGGGTACAGCTTTGACTCAATACATCAAAAATTCTGAATATGGCGCTATCGCTGGAATCTCTCGAAGTGCTGGACGCGATTGAACGCAAGGGCAGCTTTGCCGCCGCGGCGCACGAACTCGGCAAAGTGCCGTCGGCGCTCACATACGTGGTGCGCAAGCTGGAAGACGATCTCGATGTCCTGCTGTTTGACCGCCGCCGCCATCGAGCGGAACTCACGCCCGCCGGCCGCGCATTGCTTGACGAAGGCCGTCACCTGCTGCAGGCCGCCGACGAACTCGCGCGCCGCGTCAAGCGCCTCGCCACCGGTTGGGAAGCCACGCTGACCATCGTAGTTGACGATCTCGTGCACTTTCGCGCACTCATGCCCGTCATCCAGGATTTCTACGCCGAAAACTCCGCCACGCGACTACGCTTTTGCCGCGAAGTACTGGCCGGCACGTGGGATGCACTGCTCTCCGGCCGCGCGGATCTCCTGATCGGGCCCGCGCAGGTGATGCAGGTGCAGGGCATTCAGACGCGCACGGTGGGCAGCATTCCCTTTGTATTTGCGGTGGCGGCACATCATCCGTTGGCGCAAATGGAAGAGCCATTGCCTGCAACCGCCATCACGCGACATCGCATCGTTGCTGTGGGAGATACGTCCCGCAATCTGCCCGCACGCACCATCGGCGTGATGGCCGGGCAGGACACGCTGGTGGTGCCGTCCATGGCTGACAAGGTGCAGGCGCAGATTCGAGGCTTGGGTTGCGGCTGGTTGCCCGTGCCACTGGCGCAGCCGTATCTGGATTCCGGCGTGCTGATCGCCAAGGAAACCACCGAAGACAAGCGCGCCGGAACATTTCAGGTTGCCTGGCGCAACAACATGCGCGGCAAGGCGTTGCAATGGTGGGTCGACAAGTTGGAAGACCCGCGTCTGGGGCAGGCGCTGATGATGCAGTAGGCGTCCTGGGGCAGATAAATCGCGCACAATAGCGCCATCGACCTCTGCGCCTGGAGCGTTGCGTTGTCCCAAGCCAATCTCGATTTTCCGGAATCCACTACGTCATCGCGCGGCCAATATCGCGGCCGCTTTGCGCCCTCGCCAACGGGGCCGCTGCATATCGGCTCGCTGGTCACTGCGCTGGCGAGCTGGCTGGATGCGCGCGTGCACGGCGGCACATGGCTCGTGCGCATTGAAGACATCGATTTCCAGCGCAACGTGCCCGGCGCCGACCGCGATATCCTCGCCACACTTGATGTGCTCGGACTCATTCCCGACGAGGCGCCGCAGTGGCAAAGCACGCACCTGTCACGCTTTGAACAGTCGCTGGAGCAACTGCAGGCGAACGGCAGCCTCTACCCGTGCGGCTGCACGCGCCGCGAGATTGCGGACTCCGTCACCAGCATCGACGCAAATGGGCATGTGCGTCACCAGACCCTGATCTATCCCGGCACGTGCCGCAACGGGCTGCACGGCCGCCCCCCGCGCGCTTGGCGCGTGCGTGTGCCGGATGCCGATGCCGCCACCATCTGCTTCAGCGATCGCTGGCAAGGCACACAATGCCAGAACCTGGCTGAAGCCGTAGGCGACTTCGTGCTCAAGCGCGCGGACGGCATGTGGGCGTACCAGATTGCGGTGGTGGTAGACGATGCCACGCAAGGCATCACGGACATCGTGCGGGGCGCCGACCTGCTCGACTCGACGCCGCGCCAGATCTATCTGCAGCAGTTGCTCGGGCTGCCCGCGTTGCGCTACCTGCACGTGCCCGTGGTGGTGAACCCCGAGGGCGAGAAACTGAGCAAGCAGACAGGCGCGCGCGCCATCAACCGCAGTCAACCGCTGGCCGCGCTAACGGAAGCGGCACGGCACCTCGGGTTGGACATTCGTGCGGGCGATGTAGATGGGTTCTACCGAGACGCAGTCCCGGCCTGGGCCAATCGTCTTGCACGATTGACCACGGCGGCATAGTGGCCGCCGTTTTCAACAGACTGACTTAACGCTTGCGCGGCACGCCGCCGAGCAGCGCCGCAATCGGGCGCTTGGCGGTACGCGGATGCCCGGTCGCTTGCGCTGGCTTGGCAGCTTCCGCCGATTCCGCTGGCAGAGAGGATTCGTACGGGCGATTGAAGAACGGGTCGTCCGATGGGCGGAAAGGCGGGCGCACGATCGTGTGATCCAACACGCGGGCGCCGTTGCGGTCGTCCCGCTCACGGGCGCGGCGGACTTCACCGCGGGCACGCTTTTCGTCGCGCTCACGGCGTTCACGGTCACGCGCCTGTTCGCCAGTCGGATCGAAATCAGCCAATTGCTCGCGCGGCAGGTTTCGCTTGATCAGCTTTTCGATGTCGGCCAGGAAACGCTCATCACCCGGAGCGAACAGCGACAATGCGTCACCGGAAGCACCGGCACGGCCCGTGCGGCCGATGCGGTGCACGTAATCTTCCGCGTTGAACGGCAGGTCGAAGTTGATCACGCATGGCATCTGCGAGATATCGAGACCGCGCGCCGCGACGTCGGTGGCGACCAGCACATCGACGGTACCTTGCTTGAACGCTTCGAGCGTTTGCATGCGCTCGGTCTGCGTCTTGTCGCCGTGGATGGCGTTGGCGTTGATGCCTTCGCGTTCCAGCGCGCGCGCCAGGCGCGAGCAGCCGATCTTGCTGTTCGAGAAAACAATGCACTGACGCGGCAAGCCTTGCTCTGCGCGCTGCCGCAGCAGGTGCACGAGCGCCGCTTGCTTGTGGTTGTCCGGCACGGTGTAGATGACCTGGCGGACGTTTTCTGCCGTGGCGTTGCTGCGCGCCACTTCAATCGTCTGCGGATGACGCAGGTAGCTCGCGGCCAGCTTCTTGATCTCGGGCGAGAAGGTCGCCGAAAACAGCAGCGTCTGGCGGTGCGCCGGCAGCAGGTTGATGATGCGCTGCAGGTCGGGCAGGAAGCCCATGTCGAGCATGCGGTCGGCTTCGTCCAGCACCAGCATGCGCACCTGCGACAGATTCACGCTGCGCTGCTGCACGTGATCGAGCAGACGGCCCGGCGTGGCAACGAGGATTTCCACGCCGCGGCGCAGTTGCTCCGTCTGCGGGTTCATGTCGACACCGCCGAACACGACGGCGCTGCGCAGCGCCGTGTATTTCGCGTACTTGGCAACGTTGTCGTACACCTGGTCCGCAAGCTCGCGCGTGGGCGTGAGGATCAGCGCTCGCACCGGGTGGCGCGCCGGCGACGCGCTCGTGTTGGCGTCGGGCAGCAGGTTATGGATGATCGGCAGCGAGAAACCGGCGGTCTTGCCGGTGCCGGTTTGTGCGGCGCCCATGACGTCGCGGCCGGCGGTCACCACCGGAATGGCGGCAGCCTGAATGGGTGTGGGCTTGGTGTAACCGCTTTCGGTCAGCGCGCGGAGGACGTCCGGATGCAGGCCGAAGCTGTCGAATGTCACCGATTCATTGGCCGGCGCTTCTGACGCTTCAGACATCGTTGCAGTATTCATAGGGGGAGATGCGGCATGCCGGTTGGCATGGCGGCGCGCCAGACCCAAGCGGAAAACCCGCATGCGGCTCGCGCAAAGCGTTAAAAATCAAAAGTTTATCACGTGAGACTCAGCCTAGGACGGATGTTCGGGCCGCCCCGCTCAATGCCGGCACTACAACGGCCTTGACACGGATCAAGTGGGACGGGCACGCGCTGCGCCACCATCCAGGCATTCCAACCTGCGCCCTGCCCTCTCACATGGTCACCACGCTCTATGAAACGCCCGAGCATGTCTGCCTGATGTTTTCCGACCTGGTCGACGATCACGACGACCTGCCGGTGCAGACCAACCAGTTCCTCATCGTTGACCACGGCCACGGCGCGCTGATTGATCCGGGCGGTCAGATGACCTACAACGCGCTGTTTTTGGCGATGAACCGGTATTTTCCGCCCAAGCAGCTCGACTACGTGCTGGCCTCGCATGCAGACCCAGATATCGTCGCCTCGGCGGGCAGGTGGCTGACGAGCTCGAGCTGCGACATCTTGATCTCGCGCGTGTGGGAGCGCTTTCTGCCGCATTTCTGCAGCGTCGGCAAAACCGAAGGCCGCATCGTGCCGATTCCGGATACGGGCATGGCGATTCCGCTGGGGCAATCGCATCTGCTGGCGGTGCCGGCGCATTTCCTGCATTCGGAAGGCAATTTCCAGTTCTACGATCCGGTGTCGCGCATCCTGTTCTCGGGCGATCTGGGAGCGTCGATGGTGCATGCCAATGTGGCCGCCAAGCCCGTGGAAGATTTTGATGCGCACCTGCCGCTCATGGCGCCCTTCCACCGTCGCTACATGAGCGGCAACCGGGTATGCCGGCTGTGGGCGCAGATGGTGCGGGGGCTCGATATTGAATGGATCGTGCCGCAGCATGGCCAAGCCTTCCATGGCAAAGCCATGGTCAACCGGTTCATCGATTGGGTGGAAACGCTCGACTGCGGCATCGACCTGATGACGCCCGAGGTTTTCCGCCTTCCTGCGTTGCCGAAGGCGCCGGCCGGCGCGACGCTCAAGACGCGCGTGTAGCGCCCGATGCCGGGGCGGCCGGCAGAATGATCTTCATCATGGCGCTCGACAGCTCGTGCGCCAGCACGCCGGCGTCGATGCGCGACGGATCGTGCCACGTATACATAAACCCCATCACGCCGCCCATCGAGTGCGCCGCGACGCGCGCATCGCCAAAGTCGAACACGCCGGCGCGTTTGCCCTCGTCGAGCAGCGCATAGAGATCACGGTAATACGCCCGCGACATGCCATGCAGCCATTCCACCGTTTCGGGGCGCAGGTATTGCCGATCGCGATACGTCAGCGCCGCGGCGTAATGGCAGTCGATGCAACGACGCGCCATTTCCAGCAGACACGCCTGCAGACGCTCCCGCACGGGTAGGGCCGGGTCGGCGGTCTCACGGATGGCCGACAGACACACCTGTGCGGCCTCGCGACACAGAATGTCGAAGATCTCGTACTTGTCGGTGAAGTAGTAGTACACCGCCGGTTTGGTCACGCCGAGCGCGTTGCACAGGTCGCTCATCGTCATGCCGGTATAGCCCTTGGTGAAGAAGAGCTGCGCGGCTGTGTCGAGAATCTGCCGGCGGCGGGCCTCCTGCCGCTCGGCGATGTGCGGGCGCGTGGCCGGCGGTGTGACGCCGGGAGCTTCGGGCGCCTCGGTTTCAGCAGGCGGTTGCACGTCGGGAACGGCAGGTTTGCGGACGGTGGACATGGCGCATATTTTCGCATGTCGCCCGCGTATGCGCCGTCGCATACGCGCATCTTGGCGACATCACTGTCTCAAATGCTTGACGCATCAAAGAACGCTTTCTATATTCATACCCGTTGGTATAAAAAATTACTTTCCAGTATAGATGGTGCGGCGCCGCAGTGCGTACGCACTGCACAACCCAACGGAGACAAGCTTTGGCGATGGACGAGTCCGAGTATCTCGGCCGCGTTCGCGCGCTCTGGGCGCGCGCATGGCCGGTCGATACCCCCCGCGAGCCGCATTACCCGATCGGGCGCGTTGCCCTCACCGACTATCTACGGCACTGGGCGCGCACCACGCCAGACAAACCGGCCATCCACTTTTACGGGCACCACACGACGTTCGCCCAGCTCGACGATCTCTCCGACCGCTTCGCCGCACTGCTTGCGCAGCACGGCATTGGCGTGGGCGACCGGGTAGCGGTATTCCTGTCGAATTGCCCGCAGTTCAATGCGGTGTTCTTCGGCATTCTCAAGCTGGGCGCCGTGTATGTGCCAATCAGTCCGCTGTCCCAGCGGGCCGAATTGATGCATGCGCTGAGCGACGCGGCACCGCGCGCCATCGTCACGCTCGATCGTCTCATGCCGCTTGTGCGTGACGTGCGTGCCGAAACATCGATCGAGCACGTCTTCGTTACGCGCTACGCAGACGTGCTGCCCGCACAGCCGACGCTGCCGCTCCCGGCCATGCTGACCGAGCCGCCACTGGCCTGCGACGATGCGGTCGACTTGTTGCCCGCATTGGCACAGACCACGCCGATCCCCCTGCCGCCCGGCTCGCTTGATGCGGTTGCCGCGCTTAACTACACCGGCGGCACGACGGGGCTGCCCAAGGGCTGCATCCATACGCAGGGCGACATGGTGGACATGGCGGCCGCGTTCTCGGCCGTATCGCTGCGCGCGGAGGCCGACACCGTCATGCTCAGCTTCTATCCGCAGTTCTGGATTGCCGGTGAGAACACCGGCCTGATCTTCCCTGCCTTCCTTGGCGTGCCGCTGGTGCTGCTCGCGCGCTGGGATGCGGAAGCCTTCATGGCTGGCGTGCAGCGCTACCGCGTGACCAACGGCTCAATGCTTGTCGACAGCGCGGCCGAGGTAATGGCACATCCGCGTGTGCATGCGTACGACTTACGCTCGCTGCGGCATACGGGCGTGTCGTCGTTCGTGAAAAAGCTCAACCCCGAATACCGCAGAGCGTGGCGAGAACTGACCGGCTCGATGATGGCCGAGAGCGCCTGGGGCATGACGGAAACGCAGACCTGCAACAGCTTCACGGTCGGCATGCAGGACGACGATTTCGACCTGCGATCGCAACCGATTTTCGTCGGGTTGCCGGTGCCGGGCACCGACTTCAAGATCTGCGATTTCGACACGCACGAACTGATGCCGATCGGCGCCGAAGGCGAACTCTGCGTGCGCACGCCGACGCTGCTCAAAGGCTACTGGAACAAGCCGGACGCCACCGCGCAAACCCTGCGCAACGGCTGGTTCCACACCGGCGACATCGGCTGCATCGACGAACACGGCTACGTCCACTACCTCGGCCGCCGCAAGGAGATGCTCAAGGTCAATGGCATGAGCGTATTCCCGGCCGAGATCGAAGCCATGCTCGGCAAGCATCCAGCCATCCTCGGTTCTGCCGTGGTAGGCCGCACCGATGAACAACGCGGCCAGCTTCCCGTTGCCTTCGTGATGCTGCGGCCCGAGGCCGTCGGCACATTGGATGACGCCACCCTCACCAGTTGGTGCCGCGAGAACATGGCCGTCTACAAGGTGCCCGTCGTACGCATCGTCGACGCATTGCCGCTCACGGCCACTGGCAAGGTGCGCAAGCAGGATCTCGCACCGCTCGCTGAACAGCTCTAACCCACGCCCGCTCCATGACGTTTCGCAAACTGCTGGTCGCCAATCGCGGCGAGATCGCCATTCGCATTGCCCGCGCTGCCGCCACGATAGGCTTGCCCTCGGTGGCCGTCTACTCCGAAGACGATGCAAACGCGCTGCACCCTCTACGCACCGATGAAGCTGTACCTTTGCCCGGCACAGGCCCGCGCGCATATCTCGACGGTGCGGCCCTCCTCGCCGCTGCACGCGCCGTCGGTGCAGATGCGGTTCACCCTGGCTATGGCTTCCTAAGCGAGAACGCTGCCTTCGCGCGTCAGTGCGCGCAGGCAGGCGTGCAGTTCATCGGACCGTCACCGCGCGTGCTCGATCTCTTCGGCGACAAGGCACGCGCGCGGGCGCTTGCGCACGAGGCCGGCATTCCCATCGTCAGCGGCACGCAAGGCGCGACCACGCTTGAAGATGCGCGCGCCTTCTTCGCCGCGCTGTCGCCCTCGCACGGCATGATGATCAAGGCCGTCGCCGGCGGCGGCGGACGCGGCATGCGCGCCGTGCACGATGCGCAAGCGATTGCCGACGCGTATGCGCGCTGTGTTTCTGAAGCCACCGCCGCGGGTGGTGTCGGCGACGTCTATGTCGAAGCGCTCGTGCCCGCACCGCGCCATATCGAAATCCAGATCGTTACCGATGCACATGGCCACGTCATGCATCTCGGCGAGCGTGAATGCAGCCTGCAACGCCGTCACCAGAAGCTGATCGAGATCGCGCCCAGCCCCGCGTTGGACGACGCCCTGCGCACGCGCATCGCTGACGCTGCCGTCACGCTCGCCAAAGCGGCGGGTTACACCGGCATTGGCACATTCGAGTTCCTCGTGGAAGGGGCAGGCACGCCGCACGCCACGTTCTACTTCATGGAAGCCAACCCGCGCGTGCAAGTCGAACACACCGTCACGGAGATGGTGACGGGCGTCGACCTGGTGATGACGCAACTGGCCCTGGCGCAAGGTGCTTCGCTCGCCGACCTGGGGCTTGCCCGGCCGATCGCCCCTCGCGGCCACGCTGTGCAAGTGCGGATCAATGCCGAGACGATTGATGCATCCGGACAACCGCACCCGTCCACCGGCATGCTCACCGCCTTCGAGCCGCCCAACGGCCCCGGTGTGCGCGTCGACACCTGCGGCTACGCGGGCTACCGTCCGAACCCGCGCTTCGATTCGCTGCTGGCCAAACTGATCGTCCACGCGCCGCACGGCACATATGCGCAGACGCTGACACAGACGTACCGCGCGCTGTGTGAGTTCCGCATCGAAGGACTGGCCACCAACAAGCGGCTGCTGCAAGACCTGCTGCAAGATGCCGACGTGCAGGCCAATGCCGTGCACACGCAGTTTCTCGATGCGAAGCTCGCCGACTTGGCCGCCGGCAACGGCGAAACCCATCCCGCCCTGCATGCCACGTCGGTCGCCACCACCGATCTGACACCCGCGACCTCATTTGTCGATGAGCTTCCTGACGACGCTGAAGTCCTCACCGCGCCGATGGATGGCGCGCTCATCCAGATCCATGCAGAAGCCGGCGCCACGGTCGCGCGCGGCGAGGTGCTCGCTGTGATTGAAGCGATGAAGATGGAGCACGTCGTCATCGCGCCCGCGGCCGGACGCGTGCTACAAGTCTGCGCTCGGTCAGGCGCAACGGTGCGCGAAGGCCAACCGCTGGCCGTGCTGCAGCCCGGTGATGCGCAGCATGACACCGCTGCGGCCAATGCCAAGATCGACCTCGACCACATTCGCCCCGACCTGCAGGCCGTCATCGACCGCCATGCATTCGGCCTCGATGCAAACCGCCCGGACGCCGTTGCCCGCCGCCGCAAGACCGGCCAGCGCACCGCGCGCGAGAACATCGATCACTTGTGCGACGCCGGCTCGTTCATCGAGTACGGCGCGCTCGCCATCGCCGCGCAACGTCAACGGCGCGCGCTCGATGACTTGATTCGCGCCACACCGGCTGACGGCATCATCACCGGTATTGGCACCGTCAACGGCACGCACTTCCCGGATCAGGACGCGCGCTGCATGGTGCTCGCGTACGACTACACCGTGCTGGCCGGCACGCAAGGCACCTTCAACCACAAGAAGACCGACCGCGCGCTGGAGCTGGCGCAGCAATGGAAGCTGCCCGTTGTGCTGTTTGCCGAAGGCGGCGGCGGCCGGCCGGGCGACACTGAAAAGCGCGGCGTCAGCGGCCTGGACTGCCCGACCTTCATTCATTTCGCGCGCCTCTCGGGGCTGGTGCCAACCGTCGGCATCGTGTCGGGCCGCTGCTTTGCAGGCAATGCCGCGCTGCTGGGCTGCGCTGACGTGATCATCGCGACGCGTGACGCCACCATCGGCATGGGCGGTCCGGCCATGATTGAAGGCGGCGGCCTTGGCATCTACGCGCCCGAAGAGGTCGGCCCCGTGAGCGTGCAGGCGCCCAATGGCGTGATCGATGTCCTGGTCGAAAACGAAACCGAAGCCGTGGATGTCGCGCGCCGTTACCTGAGCTATTTCCAGGGTCCGCTCGCCCACTGGGAAGCCGGCGACGTGCGCCACCTGCGCCACGCGATTCCCGAAAACCGCATGCGCAGCTACGACATGCGCGCCGTGATCGACGCGCTGGCCGATACAGGCTCCGTACTGGAGCTGCGTCAAGCCTTTGGCGTGGGCATCATCACCGCGCTGATCCGTATCGAGGGTCGCGCCTTCGGTTGCATTGCCAACAACCCGCGCCACCTGGGCGGCGCTATCGATTCTGCAGCGGCGGACAAGGCGTCACGCTTCATGCAGTTGTGCAACGCGTTCGATCTGCCCATCGTCTCGCTGTGCGACACACCGGGTTTCATGGTCGGGCCGGACGCGGAGAAGACCGCCACAGTGCGCCACGTCAGCCGCATGTTCGTGACGGCGGGCAACCTGCGCGTGCCCTTCTTCACCGTCGTGCTGCGCAAAGGCTACGGCCTGGGGGCGATGGCCATGGCGGCAGGCGGTTTCCACGCGCCGTTCTTCACCGCGTCGTGGCCGAGCGGCGAATTTGGCGGCATGGGCATCGAAGGCGCCATCCGCCTGGGTTACCGCAAAGAGCTGGAAGCGGTGGAAGACCTAGCCGAGCGCGAGGCGCTGTTCCGCAAGATGGTCGATGCGGCCTACGAGGAAGGACGCGCGCTCAACATCGCCAGCTATCTCGAAATCGACGCAGTGATCGACCCGGCCGATACGCGTCGCTGGCTGTTGCGCGGGCTGCAATCGACGCCGCCTGCGCAGCCGCGGCACGCGCGCGACCCAGCCACGCGCCGCTTCATCGACACTTGGTAGACGAGAACACACACAAGGAGGAGACATGCCCGCAGTGATCCGCTTTGCCCGTCCCTTGTCCGCATTGACTTGTGCCGGGGCGCTGTTGTGGGCACCACTGGCCTACGCCGCCGACCCAGCCCCGATCAAGGTGGCGTTCATCGATCAACTGAGCGGGCCGCTCTCGAATGTGGGCGAGCAGTTTCTGGCGAATCTGAAACTCGGCATCGACGACGCTAACGCGCAACCGCAGAGCGTGCTGAACGGTGCGCGCTACGAGCTGTCGACCTATGACAACAAGCTGTCGGCGCAAGACAGTCTGTCGGCCCTGCAAAGCGCCATCGACGCCGGGGCGAAGATCGTCTTCACTGGCGGCTCGGGCTCATCCGTGGTGGCCGCCATGGTGGATGCCGCCACCAAGCACAACGAGCGCAATCCGACCAAGCGCGTGCTGATCATCAACTACGCGTCGATCGATCCCGATCTGACCGGCGCGCATTGCAGCTTCTGGCACTTCGCCACCGAAGCCAACACCGCGATGAAGATGCGCGCGCTGGCCAATTTCGTGAAGACGCAGCCCGATATTCGCAAGGTTTATTCATTGAATCAGGACTACGCGCACGGCCGGCTGTGGGCGTCGCTGGGCAAGCAGATGATCTCGGCTGCGCGGCCCGATGTGCAGTTCACCGGAGAAACGCTGCACCCGATCGGCAAGGTGAAGGACTTCGCGCCTTACGTCTCGAAGGCCAAGGCGACGGGCGCAGACACGCTCCTCACCGGCAACTGGGGGCAAGACCTGAACCTGCTCATCAAGGCTGCCGGCGACATGAGCTACGACGTGCGTTATCTGAACCACAGCGGCGCGGGCGCGCCGGGTACGGTGCTCGCCGTGTCGCAGGCTAAGATCGGCAAGGTGACCTGGGTGTCGGAATGGACGCCGGGCAACGGCAACGCGCAACTGATGCAGATGGATGCGCGCGTGCGGCAGACGGTGGCCGGGGAGCACTTCGCACCGCGCACCGTGTTGTCCGTCGAGCTGGTCACGGACGCCATCCGCAAAGCCATTTTGACCGATCCGCTGAAGATTGCGCTGGCGCTGGAAGGCATGCAGAAGCAGAGCTTCCTGGGTGACGTCACGATGCGCAAGGTCGATCACCAGTTGCTGCTCCCGCAGGTGGTATCAACGATCGCCCCGGTGGACGGAAAGACCGTCAAGGTCGGCTACGACGGCACCCAATGGGGCCACAAGACCGAGAGCACGACCCCGGCCAAAGACTTGGACCTGCCGACCACCTGCAAGATGAAGCGGCCGGCGGGCGCTTAACCGATCAATCCAAAATCAATCAGCGCGGTCCGTGCGCAGCGGGCCGTACTCGATCGGCACCCATGCGAAGGCGTTGCCGTCCCGGCGCACGTGACCCAGGCCCGGGAACGGCAGATGTGCGCCGGCCACCCAGAGTTTGTCCCGCGCGGCTTCCGCAAACAGCTTGCGGCGCGAGGCAACAGCGGCCTTCTTGTCGACGTCGTATTCGAATGCGACCTCTGGATGCTGGAATTGCACCGCGTGGCTGTGCACGATATCGCCCCACACCAGTAGGCTATGTCCCTTTGATGCAAACAGGTAACCGCTGTGCCCCGGCGTATGCCCGTTGGCGACGACCGACCGCACGCCCGGCACCACCTCATCGCCCGGCTTCAACTGCTTGAGCTTGCCTGCGGCCGCGTACGGGGCCACCGAGTCGCGTGCCATCTTGAAGAACGGTTGCATGTCGCTCGGCTTGGAAGCGGCGATCGTTTCGCTCAACCAGAAATCGGCTTCCGGCGCGGCCACATACACCTGCGCATTCGGAAAGGCCGGCTGGCCTTGCGGCGTCAACAGGCCGCAAGCGTGGTCCGGATGCAGGTGCGTCAACAGTACGGCGTCGATCTGCTCGGGCTGGTAGCCGGACGCACGAACGTTGCCGGCCAGGCCGCCCATCGTCGGGCCGAAACACGTGCCCGAACCCGTGTCGACGAGGATGCGCTTGGCGCCCGTGTCGACCAGAAAGCCGTTCACCGCCGTCTGCATGCCCGGCGTGTTCGATACAAACATCCGCGCCAGCAGGCTCTGCACCGATTGCGCGTTCATGCCAAGCAGGGTCTTGGCAGGCAGATCGGTGTAGCCGTCGTAGAGCGCGGTCACCACATCATCGCCGAGCGCCATGCGGTAATAGCCTGGCACTTGGGTGCGTTGTTGCGTTGGTGCGGTGGCGGCAGATGCCGGCGTCTGGGCATAGGTGGATCCGATGGACGCCACCATCGCGGCGGCCACGGCGACTGAAGTAAGCAAACGCATGTCTTGGCTCCCGGAAAAGACCGCTGCCCCGGTGCAGCGGCAAAAGCCGGATCATGCCACCGCCGCAGCACTTTGCATTGCCGCCATTGGCGACAGGGGTATTGCCCAGAGAGAAATACGCGCCCCAAAAGAAACAAGGCCCGACATGCCGGGCCCATGCTTCAGACCAATCGACGGCGGCTGCGCAACCGCGCGTCAACCGGGTACGTGCTTATTGCACGTGGAACTTCGGCGTCGATACCACCGTGCCGCTCACCGTGCAGTCCGGCGTGAGCAGTGCGTTGGTGAACGTGAGCGACGAGTTCGGGTCATTCCAGGCGGTCACGACCTTGCTGGGGCCACAGCTGCCCAGCAGGAACACGCTGACCCCTGCGTTGTTGATCGACAGCTGGGTGGTGCTGTCGGCCTGGCCGGTCCACGGGGTCGTTCCCGAGATGAGGCCGCACGTCCCTCCGCCGGTAAACGATGTGGACGTGATGTTGACGATGCCCGAAGGCGTGATCGTACCGGTGAAGGTCGCTGTGCAATTGGCGCTGATGGAGCCTTTGGACAGCGTGGTCTGGCCGGTGACCGAGAATGGCTCGCCATTCGGGTTCATCGGTTGACCATCGACACGCGATACGGTGACGGCAAGTGCGGGTGTGGCTGCTACGGTGGCAAGTGCGAGTGCAACTGCAAGAGATACGACTTTACGTGTGCTCATTTATTGCCTCACTAGAACTGACGGTAGAAACCGCCTTAAGAATGCGGCGCAAACCGGTTCCCACTCGATTCACGCCGCGCCAATTAGCCAGGCGCAGACAGCCGACACCCGGCTAAAACTTGTACGACACCCCAACGAACGTGATGATCGGATTGGCCTTCAGCGTGGTCTTGGTGGTGGCAAGCGTGGTGCCGTCCGACGCCTTGATGACAGTTGCCGCTTCGGTCTTGAGCGGCAGGTACGACACCGTCGCCGTCAAGGCCCATTGCTTGTTGATCGCGTAGCTCGCCCCGAGGTTGAAGATCGGCGCCCACGAGGAGGACGATTTCCCTTCGACATACGTCGGCCCGGGCTTGCCCGCACCCGCTGCCAACACGCTGCCCAGTTCGCGATTCACCGCCGCCGCAAAGTACGGATTCAGCTCGATGTTGGTGAAGAAGCTGTAGACCACGCCCACACCCACGAACGGACGGAACGTCGACTGCGCGTGCCCGAAGTACCACTGCAGGATGACCCCGGGACTCCACTGGCGCGCCTTGCGCACGGCCGGCTGATTGGATGGATCGTCCAGATCGACGTGGCCCAGTGCGCCTGCAGGCCCGGGCGCGCGGATCACGCCATGCCCGGTCAGCTTGAATTCGGGCGGCACGCCGGCAATCGTGGTCAGCGCGATGTTGTCGGTAAAGAAATGCGTGAGCGTCAGGCCCAGCGTGTTGGCGTTGCTCACGCGCAGCCCGCTGTTGGGCGAGGTGAAGCTACCCGGCAAGCGCAGCGGATCATTGATCGGCGCATTGATCACGCTGGTGGTCAGGTTATTGCTCGAGTCCTGCGGCATGATGTGGAACCAGCCCACCGTCGCCACGTTGTCACCGGCCTGCTGCGCCATGGCGCCTGCGGAAGCGCAGGCCGCCATCAATGCGACAGTCAGTTTCTTCATGATGCTTCCTCCTGTTGTTCTGAGCGGAGCGCGGTTGTCTGTGCCGCGCCCCGTGGCGTGTTATTCCGGAAACGTCACTGCACGAAGGCGCCCACCGTGAAGTACGGGTTCTTCGTATCGCTCATATCCAGGAAGCCGAAGGTCTTGCCGGTGAAGATCAGCTTGCCCGTCGGGGCCGAGCCGGCAGGTGCGCTGGTCTGCGTGGTGCGGATCACGCCCGGGACGGCTTGTGTGAAGTCGAGGTTCAACGGTCGCGCCAGCGCTGCCTGCGACGCATTGAACGGATCGAGCATCGTGGCCTGCGCACCCACCAGCGCCGTGGCACGGTAGTTGAACGTGCTGTCTACACCCGTGTATTCGCCGTCTTGCGAGCCCTGCGCGATGTTGCCGACCGGCGCCATCATCGAAATGCCGGACTCGTCATCTGCCACAGGCGGGCCCGCTGTCAGATCGGAGTTGGCCGCACCCACGCGAATGAAGATCGGCACGAGCTGGCCATACAGCTTGCCCACAATCATCACGCCCTTGCCCGCCTTGGCCGGATCCAGCGACGACACCGTGGCCGGCACTTGCGGCTGATAGTTCAGCGTGGTGAAGGCCGGTGCATCGCCGCGCAGCGTCAGCTTCTGGTTGACCGTCGCGCTTGATGTCAGGCAGGCCCCGCCGTTCTTCACGCCCAAGTTGTCGCACTCGGTGTAGGTGCCGTCCGCGTTGATGGTGAAACGCGCGTCGACCGCCTGCTGCGAGAAGTTCTGCGACGGCACCTGGTGGTAACCCAGCTGGTTGTAGTTGCCCGCGATCTTGTTCAGATCGGTCTCGGTGTTCGAGAAGCTGATGAACGGGTAATACGGGAACGTGGTCTGCGGAATCTTGCCCACGCCAACGATGCCGTCGAACTGGATCGTCGCGCCCGGAATCGTGCCGCCCAGCACGCCCTGCCCAAGGAAGAACCGCGCCGGACGGCTCGGATCGAGGCTTGCGTTATTCAGGCGGAATGCGCACTGGTTCAGCTTCTCGGTCGGCAGCGCCGTTTCCTGCGTGAGCGTGCCGGTCTGTACGTTGTTGGGGGCCGTATCGCGCGTGGGCGCGACGGTGCCCGTCTTGACCGGAATCGGCGAGGCCAGATACGTGATCTGGTACGTCATCTTCGTCGTGTCGAGCTGCACCTTCACGAGTTCGCCCGAGCCCGACCCGCCGGTGAATACGGTGTTGTAGTCGATGGCCTGCGGACACAGGCGCTGGATCACTGGCGCCGGCGAATCATCTCCGCCACCTCCGCAAGCTGTCACCATCGGCGCGCACGCGAGCACGACCAACCATTTACGCCATTGCATTTGCGTCTCCTCCATGTTGTTGTTCAGCCGCGGCAGCGCAGCGCGCACACGTCACGCACGCCGCCGCATGTGGTTTCGTTGCTGCGCGCTTCACTGGACGAATGCACCGACCGTGAAGAACGGGTTGTACTTGTTGTTGTTCATGAGCATCGCGTACACGTTGCCCACCTTGACGGCCACGCCGGTGTCGCCCGCCTTGAACAACGCGACGTTGCCGCTGGCGCCTTGCGCGTTGAAGTCGTTCTGCGCGGTCACGATCAGCTTGCCCGGCGAGGTTTGCGTGTAGTCCAGGCCGAACTGCGCCGTCACACGCGAGGTGAGCGGGTTGATGAAGGCCGCGGTGCCGTTCTGGAACAGCGTGGAGGTGTAGTTGGCGGCCAGCGTCGATACGGCCGTGCCATCGCTGCAGTTGCCGGCATTGGCGTGGAAGAAACCGCCGCTAAAGGAGCCCGACAGTTCCGGGTGATCGATCGTCGCGTTCAAGCCGTTGCCGCTGGCAGGCGCACCGCTCGGGCCGTTGTTGGTGACCACGCCGCATGCCGAGCCGCTGGTCGCCCCGACATAGCCACCCTTGAGTGCATTGGCCGGGATCGCGGTTGCGGGCGAGAGGATCGAGATACCGATCTGGTCATCCGCCACCGAAGCCAACAGGTTCGTCGCATCGCTATGCGAGTAGCCGACACGGATCACCACCGGCACCACCTGCCCGTTCAGCTTGCCTGCGATGAGAATGCCCTTGGCCTGGCTTGGCGCCAGCAGCACCAGCGGCGAGACCTGGCCGACATACGGATACGGCACGCTGCTGCTGGTTGGGTTGCTGACGAACACATTGTCTTGCGAGCCATCGGCGTTCTGACGCAGCGTCCAGGGCGTACCCGTCGTGTGGCACGAATAGTCGATGCCTTCCGCGGTACACGTGCCGTCGGCATTCAACGTTTGCGTCCAGTTGACAGCGTCGGGCTGCCAGCCTTGCGGTGCGGAGGTCTGGCTGCCCGAGCCCGTGGGCGTGACGTGCACACCCACCTGGTTGTAGCGTCCCGCGACCTGCGAGAAGTCCGTCACGGTCTCGGAGAAGCCCAGGAACGGATAGAAATCGAACGTTCGCGAAGGCACTGCGCCAATCACGACGCCGGGAATCGGCTGGATGCCAGCAAATTGGATCGTCGCTCCCGGAATGCCGCCCCCCACGATACCCTGGCCGACAAACAACATCGGCGGGTCTTGCGGATTGACGGTGATGGCATAGCTACTGTCCGCCGTCTTGCCGGACTGCAGCACGAAAGCGCAGCGGTTCTGCTCGGGGGTCGGCAAGTTGGTCGGATGAACGAACGTGCCGTCGATGGTCAACCCCTTGCGGGTCGTATTGATCTGCCCCGCCGAAGTCGGCACCGACGATTCCAGGAACTGCATCTGGTACGTGTTCTTGCTCGTATCGAACTTGACTTTGATGTACTCGCCGCTGCCAGAGCCGCCGGTGTACGTGGTCGTGTAATCCAGCGCCGCCGGGCACAGGCTAGTCGGCATGCTGGGTGTGGTGACCGCTCCGCTAGGAGGGCAGGAACTGCCCGAACACTGCGCAACATCCGACGAGCCGGGGTCGTCCGCCCCACCGCACCCGCCAATGAACGGCATGGCCACAATGCAACTGGTTGCCATGACAACAAAAAGATGACGTCGACTACCCATGGTTGTCTCCTCACGTTTTGGAACTTGTTGTGTTTTGGGCCGGCGAATGTGTGCAACGGCCGGTCAATACCCCCGCCTGCCGGCAAATGGCAGCCGACAGCGCACGACCTGCCCCGTCGGCAGATCGACCTGCAAACTACAAAAACGACGGACGAGCTTTGGTTGCGTTACCCGCTGGTTTGCCGGGTATCACGCAGATCGGCTGGGTGCCGATCCCAAGAAATCGAGCTAACGCTGCTAGCGTGGACGAGCCGCGCCACCGCTGCTGCAGTGACGACGATGGCGATGACGCGCGGGGGCACGCGCAGAAGCGGAATGCTGGAATGGCCCGTTTTGAATGCGTAACATCCTGTGTCTCCGAAGGATACGCCACTGGCTATTTACTTATCGTTATGGCCGAAACTATGGTCCGCTCAGAGTATGAAGTAAATAGAGATTTCATTCAAAACAGCGGCTGCAATCCCCCGCGCAAGTAGGCGCGGCGCGGTTTGACGGTTTTTCAAACGAGGGAATGAAACGGTTTCGTTTGAAGCGTTTTAAACTCCCCCCTCCATTTGGGGGGAATGACGGCGCAATACGGCGTTATTCAATTATTTCGAAATGAATATATTTCGCCAAAACCCATCTGGGTAGCAAAATACGATCCCGCGACGATAGCGCGCGCAAAGGCGAGAGAAAGCCGCCGGCTAAAAACGGCACGCAAACGCGGAGAAGGGAAAAAGCGGGAGAAGAAAGATGGTGGGCCGGGTGGGATTCGAACCCACGGTGTCCTTTCGGAGGCGGATTATGAGTCCGCTGCCTGCAACCAGCACGGCGTCCGGCCCAGTGAAACGGGAAAAAAAGAGACCCGGCGCTTAGGCCGGGCCTGGTGCGGGATTTTACCTGAAAGTGGGCGCAAGCCCACTCGGAAAATCGCCTGCGTCGCTACAGAATCAGCTGCCTTCCAGGAAGCTCTTCAGCTTGTCGGAACGGCTCGGATGGCGCAGCTTGCGCAGTGCCTTCGCTTCGATCTGACGGATACGCTCGCGGGTCACGTCGAACTGCTTGCCGACTTCTTCCAGCGTGTGGTCGGTGCTCATTTCGATACCGAAGCGCATGCGCAGCACCTTGGCTTCGCGCGGCGTCAGCGAATCGAGCACGTCCTTCACCACGCCGCGCATGGAGCCATGCAGCGCCGCTTCGGCGGGAGCCAGCGTGTTCGTGTCCTCGATGAAATCGCCCAGATGGGAGTCGTCGTCGTCACCGATCGGCGTTTCCATGGAGATCGGCTCCTTCGCGATCTTCATGATCTTGCGGATCTTGTCTTCCGGCATCTCCATCTTCTCGGCCAGCGTTGCCGGATCCGGCTCGTTGCCGGTTTCCTGCAGGATCTGACGCGAGATGCGGTTCATCTTGTTGATCGTCTCGATCATGTGCACCGGAATACGGATGGTGCGCGCCTGGTCGGCGATCGAACGCGTGATGGCCTGACGGATCCACCACGTGGCGTACGTCGAGAACTTGTAGCCGCGACGGTATTCGAACTTGTCCACCGCCTTCATCAGGCCGATGTTGCCTTCCTGGATCAGGTCGAGGAACTGCAGACCGCGGTTCGTGTACTTCTTGGCGATCGAGATCACCAGACGCAGGTTGGCCTCGGTCATTTCACGCTTGGCCTCACGGGCGCGGCGCTCGCCTTCCGACATCTTGCGGTTGACGTCCTTCAGCTCGGTCAGCGGCAGCACCACGCGCGCCTGCAGGTCGATCAGCTTTTGCTGCAGTTCGTGCACGGCCGGCACGTTACGCTCGACGATGGTGCTGTACGGCTTGCCGTCAGCCACCACGGTCTCGATCCACTTCAGGTTCGTCTCGTTGCCCGGGAAGCGCGCAACGAAGTCGCCGCGCGGCATACCGCACTTGTCGACCACGATGTTCAGGATGGCGCGCTCGAGTTTGCGCACTTCGTCCACCTGGCCGCGCAGCGTGTCGCACAGGCGCTCGACGTTGCGTGCGGTAAAGCGGATCGTCATCAGCTCGGCCTGGATGGCTTCCTGCGCCTTCACGTAAGGCTTGGACTTGTAGCCTTCCTTCTCGAAAGCACGACGCATCTTGTCGAACTGCTCGCCGATCACACCAAACTTGATCAACGCGGCCTGCTTGAGCTCTTCGAGTTGACGGGCCGAGGCTGCGGCAGCGCCGGCGCCTTCATCGTCCTCGTCCTCCTCTTCGTCGCCCTCTTCTGCGGCTTCCTCTTCCTCGAATTCCTCTTCTTCCTCAGCAGCAGCGGCTGCATCGGCTTCAGCGTTCGGGTCGATCAAGCCATCGATGTACTCGTCGATCTTGGCTTCGTCGTTGGCCACGCGCTCGCCCATGGCGAGGATTTCGGAAATGGTGACCGGGCACGCCGAGATCGCCATGACCATGTCCTTCAGGCCGGCTTCGATGCGCTTGGCGATCACGATTTCGCCTTCGCGCGTCAGCAGCTCGACCGTGCCCATTTCGCGCATGTACATGCGGACCGGGTCGGTGGTGCGGCCGAATTCGGAATCAACCGTCGACAGCGCGGCTTCAGCTTCTTCTTCAGCCTCTTCTTCCGTGGTCACGGAAGGTGCGTTGTCGTTCAGGAGCAGCGTTTCAGCGTCCGGCGCCTGCTCGTACACGGCAACGCCGATGTCGTTGAGCGTGGCAACCAACGTTTCCAGCGACTCCACGTCGACCATGTCGTCGGGAAGGTGGTCGTTGATTTCAGCATAGGTCAGGTAGCCGCGCGATTTGCCCAGCTTGATCAGCGCCTTGAGCTTCTGGCGGCGGGCCTCGAGCTCTTCTTCCGAACCGCCTTGCTGCGAGGCAGCGAATTCCTTGAGCAGGGCTTTTTCCTTGGCCTTGCGGTCACGGGCCTTCAGCTTTTCGGTTTTCGGTGCCGGAGCGGCGGGGGTGTCAAATTCTTCAGTCACGTCCGTGCTGCTGTCGTCGTCTGCCTGCGTCTCTGCCTTGGGCTTGCGGCCGCGCTTCTTGGGCTCGGCTGCTGCCTCGGCGCGGGGCGCAGGAGGAGTTGTAGGGGTGGCCTCTGCCTGGGCGGTGCGCTTGGTGTCTTCCGCAGTTGCCTTAGCTGGCTTGGCTGCGGTGCTGGTACGAGCGGTACCCGTCTTGGTTGCGCTTGCGCTGGCAGTGGTCTGCTTGCTCTCGACTTCGGTAACTTTCGATTTCGCCACGGTGGTTGTCTTGCCCTTGAGTGCGACGGAAGCGGCTGTGCCGCCAGGTCTGGCGCTCGTGCTCATCGACGTCGAGACCTTGCCTGAGGTTGAAGATTGGATCGCGCCCTTTGTGCGCGCTGTCGGTTTGACAGTCTTGGCAGCGACGGCGATATCGGCGGTCTGGCGCGGCTGGGTTTTCCCCGTCTTTGCCGGCGCAGTGGCCTTCACCCCTGTCGATCCTGCCTGCCCTATATGGGTCCGACCATTCGCGACTTTCGCCGTTCCCGCTGGTGTCTTTCCTCCTCCGGAGCCGCGCGCCGATGAGGATCGCTTGGCAGAAACAGAAGCAGGACTGGCCTTGGAACCGGCCTTCGCGGAGGTCTTCACCTTCACCATGGGCACGCTCACTCCCCCAAAAATGGGAAAAAGGACTTGCAATCCAAACCGGCTATTCTAGCACGCCAGACCAAGCCGGTCTAAACGAAAATCGGGTTTTCGCCTGAAAAATCAAGGGGCTACCCGCAATTGCCCGCCCCGCTTGGAGCTTGGCGCTGCGGCTTATGCGCTACACGAGCTGCCGACGGCGGCTGATTTCGCCCACCAGCCAGCGCATGCGCTCCTTGTCGTCATCGCCGGCATGGCCGGCTTCCATCTTCCGCTGCAACATCTCCAGCTCGCGCTTAAGTGGCTCGGCCAGCATCTTTTGTACGGCGGTATCGAATTCGGAAATGGCCGGCTCCAGCTCGATGTCATCCTGGAGCACGGCGGTGCGCAGCCCGGCAAAAGCTTCGGCATACGGCGTCTGTCCCAGACGCTCGACAAAGGCTCCGAAGTGCACTTCCGGACCCACGGCGTCGCATTCTGCCAGCAGCCCCGCCAATACCTCACCTTGGGGCAATTGGGGCGCAGTCAACTGGGTGCGGGCATCAGCGTCGAGCCGTGCGGCCAGTGCGGGATAGCGCATCAGGAGGCGCAGCACCTTCTGCTCCAGCGCAGTGGGTGCAGTGCGCGCCACGCGGGGTCGCTTCTGCGTCATGCGGCCTGCTTGGGCCGGGTCGCTGCGAAGGCCACATAGCGCCTCGATGTCGGCGGGCGTGGTGCCGGTCATGTCGGCCAGGCCACGCACGATCTGCAGGCGCAGGCCGCCGGCGGGCATGGCGCTCAGCAGCGGCTTGGCTTCATATTGGGCGCGAGCACGACCCTCGGGTTGACGCAGGTCGAGGTCTTCGGTCACGGCCTGCAGCAGGAAGCGCGACAGCGGCATGGCGTTGTGCACTTCACGGGCAAAGGCTTCGGTGCCCTCTTCGCGCACGAAACTGTCCGGATCGTGCTCGGAGGGCAAAAAGAGGAACTTGATCGTCTTGTTGTCGGTGGCGTGCGGCAGGCAGGCTTCGAGCGCACGGCGTGCAGCCCGGCGCCCCGCGCTGTCCCCGTCAAACGAGAAGATGACGGTATCGACCTGCCGCAACAGCTTCTGCACGTGGATCGGCGTACAAGCCGTGCCCAGCGTCGCCACTGCATTGGCAAACCCGAGCTGCGCCAGCGCGACCACGTCCATGTAGCCTTCCACGACCAGCACATAGTCGAACTCGCGGATGGCGTTGCGCGCCTCGAACAGGCCGTACAGCTCGGTTCCCTTGCTGAACAGCGGCGTTTCGGGAGAGTTGAGATATTTCGGTTCGCCCTGCCCCAGCACCCGGCCACCGAAGCCGATCACCACACCCTTGGTATTGCGGATGGGGAACATGATGCGATCGCGAAAGCGGTCGTACCGGCGGTGCGAGCCATCGGCGCTGGTCTTTTCGCTTTCGATGACGAGCCCGGCCTCAATGAGCGGTGCAGCGGTGGCGTCTTCGCGATACGGACCGAACACGGCTTCGAGCGATTGCCAGTCGTCCGGCGCATAGCCGAGGCCAAAGTGCGCGGCAATCTCGCCGGTCAGGCCGCGGCCTTTGAGGTATTGGATGGCGTTGGGGGCGCCGCGCAATTGCTTGCGGTAGTGATCGCAGGCGCGCGCCATGACGTCGCCGAGTGCGACCGTCTTGGCTTGCTGTTCGGCACGCGCGGCAGGCGGCAATCCACCGCGTTCTTCGGGCACAACCATGCCGACGGACTGCGCGAGGTCCTTGATGGCCTCGACGTACGACTGCCCGGAAAACTCCATCAGGAAGCCGATGGCCGAGCCGTGCGCGCCGCAGCCGAAGCAGTGATAGAACTGCTTGGTGGGCGACACCGAGAACGACGGCGACTTCTCGTTATGGAAGGGGCACAGCCCCATGAAGTTGGCGCCGCCCTTCTTCAACTGAACGTAGCGGCCCACCACGTCGACGATATCGACGCGGTTGAGCAGGTCGTCAATGAACGGCTGCGGGATCACGCGGGGTGCGCCCCTTGGATGCTGCGAGTGTGGAAGGGATTCAGGCGCCAGCCAGAGCGGCCTTTACGCGTGCCGAGACTTGCGTCATGTCGGCGCGGCCGGCCAGGGCCGGCTTGAGGATGCCCATCACCTTGCCCATGTCTTGCGGGCCAGCGGCACCCGCCTTGGCCACGGCGTCACGCACCGCGGCGTCGACTTCGGCTTCCGACAGTTGTGCGGGCATATAGACCTGTAGCACGGCCACCTCTGCCGCTTCCTTGGCGACGAGATCGTCACGGCCCGCTTGCTCGAATGCGGTGATGGAATCCTTGCGCTGCTTGAGCATCTTGTCGATCACGGCCAGCACGGCGGCGTCATCCAGTTCAATGCGCTCATCCACCTCGCGCTGCTTGATGGCAGCCTGCAACAGGCGGATCGTGCCCAGACGATCTGTTTCCTTGGCACGCATGGCGGCCTTCATGTCTTCCGTGATCTGTGCCTTGAGGGACAACTGCGACATTCCGAACTCCGATAAACGGCAAAACCCGCTTGGACAGTGGGCCCAGCGGGTTGCAAACTTTGAAAAATGGATCACTGATCGTAGCACAGAACCCAAACAGTTCCAGGACCGATCCGTGGGGGATCAGCGGGCGGAGGCAGCCTCGCCTGCCGCCACGGCAGACGCCCACGCCCACTGGAAGTTGTAGCCGCCAAGCCAGCCCGTCACGTCGACCACCTCGCCGATGAAGTACAGGCCCGGCGCAGATTGCGCCTCCATGGTGGCCGATGACAGCGCGCGCGTGTCGACCCCGCCGCGCGTCACTTCAGCCTTGCGATAGCCCTCACTGCCGGAAGGCGTCAGCTCCCAGCGGTTGAGCGCGCCGCCCAGCACGCGCAGCACCTTGTCCGGCAACTCGGCAATCGGCGCCTGCGGGTTGGCACCGTGCGTGGCGCACCACGCCTGCGCGACGCGTTCCGGCAAGCGCTGCGCCAGCACCGTCCCGAGCTGTTTGCGTGATCCCGACTTCTCATCGCACAGCCACTGCGCGGCGTCTGCATCCGGCAGCAGATCGATGACAAGCGGCTGACCCGAATTCCAGAAGCTGGAGATCTGTAGCACGGCCGGCCCCGACAGCCCCCGATGGGTGAGCAGCAAGTCTTCGCGGAACGTCGTGGCGCCGCCCTTCCGACCGCCCTTGCCCGAGGGCTGCGCAACGGTCACGTCCACTTCCATCGACACGCCGGACAGCGCCGAGAACGGCGCCCAATGCTCGGCATGGAAGGTGAGCGGCACCAGTGCCGGATGCGTCTCCACGATCTTCAACCCGAACTGCCGCGCAATGCGATACCCGAAATCCGTCGCGCCGATCTTGGGGATGGACAGGCCACCCGTGGCGATCACCACCTTGTTGGCGACGATCTCACCTGCGCTGGTCGACAGGCGATAGGCCTCGCCGTCCTTGCCAACTTCAGCGATCGAGCAGCCGGTTCGCCAGATCACGTCGCCCCGCTCACATTCCGTTTCGAGCATGCGGATGATGTCTTCGGCGCTGTCGTCGCAGAAAAGCTGGCCCTTGTGCTTCTCGTGATACGGAATGCGGTAGCTGGAAACGAGGCTGATGAAGTCTTGGGCCGTGTACCGCGCCAGCGCCGAGCGGCTGAAATGCGGGTTGTTCGACAGGTAGTTGGCTGGCCCTGCGTTGACGTTGGTGAAGTTGCAGCGCCCGCCGCCGGAGATCCGAATCTTCTCCGCCAGCTTCGTCGCGTGATCGATCAGCACAACGCGGGCGCCGCGCTGCCCGGCCACAGCCGCGCACATCATTCCGGCCGCGCCTGCGCCGATCACCGCTACATCGCACCGCATCATGATGGCTGCGCCGCCCTATTCTTGAAGAAACCGCGCATTTTAACTTGTGCTATCTTCGGCGGCCTTTCCATTGCAATTCCTCACTCCCGCTTGCCATGCTGGTCCTCGGCATCGAATCCTCCTGTGACGAAACCGGCGTCGCCCTATACGACACGGCAGTTGGCCTGCGCGCCCATGCGCTGTATTCGCAGATCGCCATGCACCGCGAATACGGCGGTGTGGTGCCCGAGCTGGCCTCGCGCGATCACATCCGCCGCGTGATTCCGCTGCTGGAAGAGGTGCTCGGCAAGGCCGGCGCCACACGCGCGGACATCGACGCCATTGCCTATACAAAAGGGCCAGGACTTGCCGGCGCGCTGCTGGTGGGCGCTTCCGTGGCGAATGCGCTGGCGTTTGCGCTCGGCAAACCGCTGGTAGGCGTGCATCACCTGGAGGGGCATCTGCTTTCGCCCCTGCTGGAGGCAGAGCGGCCCGAGTTTCCGTTCCTGGCGCTGCTCGTCTCGGGCGGGCATACGCAGTTGATGCGCGTCGATGCCGTCGGCCAGTACACGCTGCTCGGCGAGACACTCGACGATGCCGCCGGCGAAGCCTTCGACAAGACCGCCAAGCTGCTCGGCCTCGGCTACCCGGGCGGCCCTGCCGTTTCGCGGCTGGCCGAGTTCGGTAACCCGGGCGTGTTCGATCTGCCCCGCCCGATGCTGCATTCCGGCAATTTCGATTTCTCATTCGCCGGCCTCAAGACCGCGGTGCTGACCCAGGTGCGCAAGCTCAACCTTACCGATAGCGAAACCTGTTACCAGCCACGCGCGGATCTTGCCCGTGCGTTTGTCGACGCCATCGTCGAAGTGCTCGTCAAGAAAACGCTGCGCGCCGCACGCGAGCATGGCCTCAAGCGTATCGTCGTGGCCGGTGGCGTGGGCGCCAATCGCCAATTGCGCGAAGGGCTGAACACCGAGGGCAAAAAACGTGGCCTGCGCGTTTATTACCCCGACCTGCAGTTCTGCACCGACAACGGCGCGATGATCGCCTTTGCCGGCGCGATGCGGCTGCAGGCTGACCCCGCCCAAGTGCAGGACGGCTACGGCTACGGTGTCACGCCCCGCTGGGACCTCGAAGACATCCGCATCCACCAGGCATGAAAAAAGCCGCTCAACCGAGCGGCTTTTTCTTGGGGCGGCGCGTCGATTACTTATCGGTGCGCTTGTCGCGCTCGATCAGAGCATAGGCGCTGTGGTTGTGAATCGACTCGAAGTTTTCCGCTTCCAGCGTGTAGGCGACGATGCGGTCGTCCTGGTTCAGGCGCATGGCGATATCGCGCACCAGGTCTTCCACGAACTTCGGGTTTTCGTACGCACGCTCGGTCACGAACTTCTCGTCCGGGCGCTTGAGCAGGCCCCACAGTTCGCACGAGGCCTCTTCTTCGGCCATGCGGATCAGCGATTCAACCGGCGTATCGGCTGCCAGCTCGGCATCGATCGTGATGTGCGAGCGCTGATTGTGCGCGCCGTACTGCGAGATCTTCTTCGAGCACGGGCACAGGCTCGTCACGGGCACCAGCGCCTTGACGCGGACCTTGGTGTGGCCATCGCGCACTTCGCCGATCATCGTCACCTCATAGTCCATCAGCGATTGCACGCCCGACACCGGAGCGGTCTTGCTGACGAAATACGGGAAGTGGACTTCGATACGGCCGGCGTCGGCTTCGAGCTTCTCCAGCATCTTTTCCAGCAGCAACTGGAACTGCGCCAGATTCAACGGCTCGCGCTCCTCTTCGAGCAGCGCGACGAAGCGCGACATGTGCGTGCCCTTCTGGTCGGCCGGAAGATGCACATCGAGGTTGTACGTGCCAACGGTGTTCTGCACGCCCGAGGGGGTCTGCAGCGACATCGGGTAACGCACGCCGCGCACGCCAACGCGCTGAATAGGAATCTGACGGGTATCGTGGCTGGACTGCACGTCCGGCATCGCGAAAGCCGGGTTCATATCGTTCATGATCGGTTTCCTTTACGGTCGCCCGGCCATCGCAGTCGGCCGGTACGCAACGAGTGTGAAACCGCGGAACCTGGCTGACGGTGACCACCCCTCAAGTGATCGAATCGGCCCATCCCGCGACTGCGCACACAATTCACAAATAAGACTGGCGGAGTGTAAAAGAAATTTCCCACCTCTGCAGTCAACTACTCATACCCGCGGATGCAATACGGGTGATTGATTCTGCCTATGGCCCGAAGCCACAGGTGACTCAGGCGACGCGCGGGGCTGCAGCGCGCGGCTGTACGGCAAACCGCTCGCGGATGGAGGCGAGGATGCCGTTGGCATCGAGCCCGCATTGCGCCAGCAGCGCAGCGTGATCGCCGTGATCGACAAAGCGGTCGGGCAGACCGAGCTGCAGCACCGGCGTTGCGACACCAGCGGCAGCCAGAGCTTCCAAACAAGCGCTGCCGGCACCGCCCATCACGCAGCCTTCCTCGACCGTGACCACGTAATCGTGCGTGCGAGCCATTTCCAGCACGCAGGCCACGTCGAGCGGCTTGACGAAGCGCATGTTGACGACGGTCGCGTCCAAACGCTCAGCCGCTGCCGAAGCCGGGGCAACCATCGAACCAAACGCCAGAATCGCGACGCGCTGACCTGCTGGCGCTGTGGACGCGCGACGCACTTCGGCCTTACCCACCGGCAGCGGCTCCAGCGTCGGCTGCACCGCGACGCCCGTGCCGGCTCCACGTGGATAGCGCACCGCTGTCGGGCAATCCTGCGCGAACGCGGTACTCAGCAGCTGGCGGCATTCGTTCTCGTCGGCCGGCGTCATCACCATCATGTTGGGGATGCAGCGCAGGTAGGCAATGTCGTAGGCACCGGCGTGCGTGGCGCCGTCCGCACCGACCAGACCCGCACGGTCCAGCGCGAACACCACCGGCAGGTTCTGCAGCGCCACGTCATGAATCAGCTGGTCATAGCCGCGCTGCAGGAACGTCGAATAGATGGCGACGACCGGCTTCAGCCCCTCGCACGCCAAGCCGCCCGCGAAGGTGACGGCGTGCTGCTCGGCGATGCCGACGTCGTAATAGCGATCCGGAAAGCGCTGCTCGAACTCCACCATCCCGGAGCCTTCGCGCATGGCCGGCGTGATACCCACCAGCCGCTTGTCGGCCGCCGCCATATCGCACAGCCATTGGCCGAACACCTGCGTGTACGTGACCTTTGCTGGGCGCCCAGAAGGTTTGATGCCCTCTTGCGGATTGAACTTGCCCGGGCCGTGATAAAGGATCGGATCAGCCTCGGCCAGCTTGTAACCCTGGCCCTTCTTGGTGACGACGTGGAGGAACTGCGGGCCACCGCCTTCGCGCGCGCGCTGGCGGATGTTCAGCAGCGTCGGCACGAGCGATTCGAGATCATGTCCGTCGATCGGGCCGATGTAGTTGAAGCCGAACTCTTCGAACATCGTGGCCGGCACGAACATGCCTTTGGTGTGTTCTTCGAAGCGCTTGGCAAACTCGAGCACCGGCGGCGCCACCGACAGCAGCTTCTCGACGCCTTTCTTGGTGGCCGCGTAGAACTGCCCGCTCATGAGGCGCGCCAGATAGCGGTTCAACGCCCCCACCGGCGGCGAGATCGACATGTCGTTGTCGTTCAGCACGACCACCAGCGGCAGGTCTTTATAGACGCCCGCGTTGTTCATCGCCTCGAAGGCCATGCCGGCGCTCATCGCGCCGTCGCCGATCACGGCAATGGCGACGCGGTCTTCACCGTTGGTCTTGGCGCCCAGGGCCATCCCCAGGGCAGCCGAAATCGACGTGGACGAGTGCGCGGTACCGAACGTGTCGTACGGGCTCTCGCTGCGGCGCGGGAAGCCGGAGATGCCGTCCAACTGGCGCAGCGAACCCATCTGGTCACGGCGGCCCGTCAGGATCTTGTGCGGATAGCTTTGGTGGCCGACGTCCCACACGATGCGGTCTTCCGGCGTGTTGAAGACGTAATGCAGCGCGATGGTCAGTTCGACCGTACCCAGGTTCGACGACAGGTGGCCACCCGTCTGAGAGACGGAATCGAGCACAAAAGCGCGCAGCTCGTTGGCCAGCGGCCCGAGTTGGCGGCGGTCCAGTCGGCGCAGGTCGGCCGGATCGTCGATGGTGTTCAGAAGTTCGTACGTCATGTGGGACCGCCGCTCAGGCGTTTTGGCAAAGACTTCTACCGTCTATGCAATGTTGTTCAGTGGCCACGCCGCACGATCAGGTCGGCCATGTCGACCAATCGATCTGTACGGGCTTTGCCCAGTTCGCGGGCAAGTCGCGCGACCGCCGCACCCGCTGCGGCGTGCAGTTCGTCCGCCAGTGCCCTGGCCTTGTCCAGCCCGAGGATCGACACGTAAGTAGGCTTGTCGTTGGCCTCATCCTTGCCGGCGGTTTTGCCCAGCGTTGCAGTATCAGCCGTCACGTCGAGGATGTCGTCGACCACTTGGAACGCGAGTCCGACAGCACCCGCATAAGTATCGACATGCTCCAAGGCAGCGGCATTCACGTCAGCACAGAGCGCGCCCATGCGCAGACTGGCCCGCAGCAACGCACCGGTCTTCATGCGGTGCATCGCTTCCAATGCTTCCTGAGACAGCGCAATGCCGACGCTTTCCAGATCGATCGCCTGGCCGCCCGCCATGCCGAGCGAACCGGAAGCGCGCGCCAATTCAGCCACCAACACTGCACGCGTCGCCGGATTCACCGCGCCCAACTCAGCCAGCACGATGAACGCCTGCGTCTGCAAGGCGTCACCTACCAGCAGTGCCGTCGCTTCATCATAGGCGCGATGCACGGTGGGGCGGCCGCGGCGCAAGTCGTCGTCGTCCATGCACGGCATGTCGTCATGGACCAGTGAATAGGCGTGGATCATCTCCACCGCGCAGCTCACGCCGTCGAGCGCCTCACCCGAGGCGTCACCCAGCGCACCGGCGGCGTGCGCCAGCAATGGGCGCACACGCTTGCCCGCACCCAGCGTGGCATAGCGCATCGCGGCATGCAGACGTTGTGGCAAGACGGTATCGGCAGGCAGCGCGCGCTCGAGCGCGCTTTCCGTCCGCGTGACGACGGACGCCATCCACTGGGCGAAATCACTCATGCGTCGCCCTGCTCGTTCGCGTTGGAGTCGTCGCCCAGCGGTTTCAGAGCATCGCCGTCCAGCACGCGCACTTGCTGCTCGACGCGTTCCAGCACTTGCTGGCAGTACTTGACCAACTCAGCCCCGCGTCGATACGCCGCAAGCGAGGCCTCCAGCGGCAATTCACCTGATTCCATGCTGGCGACGAGGGTTTCGAGTTCCGCCATGGCCGCTTCATAGGAAGCCGGCGTGGCAGAGGGAGTGGCGGACGCGCTGCTGGAGGCGTCGTTTGAGGCACGGGGCATGCCGGTTGCGGTCAGAAAAGGACAATCTGGCATTTTACGGCAATTCCGCGTGCGTTCTGCGCACATCCCGCAAGCTGTCGGGTAGCGGTGCGCGGCCGCCGGGCCGGGCGTCATCCGCTCGGAGGCCCCATGGAAGGCGGCGGAAAGGGTTCGAAAATCAGGGACTTATCAATTCCCCTGGGGTACAATCCCCCCCTTTCCTCCAAAGGCCGGGCCGGCTTACGCCGCTCCGCACGATGGTTTGGGTCTGTTGGCCCATTGAACGTATGGTCGTTGGCCCAAGCGGGGGCCAGCAAGCGCTCGTTTCCTACCTCAACAGACCCTAGGCCACCTGCCGATGGCGTCCTTTCCCAAATCGATCTTGTCGATGGTTGGGTTGTTCACTGCTTTCACCGTTATTGGGAGTGGGGATAATGTCCAATCTCAGCGCCGCACTGAATCTAGTGCCGTCTGAAACCCAGTTGCCCGTCTCTGCTTACTTCGACGAGGCGCTGTATCAAACTGAAATCGAACGTCTGTTCAAACATGGTCCCGGTTACGTCGGCCATGAGCTGATGGTCGCGGAAGTTGGCGACTATCACACGCTTGCTGCCGAGGCCGAAGGCCGCGTGCTGGTGCGCAATCCGAACGGCGTCGAACTGCTCTCCAATGTGTGCCGACACCGGCAGGCAATCATGCTCAATGGGCGCGGCAATGCCCAGAACATCGTCTGCCCGCTGCATCGCTGGACATACGACCTGCAGGGCGACCTGCTGGGCGCACCGCACTTCGAAAAGCAGCCATGCGTGCATCTGTCGCGCTCGCCGCTGCAGAACTGGAATGGTCTGCTGTTCGAGGGCAAGCGCGACGTGCGCGAAGACCTCGCCCGCCTAGGCGTGGCGCGCGATCTCGATTTCTCCGGCTACATGCTCGACCACGTCGAGGTGCACGACTGCAACTACAACTGGAAGACGTTCATCGAGGTGTACCTCGAGGACTACCACGTCGTGCCCTTCCACCCCGGCCTCGGCCAGTTCGTCTCCTGTGACGACCTGGAATGGGAGTTTGGCGAGTGGCACAGCGTGCAGACGGTTGGCATTCACGCCAATTTGCGCAAACCCGGCACGCCGGCTTACCAGAAGTGGCATGACGCCGTGCTCCGCTTCAACAACGGCGAGATGCCGAAGTACGGTGCGGTGTGGCTCACGTACTACCCGAACGTGATGGTCGAGTGGTATCCGAACGTGCTGGTAGTCTCCACACTGCATCCGCTCAGCCCGACCAAGACACGCAACGTGGTCGAGTTCTACTATCCGGAAGAAATCGTGCTGTTTGAGCGCGAATTCGTTGAAGCCGAGCGCGCCGCCTACATGGAAACGTGCATCGAGGACGACGAAATTGCCGAGCGCATGGATGCCGGGCGCCTCGCCTTACTCAAGCGCGGCACGAGCGAAGTCGGGCCGTACCAGTCGCCCATGGAAGACGGCATGCAGCACTTCCACGAGTGGTATCGACGCGTGATGGACTACTAAGCGACGGCTGAAGGTAGGCATCCGCCGCCTTCCGCGTCACAATAGGAACGGTGCAGCCCTCACAGGCCGCACCGTTTTTTTTGCCCTCGCCCCTCCCTCTCCATGCCCGCCGATACTGCAACCGCTGCTCAGACTGCCGCCCAGACGGCCGACAGCTCTTCCCGCCAATCGCTGTGGATGATCCTCGCTGCCTTTGCCTTCTCGGCGATGGGCGTCTGCGTAAAACTGGCCTCGGCGCATTACAGCACCGGCGAGATCGTGTTCTACCGCAGCGTGATCGGCATGACGCTGATGGGCGCCATCCTGGCCAAGACCGGCGCGGGCATCCGCACGCCCTACCTCATGGCGCACATCAAGCGCAGCGTGTTCGGGGTGACGTCTCTCCTGCTGTGGTTCACGTCGATCAGCCTGCTGCCGCTGGCGACCGCCATGACGCTGAACTACATGTCACCGGTGTGGATTGCGCTGATCATCGGCGCGGGTGCTGCAATGGCCGGCAAGGCAGCGGGTGCCGACAAGAAGATGGTGGCGGCGATCCTGATGTCGTTTGTCGGCGTGCTGTGCCTGCTGCAGCCCAGCGTGGGTAGCGGGCCATCTCAGCTGGCTGGAGGCATGGTCGGGCTGGTCTCCGGCGTGTTCACCGCCCTCGCCTATGTGGAGGTCCGCCAACTGGGCGACCTGGGCGAGAACGAGGCACGTATCGTGTTCTATTTTTCTTTGGTGAGCGCAATTGCCGGCGGCGTCTGGATGCTGATCGGCGGCGCGCAGCCGCATACGTGGCACAGCGCTGGCCTGTTGCTGGCGGTCGGGCTTCTGGCCACGCTGGGCCAGACCGCCATGACGCGCGCCTACAAGCGGGGTAACACGCTACTGACTGCTAACCTGCAATACACCGGCATCGTCTTTGCGAGCGGGTGGGGTATGTTGCTGTGGAATGACCACCTGAACGCGCTGTCGTGGGCGGGCATGGCGCTCATTATCGGCAGCGGCATCGTGACTACCGTCATGCGCGCCCGTCAGTCGGGCACCGAGCATCCGACGCCGCAGACAGCCGTGTCCGGCCCGGAAGCCGAGATTCACCCAGAAGTTTGATCGACCCTGGAGATTGCCGCCATGAGCGAACACGCTCACTACGCCACCCTCATCACCGCACCGCAACTGGCCGCATTGCAGCAGAGCGCGCCCGATGCGGTGGTCGTCATTGACTGCAGTTTTGACCTTGCCAACCCTGCCGCTGGGCGCGATGCGTATCACGCCAGCCATGTGCCCGGCGCGTTCTACATGCATCTCGACAACGAGCTATCGGGCCCGAAAACCGGCACGAACGGCCGCCACCCGCTGCCCGATGCAGAGGCCTTGATCGCACGCCTGCAGGCACTGGGCGTCAACGACGACACGCAAGTCGTCGCGTATGACCGGCAGGGCAGCATGTATGCCGCGCGCCTGTGGTGGCTGCTGCGCTGGGTCGGCCATGCCGATGCGGCCGTGCTCGATGGCGGCCTGCAGGCGTGGGAAGCCGCGCACTTCCCCGTCGAACAGGTCGTGCCCGAAGAACCGCAGCTCAACGCCACGCCCGGCAACATCACGCGCAAGCCTTCGCTTGTGCAGATGGTGACTGCGGATATCGTGCAGAAATACCTGGGCCACGCCGACAAGCCCGTCGTCGATGCCCGCGCCCCCGACCGCTACCGTGGCGAGAACGAAACGCTCGATCCCGTTGGCGGCCACATCCCAGGCGCGCGCAACCGGTTCTTCCGCGACAACCTGCAGGCTGACGGCACTTTCAAGCCTGCGAAACAGTTGCGCGCCGAGTTTGATGGCGTGCTGGCCGGTGCCCGACCGCAAGACGCGACGCTGCAATGTGGCTCTGGCGTAACCGCCTGCCACAACGCATTGGCCATGGAGATCGCCGGCCTGACGGGCGCCGCGCTCTACGCCGGCTCATGGAGCGAGTGGTGCAGCGACCCATCGCGCCCCGTGGCGACGGGGCCGAATCCGTAATCCGCGAATCTGACGCACAGCAAAAAGCCCGGCATCGACCGGGCTTTTTTCTTGAAGCGGATGCGGCGCCTCAGTGGGCGTGACCGTGCAAACCTTCGGTCAGCAAAAAGATCATCGCGATGCCCGCTGCAATCAACGCGACCTGCACCGCCGATTCCTGCCAGCGCGGCCGGCGCTTCATCTGCGGCATCAGATCGCACACGGCGATGTAGATGAAGCTGCTCGACGCCACCACCAGCACGTACGGAATCCACGACGTCAGGCGGTCCAGCAGGTAATAGCCGAGCACCGCGCCCACCAGCGCACAAACACTGCAGAGCAGGTTGTAGACAAAGGCTCGGGTCTTGGAGAACCCGGCGTTGAGCAGCACCATAAAGTCGCCAATCTCTTGCGGAATCTCGTGAGCGGCAATCGCCAGCGCAGTGACGATGCCAACCTTGGTGTCCGCCAGGAACGCCGCGGCAATGACGATGCCGTCCGAGAAGTTATGCAGGCCGTCACCCACAAGGATCATCAGGCCGCTACGGCCCGCTTCCTGTCGGTCATGGCCGTGGTGATGGCCATGACCGTCGCCCTCGTGGTGGTGCGAATGGCGGATCAGCGAGATCTTTTCCAGCAGGAAGAAACCCAGCAACCCGGCCAGCAACGTGGCGAACAGCGCATGCGTATTGGGCTCGATGCCGCGATGCGCTTCGAACGCCTCCGGCAATGAATGCAGCAGTGACGTGGCCAGCAGCACGCCCACAGAGAAACTGACCATCCGATCGACCATGCGCGACAGCACCGTCAATGACAGCACGGCGGCGCCTGCCATGCTGCCGATGCCGGACAGCGCGGTGGCGAGAAGGATGCCTAACAAGGTGGTATCGAAGGTCATGCGGAGGTGACGCAGCGGAGGCCGATAAACGCAACAGAGTTGCAAGAAGGGCGAATTGTATGCCGCTTTATCAACCTTTGCCAGTGCAGGCAAAAAGAAAAGGCCCGAGGTCGTGACTGGGGCCTTTTGTGTTCCACGCGTTGAGGCGCTACACCACGCCGTGGTCTTTGAACCAAGCGAGGCACTTCTTCCAGCCGTCTTCTGCGTCAGCCTTCACATAGCTCGGGCGGTAATCGGCGTGAAACGCGTGACCGGAATTCGGGTACACGATGATGCGCGATGCGTGCGCCTTGGGGTTCTTGGATTTCTCCAACGCGGTTTTCATCGTGTCGCGCACGTCCTCCGTAATCACGGTGTCCTTCGCGCCGTAGAGGCCCAGCACGGGCGCCTTCAGTTCTTCAACCTTGTCGATTGGCGAAACCGGTTGCAAGGGATTCGGATTGCCTTTCAGTGGCCCGTACCACGCCACTGCAGCCTTGATGCTGGGATTGCGCTCCGCAGCCAGCCAGACCTGACGCCCGCCCCAGCAGAAACCGGTGATGCCAATGCGCGCCGCATCTCCGCCGTTCTCCTTGGCCCACGCGATCGTGGCGTCGATATCGCCCGCCACCTGGGAATCCGGCACCTTGGAGACCACGTTGGCGACGGTTTCCTGAACCGTGCCGTAAGCACGCGGATCGCCCTGGCGCACAAACAACTCAGGCGCGATCGCCAGATACCCGAGCTTGGCAAAGCGCCGGCAGATATCGGCAATGTATTCGTGTACGCCAAAGATCTCGCTGACGACGATCACCACCGGCAGCTTCGTCTTGCCCTCCGGCTGGGCGCGATAGGCCGGCATCTTGAAATCGCCCACGGGCACCGTCACCTCGCCAGCCGTCAGCCCATTGAAATCGGTATGGATGGTCTGCGCCGACACCGGTAGCACCGCCGCCGCAAAGGCCGAGCCCAGTGCCGTCTTCATGAAGCCGCGACGGTCAAAGCTGCGGCAGGGTACCAGGCTCTCCACTTCTGCATCAAGCTGCATCGAACTCTCCTCGCGCCCACGGGCGGTTACGGTGAACGAAGCGGCTAGTCTACCGAAGCGGATGCATTGCTGCCGAGCCAGGCGTCCGGCGCAAGTACGAGGAACCGCCTAGTGCAGCTTGACCCGCGGATTCGTCTTGCTGCGCAGCCAGTGCATGACCGTATCCACCGACATGCGCACCCAACCGTGCAGTGCCAGAACGTGCATGCGATACAGCGACGTGTACATCAGCCGCGCCATCAGACCTTCGATGAACATCGATCCGCCGATCAGCCCGCCCATCAGGCTGCCGACCGCGCTGAAATGGCCGAGCGACACCAGCGAACCGAGATCCTTGAACGCAAACGGCTGGACCGGCTTGCCATCCATGCGCTTGCGCAACGCGTCAAACAGATAAGTGGCCTGCTGATGCGCGGCCTGCGCACGCGGCGGCACGCTGGTCGACGCCTCGGGCCACGGGCAGCTTGCGCAATCGCCAAAGGCGTAGACCGAATCGTCGCCTTCCACCTGCAGCGTGCGCGAGACGACAATCTGACCCAGCTTGTTCACCGGCAGCCCCAACTCGCCCAGCACCGACGGTGCACGGATGCCTGCAGCCCACACGGTCAGATCCGCCGGAATGGACTTGCCGCTGGCCGTGTTGACGGCGCTGGCGGTGACTTCCGTCACACGTTCGCTGGTGATGACGTCCACGTCGAGCTTGTGCAGCAGCTCGGTGGTTGCTGCCGAAATGCGCTCCTTGAGCACCGGCAAAATGCGCGGGCCGCCCTCGATCAAATGGATGCGGATGTCGTGGCGCGGGTCCAGCTTGTGCAGGCCATAAGCGGCCAACACGTGGGCGGTGTTGCGCAACTCTGCCGACAGTTCCACGCCCGTGGCACCCGCACCGACGATGGCGATGTCCACCTGCGGACGCGCATCGCCCATACCGTTCTGTGCGCGCATACACGCTGCGATGAGCCTGCGGCGGAAGCGCTCGGCTTGCCATGCGGTGTCGAGGGCGATGGCGTGCTCGGCCGTGCCCGGCACGCCGAAGAAATGCGTCACGCTACCGATGGACAGCACCAGCGTGTCGTACGCAATTGCGCGCTCGGGCAGCACCTCGGTGCCGTCGGCGTCAACGCATCCGGAAACAATGATGGATTTGGCGACGCGATCGAGGCCCTTCAGCTCGCCCTGCTGGAATTCGAAGCCGTGCCAGCGCGCCTGCGCCGCATATTCGAGCTGATGCGTGTTTGGATCCATGCTGCCGGCGGCGACTTCATGCAGCAGCGGTTTCCAGATGTGTGTGGGGTTACGGTCGACCAGAATCACCTGGGCTGCGCCGCGCTTGCCGAGCTTATCGCCCAGCCGCGTTGCGAGTTCCAACCCGCCAGCGCCCCCGCCGACCACCACAATGCGCGGCCCGTTCGCCTCGCCTGCGCCATCCGTCTGCCCTGCCATGTGCCTCTCCTGGAGCCGTTGAATCTTTTCGATCACGTGATCTGTCAGGTGCAGTCTGCTGCAACGCAAAATTCACCGCAACCCCGCACGCATGGATATGGCGAATCATGACAGCCGCATGCCAAGGCCATCCGCAGGCTGCCTCGGCAGGCAACTGGGCGCCGTTCCTTGCTTTGCGGGGTGGCGCTCTGCGGCAAGCGATTGCGTTAGTGGGCTTCTTCCCAGTTGGCGCCTACACCAACTTCGGCCACCAGAGGCACGCGCAGCGTTGCGACGCTGCACATCAGCTCCGGCAGGCGCTCGCGCACCACGGCCAGTTCGTCCTGCGGAACTTCCAGCACCAGTTCATCGTGTACCTGCATGACCAGGCGCGAGCGCATCGCTTCGGCTTCGAGCCAGCCTTGCACAGCCAGCATCGACAGCTTGATCAGGTCAGCCGCCGTGCCTTGCATCGGCGCGTTAATGGCGGCGCGCTCGGCAGCCTGACGGCGCGGGCCGTTGCCGCCATTGATGTCGGGCAGCCACAGGCGACGGCCAAAGACGGTCTCCACATAGCCTTGCTCGCGCGCGCTCTGGCGGGTTTCGTCCATGTAGCTCGCGGCGCCGGGGTAGCGTGCGAAGTAGCGATCGATATAGAGCTTGGCGGCATCACGCCCAATGCCCAGATTGCTGGCCAGCCCGAACGCGCTCATGCCATAGATCAGACCAAAGTTGATGACCTTCGCCACGCGGCGCTGGTCGGGTGAGACCTCCAGCGGCGTCACGTTGAACACTTCGGCGGCTGTTGCGCGGTGCACGTCCTGGCCTTCACGGAATGCACGCATCAGCCCTTCGTCCTGCGACAGATGCGCCATGATGCGCAGTTCGATCTGCGAATAGTCGGCCGACACGATCACGCTGCCCGCCGGCGCGATGAACGCTTCGCGGATGCGCCGCCCTTCTTCCGTGCGCACCGGAATGTTCTGCAGGTTCGGATCGGTCGAGGCCAGACGCCCCGTCACCGCCGTCGCCTGACCGTAGGTGGTGTGGACGCGGCCAGTGCGCGGGTTGACCATCTTCGGCAGCTTGTCGGTGTAGGTCGACTTGAGCTTGGCCAGGCCCCGGTAATCGAGCAGCAGCTTCGGCAGCGGGTAGTCTTCGGCCAGCTTCTGCAGCACTTCTTCGTCGGTCGACGGCGCACCACTCGCGGTCTTCTTGATGATCGGCAACTTCATCTGGTTGAAGAAGATGTCGCCGATCTGCTTGGGTGAGCCGAGATTGAACGGCTGCCCCGCAAGCTTGTGCGCCTCGGCTTCCAGATCGATCAGACGCAGGCCCAGCTCGTTGCTCTGCTTGGCTAGGCGGTCCGCATCGATCAGCACGCCGTTGCGTTCCATCTTCTGCAGCACGATGGACGTCGGCATTTCGATCTGCTCGTAGACGTAGCGCAGCTTGTCATCTTCGGCCACCTTCGGGAACAGCGTGCGATGCAGACGCAGCGTGATATCGGCGTCCTCCGCCGCGTATTCGGTCGCGCGATCGAGCGGCACCTCGTCAAAGCCGATCTGCGACGCACCCTTGCCGCACACGGCTTCGTAGGTGATCGTCTTCAAGTGCAGCACGCGCTCAGCCAGTGCGTCCATGCCGTGATTGCGGTGGGATTCGAGCACGTACGATTCGAGCATCGTGTCGTGCTCGATGCCGCGCAGCGCGATGCCGTGGTTGGCAAACACATGCGCGTCGTACTTCAGATGCTGGCCGACCTTCTTGCGCGATTCATCTTCAAGCCACAACTTCATGCGCGCGAGCACGGTGTCCCTTGAGAGCTGCGCCGCTGCATCAAACCCGGCCACATCGGGGCCCCGATGCGCCACCGGAATGTAGCAAGCCTCGCCCGGCTTGACCGACAGCGAAATGCCAACCAATTGCGCAAGCATCGGGTCGATGGACGTCGTCTCGGTATCGATGCAGACGAGGTCCACTTCATCCAGGCGCTGCATCCATGATTCGAGCTGCGCTTCGGTCGTCACCGTCTCATACTTGATCTCGTCGGGCGGCGCTTCCACGTCGAACAGGTTGGCCTGGGCTTGCAGTTGCGCAGCCTCGCCGGCGTAATTCTTCACTGGCGTCGCGGCCTTGCGCGCGGCGCCCACGCTGCGCGTGTCGGGCAACGCTTCCCCGGAAGCCTCGCGCAGCCATGTCTTGAAGCCGTAGCGCGAGAAGAAATCGACGAGCTTGGATTTGTCTTCGCCGCCGTCGATCAGCGCATCGAATGTCGGCACTTCTTTGCTGAGGTCGCAGTCGAGCTTCACGGTCAGCAGTTCGCGGCCCTTGGGTAGCCACTCAAGCGTGTTGCGCAGGTTGTCGCCCACCACGCCTTTGATCTCGCCTGCACGCGCGATGACGTTGTCGAGCGAGCCGAATTCGGTGAGCCATTTCACCGCGGTTTTCGGGCCGACCTTCGGCACCCCCGGCACGTTGTCCACGGTGTCGCCAATCAGCGAAAGATAGTCGACGATGCGTTCGGGCGGCACACCAAACTTGGCTTGCACGCCTGCCGGATCAAGCGTTTCATTGGTCATGGTGTTGACCAGCGTGACGTGGTCATTCACCAGTTGGGCGAGGTCCTTATCACCCGTTGAGACGATGGTCCGAACGCCTTCGCGAGCAGCCCGTTCAGCCAGGGTGCCGATCACATCGTCGGCCTCGACACCCTCGATCACCAGAATGGGCCAGCCCAATGCCCGCACGGCTTCGTGGATCGGTTCGATCTGCGCGCGCAGGTCGTCGGGCATGGGCGCGCGGTGCTCCTTATAGGCCGGATAGAGGTCGTCGCGAAAGGTCTTGCCTTTGGCGTCGAAAATGCAAGCGCTATACTTGGCCGGGTAGTCGTTGCGCAGTTTGCGCAGCATGTTCACGATGCCGTAGATGGCCCCCGTAGGAAACCCTTCTCCGTTTCGCAAGTCGGGCAGTGCGTGATAGGCACGGTACAGATAACTCGAGCCATCGACGAGCAACAGCGTTTCTTGACTTTCCGACATTCCCATGGACTCTAAAGTGACTGGAACGCCAAAAGGCGTTTCCGATAATGGCGCTTCTGCTGAAGACGGCGTGGCAAAGCAGGCTGCTAGTGCTTCCGCGACGGAGGTTTCGGCGGCTGAACTGACCGGAGTGAGCCCCTCGCGCCAGGCCACCACGGCCGACATGGACGTCAACGTGACGGTGGGCGTCGAACACGAGCCCAAAGCTGACGCGGCACACGGCCGTACCGATCGCAAGATGATCCCCAGCCTGCGGGCACTCGCCGACGAAGAACGCGCCACCGCAAAGAAAGCGCGCGCCTCCTGGCAGATGTTCACGATTATGGCAGAGTTCATCGAGGCGACGGAGTACCTTTCAGAGATCCGTCCGGCCGTCTCGATCTACGGCAGCGCGCGCCTGCGCGAGGATTCGCCGTACTACGAACGCACCATTGAAATCGCCCGGTTATTCTCTGATGCGGGCTTCGCCGTCATCTCCGGCGGAGGCCCCGGCATCATGGAAGCGGCCAACAAGGGGGCGCACGCCGGCAAGTCGGCCAGCGTCGGCCTGAACATCGAACTGCCACACGAACAGCAAGGCAATCGATACCAGGACATCTCGATGCGCTTCCGCCATTTCTTCACGCGTAAGGTCACCTTCGTGAAGAACTCGGATGCGTTCATCGTCATGCCCGGCGGTTTCGGCACGCTCGATGAACTGGCTGAAGTGCTCACGCTCGTCCAGACGGGCAAGTCGCGCAGTGTGCCGGTGGTCATGTTCGGCAGCCATTTCTGGAAGGGCCTGCTGGATTGGTTCCGCTTTACGCTGCTGCCGATGGGCCTGATTGCCGAGCACGACCTGGACATCATGCGCATCGTCGACGAACCCAAGGACGCGCTCGACGCCGTCTACGAGTTCTACGAAAAGCGCGAAGGCACCTCGCCGATTCCGCCCAAGGAAGAAATGTTCTATCTGTAATCTCGGGTGTGGCATTTGGCGCCACGCGAACGGACGATGGCGGGAGGCTGGACTGCTAGAATGTAGGGTCCCAGATCACCCGCCGGAGTCCATGATGGATTCGCTGCTTCACCCGTCCGCCCCCGTCCACTCCGGTTTTGCCAATGCCGCGCGCCTGATGCGCCACGCTGGGCTGCTGGCAGGCGCCGTTTTCTGCCTCGCCCTGCCCGCGCATGCCGAAGTGACATCCGACAGCGCCGGACTGGACCTGCCCGACGTCAAGGCGATCAACAATCAGCCGATTTCCAAGCCGACCCACGGCGCGATCCACAACGAGCGCGTCAAGCCCAGCTTCGACTACCGCGACAACGACGGTACGCAGGTCGAGGAATACCGCTTCCAGAAGGGCCAGGCGCCGGACATCCATGTCAAGTCGGGCATGGGCACGTCCTACAACCTGAGCAAGCCGGAAGACAGCTCGCCGCGTATCCGCGAGCGTGGCGATATCGACCGTGTTCCCTCGGTCAACGTCCTGAAGTTCTAAGCCTGTGCCGCAACCGCGGCGCCTGCAGACCGGCCCCTCGGTGGGCTGGCCCGCTTTCCCTCCACCCGTTTCCCGTTCCTGAAGCATGGCTGTTTTCACCCCGGTCTCCGACGCAGAGATCGCTCTCTGGCTGGATCAATACGATGTGGGCGCCGTGCGCGCATTTCGCGGCATCCCGTCCGGGATCGAAAACTCCAACTTCTTCCTGACCACGGAGAAGGATGGGCAGACGCACGAATACGTCGTCACCTTGTTCGAGCGCCTGACGCTCGAGCAACTGCCGTTCTACCTGTACCTGATGCAGCATCTGGCGCAACACGACATCAGCGTGCCGGCGCCAATTCCGGGACGCGACGGCGAGATTCTGCGCACGCTCAACGGCAAGCCGGCGACCATCGTGACGCGTCTGGCGGGTCGCTCAAACCTAGCGCCCACGGTGTCGGAATGTGGCATCGTCGGCGACATGCTCGCGCGCATGCATCTAGCGGGGCGTGACTATCCACGCCATCAACCTAACCTGCGCAGCCTGCCATGGTGGAACGAAGTCGTGCCCGACGTCGTGCCCTTCGTGCACGGCGACACACGCGCGCTGCTGGAAAACGAACTCGCGCACCAGCAACGCTTCTTCGCCAGCGCCGACTACGCCGCGCTGCCCGAAGGCCCGTGCCATTGCGACCTCTTCCGCGACAACGTGCTGTTCGAGCCGGCCACCGAAGGTCTGCCGGAACGCCTGGGCGGCTTCTTCGACTTTTACTTTGCCGGCGACGACAAATGGCTCTTCGACGTGGCCGTCACCGTGAACGACTGGTGCATCGACCTGGCCACGGGCGCGCTGGATGCCGAGCGGGCACGGGCCATGCTCCACGCCTATCACACCGTGCGTCCGTTCACAGACGCCGAATCGCGGCACTGGCAAGACATGCTGCGTGCAGCAGCCTATCGTTTCTGGGTCTCGCGCCTGTGGGATTTCTATCTGCCGCGCGACGCCGAACTGCTCAAGCCGCATGACCCCACCCACTTCGAGCGCGTGCTCCGTGAACGGGTTGGCGCGGGCGCCCTGACTCTGGATCTTCCCCAACCATGCAACTGATTGAAGTACCGGCCAAGCAAGGCTACGTCTGGCTGCGCCAGGGTGCGTGGCTGTTTCGCAAGAACCCGATTGGTTTCCTGCTGCTGCTGTTCATCTATCTGTTCGCGGTCAACCTGCTAATGCTGCTGGTGCCGCCGATTGGCGTGTTCGCCATCCTGCTGGTGAATCCGGCCATCTTCGTGGGCTTCATGTCGGCCTGCCGCGATACGGTAGCGGGCAAGCGCGTCGGCCCGGCCTCGCTCATCGCGGGTTTCCGTGCCTACGGCAAGGACGCAATGCGCAGCCTGCTCAAGCTCGGCGGCATCTATGGCGCGCTGGTACTGGTGGTCAGCGGCGTGCTGATGACGATGGTGGACGTTGATACGCTCATGACCGTGGTCAGCGACAAGCCGCTCACGACTGAGGCCATCCGCGAGTTCTACCTTGCCATGGTGATGGGCTCAGTGCTGTACATCCCAGTGGCAGTGCTGTTCTGGTTTGCGCCGTTGCTGGTGGCATGGCACGGCGTCCCGGTGGGCAAGGCGCTGTTCTTCAGCTGGATGGTCGTGTGGCGCAACCGGGCGGCCTTCATCGTGTATGGCGTGCTGGTCGCAATCCTGCTGATCGCCGTGCCGCTTTTCATCGATGCGCTGTTCGCGTCGAGCGGCGCCAACAACATCGCCCCGATCATCGCCACGCCGTACCGGATTCTGGTGATGGCGGTGCTGTACTGCTCGTTCTACGCCACGTACCGCGGCTGCTTCAACGTGACGCAAGCCGCCGGCCAGACGACTGACACGGCGGCCTGATCGGCCCGATGGCCCGATCGCCGCTCAGTTGATCGGGTCGAGCTTGGCGATACCCAACGCCAGCGTCTTCACCCCGTGGCGGTTGAACTTGATCTGGGCGCGCGCCTCGGCGCCCTCGCCTTCCAGCGTCGTGATGACGCCTTCCCCGAACTTGTTGTGGAACACCGACTGGCCCACGCGGAAGCCCGTGGCCTCTGCGCGCTTGGCATCGGCGTAGTTCTTGCCGGTGTCCATGCCGCCGGTCGGGCGGCCAGTGTAGGCGTGATCATCACCGCGCTCGGGGCGCTTGAACCAGTCCTTGCCCCAGGCGGAATCGCCTTGCACACGGCGCGTTGCCTGATAGCCCGAGTGCTGCGGCGTCAGCCACTTCAGCGTCTCTTCGGGCAGTTCATCAAAGAAGCGCGAGCGAATGTGGTAGCGGATCTGGCCGTGGAGCACGCGGCTTTGCGCAAACGACAGATACAGCCGTTCGCGCGCACGGGTGATCGCCACATACATCAGGCGGCGCTCTTCCTCCAGGCCGTCTTTCTCCATCTGGCTGTTTTCGTGCGGAAACAGGCCCTCTTCCAGCCCGGTGATGAAGACGACGTGGAATTCCAGCCCCTTGGCCGCATGCACGGTCATCATCTGCACGGCATCCTGGCCGGCCTGTGCCTGGTTGTCGCCTGCTTCCAGCGAGGCGTGCGTAAGAAACGCGACCAGCGGCGTCATCTCCGCGGGTGTCTCGTCGGTCACGAGCTCAGAGACGGTATCGATCTCGCCGCCTTCGATGCGCAGCATGGCGTCGTGGCGCACAGGCAGCGCGGTTGCAATCGCGTCGACGCCGTAGCCCTCTTCGGCAACGAAGGCTTGGGCAGCGGTTACCAGTTCCTGCAAGTTCTCGATGCGGTCCTGGCCTTCCTTCTCGCCCTGGTAATGCGTGATCAGGCCGCTGGCGTGAATGACGTGCTGGACGATTTCGGGCAGCGTCATCTGGCGCGTGTCGGCACGCATCTGTTCGATCAGGCGCACAAACGCCGACAACTTGGTGCCCGCCGCGCCCGTGAGATACGGCACCGCCGCCGCGAGCGAAATGCCGTACAGCCGCGCCGCATCCTGCAGTTGCTCCAGTGAACGCGCTCCCACGCCACGCGCCGGGAAATTCACCACGCGGCCAAACGCCGCGTCATTGTCGGGATTCTCAAGAAGCTGGAGATACGCCAGCGCGTGCTTGATTTCCGCGCGCTCGAAGAAGCGCAGGCCACCGTACACCTTGTAGGCGATGCCGGCCGAGAACAGCGCGTGCTCGATCACCCGCGACTGCGCGTTGCTGCGATACAGGATGGCGATTTCCGAGCGCGACATGCCGGTGGCAATGCGGTCGCGGACCTCATCGACGATCCAACCGGCCTCCTGCCCGTCCGTCGCGGCCTGGTAGACACGCACCGGCTCGCCATGGCCGGCATCGGTACGCAGGTTCTTGCCCAGCCGACGCGTGTTGTGCGAAATCAGGTGATTGGCAGTATCGAGGATGTGGCCGTGCGAACGATAGTTCTGCTCCAGCTTGATCCGGTGCTCGACGCGGAATTCGCGTTCAAAGTCGACCATATTGCCAACGTTGGCACCACGAAACGCGTAGATGCTCTGATCATCGTCGCCCACGGCAAAGATGGCGTTGGGCGTGACGCCAGGCTCGCCGAGGCCGGCCAGAATCTTCAGCCAGGCGTATTGCAGCTTGTTCGTATCCTGGAACTCATCAACCAGGATGTGCTTGAAGCGCCGTTGGTAGTGCGCGCGGATAGCGTCGTTGTAGCGCAGCAGTTCGTAGCACCGCAGGAGCAGTTCGGCAAAATCGACCACGCCTTCGCGCTGGCATTGCGCGTCGTAAGCGGCGTAGAGGTCGGCCATGCGGCGGTCGTACTCGTTGGCGATTTCCAGATCGCCCGCGCGCAGGCCCTGCTCCTTGGCGCCGTTGATGAAGTATTGGACGTTCTTTGGTGGGAATTTCTCGTCGTCGATATTGAGCGACTTGAGCAGACGCTTGACGGCGGACAGCTGGTCTTGCGTATCGAGAATCTGGAACGTCTGCGGCAAGCCGGCATCGCGGAAATGCGCGCGCAGCAACCGGTTGCACAGACCGTGGAACGTGCCGATCCACATGGCGCGCGTGTTGATCGGCAGCATGGCCTGCAGGCGGGCCGTCATTTCCTTGGCCGCCTTGTTTGTAAACGTGACGGCCAGCACACCTGTCGGCGAGACCCGCGCACTCTGGATGAGCCACGCGATGCGGGTGGTCAACACGCGCGTCTTGCCGCTGCCTGCCCCCGCCAGGATCAGCGCCGATTCATCGGGAAGGGTGATGGCAGCGCGTTGTTCGGGGTTCAGATTGGCGAGCAGGTCGGACATGCGGGAGGAGCCTCGGCAGAATCCTGAAATTATACCGGCCGCATTCGCCGCTTCGCCCGTGCCGGACATCGACACGCCGTATAATTCCAAGCTTTCGCCCGCCATTTTCCTGGGCCAAACGTCTTTTTGCGCCCATTGCGCCCCGTCAGCATGACCGATCAAAACCAGTCCCTCGCCAAGAGTTTCGAACCCGCCACCATCGAGCAGAAGTGGAGCGCGGCTTGGGAAGCGATGGGCGTCTCCCGCGCGACGCTCGAAGCCGGCAAGCCCGACTTCTGTATCCAGCTCCCGCCGCCGAACGTGACGGGCACGCTGCACATGGGCCACGCGTTCAACCAGACCATCATGGACGGCCTGACGCGCCACGCGCGCATGGCCGGCGCCAATACGCTGTGGGTTCCGGGCACCGACCACGCTGGCATCGCCACGCAGATCGTTGTCGAGCGCCAGCTGGATGCCCAGGGCGTGTCGCGCCATGACATGGGCCGCGAAAAGTTTGTCGAGAAGGTTTGGGAATGGAAGGAGCAATCGGGCTCGACCATCACACGCCAGGTGCGCCGCATGGGCGCCTCGATCGACTGGGAGCGCGAATATTTCACGATGGACCCGAAGATGTCGCGCGCCGTCAGCGACGTCTTCGTGCGTTTGTATGAGCAGGGCCTGATCTATCGCGGCAAGCGCCTCGTCAACTGGGATCCGGTGCTCGGCACCGCCGTATCCGACCTGGAAGTGGTGAGCGAAGAGGAAGAAGGCTCGCTGTGGCACATCCGCTATCCGCTGGCCGAACCGGACACCGTGCGCGGCCTGACACACTTGACGGTGGCCACCACCCGTCCGGAAACGATGCTCGGCGACACGGCCGTGATGGTGCACCCCGAGGACGAGCGCTACGCCCACCTCATCGGCAAGTTCGTTCACCTGCCGCTGACCGATCGCAAGATCCCGGTGATTGCCGACGAATACGTCGACCGCGAATTCGGCACCGGCGTCGTCAAGGTCACTCCGGGCCACGACTTCAACGACTACGCGGTAGGCCAGCGCCACAAGCTGCCCCAGTTGTCGATCCTGACGCTCGACGCGAAGATCGTTGCCGATGCCCCCGCCGCCTATGCCGGCCTGGATCGCTTCGACGCGCGCAAGAAGATGGTCGAAGACCTCGAAGCGCAGGGCCTGCTGGCTGAAGTCAAGAAGCACACGCTGATGGTGCCGCGCGGCGACCGTACTGGCGTCGTCATCGAGCCGATGCTGACGGATCAGTGGTTTGTCGCCATGAGCAAACCGGCGCCGGAAGGCACGCGCTTCCCGGGCCGCTCCATCGCTGAAGTCGCGCTCGATGCCGTACAGAGCGGCAAGATCAAGCTCGTGCCCGAGCAGTGGGTCAATACGTACAACCAGTGGCTGAATAACATCCAGGACTGGTGCATCTCGCGCCAACTGTGGTGGGGTCACCAGATTCCGGCGTGGTACGACGAAGCGGGCAACGTGTACGTCGGGCGCACGGAAGAAGAAGCGAAAGCGCAAGCAGCCGCCAAGGGCTATACCGGCGCGCTCACGCGTGACGACGACGTGCTCGACACGTGGTTTTCGTCGGCGCTGGTGCCGTTCTCGTCGCTGGGCTGGCCGGCCGATACGCCGGAACTGAAACATTTCCTGCCGTCGACCGTGCTGGTCACGGGCTACGACATCATCTTCTTCTGGGTGGCGCGCATGGTCATGATGACCCTGCACTTCACCGGTGAAGTGCCCTTCCACACCGTCTACGTGCACGGCCTCGTGCGTGATTCGGAAGGCAAGAAGATGAGCAAGTCCGAGGGCAACACGCTCGACCCGGTGGACCTGATCGACGGCATCGCGCTGGAGCCGCTGCTGGCCAAGCGCACCACGGGCCTACGCCGCCCGAAGGACGCACCCAAGGTCGAAAAGCGCACGCGCAAGGAATTCCCCGAAGGCATTCCCGCGTTCGGCGCCGATGCGCTGCGCTTCACGTTCGCCTCGCTCGCCACGCTGGGCCGCAGCATCAACTTTGACCCGGGCCGCTGCGAGGGCTATCGCAACTTCTGCAACAAGCTCTGGAACGCCACGCGCTTCGTGCTGATGAACACCGAAAGCCAGGACTGCGGCATGCAGGAATGCGTCGGTGATTGCGGCCCCGAAGGCTACCTGCACTTCTCGCAGGCTGACCGCTGGATCGTCTCGCTGCTGCAGCGCGTGGAAACCGAAGTGGAAAAAGGCTTTGCCGACTACCGCTTCGACAACATCGCCAACGCCATCTACAAGTTCGTCTGGGACGAATACTGCGACTGGTACCTGGAACTCGCCAAGGTGCAGATCCAGACCGGCACGCCGGCTCAGCAGCGCGCCACGCGCCGCACGCTGCTGCGTGTGCTGGAAACCGTGCTGCGCCTGGCCCATCCGATCATTCCGTTCATTACCGAAGAGCTCTGGCAGAAGGTTGCACCGATGGCCGGCCGCGCCAAGGGCGATGGCACCGAAAGCCTCGCGCTGCAGGAGTACCCGCGCGCCGCGCTTTCCAAGATCGACGAGCAGGCCGAGCAATGGGTTCAGCAGTTGAAGGCACTGGTGGACGCCTGCCGCAATCTGCGCGGCGAGATGAACATCTCCCCCGCTCAACGCGTGCCGCTGTACGCCAACGGCGAAGCCGAATTCCTGCAGGTGGCCGCGCCGTACGTGCAAGCGCTGGGCAAGCTGTCTGAGGTGAAGGTCTACACGGACGCGGCCGCCATGGAACAGGACGGTGCCGGCGCACCGGTCGCGATCGTCGGCGAGAACAAGCTGCTGCTGAAGATCGAGATCGACGTGGCTGCCGAGCATGCGCGCCTGTCGAAGGAAATCGACCGCCTGCGCGGCGAGATCACCAAGTGCGAAGCCAAGCTCAGCAACGAATCGTTCGTCGCCCGCGCGCCGGCTGCCGTGGTGGAACAGGAACAAAAGCGTGTGACCGATTTCAAAGCCACGCTGGCCAAACTGGAAGCCCAAATTGCACGGCTGCCGGTACAGGCTGCCTGAGCGCCCAGAACAATCGATATCAAGGAAACCACGATGCAACGCGTCACCAAAGCCGTTTTCCCCGTCGCGGGGCTCGGAACCCGCTTTCTGCCGGCCACCAAGGCCAGCCCGAAGGAAATGCTGCCGGTCGTGGACAAGCCGCTGATCCAGTACGCCGTGGAAGAAGCCATGGCCGCCGGCATCACGGAGATGATCTTCGTGACCGGCCGCAGCAAGCGCGCAATTGAAGACCACTTTGACAAGGCCTACGAGCTGGAAGCCGAACTCGAAGCCAAGCAGAAGACCGCGCTGCTCGAAGTCGTGCGCTCGATCAAGCCGTCGCACGTGGATTGCTTCTACGTGCGCCAGCCTGAAGCGCTGGGTCTGGGCCACGCCGTGCAATGCGCTGAAAAGCTCGTCGGCGATGCACCTTTCGCCGTCATCCTGGCTGACGACCTGCTGGACGGCGAGCCGCCCGTGATGAAGCAGATGGTCGACCTATACGACCACTACAACTGCTCGGTGATCGGCGTGGAAGAGATCGACCGCGAGCAGAGCCGTTCATACGGCGTGGTCGACGGCCGCCCGTGGGAAGAAGACGGCAGCGTGATCAAGATGTCGGCCATCGTAGAGAAGCCGGCGCCGGAGAACGCGCCGTCCAACCTCGGCGTGGTCGGCCGCTACATCCTGACGCCGCGCATTTTTGATCACATCCGCAACCTCAAACCGGGCGCGGGCGGCGAGCTGCAACTGACGGACGCCATCCAATCGCTGTTGTCTGCCGAACAAGTCCTGGCCTACCGCTACAAGGGCGTGCGCTACGACTGCGGCAGCAAGCTGGGCTACCTGAAGGCAACGGTGGAGTTGGCGCTCAAGCACAAGGAAGTCGCTGACGACTTCCGAGCCTATCTGGCTGCACGCGGCTGAGCCAATAGGCGCGTCGCCATAGAAAAAACCCGCGCAGCGTGAGCTGACGCGGGTTTTTTGTTGCCGGATCGTGTCCCGTCCGTCCGGCGCGGAGTCCCACCCTTTTGCGAGGAGAGGCTGCGGCCTCTTCTTATTGCGGAGCTGCCAACGGCTTGATGGTGTTGTTCAGCAGGCTCCAGTACGAGCTCGTGCTGTACGGCAGCATCTGCTCAACGTAATTCCACCAGAAGTAACCCCCGATGAACCGCGGATCCGCTGCCATCGAGGTGGTACCCATGGGGTAGTACGACTTGATCAGATTCTGCTGCACCGACAGCGGCGCCGACGTACTGGACGTACCGATCTCACCAAAGCCCACCTTCGCGACCGGGAAGATGCTTTCCAGCAACTTGAAATCGTTTGCCCACGACGGATTCAAACCGGGGCAGTCCTGGTACGGGTAGTAGCTGAACAACGCGTAGTCCGCACCCTGGCGCACACGCGAGGGCAGGAAGTTGGTCGCCCAGGTACGCCAAGAATCCATCGGCAACTCGTAGCAGTTGGTGCCCTTGCCGTCGTCGTTGTAGTACATCGTCACCGACACAAGACCGCCCGCGCCCTTCACGATGTCGTAGGCGTTGCCCACCATCTGACCGATCTGCTGTTCCTGCGACGTCGCCGTCGTGGTCGGACCGCTCGGATTGGCACGCAACCATTCGCCGTTGATTTCATTGGCGATTTCCCATACGTCCACGACATTCTTCAGCGTGCTCACCAACTCGTTGGTGCGTGCGCTGTAGGTCGTCGAGTCGACCGGGAAATAGTATGAATCCATCACTTCGCCCATCACGTAGGCGACTTGATGAAGCTTGACCAGTGGTGCGTAATAGTCGGCTGCCGATGTACCCGGGTCAAAGACCACGCGCACGGTCGGCTTGTACGGCAGGTGCGTAAGCGAGGCCACGATCGCGTTGATGCTGCTGACGTCGTCAAGCGTGACGCCGTAGATCGGTGCCTTCGGGCGTGTGGCCTGCGCCGAGGCGGTTTGTATTCCCAGGCCTGTCAGCGTTGCCGCCGCCGTCAGACCCACCAAAGCGCGCAGGCTCATGCGCGCCGCCCTCTGTGCTGCTTTTTTGGTTTCCAACATTGTGGTTTTCTATTCCCTCGGACGCAAAACGTTACGCCCAGTACTTCGATGGACAAGCGCCGTCCTACCTGTGCGGTATCCCGATGTGGTGTGACTCCTGTAGCACACTGAACACCGAACGGGTGCGAGCGTCAGATGACGCCCCGGTCGGCGAATGGATGCGCGATTAGAGGTCCTGCCGAGTCGATGGATTGATCGGCGGCCGTGCGCTTATGAGTGGACTGGTACAGCTGGCGCGAGCTCACCCGAGGGCAGCTCGCGGCTTGAAAACATGACAAGCCCTGCACTTCAGTTGACTGCCAACCGCGTTCCCCCCGCTGGCAGCCAAGCGGCATGATACCGGATGTTGCCGGGAGATCAACGAAATTTAATGCTGCTTACGCAGCAATAATAAAAAAACCGCGGGTCGGGCAGACACGCGGTTTCTTCGAAACGCCCACGGGGTGGACGTCTTGGCGGCACAGCCGTTTTTACTTGTGCCGGTAGTTGATGCGACCCTTCGTGAGGTCGTACGGCGACATTTCCAGCTTCACACGGTCGCCCGCGAGAATACGGATGCGGTGCTTTTGCATCTTGCCCGATGCGTAAGCCCAGATTTCCACGCCGTTTTCCAACTGCACGCGAAAACGATTGTCGGGTAGTGCTTCAGACACCACCCCTTCAAATTCAATCAGTTCTTCCTTGGCCAAACTCGTTCCTTTGTATGCAGCACGCGGCTGCGCCGATGGTTGCAATGATGTGATGACCCACCCGAACCACGCCACACGCCTTGAGCGGCATGCAGCAGTACGCCGCGATCATCTGCCCGGACAGCGGGCCTGGGGGGGTACCGAGTTGCACGAAACACAAATCGCGCCCGCCAAAGGCGCGCGCCGTTTCGTGCAAGCGAGAGCGAGGATGGGTGGCGGTCGCAGATGCGCGCCGCCCGACTCGGCGCGGGGTATTCCCCGGTGCTGGACTCAGCCGCCACCGGCCATGATTGGCGCGGCGGCGAGCCGGATTCGCCCGCTATTCTACCACGGGCAGATTCCGCGGTTTCAGGCGCCGTCGGCAGGAAGCGACAGTTCAGGCACGTCGCCATCGATGATGCTCTCAGCGAAGCGCAGGGCTGCAATGCGCGCAGCACCCACATTGCTGAACTGGCGGTCCCCCGAGAGGCGGAAGACTTGGGTCTGCCCCGGCTCGGGCGACTCCCCCGCCCGACAGATCATCACGGCCGCGTTGTAGCTGCGATCCTCCCTGGCCTCGGGCCAGCGTGCCGTGCGTTCATGTTGGAAAGCCAACGGATAAATGTCGAAGCCTTTGTATTGGCCCGCCGGCGAAGTGTCCATCTGAAATGCCCCCTTCTTGAACGTCGAGTGCTGTCTGACTATACACCCGTGTGTTTTGCATGGCGATGAAAGCGACGGCAACGTTTGACTTCGGGCACGGCACAGCGGGCGCGGGCACGTCGTCGCCGCAAAGACTTCCGGAGCGGCGGCGAAAGCTGGTCTAAAGAAGTTTCAGAACGTCACCCCTCCTCGGCAGGGTGAAGCGCAATCCGATTGTGCTAGCTTGGATTGGTGCTTGCCGTGGCATCGAAACCGAAACGTACGCGCTGAGCAAGGCACCCAATCCCAACCCTTTCAAGAATGACAATGCGCCTGATCTCTCCGATTGCCCTGGCGTGTGCCGGGCTGATGCTGTCTGCCTGTGGCGGTGGCGATGGCGGTTCCTCATTGAGCCCGCAAGTCGGCGCTGCTTCCGATACCGCGATTGCGTCGAAAACGGTAGCTACTACTGCCGGGGCCACCACACCTGCTTGCGGAGTCAACGGCACCTCGCCGCTGGCAGGAGTGCAGACGTGGATGTATCAGTTGCAGGGCATGACCACCGGCGCGCAGATTGACGCGCTGGACGCGCAGCCGTACGACATGCTGGTGATTGAGGCCAACAACACCATCAAGGGGCTGGAAAACTTCAACACCGTCGACATGGTGGCGCGCCTGCGCACCAAGCCCGACGGCTCCGCGCGCAAAGTGCTCGCCTACATTGACATTGGCGAGGCCGAAGACTTCCGCACCTATTGGGTGTCGAGCTGGAAGGCACCGACAGCAGACGGCCCCGGCACTCCTGACTTCATCATCAAGGCCGACCCCGATGGCTGGGCGGGCGACTACCCCGTCGCGTTCTGGGACCCCCGCTGGCAAGCGCTCTGGCTCGGGCCGAACGGTGCCGTTGCGCAACTGGCGCGCGAAGGGTTCGATGGCGTCTATCTGGATTGGGTCGAGGCGTATGCCGAGCCTTCGGTAGTGGACGCGGCCCAGACGGCAGGCGTCGACCCGGCCCAGGCCATGGTGGACTTCATCGCCAAGATTCGTGCGGCGGGGCGCGCCATCAACCCCCAGTTTGCGGTAATCCAGCAAAACGCACCTTCGCTGATCGATGACGGCGGTGGATCAACGTTGCTGGCGACGATCGATGGCATCTCGCAGGAAGACACGTGGTTCGGCGGCAGCGCCGGGGCCGCATGGAGCAGCACCTCCGGTGGCGACAAGGCTGCAAGCGCTGTGGACACGCAATGGACGATCGAGCAGTTGCAGAAATACTGCGTCGGCAACGTGCCCGTCTTCACGATCGACTACGCGTTGAAGACGGCCAACGCGCAGAAGGTCTACACGGCGTCGCGCGGGCAAGGCTTCCGCCCGCTGGTCTCGCGCATTGCGCTCTCCAAGCCGACGACTACGCCGCCCTGGAATTACTGACCACGCTCAACGACGCACCGGCCGGCGCATCGGCAAACGGCAGGCCGACGTAGTTTTCGGCCAGCACGCGCGCGCCGGCAGCCGAACTGGTCACGTAGTCCAGTTCGGCGCGCTGCAGCCTCTGCATGAACGGCGTGTGGTCGTCAAAGCGATGCAGCATCGATGTCATCCACCAGGAGAAATGCTCGGCGCGCCAGACGCGTTGCAGGCAGCGTTCGGCGTAGCCCGCGAGCTGGGCGGTGTCGTTCTGCTTGTAGCGTGCCGTGAGCGCCTGGGCCAGGACGCGCACATCGGCGACGGCGAGGTTCATGCCTTTCGCGCCGGTAGGCGGCACGATGTGCGCAGCATCGCCCGCCAGGAAAAGACGCCCATACTGCATCGTCTCGCAGACGAAGCTGCGCATCGGCGTGACGCTCTTCTGCAGGATCGGGCCTTCCTTCAACCGCCAGCCGTCGTTGTTTTCCAGGCGCGTGTGGAGTTCATCCCAGATGCGCGCATCGGACCATTCGGCCAGGTTCTCATCGGGCTTGCATTGCAGGTAAAGCCGCGTGATCTTGGGTGAGCGCATGCTGAACAACGCAAAGCCGCGATCGTGGCTCGCGTAGATCAGCTCTTCCGCGGCGGGCTCGGCTTCCGCCAGGATGCCAAGCCAGGCAAACGGATACACGCGCTCGAACACCGCTTGCCGCTGTGCCGGAATCGCCTGCCGGCAGATGCCGTGAAAGCCATCGCACCCGGCGATGTAATCGCATTGCAATGTCTGCGGCACGCCGTCGTGGACGAACTGCACCGAAGGCGTGGCGGACTCGATGTCGTGCACCGACACCTCGCTCACATCGAACAACAGCGGCGCACCCTGCTCCACGCGTGCGGCAATCAGATCCTTCACCACCTCGTGCTGCCCATACACGGTGATCGAGCGGCCGCCCGACATCGCCGTCAGGTCAATACGATGGCGCTTGCCGCCGAACAGCAGGTCGATACCGTGGTGCACGAGCCCCTCGCGCCGCATGCGCTCGCCCACGCCTGCTTCGTTGAGCACGTCGACGGTGCCTTGCTCCAGCACGCCGGCGCGGATGCGCTCTTCAACGTACGCGCGGCTCTTGGTTTCGAGGATGACGGCATCGATGCCGTTGCGGTGCAGAAGCTGCCCGAGCAGAAGGCCTGCCGGGCCTGCACCAATGATGGCGACCTGGGTGCGCATGGTGGTTGTCTCCAGATGATTTGGAATCGTTCTGGCAACCATTGTTGGCGGGCGACTTGATATCGCACAATGCAATATTGGCGATAAACTTTATCGCTAATTCAGATAGTGCGTTTGCCATGACTACCCTGCCCGACTTTGACCTGAACCTGTTGCCGATCCTGCTGGCGCTGCATGACGCGCGCAGCGTAAGCATGGCCGCGCAACAGCTTGGTATGAGCCAGCCGGGCGTGAGCACCGCGCTGGGAAAGCTGCGTGCCGCGTTGGACGACCCGCTGTTCGTACGCACCTCGCGCGGCATGGAGCCGACGCCACGGGCGCTGGCGCTGATTCCGGCGGCGCGCGACGTCCTGGCCCGCGTGCAGGAAGGCATTTTCGAGACGGGCGCGTTCGATCCGACCACCACCACGCACAGGTTCTCGATCTCGTTGTCGGACGTGGGTGAGATGGTCTTCCTGCCGCGCATTGTCGAGGCGATGGCACGGGAGGCGCCGCGGGCGTCGGTGCAGTCCGTATCGCTGCCGCCGGCCCAGCTCGAACGCGCGCTGGAGACTGGTTCGCTCGACCTGGCCGTCGGTTACTTCCCCGACCTGAAGAAGAACAATTTCTTCCAGCAGCGGCTGTTTACCCACTACTTCACATGCATCGTGCGTGCCGATCATCCCGTCACGCACGGCGGCAACACAAAGCTGTCGATGGCGCAGTTTCTGGAATACGGGCACGCCGTGGTGCGCGCGGAGGGACGCAGCCAGGAACTGTACGAGCGGTTTCTGGAGCGCAAGCGTATCCGACGTACGCCGACGCTGCTCACGCCACATTTCATGAGCATTCCATTCATCCTCGCACGCACGGACTTGATTGCGACGGTGCCACACGCGGTGGGCCTGTCGTTCATGCAATCGCACGCCAACATCTGCGTGATGGAGCCGCCGCTGGAACTGCCAAGCTTCGACCTCAAGCAGCACTGGCATCGCAAGTTCCATAACGACACGCGCAGCCAGTGGTTCCGGGCGCTGGTGTCGTCGCTGTTCAACGACGAGGCGGATGAATGGCGCGAGCCTGGCCATCGGCCCGCGAAACGCAAGAACACGAAGTAGTCGATCCATCCCGAATGTTCACAATCCGAACACTCGATTGCAATGCGAACACGGAGCCTTTAGGATCGTCGGCACGCGCAGGCGACGCCGTTGCGGTGTCTTTCGGCTCACGCTTGCCGATCAACCTTTGGAGACCTTCATGAAACGTCGTGTGCTGCTGCTGACTGCCGTTGCTGGTGCGCTGATGACCGGCCTGCCCGCCTTTGCGGACGAGCCGATCAAGATCGGCCTGATCGCGCCCTTCTCCGGCCCCTTTGCCGACTACGGCAAGCAGATGGAAGACGGCATCAAGGCGTATCAGAAGCTGCACGGCACAACCGCCGGCGGGCGCCAGGTGCAGATCATCGTGAAGGACACGACTGGCCCCGTGCCGGACGTCGCCAAGCGTCTCGCACAGGAACTGGTGGTGCGAGACAAGGTGGATTTCCTGGCGGGCTTCGGCCTCACGCCAGAAGCGCTGGCGGTGGCGCCCATCGCGCAGCAGGCCAAGAAGCCGATGGTGATCTTCAATGCAGCATCGTCGTCAATCACCACCAAGTCGGACTATGTGACGCGCGTATCGATGACGCTGCCGCAGGTCTCCACGCCCATCGCCTCGTGGGCCCTGAAGAACGGCATCAAGCAGGTGGCGACCGTGGTGGCCGATTACGCGCCCGGCCTCGATGCAGAAAACGCGTTCAAGCAGACGTTCACTGCCGGCGGCGGCCAGGTGGTCGAAGCCGTGCGCGTGCCACTGCGCAATCCTGAATTCGCGCCGTTCATCCAGCGCGTGAAAGACAGCAAGCCGCAAGCCGTGTTCGTCTTCCTGCCGGCTGGCGAGCAAGGCGTGGCGTTCATGAAGGGTTTCCGCGAGCGCGGTCTGGCGCAGGCCGGGATCAAGGTCATCGCGACGGGCGACCTGACAGACGACCACGTACTGCCGGCCATGGGCGACTCGACGCTGGGTGTCATCACGTCGTTCCACTACTCGGCCGCGCACGACTCGCCGCAGAACAAGGCCTTCCTGAAAGCCTTTGCCGAGGCCAACCCCGGTGCAGGCCGCCCGAACTTCATGGCGGTTGCCGCGTATGACGGCATCGGTGCGATCTACAACGTGATCAACAAGCTCGGCGGCAAGATCGACGGGGAAAAAGCCATGGCGGCCTTCAAGGGCATGAAGATCGACAGCCCGCGCGGACCGATCACCATTGACCCGGCCACGCGTGATGTGGTGCAGACGGTCTACATCCGCAAGGTGGAGAAGGTTAGCAACGAGCTTTACAACGTCGAGTTCGACAAATTTGCCGACGTGAAGGACCCAGGCAAGTAAGCCCTACGCAACGGCCACAAGCCGCTGCAGCAAGGGCGCATCGGCCAGCAAATCGGCGCTGGCCGATGCATGCACGATCCGGCCTCGATCGAGCACCAGCGCGCGCTGCGTGAGTTGCAGCGCCAGACGCGCATGCTGCTCCACCACGATCAGGGCCATGCCGCCTTCATCAGCGAGCGCGCGGATGGCTCGGCCAAGCTCCTGCACAATGATCGGCGCGAGGCCTTCCATCGGTTCATCCAACAGCAGCAGCGCGGGGTTCGTCATCAGCGCGCGCGCGATGGCGACCATCTGCTGCTCCCCACCCGACAGCTGATTACCAAGGTTGCGGCGCCGCTCCTGCAGGCGCGGAAACGTCTTGTAGACGCGCGCCACATCCCAGGGGCCGGGTCGCGCCACGGCGCTCAGGTGTTCCTGCACCGTCAGCGAGGGAAACATCCACCGCTCCTGCGGCACCCAGCCAAGCCCAGCCCTCGCCCGTCGATGCGGCGGCACCTTCGCGATGTCCGCGCCCTGCCAGCGGATACGCCCGGCATGCAAGCGCGTAAAGCCCATCAGCGTGGTCAGGAGTGTGGTCTTGCCAACGCCGTTGCGCCCCAGCAGCGCGAGGCTGCCACCTGCCTCCAGTGCGAACGACACGTCGTCCAGCACCACGGCGTTGCCGTAGCCGGCCGTGACGTTCTCGAACGACAACAGTTCAGGCATGCTCCGTCTCCCCGAGGTAGACCTCGCGCACGCGTGGGTCAGTCGCGATCTCCTGTGGCGTACCTTCGGTCAGAACGCGGCCAGCCACCAGCACGCTGATCCGCTCGGCAAAGCGAAAGACGAGGTTCATGTCGTGCTCGATGAAAAGGATGGTGATATCGCGCGGCAGGCTGGCGATCACCTCGAACAGCTCGGTGCTTTCTCCGCTCGGGATACCGGCGGCTGGCTCGTCGAGCAGCAGGATGCGAGGCTGCGTAGCCAGCGCCAAGGCGATCTCCACCAGCCGTTGTTTGCCGTACGGCAACGCATGCGTCGGCAACAGCGCATCGTCGCCGAGCTGCAAGCGGCACAGTAACGCCATCGCCTCGTCGCGTGCATCCTTGTGCGATGCGACGGTGCGGTGCCAATGCCACGACGCGCCGGTGCGTTCGAAGATCGCGAGCATCACCGATTCCAGCGCCGTCAATCCCGGAAACAACGTGTTGATCTGGAATGTGCGTGTGATGCCTCGCTTGACGCGCTGGTGTGCGGGCAGCCGCGTGATGTCTTCATCGTCCAGCAGCACCTGGCCCGCAGTGGGCGCCAGCGTGCCGGTGAGCAAGTTGATGAAGGTGGTCTTGCCCGCGCCGTTGGGGCCGATCAACGCATGGCGCGCACCGGGCGCAAAAGACAGCGAGATATCGGAATTGGCGTGAAAGCTGCCCCAGCGCCTGGACAGGCCTCGCGTGCTCAATGTGGGCGCCGGATGCATCGTCGGCACAGTCATGCCGTACCTCCCTTGCGAGCACCGCGCGCTCTGACCGCGGATACGGCAGCTTCCACCCCACCGAGAATTCCGCCACGCGCAAACAGCACGATCACCATCAGCAACAGGCCGATCCAAAACTGCCAGTAGACGGGATTGATGCCGGCCAACACGTCCTGCGCCACCATGAATACCGCCGCGCCGATCAGCGCACCGTACAGCCGGCCTGCTCCGCCCAGCACCAGCATGATCAATAGCTCTGCAGAGCGCGAAAAACCCAGCGAATCCAACCCGACAAACTGCGTGGTCTGCGCGAGCAATCCGCCTGCAACCCCGGCAATCGCTGCGCTCACCGTGAACGCCGCCACCAGCCGCATGCGGACATCCGCACCGATGGCCGGCATGCGTTTCGGCCCCTGCTGAATGCCGCGCAGCGACAGCCCGAACGGCGAGCGCACCAGACGACGCAGCGCCACAAACACCAGGAAGAGCACGACCAAGCTGTAAACGTACGCGGTGTGCCCCTCCAGATCGAACTCAAAGGTGCCGAGCAGGTTGTGCATCGTCACACCGGAGAGGCCATCGACACCGCCCGTAAGAAACGCCATCTTGTTGGCCGCTTCATACAGCATCAGGCCGATGCCGAGCGTGACCATCAATCGCGTCAGGTCTTGCCCGCGCACGACGAGGAAGCTCACACAAAAACCGCCCAGCGCCGCGACGATGGCGCCTGCCGCCAAGCCGGTGAGCGGCTCACCCCAGCCATGCGCCGCGAGCAGTCCGGCGGTATAAGCGCCGAGCCCAAAGAAACCTGCATGCCCGAGCGACACGATGCCTGCATAGCCCAGCACCAGATCAAGCGACAACGCAAACAGCCCGACGATCAGCACCTGGCTGCCAAAGACGAGGTAATCGGGAAGAAGAAAGAACACCGCGATCGGCACGCACCAGAACACGATCTCGAACGGCGACCAGCGCGCGCCCGGCAAGCCATGCGCGGGCGAGCACTCGACCGGTTGCGCAGCCCGCCTCAGTTGCTGCAGCACACTCATGCGCGCCTCCCCAGCAGACCGCTCGGGAAAAATACGAGCAGCACCACCATCAACCCGTAGATGACGAACGCGCCCACGTCCGGCACGTAGTACTTGCCCGCCACGTCGAACACTCCCAACACAAGCGCGGCCAGCAACGCGCCCTTGATGGAGCCCGCGCCGCCGACTGCCACCACCAGCAGGAAGTACACCATGTACTTGATCGGAAACGCAGGATCGAGCCCGAGCACATCGATGCCCAATCCGCCGCCCAATCCTGCCAGCCCTGAACCCAGCGCAAACGTTACGGAGAACACCAGACTTACGTTGATGCCCAGGCCCGCCGACGCCTGCTGGTGATCCACCGACGCGCGCACCTGGGCGCCAAAGCGCGTGCGCTCGATCAGCCACGCCAGCAGCGCCGTCAGCGCAATCACCACGCCGATCAGGAACAGCCGGTAGCGCCCAACTTCCAACGCACTATCGAACACCCGCCATTGTCCGCGCAGCATCTCCGGCAGTTCAACGGGTTGCTGCGACGGCCCCCACACGTAAGTCGCACCCGCCATCGCCATGAAAACGAGCGCGATGGAGAACAGCACCTGATCGAGCGGGCTCGCGCGATAGAGCCGCCGGTACAGCGTGCGCTCCAGCACAAAGCCAATACCCGCGGTGACGATGAAAGCGATGGGCAGCGTCGCCATAAACGGCACGCCGAAGCGGTTCATCAGCACCACGCACACATAGCCGCCCGCCATGGCGAACGCGCCGTGCGCGAGGTTGATGAAGTTCATCAGGCCCATCGTGACCGACAGGCCGATGCTGATCAGGAACAACAGACTGCCGTAGGCCAGCCCGTCGAACAACACACCCAATGCGCTGAGCATGGGTCTCCTCCTTGGGCTTTTTCCAGCTCGGCGGCCGGTTTACCCGGTGTGTTGCGTGGCGTCTCTCCGGAGACGGCGGTGTTACTTCTTCGCAGCGCCCTCCGCATCCATCTCGGCAAACACCGTCTGCGCGAGATGGAAGGCATGGTTGGCAGCCGGCACGCCGCAGTAGATGGCCGTCTGCAGCAACGTTTCCTGAATCTCGTCGCGCGTGACACCGTTGTTGGCCGCGGCACGCAGATGCAGACGCAACTCACCGTCGCGGCCGAGGGCGACCATCATGGCGATCGTCAGCAGACTGCGCGTGTGGCGCGGCAAGCCGGGGCGTGTCCAGATTTCGCCCCAGGCGTAGCGCGTGATGAGATCCTGGAACGGTGCGGTCAGCTCGGTCTGCGCGGCGTTGGCACGGTCGACGTGGGCATCGCCCAGCACCGCGCGGCGCACTTCCATGCCCGCGGCATAGCGTTCGCGATCATCCATGGGCAACCTCGCGCACCACGCCGGTCGTCAAGAAGCTGACCAGCGCTTCGGTGTAGCCATCGGCCTGCTCCCAGTTGGCGAGGTGGCCGGCAGACAGCTCGATGTACTGGGCGCCGGGCACGCCGTCGGCAATGAGCTTGGTCTGTGCAGCCGGCGTGGAAATATCGTGCGTGCCGCCAATCACCAGCATCGGCACGCGGATGTCCGGCAGCTGCGCGCGTAAATCCGCATCGCGAATCGCGCCGCAGTTGCCGTTGTAGCCCGCGTCCGGCGTCGACAGCAACATCGTCTTGACGATGTCGACGCGGCTTGCGTTGGCATCGCGGTAGCCCTGCGTGAACCAGCGCTCCAGCACCGTTTCCGTAATGCTCGCCATACCGCCCTGTTCGACCTGCGCGATGCGGGTGTTCCAGCTTTGCTGCGTGCCGATCAGCGCGGCGGTGTTCGTCACCACCATGCGCGGGAAGCGCTCGCCGTGATGCGCGGCCAGCCACAGGCCAGTCAAGCCGCCCATCGACAGGCCGCAGAACAGCGCAAGCTCAATGTCGTAGTGATCGAGCAGTGCAAGCACATCCCCGCCGAGCTGTGCGACGCCAAACGGCGCGTCGGGCACGCTCGACTGGCCGTGGCCACGCTGGTCATAGCGCAACAGGCGGAAGTGCTGACGCAGCGCTTCGAGCTGCGGCTCCCACATGCCCAGGTTGGTGCCTAGCGAGTTCGACAGCACCAGCACCGGCTTACCCGTGGCGGGCCCATCATCGAATTCGTGATACAGGCGGACGTTGTCGTGTTCAAGCCAGGGCATGGTGTCTCCGTGGAATGTGTGTTCAGGGATGATGGCGGCGAGCGTGTTCCGCGAGCACGCGGTCGACAGCGGCGCCCGCATCGCCAAGGTAATGGGTGGGATCGAGCAGCGCGCTCAGCCGTTGCGGCGTGGCGGTGCCCCAGATGCGCAGGACGTCGGCGTCTTGGGCCAGCACGTCATGCAGCGTTTTGCTCTCTTGTACGGCTTTGCGGCTGGCCGCTTCGACCACATGGTGCGCTTGCAGGCGACCAAGATTTGCGCCGAGCGCCAGCATCACGGCTTCACCGAGGATCAGGCCGTGCGTAACGTCGAGATTTGCGCGCATGCGAGCCGAATCGACCTGCAGGCCTTCAACGATCTCGCACATGCGATCGAGCGCGCCCGCCGCAAGGCAGGCCATCTCGCGCAACGTCGCCCACTGCGCCTGCCAACCGCCGAGCGCGCGTTCGTGCTCCTGCGGCAGCGCGGCCAGCAGCGTGCTCGCCAGGCCAGGCATGCGCGTGGCCGCAGCCAACACCGTCGCGCAGCCAACCGGGTTGCGCTTATGCGGCATGGTGGAAGAACCGCCCTTGCCGGCACCGGACGGCTCGGCAACCTCGCCGACCTCGGTCTGCATCATCAGCGAGAGATCGCGCGCGAAGTGGCCCAGCGCGCCGGTCAGCAGTGCGAGCGTGGTCCCAATATCGGCGACTCGATCTTGCTCGCCGTGCCACGACAGAGCAGGCAGCGGCAGATCAAGCGCGTGCGCCAGCGTTTGAGCGACGGCGCGTGCATGTACGCCCAGGCTGGCAAGCGTGCCTGCCGCCCCGCCAAACTGCAGCGCGGGCACATGCGCGCGCAACGCGGCAAAACGATCCTGCGCACGATGCACCGCTTCCAGCCAGCCCGCAACCTTGCGCCCGAACGTGGACGGCAGGGCTTGCTGCAACCATGTACGCGCCACCATCGGTGTGTTGCGATGACGTTGCGCCAGCGCGGCCAGACCGTCTGCCAGCTTCTGCAAATCCGCTTCGATCAACTCCGCCGATTGCCGCCACTGCAGCATCAAACCGGTATCGATGATGTCCTGGCTGGTCGCGCCCCAATGCACGTAGCGCGCGGCGTTTTCATCGTGCTGCGCGACGGCGGCGGTCAGTTGCTTGACTAGCGGGATCGCCAGGTTGCCAGCGCTGGCAGCGGCGGTGCCCAGCGCATCCAAGTCCAACGTTACGTTGGCGCACACCGCGCGGATCGGCGCGACGGCTTGCGCCGGAATCACGCCAACCGCGCCCTCGGCCTGGGCGAGAGCGGCCTCCACATCGAGCATCGCGCGCACGGTGGCCGCATCGGACCACACCGCCAACATGGCCGGTGTGGAAAATGCGCGATCGAGCAGTCCGCTGGTCACGGCCGTATCAAACGCGTTCGATCACCAGCGCAATGCCCTGCCCCACGCCGATGCACATCGTGCACAGTGCATAGCGTCCGCCCGTGCGTTGCAGCTGATACATCGCCGTCGTCACCAAGCGCGCGCCGCTCATGCCGAGCGGGTGGCCCAGTGCGATGGCGCCGCCATTCGGGTTGACGCGCGGGTCGTCATCACGCAGGCCCAGTTGACGCGTCACTGCCAAACCCTGCGCAGCAAACGCCTCGTTCAGCTCGATCACGTCCATCTGATCAATCGTCAGGCCCAGTTGCTTGAGCAGCTTCTGCGACGCCGGTGCCGGGCCAATGCCCATCACGCGCGGTGGCACACCCGCGGTAGCCATGCCGACGATGCGCGCACGCGGGGTCAGGCCAAAGCGCTTGGCGGAGTCTTCATTGGCAAGGAGCAGCGCGCAGGCGCCATCGTTCACACCCGACGCATTGCCGGCGGTCACGGTGCCGTCCGGACGCACCACGCCCTTGAGCTTGGCGAGCGCTTCCATGCTCGTGGCGCGGGGATGCTCATCCCGGTCCACCACAATGGCATCGCCTTTCTTCTGTGGGATCGTTACCGGAGTAATTTCCTGAGCGAGCGTGCCGTCTTCTTGCGCACGCGCGGCGCTGGCTTGGCTGCGCAGCGCGAAGCGGTCTTGGTCTTCGCGGTTGATCTTGTAGTCGGTGGCGACGTTCTCGGCGGTCTCGGGCATCGAGTCGACACCATATTGCGCCTTCATCAGCGGGTTGACGAAGCGCCAGCCGATGGTGGTGTCGTAGATGGCGGCATCGCGCGAGAAGGCGCTCGCGGCCTTGCCCATCACGAACGGCGCTCGACTCATGCTCTCCACGCCGCCCGCGATCATCAGCGCGGTTTCACCCGAGCGGATGGCGCGCGCGGCGGTACCGGTCGCGTCCATGCCCGAGCCGCACAGGCGGTTGATGGTGGAGCCCGGCACGCTGTCCGGCAAGCCGGCCAGCAGCGACGACATGCGCGCCACGTTGCGGTTGTCTTCCCCTGCTTGGTTGGCGCAGCCGAAGATCACGTCGTCGATGGCCGACCAGTCGACCTGCGGGTTGCGCGCCATCAGCGCCTTGAGCGGCACCGCGCCAAGGTCATCCGCGCGCACGGCAGACAGGCTGCCGCCGTATCGGCCGATGGGGGTCCGGATGGCGTCGCAGATAAAGGCTTCGGTCATGATTGTTCTGTCTCCAATAGTTCTAGACACGACGCAACGGCGCCGCCGTCATCGTCTGCAGCGTATCGAAATCGAGGCCGTCGACCATCTCACGCACCACCAGTCCTTCGGGCGTGATGTCGATCACCGCGAGGTCGGTGTAGATGGTATCGACACAGCCGATCCCCGTCAGCGGATACGTGCACGACGGCACGATCTTGCTTTCGCCCTGCTTGGTCTGGTGCTCCATCATGACGAAAACACGCTTGGCACCGATGGCCAGATCCATCGCACCGCCCACTGCTGGAATTGCATCGGGTGCACCGGTGTGCCAGTTGGCAAGGTCACCCGTGGCCGACACCTGGAAGGCGCCGAGCACGCAATAGTCGAGATGGCCGCCTCGCATCATGGCAAACGAATCGGCATGATGGAAGAACGATGCGCCAGGCTTGACTGTGACCGGCTGCTTGCCGGCATTGATGAGGTCTTCGTCTTCTTGCCCGGGCGCGGGCGCGGGGCCCATGCCCAGCAGGCCGTTTTCGGTGTGCAGAATGATTTCGCGATCGGCCGGCAACTGGTTCGCCACCAGCGTCGGCAAGCCGATGCCCAGGTTGACGACCGAGCCATCGGGAATATCACGCGCCACACGCGTAGCGATCTGGTCGCGCGTCCAGCGTTGAATCTTGGCGGTGGTTTCGGCGCTCATGCGGCCTCCTTCGCTTGCGCAGCGTTGCCGAGTTGCACGACGCGCTTCACAAAAATGCCCGGCGTGACGATGTGCTCCGGGTCCAGCTCGCCAAGCTCCACCGTCTCGCTGACCTGCGCAATAGTGCACTTGGCCGCCATTGCCATCACCGGCCCGAAGTTGCGCGCCGTCTTGCGATAAACGAGGTTGCCCCAACGGTCGGCGCGCAGGGCCTTGATGAGGGCGTAGTCGGCGGTCAGCGGCAACTCGAACACGTACGGCTTGCCGTCGATGATGCGCGTTTCTTTGCCTTCGGCCAATTGCGTGCCATAGGCAGTCGGGCAGAAGAAGCCGCCAATGCCAGCACCTGCGGCGCGGATGCGCTCGGCCAGGTTGCCTTGCGGCACCAGTTCCAGCTCGATCTCGCCGGCGCGATACAGCGCATCGAACACATATGAATCGGCTTGGCGCGGGAACGAGCAAACGATCTTGCGCACGCGGCGCGCCTTGAGCAGCGCGGCCAGGCCCATCTCGCCATTGCCGGCGTTGTTGTTGATGATGGTCAGCTCACGCGCGCCATGCGCGATGAGCCCGTCGATGAGTTCCGATGGCATGCCGGCAGTACCGAACCCGCCAATCATGATGGTGGCACCGTCCGGGATATCGGCCAGGGCGGCCTCCACAGACGAACAAAGCTTGTTGATCACGTGCATTCTCCGGCAAGGGCGCCGCACATTCTCGATGGCTAGCGCGGTTCGGAGCATCGCGGGGGCCGGACATGGCCGAGCCGCAACCGGGCGGCGTGCGAGTCTCCTGTTTGACGATCGGATCGACACAGGCCTTTGCTGTCCGGCCCACGCTTATCTTCCTACATTTGTTCGCTATACGAACTCGAGTTCGATCCAAGAACTAATCTACGCCTGCCTTCCTAAGCGTGTCAAGGCGTACGCATACCGATCAACCGTTCGAGTAGCGAAACCGGGGTAATGCCAGTAGGCTTGAGGCTACTGCACCGCTTTCATCTTTCTTTGCATGTCTGCTGCCGAACTGCCCACCGAAAAACCCAGCGATTCCTACGTCCAGTCCTTTGCCCGGGGCCTGTCGGTCATCCGCGCGTTCAATGCTGAGCGTCCCGAGCAAACGCTCTCCGAAGTCGCCGAGGCCACAGGGCTGACCCGCGCCGGCGCCCGCCGCATCCTTCTCACGCTGCTCAGCCTGGGTTATGTCAGCTTTGAGGGCCGCCTCTTCCGCCTCACGCCCAAGATCCTCGATCTCGGGTTCGCCTATCTCACCTCGATGCCGTTCTGGAACCTAGCCGAGCCGGTGATGGAAGAACTCGTGCAGACGGTGCACGAAAGTTGCTCCGCCTCGGTCCTGGATGGGACGGAGATCGTTTATGTTTTGCGTGTGCCCACGCAGAAGATCATCGCGCTGAACCTGTCTGTCGGCAGCCGCCTGCCGGCGTTCTGTACGTCGATGGGTCGCGTACTGCTGTCGGGCCTTCCCGAGGACCAGCTCGACATTGCACTGCGCGAGTCCGACCGGCGGGCGCGCACGCAACGCACCATCACAGATGTCGACGCACTGAAGAAGATCATTGCCGGCGTGCGCCAACAGGGTTGGGCGCTGGTCGACCAGGAGCTTGAGGAAGGGCTGATTTCGCTGTCGGCGCCGATCCGCAATCGCGCGGGGGATATCATCGCCGCCATGAACATCAGCGGCCAGGCCAACCGGACTTCCGGCAAACAGATGACGAAGCAGTTTCTCGGCCCGCTGCAGCAGGCGGCCGAGCGTATTTCTGCCATGGTGCGGGTACGGACCTGACCTGAGTTAAAGGCGGCAGCGCCCAGTGCGCTGCGCGCCTCGCATCCCGACAGTTTTTTCAATAAAATTGTGGCTCCGTGGGCAAAGAGGATGTCTGTGACTCAACACACCGCCATTCACACCGGTCTGGATGTGAAAGGCCGCCAACGCCGGGCGCGTGCTTCGTGCATCCTGACGCTTGCCCTGCCGTTGCTGTCCAGCCCTGTGTGGGCCCAATCGACGTCGCTGGCGACGGCCATGCAGGAATTGACGCCGCTGGCCCGCATGCTGGTGGGCGCCGCCACGGGTCGCAGCACGGCCGCAGCCGGTGTGCCTGCCCTCACGGGCCCTGCCCGCAATGCAGACCGAGCCCTCGCTCAGGCCTGCGCTGAAATCAATCGCTTCACCCCCGTCCCGCTCGACCGCGAAACCTCGCTGGCGCAATGCTCGCTGGCGCAGAAGAAGAACCTCGTCTTCGTCATCACGCTGACCAACTACGCAGCGCACTCGGCCGCGTCGCAAGGCTTTCGGCTGAATTTCGTTCCGATCCTGCAGAAGAACATCTGCAATAACGGCGACGTGCGCATCCTCACGCGCCTCGGCCTCAGCCTGGTCTACCGCTATCGCGGCAACGATCACGAGACCGTGGGCGACGTGCCCATCAACGAATCGATCTGCGGCGCGCTGTAAGCCCAAGCCCTGCCCCGGGAATCCCCTGATGGAGTGCAGTCGGCTGCCATGTCATTAATGGCAGACAAAGTCTCATTTCATCCAACGTCTGCCGGGCCCCTGCCTTGCTGCGCCAGCCTTACCCGGCTGCACGCGCGCAACCCGGCAACCCCAACATCCCGCCCGTGCACTGCACCCCGCCCTGCTTGCCGTCTGCCATCTGCGCCGCGTCGGCATGGACTATAGTTGGGCGTTCCGCTCGCCGTCATATGGTTATCCGAAGTCCGCGCATGCAAATCGCGCATACGCCGGTATGCTCGCGGGCGATCCCCGATCCGATCTCGATTCGCACACTGTTCACCACCCAAGTCGTCAAGGAGGAAATCCGATGAAAACAAACCGACGTCTGACGCAATTTGCGGGTGCCGCCATCCTGGCTGCGGCCACCCTGGTCGCCGCCACTGCGCACGCTGATCAAATTTCCGACATCAAGAAGAAAGGCGAGCTTGTCTGCGGCGTACTCGGCACCGACGAGCCGTTCAGCTTCCTGAAGGACCCGATGAGCCGCGAGATCGTCGGCTACGACGTCGACATGTGCGACGCCATCGCCAAGAGCCTGGGCGTCAAGCCCGTGCTCAAGCAACTGGCCGTGGCCGCCCGCCTGCCCGAACTGCAGCAAGGCCGCGTGGACCTGCTGGCCGCCTCGCTCACGCACAACAAGGAGCGCGAGGCGCAGATCGACTTCTCGGTGTCGACGTTCATCACCGGCCAGAAGGCCATGGTGAAGAAGAGCAGCGGCATCACGTCGCTCGGCCAGCTGGATGGCAAGAAGCTGCTGACGGTCAAGGGTTCGACCATGGAAGCCAACATTGCCAAGGCCATCAAGAACGCCGATGTTGTCTCGTTCGACAACAGCCCGCAGGCACTGCTGGCCCTGCAGCAAGGCAAGGGCGTCGCCTACGTGAACGACGAAACCACGCTGATCGGCAACATGGCCAAGATGGGCCCGGCGGCCAAGGACTACGCGCTGCTGCCGGAAAACCTGTCGACCGAACACCTCGCACTGGGCATCCGCAAGGGCGAGCCGGCCTTCAAGAAGCAGGTTGACGACGTGCTGCTGGGCATGGAAAAGAGCGGCGAGGCGCAGAAGCTGTTCGACAAGTGGTTCGGCCCGAATACGAAGATGGCCTTCCCGCAGCGCACCTTCAAGATTTCTACCGACAAGATCGATTAATCGCTAAAGGTCGGGCCGCCCGGACCGGATTTCCAAACTGCGTCCGGGCGGTGAATCTCCATGCCCCATTTTGATTTGTCGATGCTGCTCTCGGGGCAGTATCACCAGTGGCTCGTCAGCGGTTTCTTCCTGTCGATCAAGCTCTCCGTGCTGGCCTTCGTGCTGGCGCTGCCGCTTGCCATCGTCGTGGCGCTGCTGCGCCTGGCGCCGGCTGCACCGCTGCGCGGCATCGGCCAAGCCTTCGTCGAAGCCATCCGCAACGTGCCGCTGCTCGCCCACATGCTGTTCTGGTATTTCGGCGCGCCGCAGATCCTGCCGGAGTTCATCCGGGACTGGCTCTACAGCATGAACTACGAGGCCGCGAGCGCCGTCATTGCGCTCGTGCTCTACACGGCTGCTTACATGGCGGAAGACATCCGCAGCGGCATCCGCTCGATTCCGAAGGAACAGCTGGAAGCCAGCCGTGCGCTCGGACTCTCGTTCCTGCAGGCCATGCGGCTGGTGGTGCTGCCGCAATCGCTGCGCGTGACCGTCCCGCCGCTGGTCAGCCAAACGTTGAACCTGTGGAAAAACTCCAGCATCGCCATGGTGATCGGCGTGGCCGAATTGATGTACCAGGCGCAGCAGGTGGAGTCCGCCACGTTCCGCGGCTTTGAGGCGTTTGCGTTTGCCACCGCGGCCTATCTGACCATCTCGATCGCGATCACGGTGTTCTCCGCCTGGTATCAGCATCGCTACCCCGTCCGGACGCTGTAGCCATGCTCGATCTCATTCAAACCTACGGTATCTACTACCTGATCGGCCAGTACCCGAATGGGCCGCTGGGCGGCTTGGCGCTGACGTTCCTGCTGGCGTCCGCGGGCCTTGTGCTTGCGCTGCCGGTGGGCATCCTGCTGGGCCTGTGCCGCGTCAGCCCGATTGCCGCGCTGCGCTGGCCCGCCACCGCGCTCGTCTATATCGTGCGCGGCACGCCGCTGCTGATGGTGATCTTCTGGGCGTATTTCCTGCTGCCGTCCGTTACCGGCCAGCGCACGGACCAGTTCAGCACCATGCTGACCGCGCTGGTGATCTTCGACGGCGCATATCTGGCGGAGATCGTGCGCGCAGGCATCCAGGCGTTGCCGCGCGGGCAAATGGAAAGCGCCCGCTCGCTGGGCCTGTCGTACATGCAGGCGATGCGCCGCGTGATCCTGCCGCAGGCGCTGCGCAACATGCTGCCGTCGCTGGTCAATCAGCTCGTTTCGACCATCAAGGAGACCTCGCTCGGTTACATCATCAGCCTGCCCGAGGTGTCGTTCGTGGCCGGGCAGATCAGCACCGCCGTGATGGTCAAGTCGGCCGAGGTGTACGGCCTGCTCGGCATCAGCTACTTCATCATGTGCTTCAGCCTGACGCGCGTGGCGTTCTACCTTGAACGCCGCCTTGCAGCACATGCACCGTCCAAACCATGAACATGATCACGATCGAACACGTCGACAAGTGGTACGGCGATTACCACGCGCTGGTCGACATCAACGAAACCGTTGCCAAGGGCGAAGTGGTGGTCGTGTGCGGGCCGTCGGGCTCGGGCAAGTCGACGCTCATCCGCACGCTGAATCGGCTCGAAGCCATTCAGAAAGGCCGCATCGTCGTCAACGGACACGAAGTGCATGCGCCGGGCGTCGACGTCAACCTGCTGCGCAGCGGCATCGGTTTCGTGTTCCAGCAGTTCAACCTCTTTCCGCACCTGACCGTCCTGCAGAACTGCACGCTGGCGCCGGTGCAGCTCAAGCGCATGGCACCACAGGAAGCGAAGGACTTTGCGATGCGCTTGCTCGAACGCGTGGGTCTGCCCCACAAGGCTGACGCCTACCCTGGCGAGCTGTCGGGCGGGCAGCAGCAGCGCGTGGCCATTGCCCGTGCGCTCGCCATGAAACCGCCCGTCATGCTGTTCGACGAGCCGACCTCGGCACTGGACCCGGAGATGGTGAACGAGGTGCTGCTGGTGATGAAGGACCTCGCCCGCGACGGCATGACCATGGTCTGCGTCACACACGAGATGGGCTTTGCCCGCGACGTAGCCGACCGCGTCCTGTTCATGGATCAGGGCCAGGTGCTCGAACGCGCCACACCCGAAGATTTCTTCCAGCGCCCCCAGCACCCGCGTGCACAACGCTTCCTGGCCGACATCCGCTCACCGTGGAGCGAACCCGCCTGAACCGCCAGGCAGCGGCCAAATAAAAAAACGGGGAACACTGTTCCCCGTTTTCTTTGGATGCACGACAACGCGGCTTATTGGATCGCCTTGTCGTTCGGGTGTGCGTACAACTCCTTCATGCCGGCCGTCATCGGGTAGTTCAGGTTCAAACCCTTCGGCGGAATCGGCGACAGGAACCACTTCTTGTACAGGTCATTCGCCTTGCCCGACTTCATCAGGTCGGCAATCACGTCGTCGGCCACTTTCTTGAACGCCGGATCGTCCTTGCGCATCATGCAGGCGTAGGTTTCGGTCTGCAGCGGCGTGCCCGTAACCACCCAGTCGGCCTGGTTCTTGGCCTTCGTGCGCTCGCCGTACAACAGCGGCTCATCCATCACGAATGCCACAGCGCGGCCCGATTCCAGCGTCAGGAATGCCTGGCCGTGATCCTTCGCCAGGATCAGGTTCATCTTGTCGGCATCCTTCGCTTCGCCGTTCATCTTCTGCAGGATGCGATCTTCAGTGGTACCGGCGGTGGTCACCACGGTCTTGCCCTTCAGGTCGGGGAAGTCCTTGATGCCCGAATCCTTCTTCACCAGCATCAACATGCCGTAGATGAAGATGTTGTTCGAGAACGCGACCTGCTTCTGGCGCTCGAGGTTGTTGGTGGTCGAGCCGCACTCGAAGTCGATCGTCCCGTTCTGCAGCAGCGAGATGCGGTTCTGCGACGTGATCGGCGTGAGCTTGACTTGCAGCTTCTTGCCCACCGCCTTTTCCACGCCGGCAACGATCATGTTGGAGATTTCTTGCGAATAGCCGGTGATCGTATTGGCATCAGCCTGGTACGAGAACGGAATGGACGACTCGCGATAGCCCACCGAAATCACGCCCGATTGCTTGATCTTGGCCAGCGTGTCGGTTGACTGCGCCTGCGCACCGGTCGACAGCGCCGCCAGCGCACCGGCCGCAACCAGCGTCAGGCCACGCAGAATCCGTTTGGTCGAATGCAAGGTCTTCATGCTTCCCCTCCTATGGGTGTGTTCGCTCCAGACTACTTGGGTTACCAATGGGCGCGGGCCAGACGCACATCGTCTAGCCTGCACGCTCGGTCTTTGAATCTCGTTCTGAATCTCGTTCTTGTGTCACGCGGCCAGCGCATACGGCACTGGGGAAATCGCGGGCTTGCGGCCAGCAATCAGGTCGGTCAGCAAGCCTGCGCTGCCGAGCGCTAGCGTAAAGCCCAACGCTCCGTGACCAACGTTCAACCACAATCCCTCCACCGGCGATGCGCCCACCACGGGCACGCCCGTTGGCGTCGCAGGGCGCATGCCAGCCCAGGGTGCGGCATCGGCGCCCGCATCATTCGCCCGCATGGCGCCTGGAAACAGCGCGCGCGTTTCGTCATACAGCGTCTGCGCGCGGCGCGTGTCCAGCGCCGTCGACCAGCCCACCAGATCAGCCATGCCCGCCACGCGCAGCGTCTGCCCGATGCGGGCGTAGACGATCTTGCGCGCAGCATCCGTCACGCTGATCACCGGGGCAACATCGCCCTCGCCCAGCGGCAGGCTGATGCTGTAACCCTTCAGCGGATACAGGCCCGGGTCGATGCGCAATGGGCTGAGCAGCCCGGCGCTCGTCACGCCCGCGGCCATCACCACGGCATCAGCGGCAACCTGCTCACCGCCGGCCAGTTTCAGACCGCGCACACGGCGGCCTTCGGTCCACAACGCATCGACACCGGTATTGAAGCGCAGCGTCACGTTGGGCATCGCGCGCAGCCGGTTGAACAAGCCGACGCAGAGCTGGTGGCAATCGGCCACGTCTTCGTCGGGCGTGTAGATGGCGCCGACGATCCGGTCACGCACGCCGGCAAGCGCGGGCTCGTGGGCCACGGTTTCGTCGGCGGACAGCGCATGCTGCTCGCAACCGAGCGTGGCCTGATAGCCGACCTGGGCCCGGGCCGATTCAAATGCAGCAGCATCGCGATGCACCACCAGCTTGCCGCGACGCGCAAAGCTGAACGCCAAGTCCGGCGAGGCCTCCCGCAACGCTTCCATGCGTGCGCGGCTGTAGAACGACAGCGCAAGCAGCTCGCGCGTGGTGCGATCAGCCCGGTCACGATTGCAGGCCGCGATGAAGCGCAGCCCCCAGCGCAACAACGCTGGGTCCAGCGATGGCTTCAGCCGCAGCGGCGAATCACGGCGCAGCAACCAGCCGGGCACGTGCGAAAGCACGCCGGGGCCGGCCAGCGGTGCCACATAGCTGTAGCTCAACTGGCCGCCGTTGGCGTAACTGGTGCCCTCGCCCGGGCCCGGATGGCGCTCGATCAGGGTGACCTGATGGCCTTCCTGAGCCAGCGCATGGGCCGTGCTGATGCCGATGATGCCGGCGCCGACTACTGCGATGTGCATGAAAGAAGCTGCGAGATGGGGAATGTCGGGTGCAGCTTAAGGAGCCCGGAGGTGGTTGGGCAAATGCGGAGTTGTTGGGGGGGATGTTGTGGGGCTATGGGTTTTTGGTGGGTTCTTTTCGGACTGGTGGTCCATCCCTTGTTTCATCCCCTGCCGGGGCTGACTCACTTTCTTTGGTCTTGCCCAAAGAAAGTAAGCAAAGAAATGCGCGCCCGAGATGGCGACCCACTCCTTGAATTTATGTCGCAGGGAGGGGAAGGGAAAAACTCGCTTCGCTCAGACAGTTTCCCTTCCTTTTTCCTCCCTGCAACAGAAATTCAAGGCGCCATCTAGGGCAGGAACGTCAAAGGCCAAACCGGTGGTGGGGTGAGGTCGGCGTGCTGGGAGCGCACGCCGCATGCGGGGATTGAGTGGTCGCCGGGGGTGAAATTCGGTGCGTGAGCGGCCGTGACGCCGCGCCACCTGCTTGCCGCTAGCCTGCCCCGAGCCTGAAGACGCTCACCGCGCGGCGCAGGTTCCCGGATTGCTCCTGCATCGCTTGCGCCGCCGCCGCAGACTCTTCCACCAGCGCGGCATTCTGCTGCGTCACCTGGTCGATCTGACTGATTGCCTGGCTCACTTGCTCGAGGTTTTGGCTTTGCTCGTCCGATGCCACTGCAATTTCGGCGATGATGCTCGAGACACCTTCAATGGCCACACTCACGCGGGCCATCGCGGCATTCACGCCCGACGCCTGCTCGGAGCTGAGTTCAACTTTTCCGGTGGATGCCTCGATCAGCTCCTTCACTTCCTTCGCAGCACCCGATGCACGTTGCGCCAGCGATCGCACTTCGCCTGCCACCACGGCAAACCCCCTGCCCTGTTCGCCGGCTCGCGCGGCTTCCACGGCAGCATTGAGTGCCAGGATGTTGGTCTGGAACGCAATGCCCTCGATCAGCCCGGTGATCTCGGCAATCTTCTTGGAGGCCGTGCTGACCTCGCTCACCGTTTGGACCATCGCCGTCACTTCAACGCGTCCGGCTTCCGTCATCTCTCTCGCACTGGCTGCGAGCGACGTGGCTTGACGTGCGTTCTCGGCGTTCCGCTTGACTGCCTCGGTCAGCTCCGTCGTGCTCGCCGCGGTCTCCTCGATCGAAGCCGCCTGTTGCTCGGTGCGCGTGGACAGATCCATGTTGCCCGCTGCAATCTGGCCTGCGGCACCGGCCACCGACTCGGTTGCAACGCGGATGCTTCCAACCGTACCCACCAGCTGCTGCGTCATGTCAGCCAGGGCTTGCAACAGCTTGCCGGTCTCGTCCTTCGAGTTGGCAGCCGCCACGCTCGACAGATCCCCTGCCGCCACACGGCTTGCGATCCCGACCGCCACATGCAATGGCCGCGTGATGCTCACTGTCAGGAAGTACGCAAAGACAAGGCCGAGCGCCAGGATCAGCCCTTCCAGCACCATCAGCAACGTGCGGCTCTTTGCGGCGCTGGCGTCGATGTCCTTCGCGATATCGTCGATGGACCGGCGCTGCACCTCCAGCAGTTGACGCATGATGTCCTGGTACGCATTGGCACCCGGCACGAAGACCTGGTCGAGCACCCGCTGGGCTTCGTCCGGATTGCCCGAAGCCTTGGCTGCGTTGATGGCATCCCGCGCGCTCAAATAGCCTTTGCGCAGCTCACCAATCTTGGCGAACAGCGTCTTCTCTTCTTCGGTGGACAGCAGCGCTTCCACCTTCTTCTGGTACTCGCCCGAGGCCTTTGATGACGCCGCCGCCTCTTGCGCAAAATACGGCCCCAACGTTGGATCGGCGCTCTTTGCGACCGCAATGGTGCGGCGGATGCCGACGACCAGATTGGCATACCAGTCGCCAATCAGACGCTCCTTGAGCAACGGCTCATTCATCATGGCCCGCGTGGCCGTCGCGGCATTGTCGAGACGCCAGATTGCAATAGCGGTGATGACGACGGAAAACGCCAGCACAACGGCAAATCCGAAGGCAAGACGCTTGCCGATTCCCATGTTCCTGATGAGCTGCATTCTGTTCCGTTCCCTTCGCCACCCGCGTGGCCCTGGTCTGCTGACGCTCTCCGCCGATGCTTCGTCAGCTGTGCAGCAGTCCGGGTCGTGAGTTCAGCGCCGGACCGGCAGCCAAGCGATGCGCAATAGAGAAAATGAATCGGCCAAGAAATCTTGATTGGGCTGAGGGGTGTGAGACACCATTCCCTCAAAGAGGCCCTTCTTTCCTATCGGATCGAAGTGAAGAATCTGAACCCGCGTCTGCCGGGCAGTGTTCGCTCAGTCGGTTCGGTGGAGGCGACGCGGCACGCCGTCCACTGTCAGGGTTGCTCTCTACGCAGCGAGGAAGCAGCGAGCAGCTCGGGCTGCCGAGTTCAGAACCCCATTCGTCGAGCAAAAAGCTCGGGCCGCCGAGTTCAGAACCCCATCCGTGGAGCAAAAAGCTCGACCAGTCGAGTTCAGAGCCTAATCCGTCGAGCAAAAAGCTCGACCAGTCGAGCTCAGAACCCCATCCGTCGAGCAAAAAGCTCGGCCAGCCGAGCTCGGAGCCTCATCCGTCGAGCAAAAAGCTCGGCCAGCCGAGCTCGGAGCCCCATCCGTCGAGCAAAAAGCTCCGACCACCGAGTTCAGAGCTCAAAATTTTCGAGCAAAACGTGCCGATGGCCGAGTTCGAACCCCCAAGCGTGGACCACAAAGCCCTGGGCACCAGCCTCCAGGCCCCGATGACGGAGCAAAAAGCGTCATGGTGTTGCTGCTAAAAGCAGCACGCGCAGAGCAAAAAGCCTCGCGGCTGGCGCTTGGAGCGCCGTGCGCGAGGCTTGAAGGGTCGTGAGCGGGGGCTGAAGTGTCGCGGGCAGGGTTCCGGACGGCAGCGGAGGCTGTCGGCAGGCCTTACTGCAACATGAACGTCTCGTATTCCAGCCGATCCAGCTTGCGGTCCAGGATCACGAGGCTGGCCATCACGACCAGCAGCAGCGAGACGGCAAATCCGTATCCGTACCAGGCGGGGCCAAGCTGCAGCGTCATCCAGGTCAGCGCGCCGTTGAGCACCACAAACGCCGCCGTCAGCGCCAGCACCACGCGGCGCCGGTCGAGGTAGAAGAAGATGTTCACCACCCCCAGGAACACCACCTGCAAGCTCGCGGCAATGGTGTCGACATACAGCAGCGGCAGGTACAGCTCGGAAATCTGCAGGGCGCGCAGCACGGAGGCGCCGACGGCAAACAGCACCAGCGCGGCCATTGCCTGGATCTTCACGATCTCGTACAGGCCCGCGCGGATGGTCTGCACCATCGTGTTGCGCATGTCTTCGATGTGCTCCAGCGATGCGCCGCCGCGCACGGCGTCGTAGAAGGCGTCGTAGTACTCGACGAAATCCGTCTCGATGCGCACCAGGAACACCGCCATGCCGGGAATGATGCCGAGGTAGGCCAGGAACACCGGAATGTCATAGATGACCGACGCATTCAGCGGGCCGATCACCTGCTGCCCCGTGCCCGGCGCATACCAGAACATGAACTTGTCGAGCCAGATGCCGAGGTTGTACAGCAGCCCGATCAGCATGAGCGACGGGTACGCGAACCGCCGGTCGAACACCTCGAACGACAGGAAGCGCCGGCCGCTGAAATTGCGATAGATGAGCGCGGCCATGCCGATCAGCAGGCACAGCTGCCCCGTGACGAAGCCCAGCAGCAGCCCTTCCAGCCCAAGCCGGTTGAACAGCAGCGCCAGCAGCACGGTGAGCGTGTAGCCGATCAGGAAGATCCACACGATCGCCTTGTACTGCTTCATGCCCGAGAGGAAGATCACCGCGATCCAGATGTTGGCCATGACCACGAAACCGGCCAGCATCAGCAGCCGGTAGATGGCGGATTGCTGCGGGAACGCAAAGAGGATGACGAGCAGCCCCAGGCCACCGGCGACCAGCGTCATCACAAGCGACACGGCGTGGTAGTTGGGCAGGATCAGGTCGTCGCGCTTCTCGAACAGACGGTCGGACGTAAAGCGCGTGAAGGCAAGCTGCAGCGGCCCTGTCAGGATCAGGCTGACCGCAATCAGGTAGGTGACCGACACCTGGAACTGCGTGATGAGCGAGCCGGGAATGACGAACGGCAGGCTCAGGATACCGATCAGCAGAATCCCGACGATGGAGAGAATCCACGGCCCGGAACTGATGATGCCGGCGTAGGTGTAGGCGCGCAGCAGCCCGAGCAGGCTGTCGCGCTTGAGCATCTTGCGCAGCTCAAAACCAATGCCGGCCATTAGCGGGCTCCCTCATCTGGCTTATTCTGCTGGGCGTGATACGGGCAGGCCGCCGCAGCGGCAGAAGCGGCCTTGGCGCCGTGCTCGGTACTCAGGTCGGGCAAGGTCTGCAGGCGCGTATACAGCTCGCGGTAGCTGCCGACCATCATCTCTTGCGTGTAATAGCGCTCGACGCGGGCAATGCCGGCAGCCTGGGCCGCATGCCAGCGCGTTTCATCGCGCAGCAGGGTGAGCACTTCGGCGGCCAGGGCAGCCGGATCGGCAATGCGCACCACGGCGCCGGCCGCACCCAGTGCCGCGTCTTCACCCTCCAGGCCGAACAGCAGCTGCCGGCACGAACCCACATCCGTCGTGACTGACGGCACGCCCGCGGCAAACCCTTCCAGCACCACCAGCGGCAGCGCCTCGCTGATCGAACTCAGCACGAGCACGCCCACCTTCGGCAGGATGTCGTCGATCTTCTGGAAGCCCAGGAACTTGATGCGATCGCCCAGGCCCAGGCTCTCGGCCAGGCTGTGGCATTCCTGCGCGTATTCCGGATCTTCGTCTTCCGGGCCGGCAATCCAGCCTTCCGCATCGGGCATCTCGCGCGTGATGGTCAGCATGGCGCGAATGAATGTCTTCACGTCCTTGATGGGCACCACCCGGCCGATCAGGCACATCACGCGCGGCACGCTGGCCTGCCGCTTCTCGCGCAACGCAGCCAGGCGCGGCAGGTTGATGCCGTTCGGGATGCTGCGCGTCTTCTCGGCCGGCGCGCCGTCGATGACCTGCCGCTGCCGGTTGCCTTCGTACAGCGCGACGATGTCTTCGGCCGCGTCATAACAGACCCGGCCCATGGTCTCGAAAAACCGCACCCACAGATCGCGGAAGTAGCTGATCTGCGCGATGTCCTTTTCGAAGATGCTGCGGTTGTCCCGAATCCACTGGCTCTGGAACAGGTCGATCTTGCGTTCCTTGGTGTAGATGCCGTGCTCCGACACCAGCAGCGGCCGCCCGCGCCTGTAGCGCAGCAGCGCGCCCAGGAACCCCGCATAGCCGGTCGAGATGGTGTGGAACACCTTCACCGGGATGAGGTTTTCAGCAATGCGCACAAGCTGCCACAGTGGCTTGTGCATGATGCGCACGGTCCAGAAATAGTCGGTGAACGACGGGTCGGTGCAATAGCGCCGGTAGTAGTCCGTCATCATGTCCCAGGCGCGGTGGCTGTAGAGGAACTGTTCCTCGGCCAGCGGGCCATCGTCGCGCAAGTCGGCAATCGAGGCGCGAATCAACTCGGCCGTCTCTTCCTTGTTTGCCGGATTGCGCAGCGCGTCATGCAGCTTGCGCGAGCGCTCGAACGCTGCAGCATCGCCGCCGCTGGCCTGCACCAGCGGCGGCGGCGGAAAGTCGTACAGGTAGTGGCACTCCAGGTGCACCACGTTGTCGGGAATGGCGTAGACGGGCTTGCCGTAATCCTCACGGCGGCTGCCGATGAAAACGATGGCAAAACGGATGTCCGGAAACGCCCGGATCATCTGGTTGACCCAGCTCGACACCCCGCCGCTCACGTAGGGAAAGGTCCCTTCGAGCAGCAGCGCAACGTCGGCAGACTGGGCGCGCGGAAAGTGGTCGTTGCTCATGATGTCCAGTAGCGCAACAGCGGGCGCAGCAACGGCAGCGGTGAACGGCTGGAGAACTGCGCCAGCGCCGCACGCGCGCCGGCATAGTCACCGCGCAGGTAGCAGGCTTCGGCCAGCGGAGGCAGCAGGCGGTCACGCGGGAAGCCAAGGGATTCCGCACGGCGCAAGTGGGACTCGGCCACATCGGGCTCGCGGCGCGACAGGGCAAGCCGGCCGCGCATGTACCACAGCGCGGCGTTGTCGGGCTGGATATCGAGCGCGGCGCTGGCGTAGCGTTCGACCTGCTCGGCGGTGTAGCGGTACACGTCGCCCTGCACGAGGTTCTGGTAGATCAGCTCCCAATACAGGTCGGCCAGGCGCTTGTTGATGTCGTAACGCGCCTCGGGCGTGGTGGCTTCTTCCAGGCGCGGCAGCTCGGCCAGGATCTTTTGCGTGAGCACCTTCTCGGCATTGTCGAGCATGCCGTAGGCGAGCAGGCGGATATCGTCCACCGGATCGGCCAGCAGGTCGCGCAGCACGGGGCTGGCAGTGCGCGTGGGCATCGACTGCATGGCCACCAGCGCGGTCATGCGGCTTTGCACCGGCGCGCGCTCGTTGTTGAGCTGCGCACGCAGCCGCGCGCCGCCGCCATGCGTTACGCGCGAGATCAAATGCGCAACAAACACCGGCAGGCCCACATCGGCGATGTCCTTGTCGTCTTCGGGCCTGGGGAACAGCTTGGCGAGCAGCAGGCTGCCGAGCACCAGCAGGGAACCCGCCACCGGCACGAAAAAGCACAGCGCCGTCAGGTAGCCATACGTCCACACGAACGGCACGCGGTAACGACGCGGCAGCAGGCGCCAGGCAGCCAGGCCGATCAGCGCGGCGGCGGTACCCTGCAGCATCAGGCACGACAGCAGCAGCGCAAGGCTGTTGCCGGCATGCAGTGCCATCACCACTGCCGCGATCTGGGCCGAGATGCCGCCGAGCGTGAGCTTAAACATGGTCAACCTGCATGGCCGTCCGCCCCTATCCCTCGAGATGGCAGCGCACGAGGAAGCGCTGCAGCGCTTCGCCCGGATGCTCGCCGGTCACATGCAACGTCTGCACGCTGATGCGCCCGCCCTCGAAATCGACACCGAACTGCGCGCGCAAGCTGTCTTCAATACGCACCAGATATGCCGACACGGCACCCGCGCCCGACAGCGGCATCAGCGTGATGATGGCGCGGCGGTTCTTGCCGCTCGCCTGCCACACAACGTCGAGCGCACGGCGGCTGCGCACCACGCTCTCGAACAGCGCATCGCTGGTCTCGTCCTGATCGAAGATGAGCGCCACCACCGACGAATCGATGCCGGTATCGCGATGCAGCCGCGCCAGCCGGCCGAGATCGAGCGCGAACTCGTACGGCGCGTCGGGCACAAGATCCAGGATCTCGGAGCTGACGGTGAGGTGGCGCACGCCGTCGGCGTAGTAGCCAAGCAGCACAAGCAGGAACTGCAGGTTTTCGTACGACAGCGAGAGGAACGGCATCTGCTGCACGACCACCAGGCCGATCAGCTCATCCGCGCCCGAGAGCACCGGCGCGCACGCCACGTAGCGTGAGCCGTCTTCGGGGTTGTTCACATTCCGCAGCTCGGGCGCCTGTGGGTGGCCCAGCGTGTGGGTGTCGATGCAATGGCGGATCAACGGGTCATCGGCAACGATGTCGAACGGCGTGCCCACGCGGGCCACCGGTTCGGTGTCGATGCGGTTGCCCGTTACGCGCACCATGGCCGCCACTTCCAGCTGGCAGGCCTGCGCCGTCCATTGCAGGAACGGCTCGGCGCCGGGCAGTTGTGCCACGTCAGGCGCGTTGTCGCCCGTGCCGTGCTCGCGCGCGGCCAGCGCGATATTGCGCAGCTGCGTGAGCGTGTCGCGCAGCGTGGTCGGCTTGGCCAGCAGGTCGTTCTCCAGACGCTCGTGCGAGAGGCGCAGCAGGAAGTGGTTCTTGGTGAGCGCCGACAGCCGGTCGTTCAGGTAACCGTTGACGGTGCGAGCGCGCGACAACCGCGCACCCCAGATGTCACCGTACTGCCCGCCGATCAGCACGAGCATCAGCCCGCCCAGGAAGTACATGCGCGGGAAACTGCCGGCAGCGGCCGTCTGTCCGTAGAACACGGCCCAGGCGCCCAGCACTACCAGCGCTGCGAGCGCACCGAGGAGCGTGCCGTAGCGCAGCGCCAGGATGAGCGGCACCAGCCAGATCCACGGAAAGCCATGACCGAGCAACAGCGGGTTGTCCGGCACGAACAACCAGACGACGCCAATGGCCACCACCACCGCGCCCAGCGTTTCAAGCACCGCGCTCGGGCTCGACACGGCGGGCGCAATCAGGCGCCCATACCAGGTCGACGCGCCAATGCCCTGCGCGTTGCGCCGGCGTTCGGTTCGCCCACCCTGGCCGCGCGTATCGGCGGCGGCGCGGCCGGCCGATTGGGCGGATCCTGCCGACCCGGTTTTCATCAGCCTCGGCCCAGCGGCGAAAGCAGCTCGCGCAGCAGCTTCTGCGCCACCGCCGACACGGCATCGCGGCTCCAGCCGGTGCGGCTGCCCGCTGCGCTCCAGATCACGTTGCCGGTCTGCACGTCGATCACCTGTAGCGTGATGCCCACAGCGGGCTCGCCATCCACGCCGACCTTGTAGCGCCATTCATCCACGGCGCCGGTCAGGGCATAGCGGGCTTTCTCGCCGCGCGCCCAATCCAGCGCGCGCGACACGGCCTCGCGCTCGGCCGGCTCGAACAGCGACTCGCTGTTCAGGTTGGCCGGATACTGCTTCAGGTTGGAGAAACCACGCGCCTTGAGGATGCTCGCGGCAATCGTCTCCGCACGCAGGCCGGCCTGCGGCGTTTCGGTGTAGTTGACGATGGGCAGCACCACCCACGCATCCGACGCGCTGGTCGCCGGCGCACGTGCGCTGTCGACCACCGCGCAGGCGGACAACGCAAGTGCGGCACCAACGCCCGCTGCCATGGCCAGCCAACGCCGGCGGCCGGCCTTCATCTTGTTGATCAAGGGTGTCATCGCGTTCTCCCTGGAGTCTTCCGTTGTGTGCTTCATGTCGTTTCTTCCCCGTTGTCTTGTTCTTGCTTGTTGCTAGTACAGCCAGCGGTAGCGCAGGCCGATTTCCGTCATCGGCGCGGTACCGGCGCGCGTGATGGAGGCATGGCTGAACACCAGCGCCAGATGGTCGTTGCCAAACACGCTGCCGGCCACCCCCAACTGGAGTTGCGTGCCCCACCCTTCGCGGTTGTCATGCAGCAGCCCCACATCCATGAACGGGCGCCACGCACGCGTATAGCGATCAAGATAGTCCGTGCCAAAGCCGAACAGCAGCCCGAACTGCGTGAACGACTGCGGCATGAAGGCGGTGGCATCGGGCGCCGTATCGCCCGTGGCCGCTGCAGGCAAGAGCCGCCCCAGCAACGCGCTTGGCGAGCCCGAGGCGCTGTAGTTTGCACGCGTGCCGACCACGCGGATCGTGTAATCGGGGTACTCCACGCGGAAGCGGTAGCCGGCTTCGGCGTCGAACACCATGCCGCTGCCGAGGAACGAACGGTCCTGACCGTAGAAGCGGTTGCCCTCGATGCGCGCGCGAATGTATTCACGCTGCGTCAGGCGCCAGTTGCCGCCAATCGACACCAGATCCTTCACGCCGCCCACGCGCAGTTGCGTGGTTTCTTCGGCCGGCTGGTTGCGACCGACCGACAGCTCGGTGCCGAACGGGCCGGTCTGCCCCAGCAAGCCATCCAGCCGGAACGCGTAGAACGACGCCAGCCCCTGGCGCCAGCCCACCGTGCCCTTCCACTGGCTGTCTTGCGTCTGGTACTGCGAGATCCAGTCGACGCGGCGGTCCTGCGCGGGCACGCCGGTCAGTTGCGTCCCATCGGTTGAGCGCTGGTTCCGCTGCGTGGCGCGCACCAGCATGCTGTAGTGATCGGTCAGGCGAATACCGGCGGCAGCGCTGCTTTCAAAGTACGTGAGCGGCGCCTGCTTGAACCACGTTTCGCGCGGCTCCAGCGCCTGCGCGTTCGTCAGCAGGGTTTCCTGCAGCCGCTGGTGAATCTGCTCGTCGTCGGGTGCGGTGGTCAGGCCCTCGAACGACAGGCGCTGCGCCTCGCCCAGGCGGTCGGTGAGCGTGTTTGCATCGATGCGGTTGTAGAGCGGGATGCGATCAGGCGTGTCGTCCAGCAGGCGGTTGAGCGTTTGCAGGTCGCGCTCGGCCAGGGCGATGGAGATTTCGGCATAGGCCGGCCGCGTCATGCGGCGTGTGTATTGCTGCAGCAGCCACGCGCGCGCCAGATCGTTCGCCTCCCGCGACAGCGCCCAGCCGAGCGCGGCCTCCTTGGCCACGGCAGAGACAAGCTGGTCGCTCACGCGGGCGTTCTTGCGCTTGTCTGCGGGGGCTTCGGGCGGCTCCGGCGGCAACGTATCGATGTCGCCCAGCTCCGATTTCTGCACGGTGGCGCTGCCGCCTTCGCGGGCCTGCCGCGTGGCGCGGCGGTCATCGCGCAGCAGCTCGATCAGCAAGCGCTGGGCAAGATCGCCCGAGCCAAACGTCTGCGCCAGCGCGATGCGGCGGGCGCGCAGTTCGGTGCGGGCGCCCTCTTCAAGCGGTACGGCATCGTTGCCTGCGCCGTTACTGCCCACGACGACACGCGTACCAACGCGGCGGTTGGCGGGGGCCTTGTCCTTACCGGTTGCGGCATCCACACCGCCTGCACCGTCAGCGCCCTCGGCACGCCACAGCAGCCACCATGCCTCGCGGCGCAGGCGCCAGGCGGCGTCGGCTTGCCCGGCCATTTCACGCGCATCGGCAAAGGCCAATAGCCAGAGCGGATCGTTGCGCATCGAGTTGCCCTGGCGGCCGAGGAAGCGCAACGCAAGATTGGCATCGAAGAGTTGCAGACCGGCGGCAGCATACGCGCCCCAGTACGCGGAATCGTTTTCGGCTTCGCCACGCCACAGGGTCAGCGCGCGCTTGAGTTCATCGTTCTGGCCGGAATCGAGCAGGCCCCACAGGAAGGCGGCCTTCACGTCGCTGCCGGCATCGGGCAACGAGACGGCGCGGCGCAGATCGCGCATGGCGATATCCCACTGGCCGCTCTGGCGGTAGTACTCGGCGCGGGCGCCGAGCACGCCGGGCGATTGCTCGGCGGCACGGCGTTGTTCCAGCGTCAGCGAGGCCAGCAGCCCTTCGATGCGACGGAAGGCACGGGCGCGCGTGTAGTAGTAGATGGCCTGCTGCAACGAGGCCATCGTGCCGCTCTTGCGGAAGGCCAGTTCGGCCAGGCGGCCGGCGTCGATCGGGCTGGCATCGTAGAAATCGATCATCGCCGACAGATCGTCCGGCTGAGCGTTGCCGCCAATCAGCAACTGGCGATAAGCCTCGCGCGACAGGTCATCGCGCTGGTTCAAACGCGCGAGCTGGGCAAACGTGCGCCAGTAGAGATCGTCCGTGGGCGACGCCACCTTGCTGGCGACTTCCATGGCGGACAGCGCCTGCTCGAACTGCGCCCGCACGTACAGCATGTTGGCGAGCTTGAGCGCGTAGCGCGCGTTCGGGCCGAACTCCTTCTGCAGGCGCACGTAGGTGTCGTAAGCCTGGTCGTCCTTGCCGGCGCGCTCGGCCAGCATGGCGTAGCGCTCCAGAATCGCCTGGCGATGCGGGCCCCGCGCAATGCTGTTCAGATAGGCCAGGCCTTCCACCGGCTCGCCCAACCGCTCATACGCGGCAATCACCTGATCGAGCAGCTTCATGTCGCCGGGCTGGCGGCTGGCCTGATAGCGCAGGCCGGCCAGATAGGCGTGGTCTTCGTTGAGCGCAGGCGCCAGGCGCAGCACGTTCTGCCAAGCCGCATCGTCGCCGGTTGACTGCGCGTAGGCCAGCCAGTACTTCAGCGCAGACATCGGCTGGCGGTTCCACTCCGATACCTGCGCGGCGCGTTCGGTCCAGATCTTCAGGTCCGGGCGCTGGCGCACGGCGGCCTCGGCCACGCGCATGGCGTCGTTCAGGTTGCCGCTGCTCATGAAGACGCGGTATGCGAGATCGTAATCGTCCGCATTGAACGGCGCGATCCCGCGTGCGATGGCCTCAGTGCCGGTGGGCTGCGTGGCGGAAGCGGCGGGTGCGGCCGAATCGTTCACCTTGTCCGCTACGCGCCGGATGCGTGCGGCGTGGCGCTGACGCCGAGCGAGCCCTTCCGGCCCATCCATGAATACCGCATCCGTAGGGGATGGCAACGGCTCCGGCCGGCCCGCGAATGTCCAGTCATGACGGGTTGCGCCTGCGGCCAGGGCAATGCCCTCCTCTATTTGCCGCCACGACAGATGCAGCAGGCGGCGCGCGTACTGATCGGCCAGATCGGGCCGGTTGCACGCCAGGGCCAGGCGCGTGAGGAAACGCAGCGTTTCGGTGTCGTCGAGGAGCGGACCCGCGCGGCGCTGCGCTTCGGTCATGGCGTCGTCGAGCAGGTTGCCGCCTTGCAGCGCCTTGAGCCCGGCGATGAAGTAGCGGCGTTGTTCGTCGAGCGATTTGGCGCTGGCCTGCGCGGCAAAGTTGGCCGCGGCCGCAGCGCGGTATTCGCCCACGCCCAGCGCAATCTCGGCGGTGCGCGCCTGCCATTGCGCGGCGCGTGCCACGTCCTGCTTGGCCAGGCGTTGATAGAACTGCACGGCAATCGCACCCTGGTCCAACGCACGCGCCTTGCCGGCCAGGATCTCCAGCTCGGCGGCGGTCCAGCGGTAGTCGAGCGCCTGCTTGAGCAAGCCGCGCAAGTCATTCAGGATCGACGCGCGCCGCGGGTCGTTCGGCTGCAACGCATAGGCGCGCTGCTCGCGAATCGCAATATCAAGCAGCAGCGCTTCGCGTTCGAGCGACTTGTCGTGCAGCGCGCGCATGCGGTTGAGCATGGTCTCGGCTTCTTCCAGGCGGCCGGTGCGCACGTATTGCGCGGCCAGCACGCTCAGGAATTCGCCGTCGTTGGGGCGTACGCGCAGCCAGGCTTCCAGGTACGCCACCGACAGGGCATCGACCTTGCCGCCTTCCAGCAGGCGTGCTTCCAGCCGCTCGCGCGGGAACATCAGGGCGAGCGCCAGCCCGATCAGCGCGCCAAGCATGCCGATCAGCCAGGGCGGAAGCAGCCGTTCGCGCGGTGTCAGGTCAGCAGACCACATCGATACGTTGGTAGGTCACGGATTGGGCGGCAGCGCCGTTCAAGTCCACGCGCACCGTATCGCCTTGTGCACGGGTGGTATGGGCCGGCGCGCCGTTGACCTTCACGCGGCAGGCGCCCACGTTGGCCAGACGGACAAACGGCTTGTAATAGCCACCGGCTTCGAACGACAGACCGTTGCCGCTGCGCGTGAAATCACGCACAAAGGCGGCGGCCTCAGCAATGTAGACAGACTTGGCGGGCTCGCCGGCGGGCGCCATGGCAAAGCGTGCGGCGCCATCGTCCAGGTGGATGTAGATGCCGCCTGGTGCCTTGTCGTAGCCGACCACGCCCTGGGCGTCGGCCACGCGGGGCGTGCCGGGTGTCATCCAGCGCAGTTCGCGCAAGTCGCCGTTGCCACGAACGATCCAGTTGTCGTCATCGCGGGCGATGGCCATGTCGCGAAAGTCCATCACCTTCGCGACATATTCCGTGGAGTAGATGGGAAACACCGGTTGCGAGAGCGCGTAGTCGTAGTCCTTCTTCAAGGCCTTGAGCGACGCAAGCTTGGTGCCCGAATACATGTGGTAGTAGATGTTGATGGGCTTGAATCGGTACGGAGCGTCCGTCATCTGCATCGTTTCAATCAGGCGTTCAAAGCCGTAGTAAGGCCCGGTCCAGTCATTGGTATAGACGTTTTCATTCTGATTGGGCGCAAACACCTGGTAAGCGCCGGGGCCCTTGTCAATGCCGATGGAGGCAATGTCCGTCCATGATGGCGAGCTGCGCGTGATGACGGTATCGCCGCCGTTGATGTTGACCACACCGGCCTGCCACGCCATGCGCACGGCCACTTCGGGCGGGCGGCAGTCGCCCGACCACTGCAGAACCTTCACGCGCTTGCCGGGGGGCGCCAGGCGCTCGTCGATGTAGCGGATGGAGCCGGCGATCTCGCGGTCGAGGCTGAACTTGTAGCCGGGAATGGTCAGCGCGAAGGCGGTATCGCCGCCGCCCGCGTCCTTGCCGGGGCCGGCCGTCGAGCTTTGCACCGTGCGGCTCCAGTCGAACGGGTGCGAATACGTATGGGAGCCGAGCTCGACATACGGCAGCGCAAACATCCTGCGGGCAATGCCTTCCAGCCGCGGCGAAATCTTCGGATACAGGCCCGTCGGGCCCACTTCGCCTTCAATGACGGAAAGCGTGGTCGGAATACGGTACTTGTCCCACACCTCCTGCAGCAGCACTTCGCCCGAATATTCGGGGCCCGGGAATTCCGCACGCGAGGCAAACCCGTCGCCATCCACATGCACGAGCATCAGGCGGCGGCCGTTTTCACTGGTCACGTCGGGAATAGGCATATCGGGCAGCGCCAGCGCGCGGCGTAGGAACTCGATGGGCTGCACCACCCAGCGCGCCTGGTCGATGGTCTCCAGCGCGAACACCGCGAACGGATACATCACGTAGCCGCCCCAGTCAGTGATGGCGGCGGCGTCAAACTCCTGATTGCCGGACTTCAACCGCAGCAGCGATTGCGCGGTGGCGCCGGCCCGGATGGGCACCGTCTCGCGCGCCAGCGGCCGGGGCGGCATCTCGAAGCCCATGATCCTGTCTTGCGACACCACCGACACCGGCCCGCCGCTGCTGGTACCGGCATTGGCCATGCCGCGCACGTATTGCAGGTGCAGCATGTCGGCCAGGCTGCCGTCCACCGGCAGGCCGAAGCGGTTCATGAAGGCAATGCGCACGCCGTCGCGCATGCGGGCGCGCACCCACGCATTGAGCGCCGCGACCTGCTTGACCGGGCTCGTATTCACCCACACCACCACCCCGGCATAGCGGTCGGGCGGCACGTCGGCAGGCAGCGGTTGATTGATGTCGGCGTATTCGACGTCGTAGCCGAGAAAGTTGAGCGGCATGGCAACAAAGCGCACGCCCTCGCTGGTCTCGATGGTGGTGCGCGGGGCACGCTCCTGCAGGATCAGCACCTTGCGCGGCAGCACCTCGATCCGGCCCACGCCGATGGTCGACAACGCCGGATCGGTCACGTAGGGGATCAGGCCCTGCGCCTTGATGCGCTTGGCGGTGTCGCGTGCGCAGGCGCGGTCAGCCGGCGGGCAGTAGTCGATCGAGATGACCGGCAGGTGGTATTCGTCGCGAATCTTGCGCGCCTGCCCCATCAGCCAGTCGCGGTCGGCGTCGCTCACTTCTTTGTATTGCTTGGCGCCCTGGTCCCAGCCGCGATACAGCGATTCAAACGCCACTGCATACGCCTGTTCATGCACCTGCGGCAGGATCTCAAACCCGCGGTTGAAAATCAGCTTGGCGTCCGGATAGCGCGCCTTGATTGCGCGAATCACGCGCACCATGCCGCCTTCCTGGGCCGTGCGCGAGGCGTCGTCCTTGGCCACCAACTGATATGAGTCGAGCGTATCGAGGAAAAAGCCGCGGTAGCCCTTGTCCCACAGCGGCTTGATAACGTGATCGACATAAAACGCCGGCCACTCGGGCTGGGCCTGGTCGACCACGCGGGAGGCCCACGCGGCGTTGTCGCCAAGCAACCATGCCTTGGGCAATTCCTTGAACCAGCTACGGTCGGGCGTGACCTCGCCCAGGCTCACGTAGGCGAGCCATTGCGTCCTAGGCGTTTTGAATTGCAACGGGTCGAAGCCGTGGCCCGGCTCCACGACGACGGCATCGAAGGCGCGCAACTGCGCCACGGGCGGTTTGTCGCCGTAGTACCACGCGATGTTCGGCGCGCTGGCCGAGACCGAAGATGCAACCGCAGACACACCGGACCCGGTGGTGGCAGACGTCTGCTGCGCAAACGTCATACAAGGCATCGATACGATGGCAGCGACAAGAAGCCCTGCCAACCGTGTGATCGTCCCTGCCGTATTCCCCCGTTTCCCCCCGGTGCGCCGCTGTAAACGGCTGAGAACCCACATGAACTGGCACTCCGCTATGCAACTATGTGCATTAATTGGGCCGATCTGCGCCGGCACTGAAGATCGGCGCCTCTCATCACGCCGTACGGAACCGCTGTTTTTCTTCCCGGTCGCCGCCCGCAAACGCAGGCCCCGCAAGGCATACCGAGAAAATGTGTCCGAAGGTGAAGTATCGCCGATGCCATGGGTACACGGCAAACCACATTTTTGATGGCCGCCCATCCTCCTCGGACATAAACAATTGTTTGAGATCAGCCGCGCACGCCGTGGTTTGACAAAGCGATTGGGGCTGCACCATGATCAGTTGAAGCCACATTTCACGCGACCGGGCAGTTGTCGCTGCGCAACGCCGCGACTTGTCCGGACCGGCCCCGCCACCATGTCCGCCCTCATCCTTGCCCTGCTGATCCTGATCAGCGCCTTTTTTTCCGCCTCCGAAATTGCCCTCACGGCGTCGCGGCGCACGCGCCTGCAAACCTTGGCCGACGACGGGGACACCCGCGCCATGCGCGTGCTGCAACTCAAGGACATGCCCGGCAACTTCTTTACCGTGGTGCAGATCGGGGTGAATGCAGTCGCCATCCTGGCCGGCGTCATCGGCGACAGCCAGATCTCGGGGCCGTTGGCCGCGGCGCTGAGCGACTGGCTGCCGGCTGCCCGCGCGGAACGGATCGCCAGCATCGTCGGCTTCATCATCGTGACGGGGCTATTCATTCTTTTTGCCGACCTGCTGCCCAAGCGCCTGGCCGTGCTTTATCCCGAGCGCTGCGCGATGTCGATCATCGGCCCGATGCAGTCGTGCCTGCGTGCGCTGCGGCCGGTGGTGTGGCTGTTCAATGGGGCGGCCGACATGTTCCTCAAGCTGTTTGGCGTGCCGACGCACCGCGTCGACCAGATCACCACCGAAGACATCGCCGCCATGGTGGGCGCAGGTGCGCAAGCCGGCGTGCTGCGCAAGCACGAACTGGCCATGATCGAAAACGTATTCGAGCTGGAATCACGCACCATCACCTCAGTGATGACCGTGCGCGACGAGGTGATCTACTTCACGGTGGACGAGCCGGTGGAGTCGATCAAGATGAAGATCATTGCGCAGCCGCACGCGGAATACCTCGTCTGCCGCGAAGACATCGACTCAGTGCTCGGCTTCATCGCGTCCAAGGACATCCTGCAGCAGATCCTGTCGGAAGAGTCCTCCGCCGTGATCCGCAACATCAGCAAGCATTACGACAAGAATCTGCTGGTGCTGCCGGACACGCTCAACCTGTCTCAGGCGCTCACGCGCTTTCGCGAGATGCACGAACGCTTTGGCGCGGTGGTCAACGAATATGGGCTGGTGGTGGGTGTTGTGACGCTCGACGACATTGTCGGCGCGGTGATGGGCGACATCCTGTATCTGGGCGAAGACGAGCAGATCGTGCGCCGCGATGACGGCTCATGCCTGATCGACGGTGTCACACCGCTGGGCGACGTCAAACGCGCCTTCGACCTCGACGACCTGCCCGGCGAACACCACGTCGAAACGCTTGCCGGGCTGGTCATCTACGCGCTCAAGCGCATTCCCAAGAAAAGTGAAACCGTCGACATCGGGCCGCTGCATATTGAAGTGCTCGATATCGACAACCACCGGATCGATCAGTTGCTGGTTTCGCGGCGCATCGATCCGCCGGCCGGGGCCACGCTCTCGGCGTCGTGAGCGGCAAAGACTTCCTTGGCGGCAAACATGCCGTTGAGCGCCGCCGGAAAGCCCGCGTATAGCGCCATCTGCAGGATCGTCTCGGTGATCTCCGTGCGCGTGAGCCCGACGTTGAGCCCGGCCGCAATGTGCACCTTCAACTGCGGTGCCGCGTTGCCCAGCGCCGTGAGCGCGGCAATGGTGGCGATCTCGCGCTCGCGCAGCGTCAGGCCCGGGCGGCTGTAGACATCCCCAAACCCGAATTCGACGATGTAGCGGCCGAGGTCGGGCGAGATGTCGGCCATGGCCTCGACCACGCGTTCGCCAGCTACATCATCGACTTCCTTCAGCTTTTGCCAGCCCCGTACGTAGCGGTCGTCCTGCAGGTTGGCGTGGTTTGCGGCTTGTGCGGTGTGCGTGTTCGGTGTCATGCGCGTCCTCGTTCGGTTGGCGTTTTGGCTGGCGTTTCGATTTGGAAGATGAGGAAGCGGGGCCTGACGCGTTTTCCACGGCTTCAATGCGAGCCCGGATGCCGTCGTAGACGACGAGTTTGACGCGCAGCACGGCCAGCGTTTCGGCCCGCGCGCGCAGCTCCGCTTCCAGCGCCGCAGCATGCAATTCCAGCAGGCGTTGGCGCGCCGACACACTTTCCAGACTGTCGCCCTGCCGCCGCAGCGCGGCGTACGCCTGCATCTGCGCGATCGGCATGCCGGTATCGCGCAGGCGCAGCAGGAACTCAAGCCACGTCATGTCTTCGGCACGGAAGACACGATGGCCGTTATCGCGCCGCTGCACGCTGTCGAGCAGGCCGATGCGCTCGTAATAGCGCAGCGTATGCGTCGACAGGCCGGTGGCTTCTGCAACTTGGGCGATGGTCAGGAATGTGGTCATGAACGGAGCTTAGAAGTTAGAGTGCACTCTAAGTCAAGCGACTTTACGCGACTTTTTCCGGACCGCACAAAACAAAGCGCCGACCCCCTGTGAGAGGCCGGCGCCGTGGTGTGCAGAAAAACTGGCGGACCGCCGTGGATCAGCCGCCCACACCGTACGCGCTCTTGTCCTGCTGCTTCGGACGATGGTCGCGTTTCTTTTTCTTCTTGTGGTGCTGTGCCTTCTTCTCGCCTGCGGCCGGTGCCGATGCTGCAGGTGCCGGCGCAGCGGCGGCCGGCGCAGCGGGTGCCGCCGGAGCGGAAGCCTGCGCAAATGCGCCGGCGCTGAAGACTGTAGCCACGAGGGCTGCCAGGAGCTTGTTCATCGTGTTGTCCTTATAGAAGAGACTGGTTTGTGGCGCGTTCCGGTATCGGGTGGAGCGTGACCCAATGCGCTCCCACGCCTGCTGTGCAATGCGCGGTCCGACATCGGAATGACCCGCGCATCACCACGCAGTGTGGTGTAGGCGCCATCGGTTGTCCACCTGAAGCCTGACGGTACGCCGATGCGCGGGGCCGGGCCTTGATGTGTCTCAACCCATCGCGACAGACATCGGAAGTAGCGAAACCCCACCTTGTTACGCGCGCTTACACCGTGGGCAGAACGCTTACAAACGGCGGTCAGCGCGTGCGCAATGTCAGGCGTTTTTGGAGGCATGGATCGCAAATGGGACGAGATCCATGTATCTGGAGTCCCAACATCCCGCTTGTATCTGATTAAGGAGTCTCACATGAAAGTCGCTCAATCCCTGGCCGCTCTGATCGTTGCTGGTGCCTTCGCAGCCCCCGTGTTCGCAGCTGGCACAGCCTCCGCACCGGCCGCGGCACCCGCACCGGCAGCGACCGCTGCAGCGACGACCACCGATGCCGCTTCGGCACCGAAGGCTGAAGCCAAGCACGAGAAGAAGCACGCTCACAAGAAGGCCCACAAGGCTGCAGCCAAGTCGGAAGCGAAGACCGACGCCGCTTCGGCACCGAAGGCCGCCGCGCCCGCCAAGCAATAAGGCAGTCGCCCCATGAAAGACGCCGGGATATTCCCGGCGTTTTTTTTGCCTGTTTCCCATTGCATCCATGTAGATGCCTCAGAGGCTTCCCCTCTTCGATCGGGGTCCAGCGCTCCGACGGTTCCACTAGAATGGCGTGCCCGCCGTTTCCGTCGCTCACATTCCTTTCGAATTTCCGCCCACCCATGCCGCTGTCCTCGCGTGCCGTGCCCCGCTTTGCGTTCTTCCTTCTGATGACCATCGGCGCATTGAGCACTACCGCGACGGCACAGACAGCAGCCGCCGCCAACGCGGAAAACAGCGCCGACGCCAGCGACTGGAGCATTGCTGTCGGCCCAGCGATCTACATGTCGCCCAAGTACCCAGGCGCGAAATCGAGCTTCGTGTTTCCGTGGATCGATCAGGAGATCGAATACAAGCGCCGGTTCTTTTCCAAGGGGATGGACTTTGCCGGCGTGTACCTCGCCAACAACGACACGTGGCAGGTGGGCGGCAACTTCCAGTTCGACCCGACGTGGCGCCATGCGCATGACGACGCGCGCCTGAATGGTCTGGGCAATGTCAACGCCACGGTGCGAGCAAAGGCGTTTGCACAGTACACGGTGTCGTTCCTCACGCTGTCCACCGATGCGGAGCAGGACATCCTAGGTAACCGCCAGGGGTTGATCGCCAATGCCGATGCCTACGCGAGCGCGCCGGTCGGCCGCTGGCTGTTCAGCCTTGGCACCGGCGTGTCGTGGACGAACGGTCAGTACATGCGTACGTTCTTTGGCGTGGACGATGGGCAAAGCGCCCGTTCGGGCCTGCCGGTATTTGCCACGCATGCGGGGCTGCGCGACATCCACTTCAACGCCATCGTCACCTGCAAGCTCGACGACCGGTGGACGGCCAATGGCTCGCTCACGGTTGCGCGGTTGCACGCAGATGCGGCCGACAGCCCGATCACGCAGCGCCGCCAGCAGACCACAGCCATGGCCTCGCTCACGTACCGGTTCCGCTGACATCGCGCCCAAGACTGGGCGCCGCAGTGTGCGCAATCGCTTGCGCGGGTGGGTGACGTTTGCCTCGCACACTGTGCACACGAGGCAATCTGCCTATGAGATCAGAACTTGGCCAGCGCGCCTCTCACCCAAACGGACCATGCTTCCTTTTCACAACAGGCATGCACGTGGACTAGCGCAATCGCCCTGGTTTTTTTGCTAGTCTGTTTGGCAAGCGGCGATCACTTCCGATCAATGCGCGGGCAGTGAACGGTGTCTTCCCACCGACGGCGGACACCGCAAGACAGGAGGGCTTGACCATGTTGCGGTGGATTGCAAACTGGGCCTTGAGCCACGCACCCTCTCCCGAGAAGCAGGCCGAACGCGCGCTAAGCGAATTGCGCATGGAGCTGTACCAGGCAGAGCAGCGCGTGATGGATGCACAAATGCACGCGGACTATTACCGCGCCCGTATCACGTTCCTGGAAGACGTCGTCAAGAAGGGCATCGAGCGCGTCTCCGACCAGCGCAAGGGCAAGCAGGAAAGCGCCCACGCATTGCGCGCCGGTCTCAAGTTCACGGCCGAGCTGTGGCGCGAATCGCAATCGCGCGACTCACACTTGCTCAAGCGCCGCACGGCGATGTCGTTCATCGACCCGCACGACGCGCAGGTCGACGACTCGCACGCGCCGAAGATCCACCACTTCTCGAAGATCCCTGTGGATTCGGAGTTTGATGACAACGTGAGCGCGTTGCCCTCCAAGCACGCCGCGGCGGAGAAGGCGTAGCACGTGAGCTGGCCGGGGCGGCCAGCCCGCACGGCCAGTGCGTCAGGTACGTCGACACGTTCGGCTCCGTGTGCAGACGGTGGCGCCTACGGTGCCACCATCGACACGCCGTATTGTGCAAAGATGCGCTGCAGCTCGCCGCTGGCGCGCAGCGCATTGAGCGCGCTCTCCAGCGCCTGCGCCAGTTCACGCTGATCCGCCTTGACGGCCATGCCGATCGCCCAGCCACGTGCTGGCAGCAGCGGCGACTGCAGTTCGGTCGCCACAAAGCGTGTGGCAGACTGGTTCTGCGCCTTCAGCGCACTTTCATATTGCGCCCGCGTCACCATTGCCGCGGCAATCTGGCCGGAGAACAGCGCGCGCAGGGCTTCGTTGGCCTCCGGATAGATCTTCACCTTGTCGCGCAGGGCACCGTTGGCGCTGGAAAGCAGCGCACTCGCACCACCCGATCCCTGCTCGGCGCCGGTCGCCTGGCCGGCGAGATCTTCGAAACTGCTGACCCTGTGGACGCGCTCGCTGTCATACACCAGCACATAGCCTTCGCGAAGGTACGGCGCGACGATCAGCACCTGGCCATTCTGGCGAATGAAATTCGGGTCGACCGGCACATGCAGCATCACGTCGGCCGGGCCGTACCCGAGGTAATGCCCCTTCCAGACCATGTTGCGCAGGTCGCCCGACATACCGTCGTCATCCGCATCAAAGGGCAGCAGCGATGCCGACAGCCCCATCTGCTTGCCGAGCGCATTGGCGAGCGCCACGTCGATGCCGCTGAACTGCCCACCGACGCTGTCGGAGAACGGCGGCAGGCCCTTGTACAGCGCGACCTTCAGGGCGCCGCTCTGGCGGATCTTCGCCATGTCGGCGTGTGCGGGCACGGCGCTCACCACCATGGCTGTCGCGGCAAACAGGAGGCTGGCAAGGCGGCGAAAAGCGCCGGCCGCGGCCAACCGAGAACGGGCGTTCATGAGACATCTCCAGGCGGAAAAAAATGAGCGAGCCGATGCACACGAAGGCAGGGACAGCACCGGCTCGCCAAGCTGCCAACCGTGGCAGGCCGACCTACTCCTGTACGCGGCGCGATTCCAAGTACGTCTTGATTGACCAGACCGCTTCCTGGGTCAGCACGCCTTCAAACGGCGGCATGTAGACGCGGCCATCGCGGGTGCGCCCGTGGCGGACCGTGGCGGTGAAGTACTGCGACACCTCGCCATAGCAGGCTTCCTTCTTCTTGGCGTCGGCCAACGACATGCAGTCGGTGTCGAGCTTGCGCAGGTCGGGCGCGATCCCGCCGGAGATGGCCTCCAGCCCGTGGCAGCGGGCGCAGTTCTGGTTGAACGCGGAGGAACCGATGCGCAGCGCTTCGTCGTGTGCGGAGCCCGTCCGGTATGGATTGTCCTGACGCCAATCGGCACCGAGTTGCGGTAAGGTGTGCGTGTCTACGGCCTGAGGCGTGACATCGCCGTGAGCGGATGCGGCTGTGGGCAATCCCCCGGCCAGAAGTGCGCAGGCAGAAAGCAGCGCGAGCAAGTTGCGAGGCGTTTTCAAGAGTGTCTCCTTGTTGTCGTTGAAACGATTTTTGGGAGGCATTTCTGCAAGAGCCATACCAAGGCGCAAACCTGCCGGAGGACACGGCCAACATCCGCCAAACGCTCCGGATCTCGGATGCATCGGTTGGCACAGGTGCTCAGGAATGCAACACCCTGGCAAGGGTCTTGCTTCATGGCGCAACACTTCCGGTTCGCATCCTGCTCAAATGAGGCGATCCGGGCGACCCGCACACAGATTGCGGGCGAGGTTTTAGGAGACACACCATGACCCCTCACGCGGCAGCCGACCCGCGCGCTTCCGAGAACGCCCCAGCCGCGCTCGGTGATGCCCCGAACGATCAGCCCGAACTGATCGCGCAGTCCCACGAGCGATCCAAGTCGTACGGCCTGCGGCCCTATGAGTCGCCCGACTTTTGCCCGGTGCTGCACAACGAGCTGAAAACCGAGATCGAGCGCAGCCAGTCGCTGTTCACGCATGCGCTGCCCGTGATGGAGACGCTCTACAGCCAGATCGTCAACACGCAGAGTATGGTGATCCTGACCGACACGTCAGGCCTGATCCTGCATTCGATGGGGGACGACGATTTCCTCGCTCAGGCCAGCAAGGTGGCGCTGCAGCCCGGCGCGCTGTGGTCGGAAGCGAGCCGCGGCACCAACGCCATCGGCACGGCGTTGGCCGAGAGCAAACCCACGCTGGTCCACGGCTCCGAGCATTACTTGCAGGCCAACCAGTTCCTCACCTGCTCGTGTGCGCCGATCTTCGATCCGTACGGCGCCACCGTGGGTGCGCTCGATGTGACGGGTGATCATCGTGGCTTCCACAAGCACACCATGGCGCTGGTGCGCATGTCGGCGCAGATGATCGAGAATCAGTTGTTTGCCAACACGTTCCAGGACGTGGTCTGCATCCACTTCCACTCGCGCCCTGAATTCATCGGCACGCTGGTCGAGGGCATTGCGGCGTTCACGCCAGCGGGGCGCTTCCTGTCGGCCAACCGCAGCGGCGAATTCCAGCTTGGCCTGTCGATCCGCGCGCTGCATGCACATACCTTTTCCTCGCTGTTCGGGCTGTCGATGTCGCAGTTGATCGACCGGGAACGCACCGCAGCGGCAGGCATCGTGCAGTTGCAGTTGCCCAGCGGCGTGAAGGTGTTTGCGCGCGTCGAATGGAAACGGCCGGCCAGCCACATGGTGGGCGGCGCGATGGGCGCAGATCTTTCGATCGACCGCGACACAGCACCGCGCCGGGCCTACATCGAGCCATCCCGGCAACCGGCCAGCCTGGAGGCGCTGGATACCGGCGACGCGCAGATCCAGACCGTGATCGGCAAGCTGCGCAAGGTCATCGGCAAGGACATCCCTGTCATGGTCCTGGGCGAAACGGGCACCGGCAAGGAACTGCTCGCGCGCGCCATCCACGCCGACAGCCCGCGCCACGCCGGCCCCTTCATCGCCGTGAATTGCGCGTCGATTCCGGAAGCGCTGATTGAATCCGAACTGTTCGGCTACGAAGAAGGCGCCTTTACGGGCGCGCGCAAGAAAGGCGGCATCGGCAAGATGGTGCTGGCCAACGGCGGCACGCTCTTCCTCGACGAAATCGGCGACATGCCGCTGCACCTGCAAGCCCGCCTGCTGCGCGCGCTGCAAGAGCGTGCGGTTTCGCCGCTGGGGAGCAACAAGCTGATCCAGGTGGATGTGGCGGTCGTATGCGCGACCCACCGCAACATGCGCGAGATGGTGGCCAGCGGGCAGTTCCGCGAAGACCTGTATTACCGCCTGAACGGGCTGGTCGTGCGCCTGCCTGCATTGCGCGAGCGCACCGACCTGGACGTCGTAGCCGACAAGCTGCTGAAGCTCGAACAGGCCGACGCGCCCCCCATCAGCGAAGCCGTGATGCAGATGTTCCGCAGCTACCACTGGCCCGGCAACATCCGCCAGCTCGGCAATCTGCTGCGCACCGCCCGGCTGATGGCGGAAGGCGCGCCGGAGATCACCGAGGACCATCTGCCCGACGATTTTCTTGAAGACTGGCAGGCGCGGCATGGTGACCAGCCGGCTGCGAACGTGGCAGGGGCAGGCGCGGTGGCAGCGGCTGCGCCGCCTGTCGCTCAAACCGTTGGCGGCACGCAGCCCAAGCGGCTGGCCGATGTGGAGAGCATGGCCATCATGGCGGCCGTGAAGGCGCACAACGGCAACATCTCCGCTGCTGCCAAGGCGCTCGGCATTTCGCGCAACACGATCTACCGCAGGATCGACGAAGCCGGCGGCCTGCCCTCAGATACCGACTGACCACGCCGACGCACGGATGGCAGCGCCCAGCGCTTTCGCCATCTCGCCCACCGCGAGGTGCCCGCCAGGCACCCACACCAGCCGCGCATGCGGATTCGCTGCAGACAACCGCAGCGCATTGCCGGGTCGGCAAACGTTGTCTTTGCGCCCATGCAGCAGCGTGACGGGCAATCCCCTCGCACCGATGCGCGCAGCCGCCAGCAGCAACGCAGATTTCCCGAGCCCCGCCCGCCGATACAGGTAATGCGCCTGCAGTTGGTACTTGCGCACCAACGCCAGCTGCTCCGGCCACGTCTGGCGACGTGCCTGCGGACGCAATCCCAACAGCCGCTGTTCCGCGTGCTGCCACGCCCGGGCGATGTTCAATTTCTGAACAGTTGTACCAAGCTGCAACATGTCTGTTGCAACGAGAAGGCGACCACGGGCTGCGGGAAAACCCTCACCTCGCCCAGCGATGCTTCGCAAGAGATCACGGCCGGCGCCGCGCGCGTTGAACAGCGCCTGCACATCGTCGAAACCGGTCAGGAAAGCGCCGCGCAGCACGAGTGCCGATACGGCATCGGGAAAGCGATCGGCGTAGGCCAGTGCCAGCGCTGCACCCCATGACCCACCGACCACGCCCCAACGCTCAATGCCAAGTGCGACGCGCAGTTGCTCAAGATCGGCCAGCAGCGCGGTCACCGTATTGCGCCGTAGCGTGCCCGCCGGCCGTGAACGCCCGGCGCCGCGCTGGTCCGGCAGCACGGCGCGATGCAGCAGCGGATCGAACCACGCGGCCATTGAAGGTGTGCAGCCGCTGCCGGGGCCGCCATGCAGCACCAGCCATGGTTCGCCGCTGTCGGGCCCGCATTGGCGCACATGCAGGCAATGGCCGTCCGGCGTGCGCAGATTGAAGCGGGCGGATGTGGTTGACCAGTCGAAAGTGGGCATGGATGTTGCCTTGATGGCGATGCGGCTGTGTTCGGCAAACGCCTGCGTCAGCCGCTGAACAACGCAGTGCACTCACTAACTATGCCAACCCTCAAGGAGGAGACATGAACTGGACAACGCCCGCCTACACCGAACTGCGACTCGGGTTCGAGATCACCATGTACATCGCCAACCGCTGATGCTGCGCGGCTGAGCACGCAAGGCTCCACAAGCCCGCCGGTTCTTCACGGCGGGTTTTTTTTCGGCTCGCGGCTCGCACGCTTTCTCGCCATCCCCTGGCCGACTTCTTGCTCAATCCGCCCGACACGTTGGATCTGCATCATGACAATACTCAGGGTTCTCGGCTCGGCCGCCGGCGGCGGTTTTCCACAGTGGAACTGCAACTGTCGCAATTGCGATGGCGTGCGGCGCGGCACCGTGCGTGCCACCCCCCGCACGCAGTCGTCCATCGCACTCGGCGATGGCCAACACAACTGGATCGTGGTGAACGCCTCGCCGGACATCCTCGCGCAGCTGCGCAATTCACCGGCGCTGCAACCCGCGCGCACGCCGCGTGATACTGGCATCGTTGGCGTCGTGCTGATCGATGCGCAGATCGACCACGTGACCGGCCTGCTGATGCTGCGCGAGCATCGGCAAGCGCTGCCCGTCTATGCCAGCGCGGCGGTCATCAGCGATCTGTCCACCGCTTTCCCGCTCACACGCATGTTGTCGCACTACTGCGGTCTCGACACGCGCGCGCTCGCGTTGGACGGCACGGCGTTCTCAGTGCCTCCGCTTGACGACGTAGCGTTGACGGCGATCCCGCTGGAGAGCAAGGCGCCGCCCTATTCGCCCAGCCGCAATGCCCGCCGCGTGGGCGACAACATCGGCGTGCGCATCGTCGACAGAAAGAGCGGCCGGCGTGCGTTCTACGCGCCCGGCCTTGCCCGCGTCGAACCGCATGTGTTCGACGAACTGGGGGCGGCCGACGTGGTGCTGGTGGACGGCACCTGCTGGCAGGACGACGAGATGCTCGCCCTTGGTTTTTCAACCAAGACGGCAGGCGACATGGGCCACCTCGCGCAATCGGGCCCGGGCGGCATGATTGAAGTGCTCGACCAGTTGCCGGCAACGCGCAAGGTGCTCATCCACATCAACAACACCAACCCGATCCTCGATGAAGATTCGCCGCAGCGCCGCGAGTTGGAGGCGCACGGCATCGAGGTGGCTTACGACGGCATGGAAATCTCGCTATGACACATCCTGTTGCGTGGACGGCCGAAGACTTCGAAGCGCGGTTGCGCGCGAAGCAGGCGGGCTATCACATCCATCATCCGTTCAACCTGCGCATGCGCGCCGGCGAATGCACGCCGGAGGAAATCCGCACGTGGGTTGCGAACCGTTTCTACTACCAGGTCAACATCCCGCTCAAGGATGCGGCCATCCTGTCCAACTGCCCTGACCGCGCAACGCGACGCGAGTGGATCGTCCGCATTCATGATCACGACGGTGACGAGACACGCCCTGGCGGCATCGAAAGCTGGGTGCGGCTGGGCGAAGCCGTGGGGCTGACGCGCGACACACTGTGGTCTCACCGGTATCTGCTGCCGGGCGTGCGCTTTGCGGTGGATGCGTATGTGAACTTTGCGCGCCGTGCGCCGTGGCAGGAGGCGGTGTGCTCCTCGCTCACGGAGATGTTCGCGCCGGACATCCACAAGGAGCGGCTGGCCGGCTGGCCCGATCACTATCCGTGGGTGCAGCCAGAAGGGCTGGCGTACTTCCGCTCGCGCATTCCGCTGGCCTCGCGCGACGTCGAGCACGGCCTGCGCGTGACCCTCGACTACTTCCGCACGCCCGAGCAGCAACAGCGTGCGTTGGACATCCTGCAGTTCAAGCTCGACATCCTCTGGTCGATGCTCGATGCCATCCAACAGGCCCACGCACATGAGCCCTCCCTTGCCTGATCCAGCCCACCCCATGCTGCACCGGACCTTCCGGCTGCAATGGGAAGACATGCAGCAGAGCTGGGTGCTGCTGTACCCCGAGGGCATGGTCACGCTCAATGACAGCGCGGCCGCAATCCTGCAGCGCTGCGACGGCGCCCATACCCTCGACATGCTGATCGATGACCTGCAATCCGCCTTTGGCGTGCAGGGCATCGCTCCGGAGGTCCACGCCTTTGTCAAACATGCATTTGAACGCGGCTGGCTCGTTTGAAGCCGAATCGCTGCTGGCGCCGGCAGCTGCGCCGATGCCTGGTCCGCCGCTCTGGCTGCTGGCCGAGCTGACCTACCGTTGCCCGCTGCATTGCGCCTTCTGCTCCAACCCGGTCGACTACACACGGCACGATCAGGAACTCACCACGGAGCAGTGGTGCGACGTATTCACTCAGGCGCGCGCGCTGGGCGCGGTGCAGCTTGGCCTGTCGGGCGGCGAGCCGCTATTGCGCAAGGATCTCGAAACGCTGGTGGCGCATGCGCATGGGCTCGGGTTCTACGTGAATCTTGTGACGTCCGGGGTGGGCTTGACCGACGCGCGTCTTGGTGCATTGCGCGCTGCGGGGCTCGACCATATTCAGTTGTCGTTCCAGGACTCCACGCGCGAGATGAACGACTTTCTGTCGAGCACGCGCACCTTCGATCTGAAGCGCCGCGTGGCCGATCTCATCAAGGCTCATGGTTATCCGATGGTGATGAACTGCGTGATGCACCGGCATAACCTGCCGCACGTGGGCGCCATCATCGACATGGCGCTGGAGATCGGCGCCGAGTACCTGGAACTTGCCAACACGCAGTACTACGGCTGGGCATGGGAGAACCGCCTCGCGCTGATGCCCACCCTGGAGCAACTGCGCGACGCCGAGGCCGTCGTAAACGACTACCGGACCCGCATTGGCAACCAATGCCAATTGCTTTACGTCGTGCCGGATTACTTCGAGCAGCGCCCGAAGAAGTGCATGAACGGCTGGGGCACAACATTCCTGGGCATTGCGCCGGATGGCGTTGCGCTGCCCTGCCATTCCGCGCGCATGTTGCCGGGGCTGGAGCTGCCCAATGTGCTCAGCCAGCCGCTGCGCGACATCTGGCGAAGCAGCGACGCCTTTCAGCGCTTTCGCGGCACGCACTGGATGCCGGAGCCGTGCCAGTCATGCGAATCGCGCGAGGACGATGCGGGCGGCTGCCGCTGTCAGGCGTATCTGCTGACGGGCGATGCGACGCGCACCGACCCGGTGTGCGGAAAGTCTGCAGATCACGGCGCGCTGCAGAAGGTGGTGCTGCAAGGCCGGATGGCTGCGATGAACGGCTTCGGGCAGATGCGGGACACCCGTACCGGTGAAGTGCCGATCATGTTCCGGACCGATGCCAATTCACGCCGGCTCACACAGCCGTAAAGCGCGGTCATAGAAGAAAAGAAAGGGCCGGACAATGCCGGCCCTCCTCCCTTGCAAGCAACGTAGAGACTTACGAGCCCGAACTTAGCACCCAGGCCACCAATTGCTTCGCCTCGTCTTCCTTGAGGTTGGGATGCGGAGGCATTGGAATGCGGCCCCACGTGCCCTTGCCGCCGTCTCGTACCTTCTGCGCCAGTCTGGTCGGCGCATCAGCATCGCCCTTGTACTTCGCGGCCACGTCGGCAAAGGCTGGGCCAACGATCTTGGCATGCATGCTGTGGCACGAGAAACAGCCGCTCCTGTCGGCCAGGGCCTGCATGTCAGGGGCGGCGTGGGCGGGTGCCGCGCCAATTGCTGCGCACGCTACCGCCAGCAACGAAAACACTCCATTACGCATGATCACGATCTGAAACTCCATGAAGCTGTGCGAGAGGCTGCGCGCCACACAGGGCGCACAGCGCTCAACTCAGCACGTCAGTTCTTGTGCAGCTTGAACACCCAAACCGAACCGCCCTGCTCCAGGAAGTTCACGCGCTTGGCCACTTCACCGCCCCACAGCGGCACTGCACCACCCCAGCCCGACACCACGGCCACGAATTGCTCGCCGTTGTCTTCCCAGGTGACGGGGGGCGCAACGATGCCGCTGCCGGTCTGGAATTCCCAAAGCTCCTTGCCGGTCTTGGCATCAGCCGCCTTCAGGTAGCCCTCGGGCGTGCCCCAGAACACCAGGCCGCCGGCAGTCGTCATCACACCACCCCACAGCGGCGCGTTGTTCTTGATCTGCCATTCGATCTTGCCGGTCTTCGGGTTGATCGCGCGCAGTGCGCCGATGTAATCCTCATTGAGTGGCTTGATGGTGAAGCCGGCACCCAGGTAGGCCGCGCCCTTCTTGTAGCTGACGGGCTCGTTCCAGATGTCCATGCCCCACTCGTTGGCGGGCACGTAGAACAGGCCGGTTTGCGGGCTGTATGCCATCGGCATCTGGTTCTTGCCGCCCAGGAAGCCGGGCTCGGCAAACACGGCCTTGCCCTTCTTCTCTTCACCCGTGGCCTGCGACGGATCGCCTGGGCGGTGGTCCGGTGCGTAGTTCGGGCGGCCGGTCTTGAGGTCGATGCTGGTGGCCCAGTTGACCTTCACGAACGGGAACGCGTTGAGCAGCTTGCCGGTCTTGGCGTCGTTCACATAGAAGAAGCCGTTGCGATCGGCCTTGCCGCCGACGCGCTTGCCGTCCATATCGAACGTCACGAACTCGTTCACGCCGTCGAAATCCCAGCCGTCGTTGGGGGTGTTCTGGTAGTGCCAGACGATCTTGCCGGTGTCCGGGTTGATGGCCAGCGTCGACGATGAATACAGGTTGTCGCCCTTGCGCAGGTGGCTGTTCCACGGCCCCGGGTTGCCGGTGCCGAAGTAGACGAGGTTGGTCTGCGCGTCATACGTGCCGCCCAGCCACGTCGATGCGCCACCGGTCTTCCACGTCTCGCCAGGCCAGCTCGCGTTGAGCGTGCCTGTCATGCCATTCTCGGTCTTGTTGCCGTCCTTGTCGTACTTGTAGCCCATGTGGCCTTCGACGGTCGGACGCGACCAGATCAACTGGCCGGTCTTGGCGTCGCGCGCTTCCACGCGACCTACCACGCCAAACTCGCCACCCGACACGCCCGTCAGCACCATGCCCTTCACGATCAGCGGTGCGGCGGTCGTCGAGTAGCCGGCGGCGTAGTCTTCGATCTTCTCTTTCCAGACGATCTTGCCGGTGTCCTGATTGAGCGCGATCAGTTGCGCATCCAGCGTAGAGAAGATGACGAGATTGTCGTACAGCGCGGCACCACGGTTGACGACGTCGCAGCAAGGCATGATGCCTTCCGGCAAACGCTGCTCGTACTTCCACAGCTTCTTGCCGGTCTTCAGGTCGATCGCGTAGATGCGCGAGTACGACGCCGTGACGAACATCTTGCCGTTGTAGATCAGCGGCTGGGCTTCCTGCCCGCGCTGCTTCTCACCACCAAACGAGAACGACCATGCCGGCACGAGCTGGCCGACATTTTTTGTGTTGATCTTGGTGAGTGTCGAGAAGCGCTGCCCTTGCGTACCCATGCCCCAGGTCAGCACGTCGTTCGACGATTTCGCGTCGTTCTCGATCATGGCATCGGTAACGGGGGGCGTTGCCGCGTGCACGGCAACGCTTGCAGCCGCCATGGCAGCTGCAAGTGCAATCACTCGTAGTGTCCTCATTCTTGTCTCCTCTACCTCTATTTATGGTCCAGGTCCGGCAGTGTGATGTCACACCGGTCGGACTCAGGGCAAATCCCGTGCCATCAAAAAACACCGGGAAATCGCGGTTTCAACCAGCTTGCAGTGCGGTGTTGCGTGCCATACCGCAACACATCGTGTGTTCTGTTGCGAAATGGAGCAGGGCAATGAACGCAGCACGCGACGACCGCGGCTTACAGCGCCCGCGAGCGCCCGCCCGGCAACATGCGCTGCACGCACCGCTGTGCGTCGAGCCATTGGTGCTTGATCACCCCGGCAACGTGGAAGGCAACCAGGCAGAGCAGCAGGTCGGCCGTCGTGCTGTGAACCGTGTAGAACATGTGCTGCAGTGCGCTGTCGACCCAACCCCAGCGGGGCAATGGCACGCCCCAGAAGCGCGTTCCGTATTGATTGAAAGAAGACCCGAGGTAGCCCGACAGCGGCATGACGACCATGCACATGTAGAGCAGGCGGTGGGTGATGCGCGCAAGCTCCGCCTCCCAGCAATGCAGCCCCGGAATTGACGGGGGCGCAGCACGGCGTATGCGCACGGCCACGCGCCACGCAATCACCAGCGCCGCCGTCAGGCCGAGCGATTTATGCAGATTCACCCAGGCAGCCTTGCCGGGCACGCCCTTGGCCAGACCCGTCATGTAGTAGCCCAGCCCAAACAGCCCGCATAGCAGCAAGGCGCTGACCCAATGCAAAGCGATCGGCAGGCCCGCGTAGGCCGGCGCGGGTGCGACGGAGGAGCGATCAGCGCGGCGCATCAAGACTGCCCACCGAGGTTGGATAGGTCACCACACCCCAGGGCAGCTTGTAGCCCGGGAGCGTATCGACGACCTCGCGCTTCTGCGCATCGATCACCTGCACACTGTTCGACCGGCCACAGGCGAGCAGCAGCTTCTGCCCTCCGGGCATGAAGCTGAAATGCCAGCAACGCTTGCCGACCGGAATGGCGGCCACCGGCGCGAAGGTGCGGGCATCGAACACCTGCAGCTGATCTGCGCGGCTGGCGGCCACCCAGAGGTATCGGCCGTCGCGGTCAAACGCGATGCCGTACGGTCCCTGCCCTGTGGGCACAGTCTTGATCGGCTTGAAAGCGGGGTCGAGCAACAACAGGTTGTTCGAGTTTTCGAGCGTCACCACATAGGTCTTGCCATCCGGCGCGATCTTGATGCCGCGCGGCCGATTGCCGAACGGCGCAACATCCACACGACGGATCTGCTTGAGTGTGGACAACTCGTAGACACCGACCGTGTTGTCCCCTTCGTTTGCGACCAGCAGCAGCTTGCCGCTCGGTGAAAACTCGATGGCTTCGGTCTCGCGAGCGGCCTTGATGCGGCCAACCACGGCCCACTGGCTGAGATCGATGATTGCGACTTCGGCGGGGGCTTCGTCCTTCTCGGCCTCCTCGCCTTTCCGGGCACCGTCGTTCTTGGCCGGCGGCCCACCTTCAGACGACGGCTCGTAGGTGACGAATGCCCGGCGGCCGTCGGGCGAGATGCGCATGAATTCCACATTCCTGCCGACTGCGATGCGTTTGATCTCCTTGCGTGTGGCCGTATCAACCACCGACACATCGGCGCTGCCCTGGTTGGCCGTCAGCAGCCAGCGGCCATCGGGGGTGACTGCAAGGCCGCGCGGGTCCTTGCCCACGGCAATCTCGTCAACCCGTTTGAGCGTGCGTGCATTCAGCACGGTCACGCCGCCGCCTTGATTCGTGACATAGGCGACGGGGTCCGGCACCTCTGCTACCGCCTGGAGGGTGGATACCAAACCCACGCTGATCAACGTGGCAATCCGGATGTAGTAGGTCAATGCATTCATGATCGTCTCTTCTACGGGGGCTCAGTCCTTGTCGGCACTGGAGGCTTTGCCTCCAAACGAATACGTCAGGCCAATCCAGATTGCGCGTGGCGGCGCTGGCGTCATGAACTGCTGCGTCGCCAGCGTGTAGATGCTCCGCATGCCCGACAGGCCGTACGTGGAATAGCGCTTGTTGAACAGGTTGCTGATGTACGCCGAGATTTCGAGGTTGCTTGTCGGCTTGTAGTGCAGGTTCAGATTGACGAGGCCGTAGCCGGCCACCTGGCCGTTCGGGTCGGCATTGCTTTCGTTACCGTGCGCGATCTGCTTGCTGACCAGGATCACGTTCCCGCCCATCGACAGGTTCGGGCTGAAGGTGTACGACGCGCCAAGCTTGAGCGTCTTCGCGGGTATGCCGGGGATCTTGTTGCCGCTGACCACGTTCTGCCCGCTGGCCGTGGTGAATGCCGACTTGTAGATCGCATCGACATAACCAAAGTTGGCCGACAACGACCACTTGTCGATCTTCGTGCTTGCGCCCAGCTCAAAGCCACGCCGCTCCGTCTTGCCGACGTTGGCGAAGTAGCCGTACGTGTTTGACGTGGCGATGAACTGGATGTCATTGCTGAGGCGCGAGTCATAGACAGACGCACTCCAGTAGGTGGACTTGCCCAGCTTTCCGCGACCGCCGAACTCGACGGTTTTGGCCACCACGGCTTTCAGGTCTGGATCGCCGTTGAACCCGGTCGGCAGCGAGCACGGGCTGTTTGGATCGGCGCAAGACAGCTCGATCGATGTCGGCGCGCGCATCGATTCGCTATAGCTGCCGAAGATGCCCTGCCCGGCCCCGAGGTCGTAGTTGAATCCCAATGCCGGATTGAACCGGTGATAGTGATGCGAGCCGGCCAGACTGTTGGTTTCCGGCCCGGCCACTGCGCCTGCCGGGATCCCGTTCGGGGCGGATGCGGCGCCCGATCCGGCGTTCGAATACCTGTAGGCGTTCGCGTAGCCGGGGTTGTAGTACGACACGCCCGATACATCGTCCGTCCAGGCGTAACCGCCGTCTTCGTTCAGATACCTATTGTTGGCGCCGCCTTGGTTGAGCGTCGTGTAGTTGAAGCTGCCGGATGCGGTCACGCTCAGCTTGTCCGTCACGCTGAACGTATCGGTGAAGTACGCGCTGAAGTTGTTGACGTTGGACGACAGGTTGACCGCACCGATCACGTTGCTGCCTGTGAACAAAGCCGGGTTCGACGCCGACGGCGCCGATCCGTTGGCGGTGAATCCGTACGTTTGATTCGGGATCACCACCGTCTGATAGTTGATCAACCGTGCCAGATAAGTCGTCTGGTCATACGTGATGCGCGAGTGGTCGAACGCACCGCCAACCGTGAACGTATTGTTGTGCCCCGCCAGCTGGCTGAAATTCGACCACTGCAGGGACGAGCCCACCGTGTCTTCATGCGTAGCGGAATCGACGACGCTCGTGTTGATGGCGTTCGTCCAGCGGCCGTAGCCCAGCGCGAGCGCATTGGCGCCGGTCACGGCATTTACTGCCGTGCCGTTCGGCGCCTTGTTCGCGCATTTGTAGCCGGTGATGCCACCTGCGGTGGTCGTCGCCAACGAACCGTCGTCATTGAAGCAGCCGTCGTCCAGCTGCGCGTTGCTGTTGACGTTGTGCAGGTTCGCCTTGCGGTAGTAAAAGCTGCCGGCCAGTTGATTGGTGTCGTTCAACCAATGGCTGCCCTTCAGGTTCAGCATCGCCATCCGGTTTGAGATGGTGTCGGGCCACGTATAGGCCGCGCTGCGGTTCGCCATCATGTCCATCGGCAACGACTGCGTGCCGCTCAGCGAGGTATCTGCCAGCGCAGCCGACAGCTCCAGTTGAGTAGCGCCGTCGTTGCCGTGCCACCGCGCTTTCCCATAAAGCTGTTTGACGTTCGAACCCGAGTGGTCGCGAAAGCCGTCTTGCCGGTCGATGTTGCCGGCGACGAAGTAATCGGTGCCGTGGGCCTTGTCGACGACGCCCGTCTCGAAGCTCAGCGCCCGGCGGCCAAACGACCCGCCGAGCGCCTCGATCGACGTGCCGGCGTTGTCCTTTCCGTTCTTGGTGTTGACGACAAGCGCGCCACCCAAGGTGTTGAGGCCGAACATCGGATTGGAGCCCGGCAGGATGTTGACGCTGGACATCGCATTCATGGGAATGAGGTCCCAGTTCACGATGGAGCCGAAGGGCTCGTTCATCCGCACGCCATCAAAGTAGACCGATACGCCAATGGGCACGCCCAGCAGCGAAGACACCTGGAACCCGCGGTAGTTGATGTCGTTCTGGTACGGATTGCCCGATCCATTGCTGATGCTGACCTGGCCGAGGTTGTCGTTCAGCAGGTCCGCCAGATTCGAGCTGCGTTGCTCGCGCGCATCCTTTGCGCTAATGCGCTGCGCATTGGCAGGGAACTGCGACAGCGGGACGCCAATGCTGTCGATCGGGGTTGAGCCGACAACCTGGGCGGTGGGCAACGCCACCGCAATGATCTGGTCCTCGGCAAACGCCGGCGAGTACAGGCCTGCGGCAGCGAGCGCCGCCACCCCGCCTGCCAGACGTGGCGCGGCGTTGCGCAGACGGCTGGCGTCCTTGCCCGAACGGCTGGTATTCGAATGCACGGAGTGTCTCCCTGGTGTTTCTCGTTCGCCGAGCCCGGGCGCGCCAACGGCACATCCCAAAGTGGAAGCGTGGCGAGGGCTATTCCCGACCGGGAATCAGCGGCAATGGGGGGACACCTGCGCGCGTTGCGGCAGTGCAAATGGTTGGCACACGGCCATGTCTCCTCTTCTTTTTTCGCCGGCGACGTCTTTGCCTCGCAGGTCAGCGGCTGGCGCACGGGTGTCGATGACCATGCGCCAGCCGTCCTGCTACACCATCAGAAGAAGCCCAGCGGCTTGGTGTCGTAGCTCACCAGCAGGTTCTTGGTCTGCTGATAGTGGTCGAGCATCATCTTGTGGGTCTCGCGGCCCACGCCCGACTTCTTGTAGCCACCAAACGCCGCGTGCGCCGGATACAGGTGGTAGCAGTTCGTCCACACGCGTCCCGCCTTGATGGCGCGGCCCACGCGGTACGCGCGGTTGATGTCGCGCGTCCACAGACCGGCGCCCAGGCCGAAATCGGTGTCATTGGCGATCTGCAGTGCCTGCGCTTCGTCCTTGAAGGTCGTCACGGCAATCACCGGGCCGAAGATCTCTTCCTGGAACACGCGCATGCTGTTGTCGCCCTTGAGCAGCGTCGGCTTGATGTAGTAGCCCTTCGACAGATTGCCGGGCAGCACTTCCACATCGCCGCCGACGAGGCATTCGGCACCTTCCTCCTGCGCGATCTCCAGGTAGCTGCGGATCTTGTAGAACTGCTGCTCCGAAGCCTGCGCGCCAACCATCGTGTCGGTGTCGAGCGGGTCACCGCGCTTGATGGCAGCCACCTTGGTCATCACCGCATCCATGAAGCGGCTGTAGATGGATTCCTGCACCAGCGCGCGCGACGGGCACGTGCACACCTCGCCCTGGTTGAAGAAGCCCAGCACCAGGCCTTCAGCGGCCTTCTCGATGAAGCTCGGCTCGGCCTGCATGATGTCTTCGAAGTAGATGTTGGGCGACTTGCCGCCCAGCTCCACCGTCGACGGGATGATGTTTTCGGCCGCGCACTTCATGATGTGCGAACCCACCGGCGTCGAGCCCGTAAAGGCGATCTTGGCGATGCGCTTGCTGGTGGCCAGTGCCTCGCCGGCTTCCTTGCCGTAGCCGTGCACGACGTTGAGCACGCCCGCGGGCAGCAGATCGCCAATCAGTTCCATCAGCACGCAGATGCCCAGCGGCGTCTGCTCGGCCGGCTTGAGCACCACGCAGTTGCCGGCAGCCAGCGCAGGCGCCAGTTTCCATGCAGCCATCAGCAGCGGGAAGTTCCACGGGATGATCTGGCCGACCACGCCCAGCGGCTCGTGGATGTGATAGGCCACGGTGTGCTCGTTGATCTCGGCAGCGGAACCTTCTTGCGCGCGAATGCAGCCAGCGAAGTAGCGGAAGTGGTCGACAGCCAGCGGAATGTCGGCGTTCAGCGTTTCACGCACGGGCTTGCCGTTGTCCCACGTTTCGGTCACGGCCAGCAGCTCGAGGTTCTGCTCGATGCGGTCGGCGATCTTCAGCAGGATCAGCGAGCGGTCCTGCACTGAGGTACGACCCCAGGCGTCAGCGGCAGCATGGGCGGCGTCGAGCGCGCGGTCGATGTCTTCCGCGGTCGAGCGCGGGAACTCGCCGATCACCTCGCCCGTCACCGGCGTGGTGTTGGTGAAGTACTGGCCCTTGACCGGCGACACGAATTCGCCACCGATGAAATTGCCATAGCGCGGCTTGAACGAAACGATGGCGCCGGGAGTGCCGGGATGAGCGTAACGCATGGGTTGTCTCCTGATGTTTGAGTGATGACCGCAGCGTCGTTGTCTGCGCTGTGTCCGATCGTCATCTGCAAAACCCGGGCCATCCCCTGCGGCGGATGCTGCATCCACTGCGCATCGACTGTTCACGCCAATCGGCTTGCGAGAGTGCTCCAGAATGGAACAACAGGTGTTGCAAAGCTCAACGCCCCATCACCTGAAGACCCGATGGACGCGCGTGCGGACACCAAGCACGCATGGCATGACTTTCGCAACACGGGCCTTTCATCTGAACCTACCAAGGCACACGATGAGAACGGCTTCACTCCATGCTGCCGCTGCCGCTGCCGCACTGGCCGTCGCGTGCCTGTCCTGGCCGGCCTGCGCCGACACGAATATCGACCCGGCGGGCTCGCCGCTCTGGCCGACGATTCAGCAGGAGGTGTTTGGCGCGGCGCGAACAACGTTCGACAGCCGCATCAGGATCACCGGGCCGGCATTTGCGGAAGCCCCGATGCAGGTGCCGATTGCGTTTGACGCGTCAGCGCTCGGCAAGGTGGAGCGTATTGTCGTCGTGGTCGACCGCAACCCGATCCGCAAGGTGCTGGAGTTCGCCCCCATGCACGTGCGCCCGGCGCTGTCGTTCCGGTTCAAGCTACAGGAGGCCTCTGCGGTGCGCGTGGCGGCGCGAACGCAGGACGGTGTCTGGCATGTCGGTACCTTCCAGGTGGATGCCACCGGCGGCGGCTGCACGCTGCCCGGCGCCACACGCCAGGACGCCACGTGGAGCGCCACGCTGAACCAGGTCGAGTCGCGCGTTTTTCCGGGCTTCAACGGCGCGGGCAGCCGCATCCGCCTGCGCGTGATGCATCCGATGGACACGGGCTTGGTGGCGGGCATTCCGTCCTTCCATATCGAGCAGCTCAATCTGCTCGATGCCCGGCGTCAGCCCATGCTTGAACTGAAGCTGTACGAACCCGTGGCCGAAAACCCGATCTTCTCGTTCGATCTGGATGGCCCTGTTGAACGCGGCATCAGCGTGGCCGGCGTCGACAACAACGGCAACCGCATCCGCGCACAGGTGACACGATGAGCCGACGGCATCCACGATTGGGCTTCCTTCTGCTATGCCTGGCAATGTTGACTGCCATCGCACGCGCAGAAAGCCCCGATTACCACCTCGTACCGCACGCAATTGCGCCCGGCGTCTGGGTGCTGGAAGGCGCCAACGCAGATTTTTCGGCGCGCAATGGCTGCAACATCATCAACACCGGCTTTATTGATACCGGCGACGGCGTGCTCGTCATCAACACAGGGCCGTCACTGCTGTACGGTGAACAGCAGCGCCAGGCCATCCGCACGGTCACATCGGCGCCGGTGCGCTGGGTGTTCAACCTCAACCTACATCCCGACTATTTCTTCGGCAACCAGGCCTATGCGGATGTCGGTGCCCAGGCGCTGCCCGGCACCATTGCCGGTGCGCAACGCGAAGGCGCGGCCTATGCCGACAATCTCTACCGCATCTGCGGCGCGTGGATGCAGAACACGGTATCGACACCGCCCGGCACGTCATTGAGCCCCGGAGCACGCACCATGGGGCGCCATCGCATCGACCTCATCCGCCTCCACGGACATACCGACGACGATCTCGTCCTGGTGGACCGGACCAGCGGCGTAGTCTTCGCTGGCGGCATTGCTTTTCGCGACCGGATTCCCACCACGCCGCACGCCAACATTGCGCATTGGCTGACGAGTCTCGATCGGCTGCAGAAGATCGTTGCCGACAGCGGCGCGCGCTTGTTGATCCCCAGCCACGGGCCCGCGCTGGGCAACGCCGACGCCATTGCGCAGACACGTCAGTACCTGCAGTGGCTCGATGCCCGCATGCGCCGCGCGGCAACCGAAGGACGCGACCTGGCCGAGGTGATTGCGATGCCGGTAGACGCGCCCTACGCGCAGTGGGGTGGCATGCCCGCGGAGTACACGCGCAACGTGACCCGCTTCTACCCCGGCTACGAGCGCGCCGCGCTGGCGCCCTGACATGGTGCCAGACCCCGTGCGGCGACGTTGGATGCACATGATGCTCGCGACCTTGATCGCTCCGGCTCCGGCAGTGTCTGCGGTACCCGCACGCGTCACGCTGTTGCGTCTGCAGGATGGCCTGTACGCCGCCCGCGCTGCCAACGCAGAAGCCTCACGCGCGAATGCCGGAGAAGTCGTGCCCACGCTGGTACACACCACAGGCAACGGCGTACTCGTGGTCGACCCTGGCCCGCACGTGCGATGGGGACACCAACTGATCGCGGCCATCCGGCACATCACGGCCGAACCCATCCGCTGGGTGGTCAACACGCACGCGCATCCCGAGCATGTGCTGGCCAACGCCGCCTTCGCACAACTGCAGCCGCGCCCGGCCTTCCTGGCGTCCGCCGCCACTGCCGACCTGATGCGCCAGCGTTGCGAAACGTGTCTTGCACGCCTGACCGCCATGCTGGGTACGCACGTCATGCACGCAACGCAGATCGTGTATCCGGAACCGGCACTGCGCGATGGCGATTGGCTGCACACCGGCAAGACAGCGTGGCAGGTCCACGTCCACACAGCGGCGCACAGCGCATCGGACACGGTGCTGTACGCGCCGCAGCGGGGGGTGTTGTGCGCAGGTGGCCTGGCATATCGGCAGCGCATTCCGGACCTGCAGGAGGGCTCGCTGATCGGCTGGCAGCGCGCGCTGCATGCGCTCATGCAACTGCCCGCCAGCATCGTCGTCGGCACCGCCATCGGCACGCCCGCACAGATGCTGCGTCCAACGCTGTCGTATCTCGACATGCTCGCAAGCACCATCACGCGCGCCATTGAAGCCGATGGCGACGCAGCGCGCGCTCTCGCGTACGTCCCGGGCGACGCCTATCGCGACTGGCGCAACTTCCACCCCCGCCATGCGCTGAACGTCGGACGTGCGTGGCGCGAGCTCGAAGATCGCTGGATGCAAAGCGCGCCGAGCGCCTGATCGCGGCTGCTCCATCGCTGAACAGACCGCGGACAGGTGTTGCGCCGACTGTCCCGTCACGCCACATCGCCCGCATCCGCGCACGTGTCGCAAACGTTAATCAACGGCATGCAACTCCTTGCAATGCCCTGCGAACGCCGTGGTACGCATATTGCAAAGTCCCGCCGACGTTGAGCGCGCGCCCTGCGTGTTTAGCGCCAACACCGCATGCGTCCGAGCCAATTCAATGGACGCATCACACAACGACAATACGGAGACAACATGCAGAACACACGCCTTCGACCCTGCGTCCTGACCGCCATTGCAGCCGCCCTCGGCTGCGCAGCGAGTGGCGCCATCGCACAATCGTCGGTCACGATCTACGGCATCGTCGATGCCGGACTTCAGTATCAAAACCGCAGTGCGGCCGGCGGCAGCATCACCGAAATGCATTCGGGCGGCATCAGCCCCAGCATCTGGGGCCTCAAGGGGTCGGAAGACCTGGGCAGCGGGCTGAGGGCCAACTTCAACCTTGAAGGACATTTCAGCAGCGACACCGGCACGCTCACCACCGGCCCGGGCTTCAGCTCAGAGCTGTTCCGGCGGCAAGCCAACGTCGGCCTGAGCGGCAACTGGGGCGCCGTCACGCTGGGGCGTCAGTACAGCCCAGCCCTCATCGGCACGATCGGCACGGAAGCGCGCGGCTTCAAGGAGCAGTTCTCGAATCTCTACGGCTGGGCCTACAACCAACTGCCCGCACCGGGCAACTCGATGGGCGCCGGTACCAACCCCGGCAACGACGTGGGCGTGTTCATTGGCAATGCGCTGCAATACTCCAACAATTTCGGGCCCGTGTGGCTGGGCGTGGCGTACTCATTTGGCGAGACCGCCGGCAGCTTCAAGCGCGGCAATGAACTCTCGCTGGGTGCGACGTACACGGGGCCGGTCACAGTTGGCCTCGGCTATCAGTCAACGGCCGACAGCGGCACGGGCGAGACCCTCAGCCGCTTGTGGAGCGCAGGTGTGGCCGTACCGTTCGGCGCCTTCACGGGCCGGGTCAACTACATTGGCGTGACCAACAACGCGCCGAGTGGCCAACGCGTGTCGGACGTCAAATCGATCGGCGCCGGGCTCGACTACAAGTGGAGCCCCGCCAATACCGCCACGCTGGCCGGCTATTACAGCAAGTACGAAAGCAGCGCGCACGACAGCTCCACCAAGTCGATCGTGCTGAGCAACGACTACGCATTCTCCAAACGCACCACGCTGTATGCGCAGCTCGTGTACGTCAATGCGGGCGCGGTGGGCACGGCCGATCCGCTGGAAAGTCTCAAGACTTCCATCGTTGCGGGCGGCACCGCGCCAGGCGCGAAAACGGTGCTGGCAGGTGTGGGGCTGAAGCATTCGTTCTGAGCCGGACCTGTGCAGAAAGAACCCTTGGCCAACACCAAGGGTTTTTTTTTCGCTTCTCAGATGCGAAGCATGAATCCTGACGCAACGCATGGTCTGGACGGCCGATCCGCGCTACGCTCGCGTATCGTCAACATCACGATTTCTGCCTGCCGGGCCACCCGCGGGCGCTCATTGGAGGAGCCTTGATTCGCGTCCTGCCTGCCTTTGTACTGGGCACGCTTAGCTCAATCCTGCTGGCCCTGAACACACTGTTCTGGAGCGTGCCGCTGTTCACGCTCTCGGCGTTCAAGCTGCTGGTGCCGGCAGCGGCAGTCCGCCGCCGGATCGACCCCATGCTCAATTGGGTCGCCACGTGCTGGATCGGTTGCAACAACGCCTGGATCGGCCTGCTGCAACGCCAGCCCTGGAGCATAGAAGGCGCCGACAGCCTGCGTTACGCGGGCTGGTACCTCGTCAATTGCAACCATCGGTCTTGGGTGGACATTTTTGTGTTGCAGCGGGTGTTGAACCGGCGCATCCCTCTGCTCAAGTTCTTCCTCAAGCAACAGTTGATCTACGTGCCGGTCATCGGCCTGGCCTGGTGGGCGCTGGATTTTCCGTTCATGCGGCGGCACTCCAAGGCAGCGTTGCGCAAGCACCCCGAGCTGCGCAATCAAGACCGCGAAACCACGCGTCGCGCGTGCGCCAAGTTCGCCCACGTGCCGACCAGCGTCATGAACTTTGCCGAAGGCACGCGGTACACCCCCGCAAAACACCGGAAGCAGTCGTCGCCCTATCGCCATCTGCTCAAGCCAAAGGCCGGCGCGCTGGCCTTGACGCTCAATGCCATGGGTGGGCGGTTCCAATCGCTGCTCGATATCAGCATTGCCTACCCAGACGGCACACCAAGCTTCTGGCAGTTGGCCAGCGGCCAAGCCGGCCGGGTGATGGTGCATATTCGCGAACTGCCGATTCCGCCGGATTTCTGCACGCACGACTACAGCACCGACGCCGCCTTCCGCAGCGACTTCCACCGCTGGCTTGCCCAACTGTGGGAGGAGAAAGATCAGCAGATTGAGAACATGCTGGCGCGGGCGGGCAGCCGCGCAGCGTGACCACCGGTGCCCACGTTTTTTCGCCAGACCAAATCGAGACGCCAAACAAAAAGCCCCTTGGTCGTAAAACCAAGGGGCTTTTGCTACTGCTGGCGGAGAGGGTGGGATACTCCCGACCAGCGAATTAAGTCATTAATTTTAAATGGGATTTTTGGGGGCTAGCGTTACAGGTGCCCCATGAAATCCGGGACCCCGTGACGTGAATCGCCCCGGCCCCAGTAGACACCTGTGAGCCTCAAACTAGAGGTTAGACAGGAGGTGCGATGAGTGCACAGAGATACACCGAAGAATTCAGGGTCGAGGCGGTCAATCAGGTCGTGGATAGAGGCCACAGCGTGGCCGAGGTCGCGCAGCGGTTAGGCGTGAGCCAGCACAGCCTGTACCAGTGGATCAAACAGCGACGCCAGCCCGTGGCAGAGCCGCAAGGGCAGGTATCGCAATCCGAGGAGGTGCGC
>NZ_FOWV01000024.1 GCF_900115545.1 Ralstonia sp. NFACC01 | reverse complement strand
ATGCTGGGCGTGCGCAGGTCCGGGGTCACTGAAGCCGCTTTGAAGCTGCAGACCGCCGGGTTGATCCGTTACAGCCACGGAACCATCGAAGTCCTCGACCGCCCTGGCCTCGAGCGTCGCGTCTGCGAATGCTATGCCGTGGTCAAGCGCGAGTTCGATCGCCTGCTTCCAGACCTCGAGGCGCTCTGACCAGGCATACGCCTACTCCATCAGGAATCCAGTTTGACCTCTTTCCGGCTCCCCTCCCAGTACGGGGGCGTTCCATAGTATTGATGGATGCTGGTGGCCCATTGCGTATCCGCCATGCTAGGCCAGTGATTCTGATCAAAACCCGGCGCGGCTTCCAGCTGCTTCTTGTCGATGCCCAGCACAAAGCTCTTGCGTACAGTGTCGAGCGTCAGAGCAGACCATGGCACAGCGAACAGCTTCGTGCCGACACCTAGAAAACCGCCGAATGACAGCACCGCATAGGCGATTTGCCCGCGGGGAACATCCAGCATGATGTGATCGATCTTGCCCAGCTTCTCACCGCTCGGACCAAGAACCGGATCGCCGTTGAGTGTGTCGGCAGCCATGATGACGGGGCCGGGGCCGGCGCCCTTCAGCTGACCGTTGCCGACGATGGCAGCGCGCGGTCCGCTGCTTTGATGGTCCAATTCGTTGATGTTCATGGTGTGACTCCAGATAAGGTGATTAGCCATTGAACCGGCGACTGCGCCGGCGGGGGGGATACGTCAATGCGCACGGCTTTTGCCCTTGTGCCGTGGAGTGGGCTCGACGCGGGAAGCCTGCCTCTTGCTACCGGCAGCCAGGCTCCAATCTGTCTTGTCGAGCGAGGTACTGAGCTGACGCTCCGCATACATGGCCGCGCCCGGCGAGATTGGGTCGCTCGCCGGAAAGGTCATCTCAAGCGATGCGTCCACAGCGGATTGATAGGTGTGCCCTTCATCCGCGGCAGGTATGCATCCGCAACCAGCAGGCTCCGACTTTCTGTGCTGTGCGGTGGTAGTGACTTTGTGCATGATCGCTCCTGGGTTGCGTTGACTCGCTCGGCAGATCGCAGTGTCTCGAGGGGATGGATACAGTTCGGCAAAGCGCGCCTGTCTCGACCTTTCCCGCTGATGGGGAGAGGCCCCATCCGTTCGGCCGGCGATGAGAATTAGTGGACGATCAGATCGTTTTCCACCGATGCCACTCCGGTAACTCCCTTGGCCACCTTCGTTGCCATCTGTCGTTGCACCATTGTCGGCACACTGCCGGTCAGGCGAACCACGCCGTCGCGTGTGCGTACGTGTATGCGCATCGAGCCGAGATCCTTCTGATTGAGCAGGCCAGCCTTCACCTTGGTCGTAATCGCTGTATCAGAGATACCCTCGCGAACCGTCGCACGTGTCAAGCTGTGGTCTGCCGAGGAGGCAGGTGATGCGCTGCTTTGCCCCGGGCCCAATGAAGCGTAGAAGCCGACTGCGAGCGCGAGCAACGCTGCGCCGGGAGTGAACGTGATGGAACGGGTGGGTTTCATAGGAACGCCCTCGATTGGGAGGAAAGCGGTGACCAATCAAGGTTGGCATCCATCCATGCCGCTGTCCGTACGCTGGCGGACAGTGACCTCTTCCTTTTCGGGGTGCCGGCGGAGGGAACGCCCGCGATCTGTCCGGTTCTCTCCAGACAAAACAAGGCGCGGTGTGTGGGTCAGCCTGGCCCAGGGGCCGCGGGGTTGCATACCCGCTTGCCCTGTGCGGTCAACCCAACAGTTCTCGGGTGAATGCACTGGGACGATGTCTCGGAACTGCTGCGGTCGGTTATCTGAATCCAAAGTACCCAAGCACGAACAAGACGATGACGACGGCCCCGACCAGCCAGATGATGCTATTCATGATGCACTCCTTAAACGCCTCGCCTGCAGACGAGGCGAGAGCGTTGCGAGGCAGTACGGGAGGACATGCTTGCAAGGGTACCCATCGCCTTCGCGCAGGGTAGGAACACATTCCCACCCCGTCACGAAAACGTCTGTACGGTACCGGGCAACGCCGCATTCGATGACCGGTGGCAACTACACGCTAGGAACGGTGTGGTCTGAGAGCGCCGCGCGTTGCGCATGACCGGGGCTGCGAAGGGCAATAGTCCGGCGCCTTTGGTGTGGGCGCGATCAATTGAAGCGGTAGTGTCTAGCCGAGTGCAACTGCCACCCCCCATCCCCGGATAGCGTCAAGACATGGTGGTGATACTTGAGAAGCGTGGGACGATGGCTGACGCTGACAAGCGTCGTCGACATCCCGGTCAGTTGCGAGTACAGATGTTCTTCGTTGCGCAGATCCAAGGCACTCGTCGCCTCATCAAGAATGGCGTAGCGGGGCTTCGCAAGCAGTACGCGCCCGATCGCGAGGCGCTGTTGCTCCCCAACCGACAGGACTTTGTCCCACTCCAGCTCTGCGTCGAGCCCTCCGAACCTCCTTGCAACATTCGACAGGTTGACCATCTCTAACAGCAGAAGAAGTTCTTCGTCGCACACGTGCCTGTCGTGGTTGTTCGGATAGAGCAGTTGATTGCGCAGGCTACCGACGGCCATGTAGGGGCGTTGAGGCAGGAACAGCATTTCGTCCGCCTTCGGTCGCGTGATGCATCCCGAACCGCCGCTCCATAGTCCCGCGATTGCACGCAACAACGAACTCTTCCCGCCTCCACTGGCACCAACAATGAGCAGGCCCTCGCCGGGGTTGATGGACACCGTCAAGTCTTTGACCAGCGTCCGTTCATGGTTCGGTGTTTGCAAAGTGACATGTGCAAGGGTCAGGTGGGAGTCCTCCATGGATTTGATCGTGCTTCTCGCATCGGGAGATGCAGCCACGCTCGCCGTCAGGGCACCTGAGAATGTGTCTAGCCGATCGAGCCCTGCCACGAATCGGCTCAGGTCTTCAAAGTTGTCAACGATCACGGCCAACGCGCTGAGTATGGCCGCAAACGCGCCAGCGGCCTGGATAGCACGACCGACTTCAAGCTCGCCGGAAAGAACGCGCGAAGCAACAATCGCGCTGGGCAGCATGACGGTCAGAAAGCTGTAGCCATACTGAAAAAGATTCAGATTCAGCTGCGAGCGGATGAGTCTGTTGAAGTTGCGAAAGGCCTGTTCAAATCGCCCCTTCACATGAAAGAACTCCTGCTCCTCCCCTCGATAGAACGCAATGGATTCGGCGTTCTCACGAATTCGAATGAGGCTGAAACGGAAATCCGCCTCCCGCTTTAATTGATAGAAATTAAGCCCAATCAGGATCCGGCCAAAGAAGAAAATCGATATAGAGGTGCCCGCGACGGCATATGCAAGAAGAAAGAAGACCAGCGGCTTGGAGATCGACCACAAGACACTGCTGAACGCAATCAGTTGAAGAATCGCACCGATACTGACCAGCAAAAAATAGAGAGATTTCCGCGTGAATGTATTGATGTCCTCCGTTATCCGCTGATCCGGATTGTCTATCGAGGAATCTGCATTCAACCTGTAAAAGATCCGATTCTTGAAATAGCCCTCCAGATAGTGATTGGTGAGCCATCGCCTCCAGAGGATTCCAAGCTTGTCTCTGATATAGAAATAAAATGCATAGATCGGCACCGCCAGGATCATGATGTAGATGCATTCAATGATGGAGTGCCAGAAGCGATCCGCATCCTTGGCTGCCAGGGCTGATGTGAATTCGCCGGATTGCTCGTTGAACAATACGTTTGTCTCGGTTTGCCCCAGCAGCAAGATTGCCAGCAACAGAAGCAAACCCATCGCCGTCCATTTTTCTGAGGAAAACCAGTAGGGCTTGGCGATGGCCCAGAACCGAGTCCACAGGTGACGATTCGAAGTGTCGTTATCGTTCTCCGACCTCGACTTGCCGTCCGCTCTCTGATCATTGGTGACGCTCATGTCACAACTCCCAGAACAGAACGAATGCCACACTCGTCACATTGATCCTGCCGACTCACGCTGCAGAGGCTCCCAACCCCTGTCGAACTATAGGTCAGCAACGCGCGCGTTGACCCTACCGGAACTATCCGCAATACCTGCCCGTTAGCGTACCGACAACCGACCGGACGTCCCCTAATGTGAGAGTGGAAGCGTTCTGTTATTCCGGGCTCCTCAGGGGTGTGGAAGACGCAAAAGTTGTCGTTCGCATATCTCACTGTTCATTGATACCAGAGTCCCCGAGCTGCCTCGCTCGTTACTGGTTGGAACGCGATCCCCAGTCGTTGCCCGTCTAATACCTCGATATGGGCGCGGGTGGGTCAGATAGGAGGACCGAAAAATGCGTTCCGTGCTCTTCGCCCTGTCGCTGCTGCTTTGCCTGCCGATTGCGGTGCACGCCCAGATGAGCGTCAGCATTGGCATCAACCTACCCGCGTACCCACAACTCATCCCGGTACCGGGCTACCCCGTCTACTACGCACCGCGTGCGCCTACCAACTACTTCTTCTACGACGGCCTGTACTGGGTGTATGAGGGGGACGAATGGTATGAAAGCAACTGGTACAACGGGCCATGGCAGGTCGTCGGACCAGAAGAGGTGCCGCTGTTCGTGCTCCGTATTCCCGTGCGCTACTACCGGAAGCCCCCTTGGTATTTCCGTGGCTGGAATGGCAACGCGCCCCCGCGCTGGGGTGAACACTGGGGACCAAACTGGGAAGCGCGTCGTGGGGGATGGGATCAATGGGACCATCGGTCGGCACCTTCCCCGGCGCCCTTACCGGATTACCAACGCCGGTACTCTGGCGAACGCTATCCTCGCGCGTTGGAGCAGCAGAATTTGATCCGGTCCGAGCACTACCGCTACCAGCCGCGCGAGAGCGGAACGCAGCGACGGTTTGGAGAGCCTGGTCAATCAGGAACGTCACGCGCCGCGCCGCGTCCGCCCACTCGTGAGCCCCGGGAGGTACAGAACCAGCGCGAGGGCGGGTTCGCGCGTCAGCAGCGAGACGCCGCCGCGCCACAGCCCCCCTCTGCGCAGCCGATACAGCGCCCCCAAATACCGCCGTCACACGACGCGATGCCGGAACGCCCTCAACCGCACGGTAACGCAGGCAGTTCGCGCACTGAAACGAGACAAGAAGGGACCGGTCGTCAGCGATTGCCGGAGCAACAGTACATGCGACCCGATGCGCCGCAGCAGCCCGTGCGGCCGCAGATTCGAGAGCCAGTGCAGCCAATGCCTGCCCCTCAATCAACGCATGATCCGCGCGCCGATTCTCGACCCACACGCACGGATGGGCGAGAGCCGGATGGTGACCGCCGACACGACGGACGCGGCCAGAACGATCGCTAGCTGCCGAACACCAATTTGCCCGAGCCATCCACTGATTGCCGCGGCCGCTTTCGCGTGTCGGAAATCTGGTGGGCTTGAATGTTGCGAGAGCCGGACGTAGGTTTACCAATAGATTCAGGGCAACAAAGCGGCTGATACCCGATAGCGGCTGTTTCTGGTTCCACATCGCGATCAGTCCGAATTGCTGTTCTGGTCCGAGTGACAGGGAAGCAGCCTTGAAGGCTCTACCGAATCCGAAGCTGAACCGTCTGTTGTCCGTGCTGCCGCCAGCGGAATGGGAGAGCATCGCGCCCCAGCTTGTCTGGGT
>NZ_FOWV01000021.1 GCF_900115545.1 Ralstonia sp. NFACC01 | reverse complement strand
GCGCACCTCCTCGGATTGCGATACCTGCCCTTGCGGCTCTGCCACGGGCTGGCGTCGCTGTTTGATCCACTGGTACAGGCTGTGCTGGCTCACGCCTAACCGCTGCGCGACCTCGGCCACGCTGTGGCCTCTATCCACGACCTGATTGACCGCCTCGACCCTGAATTCTTCGGTGTATCTCTGTGCACTCATCGCACCTCCTGTCTAACCTCTAGTTTGAGGCTCACAGGTGTCTACTGGGGCCGGGGCGATTCACGGCTTCCAGACACTCAAAGCCGACGCTCGGTGGCTCGTCGATGTGGCCGCATGGCCCGCGCGGCTCAAGCGGCCTGCGGTTTTAGCCAGTCGATGGTGGGTTGGTGCTGCGCAGCCAGCCAATCATTGGCCGTCTTGAAATGCCCGCATCCCAAGAACCCCCGATGCGCTGACAGCGGCGAGGGGTGCGGCGCCTCCAGCACGAGATGCCCATCTGACAGCAGCGCGCGCTTGGCTTGCGCGTGGCTGCCCCACAGCATGAACACCCGCTTGTGACCGACGCGCGCGAGTTGCTCTAGTAGGCAATCGGTGATGCGTTCCCACCCGCGCTTGGCGTGGCTCGCAGCCTGACCTTGCTCGACAGTGAGCACCGTGTTCAGCAGCAGCACGCCTTGCTGTGCCCAGCCCTCCAGGTTGCCGGAGGTGCCTGGCAGCTTGCAGCCGAATTCGGCTTCGATTTCCTTGTAGATGTTGCGCAGGCTTGGCGGTACGCGCACGCCGGCCGGCACTGAAAATGCCAGCCCATGCGCCTGCGGAATCTCGCGGCCATCGACGGTGCCCGTGCCGTGATACGGGTCCTGGCCGAGAATGACGACGCGCACATCGTCCACCGAGGTCAGGTGCAGCGCACGGAAGACATCCGTCGGAAAGATCGGCTTGCCCGCCGCGCGCTCGCCATCGACGAAGGCGCACAACTCGGGCCAGTTGGTCTGCGCAATGCAAGGCGTCAGCACGGCCTTCCAGTCGGCGGGCAGTGCGTCGAATTGCCTCGCCAGCGGGATGAAATTCCCAGCGGGGGTGTCCACCGCGGGTTCATCGAAGAGCGCGGCCTGCGCTGGATTGGCGCGTCGCGTCATGTCTGGCCCCCGATGGCTTTCGCGCGCAACTGGTAGCCGCGTTGCGCCTTGCTGATGTCGAGCGGCGTGAGTCCGGTCACGGCGGTGCGCAGCGTCTCGGTCCAGGCATGCAGTCGCTCGGCAATTGCGTCTTCGCTGAGCGTGCTGTCAGCGGCCGGCTTCCACTCCAGTTCCAGTTCGTCGATCGGCTCGCGCGCTTGTGTGCCGGGGATTAGGATGGCGCCGGCGTCCAGCGCGATCTCGATCTCACCGCCATCCGCTGCGACATGCCACAGGCGGCGCGTGAAATTGGTGCGGAACAGCGGCGCAAGCGCAGCTGCGTGTGGCCGAACATAATCGGCGGCTTCAGCGGCGTTGTGGGCGACGAAGGCATCGACCGACAGCACATCGTTCTGCAGCGGCACCTCCCATTCGTGGCGGGCGCTCAAACCGGACGTACTCACTGCTGCGGTCTTCAGCGTTTGCAGCCATTGACTGCCCTGACGGCGCACGCGCAACGCGGCGCGATTGCGTGCCAGCGCCTGGTCGGGCGTGTCGTAATAAACGTTCGCCAATTCCACCGAGCCGGCCGCCTGCGCATGGGCGTCCAGCCATCCGACCAGGGCGTCGTGCGCGCCGGCCGATACGGCCAGCTTCAGCTCAATCTCGCGGGCCATTGTCTGGCGCTCAGGCAAACAGGCGGGCGAGTTCGGCACCCGGGTCTTCCGCGCGCATGAAGGCTTCGCCGACGAGGAACGCGTTGACCGCAGCGGCGCGCATCTTGCGCACGTCGTCCGGCGTGAGAATGCCGGATTCCGTCACGACGATACGATCGTCCGGCATGTGTTTGAGCAGGTCGAGCGTGGTGTCGAGCGAGGTCTCAAACGTGCGCAGGTTGCGGTTGTTCACGCCCACCAGCGGCGTTTGCAGACGCAGCGCGCGGTCCAGCTCATGGCCGTCGTGCACTTCCACCAGCACGTCCAGGCCGAGTTCGAGCGCGCACGCTTCGAGTTCGACCATCAGGCCCTGATCCAGCGCAGCGACGATCAGCAGGATGCAGTCCGCGCCCCACGAGCGCGCTTCGTATACCTGATACAGATCGACCATGAAATCCTTGCGCAGCACCGGCAGCGTGCAGGCGGCGCGCGCCTCGCGCAGGTAGTCGGCGTGGCCCTGGAAGAACTGCTCGTCGGTCAGGACCGACAGGCACGCGGCGCCGTGCTCCGCATAGCTGCGGGCGATGTCGGCGGGCTTGAAGTTCGGACGCAGCACGCCCTTGGACGGCGACGCCTTTTTCACCTCGGCGATGACGGCGGCGTTGCCGGCGGCGATCTTTTCGCGCATCGCCTTGGCAAAGCCGCGGGGGCCGAGCGCGCTGTCGTTTCGGTTGGCTTCAGCTTCGGCACGCACGCTGGCGAGGTCGCGGTGCTTGCGCGCGGCGGCCACTTCTTCGGCCTTCACGGCCAGGATTTTCTGCAGGATGTCGGACATATCAGGCTTTGAACTGGTTGGTGACGCGCACGAGTTCGTCGAGCTTGGCACGCGCTGCGCCGGAGGCGATCGCCTCGCGGGCCAGCTTCATGCCGTCGCCGATTGAACCGGCGATGTTGGCTGCGTACAGCGCCGCGCCCGCGTTGAGCGACACGATTTCGCGCGGGGTGCCGGGCTTGTTTTCCAGCGCGTCGATCAGCATGGCTTTGGACTCTTCCGCGTCGGCCACTTTCAGGCTGCGGTTGGAGACCATCTGCATGCCGAAGTCCTCCGGGTGGATTTCGTATTCGGTCACCACGCCGTCTTTGAGTTCCCCGACGAGCGTGGCGGCACCCAGCGAGACCTCGTCCATGCCGTCCTTGCCGTAGACGACCACGGCGTGCTTGGCGCCCAGGCGCTGCATCACACGCACCTGAATGCCGACCAAGTCCGGGTGGAACACGCCCATCAGGATGTTCGGCGCGCCGGCCGGGTTGGTCAGCGGCCCGAGGATGTTGAAGATCGTTCGCACGCCCAGTTCCTTGCGGATCGGGGCGACGTTCTTCATGGCGGGGTGGTGATTAGGCGCAAACATGAAACCGATGCCTGCCGTCTCGATGGATTCGGCCACCTGCTCGGGCGTGAGCATGATGTTGACGCCCAGCGCTTCGAGCACATCGGCGCTGCCCGACTTGGAGCTGACGCCGCGCCCGCCATGCTTGGCGATGCGCGCGCCGGCCGCTGCCGCCACGAACATCGAGGCGGTGGAGATGTTGAACGTGTTGGCGCCGTCGCCGCCCGTGCCGACGATGTCGACAAAGTGATCGGACACCTCAGCGGGCACATCGACCTTGGTGGCGAATTCGCGCATGACGGTGGCAGCGGCCGCGATTTCGCCGATGGTCTCTTTTTTGACGCGCAGCCCCATGGTGAGGGCGGCTGCCATGACGGGCGACATCTCGCCGCGCATGATGAGCCGCATCAGGTGCAGCATTTCGTCGTGGAAAATTTCCCGATGTTCGATACAGCGGACGAGCGCTTCTTGCGGAGTGATGGACATGGTCGTTCCGTATTCAGTTGGGCGCTGCCGTTGCCGCAGCCGGGGTGACCGGCTGTGCGGCGTCGCGCAAGGCGCCGATGCGCTCACGCGAGAGATCGGCCTCACACGCGGCTTCTGCCAGTTCGGCATCGGGCGCATTGCGGGCCAGGCGGCGGGACAGGTCGCATTCGGCCTGCCGGTAGAGTTGGTGTGCGCGCACGGTGCGGTCGAATGCCATGGCGACGCCGCGGTCCGTGCCTTTGTTGGCAGCGATACGGGCGCGGAGCGCGGTGCGGCGTGTCGATTCTGCAGACGCCAGTTCCGTTTGCGCCGCCTTGCGTGCGGTCTGCACGCATTGGGCGACGTTGCCGGCCTCAGGCTGAGCGGCGCGGCAGGCTTCCAGCGTACCGGCCATCGCCGGCAGGCTTGCCGTCATCGCCAGCGCCACCGCGCACGCGCCGCGCATCAGACGCGTTCCTTCAGGAAGTTGGCAAGCAGCGCGTGGCCATGTTCCGATAGGATCGATTCCGGGTGGAATTGCACACCTTCGACGGGCAGCGTCTTGTGGCGCACGCCCATGATTTCACCGTCTTCCGTCCAGGCGGTGATTTCCAGGCAGTCCGGCAGCGTTTCGCGCTCGATCGCCAGCGAGTGATAGCGCGTCACCTTGAAATGCCGCGGCAGGTTGGCGAACACGCCCACGCCGGTGTTTTCGATGGTGCTGACCTTGCCGTGCATCACCTTCTGCGCGCGGATTACGCGCCCGCCGAACGCATCGGCAATCGCCTGGTGCCCGAGGCACACGCCCAGGATGGGCACGTGCCCCGCAAAGTGCTTGAGCGCCGGAACCAGGATGCCGGCTTCCGTCGGCGTGCACGGGCCGGGCGACAGGCAGATGCGCTCCGGGTTCAGCTTTTCGATCTCTTCGATCGTGATCTCGTCGTTGCGCACCGTGTGCACATCCTGGCCGAGTTCGCCGAAGTACTGGACGATGTTGTAGGTAAAGGAGTCGTAGTTATCGAGCATCAGCAGCATGGTGTTCTCCTTGACCTCAGAAATCGGCGTCGAGGCCGTCTTGCACTTGCTCAGCCGCACGCAGCACGGCGCGCGCCTTGTGTTCGGTTTCTCTCCATTCGGCATCCGGGTCCGAATCGGCCACCACGCCGGCGGCGGCCTGCACGTAGAGATTGCCGTCCTTGATGATGCCGGTGCGGATGGCGATGGCCAGGTCCATCTCGCCCGAGAACGACAGGTAACCGACCGCGCCGCCGTAGATGCCACGCTTGACCGGCTCCAGCTCGTCGATGATCTCCATCGCCCGCACCTTGGGTGCACCCGAGAGCGTGCCGGCCGGGAAGGTCGCGCGCAGCACGTCCATGTTGGTCATGCCGGGCTTCAGGCGGCCCTCGACGGAACTGACGATGTGCTGCACGTGCGAATACTTCTCGATGACCATCTGGTCCGTCACCTTGACGGAGCCGATTTCGGCAATGCGGCCGATGTCGTTGCGCGCCAGGTCGATCAGCATGACGTGCTCGGCGATTTCCTTCGGGTCGTTGAGCAGTTCGGTGGCCAGTTCGGCATCGCGCTCGGGCGTGCTGCCGCGCGGACGGGTGCCTGCCAGCGGGCGGATGGTGACGATGCGGGCGGACTCGTCCGCGCCGTTGCCGTTGTTTTCAGCAGCCGGCACACGACGCTCTTCCTGGCGCACCAGGATTTCGGGCGACGCGCCGACGATCTGCATGTCGCCGAAGTTGTAGAAGTACATGTACGGCGACGGGTTCAGCGAGCGCAGCGCGCGGTACAGCGAAAGCGGTGCGTCGCGGAACGGCTTGACTAGGCGCTGACCGATCTGCACCTGCATCATGTCGCCGGCGGCGATGTATTCCTTGGCCTTGAGCACGGCGGTGATGTAGTTCGCCTTGTCGAACTCGCGGATGGTGTCGGTGCGCACCGACGGCGACGTCACCGGCACATCCACCGGCTGGTGCAGCTTCGTGCGCAGCGCGCGCAGGCGCTGTTTGGCGCGTGAATAGGCCTCGGGCTTGGACGGATCGGCGTAGACGATGAGGTAGAGCTTGCCCGACAGGTTGTCGATCACGGCCAGCTCTTCGCACAGCATGAGCTGGATGTCGGGCAGTTGCAGATCGTCGGGCGGAGCGGTTTCAGCCAGGCGGGGCTCGATGAAGCGCACGGCGTCGTAGCCGAAATAACCAGCCAGGCCACCGCAGAACCGCGGCAGGCCCGGGCGCAGCGCCACTTTCTGACGGCGCTCGAACGCGGCAATGAAGTCCAGCGGATTGCCGTCGTGCGTTTCCACCACCTTGCCGTCGGTCACCACCTCGGTGTGGTTGCCCTTGACGCGCAGCAGCGTGTGCGCGTGCAGGCCAATGAAGGAGTAACGCCCGAAGCGCTCCCCGCCCACCACCGATTCCAGCAGGAACGTATGCGTGCCGCGGTCGTGCGATTGCGCCAGCTTCAGATACAGCGACAGCGGCGTCTCCAGGTCGGCCAATGCCTCGGCAATCAGCGGAATACGGTTGTAGCCCTGGTCGGCCAGCGATTTGAATTCGAGTTCGGTCATGAGCGGTCAGGTCGATTCGCCAGGCGGGCGGTTGCGCGCCCATCGGCATGCGTTCGCTCCACGGCAAACGCAAGAGCGTCAATGATGCCGTCGGAACGTTAGCAGAACATCAGGGATGGGAACGCGCGAACGTCGTAAAAGCGACCGTGCGATCCCGCAAGGGTCGTCCGCAGCCGATAGCGGGCCAGCGGAAGACCGGCGGGCGGTCAGCGTTTGGGGCAGGAGATGCGAGGGTGGTTCGGGAGGCGCGTTCGTGACGCGCCAGAGTGCCAAAACCGAGGAAGAACGATCAGCAGCCGTGCAAACGCTTACGCCCGGACGAGGGCGTGCCAGGGCCGCCAGGGCCAGGCCCCCCGGTCACCACCAGCGTCGACGCGTTTGCGATTCAGGAACATGGATCGTCAGTTGGAAGCGGCAGAGACGATGCTGTGTGGCTCTGCAAAGGGCCGGATCAGCTCAGCTGCCGCAAAAAGTGTGTCGACTATAGCATCGGCTCCTGCGCCCTGTATAGGCTGGCCGTGGTTGTAGCCATACGGAACCGCCAGCACGCGCATGCCGGCAGCACGGGCCGCGCGGGCGTCGTTTTCCGAGTCGCCAATGGCCACGATTTCAGCCGGTGTCACGCCAAGTGCCTCCGCCACCCGCAGCATGGGGTACGGATCGGGCTTGCGATATTGGAAGGCGTCACCCGGGTAGACGAGGTCGAAGTACGTGTTCAGACCGAGCTGCGCTAGAAGCGGCTGCGTGAAGTCGTGTGGCTTGTTCGTCACGCAAGCGAGAGCGAGGCCCATGTCGCGCAATGCAGCCAGCCCCTCGCGCACGCCCTCATAGACGTTCACGTGTTGACCGTTGATGGCGATGTAGGCGCGCTGGTACGCCTCCAGCCCCTCCGCAAAGCGGCTGTTGGCCTGGGCCGGCGGCAAGCGCGCATCCAGCACGCGCCGCACGAGGTTTTCAGAGCCTTTACCGACGTAGCCGACAACTTCTTCGGCGGGCATGTCCGGCGCGGCGCCAAGCGCTTCCAGCATCGCATTGATGGCGGCGTGGAAGTCGCCCGCCGTGTCGACCATCGTCCCGTCCAGGTCGATGATGACAGCGCGGACGGGGCCGCCGGGTAGCGCGCCCGTCGTCATGCCAGGGGTGCCAGCGCTTGGCGCAGCGCGCCCACGGTGCCGCGGTAGCCGCCGTCCGCATCCGGCTTGCCGAACACGGCCGAACCCGCGACGAAGGTGTCAGCGCCGGCTTTGGCAATCTCAGCGATGTTGTCCGCCTTCACGCCGCCGTCGATCTCAAGCAGGATCTTGCGGCCGGTCTTGTCCTGGTATGCGTCGAGCTTCTGGCGAACGGCGCGCAGCTTGTTCAGCGCTTCCGGAATGAACGATTGGCCGCCAAAGCCCGGGTTGACCGACATGATGAGCACCATGTCCAGGCGATCCATCACATGATCCAGATAGTGCAGCGGCGTAGCCGGGTTGAAGACGAGGCCAGCCTTGCAGCCGTTGTCGCGGATCAGCGCCAGCGAGCGGTCGATGTGCTCCGAAGCTTCCGGGTGAAACGTGATCAGGTCAGCGCCGGCTTTGGCAAAGTCCGGGATGATGCGGTCGACGGGGCTGACCATCAGGTGCACGTCGATCGGCACCGGCTTGCCGTCCTTTTGCGCGTGCGGGCGGATCGCCTCGCAGACCAGCGGCCCGACCGTCAGGTTCGGCACATAGTGGTTGTCCATCACGTCGAAATGGATCCAGTCGGCGCCCGATTCGAGCACGCGGCGCACTTCTTCGCCAAGGCGGGCGAAGTCGGCGGACAGGATGGACGGGGCGATGCGGAAACCGGACGGATCGATGGCTGCGGACATGTTGGGAGACGGATAAGGCGCGCAGATGCGCAAAGGAGGCCGCTATTTTAGCCGGATCGGCCGTCTGTCCGCGCCTTGCCGCTGCCACAGCCATGCCGCACAATGGGCGCCAATTCTGATTGTGGATCGACATGCCGAGCTACGAACTCACCGTCCAGGTCCGGACGCGCTACCTGCCGGAGCAATCCGAACCCGAGCAGGGCAGCTACGCCTTCGCCTACACCATCACCATCCGCAACACCGGTGACGTGCCGAGCCAGCTTATTTCCCGCCACTGGCTGATTACCGACGCCGACGAGCAGGTGCAGGAAGTGAACGGCCTGGGCGTGGTTGGCCACCAGCCGCTGCTGCCACCGGGCGAATCCTTCGAATACACGAGCTGGGCGACCATCAAGACACCCGTGGGCACGATGCGCGGCGAATACTTCTGCGTGGCCGAAGACGGTCACCGCTTCGAGGCGCCCATCCCCGAATTTGCGCTGGTGATGCCGCGTATGCTGCACTGATCGAGAATCAGGGCGCGTCGGATTTGGCTGCTTGCGAATCTTTCGAGGCGCCGGCGGTCGATTCCGAAGGCTTGGCAGCGTCGCTGTGGCGCGACGGGTGTTCGGGCGGCGCGCGCAGGGGGCGCGGGTGCTTCTTGGCGCCCGACATCGTCCAGATCACGATGAAGATCAGCAGGAACAGCGCCACGCCGGCCTCCAGGCCGAACAGCATCATCGGATGGTTTTCAAAGAATTCGCTCATGGTCGACGACGGGAAGCTCGGGTGCGAGGCATTGTAGCCAAGCCCGCGGCCGCATCGGACAGGATGGAACACGCATGACAGCAGCAACCTTGAACGCACCGACTCGGGCTCGCAACGCTCTGCACCGCCGATGGGCTGCGCGGTTCGGTTCTCTGGCCGCAGCCCTGGTCACCGCAATGCTGGCAGCCTGCACGAGCGGGCCGCCGCCGCGCGTCGAAGCGCCGCAGGCGCCCACCGGCACGCTCGGCGGGCATCTGGCGCCTGCCACGTGGGCTGATGTGTCCGGCTGGACTGTCGATGACCTTGCCTCCGCCTGGCCCGCACTGCAATCGAATTGCCAGGCGATGAAGCGCCGCGCCGAATGGTCGCGCGTGTGTACCGCCGGTTTGATGGTCGATGCCAGCGATCCGATCGCCATGCGCGTCTTCTTTGAAGACAACTTCACGCCGTATCGGGTTGTGAAGGACGACGGCACCGACAGTGGTCTCATCACCGGTTACTACGAACCGCTGCTGCGCGGCTCGCGCACCCGCCACGGGGCCTATCAGACGCCGCTGTACCGCATGCCCGCAGCGTGGCGCGGCAAGACGCTGCCGGCCCGCGCGCAATTGATCCGCAGTCCGGCGCTCCAGGGCCAAGAGATTGTCTGGGTGGACGACCCGGTCGAAGCGGCGTTCCTGCAGATCCAGGGTTCGGGCCAGGTTCAGTTGGAAGAGGGCGGCATCATGCGCCTGGGCGTGGGCGGGACCAATAATCAGCCGTTCCGCTCGTTCGCCCGCTGGTTGCTCGACATGGGTGAAATCACGCCGGTGCAGGCAACCATGCAGGGCATCAAGGCGTGGGCGCGCGCCAATCCGGGCCGCGTCGAGGAGATGCTCAACATCAACCCGCGCTACGTTTTCTTTGCAGAGACGCCTGGCAACACGGGTGGCCCGATCGGCAAGCTCGGCGTGCCACTCACGGACGAGCGTTCGATTGCCGTGGACCCGACTTACATTCCGCTGGGCTCCCCGGTGTTTCTGTCGACAACCAAGCCGCTGTCGACCGATCCCATCCAGAAACTCGTTTTTGCGCAGGACGTAGGTTCAGCCATTCGCGGCGCCGTGCGTGCTGATTATTACTTCGGCCATGGCGATGCCGCGGGCGATCTGGCTGGGCGCATGAAGCAGGCGGGCCGCCTTTGGGTGCTCGTGCCGAAGGGTGGCAGCGTGGGCGTTGCCGCCCGCTAAGACGAGGGACTAACCGCGTCGCAAGTCCACCACGCGGCGCGCCTTGCCGACTGAGCGCTCGATCCCGCCGCTGGCCAGCGTTTCGATCGCGGCTGTCACACCAATCAACGACTTGATGTCGTGCGCCAGTTGGCTGCTGGCAGATCGGGCTGCGTCGGCCGACGCGCCCAGCGCCGCCTCGATCCGCACCGTCAGCGTATCCAGCGGCCCTTCCTTGCCGAGCACGCATTGATAGTGCGGCGAGAGTGCCACGTGCTTCAGGATCAATTCTTCGATCTGCGATGGGAACACGTTTACGCCGCGCACGATCATCATGTCGTCGCAGCGGCCGGTGATTTTTTCCATGCGCCGGAAGCCCGGACGCGCCGTGCCCGGCAACAGACGCGTCAGATCGCGCGTGCGATAGCGCACCACGGGCATCGCTTCCTTGGTCAGCGACGTGAAGACCAGTTCGCCGAATTCGCCGTCGGGCAGCACTTCGCCCGTGTCCGGATCGATGATCTCTGGATAAAAGTGGTCTTCCCAGATGGTCGGGCCATCCTTGGTTTCGGCGCATTCGCTGGCCACACCTGGGCCCATCACTTCTGACAGGCCGTAGATATCGACCGCTGAAAGCCCCATGCGTGCTTCGATGGCGCTGCGCATCTCGGGCGTCCATGGCTCGGCGCCGAAGATGCCGATCTGCAGGCTCGACGCGGCCGGGTCCATCCCCTGGCGTTCGAACTCGTCGGCAATCGCCAGCATGTAGCTGGGCGTGACCATGATGATCTGCGGCTGGAAATCGGCGATCAGCTGCACTTGTCGCTCGGTCTGCCCCCCGCCGAACGGGATGGCCGTCAGCCCAGCGCGCTCCACGCCGTAATGCGCGCCCAGGCCGCCGGTGAAAAGCCCGTAGCCGTAGCTCACGTGGACCTTGTCGCCGCGCCGTGCCCCCGCCGCCCGAATCGAGCGCGCCACTAACCCGGCCCACGTATCGATATCCGCCAGCGTGTAGCCGACGACCGTGGGTTTGCCCGTCGTGCCCGACGACGCATGGATGCGCGCGATCCGATCCTGTGGCACCGCAAACATGCCGAACGGATAGTTGTCGCGCAGATCAGCCTTGGTCGTGAATGGAAATCTCGCCAGATCGGCAAGCGATCGCAAGTCCGACGGATGCACGCCCGCCGCGTCGAATTTGGCCCGGTACGCTGGCACGTTCTCATACGCATGCGCTAGGCTGTGTTTCAAGCGTTCAAGCTGCAACGCCTGGATGGCGTCGCGGCTAGCGGTCTCGATCGGATCGAGCGGCAGGTCGGTCGAGCGGGGGCGCATGCGGGTCTCCTCGGGACACCGTCATGCGGCGTCCTCTTGTGGTGGCGCGATCTCGGATCTTTATAACGATGGCGAGGCTAGACCTCGCTGCTGTCGGAAACGGGAATGACGTGGCCGCGAATCTGTGCGGACTTGCCGCGAAACATGGCGACCACCTCGCCGGCCTGATTTGTCACGCGCACGTCGTAGATGCCGTGACGGCCCGAAAGAACCTGCTCGATGGCTTCGGCGACCAGCACGTCGCCGCCGTGCGCCGGCCGCAGGAATTCCACGCTGCAGCCCGCCGCCACCGTGTTGTGGTTGTGACTGTTGCAGGCAAACGCGAAAGCCGAGTCCGCCAGCGTGAAGATCAGCCCGCCATGACACGTGCGATGGCCATTCAGGAATTCCGGCCGCACGGTCATGGATAAGCGGGCATAGCCGGGCCCGACCGCCTCCACGCGCATACCGAGCCAGCTAGTGCAGGCATCGGCGTCAAACATGCTCTTGCAGGCGGCTTCGGCGAGGGCCTGCGCATCGTGGAGGGCGGTCTCGGTCATGCAGATTCCTCTATTCGCCGGTGAAATGCGCCACGCGCTTGTTGAGGAACGCATCGACGCCCTCGGCGTAATCATGGGAGTTGCCGAGTTCGCGCTGGAGGTCGCGTTCCAGATCCAACTGCGCGTCGAGCGACTGAGTAGGCGCCGCATGCATCGCCCGCTTGATGGCGGCCAGCGCCCGGGTCGGCTGCTTCGCCAGATGGTCGGCCATGCAATTCACTTCGGTCATCAGGATCTTGGCGTCGTGATAAACGCCCCAGATCAGGCCCCAGGCGAGCGCCGTCTTGGCGTCGAGCTTTTCCCCCAACATCGCCAGCCCCATGGCCCGCGCCACGCCAATGCGCTGCGGCAGGAACCCCGTTCCGCCCGAATCCGGCAGCAGCCCGATCTTTACAAAGGCCTGGAGGAAGCACGCATTCTCGGCGGCCATCACGATGTCGCACGCCAGCGCGAGGTTTGCGCCGGCGCCGGCGGCCACGCCATTCACGGCGGCAATCACCGGCAGGGGCATGGCACGCAGACGGCGCACCAGCGGGTTGAATTGCTCGTCGATAAGCTGGCCCAGGTCGGTCATCTGCCCGGGCGTGAAATTGAGTTCGGAAAGATCCTGCCCCGCGCAGAAGCCGCGCCCCGCACCGGTCAGGATCAGCGCGCGGGCCCGCTGGCGCTCCACCTTGTCCAGCGCGTCGCGCAGTTCCTGGTGCATGCCGGCCGTGAAGCTGTTGAGCTGATCGGGCCGGTTCAGCGTGATGGTTGCCACGCGTTCATGCCAGTCAAGCAGAATGGTCGGGCTAGTCATCTTGTCTCCTCCTCGGTCATCGGTTCATTGATTAACCGACCGGTTGGTCGGCTAATATTACATCCATTCCAACTGGAGCTTCCATGTCCTACGAAAACATTCTGGTCGAAACGCGCGGCCGCGTCGGTCTTATTACGCTCAATCGTCCGAAGGCGCTCAATGCCCTCAACGATGCGCTCATGGATGAGCTTGGCGCCGCGCTGCTCACCTTCGATGCCGATGCCAACATCGGCGCCATCGTCATCACCGGCAGCGAAAAGGCGTTCGCCGCGGGCGCAGATATCGGCGCCATGGCCGACTACGACTTCGCCACCGTTTATAAGAACGAATACATCACACGCAACTGGGAAACCATCCGCCGCATCCGCAAGCCGGTGATTGCCGCGGTGGCCGGCTACGCGCTGGGCGGGGGCTGCGAGCTGGCCATGATGTGCGACATCATCCTCGCCGCCGACACCGCCAAGTTCGGCCAGCCGGAAATCAAGCTTGGCACCATGCCAGGCGCTGGCGGCACGCAGCGCCTGCCGCGCGCCGTCTCCAAGGCCAAGGCCATGGATCTCTGTTTGACCGCCCGCATGATGGGCGCTGAAGAAGCCGAGCGCGCCGGCTTGGTCTCGCGCGTCATCCCCGCCGACAAGCTGCTCGACGAAGCCATCCACGCCGCAGAAACCATTGCCGCTTTCTCGCTGCCCACGGTCATGATGATCAAAGAGTCGATCAATGCGGCCTACGAGACCTCGCTTAGCGAGGGCGTACATCTCGAGCGCCGCCTGTTCCACTCGACATTCGCCACGGAAGACCAGAAAGAGGGCATGCGCGCCTTCGTCGAGAAGCGCGCACCCGCGTTCAAGCACCAATAAGCACGAGGTAGCGGAGTGATCTCGGGAATACCCGAGTGATAGTCTCGGGTATCCTTGTCCCCTTTTTGCGCGTGCTTAGCGGCCGCAATCCTAGGCACAGACGGGGCTGGCGGCGATTCTTCACGAACTCGTCATCAACCCGTCACGACAAAGGTGTTGCCAACCTCCAAGAACCCGCCTATAGTTCGCCCCTCGCTGCAAACGACAGTGCCGAAACGAAAGCGACGGCGGGGTGGTTGAGGCGGTGGAGAAGTAGTGGTGGAGCGGGTTTGCGGTCGATTGGGTGGTTGGTGATTGGCTGGAAATTCAGGAGTAGTTGGCGGCGAGTTGATGATAAAAATTCTTCGACGAGTTGTTGACAGCGACGAAAAAGCTCTGCATAATCTCGTTTCTCTGCTGCAGACAACGCAGCGACGCGGTGAACAAAGTTGATCGCGAAGTTCTTTAACAAGCAAACAGCCGATAAGTGTGGGCGCTTAATACTGGGTGCGGCGGATTTCGATTCGCTAGCTAACA
>NZ_FOWV01000010.1 GCF_900115545.1 Ralstonia sp. NFACC01 | reverse complement strand
AGCGCGCTGTTGACGGCACGTTCCTGATGCCGGTGGAAGACGTGTTCTCGATCTCGGGTCGCGGCACCGTGGTGACCGGCCGTATCGAGCGCGGCGTCGTCAAGGTTGGCGAAGAACTGGAAATCGTCGGCATCAAGGCCACGCAGAAGACCACCTGCACGGGCGTGGAAATGTTCCGCAAGCTGCTGGACCAAGGTCAGGCAGGCGATAACGTCGGTATCCTGCTGCGTGGCACGAAGCGCGAAGACGTCGAGCGCGGCCAAGTGCTGTGCAAGCCGGGTTCGATCAAGCCGCACACGCACTTCACGGGCGAGGTCTACATCCTGTCGAAGGACGAAGGCGGCCGTCACACGCCATTCTTCAACAACTACCGTCCACAGTTCTACTTCCGTACGACGGACGTGACTGGCTCGATCGAGTTGCCGGCCGACAAGGAAATGGTTATGCCGGGCGACAACGTGTCGATCACTGTCAAGCTGATCGCCCCGATCGCCATGGAAGAAGGTCTGCGCTTCGCAATCCGTGAAGGCGGTCGTACCGTCGGCGCCGGCGTCGTCGCTAAGATCATCGAGTAAGTGCTGTAACTCTTCCGTGCGGCTGCCAACCGGCCGCACGTGAGATGCCAGAGTGGGGTTGACCGGAATGGCAACCCCAAAGCTGTTTTAGGGGTATAGCTCAACTGGCAGAGCGTCGGTCTCCAAAACCGAAGGTTGGGGGTTCGATTCCCTCTGCCCCTGCCAATTCATCAGCCGCGTCGCGCAGGAAAACGCGCCACGCGGCTTAGTCTCGTTTGGGAAACATGGCCAATCCGAACGTCGAAACCGTCAACACCGCCAGCGGCAAATGGCTGCTGGTCTTGGCGTTCCTGCTGCTGGTTGCTGGGGTGATCGGTTTTTATTTGCTGGCGCAACAGCCAAGCTATGTCCGAGCAGCCTCGCTGATCGGCGGGCTGGTGCTTAGCGCAGGCGTTGCGCTGGTGTCCGCCCCAGGGCAAGGCTTCATCGAGTTCGCGCGCGAGTCGTACCGCGAAGTTCGAAAGGTGGTGTGGCCGACGCGCAAGGAAGCCGGGCAGATGACCGGTCTGGTGTTCGCGTTCGTGGTGATCATGGCCTTGTTCCTGTGGTCTGCGGACAAGCTCATCGAGTGGGTGATCTTCTCGCTCGTGCTGGGCTGGAAATAATCGGGTGAAGCCATGACGGATAACGTAGTGAACGACACGTCCACGGATTCGTCCGCACCGGCCTCGAAGAAGCGCTGGTATGTCGTGCATGCCTATTCGGGCATGGAAAAAAGCGTGCAACGCGCGCTGCAGGAGCGCATTGAGCGCGAAGGCCTGCAACATCTGTTCGGTCAGATTCTGGTGCCGTCGGAAGAGGTGATGGAGAGCAAGAGCGGTCGCAAGACCGTGACTGAGCGCCGCCTGTTTCCCGGCTACGTCTTTGTCGAAATGGAAATGACTGACGAGACCTGGCACTTGGTGAAGAACACTTCCAAGGTGACCGGTTTTATCGGTGGTACGGGCAATCGCCCCTCGCCGATTTCCAAGAGCGAAGTCGACAAGATCATGGCCCAGATTCAGGAAGGGGTCGAAAAACCGCGTCCCAAGACGCTGTTCGAAGTGGGTGAAATGGTGCGCGTGAAGGAAGGCCCGTTTACCGACTTCAACGGCAACGTCGAGGAAGTGAACTACGAGAAATCGCGCCTGCGCGTTTCCGTGACGATCTTCGGGCGGGCGACGCCGGTCGAGCTTGAGTTCGGTCAGGTCGAAAAGGTTTAAAAAAATCGGTGTGGTGGCGCAAGCCGCCGCGCCATTCGCCCGGTCCACTGGACTTGGCGGGCAACGGTGGCGAAGCCGCCCGCGCCACAGAGGAGCGTCGGCTCTGCGCCGATGCGTTACCACTCAACAGGATTGCCGTGGTCGTTTAAGCTAGGCAATCCGGATTGGAGTCAAGATGGCCAAGAAAATTATTGGCTTTATCAAGCTGCAAATTCCGGCTGGTAAAGCAAATCCGTCCCCGCCCGTCGGCCCGGCCCTGGGTCAGCGTGGTCTGAACATCATGGAGTTCTGCAAGGCGTTCAACGCGCAGACTCAAGGTATGGAACCGGGCCTGCCGGTGCCGGTGGTGATCACCGCCTTCGCCGACAAGAGCTTCACCTTCGTGATGAAGTCGCCGCCGGCGACCGTGCTCATCAAGAAGGCTGCCGGTATTCAGAAGGGTTCCGCCAAGCCGCATACCGACAAGGTCGGCAAGATCACCCGCGCTCAGGCAGAAGAAATCGCCAAGGCGAAGAACGCTGACCTTACTGCAGCTGATCTGGACGCCGCCGTGCGTACGATCGCCGGTAGCGCCCGTTCGATGGGTATCACGGTGGAGGGCCTGTAATCATGGCAAAGATTTCGAAGCGTGCGGCCGCGAACAAGGCCAAGGTCGAACGTACCAAGTTCTACCCGATCGACGAAGCGCTGAGCCTCGTCAAGGAATGCGCCAGCGCCAAGTTCGATGAGTCCATCGACGTGGCTGTGCAACTGGGCATCGATGCAAAGAAGTCGGACCAAGTCGTCCGTGGCTCGGTGGTGCTGCCTGCTGGTACCGGCAAGTCGGTGCGCGTGGCCGTGTTCGCCCAAGGCGACAAGGCCGAGCAAGCCAAGGCTGCTGGCGCTGAGATCGTCGGCATGGAGGATCTCGCCGAGCAGATCAAGGCTGGCAAGATGGACTTCGACGTCGTGATCGCTTCGCCGGACACGATGCGCGTGGTCGGTACGCTGGGTCAGATTCTGGGCCCGCGCGGCCTGATGCCGAACCCGAAGGTTGGCACCGTGACGCCGGACGTTGCTACGGCCGTGAAGAACGCCAAGGCTGGTCAGGTGCAATTCCGTGTCGACAAGGCCGGTATTATCCACGCCACCATCGGTCGCCGCTCGTTCGAGCCGGCCGCACTGAAGAGCAACCTGGCTGCACTGCTGGATGCACTCACCAAGGCCAAGCCGGCATCGAGCAAGGGCGTGTACCTGCGCAAGGTCGCCGTCTCGTCGACGATGGGCGTGGGCGTGCGCGTTGACCAGGCGACCCTGGCTGCCTGATCGCTTCCGATCATTCGCACCGGGCGGCCCGATAACCATCCTGGTGTTAGTAGTTTTCTCTCGCGCGGCCCCGGCTGCGCGAGCCCTTGAAGTTTGAGGGACAAGACTTTGGGCAGTGGTAGACGTTTGCGCAAGCAGGCCAACGCCGCTGGTTATCAAAGACCGTTGGCGGTGAAGGGCTCCTCGGGGCCAACACCTTAATCAGTGGATCCCTCCGGGAACGGGGGCGGTGCTTAGCCAACGCAGATGGCGCCCCCGAAGGGAATGAGTGACTTTGGTATTGCCGAAGTGATTTGTGCCAATCGGACGCCGTACTTTTGGACTGACCGAGGTGACCGTAGTGACTGCGGAAACCGAAGTCGTTTTGGAGCTTAACCGTGGCACTCAATCTCGAAGATAAGAAGGCCGTCGTGGCCGAGGTAACGGCGCAAGTCGCCAAGGCCTCGACCATCGTCGTCGCTGAATATCGCGGTATCACGGTTGGCGATCTGACCAAGCTGCGCGCGCAAGCGCGCCAGCAAGGCGTCTACCTGCGCGTTCTGAAGAACACGCTGGCACGCCGCGCTGTTGAAGGCACGCCGTTTGCCGAACTCGCCGAGCAACTGACTGGCCCGCTGATCTACGGTATTTCCGAAGACGCAGTGGCCCCGGCCAAGGTGCTGAACGATTTCGCCAAGGGTAATGACAAGCTGGTGCTGCGCGCCGGTTCGTACGATGGCAAGGTTCTCGACGTCGACGCCGTGAAGGCGCTGGCAACGATTCCGAGCCGCGAAGAACTGCTCAGCAAGCTGCTGTTCGTCATGCAGGCTCCGGTGTCGGGCTTTGCCCGCGCCCTGGGTGCCCTGGCTGCCAAGCAAGGCGAAGGCGAGGCTGCAGCGGCCTAATAGGCTGCTGCACCACGTACAGATCGCACGATCGATACCGAATCACATTCTGGAGTTATTCAAATGGCAATCACCAAAGACGACATCCTGGAAGCCGTTGGCGCGATGTCCGTGATGGAACTGAACGACCTGGTCAAGGCGTTCGAAGAGAAGTTTGGCGTGTCGGCTGCTGCCGTGGCCGTGGCCGGTCCGGCTGCTGCTGGTGGCGCTGCTGCTGCTGAAGAGCAAACCGAATTCACCGTGACGCTGAAGAGCGCCGGCGCGAACAAGGTTGGCGTCATCAAGGCCGTGCGTGAAATCACCGGTCTGGGCCTGAAGGAAGCCAAGGACCTGGTCGATGGCGCACCGAAGCCCGTGAAGGAAGGCGTCGACAAGAAGACTGCCGACGAGCTGGTGAAGAAGCTGGTGGAAGCCGGCGCGGAAGCCGAAGCCAAGTAAGTGCAGGTCTCGCGTGCCGTACTCGGTACGCGATAGAGGCTGGCAAAGGGAGATTTCCCGGCGCCAGCCTTTTTGCGCTTGTAGGACCGATTGTTGGGCGATCCCGCAATCACGCTGTAAGTATCGTTGAAGTCTCTTTGCCGGGTTTTCCGGTAGCCGGCCTCGACAAGGCCAGCAGAGGCCAAACATCAGTGGCACACTAAGCAGTTCGCAGTCCGCTGATGTTTGTCTTCTGAACCGACTGCAGAAGGCAAGTTTGGTCGGGTACTCCCCCGTCCGTAGCATGGACTCCATGGGTCCATGTGCGGGTGGCGCGCGCAGTACCGTCAGCCAGAGGTTGGTAGCGGCCAACCGCCAAATCCCGTCACCAGTCGCTGAACACCTCAAGTGTCAGGCGTGCCTTATCGCCTTAAGTCCGTCGCGCGCACTTGCGATGATTCGGAGATCCCATGGCGTACAGCTTTACCGAGAAGAAGCGTATTCGCAAGAGTTTCGCGAAACGCGCAACGGTTCATCAGGTTCCCTTCCTGCTTGCCACCCAGATTCAATCGTATGCCCAGTTCTTGCAGGAGAACGCTCCTGTTGCACAACGCAAGAGCGAAGGTCTGCAAGCGGCGTTCAACGCCATTTTCCCCATCGTGTCGCACAATGGTCTGGCACGCATGGAGTTCGTGTCGTACCACCTGTCCAACCCGCCGTTTGACGTCAAGGAATGTCAGCAGCGTGGTCTGACCTTCCACTCGGCGCTGCGCGCTAAAGTGCGCTTGATCATCAACGACCGCGAGAATCCCACCAAGGTCAAGGAGATCAAGGAGCAGGAAGTCTACATGGGCGAAATTCCGCTCATGACCTCCACCGGTTCGTTCGTGATCAACGGTACGGAACGTGTGATCGTGTCCCAGCTGCACCGTTCGCCGGGCGTGTTCTTCGAGCACGACAAGGGCAAGACGCACAGCTCGGGCAAGCTGCTGTTCTCGGCGCGGATCATTCCGTACCGTGGCTCGTGGCTCGATTTCGAATTCGACCCGAAGGACATCCTGTACTTCCGCGTTGACCGCCGCCGCAAGATGCCGGTGACGATCCTGCTGAAGTCGATCGGCCTGACGCCGGAGCAGATCCTGGCGCACTTCTTCGTGTTCGATAACTTCACGCTCAAGACCGAAGGCGCACTGATGGAATTCGTGCCCGAGCGTCTGCGCGGCGAAGTCGCTCGCTTCGACATCTCCGACAAGAACGGCAAGGTCGTGGTCGAGAAGGACAAGCGCATCAACGCCAAGCATATCCGTGACCTGGATTCCGCCGGCACCAAGCTGATCAGCGTGCCGGAAGACTACCTGCTGGGCCGCGTGCTGGCGAAGAACATCGTCGATCCGGATACCGGTGAAGTCCTGGCCAACGCCAACGACGAACTGACCGAAGGCGTGCTCGAGAAGCTGCGCGACGCCGGCGTGAAGGAAATCCAGACGCTGTACACGAACGACCTCGATCAAGGTCCGTACATGTCGGCCACGCTGCGCACAGACGACACGGCCGACCAGACCGCCGCGCGTATCGCCATCTACCGGATGATGCGCCCCGGCGAGCCGCCGACCGAAGACGCCGTTGAAGCGCTGTTCCAACGCCTGTTCTACAGCGAAGACTCGTACGACCTGTCGCGCGTTGGCCGCATGAAGGTCAACAGCCGCCTGAACCGTTCGGCCGGTACCGGCCCGATGGTGCTGACGGACGAGGACATCCTCGACACGATCAAGCTGCTGGTGAACCTGCGTAACGGCAAGGGCGAAGTGGACGATATCGACCACCTCGGCAACCGTCGCGTGCGTTGCGTCGGCGAACTGGCGGAAAACCAGTTCCGCGCCGGTCTGTCGCGTGTTGAGCGTGCCGTGAAGGAACGTCTGGGCCAGGCCGAGACGGAAAACCTGATGCCGCACGACCTGATCAACTCGAAGCCGATTTCGTCGGCGATTCGCGAGTTCTTCGGTTCGTCGCAGCTGTCGCAGTTCATGGACCAGACCAACCCGCTGTCGGAAGTCACGCACAAGCGCCGTATTTCGGCCCTGGGCCCGGGCGGTCTGACGCGCGAGCGTGCGGGCTTTGAAGTCCGTGACGTGCACCCGACCCACTACGGCCGCGTGTGCCCGATCGAAACGCCGGAAGGCCCGAACATCGGTCTGATCAACTCGCTGGCGCTGTACGCACAACTGAACGACTACGGCTTCCTCGAAACGCCGTACCGCAAGGTTGAAAACGGCAAGCTGACCGACCAGGTGGATTACCTGTCGGCCATCGAGGAAGGCAAGTACGTGGTGGCGCAGGCCAACGCGACGCTGGACAAGGACGGCAACCTGATCGACGAACTGGTCTCCGCGCGTGAAGGCAGCGAGCGTGAAACCCGTATGGTCACGCCGGACCGCGTGCAGTACATCGACGTGGCACCGTCGCAGATCGTGTCGGCTGCAGCTTCGCTGGTGCCATTCCTCGAGCACGATGATGCAAACCGTGCACTGATGGGCGCAAACATGCAGCGTCAGGCCGTGCCTTGCCTGCGCGCAGACAAGCCGCTGGTGGGTACTGGCGTCGAGCGCACCGTGGCAGTGGACTCGGGTACCGCCGTGCAGGCAACCCGTGGCGGCGTGGTCGACTACGTTGACGCGAACCGCGTGGTGATCCGCGTGAACGATGCCGAAGCCGTCGCTGGTGAAGTTGGCGTCGACATCTACAACCTGATCAAGTACACGCGTTCGAACCAGAACACGAACATCAACCAGCGGCCGATGGTCAAGGTTGGCGACATCGTTGCCCGCGGCGACGTGATCGCTGACGGCGCCTCGACCGACATGGGCGAGCTGGCGCTCGGCCAGAACATGCTGGTCGCGTTCATGCCCTGGAACGGCTACAACTTCGAGGATTCGATCCTGATCTCGGAGCGCGTCGTGGCTGAAGACCGCTACACCTCGATCCACATCGAGGAGCTGTCGGTCGTTGCTCGCGACACCAAGCTCGGACCGGAAGAAATCACGCGCGACATCTCGAACCTGGCCGAAGCCCAACTGGCTCGCCTGGACGAATCGGGCATCACGTACATCGGCGCAGAAGTGGAAGCCGGCGACGTGATGGTCGGCAAGGTCACGCCCAAGGGCGAGACCCAGCTGACGCCGGAAGAGAAGCTGCTGCGTGCGATCTTCGGTGAGAAGGCGTCCGACGTGAAGGACACCTCGCTGCGCGTGCCTTCGGGCATGAGCGGTACCGTGATCGACGTGCAGGTCTTCACGCGTGAAGGCGTGGTGCGTGACAAGCGCGCCCAGTCGATCATCGACGAAGAGCTGAAGCGCTACCGCCTGGACCTGAACGACCAGCTGCGTATCGTGGAAGGCGATGCCTTCCAGCGTCTGGAGCGTCTGCTGGTGGGCAAGGTTGCCAACGGCGGTCCGAAGAAGCTGGCCAAGGGCACCGCGCTTACGAAAGAATACCTGGCCGATCTGGACAAGTGGCACTGGTTCGACATCCGCCCGGCGGAAGACGAAGTCGCGCTGCAACTGGAAGCCGTGAAGGTTGCCATCGAGCAGAAGCGCCACGACTTCGACCTCGCGTTCGAAGAGAAGCGCAAGAAGCTCACGCAAGGCGACGAACTGCCGCCGGGCGTGATCAAGATGGTCAAGGTGTACCTGGCCGTGAAGCGTCGCCTGCAGCCTGGCGACAAGATGGCCGGCCGTCACGGTAACAAGGGTGTTGTGTCGAAGATCACCCCGATCGAAGACATGCCCTACATGGCCGACGGCACACCTGCCGACATCGTGCTGAACCCGCTGGGCGTGCCTTCGCGGATGAACGTGGGTCAGATTCTCGAAACCCACCTGGGCTGGGCCGCACGCGGTCTGGGTGAGCGCATCGGCAACATGCTCAAGGCGCAAGCCAAGGCTGCCGAGATCCGCAAGCTGCTGGGTCAGATCTACAATGAGAGTGGCAAGGTTGAAGATCTGGACAGCCTGTCGGACGCTGAGATCCTGGAGTTGGCCGAGAACCTGAAGAAGGGCGTGCCGTTCGCGACGCCGGTGTTCGATGGTGCGCATGAGGATGAAATCCGTCGCATGCTGGACCTCGCCTATCCGGAAGACATCGCGAAGGAGAAGGGCCTGACTGCTTCCAAGCAACAGGTCACGCTGTTCGACGGTCGCACCGGTGAAGCCTTCGAGCGTCCGGTCACGCTGGGCGTGATGCACATGCTGAAGCTGCACCACTTGGTCGACGACAAGATGCACGCGCGTTCGACCGGTCCGTACTCGCTGGTGACGCAGCAGCCGCTGGGCGGTAAGGCCCAGTTCGGTGGCCAGCGTTTCGGTGAAATGGAAGTGTGGGCACTCGAAGCGTACGGCGCGTCCTACGTGCTGCAGGAAATGCTGACCGTGAAGTCGGATGACGTGAACGGCCGGACCAAGGTGTACGAGAACATCGTCAAGGGCGAGCACTCGATCGATGCCGGCATGCCGGAATCGTTCAACGTGCTGGTGAAGGAAATCCGCTCGCTGGGTATCGACATCGACCTCGAGCGCAACTGAGCGCCGATGCGGTGAGGGCGTGGCGGCAACATCGCCATGCCCTGGTAACAGCAGCCATTGACGAAGATTTAGGGTCGGCGCCTTTGGGTCACACCAAGACGCCAGCCTCAAACTCAAGGAGTTTGGAATGAAAGCATTGCTCGACCTATTCCGTCAGGTACAGCAAGAAGAGCAGTTTGACGCGATCAAGATCGGCCTCGCGTCGCCTGAGAAAATCCGTTCGTGGTCGTTCGGCGAAGTCAAGAAGCCCGAGACCATCAACTACCGTACGTTCAAGCCCGAGCGTGACGGTCTGTTCTGCGCCAAGATCTTCGGCCCGATCAAGGACTACGAGTGCCTGTGCGGCAAGTACAAGCGCCTGAAGCACCGTGGCGTGATCTGCGAGAAGTGCGGCGTTGAAGTGACGCTGGCCAAGGTGCGCCGCGAGCGCATGGGCCACATCGAACTGGCTGCGCCGACCGCGCACATCTGGTTCCTGAAGTCGCTGCCGTCGCGTCTGGGCATGGTGCTCGACATGACGCTGCGCGACATCGAGCGCGTGCTGTACTTCGAAGCATTCGTCGTGGTTGAGCCGGGCATGACCGCGCTCAAGAAGAGCCAGATCATGTCGGAAGACGACTACCTGGCCAAGTGCGACGAGTACGGCGAAGGCGAATTCGTCGCCATGATGGGCGCCGAGGGCATTCGCGAGCTGCTGCGCGGTATCGACATCGAGAAGCAGATCGAGACGATCCGCGCCGAGCTGCAAGCTACGGGCTCGGAAGCCAAGATCAAGAAGTTCGCCAAGCGCCTGAAGGTGCTCGAGGCATTCCAGCGTTCGGGCATCAAGCCCGACTGGATGATCCTCGAAGTGCTGCCGGTGCTGCCGCCCGAGCTGCGTCCGCTGGTGCCGCTGGACGGCGGCCGTTTCGCCACGTCGGACCTGAACGACCTGTATCGCCGCGTGATCAACCGGAACAACCGTCTGAAGCGTCTGCTTGAGCTGAAGGCGCCGGAGATCATCGTGCGCAACGAAAAGCGCATGCTGCAGGAAGCAGTGGATTCGCTGCTGGACAACGGCCGTCGCGGCAAGGCGATGACCGGTGCCAACAAGCGTCCGCTGAAGTCGCTGGCTGAAATGATCAAGGGTAAGGGCGGTCGTTTCCGTCAGAACCTGCTGGGCAAGCGCGTGGACTACTCGGGCCGTTCGGTCATCGTGGTGGGCCCGACGCTGAAGCTGCACCAGTGCGGCCTGCCCAAGCTGATGGCGCTCGAGCTGTTCAAGCCGTTCATCTTCCACAAGCTGGAAACGATGGGCATCGCCACCACGATCAAGGCGGCGAAGAAGGAAGTGGAAAGCCAGACGCCGGTGGTGTGGGACATCCTCGAAGAGGTGATCCGCGAGCACCCGGTGATGCTGAACCGTGCACCGACGCTGCACCGTCTGGGTATCCAGGCGTTCGAGCCGGTGCTGATCGAAGGCAAGGCGATTCAGCTGCATCCGCTCGTCTGCGCGGCGTTCAACGCCGACTTCGACGGTGACCAGATGGCTGTTCACGTTCCGCTGTCGCTCGAAGCGCAGATGGAAGCGCGCACGCTGATGCTGGCGTCGAACAACGTGCTGTTCCCGGCCAACGGCGATCCGTCGATCGTGCCGTCGCAAGACGTGGTGCTGGGTCTGTACTACACGACCCGCGACAAGATCAACGGCCGCGGTGAAGGCATGACGTTCGCCGACATCTCGGAAGTGATCCGCGCCTATGAGAACAAGGAAGTCGAACTGGCTTCGCGCGTGAACGTGCGGATCACCGAGTACGACTTGGTGAACCCGGAAGCTGACGGCGACGCCCGCTTCGCGCCGAAGATCACGCTGCAATCGACCACGGTCGGCCGCGCGATCCTGTCGGAGATCCTGCCCAAGGGTCTGCCGTTCTCGGTGCTGAACAAGCCGCTGAAGAAGAAGGAAATCTCGCGCCTGATCAACACGGCGTTCCGCAAGTGCGGTCTGCGCGAAACCGTGATCTTCGCTGACAAGCTGCTGCAGTCGGGCTTCCGCCTGGCAACGCGCGCCGGTATCTCGATCGCCATCGACGACATGCTGGTGCCGCCGGCCAAGGAGAAGATCATCTCCGAGGCCGCCGCCAAGGTGAAGGAATACGACAAGCAGTACATGTCGGGTCTGGTGACGGACCAGGAGCGTTACAACAACGTCGTGGACATCTGGGGCGCCGCCGGCGACCAGGTGGGCAAGGCGATGATGGAGCAGCTCCAGACCGAAGACGTGGTCGACCGCAACGGCAACACCGTCAAGCAAGAGTCGTTCAACTCCATCTACATGATGGCCGACTCGGGCGCACGGGGTTCCGCAGCGCAGATCCGTCAGCTGGCAGGTATGCGTGGCCTGATGGCCAAGCCGGACGGCTCGATTATTGAGACGCCGATTACCGCAAACTTCCGCGAAGGCCTGAACGTTCTGCAGTACTTCATCTCGACCCACGGTGCACGTAAGGGTCTGGCGGATACGGCACTGAAGACCGCGAACTCGGGTTACCTGACCCGTCGTCTGGTCGACGTGACGCAGGATCTGGTGGTGGTGGAAGACGATTGCGGCACCTCCAACGGCGTGGCCATGAAGGCCCTGGTCGAAGGCGGTGAAGTGATCGAAGCCCTGCGCGACCGTATCCTGGGCCGCGTGGTCGTCAACGACGTGGTGAACCCGGAAACGCAGGAAACCGCGATCGAAGCCGGCACGCTGCTCGACGAAGACATGGTGGACCTGATCGACGCGCTGGGCGTGGACGAAGTGAAGGTTCGCACGCCGCTGTCTTGCGACACGCGTTACGGCCTGTGCGCCAAGTGCTACGGCCGTGACCTCGGCCGCGGTGTGCTGGTGAACTCCGGCGAAGCTGTGGGCGTGATCGCTGCGCAGTCGATCGGTGAGCCGGGCACGCAGCTGACGATGCGTACGTTCCACATCGGTGGTGCGGCATCGCGTGCGGCAGTGGCATCGAGCGTGGAAGCGAAGGCAACCGGTACCGTGCGTTTCACGGCGACCATGCGTTACGTCACCAACGCGAAGGGCGAGCAGATCGTCATCTCGCGTTCGGGCGAAGCGCTGATCACCGACGACCACGGCCGTGAGCGTGAGCGCCACAAGATCGTGTATGGCGCGACGCTGCTGGTCAAGGATGGTCAGTCCATCAAGGCCGGCACGCAGCTCGCCACGTGGGATCCGCTGACGCGTCCGATCATTTCGGAGTACTCGGGCACCATCAAGTTCGAGAACGTCGAAGAAGGCGTGACCGTCGCCAAGCAGATGGACGAAGTGACCGGTCTGTCGACGCTGGTTGTCATCGATGCGAAGCGTCGTACCGCTGCCACGAAGGGCATCCGTCCGCAGGTGAAGCTGCTCGACTCGTCGGGCGCCGAAGTGAAGATCCCGGGCACGGACCACTCCGTGACCATCGGCTTCCAGGTGGGCGCGCTGATCACCGTGAAGGACGGTCAGCAAGTGCACGTGGGTGAAGTGCTCGCACGTATCCCGACCGAATCGCAGAAGACGCGTGACATTACCGGTGGTCTGCCGCGTGTGGCCGAGCTGTTCGAAGCCCGTTCGCCGAAGGACGCCGCCGTGCTGGCGGAAGTCACCGGTACGACTTCGTTCGGTAAGGACACCAAGGGCAAGCAGCGCCTGGTGATTACGGATCTCGACGGCAATGCCCACGAGTTCCTGATCGCCAAGGAAAAGCAGGTGCTGGTGCACGACGGCCAAGTGGTCAACAAGGGCGAAATGATCGTTGAAGGCCCGGCCGACCCGCACGACATCCTGCGTCTGAAGGGCGTGGAAGAACTGGCGACCTACATCGTCGACGAAGTGCAGGACGTGTACCGTCTGCAGGGCGTGAAGATCAACGACAAGCACATCGAAGTGATTGTTCGTCAGATGCTGCGCCGCGTGCAGATCGTCGATACCGGTGACACCCGCTTCATCCCGGGTGAACAGGTGGAGCGTTCGGACCTGCTCGACGAGAACGACAAGGTGATCGCGCTGGGCAAGCGTCCGGCGACCTACGAGAACCTGCTGCTGGGTATTACGAAGGCATCGTTGTCGACCGACAGCTTCATCTCGGCGGCTTCGTTCCAGGAAACCACGCGCGTGTTGACCGAAGCCGCCATCATGGGCAAGGTCGATGACCTGCGTGGTCTGAAGGAAAACGTCATCGTTGGCCGTCTGATCCCGGCCGGTACCGGCCTGGCCTACCACCGCGCCCGCAAGGCGAAGGAAGTGGCCGACCGCGACCGCGCTGCAGCGATCGCCGAAGAAGAAGCCGCTTCGATCTTCGAAACGCCTGCCGTCCAGCAAGAAGGCGACGCGTAAGCGAACGCAAGCAACACCATCAAAGCCCGGCCATGTGCCGGGCTTTTTTTTGCCCGCGTTCTTCTCCAGCGCTGTGTGCAGACATCAAAAACAACACCGGCGTCGCCCGATTCGTATTTTCTTGAGACGTTAACCCGCCTTAACATGCCAACCGCTATGATTTCGCGGTTATAGACCGGCACTTTTACAATCTGCGCGCCCTCCAGCGGAGCAGGTTCCAGCAAGTCGCCGGCCCCTCCAGTCTTGCCGACGATTCCTCCATGAAGCTCACACGCAAGCAGATCGCCGTTGGTGCGGTCGCCCTGGTCGTTGCCGGCGCGGCGGTGGTGCAGATGGTCTGGCACCCGTTTGGCCGCACACGCGCGCTGCACGCCCGCCAGGTCCAGCTCGACCTGACATATCCCGATGCCCTGATCGACAGCCAAAGCCTGTCGCAACTGCCGCGCGACGTGCTGCGCGTGCCGCTGCTGCGCGATGTGCTGACCGAAGATTTCGTCGCTTATTACGAAGGCAACGAAGACCGGCTCTCGGTGGCCGGTGCGCTGCGCCGCCTTGCGTACGAGCAGAAGCTCGACCTGGCCGAGACGGTGCTCAAGCACGTGTTTGACGAGCCCGCCCGCGTGATGCTGTGGCGTGGCCCGGACGACAAGCTGCGCTATTGGGTGCTCTCGATGCAGCGCAACGGCTTGGCCAAGGCGCTCGAAGCCGTGGCCACCGTGGCGACGAGCGACGCGCAGCTCAGCAAGGTCGCCGATGGGCTGGGCGATTCGGGCGCGCCGGTCTATGCGCTCAGGCTTTCGGCCACGCGTTCGATCCTGATTGCCAGCAAGGGCGACCGGCTGATCGCGCTGTCCGAGCCGGGCATGCTGCTGGACAAGGACGGCAAGCCGATTTCCAAGCAGGCGAACGCGCTGGCGGCCCTGTTCTCCGACGATGCTGGCAAGCGCAATGTGCAAGGCACGGCGTACGCGCTGCCCGCGCAGGAGCCGACGGGCCATCACGTTGTGGTGAGCGCCAACTATCTGTCGTTCGGTTATCAGCAATACTTCCCCGGCATTGAAGCGCTGCGTTTCGACTTCGGTTCGGCCAAGGACGGCGCGGGCAACGGCTGGCAGAGCGCCGCGCTCATCGACCCGACCCGGCTTTCTGCCAAGTGGGACAACGCCGGCCTGTGGCGTGCGCTGCCGTCTGATCCTGCTGCGTGCGCGACGCTGCCGGTCGACTGGAAAGCCGCCGGCACGCTGTTGAAGTCCGTGGCCGGCGACGCCAAGGAGATCAGCGAAGCCGCCGCGCATGTCGGCGATGCATTTGCGGGGCCGGCGGCAGCATGCTGGTACGGCAAATCGTCGCTGGTGGCGCCGTTGTTCGTGGCGAAGCTGTCGTCGGCGTCGCAGGCCGAGGCGGTCAAGCCGGCCATGGCAGCACTGTTTGGCCAGATCGTCGGTTCGTATGAAACCAAGGCGCAGTCCGACGACAAGTCCGGTCCGTACAAGCGCCTGCCGGTGACGACAAAGCAAGGGCCCGCCAATGCCACGCTGTGGCAGCGCCCGGTCAGCGCGCGCTACGGTACCGCGCAATCGGCGGGAGCACCGTTTGCGGCGCAACTGTCGGCCGATCGCTACTTCCCGGTCACGCTGGCCATTGCGGGCGATGTGGTCGTGTTCTCGCCGGACGCGCGTCTCGTCGAAGACGCCCTGGCGGTGCTCGCCAAGCGCTTCCCCGCCGTGGCCGATAGCTTGCCGAAGGACAAGACCGATCGCATCGTCCTGACGATGACGCCCGCATCGCTCGCACCGCTCGTCCGCCGCGAAGCCGGTGCCGCGCTGCCGGCCGACCAGGAAGCGGTGTTCCTGAACGCCGCGCAGACGCATCTGTTTCCGAAGCTCAAGGCGTTGTCGCGGTATGCGCCGGTGTCACTGGCGTTGGATGGCGGTGTGCCGTCGTCGCGTGGCTGGGTGCCGGTGACGTGGCTCTCCAGCGGACGCGGTCTGCCTGCCGGTGGAGACGGAACGCCGCCGCCGGCTGACGCAACGGCAGCGCAAGCCCCTGCGGCGAATGCGCCGACCACAGCGGCTGCGGCGGCCGCCTCCGAAGACAACACCAGCACGCAGCAATGACGTTGCGCGCCCAGGCCGCCGCGTTGAACCGCCGCCGTTGGTTGACGGCGGCGAGCGCCTGCCTGCTCGCTCCGTCTGTACATGCGCTGTCGGGCTGGGCCGACACGGCTCCGGCGGATGCCGATGCCCTTACTGCGGACCAATCCAGCGTGTTCCGGGCGTGGTTCGTCCGCATCGTCAACGAGCAGCTTCGCCAAGGCCCCACCCCGCGCTGGACACACCGCGACTGTGCCGGCCTCGTGCGCTTTGCCGCCGGCGAGGCGCTGCGCACGCACGACGCCCGGTGGCTGCGCGCCAACGGCATGCGCGACGCGGAATCCGCACGACAACTCCCGCCCGAACTGAATCTCACGCCTGCCCAGCGCACGCTCACGCAGCGGTGGACGCGCTTCGATGGCAGCACCGGGGCGTATGTCTCGGCGCTTGGGCTCATCCAGCAGAACAGCCGCTTCATCGCCAAGGATGTCAACCAGGCACTCCCGGGCGATCTGCTCTTCTTCGATCAAGGCGACGACCAGCATCTGATGATCTGGATGGATCGCTACATCGCTTACCACACCGGCACCGTCACCCGCACCGACAACGGCCTGCGCGCGGTCCCGGTTTCTGAACTGATGCAATGGAAAGACTCGCGCTGGCAGCCGCAGAGCGGCAACCCCAACTTCATCGGCGTGTTTCGTCTGGCCTTTTTGACACGGTAGAAAAACTCATGCGCAACCGTTGGCTGTCGTTCAATCTCGTTGCCGCCGTCTGCGTGACGGTGCTGGCGTTGGTCGCTTCGGTGCCGACAGCGCACGCGGCCGATGCGCCGGAAGCGCCGAACCCAACGCTGTTCGACGTGCCGGGCAGCGGCTACGAGCCGATCAAAGGGCAGCCGTTCTTCCTTTTGTCGGATGCGAGCTACGGCACCGATCAGGAAGCGCTGGTCCGCCTCGAAGCCCCGGGTCGCGAATACAAGGACGAACTCTCCCGCTACGGCGGCGCAGACATCCTCGTCTACCGCGTGCCGCAGCCGCTGGAATTTCTGAAGGCGCAGAAGAACCTGCACCGCATCGACGTCAAGGCCAACTACACGGGCGAAGGCCTGGCCAACACGCTGGCCTATCTGTGGGACAACTGGACGCGCCAAGCCCGCCGTGCCTGGCAACGCGTGTTGTCGTTCGCCACACGCAGCAAGGCCGTGGAGACCGCGCCGCAGTTCAGCATGGGCGACCAGATGACCGCGCCCACGCGCTTCTCGAACAACCCGCAGTACGCGCCGCTCAAGGGCTACGAGCTGCTGGGCCGATTCCGCTACCCGATCTGGGATGCCAAGCCGATCGCGCCGCCCAAGGACGTGAAGCTCGAAGGCAGCAGCAGCGAATGGATGCCGCAGAACGCCGGCAACGTGATGATTCCGGTCGGCAAGCTGCCGGCCGGCCTGTACATCGTTGAAGCGGTGATTGGCGCGTACCGTGCGCACACGCTGCTGTTCGTGTCGGACACCGTGGCCGTCACCAAGGGCACTTCGCAGGGAATGATGGTGTGGACGGCCGAGCGCAAGAGCGGCAAGCCGGTCAGCGGTGCATCGGTGAACTGGACCGACGGCGTAGGCGTGCTCGCTTCGGGCACCACCGAAGCCGACGGCACGGCCGACCTGCGCCACGTCTCGCCCGAACGCAGCTACGTGATCGGCAACGACCGCGCGGGCGGCGTGTTCATCTCCGAGAATTTCTATTACGACAGCGAGATCTACAACACCAAGCTGTACGCCTTCACCGATCGCCCGCTGTATCGCCCCGGCGACGAAGTGAGCGTCAAGTTCATCGGCCGCAACTTCAAGAACGCGACCGAATCGACCGTGCCGGCGGCTGGGGACATCAAGCTGCAAGTGCTCGACCCGAATGGTGCGCCGGTGGCCACGTCGACCACGCGCCTGACGGGCGAGGCGGGCGCCGATGCGCGCTTTACGCTGCCGTCCAACGCACCGGCCGGCGGCTACTCGCTGCGCTTCGACTACAACGGCGGCACATATGGCGGCGCCTTCCGCGTGGCCGAATACATCAAGCCGCACTTTGACGTGAACCTCTCGCTGGACAAGGCCAGCTACGGCACGGGCGAAGCGGTCAAGGGCAAGATCAGCCTGCGCTATCCGGATGGCAAGCCGGTCAAGAACGGCAAGGTATCGGTCAGTCTGCGCGCGCAACAGGTGACGATGGTGGAGGGCGAGCTGCGTTACGCGGGCCTGTTCCCCGTCAAGCTGGAGCAGCAGGAGCTGACCACCGATGGGGACGGCAACGCCAAGCTGGAACTGCCCGCCGCCAAGGAACCGAGCCGCTACGTCGTGACCGTGTTTGCCAACGATGGCGCAGCGTACCGCGTGAAGGTCACGCGCGAACTGCTGATCGCACGTGGCGCCACGCCGTACAAGCTGTCGACCACGTCGAACTTCACCACGCCGGGGCAGAACGTCTCGTTCACGCTCACGCCGATGCCGGTTGTGGGTGGCACAAGCGGAGCCAGCGCTCCGCCCGCCAAGTGGGATCTGGTGCGCCTGGAAACGCGCACGCGCACCGAAGGCACGCTCGCGCCGGATGCCAAGGGCAACGCCACGTTCCCGGTCAAGTTTGACCAGCCGGGTTCGTACACGCTGTCGGTGCGCGATGCCGCCGGCAACCTGCTTGCTGCGTCGAGCCACTGGGTGGCAGGCGATGGCGTGCAGACTGTGCCGGGCAATATCGAAATGGTGTTCGACCGCGATCGCTACCAGATTGGCGACACGGCCGAAGCGCTGATCACGTTCCCGCTGCCGGTGGACGATGCGCTGCTCACGCTCGAACGCGACAAGGTCGAGCGCCACGCGCTGCTCACGCGCGGCGGCGAATGGCTGAGCCTGCAGAAGGTTACACCGTCGCAATACCGCGCGCGCATCAAGATCGGCGCGGAGTTCGCGCCCAACATGACGTTCTCGGTGCTGTACGTGCGCGACGGCGACATGGTGTTCCAGAACGCCGGCATTGTCGTCACACAACCGACGCTGGACCTGGGCGTGCATGCGGACAAGGCCGTCTACGCGCCGGGCGAGACCGTCACGCTGGACTTGACCAGCGCGCTGGCGGGCAAGCCTGTGCCGGCCAACCTGACCGTGTCTGTGGTCGACGAAATGATCTACGTGCTGCAGCCAGAGGTGGCGCCCAGCATCGTCGACTTCTTCTATCACCCGCGCCGCAACAGCGTGCGCACCACGTCGAGCCAGAGTTTCATCAGCTACGACCTGGCGCTCGCCTCGCTGCCGGGTAAGCCAGGCGGCACGTATGGCCGTCACAACGAGCGCGGCGTAAAGGTGCTGGAGCGGCCGCGCCGCGATGAGAAGGACACCGCTGCCTGGGTCGCCAACCTGCAGACCGGCGCCGATGGCCGCGCCCGCATGACCTTCAAGATGCCGGATTCGCTGGCGCGCTGGCGCATCACCGTGCGCGCCGTGTCGACCACCGGCGCATCGGACGGCATCGTTGGCCAGCGCACGGCGAGCATCCGCTCCGACAAGCCGCTGTACCTGAAATGGACGGGCCCGCAACGCTTCCGCGAAAACGATCAGCCGCGCCTGGACATGGTGGCCTTCAACCAGACCGACAAGGACATCACCGCCGACTGGATCGTCTCGGGCGCTGGCCTGAACATCAACCAGCGCGTGACGCTCAAGCGCGGCGCCAACTACCTGCGCGCACCCGTCACGGCGCTGCAGGCGGGTGTCGTGAATGCCGAGCTGAAGCAGGACGACAAGGTTTCGGACCGTCTGCAAACCACGCTCAAGCTGGACGCAACGGGCTGGCTGGCCGACCGTGAAAACGTCGTCCCGCTCACGCAGTTGCAGGGCACGCACCTGCCGCTTGGCCTGCCGGCCGATGCGCGCGACGTGCGCCTGCGCGTGGTCGGCAACACGGCCAGCCAGTTTGCTCGTGTGGCGGATGACCTGATCGAATATCCGTATGGGTGCGCGGAGCAAACCGCCAGCCGCCTGATCCCGCTGGCACTGGCCCAACAGAGTCTGGCGGCCACTGGCACGCGCCTGGGCGACGGCGGCCCGGCCGGCACCCAGGGCGTCGACGCGCTGCTGCGCACGCAACGCCAGCGTCTGGCACTGCTGGCGGGCACCAACGGCACCTTCGGCTGGTGGGGCGAACTGACTACCAGCAGCGCGCTGATCACGTCGTATGCGTATTACGCGGATTGGCTTGCCAGCCGTTCGGTCGGCATCAGCCTGCCGGCAGACAACTGGAAGCAAGTGCTCGAAGCCTACAAGCGCACCAGCCAGAACGAGCCGCTGCTGCACCGCGCGCTGGCGCTGTGGTTTGCCAACGAGATGGGCTTGCCGGTGGCGACGCCGCTCTCAGGCGTGGCGAACGAGCTTGCGCCCAGCGGCGGCAAGGCGGCCAAGGCCTCAGCCGACGCCGACCCCGCCGCGGGCGACAGCCTGATCTTCGTGGCGCCGGATTCGCCGCGTGGCCGCCAGGTGGCGACGGTGCTGACGGCACAGCTGATGCGCCAAGTCGGCCAGCCGGTGCCGGAAGCGCTTGTCTCTGCTGACATTGCTGCCCGCAATGCGCTGGCCGCCGACACCTCGCCGCTGGTGCAAAGCCTTCTGCTGATGGGCGGCGGGCGCTCGGCTACCGACCCGGCACCACTGCTGGCCCGCACCAGCGCCGCCATGCCGACGATGGATCGCGCTGTCGCGCTGGTCTGGCTGCAGAAGGGTCTGGGCGGGCTGCAAGGCGCGAGCGTTGCCGCCATCCAACCGGCTGTTTCGGCTGGTGGCTGGCAGGCGACGCGCTCTCCGGTCGGTGTGCCGACATGGCGCTGGACCGGCGCGCAAGTGCCCGCCGCGCTGGATCTGACGGCGGCTCCGACCGACGTGACCACGCAATCGGCCATCGTGTCGTACCGCAGCCGCGCGGCCGAGGCCTCCAAGCTGCCGATCACGGTGGAGCGCAAGCTGTACCGTCTTGAGCCGATCGACAGCGCGCCCGCCAAGGCCGATCCGAAGGCGCCTAAGCAGCCGGCGGCCGACGCTACCAGCAGCGGCATCGCCTTTACCGCTAAACCGGTCAAGCCGGGCGACACGCTCGACAGCAATGCACTCTACGTCGACGAGGTGGTGCTGACGCCGCGCCAGGGCACGTATCGTTACGGCCTGGTCGAAGTGCCGCTGCCGCCGGGCGCCGAAGTGGAGGCCACCACGTGGGGCATCCAGATCGACGGCCTGAAGGGCGAGCCGAACGAAGGCAACGGCGCGCAGGCGTTCGAGCGCAAGGCCGCTTACGAAATGGGCCAGCTCTCGTACAACCAGCCGGTGCCCGCCCTGGAGCGCCCGACCGTGCTGCGCCAGTTGGTGCGCTTCTCGCTACCGGGCCGCTTTGCGTTGCCGCCGGTGCGCTACTTCCGCATGTACCAGCCGGAAGCCAAGGCGTTCCAGGGCGACGGCAAGACGGCCAGCTATCCGTTCAAGGTGGAGTGATCTGGCGATGCCTTCCCGCCTGCTCGCGCGTGGTGTGCTGACCGGCCTGTTCTGGGCTGCCGGCGCCTGCGTGCTTGCCGGGCAGGCTGGGCACGCCATCGCCGCGCCGGTTGGCCAGCCCGTTCCGCAGCTGCGATATGCCGCTTTGCAAGGCGACGAAGCCAAGCTCTGGCAATTCGGCGCTGACCCGGCCGGCGGTATGCCGCAAGCCACCGCCTTGCCGCGCGACGCCGAAACACCGCTCGGCAGCGTCTGGAAGCTCTTCGTCTACAGCTACCTCGTCTCGCGCCGCATCAGCACGCCCGACTACACGTGCCACGGCAACGACGCCGAAGAGGTCTACTGCTGCACCGCCGGCAACAGCATCGACCGCGAGCGCGCGCTCATCCAGTCGTGCGGACGCTATTTCGAACCGGCGCGTCTCGGGCTGGACCGCGCGGATTGGCGCCGCTTCTGGCAGCATGCAGGATCGCCCGCATGGTTGCGCGATCTGCGCGCCATGCAACCGACGCATCGCGTGCCGGTCGCCGATCTGCTCACCGCGTTGCGCACCGTCCCGGCCGATGGGCGCGAGACCGCGGCGCAAACGCTCGTTTCCGTGCTGACCGTCGGGCGTGGCGAGGGCACGGTGTCGGACTTCGGCGGCCTGCTGCGCGCCAAGACGTGGACGATGCCCGACCCGCAGCGCCCCGGCGCGTCGATCGGCGGTGCCGCCGGCTGGCTGGCCGACGGCACGCCCGTGTGGCTGGGCGGTGCCGGGTCGAGCAACCAGGTGCTGGCCGCCGCCGCACCGCGCCTTACGCCGTTGATCGAGCAGACGCCTGTGCCCGACGACGATGCCTGTGTCGTGGTGGATTTCTTTGCGCGTTATCCGATTCGTGAGGTGCGCGACGTCAGCGGCAAGCCGGTCACCGCCGGTAGCCTGGAAGGCCGCTACGCCGTGCGCTTCGCCAACGGCAACACGCTGCCCATTGAGAGCAAGGGCGAGTTGACGCTCGCGCGCCAGAACAACACGCCGGTCATCACTGGCCGCCTGGGCATGAACGACTACGTGGCGCGCGTGGTCGAGCGCGAAGGCGAACTCGCCGAGCCGCAGGCCGCTCGCGCGTTGGCCGTAGCGGCGCGCAGCTACCTCGTGCAGCACGCCTCGCGCGACAAGGGCTGCTACCGCATCGCAGACAGTTCGCGCACGCAGCGCGTGCTGCCGCGTCTGCCGTTGGCCGCTGCCCGCAACGCAGCCGAATTTACCGACACGCTGGTATTGACAGGCCAGCCCGTGCAGTACCACAGCACCATCAGCGCGCGCGGCCAGATGAGCTGGACCGCCGCGCGCGCCGCTGCTCAACGTGGCCAGGGGTTCGACGCCATCCTCGCGCAGTGGTGGCCGCAGGCGACGCTCACGTCGTTCCAGAGCCCGGTGGCGGGGGATTGCTCTCCGGTGGCGGGTGCGCAGCAGTGGCTGCAGGCGCGCGCGCCAGGTTGGTCGGCGCGTTTGGCTGCCGAGCCCGGTTACGAGACACCGCCGCTGCCCGCTGTGTGCGTCGTGCACGAAGGTCGGCCCTACGCAGACGCGCGCCGAAACCGCCTCTACGTGCACCGGCTCGCGACCGAAGAAGACCGCATCGCGCTGACACACGAATATCTGCACCTCGCTTTTGCGCGGCACCCGCGCGGGCAGGACGAACAGTTTGTCGAGGCGATGGCGCGTCGCCTGATCCGAGGGGAGGGTTTGCTGTGAAGAGTGGGATGACGCGCTTGGCGCTGGGCACTGTTGCGGTGCTGCTGGCCGCTTCGGCGCTGGCTGAGCCGGTGGCTGATCTGGAAGGACCGATCGGCGGCTGGCGCAACAGCAAGCTGACCAACGAGCTGGAGCAATACACCGCGGCGTATCCAAAACCGCCCGTGGACCGCGGCGCGCAAAAGTACCGCACGCTCATCGCCGGACGCATTCGCGCGGCCGGCAAGCAGCGCCGCCCGCCAGTGCTCGTCGTCAACGGTAACGCGATGCCGCTGTATGGCGATGGCGAAGGCCGCTTCGCGCGCCCGTGGGCGTTCGGCCCGGGCTCGAACAGCGTCGAAATCGTCAGCCCCGACGGCCAGTCGCGCCAACGCCTGCAGTTCTACGAGGCCGACACCACCAAGACGTCGGCCAAGCTGCGCGCCATCCTCACGTGGGACGACCCGCGCGCCGAGGTCGACATGCATGTCGTTTCGCCGATTGGCGATCATGCGTTCTGGGCGCAGCCGCTGCTGTCCGACGGCGGCGGGCTCGACGTGGACAGCGTCGACGGCGCCGGCCCGGAGATCTTCTCGACCGCCGCGCCGCGTCCTGGCGTGTGGCTGTTCTACGTGAACTACTGGGGCAACTTCAACGCCGGCGGCTACAACTTCGACGAAAAGGCGCACGACCGCGATCTCATCACCGCGCAACTGACGCTGATCTATAACGAGAACACGCCCAACGAGCGGCGCGAGTTCGTCAGCGTGCCGCTGCGCAAGATCGGCGAGCTGGCGCTGATGAAATCGATCCGCTTCTGACGTGACGCACATGATGCCTTCCACTTTCCGTCTCGCCGCTGCCATTGCACTGGCCACGTTTGCGGCCGCTGGCGGCGTGCTTGCGCAAACCGACGCCGGGAATATCGAGATCACCGCGCCGCTCAACGGCTTGCGCAATTCGGCTGGCGACGAATCCCGCTACACGCAGGACGTGCATTACCCGGCGGTGTCGGTGTCGACGCCGCAAGGGCAGGGCATCGCGTCGATGATCGCCGGGCGCATCCGCAACCAGCCGAAGGCGGCCGCAGCAACCGACGAAAACAAGCCGCGCCGCCGCCGTGGCGCCGACGGCTCGTCGGTCGGTACGCTGATCGTCAACGGCGTGGCCATGCCGCAACGCATCGAGGCCGACGGCACGTTTTCGCGTCCGTACGCATTTGGCGCGGGCAGCAACAGCGTCGAGGTGCGCAGCGCGCGCGGCGACGCCAAGCGCGTGCAGTTCTACGACAGCTACTCCGGCAAGCAGCGTCCGCGTTTGCGCGTGGTCCTGTCGTGGGACACCGACGGCACCGATCTCGACCTGCATGTCATTTCGCCCGACGGACAGCACGCCTGGTACGGCAACCGCGTGGTCGAAAACGGCGGCGCGCTCGACGTGGACGTCACCACCGGCTATGGTCCGGAAATCTATTCGAACCCGGCCCCCGTGCCCGGCACGTATCTCGTCTATGTGAATTACTACGGCAGCGGCAATGACCGCAGCGCGATCACGACCGCCACCGTCACCATCATCACCGACGAGAACACGCCATCCGAGCGCCAGCAGACGTTTGTCGTGCCGATGCGCAAGGCCGGCGATCTGACGCTGCTACGCAGTTTCACAATGAAATAGGATCTCCATGGACACGCAGACCGTTGCCGCCTACGACGCGCTCGCCGAAACCTTCGCGCAGGAGTGGCGCGACCAGCCTGCGCCTGAAGATCTGTACGCGCTGCTGCGCCGCGAGTTCAAGGCAGGCGGCGCCACCGCCGACATCGGCTGCGGCGCAGGGCGCGAGGTGGCGTGGCTCAATGCCAACGGTTATCCGGCGGTCGGTTACGACGCGTCTGCCGCGCTGCTGGAAGCGGCACGCGAGCAATATCCGGGGCTGTCGTTCCGGCAAGCGCTCTTGCCCGAATTGGTCGGCATTGCCGAAGGCGCGTTCGACAACGTCATCTGCGAGACCGTCATCATGCATTTGCCGCCCGAACAGATTGGTGCGTCGGTGGAGCGCCTGGTGTCGCTGCTGCGCCCGGAGGGCACGCTGTACCTGAGCTGGCGCGTCACGCCTGAGGCTGATCAGCGCGATGGGCGCGGCCGGTTGTTCACGTCGTTCGATGCGGCGCCCGTGCGCGAGGCGCTGGCCGGCACCGAGCTGGTTTTCGACGAAGCGGCTGTCAGTCAGTCGTCGGGGCGCACGATCCATCGCATCGTTGCGCGCAAGGTCTGATCGCGGCGTTTCCGACAATCCGACTGTCCTGATTGACCACCCCTCGGCGGGGTTTGTCACAATAGCGGTTTCGCCCAGCCCGCGCGTGACACCGCGCGCACCCGCCGCCCCGATGTACGACTCCCCCGCCATAGACCACGCGCTGCAGGCGCTGCCCGAAGACACCGCCGCCGCCACGCATGCGGTGCTGCACGATGTGTTCGGCTACAGCGCCTTCCGCGGCCCGCAGGCGGAGATCGTCACCCATGTGGCAGACGGCGGCGATTGCCTCGTGCTGATGCCCACCGGCGGCGGCAAATCCCTCTGCTACCAGATTCCGGCGCTCGTGCGGCACCGGCGCGGGCAGGGCGCCGGCATCGTCGTGTCGCCGCTGATCGCGCTGATGCAGGATCAGGTGGCGGCGTTGGAAGAGGCCGGCGTGCGCGCCGCGTATCTCAACTCCGCGCTGACGGGCGCCGAGGCCGCGCAGGTCGAGCGGGATCTGGCGGCAGGCCGGCTGGATCTCGTCTATGTCGCGCCCGAGCGGCTGATGACGCCGCGCTTCCTCGACTTGCTTGAGCGATCGCGCATCGGCCTGTTCGCTATCGACGAAGCGCACTGCGTGTCGCAATGGGGGCACGATTTCCGGCCGGAATACATCCAGCTTTCTGTGCTGCACGAGCGCTTCCCGCACGTGCCGCGCATTGCGCTCACCGCCACGGCCGACGCCGTCACGCGTGACGAGATCGTCGAACGGCTGGCGTTGACCGACGCGCGCGTTTTCCTCTCCAGCTTCGACCGCCCGAACATCCGCTACACCATCGTCGAGAAGGACAGCGCGCGTCAGCAACTGCTGCGCTTCATCCGTGCCGAACACATGGACGGCGACACCTGCGACGCCGGCATCGTCTACTGCCTGTCGCGCAAGAAGGTGGAAGAGACCGCGCAGTGGCTTGCCGAGCAGGGCATCCGCGCGCTGCCGTATCACGCCGGGATGGACTCTGAAGTGCGCGCCCGCCATCAGGCGATCTTCCGCAAGGAGGAGGGCGTCGTGATGGTGGCGACCATCGCTTTTGGCATGGGCATCGACAAGCCCGACGTGCGTTTCGTTGCGCATCTGGATTTGCCGAAGAGCCTGGAAGGCTATTACCAGGAAACCGGTCGCGCTGGCCGCGACGGCATGCCGGCCAACGCGTGGATGGCATATGGCCTGGCCGACGTCGTGCAGCAGCGCCGCATGATCGACGAGTCCGACGCGGACGATGCGCACAAGCGCGTATCAACCGCCAAGCTCGAAGCGCTGCTCGGCCTGTGCGAAGCCGCAAGCTGCCGCCGTGTGGCGCTGCTCGCGTACTTTGGTGAAAGCAGCCAGCCGTGCGGCAACTGCGATACCTGCCTGACGCCGCCGCAAACCTGGGACGCCACGCGTGAGGCGCAGATGGCGCTGTCCTGCGCATACCGCGTGCAGCAGGCCAGTCGCGTGAGCTTTGGCGCTGGCCAGCTCATCGATATCCTGCGCGGCAATGCGACCGAGCGCATCAAACAGTGGCACCACGAGACGCTCTCCACCTTCGGCATCGGCAGCGATTTGTCAGAAGCCGCGTGGCGCGGCGTGTTCCGACAGCTGGTCGCGCAGGGTTTGTTTGCAGTGGATCACGGCGGCCACGGCGCGCTCATCCTGACCGACGCCGCGCGCCCCGTGCTCAAGGGCGCGCAGTCGGTGATCCTGCGCCGTCAGGCCGAGAAGGTGCGCGGCGCGTCGTCATCGTCGACGAAGAAGGAGCGTCGCGCCGATCCGGCCGCTGAGCTTTCCGCCGAGGCGCAGGTGCGTTGGCAGGCGTTGCGGGCCTGGCGTACGCAGGCCGCGCGTGAGCACAGCGTGCCCGCATATGTGATTTTTCACGACGCCACACTCGCGCGCATTGCCGAGACCGATCCGGATTCGCGCGAGGCGCTCGGCGAGCTGCCGGGCATTGGCATGGCAAAACTGGACCGCTACGGCCAGGCGCTGCTCGACGTGCTGGAGAAATGCCGCGAGCAGGCTTAAGCGGACGGCGGCAATGGACCCATCACGCCGCTGCTGCGGATATGGTCACTCAGGAAATCGACAAACGCCCGTACCTTCGGCAGCAGATGCACGCGCTGCGTGAACACGGCGTGCAGGGGCACCTCGCGCGCTGTGTAGTTCGTCAGCACCGCCTGCAGCCGGCCGGCGGCAATATCGTCGCGCACGAGATACGCCGGCCCCAGCGACACGCCCAGCCCTGAACGCGCTGCCTCGCGCAGCACGAGGCTGTTGTTGGCCAGCATCGAGCCATTTACATGAGCGATATGGCGCTGGCCGGCTGCGTCCGTCAGCACCCAGTCGTGCGGTCCGTCGTAATTGGCGTAGACGAGGCAGTTGTGATTGCGCAAATCCTCCGGCGATTGCGGAATCCCCCGCTCGCGAAAATACGACGGCGAGCCGTAGATGGCGTGCGCGCAACTCGCCAGTCGCCGCGCCACCAGCGAAGAATCCTCCAGCATGCCGATGCGGATCGCCACGTCGATGCGCCCGGCGACAAGATCCGCGTAGCGATCGTTCATGTCCAGATCGATCTGCACGGCGGGGTAGCGCGCCTGGAATGCGCCCAGCAGCGGTGCCAGCAATGTCACCGCAAACGAGGCCGGCGCCGACACCCGCAACGTGCCGCGCGCCTCATCGCGCAAGGCGCTCACGGCCTGCTCCGCAGCATCGACGAGCGCCAGACCCTCGCGGCTTTTCTCGAAGAACGCCGCGCCCGCTTCGGTGAGCGACAGGCGCCGCGTTGTCCGTTGCAGCAGACGTGTCTGAAGCCGAGCCTCCAGCCGCGCCAGCGCCTTGCTGATCACACCGCGCGACATGCCCATTGCATCTGCCGCCGCCGACAAGCTACCGCGCTCCACCACCTGCACGAAGATCATCACGTCAGAGAGTCGATCCATATTTGCGCACTTGCGGAAACAATATTGCGCCAGAGGCTACCTTAATCTGCGCGAATCGGCTGGCTACGATGGGCGCTCCCATCCCTCGCCCTGTTCATCATGACTACCGAAGCTCCTGCCGTTACCGTGTCCAACCCGCCAGTTGCCGACCGGCTGCCCCGCGGCGCCACACCGTTGTTTGCCGCCGCCGTCGGGCTCATCGTCATCAACCTGTTCGGCATCCAGCCGCTCGTTGCCGAGATCGCTGCGAGCATCGGTTGGACCACGGCCGCCACCGGGCTGCTGGTGACCGCCACGCTCGTCGGCTACGGCATCGGCCTGTTGCTGCTGATGCCGCTGACCGATCTGCAGGACAACCGCGCGCTCGCCTCGCGCACGCTTTGGGGCGCGGTGGCTTCGCTGGCGCTGACCACGGTTGCGCAGAGCGGCCAAGTGCTGATGCTGGCCGCCTTTGCCATTGGCCTGACGTCGACGGTCATTCAGATGCTGATCGCGCTGGCGGGGCGCCTCGCCGCAGACCACCGGCGCGGCCGCGTGCTCGGCGACATCATGATCGGCCTGAACCTGGGCATCCTGCTGTCACGCCCGGCGGCCAGCCTGATCGCGGCGCAATGGGGCTGGCGCGCGTTCTACGGCGCATCTGCGGTGGCGATTGCCGTGCTGGCCGTCCTTCTGCCGCGCGTGATGCCGACCTTCGTGCCGCCGCGTGCGCTGTCGTACGGCGCGCTGCTCAAGTCGTATGGCCATCTTCTGCGCAGCGAACCGGTATTGCGTCGCCGCGCCGCCACGCAAGCTTTGCTGATGGCGGCCTTCACGCTGTTCTGGACCGCTGTTGCATTGCGGCTGGCGGCAGCGCCGTTCCTCCTTACCCAGAACGGCATCGGCATCTTTGCGCTGTGCGGCGCGGCCGGCGTCGTGGCGGCACCCATCGCCGGACGGCTGGCCGATCGCGGCTTGGTGCGCGTTGGCACGCTGCTCGCGCATGGCAGCGCGGCGACGGGTCTGCTGTTGGCGCTGGCTTCGGCGCTGCTGCCGGGCTTGAGCGTCCCCGTCATGTTGACCATGCTGGCCGCCGCAGCGTTGTTGCTGGACTTCGGTGCCATCGGCGACCAGGCGCTCGGCCGCTACATGGTGAACACCCTGTCACCGGAGATTCGCGGGCGCGTGAATGGTCTGTACACCGGCGCGTTCTTCTTTGGTGCAGCTGCAGGCGGTGGACTGGCCGGCGTGGCTTGGGCGAGCGCGGGCTGGATCGGCGTATCCGTTCTGGCGCTTGGGTTTGTGGCGACGGCCGCACTCGTCTTTGTTTGGCCTGCGCGTGCTTCGCGTGCCATCGGCGCCACACCGCGCCGCTGCTGATTGCCTGCGCGCGTCGCCAGAGAGGCGGCGCGCTTGACGCTTGCAAGGCGGGCCGCTATAGTGCCAGATTCGAGTTTTTGGCTTCTGGTTTCGCGCGTCCATGCCCGGCAAAGCGCTGTGCAAGACATCTGAACCAGACGGGCTCGCGCTCTTTGGTCTTGATCTGTTCCCGCAGGTCCTCCCTTCAGAGCGTTCTGCTCGCCACTTCCATAAAACCCGATTGCGCCGTCCGCCTCACAAATGAGGCGTTCACGTTATGTGAACCGGCGATTTTTCAAAAACCAAGCTGGATTGAACAATGCCAACCATCAATCAACTGGTTCGCAAGCCCCGCGTCTCGGAAAAGCTGAAGAGCAAGAGCCCGGCACTTGAGAACTGCCCACAGCGTCGCGGCGTGTGCACCCGCGTGTACACCACGACGCCGAAGAAGCCGAACTCGGCACTGCGTAAGGTCGCCAAGGTGCGCCTGACCAACGGTTTCGAAGTCATTTCGTACATCGGCGGTGAAGGCCACAACCTGCAAGAACACAGCGTCGTGCTGATCCGCGGCGGCCGTGTGAAGGACTTGCCGGGTGTGCGTTACCACATCGTGCGCGGCTCCCTTGACCTGCAAGGCGTCAAGGACCGTAAGCAAGCGCGTTCGAAGTACGGCGCGAAGCGTCCGAAGGCGGCTTAAGTCGTCAGTGAGATCGCGCCGCATTTGCGGTCACGGTCTTGTCATGAGCAGGCGGTACAACGGTGCGTTTTTTGACCGCACTGGCACCGTCGAGTAAGTGGTCACCCGGCTCAGATTGTTGGAAGACAAGCTAGTTGGTGGCCGGAGAACCGAAGCGGTTCTCAACTGAACAGAGAAGGAAAGAAGATGCCACGTCGTCGTGAAGTCCCCAAGCGGGAAATTCTGCCGGACCCGAAGTTCGGCAATGTGGAAGTCGCCAAGTTCATGAACGTCCTGATGCTGGACGGCAAGAAGTCGGTGGCTGAACGTATCGTCTACGGTGCGTTCGACCAGATCGAGAAGAAAGCAGGCAAGGCGCCGATCGAGGTGTTCACGCTGGCTATCGGCAACATCAAGCCGGTGGTCGAAGTGAAGAGCCGTCGTGTTGGTGGCGCCAACTATCAGGTGCCGGTCGAAGTCCGGCCGTCGCGTCGTCTGGCATTGGCGATGCGTTGGCTGCGGGAAGCTGCGAAGAAGCGCAGCGAGAAGTCGATGGCCCTGCGTCTGGCTGGTGAGCTGCTCGAAGCGTCGGAAGGCCGCGGCGGCGCCATGAAGAAGCGCGACGAAGTGCACCGCATGGCTGAAGCCAACAAGGCGTTCTCGCACTTCCGCTTCTAAGCGACGCGAGACGTTGTTGGTTGCTGGGCGGGCTGTGTGCGCACATCTCGCCCATTTGTATTAGGGGCGCTTGGCCGTGGGCCGGCGCCCCGTTGACGAATCTGAGGATTAACCGTGGCTCGTAAGACCCCCATTGAGCGCTACCGTAACATCGGTATTTCCGCTCACATCGACGCCGGCAAGACCACCACGACCGAGCGGATCCTGTTCTACACCGGTGTGAACCACAAGATCGGTGAAGTGCATGATGGCGCTGCCACCATGGACTGGATGGAGCAGGAGCAGGAGCGCGGCATCACCATCACGTCTGCTGCTACCACCGCCTTCTGGAAGGGCATGGGCGGCAACTACCCCGAGCACCGCTTCAACATCATCGACACCCCGGGCCACGTGGACTTCACCATTGAGGTGGAGCGTTCCATGCGTGTGCTGGACGGCGCGTGCATGGTGTACTGCGCAGTGGGTGGCGTGCAGCCGCAGTCGGAAACCGTCTGGCGTCAGGCCAACAAGTACAAGGTGCCGCGTCTGGCGTTCGTCAACAAGATGGACCGTACCGGCGCGAACTTCTTCAAGGTCTATGATCAGCTGAAGACCCGCCTGAAGGCCAACCCGGTGCCCGTCGTGGTGCCCATCGGCGCTGAAGATGGCTTCCAGGGCGTCGTCGATCTGCTGGAAATGAAGGCGATCATTTGGGACGAAGCCAGCCAGGGCGTGAAGTTCGAATACACCGACATCCCGGCTGAGCTCGTTGACACATGCAACGAGTGGCGCGAGAAGATGGTCGAGTCGGCCGCTGAAGCCAGCGAAGCGCTGATGGAAAAGTACCTGGGCGGCGAAGAGCTGACCCGTGCTGAGATCGTCAAGGCGCTGCGCGACCGTACCATCGCCTGCGAAATCCAGCCGATGCTGTGCGGCACTGCGTTCAAGAACAAGGGTGTGCAGCGCATGCTCGACGCCGTGATCGACTTCCTGCCGTCGCCGGTCGACATTCCGCCGGTTCAAGGCATCGACGAAAACGACGAAGAGAAGAAGCTCGAGCGCAAGGCAGACGACAACGAGAAGTTCTCGGCGCTGGCGTTCAAGATCATGACCGACCCGTTCGTTGGTCAGCTGATCTTCTTCCGCGTCTACTCGGGCAAGATCAACTCGGGCGACACCGTGTACAACCCGGTGAAGCAGAAGAAGGAGCGTCTGGGCCGTATTCTGCAGATGCACGCCAACCAGCGCGAAGAAATCAAGGAAGTGCTGGCAGGTGACATCGCCGCCGCAGTGGGCCTGAAGGACGCCACCACGGGTGACACGCTGTGCGACCCGAGCGCTCCGATCATTCTCGAGCGCATGGTGTTCCCGGAGCCGGTGATCTCGCAGGCTGTCGAGCCGAAGACCAAGGCTGACCAGGAAAAGATGGGTATCGCCCTGAACCGCCTGGCTGCTGAAGATCCGTCGTTCCGCGTGCGTACCGATGAAGAATCGGGCCAGACCATCATTTCGGGTATGGGTGAGCTGCACCTCGAAATTCTGGTCGATCGCATGAAGCGCGAATTCGGCGTGGAAGCCAACATCGGCGCCCCGCAAGTTGCCTACCGCGAAACCATCCGCAAGAAGGTTGAAGACGTTGAAGGCAAGTTCGTCAAGCAGTCCGGCGGTCGCGGTCAGTACGGTCACGCTGTGATCACGCTGGAGCCGGCGGACGACGAGGCGAAGAAGGCTGGCAAGAACTTCGAATTCGTCGACGCCATCAAGGGCGGTGTGATTCCTCGCGAATACATCCCGGCGGTCGAGAAGGGTATCGTCGACACGCTGCCGGCCGGTATTCTGGCGGGCTTCCCGGTGGTGGACGTGAAGGTCACGCTGACGTTCGGTTCGTACCACGACGTGGACTCGAACGAAAACGCGTTCCGCATGGCCGGCTCGATGGCTTTCAAGGAAGCCATGCGTCGCGCCACCCCGGTTCTGCTCGAGCCGATGATGGCTGTGGAAGTGGAAACGCCGGAAGACTACACGGGTACCGTGATGGGCGACTTGTCGTCCCGCCGCGGGATCGTGCAGGGCATGGACGACATGGTGGGCGGTGGCAAGATCATCAAGGCCGAAGTCCCGCTGTCGGAAATGTTCGGTTATTCGACGTCGCTGCGCTCGCAAACGCAAGGCCGCGCCACGTACACCATGGAATTCAAGCAATATGCTGAGGCACCGAAGAACATCGCCGAAGCTGTGATGGCTGCTAAGGGTACGAAGTAATCAACGTGTTTTGGGCGGCGCGCGTGTGCGTGCTGCCCGCATCCAAATCTAGTAATTAGCCGATTCCGAATTGAGGAGCTGACATGGCAAAGGAAAAGTTCGAGCGGACCAAGCCGCACGTGAACGTTGGTACGATTGGTCACGTTGACCACGGCAAGACGACGCTGACCGCAGCGATCGCAACCGTGCTGTCGAGCAAGTTCGGTGGTACCGCGAAGAAGTACGACGAAATCGACGCAGCGCCGGAAGAAAAGGCACGCGGCATCACGATCAACACCGCGCACATCGAGTACGAAACGGCTAACCGCCACTACGCGCACGTTGACTGCCCGGGCCACGCCGACTACGTCAAGAACATGATCACCGGTGCCGCCCAGATGGACGGCGCCATCCTGGTGTGCTCGGCCGCTGACGGCCCGATGCCGCAAACGCGTGAGCACATCCTGCTGGCTCGCCAGGTTGGTGTGCCTTACATCGTCGTGTTCCTGAACAAGTGCGACATGGTGGACGACGCTGAGCTGCTGGAGCTGGTCGAGATGGAAGTGCGCGAACTTCTGTCGAAGTACGACTTCCCGGGCGACGACACCCCGATCATCAAGGGTTCGGCCAAGCTGGCGCTGGAAGGCGACAAGGGCGAACTGGGCGAAGTGGCCATCATGAACCTGGCCGACGCACTGGACACCTACATCCCGACGCCGGAGCGCGCTGTTGACGGTACGTTCCTGATGCCGGTGGAAGACGTGTTCTCGATCTCGGGCCGCGGCACCGTGGTGACCGGCCGTATCGAGCGCGGCATCATCAAGGTCGGCGAAGAAATCGAAATCGTCGGTATCGCCATGGACGGCGACAAGCCGAAGATCGACAAGACGACGTGCACGGGCGTGGAAATGTTCCGCAAGCTGCTGGACCAAGGTCAGGCAGGCGACAACGTCGGTATTCTGCTGCGCGGTACGAAGCGCGAAGACGTCCAGCGCGGCCAAGTGCTGGCCAAGCCGGGCTCGATCAAGCCGCACACGGAATTCACGGGCGAGGTCTACATCCTGTCGAAGGACGAAGGCGGCCGTCACACGCCGTTCTTCAACAACTACCGCCCGCAGTTCTACTTCCGTACGACGGACGTGACTGGCTCGATCGCCCTGCCGGAAGGCAAGGAAATGGTCATGCCGGGCGACAACGTGTCGATCACTGTCAAGCTGATCGCCCCGATCGCCATGGAAGAAGGTCTGCGCTTCGCTATCCGTGAAGGCGGCCGTACCGTGGGTGCTGGCGTCGTTGCCAAGATCCTGAAGTAAAAGGCGGATCGATGCGCTGTTCCTCGTAAGGGGTGCGGCGCATCGCTTGTTGCATCGCTCTTTCAATCTACCGGCGGCCCGGCCGCCATGCTCTTTAAGGAAACATCATGCAGAATCAGAAGATCCGTATCCGCCTGAAGGCTTTCGACTATCGCCTGATCGACCAGTCGGCCGCTGAAATCGTTGAAACCGCCAAGCGCACCGGCGCGATCGTCAAGGGCCCGGTGCCCCTGCCGACCCGCATCCAGCGTTTCGACGTTCTGCGTTCGCCGCACGTTAACAAGACCAGCCGCGACCAGTTCGAGATCCGTACGCACCAGCGCCTGATGGACATCGTCGATCCGACGGACAAGACCGTCGATGCGCTGATGAAGCTGGATCTGCCGGCTGGCGTGGACGTCGAGATCAAGCTGCAGTAAGCAACACAACGCTGCCGGATTACTCCGGTAACGGGCAAGCGGCGAGCCAAGTGCTCGCCGTTTTGCTTTTGGCGCCGAATGTTGCATTGCACACGATGCCCCGGCCCGCATCTGGCAATCGCTCTTGCATATTGTCCGTAACCCGGATATATTGTAGGGCTACCCCTTTAGTCAGGGGAGTGGGCTGGCCATTTGGCCTCGCGCTGTCTCTTTAGGCGCAGTCCAGTTCAAGATTCGTAGTATCAATCAGCCCCGGCCAATCGCAGCTGGGAATGGAGCAAACCATGAGCCTTGGCCTTGTAGGTCGCAAGGTTGGCATGACCCGTATTTTCACGGACGACGGTGATTCGATTCCCGTCACCGTGCTCGAGGTCGGCGACAACCGCGTGACGCAAATCAAGACGGACGAGACCGACGGTTATACCGCGGTTCAAGTCACCTTCGGCACCCGACGCGCCAGCCGCGTCACCAAGCCGCTGGCGGGTCATCTCGCCAAAGCCGGCGTGGAAGCGGGCGAAGTCATCAAAGAATTCCGAGTGGATGCCGCTCGTGCCGCTGAATTCCAGCCTGGTGCGAACATCAGCGTCGACCTGTTTGAAGTCGGTCAGAAGATCGACGTCCAGGGTGTGACGATTGGTAAGGGCTACGCCGGTACCATCAAGCGTTACCACTTCTCGTCGGGTCGCGCCTCGCACGGTAACTCGCGCTCGCACAACGTGCCGGGCTCGATCGGTATGGCGCAGGATCCGGGCCGCGTGTTCCCGGGTAAGCGCATGACCGGTCATATGGGTGACGTCACCCGTACCGTTCAGAATCTGGAAATCGCCAAGATCGATGCAGAACGCAAGCTGCTGCTGGTCAAGGGTGCGATTCCGGGCGCCAAGGGCGGTCAAGTCATCGTCACGCCGGCCGTGAAGGCCCGCGCCAAGAAGGCATAAGGAGCAAACGCATGGAACTGAAGCTGCTCCAGGACAACGGTCAACTCGGCGCCGGCGTTGCTGCCTCGCCGGAAGTGTTCGGCCGTGACTACAACGAAGCCCTCGTTCACCAAGTCGTCGTCGCTTACCAGGCCAACGCTCGCAGCGGTAACCGTAAGCAGAAGGACCGTGAAGAGGTCAAGCACACGACCAAGAAGCCGTGGCGTCAAAAGGGTACGGGCCGCGCCCGTGCAGGTATGAGCTCCTCTCCGCTGTGGCGCGGGGGTGGTCGTATCTTCCCGAATAGCCCGGAAGAAAACTTCTCGCAGAAGGTCAACAAGAAGATGTACCGCGCCGGCATGCGCTCGATTTATTCGCAGCTTGCCCGTGAAGGTCGCATCAACGTCGTTGACAGCCTGTCCGTCGACGCGCCCAAAACCAAGCTGCTGGCCGACAAGTTCCGCGCCATGGGCCTGGATTCGGTGCTCGTGATTACCGATAACCTGGACGAAAACCTCTTCCTGGCATCGCGCAACCTGGCGCACGTGCTCGTGGTTGAGCCGCGTCACGCCGACCCGCTGTCGCTCGTGCACTACAAGAAGGTGCTCGTGACCAAGGCAGCCGTCGCGCAGATCGAGGAGTTGCTGAAATGACGCAAGTTGCCAAGAACGACCATCGCCTGATGCAGGTGCTGCTGGCGCCTGTGGTGTCTGAAAAGGCAACCCTGGTGGCCGAGAAGAACGAGCAGGTCGTGTTCGAAGTGGCTCGCGACGCCAACAAAGGCGAAGTGAAGGCTGCTGTCGAACTGCTGTTCAAGGTCGAGGTCGAGTCCGTCCAGATCCTGAACCAGAAGGGCAAGCAAAAGCGCTTCGGTCGCTTCATGGGTCGCCGTGACCACGTGAAGAAGGCCTATGTTTCGCTGAAGCCGGGCCAGGAAATCAATTTTGAAGCGGAGGCCAAGTAATCATGGCACTCGTCAAAACCAAGCCGACATCGCCGGGCCGCCGCTCGATGGTGAAGGTCGTTAACCCCGACCTTCACAAGGGCGCGCCGCACGCTCCGCTGCTGGAAAAGCAAATCCAGAAGTCGGGTCGTAACAACAACGGCCACATCACCACCCGTCACAAGGGCGGTGGTCACAAGCATCACTATCGCGTCGTCGACTTCAAGCGTAACGATAAGGACGGTATCCCGGCCAAGATCGAACGCCTGGAATACGACCCGAACCGTAGCGCCAACATCGCGCTCGTGCTGTTCGCTGACGGCGAGCGCCGCTACATCATCGCCCCGAAGGGCGCTGTGGTTGGCCAAGCCATCGCTAACGGCTCGGAAGCGCCGATCAAGGCCGGTAACAACCTGCCGATCCGCAACATTCCGGTCGGTACGACGATCCACTGCGTGGAAATCCTGCCGGGCAAGGGTGCTCAAGTTGCCCGTTCGGCCGGCACGTCCGCCGTGCTGCTGGCTCGCGAAGGCATCTACGCTCAAGTGCGCCTGCGCTCGGGTGAAGTGCGCCGCGTGCACATCGAGTGCCGCGCGACCATCGGTGAAGTCGGCAACGAAGAGCACAGCCTGCGCCAGATCGGCAAGGCCGGTGCAACCCGTTGGCGCGGTATTCGCCCGACCGTTCGCGGTGTGGTGATGAACCCGGTCGATCACCCGCATGGTGGTGGTGAAGGTAAGACTGCTGCTGGCCGTGATCCGGTGTCCCCGTGGGGCACGCCGACCAAGGGCTACCGCACCCGTCGTAACAAGCGCACTGACAGCATGATCGTTCAGCGCCGTCACAAGCGTTAATCGGTAGGTAGGAGCTTAGATATGACTCGTTCCGTAAAAAAGGGTCCTTTCATTGACGCCCACCTGCTGAAGAAGGTTGAGGCGGCGGTGCAGACGAAGGACAAGAAGCCCATCAAGACTTGGTCGCGTCGTTCGACCATTCTGCCGGACTTCATCGGCCTGACGATTGCCGTTCACAACGGTCGTCAGCACGTGCCCGTGTATGTCACGGAAAACATGGTTGGCCACAAGCTCGGCGAATTTGCGCTCACGCGTACGTTCAAGGGCCACGCTGCCGACAAGAAAGCGAAGCGATAAGGGGCAATCATGGAAGTTAAAGCGATTCATCGCGGCGCCCGTATCTCTGCACAGAAGACGCGCCTGGTTGCTGACCAGATTCGCGGCCTGTCGATCGAGCGCGCGCTCAACGTGCTGACGTTCAGCCCGAAGAAGGCGGCTGGCATCGTGAAGAAGGTGGTTGAGTCCGCTATCGCGAACGCCGAGCACAATGAAGGCGCCGATATCGACGAGCTGAAGGTCAAGTCGATCTACATCGACAAGGCCACGTCGCTCAAGCGCTTCACTGCGCGTGCGAAGGGCCGTGGCAACCGCATCGAGAAACAAACCTGTCACATCACTGTGACGCTGGGCAACTAAGGGGTCACGATGGGACAGAAGATTCATCCGACTGGCTTCCGTCTGGCTGTCAGCCGTAACTGGGCGTCGCGCTGGTACGCGAGCAACACCCAGTTTGCCGGCATGCTCAAGGAAGACATCGAGGTTCGCGAGTTTCTGAAGAAGAAGCTGAAGAACGCATCGGTGGGCCGCGTGGTCATCGAGCGTCCGGCCAAGAATGCTCGTATCACCATTTACAGCTCGCGTCCGGGCGTGGTGATCGGCAAGAAAGGCGAGGACATCGAACTGCTGAAGGCTGAGCTGCAGCGCCGCATGGGCGTGCCCGTGCACGTGAACATCGAAGAAATCCGCAAGCCAGAAGTCGATGCACAGCTGATTGCCGATTCGATCACGCAGCAGCTGGAGCGCCGCATCATGTTCCGTCGCGCAATGAAGCGCGCGATGCAGAATGCGATGCGTCTGGGTGCCCAAGGCATCAAGATCATGAGCTCGGGTCGTCTGAACGGCATCGAAATCGCCCGTACCGAGTGGTACCGCGAAGGCCGTGTGCCCCTGCACACGCTGCGTGCCGATATCGACTACGGTTTCTCCGAAGCGGAAACCACCTACGGCATCATCGGTGTCAAGGTGTGGGTGTACAAGGGTGACCATCTCGGTCGCAACGACGCACCCGTAGTGGAGGAGCCGCAAGAAGAGCGTCGCAAGCGTCCGGGTCGCCCGGAAGGTCGTCGCCGTGAGGGCGAAGGTCGCCCGGCCGGTCAGCGCCGCGGTGCTGGTGCAGGTGCCCGTCGTGGCGCCGACGCCAAGACTGGAGAATAAACATGCTGCAACCTAAGCGCAGGAAGTACCGCAAGGAGCAGAAGGGCCGTAACACCGGTATCGCGACGCGCGGCAACGCAGTCTCGTTCGGCGAGTTCGGTCTGAAGGCGATGGGCCGTGGCCGTCTGACCGCGCGTCAGATTGAGTCGGCGCGTCGTGCGATGACCCGTCACATCAAGCGTGGCGGCCGCATTTGGATCCGGATTTTCCCGGACAAGCCGATCTCGAAGAAGCCTGCCGAAGTCCGTATGGGTAACGGTAAGGGCAACCCGGAATACTACGTGGCTGAAATTCAGCCGGGCAAGATGCTGTACGAAATGGACGGCGTTGGCGAAGAACTGGCACGCGAGGCATTCCGCCTGGCTGCTGCCAAGCTGCCGATCGCGACCAGTTTCGTGGTGCGTCAGGTCGGAACGTAAGGAGCACACACCATGAAAGCATCCGAACTGCGCGACAAAGATGTCGCCGGGCTGAACCAGGAGCTCTCCGAGCTGCTGAAGGCCCAATTTGGCCTGCGCATGCAAAAAGCGACGCAACAGCTGCAGAACACCAGCCAGCTGAAGAAGGTGCGTCGTGACATTGCGCGTGTCCGCACCGTGCTGGGCCAGAAGGGGAACCAGAAATGACTGAAGCCGCAACGTCCCTGAAGCGCACGCTCGTCGGTCGCGTTGTCAGCAACAAGATGGACAAGACCGTCACGGTCCTGATCGAAAACCGCGTCAAGCATCCGCTGTACGGCAAGTACGTGGTGCGCTCGAAGAAGTACCACGCGCACGACGAAGCCAACCAGTACAACGAAGGCGACAAGGTTGAGATCACGGAATCGCGTCCGCTGTCCCGCACGAAGTCGTGGGTGGTGTCGCGTCTGCTTGAAGCTGCACGCGTGATCTAAAACAACAGCGGACTAGTTTGCTGTTGCAAGGCCGAGATTATGTGATATAGTCTCGGTCTTTCCCTTTAAGAGGGTGGCCAGCAAATCCGCTGGTGGCTCGGGTGAGGGGAAAAGCGAATGGGCCAGGCGGCAATCGCCGTCGGGCAGCTACCGACTTCAAGTTGATCAACCCAATCGCAGTTGGCGCAATGCCAGCAGCCGGCGGGACCAAGACTGATCGCCTCTGCGCATTGTGCGTTTGGCGAATTAAGTTGGGACGAGAACACCATGATTCAGACAGAAAGCCGGCTCGAAGTGGCCGATAACACGGGTGCGCGTGAAGTCATGTGCATCAAGGTGCTGGGCGGTTCGAAGCGCCGCTACGCCAGCGTCGGCGACATCATCAAGGTCAGCGTCAAGGATGCTGCCCCGCGTGGTCGCGTGAAGAAGGGCGATATTTACAACGCCGTGGTGGTGCGTACCGCCAAGGGCGTGCGCCGTCCTGACGGTTCGCTCATCAAGTTCGACGGCAATGCCGCCGTGCTGCTGAACACCAAGCTTGAGCCGATCGGCACCCGCATTTTCGGGCCGGTCACTCGCGAACTCCGTACCGAGCGCTTCATGAAGATCGTGTCGCTCGCGCCGGAAGTGCTGTAATCGGAGGCCGCATGAACAAGATTCGCAAGGGCGATCGCGTCATCGTCCGTACCGGTAAAGACAAGGGCAAGCAAGGTACTGTGCTGGCCGTGCTCCCCGAGCATGTGACGGTTGAAGGCGTGAACGTTGCCAAGAAGCACGTGCGCCCGAACCCGATGCTGGGTACCACGGGTGGTGTGGTCGACAAGGTCATGCCCATCCATATTTCGAACGTTGCGCTCGTGGATGCCAATGGCAAGCCGTCGCGCGTCGGCATCAAGGTTGAAGGCGGCGTGAAGACGCGCGTGCTGAAGACCACCGGTGCTGCCGTCGGCGCTTGATTCTGGGCAATAGAGAGGAGTTGAGCATGACTGCACGTCTGCAAGAGTTTTACAAAGAGAAGGTTGTGCCCGAACTGATCAAGCAGTTTGGCTACAAGTCCGTGATGGAAGTGCCGCGCATCACCAAGATCACTCTGAACATGGGTCTTGGCGAAGCTATTAATGACAAGAAAGTCATTGAGCACGCCACGGGCGACCTGATCAAGATCGCTGGCCAAAAGCCGATCGTGACGAAGGCCCGCAAGGCTATCGCCGGCTTCAAGATTCGCCAGGGTTACCCGATCGGCACGATGGTCACGCTGCGTGGCCAACGCATGTACGAATTCCTGGATCGCTTCATCACTGTGTCGCTGCCCCGCGTGCGCGACTTCCGTGGCGTGTCCGGCAAGGCGTTCGACGGTCGTGGCAACTACAACATCGGTGTGAAAGAGCAGATCATTTTCCCCGAGATCGAATACGACAAGATCGACGCACTCCGTGGTCTGAACATCAGCATCACGACGACTGCGAAGAACGATGAGGAAGCGAAGGCGCTCCTCAACGCGTTCAAGTTCCCGTTCCGTAATTAAGGGGTTACCGTGGCTAAATTGTCTCTGATCGAACGCGAGAAGAAGCGTGCCAAGCTCGTGGCCAAGTACGCTGAGAAGCGCGCCGCTCTCGAAGCCATCGTGGCCGACCAAAGCAAGTCGGAAGAAGAGCGCTACGAAGCGCGTCTGAAATTGCAAGCGCTGCCGCGCAACGCAAATCCGACTCGTCAGCGCAACCGCTGCTCGATCACCGGTCGTCCCCGCGGTACGTTCCGTAAGTTCGGCCTGGCGCGTAACAAGCTCCGCGAGATCGCCTTCAAGGGCGAGATCCCGGGTCTGACGAAAGCCAGCTGGTAATCACGCACAGGCTACAGGAGAAACAGTATGAGCATGAGCGATCCGATCGCCGATATGCTGACGCGTATCCGCAACGCGCAAGCGGTGGAAAAAGCGTCGGTGGTCATGCCGTCGTCGAAGCTGAAGGTGGCAATCGCCAAAGTCCTGAAGGACGAGGGCTACATCGACGAATTCGCCGTGACCGAGCAGGGTGGCAAGTCCACGCTGACGATTGGTCTGAAGTACTACGCTGGCCGTCCGGTCATCGAGCGCCTGGAGCGCGTCTCGAAGCCTGGTCTGCGTGTGTATAAGGGCCGTAATGAAATCCCGCAAGTGATGAACGGCCTGGGTGTCGCCATCATCTCGACCCCGCAGGGTCTGATGACGGACCGCCGCGCCCGCGCAACCGGTGTCGGTGGCGAAGTCATTTGCTACGTCGCCTAAGGGAGGGGAACCATGTCTCGCGTAGGTAAGGCTCCCATCGCGCTGCCCAAGGGCGCTGAAGTCAATTTCGCAGGAGGTCTGCTGACCGTTAAGGGCCCGCTGGGCACCCTGACGCAGCCGATTCACTCGCTTGTCAAGGTCAACACCGACAACGGCACGATCACGTTCGCGCCGGCAGATGAGTCGCGTGAAGCCAATGCGCTGCAAGGTACGATGCGCGCCCTGACGGCCAACATGGTCAAGGGTGTGACGACGGGCTTCGAGCGCAAGCTGAACCTGGTCGGCGTGGGTTACCGAGCATCGGTTCAGGGCACCGCTCTGAAACTGCAACTCGGTTTCTCGCACGACGTGATCCATGAGATGCCGGAAGGCGTGAAGGCGGAAACGCCGACGCAGACCGAAATCATCATCAAGGGTTCGGACAAGCAAAAAGTTGGTCAGGTCGCCGCTGAAGTGCGTGGTTATCGTCCGCCGGAGCCCTACAAGGGCAAGGGTGTGCGCTACGCCGATGAGCGTGTGATCCTGAAGGAAACCAAGAAGAAGTAAGGGTGCACATCATGAACAAAAATGACTCGCGTCTGCGCCGTGCACGTCAGACCCGCCTGAAAATTGCGGAACTGAGCGTCGCCCGTCTGGCTGTGCACCGTACGAACCTGCACATTTATGCGCAGGTCTTCTCGGAAGATGGCACCAAGGTCCTGGCTTCGGCCTCGACGGCGGAAGCCGAAGTCCGCAAGGAACTGAACGGCAACGGTGGCAACACCGCTGCTGCCACCCTGGTGGGTAAGCGTATCGCTGAGAAGGCGAAGGCTGCCGGCATCGAAGCCGTGGCGTTCGATCGCTCGGGTTTCCGTTATCACGGTCGCGTGAAGGCTCTGGCCGACGCGGCACGCGAAGCTGGCCTGAAGTTCTAAGCCGGCATAGAGGATATCGTCATGGCAAAAATTCAACCTAAGGTCCAAGGGGACGAACGCGACGACGGTCTTCGCGAGAAGATGATCGCGGTCAACCGTGTGACCAAGGTGGTCAAGGGCGGCCGGATTCTCGGTTTCGCTGCTCTGACTGTGGTCGGCGACGGCGACGGCCGTATCGGCATGGGCAAGGGTAAGGCTAAGGAAGTCCCGGTGGCCGTGCAGAAGGCGATGGACGAAGCCCGTCGCAAGATGGTCAAGGTCCCGCTGAAGAACGGTACGCTGCAGCACGAAGTGGTTGGCAAGCATGGCGCCGCAAAGGTGCAGATGATGCCCGCGAAGGACGGTACTGGCGTGATCGCCGGCGGCCCGATGCGCGCCATCTTCGAAGTGATGGGCGTGACGAACATCGTGACCAAGTCGCACGGTTCGACCAATCCTTACAACATGGTGCGCGCAACGCTGGATGGCCTGCGCAAGATGAGCACCCCGGCCGAAGTTGCCGCCAAGCGTGGCAAGTCGGTCGAAGAGATCCTCGGCTAAGCCGAAGGGATAGGTGAACGATATGTCGCAGAAAACCGTGAAAGTCCAACTCGTGCGCAGCCTGATCGGTACGCGCGAAGACCACCGCGCCACGGTGCGCGGCCTGGGCCTGCGCCGCATGAACTCGGTGTCCGAATTGCAGGACACGCCCGCAGTGCGCGGCATGATCAACAAGGTGTCCTACCTGGTCAAGGTCATCGGCTAAGGCAAGACGGAGAAGAGCATGCAACTGAATAACCTGAAGCCGGCAGCCGGCTCCAAGCACGCCAAGCGCCGCGTTGGTCGCGGTATTGGCTCGGGCCTGGGCAAGACGGCTGGTCGTGGTCACAAGGGTCAGAAGTCGCGTTCGGGTGGTTTCCACAAGGTCGGCTTTGAAGGCGGCCAGATGCCCCTGCATCGTCGTCTGCCCAAGCGCGGTTTCACCTCGCTGACCAAGGAATTCACCGCTGAAGTGCGTCTGGGCGACCTGGCGGGCCTGCCGATCGAAGAAATCGATCTGCTGTCCCTCAAGCAAGCCGGCCTCGTCGGCGAGATGGTCAAGAGCGCCAAGGTGATCCTGTCGGGCGAAATCGACAAGAAGGTAACTCTGAAGGGTATCGGCGCGACGGCTGGGGCGAAAGCTGCAATCGAAGCGGCTGGTGGCTCGCTGGCCTAATAGCCTGCTGTTTCACGTTGACGGAGCATCCGTTTGGCCACGGCGAAACCTAATGTGATGGCCCAGGCCAAGAACACGGCCAAGTACGGCGATCTTCGCCGTCGGCTGGTGTTCCTGGTTCTGGCATTGCTGGTGTACCGGATCGGCGCGCACATTCCTGTGCCGGGTATCGATCCGGATCAACTGGCGCAGCTTTTCCAACGGCAGTCGGGCGGCATCCTCGGGATGTTCAACCTGTTCTCCGGCGGCGCGCTGTCGCGTTTCACGGTGTTTGCGTTGGGGATCATGCCGTACATCTCGGCGTCGATCATCATGCAACTGCTGACGATCGTGCTGCCGCAGCTGGAATCGTTGAAGAAGGAGGGTCAAGCCGGCCAGCGCAAGATTACGCAGTACACGCGCTACGGTACGGTCGTCCTGGCAACGTTCCAGGCGCTTGGGATTGCAGTGGCGCTCGAAGCGCAGCCGGGTCTGGTGTTGGACCCGGGTCTGATGTTCCGGGCCACCGCAGTGATTACGCTGGTGACGGGTACGATGTTCCTGATGTGGCTGGGTGAGCAGATCACCGAGCGTGGTCTGGGCAACGGGATTTCGATCATCATTTTTGGCGGAATCGCTGCAGGGCTGCCCAACGCGATCGGCGGGTTGTTCGAGCTGGTGCGTACGGGTTCGATGGGAATCTTCTCAGCGATCCTGGTGGTGGCGATTATCGGTGCGGTGACGTTTGTGGTTGTGTTCATTGAACGCGGCCAGCGCAAGATCCTCGTCAACTACGCCAAGCGGCAGGTTGGTAACAAGATTTATGGTGGGCAGTCGTCGCATCTGCCGCTGAAGTTGAATATGGCTGGGGTGATTCCGCCGATCTTTGCATCGTCGATCATTCTGTTCCCGGCCACGATCGCGGGCTGGTTTACAGCCGGTAACTCGACGAATCCGGTCGCACGGGTCGTCAAGGATCTGGCAGCGACGCTGTCGCCGGGTCAGCCGGTGTACATCCTGCTGTATGCGGCGGCGATCATCTTCTTCTGTTTCTTCTACACCGCGCTGGTCTATAACAGCCGCGAGGTGGCGGATAACCTGAAGAAGAGTGGGGCGTTCATTCCGGGCATCCGTCCGGGCGAGCAAACCACGCGGTATATCGACAAGATTCTGGTGCGTTTGACCCTGGCGGGTGCGATCTACATCACGCTGGTGTGTCTGTTGCCGGAGTTCTTGGTACTGCGCTGGAATGTGCCGTTCTACTTTGGTGGGACATCCCTGTTGATCATCGTGGTTGTCACGATGGACTTCATGGCGCAAGTGCAGTCCTACGTGATGTCTCAGCAGTACGAGTCTTTGATGAAGAAGGCGAATTTCAAGGGAAACCTGACGCTCCGCTAGGAGTGATCGCACGAACCTGAAGGGACATGGCTAAAGATGACGTGATCCAGATGCAGGGCGAGGTGCTGGAAAACCTCCCCAACGCAACGTTTCGCGTCAAGCTGGAGAACGGCCACGTAGTGTTAGGCCATATTTCCGGCAAGATGCGTATGCATTACATCCGTATCTTGCCCGGGGACAAGGTGACGGTCGAATTGACCCCGTATGATCTGTCCCGCGCGCGCATCGTATTCCGGGCGAAGTGAGCGGACTGGAATTGAAGGAAGAGGAAAATCATGAAAGTGCTGGCTTCTGTTAAGCGCATTTGCCGCAACTGCAAAATCATCAAGCGCAAGGGCGTGGTGCGTGTGATCTGCTCGTCGGACCCGCGTCATAAGCAGCGCCAAGGCTAATTTCGCAAAGAGGATTGACGAATGGCACGTATCGCAGGGGTCAACATCCCCAACCACAAACATACCGTGATTGGCCTGACGGCGATCTACGGTATTGGCCGCTCGCGCGCTCAAAAGATTTGCGAGGCTACTGGCATCCCGACCGACAAGAAGGTCAAAGACCTGACAGATCCGGACCAGGACGCGCTGCGTAAGGAAATCGAGAAGTTCCTCGTCGAAGGCGATCTGCGCCGCGAAACGACGATGAACATCAAGCGCCTGATGGATCTGGGCTGCTACCGTGGCGTGCGCCATCGCAAGGGCCTGCCGATGCGTGGTCAGCGTACCCGCACCAATGCCCGTACCCGTAAGGGTCCGCGCAAGGCCGGCGTCGCGCTCAAGAAGTAATCCGTCGGGTAAAGGATAGGAACTATGGCAAAAGCAGCGAATACCGCCGCCCAGCGCGCGCGCAAGAAGGTTCGCAAGAACGTCGCGGACGGCATCGCGCACGTTCACGCGTCGTTCAACAACACGATCATCACGATCACCGACCGTCAGGGCAATGCGCTGTCGTGGGCGACGTCGGGTGGCCAAGGCTTCAAGGGCTCGCGTAAGTCGACCCCGTTCGCCGCTCAGGTAGCTGCTGAGAGTGCCGGCCGCGTGGCGCAGGACCAAGGCATCAAGAACCTGGAAGTGCGCATCAAGGGCCCGGGCCCGGGTCGCGAATCGGCTGTGCGTGCTCTGAACAACCTGGGTATCAAGATCCAGTTGATCGAAGACGTGACGCCGGTGCCGCATAATGGCTGCCGTCCGCCGAAGCGTCGCCGCATCTAAGTGATTCGACCGACCGCGCCAGTTGCTGGCGAGGTCGGTCTGCGGGTGCTATACTTGCCCGCTTGCCTGTCTTCCGGATTTCCCGGAAGGCGGGTTTCGTCTTTTCATAAGCCCACTGTTCGCTGCAGTCCTGTTGATGGGACTGAGCAGGCGGACCATCCGAGGCCGCGCGCCACGGATGACTGATAACGAAGGAACATAACGTGGCACGCTATACCGGTCCCAAGGCGAAACTGTCTCGCCGCGAAGGTACTGACCTTTTCCTGAAGAGCGCACGCCGCTCACTCGCCGACAAGTGCAAGCTGGACAGCAAGCCTGGTCAGCATGGCCGCACTTCCGGCGCTCGCACCTCCGACTACGGCAACCAGCTGCGTGAAAAACAGAAGGTCAAGCGCATCTACGGCGTGCTGGAGCGTCAATTCCGCCGTTACTTCGCTGAAGCCGATCGCCGCAAGGGCAACACGGGTGAAACCCTGCTGCAACTGCTGGAATCGCGCCTGGACAACGTTGTCTACCGCATGGGCTTTGGCTCGACCCGCGCAGAAGCGCGTCAGCTGGTGTCGCACAAGGCGATCCTGGTGAACGGTCAAGCTCTGAACGTGCCCTCGGCTCAGGTGAAGTCGGGCGACGTGATTGCCATCCGCGAAAAGTCGAAGAAGCAAGTGCGTATTGCCGAATCGCTGTCGCTGGCTGAGCAGACCGGTTTCCCGATCTGGGTTGCGGTCGATGCCAAGAAGATGGAAGGCACCTTCAAGCAAGCCCCGGATCGCGCGGATATTGCCGGCGACATCAACGAAAGCCTGATCGTCGAACTGTATTCGCGTTAATGACGACGCCCGTACTGCAAGGTGCGGGCTCGCGAGCCTTCTGGGGACGCTCATCGTCAACGACATTGTGTTCGCGCGCCTGCAGTACTCAGGCGCAGAGCCAATCCGAATCGTTACATGCCGCAACATGGTTGCGGCATGTACATCTTCCGTCGCAATGTCCGCGATGGAACCTTTCCAGTCCAATCCGTCAGCCTTATCGGTGTAACGAGCCGAGGGTATTGAAATAGGACAACCTAATGCAAACAGCACTCCTGAAGCCCAAAATTATTGCGGTTGAGCCGCTTGGCGATCATCACGCGAAGGTCGTCATGGAACCGTTCGAGCGCGGCTACGGCCACACGCTCGGTAACGCGCTGCGCCGCGTGCTGCTGTCGTCGATGGTCGGCTATGCCCCGACCGAAGTCACGATCGCTGGGGTGGTCCACGAATATTCCACCATCGACGGCGTGCAGGAAGATGTCGTCAACCTGCTGCTGAACCTGAAGGGCGTGGTGTTCAAGCTGCACAACCGTGATGAAGTCACGGTGTCGCTGCGCAAGGAAGGCGAGGGTGTGGTGACCGCCGCTGATATCGAGCTGCCGCACGATGTCGAGATCATCAATCCGGGTCACGTGATCGCCAACCTGTCGGCTGGTGGCAAGCTGGATCTGCAATTGAAGGTCGAGCAAGGCCGCGGCTATGTGCCGGGCAACGTGCGCAAGTTTGGCGATGAGTCGAGCAAGGTCATCGGCCGCATCGTGCTGGACGCCTCTTTCGCACCGGTGCGCCGTGTGTCGTATGCGGTTGAGTCTGCGCGTGTGGAACAGCGTACCGACCTCGACAAGCTGGTGATGAACATCGAGACCAACGGTGTGATCTCGCCGGAAGAAGCGATCCGCCAATCGGCTCGTATCCTGGTTGATCAGCTGTCGGTGTTCGCCGCGCTGGAAGGTACCGAGAGCGCCGCTGAGGCCGCTGCTGCCCGCGCACCGCAGATCGATCCGATCCTGCTGCGCCCGGTCGACGATCTGGAGCTGACGGTGCGTTCGGCCAACTGCCTGAAGGCCGAAAACATTTATTACATCGGCGATCTGATCCAGCGTACTGAGAACGAATTGCTCAAGACCCCGAACCTGGGTCGCAAGTCGCTCAACGAGATCAAGGAAGTCCTCGCATCGCGTGGCCTGACGCTCGGCATGAAGCTCGAGAACTGGCCGCCGGCAGGTCTCGAGAAGTAAGTTGCAATTGTCGGCCGGTGCCCGCGCATCGGCCGGTTTTCCCGCCATCGCTGTTTGGGTGGCTTATTGTTAAGGCTACCGGCCCGCGCCACGCAGCGTTGTTCACGCAGCGGCGATAGAAGAGCTGGTCAAACACTCTTAAGAAGGAATCATCATGCGTCACCGTCATGGTTTGCGGAAACTGAACCGCACCTCTTCGCACCGTCTCGCGATGCTGCGCAACATGTCCAACTCGCTGCTGCAGCACGAGCTGATCAAGACCACCCTGCCGAAGGCCAAGGAACTGCGCAAGGTTGTTGAGCCGCTGATCACGCTGGCCAAGAAGGACACCGTTGCCAACCGCCGTCTGGCCTTTGCCCGCCTGCGCGACCGCGATATGGTTACCAAGCTGTTCAACGAACTGGGCCCGCGTTTCGCGACCCGTCCGGGCGGCTACACCCGTATCCTGAAGTTCGGCTTCCGCCAGGGCGACAATGCGCCGATGGCACTGGTCGAACTGCTCGACCGTCCGGAAGTTGCCGAGGCTGTCGAAGTCGACGGCGCTGCCGAGTAAGGTCAGCCCAGGTTTGTCGGTGCGACATGGCGTCGCGCCGGCCAAGCCCCAGAATGCGTGCTGCCGCGCGCATTACAATGAAGCCAGGATTCGCCTCCTGGCTTTTTTGTTGCCCGCTTTCGGTGTTCTGGCTGTCGGCGTGCATCCTTGGAGTCTCTATGTCCGCCGGAACTGAAGTGCTGCTGGTACTGACCAACCTACCCGATGCCGAAAGCGCGGATCGCGTAACCAGGGTCGTGCTGGAATCTCGCACGGCGGCGTGCGTCAATCGCTTGCCGGCTTGTGCATCGACGTATTGGTGGAATGGCGCGATCGAGCATGCCGCCGAGATCCCGTTGCTGATCAAGACCACGCGGGCAGCTTACCCTGCGCTCGAAGCCGCGATCCGCAAGGCGCATCCATACGAGGTCCCAGAGATCGTCGCTCTGCCGGTGGCCATGGGCTTGCCAGCGTATCTTGCCTGGGTAGCCGACGAAACGTGCCAGCCTTCCAATTGATGTTCGATTGCCGTTGATATGACCTTTTCTTCGCTTGTGTCAGTGCGACGTGTGGTGCAGATGGTGATGCTGTTCGTCGCAGCGGCGACGCTGCCCATGCTCACGCATGCTGCTGACGATTTCCTGCCACCCGAGCAGGCATTCCGCTTCTCCGCCGCGCAAATCGACGGCCAGACTGTCGAAGTCAAGTTCGCCATTGCCGACGGCTACTACATGTATCGCGAGCGCTTCGCGGTGGCGTCGGATCCGGCAACCGTCATGCTGATGCCGCCTGACATGCCAGCAGGCAAGGTCAAGTTCGACGAAACCTTCAATAAGGACGTTGAGACCTATCGGCATGATGTCGCATTCCGTGTAAAGGCGCAGAACGCCACGGCACCATTCACGCTGATCGTCACCTCCCAAGGGTGTGCTGATCAGGGCCTGTGCTATCCGCCCATGAAGAGCCGGTTTATGGTGGAGTCCGCAACGGCGTTGCCCGGCGAGCCGACCGCAAGCGGTAACGACGCCAGCTCCGGCGACGCCCTCGACCGCATCGCCAGCACGCTCGGCAGCGGCAATCTGGGAGCGATTGCGGCGTTGTTCTTTGGGCTTGGGTTGCTGCTGACCTTCACGCCGTGCGTGCTGCCGATGCTCCCGATCCTGTCGGCGATCGTGGTTGGCGAACACGCGACGCGTTCGCGCGCAGCCATGGTGTCGGCCGCATACGTGCTCGGTATGGCAGTGGTCTATACCGTCGTGGGTGTGGCAGCCGGCTTGGCGGGGCAAGGCTTGCAAGCCGCGTTGCAGAACGCATGGGTGCTGGGCGCGTTTGCTGTATTGATGGTGGCGCTGTCGCTGTCGATGTTTGGCCTGTACGAACTCCAGTTACCAGCAGCTTGGCGCGATCACCTCACAAAAGCTTCCAGCAAGCATGGCGGCGGCGAGATTGTGGGAGCCGTCGTGATGGGTGCGCTGTCGGCGTTGATTGTGTCGCCGTGTGTGACGCCGGCATTGGCGGGCGCGCTGGCCTATATCGCGCGGACCGGCAACGCCGCGATCGGCGGTATGGCGTTGTTTGCGATGTCGATCGGCATGGGCGTGCCGCTCGTGCTTGTGGGTGTGGGGGCGGGCAACCTGCTGCCGCGCGCTGGTCACTGGCTGATCGTCACCAAGGCGGTGTTCGGTTTCATCCTGCTGGCTGTGGCGCTTTGGATCTTGCAGCCGGTGTTGCCAGTGTGGGCGGGAATGGTCGCCTGGGGTGGGTTGCTGATCGGTGCGGCGGTGTTTCTGCGGACATTCGATTCGCTGCCGGATGGCGCGGGCAACGTGCAGCGCTTGGGCAAGGCCGCAGGTGTGTTGTTCGCGCTGGCGGGTGCGGCGCAACTGGTTGGCGTCGCCGCTGGGGGGCGCGATCCGCTGCAACCGCTGAGCGGATTGATTCGCGCATCGGCGGGCACGTCCGCGCAAGCCGAAGCACACGGCGTGACATTCAAGCGCGTGAAGAGCATCGCCGAACTCGATGACGAAGTGCGCAACGCGAGCGCATCGGGTCGTGCGGTGATGCTCGATTTCTACGCCGACTGGTGCGTCAGCTGCAAAGAGATGGAGCGCCTGACCTTTACCGATGCGCGGGTGCGCAAGGCACTTGCCGATGTGGTGGTGCTGCAGGCCGACGTGACGGCCAACAACGCGGATGATCAAGCGCTGCTTAAGCGCTTTGGTTTGTTCGGCCCGCCCGGCACGATCTTCTTCGATTCGCAGGGTCGCGAACTGAAAGCGCGCGTGGTTGGTTTTGAGCGCGCCGACACCTTCCTGGAAAGCCTGCGCCGCGCGATCGGCACGACGCAGGCAGTCAAGCCGACGGCCTGATTACGCGCGCAGCAGGCGTGCGGCGTCCAGTGCGAAATACGTCAGGATGCCGTTCGCGCCGGCGCGCTTGAATGCCAGCAGCGATTCCAGCACGACCTTGTCGTGATCCAGCCAGCCGTTCTGCGCGGCGGCTTTCAGCATCGCGTATTCACCGCTGACCTGATAGACGTAGGTCGGAAAGCGAAACTCGTCCTTCACGCGGCGAACGATGTCGAGATACGGCATGCCGGGCTTGACCATCACCATGTCGGCGCCCTCGGCGATGTCGAGCGCCACTTCGCGCAGCGCTTCGTCCGAGTTGGCCGGGTCCATCTGGTAAGTCATCTTGTTGCTCTTGCCCAGATTGGCCGCCGAGCCCACTGCATCACGGAACGGGCCGTAGAACGCCGAAGCATATTTCGCCGCGTAGGCCATGATGCGCGTGTGGATGTGGTCGTCATTCTCCAGCGCCAGGCGAATCGCACCGATGCGGCCGTCCATCATGTCCGACGGCGCGACGATGTCCACGCCCGCCTCGGCTTGCACCAGGGCCTGGCGCATCAGGATATCCACCGTCTCTTCGTTGAGGACATATCCGTTGGCGTCGAGCACGCCGTCCTGGCCATGGCTCGTGTACGGATCGAGCGCCACATCGGTCAGGATGCCCAATTCAGGGAAGCGCGCCTTGAGCGCCTTTACCGCGCGCGGGATCAGGCCATCCGCATTGGTGGCCTCGATGCCATCCGGCGTCTTGAGCGAGGGCTCGATAACGGGGAAGAGCGCCAACACCGGGACGCCAAGCTGCACGCACTGCTCGGCCACGCTCAGCAATACATCGATCGACACACGCTCGACACCGGGCATCGACGGCACAGCCTGGCGCACATTGGTGCCTTCGAGGATGAAGACGGGATAGATCAGGTCGTCGGGAGTGAGGCGCGATTCGCGCATCATGCGGCGGGAGAAATCGTCGCGGCGCATGCGGCGCGGACGATGGTCGGGGAAGCTCGCGATCATTTCAGCAGACCCTAAGAACACACTGTGAAGTTTCGAAACCTTTGTCGCGATTATCCATCCTATGCACGGACAATGCGCCAGCGACGCTGATGCAGCGTCCCCCGCGGCTCCTCCCTGACGCGGGTTCCCATCGATGGCTCGATGGGGTCGTTACCCCCGTTGCGCGTTTGGCGACGGGGTTTTTTTTGCCTGCTCGGCGTGCGGCTCCGGTTCCAGCGCCTCCGGCAGGCACAGCCAGCCTGCGACAATTCGCTGCGCCTCTTCGATGCCGCGGCGCTTCAGGCTGGAGAACAGCTGCACCGTGAGCGACACATCGCCGTCGATCTGCGCGCGGTAATCGGCCAGCACCTTGCGTGCCGCCATGAGCGCGCGCGAGGCGTCGTTGTTGGTCAGCTTGTCCGCTTTCGTGAGCAGCACATGGATAGGCTTGCCCGTCGGCAGGAACCACTCGACCATCTGGCAATCGAGGTCGGTAAACGGACGGCGCGCATCCATCATGATGACGAGCCCCGCGAGTTGCTGGCGCGCCTTGACGTAGTCGCCCAGCAGGTGAACCCAGTGCGATTTGGTTTCGCCGGGGGCTTCGGCATAGCCGTAACCAGGCAGGTCGACGAGGAAGCCGAGCGGGTCTTCCGCCTTGGCAGGCATCACCGAGAAATAGTTGATGTGCTGGGTGCGGCCGGGCGTCTTACTGGAAAACGCCAGCCGCTTCTGATTGCACAGGATGTTGATCGCGGTGGATTTGCCTGCGTTGGAGCGGCCCGCAAACGCGACTTCCGGCACGGCGGTCGCCGGTAAATCACGCAGATGATTGACGGTGATGAAAAAACGGGCTTGATGCAGGAGCGACATGCGCGGCAGTACCTGTAAACTGCAGTTCAGAACTGCGTGGTTGCTGCGCCGCGAGGTCGCATTGCAGAGGTGTTATTGTACAATACGCCGGTTTACGGACGTCCCCACCAGATCCGTCGCAGGACCGCCCCGAGACCCGGGCCGGTCCGTTTTCATGCGCTGATCTGGCACGAGGAGAAGGGGGCGCCCGGCGCCGCAGGGTCCCGTATGGGCGGCGCACGCAGCATTCGAAAACAATCTAAACAAGGTGTGCGAATGAACCGCATCGCGAACGTTTTTGCTGTCGCAGCGCTGTCCCTGGCATCGGTCTTCTCCATGGCCCATGCCGAAGAGCAAAAAGTCGCCAAGGGCGACGCCGCGCGCGGCGAAACGATCTTCAACACCGGTGTGCCCGCCAATGGCGTGCCCGCGTGTACCAGTTGTCACGGTGCTGGCGGCAACAGCGCCATGAACGTCAACCCGAAGCTGGCTGGCCAGCACGCCGAATACGTCGAAAAGCAGCTCAAGGATTTCAAGGCCAAGACCGACCGTAACCAGCCGGTCATGTCGCTGTACGCCGGCGCCCTGTCGGATCAGGACATGAAGGACATTGGCGCCTACCTGGGCAAGCAAGCGGCTTGGAAGCCGGGCTCGGCCAAGAGCAAGGACACCATCGAACTGGGCCAGAAGCTGTATCGCGGCGGCGACGCCAAGCGCGGTATTGCCGCATGTGCAGGTTGCCACGGCCCGACGGGTGCCGGCATCCCGGCGCAATATCCGCGTATCGCTGGTCAGTTCTCTGAATACACTGAAGCGCAACTGGTTGCCTTCCAAAGCGGCACCCGCAAGAACAGCGTACAGATGCACGACCTGGCCGGTCGCATGACGGCCCAGCAGATCAAGGCGGTGGCCGACTACATTGCTGGCCTGCGCTAATCTGCCGCACCCGGCCGTCATGTGACGGTCGCACAATCAACAAGAAGAACAGGGTGGCAATGCGCCTGGCATCGCCACCCTGTTTTCGTTTTTGAACAGGTTGTCTCCCCGCATGTCTTCGGTCTCCACTTCCGGCGTCCAGATTCGTTCCCGCCGTCGCGCGCTGCGCGAGGCGGTCGAGTTGCTGTCGTCGATGCGCTTTGCGATCAGCCTCCTGACGGTGATCGCCATTGCCAGCGTGATCGGCACGGTGCTCAAGCAGAACGATCCGTACCCGAACTACGTCAACCAGTTTGGGCCGTTCTGGGCCGATGTGTTCCGTTCGCTGACGCTGCCCACGGTCTATAGCGCCTGGTGGTTTTTGCTGATCTTGGCGTTCTTGGTGGTGTCGACCTCGCTGTGCATCGTGCGCAATGCCCCCAAGATGCTGGCCGACATGCGCGCCTGGCGCGAGAACGTGCGCGAAGGCAGCCTGCGCGCGTTCCACCACCGGGACGAATTTGATTCACCCGTCGATATTGCAACCGTGACCGCACGCCTGGCCGCACTCGCCCAGAACCGCGGTTTCCGGATCAAGGCGTTCGCGCGCGATGGTGGTTCGACGCTCATCACAGCAAAGGCGGGGGCGGGTAACAAGATCGGCTACATCCTGGCGCACACGGCCATCGTCGTGATCTGTATCGGCGGGCTGCTGGACGGCGACATGATGATCCGTGCGCAGATGTGGTTTGGCGGCAAGTCGCCCATCAAGGGCAATGCGGTCATCAGCGACATTGGGTCGGAGCATCGGCTCTCGACGTCGAACCCGGGCTTCCGCGGTAATGCATTCGTGCCGGAAGGTTCGAGCGTCAGCACGGCGATCCTGAACATTGCCGACGGCGCGCTGATCCAGGACTTGCCGTTCATGATCACGCTCAAGAAGTTCACCGTTGAGCATTATTCGACCGGCATGCCAAAGCTGTTCGCTAGCGACATCGTCGTGACCGACCGTCGTACCGGTAAGCAGACCGCTGCGCGCGTGGAGGTGAACAAGCCGTTCGTGTATGACGGCGTGGCGATCTACCAGTCGAGCTTTGAAGATGGCGGCTCGAAACTCAAGCTGACCGGCTTCCCGATGCAAGGTGACAACGCCAAGACGTTCGATATGTCGGGCGTCGTGGGCGAAAGCTCCAAGCTCACCGGCAAGGGTGGCGACTACACGGTCGAGTTCTCCGACTTCCGCCTGATGAATGTCGAAACGGTGACGGACGCCTCGGGCAAGCAGGACGCTCGCGGCGTCGGCAAGAAGGGCGGTGCGGAAAGTGGTCTGCGCGCGGAGCTTGGCAACGTGACCAAGATGACGCGCGACCGCGACCTGCGCAACGTTGGCCCCTCGGTGCAGTACAAGCTGCGCGACGCCAACGGCCAGGCGCACGAGTTCAGTAATTACATGCAGCCGGTTACGCTGGATGGGCAGTCGGTGTTCCTTGCCGGCATGCGTTCACAGCCCGACGAGCCGTTCCGCTATCTGCGCATTCCTGCGGACGCACAAGGCAGCGTCGGCGACTGGATGCGCCTGCGCGCTGCGCTGCAAAATCCGGCGATGCGGGGCGAAGCGGCGCGCCGGTTTGCGCTGCTCTCCATGCCCGGCGAGCAGCGTGCGGAACTCCGCAGCCAGTTGATGGAAAGCGCCCGTCGCGCGCTCGATCTCTTTGCCGGTGCCGCCGATGTGAAGGACGGCTCCGCGGGTGCACAGGGCGGCTTCGCCGCAGTTGCCACGTTCCTGCAGAAATCGGTGCCCGAAGGCGAGCGCGAGAAGGCTGCCGATGTGCTGATGAAGATCATCAACAGCTCGATGTGGGAGTTGTGGCAACTGGCCCGCGCGCAGGACGGCCAACCAGCACCCATCGTGGATGCGGCCAGCAGCCAGTGGTTGCAAAGCGCCATCAACGCGCTGTCGGACAACGCCTTCTACGGTGCACCGGTGTATCTGCAGCTGACCGACTTCCAGCAAGTGCAGGCCAGCGTGTTCCAGCTCACACGTGCGCCGGGCAAAAACATCGTGTATCTTGGGTCGTTGCTGCTGGTGCTGGGCGTGTTCTCGATGTTTTACGTGCGAGAGCGCCGCTGGTGGCTGTGGATCCGGCCGCAATCCGGTCAGGCCAACGAAAGCGCCTCCGGCGCACATGTGCTGACCGCCATGTCGACCATGCGCCGCACGCTCGACTTCGACCGCGAGTTCGAGCGCCTCAAGCACGATATCCGCGCCGCGGCAGGAGCCCCGGGCGCCCCCGACGCCGCCAGTGCAGCGAGCGTCGACCCCAAACCAACGAAGTGAGCCGGTGATGGAAGCGAGCAATCCCCAAACGACTATGGCGAGCGCTGATCTGGGTGCGCTGCAGCGTCCCTCGTATTTCCGCCGCTTGGGCTGGTTTGACTGGCTGTTTGCTGCAATGCTGGCGGCCGGCGCAGGTTACGCCTTCTCCCGCTACGGCGCTTACATGGATGGTTACGAGCGCGGCATTCTCGTCGCTGCCGTGCCCGCCTTCGCATGGCTGGGCTGGACGTGGAAGCCGGTGCGCGTGCTGATGATTGGCATCGCCGTGTTGGCGCTGTTCGGTATCTCGCAATACGCCGGCGCCAATGGCCCGGATCTCGCCCGGGCCGAGCACGCCTTCTTTCTCAAGTATTTCCTTGCCAGTCAGTCGGCCATCCTGTGGATGAGCGCGCTGATCTTCCTGTCCACGCTGTTTTTCTGGACGGGTTTTCTGCTGCGCTGGGAGGCGGGTGGGTCGATCGGCAGCAAGCTGTGCTGGGCAGCCGTGGTGCTCGGCCTGACCGGCATGCTGGTGCGGTGGTACGAGTCGTACCTCGTGGGCGCAGACATTGGCCACATCCCCATCTCGAATCTGTACGAGGTGTTCATCCTCTTTACGCTGATCACCTCGCTCTTCTATCTGTACTACGAGCAGCGCTACAAGACGCGCGCGCTGGGGCCGTTCGTGATGCTGGTGGTGTCGGCGGCGGTGGGTTTTCTGCTGTGGTACACGGTGTCGCGCAGCGCGCAGGAGATCCAGCCGCTGGTGCCGGCACTGCAGAGCTGGTGGATGAAGATCCACGTACCGGCCAATTTCATCGGTTACGGCACGTTCGCGCTGTCGGCCATGGTCGGTGCGGCTTATCTGCTGAAGGAGCGCGGCGTGCTGGCCGATCGCCTGCCGTCGCTCGAAGTGCTGGACGATGTGATGTACAAGGCCATCACCGTGGGCTTTGCGTTCTTCACCATCGCCACGATTCTCGGCGCGCTGTGGGCGGCTGACGCCTGGGGCGGCTACTGGAGCTGGGACCCGAAGGAAACCTGGGCGCTGATCGTTTGGCTGAACTACGCCGCGTGGCTGCACATGCGCCTGATGAAGGGGCTGCGCGGTCGCATGGCAGCCTGGTGGGCGCTGATTGGCCTGTTGGTGACGACGTTCGCCTTCCTGGGCGTGAACATGTTCCTCTCGGGCCTGCACAGCTACGGCGAACTGTAAGCCGCAAGTCACAAAAAATTCTCGGCAGACTGGAATAAAGACGCGCTTAGCGTGTTTACTGCTCAGTGAGGGCGCGATCGGCGCGCCTCTCCATCCAAGGAGAACAAGATGAGCCAGTCTGCAGCTTCCCTGAAGTCGTTCAACCCGCGCGCCGCGTTGGCCGGCGCCGCGCTGCTTGCCGCATTCGGTTTGGCAGGCTGCAGCGGCATGGGCATGGGCGCGTCGTCCGCGCCGTCGGCCGTCAAGGTGACCAATGGCACGCTCACAGATGAGCACGGCATGGCGCTTTACACGTTCGACCGTGACGCCATGGCTGGCAAGAGCGCCTGCAACGGCAAGTGCGCCGAGAACTGGCCGCCGCTGGCAGCCAATGACGCCGACAAGCCGTCCGGCGACTACACCATCATCACGCGAGACGACGGCAAGAAACAGTGGGCCTATCGCGGCAAGCCGCTCTACCTCTGGAGCAAGGACAAGATGCCGGGCGACCAGACCGGAGACGGCTTCATGAACGTTTGGCACGTCGCCAAGCCGTAAGTACGACGCCTTCGCTCGCGCCCCTATGTCCGACCTGGCCAGCCGGCTGATTGCGCTCACACCACGCCTGCGCCGACACGCGCGCGGCCTGATGCGTGACGCCAGTCGTGCTGACGATCTTGTCCAGGACACGCTGGAACGCGCCTGGCGTTACCGCTGGCGCTTCCAACTGCGGCCCCGGCTTGGTTCGATCGGGCAGATTGGGGCGAAGGGCGAGGGCGACGGGCTGTTTGCGTGGCTGCTCACCATCATGCATCGGCTGCACCTGAACGCCGTGCGCCGGCCCGATCGGATCGAGCTGAGCGACTCACCTCCCGAGATCCCCGTCGACGACGATCCCGGCTTGCGCCGTGATCTGCTGCGTGCGCTGGCGACGCTGCCCGAAGATCAACGTGCTGTACTGCTGCTGGTGGGCTTGGAGCAGTTTGCCTACAAGGAAGCCGCCGACGTGCTAGGCGTGCCGGTGGGCACGGTGATGTCGCGGCTGTCGCGGGCGCGTGAGCGGATGCGCGTGGCGCTCGACGGTTCGCCCGAAGCGGCGCGTGCATCGGCTGCATCTGGCGACAGCAGCAGCGCAGCGCTGCACCGCGTGAAGTGAGGCTCGCCATGCCCTCCAATTCCATTCATATCGACGAACTTCACGCCTATGCCGACGGCCGCTTGCCCGCGGCGCGCCGCGCTGTCGTGGAGGCCTATCTTGCTGCGCACCCGCATGCAGCCGCCGAGGTCGCGGGCTGGCGCAAGACGGACGCGCAATTGCACTACGCGCTCGATCCGCTGCTCAACGAACCGGTGTCGCAGCGTCGCATTCCGGCGGCAATCTTGGCGGCGGCACGTCGCCCGACGACCAGCGGCTTTGGCGCAATGCGCAGCTGGAGCGCGGTGGCGCTGGGCGTCGTGTGCCTGGCCATTGGCTCGGGTGCCGGTTGGCTGGGCCGAGGTGCCGTCGAGCGCACCATGCCCATGCAGCGTTTCGCCAACGATGCACTCGTATCGCACGTCGTCTTTTCTCCCGAGTCGAAACATATGGTGGAGGTGCCGGCCGATGAAGAGGCGCATCTCGTCACATGGTTGTCGCGGCGGCTCGATGCGCAGTTGCGTGTTCCCGACCTGACGTCGCTCGGCTACCGGCTCATCGGCGGGCGCCAGACGGTGGTGGCGGATGCACCTACGGCCATGCTGATGTACGAGGGACGCGGCGGCACGCGTATCTCGTTGCAGTTGCGGCGCATGCCGAACAACCGCGATACGGGCTTCCGGCTGGAGACGCTCGCCCCGGACAACCGCGTGCTGCAGGCGATTCATCCTGCTGTGGATCACCCGCCACCGATGGCGTTCTACTGGGCTGATCGCGGCCTGGGGTTTGCGGTCGCCGGCCCGCTGGCGCGGCCGCAGTTGCTGGAAGTGGCCCAGGTGGTCTATCGGCAGTACAGCGAATTCACCGGACCAGCGCCCCGCAAGGAATAGCGCCATATTTTTTTCCGCGCTTTGTCAGGTTGGCGGCGCGGGCACGACCAACGCACATGGGACAGCGTTCCCGCACAACGAGGACCACGAATCATGTTGATCAAGACTGACCGCTGGCTGCGTGGCGACGACATCCCCGCCAGCGAGATCACACCGCAGCACATCTTCGAGCAGCGCCGCCGTTTCTTGGCCGCTGCCGCCATGGGTGCGGCCGGCGCGACGCTGGCGCCGTGGGCGTCGCGCGAGGCCTTTGCCGCCAACCCTTCGCTGGCAAAGTTGCCCGGCAAGCCGAATCCTGCGTACACGACCGTGGAGAAAGCCACCCCGTACGACCAGGTCACCACGTACAACAACTTCTACGAGTTCGGCACCGACAAGGCTGACCCGGCGCGCTATGCCGGTACGCTGCGCCCGCACCCGTGGCAAGTCAGCGTGGAGGGTTTGGTGAAAACCCCCAAAACCTACGACCTGGACGACCTGATGAAGCTCGCGCCGATGGAAGAGCGTGTCTACCGCCTGCGTTGCGTCGAGGGCTGGTCGATGGTGATTCCGTGGGTGGGCTTCCCGCTGGCCGAGTTGATCAAGCGGGTGGAGCCCCAGGGCAGCGCCAAGTACATCCAGTTCATCTCGCTGGCCGACAAACGGCAGATGCCCGGCGTCAGCAGCCCCGTGCTCGAGTGGCCGTACAGCGAAGGCTTGCGCCTGGACGAGGCGATGCATCCGCTGGCGCTGCTCACCTTTGGCCTTTACGGCCAGGTGCTGCCGAACCAGAACGGTGCGCCCGTGCGCGTGATCGTGCCGTGGAAGTACGGCTTCAAGAGCGCGAAGTCGATCGTCAAGATCCGCTTTGTCGACAAGCAACCGCCGACGAGCTGGAACCTTGCTGCGGCCAACGAATATGGCTTCTATTCCAACGTGAACCCGACCGTGGATCACCCGCGCTGGAGCCAAGCCACTGAACGCCGCATCGGCGAGGACAAAGGCGGCTTCGGCGGCCTGTTCGCGCCCAAGCGCAAGACGCTGATGTTCAACGGCTACGAGCAGGTCGCCCCGCTGTACGCGGGCATGGACCTGCGCAAGAACTTCTGAGGCTGACATGACACTGCTGCCGCCGATGTTGCCGCCCAAGCAGTTGCGTGTGGTGAAGGCGACCGCGTGGGTCGTTGCGCTCCTGCCGTTCCTGCGCATCGTCTTCCTGGGCGCGACCGATCAGTTCGGGCCGAATCCTCTGGAGTTCGTCACCCGCTCGACCGGTACGTGGACGCTGGTGCTGCTGTGCTGCACGCTGGCCATCACGCCGCTGCGCCGGATTACGGGTATGAACTGGCTGGTCCGGCTGCGCCGCATGCTTGGGCTGTACACGTTCTTCTACGGCTCGATCCACTTCCTGATCTGGCTGCTGGTCGATCGTGGACTCGACCCTGCGTCGATGCTCAAGGACATCGTCAAGCGGCCTTTCATCACTGTTGGTTTTGCGGCGTTCGTGCTGATGATTCCGCTGGCGGCCACGTCGACCAACGCGATGGTGCGCAGGCTCGGTGGCAAGCGCTGGCAGTGGCTGCACCGGCTTGTCTACGTGACCGGCGTGCTCGGCATCCTGCATTACTGGTGGCACAAGGCCGGGAAGCACGACTTTGCGGAAGTGTCGATTTACGCGGCAGTGATGACGGTGCTGCTTGGATTGCGGGTGTGGTGGGCGTGGCGCTCGCAGCGCGGTGCGATGGCCGGTGCAGCGATGCCGGCGCGCGATTGACGCTGATCGCGCCCATAAAAAAGCCGACGTTTGTGCGTCGGCTTTTTCTTTGCGGGGGGGGAGGCGGACTTACGCGGGGAACAGATGCTCCCCGCGGATCAGGTCTTCAAAGCACTCGCGCTCGCGTGCCAGGTGCATCTTGTTACCATCGACGATGACCTCGGCCGCGCGATTGCGCGTGTTGTAGTTCGAACTCATCGTGAAACCGTACGCGCCGGCCGACAGGATCGCCAGCACGTCGCCCGGCTGCACTGCCAGCGAACGATCGCGGCCGAGCCAGTCGCCGGATTCGCATACCGGGCCCACGACGTCGTAGACGACCGGGGCGCTCTGGCCTTCGCGCACCGGCACGATGTGGTGATACGCCTCGTACATCGCGGGGCGGGCGAGATCATTCATCGCCGCATCGACGATGCAGAAGTTTTTGCTCGCGCCAGGCTTGAGGTATTCGACGCGCGTGAGCAACAGGCCCGCGTTGCCCACCAGCGAGCGGCCCGGCTCGAACAGCACGGTGCGATCGCCAAAGCCGCGTTGCTCGACGCGGTCGAGCAGCGTGCGCGCGAAGGCGGTGATGTCCGGCGGCGTCTCGTCCGTATAGGTAATGCCCAGACCGCCGCCCACATCGATGTGCGACAGGCGGATGCCCTCAGCATCCAGTTGCGTCACCACGTCGAGCACCTTGTCCAGTGCATCCAGATACGGTGACACCTCCGTGATTTGCGAGCCGATATGGCAGTCGATGCCGACCACGCGCAGGTTCGGCATCGCAGCGGCCGCGCGGTACGTCGGCAGCACTTCGTCAAACGCCACCCCGAACTTGTTGCCCTTCAGGCCCGTCGAGATGTACGGGTGCGTCTTGGCGTCCACGTCCGGGTTGATGCGCAGCGACACGGGCGCGACCTTGCCCATCGAGGCGGCCACGTCGTTCAGGCGGTGCAGCTCGGGAATCGACTCCACGTTGAAGCACGCCACGCCGACTTCCAGCGCGAACCGCATTTCGTCCGCGCTCTTGCCCACGCCCGAGAACACCACCTTCGAGGCCTGTGCGCCAGCGGCCAGCACGCGCTTCAGTTCGCCGGCGGAAACGATGTCAAAGCCTGCGCCCAGCTGTGCGAACACCTGCAGCACGGCGAGGTTCGAGTTGGCTTTCACGGCGTATTGCACATGCGCGTTGCGGCCCTCGCACGCGGCGGCGTAGGCGCGATAGTTGGCCGTGAGGGCGGCGCGCGAGTACACGTAGGTGGGCGTGCCGAACTGCGCGGCAATCGCGTCGAGCGCGACGCCTTCGATCATCAGCGCGCCTTCCTGGCGGATCAGGGACTCGGACATGAGTGGGAACATTCTGGGCGCAGCCCTGGTTAAGGGCGGCGCCGGTTGAGCAAAAAAGACGGAATCAGCGGTTCGCGGGCACCGCGCTGGCGGCATCGGCAGCGGCGGGCTTGGCGCCCGGCACCGGCGGCTGCGGCACGGCGTTCGGGCCGGCGATGCCGGGGTCGGTGGTTTGCGGCGCGGTTGGCGCCGGCGGCACCTTGGGCATGTACAGCGGCCCGCGAATCCCGCAGCCGGATAGGCCTGCGACCGTCAGGGTCAGGCCGACAGTGGCTACAATGGCGGCGGTTCGTATCATCGGATGATGGTGCAGAAAGGATGCCCCAGGGGTGTGGCCCTTGCGGCGATCGGAGTCATATGGGACGAGGCGCCTGCTGGTCAGGACGGGCCGGAAAGGGCCGCCACGCAACGTCCGCGCAAGATTTTGGAGTGTAGCATGCCCCCCCTGAGCGAATCGGAGTTCCTGGCGCTGGCCGAGGCGGAACTCACCCGCATCGAAAGCATTGTCGAAACGGCCGCCGAGGAGGCCGATGCCGACATCGAGGTCAACCGTACCGGTAACGTGCTCACGCTTGAATTCGACGATGGCTCCAAGATCATCATCAACAGCCAGGCGCCGATGCAGGAACTGTGGGTGGCCGCGCGTGCTGGCGGTTTCCACTTCCGCCGCGGTGATGACGGCCGCTGGGTCGACACGCGCAGCAAGGAAGAGCTGTACGTCGCGCTATCGCGCTATGCCAGCCAGCAAAGCGATGTGGACGTGACATTGGCGGCCGGCTGAGCGCAGCGTTGTCGCCAGAGACGAAAAGAAAAGCCGCCCCGAAGGGCGGCTTTTTCGTGAGCGCGACGTTCAGTTGCCGCGGAACATGTCGAGAATCTTCTGTTTCTCCTGTTCCTGCGTTGGCGCCAGATTGACGCCAGGCTGCTGCGACTGGTCGCCGGCCGGTGCGGATGCTCCCGGCATAGCATCGCCCAGGCCCACCGAAGCCACGCCCTGACCGTTGGCGTATTCCTCGTAGGCCCAGTCGCCGGCCATCTGCACGACGCCTTCGGGCGGCTGACGCTCGGTCTGGGGCTCACCCTTGAGCGCGTAGCCCATGTAGTTGATCCAGATCGGCAGGGCCAAGCCACCACCGGTTTCACGATCGCCGAGGCTGCGCGGGTTGTCGTAGCCCATCCAGGCCACGCCCACTAGCTTGGGCGTGTAGCCGCAGAACCAGGCGTCGAACGAGTCGTTGGTGGTACCGGTCTTGCCAGCCATGTCGTTGCGGCCCAGCTTGACCTTGGCCTGGTAGCCCGTGCCGCTCGACACCACACTGCGCAACAGCGAATCCATGATGAAGTCGTTGCGCGGATCGATCACGCGCACAGCGTCTTTGCCGGCGGTCATCGGATGGCTCTGCTGCACGACGGTACCGCGCGCATCCACCACGCGATCGATGATGTATGGGTTTATGCGGTAGCCGCCGTTGGCGAACACCGAGTAGCCGCTCGCCATCTGCAGCATCGTCACTGAACCTGCGCCCAGCGCCATCGGCAGATAGGCCGGGTGCCGGTCGGCGTCGAACCCGAAGCGCGTGATGTACTGCTGCGCGTACTGCGTACCAATCGCGCGCAGGATGCGCACCGACACCAGGTTCTTCGACTTTTGCAGCGCGCGGCGCATCGTCATCGGGCCGTCGTAGCCGCCGCCGTAGTTTTTCGGCTCCCACACCTGGCCGCCGGTGTCGCCGGTCGGGATGGAGAGCGGCGCGTCATTGATGACCGTAGACGGCGAGAAACCCTTGTCCACCGCCGCCGAGTAGATGAACGGCTTGAAGCTGGAACCCGGCTGGCGCCAGGCCTGCGTGACGTGGTTGAACTTGCTGCGGTTGAAGTCGAAGCCGCCGACCATTGAGTAGATCGCACCTGTCTGCGGATCCAGCGAGATAAAGCCCGAGGCCACTTCCGGCAACTGCGTGATCGACCACTTCTGCGTCTTCGTATCCTGAATCACGCGGATCACCGCGCCCGGGCGCAGCTTGATCTTCGGCTGTGCATTGTTCGACAGCGCCGCCTGTGCAAAGCGCAGACCGTCACCCGCCAAGTCGATCGTCTCACCGGTCAGCATCGTCGCGCGCACCAGCTTGGGCGTCACGCTCACCACCACGGCCGATTGCAGATCGTCGCTGTTCGGATGTTCAAGCAGGGCGTCGTCGATGGCCTGTTCGCGCTCTTCCGCCTCGGAGGGCAGGTCGATGAACGCTTCAGGGCCGCGATAGCCGTGACGGCGCTCGTAGTCGAGAATGCCGCGGCGCACGGATTGGTACGCGACATCCTGGTCGGCCTTGCGCAGCGTAGTGTAGACGCTCAGGCCGCGCGTGTAGGTCTCTTCGCGGTACTGCGCGTACATGAGCTGACGCACCATTTCGGCGACGTACTCGGCGTGCACGTCGAACTCATGGCCTTCGCCGCGCACCGGCAGTTGCTCATTGATGGCTTGGGTGTACTGCTCTGGCGTGATGTAGTGCAGGTCGCGCATGCGCTGCAGGATGTATTCCTGACGCACCTTCGCGCGCTTCGGGTTCACCACCGGGTTGTATGCCGACGGGGCCTTGGGCAGGCCGGCCAGCATGGCCGCTTCGGCCAGGGTGATGTCCTTGATGTTCTTGCCGAAGTAGATCTGTTCGGCGCTGGCAAAGCCGTACGCGCGCTGACCCAGGTAGATCTGGTTCATGTACAGCTCAAGGATCTGGTCCTTTGTCAGGCTCGCCTCGATCTTGTACGAGAGCAGCATCTCGTAGATCTTGCGCGTGTACGTCTTCTCGCTCGACAGGAAGAAGTTGCGCGCCACCTGCATCGTGATGGTCGACGCACCTTGCGACAGGCCGCCGTGCAGGTTCGCCAGGCCAGCGCGCAGTACGCCGATGAAGTCAACGCCGCCGTGCTCGTAGAAGCGGTCGTCCTCAATGGCCAGCACCGCGCGCTTCATCACGTCGGGCATCTGCGTGATCGGCACGAAGCTGCGGCGCTCCTCACCGAATTCACCGATGAGGACGTTGTCGGCGGTGTACACGCGCAGCGGGATCTTCGGGCGGTAATCGGTGATGGCGTCGAGCGACGGGAGGTTGGGCGCGGCGACGAGCAGGGCATAGCCCAGCAGCAGCGCTCCGACGACCCCCATGGCAACGAACAGGCCGAGCATCCAGAGAAGCAGTCGCGCCCACAGCGGGCGGCGGGCTTTGGGCGGCTTGGGCGAAGCTGGGGTGGTTTGGGCAGTAGCCATTACAGGTGGGCACCGGGGGTGTCAGTCAGCGTGGCGGCGATTATATCGTCGAGGCTTCGGGAGGCCGGCGGCATCGGACGTAACAGCACGTAACCAGTGTCACGTCAGCGTACGCGACTGCACTTGTGCGCCGCGTCATGCTTACCCTGCGGGCGGATTGTGCGCCGGCCGCCCCTTGATTCAAGGCGGCTAAGAATCCGCCGATAGAAGTAGACGGAGCGGAAATCAAGTCAGACGAAAGGGGTATCCCCCGACCGTGGGGTTTTGACAACGCTTTCGGAAAGGCATGGCGCGAAATGCATCGCGGTCTGCCTGAGCGTTTGCCTGTTCTAAAGGATTTTGTGAGAATCCAGCAGCAAATCTAAGCAGGCTATGGCGCACGTTGGATTTGCGACGGGCGCCAGGGTTCAAAAAACTATAAACGGTGGGGTGTCTCTGTGCGACGGGGTTTGTTGTCCGGCCTGCTGCGCCGCAATATCGTCGGGATAGATATCGGGTCTTCCAGCGTCAAGGTGGTGGAGTTGTCCGCCAACGGCAAGCAGGGGGATTTCCGTCTCGAAAAATGCGCCAGCGAGCTGATTGAACGCAGTGCCGTCGCTGACGGCAATCTGGTGAATATCGATGCGGTGGGCAATGCGCTCAAGCGTGCCATCGCCAAGGCCGGCATCCGCGGTAAGGAAGCCGTGCTTGCCATTCCTGCAAGCCTGACGGAATCGCAAACCGTCAGCCTGCCCGACAACCTGACCGAAGACGAGCTCTTCGTGCAGGTCGAGAGCGAAGCCAATCGGCTGTTTCCGCCCTCGCAGAACGTCAATTTCGACTATGTCGTGATCGGCCCATCCGAAACCGAAGGCGGGGTCGGCGTGCGTGTCACGGCAACGGTTTCCGAGCGCGTGACCGAGCGCGTGACGGCTGCCGAGATGGCCGGCCTGAAAGCAATCGTCATGGACGTGGAAGAGAACGCCATCCAGCGCGCCATGACGCACATGCTGGCCGTCAAGCCCGACGCCACGGAAACCGAGACACGCGACATGCCCGTCGTGGCGATGTTCCACCTGGGCGGTGCGCGCTCGCATGCACTGTTCTACCAAGGCTGGAAGGAGCTGTACGAGCAGCCGATGTCAGGCTCGGGCGACCAGCTTACGCAAAGCATCTCGCGCCTGTTCTCCCTCGATCTGCTCAAGGCCGAGGTGAAGAAGCGCAAGAACACGCTGCCTGACGAATACCGCAGCCAGTTGCTCAAGCCCTCGCTGGAGACGCTGGCGATGGAAGTCGGACAGGCGATCCAGAATTTCCTGTCGACCTCGAGCGTCGGTCGCGTGGACGAAATCGTGCTCTCGGGCGGTCACGCATCGTTGCTGGGCGTGCAGACCGCGATCCAGCAACAGACGCAGATCAATACGACGCTGGCCAATCCGTTCGCCAATATGGGCGCGGCCAAGAACGTCAACGCGCGCTATCTGCAGCGCGATCTGCCGGCCTACATCGTCAGCGCGGGCCTTGCCCTGCGCGGGCTGCAATAAGGAGCAGACGATGGCCAATGAAAGCGCGAATGCCGTGAATGCGCTCCCGAACGTCAATCTGCTGCCGTATCACGCAGAGCGGCGTGCCGGTAAGCGCAAGAAAGTCTTCATGAGCCTGGGCGGCGCTGCCGTTGCGGGCGCTGTAGTGGTGTTCCTGGGTGGCATGGTGATCGATCACCAGACCGAAGAGGCGCAACGCATCAACGACATCCTCACGCAGAAGAACGCGGAGATGGACAAGCAGATCGCCGAGGTCAACACCCTCAAGAAGGACATCGACGATCTCCTGCAACGCCAGCAAGCGGTGGAAAGCCTGCAGAACCAGCGCAACCGCCCGGTGCAGTTGCTCGAGGAACTGGTGCGTCAGGTGCCGGACGGCATCTATCTCACCTCGCTCAAGCAGGATGGCGAGCGTTACACCGTGTCGGGTGTGGCGCAGTCCAACGAACGCGTGTCGGATCTGCTGCGCAACCTGGGTGCGGTGCCCTGGCTGGATCACGCCGAGCTGGGCGAATCGGTGGCCACCACCATGACGAACAACCTGAAGGAACAGCGCCGCTTGTTCAACTTCACGATCCGCTTCCAATGGAAGGCCGAGCCGGTAGCGTCGGTCAAGCCGGGTACGGCCACGGCAGGGAAATAACCATGGCGCTCTCGACCGAAATTTCGCTGGAAGACTTGGTCAGCCAGTTCCGTGGCCTGAACCTGAATGAGCCGGAAACGTGGCCGATCGCGCCGCGCATCCTGTTCATGATTCTCTCGGCCGTGCTGGTGATCGGCCTGGGTTGGCAGTTCTACTGGAGCGGCAAGTTTGACGAGCGCGACGCCAAGCGCACCGAGCAGAACAACCTCAAGTCGGCATACCAGAGCAAGCTCGCGCAGGTGGTGAACCTTGAAGCGCTGCGCAAGCAGAAGGTCGAGGTGGAGCAGCGTGTCGCCAAGCTTGAGCTGCAATTGCCCAACAAGACCGAGATGGACGCGCTGCTGGCCGACGTCAACCATGCCGGTATCGCGCGTGGCCTGACCTTCGACCTGTTCCGCCCGTCCGGCGCGGTGATCAAGCCTTACTACGCCGAGATCCCGGTGGCGGTGAAGGTGAATGGCCGCTATCACGACATGGCACTCTTTGCTGCCGACGTGGCCGCGCTGTCGCGCATCGTCACGTTGCAGAACATCTCGCTGACGGGCACCAAGGATGGCGGCATGGTGATGGAAACGCGCGCTGAAGCCTACCGGGCGCTCGACGCCGATGAGCAGGCGGCTCAGCGCAAGGCGAATGCCGCTGCCAAGGGAGGCGCCAAATGAGGGGCCGCACCATGAGCCGTCGCCGCATGTCGCACGTTCTGCGTCTGTCGCCGCTGTGCCTCGCCGTCGTGCTGACGGCCTGCGGCGCGAGCGAAGACGAGGAACTGCAGCAATGGATGCAGCAAGCGCGCCAGAGCGTCAGTACGACCGTGCCGCCGCTGCCCGAGCCCAAGCCTTACGCGCCGCGCGAATACACGACCACCAAGCAGACTGATCCGTTCAGCGTGCAGAAGGTGGCAGAACTTTCGCGCGCGCAGAACGAATCGCCGGAACCGAATCGCCGTCGCGAGCCGCTGGAAGACTATCCGCTGGAAGCCTTCAAGCTGGTCGGGACGATGAAGCGCAATGGCGAGACGGAAGGTGTCCTGTCTGTCGGGGACAAGACGCAGCATGTGCATGTGGGGCAGTACATCGGACAAAACTATGGTCGCATCGTCCGCATCGGAGACCAGGAACTCACCCTGCGTGAGCTGGTGCGCGAAGGCACGACCGAATGGAAAGAAAAAATGACGACCCTGAAAGTTCAGGAGAGCGCGCAATGACGATGCGTCTTGTGAAGGGCGGCCTGTCGCAGGCAACCCGAGTGGCCCGGGGGGGCGCGGTGGCATGGCTTTCGCTGTGCCTGTTCATGGTGGCTGGTCAGGCCGCCGCCCAGCAGGCAGCGCCTGCAGCGGCCGTCTCCGGCAACACGATCGAAAAGGTGGAGCAGGCCACGGCCGGTGAATCCACCGTGGTGACGGTCACGCTCAAGAGCGCGCCGACACAGAAGCCGGTGGAGTTCAGCACGCAGCAGCCCGCGCGCATCGCCATCGACTTCTTCGGGGCCAGCTTCGCGCAGGGCCGCGCCAATTATCAATACGGCGGGAAGCTGCTGCGTTCGGCCAATGTCGTGCAGATCGGCGACCGTACCCGCGTCGTGCTCGATCTGTCGCGCCAGACGCAGTACAAGTCGGAAGTGCGCGGTAATCAGTACGTGCTGACGCTGGAAGCGGCGCCGGTGGCGGCAGCTGTCGCGGCGCCGACCTTCTCGGCCACGACACCCGTCGCAGGCGCCGAGCGCCCGGCGGTGCGCAACGTTGACTTCCGCCGCGGCGAGGATCTCGCCGGCCGCGTGGTGGTCGACCTGTCGACGGCCAACTCGGCGATCAACATCGCCCAGCAAGGTCAGAACCTTGTAGTCGATTTCGTCGGTGCGACGCTGCCGCAGTCGCTGCGTCGTCGCTATGACGTGAGCGATTTCGGCACGCCCGTGCAGGCCATGCGTGCCACTGACAACGGCACTGGCGCACGCCTGATCATCGAGCCGCGTGGCAACTGGCAGTACAGCTCGTACCAGACCGACACGCAGTTCGTGGTGGAAGTGCGCCCAACGAAGGAAGATCCGAACAAGCTGATTTCCGGCCCGGGCTACCGTGGCGAGCGCCTGTCGCTGAACTTCCAGAACATCGATGTGCGTTCGTTGCTGCAGGTCTTCGCCGACTTCACGAACCTGAACATCGTCACGAGCGACAGCGTGACGGGCACGCTTTCGCTGCGTCTGAAAGATGTGCCGTGGGATCAGGCACTGCAGATTGTGCTCGATTCCAAGGGTTTGGCGTCGCGTCGCAACGGCAACGTGCTGTGGGTTGCCCCGCGTGGCGAGCTGGCCACGAAGGAAAAAGCCGAGCTTGAATCGCAACAGCAGGTGACCGAACTGGAGCCGCTGCGCAGTCAGGTGTTCCGCTTGAACTATCAGAACGCCGGCGATGTGCGCAACATGCTGCTGGGTACCGGTGCCGCAGGTGGGGCAGGCGGTGCTGCCGGTGGCACGACCTCGCGAGTTCTGTCCAAGCGCGGCTCGCTCACGGCGGATACGCGTACGAATCAGCTGTTCGTCTCCGACATCCCGAGCAAGCTCGAAGAGGTGCAGGCGTTCCTTCAGAAGATCGACATCCCGGTTCGCCAGGTGATGATCGAGGCGCGCATCGTTGAGGCGGACGACACGTTCAGCCGTAACCTGGGTGCCAAGCTGGGCTTCGCGTCGAAAACAAACGGCGCTGGTTACGGCAATACCTACACCAACGTGGTGTCGCCGGTTACCCAGGGCGCCACATGGGACAACAGCCCGGCAATCAGCCTTCCGGCCAACGGCATCAACGGCGTGAACGCTGCCAGCGTGGCCGTAAGCCTGTTCAATGCGGGGGCCGGCCGTTTCTTGGCCCTGGAACTTTCCGCCCTGGAAGCAGATGGTCGCGGCAAGATCGTTTCCAGCCCGCGCGTGGTCACTGCCGACAACATCAAGGCGCTGATCGAGCAAGGTACTGAGATTCCGTATCAACAGGCGACCTCTTCCGGTGCGACGTCGGTCTCGTTCAAGAAGGCCAACCTGAAGCTGGAAGTGACGCCCAAGATCACACCGGATGGCAACATCTTCCTGGATGTGGACGTCAACAAGGACAGCGTGGGTATCCAGACCACCAACGGCTTTGCCATCGACACGAAGCACGTGCAGACACAGGTGCTGGTCGAGAACGGCGGCACGGTTGTGATCGGCGGTATCTATACGCAGAACGAGCGGACTGACATCAACAAGGTGCCGCTGCTGGGTGACATTCCGGTGCTCGGCAATCTGTTCAAGAGCACGAACAAGATCAACAACCGCACCGAGCTGCTCGTTTTCCTGACGCCGCGTGTGCTGTCTGATCAACTGTCGCTGAAGTAATCGGCGGCGGCATCGCGATCTGAAAGCCCGGCCTCCTGAGTGGAGCGCCGGGCTTTTTTGTGTCCTGCTTCCGGGTTTGTGCAGGATGGTGACCAAATGCCACTACAATCAAGCTCAAATTCCTGATTTCACGCGATTTTGTCTGTTTCGAACGTATTTTTCGTCGGCTTGATGGGCGCGGGCAAGACCACGGTCGGCCGGGCGGTGGCGCGTCGGCTCGATCTGCCATTCTTCGACTCCGATCACGAGATCGAAGCGCGCTGCGGCGTGCGTGTGCCAGTCATTTTCGAGCACGAGGGCGAAGTGGGCTTCCGCGATCGCGAAACCCACATGATCGACGAACTCACCTCGCGCGATGGCGTGGTCGTGGCCACCGGCGGCGGCGCCGTGCTGCGGGCCGAGAATCGCGCGTTCTTGCGTGAGCGTGGCACCGTGATCTATCTGCGCGCCAATCCGCATGACCTGTACCTTCGCACACGCCACGACAAGAACCGGCCACTGCTGCAGACCGAAAACCCGCGTGCCAAGCTTGAAGAACTGCATGCGATCCGTGATCCGCTGTACCGTGACGTGGCGCACTTTGTCATCGAAACGGGCAAGCCCACTGTCGCCCAGCTTGTTAATATGGTCCTGATGCAACTTGAGGTGGCCGGCATTGTTGTGCCGCCCGCGGGCGCCTCCTCCTCCTCGCAAGTCTCCCCTCAGTCATGATTACCGTTGATGTTGACCTTGGCGATCGCGCCTATCCGATCCATATCGGCTCGGGGCTACTGTCCAAGGCTGAGTTGTTCGCCCCCCACATTCGCGGCGCGCGCGCCGTGATCGTCACCAACGAGACCGTCGCACCGCTCTATGCGGCCCAGGTCGAGGAGGCCATTCGTTCGCTTGGCAAGGTTGTCGACACGGTTGTCCTGCCCGATGGCGAGTCGTTCAAGAAATGGGACACGCTCAACCGCATCTTTGATGCGCTGTTGACGGCGGGCGCGGACCGCAAAACCACGCTGGTTGCGCTGGGGGGCGGCGTGATCGGCGACATGACCGGCTTCGCCGCAGCCTGCTACATGCGCGGCGTGCCGTTCATCCAGGTGCCGACGACGCTGCTGTCGCAGGTCGATTCATCTGTGGGCGGCAAGACGGGCATCAACCATCCGCTGGGCAAGAACATGATCGGTGCGTTCCACCAGCCGCAGGTGGTGCTGGCCGATATCGATACGCTACGCACGTTGCCTGCGCGGGAGCTGGCTGCTGGCATGGCCGAGGTCATCAAGCACGGCGCGATCGCCGATGCCGATTACTTCGCCTGGATCGAGCAGAACATCAAAGGCCTCAACGAGTGCGATACCGACCTGATGGCCGAAGCCGTACGCGGCTCGGTGCGCATCAAGGCGGCCGTCGTGGCGCAGGACGAGCGCGAAACCGGCCTGCGTGCCACCCTGAATTTCGGCCACACCTTCGGCCACGCTATCGAGGCCGGCCTGGGCTACGGCGAATGGCTGCATGGCGAAGCCGTCGGCTGCGGCATGGTGATGGCGGCAGACCTGTCGCATCGCCTGGGCTTTATCGACATCGACACGCGCAACCGCATCACTGCGCTCACGCGTGCGGCCGACCTGCCAACGGTGGCGCCGGATCTCGGCGTTGATCGCTTCATCGACCTGATGCGCGTCGACAAGAAGGCCGAAGCCGGCGAGATCAAATTCGTGCTGCTGCGCAAGCTGGGCCAGGCGTTCGTGACCACGGTGCCCGACGCCGACTTGCGCGCTACCTTGCGGCACGCCGTGCTGCGACCACCGACCGAAGCGCCCGTCGCCTGAGACAAGACGAGATGGCCCGATGAACGACCGATCCGCTTTGCCTTCTGCGCCGTTCGACCTCGAAGGCCCTCTCGCCCCTTACGCCGCGCATTCGGCGCAGACGCGCGGCCGCGTGCACGCCGAGCCGCCATCCACATCGCGCACCGAGTTCCAGCGTGACCGCGATCGCATCGTCCACAGCACCGCCTTTCGCCGCCTCGAATACAAGACGCAGGTTTTCGTGAATCACGAGGGCGATTTGTTCCGGACGCGGCTCACGCACAGTCTCGAGGTCGCGCAGATTGCTCGTTCGATTGCCCGCAGCCTGCGTCTGAACGAAGACCTGGTCGAAGCAATTTCGTTGGCACACGATCTGGGCCACACGCCGTTCGGCCACGCAGGGCAGGACGCGCTCAACGACTGCATGAAGCCGTACGGCGGCTTTGAACACAACCTCCAGAGCTTGTTGGTGGTCGATCGGCTGGAGGAGCGCTACGGCGGTTTCGATGGTCTGAACCTGACGTTCGAAACGCGCGAGGGCATCCTCAAACATTGCTCGCGCAACAACGCGGCCACGCTGGGTGACCTGGGGCGGCGTTTTCTCGAGGGGCAACAGCCTTCGCTGGAAGCCCAGCTTGCCAACCTTGCTGATGAGGTTGCGTACAACAACCACGATATCGACGATGGCCTGCGTTCCGGCCTGATTACGCTGGAGCAACTCGAAGGCGTGCCGCTATGGGCTGTCCATCGGCGCGAGGCCGAGACCGCGTTCCCGAATGTCAGCGGCCGGCGCCTGATCAACGAAACCATTCGCCGCATCATCAACGCGCTGATCGTCGATCTGATCGGCACCACGCGTGCCGGCATTGCTGACGTTGCGCCGCAATGTATCGATGACGTGCGTGCCGCATCAGCGCTCGTCGCGTTCTCCGACCCGATGCGCGAAGAGGCGCGCGCGCTCAAGCGCTTCCTGTTTGACAACCTGTATCGGCATTACCTCGTGATGCGCATGGCCGCCAAGGCGCGCCGCATCATCGACGATCTGTTCCGCGTCTTTATGGATGACCCGCGTCTGCTGCCGCCGCAGTACCAGGCGAAAGCCAATCCCGAAGAGCAGCCGCGCTGGATCGCGCATTACATCGCCGGCATGACGGATCGTTACGCTATCAAGGAACATCGCCGCATCTTTGCCATTGATGCAGCTTGAGTAACGGCTGTACCGTTACTGTTCGGGTCGCTATCCGCCCGCCTGGCTCCCAATCGATCTGAAACCAGATCGAAATCAAACGCCCAAAAAAAATGCCCGGCCGCCCCAACGCATGCCGGGCCGAACGCGCCAACCACCGCCGACGAGCGCCCCCGCCGTCGACGGCCCCTGCGGCACGTCGGTAAAAGTCGATCAGGACAGTGTCAGTTCGCTGATCGCCCTCCCTTAAAAGCGATAGCCCAGGCCGACGCCCAGCAGCCACGGGTCAACCTTCACTTTGCTGATGGTCTGGCCGGCCATCTTCACGTCGGCGCTGATCCAGGTCTTTTTCAGGTCGACGTTGAAGTAGAGACGTTCGGTCAGGCGATAGTCGAAGCCGGCCTGCAGCGCGGGGCCGAAGCTGTTTTTGCTGAGGTCCAGCGAACCAACGCCCGGCACCTGCAGATTCACATTCGAGATGCGCGTGTAGTTGATGCCCGCGCCCACGTACGGCTTGAAGCGCGACTCGGGCGTGAAGTGGTATTGCATCGTCAGGACGGGCGGCAAGTGGCGGAAGCTGCCGATCTTGGTCGGGCCGCCCAGCGCGCTTTGCATGACCGTGACGTCCTGTTGTTGCGGGTAAGTCAGGATCAGCTCGGCCGCGAGGTGCGGCGTGAAGAAGTACGAGATGTCCAGCTCGGGCAGGACCTTGTTGTTGATCTGAATGGCGTCAGCCGGAATGGCCAGCGCCGGCACCGCGTCGGATTTGTTGGCGGCTGTCAGGTTGACAGCGCGCAGGCGCACCATCCAGTTGCCGGTGGCCGGCGGTAAGTCCGTGCTCTGCGCAAAGGCGGTCTGGCTGAATCCGGCGGCAAGCATTCCGGCGGCTACAGCTACGGCGGCTAGGCGGTGAAAAGCCATGAATCGCTCCCTCTCGTGTTGTCTCGTGATGTGATGGGAGCCAGTCTCGCGGGGAAGTTGCTTGGCCGATTTGCTCGGGATCAAGTTCACCCCGTCGTCGATGCCGTGGACGGTCGCCAATTTGACGGCACGCAAACTTCGCCGTCGCCTCTGCGCGACAGCCGCCATGCAAGCGTTTGCCTGCTAAAAATTGGGGACAGGTTCGCCGGGTTCAGGCTACGATGGCGCTTTTCGCTGCCCTGTCTGTTCCATGGCCCGCCTGCCTCGCCTCAGTCCTACGGATATTCCTGTGCACGTGTTGCAGCGCGGCAACAACCGGCAGATCGTTTTTCGCGGCGACGACGACTACGCGTTCTATCTCGACACGTTGCGCATGGCCGCGCGCGAGCACGACTTCGCCGTCCATGGCTTCTCGCTGATGCCGAATCACGTTCATCTGGTGGGGACGCCCAAGGTGGCGGACAGCCTTTCGCGCACGCTGCAGGCGGTCGGACGGCGCTATACGCGGTACTTCAACGCCGCCGCTGATCGCAGTGGAACGCTGTGGGAAGGGCGTTTCCGCTCAACCGTGCTGGACCCGGCTGAGTGGGTCTTGCCGATGCTGTTGTATGTGGAATCCAACGCCGTGCGCGCGGGTCTCGTCAGCACGCCGGAAGACGACCGATGGAGCACATATCGCCATCATGTGGGAATCCAATCCATTCCGTGGGTGAGTGACCACTATTGTTATTGGCGGCTTGGCAATACGCCTTTCGAGCGCCAATCTCGCTATCGAACGTTGTGGCACGAAGGTTTGGGTTCAGACCAGCTGGCGCAGATTCGTCAGCATGTGCACAGCGGCTGGCCGCTCGGAAACGAGGCGTTTCTCGCGACGCTGGCACGCGCCGGCGGCCGTCGCGTTGCGCCATTGCCCAAGGGGCGACCGCCCCGCCAACTCGCAGAAGTGGGAGCGGAGGACAGCGCGCGCACCGAATAGCGAGGTAGTGGAGCCGTCACGCTCAGTCGCAGCAATTGCGGTCGAATTTAATCTGTCCCCATTAGTAAACCCGCACTGTTGTCGTGCATTTATTAATTAACTCTGACCCCATTTAAAAACTTTTGCCTGTTACGGGCCACTCTTTTATATTCATTTCACCCCGCATTCATGGTGCGGCGCGCCATTGCCTGTCTGCCACCGCATTCGCACGATCGCGAGGGCTTTCTGCGGCGCGCTGTGCCCACAACATCGGAAGATCGCCGTGGAACAACATTCCTTCCCCGCCGCGCCGTCGGCCCAGGGTCTGTACGACCCGACCAATGAACACGACGCTTGCGGCGTCGGCTTCGTCGCTCACATCAAGGGCAAGAAGAGCCACGAGATCGTCCAGCAGGGCCTGCGTATCCTGCACAACCTCGACCACCGAGGCGCCGTCGGTGCTGACCCGCTGATGGGCGACGGCGCGGGCATCCTGCTGCAGATTCCCGACCAGTTCTTCCGTGAAGAGATGGCGAAGCAGGGCATCAATCTGCCGCCGGCCGGCGAATATGGTGTCGGCATGATCTTCCTGCCGAAGGAACACGCGTCGCGCTTGGCCTGCGAACAGGAACTCGAGCGCACCGTGCGTCTGGAAGGCCAGGTCGTGCTGGGCTGGCGCGACGTGCCGGTCGACAAGACCATGCCGATGTCGCCGACGGTGCAGAAGACCGAGCCGGTGATCCGCCAGATCTTCATCGGGCGTGGCCGCGACATCATGACCACTGACGCGCTGGAGCGGAAGCTGTACGTGATCCGCAAGACCGCCAGCCACGCGATCCAGGCACTCAAGCTCAAGCACGGCAAGGAATACTTCGTGCCGTCGATGTCGGCGCGCACGATCGTCTACAAGGGCCTGCTCTTGTGCGAGCAGGTGGGCCGCTATTACCAGGACCTGGCAGACCCGCGCACGGTGTCGGCGCTGGCGCTGGTGCACCAGCGTTTTTCGACCAACACGTTCCCGGCCTGGGAACTGGCGCACCCGTACCGCATGGTTGCGCACAACGGCGAAATCAACACCGTCAAGGGCAACGTCAACTGGATCAATGCGCGTACGGGCGGCATCTCGTCGCCGGTGCTGGGCGATGATCTGCCCAAGCTGTGGCCGCTGATCTATCCGGGCCAGTCGGATACCGCATCGTTCGACAACTGCCTCGAACTGCTGACGATGGCCGGCTACCCGTTGGCCCAGGCGATGATGATGATGATTCCGGAAGCGTGGGAACAGCACACGCTGATGGATGACAATCGCCGCGCATTCTACGAATACCACGCTGCGATGATGGAGCCGTGGGACGGCCCTGCCGCCATCTGCTTTACCGACGGCCGCCAGATCGGCGCGACGCTCGACCGTAACGGCCTGCGTCCGGCGCGCTACTACGTGACCGACGACGACATGGTCGTGATGGCCTCGGAAGCCGGCGTGCTGCCGATTCCCGAGTCGCGCATCGTCAAGAAGTGGCGTCTGCAGCCGGGCAAGATGTTCCTGATCGACATGGAGCAGGGCCGCATCATCGACGACAAGGAACTCAAGGACAACCTGGCCAACGCCAAGCCGTACAAGAGCTGGATCGATGCCGTGCGCATCAAGCTCGACGAGCTGGACGCGAAGCCCGAAGACGTGGCCGCCGAGACCAAGCCGGCCGCCAAGCTGCTGGATCGCCAGCAGGCCTTCGCCTATACGCAGGAAGACGTCAAGTTCCTGATGACCCCGATGGCTGCCAACGGCGAAGAAGCCGCGGGCTCCATGGGTAACGACAGCCCGCTGGCCGTGCTGTCGTCCAAGAACAAGACGCTTTACAACTACTTCAAGCAACTGTTCGCGCAGGTCACGAACCCGCCGATCGACCCGATCCGCGAAAACGTGGTGATGTCGCTCGTCTCGTTCATCGGGCCGAAGCCGAACCTGCTTGAGCTGAACAACATCAACCCGCCGATGCGTCTTGAAGTGAGCCAGCCCGTGCTGGACTTCAAGGACATGGCGAAGATCCGCAACATCGAGCACTACACCGGCGGCAAGTTCATGTCTTATGAGCTGGACATCTGCTATCCGGTGGCGTGGGGCAAGGAAGGCATCGAGGCGCGCCTGGCGTCGCTGTGCGCCGAGGCCGTCGATGCGGTCAAGTCGGGCTACAACATCCTGATCGTGTCCGACCGCGCGGTCGACGAGAAGCAGGCTGCCATTCCGGCGCTGCTGGCTACGTCCGCCATCCACCATCACCTGGTGGAGAAGGGCCTGCGCACAAGCACGGGTCTGGTCGTCGAAACGGGTTCGGCCCGCGAAGTGCACCACTTCGCGCTGCTGGCCGGCTATGGCGCAGAAGCCGTGCACCCGTACCTAGCGATGGAGACGCTCGCCGAATTGGCGCCGGGTCTGGGCCTGACCGCCGAAAAAGCCATCTACAACTTCACCAAGGCGATCGGCAAGGGCCTGCACAAGGTGATGTCCAAGATGGGCATTTCGACGTACATGTCGTACACGGGCGCGCAGATCTTCGAAGCGATCGGCCTGTCACGTGAACTAGTCGACAAGTACTTCCACGGCACCGCATCTAACGTCGGCGGCATCGGCATCTTCGAGGTGGCTGAAGAGGCGCTGCGCTTGCACCGTGACGCCTTTGGCGATGCGCCGGTGCTGGCGAACATGCTGGATGCCGGTGGCGAATACGCCTACCGCGTCCGCGGCGAAGAGCACATGTGGACCCCGGATTCGATCGCCAAGCTGCAGCACGCGACGCGCGCGAATTCGTACCAGACGTACAAGGAATACGCGAACCTGATCAACGATCAGAGCAAGCGCCACATGACGCTGCGCGGTCTGTTCGAGTTCAAGGTTGACCCGGCACGCGCGATTCCGCTGGAAGAAGTCGAACCGGCCAAGGAGATCGTCAAGCGCTTTGCAACCGGCGCCATGTCGCTGGGTTCGATCTCAACCGAAGCGCACACCACGCTGGCCGTGGCGATGAACCGTATCGGCGGCAAGTCGAACACAGGCGAAGGCGGTGAAGACGAGCGCCGTTACCGCAACGAACTGCGCGGCATTCCCATCAAGCAGGGCACGAAGCTGTCGGACGTGATCGGCCGCGAAGTGGTCGAGCGCGATCTGGAACTGCAAGAGGGCGATTCGCTGCGTTCGAAGATCAAGCAGGTGGCGTCGGGTCGTTTCGGCGTGACGGCTGAGTATCTGGCTTCGGCTGATCAGATCCAGATCAAGATGGCGCAGGGCGCCAAGCCTGGCGAAGGCGGTCAGCTGCCTGGCCACAAGGTCACGGATTACATCGGCAAGCTGCGTTATGCGGTGCCGGGCGTGGGCCTGATCTCGCCGCCGCCGCACCACGACATTTACTCGATCGAAGATCTGGCACAGCTCATCCACGACCTGAAGAACGTGAACCCGCGTTCGGACGTTTCGGTCAAGCTTGTGTCGGAAGTGGGCGTGGGCACGGTGGCCGCAGGTGTTGCCAAGGCCAAGGCCGATCACGTGGTGATCGCGGGCCACGACGGCGGCACCGGCGCTTCGCCGTGGTCGTCGATCAAGCATGCCGGCACGCCGTGGGAGCTGGGTCTGGCCGAAACGCAGCAGACGCTGATGCTCAACGGCTTGCGCAACCGCATCCGCGTGCAGGCCGACGGCCAGATGAAGACCGGCCGTGACGTCGTGATCGGCGCGCTGCTGGGTGCAGACGAGTTTGGCTTCGCCACCGCACCGCTGGTGGTCGAAGGCTGCATCATGATGCGCAAGTGCCACCTGAACACCTGCCCGGTGGGTGTGGCGACGCAGGATCCGGTGCTGCGCAAGAAGTTCTCGGGCAAGCCCGAGCATGTGGTGAACTACTTCTTCTTCGTGGCCGAAGAAGTGCGCGAAATCATGGCGCAGCTCGGCATCCGCACCTTCAACGAACTGATTGGTCGCGCGGATCTGCTCGACACGAAGTCCGGCATCGAACACTGGAAGGCCCGCGGTCTGGACTTCGCGCGCATCTTCTATCAGCCGGCCAAGAAGGAAGGCGAGCCGTGTTATCAGGTCGACGTGCAAGACCATGGTCTTGATCGCGCACTGGATCACCAGCTCATCGAGAAGGCCAAGGCTGCGCTGGAAAAGGGCGAGCGCGTGTCGTTCATCCAGCCGGTGCGCAACGTCAACCGCACCGTGGGCGCGATGCTGTCGGGTGAAGTGGCCAAGCGCTACGGCCACGAAGGTCTGCCCGATGACTCGATCCACGTGCAGATGCAGGGCACGGCTGGCCAGTCGTTCGGTGCGTTCCTGGCACACGGCGTGACACTGGACCTGGTGGGCGACGGCAACGACTACGTGGGCAAGGGCCTGTCGGGCGGTCGCGTGATCGTGCGCCCGCCGCATGAGTTCCGCGGTGAGCCGACCAACAACATCATCGTCGGCAATACTGTGCTGTACGGCGCGCTGGCTGGTGAGGCGTTCTTCAACGGCGTGGCCGGCGAGCGCTTTGCGGTGCGCAACTCCGGCGCCACCACGGTGGTGGAAGGCACGGGCGACCACGGCTGCGAATACATGACCGGAGGCACCGTCGTCGTGTTGGGTACCACCGGCCGCAACTTCGCGGCAGGCATGTCGGGCGGCGTTGCCTACGTCTATGACGAAGACGGCCTGTTCGACAAGCGCTGCAACACGGCGCAGGTCGCACTGGAATCCGTGCTGTCGGCAGCAGACCAGGAGAAGGCGCATACCCCGTCGACCTGGCACAAGGTGAACGGCGAGCGCGTGCTCGACGAGCAACTGCTCAAGGCGCTGGTGGAAAAGCACTTCCGCTACACCGGCTCCGAGCGTGCCAAGGAACTGCTGGCCGACTGGAACAACGCGCGCCGTCGCTTCGTCAAGGTCTTCCCGACCGAGTACAAGCGTGCACTGACCGAGATGTACGAGCGCGAACAGGAAGCGGGCCGCGAACAGATCGCCGCCTGAACCTGATTCCAAGCGACTTGGCGGGTTGTCGATCGATGATCGGCTCCCGCCGCCACTGAATACAACGCAACCTCACAAGACAGGCCCGACTGCCTGCTCAGCACGACTGTGCCGGCAGAGCAGCATCGGGTCAGGAAGGACACCATGGGCAAGGCGACCGGTTTTCTCGAATTTCCCCGCCAGAACGAGGCATACGAAGCGCCCGAAGCGCGCGTGAAGCATTACAAGGAGTTCGTGTTCGCGCTGGCGGACAACGAAGCCAAGATCCAGGGCGCACGTTGCATGGACTGCGGCATTCCGTTCTGCAACAACGGCTGCCCCGTCAACAACATCATTCCGGACTTCAATGACCTGGTGTATCGCCAGGACTGGAAGACCGCGATTGAGGTGCTGCATTCGACCAACAACTTCCCCGAGTTCACGGGCCGCATCTGCCCGGCACCGTGCGAAGCGGCGTGCACGCTGGGCATCAACGAGCTGCCGGTCGGTATCAAGTCGATCGAGCACGCCATCATCGACAAGGCTTGGGAAGAAGGCTGGGTGGCACCGCAAGTGCCGAAGCACAAGACCGGCAAGACTGTGGCCGTGGTCGGCTCGGGCCCGGCTGGCATGGCCGCTGCGCAGCAACTGGCACGCGCTGGCCACGACGTGACGCTGTTCGAAAAGAACGACCGCATTGGCGGCCTGCTGCGCTACGGCATCCCCGACTTCAAGCTGGAAAAGGCGCAGATCGACCGCCGCATGCAGCAGATGGAAGCCGAGGGCGTGACGTTCCGCACCGGCGTGATGGTGGGCGACAAGACGGTTCCGGCCGGCATCACCAACGACGCGCGGGAGATGATCTCTGCCGACGACATCCTCAAGCAATTCGACGCCGTCGTGCTGACGGGTGGTTCGGAAGTGCCGCGCGATCTGCCGGTGCCGGGCCGTGATCTGGACGGCGTGCATTACGCGCTGGAATTCCTGATCCCGCAGAACAAGGAAGTGGCCGGCGATGCACCGAACCCGATCCGCGCAGATGGCAAGCACGTCATCGTGATCGGCGGTGGTGATACGGGCTCTGACTGCGTGGGCACATCCAACCGCCATGGCGCGGCGTCGGTCACGCAGTTCGAACTGCTGCCGCGTCCGCCCGAAGAAGAGAACAAGCCGCTGGTGTGGCCGTACTGGCCGATCAAGCTGCGCACGTCGTCGTCGCATGACGAAGGCTGCGAGCGCGACTGGTCGGTCGCCACCAAGGCGCTGATCGGCGAGAACGGCCGGGTGACGGGCCTCACCGCCGTGCGCCTGGAGTGGAAGGACGGCAAGATGGCCGAAGTTGCAGGCAGCGAGTTCACGCTCAAGGCTGATCTCGTGCTGCTTGCGATGGGCTTTACCAACCCGGTCGGCGGCGTGCTGGATGCCTTTGGCGTGACCAAGGATGCGCGCAACAACGCGCGTGCCGCCACCGAAGGCGACAACGCTTACGCCACCAACGTGCCGAAGGTCTTCGCCGCCGGTGATGTACGCCGCGGCCAGTCGCTCGTCGTGTGGGCCATCCGGGAAGGCCGTCAAGCCGCCCGCTCGGTCGACGCGTTTCTCATGGGCCATTCGGAACTGCCGCGCTGACCACGCGGTTGACCGGATGACTCAGGCCCGCCTTGGCGGGCCTTTTTGTTTGTGACGCACGTGTTTTGGCGCGCGCGTCATGCCTCATGGTTTACGTCGACATGGTTTACATGAGTGCAGGGCGGACGGGCGGATTTCTAGAATGAGATCTCCCCGTGATCCCAACCTGCCTCATGCAATCGCGTGCCCGCAATGTGCGTGCAGATTTGACCCACGCGCCCGATGTGCCGCATATGCCGGACCCGCAGCGGCGGCGGGCGCTTGCGTGGCTGGGTGTGCTGCCGACAATGCTGACGTCGCCCGCGCATGCATTGCTGCAAGGGTATCCCTCGCAACCGCTGCGTCTGGTCGTGCCGGCGGCGGAAGGCAGCGCGTTTGACGCACTTGCCCGGGCACTGGCGACGCAATTGCAACAGCAGGTCGGCCGCGAGGTGGGCGTCGAAGATCGCCCCGCAGCCAACGGCATGGCCGCCGGTGAGGCCGTGGCCCGTGCGCCGTCCGATGGCCATACGTTACTGCTTCAACAGACCACGTTCGTCACCCAGCCCGCGCTGGAACCAGCGTCGTATGACCCGCTGCGAGATTTTCAGCCGGTGGCGATGGTGGCCACGCTGCCGCTGTTTCTCGCCGTGGATGCGCGCTTGCCGATCTACTCCATCACTGATCTGCTCGCACAGGCGCGCGGCGAGTCCGTCACGGTCAATTGCGGCTCGGATATCGTCGGCACGTGGTCGCACCTTGTCGCCGAGCAGTTTGTGCGCGACTACGCTTTCCATGCGCCGCATGTGGCCGTTCGCGGTGAAGCGGGGCTCGTGCAACAGATCCTGGCGGGGCGCATGACGGCGTGTTTCGCCTGCTATCCGAGCGTGGCGGCCGCCGCGGCCAATGGCCAGCTACGGTTGCTCGGGGTGACGGGCGGGGCTCGCTCGCGTTTCGCGCCCGCCGTGCCGACGCTGCGCGAAGGCGGTCTCGCCGGATTCGATCGCAGCGCCTGGATCGGCACTTTCATGCCGGCGCGCACACCCCGCCTCCTGTCGATGCGCGCAGCGGCCGAACTGCGCCGCGCCGTCGCCTCGGGTGACGTCCACGCTACGTTGCGTGCCGGCGGCTTCGAGCCGGAATGGGATGCCCCCGACACGTTTGCCCAGGCCGTGCGCCGTGATGCCACGCATTGGCAAGGGGTGATTCGCCAGGCCGATCTACGTCTCGATAGCGGCGAATAGGCCACTTCCGCTGCCGGTCTGCCGCACCAGCCCAGCTTCGCAAGCGCACCACTTTCAGCAACCCGCAAGGCCCGAAAACCCGCGGCGCGGCGAACAAGCCACACTAACTGTCGGTAAGCAAGGCGTGACTGACGGGCTACGCGGGTTTCCACCTATAATGGCGGGCCGCGCGAAGCCGCCCTTGTTGGCGAGCCCGCGGAAGTCAAGACAACGAGATGCGGCAGCATGAAAGCCGCCAACCTGCCGAGCCCTCTGCACCGATCTCCACCGTGTCCACCCAGCCTTCCAACGCCGTTGTCGAACTCGATCAGGTCGATTTCGCCTATCAGCCAGGCGCGCGGCGCATTCTGTCCGGCCTGTGCATGCGCGTGCCCAGGGGCAGCGTGGTGGCCGTCATGGGCGGCTCGGGCTGCGGCAAGACGACGATTCTGCGCTTGATTGGCGGCCAAGTGGCCGCTGCCGCCGGCACAGTGCGCGTACAAGGCCAGGACATCGGCGCCATGGACAAGCGAGAGCTGTACGCGGCGCGCCGGCAGATGGGCATGCTGTTCCAGTTCGGAGCGCTGTTTACCGATCTGTCCGTGTTCGACAATGTGGCATTTCCACTGCGCGAACATACCGAACTGCCCGAACTGCTTATCCGCGATCTGGTGCTGATGAAGCTCAACGCCGTCGGCCTGCGCGGTGCGCGCGACCTGATGCCCTCGGAGATTTCTGGCGGTATGGCGCGGCGCGTGGCATTGGCGCGGGCGATCGCGCTCGATCCGTCGCTCCTCCTTTACGACGAGCCGTTCGCCGGGCTGGACCCGATCTCGCTGGGCCTGACCGCCTCGCTCATCCGCAAGCTGAACGACGCGCTGGGCGCGACCAGCATCATCGTCTCGCACGACGTGCAGGAGACGTTCCGCATCGCCGATTACGTCTACTTCATCGCCAACGGTAGCATTGCCGCGCAGGGCACGCCGGCTGAGCTCACCGCGTCGACCGATCCGTTTGTGCGCCAGTTCGTGCGTGGCGAGGCGGACGGCCCTGTGCCGTTCCACTATCCCGGGGCGCCCCTGGCCGATGACTTCGGTCTGGGCAAGAGCGGAGGCGCACGGTGATCTCTACCATCGGCCGCTTTGTTCTGGTGCTGGTCAGCCGCTTCGGCTACGCCGCGCGCACGTTGATTTCGCTCATTGGTGCTTCCGGCGATGTGCTTCGCCGCCCGCGCCTGGTGATCGAGCAACTGCGCTTTGTCGGCAATGATTCGTTCATCATCATTGCCGTATCGGGGCTGTTTGTTGGCTTCGTGCTTGGCTTGCAGGGATACAACACGCTTAATCGATACGGCTCCGAGCAGGCGCTGGGCCTGCTGGTGGCGCTGTCGCTGGTGCGCGAGCTTGGGCCGGTGGTGACGGCACTGCTGTTTGCCGGTCGCGCCGGTACCTCGCTGACGGCCGAGATTGGCTTGATGAAGGCCGGCGAGCAACTGATCGCCATGGAAATGATGGCCGTCGATCCGCTGGCCCGCGTGCTGGCGCCGCGCTTCTGGGCCGGTTTCATCGCCATGCCGCTTCTGGCCGCGATTTTCAGTGCGGTCGGTATTCTGGGCGGATACTTCGTCGGGGTCGGGCTGATTGGCGTGGACCCTGGGGCGTTCTGGTCGCAGATGCAGGCCGGCGTGGATGTCATGGACGACGTGCTCAACGGCGTCATCAAGAGTGTCGTGTTTGGTGTGGCGGTCACCTTCATTGCGCTGTATCAGGGCTATGAGGCCAAGGCCACGCCGGAAGGCGTCTCGCGCGCGACTACCCGGACGGTGGTGATCGCGTCGCTCACTGTACTGGCGCTGGATTTCGTGCTCACGGCACTGATGTTCAACTGAGCCGCCGGTTGTCGTTAGCGTTCAACGAGAAAAGATCATGCGTAAAAGCGTCCTCGATTTCTGGGTCGGCCTATTTGTTCTGGTGGGCATCATTGCGCTGCTATTCCTGGCGCTCAAGGCGGGCAATATGAGTTCGTTCTCGTTTGCCAAGACTTACCAGGTGAAGGCGGCCTTCGACAATATCGGTGGCTTGAAGGTGCGGGCCCCGGTCAAGAGTTCGGGTGTGGTCGTCGGCCGTGTGTCGCAGATCCTCTTCGACGACAAGAGCTACCAGGCAATCGCCGTGCTCGACATGGATCAGCGCTATCAGTTTCCGAAAGACAGTTCGGCCAAGGTTCTGACCTCGGGTCTGCTGGGTGAGCAATACATCGGTATTGAACCGGGCGGTGACTCGGCCATGCTCGCCAGCGGCAGCAAGATCACGATGACCCAGTCGGCGGTGGTGCTGGAAAACCTGATCAGCCAGTTCCTGTACAGCAAGGCTGCGGATGCCGGTGCCGGCAGCGCAAATGGCAGTGCCGGCGGAGCCAAGCCGGCCGAGGGCAGTGGGAGTAAATAAACCATGAAAACAACAACATCCATCCATACGCTGCGCGGTTTTGTGCTGGCCGTGGCCGCTGGCGCTACGCTGCTGGCCGGCTGTGCAACGGGGCCGAATGCCAATCCGGCAGACCCGATCGAGCCGTTCAACCGCGAAGTCTTCCGCATCAATGAGGACCTCGACAAGGGCGTGCTGAAGCCGGTTGCGCAAACGTATGTCGATGTGGTGCCGTCGCCGGCGCGCACTGCCGTGTCGAATTTCTTCTCGAATGCGGGCGATGTCTATTCGGCCGTCAACAACCTGCTGCAGTTGAAGGGGACGGCCGCGCTGGAAGACACCATGCGTGTGGCGATCAATACGGTGTTGGGGCTGGGTGGTCTGATCGACATTGCGTCGGACGCCGGCCTGCCGAAACACAAGGAAGACTTCGGCCAGACACTGGGTGTATGGGGCGTGCCGTCGGGTCCGTACGTCGTTTGGCCGTTGCTCGGCCCGAGCACCGCACGTGACACCGTGGGCTTCCTGGTCGACTGGCAGATGGATCCGCTCACGTATTGGCACGACAGCACGATCACCTATTCGCTGGCCGCGCTGCGCGTGGTTGACGTGCGTGCCAACCTGCTGGGCGCCAGCAATGTGTTCGAACAGGCCGCTGTCGACAAATACACCTTTCTGCGGGATGCCTATCTGCAGCGCCGCCGATACCTGATCTATGACGGCAACCTGCCGGAAGATCAGGACAACAAGAAATCGCCGGATACCGGTGACGCCACGGTCTCGCCGTACCAGCGCTTCACCCCCAACTGGCCGGTGTTCCGCCGCTGATCGGTACACGTAACAAGGTCGCCTCAAAGGTGACAAGGCGTAAAACTGGCCGGCTCGCACGAACTTGGCTGCGGGCGGTCTGTTCTAATCGCCAACAGGATTGCGGCGAATGTGCTGCAAGCGACCCGAAAATCACACTATAAGGACGCGATATGTTGAAGAAACTCCTCCGCTCCCTGTTCGCTGGCCTCACGCTGACGGCTGCCGTGGCAGCCGCGCCGGTCCACGCTCAGGAAGCCGATGCCCAGGCCACCGTCAAGACGGCTGTGGACGACGTGCTCACTACCATCAAGAGCGATCCGGAACTGCGCGGCGGTAACATGAGCAAGGTGTACCAGCTCGTCGACCAGAAGATCGTGCCGCGCGCCGATTTCAAACGCACCACGCAGATTGCCATGGGCCGCTTCTGGAACCAGGCGTCGCCGGAGCAACAGCAGCAGATTCAGGACGGTTTCAAAACGCTGCTGATCCGCACTTACGCGGGTGCGCTGTCGAACGTGAAAAACCAGACCGTTTCGTACAAGCCGTTCCGTGCGGCTGCCGATGACACCGACGTGGTAGTGCGCTCGACCGTGAACAATAACGGCGAGCCGGTGGCTCTGGACTACCGCCTTGAAAAGACGGCCGGTGGCTGGAAGGTGTACGACATCAACATCAGCGGCCTGTGGCTGTCGGAAACGTACAAGAACCAGTTTGCCGATGTCATCAGCAAACGTGGCGGCGTGGCGGGCCTTGTGAGCTTCCTGAACGAGCGCAACTCGCAGCTTGAGAAGGGCCCGGCAAAGTAAGCGGCCTTCCGGTAGAATCGACACAGCGGTCACTCGGCCGCTGTTTCTTTTTCCGACGCATCCACTTCCACCATGTTGACCTTGTCCGGCCCGCTGACTCACCGCGAAGCGCCGCGCGTTCTGCGCGAGGGCGAGGCTCAGCTTGGCCAAGCGCGCGAAGCCGGCATTGCCGCGTTGCACGTCGATTGCGCTGGCCTGTCGCAGGTTGATTCGTGTGCGCTGGCTGTGCTGCTGTCGTGGCAGCGCACGGCGCAGGATGCCGGTATCGCGCTTGATATCGCAGGCGCTCCGCAAGCGCTGTCCAATCTCGCCACGCTGTACGGCGTGGAGTCTCTGCTGGCCGTCGCGCCAGCTCCTGCTGCCCCCCATCACGCTCGACATTGAGGCGGCGTCCGGTGCGGGACGCGGGGCGATTCCCCCGAACCCGTCATCGCGATGCCGCGCTCCGGTCGGGGCGTCGCGCGCGCCCTCGGCATTCGCGGTTCGGCGTCGTCAGCTGTGGCGCCGTGAGTTGGTGCAGTTCCCCTATAATTCTGGGTTTGTCGCTCTGCAGCCGCCGTGTGCGGTATTCGCGGCCGTCATGGTCTTGTCGATCCACGGTCCTGAGATGCGCAGAGTAGTTCACTTTGTCGGCCATGAAAGCCATCGAAATCGCTGACGTCCGTAAGCGCTACAAGTCGTTGCAAGCGCTCAAGGGCGTGAGCCTATCTGTCGAGCAGGGCGAGTTTTTCGGCTTGCTGGGCCCCAACGGCGCGGGCAAGACCACGCTGATCTCCATCCTTGCGGGCCTGAATCGTGCCGATTCCGGCCACGTACGCGTGCTTGGTCACGACGTCGTTACTGACTACCGCACGGCGCGCCGCAAGCTGGGCGTGGTGCCGCAGGAACTGGTGTTCGATCCGTTCTTCACGGTGCGCGAAACACTGCGCCTGCAGTCGGGTTACTTCGGGCTGACCAAGAACGACGATTGGATCGACGAGGTCATGGCCAACCTCGACCTCACCAGCAAGGCCGACGCCAATATGCGCGCCTTGTCGGGCGGCATGAAGCGCCGCGTGCTGGTGGCGCAGGCCCTGGTACATCGGCCGCCCGTGATCGTGCTGGACGAGCCGACCGCCGGTGTGGACGTCGAGTTGCGCCAGACGCTGTGGAAATTCATCTCGCGGCTGAACCGCGAAGGCCATACCGTCGTGCTGACCACGCACTACCTGGAAGAAGCCGAATCCCTGTGCGACCGCATCGCCATGCTCAAGTTTGGCGAAGTGGTGGCGCTTGATCGCACGGCGAATCTACTCTCGCAATTTTCCGGGCTGCAACTGGTGCTGAGCTTTGCGAAGGGAGCGCTGCCCGCGTCGCTGGAAGCCCTGCGCCTGCCGGGTAACCACGGCGAGCGCGGTGTGCGCTTGCGCCTGTCGGGCTATGGCGAGGTCGAACAGATTCTCTCCACATGCCGCCTCGCCGGCTGCGAGATCGACGACATGGAAGTCGCCAAGGCTGATCTGGAAGACGTATTCGTGCAGATCATGCGCCGCGAGGGCGGCTTGCCCGTCGGGCCTCAAACGCCTGCCATTCCCGATTCTGCGCTGGAGCCCGCTGCATGAACGCTATTCCCGAGAGCTTGCCGGGCCGTTGGGTCGGTTTCCGCACGCTGCTGTACAAGGAAGTGCTGCGCTTCTGGAAGGTGAGCTTTCAGACCGTCGCCGCGCCGGTGTTGACCGCGCTGCTGTATCTGCTGATCTTCGGGCACGTGCTGGAAGATCGGGTCAAGGTGTTCGACCAGTTGAGCTACACCGCTTTCCTGGTGCCTGGCCTGGTGATGATGAGCGTGCTGCAGAACGCGTTCGCAAACAGCTCGTCGTCGCTCATCCAGTCGAAGATCACAGGCAACCTGGTGTTCATCATGCTGCCGCCGCTGTCGCACTGGGAGATGTTTGGCGCGTACGTGTGCGCGTCTGTGATTCGCGGTCTGGCTGTGGGTACGGGCGTGCTGATCGTGACGACCTTGTTTGCGCACCTGCATTTCGCGCAGCCGCTGTGGATCATCGTGTTTGCCGTGCTGGGCGCGAGCGTGCTGGGCACGCTGGGGCTGATTGCCGGCATCTGGGCTGAAAAGTTCGACCAGCTTGCGGCGTTCCAGAACTTTCTGATCGTGCCGGCCACCTTCCTGGCGGGCGTGTTCTATTCGATTCATTCGCTGCCGCCGTTTTGGCAGGCGGTGTCCCACGCCAACCCGTTCTTCTACATGATCGACGGCTTCCGCTACGGCTTCTTCGGTGTGTCCGATGTGCCGGTGACGACGAGCCTCGGTGTGATGTTGATCGCGCTGGTCGTGGTGGGGGGAGTAGCCCTGCAGATGCTGCGCACGGGCTACAAGCTGCGCCATTGATGCGTCGATAAGAGACCGCTGAAAAATGATTCCGACGGCCCAGGGCCTCCTTGCCGTACTGCATGTAGCGTCTGCATCGGCCTTGAACCGTCAGAACCGTTTCGCTTCATTTTGCAGCGATCTCTAAAAACAACGACGACGCACCACCCTAACGTTTTTGGAGAAGGGAAGGCCATGTTGCCCACACCCGAACAAGTCAAGCAGTACATCGAAACCGGCCTGTCGTGCGAGCACCTCGAAGTCGAGGGCGACGGCCAGCACTTTTTTGCCACCATCGTCAGCGCGCAATTTGAAGGCAAGCGGTTGATCCAGCGTCACCAGCTCGTCTACGCAGCGCTGGGTGAGCGGATGCGCGCGGAGATCCACGCGCTCTCCATGAAGACGCTCACCCCGGCGGAGTGGCAGTCCTGATGGCCGAGCTTGATCCCACCCCGGTTACCGTTTCAACCGACTCCGACCTCGCGCTCGCTGAGCGCCCCTCTCAAAGTGATCGACGAGACGTCTCGCTCATGGACAAACTGCTGATCGAAGGCAATGGCCCCTTGTCGGGCGAAATCCGCGTGTCTGGCGCCAAGAACGCCGCGCTGCCCATCATGTGTGCCGCGCTGCTGACGGCCGAGCCGCTGGCGCTGAGCAACGTGCCGAACCTGCAGGACGTGCGCACGATGCTCAAACTGCTGCGCCAGATGGGCGTGGAAGGTTCGCTCGACGGCCATCACCTTACGCTCGACGCCGCGACCATCCACACGCCGGAAGCTTCGTACGACCTGGTGAAGACGATGCGTGCGTCGATCCTGGTGCTGGGCCCGCTGCTGGCGCGCTTTGGCCATGCACGTGTGTCGCTGCCCGGCGGTTGCGGCATCGGCGCGCGTCCGGTCGATCAGCACATCAAGGGCCTGCAACTGATGGGCGCCGAGATCGTCATCGAGCATGGTTACATCGAAGCCAAGCTTGCGGATGGCGCCAAGCGCTTGCGTGGCGCGCGCATCGTCACCGACATGGTGACGGTCACGGGCACCGAAAACCTATTGATGGCCGCCGCGTTGGCAGACGGCGAAACCGTGCTGGAAAACGCAGCACGCGAGCCCGAAGTCACTGACCTGGCCAACCTGCTTGTGAAGATGGGCGCGCGCATCGAAGGCATCGGCACCGACCGTCTGGTGATCCAAGGCGTTGAAGCGCTGCACGGCGCCACCCACACGGTGATCGCCGATCGCATTGAAGCCGGCACGTTCCTGTGCGCCGTGGCGGCAGCCGGCGGCGATGTGACGCTGCGCGGCGTGCCGCCGGGCATCCTCGATGCCGTGCTCGACAAGCTGCGCGAAGCCGGCGTGACGCTCACCACGGGCGACGATTGGATTCGCGTGCAGATGACGGGCCGCCCCAAGGCGGTGAGCTTCCGCACGTCGGAATACCCGGCGTTCCCGACCGACATGCAGGCGCAGTTCATGATGCTTAACGCGATCGCCGAAGGTTCTGCCACGGTGACGGAGACCATCTTCGAAAACCGCTTCATGCACGTGCAGGAACTGAACCGCCTGGGCGCCAATATCGTGATCGATGGCAAAACGGCGGTGGTGACAGGCGTCGAGCAATTGTCGGGCGCGACCGTCATGGCGACCGACCTGCGCGCCTCGGCCAGCCTCGTCATTGCCGGCCTGATCGCGCAGGGCGAGACGCTGGTCGACCGCATTTATCACCTCGACCGCGGCTACGACCGCATCGAAGACAAGCTGTCCGCTGTCGGCGCCAAGATCCGCCGCATTCAAGCGTAAGGTAAGGAACTCGCCGGCCATGAACGCATTCCAGTCCGCCTCCAACCAGCTCACGCTGGCGCTGTCCAAAGGGCGCATCTTTGAAGAGACGCTGCCGCTGCTGAAGGCCGCCGGCATCGAGGTGACCGAAGATCCGGAAACCTCGCGCAAGCTGATTCTGCCGACGTCCGACCCGGCGCTGCGCGTGATCATCGTGCGCGCGTCCGATGTGCCGACCTACGTGCAATACGGCGCGGCGGACTTCGGCGTAGCCGGCCGGGACGTGCTGATGGAGCACGGCATGGCGGGCCTGTATGCGCCCATCGACCTGAACATCGCCCGCTGCCGCATGTCGGTAGCGGTGCCCAAGGGCTTCGATTACGCCAACGCGGTGCGCCAGGGCGCGCGCCTGTCGGTGGCGACGAAGTATCTGAATACCGCGCGCGAGCACTTCGCCAAGAAGGGCGTGCACGTCGACCTGATCAAGCTGTATGGCTCGATGGAGCTGGGCCCGCTGGTGGGCCTGGCTGACGCCATCGTCGACCTGGTCAGCACGGGCGGCACGCTGCGCGCGAACAACCTCGTCGAGGTGGAAGAGATCGTGCAGATCTCGTCCCGACTGGTCGTCAATCAGGCTGCGCTGAAACTCAAGCGCGACCGGCTGGCGCCCATCCTCGACGCTTTCGAGCGCGCCTCCGCGACGGACGCGCGTGTTGGGGAAGCCGCATGAGCCTGACCATCCGTAAGCTGGATTCGGCCGAAGCCGGATTCGCGGCGCAACTGCGCCAGGTGCTCGCTTTTGAAGCGAGCGAAGACGAAGCCATCGACCGCGCCGCCGCGCAGCTCCTGGCTGACGTGAAGGCACGCGGCGATGCCGCTGTGCTGGAAGCCACGCGCCGCTTCGACCGCATCGAAGCCGACAGCGTGGCCGCGCTGGAGCTGTCGCCAGCCACCCTGCAAGCCGCGCTCGATGGCCTGGAGCCCAAGCGCCGCGCGGCACTGGAAGCCGCTGCTGCCCGCGTGCGCGCGTATCACGAGAAGCAGAAGATCGAGTGCGGCACACACAGCTGGGAATACGCCGAAGCCGATGGCACGGTGCTCGGCCAGAAAGTGACGCCGCTCGACCGCGTGGGCATTTACGTGCCGGGCGGCAAGGCGGCATACCCGTCGTCGGTGTTGATGAATGCGATTCCGGCTCGCGTGGCAGGGGTCAGGGAAATCATCATGGTGGTGCCCACGCCCGGCGGCGTGCGCAATGAGCTGGTGCTGGCTGGGGCCTGCATTGCCGGCGTGGACCGCGTGTTCACCATCGGCGGCGCGCAGGCCGTGGGGGCACTCGCTTATGGCACCGACACCGTCCCCGCCGTCGACAAGATCGTCGGCCCGGGTAACGCCTATGTGGCCGCTGCCAAGCGTCGCGTGTTCGGCACGGTTGGCATCGACATGATTGCCGGTCCGTCGGAAATCCTCGTCATCTGCGATGGCACGACCGACCCGGATTGGGTGGCGATGGACTTGTTCTCGCAAGCCGAGCACGACGAACTGGCCCAGTCGATCCTGCTGTGCCCGAACGCAGAGTTCATCGCGCAGGTGGAGGCCAGCATCAACCGTCAGCTCGAAGACATGCCGCGCCGTAGCGTGATTGCCGAGTCGCTGTCAGGCCGTGGCGCGCTCGTCAAGGTGCGCGACATGGAAGAGGCGTGCGACATCGCCAACGACATCGCTCCCGAACATCTGGAGATTTCGGCAGATAACCCGCGCCAGTGGGCAGAACGCATCCGCCACGCCGGCGCGATCTTCCTGGGCAAGTACACCAGCGAATCGCTGGGCGATTACTGTGCTGGTCCGAACCACGTGCTGCCGACCTCGCGCACGGCGCGCTTCTCGTCGCCGCTGGGCGTATACGACTTCATCAAGCGCTCCAGCTTGATCGAAGTGAGCGAAGCCGGTGCGCAGATGCTGGGCGAGATTGCTGCCGAGCTGGCCTACGGCGAAGGCTTACAGGCGCATGCCCGCAGCGCTGAATATCGCCTGCAACGCCCCGCCTCCGAATAACACTCGCCGCACAACGATGACCGCCACCGCTCCGGCCCAAGCTTCCCTGGATGACCTGCTCGCTCGTATCGTGCGCGACGACGTTCGCGCCATGGGTGCGTACCACGTGCCCGACGCGACCGGCATGGTCAAGCTGGACGCGATGGAGAACCCGTATTCGCTGCCGGCGATGTTGCGCGACGCGTTGGGCAAGCGCCTGGCCGAAGTCGCGCTCAACCGCTACCCGGTGCCGACCGCCGACGCGCTCAAGGCGCAGCTCAAGCAAGTGATGCACGTACCTGCCGGAGCCGAGGTGTTGCTCGGCAACGGTTCGGACGAGATCATCAGCCTCATCGCCATTGCGGCGGCCAAGCCGGGCGCGACCGTGCTGGCGCCCGTGCCGGGTTTCGTGATGTACGCGATGTCGGCGCAGTTGCTGGGCCTGAAATTCGTCGGCGTGCCACTCAAGGCAGACCTGACGCTCGACCGTGAAGCCATGCTGGCCGCCATGGCCGAGCACCAGCCCGCCGTCATCTACCTGGCGTATCCGAATAACCCGACCGGCAACCTGTTCGACGCGGCCGACATGGACGCGATCATCCGCGCCGCTCGCGGCCCCGTGTGCCAGAGCCTGGTGGTGGTCGACGAGGCCTACCAGCCGTTCGCGCAACATAGCTGGATGCCGCGCCTGCGCGATTTCGATCACCTCCTGGTGATGCGCACGGTCTCGAAGCTGGGCCTGGCCGGCATCCGCCTTGGCTACGTGGCCGGCCACCCGAAGTGGATCGCCGAGCTGGACAAGGTGCGTCCGCCGTACAACGTGAATGTGCTGACCGAGGCGACTGCCCAGTTCATGCTCGAACACGTGGATGTACTGGATGCCCAGGCAGCGACCCTGCGCGCCGAGCGCACCAAGTTGATCGATGCGCTGTCGGCTCACCCGGGCGTGACGGTGTTCCCGAGCGCGGCAAATTTCATCCTGCTGCGCGTGCCCGATGCCGCCGCTTTGTTCGAGCGCCTGCTCAATCGGCGGATTCTGATTAAAAACGTCAGTAAAATGCACCCGTTGCTGACCAACTGTCTGCGCGTGACGGTCAGCAATCCCGAAGAAAACGCGCAATTTATCGATGCCTTTGCCGCATCGATGCAGGAAGCCCCATGAGCCGCCGTGTCGAGGTCACTCGCAACACCTCTGAAACGCAGATCCGCGTCGCCCTTGATTTGGACGGCACGGGCAAGCAAACGCTGAACACCGGCGTCCCCTTCCTCGACCACATGCTCGACCAGATCGCCCGACATGGCATGGTCGACCTGGACGTCTCGGCCACCGGCGACACCCATATCGACGATCATCACACCGTGGAAGACGTCGGCATCACGCTGGGCCAGGCCGTCGCCAAGGCCATCGGCGACAAAAAGGGCATCGTGCGCTACGGCCATAGCTACGTGCCGCTGGACGAAGCCCTGTCGCGCGTGGTCATCGACTTCTCCGGCCGTCCGGGCCTGGAGTTCCATGTGCCGTTCACGCGCGCACGCGTGGGCAATTTTGACGTGGACCTGTCCATCGAATTCTTCCGCGGGTTCGTCAATCATGCCGGCGTGACGCTGCATATCGACAACCTGCGCGGCGTCAACGCACACCACCAGATCGAGACCGTGTTCAAGGCCTTTGGACGCGCGCTGCGCATGGCGGTGGAGATCGACCCGCGCGCTGCAGGCACGATTCCGTCGACCAAGGGCGCCCTGTAAATCACCGCGTCGGCCTGGCCGCGCCTACCCGACTCCAACACCGGCCGCCGATCCGATGGATCTGACAAAAAGCTTTTTCTCGCTGCTCGCGCTGATCAATCCGATCGGCGCGATCCCGTTCTTCATCAGCCTGACCGAGAGCCAGACGGATGAAGAGAAGCGCCGCACCATCAAGGTCGCATCGATTTCGGTGGCAATCGTGATCGGCCTGTCGGCGTTGCTCGGCGAGCAGATCATCAGCTTTTTCGGATTTTCGGTGGGTTCGCTGCAGGTGGGTGGCGGGATCATCATGATCATGATCGCGCTGAACATGCTCAATGCGCAGACCAGCCGCACCAAGGCCACGCCCGAAGAAGAGGACGAGGCCGGTGCCAAGGCCAGCATTGCGGTTGTGCCGCTGGCGATTCCGCTGCTCACGGGCCCAGGCTCGATCAGCACGGTCATCGTCTACGCTGGCAAGACTAAGCACTGGTGGGACCTGTTTCTCCTGGCTGGGGTCGGTGTTGCGATCGCAGCCGTGGTCTGGATCGTGTTGCGCGCGGCCGAGCCGATCGCCCGTGTGATCGGTCGCACCGGCATCAACGTCGGTACGCGGTTGATGGGCTTGATCCTGGCAGCGCTGGCCGTGGAATTCATCGTTGATGGGCTGAAAACCCTGTTGCCCGTACTTAGGGCCTAAGTTAAGTCATGACTAAGATCGCAATCGTCGATTACGGCATGGGCAATCTGCGCTCGGTAGCGCAAGCCTTGATGGCCGTTGCTCCAGAGGCCGATGTGCGCATCAGTGCGCAAGCGGATGAAATTCGTTCGGCCGACCGCGTGGTGCTGCCAGGGCAGGGGGCCATGCCCGACTGCATGGCGGCGTTCGACCAATCCGGCCTGCGTGACGCGGTGCTGGAGGCATCGCGCAGCAAGCCGATGCTCGGCGTGTGCGTGGGCGAGCAAATGCTGCTCGAGCGCAGCACCGAGGCGCGCTCCGGACAGCAATACACTGAAGGATTGGGCCTTATCAAAGGCGATGTGGTCCGCTTTGACCTGGACGGCCAGTTGCAGCCGGACGGTTCACGGTACAAAGTGCCTCAGATGGGCTGGAACCGCGTGCACCAGAGTCGTGCCCACGCTCTCTGGGAAGGTGTGGCGGATCAGAGCTACTTCTATTTCGTGCACAGCTACTACGCCCGGCCTGCCAACGCTGACGAATCGGTCGGAGAGACCGAATACGGCGTGCGGTTTACCTCCGCCATCGCCCGGGATAATATTTTTGCAACACAGTTTCACCCGGAAAAAAGTGCGCAAGCCGGCCTGCAGATCTACCGGAACTTTGTGCACTGGAATCCGTGATGCCCGCCGTGGCGTCGCAATCGAATCCATTTTTCGCCCTTTTTAATCTTTTCCCCTCAACTCTGTCGTCACGCTTATGTTGCTCATCCCGGCCATCGACCTGAAGGACGGTCAGTGTGTGCGCCTCAAACAAGGCGATATGGATCAAGCCACCGTATTCTCGGAAGACCCTGCTGCCATGGCGCGGCATTGGGTCGAGCAGGGTGCGCGCCGCTTGCACCTTGTCGATCTGAATGGCGCTTTCGCGGGCAAGCCGCGTAACGAGGCGGCCGTCAAGGCTATCCTCGCCGAGGTGGGCGATGAGATTCCCGTGCAACTCGGCGGCGGCATCCGCGATCTGGGCACCATCGAGCGCTGGCTCGACGATGGCTTGTCGTACGTGATCATCGGCACGGCGGCGGTTAAGGATCCGGGCTTTCTGCGGGACGCATGCACGGCGTTCGGCGGCCACATCATCGTCGGACTCGATGCCAAGGATGGCAAGGTGGCGACCGACGGCTGGAGCAAGCTCTCCGGCCACGAAGTCGTTGACCTCGCCAAGAAGTACGAAGACTACGGCGTCGAAGGCATCATCTACACCGACATCGGCCGCGACGGCATGCTGCAGGGCATCAACATCGATGCCACCGTCAAGCTGGCGCAGTCGGTGAAGATTCCGGTCATTGCCAGTGGTGGCCTGTCGAACCTGAAGGACATCGACCATCTTTGCGCGGTCGAAGAATATGGCGTGGAGGGCGTGATCTGTGGTCGCGCGATCTACTCCGGCGACCTGAACTTCAAGGAAGCGCAAGCCCTTGCGGACAAACTCGGCGCGGCCTGATCGTTGATCCAGCCGTGCACAACGGGCGCTCCGGCGCCCGACTCATCATGCTAGCCAAACGAATCATCCCCTGCCTGGACGTGACCAACGGCCGGGTGGTCAAGGGCGTCAATTTCGTCGAATTGCGCGACGCCGGTGACCCCGTCGAAATCGCACGCCGTTACGACGAGCAGGGCGCCGACGAAATCACCTTCCTCGACATCACGGCCACGTCGGACGGGCGTGACCTGATGCTGGGCATCATCGAAGCGGTGGCTTCGCAGGTGTTCATCCCGCTGACGGTGGGTGGCGGGGTGCGCGCGCTGGAAGACGTGCGCCGGCTGCTCAATGCCGGTGCGGACAAGATCAGCATGAACTCGTCGGCGGTATCGAATCCGCAACTGGTTTCGGACGCCAGCGCCCGCCACGGCGCGCAGTGCATCGTCGTGGCGATCGACGCCAAGAAGGTGTCGGCCGAAGGCGAAGCACCGCGCTGGGAGGTCTTCACGCACGGCGGCCGCAAGGGCACGGGCCTGGACGCCGTGGCATGGGCACGTGAAATGGCTCAGCGCGGCGCGGGCGAAATCCTGCTCACCAGCATGGATCGGGACGGCACCAAGGCCGGCTTCGATCTGGAGCTCACGCGCGCCGTCTCGGACGCAGTGCCGGTGCCGGTCATCGCCTCGGGCGGCGTGGGCAACCTGCAGCATCTGGCAGACGGCATCCAGCAAGGTCACGCCGATGCGGTGCTGGCGGCCAGCATCTTCCATTACGGCGAATACACCGTCGGCCAGGCCAAGCAATTCATGGCGGAGCAGGGCATTCCAGTACGGATCGGACTATGAGCAAGAAGTGGCTGAATAAGGTCCACTGGGACGACAACGGCCTGGTGCCGGTGATCGTGCAGGAGCAGGGCAGCAATGACGTCCTGATGTTCGCCTTCATGAACCGCGAGGCGCTGCAGAAGACCGTGGAAACCGGCGAGGCCGTGTTCTGGTCGCGCTCGCGCAAGCGTCTGTGGCACAAGGGCGAGGAGTCCGGCCACATCCAGAAGGTGCACGAGATCCGCCTCGACTGCGACGAAGACGTGGTCCTGCTGCGTGTCACACAAGTCGGCGGTATCGCCTGCCATACTGGCCGCCACGCCTGCTTCTTCCAGAAGTTCGAAGGCAACGTGGAAGACGGCGACTGGCACACCGTCGAGCCCGTGCTCAAGAATCCCGACGACATCTACGCCGGCAAGCCCGGCCACAATCATGAGTGACACCCTGCGCCGCCTGGGCGAGGTGCTCGAATCCCGCAAGCTCGCCAATGGCGGCGACCCGGAGAAGAGCTACATCGCGCGCCTCTTCAACAAAGGCGACGATGCCATCCTCAAGAAGATCGGCGAAGAGGCTACCGAGACGGTCATGGCCGCCAAGGACGCCCGCGCCGCCGGCATGACCGACGAGGCGCGCAGCAAGGTCGTCTACGAAGTGGCCGATCTGTGGTTCCATACGATGGTGTTGCTGTCGCACTTCAACCTCACGCCGGACGACGTCGTAAGTGAGCTCGCGCGCCGCGAAGGGCTTTCCGGTCTGGAAGAAAAGGCGCTGCGCAAGTCGCAGGCGCGCGACGCGGCGGGTGAGTGATCACGGTGGCGAATCGTCGCAGGGAGGCAGCGTGGACAAATACGGAGCGGCAATGGTGGTGACGGACGACGCGGAGCGCCTCGCCGGACTGCGTCGCCTGACGCATATTCTGTATGCGCTCTACGCCATTTTTTGGCTGACCGGCGGTATCACTGCATTGATTGCCATCATCGTCGGGTATGTTAAGCGCGACGATGTGCGGGGCACGCTGTATGAGTCGCACTTCCGTTGGCAAATCCGTTCGTTCTGGTGGTGCGTACTGTGGGGTGTGATCGGCGTGTTGCTCATTCCCGTGGCCTTCATCGGCTTTGCCGTCCTGTGGGCTCTGGGCATCTGGATGCTGTATCGTATTGTGAAAGGTTGGCTGTATCTGAATGACAGCAAGCCGATGTACGCAAATCCGTAAAATCAACCAATGGCGCCGCCATCGTTGCGACGCCACAGCCGTATTTACGTGGGAGTAGGTCATGGGTTCCTTTAGCATTTGGCACTGGCTGATTGTGCTGGTCATCATCATGATGGTCTTCGGCACGAAGAAGCTGCGCAACATCGGTTCGGATCTGGGTAGCGCCGTGAAGGGCTTCAAGGACGGCATGCGCGAAGGGCAGGAAGACAAGCCTGCGGGCTCGCAACCGCAACAGACCGCCGGCCAGCCGCCGCGCGAGCTGCACGATTCGACGACGATCGACGTCGAAGCGCGCGACAAGTCCAAGCAAGGCTGAGCACCGACGCGCACTGACCGATGATCGATCTCGGCATTTCCAAGCTAGCGCTGATTGGCATGGTGGCGCTCGTCGTCATCGGGCCGGAGCGTCTGCCCAAGGTGGCGCGCACCGCTGGCGCCCTGCTCGGCCGCGCACAGCGCTACATCGCCGACGTGAAGGCCGAGGTCAGCCGCGAAATCGAGCTTGAAGAGTTGCGCAAGATGCGCACCGACTTCGAGCAGGCCGCGCGCAATGTCGAGCAGACCATCCACCAGGAGGTCAGCAAGCACACGACCGAGATCAACGAGCGCCTGAACGAGGCGCTTGGTGATCCCGCGCAAACAGCGACCTCCGCCCCGGACTGGCGCCCGGCGCCAGGCAAGTCGCGCAACGGCCGCAACAGCTGGCGCAACAAGCAGCTCTCGATGCCCAGGTGGTACCGCCAGAAGCAGGGCGTACGCATGTGGGCGCAATCGGGCGCGGCACGCGTCAAGCGTCATCGTCCGCCCATCGTTGCCGCACAGTCGCGTGCGCGCTCCTTCTTCGAATGATCTTCCGGGCGCGAGCCGTGTCTGCGGTGCCGCGTCCTGACTTCCCTCTTTCCCACCCGACATGAGTGCCGCTCCGCTCGATCCGCAAGAGTCGCCCGAGGACGGCGCGCAGGAAACCTTCATCTCGCATCTGGTCGAACTGCGCGAGCGCATCGTCAAGGCGGGTGCCGGCGTGCTGCTGGTCTTTCTGGGCTTGGTCTACTGGGCCCCGGATATCTTCAATCTGTTCTCTCGACCACTGATCCAGGCGTTGCCCAAGAATGGCCACATGATCGTGACGGATGTCACCGGCTCGTTCTTCGTGCCGATGAAGGTGACGCTGCTGGCCGCCTTCCTCATCGCCCTGCCGTGGGTGCTGTACCAAATCTGGCGCTTTGTGGCGCCGGGGCTCTATACGCACGAGAAGCGGATGATCATGCCGCTGGTGGTGAGCACCTATGTGCTGTTCCTGTGCGGTGTGGCGTTTGCCTATTTCCTGGTCTTCCCAACGGTGTTCAAGGTGATGGCGCACTACAACGCGCCGCTGGGCGCCGAGATGTCGACCGATATCGACAAGTATCTGAGCTTTGCGATGACTACGTTCCTCGCCTTCGGCATCACCTTCGAGGTGCCGGTGGTCGTGATGGTGCTGGTGCGTTTTGGCATCGTGAGCCTGGATAAGCTGCGGCAGGCGCGGCCGTACGTGGTGGTGGGTGCGTTCGTGATCGCTGCGGTGGTGACGCCGCCTGACGTGATGTCCCAGTTGCTGCTGGCGGTGCCGCTTTGGCTGCTGTATGAGCTGGGGCTGATCCTGGCGGCAATCTTTATCCGTAAGACCACGGCACCAGAGAACAATCCGGAGCACTTGCCGGTGGTGAAGGACTGACGGGCTGATCCAGCATCAGCCAAAGAAAAAGGCAGCCGAGGCTGCCTTTTTTGTTGCCGATGAATCTGCTGTTGCTGCGTTTTTCAGGCGGCGTACAGCCAGAACTGCTCGCGCGGGAAGGTCAGCGCGTACTTGCCGTCGCTCGGGGCGCTGGCGGAGTAGGCGCGCAGGCCTGTGCCCGCTGCGCCGCTGTCGTCGGTAGCGCGGAACAGGCATTCCCAGCGGTCGCCCAGGTACATGCGCGTCGCCAGCGGCAGGTGGATGGTGTTGTCGGCGTTGTCGACGCCCACGCGCACCTGTTCCAGGCGGATCACGCCGTGCGCCGACGCGCCCGGCTTCAGATCGCCGCGCGCCATGCCCCACAGCGACCAACCTCCGGTCTCGTCCACCAGCCGGGCCATACCGTCGCGCACCTCTGCGATCTTGCCGTTGATGCGGTTGTTGCTGCCCATGAACTCGGCGGTGAAGAGCGTTTCGGGCGCGCCGTACATCTGCTCGGGCGTGCCTTGCTGCTCGATCACGCCGTTGTTCAGCAGCAGGATGCGATCGGACATGGCCATTGCTTCGCTCTGGTCGTGCGTGACCATCAGGGCCGAAAGGCCCAGGCGGACGATCAGCTCGCGCAGGAAGGCGCGGGCTTCTTCGCGCAGCTTGGCGTCGAGGTTCGAGAGCGGCTCGTCGAGCAGGATCACGGGCGGGTTGTAGACCAGCGCGCGGGCAATCGCCACGCGCTGCTGCTGGCCGCCGGAGAGCTGGCTCGGGAAGCGCTCCCCCAGATGGCCGAGGCCCAGTTGCTGCAGCACGGCTTGCACGCGCTCCTTGATCTGCGCGGCAGGTGTCTTGCGCAGCTTGAGCGGGTAGGCGACGTTTTCGGCCACGGTCTTGTGCGGCCACAGCGCGTACGACTGGAACACCAGGCCAAGGTTGCGCCCTTCGGCCGGCACGTCGAGTTTCTTGGCGCCGTCGAACATGACCCGATCGCCGATCTGGACAGTGCCCTGGCTGGCCTGTTCGAGGCCGGCGACAGCACGCAGCAGCGTGGTCTTGCCCGAACCCGACGGGCCCAGCAGCGAGACGACCTCGCCCTTCTGCAGCTGCATCGAGACACCCTTGAGCACCGGATTGTTGCCGTATTGCAGGTGCAGGTCGTTGACAGTGAGTTCAATCATGGAGTTTCACTCCGAAACGCAGTGCGATGCCGAGGCCGACGGCCACCAGCACGATATTGACGAAGGACAGCGCGGCAACGATATCGATGGCGCCGCCCGCCCACAGGGAAACCAGCATCGAGCCGATCGTCTCGGTGCCCGGCGACAGCAGGTACACACCGGTCGAATACTCGCGCTCGAAAATCAGGAAGATCAGCAGCCAAGCGCCGAGCAGGCCGTAGCGCGTGAGCGGCACGGTCACGTCGCGCGTGGTGCGGGCACGGGTGGCGCCCACCGAGCGTGCGGCTTCTTCCAGCTCCGGACCGACTTGCAGCAGCGCGGCCGAGATCAACCGCAGGCCATAGGCCAGCCACACTACCGTGTAAGCGATCCACACGCTGAAGATCGTGCTGCGCAGGTCGCGCAGGCTCGGCACGACGTTTTCGATGATCCAGTTGGCGAAGGGCAGGCCGCTGTCGGTCAGGCCGGTCTCGATCCAGTTGGGCACGAACAGGAACACCCACAGGAACGCCAGACCCGCCAGCAGACCCGGAATGGCGCGAGGCACCAGCACGCTGTAATCGAGAAAGCGCGTCCAGCCATCCGGCTTGCGGTGCATGGCCAGACCGATGCACGTGTAGCAGCCCACGGCCAGTGCACCGCCGATCACGCCGATCAGCACCGTGTTGACCATCGCACGCAGGAACTGCGGCTGCTCGAAGATCTGCTGGAACGCCGTGGTCGAGAACGCCTCGACCAGCGACACGCCTTCACCCCAATTCGACACGAAGGCGCGCAGCGCGATGCCCGAGAGCGGCACCACCACCGTCACGAAGAACCACAGCACCACCACGGCCCACGCCGGCCAGCGCCAGCTGCCCAGGGGTAGCGGGCGGCTGCGCGTGACCTTGCCCTTGACGGTGACGAAGCGGTTGGCCGATTTCAGCATGTAGCGTTGCAACAGCACCAGCGGGAACGTCACCATCACGAGACAGACCGCCACGGCCGCCATCAGGTGATATGCCGGCGTGCCGAGCTTGTTCGTCAGCTTGTACAGATAGGTCGCCAGCACGAGGTGGCCTTCCGGATCACCCAGCACGAGCACCAGGCCGAACACCTCGAAGCCCAGGAATGTCACCAGCACGGCTGCGTACAGCAGGGCAGGGCGCACCATCGGCAGGCTCACGTTGAGTGCCACCGACAGCGGCGATGCCCCGGCGATACGAGCGGCTTCTTCCACGTCCGAACCCAAGCTGCGCAGCGCCGACGAGACATACAGATACACGTGGGGTACGTGCGTCAGGCCGGCAATGATGATGATGCTCGTGAAGGAATACACGTTCCACGGCGCACCGCCGAACAGGCTCTTGAACCAGACGGTGTAGAAGCCCACCGGTCCGGCGGACACCACGTAGCCGAACGCCAGCACCATCGGCGAGACGAACACCGGAATCATCAGCAGCGGTTCGAGAACGCGGCGGCCGGGCAAGTCCGAACGCACCATCAGGAACGCCAGGATGCCGCCCAGCGGTACCGAGATCACCGCCAGACCGAAAGCGAGCGCGGTGGATTTCTCAAAGGCCTGCCAGAAATCCGAATCCGTAAAGATGAAGCGATACGCATCCAGCCCCGCCAGCGCGTCGGGCATGAAGAACGGCGCGGACAGAAAGCTCTGGTAGAAAATCAGCGCCAGCGGCGTGAAAATCGCCAGCGCGGTAAGCAGAATGACCACGCCGCGCGGCAAAGCCTGTCCCACACGCGTCCAGGGCGAGCGCTTGAGGGTGACTTGGCGAGCGGCGGCACGGTCTTGCGCTAGAGAACGCATGGTGCCTCCAGGAGGAGCCGGCGCCAGATACGGATGGCGCCGGCAGGTCGGTCAGATGAGAAGGGTGCCGGTGATCAGCGGATCAGATCAACGGCCGGCGGCGGTGCGCCATTGCTTGATGAAGTCCAGGCGCTTCTTGGGTTCCAGGAACGCCAGGATGGATTCGTCAACCGGAATCGGCTTGATGCTGTTGCCGAGAATCTTCTTCAGGCCGGCGGCGGTCGCTTCGCCCGTCACGTCTTCACGCAGCGAGTGCAGATCCGACTTGTTGGCGAGGATTTCCTGGCCGCGCTTGGACAGGATGTAGTCCAGCCACAGCTTGGCCGCGTTCGGGTTCTTCGCCTTCTTGGCGATCATCGCCACGCGCGACACCACGAGCGTGTAGTCCTTCGGATAGACGATGCCGATCGACGGGTCCTTCTTGGCGCGCGCAATCGCGTACGAACCGAGGATGTTGTACGCCACCAGGTTTTCGCCCGAGGCCACGCGCTCCATCATCGTGCCGGTGGAGGACTGCAGCACCAGGTTCGGGCCCACGGCCTTGACGAAGTCGAAGTACTGCGGCGAATCCAGATTGTCTTGCGCCGCCATCATGAAGCCCACGGCCGACTTCTCGATGTCGTACGTCGTGACCTTGTTCTTGAAGCGCTCGGGCTGGCTGGCGACCAGCTTGGCGAAATCGGCGTGCGTTTGCGGCACTTCCGAATCCTTGATCAGGCGCTTGTTGTACAGGAACACGGCTGGCTCATACGTCGTGCCGTATGCGATGCCCTTGTGGACGGCCCACTTGGGCAGGTTCGGCACTTCGGGCGAGTCGTACTTCATCGCGTAGGTCTGCGCGAGCTTGAGCTGCGAGTCCATCGACGAGTTCCACATCATGTCAGCCGAGGCGCCACCGGCAGCCTGCTCGCTGATGAAGCGGTTGTACAACTCGCTGCTGTTCATGTCGTTGTACTCGACCTTCACGCCGGGGTAGAGCGACTCGAAATCCTTGATCAGCGGATCTGCAGCCTTGGTGTCGGTCGTTGCATACACGACCACCTTGCCTTCCTTCTTGGCGGCAGCGATGGTGTCGGCGTAGTTGGCGGGGTAGCCGGCCGGGACTTGCGCGAAGGCGGCGGCGCTGAGGGTCAGTGCGGCAGCCGCGATCGAAGCGAGAGCGGCGTGCGCAGGCGTAAAGCGTCCACGAAGCATGGGTTTGTCTCCTGTTTGCTTGTGATGGTGTGGGGCCGGCTGCTTATGGCTTGTTGCGTACAGCTCGGACGGATGGCCCCAGGTGCGGCGGATTATAGAAATCGCGCGCTTTCGTCACGCTTTCATTGCGGCTGCTGCATCGCAGCATGTTCAAAGGGGGAGGCCGTAGCCGCCAGCGGCACGCGGATCCGCGCCGATAAACCCATACCACCATGCTCGTTCGGCTCGCCGTCGGCCAGCTCGATTTGCCCGCCGCTACGCGCTGCATAGGCACGTGCGATGGCCAGGCCGAGGCCGGAACCTTCTGCGGCATAGCGGGCGTCTTTGGGCGCGACCTTGGGTTTACCCGATCGCCCTCCGCCCTCGTGCGCGCGGCGGAAGCGCTGGAACGCGTGTGCGCGTTCGTCAGCGTTCATGCCGGGCCCGGTGTCGTCCACGCAGACCAGCGCGGCATCGCCTTCCGCCGTGGCGCGTACGGTGATGCGTCCGCCGGCCGGCGTGTAGCGGATGGCGTTGTGCACGAGGTTGGAGAGCGCCTCGCGCAGGAAGGCCGGATAGCCGACGACAGGCAGCGCCATGGCGAGGCCGCCGTCATCCCACCCGAGGTCTTGCTGCTTTTCGCGCGCCAGCGGCAATGCACCCACCACCACGTCGCGTGCCAATTCACCAAAGTCGAAGATTTCGGCCGGCGCGTCCTGCCCCGCATGTCGTGCGCGCGCAAGAGCGAGCAATTGCGTGGTCAGCCGGTTCGTCGACTGCAGGCGCGCGATGATGGCGGACAGGCTTTCGCGCACACGCGCCGGATCGGTTTCGCGCAGCGCGTATTCGGCTTGCGTGAGCAGCACGGCCAGTGGCGTGCGCAGCTGGTGGGACGCATCGGCGAGGAACTGGCTTTGCGCCTCCGCAAGTTCGGCGTAGCGATGAATGTGGTGGTTGATCGCGTCGACCAGCGGGCGGACTTCGGCAGGCACGTCCGTGGCGTCGAGCGGACGCAGGTCATCCGACGCGCGCACGCCGATGCTGCTTGCCAGGCGATTGAGCGGGCGCAGCGCGACGGTCACGCCGAGCCACAATAGCGCGGCGCTGACCGCCACCAGCGCCGCATCGCGCAGCAGCGTACCGCGCCACACCGCCTGCTGCAGCGCGCGTCGCGTCTCGATGGTTTCCGCCACCTGAATGACGATGCGCGCCGGCAGCCCGGGCTGGTAGAGCGGTTTGGCCACGGCGGCCACGCGTACGGGCTCGTCGTGGTACGTCGCGTCGTAGAAGAGCGGGGTGTCGTTCTCCAGCCGTGTGACGGGCAGCGGCAGATCGTCGTAGCCGGTCAGTGCGGCTTCAGGCGCCTTGCCAGGCAAGGGCTCGAAAGCGACGCGGTAATAGACATTGCTCTGCGCGGTCGATTCGAACATGGACAACGCCACATACGGCACGTTGACCTGGACCTGCCCGCGCTCGATCGTCACGCCGTTCTCGATGGCGCGCACCGAGCCGAGCAGGGCGCGGTCGTACGCGCGATCGGTCGCGCTACGCAGCGCCTGGTACGCCGAGACGATGTCGATGGCCAACACACCCACCAGCCCCGGCAGCAGCAACCAGAGCAGTGTGAGTTTCAGGCTGCGCGGCAGCCGAAGCCAAGCGAGCCGCTGCATCATGTGCTGCTATCGACGGGGGCGGGCGCTTCACCATCGCCGGCTTCGAGCAGGTAGCCCAACCCGCGTACGGTGACGATCTGCACGCCCGTGCCCGCGAGCTTCTTGCGCAGGCGGTGCACGACCACCTCCACGGCGTCGGGGCTGGAATCGCTGTCCAGGTTGAAGACCTTGTCGAACAGATGCACCTTGCTGATCGGCTGGCCGGTCTTGTGCAGCAGCGCCGACAGCGCGGCGTGCTCACGCGGCGTGAGCGACAGTGGCTCGCCGGACAACAGGAATGCCTTGCGTCCGGTGTCGAACTCCAGCGGCCCGCAACGCAGACGCGGGAACGCCCGGCCGCGGCTGCGGCGGATGAGCGCCATCAACCGCGCTTCCAGTTCGGACAACGCGAACGGCTTGGTGAGGAAATCATCCGCGCCGGCATTGAGCCCGCGCACGCGCTCGTCCAGCGCGCCCTGCGCGGTGAGGATCAATACCGGCGTGCGGTCATCGCGCGCGCGCATGTCGGCCAGCACGGCAAAGCCATCCTTGCGCGGCAAGCGCAGGTCCAGCACCACTGCGTCAAATTCTCCGGAGCCGAGGAAGGCTTCCGCGATGACGCCATCGGCCGCGCGCTCGATCACGAAGCCGCTTTGCGCCAGCGCGCGCGCCAGCCATGCCGCCAATTCTTCCTCATCCTCCACCAGCAAAATCCGCATCGGGTGTCTCTCAATATCGTTCTGGCTACTTTTTCATGATAATGCGTGGCGCCCTGATCTCGGCCATGTCGCCGATCACACCGTTCACCTGATGCGCCGCCTAGATGCGCTTCAACCGGCATGTCGTCCATCCCCAATTCCCGTCGCCGCTGGCTTTGTCAGACCGCCGCATTGCTGGCTGCAAGCGGCGTTGTCGCGCGTGGGGCGCACGCGCAGTGGCTGGCCCGTCCGGCGCCGGAGCTGCCGTCGTACTACCCGCGCGATTACGGCACGATGATCGACGCCGCGCGCCGCGAAGGCCGTGTCACGGTGTATTCCACGACGGATTTCTCGGCCGCGTACCCGCTTATCCGCGCCTTCGAAACGCGCTACCCCGGCATCACCGTCGACTACCGCGAGCAGAACAGCGACGACATTTATCGCCGCTTTCTTGCTGAATTCGCCGCCAAGTCGCCGGGCGCCGATGTGGTCTGGAGTTCGGCCATGCCCGAGCAGTTCAAGCTGGTGAACGACGGCCACGCACTCTCATACGCCTCGCCCGAACGGCCGTACCTGCCGTCGTGGGCGATCTGGAAGAACGAGGCGTACGGCACGAGCTACGAGCCGGTCGTCTTCGTCTACAACACGCGCCAGTTGCCGGCGGACTTGATCCCATCCACCCACGCTGATTTCGCCCGCATTCTCAATGGCCACCGTGACTTGCTGCGCGGCCGCGTCGCGTCGTACGACATTGAGCACTCGGGCTCCGCCTTCCTCTTCGCCGCCGAAGATGCGCGCACCACGCCTGTATTCTGGGATGTTGCCAAGGCATTGGGTGGCGTCAACGTCAACCTGTACATCACCACGGCCGCGATGCTGGAGCGCGTCGCCTCCGGCGAGAGCCTGCTCGCCTACAACGTGATCGGCTCCTACGCCGCGCGCTACGTCGATCGCAATCCGGCGCTCGCCATCAAGATGCCGACTGACTACACGCTGGTCGCCACGCGCGTCGCCTTCATCGCGCGGCGCGCTGCCCGCCCGAACGCTGCGCGCCTCTGGCTCGACTTCATGCTCTCGCGTGATGGCCAGAGCGTGATGGCGGACCGCGCGTTCTTGTTTTCGCTGCGCCAGGATGTTGAAACCGGGCTCACTGCCAAGCGGCTGCTCGCCGAACTTGGGAACACGCATCGGCCCATTCCCGTCGGCCCGGGTTTACTCGCCCATCAAGATCAGCTCCGCCGAGCCGATTTCCTGAAGCGATGGCACGCCGCGCTCGGTCGATAAAAAGAGAACAAAGAAGCACTTATTGCCGTAACGTGGTGCGAAGGCGACAATTCAGAACTGTCACCAACTGCCAAATTTGTTGCGCAGGAAGAGGGTGACAATCGCCCGCCAACCCCTGTACCACCGCGCAAAAAGCGGGTCGCGCCCCCCTCTAAACGGGGCTTGGCGCGTGTTGCCCATGAGCAACAACTTGGCCGCAAATCGCGGCCCAGAGCCAGAAAGGGTTTCCGGAATCAGTCAACGCTGGCACATAATGCGGTCAGACGTGAGGTATCTGCGTCGTCCATAAGGACAGTCAAGATTTCCCAATCAGTTGACAAGGAAAGTGTCGATATGAAGATGAAACTGTTTGCAGCTGCTGTTGCAGCTCTGGCCGCCGGTGGCGCCTATGCACAATCCTCCGTGACCCTGTACGGCGTGGTCGACGCTGGTCTGACCTACGCAAACAAGGTGCCGGGCGCAACCGCTGGCAGCAGCGGCTCGCGTTTTGGTCTGGATTCGGGCGGCCTGTCGGGCTCGCGTTGGGGCCTGCGTGGCGTTGAAGACCTGGGCGGTGGCCTGAAGGGTATCTTCAACCTGGAAAGCGGCTTCAACCTGGACACCGGCACGTCGGGTCAAGGTGGTCGTCTGTTCGGCCGTAACGCTTACGTCGGTCTGCAAGGCCAGTGGGGTCAACTGACCCTGGGTCGTCAGCAAAACCTGCTGTATGACTTCTCGCTGATCTATGACCCGATGGCAATCGCCACGCGTTACTCGCTGGCTTCGCAAGACCAGTTCTTCGCTGGCCGTGCTGACAACGCCGTCAAGTACATCGGCACGTTCGGTGGCCTGAGCGTCTCCGGTCTGTACTCGTTCAACTACAACGGCAACGAAGTGGCTGGCAGCAACAAGACCGGCCGTGAGTGGAGCCTGGGTGCTAACTACGCTGGCGGCCCGCTGGGTATCGGCGCAGTGTACGACCAGACCAACTCGACGACCGTTGGTAGCGACAACCGCGAACAACGCGCCACGATCGCTGGCACGTACGCTTTCGGCCCGGCCAAGCTGTACGCTGGCTACCGCTGGTACAAGGCTAACTACGCAACTGTTGCTGGCAACGGCAACCTGCGTTCGAACCTGTACTGGGCTGGCCTGGGTTACCAAGCTACTCCGGCTCTGTCGCTGACGGGTACGGCTTACTACCAACAGTTCAAGAACAGCGGCACGGGCAACCCGTGGCTGTTCGTGGTCGGTACCGACTACGCTCTGTCGAAGCGCACCGACGCCTACTTCAACGTGGCCTATGCTAAGAACAGCGGCGGCTCGGGTCTGGGCGTGATGGGCCTGAACGATGCTGGCTACGCTGGCACGACGCTGACGAACGGCAACCAAGTGTTCTCGGGCACGAACAACAGCAACAACCAGTTCGGCGCTACCGTCGGCCTGCGTCACAAGTTCTAATTTGACGCGCTCGTAAGAGCGCATCGAATTAAACGGTTAAACGCCGATTCCGAAAGGGATCGGCGTTTTTCTTTGTGCGAACGATTCGCAGCGCACCTCCATGGCTGAAGCGCTGCCAAGGGTCGCCTGGCTGGTGTGCAAGCTTTAGTTGATGGTGAGGGCAAGGGGCGCGACAGCTGTGCGTTACGCCTGTTACTTTGCGACGGCATACGCCCCGGGGGCGCCCAGCAGAGCGGAACAAGGGCAACTCATATCGACACAACGCAGCGGTTGGTACGTCGGATTGCTCGTTGAGTTGAGCGGGGCGCGGCGGTATCAAGGCGGCTCTCGCCCCATCAACGTGTTGGCTTGATGCTCAAGCGTGCGCGTATAAAAAAACGGCGGCACATCTGGCCGCCGTTTTGGTGTTCCGAAACCTACCCCTTACTGTTGTTGTTCTTCGTCGTCCTGTGAGGGCATCGGTACGTTGCGACGCGTCGGTGGCGGACGTTTGCCGACAACGATGGTCAGTTCCACCGCCTTGCCTTTGCGTGATACCGTCACCTTGGCTTCCGCACCGGGTTTCAGCTGCGCGATGCTGTTGAGTAGCGCTGTCGTATCCAGGATCGGCTCACCATTGACGCTGGTGAGAATGTCTCCCGGGCGCAGGCCCGCCTTGTCTGCGGGGCCACCTTGAACCACGGCGGCGATCAGTGCGCCATCCTTGCGGGACAAGCCAAACGACTCGGCAATTTCCGGCGTCACATCCTGCGGCTCAACACCGATCCAGCCGCGGACCACGCTACCGGTCGAGATAATGGATTCCATCACCTGCTTGGCCAACGACACCGGAATCGCAAAGCCGATGCCCAGCGAGCCGCCCGAGCGCGAGTAGATCGCCGTGTTGATCCCGAGGAGGTTGCCGTCGGCGTCGACCAGCGCGCCGCCCGAGTTGCCTGGGTTGATCGCGGCGTCGGTCTGGATAAAGTTTTCGAAGGTGTTGATGCCCAGGTGGCTACGGCCCAAGGCAGAGACAATGCCCATTGTCACCGTCTGGCCCACGCCGAAGGGGTTGCCAATGGCCAGCACCACGTCGCCAACGCGCACATTCTCCAGCCGGCCGAGCGTGATGGCAGGCAGATTCGGCAGGTTGATCTTGAGGACAGCCAGGTCGGTTTCCGGATCGGAGCCGACCACTTTGGCGTTGGCCTTACGGCCGTCGGTCAGGGCGACTTCGATTTCGTCGGCGCCGTCCACCACGTGGTGGTTCGTTAGAATGTAGCCTTCGGAGCTGACGATCACGCCCGAGCCCAGACTGGCCGTGGGTTCCTGGCGCTGCTCAGGGGCCCGGTCGCCGAAGAAGAAGCGGAACCACGGGTCTGCGCTGGCTTGTGGGTTACTCCCGCGCTTTGGCGCGTTCTTGCTGCTAAAAATATTGACCACCGCCGGCATCGCCACCTTGGCGGCTTCCGCGTAGGAGTTGCTGGAGGTGCCGCCGTGGCCGATCGGCGCGACTTCCTTCAGCGCGACGATGGGCGAGCCGGATTGCACTGCGACCTTGCCGCGCTGCAGCCAATCAGGTTTGAGCGTGGCGATCACAAACCAGACGGCCAGGACGACCGTGACGGCTTGCGCAAAAAACAGCCAAAAGCGGCGCAACATAGAGCGAAATTGAGTCCAAATGGATCGAAAAGAACTTGAATTGTACTTGAACGACCTGTTGCAAGCGGCCCGTTTTCGGGACTATTGCCCCAATGGTCTACAGGTACAAGGGCGCGACACCATTACGCATGTCGTGACGGGGGTGACTGCCAGCCTGGCGCTGATCGAGGCCGCCATCGACGCACGTGCCGACGCCATCCTGGTGCATCACGGTTACTTCTGGAAGGGGGAGGACGGCCGTGTCGTGGGCCAGAAGCATGCGCGCTTGAAGCAACTTCTGGCGCACGATCTCAATCTGTTCGCGTATCACCTCCCCCTCGATGCGCACCCTGAGCTGGGCAACAACGCACAGCTGGGTGCGTTGCTGGGCGTCTCGCCCCAGGGCCGGTTCGGCGACGATGAACTCGGCTGGATTGGTACGCTTGCCGAAGGGACCGCGCTGGGCGCTTTCGCGCAGACGGTATCGGCCAAGCTAAATCGAGTGCCCCTCGTGATTGGCGAGGGGGATCGTCCGGTGCGCACAGTCGGTTGGTGCACGGGCGGTGCCCAAGGCTGGTTTGATGCTGCCGTCGCCGCTGGTGTGGACGTGTATCTGAGCGGCGAAGCGTCTGAGCAGACAACGCATCTGGCGCGCGAATCGGGTGTCGCCTACATTGGTGCGGGCCACCACGCCACTGAGCGCGGCGGCGTTCGGGCGCTCGGCAATCACCTGGCCGAGCGCTTCGGCGTGCGTCACACCTTTATCGATATCCCGAATCCGGTGTGATTCGCGCCTGATTACGGCTTGTTCTTCAGGCTGTCGCGAATCTCGCGAAGCAGCAGGATGTTCTCAGGTGTTTCGGCCGGCGCCGCCGGCGGGTTGGCGTCGATCACGCGCGTGATGGCGCGCACCATCAGAAACACGATAAACGCCAGAATCAGAAAATTGACCGCCATGGTGATGAAGTTGCCGTAGGCGAAGACCGGCACGCCGGCCTTCTTCAGATCGGCAAGGGTGTGTGGCACACCCGCAGGTGCCTCTGCGAGTTGGATGAACAGGTTCGAGAAATCCAGCTTGCCCACGATGCGGCTGATTAGCGGCATGATCAGATCATTGACAAGCGAATCGACGATTTTGCCGAACGCCGCACCGATGATCACGCCCACTGCCAGGTCGATCACGTTGCCGCGCATCGCGAATTTCTTGAAGTCTTGCATCAGTGCCATCGGTTTTCTCCGGATTGTTTGATTCGAGACAAACGGTCAAGCTAGCGAACGGTTGACCTGAATTGTTGAAAGCGAGGTTGCAAGAGGCATGCCGAAGCCTTGCCTGTACTGGGCTGGCGGGCAATCGGTGCGTCCACTATATCTGCAACGACCGCCCCCCGCGACCGCTACCGTTGGCTAGGTACGGTCGGGTATAATTTTTGGTTGACGCGAATCTATCTTGATTTCTCATCTGGGGTCTTGAATGAGTGACCAGCAAAACGTGGACAAGGGTCGCCGTAATCTATTGATTGCGACGTCCGTGGCTGGTGGTGTGGGAGGGGTTGCAGTTGCGGCCCCTTTCGTTTGCACATTCGCACCATCTGAAAAAGCCCGTGCAGCGGGCGCGCCCGTAGAGGCGGACGTGAGTGACCTGGCCCCCGGCCAGATGAAGGTGGTGGAATGGCGCGGCAAGCCGGTCTGGCTGCTCAAGCGCACGCCCGACATGCTGGAATCGCTCAAGAAGACCGATAACGAAGTCGCCGACCCCAAGTCCGACGTGCCCTTCACCATGAAGACGCCGGACTATTGCAAGAACGAAACCCGCTCCCGTGCCGAGCATAAAGACCTGCTGGTCGTGGTCGGCATCTGCTCCCATCTTGGCTGCTCCCCGTCTGGTCCGTTTCCCGCGGGCGCCAACGTGCAGCTTGCCGGAGACCCCGGCTTCGTCTGCCCGTGTCACGGTTCAACGTTCGACCTGGCTGGCCGCGTGTTCAAGAACAAGCCCGCGCCGCAGAACCTCGACGTTCCGCCGTACATGTTCCTGTCCGACACGAAGCTGGTGATCGGTAAAGACGAGAAAGGAGAGGCTTGATCATGGCCGAGAAGAAGGTGGAGACAACCGGGCTGCTGGGCTGGATCGACGCACGCTTCCCGGCATCGGAGCTGTGGAAGGCGCATCTGTCCGAGTACTACGCGCCGAAGAATTTCAACTTCTGGTATTTCTTCGGGTCGCTGGCGCTGCTGGTGCTGGTGATCCAGATCGTCACGGGCATTTTCCTGGTGATGAACTACAAGCCGGACGGCACGCTCAACGCCGCCGGCATCCCCGTCGCCTATGCGAGCGTGGAGTTCATCATGCGGGAGGTGCCGTGGGGCTGGCTGGTGCGGTACATGCACTCGACCGGCGCGTCGGCGTTCTTCATCGTCGTGTATCTGCACATGTTCCGCGGCATGCTGTACGGCTCGTACCGTAAGCCGCGCGAGCTGGTCTGGATCTTCGGCTGCCTGATCTTCCTGTGCCTGATGGCCGAAGCCTTCATGGGCTATCTGCTGCCGTGGGGCCAGATGTCGTACTGGGGCGCGCAGGTCATCGTGAACCTGTTCTCCGCCATCCCGCTGATCGGCCCGGACCTGTCGCTGTGGATCCGGGGTGACTACGTGGTGTCGGACGCGACGCTGAACCGCTTCTTCTCGTTCCACGTCATCGCCGTGCCGTTGGTGCTGCTGGGCCTGGTGGTGGCGCACATCATCGCGCTGCACGAAGTGGGTTCGAACAATCCGGACGGCGTCGAGATCAAGGCCAAGAAGGACGAGCGCGGCATTCCGCTCGACGGCATTCCGTTCCATCCGTATTACTCGGTGCACGACATCGTCGGTGTGGCGGTGTTCCTGTTTATCTTCAGCGCGATCGTGTTCTTTGCGCCGGAAATGGGTGGCTACTTCCTGGAAGCCAACAACTTCATCCCGGCAGACTCGCTGAAGACGCCGCCGCACATTGCGCCGGTCTGGTACTTCACGCCGTTCTACTCGATGCTGCGCGCGACCACGTCGGACTTCCTGCCGTGGCTGTGGGGCTTCATCGCCATCATGCTGGGGCTGTTGTTCGTGCGCTCCAAGAGCATGAAGGTCAAGGGCGTGGCGGTGGCGGTGGCCGTGATTCTGGCGCTGGGCTTCGCGTTTATCGACGCGAAGTTCTGGGGCGTGGTCGTGATGGGCGGCTCGGTGGTGATCTTCTTCTTCCTGCCGTGGCTGGACCAGTCGCCGGTCAAGTCGATCCGTTATCGCCCGGGCTTCCACAAGACGCTGCTGATCGTCTTCGTGATCGCCTTTGCGGTGCTGGGCTACCTGGGTATCCAGCCGCCGAGCCCGGTCGGTTCGATCATCTCGCAGATCGGCACCATTCTGTACTTCGCGTTCTTCCTCGCGATGCCGATCTGGAGCCAGATCGGGACGTTCAAGCCAGTGCCTGAGCGCGTTACGTTCACGCCGCACTGATAGAGCCCGCGCACAAGGACCCATGAAGGACACAAGAATGAAAAAGCTGCTTGCGATTTTCGCCTTGGCCGGTCTCGTGTTTGCCGCGCCCGTGATGGCCAATGAGGGCGGTGTGCCGCTCGATCCGGCGCCCAACCAGTCCAGCGACACGTCTGCGCTGCAGCGCGGCGCCAAGCTGTTCGTCAACTACTGCCTGAACTGCCACGGCGCCAGCGCGATGCGCTACAACCGCCTGCGCGACATCGGTTTGAGTGAGGAGCAGATCAAGCAAAACCTGCTCTTCTCGTCAGACAAGGTCGGCGACACGATGCACATCGCCATGGACCGTGAAGACGCCAAGAAGTGGTTTGGTGCTGTACCGCCGGACCTGTCGGTGATCGCCCGGGCGCGTGGCAGCGACTGGCTCTACACCTACCTTCGCACGTTCTACCGTGACGACACGCGTCCGACCGGCTGGAACAACCTGGTCTTCGACAAGGTGGGCATGCCGCATGTGCTGTGGGAGCTGCAAGGCCAGCAAGTGCCGAAGTACGCCGAAGTGAAGTCCGAGCACGGCGAGGCCGAGAAGAAGCTGGTCGGCCTTGAAGTGACGGTCCCGGGCAAGATGAACAAGGTCGAATATGACCAGGCGGTGGCTGATCTGGTCAGTTATCTGGACTGGATGGCTGAGCCCGCTGGCAACCTGCGCAAGCGTCTCGGCGTCTGGGTATTGTTGTTCATCGGCGTGTTCTTCGTGCTGGCCTGGCGCCTGAATGCGGCCTATTGGAAGGACATCAAGTAAAATCCCTGTTTTCCGGGCAAGGGCTAGGCCGGTGGAGAACTGGCTCTAGCCCTTTGCCTTTTCGCTTTTTGTGCCGTGGCGATGTCATTTTGTCGTCACGGTTGTACCGTCATAGGGCCGCCCCCGGCCCATGCGCCAAGGAACTACAACCATGATGGTCTTGTACTCGGGCACCACTTGCCCGTTTTCGCAGCGTTGCCGCCTCGTCCTGTTCGAAAAGGGCATGGATTTCGAAATTCGCGACGTCGATCTCTTCAACAAGCCGGAAGACATCGCGGTGATGAACCCGTACGGCCAGGTGCCTATCCTGGTTGAGCGCGACCTGATTCTGTACGAGTCGAACATCATCAACGAGTACATCGATGAGCGCTTCCCGCACCCGCAGCTGATGCCGGCCGATCCGGTGCAGCGCGCCCGTGCCCGCCTGTTCCTGTTCAACTTTGAGAAGGAGCTGTTCACGCACGTCTCCGTGCTCGAGAACGAAAAGGGCAAGGCTGCCGAGAAGAATCACGAGAAGGCACGCGCGGCCATCCGTGACCGCCTTACGCAGCTGGCACCGATCTTCCTGAAGAACAAGTACATGCTGGGCGAAGAGTTCTCGATGCTGGACGTGGCGATTGCGCCGCTGCTGTGGCGCCTGGACCACTACGGCATTGAGGTCTCCAAGAATGCGGCCCCGCTGATGAAATACGCTGAGCGTATCTTCAGCCGTCCGGCGTATATTGAAGCGCTGACGCCGTCCGAAAAGGTCATGCGCCGCTGATCGCCGCCGGGTCGCTGGCCGTGCCCGGGCTGAGCCTGCGCGCGGCCGCGCCCAACGGTCACTGATTTCATCATGTCGGAAACCTCCACCAAGCCCTACCTGATCCGTGCAATCTACGAATGGTGCACGGACAACGGCTTCACGCCGTACATCGCTGTCTTTGTCGACAACAGCACCAACGTGCCGCGTGAGTTCGTCAAGAACGACGAGATCGTGCTGAACGTGAGCTTTGACGCGACCAGTCAGCTCGACATGGGCAACGAGTGGATCACGTTCCACGCACGCTTCTCGGGCGTCTCGCGCAAGATCGAGGTGCCAATCGAAAACGTGCTCGCCGTGTATGCGCGCGAGAACGGACAAGGTATGGCATTTCCGGTGGAGCGCAGTACACCGACGACGCAAGCTGCAACCGAACGCGAGAATAATCCGCCGCCCAAGCTGGCCGCGGTGGATTCTGAATCGGTGCCTGCGCCGGTCCCTGCCGAAGCCGAAGCCGGCCCGGAAGACGACCCGACACCTCCGAATGTGCCGCGCATCGGTGGCAAGCCTGCACTAAAGGTCGTCAAGTAACGCGTGTTAGGTTAGAATCGCGTTTCTTTGCCGGCTTAGCTCATCTGGTAGAGCAGTTGATTTGTAATCATCAGGTGGCGGGTTCGAGTCCTGCAGCCGGCACCAGCATCACGAAAACGGTCTCCCTTGCGGAGGCCGTTTTCTTTTGTCCAGCCCGCTCAGCTTGCTACGTCCGTGGTTCCTCTCCAAAGATGCACGTCCAACCGCGCCTCGTATCCATGTACTCGCGCACGCGTGCGATCCGCTCGCCCTCCAGCATGAAGACGAAGCAATAGGCGTTGTCGTAGCGCCGGCCGTTCGCCAGCATGGCCTGCATGTGTTCCTCCACGATCACCGTTTCGCCATCAGCGTGGAGCCCGCTGAGTTCTACCAAGACGTCGGCGACGAAAAGCTTCGGAAACGCGACTGTGAGGAAATGCACGATGGCGTCGCGCCCGATCATGTGATGCGTGCAGTCGAGCGCAATGGCGGTGGCGTTGCCTTCGGGGGCGAGCCATTGCGCGTCGGCTGTGAAACAGTCGGCAATGCGGACGGCATCGCGAGAGGCGAATGCACGCCACGCATCCATGACGATGTCTTTGCTGGTTCGAAGCATCATGTGGGGCATGGAAGAGCAAGATCTACGTCGATCCTAATGCCTGCATCTCCTGCGGACGCGCCAGTTTCGGACCTCCCCCTGGTCGCCCGCGATCCAGCTTCGCGTGCTTCAACCGCGCCGCACCCAGATCACTTTGGCTCCCTGAATGCCGAGGTTGCGGCGTTCTTCGCGGTAGTCCATGGTGCCGGGCAGGGCTTTGCCGTCGCGTTCGTTGATGCGCCAGAGGCAGCCGTTCAGCAGTGCCGTGGCCTCCTGTTCGGATTTGCCGATCAAGGCGTTGTCGGGAACGGCGGCTGCCTGACAAGTGGCGGCTTGAGTGGTGTGTTCCGTCATCTTGGATTCCCCAGCATTTCTGGGTTGCTCTGGGCCGGCCGCCGAGCAGGCCGCCATGCCGAGGGTTGCCGCAATCGTGGTGAGTAGCGTTGCCAAGCGCGTCATAAAACCTCCGTGTGATATCGCAGTGGTGAGCGCCGTCGATCAGGCGCCCGATCGTCGCAGCAGTGTACCGACACACGCTTGCGAAGCGCCTGATGCCGCGGTGTTGCCGCCGCGCAATGGGCTTTGCGACGCCCCCAAGAAAACGCTTGCCGCCATCAACAACACTTTGTTACTCTGCGCCCCGTCATAGCTACGGAGTGCGTCTCCATGGACAGTTGTTCTAGTCGATCCTCGATCGCACATTGAACGGCTAGACAGTCTTGGCGCACCGTCTTCGCGCCTCACCACTGCCTAGCCGTATTGCACGGCGGGTGGTGGCGCTTGCGTAGGTTCTCTGCGCAAGTCACTTCCTGAATTCGATTGTTGTAGCCGGCACAGCCGCGTAGCTGCGTGCGTTTGCGCACGCCATGATGCGGCGTGGCCGGCGTTCGCCTACGCCTGTCAGAGAAACGGGCGGGGGAGGTCTCATGCTGTTCCTTTCGATGCTGCAGTACGCTTGGGTGGCGGTGCGTCCGCTGGTTTGGGTTCGTGTGCTGATGGGCGTGGCGGCCATTGTGTCGGTGATGTCGATGGCGCATGCTGCAGGTGTACCCGCTTCAGCGGATGACGTCCCATGCATCGCCAGCGGCGAACTGGATGACCGCTTCGGCTTCCATGGCCAGACCACCTATGTGTGGCAACGCAAACCTGCATTCGATGCAGCGTATAGCGGCGACAACAGCCTCGGTGCCGCGCGCGCAAAGAGTTATTCCTTCACGGCCACGCTCGACCTTGGCATGCGCTTGTGGAAAGGAGCCGAGTTCCACTTCAACCCCGAGGTCGCGCAGGGCGTCGCGTTCTCAGAACTGCATGGCCTTGGCGGCTTGCCCAACGGCGAGCTGGCCAAGACCGCCGGGACGAATCCAACGCTCTACCGTGCTCGCGCCTTCCTGCGCCAGACGTGGGGCCTGGGCGGCGACACGGAACAAGTCGACGCCGATTTCAACCAGTTCGCCAACGTCGTCGACAAGCGCAGGGTGGTGCTGACTGCCGGCAACTTCGCGGTGCCTGATGTCTTCGATGCGGTGTCGTATGCGCAAGACCCGCGCACCCAGTTCATGAACTGGTCGTTCATGGCGCACCCGTCGTTCGACTATCCCGCCGACGCGCGCGGCTACAACTGGGGCGTGGCGTTTGAATACATCGACAGCGAGAACGGTTGGGCCGTGCGCGCAGGCCGTTTCCTGCAGCCGGAGCAATCGAACGGTTTGCCGCTCGACACGCGATTCCTCAAGCACTACGGCGACATCCTCGAGCTGGAGAAGCGCTACACGCTGTTCGGCCAGGAAGGCACGGCGCAGTTGCTCGGTTGGCGCAACCAAGCGCGCATGGGCCGGTTTGACGATGCGATGGCGCTGGGCGCGGCCATTGGCGCGGCGCCCGACGTCGGGCAGGTGCGCAAGGCGCACGCAAAGCTGGGCGCTGGCATCTCGTTCGAACAGAAAGCCGGCGATAACCTCGGCCTGTTCGCACGCCTGAATTGGTCGGACGACAAGACCGAAACGTACGCCTTCACCGAAGTTGGCCGCAGCGTTTCGTTTGGCGGGTTGCTGAAGGGCACAGCGTGGCGCCGCGCGAACGATGTGCTGGGGATGGCTGTTGCGGTGAACATGCTTGGGCCGGATCACCGCGCCTATCTGGCCGCGGGCGGTAGCGGCGCGTTCCTTGGCGATGGCGGCTTGAGCTATGGCCCCGAGCGCGTGCTGGAAGTGTTCTACAGCTTGCAGGTAACCAAGGCCCTGGCGATCAGCCCGGATTTCCAGCTCATTCAGAATCCGGGCTACAACCGCGATCGCGGTCCGGCCAAGTTTGTGGGCGTGCGTGTTCACGCCGAGTTCTAACCGTAGGAGGACCCATATGGACAGTCCGAGTCGATCTTACCAAACGTCTTTTTCCCACTAGGCGAGTCCGCCGCATGGTTGTTCCCTGCTGCTGACTTGCCGCCCTGGCAAGGCAGCGGTGTCTGCATCGCTCCTTGATTGTTTCGACTATGCCGCCGCGCGTGTGCAATGCCGGCGGCGATGGCCGCGTGCCGTGCGTATGCGCACGCGGCGAGGAGTGTGTCATGCGCAAATTCATGATTCCCGCCCGCCGTTTCTCGGCGATCGCACTGCCGTTCAGCTCGCCGTTCGTGCAGGCCCGGGCCGGTGCGCCCCAGCGTGCCGACGCCGCATCGACCCCGTCCAACCGGCGTGCCGGTGACGGCGGCCAATCTCCGTCCAACCACGGCTATGCGGCGGCGGCGATCCGGCTCTCGCGCACGTATTGGTAGCGCAAGGCAGCTCATCCAACAACACCAAACAAACGGAGGTCGACATGACCCAATTCGCTTCGGGCATCGACGCACCACCACGTCATGCCGCGCTCGACGATGCCCACGTGGGCGATATTCGCGGCGCGCTCGGCACCATCGCTCACCACGATACGGGTGAGCGCAACAGCTGGCGCGCGCGCTTTCGCACGCTGCTCGCCATCCTCGGGCCGGGCCTGATTGTGATGGTCGGCGACAACGACGCCGGCGCCTTCGGCACATACACGCAGGCCGGGCAGAACTACGGCACCACGCTGCTGTGGACGCTATTACTGCTCATTCCGGTGCTGTATGTGAACCAGGAGATGGTCCTGCGCCTGGGCGCCGTCACGCGCGTTGGCCATGCGCGCTTGATCTTTGCGCGTTTCGGCAAGTTCTGGGGCAGCTTCTCCGTCATCGATCTGTTCCTGGTGAACGCGCTGACGCTCGTGACGGAGTTCATCGGCATCAGCTTGGCGCTCGAGTACCTCGGCATCCCGCGACATTGGGGCGTGTGCGCGGCGGCGGCATTGGTGATGCTGGCGGCATCCACCGGCGACTTCCGCCGCTTCGAGCGCTTTGCGCTGGTGCTCGTGGCCGGCAGTCTCACGCTGATCCCCGTGTTTTTGATGGTGCATCCGCCGATGGGGCAGGTGGCGCGCGACTTCTTCGTTCCCGCACTGCCGGCGGGGGCGCCGCTGGCCGAGGTGATGCTGCTGATCATCGCCATCGTGGGGACGACGGTGGCACCGTGGCAGTTGTTCTTCCAGCAGAGCTACGTGATCGACAAGCGCATCACCGCGCGTTTCATCCGCTATGAACGCGCAGATTTGTGGCTCGGCATCGTCCTCGTGATCGCCGGCGCGGTGGCGATGATCGCCTTCAGCGCCCAGGCGTTTCACGGCACGCCGGAGTTCGGCAACTACACCGACGCGCTCGGCACGGCGCACGGTCTGGAGCGCCACTCTGGCCGCTGGGCCGGTGTGTTGTTTGCGATTGCGCTGCTGGATGCCAGCATCATCGGCGCGTGCGCAGTGTCGCTGTCGACCGCGTATGCGATTGGCGATGTGTTTGCCGTGCGCCATTCGCTGCATCGCAAGCCGACGGAGGCCAAGGGCTTCTATGCCGTGTACTTTGGACTGACGTTGCTGGCCGCCGGGCTCGTGTTGACGCCAGGCGTGCCGCTCGGTTTGCTGACCAACGCCGTGCAATCGCTGGCCGGGGTGCTGCTGCCGAGCGCCACGGTGTTCCTGCTGCTGTTGTGCAACGACAAGGCGGTGCTCGGCCCGTGGACGAACGGCCGCGCGATGAACATCTTCACGGGCGGTGTGGTGGCTGTGCTTGTGATGTTGTCCGTCATCCTCACGGCCGCCGTGCTGTTCCCGGGCATTGGCGAATTCGAGATTGGCGCCATCCTGATCGGCGGCACCCTGATCGCGGTGGTGATGTCACTCGTGCTGTGGCGTATCGAGCGACGCGCCCGTCGGCCGCATCATCCGCAGCGTGTGAGCGTGCTGGACCGCGATCACTGGACGATGCCGCCGCTCGAGCAGCTCACGCCCGCACGCTGGACACCTCTCAAGCGCACGTGGATGTTTGTGCTGCGCGGTTATCTCGTGGGGGCGGCGGGGCTGGTGCTGGTGCGGATTGCCGGGCTGTTGACCCAATGACGCCGTAAGGAAACCAGAAGCGGGCCACCTCGGTGGCTCGCCTCAATTCCACCCTAGAGTGCACATTTGGAGACAACGTCGGCTGCGCACCACTGTGGCTGATTGTCGCAGTGCAACAACATGCACTTTCGATTTGCTTACCCGCAAAGCCACGTAAACCCTAGCCGTACGGCGAGGACATCACTTGTCAATCGACGTCGCTTTCTATTTGCCTGAGCAGATAGCGCGATCCGAAGCGCCGTCTGGCGGTAAGATCGCGCCCGCATTCCACTCCCAACCGCGCTCCCCCAACGGGCGCATGACGTAGTGCCTGCTCCGACCTTTTACGCCCCCGATCTGTCGTCCGCCGCTTTGTGCGACGCGGCGGCGCTCGGCCTCGCCCATGCCTGGCATGAGCGAAGCCCGCCTCGCCAACTAAGGGCGTTGGGTTCAGCTTCTCCCTGACCGGCGCCTGATGTGATCGAAGATCCGCTGCCGCACCTCAGCTGTATTCGGGGGCGCCGGTAGTTCGGTCTTCCCTCATTTCCCGCGTTTTTCCCCTTGTGGCCGCTGTCTGGGCTGCTGGGCTCCCGTGATGTCCGGAAGCATCGCCGGCGCAATTGTGCAAGACATGAAGAACACACTCGTTCCACATATGAAGCGGCTCCTCGCCGCAAGCCTCCCGCTCTTGCTGGCGGGCTGCAACCTGACGGTCCTGGACCCGAAGGGGATGATTGCGGCTGAAGAAAAGACGCTGATCCTGGTGGCGACCGGCCTGATGCTGCTGGTGGTCATTCCCGTGATCGTGCTGACGCTGGTGTTCGCGTGGAAATACCGCGCCTCCAACACCAAGGCCCGCTACGAGCCGGACTGGTCGCACTCCAACGCCATCGAAGCCGTGGTGTGGCTGATCCCGTGCCTGATCATCATCGTGCTGGGCGTGATCACGTACAAGTCCACGCACGCGCTCGATCCGTACAAGCCGATCGAATCGGATGTGAAGCCCATCACGGTCGAGGCTGTCTCGCTCGACTGGAAGTGGCTGTTCATCTATCCGGAACTGAAGATCGCGACGGTCAACCAGCTCGCATTCCCGGCCAACACCCCGATCAACTTCAAGATCACGTCCGACACGGTGATGAACGCGTTCTTCATCCCGCAGCTCGGCAGCCAGGTGTATGCCATGGCGGGCATGCAGACCAAGCTGCACCTGATCGCCAACGAGACCGGCGTGTTTGACGGCATGTCGTCGAACTACAGCGGCTCGGGCTTCACAGGCATGAAGTTCAAGGCCACGGCCATGACGAACGAAGAGTTCGACGCCTGGGTCAAGCAGGTTCGTGCTTCGTCGCAGAACCTGACCAAGGAAGGCTACGCCGAGCTGTCCAAGCCGAGCGAGAAGGTGCCGCCGGCGGCGTATGCATCGGTCGACCCGTCGCTGTATCACAGCATCCTGCACAAATACATGGGTGACTCGGACAAGGTCCTGACGCTCGATGAGGCGCTCGAAGGCGCCAACTGCACGACGGCCACGGCTGAGGCGGCAACGCGTCCGCTGCCGGTGCAGTCCGCCCTGCCTGCGCCCAAGAGCGCGCCCAAGAATTCCTAGGAGTTGACGATGTTTGGCAAGTTGAGTCTGGAGGCCATTCCGCTGCACGAGCCCATCGTGGTCGTGACGGTGTCGGCCATTCTGCTGGGTGGCGCGGGCCTGTTCGGCCTGATCACCTATCTCAAGAAGTGGACCTACCTCTGGAATGAGTGGATCACCTCGGTCGATCACAAGAAGATCGGCGTGATGTACTGCATTCTGGCCATCGTGATGCTGCTTCGCGGCTTCGCCGACGCCATCATGATGCGCTCGCAACTGGCGGTTGCCTCGGGCGGCGGTGCCGGCTATCTGCCGCCTGAGCACTACGACCAGATCTTTACCGCGCACGGCGTGATCATGATTTTCTTCATGGCCATGCCGCTGATGACGGGCCTGATCAACCTGATCGTGCCGCTGCAGATCGGCGCGCGCGACGTGGCATTCCCGTTCCTGAATACGCTGTCGTTCTGGCTGGCTGCTGCAGGCGTGGTGCTGATCAACGTGTCGCTGGGCGTGGGCGAATTCGCCCGCACCGGCTGGCTGGCGTACCCGCCGCTGTCGGAGCTGGCCTACAGCCCGGGCGTGGGGGTTGATTACTACATCTGGGCCTTGCAGATATCGGGCCTCGGGACATTGCTGACCGGCGTGAACTTCGTCGCGACCATCTTCAAGATGCGCGCGCCGGGCATGACGCTGATGCGCATGCCGATCTTCACGTGGACCGCCCTGTGCGCCAACATCCTGATCGTGGCTGCCTTCCCGGTGCTGACCGTGGCGCTGGCGCTGCTGGGTGCTGATCGCTACCTGGACATGCACTTCTTCACGAACGATGGCGGCGGTAACGCCATGCTGTACGTGAACCTGATCTGGATCTGGGGCCACCCCGAGGTGTACATCCTGATCCTGCCGGCGTTCGGCATGTTCTCGGAAATCGTCTCGACGTTCTCGCGCAAGAAGCTGTTCGGCTACACGTCGATGGTGTGGGCGACCGCCGGTATCACCGTGCTGTCGTTCCTGGTGTGGCTGCACCACTTCTTCACCATGGGCTCGGGTGCGAACGTCAACGCGTTCTTCGGTATCGCGACGATGATCATCTCGATCCCGACGGGCGTGAAGATCTTCAACTGGCTGTTCACGATGTACCGCGGCCGCGTCGAGCTGAACTCGATGATGCTGTGGACGATCGGCTTCATGATCACCTTCGTGATCGGCGGCATGACCGGCGTGCTGCTGGCTGTGCCGGGTGCCGACTTCCTGCTGCACAACAGCCTGTTCCTGATCGCTCACTTCCACAACACCATCATCGGTGGCGTGGTGTTCGGTTACCTGGCCGGTATCACCTACTGGTTCCCGAAGGCCTTTGGCTTCAAGCTGGACGAGAAGTGGGGCAAGCGCGCCTTCTGGTGCTGGTTCGTGGGCTTCTACACCGCCTTCATGCCGCTGTACGTGCTCGGCTTCATGGGCATGACGCGTCGTCTGAACCATACCGACAACCCGGCATGGCAGCCGTGGCTGATCGTCGCCGTGATCGGCGCCGCGATCATCGCCTGCGGTATCGCTTCGCAGCTCATCCAGATCTTCGTGAGCATCCGGAACCGTCATGCGCTGGCTGATCTCACTGGCGACCCGTGGGGCGGCCGTACGCTGGAGTGGGCGACATCGTCCCCGCCGGCGCACTACAACTTCGCGCGCGTGCCGGTCATCCGTGACATCGACGCCTTTGCAGACATGAAGGCGCGCGGTGAAGTGCTGACGCAGGTCGCACCGAGCTACGAAAAGATCCACATGCCTAAGAACACCGGCGCCGGCTTCTTCATCGGCATGTTCTCGATCGTGATGGGCTTCGCGCTGATCTGGCACATCTGGTGGATGGCCGTGCTGGGTCTGGTCGGCATGATCGGCAGCTTCATCCTTCGCAGCAACAACGACGACATCGATTACTACGTGCCCGCTCATGAGGTTCACGAGACCGAGTCGGCCTACTTCCAACGTATCGGTTCGCAGGCTTAAACCATGGCTTCCAATGTTCTAGACGGTCACGCCGCGCACGGTCACGCGCACGGCCACGACCATGCGCATGACCATGCGCACCACCACGATGCTGCAGACACCAAGGTCTTCGGCTTCTGGGTGTACCTGATGAGCGACTTGATCATCTTCGCGTCGCTGTTTGCCACGTTCTGCGTCCTGCGCGGTGCGACGGCCGGCGGCCCGACGGGCAAGGAGCTTTTTGATCTGTCGTACGTGGCGATCGAAACCGGCATTCTGCTGGTGTCGTCCATCACCTACGGCATGGTGATGATCAGCCTGCAGAACGGCCGCAAGGATCAAGTGATGCTGTGGCTCGGCATCACCCTGCTGCTGGGCGCCGCGTTCGTCGGCATGGAAATCAACGAGTTCCACCACCTGATCGCAGAAGGTGCGGGGCCGAGCCGCAGCGCATTCCTGTCGTCGTTCTTCCTGCTGGTCGGCACGCACGGCCTGCACGTGGCGAGCGGCATGCTGTGGATCATCGTCCTGATGTGGCAGATCAGCCGCAAAGGCCTGACCCCGACGCAATCGACCCGCCTGTCGTGCCTGAGCCTGTTCTGGCACTTCTTGGACGTGGTGTGGATCGGCGTGTTTACCGTCGTGTATCTGCTGGGAGCGATGTAAATGGAACAGACCAACGTTTCGACGGGCATTGCCCACGATGATGCCCACGGTCATGCAGCGGGCGGCGCCGGTCATGCCACCGTCAAGGGCTACCTGATCGGCTTCGTGCTGGCGGTGATCCTGACGGCCATCCCATTCAAGATGGTGATGGAAGGCGGCTACTCGCATCAGACGGTGCTGGTGACGGTGATGGCTCTGGCGGTCGTGCAGATCGTCGTGCATCTGATCTATTTCCTGCACTTGGACGGCTCGTCCGCCCAGCGCTGGAACGTGATGGCTTTCCTCTTCACGCTGCTGATCCTGGCGATCGTCGTTGTCGGCTCGCTGTGGGTCATGCATAACATGAACGCCAACATGATGACGATGTAACGAGGCCTGGCCTCCGCTGCATCGGAAGGGCGCCCCTGGTGGGCGCCTTTTTCTTTTGCTTGTGCGGCCTTGAGCCTTGGGTTTGCCATGCCGCGGCTTTGTTAAACTCGCCGGGTTCCCCATTTCTGCGTTTCCCCCCGCAATTCCGCCATGTCACAGTACGTTTTCACCATGAACCGCGTGGGCAAGATCGTTCCGCCCAAGCGTCAGATCCTCAAGGACATCTCACTGTCGTTCTTCCCGGGCGCCAAGATCGGCGTGCTGGGCCTGAACGGCTCCGGCAAGTCGACCGTGCTCAAGATCATGGCCGGCCTCGACAAGGACATCGAAGGCGAAGCCACGCCGATGCCCAACCTGAACATCGGTTACTTGCCGCAGGAGCCGCAACTCGATCCCGCCAAGACCGTGCGTGAAGAGGTCGAGAGCGGCCTGGGCGAAGTGATGGATGCGCAAAAGCAGCTCGAAGCGATCTACGCAGCGTATGCCGAGGAAGGCGCCGACTTCGACAAGCTGGCCGAAGAGCAGGCGCGCCTGGAAGCCATCATCGCCGCTGGTGCCGGCGACAACGTCGAGCTGCAGCTGGAAATTGCCGCCGATGCACTGCGCCTGCCGCCGTGGGACGCCAAGATCGAGCACCTCTCGGGCGGTGAAAAGCGTCGTGTCGCGCTATGCAAGCTGCTGCTCTCGCGCCCCGATATGCTGCTGCTCGACGAGCCGACCAACCACTTGGATGCTGAATCGGTGGACTGGCTTGAACAGTTCCTCACGCGCTTCCCGGGCACCGTGGTGGCAGTCACTCACGACCGCTACTTCCTCGATAACGCCGCCGAGTGGATTCTCGAACTCGACCGCGGCCACGGTATCCCCTGGAAGGGCAATTACAGCTCGTGGCTCGATCAGAAAGAGACGCGCCTGAAGCAGGAAGAGTCGAGCGAATCGGCCCGCCAGAAGGCGCTGAAGAAAGAGCTGGAGTGGGTGCGCCAGAACCCGAAGGGCCGTCAGGCCAAGTCGAAGGCGCGTTTGGCTCGCTTTGACGAGCTGAACAGCCAGGAATACCAGAAGCGCAACGAAACGCAGGAAATCTTCATTCCGGCGGGCGAGCGTCTGGGCAATGAAGTGATCGAATTCACCAACGTCAGCAAGAGCTATGGCGATCGCTTGCTGATCGACAACCTGAGCTTCACGATTCCGCCGGGCGCGATCGTCGGCATCATTGGCCCGAACGGCGCTGGTAAGTCGACGCTGTTCCGCATGATCACGGGCAAGGAGCAGCCGGACTCGGGCACCATCAAGATCGGTCCGACGGTCAAGCTGGCTTACGTTGACCAGAGCCGCGATGCGCTGTCCGCAGACAAGACCGTCTTCGAAGAGATTTCGAACGGCTCCGACATCCTCACGGTGGGCCGGTATGAGACGCCCTCGCGCGCCTACATCGGCCGCTTCAACTTCAAGGGCGGCGATCAGCAGAAGCACGTCGGCACGCTGTCGGGCGGCGAGCGTGGGCGCCTGCATCTGGCCAAGACGCTCATCTCGGGCGGCAACGTGCTGCTGCTGGATGAGCCGTCGAACGACCTCGACGTCGAAACGCTGCGTGCGCTGGAAGATGCGCTGCTCGAATTCGCGGGCTGCGTGATGGTGATTTCGCACGATCGCTGGTTCCTCGACCGTATCGCCACGCACATCATTGCCTTCGAAGGCGATTCGCACGTCGAATTCTTCCCGGGCAACTACCAGGAATACGAAGCCGACAAGAAGAAGCGTCTGGGCGAAGAAGGCGCGAAGCCCAAGCGTATCCGCTACAAGCCCGTTACACGTTAAGCGAGGACGCGCGGGTCTTTCGGCCCGTGTTCCCGCTTACGGTGACCGGTCTGCCTCAACCGGCGCAGGCGCGTCGAGGTTGCTGTCAAACTCGACGCGTTTGTGCGAGCCATCACAGAACGGCTTGTTCAGCGAGTGCCCGCAGCGGCACAGCCACGCCTGCCCTTCCTCCACCGGCAATTCGCGTCCGCCCTGGGTGACGATCCGGAAGCTTCCCTTGATGTGACACGGCCCGTTGTTGCGGACCGTGATGACGACATCGTCGGCCATGTCGACCTCCTCAGAAGAGGATGCCCTGCATGCGATACGCGAAGTGGGCGGGCTTGGCGTCGCGCATCAAGGCCATGAACTGATCCATGTCCATGTGCACGACGTTTTCGTGGTCGCCAGCTTCGAAGTAGACGTCGCCGTGGGTCATCAGGCTGCTGTCGATGTAGGTCGGCATGCCGTAGGCCATGCCCACGGGCGGAACGGCCCCTGCATCGCAGTCCCGGAAGACTTCGCGCAACTCCGATTCATCGGCCAGCGTAAGGTCGAAGCGGCCTGATTCCTTTTGCAGCTCGGACAGATGCAGGTGATACGTCGACGGCAACACGGCTGCGACATAGCCAAGCTTGTCTTCGAGCAGTAGCGTCTTGGCCAGACGGTCGCCCGGGACATGCGCAGATTGGGCGGTTTCCGTGCTTGTGTGGGTATGCGGATGGCGAATCACCTCGTACATGCAGCCCTTGCTGCGCAGGCAGCCGTCGAGGGTGCTGGAGATCGACATGGCGTCCTCCCGTGTGCTGTGCGGCCGGCGGCGGGATTGCAGTGGCCGCTACGTCAGCATAGGTCGGTTTGCGGATTGCGCAGGCAGTCGAGCGTACAAAAGCAACGGGCCGCTCGATTGAGCGGCCCGTGTGCCGATGCGGCTTGTGGTTGCCTTAAACGTCAGGCATTAGCGGTCCCAACCGCGGTGCCAGCCGTTATCGTGGCGCCATTCGCGTTCGCGCCATTCGTGACGACGCCATTCGCGCTCACGCCAGTAGTCGCGGTCGCGGTAGTAGCCACCATAGACTACGGGAGCCGGGGCATAGACCGGGGCAGGGCGATACACCACCGGAGGCGGTGCATAGACAGGTGCAGGGGCTACATATACCGGCGCGGGCACGCCGATCGATACGCCGACGTCCACATGCGCCAGCGCCGCCGTCGAGGCGCACAGCGCGGCCCCACCCAGAACGAATGCGAGCAGTGTGCGTTTCATGATGCTTCTCCTTACGGTTGCGAGGCCGGGGCCGAGGTGCCGTCGACTTCGTATATCAAGTTCGTGAAGCCATTCTATGAACCGCCGGGCGCTTCAGGTGATACGCAAATCCTACGGATGTAACGGAAAGTAAAGCGCCCCACCGGCAAAACGCTGGTGGGGCGCGGGATGGCGCAGGGCAGAATCGTTCAGCCTTGTGCAGGCTCCCAGGCCGCACGCTGTTCAGGTGACGACCACACCGCCAGGTGCAGCGCCGACAGCGAGAACGGGTCCGACAGCAACACCAGCTTCTGCTTACCCGTGAGCTTGTCGGGGCCGACTTCCAATGCGTGACGCACATGTGCTTCCCGCACAGCAATCAGGCGCCGGTCGTACGGAAAGCGCGCGGTGCCGATCGCGCACATCAGCGCGTTGGTGACGGGGTCGACCACGGCCTGACGGAAGTCGGGCATCGGCGGCGCATTGCGCAGGTGCTTGCGCGTGGCGCGGAGTTCGCGCGGCGGGCGCACTTCCTCGGGAATCATGAAGAGGCGCAAGCGCCGCATGCGGCGGCCCAAGCTCACACGGCTGGAGAACACGGACAGCGGAATCGACACGATCAGCGCGCCCACGACTGGCGAAAGCCACCAGAGGAAGCTCGGGTTCAGCCAATACACGATCGCAGCCCAGACAATGCCGATCACGGTGTGGAGGCCGTGGCGGCGGACGGCGTCGCCCCAATGTGTTTGCGCGTCTTCGCGCGGCGGCGATTTCCAGTGCACCTTCCAGCCGAGGAACGCGGCCGTCACGAAGCGCGTGTGGAACAGCATGCGCACGGGGGCGGCCAGCACCGAGAACGCCGCCTCGATCGCCATCGACAACGCCAGGTGGATCGCGCCGCCAAAGCGCTTCGGCCCCTGCGCCCACAGCACGAGCACGCTGAGGATCTTGGGCAGGAACAGCACGGTGGCGGTGGCAGAGAATAGCGCTGCGGCTTTTTCCGGATGCCACTCCGGCCAGATCGGGAAGAGCTGGCGGGGCTGCGTGAAGTATTCCGGCACGATCAGCGTGTGCTTGGCCAGCAGGGCTGTCGACAGGAGCAGGAACAGGAACCACAGCGGCGCCGACAGATACGCCATCACCCCGGTGATGAACACCGCGCGGTGCACACGGTGGAAGCCCGGCGCACCAAACAGACGGAAGTTCATCAGGTTGCCGTGGCACCAGCGGCGGTCGCGGCCCAGCTCGTCGAGCAGGTTGGGCGGCATTTCTTCGTAGCTGCCGTCCAGGTCGTAGGCGATCCACACGGCCCAGCCGGCGCGGCGCATCAGCGCGGCTTCGACAAAGTCGTGCGACATGATCTCGCCCGAAAGCGAACCCTTGCCCGGGATCGGCGCCAGCGCACAGTGCTTGATGAATGGGTCCAGCCGGATGATGGCGTTGTGGCCCCAGTAGTGCGATTCGCCGAGTTGCCAGTAGTGCAGGCCGGCGGTGAACAGCGGCCCGTACACGCGCGTGGCGAACTGCTGGATACGCGCATACAGCGTGTCGCGGCCGGCCGCGCGCGGGGCGGTCTGGATGATGCCCGCGCTGGGCGCACCTTCCATCAACTGCACGAGGCGCGTCAGGCAATCGCCGCTCATCACGCTGTCGGCGTCGAGCACGATCATGTAGCGGTATTTGCCGCCCCAGCGCCGGCAAAAATCGTCGATGTTGCCGCTCTTGCGCTTCACGCGGTGGCGGCGCCAGCGGTAGAAGATGCGGCCGAAACCATCGAGCGCGCGGCAGATGTGCAGCCAGGCATCGGCTTCTGCCGTGCGGATGTCCGGGTCGCCGGAGTCCGACAGCACGAAGAAGTCGAAGTGCTCCAGATGTCCCGTGCGCTGCAACGATTCGTACGTCGCGCGCAGCCCGGCGAAGACGCGCTGCACATCTTCGTTGCAGATCGGCATGACGATGGCCGTGCGTGCATCGTCGGGAATCGTGGCGTCGGGCGTGGCGCGGCGCGAGATGACGAAGCGGTCGCCGTGGAAGGCCAGCAGCAGGAAGCCCGTGATGGCCGTCCAGAAGCCCGCCGACACCCAGCAGAACAGCACCGCAAACAGGACGATGATGATGGCTTCGAGCCAGTCGGCACCGTGATACGGCAGCACCGTGCTCATCGCCCAGGTGGCGGCGACGGTCTGCGCGATCATCAGCGCGAGCAGCGTCAGGCGGCGGCGTGCGCCGACGAAGCGCCAGATGCCTTTCGGGTCCGGCGAGTCGGGCGCTTCATACGGCACCGGCTTCTTGCCGCCATGCATCCAGCGGTCGATGGCCTTGCGCGTGCGCCAGATCGGGCCGAGCACCCATGGCCACGGCACCATCGAACGGCGCGCGGGCGTGGGGCCGGTATCCAGGTGGATACGGCCCTGGTTGTCGTGCTCAACGGGTGGCGCAGGTTGGGCGGAGGGCTCCGTCGATGCGGCATCGGCGCGCGTGGCGCCATACGCAGCATCCAGGCGCGAGCCTACGGACGCGTAAGCCGGCGCGTCGGCGTCGAGCGACGTCGTCTGTGCGGGGTCGAGCGTGGCCAGTGCGCGATGCAGCTTCGCGAGCGCTGCTGCATCGTCGTCGCCCGCTGTGATGCCCGCGGTGCGCAGCAGCGTAGCGCGCGCCTCGGCCGCCAGCGGCAGCGCCTCTAGGTAATGGTCGGCCACAGACTGCGCTGTGGCAGGGCTGGTGGAGGGGGCAGTGCCAGCGGCACCGCCGGTCTGGGCTGTCGTCACGTTCAGCCCGGAGGTAACAGGTAGCTCCACGTCTCAGAGAGTCCGGTGCCGCCGCTGCGCAGGTAGCCGCGCATTTCGACGGGTTTATCGTCGTCGACCCGCTTGAGGCGCACGGTCACGCGCCATCCGCCGGTCGCGGTGTTGGGTTGGCCGAAGATCGATTCGATCTTGCCGTTGGCATCTGCCGAGAACACCGGCTCAACCGGTGCATTGGGCGGAAGCTTTGCCAGCGCGGGGCCTTCGAAGTCGACCACAAAGGCGATCGTATCGTCGGGCTTGCGCTCGTCCGGGCGCTTGGTCGTCCAGCCGTGCGAGCGGCGCGTCTGCGTAACCCATGCCAGCGCCGGCTTCTTGTCGGCGTCTTTCTGCCACAGCAGGCGGTATTCAAGATTGAACGGCTGATGCGGCTTGGGCGGGTTTTCAGGCACCCAGTAGGCGACCACGTTGTCGTTCGTCTCGTCCGGCGTCGGAATCTGCACAAGCTCCACGCGGCCCGCGCCCCATTTGCCGACGGGCTCGACCCACGCGCTCGGGCGCAGTTCGTAGTGGTCGCCGATTTCCTGGTAGCTGGAGAACGCGCGGTCACGCTGCATCAGGCCGAAGCCGCCCGGGTTGGTCGTCCCGAACGAGCTGACCAGCAGGCGCTTGGGGTTCGTCAGCGGGCGCCAGATCCATTCACCCGTACCAGAAAGCACCGACAGGCCGTCGGAGTCGTGCACCTCGGGGCGGAAATCCAGCGCAGGCGCCGGTTGGTTCTCGCCAAAGAAGAACATGCTGGTGAGCGGCGCGATGGCCAGCTTGCTCACGTTCTCGCGCATGTATAGCTGCGCCTTCACCTCGACCGCCGTGTCGCTGCCCGGCTTGATGACAAAGCGGTAGGCACCCGTGGCGCGGCGCGAGTTGAGCAACGCGTAGATCGTCAGCTCTTTCGCATTGGCGGCCGGGCGTTCGATCCAGAAATCGGTGAAGCGGGGGAATTCCTCGCCCGAATTGAGCGCAGTGTCGATGGCGAGCCCGCGCGCGGACAGGCCGTAGACCTGCCCCTTGCCGATGCCGCGGAAGTACGACGCGCCCAGAAACACGATGACCTCGTCCTTGTACTTGGGCGTGTTCATCGGGTAGTGCACGCGGAAGCCGGCAAAGCCGAGCTTCTGCAATTGCTTCGGGTCGAGCTTGACCGGGCCGTAGTCGAACAGGCGTGGATCGAAGCGGATTTCGCGCACGCCGGCGGGCGACACTTCGTTGATCTTCACGGGCTGGTCGTAGTACGAACCCTCGTGGAAGAAACCGAGTTCGAACGGCAGCTTGTCGCGGCGCCAGTAAGCCTGGTCGGACTTGAAGCGGATTTCGCGGTACTGGTCGTAGCGCAGCTCGCGCAATTCGCGGGGCAGGGTGTCGGCGGGCGCCTGGTACGGTTTGGAGGCCAGTTGCTTGGCGCGTGTGGCCACATCGTTGAAACCGAAGGCCAGCGCAGCGTGCGCCGAAGCCAGCGCCAGCAGGCCAACGGCCAGCCGTGCATAGCTGGCTACCGAACGGGTGCGTGCCGCGCGAGCGGCCCCCGGCGTGCGGGAGGAAACAGCGGAGGGAATGTTCAAAATGAGATCGCGTCTATGCGGCGGGCCGAGGAACGTGACGCTTCGGTCCTGCCGGTCATTCGTCTGTGCCGCCGAGATTTTACCCGCCGTACCTTTGCGAGATCAAAACCGGCAACATTTTGATAATGTTTCTGGCCGCATCGGGCCGACATCCGCGTCAAATGGCGTGTAATCAGGCGGTCTGTGGCGGGCCAACCATTCGGTTGAGGGGAACGCATACCGCCGGCCGGCAGTCAGAACCGCTTTGCCGTGTGCCGGGATTCCCGCGTGGCACACTCTCGGCTCTTTCCTCCATGGAGTTCGCATGACCTGCTGGACGCGACGCGCCACGGCAACTGCCGCGCTTGCCCTTTCGACCTCGTTGCTCGCGCCCGTGGCGTTTGCAGCACCCGCAGCCAAGGCGGCTCCCAAGTCTGCAGCGCCAGCCAAGGCTGTGCGCGATCCCGGCGACGTGGCGGTGCTGCTCGATGCCTTCCCGCTCGGCAAGCCGCTGCGCAAGCTGCCTTCGTGCGAAGACGTACGCGCGAATGGTGGCAAGGATGTCGCCGAATACTGCTCCGATGCGCTTGAATCGCATGGCCGAACGCGCTCGCTTGGCGTGCCGCAGGCATTGCGCCCCGAGTTGATGGATGGGCCGCAGGCCGTGCTCCTGATTGACCAAGATGGCAACATCGCCGGCATGTTCGTGCCGACGCGCGGCGTGGATACCGAACAGCGCGTCTTCCAGGCCCTGTCCGATCGTTACGGCAAGCCTGCGCAGGAAGGCAAGGCCCCGCTCAAGCTGAAGTCTGGCAAGACGGTCGATTCGCTGCGCGCACGCTGGGCAGGCCATCAGACCATCATCACGATGTACGCGATTCCCGAAGAGCCGCAGAACGGCACGGTGGAATTCCTTTGGGCACCGCGCGCCGGGGCGGTCATGGACCAGATGCGTGCAGAAGTCGATCCGAACGCACCCAAGCCGGCTGCTGCGTCTGGCGTGGCGGCTTCAGCGACCGCCGCAACGGCCAAGCCCTTTTCAGGCAAGCCGACGCCTAAGCAGTGAACTTACGGACACATGTTCGTAGTTTTCGGTTACACCGCTTACACCCGCATGACGCCGACGCCGCTCGCGTCGGCTTATAACGTCCACATGGCTCCACTAGCGGGGCCGAAGGACGCTAATCATGAAAATCGTGGCTCTGGCCTTGTTGGCCGCGACGCTTGGGGGGTGTGCGGTGTATCCGGCACCGGTGGCCGTGGCCCCTGCGCCGGTCTATGTCGCACCGGCTTATCCGGCCTATTACGGCGGATATTGGGGTGGACCGTCGGTGTACTTCAATTACCACCACCGCTGATCGGCAGTTGGCTGATCTGCGCCTAGTCCGTTGAACGCAAGCCCGGCCAGCCCGGCGCCAACGTCTGCGGCAAGCCAAGCAGGTCCAGCACGCGGCCGACTGTGTGGTCGACCAAGTCGTCGATCGTCTTGGGCCGCTGGTAAAAGCCCGGTACGGGCGGGAACACGATTCCGCCCATCTCGGTGACGGCCGTCATGTTGCGCAGATGCGCCAGATTCAACGGCGTTTCGCGCACCATCAGGATCAGACGGCGGCGCTCCTTGAGCGTGACGTCGGCAGCGCGGGCGATGAGGTTGTCCGACAGGCCGTGCGCAACGGCCGCCAGCGTCTTCATCGAGCAGGGCGCCACCACCATCGCTTCGGCAGCAAAGGAACCGCTCGCGATGGTCGCGCCGATATCGCGCACGTTATGCACGACGTGCGCCAGCGCTTCCACTTCTTCGCGTGCCATGTGCAGCTCGTGCTGCACATTCATCAGCCCTGCGGGCGACATCAGCAGGTGCGATTCCACCCCCGCTGATTCCCGCAGGTCCTGCAGAACCTGCAGCAGCCGCACACCGTAGATTGCCCCCGACGCCCCCGTGATCGCCACGATGATGCGGCGTACAGGTGGCGTTTGAGCGGCGGCGTTCGGGGTTGAAGTCACGCTGAAACGAGAGCGGAGCTCAAGCAGCCAGCAGCGGCTGCAGTTCACCGCTCTGGTACATCTCCATCATGATGTCCGAACCGCCGATGAATTCGCCCTTGACGTAGAGCTGCGGAATGGTCGGCCAGTTGGCGTAGTCTTTGATGCCCTGGCGGATTTCGTCGTCTTCCAGCACGTTCACGGTATGCGGCCGGTCCACGCCGCAGGCCTTCAGGATTTGGATAGCGCGGCCCGAAAAGCCGCACATCGGGAATTGCGCCGTGCCCTTCATGAAGAGGACGACGGGGTGGCCTTTGACGATCTGGTCGATCTTTTCGTGCGTGGTGCTCATGGGGAGACTCGATTTGGTGAGGGGCGGCAGCTGGGTTTCCGGGTTGCCATCCACATTGGAAAACCCGTCTATTTTAGCGAGGAACGCGTACTGGCGTTTTGATCCGGCCATTGCCCGCCGCTGCAGCGGTCGTGGCCGGCGAGGTCTTGCGCGGTGAAAACGTTGGCGAAGTCGGCGCCGTTCAGCAGCGCCCGCACGGGTTCGCCCTGGTCGTAGCCGTGTTCGAGCAGCAGCCAGCCGCCGGAGACAAGCCGCGCAGGCGCGCCTGCGACGATGCTGCGCAGGTGGCGCAGGCCGTCATCGTGGTCGGTGAGGGCGCTGGCGGGTTCGAAGCGCAGGTCTCCCTCGTCGAGGTGCGCGTCGGTGGCGGCGATGTAGGGCGGGTTGCTGGCGATCAGGACGAAAGCAGGTGGCGCATCGGCATCGGCCAGCGCGCCATACCAGTCGCCCAGCGCAGTCTGGACATTGGTGGCTCCGAGCGCCTTGGCGTTGTCGATTGCCACGGCCAGCGCATCGGCGGACGCATCGGTGGCCCACACGCGCGCGTCGCGTCGCGCCAGCGCGATCGTGATGGCGATGATGCCGCTGCCCGTGCCCATGTCGAGCACGGCTGGCGCATCGCGTTCTTCGAGGCGGTCCAGCGCCTGTTCGACCAGCAATTCGGTATCGGGCCGCGGAATCAGCACGGCTGGCGTCACCTTGAACGTGCGGCCGAAGAATTCACGTTCGCCGAGCAGATAGGCCATCGGCTCGCCGGCCAGGCGCCGCGCCGCAAGTTCGCTGATGTGCGCGCGCGCGGCCACGTCGATGGCGCAGGTGTCTTGCGTGATGAGTTGCACGCGCGACAGGCCCGTCACGTGCGAGACCAGCATGCGTGCTTCCAGGGCAGGCAAGCCGGCACGCGCCAGCGCTGTCAGCGCATCGGCCACGCGAGCCAGGGTTTCGGGCGAAATTACGGCGGAAGACGACACGGCAACAGACCAGCAGCGAAGATCGGGCGCACAAAATAACACGGGCCCGGCCGATGTGGCGCGGGCCCGCGAGCGGGTCGCTGTGGTTAAACAGCGCTTATTGCTTGGTCGCGTCCTTGACCTTGTTGGCCGCTTCCTTCGTGGCGTCAGCGGTCTTGTCGGCTGCAACCTTGGCGGCGTCGGCCGTCTTGTCGGCCGCGGTTTTGGCAGCATCCTTGGCCTGGGCCAGCGCGCCCGAAGCGGAGACCTGCGCATCCGAGGCCGCTTGCGAGAGTTCTACCTTAGCGGCGTCGGCGGCCTTGCTCACGGCGGTGCCGGCGTTGTCGATCGCCTGTTTGGCGGCGTCCTTCGATTGTTCCATCGCGCTCTTGGCGGCCTGGTCGGTGGCGTCGTCTTTCTTGCCGCAGGCGGCCAGACCGAGTGCGAGGGAGGTGGCGACAGTGATGGCCAGCAGTTGGGTACGCATTGCGATTCTCCTAATCGTGATGTTGCCGCGCTTGTTGGTGAGTGCGCGCCGGATGCGACCGGCGATGCACTCGGCGTGATCGAGATCGATTATAGGAACGCGGGGCCGGCGCGCCATCGCGCAAAGCTGTATCAAACGCAAGCGGATGTTACGGACGGTGCGCTTTTTTAACGATTGGGCGCTCAGGCGTCTTCACCCAGCGCTGCAAGCTGCTCGGCTTGGTGCTCAGCGGCCAAGGCACCGACGAGTTCATCGATGTCGCCGTCCATGATCGCGTCGATCTTGTACAGCGTCAGGTTGATGCGGTGATCGGTCACGCGGCCTTGCGGGAAGTTGTACGTGCGGATGCGGTCGGAGCGGTCGCCCGAGCCGATCAGGCTCTTGCGTGCGCTGGCTTCCTTGGCTTGCGCCTCACGCTCCTGGCGATCCTTCAGACGCGCGGCCAGGACTTGCATGGCGCGGTCCTTGTTGCGGTGCTGGCTGCGGTCGTCCTGGCATTCCACCACCAGGCCGGTCGGCAGGTGCGTGATGCGCACGGCCGAATCCGTCTTGTTGATGTGCTGGCCGCCCGCGCCCGACGCGCGGAACGTATCGATGCGCAAATCCGCCGGGTTGATCTGGATGTCGGCCAGCGCGTCGGCCTCGGGCATGACCGCCACGGTGCAGGCCGACGTGTGGATGCGCCCCTGGGCCTCGGTGGCCGGCACGCGCTGCACGCGGTGGCCGCCAGACTCGAACTTCAGGCGCGAGTACGCACCTTCGCCCACCAGCCGCGCGATCACTTCCTTGTAGCCGCCAAGGTCCGACGGCGATTCGCTCACGATCTCGACTTGCCAGCGCTGCCGTTCGGCGTAGCGCGTGTACATGCGCAGCAAGTCGCCGGCAAAGAGCGCGGATTCATCGCCGCCCGTCCCGGCGCGGATTTCCACGAAAATGTTGCGATGGTCGTTCGGGTCTTTGGGCAGCAGCAGGCGCTGCAGCTCGTCTTCGAGAGACTCCATCCGCTCACGCGCGGCGCGAAGTTCGTCTTCGGCAAATGCCTTCATGTCCGGATCGGCCGCCAATTCCTGTGCGGTGGCGATGTCTTCCTCGGCCTGCTTCCATGCGGAAAATTGCGCGACCACGGGCTCCAGCTCGGCGTGTTCGCGCGTGAGCTTGCGGTATTGGTCGAGGTTGGCGGTAGCGTCTTCACGCGCAAGCAGCGCGTTGATTTCGACGATGCGCTCGGCCAATTGGTCGAGCTTGGACAGCATGCTGGGCTTCATTCGGGCAGTCGCGGAGGGAAACGCTGGAAGCGAGGGCGGCGCATGATACCGCGCCAGAAGTTGCGTGCTGGAGTGAACACAGGCAGCGCGCGTGCGATGCGCTGGCCGCTAGCGCTCGGAGTGGCTGGACTGGCGGAACAACGCCGGCAGCAGGTCGATGAGCTGTTCGCGGCCTTCGCCCTGCGCGTGGTTGAGCGCATGCGTCGGGCCGTGGAGGAATTTCTTGGTCAGCGCCTGCGACAGCGCTTCAAGCACCTGCGCCGGGTCATCGCCGCGCGCGAGCATGCGCTGGGCGCGTTCCAGCTCACCTTGGCGCAGCGTTTCGGCCTGCGCGTGCAGATCCCGGATGACGGGCACCACGCTGCGCGCGTCGAGCCAGTGCATGAAGTTCAGCACGCGCGTTTCGATAATGGCCTCGGCCTGTGCCACGGCAGCCTGCCGCAGGGCGTTGCCCTCGCGCACGATGGCGCCCAGGTCATCCACGGTGTAGAGGAATACGTCGGACAGGCGCGCGACTTCGGGTTCGATGTCGCGCGGCACGGCCAGGTCGACCATGAACATCGGGCGGTGGCGGCGCTGCTTGATGGCGCGCTCCACGGCACCCAGGCCGATGATGGGCAGCGTGCTGGCGGTGCAGGAGACCACGATGTCGAACTCGGCGAGCTTGGTCGGCAGTTCGGCCAGGCGCACGGCGCGAGCGTTCAGGCCCTGGTTCGACAGCGATTCGGCGAGTTTCTCGCCGCGTTCCAGCGTGCGGTTGGCGATCACCACTTCACGTGGCGTCTGCGCGGCGAAGTGGGTGGCGCACAGCTCGATCATTTCGCCGGCGCCAATGAACAATACGCGCTGATCCGCGATCGATTCGAAGATGCGCTGCGCCAGGCGCACGGCGGCAGCGGCCATCGACACGGAATGCGCGCCGATCTCCGTCGTGCCGCGCACTTCCTTGGCCACTGCAAAGGTGCGCTGGAATAGCTGATTCAGGTATGTGCCCAGGGCGCCCGCCTCGGTGGCGGTGCGCACGGCGTCTTTCATCTGGCCGAGGATCTGCGTTTCACCCAGCACCATCGAATCGAGCCCGCTGGCCACGCGGAACGCGTGACGTACCGCCAGCGACTGGCCGAGCGAATACACATGGGGCGCGAGTTCGCCGGCGTCGATGTTGTGGTGCTGTGCCAGCCAGCGAATCGCATGCTCGTGCGCGGTCTGCTCGGGCAGGTTGCCGTCGGTTGCGCAGTAGATTTCAGTGCGATTGCAGGTGGAAAGGATGGCCGCTTCGGCCGTGCTTCTGAGGTGCGGTAGGTGCTGGCGCAGCGTGCCCAGCGCGGGCTTGAGCTGCTCGAGCGGAAACGCCACCTTCTCGCGCAGGGAAAGCGGCGCAGTGTGGTGGTTGATTCCGAGCGTCAGCAACTGCATGTGGGGCGGCCGGTTAAAAGGGACGGCACGAATTTTGAGTACTCCGGATTATAACGCCCGCCCCCCAGATGAGCAGGACGCAGGTCAAATCTGGTGGCATGTGTGACTGAATGTCGATTATTCGTCACGTGCTGCGCGCTGTGCTGCCGTGGCCTTCTGCGGCGTCCTGCGCTAAGGTACGCGTCCAGTTGAATCGCTCAAGGGCAATACGGAGAACAGGCATGGGGTGGATCGGGCCGCTGTGGATCGGGCTGGCGGTGGGCGTGGCTGCGCGCTGGCTGCATCCTGCAGGCAAGCGCTTGGGCTGGTTGGCTGCGCTCGTGACGGGCGGGCTCGGCGCGTTGTTCGGTTACTACAGCGGCCAGTTTGCCCACCTGTATGCCGATGGGCAAATCATGGCGTGGACGAGCGCCGTGGTGGGCGCCATGCTGCTGCCTGCCGCCTGGGGCCTGCTGCGCCGCTAGATCAAGTGTCCTGCGGCATTCTGGCGCGTTTCAGCCCGCGCCCACGTCGGCGGCGCGCGCATCGCGTGCGGCCAGATATCCGGCCATCAGCGTTTCCAGCCGCTTGAAGTCCACCGGTTTGGTCAGGTGATCGGTAAAGCCCGCCTCCTGGCAGCGGGCGATGTCTTCTTCCATGCCATAGCCCGTAATCGCGATTGATGGTGCGGCTTGCCGCTCCGCAAACACGCGCACCACGTCCAGGCCGCTGCCGTCCGGCAGACCAATATCGCTGATCAGCAGATCGAACACGCCAGACTCAGCGGCTTGCATGGCCGTGCGGGCACTATTGGCCACGGCGACGCTGTGGCCGAGAATCTCCAGCATTCGCGACATGGCTTCGGCAGTATCGGCGTTGTCTTCCACCAGCAGCACGTGCAGGCCGCGCGTTGGTTGGGCGCGAGGCAAGGGCGGGGAGGGCGGTGTCTCGGGCTGCACCATCTCGGTGGCCAAGGGCAGTGTGAGCGTGAACGTGGCCCCCTCGTGGCGGCCGGCGCTCTCGGCAATCAGCGAGCCTTCATGCTTCTGCACCAGCGCATAGGCAATCGCCAGGCCCAGGCCGAGCCCGCCAAAACGCTGTGTGATCGATGCATCGGCCTGTTCGAACGCCGAGAAGATGCGCGGCAGCGCTTCGGGTTCGATGCCGATGCCGTTGTCCTTCACGGACACGGCAACGGCAGAGGGCGACGGGTTCCAGACCCGTACCTCGATGGCGCCGCCTTCGGGCGTAAACTTGACCGCGTTGCGCACGAGGTTCCAGATCACTTGTTGGATGCGCGCGCCGTCGGCGTACAGCCGGCTACGGCCTGCTTCGAAGCGCGTCTTGAGCGACAGCCGCTTGGCCTGCATGTCGTTGCGCGACATCTCCAGCGTGCTCTCCAGCAACGGATACAGGTCGACCAGCGCGAAGCTGACTGCCAGCTTGCCGCGTGCAATGCCGGTGATGTCGAGCAGGTCGTCGATCAGGCGCGCTTCCAGCTCGGCATTGCGGCGCACGACTTCAAGCTGTGCGACTACATACGCCGGCAAATCCTGGCGCAGTTCCAGCAGATGCACGGCGGTCAGGATGGGCGTGAGCGGCGTGCGCAGTTCGTGCGAGAGCACGGCCAGGAAGTGGTCCTTGGCGTGGTTGGCGGTCTCGGCTTCTTCCTTGGCACGGCGCAGGGCGTCGGCCGCGATGCGCTCTTCGGTGGAGTCGCGGATGATCTTGGAGAAGCCGACCAGTTGCCCGGTCTCGTTGTGGATGGCGGTGACCACGCTTGATGCGTAAAACGGCGTGCCGTCCTTGCGCAACATCCAGCGGTCGTCGGTGAGGCTGCCTTCGCGGCGCGCGCGTTCGAGCTTGCGCTGGAATTCACCGGCCTCGCGCGCAGCCTGCGGATACAGAATCTCGGCCGACTTGCCGAGGATGTCCTCGCGCGCATAGCCGAGAATGCTGCGCGATGCCGCGTTCCAGGTGCGCACGATGCCCTGCGGGTCTAGCGAGAGCACGGCGTGCTCCTTGAGTGCGTTGATCAGCAGGCGAAAGTGCGTTTCCGCTTCCCGCAGGGCCGCTTCGGCAGCGATGCGCTGGCGGCGTTCGGCGGCTTCGGCCAGCGCGCGCAACAGCACCACGGGCAGGCGCTGCAGGCGCTGCTTGATGACGTAATCGGTGGCGCCGCGCTTGAGCATGTCCACCGCATGTTCCTCGCCCAGCGCACCCGATACGAAGATAAATGGCGTTTGCGGCGCCATGCGGCGCGCAATGTCCAGCGCCTCCGCCCCCGTGAATTGCGGCAGCATGTAGTCGGCCAGGATGGCATCGAAGGTCCGTGCGCTGAGCTGGGCGACGAAGTCGGTCTCGTTGTCGACCAGCGTGGTGTCGGCCTGCAGGTTGGCGGTTTCCAGTCGCGCGCGCGTCAGTTCTGCGTCGAGCGGATTGTCTTCGACCAGCAGCAGTTGCAGATTGGGCATGGGGGCGATTGCTCCGGAGGGGGCGGCTAGCTCGCCGGCAGCAACGTACGGCGTGCCCGGGTGGAGCCAGGCGGCGGTTCGTTGAGCACTGCCCAGAATACCCCCAGATCGGCAATCGCATCGACAAACGCGCGGAATTCCACCGGTTTGACCACATAGGCGTTGACGCCCAGCTCGTAGCTGCGCAAGAGGTCGGTTTCTTCTCTCGACGAGGTGAGCATGACCACCGGCAGGCTCTTGAGCACGGGCGTGGCGCGAATCTCGGCCAGCACTTCCAGGCCGTCGACCTTCGGCAGCTTCAAGTCGAGCAACACCACAGCCGGGTTGCCCGGCACGCGTTGCGCGTAAAGGTTGCGTGCGTGCAGGTAATCCAGTGCCTCGGCGCCATCGCGCGTGACGACCACATCGTTGGCGAGTTGGCTACGCTCCAGCGCCAGCAGGGTCAGCTCGAGGTCGTTTGGGTTGTCTTCGACGAGCAGGATGGGTTTGAGCATGGTGACAATGAACGTGGAAAGAACGATCAGGTATCGCGAGTCGCGGGTGTGTGCAGGCCCGTCCTGGATGCCGCCTGCGGGTCGGGCGTGCGCGGCAGCGCGAAGTAGAACGTTGCGCCGCGATTGAGCTCGCCCTCGGCCCAGGTGCGGCCGCCATGGCGATCGATGATGCGCCGCACATTGGCCAGGCCGATGCCGGTCCCCTCGAATTCGTCCATGCGATGCAGCCGCTGGAACACGCCGAACAGCTTGGCCACGTATTCCATCGAGAATCCCACGCCGTTGTCGGCAACGCGCACGATGGTTTCGGCGTCGGTCTGTTCGGCGTCGATATGGATGCGCGCCGGATCACGGTCACGCGTGTATTTGACGGCGTTGGAGAGCAGATTGCGCATCGCCAGTTGCAGGAATGTCGGGTCGGCGCGCACCACCGGCAGCGCGGCGATGTTCCATTCGATATGGCGACGCCCTTGGTCAATCGTCAGGTCGCGGACGATGCCGCGTACGAGTTGCGCGAGGTCGACATCGGTCAGGTGGAGCGCGCCGCGCCCCATCTGCGAGAAGGTCAGCAGGTCGTCGACGAGCTTGCCCGCAAAGCGCGACGACTCCGAGATCGTTTGCAGAAAATGCCGCCCGCGCGCCGAGACGTGCTCACCCTCCATCTCGTCGAGCAATTCCGCATAGCCGGCAATGTGGCGCAGCGGCGCGCGCAAGTCATGCGAAACGGAATACGAGAACGCTTCCAGCTCGTGATTGGCGCGGCGCAACTCGCTGGTCAACTCCGCGGCTTCTTCGGCGCGGCGCAGCACGATGTTGAGCACGGCGTAGCGGAACTCCGCAGCGGTTTCCACTTCGCTCGTACGCCACGGGCGCGATGTGCGTGCGATGTGCTCGTGCCAATAATGCGTGCGTGCGAGCATCTGCCCGGTATCGTGAGCGGTGGCCGGGTCCGGCATGTCGCCCGCCCACCGTACGGTGTGCGGGGTTTCGGGACGGAACCACAGCACGTAGTGGCGATGCAGTTGCGAAACCTGCACAGCAAGCACGCCGCTGGCCTGGGGCAGCAGTTCGGCGCCGTCCGGATAGGCGGCGGCCAGATGGTCGGTGTGGAAGACATCGCCAGGGTGCTCATCGGCCAGCCATTCGGTCAGGCGCAGGATGCTGTCTTCGTCAGGCGCGGCACCGATGCGCACACACTCGCCCTGGCGCACGATGGCGGCGCCGCTGGCCGAGGCAAAGCTCAGCAGATCGGCGGGATGTTCGATCAGACCTTCCTGAAAATGGTCACGATCCGCCATTGCGGCCAGCAGGCGCACCAGGATGCGTCTCAGTTCCAGCCGGTGGGCGATCTCGGCACGGTCTTCCTTCGCTTCGATCTGCAGCGACAGAATTTGCGCGAGGTGTTCGCATGCCGTGCGCACTTCAAACGACAAAGAGCATGGCGTCGCATGGTGGCAGGCGATCAGGCCCCAGAGGTCGCCTCGCACTGTAAGCGCCAGCGTGAGCGAGGCCTTCGCGCCCATGCGGCGCATGGTTTGGCGCTGCGCCTCGGACGCCGCGCGCAGCGCCGCGTACGTCAGATCAGTCGCGCGCCCGGTGTACGGATGCAGCGGCGGCACCAGACCCACCGGCGTATCGTCGACGTCTGCCACGAGACGCAAGGGGTTGTGGCTATACAGGTTGCGGAGTTCGGGCGTCATGCCGGCTCCAGACAGGTGCGTGCCGACCAGCGTGTCATAGGCCTCATCGCGCGCTTCGGCGAGTGCCTGCAAGGAGCCATCGCGGTCAATGCGATAGATCGTGACGCGGCCGAAGTGCGTAAGGCGGCGGACTTCGCGCGCTGCCAGGTCCGTCAGCGCATCGACCGTGCTGACAGCTTGCAGGCTGGCAACGAACGTCCGCACCAGCGGATACATCGATGCAAACGCGCCGTCGGTCGCATGCACCGCGGGTTCCAGCTCCAGGATCAGCGTGCGCTTGTGCCGATGCATCACCGCGTCGAGCACGTGGCCGTGCGGCGTCTGCAGCGTGCCGATATACAGCGGATGGCCGTCGATGCTGTGTGTGCCCAGGGCGCGCTCCAGCACCTCGCGGCCGGCGGTGCCGATCACACGGTCCACGGGCGCCTGCAGCGCGGTGGCCACTGGCGTACCCAGCGCAGCCTCCAGGTTTTCGCTCACCTGGTGGATGCGTAAATCGGGTTCGGATAGGCATAGCAACACCCCGCGCGACTGGATGGCAGCGTGGCTGCCAATACCGGGCGAGGCATCGACGTCATCAACTACGGACAAGGGCGGAGGCGATTGCGAACTCATGGCGTTGGGCGAGTGCGCCGCCCCGAAGCCTTGGCTGAATGCCGGGCGGGTGCGGCGGGCTGCCCCGGGCGGAAGCGGCCTGCCGGGGTTCAGCGTATCCGCTGTGCGCTACGCAAGCGACGTGCCCGACACGCCAAAACGGCATAGCGATGCGCCCAGTGGAGCACTGAAGCTGCGTTCTCGGCCCTTCCCACAGGTAAAAAAGTGATGCTGGGTCGCTTCAACGTTACAAGACTGGAAGGGTAGCCGGACTGCCCCGTTGCCCAGGCGTGCAAGCTCGCTTCGCCCATGAAAAAAGCCCCGCAATTGCTGCGGGGCTTTTTCGTTGTGCTTGTGCTGCTCAGACGTTGAACAGGAAGTGCAGCACATCGCCGTCCTTGACGATGTACTCCTTGCCTTCGGCGCGCATCTTGCCGGCTTCCTTGGCACCTTGTTCGCCCTTGAACTGGATGAAATCGTCGTACGAAATGGTCTGCGCGCGGATGAAGCCACGTTCGAAGTCGGTGTGGATGGCCGCAGCGGCACGCGGGGCCGTGTCGCCGATGTGGATCGTCCAGGCGCGCACTTCCTTCACGCCGGCCGTGAAGTAAGTTTGCAGGCCGAGCAGCTTGAAGGCCGCGCGGATCACGCGGTTCAGGCCGGGTTCGTCCATGCCGATGTCGGCCAGGAATTCAGCCTTGTCGGCGTCGTCCAGATCCGCGATTTCGGCTTCGATGGCGGCGCAGACGGCCACCACCGGCGAATTCGTCTGCGCAGCGTAGTTGCGCACAGCGTCCAGGTGCGGATTGTTCTCGAAGCCGTCTTCGCGCACGTTGGCAACGTACATGGTCGGCTTGGCGGTGATCAGGCACAGCGGCTTGATGGTTGCCCACTCGTCGTCGGTCAGGTTCAGGCCGCGCACGGGCTTGGCTTCATCCAGCACCTTCTGCGCTTTTTCCAGCACGGCGACCAGCTTGGCGGCTTCCTTGTCGTTGCCCGACTTGGCGGCCTTGGTGTAGCGCTGCAGCGCCTTTTCGACCGTACCCAGGTCAGCGAGGGCCAGTTCGGTATTGATGACTTCGATGTCGGCGATCGGGTCGACCTTGCCGGCGACGTGGATCACGTTTTCATCTTCGAAACAGCGGACCACGTGCGTGATGGCATCCGTCTCGCGGATGTTCGCCAGGAATTGGTTGCCCAGGCCTTCACCCTTGGAGGCGCCCGCCACCAGGCCCGCAATGTCGACGAACTCGACCACCGCCGGCAGCACCCGCTCGGGCTTGACGATGTCGGCCAGCGCTTGCAGGCGGGCATCCGGCACTTCCACCACGCCTACGTTGGGCTCGATCGTGCAGAACGGGTAGTTCTCGGCAGCGATGCCGGCTTTGGTCAGGGCATTGAACAGGGTCGACTTGCCGACGTTCGGCAGACCGACGATGCCGCATTGGAGGCTCATGGTGAAAAAGGCTCTAAATCAAGGGGTTGCGTGACGCGGGGGAGGCGGCAGCACAGTGGAATCCGGGCTGTGCGCGTCGTTCACGGAAAGGCGTGATTGTAACCGCTCCGGATGGGGTCTAGCCCTGCGATGCCGCTTCGACGCGCTTGCGCTGTGTGCGGCTGGCCAGCACCAGGGCGATGCCGCCGAGGATGGCGGCGGAGGCGGCCGCCAAGCGCGGGGTCAGCGGCTCCGCCAGGAACAGCACCGCGCCGAACGCGGCAATGGGTGGCACCGACAGTTGTACCGCTGCCGCACGGATCGCCGACAGCCCTTTGAGCGCGGCGTACCAGAGCACATAGCCGATGCCTGAAGTGAGCGCGCCGGCGGCGAGCGCGAGCAGGATGCCGGCCGGGCTGGCGTGTGCGCGGCCATACAGCAACAGGCTCAGCGCAAGCGCCATGGGCGCGGCGCGCAAGAAATTGCTGGCAGTGGCAGCCAGCGGATTGTCGAGCCCGCGCCCGCGCAGCGAATACACGCCCCAGGCAACGCCCGCCACCGTCATTAACGCGGCACCCAGCGGCGTCGGCGCTGTCACGCCCGGTGATACGAGATAGACGAGCCCACCTGCCGCCAGCGCAAAACCCGCCCAGCCAAGCGCATCGAACCGTTCGCCGGCACGCAGGCCGGCTGCCAGCATGGTGAGCTGCACGGCGCCAAACAGAATCAGCGCGCCGGTGCCCGCGCTCAACGTCAAATACGCAAACGAGAAGAACGCGACGTAGAGGAACAACATTGTCGCGGCAGCCCAATCAACACGCGCTGGCGCCGCCCGCCCCGCGCTTGCCCGCGCAAGGACGGCCAGCACGACGGCGCCCGACACCAGCCGGATGCTGGAAAAGCTCGCCGCGTCGATGGCCGCGTGCTGCAACGCCAGCCGGCACAGCAGCGAGTTCGACGCGAACGCCACCATGGTGATGCTGGTGAGCAGCACCGTGCGCAAGGCGGGGTGCCCGTCGTTCGTCTGGTCCATGTGAGTTCTCATGCGATGGGCGATCAGCGCCCCCGGAGATGCCCGGCTCGAGCAACAGACCGCACGGGCGCGGCGCGATGCCCTCATTCTAGAAGGCGCTTCGGTCAAACAAGGCGCTTCCCGGCTGCATGGGCGAGGGGGAGGCGGCGTTACGGGCCCCGTTACGCGTTACGTTTCAGAAACGTAACAACTTCGCTTGAAGCGGCCGTTTTTCGGGTCTGCTACGCCCGCCATCAGATGCCCTCCGTATCCTGCTAGGCCAAGCCGGCAAAGGCTTGAGCGTCGTTTCCGAGCGTGCTGGAGACGGCGGCGGGCCGCCCGGGCATGCCTATTGCACTGGTATCCCGCAAACAACACGTTTGATTCTGGAGCACAGCATGTCCTGGACCGTCGCCACCGCCGCCCGCCCGATCCATACGGTTTCCGACAGCGCCGGCCTGTTCGCCTGCTACGAGGCCATCGCGAGCCTGTCCGAAGACATGGTGGATGCGGCCGAACGCGGCGATTGGGACGAGGTGAGCTTGCTGGAGCGCGAATGCGCGGCCCACATGGAGCGCCTGGGCCACGGCCTGCGCCCGGCCTTGTCGCACGAAGAAGTGCAACGCAAGCGCGACCTGATGATGCGTATCCTGGCCAACGACGCCCGTGTGCGTGCGCTGGTCTGCCCGCGCCAGGATGAACTGATGCGTCTGGTCAGCGGCGAGCGCCGCGCCATTGGCGCACGTCAGGCGTACGCCGCCGTCTCGTACTACTGAGCGGCAGAGCGGTTCGGAGGCCGGACCCGATTCAGCGGTCGGCCCGCAATTCTCCCCACGACATCAATACCCGCTGGATGCTGCGCGCATAGGCGTCGCGGTGGACAGGCGTTTCCGAGTGGTACGCGCCGATGGCCCGCCAGGTGTTTCCGTGGCGCACCATCTTTTGCTTGAGCAGCCAGGCCGCCACGAACACGTTGACGCAGGCGTCGGTCAGTGCACGGCGCGGCACGCCGTAGCGGGCCAGCGTACTGAAGTGGATCGAGTTGATCTGCGCCTGGCCGATGTCGACCGAGCCGTCGGCGTTGCGGTGGATGGCGCCGGCATCGCCCTTCGATTCGAACCACACGATCGCGCGCAGCACAGTCGGATTCACGCCCTGATAGGTGCCGGCCTGCTCGAAGCAATCGCCCGAAGCCGCGTGCACGGCAAAGCTGGAGGCGGCCAGCACAAGCGCCGCGCCAATGCGGCTGCCGGTCAAGCGAAGAGGGCGGGCGAGGTGCATGACGGCTCCGGCGGTTTCTGATTACTTCTGCAGGGCCGCTTCAAGCTGACGCTCGATACCGGCCAGATACGTGTGCGATGCCTCCGACACCACCATGCGCGGCACCGGCTCGGTCGCCTTGCGCCACTGGGGGGTCACGACCTTGCGCTTGCCGCCGCGCGTGTGCACGGCGGGCACGGCCTCGGTTTCGGCCCCGCCGCCGGGCGGCAGCATCGCCAGCGAGGGCAGGGGCGGATAGACACGGTCGGGCGCTGCGGCCGTCGCCGGCATCAGTGCGTCGGGTGGCGCGGCAAAGGCCGATGCGGCCGGTACGGTCAGCAGGCCGACGGTGAGCGCGAAAAGCAAATGGGGCATACGCATGACGGTCCTCTTAATCCTGCGTGCGGATCGTCACGCTGTAAGGCTGGCTGGCGCTGACGGTCAGATTTTCCAGGCGGACGTAGCCGGCACGCTGCGCGGGCACGCCGTTCCACAGCGCCTGGTTCAGGTAGCGGAAATCCTGCGCCAGCGCGGCCACCTGAATCGTCGCCGGGCGTTTTTGCGCAGCGGCCAACGCGCCGGCCTTGGTCAGCACGGCGGTCAGTTGCGGGTCATGCGCGCCCAGTGCATCGGGCGGGATGGCGAAGGTCATGACTTCGCCCGTGGGCGCGGTGCGGGCCACCGGGGCAGGCGTCTGGGCAGGCATTTGCGCACAGCCGGCCAGTGCCTGCAGCGCGGCCAGCATCAGCGATATGGCGGAGCGTTCGGAGAAAGTCCACATGGCGATGAGGAATGCGTGGATCGGACCCGCACTGTATCGGCGGGTCGTGCGTGTCAAAACGTCGAATTACCCAGCTTTTATCGTCCATCCTGACGGATGGCTTGAGGGCCCGATCCAAGGTGGAAATGGCGTCACATCGCGGGTTTGTGGGTGAGCGACGTGCTTGGCACATATGCGGCGCAAACGCCATCTCAAAGCGGCAAATATGCGCTGTACGTTGCAATAGGCCCGGGTGATGCGGACGTCTCGCCGGGCCGGTGCTGCGCGTAAACACCGAGCCGGGATGCCATGGCGCCAAGTGTCGGCCGTGACACATTTGCGCGGCCACAAGGCTGCAAGATCCCCCGCCGCTATAATCGGCGCACCATGAATACACCCGCGTTTTCCTCTTCCAAGGCGGTGCCAAAAGAGGCAGTGCCTTACCACCTGGCCGTGGTGGGCGGCGGCATCGTCGGGAGCGCCTGCGCGCTGCGGCTGGCGCAGATCGGCTTGCGCATCGCGCATATCGCACCACCTGCTCCAGCCTCCGCACCGGCCGGGCCGGACGCCTGGGATGCGCGTGTCTACGCGTTCTCGTCCAGCTCTCAAGCATTGTTGGAGCAGTTGCGCATCTGGCCGGCGCTCGACATGACGCGCGTGCAGCCTGTGCACGACATGCGGATCTTCGGCGACGACGCTGCTGCGCGCGGCGAGCACGCCCACCCGGACCTGCATTTTTCCGCCTACGCAGCCGGCACGCCGCAACTGGCGTGGATTGCTGAATCGTCGCTCGTCGAGCGCGCACTGGAAACGGCGCTGCGCTTCGCCCACACGGTGCAGACCTTACCGCACGCCGCCGCCGGCTTCGAAATGGAAGCCGAAGCCGTAAAGCTGACGCTGGCCGACGGCCAGACGATCCGCGCGGAATGCGTGATCGGCGCCGACGGCAAGCATTCCTGGGTGCGCCAGCAGGCCGGCATCCAGGCCGAAGCAAAGCCGTATCGCCAGCTTGGCGTGGTCGCCAACTTCCAGGCCGAGCGCTGGCATCAGGACACCGCGTGGCAATGGTTCCTCGGTGCATCTGCCGAGCAGGCCGCCGCCCCGGATGACGCAGCCCCGGTACGCGGCGAGATCCTCGCGATGCTGCCGCTGCCCGATCGGCGCGTGTCGATGGTGTGGTCCGCCAGCGAAGACCACGCCCGCGAGCTGCTCGCGCTGTCGCCCGAGGCGTTGTGCCGTGCCGTGGAAGCCGCCGCGGGTGGCGCCATCGCCGCCCGCTTTGGGCGCCTCTCGAACATCACGCCGGCGCAGGGCTTCCCGCTCGTGCTGCAACACGCCAGCCGGGCGGTCGCGCCGCGCGTGGCGCTGGTGGGCGATGCTGCGCATGTGATTCATCCGCTGGCCGGGCAGGGCATGAACCTCGGGCTTCGGGATGTGTCCGAAATTGGCAGGGTGATGGCGGAACGTGAAACCATGCGCGATCATGGCGATCTGAGGTTGCTGCGCCGTTACGAACGTGCCCGCCGCGAAGATCTGCTTTCGCTCACGGCCGCGACGGACGGTCTGCACAAACTGTTCGCCCTGCCGGGCGCGCTGCCCCGCACAGTACGTAACGTGGGGATGCGCATGGTGGGCATGACGCCATTTATCAAACGCTTGTTGATCAAGCACGCACTCGGCTGAGGCAATCTCAGCGGGTTTGTGGTTTTTCGGGGTTCCAGGAGTCGTTATGTCGTTTCGTATTCGGGTGGCGGCCATCGCCTCTGCGGTGGCAGTGGCAGCCATTGGCGCGGGCTATGTATTGAGCGCCGGTGCCGCCGAGCCCGCTTTGGACAAGGTCAAGGCCACGGTACAGAAGGCCCTGGGCCCGAACGTGGAGATCAAAAGCGTCACCAAGTCGCCGCTGGCTGGCCTGTACGAAATCAACCTCGGCAGCCAGGTCGTCTATAGCGATGCCACTGGCCGCTACGTGCTCAACGGCGACCTGCTTGATACGCAGACCGCCACCAACCTCACACAAGAGCGCCTGGCCGAGCTGAACCGCGTGAAGTGGTCCGACCTGCCGCTGGACCGCGCCGTGAAGTGGGTCAAGGGCAACGGCGCACGCAAGATCGCCGTGTTCTCCGATCCGAACTGCCCGTACTGCCACAAGCTAGAGCAGATGCTCACGCAGGTCGACAACGTCACCGTCTACACCTTCCTGTTCCCGATCCTGTCGGAAGACTCGAACACCAAAGCCAAGCAGATCTGGTGCTCCGCCGACCGTGCCAAGGCCTGGCGTGACTGGATGACCGCCAAGACCGCCCCGGGCGGCGCCGGCACCTGCGACACACCGCTGGAAGCCAACCTGAAGCTTGGTCAGCAACTGAACGTGACTGGCACGCCGGCCATCATCTTCCCGGACGGCACTCGGGCCCCCGGCCTGATCGACGCGGCCACGCTGGAGCGCAAGTTCGCCGCGCTCAAGAAGTCGTAATTCGCACGAAGGAAGCGCCGGTCGATCCGGCGCTTTTTCTTTGGGCGCTCGCATTCACCACACCCTCGGAGACTTGGCATGTCGTTTCGCGCGCTGATGCTGGAAAAGCAGGATGGCGGGTCGCTGGCCCACATCGTTGACCTCGACGACGCGGCGTTGTCCACGCCCGAAGCGCTTGCCAACGACGTGACCGCTGGTGACGTGCTGATCCGCGTGGACTGGTCGACCATCAATTACAAGGACGGCCTTGCCATCACCGGCAAAGGCCCCGTCGTGCGCAAATGGCCGATGGTGGCCGGTATCGACGGTGCGGGCGTCGTGCTCGAATCTACGCACCCGGATTGGCGGACGGGCGATGCGGTCGTGCTCAACGGCTGGGGCGTCGGCGAGACGCACTGGGGTTGCCTTGCCCAGCAGGCGCGGCTTTCCGGCGATTGGCTGGTGGCATTGCCGGTAGGGCTCGACGCCCGGCAGGCCATGGCGATCGGCACGGCAGGCTACACGGCGATGCTGTCGGTGCTGGCGCTGGAGCGCGCCGGCGTGAAACCCGGCGATGGCGAGGTGCTGGTGACCGGCGCGTCGGGCGGCGTGGGCTCGATCGCCATCGCGCTGCTCGGCAAGCTGGGCTACCGCGTGGTGGCGTCCACCGGCAAGACGAACGAGGCCGATTTTCTGCAGGCACTGGGCGCGAAGGATGTCATCGACCGTGCCGAGCTTGCCGCCCCGGGCAAGCCGCTGCAGAAAGAACGCTGGGCGGCAGTGGTCGATTCGGTGGGCTCGCATACGCTCGTCAATGCCTGTGCACAGGTGCGCTATGGCGGCGTGGTCACGGCGTGCGGGCTGGCACAGGGCATGGATTTTCCGGCCACGGTGGCGCCGTTCATCCTGCGCGGCGTGACGCTGTACGGGATCGACAGCGTGATGGCGCCGCGTGCGTTGCGCCAGACCGCGTGGCAGCGCCTGGCCGCCGATCTGCTGCCCGATCGCCTGGCCGCCATCACGCGCGAAGTGACGCTCTCAGGGGCCATCGACGCCGCACACGACATCATGGCCGGCAAGATGCGCGGGCGCGTCGTGGTCGACGTCAACCGATAGGCTGGCAGGCGGGTTTGCGGACGATTTGCCTTCGGCAGCGTGGGACGGCAACGCTACAATGTCCGCCATGAAGCCGATCCGCTACACCATCGCCCCCGCCGCGCCCGAGGCGCACGTTTTCACCGTCACCGTCACGGTTGACGCGCCCGACAGCCAGGGCCAGCGTTTTTCGCTGCCGGCATGGATTCCGGGCAGCTACATGATCCGCGAGTTCGCACGCAACATCGTGCGGATCGAGGCATCGTCCGCCCACAGGCCGGTGCGTCTGACCAAGGTCGACAAGCACACGTGGTGGGCCGCACCGTGCACCGGACCGCTGACGGTTTCCTACGACGTCTATGCGTGGGATTTGTCGGTGCGCGCGGCGCATCTGGACGCCACGCACGGTTTCTTCAACGGCACGTCGGTCTTCCTGCGTGTGGAAGGCGCGGATGACCAGCGTTGCCTCGTCGACATCCAGCCGCCCGCCGGAGATGCCTACCGCGGCTGGCGCGTGGCCACCGCGCTGCGCGAAGCGACCGGCCGCGTTCAGGGCAAGGCTGGCGCCAAGCGCTACGGCTTTGGCTGGTACGAAGCGGCCAATTACGATGAACTGATCGACCACCCGGTCGAGATGGGCACGTTCGAGCTAGTGTCGTTCGAGGCCTGCGGCGCGCAGCACGACGCCGTCTTTACCGGCCGGGTGCCGAATCTCGATCTGGAACGCATCGCCCGCGACTTCAAGCGCATCTGCGAAGCGCAGATCCGCCTGTTCGAGCCGCACACCGCCACGGCGCCGTTCCTCGACAGCAACCGCCGCTACGTCTTCATGACGATGGTCACCACCGACGGCTACGGCGGCCTCGAGCATCGCGCCAGCACCGCATTGATGTGCGCGCGCAATGACTTGCCCGTGACCGGCCGCGACGAGACCACCGAGGGCTATCGCACCTTCCTTGGCCTCGTCAGCCATGAGTATTTCCACACCTGGAACGTCAAGCGCATCAAGCCGGCCACCTTCGTGCCGTACGCACTCGACCGCGAGGTCCACACACCGCTGCTGTGGCTGTTTGAAGGGTTCACCAGCTACTACGACGACCTGATGCTGGTGCGCTCGGGCCTGATCTCCGAAGCGCAATATCTGGAGATGCTCGGCAAGACGTGGAATGGTGTGCTGCGCGGCAGCGGCCGACTGAAGCAGAGCGTGGCCGAAAGCTCGTTCGATGCGTGGACGAAGTATTACCGCCAGGACGAGAACGCGCCCAATGCCATCGTCAGCTACTACACCAAGGGCTCTCTGGTGGCGCTGGCACTGGACCTGACGATCCGCACGCAGACCCACGGCGAACGTTCGCTCGACGACGTGATGCGTGCCCTGTGGGTGACGTACGGCCGCGATTTCTACGCCGCCGGCCACACGCAGCGCGGCGTGACCGAAGCCGGGTTGATCACCCTGATGGAAGAGACCACCGGTGTGCGCCTGCGCACGCTGGTCCGCCAGTTGAGCGAAGGCCGCGACGACCCGCCGCTGCCGGCGCTCTTCAAGGCGATGGGCGTGAGCGCCACGCGCAAGGCAGCCGACGCGGCGCTCGCGCTGGGCGTCAAGACCGCCGCTGAGAATGGCTTCGTCAAGCTGCAGCAGGTCTTCGATGGCAGCCCCGCGCAGCGCGGCGGGTTATCTGCCGGCGATCTGATCGTTGCGGTGGATGGCCTGCGCGTGCCGGCCGGCCAGCTCGACAAGACGCTCACGCGCCATCGCGCCGGCGATACCGTGCCGGTGCACGTGTTCCGCCGCGACGAACTGATGACGCTGAACGTGACGCTTGCCGCGGATGCGACGCCGCAGTTCACACTGGCGCTGGCCACGGAGCCCTCGCCGCTGCGCTCGGCGTGGCTGGGCAAGCGGGCGGCTGCGCGCAAGGTGGCGCGCGGCAAGTCGGCCTGACGCGCGCCGCCTGATCCGATGGATTACGTCCACGATCCACGTACCTTCCTCTATAGCCATTACGTCTCGCGCGGCATCCGTACTGCCACGGGCGTGATTGGCTTGACGCTGCTCGCACTGCTGGTGATGGACTTGCAGGGCGCGATGGTGGTGTCGATCGGTGCGCTTTGCACCAGCCTCATGGATTTGCCCAGCCCGCTGCGGCACAAGTTCAACGAGATGATGGCGTGCGTGCTCCTGACGACCGCCGTCACGTTTCTCGTGGCAGTGGTGACGCCATACGCGATCCTGCCGGCCGTGATCGTGGTGGTGAGCTTTCTGGCGGGGCTCATGGTGGCGTACGGCAACAAGACGATGCCGCTGCAGTTTGCGGCGCTGTTCGTCATGACGCTCACCTTTACCGAGGAATTCGCCTTTCGCGAAGCCGTAGAGCACACGTTGCAGTTCTTCCTCGGCGCCATCGGCTACATGGCCTTTGCGATGGCAGTGGCGTGGGGCCAGCGGCGACGCATCAAAGAACAGGTGCTGGCCGAATGCCTGTACGAACTGGCCGTGTACGTGGAATGCAAAGCCGGCTTTTACGACGCATCCAAGGATTTCGACGAGCAGTTCAATGCGCTCGTGCGTCAGCAGATTTCGGTGGCCGACAAGCAGCAGGTGGCACGCGATTTCGTGTTCCGCGATAACCGCACCGCCAGCGACGGGCGCCTCGTGCAGATCCACATGCGGATGCTCGACATCTACGAGTACCTGCTGTCGTCCAACACCGATTACACCGTGCTGCGCCAATGGCTGGCCGATGCCGAGGTGTTGCGTCTGCTGCGCGAGTTGATCGAGCGCATGCGCCTGGACATCGAAGGCGTCGCCTATGCCGTCGGCCGGGATCGGCCATCGCCTACGCCGATGTCGTACGACAAGGAGATGGCCGCCATTGAGGCAGCGCTGCTCGAACTCCAACGCAACCACCATGGCGTGCCGATCGAAGCCATTGCAGCGCTGGAAGAGTCGGTGGCCACGGTGCGCGGCGCGATCCGCCTGATGGCGCAGTTGCATGCCGCCACTGACACGCAGGTCGAGCCGTCGCAGGTGCTGCTGCGCCCGGACATGACGCCGTTCCTCACACGCCAGAAATATGAACTGCGTCTGGTGCTTGAAGAACTGACTTGGCGGTCTCCGGTGCTGCGCTTTGCGTTGCGCATCTCGATGGCGGTGGCTGCCGGGTTGTGGATCGCCGACCACCTGCCATATGCGTCGCACGGCTACTGGGTCTTGCTGACCATTGTCGTGATCCTCAAGCCGACGTTCAGCATGACGCGCCAGCGCAATTTCGATCGTGTGCTTGGCACACTCATCGGCTGCGTGATCGCGGCGGTGATTCTGCGCTTCACCCATTCGACGTGGATCCTGATGGGTGTGTTGTACCTGTCGACGGCGGCCAGCGCAGCGTTCGTCACCGTGCGCTACCGCTACACGGCCATTGCGGCGTGCGTGCAGGTGCTTATCCAGATCAACCTGCTGCTACCAGGCAGCAAGGGCGCCATTGGTGAACGGCTGGTCGACACGCTGATCGGCGCGGCCATCGCCACCGCCTTCAGCTACGTGTTGCCCGCCTGGGAATATCGCAACCTGCCCAAGCTGGTGGACGACGTGCTGCGCACCAACCGGCGCTTTATTGAGGCCGCGCGCGAGCTGCTGCTCGGCACGCTCAAGGATGATTTCGCCTATCGCGTGCAGCGCAAGCAATTCATGGAATCGCTCACGGGGCTGATCTCGGCCTTCGCGCGCATGCTGGACGAACCCAAGAGCCGCCACCGCGCCGTCGACAACCTCAACCGCTTCATCGTCCAGAACTACTTGGTGGCCGCGCATGTGGCGGCGGTGCGCATCCTGATGCGTCAGCGCGCGCAGGAGCTGGACGAAGCTGACACCCGCGCGCTGGTCGAGCAGACCGCCGAAGCCGCGCTCGAAAGCCTCGCCCGCGCCAAGGAGCGTTTCGACCAAGCCGTGCATGAAGGCGGTTGGGGCGTGCGTCCGCGCGATACGCAAGAGTTGGGCGCTGCGGATTTCGCCGATAAATCCGCCCGTTCCCGCATGGTCGATGCGGCAGCAGAATCGGATTCGCTATCGGCGATGCACTTGCTGGAGCGGCGCCTGCAGGCGCTGCGGGCCGACACGGCCAAGATTGCATTGCGCTGTGGTGCGCTCGGACGCGCGCTGCGTATCTCGAAGGACTAGCGCGGCCGGCGGCTGAAAGGCTTCGCACGGGCGGAGATATTCCACCGCGACTGCGCTGAGCCCTGGACCTGAATCGCCCCGACTTTCCTAGACACCCGCGAGCCGTTGGGAATGGCGTTGTTCGAACTCTACCGGTGATAGACCGTTGGCGCTCGAATGGCGCCGTGTTGGGTTGTAAAACATCTCGATGTAGTTGAAGACATCGGACTTGGCCTCCTGCCGGGTGGCATAGATCTGCCGGCGCACCCGCTCGCGTTTGAGCAACTGGAAGAAGCTCTCCGCCACTGCGTTGTCGTGGCAGTTGCCGCGCCGGCTCATGCTGCACAGCAGGTTGTGCTCGCGCAGGAAGCTTTGCCAGGTGTGGCCGGTGAACTGGC
>NZ_FOWV01000003.1 GCF_900115545.1 Ralstonia sp. NFACC01 | reverse complement strand
CTTGGCAAAGTACGCTGCGGCCTTTTTTAGGATGTCGCGCTCCTCGGTCACCCGCTTGAGTTCAGCCTTGAGCCAGCGCACCTCCTCGGATTGCGATACCTGCCCTTGCGGCTCTGCCACGGGCTGGCGTCGCTGTTTGATCCACTGGTACAGGCTGTGCTGGCTCACGCCTAACCGCTGCGCGACCTCGGCCACGCTGTGGCCTCTATCCACGACCTGATTGACCGCCTCGACCCTGAATTCTTCGGTGTATCTCTGTGCACTCATCGCACCTCCTGTCTAACCTCTAGTTTGAGGCTCACAGGTGTCTACTGGGGCCGGGGCGATTCAACCTTTTTGTGCGTCCAAGTGCGTACCGTTAGCCTTCCAGAAGCGTGGGTGAGCTTCGAGTGAGTGTCTCTTCCTCGCGTGCCCCCCAACGCCTCCCTCAACACGTTGATGGGAAAGGGGGGCTCCGCCACAGGGCTGTATCAATACGCGATGGCGTTCAGCAGCCACGACCATTACTGGCCGCCAGCGTTGGCTCTTCTCCTGCGCAGGGCGGCCTGCGATAGCGGATTGCCTGCGTCTGTTGTTACCGGCAGCGGTCGCCTTGCCTCAGACCAGCACGTGACGCACCTCAAGAAAGAAGCGCTGAATCTTTTGTTCAATTTTAGGATCGATCATTTCGTCCGGCCGCCTTCCGTGCGGGCAGGGAAGCCTTGGAGTCGAACCAAACAAGCGACAAATCAACGGGCGCTCCAAATACACGCTGCATCCCTTGGTATCCAGATGAGGGCAACTTAGGTTTGCCAGCGCAGTGTCGCGCTCGGCATCGCTCTTAACGGGAAGCCTCGACATCTCCTCCGTTGAGGTTGTCACGGGTCCACAACAATCGTGACATCCCGGAGTGCACTCGAATGTGGGAATTCGTGAGCGAAGAAATCTGATTTTTTGGCTATGCATCGGTGTAGCTAGGCGTGGCTGAGCACAAGGTTGTCGTCCATCGTGGACACGATCCCAGGCATATGCGAATGGGCGTGGTCACTTCCGTGGCAAGGGCTTTCAGCTCTGGTCGATTTGGCGTCCGCCGCCGACCCGCCAGCTCGCCTGCTCTTGCCAGAATTCGAGGTCCGACGCGAGGCGTTTGCTTTGCTTCAGGCGGCGCGCAGCCAAGCGCAAGTTCAGAGCGTGCTCCATCTCCAGCGTGCGCGCACGCGTGAGCAGCGTGTCCAGCGCCGGAAGTTTCCACGACCCCTTCCAAGCGAACAACGTGTAGTTGCAGCTGTCCTCGGACGTCGAAACGGAGAACGACTCGCCGAATACCGAGTGCAACTCCTCAAGGTAGAACGGGATATCGCGATCGCTCTCGAGGAAGTTGGCAACCAGTACGCCATCGTCGGCAAGGCGCGCGTAACAGGCAGCGTAAAAGTCTGCAGTCCCCAGTTGCGCCGCCATGCCATGCGCCAAAAATCCGTCGACCAGAATCACATCGGGTCGTGCATCCTGTCCTTTGACATACTCGGCACCGTCCGCGCAGATCACTTCGAAGCGGTCGTCGTCGGGGGGAATGTGGAACGTATCGCGCAAAGCGATTACAGCGGGGTCGATCTCGATTGCCACTACCTTGGTATCGGGAAGATGGTGGTAACAGTACTTGGCCAACGAGCCGCCGCCCAAGCCGATCATGGAGATTCGGGCAGGCGCCGGCTGCAGGAGCAGAAAGCCCATCATCGTTCGGGTATAGCCGAGCAGCAACTTGTTTGGGTCGCGCCTTGACATGAGGCTCTGAACCCCATGCACATCAAAATGGAGCGACAGTTCGTGCGCAGTTTCCAGCAGCGTTGGCGTCCCGTCGTTAGGGGCTTCGGCGAGAAACTTCAGATAGGCGTCAAGGGAGCCGTAGGACATATCAATTGCCGCTCTTGATCAAGCGTTCGTATGGATGAGTCAGACGCTTAGCAGCGCTGCAATGACTTTCACTGCGGCGGCGTCATCCCGACCAACGGCCTGGATCATGACCTTGGCGCCCGCGCGGGCGGGGAGCCGCATGACCTCCATGACATTCTTGGCGTTCGCCGTGCGCTCGTTGCAGACGAGCAGGATGTCGCAATCGAACTGGCTAGCGGCATGTACCAGCCGCGCAGATCCACTGCCTTGCAGACCAACGAGGCAGGTCATCTCGATCGTCGCTTCTACCACTGCATCCTCAAAAAAACGGTGAATTCCAAACAGGCTCGCGGTCGCCTGGCTGCAGGCCGCGGCGCTTCCCGCGAACTGGGGGCGGAGCACCTGACGCGCGTCTCAGGCTGTGCTTTGGCGCATGGTTGTATATAATGATAATGACATTATCATGCAATGATACTCCACATGGAATCCAAGACTGCGCGTCTCACCGTGTTGATCGATCCGGTGAAGAAGAAGTCCTTCGAGAAGTTGTGCGCGGCGCAAGATCAGACGCCGTCGCAAGTGGTGCGACAGTTGATTCGCGACTACCTGGAGCAGCACGGCGTCAGCTATGCGACCCGCCCCAAAGTCGGGACGGCCACCCTGACTCAAAAACGCAATCCGTAGTCTCTGAGCCCCTCACGGCGGATCGCCTCGAATTGCACTGACGCGTTGCCTGTGTCTGGGAGGGGAAGGCGCGTTGACGCCAGCGCGACGGCAAACCATGCGGCCACGGCCTCGGCGTACGCCTGCGCTCCCCAAGCGCTCTGTTCGAACGGGTTTAAGGGAACGGGGCTGTTTCCAGCTTGTGGCTGAGAACAACCCCAATTCATATAGCGTCTCGATGGTGTCGACGCTGAAATGCAGGGGTATCTTTTGCGGCACGCCACTGGCACGGGGCGGGCTAAATTGATTTCCTAAGGATTCACGCTTGTTATCGGCATCAAAGGGAATTTGTCCGGACAGCAGCAAGGCGTGGCCTCTTCACGGCCACAGATTTGAAAATGCCCGGTTCGCGGGCTTATGCCTCGAAGGGGTTCGACACGCGGGGCCAATAATTGAGATCGCGACGCCGATAGTTCAGATCGGCGAAGCTCGGTGTGACAGCCCCGGGCGCTGCGATATGGAAGATCGCCTTGGCGCGCGGCGCGAATTCGGCTTGAAAGTGCTGGGTTGATTTCACGACAACCAGCCGCTTGCTTTCAAAATCGATCCCCAGACCCGTGAACGCGTCGAGGCCAACCACTTGGTTGCGTACAGAGGCCAGAACAATATCGACACCATTGGCGGCCTCGAGCCAAACGGCTCGCCCAAACGGAATGGTCAATCCCGAAATGCTCTGCGTATGTTGGTCGGACAGCGCACGCACGGTCACGCGCAGGTCCAACGGGTCTGCCGAGGCCACGCCGCATTTGCCACCCAAGCGCAAATCGAAGGTTGCGCCCACGCCGGCGTCGTGACAGATCTGGATCGCACCGAGATCCCAGAAACACCCGATGGCGACGTTTGCGATCTGTCGCTCGATGATCCGGCGCAGGATGACCGTGTTGTCTCCTGGCGCCCCGCCCCCTGGATTGTCAGCAACGTCGCCGATCACGACGGGGCCGCTGCCAACCTCCAGGGCGCGGTCCAGCCCAGTATCGACGTCGAGCCATGCAGGCCGCGTGGCTTCGCGCAGGGCCCAGAATTCGTGGCCAAGCTGCGTGGCCAGCGCCGTCGCATCGGCGAGGTTGTTGTCGGTCACCACCCAAAACTTTGCGCCGGCCTCCGGAACATCGCCCCATGGGAACCCATGCCCGAGGGACACGGACAACACGCCGTCCCGTCCTTCCAGCGATTTCATGCGTTGAACGAACGTAGCCATTGGCTCACTGGTGGTGTGCCAGGCCCCAACCATGCGGCAGTCGTACACACCTGTGGTGGGGCGGATCTTGCCTGCCGCGGTGTCGAGCAGCAGTTGATACGCCTCACGCAAACGATCGATGGGATCGGTGTGCGGATACTCCTTGTAGGCGATCAGGATGTCTGCCGAGCGCCGCATGCGTTCCGTGAAATGGCAGTGCGGATCGAGTGTGGCGGCAATCGGCACTTCGGGGCCGACAATGGCTCGCACCCGAGATAGCAGATCGCCCTCACAGTCGTCGTATCCCTCGGCCACCATCGCGCCGTGCAGTACCAGGAGCACGCCGCCAAGCGGCTGCGCTGCTTCGATCTTGCCTAGGATCTCGTCCCGCAGCGATTCATAGACCGCGCGAATCGTGGGGCCCGATGGTTGCGCCTCTGCGCAAATGCCCTCGACGATCTCATGCCCGTCGCGTTCCGCAAGTCGCCGCACTTCGGCAAGGGCGAACCCCATGCCTTGCGGGGCTCGCAGGCTTGCGTCGCCATGGAAGATGCCCGATTCCTCAAAGCCGCCCCAGCCAGTGGGGCAGGGCGCGAACGTATTCGTTTCGGTCGCAAGCTGAGCAGTGAATAGTTTCATCGTGAATCCTACGAGAGGGCGTGGAGATCGAAACCTCACTGTAGGCACACGCTGTTGCTAGTTTGTGAGCACTCTGTATCGCGTTCGACACGAGAGTGCGGCCGCAGGCAACACGGCGGCTGCGCGGGCTACCGGCGCGGCAGTCTCACCGTCGCTACCAGTCCGCCGGCCGGATCGTTGCGCAGCTCAAGCGATCCGTTGTGCCGCTTGACGATGTCGTTCGCGATGGCCAGTCCGAGGCCCGTGCCGCCAGTGTCCTTGTTGCGGGAGCTCTCAAGCCGGTAGAACGGTTCAAGCACGCGTGACAACTGCGCCTCGGGGATACCCGGGCCACGATCGGCGACATCAATGCAGATGAACGAGGGTCCGTCAGTCAGATGAATATGCGCCTCCTCTCCGTATCGGATGGCGTTGGCCACCAGGTTCGTCAGGCATCGCTTCAAACCAAGCGGTTGCGCCATCACCGCGCGTATCTCGCCGCTGACGGTGACACGCTGCCCGCGTTCGGCGGCGTCTTCCGCAATCGCATCCACCAGCGCGTTGATATCAACCGGGCTGAAGGCTTCAACGACTTCCGCGTTCCGCAAGAACGACAACGTGGCGTCCAACAACTGCGTCATCTCGTCGATGTCGCTTTGGAGCCGGTCATTCAACTCCCGGTCTTCAAGCGTGCGAAGGCGTAGCCGCATGCGCGTCAATGGGGTGCGTAGATCATGCGAGACGGCGGCTAGGAATTGATTTCGCTCACTCATCTGGCGCCGTATGGCCGCTTGCATCGAGTTGAAAACCTGTGCCGCCTGCCGCGCTTCGATCGGGCCGGCTTCCTGGATGGGCGAAGCGTCGATGTGGTTCGCCAATTCGGCAGCCCCTTGGGCCAGTGAACGAAACGGTGCCGCGAGCATGCGCGCGCCGATCCAGGACGAGATCAATAGCGGCACCAGTTGGATCAGCACGGCCAGAAATAGCTGTAGCGGAACGCTCATGCCCGGAGGCGCCTTGAACGCTGCGGCGCTGTAGAACCACCACAAGACGAGAGCTGCGCAGGCCTGTGTCATCAGGACCATGGCCAGCATCACGAATAGCAAACGATAGAACGCGGAATCAAATGATGGCTTGGGCATATGCGTCCTAGGTACGTCGAATACGAATAGAAATCAGCATAGTGGGATTATCGCGCGCGACTGTATCGACTTTGTTTGTATTCCATTTCAACGTTGAAACAATGAACGACGGGGACGATGTTGCACCTCTGCCTGTTTCAAGACCGATACAAAGTACACACGAAACAGAAATGCCATGCACTTACCGTTGGCGACGAGTTGCGAAGTGAAACGGTGCTTTGAACACCGCAATCAGAAAGCGGAAAACTCGGAGGAGACGACAGTGAAAATGAACAATCGAAGGACGCGTAGAGTGGATGCGACCGCGTCTCAGTTTCGCCAGGGTGGGCGATATATGACGTGGTTTGCCGGCCCGGTACTTGGCTTGGCTTCCCTGTACGCGCACGCACAAACGGTGAAGCTTTCACAAGACATGGTGCAGATTGCGGCGCCTGATGCAGCGTCGGATACGGCAACTGGAGCGAGGCCTGAAAGCGGGGCGGCCCCGGCTGAGAAGAGGGCGCAGGGGGCAGAGACATCCGTGTCGCAGGGCAAGGAAGGCGCCACCCTCAACACGGTGGTGGTGACCGCAACGCGCCGCCGGGAGCCCGCACGTGAAGTGCCGATGCAGATCAACGTGGTTTCGGCTGAAGAGTTGCAGAAAGGCGGCGCAAAGACCATGTCCGACTTCCTGTCGTCGGAACCCGGTGTTGACCTGAACACGGCGGGTGGCAGCGGCTCTGGGCAAATCAGCATGCGCGGCGTGACGACAGGTGAGCAGACCGGGCCGACCGTCGGCGTGTACGTCGACGACGTGGCATTTGGCGGCAGCACCGTGTTCTCCCAGGGTGCAACGTTCGCGCTCGACATGAGCCTGCTGGACCTCAATCACATCGAAATTCTGCGGGGTCCTCAAGGAACGCTGTACGGTGCGGGTGCGATGGGCGGATTGCTCAAGTACGTCACCAACGAGCCGGATTCCGGCGAATTTTCGGGCCGCGCGTCTGCAGGCCTTTCCGTCACCAAGCATGGCGGCGTGAATAACTCCGCCAACGCCGTGTTGAATCTTCCGTTGAAGACCGATGTGGCGGCGGCACGGGTTTCGATGTTCAGCCAACACGATGCGGGCTATGTCGATGCCGTGGGGCCACAGGCCGGTTCACGTATTGACCGCGGCGATACCTATGGCGCGCGCGCGTCGTTTCTTCTGACGCCCACGAATCAGTTGACGCTGCGCCTGACCGCATTGACGCAGAACATCAACCGCAATGCACCGAACTACGTTGCCTATGGCAAAAATGGGCAACCCGTGGACGGCGATCTGACAACGCGGCTCTTTACGACGGAGCCCTTTCATCAGAACGTCCAACTCTATTCCGCCGGGGTTGAGTACGAGTTCGGCTGGGCACGCGCGAATTCGATCACGTCATACCAGTCGATGCGATCTGATGCGCCGCAAGACTTGTCGGTGGTGTACGTTCCGCTGCTCAACGGCATCGGGCTCAACGTGAGTTCCGTTGCCGCAAAGAACGTGGCGACGACGAACAAGTTCACGCAGGAATTTCGTCTGACCTCGCCGGGCAACCGGACGCTGGAATGGCTTGCGGGTGTGTTCTACACGCGCGAGCGCAGTGACGCGAGCCAAGGGCTCATTACGACGCTGCCCAACGGAACCGTCGGCCTCAATTTGTCCGCGCTTGAGGCACCGAGCACCTACAGCGAGTACGCGGCCTACGGGGATCTGACCTATCACCTGACCCCGCGCCTGTCGTTGACCGGCGGCCTCCGTGTGGCACACAACACGCAGGAGTACCAGCAGACCACGTTTGGCGCGCTCGCAGGGCCCACGCAGACCATTACCGCCCCCTCGTCGGATACCAGCAAGACGTACATGCTTACGGCGAACTATGCGCTGACGAAAGACAGCAACGTCTACCTGCGCGCTGCCAGCGGGTATCGCCCTGGTGGACCGAATGCGCTGCTGGTTGATCCAGTCACGGGGCTGCCTTCGTCTGGGAATCCCACCTTCCGCCCCGACACGCTGTGGACCTACGAGGCCGGCTACAAGGCCGATCTTCTGGACAAGCGCATGTCGGTTGCGATGACGGTGTACGACATCGAGTGGAAGAACATCCAGCAGTTCGGCGCGGTCAATGGCGTCAATCAAGTGCTCAATGCCGGTGATGCAAGGATTCGAGGGTTGGAGCTCTCCAGCGCGTTCCGTCCGAATCGCCACTGGAATCTTGGTCTGAGCGTGTCCCTCATCGACGCGAAGCTGACCACGGGCAATGTCAACACGGGCACCAATGCGGGCGATCCGCTTCCAAACTCGGCACGGGTTGCCGCCACGCTATCGGCCAGCTACCTCTTCGCGGTGAACGGATATCCAGCCTACGCAGGTGTGAGTCAACGGTTTGTCGGCAGTCGCCATGCTGGCTTTGGAAGCAATACAGGCCGCCCAGACTATCCCCTGCCGGGCTATGCCATGACGGATCTGCAGGCAGGACTCGACTTCAAGAAGTTCAGCCTCGCTTTCTACGTTCGCAACCTGTTCGACCGCCGTGCGTTGCTTGCGGCAGGTACGTCCCTGGTTCCGATGGGTGGCCCTGCGCTGGTCAGCGTGGCACAGCCTCGCACGATCGGTGCAACGCTGACGGTCCCCTTCTAACGCACATCAATCGACATGACACACGATCCAATGGATATCAGGAAGCAACTCGACGCGTTGCTGGAGCCGTACAACAAGGCGGACCAGCCGGGCCTCGTGGTCGGCGTCGCGTTGCGAGGGGATGCGCTTTACCGGCGCGGCTTCGGGCTGGCCAGCATTGAGCACGGCACCATCAACACGCCCGCAACGCGCATGCGGATCGGCTCGACGAGCAAGCACTTCACGTGTCTCGCGGCGCTGCTGCTGGCAGAAGAGGGCAAGCTGGATGTCGACGCGGGCATCCGCACGTATATCCCGGAGTTGCCGGTGCTCGCGGGCGATCCCACGTTACGCCAGTTGATGACGCACACCGGCGGCTACCGCTGTTACCTCGACCTGTGGGTGTTGACGCAGGGCGTGGTGACCATGCCTCGGGGCGCGGCGTTGGCGACGGAGGTCCGCCAACGCGACGTCAATTTCCGCCCTGGGGAGCGGATGATTTACTGCAACGGCGGCTACCACCTGCTGTCGCTTGTCATTGAGCGCGTCAGCGGCGTGCCGTTCGAGAGCTTCCTGTCGGAGCGCATCTTCCGTGTGATGGGCATGGTCGATACCGAGGCCGTTGCCGACGATATGCAGATTCGGCCGCGCATGGCCACCCAGCACGTGCCGGACGGAACGGGTGGCTTTATTCGCGGCTTGTTCCCTTCGTGGGAAGTGCGGGGTGAAGGCGGCATCGTGTCCACCATCGATGACATGCTGCGCTGGACGGCCCATCTGCGCGCGCCCGACAAGCTCGGCACCCAGGACGTGTGGCGACAGATGCTGACCAAACCGCGCTATTCCAGTGGTGCCGAAGGTGTGTACGCGCTTGGGTTGATGCGCACACCGCATCGCAATGTTGAGTTGCTCCACCATGCCGGCGGCGTGTTCGGTGGGTCATGCCAGATGTTGACCGTGGCGGCGCATGCGCTCGATGTGGTGATTCTTACCAACGGCGCGCCGGTGGACCCGATTGCACTCGCAACGCAGATTGTCGACGTTGTCCTGGGCGACGAGGTACTCGGCGCCCCGCGCCCCGAGCCACTGACCATCAACGGTCATGAAGCGCTGCTGGGCCGATACTTCTCGCGCGCCGATCGAGCGTACTGTGAGGTTGTCGATCGGGGTGGGCACCTTGCTGCCGTCATACATAACCAGAAGCACCTGGCGCTACCGTTAATTGAGACGTCGGACGGTTTGCGCATCGAGGACGGTACTGGTGGCGCGTTGATGATTCGGCCCGGCGCAACGTCGGCCGGCCGCGTGACGGCCATCGAGTTCATCGACTGCGGCCATGCATCGCTACTGGAACGGCTGCCAGATGAGGCGCCACCTGTCTCCGATGCCTTCGCCGGCATGGAGGGCGCTTACTTCAGCGGTGATGCAGCAGGGCAGGCCGGACTGACGCTCTCGGACGGCGCCGTATCGATGCGGCTGGAGGGCCCCATGGGTGGCGTCAACTACCGGCTTGTCCCCGTTGGCGAAGACGTCTTCACGTTTGAACCGGCGGATGCGCAAGGTTTCTCCGCCGGTGTGCTGACCGTCGATCGTGTGAACGGGCGTGCTTCCCGTTTCTGGCTGGATACCTCGCGAACACGTGGCCTCGCTTTCTCGCGGGAGATATGAGAACAGGCGGAGCGGCAACGGTGCCGCTCCGCCTTTTTTTCCCTCAACCGTTGTGTCTCAGAGGCAGGGTTCCGGGTATCGTGTCCAGTTGCCAACTGCCCGCGTGAATGTGACACCTCGACTCCGTTGGGTATCAATGCGGAAGCTGGGCGTCGGCGGCTGGGATGGGTCTTGCGATAGCGTAACGATGCCATCGATGAAAGCCAGTGGGGCGATGGGAGCCATGCCAAAGACGTGATCAGCGATGGGCGTCAGTCGGTAATCACACCCTCCAGCTGCGCCTTGCATACGGAGTATCAAAGTACTGTGGTCGGCCGGATCGTGTTCGATGACGGCGCGGGCGTTGGCATCGTGGCTCTCGTAGATGCCACACATCTCAGCGGCGATCTCGGCCGTCATCGGGGGCACTTCAGCAACGCGTTCGAATGTCTCGGCATGTCCGCAATGGGCGATCCGGAGATGGTCGATGTCATCGGGCGCGTTGTGCATTCCCCAGTGCACGGAGAAGGATCCGTCAGCGCCGGCTTCAATGGCGACATCATTGGTGGGGCTTCCTTCGATGGGGTAAAGCGGCAGGGGTTTCCCCGCGCAGAGCCAACCACCCAGCGCCAATGCGCCGTCGTGGTCCTCCAGTGCATACACCGCATTGCTCTCCAATGAGCGATAACAGCCAAGCCGCGCAGCATGTGCCGACGCACGCACTGGAATCGGCGGCCCGTCGCCGCTCAGGACAGTGGCGAGCACGATATCGACGATGCGATGGGCAAGATCGATTGGGGTGTCGACCGCGCCGTTGCTGAGGAGCACCACATCCAGCCCGTGTGTGGCGGAGAACAGCATATGGCTGGTGCCCCCGATGACACCGCCCGAATGATGGGTGAGCTGGATGCCGCGATAGATGGTTTGCTTGAGGCCCAGGGCGTAGTTGCTGCCCTGTCCGCTGGAAAACACGGGCATCTCCAACATCTGTGCCCAAGTCGCATCCGTGCCGACGATCTTTTCACCATGCATGTGCGCAGTCCATCGCAGCATGTCATCGACCGTCGAAACGATGCCGCCTTCACCCAGGATCTCTCTTGAGGGAAAGATGCCGCGCAGATACCCGCCTTCGCCATCCGGCACATGAAAGCTGGCGATGCCCGGCACCACGGCCATGTCGTTGTCGATGGAGGCCGTCTCGTGCATGCCCATCGGAGTAAAGATCCTCGCATCCAGGAATGCATCAAACGGCATGCCGCTGGCGCGCTCAATGGCGAGCGACAACAAGTGATAGCCGCCGTTCGAATACATCATGCGTTCGCCTGGATGGAAATTCTCGTCGCGCTGGCGGATCTGTGCGGCGAGCGTTGCGCCACGCGGCGGGATGGCCAAGCCTTGCGTCAGCAAGGCCAGATCGAGCGCGCATCGTTGCCCGCCGCGGTGCGACATCAACTGACGCAGTGTCGGCGCACCGCCGGCACGCGAGAGCTCAGGAATATAGGTTCCGATGCCGGCGTCCGCATCGAGAAGGCCCTCCTCGCAGAGCAGCAGTGCAGCCAGGCAGGTGAAGTGCTTGCTGACTGAGCCGATGCGCAGGCGCGTGGCGGTCGTCAGCGCACGCGCGTGCTCAAGACTCGCCATGCCGAATGCCTTGCGGTAGAACAGTTCACCATGCTGAGCGATGCCGACAACCACGCCCGGACCATCGCTGCGCGCGTAGGGGCGAAACAGCGCCGATAGCGCCTCGTACATGCATTCTCTCGATGGGCTTGTCATGGGGTTGTATCGTCGTCAATGCGAGTGAACAGCAAATTGCGCGTGCGCCAGGTGTCGAGCCGGAAACACGAGATGGTCCCGCCGCTGTCGCGTGAGAGGTGCATTGCGCCATACGCCATGCTGCTAGTAGCCCGCGCTCCCAGCCGTCCGTGGCGTCCCGTACATGCAGTGTCGCCATGCCGGGCAGAATCTGCATATCGTCGGGCGCCGCAATGGTGTCGATCATGCCCATCGGGCCAAAGAGGTGTTCCGCCAGAAACGCCTCGAACGACATGCCAAAGCCACGGCGATAGCGCAACGCGTCACCGTGCGTAATGCCCACGACCAAGCCCGGTCTGTCACTACGCTGATACGGTGCAAAGAGGGCGTCGAGTCTCGCGGCGAGTGAAGAATCCATTGGCTGCGCGGTGGACGTTACGGGAGCATGGCATTGGTAACGGCGGACCCCCAAGCATCGTCCGGGCACAACAAGAGGCCGTCCGAGTACTGTGCGCCAACCGCACGATCCCTGGTGAGAAACAACGGGCCATCGAGGTCGATGCGATCGCACAACTGCCCGAGGACGAAAGCGGGTGCGATGGCCAATGACGTCCCCGGCATGCATCCAACCATGATGGAGAGGCCTGCAGACCGTGCGGTGGCGGCGAGTTCAAGCGCGCGCGTGAGTCCCCCGCACTTGTCGAGCTTGATGTTGACGATGTCGTATCGACGAACGACGCTGGGCAGGTCCTTAACATCCTGGAACGATTCATCGGCGGCCAGGGGAATCGGATAGTCCAGCGTATCGAGGCAGGCGTCAGCACCGATGGCGAATGGCTGCTCCAGCATGTCGACGCCGACTTGCTGCAACACCGGAAGCATCGTATCGAGGTGAGCGCGCGACCAGCCTTGGTTGGCATCGGCCGAGAGCGACACGTCAGGTCGCGCCTCACGAATCGATAACAGGCGGCTGGCATCGCGCACACTGCCATCGAGTTTGATCTTGAGCGCACGGGTTTGGCGCAGGCTACGCGCCTTGCTCGCCATTGCCTGCGGGGTATCGACGCCGATAGTCATCGTGGTCAGCAGGGGGCGCGGTGGCGGAAGCTGCGCGACGCGCCAGACCGGCAACGCTTCACGTTTCGATTCCAATGCCCAAAGCGCTGCGTCTACCGCATTGCGTGCGCCGCCCGACGGCAGCAGCGTCAGCAACTGCGCGCGGGTGATGCCTCGTTCGATAGAAGGCCGTACCGCTTCGATCTGCGCCGCGATCGACTCGGGCGTCTCGCCAAGATAGAAGACACCGGCCGCTTCACCGACACCTTCATGGTGCGCGTCAGCGATTGTCACGACGACCACACGGGCAGTATCGACGAGATAACCGGTAATTCTGAAAGGCGCGGCCAGTGGCCAGCTCTCGATTCGAATCGAGAGAGAACAGCGTTCCATGGTATTCATTTGACGATGGGAGGGCGTTATGCGTAGCGCTCAATCGCGTCGCGTACGCCTTTACCGGCGGCGCGCATCAGTACGCAAGCTGAAGAGAATCCAACCAGGGCGACGCCAATGATCGCCAGGAGGAGACCGTGGTTGACAGCCTGCAAGCGATCCGACATCACGCCGATGAAGACCGGGCTACCGGCTTGAACGACGATGGTGGTCAGCACGCCGATGGCGGCCACGCGCGAGCGCAGGTGCGCGGGACAAATGCTTTGCATGATTGCGGGAAACAGCACCATGCCGGCGACAATGCAAGCGAACTGCAGTCCAAAGAGGCTGTAGACGAATGTCACCGAACTGGCGGTCAAGTAGCCGACGGAAGTGAGCGCCGCGGCAAGCGCGCCCCACTCGCACACACGCAGCGGGGCCAATACTCCGAAGCGAGGGCTGAGGCGGCGAGCGATCAGCCAGCCCAGAACGCAGCCAATGACGCTGCCGATTGTGGCCGCGGCCCCCAACCCACCACCAGCCGCAGCCGGCGCCGCGCCAAAACTCCGCACGGCAACGATGGGCATCCAGGTGGTGATGCCGGTGAAAGCCATGTTGACCAACGCGATTGCACCGAAGAATTTCGCCATCATGGCCCGTTCGCGCGTGAAGTAGGCGCGTGCGGTCAAGGGTGATGTGGCGACATGCTCGGTGGCGCGTATGTTCGTGCTGCCGTCGCCGTGCTTAGGGCGGATCATGGCGACCAGAATGACTAGAAGCGGCGCGGGGATGGCAACGGCAAAGAAGGCCAGGCGCCATGGCGAGAAGCCGGCCAACGCACCGGGTAGCGTGCCGTGCATCGTCGTGACGCCTTGCAATAGCGCGCCTCCCAGGGCCATGCCCGCACCGGCGCCGAGCAGGTTGACCAGCGCGAACACCGAGTTGGCGAGCACGCGCTGTCGTGCGGGAAACAGGTCGGGAATCATGCCGTAGATGATGGGCATCAATCCGGCCTCTCCGATGCCCAATCCGATCGAGGCGATGAAGAGTTGCCAGAAGCCGGTGGTGAGCCCGCAGGTAGCAGTTGCTGCACTCCAGACCAGAATGCACACCGCCAGCACGAGGCGACGGTCGACGCGGTCTGCGATCCATCCGATGGGTAGCGCCGCCGCGCCCGCAAAGAGCGCGAGGCCGGCGCCTTGCAGCAGGCCGATCTGCAAGTCCGAGAGACCGAAGTCCTGCCGGATCGGTTCTGTAAGGAGAACAAGTATCTGCCGGTCGATATTGGCAAAGAACGCGACGATCACGAGTACCGCAAGGCCGAACCAGGCAAGCGCACCAGCGGACGCTTCCCTTGGGGCGGAGATCCCCATGGCGGGGGAAGGTAAGTCGAGTTTCGAGTCGAACATGGTAGATCCGACAATTGAGGAGGAGGCGAGAGAGTGACCGAACGAACGGGCGGCCGCGCGGGGCCGCTTACGGCATGAACTGCTCGTTGCCGACCAGCCCGATGCGCTTCACACCCAGCCGCTGGGCGGAAGCCATGACCATGGCAACGGCCCGATACGGCGCCGCCTTGTCAGGACGCAGGTGCAGCTCAGTTGGCGCGGGGTCTGCGCTGACTGCCTCAAGCCGGGTTTCCAGCTGTGCACGGGAGGCCACCGGTTCGCCATTCCAGGCGAGCGAGCCGTCGGGTGCAACGTCAATCTGCACGATGGCCGGCGTTGTCTGCTGGGGCTGCGCTGGCGCGTCGGTTGGCATGTCCAGCTTTACCGCATGCGTTTGGATGGGGATTGTGAGTATGAGCATGATGAGCAGCACGAGCATCACGTCGATCAACGGGGTGGTGTTGATCTCGACCATGACCTCGGCCTCATCGCCGTTGCCGCCATGCATCGTCATTGCCATGACGGGCCTCCTTTTGATGTGAATGGGTTATTGGCGCGGCGGTGCTTCGGTAATGAAATCCACTTTCGCGATACCGGCGCGTTGACAGGCGAGGACGACACGCCCGATGGCGGCGTAACGTGCATCCAGGTCGCCACGGATGTGCACTTCCGGCTGCGGCTTTTGCACGGCCACCGTCTTGAGCCTGTCGACCAGCGTGTGGGTGTCCGGCACGTGACCTTCGTTCCAGAACACGTCGCCGTCCTTCGTGACCGCGAGGATCACGTTCTGGGGAGTGGTTTGAAGCGGATGGACGGCTTCTTTGGGAAGCGTGACCGGCACGGTGTGCGAGACCACCGGAATGGTGATCAGGAAGATGATCAGCAGCACCAGCATCACGTCCACCAATGGCGTCGTGTTGATGGTGGACATCACCTCATCGTGCTCGTCACTGCTGCCAGTTCCGACGGACATGGCCATGGCTCACCCTACGCGAGCAATCGCCATGGACCGCGTTGCGGCGGCAGCGGCAGCGGTGGTCTTGCCTGTGAAGAGAACGGTATGCAGCTCGGCGGAGAAGCCGCGCACACGCTCCATCACCGCCTTGTTGCGCCGTACCAGCCAGTTGTAGCCGAGCACAGCCGGCACGGCCACGGCAAGGCCGATAGCGGTCATGATCAATGCTTCGCCCACGGGGCCGGCAACTTTGTCGATGGATGCCTGGCCGGCAATGCCGATGGCCGTCAGCGCGTGATAGATGCCCCACACCGTTCCGAACAGCCCCACGAATGGCGCAGTTGACCCGACGGTACCCAGGAAAGAGAGGCCGTCTTGCAGGCGATTGGAAACGGTGTTGGTCGCGCGCTCAACAGCGGTGGTGACCCACGTGTCCAGGCTGATCTGCTCCAGCATCGCGCCATCGTGGTGGTCCCATGCTGACAGCCCGGCCTGTGCAATGAAGCGGAAGGGGCAGTCCTCGTTGAGCGCGCGTGCGCCTTCTGTGAGCGTGGGTGCAGTCCAGAAGACCTCTTCGGCAGTTTTTGCCCGGCGGAGCACACGGGCCTGTTCAAGCAGCTTCGCAACGATGATGTACCAGCTGCCCATCGACATCACGATGAGGATCAGCAGTGTGCCGCGGGCAATCAGATCGCCGCCTTTCCAAAGCGCCTCGAGGCCGTATGGATTCGTTACCGCATCGTTGGCGGCATGCGCAGCGCTGGTTGCCAGCGTCAGAGCGACGGCGGCGGCAGCCGGGTAAAAGCGTTTGGACATATTTGTCTCCTGGAGCGTGTTGAAACAACGTGATGGCATTGGCTGTCGCTTGCAGCCTCAATCGAGCTTGAAAGAGAAGGGCACCTGCACCCGCACCTCCTGGCCTTGCGCGGTGCAGTGGAATTGGCGCACGGCGTTCTCGGCCGCGCGATCCAACACAGGTGCGGCGGACGTGGTGACACGCAGGTCTTTCACGTTGCCGTCGGTGCCCACCGTGAACGCCACGACGACATCGCCCGTGAGGCCGTCTTTGATCGCTTCACGTGGATAGCGGATGCCCGCACGCACCTGCGTCGAGTTCGGGCACACAACGCCCACACTTGCGGCAACTGGCGCAGGTGCCGGCGCCGGTGCTGGAGGCGCGACCGGTGCAGACGGCGTTGGTGTGGCCGACTGGGCGGTAATGGTGTTTTGTGACGGCGGTGTGGCGGTATGCACTTCCGGCGGCGGCACAAACGGGGGTGGCGCAACGTGCTTCGGCCGCGGCGGGGGCTCTGCCAGCTTCTTGGGAGGCGGTGGGGGCGGGGGCGGGGGCTTGATCTCTTCAAGCAGACGCGTCTCGATCGGCGTCGTGATGATCTTCACCACGTTGGTTGCGATACCGCTCAGCAGCGCGTACAGGATCACCACATGCAATGCGATCACGAATGCGATGCCAGCCATTCGACGAGCGTGCGGTTTGGGTTGGGCGTAGTTCATATGCCACGTGTCTCCTGCCTTGATAGGTCTTGTTGAGGAGCACGTTAAAGCCTGGGCATTTCCACTTCATCTCGACTTTGTATCGAGGTTGATACGAAGCGGAATGCGCGGGAAGCAGCTGCAGAGCGTGGCGCGATGGCGCGTGTAAAGCGCACATCTCGTTGCGCTACCGGCGTGCCCTGAATGTTGCGGGACGCGTGGCCGTTGATGTATGCGCAACGGCACCCACGTGGATTATTTCAAGATTGAAATAATCCGTACAAAAAAGCCCTTATATTGGCGTCTCATAATTCCGTGGGAGCGAGCGCGGCACGCTGCCGCTACGACACCGGAGAGGGGAGACACCGTGACCAAATCTATTCATGTTCTCGCTGTCGACGACGACGCGCAGATCAGGGGCTTGCTGTGTGATTGCCTAGCCGATTTCGGCATGGTCACCACGCAAGCCGCCAACGGTGCCGATATGCATCGTGCGCTTGCTAATGGCACAGCCGATATTGTCGTGCTGGATCTGATGTTGCCTGATGGCGATGGACTCGATCTATGTCGCGAAATTCGTGCGAAGTCGGATATCCCGATCATCATCTTGACGGCACGCGGCGAGATGACGGACAGGATCGTAGGGCTCGAGCTGGGCGCGGACGACTACGTCGTCAAGCCGTTTGAGCCTCGTGAGCTGGTGGCGCGTATCCAGACCATCCTGCGCCGCACGCGCGCCCAACTGCATGCGCATGCCGATACCCAGGAAGAGTGCCGGTTCGCAAACTGGCGTCTGAACCTCATTGGCCGCCATTTGATCGCTGCCGACAATACGGTCATCCCACTCTCGAACGCCGAGTTCCGCCTCCTCAATGCATTTCTTGCAGCCCCAGGGCGCGTACTAAGTCGCGAATACTTGATGGATGCCGCACGCGGCAAGTCAACCGATGCATTTGACCGCAGCATCGACGTGCAGATATCGCGCTTGCGTCACAAGTTGCGAGAGGACATCAGGGAACCCAAGCTCATTCGCACGATTCGAGGAGAAGGCTACATGCTTGATACCAAGCAGCATTGAGCGTGGGTAAGCAGGGCGCCGATATGCCACCAAGTTCGGTGGCCGAATATAGGAATCACGGCAACAGGGTACGAAGGGATGCTGCGACAGATCGCATCAAGGCGAAAAAAAGCGACGTTGTACGTCGCCGCCTTCCTCTCTCATTCGTATCAAGATGTGGTCAGTACGGTAGACGGGCTTATTCGTGTGGAATGATGGCGGGAACCGATCTGACACCAGACGAGATGGAGGCGGAACGGGGTGAAAGGCTCAGGACGCTTCGCTTGTTCAGGAATCTCGAGCAGAAGACGCTGGCTGCACTGGCCGGCGTAAGCGTTCGGGCATTGCGGGACCTCGAGAGCGGCCGCGGCTCGAGGGTCAAAACCCTAGTCTGCGTGCTCTGTGCTTTGGGACTGCAGGATTGGATCAACACCATTGCGCCACCTGACACGATTAGTCCGTCGGCACGCACTCGTGAGAAGTCCCGGCAGCGTGCCTCGCATTCGCGTCTCCGTCGTGCTACTTGAGCCGGCTGCAGCGGCGTCTACACCAGGGCTTTTGGCTCGATCGGTACCCAGGTGGGATGGCCAACTGCGCCCGGCAGGATCGCGCAGCGCTCCTCACGCGTCGGGCTCACACGCGGTGTGGGTTGCCCCACCCGTTGCCGCCAGCAAAGATATTCTCCCTGGCCGGGGTTGAAGCGCGTATGCTCGGCGCGGCCACTTGGCGAGCAACGTAACCGGAGTATCACGATGGCCAAGTCTCAATTGCGCGGCAACCGCGAAGTCAAGAAGCCGAAACAGCCGAAGAAGGTGGCAGTGCCTGCAGCACCGTTTGGCTCGGTGCAATCGCGGGTCACGAACGAGGGCGCTGAGAAAAAGAAGAAATGAACGGCGTGTGCACCGGCTGCATCCCCGCGGCATGTTTGCCGCGGGTCCAGCCGAATGTGATGGCGCGATGACATGCAGGGTGCGCGAAGCGTGGCAGCTTTCCACCCACCCCCGATAGTTCGATGGTGCGCAGGGAAAGCGCGTACAGTGGGACTTCCCCCCTTTACGGAGTTCGCTGTGGATACCTATCCGACTTGCCGCTACAAGGGGTTTGATGTCTACCCCCTCATCTACCTGTTCGACCCGCCTCGTGAATGGCACGAGCGGCGCCCGGACCGGTCCTACAACGCTTCGGTGCTGATCTGTCAGGCTGGCGAGGAGCCCAGCATGGAGGACTCCCGCATCTTCCGGCTGGAGGCCACGCCCTGGGACAGCGTCGGCGTGGCCAAACGTGTCGCCGTCAAGATGGCCGAAGACATCATCGATGGCTTCGTGCCTGGCCAGACACTGATGGCGCAATAGCCGCACGAAGGCGGTTGCTTGCGCGTGGATGGCCACCATGCCAGACGCGAGCGTACCGCCCGTTCGTCATCGGTGGCCGTGGGGCCGCCGGTAAGACGATGCACGCAGCAGGAGGCCGTATGGTGCGCATGCGTTATTCGGTCGGCTTGCGCTACGAGGTGCACGACTCGACCGCCGATTTCATCTTCAACTTCCACGCGGCGCAGACTGCGCGCCAAGTCGTCGTCGCCGAATCATTGCAGTTGACCCCGGCGCTGATGGCAGAGCCGCACACCGAACCCGGCCTGCTGAACCGGCGCTTGCGCGTGCGTGCCCCCCGCGGGCACTTCTCGGTCACCTACACCGCCACAGTCGACGTCGACCATGTGCTCACACCGGCGGAGCAGTTGTTCGAAGTCCCCATCGCAGAGCTCCCGCTCGATGTCGTCACGTTCCTGGCCCCCAGCCGGTATTGCGAATCGGATCGGCTCATGGAATTCGCACTGCGCGAGTTTGGCGGCTACGAGCGCGGGTACCGGCTCGTCATCACGATTCGCGACTGGGTCTGCCGCTATGTGCGGTGTGTCTCTCAATCTACGAACGAGCGCACGTCGGCCGTCGACACGCTCGTTGAACGCAAGGGCGTGTGCCGCGACTATGCACACCTCATGATCGCCTTGTGCCGCGCGCTGAGCATTCCCGCGCGCTTTTGCAGCAGCCTCGACTACGGTGCCGACCCCGGCATGGGGCCGGCAGACTTCCACGCGTTCGTGGAGGTATTCGTGGGGCAGCATTGGTACCTCGTCGATCCATCCAATGCCGCGGTGCCCATGGGGCTCTTGCGGATCGGGACGGGGCGCGACGCAGCCGATATTCCCATCGCCATGGTCTTCGGCAACGTGACGCCATCGAGACCGCTGGTGCAGATCGAGGCCGTGGCGAGCATTGCGCCTGGGTTCAGCATGCCGGTGGACACCGCGCAAGGCATCAGCACCTGGTGACGGAGTGGCACGGGTTCACCACTCGTCCGTGGACGGCCCCTCTTCTTCCACGCCGAGAATGACGTCGATCGCCGCCCGTCCTGCCAGCTCGCCCACGAGATGCGCCCAGCGCCGCGAGAAAGGACCACCGTGGACCTTGATGCGCTTTCCGATGGCCGCGACGCCCGCGGGCTGCGTCGGCCCCTGGATGGAAAACCACAAGTCGAACATGTCCTTTGATCGGCCCACGAGTTCCATGTGGATCTGGTAACCACGGTAGTCGGTCGTACGTGTCATTGAAGACATCCTTGATGTGTCGTGGTCGTCTTCCAAGGGTAGGGGCCATGCGCGATGGACGCAATGCGTTTCATGGGAAGCCCCAGCATCTTTTTGCTGTTGACTGCCCCCTGAACCGGCAGCTGCAACCGCAACCTTGCGCAGGCTACGGTCCTCACGGTTCAGGCGTGGCGTTCGACGGTCCGGCAATGGAATGCGGGCCTCGAACTGCGGCATTTCAATATCAAAGACTGAAGCGAGACCCCAAGAGAGTGGGAATAGACACGCGCTCCAGGCGCCGTATCGCAGACAATGTCGGAAGCACGACCACAGCCGGCGATGCTGCGCACCTAGAGGCTTTGCATCCCACCGCTTGTTTTGGGCATGCCCATACGCTAATACACGAGCAAGACGCGAGCCGCCCTATCACGATCCGGCACTAGAACATCGCGACGATCAACTCCAGCCCAGCGCTGGTAGACAAGGAAGCCAAACATGGACGGCAGCGGAGAGGCCCGGCCCAATCTGTATCGTGTTCTGCGCGCGCGCTTGAATGCGCATCCGTTGTCGCATGTCGGGCCCGGGCTGATCACGGGCGTCGCCGACGACGACCCGAGCGGAATCGCGACCTATTCGCAGGCCGGGGCGCAGTTTGGCCTGGAGATGCTATGGACGATGCCGCTTACGTTTCCGTTGATGGCGGCCATGCAGTCGATGTGCGCAAACATGGGACGCGTCACGGGCAAGGGACTTGCGGCCAACATCAAGGACGTCTTCCCGCCGATTGTGTTGCGCGTCGTGGTGTTGCTGTTGCTGATCGCAAATACGTTGAATATTGCTGCTGACGTTGCGGCGATGGGCGAGGTCGCGGAACTCGTTTCCGGCATCGACCGGCATGTCATGACGGCGTTGGTGGTGTTCGGCACCCTGGCACTGCAGATATTCGTTCCTTACCACCGATACGTTTTCTTTCTGAAGTGGCTGACGGCGTCTCTGCTGGCGTATGCCGCAGTCTTGTTTACCGTACACGTGCCGTGGAGCCGCGTGGCGCTGCACACGGTGTGGCCCAGTGTCAGGCTTGATGCCAGTGCCGCATCCATGGTGGTTGCCGTGTTCGGTACCACCATCAGCCCCTACCTGTTCTTTTGGCAGGCTTCCGAAGAGGTGGAAGACATGCGGGCGCGCCCGTCGTTGAAAGCCGATGGGGCCAAGGCCCGCACCGAGCTCCGGCGCATTCGATGGGACACCTGGAGCGGCATGTTGTACTCCAACGTGACCGCTTATTTCATCATCCTCGCCACGGGGGTGACCTTGCACGTTTCTGGAGTGACCGACATCACGACCGCGGCGCAGGCGGCCAGTGCTTTGCGACCGCTTGCGGGAGACTTTGCGTACGTGCTGTTCACCGTCGGGATCCTGGGGGTGGGGCTGATCGGCGTGCCTGTGCTGGCCGGATCAGGCGCCTACGCGCTGTCCGAAGCGATGGGCTGGAAGGAAGGGCTGGAACGGAAAGTGAGCGACGCCCGCGGGTTCTACAGCATCATCGCCTTGAGCGTACTCGCAGGGCTGGCGATCCAGTACTCACCGATCCGACCGATGAAAGCACTTTTCTGGAGCGCAGTCATCAATGGTGTGGTGGCGGTCCCGCTGATGGCGGTCATCATCCTGCTCGTGTCGAAGCCCGCGGTGATGGGCCCCTATACCGCAAGCCGGCCATTGATCGTCTTGGGTTGGTCTGCCACGGCAATCATGGGGGCTGCTGCCCTGGCGATGTTTCTGCTGTAGGCATCGGCACGCAAGCAGGTTGCCCGCATGCCGATGTTGACCTCATGCAACGTGTTGGCGGCGTAGCCCCCTCGGGTGGCGCCGCCTCTTCCCCCTCACCCGGTGAGTTCCGCGCATTGTTGCCCCAGAAGTATCCCGGCGCTGAATGCCAATCCGGAGGAAACGAACCCCTCTGGGATTGCAGCTGCTTCCCAGCCGGTGCCGCCTCCATCACTGTGCGTGAAGCGATATTCGGAGAACCATCGCCGGTCACTACGCTGCAGCGTGCGGATTTCAAGCGTTCCGTTTGGGAGGTCGAGCGAATTGATCATAGATGTCCTTGGTGCGGTTACCTCGGTATGTCGGAAAGTGCCGTTTCACTGTTATTTGAGACTGCAGCGTAAGGCCGGGGCGAAACGTCGTCGGCTCGGTACCGTACAGAACCCGGTCCGTATTGACGGTGAATCACGCAGTCGGTCCGCCGCTTGCCCTCAGCGGTTGCACACCTGGGCAGGTGACGACTGCGTCTGCCACCGTACCGACACACTTCACGCGAGCGAGGATCCTCTTTGTCGGGACGTCCGCGCGACACTCACGCTCACGTGCTGACGCAGGGATGCCCCGATGGGCTGTACGCCGCTTGTGGTCCGTACAGAAAATTCAAGTCCTGGTTTTGCGTTCTCCGCAACAGCACGCGGTGGCTTGCGATCGGGGCGGAGGTGCACAAAATGCGTAGCAATCGGATAGCACAACTGTGCGGCGCGATGCTGGTTATCGTGACGCTCGCGGGCGGGTGTGCCGGGATGTCCCGGCGAGGTACGGACACTGCAATCGGCGCCGGTGTCGGTGGTGTGGCAGGCGCTGTCCTGACAGGCGGTAGCGCGGTAGGGACAGTGGGCGGCGCAGTCGTCGGTGGCGTCGTAGGCAATCAGGTTGGGAAATGATTGCGGACAGGGAAGGCGAAGCGACATGCCCACACTCACACTAATGGGGAATGCCGCTTTCCAACCCGTTCTTATGAATCGATGGTGTATGGCTTAAGCGGCGGCCGCAGCCGCAGCCGTCTTGAGCGGCAGGACAGCGCTGGTCTGCTCCGTGCTGCCGGAAACCCCAAAGGCAACCGCAACGGGATTCATGCTGTCGACCATTGAGGTCGGCATCAGGATCGTGGCGCCACGCTCTTTGGTGGTTTCGTAGATGATGTTCATGGCACGCAGTTGCAGCGCTTGCGGATGGCCTTCGTACATGCCCGCAGCCTCGACGAACTTGGCGGCGATGGCCGCTTCCGCAGAACCCAGGATGACGCGGGCCTGTTTCTCGCGTTCGGCCTGCGCCTGCCGGGACATTGCGTCCTGCAGCGCCACGGGGATGGCCACGTCGCGCACTTCGACCGACGATACGGTCACGCCCCATGCTGCAGTCTTCTCGCCGATCTCTGCGCGCAGCTGCTCGTCTGCCGCCTTCCGGTCTGATAGCAGTGCCGAGAGCATCGAGGCGCCGATCATTTCACGCAACGATGTCTGGGCGACGCGGTCGATGGCCTGACGGTAGTCGGTAATGGCCAGCGCAGCCTTCTGCGCATCGTGAACGTGCCAGAAGATGATCGCGTCGACATTGACCGGCACGGTGTCTTTCGTCAATGCCTGCTCGGCATTGAATCCGGTCGTTTGAATGCGCTCGTCAATCACAGCGGTGACGCTGTCGACGATCGGCAGGATCATGAACAACCCGGGCCCTTTCACGCTTTGCAGCTTGCCTGCGCGCAGGATGACGAACTTCTGCCAGGCGTTTGCCATCTTGAGTGTCGATGCAACGAGGATTGCCGCAACCCAAAACACGGGCGCCAGCAGAACCGAGCCGAACATACCGGCGGCGGCCCCCACAGCCAAGAGAAGGACAACGATGAATGCGGTGATGGGATTCATATGGCGCCTCGCCAGCAAGTGGTACTGCAAACCATGAGGGACGGGGTCAGGGTTCTGGAGACGGTCGCTCGAACTGTCTGCGTGACGTCTTTACCCGAAGACGTGTGACCGGATGTCGTGTTCAAAATCGACTGTCCAGTCCGGGCCATGAGCACCGTCGTATTCCCGCATGGTCTTGCCCATCCGGACGATGACGCTACGGTCCAGCGCCTCGGAAGGGGCGCCACTCGAGAAGTGTTCCGTGGATGACACCTCAAAGCCGTCGGGCGCGAGGCCGTTTCGCAGGCACACCTCGCGAAACGCGTCGCGCTCCATGTCTGGGAACTGGAGAATGGTTTGATCGAGCATCACGTTGGCCTCTTTCTCGTAGTGCGCCGCCGCCTGTGCATGAGATGCCGTGGGGCGTAACGGATCGTCGGCTTTAGAGTCGCCCCATGAACAAGAGCACGAGAACGATGAGCAGAACCACGCCGAGCGCACCGCTTGGCGCGTAGCCCCACCCGTTGCTGTAGGACCACCTTGGGAATGCCCCAACCAGTAAAACGGCTAAGACAATGAGAAGTACGAGTCCGAGAGACATGATGTCCTCCTTGTTTTGTAGATTCCCCCCACTCCGTGTGCACGAGCCAGGCAAGAAGCGCTCCACGGTTGGTTCTTCATGAGGTTGACGCGCGAAGTTTTCCGGGCATTGCCCGAGCGAATTCAGCGTCCCCCATCTTCTTGAAGAATAGAGTAGTGCGGGTTTGAAAACGGTTCGGTAGCGTACGCACCAGCATGCCAATGCATGTCTCGTGCGGGTCGCAAAGCGGCGATCACCCCCTTGGTCAGCGGGGGCCATCAATAACGGCTTCGCTAACGATGATCACGGTCTCTATCACCGTGGTCACCCTCGTAGCCTCCGTGGCGATTACCTTCATAACCGCCACGGTGGTCACGTTCATAGCCACCCTGCCGGCCGTCGTGGTAGCCGTCGTCAGGAACCCACAGGCAACCGGCCAGCGAGGCCATCCATATCCCCAGGACCGTATAGATAAGGGCGCGCATGGCGGCCTCCTCGCGACTGCACTAAAGAGATTTGAGTTTGGTGACTTTCGTGCCCTCGAGCGTCACGCCTGCCATCAACCCACTGTTGGTGAGAACGAATGCCTCGATCGGCCCCGTCGCGGTCGAACTGTCGATGTTGCCGTTGGCACCCACTTTCAGGACGGCAACCGATGCGTCACCGCCTGCGGACCATCCATCGCTATTGCTATTGCTATTGCGCAATCGTGCCGGCGCCTCCTGTGGCAAGAGTGGCAAGAGCCATCGCCGTCAGGGTGAGGACACGCCTTTCTCGCATCTCCGAGTCCATCGCGGACGCGCCAAGTTCAGCGTACGTCAATGCGGAGTGCGTTACGGTACGACAGCGTACGAAGATGCAGGGCCGGGTGAGAAGAGCCAGTGATGGCGATTTGCTGCGCGCTGGCGGATCCGGTCCATCGCAGCTTGCGACGCGGTTCAGCCAATTTGCGTGGGTGATTGCGCCGCCCCTCTCGAGTTAGTCCACTACCGTACAGACGGCACTGCGTCTGCGGAGACATCATGCGGTTTCGTTGGGCAAGGTCTTGTCTTGGTATGCGCATCGCCGGGTAATGAAGTGGAAGTGGTCCGAGCGCGGCGCGTCAAGGCACGGCATCCCCCACGACCAACTGAGCGCCGAAAGCGCAGGAGCATTGCCATGAACAAGGATCAAGTGAAGGGCCGTCTTGAGGAAGCGAAGGGCAAGTTGACTGAAGCCGTTGGCAAGGTCACCGGAAAGGACACCACGGCAGCGAAAGGAAAGGTCGAACAGATTGCCGGTAAGGCGCAGGCTGCGTATGGCGACGCCAAGGATGCGCTCAAGAAGCAGCCGAAGCCTTGAACGAACGTCGCGCCCATCGCTGACATGCAGCCCCCCCCCGGGGGGGCGGTCAGAGCGCCTCGAGGTCTGGAAGCAGGCGATCGAACTCGCGCTTGACCACGGCGTAGCATTCGCAGACGCGACGCTCGAGGCCGGGGCGATCCAGGACTTCGATGGTTCCGTGGCTGTAACGGATCAACCCGGCGGTCTGCAGCTTCAAAGCGGCTTCAGTGACCCCGGACCTGCGCACGCCCAGCATGTTGGCAATCAGCTCCTGGGTCATGCGCAGCTCGTTGGAGGGCAGGCGGTCCAGGCTCAGGAGGAGCCAGCGACACAGCTGCTGGTCGATCGAGTGGTGCCGGTTGCAGACGGCGGTTTGGGCCATCTGGGTAATGAGTGCCTGGGTATAGCGCAACAACAGACGCTGCATGGCCCCGGCGCGGGCAAACTCCTGTTTGAGAATGCGGGCACTGAGGCGGTAAGCGCCGCCCGCACTCTGAACCACGGCACGGCTGGGGGTGGTTTCCCCGCCCATGAAGATGGCGATGCCGACCATGCCCTCGTTGCCGACGATCGCGATCTCGCCCGATGAGCCGTCTTCCATGACATAGAGCAGGGAGACGATGGACGTGACGGGAAAGTAGACGAATTCGGGGCGGTCGCCCGATTCATAAACGACATGCCCGAGCGGCATGTCGACCCAGACAAGCTGGGGCGCGATGCTCTCCCATTCCGCTGGCGGCAGCACGGACAACAGACGGTTCAGCTTCGGATTCGGTAGAGCCTTCAAGGCCGCCTCCCTTCCAGTGGTGGTGTGGTATCCCGGTCGTCATTCCCGCGGCGCTGCTGGGCAGGGCGGCGTCCGTGCATCAGCGTACCTCGTGGCCCAGGCCCTGCGCTGCCCAGGCGCGCGACAGCACAATCTTGAGCGCGGCGATGACGGGCACCGACAGGAAAATGCCTGCGACGCCGCCCAACTGCTCGCCTGCAAGCAACCCCACGATGACGAGGAGCGGACTGACCTTGACCCCTTCGCTCATCAGGTAGGGATTCAGCACGTAGTCCTGGAACAGACGGTAGACCACGATGAACCCGATCAGCCAGAACAAGTGCGGATACCCGCTGAACACGGCGACGGTGACGATCGCCACCACGGCGGCCAATGGCCCGGCAAACGGAATGAACTCCAACACCGCAGCCGTGGTTGCCAGCAACAGTGCATATGGCACGCCCAGCAGGTAAAAGGCGATGCTGTAGAAAAGCAAGGTGGCCAGGGACAGTAGCAGCAGTGCACGCACATAGCGTGACAGGAGCGTGTCCAGATCATCGATGATGTTTCCCCAGAGGCGCTTATCCGAGGATCGTATCCATGACAGCAGCGCAGCGTGGATGGAAGGCGCTTCATTGATCATCAGAAAACTCATGATGGGGATGAGCACAAGGTAGACGAGATTGCTGGCTGCGTGCATGACACCCAGGCCGATGTTTCGAACCAGAGGCATAGCCTGGTCGGAGGTTGTCGAGAGTTGCTCGCGGAGGAACTCCAGAATGCGCGCGCGCAGCGGCTCCAGAAAGTTCGGGAGGGCAAGGCGATCTGCCATGGTGCTGGTATCGAGCAGCTTCGGGAGTTGATCGGCAAGCCTGCCTGCTTCCTCCTGCACCGTCACGCCAAACACCGAGCCCGCCACGATGGCCACCAACACGACGAGGATGAACACGATGCCGATCGATACGCTGCGCGGCGCCTGTCTCGGCATGCGCCGTTCCAGTTGTTCGATCAGCGGGTACAGCAGGTAGCTGAAGAAGACGGCAAATACCGTGACCAGCAGCACGGACGCGATCTTGTAGATGATCAATACGGCCAGCGCAAAGAGAAAAACGGTCCAGACGATTCTTCCGGTGCGTGGGTCAAATCCGAGCATGACGATCCTCCCCGTCGGAGTGATGGCACGGCGAGCCCCAGATGACTAGATCTGGCTCACGTGTGCCGCGATGCTTTTACTGGTCTTGGTGATTGCCGCCTGGACGCTCTCCAAGGTCTCGAAGAACTCGCTGAAATGGGTGGCGTCCATACGGTGATGCGTGGCAATTGCGTTGGCCAGTTGCTCTCTGAACTGACGGATGCTGGCGAGCAACGCAATGACATCGCGCACCAGTTCAGGGGTGCTGAGGTTGTGCAGTTGAATGGCCGCGATCGCGGCCTCCAGCTCATCGATTGCGCGAATGTCGAAAGGCTTCTCTCCTGCAGCGATCGCACTCACGGCTTGCTTGTCGGGTAGCTCGCTCATAACGCTTCGTACCAGCGCCTCTGCTGCCATGGCAATTTCGCTCACCGCTTTGGCCACCGTGCGCCTCTCCGTGCGCCGTTCGCTGCGCTGAAGCAACCAGCCTGCCAGCCACGTTCCCGCAATCGCAACAATGATTGCGGCCGCCTGTACCCACGCAGCCAAGGCGGGGTGTTTTTCGATCCAATCCAGAAGGCTGCTCATGAGAGATGTCTACCCAATGGAGCGGCTCCCCGTTCTTGTGGTTATTCAGCGGCGCTTGCTCAAGTTATCTAACATCCTGCGCCTGTTTGCACCCTTTATATGGCATTCGTCGAGCCGACTCAGACGTCTTGTGGAGGCGGTCTAGCCAAGGTGAACGCAATATCCACTCCAGTGTGATGGGGGTGCTTTGCAGCGATGAATTCAATCGGGCTGCGCAATGGTTTGGCAGCGTCCACGGCGCCGGGCGGAGCAATCAGAGTTCCGGCGTCAACCCGTTGGCTATGATTCAGCCGCTGCCGCATCAACGGCGGCGGGGTGTAACGACTTGTTCCACGCAGTACCTCTGGACGGCAATTGCTTCGCAGTTCGCCGGCAAGTAGCGGCTATGCCGACGCTGCGTCGCACTTCAATCTCACTGGACAGCTTGGAGCTTTGGAGAAGCTAAGTTATTGAAATTTATGAGATTTGTGAGCGAGGGGCTACGTGGGCGACCCGCAGGAGAGTTCAGCGTTGAGTGAATCTCGACATCGACATCTCCACAACTTCCCCTGCGCCCGTTCTTGAAATCGTAATACCCCGTCCCTATAATTAGCACTCGCCGGGCAGGAGTGCTAACAAAGCCTCCACCCCCGATGCTTTCCCGATGCGCCGCGTCCTGCGGCGCGTTTTGTGAATAAACACTCACTTTGCATTGAGGAGTTTGTATGAACCTGCGTCCCTTGCATGATCGCGTGATCGTGAAGCGCCTGGACAACGAAACGAAGACCGCTTCGGGCATCGTCATCCCTGACGCCGCCGCTGAAAAGCCGGATCAAGGCGAAGTGCTGGCCGTCGGTCCGGGCAAGAAAGACGACAAGGGCAATGCGATCGCGCTGGACGTGAAGGTCGGCGACCGCGTGCTGTTCGGCAAGTACGCCGGCCAAGGCGTCAAGGTGGATGGTCAGGAAGTCCTGGTCATGCGCGAAGAAGACATCATGGCCGTGGTGGCGAAGTAAGCGGGCGCTCTTTCGCATCGGCTTACCAGTAACCCAATCCTCATTGTCTGCCCGGCGGATTTCCCCGGTGTAGGCAACATCCAAAGATTTCGGAGATTCTCAAGATGGCAGCTAAAGACGTAGTGTTCGGCGACGCCGCACGTGCCAAGATGGTCGAAGGCGTGAACATTCTCGCCAACGCAGTCAAGGTGACCCTGGGCCCCAAGGGCCGTAACGTGGTGCTGGAGCGCAGCTTCGGTGGCCCGACCGTGACCAAGGACGGTGTGTCGGTCGCCAAGGAAATCGAGCTGAAGGACAAGCTGCAGAACATGGGCGCGCAAATGGTCAAGGAAGTCGCTTCCAAGACCAGCGACAACGCCGGTGACGGCACCACCACCGCAACGGTGCTGGCCCAGTCGATCGTGCGCGAAGGCATGAAGTATGTTGCCGCCGGCATGAACCCGATGGACCTGAAGCGCGGCATCGACAAGGCTGTCGGCGCTGCCGTCGAAGAGCTGAAGAAGATCAGCAAGCCGACCACCACCAGCAAGGAAATCGCTCAAGTTGGCGCCATCTCGGCCAACAGCGACGAATCCATCGGCCAGCGCATCGCTGAAGCCATGGACAAGGTCGGTAAGGAAGGCGTGATCACGGTGGAAGACGGCAAGTCGCTGGCCGACGAGCTGGACGTCGTGGAAGGCATGCAGTTCGACCGCGGCTACCTGTCGCCGTACTTCATCAACAACCCGGAAAAGCAAGTTGTCCAGCTGGACAACCCGTTCGTGCTGCTGTTCGACAAGAAGGTTAGCAACATCCGCGACCTGCTGCCGGTGCTGGAACAAGTCGCCAAGGCTGGCCGTCCGCTGCTGATCATCGCTGAAGACGTCGAAGGCGAAGCCCTGGCAACGCTGGTGGTCAACAACATCCGTGGCATCCTGAAGACCGCTGCTGTGAAGGCTCCGGGCTTCGGCGACCGCCGCAAGGCCATGCTGGAAGACATCGCCATCCTGACGGGCGGCCAAGTCATCGCTGAAGAAGTCGGCCTGACGCTGGAAAAGGCAACCCTGAACGACCTGGGCCAAGCCAAGCGAGTTGAAATCGGCAAGGAAAACACCACGATCATCGATGGCGCAGGCGATGCCCGCAACATCGAAGCCCGCGTGAAGCAAGTGCGTGCCCAGATCGAAGAAGCGACCTCGGACTACGACCGTGAGAAGCTGCAAGAGCGCGTGGCCAAGCTGGCCGGCGGTGTTGCTGTGATCAAGGTTGGCGCTGCCACCGAAGTCGAAATGAAGGAAAAGAAGGCCCGCGTGGAAGATGCTCTGCACGCAACGCGCGCTGCCGTGGAAGAAGGTATCGTGGCTGGCGGCGGTGTTGCACTGCTGCGCGCCCGTGCGCTGATCTCCGGCCTGAAGGGTGCCAACGCTGACCAAGACGCCGGTATCAAGATCGTGCTGCGCGCCATGGAAGAGCCGCTGCGCCAGATCGTCACGAACGCTGGAGACGAGGCTTCGGTGGTGGTGGCTAACGTCATCGCCGGCCAAGGCAACTACGGCTACAACGCTTCGACCGGCGAGTACGGTGACCTGGTGGAGATGGGCGTGCTGGACCCGACCAAGGTGACCCGCACCGCGCTGCAGAACGCCGCTTCGGTCGCTTCGCTGATGCTGACCACGGATTGCGCCGTGGCAGAACTGCCGAAGGACGATGCAGCTCCGGCAATGCCGGGCGGCATGGGTGGCATGGGTGGCATGGACGGCATGATGTAATTTGCCTGTCCGGCAACCTGGCCCGGCCATCTTTCGGGATGGCTGTTCCAAACAAAAAACCCCGTGGGTGCGAGCCCGCGGGGTTTTTTGTTGCCTGCTTTGTTAAGGCGGCGTTAACGCTGCAATGCAGTGGGCTTCGATACAATCGGCCCACCCGCGAGCCTCAGCGTCGTTAAGTATCGATAAGCGTCCTGAAGCGGGCACGACAACAACTCAGGGAAGGGAAAACAGATGAACGACATCGCACGCGAGTCCGTCCTGGGCAGCGCCCCCGCTCCGGCTGCGCCGCAACCCCTGCGACTGCGCTTTATCGGCAGTGGCTCCGAATACTTCCGCATCTGGATCGTCAACCTGCTGCTGACCATCGTCACGCTGGGCATTTACTCGGCCTGGGCGAAGGTGCGCACGCTGCAGTATTTCTATCGCAACACCCAACTGGCCGGTTCGAGCTTCGACTATCACGGCAGCCCGATCGCCATTCTCAAGGGCCGCGCGATCATTTTCGTGCTGGCGCTTGCGTTCAACCTCCTGGGCCATTCGTCGCCGCTGCTGGGGCTGGCGCTGCTTGCATTGATGGCCGCTGCGTTTCCGTGGCTGCTCGTGCGCTCGCTGCGGTTCCGCATGGCGAATTCCAGCTACCGAGGCCTGCGCTTCGCCTTTACGGGCAAGGATGCGGAGGGCTACATGGTGTTTCTGGTGTGGCCGATTCTGAGCGTGTTCTCGCTGTATCTGCTCGCACCGCTGGCGCACCAGCGCTTCAAGCGGTTCCAGCACAAGAACACGCGCTTCGGTACCGCGCAGTTCGATTTTTCAGGCACGCCGGGCCACTTCTACGGCGTTTATCTGCGCACCTTCGGGCTGGCGATCCTGGCACTCGTGGTGGCCTCCTGCTTGGCGCTGCTGCTGGGTGTGTCGCTGCACAGCGCGCCGGGCGTGGGCCAGATCTTCGGCTTCATCCTCATCGGGCTGTTCATGTATGCCGCGATGCTGTTCCTGACGCCCTATTTCCTGTCGCGCCTGCAGAACCTCGTGTGGAACCACACCACGCTGGGCGCGCATCGCTTCCAGAGCCAGGTGGGTGCAGGCAAGCTGTTCTGGATTTTCGTGTCGAATGCGGTACTGATCGTGATCACCATCGGCCTGTTCACGCCGTTTGCACGTGTGCGCACGGCGCGCTACAAGCTCGACTCGGTGACGATGCTCGCGGCCGGTTCGCTTGACACCTTCGTTGCCGGAGAAACCACCAACGTGGGCGCCCTGGGCGACGCAACGGTGGACTGGTACGACATCGATATCGCGCTGTAAGCGCGCTGCAGGCAAAGGCAACCGCTGTGATTCTCGCGACCTACTTCGACGGCCGTACCTCGCGCGCGCAACCCGTGCGCCTTGCCGTCGAGGCGGGCGAGGCGGTGCTGTTCGACGCGGAGGGCACGGCGTTGCGCCGCGCGGCGCTCTCTACGCTGCGGGTGTCGGAGCGCGTCAAGCATGCCCCCCGCTTGATCACCTTCGAAGACGGCGCGTTCTGCGAGATCAACGACCCGGCGGAGCAGGCATCGCTGAATGCGCTGCTGCATCGCACCGGCTATCGCGAGGGCTGGGTCGTGCTGGCGCAGAACAGCTGGAAGCTGGCGCTGGGCTCGCTGTTGGCCATGGTGGTCGTGCTGGCGCTGGGCTACCGCTACGGCTTGCCGTGGGGCGCCAAGGTGGTGGCCAATATGGTGCCGCAGCGCGCCGAGGCGCAGCTCGGGCGCAGCACGCTGAAAGCCATGGACGAGCGCTGGCTCCGGCCCAGCAAGCTGCCCGCCGCGCAGCAGGACCGCATCCGCGCACGGTTTTCCGCTCTGCACAGGCCGCCACAGGCTACGCACACGTATCACATCGTTTTTCGTGATGCCGACATCGGCGCCAATGCCTTTGCGCTGCCCGGCGGCGACATCGTCGTGACCGACGCGCTGGTCAAGCTGGTGGGTGAGGGCGATGGCCTGACAGGTGTGCTGGCGCACGAGGCAGGTCACGTTGAATATCGCCATGGGCTGCGGCAAGTGATTCAGTCGTCGGCCATTGGGGCAACGGCGGCGCTGCTGTTTGGCGATGTCTCGACCATTCTGTCGGGCGTGCCGGCGGCGCTGCTGACGCTGCGCTATTCGCGTGACTACGAGCGCGATGCCGATCGCTATGCCGCGCTGCTGCTGCAGGAGAACGGCTTGTCTGTCGGCGCGTTTGCCGACGTGCTGCAGGCGCTGGAAGACACGCATGGCGGCACGCGCAAGGCAGATGCCACCAAGAAGGGCGACGCTGCCAGCGATGACGACGCCTCGGCGTTTTTCTCCTCGCACCCGCTGACGCGCGAGCGCATCGATACGCTGCGCCGCTTTGACCGCACGCACGGCGGCAGCGAAAACGGCGACGCGGAATGAAGTCTGTCGCCGGGATGGCCGCGCCGCATCAGCGGAACGTCCAGAACCGGTGCAGTACGAAGGTCAGCGGCGGCACCGTCGACAGGATGCCCGCTAGCCCGATCCAATAGCTCAGGCCCAGCGTCTGCGCGCACCACGAAATCGCAAGCGTCAATGCCAGGCCGAGCAGCGAGACGGCGTAGAAGCGCAGGAAGTTGGCGCGCGCCGGTTTGGCCGAAAAACTCCACAGGGCATTGAGCAGGTACGAGCACACGTTGGCGCAGACAAAGGCTGCGCCGTTGGCTGTCACCTGCGTTGCAGAGACACCGCTGATGAGCGCAGTGGCAATGGCCACATGCACGCCAGTGGCGATAACGCCCGAGACTCCAAAACGGAACATGCGGATCAGCAACATGCGATCCGGCAGCGGCAGTGCGCCTGCCAGTGCGTTCATGACGCTCGATTCTGCGTGTCGCATGATGCGTCTCCGGTTGGCATCAACGCCGGGCTGCGTGGTTGCGCTGGCGTTCTCCCTGCGGCTGGCGCGGTCGGGCGCTGGCAATCGGAATCACCTGCCGGCTGTTGCTGCCTTGCACGCGGCTGCGTGGGCGGCGCTCCTGATAGCGGCGTTTCACCAGGTAGATGGGGCGACCCTTGGCTTCGTCATAGATGCGGCCGACGTATTCGCCGATCATCCCCAGGCCGATCATCTGCAGCCCACCAAAGAACAGCATCAGCGACAGCTCTGAAGCGTAGCCCGGCACCACCACACCGAAGATCATCGTGCGCAGGATGATGAACGCGCCATAGCAGAACGCCAGCGCGGCAACCAGCGCACCGAGGTACGTCCAGCTACGCAACGGCAGCGTGCTGAAACTCGTGATGCCTTCCAGCGCGAAGTTCCATAGCCGCCAGCCGGAGAACTTCGACGTGCCTGCGCTGCGTCTCTCGCGTTCGTACTGCACGATCACCGTGCTGAAGCCCACCCACGCGAACAGGCCCTTCATGAAGCGATGCCGCTCCGGCAACTGCTTGAGCGCGTTCACCACGGCACGGTCCATGAGGCGGAAGTCGCCCACGTTCTCGGGCAGCTTCAGGTCGGACAGTCGATTGTGGATGCGGTAATAAGCGGCGGCAGTTACTCGCTTGAGGAACGAGTCGCAAGCGCGGTTGGCGCGCTGTGCGAGCACGACTTCGGCGCCCTTGCGCCAGTGCGCGACCAGCGTGGGGATCAACTCCGGCGGGTCTTGCAGATCAGCATCGATGGGGATCACGGCATCGCCCTGTGCCTCGTCCAGGCCGGCGGTAAGCGCGGCTTCCTTGCCGAAATTGCGGGTCAGGTCGACCACGCGCACGCGCGGGTCGGCATGTGATACGGCAACCAGCTTGGCGAGTGTGTCGTCGGCGCTGCCGTCGTTCACGCACACGATCTCGAACTGCATGCCGTCGATCGATTCCAGGATCGGCACCACGCGGGCGAAGAACAAGTGCAGTGCATCGCCCTCGTTGTAGAACGGTACGACCAGGGAAAGCAGTGGCGGGTCGTGAGGGTCTTGATGGTTCGGCTGCATGACTTCCCCAAAAACTTTGATGACGATGTGCAGACCTATGGCTGGTCTGTCAGTGGTTATGCGGTGGTGCGCGCGTTGGCGCCTGCCGGCATGCTTGCTGCTGATGCCAACCCGGGCTTGGCTTCGGTGGCGATGCGTACTCGCGCGTGCGTGAGCGTTCGGTGCACGATCATCGCCATCATGGTCACCAGGAAGAACGGCCCGACCTGCGGCAGATGAAACAGCGGATTGGTGAACTCGAACACCGGCAGCAGCCACGCTGCAACCAGCAGCCCGCGCTCCGTGCTCGACAGGCCGAAGCGAATGCCATGGCGGATGTAGCCCGCAATCGCCACGACAAGCCAGGTCAGCTCATACGCCCGCACATACGGCGAGATCAGCAGCGTGGCGGTTGCCAGCGCAGCAACACGCAGCCCCGTATCGTTCGTGCGGCGCCATACGGCGGCGGTGGCAAGCATGGCCAGCACAGCGACCGACACCTGAATCGCATAGGCCAGTTTGATACCGATGCCGGCTGCGCGCGCGGCCGCCAGGAACGTCGGCATGACGTACCACGCCGTGCCGCCGTGCTCGACGAGGTTGGTCTCGGCCCAGTGTGCGCTCTGGAAGAAGGCGGGCACGGTGTCCCACCCGCAGACGGCAATGCTGATGGCGCCGAACAGCACCGCGGTGACTGCCGCGCTTGCCATCGTCTTCCATGCGCGGGCGACGAGCAGCACCACCGGAAACAGCAGCGCCAGTTGCGGCTTGATGGCCAGCAGGCCAATGGCCACGCCAGCCAGCACGGGCCGCTTGTCGAGCCAGGCGACGGCTGTAGCGGCCAGCCCAGCGGTGAGCATGGAGTTTTGCCCCATCAGCACCGTTACGAACACAGCCGGCGAGCTGACCACCGACATCCACGCATGCTGACGCGCGTCCACCTTGTCACCAAGCAGCCCGGTTGTGGCCTTCACATAGAGGCCGCCGGTGGCCAGCATGAACAACAGATAACTCGGCCACAGCGGCAGCAGCGACAACGGCAGCACCACCAGCAGAAAGGTCGGCGGATAGAGCCACGGCAGAATGCGCTCGCTGCCCGCTTCCAGCGTGCCGAATTGGTTGATCACCACCATGATCTTGTCGATGTCGTAGGCGTGCAGCGGCTGACCATGGAGCGCGATGTGCGATGCGCCCCAGAAGACGGAGAAGTCCGACGCGGGCCCAGTGATCCGCGTATCCGTGAAGCCGTTCGTCACCCAGGCTCCCAGCGCAAAAATCAGCAGGAACACGGCCAGCATCACCTTGCTGCCCTTACGCACCGTGTTGGCGTTGATCCAGTGGCGATCGGCCATCGGCGGCTCGTGTTCTTGTTGTGACGACTGGACCATGGCGCTTTCCCCGTGGATGCTCTGCGTGCCTAGTTCGCGAGGCGTGGCGGCACGTAGGCGCCGTAGTTGGTGCCGGAACCGCCTCCGCTGACCTTCGTGTTGGTTGTGAAGTTGCCTTCGATGTAGGAGTGTGTGCCGTTGGTGAAGATCCTCGTGATCGTGAAGCCCGCAAACGCGACCACGGGCGAGCTTGATCCGGGGACGACGTTGGCCACCACGGGCATCGTCACGGTGTAGGGCAGTGGAGGAATTGCGTTATAGACGCTGGTTTTCACGCCGGTGGAGATGTTGATGCTGTCACCGATGCTGACGGTGGTCGGGTTGCCGCTCGTGACCAGACCTTTTTCGGTGTTGGCATCGGTGGCGCCCCCAAAGCCGGTCCACTCGCCGCTGGCGCAGGTCGGGCTGCTGGCAGGGTAGCTGGCGTCGATGTCGATTACGTAAGGCTTGCCGGTCGATGGGTCGATCAGTGGCTGATTGGTGGTGTAGTTCCAGTACAGATCGAACAGGCACTTGTTGAGCGCCACCGGAAACAGTGCGCCGGGATTGGCCGTGCCGGGCGCAGCCATGACGGCGACTGCCGTGGCGCGGATATCCGCCGTGCCGCCACCAAACACCCAGGTGAGCCAGCCCTTTACAGCGCCACCGTTGACACCCGAGGCGCGGGTAATGGTGACCTGCACACCCGGTACGTCGTTGGTTCCCGGCGTGATGGTTTGTGCTTGCATGCCAGCCGGGCTGCCCGTCAGGTTCCAGTAACCCGCGACCACGGTGCCGGTGGCGAGTTGCGTCCCATCGGAGGCATTCAGCTGGACCGCGTTTGTGCCTTTCGTGACAGCGTTGGTCCACTGCGGCGTGGGGTTGGCCGGATACAGCCCGGCGGCACCGGCTAGTGCGGCGGCATCTGCGGCGTTCTGCAGCTCATTGCGCACCACATACAAATGCGCGACATCGACGGCGATGGCGCCAACCGACAGAAAGACAACCAGCAGCATCGGAGAAATCAGCCCGATGGCGCCGCGTTGCCGAAGGGTAAGGGTTCGCTTGGTCATGACATACCTCGCACAGTGCAAGAGCTGCGGGTTACTCGCAGAGCATGGTGGTCTGCGCGCTCATCGCCAGCGACCCGGTGAAGGGCGCCAGGCGGCCCAAGACCAAACCCGTGAACGTGTACGACACCGTGACGGTGAGCGGGTTACCGCTGGCCGAGCACGTGGTGACTGCGCCGACGGTGCAATTGGAGGCGGCGCCGAACGTTACGAGCCGGTTCTGGCAGTAGTTGGTTGCCACGCTCTGGATCTTGGTGCTGGTTGGCACCGGCGAGCTGAAGATCACACCCGCCCGCGCTGCCTCACGGCTCGCGTTGGTGATGACGGCCTTGTCGTACCACGCCGCGCCAAATTCGACGATGCCGAACACGACCAGCAGCAGGATCGGAAAGACCAGGGCAAATTCGACACCGGCGGCGCCGCGCATCTTGCGCGTGCGGGCAGGGCGGTGCGCGGTACGTTGGAAGGCACGGGAGCGCATGATGGTCTCCTTGAAGCGATGGCGGGGTCGGCTGTTTGACTTCGATTTATTGCTGGGCCGCGACCGAGCGCAGTGCGCCAATCACCTGGATGGCAGCGGGGCCCAGCAGCACGACAAACAGCGACGGGAAGATGCAGAAGATCAGCGGGAACAGGATCTTGGTGCCGATCTTGGCGGCGCGCTCTTCCGCCAGCATGTGGCGCTTGGTGCGCAGCATGTCCGAATGCACGCGCAGCGATTCCGCCACGCTGGTGCCGAATCGGTCGGCCTGGATCAGCATGGCCACCAGCATGCTCACGTCTTCCACACCGGTGCGGGCGGCCAGGTTGCGCAGGGCCTTTTCACGTGCGAGGCCGGCACGCAGTTCGAGTGTCAGCAGTTCATACTCTTCGGCCAGCGCCGGGCGTGCGGTGCGCATTTCTTCCACCACGCGCAGCACGGCGGCATCCAGCCCGAGGCCTGCTTCCACGCACACCATGATGAGGTCCAGGCTGTCCGGGAACGCTTCGAAGATGTCGCGCTGGCGGCGGCGGATCTTCGCGCGCAGCACGATGTTCGGCAAGTAGAAGCCAAGCAGCGCCGCGGCGAACAGCACGCTCAGGAATTCGTTCTGGTGGTTGGCGTCGAAGCGCCCCAGCAGCGCCACCGACAGCAGCAGCGGCAGCCCGATCGCCAGCAGCGTCTTGATGCCGAAGTAGATGGCGGGTGCATCCGGCGAGCGCCAGCCGGCATGCACGAAACGCAGGCGCAGGTCGGAGGCGTCCCAGCCGTCTTTGGGCAACGACGCCTTGGCCAGCGGCTTGGCGATCTGGCTGATCTTGTGCAGCCAGTCGTTGGATTTGTCCTGCGGCACGAGGCTCGGTGCCTCACGGTCAATTTGTCCGAGGCGCCGCTGCAGCGCACTCGGCCGCAGCACGTTGAGTGCGACCAGCACCGCGCCAAACACGATGATGAACGTGCCGCCAAGCAAGACTGTCTGTGCGATCTGCATGTCCGTTCAGGGTTGCCCCCGCCTCCGAATTCTGTTCTGTGCTCTATGGCGCTGATGTCGTGTCAGATGTGGATGCGTACGATCTGGCGGATCCACAACACGCCCACGCAGGTCATCACAATGGCGGTCCACATCATTTGAATGCCGGTCGGGTCTTTCCACAGCGTGGACATCAATTCCGGGTTCAACTGGTAGACCACCACCGCCATGCCGGGCGGCAGCGCGGTCAGGATCCAGCCGCCGAGCCGGCCCTCTGCAGACAGCACGCGCACCTTGTCGAGCAACTGCAGGCGCTTGCGGATGAGCGAACCCACGTTGTCCAGGATCTCGGCCAGGTTGCCCCCCGATTCACGCTGGATGAGGATGGCGATCACCAGGTAGCGCAGGTCGTCCACCGGCACGCGGTCGATCAGGCCGGCGAGTGCATCGTTCAACGAGACGCCGTAATTGATCTGGCCGAACACCATCGCCAGCTCGGTGCCGATCGGCTGCGGAAGTTCATCGCCGGCCATTTCCAGTGCGCTCGGCAGCGAGTGGCCGGCACGCAGCGCACGGCTGATCAGATCGGTCGCCTCCGGCAGCTGCGCTTCGAGCTTCATCAGCCGGCGCGTGCGTCGATGCAGCACATAGAACAGTGGCAGCGAGGCACCCGCAGCGGCCAGCGCAGCCGATGCCACCCATGGCGGGTTGAGCGTTGAGATACCGATGACTACCGCCACCGGCGCGATGAGGGTGAGCGCCAGAAACCGCGCGACCGACCAATCGAGCCCCGATTGCAGCAACAGCAGGTCAAGCCGATTGACGCGCGGCAGCTTGCCCAGCAGCGCCGCCACTTCCTGCGATTCCGCCAGCACGCGCTGCTTGAGAATGCTCTCGTCGGCGCCGTGCCGTGCGCTGCTGAGCAGGGCCATCTTCAGCCGCTGGCTCAGGCGCTTGGCAGTCTGGCTGTGGCGGCTGTCCCACCACAGATACACACCCGATACGCCCAGCGCAATGGCCACGAAAACCGAGAGCGTGAAACCGATCACCATGGTGTCCATGTCGGTTCTCCTTTAAACCTCGTATTGCACTGAGGGGTCGTACAGCGTCTCGGGCAGATGGATGCCGAAGGCCTGCAGACGTTCCGAGAATTTGGGCCGCACGCCCGTCGCGCAGAAATGGCCCTTGATGCGGCCGTCTGCGTCGATACCCTTGCGGCGGAAGGTGAAGATCTCCTGCATGTTCACGACTTCGCCTTCCATGCCGGTGATCTCTTGCACGCTGACCAGCTTGCGATTGCCGTCGGTCAGGCGCGTGACCTGCACCACCACCGTCAGTGCGGAGGTGATCTGCTGGCGCATCGTCTTGGGCGGCAGCTGCAGGCCCGCCATGCTGACCATGTTCTCCAGCCGGGTCAGTGCATCGCGCGGCGTGTTCGCGTGGATGGTGGCGAGCGATCCTTCGTGCCCGGTGTTCATTGCGTGCAGCATGTCGAGTGCTTCGGCCCCGCGTACTTCGCCGAGGATGATGCGATCTGGCCGCATCCGCAGTGCGTTTTTCACCAGCGAGCGCTGGGTGATCTCGCCGCGGCCCTCGATGTTGGCCGGGCGCGTTTCCAGGCGCAGCACATGGTTCTGGCGCAGTTGCAGTTCGGCCGCATCTTCAATGGTGACGATGCGCTCGTTCGTGGGGATGTAGCCCGAGAGGATGTTGAGCAGCGTCGTCTTGCCGCTGCCGGTGCCGCCCGAGATCAGGATGTTGAGCTTGGCCTTGACCATGGCGTCGAGCAGCTGCGCCATTTCCGGCGTCATCGTGCGGAAGTTGATCAGGTCCTGGATCGTCAGCGGGTTGACAGAAAAGCGCCGGATCGACAACAGCGGCCCGTCAATGGCCGAGGGCGGAATGATCGCGTTGATACGCGAGCCGTCGGGCAGCCGTGCATCCACCATCGGGCTGGATTCATCAATGCGGCGGCCGACGCGCGACACCATCTTTTCAATTACGCGCATCAGGTGTGCGTCGTCGTGGAACGTCACGCTGGTCAGCTCGAGCTTGCCGCGGCGTTCCACGTACACGTACTGGTGTGTGTTGACCAGGATGTCGGAGACGGTCGGGTCTGCCAGCAGCGGTTCGAGCGGGCCGTAGCCGAGCATCTCGTCCTGCACGTCGGAGACAAGGCGGCGGCGTTCACTCTCATTGAGTTGGTGCTTGCCTTCGTCGACGATCTGTTCGACCAGTTGCGCCAGCTCGCGCTTGATCTGCTCGGGCGTGAGATGCTGCAGGCGGCTCAGTTCAACGCGGTCGATGATGATCTGGTGCACATCCTGCGCCACCTGCTGATAAGCCGCGCTGGTGTGGCCGTTCGAGCCGTTGGCGTACGCAACACGCTGGGGTAGTGCCTCGCCGGCTTGCTGAAAGAGTTGTTCTCGCAATGACATGATGGGCTCCACGCGATCGATGGGTTAGGCACTTGTCAGGCGCTTGTTAGGCTCGTACCGGCGCCGGCACTTGGTTGGCATGGCCGAACAGCTTGCGCAGCAGGCCGTCGCGCTGGTGCTGCGTGGCAGGAAAGAGCTGGCGCGCCATGTCCATCAGCGCGCGGCTGATATGACTGTTCTCGGCCATATCGAGCACGGGCCGGCCCTGGTTGACGGAGTCGCGTACGGCGGTCGGGTCATACGGCAGCACATGCGAGACGGGCATCCCGAAGGCGCTTTCCATGGTGTTCTGCGTCAACGGAACGCGCTTGTCGTACTGGTTGACGACGAGCTTCAGCCGTTCTGCTCGATAACCGAGCGAGTGGCATATCTCCATCAGGCGCCGGCCGGCGCGCAGGTAGGCGAGGTTCAGTTGCAGCACGGCGTAGATCACGTTGCTGTGGTCCAGCACCAGGATCGACGCCGGGTTGATGTCCTGCCCCAGGTCAAACACCACCACGTCATACATCGATGCGGCCAGCGTCAGCAGACGTTCCAGATGCATCGCCTTGATCTCGCCCGCCTTGATCGGATCACCCGCGCCGGCCAGTACGTCGAAGTTCGCGCTGACGTGCGTCACGCAGGTATCGAGCAGGGAGGCATCCAGGCGGTCGATCTGGTTGCAGACGTTGGCCAGCGTTGCCGGCGGGGTCTGGTCGGTCACCAGGAAGGCGGCGTCGCCGTATTGCTGACAGAGATCGACCAGCAGCACATGCTTGCCGTGCCGGGCGCTGAGCACATGTGCAAAGTTGGCGGCGGCGAAGGTCGTACCGCTACCGCCCTTGCACGACAGAAACGACAGAACCTGGCCTTCGTTGCGCGAGCCGGACAGCGCATGGCTCGTGCAGCGTTGCAGCTCGTCGCGAAACTCGTGCGCATCGGGCGGCCAGGGCAGCACGCATTGCACGCCGGCGCGCATGGCACGCATCAGCAGGTCGGCAGACGGGTTCTCCGTCAGCAGCATGCACAGCGTGTCGGGGCGGTCCGTCGTCAGCCGGCGAAGTTGTTGGATGTCGTCGGTGCTGAAGCTGGCCGCTTCCAGGATCAGCAGATCGGCACCCTGCGCAAGACCCGGTTGGCCGAGTGCCTGGGCCGGGGCAGTGCACGTGCGCTGAACGACGTGGCTGGTGGCCTGTGCAATCAGCCCTGCGAGGTATTGCAGGTGCGATTCGTCGGCGGATACGAGAGCGATCTTGGCCATGGCCGGGCTCCTGTGAGCGTCTGGTGACGCGCCGCGCGAGGCGGCGCGTTTTCCTCTTTCTGCGTTCTTGCGTGGTGCGATCTACCGGTTCTGTGAATCCAGGCTGCTGCCCGAGCCCACACCCACGGTGAAGGCGCTGACGTCGGCCGACGGTTTCACGAACTGCGTGTTGTAGCGGTCCATCGCGGCGGTGGCGGCACGCCCGTCGACGCCAGTCACCGGATCGGCGTTTGCCGATGCATTCGGGTTGAGCGTCTGCATGGCCTGCACCGAGCGGACGGCCTCACCGAAGTGCTTGTCGTACACCGGAGTGGTTGTCATGCACCCGGTCAGGGTGAGGGCGATTGCGCTGCAGAGTCCCGCCCGCGCCAGCTTCGAAGTGATGTTCATGATTCGTCTCCTTGAAGGTCGTGCGGTCGGTTCAGTCGTGGAAGGGCTGTTCGCCCATCGACACGAAGCGGCGTGCGTCGGGTGCCGGCGCCATGGCGGCAGGCGCGGGCGGTGTGCCGTTGTCGGCCGGTGCTGCAGGTGCCGTGGCGGCTGCGGGTGCTTGCGCTTCGGCTGCGGTGTCGGCTGCAGCAGATGCGCTTGCGGCGGGGGCTGGCGCTTGAACAGGTTCGGCGGCGGGCATTGCGGCGGCGGTTGCGGTTGCAACTTCCGCGGCCTTCGGTGCCGGCAGTGCGGAAGCCGGTGCCGCCGTGGCGGCCGGTGCCTTGGTCGGCTTGGCCTTGTGGCCTTCCATGTTGCCGTTGAGCAGGATCTCGCCGGTGTTGACCTGGCCGAATGTGTCGGTCGGCAGCGGGTAGTCGGCAGGCAGCGGCTTGACCAGGCGCGGCGTGACCACGAACACCAGCTCGGTCTGGTCTTGCTGGAAGCTCGTGCTGCGCGCCAGCGCACCGATCACAGGCAGCTCGCCAACACCGGGGATCGCCTTGAGGCTGCCCGTGATGTTGTTCTTGATGAGCCCGCCGATGGCAAAGCTCTGGCCGTCATGCACCTGCAGCGTGGTGGAAGCGCGCCGGGTGGTGATCAACGGCAGGATCTGCGTGTTGTTGCTGTTGGGCGCAGTCACCGCCACGCCCGTCGGCGACAGCTCGGATACCTCCGGCGACACCTTCAGGTTGATGCGGCCGTTTTCCATCACCGTGGGGGTGAAGCGCAGGCCCACGCCAAAGGTTTCTTCCTGCAGGATGACGGTGCTGGTTCCGCCCACGGCGGCACCTTGCGCCACCGGAATGAACACCTTGCCGCCGGCGAGGAAGCTGGCTTCCTGCCCGCTGATGGCCATCAGGCTCGGCTCTGCCAACACCTTGACGAGCCCGTCGCCCTTCTGTGCATCGAGTGCAAACTTCAACGGCAGACGGTTGTTCTTGCTGAAGTTGACGATGTCGTTGGAGCCCGACAGGAAGTTGGCGAGCGCGCCCACCGACCAGCTGCCGAAGGCACCGGCCACGTTCAGCGCGGAGCCCATCTGGTCGATCAGGGTCTTGGAGACTTCCGCCACCTTCACTTCCAGCATGACTTGTTGCGGGGCTTCCACCGCCATCATGTTGATGATGCGCGGGCTGCGCAGCGGCGCACCGTTCTGACCGCCCGCATTCATCTGGCCGGCGGCTTGTTGGCCACCGCCGCCTTCTTCACGCACGGGACCACGCGACTGACGTGTGACAAACGCATTGGCGATGTCCACGATCTTCTGCGCCTGCACCGAGTCGGTCACCGTGCCGCCCAGCACGATGCTGTCGGCTGCGGCGGAGACTTCGACGTTCTTTGCACCCGGCACCAGGCGGCGCAGTGCAGCTTGCAGGCCGGCCGGGTCAGCGCCCACCGACACATCGATTACCGTGCACGATCCACTGCGGCCCTGCACGATCATGTTGGTGGAACCGACTTCCAGCCCCAACACGTACAGGGTCTGCGGTGAGACCAGCATCGCCTGCACCACGCGCGGGTTGCCCACGGTGCGGCTGCGTACGGGTTCGGGCAACTGCACCATCGTCGACTTGCCGATGGGGACGGTCACCTCACTGTGTTCGCGCATGGCGCCGGTGCAGTTCGGTCCTTTCGGTGTTGAATCGCGGCTGGCTTCAGCGTTGCTTGCGCTGCCGATGGTCAGCTGGATCGGCCCGCTGGCCGACATGCGCATCGGCTTGGTTGGTGCCGCCGCGTTGTTGGTCAGGATGGCGGATTCCACGCCGACCTGCGCGTGCGCCGCACCTGCCCAAAGCCCCCCCAACATGGCCACTGCGGTTGCAGTCGCCTTCATGTACGTCCCCATGCAGCGTGTCTCGCCGCGTTGCGTGATGAGTCGGTTCATGGTGATCCCCCAGATTGGTTGTTCTGCAAGACAAGGCCGGTTATGTGTTGCCTGTGACCGTGCCGGAGCCCTCTTCCTGGGGCCTTTGGTCTGTTCTTCCTGTTTTCTTGTTGATCGTTGCCCGCGGGTTCCGTGGCGCGTTTCGCTTTAGAAGCACTCGGCGCTGTGATCCACGCCGGCAATCACGCCGATGCAGTTGCCGGGTGCGCGCTGCACAGCAGCCACGCGGCGTACCACCTGCACCGTTTTGACCACCGGCACCGCCACGGCAGCCGTGATGGCGGGTTCCTTGAGCAGCGTGCTCTTGGTCGCGCCATTGGTATCTGCGGGTTGCGGGTCGATCTGGTTGCGCAGCACCAGAGAGAGCGTGCCTACGCTGCGTGCGAGGTCGAGCTTCTCGGCTTGTTCGGGCGTGACTTCCAGCGTGACGGCGTTCACGACCTTGGGTTTGGTGTCGTCGCGGTTGACCTCTTGAGCGACGGCCAGCACCAGGATCTTTTCCAGCACGATCTTCGAGATCGACTGATCGGACCGATCGCCGGCCACCGGCTTGCCGTCTTTGCTGTCTTGCAGCGTGTTGACGATGATGTCGACGTAGCTGCCCGGCAGTGCGAAGCCCGCCACGCCCACGACGTCATTCACACGCACGGTGATGGCCCGTTTGCCGTCGGCAATGACGGCCGACAAACCGCCCGCCGTGCCTTGCGGCGTCAGCTTCGATTCCAGCACCGGCTCGCCGCGTGTCAGGCTGGCGCGCACGACGCGGCCGCTGAGGGCTTGCATGTCGGAGATGGCGCCCGGCGGCAGGCTGGCGGTGGGCCAGTCCACCACCTTGACGAAGTCCGGCGACAGGCGCTGGCCGAGGTCGATATCGGCTGCGGCCACCGCCACCTTGGTAATGCCGCTGCTGCTTTGCTGTGTGAGCCAGCGCGAGGCAAAGACCACCGCCGCAAGGCCGGCGATCGTGGCAATCAACAGCATGGAGAGAATGCGCAGGTTTTTCATTTCCCAACCCCACTCAGATGGTTCTCAATCCCACCGCCACTTGGTCCGAAGACACGTGACGGGCATGCACGGCCGGCCAATGCGCCGGTCGGCCGAAGACGACGGTAGAGAGGGAGGTGCGTGCCAGGACGGACGTGGCCCGCAGGCATGGCGATGGGGCGCCGCGCAGGTCCTGGCTTGCCCGATGGTGCGACTGGATTGACGCATGTCACTTCTCCCCGGTCCTGGACCGTTCTTGCGTGGTCCTTGATGCCTCGTATGTCTGGCGCGTGCCTGGTGGCGTTCATTCCGTCAGGCTGTCTGCGGCGACGCCGTGTGCTTGTCCAGCACCGCATCGGCACGCGTCAGGTGTTCCCCCCTCGGCTACAACACTCCCCACTTCACCAGCAACGTGCCTGCGGCAAACGCCACCGCGTACGGCAACTGGATCGTTCCGCTGCGCTTGCCCCCGGTTTCTGGCGAAGGCACGGCCTTGCCGCCGAATGGCAGCGACATCAGCAGCGTTGAAACCCCTGCAAACGAGCGTTGCGCGTCACGGCGCAGCAACACCATGGCAAGCGCGAGCACCCCGCCTGCCAGAAAACTCACGAAGGCAATGTGGAAGGCGCCGAAGGGCCCCATGAAGGCGCCGATCGCGCCCATCAGCTTTACGTCACCGGCGCCCATGCCACCGAGCAGGTAGACACCGATGCAAAGTCCCATGCCCACTGCTGCGCCACCGAGCCAGGCAAGCGCGCCTGCGGTGAAGCCTTGTGTGAGGCATTGCGCGAGAAGCGCAGCGACGAGGCCCGACGCCACCAGCCAGTTCGGGATGCGGCGCGAGCGCACGTCGCTCGCTGCGGCTATCACGATGAGCACGATCAGGCTGAGGTTCGCCAGGGTGCTCAGGCTTGTCATGGTGGTCATCTCGGGTTCCTCTCGGGCCATTGTTCTGGCTGTCCGCGCGGCATCGGGCGCCGCGGGCCAGCTTGTATTCCGCCGGATCAGGCCCGGGGCTGCCGGACCTGACCTGGGCGCACTGGCACTGCTCAGGCGGCGGCCGTCGACAGCTGGGTTGCGATCGAATTCCAGATGGCGCCGACCGCGGTCTTGACGGTGGTCCCGTAGGTCACCATCACCAGAGCCACAAAGGCCAGCAGCAGTGCGTATTCCACGCCGGCTGCACCGTCTTCTTCGCGCACGAAACGCTTGATCATGGCTTTCATTTCAATCTCCTCACGTCATGGTTCAAGGAAAGGCGCACCGCTGAAGATCGGGCGCTGGGTTCTGGCCAGACAAGCCGGCCAAGGCCAAACCGGGGGTTCCGGAGATCGTGTGCGCACGCCGGTGCCACACCGGCGCAAGGCCAGCATGTTCCGGAGCACAACAACACCAAGAGGCTCCCCCGACTTCACCAGTCTCAGGGCTCGCACCGGCGTGGCCGCTGGTGCTTGCTCGCCCGGGCATCGCCGCAAATCGCAGCAGGTGCCCACTGGGCGCCGTGGGCTGGTCCACCATTCCTCCAGGGACCGGCTCACGCCTGAAAGTGCAACAACTTCCGTGTTCACCGCAGACGCTCCCAGCGGTTTGCTGGTCTCTGCAGCCGGCTGGCCTCTTTGTGCCAGCGCGTTCACAACTTCCCCGTACGTCTTCTGTTCTGTTCGCTGCGCTGCTCGTCTGGCATGCGCTGTGTGCTACCGGCCCGTGGTGCGATTGCGCGCTACCCAGGCCTTGGAATATCAACCACCCGAACCACCGCCCTGCGAGCCCGATGATCCGAACCCGCCGGGTGTCATCAATACCGATGCCGCGTTGCTCCAGAAATCGCCCACGCTGGTTTCGACGCTCGCCATGACGGCAATCAGCACCAAAGCCACCATCACCAGCAACAGGGCGTATTCCACGCTGGCTGCACCGGTCCGGCGGCATTTGATGTGTTGGTCTTTGGTTTCCACGTCCCACCCCCTCAGGTGTGCGTCGATTCTGTCTTGTCTTTCCGAAACACCGTGCTGCTATGTCGGCGGGAGCAACAGAGCGACGAACGTGCCATTGCCGCTAAGTCCTTGATTTTCAATGGCTGGGCAGCCGTGCCAGCGTCTAGCCCAGGCAATTGGCCGGTGCTTGTTTCCCAAGCGTTACGCGCACTTTGTGCCGATTGCGATACAGCAAACGATGCCGCCGAATTAATTTGCGCAAACGCCAAACGTAAAAGTGACGCAGACGCGTTGTGCACCGCAAAAAGCCCCGGGTAAGCCCGCAGCCGTGCCAGTCACATCAATGCGTGCATTGCTGAAACATGCGGCCTCTGCCGAGACAAGATGCGATGCATCGGTGTCGTCCGGCGCGGCGTGGCCGCGAGGCGTCTTAGGGAGCGCGTTGCAGGAAAAGAGGCGTGCTTTATCGGGGAGGTGGCCTACGGCAGAACCGCGGCCTGAGCTTGACGCCTGATGCGCCGATGGCCATTCCCTCGTATGGAAGGATTAGGCGCGCGACCGACAGGGGTGACGCGGCCGGCCATGTCAAAACCGTTTCAGTTCTGAAACATGGCTCGGCACGGCCGGGGAAGAAACGAATAAAGCGTAGCGCCGTTACAGCACGATCGGCCGGTCGCTCAGCTCATTGGTGCGCGGCGTGCCATCGGAAGGCACGTGTGCGGCGAGGAGGTCGTTGATCTGCGCCAGCGCATCGAGCACCGGGGTCATGCTCACGCGCTGGGCAAAGCCGCGCGTGATGGTCTCGCAGATGGTGCGCCACGTGTGCGCGTCGACTTTCGCGGCGATCCCGTGGTCGGCCAGGATCTCAACCGCGTGGTCGGCCAGGTTGATGTAGAGCAGCACGCCTACGTGCTCGCGCGTGTTCCACACCTCCAGCAGCCCGAACAGCATCCGGGCGCGGTGACGCGGCGATACACCAGCCCACGCGTCGCGCATCGGCAGCGAGCTTTCGATGACGACGCGCACTTCGCCGCGATGGCGTTGTTCGCCTTCGCGCACGGCGGCTTCGAGCTTTTGCAGTTCTGCCGGCGGAAACGCGCGTCTGGCGTGCGACGAGGTCGTCAGCAGATGGGTGAGGGCACGCCGGGCGCCGCGGTGATGTCGGGTCGTGGAAGCCATGGATGTGTTTACCGGTTACCAGTTGCCGGAGGCGCCACCGCCACCGAAATCACCACCACCCCCGCCGCCAAAGCCGCCGCCTCCACCGCCTCCGCCGCCAAAATCACCGCCTCCGCGTCCCCAGCCGCCCAATCCACCACCCAAGCCGCCGATGGTGCCAGGGCCCCACCCGCGATTGCCCATCATCACGCGCGAGCCGGGCCGGCCGGGCATGCTGCCGGTCACGCGCCCGCCCGACCGCATGGCCGCGCTGAGCACGAAGAACACGATGATCGCGAGCGGAAACAGCACGGGCAGCCAATCGCCGATGCCGCCACCGGATTGCTGGCGCTTTGCCCGCTCAGCCGGCGGCAGGCTCTCTTGCGCAATGACGGTCTGGATGGCCGAGATGCCCGCTGACAGCCCGCCGTAGAAATCGCCCTGGCGAAAGTGCGGCGCCATCACGTCCTGCAGGACGCGCTTTGATTGCGCATCCGTCAGCGCCCCTTCCAGCCCGCGCCCGACCTCGATACGCATCTTGCGCAGCGACGCCGGGTTGTCCTTGGCGATGAGGATGATCGCGCCGTCGTCCACGCCCTTGCGGCCGGCCTTCCACGCATCGGCCACGCGGATGCCATACGCCTCGATGGGTTCCGGCGCAGTGGACGGCACCATCAGCACGAAGATCTGACTGCCGCGCTGCTGTTCGTAATCGGCCAGCACCTGTTCGAGCGCGCTTTTCTGCTCGACGCTGAGCGTGCCGGTCAGGTCGGTTACGCGCGCAGCCAGAGGCGGTACGGCCACCATGTCGCTTTGCGCGCGCGCAGGTAGCGCGGCGGCCAGCCACAGGGCTGCAGTCAGCAGGAAGGCGAAGCAGGCACGCGCGCGTATCGACATGATCGTCAGCTCGTCAGAACTTCACCGCCGGGGCGGTGGAGATACCTTTCTCGTTCTCGACAGTGAAGTTCGGCTTGACCTGGTAGCCCATTACCTTGGCCGTCAGGTTGGTCGGGAAGCTACGCGCAAGCACGTTGTACTCCTGCACCGATTTGATGTAACGCTGGCGGGCCACCGTAATGCGGTTCTCGGTGCCTTCCAGTTGCGATTGCAGATCGCGGAACGACTGGTCAGCCTTGAGCTGCGGATAGTTCTCCGACACCGCCATCAGGCGCGACAGCGCGCTCGAAAGCTCGCCCTGCACCTGCTGGAATTTCTGGAACGCCGCCGGATCATTCAGCACCTCCGGCGTGATCTGGAAGCTGGTGGCTGCGGCCCGGGCCTTGGTCACCGCTTCCAGCGTGTCCTTCTCGTGCGAGGCATAGCCCTTGACCGTGTTGACGAGGTTCGGAATCAGGTCCGCACGACGCTGGTATTGGTTGACGACCTCGGCCCAGGCGGCCTTGGTGGCTTCATCTTTTGCCTGGAAATCGTTGTAGCCGCATGCAGACAGGAACGGCGCAGCCAGCACGGCCAACGACAGCGCAAGCCAGCGCAGTCCCGAAAAACGCGTCGAACGGAAGGTCAGGGCAGGGGTCATGAAGTCCTCTAGATCTGAATCTGAAAAGAATGTGGCATGAGACCGACATCGTCGCATGTCGTTTCAGCGCACTTTAGCTTATGCGCTTGACGCTCCAGTCACACATCAGTACGGTATGGGGACTTTTTTGACAATTTCCATGCGCGCGATTTCCCCTTTCTCGTCGATCTGCACGGCACCGGCATTCAGCCTGTCGGCCGTGTCGACGCTCGCGCGCGCCAAAAAAGCCACCAAACAGCCGCTCGTCTGACCGGAGCGCTGTTCCGTCAGATGGGCGACGGAACAGCGGTTGACCGACACGTTAGACACGGTTGCCTCTCACCCGCATCTCGCGGGCCTGCATTCCCGAAGCGCTTCTGATGGTTTTTGACCGGTCGTTGATTCGTCCAGGAGTGTTGTCGTGCTTGAAAATTCATCCACCAATCTGTCCACCCGCGAACGTCCGTCTTATGCGGGCATCTGGGTGCCCATCGTGACGCCGTTTGCCGATGACGCCGCGCGATCGGTCAACTACGGCGCACTGTATACGTTAGTGGTGCGCTATCGCGCGTTGGGCGTTGCCGGCTTCGTGGCGTGTGGCAGTACCGGCGAAGCCGCAGCGCTGACTGATCAGGAACAGGCGGACGTGCTCGATACGGTACGCGCCGCCGCTGACGGCTTACCCGTAGTGATGGGCGTCTCGGGCAGCGCCCTCGCGTCCGTACGCGAGCGGATGCTGCGCCTCGCTGAGCATCGGCCGGCAGCGTTTCTGATTCCGGCGCCTTCCTACATTCGTCCGTCGCAGCGCGGGATCATCGAGTACTTCACTGCATTGGCCGATGCTTCGCCCGTGCCGGTGCTGCTGTACGACATTCCGTATCGCACCGGTGCAAACATCGACACCGAAACGCTGCTTGCGCTGGCGGCACATCCCAACATCCACGGCATCAAGGATTGCGGCGGTGATGCTGACAAGACGCAGCGCGTGATTGCCGACGGCCGGTTGCAGGTGCTGGCGGGGGAGGATGCGCAGGTGTTCGGCACGCTGTGCGCAGGCGGCGTGGGGGCGATCATTGCTGCGGCGCATGTCCGCACGGAGCTGTTTGTTGAGATGGCAAGGGCGGTGCAAGAACAACGGTTGAACGATGCGCGGCGGTTGCATCATGCGCTGGCGCCGGTGATTCGGTTGCTGTTTGCTGAGACGAATCCGGGGCCTTTGAAGGCTTGGCTGGCTGCTGAGGGGTTGATTCGGAATGTGTTGCGGGCGCCGATGATGGGGGTTTCTGAGGGTTTGGGGAGCGAGTTGGCGGAAATGGCTCGGAGGGTTTGAGTTTTTTTGTTGGTGGTCCATCCCCCTTTCGTTCCCTGCCGGGCACGACCTACTTTTCTTTGGCAAGACAAAGAAAGTGAGTCAGCCCCGGCAGGGGATGAAACCAGGGGTGCCCCACCAAGGCTCATCCCAAGAAAACAAAAAAACTCAAACAGCCTTAAACGCCTTCCGAGCCGCCTCAAAAGTAGCGTCCAAAATCGCATCATCATGCGTGGAAGACACAAACCCGGCCTCAAACGCAGAAGGCGCCAGATAGACGCCTTGATCCAGCATCGCGTGGAAGAACGCATTGAAGCGCCCAACATCGCTCTTGGTCACTTCTGCAAAGCTCGTCGGGACGCCTTCGCGGAAGTAGATGCCGAACATGCCGCCCACGCTGTCTGCGGCAAACGGCACGCCAACTTCACGTGCAATATCGGCCAGCCCATCCACCAGCTTGCGTGTTTGCGCGGCCAGTCGGTCGTGGAAACCCTCCGCCGCAATCAGCCGCAACGTGGTCAGCCCTGCCGCCACGGCCAGCGGATTGCCCGACAACGTTCCTGCCTGGTAGACGTTGCCCAGCGGCGCCAGGAACCCCATGATGTCGCGGCGGCCACCAAACGCCGCGGCTGGCATGCCGCCGCCAATCACCTTGCCCAGGCACGTCAGGTCCGGCTTGATGCCGTATAACGCCTGCGCGCAACCGAGCGCCACGCGGAAGCCCGTCATCACCTCATCAAAGATCAGCACGGCGCCGTGCTCGGTACACAGCGAACGCATGGCCTGATGGAATTCGTTGCTGCCACGCACGAGGTTCATGTTGCCGGCCACGGGCTCGACGATGACGGCGGCGATTTCCTTGCCATGGCGGGCAAAGGCCTCGCGCAGTGCGGCCACATCGTTGTACGGCAACACCATCGTGTGCTTGACCACGTCTTCCGGCACGCCGGCGGAAGAGGGCGCGTTCTGCGTCGTATCAGCAAACGTCAGCAGGCCCGAACCGGCTTTGACCAGCAGGCTGTCTGCATGACCGTGGTAGCAGCCCTCAAACTTGACGATCAGGTCGCGCCCGGTAAAACCGCGCGCCAGGCGCAGGGCGCTCATGGTTGCTTCGGTACCGGACGACACCAACCGTACCTGCTCGATCGACGGCACGAGCTTACAGATTTCCTCGGCCATGACGACTTCAGCCTCGGTGGGCGCGCCGAACGAAAAGCTGTCGGCCGCCACCTCCTGCACGGCACGGACGACATCCGGATGCGCGTGGCCAACGATCATCGGACCCCAAGAGCCCACGTAGTCGATATAGCGGGTGCCGTCCGCGTCCCACAGATACGGGCCGGCCGCTTTGGCGATGAAGCGCGGGGTGCCGCCCACCGAGCGGAAGGCGCGCACCGGCGAGTTCACCCCGCCGGGAATGGTCTTCTGGGCACGTTCAAACAGGGCGGCGCTGCGGGAGGGAGTCGACATGGAGGGTTTTGGAAGAGAGCGTGGCGCCGAGCAGAGCGGCGCTGCGGCACGGTTTAAAGGCTGTTCAAGGCGATTATGCGGTGGTTTGCCGCAGATCCGGGTTGGATGCAGTCAAACACCTTGTCTGCCCGGCGCGTGTTCTGGCGCACCCGGGCGTGATTCGGTACCATCTGGCCTGCCATTTTAATAGACGGAACCCATCGAAGCTTTGCCCTATGGAACAACAGATTGAATACAAGACGTGGATGTGCCTGATTTGCGGCTGGATCTACGACGAAGAACAAGGCGCCCCGGACGACGGCATTGCGCCCGGCACGAAGTGGGAAGACGTGCCCATCAACTGGACGTGCCCGGAATGCGGCGCGCGCAAGGAAGACTTTGAAATGGTGCAGATCTGATTCGGATCTGACCTGTCTCCCGTCAGCAAGTGAGCGTTTGCCCTCTTGCTGACAGCCAAGTATCAGGAAGTGACGGTTCGATGAATCGGCTCGTCGCTTCCATGCCACAAGCGCTCGGCGGACGGCCGGCGCCATTGACGGCGAATAGGTGACTTGTCACACTTCGTCAAATTCTGAGCTTCACACTTCATAAGCGGGCCGGGGGGCGTAGTTTTGAAGTCGTCGCCAGCGTGGGCCCTTTCCGTTTGGAGGGCACGCTGCGCGGCGATTTGCCGCGATCCATCCGGTCAGAATGTCGTGGCGACCCGTGGTCGCGCACTGCGAGAACATGATGCAATCCGCGCGGGTGGAACAACTGGCTGACTCTCAACTGCTGGCGAACTCTCCGCTGGCGCATTCCCTGACAGGCTGCAAGGTGCTGGTGATCGACGATTCCAGCACCATCCGCCGTACCGCGCAGATTTTTCTCACCCAAGCCGGGTGCCAGGTTGTGCTGGCCGAAGACGGCTTCGACGCACTGGCCAAGGTGGGTGACCTGAAGCCCGATCTCGTATTCTGCGACATCCTGATGCCGAATCTGGACGGCTACCAGACCTGCTCGCTGATCAAGAAAAGCCCAAAGTTTCATGCCACGCCTGTGATCATGCTGTCTTCGCGCGACGGAATTTTCGACCGTGCGCGGGGCAAGTCGGTCGGGGCGGTTGACCACCTTGCCAAGCCGTTCTCGAAGGAAGCGCTGCTGGAGGCGGTCCAGACGCATTTGCCGGTGGCGCCAGCTGCCGCGCAGTGATGGCATCTCTCTTAACGAAGGACTGTTTGTATGGCAATCAAGAAAGTGTTGGTGGTCGATGATTCTCCGACCGAAGCGCTGCACCTGTCGGAGATCCTCGGCAAGAACGGTTTCAAGGTGACGGTCGCTGCCGATAGCGAGCAAGCCATGACCAAGCTCGAAGCCGAAACCTTCGACCTGATCCTGATGGACGTTGTGATGCCAGGCCAGAACGGCTACCAGGCGACCCGCGCCATCAAGAAGGACGAGCGCTTCCAGGGTATCCCCGTGATCATGTGCACGACCAAGGGTCTGGAGACCGACCGTGTGTGGGGCATGCGCCAGGGCGCATCGGACTACATTGTCAAGCCGGTCAAGGCCGAAGAGCTGCTCGAGAAGATCGCCAAGCTGGCGCAGTAAACCTGCGGCAGTTGGCCAATCGTTATCCAACCGCGCGCAACGCCTGACATGGCGTACAGCACAGGACATGAGCCAGACGTGAACGAACAGCGCACCAACCTGACCTCCCGCCAGCGCCTGCATGAATACCAGGCGATGCTAGCCCGCCGCCTCCAAGAGGCGCGCGCCAAGTCGTCGACGGAAGGCTTTCTGGGCGTGCAGATCGGCGAGCACCACTGGCTTCTGTCGCTGACCGAAACCGGCGAAGTGCTGGACTACCAGCCGCCTGCACGCGTGCCGCTCACGCAGCCGTGGTACCTCGGTCTCGTGAACGCGCGCGGCAACTTGCTTGGTGTGATCGATTTCGGCCTGTTCTGCGGTGAAGCGCCGACGGGCAGCGGCAGCGGCGCCAAGATCGTGGTGCTGTCCAAAGACCCGCAGCGTGCGTGCGCAATCGTTGTGCCGCGTGTGGCGGGACTGCGCAGCCTGAGCGATCTGCAGCCCGCCGAAGCCACCGTGGAAGAGGGGCGTCCTTGGTTGGGCCGCGCCTGGTGCGACGTGCACGGGACGCAGTGGCGTGAACTGGATGTGCGGCAGTTGCTGGCCGATCCGGCGTTTCTGCAGGTCGGCCGCAGCCGCACATAAAGCGATTGGGAATCAGGCCGTAGAGCCTTAGAGCAAACAAGAAAGATTGAGCACGCCGCTACGGGAGCGGGGTGTGCAGGGGCAAGAGGCGGTGCGTGGCGCGCGCAACAGGGCACGCCAGATGTATCGACGGGCACCGCCGAAGGTGCGTACCACGCCGGGTGGAACAAGGCGCGGACGCGGACGGGAAATCCATGCGGCTGATCTCGATAGAACGAGACGGCAGCATCGACAAAACAAGAGGGTCCTATGGGGTTCAAGTGGTTCAACGCAGGTCGCCGTGCCGCAGAGGCAGGGGCGCCGGAGGTTGCAGTGGAGGGCGCGTCGGCGGCTTCCGTGCAGTTGGCGCAGTTGGACAATGCGCCCCATACGGATGAGGACAATCCCGCGGGCCCGCCCACGCAACTGGGCCGCTCGCCCATGGATGCCGTGGTCGGATGGATGGAGCGCGTGCCGTTTGCTGCGCAGCAGCGTGTCTTCACGATCGGCCTGGTGGTCGGTCTGCTGGCCCTGCTGATCTCGGTGTACCTGGATAACCGCCAGGCCAACAACGGGTCGGTGCAGATTGAAATTGCCGGTGACACGCTGATGCACTCGCAGCGTCTGGCCAAGGCGGTGCCGGTGGCGCTGCTGGGTAACACCAACGCGTTCGCCCAGCTCAAGGAAAGCCGCGCGCGTCTGCAGGAAAACCTCGATGCGCTGAAGAACGGCAACTCCGAACGCGGCGTGCGCGCCTCGGGCGGCGAGGCCGAAGCGCTGCTCGATAAGTCGATCGAAGAGTGGAAGCGCAGCGACAAGAGCGCGCAGGCCATTCTGGCGCAGGAAAAGACGCTGGTGGCAGTGGGTAAGACGCTGAACGTGTTCAACGCGTCGAACCCCGAACTGCTGGAAGAAGCCGAGCAGATCTCGTCGATGAAGCTGCAGACCAACGCGCCGGCCCGTGAAGTGGCCGCGTCGTCGCAGCTGGTGATGTTGACGCAGCGTCTGGGTAAGAACATGAACGAGTTCCTGGCCGGCGAAGGCGTGAACCCGGAAACGGCGTTCCTGCTCGGTAAGGACACGAACACCTTCCGCGAAACCTTGAACGGCCTGCTCAACGGCTCGGAAGCGCTGCGCCTGTCGGCCGCCACCGATGCTGAGACGAAGGGCTATCTGCAAGAGCTGTCGACCCGCTTCGACAATGTGCAGAAGACCACGCAGATCATTCTGGAAAACCTGCCGGGCCTGATTGCCGCAAAGCGCGCCCAGCAGCAGATCTTCAACGACAACGAAAAGCTGCGCGCCGACCTGTCGGACCTGCAGTCGGCCTATGCCGGCAGCGTGCGCAGCCGTCCGGTGACGCTCGGCGCGGTGGTGCTGTCGGCCATCCTGACCGTGGTCTGCCTGGCCGGCCTGGCCGCCCTGTACCTGCGCGATTCGCGCGTGCGTACGATGGAAGCAGAAGCGCGTCAGCGCGAAGCTGAAGAACGCCGGATGGTGGAAAAGCGCAACAACGATTCCACCCAGGCCGCAATTCTGCGTCTGATGAACGAGCTGCAGGACATTGCTGACGGTGACTTGACAAAGCAGGCCACCGTGTCGGAAGACATTACCGGCGCCATCGCCGACTCCGTGAACTACACCGTGGAAGAACTGCGCGAGCTGGTCGGCCGGGTGCAGCAGACGGCCGAGCAGGTGACGCAGGCATCGTCGGCGGTGCAGACCACGTCGGAAAGCCTGGTGGCCGCATCCGAAGAACAGTCGCGCCAGATTCGCCAGACCGGTCAGTCGGTGGTGGAGATGGCGGACCGCATTACGCAGGTCTCGCGCGGCGCTGCTGAATCGGCCAACGTTGCACGCGCCTCGCTGGCCGCTGCCGAGCAGGGTCAGCAAGCCGTGCAGAACGCCATCACGGGCATGAACGACATCCGTGACCAGATTCAGGAAACCTCGAAGCGGATCAAGCGCCTGGGCGAATCGTCGCAGGAGATTGGTGAAATCGTGGAGCTGATCTCGGACATTACCGAGCAGACCAACGTGCTGGCACTGAACGCAGCCATCCAGGCAGCATCGGCTGGTGAAGCCGGCCGCGGCTTCTCGGTGGTGGCAGAGGAAGTGCAGCGCCTGGCAGAACGTTCTGCCGAGGCAGCCAAGCAGATTGGCGCGCTGATCCGCACGATTCAGACCGACACGCAAGACGCGGTGCACGCCATGGAGCGCAGCACGGCGGGTGTGGTGGAAGGGGCGAAGCTGTCCGATAACGCCGGTGCCGCACTGGTGGAGATCGGCCGCGTGTCGCGCCAGCTTGCCGAACTGATTGAGAGCATTTCGCAGACGACGTCGCACGAAGCGACGCTGGCTTCGGACGTGGCGCAGAACATCGAACAGATCCTGCACATCACGGAGCAGACGTCGACGGGTACACGCCAGACCGCGCAGTCGGTGCGCCAGCTCACGCAGCTTGCTGAAGAACTGCGCGACTCGGTGGCGCGGTTCCGCATCGCCTGATTCGCGTAACGACGCCGTCACTGGATTTCGGGCGGGAGCGCCGAAGGGGTCACCCAGGCAACTGCGGCAACCGCCACCTGCTTTTTGGAAGCACACATGCGTCATCAATCTGCCGCCGAGCCCGCCCAGTCCCATCCTGCCTCGCTCGAGGTGGCTGGCGCCCCCGCGGTGCGCCCGAAGTCTGCCGTGCCGGTGCGTGACCTTTCCGCGCTAGCGTGGGTCGCGCCCAACATGCGCGCTGCGCTGGACGATGCCGTGCGCGAGTTCGGCGAATACGCAGCCGATGTCATCGTCAATCCGGAAGTCATCGGGGCGCGCGATACGACGTCGCTGCGCCTGGCCGGCCAGTATCTGCACCAGGCTGCCGGCGCACTGCTGATCGTCGGCCTGCGTGGTGTCGACGTGTATTGCCAGGCCGCCAAGCGCCTGCTCGAAGCCGTCGATGCTGGCACCGTAGCCGCCGACGCGCAGACGCTGGACGTGTTCTCGCGCGCCGTGCAAGCGCTGCAGGAATACGTGGTCGACCTGATGGCCGGCATGGCCGAAGAGCCGCTGCGCCTGTTCCAACCGTATCAAGCCGTGCTCGCCCGCCTGGGCGAAGAGCGCGTCCACCCGGCTGACCTGTGGGCCGATGAGCTGCGCCATCTGCCGGCCCTGCTGCTGCCCTCGCGCGATCTGCCGGGGCTGGCACGCCTGCGCCGCAAGTTCGAGCTCGCGTTGCTGACGGCGCTGCGGGCACCGGCATCCAACGCCGATGGTGCGCAGGTGGATCCGTCTGCAGCTGCTGCAGCCTACGCCCCGCTGGAAGACCTGCTGCATGGCATTCGCGCGCTAGAGCGCGAACCGCGCCGCGCCGGGGACGATCTGCAGCGCGATCTGTGGCTCGTGCTGGCCCTGACGTTTGGCGCCTTGCGTGCCGGTCTGGTGCCGGCCGACATGACCGCCAAGCGCCTGGCGGCACGCGTCAACCTGCTGCTGCGCCAGTACTCGCACAACAACGTCCACCTGCCGCAAGGCCTGCTGACCGACGCGCTGTATCTGTTGGCCGGCATGGCCTACAGCAACGCGCCCGCAGCGCCGGTGGGCGACGACACGCTCGGCCCGGACATCGTGGCCTGTGTGCAGGCCTTCGCGATTCCGCCCACGCACGCGCCCGCTGGTGCACTGCACACGCGCCAGTATTACGCGCTGCTGCCGGCGGACGCCAGCGACACGCTGCAACGCGTTGGCCGCTCGCTCGAAACGCTCAGCCAACAATCAGCGCCTGCAGCGGACGAACTTGACGCTGCACTGCAGACGCTCGCGCTGCATGCCGACGCGCTGGGGCAGCCGGCTCTGTCTGACTTATCGAACCGCCTGACCGAAGCTGCTGGACAGGACGTTGCCCCCACACTGCTGTTCCTTTCGCGCATGCTGGCCCGCCCGTGGGCGCTGCATGGCGAATCTGGCGACTTGCGCAGCGCGTGGTTTGCCGCCCGCTGCAGTGAACTGGCCGAACACGCCCGCGCCACGCAAGACGGCCACGCCGTACCGGCACCCGCATGGCTCACGCTGCTGGCCGAAGAAGCGGCGCAACGTCGCGCGCGCACCGAGCAGGTTCGCGCACTGCAAACGCTGCTGGCTTCTGCCGAAACGCACCTTGACGCTTTCGAGCGCGAGGGTGAAGAAAGCGGTGGGCTGCAAGAAGCTGCACGCCTGTTCGGCGAGATGCAGAGCACTTTTGCCGCACTGGACGCCTATGAGGCCGTCCACGCTACCGAAGCCGCTCAATCGACCATCAACGCGCTGCACGCTGCGGGCGAGGGTACTGCTGCCGATCGCGAACGTTACCTGGCTGCGCTGGCCGCCAACGTCAGCGGCCTGCAAGCCCTGCTGGACGCGCTGTCTGCCGGCACAGAACTGACCGGCGGCCAGGTCGACGAGATCGTCATCGAAGGCCAGTTGACGCCGACCGAGCGCGAAACCGCATGGCGCGAGTTCGCCTTCGATGCCGAATCCGGCATGCTGACCCGCCGCGAGCCGCAATCCGAAACGCTCGCCGGCGCAGGTGTGTCCAATGCCGATGCTGCATCGCCGCTGCAAGCGCTGCTCGATCGCCTGCTGGCCAAGCAACCGGTTGACCCGACCGACCCGCTGGCCGCCGAGTTGCGTGCCGCGCTGCAGGAAGCACGCGACGCCGCCGCCATCGACGACGATCCGGCTCGCCGGCGTCGCCTGGAAGAGGCGCTGGCCCAGTTCGACGCATGGCAGGTTGGCAGTGCCGGCGCGCTTGAGCGCATGCAGGCCGCATTGGCCGCTCCGGCTGCGGTGCCCGCCGCTGCCGCTGCACCTGCACTTGGTGCCGTGCGGGATACCCAATCCATTGATGCCGAGCTGCTCGACATCTTCCTGTCTGAAGCAGAAGAAGTGCTGGCCGGCGTGCGCGCCGATCTGCAGGGCCTGCAAGCCGCTGCTGATGTGGGCACGGGTGGCCTGGCTACCGGCTCCGACTTGGACCTGCTCACGCAGTTGCGTCGCGCGTTCCACACGCTCAAGGGCTCGGGCCGCATGGTCGGCCTCACGCGCTACGGCGAAGCTGCCTGGGCCATTGAGCAGGTCATGAACGTTTGGCTGGCGGAGAGCCGCGTGCCGACGCATGACCTGGCCGCGCTGCTGACACGTGCCGAGTCCGAGTTGTCGACGTGGGCCGCGGCCATTGCGCAATCGCCGCAAGCCGATCACCCCATTGAACCGTTGGTCGCCGCCGCCGAGCGTGTGCGTCATGGCGGTCCGTTCGTTTGGCTGGAGGCCGTGCCCGAAGCGCAGGCTGCTCCCGAACACGTTGAGCCGCAAACGCCCGAAGCACCGGCTGCGGAAGCCGCATCGCACGACGTCGACGCGGTGCAGCCGATGGAGCTGGCTGCGCCGGATGTGCCCCTTGCAGAAGCAGAAGAAGCCGTCGCGCTCACGTGGGATGACGAACCCCCGCTGCCCGAAGTCGAGGCGCCAATGCCCGAGGCCACCGCGCCGGCGGTGGAGCATGAGGCAATCGAGCCGGTTGCGGAGCACGTCGAAGAGGCTAATCAGCAAACGGCCGCTGAACCGGTTGCCGCTGAGGCCGATGCCAAGGTGATCCCGTTCCCGTTCGCGCAGACTGGCGAGCCGGAGGAAGCACCGCACGACGATGGCGTGAAGGAGATTGGTCCGGTCCGCATCAGCGTGGCGCTGTACAACGTCTACCTGCAGGAAGCCGATGACCTGATCCGCCGCCTGGGCGTGGATTTCTCGGAGTGGCGCCACGAAGGCCGCACGCCCCCGAGCGAGCTGGCGCTGCGCGCCGCACACACGCTGCAAGGCAGCTCCGCCGTGGTCGAACTCGAGCCCGTGCGCCAGTTGGCTGGGGCGCTGGAGCAGGTGCTGCTGAACCTGAACAGCCGGCCGGTGGCGATGCATCCGGGCGACTTCCGCCTGCTCGATCAATCCATCGAGCGCATGCGCGGCATGCTGCATCAATTTGCCGCCAGCCTCTGGCCAGACGCTGACGAGGCGATGCGCCGCAGCCTCGATGAGTTGTGCGAGCGCCTGCTCGTGCGTCCGCGCCTGCCGCTGGAGCCGGCGCCCGCCGCCTTTGCCGAAGCCGAACAGGCCGAGAACGAAACCGCTGGCTTGGCCGGCGAGCCAGGGTTTGAGCCGGCGGAGATCACGCCGACGTTCGTGCCGTCGCTGGTGCCTGTGCACGAGTCGCCGGTTGCCGAGCCGGCCGTGGGTGAGCTGGTCCGCCAGGCACCCGCCGACGCGCTTGATCCGGCGCTGCTGGAAATTTTCCTGGAGGAAGCGCACGTCGCGCTGCCCGAGCTGGGCCAGCACTTGCGTGCATGGGAAGCCGAGCCGCAGGACCGCAATGCCGCCGGCCTGCTGCTGCGTAACCTGCACACCGTCAAGGGCAGTGCGCGCATGGCCGGCGCCATGACGCTGGGTCAGGCAGCGCACGAAATGGAAAGCGCCATTGAAGGCGGCTTGCGCCAGAACCGCGTGGACGACGCACTGTTCCGCAAGCTCTACGTCTGGTTTGACCGCATTCAGGCGCACGTCGATGCGCTGGGCGCGGGCAATCTGCTGCCGCTCGATGCTGGCCTTGCCGATGCTACCGAGGCGCCGCAGACGGCAGCCGACGCGCAGACATCGTCCGGTGCATCGATGCTGCCGGCTGTTGCAGTATCGACGAACGTCGATCTGACCGGCGCGCGCAGCCCTGAAGCTGAAGCCCTCGAAGTGGCTGAACGCCAGCGTGCGATGGTGCGCGTGCAGGCGCGTGCGCTTGACTCGCTCATCAACGATGCGGGTGAAGTCGGTGCCGCGCGTGCGCGTCTGGAGTCGGAAGTCGATGCGCTCAAGACCTATCTGTCGGAACTGAACGACAACGTGGCGCGTTTGCGCTCGCAGGTTCGCGAGATCGAAATCCAGGCCGAGACGCAGATGGAGTCGCGCATTGCCGATGCGGCTGCACACGACGAATCGTTCGACCCGCTTGAGTTCGACCGATTCACGCGCTTGCAGGAACTCACGCGGATGATGGCCGAGTCCGTCAATGACGTGGCGACGGTGCAGCAGAACTTGTTCCGCGGTTTCGATCAGGCGTCGCTCGATCTGGAAACGCAGGCACGCCTCACGCGTGGCTTGCAGCGCAGCCTGATGCGTGCGCGCATGGTGCAGTTCGATACCGTGGCTGACCGCCTGTACCGCGTGGCTCGCCAGGCGGCGTCGGAAACCGGCAAGGAAGTCCGCCTGTTCATCAAGGGCGGTACGGTGGAACTGGATCGCAGCGTGCTGGACCGCATGGGCGGCCCGCTCGAACACATGATCCGCAACGCCGTCGCACACGGCATTGAATCCGCCGACGAGCGTCGCGCCAAGGGCAAGAATCCGGCGGGCGAGCTCACGCTGGAAGTGCAGCAGGAAGGCAACGAAGTCGTGCTGCATTTCGTGGACGACGGCGCCGGGTTGAACCTCGACCGCATTCGCGCCCGCGCACTGGAGCGCCAGCTTCTGGCGCCGGATGAGGAGGCCAGCGACGCGCGCCTCACCGAGATGATCTTCACGCCGGGCTTCTCCACGGCGGATCAGGTGTCCGAGCTGGCCGGCCGTGGCGTGGGCATGGACGTGGTGCGTGCTGAAACCGTTGCCCTGGGCGGCCGGATCTCGCTGCAGACGACGCCGGAAGTTGGCACGCGTTTCACCATCCACCTGCCGCTGACCACCGCCATTACGCAGGTGCTGCTGGTGCGTGTGAGCGAGCGCGTGTACGCGATTCCGTCGGGCATGATCGACCACGTGCAGCAACTGCGTCCGCAGGCGCTGGCCGAGGCGTACAACGCGGCTGCACTGCAATTGCCGACGGGCCCCGTGCCGTTCCACTACTTTGGCGCGCTGCTTGAAGAAGCGAAGTCCGTCACGGGCGGGCGCAAGTACTCGCCGGCCGTGGTGGTGCGCAACGGTGCCGAGCGCGCCGCCGTGCACGTCGACGAAGTGATCGGCAACCGCGAAGTGGTGGTCAAGCACATTGGCCCGCACCTCGCGCGTCTGGAAGGCATTGCCGGTGCAACGACGCTGGGCGACGGCGAGATTGTGCTGATCTACAACCCCGTGGTGCTCACGCAGCGCTTCGAGCGCGAAGCGGTTGCACGCAGCCTGTCAGACCCGGAAGCCACGGGCGCCGTGGCCGAGCTGCACCGCGACGGCAGCACCGACGCCGTGCCGGGCCTCGCCACACAGCCGATCGTCATGGTGGTCGACGATTCGCTGACCGTGCGTAAGGTCACGCAGCGTCTGCTCACGCGCTCCGGCTACCAGGCCGTGCTCGCACGCGACGGTGTGGACGCGCTGCGTCAGTTGCAGGAGATCACGCCCGACGCGATGCTCGTCGACATCGAAATGCCGCACATGGACGGCTTCGACCTTACGCGCAACGTGCGTGCGGACGAACGCATCGGCGCTACGCCGATCATCATGATCACCTCGCGTACGGCGGACAAACACCGCCGCTACGCCGCGGAGATCGGCGTGAATGTCTACCTGGGCAAGCCGTACAACGAAGAGGAGTTGCTGCAGCATCTGCGCAACCTCATCGGCGAGCGGGCGCCGGCGGCCAGCGCAGGCTGACGACACGCCTTGCAGAAACAACAACGGGCCGGTGTTCTACCGGCCCGTTGTCTTTGGTGCGTGGCGATTCTCAATCGTCGCTGATCTTGCTCAGTGCCGCCGCCTCGGCGCCCGATGTGCGATGCGCCTTGGTGACGGCATAGCGGTCGAGTGTCGCAGCACGCGCGGCCGCGTGGTCGACGATGGGCAAGGGATACGTCTCGCCCAACGCGACGCCTGCTTCCTTCAGCACGTTGGCCGGCGCCGTCCATGGCGCGTGAATATACTTGTCGGGCAGCTTCGCCAATTGCGGCAGGTACTTGCGGATGAAGCGGCCTTGCGGGTCGAACTTCTCCGATTGCGTGACGGGATTGAAGATGCGGAACCACGGCTGCGCGTCGCACCCACTGGACGCCGCCCACTGCCAGCCGCCGTTGTTGGCTGCGAAGTCGAAATCGTTGAGGACGTCGGCAAAATACTGCTCGCCGCGTCGCCAGTCGATGCCGAGGTCCTTGATGAGAAAGCTCGCCGCCACCATGCGCAGGCGGTTGTGCATGTAGCCGCTCTGGAAGATCTGCAGCATGGCTGCGTCCACGAGCGGGTAACCGGTGCGCGCAGCCTTCCACGCTTCGAAGCGCGCGTCGCCGGTGTCTCCGTCTACCCAGCGGATGCGATCGAATTCCGGATGGAACGCGGCGCCGTCGGCCAAGTCCGGGCGGTGATGCAGGATCATGAAATAGAAGTCGCGCCAGACCAACTCCGACAGCCACGTCGCCGCGCCCCGACTGCCGCGCAGCATGGCGGCATGCGCGCGCGCTGCGAGCGCGCGGATCGACACGGTGCCAAAGCGCAGGTGCGTTGACAGATAGCTGGGTCCGCGCACGGCGGGAAAGTCACGGCGCGCATGGTAGTCGTCCATGCGCTCTTCAAACTCGTCGAGCAAGGCCTGGCCGCCCGACATGCCAGTGGGCAGGGCGATCTCCGACAGATTGGTGCGTGCGAAGCCCATCGATTCCAACGCTGGCGTCGCGTGTGAAAGCGCCTGCGGCGGCTTGGCCAGCGCACCTAGGTAAGGCTCGGTCGGATACGCGCGCAAGTCGAACGGTGTCAACGCGGCCAACCAGGCATTCTTGTAAGGCGTGAAAACGCCATACGGTTTGCCTTGCCCGTTCAGGATTTCGTCGCGCTCAAAGATCACCTGATCCTTGAAGTCGAACCAGGCGCACGGCTGCTGGGCCAGCACTTTGCGCACCGCTTCATCGCGGGCCTGCGCGGAAGGTTCTTCGTCATGGTTGGCGAAAACGGCTTCGACGTTGAGCCGGCGCGCGATCTCGGGAATCGCCTGGCGCGGGTGATCATGCACGACGATCAGGTCGCCGCCGGCCTCGCGCAACACGCTGCGCAGTTCCTCGACGGACGCGCGGATGAACTCGATGCGGCGGTCGGCCTTGAGCCCGCGCGCAAGCAGCGCGTCGAGGATGTCGCGGTCGAATACGAACACGCAATAGACCTCGCGGCAGTGGCGCAGGGCATAATGCAGCGCCGCGTGGTCGAAGTGCCGCAGATCGCGCCGGAACCACACCAGGCCTCGCTGGAAGTGCGCTCCGATGTCGTAAGGCTGGCGGCTTGGGGCGGTGGAGGGCATCGGATGGAGTCGGTTGCTCTTTGGACTGGCCGAGCGTATCGCAAAATACGCGCCTTTTTGTCTTGTTCACGTTGTTGTCATGGCTGATTCTTCTCGTCTTCCGCTGTATCGCATCCTGCAATCACAGGGCTTCGGCACGCGCCGCTATTGCAAGGACCTCGTACTCGCGGGTTTGGTATTCATCAACGGCGTCGAAATGGAAAGCCCGGATGCGCTGGTCGATACCGCCGGCCTGGTGCTCGATGTCGACGGCGAGCGCTGGGCATACCACGCCCGAGCCTATTTGATGCTCAACAAGCCGGCCGGCGTGGAGTGCTCGCAAAAGCCGAAACACCATCCGAGCGTGTACACGCTGCTGCCGGTGCCGCTGCGCGAGCGGGCCGTGCAGTGTGTCGGGCGGCTCGACCAGGACACCACAGGACTGCTGCTGCTCACGGACGATGGCCAGTTCGTTCACACCATCACCAGCCCGCGCCACCAGGTGCCCAAGGTCTACGAGATCACCACCGCCGACCCCGTAACCGATGCGCAGATCGCCCAGTTGTGCGCCGGCGTGCTGCTGGCCGACGAGAATGAAAACGTTGCCGCCGCTTGGGCGGAGCGTGTCGACACGCACCACCTGCGTATGGCGCTCACGCAAGGCAAATACCACCAGGTGAAACGCATGGTGGCGGCTGCCGGTAACCACGTGGCCGGATTGCACCGCAGCGCCATCGGCGGGTTGTTGCTGGGCGACCTGGCACCGGGCGACTGGCGTTGGCTGGAAGCCGCTGATCTGGGGGCGTTGAACACCACGCCGCCACATGCAACCGGGCCGAGTGCCTGAGGCGCCACAATATGCCAGACCAAAAAACCTTGCGCCGAGGGCCGATTCCTCAAAATGAGAGGGGCAGCGCCCGGGGGCTTTTGGTAAACTCACCCCATGGCCTCGCCTGACGCACTTATCAATCTCACGAATCAGTTCCTGATCGCTATGCCCGGCATGGCGGATTCCACGTTTTCGGGCACGGTCGTGTACATGTGCGAGCACAACGAGCGCGGCGCGCTCGGGCTCGTGATCAACCGCCCCATCGACATCGACTTGGCGACACTGTTCGACAAGATCGATCTCAAGCTCGAAATCCACCCCCTCGCAGAACAATCCGTGTACTACGGCGGCCCGGTGCAGACTGAGCGCGGCTTTGTGCTGCACGACGCTACGGGCGCGTATTCGTCGTCGCTGGCGGTGCCGGGCGGGCTGGAAATGACCACCTCCAAGGATGTGCTGGAAGCCGTCGCCCAGGGCGGCGGCCCGCACCGCTTCATCCTCACCCTCGGGTATGCCGGCTGGAGCGCTGGTCAACTGGAAGACGAAATCAGCCGCAACGGCTGGCTGACTGTCCACGCCGATCCCGAGATCATCTTCAACGTGCCTGCTGAAGAGCGGTTTGCCGCGGCGCTGAACCTGCTGGGCATCAACCCCGCCATGCTGTCGGGCGAGGCCGGGCATGCCTGAGCCGGCGCGTCCGGCGACCCATTCCGTGCCCGCAGAAGGCACCTTGCTGGCATTCGATTACGGCGAAAAACGCATCGGCGTCGCGCTGGGTAATTCCATTACGCGCTCGGCGCGGGCGCTGGAAACCATTCCTAACCGCTCGGTCGATTTCCGTTTCGCGCAGATCACGCGGCTTGTGGGCGAATGGCGGCCAGTCGGCTTCGTGGTCGGTATGCCAGTTCACCCCGATGGGGAAGAGCAGCCGATGATCAAGCTCGCCAAGCGCTTCGGCAATCAATTGCACGGGCGCTATGGCCTGCCGGTTACCTGGGTGGACGAGCGCTATTCGTCAATCGCCGCGCAGGACGCTGGTGCCTCCGACGATGTGCTCGACGCAGAAGCCGCGTGCATCATCCTCCAACAGTTTTTCGACGAACACGCATGACATCGCAACAGATCGATGCCGAGGCGCTGTACCAGAGCCTCGTTGCACAACTGCGCACGCGGCTGGCCGACGGCCACACCTGGTCGGTGGCCGGCATTGTCAGCGGCGGCGCCTGGATTGCCAAGCGGCTGGCGCATGATCTTGGCCTGCCCGATTACGGCGTCGTCAACGTTGCGATGCACCGCGACGATTACGCCAAGAAAGGCCTGCACGCCAAGGCGCAACCGACCACGCTGCCATTCGACGTGAACGAGCGCCGCATCCTGCTGGTGGACGACGTGCTGGCCAGCGGTCGCACCATCCGCGCGGCCATCAATGAACTGTTCGACTACGGCCGTCCGGCTGCGGTCGAGTTAGCCGTGTTGGTCGACCGCGGTGAACGCCAGTTGCCCGTTGCCCCCGATTACATCGGTGAACGCATCACGCTGCCGCCCAACGAATCGCTCGTGCTGAGCGAAGCCGGCGAGGGCGCTTCGGCCCGCTTCACCTTTACGCGCGAGCTCAAAGGCGCTTGAGTTCGCCCGCTGCACCGCACCCGCTTTGACCTGACCTGTACTGACCTCGTCGCCTTTCGTTTCTCATGCCCAAGACTTTCGCCAACCCGCAGCTCACGAAAAACGGCGAGCTCAAGCACCTGCTGTCGATCGAGGGGCTGTCGCGCGACATCCTCACGCACGTGCTGGACACCGCGCAGCAGTTCGTCTCCGTGTCGGATTCCGACCGTGAGGTGAAGAAGGTGCCTCTGCTGCGTGGCAAGAGTGTGTTCAACCTGTTCTTCGAGAACTCCACGCGCACGCGTACCACGTTCGAGATCGCAGCCAAGCGGCTGTCGGCGGACGTGATCAACCTGAACATCAACGCGTCGTCCACCAGCAAGGGTGAGTCGCTGCTCGACACGATCAACAATCTGTCTGCGATGCAGGCGGACATGTTCGTCGTCCGCCACGCCAGTTCCGGTGCGCCGTACCTGATCGCGGAGCACGTCGCGCCGCATGTGCACGTCATCAACGCGGGCGATGGCCGTCATGCGCACCCGACGCAGGGGCTGCTCGACATGTACACCATCCGCCACTACAAGAAGGACTTCTCCAACCTGACGGTGGCGATCGTCGGCGACATCCTGCACTCGCGCGTGGCGCGTTCCGACATCCACGCTTTGACGACGCTGGGCTGCGCCGAAGTGCGCGCCATTGGCCCGCGTACGCTGCTGCCGGGCGGGCTGGAGCACATGGGTGTGCGCGTCTTCCACAACATGGAAGAAGGCCTGAAGGGCGTGGACGTGGTCATCATGCTGCGCCTGCAGAACGAGCGTATGAGCGGCGCGCTGTTGCCCTCGGCACAGGAATACTTCAAGGCCTACGGCCTCACGCAGGAGCGCCTGGCGCTGGCCAAGCCGGACGCCATCGTCATGCACCCCGGCCCGATGAACCGCGGCGTGGAAATCGATTCCGCCGTGGCCGACGGCGTGCAATCGGTGATCCTGAATCAGGTGACGTTCGGCATCGCCGTGCGCATGGCGGTCATGGGCATCGTGGCTGGCAACAACGACTGAGATCGATGAAAAACGATTCTGCCGGCCCGGCATCGACTTGCCGTACTTTTTGTACTGTCTGCGTCGGCGCCGAACCGCCAGAACCGCTTCGCTTCGTTTTGCATCCATCTCAAAAATATTGAAACGATGAAACTGCATATCAAAGGCGGCCGCCTGATCGATCCGGCCAACGGTATCGACGCACAACAGGATCTGTACATCGCGGCGAGCAAGGTGGTCGGTGTCGGCCACGCTCCGGCGGATTTCCATGCCAACAAGACCATCGACGCGACGGGCTTGGTTGTTTGCCCGGGCCTGATTGACCTATCAGCCCGCCTGCGCGAGCCGGGCTTCGAATACAAGGCCACGCTCGAATCGGAAATGGCGGCGGCCATGGCCGGCGGCGTGACCTCGCTGGTATGCCCGCCGGACACCGATCCTGTGCTGGACGAACCCGGCCTGGTCGAGATGCTCAAGTTCCGCGCGCGCAACCTGAATCAGGCGCACGTGTATCCGCTCGGTGCGCTCACTGTCGGTTTGAAGGGCGCGGTGCTGACGGAGATGGCCGAATTGACAGAGTCGGGCTGCGTTGGCTTCTCGCAGACCGATGCGCCGATGGCCGACACGCAAGTGCTGATGCGTGCGCTGCAATACGCGCAGACCTTTGGCTTCACAGTCTGGCTGCGCCCCGAAGACCCGTATCTGGGTAAGGGCGGCGTGGCCGCAAGCGGCCCGCTGGCTTCACGCCTGGGCCTCTCGGGTGTGCCTGTCATAGCCGAGACGGTGCGCCTGCATACCATTTTTGAGCTGATTCGCAGCACGGGCGCCCGTGTGCACCTGTGCCGCTTGTCATCGGCCGCGGGCATCGAGCTTGTGCGCCGTGCGAAAGCCGAAGGTTTGCCGGTCACATGCGACGTGAACGTCCACCATATCTCGCTGACCGACGTCGATATCGGTTACTTCAATTCGCAGATGCGTTTTGTGCCGCCGCTGCGCTCCGGGCGCGACCGCGACGGCATCGTGCGTGCGCTGGCCGATGGCACCATCGACGCGATCTGTTCCGACCACACGCCTGTGGATGACGACGAGAAGCTGCTGCCGTTTGCTGAGGCCACACCCGGCGCGACCGGCCTCGAAACCCTGCTGCCGCTCACGCTGCGCTGGGCCACCGAACACAAGGTCGAGCTGTCGAAGGCGCTGTCGCGCATCACCAGCGAGCCGGCTCGTGTGCTGGGCCTGCATGCAGGCTCGCTGGAAGTAGGGGCGATGGCCGATGTGTGCGTGTTCGATCCGGATGCGACCTGGAAACTTGAACCGCGCGCTCTGCGGAGCCAAGGCAAGAACTCGCCGTACCTGGGCTTCGAACTGGCTGGCCGCGTACGTGCCACGATGGTCGCTGGCCATCTTGCCTATGACGGGCATTGATCAGCGCGTGGCAAGCGCGCCCAGCGAGGTGAGCACGCCGCAGCGCAAGCATGTGCTGCGCAAGCTGCGGTTGCTCGTGCATCTGGCCGAAGGCCTTATCACGTGCGCGCTGCTGTTTTGGTGGGTCAAGCTTGAGACCAAGCAGAGGCTGATCCAGCGCTGGTCGCGCAAGTTGCTGGCGCTGTTCCGGGTCTCGCTCGTGGTGCATGGCGAGCAGGTCTCGGGCCAGGAACTGGCGGGTTCCATGCTGGTGTCCAACCATGTCTCGTGGATCGACATCTACGCGATCAACAGCTGGTACCCGCCGCGCTTCGTCGCCAAATCGGAGATTCGCGGCTGGCCGGTGATTGGCTGGTTATGCGCGCAGACGGGCGTGCTGTTTGTCGAGCGCGCCCGCAAGCGCGATGCGCATCGCATCATGCACGTCATTGCAGATGCGATGCGTTCGGGGGATGCCATTTGCGTGTTCCCCGAGGGCACGACGTCTGACGGGCTGCAACTGCTGCCGTTCCACGCCAACCTGTTTCAGGCGCCCGTCAGCGCTGGCGCACCCATCCGGCCGGTGGCGCTGCGCTATCGCATTGCCGGGACGGGTGAGTTGACGACCATTCCAGCGTATATCGGTGATCTGTCGATGATGGACACGATCAATGCCATGCTGAACGGGCCGCCGTTGGTGGTGGAAGTGCTCGTAGGCCCCGCCGTGGCTCCGGAGATGGATCGCCGTGCCCTGGCCGCACATAGCCACGACGCCGTTGCGACCCTGATCGCTCGCGCGGGCTAGGTCAAACGGTTATTTCTTTTTGTGCGCGAGCGGGTCTTGCGCCTGCTCGCAATCCACCTGGATCACGTCACGCCCCGCTGGGGCCAGCGATAACTTCGCCGCTGTCAGCTTCCCACCCCACACGCAGCCGGTATCCAAGCCCATCACATCGTCGCGCATCACCAGCCCACGGGTGGACCAATGCCCGAACACGATCGGCGTGCCTCGCGTGCGGCGGCCCGGCACGTCGAACCACGGCATGTGGCCATCCGGTGCGCCATCGGCGTCCGTCGTTTCGAACTCCATCGTGCCGTCGGGCTTGCAGAAGCGTAGGCGCGTCAAGGCGTTGATGGTCAGCCGTAGCCGATCCATGCCGACGAGATCGTCGCTCCACTTGTCCGGATGGTTGCCGAAGGCGTCGGCCAGGAAGGTCTTCCAATGTGCGCTGCGCAGCTCTCGCTCCACCGCGCCGGCCAACTCCAGTACATCGCCTGTCGTCCACTGAGGCAGGACGCCGGCGTGCACCATCAGGAAACTGTTTTCGAAAATGGCCAGCGGCTGGTGGCGTAGCCAGGTGATGAGCTGGTCGCTATCGGGCGCGGAGAGGATCTCGGCGATCGTGTCTCGCTTGCCGGGCTTGCGCACGCCTGCCGCTACGGCAAGCAGGTGGATGTCGTGGTTGCCGAGGACGGTGCGTGCGCGTCCTGATTCGCAAAGGCCGATGACTCGCCGCAACGTGGCCAGCGAGTCGGGGCCGCGGTTGATGAGGTCGCCGACGAAGCGGAGAGGGGCGTTGGTGGGGAGGGCGGCCAGCAAGGACTGGAGGGGGGAGCAGCAGCCTTGGAGGTCGCCGATGGCGTGGGGCGGGTTGGCTACTACTTTCATGTGCGGTCAGCCATGCAATGGGCGAGTATGAGACGTCGCGATCTCAAGTGTTACAACGCGCTACAAAAAGATCTGGCGCTTTGGCAGGGTATGTCCGGGGGTCGGATAGAATACGCGACTTCTTACTATTCATAACAAATCCGTCCGTTTCCACTCGGATGAAGGCCGGATTTAGCGCGTGCGAGTGTCCGCGGCAAGGAGGACTCAGCTTGTCCCACATTCTGGTCACCGGAGGTGCCGGCTTTATCGGCGGCAATTTCGTCCTCAACTGGCTAGCGAATCCAGGCGCTGACGGCATCGTCAACGTCGACAAGCTTACCTACGCAGGAAACCGCAAGATCCTGGACGCAGTTAAGCACGATCTGCGCCACATATTTTCGCAAACGGACATTTGCGATCGCACTGCCCTCGATTGTCTGTTTGCTCAGTACAAGCCTCGGGCGGTGGTCCACTTGGCAGCGGAAAGTCACGTGGATCGCTCCATCCACGGACCAGCCGAGTTTATTCAGACCAATATCGTCGGAACGTTCACCCTACTTGAGGCCGCGCGCGCCTACTGGGGAGCACTGGCCGGCGAAGCCAAGGCGGCGTTCCGCTTCCTCCACGTGTCCACCGACGAGGTATTCGGGTCTCTTGGCCCTACCGATCCGCAGGCCTCGGAGACCGCGCCCTATGCGCCTAATAGCCCATATTCGGCATCGAAGGCTGCATCGGACCATCTCGTACGCGCATATTTCCATACATACGGCTTACCCGTCTTGACGACCAACTGTTCGAACAACTACGGCCCGCATCATTTTCCTGAAAAGCTCATCCCCCTCATGATCGCGAACGCGCTGAGTGGAAAGCCGCTGCCCGTCTATGGCGATGGTCAGAATGTGCGCGACTGGCTATATGTGGATGACCACTGTACGGCGCTGCGTGAGGTGCTCGCCCGAGGGCGTTTGGGCGAGACGTACAACGTTGGCGGCTGGAATGAAAAAACAAATCTGGAAGTCGTGTATGCACTGTGCGATCTGCTTGATCAACTCCGGCCCAGGGCAGTCGGTTCTTACCGCGATCAGATCGCGTTTGTGAAGGACCGCCCGGGGCATGATCGACGTTATGCCATCGACGCTCGCAAGCTGGAACGCGAGCTCGGATGGAAACCTGCCGAGACGTTTGAGACCGGGCTGCTCAAGACGGTCCAGTGGTACCTGGATAACCAAACGTGGGCTCTGGACGCGATGTCCCCCAAGTTTGGGGATCAAGTGGTTAGCCAATATGCGGCGTAAACTGCGATCGCTCCCTAGTGTGCTCATTACAGGGTGCAATGGTCAGATCGGCTTCGAACTGCGACGCCGTTTGGCGCCAGTTGGTCGGGTCGTTGCACTGGACCGGGCCGCCTGCGATCTGTCTCAAACGGATGCAATACGCAAGGCGATGCGTACTTTTCGCCCGGACATAGTCGTGAACGCCGCTGGCTATACCGATGTAGATAAAGCAGAAGCAGACGCAGAACTAGCGTTTGCCATCAATAGTACCGCGGTGGGCGTGCTTGCTCAGGAGTGCGTTGCATTGCAATGCTTGCTGATTCATTACTCCACTGACTATGTATTCGACGGTAATAAGCAACTGCCTTACGTTGAAACCGATGTCGCTAACCCAGGATCAATATACGGAAAAAGCAAGCTGGCTGGCGAGGAGGCAATCGCTAGAAGCGAGGTGCGTGCGCTTACTTTACGTACCGGGTGGGTTGCTGGTGCACATGGTGATAATTTTGTTAAAAGAATTTTGAAGCAAGGTTGCTGTCAACAAACGTTGAGCGTAGTCGCCGACCGTTTCGGCACCCCCACCACTGCCCCACGGATTGCCAACGTCACAGCTGATCTTGTGAGAAAGTATTGTGAATTTGAAGATCAGCGGTCATTCCCGTTCGGGCTCTATCATCTGGCTGCTTCAGGGCAAACAGATTGGCACACCTATGCTGTAGAGATCCTCACTTGTGCGCGGGCTCGGGGCATTGCTTTGCGAGCACAGCCAGAGCAAGTTATAGCGGTTTCAGCGATGGAATATCCGCGCGTTGCACCGCGTCCCAGAAATTCCTGCCTAGACGCTACAAAGATCCAGCGAGTATTTGGTATTCAGTTGCCGGAGTGGAAAATCGATGTGCACGACGTACTCGATGAAGTCTTCCAACGTGTGAGAGACGAATGAAATTGACCGTGACGCCGACAGCTTTGTCAGAGCTACTGCTTCTCGAACCCACGGTATTCGAAGATGAGCGAGGTTATTTTTTCGAGAGTTTTAATACAAGAGAATTTAAAGAAGTTACAGGACTGTCGCGCGAATTTGTGCAGGATAATCAGTCCAGATCAGCCCGGAACGTTTTGCGAGGCTTGCATTACCAAACTGTAAAGCCGCAAGGAAAACTTGTGCGAGTTCTGCAGGGTGAAATATTCGATGTCGCGGTTGACGTTCGCGCGGCATCTGCCACATTCGGTAAATGGGTTGGAGTCAGGCTTTCGGCTGAGAATAGGAAGCAACTATGGTTGCCAGAGGGGTTTGCGCACGGCTTTATTGTCTTGTCGGAATATGCGGATGTCCTTTACAAATCAACAGAATATTATGAACCAGATTTACAAAGAAGTATTGCATGGAATGATCCGATGATCGGGATTGAATGGCCTTTGACTGGCGTTCCCATTCTTTCCGAAAAGGATCGTTTGGCAGTTTCTTTGTCTGCTACGGTATTCTGATCTATTCCTTGTAATTCGCTTTCTCCCTGAATTATCCAGTCACTATTCCCGCGGGCAAAGCTATGATTATTGCGAAGATTTTTTTGAGAACATTCTTAATTGAATTTGCCTGAATGTTGATTTTCGCATATCTACTATCGATTATCATCCTCGTCACGTGTGGTGTACGGCAATTCCGATGGCTATGGATTCCCGTTGCATTGCTGTGGATGGTGCTTTGCGCGTTTAGGCAAGGGGGAGTCGGCTCCGATTTGGGGCTATACATCCAAGTTTTCGATTATTTGGATATTGATAGTACGCTAGCTGCTGCGCGTGATGCGGCGTATGGCTGGGAGCCGGGGTATGTTTTATTAATGCTTTTCAGTAAACGACTCGGCATTAATGGTGCAACATATTTTCTTGCAATTATTACCGCTTTTAATTTTGTTGTTCTTCTGGTTTTCTTGATAAAAAATAGTAAAAATCCATCCATTGCATTTCTATATTATTTATCTAGTTATCTAATTTGGCAGCAGTTTGTTCTTGTTCGTCAATCAATCGCAATTTCCATGCTGTTGATTGGAGTGTTATGTTTGTTGTCGGAAAAGCGGTGGCGCGCGCTATTTTTTTTTCTGATCGGCTGCACATTTCATTTTTCTGCAATCGTTGTGCCGCTTTTTGTTTTGGCATATAGAGCGACACGTCGCATACCGACAAGTCATCTCGGCATTATATCATTCGGCATCTCAATTCCGGTGGTGGTGCTAGCTGGCCAAGTTCCATTAGGGGACGTATTTAGCTATTTGAATCAACTTCGTGACTACTCGAGTTACATAGATGGTGGAGCTAAGAATTTTCTCTCGTTTGCCGAGGCGGGTGTCTTGCTATTGCTTTTGCTAATGATTTCTCGGGGAAAGGTGTCGGAAGAAAGAAATGGATTTTTGACACCAGAAATGCATTCTGGCGTGTTTTTTGGTTTTTCCGTAGAGTTGCAAGCGCGTTTGCTTGCGCTGATTTTTCCAGTTTATGCAGTTGCGGCGAACTTTGAGGTTATCAACCGATTGCTGGAATACGATAGACTGGTCTACGCAATTGGTGTTTCAACGATTTTTGAGGCTTCGAGAGGACGGCGGGCGGCACTTATCGCTTGGGTAATTGTGATTATTTATTCGGCGGCACGATTTATGCGCTTCTATTTGACATTTGACCAGGGTGCTTTGCAGGATTTTGTTATGGGCTGGGGTTGACTGACCCAATAATCAATGAGCTTTCTTGGGCTGCGGTTCTGGCGGCGCGAAAGGATAATTTAAATATTTTTTCCGATGGTTAATATTAGTGTTGGCTTTATTGTTTCGTTTTTTGTTACGATGTTAATCGTAAGATATTCGCATTTTCACGCCAAATTTTCGGCGGACACTGATTTGAAAGGGGCACAGAAGTTCCATAGTAGAGCTGTACCGCGTATAGGTGGTCTTGGGCTTGCGATCGCAATGGTCGTCGGTGCATTAGCCCTAGAATTTTCTGCGGCTCCGCAATTTCACGAGTACGTGCTTCTGTTAATTGCCTCACTCCCAGCGTTTTTGGGGGGGCTTGTGGAGGACTTGACGAAGAATGTAAGCCCGAGAAGTCGTCTGATCGCAACCATGGCTTCCGCATTGCTTGCGATTTGGTTGCTCGATGCTCGCATTGTTCGGGTGGATATCTTTTACGTCGACAAATTGTTCTCTATTTATCTTGTTTCTTTGTTAATTACAGCAGTGGCGGTTGCGGGATTGGCGAATGCGGTAAATATAATTGACGGATTTAACGGATTGGCTGCCATTGTTGCGACAATGATGCTGCTGTCGATTTCTTATGTTGCATTTAGAAATAATGATGGATTTATCATGTCCGCCGCTCTTCTCTTGGCAGGCGGATTGCTGGGATTTTTTATCTGGAATTTTCCGGCGGGATTAATTTTCCTTGGTGATGGAGGAGCTTATCTTGTCGGGTTCGTGATTGCGGAACTGGCAGTTTTGCTTGTCAAGAGAAATCCGGGGGTTTCTGCTTGGTATCCGGTGCTGATGTTGATCTATCCACTTTTTGAGACGGTATTTTCAATTTATCGAAAGAAATTCTTACGCGGAATTTCTCCTGGTATCCCGGATGGAATTCACTTGCATATGCTTGTTTACAAGCGACTTATGCGTTGGGCTGTAGGTAGCAAAGAAGATCGCCATCGTCTGCGCCGTAATTCATTTACCTCGCCCTATCTCTGGCTCTTGAGCTTGCTTGCTGTGCTACCCGCCACGTTATTCTGGCGTAACCCCATCGCGTTGATTTTCTTTTCATTTGCGTTCGTCTTTACGTATGTGTGGTTATATTGGAGCATTGTTCGATTCCAGTCTCCCCGATGGATGATCGTGCGCAAGAAAAAATAAGAAGGCGCTCTGTACTATACGTACTCTGGTTCAAATCGAGCACCGCTGAGCATCAGTTAAGTCAGATGCCGACATGATCGAACGACAGTTTTCCGATTTTATGAACGAACTCATCTCCAATAGAATTCATTGGATGCGATGTGTGGGCTGTATTGCTGTCATTGCCTTGCATTCAGCAATTATCGACAACCTAGTCAAGCCGAGTTGGTGGTCTTCGAACGTTTATGGTGGTATTACTCGCTTTGCGGTGCCGATCTTCTTTATGATCTCAGGCTGCCTTCTGATTAACAAGAATTATAATTTTGATGGGTTTATTAAGCGCAGGTTGATGCGAGTTTTGCCAGCTATTGTATTTTGGAATATTATTTATTACTTATGGAAGGCGCATGGGAGAGGATCGTTTTTCGATTTCCTGATCACATCGCTCATGGGGCCGCAATATTACCATCTATGGTATATGTACGCTCTTTTCGGTACATATTTGGCGCTTGTTGTCATTATTCCTTTTTACAATAACTCAGGGGAGAAAGAGAAATTCTTCTTTGTTGGGCTATGGTCGATTTGCTATGGGGTAGCTCCGATTGTTCTGAGCTTGTTAAAAATCGCGTCACCAGTTATTGAGACTTATAGCCTTTCTCTCTTCGCTGAGCCAGTGGGTTGGCTGGTGCTTGGTGCGGTAATTCGTGACGCCGTTTTATCCAAAAAGTGCCGGCCTAATGCGTACATCGCGTTCATCGCATCACTGAGTTGTTTAATCGCTATTTTATTTCTTACCGAGTTATATACATATCGAACGGCCGACATGCTTCCGCCAAATTTTGTTACGGAGATATTTAGAACGCCGCAATCGATTTTCACCATTGCCTACGCGGTATGCGTCTTCTTGTTTTTCCTCGGGTTCAAAATGGAGGTGCATCATCGCATTGAAAAATTGATTGGCATTGTTTCGGAGTGCTCGCTGGGAATTTATTGCGCTCATGCGCTTGTGATGACTGAGGTTCTTGGCAGGTTGAAGTATGTCAAGGTGTCTTCTTGGCTTATTATCCCGAGTGTCACAGTGCTGACATTCCTCATCTGTCTGGGCATTGTCTATCCTGCGAGGAAGATAAGGCTGACGCGATACGTTCTCTAAGCTGGAACATTCGAAAATGGCGTCGCTCGGCCTCATGCTTTTTCGTACGCAGACAAGCGCTCGAGGTATTGCGTTTGGAGCCTGCTGTGTTTCGGCGTGGATGCCGCCCCGTGAAGTGGTTCGGAGGGGAGTTTAATTTGGCGTGGGACGGCAGAAGAGGCTTCCGGAAGGGCGAGGCATTGAGTCTCTGGCAGAGGCCGATGCCGGCAGTGTAGCGAGTCAGCGAGGATCACTCACGTTAGAGAGAAAATCGACGGTGATTTCGGAGATGGAGGTCAACCCAAGCGTAGTCTGCTAAGTCCGACGGTGCGCTGACGGCGGAATCATTGGAGCCGACACTGCCCCGCGCGGAAGCGTTGACGGTGGAACCCCATCCTGGCTGATGCATCTACTGGGCGCGCCCAACCGTGTACCTCTGCCGGACCATACAGGCCAACGCAAGCGCTATCATCGCGGCATGTCCCGGCTGCAAATAGGCAGTGATACTCGTGCATTGAGTTAGCCATCGCGTGGACAGCTGTCGCCTGACCGGTATTCAGCAGCAGCGGTCACCCGATCCCTCCAAGGCCAAACCGAGCTGGCCCTGATATTTGGAGCCGGCCAACTACTGTCTTGAGGCAGCTACCGGTTCACCAGTTGACCATCCAAGATGGACTACTCTAGGCGTCGCGTCGCGAGGCGACGCATCTTAGAAATACTTTGTATGTCTGTTCCGCCATGGCAGATATTTCGAACAGCTCTTCATAGCGACGTCGAGCCGCGCTGCCGAGAGCTTGCCTAAGTGGGGGGGCAGAAGATAAAGTGCGAAAGGCGTCTGCGAGTGCACTCGGATTGAGGTGGTTTACTAGCCAGCCCGACTCGCCGTGTACAAGCTGCTCGCGAATGCCTGGTAAGTCACTTGCAATAATCGGCAACCCTGCGCGCATGGCCTCCAAAATGGAAATTGGTAGACCTTCGTGATCCGATAGCAATACAAAGAGTTGTGCGCTCGCCAGCAAGGTCGGAATGTTGTCAACATTGCCCGCAAATTGAACCCTGGGCGCTACCTTAGCCTCTTCGGCCTGCCGGGAAAGAGATTCGCGCTGGGGGCCATCACCCGCGAGCACTACGTGAGCTGCGGTTGGAAAGTCCGCTGTAGCTACGGCTTGGATTAGCAAGTCTGGCCTTTTGGGCGCGGCAAGTCTCGCTGTCATGACCACTCTCGTAACAGGCGCGTCGGGGTGGCTGCGTTGATGGACGTCCTCTACACCATTACGGATTACGTTGACTCGAGAGCGTTGAATTGGCAACGTACGAGCCATGCGAGCCTCCTCATCGGACACGCAGATCATCTGGGCTGTCAGCGGCGCTAATGCATACTCCGCCAGCTTGGCTGCCCAGCGCTGCTTCCATGGCGCTGCTTTCTTAAAACCAAATCCGTGAACTGTGTAGATAACCGGGATCTTGAGCCACAAGCCAGCCAAGCGCGCGACCGCACCTCCTTTAGCGCTATGGGCGTGAATAAAATCGACTGAACTACCCTGCAAAGCTGTGATCACATTCTTTACCGCTTTTAGCATGTGGATTGGTGAAAGCGAATTGTTCAGCGACTCGATTTGAATTGTTTGTGCCCCGAGTGCCTTCATTTGGTCGAAGAGCGGCCCGCTGCCGCCGGCCACGAGTATTCCCTCGACGCGGTTTCGTAGGCGAGCATAAAGGTCGCGAACGTGACTTTGTGCTCCGCCTATCTCACTTTCAGTGATAATAAAGGCGACTTTTATGCGCTTACAATTCTGATGCATTACGTTGAGTATCTTAGTGAGAGAATTGCCCAATAAATCAAAGGCCTAACTGTCGGTACTCGGATTCCCATTGTGCAAAGATACTATCGCTGCCAAAGTTCTTTATGATGTGATGACGTCGCGCGAGTCTATCAGACGGGCGATCGTCTTCTAACATGCACCGCTCCATTGCTTCGGCAATTGCATCGATATCGGTGGGGCACACAAGCCTCCCGTATCGCCCGATGACCTCTCTTAGGCCCGGCACATCAGCGCCAACGATGGGCAAGCCGACTGCCATTGCTTCGGCTGCCGCTAATCCAAAGCCTTCATAGTTAGAAACCAATACAAATGCGTTGGCATCGCGTAGCGAAGCTGGGACATTGGCATCTCCCCCAGCAAATGTTACTGCATTCGCTATTCCGAGTGTCTCAACCAGTATTTTACATTCGGGAAGTAGGGGGCCTGCGCCCAGCAACATTAGTTCAGTGCTTGGATGATCTTTATGGACCTTCGAAAAAGCTCTCAAGAGTGTCGCGTGGTTTTTTTCGGGTCGAAATTGTGCTACACATATATACGTAAAAACTCCATCCGATTTCGCTGGCCAGTTGTCTTGAAACTCAAACCTAGCGGCATCGATACCATTAGGTATGCACTTAGCTCTATCTGCGCAAAATAGTCGTTGCGTGACATAAGCCTTCGTTGCCTCTTCACTCACATTCGTCGAAAGATCTGGTGCCGATCGAGTTATGCGTTGTAGGAAATTGAGGAGTCTTCCGCCCTCATGGACGCTGTGAGCTGTTGCAACCATTTTGATTTCGGGTAGGGTCCACTTGATCAATGAAACAAGGATCGTTGCGTGGATCATGTGCGAATGAACTACCTTCGGCCGCCACTCTCGAAGAATGTTTCGGCACCGCCACAGCGCTTGAGGGAGTTCCCATATCGAGCTCATCCGCAGGCAGGCAGTGGCCACGCCGGATGCTTCAAATTCAGGCGCTAGCTCATCGTGTCCTTCGACTAAATAGATAACTCCTACCCGGTGACCAAGTCTAGAGAAATGAGTTGCTTGATTTAAGCACACCAATTCGGCTCCAGCCCGATTTAGGCCCGTAATAACGTACACCAGATCGCGAAGGGCATTCATAGCGTTCTTTTCAATTCGTCGGTCGCTTACAAAAACGAGCCGTTGTGGTTGCCAGGAGTAAATCAACCAGCGCTAGAGCAAATAGGAAGACGGCTACCGACGACGCCTCCCGAAGTAGCGCAGTGGCAAAAACTGCGCCAGCCGTTTGGCACAGGAGTAGGCGCGTAGCAAGCACAAAATTGCCGGCTGCTAGCACACGCATATATAACGTTGCAGAGAATGCGACCCTCGCTCCAGTAAGAACCGAGGCCAGTGCGAGCAATTTCCCGTTCTCTGAAAATAATTGGGCTAGCGATGCGTGCGAAACTTGGATGTAGAGGTTCAACGCGGCCATTGTTCCCACGCTGACGAGCACGGCAATAAAAAGATTGACTCCGATAACCTCGATCGTGGGTCTTTCACGAAAATCCCTGCCCAGCGTCGGCAATATGTAGCCCAGTACAGCCGAGACAATGCCCATCGCAGCCCTCGAGACTTTCTCTGCAGCCAGTGCTGGGCTGGCTAGAGGCGCTGCAACAGCCGCCCCCACAGAGACGGGCAAGATGTTTCGCCCTGCGGCTTGTATGATGGCCGACCGATAAGCTGCGAAATGCCGCGCATGGATGCGCAATCGTCTCAGTTTGGGTATTGGCAGCGCTGACAAAAGGCCAATACGGTACGCAATCAATAGTTGACCGGCAGATTGTAGGGCGCTCGCAAATCCGAGGCATGCCAACGCCATATCTGCACTCTTTGTCGGGACGAGCATGAAGGCGAGTAATCCTACCAAACGAGCGATGCTCTCAGTTAATGCAATCAGCACATATCTTTCCGATGAAATGAAAACCCATCCAAAACTAAAAGCCATGGATGCCGACATTATGAGGGTCAACCCAAAGTTGTTCCAACCTACGATGGTGTAGCGTGTGGCAATAGCAATCAATAAAGTCTGAACCGCAAATAGCGGCAGTCGAATCGACACAGCATATCGTGACAGTGCCGTGAGGCGAAGTGGAGTTGCGCAATGCGCCAATCGCTGTGGGACCCACAGGGCGAATCCCGCTTCCCCGACGGCTGCTAGCAATGCAGCGACACCTTGAGCCGCAAGGACAACTCCCAGGTCATGCACATGGAGTTTGCTGCTAAGAACCCAAAGCTCGAGAAGGGCGCATGTCGAAGATGAAGCGGTGATTACTGACGCGCGACTTAGCTTAAGAAGTACTGAAGGAAGATGCCGAAGCATGGTTTTTTGTGATTGCTGGCCTAGTAGGATGCGTCAACGAGCAGCCAATGCAGAAAAGTGACGCCAGTTACGCTACGTCAAGGCGGGCTATCGATGCTCTTCGTCTGCGCTTGTGCGGATCGATTTTGCACTCGGCATGCTCAGTGGGCGGCGGACCAGTTTTTGGGCGGCTTTCTTTTGAATAGCTTTGTTGCTCGAAAGTAAAGACATTGGAACGCGCGGATCGCGTACTTTATCTTAAGTAGCGGTGATTCTTCTCTTTTAACTTGATCGATGTAGAAAAGTAGAAACCCTTTGGGATTCTTTCTGAGTGTTGCGGTGAAATTGCTGCTATATCCGTCAGCCAAATAATCGCATAAATATATAGCGATCCGAGGGAAAAAAAGTATATTTCCTGTATCGCTGATTTTATTCCATATGTAAAGTTCGGGGACGAATTTCTCTCCTGGTATTTGGGGGAAGGGATTGCCTTGCATTGCAGTCTTTTTGAAGACGTATGCTAAGTCACCTCGGAACATCTTGCCGGCATCGTTCGCAGTTGCATATATCGAATCCAGTGCGATTTCGCGTCCAACAAGTGTTCCGTCGAATTTAACCTTCCTAAAACAAAGACCGCTTAGCTTCGTGTGGTCAAAATCGGAGAATTTATCATTGATCTGTCGTATGGCGTCCTCGGTGATGGCATCATCACTATCCACAATAAAAATAATGTCGCCTTGAGCGTGCGTTACGCCGGTGTTGAGTGCTATATGTTTACCTGCATTAGGCTGGAATATATATTGAACTCGAATGGCGTTCGCTTGTTGCCAATTTTTGATTAGCTCGGATGTTGCGTCTGAGCTGCCGTCATCGACGACGACCCACTCGAAATCCTGGTGCGTCTGTTTCAGAAGACTTTCGTATAACCTTGGTAAGGTTGATGCCCGATTAAAGGTGGGCGTTACAATCGTAATCACTGGATAGCTTGTATGAGGGGCTGGAAGTCCGCCCGAGAGTTCGGGGCCAAGCAAATACGTAGGTTCTCTCGTGACATCATAGCGCCGGATTCACTGCTTGCCGGGGCAGTACGCGACGTTCCAAGTGCCGCAGGGCGCCTATGCGATGTCGTCAGAATTTCGGAGCAGTGCTAAACCGGCTCCCGCAACAAGGCCTAAGAGCGCGCCTGCGGCTATAAACATCGTTGTGCTTGGTGTCTGGGAACGTGCGGGAACATAGACGGGGCCGATCGCTCTTGTAGGGTAGCTACGCAGCGGGGAAAGGGCATCTTCATAGACAGCGACTTCCTGCTGCAACGTGACAATCTGCTCGCTCAGAAGCGCTGCCATATTCGTCATTAGTACATCGCGAGCGCTATTGATTCCCGTGCTTCCTCGCGGAGTCGCGGAATTTAGTCCGCGTTCGGTCATCGCATAGTTCTGTTGAGTTGCCTTGAGCCTAGCCCTTGCGCTAACCAGGCTGTCTTGCATCGTCTTCGTCGCTTGTTCAAACAGTTCGCGGTGTGCGGCTGAAAAGACCCTGAAGGCTGCCTCCAACGCTGCGGCTGCTTGCTCCCGTGAGTAGGCCGAGACCTGCGCGTTGACTACATTTGGACCACGGCCCGGTGTGGCCTTAAGGGTATCGAAAATCAGGTTTGCCTGCGCGTTTCCCGTGGGTTGTAGTCCCAATTCTCTAATGACTTGAAGGCGATAACCTGGCGTGTTGTACCGATCCGCCGCCGTCAATTGGTTCTCGATAGGTAGAGACGTGAGCCCGTTTCTGCTGACTGTGGTCACCTGCCCCAATTGAATAGCCATCGTGGCTACCCACCGCGGATGAACTACTTGTGACGTCAAAAAGCCGGCCGCCATTCCGCCAATGACTGACGCAAGGATCAACTTGGACGAGTTCGCGAACAGACGGGCGAGTTCCGATAGTGAAAGTGACTTGCTCGTAACGACGGTGCGCATGTGGTGTGCTTTTTCCCAATTTAATACCAATTGTAACGTGCCTCGTGCGGGATCCCACCGGTCGGAAGATGTGCATCCATGCGCTTCCGTTTTGAGGGGATACGATCGACACGGTTTACAATTGGCTCTTTACGTTGGTCATCCGCCCATGAGCAGCATCCACCCCACCATCTTCAAAGCCTACGACATCCGCGGCATCGTCGGAAAAACTGTCGATGCTGAGACCGCACGCCTGATCGGCCGCGCCTTCGGCTCCGCAGCGCGCGCCAAGGGCGAATCCGCCGTCGTCATCGGTCGCGACGGGCGCCTGTCCGGCCCGGAACTGCTGGCAGCGTTGGCGGACGGTCTGCGCGCAAGTGGCGTCGATGTGATCGATCTGGGCCTCGTGGCCACGCCGATGGTGTACTTCGGCACGAACATCGAACTGGCAGGACGTCGCGCTACCTCGGGCGTGATGGTCACGGGCAGCCACAACCCGCCGGACTACAACGGCTTCAAGATGGTGCTGGCAGGCCAGGCCATCTATGGCGACCAAATCCAAGCGCTGCGCACGCGTATCGGGCAGGGCGATTTCACGGAAGGCGCCGGCTATTACGTCCAGGTAGACATCCGCCAACAGTACATCGACCGAATCATCTCGGACGTCAAGCTGAGCCGCCCGATGAAGATTGCGGTGGACTGTGGAAACGGCGTGGCGGGCGCTTTTGCGCCGGAGCTGTTCCGCGCGATGGGTTGCGAGGTGACGGAGCTTTTCTGCGAAGTGGATGGCCATTTCCCGAACCACCATCCGGACCCCGCCCACGTCGAGAACCTGCAGGACCTCGTGCGCACGCTGCAGACCACGGATTGCGAACTCGGCCTCGCGTTCGATGGCGATGGCGACCGCTTGGGCGTGGTCACTAAGGATGGCCAGGTGATCTTCCCCGACCGGCAATTGATGCTGTTTGCGCAGGAAGTGCTGTCGCGCAACCCGGGTGGTGAAATCATTTTCGACGTGAAGTGCACGGGCAAGCTGGCGCCGTTCATTCGTGAGCTCGGCGGCAAGGCGACGATGTGGAAGACCGGCCATTCGCTGGTCAAGGCCAAGCTGAAGGAAACGGGCGCACCGCTGGCCGGCGAGATGAGCGGCCACATCTTCTTCAAGGACCGCTGGTACGGCTTTGACGACGGGCTTTACACGGGCGCGCGCCTGCTGGAGATCGTTTCGCGCCTGGCAGACCCGAGCGCCACGCTCAACGCGCTGCCTAACTCGCACTGCACGCCTGAGCTGCAGCTGAAGTGTGCCGAGGGTGAATCGTTCGATCTGCTCGACAAGATCAAGGCCAACGCCACGTTTGCAGGCGCGAAGGAAGTCAATCGCATCGATGGCGTGCGCGTGGAATACGAAGATGGCTTTGGCTTGGCGCGCCCGTCCAACACCACGCCGGTAGTGGTGATGCGTTTCGAAGCCGACAACGATGCCGCGATGGCGCGCATCCAGAGCGAATTCCGCCGCGTGATCCTGGCCGAGAAGCCGGACGCGCAACTGCCGTTCTGATCGCACGGTTCGCACACATGAAGTTGGGGGAAAGGGTGACGGCATGCGTGTGCTGATCGTCAAGGTATCGTCGCTTGGCGATGTGGTGCATTGCACGCCGGTCGTGGCCGATATTCTGCGGGCCTATCCGGATGCCGAGATCGACTGGGTAGTTGAAGAAGGCTTCGCAGGGATCGTCCGCATCGTGCGGGGCGTGCAGGGCGTCATTCCGTTTGCCCTGCGGCGTTGGCGCAAGTCGCTTGGTTCCGGGAAAACGTGGGGCGAGATGGCGGCGTTCCGTCGCGCGTTGCGTGCCAAGTCGTATGACGCGGTGCTCGACACGCAGGGGCTCATCAAGACGGCGCTCATTGCCGCGCAGGCCAGGCTGGCGCCTGGTGGTTTCGTCGCGGGCCTTGGTAATCGTTCGGAAGGTGCTGGTTACGAACCGCTCGCCAAGCTGTTCTATCAGCGCAAGGTTGAGATGGAGCCGCGCGTGCACGTGGTCGAGCGCTCGTGCCGCATGGTGGCGGAGGCACTCGGTTACGCGCTGCCCGATACCATCGATTTCGGTTTGCAGCCGCCGGCCGACTTGCCGTTCAAACTGCCGCGCCCGTACGTGGCGCTGGTGCATGCGACTTCGCGTGCCGATAAGGGGTGGCCGCAGGCGGCGTGGGTTGATGTCGCACGTGAGTTGCTGGCGCGTGACTACGCTATCGCGCTGCCGTGGGGTAGCGAGGCCGAGCGGCGCACGAGTGAATCCATCCGCGAAGCCATCGTCGCTGCAGCGCCGGGCACGGTGGGCCGCGTGGTGATTCCGCCGCGTATGTCGCTGCCGGATGTGACGGCGTTTCTTGATCAGGCGACTGCGGTGGTGGGTGTGGACACCGGCCTTGTGCACATCGCGGCCGCGCTGTGCAAACCGACCGTCGCGCTCTACAACTTCACCACCTCCTGGCGCACGGGCGGTTATTGGACGCCGAACGTGCACGACCTCGGCAGCGCCGAGGCCCATCCGACCAGCGCGCAAGCGCTCGATGCGCTGCGCGCGCTGGGTGTGCTCTGATGCTGCGCGTTCTGTATCGCTGGTTGTGGCGCATAGCGCTGCCGTTCGCATTGCTGCGCCTGTGGTGGCGCGGCCGCAAAGAGCCCGGTTATCGTCAGCACGTTGGCGAGCGGCTTGGCTTCTACCCGCCACGCCCGAATCCGGATCGCCCTTTGCTGTGGGTGCATGCCGTGTCCGTTGGTGAGACGCGCGCCGCGCAGCCGCTCATCGATGCGCTGCTTGCGCGCTTTCCGCACCATGCAGTTCTGCTCACCCACATGACGCCGACGGGCCGCCGCACCGGCGCCGAGTTTGCGTCGCAACGCAACGGCCGCGTCATCCAGGCCTACCTGCCGTACGATTTGCCGAGTGCGGTCGACCGGTTTCTGCGCCATTTCCAGCCGCGCCTTGGCTTGCTAATGGAGACCGAGATCTGGCCGGTGCTAATCGAACGCGCCTATGCCGCTGGCGTGCCGATGGTGCTCGTCAACGGGCGGCTGTCTGCGCGCAGCCACCGGCGCACCGCACGCCTTGGCGATGCAGCGCGCCAGACGTACGCGCAACTCGCTGCGGTGCTGGCTCAGACGCCCGACGATGCCGATCGCTACCGCTCCCTCGGCGTGCCGCGCGTGCGCGTCACCGGCAACCTGAAGTTCGACATCACGCCGCATGTGGACCAGATCATGGCTGGCCGCGTGCTGCATGATGCGTTGCACGGCCGCTCTGCATGGGTGGCAGCCAGCACGCGCGAGGGCGAAGAGGCCCTGCTGCTGGACGCATGGCAAGCACATCGCGCGCAGCATGTCGGGCGCCGGCATGCCTTGCTGATTCTGGTGCCGCGCCATCCCCAGCGTTTTGATGAAGTCGCTCAGGCGGCCGAACGTGCAGGCTTGCGCGTCGTGCGTCGCAGTGCATTGTCGGTGTCTGCGGCAGGCGTGGCGGATGCCGATGCCCTTGCTGATGCCGATGTCCTGCTCGGTGACTCGATGGGTGAGATGGCGCTGTATTACGCCGCCGGGGAGGTGGCGTTCATCGGCGGCAGCTTGCTTCCGCTTGGTGGGCAGAACTTGATCGAGGCCTGCGCAGTCGGCACGCCCGTGGTTATTGGCCCGCACACGTTCAACTTTGCGCAGGCGACTCGCGATGCGGTAGCCGCGGGTGCCTGCAAGCAGGTGGAAGACGCGGCGGCTGTCATGCGTGTGATTGACGCTTGGCTCTCTGATGCCGATACGCGCGAAACTGCGTCGCGCGCTGCGCTGGCCTTTGCCGCCACACACGGCGGTGCGACGGCGCGTACGGTGGAGGCTGTGGCGTCCCTGGTCTTGCCGACGCTGTAACGTAGGGCACGTTCGGCACGAAAAGTGCGAACTCATGGCGAGCCGCGCAGACTAACGGCTCTTCATGTGGTTTGCATTCCGTTACCGTTCACGACACGTTCATGTCCCAACCGAATCGTCCCAAGCCGAGCCTGCTGCAAACGCCGCGCCGCGTGGTGCTGACCGCCGTAGCGCTGGCCGCAGTGACCGCCGCTACCATCATCGGTGCCGGCTGCATGACGCCGGCGCCTTCATCCACGCCCCCGGCGGCGGCCCCCGCTGCCGCGTCAGCGCCGGCCGCTGAAGCCAAACAGACACCCGCTAACGCAGCGCCCAATCCGGGCCAGGCGACGCTCGCCCAAGCGCAGGGCGAAGGCCGCTCGCGCTTCGTGCTGGTGCGTTGGCAAGAGTCGGGCGCCGCGCCCAAGGAATTGCCTTCCACCGAGGGCGAAGACGCTGATCCGGCTACGCAGCCGATTTCCATCGAATTCAGTGGTGGTCTGGAGGCGGCCAACGGCGTGGTGTCGGGCTATTCGGGCTGCAATCGCTTCTCGGGGCCGTATGAGAAGCTGGCCTCAGGCATGCGGTTCGGCAATCTCGTGTCGACGCGCATGGCGTGCGACCCGGCGCGTATGGAACTGGAGACTGCGTTCCTGGAGGCGCTCAAATCGCCCCTGGCGACCGTCGGTATGCAGCCCTCGGCCAACGGCAAGCAAGGCCGCCAAGTCATCTGGAAAACAGCCAGCGGCGCGTTGCTGCAATTTGCGGAGCGTCCGCTGCCGCCGCGCGGCCAGACACACTGATCAGCGTTTGGCCGATTTGCCGGCCGGTTTCGCCAGTCCGGGTTTGGCGCTTGCCGGCGGCAACGCGGTGATATCGCTCGAACCGTTGGCTGTGAGCAGCGTATTCACCTGGATCACGTCTGCCTCGCTCAACGAGCCGGCGGCAGACTTCAGCCGCAGCCCGTTGACGATGGTGTCGTAACGCGCGCGTGCCAGATCGCGCCGCGCCTGAAAGAGCTGCGCCTGCGAATTCAGCACGTCGGTGCCGATGCGCACGCCCACCCCGTAGGCGAGCTGGTTGGAGTCGTACGCTGTGCGCGCCGACAGCTCGGCCGCTTCCAGCGCTTTTACTTGCGCCAGTCCTGCGATTACGCCGATGTACGCTTGCCGTGCGCCTTGCTCGGCAGAGCGGCGGGCGAACTCGAGGTCGTTCGCGGCCTTGGTTTCCAGCGCGATGTTTTCGCGCACGCGCGACTGGATCGCACCGCCCGCAAAGATCGGAATCGACACCTGCACGCCAATCTGCGAGCTGTCAAAGCGTGCGCCGCCCGGCAGCGAGGGCAGGTATTGGTTGCCACTGGCATTGGTGTGGCCGGTTTGCGCCACCAGATCGACCGAGGGCAGATGGCCTGCGGTCGCCTTCTTCACATCGCGCTCAGCGCTTTGCAGGTTGTACTGCGCCAGCGCCACTTGCAGATTGCTGCTGCGCGCCTGGTCGACCCAGGGTTCTGCCGAAGCGGGTTCAGGCTGGGGGATCGTGACGCCTGGCCGCACGCCGGCCAGCGTGCCAACGGGCTCTCCGATGATCTGCTTGAGCGCCGATTGCTTGATCTCAAAGTCGCTGCGTGCGGCGATGACGCTGGCGTCGATGGCATCGCGGCGGGCCTGGGCGTCGTTTGCGTCGGTGATGTTCGCGTTGCCGACGTCGAAGTTGCGGCGCGCCTGTTCGTACTGCTGCTGGATCGCATCGCGCTGCGCGGTGGCAAGCTGCAACGTGTCCTGCGCGTTGAGCACGTCAAAGTAGGCCTGCGCCGTACGCGTGATGAGATCGAGCTGCGCTTGCGCGAGCGACGCCTCGGAGGCCTGCGCGGCAATTTCGCCTTGCTTGTAGGTTTCCCAGCGGTCCCAGCGGAAAAGCGGCTGCGATAGCGACAGCGTCCAGCCTGTCGACGAGAACGTCTTGTTGAATTCGGCCGGAGCGGTTTGATCAAAGATGACGCGCGTGGAACTCCAGGCGCCGCCGATCTGCGGTAGCAAACCGGCGCGGCCTTGCGTGAGCTTCTCGCGTTGCGCGAGCGACTGCGCACGGACTGATGCGAATTGCGGATCGTTGGCCAGCGCGGCGCGGTAGGCAGAGAGGAGGTCGGTCGCAGCCGGTGTGTTCGGTTGGGACTGCGCCCACGCGAACATCGGCATCATCGAACAGCACAGCACAACAAGCGAACCGCGCGCGGCCATCCGCGTGCGGCTACTGCGAGCAACAGTCATAAAGCCCCCGAGCGAGGAGGAAACGTTCGCGTTCGGAAGGCAGCGCGGGCGCGTCAGACCCTGTTCAGTGCCTGTGGAAGGTGAACAGGGCTTTGCCCGGCGGCGGCTTCCCCAATCAGTACGTTGCCATCTGCGGATCCACCTGGTGAGCCCAGGCATGGACGCCGCCTTGCAAGTTGTAGACACGCGCGGCATCGAAGCCGCCCTGCGTGATCAGATACTGCGCAACCTGCGCGCTGCGTCCGCCGTGGTGGCAGATGCAGACGATGTCTTGGTCAGCATTCAGCTCGCTGGCACGCGCCGGGATCTGATCCATCGGAATGTGCGTAATGCCAGGAATGGCGCAAATCTCCAACTCCTCCATCCAGCGCACGTCGAGCAGGACGGGCTTCGCGCGCGATGCGTCGGCGAGCCATTGGGCGAGGGCGGTGGGAGCGAGCTGTTGCATGATGATTGGGGAGCCGGGAGTGGTCAGAAGCGGAAGAGCGACGGTGCGGGAACGCCCACCAGCGGCGCCACGTACGTCTCGAACAGGTTGCGCGTTTGATATTCGGTGTTCGAGATGCGCGTGATGAGTTGTGCTTCCATGACCGGCGCGCCACCCACGAAGATCGACAGGCGACCACCCACCTTGAGCTGCTTGAGCAGTGCTTCCGGCACGGCGGGCACCGAGCCCGATACGCAGATGACGTCATACAGGCCATCGCCCCAGCCCTGCGCGCCGCTGGCTTCGACCACGTCGACGTTGGTTACGCCGTTGCGCGAAAGATTGTCGCGAGCGAAGGCGATGAGCTCCGGCACGATGTCGAGCGTGGTGACCTGACGGCCGCGATGGGCCAGCAGGGCAGCCATATAGCCGGAACCTGCACCCACTTCCAGCACGTCTTCATGCTTGCGCACAGCCAGTTCTTGCAGGACGCGGGCTTCCACGCGCGGCGCCAGCATGTTCTGGCCGCCGGCCAGCGGGATTTCCATGTCGACAAAGGCCAACGCGCGGTAGGCCTCGGGCACGTAATGTTCGCGTTTGACGACGCTGAGCAGGTCAAGAACGTCGGTATCGAGCACGTCCCAGGGACGGATTTGCTGCTCGATCATGTTGAACCGGGATTTTTCGATGTCCATGGGCATGCCTTCCACGCGGAGCGAGTGATGCAAATGAGGGTTTGACGACAAACCCGGCATTTTAGCAAGTCCGGAGGACAATCCGGCAGACATTGTCATGACGCGGCGCCTTCATCGGGGTTGCCAGGACCTTCTGGCAACGTGCGCCACGGTTGCGCGGTGAGGGCGGGCGGCGGCGGAATCACTGGGCCTGTCACTGGATTGCGAAGCACGCCGTGCAGCAGCAGCGACACGACATGGGCGATGAACGCCTTAGGTTCCAACTCCCGGTGCGAGCACGGGCCGAACGAATGCTTCCACATCATGAGGAAGATCATCGGCGCGACCATGGTCAACGTGGTGAGGTCGATGTTGACGTCGCGGAATTCGCCGCGGGCCATGCCACGTTCGAGGATGCGCGCGAACAAGCGGTCGCAGCGCTCGATGACTTCTTCGTGGTAGTACTGCGCCAAGTCGGGAAAGTTGCCCGATTCGGCCATCAGCAGCTTGGTGAGGCCCGAAGCCGGCGATTCGCCGATCAACTCCCACCAGCCCATCAGGATTTCGTGCAGCAGCGCTTCGCTGGTGCCATCAAAACTGTCAATCAGGGCTTCGCCCTCAGCCAGTGCGGGCACCAGGTTTTCTTGCACAACAGCCTTGAACAGCTCTTCCTTGTTGGCGAAATACAGGTAGACCGTGCCCTTGGATACCCCGGCGGCCGACGCCACATCTTCCAGTCGCGTGGCCGCATAGCCGCGCGCCACGAACAGGTTCAGCGCGGCGGCGACCAGTTCCTGGGGGCGGGCCTCTTTGCGGCGGGTCCAGCGTTTGGAGGAAGACTCGGAATCTTGATCAGTCACGGCGGTAGGGCGTCAGTCAGTGCGCACGGTCACTGACTCACAGATAACTTACTTTCCGGTCATTAATGTACGCATGCCGCAAGGGTGGGTCAAGCGGCATCGGCATTGTCAATCAGACTGGGCCTCGATTGTGCTGGTGCACAATAGCGGTTTCCGCCTCGATTTCGTTGACTAGGACAGCATGGACTGTCGACCCCACTGCGGCGCGTGCTGCATCGCGCCCTCCATTTCCAGCCCCATTCCCGGCATGCCAAACGGCAAACCGGCGGGGGTGCGCTGTGCGCAACTCGACGAGGCGAACCGTTGTCGTATCTTTGGCCAGCCGGAACGTCCGGCGGTCTGCAGCAGCCTGCAGCCCGAGCCCGACATGTGCGGTGGCTCGACCACGCACGCCATGCAGTTTCTGACCCGACTTGAAATCGCTACCGCAGCGCACTGATTTGTCATGACCGATTCCACGAAACCTGCTGCCCGCTCCAACCGCGTCCGCTGGTGGGCGGGTGCGGCCGCTGTTGCAGTGGCCGTTGCCGTCACGCTCGTGGCTTGTATGCCGACCGGCTGGACCGGTGACGGCTACACCTTTTCCCGCGGCCAGATGCAGGACGCGCTTGCGCGCAAGTTTCCGTTCCAGCGGCGCTTTCTCGGCTTCTTTGATGTGACGCTGTCGAACCCGCAGGTGTCGCTCGACCCCGCGCGCAACCGCATCGCCATCCAGGCAGATGCCGTGGTGCAGAGCGGTCTGTTCCGCCAGCCGCTGACGGGGCCGCTGGCCGTATCCAGCGGTTTGCATTACGACTCGCCAACGCATTCGATTCGCCTGGATCAGCCCACTGTCGATCGCTTCGATTTGCAGAACGTGCCCGGCGGCATCGGCCCGCAGATCAGTTCGATCGGTTCATTGATTGCCGGCCAGTTGCTCAACGACTACGCCGTCTACACGTTCAAGCCCGAACAGTTGAAAGTGGCTGGCATGGCCGTGGAGCCCGGTACAATCACGGTTTTGCCCGAAGGGGTGCACGTTCAGGCCAAGCGGCCCTGAATTCTGCTGCGCGCCCAGCGCTTCATTTTCTTTTTCCCTCTTTGCTTACTGCATGGATATCGCACTCGCCATCAAAGCGCTGATTCTCGGCATCGTCGAAGGTCTGACCGAGTTCCTTCCCATTTCCAGCACCGGCCATCTGATCCTCGCTGGCCAACTGCTCGACTTCAATGACGAAAAGGGCAAGATCTTCGAGATCGTGATCCAGTTCGGCGCCATCCTGGCGGTGTGCTGGGAGTTCCGTCACAAGATCATCGACGTGATCAAGGGTCTGCCGAATGACCCGCGCCAGCAGCGTTTCGCGATCAACGTGATCGTGGCGACGATTCCTGCGATCACGCTTGCGCTGATCTTCGGCAAGGCGATCAAGGCGCATCTGTTCAACCCGATCGTGGTGGCGTCGGCGTTCATCCTCGGGGGCTTCGTGATCCTGTGGGCCGAATGGCGTGAGCGTCATCGCGGCGAGACGCACGACCCGCGCGCCAACGCGCTGCTTGAAGCCGCCAAGGCTGGCGCACCGCGCATTGAAACACTGGATGACCTGCGCATCTCCGATGCCATCAAGGTGGGCTTCGCGCAGTGCTTTGCGCTGATTCCGGGCACGTCGCGTTCGGGCTCGACCATCATCGGCGGCCTGCTGTTCGGCCTGTCGCGCAAGGTGGCGACGGAGTTCTCGTTCTTCCTGGCGATCCCCGTCATTTTCGGCGCGACGGTGTACGAGTTGTACAAGTCGCGCGCGCTGCTGTCAGCGGACGATCTGTCGATCTTCGCGGTGGGTTTTGTAGCTGCGTTCATCTCGGCGTTCTTCTGCGTGCGCTGGCTGCTGAAGTTCATTGCCACGCATGATTTCCGCGGCTTTGCGTGGTACCGGATCATCTTCGGCATCATCGTCCTGGTGACGGCCTATACGCACCTCATCGCCTGGCAGGCCTAAGCCACCGGCGAGCATTTCCCTTCCTCGGTGCGAGGCTTTCGCACCGTCTGCACGATCGGGTGGATTCGGACACACTGGCGGTTTCTTCCGTCAGCCGCTGACTGCCGAATCTCCCGATCATGAGTGCTCTCTTCCAGCCTTTCTCCCTGCGCGGTCTCACGCTTGAGAACCGCATCGTCATCTCGCCGATGTGCCAGTACTCGGCCGACAACGGCCAAGCCACGGCGTGGCATCACACACATCTGGGCAGCCTGTCGCTTTCGGGTGCCGGGTTGCTGATGATCGAGGCGACCGCGGTGTCGCCGGAAGGTCGCATCACCAACGGCTGCCTCGGTTTGTGGGACGACGCGACCGAAGCTGCGCTTGAGCGCACGCTGGCTGCCATTCGCGAGAACGCACTGGTGCCGATCGGCATGCAAATCGCGCACGCGGGCCGCAAGGCTTCGAGCGCTCGGCCTTGGGAAGGCGGCGCGTTGCTGGCGCTCGATGCCGGCGGCTGGGAAACGATGGGTCCGTCCGCGTTGCCGCAGCGCCCCGAAGAGCGCGCCCCGCGCGAAATGACGGATGCAGACTTGGCCCGCGTGCGCGATCAGTTCGTCGAGACTGCACGCCGCGCTGTGCGGCTTGGCCTATCGGCCATCGAGTTGCACGCCGCACACGGCTATCTGCTGCATGAATTCCTGTCGCCGATTGCCAATCAGCGCACCGATGCCTATGGCGGTTCGCGTGAGAACCGCATGCGTTATCCGCTGGAGATTTTTGATGCGGTGCGCGCCGTGGTGCCGGACAACATTCCGGTTGGCGTGCGCGTGTCTGCCACCGATTGGGTGGAGGGCGGTTGGACGCCGGAGGATTCGGTGGTATTTGCGCAGGCGTTGCGTGCGCGCGGCTGCGATTGGATCGATGCGTCGTCAGGCGGGGTGTCGCCGTTGCAGCAGATTCCGCTGGCGACCGGCTATCAGGTGCCGTTCGCCGAGAAGATCCGAAACGAGGCCGACATCCCAACCATCGCCGTCGGCCTCATCAACGAGGCGCATGAGGCGGAGGCCATCGTTGCGCAAGGGCGGGCAGATTTGGTCGCTGTCGGCCGGGCGTTCCTCTACAACCCGCACTGGGCCTGGGCGGCCGCCGCTGAGCTGGGCGCGACGGTCAAGGCGCCGCCGCAATATTGGCGCGCTTTCCCGCGCCACGCCAAAAACCTCTTCGGTGATACGCATTTCGGCGCACGCTGACTCGCGTCAGCGTGCGCGGACGTAGTTAGGCGCGCTTGCGGAAGACCACGTCCCACACGCCGTGCCCGAGGCGCAGGCCGCGTTTCTCGAACTTGGTGACGGGGCGATAGTCCGGGCGCGGCGCGAAGCCGTCGGCGGTGTTTTCCAGCGTCGGTTCGGCGGACAGCACTTCCAGCATCTGGTGGGCGTACTCCTCCCAGTCTGTCGCGCAATGCAGATAGCCGCCCGGCTTGAGGTGCGCGGCCAGACGTGCGACGAACGGGCTCTGGATCAGGCGCCGCTTGTTGTGGCGCTTCTTGTGCCAGGGGTCCGGGAAGAACACATGGATGCCATCGAGCGTGCCTTCCGGAATCATGTGGGCCAGCACTTCCACGGCATCGTGCGAAACGATGCGGATGTTGCCGATCTCGCGTTCGCCGATCAGCTTGAGCAGCGCACCGACGCCCGGCTCATGCACTTCCACGCCGAGGAAATCGTCGTCCGGACGCAATTGCGCGATGTGGGCCGTGGTCTCGCCCATGCCGAAGCCAATCTCGAAGATGCGCTTGGCGCCGGCGCGGCCGAACGCGGCGTCCCAATCCAAGGGCTCGGCAGCGTAAGGCAGCAGGAAGCGCGGCCCGAGTTCATCGATGGCGCGCTGCTGACCGGTAGACGTGCGGCCGGCGCGGCGCACGAAGGAGCGGATGCGGCGTGGGTGGCCGGTTTGCTCGCCCGTTTCGGCGCCTTCGGCTGTATTGGTGTCTTGCGATTCCGGCGTGATGTCGTCGGGGCCGGTGCCCGGCTGTTCGATGGGCTGCATGGAGATCCCGTGCCGGTTGCCCGTTGATGGAATGGCGGGCGCGCAGGCAACAAAAAAGCCGCCGAGGGCGGCTTCAGACTGTTCGGTGGAGCGGGCGATGGGAATCGAACCCACGGCTCTAGCTTGGGAAGCTAGGGTATTACCATTATACGACGCCCGCGTAGCCCGTCATTTTATGCGGGGTTGCAGAGATTCGGCAAGCGGCCGGACGTAGATGTTAGCGAGAAAAGCGGGCTAGCGTGCGCTTTCCGGCCTGTGTTTGCGCACCGTACTCCTCTTGTTCTCATCCCACGCCGGGAACACCGTCGAGCGCTTGACCACGCCATACGCAAAGCTCGTGTCGATGGCGGCGATGCCCGGGATGGCATGCAATTGTCCGCGCACGAACTGCTCATAGTCCTGCAGGCTTTCCACCAGCACGCGCAGCAGGTAATCCGCCTCGCCAGTCAGCACGTAGCAATCGAGGATCGCGTCGATGGCGCGGATGCGGTTCTCGAACGTCGAGACCACCTCCCGCGAGTGCTGCTGCAGACGAATATGCACGAACGCCGTGACCGGCAGCCCGTACGCCTCTTCATCAACGATAGCCGTGTAGCCGCGGATGATGCCCGCGTCTTCCAGCAACCGCAGCCGGCGCAGGCAGGGTGAGGGCGACAGGTTGACCCGCTCCGATAGCTCCTGGTTGGTCAAGCGCCCCTCTTTTTGAAGTGCGGCAATGATCTGCCTGTCTTTCTTATCCATGTGATTTTTCCAGAGTGGCAGGTTCTGCCAAAGCGACGCGCAGCATTAGTGGAAATCGCAAGATACTACTTTTCATGCTGGGGCATTCTGTCTCCATTCTGAAATCGAGGGTGGGCGGTATGCGTGGTTCGACATTGACGGTGGGCGTGGGCGCGCAGGCTGGGCGAAATGCCTTCCAGGCCAACCCGCTAATCGGGTATGCGGCGATGGTGCTGACGGTGCTGATCTGGGCCGGGTTCGCGCTGTCGATCCGGGCCATTGGCGCTTCGCCGCTGGCGCCTGCCGACGTGGCGCTCATCCGATTCGGCCTGCCGACCTTGTTGCTGTTGCCGTTCCTGCCCGCCCGCTGGCCGATGCTGCGGCGGGTGAAGCCGCTCAGCGCGCTGATGGTCCTGATGGGCGGCGGCGTGCCGTTCTTCTTCATGGCTTCGGCCGGCGGCAAGGTGACATCGGCCGCGCACGTGGCTGCGTTGATCGCGGGCACGACGCCGTTGTCGGTGGCGCTGATCGCGTATGTGGTCGACCGCCAGCGCATCGCTGCGGCACGCGGGCGGGCGATCGCGATCATCCTCGCAGGCGTGCTGCTCCTGTTGGTCTCGCAATCGCACGTGTCGCATGGCGCGTTTGTCGCCGGTGCCGGATTGCTGTTGCTGGCGAGTCTGCTCTGGGGCAGCTACACGCTGGGGCTGCGTCGGGCGGGGCTCGATGCCATCGGTTGCGCATTGCTGCTGAGCGTGCCGTCCTTCTTGCTGACGGCGCTGCTGGTGAGCCTGGGCGTGGTCGACAGTCATGTCGGGCACTTCACCGTGGCCAACGCTATGCCTTTCCTGCTGGCCCAGGGCTTGGGGGTTGGCGTGATTTCCAGTCTGTCCTATGCGCTGGCGATTCGTCATCTGGATACGCCGCGCTGTTCCGCCATCGGCTCGCTGGCGCCCGCGCTGGCCTGCCTCGGCGCGGTGCCTTTGCTTGGTGAATCGCTGACGCTGACTGTTGCCTGCGGCATTGCCGTGATCACCGCTGGCGTGATCCTCGCAAACCGCGCATAGACCATCGCATCGCTCTTCCGGAGACCACACCATGCTCGCAAGTCTCGCCACCGTTGCCCCGGACCCGCTATGGGGGCTAACCGCTGCTTTTCGCGCGGACCCTCGGCCCGACAAGGTTGATCTTGTGGTGGGCGTCTACCGCGATGACACCGGGCAGACGCCGGTCATGGCCGCAGTGAAGGCCGCCGAAGAGCGCCTGGCCGCCACCGGTGCCTCCAAGGCTTACCGTGGGCTGGCTGGCAATACCGACTTCAATGCCGGATTGGCGACGCTGCTGCTCGGCAACGACGTAGGTCGCCTGGCACGCCAGCACACGATGCAGACCGTGGGTGGGACCGGCGCGCTCCGGTTGCTCGCTGACTTCATCGCCGTGGCTTCGCCCGGTGCTCGTGTTTGGGTGTCTGACCCCGGCTACGTCAACCACGTGCCCATCATGCGAGCGGCCGGGCTTGCAGTGAACCGCTACCGCTGGCGTGCCGAAGGCGGGCTGCTCGACGCGGATGCCATGTTCGCGGACCTGTGGGCTGCGCGTGCTGGCGATATCGTTCTGCTGCACGGTTGCTGCCACAACCCGACCGGCATCGACATGGGCGTCGGGGTCTGGCAAACCGTGGCGGAGCGCTGCGCGAAGCAGGGCCTGATCCCCCTGGTCGACATGGCGTATCTGGGTCTCGCCGATGGTCTGGAGCAGGATACCGCGGGCCTGCGGTTGGTCGTCGATGCGCTTGATACGGTGCTGGTGGCGGCAAGCTGCTCGAAGAGCATGGGCCTGTACTGCGAACGCACCGGCGCGGCGATGGTGATTGGCAAGAACAGGGCGGCTCTGCAGCCGGTTGGCGGCGTGCTGGAGCGCATCACACGCAGCAACTATTCGATGCCGCCGGACCACGGCGCGGCCATCGTGGCGGCCATCCTTGACGATGTCGCATTGACGGCGTCCTGGCGTAACGAGTTGGAGCACATGCGTCAGCGCATTGTGGGCAACCGGCGCCGTCTGGATGACGCACTGGCCAGTCTGGGCGCTCCCGTTTCGCTACAGAATCTGTCGCGGCACAAAGGCATGTTTTCCATGCTGCCGCTGGATGCTGATGCCATGGAGCGTTTGCGCGCAGATCACGCCATCTATGGCACTCAGGGCGGCCGGATCAATATTGCGGGACTCGCACCGGAGCAGATCGACCGGGTGGCCGGCGCGCTCGTCACCGTGGCTTCGGACATGGCTTGTGCGTTGGCCTGAACGACCTGGATGACTTCGCTTTGAACCCAGGCAGCGCGCTCTGCACTGTCTGGAAGCTGGTCGCGCTCACATCGGTGCCGTTGCCTAGCGCCGCAGCGCCATCGCCCGCATGGCCGCATCCACGAACTTCGCAGCGGCGTGTTCGCCTGCCGTTGGGGCCGCAGCCTTCGCGCACGCCGCAACCACTTCGCACAGCGATTGCGGGTCTTCCTTGCAGGCGCGCAGCAGCGGCATGGCGGCACCCGCAGCCGAACCGAAGTGCTGCACAGCCAAACGCATCAACTCGACCTTGACCACGTTGGGCAACACGTCGGCCAACTCCGGCGGAACGGCAGGCTGTGGCACAGAAAAAGTCTGGACCGGAGCCGCAGGCGGCGCGCTTGGGTCATTGGCCGCAGGCTCGTCGATGGGGGCAGCTACCGCTTGCAGACCGAGCGTCATGCCCGTCAACGGCGGCAGTTCGTCGTAGATGAGCGACAGGGCAGCAGGGACGCTGTCGCCGTCATCGTCGAGCAAGGGACGGTTGAAGTGGGCGATGGGGTCGAACGGTTGTGCGGCCGTTGCGTTCTCAAGCGAGAACCCCGGCAGAACGTCGACCATGCCAGCCTGTTGCAGCCCCACCAGCAGTTCATCTAGGTCCGGCCAGTCGCTCAGCAGTTGATGCAGTTGGCCGACCGTGCGGGCACCGTCGATGAGGATCAGCAGATGGCGCTGGCGCATCTGCATGTCGTGGCGGCGCTCGGCCAAGGCTTCACGGCCGTCCTCGGTTTTGACGAGGACGTTCGTCGTTGCAAGCATAGTGATTCCCCGTTAAACAGCTCGCCCGGCATCTTGATGTACCGGTGCAAGCTGTACGTTAGTCATCACATCCGGGCCGTGCCATCGTTCAATTGGCGGAGATTGTGAACCGAGGGACCAACGATTGGTCTAGCTCCGCCACGATTCCAGTGCTGGTGCGGGCTCACCGGCGGTGCCGCTGTTCTGAGCCAACGACTGGGCGTAGCTCGCATACCACGCCAGAACGTCTGGATTGGCCATCGCATCAGGGTTGGCAACGCGCTCGGGCGGCGCGCCCAGCAGCAGCTTCTTCATCGGCACTTCCATTTTCTTGCCCGAGAGCGTGCGGGGCACGCCGGGCGCCTGTACGACCACGTTGGGCACATGCCGGGCCGATAGCCCTGCCTTGATGCGCGCGTTGATCGTGCTGCGCAGCGTGTCGTCGAGCGTCGCGCCTTCGCGCAGCACGACGAACAGCGGCATGAACGATTCCCGGCCGAGAAATTCCAGGTCGACGACAAGGCTGTCGAGCACTTCGGGCAGGTCTTCCACCACGCGGTACAGCTCGGCTGTGCCCATGCGGATGCCGTGGCGATTGATGGTGGCGTCGGACCGGCCGTAGATGATGGCGCCGCCGCGCGGGGTGATCTTGATCCAGTCGCCGTGGCGCCACTGGCCGGGGTACATATCGAAGTAGCTGTCGCGGTAGCGGCTGCCATCGGTGTCGCCCCAGAAGAAGAGCGGCATCGACGGGATGGGTGCCGTGCACACCAGTTCGCCCACCGCGTCGATCAGCGGTTGGCCAGCTTCGTCCAGAGCTTCCACACGCGAGCCGAGGTTGCGGCATTGCATCTCGCCCGCATAGACGGGCAGCGTGGCGACGCCTCCCACAAAGCATCCGGCGAAGTCGGTGCCCCCGGAAATCGGATTGAGCCAGACGTCGGCCTTCACGTGGTGGTAGATCCAGTCGTACGCCTCGGCAGAGAGCGGCGAACCGGTCGAGCCGACCGCACGCAGTTTCGACAGGTCGAAATTGCGACCGGGTTCGATGCCGGCCTTCAGGCAATTGGCGAAGAACGCCGCCCCGGCGCCAAAGAAGGTCACGCCTGCATCCTGCGCGAAACGCCACAGCGTATTGAGATCGGGCGTGCCGGGATTGCCGTCGTAGATGGCGAGCGTCACGCCGCCGAGCAGGCCGCTCGCCTGCGAATTCCACATGACCCAGCCGGTGCTGCTGTACCAGTGGTAGACGTCGTCGGGGCCGAGGTCGAGATGCAGCGCGCCCATCATCGTCTGCACGAGCAGCAAGCCGCCGTGGCCGTGCACGATCGGCTTGGGCATGCCGGTGGTGCCGGACGAATACAGAATCCACAGCGGGTGGTCTGCGGCGACCGGTGTGATGACGAGCGGCACGTCGCTGGCCGTCAAGTCGCGCCAGTCGTGGGCGTCCGGGAAGCGCGCGCGGTTGATATCGCCAAGCAACTGCGGCACGACGACGAGGTGTTCGACCGTCGGCAGCGCGGCGAGCATCTCTGCGACCACGTCGGTGCGGTCAAATGCGCGGCCGCCGTAGTGATAGCCGTCCACCGCGATCAGCACTTTGGGCTCGATCTGCCGGAAGCGGTCGGTCACGGCCACTTGCCCCATGTCGGGCGCGCAGACGGACCAGATCGCCCCGACGCTGGCCGTGGCGAGAAACGCCACAATCGCGTCCGGCGTATTCGACAGATACGCGGCCACGCGGTCGCCCGGCACCACGCCCATCTTGCGCAGCGCATCCGCCAGCGAGGCAACGCGTTGGCGCAGTGCGCGCCATGACAGGTCGGCCAGCGGTTTGGTCTCGCTGGCGTAGCGGATGGCGGTGCGGTCGGGGCTGCCGCCTTCCTCCACATGACGCATGACCTGATCGACGTAGTTCAGTTTGGCGCCTACCAGCCACTGCGCGCCCGGCATGGTGCGGTCGCCCAGCATCTGCGTGAACGGTGTCGAGGCGCGCAGGTCGAGGTAATCCCAGACCGACGTCCAAAACGCTTCAAGTTCAGTGGTAGACCATTCCCAGAGTTGCGCGTAGCCCTCGGGCGTGGTTGCCGAGAAGCGCAGCCCGCGTTCGCGCGCAAGCCAGTCGAGGTAATGCGTCAGGCGCGCGCGTGCGATGAAGTCCGCCGATGGCGTCCAGAGCAGGGCGCCTTCCTGGATGGTGCTCATGTGTCTCCTCCGCCGGTCAGGCAAGGGGGAAGGCCGCCCGCTCTATCGATGTGGCAGGTCGGCCAAGGGGGGATGGCGTTTCAGATGCCGCCCATGCACAGATACTTGAGTTCGAGATACTCGTCGATGCCGTAGACCGAACCTTCGCGGCCCAGGCCCGATTGCTTGATGCCGCCAAACGGCGCGACCTCGTTCGAGATCAGCCCCGTGTTGATGCCGACCATGCCGTATTCGAGCTGCTCGGCCACGCGCCAGATGCGGCCGATGTCGCGGCTGAAGAAGTACGACGCCAGGCCAAATTCGGTGTCGTTGGCCAGGCGCACGACTTCCGCTTCGTCCTGGAACTTGAAGATGGCGGAGACGGGGCCGAAGGTTTCTTCGCGCGCGATCAGCATGTCGGGCGTGGCGTCGGCCAGCACCGTGGGCTCGACAAAACGCTGCGAGCCGAAGCCCTGCATCAGCTTGCCGCCGGCGGTCAGGCGCGCGCCTTTCAGCGTCGCGTCGTCAATGTGGCGCTGCACTTTCTCCACGGCCTGATCGTCGATCAGCGGGCCTTGCACCACGCCCGACTCGAAGCCGTTGCCGACTTTGATGCCGCGCACCTTGGCCGAGAGCTTCTCGACAAACACGTCGTACACCGAGGCATGCACGTAGAAACGGTTCGTACACACGCACGTCTGGCCGGCATTGCGGTACTTCGACTGCACCGCGCCCTCAACGGCGGCATCGATATCGGCGTCGTCGAACACGATGAACGGCGCATGGCCGCCAAGTTCCAACGCTACCTTCTTCACCGTCGGCGAGCACTGCTGCATCAGGATGCGGCCCACCGGCGTCGAGCCCGTGAACGACAGATGCCGCACGATCGGCGATTCGCACAGGGCTTTACCGATGGCGATCGAGCGGTCCGCATCGCCCGTCACCACGTTGACCACGCCCTTGGGAATGCCCGCGCGGTGCGCCAGTTCGGCCATCGCCAGCGCAGACAGCGGCGTCTGTTCAGCCGGCTTGATGACGATGGTGCAACCTGCCGCCATGGCCGGCGCAACCTTGCGGGTGATCATCGCCAGCGGGAAGTTCCACGGCGTGATGGAGGCGCACACGCCCACCGGCTGCTTCAACACGACCATGCGCTTGTCGCGCCAGGTGCTGGCCATCACGTCGCCCGAGATGCGCTTGGCTTCTTCGGCAAACCACTCGATGAACGATGCGCCATAGACGATCTCGCCCTTGGCTTCGGCCAGCGGCTTGCCTTGCTCTGCCGTCATCAGTGCGGCGAGGTCGTCGGCGTTGGCAATCAGCAGGTCGAACCAGCGGCGCATCAGCGCTGCGCGCTCCTTCCCAGTCAGCTCGCGCCACGCAGGCCACGCCGCGTTGGCCGCGTCGATCGCGCGCAGCGTTTCTGCATGCCCGAGGTTGGCGACGTCGGTCAGGTGTGCGTTGGTGGCTGGGTCGTAGACAGGGAAGGTCGCGCCGTCTGCCGCGTCCACCCAGGCGCCGTCGACATAGGACTGCGTTTTGACGAGGGTGCGGTCTGTGATGCGCTCCAGCGCGTTGGCGGCGGTGCGTGATGAGTCGAGTGCTTCGGCCATGGCGTTTTCCATAAGGAAGGCGGGCCCAGTCGACAAAGAGGGCCCGCCTTTTAGATGCAGCAGTCGCTTAACTCGCTAAGAATAACCGAACGATCGTTCGCTCGCAGACTGAGCCGCCGGGCCTTGTGGTTATTGGAAGAGCGTGTCCCACATGGTGTCGACCTTGGCCTTGACGGCGGCATCCATGACGATGGGCTGGCCCCATTCGCGGGTGGTTTCGCCAGGCCATTTGTTGGTGGCATCGATGCCCATCTTGGAGCCCAGGCCTGACACCGGGGAGGCGAAATCGAGGTAGTCGATCGGCGTGTTCTCAACCATGACCGTGTCGCGCGCCGGATCCACGCGAGTGGTGATCGCCCAGATCACTTCCTTCCAGTCGCGCAGGTTCACGTCGTCGTCCACCACCACGATGAACTTCGTATACATGAACTGCCGCAGGAAGCTCCACACGCCAAACATTACGCGCTTGGCGTGGCCGGCATATTGCTTCTTCATGCTGACTAGAGCCATGCGGTAGCTGCAGCCCTCGGGCGGCAGATAGAAATCGGCAATCTCCGGAAACTGCTTCTGCAGCAGCGGCACGAACACTTCATTGAGCGCCACGCCGAGCACGGCCGGCTCATCGGGCGGCTTGCCTGTATACGTAGAGTGATAGATGGGGTCGCGGCGCATCGTGATGCGCTCGACCGTGAACACGGGGAACCAGTCCTGCTCGTTGTAATAGCCGGTGTGATCGCCGAAGGGGCCTTCGAGCGCGTGCTGGTAGCCGCTCGGGTGTGTTGGATCCGGCTGGATGTGGCCTTCCAGGATGATCTCCGCGCCGGCCGGCACTTGCAGTTGTGCCTGCGCCAGCGAAGGCGTCAGGCATGTCGCAAGCTCAGTCCGGCTGCCGCGCAGCAGCCCGGCAAACTGATACTCAGAGAGCGTATCCGGCACCGGCGTTACCGCGCCAAGAATGGTGGCCGGGTCGGCGCCCAGCGCGACCGCAATCGGAAACGGCTGACCCGGATTGGCGATGGCGTGCTCACGGAAATCCAGCGCGCCACCCCGGTGCGCCAGCCAACGCATGATGACCTGGTTGCGACTGATGACCTGCTGCCGGTAAATGCCAAGGTTTTGCCGCTTCTTGTGCGGCCCGCGCGTGATGACCAGCCCCCATGTGACGAGCGGCGCTGCATCGCCAGGCCAGCACATTTGTACGGGAATGCGCGAGAGGTCAACGTCATTCCCTTCCCATACGATCTCCTGGCACGCCGGCGACGACACCTTGCGCGGTGCCATATCCCACACGGCCTTGGCCATCGTCCACAGCTTGCCGGCTTCACGCAGGCCGCGCGGCGGTTCGGGCTCTTTCAACGCCGAGAGCAGGCGACCGACGTCCCGCAGTTCTTCGAGCGACTCCGCGCCCATGCCCAGCGCCACGCGACGCGTGGTGCCAAACAGGTTAGCCAGCACCGGCATGTCGTACTTCTGCGCGCCGTCCACCGGTTGCTCAAAGACGACCGCCGGGCCTTCGGCGCGCAGCAGGCGGTCACAGACTTCGGTCATTTCCAGGCGCGGCGACACCGGCTGGCGCACGCGGCGCAGTTCACCCGTGCGCTCGAGCTGGGCGAGAAAGTCACGTAAGTCTCTGTATTGCATGGAGATTTTGTAACCAAAGGTAAGGTGGATCGCCTATCACGTGGAGGGGCTGGCCCTCCGAACGGTCGTCCGGGAGACATTTTTTTGGTGTAGGCAGGGTGGCCGCGATTGTACGGCCAAAACCCCATGGCTCCCTGATGACAGAACGCATCGCAGGTCAGCTAGTCCCAACAATGCAGGTTAAATCATAACTTTTAGATATGAAAACTCACTTCTTTATGATTGACTTGGAATAACGCGCTTCCTACAATCCAATCCGATCTGGTAATTGTTGCAATGCAACATGTATTCGGCTAATGCCTTCGCCTAACTCTTCGACGTATGAGGGGCGACACCAGAGCACATCAGCATCGCTGCGGGACGTGACCTCCCCAAGGACACGCCCCGCATTTCTCTGGGCACTAGGGGAGTGCCCCCAACAGATGCCGGCTGACTGCAACAGCGCGGCATCCTTACTAAAAACCGTTGCGATTCGAAACGCACGGCGCCAGGCAAAAGAAAGGCGTCTACCGGATCTGCGCAGCGGACGGAGGTAAGTATGAACGGTTGGAAAACCCTTCATTCTTCCGGGATCGGATCGGCGCTGCAACGCCGGCTCGTAGCCCCGGTTGGCCGCCGCCTCGCGCGTGCAGGTCAAGTTGCGCTGCCTCGTAAGCTGCGCATGGAGTTGAACGCAGGGGGCGCTGCCGCGTCCCGCAATGAGTTGCATCCTGGCGTACTGCTGGTTTTCCGCAGCGGGCATGTCGTGCTCAACAGCATCGGCTTGCTGGCGGTGGCCGCCGCAGTTGCACTCTCGCTCAACAGCGAGTGGCGTGCCACGGTCGCTCAACGCGTGCTGCATTTCACGCCGGGTATCGACACCAGTGTCGCCTTGGCCAATCCGTCACCCGCGATTGCGGCGGGCGTCCAGCCGGTAGCTTTTGCGCCGACTGCGCCGTCTGCCGGTACGGGCGCCGCCCAGGCTGTGGCCCCGGCTACGGCCCAAGGCGGCACGGTCGCGGCTGCTGGTTGGGACACGCTATCCAAGGTGCCGTCTGTGGCCGAGTTGGCTGCGCAGATTCCGAACGCGCAAGTCGTCCGCGACGCGCGTGAGTCGGCAACCACCGGTACCCCGCGAGAGCAGGCTGCCGTGGCGGAATACATCGCCCGCAAATACCGCGTGGCGGCCACTGCCACTGGCCAGTTGGTGAAGGCGGCCTACCAGACCGGCAAGGAAGTCGGCCTGGATCCACTGCTCATCCTGGGCGTGATGGCGATCGAGTCCAGCTTTAACCCGTTCGCCGAAAGCGGTATGGGTGCGCAGGGCCTGATGCAGGTCATGACCAAGGTCCACCAGGACAAGTACGAGGTGATGGGCGGTGTTGGTGCCGCGCTCAACCCGTACGCCAACATCAAGGTCGGTGCGCTCGTGCTGAAGGATTGCATCGCGCGCGCAGGTTCGATCGAAGGTGGCCTGAAGCTGTATGTCGGTGCGGTCACGCAAGGTGACGGCGGCTACGGCGGCAAGGTGCTGCAAGAGCGTTCGCGACTCCGCATGGTGGCGACGGGACATCGTTCGCCCATGACGGCGGCGTCGGAGCGCGAACCGGTGAAGCCGGTCGCGACGGCAACGCCTGTGACGCAGGCCGATGCGAAGACGCAAGCCGCCAAGCCGGCCGACAAACAACCGGCTGCGGGTCAGCAGGAAGAGGCACGGCTGGACGACAAGTCCCAAGGCCAGGCCTGATCGACTTGCTTCGCTGCGCTATATAAGAAAGGCCGTCCTTAGGGACGGCCTTTCTTGTCTGGGCGAGGCGTAAGGGGGCTTTACGGGCCGAACAGCTTGCCCAACCTTGTGACCGCTTCTTCCAGATGCGCCATCGATGTGGCGTACGACAGTCGGATGTAGTGCTGCGCCGTGTGCGGACCAAAATCCAGGCCAGGCACGAGCACCACGCCGGCGTCATGCAGCATCGACTGGGTGAGGGCGTCGGCATTGGCGGCGTGCGGGTGGTTTACGCCACGGCAATCGGCGTAAACATAGAACGCCCCATCCGGCTTGACCGGTACCTTGAAGCCGAGCGACTCCAGCGCCGGCACGATGAAATCGCGGCGGCGACGGAATTCGGCCTTGCGCTGTTCGTAGATCGCCAGCGCTTCCGGCTCAAAGCACGCGAGCGCCGCGTACTGCGCCACCGCTGACGCGCAGATGAACAGATTCTGCGCGACTTTCTCGAACTCGGGCACCAGTTCGGCGGGGGCCACTAGCCAGCCGAGCCGCCAGCCGGTCATGTTGAAATACTTGGAAAAACTATTGATCGTGACGACATCATCGCCGAACGACAGTGCCGAGACCGGCGCCTGGTCGTACGACAGGCCTTGGTAGATCTCGTCAACGATCGAAAATCCGCCTCGCGCGCGTACCGTCTGCACGATGCGCTGCAGCTCATCCGGAAGGATCGACGTGCCCGTCGGGTTGGATGGGGAGGCCAGCAACACGCCCTGCGTGCGTTCCCCCCAGTGCGCTTCGACCTGGGCTGCCGTCAACTGGAAGCGTTCTTCCGGCCCCGACGGCACCAGCTTCGCCTCGCCATTGAAGGCAGCCACGAAGTGACGGTTGCACGGATAGCTCGGATCAGGCATCAGGACTTCGCCGCCAATCTCCACTAGCACCGCACACGCCAGCAGCAGCGCTGCCGACGCACCCGCCGTGACGATGATGCGCTCGGGCGCAATGTCGAGGCCGTAAGTGGTCTGGTAGTAGCGGGCGATGGCGTGGCGCAGTGGGCGGATACCCAAGGCGCCGGTGTACTGCGTGACGCCACGCCGCATGGCATCGGCGGCGGCCTGCACGACCGGTTCGGCGGCGGTGAAGTCGGGCTCGCCGATGCCCATGTGGATGATGCTGCGTCCCGCCAGTTCCAGCTCACGGGCCTGCTTGGCCAACTCCATCACGTGAAAGGCGCGGATATTGGCCAGCCGGGCGGCTGTCTGCAGGCGGTGGGCGTCCATCTTGAAACGAAGTGAAAAGGTAAAGCGAAGAGCAGACGCCGAATCACCGGCGGGCAGCGACCTCGACTGCGCGCACTTGCGCAGCCAGCTTGTCCAGCACGCCGTTGACGTACTTGTAGCCTTCCACGCCGCCGAAGGTCTTGGTCAGTTCAACCGCCTCGTTGATCACGACCTTGTACGGGATGTCCACGCAGTGCACCAGCTCGTACGCGCCGACCAGCAGGGCGGCACGTTCGACCGGTGACAGTTCGGCAACCGGGCGATCCAGGTACGGCGTGAACGCCTCGGTCAGCGTGGATTCTTCGCGGATGGCGCCGTGCAGCAGCGCGTCGAAGTGCGCGCGGTCGGCCTTGTTGAAGCCTTGCGCGTCCTGCAGATGCGCTTCGACCACGCCCGGGTCGTTGCGATTGAGCAGCCATTGATACAGACCTTGCAGCGCCAGTTCGCGCGCACGGCGGCGCGCACTCTTAGCGGGCGCCTTGGTCTTGGCTTGGGAATTGTCTTGCGTCATGGGAAAAGCCTTTGCGCGAGGAAGCGCTTATTCATTCTCGCCGTCGTCGTCCTGGCCGTGATCCTGCAGACCGTCGAGGTCGTTGGTCAGGTTGGCCATTTCGACGGCGGTGCGGGCGCAGTCGCGACCCTTTTCGCGGGTGCGGGCGTGGGCCTGTGCGTCGGTGTCGGTGGTCAGGATGCCGTTGGCGATGGCGATGTTGAAGTCCAGGCCCACGCGCGTGATGCCGGCGCCCGATTCATTGGACACCAACTCGAAGTGGTACGTCTCACCGCGGATGACTGCGCCCAGCGCGATCAGCGCGTCGAACTGGCCCGATTCGGCCATCTTCTGCAGGGCCAGCGGGACTTCCAGCGCGCCCGGCACGGTCACCAGCAGCACGTCTTCGCCGGCCACGCCGAGTTGTTCGAGTTCAGCGACGCAGGCTTCGCGCAGCGCTTCGCACACGGGCTCGTTGAAACGCGCCTGGACGATGCCGATGCGCAGGCCTTCGCCGTTGAGATTGGTCGGGTAGAAGCCGTGGTCCATGGTGTATTCCGGTTGGGTGCCGGTGAGGCAACGTCAAAAAAGAAAGCTGGGGCGGCAGCCTAGGCTGCCGGCGGAAAAAATCAATGTGTGGCAGCGGACGATGCGGAAGTGACGTCCGGCGCATCCGCCATCGATTGGTACGCCGTGACCTCCAGATCGTAGCCGACCATGCTGGGCAGCTTGAGCGGCGAGGCCAGCACACGCATCTTGCCGACGCCCACCTCCTTCAGGATCTGCGCGCCGATACCGTAGATGCGCGGATCGGGTTTGGTGCGCGGACGCTCATGCGGCGCGTCCAGCGCGGAGAACTGGGTGAAGAGCCGGTCAGCCGAATCGCCACAATTGAGCAGCACGACCACGCCGGTCGGGGCGGCTTGGACGGCGCGCAGGGCGGCGGGCACGCTCCACGAGTGTGTCGTGCGCTGGCACTCGAGCAGGTCGAGCACCGAGAGGGGCTCATGCACGCGCACCAGCGTCTCGGTGTCCGGCGTGGGCGTGCCCTTGACCAGCGCCAGATGGGCGCGGCCGGCTGCCCGATCGCGGAAGGCGACGGCGTGGAATGTGCCGAACTGCGTCTCCATCGTGCGCTCGCCGACGCGCTCGACGATGCTCTCGGTGCGGCTTCGGTATTGGATCATGTCGGCAATCGTGCCGATCTTCAAACCATGTTTCTTGGCGAACTCCACCAGGTCTGGCAAGCGCGCCATGGTGCCGTCGTCCTTCAGGATTTCGCAGATCACGGCGGCGGGGGTCAAGCCAGCCATCGCGGTCAGGTCGCAACCGGCTTCGGTGTGGCCGGCGCGCATCAGCACGCCGCCCTTTTGAGCCCGCAGCGGGAAGATGTGCCCCGGATTCACCAAGTCAGACGGTTTGGCGTTCTTGGCGGCGGCTACCTGAATGGTGCGTGCGCGGTCGGCCGCGGAAATACCGGTGGTTACGCCTTCGGCCGCTTCGATCGACACGGTGAAATTGGTGCCGAACTGCGTACCGTTGCGGCTGGCCATCATTGGGAGGTCGAGCTGATCGCAATGCTCTTCGGTGAGCGTCAGGCACACCAGGCCGCGCGCGTGCGTGACCATGAAGTTGATGGCTTCCGGCGTGACGAAATCACTCGCCAGGATCAGGTCGCCTTCGTTCTCACGGTCTTCCTCGTCGACCAGGATGACCATCCGGCCGGCGCGGATTTCGGCAATGATTTCTTCGACTGTGGCGATCGACATGGCGTAGCAGGGGTGCGCGCCGCCGGCCAACTCCCGTAAATCCGTAATTTCGGGGGCCGTGCGACTGCGTAAATGGGAAGCCCGCTATTGTACGCCAAGGCGGCCCCAAGCCAGTGGGGCCAGCGGTTCAAACGGCTGCCAGAGGTTGGGTGCCCACGGGCAGGCCGCCGATGGCGGCGTGGGTCAGCATGCGTTCCACGTACCGGGCGATCAGGTCGATCTCCAGGTTGACTTGACTGCCGGCCTTTAAGTGCTTGAGCGTGGTGACCGCCACGGTGTGCGGGATCAAATTGATCGAGAACTCGCAGCCGTCGGCGTCGTCCCGGACGGTATTGACCGTGAGCGACACGCCGTTGACCACCACGGAGCCCTTGTAGGCGAGATATTTGCCCAGCTCCGCCGGCGCCCGCACACGCAGTTCGTGTGATTCGTTGACCGGCGCGAAATGCGTGACCGTGCCCAGACCGTCCACGTGGCCGGATACGAGGTGCCCGCCGATGTGATCGGCCAGGCGCAGGGCCTTCTCCAGATTCACCTCACCCGGGCGTTCCAGTCCGACCGTTTTGGACAGCGATTCGCGCGACACATCCACGTCGAAGCGGTTCTCGGTTTTGGCGACGACCGTCATGCACGCACCCTGGATAGCGATCGAATCGCCCAACGCCACGTCCGCGAGCGGCAGGCCGCCCGAGTCGATGGACAGGCGCACGCCTGCATCGGCGTTGTCGCCAAGCGGCGAGACGGTTTCAATGCGGCCAACTGCGGCGACGATTCCGGTGAACATAAGCAATCAATCCGTGGGGTTGCGGCGCGCGAGGATGCGGAGGTCGCCCCCGATGCGCGAGATGTCGTGAAAGAAGAATTCGGCCGCGCCTTCCAGCGTCTGCAGCGGCCCCATATTGAACATGCCCTGGCCCGCGCCGAGCACCTTGGGCGCCAGATAGACGAGGATCTCGTCCACCAGCCCTTCGCGTAGCAGCGAGCCGTTGAGCTTGAAGCCGGCCTCGACGTGCAGCTCGTTGATTTCGCGGCGGCCCAGCTCGCGCAGGACCGCGGCCAGGTCGACCTTTCCAGCGGCGTTGGGCAGGAGGATGACCTCCGCGCCGCGCTCGCTCAACGCACGCATGCGGCCGGCTTCGGGCTGGGCGGCAAAAATCAGCGTCGGCTCGTGGTGGCCATCTGCGGTGAGGATGTGCGCGTCGAGCGGCACGTCCAGCGCCGAGTCGATCAGCACACGCCGCGGCTGGCGCGGGGTATTGACGGCGCGCACGGTCAGTCGCGGATTGTCTTCGCGGACCGTGCCAATGCCGGTGAGGATGGCGCAGGCGCGTGCGCGCCAGCGGTGGCCGTCGTTGCGTGCTTCGGTTTCGGTAATCCACTGGCTGATGCCGTTGTCCAGCGCGGTGCGGCCGTCCAGCGATGCACCGACCTTCACGCGCACCCACGGCGTGCCGCGCGTCATGCGCGAAACGAAACCGATGTTCAGCTCGCGCGCCTCGCGTTCCAGAAGACCGCAACGCACGTCGACGCCGGCGTCTCGCAGCTTCTGCAAGCCACGACCGGAAACCGCGGGGTTCGGGTCTTCCATGGCCGCGACTACGCGCGCAATACCGGCTTCGACCAGTCGGTCTGCACAGGGTGGGGTGCGGCCAAAGTGGCTGCAAGGCTCCAACGTCACATAGGCGGTGGCGCCACGCACGTCCTGGCCGCGCGACTGTGCATCCTTGATGGCCTGGATTTCAGCGTGGTCTTGGCCGGCGGGTTGCGTATGACCTTCGCCGATGACGGTGTCGTCACGCACGATCACGCATCCGACGCGCGGGTTGGGCGTCGTGGTGAACAAGCCCTTCTCGGCCAGCGCCAGGGCGCGCTGCATCATGGCGTGGTCGAAGTCGGAGAACATGGGTGTAATGCGGCCTGGTTACGGATCAGTATTGGAAGCTCGGCAACTGTTGCGGTCCGTATCTGGGTCACAGATTCGGGGGCGGCCAACTGTGTTGATCCGTACTAGACGCGTATGGCGTCCGCTAGAGATCGTCACTGTGTTGCCGGTGACTTCGGTCATCCGTGAGTATCCCACAGCCTCGTAGGAAAGCGTGCCGCGAGGCACGCTGAGCCGGACCGCAGGCACCGTAGGCAATGGCACGGACACCATGATTTCTCTCTCCGACGCGGTAGCTGCGCCGGGCGTACTTGTCGTTCCCAATACTGTCAGTTCCCACCCGCTAGCCCAGCCTGTTGAGGCGTTTCGAGGGGCGATTTCTGTCTGAAGATGTCGATGCTGAGCCGTGCGCTGAGCGAGCGATATCGTACTGGCCAAGCGTTCGGCGAGAAGCGTCACGGTCTCGCGCTGCCAGCGGTCGATGGTCGATGGCACTGCCATCACGGCCAGTAAAGTGAGGATGGCAAGCACGATCACCAATTCCAAGAGGGTCACGCCTGCTTTCCGGGTGGCTAGCATTGGTAGTGTTATGGCCAACATGCCGCGTCGCGCGGTTCGCGTTCGCCGGTGCTTCGTAGAACGAGCCTGCCGCAGGAGGCATCTGCTCTATCCGGAACGGCGACCACTTCAATACATTGAGTCTTCGGCCGCTCTATACCCGCGCTGGAGCACGCCTGGGGGCGGATGGAGTAACCGCCCGCATGCGGGACCGGGCCGTGAAATGGTGACTCCCCATCGTACGTACCTGTGCGCGCACGCCGGAGTTCCAGTTGCGATAGGGCACCGATTAAGGCGCCGCCCGCGCTGACGCGATGTGCACGCTGCCAATACGCAGACCAGCTTGATGTCGCGAAAAAAGCTAGCAACCCCACGACGACAAGCACTGTCATCAACTCGACCAAGGTGAATGCACGCGTGGGACGCATCAGCGTGCCCCGGCTTCGGTCACTTCGCGCCAGCTGAGTCGGCCGAGTTGGCGCGTGTATGTGCGCGATTCCAGTTGCTGGACACGTTCGCCATCCAGTTGCCACAGGACGGTGTGTGTCGCCTGCGTGGCGCCACCGCGAGGCGTCTCGGCGGGCGGAGCGCTATGTACGGTAATGAGCGGTGCGCCGAGGACAACCCGGCCTGTTCGCCCATCTTTGCTCACGGGGAGGCCGGTTTTCGCGTCCAACAGATAGGTACGTTCCCGGTCGGTAGCGTCGCGTGTGGTGAGCAGCAAACTGTTCAGACCGGCTGCGGTCAGGTCGTCTGGCCTTTGGCCAGTGGGCAGATCGATGCGCCAGCCTGCGACGCTGTTACTTCCCGGCTTGATGACCACGCCATCTAATACTTCGCTGGTACTCAAGCCTTCGAAGCTGTCGCGCGATAGATTGCGTCGAGACATGTTTGTATCTGCGACGCCATACAGCGTGGCATGCCCGTCGGTACCGACCGCGGTGAAAACAAGCAGTGGACCGCCAGCGGTGGACGCCAGGAGGATCGGACTCAGAATGCGCTGGATGGAGCCGCCGCGTGAGGTGGCCTTGAAGAATGGCGTGCGGCGCTCGGTATCGTTGAATCCCAGCGCGTGCGACCAAGGCGGCGCGCCCGTCAGGTCGAAGCGCCAGAGTTGGCCATGCGTGTCCGCGACGTAAGCGAAGGTGGCTGTTCCGTGCGGCCCGAGTGCCACCGCAGGGGCTCCAAGGCCCCCCCGACTGGCAACTGGAGGCACTTGGATCGACAGAGCTGTGCCGGGTTGGTCCAGCGCTAGGAGCAACAGGCGGCTTTCCGCATGCTCGCTGCCTTCGCCATTACCGCTGATGGCAAACCAGCGGCGTTGTCCGTCGCCGCCGTTGTTAACGGGGACGATAGGGATGGGGCCTGCCATGTGGCCGACACTGGGATCGTTGCTCGCGTCATAGGCCAGCATGGGTGGCGGCGTGGACGAGGTCGGATCGGTGACGTCTACCAAAAACATGCCCGACCCCATTTCACCATTTGGGCAAGCGAGTAGTGACCGCCATTGCTTTCCGACTAGCGCATCGGCTGCGAAGGGTCGGCTGCAGATTGGCGCCGGTACCGGTTGCCCGAGAGAGATATTGCGCACAGCCGTGGGCAGGGCGGCGTCGGGGATGACGGCGAAGCGCTCTATACCGCTTAGCGCATCGAAGCCATGCAACATGCCGTCGTTCGCGCCGATGTAGACCATCCATGGGCGGCGCGCGTGCTGCTGGCGAAATGGTTCGTGACTTGCATCGAGAGCGAAGCCCGGCGGGCCGAGCAATTGCACGCGTGCGCCCCGCATTGCGCCTAGCACGGATTTGCGGGGCCGCAGCGTGGGATCGTCGTGCTCCTGCTGCCGTACGCCACGCAGATAATCGACGCGTCGGGTACCAAGCTCGTCGCTTGTGGCAATTTCGGTCTGCTGGTCAGGCGATAGGGTTGCCCAACGCAGCCGGACTGGCGTGCGAACGCCGGATTGACTGCGATGAAACGTCCACAGCTGTCTCGCATCTGGTGAGACATCATGGAGCTGGCGGCTCGCCTCCCAAAGATCCGGCGGTGCCGGGGCATCGAGCGTGCCGAGTGTGGGCAGAAACTGCATCCCACGGAGTTTGCCGCTCCAAGGGTCAGCGCCGGGCGCGACGACAATGTGAGTCGGCAGCTGACCGGCGGGATTGCTGCCCGTGGCGGCAAGCGTTGAACTGACCTGCGCTATGACGATCCCTACACAGATTTGACATGCTTTCATGGCTCGTTTGCCCGTGGGCGAAAAACGGTTTGCAGCAGCACATTGATCTGCGGGTTGATGCCAAAGCCTGCGGCTGTAATCCTAAATAGCGAAGGCGGGCGCCCCGCGCCGGCTTGTAGCCACTGGCCCGGCAATGCGTCAGGAATCGGCTCGATGACATAGCGAGCCGGCGTTGCGCTGAGTCCGTCACGCTGCGCAGCGGTTGTGAGCGTCACACTGCGCGAACCGCTCTGGACCAGATTGGCGAGCTTCGACGCCGATTGCCCCTGCAGTGGCCAGCACAGGCCGGCTTCGGTGCCTTGCCCACAGATGCCGGGAACAAAGCCAGCCAAAGTCACGGGATCAAGTGCCGCAATGCGCGCCGCATCCATTGTGACGGGGCAGTTTCTGCGGATTGGTGTACCGGTCGCCACTGCAAGTTCGCATTCGGCCGCGCCAAATGCAGTCTCGGCCGCGTGCAAAGCGATCGCATAGTCTGCAGACATACCGGTACGGCGGAGGTTGTCTTGCACGAGTTGCAAGGCCGTAACCGTCAGCAAGCTGATGATGATCAGCATGCCTGTCACTGCGATGATCGAGAAGCCGCGCACGCTTGTTTGTTGGATCAGCATGCGTCGACCTCGCAGCGGAGTGGGTTGCGTACGGCGAACGTGGCGGTGAAGAGGGCGCGGTTACGGCGCGGATCTTCAGGCTGGAAGGACAGGTCTTCTGGGCTTGCGCCTAGTACGGACTCAAATGCGGGGAATAGGGCGATATTGTCTGGTGTTGACGGTCTGAGCGAATACCAGTCGCCGCGTACCACGATGGCAACATGGACTTGCTCTACGCGGTACCAATCTGTGGCCGCCATGGTCCGCGCGGATACGGTTTCGGCTTGCGATGTGGGTGCAAGCGTGTACAGCAGTTGTAGCGTCTCGACTCCACGTACGACTTCGCTCGCGTTCACCGCAACAAGGGCATCGCCACTGTTGCGTGACAAGGATCGGCACATGAGTCGCGGAGCCTGCTCGGCGTCAGTGCTGACGGAGATGAACAGCAACATGCTTCCCAAGCGCGGATCGGCTTCCGTTCCACCACGCTCTCGTACGCCGTAGTTGTCGCAGTCCAGCGTGGCGCCGTCAGATTCGTCGGGGGTTGGTGACAGGTGGTTGCGGCCCGAGAAGCGGACGAGCAATGCGTCACTGTGTTGTACTCCGTGCGGACCGCATTCCAGTTCGACAGTTTTCTTTGGCTGGCCGCAGTCGTCCGCTCCGACAAGTGACAATGGCGATGTTGCCTCCGCCCAGCGACGGACGGCGGAAGCGGTGGGCGTGTCAGTAATCCACCCCGCTTGGCGTACCGCCTTGCCAATCAACTCCAATGCACGCATTCCGCGATCCTCAATGAGGGCTTCGTCGGCCAACCGCTGGTAATGTGCCCGGGCGATCAGCATTAATTGCAATGCGATTGCCAACACCATCAAGGCGATGACCATGCCGACCAACAGTTCGACCAGCGACGCGCCTCGCGTATGCCGTGGGAGCGGGCGCGGCATCTCAGCGGGTTTCCATCTGGTTGGTTTGAGCGCGGGCCTCAGCTGCTAACGCGCGGGCGGCTTGGCTGGAGGCCTCTAGATAATCGAGCGCGCGGAACATGGCTGCAGCGGCCAGGGAGAGGACGGCCAAGGCCACAAGGGCCTCGAGCAGGATGACGCCGTGTTGGTGGGTAACGTGCGGGCGGACAGGCATGATCGGCTGGTACTGGTCAGCCGTTCAAGTTAGTGCGAAGTGGGCCGTATAACTGTCATATCTCGTCAATACCCTCTCGAGAATTGAGCGTCCGGGATTCCGTGATGTGGCGGATCGTTGGTTTTTCGCCAACATGCGCCTTCCCAATCTTGCGGTTGAAGGAGGGGGTTGTTGACACTTTTTGACTAATTCCCCACTATTCCGGGGTTGCATCTGCCTAGGCGTTTTTGGCCAGCAGATGGCGCGTTCACGGGGGTCGGACGCGAGCCAGCGTAGAAGAACTCAAATCAGTTTCGAATCGGCAGCGCGCGAAATCGATTGCGTCGTGACTGCCGCATAAAACAATAGTCGGGGGTTCGAGTCATGCTTAACGGGATTTCGCCCATTGGGCGATGCGGGTTTCTAGTCAGCCGTTTCCTAGACTGATATGGCGGCAGCGGTCCGCAATCACCTTACCGCGCATCAATTTCAATCGTCACGCAACCGTTGGTCTCAATGCCGACGGACGCGGCGTGGCGAAGTCGTTGGCGTTCGCGCTGACAACGTGTCGTGTCACAGCCAAATTGATACAGATATGTCGTACCCGAATGGGGAAAGCGGCGTGCGGGGGCGCGCCGGTTGCATTCGTTCGAACCGCATCCGAGGCATCTCGCTGGTTGAACTGATGGTGACGCTGGCGATCGTAGCGGTTCTTGCGGTAATCGCGACACCATCGTATGTCGGGCTGACACAGCGGACGCGGTTGCAGGCCGAAGCCAATTCTCTGGTGAATGATCTGCAATTCGCCCGCAGCGAGGCGATCAAGCGTGGACAGCCGGTGAGCCTTTGTCCGTCATCCAACGGCACCGCATGCAACACGACCAATACGAGTAATTGGGAAGTCGGCTGGATCGTCTTCAATGATGTCAACGGCTCAGGTACGACGGATTCCACCAACGATGTACCGCTGCGTGTGCGTGCCGCTCTTCCGAGCGGCGATACGTTTAGGCCGAGTCCGGCGGCTTCAGCGGTGACATATAACCGCGATGGCTTCGCGACCAATTTGGCCAATGGCACTGTCACGATGACGTTGCATACCGCGGCGCCTGTGAATGACAGTGCGACCCGTTGCGTGGCGATCAACATTGTCGGTCGGCAAGTCGTACAGACGAAGGGGTCCGGCTCATGCAACTGAGTATGAAGCGCCGTGAAGCCGCCGGTTTTTCGTTGATTGAGGCGCTTATCACGATGGTGGTGGTCGGCGTAGGCCTGTTGGGTTTGGCGAAAATTCAGGCGGCGGCAGTGGGCAATACGCAGATCTCGCGCGTACGTTCGCTCGTGGCGCTGCAGACCGAAAGCCTGGCAGCGGCAATGCACGGAAATAGCGCTTTCTGGGCTGCAGGAGGTACCGCCCCGGCGACGTTTAGTGTGACGGGCACGACTATCACAGACAGTTCGAATGTGTTGAACCAGACACTGACCGCGGGCGCTTGCCTTTCGGGGAAGTCCTGCACCCCGGCTCAATTGGCTGCTTACGATGTCCAGCAATGGGCCAGCACGATGAACGCGAACTTCCCAGGCTATTCGGCCACGGTCAACTGCACGACGGCAACAGGTGTGCCAGTGAGCTGCAATATCACGGTGAGCTGGAATGAAAAGTACGTCGCGGTCAACAGCACAACGGCAGCGTCTGGGGTGGTCACGGCGTCCACCCAGAGCTTTACGGTCTACGTCCAGCCATGAGCGCCAATTCGATGACTCACCGGATGCGACCGGCTCGCAACCAGGGCGGTACAAGCCTAGTCGAGATATTGATCGCCATGGTCATCGCGCTGTTCATCATGACTGGCGTGGTGGTTGTATTCGTGAACATGCAGAAGAGCTTCACGAGCCAGGATCAGCTTGCGCAGTTGCAAGACAATGAGCGACTGGCGCTGACCATCTTTACCAATGTTGTACAGCAGGCGGGGTATTTCCCCAACCCGACAGTCAACACGGCCCTATCGGCATTCCCGGCGAATGGCTCGCTGGCCGCCGGCCAGGTGATTTCAGGTACGTCGGGTGCCACTGCAGGTACCGATACGGTAACAACGCAGTTTGCGACTGCCAGCGGCGACGGCACCATGAACTGCTTGGGCCAGACCAACACGAGCGGCGCTCAGCAGGTCTACATCAACACGTTGTCCGTCAATGCCAACAACGAACTGCAATGCGCGATGACGCTTGTGTCCAGCGGTGTAACGACCACGGTACCGCTGGTGAGTGGGGTCACCGGACTGAGCGTACTGTATGGCACCGATACCAACACCAACGGCTATGACGATTCTTATCTGACTGCCGCACAGGTGGCGGCGTCCGGCTATTGGTCGCAAGTCCATACCGTTCAGGTCAAGCTCACTTTTTCGACACAGTTTGGTAACCAAGTTGGGCAGGCGCAGAGCACAACGTGGGTGCAGAACATCAGCCTGAAGAATCAGTCATGAGCACCACCATGCGTTTTCCCAAGCTGCCAAATCGCGCCGACCGCGGGTACACCCTCGTTGTTGGACTGCTGCTGTTGGTGGTTCTCACGCTGTTTGCTATTGGCATGTTTCGTAGCTTTGGCTTGCAAGAGAAGATTGCGGCCAATACGCGCGATAAGCAGCGTGCCCTTGAGGCAGCACAGAGCGCCCTTCAGTACGGCGAATGGTGGCTGGGGCAGGGCAACGGCTCGAGTGGCATCGCGTGCTCGGGTGTAAACAACGGCAACACGCTTGCGAATATGCGGGTGTGCAACACCGCTCTGGCGTCTCCTTCCACTTTGCCGTGGGGCGTTGGTTCAACCTATCTGCCGCCTTCCATGACGGCGAATGGCGGGGGAGGCATGGCCGGTGCGAGCTCTCCGGCGGGGGATATCAACTACGCAGGTGTCCCAGGCTTGTACATCAACTACATCGGTATGAGCCCGAACGGGCTCGCACAGCTTTACCAAGTCACCGCCTATGGCTTTGGCGGTGATGCGACGACAGCAGCAGTGGTGCAGAGCACCTATCGCATCAGTTCTGGCGCCAAAGATCTGGGACAACAGTGATGAAAACAATTCAACGGGTGGGTTTGCTGGCAACCGCTGCGCTGCTGCCGGGGGTTGCCAGGGCGCAGTTGGTGATCAGCGACACGTTGACGGGCGCCTCGTCTTCGTATAATTGGAAGGCCCTTAATGGTGCCTGCCTGACTGCGGGCAATGGCAGCGGCACAATTCCGGCGTGTTCGGGTCTCAGCTATTACAGTGGTACGACCCTGGTGGGCGGTGTCACTGGTACGCTCCCGGATGCAGTAGGTTCGGGCGCTCTACGTTTGACCAACGGTGATACGACTGCCAACGGTAGCAACGGTAACAACCAGACGGGTGCCGTGGTCTCTAACTTCACCTTCCCGACCAATCAAGGTCTTCAGGTGACGTTCACTACGGTGACCTACGGCGGTAACGCTTACAACAATGCCGCAGGCCAAGCGTCTGGGGCGGACGGTATCAGCTTTTTTCTCGCCGACGGCTCAAAACCGGCGACAGTCGGTGCGCTGGGGGGGAGTCTCGGTTACAGCTGTTCCAACGGCAACCCCACGTACGACGGTGTACAGGGTGGTTATATCGGCCTGGGGATCGACGAGTTTGGCAACTTTTCGAACGCCGGGGACAACACGAACTCTGGTGTCGGCGCGATCCCCAATCGCATCAGCTTGCGAGGCGCGGGCAATACCAACTGGGCGAACCTGTCGGCGACTTACCCCAAGTACTATCCTTCCGGCCTAAATGCGACGTCGCAGATGAGCGCCGTGCAAAAAACCTGTGCTGCAGGCAATCTCTATAACTTTAGTGGCACGACGCAGACAGACTCGACCGGCGCCAGCATCAAAAATGGCGCTAAAACCAACGACAAGCTGACCTACAACTACAACTACATTTCGGGCGATACGCTTGGCAGCAACGTGACCCTGTACAGCCAGGAGGCTGCTGGGAAAAACTCGGCCGGCGGAAGCAAGGCGGTGCGCGGGAACGCGACGCCCATCACCTACGCGCTGAGCATCACGCAAGACGGTCTGCTGAGCCTCTCATATAGCGTGAATGGCGGCACGGCCCAGCCTGTGATCACAAACCAGAGCATTACCGCGTCGAATGGGCCGTTGCCTGCGTCATTCCGCTTCGGCTTCTCAGCCGGTACGGGCGGGGGCAGCAACGTGCACGAAATTACTTGTTTCAAGGCTGCGCCAGTCGGGCAGGCGAACAGTTCGGCGGGTACCAACGTGCAGCAATCGGCTCGCGTGGAGGCTGGGACGCAGGTGTATCTGGCCTACTACCATCCGACGAACTGGTGGGGGGAGCTGACCGCGCAGAACCTAGTGATGGACCCGACCACGGGCATTGTCTCCATCGCGACCAATGCCAACTGGAATGCCAGTTGCACCCTGACCGGCGGGGCATGCCCGGCTATCAGCTCTACGTCGACTGTGACGGCGCAGGCCCCGTCAGCGCGGAACATTTTGACGTGGAATGGCACCAGCGGCATTCCGTTCCAATGGTCAAACCTTACGTCTGCGCAAAAGTCTGCGTTAGACAGCGCCTCAGCCAGTGGTGCAAGCAGCCCTCGCCAGGCTTATTTGCGCGGTGATCGCACCAATGAAGTCGCCAATGGTGGGTCATTCCGCTCCCGTACTGGCGTGATGGGCGACATTATGAATTCCAGCCCGACCTGGGTCGGTGCGCCATCGGCACCGTATACCGGGCCTTGGGTGGATTCTCTTTACTCGTCGGCAACACCGTCCGAACCTGCCGGTAGCTATGCCGTCTTCAAGACCAATAATGCTCAGCGTGCCAATGTTGTGTACGTGGGCGCCAATGACGGCATGCTGCATGGTTTCCGTGCTGGGGGCTACGATGCCAACGGCAAGTTCACCACGGCGACGACACCGAACGACGGGAAGGAAGTTCTTGCCTACATGCCGGCGGCGGCCCTGAACACCATCTACAACACCAACGGCAAACTGGATTTCAGCTCCCCGTCGTATGCCCACAATCTGTATGTGGATGCGACTCCCGGTACAGGCGAGCTTTACTACAACAATGCCTGGCATACGTGGCTGGTCGGTGGGCTGGGTGGTGGTGGCAATGCCGCCGGGGCGATTGCGGACAACACGAGCGTAGGCACGGGCGCTCTTTATGCCCTTGATATCACTAATCCCGCGAACTTTAGTGAGAGCAACGCCAGCTCGCTGGTTATCGGCGAATGGTCGTCCGCCAACCTCAAGTGCACCAACGTCGCCGGTTGTGCCAGCTATCTTGGTAACACCTACGGGACCCCAGTGATCCGGCGTCTCCACAATGGCAATTGGGCGGTGCTGTTCGGAAATGGTTTGAATAGCTCGAGCGGTGGCGCAGGTCTGTACATCATGCTGGTGGCAAGCGATGGAACCACATCCTTCTACTACCTCGACACTGGCTACGGTCCGAGCAAGGACCCCCTGAAAGCGAACAACAAGAACGGCATCGCCTATGTAACGCCAGCGGATCTTGATGGCGACCACATTACCGACTACGTGTACGCAGGCGATGCGTTCGGCAACGTCTGGCGTTTCGATCTGACGTCGCAAAATCCTGCATCGTGGAGCGTTTCCAGCGCGCCGCTGTTCTCAACGCCGGCCGGTCAACCGATTACCAGCAAGGTGGCGGTCGCCGCCATCCCGGGTAGCGGCACGGGCGCGCCGCGTGTGCTCGTCAGCTTCGGCACGGGTCAGGCTTTCCCCGTAACGCAGACCAGCGCTGCCGCCTATTCCAGCAACACTGCGCAGTCTCTGTATGGTGTCTGGGACTGGAACATGAACGCTTGGAACGCGATCGCACCGGCGGCTGAGGTTTATGCAACTCTGACGGGCCCGCAGACAGTGACTGCGTCGACTCTGCAGACGCAGAGCATTACGAACACCTCGGTCAGCTCGGGCACGACGCCGTCGTACCGGACTGTGAGCAACAACAAGGTGTGCTGGGTGGGTTCGACAACGTGTGGCACCAGCAGTACTGCCAATACCCAGTTCGGCTGGAAGCTCGCGTTGCCAAGCACCACCACGGGCTCTGGTTCGAGCGCGGTCACCAACTATGAGCAGGTGGTTTATAACCCAACGCTGGCCTATGGCATGTTCATCGTCAACACTACGGTGCCAGGAACCCAACAGGTTTTGTCCTGTACCTCGACGCCTGCGTCTGGCTACACCATGGCGATCTCTGTCGCATCGGGTGGGGCGGGCACTGCCTCGTTCTTCGGTGACAACAACAATAACTTCCCGACTCTCAACGGCGGCATTGTCAGCGGTATCGGTTTGAGTGGTACCGGCACACCGTCTATCGTGACCGCCAACAAGCTGCCGTATCTGGTGCAGCAAACTGTGAGCGGAACAGGTACTGTGAACCAGATCAACCCGAGCGCAGCTGGTGTCGGCTCGCGCATGACTTGGACCAAGCTACGCTAATGATGAGCCGAAATGCAACGTCTGCCCTGTCGCGTAGCGAAGGCGGTTTCTCACTGATGGAATTGATGATCACGGTAGCGATCATCGCCATCCTGGCCCGTATTGCCTATCCGTCGTACCAGCAATACATCCTCAAATCGCACCGGGCAGACGCGAAGACCGCACTGCTGGATTTGGCAGTGCGTCAGGAGCGGTTTTTTACGCTGCAGAATAACTACGCTGCGTCACCCGCTTCACTCGGCTATGCGGCGGCGAGTTTTCCGTTCGCCATTCAGTCTGGCACGCAGTCGTACTATCAGCTCAATGTTGCGGTAACGGGCACGGCCGGCGCGAGTGGTGCTGCAGCGCCCGGCTATTCCGCTTCCGCTGTTCCGGTCAGTCCGCAGACGGCCGATGCGTGTGGGACATACACCATCAACCAACTCGGCGTGCAAGGCAACGCCAACATGGCTGCGGGTACCACGTCAGCACAGTGTTGGTAACAGAAAACAAGAAAGGGCCCATCTGGGCCCTTTTCTATTTCCGCACATTCGTCGCCGCAACCTCATCCAACACGTCCCGAAACTCTGCCAGATCCTCAAAACTCCGATACACCGACGCAAACCGGATGTACCCGATCTTGTCCAGCCGCTTGAGTTCGCGCATCACGAGCTCGCCCACGCGGTCACTGCCGATTTCCTTCTCGCCGTGGCTGAGGAGTTTTTCTTCGATGCGGGCGATGGCCTCGTCGATGGCCTCGGCGGATACGGGGCGCTTGCGCAGCGCCAGCCGCATGGAATCCTTGACCTTGTTGCGGTCATAGTCGACGCGGCTGCCGTTCTTTTTGACGACGGCCGGAAAGAACAGCTCGATACGTTCGTAGGTCGTGAAGCGGCGGTCGCAGGATTCGCAACGACGGCGGCGGCGCACGGTGTCGCCTTCTTCCGACATGCGGGTATCAATCACCTGGGTGGCCGCGTGGCCGCAAAAGGGGCATTTCATGCCGGTGGTCTCCTCGGCAACCTCAAAGAACGCACTGCGCTAAAAGAACAACGCCGCGATGGCCTGGGCAGGCGCATCGCGGCAGGGTACTACGTGGCCGGAAGATCCGGCCATCGGCGGATGCCTTAGGCGTAGACCGGGAACTGCTTGGTCAGCTCGGCCACCTTGGCGCGCACGGCGGCGATGTTCGCTTCGTCGTGCGGATTGTCCAGCACATCGGCGATCAGGTGGGCGACCTTCACGGCCTCCGCTTCCTTAAAGCCACGCGTGGTCATGGCCGGCGAACCCAGGCGCACGCCCGACGTCACGAACGGCTTTTCCGGGTCATTCGGAATCGCGTTCTTATTGACGGTGATGTGTGCGTCACCCAGCACCTTCTCAGCTTCCTTACCGGTGATTTTCTTGGCGCGCAGATCGACCAGCATCACGTGGCTTTCGGTGCGGCCCGACACGATACGCAGGCCACGGGCCATCAGCGTTTCGGCCATGGCGGCAGCGTTTTTCACGACCTGTTGCTGATAAGCCTTGAACTCCGGCGACAGGGCTTCCTTGAACGCCACTGCCTTGCCGGCGATCACGTGCATCAGCGGGCCGCCCTGGATACCCGGGAAGATCGCCGAGTTGATGGCCTTTTCGTGTTCAGCCTTCATCAGGATCACGCCGCCGCGCGGGCCGCGCAGGCTCTTGTGCGTGGTCGTCGTGACAAAGTCTGCGTGCGGCACCGGGTTCGGGTACACACCAGCGGCGATCAGGCCGGCGTAGTGCGCCATGTCCACCATGAAGTACGCGCCGATCGACTTGGCGATCTTGCCGATGCGCTCGAAATCGATGCGCAGCGCAAATGCCGATGCGCCCGCGATGATCAGCTTCGGCTTCTTCTCTTGCGCCAGGGCTTCGAGCGCGTCGTAATCGATGTCTTCCTGCGCGTTCAGGCCGTAGCTCACAACGTTGAACCACTTGCCGCTCATGTTGAGCGCCATGCCGTGCGTCAGGTGGCCGCCTTCGGCCAGGCTCATGCCCATGATCGTGTCGCCCGGCTTGAGCACGGCGAAGAACACGCCCTGGTTGGCCTGCGAGCCCGAGTTCGGCTGCACGTTGGCGGCTTCCGCGCCAAAGAGCTGCTTCACGCGGTCGATGGCGAGCTGTTCCACCACGTCCACATATTCGCAACCGCCGTAGTAACGCTTGCCGGGATAGCCCTCGGCGTACTTGTTGGTCAGTTGCGAGCCCTGCGCGGCCATCACGGCCGGGGAGGTGTAGTTCTCGGAGGCAATTAGCTCGATGTGGTCTTCCTGACGCTGATTTTCCTTCTGGATGGCGGCAAAGATTTCGGGATCGATCTGGTCGATCGTATAGCGGCTGCGTTCGAACATGGCGAGTGTCTGGTCTGAAACGAAACGGAAATGGCGGAGATCGGGCGAGGCGTGGGGAAACATGCGCGCGGCTTGAACGACTGCGCTCGGGGTTGGCCGATTGCAGCGGGTGTCCAAGTCACCCTGTGCTTCCCATTCGCTGCCCAGGCGAGCGGCAGGCGCCGTTGTGCATGACGCCAGAAACCTTGCGCTTCCTCGTGGTCGCTGCCCACATGTCGAAGCCGCTCAAAGCAGCTTCAGGATTCGCCAGTCGCGCAAGGTGGAATGGTTGCCCGCGAGTGTACGACAGCCCCATGGCCGCTGCAAGAAGCGGGCGTGCCGACGCGCACATTGCGGTGCAATACCACACAACGCTTCAGGTAAACTCTGACCTTTCGTTTTTTCAGGCCCGGAGACACTTCCATGATCGTATTCGTGACCGGCGCAACGGCTGGGTTCGGCGCGGCCATCGCGCGGCGTTTTGTGCGAGAAGGCCATCGTGTGATCGCGGCAGGCCGCCGCCAGGACCGCCTTGATGCGCTCAAGGCTGAATTGGGCGACGCCGTGCTGCCGTTCGTGCTGGACGTGCTGGATGCCGACGCCGTTGCTGCGCTGCCGGGTACGCTGCCCGAGGGGTGGCGCGAAGTCGACGTGCTGGTCAACAACGCCGGTCTGGCGCTGGGCCTCGAACCCGCCCAGCGTGCTGACCTGACCGATTGGGACCGCATGATCGGCACCAATTGCTCCGGGCTGGTGCATATGACGCGTGCGTTGCTTCCGGCCATGGTCGAACGCAATCGTGGTCACATCATCAATATTGGCTCGATCGCCGGGACGTACCCGTACCCGGGCGGCAACGTGTATGGCGCTACCAAAGCGTTCGTGCGCCAGTTTTCGTTGAATTTGCGTGCAGACCTGACCGGTACCCGCGTACGTGTATCGAACGTCGAGCCAGGCCTTTGCTCCGGTACGGAGTTTTCCAACGTGCGTTTCAAGGGCGACGATGCCCGCGTGGAGAAGGTCTACGAGGGCACGGAAGCGTTGACCGCCGACGACATCGCCGAGGCCGTCTACTGGATGGCGGCGCTTCCCGCGCACTTCAATGTCAACGCGATGGAGCTGATGCCCGTTTGCCAGTCATTCTCGGCCACCAGCGTGACGCGAGGCATGGCCTGAATTCCAGCGCAAGCCCTCGGCCGGTCGGTGGATGGCTGGCCGTCACTTGCGTGTTGGTAAAATTACCCGATGGCTTCTTTTGACTGGAACCTGCGTGTGTATTGGGAAGATACCGACGCGGGTGGCGTGGTGTTTTACGCCAACTATTTGAAATTTTTTGAGCGCGCACGCACTGAGTGGCTGCGCGCACTGGGGGTCGACCAGCAGGCGCTGGCCGACACGACCGGGGCCATTTTCGTGGTGCGTAGCACCGCCGTGGACTACCGCGCGCCAGCACGCCTGGATGACCTGCTGCAGATCCGTTCGCGTATGGAACGGGTCGGCTCCGCGTCGGTCCAATTCGCCCAAGAAGGCTGGCGCGGCGACGTTTTGCTCGCATCAGGCACGATTCGTGTTGGATGTGTAGACCGGCTCACTTTCCGGCCGACCCCGATTCCCGCTCCCGTACTCGCAACCATCAAAGCCGCCGCATGAATCCCGTCGAGGTCACACAAGATCTGTCGATCGTCTCGCTGGTGCTGCACGCCAGCCTCCTGGTCCAATTCGTCATGGGCCTGCTGCTGGTGATGTCGCTGTTCTCCTGGACGTACATCTTCCGCAAAGCCTTTGCCTTGCGCGCCGCGCGCAGCCAGACCGAATCGTTCGAGCGCGATTTCTGGGCCGGCGGCGACCTGCAGGCGCTGTATCAGAGCGCTGCCAACAACCGCCACACGACCGGTGCGCTGGAGCGCATCTTTGAAGCCGGCATGCGCGAATACCTCAAGGCGCGCGAGCTGCAGCGCGGCGGCGGCGATCCGAGCGCCATTCTCGATGCCTCGCGCCGTGCCATGCGTGCGGCCTACCAGCGCGAGATGGATTCGCTTGAATCTCACCTGCCATTCCTGGCGTCGGTTGGCTCGGTCAGTCCGTATATCGGCCTGTTCGGTACCGTATGGGGGATCATGAACGCCTTCCGCGGCCTGTCCAACGTGCAGCAGGCCACGCTATCGGCCGTGGCGCCTGGTATTGCCGAAGCGCTGGTCGCCACGGCCATCGGCCTGTTTGCGGCCATTCCGGCGGTGATTGCCTACAACCGCTACGCCACCGAGATGGACCGCCTGGCCAACCGCTTCGAGAGCTTTATGGAAGAGTTCTCGAACATCCTCCAGCGCCAGACGCGCTAAGGAGCCGCGCTCATGGCTACCATCCAGCGAACGCGCCGCGCCCGACGGGCCAAGGCCGACATCAACGTCGTTCCGTACATCGACGTGATGTTGGTGCTGCTGGTCATCTTCATGGTGGCGGCGCCCGTGGTGAACCCGGGGGTGGTCAATCTGCCGTCGGTGGCCAACGCCACGCCGCAGCAGACCCAGCCACCCATCGTCGTGACCATCAAGGGTGACGGCACGATCCTTGCTCGCGTCAAAACAGGTTCGGGAGCAATCGAGCAGAAGCTCGCCAACAACAACGAGCTGCGCGCATTTGTGAAGCAGCGCACTGACGAAAACCCCGATCAGCCCGTCGTGATTGCCGCCGACAAGTCGGTCCAGTACGACCGCGTGCTGACCGTGATGAGCGTGCTCAAGGGCGATGGCGTGAAGCGCGTCGGCCTGATGGTGAAATCGTCATGAGCACGTTGAAGAATCCGGGCGAGGCAACCTGATCGTCATGGCTACGACGTCGTTGCACCGTTACGAGCCTGTTCGCGAGCGCGGCACGCTGCGCGCGTTCGGGCTGGCGGTCCTGACACACATTCTGCTGCTCATCTTTCTGTACTTTGGCGTGCAGTGGCAGAGCAGCACCCCGCGCGGCGAAGAGGCCGAGTTGTGGGACGAGGCGGCGGTTCAGCAGGCCGTGCAGCAGTCCGCCCCGGTGCCTGAGGTCAAGCCGGAACCGGTGATCAAAGCACCGCCGGCCAAGGTGGAAGAGGAAGCCGATATCGCGCTTGAGCAGCAGAAGCGCAAGCGTGAGCAGGAGGCTGCGGCGGCCCGTGAGGCCGAGCTCGCCCGGCGCGCCGCGCAAGACCGCGCCGAAGCACAGCGTCAGGCCCGTCTGAAGGAAGAGCAACAAGCCCGTCAGGCGGAACTCCAACGCAAGGCCTTGGCCGAACAGCAGGCCAAGGAAAAAGCGGCTGAAAAGGCTGCTGCCGACGCGGCGCAGGCTCGCAAGAATGCGCAACTGCAAGCCCAGGCCGAAGCCAAGGCCAAGGCGGAAGCCGAAGCGAAGCAGAAGGAATTGAAAGCCAAGGCTGCCGCAGAAGCCAAGGCCAAGGCCGATGCCGAGCGTAAGGCGAATGAATCGCGTGCCAATGCACAGCGTCAGGCCCAACTGGATCGGTTGCGCGCAATGGCGGGGGCGGGCGCGACTGGCACGGTGGCGGGCTCCGGCGGTGGTGTTGGCAATGCCCAGGGCACGGGCGGTACAGCATCGGCAGGGTATGCCGAGCGTGTGCGGGCCAAGGTCAAGCCGAACATCCTGTTCGATCCTTCGGCCGTCAATGGCAACCCGTCGGCGGTCGTGTCGGTGCAGATGGCGCCAGACGGTTCGATCTTGTCCAAGCGCCTGACCAAATCGAGCGGCAACGGCGCCTATGACGAGGCTGTCATGCGCGCGGTCGAGCGTTCTGACCCGCTGCCACGCGATACCAATGGCAAAGCGCCGTCGAGCGTCATCCTGACGTTCCGGCCAAAGGAATAACGGGTCGGTGCTCGCGCAGGCGGCGCCGGCCGACGGTACTCAGATTCCGGATTTGATAGTAGGGAAGATGAACATGATGCGAACGATGTGGATCCCGATGTTTCGACGCGCGGCGCAGGCGTTGTTGCTGACCGCGGCAAGCGCCGGCGTGGCCCATGCCCAGCTCAACGTGGAGATCTCGGGCGTTGGCGCCAGCCAGTACCCGATCGCGATCGCCAACTTCCAGGGCGAGGCACAGGCTCCGCAAAACCTCTCGGCCATCGTCCGGGCAGACCTGGTGCGCAGCGGCCGCTTCTCAAACGTCGATGTGGCCGGGGCGGTCGTGCCGGAAAGCCCGGCGCCTGACCTGGGTGCCTGGAAGTCCAAGGGGGCCGCAGCCTTCGTGGGCGGCACCGTGACCCGCAACGGCGATCGCTACGAAATCCGCTTCCGCCTGTACGACACCGCAAAGGGCGAAAGCCTGGGCGGCCTGTCGCTTACGCGTGGCCCTGGCCAATTGCGCCTGGCTGCACACGAAATTGCCGATTACATCTATCAGAAGCTGATTGGCGAGCGCGGCGTTTTTGCGACGCGCCTGTCGTACGTGTCCAAGGTCGGCCGCCGGTTCCAGCTGCAGATTTCCGATTCGGACGGCGCCAACCCGCAGATCGCGTTGACGAGCAATGAGCCGATCATTTCGCCGTCGTGGTCGCCGGACGGCACCAAGGTCGCGTATGTGTCGTTCGAGAGCAAGAAGCCGGTGGTGTACGTGCATGACCTGGTGGCAGGCCGCCGCACGGTCATTTCGAACCAGAAGGGCAACAACTCGGCGCCGGCTTGGTCGCCGGATGGCCGCCACGTGGCGGTGTCGCTCTCGCGCGATGGCAATACGCAGGTCTACCTGGTCAACGCCGATGGCTCGGGCCTGCGCCGCCTGAGCCGCAGCAGCGCGATCGATACCGAGCCGTCGTTCTCGCCGGATGGCCGTTATATCTACTTTACGAGCGACCGTGGTGGTGCTCCGCAGATCTATCGCATGTCGGTTGACGGAGAGGAGTCGGGCGGTGCGCAACGCGTGACGTTCAAGGGCAGCTACAACACGAGCCCGCGTGTGTCGCCGGACGGCAAGCTGCTCGCGTACATCTCGCGCGTGGGGGGTGCCTTCCGCCTGTACACGCAGGACTTGTCCAACGGCGATGTGAACGCGCTGACGGACACCTCGAACGACGAATCGCCGAGCTTTGCGGCCAACGGCAAGTTCATCCTGTATGCCACGCGCGTTGGCGGCAAATCGGTGTTGGCCGCGGTGTCGACCGATGGCCGTACGCGTCAGGTTCTTTCCCTCCAGGCCGGCGAAGTTCGTGAGCCGGCGTGGGGTCCTTTCATGCAATAACGAAGCTGTTCCACTAGGAGAAATCGGACATGTCGAAGTCCCAAACCATGATCAAACTCGCAGCCATTGCCGCGCTGCTGGCCCTGGGCGCTTGCAGCTCGGGCGTGAAGCTCGATGACACCGCCAAGAACGGTACGGGCGGTGCTGCTGGCACGGGCGCTGATGCCCGTACGGTGACCCCGGTGGACGTGGGCCGCGACGAACTGACCGACCCGAACAGCCCGCTGGCCAAGCGCAGCATTTACTTCGATTTCGACAGCTACTCGGTCAAGTCGGAGTACCAAGGCCTCCTGGGCCAGCACTCGCGCTACCTACAGTCGCACAACCAGCGTAAGGTCCTGATCCAGGGCAACACCGACGAGCGCGGCACCAGCGAATACAACCTCGCACTGGGCCAGAAGCGTGCCGAGGCCGTGCGTCGCGCCCTGTCGTCCATGGGCGTGCCTGACAGCCAGATGGAAGCCGTGAGCCTGGGCAAGGAAAAGCCGCAAGCGACCGGCCACGACGAAGACTCGTGGGCACAGAACCGCCGCGCCGACATCGTCTACTAATCGGTATGGTTTGAAGTGGAACGCGCCGGCTGCGAGGTTGCGGCCGGCGTTCTTACGTTGGCAATCACATGAATACGATGATGAAACAGCGCGCTTATGGGGCCACGCGTCGGGCCATCCTGATGGCGACGCTCGTCGCGGGTGGCGCCCTCACCATGGCCGGCCCGGCGGCAGCGGGGGTGTTTGACGACGATGAGGCGCGCCGCGCCATCATCGACATGCGCGACAAGTTCAACAACTTCCAGTCGACGGCGGCCCAGCGCATCGATCAGAACAGCAAGAACCTGATCGACGCACAAAACCAGATCGAGACGCTCAAATCCGAAGTGGCGCGCCTGCGCGGGCAGAACGAAGTGTTGCAGAACAGCGTCGATACGCTGACCAAGCAACAAAAGGATTACTACTCTGACCTAGATGCGCGCCTGAAGAAGTTCGAGCCGCAGCAAGCAACGGTGGATGGTCGCGAAGGCATGGTCCAGCCGAACGAGAAGCCGGAATACGATGCTGCGCTCAAGGCGTTCCAGGGCGGCGACTTCAAGGGCGCGGGCAATCAGTTCTCGGCGTTCGTGAAGAAGTATCCGCAAAGCCCGTATCTGCCGCTGGCGCAGTTCTGGCTGGGCAACGCGCTCTATGCGCAGCGCGACTACAAGGGCTCGAGCTACGTGCTGGAGAACATGGCCCGCACTAATCCGCAGCATCCGAAGGCGCCCGATGCGCTGCTGCAGGTGGCGACCAACCAAGGCGAGTCGGGCCAGAAGGCGGCTGCACGCAAGACGCTCGAAACGGTGGCCTCGCAGTATCCCGGTACCGAGCAGGCCAAGACCGCCCAAAGCCGTCTGAAGACGATGCGCTGATCGGCAAGCCGCCCAGCATGTGGACCAGCGCCCGCCCGTGGCTGCACCGGCGGGCGTTTTTCATGGGGCGCCGAATGGCGGGCATATGCCGCGTCGGGCGCAAGCTGGGCGGCGGCACGCTAAAATGCGGGCCTTCCCGATTTGCTTTGCAAGGCTTCACCCATGAAAAAACGCGCCATCGTCCTGCTCTCCGGCGGGCTGGACTCTGCCACCGTGCTCGCCATGGCCAATGCCGACGGCTTTGAGACTTACGCGCTGTCGATGCGTTACGGCCAACGCCACTCGTCCGAGTTGGAAGCGGCCAAGAAAGTGGCGGCGACGCTGGGCGCAGTGCGCCATGAAATCGTCGATTTGGACTTGCGTAAGTTCGGTGGCTCGGCGTTGACGGACGATGCGCTTGACGTGCCGACCGACGGTGCGCAATCGGGCATCCCGATCACGTATGTGCCGGCGCGCAACACGATCATGCTGTCGCTGGCGCTCGGCTGGGCCGAGGCGATGGGCGCACGTGACCTGTTCTTTGGCGCGAATGCCGTGGACTACTCCGGCTATCCGGATTGCCGTCCCGAATACGTTGCCGCCTATGAAGCGCTAGCCAATCTGGCGACGAAGGCCGGCGTGGAAGGCGAGCGCATCCGCGTGAACGCACCCATCATCAACATGACCAAGGCGGAAATCATCCAGGCCGGCGTGCGGCTGGGCGTGGACTACGGCCTGACCGTGTCGTGCTACAAGGCCGACGACGACGGCCGCGCGTGCGGCGTGTGCGATTCGTGCCGCATCCGCAAGGCCGGGTTTGACGCCGCTGGCGTGCCCGACCCCACCCGCTACGCCTGACGAACCATGCCCGATATTGACCTCAACGCGTTGTCCCACACGGTGCTGTGGGCCACGTTTGCGCTTACGTTTGTGTTTGGCGCGATCCTTCAGCGCACGCACTTCTGCACGATGGGCGCGGTGTCCGACGTCGTCAATATCGGCGACTGGAACAGGCTGCGCATGTGGGCGCTGGCCATCGGCGTGGCCATGATCGGCACGGGCTGCCTGAGCTGGCTTGGCCTGATCGATACGAGCAAGACGATCTACACGGCGAGCAAGCTGCTTTGGCTGTCGTCGCTGGTGGGCGGCCTGCTCTTCGGTTTCGGCATGGTGCTGGGCTCGGGCTGCGGCAGCAAGACGCTGGTGCGCATTGGCGGCGGCAATCTGAAGTCGGTCGTCGTCTTTGTGTTTCTGGGGCTGGCGGCGTACATGACGCTCAAGGGCGTCTTTGGCGTGGTGCGTGTGGCCACGGTGGACAGCGTAGCCATTGCGCTGCCGACGTCGCAGGATCTACCGAGCGTGCTGGGCCACGCGTTCTCTGCCGATGTGCGCATGCTGCGTCTGGTGCTGGCACTGGTGATCGGCGGGGCGCTGTCGCTGTGGGCGCTACTCGCGCGCGATTTCCGCACCGGTGACAACCTGCTGGGAGGCATCGGCGTTGGCCTCATCATCGTCGGCATGTGGTACGTGTCGGGGCATCTCGGTTACGTACAGGAAGATCCGAACACGCTGCAGGAAGCGTTCGTGGCGACCAACAGCGGCCGCATGGAAGCGCTGAGCTTCGTGGCGCCGGTGTCGTACACGCTGGAGTGGCTGATGTTCTTCAGCGATACGTCGAAGGTGCTGACAGTCGGCATCGTGAGCGTGTTGGGCGTGATTGCCGGCTCGGCGGCGGTGGCACTGGGCACGCGCTCGTTCCGCTGGGAGGGCTTTGCCAATGCCGAGGACACGGGCAACCACATCATTGGCGGCGTCCTGATGGGCATTGGCGGCGTCACGGCGCTCGGTTGCACGATCGGGCAGGGGCTGTCGGGCGTGTCGACGCTGGCAATTGGCTCGTTCATCGCGCTGGCCGGGATCGTGATCGGCGCGGTGCTGGCGTTCCGCTATCAGATGTGGCGGATGGAGCGTCTGGTTTGATCTGATGGGCGTTGACAGAATCGCCGATATCTTCCTATAATCGCGGTCTTTGGGGTCTTTAGCTCAGTCGGTAGAGCAGTAGACTTTTAATCTATTGGTCGCGGGTTCGAATCCCGCAGGACCCACCAAAATTCGAAGGGCTGACAGGCAACTGTCGGCCCTTTTTGTTTGGTTGTCCTCCCGGCCAACTTCATCTCCTCGCGCTCTGCGTGGACGCAGCTCCCCACATCGATAGCACGCTGCGATTTTCCCTTAGCGCATCCCCTTGATTACGGCCGGTCATATGGCCGGCGCGTCGCATTCTGCCGGCGCCGCTAGGGATTTCCTCTATAGCGCTCATAGCTACCAACCACCACCATATCCTCTATTGGAACCGGTTCCATGCAGAGAAAAGTGCACAAATGGCAGATATCGTGATCGTGGCAAGCGCGTTTGGCGCCGCTCAGGTGCTTGAGCAGGGGCATCACGCTTATGTTCCCGTAGCCGCGTCGGTGGGTGCAGCCGGTTTCGAAGTGCGGCGTGAACTGTTGCCCGCGGGGCTCGATGGGACGGTATCGACAACGCTTCTCGCTGCCTTGGGTCGGCTGATTGCCGCGCATGGTCTCTGGGCGGTCTATTCGACGCCGGCCACGCTGTACACGAACGACGGTGCTCTGGACGCGGTCGCTATCCGGGGCGCGCTGCTCGAAGCGCAAAGTCTGGGCGCGCGCATCGTGAAGTTTCAGCTTGGCGGTTTTTCAGGCGATGCCTCAGCAGGCGTGCTGGCCCAACTGCTGCAAGGCTGGCGCGCACGGGCGCTGGTTGAGAACGGTCAACAGGCCGTGGGCGGCTCGCTGGCGCAGTTTCGAGGTTTGTTCGACGCATTGGAAGGGGCGGGCGTGGCGGACATGCTGGGCATGACGTTCGACATCGGCAACTGGGAATGGTCGGGCGAAGTGCCGCTGGCGTGCGCACGGGCCTTAGCTCCGTACGTTGAATACATCCATTGCAAAAGCGTCGCGGGCGAGGGAGCACGCCGTTTTGCGGTGGCGCCCGCGGGCAACGATGCGCGGTTCGCCGCCGTGCTGGCGGCATTGCCGGGTGATGTTCCGCGCGGCATCGAATTTCCGTTCGACGCGGTCGATCTCGCTGTCGATGCGCATCGGCATGTCACGTGGCTCAAGGCCGCCTGACTGTGGCTCGACATCAAAGGAGCTTACGCATGTCACAGATGTTGGATGTCATCACCTACGGCGAAGCCATGGCGATGTTCGTGGCGACGGCGCCTGGGCCGCTCGCGCACGCCACGCAGTTCACCAAGCGCATTGCGGGTGCCGATCTGAACGTGGCCATCGGCTTGAGCCGGCTGGGTTTTCGCGTCGGCTATGTGAGCCGGGTGGGGCAGGACTCGTTTGGCGAATACGTGCTGGAAACACTGGCACGCGAACGGATAGATGCCTCATGTGTGGCGGTGGACCCGCAGTTTCCGACCGGCTTCCAACTGAAGTCACGGGCCGACGACGGTAGTGATCCGCGTGTCGAGTACTTCCGTAAAGGCTCGGCCGCCAGCCGCCTCTCCCCCGCCGACTATGTGGCCGACTATGTGCTCGGCGCTCGCCATCTGCATCTCACGGGTGTGGCCCCCGCCATTTCGGCGTCGTCGTGTGAATTTGCGTTCCACCTCGCGCGAGAGGTGCGCGCGGCCGGTGGCTCGATCTCGTTCGATCCGAATCTGCGCCCAACGCTGTGGCCGTCCGCTGCGAAGATGGTGAGCACGCTGAACGCGCTGGCGGCGCTTTCCGATTGGGTGCTGCCCGGCTTGGCCGAGGGGCAGCAACTGACCGGCTATGACAGCCCGTCCGATATCGCGCGCTTCTATCTCGATCAAGGTGCCCGTGGTGTTGCCATCAAGCTGGGTGCTGCCGGCGCGTACTACCGGACCGCCGACGGCGCAGAAGGCATCGCCGACGGCGTGCGCGTGGAGCGCGTCGTCGATACGGTGGGCGCGGGTGACGGTTTTGCAGTGGGCGTTGTCAGCGCGCTGCTTGAAGGGCAGTCCCCCGGGTTGGCCGTGGCGCGCGGCAACCGTATTGGCGCGCTGGCAATCCAGGTGATCGGAGATTCCGAAGGCCTGCCGACTCGCGCCGAGCTCAATGTGCTTGAGCGACCGGCTCGCATGATGCGCGTGCCGGAACCCATTTCCAGCGTGTAACGCAGCGCTTCGACTGCCGTCCCTCGCGGGCGACGCAAACCATCAAAGGAGACACGACCATGGCAACGCAACTCGCGGCGCGGCGCTGGTGGATGATCATGCCGATCGTCTTTATCACCTACAGCCTGGCCTACCTCGACCGCGCCAACTATGGTTTCGCGGCGGCGGCCGGCATCAATCACGATCTGGGGATCAGCCAGGGTCTGTCGTCGTTGATCGGTGCGCTGTTCTTCCTTGGCTACTTTTTCTTCCAGATTCCGGGCGCCATCTATGCCGAGCGCCGGAGCGTGAAGAAGCTGGTGTTCATCAGCCTCGTGTTATGGGGCTTGTGCGCCGCGCTGACGGGTGTCGTAAGTGACATTCCCTCGCTGCTGGCGATTCGGTTTGTGCTGGGCGTGGTCGAGGCGGCCGTCATGCCGGCAATGCTGATCTACATCAGCAACTGGTTTACCAAGCAAGAACGCTCGCGCGCGAATACGTTTCTGATCCTCGGCAATCCCGTGACGGTGCTGTGGATGTCGGTGGTATCGGGTTACCTCGTGCGCGAGTTTGGCTGGCGCCACATGTTCATCGCGGAGGGCGTGCCCGCCATCATCTGGGCCGTGTGCTGGTGGTGTCTGGTGCAGGACAAGCCCGCGCAGGCATCGTGGCTGAGCACACAGGAAAAGCGCGACCTGGAACAGGCTTTGGCGGCGGAGCAGGCGGCCATCAAGCCGATGCGCAACTATAGCGAGGCATTCCGCTCGCCTGTCGTGATCAAGCTGTGCGCGCAGTACTTCTGCTGGAGCATCGGCGTCTATGGCTTCGTGCTGTGGCTGCCATCGATCGTGAAGAACGGCTCGTCGCTTGGCATGGTCGAGACGGGCTGGCTGTCGGCGCTGCCATATCTTGCGGCCACCATCGCGATGCTCGCTGCGTCGTGGGCATCCGACAAGTTGGGCTCGCGGCGCGGCTTCGTTTGGCCGTTCCTGCTGGTGGGCGCGGCGGCGTTCGCTGCATCGTATGGGCTTGGGTCCACGCATTTCTGGATGTCGTACGCGCTGCTCGTCATTGCCGGCGCGGCGATGTATGCGCCGTACGGCCCGTTTTTCGCGATCGTGCCGGAGTTGCTGCCGAAGAACGTCGCGGGTGGCGCGATGGCGCTGATCAACAGCATGGGCGCCCTCGGTTCGTTTGTCGGTTCGTACTTCGTGGGCTACCTCAACGGTGCCACGGGCTCGCCGCTGGCATCTTACGCATTCATGAGCGCGGCGCTGTTGGCCGCCGTGATCCTCACGCTCTGCGTCAAGCCGCAACCGCGTGATGCTTACGCGCTCGCCCACCCCATGCCTGGAAAGTGAGCCGATGAAACCTCTTGTCGTTGCGTACAAGCCGTTGCCCGATGATGTGGCCGCCCAGTTGCGCCAGCATGTCGAACTCGTGCAGGTCGACGGTGCTGCGGCGTTGACCGAGGCGCTTGCCAACGCCGACGGCGCGATCGGTGCGAGCCTGAAGATCACGCCTCAGATGCTCGACTGCGCGCCACGGCTCAAGGCGTGGTCCACGATCTCGGTCGGCTATGACAATTTCGACGTGCCTGATCTCACGCGCCGAGGCATTGCACTGGCGCATACACCTGATGTGTTGACCGAGTCGACCGCCGATACCGTGTTTTCGCTGATTCTCGCGTCGGCGCGGCGTGTCGTGGAGCTTGCCGAGTGGGTCAGGGCCGGGAATTGGCAGCGCAGCATCGGGCCAGAACTTTACGGCACGGACGTCCAGGGCAAGACGATCGGCATCGTCGGGCTGGGTCGGATCGGTGCGGCATTGGCGCGCCGCGCAGCGCTCGGGTTCCGGATGCATGTGCTCTACACGAACCGGAATCCGCATCCGGAAGCCGAAGCACAGTACGGCGCGCGCCGTGTGACGCTCGACACGTTGTTGGCCGAAGCCGATTTTGTTTGCCTGCAGGTGCCGCTAACGCCCGAAACGCAGCACCTGATCGGCGCGGCGGAACTGGCGAAAATGAAACACAGTGCGATCCTGATCAATGCATCGCGTGGGCCCGTCGTTGACGAGGCAGCGCTCATCCATGCATTGCGCAACGGCACGATCCGCGGCGCGGGGTTGGACGTGTTCGAGCAGGAGCCGCTGCCCGCCGACTCGCCATTGCTGGCGATGAAGAACGTGGTGGCACTGCCCCATATCGGCTCTGCAACGCACGAGACACGACACGCAATGGCCCGCTGCGCGGCCGACAACCTGGTCAGGGCGCTGGCTGGAACGTTGCGTGAGAACCTCGTGAATCCGCAGGTGCTGGAGCGGGCCCGCGGCTCATGAGCGGGGCGTGGGGATTGCGCTATGATCCTCGCACTCCGGCTCCGGCTCCGGCTCCGGCCCCCGCGCCGACGGCCCGTTCTGAAGCGCATCGTGACTGATTTCCCATCCTCCTCCTCGCGCCCTGCGACTATCACCGACGTAGCCCGCGAAGCGGGAACCGGCAAGACCAGCGTGTCCCGCTATCTGAATGGCGAGACACAAGTCCTGTCCGACGATTTGCGACAGCGCATCGAAGCCGCCATCCAGCGGTTGAACTACCGGCCCAACCAGATGGCACGCGGCCTCAAGCGCGGGCGCAATCGCCTGCTCGGTATGCTGGTGGCCGATCTGACCAATCCTTATACGATCGAAGTGCTGCAAGGCGTGGAGGCGGCCTGCCATGCGCTTGGCTACATGCCGCTCATCTGCCATGCCGCAAACGAGATCGAGATGGAGCGCCGGTTCGTCCAGTTGCTGACGACGTACCGGGTCGAGGGGCTGATCGTCAACGCGCTCGGTGCAGAAGAGGCCGTGTTGCGTCCGCTGCGGGGCGGCGGTATTCCCGCCGTGCTGGTGGATCGCACGGTCGAAGGGTTCGACGCTGACCTGGTGGGCCTCGATAACCGCGACGCCGTCAGGTTGGGGGTGCAGCATTTGCTGGATCAAGGTTTCGATTGCATCCAGTTCATCGTGCAGCCGTTCGAGCAGGTCAGTTCGCGGCGTGAGCGCGAACTCGCCTTCCGAGAGACGATGGCAGCGCGAGGCCAGCCAGCGGAGCCGGCTGTGGTGTTGGACCTGAACGACCCGGCCTCAGTCGAGCGTGCGCTGGCAGAGATCGATGCACGCATCGAGGCGGTGCACCAGCGGAGCGGAAAACGACTGGCGCTGTTTGTTGCCAACGCGCCGGTTGCGCTGGTCGTCGCGCGGCATCTGCGCACGCGATTTGGCACAGCTTGGCAGGAGCGGGCGGCGCTGCTGTCGATCGATGATCCGGAGTGGGCGGAGTTGATCGGCATCACCACGATCCGGCAACCGACATACGACATCGGTTACAAGGCGGTCGAATTCGTGCATGAACGCATCGAAGGTGTGAGCGGCGATGCCCGAGTCGTGTTGCTCCCGGGTACGCTGGTCGAACGTGCTTCGACGGTGCGCTCGGTGGAGCAGGCATCATGACGTTGCGCCTGTATCTTGCTGGGCCGGACGTTTTCCGTCCTGATCCCATCGCGCATGGCGAAGCGCTCAAGACGCTGTGTGCGGAGTTCGGCTACATCGGCCTGTATCCGCTCGATAACACGATCGCGCCCCAGGCCGATGGCCCTGCGACCGCCGCGGAAATCTACCGCCAGAACATCGCGCTGATCGACTCCGCCGACGCCGTGCTTGCCAACGTAGCGGACTTTCGTGGCTATGAACCCGATTCCGGCACGTGCTTTGAAATCGGCTACGCCATCGCCCGTGGCAAAGATGTGTGGTGCTACAACGTACCGGCGGTGCCACTCTTGGGGCAGGTGCCGAACACCAACGGCAACGATGCAGACGGCTGGGCCGTGGAAGATTTCGGCCTGCCGCGCAACCTCATGATTGCTTGCAGCTGCCACCTCGTCGTGGGTGATGTGCGCGCGTGCCTGGAGCGCATGCGCGTGCACTACGCATAGTCGTGCGCTCGACATGCGTATGCAGATTGCTTCCTTCGGGGGGCGGAACGGTCTGTATAGTGCCCGCCCCATCGACTGCTATGCGGTGGAAGGCACCCTGCCTGGCGCCACCGTCGGCGGCTGAACGCGTATCGATCTGAGCATTCCTTCGTTGGCACGCGACGGGTGCGGGCGGTGTAATGTGGAATTCGTCTATTGCTGCGCGCTTACATCATGTCCGACGCTGTTCTTGCCGCTGATGCACCTGCCGTTCACACGGCCCGGTTCCACGTTCGCCGCTTGCCGGGTGCACCGCTGGGTGCAGAGATCCTGGGCCTAGGCGATGCGGCGGACCTCTCTGCCGCCGACATCGCCGCTATCCGCCAAGCGTGGCTGGCACACGATGGCTTGCTCGTTTTCCGTGATGTGCAGTTCACCCCGCAGGCGCAGGTGGCATTCAGCCGCCTTTTCGGGCCGCAGCAGGTGCACGTGCTGAACCAATTTCATTTGACCGGGTACCCGGAGATCCTCGTTGTCTCCAACGTGGTCGAGAACGGCCAGCCGATCGGTCTGGGCGATGCGGGGCGCGACTGGCATTCGGATCTGTCATACAAGCCGCTGCCGAGCCTCGGTTCGATGCTGTTGATGCGCGAGTTGCCGGAAGAGGGCGGTGACACGCTGTTTGCCAACATGGTCCGCGCATACGAAACGCTGCCCGCTGATCTCAAGCGCATTATCGAAGGCCGCCGCGCGGTGCATTCGTATGTGTACCGTTACGAGCGATTGCGCGCGCTGTCGACTTGGCGCCCGCCACTCACGCAAGCGCAGCGCGACGCCGTGCCGCCGGTTGACCACCCCGTCGTGCGCACGCATCCGGAAACGGGCAAGCGCGCGCTCTTCGTCAACGAAGGCTTCACCTCGCACATCCTGGGTTTGCCGGAAGACGAGAGCACGAGCGTGCTGGAGCAGCTCTTCGCCCACAGCGTCCGCGCCGACAACGTCTACACGCACCGCTGGCGCGCCGGCGACATGCTGTTCTGGGATAACAGATCCACCATCCATTTCGCGCCAGGGTGCCCGGATAAATTTCGGCGCACGCTGCATCGCACGACGATTGAAGGCGATGTGCCGATTTAGGTGCCGTTCGTCTACAGCCCGGCCTCGGCCAGGCGGGCATCAATACTCGCCAGCGTCAACGTCTGCGCAAACAACCGCGTGAGCGATTGGCTCGCATACTTCGGCACCTCGTCTGCGGTGGCCCAGCGGTACGCATCCATCTCGGGGATGAGCCGGCCGCTGTGATAGCTGTTGAACATCGACGTGCACGTCAGTGTGTTGAGTGCAACTTCCGCGCGGCGCACGCGTGTGGCGAACAGGTGCAGCTCCTTGTCACGGCGATACGGAAACCTGCCCAGTTCGATCAGGGCGTGGCTGTCGAGCACGAGACCGGTTTCCTCGCGCGTCTCGCGCAGGGCGGTGTCGCGGTGGTCCTCGCCGGGGTCGGGCGCACCTTTGGGGATGTCCCAGTGACGCGTTTCAGTAGCGTGGGCGAGGAGCACATCGCCATCTTCGTTGAGCAGCACGAGGCCGCAGGATAGGGCGATGGGCATGTTATTTCGCTCCGACGCGTTGCGTGATGCGTGCGCTCAGCAGCTGGTGTTCGCGGCTGAACAGCCGGCGATAGGCCAGCAGCACGGCCGCGACCGTCCCCAAGCCCGAAGACGCCGCCAGTAGAAACATGATGACGATCTGGTAGCGCACGGCCTCCAGCGGAGATTGCCCTGCCAGCACCTGGCCCGTCATCATGCCGGGCAAGCTCACCACGCCCACGACGGTCATCTGATTGATGATCGGTGTCATGCCGGCGCGCACGGCCGCCCGTGCGGCATTGCGCGCCGCCTCCCAGCGTGTGCCTCCCAGCGCAAGAATGGTCTCCACCTGGTCTCGCGTGGCCGTGAGTTCGCCGGTCATGCGCTCCAGGGCAAGCCCCACGCCGGTGAGCGTGTTCCCCAGAATCATCCCCATGATCGGGATGGCGTATTGCGGCTCGTACCACGGCCGCGCTTGCAATACGGCCATCAGTCCGATCACCCCGATCAGCCAAGTGCTGCCGAAGACCGACAACGTGCCGTCCCATCGCAGGCCCGAATAGCCGCGCGCGCCGCGGCTACCGGTTGCATTCCCTGCAATCAACGTCATGACGGCCACGATGCCCAATACCACCGGCCAATACGCGTGAGCGAATACCCATTCGAGAACGAAGCCCACCGCCAGCAGCTGCGCGACGGTCCGCACGGCCGCCCACGCCAAGCGGCGTTCCAGCCCAAGCCCCAGCCCGACGGATAACGCGCCGTTCACGAGGATCAGCGCGGCCGCAATGCCGACCTGCCAGGCGGAAAGCGAGAGGTCCTGCCCGTTCATCGCGTGGGCTCCGTGTCGAGCTGCCCGGCAACCATGCGCCAATGCCGACTGCCGATGCGTTCCGCTTGCGCCGGATCGTGCGTCACCCACATCCACGCATGCCGCTCGGGCGCCTGAGCGAACCAATGCTGCAACAGCGCCTCAACGGCGCGAGCGGAGGCGGGGTCAAGGGCGGCCGTAGGTTCGTCGAGCAGCAGGACGGTCGGCCGAGTCTGCAGCGTGCGGACCAGCGCTGCGATCTGCGCTTCACCGCCGGAAAGATCGATGGCGTTCTTGTCGAGAAAGCTGGCGTCGCGCTGGGCACCCGCAAGCAGGGCGATGGCGGCATCGCGATCGAATCCGGCGCTGTGTCGCCGCGCGTGTAGGCGGTACGGCATGTGCAGGTTGTCTTCCACCGTACCGGGCAGGAGCGCAGGGCGCTGGCGCACGTACGCCACGTGACAGCGATAAGCCGGAACGGCGCGCGGCCCAATCGCCTGGCCGTGCCATGTCACGTGCCCGCCATCGAGCGGATCGAGCAATGCCAGCGCGCGCAGCAGCACGCTTTTGCCTGCGCCCGATGGCCCGGATAGCGCAATACGATCACCGGCCCGCACAGCAAGGGTGGCAGGGTGCAGCAACGTGACATCGGTGCGTGCGTCGCGGCGTTGGAGGTGGGTGGCGGCAAGCATGGTGGGGCGAGTGTGTTGCATACGGTGCGGCATCAATGCGCCGCTTTTATGCATTATGCATATGAGCGGGTGTGGCGCTCCTCCGCCGTAATCCTGAACACACCCGCGCAGGCGCAGTGCCGTCGCCGCATGGTTACGCCATCCGCGTGCCATGCGGAGTGGCCCTTAGCCCAAACGGAGCAGCCTCAAAGCGTTGACGGGTGGCCGATGTCGGACGAATCCGACATGCCATTCAGCGACGGGAGGGTCGCCATTTGCGCATGCGAGACATAGGATCGAAACATCACTAGAAGAAGCGACGGAGGGCGCCATGGAGACCGATAATGTGCAAGTTGCCCACCCGTGGTGGCAGCCGGGAGTCTTTGCATCGGCGCCGGCCATTTTTCTCTGGATCTGCGCGGAGTTGCCTCCCGATATGCTCGGCGCCATCTTCCATGCGGGCACGTCGCCCGATCCCCTTCGGCATGTTGGTGACACGCTGTTCGTGATCGGCTGGACCGCCAGCGGCGCGCTGATGTGGCATGGTCGGCGGCGCATCGGGCATGAAGCGGATGTGGCAGCGCAGCCCGTTCGAGCCGAGGTTGACGCCCCCGAGCAGCCGCACGGGCTCGCTGGATTGCGCCAGAACATGGCTCGGCGCTGGGAACGCATGCGCCATCCGATTCCGCTGCACTGATATTGCACTGCCGCAAACGAGAAAGGCCGGATTGTCCGGCCTTTTTGGTGGGTGTGTCGCCCTCAGGAGGTGCTGCCAGGAATGATCTCGTCAGGATCGATATTCGAGGCGGGAGTTGGGGCGCTGGCAGGATCAGCTTGTGCTTCTTGCCATTTTTTGTAGCCCCACCAGGCCGCTCCGGCCACGATTCCCACCTTGCCGAGCTTGCGCGTGATCCGGCCGATGACGGTGCGGCGCAATCCTGCATACGCGAGTGACAGCGCAGTGCCGACCAGCGGGTATTCACGTGCAATGCCTAGCGTCCGCATCAGGCTGTTCGGTCGCGCCAGCGGGCGGAGCAGGCTCGGCAGCAACGCCCCGAGGCCGCCCAGGCTGAAGGTGCGGCCGGTGGCGCGATGTACATCGTTGCGGGCTTGAGCGTAGTCGTAGCGCTCCAGGGCGGCGCGTGTCAGCAGCAATTCCTTGCGAACGCTCAGTGGCAGGCGTGTCTCGCCACCGCGGCGTGACGGACGGACATGATGTCGCGCGCTCGCTGCGGGTTCGTTCACGGACGTGCCGGGCGACGGTGCGTGTTCGGTGGGGTCAGTCATCGGCGCAGGATCTCCCGGTCTTTGTCGAGTTCGGCCAGTGTGGCCTCGAACAGCGGCGGTGCGTCACGCAGCAGCGAGCGTACCTTCCACAGGCACGCCGCCGCACCCAGCGCATACAGCGCCGCCATCACGGCAAGGGATTGCCAACGATACGTATCCCAGCACAGGATGACCACCAACGCCGTCAGCGTCATGATGGACAGGCCAATGAGGCTCACGGCCAGCATGCCCAGGAAGGCGGTGCCGAGCAGCCGTTCTTTTTCTTCAGCCAGTTCGACGCTTGCCAGCTCGAGCCGCGTCTGCAGCATCGAGACGACCGTGCCGGCCAATTTCTTCAGGGAAGCGAACAGCTTTGGGCTGGTGTCGTCGGTCATGGAGTGTGGAAATGGTGCAAAGCCGATAGCGCCGCTGCCAACGCAGCACGCGCCATGCCCGGAATGGAGCCGCTAAAACGCAACTGGCCGATGGCGCGATCCACAGGGCGCGCGCCATCGGCCAGACAGGGTGCTGCGGCTTACTTGCGGTTGAGCAGCAGGCCGATCAGTAGGCCCACGCCGGCCGCCACGCCCACGGCTTGCCACGGGTGATCGTGGACGTAGTCATCGGTGGCGCGTGCGGCAGCCTTGCTCTTGTGGACGACCGCGTCTTGCAGGTCCTGCGCTTTTTCCTTGGCTTGGCGGAGCATCCCCATACCGCGCTCGCGCAGTTCCGCGGCCTTTTCGCCGCTGGTGGACGCAGCTTGTTTGAGCAGGGTTTCAGCGTCGGACAGTACAGTCTTCACGTCGGTCATCAGTTTCTCCTTATTGACGGAATCGGCCAGGTTGGGGGAAGTGTTCGTCATGGTCGGGTCCTCGGTGTCGGGGGGTAGTTCAATCGTCAATATGTCGACGCGCTTATTCGCTAGCATATGTGTGGGCGCCGCGAAACTTCAAGCGCTCGCGTCGCGCGCCCTGCGATGGATCAATGCTTCGGCCATTGTCCGGCAATGTGCGCACGCCTTCCACCCTGTTGTCAGCAAATGCCGCGCCTAATGACGAAAAGTGATGTTGTTGTGAATTTATAGTCGTTTTGGTTGGATGGCAATCTGGCTATAGTGGTTCCCAATCTGTGTATGGAGGACACGATGTCTCTACGTTTGGGCGATATCGCCCCTGATTTCGAGCAGGATTCCAGCGAAGGCCGCATCAAGTTTCATGAATGGCTGGGCAATAGCTGGGGCGTGCTTTTTTCGCACCCGGCCGACTACACGCCGGTCTGCACCACCGAACTGGGCCTGACCGCCAAGCTGAAGGATGAATTTACCAAGCGCAATGTCAAGGCGATTGCGCTGTCGGTCGATTCGGTCGAGTCGCACAAGGGCTGGATCAACGATATCAATGAGACCCAGAACACCAGCGTCAACTTCCCGATCATTGCTGACCCCGATCGTAAAGTCTCGCAGCTGTACGACATGATCCATCCGAATGCGAGCGAGACCTTTACCGTGCGTTCGCTGTTCGTGATCGATCCGAACAAGAAGATTCGCCTGACAATTACGTATCCCGCTTCGACGGGGCGCAACTTCAATGAGGTGCTGCGCGTGATTGACTCGCTGCAGTTGACCGATAACCACAGCGTGGCCACACCGGGTAACTGGCAAGACGGCGACGACGTGGTCATCGTGCCGTCGTTGAAGGACGAGGAAGTCCTCAAGCAGAAATTCCCGAAGGGCTACAAGGCGGTGCGGCCGTATCTGCGCCTGACGCCGCAGCCCAACAAGTGACAGTCTCCTTGGTAGTGTGATTGCCGCCCGGCCCTGTGCCGGGCGTTTTTTTCGTTGGAACCGGTTCAGGTTCCTAGGCAAAACAAAACCGGCCAGCCCTTTCGGGTCTGGCCGGTTTGTTTTTTGTGAAGACGGTTCAGTGTGCGATCAGATCGCCCAGCCGCCTGCGTAGAAGGCCACTAGGGCACCGGCAATCGCCACGGTGCCGATGTTCAGCTTGCGCCATTCGCCGGCCACCAGGCGGCCGATCACCAGCGTGCTGAAGCCGAGCATGATGCCGGTGACGATGTTGCAGGTCAGCACGATGAACACGGCGCAGACCAGGCCGGACAGCGCGTCAACCATGTCGTCCATGTGCAGCTTGCTCACGCTGGAGAGCATCAGCAGGCCGACATACATCAGCGCCGGGGCCGTTGCGTACGACGGCACCAGGCCGGCCAGCGGCGAAAAGAACATCACCGCCAGGAACATCACGCCGACCACGACTGCCGTCAGGCCCGTCTTGCCGCCTGCTGCCACGCCAACCGTCGACTCAATGTAAGCCGCGGCCGGAGCACCGCCGAAGAACGCTGAGAAGATCGAGCTGATGGAATCGGCCGTGAGGGCTCGGCCACCGTTGATGATGTGGCCCTTGTCGTTGAGCAGACCGGCTTGGCCGGCCACGGCGCGGATCGTGCCGGTGGCATCGAACACGGCGGTCATCACGAGCGCCAGCACGCTCGGCAGCACGGCGGCGGTGAGAGCACCGCGGATATCCATTGCGCCGATCAGCGAGGCATGACCTGCAGAGGCGAGTGAAGGCACGGCGAACACGCCGGCGAACTTCACGGCCGGGTCAAAGATCAGGCCCAGGATCGATATGGCGACGATCACGATCAGGATGCCGCCCGGCACGCGGCGCCGTTCCATGCCGAAGATAGCGGCCAGACCCAGCACCGACATCATGACTGGGAAGGCGGTGACGTGGCCCAGTGCAACAGGCAGGCCCTCGCCGGCGTTTTTGACCACAAGACCGACGTCGTTGGAGGCGATCAGCAGCAGGAACAGGCCGATGCCGATGCCCGTGCCATGCGCCACGCCCGAGGGCAGGTTGCGCAGGATCCAGGAGCGCACGCCCGTAGCCGAGATGGCGGTAAAGACGACACCCATCAGGAACACGGCGCCCAGCGCGACTTCTGGCGTCAGCTTTTGCCCAAGCACCAGACCAAAGGCCATGAACGCGGTCAGCGAAATTGCGCAGCCGATAGCGATCGGCAACTTGGCCCATAAACCCATCAGCAGCGAACCGAAGGCGGTGGTCAGACACACCGCGACGAAGACTGCGCTGGTATCAAAGCCGGCCTTGCCCAGCATGCCCGGCACGACAAATACGGCATAGACCATTGCCATGAAGGTGGTGATGCCAGCCACGACCTCGCGTTTGTGCGTGCTGCCGCGTGCAGAAATCTGGAAATAGCGATCAATGGCACGCGCATCGGCGATGCCAGCGGCGCCAAGTTCCGTCGACGACGGAATGGACTGTTCAGCCATGGTGGGTTTGTCTCCTGGCAGGACTCCGCGCCGGCCGATCTTGGTCGTCCGCCTAAGGTGCCCTGTTTTGGTTTTGATATCGGTACGGGTGCCTGCGTACGCGCGCCGGCATTCTCCAGACCGTTGTCTCGCGATTGGTTTTGTCGCGTGGCGCTGCAATCTGCGTGTGGATCGCGCGCTCGTTTTATCGGTGTGAGGGCGTGCGGCCCAACAATCCGCCGACACTTGGACCGAAGCATAGACGCGCGCTACCGCCGATTCATGCGGCGTGGCGTATCCCGGTCATTTGCAAATTGGTATATCGCGAGGGAAGGAGAACAACGGTGCCCAGGACGGGCGAGAGGTGCGGCAGCGGGTGTGGCGAGTGGTGCACGAGTGTGCCCCAACTCGCCGGAAAAACAAAGCGCAATCAGAAGAAAGCCTGGATGCCGGTCTGGGCACGGCCCAGGATCAGCGCGTGGATATCGTGCGTGCCTTCGTACGTATTCACCACTTCCAGATTCACCACGTGGCGGATCACGCCAAACTCATCGGAGATGCCGTTGCCGCCCAGCATGTCGCGCGCCACGCGGGCGATGTCGAGCGATTTGCCGCACGAGTTGCGCTTCATGATCGACGTGATTTCCACCGCTGCAGTGCCTTCGTCCTTCATGCGGCCCAGACGCAGGCAGCCTTGCAGGCCGAGCGTGATTTCGGTCTGCATGTCGGCCAGCTTCTTCTGCACGAGCTGGTTGGCGGCGAGGGGCCGGCCGAACTGCTTGCGATCCAGTACGTACTGGCGCGCGATGTGCCAGCAAGCTTCTGCAGCGCCCAGGGCGCCCCACGCGATGCCGTAGCGCGCCGAGTTCAGGCACGTGAACGGGCCCTTCAGGCCGCGCACGCCCGGCATCAGGTTCTCTTCGGGCACGAACACCTCGTCCAGCACGATTTCACCGGTGATCGACGTGCGCAGGCCGACCTTGCCGTGGATGGCTGGTGCGGTCAGTCCCTTCCAGCCTTTCTCCAGGATGAAGCCACGGATTTCATCCTCGCTGTTGTCATTCGGCAGCTTGCCCCACACGACAAACACGTCGGCGATGGGCGAATTGGTGATCCACATCTTGGCGCCCGACAGCGAGTAGCCGCCGTCGACCTTCTTGGCGCGCGTGATCATCGAGGCCGGGTCGGAACCGTGGTTCGGCTCAGTCAAACCAAAGCAGCCGATCCACTCGCCGGTCGCCAGCTTGGGCAGGTACTTCTGCTTTTGCGCTTCGCTGCCGAATTCATAAATCGGCACCATCACAAGGGACGATTGCACGCTCATCATCGAGCGATAGCCCGAATCCACCCGTTCGACTTCACGCGCGATCAGACCGTAGCTGACGTAGTTCAGGCCGGGGCCGCCGTACTGCTCGGGAATCGTGGGGCCCAGCAGGCCCAGCTCGCCCATCTCACGAAAGATCGATGCGTCGGTTTTCTCATGCCGGAACGACTCCAGCACGCGCGGCATCAGCTTGTCCTGGCAATACGACGCGGCGGCGTCGCGCACCATGCGCTCGTCGTCGGTCAGCTGTTGGTCGAGCAGCAGGGGGTCGGCCCAATTGAAGGCGTTGCGAGCGGTCACAGCGGTAGTCTCCGAGTCGTTGTTGTTCCGATATGCGGAACACAGTTTCGAAATTTAGAGCTATCATAGCGCAACCACCGACGATTTCCAGAGCTTTTTGCCATGAGCACAACCCGTCTCCCTGACCCCGAATTCGACACGGCGCCCGCCGAGTCGAGCGATCCGAATTTCGTCACGGCACTGGCGCGCGGGCTGGAGCTGCTGCGCGCATTCCGCCCGGGCGACACGCTGCTCGGCAACCAGGAGTTCGTGCGGCGCACGGGCTTTCCCAAAGCCACGGTCAGCCGGCTGGCCGGCACGTTGGTCTCGCTCGGCTACCTGCGTTACGACGAGGCCCTCGGCAAATACGGACTCGACGCCGGTGTGCTCGCGCTCGGATTCGCCTATCTGGCCTCGAGCGACGTGATCCAGCTCGCGCGGCCGCACATGAGCGCGTTTGCGCAGCGCTTTGGCGTATCGATCTCGCTGGGCAAGCGCGATCGGCTGGACATGGTGTATCTGGAGACGATCCGCCACGACAGCCCCTCGATGAGCGGTTCGTCGGGACTGGGCGTGGGCTCGCGGCTGTCGCTGCTGTCGAGTTCGATGGGACGGGCGTATCTAGCTTCGTTGCCCGCAGCGCGGCGCGAGCGCTTGTACGAAGCATTGCGCACGCAGCAGCCGGCGCAGTGGGCGGCAGAAGGGGCCGCAGCAGATGACGCAGTGAAAGCCGGCATACGCAATGGCTACGCCGTATCCTTGCGCGACTGGCATCCCGCCATCCACGCGTGCGCGGTGGCGTTCTTCGCGCCGAGCCAGCGCGAGCCTTACGTGGTGAGCTGCAGCGCGCCTTACACGGCCGCCGACGCAGAGCGCATTCGAGACGAACTGGCTCCCGCGCTACGTGAGTTTGCGGCGCGGCTCGGCCAAGTGGGCGAGCCAGCCTGAGCTGCGTCGATCAAAGGTCGGTGCGCAGCTTCCAAAGCTCCGGAAACAACACGACATCCAGCATCTTTCGTAGGTAACTGACGCCCTCGGTGCCGCCCGTGCCGCGCTTGAAGCCAATCACGCGCTCCACCGTCGTCACATGCCGGAAGCGCCATTGCCGGAACGCGTCTTCCAGATCGACGAATTTCTCAGCCAGTTCGTACAGCTCCCAATGGTGCGTCGGGTCGCGATAGACCTCCAGCCACGCTGCTTCCACCGAGGCGTTGTAAGTGACCGGGCGCGACCAGTCGCGCTCGACGCAATCCGCGTCGAATGCAAAGCCGTGGCGCGCCATGTAACGCACGGCTTCGTCATACAGCGACGGCGTTTCCAATGCAGCTTTGACCTGTTCGTAATGCTCGGTGCGGTGCGCGTGTGGCTTGAGCATCGCCGCGTTCTTGTTGCCGAGAATGAACTCGATCTCGCGGTACTGATACGACTGGAAGCCCGACGATTGCCCCAGGTGCGGGCGCATGGCGGAGTACTCCGGCGGCGTCATCGTGGCGAGCACGTTCCACGCCTGCACCAGCTGATCCATGATGCGCGACACACGCGCCAGCATCTTGAACGCAGGCGGCAGATTGTCATTGCGTACGCAATCCCGTGCGGCACGCAACTCGTGCAGCATCAGCTTCATCCACAGCTCGGTGGTCTGATGCTGGACGATGAACAGCATCTCGTTGTGATCTGGTGAGCGCGGATGTTGTGCGTTCAGGATCTGGTCGAGCGCGAGGTAGTCGCCATAGCTCATCGATTTCGAGAAATCGAGCTGTGCGTCGTGCCAGCCTTCGCCCTGGGCGGCATGCATTGGGCAGCCCGATGCTGCGGGTTGATTCGGGTTCGACATCTCAGGTCACCAGCGTACGTTCGTTGAATTGGGCCGATTGCCATGCGCCGGTTTCCAGCACATCGCGCAACACCTCCACGGCATCCCACACATCGGCAAAGCTCGTGTACAGCGGCGTGAAGCCGAAGCGCATGATGCGCGGCTCGCGGTAGTCGCCGATCACGCCTCGTGCGATCAGTGCCTGCACCACGGCATAGCCGTTGGGGTGCTCGTAGCTGACGTGACTGCCGCGGATGGCGTGGTCGCGCGGCGTGACGAGCGTGAGCGGGAAGCCCGCGCAGCGCGTTTCCACCAGCGTGATGAAAAGGTCGGTGAGCGCGAGCGATTTGGCCCGCAGCGCGGCCATCGACGTCTGCGCGAAGACGTCGAGCCCGCATTCCACCATCGCCATCGACGTGATTGGCTGCGTGCCGCAAAGGAAGCGGCCAATGCCGGCATCGGCGGCATAGCGCGACTCCATCGCGAAGGGGCGCGCATGGCCCCACCAGCCCGACAGCGGTTGCCAGAAGCGTTCGCGCAGCGCCGGCGCCACCCACACAAAGGCTGGCGAGCCTGGGCCGCCGTTCAGATACTTGTAGGTGCAGCCGATGGCGTAATCCGCGCCGCCTGCATGCAGGTCCACGGGTACCGCGCCGGCCGAATGCGCGAGATCCCAGATGGCGAGGGCGCCGTGCTTGTGGGCCAGCGCGGAGACGGCCGCCATGTCATACATGTGCCCGCTCTTGTAGTTGACGTGTGTAAGCATGGTTACGGCGACGTCATCACCCAGCGCGCCTTCCAGCTCCTCCGGCGAATCGATTAGCCGCAGCTTGTAGCCGTCGCGCAGCAGATCGGCCAGTCCTTCCGCGATGTACAGGTCGGTCGGGAAGTTGTGCGTTTCCGAAACGATGATCTTGCGGTCTGGCGCGTCTTCGCGCTGCACGCGAATCGCCGCGGCAAGCACCTTAAACAGGTTGATCGACGTGGTGTCGGTGACGACGACTTCATCTTCGCGCGCGCCAATCAGCGGCGCCAGTTTGTTGCCGAGGCGGCGCGGCAGCTCAAACCAGCCGGCTTGGTTCCAACTGCGGATCAGCCCGTCGCCCCATTCGTTGGCGACGACTTCCTGCGCGCGGGCAAGGGCAGCTTTCGGGCGTGCGCCGAGCGAGTTGCCATCCAGATAGATCACGCCGTCGGGCAGTGCAAAGGCGTCGCGCAGCGAGCCGATCGGATCGGCCGCGTCGCGTTCGAGGCAGGAGTTGCGGGTGATTGTCATGTGAATGCGGGGGCGAAGTGATTGGTGTTCTGTCGTGGTATTGATCAGGGCAGGCTGCGGAGCACGGCGCGCACCGGGCTTGCATCGAGGGTGGCGAACTTGAGGGGCAGGGCGATCAGTTCGTAATCGCCGGCAGGCACGTCGTCGAGCACCAGCCCTTCGAGGATGGCGAGGCCGTATTTGCCGACGGCGTGGTGCGCGTCCATGGTCTTGGAGGTTTGCGGGTCGAGCGAGGCGGTGTCGACGCCGATGAGCTTCACGCCGTAGGCAGCGAGCAGCGCGATGGTTTCGGGCGCAACGGCGGCAAAGTGGTCATCCCACGCGGTCTGCGGCATCTGTGCGTACGTGCGCAGCAGCACGCGCGGCGGTGTGTCAGTCAGCGCATCACGCACGTGTTCCGGTTCGACGCGCACCACACCCACGCAGTGGATGACGCGGCACGGGCCAAGGTAGGCATCCAGCGGCACTTGCCCGATGGCGGCTCCGTCGGCGCGGTAGTGGAGCGGCGCATCGGCATGCGCGCCCGTGTGCGGCGAGAGCGTGATGCGCCCGACGTTGACCGGGCAGTCGCCTTCCAACTTCCACGCAATTTCCTGCGAAAACGGCGTGTCGCCGGGCCAAGTGGGCGTGGCGGGCGAAAGGGCGGGGCTGATGTCCCACAAAGTGCGTTCCAAGGCGGCTCCAGGGCGGAAAATTCGATGAATCCGTGCCGAAATGATAGGGAAAACCACGCGCAATGGGTGTGCATAATCGTGCGTGCTATCTTAATGAATTCACATAAAATTCAACGTATCAAAGAAATCACGCAAAGAACGACGACAGATGCAACTCGATACCACCGATCTGCGCATTCTGCAGGTGTTGCAGGAGGACGGCCGCATTAGCAACCAGGATTTGGCCGAGCGTGTGGCGCTGTCGCCGTCCGCTTGCCTGCGGCGTGTGCGGATGCTGGAAGAGTGCGGCGCCATCACCGGCTATCGGGCGCAGCTGGGGCGCGCGGCACTCGGGCTGGAACTCGAAGCCATCGTGCAGGTGTCGATGCGCCAGGACGTGACGGGCTGGCACGAGACCTTCATGGCGGCCGTGCAGAGTTGGCCCGAGATCGTTGCCGCCTACATCATCACCGGGGACTGCAACTACATCCTGCGCGTGCAGGCCCCCAACCTGCAGCACTACTCGGAGTTCATCATTGAGCGGCTGTACAAGACACCCGGTGTGATGGATATCCGTTCGAATATCGTCCTGCGTACGATCAAGGATCGCGATGGCGGCCTGGCGCTGCTGATGGAAGCGCGGGGCGTGCGCCCGCTGGAAGGCGGAGGGGTAGGCAAGCGCGGGAAGGCAAAGTAGAAGGTAGTGCTGGACTTTCTGACGAGAATCAATCCCCTACTGCAAGCATGCGCAGATAGTGGCCCCCGTGTTGTCGACCGGAGCGGGCCATGGCCAAGAAGTTTCCGCTGCATCCTGTGCACCCCGAGCGCATCTGCTGGGGCTGCGACAAGTATTGCTCCACCGACGCCCTGGGCTGCGGCAACGGCTCGGGCCGCACGCAGCATCCTGCTGAACTGCTCGGCGACGACTGGTATGAATTTGGGGATTGGGGCATCGACGCGGAAGCGCCGCCCAAGGCAGCCACTTCCACGTGATGTGGCGGCGTGTCAGTCGCCGATGCGTGTGAGAGACGAAAACGCGCCGCGATGGAACACCAGCGGTGCGCCATCCGCGTCGATCACGCCGCAGCGCTCAACTTCGCCCACGAAGATGACGTGATCGCCCTCGTCGTATCGGCTGCGGTTATGGCACTCGAACCACGCCAGCGATTGCGCGAGGATCGGCAGGCCGGTCGGGCTCAGGCGGTAATCGATGTTGGCAAAGCGGTCGCCTTTGAGCGTGGCGAAGCGCTTGCACAGGTCCAACTGCTCGGCCGCCAGGATATTGATGACGTAGTGCGAGCCGGCATGAAACAGCGGAAATGAATTCGCCTGCGTGCCAAGGCTCCACAGCACCAGCGGCGGGTCGAGCGACACCGAATTGAACGAGCTGGCCGTTACGCCGACAAACGCCGGCGTACCTGGTCGACCTTCCGAGCGCGTGGTGACTACCGTCACGCCGGTGGCAAACTGGGACAGTGCATGCCGGAAGTGCGCGGCGTCAAAATCGGGCGGGGTGGCGCGGCCATGTGCGCGTCGATGTGCTGACGCTTCGCGCGCGAAAGATTCCGGGGCGCGCGCATCCATGGGAATGGCTCCGTGTTGATCCATGAAAACTACCGAAAGTAATGCTCAATTGTAACGGACGCCCGATAGGCCGCGCCGGGGTAGGGCTTTGCGTGATTCTGCAGCCACACGGTGGTGCCTGTGTCAGGATTCGTGCTTTCGGCCGACCAATGGCAGCCCAATCAACCACAGGAGAATCCGAATGACTGAACAACGCGCCCTTGAGACCGCCGTTCTGGGCGGAGGCTGCTTCTGGTGCCTGGAGGCCGTGTTCCAGCAGGTGCAAGGCGTGCAAAGCGTGGTCTCCGGCTATGCCGGCGGCCATGTCGATCGCCCAAGTTACCATGCCGTATGCAACGGCAATACCGGCCATGCCGAAGTGGTGGCCGTGAAGTTCGATCCGGCCGTGATTCCGTATCGCGAGATTCTCGACATCTTCTTCGCCATCCACGACCCGACCACCGTAGATCGCCAGGGCAACGATGTCGGTCCGCAATACCGTTCAGCCATCTTTGCGCAAACGCCCGAGCAATTGGCGACGGCGCGCACGGCCATTGCCGAACTCAGCGCCAGTGACATCTTTGAAGCGCCCATCGTGACGGAGCTGGTGGATGCCGCTGACGGCAAGGTGACCTTCTGGCGCGCGGAAGACGAGCACCAGAACTACTTTCGCGACCACCCGGCCCAGGGCTATTGCGCGTTCGTGATCTCGCCCAAGGTGGCGAAGTTCCGCAAGCAGTTCGCGCACCGCTTGCAGGGCTAGGAGAGGGCGCCGAGGCTACGCTGCGTCTGCCGGCACGCGCGCGGCGATGGCCTCGGCCAGCTTGATGCACGACAACGGGGACGACCCTTCCGCCTTATTGCTGACCAGGATCGTCACCTTGCGCCCGGCCGCCAGCGCGGCGACCGCCATCTCGGCCAACGTCTCCCGCGAGAACGGGTCTTCATCGACGAGCTTGTTGAACGGTTTGTATGCCGCTTCGGCTTGCGCGTAGCGATAGCGGCTGTTCAGGTTCCAGCGCACCACCAACGGACCGCCCGCGCCTTCATCCAGCAGAGCAACGGCGGCGGCTTGCCGGTCCACAGCCGGCATCCGCTCATGCAGACCGACGCAATAACGCACGCCTGCTGCGCGCAGCATCTTGATCAAGCGTGGCGTGAGCAGCGTGGCGTCGCGCAATTCCACCGCGTAGACGGCATCGGGATTGAGTTGCGGATCGAGCGGCGGCAGGGCGGCCAGGAACGTCTCAAGCCGTTCCACAAAACCGGCCGCATCTTCGGCCAGTGCGCCCAGCGGCGAAAGCTGAAACACCAGCGGCCCGCATCGCGTTCCCAGCCCCCGAGCGGCAGGCTCGACAAAATCGCGTATCGCAAATTCAGCATTCAGGAAGGCGGGATTGGCAATGCGCCCGCGTCCATCCGATTCCCGAATCCACGCGTCGCATACGGCAGAGGTGGCCTTGACCGCAAAGCGGAAATCTTCCGGCACGCTGGCCGCGTAAGCGACGTAGTCCGCCAAGGGGATCGGCGAATAGAAACCGCGATCGATGCTGACCGTGCGCAGCAACGGATGTTGGGCATAAGCCGCCAAGCCCTTGCGCGCGAGCATCGAATCGGAATACTCGCCGGCATATACCAGCCCGTCCCACCCCGGATACGACCAGGATGACGTGCCAATGCGTAGCCCCCGCGGCAAGCGTTGCGCGAGCTCGGCCACTTCGGGTGCGACCGTGGCTGGCAGCACGCCCTGGCGGGTGGGCGAACGTTTGATTTTCGGAGTGGACGTGCCGGGATCGGCGGCCGCGCCGCCGGTGGTTCCTGGCGGCGCGCCGAACAGATCGTCGATGGGGGAACTGGCGGTCAAATGGTTACGCGTAGATATAGCGGCGCGACCACGGGATCGACGTCGCCGACTTGCCGGCCTTCTGCAGCACGGTCTGGAAGATCGAGATTTCGTCGGCGTCGAAAGCGTGCGCGCAGCCGGCCAGATAGACGCGCCAGATGCGGTATTTTTTCTCGCCCACCATTGCGCGGATGGTCTCGCCGTTGGTCTCGAAACGCTCGGCCCAGTGTTCGAGCGTGCGCGCATAGTGGCGGCGCAGGCTTTCAACGTCAAGCGCTTCCAGGCCGCCATCCTGCGCGGCGCTCAGTGCCAGCGAGATGTGCGGCAGTTCACCTTGCGGAAAGACGTAGCGATCGATGAAATCGCCGCCGCCCATCGAGCTTTCACCGCCGGCCGAGTCCGACGACGTGATGCCGTGGTTCATGGCGACGCCATCGTCAGCCAGCAGATCGTGCATGCGGCGGAAATACCCGGGCAGGTTCTTGCGACCGACGTGTTCGAACATGCCGACGCTCGTAATGCGATCGAACTGGCCCGTGAGATCGCGGTAATCCTGAATGCGGATTTCGATCTGGTCTTGCAAGCCCGCCGCCCGCACGCGTTCGGTGGCAAGCTCGTACTGGTTTTGCGACAGCGTTACGCCCAGGCAGCGCGCGCCGTACTTCTGTGCAGCACGCAGCACCAGCGCGCCCCAGCCGCAGCCGATATCGAGCAGCGTTTGCCCGGGCTGCAAGCGGATCTTGGTGAGGATATGGTCGATTTTCTTGAGCTGCGCCTCGTCGAGCGTTTCATCGCCGTTTTCGAAGTAGGCGCAGGAGTAGACCATGTTCTGGTCCAGCCACAACTTGTAGAAATCGTTGGAAACGTCGTAGTGATACTGGATCGATTCCTTGTCACCTTCCTTCGTGTGGGCGAAGTGGCGCACCACGCGGGCCAGCGCATTGCCGCTGCGGGCCGCAGCCGCAGAAGCCAGGCCGTAGCTCACGTTGATGATGTCGGCCAGCTTGCCGTCCAGGTCGATCTTCTCCTGGACATACGCCTCGCCTAGGTTGTTGAGCGTGGGGGACAGCAGCAGCGGCAGAGCGCTCGCTTCGCGCACGGTGAGCGTGACGCGGGGCTGCTCGAAGCGGCCCAGTTCGTATTGGTCACCGTTCCATAACCGCAGGCGTACAGGAAGGTTGGCAGACTCGCGGATGTCCTGGATCCACTGCTCGAGTTTGCGGTCAATCGCCTGTTGGAAAAACATGTCGACGCCTCCCTGATGTGCAAATGTTCGGGACGGCCATCGGATTGCGGCCCGAACGGATCACATTAGCTTACGACAAACTTTCCCATTGTGCTGTGCGGGTCTTACGGGCGCGTGCCGGGTCAATCCGTTGGCAGCAAGCGCCGTGCCGGCATGACGCGATGCGCAATAACGTATTGCGCGTATGTCCGTCCGGCTAAGGGGCGAGGCGGACGATCGTCCAGCTGCCATCTGCCTGTTTGCGGTACTCAAGCCGGTCGTGCAGGCGCGATGGGCGGCCTTGCCAGAATTCAAGCCGCTGCGGTAGCAAACGGTAGCCGCCCCAGTGCGGCGGGCGCGGCGGGGCATCGCCAAAGCGCTGGCTGTACTCGGCTTCGCGGGCTTCGAGCGTGGCGCGGTCAGGCACTTCGCTGCTCTGTTCGGACGCCCAGGCGCCCAGGCGGGAGCCCAGCGGGCGCGAGTGGTAATAGGCATCGCTCTCGGCGTCGCTCACTTTTTCGACGATGCCCTGGATGCGTACTTGCCGCTCCAGCCCGATCCAGTGGAACAGCAGCGCAGCGCGCGGGTTGGCCGCCAGTTCTTCGCCTTTGTGGCTGGCGTAGTTGGTGAAGAAGGTGAAGCCGCGTTCGTCCAGGTTCTTGAGCAGCACGATGCGGGCAGCGGGCTGGCCGTGCGGGTCTACCGTGGCGAGTGTCATGGCGTTGACTTCAGCCACCTCGGCCTTCAGGGCCTCGTCGAACCAGCGGCGGAACTGGCGCAGGGGGTTGGCGTCGACGTCGGCGATGTCGAGCGAAGCGCGGGCGTAATCAGTGCGGATATCGGCGATGGAGGTCATGAGCGTGGCGGAAGCAGCATGCGAACGGGCCGAGTATAGACAAACGCTGCCAACTGTCCTTTGCTCGCGCGCAAGGGCTGGCACGGTTTGCGCTTCGGGCGGGGGGCTGGCGATCTGTCCCGCGCCGCCTATATTGGCTAGTCAAGGGCGTCAGGCTGGCGCCGCCTGCCATGTTCCCCACAAAAATTTCAACAGGATGTCGAAATGGCCCCCCGTTCCCATTCTCCCGACACCGCCGCTGGCCTGACTCGCCGCCAGTGGCTGCAGGGCACGCTGGCATTGGCTGCGGCCGGGCTGGCTGGTTCGCAGGTGCTGCGTGCGATCGCCCAGGCCCCGACTGAATCGCTGGATGCGTTCATGGCGTTGTCACAGGCGCTGACGGCGCGGCCGGCGCTGGATCGTGGCGTCGGCACGCGGTTGCTGGCGGCGCTGGGCAAATCCAGCGCCGACTTTGCGGCGCAATTGCGGCCGTTGGCGCAGGCATTGGCGGCGAGCTCGCTTTCCGATGCGCAGCAGAAGACCGCGCTGCAGATTCTGGAAGCGTGGTACCTGGGCGTGGTCGACGGCAATGTCGTCACGTACGAGCAGGCGCTGATGTACAGCGTGGTCTCCGACACGCTAGTCATCCGCACGTATTGCCCCAACCAGCCCGGCTTCTGGGCCGAGCCCCCTGTCGAGAGGCAAGCCTGATGGCCCAATCTGAACAAACTCGCCAACAAGCCGATATCGTGGTGGTGGGCTCCGGCGTGGCCGGAGCGTTGGTAGCGTACGAGCTGGCGCGTGCAGGCAAGTCGGTGCTGATGCTCGAAGCGGGTCCGCGCCTGCCACGCTGGGAGATCGTGGAGCGCTTCCGCAACCAGGCCGACAAGATGGATTTCATGGCGCCGTATCCCTCGACGCCATGGGCGCCGCACCCGGAATATGGGCCGCCCAACAACTACCTCGTGCTCAAGGGCGAGCATCAGTTCAACTCGCAGTACATCCGGGCGGTGGGCGGCACGACGTGGCACTGGGCCGCGTCGACGTGGCGCTTCTTGCCGAATGATTTCAAGCTGCGCAGCCTGTACGGCATCGCGCGCGACTGGCCGATCCAGTATCAGGATCTGGAGCGCTATTACGGTCTGGCCGAAGCGGCACTGGGCGTATGGGGCCCGAACGACGAAGACCTCGGCTCGCCGCGCAGCCAGCCGTATCCCATGGCGCCGCCTCCGCTCTCGTTCAATGAACGCACGATCAAGGAAGCGCTCAATGCGCACGATGCGAGCTTTCACGTGGTGACCGAACCCGTGGCGCGCAACAGCCGCCCATATGATGGCCGGCCGACCTGCTGCGGCAACAACAACTGCATGCCCATCTGTCCGATCGGTGCCATGTACAACGGTATCGTCCATGTGGAGAAAGCTGAGCAAGCCGGCGCACGACTGATCGAGAACGCCGTGGTCTTCAAGCTCGAAGTCGGCGCCAACAAGCGCATCGTGGCCGCACGCTACAAAGACTCGAAAGGTGTCGAGCACCGCGTGGAGGGCAAGTGGTTCGTGCTGGCCGCCAACGGCATCGAAACGCCCAAGCTGATGCTGATGTCGACCAGCCAGGATTTTCCGAAGGGCGTGGGCAACAGCTCCGACATGGTGGGGCGCAATCTGATGGACCACCCGGGCACCGGCGTGAGCTTCTATGCCGACCGCAAGCTATGGCCGGGGCGCGGGCCGCAGGAAATGACGTCGCTGATCGGCTTTCGCGATGGGCCTTTCCGCGCCACGCAGGCTGGCAAGAAGCTGCACCTGTCGAACATCTCGCGCATCGAGCAGGAGACACAGCGCATCTTCAAGGAAGGCAAGCTCATCAAGCCCGCCGAACTGGATGCGCGCATCCGCGACCAGGCTGCGCGCTACGTGCAATTCGACAGTTTTCACGAGATCCTGCCGCTGCCCGAGAACCGCATCGTGCCGAGTGCGACGGAAGTGGATGCCATCGGCATTCCACGCCCCGAGATCACGTATCACATCGACGACTACGTCAAACGCAGCGCGGTCCATACGCGAGAGGTCTACGCGACGGCAGCTCAGGTGATGGGCGGCACCAATGTCGAATTCCACGACGACTTCGCGCCCAACAATCACATCACCGGCGCCACGATCATGGGTGCCGATCCGAAAGACTCCGTGGTCGACAAGGATTGCCGGACGTTTGACCACCCGAACCTGTTCATCAGCAGCAGTTCGACCATGCCGACGGTGGGCACCGTCAACGTGACGCTGACCATTGCGGCGCTGGCGCTGCGGATTGCCGATCAACTGAAGAAGGAGGCGTGAGATGAAAACGATCGCTTCTTTCTCGCTGCTGTTGCTGACCGGCCTGGTGGCCAATGCGTGGGCGAAGGACACGCCGGCTGACGCTGCGCAGATCAAACGCGGCGAATACCTCGCCATTGCGGCGGATTGTGCGGCCTGTCATACGGCGCCAGGCGGCAAGCCGTTTGCCGGCGGCTTGCCGATGCAGATTCCGAGGCTGGGCACCATTTACAGCAGCAACATCACGCCAGATGAAAAGACCGGCATCGGCAAATGGACCTACGAAGAATTCGAGCGCGCCGTGCGCAAGGGCGTGGACGACGACGGCAACAACCTGTATCCGGCCATGCCGTATCCGTCGTACGCAAAGATAAGCGATGCGGACATGCGCGATCTCTATGCGTATTTCCACAACGGCGTGACGGCCGTGCAGAACGATCCGCCACCGAGCACGATCCGCTGGCCGCTGAACATGCGCTGGCCGCTCAAGCTGTGGAACCTCGTCTTCCTCAAGAGCGAGCCGTACACCCCGAAGGATGACAAGTCCCCGACGTGGAATCGCGGTGCGTACCTTACGCAAGGCCTCGCACACTGCGGCACGTGCCATACGCCGCGCGGCTTCGCCATGCAGGAGAAGGCGCTGGACGAGCGCGGCAGCGGTTATCTTGCGGGCTCAACCCTCGCGGGCTGGACGGCATTCAACATCACGTCGGACCCCACAAGCGGCATCGGCGCGTGGAAGCCCGAGCAGCTCGTGCAATACCTGCGAACCGGCAGCGTACCCGGCGTGGCACAAGCCGCGGGGCCGATGGGCGAAGCGGTGCAGCACAGCTTTTCGCGGATGACGATGCAAGACGTCCAGTCCATCGCCGAATACCTGCGCACCGTGCCAGCCGTGAGCAATAACCTTGAACGCGCACGACAAGATTGGGGCAAGCCCGCCACCGATGTGACCGCCCTGCGCGGCAAGCCCATCGAAACCACGATTGACGCCGCGCGCCTGTACCTTGGCAATTGCGCCACGTGTCACCAGGCTGATGGACGCGGCACGCCCGACGGCTACTACCCGCCGCTGCTGCACAACTCCACGGTCGGCACGCGGGACACAACCAACCTCGTGCAGGTGATGTTGTTCGGCATTGAACGCAAGGCGGGCGACAAGCACATCGGCATGCCGGCCTTCGGACTTCAATTGTCCAACGAACAACTCGCCGCGCTCACAAACTACGTCACGCGCCAGTTTGGCGATCCGGCCACGCCGGCAGTGACGGCGGAAGCCATCGCAAAGCGGCGGTCAGCGAAGTAGCGGCGATGGTGCCGGCGGCGGATTAGCCGCCGGTCGTAAGCGGGTCACGCGAAGTGGGTGCTGCGGGACGCTGGGGCGCAACGGTCTTGCCCGGGGCGGGCTGCGTCGACTTCAAATCGCCTTCCGGCGTGCGGCCCGGGTTCTTGCTGTGATACGTCTTGCCCGGCGGCGGCGCGCTCGGGCGTTGGCGCACATCGGCGAGCAGCTTGCCGCAGGCGCTTTCGGGTGCAGGCTTGAGTTCGAGCACCGGCAATACTGCCGCCACCGGCGCCGTCAACGCCAATGCCACGGCGCCGCCCGCCCGCAGCGCAACGACGGCCGGGTTGACCGACACATCCGGATGCTTGTACGTGCCTTTCACGTACAACGGCGTGCGCAGCGAAAACACGCGGAGCCCCTTTGAATCCGGGTGGATGGTGAAGTCCAGCGCCTCCTGCTTGAAGCTCGTCGCGCCGGTCACGTCGATGACGGCATCCTGCGTATCCACAACAAACGTACGCGCCTGCGCCAGGCCATTGCTCACGGCGAAGTCGCCCGCCGCGCAGTTGATGGTGACCTGCTTGTCGCCAAAGAGCTTGGTCAGGATCACGTTGCCCACGTTCAGCCCCATGGCTTCCAGGATGAACTTGCTGATGGTGCCTTGCTCCACCAGAATCTTCACCTCGCCGTTGGATGAGCCGAGCAGCGCCGCCACCGAGTTGCCCGTGGCTGAGAGCCGCGCGTCACCGTTGATCTCGCCCACGCTGGCGCGCACCGATTCGATCTTCGGGAACAATTGCTTGATCTTGAAGTGCCGTGCTGCCAGCGCTGCGCGGGCCTGCATCGGCGTGACGTGTCCGTCGAGCTGGATGTTGGAGGCGAGCGTGCCGCCCGCAATGCCGAAGTTGAGCGGGTCGAGCGTAAGCACCGCATCCTGCAGCTTGACGTGCGTAACGAGGTGATTGATCGGGAGGTCTGCTGTGTGGACGATGCGCTCGCCGGTGAACTTCACGTCGGCATCGATGGCGTTCCAGCGATCGGTGCGGAAGGGCTCGACCGGCAGCACCTTGTCGGGGGGCTGCCGCACGGTTTTGCTGTCGCCCGGATCGGCGCTTGGGTCGGCGCGCTTGGCCTTACTGGCGTTGGAGTCGGCGCCAATGATCGGCGCGAGGTCAGCGAACAGCAATTGATGCGAAACGAGTTCGCCCGTCAATTGCGGACGGGGCTGGCGCATCGCAAACGCCAGCGTGCCGCCCAAATCGGAACCGCCCACGCGGCCCGTGAATTTCTCATAGCGCCACGTCGATCCTTGCTTGCGCAACTCACCGATCAGCCGGCCGCGTGTGTCGAAGGGCGGCGTATCCGGCAGCACCACGCCGGTCAGCGGATACAACTGTGCCATGCTCGCGCCCGATAGGTGCAGGCGTAAGTCGATCGCCGTCAGGCTGGCGGGGTTGGTGAGCGTGCCGGCCAGGTCAATGCGTGTCTTGCCGACCGTCACATCGGCCTGCAGCGGGTAGGGCCGTTGTGCATCCCGCAGGCGGAGCACACCACCCGCCTTGCCGCTGCCCGCGATGGCGGCGTTGTTGTAGGTGCCCTTGACCGTCCACGCAATGCCATAAGGCTGCTGCGGATCCGGCGCGGCCGGCGTCTGTGCCGTGGTATCGGGCGCTGCCGCGCCGGACGCAGTCGGCACCTTGGCGGGCTGGTCCTCGCTCTTGATGGCCGTGCCGTTGGCGGCGGTATACAGGGTCTGGTTGTCGACGGTGTCGATGGTCGCAGTCAGGTGAATGCGCTTGATGTCGTCGTCCAGGGCCAGCGAGCCCTTGCTGAATGCGATCTCGCGGAGGTCCAGTTTCCAGTCCGACGGCTTCTTGTTGTCGCCTTCGCCGCCCGTCAGATCGAACGTCCAGTTGTTGCGGTTCTGCTTGTCGCGTTCCAGCGCGATGGCCGGCGTGTCCAGTGTCACGCTCGGGACGACGATGCGGTGTGCCAGCAGCGGCAGCGCCTCCAGCACAAACGTGAGTTGATGGATGGTGGCCACGTTCGGCTGCTTGGCCCAATCCGGGTTCCCGACGGTGATGTCGTTGGCAATCAATCGCGGCCAGGGTACATACGCACGCCAGCCGGATTCGCCTTCGGGCTTCTTCCACGTGAGCATCAGGTCGCCATTGATGGCGAAGGGGCGCCCGATGGCTTGCGAGACGCGATCATTCAGATAGGGCCTGGCGCGGTTCCAGTCGAACGTCAGCACAAAGATGACCGCCGCTGCCACGATGACGACGGGTGTGATGACCAGTCCGAGGGCGAGTTTGCCGGATGTACGCATCGTGTTTTTGTTGGTATTGGCACAAAAATGCGACCGCGCACGTTGATATATAGTTCGGCGCAACCACGATTCAATTGTGTCATGAGCCAAGTAGCAATCAGCGCGCCTGCGCACCCGCCCATCCTCGATGACGAATACGCACGCCGGTTTGGCGGTGTTGCCCGTTTGTACGGTCCGCAAGCGCTTGAGCGTTTTGCGGCGGCGCACGTGTGCGTGATCGGCATCGGCGGTGTGGGGTCTTGGGTGGCCGAGGCGGTGGCGCGCTGCGGTGTTGGCAAGTTCACGCTGATCGACCTCGATCACATCGCCGTGTCCAACACCAACCGCCAGATCCACGCGCTCGGCGACGCCTATGGCATGGCCAAGGTCGACGCCATGGCCGAGCGGATCCTGCAGATCAATCCGCGCGCCGAGATCAGCCGCATTGATGATTTCGTGACGATCGAGAACGTCGAGGCATTGCTCGGCCACCCGTTCGATTACGTGATCGACGCGATCGATGCGGTGAAGGTGAAGACGGCCATCATCGCGTTCTGCAAACGCACGGGCAAACGCGTGGTGACGTGCGGCGCCGCAGGCGGGCAACTGGACCCGACACGCATTCGCGTGACAGACCTCTCGCGCACGATTCAAGACCCGCTGCTCGCCAAGGTGCGCGGCAACCTCCGCCGCCAGCATGGCTTTCCCAAAAACCCGAAGTCACGCTTCGGTATTGATGCAGTCTTCTCGGATGAGCCGTTGCGCTACCCCGAGGCCGAGCAGCAGGCGTGCGCCGTCGAGTTGCCGGTCGAGTCCAGCCACGCCGGCATCGACGACCTTGCAGCGGCTGGGGATATTGCAGTGGTTAATGCGCCGCCCGCTCCGCAGCCTGCGCAGGGGCCGCAAGGCCTTGCATGCGCGGGCTTTGGTTCGTCCGTATGCGTGACGGCGGTGTTCGGGATGGTGGCCGCGTCAACGGCGCTGCGTGCGATCGCCGGTGTTTGACGGCGTGCTGCTTTATCGCGGGATCACCTGATCCAGCTTCTCGCGGATGGTGTCGGCGTACACGCCCGACCACCCGTCGCGCGGTTGGCTACCGGAAAAGACCACAAAACCAGGCATGACCGACACGCCGTATCGATCAGCGGTGTGCTGGTTCTCGTCGAAATCCATGGTGACGAATGTGGCGCGCCCGGCGTAGCTCGATTCCATCTGTTCGAGGCTTGCCACGGCGGATTGGCTCGGATGGCTCCACTCTGCGGCAAAACACACCACCACCGGGTTGCGTTGCGAGGCGTCGATCACATCGGATTGAAACGAGGCATCGTTGACGATCTTCATGGGCGCTCCCAGGGTGGAGTGGAGGCCCGCGCAACGAAGGCCAGCGGGCAGGGCCACTTTGACTCTAGGCAGCAGACCGCCGGTCGACAACCCGGATTCAGCCGACGTGCTCGATGTTGCGCACCGCGCTGCCCATTTGCGCCAGGTACGTCGTCATCATGCGGTCCATCACGTCCACATGCTGGGCAAACCACTCTGGCAATTCCGCCACCAGCCGCCGGCCCAGATCCATCTCGCCGGAGGCGGCGCGCTTGCGCACCTCGCGGCACAGCGCCAGCACGTTGTCGTGCTCACCGCGGTGGCAGTGGCGCGGGGGGAAGTCCGCGGCGTCCATCCACGCGTTTTCCTCACCAAAATGGTGCTCAGTGTGGTCGATGAAGGTGTCGAGCGCGGGGATGAATTCAGCGTCCGAAGCATCGGCAATCGCGTTGAGCAGCGCGCAGAATTCGGCGTGGTTGGCGTCGGTGGCGGCGTCTCCGAGTTGGAGCGCCTCGGACCATTCGATCACGGGCATGGCAGGTGAGGAATTGGATGGGCAAGGCGGTCAGCTTAAGCGACGGCCACCTCGCCACAGTTTGACGTCGGGCAAACGTGTTAGCTGGCGTCCGCCGCGGGATGCTGCTGCAGCACTTCTACCGCCCGCGTGTACAGCGCCACCGACGGCGCATAGCCACGCCCAATCTGATACAGCGTGCCGCCCTGTTCGGCCAGCAGGCTGGGGAAGCCGTTGATGCCCCAGCGGCGCGACAGGCGGAAGTCTTCGCGCGTTTCGTCGCGCAACGCGTCCGTGTCGAACACAGCATCGAAGTGTTCCGCTTCAACGCCTTTGGCCAACGCAACGTCGCGCAGGACGTCGGCTTGTGTCGTGTCGCGGCCTTCGGCGTAGAAGGCGTGCTGGATGGCGTGGAAGACGGTAAGCACGCGTTCGTCGTCTTCGGCCCAGTGCTCGCGCGCCATGACGACGGCACGGCAGGCGGGTTCGGTGTCGTAGACGAAGCCGTCGCGGCGCATGGCCACCTCGGGCGACTGGTCGAACGGCATGCCGCTGCGTTCGGCTACGGCATGCCAGTGGTGCAGGATTTCGTCGCGCTTGTCTGCGGCCATCGGTTCGCGTTGGCCGGGACGCAGGCCGCCGGTGATGAGCGTCACGGGCACGGTCGCGCCGAGCGTGTCGGCCAGCCGCTTGCGCAGGTCAGCCAACTGCGGGCCGAAGCCGTAGCACCAGGAACACATCGGATCGGCTACGTAGATCAGTCGCATGACGACTCCTCAATTCAGTTTGGACGCCAGTTGCCGGCGCCAGTGCGATACCGCTTGCGGCGCGTCGCGCATCATGTCGAATACCGAAACCATCGTCTTGCGGGCGACGTCGTCACGGAATGTGCGATCCCGCTCAACGATGGCGAGCAATTGCTCCAGAGCCGCTTCGTAATCCTGGCCGGCGATGTACTGTTGCGCCAGATCGAGCCGCGCCTGCAGATTGCCGGGCTCCGCTTCCACGACCGTGCGCAGGGCGCCGGCATCGGGCAGCGTATCGGCGCGTTCGGTCGCCTTCAGCCGCGTCTGTAGCGGGGCATAGCGTGTGTCCTGCGGCGCCTTTGGGGAGAGCAATGCGAATTCGCCCTGTGCGGCATGCGCGTCGCCGCTGTCCAGCAAGAGGTTCACCAGTTCAAAGCGGGCAGCATCGAAGCCCGGGTCGAATGCCAGCGCGTTCTGAAACGCTTCGCGCGCGTGGGCGGTTTCGCCGGCCTGGCTCGCGGCCAGCCCTTCGCGATGGGCGACTTCTGCGGGTTGCGGAATCACGTGGTCCAGGAATGCGCGCAATTGTGCTTCGGGCAAGACGCCGACGAACTGGTCAACCGGCTTCCCATCCACGAACGCCACCACATACGGGATGCTGCGTACGTGGAACTGGGCGGAAAGCTCCGGGTTTTCGTCTGAGTTGACCTTGGCCAGTTTCCACTTGCCGGCGTACTCGGCTTCCAGCTTTTCCAGCATCGGGCCCAATGTGCGGCACGGACCGCACCATGGCGCCCAGAAATCAACCAGCACCGGGACCTGCCGAGAGGTTTCGATCACTTCTTGCGCGAAATTCTGCGAGGTGATGTCGCTCATCGTCGGGGGTCTCCTGAGGGGCAAGGGCGCCGGTACACACACCGGCGAGAGGTATCGTGCATTTTACTTGGGGGTGAAGCAGACCGTTTCCAGGCGATTTGCCTGCCTTTTGTCCGCCGCAATAACGTATGTCAGGGCAACGGTTGAAAATAGAACGATCGTTCGGATACCATCCGGTAAAAACAACACACAGATTCACGGAGACATGGCATGACACGACCGCACTTCCAGTTCTGGCCCCGACGTTTGCCGCACAACATCAGCTCGCCGCAAACGAGCCTTTGGTACAACCTGGAAGTGTCTGCCCGACGCTATCCAGACAAGGACGCGATCATCTTCTACGGTCGCCACACCACCTTCCGTGAGTTGCACGACGATGCGGTGGCCGTGGCGGGCTGGTTGCAGAAGGTGGCGGGGGTGCAGAAGGGCGACCGCGTGTTGCTGTACATGCAGAACTGTCCGCAGTTCATGGCCGCGTATTACGGCATCCTGCGCGCCGATGCGGTGGTCGTGCCGGTCAATCCGATGAACCGGCCGGAAGAATTCAAGCACTACATCACCGATGCGGGCGCAGCCACGGTCATCTGCAGTGCAGATCTGGCCGTCAACGTGACCACGGCCAACGCCGAGCTGCCGGAGGCGCAACGCACCCAGCACCTGCTGGTCACGTCGTACGCCGATGCGCTGCCCGCCCAGTACGAATATCCCGAAGATGCCCCCCCCGCGTGGATTACTGCGCAGCATCCGGCGCAGCCCGGTGCCGTTGCATGGAAGGATGCGCTCGCACAGCGCCTCGTGCCCGGCCCGCATACCGCCGGACCGGACGACCTGGCCGTGATGCCGTACACATCTGGCACCACGGGCTTTCCGAAGGGCTGCATGCACCCGCATCGCACGGTCATGCACAACATCGTCGGTGGTTCGATGTGGTCGAACGGTACGAAGGAAGGCGTGAGCCTGTCGATCATCCCGTTGTTCCATGTGACCGGCATGCAGTACGGCATGAATGCGCCGATCTATATGGGCTCCACGGTCGTGATGCTGCCGCGCTGGGATCGCGAAGTGGCGGGGCGGCTGATCTCGCGCTACAAGATCACGCATTGGACGAACATCCCGACCATGGTGATCGACTTCTTGGCGAGCCCGCAGCTGGCGGAATTCGACCTGTCGAGCCTGGCCTACATCGGCGGCGGCGGCGCGGCGATGCCGCAGGCTGTGGCCGAGCGGCTGCTGAAGGATTTCAACCTCGCTTACCAGGAAGGCTACGGCCTGTCGGAAACGATCGCGCCTACGCACAGCAACCCGGCGGATCGGGCCAAGCAGCAGTGCCTGGGCATTCCCGTATTCAACACCGACGCCCGCATCGTCGATCCGCAGACGCTGCAGGAGCTGGCGATTGGCGAGGTGGGTGAAATTATCGTCAGCGGCCCGCAAGTCTTCCTGGGTTACTGGGGCAAGCCGCAGGCCAGTGCCGAAGTCTTCATCGAGTTCGAAGGCAAGCGCTTCTTCCGCACGGGCGACCTCGGCAGGATGGACGAAGACGGCTACTTCTTCCTCACCGATCGCCTGAAACGCATGATCAATGCGTCAGGCTTCAAGGTCTGGCCGGCCGAGGTGGAAAGCCTGCTGTACAAGCACCCCGACGTGCAGGAGGCCTGCATCATCGGCACGCGTGATGCGTATCGCGGCGAGTCGGTCAAGGCGGTGGTGGTGCTCAAGGCCCACGCCAAGGGCAAGACCACCGAAGACGACATCATCAACTGGGCGCGCGACAACATGGCCGCCTACAAGTACCCGCGCGTGGTGGAGTTTGTGGATGCGCTGCCCAAGTCCGGCACTGGCAAGGTGATGTGGCGCACGCTGCAGGAGCAGGAAAACGCAAGGAATGAAGCGGCCGAGAAACCGGCGGCAGCCTAAAGAGAGCATCCGAGATGCATCAAGAGAAAGGGGCCTCAGTGGCCCCTTTTTCAATGTCCGCGCGCCTTGAACAAGAGTGCGCCGATCCCGTGGAAGCCACGCTGACGCGCATGCCGCATCGGCGTGACGCCACCGCGGTCGGCCAGGTTCGGGTCGGCTCCGCCGTCGAGCAGCAGTTGCACGGTTTTCTCGTATTTGTCACTGCCGTCGCCCAAGGCCACGGCTTCAATCAGCGCGGTCAGGCCCAGGTTGTTGGTGGCATCGGGCGGTACGCCGGCCTTCACGAGTTCGTTGACGACTTCGACGTAGCCACGGCGTGCGGCCGGGATGAGCGCGGTGTCGCCGTCAGCGTTGGTGGCGCGCAGGTTGGCGCCGTGCGAGAGGGCCAGGCGCACCGTTTCCGCGTCGCCCTGGATGGCAGCGAGCAGGAAGGCGCTGTTCTGCGTGTTGTCCTGCAGGTTGACGTCGGCGCCGGCCTGGATGAGCAAGCGGGCCGCCGCACCCATGTGCGCCATGACGGCGACGATGAGCGCGGTGCGGCCGTCGGCATCACGCGCCTTGAGGCTGGCGCCTTCGGCCAGCAACGACTGGATGGCCATGGTGTTGCCGGCCTGTGCGGCGAGGATCAGGTCGCGGTCACGCGTAGCGGGGTCGCTGTGGCGGACGGGCCGGGCGTCGGCCGGGCGTGCCCCGCCGGGCGCCACTTTGGCGCTGGCGTTGGCTGCGACATGCAGGATCGGCAGATGCTGCTCCTGCCACGCATTGGCCATGTCGCCCACGGCCAGTGCCATCCCCAGCATGACGCCGATGAGCTGGTTGAGCGCGGGATGCGGGGCGATAAGCATGGCGGGCGGGTTCAGGCGCTGAGATAGGGATCGGGCAGCGGCGCGGTGTCCGTTGCGTCCGTTGTCACAGAGGGCGCGTTTGCCGCATCGGTGGCCTGCAGGCGCGACCACAGGCGGTCCAGGTACGGATCGCGCAGCCCATTGCTGGCCAGGCCGATCAGCGTGCGCTGCAGGTATTCGCGTGCCGGGCCGTATAGCCCGACCGCCTCGCGCAGGCAACCGACCACGCGTTCGTCGGGCAGGCGGCCGGCATAGGCCTCGTGCGCGCGGTTCATGACAAAAGCCAGCGCCATGACGCGTCGGCCATTGATTTCGGTGGGCAGCCAGCGGGGTAGGTACGCGCCGGTCAGCATTTCGCGGCGCCAGAGCACGCGGAATTCATGCTCCGCATGGTCGCGCGGAACGCGGAAGGCTACGCCTCGGCAGCTGCCGCCGCGGTCCAGGCCGAGCACGAGTCCGGGGTTGTCCCAGGTACCGCGGTTGATGCGGGAATAGAGATAGAAGCCGCGGTGATAGCCGTGCACCGTGGCGCGGGTGGCCTCGGTGTGGAAGATCATCGGGTTCCAGATGAGCGAGCCGTAGCCGAACACCCAAGCGTCTTGGCATTCGCCGTGCGCAGCCGACAACCGCGCGAGCGTCGATGCAAGCGACGCTTCCAGCGCAGCCTCGGTCAGCAACGACGACGCGACGGGCGAATCACCCAGGGCGGCGCGCAACCGGTTCTGTTCGAGATCCTCTCGGGTGACGGCCATGTCGCAAGCATAGAGCAATCGTTACGAGTGGTCACGCAGGCGGACGGACGACGGCCCGGAAACAGGGCGTTGCGAGGCTCGGGGGACGTTTGACTATGGCGCGGCCGCAACGGTGAGGCGTGCGCAGCCGGAAAACTGGAGGCGGGGGATCGGAATTGAACCGTCTTATACGGCTTTGCAAGCCGCAGCATTGACCACTCTGCCACCCCGCCGGGGGACGCGGCCGCGATGCACCGTGTGGCGCATCGCAAGCCGGGGCGGATTCTAGCGCAGGATCAGACTTCCAGCAGATCGACCTCGAAAAGCAACGTTGCGTTCGGGGGAATCACGCCGCCCGCGCCGCGTGCGCCGTAGCCCAGGGCCGCAGGAATGATCAGCTTGCGCGTGCCGCCGACCTTCATGCCTTGCACGCCTTCGTCCCAGCCCTTGATGACCATGCCGCCGCCCAGGTGGAAGGCGAAGGGGTCGTTACGGTCCTTGCTGGAGTCGAATTTCTTGCCGGCCTGGCCGTTTTCGTAGAGCCAGCCGGTGTAGTGCACGGTGACGTATTTGCCGGCCGTGGCTTCAGCGCCGTCGCCGACGACGACATCTTCGTATTGCAGGCCGCTTGCGGTGGTTTCGATGGTCATGATGAGCCTCGTGGAGTGGCGTGGGTGATAAGCGGAAAAAGCTCAGGCAGCGTCTGCGGCCTTGAGCGTTTCAAGCTGGACGTGGACGTTGTCCGCGTCGTTGGCGATCCAGATGTCGCCGTCCTGGATGGTGACTTGCAGACGCATGGTGCGTTCCACCATGGCGGCCAGCGCGGCCACGGTGTCCGCTGCGATTTCGTACACCGACACGTTGGCAAAGCGCGTGATCTTGGTCTCGATTTGTTGCCACCACACGCGGCTCGCGTTGCCGCTATATGTATAGACGGCGACTTGTTCGGCGCGGTTGCTGGCCTTGCGAATGCGAGTGTCGTCGGGGTTGCCGAGGTCGATCCACAGCTCGATGGCGTCGGTCAGGTCACGCTGCCAGAGTTCGGGTTCGTCAGGCTCGGACAGGCCACGCGTGAAGGCAAGCGTTTCGCTGGCGTGGCGGGCGAAGGCGAGCACGCGCACCATCATGCGCTCGTCGTTCTCGCTGGGGTGGCGAGCAACGGTCAGCGCGTGGTTGGCGTAGTAGTGGCGATCCATGTCGGCGATCTGCAGATCGACCTTGTAGATCGTGGATTTCAGGGCCATGCGGGTGGTCGGCGGACGGGCCGTTTTGGGCAAAGCGCGCATTGTCGCACGGGCCGGTGAAGCTGACGGCATTGGCCTGGCGCATTCCCAACGGCGGCTGTTTGCGGTATATGAGCGGTGCGTGCGCTAGTCGGCGCATGTTTTTCCTATCCAAACCAGGACAATCAGAACGATGCGTTGGATATTCGGAATCGTGGGTCTGTTGCTCGGAGGCCTGTCGGGGGGCGTCGTCGGGGCGTTCTTTGGAGCGTTGATCGGTCTGGGACTGGCATCGCTGATTTTGTACATGGACAAGCGGGCCAGCGCGCAGTGGGCAAATCCACCCGACGCGCCGGACGCAGCCGGCGCCGCGCACGGCCATGCGCCCGCCCAGGCTGCTGTGTCGCCACAGCCTGCGACGTTACAGGAGCGCGTGGCGCAGCTTGAGCACGAGGTTTCGCTCCTGCGCCGGCAGATGGCTGAAATCAAAGGTGGAACGTTTGCAGCGCCGGCCAACGTGGAGGCTGCTGCGGTTGAACTGCCGCCCGTCGTGGTCGAGGCCCTACCGCCCATGGAGACACCTGCCGTGCCTGCGCCGGCGCCGCAGGTGGTGGCTCCGCAGCCGACTCCTCAGCCTGTTCCCCAACCCTTGCCGGTCTTGGCCCCGCACGAGCCCGATTGGGTCGAGCGCGCCGTCGGCGCTGCCCGCGACTGGCTGCTGGGCGGCAACAGCGTGGTGCGGGTCGGCATCCTGATCCTGTTCTTCGGTGTGGCGTTCCTGCTCAAGTACGCAGCGGACAACAGCCTGCTGCCCGTTGAGTTCCGCCTGGCGGGTGTGGCCGTCGGGGCGATTGTGTTGCTGGGCATCGGCTGGCGCCTGCGCGAAAAGCGTCCGGGCTATGCGCTCGTGCTGCAGGGCGGCGGGGTCGGCGTGCTGTATCTCACGGTGTTTGCAGCCACTCGCCTGGTGCCGCTGCTGAGCCCGGGGATGGCGTTTCCGCTGCTGGTGCTGATCTGCGCGCTGGCCGCCGGGCTGGCCGTCAAGCAGAACGCGCCGGCGCTGGCCTTTACCGGTAGTGCAGGCGGCTTCCTGGCGCCGATCCTGATCTCGACGGGGCAGGGCAGCCATGTGGCGCTGTTCAGCTATTACGCGCTGCTGAATGCGGGCATCTTCGCCATTGCGTGGTTCCGGGCGTGGCGAGCGCTGAATCTACTGGGCTTCGTCTTTACCTTCGGCATTGCCACGGCGTGGGGCGTGCTGCGTTACCAACCGTCGTTGCTGGCGAGCACTGAGCCGTTCCTGATCCTCTTCTTCCTGATGTATGTGGGTATTGCGCTGTTGACTGCGCTGCGCCGCCATATCAGCCTGACGAACTACGTTGACGGCACGCTGGTGTTCGGCACGCCGTTGGTAGCGATGGGGTTGCAGGCAGGGCTGGTGCACCACATTCCGTTTGCGATGGCGTGGAGCGCTACTGCGCTGGCCGCGTTCTATCTGGCGATTGCGGGCTGGCTGGCGCCCAGGCGCGCGAACCTTGGGCTGCTGTACGAGGCGATGTTCGCGCTGGGCGTGATCTTTATCACGCTGGCGATCCCGCTGGCCTTCGATGGGCGCACCACCAGCGCGGTGTGGGCGCTGGAAGGCGCCGCCGTGGTGTGGCTGGGCGTGCGCCAGCAGCGTCGACTGGCGCTGGCGGCCGGCCTGCTCCTGCAGCTTGCGGCGGGCGCAGCATTCGCCGTGGATGCCGTGTTCGATTGGGCGCCGCACAACGGCTGGGCTGTGCTCAATAGCCGCTATATCGGCGGGGTATTGATTGCGGCGGCGGGCGTGTTTAGCGGCTGGCGCCTGCATGGCAAGGAGGAGGCGCGGGCGTGGCTGAAGGCAGCGCCGGTGCTCGGCATTGTTGCGTCGGTGTGGGGCTTGCTGTGGTGGCTCGGCAGCGGCAGTAACGAGATTGACCGCTGGTCCTGGCGCATCGCCAGCAAGACAGTCGACCGGCCCGACATTCCGCTGTATGCGGCCTTCGACATGTTGACAGCGTGGGCTGCGCACGGCCTGCGTCGCAAGCTCGATTGGGCACTGGCCGAATGGCCCGCGCTGGCGTTGTCGCCGGTGCTCGCGTTGATTTCGCTGGCTGCGATCGAGCATTGGGTGCCGTCACCGCTGGCCGGCTGGGGCGGGCCGGTGTGGATTGCGGCCGTGGTGCTGACCTTCGTGCTGCTGCGCTGCCAGGAGCGCGACGTGAAGGACACCATCCTCGCGCCGCTGCATACCGTGCTGTTCTGGCTGATCTGCGGCGTACTGGCAACGGAAGGCTACTGGCGCCTCGATGCCTACGTGCCCGAGGGCACCTGGAGCTTCGCAGCCTGGGCCTACGCCTACGGCGCGTTGCTTGCCCTGCTGGCGGGCGCAGGCTGGCGCATCCGCTGGCCCATCGCCCGCTTCGAGCGCGCCTACCTGCTGTGGGGTGCTGCACCGCTGGCTGCCCTGCTGTGGCTGTGGAGCCTGGCGAGCGCCGCCAGCGATGGCAATGCCGCGCCGCTGTTCTACCTGCCGATTCTCAACCCGCTGGACGTGGCGCAACTGCTGGTTTTCCTTGCCATCGCGCTGTGGATGCGCCGCGTAGCGCTGCAGAAGCTCATGCCCGAGCCGATGGTGATCGGCTACGCCATCGGCGCGACGTTGTTCATCTGGGCTAACGCGGTGCTGCTGCGCACGCTGCACCATTGGGCGCATGTGCCCTACACGCAGGACGATCTGGGCGCCTCCATGCTGGTGCAGGCATCGCTGTCGATGTTCTGGACGGTGCTGGCATTGGCGGTGATGGTGTTTGCCACGCGGCGCGCCAGCCGCGCGCTGTGGTTCACCGGCGGGGCGCTGCTGGGCGTGACGGTGGTCAAGCTGTTCCTGTTCGACCTGTCACGCGTCACGGGTGTTGAGCGCATCGTGTCGTTTATCGGGATTGGCGTGCTGCTGTTGCTGATCGGCTATCTGTCGCCGTTGCCGCCGAAGCCCAAAACCAGCGCCGAAGCTGAAACCGGGGAGGTTCTGTGAAGAAGGTTGTTCTTGCGATGGCTGCGGCGTCGCTGTTGTCTGCCCCCGCCTGGGCCGAGCGCTTTGCGCTGACCGGCACGCCCGGCGCGCCTTACTACGCCGTCACGCTCAGCGAAGACGTCTATGCCCATGCGCACGAGGCCAGCCTGGCCGACCTGCGCATCCTCAATGGCGACGGCGAGCCCGTGCCGTTCACCATCGACATCCCGCGCGATCCGGCGCCGCAGGCGCGCACGCTGCACGACGTGCACTGGTTTGCCACGCCCATCGACGATACGCAGAAGCCCGGTGCCGCCGGTGTCGTGCTCGGCACCGATGGCGTGCTGCGTGCAACGGGCGCTCAGCCATCGCTGGCGTCTGTCCGCGCGTGGGTGGTCGACCTTAGCCAGCTTCGTGACACGGTGACGGCGCTGATCGTCGCGTTGCCCGCTGCGGAATTCCAGAGCGGTGTGAGCGTACAGGCCAGCGATGACTTGCAGCACTGGAGCCCGGTCGCCCAGGCCACGCTGTTCCGTCTGTCCAATCAGGGCAGCACGCTGGTGCAGGATCGCATCGAATTCACCGGCCTGCGGGCGAAATACCTGCGCCTGACATGGCAAGGCAAACCGCCTGTGCCGGATGCCGTGCGCGCAGAACTGGCTGCCGGTGCGCCGGTCGCGCTCGCGGATAACGCGATCCAGTGGCGCTCAGGTCTGGCGCCAGTGCAAACGCCCGCCGCTGGCGATTACTACTTCGATACCGGCGGAGTGTTCCCGGTCGAGCGCGTGAAGATCCATCTGCCACAAGCCAACACCATCGCGCAGGCGACGCTGTATGCGCGTGCCGATGCCCAGGCGCCCTGGCGGCCGGTGACCTCTGCGCGTCTGTTCCGGCTATCGGGCGCTGAGGGGAAGGGCGAGCAGGAAAACGCGGCCATCACCGTGCCGGCTACAGGGGAGCGCTATTGGCGTCTGCAAGTTGACACGCGCAGCGGCGGCCTGGGTGCCGGCGCGCCGCAGTTGGCGATCGGCTGGCGTCCGGCCACGGTCACGTATGCGGCGCGCGGCAATGTGCCGTTCACGCTGGCGGTGGCGGAAGTGGCGCGCGGCAATCCGGTCGCCCGCGCGGATTTGCTCGCGGGTGCGTCGCCCGCCATTGCGCATGCACAGCTTGGCGCGATGAGCGATTCGCCTGCCGACGCGCTGACGGCAGAACCCCCGGGCGGCCGCAAGCGCCAGTGGGTTCTGTGGGGCACGCTGTTGGCGGCGGTGGCGGTGCTGGGCGGGATGGCCTGGCGGTTGTTCCGCGCGCCGTCCGTGCCGCCGGATGCATCGACTTAAACCGCATTGCCCAACAAAAACGGCGCCATCTGGGCGCCGTTTTTGTTGGCAGAGCGGATGTTCAGTGCACGAAGGCGGGTTGAACGAACAGCGCAACGCACAACGCAAAGCCCGCAAACCACATCAGCGAACGCAGCGGTGCCCAGTTGGCGAGATAGCACACCGTGTACAGCACGCGCACCACGATGAACGCGATGGCCAGCAGGTTGATGCGGTCGATGACGCCCCCGCCCAGGATGGCCACCAGCACGGCCACCGCAAAGAAAGGAAACGCTTCAAAGTGGTTCTGCTGCGCGGCTCCGGCACGGCCCGCGACGCCGGTCTGCTGTGCGAGCCATGCACGCGGATTGCGGTTGTCGTACCGCGGGCCTTTGGCCTTGGCGATGCCGACGCACACGATCGGCAACACCGCTGCCACCAGAACGCACCAGAGGGCGATCGGCATGGTCAGTCTCCTGGATGTGGATGGTTGTGAGGGTGCCGCACCGTAGCACAAGGTGCGTTTTCAAACACCTGAGGCGCTAGTCGGTACTCTGCACGGCAATGCGCACATCACCGAGCATGACCACCTGGCCCGCGCGAATCTTGGCGGTCTTGCGCAATTCCGGCCGGCCGTCGACCGTGACCGCACCCTCGGCGACCACCGCCTTGCCGGCGCCGCCGCTGTCCACCACGCCGGTGAGCTTGAGCAGCTTGTGCAGCTCGATGTATTCGGTGGTCAGGGCGAAGTCGATATTGGGCATGGATGGATTGCGAGGTTTATTGAGGCGTGGCTTCCACGCTGATGTCGAGGTCGACGCGGTCGCCCACGTCGGGCAGAAAGCGCGTCATGCCGAAGGCGCTGCGGGCAATGGAGAGGTGGAAATCGCCCCCGCAGACGTGGCGTGTGCTGCCGGGCATCTTCTCGTCTCCGCAACTGAAGCGGCGAACCTCCAGCCGCACAGGTTGCGTCACGCCGTGCAGCGTCAGCTTGGCTTCGATGGCGACAAGCTTGCTGCCTTCCACGACAAAGCGATCGCTGCGCAGGCGGATGACCGGAAACTGCGCGGCGTCGAGAAACTGCTCGGATTTCAGCACACCGTCCAGCACCCGCAGGCGCGTGTTGACGGATGCAGCATCGACGGTGAAATCGATGCCGCCCTGGCTGTTGGCTTCATCGAAGTTGATGGCGCCGTCGATCTTGTCGAAGCGGCCGCGCATCGTGCTGCGATCAAAATGCGATGCGCCGAAGTAGACGGACGTATGCGCCAGGTCTGGTGCAAATGATGTGGCGAAGGCGGGAGCGCAAAGCAGCCCCGCCAGCAATACGATCCATGCACGCATGATGCCTCCGTTGTCAGAGGCCCATGGCGTGCATGGGCCCGTGCTTATTTGCCCCAGCTGTCCTTCAGACCGACCACGCGGTTGAACACGGGCTTGCCCGGTTGTGAGTCGGTGCGGTCAGCCACGAAATAGCCATGGCGCTCGAACTGGAAGCGGTCTTCCGCCTTGGCCGTTGCCAGCGTCGGCTCCAGGAAGGCCGTGACGATCTTCTTGGAGTCCGGGTTGAGCGCATCCAGGAAGTTCTTGTCGCCCGAATCCGGTTGCGGGTCGCTGAACAGGCGGTCGTACAGGCGCACTTCGGCTTCCAGCGCATGTGCGGCGCTCACCCAGTGGATGTTGCCCTTCACCTTCACGCTGTCAGCACCCGGCGTGCCACTCTTCGTATCCGGAATGATGTTGGCGTGCACGGCGGTGATGTTGCCGTCGGCATCCTTGTCGCAGCCGATGCATTCGATCACATAGCCGTAGCGCAGGCGCACCTTGTTGCCCGGGAAGAGGCGGAAGTAGCCCTTGGGCGGCGTCTCGGTAAAGTCCTCACGCTCGATCCACAGCTCGCGTGTGAGCGGGAATTCGCGGCGGCCGAGTTCCGGCTGCTTCGGATGCACGGGTGCGGAACACGGCTCGTTGAAATCGGTCGGCACGTTGTCGAGCACGAGCTTGACCGGGTCCAGCACGGCCACCGAGCGCGGCGCACGCGCATCGAGGTCGTCGCGCACGGCGCCTTCCAGGATGCTCATGTCGATCCAGCTGTCGGCCTTGGACACGCCAACGCGTTCGCAGAAGAGCTGGATCGATTCCGGCGTATAGCCGCGGCGGCGGATGCCAACGAGCGTCGGCATGCGCGGGTCGTCCCAGCCGTCGACACGCTTTTCCGTCACCAGTTGCAGCAGCTTGCGCTTGCTGGTGATGGCGTATGTCAGGTGCAGGCGCGCGAATTCGTATTGATGCGGCAACGGCGCGGGCAGCGCGCCGGCGTCGCGCAGGTGGTCGAGCACCCAGTCGTACAGCGGGCGGTTGTTCTCGAACTCCAGCGTGCAGAGCGAATGCGTGATGTTCTCCAGCGCATCGGAAATGCAATGCGTGAAGTCGTACATCGGGTAGATGCACCATGCGTCGCCGGTGCGGTGGTGATGCGCATGGCGGATGCGGTACAGCACCGGATCGCGCATCACGATGTTGGGCGCGGCCATGTCGATCTTGGCGCGCAGCACGTGCTCGCCGTCCTTGTACTTGCCCGCGCGCATGTCGCGGAACAGCGCCAGGTTTTCGTCCACCGAGCGACCACGGAACGGCGACGGCGTGCCCGGGCGGGTGAAATCGCCCCGGTTGGCGGCGATCTGCTCGGCGCTCTGGCTGTCGACGTAGGCCGCGCCGCGCTGGATCAGCACTTCGGCAAAACCGTAGAGCTGCTCGAAGTAGTCGCTAGCGTAATAGAGGTGCTCGCCGCCGGCATCGCTCCACGAATAGCCGAGCCAGTGCACGGCGTCGATGATGGAATCGACGTATTCGGTGTCTTCCTTGACGGGGTTCGTGTCGTCAAAGCGCAGGTGGCAGCGGCCGTTGTAATCCTTGGCCATGCCGAAGTTCACCCAGATGCTCTTGGCGTGACCAATGTGCAAGTAGCCATTGGGCTCCGGCGGAAAGCGCGTGACCACCGGCGGGATCGGCTGGCCGGTGGCGTCCTTGCGATTGGCGTAGGTGCCTTGCGTGAGGTCGCCATCAATGATCTGGCGCAGGAAGTTGGATGTGGGGACGGCGGCAGTCGACCCGTTGGCGGTGGCGTTGTCTTGGCTCATGGGAGTGCGTGATTCGGCAATCCCGCGATTTTACAGTGCCCGGCGGCTTACGCCCCTGGACGCTATTTGCGCTGGGCCAGGCCGTCGAGCGCTTGTGCGCGCAACAGCTCATTCGAGGCGGTGAAGGTCTGCTGACGGAGTTGCGCGATTTGCGCGGCGCGATCGGCTTCCGAAAGGCCGGTAAAGGCGTTGATGCGATCGCGTTCGCGCGTGTAGGCGTCGTAGCGGTTGCGCCAGTCGGCTTCTTCGCGGTTGCCCTGGATGAGGCGGTCGGCCACGAGGCTGTCCACGCCGCGCGCTGACAGGCGCTGGCGCATCTCGGCCTCGCTCATGCCTTGTTTGGTCCACGTTTCCATGTCGCTGGCGAGCTTGAGCGGGGCGGAGGCATCGCGGCGCGCCTGCTGCACCGAGGGCGGCAGGTTGGCATCGATGGCGGCGATCCTGGCAGCGCGCTGCTCCGGCGTGAGCGACGGATCAGCCATCACGACCAGGCGGTCGAGTGCGGCGGCGTCCATCGCGTCGTCATCGCCGTACCAGGCCTGGGCGACGTCCGCCCCCAGGTATTGGCGGCGCAACGCGGTGCGCTCGCTCAACTGCTGGCGCAGCGTGGCGATCAGCTCCGGCCGCTGCTGGACTTGTTCGAGGCTCGGCTTGTTGCGGCCGGTGGTGCCGTTTTCACCCGCTGCCTTGCGATAAGCCAGGTAATGCTGCAACAGCGATTGCGCCTCCGCCAGCGCCGGCGTGATCAGCTTGGCGCGCAGATGCGCCTCGGCCATCGACACACGCTGTGCTTCGGGCAGCGACGCGGGCACGTCGAGGAAGTAGTCGAACACCGCGCGGTTAGCGGCTTCGACGATGAGGTGGCCGTGCGCATCGACGTGCAGGCCGTCCGGCGCCTGGGTGTCGGCCAACTCGGGTGCGGCCGCGGCCGTCGTCAATGGTTCGCCGCCCACACTGCCGATGAATGCGCCCTTGGCCGCCTGCGGTTGCGAAGCCACAGGTGTGTCCGATGCAACCGACGTGTGCCACCAGTAGACCCCGCCCGCGACCGACACCGCCACCAGCACGGCGACAACAAACGTCATGGGTTGTATCGATGGCGATTGGGGCTTCATCGTGGCGATCGGCGTTAGGCGATTAGAGGGTTAGAGACCTGCCGTCTTCAGTCGATTGGCCTGCGTGCGGATCACAGCAACGGGGTCGGCCGCGCCCCAGCCGATCAGGCCGAGCAACTGGTTGACCTCATCCAGGTGGTTCCACGCGTAATCCGTCGACAAGACCTGCCCGAACTTCGCGCTGCACACGGAGACGAGCCCGTCGTTGGTTCCGGAGCCACGCGCCTGCATGACGCTGCCGCTGAACACCAGCACCGGATCAAACACGTCGAGAAGGTTGGTGGCGGTGGAGCGGCCCGTCCACGAATACAGTTTCTGCACGTTGCCGTTGCGCACGTCGGTGGCGCTGCCGGTGTTGCACCCGCTGGCCAAGCCCGCGCTCGGGAAGGCCTTGTTGAAATCGGCGGCGCCCGACGTCGACAGGATATGCAGCGCCGCAAAACCGTTCTGCGGATTGCTATTGCCGTTGAACCAGCCGAGCACCGAGCCGAACACGTCGGCACCGAGATTGACGAGGGCCTGGAACGGCGCCGGTGTCGACTCCACGAAGTCCGCAAACTCCGACCCCTTGTGCGGTGTGCCGATGGTGGTGACGGAGGCTACGAGGTTGGGCACCACGGCTGCCGCGTAGCGCGATGTCAGTCCGCCCTGGCTGTGTCCAATGAGGTTGACCTTGGCGGCGCCCGTGGTGGCCAGCACGCTGCGGATCTGGCTGACGAGTTGTTCGCCGCGTACGGTTTCATCGTTGAAGGCGGAGACATCGGCCACGTAGACATTGGCGCCGTTGGCGCGCAGGTCTTCGGGGATCTGGTACCAGTAATCGACCACGCCGAGGAACTTGCTGGTGCCCGATAGGCCATGCACCAGCACGATCGGGTACTTGGTGGCGGCATACGTGCTGGCGGCCTGGGCCGGCGCGACGGCACCCAAGGTGAGCGCGGATGTGGCCAAGACGGCGGCTGCAGCGTGTGTGCGCAGGAAGCTGCGCGCTGATCCATAGACAGCATGGAGCAGGGAAGTCTGTGACATTCGGTTGTCTCCTGGACATTGGATAGGGGGTCGACCTCTGTGGGCCGATCGCCCTCCGTTATCCGAAGCGCCGTGTCCAACGTCAACTGGAGTGGAAGTTTGGCTCTAATGCTGCGCTGCCGCGTGCGCAAACAAAAACCGGAGGGCGGGCCTCCGGTTTCGTAGGGTGCGATGCAGCAACGTCGCGCCTCTTACTCTTCTTGAAACGCCTCCTCGCGTTTCCTGTTGATAGCCGGCAGAGCCACCAACAAGATCAGGATGCCCGCTGCAATCAGCAGCCCCAGCGACAGCGGGCGCGTGACGAAGGTGGAGAAATCCCCGCGCGAGAGCAGCAGCGCGCGGCGAAAGTTTTCTTCCATCATCGGCCCGAGCACGAAGCCGAGCAGCATTGGCGCCGGTTCACAGCGCAGCTTCACGAACATGTAGCCGATCAATCCGAAGAGCGCCGTCTGGAAGATATCGAACGTTGTGTTCGACACCGAATACACGCCGATGCAGCAGAACACCAGGATGGCCGGGTACAGGAAGCGATACGGCACCTTCAACAGACGCACCCACACGCCGATCATCGGCAGGTTCAGCACGATCAGCATCAGGTTGCCGATCCACATCGAGGCGATCAGGCCCCAGAACAGCGCGGGGTTGCTGGTCATCACCTGGGGGCCGGGCTGGATGTTGTGGATGGTCATCGCGCCCACCATCAGTGCCATCACCGCATTGGGCGGAATGCCCAGCGTGAGCAGCGGGATGAAGGACGTCTGCGCGGCAGCGTTGTTGGCCGATTCCGGACCGGCCACACCTTCGATGGCGCCCTTGCCAAACTCGTGTGAATACTTCGACGTCTTCTTCTCCAACGAATACGACGCGAACGACGCCAGCGTCGCGCCGCCGCCCGGCAGGATGCCCAGCAGCGAGCCGAGCGCCGTGCCACGCAGCACGGCCGGGATCATGCGCTTGAAGTCTTCGCGGCTGGGCCAGAGGTTGCGCACGTGCTCGACAAAGGTTTCGCGGTGCTCTCTCTGTTCGAGGTTGGCGATGATCTCGGCAAAGCCAAACACGCCCATCGCCACCGACACGAAGTTCAGCCCGTCGGCCAGCTCCGGCACGTCGAACGAATAGCGCGCGGTGCCCGAGTTCACGTCGGTGCCGACCAGACCGAGCAACAGGCCTAGAACGATCATCGCGATCGCCTTGATGAGCGAGCCCGAGGCCAGCACCACCGCCCCGATCAGGCCCAGCACCATCAGCGAGAAATACTCCGCCGGCCCGAAGTTGAACGCGAATTCCGACAGCGGCGTGGCAAACGCCGCCAGCACCAGCGTGGCCACGCAGCCTGCGAAGAACGAGCCCAGACCCGCGGTGGCCAGCGCCACACCCGCGCGGCCCCGTCGGGCCATCTGATAGCCGTCAATGGTGGTCACGACCGATGACGATTCGCCCGGCAGATTGACGAGGATGGCCGTGGTGGAGCCGCCGTACTGTGCGCCGTAGTAAATGCCGGCCAGCATGATGAGTGCGGCCACCGGCGGCAGCGCGTATGTGGCGGGCAGCAGCATCGCAATCGTGGCGATGGGGCCAAGGCCCGGCAGCACGCCGATCAGCGTGCCAAGCACGCAGCCGATGAACGCGTAGATCAGGTTCTGGATAGAGAGTGCGGTGGAGAAGCCGAGCGCGAGATTGGCAAAGAGATCCATGGTGTCGTCCGCGTTCCGCTCAATTGCCGATGAAGGCGGGCCACACCGGGAACTGCAGCTTGAGCCCGTAAACGAAGGCCGCGAGGCTCATCACCACCATCACGATGGCAGTGCCGACCGCGCCTTTGAGCGTGAATTCGTGACTCGCCATGCTGGAGACCAGCACGAGCACCACAAGCGAGAGCACCAGCCCCAGCGGTTGCAGGAGCAGCCCGAACAGCACCACCGAGCCGAGAACCCACAGCAGCGTCTTGACGTCCCAGCGCGGAATGCGATCGATTACGCCCTTGCGCGACAGCGATTGCACGACCACCACCACGCCCAGCAGCACGAGGACCACGCCCAGCCAGAACGGGAAGTAGCCCGGCCCCATGCTGCCTGCCGTCCCCATGCGATAGCTGCGCGCCAGAATGGCAAACGCTGCGCCGGCGACAATGAACATGACGCCGGATGCAAAGTCCTGGTGACTGCGGATCACCGGACGACCTCGTGGATCGTTCTGCAAGTCTGGTCTCCTGGGGGTGGCGTGCTGCGCCGGGTGTGGCAGGCCGCCTTGTGCCTTGTAAGGCGACCAAGTTTGCACGCTAAGCAGACCGGCTTTCAAGCACCTTGCGGAGGGGAGGATGGACCGTGTCATGGCCCGGCGCGGCGCCTGGGCAAACGATTCAGGGTTTGTCCCTAGCGTTGCCCTGGGGAAAACTTGGGGCCGGACAATGCGGTTGCGCGGCCCCGTGCATTTACATGCCGATACCGCGCGCCATCAACACGGCCGCCAGCGGAATGAAGATGATCAAGTGCGATTCGATCATGACCCAACGCCGCGTCTTCGCAATTTCCGCGGGCGTCGGCACGAAGTTGGGCAGCGTCTTGCCTTGCTTCTTCCAGCGCAGGATGTTGATGGTCGGAACGATCGACATCAGCCCGACCAGAATGAACAGCCCGACCTTGACGTGGAATACCGGATTGTGAACGTAAAACCCGTAGCCCTTGGCGCCGTAGAACACGCGTAGCAACCCGGTGATCAGCACCGCCAGCGCGGCGAAGCCGAACACAGCGTCATAACGTGCCAGGCGCTGGCGGATCTCGGGCGTCATGTCCGGGCGAAGCACCACGGCCTCGGCGGTGAGAAAGACGATCAGCGTGAAGATCGATATGTAATGCAGGTAAGCCAGCAACGCATCAAGCCACATGAGGACCTCGTCTTGGGTGGAAGAAGTTGCGATTAGATGACGCCTTGCGCGCGCAGTGCTTCGATCTGCTCGGGCGAGAAGTCGAGCACGTCGCGCAGCACGGTTTCGGTGTGCTCGCCCAGCAGTGGCGGGTGGCTCGCGGCCTTGGGTGGCGTGGCACTCATCTTGACCGGGCTGCCGACCAGCTTGACCTTACCGGCACTCGGGTGAGGCAGGTCGACGCGCAGTCCGCGCGCCTGCACCTGCTCGTTGTCGAACACCTCGTCGAGCGAGTTGATCGGGCCGCACGGTACGCCGGCGGCTTCGAGCTTGTCGATCCATTCGCCTTTGCCGAAGCGTTTGACCATCTCGGTCAGGATCGGCACCAGCACGTCGCGGTTGGCCACGCGCTGCGGGTTGGTGGCAAAGCGCGGGTCGTCGGCCAGCTCGGGCATGCCGCCCGCATCCACAAAGCGCCGGAACTGGCCGTCGTTGCCGACCGCCACGATGATCCAGCCATTGGCGGCCTGGAACGTCTGATACGGCACGATATTCGGATGTGCATTGCCCCAGCGCTTGGGCGCCTGACCGCTGGCGAGGTAGTTGGTATTCATGTTGGCCAGCATGGCGACCTGCACATCGAGTAGCGCCATGTCGATGTACTGGCCCTCGCCGGTGCGGTCCCGATGGGCAAGGGCGGCCAGCACGGCCACGGTGGCGTACATGCCGGTCATCAAATCCGAAATGGCCACGCCAGCCTTCTGCGGGCCGCCGCCGGGCAGGTCGTCGCGCTCGCCGGTCAGGCTCATGAAGCCGCCCATGCCCTGCACGATGAAGTCGTAACCGGCGCGCGCGGCGTAAGGGCCCGTCTGGCCGAAGCCCGTGATGGAGCAGTAGACGAGGTCCGGCTTTACCGCCTTGAGCGATGCGTAGTCGAGGCCGTATTTCTTGAGCTGGCCAACCTTGTAGTTTTCGAGTACCACGTCCGCATGTGCTGCGAGCTTGCGGACGATGTCCTGTCCCTCGGGCGTGCTGATGTCGACGGTGATCGAGCGCTTGTTGCGGTTGGCCGCGAGGTAATAGGCGGCTTCGGCGGTGTTGTCGCCCGCTTCGTCCTTGAGCCACGGCGGGCCCCATGTGCGGGTGTCGTCGCCGGCGCCGGGGCGTTCTACCTTGATGACGTCGGCGCCGAAATCGGCAAGATTCTGCGCGCACCAGGGGCCGGCAAGCACGCGGGTCAGGTCGAGAACACGGAGATGGCTCAGAGCGCCCATGGATTGACAAATCGACACGATTGGATCGGGTGCACTCTACACCACGCCCCGGCGGCGTCGCAGCCCCCTGCGACCAAGCGCGGAAAATGCGGCGCAGAATGGACGCGACCCGGGCGCGAACCCCGTATAATCAACGGTTTGCACTAATCCAAGGCGCTCAGGAGCGGGATGCTCCGAGGCGCCTTGCTGACTCCGGCACCCCGCGACATGAAAGCCTCCGATATCCGCCAAAAATTCCTGACCTTCTTTGAGGGCAAGGGCCACACCGTGGTGCGCTCCTCGCCGCTGGTGCCGGGCAACGACCCGACGCTGCTGTTCACCAACTCCGGCATGGTGCAGTTCAAGGACGTCTTCCTTGGTACCGACAAGCGCCCGTACGTGCGCGCGGCCTCCGTGCAGCGCTGCCTGCGCGCCGGCGGCAAGCACAACGATCTGGAAAACGTCGGCTACACCGCGCGTCACCATACGTTCTTCGAAATGCTGGGCAACTGGTCGTTCGGCGACTACTTCAAGCGCGATGCACTCGTGTGGGCGTGGGAGTTGCTGACTCAGGAATACAAGCTGCCGGCCGACAAGCTCTGGGCCACCGTCTACCAGACCGACGACGAGGCCTACGACATCTGGACCAAGGTCATCGGCCTGCCGCCCGAGCGCGTCGTGCGCATCGGCGACAACAAGGGCGCGCCGTACGCCTCCGACAACTTCTGGCAGATGGCCGAGACCGGCCCGTGCGGCCCGTGTTCGGAAATCTTCTACGACCACGGCCCGGACGTGTGGGGCGGCCCCCCGGGAAGCCCGGAAGCCGACGGCGACCGCTACATCGAAATCTGGAACAACGTGTTCATGCAGTTCGATCGCCAGCTCGATCCGGCGACCGGCGAATACACGCTGACCCCGCTGCCCGCACCGTGCGTCGATACCGGCATGGGCATGGAGCGTCTGGCTGCGATCCTGCAACACGTGCACAGCAACTACGAGATCGACCTGTTCCAGGCGCTCATCGCCGCCGCCGCGCGCGAGACCAACACCAAGGATCTGGCCAACAATTCGCTGCGCGTGATTGCTGACCACATCCGCGCGTGCTCGTTCCTGATCGTCGACGGCGTGATCCCGGGCAATGAAGGCCGCGGCTACGTGCTGCGCCGGATCATCCGCCGCGCCATCCGCCACGGCTACAAGCTCGGCTGCCGCGCTGCGTTCTTCCACAAGCTGGTGGACGACCTCGTTGCGCAGATGGGCGAAGCCTATCCGGAACTGCGTGAGGCGCGCGACCGCGTGGTCGAAGTGCTGCGCACGGAAGAAGCCCGCTTCTTCGAGACCATCGAGCACGGCATGTCGATTCTCGACGCCGCGCTGGGCGAGCTGAAGACCTCGGGTGCCAAGATGCTCGACGGCGAACTGGCCTTCAAGCTGCACGACACCTACGGCTTCCCGCTGGACCTGACGCAAGACGTCTGCCGCGAGAACGACGTGATCGTCGACGAAGCGGCCTTTGATGCCGCCATGAACCGCCAGCGCGAGCAGGCACGCGCCGCCGGCAAGTTCAAGATGGCCGCCGGCACGCTCGACTACACCGGCGACAAGACCACGTTCCACGGCTACGACCAGCTGGTGCGCGAAACTGCGCGGGTGACGGCGCTGTTTGTGGACGGTGCATCGGTGCAGGAAATGCACCCGGGCCAGACGGGCGTGGTGGTGCTGGACCACACCCCGTTCTATGCCGAATCGGGTGGTCAGGTTGGCGACCAGGGCACGCTCAAGGCCGCAACCGTCTGGTTTGACGTGGCCGACACGCTCAAGGTGCAGCCGGAAGTGTTCGGCCACCACGGCGAGCTGCGCACCGGCGTGCTGAAGGTGGGCGACGCTGTGGCCGCCGAAGTGGACGCGGTGCGCCGCGCGCGCACCATGCGCAACCACTCGGCGACGCACCTGATGCACAAGGCGTTGCGCGAAGTGCTGGGCAGCCACGTCCAACAGAAGGGCTCGCTGGTCGATGCGGAAAAGACGCGCTTCGACTTCTCGCACAACGCACCGATGACGCCGCTGCAGATTCGCGAAGTCGAAGCGCGCGTCAACGCAGAAATTTTTGCCAACGTGGCCACGAGCGCGCAGCTCATGGGCTTTGACGATGCGGTCAAGAATGGCGCGATGGCGCTCTTCGGTGAAAAGTACGGCGATGAAGTGCGCGTGCTGTCGATTGGTTCGTCGAGGGAACTGTGTGGCGGCACGCACGTGGCGCGCACGGGCGACATCGGCCTGTTCAAGATTGTGAGCGAATCGGGCGTGGCAGCGGGCATCCGCCGCGTGGAAGCGATCACCGGCGACAACGTGCTGCATTACCTGCAGACGCTCGACACGCGCATCAACGAAGCGGCAGCCGCGCTGCGTGCACAGCCGTCGGAACTGACGCAGCGCATCGGCCAGGTGCAGGATCAGGTGAAGACGCTGGAGAAGGAGCTGGAGCGCCTGAAGTCGAAGCTGGCCGCAAGCCAGGGCGACGAACTGGTGAGCCAGGCGGTGGACGTTGCCGGCATCAAGGTGCTGGCCGCCAAGCTGGATGGCGCCGATGCCAAGACGCTGCGCGAGACCATGGACAAGCTCAAGGACAAGCTGCAGACCGCGGCCATCGTGCTGGGCAGCGTGACTGACGGCAAGGTTGCGCTGATCGCCGGCGTGACGGCTGACGCCACGGCCAAGGTCAAGGCCGGCGAGCTGGTCAACTTTGTCGCCCAGCAAGTCGGCGGCAAGGGCGGCGGCCGCCCGGACATGGCGCAGGCCGGTGGCACGGAGCCGGACAACCTGCCGCAGGCGCTGGCCGGTGTGGCAGCGTGGGTGCAGCAGAAGGTCTGATGTAACGCCTTCGCACCGGATGCGCCGAACGGCGCGCGTTCCTGGCAACGGGGCGCGCGCCGTTTTGTTTTGGGGGCGATCAGCCAGGCGGCGCAGTTTCCAGACGGAAGACGCGCAGCCGCTCATTCCGGTCGCCATGGCGGGCGCCCGACCAGAATTCGGTCCATTCCTCTCCGGGCGTTCGCGCGTGCGCATGGCTGTCCTGGACGATCAGCCATCGGCACTTGTGGGCGGAGGATTGTGCAACGGGCCGGTGCAGGATGCCGGTGAAGTAGCGCAGCATAGGCGCTTCCGATTCGCCAAGGTGCAGGCTCGCCATGCAATCATCGGGGCGCCATGCCGGCGCCAGCTTGGCACTGAGGCTGTCGAACACAGACCGATAGCTCTTGGCCTCGTCCAGCCAGGGCAGCAGCAGGGTGCCGATCAACCCCCAGCCGACCAGGGTACCGGCTGCCCACGAGAGCGCACCGCGGCATGCGCCGGCTTGTTTCAGCCGTGGCAGCAGCCAGAGCCATCCCCCTGTCAAGGCGAGCGCAGCGGACACCAGCGTGGGGTCAAACGGCAAGGTCCAGTCGACCGGCAACCAGCGGTCGAGCCAGAGCAGGCCTGCACGCGATGTGCTTTCCGTCATGACGGCCCATAGCAGCCACGCAAGCAGCACGATGCTGCCGAACAGCGCGCGGCTGAAGTAGTCCCACACGGCGTGCGCGCGCATCGGCAGCCGCGCGATCGCTTGCTGGCCCAGCATCGCCAGCGGCACGATGAACGGCAGCAGATACAGCGGGCGGGCTGTCGCCGAGACCTGGAGTGCAAGCAGCCCCACAGCCGCGAACGCCAGTGGTAGCGCCACACGCGGTTTACGCCAATCCCGCCACGCGCTGCCAGCCAGTGCGACGAGCGCGAGCGGGCCGGCTGGAAACCCGATGGTCAGCAGCGAATGCCAGACGTAGAACGGATCGTCGTTCTCCGCGCCCAGGACCGGCACGGAAAAGCCCAGGAAGCGGCCGATGTTGTTGTCCCAGAACCAGACGTGGAAGAGGTCTGGCGCGCGCAGGTAGAGGAGCGTCGGCCAGACCGTGGCGAATGGAAGGAAGACCAGCACCGCCGTGCCGAGTTGTCGCACAAACGCGCGACTGCGGCACGCGGGAAGCAGCACGCACGCGCTGGCGATGGTGATGCAGAACACCAGCGGGATGAATACGCCCTTGGCCAGCAGCGCCATCCCCATACCGATGCCGAGCAGCCATGCCGAGCCACGAGCACGCGTTGCCGGCAGCGCGCATTCGAACAACCCGCAGAAGCCGATGGCAGTGCCGGCCAGCAACGCCACGTCGGTGATCATCTCGTGGGTGTGCTTGACGACGATCAGCGAGCTTGCGCACAGCGCCACCGTGCCGACCACGCGCGCGTCCGTCCATGAAGATGCGCCTGTGGCGGTCCGCGCGAGCCGCGCCGTGAACACAAGAGCCAGTCCGGCAAACAGCGCACTCGCGAGCCGCGCGGCATCGTGCGCGGGCAGCACGTCGGCCAGCAACCAGACCAGCGTGCTGGCTACCCACGCATAAAGCGGTGGCTTTTCGACAAAGGGTTGGCCTGCGCTGACCGGCACGATCGGGTCGCCGGTTTCCACCATGTGCTGGACGATGCCGAACGTATAGGTTTCGTCCTGCTTCCAGGGGTCGTGGCCGAGGGTGCCGGGCAGCAGGTAGGCGCAGGCGATCAACGCGACGAGAAGCCATTTGCGCAACGCTTGCCATGGCCACGCGCGCACTGATGGGGCCGCGGGTGCGATCACCCCACCTGAGGCGAGCAGGGCAGGATTTGCTGTGAAGTCACGCACGTGCGTGGTCGCGGCGGGCGTGTGTGCGCTCCGCCGTCCAGGGCGTGTGGGTTCCTGCATGGTGCGAGGTTTCCGGTTTGCTGGATGCGGCCCGGAAGGTGGCGGGCCGATCGGCTTGGATGACAGACAGAACGCCCCGATCCGGTCCGGGTGGAGCGGTGTGCAGTACATCACGCACAACTTACGGAGACCCTGAGCCGCGGGCGCAAATCTGAGCAACGGATTTCCGTGGGGCAAGCAGCGCGACTTTCCGGGCACGGCACGCCCCGCGTTGGGGCTTGTCTGCACCGTGAGAACAAGCTCGGGAACGCGGCCCGGCTGGAGACAGGCCCCGCCATGGCCTATACCGGGAAAACGTTGCCGATTGTGTAGGGATTGTGTGCCGCTTGGCAGGCAATTTGCATCGGTGGCGCGTGCTGTTCCCCACAGCACGGGTTGATCCCATCCCTATCCCCAAATCCGAGGAGAACCATGAGCGTCCTATCTGACAAGGTCGACGCCCCGCCACCGCAGCCGCCGCACCGGCTGCTCGGGCGCAAAGGCAAACGATTGGCGCGTGCCGTCGCGGTTGGCGCTTTGCTGGCGGCTGGCGTCGGTGCATCGACACAACCGGTTGCGCAACTTGCGCCGGAGTCGCACGCGCGCAAGGTCAAGGTGCTGATCATCAGCATGTTCGCGCCCGAGGCGCAGCCCTGGATCGACAAGCTTGGCCTCACGCAAGACGTGCCGGTGCCGGGCCTGTCGATCGACTACCCGAACGTGCATTGCAACGCCAGCGACGTCTGCCAGCTCACCACGGGCATGGGCAAGGCCAATGCCGCGTCGTCGGTGTCGGCGCTGATCTACAGCGGCAAGTTCGATCTGCAGCGCACGTACTTCCTTGTGGCCGGCATTGCTGGGATCGACCCGTCGCAGGGCACGCTCGGCAGCGCTGCGTGGGCGCGCTTCCTGGTCGACAGCGACATCGCGTGGGAGATCGACGCGCGCGAGGTGCCCGCCAGCTGGCCCAACGGCTTTATCGGAATCAATACGCAGGGCCCCGGGCAGAAGCCGCCGCTGGATTACAAGACCGAAGTCTTTCGCGTGAACGAGGCGCTGCTGCAGAAGGCGCTGGCGCTCTCCAAGGGCGCGGTGCTGGACGACAACGCCACCGCGCGGGCCTATCGCGCCAACTACCCGAGCGCACCCGCCAACCAGCCGCCCTCCGTCGTGCAATGCGACACCGCTGCCGGCAACACCTACTGGCACGGCGCCAAGCTGGGCGAGCGTGAAGCTGCGTGGGTCAAGCTGCTGACGGACGGGCAGGGCACCTACTGCACCACGCAGCAGGAAGACAACGCCACGTTTGAGGCGCTAACCCGCGGCTCGAAGGCCGGGCTGCTCGATCTGCAACGCGTGGCGGTGCTGCGCACCGCGTCTAACTTCGACCGGCCGTATCCGGGGCAGACGCCGTATGACTCGCTGGTCAACAGCAACTCGGGCGGGTTCGTGCCGTCGCTCAACAACCTGTATCTGGCGGGCGGTCCGCTGGTCAACGAGATCGTCACGCGCTGGAGCGTGTGGAAACACGGAGTGCCTTCGCCATGATCGATTCCCGACTCAAGATGCCCATGCCTCGTTTGCGTACGATCGCCAAGCTCTGCGCCGTCGGTGCCGCGGCGCTCACCTTGAACAGTTGCGCGTATGACGGAGTGAAAGTCATCGTCATCAACATGTTCCAGGGCGAAGCCCAACCCTTTATCGACCGCTACGACCTGAAGGAGAAGGTCTATATCTCCGGCCTGTCACCCGATGCGCCGAACATGCTGTGCAACTACGACGGCATCTGCCAGGTCACCACGGGCATGGGCTACGCAAATGCCGCGTCGACGATTTCCGCGCTGCTCTATCGCAGCAAGCTAGACCTCTCGCACACCTACTTTGTGATTGCCGGCATTGCAGGCATCGATCCGGGGCAGGGCACGGTGGGCTCGGCGGCGTGGGCGCGATACGCGGTCGATTACGGCCTTTCGCACGAGATCGATGCGCGCGAGATGCCGGCAGGCTGGCCATACGGCTACTTCGGCATCGGCACCAAGGGCCCGGGCGAGAAGCCACCGATGGACTACCGCACCGAAGTGTTCCAGCTCAACGAGACGTTGCTGCAGAAGGCCTACACGCTGTCGAAATCGGCGACGCTGGAAGACAGCCCCGAGGCCATCGCCTTCCGCAAGAACTATGCGTACGCCCCGGCCAACCAACCACCCGCCGTCATCCAATGCGACGTGGCCTCCGCTGATACATGGTGGGCCGGCCGCAACCTCGGCCAGCGCGCGCGTGACTGGGTGAAGACGATGACCGACAACAAGGGCACCTACTGTACGACGGCGCAGGAAGACAACGCCACACTGGAAGTGCTGACGCGCGGCGCCCGTGCCGGGAAGGTTGACTTCAGCCGCGTGGCACTGCTGCGCGCGGGGTCCGACTTCGACCGTCCGTACGACGGCCAGAGCGCTTCCGACGGGCTCATCAACTACGCGCAGCAGGGTGGTTTCGTGCCGGCCACGCACAATCTCGTCAATGCGGCCAAGCCGTTGTTGGACGACATCGTGCAGCACTGGCCCCAGTGGAAACAGGGGGTGCCGGCGAATTAACAGTTGCTGACATCACATTTCAATCTATATAATGCGAATCATTCTCATTTAATGGGTGGCGATAGGCAACTTGCTGACCGCTGACCATCGCTCTTGCCGGGCGAGCCAGCGGGTTCCACCTGCCAGCCAACGGATCAACGCGCCGCGTGATGTTTTGCGGCGCGTTTTCTCTTCTCTCAGCGCATTGCCGCGCGTCCGGTTTCGCCAATCCTGATCGACCCTGTTGCCTGCGATGAACTGTCATCTCACGGCCCGCGCCTTGTCCTGCGCGCTCGCCGCCAGTCCTCTTGCCGTTTCCACATTGGCGCATGCCGAAGTCGGCCAGCCGGCCGCAGGTGGCGCTACCGTCGACCTCAACGAGACGACCGTCACGGCAGGCAGCCAGCGGGGCTTTGCGGCCAGCACGGCGCAGGTTGGGGCGTTCCGCGGCATGGCGTTGCGCGACATTCCTGCCACCGTGAACGTGGTCACGCGCGAGGCGCTCGACGCGCAGCAGGACACGTCGCTGTACGACGCCCTGCGCAATACGGCGGGCGTGACGCGCCAGCAGCTTTCGGGCGAGACGTTCGACAACCTCGCCATTCGCGGCGTGACGCTGGAGAACCGCACCAACTTCCGCTTCAACGGCTCGATGCCGATGGCAGCACTCACGGCGATCCCGCTGGAAGACAAGGAACGCGTGGAGGTGCTGAAAGGCGTATCGGCGCTGTATTACGGCTACACGACGCCGGGCGGCGTGGTCAATCTCGTGACCAAGAGGGCGGGCAACACGCCGGTGACGACGCTCGGCATGCAGTTCGACAGCAACGGCACCGTCGTCGGCACGCTCGACGTCGGGCGCCGCTTCGGTGAAGACAATCAGTACGGCATCCGCTTCAACGCGGCGGGCGGCTCGCTGCAGTCGCCGACGAGCGGCATTGACGGCACGCGGCAGTTTGCCGCCGTGGCTTTCGACTGGAAGGTCAACAGCCGCCTGAGCCTGAAGGCCGACGTGGAATACTCGCGCAAGGTCATCACGGAGCAATCGGTGGTGACGCTGCCTGCTGCCAAGAACGGCGTCATCACATTGCCCACCATGCCCGACCCGGCCAAACGCATTTCACCGGGGTGGGCCGACTTTGACGGCAACAACACCAACGCGTTGCTGCGTGCCGATTACGTGTTGGCCGATACCTGGCTGCTGACGGTGGAGGGCGGCATGTCGGAGACGGCGCGCACGCGGGCGTTCTCCGAATTTCGCCTCACCAACGCGGTGACGGGCGCGGGCACAGTCTCTGGCCAGCGTCAGAGCGGTCGCTGGAATACCAGCCACGTGCGGGTGGATGTTTCCGGCACCGAGAAGACGGGTTGGATCACGCACGACCTGACCTTTGGCGTTGCGCGATCCGACATGCGCCAGGCGGCCGTGTACTCGGACCGCTTCTCCGGCGCGCAGAATCTGTACAACCCGGTCGACCTCGGCTGGTTGCCGACCACGGGCACGGGCTTCACCGCCGAGCAGCGCGCCGTGGATACGGGCGTCTACGCGCTGGATCGCATGACGCTGTCGCAGCACTGGCAGGTGATCGCCGGCCTGCGCTACACGCGCTACACCAGCGAGCAGGCGCCCAATCGCTACGAGGCCAGCAAGACCACGCCGCTGGGAGCGGTCATCTACAAGTTCACGCCGGCGCTGTCGGCATACGCGTCGTACGCACAGGGCCTCGAAGCCGGTGCGCGCGCGCCCAACACGGCCGCCAATGCCAACGTGGCCATGCCGCCTGCGCTGTCGGAACAGAAGGAAGTGGGCGTGCGCTACGAGACGCCGGCCGGCACACAGCTCGCTGCTGCCGTGTACGACATCGACCGTGCGGCGAGCTACACCAACGACGCGAACGTCTTCGTGCAAGACGGGCGCGAGCGCATTCGCGGTATCGAGCTGACTGCCCAGGGCCGCGTCACCAAGGACCTGTCGCTGCTGGCCTCCGCCGGCTGGACGGACGCGAAGTTCCGTGGTGTCGGTAACGGCCTCGACGGAAAAACGCCGGAGAACACGCCGCGCAGCACCGCCAGTGTCTTTGCGGAATACACGCTGCCGATGCAGCGTTCGGTCTCGTTCAATGCAGGCGCCTATTACCTTGGCCCGCGCCCTGTGAATGACGCCAACCAAGCGGAGCTGGGCGGCACGACGCTCTTCAGTGCAGGCGTGCGCTACGTGACACGCATCTCAGGCAAGCGCGCAACGCTGCAATTCAATGTCGACAACCTGACCGACAAGCGCTACTGGGCGGGCGCCGGCAACAACCGTCTGTCGATGGGCGCGCCGCGGCTCTTCAAGCTCGGCATGAAGATTGATTTGTGATGCGCGTCAGCCGCCGGCGGCTTTCTTTACTGCGCCCAGTACATCCATCGGCAGCGGAAAGACAATCGTCGAACTTCTGTCACCGGCGATCTGCGTGAGTGTCTGGAGATAGCGCAACTGGATTGCCTCGGGCTGCTGGGCCAGCATGCGTGCGGCTTCGAGCAGCTTTTCCGATGCCTGCAGCTCGCCTTCCGCGTGGATGACCTTGGCGCGGCGTTCGCGCTCGGCCTCGGCCTGCCGGGCGATGGCGCGGATCATCGATTCGTTCAGGTCAACGTGTTTGATCTCCACGTTCGCGATCTTGATGCCCCAAGGGTCGGTCTGGATGTCGAGCACCTTCTGGATGTCGAGATTGAGCTTTTCGCGCTCTGCCAGCATTTCGTCCAGTTCGTGCTTGCCGAGGATGGCGCGCAGCGTCGTCTGCGCAAGCTGACTCGTCGCCTCCAGGAAGTTGGCCACCTGGATGATGGCGCGTTCCGGGTCGACCACACGGAAATACACCACCGCATTGACCTTGACCGATACGTTGTCGTGCGAGATCACATCCTGCGGCGGCACGTCCATCACCACCGTGCGCAAGTCCACGCGCACCATCTGCTGGATGGCCGGCACGATGAGCACCAGCCCCGGCCCCTTCACGCGCCAGAAGCGGCCGAGCAGGAACACCACGCCGCGCTCGTACTCGCGCAGCACCCGGAACGAGGCGATGATCAGCAGCACGGCCAGGAAGATCAGGCCGCCTGCGCTGAAGAAGCCGTAAAGCATTTTTCTTCTCCTTATGAAGACGCGGCGAGGGGGGCGACGGGTTCGACCATCAGTGTCAGCCCATGCCGGGCGATCACACGCACCTGATCGCCACGCGCAATGCCACCTTCGCAGCGCACGCGCCAGCGCTCGCCATGGATGCGCGCCCAGCCATCGTTGTCGGCATCGGCGTCCGGAGTATCGACGTCCACCACTTCGCCTGTCATGCCGATGAGCGTATCGCCGCCGGTCACGATCGGCCGCCGTCGTGCACGCACCGCCAAGCTGGAGAGCGCTAGAACAACGGTCAGGCTCACGAAGGCCAGTCCGATGATGAGCGGCAGCGGCACGCCAAAGCCCGGCGTTTGCGTGTCGATGAGCATCACTGCGCCCAGCACGAACGCAACGATGCCGCCCACGCCGAGCGCGCCGAACGTCGGGAGGAACGCTTCAGCAACCATGCAACCTAGGCCGAGCGCGATGAGGGCAAGACCCGCGTAGTTGATCGGCAGCATCTGCAGCCCGTAAAGCGCCACCACGATGCACACTGCGCCGAGGATGCCCGGCACAACCATGCCCGGCGTCGAGAACTCGAAGATGAGTGCATACACGCCCACCGTCAGCAGCAACAGCGCCAGGCTCGGATCGGTAATGACGCCGAGGAAGTGGTTGCGCCAGTCCGGCTCCAGCGTGACGATCGTGGCCTCTGCCGTATGCAGCATGACCACGCCGGCGGACGTGCGCACCGCGCGGCCGTCGACTTGCTTGAGCAGATCAGGAAGGCTTGCCGCAACAAGATCGATCACGTGCTGGCTCGCGGCTTCGGGCGCGTCGAGGCTCACGGCTTCACGCACGGCGCGCTCGGCCCATTCCCCATTGCGACCACGCAGTTGCGCCAGCCCGCGGATGTACGCCGCCGCGTCGTGCATCTGCTTGCGGGCGAGGGTGTCTTCGTTGCTGGAAGGGGCGATTGGCGCGCTGGCCGGTTTGGCACTGTCGCCGGGGCTGGGAGCGTGGCCGCCCATGCCGATCGCCACGGGAGACGCCGCACCCAGGTTCGTGGCGGGAGCCATCGCGGCAACGTGGCATGCATAGAGGATGTAGGTGCCCGCGCTCGCTGCCCGCGCGCCGCCGGGGGCCACGTAGCCCGCCACCGGCACGGGCGACGCAAGGATGGCCTGAATGATCTGGCGCATCGACGCATCGAGGCCGCCGGGCGTGTCCATCTGCAGCACCACAAGCTGCGCACCTTGAGCGCGCGCCTGTTGCAGGCCGCGGATCACATAGGCAGCGCTGGCGGGCCCGATGGCACCGGTGACAGGCAACACCACGACCGGCGCGGCTGCCACGGCAAGGCTGGTCCAGACCACGGCGATGACCGCTGCCAACCATCCTGTCCAACGCCGCATCCGCAACGACGGTCGCATTCGCGCCTCCGTCCGTGATTGCCGCGGTTGTTGCCTGATCAGACCTGCGGCACGGTCCCGATATCCGCTTTCAGTTTAGGCGGCAATAGCCTCGCGCGCGGGTGCGCTTGGCGCTGGTTGCGGCTCGCTCAGCACCTGAACCAGCGCCTGTAGAGCGGGCCCTGCCATGTCGCGATGCCAGGCAAGCAGCGTGTCGACACGGCCCGGCTTTTCCAGCGCGTGGATGCTGATTTCCGGCGCGTTCGTGTACAGCTCAAGCACCGAGCGCGGCACCAGCGCCACGCCAATGCCTGCCGCCGCGCACGCGATGATGGCGTGGTACGAGCCAAGCTCCAGCACGCGCGACGGCGCCACGCCGTCTGCTGCAAACCAGTCTTCGATCAATTGCCGATAGGCGCAGCCGGGTTCGAACGCGAGCAGGCCGGCGGTCTGCACATCCGCAGCGCGGCGGATGGGCGGATGGGCGCGGTGAGCAATCAGCACCAGCTCTTCCGCAAAGGCCGGCAGCGTCGTCATTGCGGCGCGCGTGTTATTCAGGCACGCCGTCTCGGCAACGAACGCGCAATCGACTTCAAAGTTCGACAGCGCCTGGAGCGACTGGCGCGTGGTCATCGTCACCAGTTCGAGCTGCACGCGCGGCCAGCGTTGATGCAACGTGGCCAGCAAGGCCGGCAGGCGGCTGGCCGCCGTGCTTTCCATCGAGGCAATGCGCAGGCGCCCGTGCGGCTCGCTCGGCTGCACAGCCTGGCGCGCTTCGGCAGCCAGGCGGAGGATGTCGTCGGCGTAGGTCAGCAAGGTCTGCCCGGCGGGCGTGAGCACCATGCGCTTGCTCTCGCGCACGAACAGTTGCACGCCAAGCGAGGTCTCGAGCTGGCGGATGCGCGTCGTCACATTCGACTGCACGCGATTCAACTGCTGGGCCGCCCGGGTGACGCCGCCTTCCCGCACCACCGTCCGAAAGATTTCCAGCGAGGACAGATCCATGATGTATCTCAAATGCTAATGGGTTCGTTCAATATAATTCATTTTTCAGGATGAGCGGCCTTGCGTACGATGAAGTGCCGATTTCCTCATCCGGGCCCTTCCATGGAGCACACGCTGTCGTCTACCTCTGCCTTGTCCGCCGCGCGTTTCCAGCGGGCCACCGCCTGGCGCGTGGCGATTGCGGGCATGGTGGCGCTGTCCGTGGCGATGGGCATCGGCCGCTTTGCCTTCACGCCGATCCTGCCAATGATGCTCCACGACGGCAGCCTGACGTTGGCGCAGGGCAGCTGGCTGGCAACCGGCAACTACCTGGGCTATTTCGTTGGCGCGCTGGCCTGCATGGCCGTGCGTGGCGACGCGGCGCGCCTCATCCGCATCGGTCTGGTTGCGACGGTGCTGCTCACTGCCGGAATGGGCGTCCTGCAAGGGCAGCCTGCGTGGCTTCTGCTGCGCTTTGCGGCCGGCATGGCCAGCGCGCTGGTGTTTGTCTTTACGGCGGGCTGGTGCCTTCATCGGCTGACCGAGCTGGGCCATGCGGCGCTCGGCGGCATCATCTTCTGTGGGCCGGGCCTTGGCATCGCTATTCCGGGCTTGGCGGCCAGCGGCATGGTGGCGCTGGGTTGGCACGCAACGTCGGCATGGATGGCGTTTGGCGTGCTGTCGGCGCTGCTCTCGACGGCCGTGTGGTCGACCATCCGGCCTGAAGCCCATGCGCATGCCGCTCCGGCGCCGGTTCCATCCGGCACGGCACCCGGGCTGGATGCGCCTACCAGCGCGCTGACGATTGCCTACGGCCTGGCGGGCTTCGGCTACATCATCACCGCCACGTTCCTGCCTGTGATCGCGCGCAAGGTGCTGCCAGCAGGTTCGGTCTGGCCCGATCTGTTCTGGCCGATGTTCGGTGCGGGGGTAGCGCTCGGGGCGTTTCTTTCCACACGGATCAGCCTGGCGCGCGACAACCGATCGCTGCTGGCCACGGCCTACGCCATGCAAGCGGTTGCCGTGACCATCAGCATCGTCTGGCCGACGGTGGCGGGGCTGGCGCTTTCCAGCACGCTGCTCGGCCTGCCGTTCACCGCGATCACGCTGTTTGCCATGCGCGAGGCGCGCCGGCTCTGGCCGCATGCCGCGCCGCGTCTGATGGGGCTCATGACGGCCGTGTACGGCATCGGCCAGATCGTTGGGCCGCCGCTGGCGAACCGGTTGTTTGCGGCCACGGGCGGCTTCAATGCATCGCTGGCCGTGGCAGCGGTGTCGCTCGTGGCGGGGGTGGCGACCTTTCTTGTGGTCAAGCGGGCGGCCCCGGCACGTGCGTGATGCGCGGCATGTGAAGGCGCGTACAACGCGGTCAGCGCACCCGTTCTAGAATGCCTCCTCCATTCGAGGAGCCTCATGTCTTTTGCCTTGCGCCCCGATGCCGTTGCGCCCGGCGGTGAGATCAGCCAGGCCGAGCGCGCAGCGCGGGTCGACCTTGCTGCCGCGTACCGACTGGCCGCGCTCAACGGTTGGGACGATCTTGTCTACACCCATCTGTCGGCCACCGTGCCCGGCGAGCCCGATCACTTCCTGATCAACGCGTTCGGCCTCGCGTTCGACGAGATCACCGCATCCAACCTGGTCAAGATCAATGGCCGCGGCCAGCTTGTCGGCGATTGGCCCGATGCGGCTGCGCGTCCGTCCGTCAACGTGACGGGCTTTGCGTTGCACGCTGCCGTGCATGCCGCGCGGCCTGACGCGCAGTGCGTGATTCATCTGCATAACACGGCGGGCATTGCCGTGTCGGCGCAGAAGCGCGGGCTGCTGCCGCTGTCACAGCATGCGCTGCGGTTTCACCAACGCATTGCGTATCACGATTACGAAGGGCTTGCCTTTACGCCGGAAGAGGGCGCGCGTCTCACCGCATCGCTTGGCAATTATTTCGCCATGCTGCTGCGCAATCACGGCACGCTCACCATCGGCCGTACCGTGGCCGAGGCGCATGTGCTGATGGCCACGCTCATCAAGGCATGCGAGATCCAGATTCAGGCGCTTGCTGGCGGCGAGGTCGTCTCGCCCGCGCCGCAAGTGGCAGATCGCGCGGCAGAACAGCTTGAAGATGGCGGCGCCATTGAAGGCGTGATCGAGTGGCCGGCGCTCTTGCGCAAACTGGATAAAATCGACGCTTCATACCGTGACTGAGGCGACTGACACATCCGCCGCGACTGTCAAAGCGATTCACTAAATAGGGGACACCATGCCGACTTTCCATATTGAGATGTTCGAGGGCCGCAGCGTTGAGCAGAAGCGCAAGCTCGTCGAAGAAGTGACGCGCGTCACGTGTGAATCGCTGGGCTGCGCGCCGGGCGCCGTCGACATCATCATCACCGACATCAAGCGCGAAAATTGGGCCACCGGCGGCGTGCTGTGGTCCGAACAGAAGTAACCTGTCTTCCACTCCCATTTGCCGGCCCGCCATGCAGCCCATGCAGCATTTCGCCTCAGACAACTACGCGGGCTTCTGCCCGGAGTCGCTGAAGTATTTCCTGGAGGCCAACGGCAGCGGCCATGAGCCGGCCTATGGCGATGATTCCTGGACGCAGCGCGTATGCGACCGCATCCGTGATCTGTTCGAGACCGATTGCGAAGTCTTCTTCGTCTTCAACGGCACGGCAGCCAATTCGCTGGCGCTGTCGTCGCTGTGCCAGTCGTATCACTCCGTGATTTGCCACGAGCTGGCGCACATCGAGACGGACGAATGTGGCGGCCCGGAGTTCTTCTCCAACGGCTCCAAGCTGCTGACCGCCAAGGGCGAGAACGGCAAGCTCACGCCGGATGCGATTGAAGCCCTGGTCACGCGGCGCTCCGATATTCACTACCCGAAGCCCAAGGTCGTTTCGCTGACGCAGTCGACGGAAGTCGGCACCGTCTACACCGTCGACGAGGTGCGCGCCATTGCCGCGATTGCCAAGCGCCGGCAGTTGCGCGTGCACATGGACGGCGCGCGTTTTGCGAATGCGGTGGCGTCGCTCGGCGTGCATCCGTCGGAGATCACCTGGCGCGCAGGCGTGGATGTGCTGTGCTTTGGCGGCACGAAGAACGGCCTGCCGGTCGGCGAGGCGGTGGTCTTCTTCGATCGTCGCCTGGCGGAGGACTTTGCCTATCGCGTCAAGCAGGCAGGGCAACTGGCCTCGAAGATGCGGTTCATCTCGGCACCGTGGCTGGGTTTGCTTGAGAACGACGTATGGCTGCGCAACGCGCGTCACGGCAATGCGATGGCGCAGCTTCTGCATGCGCGCATTGCCGATGTGCCGGGCGTGCGCATCATGTTCCCGACCGAATCGAACGCCGTGTTCGCTGAGCTGCCGCTACCCGCCATCGAGGCGCTGCGCGCACGCGGCTGGCGTTTCTACACATTCATTGGTTCCGGCGGCTGCCGCCTGATGTGTTCGTGGGACGTGGAGGCCGAGACGGTGGAAGCCTTTGCCGCCGACATCCGCGCAGCCTGTGAGCAAGCTGTCTAACGCATCTCTCTGCCATGAGCTCCGACTACCGCTTCTGCCCTCAATGCGCCACGCCGCTCGTCGAGCAGCACAACGCCGGCCGCTTGCGCATCGCATGTCCGATGCCGGACTGCGGTTTTGTCCACTGGAACAATCCGCTGCCGGTCCTGGCGGCGGTGGTCGAGTATCGCGGGCAGATGTTCCTTGCGCGCAACGCGCTATGGCCTGAAGGCATGTTTGCCCTTGTCACCGGCTTTCTGGAGCGCGATGAAACGCCTGAAGAAGGCATTGCCCGCGAACTGAAGGAAGAGACGAACTTGGACGCACAATCGATCTCGCTGATCGGTGTGTATGAGTTCATCCGCAAGAATGAGCTGATCATTGCGTACCACGTGGTGGCCGACGGCGAAATCGCGCTGTCGGAAGAACTCGTCGAGTACCGTCTGAAGCCGTTTGAGAAAGTCCGCCCTTGGACGGCCGGCACTGGCTATGCCGTGGCCGATTTCCTGACCGCGCGCGGCCTGCCTGTCAGCTACATCGACATCCGGACCGGCGAACCGGCCGAGCCGCCGCCGCGCCAGTGGCAGCCCATGCGGCTCGTTACAATCCCGGAATGACTGATGCGAGCGGCACTGCGCCGCTTGCCCGTACCACTGAGGAAGACATGGAGTTTCAAAAGGAAATCGACGCGCGCGGCCTGAATTGCCCGCTGCCCATCCTGCGCACGAAGAAGGCGCTTGCCGACATGCAAAGCGGCGACGTGCTCAAGATTCTTGCCACTGACCCCGGCGCCACGCGGGACTTCCAGGCATTCGCCAAGCAAACGGGCAACGAGCTGCTGGAGCATAGCGAGCACGACAAGGTGTTCACGTTCTACATGCGTCGCCGCTGATCCGGCAGCGTTTTCAATGAAAACGGGGCGATCCGGTTTGGCCGGATCGCCCCGTTATCTTTTGGCGGCGGATCGTTTCGCGAATGCCTGTGCCTTACTTGCGGGCTTCCATCGCCATGCGCAGCGCCAGACTGGTCAGCACGGTGCCCATCAGGTAGCGCTGAACCGACAGCCAGCTCGGCTTGCGCGAGAGGAACGCGGCGATGCTGCCCGCCGTCGCGGCGATCATCGAATTGACGGTCACGCTCACGCAGATCTGCGTGACGCCCAGGCAGACCGACTGCACCAGCACGCTGCCATGCGCCGGCTCGATGAACTGCGGCAGCAGCGACAGATAGAGCACTGCCACCTTGGGGTTGAGCATGCTGGTCAGCAAGCCCATCGTGTACAGCTTGCGCGGGCTGTCCACAGGCAGCTCCCGCACCTGGAATGGCGCGCGGCCACCCGGGCGCACGGCTTGCCAGGCCAGATACAGCAGGTAGATCGCGCCGCCAAAGCGCAGCGCATCGTAGGCAAACGGCACGGCCATCAGCAAGGCTGTGATGCCGAATGCCGCGCACAGCATGTAGAAGACAAAGCCCGTGGCGATGCCCGCCAGCGACACCAACCCGGCGTTACGCCCCTGACAGATCGAACGCGAGATCAGGTAGATCATGTTCGGGCCGGGCGTCAGCACCATGCCGAGAGCAACCAGGGCAAAGGTGAGCAGGTTGATGAGGGTAGGCATAGCGGGCTCGATGTCAGCGGCAAGGACGAAGAGCTTGCAGGCTAGCACCCGTCGCCAATCGCCCAACAGGTACAGAAAATCACAAATTTCAGCGATTCTGTATTGGTCCTCATACGGACTGCGCGACGACTGGATGACGTACGCGGCGTACAGCGCACAGAAAAATTGTCTGTTACATCCTTAACGCGGATTGTCACAGCCTGCAGCCAAGTGAGGCATAGAGTGGAAACAAGGTTCGGCATGTCCGGACGCTTTAAGGGAGCACTCCATGCAAAAAACTAAGTTCCTGATGTCATTGATGCTGGCTGTATCGGCACTCGCTCCGCTGGCCGGCCATGCGCAAGACCGCGATCACCGCTGGGACCGCGACCGCCACGACGAACGTGTCGACATGGATCGCCGCGCCGATCGCGAAATGGCCCACCGGTGGAATCGGGGTGAGCGCATTCCGCCTGAATACCGCGATCGCCAATACATCATCGACGACTGGCGCGAGCATCGTCTTTCGCCACCCCCGCGTGGCTATCACTGGGTCGGCGTGGACGGCGGCTACTACCTGGTGAGGCCGGATGGTCTCGTCTTCAATGTGACGATCGGCGGTTAGGACATCCCTCCGCTGCGTGAAAAACCCGCGACTGCGAAAGCGTCGCGGGTTTTTCATTTTTTGGTGAGAGCGGGCTTCTGGGAGAGGGTGCCTTACAGAATGCTGAACGATCGGCGGCCGCGCGCCATGCATACGTCATCGGCATTGTTAAAGGTATGCCTAAACCATTCCATCCCCCACCCCCTGATCCCCCATGCACCTGCATTTCCTCCTTCCCGCCGTGCTGTTCATGGCGCTGCCTGCTCATGCCGAGCTCCTCATCAGCGAATACGTAGAAGGCAGCTCGAACAACAAGGCCATTGAAATCTACAACCCGGACGCCGCAGAGGCCGATCTGTCGGTCTACAAGATCGAGCAGTACAACAACGGCGGCAGTACGCCTACCGCCTCGTTCTCACTCTCAGGCAGGTTGGCGCCGGGTTCCGTGCATGTGATGGCTCACAGCACGCTGGCCAGCGTGCTCGGCACCCGCGTCAACCAGACTGCGGCGTTCTCCTTCAACGGCGACGACGCGCTGGCGCTGACGCGTTCCGGCGTCGTTGTGGATCGCATCGGCCAGGTCGGCTATCAACCCCCGTCCGGCTTCTGGGGTACCGCCAGCGCCGGCACCAAGGACCACACCCTGCGCCGCAAGGGCACGGTAAAGCAGGGCGACGCGGACATCTCCGCTGCGTTTGATCCGTCCGTGCAGTGGGATGCATTCAACGTCGACGACTTTTCCGACCTGGGCCTCTACAACGGGCAGGGCACGGTCACATCACCGCCTGCCATGGCGACGTGCGGCGCGCCTGCCACGCATCTGGCAGATGTTCAGGGCGGGGCGACGACGTCGCCGCTGGCTGGGCAGAACGTCGAGATCGAAGCGGTCGTGACCGCCGACTACAGCGGTGCCAACGGCTTCAGCGGCTTCTTCGTGCAGCAGCCGGACACCCAGCGCCGCAAGCTGCCCGGCGTGTCCGAAGGACTCTTCATCTACGCCCCCGGGGTGATGGCACGCGCGGGCGACTTGGTTCACCTGGTCGGCAAGGTTGAGGAAAAGTACGGCCAGACCCAACTGACGCTCGCTACCAACGGCATGGCCAGTTGCGGCAGCGGCTACAACGTGACACCGGTCGACGTGACGCTTCCCGTGGCCGAAGCCCGCACGCTGTCGGCGTACGAGGGGATGCTCGTGCGCCTGCCGCAGACGCTGACGGTGAGCGAAACGTACGAGTTGGGGCGCTACGGCAGCATCCTGCTGAGCAACGGGCGCCTGCCGTTGCCGACCAATGTCGTCGCGCCGTCCAATGGCGCAGCGGCGCAGGCGGCGGCCAATGCGCTGAACCGCCTCGTGCTCGACGATGGTTCCAACCAGCAGAATCCCGGCAGCGTGCGGTACCCGACGCCGGGCTTGTCGGCGACCAACCCCCTGCGCGCCGGCTATACGGTCAGCGGTGTGCGGGGCGTGCTGGAAAAGCGCTACAACGCGTGGCGTCTGCAGCCGGTGCCGGGGGCCGCCGCGCCGGCATTCAATGCCGCCGCCAATTCACGCGCAGGGGCGCCCGCACGCCACGCTCAGGCGGACGTGCGGGTAGCTTCCTTCAACGTGCTGAATTACTTCAACGGCGACGGAAAGGGCGCCGGCTTCGACGATCCGAACAACCGAGGGGCAAAGACGCAGGCCGAGTTCGAGCGGCAGGAAGCCAAGATTGTTGCGGCGATCCGCGCGCTCGATGCCGATGTGGTTGGCCTGATGGAAATCGAGAACGACGGTTACGGAGACCTCAGTGCCGTCCGCCGCCTGACAAGCCAACTGGGTCCGGACTGGCGTTTTGTGGATCCCGGTGTACCGAAGCTGGGCAGCGATGCGATCACGGTGGCGATGGTCTACAACAGCCGCACCGTGCAGCCCGTCGGCGTGCCGGCGACGCTGGCTATCGACGACAAGAACCGCCAGCCGCTGGCGCGCAGCTTCCGCCGCGTGGGTGGCGCGCAGAACTTCACCGTGGTGGTGAATCACCTCAAGTCCAAGGGCTGCACAGGTGCCACCGGCAAGGATGCCGACCAGGGCGACGGCCAGAGCTGCTGGAACCCAACGCGCGTGCGCGCTGCCGCGCTGATCGCCGATTGGCTGGCAACCGCTCCGACCGGCGTGTCCGACGTAGGCAAGCTGCTCATCGGTGACCTCAACAGCTATGCCAAGGAAGACCCCGTCTTGCTGCTTGCCGACAAGGGATATGCCGACATGGTGGAGAAGTTCGTCGGCAAGGATGCCTACAGCTACGTCTACGGCGGCGAATCCGGCTACATCGACCATGCGCTTGCCACCTCCGGCTTGGCTGAGCGTGTACGCGCCGTGCACGAGTGGCATATCAATGCCGACGAACCGATTGCGCTGGAATACTCGTTCGCCTACAAGAGCGCCGAGCAGCAACAGACGTTCTACGCTCCGGATGCATATCGCTCCTCGGATCACGATCCGGTGCTCGTCGACCTCGCACTCAACACGCAGGCGGCCGGTGGGGGCACGGCTCCTGAAAGCGATGTTGCTACGGGGAGCGGCGCTGGCAGTGCCGGGGCATCGGGTGCGGGTGCGGTGGATCCCCTTGTGGGGCTTGTGCTAGGGGTCGGTGTGGTGGCCCTGGTGCGGCGTCGCGCGTGGCACGCCTGAGCATCCCGGCTCTTCGCCATCCAGCGTGGTGGTCGCGCGGCCGAGTGCATCCTGGGTTTCTTGCGGTCGCGCTGCTGATGCTCGCCTTGCAGGCCGGCGGCGCCACCGTCGCGGATGCGCTGCGCTACGAACGCGCCTCCATCGCGTCTGGTGAAGTCTGGCGGCTGGTCTCCGGGCACTTCGTCCATTTCACCTGGGCGCATTGCCTGCTCAATGTCGGTGGTCTCGTCGTGCTGGCGGTCATTCTTCCCGCGTCGCTATGCGTGTGGCGCTGCTGCCTGTGGCTTGCGGCGTCGATCGGTTTCGTGCTTTTTTTCGCGTTGCCCGGGCTGCAGCACTATGCCGGGTTCTCGGGCATCGCATGCGGTCTGGCCGTGGTCGCCTTGCTGCCACGTGCGCGTGGCGAGCCGATTGCAGCCCTCGTACTGCTTGCGTTCGTGGCACGGGCGCTCTGGCAGTGGCTGGACACGGGCAACGCCGATGTGATGGCATGGTTGGGCGCGCCGCCGCTTGCGGCTGCGCATCTGGCCGGGTTGGCGGCGGGCGCGCTACTGCTTTGCATCGAGCGCCAGACATCCGTTTGAGCACCCCGACCGTCGACGTTCCCGGGGATGCGAGTAGCGAGAAGCCGATCCGCAAACCGGCCTAACGAGCAACGCGCCCATCGCCAAATCGGGTGCCTGAAGACGGTACGCTCACCCATCAGAAGACGGTCGTGTCAGGCTTTCACTCGCCCGTCCACGCGCCCGGCAGTTGAACTTTCCAGTGCTCCAGGCTTTGGACTGAATTAAGCTTCTGAATTGGCAAGATCGGTAACATCGCGAGTGCGACGCGCCGATGCAATCGATTCCGATATGGCGACTGGGGATGATGTGAACAATGTAGCGGCGGCGGTACGCGCGCTGATCCTGGGCGTATGGCTGGGCTTGATGTCCGCCGGCAGCCACGCGGCCGCGACCTCGCTGTTCACGCCCGAGGAGCACGCGTGGATCGCCGCGCATCCGGTTGTTCGCACCTGCGTCGACGAGCACTGGCGTCCGTTCGAGTTTGTCGATGCAGGCAAGGTGGTCGGGATTGTCCCGTCGTTTCTCGACGCAGTTTCCGAACTCAGCGGCCTGCGCTTCGAATACGTCGACGGCGCATGCTGGAAAGGGTCGGTCGCGGCATTGAAGTCCGGCACGGTCGACATGTTGCCCGATTGGAGCAAGGACGAAGAAGCGGCACCGGGCCGCGAAGGCTTTCTTGCGACGCCGCCGTACTACGTCGGGACCATCGTAATCATCACGGCCGAGCGTGAAAACCTCTTTGCCGGTTTCGCACAGTTGGGTGGCAAGCGCGTGGCAGTCAAAGGCGGCGGCGGTCTTGAACTGGCCATCCGCCACGGCGGCGTGCCGTTGACCGTGCTGACGTTCCAGGAGGAGTCCGACGCGCTGGAGGCTGTCGCCGACGGGCAAGCCGATGCAGCGCTCGGCACGGATGCGTCGATCCTCCCGCAACTGCAGCGCCGATTCAAGGGCCGGCTCTTTCTCTCTGGCAGCATCTGGGACCGGCCTTATGCCCTTGCCATGGTGACGCGCGAGGACAACGCCGTGCTCGCCTCGATTCTGGGCAAATCGCTGACTTCCATTTCGGCGTCGGACGCTGATGCCATCCGCCATCGGTGGCAGGAAACGACCGACTATGGTGCGCCTTCACTCGCCTCGATCCTGCATTACCGGTGGCGACAGGTCGCTTTGGTCGCAGGTGTGATGCTGGCCTTCGCGATGCTGGCGTACGTGCTTTGGCGCGCGCGCATAGCCGCCGTCCGCAGCGAGCGCGACAAGGCGATGTTCTTGGCATTCATCAGCCACGAGATCCGCACGCCCATGCACACGATCCTCTCGTCGCTGGAACTGCTGCAGCGCTCGCAGTTGACGGGGCAACAGGCCAGTCGCGCCGATGCAGCGATCTCAGCGTCCGAGACCCTGTTGGCGCTGCTCGATGATGTTCTTGAATACTCGCGCCTCGAATCCCGCAGTGTCCAACTTGCGCCCAGGCCAACCGTGATCGGATCATGGGCCCAACAGACGCTCGACATGGTCCGTTGGCGTGCGGACGAAAAGCATCTGGCCTTGTCCCTTGACGTGGCATGCCCGCCGGGCTTCAGCGCGGACATCGACGCCACGCGCGTGCGGCAGATCGTTCTGAATCTGTTGGTGAATGCGATCAAGTTTACGGACGTCGGCAAGGTGGTCTTGCGCATCGACTACCTGGGAGGAAAGCATCCTGGTGCCGGTACGCTGGTGCTCGAAGTCCGGGACACGGGCATGGGCATTCCTCCCGAGCGCCAACGCAACATCTTTGACCCGTACGCGCGTGTGGAAAGCCCGGGCAATCGCGGGGCGAGCGGCAGCGGACTCGGCCTGGCCATTTGCCGCGAACTGGTCGACCTGATGAAGGGCGCGATCACAGTCAGCAGCAGCCCGGAGGTCGGCACCGTGTTCACCGTCATGCTGCCCACTGGAGCGCCGCAGACACGTGCGGCCTCGCAGCAGACGCCGCTGGAGAGCGCTGCGGCGCCAAGGCGCGGCCACAAGCCGAGAGCCGATATGCCGTTGCCGCAGGCACAGGAAGGACCGCTCGTGCTCGTCGTCGATGATCACGAGGCGGTGCAGCACGCGATCCAGCATCAGTTGGACGCACTGGCGTGCAGGTCGACCGTCGCCGGAACAGGGGAGGTGGCGCTCGATATGTTCGGGGCGACGGCGTTCGACATGGTGCTGCTCGACTGCAACCTGCCGGGCATCGACGGATACGCCGTCGCCCGGCGCATGCGCGAGATCGAGCAGCAGCGCGCGGCGACACGCACGCCGATCATCGCCATTTCCGCTGCGACAGACGACGCGCACCGCGCCCAGTGCTTTGACAGCGGCATGGACGGCGTTCTGTCAAAGCCGCTGCGCCTTGCCGCCTTGCGCGAGATGATCGAGCTATGGTGCGCGCACGGCGACGATGCGTCGGGTGCCATGCCTGCGGAGCACGACCCACCCTCGGCGGGGTTGGAGGCCATCTACCGCGACACCCTGCAGGCAGATATGGAGACGCTCCGGCTTGCACTGCGTGATCATGACGTCGGATTGGCACGCCACGCCGCACACCGGATCAGGGGTGCCGCAGCGGTGGTCGGACATTCTCGCACGCGCGACGTGGCCGCCGAGATCGAGCGCCGGCTTTCGTCCACAGCGGGCGGTGCGCAACCGGGCACTGACGAACTGTTTGCAGAGTTGCTGTCTTTGAACCCGCCCAACGCGGCCGCTGGTGAAAACGGTGCCAGCGTGAGCGACGCCCAGCGGTAAAGCCTGCGCGTCGTTTCGTCGTCGCGGGTTCGGCGCTCACGGCAGCGCTTCTGTTGGGGCAGAGATCTTGTATTCAGCACGGCAATCCAATCGTGCTCCCTTTGAATCCCGCCGAACCGCTCATGTAACGGGTGGTGAGCGTTGCCCCGGTTGCTGCGTCCTAGGCGATATCGAGCGCCTCCCACGCTTCCCACTCAGAGGCGTTATTCCAAGAAATGCACCAATCTCGCACGCTTTTCAGAGCAGTCTGATATTGCGTGGCACCCTGGGTTGGAATACTTGCGCCTGCCTTCTTCGATAGGCATTTGTTCTCGACCAAGTCCCAGCACTGAACGCTGCGGTCTCAATCAAAAGGGTAAGTCAATGAAAGCGAAATTGTTCGTGGCGGGCGCCGCCATGTCTGTGCTGTCTTCCGTCGCAATGGCGCAGACGACGCCGACCACGGTGGATGGCGTCATCAACTTCCAAGGCTCGATTGTCAATGACACCTGCAAGGTTTCGTCGGCCACGGGTGATGCAGGCACCATCAACGTCAACATGGGCACCATTGCCGCCGACGACGTAGGCACGCTTGCCGCACCGAAGCGCCTGACGAACGGCGCTGGCGCGGCCAACTTTGACGTGGTCTGCAAGACGGGCGCCAAGGTCAGCATGAAGTTTGCAGGCAAGACCGCAGAACTCAGCGCTGACAAGAAAACGCTGCGCGTCAACAATGGCAACACCGCTGCCGGCTTCGCCCAGGGCGTGAGCATTGCCGTGTACGAAGGTACTGGCGCGAGCGCAAGTGCGTTCGACCTGAGCAGCGGTGACCTCCTGGCACAAACCGATGTGCCGGCAAGCGGCGGTACGCTCAACGTCCGCTTTGCCGCTGCTTACGTGGCTGCCGATCCGACCAAGATCAAGCCCGGTATTGCCAACGCAAGCCTGCCGTTCACGCTGAGCTACCAATAAGCCAAGTGCCAGCCAGTCCGGCTGGCTTCAATCGGCAGCGGAACTTCATCTGCTGCCGTCTCTTTCTCTTCACAGGCACTTCCGGATATGAAAGCAAAACGAATCGCCGCTGGCGCGGCGTTGGCGTGCGCGTTGGCTGCGTCCGCAAGTCACGCCAGTATTTCCTTGAGTACCACGCGGGTGATCTTTGAGGGCAAAAACAAAGAAAGCTCCGTGGTGGTCAGCAATGAGGGCGCTGATGTGCTGATCCAGTCGTGGCTGGATCCACTCGATGATGCGGCCGATACACAGCTTCCGTTCGCCATCACGCCGCCTTTGGCCAAGGTGGGTTCTAAACAGCAGCAACTGCTGCGCGTGCTGTATGAGGGTGTGGGCATGCCTGCCGATCGCGAGTCAGCGTTCTGGCTGAACGTGCAAGAGATTCCTCAGGCAGCCAGCAGCGAAAATGTACTGCAGCTGGCCGTGCGCCAGCGCATCAAAGTGTTCTATCGACCCGCTGGTCTCGGTGGCGATCCTCAGAAGGCCACAGCGGGCCTGCAATGGCAGCTCAACCAGGACGCGGGGAAAGCCATGCTGCGTCTGAGCAACCCGAGTCTGTATCACGTCACCGTGGTGGATGCCAAGCTGCACGCAGGCGGCACGGACGAACCGGTTGTCGATGCCAACATGATTGCTCCCGGTGCCACGCTGGTACTGCCCGTGAAGCTGCCGACTGGCTCCGCCGCTGCACCGGAGGTGCGCTACGAAGTCATCAATGACTACGGCGGCCGCGAGAGCTATCGCGTCGTCCTCCGCGGCAACCAACTGAGCACACCGGTTCCCGCCGGCAACTGATCGAGCTGATGGATTCGATCTCTCCACCCTCATGGGTTGGAGCAGCCCGCACCCCTCCGTAGCGGAGCTTGCCTATGTGACACCCCCGATTCTCAAAGCCAGAAGCGAGCATTGCGATGTCTAAACGCCCGACTACCAAACGGTTTCCCAGAAAGATCGATGGAAAAGCGCTTGCCGCTCGTCCGAGCGCGACCCCAATGTATCTGGCTTTGTGTGTGGCGATGTTCAACAGCGCGCGCGCCGCAGAGGGTGATGTGCTTGTTGCGCAGGCTGCCCCAACACTGCTCGCGTTCAATACGAACTTTCTTCACGGACAGGGCCGACCTACAGACCTGAGTGCCGTTCTGTCTTCGGGCAGCAGCGTGCCGCCCGGCACATACCGCGTCGAGGTGCAAGTCAATGGCGATCTGGTCGGACGTCGCGACATTGACTTCCATCAGAATGGCGCCGAAGGCAAATTGCGTCCGTGCCTGACCGCTCAACTGTTGCTGGATTTTGGCGTCAACCTGAGTGCCATCACGCCGCCGCTGGATCGCTACAGCCCGGCGTGCCTGGACTTGCCGCAGTTGATGGAGCAGGCCGCGGTCGACTTCGACGCTGGCCGGCTCCGGCTCAACCTGAGCATTCCGCAGGCATTTCTGTCGCGTGCTGCGCGTGGCTACGTGGATCCCGCCTTATGGGATGAAGGTGTCACCGCTGGGTATGTCAATTATCAGTTCAGTGGTAACTACGGCCATGGCCGTATCGGTCCCGACAGCAGCAGCTATTACTTTGGCCTGCAGAACGGCGTGAACATCGGCCGCTGGCGACTGCGTAACGAGTCGTCGCTGAGCGGTAGCAACGATGGTCAGACGCGCTTCAAGAGCAACCGGACATTAGTGCAGCGCGATCTTGATGCGATCAAGGGCCAGCTGACGCTGGGCGAGCAATATTCCGACGCAACACTGTTTGACAGCGTGCGTTTTCGCGGCGTGCAAGTGGGCTCGGACGACGCCATGCTGCCCGATAGCGAACGCGGGTATGCGCCCGTCATCCGAGGGCAGGCGGCCACCAATGCGGTTGTGGAAGTCCGTCAGAGCGGCTACGTGCTCTACCGCGCGAACGTGCCGCCCGGTCCGTTCCAACTGACCGATATCTTTCCCTCCGGCTCCAATGGTGACCTCGAAATTACGATCATCGAGGCCGATGGCACCAAGCGAGTGACTCATCAAGCGTTCTCCAGCTTGCCGCTGATGCTTCGCAAGGGCCGATTGAAGTACAACTTCGCGGCGGGCAAGTACAACGGTGACCAAGACACATCGCCAAACCTAGTCAGTGGGTCGCTGGTCTACGGCTTGACCGACAACAGCACGGTGGCAGGAGGTTTCCAGGCTTCGCGCGACTTCCAGGCCGTCAACGTGGGCGCCGGTACAAACACGCCAATCGGCGCGCTATCAGTTGACATCACGCAATCGAGCAGCCGCGCACAGGGCAAGCGCGATATTGGTCAGAGCGTGCGAATCCTGTACGCCAAGACCTTTACGCGGACCAACACCAACTTCACCCTGGCGGCTTATCGTTACTCGACGTCGGGCTATCGTACGTTCAACGATCACGTCAACGATCTGAGCAATGCGACGGGCATCCCATCTGGCCGTAGCCGCTCGCGCATCGACCTGACGACGAGCCAGGACCTCGGAGGCCCCGAGCGCAGGTATGGCAGCGTCTACCTGAACGTCAGCCAGCAGACCTATTGGAATCAGGAGGGGGCCAGCCGCAGCGTCAGCGTCGGCTACGGCAACAATTGGCGCCAGCTTAGCTACAACCTGAGCCTGAGCCAGACCAAAGATACGCGCTTTGGCGGCTATGGCAACAACACTCAGGTCATGTTGACGATGTCGATTCCGTTGGGCGGCAAGCTGCATTCGCCGCGTGCCTATACCAACGTAAGCAAAGACAGCAACGGCGGCACCAACATCCAAAGCGGGCTGAATGGGTTCCTCAGCGAGCGGACGTCGTATGCGATGCAGGCCGGCTATACCAGCCGCGGGCGGGGCGCCACGGGGGGCGCCAGCATCACGCACGACGCCGATGCGGGCCAGCTTTCGGCCAACGTCAATGTCGCACGGGATTACCAATCCGCCAGCGTGAGTGCCATGGGCGCGGTCGTGGTGCATGGCGGCGGCGTCAACATGAGCCGCACGGTGGGCGACACCTTTGCGCTGATGAAGATGGACGGCCTCAAGGGCACAGATGTGCGTACCGATCGCGGTGCCGCGGTTGGGCGTAACGGTTACGCGGTGGTGACCTATGCACAGCCGTACCGCTTGAACGCTTTGCGTCCTGACACGCATAACCTGGGCGCGGACGTAGAACTCGAAGATACCGTCAAGCAGGTGGTGCCGCGCCGCGGCGCCATCGTGCAGGCGACCTTCAAGGGCTACAGCGGTCGCCGCGCGCAGTTCATGCTTGAACAGGCTGACGGCAAGCCGGTGCCTTTCGGGGCCAGCGTGAAGGACTCGCAAACCGGCAAACAGTTGGGTATCGCGGACCCGAGCGGCAAGGCATTTGTGCTGCTCCCGCAGGATCAGGGCACGTTGGCGGTGAAATGGAAGGAGGGGCAGTGTCAAGCGCCCTATGCGCTGCCTAAAGCGCAAGGCGCGCTCAACTACCAGCGACAGACCTTGCGGTGCCGATAGCTTTCCGCAAGTTCAGTCTTTCCACTGCACGGCCATCGATGGGCCTTGTAAGAGCAATAGCGTGCGACCCGGAAGCAAATGCGCGATGCCGATTCTACGTGGTGATCATAAATCGCTTGTCCGGGTTGTCTGTGCAAAAGCGAAAGCGAAATCTGTCACGGACACTTTGAGCTTGGCCCCTTCGTCCTAGCGCGTCCAGCTGACGTGGCCGGTGCGCGTGCATCGTCTGAATAGGAGTCAAAGGACAAATTGAACGAGTCAAATGAAATCCAAGCTCGGCGCGATGGCGATGCGCGACGGGCCAAACTTAGGGCCAGCGGCCCCATGGCCAGCGGGCCAGTTTCGCTGCATGCCTTTGCCATCCGGCTCTCGCATGTCTCGTCAAACGCTTTCCAGCGAGTGCGACATGCGATTGCGTGTTCCCCGGCATTCCTTGCAGCAGCAATGCAACTGCTGCTGATCGCGCCGTCTAATGCTGCACTGACTATTACCGGAACCCGTGTGATCTATGAAGAAGCGAGCAAGAGCGTCACTGTGCCGGTGACCAATCTGGACGATCTGCCCGTTCTTGTGCAGAGCTGGATCACGGATGCCCATAACGAGGATGACCCGACCATTCCGTTTGCGATCGCAGAGCCGTTGCTGAAGGTCGAGCCGAATCGAAGCCGCGATATACGCATTTTCTATGCGGGCCATGGGATGCCGTCGGACCGCGAATCGATGCTGTTTCTGAACATCATGGGTATTCCGGTCAAGCCGATGCAACAAAACACGGTTCAGTTCGCTATCAAGCAAAGGCTGAAGCTGTTCTATCGTCCCAAAACCCTGAGCGGCAGCGTGTCAGATGCCGTCGCCACGCTCCGCTGGCGGATCAACGGTGACCAGATTGAAGTGGTCAACGCCAGCCTGTTTCATGTCTCATTGATCGATCTGGATCTGCAATGGAAGGACGGGCATCGTCCCATTTCCGACTACCTGCTGCTTGAACCCGGAGCGACCCAAACATTCGATGCGACGGTGCCGCATGCCCTCAGACCGCTGCGTATGCGATTCGTCGAGATCAACGACGTCGGGCTGCAGTTTCCGCACGAAGTCGATCTTCAATAAATTCCAGCGCGAATCATGCATACCAAGATGAATATTTCGAGAGTGCTCTCGCTCCTAATGATGTTGCTCGCATGGCTGCCGGCCAAGAGCTTTGCAGTGAGCTGCTGGGCCGACGATGGTAAGAACACCGCCATCATTACCGAGGCGCTCGGCACTGACCTTGCCGTGCCGGCAGATGCGCCCGACGGAACGATCATTTGGGAATCGAAGCCCAGAACCATCTACGTTCTTTGCGCTGACGACCGGGAGATTGGGTCGGAGTGGATCTATTTCTATCTCAATCCTTGGAGCATAAGTGTCGGAACAGGCATTCGTGTGGGTATCCGCTATCAAGGCGTCAAAATTACGCAGTCGAGCGGCAAGGTCAATACCTGGCATAGCTCCCATGAGGGATGTACTTGGGCAAACTGCACCGGGTGGCGCAAAGCGCAATTCACACTGACCTTTTCAGTGTTCGTGGAAAAGTACGGCGCGACACCGACTTCGGGACAAGCCTCGAACCTGGCGACATATAACGTGTTCCAGTTGGATGGCGCCGGAGGGATGAATTACCCGGCAACCAACAACCTTAACTATGTGCTGACAGGCCTGAGCAACATTCGTTTTGTGCCGTGCGCGCCCCAACTTACGGTCACGCCAGGGACAGTCGACTTTGGCGAGGTATTTGGATTGAATGCAACGGTGGGTTCGGTCGCCGCGAGCAAGCGCGTCAACCTGAACCTGCAACGTGCATGCACGACGCCGTACACGGTCAACGCGCGCTTCACGCCTACGGCCGGCACCGTCGTGGACGGCTTGCTGGTCCCGGAGAAAAACGACTCCGTTGGGATATCGATCCTGCGTTCAGCGACTCAGGAAAAACTGGCCTTCAACGATTGGTTCAAACTGACCGATATGAGCGGCTCAACGCCTGCTTCCATCAGTCTCGACACGCAGCTTGTGTGGCGCAAGAAATCCGTCCCTGGGCCGTTCAATGCCGCTGTCGTGATTGATCTGTATTACAAGTAGTTGACCCGGGGCAGACCGTAGACCCTTGAGAATGAGGGGTTGCAGTCAGTGAACCCTGGCGAGTCTGCCCAAGACGCGTCGGATAGTAGCGTCCATCCCGCAAGATCACATCTTGTAGACCGAACCACCACGGAGAGGACCGCCGTGCATCTCCACGATGCATCAAGGGAGGCAACATCTTGGTGTTCACATGTCTTGGTGCCAGTGCCGTTCGCAAGTCGGCGTGAGGTCAAGGCGGTGCCCGCGCAATGCCCGCATGCCGGGCAGTCAGACACCTTGCTTTACGAGGACCTTCAGATACGGCGAGCGACGATCTCGCGACAACGGCGCACCAATGGAAAACGGGCCCGAAGGCCCGTCAAATTAACAGCTTAGATTGTCTTTCGTAATCTTTGGTACTGCGGTGTATTGGTGGAGCCGGCGGGAATCGAACCCGCGTCCGCAAGCCCTCCACAGAGAGTTCTACATACTTAGTTCTGTCATTTGATTTAACCGCCGCATCGCGGACGAACACGCTCTACGACGGCGATTCACTAAGTTTTCGTCTCTAGGCCCGTGACTCACCTAGAGCTTATCTGACGTAGATGACCTCGCTAGTCTTTCGACCCTAGCCCGTCAGCGAGCCAGTGCGAGGACGGCGGCCCTTAGGCTGCCAGTGCGTAACGTTCGTCGTTAGCAGTTATTGCATTCCCATTGATTAACGAGGTGACGGGTCCTCGGTATGCCCTCCACTGCTTCGCAACCCACGTCGAAACCAGGTCGGCCCCAGTAAGGAAGGGTCGATTATCCCATAGATGGGCTACTTCAGCGAGAAATCAACCCGCGTCGTCTTGCCCTTGTCCTTGATGCCTTCGGCGGTCAGCTTCGGAGCCACGACGAAGAGGCGCCCCGGATCCACACGTTCTGCCAGCGCCACATGCACCGCATTCGCCCGACGCTGGGCAAGCTCCCGCAGATCCGCATCCGTCACTTGCACATTGGTTTCCATCAGCTTGCGCATCTCGTCGGGCGGCAAGGATTTGGCTAGGCCGATCACGTTGCGCGGTTTCGGGAATTTGGCGGCCTTGTACGCGCGTTCAAGGTACTTGTTCTCCTCTTCCGGCTTGACGGTGGTGTCTGCCTCAGCAGCGTCGCCGGCATCCTTGAGCTTCTGTTCACGAATCTGACGGTTCACCACTTCGCGGCGCAAGCCGTCGCGGTCAAATTCCGGGTCGACGCGGCCGACGATGTCGACCTTCAGCGCCGGGCGGTCCTTGAGTGCAGTGGCCAGCTTGTCGAGCTTGGCCAATGACGCCTGACTGATGTTCGACGTGCCCGGATCGAACTCGATGTAGCCGAGTTCTTCGCCGCCGCTGCCGCCAAATGCGCTGGCGAGCAAGGAGAACGGTGCCGTTACGGCGCGTGCAATCAGGTTGACGAACGCGCGCAGAATGACGCTGCCGATGCTGAACTGCGGGTCATCGAGTGAGCCCGACACTGGCACGCGCACGTCGATCTCCCCACGTGAATTCTTCAGTAGCGCCACCGCCAGCCGCACCGGCAGATTTGTGGCGTCTTTGCTTTCCACGCGATCGCCGAAGGTGAGCTGGTCGATGAAGATGTGGTTATCCGCGGTCAGCTTGCCCTGGTCGAGCAAGTAGTGCAGATCCATCGTGAGCTTGCCCTTGGTGATCGGGTAGCCGGCGTATTTGGCGGAGTAGGGCGTGAGGTTGGTCAGTTCCACGCCGTCTGCCTTGGCTGTGAGATCCACAAAGGCCGTGGGCGCGAGCGGATTGACTTTGCCGTGGATGTCGACGGGCGCGGTGCCGTCGACACTGCCTCGCAGCGTCACGTCAGCGGGTGTCTGATTGGCGGCGGTGCTGATCGTGCCGATCGAGCCACCGATGGCCGTAAGGTTGGCGGTGTAATTCGGCTTGACGAAGTTGTCGGTGAAGCGGATGTTGCCGTCCTGCAGTGTGATGGCGTCAACGCGCAGGTCGGCGCCGCCGGCTTTGGGCGTGGGGCCGGTGGCTGTGACGGTGACGGCCGATGCAGGTGCCGCAGTCGGGGCCGAAGCCACCACGGGTGCAGCTGCCGGGGCGGACGCAGCCGCGGCCGACGCCGATGCAGGTTCGCTTTGCGTCAGCGAGCGTCGCTCCTCGGTCGGCTGCACGCGGATGTCCTGCAGGTTCAGGCGTCCATTCGGATTGATGATGATCCGCGCGTAGAACGTCGATAGCGCCACCGCGCCCACCCGCACACGCGGCGTGGTGCCGTCGTAGTTGGCCTGGATGCGGTTGAGCGCGAGCGAACGCCAGCGCAGGAAGTCGTCCGAACTCACGCGGTCTTGCAGGCGAACGTTGCCCAGCGTCGCGTTGCCCTGGTAGTTGACCGTTAGGGCCTTGCCCTGGGTGAGCACGAGGTGCCCGTCCATCGATAGCAGCGCGCTCGTAATCGCCGCATTCAGCGTCTTGTCCAGATACGGATCAAAACCCGCCAGCGACAGGTTCTGCGAGTTCACTCGCAGATCGGCCTTCAGTGGCTGCGGCACCACTTCGCCACGCACATCGAGCTTGCCCTTCGTGCCCAGCCCCGCACCGATCTGCACGTTGACAGGTTTGCCGAGATCGGTGGAGGCGTTTTGCACGACCACGTTCAGCGGCTCGACACGGATCTTGACCGGACGCGAGTTCGATTGGTCTTCAAAGCCGACAGCGCTGTTGTCCAGCTTCAGTGTCTGCACCGTCACTGCCCACGGCTTTTCGGCTGGGGCATTCGACTTTGCGTTGGACTTGGCGGGCGCCTCCGACTTGCCCGCGGCGGGCTGCGGCCCATCGAGCAGCGTCAGCGTGGTCGTACCATCCTTCCTGCGCAGCGCGTCGATCTGCAGACCGTCGGCGCGCACTTCATTGAGCGTGATGGTGCGGGCGATCAGGTCGAAGCTCTTGACGTCCGCGCGCAGCAGCTTGGCGCGCAGCGCGGTGTCCTTGCCCGTGGCGGGCGCCAGCGACAGGTCGGCCAGGCTTGCGGTCAGCGGTTCCGCGCGTACGTTGAATTTGTCCGGCCCGAAGTCGAGCGCCACCTTGCCGTCGGCCGACAGCGCGCCATTCTGCAATTGCGGGGCGCCCGCCTGGCGCAGATACGGGCTGATGCCAGCCAGCTTCACGCTGTCCAGCTTGAGTTCCAACTCGCCGGTGTTCTTCTCCAGTGACGTGTTGCCTTTGACATTGAGCGTGCCGCCTTGCGCCAGCTTGGCGCCCACATCGAGAGTGGTTGGACCACCCAGCGTGCGTACGCCAATGTCGCCGTGGAGGTCTTCCAGCGTCAGGTCAGCCGCCGGCTGCGTGGTCGCGTCACGCCAATGGACTGTGCTGTTGGTCAGTTGCAGCTTGCTGACCACCACATCCAGCGGTTTCGGTTTGGCGGTCGACGCGGGCTCAGGTTTGACAGCTTTCGCTTCAGCAGATGCAGGCTTGCCCCCGAGCTGAGCGAAATTGATCACTCCATCTACACCACGCGTGGCATCGACGCGCACGCCATCGAGCGTCAGCGCATCGAGGTGGAACACGTTGTCGAGCGGGCGCACGTCGCTCAGCGTTGCACGCACTTGTTTGGCGGCCAACAGCGGTGCTTTCTTGGCGTCGACCACTTCCAGGTTGTCGAGGCCGGTCGTGCCGTGTACGCGCAGCACCGGCGCGCCGCTCTTCGGCTTCTGAAAGTCGATCGCTAGGTCCGTCGTCAGCTTGCCTTGCGGCACTGCCACCGGCAGCGGGCCGGGCACGTAGCCGAGGTAGCGGGGCAGATCCAGGCCATCGATCTTGACGTTGAGGTTGGATTCGAGCGAATCGGCGAACGGCTTTGTTTTGCCCGCGAAATGCAGCGGTGCGCCGTCGATGCGCGCGGCCAGCAGCGGCTGCACGAAGATATCCACGTCGGCCGGCAGGCTCGCCAGGAAAGGCACGCCGATCTGCAAGCCATCCACTTTGTGCTGCGTGCCGAGCGGCTGGTCGACAAAATCAATCGCGCCGTTGGCCAATTGCAGATTCGCGAAGACGAAACGCGCCGGCTCGTTCGACTTGGGCTTGGGTGGGTTCTCCGGCTGGCTTAGCCTGTCGACGATGTCGGAGAAGTTGAAGCGCTGTTCGGCGGTGCGCACGATACGCACGTGTGGCGCGTCTATGCCGAGCTCTTCGATGACGGGCGCGCGGCGGAAGATCGAACTCCACGAGGCATTGACATGCAGATGGCCGACGTCGACGAACGGTGTCTTGCCGTCGCGCTCGGCAATGTGGAGCTGGTCAACATCAAGCCGCAGTGTGTATGGGTTGATGCTGATCTTGCCGACCGAAACTGGCCGTTCCAGCACCTTGCTGAGTTGCGTTTGCGCCAGGTGGCGCAGTAGCGGCGGGCCACCGAATGCGCCCAGCAGGCCGAACACCACCAGGAAGATCAGCACGCCGATCCCGGTGCGTTTGGTACGTCGCGATGTGCCGACCTGAGCCGCGCGTTGCCAGCCGGCCGTGCCGCGCACGCGATCAAGCCGTGCGCGCCAGCCGTTGGTATTCGATTGCAGATCGGGGCGCGAATCGCGGGAGGTGCTCATGCTGGTGTCGGTCCGGCCATGGCGTGGCCTACTTCGTCAGTCGGTCGACCGCCACGTCCCCGGGGGGAGGCGGCGGTCCTGAAAGATGCGGCGCCCAGGCATTCACCGGGGCATCGTGGTCAAGCGCGTTGCGATTCGAGCAGCAGCGGAATCAGCTCGGCCGCGCTGGCAATCAGCGCATCGGCGCGCCATTCCACGGGCGATGGTCCATTACCACAATAGCCGTAACTGGCCGCAATGGTAGGCATGCCGGCGGCGCGGCCGGCTTCAATATCGCGAAGGTCATCGCCCACGTAGACGATCTGCCGTGCATCGACGCCGATGGATTCGGCTGCATGCAGCAGCGGGGCTGGGTGAGGTTTAGCGTGCGGCGTGGTGTCGCCTGCAACGACGCAGGCAGGCGGCACGGGGAACGACAGCTGTGCAACCAGCGGTACCGTCAGTCGGCCCGATTTGTTGGTGACGATTCCCCAGGGGATGCCGGCGCGGCCCAGTTCCGCCAGCACGTCAGCCATGCCCGGAAACAGCTGCGTGCGCACACAGATTTCTGCTTCGTAGTTGGCGAGAAATGCCAGCCGCAGCGATTCGAATTCAGCATCTCCCGGCCCAATGCCGAACGCCACGCCAATCAGCCCACGGGCACCATGCGAGGCGACCGGGCGCAGCGCTTCGTAGTCCACCGGTTCGAGACCGCGGTCGGTGCGCACCTTGTTGGCCGCCGCAGCAAGATCGGGGGCCGTGTCCGCAAGCGTGCCATCTAGGTCGAACAGCACCGCGCCCAGCGGATCGGGAAATTGGCGCACCCTCATGCCTCGGCCGGACGGCGCGTCGCCATCAAGTAGTTGACGCTGGTGTCCTGCGTAAGGGCGTAGCGGCCGGTAATCGGGTTGTATTCCAGCCCGCGCATCTCTTGCGCTTGGAGGCCAGCCCCGCGTACGAATGCGCTTAGCTCAGAGGGGCGAATGAACTTGGCGTAGTCATGCGTGCCGCGCGGCAGCATGTTCAGGATGTATTCCGCACCTATCACCGCCAGCAGGTACGCTTTGGCGTTTCGGTGGATCGTGGAGAAAAATACGTAACCGCCCGGCTTCACCAATGTCGCGCATGCGCGAACAATGGATGCCGGATCGGGCACATGTTCGAGCATCTCCATGCAAGTAACGACATCGAAGCTGCCAGACTCACGCGCGGCCAGCGCTTCTGCTGCGATCTCCTCGTAATCGACGGTAATGCCCGCCTCGAGGCTATGCAGGTCGGCGACACGCAATGCTTTGCGGGACAGATCGATGCCTTTGACGTTGGCTCCGGCACGCGCCATGCTCTCTGAAAGGATGCCGCCGCCGCAGCCGACGTCGACGACGCGTTTGCCGGCTAGCGGTGCGATTGACTGGATCCAGTCAAGGCGTAGCGGGTTGATTTCGTGCAGGGGTTTGAACTCGCTGTTCGGATCCCACCAGCGGTGGGCGAGTTCGCTAAATTTTTCGAGTTCGCCGGGATCGGCGTTCGCGTGAGTGGTCGTCATGTTGCGCTGCGCCAGGGCATATCGGCTAGGTGAGGAAATGTACCAAAAAGCGTGGCCCCGACCAAATCACGGGGTCTGGAAAAAGGTTTCACATTGAAACAGAGGTGAACAAACGCGCATGCATTTCCTCCAACTGTCACCTTCGCTCAAGGAGAGATCAATGAAATCCAAACAAATTCTGATAGGACTGGGTGTTGTGGGCCTGACGGTGCTGGCAGGCTGCGCCGCGCCCGGTTACGGCGGTGGTTATAACGGTGGGTATGCTCAGCAGCCTGCCTATGGTCAGCAACCGGCTTATAGCGGACAGCCCCAGCAAACGGGCGCCCTTTATGGCCGGGTCGAATCGATCCAGCCGATGCAGGCCCCGGCAAATAGCCCGGGCATTTTGGGCACGATCATCGGCGGCGTGGCCGGCGGCATTCTGGGTCACCAAGTTGGTGGCGGTACGGGCAACACGGTCGCGACCATTGGTGGCGCAGCACTCGGTGCTTATGCGGGCAACCAAGTCGAACAGCGCGCCGGGGCGGGCGGTCAAACGGTGTACCGCATCACCGTGCGCCTGGATGATGGCCGCGTCGCGACCGTCACGCAGCGAAACCCGAACAATCTGCGCGTTGGTGATCGCGCCATGGTTGCTAACGACCAGGCGACACCTTCCTATCAATAAGAAGGGCGGTCATGAGGAAGGGGCATCGGTGCCCCAAATAGAAAAAGCGATGGCGCATTTGGCGTCATCGCTTTTTTATTGCCTATTTCCGCAGCAGACCAGGGGGCATCTGCCGATGTATAGGCGAAAAAAAGCCCAGCTTTCGCTGGGCTTTTTCCCGGTGTGAACCGAATTACTGAGCCTTGCGGGTGCCGACCACTTCGACGTCCACGCGGCGGTTCGGTTGCTGGCAGGCGATTTGCGCCTTGCGAGCGCCCTTGCACGACTTCGGATCAACCTTCAGCTGGCGCTTGCCCTTGCCTTCCGTGTAAACACGGTTGGCTTCGATGCCCTTGCTGACCAGGTAGCCCTTGACGGCTTCAGCACGACGGACCGACAGACGGTCGTTGTACTTGTCCGAACCGAACGAGTCGGTGTGGCCAACGGCGATCACGACTTCCAGGTTGATGCCGTTCAGCTTCGAGACCAGGTCGTCCAGCTTAGCCTTGCCTTCCGGCTTCAGCACAGCCTTGTCGAAATCGAACAGGGTGTCAGCAGCGAACGTAACCTTTTCGCTCGACACAACCGGAGCAGCCGGAGCAGCCGGGGTGGCCGTCGGAGCAGCAGCCGGAGCCAGAGCGCCGTCGCACTGAGCGTTGGCGGTTGCCGGCGTCCAGAAGCCATTGCGCCAGCACAGTTCGTTCGTGCCGTTCTTCCAGACCCACTCGCTCGTGCCGTTACCCCAGTTGTCGTTGACGGCCTTCTTTTCGTAGGGCACCGACTGAGCGTAAGCGGACGCAGCCATGGCTACCGCAGCTGCAGCGAACGCGAGCTTGGCAAATTTTTTCATATTTCTCCTCTCAGGATGAGATCACCGCAGAAGACTGCGAGCAGATGGGACGAAAACAAGTCATACATTCTTCGGAGTATAACATTCTCGGTGTGGTGAAGGCTCCACTTCGAACAATGTCTGCCTCTTCGCTGGGGGATTGTGCCACAAGCACGCACTCCTAAAAAGCAAATATAAGCGATTCGAACGGGGCGCCACGGCCTTGTGGTGTGTACGCAACAAGGCAGGAAATGGCTCGCAAACCCTTATGGGGACTGGCTCCCCGGTTTTGCCCTCGCTCGCACGGAACGTGCCCGGGGTTGACGATGCGTCGCTCGCGCGTATGAGGGGAGGGGGCTTGCGGCATGGTAAAATGTTCTGTTATTCGCGCAACCGCAGCGTCCTGCAGTGGGCACCACTGTGCTCACTAGGGGACCTCTCACCGTTCGCCCAATGGATCAATTCGCCAAAGAGACACTCCCGGTATCGCTCGAAGAAGAAATGCGCAGCTCGTACCTCGCTTACGCGATGAGCGTGATCGTGGGCCGCGCCCTTCCAGATGTGCGGGATGGTCTCAAGCCGGTGCATCGTCGTGCGTTGTACTCGATGCACGAGCTGAACAACGACTGGAATCGCCCCTATAAGAAGTCCGCCCGTATCGTCGGGGATGTGATTGGTAAGTATCACCCCCACGGCGACACTGCTGTATACGACACCATCGTGCGGATGGCGCAGAACTTCTCTCTGCGCTACATGCTGGTCGACGGCCAAGGCAACTTTGGCTCGGTCGACGGCGATAACGCCGCGGCGATGCGTTACACCGAAATCCGCTTGTCGAAGATCGCTCACGAACTGCTGGCCGACCTCGACAAGGAAACGGTCAATTTCGAGCCGAACTACGACGGTTCCGAAACTGAACCTTCCGTTTTGCCGGCTCGCATTCCCAACTTGCTGATCAACGGTTCGTCTGGGATTGCGGTGGGTATGGCGACGAACATTCCGCCGCACAACCTGAATGAAGTGGTTGATGGCTGCCTGCATTTGTTGCGCAACCCCGAAGCGACGGTTGACGAGCTGATCGAACTGATCCCGGCGCCGGACTTCCCGACGGCCGGCATCATCTACGGCATTTCGGGTGTACGTGAAGGCTATCGCACCGGCCGCGGCCGCGTCGTGATGCGCGCCAAGACGCATTTCGAGGATATTGATCGGGGCCAGCGCCAAGCGATCATCGTCGACGAGCTGCCGTATCAAGTTAACAAGCGCACGCTGCTCGAGCGTATCGCCGAGCTGGTCACCGAAAAGCGCATCGAAGGCATTTCTGACATTCGCGACGAGTCGGACAAGTCCGGCATGCGCGTGGTGATCGAGCTCAAGCGTGGCGAAGTGCCGGAGGTTGTTCTCAACAACCTCTATAAGAATACGCAGCTGCAGGACACGTTCGGTATGAACATGGTGGCGCTGGTCGACGGCCAGCCGCGTCTGCTGAACCTGCGCCAGATGCTGGAGTGCTTCCTGCTGCACCGCCGCGAGGTGGTAACGCGCCGCACCGTGTTTGATCTGCGTAAGGCGCGAGAGCGTGGCCACATCCTCGAAGGTCTGGCTGTTGCGCTTGCCAACATCGATGAGTTCATCGCAATCATCAAGGCCGCTCCGACCCCGCCGGTTGCGAAAGGTGAGCTGATGAACCGCAGTTGGGATTCGGGCCTCGTGCGCGACATGCTTGTTCGCGCAGAGAGCGAAACCTCCGGCGGCGGTGCCGCGTATCGGCCAGAAGGTTTACTGCCTGCATTCGGTATGCAAGGCGATGGGCTGTACAAGCTGTCGGACACGCAGGCGCAAGAAATCCTGCAGATGCGCCTGCAGCGCCTCACCGGGCTGGAACAGGACAAGATCGTTCAGGAATACCGTGAGGTGATGGCGCAGATCGCCGACTTGCTGGATATCCTGGCACGTCCTGAGCGCATTACCGCCATCATCGTCGAGGAACTTACCGCCATCCGCGCGGAATTCGGTGATGAGCGTCGCTCGCAGATCGAGCACAATGCGACCGAATTGGATACAGAAGACCTCATTACGCCGCAAGATCTGGTGGTGACGCTGTCCCATAGCGGCTATATGAAGAGTCAGCCGATTTCCGAATATCGTGCGCAAAAGCGTGGCGGGCGTGGCAAGCAGGCTGCCGCGACGAAGGAAGACGACTGGATCGACACGCTGTTTGTTGCCAATACCCACGATTACATCCTCTGCTTCTCCAATCGCGGTCGCCTTTACTGGTTGAAGGTTTGGGAAGTGCCGCAAGGCAGCCGTAACTCGCGCGGTCGCCCGATCGTCAATATGTTCCCGCTGTCGCCGGGCGAGAAGATCAACGTGATTCTGCCCGTGAAGCAGTTCGACGAGCAGCACTTTGTGTTCATGGCTACCTCCAAGGGGACGGTCAAGAAGACGGCGTTGACGGAATTCTCGAACCCGCGCAAGGCCGGCATCATTGCGGTGGACCTGGACGAGGGCGATTTCCTGATTGGTGCGGACATCACCGATGGCCAGCATGATGTGATGCTGTTCTCCGACGCCGGCAAGGCGGTGCGCTTCGATGAAAACGACGTGCGCCCGATGGGTCGTCAGGCGCGTGGCGTTCGCGGTATGAACCTGGAGGAAAGCCAGCAAGTGATTGCCATGCTGGTTGCGCCGGCGGAAACCGAAGGCGAAGGTGCCCAGTCGGGCGCCGGCAGCGTGCTGACCGCTACCGAGAACGGCTATGGGAAGCGCACGCCGATCTCGGAATACACCCGACATGGCCGCGGCACGAAGGGCATGATCGCCATCCAGACTTCTGAGCGTAACGGCAAGGTGGTGGCCGCGGCGCTGGTGGCGCCTGAAGACGAGATCATGCTGATCACGACGGGCGGCGTGCTGATCCGCACGCGTGTGGACGAGATTCGTGAAATGGGTCGCGCCACGCAGGGTGTCACCCTCATCTCGGTGGGCGAGGGTAACAAGCTGTCTGGGCTCCAACGTGTGATGGAGTCCGATGCTGAAGGTGCAGAAGGAGGTCTCGAAGGGAGCGATGCGGAGGATGCCGCCCCGGCTGCCGATGCACAGGCGGATGACAGCAGCGAGACATAATTAGAAACATCTTTTGCTTGCCGTTAGGCGCAGTTCTGTCATGATGCCGGACCTGTGCGCGGCAAGGGCTTGGAACTTTTGCATCACACGCCCGGCCTAAACGCAACGCTTATCTCAAGGGAGCAACAATGCACAAGAGTCTCAAACTCAAACATCTGATTGTGGTGGCCGGTTTCGCTCCGCTGTTTGCGTTCGCGCAGGCTGGCGACGCTGACAAGACGGCTGCCATCAAGGACCTGCTGACGACGATGAACGTCGATGCAGCTATCAAGGGTCAAGGTGAAGTGTTGGCCAACGGCGCTAAGCAGGAAGCCCCGCTGGTGCTGGAGCAAGCACTGGTCGAGAACAAGACTCTGAACGACAAGCAGAAGCAAGCCGCTGTCGACAAGCTGAAGAAGAACGGCGCTGTGCAGCGCATGACCGACGGCGCCGGCAAGGACTTTGACACGGAAGCGTTCCGCAAGGACGCTCTGCAAGCCCACTATGACTCCCTGGGCAAGTACTATTCGACCCAGGAAATCAAGGACCTGACCACGTTCCTGAAGACGCCGAGCGGCCAGAAGTTCATGGCCAACCAAGGTAAGGCGATGCAGGAAGTGTGGGGCAACGTGATGCAGAAGTACGGTCCGCAAGTCGGCAAGAAGATGCGCGACATGGCTGACAAGGAAGTTGCCGCTGCCGCGAAGTAATTAACCGGCATAGGCGGACGATCGGGGGGCGCAATCCCCGGCGCGCTGCTAGTTGGTAGATAATGGCTGTTTGGGTTTGCGCCCAGACAGCCATTTTTCTTTTGCCCTTCGCCCTATGAACCAAGCGGATCGAGCCCTTCAAGCCAGCCAAACGCGCGTGTACAACTTTTCGGCAGGTCCGGCGGTGTTGCCGCTCGAGGTGCTGGAACAGGCGAAGGAGGAGATGGTCTCCTGGCACGGCAGCGGCATGAGTGTGATGGAAATGAGCCATCGCGGCCGCGAATTCGAAAGCATCCTGGCAGCCGCGTTTGGCGATTTGCGGCAATTGCTGACGGTGCCAGACAACTACGAAATCCTCTTCCTGCAAGGCGGCGCCATCGCCGAAAACGCGATCGTGCCGTTGAACCTCATGCGTCGGCTGTCGGCGGATGCACCGAAGGCTGACTACGTCGTTACCGGCACGTGGTCAGTCAAGTCGCAACAGGAAGCGCGCAAGTACGGCGAGGTGAACATCGCTGCCACCAGCGAGGCCGAGCGCTTCCACAAGATTCCGGATGTCTCGAGCTGGAAGCTGTCGTCGGATGCCGCCTACGTGCACCTGTGCACGAACGAAACCATTGTCGGTGTCGAGTATCAGGAGACGCCTGACATCGGTCAGGCGCACGGGCGTGTGGTGGTGTCCGACGTGTCGAGCCACATCCTCTCTCGGCCGATCGACTGGAACGGTTATCAGGTCCTGTACGGTGGCGCGCAGAAAAACATCGGCCCCGCCGGCCTGACGATTGCCATCGTCCGCAAGGACCTCCTGGGCCACGCGCACCCGCTGTGCCCGTCGGCATTCAATTGGCGCCTCGTGGCTGAGAACGGCTCGATGTACAACACGCCGCCCACTTACGCCATCTACATCGCGGGGCTCGTGTTCCAGTGGATCAAGCGCCAGGGCGGGGTCGAGGCGCTGGAGACGCGCAACATCATCAAGTCGAAGATGCTGTACGACTTTATCGACGCCAGCAGCTTCTACCGCAACGAAATTCATCCGACGTGCCGGTCGCGTATGAACGTGCCGTTCTTCCTCAACGACGAATCCCGCAACGAGGCGTTCCTCACGCAAGCGCGCGAGCGCGGGTTGGTGCAGCTCAAGGGCCACAAGTCCGTGGGCGGCATGCGGGCAAGCATATACAACGCGATGCCGCTGGAAGGCGTAGAGGCGCTGGTCGACTTCATGCGTGAGTTTGAAAGAGTGTCTGCGTAAGGCTGATACTCAATCACGGCAGAACATTGCGCGAAGCGCCCGCTTCGCGCGGCAATTTGCAATCCGTTGCCGAACCAGATTCCTACAATGACCAGTCAGTCAGACGATACGAAGCAAAACAAGGATGCCGCATTGGCGGCGGAGCTTGCGCCGTTGCGCACGCAGATCGACGCAATTGACAACCAGCTGCTTACGCTGCTCTCCGGCCGCGCCAAGGTAGCGCAGGAAGTGGGCGAGGTGAAGAAGCGCTATTCGTCACCGGCGTTCCGGCCGGACCGCGAGTTGCAGGTCATCCGCAAGATGCAGTCCGGCAACCAAGGGCCCCTGCACGACGAGAGTATCGCCGCCATCTGGCGCGAGGTGATGTCCGCCTGCCGCGGTCTGGAACAGGCCCTGCGCATCGGCTACCTCGGCCCGGCGGGCACGTTCTCGGAGCAGGCGGTGATCGCGCATTTCGGCCACGAGATCCAGCCGATGCCGTGCCCGAGCATCGACGAGGTGTTTCGTGCGGCGGAGTCCGGCACGGTCGATTGTGGCGTGGTGCCGGTGGAAAATTCGACGGAGGGCGTGGTGTCGCGCACGCTCGATCTGTTCTTGCAGACGTCGCTGAAGATCAGCGGCGAGATCGCGCTGCGCGTGCACCATAACTTGCTGCACAAGACGGGCGACATGTCGCAGGTGAAGGTGGTGCGCGCGCATGCGCAGGCGCTGGCGCAGTGCCAACGGTGGCTGAACACGAACTATCCGAATCTGCCGCGCGAGGCTGTGTCGAGCAACGCCGAGGCAGCGCGCATGGCAGGCGAGGACGAAACCATCGCTGCGCTGGCAAGCGTGCAGGCGGCCAACCGCTACGGCCTGCACGTGGTGCGTGCCAATGTGGAAGACGATCCGCACAACCGCACGCGCTTTGTCGTGATCGGCAACTACGAAACGGAGCCGAGCGGACGCGATCAGACGTCGTTGATCCTGTCGGTCCCGAACGAGGCTGGTGCTGTCTACAAGTTGCTGGCGCCGTTGGCAGAGAACGGCGTGTCGATGTGCCGCTTCGAGTCGCGCCCGGCGCGCAGCGGTGCGTGGGAATACTACTTCTACGTCGATGTGGAGGGCCATCAGCGAGACCCGCAGGTCGCGCGTGCGCTGGAAAAGCTGCGTCACGACGCGGCGTATTTCAAAGTGTTGGGGTCCTATCCCTCGGCACATTGAGGGATTCAAGGCGCTCTGCACGGGCAGAGCGTCGATAACAGAGGAGCACCCCATGTCTTTGCAGTTCGGCCCCGAGTACGTCCGCGCCATCGCGCCTTATGTGGCCGGCAAGCCGATTTCCGAAGTGGCACGCGAGTTCGGTCTGGATGCCGCGCGCATCGTCAAGCTGGCGTCCAACGAAAATCCGCTGGGCATGCCGCAGTCAGCCAAGAACGCGATGGCCGCGGCCATTGACGAACTGGCGCGCTATCCAGATGCCAATGGTTTCAGCCTGAAAGCGGCGCTGCATGCCAAATTTGGCGTGCCGGAAACATGGATCACGCTCGGCAATGGCAGCAATGACATCCTCGAACTGGCGGCACGTGCGCTCGTGTCGCCGGGGCAGGCCGTGATGTATGCGCAGCACTCCTTTGCCGTGTACGCACTCGCGGCGCAGGAGGTGGGTGCGCGCGCCATCGAGGTGCCGGCCCTGGATTACGGCCATGACCTCGATGCGATGGCCGCGGCGATTACCCCGGACACGCGTCTGATCTACATCGCCAACCCGAACAACCCGACTGGCACATTCCTGTCGTCCGGCGAGATCGCGGCGTTCCTGGCCAAGGTGCCGCCGACGGTCGTCGTCGTGCTGGACGAGGCATACAACGAGTTCCTCAAACCGGAGCAGCAGTACGACTCCACCGCCTGGGTGCGCCAATACCCGAACCTGCTGGTGTCGCGCACATTCTCCAAGGCGTACGGGCTGGCTGGCCTGCGTGTGGGCTACGGCATTGCGCAGCCGCAGTTGACCGATCTGCTCAACCGCATCCGCCAGCCGTTCAACGTCAACAGCTTGGCCCAGGCGGCAGCGGTAGCAGCGCTCAACGATGCGGAATTCCTGGGTCGATCAGCTGAACTGAACGCTGCCGGTTACGTGCAGTTGACGGACGCGTTTGATCGGCTGGGCCTGAAGTACGTGCCGTCTTCGGGCAATTTCGTCCTGGTGCGCGTGGGCGATGACACGGGCGCCGGTGCGCGCGTGAACGTTACATTGCTCAAGCAAGGTGTGATCGTGCGTCCGGTCGGCAACTACGGCTTGCCGCAATGGCTGCGCATCAGTATCGGCTTGCCGGAAGAGAACGCCACGTTCATCGGTGCACTTGAGGCGGCCCTGGCGCAGGAAAAAGCCGCCGCTTAACTTCTGCAGCGACCGTCGTAGCGCCCTGTATCAGGCATCGGGCGTCGCGCACATCGGGCTACAATGCCGCTTTGCTTTTTTCTGGCAGGGCGGTGTTGTGGCCTCTTCTTTTTCCAGTTCCCGGTTGGTGATTGTCGGCGTCGGTCTGATCGGCGGTTCGCTGGCGCTGGGCTTGCGTCGTGCGGGTGTGGTCGGGCATGTCGTGGGCGTCGGGCGATCGGCCGCGTCGCTTGAGGCGGCGATCCGTCTGGGCGTGATCGACGAAGCCCTGCCGATGGAAGAGGCCGTGCGCGGCGCCGACATGGTCGTGCTATGCGCGCCCGTCGCACAGACGTTGCCGTTGCTGCTCGCCATGCAGCCGCATCTGGGTCCGGACACCATCGTGACGGATGCCGGCAGCACCAAGTCAGACGTCATCATGGCCGCCAAGACGGCGTTGGGCGATCAGGTCAGCCAGTTCGTTCCGGCCCACCCGATTGCCGGCCGTGAGCTGAACGGCGTGGAGGCTGCGCTGGCCGATCTATATGTCGGCAAAAAGACCGTGCTTTGCCCCCTGCAGGAAAACCGGCGCAGCGATGTTGCCCGTGTGCAGGCGATGTGGGAAGCCGCGGGCGCGTATTGCCACATCATGTCGGCCGTGCAGCACGACGCCGTGTTCGCCGCCGTCAGCCACCTGCCGCACGTGCTGTCATATGCGCTGGTCGCGCAGATCATCAATGCCGAAGACGGGGCGCTCAAGCTTGATTTCGCCGGCGGCGGCTTTCGCGATTTCACCCGCATTGCTGCATCGTCGCCCGAGATGTGGCGTGACATCTGTCTGTCAAATCGCGAGGCACTGCTGCGTGAGCTTACGACCTACGAGGCTGTGATCGGACGCCTGAAGACGATGATCGCTGAGCGTGACGGCGCCGCGCTCGAGCGCATGTTCCGCCGTGCCAGCGAAGCACGTTTGGCGTGGCCGCAACGCGTGGCAGCGGCTAATGCCACCGGCCCGCAATCCGAATAACGTTTGTTTTGAACTGAATGGATTCATGGAACATCTCGACGTTGGTCCGCTGAAGACGGCGCGCGGCACCATCAAGCTGCCTGGCTCGAAGAGCATCTCCAATCGTGTGCTGTTGCTGGCCGCGCTCGCCCAAGGCGAGACTGTGGTGCGCGACCTGCTCGACTCCGACGACACGCGCGTCATGCTCGCGGCTCTCGATAAGCTGGGCGTCTCGATCGAAGGTCTTGGCGACAACGCATACCGTGTCGCCGGCACGGGCGGCCGCTTTACGAACAAATCGGCCGATCTGTTCATGGGCAACGCCGGCACAGCCATCCGCCCGCTGACGGCCGCGCTGGCGCTGCAAGGCGGCGAGTACACCTTGCACGGCGTGCCGCGCATGCACGAGCGGCCGATTGGAGACTTGATTGACGGGCTGCGCCAAGTTGGCGCGTGCATCGATTACACGGGCAATGAGGGCTATCCGCCGCTGGCGATCCATGCCGCGGCGGTCAAGATCGATGCACCGATCCGCGTGCGCGGCGATGTGTCGAGCCAGTTCCTGACGGCATTGCTGATGGCACTCCCGCTGGTCGAGTCTGCCGGCAATGTCACCATCGAAGTGGTTGGCGAGTTGATTTCCAAGCCCTACATCGAGATCACGCTGAACTTGATGGCGCGCTTCGGCGTGCACGTCGCGCGCGATGGCTGGGCGTCGTTTACCGTACCGACCGGCGTGGCGTACAAGGCGCCGGGTGAGATCTTTGTGGAGGGCGATGCATCGTCTGCCTCGTACTTCCTGGCCGCAGGCGCGCTTGGCGGCGGGCCGGTGCGCGTGGAGGGTGTCGGCATGTCCAGCATCCAGGGCGATGTCCGCTTTGCCGACGCGCTCAACCGCATGGGCGCCAACGTCATGGCGGGCGGCAACTGGATCGAGGTGCGCGGCGTCGAGCGCGACGACGGCAAGCTCAACGCCGTTGAGTTGGATTGCAATCACATTCCGGATGCGGCAATGACGCTGGCGGTGGCTGCACTGTTTGCCGACGGCACGACCACACTGACCAACATCGCCAGCTGGCGCGTCAAGGAAACCGACCGGCTGAGCGCCATGGCCACCGAACTGCGCAAGCTTGGCGCCGAGGTGGAGGAAGGCCCCGACTACATTCGCGTGACCCCTCCATCGCAATGGACCCCGCCGGCCGGTGGCATCGACACCTATGATGACCACCGCATGGCGATGGCGTTTTCGCTGGCGGCATTCGGTCCAGTGCCCGTGCGTATCAACGACCCGCGTTGCGTCGCCAAGACGTTCCCGGAATATTTCACTGCGTTCGGTGGCATCACCGCTTGAATCGCAATTAACCGCCTGCATTTCATCATGCCCGAGACTGCTGCTTCCATGTCGTACCCGGTCATTACCATCGACGGACCGACCGCATCTGGCAAGGGCACGGTCGCTCACCAGATCGCGGATCTCCTTGGTTTTCACCTGCTGGATAGCGGCTCGCTGTACCGATTGGTGGCGCTTGCCAGCATGCGAGAGAACATCGACGACCACGACGTTGAGAGCCTCGTGCGCATCGGGCGAGAACTCGATGTGCGCTTCAAGGCAGATCACATCTGGCTCAAGGGTGAGGATGTGAGCTTGGCGCTGCGGCATGAGTCCGTTGGCAATCAGGCTTCGGCTATTGCCGTGCATGGGGCGGTACGGGAGGCGTTGCACGCACGCCAGCGCGCGTTCCTGGAAGCACCCGGTCTCGTGGCCGACGGCCGCGATATGGGCACGGTGGTTTTTCCTGAAGCGGTGCTCAAAGTGTTCCTGACGGCAAGCGTGCAGGCACGCGCTGAGCGGCGTTATAAACAATTGATTGCAAAGGGTTTTTCTGCTACAGTTGAAAGTCTTTCGCAGGACTTGGAGGCGCGTGATTTGCGGGATCGCACCCGCAGTGTCGCGCCGCTGCGTCCGGCGCAGGATGCGCGGCAACTGGATTCGTCCGACATGACGGTCGATGAAGTGGTCGCGCAGGTACTGGACTGGTACCGGCAGGTGCAGGGCGCTGACAAGGCAAACTGATCCGGCTGAACTGGTTCGATCGGTGCCGGTGGCATGTCGCTGCCGGCGGTTGTTTAACTCATAACCCCGCATGCGTGTCTTCGCCCGTTTTGTGCGAAAGCAATGCGAGGCATGTTCTGCGGATGCCTATTTTTTATGTCCCAAACTAACGAATCTTTTGCCGCCCTGTTCGAAGAGTCGATCGCCAAGTCCAATATGAAGGCTGGCGAAGTGATCTCTGCGGAAGTTGTGCGTATCGACCACAACTTCGTCGTTGTGAACGCGGGCCTGAAGTCTGAAGCTTTTGTTCCGGTCGAAGAATTCCTGAACGATCAGGGCGAGTTGGAAGTGCAAGTTGGCGACTACGTTTCGGTCGCAATCGACGCGCTGGAAAACGGCTACGGCGACACCATTCTGTCGCGCGACAAGGCCAAGCGTCTGGCTTCGTGGCTGAACCTTGAGAAGGCATTGGAATCCGGCGAGATCATCTCCGGTACCGTGACCGGCAAGGTCAAGGGCGGTCTGACCGTTATGGTCAACGGTATTCGTGCATTCCTGCCGGGTTCGCTCGTCGACGTGCGTCCGATCAAGGACACCACGCCGTACGAAGGCAAGACCCTCGAATTCAAGGTCATCAAGCTGGACCGCAAGCGCAACAACGTTGTGCTGTCGCGCCGTGCCGTGGTTGAAGCCACGCTGGGCGAAGAGCGTCAGAAGCTGATGGAGACGCTCAAGGAAGGTGCGATCGTCAACGGTATCGTCAAGAACATCACCGACTACGGCGCGTTCGTGGATCTGGGTGGCATCGACGGTCTGCTGCACATCACCGACCTGGCATGGCGTCGTGTGCGTCACCCGAGCGAAGTGCTGTCGGTTGGCCAGGAAATCACTGCCAAGATCCTCAAGTTCGACCAAGAGAAGAACCGCGTCTCGCTGGGCGTCAAGCAGCTGGGCGAAGATCCGTGGGTCGGCATCTCGCGCCGCTACCCGCAAGGCACCCGCCTGTTCGGCAAGGTGACCAACCTGACCGACTACGGCGCGTTCGTCGAGATCGAAGCTGGTATCGAAGGCCTGGTCCACGTGTCGGAAATGGACTGGACCAACAAGAACGTGGCTCCGTCGAAGGTTGTCCAACTGGGCGACGAAGTGGAAGTCATGGTTCTGGATATCGACGAAGACAAGCGTCGTATCAGCCTGGGCATGAAGCAGTGCAAGGCCAACCCGTGGGACGATTTCGCGCGCAACCAGAAGAAGGGCGACAAGCTGGCTGGCCAGATCAAGTCGATCACCGACTTCGGCGTGTTCATCGGTCTGCCGGGCGGCATCGATGGCTTGGTGCACCTGTCGGACCTGTCGTGGCAAGAGACTGGCGAAGAAGCCGTTCGCAAGTACAAGAAGGGCGACGAAGTCGAAGCCGTGGTTCTGGCCATCGACGTCGACAAGGAACGCATCTCGCTGGGTATCAAGCAACTGTCGGGCGACCCGTTCAACAACTTCATCTCGACCAACGACAAGGGTTCGATCGTGCAGGTCACGATCAAGGCCGTTGATCCGAAGGGCGCCGTGGTGCAGCTGGCTGACGACGTGGAAGGCTACCTGCGCGCCTCGGAAATCTCGAGCGACCGTGTTGAAGACGCCCGCAACGTGCTGAAGGAAGGCGAAACGATGACCGCGATGATCGTCAACATCGATCGCAAGTCGCGCAACATCAACGTTTCCATCAAGGCGAAGGACAGCGCCGACCAACAGGAAGCGATGCAGAAGTTCTCGGCGGATACCGGCGCAGCTGGTACCACGAACCTCGGCGCGCTGCTGAAGGCCAAGCTGAACGAAACCAATCAGTAAGCATCAACCGGGTCGACCCTAAAGAACGACAAGGACGCGCGCAAGATGCCCATGACCAAGTCCGAACTCGTGGAAAAGCTGGCCGCCCGCTTCCCGCAGCTGCTGCTGCGGGATGCCGACATCGCGGTCAAGACGATCCTGGATGCGATGTCCGACGCCTTGGCGGACGGCCACCGCATCGAGATCCGCGGATTCGGGAGTTTTGGTCTGAATCGGCGTCCGCCGCGTGTCGGTCGCAATCCCAAATCTGGCGAGAAGGTGCTGGTGCCCGAGAAGCGGGTGCCGCACTTCAAGGCGGGCAAGGAGTTGCGCGAACGGGTTGACCGCAGCCTAGAGCGTCAAGGCGACCCCCCTTCGGAGGGCGAGCCTGCCGTGTCGCTCGCGGCTGTAAAGGCTGCGCGAAAGACTGATAGCACCCGTCAGGCTGCCGGATTTCCGGTAGACACGGCGGTGCCGTTGGCTATGTCGCGCTGAGCCCAAGTAGCACCTGGTAGTTTCAGGAACGCCCCGCTTGCCGGGGCGTTTTTTATTCTGGCAATGCTTGTCTCCCGCCCAGCGCGGCGTCGCTGGCCGCCATATGAATCCGCTACAATGCGGCACAACACGGCAATCGTGCCGCATCCGGCTGCTGCACCGCCGCCCGTTTCCGAATCCGCATGAAATTTCTCGTCTGGGTCATCCGTATCCTGTTGTTTGTGCTGCTTTTCGTGCTGGCACTGCACAACACGGCGGAAGTCTCGCTCGCGCTGCCGTTTGGCGTGGTCTGGCATGCACCGTTGATCCTGATCGCCTTGGCGTTCTTTGTCGCTGGCATCTTGCTGGCCATGCTGGCGATGGCACCGCGTGTGATGCGGCATCGCTTTGCGGCAAGCCGCCTGCGTCGCCAGATCGGTCGCATGAAGAAGGCCGAAGAGGTGACCGAGGCGCCGACGACGCCCGTTGTTGCCGATTCTCCGTATCACGTTCCCGGCCCCAAGGTCTGACGCATGGATTTTGATCTCTGGTGGCTGTTGGCCATCCCCCTGGTGTTTGGCTTGGGCTGGGTGGCCGCTCGGCTCGATGCCCGCCAGCTGCGCACCGAACAATCGTCGCTGCCGCGCTCGTATTTCAAGGGGCTGAATTTCCTGCTCAACGAGCAGCCGGACAAGGCCATCGACGCTTTCATTGAAGTTGCGCGTCTCGACCCGGAGACCACTGAGCTGCACTTTGCGCTCGGTAGTCTGTTCCGCCGGCGCGGCGAAACCGAACGCGCCATCCGCGTTCACCAGAACCTCGTCAACCGTCCGGATCTTCCGCCCAATGAACGCGATCACGCGTTGTTTGAACTGGGGCAGGATTTTCTGCGAGCGGGCCTGCTGGATCGCGCAGAGGAATCTCTGCGCATGCTGATGGAAGGCACATTCGCCGAGCCGGCTAAGCGCGTGCTGCTTGAGTTATACGAAATCGAAAAGGAGTGGCGCAAGGCCATTGACGCAGCGCGCGAATTGCAAAAGCTGCAAGGCAAGGATTACGCCGTACAGATTGCGCAGTTCTGCTGCGAGGTCGCGCAGGAAGCGCTGCAGCGCAAGGACGTGCCGACTGCCGTCGAATGGCTGGAACGTGCACTGCAGGAAAATCCCACGAACGTGCGTGCCACCTTGCAGTTGGGCGATGTGGCGCAAGGGCAGGGCGATGTGGAAGGTGCCATCAAGCGTTGGCGCAGCATCGAACAGCAAAACACAGCGTTCTTGCCGCTGGTGGCCGAACGCCTGATGAAGGCGTACACGCAGCTTGGCCGCGCCGCCGAGGGACTCGCTTGGCTGCGCTCCAAGATGGACGCACGCCTGGGCCCCGAACTGCTCGATACGGTCTACAAATACGAATTGGACGTACACGGTATCGACGATGCCGTGGCGCTGATGCGCGACCAGATCCGTCGTCAGCCCTCGTTGATGGCGTTGACGCGGCTGGTGGAAGCCGAGGCGACGCGCGCGTCCGAGGCGGTTGGCCATGAGGCACCCGCGACGGCCGACGTTGCCGAGAGTGCACTAGCGGATCCGGTTGAAGCGGGCGGCAATGCTGACATCCAGCGCGCGCAGGATCTCGGCGCCATTCGCGATTTGCTGCAAAGTCGTACGCGCAATCTGGCGCGCTATACCTGCCAGGAGTGCGGTTTCCGCGCGCGTCTGTTTTATTGGCAATGCCCCGGCTGCAACCGCTGGGAAACGTATGCTCCGCGCCGTACCGAGACGCTCGGCGGCAGCGGTGGCGCCAGCATGTAATTCAGTCCGGCGCGGCGCGTTTGTAGCGGCCGCGCTGGCGCTTTTTTAATCTTCAAGTGTTTGTATGAAAATCACCATCATCGGTAGCGGTTATGTCGGTCTGGTCACCGGCGCGTGTCTGGCGGAGCTGGGCAACGATGTGTTTTGCCTCGATGTCGACCAGAAGAAGATCGACCTGCTCAATGCCGGCGGCGTGCCGATCTACGAACCGGGGCTGAAAGAGCTGATCGAGCGAAACCGCGCGGCCGGCCGCATTCAGTTCTCGACCGACGTGGCTGCCAGCGTGGCGCACGGCGACGTGCAGTTCATCGCCGTGGGCACGCCCCCCGATGAAGACGGTTCGGCTGACCTGAAATACGTGCTGGCGGCCGCCCGCAACATCGCCCAGCACATGACGAGCTTCAAGGTGATCGTCGACAAATCGACGGTGCCGGTGGGAACGGGCGACAAGGTGCGTGCCGCGGTTGACGAAGTGCTGGCAACGCGCGGCAAGTCGGACGTCGGCTTCTCGGTGGTGTCGAACCCGGAGTTCCTGAAAGAAGGCGCAGCGGTGGACGATTTCATGCGCCCGGACCGCATCGTGCTCGGCACGTATGGCGATAACGACGGCCTACGCGCCAAGGCCATCATGCGCACCCTCTACGCGCCGTTCAACCGCAACCATGAACGCACGTTCTACATGGACGTGCGCTCCGCCGAGTTCACCAAGTACGCCGCCAATTCAATGCTGGCCACGCGCATCTCGTTCATGAACGAGATGGCCAATCTGGCCGACAAGGTGGGCGCGGATATCGAACTCGTTCGCCTGGGCATCGGCTCAGACCCGCGTATCGGCTATAGCTTCCTCTACGCCGGCACTGGCTACGGCGGGTCGTGCTTCCCGAAGGATGTGCAGGCGCTCGTGCGCACGGCGCAGGAGTACGGTCAAACGCTGCACGTGCTGGAAGCCGTTGAAGCGGTCAACGACAAGCAGAAGGAAGTGCTGGTCGACAAGATCGAAGACCGCATGGGCGTCGACCTTACCGGCCGCGCCTTCGCCATCTGGGGTCTGGCGTTCAAGCCGAACACCGACGACATGCGCGAAGCACCGAGCCGCATCCTGATTGCAGCGCTGTTGGCGCGTGGCGCTCGCGTGCAAGTGTATGACCCGGTTGCGATGGAAGAAGCCCGCCACGCGTTGGCACTCGATCTTTCTGCCGAACAACTGGAACGTGTGACCTTCTGTGCCGGTCAGATGGACGCGCTCAAGAATGCCGACGCGCTGGTCATCGTGACCGAGTGGAAGGCGTTCCGCAGCCCGGACTTCAACGCCGTGAAGGCCCTGCTGAAGACACCGATGGTGTTCGATGGCCGCAACCTGTTCGAGCCGCAAGCCATGCGCGACGCAGGCTTTGAATACCAGGCCATCGGGCGCTCCACCCAATCGTAATCACAGAGACCCTCCGGCCGCTGCCGACGCTTAGACCCATGACCACGCTTGCTTCCGAACAGATCCACGCCGCCCGCATTCTCGTGGTCGGCGACATGATGCTCGACCGCTACTGGTTTGGGGATGTCGATCGGATTTCGCCGGAAGCGCCGGTACCGGTCGTGCAGATCAAGCGCCAGGATGAGCGTCTTGGTGGGGCCGCCAACGTGGCGCGCAACGTGGCGGCACTCGGCGCGCAGGCAGCCATGCTTGGTGTGATTGGCGACGACGAGCCGGGTCGCAGCATTGAAACGCTGCTCGGCGAGAGCCATGTTACGGGTCACCTGCATCGTGATCCGGCAGTCAACACGACGATCAAGCTGCGCGTGCTGGCACGTCAGCAACAATTGATTCGCGTTGATTTTGAAAACGCGCCCACGCACGAAGTGCTGATGTCAGTGCTCGATCGTTTCGGTACGCTGGTGCCGCAGCACGACGTGGTGGTGCTGTCGGACTACGGCAAAGGCGGACTCACGCACGTCGGCAAGATGATCGAGACCTCGCGCCGGGCGGGCCGGCGCGTGCTTGTCGACCCGAAGGGCGATGACTATTCGCGCTACAAGGGTGCAACCATGATCACGCCCAACAGGGCTGAAATGCGCCAGGTGGTGGGTTCGTGGAAATCGGAGCAGGACCTGACCATCCGCGCACAGAACCTGCGTCGCGATCTGCAACTCGAGGCGCTGCTACTCACGCGCTCGGAAGAAGGCATGACGCTTTATACCGAGCACGAGGTGCTGCACGTGTCGGCGCAGGCGCGCGAAGTGTTCGACGTCTCCGGCGCCGGCGATACCGTGATCGCCACGCTGGCCACGCTGCTGGGGGCGGGCGCCAACATCAAGGAAGCCGTGCAGTACGCGAATCGCGCAGGCGGCATCGTGGTCGGCAAGCTGGGCACGGCGGTCGTCACCCACGCAGAACTCTTCAACTGATCACCTGATCAACGGATCATGACCATCATCGTCACCGGCGCGGCCGGCTTTATCGGCGCCAACATCGTCAAAGGTCTGAACGAGCGCGGCGAGACCGACATCATCGCCGTCGACAACCTCACACGGGCCGACAAGTTCAAAAACATCGTCGACTGCCAGATCAGCGACTACCTGGACAAGACCGATTTTGTTGAGCGTTTTGCGCGCGGCGAGTTCGGCAAAGTCCGCGCGATCTTCCATGAAGGCGCCTGCTCCGACACCATGGAGACCGACGGCCGCTACATGATGGACAACAATTACCGCTACTCGCTGGCGGTGATGCGTGCGTGCCTGGACCAAGGGGTGCAGTTTCTCTATGCCTCGTCGGCAGCCACATACGGCGCGTCGGAAACGTTCCGCGAAGCGCCCGAGTTCGAGCGGCCGCTCAACGTGTACGGCTATTCCAAGCTGCTGTTCGACCAGATCGTGCGGCGTGTCATGCCAACCGCGCTGTCGCAGATCGTCGGCTTCCGCTACTTCAACGTCTACGGGCCGCGTGAGCAGCACAAGGGTCGCATGGCTTCTGTGGCGTTCCACAACTTCAACCAGTTCCGCGCAGAAGGGACGGTCAAGTTGTTCGGCGAGTACAACGGCTACCCGCAAGGTGGCCAAATGCGCGATTTCGTGTCGGTGGAAGATGTGGTGAAGGTCAACCTGTTTTTCTTCGACAATCCGGACAAGTCGGGCATCTTCAACCTCGGCACGGGCCGCGCGCAGCCGTTCAACGATATCGCCACGACGGTCGTGAACACGTTGCGCGCAGCGGAAGGCAAGCCGGCGCTTTCGACCGAAGAGCTGGCACAGGAAGGCCTGATCGAATACGTGAAATTCCCCGACGCATTGCGTGGCAAGTATCAGTGCTTCACGCAGGCGGACCAGTCGCGCCTGCGCGCGGCGGGTTACACGGCGCCGTTCCTGACGGTCCAGGAAGGCGTGGAGCGTTACTGTCAGTGGCTGTTGAAGCAGCCGGCCTGATCGATCAGTTCTGCCAAGAATCAGACGGCGTGTGACTTTTTGTCCGTTCGCTGCGGAATCGCCAGGACGCTCTTTAAGATGTGTCGAAACCGCCACCTCATGTGGCGGTTTTTTTTCCTCCCAATACCAAGGAGAAGCACATGTTGAAGAAGCTGTTGGCTACCGCGTTGATGTCGCTGTCGATGCTGTCGGTCTCGTGGGCCGCGGTAGATGTGAATACTGCAGATCATGCTGCGCTTGAGACGCTGTCCGGCATTGGTCCCAAGCGTTCCAAGTCGATCATTGAAGAGCGCACCAAGAACGGTCCGTACAAAGACGCCGCCGACTTCAAGGCTCGCGTGTCCGGCATTGGCGACAAGACGCTCGTCAAGCTGGAGAACGAAGGTCTGACGTTCGGCGCTCCGGCAGCGGCAGCGGCGCCGGCCGCAGCCAAGAAGGACAGCAAGGACGCAAAGAAGAAGTAAGTCTGCGGTCACCTGCCGCCAACGCCCCGCCCCGAGCGGGGCGTTTTGCCATGTGTGGGGCAAGGGATTTGGGCTGCATTACAATGCCTTGATTCCCGTCCCCCACGCATCATGGCCTATCTCACCATCGAAGACACCATCGGCAACACGCCCTTGGTTCAGCTCCAGCGCATTCCCGGCGAAGGCAACGCGCGCCGCGGCAATGTCATCCTCGGCAAACTCGAGGGCAATAACCCAGCCGGCTCGGTCAAGGATCGCCCTGCGCTGTCCATGATCAAGCACGCCGAAGCGCGTGGCCGCATCAAGCCGGGTGACACGCTGATCGAATCCACGTCGGGCAACACGGGCATTGCCCTGGCCATGGCCGCCGCCGTGCGTGGCTACAAGATGGTGCTGATCATGCCGGAAGACCTGTCGGTGGAACGCCGCCAAAGCATGGCCGCTTACGGCGCGGAGATCATCCTCACCCCCGTCAAAGGCGGCATGGAATACGCACGTGACCTGGCCGACGCGATGGAGAAGGAAGGTAAGGGCGTCATCCTCGATCAGTTTGCCAATCCGGACAACCCGCTTTCGCACTACGAAACCACCGGCCCCGAACTGTGGCGCGACACCGAGGGCCGCATCACGCATTTCGTCTCGGCGATGGGGACGACGGGCACGATTACCGGTGTCTCGCGCTTCCTGAAAGAGAAGAACGCCGACATCCAGATCGTGGGCGCACAGCCGGAAGAAGGCTCGCGCATTCCGGGCATCCGCAAGTGGCCCGAGGCGTACATGCCGAAGATCTACGATCCGAAGTACATCGATCGCACCGAGCCGGTGAGTCAGTCCGACGCCGAGCACATGGCGCGTCGCATGGCTCGCGAAGAAGGTATCTTCTGCGGGATATCTGCGGCGGGTGCGTTGTGCGTGGCACTGCGTGTGGCCGAGGAAGTCGAAAACGCGACGATCGTGTTCGTGGTGTGCGATCGAGGCGACCGTTACTTGTCGACGGGCGTTTTCCCCGCCTGACGGCACGCCGCATCGCCAAGAAAAAAGCGCAGCCGGAGCTGCGCTTTTTGTTTGCGTGGACGGTGGATCAACCCTGCATCGCCTGCCGCACGGCTTGGCCCAACTCGTACACCGCAGCTGCGTAGAAGAAGCTGCGGTTGTAGCGCGTGAGCACGTAGAAGTTGCGCAGGCCGACGCGGTACTCGGTCGGCTGACCCGGCGTGGGCAGGTCGATCATCAGCACCTCGGTTTCCTGCTCGCGTGTGGCATCGACGCCCGGAGCCAGCGCCAGACCAGCGCGCGTGAGCCTCGACAGCGTCATGCCGGGATACGGCTGGCCGTCCGCTGCCGCTGCTGCGATGCCTTGGCTGTCCGCATCACGGGCAATGTTCCACATCACAGGGCGGTTCGGTTCCCAGCCGTGCATCTGCAGGAAGCGTGCGACGCTGCCGATGGCATCCGCCGCGCTGTTGCGCAGGTCGATATGACCATCGCGGTCGTAATCGATGGCGTATTCGCGGATGCTGGTTGGCATGAATTGCGGAATGCCGACTGCGCCCGCATACGAGCCGAGGACCGAGAAGGTGTCCGTGCCCGTGTCGCGGCACCAGAGCAAGAAGTCCTTGAGTTGGTTGCGGAACATCGTGCTGCGGTCTTCGCGGTTGGGCGTATCGGGGTAGTCGAAGGCCAGCGTGGACAACGCGTCCATCACGCGGAAGTTGCCCATGTCTCGGCCGTAGATGGTCTCGACGCCCAGGATGCCCACGATCACGTCGGCCGGCACGCCAAATTCGTTCTCGGCACGGCGCAGTGTGTCGCCGTATTGCTGCCAGAAGCGTACGCCGGCGCCAATGCGGATCGGCTCGATGAAGCGTCCGCGATAGGCCGTCCAGCTGCGACGCGCGGGCGTGGCCGGAGGCAGGATCAGGCGCGCCACCGTAGCGGAATAGGCCGTTCCGGCAAACAGCGTATCGAGCGATGTCCGGTCAAAGTTGTACTGCGCGACCAGCATGCCGATGAAGGCCTGCGTTTGCGGATTGTTGCGATAACGATCGGGGTCGATCTCTTCTTCATGCACCGCAACGCGGCGCTTGGGCGACTTGGCAGCTTTCTTGGCAGCCAGCGAGAGCGCCGGGAAAGAGAGCGCGGAAAGCGCTGCGCCAGCCACCAGGGCGCGCAATACGGGACGACGGGAAGAAGGCGATTGGCTCATGGGCAGGCTTCATACGGGATCGGGGCATTGTAGCGGATGCGTCTGTTGGATCGCCCGGGGCGTGCGGCGTTGTCGCACAGCCGTGCTAACGTAGCGGCTGGAGACACTGAAGCACACCGGATCACAACAACATGGCGACCGGCCTCTACACGCATCCCGAATTCCTCCGGCACGAGATGGGACCGCACCATCCCGAATGCCCGGACCGCCTGCGCGCGATCGAAGACCAGCTCATCGCCAGCCGCATCGACGACCTGCTCGTTCCCTGCGAGGCGCCGCCCGCCACCGAGGCGCAGCTATGTCGCGTCCATCGCGCTGAATACGTGCGCGAGCTGGTGGCCAGCGTGCCGATTGCCGGTTATATGCCGATCGATCCCGACACCTCGATGAACCCGCACACATACATGGCTGCAGTGTTGGCGGCGGGGGCTGCGGTGGACGCCACCGACAAGGTCATCGCCGGCGAGCTGGAGAACGCCTTCTGCAGCGTGCGCCCACCTGGCCATCATGCGGAGCCGGGCCGCGCAATGGGCTTCTGCTTCTTCAACAATGTGGCCGTGGCCGCGCGTCATGCGCTGGACCATCACGGCTTGCAGCGCGTGGCGATCGTCGACTTTGACGTGCACCACGGCAACGGCACCGAGGCGGCGTTCATCAACGAGCCGCGCGTGCTGATGTGCAGCATCTTCCAGCACCCGTTCTATCCGTATTCCGGCACCGAAGCGGTAGCGGCCAACATGGTGAACATCCCGCTGCCGGCCTATACGAACGGTTTGACCGTGCGCGAAGTGGTGGAAACCATTTGGGTGCCTCGCTTAGATGCGTTCCAGCCCGAAATGCTGTTCATCTCCGCCGGTTTCGATGCGCACCGCGAAGACGATCTGGGCCAGATGGGCCTGGTCGAGGCGGACTACGCGTGGATCACGCAGCAGCTCATGCAGGTGGCGCGCGCACACGCCAAGGGCCGGATCGTCAGTTGTCTGGAGGGCGGCTACAACCTCAGCGCGCTCGGGCGCAGTGTGGTGGCGCACGTTAAGGCGCTGGCCGAGCTTTAAGCGATGGACGGTGACGAATCGTCAATGACATTCAAAAAAGTAATAAAGACATCGTTAAAGAATCGTTCCTCGCATGTAGGGTCTGCCTTACACTAGCGTCTTATTCCAACAAAAAAGAGACGGCAACGGCCTAGGCACTGGGCGGTTGCCGTTTTTGTCTGTACGCATGATCGAACTCAAGGGGATATCGCAGCACTTTCGGGGAGCGGGCGGCCATGACGTCCACGCGCTGCGCGACGTGGACCTCACCATCGACCGGGGAGAAATCTTCGGCATCATCGGCCGCAGCGGCGCGGGCAAGAGCACGCTGGTCCGCGTCATCAATCTGCTGAATCGGCCGACCTCCGGCACCGTTACCGTGGCAGGGCAGGAGCTCACCGCACTCAATGCCGACGGCCTGCGGCAAGCGCGCCGCAAGATCGGCATGATCTTCCAGCACTTCAACTTGCTGTCTTCGCGCACCGTATATGACAACGTGGCGCTGCCGCTGGAGTTGGCCGGCACGTCGCGTGAACGCATACGCGAGATCGTGTTGCCGCTGCTGGAACTGGTGGGCCTGTCTGCGCACAAGGACCGCTACCCCGCGCAGATTTCCGGTGGCCAGAAGCAGCGCGTTGGCATCGCCCGCGCGCTGGCCAGCCAGCCAGATGTGCTGCTCTCCGACGAGGCGACCTCCGCGCTGGACCCGGAGACGACGCGCTCGATTCTTGACCTGCTGCGCAAGATCAACCGCGAACTGGGCCTGACCATCGTGCTGATCACGCACCAGATGGAAGTTATCAAGCAGGTGTGCGACCGTGTGGCGGTGCTCGACGCCGGCCGGGTGGTGGAACTGGGCCGTGTGATTGACGTGTTCCTGAAGCCCGCGCATGACGTAACGCGCGCGCTCATCGGCGAGGTGATCTCGCAGGAACTGCCGCCCTCGGTACTGGCCCGCGTGGAAAGCCGGCTCGTTGCGCGCGAGCAGGGCGGGCGGGACCATCTGTTCCGCCTAGCCTTCACGGGTGCGGGTGTGGATCAGCCGGTGCTGGCGCAGGCGATCCGCAACTACGGGCTCGACTTCAACATCCTGCACGGCCATATCGACGAGATCCAGGGCCAGGCCTTTGGTTCGCTGGCGATCCTGGCATCGGGGGAGACCGCCGACATCAACAACGCGATGAACTTCCTGCGCGAGCAAGGCGTGGTGGTCGAGGAGATCAACCATGTGGTCTGACCTGACCGATCTGTTCCTGCCGGCCTTCTGGGAAACGCTCGCCATGGTTGGCGTGTCCGGCGGCATTGGTGCGCTGTTTGGCGTGCCGCTGGGCGTACTGCTGTATCTGACGACTTCGGGCGGCGTGCTGTCGGCGCCGGTGTTCAACCGCGTGGCGGGCCTTGTCGTCAATGCCGTGCGCTCCGTGCCGTTCATCATCCTGCTGGTCGCGGTGATTCCGTTCACGCGCCTGCTGGCGGGCTCCTCCATCGGCACCGCCGCGGCCATCGTGCCGCTGACGATCGCGGCGATTCCCTTTGTCGCCCGCCTGGTCGAGACCGCGTTGCGCGAAGTGGACCGCGGCCTGATCGAGGCAGCTCAATCGATGGGGGCGACGACGGGCCAACTCGTCTACAAGGTGCTGTTGCCAGAGGCGATGCCGGGCATCCTCGCCGGCCTGACAATCACCTTCGTCAGTCTTGTAGGCTACTCGGCCATGGCCGGTACCATCGGCGGCGGCGGCCTGGGCGATCTGGGCATTCGCTACGGCTATCAGCGCTACGAATCGGACATCATGCTGGCGGTGGTCGTCATCCTGATCGTCTTTGTGCAGGCGGTGCAATCGACGGGCGATTGGCTCGTGCGCCGCCTGAGCCACCGTTAATCACCCAATCGACAGACAAAACGAGGAAACACAATGAATCGCCGTCAACTGCTTCAATGGTCCGCGAGCCTTGGTGCCGCACTGGCGTTGGTCGCAGGCAGCGCCCTGGCGCAGAGCAAGCCGATCAAGATCGGCGTGACCGCCGGCCCGCACGCCGAGATCATGGAAGAAGTGAAGAAGGTCGCCGAGAAGGACGGCCTGAAGCTCCAGATCGTCGAGTTCAACGATTACATCCAGCCGAATGCGGCCCTCGCTGCCGGCGATCTGGACGCCAACAGCTATCAACACCAGCCGTATCTGGACGACCAGATTGCCACGCGCGGCTACAAGTTTGTGAGCGTCGGCCAGACCATCACCTTCCCGATGGGGATCTACTCGAAGAAGATCAAGTCGCTGAAGGAATTGAAGGACGGTGCGCGCTTCGGCCTGCCGAACGATCCCACCAATGGCGGCCGCGCGCTTCTGCTGCTGCAATCGCAAGGCGTGATCAAGCTCAAGCCGAACGCCGGTTTCAAGGCCTCGCCGCGCGACGTGGCAGAGAACCCCAAGAAGCTGAAGTTCGTCGAGTTGGATGCCGCGCAACTGCCGCGCTCGCTGGATGACCTGGATGCCGCCGCCATCAATGGCAACTATGCCGAGAAGGCCAACCTGGACCCGACCAAGGACGGCATCGCCATCGAAAGCCCGAAAGGCCCGTATGCCAACGTGATCGCCATCCGCGCCGCCGACAAGGACCAACCCTGGGTCGCCAAGCTGGTGAAGGCGTATCATTCCGACGCCGTGAAGTCTTTCGTCAAGACGAAGTACAAAGATGCGGTGATTGTGGCTTGGTAATCACTTTATGATTTCTCGGTGACCCGGTAGAGGGTTCTACCGAACAGATTGCCGGACGTTTGACTGGCGTCCGGCAAATTTTCGCGGTTAAAATAGCACGACCGTTCGGAAAAATTACGCGAGCGACCAGCCCCCCTTATAATGGCCGGCGTTTTGCAAAATCGTCTTATCAATTAGTGGAGTGAGCGCATGAAAGTCCTGGTCGCAGTCAAGCGCGTGATCGATTACAACGTGAAGGTTCGCGTGAAGACGGACGGCAGCGGTGTCGATCTGGCCAACGTCAAGATGAGCATGAACCCGTTCGACGAGATCGCCGTGGAAGAGGCGGTTCGCCTGAAGGAAGCGGGCGTCGCTACCGAAGTGATCGCCGTCTCGTGCGGCGTGACGCAGTGCCAGGAAACCCTGCGCACCGCCATGGCCATCGGCGCCGATCGCGGCATTCTGGTCGAAACCTCTGAAGAGCTGCAGCCGCTTGCAGTGGCCAAGCTGCTCAAGGCACTCGTCGACAAGGAACAGCCGCAGCTGATCATCCTCGGCAAGCAGGCGATTGACGACGACGCCAACCAGACCGGCCAGATGCTGGCTGCACTGGCAGGGCTGCCGCAAGCCACGTTCGCTTCGAAGGTGCAGATTGCTGACGGCAAAGCCTCGGTCACGCGTGAAGTGGACGGCGGCCTGGAAACCCTGTCGGTCAAGCTGCCGGCCGTGGTCACTACCGACCTGCGCCTGAACGAGCCGCGCTACGTGACGCTGCCGAACATCATGAAGGCGAAGAAGAAGCAGCTCGACACGGTCAAGCCGGAAGATCTGGGCGTGGACGTTGCACCGCGCCTGAAGACGCTGAAGGTGGTCGAGCCCGCCAAGCGCAGCGCCGGTGTGATGGTGCCCGATGTGGCCACGCTGGTGTCCAAGCTCAAGACGGAAGCCAAGGTGCTGTAAGGCGGTCAACCGCTACTGCACGCAACTTCAAGCACACCGAACAGGCAGATCAAGATGACCGCACTCGTTATTGCTGAACACGACAACCAATCCATCAAGGCCGCGACACTGAACACCGTGACGGCCGCCGCCCAATGCGGCGGTGACGTCCACGTGCTGGTGGCCGGCGCTGGCTGTGGCGCCGCTGCACAAGCCGCCGCGCAGATCGCCGGCGTGACCAAGGTGCTGGTGGCCGACGCCCCTCAGTTTGCCGATGGCCTGGCCGAGAACGTCGCCGAGCAGGCCCTGGCCGTTGCCGGTAACTACAGCCACATCCTGGCGCCCGCCACCGCCTACGGCAAGAACATCCTGCCGCGCGTGGCCGCCAAGCTGGACGTGGCCCAATTGTCCGACATCACCAAGGTCGACGGCCCGGACACCTTCGAGCGCCCGATCTACGCCGGCAACGCGATTGCCACCGTGCAATCGGCCGACAAGGTGAAGGTAATCACCGTGCGCGGCACGGCATTCGACCCGGCCGCTGCCACCGGTGGCTCCGCTGCTACCGAAAACCTGACCGCCGTGGCTGACGCCGGCATCTCGCAATTCGTCTCGCGCGAAGTGACGAAGAGCGACCGCCCGGAATTGACCGCCGCGAAGATCATCGTGTCGGGCGGCCGTGGCGTAGGCTCGGGCGAGAACTACACCAAGGTGCTGACGCCGCTGGCCGACAAGCTGGGCGCAGCGCTGGGCGCCTCGCGCGCGGCAGTGGACGCCGGCTTTGTGCCCAACGACTACCAGGTTGGCCAGACCGGCAAGATCGTCGCGCCGCAGCTGTATATCGCCGTCGGTATCTCGGGCGCGATCCAGCACTTGGCAGGCATGAAGGATTCCAAGGTGATCGTTGCGATCAACAAGGATCCGGAAGCGCCGATCTTCCAGGTGGCGGACTACGGCCTCGTGGGCGATCTGAACGCCGTCGTGCCGGAGCTGGTGACCGCACTGGGCTGATTGCAACGCGCTGCGCGCATCAAGAGAGGCGCGCAGCAATGCCCGACGCAAAGCCGTTTCCGACCTGTTTGGAAACGGCTTTTTTTGTACGCGAGCGCCATCAGGAGAGTGCGTCACGCACTCGATGCGGCACTGTCCTGATCGCGCTTAACAAGAGTTGGAGAGAGACATGACCTATCAAGCCCCAGTCAAGGACATGCTGTTCGTGATGAACGAGCTGGCCGGCCTGGACAACGTCGCCAAGCTGCCCGGCTTTGAAGACGCCACCGCCGACACGGCACAGGCCGTGCTGGAAGAAAGCGCGCGCTTTACCGGTGAAGTCGTTGCGCCGCTGAATGTGGAAGGCGACCGTAACCCGAGCAGCTGGAAGGACGGCGTCGTCACGGCCACCGCGGGTTTCAAGGAGGCGTTCGCGCAGTTCGGCCAAGGCGGCTGGCAGGGCGTGCAGCATCCGGTGGAATACGGCGGCCAGGGCCTGCCGAAGCTGATCGCCACGGCGTGCATCGAAATGCTGAACGCGGCGAACCTGTCGTTCGCGCTGTGCCCGTTGCTCACGGATGGCGCCATCGAGGCGTTGCTGACGGCTGGCACCGAAGAGCAGAAACAGCTTTTTGTTCCCAAGCTCATCTCGGGCGAATGGACGGGCACGATGAACCTGACTGAGCCGCAGGCTGGCTCCGACCTGGCACTCGTACGCACGCGCGCCGAGCCGGTAGGCGACGGTACGTTCAAGATTTTCGGCACGAAGATCTTCATCACCTGGGGCGAGCACGATATGGCCGAGAACATCGTCCACCTTGTGCTGGCGCGTACGCCGGGTGCGCCGGAAGGCGTGAAGGGCATCTCGCTGTTTGTGGTGCCGAAGTTCATGGTCAATGAAGACGGCTCGCTGGGCGCGCGCAACGATGCGCATTGCGTGTCGATCGAACACAAGCTCGGCATCAAGGCGAGCCCGACGGCCGTGCTGCAATTTGGCGACAATGGCGGCGCGATCGGCACCTTGGTCGGCGAAGAAAATCGCGGCCTGGAATACATGTTCATCATGATGAACGCGGCGCGTTATGCGGTGGGCATGCAGGGCATTGGCGTGTCGGAGCGGGCGTACCAAAAGGCCGTGGCCTATGCGCGCGAGCGTGTCCAGAGCCGCCCCGTGGATGGCTCTGCTGCCAAGGCCGTGCCCATCATTCACCACCCGGACGTCAAGCGCATGCTGCTGACGATGCGCGCCATGACGGAAGGCGCGCGTGCGCTGGCCTATGTGGCTGCTGCCGCGTGCGATGCCGGCCATCACGCTGCCGACGACGCTGCACGCAAGCAGAACGCAGCGCTGTACGAATTCCTGGTGCCCATCGTGAAGGGCTGGAGCACCGAGATGTCGATCGATGTGACGAGCCTGGGCGTGCAGGTGCACGGCGGTATGGGCTTTATCGAAGAGACGGGCGCCGCGCAGTTCTATCGCGATGCGCGCATCCTGCCGATCTACGAAGGCACCACGGCCATCCAGGCCAACGACCTGATCGGCCGCAAGACCGTGCGTGACGGTGGCGCGGTGGCGTTGGGCATCTGCGCGGAAATCGCCAAGGTGGAAGCGGCCTTGGCGGCGAAGGGCGGTGCGCATTGCGACGCGATGCGGGCGCGTCTGGCAGCAGGTCGCGAGGCACTGGAATCGGTGGTGCGCTTTGTGGTCGCACAGACCAAGGCGCAGCCGAACGCCGTGTTCGCGGGCAGCGTGCCGTATCTGCGTCTCTGCGGCATCGTGCTGTCGGGTTGGCAGATGGCGCGTGCGCTGCTGGTGGCCCTCGACCGCGAGAGCGAAGACCCGAACTTCTACGGCGCGAAGATCGCCACGGCGCGCGTGTTCGCTGACGTGCTGCTCACGCAGGCACCTGGTATTGCGCAGAGCGTGCTGACGGGTGGCGAGACGATCGGCGCGGTGCCGGAAGTGCAGTTCTAAGCGGCATCAGCGGGAAAAAAAGGGAGGCCGAAGCCTCCCTTTTTATTGCGTGCAGCGTAGGCGATCAGGCCAGCGCAGGCTGGGTTGCCGGCATCGGCGCCCCACCCAGGTAGCGATACACCGACAGGTCATCTGAGCGGATGGCAGGCGAGCGGCCGGACACCAGATCCGACAGCAGCTTGCCCGAGCCGCATGCCATGGTCCAACCCAGCGTGCCGTGCCCAGTGTTGAGCCACAGGCCGCGCACGGGCGTCTGGCCGACGATGGGCGTGCCGTCCGGCGTCATCGGGCGCAGGCCCGTCCAGAACGAGGCACGCGACACATCCCCGGCACCCGGGAACAGGTCGTTGACCACGAACTCCAGCGTCTTGCGCTTGCCCGGGTCCAGGCGCTTGTCATAGCCGACGATCTGCGCCATGCCGCCCACGCGGATGCGGTCGTCAAAGCGCGTCACGGCCACTTTGTAGGTCTCGTCCAGGATGGTGGACGCAGGGCTCTTCGCCGCGTCGGTCATCGGTACGGTGATCGAGAAACCCTTGAGCGGGTAGACCGGCACGTTCACCAGATTCTTCAGGAACGGCGTGCTGTAGCTGCCCAGTGCCACGACCACGAGATCGGCGTCGATCGGCTGGCCGTCGACCAGCGCGCCGCGTACGGCGTCATTCTTGAAGATGAGGCTGTTGATCGTGCTGTTGAAACGGAAGCGCACGCCGAGCTTTTCCGCCATCGCGGCGAGGCGCGTGGTGAAGAGTTGGCAATCGCCCGTTTCGTCATTGGGTAGGCGCAAGCCACCGGCCAGCTTGTGGCGGGTCGAGGCCAGGCCTGGTTCACTGCGCACGAGGTCGTCGCGCGAAAGCAGTTCGTAGGGCACACCAGCACGCTCGAGCACGGCGATGTCGTTCGCGGCGCCGTCGAGCTGTTGCTGGGTGCGGAAGATTTGCAGCGTGCCTTGCTGGCGGCCTTCGTAGGCGATGCCGGTGTCGGCGCGCAGGTCGCGGATGCAGTCTCGGCTGTATTCGGCCAGGCGGACCATGCGCTCCTTGTTTTGCGCATAGCTGGCGGCGTCGCAGTTGCGCAGCATCTGCCACATCCATTTGAGTTGGAAGAGCGTGCCGTCGGGGCGGATGGAGAGCGGCGCGTGCTGCTGGAACATCCACTTGATGGCTTTGAGCGGCACGCCCGGGGCGGCCCACGGCGACGCGTAGCCCGGCGAGATCTGGCCAGCATTGGCAAAGCTCGTCTCCAGCGCCGGACCGGCTTCCCGGTCGACGACGGTGACTTCATGGCCCGCGCGGGCCAGGTAATAAGCGCTGGTCACGCCAATCACGCCGCTGCCAAGAACGAGCACGCGCATGGTGATACTCCCCGGAGATGCATTTGCGATAGATGCCGCTATCGTATTCGCACAACTCCAGTAGATGTTTCTGTATATTTGCTCGAAACAGTAACAACTTCGATTTTCAGGCGTTTTCCACCATGCGAACCCAGCGCAAGCCCGTCCGGGCCCTCGATAAGCTTGACCGGCGCATCCTCGACCTGCTGCAAAAGGACGGACGGTTGTCGATGAAGGAGCTCTCCGAGGCGGTCGGCCTGACCATCACGCCGTGCATCGAGCGTGTCAAACGGCTGGAGCGAGAACGCTTCATCCTGGGCTATTACGCGCGGCTCAACCCGGCCATGCTGGGCGCGTCGCTGCTGGTGTTTGTGGAGATTAGCCTGGGCAGCAAGTCGGGCAACATGTTCGAGCAGTTCCGGCGTGAGGTGCTGCGCATTCCCGAGGTGCTGGAGTGTCATCTGGTGTCGGGCGATTTCGATTACCTCATCAAGGCGCGCATTCGCGAGATGAGCGAATATCGCCGCTTGCTGGGCGACATCCTGCTGCAGTTGCCCGGCGCGGTGCAGTCCAAGAGTTACATCGTGATGGAGGAGATCAAGGAGACGCTCGCCATCGATGTGACGGAAGAGGGCGGGTGACGTAGCGTTGTCACGGAAGCGCCTTAGGCTGGCCGGCACCTTCATCACCGACACCGGAGCCCGCATGTCCGACCAGCCGATCTTCAAACCGACCCGCCGCACGCTTATCAAGGGCCTCGTTTCCGTCAGCGGCACGGCGCTGCTCGGCTCGCGTATTGGCGACGTGCTGGCCCAGGGCGTCGCGCCGGCCGCAGTGACGTCCGAACGCCTGCGCCCGCAACTGCCTGGCGGTGTGATGAGCGGTGATGTCACGGCCGAAAGCGCCATCGTCTGGAGCCGCTCCGATCGTCCGGCACGCATGATCGTCGAATATTCCACGGATGCCGCGTTCAAGAATGTCGTGCGCCGTGTGGGGCCGGCGGCCCTCGACAGCAGCGGCCTGACAGCCCGCGTTGACCTCAATGGGCTGCCCGCTGGCGCTGACCTGTTCTACCGCGTCCGCTTCCGGGATCTCGTGCACGACAAAGCCTTCAGCGAGCCCGTCACTGGTCGGTTTCGTACGGCACCTGTGTCGGCCAATCGCCCGATCTGCTTCGTCTTCTCTGGCGATGAAGCCGGCCAGGGCTGGGGCATCAACGAGCGCTTCGGCGGTTACCGGCTGTACGAAGCGATGCGTCGCGAATCGCCCGACTTCTTCATCCACTCCGGCGATCAGATCTACGCCGACGGCCCGATCCAGGCCGAGGTGAAGCTGCCCGACGGCTCGATGTGGACCAACCTCGTCACCGAGGCGAAGTCGCACGTTGCACAAACGCTCGACGATTACCGCGGCGCCTTCGCCTACAACCAGCTCGACAAGAACAAGCGCGCGTTCTCTGCTGAAGTGCCGTTCCTCGTGCAGTGGGACGACCACGAGGTGCGCAACAATTGGTATCCCGGCCAGCAGATCGGCCCGGAAGAGAAGCGCTATCAGGAGCGCAGCGCGTCGGTATTGGCGGCCCGCGCGAAGCAGGCGATGTTCGAGTACAACCCGTTCCGATTCAACCCAATCGACCCCGAGCAAATCTATCGCGCGTTCCAATACGGGCCGCTGCTCGACGTGTTCATGCTGGACGAGCGTAGCTACCGCGGGCGCAATTCGCCAAACCGCCAGACCAGGCTGGATGCCGATTCGGCCTTCCTCGGCCCGGCGCAAGCAGCATGGCTCAAGCAATCGCTCAAGCAGTCAAAGGCGACGTGGAAGGTGATTGCCAGCGACATGCCGATCTCGCTGGTGGTGCCCGATCTGAACCCCGATGTGCCCAAGGGCACCTACGAAGCGTGGGCAAATGCGGACGATGGTGCACCGTCGGGCCGCGAGCTTGAATTGGCCGACATCCTGCGCTTCATCAAGCAGGAGAACATCCAAAACGTGGTGTGGGTGACGGCTGACGTGCACTACGCGCAGGCTACGTACTACCATCCGTCGCGCGCGAGGTTCACGGAGTTCAAACCGTTCTGGGAGTTCGTCGGTGGGCCGATCAACGCGGGCACGTTCGGACCGAATGAAGTGGACCAGACGTTTGGACCGGACGTGCGCTACGTCAGCATTCCAAAGGACAATCCGCAGAACCAGTCGCCCGCGGCGCTGCAGCAGTATTACGGCCGCGCCAAGATCGACCCGGCCACGCGCACGATGTACGTGTCGCTGCACGACCTCGACGGCAAATCGCTCTGGGAAGTGAGGCTCGATCCCGAGGTGTAGCCAGCGTCACCCGCAGCGGAGTGGTGGCGGATGCGATAGGATCACCCAGCCCCCGCATCCATTCTTTCTGCTGTGTCCGATATGTCCCATCGCCACGTCCCCCGCAAGGGACGCGGCGCCACCTCCAATCTGCAAGGCCGCTTCGAACGCGATGAACGCGCGCGCGTCGACGACGGCTGGCAACCGCTCGTCGGGCATCTCGTTCCGGATGACGCACCGCCGCGCATCGAGACCTCCGTCTCCATCGAACGTGCGCGCTCGATCCTGAGCCATAACCAGTCGCCGGATATTCCGTTTGGGGTGTCGCTGAACCCGTATCGCGGCTGTGAGCATGGTTGCGTGTATTGCTTTGCGCGGCCAACGCATGCGTATCTGGAGTTGTCGCCCGGGCTGGACTTCGAGACCAAGCTGTTCGCCAAGACCAATGCTGCCGAGGTGCTGCGTGAAACGCTGGCCAAGCCCAGCTACCGTTGCGAGGCAATTGCGCTGGGCGTGAACACCGATGCGTATCAGCCAATTGAGCGCGAGCTGCGCATCACGCGCGATGTGCTGCAGGTGCTGCACGATTGCGATCACCCCGTCGGGCTCATCACCAAGTCGACATTGATCGAGCGCGACGTCGATCTGCTTGCCCCGATGGCGGCGAAGAATCTTGTCGTCGCCGCCGTCACAATCACCACGCTCGACGCCGATCTGGCGCGCAAGCTGGAGCCCCGTGCCGCCACGCCATCGCGCCGCCTGCGCACGATTCGTACGCTGGCCGAGGCGGGCATTCCGGTGGGAGTCAGCGTCGCGCCGATGATTCCCTTCATCACGGACGACCACATGGAGCAGATTCTGGAAGCCGCGCGCGAAGCGGGCGCCACGTACGCGAGCTATATCGTGCTGCGCTTGCCAAACGAGCTGAACACGGTGTTTCAGGACTGGCTGATGGCGCATTTCCCCGACCGCGCGCAACGCGTGATGAATCGCATCCGCGACCTGCACGGCGGGCAGGATTACAAGGCGGATTTCGCCACGCGCATGCGCGGAACCGGCATTTGGGCGGACTTATTGCGGCAGCGTTTCTACAAGAGCGCCGACAGGCTCGGCTTCAGTTACCACCGCTACAACGAACTGGTGCTTGATACCTCGCAGTTCAAACCTCCGGCGCGCGCCGTCAAGCCGCGAAAGCCGGTCGATGAGCGCCAGGGCAGCTTGTTTTGACTACTGCGACAGTTCTTTCGCTGCCTGCACCTGCGTTTCGAAATACGTCTGGAAAGTAATGGCGAGGCCGGCCATCAGCAGGCCGGTGCCAATCATCAGCGTGAGAATGCTCAGCAGGACGACAGGCCAGCCCGAATGCGTGGGCGTGCCGTCGGCATTGAACTGCGCATCCCATTTTTCGTCGGGGCGCAGGCCGTAGACCAGCGCAGACAGATAGCCCGCCAGCACTGAAGATCCACCGATCATCGCGCAGACCCAGCCTGGGACGCTCGCACGCTGCGTCGACCACAGCAGCGCCACGCCAACCACGCCGAGCACCATGGCAAGCACTTGCGACCACGCCCAGAAGTCGCGTCCGCCCTTGAGGTAGAAGCGATGTGCGCCCACGCTCCCGAACAGGAAGGCGAGCAGCACGGTCAACAGCTTGGATTTTTTCTGGAGAGCGGTCGTAGACATAGCGGGCGATGAACACACGGCAAGACACAGCGCCGCGCATTCTACGCCCAACATCAACCGCGGCGCAGCCAGATGACGACGCCGGAAGCGCGTCCTAAAGACGTATCAGTAACTGAAAGAAGAGGCCGTCAGTTCGGCCGGATGCGCGCAACGCTGCGGAGCGCTTGCGGCAGGAGAGGCAGGATCACTAAATCGGAATCGGACGGAGCGACGGCACGCTCGTCGAAACCGTCGAGTCCTGCTGTAGCTGAGGTGCCTGATGGCGCGAACCGACTTCACCGTAGAGCAGGTGAGCGAGCATCAGCATAAAGGCCGTGGTCCAGACGAGACCAAGGATAAGCCGCACATGGCGGTGGAGGAGGAATGCCATTGGAGCACCTGTTGTCGTTGTGATTGGTGTGATGCTGCGTGGGCGCCAAACGTGTGCACGCAGCATCCAATACGACTCAGGTGTGCCCCGGCAAGTTCCGGGATGTGAAATGCGGCGGCGTGTGCGCCTCAGCCCCGGCGCGAACCGCGCCAGTTGCCTTGGTCGCCGTTGCCTCGTTCCTGGCGCATGCGCTCCTGCTGTTGCCAGTCACCGCGGCCGCCGCCGTCCCGAGGTTGAACGCGACCATTAAGGCGGTCATCCGCACGGGCACGCGCTTCCATGCGCTCCATTTGGGCGCGGATGCGGGCCGCCTGCTCGCTACGCGTGTCGGCAAAGAATTGCGCCACCAGCGGACGCGTCTGCGGCGCTGTCTGTGCCGTTTGCGTCCAGACGGGCAGGGCGGATTTTGCAAAGGCGACGGCGGCTTGACGCGCCGATGCGTTGGCAGCCACAGCGCCCGCAGAGGCGACGATCAGAACGCCTGCCGCCAAGGGGCGAAGCAATGCGCGAATCGGCATGGCTATCTCCTGTCGGGCAAGGATTCGAAAGCGCCACGCGCCGCGTGCTTCTGATGTGTGCAACAGAGATCGGCTGCGCGTGTTCATGCTTGTCAATGTAAGGCTTCACTCAGTAGGCATCCACTGTCCGAACGTTACCCGTGTAACGAGATGTTTCGTGCACGCTTTGCCATGGCGAGGGGCGACGCCGAGGTCATTTCCCCGTGTAGCGGATGCGATACACAGCGCCGGCCAAGTCGTCGGACACCAGCAAGCTGCCATCGGGCGCCACGAGCACATCGGCGGGGCGTCCCCACGCCTGTTCGCCCTGCAGCCAGCCGTGCGCGAACGGTTCCTGCTTCGTCACATTGCCGGCAGCGTCCAGTGCGACGCGCATGACACGGTAGCCCACCTTTGACGATCGGTTCCAAGAGCCGTGCTCGGCAATGAAGATGTTGTTCCGGTACTCCGCCGGAAAGCTGCCCCCTGAATAGAACCGCATGCCCAACGCCGCCACATGCGCTCCGAGCTTGGCCACAGGCGGCACGTAGTTGCTGCACGGGTGTCCGGCGCCGAATTCCGGGTCGGGAATGTTGCCCGCGTGGCAGAACGGGTAGCCGAAGTGCGGGGTGGGTTTGGTGATGCGGTTCAACTCGTCGTCGGGCACGTCGTCACCCATCAGGTCACGGCCGTTGTCGGTGAACCACAATTCGTGCGTGGTCGGGTGCCAGTCGAAGCCGACCGTGTTGCGAATGCCGCGCGCCACCAGTTCCAGGCCGCTGCCGTCGGCGTTCATGCGCATGATGTTGGCGTACCGGTTTTCATCTGGGCGGCAGATGTTGCAGGGTGCGCCAACGGGCACATACAGTTTTCCATCCGGCCCGAATGCGATGAATTTCCAACCGTGATGGGCTTCCGTCGGCAGCTTGTCGTTGATAACCACTGGCTCGGGTGGATTGCTGAGTTGCTTGTCGATGCCATCGAGCCGTACCACACGCGAAACCGCAGACACATACAGGTTGCCGTCACGCCATGCCACGCCAACAGGGAGTTGCAGCCCGGACGCCACCACACGGATGGGCGCATTCGGCGTTTGCCATGGCATTGCGTAGACTTTGCCGGCGCGGCTTCCAACATAAAGAATTCCGGCCGGAGAAAGCGCCATTTCACGTGCGGCCGGCATCGCGTCGGTCAGCACCTCGACACGGAAGCCAGGCGGTACGTGGAGTGTCTCGATGGGCAGCTTCGCGAGCGCCGCGGTGACTGTACCAAGCCAAGCTGCGACCACAATAGCGGGCTTTATGTACCGTCGTTGCCGCGCGTACCGCCCGGCATCTCCATTCGCTACGCCTAAGTGTTTGTTTGGCCGGAGGAATTGCGCTATACTTGCGTGTTTCTCTGTACGCATATCCAGTTTTTCAAGGAAAAGATCCATGGTCGTGATCCGTCTGGCCCGCGGTGGCTCCAAGAAGCGCCCGTTCTTCAATATCGTTGCGACCGACTCGCGTAACCGCCGTGATGGCCGTTTCATCGAGCGCGTCGGTTTCTACAACCCGCTCGCCGGTGAAGGCGAAGAAGGTCTGCGCATCGTGCAAGACCGCCTGACCTACTGGGAAGGCGTGGGCGCACAACTGTCGCCGACGGTTGCCCGTCTGGTGAAGCAAAACGGCAAGAAAGCTGCTGCCTAAGTTTTAGCATGCGTCGATCGACGGTGCCGTCCGAGCACTTCCTGCTGTGACGCGCGCCGCATCGACACGGCCCGGTCCTGTGGCTGCTGCAACGCAAGCGACCTCGCAAAAGGTTGCCGAACGGCTGCAAGCCATGCGCCCGGGCGCGGGCTCCAACCCGGCGCTCCCCGACGATCTCGTCGAGGTGGGTTATGTGGGTGGGGCTTACGGTATTCGCGGCTGGATCAAGGTCCAGTTGCACGGCGACGCCGACGCGCTGCTGAATGCTCGCACCTGGTGGCTCAAGCCGGCTGCTGGCGCACTGGCAACGTCGGCGGACTGGCGGGTGTTTCCCGTCGGCACGTCGCGTGAGCATAGCGGTACGGTGGTGGCGGGTTCGCCTGCCGCGCCTGACCGCAATGTTGCCGAGGCACTGCGCGGCTATGCCGTGTGGGTTAGCCGGGCCGATTTTCCCGAGCCGGACGATGACGAGTTCTACTGGGTCGATCTGATCGGCGCCACGGTCGTCAACGAGCAAGAGGAAACGCTTGGCACGGTGGGCGGCCTGATCGATAACGGCGCGCATCAAATCCTGCGTATCGTCGGTGAAGGCGAGGTCGAGCGGCTCGTGCCGTTTGTCGAGGTTTACGTGAAGTCGGTGGATGTTGCGGGCAAGCGCATCGTCGTCGACTGGGGTCTGGATTACTGAACATGCGGCCGGAGAATTCGGCGATGCAGTTCGACGTCGTCTCGCTGTTTCCGGACATGTTCCGGGCGCTCACGGACTGGGGGATCACCAGCCGTGCAGCCAAACAGCAGGTGTACACGTTGCGCACCTGGAACCCGCGCGATTTCACGACGGACAACTACCGCACCGTGGACGACCGCCCTTACGGCGGTGGCCCAGGCATGGTGATGTTGGCCAAGCCGCTGGAAGCGGCGCTGGACGCGATTCAGGAGGCGCAAGCGCCTGCGGCGTCGCATGTGGTGCTGCTGTCGCCGCAAGGCAAGCCGCTTACGCACAAGCGGGTGATGGAACTGGCGCAACTGCCGGCCCTCACGTTGCTGTGTGGCCGTTACGAAGCGATCGATCAACGTCTGGTCGACCGTCGCGTAGATGAGGAAATCAGCCTTGGTGATTTCGTCCTCTCCGGCGGAGAGATTGCTGCGATGGCAATCATCGACGCCGTAGTGCGGCAATTGCCTGGCGTGCTGGGCGATGCGCAGTCGGCGGTGCAAGACAGCTTCGTCAACGGTTTGCTGGATTGCCCGCACTACACGCGGCCGGAAGAGTACGAAGGTGTGCGTGTGCCCGATGTGCTGTTGGGGGGGCACCATGCCGAGATCGAAAAGTGGCGCCGCCAGCAGGCGCTGTTGAATACGATGCGCAAGCGGCCCGATCTGATCGAGGTAGCGCGCAAGCAGGGTTTGTTGTCCCGCGGCGATGAGGTCTTCCTCGCTGCCGCGGCGATAACGGCAAAGGGGTCAGAGGCTTCCACACAGGAAGGTTCGACCAAGTGAAGTTCCCATCCTCTACCGGGGCCGCGATCAACCGATCAGGCAAAACGCCGGCATGATGGTCCAGGAGAAAAAGATGAATATCATCGAGCAAATCGAGCAGGAAGAAATCAAGCGCCTGACGGCCAACAAGACGATCCCCCCGTTCGCCCCTGGCGACACCGTGATCGTCAACGTGAACGTCGTTGAAGGCACCCGCAAGCGTGTGCAGGCGTATGAAGGCGTCGTGATTGCCAAGCGCAACCGTGGCCTGAATTCGTCGTTCATCGTTCGCAAGATTTCCTCGGGCGAAGGCGTGGAGCGTACGTTCCAGCTGTACTCGCCGCTGCTGGCGAGCATCGAAGTGAAGCGTCGCGGTGATGTGCGCCGTGCGAAGCTGTACTACCTGCGCCAACGCTCGGGCAAGTCGGCACGCATCAAGGAGAAGCTGACCTTCAAGCGCAAGGAAGCCGTAGCGGAGTAATCTGCGCGCGTTGCGAAAAGGCACCTTCGGGTGCCTTTTTTCTCTTTTGCGGCGGAAGATTGACCGCATATGTTTCTTCGGCCCATACCCATACATTCCCATCCGATGCGCCGTCCCGTGTTCGATCCTGAGCAGTTGCCGGTGGTGCCGACCGAGGCATCATTGCCTGCGCTCGGGGTCGCGCGCCTGACCGCCGAGTTCGTGCGCGAGCGGCTGCAAATGCCGCCCGACTGGCAGCCGGAGCAGACGGATGAATCCCGCTTGATCGACGCCTCGTTCAAGTTGCGCGAGGCAGCGGTGTTGGTGCCGCTGGTGCAGCGCGAAGCGGGTCTGACGGTGCTGCTGACCCAACGCAATGCGTCGCTTAGCCAACATGCTGGCCAGGTCAGTTTTCCGGGCGGCGGGCGCGAGGACTTTGACCGGGACATGGTTGATACCGCGCTGCGCGAAACGATGGAGGAAGTCGGCATCAGTGCGGATCACATTGAAGTGATCGGTCGCCTGCCTGACTACATCACCGGAACGGGTTTCCACGTGAGCCCGATTGTCGGGTTGCTGGTGCCTGATTTCACACTTCAGCCTGACCCAAGTGAAGTGGCCGAGGTGTTTGAAGTGCCGCTGGCCTTTTTGATGGACCCGGCTAACCACGAAGTGCGCGAGCTGCGGTGGGAAGACCGTGTGCGTCGTTTCTATGCGATGCCTTATCGACGATCTGGGCGATCTGGCCAAGCATCTGACTCTGGTCATCACTTTATATGGGGTGCGACGGCGGGTATGCTGCGCAACCTGTATCACCTGCTGGCAGCGTAGCGTCGGCGCGAATATGGGCCCGAAGGTGCGCTGTTGCGCGCACGCTGTGTGCTATCGTCTTGCACATCGCCTCCACGGCGTGATCCACGCCTTCGCAACGCCCTTCCAATGACTTTTTTCTCCGTACTCTGCGCGCTGATTCTTGAACAGTTCCGTGCGCTCAGCCGGGACAACCCGATCTACGACGTCGTACGCGCACTGGCCGCGCGGGCAGAAGAATGGTTCGACACGGGCCATCGTCGCGATGCTGTGCTCGCCTGGTGTGTGGTCACGCTGCCGGCCGTGGTGGTCGTGGCGCTGGTGCACTATCTGCTGTCGTCGATCAGCCTTGGGCTGGCGTTCCTGTGGAACGTGCTGATGGTCTATCTGACGCTCGGTTTCCGCCAGTTCAGCCACTACTTCACCGACATCCATGAGGCGCTGCGCAACGATGACATTGTCACTGCGCGCCTGCTACTCAACGAATGGTCGGGCCGGGACACGACCGATATGCCCGTCAACGAGATCGTCCGCCATACGCTCGAATGCGCGATCGTGGCGGCGCATCGTCACGTGTTTGGCGTGTTCTTCTGGTTTCTGGTGCCAATTGGGCCGGCGGGTGTGGTGCTGTATCGCGGCGCTGAATACCTCGCTCGCCACTGGAGCGATACGTCGACGGAGCGCAGCCCCGCGCTGGGCCTATTCGCCCGTCAGGCGTTTTTCGTCATCGACTACATCCCCGCGCGCCTGACTGCGATTGGCTTCTCCATCGTCGGCAACTTTGAAGATGCCGTGTACGCGTGGCGCAACCGCGCTGCCAAGTGGAACGATGAAGTGAATGGCATCCTGCTGGCCGCCGGCGGCGGTGCACTCGGCGTGCGTCTGGGCACGCCCATTCCACAACGCGATTCTGCCGATAGCATTGCCGACGAAGACGGCGCCTATCCAATGGAAGTGGGGCAGGAGCCAAGTGTACGCACGCTGCAGTCGGCTGTGGGACTAGTGTGGCGCGCGGTGGTGCTGTGGATGCTGCTGCTGGCGATGCTGTCGATTGCCGTGTGGCTGGGCTGATGCGGCTCGCCTAGCTGCTGAACGATCAATCAGGCCGCATCCTCGCGATCTTTGCCGCAGCGCCAGCACTGGGCGAACTGCGGCTCGTGACTCTCTCCGCAATGCACGCAACGCCATGCCGGCCCGGTGGGCGGGTGCTGCGCCTGATCGATCAGCGCTCGGGCCTGCGCTTCCTGCTCCGGGTTCACGAGCCAGACTTGCGCCGCGCAGTCCTGCGGCGGAACGTCACCCGCTACGCTGCTCAGGTAAATGTTGCGCAGCTCGGTGCGGATGCCGGCTGCAGCCAGCACGTTCTGCCAGTGTGCGGCCATGCCGAGCGATGAACTGCTGATCAGCAACTTCATCCCAGCCCCCCGAACGTGTTACGAAGCCGTTACCAAGGCTTCTGTTGCTCCGATTCGTGCAGCAGTTGCGCGTAAAGCTGGTGCCGCCGTGGATCGATCTTGCCTTCGGCAATCGCGCCCAGAATGCCACAGCCGGGCTCTTGCAGGTGCCGGCAGTTATAAAAGCGGCACTCGGTCAGGCGCGGGCGGAACTCGGGAAAGGCGCGTTCCAGCATCCCTTCGCTCAAGTGATGCAGACCGAACTCCTGAAAGCCCGGCGAGTCGATCAGCACGCCGCCCTGGCCCCATTCAGTAGGGAGGTGATAGAGCCGTGTGAACGTGGTTGTGTGCTTGCCGGAATCCAGCTTTTCGGAGATCTCGCGCGTTTGCGCATCCACACCCGGAATCAGCAGGTTCAGCAGCGACGACTTGCCCATACCCGACTGCCCGATCAGGATCGAAGCGCGCCCGGTCACGTGCGGTTCGAGCGCGGCGTGCGCGGCGTCCGGCGCACCATGCACCGTCAGTTCCACAATGGTGTAACCCAGGTCCCGATAGAGCGCCAGGCGTGAGCGAGCCGTCTCCAGCCGCGCGGTCAGGTCGATCTTGTTGAGCAGGATGAGTGGGGTGAGACCAAGGGATTCTGCTGCGACGAGCGCGCGGCCGAGCAGGTCTTCCGAAAAGCTGGGCTCGGTGCCGAGCATGATGATGACTTGATCCAGGTTCGCCGCCAGCACCTTCGATTTGAACTGGTCGGAGCGGTGGAGCAGGTTGCGGCGCTCGTCAACCCGCACGACGACGCCCTGGTCGACGGCGGTGGCTTCATAGACCACCCGATCGCCGACAGCGCATTCGCTGCGTTTGCCGCGCGGGAAGCATTGCAGGAAGCCGCCGCCCTCGCGTTCCACCAGGTAATGGCGCCCGTGTGCGGCGATGACGAGCCCGTGTTCGCCGGTGGCGGCCTGCTTATGAGCGCGGCTCGGTTTGCCGCGCGTCATGCTGTGCGGGCCTGCACCAGGCGCTCCACGCGCTGCGATGCAGTCGGGTGCGAATAGTAGAACGTTGAGTAGACCGGGTCCGGCGTGAGCGTCGATGCGTTGTCCTGGAACAGCTTGACCAGCGCCGAGACGAGTTGATTTGCGTCGGCGTGCTCGGCGGCAAAGGCATCCGCTTCGTACTCGTCCTTGCGCGACGACAGGCTCGCCAGCGGCGACACGAAGAACGTGAACACCGGCAGGACCAGGAAAAACAGCATCAGCGCCAGCGCATGGTTGTCGGAGAACAGGTTGGGCGCGACGCCTAGGCCCAGGTAGAACCACGTGCGCGTCATGAGCCAGCCGAGCAGCGCCAGGGCACCGAGGCTCAGCACGAACGTCACGGCGATGCGCTTGGTGATGTGGTGGCGCTTGAAATGGCCCAGCTCATGCGCGAGCACGGCTTCCATTTCGGACGGGTTCAGGCGGGCTAGCAGCGTATCGAAGAAGACGATGCGCTTGGTTGCACCAAAGCCGCTGAAGTAGGCGTTGCCGTGGGCGCTGCGGCGGCTGCCGTCCATCACGAAGAGGCCCTTGCTGGCGAAGCCGCAGCGCTTGAGCAGGCTTTCGATGCGCGAGCGCATTTCCTCGTCCTGCAGCGGGGTGAACTTGTTGTAGAGCGGCGCGATGACGTTCGGGTAGATGGCCTGAACAAACAGCATGAACGCCATCCACACGACCCAGGTGTACAGCCACCAGTGCGCGCCCATCTTGTCCATCAGCCAGAGCACCGCCAGCAGCAGCGGCAGACCCAGCACGGTACCGATGGCCAAGCCCTTGAGGTTGTCGGCCAGCCAAAGCTTGAACGTCATGCGGTTGAAGCCGAAACGCTCCTCGACGACGAACTGTGCGTACAGCGAAAACGGCAACTCGATCACGCTGCTGATCACGATGACCGATGCGATCAGCGCCACGCCATACGCATAACCGGGGCCAAACACGCCCAGCCACGCCTGGTTGATCCAGTTCAGCCCGCCGAGCAGCGTCAGGGCGATCAGCAGCGCGGCCTGAACCGGCACTTCCAGCATCGCCAGACGGGTGCGGGCGATGGTGTAGTCCGCGGCCTTGCGGTGCATGTCCAGTGTGATCGACTCGGCAAACTGCCCAGGCACGGCGTCGCGGTGACGCGCCACGTAACGGACTTGCCGCGCGGCCAGCCACAGGCGCGTGGCGGACATCAATACAAGGGCGATCAGGTAGACAGCGGTAAAGGCGGGCATGTGGGGAAACACCTATCAGATATGCGAAAATTATAGCCTTCAGTCATTTTCTCAAGGCCCTTGAGTGAGCACCCCCGTGAGTACCGCCGTTTCCCCGTCCGCCGCATCCCCGTCCACCCCCAGCCGCGTTGCCGCCAAAAGCGATAACAACCTCGTTTGGCTCGACATGGAGATGACCGGCCTGAGCCCTGAGAACGACCGCATCATCGAAGTGGCCGTGGTGGTGACGGATTCGGAGCTGAACATTCTTGCTGAAGGTCCGGTGCTGGTGATTCATCAGTCCGACGAGCTACTCGACGGCATGGACGCCTGGAACAAGGGCACGCACGGGCGTTCGGGCCTGATCGACAAGGTCAAGGCATCCACCACGACCGAAGCGGAAGCGGAAGCGGAACTGCTGGCTTTCCTCAAGAAGTGGGTGCCGAAGAGCAAGTCGCCAATGTGCGGCAACTCCATCTGCCAGGACCGCCGCTTCATGGCGCGCTACATGCCCAAGCTGGAGGAGTATTTCCACTACCGCAACCTGGACGTCTCTACGCTCAAGGAGCTCTGCAAGCGCTGGCAGCCGGCCATTGCCAAGGGCTTTACGAAGCACCAGCGGCACACGGCGTTCGCAGACATCATCGAATCGATCGAAGAACTGCGCTATTACCGCGAGCACTTCATCCGCGACGTGCCGCAAACGCCGGACGCTGAAGCGCTGGCGTCTTCGGTGGCCCCGTAAGCGTTAAACCTGCAGCGGTTTTGGGCGCACAGCATGCTTGGGCCGCCAGGCCTTGACCACGCTGTCGTGCGTCTCGACATATGGGCCGCCGATCAGGTCGATGCAGTACGGCACGGCCGCAAAGATGCCCGGCACGGTGGCGCGGCCTTCCACATCCTTCACGCCTTCCAGCGTTTCCTTGATGGCGCGCGGCTGACCAGGCAGGTTGATGATCAGCGTGGCGCGCGACGGCGTTTCGCGGATCACCGCCACCTGACGCGACAGAATCGCCGTCGGAACGAAATGCAGGCTGATCTGGCGCATCTGCTCGCCAAAACCCGGCATTTCCTTCGTGGCGACGGCCAGCGTGGCCTCGGGCGTCACATCGCGGCGCGTCGGGCCGGTGCCGCCCGTGGTGAGCACCAGATCGCAGCCGACATGATCGACGAGGTCGATCAGTGTTTCGGCAATCGCCGCTTGATCGTCCGGAATCAGCCGCTCCACCCCTTGCCACGGCGATGAGAGCGCGGTGCCAAACCAGTCCCGCAGCGCGGGAATCCCTTCGTCCTGATACGTGCCGGCCGAGGCGCGGTCCGAAATCGACACAAAACCGAGGACCAGCTCATCGGCGTGGCGGCGAGTGATCGACGCGGAGGGGGCAGAGGCAGTCATGCTTCGTCGTCTTCGGCTTCGGGTTGATCGGCGTCGTCTTCATCACGATCATTGCCGGCCAGGGCCTGCTTGACCATCTGGAACAGCTCACGCGACGACTTGGGCGGCTTGGCCAACTGCGCTTCCTTGCGCGCATTGCGCACCAGCGTACGCAGCGCCTGCACGTCGGAATCCGGGTGCGCTGCAATGAACTCGGTAACGGCGTCGTCGCTGGCGATCAGGCGGTCGCGCCAACGCTCCATGGCATGCAGGCGCGCGGTTTCCGCTTTCGAGGCGCCAACGAAGGTGGCCAGGACGCGGCGAATGGCCTCCACTTCCTCGTCGGTCAAGGTGCGCATCAGCTTGCCGATGTACTGCATCTGGCGGCGCTTGCCTTCATGGGCGGTGGTGCGTTTGGCTTCGCGCAGGGCGTCGAGCAGCTTTTCGGGCAGCGGTACCTTGGCGAGTTTGTCCTTGGGCAGCGCTTCCAGGGCAGTGCCCAGGTCTTGCAAGGCGTTTACCTCGCGTTTGCGCTGCGATTTGCTCTTGGGCGTATCCGGATCGTCCTCGTCACCGATGTCGGTGCGCACGACGGGTTGGAGATACGTGGGGTTGTGTCGGGATGCTCGGCTCATGGCGCGCATTGTATCTTGCTATGATGGGCACTTTCGCCAGTTCTTGCCTGCTTTTGGCAAAATCGCGGCGCCCGTTTCTCCCCTCCATTGCCTATGTCTCAAACGCTCGATTCCAAGACCGCCCCTGTGTTTGCCTACCGCCGCGAACAGCTCGAGGAGATGGCCACCGATGTGCTCCGCATTGCACGCGAACTCGGCGCCTCCGATGCCGCAACGGAAATCTCCGAAGGCCAAGGCCTGTCGGTCACGGTGCGCAAGGGCGAGATCGAGACCATCGAGCAGAACCGCGACAAGATCGTTGGCGTGACGGTCATGCTCGGCAAGAAACGCGGCAACGCCAGCACGTCGGACTTTTCGCCGGCGGCACTGCGGTCCACCGTCGAGGCTGCCTACAACATTGCGCGCTTCACCGCCGACGATGATTGTGCCGGCTTGGCAGAAGAAGAACTGCTGGAGAAACACCCGCAAGACCTGCAGCTCTATCACCCGTGGATGATCGACGCGGAAGCCGCCGTGGAGATCGCTCGCGCCGCGGAAGCTGCTGCCTTTGCCGTAAGCCCGAAGATCCGCAACAGCGACGGCTCGAGCATCTCGGCGCAGCATTCGCACTTCGTGCTGGCCACGTCGCGCGGTTTCATGGCGGGCTACCCGTATTCGCGTCACTTCATTTCTGCTGCGCCGATCGCCGGTTCGGGCGCGCATATGCAGCGCGACGATTGGTATTCGTCCAAGCGCTCGCCGGACGATCTGGCTGCGCCCGAAGCGATCGGCAAGTACGCGGCAGAACGTGCGCTGGCGCGTTTGTCCGCGCGTCGGCTGACAACGCGCAAGTGCCCCGTGTTGTTCGAGGCGCCGCTGGCTGCAGGTTTGCTGGGCGCCTTTGTACAGGCGGTGTCGGGCGGCGCGTTGTATCGCAAGTCGACGTTCCTGCTCGATACGCTGGGCAAGGAAGTTTTCGCGCCGCATGTGCAGATCACAGAAGACCCACACGTCCTCAACGGAATGGGCAGCGCTCCGTTCGATGAGGAAGGCGTACGCACGCAGCGCCGCGATGTGGTGAAGAACGGCGTGGTGGAAGGCTACTTCCTGTCGACGTATTCCGCGCGCAAGCTGGGCATGCAAACCACGGGCAATGCCGGCGGCTCGCACAACCTGACGTTGTTCTCCGACAAGACCACGCCAGAAGACGACTTTGCCGGCATGCTGCGCCGCATGGGCACGGGCTTGCTGGTCACCGAACTGATGGGCCAGGGCGTGAACTACGTGACGGGTGATTACTCGCGCGGCGCGTCGGGCTACTGGGTCGAAAATGGCGTGATTCAATATCCGGTGGAGGAGATCACGATTGCCGGCAACCTGGGTGAGATGTTCCGCCAGATCGTTGCCATCGGAGCCGATGCGCTCGTGCGTGGTACGAAGGAAACTGGCTCGATCTTGATCGAACAGATGACGATCGCCGGCGAATAAATCGTCACTGCCTAAATAAAAAACGCGCTCGAAACTGAGCGCGTTTTTTATTGCCTGCCGCTGGTTACTGCTCGTCCGATGGCGGACGTTCATACGTAACGAACGCGTAGTCGAAATCGTTGGGCGCTGCCGCGTGGTGCGTCTCGCGTGCGACCTCGTGCCAGAGCTTCGGGTCGGGCGCGGGGAAGTGCGCGTCGCCTTCGAAATCGGCGTCGATTTCCGTGACGATCAGGCGGTCTGCGCTCGGGAGGGCATCCGCATACAGTTGCGCGCCACCGATCAGGAAGATCTGCTCGGCGCCTACGCACAGACGCTGCGCATCTTCCATCGAGTAGGCGATCTCGCAGCCCGGCAGCTCGAGCTTGGCATTACGCGTGACGACAATGTTGCGCCGGCCTGGCAGCGGGCGGCCGATCGAATCGTACGTCTTGCGGCCCATCACGATGGGTGCGCCCATGGTCGTGCGCTTGAAGTGGGCGAGATCTTCGGGCAGGCGCCAGGGCAGGGTGTTGTCGCGGCCAATCACGCCATTGCGGGCGCGGGCGACGATGAGCGTCAGGATGGTCATACGGTTACACGGCCACCGGTGCTTTGATGGCAGCGTGGCTTTGGTAGCCGACGATCTCAAAGTCTTCGTACTGGTAGTCGAAGATGCTTTCAGGCTTACGCTTGATGTGCAGCTTTGGCAACGGCAGCGGCTCACGTGCGAGTTGCGTCTCGACCTGTTCGAAGTGGTTGCTATAGAGGTGGCAATCGCCGCCCGTCCAGACGAAGTCGCCCACATCGAGGCCAGTCTGCTGCGCAACCATGTGCACCAGCAGCGCGTAGCTGGCAATGTTGAACGGCACGCCGAGGAAGATATCCGCACTGCGCTGGTAGAGCTGGCACGAGAGCTTGCCGTCAGCCACATAGAACTGGAAGAACGCGTGGCAGGGCGGCAGCTTCATGCGCGGGATCTCGGCCACGTTCCAGGCGGAAACAATCAGCCGGCGTGAATCGGGGTTGCGCTTGATCTGGGCGATCAGTTCGGCGATCTGGTCGATGTGTTCACCGTTGGGCGTCGGCCAGGAGCGCCATTGGGAACCGTATACGGGGCCCAGCTCGCCGTCGGCGTCAGCCCATTCGTCCCAGATCGTCACGCCGTTGTCTTGCAGCCAGCGCACGTTGGTCGAGCCTTGGAGGAACCACAGCAGTTCATAGACGATGGACTTGATGTGGACCTTCTTGGTGGTCACCAGCGGAAAGCCGTCCTGCAGGTTGAAGCGCATCTGGTGGCCAAACACGGAGCGCGTGCCGGTGCCGGTGCGGTCGGCTTTGTCGGTGCCATGTTCGTAGACATGGCGCATCAGGTCGAGATATGGCTTCATGCGAGCGCGGGCGAGAAGGCGGGGGCGTCGGATATCAGGTGAGCCGCATTGTAACGTGAGCCGCGCGGCGCCGACTGTACCGGCAGTGTCCGGAAACTGGCCCGGCCGGATGAGCGGCACGGTAGGACTGGCAAAGCGCAGAATTGTCGATGTTGCCTGGCAGGCAACGCTGGCAAGATCGCCACATCACTTTCAACTGTCCGCCGGAGAAACACCGTGTCGTCTATGGCTACCCAGGCTTCGACCACCCGTGCCGCCGAATTGCGCTCTCTTCGCGCAGCCGCCAACGTGGTCCATGCGGCGATTGCGCCGACCCCGCAGTACTGCTGGCCGTTGCTCTCGGAAGCGATGGGGGCGGCGGTGTGGGTTAAGCATGAAAACCACACCGAAGTGGGCACGTTCAAGGTGCGGGGCGGGCTGACTTATCTGCATGCCTTGCGCCAACGTGAGCCAGAGGTGCGCGGTGTGATTGCGGCGACGCGCGGTAATCACGGTCAGTCGATTGCATTGGCGGCGCGCGGGAACGGTATCGCCGTCACCATCGTCGTGCCACATGGCAATAGCGTGGAGAAGAATGCCGCCATGCGTGCACTTGGCGCAGAGCTTATTGAAGCGGGTGATGACTTCCAGGCAAGCCGCGAGTTCGCCGATCAATTGGCCGGTGAACGTGGTTTGCACTTTGTGCCCTCGTATCACGACGATCTGGTCGTCGGGGTGGCGAGCTACTGGCTGGAGTTTCTTGAGGCCACGCCGCTGGATGTGGTCTACGTGCCGATCGGCATGGGCTCGGGGATTTGCGCGGCGGTGCGGGCCCGCGATGTGTTGGGTCTGTCGACACGCATTGTCGGCGTCGTGTCAGCACATGCCCGATGCTACGAGCAGTCGTTTGCAAGCGGTACCGTGGTGTCGGCGCCGGTGTCGACGCTGCTGGCTGACGGGCTTGCATGCCGCACACCGGATGCGAAGGCGCTTGAGGTGATCCGCGCCGGCGTCGACGAGATCATTGCGGTGACGGATGACGATGTGGCGGAGGCTATTCGGCTGTACTTTTCTACCACGCACAACGTGGCGGAGGGCGCCGCCGCCGCCGCCCTTGCGGGGGCATGGCAGCAGCGGGAGCGGATTGCGGGCCTGCGTGTCGGCCTGCCGCTGACCGGCGGCAACATTGATCGCGCCAAGCTGGCACGCGTGCTTGCCGGTCAGCCGATCCTGGCTTAGGCGGGTTGTTGGCGGCGACGTTGGACAAGCCAGCCGCCGCCCAACACGACCACGAACACCACCACATACACTGCCCACTTAAGCGGCGGCTGTGCGGCAAAGAACGCCTTGAGAACCGGTTCGGCCACGATCATGTGCGCGGCCGTATAAGCCAGCACAGCGGCGCCGCCGTAGATGATGACCGGGAAGCGTTCGATCAGGCGCAGTACCACGCCGCTACCCCACACGACGACCGGCACGCTGATCAACAGACCCAGCACCACCAGCAGGAAGCTGCCATGCGATGCACCGGCAATGGCGAGCACGTTGTCGATGCCCATCACTGCATCGGCGATGATGATGGTCTTCATGGCGCCCATCAGCGTGGTGCTGCCCGCGCCGTGTTCATCGCCGCCCTGGCCGTCGTCAGCCAGAAGCTTCCATGCGATCCACACCAGCGCCAAGCCGCCCACCAGCATCAGGCCTGGAATCTTCAGCAGCCACACCACTGCCAGCGTCATTAGCGCACGCACGATGATGGCGCCCGCGGCGCCCCACATGATGGCTTTCTTCTGTAGCGCGGGCGGCAGGTTGCGCGCGGCCAGCGCGATGAGGATGGCGTTATCGCCCGCAAGCACGAGGTCGATCACGATGATCGACGCCAGCGCGGCGGCAAACTGCATGGTGAAGATGTCAGACAACCATTCCATGGTGGCTCCAAGTCAAACAACAATAAAAATCGGTTGACCGAACTGCATGGAATGCTGGGGCGAGACGCTTTGCAGACCATGAAATCCGGTTGCAAAGGTCTTGCTCGACACGAACAGGTTAGGAACCTGCTGGTGCCGGCACGACCGGAAGCGTGGGCTTCGTCATGACGATCGTGCCTGGGGCTGAAGAACCCCCGAGCTACTCCCCTTTGAGGAAGCCCGCATTATATCGCAGCGAGCGGATTGTGCGCTGCAAAAACGCAACGTTGGCCTAGCAGCAAGGTGTGCGTGATTTTTTCAGCGGTGCGGGTGATTTTTACGATTAGCGCGATGCCGCGTTGTGGCAGCCTCCGGCGAAAGAACGGTGGCGCTGTCACAAAGCGGCGTCTACGCTGCAATTTCATCCGCGCGTCACCGACGTGCGGTGATGGCATAGGCGCGATGGCACATTTCTCGCTGTCAACGGCCCTCATGACCATGCAGCACCGTGCCGTTCCACCCACAACGGGAGACACCATGCAGGCCACCAAGCCGTCCGCCGATGCCTATGCCCGCCGCGCGCTGGCTCGTCTGATCCAGCCCCAGCCCACGGTCGACGCTATTGGCGCGGGCCTGACTTTCTACCAGCTCTTTACGGAAGACGACGCTGCACTGCGTGCCGAGGCGGAGACTGGCCTGCTTTCGCCCGCGGCCAATATCAGCCCGAAGTTCTTCTACGATGCCCTCGGCTCGCGTCTGTTCGAAGCGATTACCGACCTGCCCGAGTATTACCCGACGCGCACCGAAGCCGCCATCTTCAGCCTGCACGCGGCCGAGATCGCGATGCGCGTAGGTCGCGGCGCCACTTTGATCGACCTGGGCGCCGGCAATTGCGAGAAGGCCGCACGCCTGTTCCGTACGCTTGCGCCGTCCCGTTATGTGGCGATCGACATCTCGGCGGATTTTCTGCGCGATACGCTGCGTGGGCTTGCGCGTCAGCATCCGCAATTGCCGATGGTCGGCATTGGCGCCGATCTGTGCGCACCGCTGGTGTTGCCTGATGCCGTGGGCGACGGGCGCCGCGTGTGGTTCTACCCCGGTTCGAGCCTTGGCAATTTCACGCCGGAAGAGGCGAGGGCATTTCTCTCACGCCTGCACGAGGCTTCCGCGCCTGGCGACAGCGTGCTGATCGGCATCGACCTTATCAAAGACGCCCAACGGCTCGAAGCCGCTTACGACGATCCGCTCGGTGTGACCGCCGCGTTCAACCTGAACGTGCTGCGCAACCTGAATCGGCTCCTGGGGGCGGATTTCGACGTGCGGGATTGGCGCCATGTCGCGCTGTACCGCCCAGAAGCCCATCGCGTTGAGATGCACCTAGAAGCTCGTCGCGATGTAACGGTGCGATGGGACAAGCAAGCCCGCGCCTTCGCCGCCGGCGACCGCATGCACACCGAGAACTCCGTCAAGTACGACTTGGCGAGCCTTCAAGTGATGTTTGCCGATGCCGGGTTCGAGGATCTGCATGCCTGGACTGACACCGGCGGCGACTTTGCCGTCTGCCATGCGAGCGTAGGCCGTTAGGCACGAACGCGGCGCCTGGCAGGCCGGTGCGATAATGGATCGATTCCTGCCCGAGGTTTGCCGCGATGGCTGAATTCTTCATGCTCCCTGATCCGACCTTCATCGGATCGCTTCCCGACTGGACCGATGGCCGCCGCTTGCCGCGCCAGGGCATCGCGCACAGCTTGGTCGATGCGCGCAACCGCACGCTGGCGCTGTTGTCGGCCTTCGGGGATACGCAGCGCGGCTGGCAGATTGAACGCGTGGAGCATCACGCTCCGCCGCTCTGGACACTCGGCCAACTGGCCTGGTTTGCAGAGTTCTGGTGCCTGCGCGAACCGCGGCGCAACGGCAGCGACACCATCGAAGACGGCGCCGGTACCGAGTGGGACTTGGCGCTGTGGCAAGCTACGTTGCCCGCCGCACTTGATGGCGCCGACGCCTTCTTCGACATGGATCGCATGCCGCCAGAAGCGTGCTGGGAGCTGACGCTGCCCGGCATTGCCGCGATCAAGCAGTACGCGCATGACGTGCTCGACCGCGTGCTGCGCAAGCTCGCCACGCTCGGCAGTGATGACGATGCGGCGCTCGAACCGTTCCGCTGGGCTGTGTTCCACGAAGACCTGCGCGCCGAACATCTGCACGGCCTGCTGCAGGTGTTGGGCCTGCAGCCCGCTGGCCAGCCGCCGCTGGCCGCCGTGGCCGTGCCGGCTGCGCAGACACTGTCGTTGCCCGGCGGCCGCTTCCAGATGGGCTGGCCAGACGCCGATGGGTTCTTCTTCGACAACGAGTGTCCGCCGTACCGCACGTATGTGCCCGCATTCGAGATCGATGCGCAGCCGGTCACGAATGGCCAATACCTGGAGTTCATCGAAGACCGCGGTTACGACCATCCGCAATGGTGGTCGCCGGCCGGCATGGAGTGGCTGATGATGCAGGAGCGATCAGCGCCGCTGGGTTGGCAGCGCGATCCCGCCACGCGTACCTGGCAGGCACTGCGCTACGGTCAGGCACGTACGATCAACCGCGACGAACCCGTGCGCCATGTGAGCCTGTACGAAGCCCAGGCGTGGTGCCGCTGGGCCGGCCGTCGCTTACCGACCGAAGACGAATGGGAGATGGCCGCGGTGCAGGGTCGGGCCGGCTTTCATTGGGGGCAGGTGTGGGAGTGGACGTCGTCGCCGTTCGAGCCGTATCCGGATTTTGTACCGGGCATGCCGCGCGGTCGTGTGGCGAGCCTGTCGGCGCCGCACTTCATGACGATGCAGGCGGTGCGAGGCGCTGCCGCACATACGCCGCAACGCACCCGTCACCCGCGTTTCCGGGGCTTCCTGCTGCCGGAGCGTGATGACGTCTTTGTTGGCTTCCGAACCTGTGCGCTGTGATGTAAGCCTTTTCGGGCACGACCGGCAAGTCGAGTCGCGATTGACCGGCGTTGCCCAAGAAGCAAAAAACCCCACGCTGTTAGACGTGGGGTTTTTTGTTGGCTGTCTGCTAAGGCCATCCGGAAAAGATGACCCCTCATCGATCAACGATCAACGATCGAAATCGCGCGAACGGCCCTTGCTGCCATAGCTGTCGCGGTTGCCGTCGCGATTGCCGTAGCTGCGACGCTGCGCGCCGTTGCCACCGTCGCCGAAGCGGCTGCCGCCGTTGTTGTCGCCGAAGCGACGCGGGGCGGCGCCTTCACGGTTGCCATCACGATTGCCATAACCGCCACCGGTGCCGGTGCCGGCGCTGTTGCCGTAGCCACGGTTGCCGTCTTGCGGGCCTTGCGTACGCGCGGGGCGTTGTTGCCAGTCGCCACGGTTTTGCTGGCCTTGGCCATACGACGGACGCGGGGCGCGGTCGTCGCGGTTCCATTCGCGTTGGGCGCCTTGGTAGCCGCCGCCGTTGCCGTTGCGGTCGTCGCGGCGCGGAGCAAAGCCGTCGCGGTCGCCGCCGAAGCTGCGTTGGAAGCGGCCTTCGTTGTTGCCGCTATTGCCACCGTTGCCGCCTTGGCGTGCGCCGTAGCCTTCACGCTGGCCGCGATAACCGCCGCCGTTACCACCGTTTCCACGGTAGCCGCCACGGTCGCCGCCGGCACGCGGGCCACCAGTGCGGGGCTTGGCCGAGCGCTTCGGCTCCAGGCCCTCAACCACCGATGCGTCGATGCGGCGATCAACGAAGCGCTCGATACGGCGCCATTGGAACGTGTCGTTGTGGTTCACCAGATTAATGGCGATGCCGCTGCGGCCCGCGCGGCCCGTACGGCCGATGCGGTGCACATAATCTTCAGCTTGCTTGGGCAGGTCGAAGTTGACCACGTGCGTGATGTCCGGCACGTCGATGCCGCGGGCCGCCACGTCGGTGGCCACCAGCACGCGCAACTGGCCGCGGCGCAGCGCCGTCAGCGTACGGTTACGTGCGCCCTGATGCATGTCGCCGTGCAACGCGCCAGCGGAGAAACCGTGCTCGGTCAGGCGTTCGGCCAGCGAATCGGCATCACGCTTGGTCGCCGTGAAGACGATGGCTTGCTTGAGCGACGCATCGCGCAGCAGGTGATCCAGTAGCTGCTGCTTGTGCGACATGTCGTCGGTGAAGTGCAGGCGCTCTTCGATGTTGCTTTGGTCGATTTTCGCGGCGGCGATTTCGATACGCTGCGGCTCGCGCATCATGCGCTCGGCCAGTTGCTCGATGCGGCGGTCCATCGTTGCCGAGAACATCAGCATCTGGCGCGTGGCCGGCGTGGCGCCGACGATGGCTTCGATGTCATCCGAGAAGCCCATGTCCAGCATGCGGTCGGCTTCGTCAAAGACGAGCATGTCGAGTGCCGACAGGTCGATGCGGCCCGAGTCGATGTGGTCCAGCAGGCGGCCCGGCGTGGCGATGATGATGTCCGGCATGCGTGCCAGCATGTCGAGCTGCTTCGGGTAGGGCATGCCGCCCAAGATGCTCGCGCAGACGATGCGGCGCAGATGACGGCCGTATTGTGCGGTGGCGGTGGTTACTTGCAGGGCCAGTTCGCGCGTGGGCGTGAGCACCAGCAGCGACGGCTTGGCCGGTGCCGGGCGGGGGCGGCGGCCCTTCATGCGTTGCGGCGGGCCGTCCATGCGCGGACGCTGCGGCTCAGGCTGCTCGCTGATGCGCTGGATGGCCGGCAGAATGAACGCGGCGGTCTTGCCCGAACCGGTCTGGCTCGTGACCAGCAGGTCGCGGCCCGACAGGCAGGCCGGAATGGCTTGCGCCTGAACTGGCGTCGGCGTGGTGTAGTTCACTTCGCCCAGCGCACGGACGATGCGGTCGTCCAGGCCCAGTGCAGCAAAGGCGCTGGCACGGGTCGCGGTTTCGGCGATGAGGTTTTCGGTATTGGTGTTGCTGGTTTCAGCGTGCGCAATAGCGCCGCTGCCGTCTTGAGGCTGCGTCATGTCGAATAGGTAGTAAGGCTGCCGCGCCGCTACATCAACGGATGCAGACGACGGAAATGGGATACGGCGACCGGTTAATCACGGGCGTCGGCGCCAATCGGATAAGGCCGGTTCGACAGACGGGCTGCAGAACGGACAGGCGGGGGAGTGGGCCGGCCTCAAGCTGAACAGGTCAGCGAGGTGGGGCGGCGGTCCCTTCGGCGTGATGTGAATCCACGCGGGAGATCGGAGACGATGCCAAGCACAATGGCAATCGGCTGCGCATGCATGCAACGGACGGGGATTCTGGCGATGACACTGATTTTGATACCAGCCATCGACCCACCGCGGACCGAAAAATACGGCAGTAAGCAGCCAAGCCACGAACTATAGCACGTATTTTTGCAGTGCGCAAAAATACCGGCGCCACTGATGTATGTGCCCGCGCCGCCGCTTGCCCGATTGAACCTGCGGCCTATACTCAAAAGACCGGCCATGCTCACGGCCGGAAAGGGGCGGATGATGGAATTCCCGATGGCCTTCTCCAACCTGTACCTGTTGCTCGCCGTTTGCGTTGCGGGCGTGATTGGACTGGCGTCTGCGCCACTGGTGATTCGAGGCGCGCGAGTAGGGATTCGCGTGCTGTTGACGATCATCGGGGTGCTGATCGGGCTGCTCGTGCTTGAAGCGCTGCCGGTGCTGACCTAGATGGCCCGGGGCCATCCGCAGCCATAGGCCCGCCCGTATGTGGCGGGCCTCGTTGTTTCGTGCGGGCAAAAAACAAAAGCCAGGCGTGTTGCCTGGCTTCGTCGTATCTGCTGGTCCCGCCGACAGGAATCGAACCTGTATCTCACGCTTAGGAGGCGCGTGCACTATCCATTGTGCTACGGCGAGTGACCGACTCCCGGGTGACGCCAACGGCCGCCCGAGCGAGCCGCGATTCTACGCAATTTGCAGAGCCAAGACCAGAGAGCCGCCGAAGCACGGGGCCGCGTCGGCAGCGCCTACCGACGCCATATGAAACGATGATGACGCCCCGAGTTTTGTAGGTTGTTGCCCACAGTCCAGATGTTCCTGTGAGGGGGGCAAACGCTAAAGCGAACGAACGATCGGTCAAAGAATCAGATTTAAGTATTACGAACTTTCCACGGTTGTTCACGGAAGTTATGCTTCATCACCCATTTCCGAAACCCTAGGCGACCAACATGCTGACATCCGAAGAACGGGACGATCCGTGGACGGTGGAGCCGTCGCTGGAAAGTCTGCTTCCCAAGCATCGGCCCGGGACGATTGATCGACCGATCTATTTCCGTCACACCGATACCCCTGACGGCCACGTCATCAAGCAATTTCCTGACGGTTCACGCCAGCTCGTGCGCTTTGTCGGCCTCGAAGAGCAGGTCGTCAAACACTTTCTCTGAAATCCGTTTCCCGCCCCGGTAAGTCTTCGGCACATGTCGTAAGACATGATGTGTTGTGTTTCTTGACGATGCACTGAACTGGTGAGCGCTCTATCATTCGCAAATATTTTACGTAAGCGATTGATAAGTTCATGGGAAGTATGCAAGGGTTTGCGCCCGCCACGCCGCGGACGTACAACCATGATGCTGGTCAGCAAGTCGGCGCTGCGCCGACGGCTATCGACATGGTGGTGCCGTGGCCGGTGCGTGAATGGTCACCCGCGGTGACGTTCGATGAGGCGGCTGCCATGCGGTCCGCGTTGGAGCGCGGCAATGTGCTGCACTTTCCCGCGCTCGATTTCCCACTTGATGCTGGGGAGCAGCGCTTTCTTGACGCACGCTGGTCTGACGGCAAGACGAAGAACATCAACCTGCGGGCGAATGAATCCAGCGTGCGCGGCGCCGTCGGGCAGCCTGCTGACCTGCGCGATCTCGCTACCCTGATCCGGCGTTACGCCGATGCTGCCGAGCGCCTCGTGCTGAGGTTGTTTCCCAGCTATGCCCCGCACCTGAAGCGGGCCGGCACGTCGTTGCGGCCAGCCGAGATTGCCGGGCGGCCAGTCAGCTGGCGTAAGGACGACACACGCCTGCACGTCGACGCATTCCCGTCGAATCCGCTGCACGGCCAGCGCCTCTTGCGTGTGTTCCACAACGTCGATCCGGATGCCCCGCGCGTCTGGCGCATCGGCGAACCCTTTGCCGACTTCGCCCAGCGGTTTGTGCCGAAAACACGTGGGATGCTGCCGGGACAATCGTGGCTGATGCACAAGCTGCATGTCACCAAACGCCCGCGCTCCGAATACGACCACCGCATGCTGCAGCTGCACGATCTCGCGAAGGCGGATCTGGTCTATCAGCGCCGGGCACCGCAGCAGACGTTCGAATTCGCGCCGGGTGCGACGTGGGTGGTCTTCAGCGATCAGACGCTGCATGCGGCGATGCATGGCCGCGCGATGATGGAGCAGACTTTCTATCTTGACCCAGCGGCGATTGCCGATCGCACCCATTCGCCCGAAGCTGTCCTGTCGCGCATGCTCAACAAGCCGATGCTGCCGGTCCAGCGCTGACAGCGCTAAGCAAAACGCCGCCTGACTGCGCGGCGGCGTTGCCTGATTACACAGGTGCGTTCAGTCGGCGACCTTGTCGCTCGGATACTTGAACGAATCGCGCAGCAGGAAACTCATTGGAATATCCAGCTTCGCGCTGTGCGGCGGAATCGGTTGCTGGAACCACTTTTTGTAGAGCTTGTCGGCGTCGTAGTCGAGGATGATGTTGGTCATCGCGCGATCAACGAGGCGCTTGAACTCGGCGTCGTCCTTGCTGAGCATGATCGCGTAGGGCTCGACCGTCAGCATGTCGCCGACGACGGCGTAGTCGCTTGGCGTCTTGGTGTTGGCGCGGAAGCCATAGAGCAGCACGTCGTCCATCGCAAAGGCGTCCGCCTTGCCAGCTTCGACCATCGCAAACGATTCAGCGTGGTCCTTGGCTTCGAGGAACTTCATGTTCAGCACGCGCACGTCGTTCATCTTGCGCAGTTCCGCCACGCTGGTGGTGCCCTTGGTGGTGACGACGGTCTTGCCGCGCAGGTCATCCCATCTGTGGATGCCCGACGACGCTTTGACGATCATGCGGATGCCCGCGATGTAGTGCGGGATCGTGAAGGCCACTTTCTCGCGGCGTTCGCGGTTGTTGGTGGTCGAGCCGCATTCGAGGTCGGCCTTGCCCTCCATGATGGCCGGCATCCGCGTTGAAGGCGTGACCATCACATATTGCACTTTCAGATCGGGCCGCTTGAGGTCGCTGCGCAGCTTGTCGACCACGCGCAGGCAGAGGTCCATGGCGTAGCCGACGGGCTTTTTATCGGCGTCATAGAACGAGAAGGGTACGGAGCTTTCGCGGTAGGCGACGCGGACGGTGCCGGTATCACGGATGCGATCAAGCACCGGCGTGGAGGAGGCGAAGGCAACGCCCGGTATGAAACTGGACAGCGAAGCGTAGAGCAGCACTGCAGCCGGCAGTGCGCGCGTGAAGAACGGCATGGTTGTATCCCCCGGAAAGAATCGGCGGCCCACTTTATCGTTATGCCCGGCTCGTGACCGGAGGGCCTGCCGCATGATACGGCCCGGCGCTGCAACCTGCTGGCCTGCGCTTTTCTGGTGTTGTAAGCAGGCTGCAAGGGCGGATGTCGCCTTCTAAAAGTCGATTCGCGACGATGGCCTTGCAGTGGTGCACTGCGCACATGCGGCGTGCGCGACGCACCACTACAACTGTCGAGCCGGTGCAGTGCACTTACCTGCGGTGCAGGCTTGACGGGGCATGCGTTGCTGCGGTGCGAAGCCGCACGGGGCATAGCGTTAGGCGTTTTTCCCTACCGGGTTTGTCCCGACTGCCGGAGATGGACGAGGGGCGCTATGCTCCGGCCATGTCTTGTTCGCAAGGCATCGAGGAGAGACTCTTCCGGCCCGCCGAAAGCGGGCCGTTTTTCTTGGGTGGGCCCGCCTTCTAGCTCTGGTTGGGCAGCACGTTGCCGGGCTGGGACGCCTGCCGCGGCCAGTTCGAGAACGCGAAAATCCACAGCGCCACCAGGTTCACCACCGGTACCAGCACAAGCAGCGTCCACCAAGGTGAGAAGCCGGTCCGCAGCAAGATCTGCCGCACTGGAATGCCTGCCACGATCAAGATGATCAACAGCCCGAATAGTCCGCGCATCGTCATTCCCCTTCCGTAACGGTATGAATGGCGCGGCCGGAAAAAGCGAGTCCGGCGGCACAAGCGTTATAGCACCGGCATCTGTAAGCGCAATGCCGCCGATAGACGAGGCGCGGGGCGACTACAATACGCGCCTTCCGGCCGCATACGGCCTGCATCCTTTTCACTCCAGCATGGCCCTGTTTTCCATTACCGATGCGCAACTGGCGTTCGGCCACGTGGCGTTGCTCGACCACACCGATTTCTCGCTGGAGGCCGGCGAGCGCGTAGGCCTGATCGGCCGCAACGGCACCGGCAAGTCGTCACTGCTCAAGATCGTGGCGGGTACGACCTCGCCGGATGACGGCCTGATCGCCCGCCAGAGCGGTGTGACCTCGGCCTATGTCCCGCAAGAGCCCGAATTCGACCCGGAGCAGACCGTGGCCGAAGCCGTGGCGATGGGGGTGCCGCATGCCGCCGGCCTGCTGGCTGAATACGAGGCGCTGATCGCCTCCATGGGCGATGCACAAGATGATGAGGCGATGCATAAGTTGCACGCCCTGCAAGCCCAGCTCGACGCCGCTGATGCTTGGCAATTGCACACCCGCGTGGAAACCACCATTGCGCAGCTTGGTTTGCAACCGGGCTCGCGCATCGGTTCGCTGTCGGGCGGCCTGACCAAGCGCGTGGCGCTTGCGCAGGCGCTGGTGGGCGCGCCCGACATCCTGCTGCTGGACGAGCCGACCAACCACCTCGACTACGACTCCATCCGCTGGCTCGAAGATTTGCTGCTGGCCTTCCGCGGCAGCGTGCTGTTCATCACCCACGATCGCGCGTTTCTCGACCGCGTCGCCACGCGCATCATCGAACTCGATCGCGGCAAGCTGCGTTCCTACCCCGGCAACTTTACGGCGTATCAGACGCGCAAGGCGCAGGAATTGGAAGCCGAAGCCTTGGAGAACGCCCGCTTCGACAAGCTGCTCGCGCAGGAAGAAGTGTGGATCCGCAAGGGCGTGGAAGCGCGCCGCACACGCAGCGTCGGCCGCGTGGCGCGGCTGGAACAGATGCGTGGAGAGCGCCAGGCGCGCCGGGAGGTGCAGGGCAACGTCAAGCTGGAGGTCTCGCAGGGCGATCGCTCGGGCAAGATCGTTGCCGAACTGATCGACGTGACCAAGCGCTATGGCGACAAGACCGTCGTCGACAACTTCACCGCCACAATCATGCGCGGCGACAAGGTTGGGATTCTCGGCGCCAACGGGGTCGGCAAGACCACGCTACTGAAGTTGATTCTCGGCGAACTGGCACCCGATTCGGGCACGGTGCGCAACGGCACCAACCTGCAGGTCGCCTATTTCGACCAGATGCGCGCCCAGTTGGACCTGAATCGGTCGCTCGCCGACACCATCAGCCCGGGCAGCGACTGGATCGAAGTCAACGGTCAGCGCAAGCACGTGATGAGCTATCTGGGCGATTTCCTCTTCCCGCCCGAGCGTGCACGCTCGCCGGTGGCCTCGCTGTCGGGCGGCGAGCGCAACCGGCTGCTGCTGGCGCGCCTGTTTGCCCGTCCGGCCAACGTGCTGGTGCTCGACGAGCCGACCAACGATCTGGACATCGACACGCTTGAACTGCTGGAAGAGCTGCTGCAGGAGTACAGCGGCACCGTATTTCTGGTTTCGCACGATCGGGCGTTCGTCGACAACGTCGTCACCTCGGTGATTGCGGCAGAGGGCGAGGGCCGTTGGCGCGAATACGTGGGCGGGTTTTCAGATTGGCAGACGCAATCAGCGCGCTCGGCGCAGATGGCGCAAGCCGTCAAGCCCGTCGCTGAAGAGAAGAAGCCCGAGGTGGCCAAGTCGCGCGAGCGTGCCACGGTCAAGCTCAGCTACAAGGAGCAGCGCGAACTCGACGCGTTGCCCGCCACCATCGAGGCGCTGGAGGCGGAGCAGAAGCAGGTTGGCGGCGAACTGGAGGACGGCACGATCTACGGCCGCGACCCCGAGCGCGCGCAAAAGCTGGCCGAGCGCCACGAAGCCATCGAATTGGAACTGCTGGAGGCGCTGGAGCGCTGGGAAGCCCTCGAGGCCAAGCGCGCCGGCACGGTGTGATGCCGCAGTAACTACGCAATATGTCAGCGGGATGTCGACCGGATGTGGGTTTCGGGTCGCATTCCAACGCTGACGATCCCTCCGCATTGTTGAGGACGGCTTCCTTTACAATGCGCGCTGCATTCCCGGTGCTTGGGGACAGACCCAAGCCTGGTCAGTTTTTCCGCCTTCCATGAGCAAAACCTCCCAATACAGCGAATCGTCGATCAAGGTCCTCAAGGGCCTGGAACCGGTCAAGCAACGGCCGGGCATGTACACGCGTACCGACAATCCTCTGCACATCGTGCAGGAAGTCATCGACAACTCCGCTGACGAGGCGTTGGGCGGCTACGGCAAGTTGATTGCCGTGACGCTGCACAAGGACGGCAGCGTGAGTGTGGAAGATGACGCGCGCGGCATTCCCGTCGGCATTCACCCCGAAGAGGGCGTGCCGGTGGTCGAGATCGTCTACACGCGTCTGCATGCCGGCGGCAAGTTCGACAAGGGCCGCGGCGGCGCATACGCGTTCTCCGGCGGCTTGCACGGCGTGGGCGTGTCGGTCACGAACGCGCTGTCGACGCGGCTGGAAGTAACGGTCTGGCGTGACGGCAACGTGTCGACGCTCGCGTTCTCCGGCGGCGACGTGATCGAGCCGCTGACCACCCGCAAGGCCGAGCGCGGCGAGAAGAAGAGCGGCACGCGCGTGCGTGCGTGGCCCGACGCCAAGTATTTCGATTCCGAGAACATCCCTCAGGCCGAGCTGCAGCGCTTGCTGCGCAGCAAGGCGGTGCTGCTGCCGGGCGTGAAGGTCACCCTCACGCTGGAAAAAACCGGCGAGACGCTCGAATGGCAATACGACCAGGGCCTGCGCGGCTATCTGATCGAATCGCTTGCGCAGGGCAGCGGTGCCGAGCCGGTGATCCCGCTGTTCGAAGGTGAGCACTTTGCCGATCCCGACAAGCCGGGCGAAGAAGGCTTTGCCTTCGGTGAAGGCGCATCGTGGGTGGTGGCCTGGACGGAAGAGGGCTCGCCGGTGCGCGAGTCGTACGTCAACCTGATCCCCACGCCCGCCGGCGGCACCCACGAATCGGGTTTGCGCGAAGGTCTCTTTCAGGCGGTGAAGAGCTTTGTCGAGATGCACGCGCTGCTGCCCAAGGGCGTCAAGCTGATGTCCGAAGACGTGTTTGCGCGTGCCTCGTTCGTGCTGTCAGCCAAGGTGCTCGACCCGCAGTTCCAGGGGCAGATCAAGGAACGCCTGAACAGCCGCGATGCAGTGCGGCTCGTGTCGACCTTCAGCCGCCCGGCGCTGGAGTTGTGGCTGAACCAGCACGTTGAGCACGGCAAGAAGCTGGCCGAACTTGTCATCAAGCAGGCGCAGGCGCGTACACGTGCTTCGCAGAAGGTCGAGAAGAAGAAGGGCTCCGGCGTGGCCGTGCTGCCTGGCAAGCTGACCGATTGCGAGTCCGACGACGTGACCCGCAACGAACTCTTCCTGGTGGAAGGTGACTCCGCCGGTGGCTCGGCCAAGATGGGCCGCGACAAGGAATTCCAGGCCATCCTGCCGCTGCGCGGCAAGGTGCTCAATACGTGGGAAACCGAGCGCGACCGCCTGTTCGCCAACAACGAAGTGCACGACATTGCAGTCGCCATCGGCGTGGATCCGCACGGGCCGAACGATGCGGTCGACCTGTCGGGCCTGCGCTACGGCAAGATCTGCATCCTGTCCGATGCTGACGTGGACGGCGCGCACATCCAGGTGCTGTTGCTCACGTTGTTCTTCAAGCACTTCCCGCAACTGATCGATCGCGGGAACGTATGCGTGGCCCGGCCGCCGCTGTATCGTGTCGATGCCCCCGCGCGCGGCAAGAAGCCCGCGCAGAAGCTCTACGCGCTGGACGACGGCGAGCTGGAAGCCATTGAAGACAAGCTGCGCAAGGACGGCGTGAAGGAAGGCGCCTGGCAGATTTCCCGCTTTAAGGGCCTGGGCGAAATGAGCGCCGAGCAGCTCTGGGAAACCACCATGAACCCCGACACGCGCCGTCTGCTGCCCGTGGCGCTCGGCGAACTGGGCCAAGACCAGACCATCAACATGATGAACATGCTGATGGGCAAGGGCGAAGCCGGCGCGCGCCGCACGTGGCTGGAAGCGCGCGGCAACGAAGTCGAAGCCGATATTTGATCGCTGACCGACAACGATGAAGCTGTTTGCACGTTTCGCATTCGCATTGACGGCGCTGGCCCTGTTGGCCAGCCAGCCGGTGCGCGCGGACGTCTACGGCTACATTGATGAAAACGGTCTCGCGCACTTCGCCGCCGAACGGCTGGACGATCGCTACGTGCTGTTCATGAAGGGCGCGGCGGTGGCGAGCAAGGGTGACGACAAGGCCAAGGACGACAGCGCCATCGCCCTGCAGGCAACCGAGCTGCCCGATGCCGATGCGTACCTCAACGCCAGCAAGCGCGATGCTCTCGACAACGCCGCCGGCATGCGCCAGCGCCTGGTGCGCGCGGTGCTGCAGCATCCGAACGTGCCGACGGTGGAGCCGCTGATCCGCCAGGCCGCCAGCAAGCACGGTATCGACCCCGCGCTGGTGAAGGCCGTGATTGCCGCTGAATCGGGTTTCAACCCGCAGGCCGTGTCGCCCAAAGGTGCAATCGGGCTGATGCAGGTGATTCCGGACACCGGCGCGCGTTACGGCGTGACTGGCGACGCCCGCCGCACGGCTGCACAGAAGCTGGCCGACCCGAAAACGAACATCACCACCGGCGTGCGTTACCTGAGCGATCTGCTGCGCATGTTCTCAGGCAACCTTGAGCTTGTGCTGGCCGCCTACAACGCGGGCGAAGGCGCGGTGCAGAAGCACGGCAACGACATTCCGCCCTACGCCGAGACACAGAACTACGTGAAGACGGTGCTGCAGTTCTATCGTTACTACAACCCCGTTGCCGCCGTGCCTGGGTTGATGAACGTGAGCGCCAACGGCGTCATCGCCACGCGTAAGCCCGGTCGCACGGGCCGGCCCGCACGCATCGAACTCGTATTGGACCCGGCCACCGGCGTGGCCACGAACCTACCCCAACATTGATCCCGGCGGCGCCGCCAAGTTGAAGCGCGCCGCTTTCGCTTGAGCCTCCATGGAACAACAAGACATCCTCTTCGACCCCAGCGAGCCGGCCGAAGCGCTCACGCTTGGCGCCTATGCCGAGCGCGCCTATCTCGACTACGCCATCAGCGTGGTCAAGGGCCGCGCGCTGCCCGAGGTGGCCGATGGCCAGAAGCCGGTGCAGCGCCGCATCCTGTTTGCGATGCACGAGATGGGCCTGCGCTCCGATGCCAAGCCGGTCAAATCGGCGCGCGTGGTGGGCGACGTGCTGGGTAAATACCACCCGCACGGCGATCAATCCGCCTACGACGCGCTGGTGCGCCTGGCGCAGGATTTCTCGCTGCGCTACCCGCTGATCGACGGGCAGGGCAACTTCGGCTCGCGCGATGGTGACGGTGCGGCGGCGATGCGCTACACCGAAGCGCGTCTCACGCCCATCTCGCGTCTGCTGCTCGAAGAGCTGGACCAGGGCACGGTCGACTTCATCCCGAACTACGACGGTTCGATGGATGAACCGAAGCTGCTGCCGGCGCGCTTGCCGTTCGTGCTGCTTAACGGCGCATCGGGCATTGCGGTGGGGATGGCCACGGAGATCCCGTCGCACAACCTGCGCGAAGTGGCGAACGCCACCGTGGCGCTCATCCGCGACGACAAGCTCACCAGCACCGACCTGATGCAGTACATGCCGGGTCCGGACTTCCCGGGCGGCGGCCAAATCATCTCGTCCGCAGCCGACATTGCGCAGGTATATGAGAGCGGTCGCGGCAGCCTGAAGGTGCGTGCGCGCTGGAAGATCGAAGAACTCGCGCGCGGCCAGTGGCAACTCGTGGTGAACGAATTGCCGCCCAACACCTCGTCGCAGAAGGTGCTGGAAGAGATTGAAGAGCTGACGAATCCGAAGGTGCGCACGGGCAAGAAGTCGCTGTCGCCGGATCAGCTCACCATGAAGCAGACCATGCTGGGTCTGCTCGACGCGGTGCGCGATGAGTCGGGCAAGGACGCGCCGGTGCGCCTCGTGTTCGAGCCCAAGAGCAAGAACATCGACCAGCAGGAATTTGCCAACACGCTGCTGGCACACACGTCGCTGGAGTCGGGCGCGGCCATCAACCTCGTGATGATCGGCACGGATGGCCGCCCGCGCCAGAAGGGGCTGGCGGAGATCCTGCGCGAATGGATCGCCTACCGCTTTGCCACGGTCACGCGCCGCACGCGCCATCGTCTGGGCAAGGTGGAAGACCGCATCCACATCCTCGAGGGGCGGCAGCTGGTGCTGCTGCGCATTGAGGATGTGATCCGCATCATCCGCGAGAGCGAAGACCCCAAGGCCGCGCTGATCCAGGTTTTCAACCTCAGCGACCGTCAGGCCGAAGACATCCTGGAAATCCGCCTGCGCCAGTTGGCTCGCCTGGAAGCCATCAAGATCGAGCAGGAATTGAAGAACCTGCGCGAAGAACAGGGCGAGCTGGACGTGCTGCTGAAGTCCGAGACCATGATGCGCCGTCGCATCATCAAGGAGATCGAGACCGACGCGAAGCAATACGGCGACGACCGCCGCACCTTCATCCAGGAAGAGCGCCGCGCTGCTGCCGAAGTGAAGGTCGTCGACGAACCAGTCACGGTGATCGTCTCGCAGAAGGGCTGGGTGCGCACGCGCCAGGGCCATGGCCACGACGCCACGCAATTCACCTTCAAGGCGGGCGACACGCTGTACGACACGTTTGAATGCCGCACCACCGACGCGCTGCTGATCTTCGGTACGCGCGACGACAAGGGCACGGGTCGTGTCTATTCCGTGGCCGTGGCGAATCTGCCGGGTGGCCGTGGCGACGGCGTGCCGCTGACGACGCTGATCGAACTCGCGCCGGGTACGCATATCGCCCACACGTTCGCGGGGCATGCTGAACAGAGCCTGGTGATCTCCACGCGTGGCGGCAACGGCTTCCTTGCCAAGGTGGGCGACATGGTCGGCCGCCAGAAGGCCGGCAAGGCGTTCCTGACGCTGGACGAGGGCGACCAGCCCAATAAACCGGCGCCGGTGCCGGCTGACGCTTATGGCGTGGCGTGCCTGTCGGAAGGCGGCCGCATGCTGCTGTTCCAGATCAGCGAGTTGAAGACGCTCGCCAGCGGTGGCCGGGGCGTGATCCTGATGGAGCTGGAGAAGAACGAAACGCTGCTTCAGGCTGTGGCCTTTGGTGCAGCGGGCTTTGTGCTCTCGGGCACCGGCCCGCGCGGCGGCAAGGCAGTCGAGCAGACCCTGACGACGCGCGCCCAAGAGCCGTACGCCGGCAAGCGCGCACGCAAAGGCAAGACGCTGGAGCCCAAGCTGCGCGATCCGAAGCTCTCGTTGCCCAAGCCCGTGCCGGACGCCGCCTGAGCCCATGAGCGATCCGACCGCCGCGCCTGAAGCCAACACCGCAGCAAACATGCCGTCCTGCAGCAAGCTCTTCACCGAGTTTGCGCGGATGGGCCTGTCGGGCTTCGGCGGCGTGCTGCCCTTTGCGCGCGCCGGCATTGTCGATCGCAACCGCTGGCTCTCCAACACCGAGTTCGCCGAGCTGCTGAGCCTGGGTCAGGTGTTGCCCGGCCCGAACATCGTCAACCTCTCGGTCATGCTGGGCTACCGCTATCACGGCGTGCGCGGCGCCGCGGCCGCCATGGGTGGCCTGGTGCTGGTGCCCGCGGTGCTGTTGCTGCTGATCGTCATGCTGTACGACCATTACAGCGCGCTGTCGGTGGTGCAGAACCTGCTCAAAGGCATGGCGGCCGTGGCTGCGGGGCTCGTGCTCTCCACGGCGGTCAAGCTGGCGCAGGGGCAGTCGCGCACGTGGCGTGCGGTCGGCATCGGCCTGGCGGTTTTCCTGACCATTGGCGTTCTGCAATGGCCGTTACTGCCGGTCATGCTGGTACTGATTCCGCTCGCACTCGTGCTCGAATGGTGGGCGATGCGATGAGCTACCTCACCACCGTCTTCGATCTGTTCTGGCATTTTCTGGTGCTGTCGTTTCTCGCTATCGGCGGGGCCAGTTCGACGCTGCCCGACATGCACCGTTTCCTGGTCGACACGCGGCATTACATGACAAGCGAGCAATTGAGCGCCATGTATGCCATCTCGCAGGCGGCCCCGGGCCCCAATGTGCTGTTCGTAGAGTTGTTCGGCTGGCAGGCGGCGGGTCTGGGTGGGGCGATTGCCTCGCTGGTCGGCATCTGCGGGCCGTCGTGCGTGATTGCTGCCGTCATCGCGCGCGTCATGGATCGCAAGCCCGACGCGCGCTGGATCGCGCTGGTCCGCCGTGGCCTCGCACCGCTGACGATCGGCCTGCTGTTCTCCACCGGCTGGGTGCTGGCGCGCGGGGCAGACAGCAGCTTCAGCACCATCGCGCTGACCGTGGCGACGGTCGTGGCGTGCTCCTTCACCCGCGTCCACCCCCTGGTGCTGGTGGGGCTGGGGGCATTGGTCGGCGGCATGGGCTGGGTGTAGCGCCCGCGCCGCACGGCCAGCGAAATCCAAGGCGGACGCATGTCCGCCTTTTTTCTTGGCCCGCTCGCCACCGAGATGGGCGCACAGCCCTCGGGAATACCCCAATGCCGTTCATAATGTATATACAACAACATATCGATCAAAGCGATGTTGTCTGTATGTGAATTCGAGTCCGCTCGGCCCACCGGTCGAGCCGCGACCCGCCCTGCAGGCGACCTCGCCGACATAAAGAGGAGACAGTTTGGAACACCTTCAACGCAACCTGCGCGCGCGACATATCCGCTTTCTCGCGCTCGGTTCGGCCATCGGCACGGGCCTTTTCTACGGGTCCGCTTCGGCCATCCAGTTGGCCGGGCCGGCCGTGATCCTTGCGTACATCATCGGCGGCGCGGCCGTCTATATGGTCATGCGCGCGCTTGGTGAGATGGCGGTGCGCCAGCCGGTCTCCGGTTCGTTCGGGCGCTATGCGCGCGACAACCTCGGTCCGCTCGCCGGCTTTCTGACCGGCTGGACGTACATCCTCGAAATGGTGATCGTCTGCCTGGCTGACGTCACGGCCTTCGGCATCTACATGGGCTTCTGGTTTCCCGAGGTGCCGCACTGGGTCTGGGTGCTTGGCATCGTCATGCTCATCTGCGGCCTGAACCTGTGCAACGTCAAGGTGTTCGGCGAGATGGAATTCTGGCTCGCGCTCATCAAGATCGTGGCGATCGGCGCCATGATCGTTGGCGGCACCGTCATCCTGTTCCTCGGCGTGAAGATGAACGGCGAGCACGCGTCGGGCTTGAGCAATCTCTGGTCGCACGGCGGTTTCCTGCCGCACGGCGTGGGCGGCCTCATTGCGTCGTTTGCCGTGGTGATGTTTGCGTACGGCGGCGTCGAGATCATCGGCATTACCGGCGGTGAAGCGCAGAACCCCGACAAGGTCATCCCGAAGGCCATCAATGCTGTGCCGGCGCGCATCCTGCTGTTCTACGTGCTGACCATGTGTGTGCTGATGGCGATCTTCCCGTGGACGGGCATTGACGGCCAGGGCAGCCCGTTCGTGCAGATCTTCTCGGGGCTGGGCATCCAGTCTGCGGCGGCGATCCTGAACCTCATCGTCATCTCGGCAGCCATCTCGGCCATCAACAGCAACATCTTCGGCGCGGGCCGGATGATGTACGGCATGGCCGAGCAGGGCCAGGCGCCGCGCATCTTTGCGGCAACCTCGCGCCATGGCGTGCCCTGGGTGACGGTGTTGTTCATGGCCGGTGCGCTGCTGGGCGGCGTGGTGCTGAACTACCTGATCCCCGAAAACGTCTTCGTGATCATCGCGTCGATCGCCACGTTCGCGACCGTCTGGGTCTGGCTGATGATCCTGCTCTCGCAGGTGGCCATGCGCCGGCGTCTGTCGGCCGAAGAAGTGCGTGCGCTCAAGTTCAAGGTGCCGCTGTGGCCCGTCGGGCCGGCTCTCGCCATCGCGTTCATGCTGTTCGTGATCGGCGTGCTGGGCTATATGGAAGACACCCGCGTAGCGCTGTACGTTGGCGCAGGCTGGGTGCTGCTCATGTCGGCCGCGTGGTATCTGCGCGTGAAGCCCAACGCAGCAGCCGTTCTGGCTGAAGAGGCAAGCGGGGTGTGAGCCCGGCCTGCCCGCAAAGACAAGTTTCGGAGACACCCCATGTCGAACCACACCTCTGCGCCGTCCTACGCCGGCCGCGCCGACGCGCAGGCGACCGGCCACGCGCAACCGCTGTCACGCACGCGCGCCATTGCCGCCATCACCATCGGCAACGGCCTGGAGTTCTATGACTTCGTGGTCTACAGCTTCTTCGCCACGTTGATCGGCCGGCTGTACTTTCCGGTCGGCAACGCAACCGGCCAGTTGCTGATGTCGTTCGCCACGTTTGGCGTCGGCTTCCTGATGCGGCCGCTCGGCGGTCTGCTGATCGGCATGTACGCCGACCGCGCAGGCCGCAAGCCCGCCGTGGCGCTCACGTTGTGGCTGATGGGCCTGTCGTCGCTGATCTTCGTTGTGACGCCGACCTACGCCCAGATCGGCATCCTCGCGCCCATGCTCGTCGTGCTTGCGCGACTCGTGCAGGGTTTTGCCATCGGCGGTGAGATGGGGGCTTCGACTGCGCTGCTGCTGGAATACGCCGACGACCGCTCGCGCGGTTTCTATACGAGCTGGCAGCCGTTCAGCCAGGGGCTGGCGGCGCTATTCGGCGCGCTGGTCGGCTTGCTGCTGAGCAACCTGCTGGCGCCCGCGGCGCTGGAGTCGTGGGGTTGGCGGCTCGCGTTCGTGATCGGCATTCTCGTGATCCCCGTCGGCCTGATCATCCGTCGCCGTCTGGAGGAAACCGCCGCCCCGTCCAGCACGCGCGAAGCCGACGCCACGCTGCCGCTGTTGCGCGAACACGGCTGCACGCTGGTAGCCAGCATTCTGCTAATGATCGGCGTGGCCTCGTCCACGTACATCATCGTCTACTACCTCAGCAACTACGCTGTGAGCGTGCTGCACATGCCGCTGTCGCTCGGCATCTGGGCGGCGTGCATTGCGGCGCTGGTGCAAGTGGTGCTGTCGCCGTTCGCCGGCCGGCTGGCCGACCGCGTCGGGCGTCGCAAGGTGGTGCTGTGGTCGCGCGTTGCGCTGCTGGCGATGATCTATCCGGCCTTCGCGCTCATCAACGCAGAGCCTTCGCTTGCCCGGTTGCTGATCGTGGTCGGCTGCCTGTCGGTGCCGATGTCGATGACCTCGCCGGCCTCGATGGTGCTCGTCAGCGAGGTGCTGCCGCAGCGGCTGCGCGCCACGGGGCTGTCGATTGCCTACTGCGTTGCCATTGCCATCTTCGGTGGCTTTGCGCAGTTCTTCTCGACCGAGCTGATCCAACTCACGGGCAATGCAAACGCGCCGGCCTTCTACGTGATCGGCTGCGGGCTGGTTTCGCTGATCGGTCTGGCGATGGTGCCCGAGACGCTCGGCCGCCGCCTCTCGTAACGCTCAGTCCACCCCGACGAAACCGCCGGTCTGGTGCGCCCACAGCCGCGCATACAGGCCGCCGTGTTCCAGCAGCTCCGCGTGCGTGCCGCTCTCGACGATGCGCCCGCCATCGAGCACGACCAGCCGGTCCATGCGCGCGATGGTCGAGAGCCGGTGCGCGATGGCGATCACGGTCTTGCCCTGCATCAGCGTTTCCAGGCTTTCCTGGATGGCGGCTTCCACTTCCGAATCCAGCGCGGACGTGGCTTCGTCCAGGATCAGGATCGGCGCGTCCTTGAGCAGCACGCGCGCAATCGCGATGCGCTGCCGCTGACCGCCCGAGAGCTTCACCCCGCGTTCACCCACCAGCGCATCAAAGCCGCGTCGCCCTTGCACATCGGATAGCTGCGGGATGAACTCGTCGGCGCGCGCCCGGCGCACTGCTTGCATCAGCTCCGCCTCGGTGCTGTCGGGTTTGCCGTAGCGCAGGTTGTCGCGAATGGAGCGATGCAGCAGCGACGTATCCTGCGTGACCATGCCGATCTGCTCGCGCAGGCTCTCCTGCGTCACGGCCGCAATGTCCTGACCGTCGACGAGGATGCGGCCGCGCTCCACGTCGTACAGGCGCAGCAGCAGGTTGACCAACGTCGATTTGCCCGCACCCGACGGGCCGACCAACCCGATCCGTTCGCCAGGGCGCACCACGAGGTCCAGCCCTTCGATCACGCCGCTGCCCTTGCCGTAGTGAAAGCCCACGTGCTCGAAGCGCACTTCGCCCCGCGTCACATGCAGCGGCTTGGCATCGGGCTGATCGATCACGGCGCGCGGCAGCGCAATGGTCTGCATGCCGTCCTGCACCTGCCCGACGTTTTCAAAGATGCCGTTGACCACCCACATGATCCAGCCCGACATGTTGTTGATGCGGATCACCAGCCCCGTGGTCAGCGCGATGGTGCCGGCGCTCACACGGCCCTCGCTCCACAGCCAGAGCGCGAGCGCCGACGTGCCGACGATCAGCAGGCCGTTCATGGCGGTGATGGTGAAATCCATGCCGCTGATCATGCGGCCGGACAGGCGTGTCTTGTCGGTCTGCTCGGCCATGGCGTCGCGCGCGTAGCTTTCTTCGTGCTGCGTATGCGCGAACAGCTTGAGCGTGGTGATGTTGGTGTAGCCATCCACGATGCGGCCCATCAGCTTGGAGCGCGACTCCGTGGCGATGACCGATCGCGCCTTCACGCGCGGCACGAAATAGCTCAGCGCCGCGATGTAGCAGCCAATCCACACCAGCAGCGGGACCACGAGCCACCAGTCGGCCCTGGCGAACAGCACCATCGCGCTGATCGCGTAGATCACGACATGCCAGAGCGCATCCACCGACTGCACGGCGGAATCGCGCAGCGAAAAGCCGGTCTGCATGATGCGTTGCGCAATGCGGCCCGCAAAGTCGTTCTGGAAGAACGTCAGGCTCTGCTTGAGCACGTAGCGGTGGTTCTGCCAGCGGATCAGGTTCGACAGGTTGGGGTTGATGACCTGGTGCACAAGCACGTCGTGCAGACCGAAGATGACCGGCCGCGCGATCAGCGCCACAAAGGCCATCCACAACAGCTCGTTGCGGTGGCGGCCGAAGAATTCCGGGCCGGGTGTTGCCTGGATCATGTCGACGATGCGGCCGAGGAAGTCGAACAGCGCGACCTCGATCAGCGCACCCAGCAACCCCACCACCAGCAGGAACGCGAAGACGCCGCGCACTTCACGTAGGAAGTACGCATAGAAACGCCAGACATTGGCCGGAGGCTGGGTGTCGGGCAGGGGACGGAACGGATCGATGAGTTTTTCCAGGCGGCGCAGCAGCATGTCGGGTCGGGGGGAAGAGGAGACCGACGCCCCAGGGCGGGACGTGCGCGGAAGAGCCGCCCATGATACGCGCGTGAAAGTGCCCTTGCTGGCGAGCTGGCTTACGGAGTGCAGGACTCGGCGGGCGGAGCTCAGAGCTCGACGCGTGAGGCTTTTTGCTCGGCGGATGGAGCTCGGAGCTCGACGCGTGGGGCTTTTTGCTCGGCGGTTGGAGCTCAGAGCTCGACGCGTGAGGCTTTTTGCTCCGCCGTTGGAGTTCGGAACCCGCCTTGCGAGGCTTTTAGCTCGACGTGTCGGATTCGCATGAAAAAAGCCGCTCGGTTGAGCGGCTTTCAGCTTCCGTCGAGAGCGGGCGCTCAGTGCACCACCATCCGCGTGAAGGGCTCCACATAGGCCTGCAGGGTAATCATCAGCCCCACCAGGAAGGCCAGCGCCAGCGAGTGGAAGAACACGTAGCGCAGGATGTCGCCCTCGTGGCCGTACCACTTGGTGGCGGTGGAGGCCACGACGATGGACTGAGCATCGATCATCTTGCCCATCACGCCGCCCGAGCTGTTGGCTGCGGACATGAGGATCGGCGACAGGCCCAGCTGTTCGGCCGTGGTCTTCTGCAGGCCGCCGAACAGCACGTTCGATGCCGTATCCGAGCCGGTCAGCGCCACCCCCAGCCAGCCCAGCATCGTGCCGAACAGCGGGTACAGCACGCCCGTGTGGGCGAAGGCCAGGCCCAGCGTCGCGTCCAGACCGGAGTAGCGCGTGAGGTAACCGATGCCAAACATCGCGCAGATCGTCAGCAGCGAATAGCGCGTCAGCTTGATGGTGTTCCAGTACTCCTTGAGCATGCGCGGTAGCGAGTAGCCCATCAGCAGGCCGCCCACGATGGCCGACACCAGGATGCCCGTGCCCGCCATCGACAGGACGTTGAAGTTGAACACCGCGCCTTCGGCAATCACCTTGGGCACCACCGGCGGGCCCTTGAGCACCATCTTGTCGAGGCCCGGAATGGCGAACTTGAATGCCCAGAGGCCGTCGGCAAACGCCTTGAATTGCGGTACGCCCCAGATGAAGACGAACACCGTCAGGATCACCCAGGGCAGCCATGCCTGCACGCGCGTGATCTTGCCGTTGGTGCCGGTGGTGGCTTCGCGCGCCTCGGCGGCGGCTTCGGGGTCGACGCGGGAGTTGTCTTCGCGGTTGCGCAGGGCGGTCGACGTCCAGATCGTCTTGGGTTTCCACACCTTCAGGAACAGCGTGAGCGTGCCCATCGACACCAGCGCGGCAATCACGTCAACCAGCCATGGGCCGTGGAAGTTCGACACCAGGAACTGCGGAATCGCAAACGACACGCCCGCCACCAGGATCGCCGGCCAGATCTGCAGCATGCCGCGGAAGCCCGCGAACGCCCAGATCAGCCAGAACGGCACCAGCACCGAGAAGAACGGCAGCTGGCGGCCGACCATGGCGGAGAGCTGCAGCAGGTCCAGCCCCGTGACCGACGCCAGCCCGATGAGTGGCGCGCCCAGTGCGCCGTAGGCCACCGGCGCGGTATTGGCGATCAGGGCCAGCCCAGACGCGGCCAGCGGCGAGAAGCCCAGACCGATCAGGATGGCACCCGTGACGGCCACCGGCGTGCCGAAGCCCGCTGCGCCTTCAAAGAAGGCACCGAAGCTGAACGCCACGAGCAGGAGTTGCAGGCGCCGGTCTTCGGTAATGCCGGAAATCGAGCTCTGTAAGACCTTGAACGACCCGTTCAAGGTGGTGAGCCGATGCAGGAAGATGATGTTGAGAACGATCCAGCCAATTGGGAACAGGCCGGAGACGATGCCCAGACCGGCTGCCTTGCCGGCCATGGCGGTCGGCATGCCGAACACGAACGAGGCGATCCCCACCCCGACAATCAGCGCCAGGCCGGCGGCCAGATGCGCCTGCATATGGAAGAACGCCAGCGAGCACAGCAGCACCGCAACCGGTACCCCGGCCGCTAGGGTTGACCACACGGCACTGCCGAGCGGGTCATAGACTTGATTCCACATCTTGATCTCCTCCTGTTTGGGCGTTTCAGTTCTTGTCGATACCGAACGTCTTCTGTCGCCCCTTTTCGCAGGGGCAAACGCGGATTGTAGGAACAAGCGTGTCCGGGTCCCGGCAATATTCTGTCACTTTCGCCCTGAAAAGTATTCATCGGCGGCGGTGCGAGGGTTGACGCGGCGCACGCAATCGCACCGGGTAAATCCGGGTTGTGGAATCATTGCGCCTGCAGCGCTGCCCACCACCCCAATTCGCCCTCCATTCATGGCTTCTCTGACGGCCTTCCTGCTTCGCCGCCACGGCTCCCGATTGGCTACCGCCGTGGTCACCGTGTTTGTGGCATTGGCGGCGCTGTCGCCTGCCGTGCATGGCCAGACTGCGCCAGCGCCCGCGCAGGCAAACACCGAATCGACGCGGCCGCGTATCGGCCTGGTGCTGTCGGGCGGCGGGGCGCGCGGCTATGCGCATATTGGCGTGCTGAAGATGCTGGAGCGCATGCGCATTCCCGTGGATGTCATTGCCGCCACCAGCATGGGCGCCGTGGTGGGCGGGCTGTACGCCAGCGGCATGCGTGCCGATGCGCTGGAGCAGAAACTCTCGCAGGTGGACCTGAGCGACATCGCGTTCGATCGCAACGATCGGGCCAAGCTGCCGCAATCGCTGCGCGAGGATGATTTCCAGTATCCGATCGGCTTGTCCGCTGGCTATGGCGACGGCAAGCTCAAGCTGCCCGCCGGGCTGGTGCAGGGCAACCGCCTGCTCGCGCTGCTCAAGAACTGGACGGCGCAGTGGCCCGACAACATCGAGTTTTCGCGCCTGCCCATTCCGTTCAAGGCCATGGCGACGGATCTGGCCACGGGCGACGGGGTGATTCTCGACCACGGCTCGCTGCCGCTGGCGATGCGCGCCAGCATGGCGGTACCGGGCTTGTTTGCGCCCATCGAGGTGGGCGGGCGCACGCTGGTGGATGGCGGCCTGGTGAGCAACCTGCCCGTGCAACTCGCGCGCGACATGGGGGCGGACATCATCATCGCCGTCAACATCGGGTCGGACTTGCAGCGGCCGGAAGACCTGGCCTCGCCGGCGGCGGTGACGCAGCAGATGATCACCATCCTCGTCGGCCAGAACGTGCGGGCGCAAAAGGCGCTGCTGCGCGGCAAGGATGTGCTGATCGAGCCGCAGCTCTCGGAGCTTTCGTTCACCGATTTCGCCAAGGGCCCGCAGGGCGTGCGGGAGGGCGAGCGCGCGGCGCAGGGCGTTGAAGCGAAGCTCGCGACGTTGTCGCTGTCGCCGCAGGCGTATGCCGTGTACCGCACGGCCCATGAGCCGCAGGGCACGTTGGTGGCGGGCGCACGCATCGACGCCATCGATGTGACCACCAGCGGCCGTGTGCCGCCCGCGCGCGTGCGCCAGTTGATCAAGGTGCGCGAAGGCGACGCGTATGACGCCGAAGCGCTCAACCGCGAGCTGTCGGCGCTGGCCACCACCGGCGACTTCGAAACCGTCACGCAGCAACTGGTGGAAGAGAACGGCGTGCACACGCTCAAGATCGACGCGCATGAAAAGTCGTGGGGCAACCAGTTCTTCCTGTTCGGGCTGGGCATGTCGACCAACTTCGACGGGCGCGGCGCGTTCAACGTCAATCTCGGCCATCGGTATCCGTGGCTCACGCAGAGCGGGTTGGAGTGGCGCAATGACATCGTGCTCGGCAGCAACCGGGCGAGCATCCATACCGAGTTGCGCCAGCCGCTGTGGCAGGCGCGCGGGTTCTACGTGGCGCCGTATGCCGAGTACTCGCGCCGGCGCTCGGATCTCTACTTTGACGACGAGGCGCCGACCAAGGACGCCAAGCCGTTCAACAGCATGACCCTGGAGACCGCACGTGCCGGCGTGGACCTTGGTATCCCGCTCGGCCGCAAGGGCGAACTGCGGCTGGGTGTGAACTACATGAGCAAGAGCGCGGCGTTCAATTACCTGGCGTTGACGGAGGAAGGCGCGCTGGACTTGCCGACGCTTCGCGCCAAGCAGCCGGCCTTCCGCGCCCAGTTGACGCTGGATCAGCTGGATGACCCGCTGTTCCCGCGCAGCGGCTACTACTTCTACAGCAGTGTGGAAGCGGGCTTCGGTTCGCTCGACAAGAAGTTCAACACCGCCCAGGCCAAGGGCCTGTGGGCGACGAGTTACGGCCGTCACACGTTCAATGTGGCGTTGGAGGGGGCGGGCCAGTTTGGCGTGAACAGCCCGACGCGCGAAAACGATGGCAACACGGGCAATGGCGCCAACGAGGGTTTTTTCCTGGGCGGCTTCCAGCACCTTTCCGCCTACGCGCAGGACCAGTTCAACGGCCAGTACATGTTGTACGGCCGCCTGACGTATCTGTACGACCTGCGCGTGGACGACCTGCTCGGCCTGCGCGCTCCGGTGTTCGGCGCCAGCGCCGAGGCCGGCAACGTCTGGCAGTTGCGCAACAACTTCGGGCGGGGCCCTTACCTGAAGAGCGGCAGCGTATTTGTTGGCGGCAACAGCCCCATCGGGCCGCTGTACTTCGGTTTTGCGGTGGCGCCGCAGGGCGTGTGGAACGTGTATTTGCAGCTGGGTCGCGTCTTCTGAAACAGCGTCAAGCAGAAGCAGGCCGGCCTGCGTACGCACGCAGCGCCTGCTTCGTAAGGTCTTGATCAGACTGGGAAATCAATCGGTCAGACTGCGGCGGATGTGCGTGCTAGCCTTCCGCTTCGCTTTTTCAAGACCTCGGGCGCGGCCGCGCCCAGCCCCCTTTCCATGATGTTCTCCGTGTTGTTCCGTCGTTCCCGTTCGTCCCGGTGGTTGTTGTGCGCGTGCGCCCTGACTGTGTTGCAGGCGTGCGGCAAGCATGCTGATGAGGCCGCCAAGCCCGCTGGTCCGCCGGAGGTCGAGTTTGTCGTTGCACAGCGCTCCGATGCGCCGCTGGTGACCGAATTGCCGGGCCGCCTTGAGCCGTATCGCACTGCCGAAGTGCGCGCGCGCGTTGACGGCATCGTCCTCAAGCGCGCCTACGAAGAAGGCCAGGTGGTCAAGGCCGGCCAGGTGCTGTTCCGCATCGACCCGGCACCGCTCAAGGCGCAGGTGGACGCCGCGCAAGGCGCGCTTGCCCGTGCGCAGGCGCAACTCGCTATCGCTCGTGACAAGGCTGCGCGCTACAAGGGGCTGGCCGCCACGCGCGCCGTGAGCGAGCTGGAATACGCTGAAGCGCAATCCGCCGAGCGTCAGGCCGCCGCAGACGTGGTGTCCAGCCGTGCCGCCCTGGAAACCGCACAACTGCGCCTGGGCTATGCCACCGTCACGGCCCCCATCGCCGGCCGCTCGCGCCGCGCGCAGGTCACCGAAGGTGCGCTGGTCAAGGAAGACGCTGCCACGCCGCTCACCACTGTCGAGCAGATCGATCCGATCTACGTGGACTTTGCGCAGCCCGCCGCCGAAGTGCTGGCCTTGCAGCGCGCGCTCAAGAAGGGCCAGGCCGCCGCATTGAGCGGCCAGGACATCGGCGTGCAGGTCATCCTGAGCGACGGCGTGGCGTACGAGCGCCCGGGCAGGCTGCTGTTCTCCGACTTGGCGGTGGACCGCGCAACGGACAACGTTTCGATGCGCGCCGTGCTGCCCAACCCCGACGGCCTGCTGCTGCCTGGCATGTACGTGCGCGTGAAGCTTTCGCACGCCGTGCAGCAGGGCGCGGTGACGGTTCCGAAGGGCGCGTTGCAGCGCGACCGCCAGGGGGCATCGGTGTTCCTGGTGCAGGCCGACAATACGCTGGCCGTGCGTCCCGTGGCTGCGCAAACGTTGGCCGGTGACCAATGGCTGGTGACAAGCGGGCTGTCCGGCGGAGAGCGCCTCGCCATTCCGGGCATGCAGACGCTGGAAGCAGGCATGGCGGTCAAGCCGGTGCCCGCAGCACCGCGTGCTGACACCAAGCCGAAGAAGGGCTGACCATGGCACGCTTCTTTATCGACCGCCCGGTCTTTGCCTGGGTGATTGCGCTGGCCATCATTCTGGCCGGCGTGCTCGCGCTGCCCAAGCTGCCGGTGGCGCAGTATCCGAACATCGCGCCGCCCAATGTCAGCATTTCGGCCAACTACCCGGGGGCGTCTGCGCGCACGGTGGAGAGCGCCGTCACCGCCATCATCGAGCGCGAGATGAACGGCGCGCCGGGGCTGCTGTACATGTCGTCTTCGTCCGACGCGGCGGGCAACGTATCGATCAACCTGTCGTTCACGCAGGGCACGAGCCCCGATCTTGCGGCGGTGGAGGTGCAGAACCGGCTGAAGATCGTCGAGGAGCGCCTGCCTGAAGTCGTGCGCCGCAACGGCATCCGCATCGAGAAGGCGGCCGAGAACTACATGATGTATCTGTCGCTGACGGCCGAGCGTGGCCGCTTTGACGGCATCGACCTGGGTGACCTCGCTTCGTCAGATTTGATTCCGCAGTTGCGCCGCGTGCCGGGCGTTGGCACCGCGCAGTTGTTCGATGCGGAATACGCCATGCGCATCTGGCCCGATGCCGACAAGCTGACCGCATTGGGCCTGACCGCCGGTGACTTGAGCGACGCCGTGCGCCGCTACAACGCGCGCATCACCGTGGGCGAAATCGGCAGCGGCGCCGTGCCGGGCAGTGCGCCCATCAACGCGAGCGTCACCGGTGACGATGGGCTCACCACGCCCGATGCATTCGGCCAGATTCCGCTGCGTGCGGACGCACAGGGCCGCATGGTGCTGCTGCGCGATGTGGCGCGCGTGGAGCTGGGCGGCAGCGATTACCTCTACCTGTCGCGCATGAACGGCAAGCCGGCCACGACCATCGGCATCAAGCTTGCCCCTGGCGCCAATGCCGTGGGTGTGGCCAAGCGCGTGCGCGTGGTGCTGGACGAAGCGCAGGCGCATTTCCCGCCCGGCGTGCGCTACGAGGTGGCGTACGACAGCTCGCGCTTTGTCGGCATCGCCATCGAGCAAGTCGTCAAGACGCTGCTCGAAGCCGTGGTGCTGGTGTTCCTGGTGATGATGCTGTTCATGCAGAACCTGCGCGCGACGCTGATCCCGACGCTGGTGGTGCCGATCGCCCTGCTGGGCACGTTTGCGGTGATGCTGCCGATGGGTTTTTCCATCAATGTGCTGACGCTGTTTGGCCTGGTGCTGGCCATCGGGATCCTTGTCGACGATGCCATCGTGGTGGTGGAGAACGTCGAACGCGTGATGCACGAAGAGGGGCTCTCGCCACGCGAGGCGACGGCCAAAGCGATGCGGCAGATCAGTGGGGCCATCGTCGGCATCTCGCTGGTGCTGACGGCAGTGTTCGTGCCGATGGCGTTCTTTGGCGGCGCGGTGGGCAATATCTACCGGCAGTTTTCGCTGTCGCTGGCGGTGTCGATGGTGTTTTCGGCATTCCTGGCATTGACGCTTACGCCAGCGCTTTGCGCGACGCTGCTCAAGCCGGTGCAGGCCGGCCACGATGCCGAGCGCAAGGGCTTCTTTGGCGCATTCAACCGGGGCTTTGCGCGTTTGACGGCACGCTACCAAGGCGGCGTTGCCAAGCTGCTGAACCGCACGGGCCGCGCGCTGGTGGTGTACGGCGCCGTCATCGGCGTGGTGGTGCTGCTGTTCACGCAACTGCCGACGGCCTTTCTGCCGGAAGAAGACACCGGCGAGTTCATGACCGTCGTCATGCTGCCGACGGGCGCCACACAGGCGCAGACGCTCGACGTGGTGCGGCAGGCCGAGCAGCACTTCATGACGCAGGAGCCGGCCGTTGCGTCCACGCTGGCCATCACGGGCTTCAGCCTGTACGGCAACGGCCAGAACGCGGCCATGCTGTTCCTGACGCTCAAGGACTGGAAGCAACGCAAGGGCGCTGACCAGCACGTCGACGCCGTGGTCGAGCGCGCCAATGCGGCGTTCGGCAAGATCAAGGGCGCGATGGTCATGGCGATGAACTCGCCTGCGCTGCCGGAGCTGGGCAGCAAGCCCGGCTTCGACCTGCGTCTGCAGGACCGCGGCGGCGCCGGCTACGAGCGCCTCGCGCAGGCACGCGACCGCATGCTCGCTGAGGCCGCCAAGCATCCCGCGCTGTCGGAAGTCACGTTTGCGGGCCAGGGCGATGCACCGCAGGTGCTGATCGATGTGGACCGCAAGAAGGCGCTGTCGATGGGCGTGTCGATCGAAGACATCAACCGCACGCTGGCGGTGATGTTCGGCTCCGACTACGCGGGCGATTTTGTCTACCGCAACCAGGTGCGCCGCGTGATCGTGCAGGCCGACGGCAAGCAGCGCGTCTCGGTCGAACAGCTTGGTCGCATGCACGTGCGCAATGCCGCGGGGGCGATGGTGCCGCTCTCGGCGTTCACCACGACGAAGTGGATCGTCGGGCCGCTCAAGCTCGATCGCTACAACGGCTTTCCGGCCATGACGATCACCGGCTCGCCGGCACCCGGTCATAGCTCAGGCGAGGCCATGGCGGCGATGGAGTCGATTGCGCGCGGTCTGCCCGAAGGCTTCGGCTACGAGTGGACGGGGCAATCGTTCGAGGAGCGGCTGTCGGGGGCGCAGGCGCCGGCACTGTTTGCGTTGTCGATCCTCGTCGTGTTTCTGTGCCTCGCGGCCTTGTACGAGAGCTGGTCGATTCCGCTGGCGGTCATGCTGGTGGTGCCGCTGGGCGTGCTGGGCGCGCTGCTGGGCGCCGCGCTGCGTTTCCTGCCCAACGACATCTACTTCAAGGTTGGGCTGATTGCCACCATCGGGCTGTCGGCCAAGAACGCGATCCTGATCATCGAAGTGGCAAAGGATCTGGTGGCGCAGGGCATGGGCCTGATCGAAGCCACGCTGGAGGCCGCGCGCCTGCGCTTCCGGCCGATTGTGATGACGTCGCTGGCATTTGCGTTTGGAGTCGTGCCGCTGGCGATTGCAAGCGGCGCTGCATCGGCCAGCCAACGCGCCATCGGCACGGGCGTGTTGGGCGGGATCATCGCGGCGACAGTGCTGGCGGTGTTTCTGGTGCCGGTGTTCTTTGTGGTGGTGCGAGGCGTGTTCAAGGGCAGCGAGCGGCAGCGCCGGCTGGACGCGGCGCACGAGCACGAGACTGCAGGGCCGGCGGCCTGATCGGCGTCGTGATCAATCTGCGGCGGCTGGGCCTTTGCGCCTGGCTGCTGCCGGGTTGAAACCGAAAAAGCCGAGGACCTCTGCGGCGACCTGATCGCGGTCGTTGTCCACGCAGATCATGTGGTAGCTGTTTTCCAGCACCACGCTGCGCGCATGGGGGAGGGTGGCCTGCAACGTTTGGGCCGAGCGCAGGCTGGTGAGTTCGTCTTCGCGGGAATGGATGACCAGCGTCTGGCACTGCGTCTCGGGCGCCCCGGCCAGCGCCCAGCGCCGCAGCCGGTCCACCTGACGAATGCACGCCAGCGGCACCCACGGATAATGGAAGCTGTCACCTCGCGCGAGCTTGGCTTTGATGATCCGCCGCAACAGCGGGTTCTTGATGCCGAACGGCTCATCTTCTTCCACGCGCATGCGCGCAGCCATGCCCGGGATGCGATAGACCGCGTAGCGCAGATCCCGATACCACGGCGTGGACCAGCCATCGATATGGATGGGCGTGGCGAGCAGCGCCAGCCTGTCTTGCGGGCGCGCAATGCCATGCCGAACGCGATGCGCCAGCACCAGCGCCAGCAATGCGCCCATACACATCCCCGCGATATGCACGGTGTCATGCTCGGCGACGAGCTGCTCATACGTTTGCGTGAGCGTTTCAAGCCATGCTTCGGCGGGCATGTGGATGAGGTCTTCTGGGCGCGTGCCGTGGCCGGGCAAGGTCGGCACGTGCGTGACGGCGCCAGCGCTGCGCAGCGCTTTCTGCAGCACGCCCAGGTCGTAGGCCGTGCCGCCCAGGCCATGGATCAGCAGCACAGCCGTGCTGCCGGGCGCCGATGAGGTCACAGTGCGGTCTCGACCGACCAGGTACCGGTTACGAGCGCCGTGTTGCCAACGGCGTCCGTCAGTGGGCGACCGGTGTCCACCACGGTGTGCAGCGTGCCGTCGCGCGCCGTGATGCGCAACGTCTGGCGGCGTGCGGGCGTCGCGGCCTCGTCTTCCAGCGCGGCTGCGCCGAGCCAGCGCGCACGCAGCGCGTCGCGGTCATCCGGATGCACCAGTTGCAGCACGGTCGAGATCGACGCCATGCTCGCCGGTTCGTGTCCGAACACGAGAGCCACGTCGCCGCCCCAGTCGATGCGGCCGCTGGCGGGGTCGATGGTGTAGACGAGCTGGCCCGACGCCGCCAACGCCAGTTCCACGCGGTTCTGCCACTGCGCGCTTTGCTCGTGCAGTTGTTCGCGCGTGGTCTTGAGCGCGCTCACCAGCAGCACCAGCAGCGCGGCAATGCCCAGGTACAGCTGCGCTTCCAGCAGCGACTGGCCATAGTGGTGATCCAGCACGGCGAAGGGGCCGTCGCCCTCGGCGGTTTGTGTGAGCGCCACCAGCGTGAGCAGCAGCACGGCCATGGAGCCGCCGCGGCCGCCCCACAGCAGGGCCACGACCACGGCAAAGAACAGCGGGACGTACGTCAGCGCAAAGCCGATTCCGTCGCCAAATTTGGCATCGCTGTTGCCATCGAAGATGACGTACGCCGACAGCGCCAGCGCAACGACGGCTGCCAGACCGAGCACGAAATCCGTGCGGTCCGTGCCGCCCGAGCGGAACGCGCGAAAGCGCGACCATGCCGCCAGTACCGGCGTGACGATCAGCACGCCCAGAAAATCCGATGCCGCCCAGATGCGCAGTACGTGCCCGAACGAGCCGCCTTGTGACCATGCAAACCATGCCGCCCCGAACAGCGCCCCCAGCAGCGCACTGACCGCGCCTGCCACCAGCATCGCGCGTACGAAGTAGAGCCCTTCAAGCGGCACGCGCGCCAGTCGCACCAGCGCCACGGCCAGCGCCGCGCTACCCGCCTCGTCGAGTACAAAGAGCATGGCGTGCGCGGGGTTGGTGTGTTCAATGGCTGCCAGCGCCAGTTGCGCTACGGCAAACGCTGCGCCCAGCCCCGGCCATTCGCGGTACGGCCGCAGCATGAAAGCGGCCATGGTCACGCCCGCCGGCAGCCAGATGTAGCCCGTCATGTCGACCGGCCCATTCAGCCGATGCGACACGATGGCGGCAACCAGGTAAAGCGCGCCCCACAGGATCGTGGCGACGGTGGTGGAAGGTCGGTTCAATGGCATCCGGGTTTCCCTCGGTGAAAACAAAAAACCGCGCCGGCGTGGGTGCCGTGCGCGGTTGGTGATGCTACCGCAACCGGTTTCGGGCGGGCTTAGACGACAGGCAGCGCCAGGACTTCCCGCGCGGCCCGGCGGTCGCGCAACTCGGCCATCCACCGCTCGAGGTTCGGTCGCGCCGGGCGGTCCATCGGCAGGCCGAGCCAGCGGTGCGTTGCGCAGCCGCAGACGATGTCGGCCATGGTGAATCGGCGGCCGGCCACGTAGGGCTGCTTGGCCAGCACAGCTTCGAGGACGGCGGTGCTGCGCTCGGCGGCCTGGCGCGAGCGTTCAATGCGCTCGGCGTCGCGCTGGTCTTCCGGCGTACGCACGAGCTGCATGAACGCATCCACCATCGACGGGCTGTACGACGTGGTTTGCCAGTCCATCCAGCGGTCGGCATCGGCGCGCTCGTGAAGCTCGAGCGGGTAGAGGTTGCCCGGGCCGTAGCGCGCCGAGAGGTAGCGCACGATGGCGTTGGATTCCCACAGCACGAAGCGCGTATCGCCGGAATCGTTCAGGCCGTCTTCGATGACGGGGATCATCCCGTTCGGGTTCATCGCCTTGAATTCCGGCGTGTCGACACCGCCAAAGGCGCCGCCGACGTCGATGCGCTCATGGTCCAGCGACAGCTCGCGCGCGCACCAGACCACTTTCTGAACGTTGACCGAAGAGAGTCTTCCCCAGATCCGCAGCATCGACGACGGCTCCTTTCTTGAATGGATGGAATGGATCGTTATGTAATTTAGGCGGCCTTGGGCGTGAGCGCTGCAATTTCCGCGCGGATCAACTCGCCCAGCACGGCAATGCCTTGCTCGATGCGCTCCGGTGCCACCGTCACGAACGCCAGCCGCAGCGTATTGCGACGCGGCGCATTGGCATAGAACGGTGCGCCCGGCACGAACGCCACATTGCGCGCGACGGCCTTTTCCAGCAGCGCCATCGTGTCGATGCCTTCCGGCACCTCAACCCAGATGAACATGCCGCCTTCCGGACGATTCCAATGCACACCGGCCGGCATATGGCGCGTGAGCGAGTCGAGCATCGCCTCGCACTGCTTGCCATAGAGGTTTCGGATGCTCGGGATGTGCGTATCGAGCAGACCGGTCTTCAACACCTCGTACGCCACGCGCTGCGTGAAACTGGGCGTGTGCAGATCCGATGCCTGCTTGGCCTGCACGAGTTTGAAGTGGATATGTTCGGGCGCGATGATGTAACCCAGGCGCATGCCCGGTGCGAGGATCTTCGAGAACGAGCCCATGTAGATCACGCCGTCCGGATTGAGCGAGCGCAGCGACGGCAGGGCATCGCCGGTGTAGCTCAGTTCGCCGTACGGATCGTCTTCCACGAGCAGCACGCCGAGTTCTTTCGCGCGGGCCACCAGGGCTTGGCGGCGGTCCAGCGGCAGACGGCGGCCGGTCGGGTTCTGGAAGTTCGGGATCGTGTAGAAGAAGCGGGCGCCGGCAGCCAGCTCTGGCGTGAGCGCATCCGGCAGCAGGCCTTTGTCATCGGTGGCGATGGACGTATAAGTCGGCTCGAACAGCGAGAACGCCTGCAGCGCGCCCAGGTACGTCGGCGTTTCGACCAGCACCTTGCTTTGCGGGTCGATAAAGATCTTGCCGAGCAGGTCCAGCCCCTGCTGCGAACCCGTGGTGATCAGCACGCGCGAGGCGGTGGTGCCATGACGTTGGGCGATCCACTCACGCAGCACCGACAGGCCTTCGGTCGGGGTGTATTGCAGCGAGGCCTGCGGGTTGTCAGCAAACATGCGGGCGCACGCCGCCTGAATCGCTTCGACCGGGAAGGTGACGGGGGCGGGCAGGCCACCGGCAAACGAAATGACCTCAGGACGTTCGGTGATCTTGAGGATTTCCCGGATCGCCGAGCTGGTCAGTTTCTGAGCGCGGCTGGAGAAGGTACAGGCGGTGTGGTCCATGGTGTGGTCCTAGTGTTGCGGCGCCCACCTCGTGAGCAGGCGCCGTGGGTGGGCAAAACAATGAGAATAGCAGGCAACCGGCCCGTCTAACATTGGGCCGCCACCTTAGAGACTGTAGTGAAAAGCGCGGCTCAGATCGCTCAGGCGACTTCGGCAATCAGCTCGATCTCGACGCAGGCGCCGAAGGGAATCTGTGCGACGCCGAAGGCGCTGCGGGCATGCTTTCCGGCGTCGCCAAACACGTCGGCAAACAGCTCCGATGCGCCGTTGGTCACCAGGTGCTGTTCGGTGAACTCCTGGGTGGAGTTGACCAGGCTCATCACCTTGACGATGCGCTTGACGCGGCTGAGGTCACCGCCCAGGTGCGTGTTCAGCGTGGCCATCAGGTCGATGGCGATGGCGCGTGCGGCTGCGTTGCCTTGTTCGGTGGTCATATCGGCGCCGAGCTTGCCGACCCACGGCTTGCCGTCTTTCTTGGCGATGTGCCCGGACAGAAAGACTTGATTGCCGGTTTGCGCGGCCATGACGTAGGCGGCAGCGGGGGCGCCGGCGGCGGGCAGTTCGATGCCGAGTTGCTTGAGCTTGGCCTGAGCGTCGTGCGAGGCGGTCATGAAGACTCCTTGGTAAGTGCGGTCAACAAAAGAGGGAAGACGTTGCTATCGGCGGACCGACGTGCGCCGGCCGATGCCGACCACGGCAATGACGGCCAGCGCAAACAGCACGGTCGGCGCATCGAGCGATTCGCCCAGCAGCAGCCAGCCGCCGATCAATGTCATGAAAGGTTGCAGCAATTGTATCTGGCCGACCCGCGCAACACCGCCCGCTGCCAAGCCGGAATACCAGAACAGGAAGCCGATGAACATGGAGAAGGCCGACACGTAAGCCAGCCCGATCCAGGCGCGGGACGACGCATGCGCCAGCGCTTCGGCCTGATGTGTGGACGGCAGCCACGCAAGCGCGCCCACCAGCGGCAGCAGCACGGGCAGCGAGACGACCAGCGCCCAGGCAATCGTCTGCGTGCCGCCCAGTTCGCGCGCGAGCTTGCCGCCGGTGGCATAGCCGAGGGCGCCTGTCACCATCGCGGCGAAGAGGAGCCAATCGGCGCGGTGGAGGGCGCCGGCACCTTGCAACAGCGCAAAAGAAACGACAAGCACGCTGCCCACCACGGCGCATAGCCAGAACCCTGCGGACGGCCGCTCGCGCCCGAACCAGGCGGCGAAGATGGCGGTCGCAAGCGGCAGGAGGCCGGTGATGATGGCGCCATGGGCGGCCGGTACATCGCGCATGGCCAGCGATGAAAACAGCGGAAAACCCACCACCACGCCCATCGCCGTCACTGCAAGTTGCCACCACTGATTGCCGTGCGGGCGTTTGGCCGCAGAAAACGCGCCGGTTGCCGCAAGCAGGCCCAGCGCCAGCGCGCTTGCCAGCACCGCGCGCGCCAGCGCCACGAATGTGGCATCCAGCTCGGCGACGGCCATGCGCGTGAACGGCAGCGTCTGGCTGAAGATGGCCACGCCTATGAAGCCGAGCAGCAGGCCTCGGCGTTCAGCGTGGTCGACGTGTTGCATGGGCAGGGCGGCGGACTTGTTCATGGCGGCCGCTCAATCTGCAAACGCCACAGCCACGCGTCGGTTCTGGCGGCTCTTCTTTTCGATCTTGGTGACGACCACGCGGCCAATTTCTCCGGTGGCGCGCACATGGGTGCCGCCGCACGGCTGGCGATCGATGCCGTCGATATGGATGATGCGGATGGCCGATGCCCCCGCCGGCGGTGCCGCGCCGATGGTGCGCACGAGTTCGGGCTGCGCGGCGAGTTCTTCCGGCGTGATCAGATCGATGCGCACCGGCGTGTTGCGGCCGATGAGTTCATTCAGTTGCGTGGTGAGGGTGTCGCGGTCGAGTGTCGATTCAGGCAAGTCGAAATCGACGCGACCGGCGTCCGGCGAGATGCCGCAGCCCGTGACCGGCACGGGAATCAGCGAGCCCAGCAGGTGCAGGCACGTATGGAGCCGCATCAGCCGGTGGCGGCGGTCCCAGTCGATGGCGGCCGTGACGGGCGTGCTGGGCACGAGCAGCGTGAGGCCAGCGTTGTCGGCAGGCACATGCAGAACGGTTTGGCGATCGGGGCTGTAGACGGTGTCGGCAATCGCGATGGTTTGCCCATCGGCCAGGGTGAGCGTGCCGGTGTCGCCAGCCTGGCCACCGCTGCGCGCGTAGAACACCGTCGCGTCCAGCTCAATGCCTTCCGGATGCACGGCGACGACCGTGGCGTCGCAGGTGGCGCGGTAGGCGTCTTCGTCAAAGCGTTTCAACGTGGGCATGTGATGTCTCCGGTTCGGTGTGGGCGGAATTCTGACCTTGATCCTACCGAACTGTGTCTGTACAGTACCTGTACACTTTGTCGTGGCGCTTTCTGTACAGTTTTCGGCCCGCTTCAGCCTACCCCGTCATGAATTCCACTTCTCACATCATCAGCCTGGACGCCCGTCGCGCGGCCGCCCGCCCAGCGGCGGAGCAGTTGCCTGACCCGATTCCGTCGGCGCAGATGACGCTGGTGGATCAGCTCACCGAGTGGGCGCGCATGCGCATTGATGAGCGGGTGTTTCGCGCGGGCATGCGCATGCCGTCGATCCGGCAACTGGCGCAGGAGAAGAGCATTTCGCGGTTTACCGTGGTGGAGGCGTACGAGCGGCTGGTGGCGCAGGGATATCTGGAATCGCGCCGGGGCTCGGGCTTCTATGTGAAAGAGCGCCACACGCCGCTGCCCGAGGAGCCGGTCGCACCGCCTCCCACCGCCGCACGCAAGATCGACGTGACGTGGCTGCTGCGGAACATGTTCCATTCCGCCGAGCCACGCAAGGCGCCGGGCATCGGCTTTCTGCCCAACGGCTGGCTCGACGGCGAGCTGATCGCCAACGCGCTGCGCACGCTCGGCCGGCAGAACGGCAACCAGTTTCTGGCGTGGGGATCGCCGCAGGGCTTTTTGCCGCTGCGCCAGCAGTTGCAGACGCGGTTGGCGGAGCTGGAGATCGGCGCGCGGCCGGACCAGATCGTCATGACCTCGGGCATCACCTCGTCGCTGGACCTGATCGCGCGCCAGTACGTGCAGCCCGGCGATACGGTCCTGGTGGGCGATCCGGCGTGGTTCCTGATGTTCGGCCGCTTTGCCGCGCAAGGGGCGCAGGTGATCGGCGTGCCGTACACCGCCGAGGGGCCCGACCTGGTGGCGCTGGAGGGGCTGGTGCAGGTGCGCCGGCCCAAGCTGCTGATCATCAACTCGATCCTGCATAACCCGACGGGCACGTCGCTGTCGGCGGCCAAGGCGTTTCAGTTGCTGCGGCTGGCCGAGCAGTACGGTTTCCTGATCGTCGAAGACGATATCTACGGCGATCTCGCCCCGCCCGGACATCCCGGGACACGGCTGGCCAGTCTGGACCAGCTGCGACGCGTGATCTACCTGAGCAGCTTCTCCAAGACGCTGGCGGCCAACCTGCGCGTGGGGTTCATCGCCTGCCACCCCGAGCTGGCCAAGAACCTGGTCGACGGCAAACTGCTGACCGGTCTGGTCACGCCCGAGATCAACGAGCGCGTGCTCTACAAGATCCTGACCGAAGGCCATTACCGCAAGCATGTCGAACGCATACGCGCCCGTCTGGACCGCGCCCGCGACGGCGTGCAGCGCAGCCTGGAGCGCATGGGCCTGAAGCTGTTTGCGCAGCAGGGGGCCGGCATGTTTCTCTGGGCCGATACCGGTCAGGACACCAACGCCATTGCCCGCGCCGGGCACGAACAAGGCTATGTGTTTGCGCCCGGGAGCCTGTTTTCGCCGTCGCAGATGCCGTCGACGTGGATGCGCTTCAACATTGCGACCAGCGCCGATCCGGAGTTGCTCCGGTTCCTGGCGGAACAGCTCGATCGCGGGGCTTGAAAACCGGCCGCCACGCCTTATCTAGCCTCACAAATTCATGCGGGCGCATGCGCAACGTGTAGCCCGCTTCTCTTTCCACTTTCCAGACTTTTTATGCACACCATGAGCGCACCGCACGAGAAGATGGCTTTCCAGGCAGAAGTGAAGCAGCTTCTGCATCTGATGATCCACTCGCTGTACAGCAACAAGGAAATCTTCCTGCGGGAGCTGGTTTCCAATGCGTCGGATGCGGTGGACAAGCTGCGCTTTGAGGGCATCGCCAACCCGTCGCTGCTGGAAGGCGGTGGCGAGCTTGGCATCCGCATCGGCTTCGATGCTGCCGCGCGCACCATCACGATTGCCGACAACGGTATCGGCATGAGCCGCGATGAGGCCATCCACAACCTTGGCACCATCGCCCGCTCGGGCACGCGCGAGTTCTTCAGCCAGCTGTCGGGCGACCAGCAGAAGGACGCGGCTCTCATTGGCCAGTTTGGCGTGGGCTTCTACTCGGCGTTTATCGTGGCCGACCGCGTGACGGTGGACTCGCGCCGCGCCGGCGTGGCCGCCAATGAAGGCGTGCGCTGGGAAAGCACCGGCGACGGCGAATTCACCGTCGACACCATCGAACGCGCCGAGCGCGGCACGACCATCACGCTGCACCTGCGCGAGGGTGAGGACGATTTCCTCTCCGCCTGGCGCGTGAAGTCAGTCGTGCAGAAGTATTCGGACCACATCTCCCTGCCGATCCAGATGCGCAAGGAAGCGTGGGACGAAGAGAAGAAAACGATGGTGGCCCAGGACGAATGGGAAACCATCAACCAGGGCAGCGCACTGTGGGCACGCCCGCGCGCAGACGTGACCGACGAGCAGTACATCGCGTTCTACCAGCACATCGCCCACGAAAACGGCAAGCCGCTCGCCTGGACGCACAACCGTGTGGAAGGTCGCAGCGAATACACGCAACTGCTGTACATCCCGACCAACGCGCCGTTCGACCTGTGGGACCGCGAGCGCCGCAGCGGCCTGAAGCTGTACGTCAAGCGCGTCTTCATCATGGACGACGCCGAGCAACTGCTGCCGGCCTATCAGCGCTTCGTGAAGGGCGTGATCGATTCGGCCGATTTGCCGCTGAACGTCTCGCGCGAAATCCTGCAGGAAAGCCGCGATGTGAAGGCCATCCGGGAAGGCTCCACCAAGCGTGTGCTCGGCATGCTCGAATCGATGGCCGAGTCGGATGACGCGGCCGAGAAGGAAAAGTACGCCACGTTCTGGCAGAACTTCGGCCAAGTGCTCAAGGAAGGTATTGGCGAAGACCAGGCCAACAAGGACCGCATTGCCAAGCTGCTGCGCTTTGCGTCCACGCACAACGAAGACAGCGCCCAGACCGTCTCGCTGGCGGATTACATCGGCCGCATGAAGGAAGGTCAGGACAAGATCTACTACGTGACGGCCGAAAACTGGACGGCTGCCAAGTCGAGCCCGCATCTGGAAATCTTCCGCAAGAAGGGCGTGGAAGTGCTGCTGCTGACCGATCGCGTGGACGAATGGATGCTCTCGTTCCTGCACGACTTCGAAGAGAAGGAACTGGTGTCGGTGGCGCGTGGCGATCTCGACCTGGGCGCGATGGAAGACGAGGCCGAGAAGGCCGAGCACGCCAAGGTGGAGGGCGAGTTCAAGGCGCTGGTTGAGCGTGCCAAGGCGGTGCTGGGCGACAAGGCCAAGGACGTGCGCATCACGCATCGACTGACCGATTCGCCGTCGTGCCTCGTGGCCGATGAAGGCGATATCAGCGGCACGCTGGCGCGTCTGCTCAAGCAGGCCGGCCAACAAGCGCCCGACAGCAAGCCGGTGCTGGAACTGAACCCCACGCACCCGCTGGTGCGCAAGCTCGCGCTGCTGGAAACCGTGACCGGCAACGAAGCCGACCGCGCCGCGTTTGAAGATCGCTTGCATGTGCTGTTCGACCAGGCACTGTTGGCCGAGGGTGGCGCATTGGCCGACCCGGCGGCGTACGTGCAACGCGTGAACCGCCTGCTGGCCTGACGACGAGCGTGACGCTCAAACGATGCTTTCCGCCCGTGGTCGACGCGCACACGCGCGTGCTGATCCTGGGCAGCCTGCCCGGCGAAGCATCGCTTGCGCAATCGCAGTACTACGCCTACAAGCACAACCAGTTCTGGCGCCTGGCCGGCGAGGTGATCGGCCAGGACCTGCCGGGCATGGAATACGCCGCGCGCTTGAAGGCGCTGCTCGCCCATCGCATCGGCCTGTGGGATGTGGTGGCCGAGGCCAGGCGAGATGGCAGTCTCGACAGCAAGATCCGCGACCATGCCGGCAATGATCTGGCCAGCCTTATTGCTTCGCTACCCGAGCTGGCGGTGATCGCCTTCAACGGCGGCACCGCCGCGCGCATTGGTGCGAAGGCGCTGGGCGACATCGGCGACCGGCACACCATCCTCAAACTCCCTTCCAGCAGTCCAGCTTATGCAGCCGTGCCGTACGCCCAAAAGTTGGTGGCGTGGCAAGCGCTGCGTGAGTGGCTGTCGTAGCGCTCAGCTATTTGGCCAGCCCCTCGTACAGACCGGTCACGTCATCCATTACCTGAAGAATGCGCTCGCTGGTTGTGGCAACGTTGCGCAACTGTTCCGCGCGCGTGCCTTCCGTCTGTTTGAGCGCGTCGGCAAAGAACAGCCATTGCGTGCTGGCCAGTTGCAGCTCGTTATTGATCGCCCCGGAATTCTGCGGCGCAGACGTGAGGAAGACCTGAGCGGCCGTAAACTCCTTCATGGCTGAAGCGAGATCCTGCGTCATCTGCGCAGAGGTAATGTCCCACGCACGGAACATGCTTAGCTTGGCGATGCGCTGCGAAAGCATCCGCTGACGGCCCGCCACGTTGATCAGCTTGCCCGTCGCCGTGCCCGATTGTTTTTCCAGCAACACCGTGCCCTGTTGCGCGAGCTTCAGCACGTCTTCGCTGGCTTGGGCGATCTTCTTCGCGTTGTCGATGTTCGGGTCCCCGGCTGTCAGCAACTGCCTGTAGATGAGCCACGACTGTTCAAGTTTGGCGTAGGTGTCCTTGATCTCGGGTGTGGGCGCGAATGCCTTCAACTCCGTAAGCTGCCGATCAAAGAGTGCGACGGACTGCTCAAGAATTTTCTTCGATCGCTCGACCTCCACGCCCAGGCCGATCTGGCAATACGCCTTGGCCATGCGCTGCGACAGCATGCGCTGGCGGCCCGCCTTGTTGATGGCTGAGTTGATCGTCAGCGGTTGCGCGCAGGCGCTTCCAATCAGCCCAGACAGCAGGGCGGAGCACACAAGCAAGCGGATGAATTGCAGGTAGGGTTTCAAGCGGTTCTCCGTCTCACGATCAACGCAGCGACATGTGCCCGAATGTGCGCGATGCCGGCGTCGATGACCGGCGTGTGCCGGCGCCGGGCTGTGCGGCATCGTCGGTTCCGACGACATTGCGGATCAACTGGTCCATCTCCTGGATGATGTCCGCGAGCACCGTGGTGATCACTGAGAACTCGCGCCCATATGGGCCCGCCCTTGCTGCCGAGACGCGCGCGTTCATGGCGACGATGTTGGCCTGCATCGAGATGCGCCCGAGGTGCGCGGCAATTTCTGCCTGGCGTTTGCGCAGTGCGACTTCGCACACGTGCATCTCCTCTTGATAGGCCTGCGTAATGGTCTGCAGCAGTTCCAGCATGGGCGTGGCCTGTGCCACCAGTGCATCAAGCGACGCGTTGCGTTGGGTCGCGCCGGTCGACAAGGTATCGATCGCGCTTTTGACTAGAACGATGAACTCGCGGATGCGCGCGTCACCACGAAGTTTGCCGAAGTAGAGCTGACGCAACGCCTCCGAGAATGCTCCGGGCAGGCGTTTATTGCCCTCGGCAAGATCGGTGTGGGCCGATGCGAATGTCGCCAGGCATGACCGCGCGATGTCGAGCGCAGCGGCGTGACCCTGCGCGGCCAACACCGTGTGCAGCACGATCCGCTGCGACAGCATGCGTTGCCGTCCGGACAGGTTGATCAGCTCGCCAATGGTCTCAACGGACACGTCGGACGTGGAAGCCTGGGTGGTGGAAGCGTTCATGTCATTGCCTTGGTGGTGGTGTCGACGCGCAGCCGCGATGGCCAGAAAAAAAGCGCTCCGAAGCGAGACGGCGACTCTCCGGGTGCCCGGGTCGTGCCGTGTCGCCTCGGAGCGCCGTTGCCCCGGACGCTCCTTGCGGAGCGTGTTGTCGCGATGTGCCAAGGTGGATCAAGGCCGCCGTTGGCCTTGTCCTTGCCCATGCAATAGCCATGCCACGCGAGAGATGCCGGCGAGCCCGTCGATCAGCCCACGTCAAGAGCGTTCGCCGCACTGATCTCGTGCCAAATGCCTCATGACGAGGCGTGCGCGTGCTTCATGCAGCGGCCGAATCGCTGCCCTACACTGTGCCCTGCGCAAGAAAGCGCGGCGCCGGCGAGTCGTGCAGAGAATCGCTGGCGGCCACAACGATGGATACCAAGGAAATCACTTCCATGACCACACCTTCGATGTACGAGTTTCTGGTCCCGACCGTGAACCGCATGTTGGGTAACCTGTCGGCCCTGCTCGACAAGGCGGCTGCCCACGCAGAGGCGAAGAAGTTCGACCCGGTCAATCTGATGACCGCGCGTCTGGCGCCGGACATGCATCCGTTCCCGCGGCAGGTGCAGATTGCCTGTGACCAGGCCAAGGGCGGTGCGGCGCGTCTGTCGGGCAACGAGGTGCCGTCGTACCCGGATGTGGAGACGACCATTCCAGAGCTGAAGGCGCGCATTGCCAAGACGCTGGAGTTCGTCAACAGCATCGACCCCGCGGCATTTGCCGGCAGCGAAGATCGCCAGATCACGCTCAAGAGCCCGACGCGCGAGCTGCAGTTCTCGGGCATTGATTACCTGCGAGGCTTCGTGCTGCCGAACCTGTATTTCCATATCACGACCGCTTATGCACTGCTGCGCCATAACGGCGTGGAGATCGGCAAAATGGATTTCCTCGGTCGCCCCTAAGAAGCGCCTTGCTTCAAAGACAACGCCGGCTGGCTGACGACAGGCGCCGGCGTTTATTGATGGGTCGGCTGTCAAGGTCGGCTCCACGCGGGTTCGGGGGTGTCAATGCGCAAACGTTAAGGGCGCGTCACACCGATGCCGCAGCGCATCTGTCACAATCGCGCCCGTGGCCGACGCGGGGGGTGTCGGTGCATTTCACTATCGAGCCTTCACATGCCGTTTCTCGGAATCGGATTTCACGTCATCGTTGCGCTGTTCTTTGCCGTGCACGTCGTGCGCAACAACCAGAACATGTACTGGTTGTTCATTCTCTTTGCGTTTCCGTTGCTGGGCAGCGTGGTGTATTTCTTCGCGATCTATCTGCCTGAGATGCGCCACTCGCGCGGCGCACGCGTTGCCAGCCGCGCCGTGACGCAACTGATCGACCCGAACCGCGCCGTGCGCGAGGCGCGCAACGATTTCGACCGCGCCCCGACCGTGCAACACCGCTTGCGCCTGGGCGAAGCACTGCTGGAAGCCGGCAATGCCAAAGAGGCGCGCGAGCATTTTGAGCAGGCAGCCACAGGCCCGTTTGCGGGCGACCCGGCCGTGCTGTTGGGCCTGGCCCGCGCGCAGTTCGCCACCGGCGATGCGGCACTTGCCAAGGGCACGCTCGACAAACTGTTCGAAGCGCATCGTGTGACGCGCCAGCAGCCTGATCCGACATTGCTCTACGCACGCGCATTGGCCGCGACAAACGCACCGAACACGCGCGAGGCATTCGAGCAAGCCCTGACCTGTGCGAACGACGCGGCTGCCCGCTGCCTCTTCGGCGAATGGCTGCTCGTGCAGAACAACGACGCCGACAAACAGCGCGCCCAGACCCTGTTTGAAGAGATCCTGCGCGACGCCAAGCACTGGACGCGCTACGCCAAAGATCACAATCGCGAGTGGCTGCAGCGCGCCGCTGCCGCTCAGTCTTCTTCCCGTTGATCCGCTTTATGACGCTGTTGAAACGTAAATCCATCGAGGCCGTCGCCTCGCGCCGCCCGGCCCGCGCAAAACGCGAAGACCGCCTGGACCACGACGATGAACCGAAGCGCATGGCCCCGCGCTTTGCGCCGGTCACGTTTTCTGAACTGGCCGGTGTGCGCTATCTGCACTTCGGTACTGAATGGGTGCAGGGCGCCATGCGCCTGTCCAAGCCCGATGCCATCGAACTGGAATATGCACAGCAGATGATGGCTTGGATGCTGTTTCTCGATCCTGCCGCGCGGCCGGATTTCCACGTCGTGCAACTTGGTCTTGGCGCTGCCGCGCTGACGAAGTTCTGCCACCGCCAACTCGCGCCCGCGCAGGTGACGGCGGTGGAGTTGAACCCGTCCGTGATCGTCGCAGCGCGCAGCATGTTCAGCATGCCGTTTGACGACGCGCGCTTGAGCGTGCTCGAACAGGATGCCTACGACTGGGTGATGGACGCCAGCCACCACGGCACCGTCGATGCACTGCAGATCGACCTGTATGACGCCACCGCGCGCGGCCCGGTGCTGGATACGCCGGCGTTCTACAAGGCTTGCCGCCAGGTACTGCGCTCCCCGGGCGTGATGACGATCAACCTGTTTGGCGACCACACCAGCTTCCCGCGCAATATCGAGCGCATTTGCGATGCGTTCGACAATCGCGTGCTGGTCTTCCCTGAGGTGCACGACGGCAACGTGATCGCGCTGGCGTTCAATGGCCCGCCGCTGCATGTTAGTTGGGAAGCCGTGCAGGCGCGCGCCGCTGCGCTGCAGTCCTCGCTCAAGCTGCCGACCAAAGGCTGGGCAGACGGACTGCGCAGTGCCAATGCCGGCCAGGAAGACGCGCTGTCCATCTGATCTTTGCATGCAGCCAATGCAAAACGCCCCGGCATTGCGGGGCGTTTGCTTTTTGGGAGACGGCTCAGGCGGCGTCGCCCATGCCGGGCATCTGGTCGATGAAGCCAGTCACCGCGTGCATGCGGCCACCTTCAATGCGCACGAAGTCGGTGCCCTTGACCAGCGCCTGCCCCTCGGGGCCAAGCGTCCAGCGGAAACGGATCGTGTCATGTACAACGTCCACGCCGCCGTCGCGCGCAAAGCGGAAACCTGGGAACTTGGCCTGCACACCTGCAATGAGCGCTTCGATGCCGCTATGTCCGGTGCCTTGCATGAGCGGATCGACATACGTGGCGCCTTCTGTCCAGGTCTGCGTGACGAGGGCGCTGCGCTGGGCAGCGTCCGTCGCGTTCCACGCGGCGATATAACGATCGACCAGCGTATCGGCGAGCGTGTCGTTGGCGGCAAGTTGGGTGGCAGTCATGGCGTTTCTCCGTTCGAAGTGGGGAGCTTGGCCAGCGCGGGATGAGCGATCGCGCTGGATGGCTTCATCTTCGGCGCCAGCGTGGATGGTGTCGATTACGCGTCAGGTAATCGGCACTCTCCCGAACAGGAATACGCAGGGCACTGCATCTCATCCGGTTTCGTCCCCTGATCCCGTCTTTCGCATGCGCTCGCAGATCGACGGTGAGACTCCGGTAGCCTTCGACCTCCGATTGGAGGTCCGGCATGCACAAGAAAATCACAGGCGAGCCATCGCGCAGTCTCTCACCGCTGCCATCGTCTGTATCCCCAACAGAGCGCACGCTTCAAGAAGGGGCAAATCAACCGACGGTGCGCATGCGTTCCCCGACCTTGGCGAGCCTTCCCAGCTCGCGTACTGGCGGCTCAGCGCGGGTGTCCGCCGCGCCGGCCAAAGTTTCCGACGCGGAGCTGGCACTCGCTGCGTACCTGCTTGCGCGTGCAGTGGATGGGCGCCCGGTGGCTGCATCGGAAATATCTCGCCTTCGCTTGGCGAACGCCAGCGTGAACGAAACCCGCCAACTGCTTAAGCATGGTCGCGGCAACGTCGACGTGGACGTGCGAGCCACCCACAACGAAAGTACTTGGCGGACGAAGGCAGCGCGGACCTTCAGGCTGGAACGTGAGCGGAAAGCGAAGGTGCCCTGGAACGCGTTCACCCAGCGCGCGCCTTATTCCGCCGCCGCGGCATCGGTATTTGGCGCTGGAAATTGTGGCGAGCACACCAGCACGACGAGCGTCTATCACAGCCGCCGGTTGGCGCCCCACGAAGAAGTGCATTACGTGAGTGCCCCGGCCGTTGGACACACGTGGGCAGAAGGCCGAGTGCCAACCGCTCCAGTTGCCGAACAGTCGGAGCGGACGGTCGTGATGGACGCCTGGGCCGCTGGACCCGCGGTACTCGCATCCGATGCCCGCTTCGCCAAGCGTCGTGCCGGGCTGGAAACTACGCTGCACTTCAATGCGGAAACGGGCCGCGACGCCCGCATTGCCGCGAATGATCTGGTTCTGGAGGCACGGTCTGCAGGTCCCGCAGAAATTGCCCGGCGTGTGCAAAGTGAGGCCGGGCCTACCGCCCGCTTCGCTGCCTTTATCGATTCTGTCCTGCCAAGCGGTGTTGGTCACTGGCGCGAGCAGCACGTTCTTGACGGAAATTTCTCGCAACGGGTGAAGGGCAAGCTTGCGGCTCCCGCGCATCGGGCCCAGATTCATGGACTGGCCGCGCGCGTTGCAGAACAGCTTGGCGTGCCGCCTCAGCAGCGGTCAGCAGAGGCGCAACGAATCATCGAGGCGGCCCATGCCATGTTGCCAGACCGGTGAAATTGACGGGGCCGGCATCCCCAAGACACTTACTTGGACAACAACCGCATCGCCGATTCCAACCCCGCAATCGTCACCGGATACATCCGCGTCTTCACGATCTGGTTGATGACCGAGATGGACTGGCGGTACTCCCACAGGCCTTCCGGCTCGGGGTTGAGCCAGACAAATTTCGGGAACTGTTCGATCAGCCGCTTGAGCCACGTGGCACCGGCTTCAGCGTTGTTGTATTCGACCGAGCCGCCGGCCTGGAGGATTTCGTACGGGCTCATGGTCGCATCGCCCACGAAGATCAGTTTGTAATCGGGCGGGTACTTGCGGATGACGTCCCAGGTGGAGAAGCGTTCCGCATGGCGGCGCCGGTTGTTCTTCCACAGCCATTCGTAGACGCAGTTGTGGAAGTAGTAATACTCGAGGTGCTTGAACTCGGTCTTGGCGGCGGAGAAGAGTTCTTCCACGCGCTTGATGTGGTCGTCCATCGAGCCGCCCACATCCATCAGCATCAGTACCTTGACGTTGTTGTGCCGCTCGGGGCGCATCTTGATGTCGAGCAAGCCGGCGTTGGCGGCGGTGGAGTGGATGGTGTCGTCCAGGTCCAGCTCGATGTCCGCACCATCACGCGCGAACTTGCGCAGGCGGCGCAACGCCACCTTGATGTTGCGGGTGCCGAGTTCAACGGTGTCGTCGTAGTCCTTGTACGCGCGTGCTTCCCACACCTTGACCGCGGTGCGGTTGCCCTTTGATGGGCCGCCGATACGGATGCCTTCCGGGTTGTAGCCGCCGTGCCCGAATGGCGACGTGCCACCCGTGCCGATCCATTTGTTGCCGCCTTCGTGACGCTCGTGCTGCTCGTTCAGCAGTTCTTTCAAGCGCTCCATCAGCTTGTCGAGGCCGCCCATGGCCTCGATCTTTGCTTTCTCCTCCGGCGAGAGTTCGCGCTCCAGCTTCTTGGTGAGCCAATCGAGCGGAATGTCCGCGCGCCAATCGACCGCGCCTTCCACGCCCTTGAAGTAGGCGCCGAACGCTTGGTCAAACTTGTCGAAGTGCTTTTCGTCCTTCACCAGCGTCATGCGCGCCAGGAAGTAGAACTCGTCGAGCGACGGCGCGATGACCTGCTGCTTGAGCCCTTCAAGCAGCGTCAGGTATTCCTTGACCGAGACCGGCAGCTTGGCGTGCCGCAGCGTGAAGAAGAAATCGATGAGCATGGTGGTCCTCCGGCGCTCAGGCGCGCGGTTGCTCGAGCTTGTATTGCAGATGGCGTTTCACGGTCAGCCATTCCGATTCGATGATCGAGAACACGACCGTGTCGCGGAAGCTGCCGTCCGGCATGCGTTGGTGGTTGCGCAGCACGCCGTCCTGCTTGGCGCCCAGCCGGGCGATGGCTGCGCGGCTCTGGTGATTCATCCAGTGCGTGCGAAATTCCACCGCAATGCAGTGCAGTGTCTCGAACGCGTGCGTGAGCAGCAGCAACTTGCATTCCGTGTTGATGGCCGTACGCTGGGCTGCCTTCGAATACCACGTGTGGCCGATTTCCAGCCGGCGGTTGGATTCGTCCACGTTGAAGAGGCGCGTAGCGCCGATCACCTTGCCGGGTTGCCCATCGCGCATCTCGCGTACGACGAACGGCATGGCGCCGAGGCGTTCGCGCATGTCCAGCGCAGTGGCCAGCCATTCACCGGTCTTGTCGGGCGAGGGGACGGATGTGTACCAAAGCTTCCACAGCTCGCCATCGGCGGCCGCGGCGCGCACTTCGTCCTCGTGCTCCGGGCCGAGCGGCTCCAGCCAGGCGTGCTGGCCGGACAGCGTGACGGGCTCGATCAGGCGCGACATGGTCGGACTCGCTCAGCGGTTGGCTCGGTTCATGAAGACCAGGCGCTCGAACAGGTGCACGTCCTGTTCGTTCTTGAGCAGCGCCCCGTGCAGCGGCGGAATCGCCGCGTTCTTGTCTTGGCTGCGCAGCGATTCCGGCGGAATGTCTTCGGCCAGCAGTAGCTTGAGCCAGTCGATCAGCTCGGACGTCGACGGCTTCTTCTTCAGCCCCGGCAGGTTGCGCATCTCGTAGAACGCATCCAGTGCGGCCTTCACGAGCACTGGCTTGATGCCCGGGTAGTGCACGTCGACGATGGCTTGCATGGTTTCCGCATCCGGAAACTTGATGTAGTGGAAGAAGCAGCGGCGCAGGAACGCGTCGGGCAATTCCTTCTCGTTGTTCGACGTGATGATCACCAGCGGGCGGTGCTTGGCGCGGATGGTTTCGCGCGTTTCATACACGTAGAACTCCATGCGATCCAGCTCGCGCAGCAAGTCGTTCGGGAACTCGATGTCGGCCTTGTCGATCTCGTCGATCAGCAGTACGACAGGTTTATCCGCCTCGAAGGCCTGCCACAACACGCCCTTGACGATGTAGTTGCGGATGTCGTGGACCCGGTTGCTACTTTCCTTGTCGCCAAGCTGCGAGTCGCGCAGGCGCGAGACGGCGTCGTATTCGTACAGGCCCTGCTGGGCCTTGGTGGTCGATTTCACGTGCCACTGCAGCAGCGGCATGCCCAGCGCGGCGGCCACTTCCTCGGCTAGCATGGTCTTGCCCGTGCCCGGCTCGCCCTTGATGAGCAGCGGGCGCTGGAGCGTCATGGACGCGTTGACGGCAAGCTTGAGGTCATCGGTGGCGACGTATTGGTCGGAGCCTTCGAAGCGTGAGCGCTGGTCGGATGGGGCAGGCGAGGTGGTGGTGTTCATCGTGCAAGCCTACTGAGCGGTAAAAGATTTGGAAGCGGCCAGTATAAGAGCATTTGGGCGTTTGACGCCGGGCGGCAGCGTGGCGGATGCGCCGTGCCATTCCTTGCTGTCAAGTCACGGGAGCCCTAACTGGACTGGCAAAAAAACGGTGCGGTACAATGCGCCGGTTTGACGCACCTCAAATGACCGTCCTCTGGCCAGTTGCCAACGGCGGGTGAATGCGCCCAGCGAGACAGCCGGCTGAGACGAGCCAAGCCGGCAGGGCGAGCAGGATTCTGAAACTCCACGCTTAAGAACGAGATGAAAAAGATCCTCACCATGGTGGCCGCCTTGGGCACATTAGGCGCACTGTCCGCCGCAGCCAACAGCGCCGCCGCTGCCGACGTTCAAGGCAACGCTGCCGCCGCCGAGAACAAGGTCGCCATGTGCATCGGCTGCCATGCCATCCCCGACTACAAGACGTCGTTCCCCGAGGTGTATCGCGTGCCCTATCTGGGCGGCCAGAACGCCAAGTACATCGAAAGCGCGCTGCATGCGTACCAGAAGGGTGACCGCAAGCACCCGACCATGCGCGCCATTGCCGGCTCGCTGACCGATCAAGACATTGCCAACCTGGCCGCCTATTACGCGGCGCAGACGCCGGCCACCCAAAACAATCCCCAGAAGTGACGAGGAAGAATATGAAGAAGATCTCGCTCGCAATCTCGTTCAATCTGGGTGCGCTGATGCTGGCTGCCGCTGTGTCGGCGCAGGCTGCCGATATTGAAAAGGGCAAGCAGCTGGTGGAGAAGGGCGCTTGCGTGGCCTGCCATGGCGCCGGCCTGAACGCCCCGATCTCGCCGGACTATCCGAAGCTCGCCGGGCAGCACGGCGACTACATCTATCACGCGCTGCTGGCCTATCAGACCAGCAACAACCCGCTGGTGGGGCGCAGCAACGCCATCATGGCGGGCCAGGTCAACAGCAACCCTGCCACGATCGGTGCCGACGGCAAGCCGCGTCCGTTCACGCAGGCTGAGCTGAAGGACATTGCCGCGTACATCGAATCTCTGCCCGGTTCGCTGGTGCTCAAGAAGTAATGCGGCATCGCCGGTAAAGAAAAACCGCTCTTCGGAGCGGTTTTTCTTTATGGCGTTGGATTTAGCGCGCAGTGGCGCGCTTGCGCACGCATTCGATATAGGCGTCGCCGTCTGGCGGTAGGCCGGTGCGTTGCGCCGTCCACAGCATCTGGCCCAGGCATTCCATTACCTGGTGCTGTGCTTCGTGCGGCGAGTCGAGCCGCTGGGCAAGCGCCTCATATGCAGCGCGAATACCGCGCGGCTGATCCACCGATACCTGCTCGCTGATCGACAGGTGCATCGACAGGTGCAGGAACGGGTTGCTCTGGCCGCTTTCCGGCGTGTAGTCGCGGGCGAGGGCTTCTTCGCCGGCTTCCAGGGTGTCGTGGTATTCGGGATGCTGCAGCATCCAGTCGAGCGCCATGGCTTCGAGCGGCGTGAGGATTTCTGCCTGGCGGTGCTTGCGCCACGCGCCGCAGAAAAATTGACGGACTTCGTCGCGGGAGGGATTGAACATGATCCCGCCATTGTACCGGCGCGCCTCGATGCCTGCCGCACAGCTTCGCGAGACGGCAACGCTACAATGGCGCCCGCTCCCGCAGAGGTCGATTCCAACAAAAACGCCGCCCCCCATGAGACAAGCCGCCGACTCCCCCCTCGCTGCCCGCGCCGCTGACAAGCTCCTCGGCGTGCTGCTGATCGCCGTGTCCGCCGCATCCTTCGGCGCGATGGCCATCTTCACGCATTACGCCTATGCGAGCGGCGCGAACGTGGTGGGGCTGCTGATCGTACGCTTTGTGATCGCGGCCGCGGCGCTGATGGTCGTGATGCGTGTCCGCCGCATCGGCATACCGCCCTGGTCACGCGTGGCGGGGCTGGCGGCCATGGGCGGCATCGGCTATGCCGGGCAGTCGTTCGCGTTTTTTACGGCGCTGAACTACGCGCCGGCCAGCTTGGTGGCGCTGCTGCTGTATCTGTATCCGATGTTCGTGACGGTACTGGCGGCGATTTTCCTGCGCGAGCGGCTGACTACCGCGGCGATCATCGCGCTGGTGCTTTGCTCGGTCGGGGCGGGGCTGACGGTGGGCGGTGCGGGCCTGTCAGGCGGCAGCCTTCTCGGCATTGGGCTGGGGGTGGCCTCCGCGGTGATTTACTCGATCTACATCACGGTCGGTGCACGGGTCACGCGCGGGCTGGATCCATTGGCGTGTACGACCGTCATCTGTACCGCTGCGGCCGTGGTGTATACGGGGATGGCGTTGCTTGGCGCGCCTGCGCATCTGCCGGGCACGCTCAGCGGCTGGGCTGCGGCGCTGGCCATTGCTGGCTTGTCGACGGTGGTGGCAATCCTGACGTTCTTCGCCGGCTTGCAGAAGTTGGGGGCCGCGCAGGCGTCGATGCTGTCGACGCTGGAGCCGGTGGTGACCGTACTGCTCGCGGCATTGCTGCTCGGCGAATCGATCGCGCCCATGCAGATGACGGGCGGCGCATTGATCCTCGCGGGCGTCCTCTGGCTCACGCGCGCAGACGCGAAACCTGCAGGTCACAGCGTGGATGACATGGCTTGAAGCCGGATCTTCGGTCCCAACAAAAAACCGCCCAGCGTGAACTGGGCGGTTTTGCGTTCTGCCTTGAGGCGATTACTTCTTCTGCCCGGCCGGCAGGCGTTGCAGGCTCTGCACCCGCATCAGGGCCGGACGATCGGCCATCACGCCATCGTAGAACGAAGCCAGGTCACCCTTGAGCGCGGTGCGCGACGCATCGTTCAGATAGATCATGTGGCCCGACGGGTAGTTCTTGATCGTCAGGTTCTTAGCCTTGAGCGTCGGGTCGAGCGGCATTTGCGCCAGCGTCAGCTCGGTCTGGTGGAACGGCGTGACGGCATCGAAATAGCCGCTGGCCTGCAGCACCTTCAGGTCGGGGTTCAGGCTCATCGTCGAGGCGAGGTCGCCAGCGGTGTACAGCGTGTTGCCGCCGCCCTTGTTGGCGCCCGTCGGGTCGATGTGGCTGAAGTCCCAGTTGTTGAACACGGCGTCGTTCAGGTCCACGAACGACGACGTCGACGTGTACTTGAGCTGGGTGTTCAGGTAGCTGTTCCACAGCACCGTGTACGCGCCGCCGATGTTCGAGATCGACGGATCGTTGCTGCCCGAGTTCGGCAGGATGAACGGCGCGATGCCCTGGCCCGTGTAGTTGGCGCGGCCGTCATACTGGCCGATCTGAATACCCGGATTGAGCGTCAGGAAGAACGTGTACGGCGGGTTGTTGTTCTGCGATGGCACGTTGCCCAGCGCCGCCGGATTGCCGAACGTCTGGATCAGCGAGACCGGATCGGTGCCGATGTACGAGCCCATCGTCTGCGCTGTCGCCAGGTTCAGATTCAGGCGCACGTTGACGAAGCCGCCGTCCGCGGCGCTTGGCGCTTGCGCAAGCGGTGCGAGCGTGTTGTCAGCGTAGTTGCGTGCCTGGACCATGTAGCTGTCGAGGTCGGTCGGTGCGGGGTTGAGTGTCGTCTTCTTCCAGTAGAACGCGTCTGCTGCCAGCGTCGGGAAGGTGCCGACGGCCGAGAGCGCATTCGCGTAGTCGAGAATCGACGATTGCAGCGTGATCCCGTTCAGCTCGATGCCGTCTTCATGCAGCACCCACGACAGCACCGCACTGCGCGCCGTGCCATAAGACTCGCCGTACAGGAACTTGGGCGAGTTCCAGCGCGAATTCTTGGTCAGGTAGCGCTGGATGAAGCGGTCGATGGAATGCGCGTCCTGGTCGGTGCCCCAGAAGTCCTTGTTTTTGGCCGGTGCAATGGCGGCTGAATAACCGGTGCCGACCGGGTTGATGAACACCAGGTCGGAGCGGTCGAGCAGGCTGTCCGGGTTGTCGGGCAGTTTGTACGGCGCCGGTGGCGTGAAGTTCGGGAACGACGACTGCAGCCGCTTCGGCCCGAACGAGCCCAGCAGCAGGAACACCGACGACGAGCCAGGGCCGCCGTTATAGAAGAACGTCACCGGACGCGGCTTTGACGGGTCCGGGTTGTCCTGCGTGTACGCCACGTAGAACATCGTCGCGTTGGATTGCGACGTAACCGGGTCGATGGTCGTCAGGTGGCCGGCCGTGGCCGTGTAGGCGATGCTCTTGCCGCCGATCGTGACCGTGTGGTGCGTGATGGCTGCGCTTTCGCCCGGGTCGGCAGCCAGGGCGTCGTTGGGCCCGGTGCCGTAGACGTTCGGGTCGACGTAAGGCTGGTCGGGCGGTACGGCGGCAGCTACCGGCTGCGTGGTTGCGTTGCCGGCGTTGGCGGCAACGCCGCTGGGGTTGGCCGTGGCGGATGAGTCTCCGCCGCCGCAACCCGCCAGCAGCACGGCTGACAGCACTGCGGCCGCAAACGATACACCAAAGGTTCGAGACAAACCTGCAAAATCACTGGTCGATAACCTGGATTTTTTCATGGCGATAATGACCTTCTTCAGGGTGACGAACGCCATCACTTAAAACGGTTGGTTTTAAGTGGGCTCCATATTCGTTTTGCGTTTTGTCATTTCTATACGACGCAAGGCGAATATTCTGATTTCCCGCCTTGTCTGCGGAAATTAATGCAATTGTTTATTTTTTGGCAAAAGACGTCCCTGAAATCCGAGCGGATCTCAAAAAGAAAACGATCATGGGGTCAAGCCCGCGGGCGTTTGCGCAAAGCCTCACAAGGACTGTGCGAAAACGTGGGGATGAATGCGGCCGCGCACCTGTTTTAAAATCAGATGCGTATCCGATACGTCCAGCCCTGCGGGTAATGCAATAACGAACCAAAAAGTAGTTCGTAAGCAAACCGTTGTAAAGGGCTCTTTTCCGTTGTGCGCGATGGGCTGTAAAAATCACCATGCCCACGCCATGCCGCCTCGCAATAAGTGCGATTAAATACAAACAAGGCATGCCGTTTTTTCTAAAGTAGGCGTGCTGCTGACTGGTATGGGATTCCCATCCGGGGCGTGCAGGTGTCCGGCACGCGCTGAAACAGCGCATTACAATGCGCTCCTCAACTCTTTCCGGAGCACCTTGCAATGCCGATGCTTGAACCGTCCGTGCTGGACCAACTGTTCCACGCAGCCCGTACCCACAACGTGTGGCTGGACAAGCCGGTCGACGACGAACTGCTGCATACGCTGTACGACACCGTGAAGTACGGCCCGACTGCCGCCAACAGCACGCCGGCCCGCTTCGTGTTCGTCAAGAGCGCGGCCGCCAAGGAGCGCCTGATTCCGTGCATGTCGGCCGGCAATCAGGAAAAGACCCGCCAAGCGCCCGTCGCCGTGATCGTTGCGTATGACACGCAATTCCACGAGCAACTGCCCAAGCTGTTCCCGCATACCGATGCGCGTTCGTGGTACGCCGGCGACCAGGCCAAGATCAATGCGGCTGCGCTGATGAACGGCTCGCTGCAGGGGGGCTACCTGGTGCTCGCCGCGCGTGCCTTGGGCCTGGACTGCGGCCCGATGGCCGGCTTCGATGCTGACAAAGTGAACGAGACGTTCTTCCCCGATGGCCAGTGGAAGGTCAACTTCATCATGAACATCGGCTACGGCGACGCCGAGAAGCTGCACCCGCGCAACCCGCGCCTGTCGTTCGAAGAGGCGTGCAAGATCGTTTGATCCACAACCGGTCGCGCAAGCAAAACGGGGACTCGCATCTGTAACGGCGGTCCCCGTTTTTTCATTCCTTCGGTGCCGGTGTCTTCGGCTTGAATTCGCACAGCGGCTCGATAGCGCAATGCCAGCACTCGGGCTTGCGCGCCTTGCACACGTAGCGACCATGCAGGATCAGCCAGTGGTGCGCGTCCTGGCGAAACTCTTCCGGCACCACCTTCAGCAGTTTCAGCTCGACTTCCAGCACGTTCTTGCCCGGCGCCAGCCCGGTGCGATTGGCCACGCGAAAGATGTGCGTGTCCACGGCAATCGTGGGCTCACCGAAAGCCGTGTTCATCACCACGTTGGCCGTCTTGCGGCCCACACCCGGTAGTTCTTCCAGCGCAGCGCGGTCACGCGGCACTTCACCGCCGTATTGGTCGAGCAGGATCCGGCACGTCTGCAGGATGTGCTTGCACTTGGTGCGATACAGCCCGATGGTCTTGATGTATTCGGTAATGCCTTCCTCGCCCAGCGCCAGCAGTTTGGCGGGCGTATTGGCCACCGGAAACAGCTTGCGCGTTGCCTTGTTCACGCCAACGTCGGTTGCCTGCGCCGAGAGCAGCACCGCAATCAGCAACTCGAACGGCGTGGTGTATTCCAGCTCGGTGGTCGGCGTCGGGTTGTTTTCGCGCAGGGTCTCGAAGATGGCGTGGCGCTTGGCGGGATTCATCGTCGGGCAGGGGTTCAGGGTTTGTCCGCGTCGGGTTTGGTGCCGTGTTCGATCTGGCTGGCGATGCGTTTGCGGCGCGCTTCGGCCTCGTCAATCTGGGCTTGCACATCCGCCGACACGTCAGTCACGTTGCGCGGACCTTGCCCGCGCGCGGCCATCTCGGCCTGCTTCTGGCGCGCGCGTTCAATCGCGGCCTGAATGATCGCCTTCTTGCGGGCCTGCGCGGCGAGTTCGGCATTGTCAGCCGGTTGTTCGGCGCTGACGGCAGCGAGTTTGGCTGCGGCCTTGGCGGCAAGCCGCGCTTCGTTCTCGGCTTGTTCGCGCTTGAGGCGTGCGTTGCGGAAGATGTAGCGGTCCCGCGCGACATCGGCCTGCTGCTGGCTCCATGCGTCCCAGCCCGTGCGTTCGCCGGTGACGGGGATCATGTCGATGCAATCGACGGGGCAGGGCGGTACGCAGAGGTCGCAGCCGGTGCACCAGTCTTCCAGCACCGTGTGCATCGCCTTGGGTGCACCGACGATGGCATCGACCGGGCATGCCTGAATGCACAGCGTGCAACCGATACAGCGCTCCGGGTCGATGACCGCCACGGCGCGTGGCTGTTCGATGCCGTTGGAAGGGTCCAGCGGCAACAGGTCACCCGTGCGGCCGAGAGCGTCGGACAGCCGGCGGACACCTTCCGCGCCGCCGGGTGGGCAGCGATTGGGTAGCGCCTCGCCGTTGGCCATGGCTTCAGCGTAAGGGCGGCAGCCGTTGTAGCCGCACTTGGTGCATTGTGTTTGCGGCAGGAGGTTTTCGAGCCGGTCGGCCAGGGATGCGGCCACTGCGGGGACCAAGGAAACCACGATGGGACTTATCGTTTGAATAGCCTGCCATTATCGCCGATTTGGTCCCCGCGCAAGGCGTGCATGCCCTGACATCGCATACGGCGGGCATGTCTTAACCCTATGACATAATTCCTGCGTTCTAAACGGACCGACGTGCCATGCCGTCTCACCCAGCCGCGCCCATCGCCGACATCGAAGTCGATGCTCATGGCGAATCCGCCGCACCCCGCACGCGTCGTGACCCCGCCGGCACGCGCCGACGCATTCTTGCCGCAGCCATCGAGGAGTTTTCGCGGGGCGGTTTTGCCGGTGCCCGCGTCGACGCCATCGCCCGCCGCGCCGAGACCAATGAGCGCATGCTGTATTACTACTACGGCAGCAAGGAAAAGCTCTTCCTGACCGTGCTCGAACACATGTACTTTCGCTTCAAGGAGGCGGAAGAGCAGGTGCAGATCGAGTCGTCGGACCCGCGTGAGGCAGTCATTCAGCTTGCACGGTTCGTCTGGGACTTCTATTACGAGAACCCCGAGTTCATCCGCCTGCTCAACAGCGAAAACCTGCACGAGGCGCGGCATCTGAAGACCTCGCCGCACCTTGTCGAGCTGGTCAACCCGGTTATCGATGTGCTGCGCGGCGTGGTCGAGCGTGGCCAGCGCAGCGGCATCTTCCGCGAGGACGTCGATGTGTCGCGCCTGTATCTGACGATCTCGGCGCTGGGTTATTACGTGCTGTCCAACCGCTACACGATCAGCGCCGTCGTGGGCCGCGACATTGCCTCGGCCGACGAGCACGAAGCCTTCGCGCAACTGCATATCAAGATGCTGCTGGCGTATCTGGATCGGCCCAAGAGTTGATCGGCGGAAGCATCGTCGCGTAACAAAAAAGCCTCGCAGGTGCGAGGCTTTTTCTTGGGTGCTTAAGGTTTACGCGACTGCTTTGATGCGCGGAGCGCTCTCTTCGTTGCGGCGAATGAAATCACGCAACTGCGGATACACCTGCTCGCGCCAGCGGCGACCCGAGAAGATGCCGTAGTGGCCGCACTTGGGTGCCGTCAGATGCTGCTTGCGCGCGTTCGGGATGCCGGTGCACAAGCCATGCGCGGCTTCGGTCTGACCGCTGCCGGAGATGTCGTCCAGCTCGCCCTCGATGGTGAAGAGCGCGGTGCTCTTGATGTCCTGCGGGCGCACCGGCTTGCCTTCCACCACCCACGTGCCATTGGCCAGATGGAATTCCTGGAACACATCGCGGATGGTTTCGAGGTAATACTCGGCAGCCATGTCGAGCACGGCGTTGTACTCGTCGTAGAACCGTACGTGGGCTTCAGCGTCTTCCGTGTCGCCCTCGATCAGGTTCAGGTAATAGTCGTAGTGCGATGACAGGTGGCGGTCCGGGTTCATCGCCACGAAGCCGGCGTGTTGCAGGAAGCCCGGATAGACCTTGCGTCCGTGCCCCGGATAGTTGGCCGGCACCGTGTAGATCACGTTGTTCTCGAACCAGCTGTGCGACTTGTTCGTCGCCAGCGAGTTGACGGCGGTCGGGCTCTTACGCGCGTCAATCGGGCCGCCCATCATGGTCATCGTGCGCGGCGTCTTCTCGCCGTCCGAGGCCATCAGCGAGATGGCGGCCAGCACCGGCACCGTCGGCTGGCACACCGAAATCACGTGCAGCTTGTCGGCGCCAATGTAGTTGATGAACTCGCGGATGTAGTTGATGTAGTCCGACAGGTGGAACGCACCCTCTTCGACCGGCACCATGCGGGCGTCGATCCAGTCGGTCACGTAGACCTTGTGATCCTGCAGCAACGTGCGCACGGTGTCGCGCAGCAGCGTGGAGTGGTGACCCGACAGCGGCGCGCACACCAGCACGACCGGCTCATCCTTGAGCAGCTTGATGGTCTCGGCGTCGTCGGCGTAGCGCTTGAAGCGGATCAGGCGGCAGAACGGCTTCTCGATGATGGTCTGCTCGACGATCGGAATGTCGCGGCCGTTGGACTTGACGGAGCGGATGCCGAATTCCGGCTTCTCGTACTCCTTGCCCAGGCGATACAGCAGCTCGTAGCCCGCAGCGTAGCGTTGCGCGCCGGGCATCAGGGACAGCGGACTCAGGGGGTTGGTGAAGGTCTTGGCAGTTGCCTGGGCCCAAGCCGTCATGGGGCTGAGCAGGGCGCGCTGGAATTCGTGAAGCTGGTAAAGCATGGCTGGACCGGTCTCTGGTGGCGAAGGCGACGCAAACGATTATGCACCTGGGTGCAGGTTACTGCGATGCAGCATAAACCCTGATAACGGAGTGTTGCGCTGCTTCTATGATGCGCCCGTGTCAGTCTAGTCCGATGCAGCAAAAAAGCGGCCGAAGCCGCTTTTCTTTTTGCAATTGCCGGTAAGGGGTGACGCCTACTGCACCTTACAGAACATCAGCAATGGCATTCACCACGGCGTCGATGTTGTGCGTATTCAGCGCGGCCACGCAGATGCGGCCGGTCGACACGGCATAGATGCCGTGCTCGGTGCGCAGGCGATCCACTTGCGCGGAGGTCAGGCCCGAGTACGAGAACATGCCGCGCTGGGCCTTCACGAACGAAAAGTCGGTCTTCACGCCCTTGGCGGCCAGCTTGTCGACCAGCGCGTTGCGCATCGACTTGATGCGATCGCGCATTTCGCCCAGTTCCTGTTCCCACATCGCGCGCAGCTCGGGGCTCGTCAGCACGCTGGCGACGATCGTGCCGCCGTGCGTCGGCGGGTTCGAGTAGTTCGTGCGGATCACACGCTTGACTTGCGACAGCACGCGAGCGGCCTCGTCCTTGCTGGTCGTCACGATCGACAGTGCGCCGACGCGCTCGCCGTAGAGCGAGAACGACTTCGAGAACGAGCTAGAAACGAAGAACGGCAGGCCCGATTCAGCAAACAGACGCACCGCCAGGCCGTCTTGCTGGATGCCGTCGGCAAAGCCCTGGTAGGCCATGTCGAGGAACGGGATCAGGTTCTTGGCCTTGATGACTTCCACGACCTGCTTCCACTGCTCGGTGGTCATGTCCACGCCGGTCGGGTTGTGGCAGCAGGCGTGCAGCACGACGACCGTGTTCGGCGCGTAGCTGTTCAGCGAATCCATCATGCCGGCGAAGTTCAGGCCGTGCGACGGGGCATCGTAGTACGCGTAGTTGACCACTTCGAAGCCGGCCGACTCGAACAGCGCGCGGTGGTTTTCCCAGCTCGGGTCGGAAATCGCGACCTTGGCGTTCGGGTACAGGCGCTTGAGGAAGTCGGCGCCGATCTTCAGTGCGCCGGTGCCGCCCAGGGCTTGCGCGGTGACCACGCGGCCTTCGGTGATCAGCGGCGACTCGGCGCCGAATAGCAGCTTCTGCACGGCCTGGTCGTAGGCGGCGATGCCTTCGATCGGCAGGTAGCCGCGCGGGGCAGCGGCGGCCAGTCGGGCCTTTTCGGCCTCCTGCACGGCGCGCAGCACCGGAATTTTCCCTTCGTCGGTGAAGTACACGCCCACGCCCAGATTCACTTTGGTGCTGCGGGTATCGGCGTTGAAAGCTTCATTCAGGCCCAGGATGGGATCGCGCGGAGCCAGTTCGACGGCGGAGAAAAGCGACATGAGATGTCTCGATCGGTTGGTTCGGAATTCGGTGGGATCTTGCAGGCGGTGCGGCGCGGACTCCGGGGCGGGTCGCCCGGCGCCAGAAGTACAACGAGGCGCGCACGAAGATGGATTGTACCGAATACAGGCTCTAATCGCCCGAAAAATCCTTGCAGAACAGGCGCCTAAAGCGTTTCAGCGGCCAGTACAGATAGGCCGCCCCGGCTATCCAAACGATTGCTCGGGCCGCACGCTACACTAGACGATTGGTTGCAATTGCCGCTGCCGCCCTCATTTGCTGAAGGCGTGCGAGTCACTTTGTCGACTTCCCGCGCTGCCCTCCTACCCGCCGCCATGACCGATCTGAGCCAAGTCCCCAGCCCGCACGACGAGTCGAAGTTCGTGACTTTCGAGGGCTCGCCGTTCCAGTTGTACCAGCCGTATCCGCCGGCCGGCGACCAGCCTGAGGCGATCCGCCAGCTCGTGGAGAACATTGGCGACGGCCTGTCGTACCAGACCCTGCTGGGCGTGACGGGCTCGGGCAAGACCTTCACCATGGCCAATGTGATCGCGCAGGTGGGGCGGCCTGCCATTGTCTTTGCGCCGAACAAGACGCTGGCGGCGCAGCTGTATTCGGAGTTTCGCGAGTTCTTCCCGCGCAATGCGGTGGAGTACTTCGTCTCGTACTACGACTATTACCAGCCTGAGGCCTATGTGCCGCAGCGTGATCTGTTCATCGAGAAGGATTCGTCGATCAACGAGCACATCGAGCAGATGCGGCTCTCCGCCACCAAGAGCCTGCTGGAGCGCCGCGATGTGGTGATCGTGGCCACTGTGTCGGCCATTTACGGTATCGGTAACCCGAGCGAATACCACCAGATGATCCTGACGCTGCGCGCGGGCGACAAGGTCAGCCAGCGCGACGTGATCGCACGCCTGATCGCCATGCAGTACACGCGCAACGAGACGGATTTCCAGCGCGGCACCTTCCGCGTGCGCGGCGACACGGTCGACATCTTCCCGGCCGAGCATGCAGAAATGGCGGTGCGCCTGGAACTGTTCGACGATGAAGTCGAATCGCTGCAGCTGTTCGATCCGCTGACCGGGCGCGTGCGGCAGAAGATTCCACGATTTACGGTGTACCCGTCGAGCCACTATGTGACGCCGCGCGAGACCGTGTTGCGCGCCATCGAGACCATCAAGGCCGAGCTGCGCGAACGGCTCGATTTCTTCTACAAGGAAAACAAGCTGGTGGAAGCGCAGCGGCTCGAGCAGCGCACGCGCTTCGATCTGGAGATGCTGCAGGAGCTGGGCTTCTGCAAGGGCATCGAAAACTATTCGCGCCATCTGTCTGGCTCCGCGCCGGGCGAACCGCCGCCGACGCTGGTCGACTACCTGCCGCCGGATGCGCTGATGTTCCTCGATGAATCGCACGTGCTGATCGGCCAGCTCAACGGCATGTACAACGGTGACCGCGCGCGCAAGGAAACGCTGGCCGAATATGGCTTCCGACTGCCTTCCGCGCTCGACAACCGGCCACTCAAATTTGCTGAGTTCGAGACCAAGATGCGGCAGGTGACGTTCGTGTCTGCCACACCGGGGGATTACGAAAAGAAGACGGCCGGCACGGAAGTCGTGGAGCAGGTCGTGCGCCCCACGGGCCTCGTCGACCCGACGATCGAGGTGCGCCCGGCTACGACGCAGGTCGACGATCTGCTGTCCGAGATCCATGTGCGCGTCGAGGCCGGCGAGCGTGTGCTGGTGACCACGCTCACCAAGCGCATGGCCGAGCAGTTGACCGAGTTCCTGTCGGAGAACGGCGTCAAAGTCCGCTACCTGCATTCGGACATTGATACCGTGGAACGCGTGGAGATCATCCGCGACCTCCGCCTGGGCACGTTCGATGTGCTGGTCGGCATCAACCTGCTGCGCGAAGGCCTGGATATTCCCGAGGTCTCGCTCGTGGCGATCCTGGATGCGGACAAGGAAGGTTTCCTGCGCGCCGAGCGCTCGCTAATCCAGACCATCGGCCGTGCGGCGCGGAACGTGAACGGTACCGCCATCCTGTATGCGGATCGCATGACCGATTCGATGAAGAAGGCGATTGGCGAAACCGAGCGCCGCCGCGCCAAGCAGATCGCCCACAACGAGGCGCACGGCATCACGCCGCGCGGTGTGGTCAAGCGGATCAAGGACATCATCGACGGTGTGTACAACGTCGACGACGCGCGCGCCGAACTGAAGGCCGCGCAAGAGGCCGCCAAGTACGAAGACATGAGCGAGAAGCAGGCGTCCAAGGAAATCAAGCGCCTGGAAAAACAGATGCTCGACCACGCCAAGAACCTCGAATTCGAAAAGGCGGCGGCGGTGCGCGATCAGCTTGCCAAGCTCAAGTCGCAGCTCTTCGGGGCGAGCGGCGAAGACCATATCGTTCCGGCTGCCTGAACTGCGCGGCCACCTGCGTTGTCGGACTCCCGCCTTGCCGCAGGCGGCGGGGGTTGCTGTCAACGCCATTTCAGATCAAATTCAGGCACTGCGCGTCGCCTGACCGGGGAATCGGCACGTGCTGCAGCGCTCGACTGCACGCGTCCGCCATCAAGGGAGTCCGATGTTCAATTTTTTGCTTAACCCATGGCGCAAGTGGCGCGCTTCCCGGCACGCCAGCCATCAACTCGACGCCATCCTCGCCCAGTTCGAGCCCACGCGCAGTCTGGCCGAACGCAACGAATGGCTGATCGAGCTGACTTACTGGCTGCGTCGGGCAGACCGGCCTGAGGGTGCCGCGTCGGAGTCCTGGCGTTATGCCCGTCTGCGTTATCTGTTGCAGGTGCTGGAGAACAATCCGGCCCTGGCAGAACGCGCCGGACAGACATTGCGCAGCATCGTGCAAGACAACGATCCGGTGTCGCTGCTGTGCGATACGGGGTTGTCGTCACGCTCGGGTTTCTGGAGTGAGTTGCTCGACCGTTGGCAGGCGCGCCTGCTGCCGCCTGCACCGAACCAGCCGCAACTCGCGGCGTTGTTTGCGCTGATGTTTGTGGGACCGACCGACGCGCAGTGGGTCGATGGTCTGGACGACGAACTGGTCACGCGCCTCTACGCGTTGTTCCGTGCCGGGATGACTGAAGACGAGCACGCAGCGGGCCAGACGCGGTTGGAGCGCAGCCTCGGCATCGGTATCCAGATCCTGATCAGTCAGGTGCGCGCGGCTGGGCTGTCGCGCGGCATCCGCAGCCGCATGGACCATGCGGAACTGACGGACTCTCCGTTCTATCTGCTGGCCGACGCAGCCAACGCGATCTTCCTTGAGCGGCCCAACGCCGCGCTGGCGAGCCCCGAGCGGTTCCTGCAGGAACTCAACTATTTCCGCGCTGTGCTGGACCGCTGCCGCTCGGCTACCGCCAGCGTGTATCAACATCTGGATGAGAACGGCGTCTCGGTGGAAGTCGTGTTCCAGGTCGAGCGGATGAAGGCGTGGCTGGGCCGCATCGATTTGCTGCTCACCGCGTGGGCAGATACACAGGGCTCACGCCGTTTCGTGCATATGACGGCCGAACTGGTGTCGGCCAGCCAGCATCGCCGCAGTGTGGGGTATCTGATTCGCTCCACGTTTGCGGATCTGGCGCGCAAGGTGGTCGAGCGCTCAGCGGAGAGCGGCGAGCACTACATTACGCGCGACGGCAAAGAATACGGCGCGATGGTCAAGGCTGCGGCCGGCGGTGGCGTCATTACGGCGGCCACCGTGTACATCAAGTTCTTTATCACCGGCGCGCATCTGTCGCGCTTTACCGAAGGGCTGTTCGCGTCGATCAACTATGCGGTCAGCTTTCTCGGCATCCATTTCGCGCATTTCACGCTGGCCACCAAACAACCTGCCATGACGGCCCCTGCGCTGGCGCACCGGCTCGATCAGGTGGGGCGCCAGGAAGGGTTGGACCGCTTTGTCGACGACACGGTCGCCATGATCCGCTCCAACGCGGCGGCGATTGCGGGCAATCTTGTGGCCGTGGCACCGGTAGCCTTCCTGGTGCAGTGGCTGGCCGGGCGCTTCTTCCATACCGATCTGATTTCGGCAGCGAAGGCGATGGCGACCATCGATTCCTTTTCGATCCTTGGGCCGACGCCGTTGTACGCGATCTTCACGGGCGTGTTGCTGTGGGCGTCAAGCCTGGCGGCGGGCTGGGCAGACAACTGGTTCGCGCTACACCGTGTGCATGACGTGATCGCCTACCACCGGCGCCTTCGGTTCATGGTCGGCACGCAGGGCGCGCAGCGCATTGCCAGCTTCTGGAAGCGCAATCTGTCGGGCATTGTCGCCAACGTGTCGCTGGGCTTCATGCTGGGGCTCGGGCCCGAGATCCTGTCGTTCTTCGGCCCGCATATGGAAGTGCGTCACGTCACGCTGTCGACCGGTGCGGTGGCAACCGCCGTGGGCGTGCTGGGCCCAAGCGTGATGCATACCGCACCATTCTGGCTGGCTGTGGCCGGCATTGCGCTGATGGGTGTGCTGAACGTGCTGGTGTCGTTCGCGCTGGCCTTCAACATGGCGATGCGCTCACGCAACCTGCGCGGGGTCGATCGTAAGCGCGTGACGGGCGCCGTGTGGCGTCGCATCTTGCGGGATCCGCTGTGCCTGCTGGTGCCGCGCGCCCCGACTGTGAGCACGCCGCCCAGCACCAGCACGCCGGTCTAGGTCTAGTGGGTTGCGGGAGCGGCAGGCGCGCCCAACTCGCTGCGGAACGGAATGGATGGCTGCGCGCCGAGCCGCGTGACTGACACTGCCGCCGCGGCTTGCCCGAATTCGATGGCCGTATCGGGCGACACGCCTTCTGCCAGTGCCACAGCCAGCGCGCCGACAAACGTATCGCCGGCAGCGGTGGTGTCGATGGCGTGCGCGATCGGTGCCGGCATCAACAGGCGCGACTGCGCATCTACGTAAGCCACGCCGCGCGCGCCCAGCGTGACGATCACGTGCCGCGCACCTTGTGCATGCAGATCAGCGGCGGCATCCAGTGCGGCTTCGGGCGAATCGACAGGGCGGGCTGTCAGTAGCGCCGCTTCGGTTTCGTTCGGGATGAGGTAATCACAGGCCGCAATCCATGGGGTAGGCAGCGGGCCGATGGCAGGCGCCGGGTTCAGGATGACCGTTTTGCCAAGCCGCTGCCCGAGCTTGAGCGCGCATTCCACCGCATCCGGCGGAGATTCCAACTGACAAACGATTACGCGCGCGCGTTCGAACGCTGCCTGTTGCGCTTCGATCATCGCTGGCGTTAGCAATTCGTTGGCGCCAGCCACGATGACGATGGTGTTCTGGCCGCTGTTGGCCACGGTCACGCAGGCGATGCCGGTGGCTGCCCCGGCGTGCACCGACACCATCGATGTGTCCACGCCCTCGCGGCGCAGGCCTTCGCGCAGTGCGGTGCCGTATGCATCGTCACCCACGCAGCCGAGCATGGCGACACGGGCCCCCAGGCGCGCAGTCGCCACGGCCTGGTTGGCACCCTTGCCGCCTGGGATGGTTTCCAGCGCAGGCGCAGCAACCGTTTGCCCGGGACGCGGCAAGCGCGGCGTGCGGATCACGAGATCCATATTCAGGCTGCCGACGATCAGCACGTCGGCAGCGGGGTGCGCGGAAGAGGCGGAAGGGCGCTTGGCCACCATGGCGGGACTACGTTGAAGGCGTGAAAGGAATGCGGGATCAGGCGGCGCGGGCGGGGCGCTCGGGCTCGGCGGTCGACTCGCGCAAAGACAGGCGCGGCGGCAGCACGATGCGGCGCGCACGGTGCTCCTCCACGGGATGTCGCAAGGCGTTGTCGCCGAGGTGTTCGAGCAGCGTCTGCGCGGTGGTCTCGCCGAGTTGGCGGATCGATTGGCCGACGGTGGACAGCGCCGGGTAGACGTAGCGGCTCAGTTCGATGTCGTCAAAGCCCATCACGGACAGCGCCTTCGGCACAGGAATGCCCAGTTCCGCCGCAGCGCGCAGCGCGCCGATACCCATCAGGTCATTACCGGCAAAGATGGCCGTGGGCATCTCGCCTTCGGTCAGCAGTTGGCGCGCGGCACGGTAGCCGCCGGGGCTGGTGAAATCGCCTTCGGCAATGCGGGCCGAGGCTTCCGGCACGCCGGCTTCGCGCAGCGCGCGGTGGAAACCGGCAAGGCGCTCTGCCGTCACGCTCAGTGCCGACGGCCCGCTGATGCAGGCGATGCGGCGGTGGCCGAGTTCCAGCAGATGCTTGGTCGCCATGTACGCGCCTTCTTCGTGATCGACTTGCACTTGGTCGGCCTGGATGCCTTCGGTCGGGCGGTCGACCATCACGATGGGCAGGGCGGATTCACCGAGCGCTTCGACCAACGCCGTGTCTGGCCCGGCGCTGCTGACGATGATGCCGTCGACGCGTTTTTCCATCAGCACACGCAGGTAGTCGCGCTGCTTGCGGGGGTCGTCGTCGGAGTTGCAGAGGATGACGCTGTAGCCAGCGGCAGCGCACACATCTTCAATACCCCGCGCCAGCTCCGCAAAGTACGGGTTGGTGGCGGTGGGCACGAGCACGCCAATGGTGCGCGTGGTGCGGTGTTTAAGCGAACGCGCCACGGCGCTGGGCACATAGCGCGTAGCCCGGATGGCTTCTTCCACGCGCTTGCGTGTCTCGGCGTTGACTGGCCTTGTGTTGTTGATGACGTGCGAGACGGTGGTGAACGAAACCCCGGCCAGTGCGGCCACGTCCTTGATGGTTGCCATGACGATCTCCTCTGTCTCTTAATGTTGCTTGCTGCGGTTGCGCTTGCTGCGATAGGTGTCCATGACCACGGCCGCGACGATGACCGCGCCCGTGATGATTCGTTTGGTGGGCTCCGATGCGCCGATCTGTGCAAGGCCTGATTCGAGCACCGAGATGATCAGCACGCCGAACAGCGTGCGCACGACCGACCCGCGTCCGCCCATCAGGCTCGTGCCGCCGATCACCACGGCCGCGATCACCTGCAGTTCCATGCCTACGCCCGCGTTCGGATCGGCCGCTTCCAGACGCGACACCTGGAACAGCGCCGCCAGCCCCGACAACAATCCCATCAGCGCAAACACGGCAACCTTGTATGGCCGCGGATTCACGCCCGCTAGCCGCACGGCTTCTTCATTGGTGCCGATGGCCACCAGGTAGCGGCCGAACACCGTGCGCACTAGCACGATCTGGCCAACGATCGTGATGACAATCGCAATCAGGAACGACGGCGCAATGCCCAACGTGATGGGGTTGGCCAGCCAGTCGACCGCGCTGCCGATGTACACCGTGCGCGAATCGGTGAGGCTGTAGGCGAGGCCGCGCGCCATTTCCAACACGCCCAGTGACACGATGAACGACGGAATACCCCAGTGCACCGTGACCGTGCCGGTCAGCATGCCGGCCGCCGTGGCTAGCGCCACGCCCGCCAGCGCTGCTGGCAGCAACCCCCAGCCGAACTGGGTCATGGCAACAGACAGCACCGAAGCCGACAGCGCCAGCACCGAGCCCACCGACAGATCAATGCCGCCGATCATCAGAATGAAGGTCATGCCCACGGCCATCACCAGCAAGTCCGGGATCTCGTTGGCGATGGTTGTGAACGTGGGCAGCGAGAAGAACGTCGGCGACAGCGTGCCGAACAGCACCAGCATGGCGATCAGCGCAGCGAGCAACCCGCCGATGGTGCCAAGCGACATGCCCAGCGCCGCGCGCGTGCCGGCAGGGGCAGCGGGCGGCGTCGGGGGCAGGGTGGAATCAGAGCGCATCTGCCGTCTCCGAGGGGGATTGAGGTGCAGGTGACTCGGCTTTTTCCGATTCACCGAAGGCGGCGGCGAGCAGGGCGTCCTGGCTCCAGTCACCGCGTTGGAAGATGTGCGTGAGCCGCCCGGCGCGCATGACGCCGATGCGGTCACACAACTGCATGAGTTCGCGCAGATCGCTCGACACCACGACCAGCGCCTTGCCTCGCACCGCCAGCGCCTCCAGCAGCGTGTAGATGTCGAACTTGGCGCCGACATCGACGCCTCGCGTGGGCTCATCGAACAGCAGCACGGGCGTGTCGCGCTCCAGCCAGCGGGCGATGGCCACCTTCTGTTGATTGCCGCCGGACAGTTCACCCACCGGCTGCTCCGGACCCGCGCATCGGACCCGCAGGGCGCCGATGTGCCGCTGCGCCAGCGCACGCTCTTGCGCGGGTTGCAGCCAGCCGCGCTTCGTGACGCCCGGCATGTTGCCCAGTGCGATGTTCGTGGCGATGGGCAGGCTCAGCATCAGGCCTTCGTCCTTGCGGTCTTCGGTGAGCAGGCTGATGCCGTGGCGTACCGCATCGCCGGGCGAACGGATGCGCACAGGTGCCAGCGGCGAGCCCACTTCGACGGTGCCCGCGTCTGCGCGGTCCGCACCGAAGATCAACCGCAGCAGTTCCGTGCGCCCCGCACCGACCAGCCCCGCGATGCCAAAGATTTCCCCCGGCGCCACGTCAAAGCTCACATCGCGCACGGCCGGCGCACGCGTGAGGCCGGTCACCCGCAACGCTGGGGAGCCGTCACCGGGCCACGGCGCGCGCGTGGTGCGTTGCGTTTCGGATGCGGCGGCCACGTCGCGACCGACCATCGCCTGGATCAGCGCATCCTGCGTGACCGTCGCAGCCGGCGCATCGGTCACGAGCTTGCCGTCACGCAGCACGACGATGCGATCGGCAATGCGCGCGAGTTCGTCCAGGCGGTGGGAGATGTAGACGATCGCCACGCCTTCGCGGCGCAACGCGTCGATGCGCTCGAACAGCGTGGCGCTCTCGTGCGCGCTCAGCATTGCCGTCGGCTCGTCGAGGATCAGCACACGGCATGCGCTGGCCAGCGCGCGGGCAATCTCGATCATCTGCCGGTGGCCGATGCCCAGCGTCTGGACGGGCGTCCACGGGTCGAGGTCCAGGCCGACGCGCGCGAGCGCTTGTTCAGCCCGCTCGCGCAACGCGGGGCGATCCACGAAACCGAGCCGCTGGGGCAGGTCGCCCAGGAACAGGTTTTCGGCCACCGTCAGCGTGGGCACCATGCTCAGTTCCTGCAGCACCATGCGCACGCCCAGCGCTTCGGCTGCGCTGCGCGAATCGGGGGCGTACAGCGTGCCGGCCAGCGTCATCGACCCGGAAGTCGCCGTCTCCAGTCCGCAAAGGATCTTGGAGAGCGTGCTCTTGCCGGCGCCGTTCTCTCCCGTGAGCGCAAGCACCTCGCCCGCGTGCACGTCGAGATCGATATCTCGCAGCACGGGGGCGGCGTAGTGCTTGCTGAGCGCGGAGACGCGCAGCAGCGGCGCGCGCGGTTCGTAAGCGGCAGACATGGCTGGCGGCGGCTGGCCGGTCTGTCGGGTCAGGAACGCGTGACGAGGTTGACCGGTGTCTCGACGACACCTGACAGCTTCGCCTGCGGCGTCTTGGAGGCCAGCGCCTTCAGGGCGGTCTCGATGCCGTAGACGGCTTGCTGATCGGCGTGCTGATCGGCCGTCGCAACGACACGCCCATCAGCCAGCATGGCCTTGATGGCGTCGATGTTGTCATAGCCGCCAATCAGCACCTTGCCCAGCTTGCCGGCCGCGCGCACCGCCGATACGGCGCCGATCGCCATGTTGTCGTTGCCGCACAGCAGCGCCTTCAGATTGGGCTCGGAACGCAGCATGGCGGCCGCCACCTTGTTGCCCTTGTCGATTTCCCACTCGCCGGACTGCACGCCTGCAATCTTCAGCTTGGCGGCTTCGGCCGCGTCCTTGAAGCCGGCGGTGCGTTGCTGGGCATTTGTGGTGGTCGGAATGCCCTCGATGATGCCCACGGCATCGCCCGGCTTGAGCGACTTGGCAACAAAGTCGCCCACCAGTCGCGCACCCTTGCGGTTGTCCGGCCCCACGAAAGGCACGTTAAGGCCCTTTTCCTTGAGCGCCGCCGGGTCGAGCCGGTTGTCGATGTTGATGACGAGAATGCCCGCGTCCACGGCCTTCTTGACGACCGGCACCAACGCCTTGGAGTCGGCCGGCGCCAGCACCAGCGCGTCCACACGCGCGACGAGCATCTGCTCGACCAGGCGAATCTGCCCGGCGGTGTCGGTTTCGTCGCGAATGCCGTTGGTCAGCAGCGTGTACTCCGACGCGTGGTCCTTCTGATGCTTGCGGGCGCCGTTCTCCATGGTCAGGAAGAACTCGTTGGCGAGCGACTTCATGACCAGCGCCACTTTGGGCGGCTGATTGGCCGCGTACGCCAGCGAAAACGGGAAGGGCAGAGCAGCAGCTACGGCAGAGCCCGCGCCAAGTTGCAGGGCGCGGCGACGGCGGATATCCATGGTGTCTCCTCCAGGAAGAGGCCTATCTGGGCGGGTGGGATGCGGGCGTCGTTGCCGCTTCATGCCGTAAGGCATTCCTAAGGGCAATCGCGCCTCGCTCTTCGCAAACGTTTGCGTATCTGACAGTCTCGGCTACCGCGTAACAGAAGTCAATCAAATTGCGCTTTTCACCGCATAAGGAAAAACCCGCAGTGACGGCGCCTTCGCGAGGGCCCCGTGAGTTGCGTTGCGGGAGTGGTGTGATAGCCCTATCGAACGTGGTTGATTGTTTTAGTCCACAATACGGCCTGCCGCGTGGCCATCCCGGTTTTCGGGCTCTGCAAATCCCCTTGCTGCGACGCGGAATCCCCCGACACCTTAGTTGACCGATTTTGTCGGGTTCCTTTATACTTGAGCAAAACGATCAGGTATTTCCCCGACGCCATGAGATTGACCACCAAAGGCCGCTTCGCGGTCACCGCCATGATTGACTTGGCGCTGCGCCAAGAGCAGGGTCCGGTCACGCTGGCTGGCATCAGCCAGCGTCAGAAGATTTCGCTGTCGTATCTGGAGCAGCTGTTCGGCAAACTGCGCCGCCACGAAATTGTGGAAAGCGTGCGCGGTCCGGGCGGCGGCTACAGCCTCGCACGCCGTGCCGACGACGTCACCGTTGCCGACATCATCATCGCCGTGGATGAGCCGCTGGATGCCACCCAATGTGGCGGCAAGGGCAACTGCGGCGGCGAAGAGCATGTCGGCGGTCACACGGGCCGCTGCATGACGCACGACCTGTGGGCCACGCTCAATCAGAAGATGGTCGAGTATCTCGATTCGGTGTCGCTTCAGAACCTGGTCGATCAGCAACGCGAACGTCAGCCCGAAGTGATTCAGGACATGCGTGAAGCGCGTCCGGCTCGCCGCGAACGCGCACCGGCACGCGCCCGTACCACTGATGCGCCGGCCGTGACGTCAGTGGCTGCCGAGCCCGTCAAGCGCGCGCCGCTGGTCAACTCCGTTTTCAGTCTGGCGCAGTCGTGATTGCGCCGGCGTGAGGCCAGCCACGACGCCAGCCCCACACAAGAACATCGCCCCCCACACAAGGCAGACAAGATATGAGCACCCCGCATCTTCCCATCTACATGGACTATTCCGCGACGACGCCGGTGGATCCGCGCGTGGTCGACAAGATGATCCCGTACCTGCGCGAGAGCTTTGGCAATCCTGCCTCGCGCAGCCACCCGTTTGGCTGGGAAGCTGAGAAGGCCGTCGAGACCGCGCGCGAACAGGTTGCAGCGCTGGTGAACGCCGACCCGCGCGAAATCGTCTGGACGTCCGGCGCTACCGAGTCCGACAACCTTGCTATCAAGGGCGCTGCCAACTTCTACAGCAGCAAGGGCAAGCACATCATCACCGTGAAGACCGAGCACAAGGCTGTGCTGGACACGACGCGTGAGCTGGAGCGCCAGGGCTTCGAAGTGACGTATCTGGACGTGAAGGACAACGGCCTGATCGATATCGAAGTCTTCAAGCAAGCCATTCGCCCCGACACCATTCTTGCGTCGGTGATGATGGTGAACAACGAAATCGGCGTAGTTCAGGACATCGAGCAGTTGGGCGAGATCTGCCGCGAAAAGGGCGTGATCTTCCACGTTGATGCTGCACAGGCCACGGGCAAGGTGGGCATCGACCTGCAGAAGCTGAAGGTCGACCTGATGTCGTTCTCGGCTCACAAGACGTATGGGCCGAAGGGCATCGGTGCGCTGTACGTGCGCCGCAAGCCGCGTATCCGCATCGAAGCGCAGATGCACGGCGGTGGCCACGAGCGCGGCATGCGTTCGGGCACGCTGGCGACGCACCAGATTGTGGGCATGGGTGAGGCCTTCCGCATCGCCAAGGAAGAAATGGCGACCGAAAACGAGCGCATCCGCATGCTTCGTGATCGGCTGTATCGCGGCCTCAACACGATGGAAGAGGTGTATGTGAACGGCGACATGGAAGCCCGTGTACCGCACAACCTCAACATCAGCTTCAACTTTGTCGAAGGCGAGTCGCTGATCATGGCCATCAAGGACGTTGCCGTGTCGTCTGGTTCGGCTTGCACGTCGGCCTCGCTGGAACCGTCGTACGTGCTGCGTGCGCTGGGCCGCAACGACGAACTGGCGCACAGCTCGATCCGCTTCACGGTGGGCCGCTTCACCACGGAAGAAGAAGTCGATTACGTGGTCGAACTGCTCAAGAACAAGATCGGCAAGCTGCGCGACCTGTCTCCGCTGTGGGAGATGTACAAGGACGGCGTGGATCTGAACAGCATTCAATGGGCGGCGCACTAAGCGCGGCGTTTGAGAACAACGGCGAGAATGGTGTCCGCAGGCGCCAGCCAACGATTGAAAGAGGTGTGAAATGTCTTACAGCAACCAAGTTCTGGACCATTACGAAAACCCGCGCAACGTCGGTTCGTTCGAGAAGGGCGACGACACGGTCGGTACCGGTATGGTCGGCGCGCCGGCTTGCGGCGACGTGATGAAGCTGCAAATCAAGGTCAACGAGCAGGGCGTGATCGAAGACGCCAAGTTCAAGACCTACGGCTGCGGTTCGGCCATCGCTTCGTCGTCGCTGGTGACGGAATGGGTGAAGGGCAAGACGCTGGATCAGGCGCTGGAGATCCGCAACACGGCCATCGCTGAAGAGCTGGCGTTGCCGCCGGTGAAGATCCACTGCTCGATCCTGGCCGAGGACGCCATCAAGGCGGCCGTGGCCGACTACAAGGAAAAGCACGGCTCGGCCGAGCAGAAGGCTGCTTGAGCCGGTTTGGATAGAAAGGACGCAGCATGATCACCCTGACCGACAAGGCCGCGCAGCACGTTTCCCGCTACCTCACCCGCCGCGGCAAAGGCGTGGGCTTGCGCGTGGGCGTGAAGACCACGGGCTGTTCGGGCCTGGCATACAAGCTCGAATATGCAGATGAGATTGCCGCCGAAGACGAGGTCTTCGAATCCAACGGCGTCAAGGTGATCGTCGATCCGAAGAGCTTGCCGTACATCGACGGCACCGAGCTGGACTACGCGCGAGAAGGGCTGAACGAAGGTTTCCGCTTCAACAACCCGAACGTGAAGGACGAGTGCGGCTGCGGCGAGTCGTTCCGCGTGTGAGCGGGGCGCATTGAAGCAGGCGATTGTCGGTTTCGAGCGGGACGAGGAGGGCCACTGGGTCGCCCGTCTCGCTTGCGGACACGGGCAGCATATGCGCCACGATCCGCCCTGGCAGTTGCGGCCCTGGACCGAAACCGAAGTCGGGCGCGCCAGCAAGATCGGCGTGGTTGTGGAGTGCCTGAAGTGCGATCGGGGTGAACCGGTCGAATGAGGAACACGAAGGAACACGAGGCGGCGCGGCCGCTTTTTTTATTCATGAATTCCGGCTTGTCAGCGAACACGACGCATTTTTCCCTCTTCGGTCTGCCCGAGCACTTCGAGGTCGACGACGAGGCGCTGAACGCTGCCTATCGCACCGTGCAGTCGCAGGCGCATCCCGATCGTTATGCCCATGCGGGCGACGCCGAACGCCGCGTCGCCATGCAATGGGCCACGCGCGCCAATGAGGCCTACCAGACGCTGCGTGATCCGCTCAAACGGGCGACGTACCTGCTGCACCTGCGTGGTGTTGACGTGCAGGCGGAGAACAACACGGCTATGCCGCCCGCGTTCCTGATGCAGCAAATGGAGTGGCGCGAAACGCTCGGCGACGCCAAGGCCGAGCGCGATGTGGATGCGCTGGACGATCTGCTTGGCATGCTGCGCAAGGAAAAACGCGCGCGTTATCAGGCGCTGTCCGGCCTGCTCGGTGGCGATGGCAACACCGCGGCGGCGGCCGATGCCGTGCGCCAATTGATGTTCATCGAAAAGATCGAACGCGACACCGCCGAGGCCATCGACCGGCTGGACGACTAGAACCCAGAATTTGCGACAATGTTGGGTTTGCCCCGGCAGGCAGCCCATCCGCGCAATCGAGACATCCCCATGGCTTTACTGCAGATTTCCGAACCTGGCGAATCGCCCGCACCGCACCAGCGCCGTCTGGCGGTGGGCATCGACCTGGGCACGACCAACTCGCTGGTGGCCTCCGTGCGCAGCAGCGTGCCGGAAGTGCTGCCCGATGATCAGGGCCGCCCGCTGCTGCCCTCCGTGGTGCGCTATCTGCCCACGGGCGGCGCCCACATCGGCTACAAGGCTCAGGCTGAAGCCGTGCGTGACCCTAAGAACACCATCATCTCGGTCAAGCGTTTCATGGGGCGCGGCTTGAAGGATGTGGCCCACATCGAGAACACGCCATACGACTTTGTCGACGCGCCCGGCATGGTGCAGTTGAAGACCGTGGCCGGTGTGAAGAGCCCGGTGGAAGTGTCGGCGGAGATTCTCGCCACGCTGCGCCAGCGCGCCGAAGACACGCTCGGCGATGAGCTTGTCGGCGCCGTCATCACCGTGCCCGCGTACTTTGACGACGCACAGCGCCAAGCCACCAAGGACGCGGCCAAGCTGGCCGGCCTGAACGTGCTTCGTCTGCTGAACGAGCCGACCGCCGCCGCCATCGCCTATGGCCTCGACAACGCAGCCGAAGGTATTTACGCGGTTTACGATCTGGGTGGCGGTACGTTCGACATTTCGGTGCTCAAGCTCACCAAGGGTGTGTTCGAGGTCATGTCGACGGGCGGTGACTCCGCGCTCGGCGGTGACGATTTCGACCAGCGCGTCGTGTGCTGGATCGTCGAGCAAGCCGGCCTGCAACCGCTCTCGGCCGAAGACACGCGCCTGCTGCTGAACAAGGCACGTGCCGCCAAGGAATGGCTCTCCACCGCCGACAGCACCGAGATTGACGCGATGCTTTCCACCGGCGAGACCGTGCATCTCGTGTTGACCGCAGAGACCTTTGGCGAACTGACGGCCAATCTGGTGCAGAAGACGCTGTCGCCGGTGCGCCGCGCGTTGCGCGATGCGGGCGTGACGGTCGAAGAGATCAAGGGCGTGGTGCTGGTTGGTGGCGCGACGCGCATGCCGATCATCCGCCGTGCCGTTGGCCAACTGTTTGGCCAGACGCCGCTGACGAATCTTGATCCGGACCAGGTGGTCGCCATTGGTGCGGCCATGCAGGCCAACCTGCTGGCCGGCAATCGTGCGCCGGGGGAAGACTGGCTGCTGCTCGACGTGATCCCGCTGTCGCTGGGCGTCGAGACGATGGGTGGCCTGGTCGAGAAGATCATCCCGCGCAACAGCACGATTCCCGTCGCCCGCGCGCAGGAGTTCACCACCTTCAAGGACGGCCAAACGGCCATGGCGATCCACGTGCTGCAGGGCGAGCGCGAACTGGCGAGCGATTGCCGATCGCTGGCGCGTTTCGAGTTGCGTGGCATCCCGCCGATGGTGGCCGGCGCCGCGCGCATTCGCGTGACGTATCAGGTGGACGCTGACGGTTTGCTGTCCGTGTCGGCACGCGAAACGGTGTCGGGCGTGGAAGCGGCGATTGCTGTGAAACCGTCGTACGGTCTGGGCGATGACGATGTCGCCCGTATGCTGAAGGAAGGTTTTCAATCCGCCGAAGACGACATGCGCCGTCGTGCGCTGGCGGAAGAGCGCGTTGAAGGCGAGCGCTTGCTTGAGGCGCTGTCGCAGGCGCTGGCGGCCGATGGCGACCTGCTGTCGCCGGAGGAGCGCGCCGCCATCGACACCGAAATTGCTGCGCTGCGCGCCACCATGCAGGGAGAAGATCACCGCGCCATCAAGGACGCCGTGGATGCCCTGTCGCACGGCACTGACGAATTCGCCGCGCGCCGTATGGATCGCGGCATCCGGAAGGCGCTTGCCGGCAAACGTATCGAGGAGCTCGGCTGATCGCCGATCGCATCCCCCAAACACACTTATCGAACGAGTTCTTCATGCCACAAATCGTCGTCCTTCCTCACGTCGAATACTGCCCGGAAGGGGCCGTGATCGAAGCCAAGTCCGGCACGACCATCTGCGATGCGCTGCTGGGCGCCGACATCGAGATCGAGCACGCCTGCGAGAAGTCGTGTGCTTGCACGACCTGCCACGTGATCGTGCGCGAAGGCTTCAATTCGCTGGATGAGGCGAGCGAGAAGGAAGAAGATTTGCTCGACAAGGCTTGGGGCCTGGAGCCGAACTCGCGCCTATCGTGCCAGGCCAAGGTGGCGGATACCGACTTGACCGTCGAGATTCCGAAATACACGATCAACCACGCCAAGGAAAACCACTGAGCCGAGCGGCCAGCGGAGGAGGGAGCCCATCATGAAATGGAACGACATTCAGCAGATCGCGGAAGCGCTGTACGACAAGTACCCCGACGTCGATCCGACGCGCCTGAATTTTGTGGACTTGCACAACAAGGTCGTCACGCTGGAAGGCTTCGACGACGACCACAAGCGTGGCGGCGAGAAGTTCCTCGAGGCCATCCAGCAAGCCTGGATCGACGAAGCGGAATAAGCGCGTAGCGCTAAAACGCGTACGCATGAAAAAACCGGCCCGAAGGCCGGTTTTTCTTTGGGGCGAAGGCGACGGCGAGTTAGCCAGCCACCAGCGTACCGTTCTCGATATGCACGCGCTCGCCTGCCTGGAAGCCCGGGGCAGCCTTGTACGTGAAGCTGCGGTTCGTGCCGTTGTCCATGCGCACGTTCACGCGGTATTGGGTGTCGCGGCTGTAGTAGTTCTCCGCCACGTGGCCGCCGTAACCGCCTGCCACTGCGCCGCCGACTGTCGCGAGCGTGCGGCCATTGCCGCGGCCAATCTGGTTACCCAGCAAACCACCCACCACAGCGCCACCGATCATGCCCAGGCCAGTTTCCTTACCTTGCGTGGTAATCGGGGTGACTGACGTCACATGGCCGGCATACGGACTGGCCGACTGGCGCGGCTGTGTTTGCGCATAGCTCGGGTTGGCCGACGGCGCGCGCTCTGCGTACGACGGCTCACGGGCGCGCGCCGGAGCGGGTGCCACGTTCTGGGCCGGATACGGAGCGGCCTGATTCGGCTGCGTTGTCTGGCCCGGTGCAGCCAGCGCCATCGGGGCCGAAGCGCCCGGCATTGCCGCTGCTGATTGCGCAGCGACATTCGGATCGGTGCTGCCCTGCGTCGCTTTCGACGTCGGCAGCACCCCAGTGATGGCGGCCACCGCGGTCAGGCTGGCAATGATCACGGCCACAGCCGCCGTCGTCATCAAGGGATGCATGCGGCGTGACGACGACGGGACCTGACCCGGCGACGTGCCACCGTACTGTTGACCTTGGTTCGGTTGGATATTGTTGTTCATCTTCGTTCTCCTGCGGCCCGTGGTTGGTTCGGGGTTCGGCCTTCGATGATCACAGTGTGGTCCATCGCCCAAACGGATGCCGTTTTAATTTGTAAGCATCTGTACTCGGACTTTTCCCTTGAAAATCAAATATTTGGCGTGCTTTGATACATATTGTGAAAGCGGGGCGATGTTACAAATAGCGGGGTGGGCGCGCGTTTTGCGCCTGCGCAGGCAATAAAAAACGCCCCCGAAGGGGCGTCTTTTCAAAGCGTTAGCCGAGCCGGTCAGTCTTCCCGACGCAGGTGCGGGAAAAGGATCACGTCACGGATATTCGGGCTGTCCGTGAGCAGCATCACCAGACGGTCGATGCCGATGCCGCAGCCGCCAGTCGGGGGCATGCCGTATTCCAACGCGCGGATGTAGTCGGCGTCATAGAACATGGCCTCTTCGTCGCCGGCGTCCTTCTGCTCAACCTGCTTGCGGAAGCGTTCGGCCTGGTCCTCGGGGTCATTCAACTCGGAGAAGCCGTTGGCGATTTCGCGGCCGGTGATGAACAGCTCGAAGCGCTCGGTGATGCCAGGCAGCGTGTCGGAGCCGCGTGCCAGGGGCGACACTTCGACCGGGTAGTCGATGATGAACGTCGGCTCCCACAGTTGCGATTCGGCGGTTTCCTCAAACAGCACAAGCTGCAGGGTACCCACGCCGGCGTTCAGGAATTGCGGCGCGTTCGTGTCGATCTTGAACTTCTTCAGCTCGGCACGGAGGAAGTCGACATCCGCCAGCTGCGCGTCGGTGTATTGCGGCGCGTACTTCTGGATTGCCTGGCAGATGGTCAGGCGATGGAACGGCTTGGCAAGATCCAGCTCGCGGCCCTGATAGGTGAGCGTGGCGGTGCCCGAGGCGTCGATGGCGGCTTGGCGGATCAGCTGTTCGGTGAAGTCCATCAGCCAGCGGTAGTCCGTGTAGGCCGCGTAGAACTCCATCATCGTGAACTCGGGGTTGTGTCGCGGCGACACGCCCTCGTTACGGAAGTTGCGGTTGATTTCGTACACGCGCTCAAAACCGCCCACGATCAGGCGCTTGAGATACAGCTCTGGCGCAATGCGCAGGAACATCTGCATGTCCAGCGCGTTGTGGTGCGTGATGAACGGCTTGGCTGCCGCGCCGCCAGGAATCGGGTGCAGCATCGGCGTCTCGACTTCCATAAAACCGTTGCCGGCCATGAAGTTGCGCAGCGAGGCCATGGCCTTCGTGCGGGCGCGGAACGTGTCGCGCGTTTCCTTCGAGACGATCAGGTCGACGTAGCGCTGGCGGTACTTCTGTTCCTGGTCGGCCAGGCCGTAGTAGTCACCCGGCAGCGGACGCAGGCTCTTCGAGAGCAGGCGCAGCTCCGTCACAGCCACCGACAGTTCGCCAGTCTTCGTCTTCATCAGCGTGCCGCGTGCGGCCACGATATCGCCTAAGTCCCACTTCTTGAAGCTGGCGTAGACGTCTTCGCCCACGGCGTCGCGGCTGATATAGAACTGGATGCGGTCGGTGGCGTCCTGCACGGTGGCAAAGCTGGCCTTGCCCATCACGCGCTTGAGCATCATGCGGCCAGCAACGGCCACCTGCACCGGTTCGGCTTCCAGAGCAGCCTGCTCCAGCTCGCGGTACTTGGCTTGCAGATCACCGGCATGGTGCGTCGGGCGAAAATCGTTCGGGAACGCAACGCCTTGCTGGCGGATCTCTGCCAGTTTCTCGCGGCGCTCGGCGATGATCTTGTTGTCGTCCTGCGCCGGCACGGCGGCCGCGGTGTTCGATTCGGCCGGGTTGTTCTGTTCGGTCATGATGGTGATGAGAGAAATGTCGGTTCAGGCGATGTTGCGCAGGTCGTCCAGCTCGGTCGCGCCAAAGTCGGGGCGGACGAGGTAGGCGGCGATGCGCGCGGCGGCGTCTTGCGGCGAGACCAGCTCGCCATGCGCGTGCAGATCGCGGAAGCGCTGCACGCCGGCAAAGTCGGCGCCACGGATGGTGCGTTGCATGTCGGTATCGATGACGCCCGGGGCCAGCGCCACCGCGCGCACGCTGGCGTCGCCATCGGCGTTGATGGCGCGCACGAACATGTCCAGCCCCGCCTTGCCGGTGCAATACGCGGCCCAGCCGGCGATCGGCCGGCGGGCCGCGCCCGACGAGATCGCCAGCACGCGGCGCTGCGCATTCCACCCGACGGTACCCCGCAGCAGGGCGGAGGTCAGTGCCATCGGGCCGGCCAGGTTCAGTTGCAGGTGCGGCAGCAGCGTGTCAGCGCGCAACGTGTCGATGGCGCCGATCGGCTCGACCGCGCCGGCGTTGAGCACCAGCGTCACGTTGGCAAAGGCGGGCAGGGCGGCAAGCGTCTTGGTCATCCAAGCCTCGGCGGCATGCGCGTCGGACAGGTCGATCTGGTGCCAGTCGAGCGGCACACCGGCGGCTGCCGCCTGCGCGCGCAATTCGGCGTTATCGCCGCGTGCCACACAGATGAGGCGGCGACCGGGCTGCATCAGCGCCTGGGCCAGCGCGGCGCCCAGGCCGCGCGAGGCACCGGTCAGGATGAACAGGGACGTGTCAGACATGGCAGTCGCTCTGGTTTGGCTTGGATCAGACGCCCTGCTTCAGGCTGGCCTGGATAAACGGGTCGAGGTCGCCGTCCAGCACCTTCTGCGTGTTGGAGATTTCCACGTTGGTGCGCAGATCCTTGATGCGGCTTTGGTCCAGCACATACGAGCGGATCTGATGGCCCCAGCCCACGTCGGTCTTCGCTGCTTCCTGTGCGTCGGCAGCAGCCTGACGTTTGCGCAGCTCGTGTTCGTACAGACGCGACTTCAGCATCGTCATCGCTTCGGCGCGGTTGCGGTGCTGCGAGCGGTCGTTCTGGCACTGCACGACAATGCCGGTCGGGATGTGCGTAATCCGCACGGCCGAATCCGTCTTGTTGATGTGCTGACCGCCCGCGCCCGAAGCGCGGTACGTATCGACGCGCAGATCCGCCGGATTGACCTCGATTTCGATCGAATCATCGACTTCCGGATACACGAAGATCGACGAGAACGACGTGTGGCGCCCGCCCGCCGAGTCGAATGGCGACTTGCGCACCAGGCGGTGCACGCCGGTCTCGGTGCGCAGGAAGCCAAAGGCGTATTCGCCTTCGACCTTGATCGACGCACTCTTGATGCCGGCCACGTCGCCTTCGGACTCTTCCAGGACTTCGGTCTTGAAGCCTTTGCGCTCGCAATACTTCAGGTACTGGCGCAGCAGCATCGACGCCCAGTCGCACGCCTCGGTGCCGCCGGCGCCGGCCTGGATGTCGATGAAGCAGTTGGCGGCGTCCATCGGGCCGGAGAACATGCGGCGGAATTCCATGTCTTCGACAATGGCGCGCATGCCTGCGGTGTCGGCCTCGATGGCTTCGATCGTGTCGTCGTCGCCCTCTTCGCGGGCCAGCTCGAACAGCTCGGCGCCCCCGGTGAGGTCTTCGTCGAGCTTGGTCAGTGCCAGCACGACGGTTTCAAGCGACTTTTTCTCGCGGCCCAGTTCCTGGGCGCGTTTGGGATCGTTCCAGACCTCGGGGTTTTCGAGTTCTTTGTCGACTTCAACTAGACGTTCAGATTTGACGTCGTAGTCAAAGATACCTCCGAAGGTCGTCGGCGCGCGACTTCAGGTCGGCCAACGTGTTCTGGACGGCATTGAGGCGTTCTGCTTCCATGGTGCAAAAATCCGGTCGGAAACCGGAAATTATAGCGGAATCAAGGGGTTTCCCGTCCGGTTGGAACCCCAAAACGGCCATTTTCCGGGCCGTGTAGCGGGATTTGTGTGACTGCCGCAGGCGTGCCGCGTGGCTTCGGTTAGCATGACGGCCAGTTCATATGGCTTTTGGCGCCGTCCGATGATCATCCGCTCGCTGCTCGATACCGATCTGTACAAATTCACGATGATGCAGGTGGTGCTGCATCACTTTCCTGGCGCGCACGTCGAATACCGGTTCAAGTGCCGCAACGCGGGCGTCGATCTGGTGCCGTTCATTGACGAGATTCGCGCGGAAATCCGCCATCTCTGCACCCTGCGCTTTACCGATGCGGAGCTCGATTACCTGCGCGGGATGCGCTTCATCAAGAGCGATTTCGTCGATTTTCTCGGCCTGTTCCATCTCAACGAGAAGTACATCGACGTGCGTCAGGCGCCCAGCAACGATGGGCAGATCGAGATCGTCATCGCGGGGCCGTGGCTGCACACGATCATGTTCGAGGTGCCGGTCCTGGCCATCGTCAACGAGGTGTTCTTCAGTCGGACGCAGACGCACCCGCAGTGGGAGGAGGGCAAACGCCGCCTGACCGACAAGCTGGCGTCGCTGAAGCGCCCCGGCCTGGAAGACTGCCGCATTGCCGATTACGGCACCCGCCGCCGCTTCTCGCACACCTGGCACGAACATGTGCTGCTGGAGACGTGTGCGCAGCTCGGCGCCCAGTACGCGGGCACCAGCAACGTCTACTTCGCCATGAAGCACGGCATGACGCCGCTTGGCACCATGGCGCATGAGTACCTGCAAGCCTGTCAGGCACTCGGTCCGCGCCTGCGCGATTCCCAGACCTTTGCGCTGGAAACCTGGGCCAAGGAATATCGCGGCGATCTCGGTATCGCGCTGTCGGATACCTACGGCTTCGACGCCTTCCTGCGCGACTTCGACATGTTTTTCTGCAAGCTCTTCGATGGCGTTCGCCACGATTCTGGCGACCCGTTCGAGTGGGGCGAGCGCATGCTCAAGCATTACGAGGACATGCGCGCCGAGCCGAAGTCCAAGGCGCTGATCTTCTCCGACAGTCTCGACATGCCCAAGGTCATCGGCCTGTATGAGCGTTTCCATGGCCGCTGCAAGCTGGCCTTTGGCGTGGGAACGAACCTGACCAACGACCTGGGCTATACGCCGCTTCAGATCGTCATCAAGATGGTCCGCTGCAACGGCCAGCCGGTGGCCAAACTGTCGGATGCACCGGAGAAGACCATGTGCGACGATCCGGCCTACCTCACGTATCTGAAGCAAGTGTTCGGCGTGCAATAAGGCTCACGCCAGCGCCGAATAAGTTTCAACGGCGTTGGCCGATCGCGCTCAAAGCGGCTCGTATAATCGACCGATCTTTCGGAGCCGCCATGGAATCACAACCGGACACCCCCGTCGACCCGCTCGACACCAGCCGCGCACGGGATGCCATCTTTGCGCGCATTCGCAATGCGCAGCATCGTCCCGCGAAACCGACACAGGGTGAGCGCGACGCCGTGGCGGATTACCTCGCGCGGCATCCCGCCGGTCCGCGCCCGCCAATGCCCGAGGACCTCGCCGCGCATTTCGCCGAGCAGGCACTGAAGATGGCCTCCACGCTGGAGTCGGTGGACGCGCTATCCGACGTGCCGGGCGCTGTGGCTCGCTACTTGGCCGGCCTTAGCCTTAAGCCGCAGGCGGTGGCCTGGACGACGTTGCAGTCCCTCGACTGGACGGCCGCCGGCATCGATATCCAATTCCGTCCGCCCGTCCGTGAAGCGCAAGCCGATCAGGAACACGGCGATCTCGTCGGCATTACGGGTTGCTTCTGCGCGATTGCCGAGACGGGCTCGCTGATGCTGCTGTCGGGGCCGGAGAACGTCGCCTCCACGGCGCTGCTGCCCGAGACGCATATCGCCGTGGTGCCGCAATCGCGCATCGTCGCCAATCTGGAAGACGCCTATACGCTGATGCGCATGGAGCGGGGCGAACTGCCGCGCGCCACCAACGTCATCAGCGGGCCTTCGCGCACGGGCGATATCGAGCAGACGATCGTGCTCGGTGCACATGGGCCGTATCGCGTACACGTGATTGTTGTGACGACCGCCTGACGCGGCGTCCTAGGCGCATTGGCCCATCAAACATCCGTGGACGTTTAGGAGGCGACAGACCTCAGGCGTTTACACTGGCGTCTTTGTTTGTGTGGCGCGGCGGCGTTTGCTGCGCCCGCGCTTAGGAGAACGCCGACGTGAAACGCCTCTGGCCCCTTGTCTTCCTGTTTGTCTGTGGCCTGGCGCGCGCCGCTGATGTAAGCGGTGCTGAGTTGCACCTGTTATGGGGTGTGCCGTTTGCGGGCATCCTGCTCTCGATTGCCATTGCGCCGCTTGTCGTGCCCAAACTATGGCACGACCATTACGGCAAGATCGCGGCGGCGTGGGCGTTGGCGCTTCTGGTCCCGTTCGGGATCGTGTTCGGTTCTGACGCGGCCATCACTTCCGTCAATCATGCCGCCCTTGCTGAGTACATTCCCTTCATCGCGCTGATCGCCGCTTTGTACGTTGTCGCAGGCGGCATCTGCATTCGCGGCAATCTGCACGGCACGCCAAAGCTCAATACCGGCTTGATCGCACTTGGCACGGCGCTGGCCAGCATCATGGGGACGACCGGCGCGGCCATGCTGCTGATTCGGCCATTGCTGCGCGCCAACGAAGCACGCCGGCATCGCGCACACGTCGTCGTGTTCTTCATCTTTCTGGTAGCCAATGCCGGTGGAGCGCTCACGCCGCTGGGCGATCCGCCGCTATTCCTCGGCTTCCTGCAGGGCGTTGATTTCTTCTGGACCACGCAATATCTGTGGCGGCAGACGCTCACGATGTGGGTGCTGCTGCTGGCGATCTTCTTCGTCATCGATAGCTACCTCTATCACACGGGCAAGGAAGAGCTGCCCAACATCACTGATGCGACGCCGGACGACGCCGGCCCGCTACGCTTCGAGGGCAACGTCAACTTTGTGCTGCTGGCAGGCATTCTCGGACTCGTGCTGATGAGCGGGTTGTGGAAGCCCGGCATCGTCTTCTATGTGATGGGCACCGAGGTGCTGCTGCAGAACGTAGTGCGCGACATCGGGCTGGTGGTGATCGCGCTGCTTTCTCTGTGGCTCACGCCTAGGGGCGCGCGCGCCGGCAACGAGTTCAACTGGGAGCCCATCCTGGAAGTTGCCAAGCTGTTTGCCGGCATCTTCATCACGATCGGGCCGGTGATCGCCATGCTCAAGGCCGGCGTGGACGGCCCTTTCGCGGGCATCGTCCATCTCGTTAACGACAGCGCGGGCCAGCCGAACAACGCGATGTACTTCTGGGCGACGGGGTTGCTGTCGTCGTTCCTCGACAATGCGCCGACGTATCTGGTGTTCTTCAACACCGCAGGCGGTGACGCGCGCATGCTGATGAGCGAGGGTGCCTCCACACTGGGCGCCATTTCCGCTGCGGCCGTGTTCATGGGCGCCAACACTTACATTGGCAACGCGCCCAACCTGATGGTCAAGGCAATCGCCGAAAGCCGTGGCCTGCAGATGCCGAGCTTCTTTGGCTACATGTTGTGGTCCGTTTGCATTCTCGTGCCGATTTTCGTTCTGATGACCTTCGTCTTCTTCCGCTAACCGAACGTGTGCTGAACGTATGAAACCCGGAATCCTTGTCACCCGCGCGATGTTTCCCGAAGTGCTTGGGCGCTTGCGCGAGACCTTCGACGTGATCGACAACCAGGCGGACGTCGTTTATCCGCCCGAAGCGCTGGCGGAGCGTCTGCAGGGTCGCGTTGGCCTGCTGTCCAACGCCGCCGACACCATCAACGCCGATCTGATCAGCCGCGTGCCGACGCTGCGCGCGGTATGCAACATGGCCGTCGGCTACAACAACTTTGACCTCGCAGCGATGACGCGCGCGGGCATCCTCGCTACCAACACGCCCGACATCCTGACCGAGACCACCGCCGACTTCGGCTGGGCTCTGCTGATGGCCGCCGCTCGCCGTGTGTCCGAATCCGAACGCTGGCTACGCGAGGGGCATTGGAAGCGCTGGACTTACGACGCCTTCCTCGGGGCCGAGGTATATGGCAGCACGCTGGGCATTCTCGGCATGGGCCGCATCGGCCAGGCACTGGCACGGCGCGCGAGCGGCTTCTCGATGCGCGTGATCTATCACAACCGCAGCCGGCTTTCGCCTGAACTCGAACAGGACACGCGCGCTACGTACGTCAGCAAGGACGATTTGCTGAAGCAGGCAGATCATCTCGTGCTGGTGCTGCCGTATTCCAAGGAAAGCCACCACGCCATCGGCGCCGCTGAACTGGCACAGATGAAGCCGACCGCTACGCTGGTCAATCTCGCGCGCGGCGGCATCGTGGATGACGCAGCGTTGGCGCAGGCGCTAGCGGACAAACGCATCTTCGCGGCCGGCCTGGATGTGTACGAGGGCGAGCCGAAGGTGCATCCGGCGTTGCTCGAGGCCGAGCACGTTGCACTCACGCCGCACATTGCCAGTGCCACCGTTGGCACGCGCCTGGGCATGGCCAATCTGGCGGCCGATAACCTGATTGCTGCACTGGGCTTCGGCCCGCACGCGGGGCAGCCGCCCAACTTGTTGAACCCGGATGCGCTCGCGCAGCGCGCTTCCTCCTGACCGAACGCAGATATGGACTGGCTGGCTTTACTGACGTTGTTGGGCGTAGCCATGGTGGCTGTGCTCTGTGTGTTGATCTGGCGTGGCGTGTCTCGCCCTGCAGGAAACGATATGTCGCCGATGCTCGCGGCGCTGCAAGATGCGCTCATGCGGGAACTCACGCGCGGCAACGAACGCATCGAGCGCGAACTGCGCGGCGAAATTGCTGAGACCGCCCGCATCGGCCGCAGCGACGTCACCCAGCAACTGGGGCAGTTCCAGCAGGTGCTGGCCACGCAGCTCACCAGCGTCGCCACGCTGCAGAACAACCAGATCGACACGTTTGCGCAGCAGCTCACCAAGCTGACAGAGACGAACACGCAGCAACTGGAGGCCGTGCGCCAGCACCTGCAGCAGCAAGCCCAGCAGGCACGCGAAGAGCAGGGCAACGCGCTGCGCCGCTTTGGCGAGTCGATGCAGCAGCAGCTCTCCCAATTGGGTGAGGGCAATGAGCGCCGCCTGGCTGAGGTACGCGCCACGCTCGAACAGAAGCTCAAGGACATCGAGGCGAACAACGCGACCAAGCTCGACGAGATGCGCCGCACTGTCGACGAAAAGCTGCACGCCACGCTGGAGCAGCGGCTTGGCGAATCGTTCAAGTTGGTGTCGGATCGGCTTGAGCAGGTGCATCGCGGCCTGGGCGAAATGCAGGCGCTGGCACAAGGCGTGGGTGACCTGAAGAAGGTGCTGACCAACGTGAAGACGCGCGGCACCTGGGGCGAAGTCCAGCTTGAGATGCTGCTGGAGCAGATGCTCACGCCCGAGCAATACGACAAGAACGTCGAAACCGTGCACGGCACCGGCGCGCGCGTGGAATTTGCCATTCGCCTGCCCGGCAAGACCGATGCCGATCACGATGCAACGGTCTGGCTGCCGATCGACGCCAAGTTCCCGAAAGAGCAGTACGAACGCCTGCTCGATGCACAGGAGCGGGCCGATGCCGACGCCGCTGCCGTCGCCAGCCGCGAGCTGGAAGTCGCGGTGCGCAAAGAGGCACAAACCATCCACGAGAAGTACATCGCGCCGCCGGCCACGACCGACTTCGCCATCCTTTTCCTGCCGACCGAGGGCCTCTACGCTGAAGTGCTGCGCCGCCCGGGCCTGACCGACGAGTTGCAGCGCAAGTTCCGCGTAACGGTGGCAGGCCCGACCACGCTAACGGCCATCCTCAACAGCCTGCAGATGGGCTTCCGAACGCTGGCGCTGGAAAAGCGCTCCAGCGAAGTCTGGCAAGTGCTCGGCGCGGTGAAGAGCGAGTTCGGAAAGTTTGGCGATGTGCTGGCAGCGACGAAGAAGACGCTGGAGCGAGCCGTCAGCAACATCGAACAGGCCGAGGTGCGGACGCGTCAGATGAACCGCAAGCTCAAGGCGGTGGAGGCGCTGCCGAGCGATTCCGCGCAGAGCGTGTTGGGGCTGGAAACCACCGTGCCGCAGGACGACGAAACCGAGGCCGAATAAGGCAACGCCGAATAGAACGTCGACATCAGCAAAAGAAAAGGGGCGGATATTTCCGCCCCTTCTTCTTGGACCGCGCAGAAGCGATCAGGCTTCTTCCGGCACGTCGCGCAGCAGGATCTCGATACCGCCAAAGCGCTCGGCGACCCAGTTGTAGGCATGGCAGGCCAGCCACAGCGCACCAAAACCAACCAGGGCATTGAGGATCAAGCCGCTGAGCACGACAATCGTCGGCAGTTCACCGTAGCGGACGAAGCCGACGAAGAAAAACAGCCCTACGACCGGCAGCGAGAAACAGAGATACACCAGCACCAGCGCGCGTGCGGTGTGGGCCGGGTGAAGATACGCAATCTCCTTGGTCATCATGGCAGTGCTCAAGCTCAAATCCGAAACAATCAAACTGGCGCAGAGTGTAGCGAATCGACCGATGCGCCGATACCCGCAGCCCGCAGGTGACGCAAAAAACCGACAGCATGCGGTGTTGCAGACGGCACAAGAGCCGCCGTCGCCACGCCGCTCAGACGAGGCCGTCGAACAGCAGGACCTGCACGGCGTCGCCGGCGTTGACCTGGCCTTGTTCGTGGGCGAGCACGACGAAACAATTTGCTTCGCTCATTGAACGCAAGACGCCCGAACCCTGCTGGCCGGTCAGGCGGACTTCGAGCTGGCCGCGATCATTCAGGGCGGCAATCGCGCGCTGATATTCCGTGCGGCCAGGGCGCTTGCGGATCGGGGCAGCGCTGACGGCCGGCACCAGTGGTGCGCCGGCGTCGGTGGCGCCCATCATGCGCAGCAGCGCGCCGCGCACGAAGTGATAGAACGTCACCATCACTGCCACCGGGTTGCCCGGCAAGCCAAAAAGGAAAGCGCTGCGGCCATTTGACGCGATGCGCCCGAACGCCATCGGCCGGCCCGGGCGCATGGCGATCTTCCAGAACGTCACGTCGCCGAGCTTGGCCATCATCTGTTTGGTGAAGTCCGCTTCGCCGACGGAGACCCCGCCCGAAGTGATGATCGCATCGGCATTTTCGGCGGCGTTGCGGAAGGCGGCTTCGAGCGCCGCCGGGTCGTCGCGTACGACGCCCATGTCGAGCAGTTCCACGCCCAGGCGCGAGAGCATGCCGTGGAGCGTGTAGCGGTTGGAGTCGTACACGCAGCCGGCGTCGAGCGGTTCACCAATGGAGCGTAGCTCGTCGCCGGTGGAGAAGAACGCCACGCGCAGCTTGCGGCGCACAGAAACTTCGGCGATGCCGAGCGAGGCAAGCAGGCCGATGTCGGCGGGGCGCAGCGTACGGCCGGCGGACAGCGCGGCGCTGCCTCGCGCGAGGTCTTCACCACGCAGACGACGGTTGTCGCCGGCGCGCACGGCATCGCGGGCAAAGCGGACGGTGTTGGCATCGCCTTGCGTGAATTCCTGCGGAATGACCGTATCGCAGCCCACCGGCATGACGGCACCGGTCATCACGCGCACGGCTTCACCTGCGCTGGGTGCACCATCAAAGGCGACACCCGCGTACGCCGTACCGATCACCCGCAAGGAGACTTCGCCTGCATCGCCGGCCAGCTCCGTGCTGGCAAAGGCAAAGCCGTCCATCGCCGAGTTGTCGTGCGCAGGCACATCGATGGATGACAGCACGTCTTCAGCCAGCACGCGATCAAGCGCGCTGCGGATGGCCACGCGGGCGACGCCGCTCACGGGCTGCACGAAGTCGCGCATGATGGCTTGCGCTTGCGCGACGGGCAGGGCGTTCGGATCGTAATCGGACAGGCACGAAACGACAGAGGCGAGGGTGGTCATGACGTCGATGAGGGATCGGATGGCGTCAGCGCTCTAGCGGCGTTCGGCCAGATGGTGCAACTCTTCCAGCGTGTTGATGTTGGTGAAGGCGGTGCTGTCGTCAAACAGCACGTCCACCGTGGGGTGGCGCGCGGTCCAGGTTTCGATCTTGCGGCCACCACCTTGCAAATAGGCGATCAGGTCGTCGGCCAGCAGGGCATCGATCAGACAGAATACCGGCTGCACTTGCCGACGCAGTTGACCTTGCGCATCCGGCTCCATCGTCACCGGTATGGCGATACGCGCGTTGGCCTCGTCCATTGCCTGTGAGAGCTTGGCGGCGAGGTCGGTCGGCACGAACGGCGAATCGCAAGGCGCTGTCAGCAGGTAGCGCGTCTGGCATTGCTCCAGCCCGGCCAGGATGCCCGCCAAGGGGCCGGCAAAGTCCGGCACCGAATCCGCCACCACCGGCACGCCGAACGACTCGTACGCGGCGAGGTTGCGATTGGCGTTGACCAGCATGTGGCCGACCTGCGGCGACAGGCGCATCAGCGTGTGCATCGCCATCGGCGCGCCACGAAACGTCTGCAGGCCCTTGTCGACGCCGCCCATGCGGCTGCCCCGGCCGCCGGCCAGGATCAGGCCGGTGATGTCGGATGTTGGAATCATGTCGTTGAATGCTGGCGGGTTCAGCCGCCGATGTAGGACATTTCGATGCGCCGGCCGGCCGGATGGGCCTCGCCGCTGGCACGCAATTCGGAGTAGCGGTCGGCGCGGCCTTGCCAGACCGTGCGGATCGCATTGGAGAGTTCGAGATCGGTCGCGCCGCCGCGCAGTAGCGCGCGCAGGTCGAAACCTTCTGTGGCGAACAGGCAGAGATACAGCTTGCCTTCGGTCGACAGCCGGGCGCGCGTGCAATCGTGGCAGAACGCCTGCGTCACGCTGGAAATCACACCGATTTCCCCTGTGCCATCGACATAGCGCCAGCGCTCGGCGGTCTCGCCGCTGTAGTTGGCCGACACGGGTTCAATCGCAAACTCCGCAGACAGACGCTTGATGACCTCCGCCGAGGGCACGACAGAACGCATTTCCCAGTGGTTGGTCGTTCCCACGTCCATGTATTCGATAAAGCGGACGATGATGCCGCTGCCGCGGAAGTGACGCGCCATCGGCACGATTTGGTCATCGTTGTCGCCTTTCTTGACGACCATGTTGACCTTGATCGGCGCCAGTCCGACCTTGTGCGCCACTTCAATGCCATGCAGCACTTCGCCCACCGCAAAGTCGACGTCATTCATGCGGCGGAAAGTCGCATCGTCGATGCCGTCAAGGCTGACGGTTACGCGGCTGAGGCCCGCGTCCTTGAGCGACTGCGCCTTGCGTGCAAGCAGGGCGCCGTTTGTGGTGAGCGTCAGGTCCAGCGGCTTGCCTTCGGCTGTGGTGAGGCGCGCGAGCATCTCGACCAGGCGTTCGATGTCCTTGCGCAGCAGCGGCTCGCCACCGGTCAGGCGGATCTTCTCGACGCCGTGCTCGATAAACAACCGAGCCATGCGTTCGATCTCTTCGAACGAGAGCAGCTCGGAATGCCGCAGGAAGCGGTAATCCTTGTCGAACACGTCCTTCGGCATGCAGTAGACGCAGCGGAAGTTGCAGCGGTCCGTCACCGAGATGCGCAGATCGTGCAGCCGGCGGCCGCGCGTGTCCGTCAGCCTGCCCTCTGCTGGGACGAGCACATTGGGGACATTAGGCACCGTGGCGCGATGGTGCTGGCCATCACGCAGATCGTAGAGGGGGATGACGGTTTCGGTCATGGTGTGGTGCGGTGCGTCAATCCGCGAAGCGGGACTGTTGCATCCGATACAACTTCGAGTGTAGCGCAGCACCCGTTCCGCGCGAGCGGTGGGGTTTCATACTCGATATATCGCGCACAGGAAAAAGGGCGGCCGAAGCCGCCCTCAAGTGTTTGCCCCGGCGGTTACCCGCCGGTGTGCTGCTTACTGCTGGTCTGCACCACCCGCCGGGCGGTTGGTTTCGACCAAAACCATCGGGCCGTGCTGGACCGGCGGCAGAGGCTTGCGCTCGCGCGGCGCACGCGGTGCCGTAACGGTGCGCGCAGCTTCTTCCTGCGAGGCGCGCAGCTTCTGACCGTCAGTGTGGACCCATGTCATGCCGGCGTTGTCCAGCACGCTCTGCAGCGTCTCGATCGGCAACGGCGAAGCCTTTGCAATCGTGCTGACCGGAGCCGGGACTTCCGCAAAGGCCGTCACGATGGCCTCTTGAGGCGCCTGCGCTTCCGCGGCGGGCGCTGCGGCAGCGGTTGCAAGGGCGGGTTCCGTGGGCTGCACTTGCGGCAGGGCCGACACAGGTGCGACGGCTTCCGCATGCACCGGTTCGTGTACCACCGGAGCCGGGTTCTCAACCGGTGCGAACGATGTCGTCTGCACCGGTTCCGTCACGGTCGCGGGCAGTACCGGCTCGGCATGCATTTCAGCGACGGCTTCGTCTGCGCTTTCAGCGCCTTCGTTTTCGCCTTCACCTTCCGCACGGACGCCTTCCGCACCCTCGCGGTCGCGGCGATAGCGGTTGCGGCCACGGCGGCCACGGCGACGGCGCTCTTCACCTTCACCGTTGCCTTCTGCGCCCGGAGTCACGCCTTCGTCCACGACGCCTTCTGCCGGAGCAGCGGTGTCGAACAGCGGCTGCGGCACTTGCGATGCGGCGGTCTGGTCGATCAGCGCTTCGGTGGCCACGGCTGCGGCTTCCTTGGCTTGTTGGTCGCGCTCGCCGCGGCTTTCGCGGGGCTCGCGGCTTTCACGCGGCTCGCGTGGTTCACGACCCTCGCGGGCTTCACGCGGCTGGCGTTCGCGGCGTTCTTGATTGCGTTCGCGGCGGCCTTGGCCCTGGTTCTGACCCTCGCCGCGCGCTTCCTGGCCTTGCTGCGGCTGACGGGCTTCTGCCGTCTCGCGAACACCGCCCTCGACCTGGGCCGGTTGACGGTTGCGATCGCGGTTGCCGCGCTGACCGTCACGTTGACCTTCGCGCTGGACTTGTTGCTGACCTTCACGGGCTTCGTTGCGCTCACGGCCCTGGCGGTTGCCGTCACGGCCGTTTTGGCCCTGACCTTGGCGCTCACCACGTTCGCCGCGCTGGCCGCGGCCACCACGGTCCTGGCGATTGCCACGGCCTTGGCGGTTGCCTTCTTCAGCACGTTGCTTCGGCGTTTCGACGGGCGCTGCCACCACCGGCTCGGCCGGCTTGGCGCCAAACAGCGATTTCAGCCACGAAACAAAACCACCCTGGGCGGGCACCGGAGCCGGCGCCTGCGGTGCGGGAGCGGCTTCGGCACGCGCCGGACGCTCGGCGCGCGGCACCGACACGGGTGCCGGTTGGTCCGGCGTGATGCCCTTGACGGCGGCTTCCTGGCGCGGCTTGGCAGCTTCCTTACGGGTGCTGTATGCGGTGTCGGCTTCCAGTTCCTTGGCGGCCTCTTCGGCCATCTTGTAGCTGGCCTTGTCGTCGTCCAGGCGCGGATCGTCGTGGCGCAGACGTTCCAGCTTGTAGTGCGGCGTCTCCAGATGCTTGTTCGGGATCAGCAGCACGTTGACCTTGAAGCGCGTCTCGATCAGGTTGATGTCCGGGCGCTTCTCGTTGAGCAGGAACGCAGCCACTTCCACTGGCACCTGGCAGTGGATCGCGGCGGTGTTTTCCTTCATCGCCTCTTCCTGGATGATGCGCAGCACCTGCAGGGCAGAGGATTCGGTATCGCGAATATGGCCCGTGCCGTTACAGCGCGGGCAAGTGACGTGCGAGCCTTCCGACAGCGACGGACGCAGGCGTTGACGCGACAGCTCCATCAGGCCGAAGCGGCTGATCTTGCCCATCTGCACGCGGGCGCGGTCGTGGCGCAGCGCGTCTTTCAGACGGGTTTCGACGTCCTTCTGGGCCTTGCTCGACTCCATGTCGATGAAGTCGATCACGATCAGGCCGCCCAAGTCACGCAGGCGGAGCTGGCGAGCGATTTCGTCTGCAGCCTCAAGGTTGGTGCGCGCGGCAGTTTCTTCGATATCGGCGCCTTTGGTGGCGCGTGCCGAGTTCACGTCAATGGCGACGAGCGCCTCGGTGTGGTCGATCACGATGGCGCCGCCCGAGGGCAGCATGACCATGCGCGAGTACGCAGACTCAATCTGGTGTTCGATCTGGAAGCGCGAGAACAGGGGAACGTCGTCGCGGTATTTCTTCACCCGATTCATGTTGTCGGGCATTACCACGCTCATGAAAGCGCGGGCCTGATCGTAGATATCGTCCGTATCGATAAGGATTTCGCCGATATCCGGCTGGAAGTAATCACGAATCGCGCGAATGACCAGGCTGGATTCGAGATAGATCAGCAGCGGGGCCTTGTTGTCGACGGCGGCGCCATCAACAGCCTTCCACAGCTGCATCAGGTAATTCAGGTCCCACTGCAGCTCTTCAGCCGAGCGGCCGATGCCGGCGGTGCGGGCGATGATGCTCATGCCGTCCGGCACTTGCAGTTGCGCCATCGTCTCGCGCAGTTCCTGGCGGTCTTCGCCCTCGATGCGGCGCGACACGCCACCGCCACGCGGGTTGTTCGGCATCAGCACCAAATAGCGACCGGCCAGCGAAATGAACGTGGTCAGGGCTGCGCCCTTGTTGCCGCGCTCTTCCTTTTCGACCTGGACAATCAGCTCTTGGCCTTCAGACAGGGCGTCCTGGATGCGCGCGCCGCGCACGTCCACACCGTCCTTGAAATAGGCGCGGGCGACTTCCTTGAAGGGGAGAAAACCGTGCCGCTCTTCGCCGTAGTTGACGAAGCACGCTTCCAGCGACGGTTCGATGCGGGTGATGACACCCTTGTAGATATTGCCTTTGCGCTGTTCGCGCCCGGCGGTTTCGATGTCGATATCGATCAGTTTCTGACCATCGACAATGGCGACGCGCAATTCTTCTTGCTGCGTCGCATTGAATAACATGCGTTTCATTGCAACCTCACTCCAATGCCGTGCAAGCACGGCGCTTCATGGAGCACGCAAAGGCGGAGCGGGTGGTCAACGAATTGCCGAGGTGTCGGCCAACAAAAAAGGCGCGACTGGGCACGGGTGAAAGAAATGAGGGCATTCCACGCGTCATCATGGATGGCAGGGCGGAGTCCGCGGACGCGGTTGGCGTCCAGTTTGCGCGTCCTGTCACTCGTGCCACGGGCCCCGTTGCATTTGCAGGCGGGCCGGCAGCGGCGAGTCGCGTGAAGCGACCACAAAGAGCGAATTGACGGACGGCCTGTCCGGACGAAACCCGCGGCGGGGCAAATCGGGCGGCGTGCTGCTTTTTGGAGTTTTGCCGCCGGACCGCCATGGCAACGCGGTAACCGGATGTTCAGCCGGCCGGCACCAGTCTGGTGCGGCAAGGGCTTCTTTCACCAAGCGGGCGCCGTATGGATGACCATGTGGCGCCCGCCTTTGAATTCTGTTCTACCAGCTGCTCGTTCTACGCTGGCCGACGGAGCCGACGTGATCTTTGGTTCACGTCCTGCTCAGTGGGACAGCGGTGCGTGCTGCTTTCGTGCCGATTAGTCGGCCACGTGATTAGCTTTGTAACACAAGTGGGCGAGAGATCGGCGCGTTCCGGACCGAAACGGTGGCTGTGTACAATACCTGTTGTTTCGTTCCGACCGGCTGTTGCTGGCGCCTAAACGACTGTCCAGCGAGAAAATTATATTGAAAATGAATGAGTTACGCCATCCATTTGATGGCCGCATTCAACAGGCCGGACGTGGCACACTCGGCGATGCACTCGACGGCAAGTCGGTCGCCTATGTTGAAATCGGCGAGGACGCTGAAGGTCAGCGCATCGACAACTTCTTGATGCGCGTGGCCAAGGGCGTGCCCAAAAGCCATATCTACCGCATCCTGCGTTCCGGCGAGGTGCGGGTTAACAAGAGTCGCATTGACGCGGAATATCGCCTGAAACTTGGCGATCTCGTCCGTATTCCTCCCCTCCGAATCGCCCAGCAGGCCGAATCGCCGCGTGTAGCTCCTGCGGCAGAATTCACGATCCTTCACGAAGATACGCACTTGTTGGTGATCGATAAGCCCGCAGGGGTGGCCGTGCACGGTGGCTCCGGGGTGGCGTTCGGGGTGATCGAACAATTGCGCCAATCTCGCCCGGACGCAAAGTTTCTAGAGTTGGTGCACCGGCTCGACCGCGAAACGTCGGGTGTGCTGTTGCTCGCCAAAAAGCGCTCTGCGCTGGTAGCGCTGCATGAGCAGATCCGTGAAGGCCAGTTGGACAAGCGGTACTTTGCGGCTGTGAAGGGCGTCTGGCCGCACAAGCGTCAACACATCAAGTCGCCCCTGCACAAATACACCACGCCCGAAGGCGAGCGCCGGGTGCGTGTGCAGGCCGACGGGCAGGCATCGCACACGATCTTCAACAAAGTAGGGGTGTTTGGTCCCTACACGTTGCTGGAGGCCGAGCTGAAGACCGGGCGCACGCACCAGATTCGTGTGCATCTTGCGCACGCCGGTTTCCCTATCCTGGGCGACGACAAGTATGGCGATTTCGCCCTGAACAAGGCGCTGTCACGTGCGAATGCTTCGCCGCGACTGGCGCGGATGTTCTTGCACGCGCATCGCCTGCAGTTGACGCATCCGCAAAGCGGAGAAACCATCACGTTCAATGCGCCGTTGCCCGCCGAGTGTGCCGATTTCCTCAACGCTTTCAAGGGCCCCGATTCTGATGCCGCAGCAGCGTTTTGACCTGATCGTTTTCGACTGGGATGGCACGTTGATGGATTCGACGTCGGCCATCACCCGGTCGATCCAGCTAGCCTGCCGGGATCTTGATCTGCCTGTGCCCGATGACGCGCGGGCGAGTCACGTGATCGGATTGGGCCTGCGGGATGCGCTTGAATATGCGGTCCCCACGCTCGATCCTGCCGACTACGGCAAGCTGGCCGATCGATATCGCTTCCATTACCTCAGCCGCGACGCGCATCTCGTGTTGTTTCCGGGCGTGCGCGAAATGCTGGAAGCGCTGCGCCGCCAGAACTATCTGCTGGCGGTGGCGACGGGCAAATCCCGCGTTGGCCTGCAACGTGCAATGGAGGCGACGAATCTGACGGGCGTCTTCGACAACACACGCTGCGCCGATGAGACGTTCTCCAAGCCGCACCCCGCGATGCTGCTCGAACTCACGCGCGATCTCGGCATGGAGGTCGAGCGCACGGTGATGATTGGCGACACGACCCACGATCTGCAGATGGCGGCCAATGCGGGCGCCGCTGGCGTAGCCGTCACATACGGCGCGCATCCTGCCGATGTGCTGGATTCCCTTACGCCGTTGTATAGCGCCAAGTCGGTTCCCGATTTACACAATTGGCTGACGCAACATGCCTGATATGGCGGAACAGATCCGTGTGTGCGAAAGCACTGCGCTGGAAGATGGCGGCCTTGGGGTCCGGTTTCAGGTGGAGGTGCGGGGGCGGCTCGTCAGCGCGTTTGTTGTCCGTTACGCGGGTGGCGTCCATGGTTATTTGAACCAGTGCGCGCACGTGCCGATGGAAATGGACTGGCAGGAAGGCCAGTTTTTCGAAAGCTCGGGCCTGTATTTGATGTGTGCAACGCATGGCGCCATTTACGAACCAGATACTGGCCGGTGCGTCGGCGGCCCGTGCCGGGGCTCGCATTTGTCCAAACTTGCGGTGGCGGAGCGCGACGGCGCAGTCTGGTGGCAGCCGGATGCACTATTTCGGGTGCCCGTGCCCGCGCCGGAGCCAACCCCCTCCGCCTAGCAGCGCAGTTTTTCTTCTCGACCGTTTTTCTCCTTGTCTATGACCGACTCGATTCCGCCGAAAGGGCCAGACGACGCCCCAAATGAGGGTGCAGGCAAACCAGAAGCGCTGGAAGTCGCCCAGCACGCTGATCATCCGCTTGAGGCTGAATTGCGTAACTCGGCCGCAGGCAGGCCGGCCTCGGCATCTGCGCCAGCAGCATCCGCGCAGGGCAGCGGCTGGGAGCGTGAGGTGCTGGAAAAAGTCTTGATGGCAACCGTCCGTGAGCAGCGCGCCGCGCGCCGCTGGCGCATCTTTTTCCGCTTCGTGACGCTGGGCCTGATCGGGGTGCTTATTTACGCGTTCGCCAGTTTGGAAGGCGAAACCGTTAGCACGGGCCGCCACACGGCGGTTGTCACGCTCGATGGTGAAATTGCGGCCAACACAAACGCCAGCGCCGAGAACATCAACGCCTCGTTGCAGGCTGCGTTTGCAGACGACAACACCGTCGGTGTGATCCTGAAGATCAATTCGCCGGGCGGCTCGCCGGTGCAGGCGGGCATGATCAACGATGAAATTCGCCGTCTTCGCGCCAAGTACAAGAAGATTCCGCTGTACGTCGTGGTCGAAGAGATGTGCGCGTCAGGCGGTTATTACGTGGCCGCCGCGGCAGACAAGATTTACGTCGACAAGGCCAGCATTGTCGGCTCGATTGGCGTGCTGATGGACGGCTTCGGCTTTACTGGACTGATGGACAAGGTGGGCGTCGAGCGCCGCCTACTTACGGCCGGCTCGAACAAGGGGATGCTCGATCCGTTCTCGCCCGTGTCGCCCCAGCAGAAACAGTATGCGCAGGAAATGCTCGATCAGGTGCACCAGCAGTTCATCGATGTGGTGAAGCAGGGCCGCGGCAACCGTCTGAAGGCCGATCCGACGCTGTTCACGGGTCTGTTCTGGACGGGCACCAAGGCTGTGGACCTTGGCCTGGCTGATGCGATCGGCAGCTCGGACTTTGTGGCGCGCAGCGTTATCAAGGCGCCGGACGTGGTCGACTACACCGTCAAGGAAAACTTCGCCTCGCGTGTAGCGCGCAAGCTCGGCACGGCGATGGGCGCGGGCGCGGTGAAGGCGCTGGCCGCTACGGGCCAGCTTAAGCTGCTGATGAAGGAGTAAAGAAGGAAGAGGCGCGCTATCGCGCCAGCAGCGAGAAGATCGCCGGCCGCTTGTGCAGGTTTATGCGGTCGGCGCGCCAGTCGCTCACGGGCAGTGTGACGACCTGCTCGTCGGGCAGCGTCAGGTCCACCGCAATCGAGAGCAGCGTACTCGGCGCGCAGCCAGCCTGAATGGCCTCGAGCAACGCGCCATTTCGGTACGGCGTCTCGATAAACACCTGTGTTTGCCCTGCAGTGCGTGAAAGCTGTTCCAATGCGCGCAGCTTGGTCTTACGCTCAGCGGCGTCGACGGGCAGATAGCCGTTGAACGCAAAGCTCTGGCCGTTCAATCCGGACGCCATCACCGCCAGCAGAATCGAACTCGGCCCCACCAGCGGTTTTACGCGCACGCCGCGTCGGTGCGCGAGGCGCACGAGATTCGCGCCCGGATCGGCCACCGCCGGCACCCCGGCTTCCGACATCAACCCAGCGTCCTGGCCGGCAGCCACTGGCGCCAACAGTGCTTCCAGTTCCGATTCCGGCGTTTTGACGTTCAGTTCGCGGATGGTGATTTCCTGCAGTGGGCGCGCCAGCGGCGTAGTCTCGGCCAGCTTTTTCAGCAACGCACGCGCCGTCTTGGCGTGTTCAGCGACGAAGTAATCGAGTCGCGCGGTGATCTGCTGCACGCCAGCCGGAATTACCTCAGGGAGCGGATCAGCCGCATCGCGTGAGCCCAGCGTATTTGGAATGAGGTAAAGCGTACCGGCCATGGTTCAGGCGAAGAGCGGGTAGTGAACGTTGCGCAGCATGCTGGTCAGGGCGATCAGCGGCAGGCCAACCAGGGCGGTCGGATCCGATGACTCCACGCGTTCAAGCAGGGCGATGCCCAGACCTTCTGATTTGGCGCTTCCCGCAACGTCGTATGGGTGTTCCAGGTGCAAGTAGGCGTCCAATTCCTCGTCGGAAAGATCGCGGAAGGTCGCCAGCGTGCGAATGTCCTCGCTCTGGTGTTGCCCGGTCCGACCGTCGTACAGGCACAACGCTGAATGGAATGTGACGGTGCGTCCACGCATCCAGTGCAATTGCGCCAGTGCGCGGGCGTGGTCGCCCGGCTTGCCAACCTGCTCACCGTCCAGCGTGGCGACCTGATCGGAGCCGATGACCAGCGCGCCGGGATAGCCTGCTGCGACCTTCTCCGCCTTTTGCCGGGCCAGGCGTAGCGCGGTCTGGTCGGGCGACTCGTCCGGGGCGGGGGTCTCATCAATGTTCGGTACCACAATCTCAAACGGCAAGCGCAGGCGTTCGAGCAATTCCCGCCGATATGGCGAGCTGGAGGCCAGAATGAGCGGCGGACGCGATGCAGAAGTCATAAGTGCTTGAAGATGCAGTAGATTTTGAGCAAAACCTTTTGACGCCAGAGGTTTCTGCCCGCTATAATCCCGCGTTTCGCGGTTTGGCCGCGCAGTGTCGCAAACCGAGCGCCCAGGCGCAAGGTGTCGGGCGCTGCAGGGCGGTCGATCCGGTTCGCGCACCAACAGCAACGCGTTTAGCAGGTTCGATTCGTGGATTTTCGTGCATTCGATCTTTTCGCGTTCATTCGCGCGGGTGAGCCGGCAAGCGGTACAGTCAATCTGACCGATATGCCTCGCCTGCTGGCCGAGCAGGCTGCGGATGCTCCCGCTGATGCCAACACGCAATTCCGTTGGCAGTTGCAGGGTCTGGTGCGTGAGGAGGCTACCGCCGGTCAGTTGCCCCGCCAGCGTCTCTTCGTGGATCTCGAAGTGGATGGGGCGGTCTGGCTGCAATGCCAGCGATGCCTCAAGGCTTACGAGCAGCCTCTGCCGGTGTGCACGCGACTGGAAGTCATGCGCTCAGAGGCCGATGCCGATGCCGCTCCGCTGGATGACGATGAGGCTGATGTCATCGTCGGCTCGCGCAACTTTGATCTGATCACGCAGATCGAAGATGAGCTGTTGCTGGCGTTGCCGGTGTCACCGCGTCATGCAGTCTGCCCGGATGAGGTGTTGCCGGAAGAGGCTGATGCTGAAAAGAAGCCGTCGCCGTTCGCGGTGCTGGCTAACCTGAAGACCAAACATTAGGCGTGCGCGAGTATTTGCGCGCGCTGATGGCAGTACGTTTCACACGCCTACCGGAATGGCTACGCTCCGGCTCCGTGTGATGTGATAAAATCGATCAAATTGCTTAGGAGTCAGTCATGGCTGTTCAACAAAACAAGAAGTCGCCGTCCAAGCGCGGCATGCATCGTTCGCACGATTTCCTGACGACGGCCCCGATCGCCGTCGAGCCGACCACCGGCGAAGTGCACCTGCGTCACCACGTGAGCCCGAACGGCTACTATCGTGGCCGCAAGGTTGTGAAGACCAAGAACGACTGATGCGATTTGCCAGTTTTCTGGCAAGCGTGTTGGGTTGGTCTGAACGCACAGGTTCATGATGCAAGCAAAAAAGCGGCAAGCCAATTTGCCGCTTTTTTGTTGAGCGAAATTCGGCAATGCGTGTACGGGTTTGTGTACCATACGCGCGCCAACGGCCGGAGCCGCACGTGAAACCGCAACTCAGACTCGCATGACCATCAAGCTTGCCATCGACTGCATGGGTGGTGATCACGGCGTTGGCGTGACAATCCCTGCAGCGATCCATTTTCTCGCCGCACACGAAGACGTCGAAATGCTGCTCGTCGGGCAGCCTGATGCCATTGCGGCGCAGCTCAAGCGACTCCACGCCACCGCGAATCCGCGCGTCCACATCGTTCCCGCCTCCGAGGTGGTGTCGATGGACGATCCGGTTGAGGTGGCGCTGCGCAAGAAGAAAGATTCTTCGATGCGCGTGGCCATCAACCAGCTTAAGGACGGCGCCGCTCAGGCGTGCGTTTCCGCGGGCAATACCGGCGCGTTGATGGCGGTGTCGCGTTACGTTCTCAAGACGCTGGACGGCATCGATCGCCCGGCCATCGCTACCGCCATCCCGAACGAGAAAGGTGCCGGCACCACCGTGCTGGACCTTGGTGCCAACGCCGACTGCGAGCCCGAGCACCTGCTGCAGTTCGCGCAGATGGCCTCGGCGATGGTGTCGGTCGTTGAGCAGAAGCCTCGCCCGACTGTTGGCCTGCTCAACATCGGCGAAGAAGTCATCAAGGGCAACGAGGTCGTCAAGCAGGCGGGTGAGCTGCTGCGCGCTTCCGACCTGAACTTCTTCGGTAACGTTGAAGGCAACGACATCTTCAAGGGCACGACCGACATTGTTGTCTGCGATGGCTTTGTCGGTAACGTGGCGCTCAAGAGCACCGAAGGCCTGGCCAAGATGATCGGTGAGATGCTGCGCCAGGAATTCAGCCGCTCGTGGTTCACAAAGCTGCTCGCCGTCGTGGCGCTGCCAGTGTTGACGCGTTTCAAGCGGCGCGTAGACCATCGGCGCTACAATGGCGCCGCGCTGCTCGGCCTGCGTGGTCTGGTCATCAAGAGCCACGGCTCGGCCGACGCCTACGCGTTCGAATGGGCCATCAAGCGTGCCTATGACGCTGCGGCCAACGGCGTGATCGCCCGCATTGCGCAGGCGTTCGAATCGCACCATGACGCAGCGGGCGCTGCGCCGGTCTCCACTTCCACTCCGGCCGCCGACGCTGCTTGAACGCGTCGCTCCCGAGTCAGATCACCCCACCGCACATGACACGTTTCGCAAGGATCATCGGTACGGGCAGTTACCTGCCGCCCAAGCGGGTTACCAATGACGAACTGGCGGCCCAGTTGGCCGAGAAGGGTATTGAGACGAGCGACGAATGGATCGTCTCGCGCAGCGGCATCCGGGCGCGTCATTTCGCCGAACCTGATGTCACGTGCAGTGACCTCGCAGTAAAGGCGGCCGAGCGCGCGATCGAAGCCGCCGGCATCGATCGTTCCGAGCTCGACCTGATCCTGGTGGCGACGTCCACGCCGGATTTCGTGTTCCCGAGCACGGCGTGCTTGGTGCAGCAAAAGCTTGGTATTACCAACGGCTGCCCTGCGTTCGACGTGCAGGCTGTGTGTTCCGGCTTTGTCTACGCGCTGGCGACCGCCGACAAATTTATCCGCTCGGGCGCGTACCGCAATGTGCTCGTGATTGGTTCGGAAGTCTTCTCGCGCATCATCGATTTCAGCGATCGCACCACTTGCGTCCTGTTTGGCGATGGCGCCGGCGCCGTGGTGCTGCAGGCTTCTGATGAGCCGGGCATCCTGTCGACTGCGTTGCATGCCGACGGAAGCCACGCCAACATCCTATGCGTGCCAGGCAACGTGGCCGCAGGTGCGATCCAGGGTAGCGCCTTCCTGTACATGGATGGTCAGGCTGTCTTCAAGCTGGCCGTCACGGTGCTCGACAAGGTTGCCCGTGAAGCACTGGCGGCCGCGGAGCTCGATGCCTCGCAAGTCGACTGGTTGATTCCGCACCAGGCGAACATCCGCATCATGCAGGGCACGACCAAGAAGCTGGGTCTCTCCAACGAGCGCCTGATCGTGACCGTCGACGAGCACGGCAACACGTCTGCAGCCTCGATTCCGCTAGCGCTCGACGTTGCTGTGCGCGACGGCCGCATTCAGCGCGGTCAGCACGTGATGCTCGAGGGTGTGGGTGGCGGCTTTACCTGGGGCGCCGCGCTGCTGCGCTTCTGATCGACGAATTTCCAGAACGAACAATACGAGCCATGACATTCGCTTTCGTCTTCCCCGGCCAGGGTTCGCAATCGGTCGGCATGCTCAATGCGTTTGCCGATCATCCGGCCGTGGTGGCCACGCTGGCCGAGGCGTCCGACGCGCTGGGCCAGGACATTGGCAAGCTGATTGCCGAAGGCCCGGCTGAAGAGCTGAACCTGACGACCAATACGCAACCCGTCATGCTGACGGCGGCTGTTGCTGTCTATCGAGCATGGCAGGCCGCCGGTGGCCCGACGCCGACCGTCGTGGCCGGCCATAGCCTTGGCGAGTATTCGGCGCTGGTCGCCGCGGGGGCCATCGCGTTCAAAGATGCCGTACCGTTGGTCCGTTTCCGCGCCAAAGCGATGCAGGAAGCGGTGCCGGTGGGCGAGGGCGGTATGGCTGCGATCCTCGGTCTGTCGGACGACGACGTGCGCGCAGCATGCGCCGAAGCTTCGATCGCAGGTGTGGTTGAAGCCGTGAACTTCAACGCGCCGGCCCAGGTGGTGATCGCCGGTGCCAAGGCCGCTGTCGAGAAGGCTTGCGAAATCGCCAAGGCCAAAGGGGCCAAGCGCGCGCTCCCTCTGCCGGTGTCGGCGCCGTTCCACTCGTCGCTGCTCAAGCCAGCGTCGGATCGTCTGCGCGAGTATCTCGCCAACGTGACGGTCAACGCGCCGGTAATCCCCGTTATCAATAACGTGGACGTGGCTGTGGTGAACGACCCGGCTGCAATCAAGGATGCGCTAGTGCGTCAGGCGGCATCGCCGGTGCGCTGGGTTGAGACGGTCCAGAAGATGAAGGCCGACGGCGTTACCCGCGTGGTCGAGTGCGGCCCGGGCAAGGTGCTGGCAGGTCTGGTCAAGCGTATCGACGGCGAGATCGTCGGCGACGCGATCTTCGATCCGGCGTCGCTGGAAGCCGTGCTGGGTCAACTCAAATAATCAACGGGATTCGTATGACCCAAGCATTGAACAATCAGGTTGCTCTCGTTACCGGTGCTTCGCGCGGCATCGGCCGTGCCATTGCCCTGGAACTGGCGCGCCAAGGTGCGACGGTGGTCGGTACGGCCACGTCGGAAGCGGGCGCGCAAGCCATCACCGCGTACTTTGCCGAAGCCGGTGTGAAAGGCTCGGGGGTGGTGCTCAACGTGAATGACGCCGCGCGCTGCGAGGCCGTCATCGACGAAACCATCAAGACGCACGGCGGCCTGAACATTCTTGTCAACAATGCGGGCATCACGCAGGACAATCTGGCGATGCGCATGAAGGACGACGAATGGGTGTCGGTCATCGACACGAACCTCTCCGCTGTGTTCCGTCTGTCGCGTGCTGTGCTGCGCCCGATGATGAAGGCGCGCGGAGGCCGTATTATCAACATCACTTCGGTCGTTGGCTCCGCCGGCAACCCGGGTCAGGCGAACTATGCTGCGGCCAAGGCGGGCGTGGAAGGCATGGCTCGCGCGCTGGCGCGTGAGATCGGCAGCCGTAACATCACGGTCAACTGCATCGCGCCGGGCTTTATCGATACCGACATGACCAAGGTCCTGTCGGAAGAACAGCATACCGCGCTGAAGGCGCAGATTCCGCTGGGCCGCCTTGGCGCGCCTGAAGATATCGCCAGCGCGGTTGCCTTCCTGGCGTCACCGGCGGCGGGCTACATTACGGGCTCGACGCTGCACGTCAACGGCGGCATGTACATGGGATAAGGAAGCCGTCCCGGCGGCGGTCATGCGGGGCTTAGCGCATAAGCAAAATCCTGTGCGATCGCTGATTTAACTGGCTTTTAGCATCATGTTGGGCGCACTTTTTGCATGGATTCCGGCGCGGTTTTTCACCGCGCAAACCTGCTAGAATGCGCGCACTTTTTGTCGAATACTTCCCTGGAGGGTTAAATGGACAACATCGACGCACGCGTTAAGAAGATCGTTGCTGAGCAACTCGGCGTGGCCGAAGCGGACATCAAGAACGAATCGTCGTTCGTGAACGATCTGGGCGCGGATTCGCTCGATACGGTTGAGCTGGTGATGGCTCTGGAAGACGAGTTCGGTATGGAAATCCCGGACGAAGAAGCCGAGAAGATCACCACGGTGCAGCAAGCTATCGATTACGCGACCGCCCACGTCAAGGCGTAAGCGTCAATCGATCTCTTGACATCGCGGGCCACAGAAAGGGCGGTTGTCCGGTTTGACCGGGTGGCGCGTTTTCTGTGGCCTTTGTCGCTGATACAGAGTTGCAGGAAAGCATAGTGAGCCGTCGTCGCGTAGTGGTAACCGGCCTGGGGCTGGTCTCTCCGGTAGGGAACTCGGTCGCCGAGGGGTGGGCCAATCTGGTCGCCGGCAAGTCCGGGATCGCCACCATCACCAAATTCGATCCGTCGAACCTGGCCGTGCATTTCGCTGGCGAGGTGAAGGGTTTCAACGCTGAGGATTACATCCCGGCGAAGGAAGCCCGCAACATGGACACCTTCATCCATTACGGCATTGCTGCCGGCGTGCAAGCGCTGAAGGACAGCGGTCTGGAAGTCACCGAAGCCAATGCGGAGCGTATCGGCGTGTTGGTCGGTTCCGGTATCGGCGGTCTGCCGATGATCGAAGATACGCACCAGACCTACGTCGATCGTGGCCCGCGCCGGATTTCGCCGTTCTTTGTGCCGGGTTCGATCATCAATATGATCTCCGGCCATTTGAGCATCATGTTCGGCTTGAAGGGCCCGAATCTGGCAGCCGTCACGGCTTGCACGACTGGCCTGCACAGCATTGGTCTGGCCGCGCGTCTTATCCAGGCGGGCGATGCTGACGCAATGGTGGCCGGCGGTGCCGAATCGACCGTTTCGCCGCTAGGCATCGGTGGGTTTGCTGCTGCCCGCGCGCTGTCCACGCGCAATGAGGATCCGGCCACCGCGTCGCGCCCCTGGGACAAGGACCGTGACGGTTTCGTCCTGGGCGAAGGTGCAGGTGTGATGGTGTTGGAAGAATACGAGTCGGCCAAGGCACGCGGCGCCACGATCTACGCGGAAGTCGCAGGCTTTGGCATGAGCGGCGACGCGTTCCATATGACGGCGCCGAACATGGACGGCCCGCGCCGCTGCATGCTGAATGCACTGCGCGATGCAGGTATGAATGCGGATCAGGTCCATTACCTGAATGCGCACGGCACCTCCACGCCGCTGGGTGACAAGAACGAATCCGAAGCCATCAAGGCGGCTTTCGGAGATCACGCCGGCAAAGTCGTCGTGAACTCTACCAAATCCATGACCGGCCACTTGCTTGGCGGCGCGGGGGGGCTGGAGTCGGTGTTCACGGTGCTGGCGCTGCACAATCAGGTGTCGCCGCCGACCATCAACATCTTCAACCAGGATCCCGAGTGCGATCTGGATTACTGCGCCAATACCGCGCGTGACATGAAGATCGACGTGGCCGTGAAGAACAACTTCGGCTTCGGCGGGACGAACGGTACGCTGGTGTTTAAGCGCCCGTAAGACAGAGCGGCACGTAGCCTCACGGCGCGTGCCGCTTCGCTTTTGCCTTGGTTATCCAGCACATTGTCTTTCCAGCGTCGTATCGGCGCCTGTGCGCGATCGGCCGGTTTGGCATAGCCGCCCTTGTTTGCTCGGTTGTGCTCTGGGCGATCAAAACATGGGGCGCCGCATTACCTTGGATTACCTGGGGCGCCATCGGCGGGTTGGCGGCGGCCGCGTGTCTGCCGTTGATGGTGAACCGTTCGCCGCTCACAATGGAACTGATGTGGCGCGCTCGTCTCAAAGAAGACGGGGAGCCCGGCCGAGCCGTGTGGCAGGTCCGATGGGAAGCGCCAGAAGCGGTCCAAAATGCGCCTCTGTTATGGTCATGGCCGCTGGGTGAGCGCATCTTGGTCCTCGGGGTCGCACGTCGCGGATGGTGTCCACAGATTTTCGTGCTGATGCCGCCGTGGTTTTCCGCTGGGACGCTACGTCGTATGCGAAGTCTGTTGCGCCTGGGGCCTCCGCGGGTGGTTTCTCAGGTGTCCGGTGTGTCGTAGGTAAAATACAACGTTTCCAAGTCACATAAATTCAAGGCGATACACTGCAGGTGAAGAATCCGTGAGCGAACGCGAAGCCGACCAGATCCTCGTCGAGCGCGTCCAGCAAGGCGACAAGCGAGCGTTTGAGCTACTGGTGGTCAAGTACCATCGGAAGATCATTCGGCTCGTTTCGCGCCTGATCCGTGACCCGGCCGAAGTCGAGGATGTGGCACAGGATGCCTTTATCAAGGCCTACCGTGCGTTGCCCCAATTTCGGGGGGAATCCGCGTTCTATACGTGGTTGTATCGCATCGCCGTCAACACGGCGAAGAATTACCTGGCGACTCAGGGGCGGCGCCCGGAATCGTCCAGCGATATCGACACCGAAGAGGCTGAAACTTTTGCCGACGGCGAGCTACTAAGGGATATCAATACGCCGGACTCCATGCTGCACACCAAGCAGGTGGCCGAAACGGTCAACCGTGCAATGGAAGCGCTGCCCGAAGAATTGCGTACCGCAATCACACTCCGGGAGATCGAGGGTCTGAGCTATGAGGAAATCGCTGAAGCGATGGAATGCCCGATCGGCACGGTCCGGTCCCGCATCTTCCGCGCGCGCGAAGCGATTGCCGAGAAATTGCGCCCCCTGCTGGGAACAGTCGAGGGCAAACGGTGGTAGCCAGCCGATATGACAAGCCGGCGGCCGCATGCGGCTGCAAACGGTGAAACCTCGGGAAGTCTTCTCTCGGATCGTTGATTGGACGTTGGAGTTTTTGGGGTCGGGAAATGGGTCAGGCTCAATTGCAAACGGCAGAAGTGGAGTTCGCACAACGCATCTCTGCCTTGATGGACGGTGAAGTTGCAACGCACGAGGTGTCGTCTGCCGTGGAACTCGCCAAGGATGGCGAAGGCGCGGCGCATTGGCGCGAATATCAATTGATCGGCGACGTGCTCCGGTCGGAAGATCTGCTGAACACGCGTTCCTCTGAAGATTTCTTCAGCCGGTTCTCGGCCAAGCTCGACGCCGAGCCGCATCTCCTGGTGCCGGCTGTAGCGCAGCGTGCCAAGGCCCAAGAGAGGCACCGCTTCCTGGTCAGCCCGGCTTGGGTCCGCCGGATTATGCCTACGACCGCCGTGGCTGCGGCGGTGGCGGCCGTTAGCTGGGTCGTCGTGCCGCAACTGCGCGGTACTGCCGATGGCGTTGATGGTGCCCCCGCATTGGTCGCCAAAGCGACGCAAGCTACCGGTGCACAGGCACTGACCGTGGCGGCCACTGACAATACGCCGATGATCCGCGACGCCCGTCTGGATGAATACCTGAGCGCCCACCGGCAATCAGCAACCAACGGTATGGTGGTTCCGTATCTGCGTGCAGTGGCCAATGGGGTGGCGAACACCCAGGACTCCAATCAGGAATAATGCGGGCATCCATGTCGAAGGTGTGGCACCCCGTTGCCGGGGCAGGCGCCAGCAAGCTGCAGGCCGTTCGTCGGTCGGTTTTTCTTCTTCTGTGTGTTTCGGCGCTGGCGACAGCTGCTCAGCCGCAGCCCGACCCCATGCCGCGCAAGGAGGCTGCCTCCTGGCTGGCCAAAATCCATCGCGCAGCGCTCAAGCAAAACTATGTCGGGACGCTCACGTACCAGCGTGGCACCGGCATGCACTCCACCCGCATCCAGCACTACGCTGATCTTTTCAACAACGAGTACGAGCGCGTCGAAGCGCTGGACGGCAAACAGCGGGAGATGCTGCGCCAGAATGATGTTGTCCGGAACCTGATTTACGACGTCAAACTCGTTGTGACAGAGAAGCAGGAGCACAAGGACAGCTTCCCCGCGCTGCTCGCCACCACCAACGGCGATGTGCTTGATCAATACGACATGCGCCATCTGCCGACCGAGCGCGTGGCAGGCATGGATTGCGAAGTCTTCCAGCTCGATCCGAAGGACGGCTACCGTTATGCCTACCGAATCTGGGCGGAGCGCAACAGTGGTTTGTTGATGCGCGCCCAGACCATTGGTGAAGACGGCAAGGTGCTTGAACAGGTGGCCTTCTCGCAAGTTGAGTTGGGTGTGCCGTCGGAAAAGCAGAAGATCGTCACTGCGCTCAGGAACCTGAACGGCTGGAATCAGTACGAGATCGTGACGCAGCCGACTAATCTGGCCGAGCAAGGCTGGACGATCGGCAGCCCCGTCAAGGGCTTCCAGAAGATCCGTGAGGTGCGCCGTCCGCTGGGCGATATTGCGCCAGCCGGAAAGAACAGTTCTGGTTTCGAGGTCCAGCAAGTCGTGTTTAGCGACGGATTGGCGGGACTGTCGCTCTTTATCGAGCCGGTATCGGAAAAGCGCACGCGTCGCGAAGGCTTTATCTCCCAAGGTGCCACGCATGTGATGGTGCGACGTGTTGCCGATTTCTGGCTTACGGTCGTAGGCGAAGTCCCGTTTGCTACCATCAAGCAGTTTGGCGCAGCAGTCGACTACAAGCCGGTGTCCGCCAACGCGGCCAACAAGCCGGCCAGCGCGCCGCAATAACCAAAAGCCGGCATCTATCTTGGGTGCGCGACGTAGTCGCGCAGTGCCAATTCTCTATCTGTTCTTGTTCCGGGGAGCTTTCATGCGTACCGCTCGATCCGTTCACGCCTTGCGTCTGCTGTGCGTTGCCGCCGCTGTGGCGGTCGGGAGCGCGCTGGCGCCGGCCCACGCACAGAACGCCACGGGTAGCGTGGCCACGGGCACGTATGGCTTGCCTGATTTTGCCGATCTGGTCGAGAAGGTGAGCCCCGCTGTCGTCAACATCCGCACGACCGAAAAGGTTCGTATGCAGCAGGGTGGTCCGAACGATGACGACATGGCCGAATTTTTCCGCCGCTTCTTCGGTGTACCGATGCCGGGCATGCCCGGGCAGGGCCAGAAGCGCCGCAACGCGCCGCCGCAACAGGAAGAGGAGCAGAGCCGCGGTGTCGGTTCCGGCTTCATCATCTCGGGCGACGGCTACATCCTGACCAACGCACACGTGGTGGAAGGCGCGGAAACCATCTATGTCACGCTGATCGACAAGCGCGAATACAAGGCCAAGCTGATCGGCCTGGACAAGCGTACTGACGTGGCGCTCGTCAAGGTCGAAGCGAGTGCGCTGCCGAGCCTGAAGCTCGGTGATTCCGACAAGGTGCGCGTAGGCGAGTGGGTGCTCGCAATCGGCTCTCCGTTTGGGCTGGACAATACGGTGACTGCCGGCATTGTGTCGGCCAAGGGGCGTGATACGGGCGACTACCTGCCGTTCATCCAATCCGACGTGGCCGTCAATCCAGGCAACTCGGGCGGCCCGTTGATCAACCTGCGCGGCGAGGTAATCGGCATCAACAATCAGATCTACAGCCAAAGCGGCGGCTACATGGGCATCTCGTTCTCGATTCCGATCGACGAGGCGATGCGTGTGGCTGAGCAGTTGAAGGCGACAGGACGCGTGACACGTGGTCGCATCGGTGTGGCAATCGATAACGTGCCGAAGGACGCGGCGGAGTCGCTGGGTCTGGGCCGGGCGCGCGGCGCCTATGTCGGCAATGTCGAATCGGGCGGTCCTGCCGACAAGGCAGGCATCGAGGCGGGTGACATCGTCTTGAAGTACAACGGGCGCGATGTCGAGAAGGCGGGTGACCTGCAGCGCCAAGTCGGCGAAACCAAGCCGGGCGCGCGCGCTACCGTGCAGGTCTGGCGCAAGGGCGCAACGCGCGATCTGACCGTGACGGTCGCCGAGTTGCAGGCCGACACGAAGGTGGCGCAGCGCGCCAAGGGCGCGCAGCCTGATAACAGCCAGCAGGGTCCGGGCAAGCCGAATGCGCTGGGGCTGGTGGTGGCTGACCTGTCTGACGGCGCGCGTCGCGAGTTCAAGACCAAGAGTGGCGTTGAAGTGCAGGTCTCTGAAGGGCCGGCGGCGCGCGTCGGCATTCGACCGGGCGACCTGATCCTGCGCGTGGGTGATACCGATGTTGCCAACGCCAAGCAGTTCAACGAGGTGGTCGCCAAGCTCGACAAAAACCGCATGGTGGCCGTGTTTGTACGCCGTGGCGATGCGACCCAGGTGGTGACGCTGCGCCCGAGCGCGGCCCGTTCGGGTAGCGGCCAGTGATCGAGCTGACGCTCTACGGACGCACGTACTGCCACTTGTGCGACGACATGAAGAACGCGCTGGAGCCGCTCCGGCGCGGTTTTTCTTTTGTGCTGCATGAAGTGGACGTCGACAGCGATCCGGCGCTGGAAGCGCGGTTTGACGAATTGGTGCCAGTACTGATGACCGGAGGGCCGGCAGCCTCGCCCCAAGACGTGCGGGAGTTGTGTCACTACTTTCTCGATGTGCCTGCCGTGCAGGCATGGCTTGCAGCGCAGACGGCGCGCGCGCCTGACACAGCGCCCCTGCCGCAAAAAGAGGCGCGGGAAGCCCCCTGAAATCCGGTAAAATCGCCTGTTAGCGCCGATTTTTGCATTGCACGATTTCTGTGTCGCAAGTTCGGCTTGGAACCCAATACCTCCCGCCAGCGCAGCCAATGTGCGCCGGCCATGCCGGAACCGCCTCGCGCTCCCGGCAGACGCGCCCGGGATGGGCGCTTTTCGACGCATTCGATGGACAATATCCGCAATTTCTCGATCATCGCCCACATCGACCACGGCAAATCGACGCTGGCCGATCGCATCATCCAGTTGTGTGGCGGGCTCTCCGACCGCGAGATGGAAGCCCAAGTACTGGACTCGATGGACATCGAGAAGGAACGCGGCATCACCATCAAGGCGCAGACCGCCGCGTTGTCCTACAAGGCACGGGACGGCAAGGTCTATAACCTCAATCTGATCGATACCCCGGGACACGTCGACTTCAGCTACGAAGTCAGCCGCTCGCTGTCCGCGTGCGAAGGTGCTCTGCTGGTGGTCGATGCTTCCCAAGGTGTGGAGGCGCAAACCGTTGCCAACTGTTACACCGCCATCGAGCTGGGCGTGGAAGTGGTGCCGGTGCTCAATAAAATCGACTTGCCTGCGGCTGATCCGGACAACGCGATCCAGGAAATCGAAGACGTCATCGGCATCGACGCGACCGATGCGACGCGCTGCTCAGCCAAGACCGGCGTAGGCGTGGCCGATGTGCTGGAAGCGCTGATTGCCAAGGTGCCGGCGCCCAAGGGTGACCCGGCCGCGCCGCTGCAAGCGCTGATCATCGACTCGTGGTTCGACAACTATGTCGGCGTGGTGATGCTGGTGCGCGTGGTGAACGGCACGCTGCGCGCCAAAGACAAAATTCTGCTGATGGCAACCGGTGCGCAGCACTTGGTGGAGCAGGTGGGCGTGTTCTCGCCGAAGTCCGTGCCGCGGGAATCGCTGTCTGCCGGGCAAGTGGGCTTCGTTATCGCCGGCATCAAGGAATTGAAGGCAGCCAAGGTGGGTGACACCATCACCCACGTGGCACCGCGCAAGGCCGAGGCGCCGCTGCCGGGCTTCAAGGAGGTCAAGCCGCAGGTGTTTGCTGGCCTGTATCCGGTGGAAGCCAACCAGTACGAAGCGCTGCGTGAATCGCTGGAAAAGCTCAAGCTCAATGACGCGTCTCTGCAGTACGAGCCGGAAGTGTCGCAGGCGCTGGGCTTTGGCTTCCGCTGCGGCTTCCTGGGTCTGTTGCACATGGAGATTGTGCAGGAGCGCCTGGAGCGCGAGTTCGACATGGATCTGATTACCACCGCGCCGACGGTGGTCTATCAGGTGCAACTGCGCGACGGCACGATGGTGCAGGTGGAAAACCCCGCCAAGATGCCGGCGGACCCGAGCAAGATCGAGGCGATTCTCGAGCCGATCGTCACGGTCAATCTGTACATGCCGCAGGATTATGTGGGCGCCGTGATCACGCTGTGCGAGCAGAAGCGCGGCTCGCAGATCAACATGAGCTACCACGGCCGCCAAGTCCAGTTGACGTACGAAATCCCGATGGGCGAGATCGTGCTGGACTTCTTCGATCGGCTGAAATCCGTTTCGCGCGGTTATGCGTCGATGGATTACGAGTTCAAGGAATACCGCGTGTCGGACGTGGTCAAGGTCGACATCCTGATCAACGGCGACAAGGTCGATGCGCTGTCCATCATCGTCCACCGTTCAAACAGCACGTACCGTGGCCGTGAAGTGGCCGCCAAGATGCGCGAGATCATTCCGCGCCAGATGTACGACGTGGCAATCCAGGCAGCCATTGGCGCCAACGTGATCGCCCGCGAAAACGTCAAGGCGCTGCGAAAAAATGTGCTGGCCAAGTGCTACGGCGGTGATATCTCGCGCAAGAAGAAGCTCCTCGAAAAGCAGAAAGAGGGCAAGAAGCGCATGAAGCAGGTTGGTACCGTTGAAATTCCGCAAGAGGCTTTCCTAGCCATCCTGCGCGTCGAAGAAAAATAATCCAGACATCGCTCGGACGATCTCTCATCCATGAACTTCGCCCTGATTCTGTTTGTTCTCGTCGTCCTCACCGGCATTGCGTGGGTGGCTGACAAGCTCGTGTTCCAGCGCCAGCGTCAGACGGCTGCGGCCGCGGCACTGGCTGAATTTGATGCGCGTGCGCAGGTGCAGGCGCAGTACGGCGGCGGTGGCGACATCGGTGCCGCGCGTTTGCAACTGGCCGAGGACAAGCTGCGCCAGCCCTGGTGGCTGGAGTACACCGCCAGTTTCTTCCCGGTTATCGCCGCAGTGTTCCTGCTGCGTTCGTTCGTGATCGAGCCGTTCAAGATTCCGTCGGGCTCGATGATTCCGACGCTGCAGATCGGCGATTTCATTCTCGTCAACAAGTACACGTATGGCATTCGTTTGCCGATCGTCAACAAGAAGATCGTCGAGCTGAACCAACCGCAACGCGGCGACGTGATGGTCTTCCGCTATCCGAAAGACGAGTCGATGGATTACATCAAGCGCGTGATCGGCGTGCCCGGTGACGTGGTGAAGTACGACAACAAGCGCCTGACCGTGAATGGCCAACCGGCCACCTACGCACCGCAGTCCGATTACCTCGATGGCGAGCGCCTGACGTACTCGAAGCACTATCAGGAGACGCTCGGCAACGTCACGCACAACATCCTGAACGACGCCGATCGCCCGGCCTATGTCTCTGGCCCGGACGATTTTCCGTTCCGCGAGAACTGCACTTACAATCAGACCGGCTTCACCTGCAAGGTACCTGCAGGTCACTATTTCATGATGGGCGATAATCGCGACAACAGTGCGGACTCCCGTTACTGGGGTTTCGTGCCGGACAAGAACATCGTCGGGAAAGCCTTCTTCATCTGGATGAACCTGGGTGACCTGAAGCGGATCGGTGCTTTCCATTGATCCGATAAGTGACGCAAAAATCTCTTATTGAAACTCGACAATTGCACCACGGGGGAAATGCAATGCGGATTCGTCAGGCCGGTCTGAAACGCCCATCGCGCGGGATTACGATGTTCGGCATCCTGATCGGCATCATTGTGCTGATCACGTTTGTGCTACCGGCCATTCGGTCCGTCCCAAGCCTGATGGAATACCAAGCCATCACGCGCGCCGTCAAGCAGGCACGCGAGCGTGCAAGCACGCGCGAAGAAGTGGCTAACGCCTTTGACAAGCAAGCCGCGATCGACGACATCACGTCGATCAAGGGTGAAGATCTGGAGGTGCTGGACGGCGGTGGGTCCATTCAGGCGGTGCGTTTCTCGTACAAGCGCGAGATCCCGTTGTACGGCCCCATCGGTCTGGTGATCACCTATTCGGGGACCCAGCGTTGACATGAGTTTGGATGCACTACAGCAACGTCTTGGCTACCGCTTCAGCAAACCGGAGTTGCTGCAGCAGGCGCTCACCCATCGCAGCCACAGCGCGATGCACAACGAGCGCCTGGAATTTCTTGGCGATTCAATCCTGAATTGCGCCGTCGCCGACATGCTTTACGGCATGTTTGGCAAGCTGGATGAGGGTGATCTTTCGCGTGTACGGGCGAATCTGGTCAAGCAGCAGGCGCTGTATGAGATCGCGCAGATGTTGCTGCTGCCCGATGCCCTGCGTTTGGGCGAAGGCGAATTGAAAAGCGGTGGCTTCCGCCGGCCTTCCATCCTAGCTGATGCGCTCGAAGCGATTTTCGGGGCGGTGTTCCTCGACGGCGGCTTCGATGCTGCCCGCACGCTGATTCGCAAGCTTTATATCCCGATCCTTGAACAGGTCGACCCGCGCACGCTCGGCAAGGATGCTAAGACGCTGTTGCAGGAGTACCTCCAAGGTCACAAGATTGCGTTGCCGCTGTATACGGTGGTTGCCACCCACGGCGCGGCGCATAATCAGCAATTCGAGGTCGAGTGCTCGATTCCGAAGCTAGAGATTCGCGTCTCCGGCAGCGGGGCATCGCGGCGCGCGGCCGAACAATCGGCGGCCAAGCTGGCTCTGGATGAAGCGCATCGCCTGGTGCCGCAGCTCGTCAAGCGCAGCCGCGCCGAGCGTACCGGCAAGACGCGCAAGCAGGCTACGCCGCCCGATCCGCAGTTGTCTCTCAGGTTGAAGGAATAATCAGGTAAATGAGCGACACCCCATTGCAGCCTCCGCAGCCAGAATCTGGTGTGCCGGAGGGGTTCCGCTGCGGCATGGTCGCCATTGTTGGGCGGCCGAACGTCGGCAAATCCACGCTGATGAACGCCCTCGTGGGCCAGAAAGTCAGCATCACATCGCGCAAGGCGCAGACCACGCGCCACCGCATCACCGGCATTCAGACGACCGATGACGCCCAGTTCGTCTTCGTCGATACGCCGGGCTTTCAGACACGTCACGCCACGGCGCTGAACCGCTCGCTGAACCGCGCAGTCACCTCCACGCTTACGTCAGTGGATGCCGTGCTGTTCGTGGTTGAAGCCGGCCGCTATGGCCCGGACGACGAGAAGGTGCTCTCGCTGCTGCCGCGCGAGACGCCCGTGATCCTGATCGTCAACAAGGTCGACAGGCTCGACGCGTACACGCGCGCCGAGATGGTCGCCGTGTTCCTGCAGGACATGGCACAGGTGTTTCCGTTTGCCGAAATCGTGCCGATGTCGGCGAAGAACCGCGACGACATCGACCGCTTGCTCGGCATCGTGCGCCCGTATCTGCCAGAAGGCGAACCGATGTACGACCCGGAAGCGCTGACCGATCGCAGCGAGCGCTTCCTGGCCGCAGAAATTGTTCGCGAGAAGGTCTTCCGCTGGACCGGCGACGAATTGCCGTATTCCAGCACCGTCATCGTCGACAAATTCGAGACCGAAGGCCGCCTGCGCCGCGTATTCGTGACCATTCTGGTCGACCGCGACGCGCACAAGGCAATGATCATTGGTGCGAAGGGCGCCAAGCTCAAGCAGATCTCTACCGAAGCCCGCATGGACATGGAAAAACTGTTCGACGGCAAGGTGTATCTGGAGGTCTGGATCAAGGTCAAGAGCGGTTGGGCCGACAACGAAGCCGGCCTGCGCGCCTACGGCTACGAGTAACCACTCAGCCGGGCCACTCTACACACGCTCGATGGCGGGACGATCCGATCCGATTCCGGACGAGGCCGCGGAATGGCTCGCCGAGGAAAGCGTAGCCGGCGCCGCGCCGCGCAAGAGCTTTCCTGCCGGGCGTTCCGAAACACGCGTTGCTGCGCAGCCGGCCTTCGTGCTGCACAGTTATCCGTATCGGGAAACCAGCCTCATCATCGACGTATTCACGCCGGACTACGGGCGCATGGCGCTGGTCGCCAAGGGGGCCAAGCGACCGCATTCGGCCCTGCGCGCGGTGCTGCAGACGTTCCAGCCGCTGTCGCTTTCCTGGAGCGGGCGCGGTGATGTGCGTACGCTGACCCGCGCCGAGTGGGTCGGCGGCATGCTGCCACTGGGCGGGGAGGGGCTGCTATCCGGTTTCTATCTGAACGAACTGCTTGTCAAGTTCGTCGCCCGCGAAGATGGCCACCCGGTGCTGTTCGCGCATTACGTCGAAACACTCAACAAGCTTGCTCATGGTGAACCCGCGGCCTTCACGCTACGCGCGTTCGAACGTGTGTTGCTACGTGAGACTGGCTTCGCTGCGCGGCTCGACCGCTGCATCGACGGGGAGCCGGTGCAAGCCGACGCCGAATACGTCTATCACCCAGAGCGCGGCATCCGGCGGACGCTGCCGAGTGATCCGTCGTCCTGGCCTGTTTTGCGGGGCCAGACGCTGATCGACATGGAACACGACGATTACGCTTCTCGCCCAACGACCGCGCAGCAAAGCCGCAGCCTGATGCGTTTCCTGCTGCATTATCATTTGCACGGCACGCCGCTTTCGACGCGCCAGATCCTGATCGACTTGCAGAAACTATGATCTTTCATGCCTCGCCGGGAATCATCGACCTGGGCATCAACATCGACCACGTCGCCACGCTGCGCAACGCGCGCGGCACCACGTATCCGGACCCGATCGCTGCGGCGCTGCTGGCTGAAGAAGCCGGCGCCGATCTCATCACCTTGCACCTGCGCGAAGATCGCCGCCACATCAAGGACGCCGATGTGCGCGCGCTGCGACCGCAGCTGCGCACGCGCATGAATCTGGAGTGCGCGGTCACGCAGGAGATGCTCGACATCGCGTGCGACGTCGGCCCGCAGGATGTCTGCCTCGTGCCCGAGCGCCGTCAGGAAGTGACCACCGAAGGCGGGCTGGACGTGGTGGGTGGTTTTGCCAAGGTGCAGGCCGCTTGTAAGCAACTGGCCGATGCGGGCATTCGCGTGTCGCTGTTCATCGATCCGGATGCGGCGCAGATCGAGGCCGCTGCAGCTGCCGGCGCCCCCGTCATCGAACTGCACACGGGCCGCTATGCCGAAGCGACAGACGATGCCGAGTTGCGGGCAGAACTTGTCCGCATCGAAACCGCGGTGGAAGAGGGCATCCGCTGGGGCGTGCGCGTGAATGCGGGCCACGGTCTCCACTACACGAACGTGCAGCCGATTGCCGCCATCGCAGGCATTCACGAACTCAACATCGGCCACGCCGTCGTTGCGCATGCGGTGTTTGCCGGCTGGCAGAACGCGGTGCGCGAGATGAAGGCGATCATGGTTGCGGCACGGTTGTCGTCCACGACGCCGGCCGCCGCACACCCGGGCCTGCCTGTATGAACGAACGGGCCGCAGCCACCTCAGCGTCCGGTGCGATTTACGGCATCGGCACCGACATCATCCAGATCGAGCGCGTCGAAGGCGTGATGCAGCGGACCAACGGCCGCTTTGCCGAGAAGGTGCTTGGGCCTGATGAGCTGCGTGTCTATCATGCCCGCAAGGCTCGCTCCGAGCGGCGTGGCCTCGCGTTTCTTGCCACGCGCTTTGCCGCCAAGGAAGCCGTGTCCAAGGCCATCGGACTCGGCATGCGCTGGCCGATGACATGGCGTGCGGTACAGACGCTAAATTTGCCGTCCGGCCAACCTGTGGTGCGCTACAGCGGCGAATTGGCCGACTGGATTGCGCAGCACAGCCTTCATATCCAGATCAGTGTGACGGACGAGCGCGACTACGCAGTTGCCTTCGCCGTCGCCGAGTTGCAAACGAAATCCTCCGCATGACTCAAACCAAGAAACAGAAGCGCCCCGGCCCGATCGTTCTGGATGTTGCCGGCCTGGAACTGGGCCCCGACGATGTTCGGCGCATTGCCCATCCGTTGACGGGCGGTGTGATCCTGTTTGCGCGCAACTTTGAATCGCGCGCGCAATTGACGGCGCTTACGCAGGCCATTCGCGCGATTCGCAACGACGTGCTCATTTGCATCGACCACGAAGGCGGTCGCGTGCAACGCGCCAAGACCGACGGTTTTACGCACCTGCCGGCCATGGGGGCGCTGGGCAAGCTTTGGGACACCGACGTGCTGGCCGCCACGCGCGCTGCCACCGCTTGCGGCTATGTGCTGGCCGCTGAACTGCGCGCGTGCGATATCGACCTCAGCTTCACGCCCGTGCTCGATCTGGACTACGGCAGCAGCAGCGTGATCGGCGATCGCGCGTTCCATCGCGACCCGCGCGTGGTCACGATGCTCGCCAACCATCTGACGCTGGGCTTGCGCCTGGCCGGCATGTCCAATTGCGGCAAGCATTTCCCCGGCCACGGCTACGTCCAGGCCGATTCGCACATCGCCGTGCCGGTGGACGAGCGCCCGCTGGAGGCCATCCTCGCAGACGACGCGCAGCCCTACGGCTGGATGGGAATCGGCCTGCAGTCGGTGATGCCGGCACACGTGATTTATTCGGCGGTCGATCCGAATCCGGCGGGCTTCTCTCGCTTCTGGCTGCAGGACATGCTGCGGGCGCATTTCAACTTTGACGGCGTGATCTTCAGCGATGACCTGAGCATGGAGGGCGCGAGCGTTGCTGGCACGGTCGTCGACGGTGCGCGAGCGGCGCTCACGGCCGGCTGCGACATGGTGCTGATCTGCAATGCACCGGAAAAGGCCGATCAACTGCTTGGCGAATTGGATGTGCCGATGGGCAAGGCGTCGCAGCGGCGCGTGCGGCGGTTGTTTGGCGGTCGCGCCGTGAAGGACTGGGCGAAGCTGCAGCAACAATCGGCTTATAAGCAGGCGCTGCGTACGTTACGCGAGGCAAAACTCATCAAGTAGCCTCGAAACGCCAAGAAGTCTGCTCGAAAAAGAAAAGGCTCCCGAGGGAGCCTTTCTTCTTGCTGCGACGCCAGCTTACTTGGCGCGGCTGCGGTACTCGTCGGTGCGCGTGTCGATTTCGATCTTCTCGCCGATGTTGCAGAACAGCGGGACCATGATCGTGAATTCTTCGTTGTCGTTGATGCGAGCCGCCTTCAGAACCTTGCCCGACGACGTGTCGCCCTTGACGGCCGGTTCGGTGTAGACGATTTCGCGAACGACCGTCGTCGGCAGTTCCACCGAGATAGCGTTCTCGTTGTAGAACGTCACCTCGACCTTCATGCCGTCTTGCAGGTAGTTCAGCGCGCTGCCCATGGCCGCAGGCTCAACGTTGTACTGTTCATAGGTGACCGGGTCCATGAACACGTACATCGTGCCGTCGAAGTAGGAGTACTCGGCTTCCTTCTTCTCGAGGATGACTTGGTCCATCTTGTCGTCGGCGTTGAACACCGATTCGCCGCCTGCACCCGTCAGCAGGTTCTTGTACTTCATCTTGACGACGGCGCCCGAACGGCCCGAACGGCTGTACTCGGTCTTGAGAACGACCATTGCGTCGTTGCCGATCATGAACACGTTGCCAGCGCGGAGTTCCTGCGCGATTTTCAAAGCCATTTCACATTTCCTGAGAGTAAGAGGGTTCGATGCGCGCCAAGCAACGAAGCACCGCGCGATACCCTCCGGGCCGCGCGAACCAGGTCAGAGCCGGGGGTCGCATACAGATCAGCCCGCTATTTTACCTGTTTTTCGCAAAAAGCCACCAAATTCGCGGCGAGATCGCCTAGTTGCATCAAGCTTTGCTCCCACGTGACGGCTCGTACGCGCAGGCGCTCCGCGGTGCCCGCAAAGTCCGCCCAGTTGAGTGACGCCGGCGCACCATTCCAGGCGTGCCAGAAAGCAATGAGCGCCTTGGCGTCAGCCTCTGCCAGAGCGGCGGTATAGCGCGCCAGAAAGGCGTCCAGCTTCGTGAGGTGCACGTCGTCGCTTTGAGGGTAGATGTGCCAAACAAAAGGCTTCAGCGCCCATTGGGCGCGCACGAATGAGTCTTCTCCGCGCACGAAGTTGATATCGCAAGCCCAGAGGAGCGGGTCGTAATGCTCCTGTGGCACGAATGGCACGACGGCTACGCTCAGGTTGCCGCGCGTCCACCGCGCGCCTGTCTGGGCGCCACTGCCGTCACTCAAAAGCTCGGCGATTTGCCTGGCAGCCAAGCCCTCTGGAACTAGGCAGATGACCGGCTGTGGCGCTGCTGCCCACTGAGCGACCAGCGTTGGCAGCGCCGGGTTGGCATAGGCGAACAGGCTCACTCGCAGGGCGTCAGGGCTGTCGCGCATCAGGTCGTCGACGCCGAGGCGGTGCCACAACGCCTGGTGGGCGGCGGGGCTTGCCTCGAACGTCTTGCGTTGGGCGCCAAGATGCGATTCCCGCAGTACGCCGCCGGTGTTGCGTGCAAAGCCGGGGAAGAAGAAATGTTTGACCAGCGGCAACCGCATATGTGGCGACTGCATCGCGTGGTGCTCGGCCACCCAGTTTTCGGCGCTCAGGTATTCGAGGTTGATCCAGACCGGCGCCGATCCTTGGGATGCCCGCTCGGCCATGAGCGTCAGCATGGGCTCAGGGACGGCGCATGCGAAGGCGCCGACCACCACGTCATGCAGCGCGGGGTGTGCATCCGCAGCGAGCAGGCTGGCGACCTGCGCATCGTCAGCCCAGTGGCGAATATCTACGCCCGAGACGCGCTGCGCCTCGGCCTTTGCGTCAACAGCGGGGCAGATCTTTTCGAACGAGCGGAGATCGTCGACCCACAGGCGGACGGTGTGGCCGTGCTCTTGTACAAGCTGACGGGCCAGGCGCCAGCAGACGCCGATGTCCCCGTAATTGTCGACGACGCGGCAAAAGAGATCCCAGGATGTGATGGTGCGCATGCAGGAAGGCGAGTCGGGCAACGAAGAGGAGCGGGCCGACATTGTAGTCGGCAGCTTGTTCTACACTGACGGCCTCTGACCCAGCGAACGCCATGTCGTCCGACCCCACGCAACCCCAGCCCCCCGAGACGCCCGAGAGCGTCGAGCCCTGCGCGCCCGCGAACGTGCCCGAATTCGACGCGAAAGCGCATATCGCGCGCTTGCCGAACCTGCCGGGCGTGTATCGCTACTTTGATGCGCAGGGCAACGTGCTCTATGTGGGCAAGGCACGCGACCTCAAGAAGCGCGTGTCGAGCTACTTCAACAAAACGCTGCTTTCGCCGCGCATCGCGATGATGGTGGCGAAGATCGCGCGCATCGACACCACGGTCGTGCGCAGCGAGGCCGAAGCGCTACTGCTCGAGAACAACCTCATCAAAGCGCTGGCGCCCCGCTACAACATCCTGTTTCGCGACGACAAGTCGTATCCGTATCTGAAGCTCACGCAGCACGCGTATCCGCGCATGGCGTATTACCGCGGCGCGACCGATCGCAGGCATCAGTATTTCGGCCCATTCCCGAGTGCGCATGCGGTGCGTGAGAGCATGCAGATTCTGCAGAAGGTGTTCCAGCTCCGCACGTGCGAAGACACCGTCTTCAACAACCGGACGCGGCCCTGCCTGCTGCATCAGATCCATCGCTGCAGCGGCCCGTGCGTGCAGGCGATCAGCGCAGAGGATTACGCGCGTGACGTCGCCAACGCCGCCGGTTTCCTGCAGGGCCGGCAGGACGAGGTCATGCAGACGTTGCAGGACAAGATGCAGCGCTACGCTGAATCGCTGGAGTTCGAGCAGGCCGCCATCGTGCGCGACCAGATCGGCGCATTGTCGACGGTGCTCAAGCAGCAGTCGGTGGAGGAGGTGGGCCACGCCAGCGACATCGACATCCTGGCGGTTGCCATCAAGGGCGGCCACGCGTGCGTGAACCTCGCGATGGTGCGCGGCGGGCGCCATCTGGGTGACAAAGCTTACTTCCCTACGCATGTTGAAGAGGGCGCCGCCATTGTCGGCGTGGATGTGGAAGCCGATGGTGAGACTGCGGCAGAAACATCACGCGATGCCGAACGCATGGCCAGCGACATCCTCGAAGCCTTCGTCGCGCAGCACTATCTCGATCAGTTTGTGCCGCCGGTGCTGGTGGTCAGCCATCAGATTCACGCAACCGAGTTGATCGACGCGCTGGCCGAGCAGGCCGGGCGCCGCGTTTCGGTTGTGCGTCAGCCGCAGGGCGGGCGCCGCGCGTGGCTGGAGATGGCGGAGAAGGGTGCCGAGCTGTCGCTGATGCGTCGCCTTTCCGAGCAAGGCAGCCAGCAGGCCCGCACACTTGCGCTGGCCGAGACCATCGGCATTGATCTCGAAGACCTCGCCGCGCTGCGGGTCGAGTGCTTTGACATCAGCCACACCGCCGGCGAAGCCACGCAGGCCTCGTGCGTGGTCTTTCACAGCCACGCCATGCAAAACAGCGAATACCGCCGCTATAACATCCAGGACATCACTCCGGGCGACGACTACGCGGCCATGCGGCAAGTCCTCACGCGCCGCTACCAGAAGATCGTCGAGCAGGCTGGCGAAGACACCCCCAACATGCCAAGCATTGTGCTGATCGACGGCGGCAAGGGACAGGTGGAAGTCGCGCGCCAGGTCTTTGAGGAGCTTGGGCTGGATATTGGGTTGCTCGTCGGCGTGGCCAAGGGCGAGGGGCGCAAGGTCGGCCTGGAAACGCTCATCTTTGCCGATGGTCGCCCGTCACTGGAGTTAGGTCAGGGCAGCGCTGCACTGATGCTTGTCGCGCAGATTCGAGATGAAGCGCACCGCTTTGCCATCACCGGCATGCGTGCCAAGCGGGCCAAGGCGCGCAATACGTCGAGGCTGGAAGAGATCGAAGGCATCGGCGCCAAGCGCCGGCAGCGGTTGCTGGCGCGCTTCGGCGGCCTGCGTGGTGTGCTGGCAGCGAGCGTCGCCGAACTCGCCACGGTGGAAGGTATCTCGCAGACCCTGGCCGAAGAAATCTACCGTCAGCTGCATTGATCGGCGACAATGCCCCATCTTGTCGCGTCGGTTTGCGCTTGCGCGGCGGTTGTCCTCTCGATTTGCCATGCCCTTCAACTTCCCGATCCTCCTGACCTGGTTGCGTGTGGCCATGATCCCGCTGGTGGTGGGCGTGTTCTACGTGCCGGACACCTGGATGGCACTGCCCGCCAAGAACCTCACGGCCGCGGTGTTCTTCATCGTTGCAAGCCTCACCGATTGGTTCGACGGCTTTCTTGCTCGCCGCTGGAACCAGACGTCCGCTTTCGGGGCCTTCCTCGATCCGGTCGCCGACAAGCTGATGGTGGCCGCCGCGCTGCTGGTGCTGCTGTCATTGGGCCGTGTCTCGGACGTCATCGCACTCGTCATCATTGGCCGTGAGATCACCATCTCCGCACTGCGTGAGTGGATGGCGCAAATTGGCGCGTCGAAGAGCGTGGCCGTCAACTTCCTCGGCAAGCTCAAGACAACCTTCCAGATGATCGCGATTCCGTTGCTGCTGTTCGAGGGCCGCCTGTTCGGCATGATCGACGCGCAGGTGTGGGGCACGTGGCTGATTTACGTGGCGGCGGTGCTCACGCTGTGGTCGATGGCGTACTACATGAAGCTCGCCTGGCCACAGATTCGCGAGCGCGCAAAATGAGCCTGTAAAAACTCTTGCGCAAAACTGTTGACGAGGACGATCTTTCTTTGCCATAATTTCGTTCTCGCGTTGCAGTGATGTGACGCAAACGGTCTGGCAGCACAAAGGTTGTACGGCAGTGCTGATAGCCAAAATGCGGGAATAGCTCAGTTGGTAGAGCGCAACCTTGCCAAGGTTGAGGTCGCGAGTTCGAGCCTCGTTTCCCGCTCCAGTTTGAAATGTGTGGCCGTGTTGATGTGATGGCGCGGCGGCATAACCGGTTACGCGGGAATAGCTCAGTTGGTAGAGCGCAACCTTGCCAAGGTTGAGGTCGCGAGTTCGAGCCTCGTTTCCCGCTCCAATCCCGAAGGGAAGCCTTGCTTCCCTTTTTCTTTATCGGCACGGCAAACACGCGGTTCTTCGTGAATTGCTACAATGCGGTGCTGAGCCCCTGGCGGGGTAGCAAAGTGGTTATGCAGCGGCCTGCAAAGCCGTGTACGCCGGTTCGATTCCGGCCTCCGCCTCCAGAATGAAAAAAGCCCCGACTGGTTCGGGGCTTTTTGTTTTTGCATCGTGCACGATGCGCTTGCTTCGGCCTAACGTCTCCGTCCTGCATTCCTTAGTTTGGACAGCGCGCCGCCGCAGCGTTGGCGCAGATCCAGACGGCATTGCCAAGCAATCCCTCCTCGGTTAAGTGGTTGCATGAAAAAACTGGTTTGCCTAGACTCAAGTGGTTTTAATTTAAAACCATTTGAGGCAGCCGATGCCCTCTGATTGCGTTGCCGAACATTCGTCTACCGAGCGTGCCGCTCCCTCTGCAGCACTGCCCCGCGCGTGGGTTGTCATGCTGGCGCTTTGCGCAGCGGCTAGCGTATCGAACGTCTACTTTGCCCAGCCGTTGCTCGAACCATTGGCCCGTGAATTTGCACTCAGCGATGCATGGGCGGGCGGCATCATCGGCGCGACACAAGCTGGCTGTGCGCTTGCCCTGGCGCTCGTCGTGCCGCTGGGGGACCGCTGGCCACGCAAGCCGTTGCTGTTGATGCAGCTCGTCCTGCTCACGCTGGCGTTGCTCGCGGTAGCCCTTACGCAGATGCGCTGGTGGCTGCTGCTCGGCATGTTCTCCGTAGGCTTGCTTGGCACCGCGATGACGCAAGGACTGATCGCCTGTGCCGCCGCGTTGGCGCCATCGGCAGAGCGCGGGCGTGTGGTCGGTGCGGTGCAGGGCGGGGTCGTGATCGGTCTTTTGCTGGCGCGTGCCGTTGCTGGCTGGATCTCGGATGCCGCAGGCTGGCGCGCCGTCTATACGGCATCAGCCGGTTTCTCGGCAGCGATGCTTTTTTTGCTGTGGCGCTCGTTGCCTGCCCCGCCGACCGCGCTTTCTCCCATGGGATACACCGCGCTCCTGCGCTCGATGGGGCAACTCTTGATGACCGAACCTGTGTTGCAGGTACGCGGCCTGATCGGTTTGCTGATGTTCGCGGTGTTTAATGTGTTCTGGAGCGCGATGGCGCTAGCTTTGAGCGCTCCTCCCTATGCGCTCTCAACGGCGGGCATCGGTGCATTCGGTTTGGTTGGGGCGATTGGTGCGCTGGCTGCTGCGCGAGCGGGGCATCTGGCTGACCGTGGCTGGGCGCAGACGACAACGGGCATCGCCCTGGGATTGCTGTTGCTCGCGTGGTTGCCGCTCGGTCTCGGGCTGCAGCATCTCGCGTGGCTGATCGTCGGCGTGATTTTGTTGGATTTGGGTGGCCAAGCCGTGCATGTGCTGAACCAGAGTCTGATTTTCCGCTTGCAGCCGGAAGCACATAGTCGGTTGGTCGGCGCGTACATGCTGTTTTATGCCGCAGGAAGCGGGCTGGGGGCGACGGCTTCGACCGCGGTGTATGCGTGGGCGGGGTGGCCCTGGGTATGCGTACTGGGGGCAGCTCTTAGCTTGGTGGCGCTGGGGTTCTGGGCAGCGACCGCGACTTGGGCGCGCGGGCAGGGGCGCTAGTGGAGGGCCTGCTTGTGAGGCGCGGGGTACGTATACCCGGTAGCCGCCGCCAGCCGGCGGGCCAGCCTCTATACTTGCTCCACACTCGCACCTTGTAATGGCGTGATAAAAAATGATAGAACGCCATGGAAACTCGGCTCCGCGCTTGGCTTTTCACAATTGTTTGCAATATGACAGGGGCGGCCTTTTAGCATGAGTTGGGCTCAAGCCGGTGTGCGATACCTGCTGGCAGGGCGTGGGTAAGGTCTTGCGCGGGGGCATGTGCCGCGCCAATGGTGGCTGGTGGATCGAACAACGATGCACCGGTCCGGGACCCGATCAAAACGACAAAGGGAGTGACCCGGCATTCCGCATAGCGATAGCCGGACCCGTTACGGGGAAAGGGCAGTCCAGATGGCGATACGAATTGCCTCGGTAGAAGACAACCAGGCGCAATCGGATTTGATCCGAGAGATCCTGGTTTCGTCCGGATACGAATGCGAGTGTTTCAGTAACGGGGATGCCTTCGTCAAGGCGCTGCGGGATCGCACGTTCGATCTGCTGCTGCTCGACTGGCAGTTGCCCGATATCAGCGGCATCCAGCTTGTGAGCTGGGTGCGGCAGACGGTCGGCCCGGCGCTGCCGGTGCTGTTTCTGACCAACCGATCGCTCGAAGACGACGTGGTGCGGGGCCTGGCTGCCGGCGCCGACGATTACGTCATCAAGCCGGTGCGTCGCGCCGAATTGGTGGCACGCGTCGGAGCGCTGCTGCGTCGTGCAGCGCCGCGCACGGGTGAATCGCTCGAACGCATTCGCGTCGGCCCGTATGCGGTGGATCCGGTCGGGCGCGTGCTGACGTTGAATGGCTCGCAGGTCGAGCTGTCGCCGCGCGAGTTTGATCTTGGGTTGTACCTGTTCCGCAACATCGGCAAGCTGGTGCCGCGCGAGCTGATCGAGCAGGCGGTCTGGGGGCGGAGCATTGGGCCGGATTCGCGCACACTGGCCACGCATATCTCCAAGCTGCGGCTCAAACTCGATCTCAATCAGAAGAATGGCGTGCGGCTGGTCTCGGTGTATTCGCATGGCTATCGCCTCGAAACCACGCAGGAAGATGGTGAAGCAAGCTGACGCAATCTGGGGTGGTTTGATTGGGCGCGCCGCGTTTGTCGGCGCGTTCGTTCTTTTTGGCGGCGTGTGGCAGCCGGCAACGGCTCAGCCTTCCGGCGCCGATGGCACCGATTTCCTTTATCGCGTACAGCAGGGCGACACACTGATCAACCTTGCAGCGCGTTACATGGACAGCGTCGATGGCTGGCGCCTGCTGCAGCAGCGCAACCATGTGGTGGATCCGTATCGGTTGAAGCCCGGCTCGCTCGTTCGGATTCCGTTCGATCGCATTCCGGTGGTGCCGGCGACGGCCCAGGTGGTGTTTGCCCGCGATGCAACGACCGGCGGCAAGCCACTGCAAGCGGGCATGAGGCTCGCAGAAGCCTCGCAGATTGATACCGGCGACAAAGGCGCTGTGACGCTGGCATTTGATGACGGCACGCGCGTCACTGTGCCGCCGGGCAGCCACGTGGCGCTGTCGCGTGTGCGAGCGTTTGCGCGTGCCGGGCTGATCGACGTGCGCGTGCACGTAAAGCAGGGCGAGGCCGACTCCAATGTCTCGCCCAGGAAGAGCGGTGTGGGCCGGTACGAGATTTCCACGCCCGCGCTGGTGACGGGCGTGCGCGGTACGCGTTTCCGCGTGCAGGCGAGCGAAGCCGTATCGACGAGTTCCGTGCTCGAAGGCGAGGTGGCCACGCGCGCCGGTCGCCAGCAGCAGGCGGTCAAGGCCGGCTTTGGCGTGCAGGCATCGGATGGGCACCTCAAGCGCGCAGCGCTGCCTGCTGCGCCCAAGCTCGACGCCATCCCCCAGCTTGTGCAGACGCCGTGCCTGCGCGCAACGTGGCAGCCCGTCAAGGGCGCGGTCGGCTATCGAGCTGCCGTGGCGCGCGATGCCGCCCTGACCGAACTCAGCGCTTACCAATTGAGCAAGACGCCCGCAGTAACGCTCTGCGGCGATGAGGACGGCGACTACACGCTCGTCGTGCAAAGCATCGATGCGCTCGGGCTGACAAGCGAGTCGGCCACGCGGCCGTTCACCGTGCGCCTGCACCCGGAAGCGCCCTATACGATCCAGCCCGCCACCGTCCGGACTTACCGCAGCGGCGACGTGGCATTCGCATGGGCTGCCGTGTCCGATGCTGGCAGCTACGACATGGAAGTCGCAGACGCAGAGACCTTTGCCTCGCCGGCTGTCCAGCAGCATGCCAAAGATGTGCGTCTGACCAAGCCATTGACGGCCGGCACATGGTGGTGGCGTGTGCGCTCCGTGGCCGCAGACGGCAAGACGGGCCCGTGGAGCGATGCGCTGCGTTTTCGCGTGCTCGACATTCCACCGGATGCCGTGCCGACAGCCGCAGTGGAAGCCGGCGACGATGGCAAGCTGCACGCTCACTGGTCTGCGCTGCCGCCGGAGTTGGCGGCATCTGGCGCGCGCACGCGTGTGCAACTGGCGGGCGACACAAGCTTCGCCAAGCCCATCGCCGACATTGTGAGCGAAGGCAATGAGGCCACCATTCCGCGGCCGCCGTCCGGCGTGTATTACATCCGCACCGGCGTAGACCTGGGCGATGCGGCATCGGTGGTCTACGCTAAGCCGCAGCGCATTGACGTCGGCACCTTCGTCGGTGACTCCGCGCGCAGCCCGGTGCAGAGCGGCGGCAGCAATCTCCTTCTCAATGACTGAACCCGTACCCGCCAAGTCGGATGTGCGCAGCCTGGGGCGGCGCGCGTTGGTGGAGTGGGGCGTGCTGGTGGTGTTGGCTGCGCTACTGACGTTGGGTGCGGTGCGCTGGAGCGTGGTCGCGCGGCTTGACGCGGCGCTGTACGACACCGTCATCACGCTGCACGGGCATGCGCCGCGCGACGATATCGTCATCGTGGCCATTGATGACCAAAGCCTTGACGCGGTGGGGCGCTGGCCGTGGCCGCGCAGCCGGCTGGCCGATCTGATTGCGCGCGTGGGCCAGGCACAGCCGCGCGCCATCGGCGTCGATATTCTGCTGATCGAGCCCGATCTTGCGCAGCCCGAAGGCGATCGGGCGTTGACCGCTGCCATCGAGCGGGCTGGAAACGTCATCCTGCCCGCGCTGCCTGAGCGCACGGAGCAGGGGCGCGTGTATCACTATCCGTTCCTTGGTATCAACGCGTCCGTCGCACATATCAATGCCGCCCCCGACGCGGACAGCGTCGTGCGTGGCATGTATCTGGCCGAGGGCCCGCGTGCTCATGTGCTGGACCATCTTGCCGTGCAGCTCGCGCGGCAGGTAGCGCAACCGCCGGCCTCCATACCGGTGTTGTCTGATGTGGAGACCGATGCCGGCGGCTGGACGCGGCGGGCGCATATCCGCCTGAATTTTGCGGGCCCGGCCGGTACATACCGGCATGTGCCGGCGCTGGATGTGCTCAATGGTCACGTGCCGCCCGAGGTGCTTGCCGGCAAGCTGGTGCTGATCGGGGCGACGGCATCGGGCGTATCCGATATCTTTGCGACGCCGCCTTCGCGCACGATGAGCGGCGTCGAAGTGCTGGCCAACGCCACGCAAACCGTACTCGACGGCAGCGCCATCCTGCCTGTGCCCGCGGGCGTGTTCTGGGCGATGACGCTGCTTCCCTTGCTGATGACCGCGTTTGCCGTGCGTTGGCTCACGCCGCGCATGGCGCTTGCCGTGGCGCTGGCGGGTGCCGCCGTGTTGTTGTTGAGCACGGTTGGTGCGCTGGTGTTCGGCAATCGCTGGTTGCCGCCGTTTGCCGCGTTGGTTGGCCCGCTGGTGCTGTATCCGCTGTGGAGTTGGCGCCAGCAGGAAGCCGCGTTGCGCTTTCTGCGCGACGAGATGCAGCGCCTGGCGCGCGAGCCCGGCTTGTTGGGCGATACCGCGCCGCTCGCCCGCACCGGCCGCACCTTGGGCGCGCACATGGATGCCGTCGCCTCGCTCATTGACAAGCTGCGCGGGCTGCGCCGCTTCCTGGCCGATGCCCTGGAGAGCCTGCCTGATGCCACGGTCGTCTGCACGCACGACGGCGCGATCCGCCTGGCGAACGGCCGCAGCGCAGATCTGGCCGGCCAATTGCAGACGCCCGGCCAGAACCGCGCCGCCGCGTTGCGCGACCTGCCGACGCTGCTGGCGCGTGCGTTTTCCGACCCCGCCGCTGGCGAGTACTACTGGGCGCGCTGGCTGGCCAATCCCACCGGGCTCGAGCCTGTCGAGTTGCAGACACACGATGGCCGCTCGATGTTGATGCACGCAGCCGCGTTGCGGGACGAAGCGGGTCGCCCCGTCGATATCATCGTCAGCTTTGCCGACATCACCCCCGTGCGCCAGGCCGAGCGCCATCGCGAAGAAGCGCTGCGCTTCATCTCACACGACATGCGTTCGCCGCAGAGCGCCATCCTGGCTCTGATCGAGCTGCAGCGCGATGCGTCGCGCGCGTTGGATCGCGACGTGCTGCTCTCACGCATTGAGCAACTGTCGTCGCGCACGCTGGAACTGGCCGACGCCTTCATCGACCTGGCGCGCGCCGAATCGCAAACACTCAAGCTGGTGGATGTGGACCTGGTGGGCCTGGTCCTCGACGCCGCTGACGAGGTCTGGCCGCTCGCGAATCGTCACCAGGTGGAAGTGCGCGTGGTGGCCGACATCGAAGCGGCCGTGCGGGCCGAGCCGCGTTTGCTCGTGCGCGCACTGGTGAATCTGCTCAACAACGCCATCAAGTTCAGCGCGGCGGGTTCTGTGGTCACCGTGTCGGTAGAACAGGACGAGGCGACGTTCTCAGTGGCCGTGGCCGACCAAGGTGCCGGTATTGCCCTGCCTGATCAGCCGCGCTTGTTCCAGCCGTTCCACCGCTTGCATGAGGACATGGCCAACGCGCCGTCCGGCAGCGGGCTGGGCCTCGTATTCGTGAAAACGGTGGTCGACCGGCACGGCGGCCGCATTGCCGTGCAAAGCGCTCCGGGGCTTGGTTCCACCTTCACGCTGTCGCTACCGCGCGTCGCGCGTCGCCACGACGCCTGAGGCCATCGCGGTCTCGTGTGGCCTTTGCCACATTTCCTTTTCAATCATTTGCATTTTGGTATTGCGGCGGCCCTACAGTTCATTGGCCGACCCGCACAGCATGCGCCGGTGACACACCGGTCGAGAGACGACGGCACCTTGGAAAACTGAGCACAGACACGCCCGAGGCGCCACGAATGTTGAGCCAGACTGCAACCGATGTTTTGAGCGAATGCGAATACGAACGCGTTCGCGCCCAACTGCATCAAGCCCTGCGCGGCGACGGGAACCCGCCGCAGGTCGAACGCTTCTGGCTGGCTGGTCGGCACGTATCCATGTGGCGCGGCGATGGTCGCGACGACAGCAATGCACAACTGCACTATCGTCGCACCACCGCTTGACCGCGCCGCACGCAGTCAACTACGAAACCGAGCCATGAAAATCGGTCTGATCGACACGCACCTCGCCCGCCAGCAGGCGATTCACAACGCGCTGCAGCCCACGCGCTTCGAATGTGTGCCGCTGTTTCTCTCCCGCCAAGTTTTTGAAGCCATTGATGTGCACGGCATCAACTTGCTGATGGTCGGCGCGCATGCGCATGACATGCCGGGCCTATCGCTCGTGCGTACCGTGCGCGAGCGCGTCGGCCCAGGTATGGCAATCGTCTATCTCGCCGATGGCCAGGCCGATACCGAGACGGCAGACGCACTCAACCACGGCGCAGACCTGTGCTTCCAAGGCGATATCCGTCCACCGGAGTTGCTCGCGCGGCTCGATGCGTTGATCCGCCGCTTTGCCGTGAGCCGGGCCGTGAGAGCGTCGGAGATTCGGCTAGGGCCGTACACGCTCGATCGACAGAACCGTTCCATCCGCCTGCATGATGCTTCGGTGTCAGTGCATGCGCGTGAATTTGAGCTCGCGCTGTTGTTGTTCGCGAATGCGGGGCGTGTGCTCTCGCGCGCAGACATCGAACTCGCGCTCTGGGGCCGCGAGCTGAGCCCGTATTCACGCACGCTCGATACGCATGTCTCGCGCCTGCGCAAGAAGTTGCGGCTTGGCACGGAGAACGGTCTGCGCCTGCGCGCCATCTACGGGCAGGGCTTCTGCCTGGAGCGCGTGATGGAAGCGGTGGCAACGCACTGACCGCCTTGACCACGGAGCCACTGCCATGCAATTGCTCTGTATCACCATCCTCATCGGCTTTCTTGCCGGGCTTGTGTCCCGGTGGATCACGCCAGGACGAGGCGTCAGCGGTTTCCTTCTCACGATCATGGTGGGAATTGCCGGCGCGCTGACAGCCGCATTTCTCGGCCAGTTGATGCGCTGGTATGAGCCTGGGCAGTCGGCGGGGTTTGTCGGGTCGGTGGCGGGCGCCGTCATCCTGCTGGCCGGTTATCACCTGATGGCACGCGAGCGCTGAGTGCGGCGTTCGAAAGCATAAAAGCCCCGCGAGTCGGGGCTTTTTCATTGGTCGGGCAGGCGGCTCGAGCGGCGGCTGCCAAAAAGAAACGCCCTGATACTCGGGACAGCAGCATCAGGGCCAAGAAGGCCGCGGCTCTCTCTTCCGCGACCGGAGCGCACCCACGAGGGGTCGGTGCAAGCTCAGGTTACGTGGCTGAGAGCGAGGAAATGCAAATCTTTATCAAGAGCGCCCAACACGTTGGAGCGCGGAGCCGGCGATGTTGAGTAATAAGACGTCGTACAACTGCTTGCTAGTGGCGCCAACTCAGCCCGCCGCTGCGGGTGGTTGCGTGCTGGCGGCTTCGTGCGCGCGCCGCAGGCGTTCGCGGCTATTTGACAGGTGCATACGCATGGCAGCGCGCGCCGCTTCCGGGTCTTTGCGGGCGATGGCTTCAAAGACGCTGTGGTGCTCGCGGTTGACTGTGGCACGCAGTTCCGGAGCGTTCAGATAACCCACTTGCGCCAGTCCTATCCGCGTGCGAGGGATGAGCGTTTTGCCGAGCTGGGCGAGGGCGCCAACAAAGTGTTCATTGCCGGTTGCGCGCGCAATGCTCAGATGAAATTGCAGATCGGAGGTGGCGCTGTCATTGCCCTCCGCCTGGTCCTGCTCGATGGCTTCAAGTGCCATGCGCAGGGCGTCGATCTCGGCGGGAGAGATGCGCTGCGCGGCCAGCCCTGCGCACTCTGTCTCGATGGCGACGCGCAATTCCAGCATGCTCAGGATGTCGTGCAGTGTGGACGCATCGCCCAGCTGGATGCTGTTGTCGGCGCGCGGCGGCAGGACAAAGCTGCCAATGCCGTGACGCGTTTCGATCAGCCCCTTGGCCTGCAGGCGCGAAATGGCTTCGCGTATCACGGTACGGCTCACGCCGAGTGCTTCCATCAATGCGGATTCCGTCGGCAGCTTGTCGCCAACGCGCAGGGATTCGTTCGCGATACGCCCCTTGATGTGGTCCACCACCACGTCCGCCAGGCTTTGGGTGCGGCGCACAAGCGTTGCGGGCGAATTGGGGGCGGGCATGCGGTCTCCGGATGGGGGCGGGTTTACCAGGGGTGGTTCGACAGGAATGGGTCAATTATAGTCCCATTCCATGTTGTACGACGACTGATGACATACGTGATGACTATGAATCACCCTGCCTCTGGCACCCCAGTACACACGCCGCGCGTTACGCGCCTCCAGGTCATTCCCGTGGCTGGCCGCGACAGCATGCTGCTGAACCTGAGCGGCGCACACGGCCCGTTCTTTACCCGCAACATCGTCATTCTGGAAGACTCCGAGGGGCATACCGGCGTGGGCGAGGTGCCGGGTGGCGAGTCCATCCGCAAGACCATCGAGGACGCGACGCCCCTGGTTGTCGGACAACCGATCGGCGCATACAACAACGTGCTCAACAGCGTGCGCCGTCAATTTGCCGATCGCGACGCCAGCGGCCGCGGGTTGCAGACCTTCGATCTGCGCACCACCGTGCATGCGGTGACGGCGCTGGAAAGCGCGTTGCTCGACTTGCTCGGCCAGCACCTGGGCGTGCCCGTGGCGGCGCTGCTGGGGCAGGGGCAACAGCGCGACAAGGTGCCGGTGCTCGGCTACCTGTTCTTCGTGGGCGACCGCAAACGCACCGACCTGGATTACGCCGACGGCAGCGACGCCACGGACGACTGGACCCGTGTGCGCCACGAAGAAGCGCTCACGCCGGAGGCGGTCGTGCGCTTGGCCAAGGCGGCCCATGCGCGCTACGGCTTCAAGGATTTCAAGCTCAAGGGTGGCGTGCTGAGCGGCGATGATGAAATGGTCGTCACGACGGCACTGGCCGAAGCGTTTCCTGAGGCGCGTGTCACGCTGGACCCGAACGGCGCGTGGTCGCTGGCAGAGGCTATTCGCCTGTGCCGCGACAAGCACGACGTGCTCGCCTACGCCGAAGACCCGTGCGGCGCCGAGGGCGGTTACTCGGGCCGCGAGGTGATGGCCGAGTTCCGCCGTGCCACCGGCCTGCCGACGGCCACCAACATGATCGCCACCGACTGGCGCCAGATGGGGCACGCCATTCAGTTGCACTCGGTCGACATTCCGCTGGCCGATCCGCATTTCTGGACGATGCAGGGCTCGGTGCGCGTGGCACAGATGTGTGACGACTGGGGTCTGACCTGGGGTTCGCACTCCAACAACCACTTCGACATTTCGCTGGCGATGTTCACGCACGTGGCCGCAGCCGCGCCGGGCAACATCACCGCGATCGATACGCACTGGATCTGGCAAGACGGACAGCGCCTGACCCGCGAGCCGTTCCAGATCGTGGGCGGCGAGATTGACGTACCGGCCGCACCGGGCCTGGGCGTCACGATCGACATGGCGCAACTGGAGAAAGCCCACGCGCTCTACAAGCAGCACGGCCTGGGCGCGCGCGACGACGCGATCGCCATGCGCCAACTGATTCCCAACTGGCAGTTCGACAACAAGCGCCCCTGCATGGTGCGCTGACCGCTACGGCGGAAATCGAGGCGGCGCACGTCGTGGCACGCCGCCTCGTAGATCGGTAACCAATAAAAAAATATCGGAGACAACACCGTGAAGACCATCAAGGGCTTGCGCTGGTGGATCATCGTGCTGGTGTGCCTGGGCACGATCGTTAATTATCTGGCGCGTAACTCGCTGGGTGTGCTTGCGCCCACGCTCAAAGACGAGCTGGGGATGAGCACCCAGCAGTATTCCTATGTGGTGGCGGCCTTCCAGGTCGGCTACACGATCATGCAGCCGGTCTGCGGCTTTATCGTTGACCTTGTCGGCTTGCGTATCGGCTTTGCGTTGTTTGGGGTGTTGTGGTCGTTTGCCGGCGTGCTGCATGCGGGCGCTACCGGCTGGCTGTCTCTGGCAGGTTTTCGCGCCTTGATGGGGTTGACCGAAGCCGCTGCCATTCCGTCCGGCATGAAAGCCGTGGCCGAATGGTTTCCCGACAAGGAAAAGTCCGTTGCCGTCGGCTGGTTCAATTCGGGTACGTCGCTCGGCGCGATGTTGGCGCCGCCGCTGGTGATCTTCCTGCATCTGCGTTACGGCTGGCAGTCGGCATTTGTGGTGACCGGCGCCCTCGGCTTCTTGTGGGCCGCGTTGTGGTTCGCGTTCTACCGTTCGCCGAAGGACCACGCCGCGCTGTCCGACGCCGAGCGCGAAAAGATCATTGGCGGGCAGCTTCGTCCCGTCAGTGCCGAGCGCGGCAAGCGGCCGGTCAAGGATGTTGTGACGTCGCGCCGCTTCTGGGCGATTGCGCTGGCGCGCTTCTTTGCCGAGCCGGCCTGGCAGACGTTCAGTTTCTGGATTCCGCTTTATTTCGTCAACGAGCGTCACCTCGATCTGAAGGCGATTGCCATGTTCGCGTGGCTGCCGTTCCTGGCGGCCGACCTGGGCGGGCTGGTGGGCGGCTACCTGTCGCCGTTCCTGATCAAGCGTTTCCGCATTCCGCTGGTGTGGTCGCGAGTGTGCGGGGTCGTGCTGGGTGCCTTCATGATGATTGGTCCGGCGTGCGTCGGGCTCGTGGCGTCTCCCTATACGGCGATTGCGTTGTTCTGCGTGGGTGGCTTTGCGCACCAGATGATCTCCGGCCTGGTCAACACGTTGTCAGCGGACGTCTTCGATCCGGAAGAGGTCGGTACCGCCAGCGGCTTTGCCGGCATGGCGGCGTGGATCGGCGGCCTGGGCTTCTCGCTGTTGGTGGGCGCGCTGGCTGACAAGGTCGGTTATGGTCCGCTGTTCGGCCTGCTCGGCGCGTTTGACCTGATTGGCGCTGCGTTGCTGATTGTGCTGATTCGCGGCCAGTCGCATGAAGAACGTGCCGCGCGTCAGATGCGTCTGTCTGCTTCAAACTGAGTTGAAACCGATGTCCATGTTGCATCCCCCCCGATTCGAACTCCAGGCGCACGAAGGCAACCGGCTGCGTCTGGCCAGCAGCGCCGGCGCTGCGATTGAACTCTTCGTGCTGGAAGAAGACATCATCCGCGTGCTCGTGCTGCCGCAGGGCGACCTGCGCGGCCCGGCCACGTGGTCGATCGCCCCCGGCAGTGACGACACGCCGCTCGAAGGGCGCGACCGCCGTGACCTCGCTGGCTTCTCGCTCCCAGCATTCCAGTTGCACAGCGATGCCGACACGCTGCGCGTGGAAACCAGCAAGGTCCGCCTGAGCGTTGCGCTCGCCGGCGGTTTTTGCACATGGCAGATCCGCGGGGCTGGCGAATGGCAGACCGTGCTGAATGATCGCCCCACGCAGGCCTACAACTTTGGCTACTGGGACGAGCAGGTCTACCACTACGTGCGCCGCGAATCCGGCGAGATGTACTTCGGCCTGGGCGAGCGCGCTGGTGATATGAACCGTGCGCACCAGCGCTACGAGATGCGCAACATCGATGCGATGGGCTACAGCGCGCGCACGACCGATCCGCTGTACAAGCACATCCCGTTCTACGTGACGTGGCAGCCGGAAAACCGCACCGGCTTCGGGCTGTTCTACGACACGCTGTCCGATTGCAGCTTCGACATGGGCCGCGAGCTGGATAACTATCACGGCCTCTATCGCTACTTTGTCGCGCCGCACGGCGATCTCGACTACTACTTCATCGCCTCGCCCGACACGCCGCTCGACGCCACGCGCCGCTTTACGTGGATGACCGGCCGCCCCGCGTGGATGCCGAAATGGGGCCTCGGTTATTCCGGCTCGACCATGACGTACACCGACGCGCCCAACGCGCAGGAACAGATGGCCGAGTTCATCAAGGGGTGCCGTGAGCACGACATCCTGTGCGATTCGTTCCATCTGTCGTCGGGCTATACGTCGATCGGCCCCAAACGCTACGTCTTCAACTGGAACACTGACAAGTTTCCGGATGCACGCGGCTTCGTCCAGAGCTATCTGGACGCAGGCATTCGCCTCTGTCCGAACATCAAGCCGTGCCTGCTGCGCGATCACCCGAAGTTTGAAGAAGCCAGGGACGCCGGCTTGCTGATTTGTGACGCAAACGGCGAGCCGGCCTGGGTGCAATTCTGGGATGAAGTTGGCGCGTATCTCGACTTCACCAACCCGAGAACGCTCGACTGGTGGAAGGCCAACGTCAAGAGCGCGCTGCTTGAATACGGCATGGCGTCGACCTGGAACGACAACAACGAGTTCGAAGTCTGGACGCCCGACGCGTTCGCGCACGGGTTCGGCAAGAAGGCGCCCATCCGCGAAGCCAAGGTGCTGCACACGATGCTGATGATGCGCGCCTCGCGCGAAGCGCAGCTTGAGTTCGCGCCACAGCGTCGGCCGTTCCTGGTGTCGCGCTCGGGCGGTGTGGGCATGCAGCGCTACGTGCAGACGTGGTCTGGCGACAACTACACGTCGTGGGAAACGCTGCGCTACAACCTGAAGATGGGCTTGGGGCTCGCGCTGTCGGGCGTCTCGAACATCGGTCACGACATCGGCGGGTTTGCGGGCCCGGCGCCGTCGCCGGAGCTGCTGGTGCGCTGGGTGGCGTTTGGCGTGTTCATGCCGCGCTTCTCCATCCACTCGTGGAACGATGACAAGACCGTCAACGAACCGTGGATGTATCCGCAGGTCACCTCGCAAATCGCCTCACTGATCAAGCTGCGCTATCGGCTGATTCCGTATCTGTACGAACTGCTGTGGCAATCCACGCAGGCCTACGAGCCGGTGCTGCGTCCTACATTTGCCGAGTTCCCGCACGACCGCCGCTGCTACGCCGAGTGCGATGACATGATGCTCGGCTCGTCACTGCTGGTGGCGCCGGCCGTGGACGAAGGGCAGACCGAACGCACCGTCTATTTGCCAGCCGGCGCGCGCTGGGTCTCGTACTGGAGCGGGGAAGCATTCGAGGGCGGACAGACCATCACGCTGCCTTCGCCGTGGGACCAACCCGTCATGCTGATTCGCGAAGGCGGCGTGATCGCGCTGAACGTGGCGGAACAGCATTTCGACCAGCGCGCCGATCAACGCGGCTTCCTTGTCGTGCCCATGCAAGGTGTTGGTGAGACCGCTGGCGGCAGTGTTGAAGACGACGGCGAAACCGAAGCGTGGCGCGACGGCGAGCAGGGCCGCTGGAGCGTGCGTGCGATGTCAGACGCGCAATCCATCACGCTGCACGTATCGCGCGAAGGCAAGATGCCGACGCCGACCGACACGGTGGAGATTCATCTGCCCGCCAGTGATGCGCGGCAGGTGCAGACGCCGCATGCCCGCGTGCTGGAAACCGTTGTTGTGGGTGGCTGGCGCCGCCTGACGTTGCAATTGCTGGCCTAGTGCCGCATTCTCGCTGCGCATCACGATCGGGTCCGCAGAGACTCCGTGATGCGCGGTGTTTCCCTTGGTGCAGGAGATTTCCGAGATAACAACGATGAAAACCACACGAGCCAAACGTTCCCGTTCCCTCACGCCGGTCTATGCGTCGGTTGCGCTGCTTTGCGCGGGCGCTTCGATGCACGCCGCAGCGCAAACGTCGGTCACGCTGTATGGCGTGGTTGACAATGCCTTTGCCTATTCGAGCAACCAGGGCGGCCGCTCCAACACCTACATCAATTCGGGCGCCTTGCTGGCCAGCAAGTTCGGCTTGTACGGCACGGAAGACCTGGGTGGCGGCAACACGGCGCTGTTCCGGCTGGAGAGCGGCTTCAATGCGGATACGGGTCAACAAGCCCAAGCCGGGGTCATCTTCAACCGTCAGGCCTACGTCGGCCTGAGCAACACGAACTATGGGCAGGTCACGCTGGGCCGTGCGTACACACCGTACTTCCAGTACGTCGCATCACTGGGCCCGACCAACGTGCTGACGGGTGCCACCGGCGCGCACCCCGGCGATGTGGATGCGTTGGATACCACGCTGCGCTTCAATAACTCCATCACCTACACCACGCCGGTGTGGGGTGGTCTGCAAGCCGGCGTGCAATACGGCTTTGGCGAGCAAGCCGGCAGCGTTTCGAACGGCAGCAGTGTGAGCACCGCGTTGCGCTACGACTACCAGGCCTTTTCGTGGGGCGTCGGCTATACGCGTCTGAAGAACGTGTCGACCGGCACGACGGCCGGCAACTTCAGCAACGTCGGGACGTTCGCCAACAACTCGCCGGTCAACTCCGGCTATGCCACGGCAGACTCCGCGCAGCTCATCGCCACGGCAGCGCGCTATACGTTCGGCAAGCTGATGGTTGGCCTGAACTACTCGAATGTTCAGTACAAGCCGGGCGCGCTGTCGCTGTTCACGCAATCGGCCACGTTCAATACGGTGGGCGCGATTGCCACCTACGATCTGACGCCCGCATTGCGGCTCGCTTTTGGCTACAGCTACACGGCTGAGAAGGCACGTAACGGCATCGGCTCGCCGGCCAAGTACAACCAGTTCTCGATGGAACAGTTGTATTCGCTGTCCAAGCGCACCGCGTTCTATGCGATCCAGGCGTATCAGCGCGCCAATGGCCAGACGCTGCGCGCTTCCGGGACGAGCACCTCCATCGTGGATGCGGTGGCGTCGGTGGGCGACTCGCAGAACGGTACGCCGTCGAATGGACGCAGCCAGTTTGTGGGCATGGTCGGCATTCGGCATTCGTTCTGATGCATAGCCAGACCTGGCTTGCGCCCGGGCCGGTGCACACGCTGCGGGCCGGCGCGTTGACGATGGTCGTCGCGCCGGCGGCAGGTGGCCGCATTGCCTCGCTGGCTTCGGCCGGCGAGGGCGGACGGCGTGTCGACTGGCTCGCGCCGATGTCGGCGGAGTCCCTCCGCGACGGCTTCGAGGGGCTGGCATGGCCCAAGGCCGGGTGCTATCCGCTGCTGCCGTTCTCCAACCGCATCCGCGATGGGCGCTTCCATTGGGATGGCCGCGAGGTCCGTCTCGCGCCGCATCCCGGCCAGGCGCATGCCATGCATGGACTGGCGCATGCACGCGCCTGGACGGTGGAGCACGTGACAGCGTCGTCGATCGAACTCGGCTTGCGCTATGTGCCGGAGGCAGACAACTGGCCCTGGCCGTTCACCGCCACGCAAACGCTGGTGCTGGGCGAATCCGGTCTGGAGGCTGTCATGACCCTGCGCAACGACGGCGACAGCAGCATGCCGGCGGGTGGCGGCTTTCATCCGTACTTCGCGCGCACGCCCGATACACGCGTGCAGTTCGATGCTGCAACGATGTGGCCGACCGACGCCGGTGAAGTTGCCGTCCGTCGCGAGCGGATCACGCCGCGGGAAGATTTCCGTCACGCCCGCGCATTGCCGGATGCAGCACTCAGTGTCTACTACAGCGAATGGCAGCAGCGTGCCGTGGTGTCGTGCGCGGGTGGTGTGCTGACGCTCAGCGCCGATGGCCCGCTCGATCACTTCATCCTCCACGCGCCACACGCGCAGCCGTATTTCTGCCTGGAGCCCATTTCGCACGTGGCCGACGCGATCAACTTGGCGGCCAAGGGATGGGGAGGTACGGGCCTGCGCGCTTTGGCGCCGGGCGAGACGCTGCATATGCGCATGCAATTGCGCATCGAAACGACGGCCTGAAGTGCGACGCGGCGTTAGCGGCGCTCGCCGGCCCACGAAGCTTCTTTGCCGAACCACTCCGTGAGGAAGTCGATGAATGCGCTCACCTTGGCCGACAGGTGGGCGCGTTCCGGATACACCGCGAAGATGTCCGCCACGGGGAGCGCCCAGTCCGCCAGGACCGGCACCAGCCGGCCCGCGCGCACATGCTCGTGGATATCCCATTCCGATCGCATGAGGATGCCATAACCGGCCAGAGCCCAGAGCACGCCGGTTTCGCCGTCGTTCGTGCTGAGCACGCCGCGCACCTTGATGGTTTCCTGTCGGCTGCCGCGCGTGAGATACCACGTGCCGTAAGCGGCGTCACTCTCGCGCAGCACGATGCACTGATGAGATTGCAGATCGCGCGGCACCTGCGGTATGCCTGCACGCCTCAGATAATCGGGCGAGGCGCACAGCATGCGCTTATTGCTCACGATCTTGCGCGCCACCATGCGCGAATCGGGCACCGTGCCAAACCAGATGCCGATGTCGAACGCCTTGTCGGTCAGGTTGACAGAGCGGTCGGTCAGTTCAAGCTGCACCTCCACCTCCGGATACCGTCGCGCGAATTCTACAATGGCGGGCGCCACATGCTGGCGCCCGAAGCCGAACGTGGCGTTGATGCGCAGCAGACCCTTGGGCGTGCCACGGCTGCTGGAGACGGTCTGCTCCAGCTCTTGCAGCTCTTCGAGCAAGCGTGCGCCGGTGGCCAGATAGATTTCACCTTCGTGGGTGACGCTCAGCCGCCGCGTGGTGCGGTTCAGTAGCCGCACGCCCAGTCGCTTTTCCAACTGCGCCAGGCGCGCGGTAATGGCGGGTGGCGTCACACCAAGCTCGCGCGCCAGCGCCGCGAGCGAGCCCTGCTTGACGAGTTGGGTGAAAAATTCCAGATCCGATACGCGATCCATTATTCAGATGAAATGAAGAATAGATAAAGGTGTGCGCCAATTATAAATTCATCGTGCATATCTACACTTCCTCTCGCCAGTGGTCGTCCGGTTTCGATTGATACGGCCGGCCACGCGAATCGGAGGAAGCATGGCGAAGACGCTGTATCAGAAGCTGGTCGAATCGCACACCGTTGCCCACCTCGACGCGCAGAACGTACTGCTCTACGCAGACCTGCACATCATGAACGAGTACACCAGCCCGCAGGCCTTTGCCGGCTTGGCGGAAGCGGGCCGCACGGTGGCTGCGCCCGGCCAGCAGATGGCGGTGGTGGACCACATCATCCCCACGCACCCCGTGCGCGTGCGGGTCATCCAGGACCCAGCGTCTGCGCTGCAGGCGTCCAACCTGGCAAAGAACTGCCGCGAGCACGGCATCGTCCTGTTCGACACCAACGATGCGTTGCAGGGTATCGAGCATGTGATTGCGCCCGAGCTGGGCATGATCCGCCCGGGCATGGTGGTGCTCTGCGGAGACAGCCACACGACCACTTATGGCGCGTTCGGCGCGCTCGGTTTCGGTATCGGCACGTCTGAGGTCGAGCACGTGCTGGCGACGCAGACGCTGGTCTACCGGCTGGCGCAGGACATGCGCATCCGTGTAGAGGGCGAACTGCCCGTTGGCACCACGGCAAAAGACCTCATCCTGCACATCATCAGCCGCATCGGCGCGCAGGGCGCCCGCGGCTATGTGGTCGAGTTCACGGGCAGTGCCATTGCCGCGCTTTCGATGGAGGCGCGCATGACCCTGTGCAACATGGCTGTCGAGGCCGGCGCGCGCGGCGCACTGATCGCGCCCGACGCCAAGGCCACGCGCTACGTGCTCGAACATGCGCGCGACGTGGCGCATACCCATGTAAGCGCCGCGCTGGCGGATTGGCGGCAGTTGTTCAGCGATGCACAGGCGCATTTCGACGTCGAGCACGCGTTTGACGCGCGCGACGTTGCCCCGTACGTGACATGGGGCACCAGCCCCGATCAGGCGATTCCCATCACCGGCAAGATTCCGCAACCCGACGGGGGAGACGACGCGGCGGCGCGCGCCGCCTCGGCCCGGGCATTGCGCTATACGGGCCTGCAGGCCGGCGCCGCCATCGAGGGCGTGCCCGTGCAGCGCGTGTTCATCGGCTCGTGCACGAACGCCCGGATTGAAGACCTGCGCGCCGTGGCCGGCATCGTCAAGGGCCACAAGGTGGCGCAGGGGGTGCGCGCCATGGTCGTGCCGGGTTCTGGCGCCGTGCGTGTGCAGGCGGAGCAAGAGGGGATTGCCGACATCCTGATCGCCAGCGGCTTTGAATGGCGCCAGCCCGGCTGCTCGATGTGCCTTGCCATGAACGACGACGTTCTTGCCCCCGGTGAACGCTGCGCCTCCACCACAAATCGCAACTTTGAAGGGCGTCAGGGGCGGGGCGGCATTACGCATCTGATGAGCCCGGCCATGGCGGCGGCGGCGGCCATCATCGGCCGCATCACCGACGTCCGCAAACTGCAGACGCACCCGGCACAAGCGGAGGCTGCCCATGTCTGACACCAAACACATCCATGGCACGGCGGCACCGCTGCCCACGCCCAACCTCGACACCGATCAGATCATGCCCAAGCAGTTCCTGCGCGGTATCGACAAATCGGGGCTCGACAAGGGGCTGCTCTACGACCTGCGTTACGACGCCGATCACCAGTTGCGCGGCGATTTCGTGCTCAATCAGCCGGCGTATCAGGGCGCGTCCATCCTCGTGGGCGGCAGCAACTTCGGGTGCGGCTCCAGCCGCGAGCACGCGGTGTGGGGGCTGCAGCAATTCGGTATCCGCGCCGTGATCGCGCCCAGCTTTGGCGAGATCTTCTACAGCAACGCCATGAACAACCGCCTGCTGCTCGTGATGCTCGACGAGGCGACGGTGGCACGCATCCTGGCCGACGTGTCGGACGCGGCCACGAGCCGCATCGCCATCGACGTGGAATCGATGACCGTGCGCAGCCATAGCGTGGAGGCGTCGTTCACGCTGTCCGAGCGCCACCGCCACATGTTCCTGCACGGGCTCGACATGATCGGCGCGACGCTCGCACGCTGGAGCGACATCGACACGTTCCAGCAGGCGCATTGGAAGACGCGCCCGTGGCTGCGCGACATCGCGGCCACTACCCGTGCACGTCTGTCTGCCATGGCGCCGAGCGGCAGCCTCTGAATTTTCCCAATACGTTTTCGCAACCCCACACAGCGACGCCGGCGCTTGTTCATCTCGCGTGAAGACGAGGCGCGCCGCGCGGCTGATCAGGAGACATCATGGAAGCATCCATTCGGGCGCAGGAAGACGCGCGCGCGGGCCTTTGGCGCACGCTCAGCGGGTACAGGATCGGGCCGTTGCCTCTTCCCGTGTACGCCACGATTGCCGTCATCACGCTGCTAGCCGCGTTCAACAAGAAGCTGCCCGACGACATGATCGGCGGCTTGGCCGTGCTGATGCTGCTCGGTTTCCTGCTGGGCGAAATCGGTGCGCGGCTGCCGGTGTTCAAACACATTGGTGGCGCGGCCATCCTGTGCCTGTTCGTGCCGTCGGCGCTGGTCGGCTACAAGGTGATCGACCCCGAGATGTTGAAGGCGCTCACGACGACGATGAAGACGGCCAACCTGCAATATCTGTACATCGCCTGCCTGGTGGCGGGCAGCATCCTGGGGATGAGCCATCGCGTGCTGGTGCAGGGCTTCATGCGGATGTTCATTCCGCTGCTGATCGGTACGCTGGCGGCCATCGTGGCGGGGGTGACGGTCGGGCTGTTCTTTGGCTATGACCCCAAGCACACGTTCTTCTTCATCGTCATCCCGATCGTCGGGGGCGGTATCGGTGAAGGCATCCTGCCGCTGTCGATCGGATATTCCGAGATTCTCGGTCGGCCGCAGGCAGAGTTGATTGCCATGCTGGTGCCGGCGGCGCTGCTGGGCAACGTTGTTGCCATCTTGTCGAGCGGCGTGCTCAAGTCGCTGGGCGACAAGCGGCCGCACCTGACCGGCAATGGTGATCTCGTCAGATCGGGCAGCGACACCGATCTGCTGTGCAATGATCACAACGAGGCGCCGGTCAATCTGGGCCTGATGGGCGCCGGCCTGCTGATCAGCTGCGCGTTCTTCATCTTCGGCGCGCTGCTGTCGCGCTTCACGGGGATTCCCGGTCCGATCCTGATGATCATCAGCGCGGCGCTGCTGAAGGTGTCGAAGGTGCTGCCGCAGAACATGGAGCTCGGCGCTTATCAGATGTACAAGTTCGTTTCGACCAACCTGACGTTCGCGATTCTCGTCGGCCTCGGCGCGCTGTTCGTGTCGTGGAAGGGGCTGGTGGCGGCGTTCACGCCTGGCTATTTCGCGATCTGCGCGGCGACGGTCCTGGCGCTGGTGGCGTCAGGCTTCTTTGTCGGCAAATGGCTGGGGATGTATCCGGTGGAGTCCGGCATCGTGACCGCGTGCCATAGCGGATTGGGTGGCACGGGTGATGTGGCGATTCTCTCGGCGTCGAATCGTATGGGTCTGATGCCGTTCGCGCAGATTTCGACGCGTATCGGCGGGGCGGCGACGGTGGTGATCGCGACGATCCTACTCAAGCTGCTGCATTAAGCAGGGGGCAGGGATTCTGGGGGAGCATCGGCCGGCGCACGAGCGTCGGCCGATTTGTTTTCTGCGCACTGAAGCGAAAGCGCGTCGCAAATCGCACAAATGAAAAAGGCCCGACAGTTGCCTGTCGGGCCTTCCATATTCTGGTGGGGCGTGAGTGACTCGAACACTCGACCTACGGATTAAGAGTCCGCTGCTCTACCAACTGAGCTAACGCCCCGCGAAGAAACGAGACTATATCAACCTTTTTTGGATCGCGCTAGTCCTTTGCGCGAATTTTTTTCGAATCGGCGCTGCGACTGCGTAGCACGTCGATGAATTGCGTGAGTCCGTACGTCGGGTGCTTGTCGCGATGGCGCACGATCAGCAGCGGTCGGGCGATGCGCGGCAGGCCGCTGGCGACCTCGACCAAGCGGCCATCGCGCAAGGCGTCGGCCACCACGTGACGCGACAGGCAACTGATGCCGTAGCCGGCTGCCACCGTGCGCTGAATGGCTTCGGAGTGGCCAAGTTCGAGCGCCACATGCAGCGGCCCGACCACCGAAGCAATGCGGCTATCGATCAGTTCGCGCGTGCCGGAGCCCGGTTCGCGCATCAGCCAGCCCGCTTCGCGCAGCGCTGCGTGTGAGACAGGCCCTGTTCCTTGGGTGAGCGGGTGCCCGGGCGCGGCCACGATCACCATCTCATCGTCGATCCATGTTTCGATTTCCAACGCCTCGCCGCGACACGTGCCTTCAATCAGGCCGATGTCGACCTCGAAACGCTGCACGGCATCGACCACGTCCTGCGTATTGCCGATCAGCACGTCGAGCTGGCTGTCGGGTGCGATCTCGTGCCGGAAGCCCGCCAGCAGGGCGGGCAGCACGTAATTGCCGATCGTGCTGCTGGCCGCGAGCTTCAGGCGCACGTTTGGCTGAGCGGTTGCGTGTTCCAACGCATCGGCATGATCCAGCAGCGCCTGCGCTTGTGGCAGAAGCTGCCGGCCCAGCGCATTCAGATGCAGGCGGCGGGCATGCCGGTCAAACAGCGGATGTCCGAGTGTGGATTCCAGCTCTGCCAGCGCTGCGCTAACGGCCGATTGCGACAAGCCAAGAGCGTCGCCGGCCGCGGTGGTCGTCTCACTGCGTGCGATGGTGGCGAAAACGGCCCATTGCCGGAGGGTGACGCGAGGCGCTTTGTTATCCATAAAACTGGTTGGAATTACAAAAATTACCTGTTTTACATGTTATCACGGTCCGCATATCGTTATGCGTATAACGAATAAGCAAGGCGGATGTGATGACGATTGCACAGAAGCAGTTGGCGCCCCAAGGCGTGACGGCGGGATTTGATGGGTGGACGCTCGCCAGCGTGGCGGTGTTGTTCGGGTGTGCGGGGACTGCGGTGGTGCTCGGGGCAATGCCGTGGGCAGGGCATCTTGGCTTGAGCGCACTGACGCTCGCTATCCTGCTCGGCATGGCTGTGGGTCATGTGCCGGGGCACCAGCGTTGGCTGACGCCGGGGGCAATCCAGTTTGCACGCCATACGCTGCTGCGCGCTGGCGTGATTCTCTACGGCGCCCGGCTGACGCTGGCGCAGATCCAGGATCTGCGTACTTCGGGCGTGGTGATTCCGCTGGTGGTGTTGGCTGCGACGATGCTGGCCGGCACGTGGATCGGCACGCGTTGGTTTCGCCTCACGCGCTCACAAGCTGTGCTGGTGGCAGCAGGCAGTGCAGTATGTGGGGCGGCGGCTGTGCTGGCTGTTGCGCCAGCGGTGAAGGCCTCACCACGCGAAACGGCCGTGGCGATCGCTAGCGTGGTGCTGTTCGGCACGATCGGCATCTTTCTGTACCCGTGGCTGTACGCGCTTGTGGCGCATGCCGGGGTGGCCATCACACCGGAGCACTTTGGCGTCTACATCGGTTCGACGATGCACGAAGTTGCGCAGGTGATTGCCGCAGCGCGTCCGCTGGGCGACGACGCCACCAACGCGGCGGTCGTCAGCAAGATGGTGCGTGTGCTGGCGCTGGCCCCCTTGCTGGTTGTGCTGGCGTGCACAACCCCCAGTGAAGCTCAGGGTCCTGCTTCGATGTCTCCGGGGAAAGCGCTTCGCAAAGCCGCCGGCCACGCATGGAAAGCCATGCCCTGGTTTGCGGTTGGGCTGCTGATTGTGACGCTGCTCAATTCCGCCGGTGCGATCCCCGCTGCATGGCATGCCCCCATCGACGCCATCGACACTGCCATGCTGGCCTGTGCGATGTTTGCTATCGGCACGCAAACGCATGTGCCGATGCTGCTGAAGTCCGGCGTGCGACCGCTGCTGTGCGCCGCTGTGTTGTGGGTCGGGCTGGTAGGCGGCGGCGCGCTTATCAACGTGGGCGTGCGCTGGCTGGTGGGCTGATCCGGCACCTGCAGTTGCATGTGCAGAGACGGCTGATTCTCTTCGATGGCGCGTAAGTCGCATCCGGGTGGCGACTTGCGCGCCGCGGCTTTTCATTCGAGTGAGGCCGCCTAGTATGAAGTCCTGAGTCTTAGACAGAGGGGCAACCATGCAAACGCATCCCGTAGTTTCAAGAGACGAATGGCTCATCAGGCGCCGAGCGTTGCTGGCGCGCGAGAAAGAGGCCATCCACCTGCGCGACGCCGTCAACGCCGAGCGCCAGGCGCTGCCGTGGGTCAAGGTCGACACGGAATACGTATTTGAATCATCGGAAGGCAAGAAGACGCTGGCCGAGTTGTTCGACGGCCGTAGCCAGTTGGTGGTCTACCACTTCATGTTCGGGCCCGACTGGGATGCGGGCTGCCCAGGGTGCTCCTTCTTCTCCGACCATGTTGGCGGCATGCTCACGCATCTGAACCACCATGACGTGACGTTCGTCGCCGTGTCGCGCGCGCCGATGGACAAAATCGCGGCTTACAAGAAGCGCATGGGCTGGCAATTCCCGTGGGTGTCGTCGTTCGGCACAACGTTCAATCACGACTATCGCGTGAGCTTCTCGCAAGACGAACTCGCTAGCGGCTCGGTCGACTACAACTACACCGCTACGCCCCGCGAAGAAGCTCATGACGAGCTGCCCGGATTAAGCGCGTTTTACAAGGACGAGGCGGGCGATATCTTCCACACGTACTCGACCTATGCGCGCGGCTTGGAAGACATGGTGGGTACGCTGCTACTGCTCGATCGCGCGCCGCTCGGCCGCAACGAAGCCGGCCCCTTGTCATGGGTGCGCCGTCACGACGAATACGAAGAAGCACCGAAGGCGCATGCGTGCTGCGCATCGTAAGGCGCTGGAGGGGAAGGGCGCGAGGGGAGGCGAAGAAAGGATTGGTGCCCGAGGCCGGGATCGAACCGGCACGCGCCGATTAGGGCGCAGCGGATTTTAAGTCCGCGGTGTCTACCAATTTCACCACTCGGGCTTGGGGCGGGTGCAAAACAATACACGACACCGACGCCACAAATGAAAACGCCCCGCACGAAGCGAGGCGTTTTGTTATTTTGGCTCCCCGACCTGGGCTCGAACCAGGGACCTACGGATTAACAGTCCGGCGCTCTACCGACTGAGCTATCGGGGAATCGCTGCAACAGCGAAGAAATGAATTCTAGCTAGTTTCCGATCTGCCCGTCAACACCTTTTTTGCGATGCACTACAAAAAATGTGCCGGGCAAGTTCACTCAACTAGTTCAGCCGCGGTCGAGGTACTGCTCCTTGTCCTTCACGTCCTTCCAGTCGTCGGCGTCGGGCAAGGGTTGCTTGGTCTTGGTGATGGACGGCCAGCCGGCTTGTGCAAGCTCGACATTGATGGCGATCCATTTCTGCTGATCAGCGGGCACGTCTTCTTCGGCATAGATGGCGTTGACCGGGCACTCGGCCACGCAGACGGCGCAGTCGATGCACTCGTCCGGATCAATCGTCAGGAAGTTCGGGCCTTCACGGAAGCAGTCGACGGGGCAGACGTCCACGCAGTCGGTGTACTTGCAGCGGACACAGCTTTCGGTAACGACGTGAGTCATTTCGCTTGGAAGTTGAAGCTAGGAATTCGTGGGGCGCGCGGCCATGGATGCTTGTGCGTCCCCATGCCGGCAATCCCGCATTGTAACGCACCGGCCGTGCCCGACCGCAGCGTCATCCGTGCGCCGTCAGACAGTTTTGGCATGTGTTTATGCGTTGGCGCAAGGTTTGACCAATCCACTATTGCGCATGCTCGATCACCATCTGCACGCGCGTGATGCCGTTGAAGGTGTTGTTGTCGAGCCGGTAGGCCACATACGCCGAGGCACCCAGCGGCTCTGCGTGGTTGAACCAGATCGCGTCGAAATGCTGCTTGCCGCGGCCGAGCTTGAGCTTCAGGTGCTTGTCTTTCAGCACGGCCTGCGAGAGCACATCGAATTCGCCGCAGAAGCTTGGTGCCGGAAAGCCCTGACCCCAGACCTGGGTTTCAAGCAGCTCGACGAACTGCGGTGTGAAGCATTCCGGGTCCGCCTCGCCGTCGGTTTCGAGCACGCGTGAGAGCAGCGCCTCGGTCAGCCATTCGCGGCCGACGGCCTCGAAGGTGGAGACGAATGCATCGAAACCGTCTTCGCGCAGCGTGAGTCCTGCCGCCATGGCGTGGCCGCCGAACTTCACGATCAGGCCCGGGCTGCGCTTGTGTACGGCGTCCAGCGCATCGCGCAGGTGGAAGCCGGGAATCGAACGGCCCGAGCCCTTGATGACGCCGTCGTCGCCGGGCGCGAAGGTGAAGACGGGGCGGTGGAATTTGTCCTTGATGCGAGAGGCGACGATGCCGATCACACCCTGGTGCCACGTCTCGTTGTAGACCGCGATGGTGTGGCGGCCCGCGCCATCCAGGGCGTTCATGCTGTCAAGGATGGCGAGCGCTTCCTGCTGCATGCCGGCTTCGATCTCGCGGCGCTCGCGGTTCATGCCGTCGAGTTCGGCGGCGATGGCCATGGCGCGGTCGTAGTCATCGGTGAGCAGGCATTCGATGCCCAGTGACATGTCGGCCAGGCGCCCGGCGGCGTTCAGGCGCGGGCCCAGGCCGAAGCCCAGGTCGAACGTCGACGCGCGACGCGCCTCGCGGCCAGCCACGCGGAACAGCGCGGCAATGCCCGGGCACATCCGCCCCGCGCGCATGCGCTTGAGGCCTTGCGCGACCAGCAGGCGGTTGTTGGCGTCGAGCTTGACCACGTCGGCCACGGTGCCGAGTGCCACCAGATCGAGCAGCGCATCCAAGCGCGGCTGATCCTGCGGAGTGAATACGCCGCGCTTGCGCAACTCCGCCCGCAGCGCCAGCAGCACGTAGAACATCACGCCAACGCCTGCCAGATTCTTGCTCGGGAAGCCGCAGCCCGGCTGGTTCGGGTTGACGATCACGCGCGCCTCGGGCAAGTGCGCCCCGGGCATGTGGTGGTCTGTCACGACAACGTCGATGCCCAGCGCATTGGCCGCAGCCACGCCCGCCACGTCGGCGATGCCGTTATCGACGGTGACCAGCACGTCCGGCTTCTCGCGCGCGGCCAGTGCCACGATTTCGGGCGACAGGCCGTAGCCGTATTCAAAGCGGTTCGGGACGATGTAGCTGACCTGTGCGCCGAGCATGCGCAAGCCGCGCATGCCGACGGCGCAGGCGGTGGCGCCGTCGCAGTCGTAGTCGGCAATGATCAGCAGGCGCTTGCCGGCGGCGATGGCGTCGGCGAGGTAACGCGCTGCGTCGTCAATGCCCTTGAGTTGCGCGGGCGGCAGGAGGTCGATCAGCTCGGTCGACAGTTCGTCGGGCCGGGCGACGCCCCGGGCGGCGAGGATGCGTGCGAGCACAGGGTGGATGCCGTGGCCGGCCAGCGTGGTGGCGGCGTCAGCGGAATGCGAACGGACAGCGATGCGGGTCATGCAGGATCAGGCTCAAGCGGCCATGGAAAGCGGGGAGAGCGCATCACGCAAGGTGCGTGGACGACTGAAGCGGCGCAGCCAACCAAACGGGCCAATGGCGAGTTCGCGGCGGGTGACACGGTAGTGGGCGTAGTGCGAGTCGCCGGTCAGCACGAGCGAGACGGCGTCGATTCGGCCGTCGGCCAGCGCATCGGCGGCGGGGGTGAACCAGTCGCGGTCGTACGCGCGCAGGGCTTCGATCCAGTCGTACCAGTTGGCGGAGAGATACGGCTTGCCGGCGTCGCCCAGCAGCGCGGCGGCGCTTGTGTCGTCGAACGGCACGGCGGCCAGCATTTCCGCGCACAGCTCGGTAGCGTTGCCGGCGTGACACAGGCCGGCGAAGAACGGATCTGCGCCGATCATGCGTTCAGCAATCGGGCGGGCATCGACCAGCGCGCCCTGGCCAAACAGCCAGACCGAATTGACCGGAAGCAGCCCACGCGCCTCGCGCGCTTGGTTGACGGGGTGGTCGTACCACGTCATCTGAATTTCGTTCTGGAACTTGCGCCAGGCGCGCTCCTGCTCGCCTTTGTGCATCCAGATGTCGATGTTGTGGCCGGTGGCGCGCTGCGGCGCGGCGGCAATCAGGTCGCCAAAGGGCGAGTCGGCGACGTACCAGCGCGCGGCGTGCGTGGCATCGAGCGTGATGCCCATCTCGTCAACCAGGGGAGCGATGGCGGCGCGCAGCGCTTCGGCGTCGGCGGCTTCCAGGCGGAGCTGGGCCGGGTCGAGCATCACCAGATGGTCCCGGGCGGCGTGGATGTGGACCGGCTGCAGGCAGGCCCAGGTGCGCGTGTCGGCGCTGCCGCCGTCCGCCAGGCGCATGTACGGCGCCGACGGCAGCGGAGAAATGGGCACCCCGGCATGCGCAGCCAGCCAGCGCTCGTGCGGCAGCGTGGGCAGGTAGGCGTCGTCGTGGCGCTCGCGTTCTGCCTCGCGCGCACGGGCGAGCAACCTTTCCAGGCCTGGCAAGGTCAATTGACGGTAAGCGTCGTCGGCCACCTCGGCAGCGGGCGCGCAAAACGGGACAATCAGGGTGAGTTCAGGAATCATGGCTCCGAGATTGTAAACTTCCGGCTCGTCGGCCAGTGAGCCGGACAAATCACACCCACGGGGAACCCCCTTTGAAACTTCCATACGAATGGCAGATCGGCTGGCGGTATACACGCGCAAGCAAGCGCGCCAGCCGCAACAGCTTCATCTCTTTCATTTCGCTCATCTCCATGCTCGGCATTGCGCTGGGGGTGGCAGCGCTGATCATCGTGCTTTCGGTCATGAACGGCTTCCAGAAGGAAGTGCGGGACCGCATGCTGTCGGTGCTGGCGCATATCGAAGTGATGGCGCCGAACAGTCTGCCGGACTGGCAGCGTACCGCCAATGAGGCGATGCAGAACAAGGAAGTCATCGGCGCGGCGCCATACGTGGGCGCGCAGGCCATGATCACGCGGGACGAGGCGGTGCGCGGCGTGCTGCTGCGCGGGGTGTCGCCGGCGGACGAGCCGAAGGTGTCGGACATTGCCAAGGATTTCAAATCTGGCACGATCGACGATCTGAAACCCGGCGAATTCGGCATCGCCCTGGGTAGCCAACTGGCCAACGGCCTGGGCGTGCACCAGGGGGACAAGGTCACGCTGGTGGCACCACAGGGCACCATCACCCCGGCGGGCGTGTTGCCGCGTCTGAAGCAGTTCACTGTGACGGGCATCTTCGAATCGGGTCACTACGAGTTCGACAGCTCGCTGGCGCTGGTCAATATGGAAGACGCCGAGCGCCTGTTCCGCCTGGACGGCCCGACCGGCGTGCGCCTGAAGCTGGTGGACATGGACCGCGCCCCGCAGGTGGCCGAAGCCCTGTCACGCACGCTGACCGGCGAGCTGTACATCCGCGACTGGTCGCGCCAGAACCGCAACTGGTTTGCCGCTGTGAAGACCGAGAAAAAGATGATGTTCATCATCCTCACGCTGATCATCGCCGTGGCGGCGTTCAACCTAGTGTCCACGCTGGTGATGACGGTGACGGACAAGCAGGCCGACATTGCCATCCTGCGCACGATGGGCGCGCAGCCGAGTTCAATCATGAAGATTTTTATTGTGCAGGGCGTGGCGATCGGGTTTATCGGCACGTTGCTCGGCGTCGGCTTCGGCACGCTCATCGCATACAACATCGACGTGATCGTGCCTTTCATCGAGCGTCTCTTCCACGTGCAATTCCTGCCGCGTGACATTTACTTCATCAGCGAACTGCCCTCGGACCCCCGCGTGAACGACATTGCGACCATTGGCATCATTTCCTTCATCCTTGCGTCAGTGGCGACGCTGTATCCAAGCTGGCACGCCTCGCGCGTGAATCCGGCGGAGGCGCTGCGCTATGAGTGAGGCCGTCATGACTTCCATGGAAGCGCCGGCCGCCGCGCCGCAGGGCGTGGTGGTGCAGGCCGAAGGACTCTCCAAGTCGTTTCATCAGGGCGGTTTGAATGTCGACGTGCTCAAGGGCGTGGACATCCGCATCGGCGTGGGCGAGAAGGTCGCCATTGTCGGCGCTTCGGGCTCGGGCAAGAGCACGTTGCTGCATGTGCTGGGCGGGCTGGATGAGCCGACGTCGGGGCGCGTCTCGCTGCTCGGCAAGCCTTTCACCGCAATGAAAGAGCGCGAGCGCAATACGCTGCGCAACCAGGCGCTGGGCTTCGTCTATCAGTTCCACCATCTGCTGCCGGAATTCACCGCACTGGACAACGTCGCGATGCCGCTGCGCATTCGTGGCGTGGAAGAGGCGCAAGCGCGCCACACCGCGCAAGCGATGCTCGAACGCGTGGGGCTGGGCCCGCGCACGGCGCACCGTCCGGGCGAGCTATCCGGCGGCGAGCGCCAACGCGTGGCGATTGCGCGCGCGCTGGTCGGGTCTCCGGCTTGCGTGCTGGCTGATGAGCCTACAGGCAATCTCGACGACCACACCGCCGGTGAAGTGTTTGACCTGATGCTGGAACTTACACGCACGCTGGGCACCAGCTTCGTCATCGTCACACACGATATCGAACTGGCAGGCCGCTGCGACCGCATTTTCCGCCTGCGGGAAGGCCATTTGCACCAAGAGCGTTGAGCCGGGCGGCACAATCGGAAAAGACGGATTCCTGAATGCCGCGCTTTCCGGTACGTTGCCGCCTTTTCCAACGCAGAACGGACTATGTGGATCGACACCCATTGCCACCTCGATGCCAGCGACTTTGATGCCGACCGCGATGCGGTCGTCGCGCAGGCGCATGCGGCGGGCGTCAACCACATCGTCGTGCCGGCGGTTGCCCGCTGGAATCTCGATACGGTGCGGGCGTTGGCACATCGGCATGCCGGCTGCAGCTATGCGCTGGGTATTCATCCGATCTACGCGGCGCAGGCCAGTGACGATGACTTGCTCGAACTGCGCCGCCAGATCGCCGCGTCAATGGACGATCCGCGCTTTGTGGCCGTTGGCGAGATCGGCCTCGATTTCTTCATTCCCGACTACGACGTTGCGCGGCAGACCGCCGTGTTCCGCGCGCAACTACGCATCGCTCGTGAATTTGACTTGCCCGTGCTGATGCACGTGCGCAAGTCTCAGGACCAAGTGCACAGCGCTGCCGCCAAGGCGGGGGTGCGCGGCATTGCGCATGCGTTCAACGGCAGCCCGGAACAGGCGCGTCGCTTTGTCGATTCCGGTTTCAAGCTGGGGTTTGGCGGCGTCTTTACCTTCTCGCGCGCCAATCGCGTGCGTCGACTGGCGCAGGACATGCCGATCGAGTCGATCGTGCTGGAAACCGACGCGCCCGACCTGGCCCCCGCTTGGCTGGCCGACGATCAGTTTGGCGAGCAGGGCCGAGTGCGCAATGCACCCACGGAGGTCGCGCGTATCGCCGACGCGATGGCGCAATTGCGTGGCATCCCCATCGAGGCGCTTGCTGCCCAGGCCCGCCGCAACAGCATCGAAGCCATTCCTCGCCTGGCAGCGCTGTTGCCAGTCTGACGGCCGCGCGTGCGTCTGTGGTTGATCGGCTTTGTTGCCGGCTGCATGGCATTGCAGATGCAGGCGGCGCTGGCGCCGGTGTGGCAGCCGCTGGGCGTGTTGCTGCTCTGTCTGCTGCTGGTAGCTTTTCTGCGGCGTCGGCCGATGCTGTTTCCCGGGTTGCTGGTCGCCAGCACCATCGCGGCGGGGTTTGGCTGGAGCGATTGGCGCGCACAGCAGCGCATGGCCGTGGCCCTCAGCCCCGCGTGGGAAGGCAAGGACATCATCGCGACCGGCGTGGTGGCCGAGCTGCCGCAGAACGGCGACGACGCCACGCGTTTTCTCTTCCACATTGAATCCAGCAATGCGGGTGATGCCGTGCCACCGCGCGTGCGCCTGTCCTGGTATGGCGCACGAACCTGGGACAACGTAAGCGAGGAGGGCGCAAAGCCCGACCGACGTGCCGGCATCCCTGATCTGCAACCCGGCCAGCGCTGGCAACTGACGCTGCGCGTCAAGCGCCCGCACAGCCTGACCAACCCCGGCGGTTTCGATGGCGAATACGCGATGCTGGCCGACAACATCCGCGCCATCGGCTATGTGCGCACGGGCAAACGCGCCCAGAACATCGCGCTGGAAGAGGCCGGCACCGGTTTCGGCGTTGACGTAGAGCGCTGGCGTGCCAGCGTGCGGCGCCACATCCTCGATGCCTTGCCCGATGCGCGCTACGCGGCCGTCATGGTGGCGCTCGTGGTGGGCGACCAAAGCGGCATCGCCCGCGACGACTGGGACCTGTTCCGCCGCACAGGCATCAGCCACCTCGCCAGCATTTCGGGCTTGCACATCACGATGATCGCCGGGCTGTTTGCTGCGTTGTGGATGGCGTTGTGGCGCCGGTCGTTTGGGCTGGCGCGCTGGCTGCGCACGCCGTTGCCGTTGCGCATGCCTACCCCGCGCGCAGGCGCCATCGCGGCCATGCTGGCTGCGCTTGGCTACTGCCTGCTTGCTGGGATGGGCGTGCCCGCGCAACGCACGCTGCTGATGCTGTCCACTGTCGCCATCGCCAGGCTGACCGATCGCAATGTGCCGGCCAGCCTGTCGCTTTGCTGGGCGGCCGCCGTGGTAGCGGTGGTGGACCCGTGGGCGGTTATGTCGGCCGGGTTCTGGTTGTCATTCGGCGCGGTGGCGATCATATTCATCGCCGCGCAGATGGCTCTCGACGGGCGGCGCGATGACAAAATAAGCGGCTGGATCGAACGCGCCCAGCGTGCATTGGCGGGCGGTACGCGGATCCAGCTTGCGGTCACATTCGGCCTGTTGCCATTGACCTTGCTGTTGTTCCAGCAGACCTCGGTGGTCTCCGCGGTGGCCAACGGGCTGGCGATTCCCACCGTGAGTTTCGTGACGACACCGCTGGCGCTGATCGGGGCGGCCCTTCCAGATCCGCTTGCGCAGCTGGTGCTGGTGTTAGCCGACGCGAGCTTCCGCTGGCTGGCCACTTGGCTTGAGTGGCTGGCACAGCCGCGGTGGGCGGTGTGGATTGCGCCGGTCGCGCCCGTGTGGGCGTTGGTGCTGTCGATGGTTGGCGTGGCGTTATTGCTGCTGCCCGGCGGCATGCGTGCATGGGCATGGCGCGCTCAAGGCGCCTTGCTCCTCTTGCCGCTGGTGCTGGCGCGCGAGCCAGCACCAGGGCCGGGTGAATTTCGGCTTGTCGCGTTCGATATCGGCCAAGGTGCAGCGGCATTGGTCGAAACAGCCAGCCATCGCCTTCTATTCGACACCGGCCCGCGGTACGGTGACCATGCGGATGCTGCCGCCCGCGTCATCACTCCCTACCTGCGCGGCCATGGCGCCGAATCACTCGACACGCTCGTCGTCAGCCACGAAGACAGCGACCACGCCGGTGGCACCGAAACGGTGATCGACGCGGTGCCAGTGCGCACCATGTTGGCGTCTTTGCCCCAGGGGCATGCCCTGCGCAGCGTGGCCAATGAAAACGGCATCCGTTTCACCGATTGTTTGGCTGGGCAAGCATGGGCGTGGGACGGCGTCGTCTTTGAAGTGCTGCACCCGCTGCGCCTGCCCGCAAAAAGCGAGCGCGTGTCCAGCAACGCCCGCAGCTGTGTACTGCGCATCGCCAATGGCCGCCACGCTGCGCTGCTGACCGGCGATATCGAAGCCGCCCAGGAAAGCGCCCTCATCGCTGCCGAAACGCCGCAGCGACTGATGGCAGACATCTTGCTTGTGCCGCATCACGGCAGCAAGACAAGCTCCAGCGGCGCGTTTTTGGACGCAGTTTCTCCGCAGGTGGCGGTTTTCCAGGTCGGCTACCGCAATCGGTACGGACATCCGCATCCGCAGGTCTGGCAGCGCTACGTGGCGCGCGACATCGACGGTTTGCGCACGGACAAGACCGGTGCCGTCGTCATCGAGACCGACGGCAATGTGCTGGACGTCCAGACCGCGCGCACCATGCGCCTGCGGTACTGGTCTTCCTCGCAGGAAGTGGAACCCCTGGCAACGGCCACCGGCGCCTTCGACGCTCAGCCGTAAACTTGGTGGCATAACGGGTTGGCCCCATTGTGGGGGTCAAAACCGCTGTGCTATAAAAACCACGTGCCGCGTACACCGCGCGGCGCCGTCAGGGGAGAAAAGCATGGCAGTCCGGTTCTACGATGAAATGCTCAGCTGGCATGATGGGGACCGCAACCCCCATGCCGCCGAACCGGCCCCGGCAGCACTCGTCCAACAGGGTGAGGTACGCGGCCACTACGGACGTTTCGCTGAATGGCTGGGCGCGCAGTCCGCCACAACGCTGCAGAACAAGCGCGCCGAGGCAGATCTGATCTTCCGCCGTGTCGGTATCACTTTTGCCGTGTACGGCGACAAGGACGAGTCGAATAGCGGCACCGAGCGTACGATTCCGTTCGATATCATTCCGCGCATCTTCCCGGCCAGCGAGTGGGCGACGCTCGAGCGCGGCCTGCGGCAACGCGTTGATGCGCTCAACCGCTTCCTGCACGACATCTATCACGAGCAGAACATTCTGCGTGCTGGTGTCATTCCGCCCGATCAGATCTACAACAACGCCCAATACCGCCCCGACATGCTCGGCGTGGACGTGCCGCGCGATATCTACGCCCACGTGGCCGGCATCGACATCGTGCGTGCTGGGGAGGGCGAGTTCTACGTGTTGGAAGACAATCTGCGCGTGCCCTCGGGGGTCTCGTACATGCTGGAAAACCGCAAGATGATGATGCGGCTGTTTCCGGAGTTGTTCGCACGCAATCGTGTGGCGCCGGTCGCGCATTACCCCGACATGCTGCTCGACATGCTGCGCAGCGTGTCGCCGCAGAACATTGCCGACCCGACGGTGGTGGTGCTTACGCCGGGCATGTACAACTCGGCGTATTTCGAGCACGCGTTCCTTGCGCAGCAGATGGGCGTTGAGCTGGTGGAGGGGCACGACCTTTTCGTGCAGGACGATCATCTCTACATGCGCACGACGCAGGGCCCCCAGCGCATCGACGTCATCTATCGCCGGGTGGACGACGACTTCCTCGATCCGCTGGTGTTCCGGCCGGATTCTTCCCTGGGTGCGGCAGGGCTGCTGTCGGTCTATCGCGCGGGCAACGTCACCATTTGCAATGCGATCGGCACCGGCGTGGCAGACGACAAGTCGATCTATCCGTACGTGCCGGACATGATCCGCTTCTACCTCGGCGAGGAGCCGATCCTCAATAACGTGCCGACGTACATGTGCCGTCGACCGGACGACCTGCAATACGTGCTCGACCACATGGGAGAGCTGGTGGTCAAGGAAACGCACGGTGCGGGCGGCTACGGCATGCTGGTCGGCCCGGCCGCGACGCAGGAAGAGATTGCTGCTTTCCGTGAGGTGGTGAAGGCCCGTCCGGAGCAATACATTGCCCAGCCCACGCTGGCGTTGTCGACTTGCCCAACGTATGTGGAAGCCGGCATCGCGCCGCGCCATATTGATCTGCGGCCGTTCGTGCTGTCCGGAAAGGATGTGCGCATGGTGCCCGGTGGCCTCACGCGTGTGGCGTTGCGGGCGGGCTCGCTGGTGGTCAACTCGTCGCAGGGAGGCGGGACGAAGGATACGTGGGTGCTGGAGCGCTGAACGCTCGCGCATTGTCGCAACTGGCAGTCGATCAATCGCATATCGAATACGTAGAAGGGAACGCCATGCTCAGCCGCACCGCAGACCACCTTTTCTGGATGGCGCGCTATACCGAACGCGCCGAGAACACCGCCCGCATGCTCGACGTGAACTACCAGACCTCGCTGATGCCGCAATCGGCCGAAGTGGCGGAGCAGGGCTGGTGGGCAATGCTCGATATTTCCGAACTCACCCGGGTTTTTGCCGACCGCTACGGCCTGCTTTCGCGCGACGACGTGATTGACTTCATGGTGCGCGACATGACCAACGCGTCGTCGATCATGAGCTGCCTGCGCGGCGCGCGCGAAAACGCCCGAGCCGTGCGCGGCTCCCTCACAACGGAGGTGTGGGAAACCATCAACACCACGTGGCTGGATGTGCAGCGCCTGATTGCCGAAGGCATGTTGCGCGACGATCCATCGCAATTCTTTGAATGGGTGAAGTTCCGCTCGCATCTGTCACGCGGCGTGCAGGTCGGCACCATGCTGACGGACGACGCGTTCCATTTCATGCGCCTGGGCACCTTTCTGGAACGTGCCGACAACACTGCACGGCTGCTTGACGTGAAGTTTCAGTCCACGCCCACGCGCGATGAAACCGCGGCGGAGCAGGGCGACTTCTACCATTGGGCCGCCACGCTGCGTTCGGTGTCAGGCTTCGAGGTCTATCGCAAGATCTATCGCAATGTCATCACGCCGACGCGTGTGGCGGAGTTGCTGATTCTGCGCAGCGATATGCCGCGCTCGCTGCTGGCCAGCATGGACGAAGTGGTTGAGATTCTTTCGACTGTGCGCAACAGTCAATCGGCAGAGACCGAGCGTCGCGCTGGTAAACTGCACGCCGATCTGCGGTACGCCCGCATCGAAGATATTTTTGCGGTCGGCCTGCATGCTTGGCTGACCAACTTCCTGGAGCGGATCGGCGACCTGGGCAACGGCATCAGCCAGGATTTCCTGGTGCCGCTCGAGGTGGCCTGACGTGCAGGACAATGTGCATACATCGGGGCGCCACTTTCGGGTAGCGCCCGTGTCATCGTGAAATACCAAATTCGACACACGACGGTCTACCGTTATGCCGAGCCGCTGCGCCACAGCGTGCATGAGCTGCGGCTGACACCTCGCAGCGGCGAGCTGCAGCAGGTGGACAGCTGGCAGATCCACGCGCCCGGCAACCTCACGCGCGCCACCGACGGTTTCGGCAACGTCGTCCATCACTTCACCCTTGGCAGCCGTACGGATGACGTCATCATCGACGCGCGTGGCATTGTTGAGGTGTTTCCTGCGGGCGCCCCCGGCAGCCAACGGTTTGTCGATGCGCCGGGGCAAGGGCGCTATCGCGTTTCGCCGCTGTACTTTCTGAGTGCCACACCGCTGACTTCCGCGCCGCCGGAAATGATCAACTTTGCGCGAGAGCACAGGCTGGTGCAAGGCGACGCGGAATCTGCAGTGCGCCTTGCGCAAGCCATCGCTACGCGCGTGAGCTACAAACCGAACACCACCCACGTCGGCACCACCGCTGCGGAGGCGTTCGGCCTGGGCACGGGCGTATGCCAGGACCAGGCGCAGGTGATGGTTGCTTGCTGCCGGGCGCTGGGCGTGCCGGCACGCTATGTCAGCGGCTATTTCCACGCCGTGGGCGAAGAGGACCTCGCCAGCCACGCGTGGGCCGACGTTTGCCTCGATGCCGAATCGCACACGTGGTGCAGCATCGACGTCACCCACCAGTGCTTTACCGATGCTCGCCACATCCGATTGGCGGTCGGGCGCGATTACCAGTCTGCGGCGCCGGTGCGCGGCGTGCGGCAGGGCGGGGGCGCGGAGTCGCTGGATGTCAGCATTTCCATTGAGCCGTTGCCCGCCGAGGCTACCCGAGTGAATTGAGCACCTCTTCCAAGCGCGCGGATGGGTTGCGATCGGCGCGCTAGAATGCCTTCAAACCACCGTTTCCGTTTGTTGCTTCGCCCATGACTTATTGCGTCGCCATGCGCCTGGACGCAGGCCTTGTGTTCCTGTCCGACTCCCGCACGAATGCGGGAGTGGACGCCATTTCCACGTTCCGCAAAATGACCGTCTTCGAGCGCGAAGGCGATCGCGTCATGGTGCTGCTGACGGCCGGCAATCTGGCGATCAGTCAGGCGGTGCGCCAAGTGCTGACCGAAGCGCGCGGCAAGCCGCGCTCTCTGTGGACGGCACGGGACATGTTCGAGGCCGCCACGATTGTTGGCGAGGCCGTGCGCGACGTTTACGACCGCGACGCGGCAGCGCTGGCCAAGGCCAAAATCGACTTCAACGTCAGCATCGTCTTCGGCGGGCAGATCGGCGCAGAGCGGCCGCGCCTGTTCAACGTCTATGCGGCAGGCAACTTCATTGAAGCCACGCCCGAGAATTGCTATTTCCAGATCGGCGAAGCCAAGTACGGCAAGCCGATCATCGACCGCGTGGTCAGCCCGGGGCTGCCGCTGGACGAAGCTGCAAAATGCGCGCTGATTTCGATGGATTCAACGCTGAAATCGAATATTTCCGTGGGCTTGCCGCTGGATCTGCTGGTCTATGAGGCCGACTCCCTGCGTGTGACGCGCTTTGTCGCCATCGACGAAGAGAACCCATATTTCGCGATGATTCGGGGCACATGGGGCAAGCGTCTGCGCCAGGTGTTTGCAGAAATCGACGATCCGGATTGGGAAACCGGCACTTCGCCGTTATACCCGCTGCGCCGCGAAGGCCATCCTTCCGCGGAGGTCGGACCCGTGCGCATTGCGCCGCCCGCCGCCGACGCGCCAGCCGTGCCGGAACGCGCGCCCGGTCCTGCGTTGGAGCAGGTTTCCACGATCCAGCGCGTGGCCGGCGGATCGCAGAAGTCGCACTGAGCGGCACAGGGACCTGCGATGCGCGATGTGATGCTTTTTTCGCATGCCAACGGCTTTCCCGTGGGAACGTATCGCAAGATGCTGGGCGTGCTGAGTGACGAATTCGACATCCGCGCCGTGGAGCGTTTTGGGCATGATCCGCATTTTCCGGTGACCCGTTCCTGGCCCGGTCTTGTGAAGGAGTTGCTCGCCGAAATCGACGCGCAGCCCGAGCCGGTCTGGCTGGTGGGTCATTCGCTGGGCGGCTTCTTGAGTTTGATGGCGGCGCTGCGCCGGCCCGAGCGCGTGCGTGGCGTCGTGATGCTCGATTCGCCGATCATCGCGGGATGGCGCGCCAAGCTGCTGCGCGTAGCGCAATGGCTGGACATCGACGAGAGCCAATCGCCTGCCGCAGCGACGAAGAACCGGCGCCATCTGTGGCCCGATCTCGACGCCGTCTGGAGCCACTTCAAGGCCAAGCGCAAGTTCGATCGTTGGGATGAAGACGTGCTGCGCGACTATGTCGAGCATGGCACCGAGCCCACGGGCCGTGACCGCGAGCGCACACTACGCTTCTCGCGCGAAATCGAATACCAAATCTATCGGACATTGCCGACCAACATGGGGCGCAAAGTCGCTGGCGGCACGGCATTCCCGGTGAGCTTTGTGGCTGGCACGCGTTCGCGCGAGATTCGCCAAGTCGGACTGGGCGCGACCCGGCGCGTCGTGGGCGGGCGGCTGCGCTGGATCGAAGGCAGTCATCTTTATCCGATGGAAAAGCCGCTCGAAACGGCCCAGTTGATCCGCGAGTTGATCAACGAAATGCGCGCCAACGCAGGCGCCATGCGGCACGCCGCATAGGCGAGGCTGCCTCGGGGCAAATTCCACTGTTCTGTCACGGATCGGAGAGGGGACCTTTGCTATAATCCGGCTTTCCCCGGCAAGCTAGGTCATGACCAAGTTCGTATTCGTTACCGGTGGCGTAGTGTCCTCACTCGGCAAGGGCATCGCCGCCGCCTCGCTCGCGGCCATTCTTGAGTCGCGCGGCCTCAAAGTCACCCTCCTCAAACTCGATCCTTACATCAACGTCGACCCGGGCACGATGAGCCCGTTCCAGCACGGCGAAGTGTTTGTGACCGAGGACGGCGCAGAAACCGACCTCGATCTTGGCCACTACGAGCGTTTTGTCTCGGCCAAGATGCGCAAGGCAAACAACTTCACCACCGGCCAGATTTACGAATCCGTGATCCGCAAGGAGCGTCGCGGCGAGTATCTCGGCAAGACGGTGCAAGTGATTCCGCATATCACCAACGAAATCCAGGCGTTCATTGAGCGCGGTGCCGCGGCCTCACACGACGGCAAGGCCGATGTGGCGATCGTGGAAATCGGCGGTACGGTCGGCGATATCGAATCGCTGCCGTTCCTGGAAGCCGCACGTCAGATGAGCCTGCGCCTGGGTCGCAACCAGGTGGCGTTCGCACACCTGACGCTGGTGCCGTTCATTGCCAGCGCTGGTGAACTGAAGACCAAGCCGACCCAGCACTCGGTGCAGAAGCTGCGCGAAATCGGCGTGCAGCCGACCGCGCTGCTGTGCCGCGCCGACCGCCCGATTCCCGACGACGAGCGCGCAAAGATTTCGCTCTTCGCCAACATGCCGCAGGACGCGGTCATTTCGGTGTGGGATGTCGACACCATCTACAAGATCCCGCAAATGCTCAACGAGCAGGGGCTGGATCGCATCATCTGCGAAGAGCTGCGCATCGAAGCGCCGCCGGCAGACCTGTCGGTGTGGGCGCATATGGTGCACACGCTGGAAAATCCGCAGCACGAGATCACCATCGGCATGGTCGGCAAGTATGTCGACCTGACCGAGTCGTACAAGTCGCTGATCGAGGCGTTGCGCCACGCTGGCCTGCATACCTCGACGCGCGTCAATATCGAGTACATCGATTCCGAAGAGCTGGAGTCGGGCCATACGCAGGTGCTGGACACGCTGGACGCGGTTCTGGTGCCGGGTGGTTTCGGCAAGCGCGGTACGGAAGGCAAGATCCGCGCAATTCAGTACGCCCGTGAAAAGGGCGTGCCGTACCTGGGCATCTGCCTGGGGATGCAGTTGGCCGTGATCGAATTCGCCCGCCATCTGGCCGGCATGAAAGACGCCAACAGCACCGAATTCAACGACGAGACCGAACACCCGGTGGTCGCGCTCATCACCGAGTGGCTGGATCGCGATGGCCGCGTGGAAAAGCGCTCGGCCGACTCCGACCTGGGCGGCACCATGCGTCTGGGCTCGCAGCGCGTGCCGGTGCAATCCGGTACCAAGGCAGCGGCAATCTATGGCGCGGAAGTCAACGAGCGCCATCGTCACCGCTACGAGGTGAACAATCACTACGTGCCTCAGCTGGAAAAGGCCGGGATGATCATCTCCGCGCGCACGCCGTCGGAAAACCTGCCGGAAATGATGGAGCTGCCGGCGTCGATGCACCCGTGGTTCGTCGGCGTGCAGTTCCACCCGGAATTCACCTCGACGCCGCGTGACGGCCATCCGCTGTTCAAGGCCTACGTGGAAGCCGCGCTGGCGCATCACAACCAGACCGCGCAACGCGCTGTCGCCTAACGCGCTGGCGCACGGGAAATACGATGAAACTCTGCGATTTCGAAGTCGGCCTCGACAAACCGTTCTTCCTGATTGCCGGCACCTGCGTGATCGAATCCGAGCAGATGGCGATCGATACCGCCGGCACGCTCAAGGAGATCACGGGCGAGCTGGGCATTCCGTTCATCTACAAGTCGTCGTTCGACAAGGCGAATCGCTCGTCGGACGCCTCGTTCCGCGGTCTGGGCATGGAAGAGGGGCTGCGCATTCTGGCGGAAGTTCGTCGCCAGGTGGGCGTGCCGGTACTGACCGACATCCACGAGATCGACGAGATCAAGCCCGTGGCGGAAGTCGTGGACGTCTTGCAGACGCCGGCGTTCCTGTGCCGTCAGACCGATTTCATCCGCGCCTGCGCACAGAGCGGCAAGCCCGTTAACATCAAGAAGGGCCAGTTCCTCGCGCCGCACGACATGAAGAATGTCATCGACAAGGCGCGTCACGCTGCCCGCGATGCCGGTCTGCCGGAAGACAACTTCATGGCCTGCGAGCGCGGTGCCTCGTTCGGTTACAACAATCTCGTGTCGGACATGCGCTCGCTGGCGATCATGCGCGAGACGGGCGCGCCGGTTGTGTTCGACGCCACGCATTCGGTGCAATTGCCGGGCGGCCAGGGCACCAGCTCAGGCGGCCAGCGCGAGTTCGTGCCGGTGCTGGCACGTGCAGCCATTGCCACCGGCGTGTCGGGCGTCTTCATGGAAACGCACCCTGATCCCGCATGCGCAAAATCAGACGGCCCGAATGCTGTGCCGCTGCGCCGCATGAAAGACTTGCTGTCAGTACTGAAAGAACTGGATGCGCTCACCAAGCGCAGCGGTTTCCTGGAAAATCAGTTCGACTGATTTTTTCCCGACGACCGGCGGCTCCACCAGCCGCCGATGTCGTTTTCGGTTCGGCTCAGTTCAGTTTTTGTTTCCGCATCCGGAGAGAGACACATGGCCGCTGGCTACATCCTCGCGTACGTGGACGTGACAGACCCCGTGCAGTACGAGCAATACAAGACACTGTCCACCAAAGCCATGCAAGCGCACGGCGCAGAGCCGCTGGTGCGCGGCGGCAAGACCGAGCAGCTGGAGGGCGAGTGGAACCCTACCCGCATCGTCGTGCTCAAGTTCCCGAGCTATGACGCCGCCAAGGCGTTCTACGACAGCGAGGAATACCTGGCTGCGCGCAATGCGCGCGCCAAGGCTGCCAACATGAACATGATCGTGGTCGAAGGCGTTTAAGCCGCCTGTCGACCTCGTAGCGTTACCTGCTTTAAGACACCAAGAGGGATTTTCATGAGTGCCATCGTAGATATCATCGGTCGCGAAGTGCTGGACTCGCGCGGCAACCCCACCGTCGAATGCGACGTGCTGCTGGAATCGGGCGTGATGGGCCGTGCGGCGGTGCCGTCGGGCGCCTCCACCGGCTCGCGCGAAGCTATCGAGCTGCGTGACGGCGATAAGTCGCGCTACCTGGGCAAGGGCGTGCTCAAGGCCGTCGAGCACATCAACACCGAAATCTCCGAGGCCATCATGGGCCTGGACGCGTCGGAACAGGCTTTTCTGGACCGCACGCTGATTGATCTGGACGGTACCGAGAACAAGAGTCGCCTGGGCGCGAACGCTATGCTGGCTGTGTCGATGGCTGTTGCCAAAGCCGCCGCCGAAGAAGCTGGCCTGCCGCTGTATCGCTACTTCGGCGGTTCGGGCGCGATGCAGATGCCGGTGCCGATGATGAACATCGTCAACGGTGGCGCGCATGCCAACAACAGCCTGGACATCCAGGAATTCATGGTGATGCCGGTGGGCCAGTCGAGCTTCCGTGAAGCCCTGCGCTGCGGCGCAGAGATCTTCCATGCGCTGAAGAAGATCCTGGCTGACAAGGGCATGAGCACGGCCGTGGGCGACGAAGGCGGCTTCGCACCGAACTTCGCCAGCAACGAAGAGTGCCTGAACACCATCCTGTCGGCCATCGAGCAAGCTGGCTACAAGGCCGGTGAAGACGTGCTGCTGGCGCTGGACTGCGCCGCGTCCGAGTTCTACAAGGACGGCAAATACCACCTTGAAGGCGAAGGCCTGCAGCTGTCGTCGGAAGACTTCGCCAACTATCTGGCGAACCTGGCTGACAAGTTCCCGATCGTGTCGATCGAAGACGGCATGCATGAGAGCGACTGGGCCGGTTGGAAGATCTTGACCGAAAAGCTCGGCAAGAAAGTCCAACTGGTGGGCGACGACCTGTTCGTCACCAACACCAAGATCCTGAAGGAAGGCATCGAGAAGGGCATCGCCAACTCAATCCTCATCAAGATCAACCAGATCGGCACGCTGACCGAGACGTTTGCCGCCATCGAGATGGCCAAGCGCGCCGGCTACACCGCCGTGATCTCGCACCGCTCGGGCGAAACCGAAGACAGCACGATTGCCGACATCGCTGTTGGCACGAACGCCGGCCAGATCAAGACGGGCTCGCTGTCGCGTTCGGACCGCATGGCCAAGTACAACCAGCTGCTGCGCATCGAAGAAGACCTCGGTGATATCGCCAGCTATCCGGGCAAGTCGGCGTTCTATAACCTGCGATAATCCCTCGCAGTTTTGCTCCGCATGACTGTGCGACCGCCGCTCTGGCGGTCGCATGGTATTTGGAGCCCGAGCACCGCCAACGCTTGTCCCTATGCGCCTGATTACGCTGTTCTTGCTGCTGTTGCTGCTTGCCATCCAGTACCCGCTTTGGCTGGGCAAAGGTGGCTGGCTGCGCGTGTGGGACATGCAGAAGCAGGTGACGGCCCAGAATCAGCGCAACGCTGAACTGAAGCTGCGCAACACCAAGCTTGAAGGCGAAGTGAAGGACCTGAAGGAAGGCACGGGCGCCATTGAAGAGCGCGCGCGCTACGAGCTTGGGATGGTCAAGGACGACGAAGGCTTCGTGCAGTTTGTCGCACCGGCCCCGAGAACCAGCGAAACCCCGCCGCCACCGCCTCCTCCGGCGGGCCAGCAGGCGCATCACTGACGCTGTCGTGCGAACGCGTCCCGCAGACGCGCTCGTGTTGAAGGCAACTCCCCGGATTTACCAGTAGTACGGATAGCCCCAGACGGGTGCACCGTAGCTGACGCCCCAGCCCCCACGGTGGCGCCATCCGCTGCCGTAATACACCGAATAGCCTCCGTAGTACGGATACGGCGCGTAGTAGGGCGCGGCCGCATAAGCGCGCGCTTGGGCGTCACGCTGGATGGCCTGATCGGATTCGCGCAGCGCCTTGGCATTCAGCGCGTCCAGCTTCTTGCGCTCTTCTGGCGACAGCGGTGCCGGTGCCGCAGCCTGCGTATCGTCCGGCAGCCGGGCGGTGTAGGGTGTGCCGCCCGGGCCACGCGGTACCGCAACGCAGGCTGAAGCCAGCAGCGCCGCCCCGAGCGGCAAGGCCAGCGCGGCAGCGCGTGAAAGAATCAACGATCGTAGGGACGAAGTCGTGGGCTCGGACATGGTGCGTTCCGCAGCAGGCGGCAGATGAGGTAACTGGCGACTTAGAGCGTGGGCGGCCCTGATAAGTGCCGCGCGCCACGCGTACTTCATACTATGTCGCCGTGTTCAGTGGCGCTGGTCGGATGCTTCCTGAATGCCTTGTGCGACCGTCTCTTGGGCGAAGAGCTGTGCACAATCCACAGCATCGAAGCTGTAGTGCTGGCCGCAGAATTCGCAATCGATTTCCACCTTGCCGCATTCTTCCAGAATGCTGTCGACTTCGGGTTGGCCAAGCGTACGCAGCATGGAGCCCACGCGCAGCCGAGAGCACGAGCAGCGAAAACGCGGGCTCTGTGGCTCGAACATGCGGATGCCGGCCGATTCCATTTCTTCCCAATACAGGCGCTTGATGAGCGTGTCGATCGGCTGCTCGAGCAGTTCGTCGCGGCGCAGGGTCTTGCCGAGCTGGCAAACGCGTTCCCACGTGTCGAGGTCCTGCTCCTGCACGTCCTTGTGCAGCGGCTGGCCCGTTTCACCGACCTGCGCGGGGGCATGGCCGGTGCGGCCTTCCATTGCCCCGCCATATGAAGGCAGGCGCTGCAGCAGCATGCCCGAAGCGACCTTGTTGTCAGCAGCCAGCCACAGGCGCGTGTCCAGCTGCTCGGAGCTTTGCATGTAGTGCTCAAGCACCTCGGTAATGCTCGCGAGCGGTCCATTCTCGTCCGACAGCGGCACGATGCCCTGATACGGCTGCTGGCCGGGCAGCTTGTCCTGCGGATCGAGCGTGATGGCGAATCGTCCGTTGCCATGCACGTTGACCATGGCGGCCAGCGTGGCGTCGTCGGCAATCTCAGCGTCTTCGGCAATCTTGGCGGTGGCGCGCATCGACAGGTCGGAGTTGCACTCCACGACCAGCATGTGCACCGGGCCGTCGCCGTGCAGCTGCATGACGAGCGCGCCGTTGAACTTGAGGTTGGCCGACAGCAGCGCGGCGGCGGCCATCATCTCGCCCAGCAGAGTACTGACCGGGGCAGGGTAGCGGCGGCGGCCCAGCACCTCCTGCCACGTCCCTTCCAGGCGCACCAGTTCACCGCGCACGGGCGCGGCGTCGAATACAAATTTCTTCAGCTCGTCAGTCATCCATCGATCCGTTTCAGTTGCTGCTTGTACATCGCCTGGCGCACCGCATACGTTTCGGTGTTCAAGTGCATCTTGGCGATGTCGTCTTCCGTCAGTTTGCGCACAGCCTTGGCGGGCGCGCCCAGAATAAGCGTGCCGTCTTCGAAGACCTTGCCCTCGGTGACGATCGCACCCGCGCCCACCAGGCAGTTCTTGCCGATCACCGCGCGATTGAGCACCACCGCCTGAATGCCGATCAGCGAGCCTTCGCCGATCGTGCAGCCATGCAGCATGGCCTGGTGGCCGATCGTTACGCGGTCGCCGATGTTCAGCGGGCAGCCCGGATCGGTGTGCAGCACCGAGCCTTCCTGCACGTTGCTGGCCTCGCCCACGGTAATCGGCTCGTTGTCGCCGCGGATGACGGCGCCGGGCCATACGCTCGCGCGCGCTTTCAGCTCCACGCGGCCGATGACGGTCGCTTCCGGGGCCACATAGGCGTTTGCGTCAATGGTCGGGGCAACATCGCCGAGTTGGTAGAGGGCCATGCGATCGGTCTCCAGAATCTGCGTAAATGGGGGAAATGGGCGCGTCTTCAAGCTTGCCGAGCGAGGCAGGCCGATGCGTCGAATTAAAATGGCGGAAAGTCCAAATTGTACGCTGATGACCGCTCCGCAACCTCGCCACCCAACGCCCGCTGACACGCTCCGTCATGCAGCCCTTGCCGCGCTGTGTCTCACCGATCCGGCCAGCAAGGTGGACGCCACCCTTCGTCTGGGCGAGCGTGCCAAGGGCGTCGACGCCGCGCGCTGGGGCATTGACGAAGCCATTGCGGCACCGGAAGGCGGTGTGCCCGGGCGGCCGGAGGCCCCGGTGCTCGTGCCGCCTGCCGAGGTTCCGCGTCGCCGTGCGATCGATACGCCACGCGGTCGGGGCGCGCTGCTGCACGCGCTCGCGCACATCGAATTCAACGCCATCAATCTTGCGCTCGACGCCGTGTGGCGTTTTGCCGGCATGCCGGTGGCCTTCTATCAAGACTGGACGCGCGTGGCGGCGGAAGAGGCGACGCACTTTTCGCTGCTTTCCGCCCATCTGGCCACGCTGGATTGCCGCTACGGCGATCACCCCGCCCACGACGGCCTCTGGCAAATGACGGAGAAAACCGCCGCCGATCCGCTCGCGCGCATGGCGCTCGTGCCGCGCACGCTGGAGGCGCGCGGGCTCGATGCTTCGCCGCCGATCCGCGCCAAGCTCGCGCAGGCTGGCGATATGGCGGCTGCAGGCATCCTCGACATCATCCTGCGGGACGAGATTGGCCACGTCGCGGTCGGCAACCGGTGGTACCGCTGGCTCTGCGAGCGCGCAGGGCTGGACCCCGTGCCGACGTATCGCAAGCTGGCCGAACAATACGGTGCGCCGCGTTTGCGCGGGCCGTTCAACCTTGAAGCGCGGCGTCAGGCCGGTTTCGACGACGATGAGATTGCTGCGCTGGAAGCCTCGTTCTAAGCGCTACGGGGTTGTCCATCCGCCGCTATAATCGCCGGAAAAAGAACGATCGTTCGATTTCTATTCGGTGACGGAAACCATGGACTCCACCACACAGCCTGCCGCACGTCAGGCCTCCCGCTCGACCTATCTACCCGTGCGCGGCCTGCGCTACCACATCCGCGAATGGGGCGAGCCGGGGGCGCCCATCTTGTTCCTGTTTCACGGGTGGATGGATGTGTCGGCGTCGTTCCAGTTTCTGGTCGATGCGCTGCGCGAGCGCTGGCATATCGTGGCGCCGGATTGGCGCGGCTACGGCCAGACCGCCCGGCCCACCGAGGGGCCCGGCGTCGAGAGCTATTGGTTTGCCGATTACGTGGCCGATCTCGAAGCCATCATCGATCACTACCAGCCGGAGGGGCAGGTGACGCTGGTGGGGCACAGCCTGGGCGCCAACGTGGTTTGCCTGTACGCGGGTATCCGACCCGAGCGCGTGCGGCGCGTCGTGGATCTGGAGGGCTTCGGCATGTCGGCGTCGAAGGCATCGCAGGCGCCGCGCCGCTATGCGCGCTGGCTTGACGAGCTGAAGGACAAGCCGCGCCTCAACACCTACGCCACCGTTGACGACGTCGCCGCGCGCCTGCAGAAGACCAATCCTCGTCTGCCGGCCGACAAGGCGGCATTTCTGGCGCAGCACTGGTCGAGCCAGAATGCCGAGGGCCGCTGGGAGATTCTTGGCGACCCTGCGCACAAGATCATCAATCCGCAGCTTTATCGGCTGGATGAAGTGATGGAAATCTGGCGCCGTGTGGCCGCGCCCGTGCTGCACGTCGAGGCAGTCGAGTCGCCCACCTTGAAGGCCATCGCGGGCGATGTGCCGCTGGCCGAGTTCAAGACGCGCTTTGCGGCGTTTCCTGATTTCCGTGAGGTGCTGATTGCGGATGCGGGGCACATGCTGCACCACGATCAGCCGGAACAGGTGGCCGCGCTGATCGAAGAGTTCTGTTTGCAGCGCTGAGCGGCAGGGTCAATCGAGAAATCGCTGTGCCGCACCGGGCGGTGGAAGGATGCAAGTGTCTGACCGCCCAAACCACCGATAGCGATTGCGAGCAACACGGCGATACAACGCGTCGCGCAGCGTTGCCGGGACCAGCCAGCCGATCCATGCCAACCGCCACGGCCAGCCGAGCGCATGCAGGATGCGCAGGACGGCGGCGCTTTCACGCCATGCACGGCCGTCTCGCACGAAGAGCACGGTATCCACGTCATCCGGATTCACGCCAGCCTGGGCGAGCAGTTGCCGTCCGGTTGCGCCCTGCATAGATGCGAAACGCAGCACGCCTTGCCGATCATGTCGCAGCAGAAACTGGATGGACCCGCTGCACAGCAGGCAGTGCGCATCGTAGACAACGATCATTCGCGCCCCACCGTTGTCAGGTCGAGATAACCTCGATATGCCGCAACCACGCCCAGCAAGGGCACGCTGGCGCGTACGTTGAAGTGGAAGCGGTCACCCTTCCCGGATTCCTCTGCCAACACGGCCGGCCGCAGCCACGCTGGGCACGGGACACCGAGGAAGCGCAAACCTTCCAGGCGCATCCGCAACACGCCGTGCTCCGCCTCCAGCGCAAAGAACAGACGCGCCGCACCGAGCCGTTCCGTGATGCGCCCCTCATGCAGCGACAACGTTGAGCGCATCGTGTGGCGCGGGAAATGGCGCGTCCAGGTTTCTTCCATGGCAGCGGCGTCGAGCGTGACGCGAATCGGGCCGCGTGTCGATGTGCGCGGCGTGCGGATGCACCAAGCAAGCCCGCGTGCGAGGCGCGAGGCGGGCGGATCTGTTTCAACTTCACCGTGCAGCGTCACTGCGCCGGTCATTCGGTGGAACGTTTGCACCGCCGGCGCCAGTTGCGCGTATCGCGCGCCGAGCACGGTTTCGTAGAGCGATAGCGCGCGCATGCGGACGACCTACTCGGCAGCCACATGCAGCTTCGTCTGCAGCCCCGCGTCGTTGCTCGAATGCGTATGCACGAGCGTCTTGTCCGGATTCGCGTAGCGGTACGCACGGCGCAGCGCCATCGCCACCTCGTGGAAGCCCGACAGAATCAGCTTCTGCTTGTTCGGATACAGCGCGATGTCGCCCGCCGCGAACACGCCCGGGCGCGACGTCTCGTACGCCGTCGTTTCCACCGTGATGCGGCCCGCGCGCATCTCTACCCCCCAGTTGACAATCGGGCCCGGCTCGGAAACCAGACCATACAGCGCGATCAGTTCATCGCAGGGCAGAACGGTTTCGCCATCGCGCCCCCGGATGGCCGCGCCGGTGAGTGTGCCGTCGGGCGTGCTGTCCAGACGCGAAAGCATGCCCAGCACGAAATCCATTTCGCCGGCGGCGACGGCAGCGCGCATTTCTGCGACGCTCGCATCCGCTGCGCGGAAGCCCTCTCGCCGATGGACCAGCGTCACGCGTGCGGCCACTTTTCGCAGCGCGAGCGCCCAGTCGAGCGCGGAATCCCCGCCGCCGGCGATGATGACGCGCTTGCCCGCAAAGCGCGCAGTGTCGCGCACGGCATAGTGCAGATGGCGGCCCTCCAGCGCGGCCGCTTCAGGCAAAGCCACGCGCTGTGGGGTGAACGCGCCGTTGCCTGCCGTGATGAGTACGGCGGCGCAATCGAACACGTCGCCAGCGCTGGTGGTGACGCGAAAGCGCTGGCCGTGCTCGCTTTCCAGCGTTTCCACGGTTTCCGCGCGGCGACCGCAGAGAATGGGGTAGTTGAACGGCGCGCACTGGGCCATTAGCCGGTCGACGAGTTCCTGCGCCGTACACGAAACCAGCGCAGGGATGTCATAGATCGGTTTTTCCGGGTACAACTCCGTGCATTGGCCGCCCGGGCGGTCCAATGCATCCACCAGCACACACGACATGCCGAGCACGCCCGCCTGGAAGGCTGCAAATAGGCCCACGGGCCCCGCACCCACGACGAGCACGTCAATGCGTTGCTCCACGGGCTGAGGGAAATCGGTGGCGAATGTAGCGGCGGAAGTCATGGCAAAGCGTCGAGAACGAAACAATGCGGCCACTATAGCCTGCAGCAAGCGGCGCACCGCGAACACCGCCATGGGCAGTCGGGTCTTCCGAATGTCGTTCCTTGGCGGGGTGAGGCCCCCGGTTGCGCGCCGCAGCAGTAAAATGGCGGAATGCCAAACATCTCTGCCGCCTCCGCCCGAAATGCCGATCTGCACTGCCATTCCACGGTGTCAGACGGCATGCTTGCGCCGCAAGAAGTGGCCGCGCGCGCTGCCGCCCACGGTGTGACGCTCTGGGCGTTGACCGACCACGACGAAGTGGGTGGGCAGGCCGCCGCACGCGAAGCCGCAACGGCCTTGGGCATGGATTACCTCTCGGGCGTAGAGATTTCCGTGACCTGGGCGGGGCGCACGCTGCACATCGTCGGCCTGGGCATCGATCCGGACAACGCCGATCTGGTCCAGGGGCTGGAACGCACGCGCTCCGGCCGCTGCGCGCGCGCCGAAGACATCAGCGCTGCGCTTGCCAAGCTCGGCATCGAAGGCGCCTACGAGGGTGCGTTGGGCTACGCCGGCAATCCCGACATGGTCTCGCGCACCCATTTCGCCCGCTTCCTGGTCGAGCATGGCCACTGCCGCGACATCCATGAAGTGTTTGACCGCTACCTGGGTGACGGCAAGCCGGGCTACGTGCCGCATCGCTGGGCGCGCCTGGCCGACGCGATCAACTGGATCAAGGGCGCGGGCGGTGTCGCGGTGATGGCGCATCCTGGGCGTTACACGCTGTCGCTGGTCGAGCACAGCGCGCTGTTTGATGAATTCAAAGCGCTAGGGGGCGAGGGCGTCGAGGTCGTCACCGGCAGCCATACGCCCGACCAATATGCGTTGTACGCCGACGTGGCCCGCCGTTACGGTCTGCTGGCGTCACGCGGTTCAGACTTCCACGGCCCGGGCGAGGGCCGCGTCGAACTCGGCACGCTGCCGCCGCTGCCCGACAACCTGACGCCGGTGTGGAGCCGGTGGATGTCCTGATCACGCGGCGGCCATGTCCCAGTTCTTCCAAATTCACCCGACCACCCCGCAAGGACGCTTGATTCGCCAGGCCGCGGAGATCATCCGAGCCGGCGGCTTGGTCGCGCTGCCCACCGATTCCTGCTACGCGCTCGCCTGCCATCTGGACGACAAATCGGCCGTCGAGCGCCTGCGCCGCGTGCGCGGCATCGACGAAAAGCACCACCTCACGCTGATGTGCCGCGACCTTTCCGAGCTGGCCACGTTTGCGCGCGTCGACAACAAGCAGTACCGCGTGCTGAAGGCGGCGACGCCGGGGCCGTTCGTCTTCCTGCTGGAGGCGACCAAGGAGGTGCCGCGCCGGCTCTCGCACCCGTCGCGCAAGACAATTGGCCTGCGCGTACCGGAACACGCGATTCCCCTCGCGCTGATGGCCGAACTGGGTGAGCCGCTGCTCTCGGCCACGCTGCAGCTGCCCGGCGACGACGAACCGCTCAACGAGGCAGAGGCCATTCGGGATCGGCTTGAAAAGCAGCTCGAACTCGTCATCGACGGCGGCCCGGCCCCGGCAGAACCGACTACGGTCATTGACTTGACGAGCGGCGAGCCTGAACTCGTGCGCCAGGGCCGGGGTGATTCGGCCCGCGTGGGCCTGTAGGCGAGGCCTTGGCGCGCGCTTCGGTGGCGCCGTGCCGTGGCGCGCGCTTGCTACAATAGCCCGCCTATGGACCCCACACTGATCCAAAACATCGCGGTTTACGCGATTCCCGTGCTGTTTGCCATCACGCTGCATGAGGCGGCGCATGGCTATGTCGCCAAGCATTTCGGCGACGATACGGCCTATGTCATGGGCCGCATCAGCATTAATCCGCTGCGGCACATCGATCCCATCGGCACGATTGCGATGCCGTTGCTGCTCTATTTCGCAACAAAAGGCGCTTTCGTGTTCGGCTATGCCAAGCCTGTGCCGGTGCGCTTCGGCCGTCTACGCGATCCGCGCTGGCATGGCATGTGGGTGGCCCTGGCGGGGCCGGCCACCAACTTTGTCCAGGCGATCTTCTGGGGCGTGCTGGCAGTTGTGTTCGCGATGGGCGGGGTGAACGAGCCGTTCCTGATTGGCATGGCTCGCGCTGGCATTCTCGTCAATATGGTGATGGCGGCGTTCAACATGTTTCCGCTGCCCCCGCTCGATGGCGGGCGCGTGCTGGCAGCACTCCTGCCGCCTCGGATGGCGCTTGGCCTGTCGCGCATCGAACCGTTCGGTTTTTTCATCGTGATGGCGTTGATCATTTCCAACGTCATCACCAATGTCTGGATGCGCCCAATCATGGCGCTGCTGTTTCAACTGCTGCAGTGGATTCTGAGCCCGCTGCAGATGCTGTTTTCCTGAGTCTTCAACTCCATTTCCCACATGTTTCCTGACCGCGTTCTCTCCGGCATGCGTCCGACCGGTGCTCTGCACCTGGGGCATTACCACGGCGTCCTGAAAAACTGGGTCCGGCTGCAAGCCGAATACCCGTGCTTCTTCTTCGTCGCCGATTGGCATGCGCTGACCACGCACTACGAGTCGCCCGAGGTGATCGCGGAATCGGTGTGGGAAATGTTGATCGACTGGCTTGCTGCCGGCGTCGATCCGACACAGGCCACGCTGTTCATCCAGAGCCGTGTGCCCGAGCACGCCGAGCTGTTCCTCCTGCTCTCGATGGGCACGCCGCTGGGCTGGCTTGAGCGCGTGCCGACATACAAGGATCAAATCGAGAAGCTCAAGGAGAAGGACCTTTCCACCTACGGCTTCCTCGGCTACCCGCTGCTGCAGGCCGCCGACATCTTGATCTACCGCGCCGGTTTTGTCCCGGTGGGCGAAGACCAAGTGCCGCACGTCGAGATGACGCGCGAAGTTGCCCGCCGCTTCAACTACCTCTATGGCCGCGAGCTGGGCTTCGAGGAGAAAGCGCTGGAAGCGGCCAAGAAGCTCGGCGGCAAGCGCGCCAAGCTGTATCTGGAACTGCGCACCGCGTACCAGGAGCGTGGCGAAGACGAGGCTCTGGAGCAGGCGCGCGCGCTGTTGGCCGAGTCGCAGAGCCTTTCAATGGGCGACCGCGAACGCCTGTTCGGCTACCTGGAAGGTGCCCGCAAGATCATCCTGCCTGAGCCGCAGGTGCTGCTGACCGAGGCTTCCCGCATGCCGGGTCTCGACGGCCAGAAGATGTCCAAGTCGTACGGCAACACGATCCGCATGCGCGAGGACAAGGAAACCGTCGAGAAAAAGGTCCGCACCATGCCGACCGACCCGGCCCGCGTGCGCCGCACTGATCCGGGCGACCCGGACAAGTGCCCGGTCTGGCAATTGCACCAGGTCTACTCCGACGCCGACACGAAAGAATGGGTGCAGAAGGGCTGCCGCAGCGCCGGCATCGGCTGCCTGGAGTGCAAGCAACCCGTGATCGAGGGCATTCTGCGCGAACAGCAGCCGATGCTCGAACGCGCGCAGAAATACATGGACGATCCGTCCCTGCTGCGCGCCATCATCGCCGATGGCTGCGACAACGCTCGCAAGGTCACGCAAGAGACCATGCGGGAGGTGCGCGAGGCGATGGGTCTGACGTATAGCTGATGGGCCGGTGATGTCTGCTGTCGCATTGGATCCGCACACGCTGGCTGCGCCATCGCCGTGGGTGGCGCGTTGGGCGGCTGAACTGCCTGCCGGCACCTCCGTTCTGGATGTGGCTTGCGGCAGCGGCCGCCACGTACGTTGGCTCGCTGCACGCGGCCTGCAGGTGACGGGCATCGACCGCGATACGGCGGCGCTTTCGGGCCTGGCGGGCATCGCCCAAACCATCGTCGCCGACATCGAAGGGAACCCGTGGCCGTTGCCCGCCGGTGCCACTTTCGATGCCGTCGTCGTCACGAATTACTTGCACCGACCGCTCTGGCCGCGCTTGCTGGCGGCCGTCGCGCCGGGCGGCCGCCTGATCTACGAAACCTTTGCCGTCGGAAACGAAACCGTCGGGAAGCCGTCCAATCCTGCGTTCCTGCTGGCGCCCGGCGAACTGCTCGACGCCGTGCGCGGCCAGTTGCGGGTAATTGGCTACGAGGATGGCTTTCTCGAGTCACCCCGAGAAGCTTACATGCAGCGGGTTTGCGCAGTTCGAGAACCTGCTGGGACGGTTGCGCCGCGCTACGCACTTTGAAGTTGCTGAGGACGGCGGCTTACCCGTCTCTTGGCGGGTCTCAGATGTGGCGAATCCGTTCTGACGATCCGGTACAATCCGACTGTTTACGTTCACGCTTTTGTCTGCTTTCGAAACCATGATCCAGATTTCCGGCAGTCTCGTCGCCATCGTCACGCCCATGCACGAGGACGGCAGCCTTGATTTTCCGTCCCTGCGCAAGCTCATCGATTGGCACATCGCCGAAGGCACCGACGGCATCGTGATCGTCGGCACCAGCGGTGAATCGCCGACGGTGTCGGTCGAAGAGCACCGTGAGTTGATCCGCGTGGCGGTCGAGCAGGCCAACAAGCGCGTCCCCATCATTGCAGGCACCGGCGGCAACTCCACAACTGAGGCGGTCGAGCTGACGGCCTACGCAAAGCAGGTCGGCGCAGATGCCTCCCTGCAGGTCGTGCCGTACTACAACAAGCCGACGCAGGAAGGGATGTACCTGCACTTCCGCAAGGTGGCCGAGTCGGTTGATCTGCCTGTCATCCTGTACAACGTGCCGGGCCGCACGGTGGCCGATATGACGGTCGAAACCATGCTGCGTTTGGCCGAAGTGCCGGGCATCATCGGCGTGAAGGAAGCCACCGGCAACATTGACCGCGCCGCACACCTCATCAAGGGCGCTCCGGACTCGTTCAAGATTTACAGCGGGGATGACCCGACGGCCATTGCGCTGATGCTGCTGGGGGGCCACGGGAACATTTCCGTGACGGCCAACGTAGCGCCGCGCGCCATGCACGAGCTGTGCGTGGCCGCCATGCGCGGCGACGTGGAAACGGCTCGCCGTATTCATATGCAACTGCTGTCGGTGCACAAGAATCTGTTCGTGGAGTCGAACCCGATTCCCGTCAAGTGGGCGCTCCAGGCCATGGGCAAGATGGAAGGCGGCATTCGCCTGCCGTTGACGCCGCTGGCATCCCAGTATCACGAGGTTGTGCGCGCATCCCTGAAGGATGCCGGGCTGCTCTCCTGATTGTTTCAAGGTCCCCTCCAGACGCTTCTGGGCCCTTAAGCCATCGTTCTCATCTGAAGGATCGCAAGTCAATGAAACTGCACCAAACCCGTCGCGGGGCTGTGGCGACGTCCGCTCAACTGTTGCTGGCCGCGCTGTCGGTTGCCCTGATTTCCGGTTGCGATACCGTCAATGAGGTGATGCAGCCGGACCGCATCGATTACAAATCGCAGGCAAAGAAAGGCCCGACGCTTGAAGTCCCGCCCGACCTGACCGGCATCCAGGCTGACCGCCGCTATGCCGCGCCTGATACGGGCACGACCACGCTCTCGGCCTACACGTCGACTGCGCCCAAGGTCACGACGCCTGGTTCGGGCACCGACAATGTGCTGCCCGCCGTGTCTGACATGCGCATCGAGCGCGATGGCAATCAGCGCTGGCTGGTCGTGAAGACCACGCCGGACGCCCTGTGGCCGCAATTGCGCACGTTCTGGCAAGAACTCGGCTTCCTGCTGGTGATCGACTCGCCCGAGACCGGCATCATGGAAACCGATTGGGCGGAGAACCGGGCGAAGATTCCGCAGGACATCATCCGCCGCACTGTCGGCAAGGTGTTCGATGGCCTGTACTCGACGTCGGAGCGCGACAAATTCCGCACCCGCATTGAGAAGGGTCCGAATGGTTCGGTCGAGGTCTACATCTCGCACCGCGGCGCCCAGGAACAACTGGTCGGTTCGTCCAAGGACCAGACCGTGTGGACTCCGCGTCCGGCCGATCCGGAACTCGAAGCCGAATTCCTCTCGCGCCTGATGCAGCGTCTGGGCGCCAGCAAGGAAGCTGCGCAGCAGAAGCTTGCGCAAACACAGGCTGCGCACCCGGTGCAAGACGGCACGAAGGCTGAACCGGCGCCGCGTACCGGCCCGTCGTTGCTGACGCAATCGAATGGCCAGCCGGTCCTGCAGGTGCCGGAGCCCTTCGATCGCGCTTGGCGTACCGTGGGCTTGGCACTGGACCGCGTGAACTTCACCGTGGATGATCGCGACCGCTCGCAAGGCGTGTACTTCGTCCGCTATGCTGATACGCGTGCTGAAGCCAACGCACCGGGCTTCTTCTCGCGCCTGTTCTCGGGCACGAAGATCGAAGACCTCAAACGCGCCAAGCGTTACCGCGTAGTTGTGAAGGACGCGGGCACGTCGTCGACGGTTCTGGTGCAGAACGACGATGGCTCGGCGCAGACCGGCGACATCGGCAAGCGCATCCTGTCGCTGCTCGACGAGCAACTGCGGTAATCGGCATCATGGAGTACGGCTGCCTGGGTGGGCGATGACACTGAGATTCGCCAGCCTTGGCAGTGGCAGTGAAGGGAATGCGCTGCTCGTCGAATCCTCGAGCGGAGCGACGTGCACGCGCATTCTTCTGGATTGCGGGTTTGGTATCCGCGAGACCGTTCAGCGGCTCGAACGCTTGGGCTGTACGCCGGAATCCCTCGACGCCATCCTCGTCACGCACGAGCATAGCGATCACGTTGGCAGCGCCTATGCGGTTGCCACCAAATTCAATATCCCCGTCTGGACCAGCCACGGCACGTATCGCGCCACGGAAAACCTGCGCGGTGCCGACCGGGCGGCAGTGCGTTTCTGCCGCGCTGACGATATGTTCTGTGTCGGCGATCTGCAGATATTGCCGTACACCGTGCCGCACGACGCGCGCGAGCCGCTGCAGTTTGTTTTCAATGACGGTGCGAGGCGCTTGGGTGTGCTGACCGATGCCGGCATGTCGACGGAATACCTCTGCACCCGTCTAGTGGGCATGCACGCCCTCGTACTCGAATGCAACCACGACCGCGAGATGCTGGCCAATTCAGCCTATCCGTGGTCATTGAAGCGTCGTATCGGTGGAGATTTTGGCCACCTGGCCAATGACATCGCCGCCGCGATCCTCACGCGCGTGCGCCACGACGCGTTGCATACGGTGGTGGCTGCGCATCTGTCCAAGCAGAACAACACGCCGTTATTGGCTGCTGAGGCGATCGCCGTGCCCCTGGGAGCTAGTGTGGAAGACGTGCCGATCGCGGATCAGGAAGAGGGGCTGCTCTGGCGCACCGTTTGAGGGCGCTAGGTTCGATCGAAACGGCTTGTAAGATTCAGAAACAACTTTGAATGGCGGATGGGCCACGGAGTTGCAGCCAGAATGCTCCAGCGCCAGATTGCGCCCATGAAAAAAGCCGACCCGGAGGTCGGCTTTTTTGTCTCGCGAGAAGCGCGATTATTGCTTAGCAGCCGGAGCCGAAGCGTCAGCAGCCGGAGCCGATGCAGCAGCGTCCGAGGCAGCCGGAGCAGCAGCGTCCGAAGCAGCCGGGGCGGCCGGAGCAGCAGCGTCCGAAGCAGCCGGAGCAGCAGCGGCCGGAGCCGACGCTTCCGGAGCGGCGGCCGGAGCAGCAGCTTCTTCCTTCTTACCGCAAGCAGCCAGAGCCACAGCAGCCATCAGCGAGGCGATCAGGAGAGACTTTTTCATTTTTTCGATCCTTAAACTGAATATGGAAAGCGGACAACAGAAAGGCGATGAATAATTACCGGTAATTATCGCTCAGGTACTACACCTTCTTCTATGCTGGCAGCCAAGTCGCACGAGGGCTGCTCGGCCTGCAAGCTAGCGTCGGATTATAGCGAGCTTTACCTACCCTGTGTAGCGGAGTCGGGGCTGACGCACGTGCGATTCAGACGCTTTTGTAACGATCTGTTTCAGCGCGGAATTATCGCTGCGCGGGGCCGGCCAGCCTAAGCCAGCCTTCTTCGTACCATGCATGCAGCGTATCCATCAGATCCGGTAAGCCGGCCGCCGCATCAATAGAAGCACCGCTGACACGACGTGCGTCTGCCAACGCGGAGAGCCACGCAAGCAGCGTTCCCGAAGGCTCGAACGTATCACCGTTGATCCAGAAGTGGTGCGCGTCATACAGTGCCTGCGTGCGGGCGTCGAGCACGATGCCTTCCTTGCGCGCCCGGGCTGTGAAGCGGGCGAGCGGCAAACGGGGCTGCGTGACGAAGTCGACGTGATCCTTTGGCTCGGAAAGGTACGCGCCGAGGAATTCACCGACGAGTTCGGGCGTCCAGCGCAATGCGTTGAGCTTCTGGGCAAGCGCCTTGACCATGGCAGCCGGCAGTTCGCCGGGGCGGGCCGTGGGTTTCTGTTCGGGGTCGGCGTAACGGCCTTCGAAGTTGGGATCGTCTTCCAGCGTTTGCGACAGGAAGCCCAAGAAGTGGCCGGCCAGCTCGCGGTACGAGGGTGAGCGGAAACCAATCGAGTACGTCATGCAGTCGCCCTCGGCCACGCCATCGTGCGCGTAGTGCGGGGGCAGATACAGCATGTCGCCGGGCTCGAGCACAAATTCCTCTTCCGGCTGGAAGTTGGCCAGGATTTTGAGCGGTAGATCGGGGACGAGTGTGAGATCGTCCTGGGCGGAAATGCGCCAGCGGCGTTTGCCGTGGGCCTGCAGCAGGAACACGTCGTACGAATCGAAGTGCGGGCCGACGCCGCCGCCGTCGGTGGCGAAGCTGATCATCACGTCATCGAGCCGCGCGTCGGGAATGAATCGGAAACGCTGCATGAGCGCCTCGACTGCCGGCTCGACGAGGTTTGCGCCTTGCACGAGCACCGACCAGTTGCGCGTCTTGCGGGAAGGCAGCGGACGTTCGTCAAAGGGGCCGTGGTTGAACGACCAGCGCCCGCGCGATTGCGCAATCAGGCGGGACTCGACGTCGGGACGCGCAGCCAGGGCAAGTACACGTTCTGGTGATAGTGGAAAGTGCAGTGCACGCATCTCTTCCGGAGGGAGTGCTTGCCGGATCAGCAGAGGCTTTTTCTGCCAGTGCGTGCGCATGAAATCGCGCGGCGAAAGCCCGCCCAGGAGTTGCGCCGGACGCTCTATCGGAAGGGCGGGTTGGACGCCGCCATCGGCAGCGTATAATGGGACTTCGTTCATGGAGTGCGCAATTGAAAATCGCGAAGAATACGGTGGTGTCGGTGGCTTACAAACTGTCCGACGCGCAGGGCAACGTCATCGAGGAATCCGATGAGCCGATGGTGTATTTGCACGGCGGCTATGATGGCACGTTCCCCAAGATCGAGGAAGCGCTGGACGGCCAGGAGCAAGGCTTCGAGACAAAACTGCAGCTTGAGCCGGATGACGCCTTCGGTGACTACGATCAAGAACTGATCAAGATCGAGCCGCGTGATCGCTTTCCGGAGCCGCTCGAAGTTGGCATGCAGTTCGAAGGCGTGCCCGAAGATGGCGACGAGGAAGATGCCATCGTCTACACCGTCACCGACGTGGCGGAAGACAAGGTTGTGCTGGACGGCAATCACCCGCTGGCCGGCATGGCACTGCGCTTCGAGCTGCGGGTCACTGAAGTTCGCGAAGCTACGGCTGAAGAAATCGAGCACGGCCACGTGCACGGTGAAAACGGCCTCGAAGTCGTGGACGAAGATGAAGACGACGACAAGCCGCACACGCTGCACTGATCGGCAAGTCCATCGAGATGCGAGAACGGGAGCTTCGGCTCCCGTTTTTATTGCACCGGCGCTGGCGTGATTTCCGACGCCGGCGCGGGAGTGCTGTCGAGACGGCGGCTGCGGATATGGAACAGCGGCGTGCGGCCCGGCGTGACGGACACTTCCAGCCAGCGATCGAGCACTGGCGAACCATAAGTGCGTGCGCGCATGACGTGCGAGTCCGGGCGCCCGTCTTCGTCCTTGAGCGGGCGGTCGAGCATGAAGGTCTGGCTGGCGCCGTGGATGAGTAGGACTGCACCGTCGTAGTCGCGCGTGAGCGTTCGCAACTGGCGCTTGAGTGCCAGGTAACCGTCATGCGAACGCCGACGCAGCAAGCCGTCAAGCAGGTTGGGCGCACGGCGCCGTTCCCACCCGTCTTCGAAAAGCGGATCGGCCTGCATCATGATGACCACGCCGGCCATCTTGCGTTGGTGTGCGACGGCAAAGGCGCGCGCTAACCATTGGCGATTGGCTTCGAGGCGATCTTCGTATTCGCCGTTGCGGCCGCCCGCGATCTTGTAGTTGTTGTTGTCGCCAGGCACGTTGAGGGTGACGAACAGCACGTCGCTCATCGTCCAACGCGTGTTTTCGCGGTAGCTGCGGAACTTGGCCTGATCGGACTGGCGCATGACGGTCATGGTGCGCTGGCCGAGCGTGTTGTCGTCTGGGTAGAACAGCTCGCGCAGGCGCAACAGGCGTTCCACTGGGTCGAAGCTGCCGGCGGCGGGGCGCTGGCAGTCGCTCCAGTCGTGGTCGCCGGGGATGTAGATGACCGGTGCGATCAGGCTGTCGAGCAGGTCATGACGTGCTTCGAGCAGCGTGTCGGAGCACGATTCATCGCGGCCCTTGAGGTTGCCCAGGTGAACGACGAACGCCGGATGTTCGGCGTCGATGGTGTCGAGCAGTGTGCGCACGGTCGCGACATCTTCGGGGCGTTCGGGAACGTTGCCGATGACCGTGAAGGCGAAGGCGGACGGCGCGTCATTTGCGGGCTTTGCGGTCTTGGACGCCGCCAGCGCAGCCCCCGGCAGCAGCACCGCCAGTGCCAAGGCGATGCATGGAAGCATGCGGGAAGCTGCGCCGGGCCGGGTCATCGGGTCAGGCGGATGGGCTCGCCAGCGCCTTGAGCCGGTACAGCGCTTCGAGCGCTTCACGCGGCGTCATGTCATCGGGATCGATCCCGGCGAGTGCATCCGTCAGTGTGCTGTCGGGTGCTTCGGCGTCGTCGTCTTCATCGTCGATGGGCGTATCCGCAGCGAGTGCGAACAGGTCCAACTGAGGCGTGGCGCCGGTGTCGGCGGAATGCTGCTCCAGCCACGCGAGCCGCTTGCGCGCGGCGCGAATGACCGGCTGCGGCACGCCCGCCAACTGCGCGACCTGCAGGCCGTAACTCTGGCTGGCCGGACCGTCCTGCACGGCATGCAGGAAGACAATGCCGTCACCATGTTCGACGGCGGAGAGATGCACGTTGGCAGCCTGCGCAAATTCTTGCGGCAGTTGCGTCAGCTCGAAATAGTGCGTGGCGAACAGCGTGTGGCTGCGGTTGTGCGACAGCAGGTGGCGCGCAATCGCCCAGGCGAGCGCCAGGCCATCGAACGTGCTCGTGCCTCGGCCGATCTCGTCCATCAGCACCAGGCTGTTGGGCGTTGCGCGGTGCAGGATGGCGGCGGCCTCCGTCATTTCAACCATGAAGGTCGAACGGCCGCCCGCCAGATCGTCGGCGGCGCCGATGCGCGTGAAGATGCGGTCGATCGGGCCGATGACGGCCGCTTCCGCCGGCACAAATGCGCCCACGTAGGCGAGCAGCACAACCAGCGCGGTTTGCCGCATGAAGGTCGATTTACCACCCATGTTCGGGCCGGTGATCAGCAACAGCTTGCGCGCTTCCTGCAGCATGCAGTCGTTGGCGACGAACTGTTCGACTTGCTGTTCGACCACGGGATGGCGTGCGCGCGTCAGCTCAATGCCCGGTGCATCGGTCAGCACGGGGCGCGACCACGACAGCGCATGCGCGCGCTCGGCGAGCGTTGCCAGCACATCGGCCTGCGCGAGGGCGGCGGCGATGCGTTTGAACTCGGCCAGATGCGGCAGCAGCTTCTGCAGCAATTCTTCGTAGAGGAGTTTTTCGCGCGACAGCGCGCGGTCCTGCGCGGACAACGCTTTGTCTTCGAACGCCTTCAGCTCGGGCGTGATGTAGCGCTCGGCGTTCTTCAGCGTCTGGCGGCGGCGGTAATCGTCCGGCACCTTGGCGGCCTGGCCGTTGGTGACTTCGATGTAGAAGCCATGCACGCGGTTGTATTCAACGCGCAGATTCGCGATGCCGGTGCGCTCGCGTTCGCGGGCTTCCAGATCGACGAGGAACTGGCCGCAGTTTTCCGAGATGTCGCGCAGCTCGTCGAGGTCGGCGTCGTAGCCGCGGGCGATGACGCCGCCGTCGCGCACCATGGCCGCCGGCTCGGCCATCACGGCGCGCTGCAGCAGGGCGTGGGCGTCTTCGGGCAAGCTGAGCGCGGCGTACAGCTCGGTCAGCAGCGGAGCCGCGTCACTCTGCGGCAGTTCTTCGCGAATCTCGGGCAGGCGCGCCAACGTGTCACGCAAGGACGACAGATCGCGCGGCCGCGCCGACAGCAGCGCCAGCCGCCCTGTAATGCGCTCCACGTCCGACAGCGTGCGCAGCGTTGCCCGCAACGTTTGCCAATCGCTGCCGAGCAGCACTTCAATCGCTTGCTGACGCGCTTGAGGCACGGCGCGATCCCGCAGCGGATGATGCAGCCAGTGGCGCAGCAGGCGGCTACCCATGCTGGTCGCGCAGGTGTCGAGCAGCGAGAACAGCGTCGGCGATTCCTGCCCGCGCAGCGTCTCGGTCAGCTCCAGGTTGCGGCGCGTGGCGGTGTCCAGGCCGATGAATTCGCTTTCGTGCTCGACGGTCAGGCCGATCACGTGGCGCAGCGATTGGCCCTGCGTGGCCGCCGCGTAATTGAGCAGCGCGCCGGCAGCCGCCAGTGCGGCCGTCAACGTTTCCGCGCCAAAGGCGACGAGGCTGGCCACGCCGAGTTGTTCGCGCAGGCGGCGGGTGCCGGCTTCCACGTCGAAGTGCCAGTCGGGCAAGCGCGTGCGGGCGACATCCACCTGGATGGTGTTGAGCGTCGCATCGTCGGCCAGCACTTCGGCGGGGCGAATGCGTTCGAGTTCACGATCGAGCTGGTCGGGGCTGCATTCCATCACACGCAATTCGCCGCCGACGAGGTTGAGCCACGCCAGGCCGATCAGCGGTGCCGCGCCCCGCTTGCCGGGCAGGTGCGCGATGGCCAGCAGATGGTTGTTGACCTTGTCGGACAGCAGCGCAGCATCGGTCAGCGTGCCGGGCGTGACGACGCGCACGACCTTGCGCTCGACCGGTCCCTTGGTCGTCGCAGGGTCTCCGATTTGCTCGCAGATGGCGACGGATTCGCCCAGCTTGACCAGCTTGGCAAGGTATTGCTCGGCAGCGTGGAACGGGATGCCCGCCATGCGGATCGGATGCCCGTTGGAACTGCCGCGTGCAGTGAGGGTGATGTCGAGCAGGCGGGAGGCTTTTTCGGCGTCTTCAAAAAAGAGTTCGTAAAAGTCGCCCATGCGGTAGAAGACAAGTGTGTCCGGATGCCCAGCCTTCAAGCGAAGGTACTGCTGCATCATCGGAGTGTGCTTGTCGAAAGGGCCGTATTTCGGGTCGATCTCCAGAACCGGAGCGGAGTGTTCAGCCATGAGTGCTCAAAGCGCAGCGCGCCGCCCGATGTGATCCGATCAGGCCGCGCGCGGAAGGTGTTGAATCGCGCAATTGTTGCACACCCGCGATGCGGCTTCACCGTCCATCGTCGGCAAGCCGGCCTTCCAGAAAGTCGAGAAAGCACGCAATCCGCGAAGCCAACTGGGTGTTGCGGTAGTACACCGCGTGAATCGGCTGCAGCACCTCGACCGTGGCATCCGGCAGCACCTGTACGAGATCGCCCGTGCGTCGGTCTTCAGCGCTCATGAAGTCAGCCAGGCAGACGATGCCGGCGCCTTGCAGTGCGAGCTGGCGCAGGGTTTCACCGCTTGAAGCCTTGAGCGTGGGCTCGATACGCAGTCGGTCGCCGTGCGGGCCGCGCAAGGGCCACTGATTCAGCGATTCCGGCTGCCCGAAACCGAGCAGGACGTGCTTCTGCAGGTCATCCACGTTGCGGGGCCGGCCGTGCGCTTTCAGATAGGCGGGGCTTGCCAGCACGCGCAGCCGCCGCGTGCCGAGCAGCCGCGCCCGCAGGGTGGAGTCACGCAGCGGGCCGATGCGGATCGCCACGTCGGTGTCTTCTTCCAGCAGATCGATGATCAGGTCGTCGGTGTTCAGCTCCAGTTCGATCTGCGGATACTGCGCGCGGAAGTCCGGCACCAGCGGCGCCACCACATGCAGCATGAACGGCATGGCAGCGTTGATGCGCAGACGGCCTGCGGGCTGCTGGCGGCGCAGGGCCATCTGCTCCTCGGCCTCGTCGACGGCGGCGAGGATGCTGCGCGCCCGCGCCAGAAATGTCGCGCCCTCGTCGGTGAGCGCCAGCCGCCGCGTGGTGCGCGAGAGCAGGGTGGTGTCCAGCTTCTCTTCCAGCCGGCGCAGTGCACGGCTTACGCCCGACACGGTCTGGCCGAGTTGCTCGGCGGCGGCCGTAACGGAGCCCGTGTCGACCACGGTGCGAAAGGCAAGCAGTTCTTCGAGCGTGGTTTTCATCGCTTATTGTCAATTCCAGATCAAAAGAATTCTGCCTAATGTGGCGCCATTTGCAAAGATCGCTGCCGGCGGTGTCCGCTCTGCATGGGTGCAAATGCACCGCGGCCGGCTCTCGCGCGGGTGTGCCCCCTCAAGATTGGCGCTCCGCCTGCCGATAGACCATCCGGACCCCTAAAACCATAGCGGAACCGCATTTGCGCAAACGGCGCCTCGCGGCTCCGCATCCGGAGACTCTGGAATGAGCAAGCTCAGCTTTCGCCAAAAGCTTTGGCTGCCGTTGGTCATCAGCCTTGTCGCGCTGACCTTGATCTCGGTATTCAACGCGTATCAGGCGCGTGAGATCCGCGTGGAGGAGCGCAAGAACAACCTCGTCAGCGTGACGACCATGGCCATGAACCTGGCCAAGCAGTACGACGACCTGACCAAGAACGGTACGTTGACCAAAGACGCCGCGCAGAAGGAGGCGCTCGACCGCTTCAAGGCGCTGCGCTACGACAAGGACGGTTACTTCACCATCACGAGCTCCAACAACGTGGTGGTGATGCACCCGATCAAGCCCGAGTTCATCGGCAAGGACCAATCCGGCTTCAAGGATGCGCAAGGCAATGCGGTCTACATGGGCCTGACCAACGCGGCCAAAGATCCCAAGGGCGGATTCACCAGCTACGTCTGGCCGAAGGTCGGTGGCACGGAACCGGTGCCCAAGACGGCTTTTGCAATGCGCTATGAGCCGTGGGACTGGGTCTTCTCGACCGGCGTCTACATGGACGACATCAATGCCGCATTCATGACTTCGCTGTACCAGACGGGCGGCCTGCTGGTGCTGGTGGGCGGCTTGCTGGTGTTGCTGGGCGGCATCGCGAACCGCGGCCTGCAGCGCACGCTCGGCGGGGACCCTGCCTACGCAGCCGATGTGGCCAATCGCATCGCCGGCGGCGACTTGACCGTCGAGATCGCCACCCGTGCCGATGACAACCACAGCCTGCTCTACGCCATGAGCCGCATGCGCGGCGCGCTGGTGCAGACCATCGGCCGCATCAAGGGCGCTTCGGAAACCATTGGCACCGCCACGCGCGAGATCGCCAGCGGCAACCTCGATCTGTCGTCGCGCACCGAGCAGCAGGCCAGCTCGCTCGAAGAAACGGCTTCGGCCATGGAACAGCTGATGTCGACCGTGCAGCAGAACGCCGACAACGCCCAGCAGGCCAACCAATTGGCCGCGTCCGCCTCGGATGTGGCCGTGCGCGGCGGCGATGTGGTGACGCGCGTGGTCGAGACCATGGGCTCGATCAACGCGTCGTCGCGCAAGATCGTCGACATCATCGGCGTGATCGACGGCATCGCTTTCCAGACCAACATCCTCGCGCTGAATGCCGCGGTGGAAGCCGCCCGCGCCGGTGAGCAGGGCCGCGGTTTTGCCGTGGTGGCCGGTGAAGTGCGCAGCCTTGCGCAGCGCAGTGCCGCTGCCGCCAAGGAAATTAAGGCGCTCATCGACGATTCCGTCGTCAACGTGGATGCGGGCAGCGCGCTGGTGGAAGAGGCCGGCACGACCATGCGCGAGATTGTTGCGAGCGTGAAGCGCGTGACCGACATCGTTGGCGAGATTTCGTCCGCCAGCCAGGAGCAGCGCTCGGGTATTGAAGAAGTCAGCCACGCCGTCACGCAGCTTGATGACGCGACCCAGCAGAACGCCGCACTGGTGGAGGAAGCCGCCGCAGCCGCGCAATCGCTCGAAGAGCAGGCGGTGAGCCTGACGCAGGTGGTGGCGCAATTCCGCCTCGATACGCATGCGCTCCGTGCTCCAGCCATGGTCGCCAAGGTTGAGCCAGTGGTTGCGCCGGTCAAGCCGGTCGCAATTGCAGCGCCGGTAGCACCCAAGAACGAAGCGCCGCGCCGCGATGCCGCTAAGCCGAGCACCGATGCCGCCAAGCCCAGGCTGACCTCACGCAAGCCGCCTGTGCTGCGCAAGGCGGCGGCCAAGCCGGTCTCCCAGGCCGAGAAGAGTGCGCCCGCACCGGCAGTCATACCGGCAAGCCTGACCAAAGCGAGGCCGCTGGTGGCCGCCGGAGATGATTCGGACTGGGAAACGTTCTGACCCGCGACTGACTTTCACCTCGTTGATTTGACGCGCGCAATCGCGTGCTTGCCTGCCCGGATTCCGGAGACAAGATGGACCGCATTTTGAAGAACACCAGCGTGCGCGCTGGCCTGCTGGCGATTCTGATCACCTTTGCACTGATGATCGTGGTCGGGGCGGCGGTGGGTGTGCTGGCTTTGCGCACCACCAACGCTGCCACCGAGCGCGTGCATGAGATTTCCGACCGCAGCATGCTGTTGAATGACGCGTACAAGGACATGCAGCGCGCGCGCACCGGCATGTCGCGCTTGTACAGCGTGTTGCGCGAGAACATGGATGAAACGGCCAAGACGGCTGCGCTGGCTAGCTCGGAGAAAGGCTTGAAGAAGTCCATCGAACAGGTGGAGGCGTTCAAGAATGCGCCGCCCATCGAAGGTGTTGACGAGTCGCTGCGCCAGGCAATCGTCCAGGCCGCACAGACGCACATCGAAGCCGTGCAGCGCGCCCTTGCGGCCCTGCGCGCCGGTGATGCCGCAGCCTATGCCCCGATCAACTACAAGGACGTGACCGATACCGGTGCGGCCTGGTCGGTGCAGATCGAGAATTTCCAGCAGCTCGTCAAGAAGCTGTCCAAGGACGAGGCTGACAATGGCCGCTCGCGCTATGAAACGATCCTGAAGTTCGTCGCGCTCGGTATCGCCATGGCGCTCGCGTTGATCGTGGTGGTGTTCTACGGCCTCAAGGCCTTCGTGATCACGCCGCTCAACGAAGCGGTGACTGTACTCAGTCGCGTGGCCGAAGGCGATTTGGCCGTTCACGTCAAAACGGGTGGGCGCAATGAGCTGGGCAGCCTGCTGGCTGCCGTGGGCCGCATGCGCGAGAGCTTGGTGAACACCGTGCGTCAGGTGCGTAACAGCTCGGATTCGGTCAACACCGGCGCGCACGAAATCGCCAGCGGCAACCTTGATCTGTCCTCGCGTACCGAGCAGCAGTCGGCCTCGCTGGAGAAGACCGCCGCCAGCATGGAGCAGATGACCTCCACCGTCACCAACAATTCCGAGAACGCTCGCCAAGCCAGCGCGCTGGCGTCGAACGCGGCTGACCTGGCTTCGCGCGGCGGCGACGTGGTGCGCGGCGTGGTGGCCACTATGGACGATATCAGCGCGGGCTCGCGCAAGATGGCCGACATCATCGGCGTGATTGATGGCATTGCGTTCCAGACCAACATCCTGGCCCTCAACGCTGCCGTGGAAGCCGCTCGCGCTGGCGAGCAGGGCCGCGGCTTTGCCGTGGTGGCTGGCGAGGTGCGCGCGCTGGCTCAGCGCAGTGCTGCCGCTGCCAAGGAAATCAAGACGCTGATCGACGATTCGGTATCGCGCGTGCAAGCGGGCCACACGCAAGTCGCGCAGGCCGGCGAGACCATTACCGAGACGGTTGAGGCCGTACGCCGCGTCGCCAATATCGTTGAAGACATTGCTTCGGCATCGGCCGAGCAGACGCAGGGCATCCTGCAGATCGGCCAGGCCGTAACAGAGATGGAGCAGGTGACGCAGCAGAACGCCGCGCTGGTCGAGCAGGCGGCTGCCGCCGCGCAATCGCTCGAAGAACAGGCGCAGAACCTCTCGCAGGTGGTGTCGCAGTTCCGGTTGGACGGGGCAGAGACCCCTGCGACGGCCGCGCAGAAACTTGAGAAGGTCGCCAAGCCCGCTGCCAAGGCCGCGGCAAAGTCAGTTAGCGCCGCCAAGCCCGCGCGCGCGGTTGCGCGCAAGCCTGAAGCGAAGGTCGCTGCTCAGCCAGCGGCGTCTGCGCCGGTCGCGCCTGCCACTGCCGTTTCTGCTCCTGCCCGCAAGCAACCTCTGGCCGTGGCCAGTGGCGGTTCCGACGCCGATTGGGAAACGTTCTGATCGGTTGAGAGCTCAGGCATCAAGTGCTGGGCCATCGATGCGTTTGGCCCAGCTTTCCACCTCGCCGCGTGCGAGGCGACCCTCAACAAGTTTCCGCCATGACGGCGTGAGCGGCAGCGTCAGCATGTCGGCCAGCGCTGCACGATCGAGCATGTTGCGGTAAAGCACGTCGAGCACGCGCGCTAGCGGCCATTGCGGCCATGGGCGCTCGAGCCATTCGAGCGCATCGCCCGCGCGCAGTGTGCCGCCTTCCAACACCCGGTAGTACCAACCCGTGCGCCCTGTGTTTTGCACCCGGCGTGCCATGTCGCGCGCATTGAAACGGTCGTTCAGCTTCCAGCACGGCTGACGCAGTTGCGACACTTCCAGCACTACGCTGCCCGCTCGCAGGCGATCACCCACGCAGATGTCCACTTCGGTGATGCCCGTCGTGCTCAGGTTCTCGCCAAAGGCGCCGGGCTGTGCGAGCACGGGCTGCGCGCCGATGTCCGCTTGCCAAACCGCGTAGTGGTCGAACGGGTAGTGGTGAATCGCCTTGTCGGGGCCGCCGTGCACACGCAGATCGCCTTGCTCGTCACCGACAATGCCGTTGATGTCCACCTTCACCACGCCGCTCACGGGGCGCTTATCGATGGCGCTGCGCGAGCCAGGGCGCGTGTAGTCGACAGCGCGCCCGGTGAGGAGGGCATCGATGCGGATGGGGTCGGGCAGCGTCATGCAGCCTCCGCGCGATCCAGCCAGGCGTTGAAGACTTCGCGCGCGCGTTGCGACAGGCGCCCCGCAATCGCCGGCACTTGCGTACGCAGCGCGCGTGGGTCGATGCCTGCCGCACCGAGTTCCGCCGCATGCCCGATTAGCCACGCTTCCAGCTCCTCCAGATTTGCCTCCAGATGGAATTGCAGCCCCAGGGCGTGGTTGCCAATGGCGAAGGCCTGCTCTGCGCAAACTGTCGTGAATGCCAGCCGCCGCGCGCCCGGCGGCAAGTCGTACCGGTCGCCGTGCCAGTGCAGCACCGGCGTGCCGTCTGCGAGCGGCGCGAGCGGCGAGTCTGCCCCTTCGGCCGTGAGCGTGATGGGCGCAAAGCCGATCTCCTTCACGCCCATCGGCTTGACCGCCGCGCCCAGTGCCCGCGCCATCAACTGCGCCCCCAGGCAGATCCCAAGCAACGGCTTGCGTGCGGCCAGTCGCCGCGCAATGGCGGCGGCTTCATCGCCCACGAACGGATACGTTGCATCGTCATATGCGCCGATTGGCCCGCCCAGCACGATCAGCAAATCGGCCGCGGCCATGTCGTCTGTGGGCACGGGCTGCACGCCCACGTCCACGGTGCGAACGGTGTAGCCGCGCCCTTCCAGCAGCGGCTGCAGGATGCCGAGATGTTCGAACGGAACGTGGCGCAGGGCGAGGGCGGTTTTCATGGCAGGCGATGACGGTTGGAGGCGAAGCACATTGTGAATGAGGGGCGCGGCTCGCAAAAGCCGTGCGGCTGGCGAGGGTTTGTCTTGCGACATTAGCGCCTTGGGCCCCACGCTTGGCGATGCCTCGGTGGCGGACTCCTCCGCGCGCAACACGAAAGGCCTCGGCGGCGCGGCGTTAACCTGCGGACTAAGCGTCGCTTATATCGGTTGTTAGCAACGTGCATTGCAACCCCCACGAAAAACCCGGTTTGAGGGGATGTCAGTGTCACGTCATCTCATTAAGATCGCTCCCCACAGAGTGCCGCCTCGGTACCGATAAAAAGATTCTGGAGGGAGTTGTGCGAAAGCCAATGCTGCATTGGGCCGTGGCGTGCATTGCCATGGCTTGCCTGAGCGCGTGCGCGCCGATGATATCTACCGCGCCAGCCATGCTGTCCACCGACAACGCGACGGGTCCATCGCGGATTCAACTGAAATCGGCAACGGAGATCCGCCTGGAGACCGGCTATACGCGCACGCTTGCGGCCGGCTCCAACTGGCAGCGCGTGGGGACGCTGTCGCAAGGCGCTGTCTACCGCCCAGTCGGTACGATCTTCACCATTGAAGGCCGGCAGGTTCACGAAGCCTACCTCGTGATTGCCAGTCAACGTCTGGTCGGGTTTTACCTGCCCGGCGAGCAGGCGTACTCCCCGCTTTCCACAGCTGTATCCATCACAACAGGAGAATCAAAATGAAGGGAGTTTTGCGCGCATTGGCTTCGGCCATCGGTATCACCGTTCTGATGGCGGGTTGCGCGTCAGGCGTGAAGTATTCCGAGATGGCTTCGTCGATTCCGACGCTCAAGCAGGATGAGGGACGCGTGTACTTCTTCCGCTCGTCGTCGCTGATCGGCGCGGCACTGCAGCCGGACATCAAGCTGAACAGCGAAGTGATTGGCCAATCCAAACCGGGCGGCTTCTTCTTCGTTGACCGTCCGGCTGGCAAGTATGTCGTGTCAACAGCCACCGAGACCGAGAAGACGCTGAGCTTCGCACTGGACGCCGGTGAGACAAAGTACGTGCGCACGTCGCCGTCGCTGGGTCTGATTGTCGGCCGCGTGGTGCCAGAGCTTGAAACCCCGGAAAAGGCACAGGCCGAACTGCCGTCGTTGAGCTTTGCGCCCAATCAGCCGCCGGTCGCCAAGAAGTAAGCTGGAAGAAAAAAGCCCGCTTCGCGCGGGCTTTTTTATTGGCAGCTACCGGTTGGCAGCGATCAAGCCTCAGCCTTCGACCGCGAGAACGGCGAGGTGATCTTGATCATCTGCACGAAGGCCTTAGGGTTGCCCGCCAGGATTTCACCCTGGTCAAGGTAGCCAGATTCGCCGGTGTAGTTGCCCACCAGACCGCCCGATTCCGTCACGAGCAGCGAGCCGGCGGCCATGTCCCATTTGCTCAGGCCCTGCTCGAAGAAACCGTCGAGGCGGCCGCAGGCAACGTAGGCGAGGTCCAGTGCGGCGGCGCCGGGGCGACGCAGGCCAGCGCAGTTTTCCGTCATGGTCGCAAACAGACGGGTGTAGTCGTACAGGCCTTCCAGATCGCGGTACGGGAAGCCCGTCCCGATCAGGCAGTCGGCCAGTTTGTCGCGGCGCGTGACGCGGATGCGGCGGTTGTTCAGGAACGCGCCGGCGCCCTTGGAGGCGGTGAATAGTTCGTCGCGCGTCGGGTCGTACACCACGGCCTGGGTGACGACGCCACGCTGCATCAGTGCGATCGAGACGCCATATTGCGGGAAGCCGTGGATGAAGTTGGTCGTGCCGTCCAGCGGGTCGATCACCCAGACGTTTTCGCTGGCGGTTTCGCCGTCGGCCCAGGATTGGCCGGACTCTTCCGCTAGAATCGCGTGATCGGGGTAGGCAGTCTTGATGACTTCGATGATCGCCGCTTCAGCTGCGCGGTCGACTTCGGTGACGAAATCGTTGTGTTGTTTGCGCTCGGTGCGCAGGCTATCGACGTCGAAGGACGCGCGGTTGATGACGGTGCCGGCCTTGCGAGCAGCCCGGACGGCGATATTGAGCATCGGATGCATGTGGGATCTCCGCGCCTGGCGCGCCGATTTTTCGGAAGCGGCCGCAGGCGAAACAACACAACGAATTGTAGAAGAACGAGCGGCGGGCCAATCTCGCGATCCTGCCCGCCGTCAAAAGAGTGGCCGTATTGTATATGAACCCCGCCCCAGGCGCCCCGCGAATTGCGCCAATGAGCACGTCGAACACAACTCCTACCGACCCGGAAACGCTGCGCCAGCGCGCCGCGCGGTGTCGTTTCGTGCTGGTCGAGACCAGCCACCCCGGCAATGTCGGCTCCACGGCACGTGCGCTCAAGACGATGGGGTTCGGCGAGCCCGGCAGCTTCGTGCTCGTACGCCCCCGCGAGGCGGACGCCCAATGTCACACCGATGCCGTTGCCATGGCAAGCGGCGCCGATGATGTGCTGGCCGCCGCCCGCGTGGTCGACGACATTGGCGAGGCGCTGGTCGGTGCCTCGCTCACCATTGCGCTCACCGCCCGCCCGCGCGAATTCGGGCCGCGCCGCATCGGCCCGCGTGCCGCTGCAGAAGAAGTGGCCGCACTGTTGGCCGCGCCGGACACCACCGTCGCCTTCGTCTTCGGCAATGAGCGGTTCGGGTTGCCCAACGAGGTGGTGGAGCGCTGCCATGTGGTCACGCACATTCCAGCCAACCCGGCGTATGCCTCGCTGAACCTGTCGCAGGCGGTGCAGTTGATTGCGTACGAAGTGCGTATGGCGCTGCTGGCCGGCACTGGCACGGGGGACACCCGCATGGAGGGCGTCGGCTTTGTTGGCGAACCGGCCACCGCCGAGCAGATCGACGGGATGTTCGAACATTTGGAGCAGGGCCTTGTTGAGATCGGTTTTCTCGACCCCGCCCAGCCGAAAAAGCTGATGCCGCGCCTGCGGCGTCTGTTTGCCCGCACGCAGTTGGAGGCCGAAGAGGTCAACATCCTGCGCGGGATCGCCAAGCGTATGCTCGGCCGCCACGCCGAAGCAGCCACGCCGCCCACCGGCGCAGCCGACGACTGTCGCTGACCGCCCTGAAAGCCGCCCGTTGTTGAGCAAGCGGGGCGGCATCCCCCGCATGTCTGGTTAAAACCCTTGCCGCAGCGCGGTAAGGCAATGCCTTACACTGCCCTCAGCGCGTTGCGCATATAGATATAACGATCCACACACCTCAAGATGTTCACACGCATTCGCGAAGATATCGGCGCCATCATGGAGCGAGACCCGGCCGCACGCAGCCGCTGGGAAGTGCTGACCTGCTACCCAGGTCTTCACGCCATCATCGTCCACCGGGTTGCCCATGCGTGTTGGCACGGCGGGTTCCGATTGCTGGGGCGGTGGTTCTCGCACCTTGGCCGCTTCCTCACCGGCATCGAGATCCACCCCGGCGCGACAATTGGCCGGCGCGTGTTCATCGACCACGGCATGGGTGTCGTGATCGGCGAGACGGCCGAGATCGGTGACGACTGCACGATCTACCAGGGCGTCACGCTGGGCGGCACGTCGCTCTACAAGGGGGCCAAGCGGCACCCGACGCTCGGCAAGGGCGTGGTGGTGAGCGCGGGCGCCAAGGTGCTCGGCGGTTTTGTCATCGGAGATGGCGCGCGTGTTGGGTCCAACGCGGTCGTGCTTAAGCCGGTGGCGCCGGGCGCAACGGCGGTTGGCATTCCGGCGCGCATCATCGAACGCGATGTCGCTACCGAGGCCCGGTCCGCGCTCAAGCAGGAGTTTTCCGCGTATGGCATTACGCCGGATGCGGATGATCCGGTATCGCTGGCGCTCAAGCGGCTGATCGACCACAGCGAGCTTCAGCAGGAGCGTATCGAGTCGATTCTTTCTGCGCTTGATCGACTGGGCGCGCACCTGGAGAACTCGCCGAACGATCCGTTCGATGCGAGCGAGCTGAAGCGGATGCTCAAGTAAGCAAAGGGCCGGTGGCGACAGCTTATGTCGTCACTTGCTCGACCGTGAGCGCGCCGTCTTGCAGTTTCAGAAAACTGCCGCGCGGTTGCGCCTGATCGAAATCCCAGTCGGAAAGTACCCAGCGGCTGCCCCTCGGCTCGTGATGCAATTGCGGGCGGTGCGTGTGGCCGTGGATGAGCGTGGATGTATTGGATGCCTTGAGCAACGCGTCTACCGCTTCGGGTGCGACGTCGCCCATCATCGCCGCGGCGCGGGGTTCGCCCGCTACGTTGGCGGACATGGCGCGGCCAGCTTCGCTCTCTGCGCGCATCTTTTGAGCGATCTTCAGCCGCCAGCGCAGCGGCATCGTCAGGAATATCCGCTGCACCCAGCGCTTGCGCGTCCAGTGGCGAAAACGCATGTAGGCCGTGTCGCGCGTGCAGAGGGCGTCGCCGTGGGCGAGCACGATGCGCTGGCCATCATCCGCTTCCAGCACGGTGGGATCAGGTAGCAGCGTAGCGTGCGCAGCCTTCAAGAAACGCTTGCCGAGCAGGAAGTCGCGATTGCCGTGCATGAACAGCACGCGCGTGCCGCCCGCTGCAACTTCAGCGAGCAGGTTGGCGATGTGCTGGTGGAACGGATCAGCCAATTCTTCATCGCCGACCCAGTATTCGAAGAAGTCACCCAGGATGACGAGCGTGCGGGCCTCGCGGGCGCGCGTGCGCAGGAAGCGCTCGAACGCGGCGGCGGTGGCCGGCATGCTGGCCGTCAGGTGCAGATCCGAAATAAAAAACACCGGCCCGGAAACCCGGACCGGTGTCTTCAGCGCGGATGCCTGTGAGGCGTGCGCTGCGTCAATCATTCGATCACTTCAGCGCTTTCGATGATCACGTCTTCCATCGGCACGTCCTGGTGGAAGCCACGGTTGCCCGTGCGCACCGAGCGGATCTTGTCGACGACGTCCATGCCTTCGGTCACTTTGCCGAACACGGCGTAGCCCCAGCCTTGCGGCGTCGGCGACGTGTGGTTCAGGAAGTCGTTGTCGACCGTGTTGATGAAGAACTGCGCCGTGGCCGAGTGCGGATCGTTGGTGCGTGCCATGGCAATGGCCCCGCGCTCGTTCTTCAGGCCGTTGTTGGCTTCGTTGTCGATCGGAGCCTTGGTGGGCTTCTGGTTCATCTTCTCGCCCGGCTCAAAGCCGCCGCCCTGGATCATGAAGCCTTTGATGACGCGGTGGAACACCGTGCCGTTGTAATGGCCATCCTTTACATAGGCGACGAAGTTGGCGACCGACTTGGGTGCCTTCTCGGCGTCCAGGGCCAGGGTGATGTCGCCGTGGTTGGTGTGCAGCTTGACTTGGGTCATGGTGAATTCCTTGGGTGGGGCAAAAAGCGTTATTTGGAGACGACGGTGGCCGATTCAATCAGGATCGGCTTCACAGGCACATTCTGGTGCGGGAACTTCGTGGTGGTTTCCACCGCCTTGATCTTGTCGATGGTGTCGGTGCCATCAACCACCTTGCCGAAGACGGTATAGCCGTAACCGTCCTGACCAGGGTAGTTGAGCATGTTGTTGTCCACCACGTTCACGTAGAACTGCGCGGTGGCGGAGTTCGGGTCCATGGTGCGGGCCATGGCGATCGTGTACTTGTCGTTCTTCAGGCCGTTCTTCGATTCGATTTCGACCGGCGGGCGGGTGTCCTTCTGTTTCATGTCGGCCGTGAAGCCGCCGCCCTGGATCATGAAGCCGTCCATCACACGGTGGAAGATCGTGCCCTTATAGAAGCCATCCTTCACATACTGCAGGAAGTTGGCGACCGTCTTGGGCGCCTTGTCCGGATACACCTCAACGGTGAAGTTACCCATTGATGTCTTGAACTGGACATGCGGTGCGGATGCGGTGGCTGCCGTGGCTGCGGTGGCGGTCACGGCCAGTGCACACACGAGCCCGGCGAAGAGGGAGCGAATACGGAGCATGGTCAGAAAGAGAGAACTTGGGGTGGGAAAAGCAGGATCGGCCGCGTCTTCTTCTTACTGACGCTTCGCCGGCTTGGCGCTCACGCCGCTGGCTGCGGGCAGCGTGGTCGTGGCGGGTTTGGACGCAGGGTGCACGCCGGGCAGATCGGGCAGGGCATCCAGGCGTGCGCGCGCGGTGGCGTTCTTCGGGTTCAGCTTGATCGCACTCTGATACGACTGCGCGGCCAGGCGGACGTAGACGTCACCCAGGTTGGATTGCGCCATCGCATTCTCCGGCGCCACGCGGTTCGCCATGATCAGGCTGTCGCGGGCGCGGAGCAGTTCGCCGCGCTCGGCATACAGCGCAGCCAAATTGATATAAGGCTCGGGCAGTTCCGGGAAGTCCTGTGTCATCTGGCTGAAAGCGACGATGGCATCGTCGGCGCGGCCCAGGCCGGCAAGTGCCACGCCGCGCTGGAAGCGTGCCTGCGCGTTGCGCGGCTGGGAGGCGACATCCTTGTCCAGTTCGTCGAGTGCCTGTGCGTATTGCTTCTTGGCCAATGCTTCGTCGATGCGCTTCTGGCGCGCAACCTGCGGCGCTTGCTGCGTGCTGGGCATCAAATCGGCCGGCAAGGCAAAGCCGGCGGTTTGGGCGAAGGCCGGTGCCGCCGACATGGCGAGCAGGCAAGCCAGGGTTGCAGCGGTCTGACGCAGCGGTCTGTTCATGAGAATCGGTTCCGTTATACTCCGCCGCATTCTAACAAACCGTCTTTGTGCGCAGCAGCGGCCGTGCGCGCCGGGAAAGGTTCTTGACGGGGAGCATGCCAGGCGTACCGGCAGGCGGCCCCGTCAGCGCAGTTCCGGTAAGATATGTCGCTAGTTTTGCAGGCGCCTCGCCGGCGCCGATTGCCTCCAATTTAGTCCGCCCGCAACGTTGTACCTCGCATGCGCGGCGCGCTGAGTCTCCCGACACTGCTTCATGGAATCACTCAAGATCTACAACACGCTCGCGCGTGAGAAACAGACGTTCGTCCCCATCGAGCCCGGCCGCGTACGCATGTACGTGTGCGGGATGACGGTGTACGACTACTGTCACGTGGGGCATGCGCGGGTCATGGTGGTGTTCGATATGGTGCAGCGTTGGCTGCGCGCGTCAGGTTACGAGGTGACCTACGTGCGCAACATCACCGACATCGACGACAAGATCATCAAGCGCGCGGTCGAGAACGGCGAGACGATGAGCGCGCTCACCGGCCGCTTCATCGCTGCCATGCACGAAGACGCCGATGCGCTTGGCGTGCAGCGCCCCGACCACGAGCCCCGCGCCACCGAATACGTGCCGCAGATGCTGAACATGATCGGCAGGCTGCAGGCGAACGGCCTCGCCTATCAGGCGACCGACGGCGACGTGAACTACGCGGTGCGCAAGTTTCCCGGTTACGGCAAGCTGTCCGGCAAGTCGCTCGAAGACCTGCGTGCGGGCGAGCGCGTGGCTGCCAACGATGCCAAGCAGGATCCCCTCGACTTCGTGTTGTGGAAATCCGCCAAGGCCGATGAGCCGGCCGAGTCGCGCTGGGCGTCGCCGTGGGGCGAGGGCCGCCCGGGCTGGCATATCGAGTGCTCGGCGATGAGCTGCGAGCTGCTAGGCGAGCATTTCGACCTGCACGGCGGCGGCGCCGATCTGCAGTTCCCGCATCACGAGAATGAAATTGCGCAGTCCGAGGGCGCGACCGGCAAGACGTTCGTCAACACGTGGATGCACAACGGCTTCGTGCGTGTGAATGACGAAAAGATGTCGAAATCGCTCGGCAACTTCTTCACCATCCGCGACGTGCTGAAGGTGTATGACGCGGAGGTCGTGCGTTTCTTCATCCTGCGCTCGCACTATCGGAGCGACTTGAACTACAGCGACGCGCACCTCGACGACGCGCGCCATGCGCTTACGCGCCTGTACACCGCGCTGAAGGATGTGCCTGCCGCGGCCGGTGCAAAGCCCGACTGGAACGAGTCGCACGGTAAGCGCTTCCTCGAAGCGATGAACGACGACTTCAACACGCCGGTCGCCGTGTCGGTGCTGTTTGAGCTGGCGAGCGAGGTGAACAAGACGCGCTCGCCCGAGCTGACCAATCAACTGGCTGCGTTGGCCGGTGTGCTGGGCCTGCTGGGCCGGGATCCGCACGCGTTCCTGCAGAGCGGCGTGTCGGCCGATGGCCTGGACGGCGCAGAAGTGGAAGCGCGTATCGAAGAGCGCCGCGCGGCCAAGGCTGCCCGAGACTTCGCCCGTGCGGACGCCATCCGTGCCGAGTTGCTGGCCGCTGGCATCGTTCTGGAAGACAAACCGGGTGGCCTGACCGAGTGGAGACGCGCATGAACGCGGTGGCCAAGAAAGCCAACGTAGTGCGCAGCACAGCCGCCAAGAAAACGCCGGCGGTGAAGGTGCCGTCTGCCAAGAAGGTGGCCGCCAAGAAGGTCGATGGTGTGGCCAGCAAGTCGGTCGTCGCCAAGAATGCGGCGATCAAGCCTGCCAAGTCCCCGGCCAAACGCATGCCTGCGCCTGCAAGCAAGGTGCCGCTGCCCGAAACGCTTGCCGCCAGCGAGGCACTACCTGTGCCAGCAGAAGTGGTGCTCTCAGGCCCACCCGAGTATTGGCAAGAAGCCTGCGCAGACCTGATGAAGCGCGACCGCATCCTGCGTAAGATCATCCCGACGTACGGCCCGGCGCACTTGGCTTCCCGTGGCGACCCGTTCGTCACGCTGGCGAGGTCGATTGTCGGTCAGCAGATTTCAGTCAAGGCCGCGCAATCGGTGTGGGAACGAGTTGTGACTGCGTGCCCCAAACTTGTGCCTGCCCAGTTCCTGCGCGCCGGCCAAGAGAAGCTGGCAGGGTGCGGCCTGTCCAAGCGCAAGGCCGAGTACATCCTTGACCTAGCCGACCACTTTCGTAACGGCACCGTGCACGTTGCCAAGTGGGCCGAGATGGAGGACGAGGACGTGATTGCCGAGTTGACGCAGATTCGCGGCATCGGTCGATGGACGGCCGAGATGTTCCTGATGTTCAATTTAATGCGCCCGAATGTGCTGCCGCTGGACGATATCGGGCTCATCAACGCGATTTCACAAAATTATTTCAGTGGCGAGCCCGTCACTCGCAGCGAAGCGCGTGAAGTCGCCGCCAACTGGGAACCGTGGCGCACCGTGGCCACGTGGTATATGTGGCGCAGTCTCGACACGGCGACCACCTATTGATCTGTTCATTCCGATGAAACGGAGCGCGTCGCCCGGCGGTCAAAATCCGGTAGAATGCGCGCCTTCAAGAGCCTTTCAGAAGATCCATGAAAACAACCTTCCTGGAGTTCGAGCAGCCGATCGCAGAACTTGAGGCGAAGATCGAAGAACTTCGCTTCGTACAAGACGATTCCGCTGTCGACATTTCTGAAGAAATTTCCCGCCTGGCTTCCAAGAGCCAGCAGCTCACCAAAGATCTGTACGCCAACCTGACGCCATGGCAGGTCGCGCAGATCGCCCGGCACCCGCAGCGTCCGTACACGCTCGATTACGTCCGCGAGATCTTTACCGACTTCCACGAATTGCACGGCGACCGCACCTTTGCAGACGACCTGTCGATCGTGGGCGGTCTGGCGCGCTTCAATGGCCAGGCTTGCATGGTGATCGGTCACCAGAAGGGCCGCGATACGAAGGAGCGCGCGCTGCGCAACTTCGGCATGTCCAAGCCGGAGGGCTACCGCAAAGCCAAGCGCCTGATGGAGCTGGCGGACAAGTTCGGCCTCCCGATCTTCACGTTTGTTGATACGCCGGGCGCGTTCCCGGGCATTGATGCGGAAGAGCGCGGCCAATCCGAAGCCATCGGCCACAACCTGTTTGTGATGGCCGGCCTGAAGGTGCCCCTGATCGCCACCATCATCGGTGAAGGCGGTTCGGGCGGCGCACTGGCCATCGCCATGGGCGATTCCGTGATCATGCTGCAGTTCGCCACGTACGCCGTGATTTCGCCGGAAGGCTGCGCGTCGATCCTGTGGAAGACCGCAGAGAAAGCGCCGGAAGCCGCCGAGGCACTGGGCCTGACCGCGCATCGTCTGAAGGCGCTGGGCCTGATCGACAAGATCGTCAACGAGCCGTTGGGCGGCGCGCATCGCGATCCGAAGAACATGGCGACGATGCTCAAGCGCGCGCTGGCCGAGTCGCTGCGCCAGTTCCAGGGCATGAAGACATCGGAACTCCAGACGCGCCGGCACGAGCGCCTGATGGCTTATGGCAAGTTCAAGGAAACCGAAGTCCGCTGATTCGTCGGCTGATCTCGTCAACAAGGTCGCACAACGCGTTGCCGCGTGTGCGGCCTTTGTTGCTTCTGGCGGGTCCGAAGCTCCAATTGTGGGGATTGCCCTGTCGGGCGGCCGTGATTCCGCCGCGCTTCTGCACGCAAGTGCTGCGTGGCGTGATTCGGGTGCACGCGTGCAGCTCGTTGCCCTGCACATCCACCATGGCTTGCAGGCCGATGCCGATGTCTGGGAATGCGCCTGCCAACACTTGGCAGAAGCAGCGGGTGTTGCGTTTTACGCGCGTCGCGTCCATGTGGCGATCGATGCGGGGCAGGGCGTTGAGGAAGCGGCGCGCGACGCCCGATATGCCGCGCTCGAAGCGCTTTGCGCGCAGACGGGGGCCTCCATTCTGCTGACGGCACATCATCAGGATGACCAGGCTGAAACCGTCCTGCTGCAATTGATGCGTGGCGCCGGTCTTCATGGCCTCGCTGCCATGCCAATGGCTCGAGCGGGTGCTGTCACGTTGTTGCGTCCATGGGTGGATGCACCGCGTAGCGAGATCGAACTGTATGCGCACACCCACGCACTCAGTTGGGTCGAGGACCCATCCAACACCGACGCACGCTACGCAAGGAACGCGTTGCGTCCGCTGCTTTCGGGCATGGCGAATCATTTCCCGGCGTATCGCGAAGCGCTGTCCCGCAGCGCTGGGCACTTGGCGGATGCCGCCGCGTTGATCGACGAGATCGCACGGGCCGATTTGATGCAGATCGCTTCGGCGGATGGGTTGGATGTGGCGGCGCTGATTGCGCTATCCGCGCCACGTCAGCGTGCGGTGCTGCGTGCCTGGTTGGCCGATTCAGGAATGCGCGCGTTGTCCACGCGTCGCCTTGAGGATCTGCGTACGCAACTGATTGACGCGCGAGACGATGGCGCGCTGTGCATTGAATTATCTGCGGCACAAGTCAGGCGCTACCGCGGGGTTGCTCGTGTCGACGCCGGCGCCAACGAAGCATTGGAGCCGGTCGCGGTAGCCATTGGAGCGACGGCGTTTGAACCGGAGCTTCGAACTGAGCAACGCGTGAATGTAGCCGCATGGGGCGGGACGCTGCTGTTTGCGCCCGTGGCAAGTGATGGCGTTGCTGTGCAAGCCTTGAAAGCGCCGCTGTCGCTGTCGCCACGCCGCGGTGGCGAACGCATCGTGCTGCGCTCCGGCGCACCGTCCCGAGCGCTCAAACAGGCTTATCAGGAGGCCGGCATTCCGGCGTGGGAACGCCAGCGGTTGCCGCTGCTCTATGCGGGAGAGATGCTCGTGTTCGCAGCTGGGCTGGGAATGAATCGGGCCGCCACGCACAGCGGGGCTGGCTGGCAGATCACATGGACTGCAGCCGCCGAAGGTGCGCCCTGACACACATTGTCACGGAGTGAATTGCTTGCCGATCGATGCAAATTGCTGTATTTTCAAAAGCTTTTGCACCGCTTCGCCTCCTCCTGATCTTTCCAAGATGGCTCTCATCGTTCACAAGTACGGTGGCACCTCGATGGGTTCGGTTGAACGCATCAAGAATGTCGCCAAGCGCGTTGCCAAGTGGCACCGCGCAGGTCACCAGATCGTGGTCGTTCCATCGGCTATGTCTGGCGAAACCAATCGCCTGCTGGGCATGGCCAAAGAGATTTCGGCCCAGCCCGACCCGCGTGAACTCGACATGATTGCCTCGACCGGCGAGCAGGTGAGCGTGGGTCTGCTGGCCATCGCGCTGCACGCCGAAGGCATCGATGCCCGTAGCTACACCGGCTGGCAAGTGCCTGTGAAGACCGATTCGGCTTACACCAAGGCTCGTATCCAGTCGATCGACGACGAGCGCGTGCGCGCGGATCTCGACGCCGGTCGCGTGGTCGTCATCACGGGTTTCCAGGGTATCGATAGCGAAGGCCACATCACCACGCTGGGCCGTGGCGGTTCGGATACCTCGGCCGTGGCGGTTGCCGCTGCGCTCGAAGCCGACGAATGCCTGATCTACACCGACGTCGACGGCGTGTACACGACCGACCCGCGCGTGGTGGACGATGCCCGTCGCCTGGACAAGATTACCTTCGAAGAGATGCTGGAAATGGCCAGCCTCGGTTCCAAGGTGCTGCAGATTCGCTCGGTGGAGTTTGCCGGCAAGTACCGCGTGAAGACCCGCGTGCTGTCGTCGCTGACCGACCCGCTGATGCCGCTCGACATCGAGATGAACTCGGGCACGCTGATTACTTTTGAGGAAGATTCGAACATGGAAGCCGCCGCCATTTCCGGCATCGCCTTTGCCCGCGACGAAGCCAAGATCACCGTGATCGGTGTGCCGGACAAGCCTGGCATCGCGTATCAGATCCTGGGCCCGGTCGCCGACGCCAATATCGACGTCGACATGATCATTCAGAACCAGTCGGTGGAAGGCAAGACGGACTTCACCTTCACCGTGCCGCGTGGTGAATACCAGCGCGCCCTAGCGATCCTGAACGACAGCGTGAAGGCGCATATCGGTGCGGCCAGCGTGTCGGGCGACCCGAAGGTGTCGAAGGTTTCTGTGGTGGGTGTGGGCATGCGTTCGCACGTGGGCATCGCCAGCAAGATGTTCCGCACGCTGTCGGAAGAGGGCATCAACATTCAGATGATCTCCACCTCGGAAATCAAGATCTCGGTGCTGATCGATGAGAAGTACATGGAGCTGGCCGTGCGCGCACTCCACAAGGCGTTCGAGCTGGATCAGGCGTAATCGGCTGAGCTAGCACCGGATGGCCGGGGTGGCGACCCTCGGGGCCACAGATTCTCACCGCGTGTCGTGCAGTTGCCGTTGACCGGGTGGGGTGAAGTGGCTAGAATACGCGCTTCGTTGCACGGGCTCCTTCGTGTGACGCAAGTTTGGGAGACGTGGCCGAGAGGTCGAAGGCACTCCCCTGCTAAGGGAGCATCCGGGCCAAAACCTGGATCGAGGGTTCGAATCCCTCCGTCTCCGCCAGTTTGGCGCTTCTCGCGGGAAGCGCGCATAACAGGCGGATGCGAGTCGAGCTGACGTGACGGCTCGCATTGCACTGCACGTCAAAAAGCCCGCATGGTTTGCGCCATGCGGGCTTTTTCTTTGTCTGTTGCTCTGTATGAGTCGCAGTCTGACATGCGCGCCCCATCCGAAGATGGCGCGCGCATCATCAATGCATCAGCCTTGGCCGACGCTCTCCGGCACGCCTGCGGTCACGTTGAAGCCGCAATCGACGTAGGTGATCTCGCCGGTCACGCCGCTGGCCAGGTCCGACAGCAGGAACGCAGCCACGTTGCCGACTTCCTCGATCGTGACGTTACGGCGCAGCGGGGCCACGTCTTCCATGTACTTCAGCAGCTTGCCGAAATCCTTGATGCCGGAGGCCGCGAGCGTCTTGATCGGGCCGGCGGAGATGCCGTTGGCGCGAATGCCCTTCGGCCCGAGCGCGCCCGCCAGGTAGCGCACGCCGGCTTCCAGCGATGCCTTGGCCAGGCCCATCGTGTTGTAGTTCGGGACGATGCGCTCGGCACCCAGGTACGTCAGGGCGAGCAGCGAAGCATTGGGCGAGAGCATCGGCAGCGCGGCCTTCGCCAGCGCGGGGAAGCTGTACGCCGAGATGTCGTGCGCGATGCGGAATGATTCGCGCGACAGGCCGTCCATGAAGTTGCCGGCAATCGCTTCGCGCGGTGCAAAGCCGATCGAGTGCACGAGGCCGTCGAAGTGGCCCCAGTGCTGACCGAGGTCTTCGAACACTTTGGCGATCTGTTCATCGCTGCCGACGTCGCAATCAAACACCAGTTTGCTGTCGAACTCGGTAGCGAATTCAGTAATTCGGTCCTTAAAGCGTTCGCCGACGTAGGTGAAGGCCAGTTCCGCGCCCTCGCGCTTGCATGCGTTGGCGATGCCGTAGGCGATCGAGCGGTTGGACAGAAGGCCGGTAATCAGAATGCGCTTGCCAGCGAGGAATCCCATGGTTTCTCCGTACAAATGTGGGGCAACGTCGCGCTGTGGTCACTCGTCACTGCGCTTAGGCAGCGTCGGTATCCCGGGCGCGAGGCAATTAGGTGGGCGCGATCATACCGGAAAGCGCGGGGCGGCTCCGTATTTGCGCAGTGCCGCACAACCGCTGCCAGCCTTGTCAATGCGGGACGATCCCCGGGCCGGAATTGGTGGGATTGCCGTGTGAGGGCGTTAGAATCGTCGAAAACAGTTTTTCAGACAGCGATCAATCGGATCAACGCATGCAAGGACTTTGGGGGCAAGGGGCGCAATGAGCGTGCGCGTTGCGACACACAAGCGATTCATGGCGCTGGTCAGCCTGCTGGCGGCGATCTGCGCGACACCCGCCTGGGCGGCCCATGGCTACGCCGAATATGGCGACCTCAAGTATCCAGCCGGTTTCTCGAACTTCGGCTATCTGAACCCGAAGGCGCCCATCGGCGGCATGCTGCTGCTCGGCAACCCCGACCGGCGCACGAGCTTCGACAAGTTCAATCCGTTCACGATCAAGGGGACGTCGGCGCCGGGGCTCAATCAGCTTGTCTTCGAAAGCCTGCTCATTACGAGTTGGGACGAGACCGCCAGCGGCTATGGGCTGCTCGCGGACGACGTGACGGTCGCCCCTGACGAGCTTTCGGTCACGTTCCACATCAATCCGCGCGCGCAATTCTCCAACGGCGATCGCGTCCGTGCGTCGGACGTCAAATACTCCTACGACATGCTGATGGGCAAGGGCGCAAGCCCCGCCTACCGCAGCATGACAGCGGATGTGGCCAAGGTGACGGTGGTGGACGCGAGCACCATCCGCTTCGAGTTCAAGCGCAAGAACAAGGAGCTGCCGCTCATCGTCGGCGGGTTGCCGGTGTTCTCGCCAAAGTGGGGCAAGGGCAGCGGCAAGCCCGACGACCCGGATGGCGGCAAGGATGTCGCGTTCGACAAGCTGACCTTCCAGGATCCGATTGCCAGCGGCCCGTATGTGATCGAACGCTTTGATCCGTCGCGCGGCATTACCTTCCGTCGCAATCCCGAATATTGGGGCCGCGACCTGAACGTGCGCCGTGGCTCGTTCAATTTCGAACGCATCCAGTACAAGCTCTACAAGGACGAGACCGCCCGCCTCGAAGCCTTCAAGGCCGGCGAGTACGACGCCATGGTCGAATACCGCGCCAAGAACTGGGCCAAGAGTTACGTTGGCGTGAAGTTCCGCAGCGGCGAGCTGATCAAGAGCGAATTCCCGCATCGCAACGGCGCGGGCATGCAGGGCTTTGTAATGAACCTGCGGCGACCGTTGTTCCAGGATCTTCGGGTGCGCAAGGCGCTGGCGCTGGCGCTCGATTTCGAATGGCTCAATCGCCAGCTTTTCTATGGCGCCTATCGCCGGCTCGACAGTTATTTCGCCAATAGCGAGCTGGCCGCGTCCGATTCGCTGACGGGCATGCCCAGCAAGGGCGAATTGGCGTTGCTGGAGCCGCTGCGCAGCAAGCTCGATCCGGAGGTGTTTGGCGTGCTGCCGGCACCGCCTTCAACTGACCCTCCAAGCTCACTGCGTGACAACCTGCGGCAGGCGCGCCGCCTACTGGCCCAGGCCGGTTGGACGTACGCAGACGGCGCGCTGCGCAATAGCAAGGGCGAGCCGTTTGTCTTCGAGATGCTCGACGATGGGGGCGCCATGAGCCGCGTCATGGCGGCGTATGCGCGCAATCTTGAGAAGCTCGGCATTCAGGTCAACCAGCGTATGACCGATTTCGCGCTCTACCAGAAGCGGTTGGAAGAGTTCGATTTCGACATGATCTCGCTGCGCTTTCCCGATTCGCAAAGCCCTGGCAACGAGCTGAAAGACCGCTTCGGCTCCGCTGCGGCTGATGAAGCTGGCTCGGACAACGTGATCGGCCTGAAATCGCCGGCCGTGGACGCGCTGATCGACGACGTGCTACGCGCCGACAATCGCGACGAACTGGTCACCGCTTCACGCGCGTTTGACCGCGTGCTGATGCAAGGCTGCTATGTAATTCCGCACTGGTATTCGGCTTCGCACCGCGTGGCCTACAACAAGAACCTGATGTACCCGGATCGTCTGCCCTATTACTACTCGGCAGAGGCCTGGGTACTGACGGCCTGGTGGCGGACGCCGGAATCCGCCCAATCGGCTGCCAAATGACCGCATCGGTGACACCATGTTCGCGTACCTGATCAAACGGTTGCTGCTTCTCATCCCGACGCTGATCGGCGTGATCACGCTCACGTTTGTCGTGATCCAGTTCGTGCCCGGTGGCCCGGTCGAACAGATGATGATGGAGATGAAGGGGCGGGGCGCCGGCGGCGAGGCTAGCGGTGGCGGCGCGTTCGACTATCGCGGCCGTCGCGGCGTGGATGCCGAGAAAATCAAGGAAATCCGCGCCTTGTATGGTTTCGACAAGAGCCCCGTTGAGCGTTACTTCCTGATGCTTGGCCGTTTTGCACGCTTCGATCTGGGTGAGAGCTACTTCCAGCATCGCAGCGTGTGGGATCTCGTCAAGTCGAAATTACCGGTGTCCATTTCGATCGGGTTGTGGACATTCTTTCTCACGTACCTGATAGCGGTGCCGCTCGGCATTGCGAAGGCGGTGCGGGCGGGCAGCCGGTTTGATCTGGTGACCAGCATCATCGTGTTGGTCGGCTACGCCATTCCCGGGTTCGTGCTTGGGGTGTTGCTGCTGGTGCTGTTTGGCGGCGGCACCTTCTTCCAGTGGTTCCCGATCCGCGGCATCACATCCGACAACTGGGATCAGCTCAGCCTGCTCGGCAAGATCACGGATTACCTTTGGCACATCACGCTGCCTGTCATGGCGTCGGTGGTGGGCAGCTTTGCCGTCATCACCATGCTGACGAAGAACGCGTTCCTGGAGGAAATCCGCAAGCAGTACGTGCTGACGGCGCGCAGCAAGGGGCTGTCGGAGCGGCGCGTGCTGTGGAAGCACATCTTCCGCAACGCGCTGCTGCCTTTGGTGACAGGCTTCCCGTCGGCCTTCATCGGTGCATTTTTCACGGGGTCGCTGCTGATCGAGCAACTGTTCTCGCTCGATGGCATGGGCTTGCTGTCGTATGAGGCGGTGATGCGGCGCGATTATCCGGTCGTGCTCGGTACGCTGTATCTGTTCACGCTGATTGGGCTGGCTGCGCGGTTGATTTCCGACGTGTGCTATGTGCTGGTTGATCCGCGTATCCATTTCGGCTCGGTCGGACGATAGGCGGGCCGGCAACCATGACCCAGTATTCACGCACTTCCACGCATCCAACCAATACGGCAGCGCCGCATCCGGTGAGACATTCGCCGTCCCCCCTCAAGCGTGCGTGGCGCCGCTTCAAGCAGCATCGGCTGGGCTATTGGAGTCTGCTCATCTTCGTGGTGCTGTTCGTGCTCAGTCTGGGCGCCGAATGCATTTCCAATGACCGCCCGCTAGTGGTCAAGTACCACGGTCACTGGTATTTCCCGATCGTGAAGGCATACCCCGAGACGACCTTCGGCGGCGATTTTCCGACCCCGACGGATTACCTCGATCCGTTCATCCGAGACAAGTTCAAGGAGCCGGGAAGCTTTGCGATTTACCCGCCCAATCCGTATTCGTACGAGACGCTGAACTACTTTTCGAAAGAGCCCAACCCCGCGCCGCCCTCTGCCGAGAACTGGCTCGGCACCGATGACCGTGGCCGCGATGTGTTTGCGCGGCTGCTGTATGGCTTCCGTGTCTCGGTGCTGTTCGGGCTGGCGCTCACGGTGCTGGGCGTGCTGGTCGGCACGTTGACCGGCGCGCTGATGGGCTTCTTTGGCGGGCGCTTCGACATGGTGTCGCAACGGCTGATAGAAATCTGGAGTTCGATGCCGGAGCTGTACCTGCTGATCATCTTTGCGTCGATCTTCACCCCCAGCCTCGGGCTGCTGATCATCCTGCTATCGCTGTTCGGCTGGATGAGCCTGTCGGATTACGTGCGTGCCGAGTTCTACCGCAACCGCTCGCTTGACTATGTGAAGGCCGCGCGAGCGATGGGCCTGTCCAGTTGGCAGATCATGTGGCGCCACATCATGCCCAATAGCCTGACGCCCGTGATCACCTTCCTGCCGTTCCGCATGAGTGCAGCCATTCTTGCGCTCACCAGCCTGGATTTCCTAGGCCTCGGCGTGCCGCCATCCACACCCAGCCTTGGTGAACTTCTCGCACAGGGCAAGGCCAACCTCGATGCATGGTGGATCTCTCTGTCGACATTCGTGGTGCTTGTGCTGACCCTCGTGCTGTTGACCTTCATGGGCGACGCGCTGCGCGATGCCTTCGACACGCGCCTGTCATTCGCACAACTGCGCACGCGCCAGAAACCGGCGGGGGTGAAATGACCCGCGTCGATCTGCGTTCTTCCGCACCGAAGTCCGACGGTCCGCTGCTGCGCTTGGATGACTTGTGTGTGCATTTCGAATCGGAGCACGGCGAAGTGACGGAAGCCGTCAAGCATGTCTCGCTCGACTTGCACGCTGGCGAACGCTTCGCTTTGGTGGGCGAATCCGGCTCGGGCAAGTCAGTGACTGCGCTATCGATCATGCGATTGCTGGCCGATGCGCAATACAGCGGCCGCATCCTGCTCGAAGGCCGCGACTTGTTGGCCGCGAGCGAGCGCGAGATGCGCGGCCTGCGTGGCGCCGATGTCGCCATGGTGTTCCAAGAACCGATGACGGCGCTCAATCCGCTGTACACGATTGGCAACCAGATCGTCGAAACGCTGGAGCTGCACGAAGGCCTGGACAAGCGCGCCGCTAAGGCACGTGCAATTGCGCTGCTGGAGCGCACCGGCATCGCCGAGGCGTCGCGCCGGTTTGACGCTTTTCCACACCAACTATCGGGTGGCCAGCGCCAGCGCGCAATGATCGCCATGGCCCTGGCTTGCTCGCCGAAGTTGCTGCTGGCCGACGAGCCGACCACCGCGCTGGACGTGACGGTGCGCATGCAGATCCTGCAATTGCTGCGCGAACTGCAGGCCGAGTTCGGCATGGCCATCATGCTGATCACGCACGACCTGAACATGGTGCGCGCCTTTGCCGAGCGCGTGGGCGTGATGGAGCGGGGCGTCTTGGTCGAAACCGGCAACACGGCCGACGTATTTGCCGCGCCTCAGCATCCGTACACCGTGCGCTTGCTTGAGAGCCGCCCGCAGCGCGACGTGCTGCCACTGGTGCCGCTTGCACCCGTGCTGCTCGAAGCCGACAAGTTGACCGTTACCTACGAACGCCATCGCCCCGGGTTTGCCGGCTGGTTCAGATCCGACCCGTTTACCGCGGTCGATTCCGTGTCGCTGCAACTGCGCGAAGGCGAGACGCTCGGCATCGTGGGTGAATCGGGCTCTGGCAAGACCACGCTCGCCCAGACGCTGCTCGGGCTGCAGGCGGCAAAGAGCGGCGACTTGCGCTTCCTCGGCAACTCGCTGCTACGTATTTCGCGCGACGAGCGCCGCGCTGTGCGTGCGCGCATGCAGGTGGTGTTTCAGGACCCGTACGGCTCGCTGTCGCCGCGTATGACGATTGAGGAGATCGTCGGCGAAGGGCTCGCGCTGCATCAACCGCACGTCAACGCTACAGAGCGCCGTCACCGCGTGATCGAAGCCCTGCGCGAAGTCGGTCTGGACCGCACGGCGCTGGGCCGCTATCCACATGAATTCTCGGGCGGGCAGCGCCAGCGCGTCGCCATTGCCCGTGTGCTGATCCTCAAGCCGCAGTTGCTGGTGCTTGATGAGCCGACTTCCGCACTTGATGTGTCGATCCAGCAGCAGGTGCTTTCACTGCTGTCAGCCCTTCAGAAAAAGTACAACCTGTCGTATCTATTCATCAGCCACGACCTTGCCGTCATCCGCGCGATGTCACATCGCGTGGTGGTGATGAAGGATGGAAAAGTGGTGGAAGAGGGCGACACTGAAGCGGTGTTGGCGTCCCCCTCGCACCCCTACACTTGCAAGCTGATGGCGGCTGCCTCACTCATCCCTGCGCGGGATAACCCGTAAAACCCACCGCTTGTGCCCCAAATCAGTGCAGTTTTGATGCGCTGTTTTTGTAAGAATGCGCATCTAAAGTCATGTCTAAGTGCCTGATTTGCATGTGGATTCCGAAGAATTTGTAACGACCTTTGACAAGTCAAAGTGTCACTTTTATCATCCTGCGAGATTGTTTTAACAAGATTCGGACTGTTCTCATTTGCGGCGGCATATGTTTGCCGCATCATCACGAGTTTCCGAGGGAGAACCAATGCAGCATTTCGTACTTCATTCCATGGCGCGCCTGGCGGTAGGGGTTGTGATCGGCTGCGGCGTGATCGTGTCGAATGCAGTGCATGCTGATACGGTCTTCAAGGACACGGAAGTCCGCGCCGACGTCAAGCCCGAAGCCAAACCGGGCCTCATCTCCAACGTGATGAGCAAGACCGGCGACGTGGTCATGAACGCACTAGGCATGATCGGCCTGCGCTACCGTTTCGGTGGCAACACACCGGAATCGGGCCTCGACTGCAGCGGCTTTGTTCGCTATGTCTTCAACGACACCTTCGGCTTCCTGCTGCCGCGCCGCGCTGTAGAAATGAGCCGTGTCGGCACCAGCGTAGACACAGCTGAACTGCGTCCTGGCGATTTGGTGTTCTTCAACACCATGCGCCACACCTTCTCGCACGTCGGTATCTATATCGGCGATAACAAGTTTGTGCATGCGCCGTCCACGGGAAGCAAGATCCGCGTGGATGACATGACCGCTTCGTACTGGGTGACGCGCTACAACGGCGCCCGTCGCATCGAAGGCAACTCCGGTGCCGCAATCAAAGACGGCGCCGACAACTTTGTCGAGCAACTCAAGCGCGTCGATCCGAACGCCGCCGGCAAGCCGCTGGCCATGTACGGCGGTTGATTCGCTGTCACACAATAGAAAAAAGACCGCTGCGGCGGTCTTTTTTGTTGCCTCCCAAAGGGGGTATTTAGTGCGACGGCAGCGGGGTGCCGACGATGGTCTGCGTCAGATGCAGTTTCTCCCGCAGCAGCGGCATGGCGGCTTGGGCAGCCTGCTCGCCTGCCAGAATCGCCTCGTTGCGCGCGGTGAAGTCGCTGCCCTTAACGAACGGTAGCGACGGTGTGATCACCACGTCCGCCTGGGCCAGCTCGGTCTTGTTGATGCTCTGACCCATGATGGCCGTCGTCTGCAGCAGCATGCTCGCCTGCCCCGACACCGCCTGGTTGGACGGGTCTGCCGAGATATTCACTGCAATCACGAACGTTGCGCCCATCTGCTTGACGTACGTCACGGGCACGGGCGCCACCAGCCCCCCGTCCACGTACTGGCGGCCGCTGATCGTTACCGGCTGGAACACACCGGGGATGCTGCACGACGCACGCACAGCCTGACCAGTATTGCCGCGCCGGAACAGGATCGGCTTGCCGCTCGCGAGGTCCGTCGCGACGATGCCCAGTGGAATGTGCATCTGCTCGATGGACTTCTGCTTGACCAGCCGGTTGATGTACTTCTCCAGCGCCTCGCCCTTGAGCCAGCCGCCGAAGCGCGTGCCGAACGGCAGCGCCCAGTCGGCGATCATGGCCTCGTCCATCTTGAGCGCCATGCGGTTCATTTCCAGCCCCGACATACCCGATGCGTAGATCGCCGCCACCACGCTACCGGCGCTGGTGCCGGTGATGAAGTCGATCTGAATACCTTGGGCTTCCAGCATCTTGATGACGCCGATGTGCGCAAAACCGCGCGCGGCACCGCCGCCCAATGCCAACCCGATCCGCACGGGCTGTGTGGCGGGCTGGGCTGTGGGCGGCAGCACCGCTGTGGCGGGGGTGAGGGGCGTTTCGGTTTTGCCGGACGAGAAACCCGTCACGGTGCAGGCGGAGAGGACGGAGGCGCCGGCGGCGCCCAGGAAGAGGCGGCGTTGCATGAGGAGGTTGGGGCGGTTTGGTATGCCGCGCAGTGATGTTCAGTCGTAACCGAGCGCACTGCGGCCGGCCGCCATTGTGCCAAAGTTCAGCGACAGGTCGGCCGGATATGCGTGGCACGGTTGCTATAATTTCGGTTTTGATAGAGGCCGCTCAGGATCCGCGCTCGCGGTCCGACTACGCGGCCTTATTCGTTCAGCCATTCCTATGACACAGCGCGTCCGCACTCGTTTCGCTCCCAGCCCCACCGGCTTCATCCACCTCGGCAACATCCGCTCGGCACTCTATCCGTGGGCTTTCGCACGCAAGATGAAGGGAGACTTCATCCTGCGCATCGAAGACACCGATGTGGAGCGTTCCAGCCAGGAAGCTGTCGACGTGATCCTCGAGGCGATGGACTGGCTGGACATGGACATCGATGAAGGCCCGTTCTACCAGATGCAGCGCATGGACCGTTACCGCGCCGTGGTCGCGCAGATGGTTCAGCAGGAACTGGCTTACCCGTGCTACATGAGCACCGAAGAACTCGACGCCCTGCGCGAAGCGCAACGCGAGCGCGGCGAAAAGCCCCGTTACGACGGGACTTGGCGCCCGGCGCCGGGCAAGGTTTTGCCGACGCCGCCGGCGGGCGTGCAGCCGGTGATCCGCTTCAAGAACCCCATCGGGGGCAGTGTCGTGTGGGACGACGCAGTGAAGGGCCGCATCGAGATCTCCAACGACGAACTCGATGACCTCGTGATCGCGCGTCCTGACGGTACGCCCACGTACAACTTCTGTGTGGTCGTGGATGACATGGACATGCAGATCACCCATGTGATTCGCGGCGACGACCACGTCAACAACACGCCCCGCCAGATCAACATCCTGCGCGCGCTGGGCGGTACGCCGCCGGTCTATGCTCATCTGCCGACCGTGCTCAACGAGCAGGGCGAGAAGATGAGCAAGCGCCACGGTGCCATGGCTGTTACGGGTTATCGGGATGCTGGCTATCTGCCCGAAGCCATCGTCAATTACCTCGCCCGCCTGGGCTGGGCGCACGGCGATGCCGAAATCTTTTCGCGCGAGCAGTTCATCGAGTGGTTCGACCTCGAGCACCTGGGCAAGTCGCCTGCGCAATACAACCCTGAGAAGCTCGCCTGGCTGAACAACCACTACATCAAGCAGGCCGACAACGCGCGTCTGGCTGGTCTGGTGAAGCCGTTCATTGAAGAGCTGGGTGGCAAGGTGGATGGCGGCCCCGTGCTGGCAGATGTGATCGCCCTGGTAAAGGATCGCGCCAACACGCTCCGTGAAGTCGGCCAGACGGCGCTGCTGTTCTATCGTACGGATATCTCTGTCGAGCCGGAACTGGCCGCACAGCACCTCACCGACGATGTGCGTCCGGGCATTGCCGCGCTGGCTGAGAAACTCAGCGCGCTGCCCGAGTGGAAGCGCGAGGCCATTGGTGTCGTCTTCAAGGAAGTGCTCGCGGCAAATGGCTGGAAGATGCCGAAGCTGGCGATGCCGGTGCGCTTGCTGGTAGCGGGACAACTGCAAACACCGTCGATTGATGCAGTGTTGGAACTGTTCGGCCGCGACGTTGTTCTGCATCGTCTCGCGGCGTGATGTGTGCGGCGCAAAAAATTTTGCGAAAGGGTATTGCCAAGCGCTAAACACTTCCCCTATACTCTTGTTTTCGCTGCAACACGAAGCGAAATGCAGTAAGAAGCAAGCAGTAAAAGGCAGTACCTTGGGGCTATAGCTCAGCTGGGAGAGCGCTTGCATGGCATGCAAGAGGTCAGCGGTTCGATCCCGCTTAGCTCCACCAAAATGCCGGAAAATTCGATTCAAAAAATAATTTGAAAAGAGGCTTCCAAAACGCAAAAAAGTTCGTTATAGTAGCGGACTTCGCAGCGTAAGACAGAAAGCGTTGCAAAACAGTTTCTGTCCCCTTCGTCTAGAGGCCTAGGACATCACCCTTTCACGGTGAGTACAGGGGTTCGAATCCCCTAGGGGACGCCAAAACAAGAGCTTAACCAGAAGCTCGTTAGCAGAATCAGTCTCTAGCTGATTTTGCAACCGACACGGAGCGGTAGTTCAGTCGGTTAGAATACCGGCCTGTCACGCCGGGGGTCGCGGGTTCGAGTCCCGTCCGCTCCGCCAAATCAAAACCCGCTGCTTGCAGCGGGTTTTTTCTTTTGCGCTTTCAATTCAATCCACGCAAATCAAGATTGATACTGCTTTAAAGGGGGGAATACCTCGCTTTAATCGGCAGCGCGGCTTACGCGATTGAAATAGCTGACCAGCAGCGCACCTGCCACCATCAAACTCAGCCCATTGGCGGCCCAGAAACCAGCTGCGCCGCGCAGTGCCGCAGCAATGTCCCCCAACAGCCCAAAGCCGAGCACATAACCGCCGCCAAGCCCTACGCCCCACAGCGATAGCGCATAGATCACGGTCGGGATGAGCGCGATCTTGTATGCGCGCAGGATGAACGCTGTCATGACCTGCAGGGCATCGAACATCTGGTAAAAGGCGATGAAAGGCAACAGCGGCACCGCGATTGCCAGGACAGTGTCATCGTGCGTGTAGAGGCTGACCAGCTCGCGCCGCAAGAACAACACGGCCGCGCCAACGATGACCGCGCACATCACCGCCAACTTGATGCCATTCAGCGAGATGCGTCGCGCTGCTACGCGATCGCGGGCGCCGATTGATTGCGCAGCCAACGTGGACGTTGCGATTGATAGCGAGAGCGGCACCATATACGCAACCGCTCCAAGGTTGGCGGCAATCTGATGCCCGGCCAGGACCACCGTGCCAAGGCGCGCGATGAGGATCGCCATCAGCGTGAACGACGTGATCTCGATCAGGTAGGTGAAGCCCATCGGCACCCCCAGACGTACCAGCGCCCACAGCCGCGCACGGTTGGGTGGTGAGTAGTGCGTGAAAATCGCGAACGGCTTGTAAGCCGGATTGCGCATCAAAATGGCAGCCGCTGCGACGAACCATAGCCAGCTGATGATCATCGAGGCGAGTGCGCAGCCGGGGCCACCCATCGCGGGGACGCCCATGCCGCCGTACAGAAACAATGCGTTGAGCGGAAACTTGATGGCGAGCCCGGCGAGCTGCAGTACTGTCACCATCACGGGGCGCGACAGCGCGTTGTTCAACGCAGAGTAGATCCGGAAGCCGAGCGCTGCAGGCAACGCGAGTGCTTCATACCGCAAATAGGCAGTGGCTTTCTCGGCGAGCTCTGGCGTGGCGTCTGCCAGGTGCAGCAGTGGGGCAGGGAACCACAGGATCAGCATGCCGATCGCCGCGAGCACCAGTCCGAGCCAGACGGCCTGGCGAACTTCTTCGCCGATCTCGCCGTACCTTTGTGCGCCGTAGAGTTGTCCGGCGATGGGCGAGAGCGCTTGCAGCACGCCCATCAAGCTGATGTACACCGTGACGTAGATCGACCCGCCGAGCCCGATCGCAGCGAGGTCCGCTGCAGAGGCGCGGCCAGCCATTGCCGTATCGAGTACGCCGAAGGCGATAACAGCCAACTGGCCGATCAGTACTGGCCAAGCCAGTTCGGTAATGCGGCGGACGTCGGCGACAAACATGTAGGCTACGGAAACGTTACTGACGCAGCTTGCGTCGGCGTGTGGTTGCCTGTGTGGGCGGCGGATGTGTGGCGGCCGCTGCCTCCGTCAAGCGGTACATGCGGAAGTGCTCGTCGCGGTCGGCGGGGCGGCGACCTTCCCAGATCAGGCGCCACTCGTAATTCGACACGCTTGTCGGCGCGCCGTAGTCGTACGGGTCATGACGCAGCAGGATGTCGCAGTTGTCCTCGGCGCTGCCAAAACGGATGTGACCGAAGTATGCGAATGAGGCAAGCTGCGCATCGCCCATGCGGATCGGCTGCACACATGTGTAGGTGCGCGGCAGCGCCAGGGCGGCGGACTGCGCGACATCGCGGTACGTCTTGGCGTAGTTGATGGTGGGCAACCACAGCGTCATCATCAGCACCCACATGAGCGTGGTGCCGGCGGCCGAGATGACCACCGCGCGCCAGATGGCCTTGGGCGCCCGCGATGTGCGCCAGACGACGATCAGCACCCACGCCGCGGTCACGAGCAGCGCGCAGACCAATGCGGTCCAGCTGAACTCGGGTCGGTAGCCCGGCACGATGCGGTACACGTTGCGTGCAAGCTGGGGCGGAAAGCCCGTCATTTTGGCGATCCACAGCAGCCATAGCGTGCCGCCCAGGATGGTGAAGGCCAGCAGTGCAAACCAATCGATTGCGCTGATGGCGCCCCGCTTGAGCGTTGGCAGCGCGAACGTGGCCATCACGGCCATCGGCGGAATCAGCAGCAGGAAACCGTCGTCGCCCGGGTGAGGCTGCATGAGCAGAAGCACCAACTGCGGCAGCAGGACGGCCAACGGCAACGTGATATGCGGAGCGGTGCGCATGCCGCCCCAGCTCTTCCACGCCCATGCGGCCAGCGGCCAGACGGGCCACGCGAACAGCGGCAGGTTGCGCGCGACAAAGCCGAGCGAATGCGCTGTCGGGCCAGCGTATTGGTGGCGATCGAAGCGTGCCCATTCGCGGACGTAGGTCACGGCGTCAGTTGGATTATTTGCCAGCAAGTAGGCCGCCGCCGGCCATGAGCACCCCAGTGCGAGTGACACGGGCAGCGCCACTGTCAGCAGCGGACGCAGCGGCAGCACGCGCGTGCCATGCGCGGCGATCAATACGGCCACCGTGATTGCCAATGGCAGGATTGGGCCGCCGGCCAGCGACAGGCAGCCGATGCCGACGCCATAGACAAGGCTGCCGTGTACCGGCTTGTCCAACGCCCGGATCAAGCCATACACCGCGACCGCCACGAAGCACAGCGCCCCGACCAACGGTGTTGTTTCGTGACCGCGTTGCGCCAAGCCTACGCAGGCTAGGAAGATCAGCAGTGCGCCATCGGCCAGCGTACGGCCGTAGTCGCGCGTGTTGGGTTGGCCACCGAAGACGAATTCAAACGGTTGAACTTCCGCGCGGCGGCCCAGCAGATAGGCGCCATACCAGATGCACGCGCTGGTGACGAAGAAGAAGAGGGCGGTGGCCAGGCGCGATGCATCCGCTGGACCCAGCCATTGTCCGAAGAGGCGAATGAACGCGCCGCCGATCCAGAACACCAGCGGCCCTGATTGCACGACGGGACGCCCGACGATGTTCGGCATCAGCCAGTCCTGCGCGTTGCCGGTGGCCAGCGTCCACATCGCGCCGAAGCCGGCGGCGTCTTCGTTCTTCCACGGGTCGCGCGAGAACAGGCCCGACAGGCCGTAGATCACGCAGATGGCGAGCAGCAGCCAACGCGGCAACTCGCGGGTGGCGGCAGCAGTCAGGCGGATGCGCGAGACGCGGGTGGTGTTCATCGAGTGTCAGACCGGGCGAGCCCGATCGGGGTTGCACAGCGACGTGCGGATCGTAAAAAGGGGCCGAATCAACGGCCTACCATGTGCCGAGAAACAAAAAAGGCAGCCGGAGCTGCCTTTTTCTGATCAGTGAGACGGTCCATCTGATGAGCCGTCTCCGGCGCCGATATTACTTGGCAGCCTTGCCGATCTTGCTGCCGAACTTGTTGCGGAACTTTTCGACGCGGCCGGCCGTGTCCAGAACCTTTTGCTGGCCCGTGTAGAACGGGTGCGATTCGGACGAGACTTCGATCTTGGCCAGCGGATATTCCTTGCCGTCCAGCGTGATCATTTCCTTGGTCTGGATGGTCGAGCGGGTGATGAACTTGAAGTCGCTGGACATGTCCTGGAACACGACTTCGCGGTAATTCGGGTGAATGCCTTCTTTCATGATGAGCCCTGGGTAGAGGTAGCCAATTCGCGGCGCGCTTCAGGTGCTCACATGGTAGGAGCCACCGTGCGACCAGCCCTCGAATCACTTGCCGGGTGGAGAAACGAGGATTATGCCAGAGAAACAAAGGCTTGGGCAACGCGCTTGCCACAAAAACCGTCGTGCCGTCGCGCCGAAAAGTGACCCAAGAAGCCTATTTCGATCAGGGTTTGGCCAAGCGCTCGATCGTGAGCACGCCGTGACCCTCCAGATCCATGGTCTTGGTGTCGCCGACGCGCAACGAGGTGTCGAGGTTGCGCGCCCAGGTGTCGACCCGGGCGGGGGCCTCGGCGTCCGGCGAGGGCTGAAATCGATGCAGCGTTACGCCGATGGACAGCGTCTGGAACTCGCCCGACACGACCATCGGCCGCAAGGTGACGTCCACGCCGGTCTTGGCCCAGCGGTGGCGCATGAATTGGCAGGTGGTGGTGTCGCAGCCTAACGGGATCGTGTCGTCGGGCAGGCCGGCGGCGAAGCGCGCCTCCCATTCTTTGCGCGGCATCGAGCCGCCCATGTCGTACGTGTGGGTGCGTTCGAGCAGTGCCACATGCTGGCCCGTGGTGGATTCGTCGGCTGAAAGTGTGACGCGTTTGGTTTCGGATTGCCCATCGAATTGCGCGGTGACGCTGAGGACCACGGGCACGGTTGGTTGCGCCCACGCTGCGCCGACAGCGAGACAACAACCGAGCAGCGTTGTGCGAAGTGCTTGGCGAATCGTCATGGCAGGAATCCCTCCTGGCGTTGCTCAGCGTCCAGCACGCGCCGTGCCGGATCTTGCAGGTAGAAGGCGTGCAGGAGCGCGTACAGCGATGGGAGCGTCTCCAGCAAGGCTACCGGTTCGACGAAGAACACTTCCGACGCTACCGCAAAGAACTCGGCCGGATGCTGCGCGCCATAAGGGTCGAGCAATGAAAGGATCGGGTCGTCGCCCCACCGGCGCTCCGGAATCTGCTCGCAACGATTGGCAAAGGCGTCGTATTCAGCATAGAGGTCATCTGCCCATTGCTCGCGGTCAACATTGGCATGCAGGCGCGATGAAAACGCCGGGATACCATCCGACTCGCCGTTGAGCATGTCGAGCTTGTGCGCGAACTCGTGTACGACCACGTTGTACGGCTGCGCGCCTGGCTCGGCCAGCGCACCCCCCAGTTCGATGTCCTGCCACGAGAGGATGACGGGGCCGTGCTCCCATGCCTCACCGGCAGCTTCTTCACGCACGTTGTGCACAACGCCGTCTTCATCCATGACTTCCTTGCGGATGACGAACTCGCCCGGGTAGATGACCACGCCGTGCCATCCGCCGTACCACGACATGCCCAGCTCCAGGATCGGCACACTGGCTTGCACGGCAATGCTGATCACCATGTCGTCGGTGAGCGGCAAATCGTGCGCGGTGGTGAATTCCTTTTCGGCGATGAAGAGCGTGGCCGTTTCACGCAGACGTGAAAGGTCCGCGTCAGACCAGTCGAGCAGGAAGGGCAGGCCATCGAGCGCGCGCGACCACAGCGCGTCAGAGATGGCGTAGCGGGTCAGGCGCCGCGTGCGTGCGCGGCCGGAGAACCACCGGAGGACGGACGAAAGCATGCGTCCAGTATATCGGCCGTCGCCAGCAACTTTGCGACGCTCGCGTGCGCTCTTGTCGGAGGATCAGGCGACCGAGAGGAGCCGCGCGCCGCGTTGATTGGCGACGTACACCGCCTCGGTGCGGCTGCGGACTTTCAGGCGCCGATACAGCGTGCTGATATGCGCCTTGGCCGTTGCCTCGGAGATGTTCAGCATGCGGCTGATGGTCTTGACTGGATGCCCGCGCGAGAGCAGGACCAGAATTTCGTACTGGCGCGGCGTAATGCCGAGCAGCTTCGGATCGGTCTGCGGATCGCCTGCGAGCGCCGGATTGGGCGCGCCATCCAGGCGTGATTCTGGCAGCAACGCGCTGGCCGGAATGTATTGACCGCCCACCAGCACCAGCTCCAGCGAAGCCGCAATGACTTCGCCCGGCGAGTGCTTGAGCGTGTAGCCTGACAAGCCCATCTGCATGAGCGTGCGGATGATGTCGGGCGATTCGGATTCGGCCAGCACGACCACGTGGCGCGCGTGAGGCCGGTGCATGATCTCGCCGATGGCCGACAACTCGTCCAGATGTGGCAGCGGAAGGCCGATGACAAGAAGGCCCGCGTCGGCATTGGTTTCGATGGCGTCGAACATCCCTTCGTCTGGTTCGACGACTGTGACGCCAGTGACGCCCTTGAGCGCCCGTAGCAGGTGCGCAATGCCTGTGCGCACCAACGGATGGGCTTCGATCAAAACAGTGTTCATCGTTGTTCTCGACCTGTTACCGATCTTGCGAACATCCTTGTCGCCCAGGCGAGATACAGGCCGGAGCAGACCCCCGTTCCGAATCATTTTAGTGGCGGAAGTCAAAAATGACAGCCGCCGCGGCCATGCCCCGGGACCCTCGTTGCTGCCTCTTGGCTACTGTAGCCCAGCGTTCGCCAAGGCGCGCACTTCAACCAACGGAAAGCCAGCACCCGATAACGGCGGTTTTTATGGCGACAGCTGTTTCAGTCGCGACACAAAAATCGCATGCCATGCCGGGTTGGACAGCTCTCCGTGTGGAAAATATCCCGTTAAAACAAGGTGTTAGCCGTCATGGCATGGATGTCGCTCTATACCCGTTGGGGAGGAGCGAGCCATGCCGACAATCGCGCAGCGCTGTGCTCGACGTTTGCCGTTCGGGTGGACGGTCGAGAAGACCGGAGTGGTCGCAAGCCGCACGGCCATGACCGCCATGGCGCCTGCGCTCGCAGTAGACGGCGATTTCGTCGTGCAGCGTGCAATCACACTGCTGATCGCCCTTCGAAGCGTTCTCGCCGATACGTTGCCGGCGCGACTCGCATTCGGTCTTGTTCCCACCCGCGCATTCGATCCATCCACCGGTTCTATCGTGTCCGCGCTCTCGGACGGCGAACTGAGTACGTCGTATGCGTGGCTTAACAATCCAACGGCGACGGGGCTTGTGCAACCCCCCTGGAAGTGGGGTGTGCCTCCGGTTACGCCAGCTATGGCGCCGCGTTACCGGCGCCGCGACAGTCTCTTGGCAGAGGTCGTCGCTCGTTGCCCGACCCCGAGCGCACCAAAATGTGGCGCTTTCGCAACGTGCGCCGGACACATCGGCGTAACGGCTGTTCAACGGTTTCGTGCTCCGTCCCCCGGCGGGCACTCTTTTCTCAATGGCCATCCTCGAACGGGATCCCGATGCAAACCAACCTGACCGCGTTTGCAGCACTGGCGCCGCCGGCCCATTCGGGCGGCCAGCAGCAAAATTCAGCGCATTGAACCAAGTATTGGAGGGATCAGATGAGGAATGTGGGAGGCAGGCCCTGTCGAGCCGTTCCTCCCTTTTCCCAAAACACATCTGGGGGCGCAGCTGCCACGCTAGGCCGGATGCAGCGGATGCTCCGCCCGAATGCCGTGCTTCTGCATCAATCGATACAGCGTGACGCGCGACACCGCCAGTTCGCGTGCCGTCATGCCCATATGGAAGCCGTTGCGGGCGATAGCCGTGCGGATAGCATCCGACTCGGCGCCTTCGCGCGCTTCTTCGAGCGTCTGGCCCGACACGGATGCATAGCCTTCGAGGTGCAGATCGGCAGCGGAAATCTTGCGGTTGTCGGTCATCACCAGTGCGCGGCGCACGCGGTTGATGAGTTCGCGTACGTTGCCCGGCCACGGGTAATGCATCATCGCGTGCAACGCGCAGGGCGTGAACCCGCGGATGCGATGCGAGGCTTCGCTGGCGTGCTGGGCGAGGATGTGTTCGGCCAGCAACACGATGTCGCTGCCGCGCTCGCGCAGTGGTGGCACTGACAAAGTCAGCACGCACAGTCGATGGAACAGGTCGGTGCGGAATCCGCCGTGATGTTGGGCTGCTTCCAGATCCACGTGCGTTGCCGAGATGATGCGGAGGTCCAGCGGAATCGCCTGGTGCCCGCCCAGCCGCGTGATCGTGCCTTGCTGCAGGAAACGCAGCAGGCTGACTTGGCTCTCGAGCGGCAGGTCGCCGATTTCATCGAGGAACAGCGTGCCGCCATTGGCATGCTCAACCCAGCCGATATGACGTTGATGCGCGCCGGTAAATGCGCCTTTCTCGTAGCCGAACAATTCCGACTGGATCAGGTGCGGCGGAATCGCACCGCAGTTGATGGCGATGAACGGCCCGCCCGCGCGCGAGGAGGCTTCGTGAATGGCCTGCGCAGTCAGTTCTTTGCCGGTGCCGGACTCCCCTGCGATAAAGGCCGGCGCACTGTTCTGCGCGACCTTGCGAATGGCGCGGAACAGTCCGTGCATGGCGGGGCACTCGCCCAGCATGCGCGCATGATTGGCCTTCGGTGCCGGCGTGGCCTCCTGGGCGAGCGAGGCCATGCCCCAGGCGTGACGCAGCGAATACGCAGCCTCATCCGTACGAAGCGGCATCTGGACGTAGTCCACGCAGTAATCGCGCACCAGCTGGCGTACGCGCTCCTGGTTCAACATGGCCGGTGGCAGCGCTGCCACCCAGCCAACATGCGAGACCTGCATGCAGCGTTCGAGTAAATCCAGTTCCGCAGCCGAGAACGCGCTGCCGAAATCGACCAATCCTGCCTTGGGAGCGCTGTCGCGAATGGCGCAGCCCAGTTCACGCATCGACGTTACGCGCCGCACGTGCCAGTCTGCCCCTAGAATCGTCTCGTCGATCTCCCCCATTCCCGCGCGCGACGCCACTACGACGGTTCGGCACGCAGCAGTACATTCCAGCGACTCTTCGCGCATGGTTTCCCCCGTTCGATTTTTGGTGTGGTTCCTTCTTTGCCGAGGCGGCTCAGCCCGGGCAGGCTTGCAGTATGGTTGCCGGGTTTCTGTTTTGCGATGACGTTTAAGGACGATGGTTGCAAACGCTTGCGCGCCCGACCTGTAATGCAAATGAACTAGCGAATTTCACAACTTTGACGAGAAAATCCGCTGGAAAAACAGACAGTTGACGCAGCAATAAAAAAGCGCACCACAATGGGTGCGCTTTTCGCTATGCAGGCAGGAGACTTAGCCGCCGCGTCGCATCATGTCGAAGAACTCGGCGTTGTTCTTGGTCGTCTTGAGTTTGTCGAGCAGGAATTCCATCGCCTCGACTTCATCCATGTCATGGATGAACTTACGCAGGATCCACACCTTCTGCAGGATGTCCGGCTTGATCAGCAATTCTTCGCGGCGCGTGCCTGACTTGTTCAGGTTGATGGCGGGGTAGACGCGCTTCTCTGCCAGGCGGCGTTCCAGGTGCACTTCCATGTTGCCGGTGCCCTTGAATTCTTCGTAGATCACGTCGTCCATGCGGCTGCCCGTTTCGATCAGCGCCGTGCCGATGATGGTGAGCGAACCACCTTCCTCCAGGTTACGTGCCGCACCGAAGAAGCGCTTCGGACGCTGCAGCGCGTTGGCGTCGACACCGCCGGTCAGCACCTTGCCAGAGGTCGGCACCACGGTGTTGTAGGCGCGGGCCAGACGCGTGATCGAATCCAGCACGATCACCACGTCCTTCTTCAGTTCGACCAGGCGTTTGGCCTTTTCGATGACCATTTCAGCCACTTGCACGTGACGCACGGCAGGCTCATCGAACGTCGATGCCACCACTTCGCCGCGCACGGTGCGCTGCATTTCGGTCACTTCTTCCGGACGCTCGTCGATCAGGAGCACGAACAGCTCGGCTTCCGGGTGGTTGGTCGCGATGGCGTGCGCAATGTGCTGCAGCATCACGGTCTTGCCCGACTTCGGGCTTGCCACCAGCAAGGCGCGCTGGCCGCGGCCGATCGGGGCAATCATGTCGATGATGCGGCCGGTGATGTTCTCTTCGGCTTTGATGTCGCGTTCGAGCGTGAGCGGCTTGTTCGGGTGCAGCGGCGTCAGGTTCTCGAACATGATGCGGTTCTTGACCGCTTCAGGAGGCTGCGTGTTGACCTTGTCGACCTTCACCAGCGCGAAGTAGCGCTCGCCATCCTTGGGCGTGCGGACTTCACCTTCGATCGTGTCGCCGGTGTGCAGATTGAAACGGCGGATCTGCGACGGGCTGATATAGATGTCGTCGGTGCTGGCCAGATACGAAGTTTCCGGTGAGCGCAGAAAACCGAAGCCATCAGGCAGCACTTCAAGCGTGCCGTCACCGAAAATCGTTTCTCCCTGTTTCGCCTTCTTTTTCAGGATGGCAAACATCAATTCCTGTTTGCGCATGCGCTGCGCGTTATCGATCTCCAGCTGCCCCGCCATTTCCAGCAATTGGGACACGTGCAAGGATTTCAGTTCTGTCAGATGCATAGACGAAAGATGAGGGAAGGGCCCGAACGGGCGGCGAAACGAGAGACGGGGGAGGGGGGAACGGTCGAGCGAACGCTCGGGGAAACAGATTGGCTGCCATCTTAGCACAACGCTGGCGAGCTTCCAGGCGGAAGTGCGCCAGCGTGTGTGGGGGGCAACGCGAAGGGTCGCCCTCAGCCGAAAATGGCTTACAGGTGGCTGTCCAGGAATGCGGTCAGTTGCGACTTGGACAGTGCGCCCACTTTCTGGGCGGCCACAGCGCCATTCTTGAACAGAATCAGCGTCGGGATGCCGCGAATGCCAAACTTGGCCGGCACGCCCTGGTTCTCATCGACGTTGATCTTGGCGATCTGCACCTTTTCGCCGTAGTCCTTGGAAACTTCGTCCAGGATCGGGGCGATCATTTTGCAGGGGCCGCACCATTCGGCCCAGAAATCGACCAGCACGGGTTTGTCGGACTTGAGCACGTCTGCCTCGAAGGACGCGTCGCTCACATACTTGATCTGTTCGCTCATGGCGGGAACCTCTGTTATTTCGTAAAAGCTGGCGACGTGCGCCGAACCCATACATTACACGATTACACGAACCGGCGTGTATTGGGACCACTGTCGGCGCGGGTGCTGCTGATATAGTACCGACGCCCCCATTTTCAATCGATTCAGCCGTTGATTCTGCCTATCACGCCGATAGCCGCAGGGTCTTCGCTTTCCGGTATATCGCCATATTCCCTCGCATGCAGACGCTCGCCTTCGCGCCTGGCCCAGCATTCCTTTCCCGTGCCGCCGACGCTGCATGGCGCTTTCTGGATGCGCATGCACAATCCTCGGGCACGGCCACGATTGTTGTGCCGACAGCCGCGCAGATTCCGGGTGTGCGCAGTGCTCTGCATGCCAGCGCGCAAGCGGCCGGCGCGCCGCGTTTGCTACCGCGCATTCTGACGCTGGGGCATTGGCTGCTTGATTTGCCGCCGGAAGCGGATTCGCCCGCCGCGCGCACGCCGCTGTCTCGACTGCTCGCGGTGCAGCAGGCCCTCAAGACGCAGGCATGGCTGCGTGAAGCGCTTGGCGCGCAGGACGATGCAGCCCTTTGGGGCGTGGCGCAGGTACTCGTGACGGTGTCGGATGAGCTGTCGCAACGTTGGCTGACGCTGGACGCAGCACACAGCGGGGCAGATGGGCGCCCCGACGAATTGGAGTCGGCGCTGGCTGAGGCGTTGGAGCGCACCTACGCACAGTTGTCCGAACGCTTTCTCGGTACCGAATCGCGCATCGTGCTGACGTTCTGGCGGTTGCTTTCGGGCGCGGCGGACCCGATTCCAATGCGGTTGCGTGCCATGCGCCGCTTGCTGGACGAACTACGCGGGCCGATCGTGTGGATGAGCCCGACCGATCCCGAGGCGGTCGATCTGGATTTCCTGCAGCGCGCCGCCGAACGCGTGCCGGTGCTCAGCATCGGCTATGACTGGAACGCGCCTGAAACCGCCGCGTCTGCGGCGCCTTCCACACACGCGGATTTCCGCGATCTGCTGCTGCACGCCTGGCCCGAATGCGCCACGCCCGTCCAGGCGCCTGAAGATGTTGCCGATGTGCAGATTCCGGCGCCAATCCTGCGCATTGCAGGCGCTGCCCGTTTTGAGGACGAGGCCGCCTTTGCCGCGCATACGCTGGTCGATTGGTTGAACGCCGGACGCCGCTCGTTGGCGTTGGTGGCGCAGGATCGCATCGTTGCGCGGCGTGTTCGCGCGTTGCTGGCGCGTGTGAACGTGCCGGTGCGCGATGAGACTGGCTGGAAGCTCTCCACGACGCGCGCTGCTGCGGCGCTTATGCGCTGGGTCGACGTGGTGCAGGGCGACGGCGATACCGCGGCGCTGCTCGATCTCATCAAAAGCCCGTTCTGTTTGCGCGATGCCGACGCCGGCACCGCCACGCCCGCATGGGTTGCAGAATTGGAGCGCCGGGTGCGCCGGCATAACGTTTCGGGTGGCTGGGGACGGCTGCGCCGGCTGGTGGCCGGTCGTCCGGCCGAAGATGCCGAGGGCGTAGCAAAGGTCAGCCGCCTGGCCGATCGCCTGGGCGTGCTGGCCGACGAAGCGGCGCTGTGGCGCCGTGCCGGCAGCGCCACGCTCGACGCGTGGATAACGCTGTTGGCAGGCACGCTCGATCGTCTGCATATGCGCACCGGTTTGCAGAACGACGACGCAGGGCGCCAATTGCTGGATTGGATTGACCGCCTGCGAATCTCCATACATGGCAGCACCGATGCGGGTGCGCGGTTCTCGCTCACGGAGTGGCGCGCGTTGCTCTCGATGCTGCTTGAGTCCGCCGTCTTCAGCGAGCCTTCACCGCCAGCGGACCGACGTGTTGTCATCCTACCGTTGAATGGTGCTCGGATGCGGCGCTTTGATGGCGTCGTGGTGGTGGGTTGCGACGATGCGCAGTTGCCGTCGACGCAGCCGGAATGGCTGTTCTTCTCCAACGACGTGCGACGTGAGCTCGGTTTGCCCGATCGCGCTCAGCGCTTTGCGCAGCAGGCGCGCGACCTGGCCGAAGTGCTGCTCAATCAGCCCGAGGTGGTGCTGACCTGGCAACGCCACGGCGGACGCGGGGAGCCGCATCGCCTTTCCGGTTGGCTCGAACGCTTGCAGCGCCGGTTGGCGGTGAGCGGCGTGCGTATCGATACGTCGGTCTCGTTGCCCAGTTTGCAGACGACGAGCCAGCCAACCGATATGCCGGCGCCCGCCGCGCCGACGCTGGTGCCGTCCACGCTGAGTGCGGCTGCATACAACAGTCTGCGCCGCTGCCCGTACCAGTTTTTCGTCGGTCGCATGCTGCGGCTGGGCGAGTTGGAAGAGGTTTCCGACGAGCTGGAGAAACGCGACATCGGCGAAATTTTGCACGCGATTCTGCATCGCTTTCACCGGCAGTTGCTGGAAGCGCCAATGCACGATCCGGCCGATCGTCAGGGGCTGCTACAGACCATCACCGACGAACAGTTCGGCCCGCTGTTGGCCGAGGACGGCAACGCGTTGCGCTTCTATCGGCGCTGGCTCGGCGTGATGCCGTCGTACTTGGCGTGGCAGGCCGCGCGTGAGGCCGACGGCTGGCGCTTTGAGGCGGGCGAGGTCGATGTCGATACGTCCATCACGTTGCCGGACGAGCGCCCGCTGCGCCTGCGCGGTCGCATCGACCGCATCGACGTGCACGACGAACACGGCGTGGCGGTGCTCGACTACAAGACACAATCGCAAATGGTGCTGGTGCGTCGTGCCAAGACGCCGTTTGAGGATTGCCAGCTACCGTTTTACGGCGTGCTCGATGCGCGTGCAGATTCGGGCGGCTGGGTTTCGCTCGACGGAGAGGCGCGCGGCGACAAGCGCGACGTTGCATTGCCCGACTTCACGCAGGTTGTCGACTGGCTGATCGAACAGATGCAAAAGGACATGACTGCCCTTGCAGCGGGTGCACCGCTGCCTGCGTTCGGCGATGAATCGGCGTGCCGCTACTGCGCGGCGCGCGGCCTCTGCCGCAAGGGGTATTGGACAGACGGCGCACCGCGCGAGCCGGAGGGTGCGGCATGAGCGATCACGCTTACGAACGCGACGGCGCACCCGTCTCGCCTGAAGCTTTTTCGCGCGCCGCGTGCGACCCGGAGCGCTCCGTTGTGGTGGAAGCGTGCGCGGGCAGCGGCAAGACGTGGCTGCTGGTCACGCGCATGTTGCGTTTGCTGCTGGCAGGCTCCGCGCCGTCGGACGTTCTCGCCATCACGTTTACACGCAAGGCCGCCGAAGAGATGCGCCAGCGTCTGCTCGACATCCTCGCGCAGCTGGCCAGCGCCGATGATGAGGGCGTCGTGCGCGAGCTGATCGCCCGCACGGTGGACGAGCGTGATGCGCCCGCACTGATTGAAACCGCCCGTGGGCTGTATGCGCGCGTGCTGGAATCACCATCGCGCATGGCGATTGATACGTTCCACGGCTGGTTCGGGTCGCTGCTGCGTGGGGCGCCGCTGTCGTCTGGCGTGCAGCAGGGCGCGTCGTTGCGTGAAGATGCCGGGCGGCTGAGGCGTGAAGCCTGGGCGCCTTTCTGGCGCGGCTTGCTGGCCGAAGATCACGCTGACTTGCGCGCCGCGTACGAAGCGCTAGCCGATCTGGTTGGCGATTTTCAGGCCAGTCGCCTGCTCGATGCCATGTTCCACCAGCGCAGCGACTGGTGGGCGTACAAGTCGCAGGCGGGCGGGCGTCCGCTGGATGCGTTGGACGCACTGCTTGGCGACGATGCGACAGTCGATCCGCTGATCGAAGCACTGCAGGATGCGGCGTTGTTGGCCGACATGCTGCGCGTGTCCGGCTGGCTTGGGCGGGGCGGTGCGGCCGAGGGCAAGCGCGCGGTGATCATCGAATCGGCGGTGACCGCGGCGCGCGGAATGAACGTGTCGGACGAGGCCGCTCGCGCGCAAGCATTTGATGCGCTCTTCGCCGCTTTCCACACGCAGGCCGGCAAGGCACGCGCCTGCAAACCGACCAAGGCACTCGTCAAAGCCATCGGCGACGAGCACGCACAAACGCTGGTGACCTTGCACACCGCGCTCTGCGAAACGCTGACGACAATTCAGGCGCGCCGGCAGGAAGTCCTGGTGCGCGCCGTCAACGCAGCATTGTTTGCGTTGGGCGACGCGTTGATCGATCGCTATCAGGCGTACAAGCGCCAGGCGCGCGCGATGGATTTCGCCGATCTCGAATGGGAAGCGGCGCGCCTGATGCAGCAAGAGGACACAGCTGCTTACCTGCAGGTGCGGCTCGACGCGCGCTACAAGCATCTGCTGCTCGACGAGTTTCAAGACACGAACCCCATGCAGTGGCGCATCCTGCAAGGTTGGCTGGCCGGCTACGCGGGCACTGGCACGCAGCCGAGCGTGTTTCTTGTGGGCGATCCTAAGCAATCGATCTACCGTTTCCGGCGCGCCGATGCACGGCTGTTCGACGCTGCGCGTGAAATGCTCGTTGCGGAATTCAACGCGACTGTGCTGCGTACCAATCGCACGCGTCGCAACGCGCCGGCCGTGCTGGAGTGGGTCAACGCCGTGTTCTTGCAAGCGCGGGCGCGCGGCGACTATCCCATCTACGCCGAGCAAAGTACCGCCGTGGACGCACCCATTGGGCAGGCGCTGCTGTTGCCGCTGGTGCCGGTGTCCGAAGCCGAGCAGGCCGACGAAACCGCCCCCCGGGATACGCTCACCGAACCGCGCGAAGAAGCCGGCGATTCACAGCGATATGCCGAGGGCCGCCAAGTGGCCGCTTGCCTGCACGCATTGCACGCCAATGAGCGCATTCGCGAAGGTGGTGTCGAGCGCCCCGTGCGGTGGAGCGATTTCCAATTGCTCGTCCGCCGCAAACGCTATCTCGCCGATTACGAACGTGCGCTGCGCGACGCCGGCGTGCCGTATCTGAGCCCGCGCCGTGGCGGTTTGCTGGCTACGCTCGAAGCGCTTGATCTGTGCGCGCTGCTCGATTTCCTGATGACGCCGCAGGCCGATTTGTCGCTCGCGCATGTGCTGCGTAGCCCCATCTTCGCCGCCACGGACGACCACCTTATCGCACTGGCGCAGTTTGGCGAAGGCGCGGTCGCATTAACATGGTGGGAGCGCCTGACAGCGCTGGCCGGCCAGACTGATGCGGTAGACACCTTGCGCTACGCGCATCGCATGCTCTCGCGCTGGCTGGCGGTGGCGCCTACGCTGCCCGTGCACGATCTACTCGATCATATCGTCTACACCGGCGAACTCAAGCGCCGCTATGCCGAGCGCGCACCGGCCGCAAACCGCGACCAAGTGCTCGCCAACCTGGACGCGTTTTTGAAGCTCGCGCTCGATCTGGATGGTGGTCGCTATCCGAGCCTGCCTAAGTTCATGGCCGAGCTGCGCGCCATCCGCCAGGGTGACGAGGACGAAAGCCCTGACGAAGGCATGCAGGGCGACACAGAGGTGCCGGATGCAATCGACGCCGAAGTCGCCAGCGAAGGTCTTGATGCGGTACAGATCCTGACCGTGCATGCCTCCAAGGGGCTGGAAGCGCCGTTCGTTGCGCTGCTCGATAGCCACCACAGCGACGCGCGTGTCGATACGGCCGGCATCCTGATCGACTGGCCGCCCGGCGCGCAGGCGCCTGCGCATTTTTCCGCGTTCGGCAAGACGTCCGAGCGCGGCCTCGCGCGCGAGCCTCTCTTCAAGCAAGAAAACGAGCTTGCCGAGCGCGAGAACTGGAACCTGCTCTACGTAGCGATGACGCGTGCGCGGCAAGCGCTGATCGTGTCCGGCGTGGCGAACAAGCGTGATGCCACGGCGGCCCAATCTGTCGATGAAGGTGATGCGCCCGAGGTGGACGGCGCGGCGAGCTGGTACACGCTGCTCGCCGCGGCAGGCGTAGCGTCACCCGCTCCGGTAGTTGATGGCGCAGCCGATGCGGCTGTCAGTGCATCAGGGCAGGAGGCAGTCTCGTATCACGATTTCCGCGCGCCGCTTACAGTGACGGTGCGTGTTGGCGCTGCCGGCGCTGTCGCTGAGGGCGCTGCCGATATCGTTTTTGACCAAGGTGCTGTCGCGCAGGGCGAATTGCTGCATGCGGTGCTCGAGCGCCTGACGCGCCGAGGTTTGCCCGAGCAGGCACCTGACGCCGAGACGATCGCGCGCTGGTTCAGCGCCACGGGCGTCACGCAAGCCGACGCCACACGCACCGCCGATGCCGTGCGCCGGATGCTTTCAGCCGAGACGCTAGCGCATGTCTTCGACCCCGTGCGCTTCGACGTCGCGCATAACGAGATCGAACTTTTCGGCCCTGACGGCGCGCTGTTGCGCATCGATCGCCTGATTGAACGCGGCAACGACATCCTCGTCGTCGACTACAAGCTGCGCTTGCTGCCGGTCGAACGCGCCGCCTATGCAGATCAGTTGCGCGGCTACGTGGCTGCCGTCACGCCGATGTATCCAGGGCGCACCGTGCGCGCAGGCGTGGCTACCGCACAGGGCGAATGGATCGATCTGGAATCGTTGCCGAAGCCCGTCCAGGCATCACATGACGACAGCCAAGGCGCGCTGTTCTGATGCGGGCGGCAAAAACAAAAAAGGGGAGGGGTGATGCAGAGGGGAAAAGAGAAGGGGGACGAGCCTGACCCTCGGCACTGGCGGAAAACGGCTGTGGCTGCTTCGTTCCCGACCTGACCAGGTTGACCGCGCCACCATGCGAGGAGGCCCGTCCGACCGGCATTGTAACCGACTCCCGCGTCCCCACCTGAATATCCTTGCAATTCGCTCGGCGCGCATGGCGGTTGACCCCTCCGAAACCGCGTCGGAAATCCACCTCGCTTTGCTACAATCCGCCGCATGAGTTATCAAGTGCTCGCCCGCAAGTGGCGCCCTCGCGATTTCACCACGCTGGTCGGTCAGGAACACGTGGTGAAAGCGCTCACGCATGCGCTCGAACAGCAGCGCCTACATCACGCATACCTGTTCACGGGCACGCGCGGTGTCGGCAAGACGACGCTGTCGCGCATCCTTGCTAAATCGCTCAATTGCGTCGGCGCGGATGGGCAGGGCGGCATCACCGCGCAGCCGTGCGGTGTGTGCCGCGCCTGTACCGAGATCGATGCCGGGCGCTTTGTCGATTACATCGAGATGGATGCCGCCTCCAACCGCGGCGTCGACGAGATGGCCCAGTTGCTGGACCGCGCGGTCTACGCGCCAACCAGCGGCCGCTTCAAGGTCTACATGATCGACGAAGTGCACATGCTGACCAACCACGCCTTCAACGCGATGCTGAAGACGCTGGAAGAACCGCCCGAGCACGTCAAGTTCATTCTCGCGACCACCGATCCGCAGAAGATTCCGGTGACGGTGCTGTCGCGTTGCCTGCAGTTCAACCTCAAGCAGATGCCGCCGGGGCACATCGTGTCTCACCTCGACCGCATTCTTGGCGAAGAGGGCATCGCCCACGAGCCGAATGCGCTCCGTCTGTTGGCTGCCGCTGCGCAGGGTTCGATGCGCGATGCGCTATCGCTTACCGACCAAGCCATCGCGTACAGCGCCGGCGAGGTGAGCGAGGCTGCCGTACGGGGCATGCTCGGCGCGATTGATCAAAGCTACCTTGTGCGTCTGCTCGATGCGCTGGCCGATGAGAACGGCGCGGCGCTTGTCGCGATCGCCGACGAGATGGCCGGGCGCAGTCTGAGCTTCTCGGGCGCGCTGCAGGATCTTGCATCCTTGCTGCAGAAGATTGCGCTGGCGCAGGTCGTGCCTGCCGCTGTGCAGGACGACTGGCCCGAGGCCGACGATGTACGTCGCCTTGCGGAGCGGTTCGACGCGCAGGCGGTGCAACTGTTCTACCAGTTTGCCAACCTGGGCCGGAACGAACTGGCGCTTGCGCCGGACGAATACGCCGGCTTCACGATGACGCTGCTGCGCATGCTGGCGTTCCAGCCCGGACAGTCGGGTGGGAACGCGCCGCCGCCTTCAGGCGGTGGCGGCGGGAAACGGGCGATGCCGCTGGCGGTAACGCCGGCCGCATCGACGCGCCCGGCCGCCACAGCGACCGCGCCCGTGGCGGCACCGGTTGCTGAGGTTGCGCCAGTGGTGGTGCGTCCGGAGCCGGTGGTCGAGGCGCCGCGTGCGACTTACCAGGCAACTCCGCCGGCGCCGGCGCCCGCTGCGGCCGTTGCAGATACGCCGGCTGCTGCGGCCCCAGCGCGTCGCTCGCCGGCAATGGAAGCGTTGGCCGCTGCGCGTCAGGCGTCAAGCCGGGGCCGTGGTGGTGCTTCGGCGCCTGCTGCTGCACCGGTAGCCGCGCCTGCGCCTGTGGCTCGTCCTGCTGCTCCCGTCGCTCCCGTCGCGGGTCCACGTCCGAATCCGGCTGCTGCTGTTTCCCCGCCGCAACGCCGTGAACGGCCCGTTGCAGTTGCCACGCCCGCCGATGATGGCCCGCCGCCCTGGGATGAAATGCCGGGCGAATTTGCTTCGCCGTCGCTTGAAGAGATGGACGCAGCCTTTGCCGGTTGGGATTCCGCTTCGAGCGTGCGCCCTGGTGCGCCTGAACCGGCGGCAACCCGTCCAGCACAGATCGAGACGCCGGCAGCCGCACCCGTGCCGGTCAAGACGGTCGCCCCGGAGCCGGTAGCCGCTGCTACGCCGCCTGACTTGAGCGCCAGCAGCCTTGCCACATTCGACGGCAATTGGCCGGCGCTGGCAGCGAGCCTGCCGATCCGCGGTCTGGCCCAACAGCTGGCTTACCAGAGCGAGTTGGCAGCCGTGGAAGGCGTCACGATGCGCCTTCGCGTGCCGCTGCCCCCACTCACCGATGCCAACGTCGTCGAGCGCCTGGAGGCGGCACTGACGGAACATTTCGGTACGCCCGTTCGCGTGGCGTGCGAGATCGGACCTGCACGCGCCACCGCGGCGGCTTTGGATGCCGAGCAGCGTGCCGAACGCCAACGCAATGCGGAAGACGCCATCGCCGCCAACCCGTTTGTGCAGGCGTTGGTTCGGGACTTTGCCGCTCAGGTCGTCCCCGGTTCGATCCAACCGCACGCGCACTGAGCCCCATTCCAAGACTGAACATTGAATACCGGCGCGCCAATCTGAACAGCGCGCCTTGCACGACCCATTTCAAGGAGCAACGACCATGATGAAAGGCCAGATCGCCGGGCTGATGAAGCAGGCCCAGCAGATGCAGGAAAACATGAAGAAAGCGCAGGAGCAACTCGCTCTGATCGAGGTGGAAGGCGTGTCCGGCGCGGGCCTCGTGAAGGTGGTGATGACCTGCAAGAACGACGTGAAGCGTGTGTCGATCGACCCCAGCCTGCTGGCCGAAGGCGAAGACAAGGATCTGCTGGAAGACCTGATCGCCGCCGCGTTCAATGACGCCGTGCGCAAGGCCGAGGCAACCGCGCAAGAGAAGATGGGCTCGCTCACTTCCGGCCTGGGCGGCATGGCGAGCATGCTGCCGCCCGGCTTCAAGCTGCCGTTCTAAGCGACGCTCATCGGGATCGCGCCATGGTGCTGGAATCTGCGCTGCTGCACGTCAGGCCCGGCCAGGAAGCTGCCTTTGAGGCGGCCTTCGGTGAGGCTCGCCACATCATCGGCGCGATGCGGGGCTTCGTTTCGCTGTCGCTGTCGCGCTGCATGGAGAAGATGAGCGATTATCTGCTGCTGGTGCAGTGGCAGACGCTGGAAGATCACACCATCGGCTTCCGGCAATCGCCCGAGTACCAGCGCTGGCGTGCGCTGCTGCATCACTTCTATGATCCGATGCCGGAGGTGCTGCACCACACGACCGTTCTGGAGCACGCGTGATGCGTAACGCTCCAGGCACGCCGTCGGCGCTGCAGATGTTGGTTGAGGCCCTGCGCGTGCTGCCGGGCGTTGGCCCCAAGTCTGCCCAGCGGATGGCGTACCACTTGATGCAGCACGACCGCGAAGGCGCTGCACGGTTGGCGCAGGCGCTGTCGGATGCGACCGAATCGATCCAGCATTGCAGCCGTTGCAATACCTTCACTGAGCAGGAAATCTGCGAAACCTGCCTGGATACGCGTCGCGATGCGTCGGTCCTGTGCGTGGTGGAAACGCCCGCCGATCAGATGATGATCGAGCAAACGCTGACCTATCGCGGCCAATACTTCGTGCTGATGGGGCGGCTCTCGCCGCTGGACAACATCGGCCCGAAAGAGATTCACCTCGAACGGTTGCTAGCCCGCGCGACCGATCCTGCGCTGGGCGGGCCGTGCGCCGAGGTCATCCTCGCCACCAATTTCACCAGCGAAGGCGAGGCGACAGCCCACTACATCGGCGAGATGTTGAAGGCGCGCGGAATCAAGGCGACGCGTCTGGCGCGCGGTGTGCCGGTGGGCGGTGAGCTGGAATACGTGGACGCGGGCACCATTGCCCGCGCGGTGCTGGATCGGCGCCAGCTCTGAGCTGGCACACACGAACCTCAGAATTCGGTATGCAGGCGCGTACCGAAGAACACCGCAGGACCGCGGTCCGCGTTGTAGCCGGGATTGCGAATCCATTGCGCGTCGGCGCTGATCCACAGGTGCTTGGCCGCCTGGAAGCTATAGAAGGCCTCGACGATCTGCTCGGGCGCATAGTTGAGCTTGCCGTCTCCCAGAAATACGCCCACGCCGCCTTGCTGCAGGTAGCGGCGGTGATCCGGCGATAGCATGTTGATGGCTGCCGCCAGGCCCACCGTGTCTTCCGAACGTCCCCATTTGCTGCCCTTGACGAGCGTGCCGAACGACACCGAACGGTCGATTTCCGTAAAGGCGTAGGTTTCCGTCTTGCCATCTGCCCACGATGCGCGTGCGAAGACGCCAACGTCATCGTTGATCTGCTGTTCGCCGCCAATACCGATCCCCACCTTGGTGTTGTCGCGTCGCGCGAGGCTGATGTCGGGCGCGCTGCCCGTCGACTGGCCAAGGGCAAGGGCATCGTCGTAGCGCGCCATGTTGGTCCTGTTGCGGAACAGCATGACGCGCAGCTTGCCGGGCTGGCCGGCAAGCGTGTGGCTGCGCTCCACCTCAAATACGTCGCCGTAGTGACGGCCGATTCGCGTGTCCAGCGGTAGGCCGTTGGACTCTTCGGGTTGGATGAAGCGGCCAATGCGGTAGGCCCAGTCGCCGTCGTAGTACTCCAGCGCCGCGCCCCATGTGTAGCCACGCGCATCGGCGGCGTAGTCGAATGCGCCATGCGCGAGGAACGACCAGTTCAGGAATTGCGTGCGGGGGTCGTGCGCGTAGGTCACGCCGTCGAACACGTCCAGCACCGAAAAATTGCCGGCCGTGAAGACCAGGCGACGCTTGTCGACCGGGCCGGCAAACTGGTTCATCGCGGCTTCCTGGTCTTCGGTGCCGCCGCCGAGTCCGACCGTCTGGCGGAAGAAGGCGCGTGCGCGGTAGAGCGTCGGGTTTGCACCAGCGGTCTTGGCCAGCTCGCCATTGGTGAATCCGCCCAGGCCATGCAGACCTGAGAAGGGCTGACCGAGCGCCATTTCCGGATTGATGTGCACTTCAGCGCCTTGCCACAAGCGCATACCCAGATCGAGCGTGGTCGTGACCGAATAGCTGGTGGTGGATTTACCCGACAGGCTGTTCGGACCGCTGTATGGCGAGTGGAACGACAGGTCGTGCTGCCACACGTAGGTCGCTTGGCCGTGCACGGCAAAACGATCGGGATCGTTGATCGCCCAGTGGGTGGTGTCGCCTGTGCCGCTTTCGGCTGCCAAGGCATGGCCGGCGCTCAGGGAAAGGACACACAAGGCGGTCAGGCGGGCAAGACGGAACGGAAGCAACATGGCAGCAAGCAGGGAGAACGCCGTTAGAATCCCTTTTCGGATCCGGGAACGGCCAAAAGTCCGCCATGTTAAACGTGGGCGGGTGACGGTCAGATGAAACACGCACGGAACGTGCCCCGATGTCACCTCCGATGTTGTGTATTTCCCACCTTCAGCTCTGCACGATGAATCTCGCCCGCTTCGATCTCGTCACCCTTGGCCTGTTTGTGGCGGTGGCCCGGCTGGGCAGCATTTCGGCCGGGGCGCGCCAATCGCACTTGGCAGTGGCCGCGGCAAGCAAGCGGATTTCCGATCTGGAAGCCGCCGTGGGCGCACCCTTGCTGTATCGCCATGCCGCGGGCGTGGAGCTGACTGAGGCCGGTCAGGCGTGCTTCCGCCATGCTGTGGGCATCCTGCAGGACGTCGAGCGCATGGCGGGTGCGCTGTCGGACTTTGCCGCCGGCACGCGGGGGCTGGTGCGCGTGTGGGCCAACACCTCGTCGATTACGCAATTCCTGGCCGATGACCTGGCCGCGTTCATGCTGGCCAATCCGGCCATCCGCATCGCGCTGGAGGAGCAGGACAGCGGCGATATCGTCGCCGCGCTGCGCGAGAACCGGGCGGATCTCGGCATCTTCGCGGCCGGTACGCCGTGCGACGGCCTGCAGTCGTTCGACTACCGCGAGGACGATCTCGCCTTGGTCACGCCGCGCGGGCATCCATTGGCCGGGCGCAAGCAGATCCACTTCGCCGACGCCGTGGATTTCGATTTCGTCAGCCTGCCGCCGGGCACGTCGCTGGCCGCGCAACTGGTCGACGAAAGTCTTCGCCTGGGCAAGCCGCTGCGCCTGCGCATCCAGGTGCGCAGCTTCGAAGCCGTCTGCCGGATGGTGGCCTCCGGCCTGGGCGTGGGTGTGTTGCCGCGCATCGCCGCACAAGGGCATGTATCGAGCCTGCCGGGCGCGGGTCTGGCGCTCGTGGCGCTCCAAGACGAATGGGCTCATCGCCGCTTGCTGGTGGGCGTGCGCGACCCCGATGCGCTGACCAGCTCCGCGCGCCTGTTGATGACGCATCTGCTCGGCAACCCCGCCGCACTGTGAATTCAACGCTCTCTATACGACCATGCCGACACAGGTTTTGCAGGACATCCGCGTGCTCGAACTCGGGCAATTGATTGCCGGGCCGTTTGCCGCCAAGACGCTCGCCGACTTTGGCGCGCAGGTCATCAAGATCGAGCCGCCGGGCCAGGGCGATCCGCTGCGCAAATGGCGGATGCTGCATGAGGGCACGTCGGTCTGGTGGGAGGCGCAGTCGCGCAACAAGCAGTCGGTCTGTGTCGACCTGCGTGTGCCGGCAGGGCAGGAAGTCGTACGCAAGCTGGCCGCCGAAGCCGACGTGCTCATCGAGAACTTCCGACCCGGCACGATGGAAAAGTGGGGGCTGTCGTACGAGGTGCTTTCCGCCGTCAACCCGAAGCTCATCATGCTGCGTGTGTCCGGCTACGGCCAGACGGGCCCCAAACGGGATGAACCTGGCTTTGCCGCCATTGCTGAAGCCATGGCGGGCCTGCGCTATTTGACCGGCGAGCCGGGGCGGCCGCCTGCCCGCGCCGGGCTGTCACTTGGCGATACGATCGCCGGCTTGCACGGCGCGCTAGGCGTGCTGCTGGCCTTGTACGAACGGGATGCGCGTGGCGGCAAGGGGCAGGTGATCGACGTGGCGCTGTATGAGTCCGTGTTCAACCTGACGGAGAGCCTGCTGCCCGAGTACTCCGTGTTCGGCGCAATTCGCCAGCCCGCGGGCGGGGCGCTGCCGGGCATCGCCCCGTCGAACGCGTACCGCTGTGCCGGTGGCGAATACGTGTTGATTGCCGCCAATGGTGACAACATCTTCCGCCGCCTGATGCAACACATGGGCCGGCAAGATCTGGCCGACGATCCTGATTTGGCCCGCAACGACGGCCGCGCCGCCCGGGCGGACGAAATCGATGCCGCCATCAACGCCTGGACGGGCACGCTGCCCATCGCCGATGTGCTGGCCGCGCTGCATGCTGCCGAGGTGCCCAGCGGCCCGATCTACACCGTTGCCGACATTGCCGCAGACCCTCACTACCGCGCGCGCGGCGTGATCGAAACGGTGCGCGCGCAGTCGGGCATCGATGTGGATATGCCGGGGGTGGTGCCCAAGCTTTCCGTCACGCCGGGCGCCGTGCAGGCCAGCGCGCCGCGCCTGGGCCAGCATACGCGCGACGTACTGCGCGGCCACGGGCTGACCGACGCGCAGATCGACGGGCTGGTGTCGCAAGGCATCATTGCCGAAGCCAAAAGCTAAACAGCTAGGACGATCCCGCATGTTGTGTTGCAAATCGTTGCGGTAATATCGCCGCCAAGGCAGTGAACGCCACACAACAGGAGACAGGCATGGGGACACGAGTCATGGGGCGCTGGGCAAAATGGATGAGCGCAGCACTGTGCGCGACGAGCCTGCTGGCTTCCAGCCCCGCCGTTCTGGCACAGGGCAAACCTGAAAAGAGCAAGGTCACCATCGCGGTGGGCGGCAAGGCGTTGTTCTACTACCTGCCGCTCACGATTGCCGAGCGCCTGGGCTACTTCAAGGACGAAGGCCTGGACGTTGAGATCGTCGACTTTGCCGGCGGTGCGAAAGCTCTGCAGGCGGTGGTTGGCGGCAGCGCCGACGTGGTGAGCGGCGCGTATGAGCACACACTGGTGCTGCAGGCCAAGGGCCAGATGTACCAGGAGTTCGTGCTGCAAGGGCGTGCGCCGCAGATCGTGCTGGCGGTCAACAACAAGACGATGCCCAACTACAAGTCGATTGCCGATTTGAAAGGCAAGAAGATCGGCGTGACGGCTCCGGGTTCGTCGACCAACATCATGGTCAACTACGTGCTGGCGCGCGCCGGCATCAAGCCGAACGAAGTGTCGATCATCGGCGTGGGCCCGAGCAGCGGGGCGATTGCCGCCGTGCGTGCCGGCCAGATCGACGCCCTGGCCAACCTGGATCCGGTGATGTCGATGCTCACGCAGAAGAATGAAGTGCGCGTGGTCTCGGATACCCGCACGCTCGCCGATACCAAGGCAGTCTTCGGCGGCAACATGCCGGCCGGCTGCCTGTATGCATCCACCGCGTTCATTCAGAAGAATCCGAACACGACGCAGGCGATGACCAATGCCATGGTGCGCGCGCTCAAGTGGCTGCAGAAGGCGGGCCCGTCGGACATCGTCAAGACGGTGCCGGAGGCCTATCTGCTGGGCGACCGCGCGCTGTATCTGGCGGCGTGGGACAAGGTGCGCGAAGCCATCTCGCCAGACGGCACGATGCCCGCCGACGGCCCCGCCACGGCACTGCGCACGCTGTCGGAGTTTGATGCGGAAGTGAAGGGCAAGCAGATCAAGCTCGACCAGACCTTCACCAATACCTTCGTGCAGAAGGCCAACGCCAAGTACAAGTAATTTCGACAGGCTTTCAGCAACGCGCCCGGTTTCACCCGGGCGCATTGCTTTTGGACCGCAGACCATGTCCCATCCCGCGCTTTCGTTCGATCAGATCACCTGTACGTTCATCTCACCCGACACGCCGGGCCAGCGTTACACCGCTGTGCAAAACACCTCGCTGGAGGTGCAGGCCGGCGAGTTCGTCTCCGTGGTGGGCCCGACTGGCTGCGGCAAATCTACGTTGCTGAATCTGGCTGCGGGCCTGCTGCAGCCGTCTTCCGGACAGGTGCGGGTCTTTGGCGAGCCGCTGCTCGGCATCAACCGTCGCGCCGGCTACATGTTCCAGGCAGAGGCGTTGATGCCATGGCGCAGCGCGCTCGACAACGTGATGGCCGGGCTGCAGTTTAGGGGCATGCCCGACAAGGAAGCGCGTGACCTTGCCATGTCGTGGCTCGCGCGCGTGGGTTTGGCTGGGTTTGAAGACCGCTATCCGCATCAGCTTTCCGGCGGCATGCGCAAGCGCGTGAGCTTGGCGCAAACACTGGTGCTCGACCCTGACATCATCCTCATGGACGAGCCGTTCTCGGCGCTCGACATTCAGACGCGCCAGTTGATGGAAAACGAGGTGCTCGATCTCTGGGCTGCTAAACGAAAGGCGGTGCTGTTCATCACGCACGATCTGGACGAAGCGATTGCCATGAGCGACCGCGTGGTCGTCCTGGCTGCCGGCCCTGGCACGCACCCGATCGGCGAATTCACCATCGACCTGCCGCGCCCGCGCGATGTGGCCGAGATTCGTGATCAGGCCGGCTTTGTCGACCTGCATTCGCGCATCTGGGATGTGCTGCGCGAGGAAGTTCTCAAGGGCTATGCGCAGCACCGCCGCGTGGCTTGACCTGAATCTGATCGATTGCATCCATGGCTAACCGTCCGCTTTCTCCATTCGCGCTGCGCACTTGGCAGCTTGGTCTGCTGGTCCTCACGTTGGGCATATGGCACTTCGCCACGCGCTCGCAGGAAGTTGCGTTCTTCTTCGGAGAACCGCTCATTGTTGCCCAGCGCGTCTGGGCGTGGTTCGTTACCGAAGGCGATATTTATCAGCACCTTGGCGTGACATTGGCCGAGACGGTGCTGGCATTTGCCATCGGCACGGCCACCGGCCTAGGCGCAGGCCTGTGGCTGGCGCTGAGCTCGGCGGCTTCGGCGGTGCTTGATCCGTACATCAAGGCGGCCAACTCGATGCCGCGGGTGATCCTGGCGCCGATCTTCGGCGTGTGGTTCGGACTGGGTATCTGGTCGAAGGTCGCGCTGGCGGTGACGCTGGTGTTCTTCATCGTTTTCTTCAACGTCTACCAAGGTGTGAAGGAAGTGAGCCCGGTTGTGCTGGCCAATGCGCGCATGCTGGGCGCATCGCAGCGGCAACTGCTGCGCTTTGTCTACCTGCCGAGCGCGACGAGCTGGGTGTTCTCATCGCTGCATACGTCGGTCGGTCTGGCCTTCGTCGGGGCGGTGGTGGGTGAGTATCTCGGCTCGGCGCGCGGTGTCGGTTACCTGATCCTCCAGGCAGAGGGCACGTTCGACATCAACACCGTGTTTGCGGGCATCGTCGTGCTGACGGTCTTTGCGCTGGTGCTCGACTGGCTCGTCGGCTTGATGGAAAAACGCCTGATGCGCTGGCAACCGAAGAGCGGCGAGACTGAAAAACTCTAAGCAAGCGCGCTAACGACGCAAGCGTCACATCGACCCTGCCGTGAGCAGGGTCATGCAACTAGACGGTCGGTCTACTACAATGCCATCCATCATGAGCAAGCACCCCGAACCCGTCACCGCTGAAGGCGCCGAAGCCCGGCATGACACCCGCGACCGCATCCTGGACGCCGGTGCCGAGCTGATCCTCGGGCGCGGCTTTTCGGCCGTCGGGTTGGCTGAAATCCTCGGCCGCGCACAAGTGCCCAAGGGTTCGTTCTATTACTACTTCGGGTCGAAGGAAGATTTTGGCGTTGCCATGCTGGAGCGCTATTTCCAGGACTACGACGCGGGCGTTGTGAGCCTGTTCAACGACACGCGCATCACCGCCCGCGAGCGGCTGCTGCGCTATTTCATGGCCTGGATCGATCTGCACGAGCGCAGCGCGTGCGAAGTCACCTGTCTGGCGGTCAAGCTGTCGGGAGAGGTATCGGATTTGTCGGAGCCGATGCGCAAGGTGCTGTCGACTGGGATGACGCGCATGGTCGAGCGCATCGCCACGGCAATCGAGGCAGGCGTCGCCGACGGTTCGTTAGCGCCTGTGGAGGATGCGCGTCAGCTGGCCGAAGGGCTGTACGCCATGTGGATGGGCGGCGCGCTGTTGGCCAAGGCGCACCGCACGGTCGCCGCATTCAAGAGCTGTGTGGCGCAAACTGAAATCCTGCTGGCCAAGCCGAAACACTGATTGCAACCCAAACCATTGCCGGCGAGGCATGTCCCTCGCTTTTTCTTTGATTCCGGTTCTAGATGACCGGTCGAATAGTCTCTCTTTCAGGAGCTGATATGACCCAACAATTGCTGTCCCCGATTCAGACCGGCCGTACGACCCTCGCCAATCGTGTCGTGATGGCGCCGCTCACGCGCTCGCGCGCCGGCCAGCCGGGTGACGTGCCGACCGAACTGAACGTGACCTATTACGCCCAGCGTGCAACCGCGGGCCTGATCGTGACGGAAGCAACGCAAATTTCCCGCCAGGGCCAGGGCTACGCCTGGACGCCGGGCATGTACACCGACGAACAGGAAGCCGGCTGGAAGGCGGTGGTGGATGCCGTGCACGCCAAGGGCGGCCGCATCTCGCAACAGCTCTGGCACGTGGGCCGCATTTCCAACACGTTGCTGCAGGAAAATGGCCAGGCACCTGTCGCGCCGTCGGCCATCGTCGCCAAGGGCGCACAGAGCTTTGTCGTGCAGCCCGACGGCACGCCCGCCAATGTGCCGACCAGCGAGCCGCGCGCGCTCGCCACGGAAGAAATCCCCGGTGTGATCGCGCAATATCGTCAAGCCGTGCTGCGTGCACGCCGTGCAGGTTTCGATTTCGTTGAAATCCACGCCGCCAACGGTTACCTGCTGCACCAATTCCTTTCGACCAACAGCAACCAGCGCACCGACCAATACGGCGGCTCCCTGGAAAACCGCGCCCGACTGATTCTCGAAGTCGTCGATACCGCTATCGCGGAGATTGGCGCAGACCGAGTCGGCATCCGCCTGTCTCCGCACTTCGTCGCGCATGACATTGCCGACGCACAGGCTGAAGAAAGCGCGTTGTACCTCGCCCGCGAGCTGACCAAGCGTGGCATCGCCTATTTGCACATTGCCGAGCCGGATTGGGCCGGCGGTCCCGAGCTGACCAACGATTTCCGTCGTCAACTGCGCGACGCCTTCAAGGGCACGCTCATCGTGTGCGGCCAATACACGGCGGAAGAGGGCGAGCAGATGATCGCCTCCGGTCTGGCTGATGCCGTTGCGTTCGGTCGTCCGTTCATCGCCAATCCCGATCTGGTGGCGCGCTTCCGTGCCGGCGCATCGCTCAACCAGCCAGATCGCGCAACGTTCTACGGTGGCCAGGAAAAGGGCTACACCGACTATCCGACGCTGGAAGAAGCGGCCTGATAATCCGTTGCACCAAAGAGAAAGCCGCGCAGGCGATCAACCTGCGCGGCTTTTTTGTCTCCAGCGCGTGCGTTCTTTAAGGCTGGATCACCACCTTGCCCGTCACCTTGCGCGCCGCCATGTCCAGCAGCGCTTGTGTCGTCTGCTCCAGCGGATAGCGCGCCGAGATATGCGGACGGATCTTGCCTTCCTGCATCCAGCCGAGCATCTGCATCATGTTCGCCAGATTCGCCTTCGGCTCGCGACGAGCAAACTCGCCCCAGAACACGCCGACCAGCGACGCGCCCTTCAGCAGCGCGAGGTTCAGCGGCATCTTCGGAATCTCACCGTTGGCAAATCCGACCACGAGGTAGCGGCCGCGCCAGGCAATCGAACGGAAGGCCGGTTCCGCATAAATACCGCCGACCGGGTCATAGATCACGTCGGGGCCTTTGCCATCGGTCAATTCCTTGATGCGCTCGCGCAGGTCTTCGGTCGAATAGTTGATAAGTGCATCGGCGCCGTGGTCTTTGCAGACCGCCAGCTTTTCGTCGCTCGACGCCGCCGCGATGACGCGTGCGCCGATCGCCTTGCCGATCTCGATGGCCGCCAGTCCAACGCCGCCGGCCGCGCCGAGCACAAGCATCGTCTCGCCGGCCTTCAGTTGTCCGCGATCGACCACCGCGTGGTGCGACGTGCCGTACGTAAGCGTGAATGCGGCGGCGGTGTCGAACGCCATGCCAGGCGGCATCGGCATCACCACTTTGGCCGATGCTTTCACCTGTGAAGCAAAGGCGCCCTGGCCAAGGAAGGCGATCACGTGGTCGCCGGCCTTGAGGTGTGACACGCCTTCGCCTACCGCATTGACCACGCCCGCGACTTCCGAGCCGGGCGTAAACGGCAACTCCGGCTTGAACTGGTACTTGTTCTGGATGATCAGCACGTCAGGAAAATTCACCCCCGCGGCCTTTACGTCGATCACGACTTCGCCGGTGCCCGGCGAGAGGTCCGGCAGCGTTTCGATCACCAGCGATTCGGGCGGGCCCCAGGTCTTGCAGACGACGGCTTTCATCTTGTGTCTCCTCAACAGTCTTGCGTTGGATTGTTCGCCATCTCGCATGCATTGCACGCGATCTCGTCTGGCAGTGTAACCGAATAAAAGCACGATCGTTCGATTTAACCGGATGCGATGAATCGTGCGGCTTGTCGATGCATTTTTTGTAAGCGTGCAGAACGTATGCCCGAGCACGATTCGAGAACGTTGCTCGGTTACAATCCGCGCCATGCATATTCTCATTGCCAACGACGACGGATACCTCGCGCCCGGGCTCGCGGCGCTGCATCGTGCGCTGAGCCCCCTGGGCCGCGTGACGGTGGTCGCACCGGAGCAGAACCACAGCGGCGCGTCGAACTCGCTCACGCTGCAGCGCCCGCTTTCGGTGTTCGAAGCGACCGACGGTGCCCAGAAGGGCTTTCGCTTCGTCAACGGCACGCCGACGGACTGCGTGCACATCGCGCTTACCGGCATGATCGAGGAGAAGCCCGACCTGGTCGTCTCCGGTATCAACCAGGGTCAGAACATGGGCGAAGACGTGCTGTATTCCGGCACCGTCGCCGCTGCCATCGAGGGCTATCTGTTTGGTATTCCGTCGATTGCGTTCTCGCAGGCCGACAAGGGCTGGACGCACCTCGACGCCGCCGAGCGTGTTGCCCGCGAGGTGGTCGAGCGCTATTTGACCGATCCACTGGACGGCCCGGTCCTGCTCAACGTCAATATCCCGAATCTGCCCTACGGCGAGCTGGCCGGTTGGCGCGCGACGCGTCTGGGCAAGCGACATCAATCGCAGCCGGTGATCCGCCAAGCCAATCCGCGCGGCGAGCCGATCTTCTGGGTCGGTGCCGCCGGCGATGCGAAAGACGCCAGCGAGGGCACCGATTTCCATGCCGTCGCGCATGGCTTCGTTTCGCTGACACCGCTGCAGCTCGATCTGACCGATACGGCCCAACTGCGCACCGTGCGCCGCTGGCAGACGCCATGATCGTCAGGGTGGCTCATGTCTGAACGCCCGCGAGACCGGCGCTTTCCGTTGACGCTTGACGCAGTGGTCGAGCGCAAGCCCGTGGAGCGTCAGCGTGAAACGCGTATCTCGTCGGGGGTGAGCGCAGTGTCACGCCCCACGCCGGTGCGTGCGGCATCCGTTGAGCGCGCGTCGCCCACATCCGCTCCTGCGCCTGCGCCACAGCGTGTGGCGGGTGTCGACGCTGTTGTCGGCGCTGTCGCCGCGAGCGCCGTACAGGCACGCACGGCGGCAGCGCACGCGGCTGCCGGCGGCATGGCATCGGACCGTGCGCGTCAGGCGTTAGTTGGCCGAGTGCAGGCGGGAGGCGTGAGTGATAAGCGCGTGCTCGCTGCAATCGGCACGGTACCGCGCCATCTGTTTGTCGATGCCGGCCTTGCCTCACAGGCATATGAAGATTCCGCTTTGCCGATCGGTCATCAGCAAACGATCTCCAAGCCGTCAGTGGTCGGACGGATGATCGAGTTGTTGTTGAGTGGACGGTCCGGCCGCACTGGCATGCCGCTGGCGCGCGTGTTGGAAATTGGCACCGGCTGCGGCTACCAGGCAGCCGTGCTGGCGCAGCTCGCCGATGAGGTGTACTCGATCGAGCGCGTCCGCCCGCTGCATGAAAAAGCCAAAGCGAACTTGCGGCCACTCCGTGTGCCAAACATCCGTCTGCACTATGGCGACGGCATGCTGGGGCTGCCGAAGGCCGCGCCGTTCGACGCCATCATCCTGGCGGCGGCAGGGCTAGAGGTGCCGCAGGCGCTTCTCGACCAGCTGACCGTCGGCGGCCGGCTGATTGCTCCGGTGGCTACCGATCGCAACAGCGGCCCCGCGCAGCAGCTCGTTCTCATCGAGCGCCGCAGCCGCTTCCAGTTTCACAGTACCGCGCTTGAAGGCGTTTTCTTTGTCCCGTTAAAATCAGGAACTGTTTAGCATGTTCATTTCCCGGAGCTCCATGAACCGTCCAAGCCCCGCACGCGCAGGCCGGCTCGCCGTGGCGATGGTGTCGGCCGCACTACTGGCGGCTTGCGCATCCTCCGGCAACCAGGCCCCTGTTCTCGACCGCACCTCGCGTGCCGGCAGCACTGGCACCGTGTCGCAAGAGCCGCCGCCCCCTGGCTACTATCGGGTCAAGCGTGGCGATACCTTGTACAGCATCGCCTTGCGTAATGGCCAGGCGCCGCGCGACCTGGTGGCCTGGAACAACATCGCCAACCCGAATCAGATCGAAGTCGATCAGCTGTTACGCGTGGTTCCGCCAAACGCGGAGGTCAGCAGCACCGGGGCAGTGGTCACGCCGGTTCGCCCCGCCAACACGACCACCCCGCCGGCCGATTCCACGCCGGTGACGCCGCCGCCCGCAGCGTCGTCCAGTGCTCCTGCCGGGGCAAGCGACGGCGCAATCTCGCTGGCCTGGCCAGCACGCGGCTCGCTCATCAACCGTTTCGATGACAAGAGCAACAAGGGCATCGACATTGGTGGCAAACGTGGTGATGCTGTGGTCGCTGCCGACGACGGAAAAGTGATCCACGTTGGACCCTTGCGTGGGTACGGGAATCTTGTCATCATCAAACACAACGACACGTTCCTGACCGCCTACGGCAACAACGATAAGGTTCTGGTCACCGAGCAATCCACGGTTAAGAAAGGGCAGAAGATCGCCGAAATGGGCAGTACCGATGCGGATCGCGTGAAGCTTCATTTTGAAGTGCGCCGCAACGGTAAGCCGGTCGATCCGATGCGCTACTTGCCGCCTCAATAGAGGAATGCATGCCGCGCCAGAAAGCCGCCACGCCCGTCACCCCCGCCGATGACAACATCGACGCTGCTGTAGAGGGCCAGCGCACCCCGAATGGGCGTGCGGGACGGCGTGCGCGCGGCGAGGCACAGCCCCCTGCTGAAGAAATCGAAGTCGTCGACGCGCTCGTCGACGATTTGCCTGCTTCCGATTCTGCCGATCTCAATGACACGTCGGACAGTGCCGACGAGCCCGATGAAGAAGAGGAAGAGGGTGAAGAGGCCGAGGAAGCCGCACCCGAGGAAGACTTCCGCAAGGTGCTGCAGGCCGAACTGGCCGCCGACACCGTTCAGCACTATCTCAATCGCATCAGCATCAAGCCGCTTCTGACCCCGGCCGAGGAACTGCATTTCTCGACGTTGGCCAAGGCGGGCGAGTTTGCTGCGCGCCAAGTCATGATCGAGCGCAATCTCCGCTTGGTCGTGAGCATTGCGAAGGGCTATCTGAATCGTGGTGTGCCACTGCTCGATCTGATCGAAGAGGGCAACCTGGGTCTGATGCACGCGATCGAAAAGTTCGATCCGGAACGCGGATTCCGCTTCTCCACGTATGCAACGTGGTGGATCCGCCAGAGTATCGAGCGCGCGATCATGAATCAGGCGCGCACAGTTCGTTTGCCCGTGCACGTAATTCGCGAGCTCAACCAGGTGCTACGCGCCAAGCGCCATCTGGAAAAGAGTGGCGTGGATGGCCGTGACGCAAGCCTCGAAGACATCGCCCACCTGCTCGGCAAGACCACGGATGAAGTGCAGGACGTGCTCTCGCTCAACGAGCACACGACTTCACTGGATACGCCGTTCGATCTTGATCCCGGCACGAGCCTGCTCGATTTCTTGTCGGACGAGCATGGTGCCTCGCCCGATCAGGAGGTTGCACATCGCGAGCTGTCGCAGTTGATGAAGTCGTGGCTCGCACGCTTGTCCGACAAGCATCGCTATGTGGTTGAGCGCCGCTTCGGCCTCAACTACATCGAGCCTGCCACGCTGGAAGAACTGGCCGCCGAAATGGGTCTGACGCGTGAACGCGTGCGGCAGATTCAGCAGGAAGCGCTGGTCAAGCTCAAGCGCCATTTCGCCTCGCAAGGGGTGCGCAAGGACGCGGTGCTGTAAGGCCTGCGGTCCCTCCGCCTTTCTCCTGCTTTTTCAGTCGTTCCGAAGCTCCAGCAGCATCGGTTGATGATCCGATGCCCGGGCGGTACTGTTGACTTCCACGCGTAGCAGGCGCGGTTTCAGTGGCTCACTGATCAGCATGAAATCGCACGCATAGGCCGGTTCGGTCCAGCCGGCGCGGTCGTGCACGCCGAAAGTCGGTGGCTGCGGCGTTGCGCCGTGCGCAATCTCCCACGCATCATGCAAAGCGGGTTCGCGAGTGAATGGCACGGTGGCCAGGCGCTTGGGCGTCGAATCCGGCTTGCAGTTGAAATCGCCGCAGACGATGGTTGCCGAGGTCTGTGCAAGCGGGCGAAAAGGGCCGGCTTCGGGCTCCGTGCCAAGCACGGATGGTTGATTCGCACGCGCGCAACCTTCCGCATGGATGGTTCGCAGTACATCGATTTGCGCCACGCGCTGAGGCTCCGAGTAGTACTCCAGATGGGTGGTGACAATGCGCAAAGGGCCAAAAGGCGCCTGCACGATCGCTTCAATGGCGATGCGCGGCATGTACGGCGTCGCATCGGGCGGGCAGGGCAATGCGTGGCGCCGTATGTAATGCACGGGCAGACGCGTGGCAATGGCGTTGCCGAAGCACTGTACATGCCCGCCGTTGTGGCGCTCCAGCGCGAATCCGCTGATGATGGTGTATTCGCTGCCAAGCGCGTCGGCGAGCTCGCTCCATTGGTCGGGGCCGGGTTGGCCCGGCAGATCGCAGAAGCCGGAGGTGACTTCCTGCAGGCATAACACGTCGAAATCGCCCATCGCACGTGCTTGCCTGAGTTGGCGCTCGAGGCTGACTTGCCCCTCAGCGCCGCGGCCCCACTGGATATTCCACGTCAGGATGACGGTGCCCATGCTGGTCCTCCGGTGTCTTACAATGCCGCCCTTGTCCTCATTTTGCCCAGGCTCGCTCGTGTCTCAAGCTGCACCCAACGTCACGCCTTCCTCTTCTGCTCCAGCAACGGTTGCGCCGGACACGCCGTCAGGCAAGCCCCGCGGCCGACGTAAGCCCGAAATGCCCGTGGTAGGGCCGCTGGAAATCGTCTCGCTCGATGGCGAAGCGCGCGGCATCGGTCGTTTGATGAACGAGGATGGCACGCCGGGGAAGGTTGTCTTCGTGGAAGGCGCGTTGCCGGGTGAGCGGGTGATGTACCGCAGTCACCGCGTCAAGCCGTCGTACGAGCAGGCGAGCGTTGTGAACATTCTGCGCCAGTCCGCTTCGCGCGTGACGCCGCAGTGCAAGTTCTTTGGGGTGTGCGGTGGCTGCTCGATGCAGCATCTGGATTCGCGCGCGCAGGTTGCGATCAAACAGCGCGTCCTGGAAGACGATCTGTGGCATTTGGCTAAGCTGCGTCCAGACGTGGTATTCCGGCCAATTGCTGGCCCCGATTGGGGCTACCGCTATCGCGCGCGTTTGACCGTGCGTCATGTTGCGGCCAAAGGCGGCGTGCTGGTGGGTTTTCACGAGCGCAAAAGCAGCTATGTGGCGGACATGACGTCGTGCGAGGTGTTGCCGCCGCACGTGTCCGCGCTGTTGGTGCCGTTGCGCGAGTTGGTGGGGCGCTTGTCAATCGTGCAGCGTATGCCGCAGATCGAGCTGGCCGTCGGCCAGGATGTGACCGCGTTGGTGTTGCGTAACCTCGAGCCAATCACCGCGGAGGATGAGGCTGAGCTGCGCGCTTTTGCCGATCATCACAACGTTCAGTTCTGGCTGCAGCCCAAAGGGCCGGATACGGTTTATCCGTTCCATCCGCTCGATCGTACGCTGACGTACACGCTGCCAGAGTTCGGCATCAGCATGCCGTTCAAGCCGACGGATTTCACGCAGGTCAATCACCAGATCAACCGGGTGCTGATGTCGCGGGCGCTGAAGCTGCTCGACGCACAACCGGGCGATCGGCTGCTCGACCTGTTCTGCGGTATCGGCAACTTCACGCTGCCAATGGCCACGTGTGCCCGCGAGGTTATGGGTATCGAAGGCAGTGAGGCGCTGACGACACGTGCGCTTGCCAACGCCCAGCACAACGGCTTGGACGCGAAGACGACATTCGCTTGCCGCAATCTGTTTGAAGTGTCGGCCGATGATATTGCCGCGCTGGGCAAGTTTGACCGTTGGCTGATCGATCCGCCGCGCGAAGGCGCGCTGGCTGTGTCCAAGGCGCTGGCTGAGCTGTCTCAGCGTGGCGATGATGCGGCTGATCTGCTGCCGAAGCGCATCGTTTACGTGTCATGCAATCCGGCCACGCTGGCGCGCGATGCGGGTTTGCTTGTGCATGAAGCTGGCTACAGGCTGGCGGGGGCGGGCGTCGTGAACATGTTCCCGCACACATCACACGTGGAATCGATGGCGGTATTCGAGCGCGACTGATCGCCCATCATGTAGTCTTGCGTGCAAAAGAAAACCGGCGCACTCGGCGCCGGTTTTTTGTTTCATTAGCCGCAGCGATGAAGCTTAGTTGCGGTTGCCGCCGAAGATCCCCAGGATCGCCAGCAGGTTCGTGAAGATGTTGTAGACGTCCAAGTAGATCGCCAGAGTGGCGGTCACGTAGTTGGTCTCGCCACCGTTCACGATGCGCTGCACGTCGAACAGAATGTAGGCAGAGAAGATCGCGATGGCCAGCACCGAAATCGTCAGCATCATCGCCGGCAGCTGCAGCCAGATATTGGCCACTGAGCCAACGATCAGCACCAGCACGCCCATGAACAGCCATTTGCCCAGGCCGGAGAAATCGCGCTTGCTGACTGTGGCCACCGTCGCCATCACACCGAAGATGATCGCCGTGCCGCCGAACGCCGTCATGATGAGCGACGCCCCGTTCGAGAAACCCAGGATCATACCGATCAGTCGCGACAGCATGAGCCCCATGAAGAACGTGAAGCCGAGCAGCAGCGCCACGCCGATTCCACTGTTCTTGAAGCGCTCAATGGCGTAGAAGAAGCCAAAGGCCACTGCCATGAAGATGACGAAACCCATCAGCGGGTTGCGTCCCATCAGGTTGAAGCCGGTAGCGACACCGATCCAGGCACCGAGGATGGTGGGGATCATGGAAAGCGCGAGCAGCCAATAGGTATTGCGCAGCACGCGGTTGCGGACGGCCAACGCGCCGGCGGTGCCGGAAGCGCCAAAACCGTACGTGTTGAGTTGGTTGTCCATGCGAACTCCTTGGGGTGAATGACATTGCAGACAATGCGACGACACAGCGAATGTGGCATCCGAAGCCGGCTTTTGCAAGCCGCATCGTCCTTACTTGGAGAGTCAGCATGCCACGCGGTTCCGGTCGCTGGCGGGCAATCGCGGCGGAAAACACCGTTCACAGGTGACTTTTCGTGCGCCCAATAAGGGGATGCTAAGGCGCGTTCATCGAAAGCCAGTCTGTTCAGGGTGAGGTGATCGCTGCGCCTCTTTTCTCTCCCGAGATGCGCGGCATCGGGTTGCGCCGCTTGACATCCAATCTGGCTTCCTCCCGTGTTAGAATCTAACGTTTATCTTTCACGTAACACCTTCATTTTTTGGAGTTTTTGATGGCGCTCGAACGCACTTTGTCGATTATCAAACCGGATGCCGTGGCCAAGAATGTTATCGGCCAGATCTACGCCCGCTTCGAAGGCGCAGGCCTGAAGGTCGTCGCGGCCAAGATGATCCATCTGTCGCGCGCAGAAGCCGAGCAGTTCTACGCCGTGCACAAGGAGCGCCCGTTCTTCAAGGATCTGGTGGACTTCATGATCTCGGGCCCCGTGATGGTGCAGGCGCTGGAAGGCGAAAACGCAATCGCCAAGAACCGTGACCTGATGGGTGCAACCGATCCGAAGAAGGCTGAGAAGGGCACGATCCGCGCCGACTTCGCCGACAGCATCGACGCCAACGCCGTGCACGGTTCGGACGCTGCTGAAACGGCTGCTGTGGAAGTCGCTTTCTTCTTCCCGGGCTTGAACATTTACAGCCGCTAAGCGTCAACACTAGACTGGAATTGGTAGTTTTGGGTTGCAAGTCATGAGCGATGTGGTGAATCTCCTCGATTTCGACGCACAGGGTCTTCTCGCGTACTGCGAGAGCCTGGGCGAGAAGTCGTTTCGCGCCAAGCAGTTGCAGCGCTGGATTCACCAGTCGGGTGCGTCCGACTTTGGCGAGATGACCGATCTCGCCAAGTCGCTGCGCGAAAAGCTCGCGACCCGCGCCAACATCCAGGCACCGGCGGTCATTACCGATCACCTCTCGTCGGACGGCACGCGTAAGTGGCTGGTCGACGTGGGGCAGGGCAATGCCGTCGAGACGGTCTACATCCCCGAAGAGACCCGTGGCACGTTGTGCGTATCGTCTCAGGCGGGATGTGCCGTCAACTGCCGGTTCTGTTCAACCGGCAAGCAGGGTTTCTCCCGCAATCTCAGCACTGGCGAGATCATCGGTCAGCTGTGGATGGCCGAGTTCGCCATGCGCAAGCAGCTCGGTCGCGGCCCCAAGGACGACCGCGTCATCACCAACGTGGTGATGATGGGCATGGGCGAGCCACTGCTGAACTACGACGCCGTGGTGCCGGCGCTGGCTTTGATGCTGGATGACAACGCGTATGGCCTTTCGCGCCGGCGCGTAACGGTATCTACCTCAGGCGTGGTTCCTATGATGGACCGCCTTGCGCGCGATGTGCCCGTGGCGCTTGCTGTGTCGCTGCATGCGTCCAACGATGCGCTGCGCGACGTGCTCGTGCCGCTCAACAAGAAGTATCCGCTGGCCGAACTGATGGCTGCCTGTCGCCGCTATCTTGAATTCGCGCCGCGCGATTTCATCACCTTTGAATACTGCATGCTCGATGGGGTCAACGATACCGTCGAGCACGCCCGTGAACTGCTGCGCGTCGTGGCCGACGTGCCGTGCAAGTTCAATCTGATCCCGTTCAACCCGTTCCCGGAATCGGGGTTGAAGCGCTCGAACAATGAGCAGATCCGCCGCTTCTCACAAGTGTTGCTGGACGCCGGTATTGTCACGACCATCCGCAAGACGCGGGGCGACGATATCGATGCGGCCTGCGGCCAGCTCGCTGGCGAGGTCAAAGACCGTACGCGCTTGGCCGAGCGCGGCAAGTTCGGCAAGATCGTCGAGATCCCCGTGGTCGGGGCCGACTCAACTCACCGCATGGGTACCGCATGAAGCGTTGGTCGACAGCTGTCAGTCTGGTCTTCACGCTGGCAGCCGCCGGGTGCGCATTGTCGCCGCCGGTCCAGACACAGACACGAGAAGTCACGACCGTACCCGATCAAAAGGCCGACGCCGGCCGTCGCGCCGCGATCCGATTGCAACTTGCGACGCAGTATTTGGAAGCCGGCCAGAGTGCGACAGCGTTAGAGGAAATCAAGAACGCCATCGCGATCGATCCGAATGTCCCGAACGCGTATCACATCCGTGCGCTGGCTTATATGAATCTCGGTCAACGCGAACAGGCTGACGAGAGTTTCCGCAGCGCTCTGGCCGCAACACCGCAAGATGGTGACCTGCTGAACAACTACGGCTGGTTCCTGTGCTCGCAAGGAGGCAAGCCAGATCAAGGCATGGCGATGTTGCGCCAGGCCATCGAGGCGCCCGCCGCCGGCAGCCCCGCCAAACCGTGGACGAACCTTGGCGTCTGCCAGATGCGTCAGGGCGATCTGGACGGCGCGGAGAAGAGTTTGACGCGCGCCACGTACATCGACGCAAACAATCTGCTGACCAACCTCACGTTGGCGCAGCTTTACTACAAACGCCGCGAATATGCGCGTGCCATGCCGTTTATCGAACGTGTGAATGGCCGTGGCAATGCGACGGCAGAAAGCCTGTGGCTGGGCGCTCGCATCGCGCGCCGCCTTGGCGACACTTCGCAGCAGAACGCATGGAGCGCGCAATTGCAGCGTCGCTTCCCCAATGCGCCCGAAGAGGCGGCATTCGAACGAGGAGCCTGGGATGACTGATCGCGACGTGGCAAGCGCTGCCGACTTCTCTCATGGGACGGTGCCTGCCTCGAATCCGCCTGCGGCCGCGTCGCCGGAGCGCGACGAAGCGCTGCGCGAGATTGCCGAACGCCTGCGCGGCGGCCGTGAGCATCAGCGTCTGACGGTCGACGATCTAGCCACGCGATTGAAAGTGGCGCCGGGCAAGTTGTTGGCGGTGGAATCGGCAGATGTCGGAGCATTGCCCGACATGACGTTTACCAAGGGGCTCATCCGTGCCTATGCACGCGCGCTGCAGGTCAATGTAGATGATCAGCTTGCGCGTTTGAACGCGCGTGCGCCGGTCACCAACATCGGCTTGCGTCCTGAGGGTGGGCTGGGTGAATCGTTCTCCGACAAACCGAGCTTTGCCAAGCGTCGGAGTGGCAGTGGCCGCTGGCTGATCGGCGTGCTGGTTGCGGTGCTTGTGGCGGCTGGCGCGCTGGCCGGTATGGACCGTCTCAAGCAGTGGTTCGCCACGCAAACTGCGGCTACGCAAAACACCGACTCCACCGCGAAGGAAGCACCGGCGGTGGAGCACGCCGCCCCCGCGCAAGTGGCTCCAGCGGTTGAGCAGGCGCCCGCAGAAACGCCGGCTGCTTCGATGCCGACACCGTTGACGCCCGTTACGCCGGCCGCTCCGGCCTCCGGTGTGGTGACTGCGCCGCTGGCTCCGCCGCCCACGCTGCCGCGTTCGGACAATGGCGCTGCGCCGGCGCCTGCTGTAGCAGTTGCGGGTGCCAAGCCGGCTGTGATTAATGTCGACGCTCCGGTCGCTGCGCTGCCGACAGAAGCCGCCAAGCCGGCTGAATCGGGCGGTGGCTCGGTCTCGATACGCTTCTCCGGTTCGTCCTGGTACGAGATCAAGGACAAGACTGGGAAGACGCTTGCCAGTGGCATTTCCAAGGAAGGTGACGCACGCGATCTGACCGGTACGCCGCCCTTCAAGGTCGTCTTCGGCAATGCGGAAGCCGTTGAGTCGCTGGCCGTGGGCGGTGCCACCGTCGATCTCCAGAAGTACGCCCGCAATCGCGTGGCACGGGCCACGTTGCCCTGAACCGTTTTGTAATGGCGTGACGCCTGCGGGCGGTACGTCTTGTCTGATCATGGAAATCACCACGCCTCTCGATTGCGCTCCAGCCTTGGTGGGCCCATTGCCGCGCCGGAACTCCCGCGCGGCCGAAATCCGCTGGGGCGACCGCGTGGTGCATGTCGGCGGAGACGCGCCGGTCTGTGTGCAATCGATGACGAATACCGATACGTCGGACGCCATCGGTACCGCAATCCAGGTAAAGGAGCTCGCGCGTGCAGGCTCTGAGTTGGTGCGCATCACGGTGGATACGCCGGCCGCTGCCGCCGCGGTGCCGGCCATCCGCGAGCAGCTTGACCGCATGGGTGTGGATGTGCCGCTGGTGGGCGATTTTCACTACAACGGCCACAAGCTGCTGCAGGACTATCCGGAGTGTGCGCAGGCGTTGTCCAAGTACCGCATCAACCCGGGCAACGTCGGGCAGGGTGCCAAGCGCGACACGCAGTTCGCGCAGATGATCGAGATCGCCTGCCGCTACGATAAGCCGGTGCGTATCGGCGTGAACTGGGGCAGCCTCGATCAGGATCTGCTTGCGCGCATCATGGACGAGAACGCGCAGCGTGCAACTCCATGGGATGCGCGCGCTGTGATGGTCGAGGCGCTGATTACCTCGGCGATCCAGTCCGCGCAAAAGGCCGAAGAGCTGGGCTTGCCAGGCAGCCAGGTCATCCTGTCGTGCAAGGTCTCGGCCGTGCAGGATCTGATTGCCGTGTACCGCGAGCTGGCGCGCCGCTGCAATTACGCGCTGCACCTCGGCCTGACCGAGGCCGGTATGGGTAGCAAGGGCATCGTCGCTTCCACGGCGGCGTTGTCGGTGCTGTTGCAGGAAGGCATTGGCGACACGATCCGCATTTCGCTCACGCCGGAACCGGGTGCGCCCCGCGAGAAGGAAGTCATCGTCGCGCAAGAGATTCTGCAGACCATGGGCCTGCGCAATTTCACGCCCATGGTGATTGCGTGTCCGGGTTGCGGGCGCACGACCAGTACGGTGTTCCAGGAGCTGGCGGCACGCATCCAGTCGTACCTGCGCGAGCAGATGCCGACGTGGAAAAAGCAGTACCCCGGTGTCGAAGAGATGAACGTGGCCGTGATGGGCTGCATCGTCAATGGCCCCGGTGAGAGCAAGCACGCCAACATCGGCATTTCACTGCCAGGCACGGGCGAGTCGCCGGCGGCGCCGGTGTTCGTTGACGGCGTGAAGGTGAAAACGCTGCGCGGCGAGCGCATCACAGAAGAATTCCAGACGATCGTCGACGAGTACGTGCGCACGCATTACGGCGTACAGACCCCGGCGACGGTCTAATGCGGCACAGGCTTCGAAGCCCGAAGCCAGAGCAAGAAACGACCGGTCGGCCCCGCATTCAGGTAGATGCGAGAGGCAGGCTTTCAACGTGACATCATGAGCGATACACAAAAACAACGCGTGCAGAAGATCGCCGGCGTCAAAGGCATGAACGATCTGCTGCCCAGTGACGCCCCGCTGTGGGAACACTTTGATAACGCCGTGCGCAGCATGCTGCGCGCCTATGGCTACCAGCAGATCCGCACGCCGATCGTCGAGCAGACGCAATTGTTTGTGCGTGGCATCGGCGAGGTGACGGACATTGTCGAGAAGGAGATGTACACCTTCACCGACGCATTGAACGGCGAACAGCTGACCATGCGCCCGGAAGGCACCGCTGCCGCCGTGCGCGCCGTGATCGAGCACAACCTGCTGTACGACGGCCCGAAGCGCCTGTGGTACACCGGCCCGATGTTCCGCCACGAGCGCCCGCAGCGCGGCCGTTACCGCCAGTTCCATCAGGTGGGCGTGGAAGCACTGGGCTTTGCCGGCCCGGACATCGACGCAGAAGTCATCCTGATGTGCCAGCGCCTGTGGGACGATCTCGGCCTGGTCGGTCTGAAGCTGGAGCTGAACTCGCTCGGTCAGGCGGAAGAGCGCGCAGCGCACCGCGCCGACCTCATCAAATATCTGGAAGGCTTCCAAGACATCCTCGATGAGGACGGCAAGCGCCGCCTGTACACCAACCCTCTGCGCGTGCTTGACACGAAGAACCCGGCGCTGCAGGACATGGCCGCAGGTGCCCCCAAGCTGATCGACTACCTGGGCGACGAATCGCGCGCGCACTTTGAAGGTGTGCAGAAGCTGCTCAAGGCGAACAACATTCCGTTCACCATCAACCCGCGTCTGGTGCGGGGGCTGGATTACTACAACCTGACCGTCTTCGAATGGACGACGGACAAGCTGGGCGCGCAGGGCACCGTGGCCGGCGGCGGCCGCTACGACCCGCTGATCGAGCAGATTGGCGGCAAGCCTGCCCCCGCGTGCGGCTGGGCGATGGGCGTCGAACGCATCATCGAACTGTTGCGCGAGGAAAAGCTCGAGCCCGAAGCGCAAGGCTGTGACGTCTACATCGTCCACCAGGGCGATGAGGCGCAGGTGCACGCGCTGATTGCGGCAGAGCGACTGCGCGACGCCGGCCTCGACGTCATCCTGCATGCCTCGCCGGAAGGCCGCAACGGTAGCTTCAAGTCGCAGTTCAAGCGCGCTGACGCTAGTGGCGCATCCTATGCGGTTATCATTGGCGACGATGAAGTCACCCAAGGTGTTGCGCAGATCAAGCCGCTGCGTGGTGATCCGACCGCGGATGCCCAGCAGACCGTGCCGTCGGATCAGCTGGTCGACCGCCTGATCGATGCCATGGTGGCCAACAACGATTAACCGCGCCAGTGCGTTCGGCAGCGAACCACCGCGACCCACATCCAATATCAAGCTCTGCAAAGCATGGCCTACGATCTCGAAGAACAGGAACAAATAGAGAGTCTCAAGCACTGGTGGCGTGATAACGGCAACGTGATCACGTGGATCGCCATCGTGGTGCTGCTGGCTGTGGCCGGCTGGTTTGGCTGGAAAAACTGGCAGCGCAAGCAGGCCGGCGAAGCGTCCGTGCTGTACGAACAGGTGCAGAAGGCCGTTGATGGCAAGGACGCTGAGAAGATCAAGCGCGCCGCGACTGACATGGAAGACAAGTTTGGCGGCACGGCCTACGCGCAAATGACCGCGCTGGCCGCGGCCAAGGCGCTGTACGAGGCCAACGATGCGACCGGCGCCAAGGCGCAGTTGCAATGGACGGTTGATCATGCGCGCGACGATGAATACAAGGCGCTCGCCAAGCTGCGCCTGGCTGGCCTTCTGCTCGACGAGAAAGCCTACGATCAGGGCATCGCGCTAGTCTCCGGCGACGTTGCGCCGGCGTTCGCCGGGCTGTACGCCGATCGTCGCGGTGACCTGTTGGCCGCGCAGAACAAGAACGAAGACGCCCGTGCTGCCTACAAGTTGGCGCTGGAAAAGTTTGGTCCGGCCGACGCTTCCGCGCGCCAGATCGTGCAGTTCAAGCTGGATGCCCTGGGCGGCGCCTGATTGGCGCACCCGGTGCAATTCAACGCATAACAAAAGGATCCCGATTTCATGATTCACGCACTTGAGCAGGGTGGTGTCGCGCGCGGTGTTGCACAGGCGGCACGCGTGGCAGTGCTGGCACTGGCAGCGACGGCTGTCCTCGGCGGTTGCTCGCTGTTCAGCAGCAAGAACAAGCATGAGCCGGCCAAGCTGAAGGACGTTCAGCAGGTGCTGGCCGTGCGCCAGGTGTGGAGCGTGAGCGTCGGCAAGAGCGGCCGCTACGTGATGCAGCCAGCGGTGGCAGGCAACAATGTCTACGTGTCGGCTGCCGGCGGTACCGTGACCGCCCTGGATGGCGCCACCGGTCGGGCAGTCTGGCAAGGCAAGGCGGACGTGGACCTCACCTCCGGCCCAGGCAGCGACGGCACGCTGACGGCGGTGGCAGGTGAGAAGGGCGCGGTCATCGCGTTCGACGAAAAGGGCGCGCAGAAGTGGAAGATCGCCGTCAACGGTGAAGTTCTGACAGCGCCGCTGGTGGGCCAGGGATTGGTGATCGTTCGCACGACTGATGGCCGCGTCCTGGGTCTGGACCCCAGCAACGGTGAACGCAAGTGGATTTATCAGCGTTCTCCGTCGGCACTGAACCTGCGTAGCAGTCTGCCGATGATTTTCGCCGGCGATAACATCGTCCTCGGTTTTGCCGGTGGCAAACTCGGTGCGCTGTCGGCCAGCAATGGCGCGTTGCGCTGGGAAGCTGCCGTGTCGTATCCGCGTGGTGTATCGGAAATCGAGCGCCTGAACGATGTGACCGGTGCACCGTCGATCAACGGTTCGCAAGTCTGTGCGGCCAGCTTCCAGGGGCGCGTGGCTTGTTTTGATCTGAGCACCGGCGCTCCGCGCTGGGGTCGTGATTTCTCGTCGCCGACCGGTGTGACGCAGGATGATGACGGGCTGTTCGCGGCGGACGAGAAGTCGGTGGTCCACGGTTTTAACGCACAAAACGGTGCCGATCTCTGGAAGAACGACGCACTGCTGTGGCGCGACCTCGGTACGCCGCTGGCGTTTGGCCGTGCGGTCATCGTGGGCGATTCCGAAGGTTGGCTGCACTTCCTATCACGTGACGACGGCAAGTTCGTCGCCCGCGTGAAAACCGACAGCAGTGCCATTGGCGCAGCACCCGTAGTGGTTGGCCAGACGCTGGTCGTGCAAACCCGCGGTGGCGGCGTTTACGGCTATCTGCCGAAATAACATCGGCCGCCTCGGCCCGGATGGGCTGCGGCGGTACACGCATCACATCGGGGCGGCCTCGCCGCTTTGAACTTGCGCCCGCGTACCCCGCGGGCGTCTTGCATCTGTGTCGTCAGGCATTCAGCCGTGCAGATGCCAACCGCAGTTGCAACACTCAGAATTTGCCGTGGCGCCTTTCGCGTGCGGCACACAAGCATGAAACCAGTCATTGCCCTCGTAGGGCGGCCGAATGTCGGCAAATCGACCCTCTTCAACCGTCTGACGCGCTCGCGTGACGCGTTGGTCGCGGATATCCCTGGCCTGACGCGCGATCGCCACTACGGCGAAGGCCGCGTGGGCGACCGTCCGTTCATTGCCATCGATACGGGCGGCTTCGAACCCGTCGCCAAGGACGGCATCGTTGCGGAGATGGCGAAGCAGACGCGCCAGGCCGTGGTCGAGGCCGATGTCGTGATCTTCATTGTCGATGGTCGTCTGGGCTTGGCGCCGCAGGATCGTGTGATTGCCGACTACCTGCGCAAAACCGGGCGCCGCATCCTCCTGGCCGTCAATAAGGCCGAAGGCATGCGCTACACCGCCGTCGCCAGCGATTTCTATGAGCTTGGTCTGGGCGACCCGGCCGCCATCTCGGCCGCGCACGGCGATGGGGTCAACGACCTTGTGGCCGAGGCGCTGGATCTGGCCTTTGCCGAGCGCCCTGAGCTTGCCGAGGCAGCCGACGCACACAACCATGGCACCCGTATCGCCATCGTTGGCCGCCCGAACGTAGGCAAGTCGACGCTCGTGAACGCGCTGATTGGCGAAGAGCGTGTGATCGCGTTCGATATGCCGGGCACCACGCGCGACGCCATCTATGTGGATTTCGAGCGTAACGGCAAGCCTTACACGCTCATCGATACGGCCGGCTTGCGCAAGCGTGGCAAGGTGTTCGAGGCGATCGAGAAGTTCTCGGTGGTGAAGACGCTGCAGTCCATTGCAGATGCCAACGTGGTTGTGCTGATCCTCGACGCGCAGCAGGACATTTCCGATCAGGATGCACATATCGCCGGGTTCATCGTCGAGTCTGGGCGCGCGCTGGTGATCGGCGTGAACAAGTGGGATGGTCTGACCGGCCATGCTCGTGATCGGATCAAGCACGATATGGAGCGCAAGCTGCAGTTCCTGTCGTTTGCCAACGTGCATTACATCTCGGCCAAGGAGCGCACGGGCATTGGTGCGCTGATGAAGTCTGTGGACGCCGCTTACGCAGCTGCCATGGTCAAGCTGCCGACACCCAAGCTCACGCGCGTGCTGATGGAGGCAGTTGAGTATCAGCAGCCGCGTCGTGCCGGCGTCTCGCGCCCGAAGCTGCGCTACGCGCACCAGGGCGGTTCCAACCCGCCGATTGTGGTGATTCACGGCAACGCGCTGTCGAATATCCCCGAGACCTATCGCCGTTTCCTGGAGGGGCGTTTCCGCGAGGCCTTCCAACTGAAAGGCACGCCGCTTCGGATCGAATTTCGTACGAACAAAAACCCGTACGCTCAATCGAACGATTGAGCGTATGGGCGGTGCTCGACAACGGGGGCGTGTGACGCGGGGGCATTCGAACGGGGGATCACCAAAATGGCCGAGCCATTTCATATGGCGGGGTCATCGGTTTTCCGTTTGCTTTCCCTGATTTCTAAGGCTAAATTCTCGAGACATGGCGCTTGGTGTCTGCAAACCCAGGCGCCATTGGCGTCATTTGGACGCGTCTGGCCGACTCTTTTGACGAACTTTTTTTGCGTCGCCTGCTTGAACCCGGGCTTCCTAGCCCCATAACCCATCACTAAACCTATAAATCTGGAGTGTGCCATGAGCAACAAAGGGCAATTGCTACAAGACCCGTTTCTGAATGCGCTGCGTAAGGAGCATGTGCCGGTGTCGATCTACCTCGTCAACGGTATCAAGCTGCAAGGCAACATCGAGTCGTTCGACCAATACGTCGTGCTCCTGCGTAACACCGTGACGCAGATGGTGTACAAGCATGCGATCTCCACCGTGGTGCCGGCCCGTGCCGTGAATTTCCGCGTGGACGAAGCGCCTGACGCCTGATTCTGCCTCGCTCCCGCCGCCGTCCGCGCGGCGGGACGCACCCACCCCCGTTTCTCCCTTCTCTATTTCCCGTTTGGCATCCCATCCCACCTCCAGCTCGGAGCCGACGCGCGCTATTTTGGTCGCCGTCGATTTTGGCAAACATGATTTCCAGGAAAGTCTGAGTGAACTGGCACTGCTAGCCTCCACAGCCGGCTCTGAACCTGTGCGCTCGGTTACGGGCAAGCGTTCCCGGCCTGATGCAGCGCTATTCATCGGCGCGGGCAAGGCGGAAGAGGTGAGGATTGCCGCAGACGAGGAAGACGCGGAAATCGTCATCTTCAACCACGCGCTGAGTCCTGCTCAGCAGCGTAACCTCGAGCGTTTTTTCGGGCGCCACGTGGTGGACCGGACCGGCCTCATCCTCGATATTTTCAGCCAGCGCGCCCAAAGCCACGTCGGCAAGGTGCAGGTGGAACTTGCGCGCGTGCGATATCAGGCAGCACGTCTCGTGCGGGCGTGGAGCCATTTGGAGCGCCAGAAGGGCGGCGTGGGCCTGCGCGGCGGCCCGGGCGAGCGTCAGCTCGAACTGGATCGCCGGATGCTGGACGAACGCGCCAAGCGGCTGTCGTCCGAGTTGGACAAACTGCAACGTCAGCATGACACACAGCGCCGTTCGCGCAGCCGCAACGACGCGTTTTCTGTCTCCCTGGTCGGCTACACCAACGCCGGCAAATCGACGCTGTTCAATGCGCTGACCAAGGCACGCGCGTACGCGGCCAACCAATTGTTCGCCACGCTGGATACGACCTCCCGCCGGCTGTACCTGGAAGGGCTGGGCAATGTGGTGTTGTCGGATACTGTCGGCTTCATCCGCGATTTGCCGACGCAACTGGTGGCGGCTTTCCGCGCCACGCTGGAAGAGACCGTCCACGCCGACGTGCTGCTGCATGTGGTGGACGCCGCCAGCACCGTCAAGCATGAGCAGATGGAGCAGGTCGATCGCGTGCTAGATGAAATCAACGCCAGCGGTATCCCGCAGATTCTTGTGATGAACAAGATCGACGCGGCGGAGGAGCTGCGTGCGGCTGGCCCTCGCATTGAGCGCGACGAAACCGGCGCCGTACGGCGTGTGTTCGTTTCTGCCATCGAAGGTACCGGGCTCGATTTATTGCGGGAGGCGCTGGTCGAGACGGCAATCCGCCTGCGTGAGCACCCCGCGCCGCATGACGGCGATTTCGATCCGCGCTTCGATACCCGCCGTGATTCGCTGCCGGCGCACCGTGACGAACTGTCGCAAAGCTTGCCGAACAGCGGTTCTTCAGCCAAAGGTGACGAAGAGGGCTGATAGAATGCCCCGTTACTCCTTCGCAGTCAGACAATCAGGACAAGCCCGACCGCTCATGCCCGAGATTTCGACCCAGTCTTCTTCCATGGCCTCGCCGCGTCACGCGCGAGGTTTGTGGCACCGCTTGCGTGTGCTGCTTTCGCTGAACGATCCGCGCTGGGGTCGCGGCGATGACAACAACGCCGAGCGCGAAGACAAAGACGAACCGAAACGTCAAAGCAAACCGCCCCAGGATGGCCCCCCGGACCTCGACGAGTTGTGGCGCGACTTCAATCGTCGTCTGAACAACCTGTTCGGTCGCAAGGACAGCGGTAACGGTAACGACGGCCCCACGCCGCTGCGTCCGGGTAACGGCCGCGGTGGTTCGGGCCTGGGCGTCGGCGTGCTGCTGGCGGTGCTCGTCGGCCTGTGGCTGGCCAGTGGCTTCTTCATCGTGCAGGAAGGCCAGACGGGCGTGATCCTGCAGTTCGGCCGCTTCAAGTATCTGGCAACGCCGGGTATCAACTGGCGCCTGCCGTATCCGATCGAATCGCACGAGATCGTGAACCTGTCGGGTGTGCGCACGCTTGAAATCGGTCGGACTACCCAGATCAAGGACACGAACCTGAAAGACTCGTCGATGCTCACACAAGACGAGAACATCGTCGACGTACGGTTCTCGGTTCAATACAACATTGCCAACCCGGTCGACTACCTGTTCTACAACCGTACGGACCGCGGCGGCGATGAAGAACTGGTGACGCAGGCGGCCGAGACGTCGGTGCGCGAGATCGTCGGCCGCAACAAGATGGACGCGGTGTTGTACGAAGGGCGCGATGCCGTTGGCCGCAACCTGGCCGAGTCGATTCAACGCATCTTGTCGGCATATAAGACCGGCATCCGAATCCTTAGCGTCAACGTACAGAGCGTGCAGCCACCCGAGCAGGTCCAGGCCGCGTTCGACGACGTGACCAAGGCGGGCCAGGACCGCGAGCGTGCTATCTCCGAAGGCCAGGCTTATGCCAACGACGTGGTGCCGCGCGCCAAGGGTACGGCCGCACGTCTGGGTGAAGAGGCGCAGGGCTACAAGGCGCGAGTCATCGCACGTGCGGAAGGCGATGCGGCCCGCTTTGCCTCGGTGCAGCGTGAATACGCGAAGGCGCCGCAGGTCACGCGCGACCGTATCTATCTGGAAACCATGCAGGACATTTACGCCAACTCAACTAAGGTGATGGTCGACCAGAGCAACGGCAGCCTGTTGTATTTGCCGCTGGACAAGCTGATCGCGCAGACGCAGGGCGATACATCGCGTCCCGCTGTCGCGCCTGGTGCGTCGCCTCAGGACAGCGGTTCGGCGCAGGGCGTGCCGACTCCCTCCAATCCGTCACCGGCCAATGACGCAGACTCGCGTTCGCGCGAAGCACTGCGCAACCGTGACCGCGATTCGCGCTAACAGGAGGGCACTATGAATCGTCTGATTTCTGCCTTCGTGGCGCTGGTCATTGCCCTGGCGGTGTTTTCGTCGGTGGTGTTCGTGGTGGACCAGCGGCAGTACGCCGTGGTGTTCGCCTTTGGTGAGATCAAGCAGGTCATCAAAGAACCGGGCCTGCACTTCAAGCTCCCGCCGCCGCTGCAGAACGTGGTGTTCATGGATAAGCGCCTGCAGACCATCGATGTGGCCGGCGCTGATCGCTTCATCACAGCAGAGAAGAAGAACTTGCTGGTCGACTGGTTTGTAAAGTGGCGTGTATCTGACCCGCGTCTGTTCTACGTGAGCTTCAAGGGCGATAACCGCCTCGCGCAAGACAGCATGACGCAGAAGATCAACTCCATCGCTCGCGATGAGTTTGCGCGCCGCACCGTTTCTGACGTGGTCTCGACGGATCGTGAAGCCGTGATGCAGAGCATCCTCAAAGGCGTGCAGGAGTACGGCAAGTCTGTCGGCGTAGACATTATCGATGTACGCCTGAAGCGGGTGGACTTGCTGGCTAGTGTGACCGAATCGGTCTATCGCCGCATGGAAGCCGAGCGCAAGCGCGTGGCCAACGAGCTGCGTTCGACCGGTGCTGCAGAGGGCGAAAAAATCCGTGCCGATGCCGATCGTCAGCGCGAAGTCGTCCTGGCGGATGCCTACCGCGATGCGCAGAAGATCAAAGGTGAAGGCGATGCCCGTGCCGCGGACATTTACGCCGATGCGTTCGGCCGCGATCCGCAGTTCGCCGCATTCTGGCGCTCGATGGAGGCGTATCGCGCGTCGTTCCGTGATCGGAAGGACGTGATGGTGCTGCAGCCGAACAGCGATTTCTTCAAATACATGCGCAGCCCGAACGGCGGCAGCTCGACGCCAGCGCCGGCTGCCCAGACGGGGCGCCATCGCTAGTACAATGCGTCGCTGATCATTTGAGGCGGACAAACCCCGGCTTGCCGGGGTTTTGTTCGTTCGCCAACCGCATCCCATGGAAGAGTCACTCCCCACCGTTTTGCTGGCAGCGTGCGCGCTGGTGCTCGTATTCGAGGGCATCCTGCCGTTCGTGGCGCCGCGGGCTTGGCGACGCGCCTTCCAGACCTTGATCGAGCTGCCGGACGAGAAGCTTCGCGTGATTGGTCTGGTGTCGATGGCGATCGGGCTGATCCTTCTGCGGTTGTTGCATCGCTAGCCCACTTCCTGCGTTTTTACGAATTTCTGCCGTACCAAGACTCCCGAGCGAGACCGCCATGCCGACCAATTGGCTGCTACCTGAATCCATTGCTGATGTGCTGCCTTCTGAGGCGCGCAAGATTGAAGAGTTGCGCCGCCGCATGCTCGACCTGTTCCGCACTTACGGCTACGAACTGGTCATGCCCCCGATGCTGGAATACATCGAGTCGCTGCTCTCGGGCACCGGTCACGATCTGGACCTGAAGACGTTCAAGCTGGTCGACCAACTTTCGGGCCGCACCATCGGTCTGCGCGCGGACATCACGCCGCAAGTCGCTCGTATCGATGCGCACTTGCTGAACCGTGCTGGCGTGACGCGTCTATGCTATGCGGGATCGGTATTGCATACACGCCCGAGTGGATTTCACGTCACGCGTGAGCCGCTGCAGATTGGGGCCGAAATCTATGGCCATGCCGGCCTGGAAGCCGATCTGGAAATTCAGGAGTTAATGCTCGCCGCGCTGTCGGCCGCTGGTCTGGCGGATGTGCGCCTGGACCTTTGCCACGTTGGGGTGGTCGCGGCGTTGCTGGAGCAATCGCCGGTTGCCGTCCGCATTCAGGATGACCTCTTCACGGCGCTCGCCGCCAAAGATGTCCCCGCTTTGCGTGCTATTACGGGCGACTTGCCGCCGACACAGCGCGACGCCATCAACCTGTTGCCGGCACTGTACGGCGGTGTCGATGTGCTGGACCGTGCGCGTAAGCAGTTGCCCGCGCTGCCCGCCATCGGGCGTGCGCTGGACGATTTGGCTACGTTGGCCGAGCGCGCAGGCGGTGCAACCGTCAACATCGATTTGGCCGACCTGCGCGGCTACCACTACCACAGTGGTGTGATGTTCACTGCCTATGTGGCCGGTGTGCCGAATGCCGTGGCGCGTGGCGGCCGGTATGACAAGGTCGGAGAGGCTTTCGGCCGTGCTCGCCCGGCGACCGGTTTTTCGCTGGACCTGCGCGAGGTCGCCGGCATTTCGCCGGTGGAAGCGCGCGCCGCTGCCATCCACGCGCCGTGGTCTGGTGATGCCAAGCTGCGCGAAGCGATTGCCGCGCTGCGCGCCGCGGGCGAAATTGTCATCCAGTCGCTGCCGGGCCACCCGGAAGATCTGGAGGAGTTTGCCTACGACAGGCAACTTGTCGAAGAGGGCGGTCGCTGGATCGTCAAGCCCCGCAACGCTTCGGTCTGAGGTTGTTGCATAACGTTGTGTAAATACCCGGTAATTTCAGGGAAGGCCCTGGCAACAAGGGTAGAATACGTTTTTAACCCATCTGCAAATTCAACATGTCCGCACCAGCAGTGAGCCAAGGACGCAATGTCGTCGTCATCGGCACCCAGTGGGGTGACGAAGGTAAAGGGAAAATCGTCGATTGGCTGACCGATCATGCGCAAGGCGTGGTTCGTTTCCAGGGCGGACATAACGCAGGCCATACCCTCATCATCGGCGGCAAGAAGACGATTCTGCGTCTGATCCCGTCGGGCATCATGCGCGATGGCGTCGCGTGTTACATCGGCAACGGTGTCGTGCTCTCGCCTGAGGCGCTGTTCAAAGAAATCGACGAGTTGGAATCGGCCGGCGTGCAGGTGCAGAACCGCCTGCGCATTTCGGAAGCAACCAATCTGATCCTGCCGTACCACGTGGCCATCGACAAGGCGCGCGAAGCCAAGCGCGGCGCCGCCAAGATCGGCACCACCGGTCGCGGTATCGGCCCGGCATACGAAGACAAGGTGGCCCGCCGCGGGCTGCGCGTGCAGGACCTGTTCGACCCGGCATACTTTGCCGAGCGTCTGCGCGAAAATCTGGACTTCCACAACTTTGTTCTGACGCAGTACCTGAATCACCCGGCGCTGGACTTCCAGCAAACCCTGGACGAGATGCTGTCGTATGCAGGCCGCATTGCTCCGATGGTGACGGATGTGTCGGCCGAACTGTTTGCCGCCAACGCAGCCGGCAAGAATTTGATGTTCGAAGGCGCACAGGGCACGTTGCTCGATATCGACCACGGTACTTATCCGTTCGTCACGTCGAGCAACTGCGTGGCAGGCAATGCCGCCGCGGGTGCTGGCGTCGGCCCGGGTCAACTGCATTACATCCTTGGCATCACCAAAGCGTATTGCACGCGCGTGGGCTCGGGCCCGTTCCCGAGCGAGCTGTACGACGCGGACAACCCGGCGCGCCAAGATCCGATCGGCGTGCGCCTGGCCAATGTCGGCAAGGAATTCGGCTCGGTTACGGGGCGGCCGCGTCGCACGGGCTGGCTGGACGCCGCCGCTCTGCGTCGTGCGATCCAGATCAACGGCGTGTCGGGCCTCTGCATGACCAAGCTCGATGTGCTGGATGGCTTGGAAACCCTCAAGCTGTGCGTCGGCTACATGCTTGATGGCAAGGAAATCGACATCCTGCCGCGTGGCTCCGATGCCGTGGCGCGGTGCCAGCCGATCTACGAAGAATTCCCCGGCTGGAACACCTCGACCTTCGGTCTGAAGGAGTGGGATGCGCTGCCCGAGACCGCTCAGGCTTATCTGAAGCGCGTCGAAGAAGTGGCTGGTATTCCGATCGCTATGATCTCGACCGGCCCTGATCGCGACGAGACCATCCTGCTGCGCCACCCCTACAAGGACTGATGCGCTGCTCGCAGATTCGCCCGGTGATTCGCCGGGCGAATTTGCATGGAGCGCCGTTTTTCATAGAACACGATAGCGGCCACTCGCGCCGCATTCACGATACGACGAGGTACACCATGAACCAGCCGATCAACGACGACTCGCATCTGTGGGTGTCGTGGGATGACTACCACGGCCTGATTGAGCGCTTGGCGCTCGTCGTGCACGAGTCGGGCTGGAAGTTTGACAAGATTCTGTGCTTGGCGCGCGGCGGCTTGCGTGTTGGCGATCAGCTTTCGCGCATCTACGATCTGCCGTTGGCCATCCTAGCGACCAGCAGCTATCGCGAAGCCGCTGGCACGCAGCAGGGCGATCTCGACATCGCGCAATACATCACGATGACCCGCGGCGAGTTGTCGGGCCGCGTGCTGTTGGTGGATGATCTGGTGGATTCGGGCATCACGCTGGAGCGCGTTGGGCGTCACCTGAAAGAGCGCTATCCGGCCGTGACCGACGTGCGTACCGCTGTGCTGTGGCACAAGGGGTGCTCGAAGATCAAGCCTGACTATGCTGTTCAGTTCCTGCCGACCAACCCCTGGATCCATCAGCCATTCGAGGAATACGATACGCTGCGCCCGCATAACTTGGCGGCGTGGATCAAGCGCGGCAAGTCACGTTCGGCCGGCAACGGTGAAGTGCCGAGCGTTTAAGGCGTTGGTCGATCGCGTCGAGGTGTGAATGGAGTGGCGTGTGCGGCTTGCGTCGTGCGTGCCACTTCGGTAACCTGCTGTCACGGGCTGCAACATTGGCCCGAAACCCGCGTACGGATTGGCTTTGCAGGAATTAGCCAATGCGAGCTGCGCGGTTGATCGAAGCGTGGTGTGTCTTTATGGATGCGCCGGGCTTCGAGCCCACCCAGCGTTTGGGCGGTGAGACCGGAGCCCCGGCCTCGGCCCTGGCGCGAGAGCCAAGACACAATGCACGTCGCCCTTCGCGGAATGTCGCATCAGCAACCAAGCAACAGCAATCTGGCCGCGGAAAAGAAAAACGGCGCAACTTGCGTTGCGCCGTTCCTAAACTCTGGTGCCCAGGAGAGGACTCGAACCTCCACGGAGTTACCCGCTAGTACCTGAAACTAGTGCGTCTACCAATTCCGCCACCTGGGCAGGTGTGCGTGTACCGAAGCTGTAATTATTACGGGATCCTGCGATCCTGTCAACACTCTAGAAGAAAAAATTGAATCAACCGACTTATCCGATCCCGAGCCGCGAGGAAATCCTCGGTGTGCTGCGCACGTCGGGGTCTCCGCTGTCTGCCACCGACATTGCCAAGGCGCTGTCGGTCACGCGCAAGGAGCATGACGGCTTTATCAAGCGTCTGACCGCCATGGAGCGGGATGGTCAGATCGAACTCAACCGCAAGGGGCGCTACGAATTGGCGCACCAGCCCAATTTTATCGAGGGCCGCGTGATCGGCCATCGCGACGGCTTCGGCTTCTTCGTGCGCGATGACGGCGAGCCCGATATCTTCCTGCCCGAACGCGAGATGCAGAAGGCCATGCACGGTGACCGCGCCCTGGTGCGTGCCGTCGGCTACGACCGCCGCGGGCGCTCGGAAGGGCAGATCGTCGAGATCCTGCAAAGGGCCAACAAGCGCGTCATTGGCAGGTTGCTGTCCGAAAGCGGCACGCTGGTTGTGGCGCCTGAAGACAAGCGCCTCGGCCGCGACATCCTGATCGCCCCGAAGGGGCAGGGCAAGGCCAAGGTCGGCCAAGTAGTAAGCGTTGAGATCCTGGAATATCCGGACCGCTACGTACAACCGATTGGCCGCGTGGTCGAAGTGCTGGGTGAGATTGACGACCCTGGCATGGAGATCGAGATTGCCGTGCGCAAGTACGGCGTGCCGCACGAGTTTTCCGAGCCGACGCAACGCGAGGCGGAAGCGCTGCCCGACGTGGTCCGCGATGCTGATCTGGCCGGTCGCATCGACTTGCGCGATGTGTCGCTCGTCACCATCGACGGCGAAGACGCACGTGACTTCGATGACGCTGTCTACGCGGAGCCCGTCAAGATCGGCCGCAGCAAGGGCTGGCGCCTGATTGTGGCAATTGCCGACGTGTCGCATTACGTGCGGCCTGGGCATCCGCTGGATGCGGACGCCATTGATCGCGCGACTTCGGTCTATTTCCCGCGCCGCGTGATTCCGATGCTGCCGGAGAAGCTCTCCAACGGCTTGTGCTCGTTGAACCCGGAAGTGGACCGCCTGTGCATGGTCTGCGATGCGGTGATCACTGCCAAGGGTGAGATCAAGGCTTATCAGTTCTATCCGGCGGTGATGCACTCGAAGGCGCGCCTGACCTACAACGAGGTCTGGGCGATTCTGTCGAACGTGAAGGGCCCGGAAGCGGCCAAGCGGGCGCCGCTGGTGCCGCATCTGCAAGACCTGTACGAGCTGTATCAGACGCTGCTCAAGGCGCGCCGCGAGCGTGGCGCGATCGACTTCGACACCACCGAGACGTACATCGTCTGCAACGCGCAGGGCAAGATCGAGCAGATCCTGCCGCGCACCCGCAACGACGCACATCGGCTGATCGAGGAGTGCATGCTGACGGCCAACGTCTGTGCGGCCGAGATGCTCGAGAAATACAAGCACCCGGCGCTGTACCGCGTTCACGCAGGCCCGACCGAAGAAAAGCTGCAGGCGCTGCGTGCGTTCCTGAAAACCAGCGGCTTGACGCTGGGCGGCGGTGACAAGCCGCAGGCGGCCGATTACGCCGAACTGATGGAGAAGGTGGCCGCGCGTCCTGATGCACCGATGCTGCAGACCATGCTGCTGCGCTCGATGCAGCAGGCGGTCTACAGCCCGGACAACATCGGCCACTTTGGCCTGGCGTATCCGGCGTATGCGCATTTCACGAGCCCGATCCGCCGCTACCCGGACTTGCTGGTGCATCGCTCCATCAAAGCGATCCTGCACCGCACGCGTTACGTGCCGGCGCTGGCACCAGGCGTGCAGTTGAATAGCGCGCTGTCGCCCAAGGCGCGTCGTTTGCAAGCCGAAGCCGAGAAAGGCGTGCCGGCAGCGGTTGTCAACAAGGCCAAGGCGGAAGCGATCTGGAATGAACTGGGCGTGCACTGTTCGGCCAACGAGCGTCGCGCCGATGAAGCCTCGCGCGACGTCGAAGCCTGGCTCAAGTGCTACTTCATGCGCGACAAGCTCGGCAACGAGTTCTCGGGTACCGTCAGCGCCGTCACCTCGTTCGGTATCTTCGTGCAGCTCGACGAGCTGTACGTGGAAGGCCTCGTGCACGTGACCGAGCTGGGCAGCGATTACTTCCAATACGACGAAGCCCGCAACGAACTGCGCGGAGAGCGCACGGGGATCCGTTATCGGTTGACTGATCGCGTGCGAGTGCAGTTGCTGCGCGTGGATCTGGATGCGCGGAAGATGGATTTCCGCCTGATCCAGGAGCCCTCAACCAAGGCGCTGCGCCCGGCCAAGGTGACCGGTGCGCCGGAAGCCGCGACCGCGCGTCAGTCCGCCGGGGCAACGCCGGCGCCCTCGGTTGGCCGCAAGAAGCCGCGCCAGTTGGCCGCATTGCTGGGCGGGACGGCCAAACCGGAGGAGTCGTTCGACGAGACGCTCGATCGCGTCATCGAAGAGCAGCCGGTGTTCGAGCCGGGTGGCCGTGCACTGCCCCCGGGGCATGCCCACGCCAAGCCAGCGCGCAAGAAGCAGCCGGCGCGCAGCACGAAGCCCAGGGGCGGCGCCAAGACCACCGCGCCGCGCAAGGCAGCAGGCAAGGCCCCGCGCAAGACCAAGGGGCGTTAAAGCGGGCGGGGAGCGTGGGCAGACGGGTACAATCGCGCCATGTCTAAATCCAAGCTCCTCATCGGCTTTCACGCCGTTACCGCCCGACTGCGCCACGGCGCCAAGTCGATCGACGAAATCTACTTCGAGGCCAACCGCCGCGACCGCCGCATGCAGGATTTCCTGAAAGCTGCGGAAGCAGCGGGCGTGCGCCTCATTCCTGCTGACGCCGACCGCTTGCGCGGGATTGCCGGCACCGATCGCCATCAGGGCGTGGTTGCCAAGGCAGAGTCGCTTTCGCTGGCGCTCAATCTGGATGAACTGCTCGACGGCATTGAAGGCACGCCGCTGCTGCTGGTGCTCGACGGTGTGACCGATCCGCATAATCTGGGCGCGTGCCTGCGCGTGGCCGATGCCGCTGGCGCGCACGCCGTGATTGCGCCGAAGGACCGCAGCGTTGGCATCAACACGACGGTCGCCAAGGTGGCCAGCGGCGCGGCCGAAACCGTCCCGTACATCACCGTGACCAACCTGGCGCGCACGCTGCGCGAGTTGCAGGAGCGCGGCGTATGGGTGATCGGCACGGCTGATGAAGCCGAACAGGGTCTCTACCAAGCCGACTTCAAAGGCCCCATTGCCATCGTGATGGGCGCCGAAGGCGAGGGCATGCGTCGCCTCACGCGCGAAACGTGCGACGCGCTGGTCAGCATTCCCATGGCGGGCAGCGTGGAAAGCCTGAACGTATCGGTGGCCAGCGGCGTGTGCCTGTTTGAAGCTGTGCGCCAGCGGGCAGCGGCACCTGCCAAGAAGTAATGCGCGTCGAACCCACGGCCACATCCGATGCGGCTGCATTGGCCCAGGCCCACGCATGGGTCGAGGCCGCCCAGCACGTTATGGTGCTGACGGGGGCTGGCGTCTCGGCTGAATCTGGCGTGCCCACGTTTCGTGATGCCTTGACCGGCCTGTGGTCGCGCTTCAACCCTGAAGACATGGCTACCGAGGCTGCATACCGCAAGCACCCCCGTATGGTGTGGGACTGGTATCAGGAGCGCCGCGAGCGCGTGCAGCAGGCGCAGCCGAATCCCGCCCATCTTGCGATTGCCGCGCTGGCCAAGCGCAAGACGGTGACGCTCGTCACGCAGAACGTCGATGGTTTGCATCAGCGCGCCGGCAGCGAAGGGGTGATCGAGCTGCACGGCAACCTGTTTGCTGACAAGTGGCTGGGTGGCTGCGGCAAATGCGATATCGCCACCGCCGAGCCGGGGCGCCCACCGCGTTGTGCGGCGTGTGGCGCGATGCTGCGCCCGGGCGTGGTGTGGTTTGGCGAGCCACTGCCGCTGGTAGCGAACTACCGCGCAGAAGAGGCCGCCAATACCTGCGACCTTTGTCTGGTGGTCGGCACATCCGGCATGGTGTATCCGGCGGCCGGGTTGCCGGGGTTGGCGCAGGACCACGGTGCCAAGGTGATTGTCGTGAATCCGGAACCGAGCGCCCTGGATGCAACGGCCGACTTGGTGATCCACCAGCCGGCGGGCGTGTGCCTGCCCGCCATGCTGGGATAAGACCCGGCTTTTTTCTTACGCCGCTGCGCGCAGCGGCTCAATCAGCGCTTCCAGCTTGATCGCGTCCGCCGCAAACAGGCGGATGCCTTCTGCCAGTTTTTCGGTGGCCATTGCGTCTGCATTCATGTGCCAGCGGAACGATTTCTCGTCGGCGGGCAGCCGCACGATATTGGCTGCGTTGGCGTTGTCGGGAGACAGCTTGCGCTCGACCGGCGCATCGGATTGCTGCAGCTGGGCGAGCAGATCCGGGCTGATGGTCAGGAGGTCGCAGCCAGCCAGTTCGACGATCTGCGAGATATTGCGGAAGCTCGCGCCCATGACCTCGGTGGGGTAGTCGAACTTCTTGTAGTAGTTGTAGATGCGCAGGACGGACTGCACGCCGGGGTCGTTCGCGCCGCCCTGCGCGACCGGATCCCAGTTGGCGCCGGCATCTTTTTTGTACCAGTCGTAGATGCGGCCGACGAAGGGCGAGATGAGCTGCACGCCTGCTTCTGCGCACGCCACCGCCTGGGCCAGCGAGAACAGCAGCGTCATGTTGCAGCGGATGCCTTCTGCACGGAGCTGATCCGCCGCGCGGATGCCTTCCCAAGTCGACGCGATCTTGATCAGCACGCGTTCGCGCGCCACGCCACGCGCCTCGTACAGCGCAATCAAATGCTTTGCCTTAGCGACCGTCGCCTCGGTGTCGAACGACAGGCGCGCATCGACTTCGGTCGACACGCGGCCGGGGATGATCGACAGGATCTCGCAGCCGAATGCCACGAGCACGGCATCGATGATGTCTTCCACACTGTCGCTGCGGGCGTCGCGCACGGCTTGCTCCAGCAGCGGGCGGTATTCGGCCTTTTGCACGGCCTTGAGGATCAGCGACGGATTGGTCGTTGCATCGTGCGGCGCGTAGGCGCGCATGGCCTGGAAATCGCCCGTGTCGGCGACGACGGTGGTGAACTGCTTGAGTTGATCGAGCTGAGTCATGAAGCGAGTCCGAAGTACGTTCCAGCGTTGCGCTGGAGGTGGAAAGGTGAATCGATTGTACTCCGCAGGTTTGGCTCCGCCAGCCGGCCGGGAGCCACCGCATTGATCCGGTACACTACCGGGTTTTCCGATTCCGACCGAGTGTTTGCGATGACGCAGGATGAACTGAAGGCGCTGGTGGCGCAGGCCGCAGCAGATTACGTATTGGCCAACGTGCCCGAGGGCGCCGTGCTGGGTGTCGGCACCGGCTCGACGGCCAACCTGTTCATCGACGCGATGGCGCCGCACAAGGCGCGCTTTGCCGGCGCGGTGTCCAGCTCCGAAGCTTCGACACGCCGCTTGCAGGGCCACGGCTTCACGGTGCTCGATTTGAACGAGGTCGATGCCATTCCCGTCTACGTGGACGGCGCTGACGAGATTGACGCCTCGGGCGCCATGATCAAGGGCGGCGGCGGTGCGCTCACGCGTGAAAAGATCGTTGCCTCGGTTGCCAGCGTGTTCGTCTGCATTGCTGACGGCAGCAAGCTCGTTGAGACGATGGGCGCATTCCCGCTGCCGGTGGAAGTGGTGCCCATGGCACGTGCCGCCGTGGCGCGCCAACTCGCTGCGCTGGGCGGCCAGCCGCGTCTGCGCATGACCAAGGAAGGCCAGATCTACAAGACCGATAACGGCAACGTGATCATCGATGTGGTGGGCCTGCGTATTGCCGATCCGAAGGGCCTCGAATCGATCGTCAATGATATTCCGGGTGTGGTGACGGTCGGCCTGTTTGCAAAGCGCGGCGCCAACGTGCTGCTGCTGGGTACTGAAGCGGGTGTGCAGCGGCGTGATTTCTGATCGCCAGGTGTTTCGCGTCGAAAAGCCGCTCGCGTAAATGGGCGGCTTTTTTTATGCTCGTTGCGGCACTTCGGATGAGCGTTGTCCAAACAAAAAGCCGTTCAGTTTGTGCTGAACGGCTTTTTTATTGGTAACGGCAAATCAGGCCGAGGGCGGTGGCACGTAGCCGGCAGCCTCGTCTGCGCCGTCGCCAAAGAAGTACTTCTCGGTTTGCTTGAGCAGGTACTGGCGTGCGCGCGAATCGGCCATGTTCAGACGGTTTTCGTTGATCAGCATGGTCTGGTGCTTGAGCCAGCCAGCCCAGGCTTCCTTCGAGACGTTTTGCCAGAGTTTCTTGCCCAGTTCGCCGGGCAGGGGCGGGAAGTCGAGACCTTCGGCTTCCTTGTTGAGCTTGACGCAGTGGACCATGCGGGCCATGGGGATTCCTCTTGTGTGGCGGGAGCGCCGCTCGAGCGCGACGCAGGTGCCGCTATTGTAAAGGCCGCGCGCCGCCGGGCTTGGATTCCACGACGCGCGCCAAGGGTTTAGAGCTTCTTCATCAGCACCATCGAGCGCCGCTGCCAGTTGTACAGCTTGCGGCGGTCTTCCGGCAGGTCATCCACGCTGGCGCGCACGAAGCCGCGCTTGAGGAACCAATGCTCCGTCCGCGTGGTGAGCACGAACAGGCGCTTGAGGCCCAGCGCACGGGCGCGCACTTCGGTGTGCTTGAGCAGGCGTTCGCCGTCGCCGGTGCCTTGGCTGTCTGGGGAGACGATCAGACAGGCCATTTCGGCCATGCCGTCTTTCGGGTACGGATACAGCGCCACGCAGCCAAAGATGATGCCGTCGTGCTCGATGACCGAGAAGTTGGCGATGTCGCGCTCCAGCAGCCGGCGTTCGCGCGGCACCAGCGTGCCGTCCGCCTCGAGCGGTTCGATGAGCGAGACGATGCCGCCCACGTCATCCAGCGTGGCCTCGCGCAGGTATTCCAGATCGGTGTGCGACACCATAGTGCCCACGCCGTCGTGCAGGAACAGTTCCAGCAGGATGCTGCCGTCCAGCGCGAACGGGATTACGTGCGCCCGGCGCACGCCGCCGCGCATCGCCTTGACGATGTGCTGCAGGTAATAGGCCGTGTCGTGCGACAGGCTACCGTCGCGCAGGCGCTCGATGGCTGTCTCCATCGACAGGTCCTGCTGCAGCTTGCCCACGCGGTCCATGATGCCGGGCAACTCCGTGATGAAGATGAGCTTGTCGGCCTTAAGCGCCGTGGCGGTGTTGGCGGCCACGTCTTCCATCGACAGGTTGAACGCCTGGCCCGTCGGCGAAAAGCCCAGCGGCGAGAGCAGCACGATCTTGCGGTTGGACAGGGAGTGCTGGATCGACTCCGCATCGATCTTGCGCACCAGCCCCGTGTGCTGGAAGTCCACGCCGTTGACGATGCCCACCGGGCGCGCCGTCACGAAGTTGCCGGATACCACCGACATGCGCGCGCCGGCCATCGGTGTGTTGGGCAGGCCCTGGCTGAAGGCCGCTTCGATATCCAGACGCAGTTCGCCGGAGGCTTCCTTGGCGGATTCCAGCGCGGCGGCGTCCGTCACGCGTACGCCATCCACGAACTGTGTTTTCACATTGCGCAGGGCAAGCTGTTCTTCCACCTGCGGGCGCGAGCCGTGCACCAGCACGATGCGCATTCCCATCGCATGCAACAGTGCGACGTCGTTGACGAGCGCGCCCAGCATGCCGGCCTGGACCAGCTCGCCGCCAAAGCCGATCACGAAGGTCTTGTCGCGGAAGGAGTGAATGTAAGGCGCCACCTCGCGCAGCCAATCCACAAACTGCTGCTGTTCGGGCGTGGGCGGAATTGGGGCGACGTCGACGGGGGCGGGCGTGTGCGCCGCCAGCGAAACGCCGGAGGCGGGGGCGGAGGAGCGAGCGGTCACGGACGGAGGAGGAAAAGCGGCACGGGGCGCGGGCCGGCGTAGGAAAGATGCGCGGATTATAATCCCGCCCGATGTCAGATTCCCACGCCCAGCCGCCCCGGCCAAGCCCGGCGGCGCCCTCCCAGAAATCGCCGAAAGACACGCCGCCGCCCGAGCGCAAGCCCGGTGGCAATGCTCGTCCGCAGCGCCGCCAAAAGCCCACGCCGGAAGAACTCGCCGCGGCGCTGGAGGCGCGCCGCGCACGAGCGAACCGCGTCCCGCCGATCACGTTTCCCGAAGCGCTGCCCGTGTCGGCTCGGCGCGACGAGATCGCTCAGGCCATCGCCGCTAATCAGGTGGTGATCGTCTCCGGCGAGACCGGCTCGGGCAAGACCACGCAGTTGCCGAAAATCTGCCTGTCGATCGGGCGGGGTATCGGCGCGGGCGGCACGGGGCTGATCGGGCATACGCAGCCCCGTCGGATTGCCGCGACGTCTACGGCCAAGCGCATCGCGCAGGAAATCGGCACGCCGGTGGGCGAGCATGTGGGCTTCCAGGTGCGCTTTAACGACACGCTCTCGGCGGGTGCGTCGGTCAAGCTGATGACCGACGGCATCTTGCTGGCCGAGACGCAGAACGATCCGCTGCTGCGCGCCTACGACACGATCATCATCGACGAGGCGCACGAACGCAGCCTCAACATCGACTTCCTGATCGGCTATCTCAAGCAGCTTCTGCCGCGCCGGCCCGACCTGAAGGTGATCATCACTTCGGCGACCATCGACGCGCAGCGGTTTGCCGAGCACTTCGCAGGCCCAAAGGGGCCAGCGCCAGTCATCGAAGTCAGCGGTCGGTTGTATCCGGTTGAGGTGCGCTACCGTCCGATTCAGCGCGACGAGAAGGACAAGGAGCGTGATCTCTACGAAGCGCTCGTCGATGCGGTGGATGAGCTTGCCCGCGAAGGCCCGGGCGACGTGCTCATCTTCCTGCCCGGCGAGCGCGAGATTCGCGAGGCTGCCGAGGCGCTGCGCAAGCACCATCCCGCGCATACCGAGATCCTGCCGCTGTTTGCGCGCTTGTCCGTGCAGGAGCAGGAGCGTGTGTTCCGGCCGTCCAACGCCCGGCGCATCGTGCTGGCGACGAACGTGGCCGAGACCTCGCTCACGGTGCCGGGCATTCGCTACGTTGTTGATACGGGGCTGGCGCGCGTGAAGCGCTATTCCTATCGCAACAAGGTCGAGCAACTGCAGATCGAGCCGGTGTCGCAGGCCGCGGCCAACCAGCGTGCCGGTCGATGCGGCCGGGTGGCCGACGGCGTTTGCATCCGCTTGTATGAAGAGGCGGATTTCATTGCGCGGCCGCGTTTCACCGATCCGGAAATCCTGCGTTCGTCGCTGGCGGCGGTCATCCTGCGCATGAAGGCGCTGCGGCTGACGGATGTCGAGCAGTTCCCCTTCATCGAGCCGCCGCTTGGCCGCGCAATTGCCGACGGCTACCAGCTCTTGCAAGAGCTCGGCGCCGTCGACGATGAAAATGCGTTGACTCCGCTGGGCAAGCAGGTCGCCCGCCTGCCGCTGGACCCCCGCGTAGCGCGGATGATTCTGGCCGGCCGCGACCACCAGTGCCTGCGCGAGATGCTGATCATCGCGAGCGCCTTGTCCGTGCAAGACCCGCGCGAGCGCCCGCAAGAACTCCAACAGCAGGCTGATCAGGCGCATCGCCAGTTTGCCGATGAGAAATCGGAGTTCCTCGGCTGGGTGAAGCTGTGGAAATGGTTTGAAGAGGCCATCGCGCACAAGAAGTCGAACAAACAATTGCAGGATCAGTGCCGCGCGCATTTCCTGTCGCATGTGCGGCTGCGTGAATGGCGCGACGTGCATTCGCAGTTGCATACCACGGTGGCGGAGCAGGGCTGGAAGCTCAACGAATCCGATCCGACGTATGAGCAGTTGCATCTGGCACTGTTGACGGGCTTGCTCGGCAACATCGGTGTGCGCATCGAAGAGGCGGATGGGAAAGGCCGGGAATACCTCGGCGCGCGTGGTATCAAGTTCTTCCTGTGGCCGGGTTCGGTCATTGCGCGCAAGGCGGGCAAGTGGGTCGTGGGTGGCGAACTGATCGAAACCAGCCGCCTGTTCGGTCGCACGCTGGCACGTATCGAGCCCGAATGGGTGGAGAAGGTCGGCGCGCATCTGTTGAAGGTGTCGTGGAGCGATCCGCACTGGGAAAAGAAGGCCGGGCAGGTGATGGCCTTTGAGCGTGGCACGCTGTACGGGCTGCCGGTCTATCAGCAGCGCCGCGTGCACTTCGGGCCGATGCAGCCGAAGGAAGCGCGCGAGATGTTCATCCGCCGCGCGCTGGTCGATGGCGAATTCGAAACGCGTCTGCCGTTCTTCACGCACAACCAGCGCCTGGTGCGCGAGATCGAAAACCTCGAACACAAGTCACGTCGACAAGACGTGCTGGTGGACGACGAGCTGATCTACGCGTTCTACGACAGCCAGATTCCGGCGGACATCTACAACACTGTCTCGTTCGAGCGCTGGTATGCCGAAGCCGCCAGCGCGGGCGGCAAGAGCGGCCAGAAGCTTTTGTACCTGAATCGCGATGACCTGATGCGGCATGAGGCGGCCGGCATCACGACCGAGCTGTTCCCGAAGATGCTGCCGATTGCCGGCATCGACATGGGCTTGACGTACCACTTCGAGCCCAGCAGCCCGCGCGATGGCGTGACGCTCACAGTGCCGCTGTACGCGCTCAACCAGGTGCCCGCGCAGCGTACCGAATGGCTGGTGCCGGGCATGCTCAAGGAGAAGGTGCATCTGCTCTTGAAAAGCCTGCCGCAGAAGCTGCGCCGCCACTGCGTGCCGCTGCCGGACTACGCCGCGGGGTTCGTCTCGCGCGTGCGGTTGGGGGATGGCGAGTTGCTGGACCGCTTGATCGCCGATGTGCGCGAGCAGACTGGCATCGCGCTCAAGCGTGCCGACTTCAAGCTCGAGACGCTGCCTGCGCATCACTTCATGAACTTCAAGGTGATCGACGAGCACGGTCGCCAGCTCGACATGGGGCGCAACCTGGCCCAGTTGCGGGCGGAACTCGGCGGCCGCGCGCAGCAGACATTCCAGTCGATCGCCGCGCAGGACGCTGCCGTGGCTGGAGCCCAGAACGAGGGCGCCAAGCCCGGCAAGGCAGGCAAGTCTGAAGCTCCGGCAAACGCCGCACTTTACTCGGGCCTGACCACGTGGAATTTCGGCGAGTTGCCGGAACTGCTGGAAGTTCGCAAAGGCAGCCAGACGCTGTTCGGCTATCCGGCGCTCGTCGATGCCGGTGACCACTGCGATGTGGAAGTCTTCGATGATCCGGCAGAAGCCACGCGCATCCATCACCTGGGCTTGCGGCGGTTGTTCGCAATCCAGCTGCGCGAGCCGTTGAAGTATCTGGAAAAGAACATCCCGGGCCTGTCGCAGATGGCAATCCAGTTCATGAACTTGGGCACGCAGGATGATCTGCGCGACCAGATCCTGAATGCCACGCTGGAGCGCGCCTGCCTGCAAGACCCGCTGCCGACCGATGACGCCAGCTTCGGTGCCCGCAAGGACGAAAGCCGTGCGCGCCTGACGTTGCTGGCGCAGGAAATTGCGCGGCTGGTTGGCGCCATCCTAGCCGAATATGCGCAACTGCCGCGCAAGCTGCAGATCGCCAAGCCATTTGCCGCCGCCACCGCCGATATCGACGCGCAGCTCAAGACGCTGATGCACAAACGCTTTATCGAGGCGACGCCGTATGCGCAGTTGGCGCACTTCCCGCGTTACCTGAAGGGCATCGCGCTGCGCATCGACAAGCTCAAGGCTGACCCGACGCGCGACACCCAGCGGATGCAGGAGATGGCGCCGCTCGTCCAGCAATATCAACGTGCGGAAAAAGCGTTGCGCGTGCAAGGGCAGGGCGGCAATGACCCGCGCATGGAGGAATTCCGCTGGATGCTGGAGGAGCTCCGCATCGCCCTGTTTGCACAGGAGCTGCGCACGCCGGTGCCGATGTCGGTCAAGCGGCTGCAGAAGGTGTGGGAATCGATGCAGCGATAGCTGCAATGCGTTGTTGGGAGCGGGGAAAGTTCCCGCTTTCTTTTTTTGATTTGTGTCAGCGACGGCGTAAATGCGAGCGTTAGAATGGCTGGCTAAGTTGCTGAATCTTCTCGATATGTCTGCCTTGCGCGCCTCGTTTGCCTCCCGTTGGTTTTCCACGCTTGTCCTCTCGGCCGCTGCTTTGATGGCAGCGCATGCGGCGCGTGCCGAAGTCGTCACCGTGCTCAACTCGGGCGACGCAAGCGTCTCTTTGATCGACAAAGACACCCGCAAGGTGCTGGAGACGTTCCCCATCGGCAAGGAGCCGCACCACCTGATCGCGACGCCTGACGAAAAGTCGTTGATCGTCGCCAACGCCGTCGGCAACGACCTCGTTTTCCTCGATCCCGTCACAGGCAAGATTCAGCAGCGCGTGCCGCGTATCGACGATCCGTACCAGATCGGCTTCTCGCCCGACCAGAAGTGGTTTCTGACCACGGGCAACCGTCTGGACCGCATCGACATTTACCGCTGGGACGGCCATGCGCTGACCATCGCCAAACAGATTCCAGCGGCCAAGACGCCCAGCCACATTGCCTTCACTGCCGACAGCAAGATCGCGTTCGTCACGGTGCAGGATTCCAACGAGGTGATGGCCATCGACCTGCCCACGCAGAACGTCATGTGGCGCATGACCATTGGCTCCGCGCCCGCCGGCGTGTGGGTGACGACCGATCAGAAATACCTGCTGGTTGGCATGACCGGCGCCGATTACGTCGAAGTGATCGACTGGCACAACCGCACCAGCGTCAAGCGCATCCCGACCGGCAAGGGCGCGCACAACTTCCGCGCGCTGGGTGACAAGCGCCACTTGTTCCTGTCGAACCGCGTGTCGGGCACGATCAGCATCATCGATCAGCAAACGCTGACCAAGGTGGGCGACATCACGGGCCTCCCGCCCGGCCCCGACGACATGGAGTTGACCGCCGACGGCAAGCAACTGTGGGTGACCTGCCGCTGGGCCAAGCGCGTGGCGATTGTCGACGTGGCAAGCCGCAAGGTGGTGGAAGAGATCAAGGTTGGGCGCTCGCCGCACGGTATTTACTTCCGCACGCGCGCTCCGCTGATTTGAGCGTGACGAAACGACGACGATGAAATCCGGCCTGTCGATGTTGCGTGCTGTAGCGGCCTCGGCTGCGCTGGCGCTATGTGCGCTGGCCACGGCTGCGCCCGGTGGCGTGAATGCCGGCGCGTGCAAAGGCACCGTCTACCTGACATTCGACACCGGCAGCATGAGCCAGGCGCAGTTGATTGCCGACACGCTGCGCCGCCATCGCATTCACGCCACGTTTTTCCTGGCCAACGAGAAAACCATCCACGGCGACAGCACGCTGGATGACGGCTGGGCACCGTATTGGAAATCGCTTGCTGCCGACGGCCACGCCTTCGGTACGCACACCTTCGATCACGTCTATTACAAGGGCGAGGCGGGTGCGGGCAAGGTCCGCTTCCGCCCGCAGTTTGGCGAGCAGGGCGGCCGTAATGTCGTGTGGGGCGAGCCTGAGTTCTGTGCGGAACTGAAACACAGCGCCGAGCGCTTCAAGGCCATGACCGGTCAGCCGATGGATCCGCTGTGGCGTGCGCCGGGTGGTCATCTTTCTGCGACGACCGAGGCCTGGGCCAAGCAATGCGGGTTCGCCCACGTTGCATGGGCGCCCGCCGGTTTCCTGGGTGATGAGTTGCCGTCCGAGCGCTATCCGAACGACGCGTTGCTGCAGAAGGCGCTGTCCAACTTGCGCGATGGCGACATCACCATGGCGCATCTGGGAATCTGGTCGCGCAAGGATCCGTGGGCGCCCGCGGATCTGGAGCCGTTGATCACCGGCCTGGAACGCAAGGGTTTCTGCTTCGCTACGCTGCGCGATCATCCGCAGTACCAAGCGTGGTTTGCTGCCCACCCGGCACACACTGCGGCCCGCTGACATGTTTGACTGGATCGCCGACACCTTCACGCAAGCGCAGGACGTGCTCTTCCAGCACCTCGTGATGCCGATCACCTATGCCGTCGGCCTGGGTGGTTACGTTGAAGATGCCTATCCCGGCACGGAATGGCTGCTGATGGGGCTGGTGCAGATCGCGGTGCTGCTGCTGATCTTCCGTCCGCTGGAACGCTGGCGCCCGGTGGAGCCGCTGCAAGATCGCAAGGCCGTGCGTGCCGACATTTTCTACACGCTCTTTCACCGCCTGGGTTTCTTCCCGTTGCTGATGTTTTTCACGCTGCAGCCGCTGGTCGACGACCTTGACGGCAAGCTGCGCTTCTGGGGCTGGGCGCATCTGAACGTGGAAGACTGGTGGCCAGGCGTCACGTCCGTCGCCGTCGTCAGCTTTCTGATCTATCTGGTGTTGTTCGACCTGCTCGACTACTGGTATCACCGCCTCTCACACAAATTTCACTGGTGGTGGAACCTGCATTCGCTGCATCACAGCCAGCAGCAGATGACGCTGTGGTCCGATGACCGCAACCACATCCTCGATGATGTACTGCGTGGTGCGGTGTTTGCCGTCGCGGCGCTGGTCATCGGGGTTGAGCCTTCGCAGTACGTTCTGTTGGTTGCCATTTCGCAATTGCTGCAGAGCCTGCAGCACGCCAACGTGCGGTTGCATTTCGGGTGGCTGGGCGACCGGCTGCTGATCTCGCCACGCTTCCATCGGTTGCATCACGCGATTGGGCTGGGCCATGAAGTGCCGGGCAAGCCGGGCGTGCTGGGCGGCTGCAACTTTGGCGTGCTGTTCCCGTGGTGGGACATGCTGTTCGGCACCGCCATCTTCTCGCCCGAGTATCACGCCACCGGTATCCGCGATCAACTTCCCGCACCGCAAGGGCGCTCGCGCGACTACGGGCGCGGCGTGCTGCGTCAGCAGTGGCTTGGCCTCAAGCGCTTGTTCGGCCGGGCGTAAAGCTCACGCGCGACGGCGCCAGCGTCATTTCTGCACGCTGTGCTAGGCTGTTCGCTCCCTGATTTCCCGATTTCTGCATGAACGACCTGATTCGCTCATTTGGCCGGGCGCTGCTCTCGCAACTGCATCCGCGCATGCTGTTCCTGACGGTCCTGCCTTTCGTCGTGGCCGTGGTGGTCTGGGGAGGGGTGCTGTATTTCGGCTGGGATGCCATGAACGGCATGGCCCGCAACGCCGTGGAAGGCTGGGCCTTCATGGGCTGGATCAAGAGCGGCCTCAACGCCATCGGCATGGCCGGATTGTGGTCGGCCATTGCGCCGCTGCTCGTGATCACCTTGCTGGTGCCTGTGATTGTCGTATCAATCCTTGTGCTGGTGAGCGTGGCATCGGTGCCGGTGGTCATGCGTTTTCTTGATCGCAGCTATCCGCAGCTTGAGCGTCGCAAGGGCGGGTCGGTGCTGGGCAGCCTGACGCATGCGCTGCTATGCACGCTGGTGGTCATTCTGGTGGCGATCGTCACGCTGCCGTTGTGGCTGATCCCCCCGTTTTTTGCACTGATTCCCCCATTGCTGTGGGGTTGGCTCACGTACCGTTTGATGACGTACGACGCGTTGGCTGACCACGCAACGGCCGAAGAGCGCCGCGCGATCATGCAGCGCTACCGGCTGCCGCTCCTGGGCATTGGCGTGGCGGTGGGCATGCTGGGCTCGGCGCCAACGCTGCTGTGGGTGTCGTCGGTGGTGACGATTGTGCTGTTCCCGATTATCGCCATCGCCGTCATCTGGCTGTACGTACTGATCTTCATTTTCTCGGCGCTGTGGTTCGGCCATTTCTGCTTGCGCGCGCTCACACGCCTTCGTGCTGAAGCGCCGCCTGCGCGCATGGTCGAGGCCATCGAGATCGAGGTCACTACCATTGAATTGCCTCGCGAATAATCAGAAACCATCGGAACTGACATGGCTTTCGGCATGATCATCATCGGCGACGAGATTCTCTCCGGTCGCCGCGAAGACAAACACCTGCGCAAGCTGATCGAAGTGCTCGGCGAGCGCGGCCTGGCGTTGGAGTGGGCGGAATACGTCGGCGACCAACCCGCGCGCATCACCAGCGTGCTCAAGCGTACCTTCGCCAGCGACGACGTGGTGTTCTGCACTGGCGGTATCGGCGCGACGCCCGATGACCACACACGCCAATGCGCAGCTGCTGCGCTGGGCGTGCCGCTGGAGCTGCATCCGGAAGCGCGCGAGCAGATCACGTTGCGCATTTCCGAGTCGGCCAACGGTGACCCGGTCAAGGCAGATGTCTCCACGCCCGAAAACCAGCACCGCTTCAAGATGGGCGAGTTTCCGCAGGGCGCACGCATCATCCCGAACAGCTACAACCGCATCCCCGGTTTCTCCGTGGCGCATCACCATTTCATGCCGGGTTTTCCGGTGATGGCGTGGCCGATGATGGAGTGGGTGCTCGACACTTATTACGCCGATCAATTTCACCGCGCGCCGCGCGAAGAGCGCTCGTTCCTGGTGTTCGGCCTGCCGGAGTCGCGGCTCACACCGCTGATGGAGCGCGTCGAAGCCGAGTTCGATGGCGTGAAGGTCTTCAGCCTGCCCAGCGTGGGCGATGCCGCGCGCGGGGAGCGCTACGCCCGCTCGCACATCGACCTGGGCGTTAAAGGTTCACCGGAAGCCGTGGCACGCGCCTATGTGCTGCTGCGAGAGGGCGCGCTGGCGCTTGGCGGCGAGATTTTCGAGGCGGACGCCCCCACGGCGTCCTGACGTTCAGCGGCGTGCCTCAGGCGCCATGCCAGGGCAGGCCCCGGAAGCACCAGCCTTCCACGGTCTTGCGATGGCCCTCGGTGTCTTTGGCGCCCTCAAAACCTTCGAGCACATCCATCGCTGCCGCATAACCCGCCTGCGCGGCCGCCGCCGCTGCATGCTTGGAGCGCGCGGCGCTCCGGCATAGGAACAACACGGGCACGTCCTTCGGCACGGCGGCTTCCAGCGCGCTCAGGAAATTGGCGTTGCGCACGCCGCCCGGATACTGATTCCACTCCACATGCACAAACTGGCTTGGCGAAACGTCCGGCGTGCCAACCCAGTCGAGTTCGGCACGCGTGCGCACGTCCACGAGCCGCGCTTGCGGGTCGGCGGCCAACAGCGCGGCAGTCTCTTGCGGCGACAGCGCGCCAAAGTACGGCAGCTGATCTGCCTCGCGGCGAGCGGCGGCGGCCTCGAGCAGGGACTCGCGAGTGAGCGTAGTGGCAGTCATGGCGATTGAGCGTGTGAAATGGGAAACAATCATTTTAGCGCTGCCGTCACATCGGTCGGGCGGAAATCACCCAAACGGTGCGGGCACAGCCTTAACGCACTACAGCGGTGCGAGTTGGGTTTTTATGCACCTTTTTCGTGCGTTGACTATGCTACTTGAACAGCCTTGCTCACATGGGCGAGGATTTTGCCTGACACCGTTCGGCTGGATTGCGGGAGCACGCACCGTGTCAGACATGGGTTGGCGCGGCACTGCACTGTTTGCGGGAGTGCTTGCCCATTGTCGGGCCGGAATTGGCATAGTTTCTGCTAAGATTCCCGCGGTCTTTTTCGGGGGCGTCCGTTTGTCGGACGACCTTGCTGGAAAGAAGATGTTTCGGAGTGAGGGCGAGTTGCAGCCGATGTGCAGCGATCCGTCACACAACCGGCTCACAATACTTTGCGTTATTGCGCTACCAGGAGAATGGCATGTCCCAAAGCATTGCAGACGTGATGAAGCTCGTGAAGGAAAACGACGTCAAGTTCGTCGATTTCCGCTTCACCGATACCAAGGGTAAGGAGCAGCACGTCTCGGTCCCCGTTTCGCACTTCGACGAAGACAAGTTCGAAAGCGGCCACGCATTCGACGGCTCGTCGATCGCCGGCTGGAAAGGCATTGAAGCGTCGGACATGCTGCTGGTGCCGGATGCAAACACCGCACACATCGACCCGTTCTACGAAGAGCCGACCCTGGTCCTGACCTGCGACGTGGTCGAGCCGTCGGACGGCAAGGGCTACGACCGCGACCCGCGCTCGATCGCCAAGCGCGCTGAAGCCTATCTGAAGAGCACGGGCCTGGGCGACACCGCCTACTTTGGTCCGGAACCCGAATTCTTCATCTTCGACGGCGTGACCTGGAACATCGACATGCAGGGTTGCTTCGTGAAGATCCATTCCGAAGAAGCTCCGTGGTCGTCGGGCAAGGACTTCGAACACGGCAACTCGGGTCACCGTCCGGGCAAGAAGGGCGGCTACTTCCCGGTTGCCCCGATCGACACCTTCCAAGACATGCGCTCGGAAATGTGCCTGATCCTGGAATCGCTGGGCATTCCGGTTGAAGTGCACCACCACGAAGTGGCGGGCCAAGGTCAGAACGAAATCGGCACGAAGTTCAGCACGCTGGTGCAACGCGCCGACTGGACCCAACTGCAAAAGTACGTGATCCAGAACGTCGCGCACACGTACGGCAAGACCGCCACGTTCATGCCGAAGCCGGTCGTGGGCGATAACGGTTCGGGCATGCACGTGCACCAATCCGTGTGGAAGGACGGCCAGAACCTGTTCGCAGGCAACGGCTATGCCGGCCTGTCGGAATTCGCGCTGTACTACATCGGCGGCATCATCAAGCACGCCCGCGCGCTGAACGCCCTGACCAACCCGGGTACGAACTCGTACAAGCGTCTGGTGCCGGGCTTTGAAGCTCCGGTCAAGCTGGCTTACTCGGCTCGCAACCGTTCGGCTTCGATCCGTATTCCGTACGTTGCGAACCCGAAGGGCCGCCGTATCGAAACGCGCTTCCCGGATCCGCTGATGAACCCGTACCTGGGCTTCTCGGCTCTGTTGATGGCCGGCCTGGACGGCGTGCAGAACAAGATCCACCCGGGCGAAGCTGCCGACAAGAACCTGTACGACCTGCCGCCGGAAGAAGACGCAAAGATCCCGACCGTGTGCTCGAGCCTGGATCAGGCTCTGGAGTACCTGGACAAGGATCGCGAGTTCCTGACCCGCGGTGGTGTGTTCTCCAACGCCATGCTCGACGCCTACATCGAACTGAAGATGGAAGAAGTCACGCGCTTCCGCATGACGACGCACCCGCTCGAGTTCGAGATGTACTACTCGCTGTAATCTGCGAGCGCCCCGAGCGATATGTCGGGGCGAAGAGACGGTTATGAGAGGAGGGGCGGCGCAGGTCGCCCTTCCTTTTTATGAAGCGGAGTTTTGTGGCTAGAATGAGCGTCCGCCGGACTCCGGCGCCCGATCGACGTATCCGCCAGGTTCCATTCATGTTCCGTCCTTCCCCACGCATCGCATCCGGACTGCTTGCCGCCGCCGCGGTGTTTGCCATGCTGTCCGTGCAGGCACCCGCGTACGCTGATGATGTTTATCTGTGCACCGGCCCGAATGGCGTGCCGGAGTACCGCAACAGCGGCAACGTGAAAGGCTGCAAGAAGTTGACGCTGCCAGATGTGGTAACCGTCCCCGGCACGCGCAGCCCGCGCAGTGCAGGAGCGGCACCCGCACCGGCGCAAAACAATGCAGGTGGCGGTTTCCCCCGCGTGGACAACGCTACGCAGAAGGCACGTGACGGCGAACGCCGTCAGGTGCTGGAGGCCGAGCTGGCAGACGAGGAGCGCAAGCTCCAGGCGTTGAAGACCGAATACAACAACGGTCAGCCCGAGCGCCAGGGCAACGAACGTAACTATCAGAAGTATCTGGACCGCACCGCGCAGTTGAAGGGCGACATCGAGCGCAGCCAGGCCAATGTCGATTCCATCCGCCGGGAGCTGGGCAATCTCAAGGACTAGATAAACCATGCGTCGACTGATCCGCAAAGCGGCACGCCGCGATGAACAGGAACAGACGACGCCATCCGCGCCGTCAGCCTCCGCCCCTGGGTTGGAGGTCTCCGTAGGCGAGCCCATCGACGGGCCTCCGCCAATTCCGTTTTCCCATGGTGCACCGCCATCGTTCCCCGGGCTCGACGCGGTGCCCAATCCCATCCTCTTCGTCCGCCATCCGGCGCTGACGATCTTCTACGCCAATCCCGCCGCTGAAGCCGCACTGGCCGTGTCCCGCCGCCAGTTGGTGGAGATGTCGCTGTACGAGCTGTTTGCCGATCCGTCGGAGCTGGCCGAGATGATCGCCACCGTGGCAGCTCGCCAGTTCGACGCCAAGCGGCGCGACGTGTCCCTCGACCGGGTGGGCCATGAGCCGCTGCATGCGCATGCCGTCGTGGGCGCGCTCGACTTTGCGCCGGGCTCGGTGCTGCTTGAGCTTCTGCCCAATGAGCAGAAGATCCGCAGCGAGCGCGAAGAGCGTCTGCTCGACCTGACCTCCGCCAACAAGGAACTGATCCGCAACCTTGCGCACGAGATCAAGAACCCGTTGGGCGGCATTCGCGGCGCGGCGCAGTTGCTGGAGTTCGAGCTGCCGGAGCGCTCGCTGCGCGAGTACACGCAAGTCATCATCAAGGAATCCGACCGGTTGCAGACGCTGGTCGACCGCCTGCTAGAACCGCACCGGCATCCCCATATCGTTGGCGATGTGAACATCCACGAGGTGCTCGAGCGTGTGCGTTCGGTCGTGCTGGCGGAGTTTCCGCAGGGCCTGCATATCGTGCGCGACTACGACGCGAGCCTGCCGGAGTTTCGAGGCGACAAGGAGCAGCTCATCCAGGCCATGCTCAACATCGTTCACAACGCGGCGCATGCGCTGGGCCCTCGCATTGCGCAGGGCGACGGCGAAATCATTCTGCGCACGCGCGTCGCACGCAAAGTTACGATTGCAAAACGTCTTTACAAGCTGGCATTGGACTTGCATGTAGTGGACAACGGTCCTGGTATCCCGGACGACATCCGCGAGCGAATCTTCTTCCCGCTGGTGTCCGGAAGGGAGGGGGGAAGTGGGCTGGGCCTGACACTCGCGCAGACGTTCGTGCAGCAGCACGATGGTCTGATCGAATGCGAGAGCAGGCCAGGTCAGACGGATTTCCGCATTCTCGTGCCGCTGCACTGAAGCGTCGCAGCTTCAACAACGCAGCACGAGACGGCCCAGGCGAGACGAAGTCAAGCAGACGAACCAACACATGAAGCCAATCTGGATAGTCGACGACGATCAATCCATCCGCTGGGTCCTTGAGAAGGCGCTGGCGCGTGAGAGCCTACTCTCGCGCAGCTTTACCAATGTGCGCGATGCGCTCAACGCGCTCGACGAAGAAACGCCGCAAGTCCTGATCTCCGACGTCCGCATGCCGGGCGGCTCGGGGCTGGATCTGCTGCAGGCCATCAAGGCCAAGCACCCGGGGCTGCCGGTCATCATCATGACCGCGTATTCGGACCTGGATAGCGCCGTGGCGGCGTTCCAGGGCGGCGCGTTTGAATACCTGGCCAAGCCGTTCGACGTGGATCGCGCGGTCGAGCTGATCCGCCGCGCGCTCGAAGAGAGCCTGCGCGAGGAGGAAATCGACGATCGCCTGAGCGATGCGCCTGAGATTCTCGGGCAGGCGCCGGCCATGCAGGACGTGTTCCGCGCGATCGGGCGGCTGTCGCAGTCCAATGTGACGGTGTTGATCACCGGCGAATCTGGCACGGGTAAGGAGTTGGTGGCCCGGGCGCTGCACAAGCACAGCCCGCGTGCGAGCGGCCCCTTCATCGCGCTGAATACGGCGGCGATTCCGAAAGATCTGCTGGAATCCGAGCTGTTCGGCCATGAACGCGGCGCCTTTACCGGCGCGCAGACCATGCGCCGCGGGCGCTTCGAGCAAGCCGAGGGCGGCACGCTGTTCCTCGATGAAATCGGCGACATGCCGTTCGATCTGCAGACGCGGTTGCTGCGCGTACTGTCGGACGGACACTTCTATCGCGTGGGCGGTCACAACCCGCTCAAGGCCAACGTGCGCGTCATCGCGGCGACGCACCAGAATCTTGAAACGCGCGTCAAGGACGGCCTGTTCCGCGAGGACTTGTTTCACCGCCTGAACGTGATCCGTCTGCGCTTGCCGGCGCTGCGTGAACGTCCGGAAGACATCACGCTGCTCGCGCGCCATTTCCTGCAGAAGAGCGCCAAGGAACTGGGCGTGGAGCCCAAGCGTATGTCGGACGATGCGCTGGCGCATATCGCCACGCTGCCGTTCCCGGGCAACGTGCGGCAACTGGAAAACCTCTGCAACTGGCTGACCGTGATGGCGCCGGCGCAGACCATTGAAAGCAAGGATCTGCCCGCCGATCTGGTGCGAGGCAACGCGCAGATGCTGCCTGCCATGGGCGATGCCCAGGCGCGCCCGGCCTTCATCGGCGAGCCGTCGCATGGTGGGGAACCGTATGGTGTTGCGCCGTCGGTCGATGCGTTGCTTTCGACGACTTCAGTGGGCGCATCCATCGCCGCAGGCTGGGAGCGCGCGCTCGCAGGCGAGGCCAAGGCCATGCTCGAGGCGGGCCAACCTGACGTGATGGACGCGCTTACGCGTCGCTTCGAAAAGGCAATTCTGGAGGCTGCGCTTGGTGTTACGCGCGGGCGCCGTGTCGAGGCGGCAACACGCCTGGGCATCGGCCGCAACACCATCACACGCAAATTGCAGGAGCTTGGCTTCGACTGACGCGCCGTCAGCAGGGCCAGTCCACCGAATATCGTCGAGCTTGGCGATTGGGATTGGGCGGATTTCCGATAAGGGAGTCCGCCCCTTTTTTTGTGTCGCGAATGCGTGCCGTGCTTAGTGCAGCTTGTGCTTCAGCTGCGACAGTTCTTCATGCGCGCGCATCACGGCAGATTCCACGGAATGGTCCACCTTGCCAGTGGCGTTCTGGCAGGCCATCTTCGCGCGGTCGGAACAGGCTTCCAACTTGTCGATGGCTTCTACGAAAGTCTGCTGGTCTTCAGCGCCTTCCAGCCGCGAGTGGCATTGGCGGGCCTGGTCGTCCAGTTGCTGGATCGATTGCTTCAGCGAGTCAGGCACGTCCTTGTGCGAGGCGCAGGTCCGGGCCAGTTCGGCGATGGTGCTTTCCGCATGTTCAAAACGCTGGCGCAGTTTCTGTGTTTGCATGGAGGGCTCCTGTCGGTTGCGTAGAAAAGGCGTTGGCACCGCATGCACCGATATGAGGCCGTCACATGGTGCAAGGCGGTGCAACGCCCAATTTCGGCGCAAGCGGCGTGCCGCGTGCGGCAAGCGCCGCAGAAGCTCCACGTCGTGTTGCGGTGCAAAGATGTCCGGGTCAGCCGTGCGGTGCGGGCAGGGCGAGGGAGCGCGCCTCAAGGATGCGTTCGGCGACTTCGGCAAAGCCGCCGCCGCCTTCACCCTCAGTAAGGTAAGCGGGCGGCACGGGCAGCGCATCGATCACGTCCAGCACATTGGCCACACCCACCGAGAGCGGGAAGAACTCGAACATTGCAGCATCGTTGGCAGAGTCGCCCACGAACACCCAGCTTTCGCGTTCAGCATGCAAGTCGATACCGAATGCGCGGCGTGCGAGCGACACGCTGGCGTTCAGCTTGTCGTGCTTGCCGAACCAGCCGTTCACGTGAATCGAACTGACCGTGGCATGCATGCCGTGCGTGCGCATGATGTCGACGATGTGCTGCACGGCGTGCTGCGGCAGCGGCGGGACCTGCTCAGCATGATCGACAGCGAGATCCGCTGCGTGCCAGGCCTGGTCCGTTGCCAGCGCTGAACCCGGCACCGCACGCCGAATCTCTGCGCCGACTTCACGGATGCGCTCCAGATTGCGCGCGCGCGTTTGGGCGTCGTCAACAAAGTCGGTTGCCAGGTGCCCGCGCGAATCGACGCGCATGGCAAACGCGCCGTTCTCGCCGATCACGGCATCGACGGGCCACAGCCGCGCAATGACTTCGCACCAGGCAATCGAGCGGCCGGTGACCGGCACGACCCTGATGCCGGCACGATGCAAACGCTCCAGCGCCGAGTACGTCTGCGCGGGGAGCTTACCCCTCGTAGTGAGGGTGCCATCCACGTCGGTAAAGACGCCGGTGATATTGCGCAGTGCATCATCCGAGAGTTGATGCAGGGCCAGCGGAACTCGCCGCTCGGCGATGACGGGCGTGGTTTCAGGCGAGTCCGGAGCGGCAGGAGTGGTGGGTTGGGCGAGCATGCTGCGCGTGCAAAAGAGAGTGTCTTGAATCATTCTAACGGCCGTTGCAAGCCAAACCTTGGAGGGATTTCCCGATTTCTTTGTGACAGAAAGGGAAGTAACATCCCGCTGTCATAAAAATGACCGACCGTGCATATACAGTCGGCGCGCGGTGGGCGGAGCGAGGGAGCCCGCCGGGTCGAAACAAGGAGAAATGATGTCGATCAAGAAGATTGCGGGGGCGGCAGCAGTACTGGCCGCGTGTACGTTTGCGCAAGGCGCGTACGCAGTGACGGAAATCCAATGGTGGCATTCGATGGAAGGCGCCTTGAACGACAAGGTGAACGAGATCGCCACCAAGTTCAACGCCAGCCAGTCTGACTACAAGATCGTGCCGGTCTACAAGGGCCAGTACGATGAATCGCTGGCTGCGGGCATCGCGGCCTTCCGCGCGGGCAACGCACCGGCCATTCTGCAAGTGTTCGAGGTGGGTACCGCCACCATGATGAACGCCAAGGGCGCCATTGTGCCGGTCGCCAAGATCATGAAGGACGCCGGCGAGAAGTTTGACCCGAAGGCCTACGTGCCGGCCGTGGCGGGTTACTACACGTCGAACAAGGGCGAGATGCTGTCGTTCCCGTTCAACAGCTCGACGACGATCATGTATTACAACAAGGACGCCTTCAAGAAGGCCGGCCTTGACCCGAACAAGCCGCCCGCAACGTGGCAGGAAGTGGCTGTCGACGCGGCCAAGCTGAAGGCCGCGGGCGTGGCCTGCGGCTACACGACCGACTGGCAGTCGTGGGTGCATCTGGAAAGCTTCTCGGCCTGGCACAACGTATCGTTCGCTACCGAGAACAACGGTTTTGGCGGAGCAAAGGCTCGCTTGAACTTCAATGGCCCCGTGCAGATCAAGCACATCGAGAACCTGCTCGACATGGAGAAGAAGGGCTACTTCACCTACGCCGGCCGCAAGGACGAGCCGAAGGCGAAGTTCATCGCGGGTGAGTGCGCCATGCACACGGGTTCGTCGGCAGCGCTGGCGAACATCCGCAAGAACGCCAAGTTCAACTTCAGCCCGGCCCCGCTGCCGTACGAAGCCGGCGTGGCGGGTGCCCCTCAGAACACGATCATCGGCGGGGCTTCGCTGTGGGTGATGGGCGGTCACAAGGCTGAGGAGTACAAGGGCGTGGCGAAGTTCTTCACGTTCCTGTCACGTCCGGAAGTGCAGGCCGACTGGCACCAGTCGACGGGTTATCTGCCCGTTACCCTGGAAGCGTATGAGCTGACGAAGAAGTCCGGTTTCTATGAGAAGAACCCCGGTGCCGACGTGGCGGTCAAGCAGATGATCGTCAAGACGACCGACAAGTCGCGCGGCATTCGTCTGGGCAACTTCCCGCAGATCCGTCAGGTGATCGACGAAGAGCTGGAAGCCGTCTGGGCCGGCAAGAAGACGCCGAAGGAAGCGCTGGACACGGCTGTGTCACGCGGCAACGAGCTGCTCGCCCGTTTCGAGAAGACCGTCAAGGAATAAGCGCCGATTCGGTGCTCGTCTAAACCGCCGGCCTCGTGCGCTCGCACAGGCCGGCGGTGCGTTTTTGGAATGTCGCATGGAAAAACGCGTCGTTTTTCGGTCGCGCTGGCTGCCGTATGTGCTGGTTGCCCCGCAGATCGTCATCACTCTGGTGTTCTTCTTCTGGCCCGCGGGGCAAGCGCTGTATCAGTCGCTGCTGCGCCAGGATGCTTTTGGCATCAACCTCGAATTCGTGGGGCTGGAGAACTTTCGTGACCTCTTCAACGATCCGACTTACCTCGGGTCGTTCCAGACCACGGCGGTATTCGCCATCGGCGTCGCGCTGGTGGGTCTCGGCACCTCGCTGGCACTGGCGTATTTTGCCGATCGCGCGCTGCGTGGCGCCACGTTCTACAAGACCTTGCTGATCTGGCCGTACGCCATTGCGCCGGCCGTGGCGGGCGTGCTATGGAGCTTCCTCTTCAACCCCTCGCTGGGTATCGTGTCGTTCGTGATCCGCAAGATGGGCGTGGACTGGAACTTCGTGCTCAACGGCGGGCAGGCGCTCACGCTGGTGGTCATCATCGCGGCGTGGAAGCAGATCAGCTACAACTTCCTCTTCTTCCTGGCGGGGCTGCAGAGCATCCCGAAGTCGCTGATCGAAGCGGCCGCCATTGACGGTGCCGGGCCGTGGAAGCGCTTCTGGTCGATCGTTTTTCCGCTGCTATCGCCCACCACGTTCTTCCTGATGGTGGTGAACGTCGTGTACGCGTTCTTCGACACCTTCGCCATCATCGATTCGGTCACGCAGGGCGGCCCGTTCAAGGCGACGGAGACGCTGGTGTTCAAGGTCTATCAAGACGGCGTGCGCGGTCTCGATATCGGTGGATCGGCCGCTCAGTCGGTGATCCTCATGGGCCTGGTGATCGTGCTGACGATCGTCCAGTTCCGTTACGTTGAACGCAAAGTCCAATACTGAAAGGAGGGCATCCGCACCATGATTGAACGCCGTCCATTCCTGGACTTCCTCACCCACGTCGTGCTGATTCTCGGCGTGATCGTCGTGGCGTTTCCGGTGTACGTCGTATTCGTCGCGTCGTCGTTGACGGCCGAAGACGTGCTGCAGGCGCCGATGACGCTGATTCCTGGTCCGCACCTCATCGAAAACTACCGCACGGTGCTCACGTCGGGCATGGGCAACTCGGCCACGCCTGTCGGCACCATGCTCATGAACAGCCTGATCATGGCGCTGGGCATTTCGCTCGGGAAGATCGCGATTTCCATCATCTCGGCCTTCGCGATCGTCTATTTCAAGTTCCCGCTGCGCAAGACGTTCTTCTGGCTCATCTTCGTCACGCTGATGCTTCCGGTGGAAGTGCGGATCCTGCCCACATACAAGGTGGTGTCGGATCTCGGCATGCTGAACACTTACGCTGGGATGACGATTCCGATCATCGCGTCGGCCACGGCCACGTTCCTGTTCCGGCAGTTCTTCCTGACCATTCCCGATGAACTGGCGGAAGCTGCGCGCATCGATGGCGCCGGCCCGCTCAAATTTTTCTGGGACGTGGTGCTGCCGCTCTCGCGCACCAGCATCGCGGCGCTGTTCGTGATCCAGTTCATTTACGGCTGGAACCAGTACCTCTGGCCGCTCTTGATCACGACCGAGAAGAACATGACGCCCATCGTGCTGGGCGTGACGCAAATGATCTCCCGCTCCGGCGATTCCGCCACCGACTGGAACCTGCTGATGGCCACCGTGATGCTGGCCATGTTGCCGCCTGCGGCAATCGTGATCGGCATGCAGCGGTGGTTTGTGAAGGGCCTCGTCGAAACCGAAAAGTAAAAGAAGCAAGATGGCAAAACTTTCGCTACGCAACGTCCAGAAGCACTACGCCAACCTCCAGGTCGTGCACGGCATCGACATGGAGATCGGCGACGGGGAGTTCATCGTCATCGTCGGCCCGTCGGGCTGCGGCAAGTCCACGCTGCTGCGCATGGTGGCGGGGCTGGAGCCCATCACCGGCGGCGAAGTGTGGATTGGCGACCGCGTCGTCAACGAACTGGAACCGGCCGAGCGCGATATCGCGATGGTGTTCCAGAACTATGCGCTGTATCCGCACATGAGCGTGTTCGACAACATGGCCTACGGCCTGAAGATCCGAGGCTTGCCCAAGAGCGATATTCAAGCGCGCGTGGAACAGGCCGCGGGCATTCTTGAACTCGGCAAGCTGCTTGATCGCAAGCCGCGCCAGCTCTCGGGCGGCCAACGCCAGCGTGTGGCCATGGGCCGCGCGATCGTGCGTGAGCCGGCTGTGTTTCTGTTCGACGAACCGCTCTCCAACCTGGATGCCAAGCTGCGCGTGCAGATGCGTCTGGAGCTGAAGGATCTGCATCGCCGTCTGCGTACGACGAGCCTGTACGTCACGCACGATCAGGTCGAAGCGATGACGCTGGCCGATCGCATGATGGTGCTCAACGGCGGCCGCGTTGAGCAGATCGGCACGCCGCTTGAGGTGTACTCGCGTCCGGCCAGCACGTTCGTGGCAGGCTTCATCGGCTCGCCGCCGATGAACCTCGTGCCCGTGTCGCGCAATGCCGGCGGCGGCACGCAGATCCGGGTGGATGGTGCGAAGGAGGGCGACACTCCCGCCACGCTTGGCCATCTGCCGATGGGTCTTCATCTGCCCGAACACGCGCTGATGGGTTTGCGCCCCGAACACATCGAGCCGTGCTCAGTTGACGAAGCCATCGCCCTGATCGACGTGCGTGTGGTCGAAGCCCTTGGTGCAGATGCATTTGCGTATGGTGCGCTGGCTGGTCATCCGGTCGTGGTCCGGCTGGAGCCGCATGCCAGCGTAAAAGCCGGTGACAAGCTGCCGATCACCGCGGCCGCCGAACACTTGCACTGGTTCGACCCGCAAACCACCCGCCGCATCGAGGCGCTGGCATGACCGGCGCACGCGCCTTGCCTGACTGGCCATATCCACGCGCCATTGCGCACCGCGGCGCGGGGAAGCTGGCGCCGGAGAACACGCTGGGGGCCTTCCGCCATGGCGCGTCGTTCGGCTACCGCATGTTCGAATTCGACGTAAAGCTTTCCGGCGACGGCGCCTCGGTCCTGTTGCACGACGCCACGCTGGATCGCACCACGAATGGCGCGGGCCGCCTCGATGCGCTCACGCTTGGTCAGATTGCACAACTGGACGCAGGCAGTTGGCACAGCGCTGCCTACGCGGGTGAGCCGGTGCCGACGCTGGCAGCCATCGCACGCTACCTTCGCGCCAACAACTTCCTCGCCAATATCGAAATCAAGCCGGTGCCAGGCGCGGAGTGGCGTACGGGCGCCGCTGTGGCGCTCGACGCCCGCACGCTGTGGGCCGGCGCCGACGTGCCGCCGCTGCTGTCGTCGTTTTCGGAAGACGCGCTGGCTGCCGCGCGTGAGGCTGCGCCGGAATTGCCCCGCGCGTTGCTGCTCGACAAACTGCCCGCCGATTGGCTTGACCGACTGCGCGCATTGGATTGCGTTGCGCTCGACGCCAACCATCGCGAACTGACGCCTGAGGTCATTGACGAGGCACACGCCGCGGGCTTCCGCGTCTGCTGCTATACGGTCAACGATCTGGATCGCGCGCGGTTGCTCTGGAGCGCGGGGCTGGACGGCTTGATCACCGATTGGGTCGACCGAATTTCGCCCGCCTGAATGTGATCAAGGCATGGCTTTGACGTGGCATAACAACGGTCCTTTGTCACGTCAAAGAATCGGAATATTGCTTATAAACATGCTATGCTTCCCCTCCGTGAAGACTTAGGTCCTTCCCGCACAACTTGTCTGTAAAAGCTGTCTCGGTACCCCCTTTCTGCCTTGCGCGATCCGGTCCGACCAGGTGATTTCAGGCGATTTAGTTTGCGATCCGCTAACCGGTCAAGCCGTGTCGCGGAAGGTTGATGAACCCGCTGAACTCCGGCAGACCCGGAGAAAAGTGAGCGCCCCATGACAGAGCTGTATAAGCAGTACCTGGACACTTCGTACCTGTCCGGCGGTAACGCCGCCTACGTTGAAGATCAGTACGAAGCGTACCTTCAAGATCCCACGTCCGTTAGCGAGGCACTGCGCGCGTACTTCGATGCGCTGCAGAACGTCCCCGCCGTCGACGGTTCCAACGCCCGGGATATCGCCCACGCCCCCATCGTCACGTCGTTCGCCGAGCGCGCCAAGGCTGGCCCGATCAAGACGATTGTCGCGTCTGCCGATTCCGATATGGGTCGCAAGCGCGTGTCGGCCACGCAGCTGATCGCCGCGTACCGCAATGTTGGCCTGCGTTGGGCTGATCTTGATCCGCTCAAGCGTCAGGAGCGCCCGCCGGTGCCGGATCTGGACCCGGCTTTCTACGGTTTCACTGAAGCCGATCAGGACATCATCTTCAATGCCAGCAACACGTATTTCGGCAAAGAATCGATGAGCCTGCGCGAGCTGGTCAACAACCTGCGCGAGACGTACTGCGGCTCGATCGGCGCCGAGTTCATGTACATCAGCGACCAGGCGCAAAAGCGCTGGTGGCAAGAGCGTCTGGAAACCATTCGCTCCAAGCCGACGTTCTCGGCTGAAAAGAAAAAGCACATCCTGGAACGCCTGACGGCCGCTGAAGGCCTCGAGCGCTTCCTGCATACGAAGTACGTCGGTCAGAAGCGTTTCTCGCTGGAAGGCGGCGAAAGCTTCATCGCGGCGATGGACGAGCTGATCCAGCATTCCGGCGCCAAGGGCGTGCAGGAAATCGTGATCGGCATGGCCCACCGCGGCCGTCTGAACGTGCTGGTCAACACGCTGGGCAAGATGCCCGCCGACCTGTTTGCCGAATTCGAAGGCAAGCACGTGGACGACCTGCCGGCTGGCGACGTGAAGTACCACAAGGGCTTCTCGAGCGATGTGACCACGCCGGGCGGCCCCGTCCACCTGTCGCTGGCGTTCAACCCGTCGCACCTGGAAATCGTTAACCCGGTCGTCGAAGGCTCGGTCAAGGCGCGTCAGGAGCGCCGCGACGACAAGCACGGCGCGCAAGTGCTGGCTGTGCAGGTGCACGGTGACGCGGCCTTCGCTGGCCAGGGCGTCGTGATGGAAACGCTGAACCTCGCGCAAACGCGCGGTTACGGCACGGGCGGCACGATCCATATCGTGATCAACAACCAGATCGGTTTCACGACGTCGGACCCGCGCGACTCGCGCTCGACGCTGTACTGTACCGACGTGGTCAAGATGATCGAAGCGCCGGTTCTGCACGTGAACGGCGACGATCCGGAAGCCGTCGTGCTGGCCATGCAACTGGCCGTGGACTTCCGTACCGAGTTCCAGAAGGACATTGCGGTCGACATCATCTGCTTCCGTAAGCTCGGCCACAACGAGCAAGACACGCCGGCAATGACGCAGCCGCTGATGTACAAGAAGATCGGCACGCACCCCGGCACGCGCAAGCTCTACGCAGACAAGCTCGTCACGCAGAACACGCTGAAGACCGAAGAGCCGGACGCGCTGGTGCAGGAATTCCGTGCCGCCATGGACGCGGGCAAGCACACGGTCGACCCGGTGCTGTCGAACTTCAAGAACAAGTTCGCTGTGGATTGGCTGCCGTTCCTGAACCGCAAATGGACGGATGCGGCCGATACCGCTGTGCCGATGGCCGAACTCAAGCGTCTGGCCGAGCGCATCACCGCCATCCCCGATCACTTCAAGCTGCACCCGCTGGTTGAGAACGTCGTCAACAACCGCGCCAAGATGGGCAAGGGCGAGCTGTCGCTGGACTGGGGCATGGGCGAGCACCTGGCTTTCGCATCGCTGGTGGCGTCTGGCTACCCGGTGCGTATCACTGGTCAGGATGCGGGTCGCGGTACGTTCACGCACCGTCACGCAGTCCTGCACGATCAGAACCGCGAGCGTTGGGACGCCGGCAGCTACATCCCGCTGCAGAATGTGTCGGAGAGCCAAGCTCCCTTTACGGTGATCGACTCGGTGCTGTCGGAAGAGGCCGTGATGGGCTTCGAGTATGGCTATTCGTCGGCTGAGCCGAATACCCTGGTGATCTGGGAAGCCCAGTTCGGTGACTTCGCCAACGGCGCACAGGTCGTGATCGATCAGTTCATCTCGTCGGGCGAAGTGAAGTGGGGTCGTGCCTCGGGTCTGACGCTGATGCTGCCGCATGGCTACGAAGGCCAAGGTCCGGAGCACAGCTCGGCACGCCTGGAGCGCTACCTGCAGCTCTGCGCAGACCACAACATGCAAGTGGTGCAGCCGACCACGCCGGCGCAGATCTTCCACCTGCTGCGTCGCCAGATGATCCGGATGTTCCGCAAGCCGCTGATCATCCTGACGCCGAAGTCGCTGCTGCGCAGCAAGGACGCTGTGTCGCCGCTGTCGGATCTGGCCAAGGGCCATTTCGAAACGGTGATCGCCGATACGGCCGAAGATCTGAATGCCGCCAAGGTCAAGCGCGTCGTGGCCTGCTCGGGCAAGGTCTACTACGACCTGGTCAACGCCCGTAAGGAACGTGGCCTGACCGACACGGCCATCATCCGTGTGGAACAGCTCTATCCGTTCCCGCACAAGGCGTTCGCAGCCGAGCTGAAGAAGTATCCGAACCTCGCCGAAGTGGTGTGGTGCCAGGACGAGCCGCAGAACCAGGGCGCCTGGTTCTTCGTGCAGCACTACATCCTGGAGAACATGACCGAGGGTCAGAAGCTGGGCTACGCAGGTCGCCCGGCATCGGCATCGCCGGCCGTGGGCTACTACGCCAAGCACAACGAGCAGCAGAAGGCGCTGATCGATGCCGCGTTTGGCAAGCTCAAGGGCTTCGTGCTGAACAAGTAAGCGACCTCTGCACCAAGGCGGCAGCTTCGGCTGTCGCCTTGACGCATCTTCGCTCCCGAATTCCACCGTATATCGAATTAGCGCGGCTCCCGCACAAGAGGAGCACGTGCACATGAATCCAAGGAACCACCGAAATGGCTATCGTTGAAGTCAAGGTCCCGCAGTTTTCCGAGTCCGTTGAAGAAGGCACGCTGATCTCCTGGAAGAAGAAGCCGGGCGAAGCCGTGGCCCAGGATGAAATCCTGATCGAAGTCGAGACCGATAAGGTCGTGCTGGAAGTGCCGGCTCCGTCGGCTGGCGTGCTGGCCGAAGTGCTGGTGGCGGACGGCGCAACCGTGACGTCGGAACAGCTGCTGGCCAAGATCGACACCGAAGGCAAGGCAGGCGCCGCTGCTCCGGCTGCTGCTGCACCGGCTCCCGCAACCGCTGCACCGGCGCCGGCTGCTGCCGCTCCGGCTGCCGCTGCCGCAGGTGGCGTGGCCATGCCGTCGGCTGCAAAGCTGATGGCTGAGAACAATCTGTCGGCTGGCCAGGTGGCCGGCACGGGCCGCGATGGCCGCATCACCAAGGGCGACGTGCTGGGTGCCGTGGCTGGTGGCGCCAAGCCGGCTGCTGCTGCCGCTCCGCAAGCCGCACGTCCGGCGTTGCAGCAAGTGGCTGCTCCGGTGGACTTCGCCGCTCTGGGCGACCGCCCGGAAGAGCGCGTGCCGATGAGCCGCCTGCGCGCCCGTATCGCCGAACGCCTGGTGCAGTCGCAATCGACCAACGCCATCCTCACCACCTTCAACGAAGTCAACATGAAGCCGGTGATGGACTTGCGCGCCAAGTTCAAGGACCAGTTCGAGAAGACCCACGGCGTGAAGCTGGGCTTCATGTCGTTCTTCGTGAAGGCGGCTGTCCACGCGCTGAAGAAGTACCCAGTCATCAACGCATCGGTTGACGGCAACGACATCGTCTACCACGGCTACTTCGACATCGGTATCGCTGTCGGCTCGCCGCGCGGCCTGGTGGTGCCCATCCTGCGCAATGCCGACCAGATGAGCCTGGCCGATATCGAGAAGAAGATTGCCGAGTTCGGCCAGAAGGCCAAGGACGGCAAGCTGACGCTGGACGACCTGACCGGCGGTACGTTCTCGATCTCGAACGGCGGCACGTTCGGCTCGATGCTGTCGACCCCGATCATCAACCCGCCGCAATCGGCCATCCTGGGCGTTCACGCCACTAAGGATCGCGCCGTGGTGGAGAACGGCCAAGTCGTGGTCCGCCCGATGAACTACCTGGCCATGTCCTACGACCACCGCATCATCGACGGCCGCGAAGCCGTGCTGGGCCTGGTGGCAATGAAGGAAGCGCTGGAAGATCCGGCCCGCCTGCTGCTGGACCTGTAATCGACGCGTTGATGACCTGAGACGCCGCAGCCCGTTGGGTGCAGCGGCGTCCGAATCGAGGATTTCTCCATGAGCAAAGAATTTGACGTGCTGGTGATCGGCGCCGGCCCCGGTGGCTACATCGCCGCCATCCGCGCTGGCCAGCTGGGCCTGAACGTGGCCTGCTGCGAAGACAACGCCTACGACGATCCGAAGGGCGAGCCGCGCCTGGGGGGCACCTGCCTGAACGTCGGCTGCATTCCCTCGAAGGCGTTGCTAGCCTCGTCGGAAGAGTTCGAGAACGTGAACCACCATCTGGCCGACCACGGCATCACGGTGGACGGCGTCAAGGTCGACGTGGCCAAGATGCTCAAGCGCAAGGACGACATCGTCGGCAAGATGACCAAGGGCATCGAGTTCCTGTTCCGCAAGAACAAGGTGACGCTGCTCAAGGGCCACGGCAAGTTCGTCGGCAAGACCGACGCTGGCTATCAGGTCGAGATTGCAGGCAAGGCAGGCACGGAAGTCGTGACGGCCAAGCACGTGATCATCGCTACGGGCTCGAAGGCTCGTCATCTGCCGGGCGTGAAGGTCGACAACGTGACCATCGCCGACAACGAAGGCGCACTGAAGTTTGGCGAAGTGCCGAAGAAGCTGGGCGTGATCGGTGCCGGCGTGATCGGCCTCGAGCTGGGCTCGGTGTGGCGCCGTCTGGGCGCCGAAGTGACGATTCTCGAAGCGCTGCCGAGCTTCCTCGGTGCGGCTGACGAATCCGTTGCCAAGGAAGCCAACAAGCTGCTGACCAAGCAGGGCCTGAAGATCAACGTCGGCGTGAAGGTCGGCGAGATCGAATCGTCGGGCAAGGGAGTAAAGGTCAACTACACCGACGCTGCCGGCGCTGCGCAAGTGCTGGAGTGCGACAAGCTGATCGTGTCGATCGGCCGCGTGCCGAACACCGACAACCTGGGCTTGGAAGCGATCGGCCTGGCGGCGGATCAGCGTGGCTTTATCGAGGTGGACGAACACTGCGCGACCAAGCTGCCGAACCTGTGGGCGATCGGTGACGTCGTGCGCGGCCCGATGCTGGCGCACAAGGCAGAAGACGAAGGCGTGGCCGTGGCCGAGCGCATCGTCGGTCAGAAGCCGCACATCGACTACAACTGCATTCCGTGGGTTATCTACACGTACCCGGAAATTGCATGGGTGGGCAAGACCGAGCAGCAGCTCAAGGCCGAAGGCCGCGAGACCAAGGCTGGCCAGTTCCCGTTCATGGCGAACGGTCGTGCACTGGGCATGGGCGCATCCGACGGTTTCGTGAAGGTCATCGCTGATGCGAAGACCGATGAAATCCTGGGCGTGCACATCGTGGCGGCCAACGCCTCGGACTTGGTTGCCGAAGCCGTGGTGGCAATGGAGTTCAAGGCTGCAGCTGAAGATATCGGCCGTATCTGCCATCCGCACCCTTCGATGTCGGAAGTGATGCGCGAAGCTGCGCTGGCGGTCGACAAGCGTCAGCTCAATATGTAAATCGCAAGCCGCAAGGCAAGCACGATGCCCGGTGAATCCACAAGATTGCCGGGCATCGGTCCATTTGGGCCCGCAAACGGTGCCCCAAGCAGATTAAGCAGATGAACGTCCAGGAAACCTACCTACAGGAACTGAAGGCGCGCGGCTATCAGCCCGACGAAGCGCAACAACGCGCCGTCGATCGCCTGCAGCGGTGCTACGACGAATGGGTTGCCTACAAGGCCCGTCGTTCGAACGCGCTGCGCAAGATGCTCGTGCGCCCCGATTTGCCGCGTGGGGTCTACATGTGGGGCGGGGTGGGGCGCGGCAAGTCGTTCCTGATGGATGCGTTCTATAGCTGCGTGCCATTGGTGCGCAAGACGCGTCTGCACTTTCACGAGTTCATGCGCGAAGTGCATCGCCAACTGGAAGAACTGCGCGGCCGGGCTGATCCGCTGGACGAGCTGGCCCGTCGCATCGCCAAGCGCTACCGCTTGATCTGTTTTGACGAATTCCACGTCAGCGACGTTGCCGACGCGATGATCCTGCACCGCTTGCTCGATCAGCTCTTTGCCAACGGTGTGCAGTTTGTGATGACGTCCAACTATCGTCCGGACTTGCTGTATCCGGACGGCCTGCACCGCGACCGTGTGCTGCCGGCCATTGCGCTGCTGCAGGAGAAGCTCGACGTCCTCAACGTCGACGCGGGCGTCGATTACCGCAAGCGCGCGATGGAGCAAGTGCAAGCCTACTACACGCCGCTAGGCGCGAAGGCCAATTCGGCGTTGCGCGATGCGTTTACGGCGGTGGCCGGAGTGCCTGACGAATCGCCGGTGCTGCGCATCGAGCACCGTGAGATTCGTGCGGCGCGCAAGGCCGGCGGTGTGGTGTGGTTCGACTTCGCCACGCTGTGCGGTGGCCCGCGCTCGCAGAACGATTATTTGGAGATCGCTTCGCGCTTTCACACCGTTATCCTGGCCGATGTGCCGAAGATGACGCCGCGCATGGCATCGGAGGCGCGCCGCTTCACGTGGCTGATCGACGTGTTCTACGACCACAAGGTCAAGCTGCTGATGTCGGCGGAGGTGCCGGCAGACGAGTTGTACACCGAAGGCCAGATGGCCAACGAATTCCAGCGGACCGTGTCGCGCATCGTCGAGATGCAGTCGCGCGAATACCTCGAGGCACCTCGCCGCGAAGTGGACACGTCACTGACCTGATCTCGCCCGCTGCCGTGTGACTAGTGCGACGTCGGCGGCGAATTGCGATGCGACGGCGGCGCCTGCGAGGGCCGCAAGCTGGCGCCAAAGAAGTCCTGTGGCAGGCGCTCGGTTTTGCGATTGACGTTGCGGAACGCGCCTTCCACCAGCATGGGCGCGACATTGCTCACATCGGTTTGCGACGCCATGGTCACGTCTTCGGTAAAGCCGCGTTCGCACAGCTCGCGGCCGGACACAGAATCAAGCAGCCACGCTTTCATCATGCCGGTCTGCGACGCCTCGCGATAAATCGCGCGAGCGGCGAGCGCTTCGGGCGAGAGCGCTTGCGGCAAGAACCCCGCCACCGTTTCCGACAGGTGATGCACGATCGCACCGGCGGCGAGCCAGTCTTCAAGGGCGGGGCGCAGGCTGCCATCGGCCCAGCGTTCTCCTGAGGCCACCACGGCCACGCGACGGCCCAGCCGCGATGCTGCTTCAGCCACCGCGCGCGCGTTGCGCAGGCAACCAGCAAACGTCGGCGTCGATCCGGTGGCGAGTGCGAGTGTTGCCCCATTAGGCGAGGGCAGGACGAGGTTGCTGCCCATTGGCAATTCCCGCAGCGACGTTGGCGAGAGCGTATACCCCGCCTGACTGCGGTTGTGGCCCGCCAGCATGGCCCCGGCACGGCGCGCGAAGGTTTCAGCGCTGGCGTCGCGCCATGGGTACGGATAGATGCGTGCCCCGCGCGCCACGGCCACATCCACACAAGTGCAGAAGGAAAGCACGTCCACCACGATGACGGCGTCGCAATGTGGCGCCAGCGCGGATGCTCCGTGCTCGCCCCATTCGCAGTGGATGTTGTACAGGCTGAATTCGGTTGCCATGTCGCGCCCTCCTGGTTGGCTGGTGCAGCTATTCACTATAGGCGGCTTATTTTTTTATGGGAAAGTGGGTATGTTGAGGTGCGCTGAGGGTCGCATTTCAGGCTGATTCTTATTGGACCGTGCTTGATGCGTATCAAGGGCGCGCCGGGGGATGCTGGCTAGCATCGTCCTCATAATGACGACGATATTCGCCCCCAACCATCCAACCGCGCCGGTTGCCGGCATAGGTTCGCCTCCTGGCCCGAGCGGAGCCGCCGCGTCGCGCATCACCTGCTATCACTGCGCATCGCCACTGGATGGCGCCACCGCTCTCCGCGCTGACATCGGCGGCAAGTCCCGCGAATTTTGCTGTGCCGGCTGCCAGGCTGTCGCGCAAACGCTGCACGCCTCCGGCATGGGCCACGTCTATGACGGCCCAATCGCTTTCGCCAAGCCCATCGAAGGTGACCGTCGCACCGAAGCCGAAGCTGTTTGGGCAACCTACGATCTGCCCGTCATGCGTGAGCGCTTCGTGCGCACGAGCGCTGACGGTGCGGAAGAACTTTCCCTTGCGATCAGCGGCATGCGTTGCGCTGCGTGCGTCTGGCTGATCGAGCGTGCGCTCTCGCGAGTGCCGGGCGTGCGCGAAGCTACCGTCAATTACGCCACGGAACGTGCGCGCATCGTCGGAGATGCAGGGGCGATGCGGCTGTCCGCGGTGTTCGCTGCCATTGCCGACGTCGGATATGAAGCCTGGCCAGACCAGCCGTCCGCCCGCCGCACTGCCGAGGCGCGCGAACGCCGCAGCCTGCTGATCCGCTTGGGGCTGGCGATGCTCGGCATGATGCAAGTGATGATGTACGCGTGGCCGGTGTACCTGCACGGCAGCGACATCCCCGCGAGCCAGACGCGCCTGATGCAGTGGGCCAGCCTGATGCTGACCGTGCCCGTGGTGTTGATTTCTGCGCGACCCATCTTCATCAATGCGTGGCGGCAAGTGAGGCATGCGCACGTCGGCATGGATGTGCCCGTGGCGCTGGGGATCGGCGCAGCGTTCATTGCCAGCGTATTCGCTACGTTGCGTGGTCATGGCGAAACGTATTTCGATTCCGTGACGATGTTCGTCGCTTTCCTGCTGGCGGCGCGCTATCTCGAACTGCGTGCGCGGCAGAGTGCAGCTTCCGGCGCTGAAGCGTTGGTGCATCAGTTGCCAGCCACCTGCCGGCGGTTCCATGCCGAAAGCGGCGCGCTGGAAACCATCCCCGTTGCAGCCTTGCAGCAAGGCGATTGCGTGGAAGTGCGCGCCGGTGAAGTTCTGCCCGCCGACGGCACCATTGAACGCGGCACCACTGAGATCGACGAATCGCTTCTCTCCGGTGAAAGCGTGCCGCGCCCGCGCGACGTGGGCGCGACCGTGCTGGCAGGCAGCTACAACGTCGTCAGCGCCATTCGCGTGCGTGTCAATCGCGTAGGCGCCCAGACACGCCTTGCCGCCATCGTGGATCTGCTGGAACGCGCCTTGACGGACAAGCCACGCATGGCTGAACTCGCTGATCGTGTTGCCGGGCGCTTTGTGGCAGTGCTGCTCGGCTGGGCGCTACTGACGGCGATCGCGTGGTGGTGGATCGATCCGACACGCATGTTTGCCGTCACCGTGGCGGTGCTGGTGGTGAGTTGCCCATGTGCGTTGTCGCTGGCCACGCCGTCTGCGCTGGCCGCGGCCAGTGGAGCGCTGGCACGGCGCGGTGTGCTGGTCACGCGTGGCCACGCGATCGAGAGCCTGGCAGCCGTGACGGACGTGCTGCTCGACAAGACCGGTACGCTCACCGAGGGGCGTTTGCGCTTGCTGAGCATCGAGACCTTCGCCGATGTGGATGCCGAACACTGCCTCGCATTGGCATGCGCGATGGAGCAATCCGAGAATCACCCGATCGCCCAGTCGCTGCGGGCCGCCACCTCCGCTGAAATGCCGTTGCCAACGTTGGGGCGCGTGACCAATGTGCCGGGGCAGGGCGTGTATGCCCTGGCCGATAACCAATTGGTGCGTCTTGGAACGCAGTCGTTCGCGGCAGTGCACTACGCAGATCAGCCCGTTGCTTCCATTCGTTACGGCACGGAAGCACCGATGGAGGAAGTGCCGCCGGCGGCCGCATGCACGTCGGTCTGGCTCGGCCGCAATGGCCAACCGCTCGCGCGCTTCACTCTGGCCGATACGCCGCGGGCCGATGCGCCTGCATGCCTGAGTGCCTTGCGCGCACAAGGATTGCGCTTGCACCTCGTTTCCGGCGATGCGCCTGAGACCGTGCACTGGTGGGCCAACCGCCTCGGCATCGACCGCGCCGCGGGCGGCGTCAGCCCGGAAGACAAACGCGCCTACGTGCGCAAGCTGCAGGCAGACGGCGCCCGTGTGCTTGCCGTCGGCGACGGCATCAACGATGCGCCGTTGCTCGCCCAGGCGCAGGTCTCCATCGCCATTGGGTCGGGTGCGCCCCTCGCCCAGGCCGGCGCCGACGCCATCCTCACCGAGCCTCGCCTGTTTGCCATTAGCGAGGCCGTGTCGATCGGCCGTCGCACGTTGCGCGTGGTGCGCCAGAACCTCGGCTGGGCTTTCGCCTACAACGCGATCAGCATTCCGCTCGCCACGCTGGGGTGGCTGTCGCCGCTGGCGGCGGGCATCGGCATGTCGGTGTCGTCGTTGCTGGTAGCGCTCAATGCGTGGCGCTTGTCGCGCGCGGTCTAGGAGGGCTGCCATGGAAACCCTATTCCTGCTGATTCCGCTGTCGCTGATGTTGGTTGTGGCGATTGTCGGAGTGCTGTGGTGGGCGGTCGGCTCGGGGCAGTACGACGATCTCAAGGCGCCGGCTGAATCGATTTTGCTCGACCCTGATACCCCGGTGCGTGACGCAATGTCGCGGGACGGAACTACTTGACCACGTTGGCTGGGGTGCCTTGATGCACGTCAAGACTCGATTGTCGCCCCATTCTTAACATGACCCTATCAAACCAACACTCTCGGGGAGCAAGCATGCAATCGTCCAGCGCGTTGCAGCCCACCCAGACCTTCAACTACCGCGTTGTTCGCCAGTTCTCGATCATGACGATCGTCTGGGGCATCGTCGGTATGGCGGTCGGTGCGCTGATCGCGGCCCAGTTGATCTGGCCGCAACTGAATTTCGGGGTGCCTTGGCTGACCTATGGTCGGCTGCGTCCTCTGCACACGAATGCCGTCATCTTTGCGTTTGGCGGCAGCGCACTGTTTGCGACGTCTTACTACATCGTGCAGCGTACATGCCAGGTGCGTTTGCTTTCCGACAAGCTCGCCGCCTTCACGTTCTGGGGCTGGCAGGCGGTGATCGTGGCCGCCGCCATCACGCTGCCGCTTGGCTACACGAGTTCGAAGGAATACGCCGAACTCGAATGGCCGATCGACATCCTGATCACCGTGGTGTGGGTGGCCTACGCGATCGTCTTCTTCGGCACCATTGCCAAGCGCAAGACCCGGCACATCTACGTCGCCAACTGGTTCTTCGGCGCCTACATCATCACGATCGCGCTGCTGCATATCGTCAACAACGCTGAGTTGCCGGTGTCGCTGTTCAAGTCCTATTCGGCTTATGCCGGTGTGCAGGATGCGATGGTGCAATGGTGGTATGGTCACAACGCAGTGGGCTTCTTCCTGACCACCAGCTTCCTGGGCATGATGTATTACTTCGTGCCCAAGCAGGCCGAGCGCCCGATCTATTCGTATCGCTTGTCGATCGTGCACTTCTGGGCACTGAACTTCACGTACATGTGGGCGGGCCCTCACCACCTGCAATACACCGCACTGCCTGACTGGGCTCAGTCGCTCGGCATGGTGTTCTCGCTCATTCTGCTGGCGCCGTCGTGGGGCGGCATGATCAACGGGATCATGACCCTGTCGGGCGCCTGGCACAAACTGCGCACCGATCCGATCCTGAAGTTCCTCGTGGTGGCGCTGTCGTTCTACGGCATGGCGACGTTCGAGGGCTCGATGATGTCCATCAAGACCGTGAATGCGCTGTCGCACTACACCGATTGGACGATCGGGCACGTTCACTCGGGTGCCCTCGGCTGGGTGGCGATGATCACCATCGGTTCGATGTACTACATGATCCCGCGGCTGTTTGGCCAACAGAGGATGTACAGCACACGCCTGATCGAGGTGCACTTCTGGGTGGCGACCATCGGCGTGGTGCTCTACATCGCTGCCATGTGGGTTGCCGGCGTGATGCAAGGTCTGATGTGGCGCGCTACTGAGGCCGACGGCACGCTGACCTACAGCTTCGTTGAAGCGGTGAAGGCAACGTACCCGTTCTATCTGATTCGCCTCGCTGGCGGCCTGTGCTTCCTGGGCGGCATGCTGCTGATGGCATTCAACGTGTTCAAGACCATCCAGGGCAGCAAGGCCGTCGATGCACCAATTCCTCAACCGGCCCAGACCCCGATGGTCGCGGCTCAGTGAGGAGGGGAACATGAGCAACCAATCCAACAAGTTTTTCTCGCACGAGACGCTGGAAAAGAACATCGGCTTCCTGATTGTGCTGACGCTGGTGGTGGTCAGCATTGCAGGCCTGGTGCAGATCGTGCCGCTGTTCTTTCAGCATTCGACCACTGAACCGGTCAAGGGCATCGCTCCGTATTCGCCGCTGCGGCTGGCGGGGCGCGACATCTACATCCGCGAAGGCTGCGTCGGGTGCCACTCGCAGCAAGTGCGTACGCTGCGCGCCGAAACCGAACGCTACGGCCACTATTCGCTGGCAGGCGAATCGGTGTTCGATCACCCGTTCCTGTGGGGCTCCAAGCGCACGGGCCCGGATCTGGCACGCGTGGGGCAACGCTATTCGGACGACTGGCATCGCATCCATCTGCGCGACCCGCGTGAGGTGGTGCCCGAGTCGAACATGCCTTCGTATGTGTGGCTCTCGAAGACGCCGCTGGACAACAGCGACATCGAAAAGAAGATGCACGTCCTGCGCCAGCTCGGTGTGCCGTACACGGATGCGCAGATCGCCGGGGCGCGTGAGCAACTCGCAGGCAAGACGGAAGAGGATGCCGTGGTCGCCTACCTGCAAGGCCTCGGTGTGGAACTGCGCAACGTCCGGGACGTGGCTGTCGAGCCGGCTGCCGCGCCTGCCACCGTTGCGGCCAAGGAGTGAGCCATGGCCATGCTGAGTGCAATTGCGACTGCCGTCTTCCTCGTGCTGTTCGTCTGCATTACCTGGTGGGCATTCTCCGCGCATCGCCGCGCTGCGAATGCGGAATCGGCCATGCTGCCGTTTCTGCTGCCCGATGAGGCCGAGGTCGCCGGTGCGCGCGCAGACGCGTCGCGCCCGCATCAATAAGGACACAGAATCATGAGCGACTTCATTTCGGAGTTCTGGGGGTATTACATCGCAGCGATCGCCTTGGTCGGCATCGTGTGGTGCATCTGGCTGCTGTTCTCCCAGCGGCGCATTCAAGTGGCACCGGGGCACAGCGCCGGTGAAGATACAGGCCATGTCTGGGATGGCGATCTGCGTGAATTGAACAATCCGCTGCCGCGCTGGTGGATGTGGATGTTCCTGCTGTCGTGCATCTTTGCGTTGGGATACCTGATCCTGTACCCCGGCCTGGGTGCATACGGCGGAGTGCTTGGTTTCTCCACGCGCGGCGAGCTGGCCTCGCAGCGTGCGGCGGCCGATGCTCAGGTCCGCCCGCTCTATGAGCGCTATGCCGGCATGGACATCAAGCAGATCGCCGCCGACCCGCAGGCCCATGAGATCGGCCAGCGCCTGTTCCTGAACAACTGTGCGCAGTGCCATGGCTCGGACGCTGGCGGCGCGAAGGGCTTCCCGAACCTGACCGACAACGACTGGCTGTACGGCGGCGAGCCCGAGACGATCTTGACGACCATCACCAAGGGGCGTCACGGCGTCATGCCATCCCTCGCGGCGGTGGTGGACGGCAATCAGGCTGTCAACGTGGCCAACTATGTGCGTTCGCTGTCGGGCCTGTCTTACGACCCGATCAAGGCAGCGCGTGGCGAACCGACGTTCAAGTCGGTCTGCGCGGCCTGCCACACGGCAACCGGCAAGGGCAATCAGGCGCTCGGCGCGCCCAACCTGACCGACCGCGTCTGGCTGTACGGCAGTTCGGAAGCGACCATCGTCGAGACCATCCTCAAGGGCCGTGACAACACAATGCCGGCACACGAGAACCTGCTCTCGCCGGAGAAGATCCGCATGCTGGCGGCTTATGTCTGGGGTCTGTCGAACAGCAACACGAGTCACGCGCAATGAGCGACAAAGAACCAGCCTGGCGCCCGATGACGCCCGCCACCGCGGCGGCGGGCGCCGAGGACGCCCCGACCGAGCAGATGCTCTATGAGGTCCGGCGCAAGATTTATCCGCGCGCCGTGACCGGCGCCTTCGCGCGTTGGCGCGTCTGGCTGGTGTTGGCCACGCAAGCCATTTTTTATGGCTTGCCGTGGTTCCAGTGGAACGGTCGCCAAGCAGTGCTGTTCGACCTGGGCGCACGCAAGTTCTACCTCTTTGGCCTCGTGTTGTGGCCGCAGGATGTCATCTATCTGACGGTGCTGCTGGTGCTATCGGCGCTGGCGCTGTTTCTGTTTACGGCGGTGGCAGGGCGGCTCTTCTGCGGCTATGCCTGTCCGCAGACGGTCTACACAGAAATCTTTATGTGGATCGAGCGGCATGTCGAAGGTGACCGCTTTGCCCGCATCCGGCTCGATGGCGAGCGTTGGAGCTTGCGCAAGCTGCGCCTCAAGGCCACCAAGCATTCGGCTTGGGTGCTGATCGCGCTGTGGACGGGCTTCACCTTCGTCGGCTTCTTCACGCCGATCCGCGACCTGGGCATGGAGACCTGGACGCTGTCGCTCGGCCCTTGGCAGACGTTCTGGATGCTGTTCTACGCATTTGCGACCTGGGGTAACGCCGGTTTCATGCGCGAACAGGTCTGCCGCTACATGTGTCCCTACGCTCGTTTCCAGAGCGTGATGGTCGATCCCGATACCTACGTCGTCACTTATGACACGCAGCGCGGTGAGCCGCGCGGAAGCCGATCGCGCAACGCTGATTTCGAAGCGCAGGGTCTGGGTGCCTGCGTGGACTGCAGCATCTGTGTACAGGTATGCCCGACCGGCATCGACATCCGCCAGGGGCTGCAATACGAATGTATCGGTTGCGGCGCCTGCATTGACGCCTGCGATCAGGTCATGGACAAGATGCGTTACGCGCGCGGTCTGATCCGCTATACGTCGGAACGCGCGATGCGCGATCGGCTCAGTCCGAAGGACGCCCGTCGGCATCTGCTGCGCCCGCGGGTGCTGATCTATACCGGGATCATGTTGGTGCTCATCACCGGCTTCATCGTGGCGTTGACCATGCGGCAGCCGCTCAAGGTCGACGTGATTCGTGATCGTGGTGCACTGGCCCGTGAAGTAGACGGCGGCAAGATCGAGAACGTTTATCGCCTGCAACTGATGAACGCGTCCGAGCACCCCATACGCGTGACCATCACCGCCGAGGGCATGCCGGAACTGGACGTGCAGGGCGGCAGCGGCGAGTCGACCACATTGGAGTTGCCGCCCGCGGCCAACCGACTGCTGCCTGTGCGCGTACGCCGGCCGGCCGACGATGCCGCCCCCGGCTCGCACAAAATCCGTTTCGTCATCCATGCAGACAGCGGTAGCGACAGCCTCGTACTGCGCGAACCGTCGAGCTTCATCGTGCCGCGCTGATGCGGCATCCCCAACAGGAGGCAACGATGCACGCAACGCAATCTTCCGCACAGGCCCGTCCCTGGTGGCGCGAGCCCTGGCCATGGCTGCTGATGGCAGGGCCGTTCGTCGCCATGGTCGGCTGCGGCGTCACCATCTGGCTGGCAATGTCGCATCCCGATCCTGCTATTCATGACAACGTGGTGCGCCGCGGTTTGGTTGTTGAAAAGACGGTCGTCGCGCCGCCACATGCCATTCACGCGGAGGCCCGATGAAACGTCGACTGCTGATGTGGATTCTGTGGCCGGCATTTCTGTCGGCCGCGTTGGCTGAGCTGGTGGTTTTTGCGGTGGTGGACCCCGCCGACCTGCGCTTCTTCGGCGAACAGATCACGGTGTCGACCCAGGCGGTCTACACCGTGTCGTTCTTTGTGTTCTGGTTGCTGTGCGGATTGTCGAGCGCGCTGACGCTCTATGTGTCACCGGGCATCGGCAAACTGGAAGCGCATGAACACCCGCTCGTGTGAACGGGAGCCATGGAAGCAGCTTAGGCGGCCTGACCGCTCATGACCTGGCGCAGGCCGGCCAGGTCGACCAACTTGACGTGGCGCTGGCGGATCTGAATGAGACCCGCTTCGGCAAAGCGCGAGAACAGGCGGCTGACGGTTTCGAGCTTCAGACCCAGATAGCTGCCAAGTTCTTCGCGGCTCATACGCAGAACAAACTCGGTCGACGAATATCCTCGCTGGGCCGATCGCTTCGAGAGGTTGAGCAGGAACGCTGCCAGACGCTCCTCCGCACGCATGGAGCCCAGCGTGAGAAGCATCAGATGATCCTGAGAGATTTCCTTGCTCATGATGCGCAGGAACTGATGCTGCAGCGAAGGCAGCCGGCGCGAAAGGTGCTGCAGCTCGTCGTAGCGCACCACGCAGACTTCAGTATCTTCGAGCGCGGTGGCGTCCGACACGTGGCGCATGTCGCCAATGCCATCGAGCCCGACGATTTCACCCGGCAGATGGAACCCAGTGATCTGGTGTCGACCGTCTTCAAGCGTCAGATGGGTTTTGAGCGTGCCGAAACGAATGCCGTAAACCGCTTCCAGAGGCTCCCCCAAGGAATAGAGCGATTGCCCCTTCTTAATGCGGATGCGTTCGCCGACCAAATCGTCCATCTTGCGCACGTCGTCCGAGTTCATTCCCACCGGCAGGCAGATTTGCCCGAGTACGCAGGTGGAACAACGCGAGGCTTGGTCGGTAAGTGCGATTCGAGTGAGCACGGGCGGGGGCGGCTGAATTTCGGGAAAGTGAAATGAGTAATTCTTGTGGTGCAACTGAGCCTTATTATAACGGCGACCTTCTCCGCGTCGGACATTTCCGATGCGGCAAAACGCACCAATTACGCTTAGTTCGCAACAGCAAAACGAAAACCTTGGCCCATATCAAAAGAGCGTCAGAAAGATGAGTGCCGCCGCGCTTCTGAGCGTTTTCCTGATTGCGTTGCTCGGCGGTGTCCATTGTCTGGCGATGTGCAGCGGTATCGCACTCGCGGCCGAGCGTGGGGCGGTGGCGGTGCGGATCGTGTCTCGCCGCCGACTATGGTTTGAGCAGGTCGTCATGCATGCCGGCCGGCTGACCACCTATACGCTGCTTGGCGCAATCATGGGTGCGATGGGTGCGACCGTCTGGCGCCAGCAATGGCTGCCGATTCAACGTGGCTTGTTTGCCTTCGCCAGTGCATTGCTACTCGCCTACGGTTTGTTGCTGCTCATGCGTTCCGCCGGAGATGTGTGGCGCAGCGTGTGGCTTGAGCGCTTGCTCGGCCGCGTCGCTGGTGGTCTGTCTCTAGTGGCCGCTAGGCTGGGCGGCAAGCTTCAGCGTCAGCCGCCGTTGCTGCGCCGCTATGTCACGGGTATGGCGTGGGGCTTAGTGCCGTGCGGTATGGTTTACGGCGCATTGGCTGTAGCGTTGTTGGCAGGCAACGCAGCCTCAGGGGCCGTGGTTATGCTCGTCTTTGGTGCCGGCACACTGCCCAACCTTCTGATGATGTCTGGCTTGGCCGGGTGGTTGCGAGGTCTGTCGCGCCAGCGATGGGCGCGAAGCGCGGCTGGCATCGCCATCGCCGGATTTGGGGTCTGGGGGCTGGTTCACGCGATCTGGCTGCCAGAGATGCTTAACGCACACGGATTCTGTCTCGTGCTGTAAGCGCTTAAAGCGCGTAGAAATCACCATCCGGCCCGGGATGGGAGGCTAGGACATCTTCCCGGTTGCGGCGCTGCTGGAAATTGCCCTACAATCGACAACAATTCGATTCGCCACCCGCGCAAATCAACAATCCCAAGCGCGGCGCCAAGCGATGCCATCCAGCGGTAGAGTCACCCTGGACAGTCGATTCGGGCGGGCTGCCGTTCTTCTTGGTAGTCGTCCGGTGCAGTATCCGTCCCCATGGCGGCGGAAGAAATTGCCCTTGTGGTGCCTGACCGGCACCGGATCAACTCGCTCCTCCGGCCCTACTTTGCGGGCACAGCCACTGCGTTTCGGTGCAGGACCAATTGAATAATTGGCCTTCGCGCGCCGGGCCCGGGTGGGCAACAGCATTCAGAAATGCCGCGTGCTTCGCGGCGGGACGACAAACCTCAAGCGTGACGGCGACTGGCCGTGCGCGAGCAATGACGAGCCGCTCAACCCGATGAATACCCAAGAGGCGAAGATCGTCCTCGAGACCGCGCTGATCTGCGCGCAGGATCCGTTGCGAGTCAATGACTTGCGCAAGCTCTTCGACGAAGATGTTTCCGCAGACACCATCCGTGTGCTGCTCGAAGAACTGCGCCAGGACTGGCTGAATCGCGGTGTCGAACTGGTCGCGCTGGCCTCCGGCTGGCGCCTGCAGAGCCGCCCGGAAATGCGCGTGTATCTCGATCGCCTGCATCCGGAAAAGCCGCCCAAGTACTCGCGTGCCGTGATGGAAACCCTGGCGATCATCGCTTATCGCCAGCCGGTCACCCGCGGCGATATCGAAGACATTCGCGGTGTGACGGTCAACACGCAGGTCATCAAGCAGATTGAAGACCGCGGCTGGATCGAGGTCATCGGTCATCGCGACGTGCCGGGTCGCCCCGCGCTGTATGCGACGACCAAGCAGTTTCTCGACGATCTTGGCTTGCGCTCGCTGGACGAACTGCCGCCGCTGGAAGATGCCCGCGCTCAGGCGCAGGCGAGCCTTCTGGAGCAGGGCGCCATTGAATTCGAGGGTGGTGCAATTGCGGTAGAAGAGCTGACAGCGATGGTCAACGACGCGCCGGGAGGTGCTGAGAGCGTAGAGGCTCTGGTGGAGGGCTCTGCCGGATCGCCCGTTGGCGAGGCTTCCGTCGAAGCAGCTGAAACGCCAGCGCAGCCTGTTGGGGTTGCGGTGGGTGATGAGCCAGAGCTGGAAACCGAGTCGCAAGCGATGAATGCGACCGAGGCAACTGAAGACGAGTACAAAACACCGGTCGAGCCGCCTGCGGCTCCCGCCAATGAACATTCGTGACGCCATGCCTGCCGCACAGTCGGTGCATGGTCTGAACCCCTAGATTTTTTGAAGACGTTGTGAGCACCCAGCCAGACTCCATGGATACACGTATGCCGGCCGACGCCGACGCTCAGCCGCCGCGACAAGACGGCGGTGATGGGACTGAGGCCGCGCCTCGTCGCAAGGGTTTGCGCCGAGGCTTGCGCAACCTCGTGGCTTCGCGCCGCCAGCAGCAGGATGGCCGCCCTGAGGGTGAAGCCGCTGAGGCCGGTGGTGCTGACTCCAGCCAGCCTGCGCAACCGCGCAAGAGCCGCGCGCCACGGGCACGCAAGCCGAAAGAGTCGGCTGGTGAGCCGGCGGTCGTTGCCGCAGAAGGTGCTGCACCAGCCGAGCAGGGACCAACAGAAGGCCAGGGCGAGCGGCGGGGCCCGCGCGGCCGTTTCGGCAAGAACCGTCGCCGTCAAGGCGAAGGCCAACCGGCGGAACGCGCCGATCGCAGTGATCGTACGGAAGGCGCTGGCGGCAAGAGTGTCGGCGGTCGTGGCAAGCAGCAGAACCGCAGCGGCAAACCGCAAGGCAAGGCTGGCGGCCAGACCGAGAATCGCGGGGGCAAGGGGCTGAAGGGCGGCAAGGGCTCCGAAGACGTCTTCCAATACGTGATTTCCGGCGCTTACGACTCGGAAGTTGACGCTGGCGGTGCATCGCAGCCCCCTAAGGCGCGCGAACTGACCTCCGACGACGACGCTCCCAAGCTGCACAAAATCCTGGCGGACGCCGGGCTTGGCTCGCGCCGCGACATGGAAGACCTGATCCTGCAAGGTCGCGTCTCCGTGAACGGCCTGCCGGCCCACATCGGCCAACGCATTCTCGCGACCGATCAGGTGCGCGTGAACGGCAAGCTGATCCAGCGCAAGCTGCCGAACAAGCCGCCGCGCGTGCTGCTATATCACAAGCCGGCCGGTGAAATCGTGAGCCAATCCGATCCGGAAGGCCGTCCGACGGTGTTCGATGCATTGCCGCGCATGAAGACCGGCAAGTGGGTCGCCGTCGGTCGCCTCGACTTCAATACCGAGGGCCTGCTGATTTTCACGACCTCCGGCGACATCGCCAACCGCTTCATGCATCCGCGCTATGGCGTTGAGCGTGAATATGCGGTGCGTACGCTGGGCGAGCTGGCCGAAACTGACCGTCAGAAGCTGCTGCACGGCATCCCGCTCCAGGACGGCGAAGCCAACTTCCTGCGCTGCGTCGATGGCGGCGGCGAAGGTGTCAATCATTGGTACCACGTCGCTCTGACGGAGGGTCGGAACCGCGAGGTTCGACGCATGTTCGAGGCGGTCAATCTGACTGTGTCGCGCCTGATCCGTACGCGCTATGGCAGCTTCGTTCTGCCGCGCGGGCTCAAGCGCGGGCGCTGGCAGGAGGTGTCGGCCGAGGATGTCCGCACGCTGATGGGCACGCTGGGCATGAAGGTGCCGACGGCCAGTTCTGGCGGTGGGCAAGACCGCCAGGGCAATCGTCGCCGTGGGCCGGCGCCGGTGCTGATGGGGCCGATGTCGTCCGGTTTTGCGGGTGAAGCCAACTTCCAGTCACGCGGTATGGGCGTTGAGAACGGTAATCGCGCGCAACCCGCGCAGCGCCGTCCGTCCAACCCGCGTCAGCCCGATCCGATGCAAACGTCCATGGGCTACATCAATGTGGGCGGTCCGACCACGCTGACAGCGCGCACCCGTATGGGCGAGCGCCCGAATGGCCGCGGCGGCGCGGCCGGTGGCGGTGGTATGCGTGATGGCAATCGCGCGCCCGGCAACAAGCGCCCCGGAAAGAGTGGCGGCGGCACATCGAACGGCAACAAGGCGCCGCGCGGTGGTGGCAAACGCGGCGGTAAGCGCTAAAAATGTGGGCGTTGTGTGCGACCTTCGTCGCAACGCCCCATTTTGTGGCGGCTTCGGGGCAATTTTTGCGTTTTGCCTCGAAGCGTATTACAATGTGAGTCTAATCAAAAGTCATCCTGCAGAAGATGGGCGAATGATATGGGCGTTGCGCCCATTTTTTTTTGCTTCGGCAGGTTGGCCATACCGGGAAATTCTTCAGGAAAAACGTGCATCTGACTGATCTGATTGAGAAAACCCTCACCGCCATGGGATACGAACTGGTGGAAGTGGAGCGCGCACCCGCCGGGCTGCTGCGCGTGTATATCGATCAGGCAGAGAACGGCATCGTCATTGAAGATTGCGAAAAAGTGAGCCATCAGCTCACGCGCGTGTTCGAAGTTGAAAACGTCAACTACGAACGGTTGGAAGTGTCGTCGCCCGGGCTGGACCGCCCGCTGCGCACGCTGGCCGACTTCACGCGCTTCGCCGGCCTTGAGGTCAAGGTGACGTTGCGCCTGCCAGTGGACGGGCAAAAGAATTTCACGGGAATCATTCAGGCTCCGACGGGCGAGCCAGGCCAGGAACGAATCGGCCTTGAGTTTGAGGGCAAGGAAGGCCCCGCACTGCTGGAATTCACGCTGTCGGAACTCGACCGCGCCCGGCTGGTGCCCGTGCTGGACTTCAAAGGAAATCGAAACAAAGGGAACAAGCAATGAGCCGCGAAGTTCTGTTGCTCGTCGATGCGCTTGCGCGCGAAAAAAACGTCGACAAGGATGTAGTGTTCGGGGCGCTGGAGGCCGCATTGGCTTCGGCGACCAAGAAGCGCTTTGAAGAAGACGTGGATGTGCGCGTGGCGATCGACCGTGAGTCGGGCGAACACGAAACCTTCCGTCGCTGGCTCGTCGTTCCCGACGATGCAGGCCTGCAGGAGCCGGACAAGCAGATTCTGCTGTTCGAAGCCAAGGAGCAGGACGCTGATATCGACGTCGACGACTTTGTCGAAGAGCAGATCGAATCGGTTGAGTTCGGCCGTATCGGCGCGCAGGCTGCCAAGCAGGTGATCCTACAGCGCATCCGCGATGCCGAGCGCGAGCAGATCCTGAACGACTACCTGGATCGCGGCGAGAAGGTCATGACCGGCACGATTAAGCGCGCCGACAAGAAGGGCCTGATCGTGGAAACTGGCCGCGTCGAGGCGCTGCTGACCCGCGACCAGATGATCCCGAAGGAAAACCTGCGCACGGGCGACCGTGTCCGCGCGTACATCCTGAATGTCGATCGCACCGCACGTGGCCCCCAGATTGAGCTTTCGCGCACTTGCCCAGAGTTCCTGATCAAGCTCTTCGAAAACGAAGTGCCTGAAATGGAACAGGGCCTGTTGGAGATTAAGGCCGCCGCGCGCGATCCGGGCGTGCGTGCGAAAATCGCAGTCGTTGCACACGACAAGCGTATCGACCCGATTGGCACTTGCGTCGGCGTGCGCGGCACCCGTGTGACGGCTGTGCGCAACGAAGTTGGCGGCGAGGCTGTGGACATCGTGCTGTGGTCGGAAGACCCGGCGCAGTTTGTGATCGGTGCGTTGGCGCCGGCACAAGTTCAGTCGATCGTCGTGGACGAGGAAAAGCACAGCATGGACGTGGTTGTCGACGAGGAAAACCTCGCCGTGGCCATCGGCCGTAGCGGCCAGAACGTTCGCTTGGCGTCGGAGTTGACGGGCTGGCAGATCAACATCATGACGCCGGCAGAGTCTGCGCAGAAGCAGGCAGAAGAAAGCTCCGTCGTTCGCCAGTTGTTCATGGCCAAGCTGGACGTGGACGAAGAGGTTGCTGACATCCTGATCGAAGAGGGCTTCAGCTCGCTCGAGGAAGTGGCTTACGTGCCGCTGCAGGAAATGCTGGAAATCGAAGCGTTCGACGAGGACACCGTCAACGAGCTGCGCAACCGCGCTCGCGACGTGTTGTTGACGATGGAGCTGGCGAAGGAAGAAAAGGTCGAGAAGGTGTCGCAAGACCTGCGCGACCTCGAGGGGCTGACCCCGGAGCTGATCGGCAAGCTGGCCGAGGGGAACATCCAGACGCGTGACGACTTGGCCGAGCTGGCCGTGGACGAATTGGTCGAGATGACCGGCGTCGACGAAGAACAAGCCAAGGCGCTGATCATGAAGGCGCGTGAACACTGGTTTTCGTGAGTCGCGTAAGCGTTGATCGTTTATCGCAATTCTCACTGAAACCAAGCATCGAAAGGGTTTGAATGGCAAGCACAACAGTTGCCCAACTCGCTGGCGAATTGAACCGAAGCGCATCAGCGCTGCTGGAACAATTGCAAGCCGCGGGCGTGCAAAAGGCGACGCCGGAAGACGTCATCACCGAATCGGACAAGACCCGACTGCTCGACTATCTCAAGCGAGCACACGGCAGCGCCGAGGATGGCGCGCGCAAGAAGATCACGATCACCAAACGCGAAACCAGCGAAATCCGCCAAGCGGATGCCACCGGCAAGACGCGCACCGTGCAAGTGGAAGTCAAGAAGAAGCGCGTGCTGGTCAAGCGTGATGAGCCGAACGCGGCGCAGGCTGAATCGGACGCCGCAGAGGTTGCACCGGTGGTTGATGCCGAGGAAATCGCGCGTCGCGAGGAAGAACAACGCCACCAGGCTGAATTGCTGGCCCGTCAGGAAGCTGAGCTGAAGGCGCGCCAGGAGGCGATGGAGCGCGAGGAAGCTGAGCGTCGCGCCCGTCAGGAAGCTGCTGAAGCCGAGCAGAAGCGTCAGGCTGAACTCGCCGCCAAGAAGGCGGAAGAGGAAGCCGTTGCTGCCCGCGCAGCCGCTGAAGCGTCGGACGAAGCCCCGCGCCGCAAGGCCGAGGAAGATGCCGCACGTCTGGCAAGTGAGCGCGAAGCTGCGCAGAAGGCCGCTGATGAGGCGCGCGTTGCTGCCGACAAGATCAAGGCCGAGGAAGACGGTGCGCGCAAGCGCCGTGAAGCTGCCGAAGCCGAGGCACGCGCCATCCGCGAGATGATGAGCGCCCCCGCTCGCGTGCTGAAGACACCCGCCGAGCGCAAGGCTGAAGAAGTCAAGAAGGCCGAGCAATCGGGCACGCTGCACAAGCCGGTCAAGCCGGCTGGCGAGGCACGCCCGGCTGCGGCCGCCAAGAAGCCAGCTGCCCCGGCGCCTGCCGCTGCAGCACCCAGTTCGCCTACGGGCGACAAGAAGGGCGGTCGCGGCAAGTCGGGCTGGCAGGACGATAACCGTAGCGGTAAGCGTGGTGGCCTGAAGACGCGCGGCGACACCGGCGGCGGTGCCGACGGTTGGCGCTCCGGCTCCAAGGGCGGCCGCAACCGCCATGGCGACGACAACCGCAATGCTTTCCAGGCACCGACCGAGCCGGTTGTGCGTGAAGTGCACGTGCCGGAAACCATCTCTGTGGCCGATCTGGCGCACAAGATGTCGGTCAAGGCTGCCGAAGTCATCAAGCAGATGATGAAGCTCGGCCAGATGGTCACGATCAACCAAGTGCTGGACCAGGAGACCGCGATGATCGTGGTCGAAGAAATGGGCCACCAGGCGGTCGCGGCCAAGCTGGACGATCCGGAAGCGCTGCTGATTGGCGGTGTGGAAGAGCCGACGAATGCTGAGGCCGAAACCCGTCCGCCGGTCGTGACTGTCATGGGTCACGTCGACCACGGCAAGACCTCGCTGCTGGACTACATCCGTCGTGCCAAGGTTGCGGCAGGTGAAGCCGGCGGTATCACGCAGCACATCGGTGCGTATCACGTCGAAACCGACCGTGGCGTCATTACGTTCCTGGACACCCCGGGTCACGAGGCCTTCACGGCCATGCGTGCACGTGGCGCCAAGGCAACCGACATCGTGATTCTGGTCGTGGCTGCCGACGACGGCGTCATGCCGCAGACGAAGGAAGCCATCGCTCACGCGAAGGCCGCCGAGGTGCCCATCGTGGTTGCGATCACGAAGGTCGACAAGCCTGAAGCCAACCCCGACCGCGTCAAGCAGGAACTGGTGGCTGAGAGCGTGATTCCGGAAGAGTACGGCGGTGATGTGCCGTTCGTGCCGGTGTCCGCCAAAACGGGCGAAGGTATCGACAGCCTGCTGGAAAACGTGCTGCTGCAGGCCGAAGTGCTGGAACTGAAGGCTCCAGTCAACGCGCCGGCCAAGGGTCTGGTGGTGGAAGCGCAGTTGGACAAGGGTAAGGGGCCGATCGCTACGGTGCTGGTGCAGAGCGGTACGCTCAAGCGCGGCGACGTGGTGCTCGCGGGCACGGCCTATGGCCGCGTGCGCGCTATGCTGGACGAAAACGGCAAGCCGGCCAAGGAAGCTGGTCCGTCGATCCCGGTGGAAATCCAGGGCCTGTCGGAAGTGCCGGGCGCTGGCGAAGAAGTCCTGGTGCTGCCGGACGAGCGCAAGGCGCGCGAAATCGCGCTGTTCCGCCAAGGCAAGTTCCGTGACGTAAAGCTGGCGCGCCAACAGGCTGCCAAGCTGGAAAACATGCTGGAACAGATGAGCGAAGGCGACGTGAAGTCGCTGCCGCTGATCATCAAGGCGGACGTTCAAGGTTCGCAGGAAGCATTGGTGCACTCGCTGCAGAAGCTGTCGACCGACGAAGTGCGCGTACAGGTCGTGCACGCGGCCGTGGGTGGCATCACCGAGTCGGACGTCAACCTGGCAACCGCATCGAAGGCCGTCATCATCGGCTTCAATACGCGGGCCGACGCAGGCGCACGCAAGCTGGCCGAGCATCAGGGCATCGACATCCGCTACTACAACATCATCTATGACGCTGTGGATGAGGTGAAGGCAGCGATGTCGGGCATGCTCTCGCCGGAGAAGCGCGAAGAAACGACGGGCCTTGTCGAAGTACGCCAGGTCTTCCACGTACCGAAGGTTGGTGCGGTGGCGGGCTGTATGGTGCTGGACGGTTTCGTCAAGCGCAATTCGCTGGTGCGGGTGCTGCGTGCGAACGTGGTCATCTTCTCGGGCGAACTCGATTCGCTCAAGCGCTTCAAGGACGATGTGAAAGAAGTGAAGCAAGGCTTCGAGTGCGGCCTGTCGATCAAGAACTTCAACGACGTTCAGGAAGGCGATCAACTCGAGGTCTACGAGATCACCGAGGTGGCACGTACGCTGTAATCCGTTGGCCGGACGCTGCGGTGTCCGGCTCGACTTTGCGACGGTGGCCGGGCGCGTCCCGCGCCACCGTTTTGTCTTTTTGGGCCGGGCTGGCGCGTGCTGGCGGCCCATGTGAGGAACACACTATGCCGAAGAAATCGGGATCGGCCGCTGGCCGCAACGTGCGCATCGCCGATCAGATCCAGCGTGATCTGGCCGAGTTGATCCAGCGCGAAATCAAGAACCCGGCAATGGGCCTTGTGACCCTGCAATCGGTCACGCTTACGCCTGACTACGCGCACGCCAAAATCTACTTCACGGTGCTGGGCGCCGAGCCGGAAGTTGCCGGCGCCATTCTGAACGAGAAGGCGGGCTACCTGCATTCACTGTTGTTCAAGCGCCTGCACATCCACACCGTGCCGACGCTGCATTTCCACTTTGACGGTTCGGTTGAGCGCGGTATCGAGATGTCGCGCCTGATCGATGAGGCCAACGCCACGCGTGCCAAAGACGATTGAAATGGCCGAGCAACATGTGCCCAGGTCGCAGAAGCCGCCGCGCCGCGATGTTCATGGCGTGCTGCTGCTGGACAAGCCGATCGGCTGGTCGAGCAACGATGCGTTGATCCGCGCCAAACGTCTGTTGTGGGCCAAGAAGGCCGGGCATACCGGCACGCTCGATCCGCTCGCTACCGGCTTGCTGCCGCTGTGTTTTGGCGAGGCAACCAAGTTTTCGCAGGATTTGCTCGATGCGGACAAGACGTACGAAACCATCGTGCGTCTTGGTATCAAGACGAGTACCGCAGATGCGGAAGGCGAGGTGCTGAGCGAGCGCCCCGTATCGGTCACACCCGAGCAACTGCGGGCAGCCATCGCGCGCTTTGTCGGCGAGATCGACCAAGTGCCTCCGATGCACTCGGCGCTGAAGAAGGACGGCAAACCGTTGTACGAGTACGCGCGCGCGGGTCAGACCGTAGAACGCGCTGCACGTCGGGTAACGATCCACGCGATTGATGTACTGGCGACGGATCTGGAGTCGGCAGCCCCGACGATCACGTTGCGCGTGTCATGCAGCAAGGGAACGTACATCCGTACGTTGGGTGAAGACATTGGCGAGGCGCTGGGCTGCGGTGGACATTTGGTTGCGCTGCGTCGCACCCAGGTCGGTAACCTGACGCTGAACGGTGCCGTGACGCTTGAATCGCTGGACGAAGCGGCCGACGATGCGCGCGCCGCATTGCTGGCCCCAGTCGATGCGCTGTTGCAGACGCTGCCGCGCGTGGAGCTGGATGCGGAAGAGAGCCGCCGCTTTCTGCATGGTCAGCGCTTGCCGTTGCGATTGACGTTGCCGAATGCAGACCAGGTGCGCGTGTACGGCGTGCGCGAGGCGATAGGGGCGGGCGCCACGGCGGTGTCGCTGCTCGGTGTGGCTGCTTGGCAAGATGGTGTGCTGCGACCGGGGCGGCTCGTGCATCTTTAAGCCGATCGACGGCAGCAAAAAAAGCCACGCAGCTACGCGTGGCTTTTTTGTTTGCTCGATGTTGGATCAATGCGCGCCGGCTGCCGCTTCCGCACCGGCCGCCGACTTCGCCGGCTTGGTCAGCCAGATGAAGACGATCAGCACGATAAACAGCACCGCCGAAATCCAGAAGATATCATTGGCGCCCAACATTGCGGCTTGCTGCGAGATCACGCGTTCGATCACGCCATTGGCCTGCAGGTTGGGCATGCCCAGTTGTGTGTACTGGTTGATCGATGACGCATAGGCAGGGTTGTACGAATTCACGTGCTCGACCAGTTGCGCGTGGTGCAAGGCAGAGCGGTTGTCCCACACCGTGGTCGAGATCGACGCACCGATGCCGCCGAACATGATCCGCACGAAGTTCGACAGACCCGATGCCGCCGGAATCCGCTCGGGAGGCAGGCCTGACAGGATGATCGACGTGAGTGGGATGAAGAACATCGCCATTGCAGCACCCTGGATCAGCGTGGGAATCATCAGCGTCCACGTGTCCACTTGCACGGTAAAGCGCGAGCGCATCCAGAACACGAGTGCGAAGGTAATGAACGCTGTCGTCGCTACCCAGCGCGCATCCATCTTTGGCAGGTTCTTGCCGATGACGGGCGATAGGATGATGGCGAAGATGCCCACCGGGGCCATGATCAGGCCCGCGTCCGTGGCGGTGTAGCCGACGATGGTCTGCAGCCACAGCGGCAGGATCACCAGGTTACCGAAGAACAGCCCGTACGCCACCGAGATGGCGACGACCCCTGCGCTGAAGTTGCGGCCCTTGAACAGCGTCAGGTCCACCACGGGGTGATCTTCGGTCAGCTCCCACACCAGGAAGAACGCGAAGCCCACGATGGCAACGACCGTCAGCACCACAACCTCGGTTGAATTGAACCAGTCGAGTTCCTTGCCGCGATCGAGCATCAACTGAAGCGAGCCCACCCACAGGATCAATAGCGCCAGGCCGATCTTGTCGATCGGCAGCAAGCGTGTCGGCGATTCGCGGTCCTTGTAGATGACCCACGTTGCGTACGCAGCCAGGATGCCCACAGGGATGTTGATGTAGAAGATCCACGGCCAGCTCATGTTGTCGGAGATCCAGCCGCCGAAGATCGGCCCCATGATCGGCGCGACCAGCGTGGTCATGCCCCATAGCGCCAATGCCATCGAGCTTTTGGCGGGCGGATATGTCGACAGCAGCAGCGATTGCGACAGCGGAATCATCGGGCCTGCCACGGCGCCCTGGATGATCCGGGCGGCGATCAGCATGCCCATATTGGGCGCCAGCCCGCACGCCCACGACGACAGCACGAACAGCAGGATGGACGTGACGAACAGGCGCACCTGCCCGAAACGCTGCGTCAGCCACCCCGTGAGCGGCACCGAGATGGCGTTGGCTACCGCAAACGAGGTGATGACCCACGTGCCCTGGTTCGGGGCCACACCCAGGTCGCCCGAAATTGCCGGGATCGACACGTTGGCGATGGACGAATCCAGCACGTTCATGAAGGTGGCCAGCGACAGCGCGACCGTACCGATCGCCAGTTTGGCGCCGGTCAGTGGCTGTAGCGGCTTGGGCGCGGCGGTTGCCATGCGTCAGACCTTGGGTGCGGGTTGCGAAGCGCGCGGAGCCGTTGCGGCCGGCACGTTGGTAGCGGCCGGTGCCGTGGCGCCGCCGCGGCCTGCGTTGGCGGTGATGATGCTGGCGATGACCTGATCGGCGTCTTTCCCGGCCTGGTCGTATACCGTCGTTTGCAGCGGCGAAGCCGTCGGCGCGGTGGCCAGGCTTTGGCCGCCTTCGTCATGGATGTCGACCTTGGCTTCCATCGACAGGCCCACGCGCAGCGGATGGTCCTTCAGTTCCTTCGGGTCGAGCGACACGCGCACCGGCAGGCGTTGCACCACCTTGATCCAGTTGCCCGTGGCGTTCTGTGCCGGCAGCAGCGAGAACGCCGAGCCCGTACCCGCCGAGAAACCGGCCACCTTGCCGTGGTACGTCACGCTGCTGCCATACACGTCGGCCACCAGTTCAACCGGCTGGCCCACGCGCATGTGGCGTACCTGGACTTCCTTGAAGTTGGCGTCCACCCAGAGCTGGTCCAGCGGCACGATGGCCATCAGCGGCGTACCCGGAGCGACGCGCTGGCCGACCTGCACCGAACGCTTGGCTACGTAGCCCGTGACCGATGCCGGCAGGCTGGTACGCGCATAGGCAAGGTAAGCCTCGCGGACTTTGGCGGCGGCCTGCAACACATTCGGGTGACGCTCCAGCGTGGTCTGTTCGGTCAGCACGCGGTTGCCCTGCAGTTGTTCCTTCGCAGCTTCCAGTGCAGATTGGGCAGCCTGCACAGCGGTTTGTGCGTGCGAGATTTCTTCCTGCGACACCGCGCCCGTACCGGCAATCTGCTTGCGGCGGGCTAGGTCGTCCTTCGCCTTGGCGAGATCGCTCTCACGCATGGCCAGCGTGGCGGTGAATGCGCTGGTGTTCGAGTACAGCGTACGCACCTGGCGCACCGTCTGCGCGAGCGCGGCTTCAGCCTGTTCCAGCGCGACGCGTGCATCTGCGCGGTCCAGCTCAATCACGGGCTGGCCGGAGGTCACGAGCTGCGTGTCATCCGCGCGAATGGCGACCACGGTGCCCGCCACCTGCGGCGTTACCTGGACGACGTTGCCTTGCACGTATGCATCGTCGGTCGACTCGAACCAGCGGCCGTACAGGCCCCAGTAGAGGCCGTAGCCGACGCCGGCAACCACCAGTGCGGCGGCCAGCGTGGTCAGCATGCGCTTGCGCTTTCCGTTGGCATTGCCGTTGCCGGCGGGCGTTGCCGCGGGGGCTGCTGGTGCGGGGGCAGCGGACGGTGCGGCTTGGGGCTTGTTGTCACTCATGATGTTGGCTCAAAAGAATGCGTTGGAACGATCAGTTCAGTTCGGGTCGGCTGTGCGATGCGGCGGCCAAAGGTTTGGCGCCAGGGAGCTCTTCTGCCGTGTAGCCGCCGCCGAGGGCCTTGATCAGTGCCATCTGCGCGTCGAGTCGGCGTGCCTGCAGATCGGTCGCGAGCTTGCGTTGCTGCAACACGGTCGTCTCAGCGTTCAGCACGACCAGTTGCGTGCCAAGGCCGGCGCTGTAGCGCGTGCGTGCAAGGCTGTAAGCGCGCTCAGCTTCGCTCAGTGCAGTGCGCTGGATCGTGATCTGCGAATCAATGCTGTGCAGCGTAGTGATCTGGTCAGCGGTGTCGTGCAGGGCTTCGGTCAGCGTCTGGTTGTAGCTTGCGACAGCGGCGTCATAGTTGGCGTACTTGCCGCGCAGGTTGGCCCGCAGCTTGCCGCCTTGGAAGATCGGCAGCTTGAGCGCCGGGCCGATACCGAGCTGACGCGATGCGCCAAGCAGCAGGTTTTCCGGCGCAATCGAAGCCAGCCCCAGGAATGCAGTCAGGCTGATATCCGGCAGGAACTGCGCCTTGGCGACGTCGATATCCTTCGACGCGGCTTCCACGCGCCAGCGCGCAGCCACGAGATCCGGGCGACGGCCGATCAGGTCGATGGTTAAGTTGTTCGGCAGCCTGGGCGTGGCTTGCGCAAGCAGCGTCGGGCGCGTGATCGTGAGGCCGCGGTCCGGACCCTTGCCCAGCAGCGCGGCCAACTGGTTGCGTGCCAGCGTGATCTGCTCGTCGACTTGTTCAAGTTCCGTTTGTGCAGCGGCCACATTGGCGCGAGCCTGCGTGGTTTCAACTTGGGTATCGAGGCCTGCGCGCACGCGTTGGCTCGCCAGGTTGGTCAAATCCTTGCGCTGCACGATTGCACGTTCGGCCACGTCGCGCTGCGCGTAGAGCGCGGCCAGCTTGGCGTAGGTGCGTGCCACCGTGGTCGACAGCATCAAACGCGAAGCCTGGCTTTCCGCTTCCATCGATTTGTCGTCGGACAGCGCAGCTTCCAATGCGGAGCGATTCTTGCCCCAGAAATCCAGGTCATAGCTCACGCCAAGCTGGATCTTCGATTCTGTGAACCAGCGGCCCGCCAGCGGCGTGCCTTCAAACATGTCGTATTCCGACAGGCGCTGGCGCGTCATGTCGGCATCGAGCCCGACACTTGGATACAGGTTGCCGCGTACCACATCGGCCATCGCACGCGAAGCACGCACGCGAGCAAAGGCGACTTGCAGATTCGGATTGTCCTTGATGGCTTCGTCCACCAGCGCGCGCAGTTGCGGATCGTTGAACTGGTCGACCCAGTTCTGCGACGGCCACTGACCGCCCTGCGAGGGCAACGATTGCGCGCTCGCCAATTGGCCCGGCGTTGTCAGCGTCTGCGTGCTGTGCGAATTGCCGAGGTTCGCGCAACCGGCCAGCACAGCCAGCGTCACAGTGGAAAGCGCCACGCCCAAGCGCGCCGGCCATTGCACGCGCGGACTGCCGACGCGGCTTAGGGGCGAAAGTGCCTGGGGGGCGGAGTTCAAGGCGTTCATGTTGTTTGATGGGTCAAGCGATCAAGGGGCGGAAAGCGTTCGGTGCGGCGGATGCAATTCAGGCAGAGCGGCGTCAGTGACCGGCGGGGCGTACGCGATGCCCCTCCGTTGCGGCACCGTTGTCGAGAATGCGCTTGAGGAGCTCGCGCAGCGTATCGACGTCGCCCGGCGTGAAGCCGGCAAAGAAACGATTCAGCACGTGCGTATAGATGGCTGGCATGCGGTCGGCCAAGTCACGGCCGGCTTGGGTCACCTCCAGATGCACGACGCGGCGGTCGGACTCGCTGCGCACGCGCTCGATCAGGCCACGCTTTTCCATGCGGCTGAGCATGCGCGTGAGCGAACCGATGTCGGTGTTCAATTCGCGGCCGAGGTCGGTGGCGGTTTGGCATCGGCCGTTGGCGAGAAGCACTAGGCAACTGGCCTGGGAATGCGTCACATCCATCGCGGCAACTTCCTGCTCGATGGCCATGGACAGCGCCGTCTTGGCGCGCCCCACGAGGTAGCCCACGCTTTCGCACATGCGGTAGTCCTCCACCCGGAAGAGGGTTCCGGCAGCAACTTCGGTGGCGGGTCTTGTCTGTTCGGACATCTTATGTATGCACAATCATTGTCCGGACAAATATACGAATTGACGCAGCAAACAGCAAGGTACTGAATGTGTGATTCCAATTTTAGAAACAATCAGTGATTCAACGAGCACTTGTACAATGTTCCTCCATCGATTCGTCACGGAGTGTCATGTCTTGCGCATCGCAGCATGCTAGAATGTCAGGTTATTCCGCGAGCTGAATTTGGGTGCTGTCCCGGGCTCGTGTCACGTCTTTTCGAGTTCACATCCCATGCGCGCGCTTCGCAACATCGCCATCATTGCCCACGTTGACCACGGCAAAACCACGCTGGTCGACCAGCTCCTTCGCCAAGCCGGCACGTTCCGCGAGAACGAGCAGATCGCCGAGCGCGTGATGGATTCGAACGACATCGAAAAAGAACGCGGCATCACGATCTTGGCCAAGAACTGCGCGGTCGAGTACAACGGCACGCACATCAATATCGTCGACACGCCGGGGCACGCCGACTTCGGTGGTGAGGTGGAGCGTGTGCTGTCGATGGTCGACGGCGTGCTGCTGCTGGTGGATGCAGTGGAAGGTCCGATGCCGCAAACGCGTTTCGTGACGCGCAAGGCGCTGGCCCTGGGCCTGAAGCCGATCGTCGTGATCAACAAGGTGGACCGCCCGGGTGCGCGTCCGGAGTGGGTGATCAACCAGACCTTCGACCTGTTCGACAAGCTGGGCGCCAACGACGACCAACTCGACTTCCCGGTGGTGTACGCCTCGGGCCTGAACGGTTACGCCGGCCTGACCGACGACGTGCGCGAAGGCGACATGAAGCCGCTGTTTGAGACCATTCTCGACAAGGTGCCGCAGCGTAACGACGACCCGAACGGTCCGTTCCAGCTGCAGATCATCTCGCTGGACTACTCCAGCTATGTCGGCAAGATCGGCGTGGGCCGCATCACGCGTGGCCGCGTTCGTCCGCTGCAGGACGTGGTGGTCAAGTTCGGCCCGGAAGGCAACCCGATCAAGGGCCGTATCAACCAAGTGCTGAAGTTCCGCGGCCTGGAGCGCGAGCTGGTGCAGGAAGCCGAAGCCGGCGACATCGTGCTGATCAACGGTATTGAAGAGCTGGGCATCGGTTGCACCGTGTGTGCGCCGGACGCCCAGGAAGCGCTGCCGATGCTGAAGGTGGACGAGCCGACGCTGACGATGAACTTCTGCGTCAACACCTCGCCGCTGGCTGGCCGCGAAGGCAAGTTCGTGACGAGCCGCCAACTGCGCGACCGTCTGGACCGCGAGCTGAAGTCCAACGTGGCACTGCGTGTGAAGGACACCGGCGACGACACGATCTTCGAAGTGTCGGGCCGCGGCGAACTGCACCTGACGATTCTGGTGGAAAACATGCGCCGTGAGGGCTATGAGTTGGCCGTGTCGCGCCCGCGCGTGGTGTTCAAAGACATCGACGGCGTGAAGTGCGAGCCGTTCGAGCGCCTGACTGTGGACGTGGAAGACGGCCACCAGGGCGGCGTGATGGAAGAGCTGGGCCGCCGCAAGGGCGAACTGCTCGACATGGCGTCGGACGGCAAGGGCCGCACGCGTCTGGAATACCGCATTCCGGCCCGTGGCCTCATCGGCTTCCAGGGTGAATTCCTGACGCTGACGCGCGGTACCGGCCTGATCAGCCACATTTTCGACGACTACTCCCCGGTCAAGGAAGGTGACCTGGGCGAGCGTCACAACGGCGTGCTGATCTCGCAGGACGACGGCGCTGCCGTGGCCTACGCGCTGTGGAAGCTGCAGGATCGCGGCCGCATGTTCGTGTCGCCTGGCGATGCGCTTTACGAAGGCATGATCATCGGTATCCACAGCCGCGACAACGACTTGGTCGTCAACCCGATCAAGGGCAAGCAGCTGACCAACGTGCGTGCGTCGGGTACCGACGAAGCCGTGCGCCTGGTGCCGCCGATCCAGATGTCGCTGGAATACGCGGTGGAATTCATCGCCGACGACGAGCTGGTGGAAGTCACGCCGAAGAGCATCCGCCTGCGCAAGCGTCACCTGAAGGAACACGAACGCAAGCGCGCATCGCGCGAAGAAGCGGTCTGATCGCTAGGCGATCTGCCAGAAAAACGCCCCGAGGTTTCGGGGCGTTTTTTTTTGCTCGGCGATAACGCTGGTGCTATGCCTCAACGCGCGCGAACGCTTGCGTCAGATCATCGATCAGGTCTTGCGGGTCTTCCAGTCCGATGTGCAGGCGCACGATCGGGCCGGCTGCAGACCAATCCGTGCAGGTGCGCGTGCCCGCCACGTTGCTGACTGTCGCAAGGCTCTCGAAGCCGCCCCATGATGCGCCGATGCCAAACAGCGCGAGGGCATCGACGAAGCGCCCGGCGGTTTGCAGATCGGCTTGGGCAAATTCGAACGAGACCAGTCCGTTGGTACCGGTGCAATCGCGTTGCCAGAGGGCGTGGCCGGGGTCGTCGGGAAGAGCGGGGCAGAAGACCCGTGCGACTTCCGGCCGTGCTAGCAGCCAGCGCGCAATCTCCAGCGCGTGGCGTTCGTGCATGGCGAGGCGCGCGGCCAGCGTGCGCGTGCCGCGCAGCACGAGATAGGCATCGTCAGGGCTGACCGCCACGCCTTGGGCGTCGCACATCGTCGCGAGGGTTTGCCAGCACGCCTGCGTGGTGGTCACCGTGCCCATCATCACGTCGGAGTGGCCGCTCAGGTACTTGGTCGCCGCCATGATCGACACGTCGGCGCCCAGTGTGAGTGGGCGGTATTGCAGACCGGAGCCCCACGTGTTGTCGGCGACGACCAGCGCCCCATGGCGATGCGCAATCTCAGCGAGCGCGGGCAGATCGCACATCTCATAGACAAGCGAGCCGGGGCATTCCACGTAGACGAGCTTGGTCGTCGGTTTGAGCTGCTGTGCGACATCGCTGCCGTCGGCGTAGAAATACGTCACCTCCACGCCCCACGGGCGCAGGAACGTATCGACGAAATGACGCAGCGGCTGGTAGACGCAATCGGCAATCAATACGTGATCACCTGGGCGCGCGAAGGCCAGGAAAACCATCGAGATGGCGGCCAGGCCAGTCGGGAATAGCCGCGTGCGATAGCCGCCTTCGAGTTGCGCGACAACATCTTCCAGCGCAAAGCCCGTGGGGTTGCCGCGCGCGCCGTAGGTAAACATGCGTTCGGTGCCGCGACGGCGGCGCGCGTCGTTCATCTCGCCCATCGAATCGAACAGCACGGTGGAGGCGCGCACAACGGGCGGGTTGACGGCTCGGCCGCCTTCAAAAACTGGCGAGGTGCCGCCCTTGACGAGGCGAGTCGCGAGTCGGGTTGCCAGTGGTGGCTCGATTTTCTGCGATGACATGGTGAGTGGGCCTCGAAGGTTGAGCGTCATGACTGCGCGGCGCCGGCGCCCACGCGGAAGGCGCCAAGTTCCTGCGCATCGAGTTGGGCGAGCAGGCCGGTTTCCCAGGCCAGGTATTGCCTTGCCGCAGCCTTGTTGCCGTCATGCCGATCATGCACGAAGAAGAGATAGTCGATGCAATCGGTGTCGGGCGGGACGTTCTCGGAACCTTCGGTGACGTAGCCAGCGGCAGTCCACGCGGCGATGCCACCAGCGAGCAACTTGAGTCGCGATGCGGCCCGCGGTGCGCCCGTGTCCCAATCTGCTGCAGCGAGTGCTGCGATGCGCGGGTCGTCAGCGATCAGCACGGTATCGCGGTCAGCCGCCAGGGCAGGCAAGCGCGGACGAATGGCCCATGTGGCGCCCGGCACGTGGGCGCGGCGGAAGCCCATGCTGGGGCGCAAGTCGACCACTTGTGCGGTGCCGGCCGCGAGCGCGGTGGAGAGCGCTTGCGCACTGATTTCCGGTAACGGTTGCGGCAACAGGGTGGGGGCAATCGGCAGGCTCGCGTTGCTGTTCAATCCCTCGCGCAGCACATAGGCATCGTGGCCGAGTTGCCGCAGCCAGCTTGCAACAATTGGCGCGCGCACGCCGTCGGCATCGAAGAGCACGAGGCGGGCATGACGCACGCCGACGTATTGATCGGTTGCCTGGATCAACTGCCCGCCCGGCGCATGCTGCGCACCTGGCAGGCTGCCGCTGGCGAATTCCTCGGGGGTACGGACATCGCACAGGAAGACGCTGTGTTCGTCGTGTGCAACCCAACGTGCGAGCGTTTCTGCATCGACCTCTGGCACTGCAAAGCGGGCAGCGAGTTGCTGACTGGCCTCGCGCATGTCCTTGACGGTGGCGGGCGGCACGACGTCGGGATAACGGCGCGTGCTGCCGTGCTCCAGAGGCAGGTCTTCCAAGTACCAGCCTTGCGTTCCGTTCTCCAGTGCCATTACCGGGTTCGGGATGCCCAGGTTGATCAGCGTCTGAGCGCCGATGATGCTGCGTGTGCGGCCCGCACAGTTGACGACGATCGGCGTGGTTGCATCGGGGACAAGCTCGCGGATGCGCAGCCCCAGTTCGCCGTTCGGGCAGCAGATCGACGACGGGATCGTCATCTTCAGATATTCGCTGACGGGGCGGCCGTCGACGATGACGACGTCGTCGCCGCGTTCGCGCATGGCCGCAAGCTCGCGCGCCGTGACGCGTGGCGTGTGGTACGCCATCTCGACGAGTTCACCGAAGGTTTTGGACGGCACGTTGACGCCGGCAAACAGTGTGAAGCCCGCGTGTCTCCAGCCTTGTGCGCCGCCTTGCAGCACGTGCACATTGGTGTAGCCGATGGCGGTCAGTCGTTCGGCCGCGCGGTCGGCAACGCCATCGTTGTCGTCATAAACGACCACGCGCACGGCGCGGCGAGGCGCGAGCCGCGGGACATCGATCTCAAGACGGCTGTATGGCAGCGGGATGGCGTAGAAGAGGTGGGCTTCGCCGTACTGGCCGTGCTCGCGCACGTCGAACAGCGCGATCTCGGCGCCGTCGTGCAGCCACGCTTTCAAGGTCTGGGCGGTAACGAACGATGTCATATCGATGCGAAACGAATCAAAAGGGTGAGCGCGCCCCTCCGCGCACGCAGCGCGGATTACAGGCAACGCGATTCGGGTTGCGGCTAGGCGGTTAGCGGCGCGTCTTCACGCCGATGCCCATGGTCTGGTAGCGGCCGGTCGCCAGGTCGAACGTGATGCGCTCGGTCAGCGTTTCGAGTGCGCGTCCGTACATGTGCAGATGGCGGATGGGCGCCTCGCCCTTGATCTCAACCGCGTGGATGTCTTCGGCTGCCAGCGCGATGCCGGTACCGGGTTCGACGACGACGGTGTCGGTCATTTCCAGCGTGCCGACGCCGGGTGTGGCGCGGTCGTCGGTGCGGCGGTAGACGTAGTTGTATTCCGTGCCGTCCACGGCGGCGATGCAGGCCCACGTGGTGTGGTTGTGCGGCGTGATCTTCTTGCCCGGGCGCATGACGTTCAGGTACAGCGCGTAGGTCTGGTCGGCATCTTCGTGAATCAGGTAGCGGGCTTGCAGCTCGCCGTCGCTGGGAGGCGGGAAGTCGGTTTCCTGCCAGAACTCCGTGCGTGCGGCGAGTCCTTTGACCTGTTCGAGCACGTCCGCCAGTGCGGGGCGTGTTTCACCTTCGGGTGCAAGTGCGGCTTTCATGGCGGTAATCGCATCATTGACTGCCGCTTGGCGTTGGTGAGGAAGAGATGTGGACATGGATGGATTCTCCTGAGGTATTGGGGCGCCTTGCGTTGTATTACGTGGCGTTGTTGTCGTTGTCGTTGTCGGTGTCAGGCGACGAGTTCAGCTATGCGCGGGGCCGGCCGCAGGACGTCTTGCAGAAAGCGCTGCGCACGCGCGTGCTTCGGTCGGCTGAAGAACTGGTCAGGCGGCGAGTCCTCCAGCAACTCGCCCTGGTCCATGAACCAGACACGGCTCGACACATCGCGCGCGAAGCCCATTTCGTGGGTGACGATCATCATCGTGAGACCGTCGTCTGCCAGCTGGCGCATCACGTGCAGAACCTCTTGCACCATCTCGGGGTCGAGCGCGCTGGTCGGCTCATCAAACAGCATGAGCGGCGGCTTCATCGCCAGCGCCCGCGCAATTGCCACGCGCTGCTGCTGGCCGCCCGAGAGGTTCGCGGGCATCGCGTCGATCTTGTGGGCAAGGCCGACCTTGGCAAGCAGCGCTTCGGCTTGCGCCGTCGCTTCGTCGCGCGACAGACCGAGCACTTTGGTTGGCCCGAGGATCAGGTTCTGCCGCACCGACAGGTTCTGGAACAGGTTGAAATTCTGGAACACGAAGCCGATGCGCGCACGCAATTGGTTGACGCGTACATCGCGTGCATGGACATCGCGTCCTTCGAAGCGGATACATCCGCCGTGGATGGCTTCCAGCCGCGTGACCGTGCGGATCAGCGTGGATTTGCCCGAACCCGAGGGGCCGCACACCACAACGACTTCACCGCGTTCGATGGTGGCATTGATGCCTTTGAGCGCGTGGTAGTCGTCGTAGTACTTGTCGACGTTTTCAAATGCCAGCATGGGATGTGGTCTCCGGCAAGGGTTTGTTCTTAGGCAAGCCCTGCGCGATGGCGGGCAATGCGGCGCTCCAGCTGCCCCGCGAAGCGCGAGATGGCGAAGCACAGAACGAAGTAGAAGGCTGCCAGCACGAGGAAGGTCTCCAGTGGCTTGGTCAGCGTGATGGTGTTGACCTGCGCCGCCGAGTACGTCAGCTCCGGCACGCCAATCACATAGGCGAGCGACGTTGCCTTGATGATCGACACGAACTGGTTGACGATCGACGGCAGCATGTTGGTCAGCGCTTGCGGCAGCTGTACGTAGCGCATGCTCTGCAGCCAGGACAGGCCGTTCGAGCGCGCTGCTTCCATCTGCCCGCGCGGCAGGCCCTCGAGCCCGGCGCGCACGATCTGCGAGAGGAATGCGCTCTCGTAGACGATGATCGCGCAGACGGCCGTGGTGAACGCCGACACTTCCTTGCCCACCAGCAGCGGCACCGCAAAGTAGGCCCAGAAGATGATCATCAGCAGCGGAATGCCGCGCACCAGGCGAGACCAAACACCGGCAATACGACGCAGCCAGCGCCACGGGCTCACGTGCGCCAGGCCGATCAGCACTGCAATCGGAAACGACATCACCAGGCCCAGCACCGAAAGCACCAGCGTCACCGCCACGCCGCCCAGCGGCCCATTCGGCCACGACCCGACCAGAAACAACGCCAGATAGTCATGCAGGATTTCAAGCATGGCGTCAGACCCCCAGTGGCGTCGTGCGTCGCTTGGCAACGCGATCCGACAGCGACATCAGCGCAAGCGTGCCGAGCAGATACAGCAGCGTGGCGATGAGGAACACATCAAACGTGCGGAAGGTGAGGTTGTCGATCTGCCGCGTGCGGTAGAGCAACTCGTGCACGCCGATGGCCATCGCCAGCGAGCTGTTCTTGAACAGCAACAGCGCCTGGTTGAGCAGTGCTGGCAGCGCCACACGAATCCCCTGCGGCAGGATCACGTAACGCAGCGCCTGCAGATGCGTCAGCCCGATCGACCACGCCGCCTCCTGCTGCGTATGCGGGATCGCACGCAGGCCGGAGCGCAGGTCTTCGGAGATGAACGCGCCCGAGTTCAGTGCCAGGGCAATCGCCGCGAAGAAGAACTCGGTGTTGCCGGCGTTGATCCATACCTTGAGCGATTCCGGCAGCAACTGCGGGATGCCGAAATACCACACCAGGATCTGCACCAGCATCGGCACGTTGCGGTGGTATTCGACAACCACAATGACGAACGCCTTGAACACGCGCACCGGCAGCGCACGCAGCGTTGCCAGTGAAACGCCAACGGCGATGGCCAGCAGGCCCGAGACGACAAACAGACGCAACGTGGTCAGGATGCCGTCCCGCAGCAGGCGCAGGTAGCCGTCTTCGAGCAGGAACGAGAGATCGAACATGTCGGCCGCCTTGGGCTTACTGCGGCTTGATCGGTTCGACCTTGTAGTCGCGCGAGAACTTGTAGATCGACTTGGCGCCGAGCCACTTGTCGAAGCTCGTCTGCAGGCCGCTGGACTGGTCGTAATCCGCCAGCACCTTGTTGACGGCTGCCATGAGCGCGGGCTCGTTCTTGTTCATCACCACGCCCCAGCGTTCTTCATAGACGGGCGCCGTCAGCAGGCGATATTGCTGGCCGCCTTTCTGCGCTGCCTCGTTGGCAAAGCGCGCCAGCACGAGCTGCCCCGCCACCAGCCCGTCGACCTTGCCTTGCTGCAAAGCGAGATACGCAGACGAAATATCGTGGAAGGTCAGCAGACGCGAATCCGGCAGGCGCGTGACCGACACCGCTGCCGAGCTGGAACCTTCGGATGCGGCGATTTTCTTGTTGGCAAGCTGATCGAGCGTCTGGATGGGCGAATCAGCCCGCACCAGCACGCGGATTGGCGCAACGAAATATTGGTTGCTGAAATCCACTTGCGCGGCGCGCGCCGGCATCCACGCCACGGCAGCGGCCAGCACATCCACGCGATGTGTCTTCAGTTCAGGAATGCGTGCGTCGGTTGACAGCGCGCGGTGCTCCAGCTTGACGCCCAGCCCCTTGGCCAACGCGCTGCAGACATCCACGTCAAAGCCGACGATCTGCCGCGTGGCGGCGTCGGGAAAGGCGTAAGGCTCGCTGGCGTTCTGGGTGCCGCAGACCAGCGTGCCGCGCGATTTGATGTCGGTCAGCGCGTCTGCGTGCACCACACCTGCCACGCCCAGCGTGCCCAAGGTCAGCGTCGCAGCGGCTTGTGCCCATTTCCATACCCACATGGTGTTCATCCTTTGTATGAAACCGATTCAGTGTCGGACCGCGATTCCCCCGCGGCTCAGGTGTCTGCCTGAACGTATTGTTCGTTCAGTGTTATTTGTATTTCCGGCAGGTTATCGGCCAGAATTGCGCAGAACAATTTAATTTTTGGTCGGAACTGATTAGGGCTTCTGAAGTATCGGGATCGAGATGCGAAATCTGGACATCGATTTGCTGCGCACATTCGTAGCGATCGCACAGCACGAGACGTTTGCCGCAGCAGCGGCACGGGTGGGGCGCACGCAGTCTGCGGTCACGCAGCAGATGCAGCGGCTGGAGGAGGAAATGGGCTGCGCGCTGTTCGAGAAGCGCGGCCGCCACAAGATGATGACGCCCGATGGCGTGCGGCTTGTCGCCTATGCGCACAAGATCCTGGCGCTCAACGACCAGGCCGTGCAGGTGATCCAGACCGGCGGCCCAATCGAGAAAATCCGCATCGGCTCACCGCATGATGTGGCCGATTCGATCTTGCCGAATCTGCTGCGGCGGTTGTCCAAGCTGTCGCCGGAATTGCAGATGGAAATCAACGTTGGACGCAGCCCGTTCCTGATGGACGCGTTGCGCGACAAGACGCTAGACCTGGCGATTTCTACGCGCTATGACGATGCGTTTCCCGGCATCAAGCTGCGCACGTCGCCGATGGTGTGGATCTGCGCGGAAGACTTCATCTTCAATCCCGCCGCGCCGGTGCCGCTGGTCATGGCCGACGAGCTGAGCCTGTTCCGCCAGCTGTCGATCGAGTGCCTGGATGCGCACCACATTCCGTGGCGCACGAGTTACCTGTCGCCCACGCTGACGGGCATCAAGGCTGCGATCAGCGCGGGGCTGGGCGTGACGGCGCGCACGACCGAATTGCTCGACGCCAACATGCGTGTGCTGACTGAAGCCGATGGCCTGCCGCGCCTGCCGGAAGTGGCGTTTTATCTGTACGTGCAGCCGACGTGCACCAGTGCCGTCCTGCGCGATCTGTTCGATTCCACCGATCGCGTCGCCACGCGCTTCGGCCCGCCGTTCATGTGAGCGGCATCGCCTCGACCGCGACTGCAGCACGCGGGCTGCGCCACTCGGGCGGTTTCCACAGGTAGCGAATGTCCCGATCGCGGAACACGTCTGCCCACATGTCGCGCCATTCGTGGAAGGTGAGGGTGATCGGGTTGTGTGTGTGGACCTGCCGCGTGATGCCAAAGACGGGTGCATCTTCCTCTGGCACGAAGCTGCCGAACATGCGATCCCAGATGGTCAGCACGCCGGCGTAGTTGCGGTCGATGTACTGCGGATTCTTGGCGTGGTGCACGCGATGCACTGACGGCGTATTCACGTATTGCCCGAGCCAGCGCCAGAAGCCCGCGTAGCGCGAATCCAGCGCCCCCAGCCGCGTATGGACGAAAAACTGGAACGCGAGGTTCAGGCCCACGGCGAGGATCACCCAGTCCGGCGTAAAGCCGATCCACGCAAGAGGAATCCAGAACAGCCACATGCCGGAAATCGGATAGGTCAGGCTCTGGCGGAACGCCGTCGAAAAATTCATACCTTCCGACGAGTGATGCGTCACATGCGAGGCCCACATCCAGCGCACGCGGTGGCTGGCGCGGTGGAAGAAGTAGTACAGAAAATCCTGCAGCAGCAGGAGCAACCCGAATGACCACCACGTCTCGGGCATCGCACGCAGGCCGTGGCTGTACGTCCACGAATAGACCGTCTTGATCATCAGCCACAGGAAGAACGCATCCGACGCCTGGTGCATGAGCGCAAGGCAGGCGTTTGAAACGGTGTCCTTGAAGCTGTAGACGGACGGATCCCGCTTGCGCCAGTACCACGCCTCAGCGCCGATGGTCAGTAAGAAGATCGGCGCAAAGGCCAGCAGGATCAGGCCTGGGTCGAAACTGGATGCGCCCGGGGTGGCGTTGGCAGGGGTCATTGGATTGTTGTGATGTGTGTCGTCTCCAACCGGCAGGTATACGCCCAACACCCGCGCTGCGAAAGAGGGCGGGCTAGAGCCCTTCCTCGCTTCAATGCGCTGTCGTGTACAGTGCGAGCCGTTATTCCCACAACAACATCCGAGACATGCAATCCACCGTTTCCATCGCGCCTCAGGCTGAAGTCCAACCCAACGTGATCGCCGAAGTACGCGGCGGCATCGGCTGGCTGACGCTGAACCGGCCACAGGCGCTTAACGCGCTGTCGCTGGAGATGATCCGCGCGATGTCGCATGCGTTGCTGGCCTGGCAGCACGATCCGGAAGTCCACGCCGTCATCCTACGTGGCGAGGGCGGCAAGGCCTTGTGTGCGGGCGGCGACATTCGTTTCTTCCACCGCGCCGCCACGGCCGGCGACCCGCAACTCATCACCTTCTTCACGGAGGAATACCGCCTCAACCACCTCATCTTCAGCTATGCCAAGCCCTACATCGCTCTGATGGACGGCGTGGTGATGGGCGGTGGTATGGGCATTTCGCAAGGCGCATCGCTGCGTGTGGTGACCGAGCGCACGAAGATGGCCATGCCCGAAACCAACATCGGTTTGTTCCCAGATGTGGGCGGCGGTTGGTTCTTGGCGCGCGTGCCGGGCCATGTGGGCGAATACCTGGGCGTGACCGGGCAGATGATTGAGGCGGCCGACGCGCTGTCGGTCGGCTTCGCCGACTGCCACGTCACCGCCGAGGCGCTGGCGGCCATCGTCCAGCGCCTGCGTGACGGCAACTGGAGCAGCGCCGAGCAGATCGCTGCCTGCTTTACCGAAGCCGCATCGGCGCCCGATGATGCCAAGGCGCTCATCGCGCCTCACCGCGAGGCTATCGATGACTGCTTCAGTCAGAACAGCGTGCAAGGCATCTTCGCCGATCTGGCCGGCAACACGGATGCCGAATGGGCCGCACAGACCGCCGCGCACATGGCCAAGCGCTCGCCGTTGATGATGGCGGTGACGCTGGAGCTGATCCGTCGCGGCCGCCACACCACGTTGGCAGATGAACTACGCCGCGAGCTGGACATGATGACGCACGTGTTTGCTGAAGGCGACGGTATCGAGGGCATTCGCGCACTCGCGGTCGACAAGGATCATGCGCCAAAGTGGAAGCACGCGAACATCGACGCCGTGCGTGACGATGAAGTGGCTGCGTTCTTTATCTCGCCGTGGCGCCATGAGCAGCATCCGCTGCTGGGGCTGACGGACTAGAACCGGTAAACTGCGCGCCTGGAATTTGAATCGTTGATCTTGCTGTGACCGCTGAACGCCCCACGCTCAACCCTCGCCGCTTGTCGGTGGCCCCGATGATGGATTGGACTGACCGACATTGCAGGTTCTTCCATCGCCAGATCTCGCGCCACACGTGGCTCTACACGGAAATGGTGACCACCGGCGCGCTGCTGCACGGCGACGTCCCGCGCCACCTCGATTTCGACGAGGTCGAGCACCCCGTGGCACTGCAGCTCGGCGGCAGCGAACCTGATGATCTCGCCCAGGCCGCGCGCCTCGGCCAGCAATGGGGCTACAAGGAAATCAACCTCAACTGCGGCTGCCCGTCGGAGCGCGTGCAGCGAGGTGCGTTCGGCGCGTGCCTGATGGCCGAACCGAAGCTCGTCGCCCAGGGTGTCAAGGCGATGCGCGACGCGGTGTCGATTCCGGTCACGGTCAAGCACCGCATCGGCATCGACGCCATCGAGACCTACGATTTCGTGCGCGATTTCGTCGGCACCATCGCCGAGGCGGGTTGTGAGACCTTCATCGTCCACGCGCGCAACGCCATTCTGAAAGGCCTGAGCCCCAAGGAAAATCGCGAGATTCCGCCGCTGCGGCATGAAGTCGTCTACCAGCTCAAGCGTGATTTTCCGCATCTGGAAATCCTGCTTAACGGCGGGGTGCAGACGCTGGAGCAGATCGACACGCACCTTGCGCACGTTGATGGCGTCATGATCGGCCGCGAGGCGTATCACCATCCGCATCTGATGGCGGTGTTCGATGCGCGGTACTACGGCGCAGGCACCGAGGCCCTCACGCGCGCAGAGGTGGAAGACGCGATGATCGGCTACGTCGGCCGCTGGGTAGAGCGCGGCGGCTACGCTGGGGCGGCGGTGCGCCATATGCTGGGGCTGTATCGCGGCGTGGCGGGCGCGCGGGGCTGGCGGCGCGTGCTGTCGGATTCCAAGGCGCTTGGCCGCGTCAAGACGCTGGCCGACGCCCACGCGCTCTTCGACGAGGCGCGGGCGCACCTGCGGCGCGGCGAAGAATCGAACGATGAGGCGGTAGCGGTTTGACGCCCGAAGGGGTGGGGTGCTCCGACCGCTGAATGCAAAAAAGCCCGCGAATGCGGGCTTTTTCTTGAATCTTGGGGTGACTGATGGGATTCGAACCCACGACAACCAGAATCACAATCTGGGACTCTACCAACTGAGCTACAGCCACCATTGTTCCTTGAGCAGCGCCTCGCCGTTCAAGGAAACAGCGATTATACAAACATTCTTTCGACTTGCCTAGAGGGTTTCGCAAGGGAGTTCAACGAGCTTCCGCCACGACCGTTCCCTGGTGGTACACAATCTTCCAGCCATCCGCTGTTCGCCGCCACAACGTCGCCCGGCGCGTCGTCCGGTTCGATTGCACCAGCGTGTACGTCAGCAAGTAGTTGTCCGGCGCAATCTCCTGGCAGCGGAAATCGCGCGTTTGCCAGAAGTCCTCGCCGATATGGCCGTGCCGGGCATCGAGAACGCCGAGCACATAGCTGCGGCTATACCGCTGACCCGAGGCGCCTGTTTCCCAGAAATCTTCCGTGGTCATGCGCTCAAAATCTTCGCGGCGCGTGCCTAATTCGGGGCGATGGAAGATCGGTTCGCGCCGGCGCAGTTCTTCCAGCACGCTCAGCAGACCGGGGGCGGTATCAAGAGACGGTTCCATGCGGCAAGCCTCCTGGGAAAGTTCCAAGCATACCGCGCAGCGAGCGTGGCTTAGCGTTTTTCGCGGTGCACAATGCATGGCTTGCGCTTCGCCCCTATGATGGCGCCTTTCCCTTTTCCGGAAACCACTCCGATGCAACGCACTGCCCGTATTGGCCTGTCTTCGCTGACGATCGCACTGTCGCTGGCTTGCGGCACCGGCGCCTTTGCCGCCACGCTTCAGAAACCGCAACTCGATGCGCTGCTCGCCGCCGAACAATCCAAGGCATCTGCTGACCTGAACAGCTTTCTAGCGGCAGCCGCCAAGGCTGATCCGCGGGTCGCAGGCAGTGTTGCCGCGTACCAGAAGAAGGCCGCGCTCACTGGCGACGACCTCGTCAACATCGGGCGTCTGCTCGGTCTGTACAACCGCCTGCACAACCAGCAGGCCGTGATCGCCTCGATCGAGAAGATGGTCGCGCTGCCCACGGTGCGCGACGACAAGATTCCGCAGTACGAAAACCCTGCCATCGTCGCGTTTGGGAAGCTGATCGAAGGCATGGCGCACGACTTTGGCCTGAAATACCGCAACGTCGATAACCGTGTATTTGAAGTCACGCTGCCCGGCACCGGTTCGGACGAATTCGGCATCCTGACACACGCTGATGTCGTACCCGCAAAGCCCGAAGAATGGGTGCTCGGCGACGGCACGAAGCTCGATCCGTTCAAGGTCACGCGCGTCGGCAATTTGCTGTACGGCCGCGGCACGATTGACGACAAAGGCTCGATTGCCGCCGCCATGTACGCCATGAAAACGGTCAAGGACAGCGGCGTGCCGCTCGCGCGGACGATCCGTCTGATGATCGAAACCACCGAAGAAACGGGTGGCGATGGCATGAAGTACTACCGCGAGCACACGCAATTGCCTGCGTACAACATCGTGCTCGACAGCAAATACCCGGCCGTGGTTGCCGAGAAAGGCACCGGCGCGCTGAAGGTGTTCTTCCCTGCGCAGGCCGGCGATGCCTCGCATACGGCCATCGTTTCGATGACGGGCGCGGCGTCGGCCAGCTCGGTCCCGCAGACGGCCACCGCCACGCTCAAGGGCGGCGATCTGGGCGTGGCAGCCGCCGCGCTCGAAGCCAAGCGCGATGCGTTCGTGAGCAGCTTGGCCGCACAGGGCAAGTTTTCGATCGACATCACACGCACCGCAGACAGCCTTGTCGTTAAGGTGACCGGCACGTCGGCGCACGGCTCGCGCCCGGAGGAGGGCGTCAACCCGCTGCCGCGTCTGGCGCTGTTCCTGCGGGCAGCTGATCTCGGCCTCGCAGACAACGCTTACGCCCACGCCGTGCGCTATCTGACCGACCTTTATGGCACGGACTACCTCGGCAACACCATGGGCCTTGCCTACAAGGACGACTTCATGGGGCCCCTCACCATCTCGCCTACGGTGATCGGTGACAAGAACGGCCGCGTGGAGGTGACCGCCAACGTGCGCATGCCGCGCGGCAAAACGCCCGACGCGCTGCGCGGTGAGATCGCCGGCAAGATCAACGCGTGGGCCAACGCCAACCACGTCGCCCTTGAGATCAACCACGATCAGGGCAACTGGATGGCGCGTGATCCAAAGGGGGCATGGTTGTCGACGCTGCTCAACATTTACGGTGACACGACGGGCCTTGACGCCAAGCCCGTCCCCACGGCCGGCAGCACGACCGCCAAGCTGATGCCGAATGCCATCAACTTCGGCCCCGCGATGCCCGGCAAGAAGTACACCGCGCACAACGCCAATGAGTACAAGGAAGTGCCGGACCTCGACCTCGATATGCAGATGTTCACCGAGATGCTGGTACGTATCGGCAATCTGCAGTCGATGCAGTAAACGAGACGCGATCGCCATGAAGATCATTCGCGCCAAGTCGTTCACTGCCGAGCGTGCCTGGGGCGCGCTCGACATTGCCAATATGAGCGGCATTACCACGCGCCTGCATTGGACGGACCAGCCTTATCGCTGGCATGTGAACGACGGCGAAGAGGTGTTCGTGGTGCTCGACGGCACGGTCGACATGCATTACCGCGAAGCCGGCGAAGAGAAGGTCGCGACGCTGGAGCACGGCGACATCTTCTTTGCCGGCGTCGGCTGCGAGCATGTGGCGCACCCGCGCGGCGAGGCAAGAATTCTCGTCGTCGAGAAAGCCGGGAGCGTTTAGCGGCTCGCCGGATGGTTGCAGCGAAAAAAAAGCCCGCAACTGCGGGCTTTGAATTCAGCGATCTCATTGCCCCTGAGGGCACTGGCAATACTACTGTCACGTACGCCAAACAACATCCGGGTAAACGTCCGTTTTGCTGACGGAACATCGTTGAATGTGCCGCTGCAGCAACTTGCGAACAGAAAAAACAGCCCGCTCAAACGGCGGGCCGAAAATCAGTTGAAGAAAGCCCTGTCCTCAGGGCACGGCAAGTGTATGAAATCAGTTGCGGCGACAGCATTGGGGTATGCCCTGATCGGCCGCGGCGGCGCCCTTCACAGCCCTTCATCGTCTTACTTTCCCTCAGCAGCTTTCGGCGCCAGCAGTACGTGAAGCCGCCGGAATCGCATCGAGCATGCGGCAGATGGCGGCCATGCTGCCAACCATCGTGCGGCGTTGCTCCCCCTGATAAATGCGCACGCCCTGGGTTTGGCGGAAAGGTACCGGCTGTACCGGGCGGCGGCGGGAAGACATCGATCCGAGTCGCATGGCAGACCTCGTGAGTTCGGGTGGAAAAGCGAGTGGCAAGACTCCGCCCTGGCGAGCCGATGGCTCACCTCCAGGTTGGATCAAACAGCGAAGGTTTGGCGCTGAGATGCGCCGGAGACTTACGGAGCAGCAGGCCGGATCAGACCGACGGCCAAGCCCTCCAGGTGAAACTCATCACGATCCAGATCAACGTGGATCGGTTCGAAATCCGGGTTTTCGGCAATCAGCTCGACATGGCGGCCCTTGCGCTGGAAGCGCTTGACCGTGACGTCGTCACCCAGTCGAGCCACCACGATCTTGCCGTTGGTGGCTTCGGCGGCGCGCTGCACGGCCAGGAGATCGCCATCCAGAATGCCGGCGTCGCGCATGCTCATGCCACGCACCTTCAGCAGAAAATCGGGCTGCGCAGAGAACAGGGACGGGTCGACCTGATACTGGCGATCAATGTGCTCTGCGGCCAGGATTGGACTACCGGCAGCCACGCGGCCCACCAGCGGCAGCGTCAATTGCATCAGCCCCATCGACGGCAGCGAGAACTGATGCTGTGCCGCGTCGCCGGCCGCACGCAGTCGAATGCCGCGAGAGGCGCCCGGCGTCAGTTCGATCACACCCTTGCGTGCCAGCGCACGCAGGTGTTCCTCGGCCGCATTGGGCGATGAGAAACCGAACTCTGCGGCAATCTCGGCGCGTGTGGGCGGAAAGCCCGTGCGCTGGATCGTCTGGCGGATCAGGTCGTAAATCTGCTGTTGGCGAGGGGTGAGGGCGGCCATTGGCGTACTGTATATTTGAACAGGTGCTGTGATTTTATACAGTGACGCGGGAAGCGCAAGTGATTTTGTTGTGACGTGTTGCGCGAGCGCCCGCTGCTTATGACCGGCGTCAAAACCCATGCGAGTGGTTAGAAGCTTATGCGCAATCCATGCAGGCGCGGCTGCGGGGAATCGCATAAAATCAAGGCCTTGACCGATTTTTTGCATTGCCACATAGCCCGATTGAACTCCGTTGGGCTGGCCCGAACGTCACCATGTCCGCCTTCAATCAAGAGACCGTTCTGAGCGTCCATCACTGGAACGACTCGCTGTTCAGCTTCAAGACCACGCGCGATCAGGCGCTGCGCTTCCATAACGGCCACTTCGTCATGATCGGGCTGGAAGTCGAGGGCAAGCCCTTGATGCGCGCCTACAGCATTGCCAGCCCGAACTATGAAGAGCACCTTGAGTTCTTCAGCATCAAGGTGCAGAACGGCCCGCTGACGTCGCGCCTGCAGCATCTGAAAGTGGGCGACAAGCTGCTGGTGAGCAAGAAGCCGGTCGGCACGCTCGTGCTCGATGACCTGCTGCCTGGCAAGAACCTGTATCTGTTCGGCACTGGCACTGGCCTCGCACCGTTCATGAGCATCATCCAAGACCCGGACACCTACGAACGCTTCGAGAAGGTCGTGCTGCTGCACGGTGTGCGCCAAGTGAGCGAGCTGGCCTATGCCGACTTCATCACCCGCGAATTGCCGAATAACGAGTTCTTCGGCGATCAGGTGCGCGAGAAGCTGATCTATTACCCGACCGTCACGCGCGAGCCGTTCCGCAACATGGGCCGACTGACTGACCTCGTCGAGAACGGCAAGCTGTCCGCCGACATCGGTCTGCCTCCGATGGACCCGGCCGTCGATCGCGCCATGATCTGCGGTAGCCCAGCCATGCTGGAAGACACTTGCAAGCTGCTCGATGCCCGTGGTTTCAAGATTTCGCCTCGCATGGGCGAAGCCGGTGACTACGTGATCGAACGCGCCTTCGTCGAGAAATAATCGACACTGCTTCCGTTCCAAACGCCGGCCTGTGTGCCGGCGTTTTGTTTTCTGGGCGCCCAGGGCAATCCCGCGTCGGCAAAGGCGGGGCGGGCGGATACAATGCGCGCCTTGCCCACAACGCATGTCTGCAACGATGTCCTTGCCTACCATCGCCATCCTCGCCACCGGCGGCACAATCGCTGGCTCTGCTGACGACGCTGGCTCCGCCGCGCGCTATCGCGCTGGCGCCGTCCCCATCGATCAACTGCTCGCGGCCAGCAAACTTGGTTTGGAGCGCATCGCCAACGTGCGCGCCGAGCAGGTCGCCCAGATCGACAGCAAGGACCTGACGTTCGACGTATGGGAAAGGCTGGTCGCGCGTATTCGTCACTGGATCGACGTCGAGCGCGTGGATGGCGTGGTCATCACGCACGGTACCGACACGCTTGAAGAAACCGCGATGCTGTTGCACCTGACGCAGCAGACGGATACGCCGATCGTCCTGACGGCGGCGATGCGGCCGTCGACGTCGCTGTCGGCGGATGGTCCTCTGAATCTGCTGAACGCGGTGCGATTGGCCGCCAGTTCGTCTGCGCGCGAGCGTGGCGTGCTGGTGGCGATCAACCAGCGCGTGCATGCCGCCCGCGATGTGCAAAAGGCGCACACTTACGCGGTCGAGGCCTTTGTTTCGCCGGATGTGGGGCCGCTGGGTTTCGTGCTCGACGCCCAAGTGCAGTTTCAGCGTGCTGCGCAGCGCGTGACTGCAGAGGAAGTTCTGCCGATGCCGCCAGCGGGACAGTGGCCATGGGTGGAAGTGGTGGCGAGCTATGTGCAACCCGATGCGCATGTCGTTGATGCGTTAGTCGCGGCGGGCGTGAAGGGGTTGGTAATTGCCGCAACAGGCGCGGGCTCTATCCATGCGAATCTCGAGGCGGCGTTGAACCGGGCGAGTCAGCAGGGCGTTTTCGTGCTGCGCTCCACGCGTACCGGGGCTGGCTTGGTGCCCGCGCAACCTAGTGGAGAGCGCTGGGCCTCGAGCGGATCGCTGAACCCATATAAGGCGCGTGTGCTCTTGACGTTGCTTCTGGCCTCGGGGCGCGCCCAGGCAGAAGTTGCCTCTCTGCAGCAAGTCATTGATCGATATTGAAAAAATCTCCAAGGCCTGCGTATAATGGCAGGCTAACCAACCTTGCTGCACCGGAGTGTGACGCCCGGGCGGCTTAATCCACAAGGAGCGTCAATGCGTCATTACGAAATCGTATTTATCGTCCATCCGGACCAGAGCGAGCAAGTGCCCGCGATGATCGAGCGCTACAAGAGCACGGTCACCACGCAAGGCGGCCAAGTGCACCGCGTCGAGGACTGGGGCCGTCGTCAACTGGCCTACATGATCCAGAAGCTCGCAAAGGCTCACTACGTGTGCCTGAACATCGAGTGCGGCAAGGAGACCCTGGCTGAGCTCGAGCACGCGTTCAAGTTCAACGACGCCGTGCTGCGTCACCTCATCGTTCAGACCAAGAAGGCTGAAACGGCGCCCTCGCCGATGATGAAGGAAGTCGCACGCGAAGAGGCCAAGAAGGCCGCCGCTCAGACCGAACAGGCCGCCTGATGCCGCGCGGTGCTGCGCAAGCCTGACCGCGCATCACCAGCATGAACGAAACCCACGGGGATAACGCTATCAATCGCCTGCAGCTCGTCGCTACTCTGGTCGAGCGCGAGGTGATGCGATACACCCCAGCCGGCGTACCGATCGTCAATTGTCTTCTGGCATACAGCGGGCAGGCGGTCGAAGCGCAAACAGTGCGGCAGATCGAGTTTTCGATGGAAGCGCTGGCAGCCGGCAAGATGGCTTCCGTTCTGGATCGCATCGCTCCGGGCACTGTCCTGGATTGCGTAGGATTCCTGGCTCGCAAGCACCGCAGCAGTAAGGCACTGGTCTTTCACATCTCCGGATGTAACGTATTCGTAAAGGATTGAATCATGGCATTCATGAACAAGAAGCAGCGCGACGCGAAGAACAAGAAGCGCTTCCAGCAGCAAAACCCGTTGTTCAAGCGCAAGAAGTTCTGCCGCTTCACGGTGGCCGGCGTTGAACAGATCGACTACAAGGATCTGGACACGCTCAAGGACTTCATCGGCGAGAACGGCAAGATCACCCCGGCCCGCCTGACCGGCACGCGCGCGATCTATCAGCGCCAGCTGGACACGGCCATCAAGCGCGCACGTTTCCTCGCGCTGATGCCGTACACCGATCAGCACAAGCACTAATCAGCGGGATAAGGAGAACTCACAATGCAAATTATTCTGCTCGAGAAGGTCGTCAACCTGGGTAACCTGGGCGACGTGGTGCGTGTGAAGGATGGTTACGCACGTAACTTCCTGATCCCGAACAAGCAAGCCCGCCGCGCTACGGATTCCGCCATCAAGGAATTCGAAGCCCGCCGCGCTGAGCTAGAAAAGCTGGCCGCTGAAAAGCTGGCTGCCGCGCAAGCCGAAGGCGAGAAGCTGAACGGTCTGACGCTGCAACTGTCGCAAAAGGCTGGTGTGGATGGCCGTCTGTTCGGCTCCGTCACGAACCACGACATCGCTGACGCACTGGTTGCGCAAGGCTTCAAGGTTGAGAAGGCGCAAGTGCGTCTGCCGAACGGTCCGCTGAAGATCGTGGGCGACCACCCGGTCGTCGTCTCGCTGCACACCGACGTGGCAGTTGACGTGAACGTGTCGGTGCTGGGCGACGCCGCCTAAGCACGCGCGCAGCACCTCGCGGCGCCCGGGTCACCGATCGACGCGAGTCAAGAAGGCAGGGACGAAAGTCTCTGCCTTTTTTGTTGTCCTTTGTATCAGGGGTCCAGATTGAAGACCGAGCAGCGCCGCTATAATCCCGCCATGAACGCGCCCTCCGATCCCCAGCTCGATTCCCTCAAGGTGCCCCCGCATTCCATCGAGGCCGAACAGTCGGTGCTTGGCGGGTTGTTGCTGGATAACGCCGCTTGGGATCGCATTGCCGATTTCATCAATGAGCACGATTTCTACCGCTACGACCACCGGCTGATCTTCCACAACATCGGCAAGCTGATCTCGCAGGCCAAGCCGGCTGACGTGATCACGGTGTACGAGCAGTTGCAGGCCGCTGGCAAGGCGGAAGAGGTGGGCGGCCTGGCCTACCTGAATGCGCTGGCGCAGAACACGCCGAGTGCTGCCAACATCCGTCGCTATGCGGAAATCGTCCGTGACCGCGGCGTGCTGCGCCAACTTGTGACGATCGCCGACGAGATTTCCGCCGGAGCCTTCAACCCGCAGGGGCGCGACGTGCGCCAGTTGCTGGACGAGGCCGAATCCAAGGTGTTCGCGATTGCCGAAGAAGGTTCGCGCGGGCAGAAGGGCTTTCTGGAAATCCAGCCGCTGCTGACGCAAGTGGTCGAGCGCATTGACGAGCTGTACCACCGCGATAACCAGAGCGACATTACCGGCGTGCCGACGGGCTTCGTCGACCTCGACCGCATGACCAGCGGTATGCAAGGCGGCGATCTGATCATCGTGGCCGGTCGCCCATCGATGGGTAAGACGGCGTTCTCGCTGAACATCGGCGAACACGTTGCGGTGGAGCAAGGCCTGCCGGTGGCCGTGTTCTCGATGGAAATGGCGGGCACGCAGCTCGCCATGCGTATGCTGGGTTCGGTCGGGCGATTGGATCAGCACCGGCTGCGTACCGGCCGCTTGCTCGACGAGGATTGGCCGCGCCTGACGCATGCCATCCAGAAGATGAACGACGCGCAGCTCTTCATTGACGAGACGCCCGCGTTGAACCCGATGGAATTGCGTGCGCGCTCGCGGCGGCTAGCACGGCAGTGCGGGCAGCTCGGCCTGATCGTCATCGATTACCTGCAACTGATGTCCGGCTCGGGTGGTGGCGAGAACCGTGCGACCGAAATTTCGGAAATCTCGCGTTCGCTGAAAGGTCTGGCGAAGGAGCTCAACTGCCCGGTGATCGCGCTGTCGCAGTTGAACCGAAGCCTGGAACAGCGCCCGAACAAGCGCCCTGTGATGTCGGATTTGCGTGAATCCGGCGCTATCGAACAGGATGCCGACGTGATCTTGTTCATCTATCGGGACCAGGTCTACAACCCCGATTCTCCGGACAAAGGTACGGCAGAAATCATTATCGGTAAGCAGCGTAACGGCCCAATTGGTACCGTTCGTCTCACGTTCCTGGGGGAATACACGAAGTTCGATAACTTCACCGGGGGCAATGCGTTCTTTGACAACGATACGTAACCTGTAATTCGTGTCGGCCCGCCACAACGTGCCACGTATTTCGCGAGGCCGGTTCCGGTAAAATATTGCGTTTTAATGACAGCGCCGGCGGTGATCCCGTCCGGCGTTGTTTTTACGACTCCTGCTTTTTTCCGTTCCCAAGGATCATCATGTTCGGTCGCTTCATGCCCACCGAAGGCAAGTTTTTTGAGTACTTCAACCAGCACGCCGAGTGCGCCGTCAAGGCGGCCCATGCACTCAAGGAGCTGGTCAATGACTTGCCCAATGCCGAAATGCATGCACGCAATGTGCAGAACTTTGAAAAGAAGGCCGATCGCATCACGCATGACACGATCGAGTTGCTGCACAAGACCTTCATCACGCCGCTCGACCGCGACGAGATCCACAAGCTGATCACGACGATGGACGACATCCTCGACCTGATGGAAGACGTGTCGCTCACCATCTCGTTGTATGACGTGACCAACCTGACGGACGAATCGCGCCAGCTCGCCATGATCTGCGTGGCTTGCTGCGAGGAAGTCCGCAAGGCCGTGGCGCTGCTCAGTGACATGAACAACGGCCGTCAGATCCTCACCATCGCCCAGGAAATCGACCGTCTGGAGTCAGAGGCCGATCGCGTGATGCGTGCCGCCATGGCCAAGCTGTTCCGCACCGAAAACGACATCAAGCTGCTGATCAAGCTGAAGGCGATTTACGAGCAACTGGAGAGCGTCACAGACCGTTGCGAGGATGTTGCCAACATCATCGAAGGCATCGTGCTCGAAAACGCCTGACGAGACGACGCCCTCATGCATACGCTTCAGATCAGTCTCTGGGTGGTCGTTCTGCTGGTGGCGCTGGCCATCGTGTTCGACTTCATGAATGGCTTCCACGACGCGGCTAACTCCATTGCGACGGTGGTGTCGACCGGCGTGCTCAAGCCGCAGCAGGCGGTGGCGATGGCCGCAGCCTGCAACGTGATCGCCATTTTCATCTTCCACCTCAAGGTGGCAACCACGGTGGGGCGCGACACAATTGATCCGTCCATCGTTGATCATTACGTCATCTTTGGGGCGTTGGTCGGCGCTATCGCGTGGAACATCATCACGTGGTACTACGGCATTCCGTCCAGCTCGTCGCACGCGCTGATCGGTGGCCTGGTGGGCGCGGCTGTGGCCAAGTCGGGCACGGGCTCGCTGGTGGCCGGTGGCTTGCTCAAGACGGTGGCGTTCATCCTGATTTCGCCGTTGCTGGGTTTTATCCTCGGCTCGCTGCTGATGGTGGCGGTGTCCTGGCTGTTCTTCCGAACGCCGCCATCCAAGGTGGACCGATGGTTCCGGCGCTTGCAGTTGCTCTCGGCCTCCCTGTACAGCTTGGGCCATGGCGGCAACGATGCCCAGAAGACCATCGGCATCATCTGGATGCTGCTGATTGCGGGCGGCTACGCATCGGCCACTGCAACTGAACCGCCGATCTGGGTCATCGTGTGCTGCTATGTGGCGATCGGTCTCGGTACGCTGCTGGGCGGCTGGCGGATCGTGCGGACGATGGGTCAGAAGATCACCAAGCTCAAACCGGTCGGCGGTTTCTGCGCTGAAACCGGTGGCGCCATGACGCTGTTCTTGGCATCGGCGTTGGGTGTGCCAGTGTCGACGACGCATACCATCACCGGCGCCATCGTCGGCGTGGGATCTGCGCAGAAGGCTTCCGCTGTGCGCTGGGGTGTGGCCGGCAACATCGTCTGGGCATGGGTTTTGACGATTCCCGCATCCGCGTTCATGGCGGCAATTGCCTGGTGGATCGGCCGACACGTGCTGTAAGCCGACCGCAGGTCGACATCGAAAAAAACGAAACGCCCACCAAATCGGTGGGCGTTTTGCATTGGGTGAGCGCCGCGTTAGTTATTGCGTTGCGAAGCGCGCGATGGGGTCATCGTCCGCAGGAGCCGTCGCAGCGGCGGGCCCGCGCGTCGACATCAGGTTGTCGGTTTGAGCATCGCGTGCGCGGGCGAGGGTACCCAGGAGATCATCATCGATCGGACGGGGGGGGCTGACGGGTGCCGGAACCATCGGTGCGACGATCGGTGCTGGTGCATCCGGCAGGTTGCTTACGGCCACGACGCGGCGCGCGCCCATGTAGCGGCTTGCCCAGTAAGACTTGGTCATGTCTTCCAGGCGCACGGTGCCACCCGTGGCTGGTGCATGGACAAACCGGTTCTGGCCCACATAGATGCCGACGTGCGAGTTCGGCTGGCCGGTCGTGTTGAAGAAGACGAGGTCGCCCGACGCGACGTCGCGGCGATCCAATAACGTGCCGCGGCGGCCCATTTCGGCGGCGGTCCGTGGCAGATTCACAGAAGCAGCGCGCTGCACGACGTAGCGCACGAGCCCACTGCAATCGAAGCCGCTGTCGGGTGTATTGCCGCCGTAGCGGTAGGGGGTGCCGACCAGCGCCATCGCCTCAATGGAGATTTCTTCCAGACCGGCGCTGGGGTCGTGGATCGGGGCGCCGCGTGTGCGCAGGCCCGCGTCGCGCGAGGCGGTGGAGCGGGTAGGCGTTGACGAGCAGGCGGACAGCAGGCAGACCAGCGCAAGCAGAGCGGTGCCTGCTACTCGGGTATTGCCAAAGGAAGAGCTGTACCGCGTCAGCATGCGCCATCAGGAGAGTCTGGATAGCGAGCATGCTATGCGCGCCGCGTCAGAAAGCCAAACAGCGTGTTGGCGAGGCGCAACGCCAAGCGGGGTGCGGGTCTGCGGATTTTGCCCCGATGGCGTCGCGTTTTGCGGGCAGTTTTACCAGCGTAGCTGGACGCTGCGCGTGCTGCCGGTCTGCACCGTTGCGCGCTTGGTGGCGCCCTGGTACGTGGCGATGACGTTATAGCTGGCCGGCGGGGCCTTGATCAGGCAGCGTGGGCCATCGGCGCGAAAGCTTGCCACCTCCTTGCCGTGTCGCGTGAGCTGCACGTCGACGTCGGCGAGATACTCGCCGCGTGCGCCTTGCGTGAACAGCAGAGACAGGTTGTAGTTGCGCGCCTCGCTGTTCAGCGCCTGCTGCTCGTCCTGTGCAACGCCGCCGCAGACGTAGCTGATCTGGCCGGCGGTCTTTGGCGTGAGGTCGTCGGCGAGCGCAATGGAGGCGCCGGCGGACAGCATCATCGCCAGCGCGGCCGACGTCAGGGTCAAGCGCGATCGGGTCTGCAGGTTTTGCTGCATGGGCATCATTGGCCTCCATCGGGAAAAAGAGAGGTGCCCGATCTGCAGCAAAAAAAAGGCCACGCGATTGCGTGGCCTGATGGCACAACGATTTGCGGCAGACAAATTTGTTGTCGCGTGATTTTTACAGCACGTCAGAGGCGTGATCCGCGAGTCGCGAGCGCTCGCCGCGCGCCAACGTGATATGCCCGCTGTGGCTCCATCCCTTGAAGCGATCCACTACATAAGTCAGGCCCGACGAACCTTCCGTCAGATACGGCGTGTCGATCTGCGCGATGTTCCCCAGGCAGACGATCTTGGTGCCGGGGCCTGCGCGCGTGACGAGCGTCTTCATCTGCTTGGGTGTCAGGTTTTGCGCCTCGTCGATGATCAGGAACTTGTTGACGAAGGTGCGGCCGCGCATGAAGTTCATGCTCTTGACCTTGATGCGCGAGCGGATCAGCTCCTGCGTGGCAGCGCGGCCCCATTCGCCGGCGTTGTCGTCGGATTTTTGCAGGACTTCGAGGTTGTCGTCGAAGGCACCCATCCACGGCTGCATTTTCTCTTCTTCCGTGCCGGGCAGGAAGCCGATGTCTTCACCCACGGGCACCGTGGCGCGCGTGATGATGATCTCGTTGTAGAGCTTCTGATCCAGCACTTGCTCGAGGCCTGCCGCGAGTGCCAGCAGCGTCTTGCCCGTGCCGGCTTGGCCCAGCAGCGAAACGAAGTCGACTTCCGGATGCATCAGCAGGTTCAACGCGAAGTTCTGCTCGCGGTTGCGCGCGGTCACGCCCCAGACGTTGTTTTTCTGGTGCGTGTAGTCCTTGAGCGTTTGCAGCACGGCGGTTTTGCCGTTCAGCTCCTTGACCTGTGCATACAGCGGCAGGCTGCCGTCATTCGGCTCCAGGAAAACAAACTGGTTGACCAGGAACGACGGCACCAGCGGCCCGGACAAGCGGTAGAACGTCGTGCCCGTCTTCGGGTCCTGCCAGCTCTCGATGTTCTTGCCGTGCTTCTGCCAGAAGTCTGTCGGCAGCGCCATGATGCCGCTGTAGAGCAGGTCGGTGTCTTCCAGCACGCGATCGTTGAAGTAGTCCTCCGCCGGCAGGCCGAGGGCGCGTGCCTTGATCCGCATGTTGATGTCTTTGGACACCAGCACGACTGATCGGTCCGGACGTTGCTGTTGCAATGCGGCCACCACACCAAGGATCTGGTTGTCCGCTTTGCCCTGCGGCAGGCCATCGGGCAGCTTGATGTCGTTCAGACGCGTCTGGAAGAACAGGCGTCCCTGCGCATCGCGGTTGCCGAGCTTGGCCAGAGGAAGGCCGTCGTCCATGACACCATCGGTGCCAGCCACGAGCTGGTCGAGCGTGCGGCTGACCGTGCGGGCATTGCGCGCAACTTCGCTCATGCCCTTCTTGTGGTTGTCCAGCTCTTCCAACGTCATCATCGGCAGATAGACGTCGTGCTCTTCAAAACGGAAGAGCGATGTCGGATCGTGCATCAGGACGTTGGTGTCAAGCACGAACAGCTTGGCGGGGCCTTCATCGCGGCGGTCGCGCCGGCGGGCAGCGGTTTCGGTCGATTTGCCGGTCGCGCTTACCTTGTCGACGGCCTTGGCGAGGATGCCGGCGTGTTCGCGTGAAGTCTCTTTCGCCATGGGGGACGCTTCGCCCGAGCGGGCGCGGGCCGTGCTGGCTGCATTGCGTTTGGGTTGCGCACGGCCGGTTTCTGACAGCGCCTCGCGCTCGAGCGCTGGCACCGGTTTTCGAGGTTCCTGACCCGCCTTCGGCTTTCCGGCTTTGCCGAAAGGCTTGAATTCAGCCGGGTCAAGCAATTGGGCTGGCTGGGTGGGCATGGTCGGCAGCGGCATGCTTCGATTACCTCTCTGGCTGGAACAACGACGAAACACCGTCCGCGCATATGGCGAGGCGGTGCTGGCGGAAAACGCGGGAAAACGGATGGGCACGTCGCGGCGTCTGATGTGCGGACGACGGCCACAAAAAAGCCGCCATGACCTGCGAGAGGTGGGGCGGCCTAGGTGAACGCCACGACAAGCTGCACGATTCGGACGTTCTGCCCGGCCTGCTTGCCGGGAAAAACGCAGAAGCGGTATCAGGCCAACTTGGCCGCCGGTACCGTCGTGGGCTATCGGAATGGCATCCGGGTTTCGTACTCATCGGTTCCGACTGTATCGGAAGCTTTTGTGATTTGCAATCGGTCACATGTGACGTGTGGTGCGGCGCAAACTGGACACGAAGGACGATGCGAAATTGACGAAAAGGCAAACCCCCAGGGTGCCTGGAGGGCGCTTTTCAGACAGCTTGGCCCTATGGGCTGTTACAGCGCGCGCACCGCGGCCAGCACGTCATCCACATGGTTGGGCACTTTCACGCCCCGCCATTCCTTGCGCAACACGCCCTTGGTGTCGATCAGGAATGTGCTGCGCTCGATACCGCGCACGTCTTTGCCGTACATCTTCTTCATCTTGATGGTGTCAAAGATGTTGCAGACGGCTTCGTCGGCGTCGGAAATCAGCTCGAACGGCATCTCCAGTTTCGCCTTGAAGTTTTCGTGCGATTTCAGGCTGTCGCGCGAGATGCCGAACACCACGGCGCCGGCGGCCTCAAAGGCGTCGTATTGGTCGCGGAAGTTCATCGCCTCGGTGGTGCAGCCGGGCGTGTTGTCCTTCGGATAGAAATACAGCACGACGATCTTGCCGCGCTGCGATGCCGGCGAGAACGTGATGCCGTTGGTGGCCGGTGCGGAGAAATCGGGAAGAGGCTGGTCGATCGTGACGGGCATGGTGTGTTCCGGAAAACCGCGAGGAGAGAGACGGGGAGCTCGTAGACGGGCAAATCTGAGATACCGCGCCCGCCGCCAAACCGGAGATCGGAAAGATCAGGCCGGCTGAACGATCAGGCTGCCGCTGCGGCCGGCAACTTCGCCCCACGTGACGGGCTGCACGGGCAGGCTACTGCGATCGAGCGTCGCGTAGTAATCGCCCATCGATCCTAGCCGATGGCCTTGCGCGCGCCAGCCTCGCAGCAACTCGCGGAAGATCGGGGCGAGTTTCTGCCCTTCAAGTTCTGCATGCAAGGTGAATACCTGATCGCGGTCGGACTCGGTCATCTTTAGGATGTGCCGGGCGACGTTGTCGAGCGTGATGTCTTCCACGCCGATCAGTTCGTCCAGTGTGGGCAGCGTGGTCGGCAATTGCACGTGGTTCAGCGCTTTTCCGTCAACGCTTGGGATATACGGATGCGTACCCCGGCCGTCTGAGGCGTACGCCATGCCCCAGTTGTCGATCTGGCGGAACGCGTGGTCGTTCATCTGCCAGCCGGCGGCGCCGTGCGTCACGGGTGGCTTGCCGAACACCTGGATGAAACGCGCGTGGGCGGCGGTCATCTGGCGCGCGGTCCAGCCGGCATCGCGTTGGCGGACATTGTCTTGCCAGAGCACGTGGTCCCAGGTGTGGATGCCGGTTTCGAAGCCTGCCTCCGCAATGGCGCGCATTTCGGTAGCGGCTTTACGGCCGATGTCGGGGCCGGGCAGCAGCACGCCGTACATCAGCGTACGAAGGCCGTAATGCTCGACAACCGACGTGCGGGAAACCTTTTTCAGGAAGCCGGGGCGGAAGGCCCGGCGCAGCGCCCAGCCGGTGTGATCCGGGCCGAGACTGAAGAGGAAGGTCGCACCTGCCTCGTGCTCGCGCAGCATGCGCGCGAGGTTGGGCACGCCTTCGCGGGTGCCGCGCAGGGTGTCGACGTCGATCTTGAGGACGATGAGAGCCATGAACCTGCGCGGGGGTGTTGCTTTTACTTGTTGCCGTTGCCGTCTTCGACCAGGCTGCGGGCTTCAGCCACGTGCGTGCGATACGCTTCGAAGATGTTCGCCAATGCGTCCTTCATCACGGTGGTCGGCTTCCAGCCGAGGTCTTCCATGGTGTTGGCGATCTTCGGCACGCGGTTCTGCACGTCCTGGTAGCCGGTGCCGTAGTAGGCACCGGAGGTCGTTTCCACCAGTTGGACCTGCTTGGCGGTGTCCTTGTACTCGTCGATCTTGGCGGCTTGTTCCAACATCATGTTGGCCAGCTCGCGCACCGAGTAGTTGTTCGACGGGTTGCCGATGTTGTAGATCTTGCCCGAGGCCACGCCGTCCTTGTTGGCAATAATGCGCACCAGTGCGTCGATGCCGTCATCGATATACGTGAAGGCGCGCTTCTGGCTGCCGCCGTCGACGAGCTTGATGTTCTCGCCGCGCACGATGTGGCCGAGGAACTGCGTCACAACGCGCGACGAACCTTCCTTCGGGGTGTAGATCGAGTCCAGGCCCGGGCCGATCCAGTTGAACGGACGGAACAGCGTGAAGTTCAGCCCTTCCATGCCGTAACCCCAGATCACGCGGTCCATCAACTGCTTCGAGCATGCGTAGATCCAGCGCGGCTTGTTGATCGGGCCGTAGATCAGCGGCGAGGCTTCCGGATCGAATTCCGAATCGCCGCACATGCCGTAGACCTCGGAGGTCGACGGGAAGACCAGGTGCTTGCCGTACTTGGCAGCCGAGCGAACGATCGGCAGGTTGGCTTCAAAGTCCAGCTCGAACACGCGCAGCGGGTCTTTGACGTAGGTCGACGGCGTGGCGATGGCCACCAGCGGCAGGATCACGTCGCACTTCTTCACGTGATACTCGACCCACTCCTTGTTGATGGTGATGTCACCCTCAAAGAAGTGCATGCGCGGGTGGTTGATCAGGTCGCCCAGACGCTCGGTCTGCATGTCCATGCCATAGACCTCCCAATCGGTGGTCTCCAGGATGCGCTTGGACAGGTGGTGGCCGATGAAGCCGTTGACGCCGAGGATCAGTACTTTTTTCATGAAGGCAAACTCAAGATCAGGAGAGGGCGAGCTGGCTGGTGAGCTGCTGCGCGGTCACGACAGACGTTCCGCTGGCAGCTTGGGGCTCGACGCGCCAGAGCTCGTGGATGGCGATGGCTCCCCCATCGCCGCACACGCCGAACATCGCATTATCCACGACGTGCAAGCCCAGCGGCAAATTCGTAAAGGTTTGATGCGCCAGACGAGCACGCGCGACAACGTAGCGCTGGCTGCCGGCGTCCGTAAAGGCACCCGGGTAGGGCGGTGCCACGGCACGAATCAGGTTATAGACCTGCTGGGCCGGTTTGGACCAGTCGATCCGGCCGTCTTCGGGCTTGCGGCCGCCGAAATAGCTGCCGTTGGCGAGCACGTTCGGGTGCTGCGGAATGTGCCCGGCAATCATCGCGGGAAGCGCGCGCCACAACGTTTGCTCGGCCGCCACGGTGGCCTTTTCGAACACTTCGTGCGAGGTGTCGTCCGGCAGGATCGGCACAATGGTCTGGTCGACGATGTAACCGGCATCCGGCTTTTCGACCATTTCGTGCAGGGTGGCGCCGGTTTCGGTCTCGCCGTGCAGCACTGCCCAGTTGATGGGCACACGCCCGCGGTACTTGGGCAACAGCGAACCGTGCATGTTGAACGCGCCGAATTTGGCAAGGCTCAACAGGCGCATCGGGATCATGTGCCGGTAGTAGAACGAAAAGATGAAGTCCGGCGCAATGGCGGCGATCCGCGCGTGCAGGTCTTCACCGTTTGCGTTATCCGGCGTGATGTATGGGATACCCAATTCCTGTGCGGTGGCGCGTACGCTCCCGAACCAGATGTTCTCGGTAGCGTTGTCCTCGTGCGTGACAACGAGTTCGACCTGAATGCCACGCGCAGCCAGCACGCGCAGGCAGCGTACGCCGACGTTGTGATACGCGAAAACGACGGCGCGCCGCTTGAGTTCGGAACTCATGCAACCCCCCGCTGCGAGCCCGTCTTCAGATCGGCAGCACCGGCTTCATGCAGATGCGGCGTCTCTTCCAGCACACCCTGCACCAGATAGCGCGGGCGTTCGCGCACCTGTTGATAGATGCGGCCGATGTATTCGCCCAGCAAGCCAATGCCAAACAGCAGCACGCCCATCAGGAAGAACGTGATGGCGAACAGCGTGAACACGCCCTGGACTTCCGCGCCCAGGACGAAGCGTCGCACCACCAGCAGGATGAACAGCACGGCAGACGCAAGCGACAACAGCATCCCGATCGCCGAGAACCACTGCAGCGGCACCACGGAAAAGCCCGTCACCAAGTCGAAATTCAATCGCACGAGCTTGTACAGCGAGTACTTAGACTCGCCGGCAAAGCGTTCTTCGTGGTCGACTTCGATTTCGGTCGGGTTCTTGCTGAAGGTGTAGGCCAGTGCCGGAATGAAGGTGTTGACTTCGCGGCAGCGGTTGATCGTGTCGACGATGGTCCGGTTGTATGCGCGCAGCATGCAGCCCTGGTCCGTCATCTTGATGTGCGTGATGCGCTCGCGCAGCGAGTTCATCGCACGCGATGCGGTGCGGCGGAACCAGCTGTCCTGGCGCACGCGACGGATGGTGCCGACGTAGTCGTAGCCTTCGTCGAGCTTCTCCACCAGGCGGCCAATTTCTTCCGGCGGATTCTGCAGGTCGGCATCGAGCGTGACGACGCGTTCGCCGCGCGCATGTTCAAAGCCGGCCAGGATGGCCATGTGCTGGCCATAGTTGCCGTTGAACAGCACGACGCGCGTGCTGTCCGGGCGCGCCCGGAACTGCTCGGCCAGCATGGCGGCGGAGCGGTCGCGGCTACCGTCGTTGACGAACACGACTTCATACGAAATGCCGAGCGCGTCGAGCGCGGGATACAGACGCGCAAACAGCGCGGCGAGCCCGTCTTCTTCGTTGTAAACAGGAATGACGACCGAGAGAGCGGGTGTCTTCATTATTGGATTATTGGTACTGGGCGCAAAGTTGGCGGACCGCGCTGACCACGCGATCCACATCGGAATCTTCCATGCCGGCAAACATCGGCAGCGTAACGATGGCGCGACCAATGCGCTCGGCCACCGGGAACATGCCCGGCTTCCAGCCGAGTTCGCGGTAGAGCTTGAACAGGTGGATGGGCGGATAGTGCACGCCAGCGCCGATGCCCAGCGCCTTCAGGCCAGCCATGAAGCCGGCGCGATCGACCTTCAGGCGATCCAGCGGCAGCACGATCTGGAACATGTGCCAGTTGGTGTGCGTGAAGTTCTCCACGGGCAGTTCAACGCCGAACGACTCGATATCGGCTGCTCGCATACCTGCAAAGTAGCGGCGGGCCAGCGCAGCGCGGCGTGCGGTCACGGCTTCCAGCTGAGCGAATTGGCCCAGGCCGATCGCCGCATTCACGTCGGTCAGGTTGAACTTGCCGCCAACCAGATCGACTTCCATGCCATCAAAGCCGGAGCGCACGACGCCCTGCAGCCGATATTTTTCGGCCAGCACGGCTTCTTCGGGCGTGTTGAGCACCAGCGCGCCGCCTTCGATGGTCGTGATGTTCTTGTTGGCCTGGAAGCTGAAGCTGACGAGATCGCCGATCTCGCCGATGCGCTTGTCGCCCCAGCGCGAGCCAATGGCCTGCGCGGCATCTTCCACCACGCGCAGCTTATGACGGCGGGCGATGTCGTAGAGGCGATCCATGTCGACGGGCAGGCCCGACAGATAAACCGGAATAATGGCCTTGGTGCGCGGCGTGATGGCGGCCTCGACCTTGTCCAGGTCGATGTTGCGCGTCACGGGGTCGATGTCGACGAAGACAGGCTTGGCGCCGACCGTCAGCACCACGTTGGACGTGGCGACCCACGAGATCGGCGTGGTAATGACTTCATCGCCGGGGCCGATGCCCGCGATGCGCAGCGCGACTTCCATCGTGGCCGTGCCGTTGGCGAATGTGCGAACGATGCGGCCGCCGAAATATTCCGACAGGGCGGCTTCGAATGCCGCGACCTTGGGGCCCGAGGTGATCCAGCCCGAGCGCAGCACATCGGCCACGGCGGTGATGGTCGCCTCGTCAATGGTCGGGCGCACGAAGGGTAGGAACGGGAGTTCGGCAGTGGCGGTGGTTTGCGTCATGACTTGAATAAGGTTGGGTGCTGGGGTGGGCACATCGGCTCACGAGCGAGCCAGCACAAGTACGCCGACGAGGATGATCGCAATGCCGATCAGGCGCTGCACTGATAGCACTTCGCCAAACAGATACCACGCCAGGAAGGCGTTGACCACGTAGCCCAGGGAGAGCATCGGATACGCGATGGTCACATCCACGCGCGACAGGCCGAGAATCCACACCACCACCGAGATGACGTAGCACGACAAGCCGCCAATGATGGGCCACTGCGTTGCAAGCTTGATGCCGATCGGCAGGATGTTGTCGGCCGAAAACGCAAAGCGGCCGATGTTGTTGACGCCCGCCTTGAGCAGCAGCTGAGCGCAGGCATTGAGCATGACGCCCGTCAGGATCAGCCCGAAAGTGACCAGATTCATGTGTTCTTTTGATGTTTTACAGACTGCGGCGGTTTCCCCGTGCGGATGTTCTCAATCCAGCCGCCGGGCCGCATGTTACGACAATTCCGCTTGCGCGCCCCTTTCGAGAATCCGTGGCGGTGAAACCTAGTTGCGCCGGACGATCACACGGCGGGCATCGCGGGCGATCAAGATCATCGGTACGCCCTGGGCTGTCAGCCGATCATAGGTGCCCGGTCCCATCATGGCGACTGCCTGGCCGCCGGCTTTCCAGCGCGCCACGAACGCTTCGGTGGTCGGCACCCACTTGGCCGGCTCCTGTTTGACGCCAAAGGCCAGTTCATCAGGCTCCTGCACCATGAGGGTGGGCCGGCCGAGGTAAAACGGCATTGTATGGTCCAGACGCTCCACCGCATAGAACGGCACGTCGGGCTTGAGCCACGGCCGAACGGCCGGCACGAGATCGATGCCCGACATGGAACGCCCGAAGGCTTCGTGGCCGAGCATAGCGGCCGTAAATGTCAGGAACCACGCGCACGCAAATGCGACCACGCTCTCGAAGCGCTTGCCCGCCAAGCGAAGCGCGAGCCACGTGAATCCTGCTCCCGCCGCGAACGCAACAGCCAGGAACATTGCAAACCGGGCAAACACTGCGTTCGGATACATATCCGACGACATTGTCGCCACGTAACCGCTTGCCGCCAGGCCAGCCAGCGCCAGCGCCAGGAAGCCCTTGAGTTGCCAGCGCCATGCGCGCTCGCTGGTGTGCTCCAGGACCAGGGCGCCCAGAATCGCCAGCGCTGGGATGATCGGGAAGATATAGCCCGGCAGCTTCGAATCCGAAATGCTGAAAAATGCAAAGATCAGGATGGCCCACAGGCCGAGCATGAGCGTGGGGCGGAAACCGTTGCTGGCGGTTTCACCGCGTGCGAAGGTCAGACGTGCAGCGCTGGGCAATTGAGCAAGCCACGGCAGGAACCCGGCTACCAGCAGCGGCACAAAGTACCAAAGCGGCGCGTTTCGGTTGTGCACGGTCGACGTGAAACGCTGGAAATGCTCGTGCACGAAGAAGAACCACGCGAATTCCGGGTTGCGCATCGAGATCAGCACGAACCACGGCGCGCCCACGGCAAAGAAGATGATCAGTCCGGTCACAAGATGCAGGCGTTTCCACAAGGCCCAGTCGCGCGCGACCAGCGTGTAGACCACCAACACAAAGCCCGGCAGGACCACGCCGATCAGGCCCTTGCTCAGCACCGCGAGCGCCATTGACGCCCAGCAGGCCCACATCCAGCCGCGTTGTTGAGCGCGCGAGGCATCCGGATGCTGTGCGAGCAGCAGCGCACCCAGCGCCATCGTCATGCAGCCGGCGACGCCCATGTCGAGCGAGTTGAAGTGCGAGCCCACGTTCCACAGCGGCGCGCTCACAAGCACCAGCCCGCTGATGACGGCCGTCCGCTTGCCCCACCAGCGCGCCGCCGCCAGCATCGTGAAAACAATGCCGACGATGCCGGAGAGCGCCGTGAACAGCCGCGCCTGCCAGTCGCCGATGCCGAACAGCGTGTAGGCGAGTGCGGTGCCCCACATCTGCAGCGGCGGTTTCTCGAAATACTTCAGGGCGTTGTAGCGGATCGTCACCCAGTCGCCAGAGACGAACATCTCGCGCGCGATTTCGGCGTAGCGGCCTTCGTCGGTGGGGATCAGGTGCCGGTAGCCGAGCGTGCCGAGCCAGATGGCCAGGAACGCAGCAGCCAGCAGCCATAGGGAGGCGTTGCGCCAGGGGAGAGCGGGCGCTTGAGCGGTGCGGTCGATCGACATGCGGTCAGGCACGCTCGATCAGCAGGGCGGCGGCCACTTTGCGGCCTTCCAGCATCAGAATGTTGTACGTGCGGCCGGCGGCCTGCAGGTCCATGGCGTCTACGCCGATGCGTTTTTCGGTAAGCGGCACCGTCAGCCGCGGGTGCGGGAAGCGCAGCTTGTTGCCGGAGCCGAAGATCACCACTTCGGCCCCCAGTTCGAGCACGCGGGCGAAATGCTCGGGCGTCAGATCCTCAAAGCGCGACACATCCCACTGCACCACGGCGCCCTCGGGCATCACCAGCACCGAGTGCTCGTAGCGCACCTTGTTGATTTCGATATAGCCGTCGCCATAGCCGGTAACGGTATTGAGAATGGTCGACGAATCGGATGAATGGAGCTTCAAGGTGGGAATCCCATCGGGCGCGATGACTGCGGCGCATACGGCGGCACGCTGGCAAAGGCGCTAGGTTTCAGACTTCGGACAGGTTTCGCTGCGTTGCAAAAATGCCCGCCTAAGTCTGTCATAATGGGCTAAATTATATCTTTTTCTCTCCTTCGCCCGCCGCGCCACAAGCGATGTCCGGCAAGGAATAGCGTAGCGGCGCCTGCCGCTGTGTGGCGTTACCGTCGCCGCTTTGCTGCGCCACAGAATGCTCCGTAGTTCCAGCCCGTTCAACGTCGCCACTCGCCGCCTTGCCCGTGAAAACGATTCAGAAATCCGCCAAGCTCAACAACGTCTGCTATGACATTCGCGGCCCCGTGCTCGAAAAGGCCAAGCAGATGGAAGAAGAGGGCCACAAGATCATCAAGCTGAATATCGGCAACCTGGCCGTGTTCGGTTTCGATGCCCCTGAAGAGATCCAGCAGGACATGATCCGCAACCTGCCGAATTCGGCGGCGTATTCGGATTCCAAGGGCATCTTCGCGGCGCGCAAGGCGGTGATGCACTACACGCAAGAGCAGGGCATCAAGAACGTCACGCTGGAGGACATCTATCTGGGTAATGGCGCGTCGGAGCTGATTTCACTGGCCACCAACGCGCTGCTCGATGCCGGTGACGAGCTGCTGCTGCCGGCTCCCGATTACCCGCTGTGGACGGCGGTGACCAGCCTTTCGGGCGGCACGCCGGTGCACTACATCTGCGACGAAGCCAATGGCTGGATGCCGGACCTGGACGACATCCGCGCCAAGATCACGCCCAACACCAAGGGCATCGTCGTCATCAACCCGAACAATCCGACCGGCGCGCTGTATTCGGACGAGCTGCTGCTGGGCATCGTCGCCATCGCGCGCGAACACGGCCTGGTGATCTTTGCCGATGAGGTGTACGACAAGGTTCTGTTCGACGACAACAAGCACACCGCGATCGGCTCGCTGTCGGAAGACGTGCTGACCGTGACGTTCAACAGCCTGTCGAAGAGCTACCGTTCGTGCGGCTACCGCGCGGGCTGGATGGTCGTGTCCGGCGACAAGCGCCCGGCCAAGGACTACATCGAAGGCCTGAACATGCTGTCGTCGATGCGCCTGTGCGCCAACGTGCCGGGGCAGTGGGCCATCCAGACCGCGCTGGGCGGCTACCAAAGCATCAAAGACCTGGTGGCGCCGGGCGGCCGCATGCGCCGTCAGCGCGACCTTGCGCACGAGCTGATCACCGCCATCCCGGGCGTGACCTGCGTCAAGCCCAAGGCTGCGCTCTATATGTTCCCGCGCCTGGACCCAGCGGTGTATCCCATTGAAGACGACCAGACCTTCATTCGCCAGCTGCTGGAAGAAGAGCGTGTGCTGCTGGTGCAGGGCACAGGCTTCAACTGGCACTCGCCGGACCACTTCCGCATCGTCTTCCTGCCGCACGAAGACGATCTCCGTGAAGCGATTGGCCGAATTTCGCGCTTCCTGGAGCGGTACCGTCAGCGTCACGGTACTGGCATCCGGGCCGCCTGACTTTCGACCATTCGCTCGGTCATCCGACAGATCAGTAACTGCGGGGCAGACCGAAGTGTCTGCCCTGTGTGTTTTTTGCTTCTCCGCTTTTTCGTTTCTTTACGACACGTCTCATGAATCCCATCAAGATCGGCCTGCTCGGGCTCGGTACCGTCGGTGGCGGTACCCTCAAGGTTCTGCAACGGAACCAGGAAGAAATCCGCCGTCGTGCGGGTCGCGGCATTGAAGTCGCCATGATTGCCGTGCGCAATCTCGACCGTGCTCGCGCCATCGTGCAGGAAGCCGGGGCGACCGTGCCGGTGGTGAGCGACCCGTTTGCCATTGTGGATTCGCCCGAGATCGATATCGTCGTGGAACTGATCGGCGGCTATGACCTGACGCGTGAGCTGGTGCTGTGCGCCATCGCCAACGGCAAGCATGTCGTCACCGCCAACAAGGCGCTGCTGGCCCTGCATGGCAACGAGATCTTCAAGGCCGCCCAGGACAAGGGCGTGATGGTGGCGTTCGAGGCCGCTGTGGCCGGCGGCATCCCCATAATCAAGGCGCTGCGTGAAGGCCTGACGGCCAACCGCATCGAGTGGATCGCCGGCATCATCAACGGCACCACCAACTTCATCCTGACCGAGATGCGCGACAAGGGTCTGGACTTCGACACAGTCCTGAAAGAAGCCCAGCGCCTGGGCTACGCCGAAGCCGATCCGACCTTCGACATCGAGGGCTTTGACGCCGCGCACAAGCTCACGCTCATGAGCGCCATCGCCTTTGGCGTGCCGATCCAGTTTGAACGCGCGTATGTGGAAGGCATCACCAAGCTGGAAGCCGTCGACATTCGCTACGCCGAAGAGCTCGGCTACCGCATCAAGCTGCTGGGCATCACGCGCCGTGCCGAAGCGGGCATTGAGCTGCGCGTGCATCCGACGCTGGTGCCAGCCAAGCGCCTCATCGCCAATGTCGAAGGCGCGATGAATGCCGTGGTCGTCAACGGCGATGCCGTGGGCCCGACGCTGTACTACGGCAAGGGCGCAGGCGCCGAGCCGACCGCTTCGGCCGTCGTCGCCGATCTGGTGGACGTGACGCGCCTGCACACGGCCGACCCGGAACACCGCGTGCCGCATCTTGCGTTCCAGCCGGATGCGCTGTCCGACACGCCGGTGCTGCCGATCGACGAAGTGCGCTCGAGCTACTACCTGCGCATGCGCGTGGCCGATGAAACCGGCGTGCTGGCCGACATCACGCGCATCCTGGCCGAAGGCGGTATCTCGATCGACGCCATGCTGCAGAAGGAATCGCGCGAAGGCGAACCGCAGACCGACATCATCATGCTGTCGCACGTGACGGTCGAGAAGCGCGTGAACGCCGCCATCGCCGCCATCGAAGCGCTGCCGACCGTGCTGTCGAAGGTCACGCGCATCCGCATGGAAGAACTGAACTAAGCGCAGGACATGAGCATGCAATACCGATCGACCCGCGGCCACGCAGAGCCGCAGAGTTTCTCCCGCATCCTGCTGGGCGGCCTGGCGCCGGACGGCGGGCTGTATCTGCCTGAGCAGTACCCGCAGGTCAGTGTTGACGAACTGACCCGCTGGCGCGACCTGCCGTACGCCGATCTCGCGTTCGAGATCCTGCGCAAGTTCGCCACCGACATTCCCGAAGACGACCTGCGCGCGCTGACCCGCCGCACCTATACGCCCGAGGTCTACTGCAACGCGCGCGCTGGCGACAACACCGCCGACATCACGCCCTTGCACAAGCTGGGCGAGGAAGGCGGTACCTCGCTGTCGCTGCTGTGCCTGTCGAACGGCCCGACGCTGGCTTTCAAGGACATGGCGATGCAGTTGTTGGGCAACCTGTTCGAATACGCGCTCGACCGTGAGCACGCCGAGTTGAACATCCTGGGCGCCACTTCCGGCGACACGGGCAGCGCCGCCGAATACGCCATGCGCGGCAAGCGCGGCGTTCGCGTGTTCATGCTGAGCCCGCATCGCAAGATGAGCGCGTTCCAGACCGCGCAGATGTTCAGCCTGCAAGACAAGAACATCTTCAACATCGCCATCGAAGGCGTGTTCGACGACGCGCAGGACATCGTCAAGGCGGTGTCGAACGATCTCGAATACAAGGCCCGCCAGAAGATCGGCACGGTCAACTCGATCAACTGGGCGCGCGTGGTTGCCCAGGTCGTCTACTACTTCAAAGGCTACCTGTTGGCCGCCCCCCAGATTGGCGACAAGGTCTCGTTCTGCGTGCCATCGGGCAACTTCGGCAACGTCTGCGCCGGCCACATCGCGCGCATGATGGGTTTGCCGATCGACAAGCTGGTCGTTGCTACCAACGAGAACGACGTGCTCGACGAGTTCTTCCGCACCGGCACCTACCGCGTGCGTTCGGCCGCGCAGACGTATCACACGTCCAGCCCCAGCATGGATATCAGCAAGGCGTCAAACTTCGAGCGCTTCGTGTTCGACCTGCTGGATCGTGATCCGGCACGCCTGGCTCAGCTTTTCCGCGACGTGGACGAAAAAGGCGGTTTCTCGATGACGGGCAAGCCGGAGTTCGACCGCATCGCCGAGTTCGGCTTTGTCTCGGGCCGCAGCTCGCACGAAGACCGCGTCGATACGATCCGCGACGTGTTTGCCACGTACAGCACGATGATCGACACCCACACCGCCGACGGCGTGAAAGTGGCGCGCGAAAACCTGACGCCGGGCGTGCCGATGGTGGTGCTGGAAACGGCGCTGCCGGCCAAGTTTGGCGACACCATTCGCGAAGCGCTGGACCGCGAGCCGGAGCGCCCGGCTGGCTACGCCGATATCGAGTCGCTGCCACAGCGCTTCGAAGTCATGCCGGCCGACGTTGACCGCATCAAGGGCTATATCGCCCAGCACACCGGTCTCTAAAACGATGGAAGCAGTGCCGGATGACGTAGCCGGGGCAGCCTTCGAGCGCTGCCTGCACGACATCCGTGCCTGCCGTGAGTGCAAGGGCGCCTTGGCGCATGAGCCTCGCCCGGTGGTCGTCGCGGACCGCCGCGCCCGTGTCCTGATCATCGGGCAGGCCCCGGGCCGCATCGTCCACGAAACCGGTATCCCCTGGAACGACCGTTCTGGGGACCGCCTGCGCCAGTGGCTGCAGATCTCATACGACGATTTCTACGCTGACAAGCGCATCGCCGTGGTGCCGATGGGCTTCTGCTTTCCCGGCACTGGCGCGAATGGCGATTTGCCGCCGCGCCCGGAATGCGCGCCTCAGTGGCATCGGCCGTTGCTGACCGCGATGCCCGATGTAAGGCTCGCGTTGCTGGTGGGCACCTATGCGCAGCGCAATTACCTCGACGTGCCGCGCGACTGGTCGCTGACCGACGTGGTGCGCAATGGGCCCGTGCAGGACGCCGACGGCCGCGTGCTGTTCCCGCTGCCGCATCCGAGCCCGCGCAACCTGGCCTGGTTCAAACACAACCCGTGGTTTGACGCGCACATCGTGCCGGCGCTGCGGGCCGCGCTGGCCGACGCATTCGCTTGATACGCCTGCGCTGATGCCTGGCATCGGCCTGGAACCGATACAATCGAAATCTCCTTTTCGATTCCGCTTCCCCATTCCCGCATGTCCGCCAACGATGCTCCCGCCGTCAAACCGTCCTTGCTGACGCTCGATGCGGCGCTGTCGCAACTGCTTGCCGCAGTGCGCGTTTTGCACGAGACCGAAACCGTGTCGACGTTGCACGCCAACGGGCGCGTCCTCGCCGAGGCCGTCCGCAGCAGCTTGAACGTGCCGCCTGCCGACAACACGCAGATGGACGGATACGCCGTGCGCGCGGCCGACATCACCGCGCCGGGCACGCCTCTGAAGGTGGCGCAGCGCATTCCTGCCGGTCATGTCGGCCAGCCGCTCAATGCGGGCGAGGCGGCGCGCATCTTCACCGGCGCATTGATCCCGCCGGGTGCCGATGCGGTGGTCATGCAGGAGCAATGCAAGGCTGACCCGGACACGGGCACCGTCATCATTGATCACGTACCTGAATCCGGCGAATGGATCCGCCGCGCCGGCGAAGACATTGCCGACGGCGCCGAGATCCTGCCGCGGGGCACGCGCCTCGGCCCGCAGCAGCTGGGCCTGGCGGCTTCGGTCGGCTGCGCCAATCTGCACGTCGTGCGCCGTCCGCGCGTGGCCGTGTTCTTTACTGGCGACGAACTCGCCATGCCCGGCGAGCCGCTCAAGCCCGGCGCCATCTACAACTCCAACCGCTTCACGCTGCGCGCGCTGCTGGAAAACCTCGGCTGCGACATCACCGATTTCGGCATCGTGCCCGACACGCTGCAAGCCACGCGCGACACATTGCGCGAAGCGGCCGAGGAACACGACCTCATCATCACCTCCGGGGGCGTGTCGGTGGGTGAGGAAGACCACATCAAGCCGGCGGTGGAAGCCGAAGGGCGCCTGAATCTCTGGCAAATCGCCATCAAGCCGGGCAAGCCGCTGGCCTTTGGCGAGGTGCGCCGGCCCGAAGGGATGGTGGGTGGTCCGACCGCGTTTTTCATTGGCCTGCCGGGCAACCCGGTGTCGAGCTTCGTCACCTTCCTGCTGTTCGTGCGGCCGTTCATCCTGCGCCTGCAGGGCGTGGCCGACGTGGCGCCGAAGCGCATCCCGATGCGCGCCGACTTTGCGCTGCTCAAGGGCGATCGCCGCAATGAGTTCCTGCGTGCGCGCATCAACGCCAGCGGCGGGCTGGACCTGTTCCCGAATCAAAGCTCGGGCGTGCTGACCTCCACCGTGTGGGGGGATGGCCTGATCGACAATCCGCCCAATCAGCCGATCGCACTGGGCGATGTCGTCAGCTTCTTGCCGTTCGCGGGTCTGGTGTAAGGAGCGATGGCCATGCAGATTGAACTTCGTTTCTTTGCCAGCGTGCGCGAACAACTCGGAACCTCGCAGGAGCAGGTGGTTGTGCCGGAGGCCGTGCGCACCGTGGGTGATGTGCGCCGCTGGCTGGCGCAGCGCGGTCCGGTCTGGGGCGACACCCTGGCCGAAGGCCGTGCGCTGCGCATGGCGGTGGACCACCAGATCGTGCCGGCCGATACCGCCGTGCATGACGGCTGCGAAGTCGCCTTCTTCCCGCCCGTGACCGGCGGCTGAGCGCAGGAGATCGACCATGTCAGTCCGCGTGCAGGAAGCCGACTTCGACCTCGGCGCCGAGATTGCAGCGCTGCGTGCCGGCCGCCCAGACATTGGCGCGGTGGCCAGCTTCATCGGCACCGTACGCGACATCAATGACGGCACGGGCGTGTCGGAAATGGAGCTGGAGCACTACCCCGGCATGACCGAAAAGGCGCTCGCTGACATTGTGAGCGCGGCCATGCAGCGCTGGGAATTGATCGACGCGCTTGTCATCCACCGCGTTGGCAAGCTCAAGCCGCAAGACCAGATCGTGCTGGTGGCAGTGGCGTCCAAACACCGCGGCGAGTCCTTTGCCGCGTGCGAATTCATCATGGATTACCTCAAGAGCGAGGCGCCGTTCTGGAAGAAGGAACAGACGCCCGAAGGCGCGCGCTGGGTCGACGCGCGTGTCACTGACGACAATGCGCTCGCCCGCTGGGGCATTGCCTCCTCCAACGCCGCGACACGCACGGCTGATCAGCCCGGCGCATCGGCGCAACCCAACGACTACGAATAACAAGGACGCGACCGCATGAGCGGAATGGGCATTCTGGCCGTAGGGGTGGGCGCTGCGCTGGGAGCCTGGTTGCGCTGGGCGTTCGCCATCTTGTGGAACGCCATCAATCCGGCCTTGCCGTACGGCACGCTGGCAGCCAATCTGGTGGGAGGCTATCTGATCGGCGTTGCGGTGGGTTTTTTCGATACGCACGCGGGGCTGCCGCCTGAATGGCGTTTGCTTGTCATCACTGGTTTTCTGGGCGGGCTGACGACGTTCTCGACGTTTTCCAGCGAGGTTGTCGCCAACATCCTGGCTGGCGACAACCTGATGGGCGCGCTGCATATCGTGGCGCATCTGGGCGGCTCGCTGTTCCTCACCATGCTCGGTCTCTGGACGGTGCGCACGTTCAGTTGATCGCAAGGGCGCGCGCGCAAATTGAGTTGCGAATGAGAAGTTTGGTTCACATACTGGTAGCGCCTGCGGTGGCTTAGGGACGTGCAGTATCGAAGGCCGCCGCGGGTTTGCTTTGTGTTGTTCCATCCATAACGAGAAGGAGACGCAATGAAACCAACCCGAACGGCGCGCCTGCGACGGCACGTCTCGCCCAGCAACCTGATCGCCGCCGGTGCCGTGCTGCTGGCCGGCTGCGGCGTGTTGAGCGCCTGCGGCGGCAGCAACGACGGCAACAACGTGCCGGGCAATACCAAGCCGGCCTTTGCCGGCAAGGTGACCGTCACGCGGTACGACGGCGTATCCGACGACCTGCTGACTGCCGGCCTGGGCGCAAGCGGCTTGGCCTCGGCCACTGCGCCCGCCATCGCCAACCCCACCGCGCCCACGGCAGCCGAGCTACGCCGCCTGGCGATCTACGCAAACTACCGCGCGTTGGTCGACACGGCGGCCAAGGGCGGCTACGGCACGCTCTATGGCCCGAACGTCGATGCCAGCGGCAACGTCACCCAGGGCTCCGGCATGATCGCCGGGACGGAATACGTGACGTACTCCGATGACGGCACCGGCCAGCAGAACGTGGTGCTGCTCGTGCAGATTCCGGACAGCTTCGACGTCAACAATCCCTGCATCATCACTGCCACCTCGTCGGGCTCGCGCGGCATCTACGGCGCGATTTCCACCGGCGAGTGGGGCCTCAAGCGCAAGTGCGCCGTCGCCTATACCGACAAGGGCACCGGCGCCGGCCCGCACGATCTGGCTACCGATACCGTCGCCCTGCAGGACGGCACGCGCACCACGCGCAGCGCCGCCGGTTCCAACGCGCACTTTGCCGCGCCGCTCACCAGCAGCCAGCTTTCTGCTTTCAACGCGGCCACGCCGAACCGGCTGGCGTTCAAACACGCGCATTCCCAGCGCAACCCTGAGAAGGACTGGGGCCTGTTCACGCTGCAGGCTGTGCAGTTCGCGTTCTGGGCGATCAACGACAAGATTGCGGGAGCCAGCGGTGCGCTCATTGGCAGCGCGCTGCCGGTGCGTCCGGACAACACCATCGTCATCGCGTCGAGCATCTCGAACGGTGGTGGCGCGGCCATTGCGGCTGCCGAGCAGGACACCGGCGGGTGGATCGACGGGGTGGCCGTCGGCGAGCCTGGCCTGAACCTGCCGCCCAACACCGGGGTGCAGGTGGTGCGCGGTGGCACGACGCTGCCGACGACCGGCAAGCCGCTGTTCGACTATGTGAGCTATGCCAACGTGTTCCGGCTGTGCGCGGCGTCGTCTGCGAGCGTTGCTACGGCACCGGCGCAGGCGTTCTTTGGCAGCCTTACGACGTTCCCGGCAGGTGCGCAGGCCAACCGCTGCGCAGCGCTCAAGGCGGCCGGCCTTCTGACGTCCACCACGGCAGCTGCCCAGGCTGACGAAGCCCTGCAGAAGATGCGCGCCTACGGCTGGGAGCCCGAGTCGGACCTCGTGCACGCGTCGATGTCGTTCTACGAGATCGACCCATCGGTAGCGACCACGTTTGGCAACGCGCTCTCGCGCGCAAGCGTGACCGACAACCTGTGCGGGCTGAGCTTCGCGGCAACTGACGCATCGTTCCATCCGACGGCGGTGAATGCCACGGCGCTCGCGCAGATGGCGGCGGTTGGCAACGGCATTCCGCCCACTTCCGGCGTGCAACTCGTCAACAACAACGCGCAGGGCGGCCCGACGCGCAGCAACCAGTCGGTGGACTCGACCGGCACGCAGGCCGCCAACCTCGACGGCGCGCTGTGCCTGCGGAACTTGCTGACAGGCGCCGATGCGGCTTCGCAATCGCTGCAGACGGGGATCAGCCAGACGCTGCGCACGGGCAACCTGCAGGGCAAGCCAGCGCTGATCGTGCAGGGCCGCAATGACGCGCTACTGCCGGTCAACCATGGCTCTCGGCCGTATCTGGGGCTGAACGCCAAGGTGGAGGGCGGCTCGAGCAAGCTGTCGTATATCGAGGTGATGAACGCGCAGCATTTCGACGGCTTTATCGACCTTGTGCCCGGCTACGACACGCTGTTCGTGCCGCTGGTGCTGTATGAGCAGCGCGCGCTGGACGCCATGTACGCGAACCTGAAGAACGGCACGCCGTTGCCGCCGTCGCAGGTGGTGCGCACGACCCCGCGCGGTGGCACGCCCGGTGCTGCACCTGCCATCAACGCGGCAAACGTGCCGAACTTCACGGGCACGCCGGCCGCGGGCGACCGCATCTCGGTGAGCGTGTCGGGCGGTGTGGCGACGGTATCGGTGCCCAACTGATGCGATAGCCAGGACGATTTTGAAGCACTTGGGACGGCGGCGTGGCCAGCAGGCGCGCCGCCGTTTGTTCTGGCGCAAATCTGCATCAAAACTCGCGTTTCCATGCTTGAAAAGCCACCGAAGCTCCCTATCTTTCGGAGCAGTGAAACATTTTCCGCAAGGGGTTTTTAATGCGTTTGGACAAACTGACCACCCGCTTCCAGGAAGCGCTGGCCGACGCGCAGAGCCTGGCGCTGGGCAACGACAATCCGTACATCGAACCCGTCCACCTGCTGCTAGCCATGCTGCGCCAGCCGGATGGCGCGACCAAGAACCTGCTCGCGCGCGCTGGCGTCAACACGGGGGCGCTCGATACGGCGCTGGACCGCGCCATCAAGCACCTGCCTCAGGTGCAGGGTGGCGAACAGGTGCAGGTGGGTCGAGACCTCGGCAGCCTGCTGCAGGCGACAGAGAAGGAAGGCATCAAGCGCGGCGACCAGTTCATCGCCAGCGAGCTGTTCCTGCTGGCCGTGGCCGACGACAAGGGCGAAGCCGGGCGCATTGCGCGCGAACACGGCTTGTCGCGCAAGCCGCTCGAAGCCGCCATCGACGCCGTACGCGGCGGCCAGACCGTCGGCAGCGCCGAGGCCGAAAGTCAGCGCGAAGCGCTCAAGAAGTACACGATCGACCTCACCGAGATGGCCCGGATCGGCAAGCTCGACCCCGTCATCGGCCGCGATGATGAAATCCGCCGAGCCATCCAGATCCTGCAGCGTCGCACCAAGAACAACCCGGTGCTGATTGGCGAGCCGGGCGTGGGCAAGACGGCCATCGTCGAGGGGCTGGCGCAGCGCATCGTCAATGAAGAGGTGCCTGAAAGCTTGAAGAACAAGCGTGTGCTGGTGCTCGACATGGCGGGTCTGCTGGCCGGTGCCAAGTATCGCGGCGAGTTCGAGGAGCGCCTGAAGGCGGTGCTGAACGACATCGCCAAGGAAGAGGGCCGGACCATTCTCTTTATCGACGAGATCCACACCATGGTGGGCGCGGGCAAGGCCGAAGGCGCAATGGACGCCGGCAACATGCTCAAGCCGGCGCTTGCACGCGGCGAGCTGCATTGCATCGGCGCGACCACGCTGGACGAATACCGCAAGTACATCGAGAAGGACGCCGCGCTGGAGCGCCGCTTCCAGAAGGTGTTCGTGGGCGAGCCGAGCGTGGAGGCGACCATCGCCATCCTGCGCGGCCTGCAGGAGAAATATGAACTGCACCACGGCGTGGAGATCACCGACCCGGCGATCGTGGCCGCGGCTGAACTCAGCCACCGCTACATCACCGACCGCTTCCTGCCGGACAAGGCCATCGACCTGATCGACGAAGCTGCAGCGCGCATCAAGATGGAAATCGACTCGAAGCCCGAGGCGATGGACAAGCTCGACCGCCGCCTGATCCAGCTCAAGATCGAGCGCGAGGCCGTCAAGAAGGAAACCGACGAAGCGTCGCAGAAGCGCCTTGAACTGATCGAGCAAGAGATCGAGCGCTTGCAGAAGGAATACGCCGACCTTGACGAGATCTGGAAGGCGGAGAAGGGTGCCGCGCAGGGTGCGGCCGCGCTCAAGGAAGAGATCGACAAGATCAAGCTCGAGATCACCCGGCTGCAGCGTGAAGGCAAGCTCGATAAGGTGGCCGAACTGCAATACGGCAAGCTGCCCGAGCTGGAAGGCAAGCTCAAGGCCGCAACCGACGCCGAGACCGCAGGCCAGAAGCAGCCGAACAGGCTGCTGCGCACGCAGGTGGGTGCCGAGGAAATTGCAGAAGTCGTCAGCCGTGCCACGGGCATCCCCGTGTCGAAGATGATGACCGGCGAGCGCGAGAAGCTGCTGAAGATGGAAGACCGCCTGCACGAGCGCGTGGTCGGCCAGGACGAGGCCGTGCGTCTGGTGTCGGATGCCATCCGCCGCTCACGCGCCGGCATTGCGGACGAGAACAAGCCCTACGGCTCGTTCCTGTTCCTGGGCCCGACGGGCGTCGGCAAGACCGAGCTGTGCAAGGCGCTGGCAGGCTTCCTGTTCGACTCGGAAGAGCACCTCATCCGCATCGATATGAGCGAGTTCATGGAGAAGCATTCCGTGAGCCGCCTGATCGGCGCGCCGCCGGGCTATGTCGGCTACGAGGAAGGCGGTTACCTGACCGAAGCCGTGCGCCGCAAGCCGTACAGCGTGGTGCTGCTCGATGAAGTGGAGAAAGCGCACCCGGACGTCTTCAACGTGCTGCTGCAGGTGCTGGACGATGGCCGCCTGACGGATGGCCAGGGCCGCACGGTGGACTTCAAGAACACGGTGATCGTGATGACGTCGAACCTCGGCTCGCAGCTCATCCAGCAGATGGCGACCGAACCGGCGGACGTGATCAAGGGCGCCGTGTGGCAGGAAGTGAAGACGCATTTCCGCCCCGAGTTCCTGAACCGCATCGACGAGGTGGTGGTGTTCCACGCGCTGGACCAACGCAACATCGAATCGATCGCGCGGATTCAGCTCAAGCGGCTGTCGGCACGCCTGGCGCAGATGGACCTGGCGCTGGAGATCAGCGACGAAGCGGTGGCCAAGCTGGCATCGGCGGGTTACGACCCGGTGTTTGGGGCTCGGCCGTTGAAGCGGGCGATCCAGCAGCAGCTTGAGAATCCGGTGGCACGGATGATCCTGGAGGGCAAGTTTGCGCCCAAGGATGTGGTGCCGGTGGATTATCGGGATGGGGCGTTTTCGTTTGAGAGGGTTGTGCACTGAGGCTGTGTAGTGGTGCGTTAAAAAGCCGCTCTGGAGGATTCCGGAGCGGCTTTTTTGTTTTTGGCTTTTTGTTTTTTTTGGTGGTGCATCTCTGTTTCACCCCCTGCCGGGGGCGACTCACTTTCTTTGTCTTGCCAAAGAAAGTAAGCAAAGAAAGGCGCGCCCGAGATGGCGACTTCCCCTTGGATTT
>NZ_FOWV01000002.1 GCF_900115545.1 Ralstonia sp. NFACC01 | reverse complement strand
CAAACCTTACTTCTGTGCGAGCACTTCATTACTTGTTAGCTAGCGAATCGAAATCCGCCGCACCCAGTATTAAGCGCCCACACTTATCGGCTGTTTGCTTGTTAAAGAACTTCGCGATCAACTTTGTTCACCGCGTCGCTGCGTTGTCTGCAGCAGAGAAACGAGATTATGCAGAGCTTTTTCGTCGCTGTCAACAACTCGTCGAAGAATTTTTATCATCAACTCGCCGCCAACTACTCCTGAATTTCCAGCCAATCACCAACCACTCAATCGACCGCAAACCCGCTCCACCACTACTTCTCCACCGCCTCAACCACCCCGCCGTCGCTTTCGTTTCGGCGCTGTCGTTTGTAGCGAGGGGCGAATACTAATGTGCGGATGCGCGACTGGCAAGCTTTTTGTGAGCTGCTCGCAAAAAAAACTCGTTGAGCACCCGCCTACTGCGCGATGAGGCCCTGTTACGGCGAGGTTGGAGCGGTGCTGCACGCCTCGCCCGGCCTGCCAGCGACAGGGATGCAGGCCATTGGTCCCGGAACGCCCTTCTTACTTATAGAGAAGCCATTGGCATCAATGCTTGATCGGCGCCTTGCATAGCCCCTGGTTGTAGAGAATCGCCTTGCTGGTCGATGCGTAGTTGTCAGCGTCGCACGGCGGCAGGAACAGTGATGCGTCCTTCTGAGCTTTGACGGCAATCGTCTCGGACAGCACGGCTAGGCATTGGGCGTTGTCACCACGATGGTATTCAGTTACGGCAAGATCACTGCGGGCCTTGTCGCGCTCAATCCAGTCCATGAAGAGATCGCACTCGGAAAGCAGCGAACGCAGCGTTGTGCGTGCTGCGTCGTAGTCCTTGGCGGCATATTGCTTGTGGGCCTGGCCGATGCGGGCTTGTCGCTGGCGGTCGGTGCAGGCGGCGGGCGCGCGGCGGTAGTCGCCATCAAACATGGCGCGCATGCCGCAGAAACCTCGGCAGGCCTCGGCGGTGGCGGAGGAATCCAGCTTGAGCGCATCCTTATTACCTGACACGGCGATGCGGCACGTGCTTTCATCCTTGTCGACGCCAACGCGGCCACGGAATGTGCCTTCGATCGCGCACGTGTGGCAGTTGCCGCCAATCGTCGTGATGTTGAAGCTGCTGCCCTTGACCGTCATCGTGCCGCTCGCGCTGCCGCCCAGGATGTAGACATACTCGCCCGACTCGACGGCCGGGCCGGCCGCCATGGCCCATGCGCTGGCCAACAAGCCTGCGATCATCAATGTGTGCCGCATCCACATTCCACGTGTCATCTGTTCATTCCTGATTCATGGAGGCGGGATGCCTCCTGCAAGCGCGCCATTCTGACGGCTGGGTATATATCGACACGCCGCCGTCCTGACGGACGGCGCCGTAGCGCAATCAGATGTGAAACAGCGCCAGCACGGCCACGACACCGCCGACAGCGCCTACCCCGTACGAAAGCACCTGCATCCAGCGCCGGCGGGAAAGCAGCGTAATGGCTGCCAGGGCGATCGACACCTGGATGGCGGCCACGGCTTGCGCCCACCGGTGGTGATGGTGCACGGCAAGCTCACTGGCATCGTCGGCCTCTTTGGCCAGGCGCTCCTGGTCTTCAGCCTGACGGCGAATGTCTTCCTTCTCGGCGGCGTAGCGCTGGGCTTCGCGCTTGGCGGCGGCCTGATCGGTGCCGGGCAACTGGGCGGTCAGCTCGGCAATGGCTTGCTTCTGACCTTTGGCTTGGTAGTACGCCCAGCGGTTGGCTGCCTCGGTCTTGTGGATGGCGGCTTCATTCTTGGCAAGTAGCGCCGCGTTTTGCGTGGCACCGCCTTGGTAACCGAAGATGGCGCCGGCCGTCGAAAGAATCGCCGTCATGACGGCGATACGCCCGGCAAAGCTGTCGGCGTGGCCGCTTTCTGCTGCGTGCTCGAGCGCGTGATCATGCGCGCCGTGCACGTGAAATCCTTCTGACATGGTTGCTCCCCTTCTAGTCTTATATCCTCGATCGCCCTTCAGGCGCGGGCCTCACAATGCATGGCCTTGCGCGGAAAGGCAACGCCTTGCGGCGCACATCCAACGTGCAGATGCAGCTTGCTGACGCTGTCACACAATGGGCACGCGAGCAGCAATAGCAAATCATTTATACGCAGAAGAATTGCACCGTTGAATACGTGAAACCGGTCCGTATAATCGCGCTGCAATGCGAACCCGAGCCAATATTCGGCTCGGCAATTGCATTGTTAATAAAACAAAACAATACTGCGAGTCACACCCATGGATGCGTCCCAAAAGCCTTTGGCGCCATTGCCCGAAGAGGAACACCACCCCGCCATCGTCCGCGTGGCCGACGCGACGATCCGCGATGCCAATGCGCTGCTGCATGCCAACGGCGGCCTGAAGTTCGGCCGGGGTATGATCGGCACCATCCTGGCGTTGGTGCTGGGCTTTCTGTGCTTGCTGGGCGTGTTGGCGTTTCACTTTCCGCAATATCTGACAACACCCGAATTACGGCGTGCGTATTCGGTGGACGTAATTCGGCAGATTCTGTTTGTCTCTCTGTTGATCTCAGGCGGGTTATCGCTGGCGAATATCGTGCTGGATAACCGCCGTCGCCTGAACGGCCTGGCATTCCTGTTTGTGGTGATTGCCGTTGCGCTGGGCGGCTCGCGCGTGCCGGTGGGTGATTTTCCGGATCACACGCCGTACATCGGCATGGACTGGTTCATTCTCGACCTGCTCGGCTCGACGGCGATCTTTGTGCTGCTTGAGAAGCTATTCCCGCTCTACAAGAAGCAGCCGGTGTTCCGCGCCGAATGGCAGACCGATATGGTGCACTTTGCGGTGAATCACTTCATCGTGGGGCTGGTGCTGCTGGTGGTGAACTTCCTGATCCACCGCGTGTTCGGGTGGATGGTGCATGCGGACTTCCAGCAAATGGTGCAGCACATCTGGTTCATTCCGCAGTTGCTGCTGTGCATGCTGGTGGCAGACCTGATGGAGTACGTCACGCACCGCGCATATCACGAGGTGCCGTTCCTCTGGCGCTTCCATGCGGTGCATCACAGCGTGAAGACAATGGATTGGCTGGCCGGCTCGCGTCAGCACATTCTTGAACTGGTCGTCACCCGGGTGGCAGTGCTAGGGCCGCTGTTCGTGCTGGGTTTCGACAAGGCCGTGGTCGATGTCTACATCATCATCGTGGGCTTCCAGGCGGTGTTCAATCACGCCAATGTGCATTTGCCGTGGGGGCCGTTGAAGTACATCTTCGTGACGCCGGATTTCCATCATTGGCATCACTCGTCGGAAGACGAAGCGATCGACAAGAACTACGCCGCGCACTTCGCCTTCATCGACTACCTGTTCGGTACCGCAGTGAAATCGAAGAAGGCCTTCCCGGAGAAGTACGGCGTAGTGGGTGATTACATGCCCGACGGCTTCGTCAACCAGCAGCGCTTTCCGTTCCGCCGTCAGCAGAACTGAGTCGAAGGTTTTTCATCATGCCGCTCACCGCCGCTGCTCAGCACCTCATTGCCCGCCTCGGTCTCGAACCGCACCCGGAAGGCGGCTTCTATCGCGAAACCTATCGCAGTGAGGAACGCATCCAGCGAGGCATCCCGCCCGTCGAACGTGCGGCTGCCACCGCCATCTATTACCTCTTGGCGGATGATGCATATTCCGCCTGGCATCGGATCCAGTCGGACGAGTTGTGGCACTTCCATGCGGGGGACTCACTCAATGTGCATGTGTTGGAGAACGACGGTACGGTGAGCACGCATCGTCTGGGCCATGCGGCCCACGACGCGATGGCGGTGTACCAGGCGGTGGTTCCGGCGGGCTGCTGGTTTGCGGCCGAGCGCGTGCCGGGTGAACATGGCTATGCGCTGGTCGGCTGCACCGTTGCGCCGGGGTTCGAGTTCAGCGAGTTCGAACTGGCCGACGATGGCGCGCTGCTGGCAAAGTACTCGGCACATGGCGATCTCATCCGAAGGTTGCTGCCCAAGCCTGCGGTAGGTTAGTCAGCACCACACCACGCTTTCATAGCCGACCGTGCGGCGGTAGACGTTTACACCCCGCCACGTGCTGTACTCCATGTACGCGCATGTCAGGACGACGATCCAGTTGGCTGCTGTGGTGGCTGTGGTGGACATATTCCCTCCCTCTCTGCCTGCCCGATAGCTGTCTTATCGGCACGTTTTCAGTCTATGAGAGGGGGCCCCCAAACCATTGCACGAGCAATGACGCTTCTCGGCCCTTATTTCCGGATCTCGTCTCCGTATGGGCATCGCGCGTCGCAAACGCCCGTTGGGCGCAGCTCTAATGCATCTTGGAGCGCACAGCATGACGGCGCCGGCTAGTCTTCACCGGTCCGTCGATCTACGCTTGTGAGACGCGCTGTGGCGTGACGCACGCTCCCCATCCACATCACACAGACGCCTTCGGAAGAACATCATGGCTACCATCGGATTCATCGGTCTTGGCATCATGGGCGCTCACATGGCGCGCAACCTGCTCAAGGGCGACCACACACTGATCGTCAGCGGCAAGCATTCTGTGCCGGAAGATCTGCGGTCGCGCACCACGGTTGTCGCCAGCTCAACGGCGGTGGCGCAAGCCGCGGACATCGTCATCGCCATGGTGCCGGACACGCCGGACGTAGCCGATGTGCTGTTTGGCGAAGAGGGTGTTGCGCAGGGCTTGGCTGCAGGCAAGCTCTTCATCGACATGAGTTCGATCTCGCCGATTGAAACGCAGGCCTTTGCCAAGCGCGTCGAGGCGCTGGGCGCGGATTACCTCGATGCGCCCGTTTCAGGCGGTGAAGTCGGCGCGCGCGATGCGACGCTCACGATCATGGTTGGCGGAAAAGAAGCCGCGTTCGAGCGTGCCAGACCGCTGTTCGCCTTGATGGGCAAAAACATCACGCACGTGGGCGACTCCGGTGCTGGGCAAACATGCAAGGTGGCCAACCAGATCATCGTGGCATTGACCATCGAGGCGGTAGGCGAAGCGCTGCTGTTCGCATCCAAGGCAGGGGCCGATCCGGCACGGGTGCGCGAGGCGTTGATGGGGGGCTTTGCCTCCTCGCGCATTCTCGAAGTGCATGGCGAACGCATGATCAAGCGGACGTTTGACCCGGGCTTTCGCATCGAGCTGCACCAGAAGGATCTGAACCTGGCGTTGGAAGGCGCTCGCAAGCTCGGCATCGCCCTGCCGAACACCGCCGCTGCACAGCAGCTTTTCAACGTGTGCGCCGCTAACGGCGGCAAGGCATGGGACCACTCTGCCATGGTTCGCGCACTGGAACTGATGGCGGATCACACCATTGCCTGAAGCAAACGGGGGGGGGCGTGCCCACGCGCGCAACCCACCCGTTTTACGACCGTCGACGGCATCGGCTTACAGCTCAAGTTGTTCGAGCACTTTCCCTTTGGTCTCGATGCCGAGGAAGTAGATGGTGATCGCGGCCAGTATGGGGACCAATGCCAGCAGCAGGAACGCATTGCTGACGTTGCCCGAGCCGATGGTCGAACCGATCAGCATCGGTGAAAAGATGGCGGCAATCTTCAGCCACGCGCCGCCCATGCCGCAACCGATCGCGCGGATGTTGGTCGGATAAAGCTCCGGCGTATAGACATATGCGGTGATGAAGCCGCACGCCATCAACCCCAACGCCAACGAGCACAACCCCGCCACCACATAAAGCGATTGCTCGTGCAGCAGCCCAGCCAGCGCCAGCGACACGCCGCACAGCACGAACGACACCACCATCACCGGCTTGCGGCCCACCTTGTCGACGATCATCGCGCAGACCAACGAGCCGATCACACCCAGCACTGAAGCGACCGCCGCCAAGTTGAGCGCCAGTTGCAGCGGCGCGTGATAGATCGTCTTGTAGACCGTCGGCAACCATGTCGACAGTCCATACTGGATGAAACCGCACGTCGCCCACAGCATGGCCACGACCACGGTGCGCTTGATATACACGGGGCCGAACAGATCGCGCATGCCGCGCTTCGGGTGGCGGTGCGACATCTGCTCGAAGGCCGAGGTATCGCCCAGCGGAGGCAGCGGCTCTTTCGCCTTGGCTTCAAAGCGAGCCTGCGCAGCGTCGGCTTCAGCCATGCGGCCATTGGTGGCCAGCCAGCGCGGGGACTCCGGCACGGCCTTGGGCAGCGTAAAGAACAGAACCAGCGGAATACCACCGAGAAAGTACATCACCTCCCAGCCGAAATGCGGTACCAGCCATGCGCCCAAGGCGTTGGATACCAGCAGCCCAATCGGGAACACCACCTCATAGAGCAGCACGAAGCGCCCGCGTCCGTGCGCACGCGTGACTTCGTTGATGTACGTGGCCGCCACCGGCAGCTCGCCGCCCAATCCGACGCCTTGCACGATACGCAGCGCTGCAAACACGGCAAAACTGGGCGCCACGCCACACAGCAGGCTCATCAAGCCGATGATGCCCGCGCTATAGCCGATCATGCGCACGCGGCCGAATCGCTCGGCGAGCATGGGAAACACCAACGCGCCGATCAATTGGCCGATGCCGGGGGCACCGATCACAAACGCAATCTGCGCCGGCGTCAGATGCCACTGTGCAATCAGCAGCGGCAGCGTGGCCGCGATGACGATCACGTCAAAACCATCGAAGAACGTCGCGAGCCCGATCAACAGACGCGCACGCACATGCATGCCGTTGCTCTTGAGCCGCTCGATGCGGGCAACGATCTTGCCCAGGCTCATCGCGCCCCGCGACGCATCGTGGTCAATTCCGCTATCAATCAAAACACCTGGCTTCATGTGAAGCTCCTTCCGGAGGAAGTTGATGCGCCACCGGGTCGCTGCCCAGCGGCGCGCGTTGGGTCAGGACGTCAGAACGAGTGATGCACCCCGGTGCTGACAACCAACTGGTTGCGCTGCGCTGCCACACCCACGCCGTTGATAGCGGCAGATCGCGCATCGCCGGACGCACGCTGATACGTGCCTTGTACATACACCTGCGTGCGCTTGGAAAACGCATACACGTTGCCCAGGCTGAACTGGTTCCAACGCGCCCCCTCGTACTTGCTGAAGATATAGCCCACGTTGAGCGTGTTGGCGGCGCTGTAATGCCATGCAGTGCCCAGGTCGACGTTCTGTGCCCGGGCGTTGGCGCCGCCCAGGGTGATGCGCGTTTGCGTATAGACCGCGTTGATCTGGACCGGCAGGCCGCTAAACTGATACAGCGCGCCGGTACCGAACGACTTGACCGAACTCATCGGCGTCATCACGCCCGGCACCAGCGTCGTGCCCAGCGTGTTGGTGATCCCCAGGCGACCAGCAATATCCAGCGCGCGATCATTGGACGCGGTATAGGCCGCGGCGGCTCGGAAACCGCAATTGGTGTAGTACGCCCCGAGGCTGTAACTGCGGCTCTTCGACGGCGAACCCGGCACCTCGCCAAAACCGTACATGCCGCCCAGCTGCAGCCCGCCGAAGATGGGCGAGACGTAACGCAAAGCGTTGTCGATCTGGAACTGGTTGGCTAGGTTATCGAAGTTGCCGGGGTGGAACAGGTAGAAGTTGGTGAGCTGGAAACCGTTGCTCAGGCGGCCGAGGTAATCGAACATGAAGTCCGCCTGATGGCCAAGCTGGATGTTGCCCAGGCGGTCGTTCGTCAGGCCGACCCACGCCGTGCGGTTGAACAGCTTGCCCGCAACCACGCTGCTGCCGGTGTCGCCCAGAAACCCCGATTCCAACTGGAAGATGGCCTGCGTACCGCCGCCGAGATCTTCCGAGCCGCGCAGGCCGAAACGGTCCGGCTGCATCGTGCCGGGGTCCATGCGCAGCGCCGAGCCGCTAGACGCGCCGCTCTTCAGGCTGTTGATGTAGGCCACGCCTTCATCAATGCTGCCGTACAGCGTCACGTTGCTCTGGGCCGCCGCCGTGCCGGCCAGGCTCATCGCCGCAAGGGCGAACAAAGTTGTCTTCATTTGCAGTTTCCTCCACTGGACAAGGTGTCCGCCCCGCCAGTTGTTATCGCCGTCTTGGTGGACGAGCTGGTTGTGGCTCTTGCTTTGTTTCGTATGCGAAACGTCGTTTAAAAGAAAAACACGGCGCAAAAAAAAGACGGCGCGGCTGGTCAGGCCGGCGCCTAAACCATCTTGCGCTTACAGATCGATCACTAGGCGCTTGCCCTTACAGCCGGATACGCAAACCATCATCGTCTGGTTGGATGCACGCTCGCTCTTGGAAAGCACGCTGTCACGGTGGTCGGGCTCGCCTTCGAGCACGCGCGTTTCGCACGAGCCGCACACGCCTTCCTTGCAGCTGTGTTCCACCTCGACGCCAATCTCCAACAGCGCGTCGAGCAGCGACTTGCCCGCCGGTACACACAACTCGGCACCGTTGCGCGCGAGCTTGACTTGGTATTCGCCCTCCTGCACCGATTCCACACCGGGGTCGGCCGCAAAGCGTTCGATATGGACGTTGGTGTAGCCCAGCGCTTCGCAGGCCGCCTCGAATGCCCGCAGCATCGGGCCAGGGCCGCAGCAATAGAAATGCGTATCGGCCGGATGCCCTGCAAGCAGCGCTTTCAGATCGGGCGGGCCGCCTGCTTCAGCATCCAAGTGGAAGCGCACCGCATCGCCATGCGCGGCAAGCTCATCGGCAAAGGCCGCTTCGGCACGCGAGCGGGCGCAGTACAGCATCGAGAACGTCTTGCCTTGCTCGGCCAGGCGACGCGCCATGCAGACGATGGGCGTTACGCCGATGCCACCTGCAACCAGCACGGTGCGCGGCGCGGTTTCGTCCAGCTCGAAGTGATTGCGTGGGCCGCCGATCTTGAGCGTCGAACCGACGCGTAACTGCTCGTGCACATAGCGCGAGCCGCCGCGACTGTTGCGGTCGAGCAGCACGCCGACTACGTAACGGTCACGCACCTCTGGCGCGCCGCATAACGAATAACTGCGCACCAGCCCGTTGCCGAGATGCAGTTCGATATGCGCGCCCGGTGCGTACTCGGGCAAAGGCTTGCCGTCGACATCGCGCAGCTCCACGCTCACGATGCCTTGGGCTTCGTAGCGCATGGCATGCACGCGCAGGTTGAGGGGGGAATTCATAGCACGTCTCTCTGCAACGTTTCAGCGCTTTTCCGTCAGGAACTTGCCTTCGGGGCCGGCGACGTTCTTCTGCCGGCGTGTGTTGCCGTCAATGCCGCCGTCGATGGCCCATTCGGCGAACACGGTCGGGCCGGGCTCGAAATCGCGCGGCTGCCAGTCGGCGTCGAGCTGGTCTTCATCGGCGTAGTACTCGATCAGGCCGCCCGCCGGGTTTTTGAAGTACCAGAAGTACGCCGACGAAATCGGGTGACGGCCCGGGCCCAGCTGCGTATCCCACCCACAGCGCGACACATGCATGCCGCCACCGAACACTTCATGGATGTCGCGCACGGTGAAAGCCACGTGGTTGAGCCCGCTCTTTGCCTGCGGCGTCTGCAGCAGGAACAGGTCGTGATGGCCGCCTTCGGGCTCGCAGCGCAGGAACGCCCCGCGACCCGGGTAGTGGTCGGACGGCACAAAGCCGAGCTTGTCGACATAGAAGCGCTCCGTGGCCACCACGTCCTTGACGAAGAAGACCACGTGGCCGACTTCGATGGGCGTAGCACGCTCGTAGATCGGGCTCGGTTGGTTGCGGCGCGGTTTGTCCGTCCACGTGTTCATGGCAGCGCATTGCACGTCGACATCGCGCTTGGTGGTCAGTTGCACACGCACTGCCAAGCCGTTCGGGTCGGTGCAACCAACGCGGCCGTCGGCATGCACATAGCCGGGCTGGTCAGCCAGCGTGTCGACGAGGCGATCGAGCACAGCCTGCGAATCGGTGCCCCAGATCACCTCGCGCAGCGTCGGGCCGGCTTCCATGGCCGGCGGCAGCGTGGCATCGTCGCTGCGCTTGACGCGCACTCGGCAGCCGTTGAGCGTTTCGAACAGCAGGCCGCTGGCGTCTTCCGATTGCAGGGCGAGGCCCCAATCCAGGAAGAACTGCTTGCAGGCACCGAGGTCGTCGGCACCGTAGACAATTTCGTCGATGCCTCGAATCGTGTTCATCTTCATCTCCTGTGGTCCAGGCGGTTGCTTCGGCTTCAGTTGGCGTTGGCCCAGGCCAGCGGTTGTTCGTTCAAGCCCCAGTAGAGGCTCTTTTGCTCCATGTATTGCAGGATGCCGAGACGGCCCTTCTCGCGGCCTAGGCCGCTGTCGCGCCAGCCGCCAAACGGCGTCGAGATCGAGAACTGCTTGTATGTGTTGATCCACACGTTGCCGGCCTGCACCGCGCGGCCGACGCGCCATGCGCGCTTGTAGTCGCGCGTCCAGATGCCGGCGGCCAGTGCGTACACGCTGTCGTTGGCTTGTTCGATCAGTTCGTCTTCATCGTCGAACGGCATGGCAACGAGCACGGGGCCGAAGATCTCTTCCTGGCAAATGCGTGCGCTGTTGGTGAGGCCTTCGATGATGGTCGGCGTATAGAAGTAGCCCGACTCGCAGCCGGCGATTGCCGGGCGCAAACCGCCTGTGCGCAGGTGGCCACCGTCTTCCACGCCCATCGCGACGTACGACTCAATCGTCTCGCGGTGGCGATCGGTGATCAGCGGGCCCATCTGCGTGGATTCATCGGCCGGATTGCCGACGCGCAGCCGTGCTGCGGCAGCGGCCAGGCGATCCATGAACGGCTCGTACAAGGAACGCGCCACAAACAAGCGCGACCCTGCGATGCACGACTCGCCCGACGAGCTGAAGATGCCGTACAGCACCCCGTTGACCGCGTGGTCGAGGTCGGCATCCTCAAACACCATCGTCGGCGACTTTCCGCCGAGTTCGAGCGACACCGGCATCATCTTGTCGGCGGCAATGTGCGCGATATGGCGGCCGGTGTTCGTGCCGCCCGTGAACGACACGCGACGCACCAGCGGATGCTTCGTGATCGCATCGCCAATGACAGAGCCCTTGCCCGGCAGCACGCTGATCATGCCCTTGGGCACGCCCGCCTCTTCGCAAATGGCGGCAAGTTCCAGCGCCATCAGCGGCGTGACTTCGGCCGGCTTGACGACGACGGCGTTACCTGCGGCCAGCGCGGGCGCCATCTTTTGCGCTTCGCTGGCAATTGGCGAATTCCATGGCGTGATAGCCGCCACCACGCCCATGGGCTCATGCACGCTCATCGTCAGGCAATCACCACGCGCAGGCGTGAGCGACTCTTCCAGCGTCTCGCATGCGGCACCGAAGAACTGGAACGTGGCCGCAGCGCTTGCCACCAGGGCGCGCGTTTCGTTGATCGGCTTGCCATTGTCCAGGCGCTGGCGTTGGGCCAGCGCCTCGCTGCGCGAGCGGATCAGCTCGGCCACGCGATACAGAACGGCGGCGCGCTCGTGCGGTTTGCGCTGCGCCCAGCCGCTGGAAAGGAAGGCGCGGTAGGCGCCCGCCACGGCCTCTTCCACATCGGCGACGCTGGCGGCATTGAGTTCTGCAACGACTTCACCCGTGGCCGGGTAGCGCGTGGCATAGCGCTCGCCCGTGCCGAGGCGCCAATCGCCGGCAATGCAGATGGGCAACACGGACGTTGCGGTTGCGTTCGGGTTGGAAACAGTCATGGCGCAATGGCCTCGCTCAAATCGAAACGGCGTGCGCGCGGTTGCCCAGCGCACGCACCACGCTGAACACCGTCAGCGCAGAAGTCTTGGGATTGGCCGCAAGCGGCTTGCCGCGCATCGTCAGCTCGAAGCCGCCAAAGGCACCGCGCGCTTCGACGTGATGGATGTTCTCGTCCACCGTTGGATCGGCCAGCAGCTTGACGTGCGTGTGCTCAAGCCCGAGGCCCGCCAGCGACAGCGTGGCCGCCACGTTGGCGTTTTTCGGGAACAGACGCGCAGCTTCACGGGCGTTGCCTTCGAAGATCACGGTCGGCTCGCGCAGCGCATCGAGGTCGAACTGCTGCTCGGCCGGCGTGTCCTTCCAGGCACGCGGCGGTTTGCGGCCGGTGTAGATCACGGCATCCAGCCCCCCGACACGCGCAGCGGCCAGTGCATCGATGGCGCCAATGGCGCCCGACAGCAACTGCACTTGCGCGTTGCCACGCCGGGCCGCTGCCTCGAGCCGTTCGGCTACACCAGGTTCGGACAACGCACCCACCGATACCACCAGGCAATCAATGCCCTGCTCCAACGCCGGCAACACATGCTCTTCAAGCGCATCATGGCCAGCGCATTCGACGAGCAGATCAGGATGCGCGTCGGCCGACAGATGCGTCGTGACGCGCGCATTCGGTGCGAACGGGGCGATGGCCTCGCGCGCCTTGTCCATCGCGTGCTCGGGCACGATCACGGCGTCAAAGCACACATCCGGATCGCTCTTGAGCAGTTCCAGCACGCCCCGCCCGATCGCTCCGCACCCGACCATCGATACATGCAGCATGTCCGGCTCCTTCAATTGGCTCGGTTGCAGGTTCACGCCACCACCGTCGTGCGCTCGGCTGCGCGCTCGCCCTGGCCGTCCTTGGCCTGCTGGTTGACCGGCGGGCCTGCAAAGATCGTCTTGAAGCTGCCGATGGAAAGCATGTCGATCTCCATCAGGAACGGGCCTTCGCCGCTGGTGGCTTCTTTCAGCGCGCTGCTCACGTCTGCCAGATCCGAGACGCGGCGATGACGCAGTTGCAGCGACTGCGCGAGCGCCGTGTAGTCCGGCGTGTGCAGATCCACGTAATGGCGGCGGCCGCCGTACTGCGCGTCCTGAATGTTCTTGATGACGCCGTAGCCCTTGTCGTTCATCAGCACGATGACGAGGTTGGCGCGCTCCTGCACCGCAGTCGCCAATTCACCAAGGTTCAGGATGAAGCCGCCATCGCCGGCCAGGCAGAACGTGGTCTTGCCCGAGCCGGTGGCGGCCGAGCCGATGGCCGCGCCAATGCCCATCGCCAAACCTTGTCCGATGCCACCACCCAGCGCATGGACGCCAGCACGCGAATCAAAAATACGCAGCTGACGATTGCCCCACGTGCTGTTCGACACCGTCACGTCGCGCACCCAGTTGAACTCACGACCCACCGCGGCTTGCAACGCATCCACCAGCTTTGCGTACGGGCCGAGGCCATCGATCAGCCCGTGCACCGCCGTCTCGTGGGCGGCGCGCAGGTCGCCGGCGAATGCCGCATCGATTTGCATCTTCTTTTCGAGCCGATCCGCCAGGCCCTCCAGCGCGAGGGCCGAATCGCCGCATACGAAATAGTCGCTGGCGTAGCAACGGCCTTCTGCTGATGCATCTGCATCAATGCGGTACAGCGGGCGCGGCAGTTTCAGTTCGTACTTAAGCGTTTCGTTGCCGCGCAGGCGCGAGCCGACCACGACCATCGCATCGCACGTCTGATAGAACGCTTCGACCGGCTTGTGCAGGTTGAAGGCGCCCAGCGAACGCGGATCATCCTCCGGCACGATGCCGCGGCCCTGCGTGCTGGTGACCACGCCAAAGCCCAGATCCATCAGGCGCTTGACCTGCTTCGCAGCGTGGCGGGCACCACCTCCGAGCCACAGCATCGGACGGCGCGCGCGCGACAGGCGCTCAGCGAGTTCGTCCAGCGCGTGGGCCGACGGCACATGCTGCGGCACCTGCAGCGGGCGCAGATCGTCCGGCATCGGGATCAGCGCGGCTTGAATATCGATGGGGATCTCCACGCTCACCGGGCCAGCCGGTGCAGTCAGCGCGGTCTGCACGGCCAGCTTCATCGTACTGATGGCCGTGTCGGCACTGCGCACGCGGAAGGCCGCCTTGGAAACGGCCTTGAGCATCGTGAGCTGATCCGGCGCTTCGTGGATGTAGGCAAGGCTCTGGTCCAGGTACGGCGTTTCGATCTGGCCCGTGATGTGCAGCAGCGGCGTGCCGGCGGTCAGGGCTTCGACCATTGCGCCCGCCGCGTTGCCGGCCGCGGTGCCGGTGCTGGTTAGGCAGACGCCCAGGCCACCTGTGGTACGGGCATAAGCGTCGGCCATGTTGGCGCCGCCGGCTTCACCGCGCGCCATGACGAAGCGGATATTGCCGCGCTCGCCCATCGCATCGAGGATGGGCATGTTGTGGATCGAGATAACGCCAAAGGCGGCCTTGACCTCGCAAGCCTCCAGGAAGGCTGCAATCGCGTGGCCCACCGTGACCAGCCGTTGTTCCTGTTGTTGTCTATTAAGCATGACGGGAGTGTCCTCCGGAGATATCGATGTGGCTGCCCGTGGTGTACGAAGACAACGGCGAGGCAAGGAACAGAATGGCGCGGGCTGCTTCTTCGGGCAGACCCAGGCGTCCAAGGGGAATATGTTTTTGTGCGGCCAAGCGGCGCGTCCACGCGGCCCAGTCGAGATGGCGATCTTCTTCGGGTCGAGCCTCGAAGCGGCGGCGCCATTGGCCGGACTCCACCAGGCCGATCAGGATGCCGTTGACGCGCACGCCCTTCGGTGCAAATTCGGTTGCCATCGAACGCACAAGATTGAGCACACCCGCACGCGCGGCAGAGGTGGCCACCATGTGCGGCTCGGGCTGCTGCGCGAGCAGCGAATTCACGCAGACGATCGCGCCGTGCGCCGAGCGCTCGAGTTGCGGCATGAAAGCGCGCGTGGGATGAATCACGGAGAAGAACTTGAGATGCAGCTCCTGCGTCCACGCGGCATCGTCGGTATCGGCAAACGTCGAGACACGGCCTTGGCCCGCGTTGTTGACCAGCATGTCGACGGGGCCGAGCGCTTGCTCCACCGCATCGGCAAACGCTGCCATCTGCGCGGCGTCGAGCACGTCGCACGTTGCGGCAAACAGCCTAGCGTTCGGGAAGCGGCTGCGCAGGCCTTGTTCGGCTTGCGCGAGACGTTCGGCATTGCGGCCGCACAGCGCCACGGCGGCGCCGGCTTCCAGCAGCAGTTCAACGGTGGCCAGGCCGATGCCGGAGGAGCCTCCGGTCACAACGGCGGTCTTGCCGGTCAGGTCGATCATCGGCATGGTCATTCCCGGAACAGGTTGACGACCTTGCCGCTGGCGGGCCGGTAGTCCAGCAGGTAAGACAGCTCGCCGGCGGCAGCGCGCACCTTGTCGATCATCAGATCGAGTTGTGCGGGCTCAATGCGCGGCGACGGAATCGTCGTGCCGAGCGCTGCCACCACCTTGCCTGCGCGGTCCAGCACCGGCGCAGCAATCGTCGAGATGTTGGCTTCAAAGAAGCCTTCCTGCAGCACGTAGCCATGTTCGCGGTCGCGCTGGACCATCTCGAACAGTTCTTCCACCGTGCGCGGCGTGTTGGCGGAGAACACCTCCAGCTGCGGCTCCGGATAAAGCTGGCGCAATTCCGCCAGCGACAGGTCAGCCAGCAGCACACGACCCAGCACCGTGGCATGTGCCGGCAGGCGCGTGCCAACATTTACCGAGCTGGTGAACGGCGTGGGAGCAACCGACTTCGCCACATAAACGATAGAGCGGCCATCGCGCACGACGAGGTTGCATGGGTAATGAATGTCATCGCGCAAGCGATCGAGCAGCGGACGGCCCAGCTCGGTCAGTTCCAGCGAGGCGAGATACTCAAAGCCCAGGCGCAGCACCGCCATGCCGAGACGGAAATCGCGACCGCCGTCCACGCGCTCGATGAAGCCCATCACTTCGAGCGTCGTGAGCAGGCGGAATACAGTCGAACGCGGCACCTTCAGCCGGCGTGCCAGCTCCGGCGCCGACAGAACGCGGTCTTTGTGGCTGAATTCGCACAGGAGGCGCAGGCCGCGTTCGAGGCCCGGCACGATGTACTTTTCCTGCACGTCTTCTGAAATGAGGTCGTTGCTCATACGTCTTGGCGCTTAGGCGTTTTGAGATTGGGAGAGAACGGCTTGTTCGATCCAGCCTGCGACAGCATCAGGCGCATCGATATAGGAGGCATGCCCTGCAGACGGTACAAGCGCAAATGGCAGACCGAACGTCTTGGCCAGCGCTTCGCAGCCTTGCGGCGGCGTGATGCCGTCCACATCGCCGCAAGCGACTTGTGCCGGCGTCGATGCGGGGCGCTTGCTCAGATAGGCGCTGATGTCGTCGCCGCTGAGCATCGCCACTGCCTGGCGGTAACCGCCATCGTTGAGGCGCTTCATGTTCCAGCGCACCCAGGCACGCTCTTCATCGGTGGCATTCGGGCGCAACAGGTGCGCGTGGCGCGACTCCGCCATGCCGTCGATGCCGAGCTGGTCCAGCGTTGCAAGACGCTGCGCTTGCACGGCCAGCGACTTGTCTTCCTGCCCCGGCTGGCCGTAGCCCTGTGCAGGGTTCAGAAGCAGCAGGCACTTGGGCTGCATCGCCGTTGGCGCATGGGCCACATATGCCGATGCCATCAACGCCCCCAGCGAGTGGCCGACGATCGCATCCGGCGTCACATGCAGCGCAGCCAGCCATGCCTCCAACCGCACCGCGTAGTCCGCGGCGCGCGGTACAGCCTGTTCGAGCGGCGTGGAATTGCCGTAGCCCGGCGCATCCCATGCCAGCACGCGCATGTTGTGCGAAAGCACCTGCGCGCAAGGCAGCCATGACGCAGCGCTGGAGCTGATGCCGTGCAACAGCACCACCACCGGCCCACGCTCGCCCCATTGCCGATAGCCGATGCGATCACCGCGCACGTTGATCGCAACACTATGTTCGGCAAACCCGTCGCCGAGCGCGGCAAGCGCATCGGCAACACGGAACGGATGGGTAGACATGACAGCCTGCGCGCTCATGGCATCAACGCTTGATCTTGGCGAGCGGGTGCTCGGGCGGATACGTCGGCGTGATCGGCTTCTTGGCGCCGAGCATCACGCACATCAGCGCGTCTTCATCGCCGATGTTGATTTCTTCGCGGTACACGCCGGGCGGCACCGACACGAGGTCGCGATCGGTCAGGATGGTTTCGTAGCGTTCGCCGTCCTTCTCCAGCACCAGCTTGAGCTTGCCGCGAATGACGAAGAACACCTCTTCCACATCGGTGTGCAGGTGCGACGGGCCTTCGTGGCCAGCCGGAATGACCATGGTCGAAAACGTGAAGTGCTCGGCCGGCACCGTGTTGGTGTCAGCCGCCACGCCCGTGCCGCCCGTGCCGAGGTAACGCATTTGCGCACGGCGGTATTTCGGGTCGAAGTCGGCTTGGAACTTGAGGGCGTCCCAGTCATAGCGGCGGGTGGAAAAACGCGCGACCCGGCTGTTCATCCAGTCTTCAAACGACGCGCCTTCCGGGCGGTCCCACGTGCGTTGCACTTGCTGTTGTTCGGAGAGATCGCTCATTGAATACCTCTTCTGAATGGTGTGTGGATGCGTTACTGCATGACAAAACCGCCGTTGACGGCCAGCGTCTGGCCTGTCACGAATCGGGAAAGGTCGGACAGCGCGAACAGCACGGCGCCGCACACGTCGTCGGGCACCTGATCGCGCGAAATGGCGCGCTGGTCGCGGTACAGCGCATGCCGGTGCGCCGGCACGTATTCGGTGGCTTCCACCAGCGTCAGGCCCGGCGCGATGGCGTTGACGGTGATGCCGTCAGCGCCGCATTCACGCGCCAGAGACTTGGTCATGCCGATGACAGCGCTCTTGCTGGCCACATAAGCCAGCAGGTTCGGTGCGCCCCACAGCGGTGTGTCCGACGACAAATTGACGATGGCGCCGCGGCCCGATGCCTTGAGCGCTGGCAGGCAGGCGGTCGTCATCAGCCAGGTGCCCCGCACGTTGACGTTCATCACACGGTCCCAGGTCTCGACGTCGATTGACGATGCGTCGCGCCCGCCCGAGTTCGTGATGGCCGCGTTGTTGACAAGCCCATCGAGCCCACCCAGTGCCTGTGCAGCCGCAGCAGCGCATGCCTGAATGGAAGCCGGATCGCCAAGATCAAGCGCGAAGCCATGCGCATCAAAGCCTGCCGCACGCAGCGCTGCGGCCTCTTCCTGAACGCGCTCGCCAAGAATGTCGGCCAGCGCAACGGCGCCACCCGCTTCGGCGATCGACTTGGCAAAGGCCAGACCGAGACCGCGCGCAGCGCCCGTCACGAGCACCTTGCGGCCAGCCAGCAGCCCGGCAGTTGGATGGCGCTCAGGCATGTTGAGCTTCCGTGGGAACGGGCTTGAGCATGGCGACAGGCGCGTCGGCCAGTTCAGCGGCGGCGCGGCGTGCAAGCACACGGCGGATACGCGTGATGCCGATGTCGTGCTGATACAGCGTTTCGTGATCGCGCGCCTCGGGGGCCATCGATTCGAGCACCACGCGATCCTGTTCCAGCACATCCCAGTGCAGGCCTTCCAGGCGATTGCGATACAGGAAGCGCCACACGTCGCGCTGCCAACCCTGCACGTGGCGCGTGCGCCAGAAGTAGACGATGCAGTGCTCCTCATCCACCGGCGTCACGATGCCGATGATGGTGAACGGGCCGCCTGGGCCGACCTTCGGTTGATACGGAATCGACAGGCGCAGCCACATCGTGCCGGTCTCGCCAAACTCGGTCCAATCGAAGTTCACGCCGCGCTGGCCGGTCTTCTGGAACATGATCCCGTGGTCGGTTTCAACCACTTCCATCACGGCCTTCTTCTCGCCGCTGGCCATCGAGTGCGACACGGCGTGCAGGTAAGCGCCGTGCATCGGGTCCATGACATTGTCGATGGCATAGCGGTAGTTGACGTTCCAATGCGCAAAGCAGAGGAAGTGGCTGTGCTCGTCGCTGGTCAGCTCTTCAGGCAAGCGCAGCGTGCCGACCGCGTCGTCGAACTCGGACGGGGCCTTGTCGCCAAACCACAGGAAGATGGCACCGGCGCGCTCCTGCACCGGGTAGCTGCGCACGCAGGTCTTGCCTTCCATCGGGCAAGCGTCGACAGCCGGCACGCTCGTTACCGTACCCTGGCCGTTCACCTCAACGCCGTGGTACCAGCAAGCCACGTGGTCACCCAGGTTCCAGCCCATCGACAGGCGCGCGCCACGGTGCGGGCAGCGGTCTTCCAGCGCATGCACCTGGCCTGCGGTATCTCGCCACAGCACGATGTTCTGGCTCAGGCGCGTGATGCCCACCGGCGCGTTCTTCACATTCCACGACGCCGCCACCGGATACCAGTAGTTGCGCAGACCGGTGTTGATGCGCGCTTCCTTCTGCGCTTCCTTGTTGCCTTCCATTGCTTGCCTCTTCTGATGGGGTTGAGCCGGGCGCCTCTGCGGGCGATGCGGCGTCGAATCGTGTTGGAGCCGGCTCCGTTCAGGCGCCCAGGCGGCGCATCTCGGCCAAGAACGTGTCTTCCGTCCAGGCCTCTCCGCCAGCGGCATTGCGCGGGCCGCGCTCATTCAGCACAGCCACGATGTCGGCCGGCGTTTGCGCACCGCCCAGGAATGCCGCTTCCAGCGAATCGGCCAATTGGTTCTCATAGGCTGTCGGCTCGGCGGTGCGTGTTTGCCACACCAGATTGGCGACGTGACCGGGGCGCTCGACACGGCCCTTGCCGGCGACGTTGTTCGGAGAAATCGGCTCCCACGGAGCGAGGTCGGGGTTGTATTGCGATTGCATTTCTGTCGACTCCATCACGTTTCACTTGTTTTACCTATGAAACGTCTGTTAATATCTGGAACACAGGTGCAACTATAGACCGCGTCTTCGAAATCGCAGATGCGGGATTACCCTATGGTTTGCGGAAAAATGCGTCGGCGGTGGACGGCGCCTCCGCCGGATCGCGCACTGGACAACGGTCTTGGTACCGCGCCCGCGCTGCGGTGCGACGACGGACCTACGAAGCTGCGTGGCCGCTGTTGCGGCAATGTCGTCTTACGATCGACGTTCCTTCAACCCGCACTTGTCCGACCATGAACAGCGTGAACGCCCTGGCCTGCACACCGCCAACCAATTTCTATATCGCATACAGCAACGGCCGCGAACCCATCAACGCCCCCACCCTGGCCAACCAGGCCACGATGGAGGTGAGAACGGATCAAGCCCAGAAGATTGCCGTCATTCAGCAGGATGGCCACCACATCAAGGTCGACAAGGTCGGGCCTGACGGCCAGCAGACCACTGTGGCCGACTTGGATCTCGGCGGTGTCGAAGACGCCCTCAAGATCGTGGGTGGCACGGATGCCAAAGACTTGAGGATCGACTCGCACACGTCGTGGTTCGACGTTTTAGGACACGGTACATCAACCTCGCTGGACCTCGGCGACGGCTATTCCGTCAAGATCGACAAGACCATCGACGAACATCAGTTGCTGTCGATGTTCGGCAACAATCCACCGACGTATACGACCAGCGTCGAGCTTACGGGTCCGAATGATGAGCACATCAGCTACGGCGCCGAGGGAGGTAGCGATTGGAGCCATTTCGACGTGCCGAAATTCGATTGCTGAGGTTGCTCACCGCGCGGACGCAGCAAGACGGCTAGCCATTGCCGTCAGTCCAGGGGACCAACAGGCCGAGCAGCGCCCGCGCGCCAATGCCGACGCCCAGCACGAGCGCCGGCTGGAACGTCGACAGCCCGCCCTTGTCGAGTAGAAAGTCGTCCGCTGCAGGCACGTTCGGCCCCTTGACCGCACCGCCGGCCGGCATGCGCCACCACGGCAGCAAGCTGTTGTGGCGCACCACCCGGCCCAGATCACGCCGGGCGCGGTAGGCATCGACATGCATCTGCTGAAACGCGCGGAAGAACCACCAGTCCGCCGATACCTTTCCAAGTTCGACGAGTGCTGATGACCATTGGTTGCTGCCGGCTGCCAACAGCAGATGGGCGGCGTCGGCGCCGGCAAATGGCAAGACGCCGAGCGTGGCCAGCTTGTTGGACCACTCCTGCAGCAACGTCACAGGCACCGGCTTGCCGGTAGGCGTTCCCACCTCCGGCAGGAACGGATACACGACGAGCGGACGATGCCCGAGGGCGACCAGCCATTGCAGCGGCCGGGGCAGATGCTCTGTTCCGCCGAACATCGAGGGCAGTCTTGCGCCCGCCGGCCGCACGGTCGGGTCCTGCTGCAACCGATCCGCCCGCAGGCTCAACGTGCGGCCCAGCCGAGCACTGATGCTGGCCATCGGATGCACAGCAGAAAAGATCAGCGTCGCGAGGTTCGCCAGCGTATCGCCTGCCGCCCGCAACGACGCGAACGACGGGTCGAAAAAGCCCGGATGCATCAGGTGCAACAGGTTGGAAACATCGTTCGGGCCGTAGCTCCATATGCGGATGATCTCAAGCAGCCAGCCAAGCTCGCTGCGGGCCGACAGAACCTGCCCGGGCGCGGCGTCCACCTGCCGCAGGGCATCGCTGTCGCGTGGATTTACCTTGAGCAACATGCCGAGCGTGCGGTAGCGGTCCCGGTCGGCTTTCGATACACCGCGCAACGTGCCGCGCCAGCCGGTCATGAGGCGCCACGTAGAAGCCGGCGAGGCATCGGCCTGACGCGCGATGCGCACGCGCACGCCATCCGACACCATCCCCAACGTCGACCGCAGGCCAAGCATGCCGAGCCCCAAAGCGTTCCAGTCCGCCAGCGTGAAAGTCGGCAGACCGTAACGCACGCCGGCGTAAGTGGCGGACGCGATCGTGGCCGTCGACGTCAACGCGCGGAACACCGGACCACGGATCTTCATGCCGCCGGAAACGGTCGGCGGCGTGTAGGGCTCACCGGGCTTGGGTCCGTAGGCGTTGCGCGGGTTGGGAATGCTCTCGTGATGACGCCGGCTGTTGGCGTCTACCGTCACGATGGCCCCCTGCGGTGCCTCGGGCGGCAGCCAGCCCACCTTGAGCATGTGGCCCAGATCGCGCGCACCCATCACGACGGGGTACGTAAACCGCACGCCTCGCCCGCCCGGAGCCTGCGCGATCTGGCGCGCCGCATCGCCGCGCGCCGCCGTGATCGACGACCACACCTGCGTGTCGGAAGCGTCCAGCGCCAGGCCGATGCCCTGCTCGCCAAAAACAGTTTGCGGCGGCCGCGAGGTTGTCACGAATACCGCGGTCTCCGGCTGACGGGAAGCCCAGAAACGCCCGGGCTCGTTCGAGAAGCCATTGAGCAGACGGCGCCAAAGCGGCTGCCACTCCAGCGGCCGCGGCTGAAGGTTGCTCAAGAACATGCGCCACGCTTCCTGCTCGTCGGAAATGTGCTCGGGGTCAACGCCCTCGCCGCGCAGCGCAAATGCAGTGGCGCGCTCCACGGCAGCATCGGCATCGACGGACGGATCGGGCAGCGCCGGCTTGAGTAACGGCAACGGCGGTTCAACGGTTTCCACGCGCGCGAAACCCCAGTCCTTCCGGTATCGCAAAGGCGGCGTGGTCACGGTTTCGAAGGCGGGGGATGTTCCCGGCGCGGCATCACGGTCGGCCGCTCGACGCAGGAAATACCGTTGAATGTCGATCCGCGCCTGGGCCGGTGTTCCAGCGGCAAAGGTGAATTGTTCGTAAGGCCGCTCGTTGCCGAAGTGGTAGGCATGTGCGGGCGGCTGCGAGGCATAGGCAGCGATGGCATCGGCCTTGAGCCTGCGCTCCGCATCGTTCAACTGCAGCGTCCAGGTACGCCCGCGCAGATTCAGCACGGAGGTCGGATACCAGCCGATCTCGTTCGCCCACATCAAGGGCATCGCCTGACCTGTGGAACGTTGGTAAGCCCGCGCAGCCTGGCGCATCAGGCGGCTGCTTTCGGCGTGGGCCGGATGCACGTTGCGGTTGATACGCAGCCCGACGGCCAGATCGTATTGCTCCGTGCGCATGCGTTCGGCCAGGTAGCGCACGATGAATCGCATGTTCCATCTGGCAACAATGCTGTAGCGCAGGACGCGCTCGCCGGGCCGGCGCCATGGGTTGATGTCGGCATTGCCGTGCAGCACCGTCACCTTCACCCGCGCGCCACCACCCAGCCGTGCATAGAACGCGCGCAGTTCCTCTTCGCGCAAGTGGCCCAGTGCGCCGGGTTCGGCAAATTCCGCACCGTCGCCGCCATACACGGGCAGTGGAATGCCGGACTCCGTGCTGAAGATCGTCCCGCCGTTGCCACGCGTGATGTACACCACGTGGATCTCTGTGCCTGCCGCGATGGCCCGCCGCAGCATGCCGGCCATGATGGTGTCGTCGTCGGGGTGCGCCAGCACCACCAGCATCTTGTTCACACCGACCGACTGCGCATCCGCACGCTGGCGCTTGGTACGCGGCATGCCGCCTGCGCGCCACTCGGCCGCTGTCATCGCCACGGCCATTTCCGTGGCGCCGGTCCCGCTGCGCGGCACGCGCGTCGTCCCAAAATCCGGATGCAACCACGCTGCCGGTGTTGTGCGCTCCACCGGTGCCACGTAGTCGACTGCATGCGTCAGCAGCATGGTCGCCACGTCCGGAACGAGCTGTGCCCACAAATCATCGCGATCGTGCTCGCTCATCTCGTCAAGATGCGGCAAGGCTTCGGCCACGCCATCCGCCAGGTTGACGCCGCCCGCCACGCCCGCGGCCCTGCCGAGCGCCCGGGCCACGGTGGTCGTGCGGGCAAGCGACGTGTTCAGCGCCGATGCGGCCGACGCCTCCAGTTCCGCACCCTCCGCCGCCGCCCGCGCACCGAGCACGAGCGCGCGGCCCAGCGCAACAGTCGCTGCGCCGCCAAGGCCTTCGGCCAGCACGGTGCCCCACACCCGGCGTGCGTGGCCGCTCGTCAGCGGGTTGAGGTCTTCGTCGTGCGAGATCATCTGAGGCAGATCCGAGCGTGCGGCGCCATACACAAGGCCCGCCGCACCGGCCAGCAACGGCACGATGCCGTCGGTCAGCACACCCGCGGCCAACAAACCGCCCGCCAGCACGGCGTCCAGATGGAAGGTACGGTTCGCCGCTTCGAACACACTCTCGATGCGCGCCTCGCCCATGAACAGACGCAGTTGCCCATCGGCATCGAAGCGATCGGCGCCTTGCGGGGCGAAGTCCGGCGCCACCATCAATGCGGCCTCGCCACCAACGGGCAAGTCGCACGCGTGGCGGAAATCGTCGAGCGAATCGTAGGTGCGGTTGGCGCCGGCATCCACCCAGCCGGTCGTGCCATCGGCGCGCGTGAACTGCATCAGCGCGCCGTCCTGGATCACGCTGTCGGCAGGTATCAGTTCGGAGCCAGGCTTGATGGCCGTGACAAACGGCAGGAAGTTCACCTGCAGCGGCCGCGTGCGATCGGCATCGCCATATGCGCGATCAACGATTCGCTGAAGCTGCGCCCGCACATCGGCCGGTGCCTCGGCAAACCAGCGCCCCTGCCGGGCAGCCTCGACAAGTGCCTGCGGCGTGGGTGCATCCAGATCGGTCACGGGCAGGATGCCGAACGCCAGGCCCGCGAGATTCGTCAATTGATCGGCCGACGACACCGTGATGGCCTGATCGCCAAACTGCAGGAAGAACTGCTGGAGATACGGTCGGGCCAACTCCTCGCCGTGCGTTCGGAACAGCTCGAAACGCGCGGCCGCGTCGTCCTGCCGGGCTGGTGACAGGGCAGCAAGCAGATCCTGTGCGTGCGCGCCGGCCTCGTCGGTCTGGGCTTGCAGACGCGCGCGGGTGGCGTCTTGCGTGCCTTGTCGGGCGCTGTCGACCTTCGCGCGCAGTCCGGCAAGCGTCTTCGCATCGGCGCCGGTGGCTTGAGCCATGCGCAAGTCCTGCTCGGCGCCATGCAGCGTGCGCTGTGCAGTCTGCCGCGTCAGCTCCGCCTGTGCACGGTCGGCTGTGGCCTGGGAGTGCGCAGCCTGTCGCTGCGCGTCGCCCGCCAACTTGCCGGTGAGCGTCTTGGCGTTGTCGGCAGCCAGGAAGGCGGCCGTCCACGTCGGCACCGCATCCTGACGCGCCTGCGCAAGCGCCGCCGTAGTGGGCAGCGCTTGCGTGCGCGGCTGGCACTGCAGAATCTGCTGCTGCCGGGCTTGCTGATCGGCATACTGTGCGTCGGCAACGCGCTGCTCCGGAGCGACGTCGGCTTGCGCCTTGACGAGCGCATCGTCGCCGGCCTGCTGAAGGTTCTGCGCTTCGTCGTCGGGGATGGCCCCGCTGGCGCGCCCGGCGACCACGGCATCGTGGTACGTGTGCCAGTCGCCGCGATGGGCGGCGTCAGAAAGCACGGCCAATGCGTCGGCATGTACCGCGTCGTGCGTGTGGTTAAGGACGAGCGTGGCATTGCGGGCAGTTGCCTGAGCGTCGCTCCATTGCGTGCGCGCATCCAACGTGGCCTGTGAGGGTTCGTCGGGCAGGTTGCGCGCCGACGGCCTCGCGGCGCGGTCACTGGCCTCGGCTGAATCCAGCACTTGCCGCGCATCGTCGAGCTGGCGCTGCGCCATGTCCCGTGCAACGCGTGCGTCGGCCTCGTCGGCCTGTGCCCGCGCGAGCACCAGCGCGGGCACCGCAGCCTCCTGGCGCTGCTTCTGCTGGACCGTCATCACCGTCTGAACATGGCCGCCGGGCTGTGCCGCGGCCACCACAGCGGCCTGCAGATGCGTTCGGGCAGCGGCGGCCATGTCGTTCGCCAGTTGCCCATTGCGTTGCGCCTGCTGACACGCTGCTTGGGCGGCCGCTTCTTCGGCGTGTTGGCCACGTGACTGCGCGATCAATGCCGCGCGCTCGGCCTGCAGCGCCTGCAAGGCGAACTGCGCGGCCAGGTAAGCCGCCTGCGCCAGTTGCCGTGCGGGGTCGGTCGTCTCGGAGTCGATGGACTGAGCAGGCTGCGCCGCTGTCACCGCGCGCTGCGCGTCGTGAATCTGTGTTGCGAGGTCGCGCAGACGCGCCTGCTGATCCGAAGAAAAAATGAGAGAAGACGACGCAGTGGACGCGTCCACCAACGCAGGCAAGGTGACAGGCATACAGCAGCACGTAAGGTCAGATGCTGCGACCTTACGTGCCGCCCGCACATGCGGTGTTCCGGATTTTGCTAATGCAGCGAGCACATATGCCAGTTGCGCGCGGGCCGGTGCCGCACGCGCACTTCAGGCCTTACTGGATGCCGTAGCCGCTCAGAACAATTTGCGATAAACCACGAAGCCCGACTTGTCCGCCAACGTGTCATACAACCGCATGGCGGTCGCGTTGGTTTCGTGCGTCTGCCAATAGACGCGTGGCAAGCCGTCGGCCTGCGCGCGACGGTACACCGCTTCGATCAAGGCCCGGCCCACGCCCTGCCCGCGCGCGGCCTGCGCCGTAAACAGATCCTGCAAATAGCAGCTCATGCCGATTTGCGTGGTGCTGCGGTGGTAGAGGAAGTGCACGATGCCGAGCAGCTCGCCGCCACGCTCGGCCACCAACGCGTAGACAGGCTCCGCTTCGTCGAAGAAGCGCTGCCATGTCGTCTGCGTGACGATGTCGGGCAAGGCGGTCTCGGCCGCACGGCCGTAAAAGGCGTTGTAGCCATCCCAGAGGGGTTTCCAGGCGGCAAAGTCGTCTTGGTGGATGTGGCGGATCAGCAGGTCGTCGGGCGTGGGCATGGTGGGCTGAATGGGTGGCAACGCTCCGGCATTCTGCCAGCCGGCTGCTCCACATGCAGCCGGCTTTCCTACTGATGGCTTAGCGCGGGCCGAGCGCCGAAAGATCGACCCCGTCTTGCACCAACTCGTCCTGGACCTTGTGCTGGGCCGCGTCGTTCGGCGAGCCGTACCCGAAGACGGTGTGAAGCCCCGGCGGTATGTGTTGCTGCACAAACTCCTGCGTGTGCTTGTCCGCTGCGTCCAACACGCTGGTCTTGTACAAGTAAGAGAAATCACGGTCGCCGTTGAGCAGTGCCGTCGACGTATCGTCCGCGGTGTCCAGGACGCGTGCAGCGTCGCTAACGCGGGTCATGCCGCCGACCAGTTCCGTCTGCAGTTGTTGTGCATTCGCCTGTCGCTGCGGCGCATTGACCGGTAAGCCAGCCTCGCGCAGCGCCTGTGCCGCGACGGCGGCATCGATGAACTGCCCGGTCACGACGCTGATTGTCTGTGCAGCACGGTCAGCGTCCAATCCGGGGTTGCCGCCCCGGTCAAACGCTTGCTTAACCGGGTCGGCAATTTTCTCCGCCGCAGCCGCCTCGCTCTGGTGGTACTCCAGATACTGGCCCCAGTCAGTCCGAGAAGAGTCACCCGAGAACACCTCAATATTGGCATCCTGTACCGTGCGGCTGGTAGCGCCGATTTTTGTCGTGACGTCATCCACGAGAGCTTTGACGCCGCTCTTGCCAACATCACCCAGCGCACCGTCCTCAAGATACGAGTCAAGGTTACGTAGCGCGACCGTGGCGTCCTGCTCGTCGACCATTGCGCGGCCCACTCGCGTGCGAGCTGCATCAATATCGGTGTCGCTCGGATCAGCCGGTAGATTAAGGCGATCCTGATCCCACCATTGCGCGTTGCTGTCTTTGGTGGCCCGGCTGGCCACGACCAGATCCTGCACGCTCACCGTTGGCGAAGCAGCTTCATTCACAAATTTCTTTAGCGTCTCCAGGCAATCCTGGATGCTGGGCCGCGTTTGCACTGCCTGATACCCAGGGCCGTGGCCGTCGATCATCATCGTCATGCTGTTTCCTTAGCGTTGAGAATCAGATCAGCGTAAAGGCACCGCGCGCTGATGTTGACTACGCCAACTCGTGCCTGCGCGCCTTGTCCGCTGCCATGTGCTGCCCACGCCATTGGAACGTCCGTGCGCGCTCATACCCTAGGGATTGTCCGCAGCAGAACCGCCGGGGAAAGAAAGTTTGATGAAAGCATCGACCCTCTACAGTGCGCTCCATGGCCCGGTCACGACCCAGTATCGGGCAGTGCGATCTCCACGCACATCAGCGTCACCACGATAAGGGTCGGGTGTTGTACCAGCCATATCGCCGGACCCAACGGGATGTCAGTCCGGCGTCCGCTTCAATCGGTCTTTCCTGCTGTCAACCTTGCGGCCCACCGTCCTCCCGGTGGGCTGTTTTCTTTTCAGGGTTGCGCGGGGGTGGGCAACACCAGGCGCTGCGTCAACCGCTGCACCGTCGGCGCGGCGATCAGTACGATGGTGAACGCAGCCGGCCAGGCCAGCACAAAGGCATGCGCCCAGCGGGCGAGAAAGTCAGGGCTGATACCGGCGTTGATCCAACCGATCCAGCCAGTCATGAGCAGCGACATCAGGCCAGACATCAGCCACGCAAAAATGACACGAAGACGTGTGGGAGTAGAGACGGGCATCGACATGGCGGTTCTCCTTGCAAGCCATCAAATGTGATTGACGGTATGCTAGACAACCGCGTTTCAAGAAACTATAGACGTTTATTGAAACTTAAATTCCAAAAATGGAATCATGCTCGACGATCTTGCCCTCTTTGTTTCCATCGTGGACCACGGCAGCCTGCAGGCCGCAGCCCGTCATGCCAATCTGCCGCCCGCCACGCTGACACGGCGCCTGCAGAAGCTCGAGACGTCGCTTGGTTGCCAGCTTCTGCTGCGCAGCGCCCGCAGCCTGAAGCCGACGCCGGAAGGCCAGCTTTACTACGAGCAATGCCGCCCGCTGCTGACCGCGCTTGCGCAAACCACGGCCACACTCGACGACGATCTCAACCAGGTGAAGGGCACCCTGCGCGTGCTGGCGCCACTGAATCTGTCGCGCGGGCTTCTCGCACCTGCGTACGCAAGCTTCATGGCGACGTGGCCCGAGATTCGCCTGGAGCTATCGCTGAGCAACCGCAATGAAGACGTGTGGCGGCATGGCGCCGATCTTGCCATCCGCGTCGGCCAGCAGGACGACCCGAAGTTGCGACAACGCCGGCTGGGTGTCATCGGGATGGTGCTGGCGGCGTCGCCCGCGTACGTGGCCGAGCATGGCGCGCCGACACATCCGCATGAGCTTCAGGCGCACCAGTTGTTGGTGTCGTCGCCACTCTCGACATGGCGCTTCACCTCACCCGATGGCGAGGAAACCATCGAGTTGCAGCCTCGAGGACGCTGCGACCTGAACGATATCGAACTTGGCGTGACGCTGGCCGAAACAGGCCTCGGCCTGCTGTACTGTCCGCACACGCTCTGCCATCCGGCGCTGGAGGCAGGCAGGCTGGTGCGCCTGCTGCCGGAATGGCGGACACCGCAGCGGCCCATCTACGCGGTGTGGCCGCAGCAACAGCTGCCACGCAAGGTGCGTACGTTGCTGGAGCATCTGGCGGCCTTCGCCGCGGCCACGCCCTTGCTGCAGGCCGATGTCGTACCGAGTGCTTCCCACACTGCTTGAAACGGGTAAAAACACGCGTTGCCGCATCAGCCGATCACCCCGTAGGCTGGAGATTCCCTCACCGATTTCACTGGAGGCCCGATGCACAGCAGCCACGTGGTGCGCTCCGGCAACCTTCGCCTGCATGCTCGCATGACCCTGCCCGCCGACGTATCCGCACGGCAGCGCCCTGCCATCGTGCTTGTGCATGGCTATCCGGACGACAGTTCCGTCTGGCACGGCGTGCGCGATACCCTGGCGCGCGACCGCCGGGTGCTCACCTTCGACGTGCGCGGTGCCGGCCTGTCAGATGCGCCCGCAGACACCACCGGTTACCGCATTCCCCAATTTGTCGACGACCTTGCCGCCGTGGCTGATGCGCTGCTGCCCGGCGAGCGCTTTCATCTAGTCGGGCACGACTGGGGCTCCATCCACAGTTGGGAATCGGTGACGACCGATCGGCTGCGCGGGCGCATCGCGTCATACACGTCGATCTCGGGCCCGTGCCTGGACCACGTCGGCCACTGGATGCGCGCGCAGCTCGATGCCGGCACATGGACCGCCAAACGTGCGGTGTGGAAGCAGCGGCTGCAATCCTGGTATGTGGGGTATTTCCACCTGCCGCTGGTGCCGGAATGGTCGTGGCGGCTGTGGGTCGCGCGCGCCTGGCCATGGTGGCTGCACAAAACGGAAGGCATCCGCATCGAAGCCCAGCGACCGACGCTTGTGCGCGATGCCTGCAATGGCGTGCGCATGTATCGCGCAAATTTTCGCGACCGCCTCACGCGCCCCCAGGCACGTGCACCGCATGCACCCGTGCAACTGATCGTGCCAACGCGCGACCGCTACGTCAGCCCCGCCGTTACACGCGCGGTGGAAGCCTGGGTATCGCACTACTGGCGCCACGAGGTCGACGCGGGTCACTGGCTGCCGTTGCGTCGCCCCGATTGGGTTGCGGACCGCATCCGCCGCTTTGCCGACTATGTCGAATCCGGCCACGAACCTGCCGAATTGCGGCAGGCCCGCGTGGCCGGCACCCTGGCAACGACCTGACGCAACTAGAGCATTGCGCCCAACGCAAACGTTGACGCGCGTGTAACACACTGTAATCATCGTCCGCCACAACGCTGACGGCGCGCCATGACCTGGCGCCCGGACGGCTCGAGCCGCCGCTTCGCGCAAACCGCGTCGCCGGCCATCGATACAAGAAACAGGGACAAGACAATGAAAAGCAAGGTCGTGGTGTACGGCCCGCTCTACGGGAAGTGGTACGCAATCCTGGTCAACGACGGTGTGGCCGCCGAATCCAACCAGTTTGGCTCGTACGAAGCCGCCATGGGTTTCGCTTCACGCCGATATCCGGAGCTTGAGCAGGAGCGGCAGCCTTACGCGCGAGGCCGCGAAGAAAGCGAGGACGGAAGCGACAGCCGGGAAGCAGCGCCGATCTGACCACGCCGGGCGGCATTGATACCGCCCTTGCTAACCACAGCGTTAGCGGCCTGCCCCGCAAAAGCGGCCGGCAATCCATTCGAACACGCTGCCTTCGCGCAGCGAGCGGCTTTGCGCCTCGTCGCCGTAGTGGATCTGGTAGAGCGGCTTGCCGCTGGCATTGCGCGCGCGATAGAGCGTTTGCGCAATCACCGTGTAGCTACGTCGCGCGCAATCGAGCACCACCTGCTTGACCGAAGAGCGGATCGGCTGGCCATCTGCCGTTTTGATCGTGAAGTCGGGCAGCACGTTGCGCAGCAGCCGGAAGTGCACGGTATGCGAATCGGCATCCGCCTCAGCACTTGGCTCTGGCTTGACCGATTGCCGATCGATATACGACACGATGCCGTTGATGCTCTCGAACCGGCGCCAGCGGGAATCGGCGCTGGCCGATTCGAGCGGGGGAGCCACACCGCCCGTAACGGCTTGCGCGGACGCTGTCGGCACAGCGGCCGACGCAGACACGGTTTGTGCGGATACGGGCATCGCTGCCCACTGCGCGGCAACCAGAGCGGTCGCCGCGATGGCACTTTGCCAGCGCCAGCCTCCTGTTTTCATGGGATGTCTCGCCTTGCTACAAAAACTCAGCGGGCGATTCTACCGTGCTGGCGCAACCGCTTACATCACATCTGGCCGACGGGCTCGGCAACGTCCACGCCGGCAAAGCGCAGATACAAGGTGCGCAGTGCCTGCGTGAGCGGGCCCGGCTGACCGTTGCCGATCTGCTCGCCGTCAATCGACACCACCGGCATCACGAACGTCGACGCGCTCGTGTAGAACGCTTCGGCCGCTTGCTGGGCTTCGGCCACGGTAAAGGTGCGCTCCTCCAGCGTCAGGCCATGTTCGCGCGCCAGCGCCAGGATCGACACGCGCGTGATGCCTGGCAGCACAGCGTTCGACAGCGGACGCGTAATCAAGCGTTTATCGGCGGTGATGATGAACGCGGTCGACGACGCGCCTTCGGTCACGCGGTCGCCATCGGTCATCCAGGCTTCGTGCGCGCCAGCGCGGGCGGCGATCTGCTTGGCCATCACCTGCGGCAATAGGCCCACGCTTTTGATATCGCAACGCTTCCAGCGCAGATCGGGCACCGTCACCACGGCTGCGCCCTTCTTTGCGAGCGGGCTGTTGACGATGGACTTGACCTGCGTGAAGGCCACGGCCGTCGGCGTGATGTCTGCCGGGATGCCGAAATCACGCTCGGCCACGCCCCGCGTGACCTGCATGTAGACCACGCCCTCTTCCAACCCATTGCGCGCCACCAGCTCTTCGCACACACGCGTCCATTCGGCAGCGGTGTATGGGTTGTCGATGCTGATCTCCGAAAGCGAGCGGGTCAAGCGGGCGAGGTGCGCATCGTTGTCGACAAGCTTGCCGCGCGCCACGGCGGTCACTTCGTAGATGCCATCGGCAAAGGTAAAGCCACGATCCATGACGGAGACGGTGGCTTCGGCGGCCGGCACGTATTGGCCGTTCAGGAAGATGATTCGGGACATGCTGAGCGAGGGGATTCAAGTGCGGGCGGGACTGCCCTGCCAACGAATTTACAGGATACGTGCGCCATGCCGCGAATACCGATGTGTGCCCACATTATGCGAAAACAGCATGATGCGCGGGACACGTCCGGTAAACTCTGTCGTTTCTCGGCCAGTCGCGCGCCCATGTCCGAACTCACCATCCGTCCGATCGTTGCAGACGACCTGCCCGGCATCCTCGCCGTGCAGCAGGCGTGCTACGGCGGCGGGTTCCTGGAACCGGGCGATGCGCTTGCCAGCCGCTGGGCGCGCAGCCCGGCCATGTGCCTGGTCGCACTGCGTGGGTCTGAAGTAGTGGGATACCTGCTCTCGCATGCGTGGCACGCATGGACGCCGCCCAAATTGCACGTGCCGCTGCCCGACACGGATGCAGCCGATGTTCTCTGGTTCGTGCACGACATGGCTATCGCGCCGGAGGGCCGCGGCCAGCGTTTGGGCGAGCGGCTTTACGCCATGGCGTGCGCCCGCGCCCAGACGCAAGGGCTGGACCAATCCCGGCTGGTAGCGGTGCAAGGCGCGGATGTCTTCTGGCGCCGCCTGGGTTATCAGTCCGTCGACATGGATAGCGCCGCGTTGGGAGCCCTGCGCGCCATCTACGGCGAGGATGCTGAATTGATGGAACGTGCATTGCCGTGAGCGGCCATCGCGTCACTCCGTTACAATTTGCAACACCCGTATATCTTCTGTAAGACTGCGCGCGCCCCGTTCAACTACAGTGCGTCGTCTTGAGGAATTTCCACATGCATAAGAACTTCGCGCTGTACGTGCTGGCAGCCGTAGCGGCGCTGTCGTCGCAGGCGGCCCTCGCCCGCGTCAATGTCGACATTGGAATCGGCGTGCCTGTCGCGCCCGTTTATGTCGAGCCGGCGCCGGTCTATGCCCCCGCTCCCGTGTACGCACCGCCCCCGCCGCCGGCCTACTACGCGCCGCCACCGGTCTATGTCGCGCCGCAGCCGGTCATCGTTGCGCCTGGCTACTACGACGATGGCCGCGGCCGCGAGTGGCAGGAACGCCAATGGCGCGAACAGCGCTGGCGTGAGCGTGAATGGCGCAGGCACCATCGTCACGACTACGACGATTGATCTTGCACCCGGCTGCGCTCACGCGGCCTTTTTTGCCAGGCCCAGATAGGTCTCGATCACACGCGGGTTGACGGCCAACTCCTGCGCGGGGCCTTCGAGCGTCATATCGCCGGTCTCCAGCACGTAACCATAGTCGGCCACTTGCAGAGCGGCACGTGCGTTCTGCTCGATCAGCAGCGTTGCCACGCCGGTTTTGCGCAGGTCGCTGATGATGTGGAAGATCTCTTTGACGATGAGCGGCGCGAGACCCAGGCTCGGCTCATCCAGCATCAGCAACTGCGGCTTGGCCATCAACGCGCGGCCCACGGCGAGCATCTGGCGCTCGCCGCCGGAAAGCGTGCCGGCTTCCTGCGCACGACGCTCTTTCAGGCGCGGGAACAGGTCGTATACCACCTCCATCTGATCGAGGTAGTTGCGCTCACCCGCCCGCTTGCGGCGGTACGCGCCAAGCACGAGGTTGTCTTCCACGCTCATGGTGGCAAACAGCTCGCGCTTTTCCGGCACTAGGCACATGCCGCGTGCCACGCGCTTTTCCACCGGCAGACCGGTCAGGTTGTGACCGAGGTATGAGACCACGCCGCTGGCCGACCCGATGGTCGGCAGCGCGCCCATCATGGCGCCCAGCATGGTCGATTTGCCCGCGCCGTTCGGGCCGATGACGGTCACGATCTGGCCCGCCCCCACCTTCAGGTTGGCGCCGTGCAGCGCCTCCACCTTGCCGTAGCGGACGTGCAGGTCCTTCACTTCGAGGATGATCGACATGCGCGCTCTCCTTATTCCACGCCGCCAAGGTAGGCTTCCAGCACCGCGGGATTCTGCTGCACTTCCTGCGGCAGCCCTTCGGCGATCTTCGTGCCGAATTCCATGACGACCAGCCGATCGGTGAGGTTCATGACGAAGTCCATGTCGTGCTCCACCAGCAGCACGCTCATGCCTTCGGCTTTCAACTTGGTGAGCAGCGCTGCAAGCGCCTGCTTTTCCTTGTAGCGCAGGCCGGCGGCCGGCTCATCGAGCAGCAGCAGCGCCGGGTCGCAACACAGCGCACGGGCGATTTCCAAAATGCGTTGCTGGCCCAGTGCCAGGCTGCCGGCTTCCTGGTACATGCAATCGGCCAAGCCCACGCGTTCCAGTTGGCGGCGCGCTTCAAACAGCAGCTTCTGCTCTTCGGCTTGGTTCATGCGCACCACGCTGGCAAGCACGCCGCCCTGCGCCGCGAAGTCGCCGCGCAGGTGGGCGCCGAGCGCTACGTTTTCCAGCACGGTCATGCCCGACAGCAATTGCACATGCTGGAAGGTGCGGCCGATACCGCGTTTGACGATCTCACGCGACGGCTTGCCGCTGATGTGCTCGCCACGGTAGAGCACCTCACCACGCGTGACTGGCAGCACGCCGGTCACCAGGTTGAAGGTGGTCGACTTGCCCGCGCCATTGGGGCCGATCAGGCCGATGATCTCGCCGGCTTTCACTTGAAAGCTGACGTCATTCACGGCAACAAGGCCACCAAACTCCTTGCGCGCGGAGCGTACGTCGAGGATCAGCTCGCCAGCTTGCGGCTTCTCGCGCTGCTTGAGTGCCGGTGCGTCGTCGGGAGCACGCGCCGTCGGGGCCGACGGAAACAGCTTGCGGATGAACGGCCAGACGCCATCACGCGCGTACTGCAGCAACAGCACCAGCAGCACGCCGAACACGATGATCTCGAAGTTGCCATTGGAGCCCAGCAACTTCGGCAGGATGCTCTGCAGGCTGTCTTTCAGGATGGTCAGCAAACCCGCGCCAAGCACCGCGCCCCACACGTGGCCCACACCACCGACCACCGCCATGAACAGGTATTCGATGCCGTAGTTCAGGCCGAACGGCGTTGGGTTCACCGCGCGCTGCAGATGCGCGTAGAGAAAGCCCGAAATGCACGCCAGCACCGCCGCAAACACGAAGATCACCACCTTCATCCAGGCCGTGTTCACCCCCATCGCCTCGGCCATCGTGCCACCGCCCTTGAGCGCGCGGATGGCGCGGCCTGGGCGCGAATTCAGCAGGTTCTGCACCGCCAGCACCGCAACGATAACGACAGCCCAGATCAGGTAGAACATCTCACGGCCGGTCTGCAACGGCTTGCCGAGCACGTTCAGCACAGGAATGCCGTTCAGCCCGTCGTACTTGCCCAGAAATTCAAGGTTGCCAAACAGGAAGAACAACGAGAGGCCCCACGCAATCGTCGCCAGCGGCAGGTAGTGGCCCGACATGCGCATCGTGATCAGGCCGATCACATATGCACTGACCACCGTGATCACCAGCCCGGCCAGCAAGCCGATCCACGGCGAAACACCGTACTGCGTCGTCAGGTACGCAGTGCTGTACGCGCCCAGCCCAACGAACGCCGCTTGCCCGAACGAGGTCAGCCCACCCACCCCCGTCAGCAGCACCAGCCCCAGCGCGACGAGGCTATAGAGCCCGATGTAGTTCAGCAGCGTGATCCAGAACTCGGGCGTGGGCACGATCGGAATCAACGCAAGCACAACCACAAACAAGGCGGTCAGCACGCGATTGCGCGAAAGCCAGCTGCGCTGCGCCGTGCCCTCGGAAGATTTGGTCAGCGTGTTCATCGGCTTATTCCTCTTCCTCGACATGCTTGGTGGTGAGCGATCGCCACAGCAGGACGGGAATGATGAGCGTGAACACGATCACCTCCTTGAACGCCGACGCCCAGAACGACGAATACGATTCCAGCAGCCCCACCAGCAGTGCACCCAGCGCCGCCACCGGATAGCTCACGAGCCCGCCCACGATCGCGCCCACGAAGCCCTTCAAGCCGATCAGGAAACCGGACTCGTAGTAGACCGTGGTGAGCGGCGCAATCAGGATGCCGCACAGCGCGCCCAACGCCGCCGCCAGCGTGAAAGCCAATCGCCCCGCCTGCGTGGTCCCGATGCCAACAAGCCGCGCACCCAACCGGTTCACCGCCGTTGCACGCAGCGCCTTGCCCGACACCGTACGGCCAAAGTAGAAGTACAGCGCCACGATCATCAACACGGACACGGCCACCACCCACAGGCTCTGGCCTGACACGCTGAGCGCGCCCAGGTCAAAGCGCGCATCGGAAAACGCATCCGTGCGCGAGCCTTCCGCGCCGAACATCACAAGACCGAGGCCCACCATCGCAAAGTGCACGCCCACCGAAACGATCAGCAGCACCAGCGTGGTGGCTTCGGCCAACGGCTCATAGGCCAGGCGGTAGATCATTGGGCCCATGGGAATGACGATGAGCAGTGTCAACGCGACCTGCGCAATCATCGGCAGCGTCATCGGGGCGAGCATGCGGGCGGCGATGTACACGGCAACCGGAAAGACAAGGTATTTGCCGGCATAGATGGCACCCGTGCGCAGCGCATGCAGACGCAGTTCAGGTTGCAGCAACGTGCGTCCCATCTCGACGAGGAACGTCAGCACGCCCAGCACGACGAGCATGCTGGCCGAGAGCGGCGCCTTGTTGGCCTGGATGGCCGCCAGCGTGAGCGCGCCATACGCGACGAATTCGCCCTGCGGGATGAAGATCACGCGCGTGACAGAAAACACCAGCACGAGCGCCAGTGCCAGCAGCGCGTAGATCGCGCCCGATGTCACGCCGTCTTGCGCCAGGATGGCGGCAATCGACAAGTCCATGAAGCTCCTCGTTCTTGTAGTCGTGGAGTTCGCGCCGGATGTGAACCGGGCGAGGGGGCGCCACGAGTTACGAGATAGTAAATTTCTTACGACAGGATGAAATTGGCGACAACCCTAACGCGTCGCCCTGCTCCGCCGGTTGCTGGCCTTGGCGGGGCTGATCGCGGGCGCCTGCAACATGGCAGACAGGCGCATCACGAACGTGCGCAGCGTGTGCTCCAGCTCGCCACCGCGCTGCGCGTGAAACAGCGGTTGCAAGTTCAGCGCGATCAACACCAGCACAAGCTGCCCGCGCGCACCGAACACCGGCAGCGACAGGGCATTCACCCCCGGCAGCAGGCTACCCGTGACCCACGATGCGCCTTCGGTCCGGACGTCTTCACACAGACGGTAGTAATCGGTAAGGGAACGCGGCAGGCCGGGCAGGTCGTCGCTGGCACGCTCGTGCAGTTCGCGTTCAACGAGCGGCAGCGTCTGCTCCATCGGTTGATAGGCGCCGAACAGGCGGCCAGTGGCGGAATTGAGCATCGGCAAGACGTCGCCAATGCGCAGGTTCACGCCAGGCGCACCACCGGCCTTCTCCCAATGCACAACGGTCGGGCCACGATCGCTCCAGACGGCAATGCCAATCGTGTGACCGGTCTGGTCTCGCAAGCCGGCAAGCAACGGCCGCGTGCGGACAATGGCATCGGAACGGTTGAGGCTGGCCAGACCCAGGCGCAGCGCAAACGGGCCCAATTCGTAACGCCCGGTCAGCGGGTCTTGAGAGACCGCGCCCACGCGCTGCAGGCTCACCAGGTAGCGATGCGCCTTGGACGGATGCATGCCCGCCGCACGCGCCAAATCACCCAGCGCCATCGCACGCATGGCACACGTCAGCGCCACCAGTAATTGAGAGCCGACTTCGATGGATTGGATGCCCGAGCGGTCACGGCTTGCACGCGCGTCTTCTGCATCGCCGTCGGGTGGCAGGTCGTCTTCGACTTCCGGAGTCTCCATGTCTTGGGGGCGCATTGGCTGGGGCTGAGCCGACAAAGTGCTGCGAGCGTAGCACGCAGCTTCGCCTCGACGGCCAGTTTTTGATTTTTATGCATTGTAGAAACAATGCTTCTAATCATAATTCACGTATACCCTAGGCGCATCCCCAGACCCTGCGGTCTATGATTGCCAGCGTTCGGCATGGCTTGGTATCAGCACGCCCCAGCCCAAGCTTTTCAGCCTGAGCACGCTCAATAAAAATTCCCCCAACCGTAACTCACTACACCAGGAGTGACAGAATGGCCAAAGCCTTCGCCTCGCAAGCCGACCTCGAGGCCAAACAAGTCACCTTCACCCAGCTCTCCCCCAACGCGTACGCCTACACCGCCGAGGGCGACCCGAACTCGGGCGTCATCATCGGCGACGACTCGGTGCTGATCGTCGACACCACCGCCACGCCGGCAATGGCGCAAGACCTGATCGCACGCATCCGCGCCATCACCGACAAGCCGATCAAGCACGTGGTGCTTTCGCACTATCACGCCGTGCGCGTGCTCGGCGCGTCGGCCTACTTTGCCGAAGGCGCGCAGAACGTCATTGCCAGCCGCGGCACGTACGAGATGATCGTCGAGCGCGGTGAAGCGGATATGAAGTCTGAAATCGAACGCTTTCCGCGCCTGTTCGCGGGCGTGGAAACCGTGCCGGGCCTGACGTGGCCCACGCTGGTGTTCGAGCGCGAGCTGACACTGTTCCTGGGCAAGCTGGAAGTGAAGATCCTGCACCTCGGCCCCGGCCACACGAAGGGCGACACCGTGGTGTGGATTCCCTCACAGAAAGTGCTCTTCTCCGGCGATCTCGTCGAATACGACGCCGCCTGCTACTGCGGCGATGCCCAGCTCGAAGAATGGCCCGCCACACTCGATGCGCTGCGCGCGCTCGGCGCCGACAAGCTTGTGCCGGGCCGCGGCCCGGCACTGCTCAATCCGGTCGAAGTCGACAAGGGTCTCGCCTATACACGCGATTTCGTGTCTACCTTGCTCCAGCGCGGCAAGGAAGCTGTCGCGCAGAAGATGGACCTGAAAGCCGCCATGGCGCACACCCGCGCGGCCATGGACCCGAAATTCGGCAGCGTCTTCATCTACGAGCACTGCCTGCCGTTTGACGTGACGCGCGCCTTTGATGAGGCCAGCGGCATCAAGCACCCGCGCATCTGGACAGCCGAGCGCGACAAGGAAATGTGGGCCGCCCTGCAAGGCTGAACATGAACCCCGACTTCCAGAACCGCGTCTTCCCGTACACGCCGTGCGCCGAACAGCAACCCGGAGCGGCAACTGAAGCTCGCCCCGTCGTTATCGTCGGCGCAGGGCCGGTGGGGTTGGCCACGGCCATCGATCTCGCACAGCAGGACGTGGCCGTGGTCGTTGTCGACGACGATTGCACGCTCTCGACCGGCTCGCGCGCGATCTGTTTCTCCAAGCGGTCATTGGAGATTTTCGATCGGCTCGGCTGCGGTGACTGCATGGTCGACAAGGGCGTGAGCTGGAACGTCGGCAAGGTCTACCTGAAGGACGAACTGCTCTACAGCTTTGACCTGCTGCCCGAAACCGGCCACCGCCGGCCGGCGTTCATCAACCTGCAGCAGTACTACGTCGAGGGCTTTCTCGTTGAACGCGCGCAAGCCTTGCCGAACATCGAGCTGCGCTGGAAGAACAAGGTGACGTCCCTCACGCAGGATGCCGATGGCGTGACGCTCAGCATCGAGACGCCCGACGGCACGTATGAGCAGCGCGCGCAATACGTGGTCGCCGCCGACGGCTCGCGCAGCCCAGTGCGGCACATGATGGGCCTCGAAGCCCGCGGCCAGACGTTCAAAGACCGCTTCCTGATCGCCGACGTGCGCATGGATGCGCCCTTCCCGAGCGAGCGCTGGTTCTGGTTTGATCCGCCGTTCCATCCGAATCAATCGGTGTTGCTGCACCATCAGCCCGACAACGTCTGGCGCATCGATTTCCAGCTCGGATGGGACGCCGACCCCGTGGCCGAGAAGCAACCCGAGCGCGTCATCCCACGCGTGCGCGCGCTGCTGGGGGAAGGCGTCGATTTCGAACTGGAATGGGTCAGCGTCTATACGTTCTCGTGCGAACGCATGGACCGCTTCCGCCACGGCCGAGTGCTCTTTATCGGCGATGCGGCACACCGTGTTTCGCCGTTCGGCGCACGTGGCGCCAACAGCGGTTTGCAAGACGCCGAAAACCTCGCGTGGAAATTGCGCATGGTGCTGGCCGGCGACGCGCCCGACACGCTGCTCGACACCTACGCGAGCGAGCGCGAGTTCGCCGCCGACGACAACATCCGCCACTCCACCCGCTCGACCGACTTCATCACGCCCAAAAGCGCCGTCAGCCGGCTCTTTCGCGATGCCACGCTGCGCCTGGCCAAGCACTACCCGTTTGCGCGGACGCTGGTCAACAGCGGGCGGCTCTCGATGCCGACGGTGCTTGAAGGTTCTCCGTTGCAGACAGCGGATGAAGCGCCTTTCGCCTGCACGCTCGCGCCCGGTGCTGTCGCACTCGATGCACCGGTACGCCATGCCGATGGCCGCGCCGACTGGCTGCTCAGCCATCTGCACGGCAGCTTCACCGCGTTGCGCTTCTGCGGCGCGGGAGAACACGTCGACGCGCTGCCGCTGCCGACGCTGGCGATCTTCCCGGCCGGCGGCATGGGCACAGTCTCGGCCAACGTGACGGCGCTGGAAGACATCGACGGCCTGGTCGCGCAACGCTATGACGCGCGCCCCGGCACCACCTACCTGATCCGCCCAGATCAGCACGTCTGCGCACGCTGGCGCACGCTTGAGCCTGCCAAGCTGGCCGCTGCGTTGCTTCGTGCCACCGGGCAAACCACGCCTGCGGCAACGCCGCACGCCACTGTCTCCGCCTGAGCTGAATACCGACCGCCATGCCGCTGAACACGCAACCCAATCTGCCGCGCCCCGATGATTTTTACGAAGCGCTGATCGACGCGCATCGCAACCTGGACGACGAGCACAGCGCGATGCTCAATGCACAGCTCATCCTGCTGCTCGCAAACCATATCGGCGACATGGCGGTATTGCGTGAAGCGCTGGCGGCGGCGCGACTTGCATTGCCGGCGGCAACAGCAACCTGAGCGCCATCGCGTTTCAACAATCCAACACTTACGTTTGATCGTACTTGCGAGTGCGCAAAGCGCGGTGCTAGTATCCGCCCCGCTTACCGATCAACCATTTTGCATAGGAGGAAAAAACATCATGCGTCACCTTGCTTTCCCCTTTGCAGGCCCTTGCCTGGGTTGATCGAATCTCTCGCGCTGTCGTTCGCAGCGTCTTCGCATTGCCCGGCCTTCGGCCTGCCACATCAGTTTTTTTTCAGACCTGATATGGATAGTTCATGGGCAATTGCATCTTGCATTTGTTCGACGGCGTCTCGCTGATCGCCTCGGACGACACCTGGATCGAAGGCGACGCGATCCGACAACTTCAAACCACCAAGGCACTCGACGGCATGCGCCATGTGGCCGGCATGCCCGACTTGCACCCGGGTCGCGGCTACCCAGTCGGCGCGGCGTTTTTCTCGGTCGGCCGGTTATATCCGGCATTGATCGGCAACGACATCGGCTGCGGCATGACGCTGTGGGCCACCGATCTCGATGCCAACAAGGCCAGCCTGGACAAGCTTGAAAAGCGTCTTGGCAACATCGATGCGCCACTCGACGAAAGCTGGAGCGAGCTTGTCGCAGCATTGGCGCCGGCTGGTACCGGCTTCGATGCCGCACTCGGCACCATCGGCGGCGGCAACCACTTTGCGGAGCTGCAGCGCATCGATGAGATCTACGATGCAGAGGAACTGCCGCTGGACCCACGCCAGCTTCTGCTGCTCGTGCATAGCGGCTCGCGCGGGCTCGGCCAAGCCATCCTCGATGAGCACGTGCGCGCGTATGGGCACGCCGGGCTCGCGCAGGATGACGCGGCGTGCGCCGCTTATCTGACGCGCCACGACACGGCACTGCACTTTGCCAAGGCCAACCGCGAACTCATCGCGCGGCGCATGCTCGACCGTCTGCACGCTCAGGGCAAGGTGTTGCTCGACGTGCATCACAACTTTGTCGCACCGGCCACCGTGTTTGGCGAACGCGGCTGGCTGCATCGCAAGGGCGCGACGCCGTCGGATGCCGGCGTGCTCGTCATCCCGGGTTCGCGTGGCGATTACAGCTACCTCGTCGCGCCACGCCCGAGCGAGCACGGCTTGTTCTCGCTCGCGCACGGCGCGGGCCGCAAGTGGATGCGCAGCGAGTGCAAGGACCGGCTCGTCCGGCGCTTCACGCCCGCGCAGCTCAATCGCACGAAGCTCGGCGGCCACGTCATCTGTGAAGACAAGCAGTTGATCTACGAAGAAGCGCCCGAGGCCTACAAGCCGATCGAGAGCGTGATCGCGCCGCTGGTGGAGGCCGGCCTGGTGAAAGTGCTCGCACGTCTGCGCCCGGTATTGACGTACAAGACGCGTGGGGAGTGCTGCTGATGGTGTTACTGCAACTCTCTTCCGCGCAGGGTCCGGGCGAATGCGAGCTGGCCGTGGCGAAAGCGCTTGGGCGGCTGCAACGCGAAGCCGCAGCCGCCGGCGTCCAACTCGAACTGCTGGAACAGGAGGATGGGGAGCGCGCCGGCACGCTGCGCTCCGCCCTGATCAGCCTGGAAGGCGACTCCGAGAACGCAGTGGCTCGCGCATGGGAAGGCACAATCCAGTGGACATGCCCGAGCCCGTATCGGCCACGGCACGCGCGCAAGAACTGGTTCTTTGGGGTGGCGCGCTGTGCGGCGCCGTCGGCAACGCTACCCAGCGAGATCCACTTCGAGACCACGCGTTCGTCCGGCCCCGGTGGGCAGCATGTCAACAAGACGGAATCGGCCGTGCGGGCCACGCATATCGCCACGGGCATCAGCGTGAAGGTGCAGACCGAGCGCAGCCAGCACGCCAACAAGCGGCTGGCCGTGCTGCTGCTCGCTCATAAGCTGGCGGACCACGATGCGGCTGCCGATGCGGCACAGCGTGCGCAGCGGCGCGCGCTCCATCTGCAGGTGGAGCGCGGCAACCCGCGCCGCGTTTTCAAAGGCGAAGGTTTTGCGCCGGCAGATTAGCGCGCAGCGTGCCGGGTTCCGGCAAGCTGCCCGCGCCGGTACTCGCCTTGCCGCTCCAGCATCCAACCCGGGTATTCGGGCGGAAGCTTGCTCAGTTCGTCGAGCTGCGACAGCTCTTCTGCCGTCAGTTCGACCTTGGTGGCGGCAATGTTGTCGTCGAGCTGCTCGATCTTCTTCGCACCGACGATCACGGTGGTGACCGCGCGTTGATGCAGCAGCCAGGCGAGCGCAATCTGCGCGACCGACACGCTGCGCGCCGTGGCCATGACGCGCATGGCATCGACGCAGGTGTAGGCGCGCGCCCGGTCCACCGGCGGGAAGTCGAACTTGTTGCGGCGGCTGTCCTGTTCGCCGTGCTGCTCGCGCGTGTATTTGCCGCTGAGCAGGCCTCCGGCCAACGGGCTCCAGACCATCAGGCCGAGGCCTTCGCTGTGGAGCATCGGCACGAGTTCGCGCTCGAGGTCCCGGCCGGCCACGGTGTAATACGCCTGCAGGCTTTCAAAGCGCGCGCAGCCGAGGCGTTCCGCAATCCCCAGCGCCTTGACGATCTGCCACGCCGCCCAATTCGATACGCCCACATGGCGCACATGACCGTGTTGGACGAGCGTATCGAGCGCACGCACCGTTTCCTCAATGGGCGTGGCCGGGTCGAAACCATGGATCTGATAGAGATCGATATGGTCGAGCTGCATGCGTTTCAGGCTCGCCTTGATGCCGTCCATGATGTGCAAGCGTGAGGCACCGCGCGCATTCACGCTCTCACCGGTCTGGCCGAACACCTTGGTGGCGACGACCACGCTGTCGCGCGACACCTTCAGCTTCTTGAGCGCCTGCCCTGTCATCTGTTCAGCGACACCGTTGGCGTACACATCGGCCGTGTCGATGAAGTTGATGCCGGCGTCGAGTGCGCGCCCGATGAGGCGCTCGGCATCGGCTTGCTGTAAATCGCCGATGTGCTGCCAGATGCCGTCGTTGCCGCCGAAGGTCATCGTGCCGAGGCACAGCTCCGAAACGAACAGGCCGGTCCGGCCCAGCTGGTTGTAACGCATGTGATCGACTCCAATACGGTGGGAATGGAATGCTGAGCGCACAGGCTCAGATGCGGGAAACAACGCAGAGGATAGGACGGACCGGCCGATCCTGCAGAGCGCTCAGTGGGATGCGGGGTGATAACCCAGGCGCGAGGAGATGGCCGCGCCAGCCTGCTGCAGCAGCGCAACGTAATGCGCCTTGGTATCGGCGCCGCAACGCATGGTCGGGAACGAGATCGACAGCCCCGCGATCACGCGGCCAAAGCGGTCGAACACCGGCACGGCAATGCACAGCAGCCCGTCTTCCTGCTCTTCGTTGTCTTCGCCAAAACCTTGCTGGCGCACGCGCGGCAGGATGCTCAGCACGGCCTCGGCAGAGGCGAGCGTCTTCTGCGTGGACTTCTTGAACTCGACCTTCGACAGCACCTCGCGCGCTTCTTCCGGCGGCATGTAGGCCAGCAGCACCTTGCCGATGGCCGTGCTGTGCAGCGGATTACGCCGGCCGATGCGCGACTGCATGCGCAAGCCGTAATCGGCGTCGATCTTGTGGATGTAGATGATGGCGTCTTCGTCAAACGCGCCGAGGTGGACGGCCTCGCGCGTGAGCTGCCCGATGCGGCGCATTTCGGTGTCGGCTTCGCGGACAAGGTCGACGTTTTCCAGCGCCTTCGCGCCAAGCTCGAACAGGCGGATGGTCAGCCGGTATCGATCGGTGTCGCCTTCCTGCGCCACATAGCCGAGACCCTTGAGCGTCTGGAGGAAGCGGTGAACCGTCGTCTTTGACATGCCCAGCCGCTGCGACAGTTCGCTGGGGCCGACGGCGCCAAGCTCGCCCATCGCGGCCAGGATGGTGAACACCTTGTCGACCGCCGAGACCGATTCGGCCTTATCGCCACCGGCATCAACGGGTTCATTGGCGGACAGATCTTCCGGCTTGCGTTGCCGGGGTGTGGCTTTCATCTCTCGTGGTTCCGTGATTTCAAAATCTGGAGAGAGCATAACCGGTCTCATAGCGCGTTCCATCAATCCACCTGCCGACTTTGCCTACCGCGCCAGCCAGCCGCCATCCACTGCCAGCGTGTGGCCGTGCACGTAATCCGACGCCGCCGAAGCGAGAAACACCACCGCGCCCGCCAGGTCATCCGGCACGCCCCAGCGCCCGGCCGGAATACGCGCCAGGATCTCTTCGCTGCGCTGCCGGTCTTCGCGCAATTGCGCCGTGTTGTCGGTTTCCATGTAGCCGGGTGCGATGGCGTTGACGTTGATACCGCGCCCCGCCCACTCGTTGGCCAGCAACCGGGTGAGACCCAGCACGCCGCTCTTCGACGCCGTGTAAGACGGCACGCGAATGCCGCCCTGGAACGACAGCATCGACGCCACGTTGATGATCTTGCCGCGCCCGCCTTGCTGCACGAACTGCCGCGCCACTGCCTGCGAGAGAAAGAACACGCCCTTGAGATTGACGTCGATGACGGTATCCCAATCGGCTTCGGAAAATTCCAGCGCGTCGCAGCGGCGGATGATGCCGGCGTTGTTGACGAGGATGTCGACACGACCGAAGTTGTCCATCGCGGCTTCGACAATGCTGCCGATCGGCTCCAGCGAAGACAGATCGGCTCGCACGTCGACGAACCGGCGACCGGCCGCTTCCACGCGCGCGGCCGTCTCCGCCGGGTCGGAACGGTTGGCGCCGACGATGTCGCAACCGGCCGCCGCAAGCGCCGTCGCCATGCCCGCGCCCAACCCCGTGTTGCTGCCGGTGACGATGGCCACCTTGCCGGTCAGGTCGAACAGGCTAGCGCTCTGGAGATAGGGATTCTCGAGCCGCATGGTGTCAGCGCAGGTCGGCAATGGCGATGTGGTCCATGTCGTGGAACACCTGGTTTTCGCCGACCATGCCCCAGATGAAGGTGTACGCCTGCGTACCCACGCCCGAGTGGATGGACCAGCTTGGCGAGATCACGGCCTGCTCGTTGTGGACGAGGATGTGGCGCGTCTCCTGCGGCTCGCCGAGCATGTGGAACACGGCGGCGTTGTCGGGCAGGTTGAAATAGAAATAGACCTCCATGCGGCGCTCGTGCGTGTGGCACGGCATGGTGTTCCACAGGCAGCCGGGCTCGAGCTTGGTCATGCCCATCGAAAGCTGGCAGGTGGGCAGCACGTCGGGCACGATGAATTTGTAGATCGTGCGCCGGTTGCTCGTGGCCGGATCGCCCAGCGTTTCGGGCGACGCCTGCGCCAGTGTGATCGTGCGCGTGGGATACGCCGTATGGGCCGGCGCGCAATTGATGTAGAACTTGGCGGGCCGCGCCGCATCGTCGCTGCCGAAGACGACGTTCTGGCCGCCCTGGCCGATGTAGATCGCCTCTTCATTGCCAACGGCGTGCCGCGTGCCATCGACTTCCACCCAGCCCGCGCCGCCAATGTTGATCGCGCCCAGCTCGCGGCGCTCCAGCAGATGGCTCACGCCCATCGACTTGGCCAGCGATGCCGGCACCTCCACCGGCCGCGTTGCCGGCCACGCGCCTCCAACGATGATCCGGTCGATATGGCTGTACGTGAGCTGAAGCGCATCGCGCTCGAACACCTGTTCCACCAGAAACTGCCGGCGCAGCCCCGCCGTGTCGAGGGTTTTTGCGTGTTCGCTGTGGATTCCTTGCCGCACTTCCATGCCGTTTCTCCGTTGGGGGATGCACCGGCATGTACTGCGCCGCCGGCCGTTCTGGGTTGGATTGAAGCACAAAAAACAAAAATACGGAACGTCGATCCATATTTTTGAGATGAGGTCGGCATCAAGCTGGGTAGCGCTGCACCGCACACATTTGCGTCCGAGGGTAAACGATAAATCCGCGAAATCAAAAACATGGAACATCGTTCCACATCATCCGCTATAGTCACTCCACGATGTTGGACCCTGACCAACCGAGCCCATAGAGGCTCATGGAGGAGACGTGAAGATCAAGAAGGCGATTGACCGCATTCCGGGCGGGCTGATGCTCGTGCCACTGCTGCTGGGCGCATGCGTGCATACGTTCGCGCCCGATGCCGGGAAGTACTTCGGCTCGTTCACCAACGGCCTGATCACCGGCACGGTGCCGATCCTGGCGGTGTGGTTCTTCTGCATGGGCGCGACCATCGACCTGCATGCCACCGGCGTGGTGCTGCGCAAGTCGGGCACGCTGCTCGTCACGAAGATTGCCGTGGCGTGGCTGGCGACGCTGGTGGCTGCGCAGTTCATTCCAGACGAGGGCATCAAGACCGGCATCCTTGCCGGACTGTCGGTGCTGGCGATCACAACGTCGATGGACATGACCAACGGCGGGCTCTACGCCGCCGTCATGCAGCAGTACGGCACCAAGGAAGAAGCGGGTGCGTTCGTGCTGATGTCGATCGAATCCGGACCGCTGGTCAGCATGTTCATTTTGGGTGCGACGGGCATTGCCGTGTTTGAACCCCGGCTGTTCGTGGGCGCAGTGCTGCCCTTCCTGATCGGCTTTACGCTGGGCAATCTCGACGGTGAGCTGCGCGAGCTGTTCGGCCGCTGCGTGCATCCGCTCATTCCGTTCTTCGGTTTTGCACTGGGCAACGGCATCGACCTGCACGTGATTGCCAACAGCGGCCTCCCGGGCCTGCTGCTCGGCCTGACGGTGATCGTCATCACAGGCGTGCCGCTCATTCTGGCGGACAGGCTCATCGCCGGCGGCAATGGCGCCGCTGGGTTGGCGGCATCGTCCACGGCCGGCGCGGCGGTCGCCAACCCGGCCATCATCGGCGAGATGATTCCGAAGTTCAAACCCATGGTGCCGGCTGCCACGGCGCTGGTGGCCACGGCGTGCCTCGTCACGGCGATTCTCGTGCCGATCCTGACCGCGATGTGGGTGCGGCGTGTGGGCCGCGCGGCCCCGTTGCCCGAGCCGGAAACCGCAAGCCTGCCGCCACAGGCTGCGCACCGCGAAGCCCATTTCTGACTCCGCCTGCGATGCAGCGCACACACCATCAGAGAGGAGATTGCCCATGCTGTTGCACACGTTTGTCCGCCGCATTGCAGGCGTTGCGATGACCGCCGCGCTCGCTGCCGGCAGCGCCCTCGCCCATGCCGCCACCGATGCCGACACGGTTGCGCAGGCCGTGGAGCACATGCGCGTCGCCATGGTTGCCAGCGACGGCGCCACGCTCACCAAGTTGATCGAGAACGACCTGACCTACGGCCACTCGTCGGGCAAGCTGGAAGACCACGCAGCCTTTCTCAAGGCGCTGGACGGCACGAATGCATTCAAGTCGATTGCGCTGACCAATCAGACCGTGCAGGTCAACGGCGACAACGCGTGGGTGCGCCACGTGTTCGACTCCGTCAACAACTTGCCCGACGGCAAGACCAGCACCGCGCATATCGGCGTGCTGCAGGTGTGGAAGAAGCATCCGGACGGCTGGCGCCTGTTTGCGCGTCAGGCCTACCTGCTGCCCAAAGAATGAGCGGCGCCGCTTTCCCCGGCCGCCTGGCGGGCAAGACGGCGCTCGTGACAGCCGCTGCGCAGGGTATCGGCCGCGCCTGCGTCGAGCGCTTCGCCCGCGAAGGCGCCCGCGTCATCGCCACCGACCTGCGCATCGATGCATTGAACGATGTGCCGTTCGACGTCCGCCGCCTCGACGTGCGCGATTCCCAGCAGGTGAATGCGCTCGCTGCCGAGCTTGGCGGCATCGACATCCTCTTCAACTGCGCAGGCTTCGTGCACGCCGGCTCGGTGCTGGAGTGCGATGAGGATGCGTGGGATTTCTCGTTTGACCTCAACGTCAAGTCGATGTACCGCACCATCCGCGCGTTTCTGCCGGGCATGCTGGAACGCGGTGGCGGCAGTGTCATCAACATGTCGTCCGCCGCGTCGAGCATCAAGGGCGTGCCGAACCGCTTTGTGTATGGCGCATCGAAGGCCGCGGTGATCGGATTGACCAAATCCGTGGCGGCAGACTTTGTGGCGCGCGGCATCCGCTGCAATGCGATCTGCCCAGGCACGGTGGTGTCGCCATCGCTCGCCCAGCGCATCGATGAACAAGCCCGCACGCAAGGCAAACCACGTGCGGAAGTGGAAGCGGCGTTTGTCGCACGTCAGCCGATGGGGCGCCTCGGGCAACCGGAAGAGATTGCCGCGCTGGCCGCTTATCTGGCTTCCGACGAAGCCGCCTTTACGACGGGGCAAGTCCACCTGATCGACGGCGGCTGGTCAAATTGATACCTTGATGCCTTTCCCCCAACCGATTTGAGCCTTTCATGAAACTGCTGCGCTTCGGCCCCCACGGCCAAGAGAAACCGGGCCTGCTCGATGCAACCGGCACCCTCCGCGATCTGTCGGGCATCGTCGACGACATTGCCGGTAACGTGCTGTCGGACGCATTCCTAGCCAAGCTGCGCGACGTGGATCCCGCAACACTGCCGGCCGTCAGCGGACAACCCCGCATTGGCCCATGCGTCGGGCGTGTCGGCAAGTTTGTCTGCATCGGACTGAACTACGCCGACCATGCTGCCGAATCCGGCCTGCCGGTGCCGGCCGAGCCGGTCGTCTTCAACAAGTGGACCAGCGCCATCTGCGGCCCGAACGACGACATCGAAATCCCGCGCGGCTCCGTTAAGACCGACTGGGAGGTTGAACTGGGCGTGGTGATCGGCAAAGCCGCCAAGTACGTCGACGAAGCCAACGCGCTCGACTACGTGGCGGGCTATTGCATCGTCAACGACGTTTCCGAACGCGAATGGCAGATCGAGCGCGGCGGCCAGTGGGACAAGGGCAAGGGCTTCGACACGTTCGGCCCGCTTGGCCCGTGGCTCGTCACGCGTGACGAGGTGCCCGACCCGCAGGCGCTGGACCTCTGGCTGGAAGTGGACGGCCATCGTTATCAGAACGGCAATACACGGACGATGGTGTTTGGCGTGGCGCAACTCGTGGCGTATCTGAGCCGCTGCATGAGCCTGCAGCCGGGCGATGTCATCTCGACGGGCACGCCGCCGGGCGTGGGGCTGGGCATCAAACCCAGCCCGGTTTATCTCAAGCCGGGGCAGTCCGTGCGATTGGGCATTGCCGGCCTGGGCGAACAACTGCAGCGCACGGTCTCGGCAGGCTGAGGCCTAGCTCTCCAGCTCGGCAAAGCGCTGCGCGACCACGTTGCGCAGCCACTGGTTGCCGGCGTCCTGATGGAAGCGCCGGTGCCAGAACACATTGGTCTGCAATGCCGGCAGCTTGAGCGGCGGCGCAACGAACTCCAGCCCAAACGGCGGCGCCGCGCGCTCGGCCAGCTTGCGCGGCACCGTCACCACCAGGTCGGTCGTGCTGACGATATACGGCACTGCCACGAAGTGCGGCACGGAAAAACGCGCCGATTGCGTGATCCCCGCCTTGTCCAGCAGCGGCCCGATCGCGTTGTAAGGGCTGGCCGAACTTGCCACCACGAGGTGCGACGCGGCGCGAAAGCGCTCCAGCGTCAGCTTGCCCTCCGACAGCGCATGGCCGCGCCGGAACATCGTCACGTAATCCTGCCGGAACAGCCGGCGCTGGAAGAGGCTCTCGCCGGAAAGATCATCGAACGCGCCGATGGCGAGGTCGATGGCGCCGGCCTCCATTTCGACCTTCATGTCGAACCCGCCGGCCCGCATGGTATCGAGGCGCACGCCGGGCGCCTGCTCGGCACATAACTGCGCCAGCACCGGCATGAAATACACCTCGCCGACGTCACTCATGGCAAGTGTGAAGGTGCGCGTGGAGGTCGCCGCTTCAAAGTGCGTACGCTGGCCGAAGGCGCGTTGCAGCGTGTCGAGCGCCGTGGCGACCGGTTCTGCCAGTTGCTCGGCAAGTGCGGTCGGCATCATGCCGCGCGGCGTGCGCACGAAGAGTTCGTCGTCGAAGGTCTGGCGTAGGCGCGAGAGCGCGTTGCTCACTGCCGGCTGCGACAGGCCAAGCCGCTCGGCCACGACGGAAATGCGCTTTTCGCGCAGGATTTCCTGAAACAGCACCAGCAGGTTCAGATCGACATCCCGCAGGTTCAGCATGGCGGCGCCTCGACATTCATAAAATCAATAGCACGCATTCTCGCATTGATATTTCAAATTTTCATCCAATCCGGACAATACGCGCATACCAAAAATCCAGAACAGAGCGGCAACGCCGCCACCGGAGACCACCATGCGCCCTGCCCCCGCCGCACATGAAACACCTCCCACGCCCATCGACCTCGCCCGCCTGATCGACCAGGGCAAGGTTGGCGGCTTTCAGATTCTGTTGCTTGCCATCTGCGGCCTGTGCCTGATCATCGACGGCTTTGACGTGCAGGCCATGGGTTATGTGGCGCCGGCCATCATCAAGGATTGGGGTATCACCAAGGCAAGCCTCGGGCCGGTATTTGGCGCGGGGCTGTTCGGCATGCTGGTCGGCTCGCTGGTGTTTGGCGTGCTGGGCGACCGCTTCGGACGTCGGCCTGTGCTGATCGTCGCCACGTTCTTCTTTGCGGCCTGCATGCTGGCCACCACGCAGGTGGCAACGGTGGAGGCGCTACTCGTCTTGCGCTTCATCACAGGCCTGGGCCTGGGTTGCATCATGCCCAACGCGATGGCGCTGGCCGGTGAGTTCAGCCCCGCGCGCTCTCGCGTCACGTGGATGATGCTGGTGTCGTGCGGCTTTACCGTGGGCGCGGCACTTGGCGGCTTTGTCAGCGCGGCGCTGCTCTCGCGCTTTGGGTGGCAGGCAGTGTTCCTGGTGGGCGGGCTGGTGCCCCTCGCCATTGGCGTGATGATGGTGCTGTGGCTGCCGGAATCCCTGCAATACCTGGTGCTCAAGGGCGATCCACAAACGCGCCATCAACGTCTGGCTCGCTGGCTGGGCAAGCTCGCGCCGCAACTCCTAGTGAACGCGCAGACGCAATTCGTGGTGCCCGAGGCGCCCGCACGGGGCATGCCAGTCTCGGCGCTATTCACGGAAGGCCGCGCCAAGGTCACGCTCGTGCTGTGGGTCATCAACTTCATGAACCTGATCGACCTGTATTTCCTGTCGAACTGGCTTCCGACGCTGATTCGCGATGCGGGGTATCCGACGGATACCGCTGTGCTGGTAGCCACCGCGCTGCAGGTGGGCGGCGTGATCGGCACGCTCACACTGGGCCGGCTGATCGATCGTCTGGGCTTTGTGCGCGTGCTGGCCGTGTGCTTCCTGATCGCCTGCGTCACGGTCGGGCTGATCGGCCATGTGGCGGCTGCGCTGCCCATGCTGGTGGCGGTGGTGTTCGTGGCCGGCTTCTGCATCGTCGGCGGACAGCCCGCGGTGAATGCGCTGGCCGCCACGTATTACCCCACCACGCTGCGCGCCACCGGCATCGGCTGGAGCCTTGGCGTGGGCCGCATCGGCTCCGTCATCGGCCCGGTGATCGGCGGACAACTGATTGCCATGCAATGGAGCAGCCCGGCCTTGTTCTCGGCCGCGGCGGTGCCGGCACTGGTGTCGTTCGGCATGGTGCTGGTGCTTACGCTGGCCGCCAGTGGCGCGGACGCCGCACGCTTTGCCTCAGGTCGCGCAACCGGCAAGCCCGCCTGATGGTCTGGTAACGACTACGCTTTCCCTGAAGACGCTCCTGACTTTTCTCCAAGGACTTCACCATGAACATGCTCGCCCCGACGGCCCCGAGCGCGTCCCCCTTCGCATTCACCCCCGCGTCGCTGGACCGGCCCCCTTACCAAAGCGGCTTCGGCAACGAGTTCGCCACCGAAGCACTGCCCGGCGCGCTGCCCCACGGCCAGAACTCGCCGCAGAAGGCGCCGTATGGCCTATATGCGGAACAGATTTCCGGCACGGCATTCACCGCGCCGCGTGCGCACAACCGCCGCTCGTGGCTGTATCGCATTCGTCCGGGCGCCGTGCATCTGCCGTTCGAAGCCATGGCGCAAGGCCGCTTCCACAGCAACTTCAACGAGGTACCGCCCTCACCCAACCAGTTGCGCTGGGACCCGCTGCCCGCACCGGCGGCCGGCACCGATTTCATCGACGGCATCGTCACCTTCGCCGGCAACGGCGGGCCGGACGCGCAAACCGGCTGCGGCATCCACCTGTACGCCGCCAACGCGTCGATGACCGATCGCTTCTTCTACAACGCCGACGGCGAACTGCTGATCGTCCCTCAGCAAGGCCGCCTGCGCCTGCTGACGGAGATGGGCGTGGTCGATGTCGAACCGCTGGAGATTGCCGTCGTCCCGCGCGGCGTGCGCTTCCGCGTCGAACTTCCGGATGGCGACGCGCGCGGCTACATCTGCGAGAACTTCGGCGCGATGTTCCGCCTGCCGGACCTGGGTGTGATCGGCTCGAACGGCCTGGCCAACCCGCGCGACTTTCTCACGCCGCACGCCTGGTATGAAGACCGCGAGGGCAACTTTGAACTCGTCGCAAAATTCCAGGGCAGCTTGTGGACGGCGAAGATCGGCCACTCGCCGCTGGACGTCGTTGCCTGGCACGGCAACCTCGCGCCGTACAAGTACGACCTGCGCCTGTTCAACACCATCGGCTCGATCAGCTACGACCATCCGGACCCGTCGATCTTCCTGGTGCTGCAGAGCCCCTCCGCCACGCCGGGCGTGGACACGATCGACTTCGTGATCTTCCCGCCGCGCTGGCTGGCCGCCGAGAACACGTTCCGCCCGCCCTGGTTCCACCGCAACGTCGCCAGCGAATTCATGGGCCTGATCCAGGGCGTGTACGACGCCAAGGCCGAAGGCTTCGTGCCGGGCGGCGCCAGCCTGCACAACTGCATGAGTGGCCACGGGCCAGATGCCGACACGTTCGAGAAAGCCAGCAACGGCGACACCACCAAGCCGCACAAGGTCGACGCAACGATGGCCTTCATGTTCGAAACGCCGGCGGTGATCCGCCCCACGCGCTTCGCGGCGGAATCGGCGCAACTGCAAGCCAAGTACTTCGAATGCTGGCAAGGCCTGAAGAAGCATTTCGACCCGACCAAGCCCTAAGAACTTCGCCTTGGCGCCAACGCGAGCATCCAGAAGGTGTGGCCGTACCTTGCCCTAGATGGCGCCTTGAATTTGTGTTGCAGGGAGGAAAAAGGAAGGAGCCCTGTCTGAGCGTAGCGAGTTTGGCTCCTTCCCCTCCCTGCGACATAAATTCAAGGGGAAGTCGCCATCTCGGGCGCGCCTTTCTTTGCTTACTTTCTTTGGCAAGACAAAGAAAGTAAGTCGCCCCCGGCAGGGGGTGAAACAAGGGATGCACCAGCAACGTCAAGCAATAACCGACTCAACAAACAAACCACCGCCCCATCATGACCACCCGCCAACTAAGCTGGCTAGAATCCGCCAACACCCCAGACACCCATTTCCCCCTGGAAAACCTGCCCTTCGGCATCTTCTCCACCAAGGAAAACCCGTCGCCACGCGCAGGTGTGGCACTGGGCGATCAGGTCATCGATCTCGGCGCCCTGGATGACGCTGGCCTGCTCCCCGCAGCAACACGCGGCGCGTTCCGCACCGGCAAGCTCAACACCTTCATCGCCCTCGGCAAGCCCATCTGGGCGGAAACGCGCAAGAAGCTGCAAGCGCTGTTCAGCGTGGCCGACACGCACGTGCGCGACAACGCCACGCTGCACGCTCGCGCGCTGGTGCCGCAAGTGCATGCCGTGATGCACCTGCCCATCGACATCCCCGGCTATACGGATTTCTATTCGTCGCGCGAGCACGCCACCAACGTCGGCCGCATGTTCCGCGATCCCGAGAACGCGCTGCTGCCCAACTGGCTGGAAATCCCGATCGGCTACAACGGCCGCGCCAGCTCCGTGGTGGTGAGCGGCACACCGCTGCACCGCCCGATGGGCCAGATCAAGCTGCCCGATCAGCCGCGCCCGATCTTCACGGCCTGCCGCAAGCTGGACTACGAACTCGAGATGGCCTTTGTGGTCGGCAAACCGAGCGCGCTCGGCGAGCCGGTTTCTGTCGACGCGGCACCGGACCATATGTTCGGCGTCGTGCTCCTCAACGACTGGAGCGCGCGCGACATCCAGCAATGGGAATACGTGCCGCTCGGCCCGTTCAACTCGAAGGGCTTCGGCACATCGATCTCGCCGTGGATCGTGACGATGGAGGCGCTGGAGCCGTTCCGCGTGGCCAACCCGGCGCAATCGCCCGAGCCGCTGGAGTACCTGCGGCAGAGCCGTCCCAACGCCTACGACATTGCCCTCGAAACTGCGCTGCGGCCCCACGGCGGCGAGCGCACCACGATCGCCCGCACCAACTTCCGCGCGATGTACTGGACGATGGCCCAGCAGCTTGCACACCACACCGTGTCCGGCTGCAATGTGCGCGTGGGTGACCTGATGGGCTCGGGCACCATCAGCGGAACGACGCCGGATTCCTACGGCAGCCTGCTGGAGCTGACCGTCAACGGCAAGCAGCCGCTGGACCTCGGCAACGGCACCACGCGCGCCTTCTTAGAAGACGGCGACGAAGTCACCATGACCGGCTGGTGCCAGGGCGATGGCTATCGCGTGGGCTTTGGGGAAGTGCGCGGCGAGATTCTGCCGGCGCGCAGTGTGAAGTAATGCGGTGTGGAGCGACGGATTAACAGTCCGCCGCTCCCATCATTCCGTCTTTGCAGCCAGCGCAGCGAGCATCGCGTCGCCAATGACATGCGCGCCGTTGGCCTTGAGCGCCTCGCCCGCGCCGCGTGCATCGCGCGCTTCCCGGTTCTGGCCGAGCTTGAGCTTGCCCTCAAGGCGCGTGATCTCGATCTCGATGCCCACGATCATCTTCAACAAGTCATCGATGTAGTCGGCCGGGGCGTCGGACATCTTCCACGGCGTGGGTTGCGATGCCTCATGTGTGCGCGTCAGGCGTGCCAGCACGCCGCGCACAAAACGCTCGTCGTCACGCACGGTGATACGACCATGCGCATGCACGACGCGGTAGTTCCATGTCGGCACCTGCCGGTGGGCTTCGTGCTTGCTCGGATACCACGTTGGCGAGATATACGCATCGCCCGCTCGGAAGATGACCAGCACCTCGTCGCCATTTTCCACGTCTTTCCAGACCGGATTGGCGCGTGCCACGTGGGCATGCAGCGCACCAAGGTTGCCCTCTTCCGGCAGCAGCAAAAACGGAATGTGGTTTGCGTCCAGCCCATGCTCGCCATGCGTGACGAGCGTCCCGAACGGGTTCTGCGCGATCAGGTCGTGCAGCGCGTCAGGGCGCGATTCTTCAAAGTGGGCGGGAACGTACATGGCAACTCCGGCAGCAACCGTGCAATCGAACAGGAATGCGCCCATTCTGAACCAGAACGTGGCTCCAAAACAGAGCCATATCCTGGAAGATTGTTAGAGCCAGCCTAGTCGCGCAGCAGGTTCTTGGCGATGATGAGCTGCTGGATCTGCGTAGTGCCCTCGTACAGACGCAGCAGGCGCACATCGCGGTAGAAACGCTCGGCCTTGTATTCGGCGATGTAGCCCGCGCCACCGTGAATCTGTACAGCACGGTCCGCCACGCGGCCGACCATCTCCGTGCAGAACATCTTGGTGCACGAGGCCAGCATGCTGACTTCGTGGTCCTGTTTGCCGACGGGCTTGGCGTCGTACCGGCGCGCGCAATCCCGCACCATCGACATGCCGGCGTACAGCTCTGCCTGGCTGTCGGCCAGCATGGCCTGGATCAATTGAAAGTCTGCGATGGGCTGTCCGAACTGCTTGCGCTCCTTGGCATAGGCCACCGCGTCGGTCATCAGCCGGTGCGCCATGCCGCATGCCAGCGCCGAGATATGCAGGCGGCCGCGGTCCAGCACCTTCATCGCCGTCTTGAAGCCCTGCCCTGCCACGCCGCCAATGATGTTGGCTGCCGGCACGCGCACGTTATCGAGCATCACATCACACGTCTTGGTGCCACGCTGCCCCATCTTCTTGTCGGGCTTGCCGAGCGTGATGCCCGGCGTGTCGGCCGGCACGATAAAGGCTGAGATGCCGCCCGCGCCTTCGTCGCCCGTGCGCGCCATCAGCGTAAATGCCCCGGCACGCGGCGCGTTGGTGATGAAACGCTTGGTCCCGTTGATGACGTAGTGATCGCCTTCCAGCGTGGCGCGCGTCTGCAGCGATGCAGCATCCGACCCCGCGTTCGGTTCCGTGAGTGCAAACGAGATGATGAGCTCGCCGCTGGCAATGCGCGGCAGGTAGTTGGCCTTTTGCGCATCGGTGCCGTCCATCAGGATGCCCTGCGAGCCGATGCCGACGTTGGTGCCAAACACCGAGCGGAAAGCCAGCGCCGTGTGCCCGAGGTCGTACGCCACCTCGCATTCCTGCGCCATCGCCAGGCCAATCCCGCCGTGCTCTTCCGGAATCGACAGGCCGAAGAGGCCCATCTCCTTCATGTCGGCAACGATGTCGGCGGGCACGTCATCCTCTTCCTCGAGAATGTTTTCCGCCGGCACGAGCCGTTCCTGGATGAATCGCTGCACCGATTGCTGCAGCAGGCCGAAGGATTCGTCGTCGAGCGCCATGTCACCTGCTCCTGTGGGATATTCCGGGGGATGTTACCGGGTTGGCGTGTTTTGACAATCCGCGCCCGCATCAACAGAATGTCGAATTCAATTCACCAATCTGGCGGGCCGCCATGGATCTCAATGCGCTCAAGCTGTTCGTGGAAATCGTCGATGCGGGCAACCTGTCGGCGGCGGCACGCCGGCTGCAGACCACGCGCTCGAACGTGAGCCACCGGCTGAAGGCGTTTGAGCGCGCACTGGGCGTGCAATTGCTGCGCCGGACCACGCGCCGCGTGGAACCGACGGAGGTGGGTGCCGGCATCTACGAACACGGCCGCAGCATCCTGCGCGAAATGGCCGCCGCCGACGCGCTGGTCTCGTCGCTCGGCAAATCACTGCAAGGCAGCGTGCGGCTGTCGGTGCCGACGGGGTTGGGGCATTTGCTGGTGTCGCCGCTGCTGGTGGCCTTCAAGCGTGCGTATCCGGATATCCGCCTAGACGTGCGGTTCGACAACCGGGTGTCCGACCTGATTGGCGAAGATGTGGATGTGGCGCTGCGCATCGTCTCGAACCCGCCGGAATCGCTCGTCGCCACGCTGCTCGATGAGGTTGACTGGGTGCTGTGCGCGGCGCCGGATTACCTGGCCGCGCATGGCATGCCAAAAACCCTCGACGCGCTAGGCGAACACACCATCGTCAGCGCGCCTGCGGTTGGGCAACCGCTGCGGCTATCGGCGCAACTGGGCGATGAACGGACACTCGTGACGCTGGACCCGGGCGTCTCGTCCGACAACTACCTGTTCCTTCAAGCCGCCGTGCGTTCGGGCAATGGGCTCGGAATCCTGCCCTATTACGCCGCGGCTGATGATCTGCGCGACGGGCACGTCAAACGCGTGCTGCCGGGGTATCGGTTCAGCGTGTTTGGCAGCCGCCTTTACATGCTAGCGATGCCCAGCCGATACCGGACGCTCGCGACGCGGCACTTGCTGGACTTCCTGAAAGACGGTCTGCAAGGCAAGTTGCCGCGCCTGCCCCGCAAGGGGCACGCCTGATTACGCTTCCAGCGGCATCAAGCCCGGCAACTGCGCAAAGCAGATCGACTTGGCCGTCTCGATAAAGTCCTGCGCAAACGGCGCCTGCGCATAGTCGCGCGTCATGGCGGCGTAGAGATCGCTCCACAGGCCCTCCTTGCCGACACGCTTGGCCACGACGTATTCGTAATCGACGTAATTCTTGATGCCCCAGCTCGGCAGCGCGGCAAGCCCACGTCGGCTGGCGACGAGCTGCAGCACTGCGATGGTCAGTTCCGCCGTGCGGCGGTTGAATGCGATCCCGGCCGGCGTCAGGACCTGCCGGATCAGATCGATGCGCTCTTCGGGCACGGGGTACGTGATGAGCGTCTGGTCCGTAAAGTCCTTTGCCTCCAGCCACTTCTTGTTGCGCAGCGCGTGGTCAACCGGCAGCACGGCGAGGATCTCGAAGCGGAACAGCGGCGCAAACACCACGCCGCGTCGCATCTTGGCATCGGAGCCAATGATGACGTCGGCACGGCCGTCCTTGAGCAGCGCCAGCGGATCGGTATGGAACCCCGACACAAGATCCATCTCGACCTCGGGCCAGCGCTGGCGGAAAGCGTCCATCACGGGCATCAGCCAGTCAAAGCACGTGTGGCATTCAAGCGCGATGCGCAGCGTGCCGGCCGCGCGGCCCTTGATGCGTTCAAGGTCGCGCTCGGCGGTCTGGATGTCGGCAACGACCTTTTGCGCGAGTTCAAGCATGCGCTCGCCCGCTTCGGTCAATTCCACCGTCTGGCCCTTGCGGCGCACGACGGCCAGCCCATAGTGCGACTCCAGCGCGCGCAACTGATGCGACAGCGCCGACTGCGTCAGGTGCAGCCGCTCGGCGGCGCGCGAGACGGAGCCACCGTCGGCCAGGGCGATCAGCGTGCGTAGGTGGCGGATTTCAAGCATGTTGGTGCGGCTTCCAATGTATGAATATGATTCAACTTTGGCGAAAATAATATCATTTGATTCATGACGTAGGGTCGCCGATCATCGCAGGACTGAAAAACGAATCGCCTCTCCTGCGACCACCATGACGACCATCCATACCCTCGGCTACCCGCGCATCGGCGCACAACGCGAGCTGAAGTTCGCCCTCGAATCGTTCTGGAAAGGCGCCTCGTCCGAAGATGACCTGCGCGCCACCGGCCGCGCTTTGCGCGAGCGCCACTGGACGGCACAGCGCGATGCCGGCCTCGATTTTGTGACCGTGGGCGATTTCGCCTGGTACGACCAGATGCTGCAGACGGCCGCGCTGCTCGGCGCCATTCCCACACGCTATGGCTTTGACGCCGCACAGCTGACGCTGGCGCAATCGTTCGTGCTCGCGCGCGGCAATGCCGACCATGCCGCCATGGAAATGACGAAGTGGTTCGACACGAATTACCATTACCTCGTGCCCGAACTCACGCCGGACCTGCACTTTGGACCCGGCACCCAATGGCTGTTCGACGAGGTGCGCGAAGCGCAGGCCGCCGGGCACCGCGTGAAGGTTGCCCTGATCGGGCCGGTGACGTTCCTGCATCTTGCTAAGGCCCGCAACGGCCTGACCGACAAGCTCACGCTACTGCCGCAAATCCTGCAGGCCTACACGGCCGTGCTCAAACGCCTGGCCGCACTGAATGTCGAATGGGTGCAGATTGACGAACCTGCGCTGGTGCTGGATCTGCCGCAAGCCTGGGTAGATGCATTCGGTCCCGCTTACCAGGCGCTGGCCGCCGCCAAGGGCCCGAAGCTGCTGCTTGCGACCTACTTTGAAGCCGCTTCCCACCACGCAGCACTGATCAAAGCCTTGCCGGTCGATGGCGTGCATCTGGATCTGGTGCGTGCACCGGAACAGCTTGGCGCCTTCGCGCCGTGGCCTGCCGACAAGGTCCTCTCCATTGGTGTGGTGGATGGCCGCAACATCTGGCGTTCGAATCTGGCACGCGTGCTGGAAAGCGTGGCGCCGCTGGCCGAGGCCTTTGGCGATCGCCTGTGGGTGGCGCCGAGCTGCTCGCTGCTGCATGTGCCGGTGGATCTGTCTGCCGAAACCAAGCTCGACGACGAACTCAAGGGCTGGCTGGCCTTCGCGCGCCAGAAGCTGGACGAACTGGCGATCCTCAAGCTCGCGCTGGTCGAAGGCCCCGCTGCCGTGCAGAAGGCGCTCGATGACAACCGTGCCGCCATCGCCTCGCGTACCGAATCGCGCCGCGTGCACAACGCCAGCGTCAAGAAGCGCGTGGCCGCGATCCGCGCAGAAGATGCCGACCGCGCCGCGCCCTATGCGACTCGCGCTGAAGCACAGCAAGCCCGCCTGAACCTGCCGCTGCTGCCGACCACCACCATCGGCTCGTTCCCGCAGACGGCCGAGATTCGCCAGGCACGCGCACAGCACAAGCGCGGCGAACTGCCCGCACTGGATTACCTGCAACGCATGCGGGCTGAGATCTCCGATGTCGTGCGCCGCCAGGAAGCCCTGGGCCTCGACATGCTCGTGCACGGAGAAGCCGAGCGCAACGACATGGTCGAATACTTCGGCGAGCTGCTGTGGGGCTACGCCTTCACCGTCAACGGCTGGGTGCAGAGCTACGGCTCGCGCTGCGTGAAGCCACCCGTCATCTACGGCGACGTGTATCGCCCCGAAGCCATGACGGTCGAATGGTCCAAGTACGCGCAAAGCCTGACCGCCAAGCCGATGAAGGGCATGCTGACCGGCCCCGTGACGATGCTGCAATGGTCTTTCGTGCGCGACGACCAGCCGCGCGAGCAGACCGCGCTGCAGATCGCCCTGGCCCTGCGCGACGAAGTGTGCGATCTGGAAGCCGCAGGCATTGCCGCCATCCAGATCGACGAGCCGGCTTTCCGCGAAGGCCTGCCGTTGCGCGCATCTGATGTGCCAGGCTACCTGGAATGGGCGGCGCGTGCGTTCCGCGTGTCGGCCTCCGGCGTGCGCAACGACACGCAGATCCACACGCACATGTGCTATTCGGAGTTCAACGACATCCTGCCAGCTATTGCGTCGATGGATGCCGACGTGATCACCATCGAGACGTCGCGCTCGAACATGGAACTGCTCGACGCGTTTGGCGAGTTTGCGTACCCCAACGAGATCGGCCCGGGCGTGTACGACATCCATTCGCCGCGCGTGCCGCGCGTGGAAGAGATGGAAGCGCTGCTCGACAAGGCGGCTCAAGTCGTGCCGGTGCAACGCCTGTGGGTGAACCCCGACTGCGGCCTGAAAACACGCGGCTGGCCGGAAGTGGAAGCGGCATTGCAAGGCATGGTGGAAGCCACGCGCCGCTTGCGTGCCAAACACGCAAACGCGGCACATGCTGGCAGCCAGCATGTTCACGCGGAAACCGCATCGGCCTGATTGTTGCGCGCCCCCAAAAGACGCCGGCTGGAGCCATCCAGCTGGCGTTTTTTTTTCGTCATCTCTTGCCACAACGTGCACCAGGTGCCACAGCGCTGTCGCAGCAGAGCGATTGTCAACCAACAAGGCAGCGTCGCTTCGCACACGCGCTCACCATTTCGCAACACGGTACGCGGCTGACACGTGCAGAAAACAATATTGAATCCAGTGATTCGTGTTTTCTAATATCGATGGGACGATCCCATGAAAAGCCCGGTCTCCCTTGTTCGCACTTGGCTCGGTTCGTCCGCGCCTACAAACCGCGTGACCGATGCCCGGCAGATGCCGGAGCAGACGAGCAGCAGCACGGGGCGTAGCCCTCGCAAAGTTGCGCCTCAACTCAGCCGGCTGCCCGCACGCAAGCACACTGGAACACTGCCTGCCATTAGTGCCGCTTCCACAAGCAGCCCAAAAGCCGCTGGGCGCACGTCCGCCGACCCGGAACTGCACGACGCCATCAAGGCGATTCGCTCCGGCGCGCAGTGGTCGCCAAGCACGAGCCGCCGGGAAGCGGCGTCCGCAACGTCGCCAAAGAATACTGGCGCTGCACCGTCGATTCCATCTGGTGACGGCTGGGGGATGACCTTTCTGCACCAGGCCGAGCATCGCGCAGAGGTGCTCGACATGGTGTGGCAGCACGATTTTTCATCTGAGCGGCTCGACGAGATTCTCGCCAAGCATCCCGACCTCGTGAATGCCGTTGACCACCATGGCGACCCGCTGCTCGTGAGCGCGCTGGGTTGTGACAACTTCAGGTTGGCCAAGGCGCTGGTCGCGCACGGCGCGAATATCAACGCACAGGACGGCGTGGGCAATACGCCGCTGCATACCGTGGCAGGACGCGACACGGCGCTCTTGGAGCAATTGCTCGAAGCCGGTGCCGACGTGCACGCGACCAACAATCAGGGCGCAACGCCGCTTTTTAACGCCCGCTCTGCGCATGCCGTCGATCTGCTCGTCCGTGCGGGCGCGCCAATCGATGCCCGCGACGCGCGCGGCAATACGGCCGTCATGCGGCTCGCCCAGGCTGCGAACAAAGACACGGTGCTTGCCATGCTGGCGCATAACCCTGATTTGCGCACCCCGAACGGAGCGGGCCGCACATTCGCGCGCGTGTTGACGATGCGATTTGGCGGATCGCCAGACACCATCCCCAAGACGGGCGTGGCGGCCAAGGCGTTTCTGGAACTTGCCAAACGCGAGACCTTGGTCGGCAACCTTCGTGACAGAACGCCCCTGCCCACCGATGCAGCAGCGGCCAATACGCGGCGCGTAGGACCGTCTGCGACCCCGTTGGCTGAGTTGCGGGTGGAGCCCGAACTCCGGTTGTCGCCAGCGACAGCACGCACGGCCAAGCCTGCAATCAACACGCTGAAATCGGGGCACAAGATCAACCTCGTCCACGACGCGCTGCGCACGTTCGACGAATTGCCAGATCGGGATGCCAGCGCGCTTTCCGAGGCCTTGGGATTCGGCGCCCTGTCGTCGGAAGATGTAAACGTGCGCGCCCAGCAGCGGGCCGCCATACGCGAGACGTTTTCGAAGTTTGCCAAGGAAATCGGCGGCAACTTCGCGAATTACGGCCTTTCAGCGCTGGAGCATCCCGCCCTGTCTGGAGCCCTGACAGAGGGCGAGCACGCCGAACTGGTCAAGGCCATGAGAATCGCCCACATCAGTGTTGCGCTGGAGCCTGCTTCCGCCAACGATGCTGAAGGGCCGCAACGCATGCGCATGTTCTTCGGCGGCACGCAAAACTTCCGGGATGTGCGCCAAGACATCAGCAGCGCCTTCGGCCGGATTGGCGATGTTGACCGTGCGACCAAGCGGGCGGGCGAGTTGTTCGCAAAGATCCTGTCCCGGCCCAACCATGTCGAACTCGATTTCATTTCTGGCGCGTCAATGGGCGGCGCCATGGCACAAAGCTTCCGTGCGACGGTCGAGAGCCGTGTTCTGCTGCCCAAGCAGCCGTCCATGATCTTGATGGACCCGCAACTGCTGAACAACAACCAGGGTCGTCGCGCCACCAAGGGCGGCCCGCTCGATGTCGATTACGGCAAGCCCCGTGGCGTGGCGCTCACGCTGGACTATGCCCGGGCGCCACATCGCGGGCTGATGGGCGTCATGAAGGGCCCGGGCGGGTACCGATATCCAGGGCTCGTACAACTCAAACTTGGCTTGACGGACACTGACGGGCACAACGGCAAACGCCCGCAAACCAGCGGCCCGCCCGGACTCGGTTATCACGCAGACGCAACGCAGTTTGCTGCCGCGCTCTCGCGCTTCTCGGTAGATCGCGAGAATGCAGTCATGGACAACCCCGCATTTGACGCAGTGCGCGCGCCGCGCTGGGCGCGACAACAAGGTCCAGTGCTGACCTCCGCGACGCTACCCGCCGTAGCACGTCGAGGCCGCCGCCCCATGGAATCGATTGCCGAAGACGGCGACGCTTCCGTGTAGCGCCCCGGAGGCGGCCGCTTCGCCGGCCTCCGTGAGGCCGGGGCGACGCCACCGTTATCGCTGCTCCTGCTGCGGTACAGGCTCAGCGCTGTGCCCGTGATGGCGCACGCCACGGAACTTGCGCAGCGTCCACTCCTTGAAGTCATCCACCTTTTCGAACACCACCGGCACCACCAGCAGGCTCAGCAGCGTGGAAGTCAGCAGGCCGCCGATCACCGCCACGGCCATCGGCGCCCGGAAACCCGCATCGCCCTCCAGACCGAGCGCCATTGGTACCATGCCGGCCGTCATGGCCACCGTGGTCATGACGATGGGGCGTGCGCGCTTGTGGCATGCATCGATGATGGCCTCGGTGCGAGACATGCCAAGATCACGCCGCGCGACGATGGCGTATTCCACCAGCAGGATCGAGTTTTTGGTCACGATGCCCATCAGCATCAGCAAGCCGATCAACGCCGGCAGCGACAAGCTGAAACCAAACAGCGCCAAGAGCCCGAACGCTCCGCCCACCGACAGCGGCAGCGCCGCCAGGATCGTCACCGGCTGCGTGAAGTCGTGGAACAGCAGCACCAGCACGGCATACACGCACAGCACCCCCGCGAACATGGCGAGGAAGAAACTGCTGAACAGCTCCTGCATGCCCTCCACGTCCCCCGAGGCAATGCGGCGCACGCCCGGCGGCAAGTTCTTGATGGACGGCAGCGCCTCCACCGCCATGTTGGTGTCGCCAAGCGCGCGCCCCTCCAGGCCGACGCTGATGGTGACGTTGCGGCTGCGGTCATAGCGGTCAATCTGCGCGGGGCCGCTGCCGATGGAAATATCGGCGATGTTTTCCAGCGGCACCGCGCCGTTGCGGCCCGGCACGCGCAACTGGCGAATCGTATCGATCTGGTTGCGCGCCTTCGGATCGAGTTCAACGCGGATGTACACCTGCCGCTCCGGCAGGTTCAGCTTGGGCAGGTTGACGTCGTAGTCGCCGGCGGTGGCCACGCGCACGGCCTGGCCGATGGCGGCGGCTGTCACACCTTGCTGTGCCGCGCGCGCAAAGTCCGGGCGGATGACGATTTCGGGCCGGAGCAGACTCGCCGACGATGTGACCGCGCCGAGCCCCGGCACGGTACGCAGATCGCGCATCACATCGCGCGCGGCCTGCTGAAGCGTGGCGGGGTCGTCGCCGGTCAGCACCACCTGGAGTTGCTCGCCAGAGCCCACCGCACCGAACGAGATCCGCACGCCCGGCACGCCTTCCAGCATTTCGCGCAACTGGCGCTGGACGTCCTGCTGCTTGACGTGCCGATCATGCCGGTCGGTGAGTGAGATCGTGAGCGTGCCGTTGCGCACCTCACCGCCGCTGGAACCTGGCACACCAGCCATCACGCCCGAGCCGATGGCGGTATAGACGTGACGGACTTCCTTGTGCTGCATCACGATCTTGCGCACGCGCTCGGTGTTGTCGCGGGTCTGGGCGATGGTGCTGCCGGGCGGGCTTTCCACCGTCATCTGGAGCTGCGCCCAGTCCTCTGGCGGCAGGAACGTTGCCGGAATCAGTCCGATGATGGCGACCGACACAGCGAAGAACGCCGCTGCCATACCGCCCGTTTTCCAGGGGTGCACGAGACACCAGCGTGCCGCCTGCAGATAGCGCGTCATGATCCAGCCGTCGCGGTTGGGCTCATCCTGCGGCTTGAGCATGTAGGCCGCCATCATGGGGGTGAGCAGCCGCGCCACCAGCAGCGAGGCCAGCACCGCCAGCGATGCCGTCCAGCCGAACTGCTTGAAGAACTTGCCCGAGATGCCGCCCATGAACGCCGTCGGCAGAAACACCGCCACCAGCGTGAGCGATGTCGCCACCACGGCCAGGCCAATTTCCTGCGCGGCTTCCATGGCGGCTTCCAGCGGCTTCTTGCCATTGCGCAGGTGGCGCACGATGTTCTCCACCTCCACGATGGCATCGTCGACGAGAATCCCGACCACCAGCGTGAGGGCCAGCAGCGTGATCCCGTTGAGCGTGAAGTCGAGCAACTGCATGGCCGCGAACGTGGGAATGATCGACAGCGGCAGCGCCACGGCCGACACGAACGTGGCACGCCAATCGCGCAGGAACAGCCACACCACGATCACGGCCAGGATGGCGCCTTCGTACAGCGCGTGCATCGAGGCGGTGTATGCATCCGACACCGGCTTGACCATGTTGTAGACCTCGGTCACATGCACATTGGGCCGTTCGGCCTGCAATGCGGCCAGCGCGTCGCGCACACCCTTGGCCACCGAGATTTCGCTCGCACCGCGCGAGCGGAACACCTGGAAGCTGACGACGGGCTTGCCGTCGAACAGCGCCATCTGGCGGGGCTCCGCCGCGGTGTCGCGCACGTCTGCGACATCTGCAAGGCGAATGCGCCGGCCGTCCGACAACGGGATGTCCATCTGCGCCAGTTCGCGCGCGCTCTTCACGGTGCCCAGCGTGCGCACCGCCTGTTCCTGCCCGCCGACGTTGCCGCGCCCACCCGGCGCTTCCTGCTGCATGCCGCGCACTTGCGCGCTGATGTCCGCCGCCGAAACGTTCAATGCCTGCAAGCGTACGGGGTCGAGCTGGACGCGCACTTCGCGGTCCACGCCGCCCTGGCGCGTCACCTTGGCCACGCCATGCACCGACAGCAACCGCTTGTTGACCGTGTTGTCGACGAACCAGGAGAGGTCCTCCGCGTCCATGTCGCTTGCTTCCACGGCGTACGTCAGCACCGGGAGGCTTGCGAATGTCACGCGGGAGATGACCGGCTCCTGCACGTCAGATGGCAGCTGCGCACGGATACGGCTGACCGCATCGCGCACGTCGTTCACGGCTTCCTGCACATCCTTCTCAAGCTGGAACTCGACCATCGTGGTCGAGCTGCCGTCGTTGATGGTGGACGTGATGTGCTTGATCGCGCCGATGCTCGCAATGCTGTCTTCGATCTTGCGCGTGACCTCGGTTTCCATCTGCGTGGGCGTGGCGCCCGGCAGGCTAGCCGTCACGGATACGGCAGGAAAATCGATGTCCGGAAAGTTCTGGATCGACAACATCTTGAACGACACCAGCCCTGCCACCGTGATCAGGATGAACAGCAGGATCGAAGGGATCGGCTTGCGGATCGCCCAGGCAGAAAAGTTCATGGCTTGGCTCCGGCTGCGGGCGCCGATGCGGCGGGCGCGGAGGCTGTACCGCCAGCGGCCACACGCACCACATCGCCATCGCTCAGGAATGCTGCGCCGGCGGCGACCACGCCGTCCTTCGCGCCGATGCCCTGCACGATTTCGACTTGCCCGTCCTGGCGGCGGCCAGCTGTAACCTTGGTCTGGCGCACACGGCCTTGTTGGCCGATCACCATCACGTAGTCGTAGCCATCGCGTGAGAACACGGCGGTCTCCGGCACGGTCGCAGCCGGCGCATCGCCCAGCTGCACATCGCCCGAGAGATACATGCCGGCTTTCACGCCGGACGTTGCAGCTTCCGGCGGCAGATCGACATAGACGAGGCCATTGCGCGTGTTGGCGTCGACCGTGGGAGCGACCTGGCGCACGCGGCCGTTTACCACGCCGCCGTCCATGCGGCGCACGCGCGCGGCTTGGCCGGGCTGGATGCGGGGCAGGATGTCGCCGTGCATTTCGGCGCGCCATTCCAGGCGATTCTTGCGGATGAGCTTGAAGAGTTCGGTGCCGGATGACACCACAGCGCCCACGGTGGCCGTGCGTGCGCTGATCACGCCGTCGTCGGGTGCGACCACACGCGTGTAGCGCAATCGCAATTGCTGGCTCTCGAACTGCGCCCGGGCTGCGGCCAGCTTGGCAGCAGCCGTCTTGGCCTGCGTGTCGTACTGGATCAGATCCTGTTGGCTGATCGCACCGCTCTTGTCGAGTTCATGCGCGCGGTGCGCCTCGCCGGCGGCTTGCGCGGCCGATGCTTCGGCTTCGGCCAGGCTGGCGCGTTGCGCAGCCACATCGGCGCGCACGGTTTCATCCGATAGACGGGCAAGCAGTTGGCCTTGCTTCACCACATCGCCCACGTTGACGAGCACTTCCGCCAGCTTCAGCCCGCTCACCTCGGCGCCGATGCTGGCTTCCTGCCACGGCTGCACCGCACCGCTGGCCGTGGCGATGCGCGGCCACACCTGCTGCGCGAGGTGCGCGACGTTGACGGCCAGCGCCGGCTTGGCAGGCGTCTGCTCGTTCTTCTTGTTCTCGGGCGCAGATTTGCCGCACGCCGCCAACGCGCTGGCCAGCATCACGGCCAGCGCGGCCATCCAAACTCGTTGTCCTGTCATGAAGCGCTTCCGGTATGCGTCCGGCCCTGAGCGGTCGGCGCAGTGGTCTTGTTATCGGGATGAGGATTGGGCGCATCGTCGCGCCAGCCGCCGCCCACGGCCTTGTACAGCGCCACCCAGGCTTGCGCGCGTTCAAGCTTGACCGCCGCCAGAGACTGCGAAGCCTGCAACGCAGTGCGTCGCACGTCTTCCAACTGAAGCAGGCTGCCCGCGCCCAGACGATAGCGGGCGTTGGACGCTTCCAGCACCTTTGCGTATTGGGCGTCGGCCATGGTGGCTGCGTCGACACGTCGGTCGGAAGCGTCCAGGCGCACCAGCGCATCCTCCACTTCCTGCACAGCCTGACGCACCTTGCTGCGGTAGCTGGCCAGCGCCTGGTCGTAACGGGCGCGTGCTGTTTCCACGCGCGCCGCACCCGAGCCACCGTCAAAGATCGGCAACGACACCGATGGCCCGAACGACCAAGACTTGGTCGTCAGCGATTGCCCGCCAAGGCGGTACGAATTGATGCCGATGGAGCCCGCCAGTGTGATCGACGGCAATCGGCTCGCCACCGCCACCCCGATATCGGCGCTTGCCCCCGCCACCGCGCGCTCGGCCGACGACACATCCGGCCGTTGCGACAGCACCTGCGCCGGTACATCGGGCACGCCGGCATCGGGCGGCGCCGGAATCTGCGCGCTGGCCTTGGATAGCAGCCCGTTCAGCGCATCGTGGTCCATGCCGGTGAGCGTGACGAGCTTGTCGATGCCCTGCGCACATTGCGCACGCTGGCCTTCCAGCGCATTGACGGCATCTCCCACCGTGGCCTGCGCTTGCGCAAAATCAGCCGGCGCGACAAAGCCAGCGCGGAATTTGCGTTCGGTCAGTTGCAGCGTTTCCTGTCGGGACGACAACGTTGCCGCGCCGATGTCGACCAGCGCCTCACACTCGCGTTGCTGCAAATAAGCATTGGCAACCTCGGCGGCGAGCGACACCCGCGCGTCGTGCCAATCGGCTTCGCTGGCAGTCAGGCGCGCATCGGCGCCTTCCAGGCTGCGGCGTTTGCCGCCGAAGAGATCGATCTCCCACGACGCGTCGGCCTGCGCCGCCAAAGTGGTGATCGTACCCAGGCCCAGCGTGGGACTCAGCGCACCGGCAGACAGCCCGCCCGTGCCGCCGGCAAACTGGTTACCACCAAACCCGCCCTGCCGCGTGGCAGAGCCGGAGCCTTTCAGTTGCGGGAACAGCGCCGCCCGGCTGGCGGAAACGCTCGCCCGCGCCTCGCGCACGCGGCCGACGGCCTGCGCGATTGTCGGGCTGGTCGCATCCGCTTGCTCCACCAGTTGTGTCAGCACCGGGTCGTGAAATTGCTCCCACCAGTGCGCCAGCGCCATGCGGTTGCCGTGGTGCGGCAGCGTGGCGTGCCAGCCTTGCGGCGCTTCGGGGCCGCTCAGGGGCGGCGTGTGGTAATCGGGCCCGACCGCGCAGCCGGCCAACAGCAGGGCCAGCAACACCGGCGCGATTCGGGCGCGACCGCCGGGCGCGTGGACGCCGGCGTGTCGACCTGTCTTCATGGAAGTGTCCTTCGGGAACGCAGCTGGGATTATGCCCAGTCAAGCGTCTGCAAGACACTCGCCCCACTACGGTGCTCAGCCAACCCTCGGAAACCGGTCAGGCGATGCTCAGAACCATGCGTGCATCGGCGTTGGCTGGCGTCAGATATAGCCCAGCAGCACGAGAATGACCACGATCACCACAATCAGCCCGAGGCCGCCCGTCGGCCCGTAGCCCCAGCCCCGGCTGTACGGCCAAGACGGCAACGCGCCGATCAGCAGCAAGATGAGAACGATGATGAGAATGGTGCTCAACATGATGCCTCCTGTTTCTGTGTTGGTATGCCGCCGTTCCCTCGTGGCGCAGCGGCTTACCCGGCATCTAGCACGCCTCGTTCCCGTGCTGGCTATATCTGCGGTTTTTCTTACATCTTGGCGGTTAATTGCGAATATTAAATACCGCGGATGTGTGGGTGTGCCCGTTCTTATGTCAGGCCGAAGACTTGGGCGAAGACAACGTCTTTGCCCGACCCCCACGCGTCGCAAGCCAGCACAGGATCGACCCCGCAACCACCATCAGTGCGCCCTTCCAGAACGCAAACGACAGCGGGGCATGCAACAACACAGCGGCCAGGGCAGCAGAAAACACAGGGATGAAATATGACGCGGTCGCCAACACCGTGACATTGCCGTGCAGGATGCCGACATTCCAGGCCGCGTAGCCGAAGCCCATTGCTGACGCGGCCAACGCGAGATAAATCATCGCCGACACGCTGAAATGCATTGCACCGCCACCCGTGGCGAAAAACTTGATCCACAGGGCCAGCGCCGTCAGGATGAAGAACAGCGTTGCGCCATTCTTGCCCTCGGCAATCCGGCTGGTGACCGTGCAATACGCTGCCCAGATCACCGCGCCGGCGAACGCCAATCCGTAACTGAGCGGGTTGTCTTTGATGTTCTCGGCCATGCCGACGATATCGAACCCTTGATCACCGCCAAGCACGAAGCAAATCCCGATGATGGAAACAAGGACACCCGGCATGATCAGGGCATTCGCCCGCTGCTTGTTGAAGGCAATCGCAGACAGCATCGTGAACGTCGGCCACAGGTAATTGACCATCCCGACTTCGATCGCCTGCCGCCCGCTGTTGGCATAGCCGATCGACAGCGAGAGGCACAGCTCATACGACACGAACAGCAGGCTGCCCCACACCAGATAGCGCCGCGGAAACGTCTTCAAATGATGGAAGCCGACAGTCAATACGAGCAGCATCGACGCGACGGTATAGATCATGGCAGCGCCACCTACGGCCCCCAGATGCTGGCTCACGCCCCGGATCAACCCGACGATCGAACTCCATAGCAGCACCGCGATAAGCCCGATGACGGTTGCCCTACTTTTGCTTTGCATAACGCCTGCCTGCACTGACATGTCCATCCAAAAAAACCGTTTGTTCGCGCGCGGCCCAACGCTGCAGGCGAAGGCGTGCAGTTTACCGGCCGCCGTACCGCCCGATCACCTGACGTGGCTTCGCTATAAGATGCAGACCATGAAAAATCGAGGGTTGCCATGACGTCGTTTGCAATCGAAACGCCGGTTTCGGTGGGCTGGATTGGCGCGGGCCGGCTGGCGCGGGCATTGGCCACGCGGGCACACGGCGCCGGTGTACGCACCGTGGCGGTTGCCAACCGTTCAAGCGCACCTGCCGCTTGGCTCGCGCATGCTACAGGCGCCAAGGCCGTCGACGCGCAAGGCGTGGCGGATGCTGCCGACTGGGTGTTCGTGACCGTGCCGGATGACGCCATCCCGGGCGTGGTCGATAACATCCGCTGGCGACCCGGCCAACTCGTCATCCACTGCAGCGGTGCCGGCGAGCGCGACTTGCTGGAGGGCGCTCGCCGGTGCGGCGCGGATACCGCCAGCTTTCATCCGCTGTTTCTGTTTGCCGGCTTGCCCGACGATGCCGAACGTCTGGGCGGCGCGTCCATCGCCATTGACGCCGATGCCCCACACGACGCGGCGCTCGCCAGCTTTGCACTGCGGCTCGGCTGCACGCCGTTGAAAGTGCGTGCCGGGCAACGTGCCCTGTATCACGCCGGGGCCAACTACGCGGCCAGCTTCCTGCTGTGCGCACTCCATGAAGCCGCCACGTTGTGGGAGGCCGCAGGCATCGACCGTGATGCCGCCGTGGCTGCCATGTGGCCGCTGGTGGACGGCACGCTGGCCGCGGCACGCGCACGTGGCCTGGCTGGCGCATTGGCAGGCCCAGTCTCGCGCGGAGACGGCGGCGTCATCGACAAACATCTGCACGCACTGGATGCACTGGGCGCCGATCATGCCGCGCTTTACACAGCGCTCACACGGCGTGCGCTGACCTTGGCGGCCGAACGCGGCGCGCCTTCCGCAGACGTACTGTCCGACCTCGCCGCGCGCCTTGATCCTACGTAATGACGGAGTCGGGATCATTGGCATTGGGTGGCGCGCATGCACCAATCCGGCGCGCGACCTACAATCGGCAGCTTGCTTGCATGCCCGTTCTGCCATGTCCCAACGTCCACACACATCGCCATCTCCTGCTGCGCATGACGCTGCAGACCGCCGTTCGTCCAGCGCGCTGATCCTGCTCGTTGTCGGGCTGGTGCTGGTGGGCGTGAACCTGCGGCCCGCGCTGTCGAGCCTGTCGCCCGTGCTGAAACAGGTGGCGGCTGGCACAGGGTTGTCGGGCGCCACGGCGGGGTTGCTGACGACCCTGCCGGTGTTGTGCCTGGGCCTGTTTGCGCCTGCAGCCGCGGTGCTGGCTCGGCGGTTTGGCGCAGAACGCGCCGTGGGCGGCTTACTGATTGCGTTGGCGGCAGGCATTGCCTTGCGCAGCGCGGGTGGCGTTGCACCGCTCTTCATCGGCACGCTGGCGGCGGGCGCCTGCATTGGCGTGACGGGCGTCCTGTTGCCGGGCATCGTCAAGCGGGATTTCGGCCGCCAGGCTGACCTGATGACAGGCGTCTACACCATGGCGCTGTGCTTTGGTGCGGCGGTGGCAGCCGGCGCCAGCGCGCCGCTTTCGGCATGGCTGGGCGGCTGGCAGCTTGCGTTGGCGTTCTGGGCTCTCCCCGCGCTGCTGGCTTTTGTCGGCTGGTGGCCGCATATGCGGCATGCGCACGGCAAGGGCTCGGCCACTCGGCTGCAGCGTGTGTCACTGTGGAACAAGCCGATTGCCTGGCAGGTGACCCTCCATATGGGGCTGCAATCGTCGCTGGCGTATTGCGTCTTCGGCTGGCTGCCGGTGATCCTGCAAGACCGCGGGCTGTCTGCCGTGCAGTCGGGCGTGGTGGTGGCGGTGTCGATTCTCGTGCAGCTCATCACCGCGCTGGGTGGGCCCTTTGTGGCGCGGCTCGGCCGCGACCAACGCCCCGCCGTGATCTTGATGATGCTGATGTGCTGGGCCGGCCTGATGGGCTGCCTGTATGCGCCGTTGTCGACGCTGTGGTGGTGGGCGGTCTTGTTGGGACTCGGCCAGGGCGGCAATTTCAGCGTGGCGCTGTCGTTGATCGTGCTGCGCTCGGCCGATGCGCGCGTGGCGGCAAGCCTGTCGGCCATGACGCAGGGCATTGGCTACACCATGGCTGCCGCGGGGCCGTATCTCATGGGCGTGCTGCACGATCTGACGGGCAGCTGGGCCGTGATGGGCTGGCTGTTCAGCGCTATTGCGCTCGCATCCCTGGTGGCGGGTTCACTCGCCGGGCGCAACCGTACGCTGCACGCCGGCGAGTGAGACTGCTATCGCAAGGCCTCGATCAAGCCTTGTGCTTCAACGTCCAGTTGGCCAGCGCCTGCATCTGCTCGGTGATCAGGCCGGCGATGCGCTCGTCTGTGAGATCGCCATCGGCGGTGAAGCCGCCGGCAAACGCGTTGGCAAACACTTCCGGCTTGTTCAGCGGATGCAGGTCCAGATACACGCACACCTGACGCAGGTGATACTGCGCGCGCGACGTACCCATGCCGCCGCCCGCGCCCAGGATCGCGACCGGCTTGCCTGCCAGCAACGCGTTGTTGGGTTCGCGCGAGGCCCAGTCAAGAATGTTCTTCAGCGCCGGCGCCAGCGAGTAGTTGTATTCAGGGCAGGCCAGCACCAGCGCATCGGCGCGCCCGATCTGTTCGAGCACGCGCACCACCGAAGCAGGCTTGTCCGTAATGTCGGCGTTGTAGAACGGAATATCCGTCAGATCGGCCACGTCCATTTCAACGCCGGCGGGCACGCGGGTGGACGCCGCACGCAGCAGGCCCTGGTTGGTGGATTTGCGGCGCAGGCTGCCGGCAATGCCGAGAAAATTCAGCGACATGAAGAGCGACTCCGTCAATGTTGGGATTGGCGAGAATAACGGACATTCGCCGGATCAAGAAGAGGTCAGCGCCTGGTTAGCATGTGCTTGCCGGCGATACCACACGCCATACACCGCCAAGAGCGCAACCATGAACGGCACGCCGCACAGCAGCGTCATCCGGAACTCGGGCGTGAAGTAGGTGGTAACCAGCGCTGCCGCCATCAGCCCGGCGCCCGCCAGCGACGTTACCGGGAACCCCCACATGCGAAACGCCAGCACCTGGCCGCGGTGCTGGCGGCGGAAGAACAGATGTGTGATGAAGATCATCAGCCATGTCAACATCGCGCCGAACATCGACACCGACATCATCAGCAGGAAGGCACTGTCCGGGTACATTGCATTGAGCACGGTGGCCACCGCAATACCGACTGCCGAAAGCAGTAGCGCCCCCGTCGGTACACCGCTCGCATTCAAACGGCCCAGCGCCTTGGGTGCATAACCTGCGCGCGACAGACTGAACATCATCCGCGTGGTGATGTAGAGCTGGCTGTTCATGGCCGACAGCGCGGCCACCAGGATCACGAAGTTGAAGACGCCGGCAGCGCCAGGCACCGATGTCGCGGCCATCACTTTCACGAACGGGCTTTCGTTGGCACCGGCGTCTGTCCACGGCACGATGGCGAGCATCAGCGCAAGCGTCAGCAGATAGAACACGACCAGCCGGATCATGGTGGCCCGGAAGGCGCTCGTGATCGCCTTGTGCGGGTCGCGCGCCTCACCGGCGGCCACGGCAATCATCTCGATGCTCAGGTAACTGAAGATCGACACGATCACAGCCACCCACGTGCCCCACGCCCCCTTCGGAAAGAAGCCGCCCTGCACCCGGTAGTTCGCCAAGCCAATGCCCGACGCTGCCGGCGCGTTGAACACCACGTACGCACCCAGCAGGATGAAACCGACGATGGCCACGATCTTCAGCATCGAAAACACATACTCGACCGCGCCGAACATCTTCACGCTGACCACGTTGACGCCGATGAGTGCCGCCGAAAAGCCGACGATCCAATACCAGCCGGGCACCCCCGGAAACCAGTACTTCATGTACACAGCGATGGCCGTCACCTCCGCGCCCACCGCCAGCACGATCGAAGACCAGTACGCATAGCGCACCAGAAATCCGGCCCACGGCGCGATGTAGTGCTCGGCATAGGCGCCGAACGAGCCGGAGGTCGGATGGGCGACCGTCATTTCGGCCAGGCAGCCCATGAGCAGCAAGGCGATCAGCGCGCCGATCGCGTAGCTCACCAGAACACCAGGCCCGGCAAATCCGATGGCGAAGCCGCTGCCCAGGAACAGGCCCGTGCCAATGGCACCCCCGATGGCGATCATTGAAAGCTGACCGGTGGACAGGCTTCGGTGCAGCCCCTTTTCCCGCTCAACAATCGCGTTGAATCCGTGTTGTAGCTTCACGGCGTGTCTCCTTGCTGCGGCCGGCACCGCGCCAGCGCGGCCGCTTGTTTGTCGTTGGATTGCCGGGGTGCCTGGCCGTTGGCTCAGGTCACCGACTTGCGCGCGAGGAATTCAGGTGCGTTCCACGCGCCGGTCGCGATGATGTCCTTGAGCGCGGCGATGGTGTCCCAGATATCGACGTAGCGAACATAGAGCGGCGCGAAGCCGAAGCGGAGGATGTCGGGCGCCCGGAAGTCGCCGATCACGTTGCGCGCGATGAGCGCCTGCATGATTGCGTAGCCCGCTTCGTGCGTGAGCGAAACCTGACTGCCGCGCTGATCCGCATCACGCGGCGACGCCAGGCCGCAGCCGAGGCCGGCGAGTTCCTGATCAGCCAGGGAGATGAACAGGTTGCCCAGCGCAACGCTCTTCGCGCGCAACGTGTCGAGATCCACACCGTCGAACGCTTCAAGCGCGCTTTCCAGCGCGATCACGCCGAGCTGCGGCGCGGTGCCCGTCAGCATGCGGTCGATGGCAGGATGTGGCGCGTAATCGTGCGTGAACTCGAACGGCTTGGCGTGGCCGTGCCAGCCCGTCAGTGGTTGACGGACTGCCGCCAGGTGGCGCGACGCAACAAACACGAACGCCGGTGCGCCGGGGCCTCCATTCAGGTACTTGTAGCCGCAGCCCACGGCAAAGTCGGCTTCGCATGCATTCAGGTGCACGGGCATGGCGCCGGCGGTGTGGCACAAGTCCCAGACGATCAGCGCGCCGACTTCATGTGCACGGCGGGTGACGGCTTCCATGTCGTAACGCTTGCCGGTCTTGTAGTTCACGTGCGTGAGCGACACGATGGCAACGGTCTCGTCGATTGCGCCCAGCACGTCGTCCGGATCAACGCAGCGCAGTTCGCAACCGGTCATTTCAGCTACGCTGCTCGCGATGTACACGTCGGTCGGGAAATTCGTCCGCTCGGCCAGGATCACCCTACGCCCCGGCAGCATGCGGGTGGCGGCCACCAGTACCTTGAACAGGTTCACCGACGTGGAGTCGGCCACGATCACCTCGCCCTGCCCCGCGCCGACCAGCTTGGCGATCCTGTCGCCAGTGCGCCGCGGTGCGGGGTACCAGTCGGCGTCGTTCCACGAGCGGATCAGGCCATGGGCCCACTCGTGCTCCAGCGCCTGTTTCATGCGTGCCGGCACATGGGCCGGCATGGCCCCCAGCGAGTTGCCGTCTAGGTAAATCGTGTCCGCAGGCAGGTTGAAGCGCGTGCGGCAATGGGCCAGGGTATCGGCGGCATCCAATGCGGCGCACGCGTCCCGAGTGATCGTCAAAGTCATGGTGTCTTACTGTGTATTGAAAGGAGCGTGGTGCGGCCGTTCTGGCTCAGGCTGCATCGGGCAAATCGAAGAAGCGCGCGGCATTGCCACCCAGGATCTTGGCCTTGGCGCCGTCGTTCAGGTCTGCATGGTTGGCCACGAGATCGCCAATCTTTTGCTCACCCAGCGGGAACGGGTAGTCGGAGCCAAGCAAGACGCGGTCTTCGCCCATGGTGTCGACAAGCAGGCTCAAGGCACCCGGGTCGAACACCGCGCTGTCCACATGGAAGCGGTCGAGATACGAGGCGGGTGGATTCGGGCAGTCTTCACGCACGATGTCGCGCTGCTCCCATGCGTTCTGCACGCGTCCGAGCAGGAACGCGAAGCTGCCGCCGCCGTGCGCGAAGCACAGCTTGAGCGACTTGGGAATCCGCTCGAACGCGCCGGAAAGGATGAGCGATACCATACTCAGTTGCGTCTCTGCCGGCATGGCAACCAGCCAAGGCAGCATCCATTTCTTCATGCGGCCGTCGGTCATCATGTCCCACGGATGCACGAGCACAGGGATGCCGTCGTCCGCGCAGTGTGTCAGGAACGTGACGAGGTGGGCGTCGTCCAGATCGCGCGGCCCAAGGTGATTGCCGATCTGCACGCCGTGATGGCCCGAGCGGTGTGCTCGCGTCGCCTCGCAGCAGGCCAGGTCGATGTCTTGCAGCGGCACCTGCGCCAGTGCCTTCAGGCGCTGCGGCGCATGTGCACAAAGGTCGAGCGCGCGGTCATTCATGCGCATGGCCCAGTCGTGCGCGGTAGCGCCGTCGTAACCGTAGCCAAACATCACGGGCGTGGCACAAACCAGTTGCACGTCCACGCCCAGCGCGTCCATCTCTTCGATTCGCTTGGCGGGGTCCCAAAGCGCGCGGTAAACGGGGCGAAAGGCGCGGTCGCCCGCCATGATCATGCCGCGTTCGCCATCGGCATCGATGCGCAGCCACGGGGCTGTCTCTGCATCAAGCCGCGCGGCCTCTTCCCGTGTGATGGGCGGGAAGAAGTGCGAATGCATGTCGATTCGAAGTGTCATCGTCTATTGCGATTTCTTGATTGCTTGTGAAGGGGCGCCAGAGCGTCAGGCTTCCTTGCCCGGGTGGACATGGCCGCAATGCGGGCAACGACGTTTGTCTTCGGACGCGTAGAACGCTTCGAACAGCGGCGGCAGATCACGCACGATGCTCTTGAGCTGCACTTCCACGCGGTGCACGAGATGACCACACGCATCGCAGTACCACTCGAAACCATCCAACGCGCCTGCCGGACGCTGCCGCTCGATGACAAGGCAGACGCTGCCCGCCTCCGGCCGTTGCGGCGAGTGCCGTACGTGCGGGGGCAGCAGGAAGATGTCGCCTTCCTTCAAGTCGAGGCGCTCGCGTTTGCCGTCAATCCAGAGGTTCAGATACGCATTGCCGCGCATCTGGTAGAAAAACTCTTCGAACGGATCGTCGTGATAGTCCGTGCGGTGGTTCGGCCCACCCACGACCGTCACGATGAAATCGCTGTCCTGCCACACCTGCTGGTTGCCGACAGGCGGCTTGAGCAGGTGCCCGTGTTCATCGATCCATTGCTGGAAGTTGAACGGCTTTCCGTACGTCAACATGTCTCGCTCCTTGCTGCCGGGCGTTGTCGTTATCGTTCTTTGCGATGCCGCCTGCGTTATCGCTTGGGCGCGTAAGCAATCGCCTTCATCTCGATCACCAGATGCGGATGCGGCAACTGGTGTACCGCCACCGTCGTACGCGTCGGACCGGTCTCGTCAAAGTACTCGCCATACACCGCGTTGTAGCCGGCGAAGTCGTTCATGTTGACCAGAAAGGACGTGATCTCGACCAGGTTCGACAGATCTGCGCCTTCGCTGCGCAGGATGTCTCGGATGTTTTCGATCACGACACGGGTCTGTTCGCGAATGTCGAGTTCAGTCGTGCCCAGCGCGTCGGCCGAGGCACCAGCGATCGTGTTGTCCGGACGGCGCGAGCTGGTGCCTGAGACGAACAGGAAATCGCCTGCGCGCGTGATGTGCGGGAAACGGCCACGCGGCTTGGCCTTCCCATCAACGAGGCGTCCTTGCGGATTGGTTTCAGTGGTCATAGCAATCTGGTGCGCTGTTGGCGCTCAATAGGTCATGGCTCAATAGGTCGTGAATTCCGTGGTGCCAAGTCCGCTGACCACGCACTGCACGTGCGCGCCTCGCGGCAGCGTGTGTGCAGCAGTCGCCGCGCCGGCCATGACGAGCGAGCCGGACGGCAGCACCAAGCCGCTCTGCGAGATCAGGCGCGATGCCTGCACGACCGAGCGCAGGGGGTCACCCAGAATGGCGGCAGTGGAGCCCATCTGCACGGCATGTCCATCCACACGCATGAGCACGCCTGCATTACGCAGCGTGTCAAAACGGCGGGACCACGGTCCAATGACGAGCCCCGCAGACGAGCAGTTGTCGGCCACCACGTCTTCCAGCGTGAACTTGAAGTTGCGGTAGCGCGAATCGATGATCTCCATGGCAGGCGCCACGGCTTCCAGATAGCTCGCGGCTTCCAGCAATGTGAGGGGCCGGTCGATCTCACGACCGGTCAGGAAGCACACTTCCGGCTCCACACGCGGGTGAATGAAGCGATCGAGCGATACCCGCCCGCCGTCTTCTTCAAGCATGCAGTCGGTCAACCAGCCCCAGATCAGGCTATCGACGCCCATCTGCACCATCTTGGCCCGGCTGGTAAAGCCCAGCTTGACGCCCACCATGCTTTCACCGCGATGGATGCGGCGCTCGATCGACACACGCTGGATTTCGTAGGCTTCGTCCAGCGAAAAACCCGCGTCATCGGTCAACTGGGCAATGGGCTCTGCATAGCGTGCTGCATCGTCAATACGCGCGGCAATGGCGTTGAGATCGGTCATGCGGCCTCCTTGCCCGGCAACTTCAGCGCGGACTCGCGGGCCTTCAGCATGTCGAGCGCCACGTCGACGATCATGTCTTCCTGACCGCCCACCATGCGGCGGCGGCCCAGCTCGACCATGATGTCGAACGCAGACAACCCGTACTTGGCCGCTGCTGTTTCGGTATGGCGCAGGAAGCTTGAGTACACACCGGCGTAGCCCAACGCAAGCGTTTCGCGATCGACCCGTACGGGGCGCTCCTGCAGCGGTCGCACGATGTCTTCTGCCGCGTCGATCAGCTTCTTCACGTCGCAGCCGTGGTGCAGGCCCATGCGGTCAACGGCAGCAATGAACACTTCCAGCGGTGCGTTACCGGCACCCGCGCCCATGCCCGTCAGCGAGGCATCCACGCGGTCACAGCCGTGTTCCAGCGCAACAATGGAGTTCGCCACACCCAGTGAGAGATTGTGGTGCGCATGCATGCCCGTTTGCGTCGCGGGGTCCAATACGGCTTTTAGCGCGTCGAAGCGCTCGGCCACATCGCGCATGCTGAGCGCGCCTCCGGAATCCACCACATAGACGCATTGCGCGCCGTAGCTTTCCATCAGCTTCGCCTGCACGCTCAGCGCTTGCGGGGTGGTCATGTGCGACATCATCAGGAAGCCGACGGTATCCATGCCAAGCGAGCGGGCGTACTCGATGTGCTGCCTGGAGATGTCCGCCTCGGTGCAGTGGGTGGCGATGCGCACGACGCGCGCACCGGCATCGTAAGCGGCGCGCAAATCATGAACGGTGCCGATGCCGGGCAGGAGCAACGTCGCCACGCGGGCGCGTTTGACGGCGCTGGCAACGGCGGCGATCCACTCCAGATCAGTGTGTGCGCCAAAGCCGTAGTTGAAGCTCGAACCCGACAGTCCGTCGCCGTGCGCAACTTCAATGCTATCGACACCCGCCTCATCCAGCGCCTGGGCAATGGCAACCGCCTGTTCGAGCGAGTACTGATGGCGAATCGCGTGCATGCCGTCGCGCAGCGTCACGTCCGAGACGTAGATTTTCTTGGCGTCAGTCTTGGTAATCGTGGTCATGGCCGATCCTCCGTCAGGCTGCTGCGCGGCTTGCCGCGATCTGCTCGGCAGCGGCCAGCGCTGCCGAGGTCATGATGTCCAGATTGCCCGCGTACGACGGCAGGTAATGCGCGGCACCTTCCACCTCCAGGAAGACGCTCACCTTCAACCCTGCGCGGCGGTCATTCGCGTGGAGTGCCAGCAGGCTGTCAGCTGTGTAGCGGTCAAACTGGACAGCCTGTTTGAGCCGATAGCCCGGTACGTAGCCGGCGACGGCCGCCACCATGGCTTCGATCGAGTCTGCAATGGCGGCGGTGTCTGCATCTTCGTCGGTGAGGCAGTAGACGGTGTCGCGCATCATCAACGGCGGCTCGGCCGGGTTCAGCACGATGATGGCCTTGCCGCGCGCCGCACCGCCCACGGTTTCGATGGCCTTCGAAGTCGTCTCCGTGAACTCGTCGATGTTGGCGCGCGTACCGGGGCCGGCAGAACGGCTCGCGATGGAGGCAACAATCTCCGCATAGTGCACAGGAGCAACCCGCGAGACCGCAGCCACGATGGGAATCGTTGCCTGGCCACCGCAGGTCACCATGTTCACATTGGGCGCTTCGACATGCTCGAACAGGTTCACCACTGGCACGACGAAAGGTCCGATGGCAGCGGGAGTCAAGTCGATCACCTGAACACCATGCTGGCGCAGCACCTTTACGTGGTGGGCGTGCGCGCCGGCGGAGGTCGCGTCAAACGCGATCCGAATATCGCCAAAGTTGGGCATTGCGACCAGCCCTTCGATGCCGCCCGAGGTGGTAGGCACGCCAAGTCGGGAGGCGCGCGCCAGCCCGTCAGAGTTGGGGTCGATGCCGACCATCGCGCCCATCTCCAGATGCTGACCGTGACGCAGCACCTTGATCATCAAATCGGTGCCGATATTGCCGGAGCCGATGATGGCGACGGCCTGCTTGGATTTTCCCTTCATTGCACGGGATCCGGTTGGGTGGAAAAACAAGCGCTCACACTGCCGAGGCCTTCGATATCTGCGGTAAAGATGTCGCCGGGGGTGACAGCCACCATCGGCCCGAGTGCACCTGTGAGCACGATGTCGCCGGCCCGAAGCGGTGCATTCACACGGGTCATGGTGTTGGCCAGCCAGAGCGCGGCGTACAGCGGGTTACCGAGGCATGCTGCCCCAGCGCCTACGCTCACCTGATCGCCGCGACGCTCCATCACCATGCCGCACTGCATGGCGTCGAACGCATCGAGCTTGACCGGACGGTTGCCGAGTACAAACAAGCCGCTGGACGCGTTGTCGGCCACCGTGTCGGTCAGGCGGATGTCCCAGTTGGCAATGCGGCTGCCGACGATCTCGATGGCGGGCAGCGCGTAGGCCGTCGCGCGAATGAGGTCTGCAATGGTGTGGCGCTCGTGCGGCAGATCGTGTTCCAGCACAAGTGCGATCTCGGCTTCCACCTTCGGCTGCAGCGTGCGAGACAGCGCGATCTCTTCGCCATCGGCAATCGCCATGTCGTCGAACAGCATGCCGAAATCGGGTTGATCGACGCCCAGTTGAGCCTGCACCGCCTTGGATGTCAGACCGATCTTGCGGCCCACCAACCGGCGGCCATTGGCGAGCTTGCGTTCCGTGTTGACGCGCTGCACGGCATATGCCGCCTCCAGCGGATCGCCGCCGAGCGCGGCAATCGCGTCACGAACGGGCGCGTGTGGGGCGCGGTCCTGCTCGGCTTGCCACAGTTGATGCGCCAACGCGACGGCCGCGTTCATATCGATGGTGCTCATGCGACCCTCACGCAGACGTTGGTCAACTCGGAGTAGAAATCGAGCGAATGCCGCCCACCCTCGCGGCCAATGCCGGAGAGCTTGGCACCGCCAAACGGCGTACGCAGGTCGCGCACGAACCAGGCGTTTATCCAGACGATGCCGGTTTCGATCTGCTTGGCAACGCGATGGCCGCGTGCGAGCTGCGTAGTCCAGATGCTGGCGGCCAGACCATAGGCGCTGTCGTTGACCCGGCGGATCACTTCGTCCTCTGCGTCAAACGGGGCGATGTGGCACACCGGGCCGAAGATTTCCTCTTTCACGCAGCGTGCAGTGTCGGGCAGACCGGTCCAGATGGTCGGCTGTACAAAGGCGCCGTCGTCTCGGGCGTCACCAAACTGCGGTACGCTGCCGCCCGTGACGACCGTGGCGCCCTCTTCCACCGCCAAGCGGAAGTAGGACAGGACCTTCTCCCGATGCCCACGCGAGATAAGCGGGCCCATGGTGGTGGCCGGGTCGTCTGGTGCGCCGACACACAGTTGCTCAGTGCGCTCCTTCAAGGCCGCGACAAAGCGATCGAAGATCGGTCGCTCGACATAGACACGCTCGCTGCACAGGCACACCTGCCCGGCATTGGTGAAGCTTGATTTGACGACGCCCTCCACCGCGGCGTCGAAATCCGCATCGGCAAACACCACTGCGGCGTTCTTGCCGCCCAGCTCAAACGAGATCTCTTTCACACCATCGGCGACGGTCTTCATGATGGCGCTGCCGGTGCGCGATTCACCCGTGAAGGTGATGGCGCTGATGTCCGGATGTCGTGTGAGGAACTCCCCTGCGGCGTTCGGGCCATGGCCGTGAATCAGGTTGAACACGCCCGGCGGCAAGCCAACGTCGTGCATGACCTCCGCCAGTAGCGTGGCCGACCCCGGCGTCTCTTCCGACGGCTTGGCGACGACGCAATTGCCCATGGCCAGCGCGGGCGCAACCTTCCACGTAAAGAGCAGCAGCGGCAGGTTCCACGGCGAGATGATGCCGATCACGCCCAGCGGCTTGCGTCGCACGTAGTTGATGTACTCGCTGCCGTCGGGCGTATGCGTCTCGAAGAACTCGCTGTTGGCCGTGCGGATCAGGTCGGCAAACGTGCGGAAGTTGGCGATGCCGCGTGCCACGTCCAGCGTGCGGGCCTGCGTGAGCGGGCGGCCGGTGTCGGCCACTTCAGCGGCCACAAAGTCGTCGAAGCGCGCCTGGATGCCGTCGGCAATGCGATGCAACCAATCGGCGCGCTCGGCGGGGGCGGTGTCGCGCCAGCCCGTGAGTTGAGCGGTGCGTGCGGCGCGCACGGCCCGATCAACGGCAGCGGCATCGGCCTCGCACACCTGCGCGACCAGCGTGCCGTCGACAGGGCTGACATCGGCAAACGTGGTGGCGCTCGCCACGAACTCGCCATCGATGTAGTGCCGTAAAAGCCGCGGTGCGTGCGCGGCGCCAGCCGGTTCCTGGTTCACAACGTCTCCTGCTCTTGTTGAGGTGTTGGCAGGAGTCTAGGGATGCGCGGCGAAGAAGAACAATGAAACATTCGGCGCTGAGTATCCCAAACCGGAATACCAGCGCAAGGCTAGTCCTGCTTGGGTTTCAGGCGAATTTCCCGGCGTCGGGTGTGGTTGCTTGCGCGGCTTCTCGCAGACATTCGATAAAGACCCCGCACGCTGCGCTCTGCTCCTTGTTTGAGCGCACCGAAAATCCTACGGTGCCAAACGCGGCTGTTTGCGGCAGGTCAAGAATGCTCACCAACCCAGCATCGGCAAACTGCCTTGCTGCCACGCGCGGCATCAGCGCAATGCGCGGCGTCTCCAGCAGCAGGCCAATGTTGGTCAGCAGCGAGAGCGACTCGACAATATCGGTCGGCAGCTGCAGGCCTGCGGAGCGGAACAGATGCTCCGCCGCCAGCCGCGCCGGGGAGTCCGGTGTCGGCAAAATCCACGGCGAACCCGCCAGCTCCGACAGATGCGCCACACACTCCGGCAAAGCGCCATAGCCCTTGCCTACCACCGCGCACAGCGATTCATCGAACAGCGCTTCGTGCGTCAGCGGAAACGCACTGGCAATCGGCAACTCCCGCTCGGGCAAGCGGCCGACGACGATGTCCAGATCGCTTGTCGCCAAGGCCGGGAACAGATGCGCGGTCGTCCCTTCACGCACGGTGACGAGCACGTTGGGCGTGCGCGACTTCACCATGGCTATGGCACGCGGCAGCAGCCGTGCCGATGCCGAGATCAACGTACCGACAATCACATGTCCGCTGGTGCCGAGCCGGAAGTCATTCAGCTCATCGGTCATGTAGCGCAACTCGGCCATGAGCGACTTCACGCGCCGGCCGAGCATGAGCCCCAGCTCCGTTGGCACGACACCGCGGTTGGAGCGCGAGAACAGCGCCCCGTCAAAGCACGATTCCAATTCGTGAATGACCTTCGTCACTGCGGGCTGCGTCAGCCGCATTTCGTTGGCGGCACGCACGACCGAGCGCGTCTCCAGCACTCGCTCGAAGATCATCAGTTGATTCAGTTTCAGCCGGCGGATCAGAGAGATCTCGCTGAGCGGATTGGCTTGCATGTCTGTTTTCATTCAAGGCGGGCGATGCACGATCGTAGCAGTCGCCCGCCCCGTTCAGAACCCACACTCAGGTCAGAACACTCCCATCATGCGAGACAGTTCCGAGACGTATTCGCCGTAGCGGGGGTCGCGCTTGATCTCGTCCGGCTGCCGCGGGCGAGGCAGGTCGATCTTCACATCGTGCTGCACGCGGCCGGGGCGTGGCGACATCACCAGCACGCGGTCGGACAGGAACACCGCCTCATGGATGCTGTGCGTGACCAGCAGCACCGTCAGCGTGCTCTGTTGCCAGATGCGCAGCAACTCGACGTTGAGCTTGTCGCGCGTGAGGGCATCCAACGCGCCGAATGGCTCGTCCATCAACATCACACGCGGCTCGAGCAACAGGATCTGCCCGATGGCCGCACGCTGACGCATGCCACCCGACAGCTCGTGCGGGTAGCGATCGACAAACTGCGTGAGTCCGAGCGTATCGAGCAGACCCGGCAGGCGCGCCTCGGTCTTCACGCTCGGGAGGTTGCGCAGCTTGGCGCCCAAGCGGATGTTGTCACCCACCGTAAGCCACGGCAGCATGTTGCTGGTCTGGAAGACCACACCGATCTCTGGGACTGGCGCCGCAATCGACTTGCCGTCGACGCGGATCTCACCCGCATCACAAGGCACCAGTCCCGATACCATACGCAGCAGCGTGCTCTTGCCGCAGCCGCTAGGCCCCAGGATGGAGACGAACTCGCGCTGCCGCACCTGCATCGAGACGTCCTCAAGCGCATTGAACGCCGCAGCACCGCCGCGCGCGGCAAAGCGCTTGCCCACGTTGTCGACATCGATCATCACGCGGGCCGTCATGTCCTGCGCTGCGGGGTTGGCAGCGGCGATCACTGCGGTTTCGCGCGGCACGGCGCGCGACAGATTGACGATTGCCATCAGACCGTGACTCCTCTCCACCAGACAGCACGCGAGACCCAATCGACAGCGGCGTAGAACACCATCGCCAGCGCCGTCACCATCAGGATCGCCGCAAAGCACAGGGGCGTTTGCGCATTCGACGTTGCGAACACGATCAGATGCCCCAGCCCAAATTCCGAACCAATGAACTCGCCCACGATGGCGCCGATCACCGCCAACGGCATGGCGATCTTCAGGCCGTCCATCAGCGCCGGCATGGCGGCGGGCAGACGCAGATGCCAGAACGTGCGCGAGGCCGATGCGCCCAGCGCGCGGAAGTGCTCGTCGAGGTTCTGCGGCACGCCAGCCAAGCCGCCCATCGTGGCTACCACGATTGGGAAGAACGCAAACAACACCGCTGCGGCCAGCTTTGAGGCAAACCCATAGCCGAACCAGACGATCAATAACGGCGCCAGCGCGATCTTCGGCATACTCTGCAAGGCCGTCACGAGCGGAAATAGCGTGCGCCGGGCGATGGCCGAGGTGCTGGCCAGCAGCCCCAGCCCAAGCCCACTCACCAGCGCGAGCATGAAGCCTGCAAACACTTCTCCTGCAGTGGTAACGGTGTCACTCATTAGCTGCGCGCGCATCTCCCAACCGGCCGAAAGCACGGACGACAACGATGGCCACACATACTCGGGCGCGCCGCTCCAGCGCACGCCAAGTTCCCACACCAGCCCGACGACGATCCAGAACGCGGCGGTTTCCAGCGCGCGCTTCATGACTTGTCTCCGGGGGCATCCTTGTCGGCAGACTCGCCCTTTGGAGCTGCTGCGCCCGACTTCTGTGCCACAAGGTGCGGTGGCGGCGGCACCACAAAGCGCTCGAAGCGATATTGATCGAACGACTCGATGCTGCGCTCCCACACCTGTGCCTCGCGCGGGTCGCGCTCGCCGATCTGCTCCATGTTGCAGTAGACCTCGACGTTGTTGCCGTCAGGGTCCTTGAAGACGAGGAAGTAGTTGTCACCCGGGCCATGGCGGCCGATGCCACGCACGATCTCTACGCCGTGCTCCTGCAGCACCTTGACCGAGCGCTCCATCTCCTCAACGCTGTCGATCAGGTAGGAGAAATGCTCCAGCCCGGGGCGCGAGTAGCGCGGCAGGTCGTTGAAGTCAGGCGAATCCTTCGGCAGTTGGGACAGCGCCAGGTCATGGTGATCAGAGCCCGCACGCAGGAAGACCATTTGATCGCCAATCCAGTCCGACACCTTCAGGCCCAGGACTTCCGTATAGAACTTGGCCGAGCGCTGGATGTCCCGCACCATCAAAACCATGTGTCCGAGCCGCTTGGGACGCAAGCTGTTCATTTGTCTCACTCCAATGTGCCCGTACGTGGCGGGCGGGTTGGGCCGTAGCCCCGAATTCAATGGACGCTCATTCAACGAAGCGGTTGGTGTACAGGTCGGCAGGCTTGACCTTGCCGCGAAGGTCAAACGCTCTCGACAGGAAATCGATGGTCCCGTTGATGCGTTCGGGTCGCAGCCAGCCGAGTTTGTGCTTGTCCGGCTCGTCCGAGATCAGGCTGTTGGTTTCCGCAATCTGCTGCTGCAGGATGGCGCGATCGAGCAGCGGCTGCTGCGCGACGATCGCATCCGCGGCAGCCTTCGGCTGATCGCGCATGAAGGCGTAGCCGCGGTACGTCGCTTCGACAAAGCGCTTGACCACATCCGGATGCTGCGCGATGTAGCGGTCAGTGGTGACAATACCGCTGCCCATCATGTCGAGGCCGAAATCGCGGTAGAACACCTTGCCCAGCTTCTGCCCCGCGCGCTGTGCAAAAGCCTCCTGCACAGCCAGGCTGGCGCCCTCCCAGCATTCAGACAGATCGATACGCTTCTGCAGCAGCGCGGTGTTGATCACCGCCGGATCCAGCCGCACCAGCTTGATGGCGTCGGGCGCCATGCCGTTCTGCTTCAGCCACGCCGGGACGATGTTCTGTACCGCCGATGCCCCGCCCCCGCCCAGCGTCATGCCGGTCAGATCCTTGAGCGAGGTCACCTTGAAGCCCGGCCGCTCTACGTAGCAGATGGCACCCGGCCAGCGCGTGTTGATCGCGCCCACCATCACCGTGTGGCCACCGTGGGCACGGTTCAGGGTCACGCTCACGGGGTCGCCGTAACCGAACTCGAACAGCCCCGCGTCGACCTCGTTCACGGTGCGCTGGCCGCCATAGCCACGCATGACCGTCACGTCCAGACCGGCCGCCTTGTAATAGCCCTTGGCCTGCGCAACCAGGATGCCGCCCGTGCTGCCCTGCGGCAGCCACGCCAGATTGACGCGCACGGCATCTGCCGCATGCGCTGCCGACAACATCCCTGCCCCCAAGCCTGCCGCGAACACCAGCCCGCGGGCCAGGGCACTTAACCGCTCCAGCATGTCTCCTCCGTCAAGATATGGTGTGACAGGACTGTGATCCGTGCGCGAAGTGCGTTATCCCTGCACCAGCGGATTTTCGATCGACCCGATCCCGTCGATGGACGCCACCATCACATCGCCGGGCTTGAGGTAAATGCCGCGGCCCATGCCGACCCCCGTCGGCGTGCCGGTGGCAATCACGTCGCCCGGCTGCAGCGTCAGGATCGACGACAGGTAGTGGATCTGCTCGGCCACGCTGAAGATCATCTCCGACGTGTTGCCGTCCTGCATGGTCTCGCCGTTGACCGTCAGCCGCATGCGCAGGTTCTGCGGCTCGGCAATACACGCACGGGGCACCAGCCATGGCCCCAGCGGCCCGAAGGTATCGAAACTCTTGCCGCGAAACCAGTCGTGTTTGAACGGATAGTCCGTCCGGCGGTTCAGATCGCGCGCACTCACGTCATTCAGCACGGTGTAGCCGGCTACGTAGTCCAGCGCATCTTCAATGGCAATCTGGCGGCCCGGCTTGCCGATCACCACGGCCAGCTCCACCTCCCAGTCGACCCGCTCCGCGTGCGGCGGGATGCGTACCTCGGCCAGCGTCGGCACCACGCTGGTCTCGGCCTTCATGAACATGTAGGGCGTGCTTTCCTCGCGCGGGGCCAGCTCGGTGCCCATCTCGCGGGCATGCTCGTAATAGTTGGAGGCAGCGGCAAAGATGCGGCGCGGCGTGAACGGCACGCGCAGCCGGTAGCCAATGAGCGGCTTGGCGGTGATGGTGCCGTCGGCAACGGCGCGCGCCGCCGCCTCGAACTGCTGCACGGCAGCCGCGCCGCTCTTGTCCCAGTCTCGGACAAGGGCATCGACGTCTATGGGCGTTGTGGCTCCCGTGGCCTGCTTCAACACGGTCTGCATGTCATACAGCGCGTCGCCCACGCTCAATCCAGCAGCAACGCGGCCATTCATTTCATAGCTTGCAATCCCGAAACTGATCACTTGTGTCCTCACTGTCGTGATGAGTGAATTTGTTTTGTATACATATACCAATCTATGTATTCAACATGTAACTAGCGTATACTCCCATTCCAGAAAAACCGGCGGACCGTGGGGTTCTCCCAAGGCAAGCCGGCACTGCCGATACAGCGTGCGATGCATCGCATCGGGTTGCCCTGCGGGGCTGCTGGCGCATAATGCGACGCACGTCTGCGTAGACCACCGTTGCGCCCAACCCCACCGCTGACACGATGACGACGCTCTCTTCCAAAATCTATCGACTGCTGTGCGACGAGATCATCGACGGCACGCTTGAGCCGGGTCAGAAGCTCGAAGAAGCGGCGCTGGCCGAGCGCTTCAATGCGTCGCGCACGCCCATCCGCGAGGCTCTGCGCGAGCTGGCCGTCCGTGGACTGGTCGAACTCACGCCGCGCAAGGGCGTAGTGGTCGCACAATTCAGCATCGAAGAACTGGCCGACATGCTCGAAGCCATGTGCGAGCTGGAAGCCCTGTGCTGCCGCCTGAGTGCGCAACGCATGAGCGTGGTCGAGAAGAAGCAGCTCGAAGTGCTCCAGAGCGACATGAACGAAGCCATCGCGCGCGGCGACGAAGCGCTCTACTTCGAGCTCAACCGTGAATTCCACGAGCTCATCTGCAAGGGCGCGCAGAGCAAATCGCTGGCGTCGATCATTGCGGTACAGCGCCAGCGGCTGGCTGGTTTCCGCGCGGCGCAACCGGCATCGCCCACACGTTTTGAAGCCGCCACCGACGAGCACCGCGAGATCGTCTCCGCCATCCTTAGCGCAGATCCGGAGCGCGCCTACAACGCGATGCGCGATCACACCGCGCGTCTGTCGATCGTCGTGCTCGGCCGCCTGAAGAAGCAGCACAGCGCCCGCGCGAGCGCCTGAGGTTTCGTCCAAAACACTCATGCCGCCACCTGCTGGGCCTGTGGCATCGAAAACCCCAATGCACCGAGCTGCGCCAGCAGCGCCCCCGCCTGTTCTGCGCTGAACGCAGTCAAGGGCGGGCGCACGCGGCTCCAGCCTTCGTGCTGCATGTGATGGCCCAGCACGGCCTTGAGCGCTGGGATCATCGGCAGCGCCTGCACGATGGTGCGCAAGGCCGTCACCTCCGCTTCCCAGGTCGCTCGCTCTTCAGCCGTCGTAGCGGCAAGCAGGCGGGCAATCGCATGCGGCTGCAGGTTGGCCGTGGCCGAAATGCAACCGGCCGCGCCCAGCGGTAGCGCCTTGCCGAGCAGCGCTTCAGACGCCGGAAACACGGCAAATTCGGGAAAGCGCTTGAGCATCGCCTCGGTATTCGCCCAATCACCTGAGCTGTCCTTGATGCCGACTACGGTGTTCGGATAAGCGGCAACCAACCGCTCGATCAGCGCGTGCGAAATCGGCACGCCCGTGAACTGCGGGATGTGATACAGGAGCACGCGCAAGGCATCCGAGCCAACGGCCTGAATGACCTCGGAGTAATACGCGAACAGGCCGTCGTCGCTTACGCCCTGGTAGTAGAACGGCGGCAGCATCAGCACACCGGCGCAATGACCTGTCACAGCATGACGCGTCAACTCGATCGCTTCCGTCAATGCGCAGGCACCGGTGCCGGGCAGCAGTTGCGTCGGGTCGATGTCAGCGGCAAACACGGCGTCGAGCATGGCGCGGCGCTCGGCCAGGCTCAGGGAACTCGCCTCGCTATTGGTGCCGAACACGGCCAGGCCCGCACCCTGCCCGACCAGCCAGCGGCAAAACGCGACAAAGCGCGGCGTGTCGACACCAAGGTCTGAGCGGAACGGCGTGACAACGGGCGCGAACACGCGCGGCTTGCCAAATGCGGACATGCAGATCTCCTAAGGGGATGAACGAAGCGGAACGGCAGCAGTCAGGCGCGGAAGAAATCAAGCATCGCGTTGCCGAGCAGCGTCTCGCCGGAATCGAAATGCGCAACCACAGAGGTGTGGTTGTGCCGAAGCATCTGCACGAAGCGCGGTGCCTGCGCGGGGCGGCCCGTGCGTTGGCGTGCCTGGGCTATGCGCTCGAAAAACGCTGCCCCGTAGGCATCGAGATACGGGTTCTCGTATTCGGCCACGACCACCATCAGCGGTACGTCGATGTGGTGTGCGTGGGTGAGCGGTGAGCGCTGTGCGTACAGCGAGGTGTCGTCCCCGAAGTACGCGCGCACGCCGGCGGCGTTCGGGTTGTCGGGTAATACGTCGGCTGCCACGCGGGCGCTGATCAGTACCGCCCCTGCAACGTGGGTAGTGCGCCGCGCGGCCAATGCCGGATCGGCGAGATACGTGGCGACATGGGCGCCACCGGCCGAATGCCCGACCAGGAAGACCCGCTGCGGGTTGCCGCCAAGCCCTGCGACATGCGCGCGCACCCAGTCCAGCGCGGCGGCCACGTCTTCCGCCCCGGCGGGGTATGGCGCCTCTGGCGCCAGCCGGTATTCCACATTGACGGCTACGCACCCTTGCCGCGCAAACCAGCGCGACACGTTGTCGTAGATCAGCCCATTGAAGCTCTTGCTGCCACGCAGGAACGCGCCACCGTGCACGAACACCACCACGTCGGCGTGGCCAGTCAAGCGCGCGGCGGTATGGACGAACACATCGAGACGTTGCCGCTCATGCGGACCGTACGGCACGTCGCGCCGGACTTCACAGCGATCGGCCGCGTCATTGGCGGCAGCGGCCACCAGCGGCGTATATGCATTGATCACGAGATCGCGATGCGCGTTGATGTCGCGCCCCCAGACAGCGCCGATCTGCGCGAAGCGCTGCCTCAGCTCGGCGGAAAGATTGCCCAGCGGTTCCTGCAAAACCTGCATCCACAGCCTCCTGCATAGCGCCCGAAAACAGGGTTCGTGACGAAGCGCACTGGCGCCAACCTCATCGGACGGCGATTGGAAGCTATTCTGGTATATAAATTCATCCTTGTGTATACACAATGTATAAGTAGTATACCTAGTGAATTCTCGAGGGAACTTGCGTCACAGTCCTGCCACCTTCCATCACGGCGCACGTCGCCAAGCTTTGAGGACGTTCATGGACAAACTCCGCCACATCGCGCTTTCGGTTGAAGATCCGGAAGCCGCTGCCCAGTTTTTTGAAAAGGCCTTCGGTATGCGCCGCGCAGGCAATGCCATGCGCGGCATTTACATGACGGACGGCACCATGAACGTCGCGCTGCTCAACTTCAAGGACGAGACCGTGCCTGGCTACGCCGGCCTGAAAGACGTGCGCGGCGTGATCCACTTCGGCATGTGGGTCGACAGCGTGGAAGACACTGCCGCGCGCGTCGTCGCCGCAGGCGGCACCTACCTGACGGGCCGCCACGAAAAAGACCCGAACGTGTTCTACGAGGTGAAGTACCGCATGCCGGACGGCACAGTCTTCGACATCACGGAAAACGGCTGGAAAGGCGCGGTGAAGGAAGTGGCGCCCTCGCAGTCATGAGCGCCCTGGCACAGCCCGCGGTGCTTGCGTTGATTGCATTGCCGGAATCGACAGTCGATGCGCTGCGCAGCCAGTACGCGCTGCACTACTGCCCAGACGGTATGCCACCCAATGTTCCATGTGCTGAGACGATCCGGGCCGTTGTCACCAATGGCTCGACGGGGTTGTCTGATGTTCAGATGGCGCAGTTGCTTGCGTTGGAAATCGTCTGCGCGTTCGGCGCGGGCTACGAGAACGTTGATGTGGAGGCCGCGGCGCGGCGTGGCATCGTCGTGACGCATGCGCCCGGCACCAATGCAGAAACGGTTGCTGATCACGCCTTCGGCATGTTGCTGGCGTTGGCGCGCGGTTATGCACCGCTCACCGCAGCCGTGCAGCAAGGGCGGTGGCAGCAGTCGCGCCAGGCTCGGCCAACGTTGGCGGGAGCCTCGCTCGGCATTGTCGGCATGGGTCGTATCGGGCGGTTGATTGCAGCGCGCGCGCACGGCTTTGCGATGAAGGTGGGCTATCACGGCCGCCGCGCGCAAGCCGACGCGCCGGGCCGCTATTACGCCAGCCCCGCCGCTTTGGCCGCCGCGAGCGATTTCCTGGTCATCGCTTGCAATGGTGGGCCCGAGACACGGCATCTGATCAATCGCTCGGTCCTGCAGGCGCTCGGCAGCTCGGGCTATGTCGTCAACGTATCGCGCGGCTCAGTGCTCGACACGCGGGCGCTGCTCGATGCGTTGGATGCGGGTGAGATTGCCGGCGCAGGGCTCGACGTCATCGAGAACGAGCCCGAGGTGCCAGCCGAGTTGTTCCGCCATCGCAATGTCCTGATCACGCCGCACATGGCTGGACGCTCGCCTGCTTCCTGGCTGGCACAGCGGGATGCGCTGCTCGCCAGCCTGTCGCAGCATTTCGCGCGTAAGCGCGTGCAACTGGCTGTGCCCACCGCCTGACCCCGCGGCGCGGCCAGCACAAGTTGCGCCGCGCCGTCCTGCCCACTCCCAACTTCTGGGGGATCTTCATGCACGTTCGCTCGTTGCCGGCGCTGGCGCTTTGCGTGGCTGGCTTGTCGGTGTCGCACTGCGCCTGGGCGCAGACCTCTGTCACGCTGTACGGCCTGGTTGGGCTCGACATGGCGAGTTCCAAACGAAGCGGTGGCCCACCCGCAACGCTCCTGCAGCAAGCACCCGGCCTGACCGCACCTTATTGGGGCGTCAAGACCACCGAAGACCTGGGCGGCGGCACCCGCGCCATCGCCGTGTTGGAGAGTTTCTTCCAACCCGACACCGGCGGTATGGGCCGCACGTCGGCCGACCCGTTCTGGGGCCGCAACAGCTACGTCGGTCTGGAAGGCAGATTCGGCAAGCTGACCTTCGGGCGGCACACCAATCTGATGTATCTCGGTGAGCAAACCCTCAACCCGTTCCAGGCGTCGATCCTGTTCTCGCCGCTGGTGATGCGGACGTTCGTCGCCTCATATGGCGGTGCCATCGCAGGAGACACGGTCTGGAACGACGGCATACAGTACAGCAGCCCCAACCTGAATGGCCTCAAGGCCACGGCCGTGTATGCATTGGGCGGAAAACCCGGCGCGCCGGGCGTCTACAACACTGCTGCGTCGCTGCACTACACGTCGGCGGCGTTCACCGCCGTCGCGACCGTGCAACGCAACCGGATCGTTGCAGGAGCCGCCGCCCCAAGCCAGGACGCCTACCTGGCCGGTGCCACTTACGACTTCACCTGGTTGAAGTTGTACGGCGCCGTCCAGGGCACGCGCACAAACGCCACGGACATCGGATCGCATACCTATGAGGTCGGTGCTTCCGTGCCATTGACCGCGCAGTTGTCGCTGTTGGGCGAATGGGCAAACACACGCCGCACGGCGCCGCGCGGCGTAGCCACCACGCGCAATACCGCGGCAGCGGGGCTCGACTACGCCTTCTCCAAGCGCACCGATGTCTATGCAGTCAGCGTCTACGACCGGCAAAGCGGCAGCGCAACGGCCATGACCTACGCCATCGGCATGCGGCATCTGTTCTGACGCGCATCGGCTATCCGGGTCTACCCGCTATAACCAAATCAGCGTTTTGTATAAAAAAATAAAGCTCTAAATCCAAATGATTCTCTACGTATAATTTTTTCCGTCTGTGTATACACGAAAGCATCGACACAGACAGGAAGGGCTTTAGAGCCGGCTACGCAAGCGACGAGCAGACAAAACGATCTGCCGCTGCACAAGCCGCCCTCCCTGCAGCAACCACACAAAAAACTCGGAGACCCAATGAAAAGGAAACTACTCGCCGCCGGCGCCATGCTGCTGTGCGTAAGCAGCGCTGCGCAAGCAGACTCGCGCGTCTGGCTGTCCGGCTACGTCGATCTGAACATCTCGCACCTGATTTCTTCGGGCAACGGCACCACCACGCGCATGTCGAGTGGAGGCTTGAACAACTCGCGCTTCAACATCAGCGGGGTTGAGGATCTGGGGGATGGCAACCGGGCCGTGTTCACAATCGAGCCGATGTTCTCGGCCGATGACGGCAAGCAGGCGACGCAGTTTCGCCAATCCTTTGTGGGTCTGAAGAGCGACAAACTGGGCGAGATCACGCTTGGCCGCCAGTTCACGCCGTCGTACTGGATTGCCGGCTATGCCGACCCGAGCTGGGCGGCTGATTTCAGCATGGTCAACAACATGGAGTTCTTCTACGCGTCGTACCGCGTAGACAACGCCATCCAGTACAAGACACCGAGCTTCTTCGGTTTTACCGGCCGCGCGATGTACGCCACGGGCCTGGAAGACACCACGCGTGCAGGGCGCTTCCTGAGCACGAGCCTGGAGTACCGCAGCGGCCCCCTGTTCCTGGGTGCGGTGAGCGAGCTGCAGTACACGCGCGACATCTTCAACAGCAGCCGCATCAACTCGTCGCGCGACAACTATTTCTCTGCCGTCTACAAGATCGGCGGCTTCGAGCCCACGGCCATCTTCCACACGTACAACGGCTATTACGCCTACCCGCCGTACGTTGCGTTCAACTCGCGCGGGTGGGACGCGCAGCTCGGCGCGCGCTGGAACATCGACGGCCGCAGCCGCGTCTATGCAAGCGCCGTCTACCGCCACGACGACAACAACACGAAAGTCTCCAACGCCGTGGGCTTCGTAGCGGGCTACATCTATGGGCTATCCAAGCGGACCGACCTGTACGCAACCGTCGCGCACATCAAGCTGAAGAACAACGTGTCGGTCCCGTATCCGGTGACGTGGCAGGCCTACCCGAACGCCGGCCAGAGCCCGACCGGCTTCCAGATCGGCATCCGCCACGCATTCTGATCCGTCTTCATTCCAAGGAGAAACCCCCATGCTTCGATCGCGACATCCGCGTCTGAAAACAGCCCTGACACAGGGCGCGACGCTCGCGTTCATTCTGGCCACGGCATCATCGCAAGTGATGGCATCCGGCCCCACACCTACGGCTGAGTCAGCCCCCAGCCAGGCACCGGTAGCAGCACCTTCGGGCACACCCGGCATGCCCAACGTGAAAGACCCATACCTGGCCGGCTGGCTGCGCCTGACGCCTGACCGCAAGCCGGCCCCGCTCAAGGCGGGTGTGGATTACGGCATGGACCCGGCCACCGGTAAGTTCATCTGGCCGAAGGCCACGCCGGAAGTACATGAAGGCAAGCGCTTCCCCGGCGAGATGACCTCGTGGGACAAGAAGAGCTACGCAAAGAACGTCAAGGTGCTGGCGTTCTATCCGGGTGTCGGCTCGCCCTTTCATGCGTGGAACAACATCCTCGACTTTCAGGGCAAGCGTTACCTGTACATCCACGACCGCGACTACTTGCGCATCATGGACGTGACCGATCCGGCCAACGGCAAGGTCGTATTTTCCAAGGGCGGCGTGTGGGGTCCGAAGGGTTCGAGCGAGAAGTACGATCCGAACACAGTGCAGGACTATCTGGGCGGCGCCACCATCGCGTGGAGCAAGAAGCTCGGCAAGCCGGTGCTCGTCGCTTCGTTCGAGATCGGCCGCTATGGCCTCATGACCGAAAAGATCGACCAGCCTGACAAGGTGGCCGCACAGCGCAGCTACAACTCGCTCAAGGGCTTCAAGGTCTTCGAGATGGACGGGCCGCTGCCGGACCAATGGAAGCTGATCGCAACCCGCACGACCGACTACCAGCATCCCAACGCGCCGATCGGCCAGCAGCAGGGCTCCGGTTCGCTGGACGCGCCTGAATACTATGGCGGCAAATACATGATCCTGTCGTCCGCGCCGGACGACAGCTATGCGCTGACGGAGTATCCGAACTATCTGTACTCGCCGGGCTACCAGGTGTGGGACATGTCGGACCCGGCCGATCCGAAGTTCGTCTCGCAAATTGCGGTGCCGGGCCAGATCCTGGGCAACCCTGAGCACGAACAGGCGTATCTGATGAATCCGCGCGCGGGCAACCGCACGTCATGGATGGGTTCACGCAACCCGATCTTCCTGCCCAAGCCACTGGAAGCGGGCGGCAAGATCGGCTTTGGCGCGATGGGCGGCCTCGGGTTGTATTCGTTCGATCTGTCCGACCCGGCCAATCCGAAGATGCTCAGCAACGTGAACACACCGCCAAGCTTTGCCGGCACAGAGTACGACAATGCCGACGTGAGCCAGTACGCGCGCACGGGCTACGTGTTCACCAATGGCTATCCGATGAACCGCGATTGCTATGAACCGTACAAGGACATCTTCGTGGTCGATGCGCGCGACCCGAAGCATCTGAAGATCGCGACCAAACTGCCCGAGCCCGAGATTCCGCCGGGTGCGCCATTCACGAGCTTCTGCCAGCGCGGCGGCAACTACGGCCCGAAGCGTGCCAATGCCATCGGCCAGCCTGGCGGCTGGAAACAAGGCATCGTTCCGTACTCGTTCTACAACGCGGGCGTGCAGATCTACGACGTGAAAGACCCGGCACATCCGTCCATCGCGGGCTACTTCATCCCCGCGCTGGCGGATGAGACGCAACTGCCTTCGTACACCTTGGGCAAGGGTGTGTTCGCGATCTACACCGAGTACGACCGCAACATCATCTGGGCCTTTACGGAGGATGGTGCCTACGCCCTGTCGACGCCGCTGCTGGGCGAGCCTGTGATGGGCGCACCTGCCAAGCCCTGGCCGCATCGCTAGTCAGCCTTTCGCACCGGGCGCCCGCCTGCACAGGTTTGCAGCGGGCGCCAGCACCAGAACAAGCAGAATCCATGACATTGAAGAAATCGGCAGTGCTCTCCATGTTTGCGGCGTTGTCCGGCATGCTGGTTGTGCCCGGGCATGCCGCGCCTTCTTCCAGCGAAGAGACGTGCCGTGCGTGCCACACGATGGACACGGCCAAGATCGGGCCGCCCTTCGGCTCGATTGCCGAGCGCTACAAGGACGATCCTGACGCGGTTGCCAAACTGAAGAACAGCATGCTGGAAGGCAGCAGCGGCAAATGGGGCGCCGGCACCATGCCGCCGAACGCGATCACGCCGGAAGAGGCCGACCGGTTCGCGCGTTGGATCATGCAGCTCAAGCCGGTTGCCGCCAGGTAGTGGGTAGCTAGACCTTCCCAGCGCGAAAACACCCGGCCTCGTGGTCATCGACCATGCCGGTCGCCTGCATGAAGGCGTAGCAGATGGTCGGGCCGACAAACTTGAAACCGCGCTTGACCAGCGCCTTGCTCATCGCCTTCGACGCATCGGTCGCGGCGGGTGCATCGCGGTAGCTGTCCCATCGGTTGACGATGGTCTTGCCACCGACAAACGACCACAGGAACGCATCGAGCGAACCCATTTCTTCCTGAAGCTCCAGCACTTTCCGCGCGTTGATGACGGCGCCTTCCACCTTGGCGCGATTGCGCACGATGCCCGGATCAGCGAGCAGCTTTTCAATGCGTGCCGGCGTGAAGCGCGCCACGCGTGCCGCATCAAACCCCTCGAACACTTCCTGATAGCGCGCACGCTTGCGCAGGATGGTCTGCCACGACAAACCGGCCTGCGCCCCCTCCAGGATCAGCATCTCGTAGAGGTGACGATCATCGTGCGAGGGCACGCCCCACTCGGTGTCGTGATACGCGATCATCTGCGGGTCTTCGCCCGCCCAGCAGCAGCGCGCCATATGTTGCCTCCTAGATCCAGCCCGATTTGCGCAGCTTGCGATACAGCCACACGCAAGCGGTGGCCGTGCACGCGAGCACGATGGGATACCCCGCCGGATGCTCCAGCTCCGGCATGCCCTTGAAGTTCATGCCGTAGTTGCTGAACACCACGGTCGGAATTGCCAGAATAGCGCCCCAACCCGCCAGCCGCTTCACGATGTCGTTCTGCGTGACCGACACCAGCGCCACGTTCACCGAGATGGCCGTGGTCAGCATTTCACGAATCACGTCGAGTGCGCCCACCGCGCGGTGCGCATGGTCGGCAATATCCCGGAAATACGCGCGCAGCTCTTTGGGCACCACGTCTTCATGCAGGCGCACGAGCTGGCCGGCGATGTCTTCCACTGGCAGCGCAGCGTTGCGCAGCCGCAGAAGCTGGCGCTTGAGCGTATAGAGCCGCTCGATGGCCGCGCGATCGAACGTGTCGCCAAAGATCTGGCTTTCGATCTGCTCGAACTCTTCCTGCAGGCGCTCCAGCACGGGCTGATAGTTGTCGACCACAAAGTCCATCACCGCGTACAACGCAAACGGTGCGCCCTTGGCCAGCAGTTGCGGCGTGCGCTCGCAGCGCTCGCGCACCGGCGAATACGACGCCGACGGCCCGTGCCGCACAGAGACGAGAAAATCCCTGCCGACAAACAGGTGCGTCTCACCAAAGACGACGTTGCCGTTTTCCATTTGCGCGGTGTTCAGCACGATGAAGAGCACGTCGCCGTACAGTTCGAGCTTGGGGCGCTGGTGCGCATTGCGCGCATCTTCAATGGCGAGATCGTGCAGGCCGAACTCCTCCTGCACGCGGTCGAGCATGGCGTTGTCCGGCTCATGCAAACCCAGCCAGACGAACGAGCCCGGCGTGTGCAGTACGTCGCTGATGGCTTCGACGGACAGGTCACGCTCGCGCTTGCCGTTACGGTACAGCGCGCTGTTGATCACCATGGACATGGTTGTCTCCGGAACGCATTCAGCGCGCATTAGCGGTCTGCGGGCTGATCTGCTGTCTTGGTATCGGATGCGGTAGAGGCCTGGGCGGCCAGCGCCGGCACTTCGGCCAGGCGTGTTTCGATCTGCGCCAGCGCTTCGGACAGCGCGTGGACGAGATCATCGGGCAATCCGTCGAGCGTGGCATTGATGAAGGCGATGCGGCGCGGCATGCATTCAAGCACGACGGCCAGGCCAGCATCTGACAGCGACACGTTAGTCAGGCGGTTGTCACGCGCATCGGTTGCGCGTTCGATCCAGCCGAGCTGCTCCAGCACCTTGAGTTGGCGGGTGAGCGCGCCAGGGTCCATCTGCAGGCGCTCGGCGAGCTGCTTCTGGGCCATGCCGCCTCCGGTGTTGTCATGCAGCGCCAGCAGGATGCGCCAGCGCGGCATCGGCTGGCCGACATGCGCCTCGAAGGCGGCCATGAACGCACGATACGTGCGGCCGAACTGGTGCATGACGGCGAAGCGTTCGCGTTCAGAGGTCATCGATCAGGGCTGAGATTGCTGGGGAACCGCGCATCCTAACCGCTCCGGCTTGTTCTCGCCTATCCGGCGCCTATTTCGTATGTTGTACAGGCTCGACATGGTGCAGCACCACGGGCGGCACCCGGCGCACATACCAAAGGCCGATCAACGCCACCACCGTCGCCACGATCAGACCGATATGGATGGCACTGACCAGCACATGGCGCGCGGCTTCGAGCAGAGCCGTACCGTCGTGGCCGGCAACATGCAACTGCGAGAGCAAGGCGGCTTGCGAGTCATGATCGATGAGAATTTCGGGATCGGCAAGCTGCCGCAGCCATTGCATCGCGTTATCAGCGCTTAGCGCATTGGCAACGCCCGCGGCATAGCGCTCGCTCACCAGGGTGCCGACCAGCGCCGTGCCCACCATGCCACCGACCATGCGCAGCGATTGCAGCAACGCGGTGGCAATGCCCAGGTGCGCGCGGCCGGCCGTCTGCTGCGCAAACACGGTCAGATTGGGCAGCACGAAACCGAGCCCGAGCCCTGCCAGCAGCATCAGCAACGTCAGCACCGCGTGCGGCATGCCCTTGGACGACACCGACATGCCTGCCACCGCCACGGTCAGCAGCGCAAAGCCGGCATACAGCATGGCATTGGGCTTGGGAATGCGCGTGACGATGCGCCCGTTGATGATGCTGCCCAGCGTGATGCACACCACCAGCGGCGTAATCACCAGGCCGGCTTCCTGAGGCGACATGCCAAACCCGCCCTGGAACAGCAGCGGTGCGTAGAACAGCACCGCAAACATCGAGAAGCCCGACAGCAACGCCAACATGAACAGCGCGGCCAGCGCCGGATTGCGCAGCATGTCGAACGGCAATAGCGGCTGCTCTGCACGCTGCTCCCACCACCACAGCGCCACAAATGCCGCGGCCGACAGCACCAGCCAACCAAGCAGCGGCAGCGACAGGCCATGCCGCGGCAGCCATTCCACGAACAACTGCAGCGCGCCAAGCGCCACCGTGATCAGCACCGCACCCTGCCAGTCCAGCCGGATACGCCCGGTATGCGCGTTCTGGCGCAGATGCGGCAGAAAGCGCCAGGCAAACCACAGCCCCAGCACACCGAACGGAATGTTCACGTAAAACACCGACCGCCAACCGAACGCCTGCGTCATCCAGCCGCCCAGCGTCGGGCCGATGGCGTTGGCAATACCAAACGACGCGCTCAGCATTACCTGCCAGCGCAAACGTACACGCGCATCGGGAAAGAGATCGGGAATGCACGCGTAAGCCGTGCCGACCAGCATGCCGCCACCAATGCCCTGCAGCGCCCGCGACCACACCAAGAACGTCATGCTGCCCGCCACACCGCACATGACCGACGCCAACGTGAACACCACGATGGAGGCAATCACAAACGGCTTGCGTCCGTAGAAATCTCCCAGGCGGCCAAAAATCGGCACCGTCACCACTGACGTCAGCAAATACGACGTTGCCACCCAGGCGTACAGCTCAAAGCCTTTGAGTTCCGCCACCACCGTCGGCAGCGCCGTGCCGACCACGGTTTGGTCGAAGGCGACCAGAACAACGACAAAGCAGATGCCGATCATCGCCAAGAGCGATTCCTTGAACGGCAGAACCTGAGTATGGGAGTGCGGGAGCGCAGTGTGGACGGCCATGGCGGAGGGCGGGAATACAAATGATACATCAACGATTGATGTGTCAACGATATTGTAGCGGGGTCCGGGATGGCTTGCTGAGAGCGCCACGGAAAAGTCGCCACTGGAACGCGTAGTCCGCGGTATGGAGGTAGCCGGTCTCGCGCACTTTTCTACGAGTTTTCCGAATAGGCGTGCTTGGCAAGCGCGGCAATCATGGGCGAGTGCTCGTAGTCTGCCCAGGAGAACCGTATGCTCAGAGCCATCGACGGCGGTGGTGGCGTCCCGACGCCGCCCCAGCCCATCCAACCGCCGCCACCCCCCAGTGCGCGCGATGTGTCCGATGCCGAGACGGCCCTGAAGAATGCGCTCCAGGGCAAGGCACCCGACGATACGGCGGCGCTGAAGGCTGCCATTGAGAAAATTCAGCAGACGCAGCCCTCAGTCAGCAGAGATGCGCTTGCGCGGGCCGCCATCCTGTTGCAGGCCGCGCACAACGGCCCGGCACGGGCCACGCCGCAACCCAAGGTCGACTCGCTCAAGCAGGCCGCCAGCCAGGTCGGCCTCACGCACGTGTTCGACAACACGACGCTGGACAGCGCCACGCAGTCGCTGTCCGACAAACCGCTGGCAACCGACCAGGCCCCGCCCACGCAAGCCGTGACGCTGCAAGACGCACGGGCCGCCATTCAAGCGGGGCTGGACGGCGGCATGACAGAGGCCGAAGCCGTCAACGCGGCGCGTGCCCAGCTTGGCGGCAGCGAACAAAACGAGACGGTCCTGAGCGAAGCCGCCCTGACCATCGCAGCCGAAAAGGCCGTGGCAGACGGCAAGGTCCCGGCCGATGCCGACCCCATCCAGAATGCTGCCAAGCAGGACGTCTGGCTCGGCATTTTCTCCAAACCCACCATCGACAACGTGGTGAAGGCGCTGCACGTCGAGCTCAAGCCAGCCGCCAACCTGGACGACACCGTCAAGGCCACCCAGACCGCCTTCGAGACCTGGCAGAAAGATAAGGCCGCCAATGCCGACGCGGCCACGCTGGCGCGCGACAAGCAGGCCTATCACACCGCCCTTTCCGATGAACTGAACGCCGCTGCCGGCCAGCCCGACAGCCAGTGGCGTGCCGATCCACTCCAGACCGATCGGCGCCTGCTTGCCGAGCGCCTGGTCGCGCAACGCAACAGCGCCGCAAGTGGCACGCAAGGAGCCCCTGCCGCCGCCAGCGTGCTGAACGACCTGCACGCCGCTGAGATCGTCGACGCCGCGCTGGCCGCGCGCGCGTCGGTCGGCGCCGACGGCAACCTCAAAGCAGCGCAGGCGCTCACCCAGCAGTTGCGCGGCGTGGCCAACACCGACCCGCTCTACGCGAGCGTGATGGACGACGCACGCACGCAAGACATCCAGTCTGGCGCGCTGCAGGACATCACCCAAGCCAGCGGCAAGAACCCGCACGACACGCTGGTGGCAGAAGGCAACGCCCTATCGCGCTACAAGGACACGGTGCTGTACAAGGACCTTGTCAACTCGGTGCTGAACGCCGGCATCACGCACGACAACATTACAAAGGTGGGCACGCCAGGTGAGCTGCGCGACATCGCGGCGCTGCTCGAAGACGTGCAGCGTGCCTCGCCTGAACTGGCGCAGGCGCTCTACACCCAAAACCTGCAAGGCAAGATCGACAGCAAGATCAAAGCGGGCGACCCCGAGGTCTACGCGCCCTCCATGCAAACGCTGGACAAGCGCGACGATTACTACGGCCCCATCAGCCGCATCGTCAACGCGCTGGGCGGCCCGAAGAGCGACGGCGCAGCCCATGTCATGGGCAGCCTGCGGTCCTTCCTCTACAACGCGCAGGCCGACCAGGACCGCTACAAGGAAAACGGCTACACACCGCCCAGCACACCGTTCGACACGCTGGGCCTGGCCAAGGCCAACAATGCATCGATGGCGCCGTACCAGACCATCATCGATGAAGACCCGAACGGCGCGCTGTCGAAAACGCTGCAGAAGCACACCGGCCTGAAGCCATCGCCGCCCACGGTGCCAGTCGGGCCGGACGATGCGGCTCACCTGTCCAAGGCCCAGGCGGCGTTGGACAAGGCGCTGGGCGGCGGCACAGCCGATGCGGCCGGTCTGCAGAAGGCGCTCGATGCCGCTCGCAACGACAAGGCAAACGCCGACATCAGCAACCAGACGTGGGCCCAGGCCGCGGTACTGGCACGTGCCCAGGCGGTGACCGTTGCACGGCAACAGGACAACACCGGCGACAAGACAGGGGACAAGGCCGGGCAGCCCCAAACCCCCAGCGACCCCATCGACCAGGCCACCAAGGACGTCGACGGAGACCAGCTTTTTACCGAACAGGACCTGCAGGACGGCGTGAACGCCCTGCGCACGGGCAACGTGGCGGCAACGCCGGATGCCAAAACGCCCGACACGCAGCGCGACGGCGCCCAGCCCGACACCACCGCCCATCTGGGCCAACTGGTGGCCAGCGGCATGACGATGCCCGAGGCCATTGCCGCCACGCGAGCCTGGCTCGGCGGCAACGAACAGAACGAAGCGATGCTGACGCAATCCGCACTGACGGTGGCTGCGCAGCAACATCTGGAGGACTACTACCAAGACCCGACAAAGGACCCCGTCGATGCCGGGGCCCAGGACCTGGCCAACCTGAAGGTGCTCGACCCGGACGTGCTGCGCGTGACGGCCGGCATCATGAAGCAGGACATTCAGCCCGACCAGAAGGCACTGGACGGCGCGGTTACGCAGGCCCGCACCGACTACGCGGCATGGCAGGACGCCAAGGCCAAATCTGACAAAGCGCCCGACAACGCAGACCTCAAAGCCGCTGCCGCGCGCGCCCTGCAGTCGTATCACAACGACCTCGACCAGGCACTGAACGTAGCCGCCGGCCACAAACCCGAAGATGGCGATTGGCAGCTCAACCCCGACAACGTCGATACTCTGTGGAAAGCGCAGAACGCCGTCACCATGGCCGGCATCGCGCCCGAGATGGAGGCGGCGCGCGGCACCGGCAAGGACTCGCCCGAGTTCAAGCAACTGCTGACGAGCTTCCAGCAATGGCAGACGGGGCTGGGCGCGCAACAGGTACTGCACATCGCCGCGCATGCCCTGCAAACCAACGGTGGCCCGGGCAAGGGCGACGCGGCGGCGGCCAAACGGCTCACGGGCCTGCTCGCCGGCATGCAGTCCGGTGACCCGCTGTTCGACCAGGTCATGGGGGACGCGAGCATCTCGGGCTTGCAGCAGCGCGCGCTGCAATCCATCCTCGACCATGCGCCCATGATGTGCACCGCCGCCAACGACGGCAAGGATTCACCCCAGGGCCGGCTCAGCGCCATGGGCACGTCGCTGGATGTCTACAAGGGCACGATCTTCTACGCGCAACTGCTGGACGACACGATCCAGGCGCCGCAAACGCAGTCGCTGTTTCAGCAGAGCGGCGCCCAGGTATTCGGCAAGGACAAGAAAGACCAGGCCAACGCCGCGGCCGATCAGATGAACGGCGTCGCGCCAGACCTAGCCGCTGCGCTGTACCACAGCCAGTTCCAAGGCAAGCTGGACGTGACTGACCTGAAAGCCATGTCGCGCATTTACGCGGCCGCGGGCGGCGCACGCAACCAGGACATGACCGACCTGCGCAAGCAGATCGAGGGCCTGATGCTCAAGCCCCTCGACAACGGCGGGCTGGGCACAGAATCGGTGGATTCGCGGCTGAACACCACGTACTTTGTTGGCGGCGATGGCATGGCCGTGGTCACCGGACAGGATTTCGGACTGAAGGATGTGAAGGACGACAACGTCCCGATGCAGCTCACGCAGGACATCATCGGCGACAACATCGGCGACGACGTCAGCAAGGAGATCCGGCGCGAGACCGGCTTCAAAGATTCCCCCAAGCCGCCGACGCCGGCCAACGCCGAGCCGAACGCGAGCCCACCGCTGAAGAACGACCTGCACTGGGCGCCCGACACCGCAGGCGTGAGCTCGGGCACCACCGCTGGTGTCACGGCCAGCGGCAACACCGTCGGGCTGCCTTGGCAAGACGGCATGCACACCGTCACCAGCCAGGCCCAGGTGTACAACGCCGTCGGTCAGGCATATGGGCTGGACCCGACATACACGGCACGCTCACTGGACGAGCAGCAAGCCATGGCCGACGGCCAGTTTGCGGAATACAGCGGCAACGAAGTCGTCTACGACCACAAGGGCCACAAGACCACACTGGCACAGGTGGCCAGCCAGCTCATGCACGGCGAAGGCGTGAACACGCCCAGCGGCGCCACGCCCGTGGCACTCACCTCGCTGTCGATGCAATGGTGGGACAACCGCGAGGGCAAGGGCGACGCCAAGCGCCTGGCCATCATGGAGGGCATCGGCACCGACGGGCGCTATATCGACGTGGGCCCGGCCGATACCACCGTGCGCAACGGCTATGGCGACTGGCAATCGCACAGCGGGCTGGATCGCGGCCTGCTGATCGCCCAGCCGCACTGGGTGGTCGACGCCAACGGCAATCTGATGACCGACGACGGTTACTGGAAGACCTACAAGCCCGACGACCACTGGTACAACTGGGAACACCTGAAGACCGATCTGGAGATCGGCCTGACGGTGGCGGCAGGCATCATCACCACCGTCGTGCAACCGGAGACCGCTGCGCTGTGGGCCGTGGTGCTGTCGAACTTGGCCGATGCGTACTTTGCGGTGACGGCCGTGGCAGGGGCGGCACACTCGATCAATGCGCTCTCCACCGCCAAGGGTCGTGAAGACCCGTGGAACTGGGTGGGCCTGGGTGCCAACGTGCTGGGCGGTGCGGCCGGCGTAGGCGGGCTCGTGAATCGCACGGCCGTGGCCGCAGCGCGCGTGGGCGCCTACAACGCCGACTTCATGGAGGCGATCAACGCTGTGCGCATCACGCGCGGCGCCAGCGCGGAAGATGCCGCGCGCATCAGCCTGCTCAATGACAATCGCTGGGCCTTGCGCCCGTTCCAGAACAACCTCACCAACGCCGTGCTCAGCCACGCGCTGTATGGGTCGCCCGCGGCAACCGCCAACGCGGCGCAACGGCTGAATGCCGTGTTCGGCGTCACGCGCAACCCGGGCGTCGTCGCAGACCTCACGCAGGGCACGCTACGCTTGCAGCGGCTGAATGAGGCCATCCCGCTACTCAACCGGGCGGACGTGCTCGCCAGGTTGCCCGCACGCCTGCGTCGGCTGGCCGGGCTGCGGTTCCTGGGCGGCGGCGCCCTCGCCTATCGACTGATGGGTACCGGCGCGCTCAACACCAACCTCGCGGCGATGCTGCACCAGGGGCAGTCGCTGGCGACATCCAACGGCCAGGCCACGGGCGAAGACTGGGTGCAGTTCTTCACCTCGGCGGGGCTCATGGGTGCCGGCATGGGCGTGGCGCGCCAGCATGGCGCATCGCAGCGGCAGGCCTACGAGGCGGCGGCGGCCAACCTGGCTGCTTCCGGCATGCGCATGCCGGGCGTGGCGCCCGACCCGGGCAGCACGCCGGTACAACGCGTGGTGCCCGAGCTTGGGCCGCGTGGCGCCGAATCGGCACTCGAATCGCAGCAGGCGCTGCTTGCCAGGGTGCAGACAGACGGTGCACAGGGTGCGTTGAACAATAACCAGGTGTACCGCCTGTACTCCCGCACGGGCGGCGTCACCGGCCCGGAAGACACCATGCCGGGCGAATTCTATTTTCCCCGCCTGATCGCACTGGCAGAGCAGCGTCCCGAAGGGGCCTACACCGTGTCGCAAGCCGACGGCGCCTTCGTTGACAGCACGATGCCGACGGAAGGCCGCGCGCGCACCACGTTCTATCACTTCATGCGCGAAGACGGCCGGGTCGACCCGGACGCCGTCACCGAGCGCGTCTATGTCAATGCAAAGACGCCGCATGTACTCGACGTGCTCGACTTCCTGGTGCGCGGCGTGGTGGACCAGCCCGGGCGCTTCCCCGGCATCTACGCGGCCAAGGCGGCCGGCCCTGACGCCGCCGGCCCGCGCGCCGACAACATCGTCGTGTATGCCACCGACCGCGCGGCCGTGGACCGCGTGGTGGAGGCGTTGCGGCATTACCAACAGCAGCATCCGGACTACTTCCACGACACGGTGCCGTCGATGACCGAGGCGCAGCTGCGCGGCGTGTCCACCGCAGCGGAACCGACCCCTGCGATGGTCGACCGGTTGCTCAGCGCCATCGACAGATTTGCCGCCGGCAACACACAATTTGGCACCTCCGACATCGGCCGCACACCCAGCCCGGAACAGAGCTTTGGCGGCATCCGCGCCTACGCAATCTCCTTGGCCCAGCACGACACCGTGCTGGCCCAGCAGGCCGCGGCGCAATACGGCGTACCGTTCGATTACAGCGCCGCGCTGCAGAAAGCCACCAGCCGGCGCTTTGCCGAAATCGGCATCGACCCCGCCAACCCCGCGCGCAACCTCGGCGGCCCCGTGTCACGCCCGGCCGGCTCGCCCGATTACAGCGGCACCGGCACGCAATACCGCCCCCACGACGGCACATACCAGACCACGCCGGCCGACCGCGTGACGATGTCGTTTGGTGGCGCACCGCTGCCGCCCAGCGCCCACGCATTGATTGGCGCCTCCGACACGCTCACGCGCCAATTGCGCCTGCTGCACGACGCGGGCTGGACGGTGCGCCTCGGACACAGCAACCGCGGCTCTGCGGTGGATACCGAGCGCAAGACCATCACGCTTGACGCCAACGCGCCCGACGCCGGCGCGCTGGTCTACACGCTGAGCCATGAGGCCGACCACGCTGTGAAGGCCGAACTCGATCTGCAGGGCCTGCAACACCACAGCGAGGGCAGCTTCGTGCAGACCTTGCTCGCCGGCGAGGCCAGCGCGCAGGGCAACGCGTTCAACGTCCGCGACGAGGTGCTGGCCGCAACCGGTGTAGACATCGGCGCCCGCGCGCAGATGCCGCAGCCCCTGGAACAGGCCTACGCGCAGTGGGATGCGAACAACCCCGAGGCCTACCTGCGCCTGGCGCAGACCATGGCGAGCATGCGCACGTCCGTCGCGCCAGACCAGACCTACGTGCAGTACTACGCCTCGCACTGGAACGGCGACGCGCCCGGCACACCGCACATGCCAGCGCCGGCGACAGCGTCGGGCGCCCAAAAAGCGGCGCAGGCTGCCGAATGGCTCGATGTGAAAGACTTGCGGACATTGCGGCACGTGCCCGGCGCCGAGGTGCCCAGGCTGAGCGATCTGGCCAACAAGGCGGGCAGCAACACCGTCCTGATCGCGCTCAAGGGCACCAGCCAGCCGGACGGCACGCCCGTCATCATCGCGACCACGCAACTGCGCGACGACGGCACCTTCGCGCCGCCCCAGGCCGTACGTGGCAGCAACGTCCCCAAGATCGTCAAGCGCGCCGTGCGTGGCGACAACTCAGCCATGCACACCGCACGCAAGGGCGTCGACTTCTACATCAGCCCCGTGTCGTACGAGCGGTTGCAGGCCTTTGGCGGCCCATCGCGCATCAATGGCGATGAGGGTTCTCATGTGCTCTCGCCTGCGGCCGACAAGATCGACACCGAGGTGGTCGACCATATCCAGCAGCTTGGTGGGGCCAAGCGCTACAAGAGCGTGCAAGAGGCGACCAGCGCCGCGAAGGACGACAACATCATCTACGTCATCGACAAGAAAGGCGGTGCCCCGAAGGGCCATGCCAAGCGCGGTACCGACGGCACGTGGACATACCACGTGGATGCACCGATGGACGGCGCCACCGTGCCCGAACGCAGCCTCGAAGCCGCCTTTGCCAAGCAGCAGACGCACGGCGCACGCACACTGCGCAGCGCGCCGCGCGGCGTACGGTTCGTGGTCAGCTCGGTGCAGCCCGAGACGGTCAAGGAACTGGGCGGCTTCCTGGAGCCGCGCACGCTATGGAAGCGGGCCGAATACGGCATGCCGGCCTTCAAGCCGGGCGAAATTGCACAGGCGACCACCACACTGAACCGACAGGCCAACGGCGGCTTCCTGCGCGGGCGCGCTGCGCAGCTTCTGCAATGGCGGCAGCGCACGCTGGAGGAGCCCGTCACCACCGGCACACCGCTGGAAGCCTCCGCTCTGGGCTACGCCAACGCGCGCATGTTGCCCGACACCGACGCCCATGCGCTCGACTACAGCGGACCGAACATCGTCCACCTGCGCGACCTGGTGAAGCAAGGCTGGCTCGAAGCCGGCACGCACTACATCTACGTCTACAAGACAGGCGACAACGCGGGCGAGCTGGGCGCCCATACGCCCACCGGCCGGCTGGAGCCTGATGGCAACGCCCTCACGTGGTATGGCGCCTGGAACAAGGCAGCCGCGCAGCAGAACGGCACCCCGGCCAAGGAACTGGCCGTCGGTCACGACAGCTTTGGCGCGGATACCCACTTCCTGCTCACGCGTCTGCCGCCCGATCAATTCGAGGCATGGCAGCGCAGCGGCACCGGCCTGGATATTGGCGTGTACCAGCCGGTGCTCTCCAGCACCACCACGGTGGCGCTGCCGCCCGATGCACCCAAGCTGGGCAACCTCACCCGCCCGCTGGACGAGGTCGAGCTGCTGGCCGGAAAGAAGGACGATCCCTATGCCAGCAATGTCGAATTCAAATCGGTCAAGGACCACGCGCCCGAGGTCGTGATGGCCGATGCGCAGCTCTGGCGCAAGATCAAGCTCAAGCTGCGCGTGGCACGCGACGTGGCCGCCAACACCGTGTCGCGCCGCGTGCCGTTCGCGGGCAAACGCATCGCACAGCGGTACTCGGCAGCAGCCACAGGTGACCGGCACATGGTCAACACGTTCCTGCGTTCGGAATTTCCGCTCCAGGCACGGCTAGCGCCGATGGGCCGGGCATATCGCCTGCGCGACGACCCCGCCAAGGCTCTCGCATTCATCAAAAAAACGGGCGGCGCCATACCGGTGATCTCCCTCGTGGTCGACCCGTATTCGCTGCGCGCCGCTGTCGGCAAGCGCCAGGACCCGAGCTTTGTGCGGGCCGCCAAGCAGATCGATGAGAGCAACGCCACCATCGACCATAGGAATGCGCAGATCAAATCCGGCAAGGGCACCGATACGAAGAAGCTGTTCCTCGACGATCTGCACCAGTCGCATCTCGACAAATGGCTCGACCTGTCGGCGAAGACTGGCGTGGTCATCCGCCTGGAATTTGCGCCGTCGCGGCCACACATCGGCCCCAACGACCACTTCACCGCGCGCACCAATGACGCGTACGACAACCACGTACGGCTGTTCTCGATGCTCGAGAAGTGGGGCGCCACCCACCCCGATGTATCGGCGCCGCACGTCATGGTGAGCTTCCACGGCTGGGATACCGTGCTCGAGCCCGTGCCGGGCGGCGGCAACGCCAAGCTCGTCGAACAGGTGCTGGAGCGCCCCACGCTGCCCTGGGTGCATATGGGCCTGTCGTACGCCACCAATGGCGCCGACGCCATCGCCAACGAACGGCTGAACACCGCCGTGGCCGACATGGTGCTGCGCTTTGAGCAAGACGGCGCGCCCACCCAGGGCCGGCTGCATGGCGACGACGCCCTCACGCGTGTGTTCGAGCGCCCCTCCAAGAGCCAGTACGACGCCCAGAACCAGGTACTGCTGGCCGAGATCGCGCGGCTGGGCAAGCAGAAGTACAACCTGTCGGACAGCGACGTCAACGCGATCATCGACCGCGTTTTCAATGGCAACACGAGCGCGCTCGTCAATCGCGCCCGCGCCACCGAGATCGACTTTGCCAAACCGCTGTGGGAAGCCAAGCGGCGCCTGGGTCCGACAGAAAAACGCGCCAACCAGTTTGCCGACCAATGGAAGACCGAGATGGGCGTAGCTGCGCGCCCCGCGGGCGTCAAGGCGCTGCCGGCATCGGCTCGCAACCCGGCCACGCCCCTGCCTCCCTGGAAGGACATGGTGAAAGCGAAAGCGCTGTCGGTGGACGCATCAGGCGAACTGCAGAGCGCGGGGCGTGTGGAAACCACGCAGACCGCGCAAAAGGGGCTGGCCGCACCCAGACAGGCCTCGGCGGAGCTCAATGCGCTTGGCGTGGCGGGCGCCAAGCCCAAGGGTGGCGCGAGCGTGCGAGAAACGGTGACCGTTGGGGCCTCCGTGGTAGGGGGCATGGGTGCGGTACTGATCGGCATACCGGGCACCGGCGCCACTACGATTTCGCTCGCCAGCAACCCCTCCATGCTGCTGCTGCGGGTCGGCCGCTCGGCGCAGGTGCTGCATCAGGCGACGATGGCGACGATCGAGCGGGCGGACCCACGCGTCTTCAGCGAGGCCACGCAGACGATGGTCGACCGGCTGGTCAAGGCCTTGCCAAACCACAAGGAAAAGACGGAGCCGGACGACCTGGCAAAGATTGAGGACCGCCTGCGCACCTTCGTTGCCGAAGCCAACTGGAGCGTGCACAACATCTACCAGCGCCTGGGCAATCGGGAAATCACGCGCACACAGTCCAGTGAGGCCACGCAAGCCGTGTCGGCCGATCTGGTCAAACAGATCCAGGCCATCTTCAGCGGCACCGGGCTGCAGCAGGTGCACCTGGGCCACCCGCGCACCAAGCTCGGCTATTGGGGCAGGCAGATCGCCATCGGCGGTTACAGTATGGGCCTCGCCTCGTATGCGCATGCGATGTGGGCCAAGGCGTGGACACTGGGGCACGATTCGGCCATTTGGTACGTGCTGCCCACGGGCGGCACAGTAGCGTCGATTGCGTACACCACCGGCGTGCTGCTCGGGCGCGGGCGCAACATCGACATCGAGCAGCGCAGCCGCACGGTGCGCGGGCTCGATATCTCGGCAGATACGCTCGCCGCCACCGGCGGCATGCTGCTGGCCGCCGCGCAGATGGCGGGTGGCGACTACATCAAGGGCGTGCCGATGCTGCTGTCGTCGGGCGCGCTCGGCCTCTCACGCTTCAGCTCGCACTTTCCGAATGCGTCGGAGTTTGTCAGCAAGCACAAGATCGCCATAGCACTGCTGCCGCTGTCGGCGTATGCATTCAACCTGATCAAGCCGCTGTTCATGCAGGACGACAAGAACAAGCGCCCGCCCGGCACATCGGCTGTCACGCCGTCGCCCAGTGCATCACCGAGTGCATCGGCATCGCCTTCGGTGTCACCGTCGCCATCGGTCTCGCCGTCCGCGTCGCTCTCACCGTCAAGCTCGCCTTCGTCGTCGGCCAGCCCGACTGCGCCGTCAACCAGTCAGCCTCCGAGCACACCGGCCACCCCGCAACCCACGCATTCCGAGTACGTGGTGCAGCAGGGCGATACGCTCAACGGCATTGCCGACCGGTATCGCACGCCGCTGTTGCACGAGGCGCACGTCTCCGATGCGCAGCGCCAGTCCATGTCGGATGAGCAGCAGGTCGAGGCAGCCTTGGCGCAGTTGCTGCAGATCAACCCACAGTTCGCACATCGCAATGTCGGACTGATCCACCCGGACGAGCCTATCGTGATCGTGCCGTGAGCCGCGTGGCCGAGTCGGGTTCCCACCGGCCGCGGGGGCGACGCGGCCGCCCTATGCCGTCGAGCCGAGAGCATCGACGGCATGCGCGCCTGCCCGCCGCAATGCTGCGTGGCGCGTTCAGGTGCTGGCCACGAAGCGAGCCACATCGGAAAGCACAGGCCCCAGAAACTGAAGCGGCGAAGCCAGCGCGGCCACAAGCGTTTTATGGTCCAGCCGTGGATAAACCTTGAGCTCCACCGGGTGGCGATACTCCATCAGACGTTCGGCGAGTGACAGCGTATTTCGCCGGACATCCACGTAGGCATCGTGCTCCCCGGTGAGCAGCAATGCAGGAGGCAACCATCCCTGGCTGACGTGGAACAGCGGCTGGCTATCGGCTGTTTCGTTCGGATGGTTGAACACCGGTTTCACATCAGCCGCCTGAATCGGAAGGAAGTTGTAGGGGCCAGCCATGCCGATCCAGCCCGACAGCGTTTCGATGCGCAGACCCTGCGCCGCCAGCCAGCGGCTATCGGTTGCCAACATTGCTGCGTTGTAGGCGCCCGCGCTGTGCCCCGCGACGAACAGGCGCGCGCCGGCATGGCCCTGCCGATCCAGCCACCGCCGCGCGAAAGCCGTGGCGGCTGCGCAGTCCAGCAGGAAGTCTGGGTAGCGCACCTCCGGATACAGCCGGTAGTCGGCAACCATCGCAAGCGCCCCAGCGGCAGCCAACGCTTCACCTACGAATGCATAATCCTTGCGGTCGCCGTCGCGCCACGACCCGCCATAGAAGAACACAACCGCACGAGGCGGCCCTTCCATCGGGCGGACAGGTCGATAAACGTCCAGCCTTTGGCGTGAGTGTGGGCCGTAGGCCAGACCCAGCGCTGGCAAGCTTGCGTCGGACTTGGACACCGCATTCAGGACATCCAGGGCAGAACAGCCGGCAAGGTTCGCCAAGGCGGCTGCCATCCATGCTCGGCGCGTCACACCAGGCATCGACGACCTCCATGCGACACCGAAGCCGAGCGAACACACGGATAGCGGCCAACGCCGCACATGCGTGGTGGGATACGGAACAATTGAAGGCGCATACACGTTCAAGGTGAAGACAATGGGCTCGACCATATACGCGGGCATGCTCGCGCTGGATGCACTGTCCAGCATGGATTCGCAAAGAGACGACCCATCGGGGCTCCGATCGATGTGCCCTGCGCGGCGGTCGACTTCGCTTGCCCCACGGACGTATCCGCGCCATGGCCCTGTGATCCGTACGGAGACATTCTTATTCCGTGCGATATCGACGAAAATGGCGAACGTGCCGGGACGCGCGCCCCCTACGACCGCCCCGGCATCCGACCATTGAACGTGGAGAACGCCATGCGCGACATCATTGACGGTTTCCTGCGCTTTCAGCGCGACATCTATCCGCAACGGGTAGAGCTTTTCAAACAACTTGCGACATCACAGAACCCCAAGGCCCTGTTCGTGACCTGCTCGGACAGCCGCGTCGTTCCGGAGCTGCTCACACAACGTGAACCCGGTGAACTGTTTGTCATCCGCAACGCGGGCAACATCGTGCCGTCGTACGGTCCTGAACCGGGCGGCGTGTCTGCAACGGTTGAATATGCGGTGGCTGTGCTGGGCGTGCAGGACATCGTGATCTGCGGCCACTCCGACTGCGGCGCAATGGGCGCGATCTCCCGTTGCACCTGCCTTGACCATCTGCCCGCCGTGGCCAACTGGCTGCGCCACTCCGACTCCGCCAAGGTCATCAACGCCGCGCATACGTTCGACTCGCCTCGCGCCAAGCTGGACGGCCTGGTTCGCGAAAACGTGATCGCACAGCTGGCTAACCTGCGCACGCACCCGTCGGTAGCACTGGCGCTGGAGCAGGGCCGCATGAATCTGCACGGCTGGGTGTATGACATCGAAACGGGCAGCATCGATGCGCTGGATGGCGCAACGCGCCGCTTTGTGGCGCTGGCTGAATCCCCCACCACGGTAGCGGTCACGTCGCGCAACCTGCGGCAGGCCTGACGAAAATGGCCGGGAGCCTTCGGGCACCGGTCGCTACCCGGCTATGCGCTGCGGGCGCGATGCCCGCCGCTGGAGTCATTCTGCGGGGCGTCGGGTAGCGGGATGTCTCTCGCGCCCCAACAGGCAACCCAATGCCGCTTCAAGATGCGGAAAGCGAAACGGATAGCCGGCCTCCATGGCTCGCCTGGGCTGCAGGTGTTGGCTGCCCAGCAGCAACACTGACATTTCGCCCAGCGCTATCAGCAATGTCCACGCGGGAACAGACAAGAACATCGGCCGGCGCAGCGTAGCCGCCAGCGTGCGGGCAAAGTCCGCATTTCTGACGAGATGCGGCGCACATGCATTGAAGGCGCCCTTGCAATCGGTGCGGTGCAAGAGGAAATCGATCAGGCCCACTACGTCGTCAAGATGGATCCACGGCATCCACTGCTGGCCGCTGCCGAGTCGTCCGCCAAGTCCCATGCTGAACGGCAGACGCAGCCTGGGCAACATGCCGCCATCACTCGCCAGCACGGGCGCCGTGCGCAGCAAGACGACGCGCATGCCCAGCCCTTCCGCACAGCGGGCTTCCTCCTCCCATGCGACGCACAGCTGACTGCCGAAGTCGCGCTCGCCAGGGGGGCTGGCTTCATCCAGCGGCTCCTGCCCTCGGTCTCCGTACCAGCCGGCGGCAGATCCGGAAACAAGCACGCGAGGACGCTGCACGCTGCGGCCCAGCCAATCCACGAGTTCCCGCGTCAGGTCGACCCGGCTGCGCCATAGCACCTTCCGCCGCTGAGCCGTCCATGGGCGATCGGCAATCGGCGCGCCCGCCAGATTGATCACCGCATCAAAGGGCGCCGCAGCATCCAGCTCTCGCAGCGTTGCGACACCGTGCGCACCGGCGCACAGCCGAGATACGCGCTCAGGCGTGCGGCTCCAGACCACCAGATCGTGCCCCTGCGCGTGCCACTGGTGGCAAAGCGCTCGCCCGATCAATCCGGTGCCGCCAGTCAACAAGATGCGCAAGCCAGGTTGAGTTCCTGATTGTGGCTGAGCGCTGCGCGCCGTCGCATCCGTCATAACGCCTCCAGCCGCGCGCGCAGCTCGGTCGCCCGCGCGCGTAAGGCATCGCGCTCGTCGGTGTCCATCTTGGCGAGCTGCCGATACACCATCGCTAAGCGCGGGTTGCGGCCGAACACCTCGATGTGGCGCGCGAAAAAATCCCAGTACAACGCGTTGTAAGGGCAAGCGCGCTCTCCGACACGCTGCTTGCTGTCGTAGTGGCAGCCCTTGCAGTAATCGCTCATGCGCGACAGGTAAGCAGCACTGCTGACATACGGCTTGGTGGCAATACGCCCGCCGTCTGCCCACTGGCTCATGCCGACCGTATTCGGCAGCTCCACCCATTCGAACGCATCGATATACACACCGAGATACCAGCGGTGCACCTCGCCAGGTGAGAGTCCTGCCAGCAGGGCAAAGTTGCCGATCACCATGAGACGTTGAATGTGATGGGCGTGGGCGGTTTGCAGCGACTGGCCAATCGCCAATTGCAGGCAGCGCATCTGGGTCTTTCCGCTCCAGAACCATGATGGCAGCGGCGCATCATGGTTCAGCACGTTGCACGACGCGTATCCGGGCATCTGCGCCCAATAGATGCCGCGTACATATTCCCTCCAGCCCAGAATCTGACGGATGAACCCCTCCACTGCAGGCAACGGGGCCTTGCCATGCCGATACGCTGCCTCTGCCCGGTCGATCACCTCGCGCGGATTCAGCATCTTCACGTTGAGTGAGAAAGACAGCAGCGAGTGGAATAGCCGCTGGTGGCTGCTACTCATGGCGTCTTCAAAATCGCCAAAGTGCGGCAGCGTCTGTTCGATAAATGCGTCAAGGCAAACCAGCGCTTCCGTGCGGTTCACAGGCCACCGAAACTCACTGGCCTGCGGGTCGCCGAACGATTTCACGCCGCTGCGTTCCACCGTGCGCCACAACGCTTGGTGGTCATGCACGGGGCGCGCGTCGGCAGGTTCGGGGGGCGTGCCGCGCCACGGCTTCCGATTGTCATGATCGAAATTCCATTGCCCGCTTTCCGGTCCACCTGTGTCGTCGAGCAGCACGTTGAAGCGGCGACGCATCTCCCGATAGAACCGCTCCATCAGCCACTGTTTGCGGCCTGCAAACATGGCGGCCAGATCATGCCGGCTCGTGAGGAAGTGTTCGGTGTCGACTTCGCACGTGGATAGCGACTGCGCTTGCGCCCATTCGCGCAACTGTGCATCCACGCGCCACTCGTCCGGGGATTGCCACTCCACCCGCTCGGCGCCGTAGTGTCCGGCCAGCGCGGCGAGATTCTCGGTCAGGGACTGGCGGTTGCTTTCATCGTCGATCGCCACATAGCGCACGCGGTGGCCACCTGCTCGCAGACAGCGTGCAAAGTCGCGCATGGCTGCAAAGATGGCGAGAATCTTTTGCGCGTGATGCAGCACGTAGTCGGTTTCCTGCCGCACCTCCATCAGCACGTAAACCACGTCATCGTCCACCTGCGCAAACCACGAATGCCGCGGATTGAGCTGATCGCCCAGCACCAGCCGGAGCGTCTTCGCACGCTGGTTCATGTCACTGTTCTCGGGAACATGGCGCCACGGTCTTGCGCCTCGTACTCGCCCTTGGTGTGGTGCATGCGCCCTCGCTGCTACTGAGACGGGTCCTGCCGCTCATGGGGCACGGAGATCAGCGCGGACGTATCAATGCCGAGCGCACGCGCACGCGCGAAGATCGCCTCACGCTGTGCGGGGTCGAGATGCTTGTCTCGTGCCAGCACCCAGCAGTAGCTGCGGTCAGGCCCGACAACCAGGGCCCAGCGATAAGCTGGATCAAGCGCCGCCACGTGATAGCCGCCGTAGAACGGGCCGAAGAATGACACCTTCAGCGAACCGGTATCGTGCTCGCCCACGAACAGCGCTTTGCCCACGGCCTCGCGCCATTCGCCCTTGGCAGGATCAAAGCCACGATTGACCACGCGAACGCTGCCATCGGGTTGCGGCTGGTACGTGGCCGAGACATCGGTCAAGCCTCGCTCGAACGAATGATCGAGCCTGGCCTGCTCGTACCAGCGCCCCTGATAGCGTTGAAGATCAAACGGCGTGACGGCCGTGATGCCTTCGGGCGGGCTCGTCGGCGCACAGCCCGCCAGGAATGCCCCTGCGAGCAACGGTGTCAGCCAGTGCAGGCGCGCACGCACCGCGCGCAATGCAGCGACCCGCAGAACAACGCCGCTCCGCTTGAACACGCCTTCACCGTGCAGCCTTACGCGCTTCGCGAATTGAAATGCAGTTGTGAACACATCTGCCATCCAAGTCCCCTTAGAGTGAATGCCGCTCCTTGCGACATGAAACGCTGCACAACGCAGCGCGTCAACGGAATGCAGCAGAATAAGCGGCTCATTTCCGCCAATGAACATGGTTTGAGTTGGCATATCCGCTTCCGTCGCCTCAACCCAAGTGTTGCTCAGCGGTGTCAATCGTGAGCAGGTTTTGCATCAAGAAAACTTTGTGCCAGCGTTTCCGCGTCACGCGCTCCGTCAGTAGACTTTGGAAGCGGACACTTCACCGCTTGACCTACACGTACGCACGCACTCGCGATATGCCTGCTCAACGCATTCACGCCGTCCGAGCCCTGATCCTCACGCTTTGCACGCTTATGAGCGTTGGAGCGTGGGCGGACTGCCGCGACACGGTGCCCGCCCCGCAACTCTCCGGCAAGGGTGCGCTGTGCCTTTTCGGGTTCTGCCTCTACGATGCGCAGCTATGGAGCGCAGAACTCCCACCCAGCTATGACGCGCCCTTTGCCTTGGAGGTGACGTATCGGCGTGCGATCGAACGCAGCCGCCTCATCGAGACCGCCATCGATGAAATTCGCAGGCTCCAGGCGCCCGTTCCATCCGACGGCACCCTCGCGCAATGGCAGCGCGCAATGACCCCCGCTTTCCCTGACGTCAAGCCGGGCGACACCTTGTGCGGCGTGTATCTGCCCGGACGCGGTGCACGCTTCTATGCCAATGGGCAACTGACGACCGAGGTGGACGATCCCGCCTTTGCGCGTGCCTTCTTCGATATCTGGCTGGCACCCGGCACGCGCGCCCCGTCTCTGCGTCGTCATCTCCTGGGCAAGTCACGTTGATGCGCGTACGGCTAGTTGGCATCTCCCGGCGACTGGAAGCCCGGTTGCCCGATCTGGCTCGGCACTTGCGGCACACGCCGGAAACGCGAAATGTCATAACCCATCTCGTCGAAACGGCTCAATGCTGCGCGATAGTCGGCATCACTCATGTTGGGGTCGCGCGAGAATACCCAGCCGAGGCTCTTGTCTGGATAGCCGAGCAGGGTCACCCGGTATTCCGGGTCGACATACAGCGTCAGCTGCGAGACGTAGATGGGCCAGAACAACCGCACGCGCCACTCGCCGCCACCGCTGCCGTCCACCACCGAATCGACGAACTGCATGCGTTTGAACGGCGCTTCGAAACTGCCTGGCCGGTAAACGTAGGCATCGTCAATACGGCCATCGGGCCGCAGGGACCATTCGGCATAGCTGCCGACATTGCCGCGCTCACCAAAGTACGGAATGTTGGCGATGACATACCAGCGCCCCATGTAGCGCGGCAGATCAACCGGTACGGTCTTCAGCGGCACGGCAGCCCGCGGGTTGGGATTCGGGGGTGGGCTGGAGCAGGCAGCGCTGGCGATGGCAAGCGTGACCACCGCCAAACGACGTGCCCAACCTGACAGGGTGAGCCAACGGTGGCCTTTTCGATGCGTTCTCATCGTGCTCTCCTCTATACGGTAGCCGGACAAGCCGGCTGGTTTGTCTGCGTGCTCAGTGCCGCGCGCGATGCCGCGTGGGTCGGCATCGTTTTTGTCGCCGTATTGCTCGCGCTTCACCTGCGGCAGGCCCGCCAGCCGTACCAGGAATGGCGGCTGGTGGTGTGGGTCGTGGTGCTCGCCGCGCCGTGGGAAACCCTGCTGATACGCACCGGGCTCATCGTCTATCCGCACGGGGCCGCGTTGGCCGGGTTCGTACCGCCCTGGCTGCTGGCGCTGTGGGTACTGTTCGCGATCCAAGTGAATGTCCTCTTTCGTTGGCTGCGCGGCAGGTGGTGGCTGGCGATGGTGCTGGGGGCCATTGCCGGCCCGCTGTCGTTTCGCGCGGGGGCAGCGCTTGGGGCGGCGCACATTCCCGGTATGGCCGCCACGCTGGGCGTGCTGGCCGTCGGTTGGGCGATATGGATGCCGCTATTGGTATGGATGGGCGAGCGCAGCGACGGAACAGGCATCCCGCGCTGACTGCTGCCGCCCTTCCTAGCGCTTGACGAACCGGTAATGCGCCACGCCCCACTCGTTGCCGCCGGCATAGCCGAACAAGCTCGACACCGCCAGATAGAACATGCGCCACCGCTGAAACCACACGGCGCCCTGGCGCTCGCCATACGTCTGCACGAACACCGGCATCAACCTTCCACGGGCAGCGTCAAGGTTGGCCAGCCAATGGTCCGCCGTGCGCGCGTAGTGCATGCCGCCGACCCACCAGTGACGCGCCACACGCAGGTCGTCTTGGAACTCCAGCAGCAACGCCTCTGATGGCATGGTGCCGCCGGTGAAGAAGTACTTCGACATCCAGTCGGTGCCGTCCTGCACCTGAAAGTGATACGCCAGCGTGCGATGCGCAAAGATGTGCACGAACAGCACCGCATCCGGGCGCATCCAGCGCGCGATCTTGCTCAGCAACAGGCCGTAGTTTTTCATGTGTTCGAACATTTCGATCGATACCACGCGGTCAAAGCGGCCGCCCTCGGGCATCTCTGCAAATTCGAAATCGACGATGTTTCCCGTGTGCACGCTGAGGTTCGTCAGCCCGCGCTCGGCCGCCCGGGCCTCGATCCAGCTACGCTGACCGCGCGAATTCGACAACGCCACAATGCGTGCGTTTGGATAGCGCTTGGCCATCCATAGCGACAGCGATCCCCAGCCGCAGCCCAGGTCCAGAATGCACTGGCCGTCGGCCAGGCCGGCGCGTTCGGCATAGCAGGCAAACATGGCTTCTTCTGCCTCGGCCAGCGTTTCATTGCCGCTTGGGTATAGCGCGCAGGAATACTTCAACTGCGGCCCGAGATGGGCCTCGAAGAATGCGGGCGGCAATTCATAGTGCTGCGTATTGGCCGCGTCGGTCTCAATCGCAATGGGACTGGCGTGCAACTCATCGAGCAACGCATTGAAGCGCCGTGAACGCAGCTCGCCGTCATCAAGGCCTTCGTCTTGCAGCCGCTGGCGCATGAGGGCACGCATGCCGGCACGCACCAGCGCATCCGGTAGCCATCCGCGCTCGCAGCATTGGATGAGCCAGCCATCACTGGCATCGGCCGCGGCCTGCGGCGGTAGGGTCGGCGTGGACAGCGCAGTCATGTCGGGGCTCCTTGGATCTGTATGTCTGTACATCAGTGGCGCGGCGGCCAGGGGATCAGCACGCTCGTTGTGCGGGTGTATTCGGCATAGTCGTCGCGCGTGGCATGCATATGGGCTTCGAGCATGGGAACGCCCGAGACCTTCACGAGCAGCCACGCCATGGCCACCGGCGGCAGCAGCGTGAGCCATGCCCACGGCGAGCCTATCGCCAGCGGCACGTAGGCCAGCCAGTGCACGCATTCAAAGAAATAGTTCGGGTGCCGCGAATAACGCCACAGCCCCACCCGACAGGTCTTGCCCCGGTTGACCGAGTCTGCCGCAAAGCTGCGCAGTTGCCTGTCGGCCAGAGCCTCGCCCGTCACCGCCATCAGCCACAGGGCCACAGCGGCCGCCATGGCAAGGGCACTCGGTGAATCCGCCCGATAGCTCGGCACGGCAAACGCGATCGACAGAAACATCGATACGGCCGCCTGCAACTGGAAGAAGCCAAACATGTTTCGCGCTGCAGAGGCGCCCCACTCCTCGCGCAACTTGCGATAGCGCGCGTCTTCGGGCTTGCCGGCATTGCGCCGCCACAAGTGCCCGCCAAGGCGCGCGCCCCACACTGCGCCTCCTACGCCGACCAACACACGCGCGAGCAACGACCCCGCACCCAACCACGCGTAAAGCAATGCCACCATGCCCAGCGATAACGCCCAGACCGGGTCGACCATGCCGGCGTTCCCACTGCGCAACTGCCACGCCCATACGGCGCTGAACACCGCCACCAGAAACACCAGCACAATGAGTGCGACGCCAACCGCGGGCATGGTCACCCCCGCTCCAGCAGAAACTGCGACACACCGATCCGGCCCTCGTCAAAGCCGGCCTCGCAATAGGCGAAGTACAGGCGCCAGATGCGGATGAACGGCTCGTCGAATCCGAGTGCGCGCACAGCATCGAGCCGGGCTTCGAAACGCTGGCTCCAGCGGCGCAGTGTCTCTGCGTAGTCGCGCCCGAAGTCAAGGCGCTCGAGCACACGCAAGCCGTGCTGCTCAGCGAGTTTGATAAAGCGCTCGCGGCTGGGCAGCATGCCGCCCGGGAAGATGAACTGCTGGATGAAATCGGTGCCGGCGCGGTAGCGCTCGAAATGCGCCTCGTCGATGGTGATGCTCTGCACCAGGGCGCGCCCCCCATGGCGCAGGCATCGCACTAGCATCTGAAAGTAGGTCGACCAGTAAGCCTCGCCCACCGCCTCGAACATCTCGATGGAAGCGATGGCGTCGTATGCCCCGTCCAGATCCCGGTAGTCGCGCAGTTCAACGCGGGCCCGGGCTTCGCCAGCCAAGCGGTCGGCCGCGTAGCGGCGCTGTTCTTCCGAGAGCGTGATGCCGTGCACATGCGCACCGCGAGCGCAAGCCATCTCCATCAGGCCGCCCCACCCGCAACCGATCTCCAGCACATCCATGCCGGGCCCCACCCTGAGCAGATCGCACACGCGCCGGTACTTGGCGGCCTGCGCGTCTGCCAGGCCTTGCCGCAGGTTGCCGTTGAACCAGGCAGACGAATACGCCATGCCTTCGTCCAGCCACAGCCGATAGAAATCGTTACCGAGGTCGTAATGCAAGTGGATGTTTCGGCGGCTGCCGCGGCGGCTGTTCCGGCGCAGCAGGTGGCGCAAACGAAGGACGGAACGCGCCAGCGCATGTCCGAAGATCGCCTGGTCCAGCGTGGCAGCATTGACAATGGCCAGTCGCAGCAGATTTGGCAGGTTGCCCGTGTCGATCCATCCGTCGCGATACGCCTCGGCAAAACCCACATCGCCGCTGCGCAGGATGCGCCCGCAGGCGCGCCAGTCGGCGATGCGCAGATCGGCCACCAGCGGCGACGCGGCATCGCCGATCTGCATATCGCCATCGGGCGTGACAAGGTGAAGGCGGCCGTGTCGCAGCCGCCCGGCCAGCGCCACGAACAGCCGGCCGGCCGCGGGAACATGAGGCGGCACCCAGGCCAGGGAGCGCAAGGCTGTCATCGGGAATTCTCCGGAGAAGTTCTGTTGTGGGCATGACGGCCAAAGAACGGCACGCCCTTGAGCCACAAGCGCAGGGCTTGCCAATGGATGCGGCCGATGACCTGCATCGCAAGCAACGGCTGCCGCAGCAGCGCGCGGCGCAAGTGAGCGGCATCAAACGGCTGCAGTCGTCCGCCGATGGCGGTATGCAGCAACAGGCCGTCTTGGTCGTGATAGTCGATGCGCACCAGCGCCGTTGCCGCCGTCTCGGTAAAGCGGAACCGATAACCGCCCTCGACCCTGCAGAAGGGCGAGACATGCAACTGCTTGCGGCACGTCAGCACGGTCTGTGCGCCGATGGCCCCGCCGTCCTGCGCGCACAGCAGGTAGCTATGGTGCTGCCCGAAGGTGTTGTTCACCTCGGCCAATACCGCGCGCAGCGTGCCGCCCGCATCGTGGCAATACCAGAACGAGACGGGGTTGAACATCCAGCCGGCAATGCGCGGAAAAGTCTGCAACCAGACCTCGCCATCGGCAGGCAAACCCGCGCTGCCCAGCACGCCATGTATCCAGGTGAGCAGGTCCGTGCCGTCTCGCGGGCCATAGTCACGCATGCGCAACGACAGCGGCCGCAAGCAGTCCACGCCAAACCACGCGCCCGTCAGGCGCCCCAGCGCCGAGAGCTTCACGCGCACGGCAAACACCGGGTAGACAAAGCGATGAGCCACCGGCCGCAGGCGGCGGTGCACGACCTGGCCGACGAGAAGCTGCGCGTCGCCATTCATGGCGCCACCTGTGCCCAGGCGGGAGCGCAACCAAAATCCGCCACCACGCGCAGGGCGGATTTCAACCCGTCTTCGTGGAACCCGTATCCCGTCCAGGCGCCCGCAAACCAGGTGTGGCCGCGGCCTTGCAGCGCCGGCAAACGAGCCTGCGCGTCGATGGCGGGTTGATCGAATACCGGATGCTCATATTCGAAGCGCTGATACTCCAGCTCGGGCGCGGGCGGATCGGACGGATTCAAGGTCACGACCACCGGCGTCGACACCGGCAACGGTTGCAACTGGTTCAGCAGATAGCTGACGCACGGCGCCGCGCCCGTTGTGCCCGCCCGCGAGGCATCGAGATAATTCCACGCCGACCACACGCGCCGCCGACGCGGCAGCAGACGCGTATCGCGGTGCAGGAAGGCCGTGTTTGGCTGATAGCGGAATGCGCCCAGCACGGCGCGCTCGTCGTCCGTGGCATCGTCGAGCAGACGCAGCGTCTGGGGCGCGTGCGTGGCGAGCACCACGGCGTCAAAGCGCTCGCTGCCTGAATCGGTCCGCACGTCGACATGGTCTGCTGCGCGGCGGATGCCTCGCACGGGCGTGCCGACGCGTACGTCTGCCAGCCCGCGCGCAATCGCGTGGACATAGCTGCGTGCCCCGCCTTTGACGGTGCGCCAACGCGGCCGGTTGAAGACCTGCAGCAAGCCGTGGTTCAGACAAAACCGCAGGAAGGTTTCCGCGGGGAACGCCAGAATGTCCCGGCTGGGCGTGGACCAGATTGCCGCCGCCATTGGCAACAGATAGTGCGCACAGAACGGCTCGCCATAGCGGCCGGCGGCGAGCAGCGCGCCCAGGCTGTGGCGCTCATCGCGCGCTACCGCCAGGTTGGCGTGCGCTTGCCGGTTGAAGCGCAGGATGTCGCCCAACATCGACAGGAACCGTGCCGACACCAGGTTGCGCGGCTGCGCAAAGACGGTGCTCAGGCTGGTGCCGGCCCATTCCAGCGCGCCGCCGTCCACCGATACGCTGAACGACATGTCGCTCTCGCAATGTGCGACGTCAAGCTCGTCGAACAGCGCGATCAGGTTCGGATACGTGCGCGCGTTGAATACGAGAAAGCCGGTGTCGACGCCGAAGACCTGACCGCCCTCCTCGATGTCGACCGTATTGGTATGTCCGCCAAGCCGTGGCGCAGCCTCGAACAGCGTCACGTCGTGCCGCTTCGCAAGGAAATGCGCGGCCGCCAGCCCCGAGATGCCCGAGCCGACCACGGCGATGCGCTTTGCAGGAAACTGAAGAATGTTCAAGGCGATGTCTCTTTGGGTGACTGGACACTCATCCGCCGTGGCGGCCGGGCAGCAGCGCAAGAAATTCGCGCCGCAAGCTCGGATCGGTCAGGAACGCGCCGCGCATCACGCTGCTCACCATGCGCGACCCGTCGTCTTTCGTGCCGCGCCAGTGCATGCAGTAGTGCTCCGCTTCCAGCACGACGGCCAGCCCGTCGGGCGCCATGCGGTCTTCCAGCAGATCGGCGATCTGCTTGATGGCTTCTTCCTGGATCTGCGGACGGCTCATGACCCAGTCGATCAGCCGGGCGTACTTGGATAGCCCAATCAATTGGGAGTCCTGGCGCGGCATGACACCCACCCACACACGGCCCATGACGGGACACAGGTGGTGCGAGCAGGCGCTGCGCACACGCAGCGGCCCCACCACCATGAGTTCGTTGAGCCGCTCCGCATTCGGAAACGCCGTCACTTCGGGCGCTTGGACATAGCGCCCGGCAAACACCTCGCGCACGAACATCTTGGCCACGCGGCGCGCAGTTTCCCGGCTGTTGTGGTCTTGCTCGACATCGATGACCAGCGCGCGCAGCACGGCCTGCAGGCGCTCCTCCACCTCGGCCTGGAGCAGATCGAGTTCGCCGTCGCGCAGGTAGGCGGCGATGTTGTCATTGGCGTGAAAGCGGTGGCCGGCGCTCATCAACCGCTCCCGAATCCGGACAGAAAGCGGCACGCTGCCAGCCGCCCCGGCAAACCCGGGCGGATCCAAAGTCAGTTTCATTGAAGTTGCCTCCGAAAAGTCGGCGGTGCTCCCACCGCCCATGCCGCCTTAGGCGAGCTGACAGCGAGATGGATGGGCGCGTTCGCTACCTATACGCAGCTAACTCGCAGGTGGATTCAGCGTCTCGGCCCGAATGGCGAATTCCATCGCGTCTTCGAGCATCAACCGCGCGCGGTTGGCGACGTCCCCAAGATGGCGGTGCAGTTGTTCATCGAGCGCCGACCGCACCGCGCAGCCGTCGCTGAAACGCTCGAACGCGTCGAGCTGGCGGATCAGCCCGACAAGATGCCGTGGGCACTCGCAGGCAATCGTCTGCGATGCGTTGGCGAAGATTTCCAGCTGGCGATCCGAAAACCGACGCGCATTGCGCCGCAACGGTTCGAGCTTTCCGTAGACCGCGTCGACGCGCACGAGCTGGGCGAGTTCTTGCAGGACCTGGTCGAGTTCACCTTGCGCGTTGGGCTCCCGATACAGCCGCACGCCGGCCGCGCGCAGCATGTCGGTGGCGCGAACCGTGCCAAAGCTGTAAATCACGCCCACGGCGCTGGCACCGGAACGGCGCGTTGCCGCCAATAGGGCTTCCGCCGTCTCCGGATGCAGGGATGCGGCCTCCACGATCAGTGCGTCTGCGTGCGGAAGCTGCTCAAGGGGGGTCTCACCGTCGAGTGCAGGCAGCGCGATGACAGGCTCGATCCCCAGCGATGCAAGCGTGGTCTTTCTGCGCCGGACGCGCTCCGCCAGCAACGCACCACAGACCGCAAGCGAAATTGCCTCGGTGGATGGCACTGGCGCCGGCGTTTCGGAAGCCTGAGAGGTTTCCAGCAACTGCTGGAGTTCTGTGCTGTCGGCATGCGCAATGGCGCCAATCGCATGCCCCTGGTTGACAAGCGAGCGCAGCAACGCGAGGCGCTTGACGTCCTCGCTCGAATACAACCGCTGGCCGGACTCCGACTTGGTGGGCGAAATCACGCCATAGCGCTGCTCCCAAACACGGAGCGTGGATACAGGCATCTTCGCCATGCGGGCGGCCGTTCCGCTTCGGTACATCGGGGCTGCGTTGTCTTCGTGTGGCACGTGCGTCTCCATACAAGAGCTGCTTTGCTGACATGAAACGCTGTGCCGCCAACATCGTCAATGAAATGAAGCGCAAAACGCGCTCTCCGCACCTCCATGAGTCGGAATTGAGTCGCTATTCCCAGAAACGCCGCCAAGTTGCTAGGCCACCACATCGGCACACCAAAACTGCGCTCCCGCCGAACCGTTGCGGCGGGAGCCGTCCTCACGGCTGCTATTACGAAGCGCGTGCCGTCAGCCACTGGTTCGGTTGCAGCGGGGCGCCGACAATCCGCATCTCTCCAAGGCTGCCGAAGAACCCATTGCCCATGCTGCCGCCGTACTGCGCACAGCCGATCGCCATCTGCTGCGTGCTCGCCACGTAGCGGATGCCGTCCATCCCGCTGTTGTTGCGCAGGATGGGAGCGCCTTCCACATACATCGTCGTGCTGCCCTTCCCGTCATTGACGATGGCAACGTGCAGCCACTGCCCCGCCGAGACACCGCCCGACCAGCACGCCAGGTTCTCGGTGTTGTCGGTCGGGATGACCTCCCACTGGAACTCCATCAGGTTGGAAAACGCAAACATCGCCATCGTGTCGCCCTGGTCGACATCGCCTGGCCACGACACGCCCGTGGCTGCGCTGCGTGCGCCAAGCCGGTAAAGAATGCCCATCCAGGCATTGTTCTGCGCGGTCCAGGCCGAATCGATTTTGACGAACGCCTCGATGGTGTAGCCGTTGGCAAACGTTTGTACGTTCAGCGGCGAAGTGGAGTCGGTTGTGAAATACGAAGACCTCGTCTGGCTGGCGTTCTTGAACTGCAGGCTGCCCGGCGCGGAAGACAGCGGATGATGATCTTTCGACCAGACCAGATCGCCTGGCTGGCCGCCCATCCACGTGTTGAGCGAGATGGGGTTCGCGCCCGCCGTGGCATCGCCCGGCACGGATGCGTCCTTAATCTGGAAGCCCGGCTGATACGGAGACAGCGCCTCGCCTTCGGCAGCGGCCGTGTTGTAGAAGCGCCAGTGCGCCAGCGTGTTTGGCACCACCGGGTAGTCGTTCGGCCCGGACGCCGGCTTGCCCGCATCCTGCGGCGGGTTGTGATAGTTCGCGAGGATCAGACCCTTGGCGACGTCGGTCAGGCTGCTCGACACGGAGCCTGCCGCCGCCTTGAAGGTGGGATTGAAACCAGCAAAGCGCTTGGCAAAATCGATGTCGATCGAGAAGTTCTGGTTATCCGCCGTCAGCCATGCCGTATCGAACTGATTCAGGCTCGCTTCGGGCTTGACCGGCACCCATGGCGAGAATGAACTGGCGATGATCTTGTTGTTCGTCAGATCGAATTCGTACAAGCGCATCAGGCCATTGCCGCCCATATACGCCATCTGATAATCGACGACCATGAAGATGACGTCGTTGCCAGCGGCGTTCTTCTTCGTCATCTTGCATGAGCCGTGATAGTGACCCGACACGGCCATGAAAATCTGGTCGTTGTTCTTGATCAGCTTGTCCCACAGGTAATTCGAATACGCCGTATCGGCCGCCGTAACAGCGTCAGGGCCAATGCCCGCAAGCTGGTGGCAAATCAGGATGACCGGAATGCCTGGGTTCTTTGCAATGACCGAATTCGCCCACGCAATCGCATAGTCCGAAGCGCGCCACGACATCGACAGCACCAGGAACTGATTCCCTTCCGCTTTGAACACGTGGTACTCGTGAAAGCCGGACCCGTGGCGCCCGCCGAAGGTGGACTGCTGTTGGGCGCGCGCGGTCGGGAACACCTTCAGGAAAGGCTCCACCAAGCCTTGCCGGTGGCTGCCGCCGTCCTGGTATCCGTCGGTGTTATCGAAGCCGGAGACGCCAACGCCCCAGTCCGGCCCCCATTGCATCGACGAGCCGATAGCGCCGACATCGTGGTTGCCCGCGCAAATCGAATAGTTGCAGTTGGCCTTTTCCAGCACCTGCATTGCCTGGCTGGCCAATTCCCACTCTTTAGTCACCGTGCCGTTGCTGAGTTGGCTGTTGCTGAGCAGATCGGTACTCGTGCTCCACGGCGCCGAACCTTCAGAGGTGTAATACCAGGACTGGTCGACAATATCGCCAAGGTGTGTGGTAAATGCCAGTTTCAGCGCCTTTGCATTTTGGGCAATCCATTGCGTCTGCGCCTTGAATGGATTATCGAATTGCGGATTGATGGTCGGGTAATTCTTTTGATACAACTCGCCCATTTTTGCGGATGCATAGCGCGGATAAAATTGCGTATCCGGCAAGGCTGCCAGCGTAAATGACGACACCAGCTTTGGCGTAATCGTACCGGCGCCCGGATCCCCTGCCCCTGGCGACGCGCCCGCGCCCGGCGGCGTGGAACCCGCTGAGGTATCCGACGAATCCCCGCCACCGCACCCGCTCAGCACACCCGACAGGCCGACCGCCGTCGAAGCCAGCATCATGCGCAGCAATTGCCTGCGCTTCAACTCAGGAACAGCGGCCAAATCATCCAGCGTCAACTGCTGTTGACCCACCCGACTTTTCATTGACATGGTTCTCTCCGTTACGTTTTAGGCTACCCAGAAGGCAAAGCGATTGCCGTCGCAACTCGCAGGGTTGGTCCAACGCTCGAAGGGAAATGAAAGTGATGCTTGAAAAGCCGCAATTCTCATCGACACAGATCAACCTCACTGAGCATCCCGAGACGGAACATTCTCAAAAACACTCAAATAGCGAATGCGTTCGATGCTGTTTTTATTGCCAGCGATTCATGAAATGAATCGGTCACATCGATTGGCATCCGCATGGTAGGAATGCTGTGTGACAGGGGCATTTCTTTAAGCCATGCATATTCAATCGCGGTTGGATCGAATCGCAGTTCGATATCCAGAAACAGAGCACCTGTTTGATACTGTGTGGGAAGGCCCAATACCGCGCTGCCATGCGCGGCGCCGGCTCACAGCTGCACCCGCAGCGGGTGACAGATGGACGATCCGTGGTCGCCCCAGGCATGCCTGCAGGGGGCCATCGAGCCCAATGCGACACCGCGCCGAGCCGGGTACATAGCTGCCGCCGGCCTGCGTACCCCCGCTGGAGGGGATCGGGAAAACCCGCCCTTGATCTCTAATATATCAATCAATAAATTCTGATATATCAAAAGACGTGCCCGGATTCGGCAGCCTCCTGCCGGGTCGACACGTCAGACAAAAAACAGACGAGGAGACCCAATGACAGCGCCCTTCCGTAACCGGCGGCGGCAGGCATCTGATGCCCACGCCCCGCGCAATCCGTCGCGACGTGCCTTTCTGAGTTATGGGGGTGCCGTCGTCGGCGGAGCGCTGGTGAGCGCCTGTGGCGGCGGTTCCGACGACGCCCCAGCACCGGTCGCCACCACGCCCACGGCACCCGTGCAGGCAGACCCGATCTGGGGCACGAACGGCCTGGCCACCAGCATCATTTCGTCGTTGAAGGGCGTGGCGCAGAGTGCATTCCCGGCTGTCGATTTTCAGGTCGAGGCGTATGGCGCACAGCCGTGCAGCGTTGTCGCACAAATCAGCCCCTACACCGATCCGACCAAATCGCCGATCAGCTCAGGCGCCGGAGCAACGCAGGCGCCTGGCGCATTCGACTCGCGCCCCGCTTTCCTGGCAGCCATTGCGGCATGCAACGCGGCAGGTGGCGGGCGCGTGGTGGTGCCGTCGGGCACGTGGTATTGCGCCGGGCCGATCGTGCTCCAGAGCAACGTCAACTTTCACCTGAGCGCCAACTGCACGATCTACTTCAGCGCCAATCCGGCGGACTACGCCAAGGATGGCCCCATCGATTGCGGCACCAACGGCAAGCTCTACTACAGCCGCTGGCAGGCCGACGATTGCCTGAATTTCGGCTCGCCCATCTACGCACGCAACGCCAGCAACATCGCGCTGACGGGCGAAGGGGCGACTTCGGTCCTCAACGGGCAGGCCATGACACCGTTTGCCGGCACGGGCAACACCAGCACGTGCTGGTGGACCTTCAAGGGCAGCAACGGCGCCTATGGCTGCGCCAGCTCGAGCACGCCGTCGCAGGCTTACAGCAACCCGAACAACGTCGACCTGCAGACCGTGGTACCGGGCATTCCGAGCGCGCTGTACACGCTGCTCACCAATCCGGCGACACCCTGGCAGCAAGACCAGAATTACCTGCCAGCGCTGTCCGAAGCCGGCGTGCCGGTGGAGAAGCGCATTTTCGGGCTCGGTCACTACCTGCGCCCCAGCATGGTGGAGTTCATCGGCTGCACCAACGTGCTGATGGAGAACTACCGTACGGTCAACACGCCGTTCTGGCAGCACCATCCGGTGCACTGCACGAACGTGGTCATCCGTGGCGTAACCGTCGACAGCATCGGCCCCAACAACGACGGCTTCGATCCCGATGCCTGCAGCAATGTGCTGTGCGAAAACGTCACGTTCAACACGGGCGACGACTGCATCGCCATCAAATCGGGCAAGAACCTCGACACCGGCTACGGCCCGGCGCAAGACCACGTCATCCAGAACTGCACGATGAACAGCGGCCACGGCGGCATCACGCTGGGCAGCGAGATGGGTGGTGGCGTGCAGAACATCTATGCGCGCAACCTGGCGATGCTCAATCAATTCTGGGCAACGAACTCGCTGAACATCGCCATCCGCATCAAGACGAACATGAACCGTGGCGGGTTCGTGAAGAATTTCTATGTCACCAACGTCAGCCTGCCCAACGGGGTGAACCTCACGGGTGCGGGCTACGGCAGCAAGATGCTGGCGGGCAGCCCAATCAACAGCACGGTGCCGCTGGGCGTGGTGACGGCGGTCGCGGCAAACCCGTCCGCTTCGCAAGGCGGCCTCATCACGTTCGACTGCGACTACCAGCCTGCAGCCGATGCCATCCGCACGCGGCCGGCCCTCGTGCAGAACGTGAACATCTCCAACGTAACCGCCGGCAACGTCACCATTGGCAGCCTGACGGGCTCGTGCTTCCAGGCCATCGTTGCGCAGGGCCCCGTGGCGTTCGACTACAACGGCGCGCTGCCTGTGCCCACCGTTCCGCCCATCACTGGCGTGACGATCTCGAACTGCAACTTCGGAACGCCCACGGCGGCAGGCCCGGCAAACGCCACCACGCCGGGGCCGATCTACGCCTACAACGTGCACGACATCACGCTGCAGAACGTGGTGATCGGAGGACAGACTTTCAACACCACCGTAACCGACGCCCGCTGAGCAACCCGCCTCCTTCGCGCTCGGCTGGTTCGGCTGGCCGGCGCCCTTTTTATTCCGACCCTGCTGCCCACACATCCATCATGAACCGCCCTACCGCCATCGCTCGATCGTCCCTGCTGTTCGCCGCATTGCTGGCCGCCTTCGCAAGCGGCGCCGCGCAAGCGCGCACTTTCCGTGTTGCCGATGTCCACGGCGACACCTACCCCACCAACATGGCCGTCAAGTTCATGGGGGAAGAAATCAAAAAGGCGACCGACGGGAAAGACTCCGTCAAGGTGTTCGGCAACAGCGCACTCGGCTCGGAGAAGGACACCATCGACCAGGTGCGCATCGGTGCCATCGACATGGTGCGTGCCAATGGCGCAGCCTTCAACGAGATCGTTCCGGAATCGGTCATCCCCTCGCTGCCCTTCCTGTTCCGCGACATCGACCACTTCCGCAAGGTGATGTACGGTCCGGTCGGCCAGAAGATTCTCGATTCGTTTGCCGCCAAGGGCTTCGTCGCCCTGACGTTCTACGAGAGCGGCGCGCGGTCGATCTACGCCAAGAAGGCCATCCACACGCCGGCCGACATGAAGGGCGTGAAGATCCGCGTGCAGCCGTCGGACCTGATGGTCGACGAGATCAAGGCCATGGGCGGCACGCCCACGCCGATGCCTTTCAGCGAGGTCTACACCGGCCTGAAGACGGGCCTGGTGGATGCGGCGGAAAACAACATCCCGTCGTATGAAGAAACCAAGCACTTTGAAGTCGCGCAGATCTACTCCGAAACGCAGCATGCGATGACGCCGGAAGTGCTGGTGTTCTCCAAGAAGATCTGGGACACGCTCACGCCGCAGGAGCAAGCCGCCATCCGCAAGGCTGCTGCCGACTCCGTGCCGTACTACGTCAAGCTCTGGACCGCGCGTGAGCAAGCCGCCACGGCAACCGTGACCAAAGGCAACGCCACCATCGTGCCGGCCTCACAGGTTGATCGCGCCGCCTTCGTCAAGGCCATGCAGCCGCTCTGGACGAAGTACGAAACGACGCCGCAGATGAAGGACATCGTCAACGCGATCGTGGCCACCAAGTAAGCCTGCATCACCGCTCAAGCGCTGGGCCGGCGCCTTTCCCGCAGGCCCGTGCACCGGGCAGGCTACCGATGTACGCCGTTGATACACCGGCCCCGCCTGCCCACCTCCGATACCGCGTTCCCCTCCAGGTTCAGCATGCAATCGATGTCTTTACTCAAACGCATCAACGATGCGTTTGCGCTCGTGCTCACGCTTGTGGCGGCGTCATGCCTGGCCACGCTGACCGTGCTTGTCTTCTACGGCGTGATCATGCGCTACGTCTTCAACAACGCGCCGGATTTTGTGGAACCCATCGCGCTACTCATGGTGGTGGCCATTGCCATGTTCGGGGCTGCGCTGAAGGTGCGCGAAGGCGGCCATATCGGCCTGGATTCCTTTGTTGAACGCCTGCCCACGGGCGGCAAGCGCGCCGCACACGTGCTGCAGAAGCTGTGCCTGATCGCCTTTGCCGTGGTGATCTTCATCGGCTGCTTCGACATGGCCGAAACCACGTTCGGTGACCGCATTCCCATCCTCGGCCTGCCTGAAGCCGTCCGCTACTGGATTCCTATCGTGGCCAGTGTCGCCATCGCCCTGTTCGCTCTCGAACGCCTGATCGGGCTGTTCGCGCAAGACGCAAGTTAAGTCACTATGGATCTCGCCATTCTCTCCGTCAGTTTTCTGGCGTTTCTTCTGCTGGGCGTACCGGTTTCGTTCGCGCTCGGCCTGTCATGCGTGCTGACGTATCTGCACGAAGGCCTGCCGGCGGCCACCGCCATGCAGTCGATGATCTCGGGCATGAACGCGTTCTCGTTCCTGGCCGTACCGTTCTTCATCCTGTCAGGCGAGCTGATGCTGCACGGCGGCATTGCAGACCGCATCCTGCGCTTCGCGCAAACACTGGTGGGGCACTTTCGCGGTGGCCTGGGCATGGCCAACGTGGTCGCCTGCACGCTGTTCGGCGGTGTCTCGGGCTCGCCCACTGCCGACACGTCAGCCATGGGCGGTGTGGTGATTCCGCTGATGAAGCGCGAAGGCTACAGCGCGGCCTACGCCGTGAACGTGACCACACATGCCTCACTGGCCGGCGCGCTCATGCCGACTTCCACCAACATGATCATCTACGCCTTTGCGGCGCAAGGCATCGTGGGCTCGCTCAACGGCCAACAGGTGAGCGGCGTGTCGATTGGCGACCTGCTGTTCTCGGGGCTGCTGCCGGTGCTGTGGGTCATGGGCTTCGTGCTGATCGCCGCCTACTGGCAAGCCAAGCGCTACGGTTTCCCGCGCCGCGCCGATGGCTCAACCGAGCTGCCGCCCTTCCCTGGCTGGTTTGCCGTCGCACGTGCCTTTGTGGGCGCAGTACCGGGCCTGATGGTGATCGCACTGATTCTGGTGTGCGTGGCCATGGGCATTGCCACCGCCACCGAAGCCGCCGCCATCGCAGTCGCCTATTCGCTGTGCCTGACGGTGCTCGTCTATCGCTCCATGACGTGGACCAAGTTTCGCCGCGCGCTGGCCCACGCCGCCAAGACCACCGGCGTGGTGCTGCTGCTGATTGCCGTGTCGAACATGCTGCGCTTCCAGATGGCCTACCTGGAGATTCCGGACGCCATCGAGCAGATGCTCACGCAGACCAGCGCCGCACCGTGGCTGATGCTGCTCTACATCAACATCCTGCAGGTGTTCCTTGGCACGTTCGTCGACATGGCGGCGCACATCCTGATCACCACGCCGTTGTTCCTGCCCATGGCCATGCATTGCGGCGTCGGCCCGGTGCAGTTCGGGATCATGCTGCTGCTCAACTGCTCGCTGGGCCTGGTGCATCCGCCCATCGGCTCGGTGCAGTTTGTCGGCTGCGCCATCGGCGAGGTCTCCATCGGCGAGACCACCAAGATCGCCTGGCCTTATTACCTCGCCATCTTCACTGCCATCAACGTGGTGACTTACATGCCGTTCTTCTCGACCTGGCTGCCGAGCGTGATCAACGGGCACCCGGTGTATTGAGCCCCCAAGCGAATAACCAACATGCAGCCACGGCTGCGACATCAAGGAAGGAGTCATCATGAAGAGCCAAGTAGCAATCGCGGCAGCGATCGCGCTCACGGGGGGCATCGCCGGATCGGCGTATGCACAGAGCAGCGTCACGCTGTACGGCAACATCGACGTGTCGGTCGGGTATCAGAGTAACCAGACCTCGGTTGGCTCCACGTCGAACGGCCATTCGGTCGTCAAGCAAAACAGCGGCATCTGGTCGGGCAGCCGCTTTGGCTTCAAGGGCAACGAAGACCTGGGCGGCGGCAACAGCGCGCAGTTCGTGCTCGAAGAAGGCTTTAACGGCGACACGGGCTCGCAATCGGTCTCGGGGTTGATGTTCAATCGCCAGGCCTTCGTGGGCCTGGCCAACCGCGACCTGGGCACCGTCACGCTGGGCCGTCAGTACACGGCGTACTTCTCGATCCTGGCCCCATACAGCCCGATCAACTGGCTGACCGGCTTCTACGGTGCACACCCGGGCGATATCGACTCGCTCGACACCAACTACCGCGTCAACAACTCCGTGGTCTACATGTCGCCCACGCTGGGCGGCGTGACCTTCAGCGGCTCGTACGGCATGGGCGAAACGCCGGGCAGCGTGGGCAACGGTTCCACCTGGAGCTTTGCCGCACGTTATGCCAATGGCCCGGTCGGCGTGGGGGCGGGCTTCATGCGCGTGAACAACTCGGCAGTGGGCGGCGGTGCCTGGGGCGCGAATTCGTCGCTGTCCAACGGCGGCAGCGAACCGGCCGTATCGGCCATCAACGCCGGCTATCAACTGGCGGCGGCGCAACAGCGCTTTGCCGTGCTGGGTTCGTACACCTTCTCGCCCGCATGGGACGTATCGGTGTCGTACTCCAACGTGCAGTACATCCCGGGCGTGAACTCCAAGTTCGCCAGCGAGGCGATCTTCAATACCGGCGGCGCCGTGCTGCACTACAAGGCCACCCCGACGCTCGACCTGGCAGCCGGCTATTCGTACACGCGCGCCACCAAGGCCAACGGCATTGCGGACGCGGCTACGTATCACCAGTTCAACCTGTCGCAGTACTACAGCCTCTCGAAACGCACGGGCCTGTACGTTCTGGAGGCGTATCAGAAAGCAAAGGGTAAGACGATCTCGCCCACGGGCAGCATCATCGATGCCACGGCGTCCATCGGCGATGGCCAGAACGGTGCGCCGTCGGCAACCGGGTCGCAGCTGACCGTGGCCGTCGGCATGATTCACCGGTTCTGACCGGGTTGATCACCGGACACGGCGTGCCGTTTAGGCGCTGTGCCCCGGGGTTCACCTCAGTTCAAGTGCGCGGAGTTTGCCGCTATCATGGTGCCCGCGCTGCCCTTGGTCTCTGACCGCATCGACACCTCAGGCTGCGCCGTTGCGATCCCTTCCACTTCCCCCCGAACTCGTTGCGAGCTGTATGACTTCGCGCCCTTTCCCCTCGCCCGCTGAGGACGAGGCCACCATGACCGCCGCCCGACGCGTGTATCTGAAACTGCGTGAGCGGATTGTCGAGATGGAACTGCTACCCGGAACGCGCATCGTCGAGAAGGATCTCGCAGAAGAATTCGGTACCAGCCGCACCCCCGTTCACGAGGCCGTTCAGCGGTTGGCAGAGGAAGGACTGATCGACGTCCAGGCCCGCGTCGGGACGTTCGTGTCGCGCATTCCGCTCAACACGCTGGAAGAAGCCATGCTCGTGCGCGGCGCGCTGGAAGTCGCCATCATCGAGAAGGCAGCCGAGCGCATGACGCCCGAAGGCATCCAGAAGCTGAACGTCGTGCTGGAGCGGCAGGCGCAATGCGTGCGCGAGAGCAACCGGCGCGGCTTCTTCCGCACCGACGAAGCCTTTCACGCCACGCTGGCCGAGCTGTCGGGCTACCCCGGCGTCTGGCAGATCATCCTGGAAGTCAAAACGCAGATCGACCGCTACCGGCTGCTGACCCTCCCGCTGGAAGGCCGCATGACCGAGGTCCTGGCCGAGCACCGCGCGGTGATCGACGCCCTCGCGTCCAACAATCCGAAACGCGCCGTGCGCGCCATGCGTGAGCACCTGGATCACGTGCTGCCAGTGCTGGAAATTACGCGGCGACTGCGCCCCGAATACTTCACCGTCTAAGCAGATTCGGGCGAGGGACGGCTTCCGCTCGGGGCGGTCTCTTGATCTCAGCCGTGTTGAAGCAACAACTTCGGCATGCGTCGTTTGTTCGCCTCTGATCCCGGTGTTAATCCTCCATTCACATGCGCAGTGGATCATGTCGGGCCGACTTGCTCTCTCCCGTGCAACGCCACTCCATGCCAAATTCCACCTCTGTGAAACCTTTGCCGAGCACCGTGCATGGTGCCGTCTTGGTGCTAAGCCTCGCACTTACGTTGCCAGCGTTGGCGCAAACGAACGCCCTGCGCGTGGCCTCCGATGTGAAGGACATCCGCATCAAGGCGCTGAACGTGCTGCCCAAGGCCAATGGCAGCACGAGCGACCGAGCTGACTGCCCACAGGCCGTCATGAAGCCGGCGTCGGCCGCCGCTAAGCAAGTGGCGGCACAAGGCTGGGCGGTCATGGCCGATGTGCCGCTTGGCTCGGCATCTTCCGGCACGTATCGCGCCATCAGTTTTGCGGGCCGTCTGGAGGCTGGTACCAGCGCGACCTGCAGCATCACGCAAGGCAACGTGGCCGTGTTCGACAACGACAAGCTCGTCGCGCTGGCCTACGGTAAATCCGCAGAAGACACCGCCATCGGCACCCTCACCGCGCTCGAAGGCGGCGCCGTGCGCGTGTGGGACGGCGACATGGTTGTGTCGCCGGTCGGTGACTTGCGTGTCGACGCTGATGGCACGGTGCGCCTGAGCAAAATTGCCGAGGAAGATGCCGTCTGCCACGGCCGCGCCAAAGTACCGACCATCTACGGCATGGCAATCGACAAGGCCCGCAAGGCACTCGCCGCCAAGGGCTGGAAGCCTGTACGAGGCGGCCCCAACGGAGAGCCCCGCCAGAGCGCCCTCGTCAAGCGTGGCCTTGTAGAAACCGAGAACTGTGCAGGCACGGGCCTCGCCTACTGCGACTTCAGCTACACTGGCCCCGCCGGCAAGCTGACCGTCACCACCGCCGGGGAGGACGACCCGCCGCACGTTGTCGATTACGAGGTCAAATGCCGTTGATTGGCTGAAAGGTATCTTCAGGCGTCACTCCGTTACATGTTGTTACATTTTTGGTTGCCGGGTCTGTCGATTGCGCCCACTCTTCATTCGACGTGCAAGTAGAGGCGCGCACATCATGCGTCGCCTCCAACCCAACGCACCCAAGGAGAAACACCATGCGATTCATGATTCTGCGACTGGCCGACAAAGACACCGAAGCCTCCGTCATGCCGAGCGAAGAACTGCTCACCGCCATGGGTAAGTACATGGAAGACTTGGCCAAGGCGGGCGTGCTGCTGGGCGGCGAAGGGCTGCACCCCAGCTCGCGCGGCGCACGCGTGGAATTCAAGGGCGGCAAGCCAACAGTGATCGACGGCCCGTTTGCCGAAGCCAAGGAGCTGATCGCCGGCTACACCATGCTGCAGGTCAAGTCGGAAGAAGAAGCACTGGAGTGGGTCAAGCGCTGGCCGGCACTGGATGCCGGCGGCAACGTGCGCCTGGAAATCCGGCGCGTGTTTGAAGCGGAAGATTTTGGTGCGGAGTTCACACCCGAAGCCCGCGAACGTGAAGAACGCCTGCGCGCAGAACTGGCGGCCAAGCAGCAATAAACGGCACCGTCATGGCCGGTTCGACGCCCGATGCGCTCGCCATCCACCGCACCATCGATGCGGTGTGGCGCATCGAATCGGCCAGGATCATTGCCGGGCTTGCCCGCCTGCTGCGCGACGTGGGACTGGCCGAAGAGCTGGCGCAGGATGCGCTGGTCGCGGCGCTGGAGCAATGGCCCGCATCGGGTATCCCCGACAACCCGGCCGCGTGGCTCACGGCCACCGCCAAACACCGGGCCATTGACCGGCTGCGCCATCACACGCTGGCGGAGCAAAAACATGCGCGGCTTGCCATCGAGCTGGAGATCGAACACGAGCTGGCCCAGGCCGATGCCGAAGCCGCGCGCGAAGAGGCCATCGGCGACGATCTGCTGCGCCTGGTCTTCATTTCCTGCCATCCAGTGCTGCCGCACGAAGGTCGCGTGGCGCTAACGCTGCGACTGCTTGGCGGGCTGACCACGGACGAAATCGCCCGCGCCTTTCTGGTGCCCGAACCGACGGTGGCGCAGCGCATCGTGCGTGCGAAAAAGACGCTCGCCGCCGCGCGTGTGCCGTTCGAACTTCCCGAGCCGGATGCGTTGCCCGAGCGGCTTTCAGCCGTGCTGCAGGTGATCTATCTCGTCTTCAACGAAGGCTATGCCGCCACCACCGGTGACGACTGGACGCGCCCCACGCTATGTGAAGAAGCGCAGCGCCTAGGCCGCATCCTGGCCGGGCTCATGCCGGGCGAGCCGGAAGTGCTTGGCCTGCTCGCGCTGATGGAGTTGCAGGCCTCGCGCCTGCGTGCACGCGTGGGCCCCGGCGGCCGGCCCATCCTGCTCATGGAGCAGGACCGCAGCCGTTGGGACTACCTGCTTATCCAGCGCGGCTTTGCGGCGCTGGCACAAGCTGAAGCGTGCGGGCGCGGGCTTGGCTCTTATGGGCTGCAGGCGGCCATTGCGGCATGCCATGCAAGCGCACGCGCCGCCGAACAAACCGACTGGACGCGCATTGCCGCGCTGTACGACGCACTGGCGCAACTCACGCCGTCGCCCATCGTCGAACTGAACCGCGCCGTGGCGGTGGCCATGGCGTATGGCCCGCAGGCAGGGCTTGAGATTGTCGATACGCTGCTGGCCGAACCCGCGCTGCGTAGCTATCACCTGTTGCCCAGCGTGCGCGCCGATTTTCTCGCGCGCCTCAACCGCCCGGAGGAGGCCCGCGCGGAGTACGAACGCGCAGCAGCGCTTGCACACAATCGGCAAGAACGCGCGCTTTTGCTGGAACGCGCAGCCAACTGCGCCGCACCGGAGTAGTCCCCGCGCGGCACGCCGCTTGCTACTCAGATTAGCTTGTCGATAACGCGACAGCGGCGGAACCTTGATTGCGCCACGGTCGTCCATCCTGCGTGAACCGATCTTCGTCTTCCCTTCTCAGCATTCAGGCGCTGCGCGGCTTTGCCGCGCTGTATGTGGTGGTGTACCACTCCGGGCTCGCCCTGGCCCATGCCGACATCCCTGCCCTGGCGTGGCTGACCACGCATGTGATCAAGCGCGGGCATGTGGGTGTGGATATGTTCTTCGTCATCAGCGGCTTCATCATTGCGTGGGTCGCCGTTCTTGGCCCGAAGGGGCCTGAGCCGGCCGGCGAATTTCTCATCAAGCGTGCGTTCCGGCTTGTGCCGCCTTATTGGTTGATGTCGGTGCTGCACTCCACGTGGCTCAACCCGGTGTCTGCGGGCGTGCTGCTCACCTCGCTCGCGTTTGCGCCGCAGGCCAATGTGGATGCGCCGTACTTCGGATATCCGGCGCTATATGTGGGCTGGTCGCTCAACTACGAAGTGTTCTTCTATGCGTTGTGTGCGATCGGGCTGGCGCTGTTCGGGCGGCGGGCGCTTGGGCTGGTGGCACTGGCGCTGTTCACGACGACGATCATCGTGCCGTTCTGGCATAGCGGCGTCGTGCAGCGCAACCCGGAAGCACTGTACGACTGGGCAACACCGCTGCAGGCCATGGCAGCCAATCCGCTCGTGCTGGAGTTCCTGCTGGGCGCGGGGCTGGCGTGGCTGTATGCGGCGCATCGGCATCGCCTAACGCCGGTCTTCGCGCGGATGCTGATGGCGGTAGGCGTGGCAACGTTCGTGATGTCGGTCGTTGGCCCCGTTCCCAAGTTCGATCTGCTGGCCCGCGGGCTCCCGGCCGGCGCGTTGTTGATCGGCATGGTGGCCATGGAGCAATGCGGCGAGCTTCGCGTGCCGCGCGTCGCAGTCTGGCTGGGTGAGCTGTCGTACGCGCTCTACCTCGTACATCCCAGCGTGATCGAAGCCACGCACCGCCTGGTGGGCAGGCTGGCGCCAGAGTGGATCGGCACGCAACTGATGCTGTTTGCCGTCAACCTTGCGTTGACGCTGGTATTGGCAATGCTCCTGCATCGTTATGTCGAATTGCCGTCCATCGCTCTGGGCCGCCGCGCCGTCGACTGGATGCGCAACCGTCGACACAGCTCGCGTACTCACCTGGGTCAACAAGAATCTTGAGCAGCGACGCCTCTGCACCACCTGCACCACGTAACGCGATACCGATGCCGCTACCTGCTCTCCTCAAGCTGTCACGCTGAACATCAACGCCTGGATCTTGCCGTCGACTGGGCCCGCGCCGAACTGCGCCGTCAATGCATCGGTACATACGTCGGTGGCGTCGGCCAGAGCATCGGGGCCGAATGCCTCCAGTTCGCCGCGCACCGGCGTGCCCTGGCAGTACGCAATAGCGACCGCGCGCGCCGTGTCTGCCCGGCTGCGCGCTGGGACAACGTCGTACATGACCTCTGCGGTAAAGCCGCCCGCGCGCGCGTCGGCTTGAATCGGCACCGGATCGTAATGACCATGCGGCGTACGCGCCAGAAACATCGGCGGATTCTCGTGAAAGCGTTTCGCCAGCGCTTTCGTCACCACATTTGCAAAGTCGTTGTCTTCAATCCGGCCCCACACGCTCAGGAGCAGCTTGCCGCCCGGAGTCAGCACCCGCCGTGCCTCAGCAAAGGCCCTGGGCCGGTCGGGGAAGAACATCGCACCAAACTGGCAGATCACCAAATCGAAAGAGCCATCGGCAAACGGCAGTTGTTGGGCGTCGGCCTGCTGCCATGTCACGGGCCGGTCTGTGCCCACGGCGGCCGCGCGATCGAGCATCGGCGGGTTCAGGTCGGTCGCGACAATCTCCGTGGTTGCAGGCAGCGCACGCGCCAGTGCGCGCGTCACGGCTCCGGTACCTGCGGCAACTTCCAGCACGCGTTGCGGCTGACATGACGCCGCCCGTGCGGCCATGTCCAGCGCATACGGCTCGAAGATCAACGGGACCAGCAGCGTGTCATACAGCTCGGGAATGGAGCCGGAGAAGACCTGATCGGTGCCATGCGCAGCCATCGTTCACCACCTTTGCCCGAATAGAGGGTTGGGCATGAATGGTTATAGTGCGGAACCGCGCGGCGGGCACTCCGCCAAGTCGACTAGATGACATGCCTGCCGGGGCATGAAGGGATCGGCAAGGCGCCGGATTATCCCCGCTTTCTGATGGCCGCGGCTGCCTGACGCGGCATGCGCCCCAGCGCCGGCTTGAGCACCGGTGCGTGGTCGCCGAGGAAGTCCCATAGCCGATTGGCGACGGGCCCGTGCGGCTGATCCCGCCGCCGCGCAACCGCCAGCTCCTGCACCATGCCAGGAAAATGCCGCCCCGCAATCGACAGCAATGTCCCTTCGCGCAATTCCGCATCGACCAGGAAACGCGGCAGATGCCCCCACGCCATACCGTGGAGGATCAACTCTTTCTTCATCAATTGATCCGGCACGGCGCATTGCGGCGCCCCTTCGATAACGTAGTGGGATTGCTCCGGTGGGTTCCGCGCGGAATCATTGATGACGCATTGCATGAAGCGCTGCATCTGCTGCGGCGTAATGGATGACGTTATGGGAAACGGCAGAAAACCCGGCGCCACCACCGGCACCATGGCGATCTTGCCCAGATCGATCCACTCCATGCGCACGTCGCCCTTTGGCACGCGATGGACAATCAGGTCGGTATCGTCTTCCAGTAAGCGCTCCCACGGTCCGGTGACGGTTTCAAACTGCAATTGCAGGCGCGTCTGCGGGCACTGGCTGAAGAACTGGCTGAGCAATGCCAGCACGGGCTGCAGCGGGCACAGGTCACCCAGCACCACGCGTAGCTCAGCTTCCTCGCCCATCGCCAGCTGCTTTGCGTGGGTTCGCAGTTCATCGCTTTCGCGCAGCACGGACTGCACCTTGCGATGAAACGATCGCCCCGCTTCCGTCAAGCGCACACGATAGCCGCTGCGGTCCAGCAGACTCAAACCCACTTGCCCCTCCAGCTTGGCGACCGCCGCAAACACCGAGGGATGCGAGCGATGCAGCCGGTCAGCGGCCGCTTGAAAACTACCGCCAGTCACCACCGCATCGAAGCACTGCAGCTCGTGGAGCGTGAAGTTCTGCATTGTCGGCAAAACCTACAAAGTTCGTCAGAACTTCATAGTATCCACGAATCTCATCGGCTTCTAGGATGACGACATCCCAACCGTTTCAACCGTCTTTTTCAGGAGCCCATCATGACCAACCGCAACGACCTTTCCTTCATCACCACCGGTGACGGCACGCGCATCGCCTACCGCTTCGACGGCGCGGCGGACAAGCCCGTCCTGCTGCTGTCCAACTCCATCGGCACCGACCTGCGCATGTGGGACGTGAGCGTGCCGCGCCTGGCCGAACACTTTCATGTGCTGCGCTACGACGCGCGCGGCCATGGCGCTTCAGATGCACCGGCCGGCGCATATTCGATCGATCGGCTCGGACGTGACGTGGTGGAACTGCTTGATGCGCTGGGCATCGAGCGGGTGCATATGCTGGGGCTGTCGTTGGGCGGCATCGTGGCGCAGTGGCTGGCGATCCATGTTCCGGAACGCATTGACCGGCTGATCCTGTCCAACACTGCCGCGCATATCGGCCCGACGCAGTATTTCGATCAGGCCATCGCCGAGCTTCAGCAGGCGGCCGACATGCAGACAACGACCGAAACATTCCTGCGCAACTGGTTTCCAGCACGCATGCTGGAGGCACGCGACCCCGCCGTTGAGCCGTTCCGCCGCACGCTGCTGGCAACGCCGCGCGAGGGCATCATCGGCGGCTGGGCGGCGGTGCGCGATTCCGACCTGCGTCGCACGATCACGCTGATCACGCATCCGACGCTCGTCATTGCCGGCCAGCACGACACCGTGACGTCCGCCCGTCACGGCGAGGAAATTGCCGCCGCCATTCCAGGAGCGCAATTGCACATGCTGGACACCGTGCACCTGGCCAACGTGGAGCTGCCTGACGCATTTATGGACGCTGTGCTGGACTTCCTGGCCGTGCACGAAACGGCTTGATACATCAACGCGGCATCGACACGCGGCAACCCAGCCGGTTAACATGGCGGCCATCCAACCGATGTGCCGCCAGCCATGTCCCGCGTCAAGAACGAAGACGAATTCGAGCTGCGCCGCGAAAGCGTGCTCGACACCGCCGCCGAAGCTTTTGCGGCCGACAGCTACCCGAGCGTGTCGATGAACCAGCTTGCCGCTGCATGCGGCGGCTCCAAATCGCGCCTGTATCACTACTACGAAGGCAAGGAAGCCATCCTGTTCGACCTGCTCGACCGCTACACGCGCCGGCTGGCCGATCTGGTTGAACGCGCCGAGAGCGACGCGCGGCACGCCAAGCTTTCGGCGCGTGCCACGCTGCATCTGCTGGTCCGTACCTTCCTGGCCGAATACGCCACGTCGCGCACCCGGCATGTGGCTTTGCTCAATGACGTGAAATACCTGGCGCCGGAGCAGCGCGACATCGTGCTCGCGCGCGAGCGGGACGTGGTGGCGGCCGTGGGCCGGCAACTTGGCGCGGCTTACCCGGACAAGGTGGATGAAGCCAACCGCACGCCCATCACGATGATGCTGTTCGGCATGATGAACTGGACATTCACCTGGCTCAAACCTGACGGGCCACTCTCGTATGAGGGCTATGCGGAAATGGTGATCGACATGCTGGAAAACGGGCTGAGCGGCTCAGGCGCCAGAAAAGGTTGACGTTCACCGCTCGTCATAGCTGACCACCACGCGCTGCGTAATCGGCCGCGCCTGGCAGGTCAGCACAAACCCCTGCTGGATTTCCCAGTCTTCCAGCGTGAAGTTCTTGTCCATCTCTACACGACCTTCCAGCACCTTGGCACGGCACGTACAGCACACACCGCCCTTGCACGCATAGGGCAGATCGAGCCCCGCGTTCAACGCGCTGTCGAGCACCTTGGCGTCGCCCGCCATGGGCACTTCGTGCGATTTGCCATCGAGCACAACCTTGAGCGCGACATCACCCGCCACTGCGGCATGCCTGCGCGGCTTGGGCGCCGACGACGCATCGCCCACCGGCACGCCAAAGCGCTCGGCATGCACACGCTCGCGCGGCACCCCGCGCTCCAGCAGCGCCGCTTCCACCGCATCGATCATCGTCGACGGGCCACAGATAAAGGCGGCATCAATATCGTCGGGCGGGATCAGCGTGTCCAGAAAAGCGTGCACCTTCGCGCCGTCGAGCCGCCCATTGAACAGCGCGATCTCCTGCGCCTGGCGCGACAACACGTGATACAGCGCGAAGCGATCGAGGTAGCGGTCTTTCAGGTCTTCGAGCGCCTCGCCAAAGATGATGCTGTCGACGCTGCGGTTGCCGTAGACCAGGGTGAAGCGGCTCTGCGGCTCCGCAGCCAGCGTCGTCTTGATGAGCGACAGGATCGGCGTGATGCCGCTGCCGGCCGCAAAGGCGACGTAGTGGCGCGCGCTTTCGGCCGCGAGCGGCACGTAGAAGCGGCCATCCGGTGGCAGCACATCGAGCGTCTGGCCCACGCGGATTCGGTCGTGCAAGTGGTTGGAGAAGACCCCCGCATCGACACGCTTGACTGCCACACGCAACTCGCCGTGCGCGTCGTAGTCCTGCACTGCGCAGCAGATCGAATACGAACGCCGCAGTTCTTCATGTCCGGGCAATTGGCTCGGCGGCACGCGCAGCGTCAGGAACTGGCCCTGCGTAAAACGGTACGCATCGCGCAAGTCATTCGGCACGTCAAAGCGCACGGAAATCGTATCGGCCGTCTCGCCGCGCACTTCGGCAACACGCAAGGGGTGGAATTGCGGGGTCATGGCGGTCGTGCCCTGTGGGCTCAGTAAGGCTTGAAGTAGTCGAACGGCTCGCGGCACGCGCGGCAGCGGTACAGCGCTTTGCAGGCAGTTGAGCCGAAGGCGGAAATGAGCGCCGTATCGTGCGACCCGCATTGCGGGCAGGCAATGTGCTCGGCCTGCGTGGGGCGCGTGAGACGAATCGGGCGTGTACCATCCACTTCGGCCACATGTGCCGGCGGCGCGATACCAAAGGCGTGCAGCTTGCGGCGCCCTTCGGCAGTGATCCAATCCGTCGTCCATGCCGGCGACAGCACCGAGTGCACGCGATACGCACCTACGTCTGCCGCCTGCAATGCGCGGCTCACATCATCGGCAATCTGCTCCATGGCCGGGCAGCCGGAATACGTGGGCGTGATCGTTGCCACCAGTGTGCCGGCCTCATCGAGCTGCACATCGCGCAGGATGCCAAGCTCGGCGAGCGTGACCACGGGAATTTCCGGGTCGGTGACGGCCTCCAGCGCGATGCGCGCGCGCTGCAATCGCTCGCTTACCACGATGCCCCCGGGAACTGTCGCGCCAATCCCTGCATCTCGGCCAGCAGGTAGCCCATATGCTCGGAATGCACGCCGTGCTTGCCGGTGCTGACGTAGGGACCGGGCTCAGGCCAGCGCAGCGTGGCCTCGTCCAGCGCGTCACGCACGGTGGCTTCCCACGCGTCGCGCAGGTCAGCCGGACGCACGCCGATGCCGGCTTCGGCCGCGGCCGTTTCAACGTCGTCCGCGGCGAAAAATTCGTTCGTGTACGGCATCAGCCAATCGAGCGCGGCCTGCGCACGTGCATGCGATTCCTCGGTGCCATCACCGAAGCGCACAAGCCAGTCGCGCGTATGGGCCAGGTGGTAACGCATCTCCTTCACCGATTTGGCGGCAATGGCAGCCAGTTCGGTATCGGTCGAACGCGTCAACGCTTCCCATAGCGGCACCATCAATGCGGCGTACAGGAAATGGCGGACGACGGTGACGGCATAGTCGCGCGCGACTGCGGAGGTCGCCACCATCGGCCCCGCATGCGGCAACTCCAGCAGCGTGTAGTTGCGGAAAGCGGGCTCCGCACGCCAGTAGGCGTAGTCGTCCTCGGTGCGCGGCGTACCGGTGAGCGTGCCTTCGATCTGCCCTGCGTGCGTGTAGAGCAGCCGCGCCTGGCCGATCAGGTCAAGACTCAGGTTGGACAGCGCGATGTCTTCTTCCAGCACGGGGCCATGGCCAGTCCATTCGGCGTTGCGCTGGCCGAGGATGAGCGCGTTGTCGGCCAGACGAAGGATGTATTGCAGATGCGCGTCGGAAGTCATGACCGCGGCTCACATGTGGTTGACTTCATCGGGCAGCCGATAGAACGTCGGGTGCCGATAGATCTTGTCGGCCATCGGGTCGAAGAGCATCGGCTTGTCGTCAGGTTCGCTGGCGGTGATGGCTGCCGACGGCACAACCCAGATCGAGACGCCTTCCTGCCGGCGCGTGTAGACATCGCGCGCCATCTGCAGCGCCTGCTTGGCGTCCACTGCGTGCAGGCTGCCGCAGTGCTTGTGCTCCAGGCCCTGCTTGCTGCGGATGAACACTTCCCACAGCGGCCATTCGTGTTGATGCATGGTGGGCTCCTTCCGGTTCAGGCAGCTTGTTGGTTGGCGGCGGCGCGTTCGGCCTGCTTGCGCGCATAGGCGAGCGCTGCTTCGCGCACCCATTCGCCTTCCTCGTGTGCGCGCTTGCGCGTGGCGAGGCGCTCGCGGTTGCACGGGCCGTGGCCGTCCAGCACGCGCTTGAACTCGGACCAATCGAGCGGCGAGAAATCGTAACGGCCGCGCGCTTCGTTCCATGTAAGGCCCGGGTCGGGCAGCGTCACGCCGAGCACGCGCGCCTGTTCAACGGTGGCATCGACAAAGCGTTGCCGCAGATCGTCGTTCGAGATGCGCTTGATGCCCCAGGCCATGGTCTGCGCGCTGTTGGGCGATGCAGTATCGGGCGGCCCGAACATCATCAGCACCGGAAACCACCAGCGGTTGACGGATTCCTGCACCATGTCGCGTTGCGCCTGCGTGCCGCCCATCATCGTCAGCAACGATTCATAGCCCTGACGCTGGTGAAACGATTCTTCCTTGCAGATGCGGATCATGGCGCGCGCATACGGGCCGTATGAGCAACGGCACAGCGGCACCTGGTTCATGATGGCCGCGCCGTCGACCAGCCAGCCGATCACGCCCACGTCTGCCCAGGAGAGCGTCGGGTAATTGAAGATCGACGAATACTTCGCGCGACCTTCGTGCAGCGCGTCGATCATCTCGTCGCGCGAGCTGCCGAGCGTTTCCGCGGCGGAATAGAGATAGAGGCCGTGGCCCGCTTCGTCCTGCACCTTGGCCAGAAGGATGGCCTTGCGCTTGAGCGACGGCGCCCGGCTGATCCAGTTGCCCTCGGGCAGCATGCCCACCACCTCGGAATGCGCGTGCTGGGAAATCTGCCGCAGCAGCGTCTTGCGGTACGGCGCAGGCATCCAGTCTTGCGGCTCGATTTTTTGGTCTGCGCCAATTCGGGCGTCAAACCGCGCCTGCAAATCGGCTTCGCCTTGAGAGGCGGCCGCCAGCTCCTGCTCCGTGGGCAGACCGCCAGGCTGGTCGAGGCTTTGGGTGTACATGCGATCCTCCGGCCGCTTTCTGGGCATGTGCACGGTGCATCATGCGCGCCGTGTTTTGGATGGATCGATTATAAACCGTCCGACCGGTCGGTCAATAAAGGATTTCACCGCATGCCTCGTGTGAGACATGCGGTGCGCTCCCTTCCTCGGGTCCTTTCTCGGTGGCTCAGATTGGCGCTGCCGACGATGCGTCGCCCTGCGCCGCTCCGTGCGCGCGCGTGCGCACGAACACGCCCGCCAGCACCGAGCCGAGCAATGCTGCAACCGCCCCCAGCAGGAACGCGAGGTGATAGCCGCCATTCAGCGCGGTCGTGACATCGGCCCCTGCCGCAGCCAGACCTTCGGTGCGCCCGGCAGCCAGACTTGCCAGGATGGCGAGGCCCAATGCGCCACCCATCATGAACGAGGTGTTGACCACGCCCGACGCCAAGCCCGATTCATCCGGCGCCACATCGCTCATGGCGGCCAGCAGCACCGGGTTGAATGCCACACCGGCGCCCAAGCCCAGCAATAGCATGCCGGGCAGCACGTCCAGCACAAAGCTGCCGCCCGCAGGCGCGCGCGCAAACAGCACCAGCCCAATGCCTGCCACCAGCAAACCCACCGAGAGCGGCGCGCGAATGCCAAAGCGCATCACCAGCTTGGCCGACAAACCCAGCGAGAACACCGCCATGATGATGTTGGCCGGCAGGAAGGCCAGCCCCACCTGCATGGCGCTGTAGTCGAGCACGCGCTGCATGTACAGCGCCGAGATGAAGAACCACGCGAACATCGCCGCCGCCCACAACACGCCCACCACGTTGGCCGTAGCCACGTTGCGCAGAGCAAACATGTGCAGCGGCATCAACGGATGCGACACGCGAGATTCAATGATCAGGAACGCGATCATCAGCGCAATGGCCATGCCCAGCTGCGTTAGCGTTTGCGTGGAGGTCCAACCGGCTTCATTGCCATGCACGACGGCGTACACCGCCAGCATCAGCGACGCGGTCACGGCAATCGCGCCTGCCACGTCCAGCTTCGTGCGATCGGCCAACGGCTTGCCCGCAGGCAACAACGCCACGCAGGCGGCATACACGGCCACGCCAATTGGCAGGTTGACCAGGAAGATCCAGTGCCAGCTCAGCGTGCTCGTCAGCAAGCCACCGAGCAACACGCCGATGCTGCCACCGCCCGCACACACAAAGCCGTAGATGCCCATCGCCTTGGCGCGATCTGCCGGCGAGGTGAACAGGTTCATGATCAGCGACAGCGACACCGCCGACACCACCGCACCGCCCAGCCCCTGCACGGCGCGCGCCGTGATCAGCAGCCCTTGCGAATTCGCCAGCCCGCACGCAGCCGAAGCCAGCGTGAACAGCGTCAGCCCCAGCAGGAACAGCTTGCGATGTCCGAACAGGTCACCCAGCCGGCCACCCAGCAACAGGCAGCCGCCAAAGGTCAGCATGTAGGCGTTGACGACCCACACGAGCGAGGTTTCAGTAAAGCCCAGGTCTGCCTGGATGGACGGCAGCGCAACGTTCACGATGGTCGTATCCAGCACGATCATCAGCACGCCCAGGCAGAGCACGATGAGGGCAAGCCAGCGCTTGCGTTCGTCGATGCCATGCGTCATGGAGTCACTCCTATGATTGGCCGCCGCGCCTGAATGTTGCTCAGGATTGCGCAGCCGATTTGAGGTTGGCGAGACCGGCTTCAAAGTCCTTGCCGATCATCGCGTCCATACTGAAAAACAGGCCCATCACCTTGGAGATGAACGGGCTCGGGCCGTACATGGCCCAGGTCACGTGGGTGACGTCGCCAGCAGGCTTCAGCGTGAATTCCGCAGTGTTGCGCGCTTCGAACGGCTTCAGGAAATCCAGCTGAATCTGGATGCGGCTGGGCGACGCTGCATCGACGATCTCCATGCGCCCCGCCCCAACTTCCCGCGAGCCATCCCACGCATAGTTCGCGCCCTTGCCATTGGCGGGACCGCCATAGGTGCGCTTCATCGCGGGGTCACGCTTTTCCCACGGAGACCAGGCCGTCCAGCGGTGGAAATCGTTGATCAGGGCGAACACCTTTTCAGGCGCCGCCTTGATGTCGATCTCGCGCTGCACGCGGAAGGTATTCGGGCGGGTGGCGGCAAAACCCAGCACAGCAGCAATCGCGACGGCTATGACGATCGCAATGATCTTCAGCATGAAGAGCGCTCCAACAGATGGGGGCAGCAGGTGAAAGGACGCCTTTGCGCACGCCATGCAAAGGGTCGCGGCCAGAACAGCCGGTCGCCACCCAGGGGGTGATTTCGTTGATATTGGTAAGGCCCCGGTGATCGCGCAGTCTAGCACCGGACCATCGCCCTGCACCAAAGCGGGCGTCCTACGATTTTGCGTAGAACGGCCACCGCCCGGTGGCCGTTTGCACATGCATTGCAGCCATTACATCGGCTTGGGCGCAATCACCATCCACGTGATGCCAAAGCGGTCGGTCACCATGCCGAACGCGTTGGCGAAAAACGTTTCGGACATCGGCATCGTGACTTGGCCGCCGTCGCCGAGTGCCTTGAATGTGCGCTCGGCCGCGGCGTTGTCGGGCACGCTGACTGACAACCCGAAACCCTTGAAATCTGTCTTGCCGCCGGCCATGCCATCAGAGGCAAGAATCTGGGTTTCGCCCACGCGGAAGGCGGCGTGCATCACCTTGTCGAGCGGCGGTGCCATGCCGCCGCATTGCTCGGCGGTGGGCTGCGCGTCCTTGGGCGCATCTTTGTAGTGCATCACCACATCGACCTTGGCGCTGAGCGTCTTCTTGTAGAACTCCAGCGCTTCTTCACAACGACCTTCGAAGAACAGATACGGTTGAACTTGCATCACAACTCCTTGGGGTGGACTTGGGGGACTGCAAAGCCGCGCATTGCGCCACGCGGTCGGGGAAAACGTCGCTCAGCCGCACGCCGGTTCAGGCACCGGCATCGGCACTGAGGCATGCTCGTGTACGACTTGCCAATGGCCATCGCGCTTGCGGAAACACACGGTGGCGCGCGTCTGCGCATCGTGCTTCGCTCCGTCGCGATAGCGCGCACGCAGGCGATTCACGCTGAAGCAATAGGCCAGATCGCCGCTCACCTCAAGGTGCAGCTCGGTGAATTGGAAATCAGCCTGGCCCTCAAGCGCATCGAACCAGCTTTGCCAGTTGCGACGGTATGCATCGACGCCCTTTACAAACAGCGGCGGCATCACATCGAACACCACAACATCGGGTGCGTAATGGCGCATAACGGCGTCGATATCCTTGGCGCGAACGGCGGCAGCCCATGTGTCAATCAACATGCGCAGTTGGACCTCGTCATTCGCTGCGGTGGTGGCAATCGTCATGTTGACCTCCCAAGAATCTGTCGCACTAAAGGCTTGGAAATTTGCGTCACAGCGCCTAGGGTTGAATTGTGAACACTGTCCACAAACGATAGCAGACATAATGGACGGTGTCCACATAGAACTTGCGGAGTTGCATTGCATGACCCAGGAACCGCCTCGACCACCCGTGCGCACCACGTATCGCCATGGCGACTTGCGACGCGCGCTGCTCGACGCCGGCATTGAACTGGCGCGCGCCGGCGGGCCTGACGCCATCGTGCTGCGCGAAGCCACGCGCCGCGCGGGCGTGGTGCCGAATGCCGCCTACCGGCACTTCGCGGGGCGACAGGACTTACTGCAGGCCGTCCGGGCAGAGGCATTGGCCGCGTTGGCGCGGGCCATGGAAGCGGAGTTGGATGCCATCGACCCGACGTGGCCCGAGGATGCGCGCGCACGTGCGTCGCTACGCGCCATCGGCGTGGGTTATCTGCGGTTTGCGCAGACGGAGACCGGCCTCTTCCGCACGGCCTTTGCGGTGCCTGATGAAGTGGAAAACGATGCGGACCCCGCCAAGGCGGGCAATAGCGGCCTGAACCCGTTCCAGTTGCTGAGCCTGGCGCTGGACCGGATGACCGCTGCCGGCGTACTGCCGGCCGAACGCCGCCCGGGTGCCGAATACCTCGCATGGTCGGCGGTGCATGGGCTGGCCCTGCTCATCATCGATGGGCCGTTGCGCGGGCGCCCGCCCGAGCAGACCGGCGCCATTGCGTTGCGTGTAGTGGAAATGGTGGAAAACGGGCTGTAGAGACTGCTGGACCGCGGGTCGATGGAATATTGCTCGCACCCGAAGTGTTTACCATCAGCACAGGCCACACACCGGAGAACCACCATGCAGATGCGACCAGGCAGATGGATCGGCGCCGCCGCGCTCGTGCTGAGCGCATGCGCGTCGCTCTCGCCGATCCAGACGGCGCAAAAGATGATCGGCCAGCCCGAAAGTGCCGTACGCGAGACCTTCGGCGTCCCCACCGAGACGTACCAGTTGGCAGGCGGCACGCACCGCTGGATCTATTCCAAGCAGCCGATGGGGCATGAAGTCTATGCCGCAGACTTTGACGCGAGCGGCAAGCTCACCAACTTCCGGCAGATGCTGACTGAAAAGGAAATCTACGAAGCCCGGCCCGGCGTCTGGACCAAGCGTGATGTGGCGGAGCGCTTTGGCATGCCGCGCGAGCCAACGCAGTACTACCCGCTGATGAAGCGGGAGGCGTGGTCATACCGGATGTACGTCCTCGGGTATCAGCAGGCGCACTTCAACGCCCTCTTCGACGACAACGGCGTGCTTGATCGCACCATGATCGTCGTGGACCCGCTTGGCGGCGACCACCATAGCCGCAAGTGATAAAAAGCCCGGCCGGCGCATTGCACGCCAGCCGGGCCTCAGCGCTTAGCTCAGTGACTAGCCGAGCGCAGAAGCAATGGCCTGCGCGAGTTCGTTCGCTTCAAACTTGGCGACGTAGCCGTTGGCGCCGACGCGGCGCACGTGGTCTTCGTTGGCCGAGCCCGACAGCGACGAGTGAATCACCACCGGAATCGACTGGAATGCCGGCTCGGTTTTGATCTTGCGTGTGAGCGTGAATCCGTCCATCTCGGGCATTTCCAGATCGGTCAGCACCAGCGCGATCTTGTCGCGCACAGTTTTGCCTTCGCGGGCCGCATCGCGTGCGATGTTCTGCAGCGTGTCCCACGCTTCCTGGCCGCTCTTGGTCATCACGTACGGTGTGCCCATCGCTTCCAGACCGTTGGCGATGAGCGAGCGCGCGAGGCCCGAGTCATCCGCCACCAGCAGCTTGGCACCCGGCGGCAGCTTGATCGGACGCTCGTCATTGTCGGGCGCCAGATCGGTACGGCGGGTCGGGAACACATCCACCAGGATCTGTTCGACGTCGATCACCTGTGCCAGACGCGAGTTGTCGGCGTTGCCGTCAAGGCGCGCCAGGCTGGTGATATTGCTGCTGCCCACGCTCGCCTCGGCCGGGAAGATCTGGCTCCACTCCAGGCGCACGATCTCGTCCACTTCTTCCACCGCAAAGCCTTGGGTGGAGCGCGCATATTCGGTAATCAGCAGGATGTTGGCATTGCCGTTTTTGGTGCCGATCACGCTGGCGAGGTCAATCACGGGAATGATCTGGCCGCGCACATTGACCGCGCCCAGGATATGGGCGCCGGCATCCGCCACATGCGTCACAGGCGGCATGACCATGATCTCGCGCACCTTGAACACGTTAATGCCGAACATCTCGCGCTGATTGGAGCGCGCAGATTCGCCCAGGCGAAACAACAACAGTTCAAAGCGGTTGTTGTTCGTCAGATTGGTCCGTTCATCGACTTCGTGCTGCGACATTGTCTTCCCCCGTTCAAGCACACGTTATGTGGCGGTAAACGGCACGGCATTTGGCAACTTGAAGGGTTTCGCGAATGTGAAGGCCATGCCCTTCCAGCGTGGGGAAACAAAAGCCTAGGCAACCTTTACGTGGGCGACCAGGAAATCCAGAAACGCTCGAACGCGCGCCGGCAGATGTGCCCCTTGACCGACATAGACGGCGTGGATGTCTTCGGTCTCGCCCGGGTTGTAATCCTCCAGCACAGGGACGAGACGGCCCGCATCCAGATCGGCGCGCACCTGAAACTCGGCCAGACGCGCCAAACCCAGCCCGGCGACCGCCACGGCGCGCAGCGCCTCGCCATCGCTGATCTGCGTGTTGCCGTGTGGGGTGAATTCTGTGCGGCGACCCCGCTTGATAAAGGGCCAGGCGTTGGCGACCCGCACATAGCTGAACGTCAGGCAGTTGTGGCTTGCCAAATCGGCCGGCGTGCGCGGCGTGCCGGCGCGGGCCAGATAGGCGGGCGATGCCACCACCATCAAGCGCGTCTGCCCCAGCTTGCGCGCCACCAGCCGAGAACTCTTCAGCGGGCCGCTACGCAGCGCAACATCGGTGCGGTCTTCCAGCAGGTCGACCACGCGATCCGTGAGCGCAATGTCGAGCGAAACCTCCGGATGGCATGCCAGAAACGCCGGCACGATCGGCAGCAGCAGATGCGTGCCGACCGGCACATTGGAATTGATGTGCAAGCGCCCTGAAGGCTGCGCCCCGGCGGAAGCCTCACGCTCGGCCTCGTCCAGATCGGCCAGTACCGTCACGCTGCGTTCATAGAACGCCATGCCCTCGGGCGTGAGCCGAAAGCGCCGCGTGGAACGGTTCACCAGTCTCGCGCCCAGTCTGGCTTCCAGCCGTGCCACCAGTTTGCTCACCGCCGACGGCGTCATCCGGCAGGCGCGCGCCGCGGCAGAGAAGCCGCTCTCTTCCACGACCCGCACGAAAACTTCCATCTCGCCAAAGCGATTGACATCAAGCCGCGACATTGTGATTTCAATTCATAGATGTTGTGCTTGTAGGCAGTCTATCGCACAGATTCGATCGTTCTCATACTCGTTGCCATTGCCCTTGCCATTGATGCTCCGGGCTCAATCCCAACACCAACATGACTGCACAGAACAAAGTCGCGCTCGTCGTGGGCGCACAGGGCGTGATCGGCCGCAACCTGATCGAGCACCTCGCCACATTGGACGACTGGCGCATCGTGGGCCTGTCGCGTCGCGGCGGTGAATCGACAGAGCACATCCGGCACATCGCCGTCGACCTGCTCGACGCGGCTGACACGCGCATCAAGCTCGGCGCACTGGGCAACGTCACCCACGTCTTCTACGCCGCGTACCAAGACCGTCCGACCTGGGCCGAGCTGGTGCCGCCCAACCTCGCCATGCTGACCAACGTGGTCGACGCCATCGAAGCCGCGTCGCCCCACCTCGCGCACATCAGCCTGATGCAGGGTTACAAGGTCTACGGCGGTCACCTCGGGCCTTTCAAAACGCCGGCGCGCGAAATCGATGCGCACTTCATGCCGCCTGAATTCATGTTCGATCAGCAGACCTTTCTGGAAGCGCGCCAGCAGGGCAAGGCGTGGACGTGGTCGGCCATCCGCCCGTCGGTGGTGGGCGGCTTCGCGCTGGGCAACCCGATGAATCTGGCGGTGGCCATTGCCGTGTATGCGTCGATCTCGAAAGAGTTGGGCCTGCCGCTGCGCTTTCCCGGCAAACCCGGCGCATATGATCACCTGCTGGAGATGACCGATGCCGGTGTGCTTGCCCGCGCCACCGTGTGGGCCGCCACCGACCCGCGCTGCGCCAACCAGGCTTTCAACGTCAACAACGGAGACCTGTTCCGCTGGAGCGAAATGTGGCCCAAGATCGCCGGTTACTTTGCGTTGGAAGTCGCCCCGCCACTGCCTTTGTCGCTCGACACCGTCATGGCCGACAAGGCGCCGCTCTGGCAAAGCATGATCGCCAAACATGATTTGGCGAACACGCCCTACCGCGATGTGTCTTCGTGGCGCTTTGCCGACTTCGTCTTCTCGTGGGACTACGACATGTTCGGTGACGGCTCCAAGGCACGCCGCTTTGGTTTTCACGAATACGTGGAGACAGAAGCGATGTTCGTGCGCATCTTCGACGACTTACGCCAGCGCAGAATCATTCCGGGGTAGAGCATCCGGATGCCTGCGCCGCAGCGGCGCACTGGCCGATCCGGCTAGGGAGATGTCCCGACTCGGGTTTCCTCAGGAAGGGTCGATATAGTGAAGGCGGGGCGGTAGCTCATGGGTCGAGCGGCGGCGGTTTACCGGCGCAGGCAGGCAGGTTCAAATCCTGTACGCCCCACCATCTGATGATTTATTGAGGAACAACAAAACTCAAGAATCGCGGTATTACCAAGCTTTTCGGGCGATTTTCGCCTACTGTCGTCCATTGCCATTCGTTGGCAGCGCGACAATTCTGCGGGCAACATTGGGGGCAACTTTGGTCCCCGAAAATGAGTTGCCCCCAAATGTCACTAACTGATATCGCAATCCGAAATGCCAGGCCGGCCGACAAGCTACAACGCCTGTTCGATGGCAACGGCCTCTACCTCGAAGTGTCGCCCTCTGGCGGCAAGTGGTGGCATCTCAAAGATCGGATCGACGAGAAAGAAAAGCGCAACAAGTTCACCTGACTGGTGGGCAAGAAGCTCGCTGGCTAGGTCATTGTTCACGTCGACCAGACCGGCGAGTCAGACGCCAACTTTCTCTCTCGCCTGGAGAAAGAGTTCGACGCCATTGCGACCGTCAAAAACGGCACGCTGCTTTTCATCCCCGCCGGCGAGCCGGCCAGCGGTTCGCGCCTGCTGCTGTCAACCGTCGACATCACCCGCGCGTCGGGCGGTGCGCATACATTCAGCGTTACCGATCGGGAGAACTACAACGGTGCGAAGGCGCACTATCAGGACACGCGCCGGCGTGCGCGGCGAGGTTGTCATCGATGCTTCCAACGCCGTGGCGACGAAAGAGCAACGGACCACCCAAGGGACAAAGAAGCAGGAGACGGTGCAGGCCGCCCCGAACCCCGACAACGTGAAGGTGCCGCGGCACACGTACGCTTCAAAGTCCAACGCCGAGCGTGCAGCGCGGGCCGAGTGGCAGAAGATTCAACGTGGGGTGGCGACGCTCAACATCACGCTGGCGCGTGGGCGGGCTGAGTTGTTTCCGTCGCTACATGCAAAGGTGAGCGGGTGGAAGCTGCAGATCGACAGCACGGGTTGGTCGATGGAACGCGTCGTTCACAACGTGAATGACAGCGGGTTCACTACCTCGGTGGAGTTCGATATTCAGCCGAACAGTCTTGAAGACCAAGGAAGTGTTGCGAGAAGGTAAACGCTTTTTGTTTCCTTCTTTCTCGTTGTGCTCGCGCGCTCGCAACGCTCAACATCAGAACTAAAAATCTTTCACGGGGCGCCGGATCAGAAGTTTCCTAGTCTGCTGCTTGAGGCGGGCGTGACGTGCGCACACCGCTCTCACAGCGTCATCCGCCGCATAGAAAACTCACCACCAAGCGCGAGGTTCGTGAAATGAAAGCAGCCCATTTGAAAGTCGTTGCTACCGTTATGGTCGCGGCCCTTCTTGGCGTCGGAGGCCAAGCACTGGCCGAGAAGAGTAAGAAGAGAGGCCCCATCAACAAGTCTGCTACCTACACGCTCATCTTGTTGAATAACACCGGTTCAGACATCACCATGACGAAGACAGCGAGCCACTGCATGCACGATGCCGGCCCCGCTTCTTACACCGTCAGGAACGGTGTACCGGGGTACTTCAATATCACCGACAGTAACGCCTTCGGATCCGACTGTACGAACGCTTGGAAGAACGTCATGTGGAACCTCAGCTCTGGTGGCACGCTGCAGTGGCGCCATGAGATCCAGGCAGGTTCGTGGCAGACACAAGTTCAAGGGAACGTGAAGTCCGCGGAGTGCGACGGCCAAAATTGCCTTGCACCGGCCTATGTCGGAAACGACCACACGACGCCAGTCGCCATCACGTTCTAATTGGAAAGCTGTGGCGCGAGCAGCACCGACGCACGGTAATGCTCGCGCTCTCGCGCTTGACCACGTAACCCACAACTTATGCTTTATCTGTCTATCGGCACGTCGAAAGAAATCCCCGTGTTGTGGTCAGCTTATGGCTTATTTTCCGGCCACGAATCTCCTAACGGCACAGAACTCAAGAATCCCTGTACTACGAGCCTTTGCGGGCGATTTTCGCCTGCCGCAACGTCTGTTCTCAATCGCCTGTCGATTGGCCTGTCCCGCCTCCCCACAACGCTCAGCGTGGGGGAAGCGCTGCATAACGCAGTCATCCAACGCTTACATCCTGAACACCGACGCAAGCCGACACCACCCCGCGACCGGGATGTCAGGGCCGTTGTGCGTCGACGCTTGGATGAAAAATGCCTCCGGGTACAACCGCGCAGATATCGAAGCCCATCTCGTTGTCGTCTGTCTCTTCTGCGCCTTCGAGCGCCCAGCTCGCCCAATCCTTCAATCGTCGGCATGTACTTGCACGGGCGTCGACGGACTGGTGAAAGTAGCTTTGCAACATCAACTCCGTCAGGTGGAATGAAATCGAATTGACCTGCTTGTCGCCTTGCGGGCCTTCCACGATCCACCACGCGTGCACATCTATTCCGTCCAGTTCATCCCCTTCAAGCCGCAAGACGGCGCGACGGGGCAGCGTCTCTGTGAGCGCATCTTGGAGTTCACGTAGACCAGTCCTTTCGACTTCGTTGATCCGCTCGCGCATAAGGCCTCCGTATTCCCGCGTGCCCACATTGACGGGCCGCCATTCGAAGGTAGCTGCTGTGTAACTCCATGCGTTGACGGCGCACAACGAACCGGCGTTTAGAGCGCCAATCGGCGGCCCTCACGTCAATGGCGGCCGTGATGCGCCCCGATGGAGCGAAAAATCGTGTTCCCGGTCTTCACGGCCTACGCGGATGGCGTCTCTCTCGTCGACGAAGAATGCGTTGGGCACGGTGAGCGCCAAGTCGTAGCCTGTGTCTGCGCACGGCTCCGAGCCCCGGAACTCCAACTGGACGCACAGCCATTCGCCCACCCGCCGGCGAATCTCTTCCCGTCTCGGATGGTTCAATCGGCAGTACGCCTTCGCCTCGGCCAAGCTGAAATGCACTGCCAACGTACATTCCTGCCGATTGCCACGGAGTGTCGACATCGTCCACTTCGCTGCGACGTCGTAGCCGCCGCAATTGGTACGAGCAGAGCTGACGAGCGCGCCTCTGGGTAGCGCATGGGACACAGAGGACTCCAGTTCCCAAAGGGTGGCGGCGACCACCTCGTCCGGTTGATGTTCAAGCATGACGTTTCCCCGTTTTAGCCTATTGGATGGCTCTTTCTAATAGGCTTCACGGTACGCCGATGCTGGCCTTCGCTGGCTGATACAGATCAACTTCTGAACTGCCCCGAGGCTGCCGACCGTCCCTTTTTCCCGCCATTGAAGACATGGCAAACCGCCGCCGCGGGCCGCGAAGCTAACTGCACCGCACCCACCGATCACCAGACCGGGCATGCCGGCTGCTTCCGCCACGGGAGCGCAACGGAGGCCACGCATGCATCACGCATTACGAGTGACAGAGCGAACAGCAGGGGGTTGGCTGTTCTTCCTGGTATCGACGACTGGCAGCGCGCTTTCGCTCGCACAGCCCGCTGCCCCGCATCCGGCATCGCCAGACGCCGTACCAGCGGCTCAACCTAAGACGGCAAAACACTCCTTGTCACGGTATCCGGACACCATGCCGGCATCTGCGCCAAAATCGTCTGACCCACTGGCTACGGACACGCCCGTAGGATCGCGCGAGCCTGGCGGCAGCCATGATCCTTCGGGCACCAATGCCGCAGCAGGCCCCGGCGGCCCGGCCGACATGCGCGGCGAGCCCGTGCGCAAGCAGCCATTGCGTTAACGCTGGCGCAGGCGTCAGATAAGGGCAACCAATGAGAGCGAACGATGACCAGCGCGGCAGACCTGATCGTGACAACGCCCAGCGGCCTGTACTGCCCGGCAGGCGACTTCTACATTGACCCATGGCGACCGGTTGACCGTGCCGTCATCACGCACGCTCACAGTGACCATGCCCGCGTCGGGCACCAGCATTATCTGGCTGCCGCTCCGGGGGCGGGCGTGCTGCGCGCGCGGCTGGGGGCCGACATCCCCCTGCAGACGCTGCCATACGGTGAATCCATCGTCCATCACGGGGTCCGGTTGAGCTTTCATCCGGCGGGGCATGTACTGGGGTCTGCGCAGGTGCGGCTGGAATATGGCGGTGACGTGTGGGTCGTGTCCGGCGACTACAAGGTCGAGGCGGACAGCACCTGCACACCGTTCGAGCCCGTGCGATGCAATACCTTCATCACCGAATCCACTTTCGGACTGCCGATCTACCACTGGCGCCCGCAGACCGAGATCTTTGCGCAGCTCAACGCTTGGTGGCGCGGCAATGCCGAGGCGGGCCGCGCAAGCGTTGTGTTCTGCTACGCGTTCGGCAAGGCACAGCGCATTCTCTCGGGGCTCGATACCGGCATTGGGCCGATTGTTTCGCACGGCGCCATGCTGCAGTTAGACGCCGCCTATCGGCACGCGGGCGTTGCGCTCCCACCCACGCAAGTTGTGACCGATGTGCCGCGTGCAGACTTGCGACGCGCGCTCGTGCTGGCCCCGCCGTCCGCACAACGCACGCCGTGGATGCGCCGTTTTGGTGACTATGCCGATGCGTTTGCCAGCGGCTGGATGCAGCTTCGCGGGGCGCGTCGGCGGCGCGGCGTCGATCGCGGCATCGTGCTGTCAGATCATGCCGACTGGCCCGGCTTGCTACAGGCCATTGACGCCACAGGTGCCACGCGTGTCTATGTCACGCACGGGCAAGTGGCCCCGATGGTGCGCTGGCTGTGCGAGCGTGGCCTGGATGCGCGCGCCTTCGCCACCGAGTATGGCGACGACGGCGAAGAAGGCGATGCAGCCGAAGCACGCGACACGTCCGCGCCAGTGGATCAGCCCGCGCCATGAGAACCTTTGCCGATCTGTACGCGCAGCTCGACGCCACCACGTCGAACAACGGCAAGCTGGCCGCACTGGTGGCATATCTGCGCACCGCGCCCGATGCCGACGCCGCCTGGGCGGTCTACTTCCTGGCCGGGGGCAAGCCGCGCCAGCTGGTGCCGGTGCGCGTGCTCGCCAGCTTTGCGCAGACCACCTCCGGCTTGCCGGATTGGCTGTTTGAGGAGTGCTACCAAGCTGTGGGCGACTTGGCTGAGACCATCGCCCTCGTCCTGCCCAATGCGGATCACGCAGACGACGCCACCCTGGCCGAGTGGATGGAAACGCGTTTGCTGCCGTTGCGCGGTCAGCCGCCCGAGCTGGTACTGCCTCGCCTTGCGGAACTGTGCCGAGGCCTTCCGCTGCAAGCGCGGCTGGTGTTGATGAAGTTGATGACCGGCGCGTTTCGCGTGGGGGTGTCAAAACTGCTGGTCACGCGCGCGCTGGCGGAGGTGGGCGGCACCGACCCCAAGCACGTCGCGCAACGGCTGATGGGCTATACCGACATCGGGCAGGCGCCCACAGCCGAGCGTTATCGGGCGCTGCTGGCCGATGCCAGCGTCGACGGCCACGCGCTCGATACCGGCCACCCGTATCCGTTCTTTCTCGCGCATCCGCTGCAGGCCGAAGTGGACGCTTTCGACACCCTGCTCGGCGCGCCTGCTGAATGGCAAATCGAATGGAAGTGGGATGGCATTCGCGCGCAACTCGTGCGCCGGGCCGACAGCGCATGGCTGTGGTCGCGCGGCGAGGAACTCATCACCGATCGTTTTCCCGAGCTGTCCGCCATGGCGGAGGTGCTGCCGCCGGGCACCGTGCTCGATGGCGAGATCGTGGTGTGGCAAGCAGGCCGCGTCCAGCCGTTTGCGCTGCTTCAGCAACGCATCGGCCGCAAAACGCTGAACGCGCGCGTGCTGCGAGAGGCGCCAGCCGTGCTGCTGGCGTATGACCTGCTCGAATGGCAAGGGCAGGATTTGCGCGAGCGCACGCAAAGCGAACGGCGCGCGCAACTCGAACGTGTGATTGCCGAATGCATCCATCCGGCGCTGGAGCTGTCTCCGCTGCTTCAAGGCGACGACTGGCAGCATCTTGCGCACCAGCGCGAGGCCTCGCGCGAGCTGGGCGTTGAAGGGCTGATGCTCAAGCGGCGCGACGCACGCTACGGCGTGGGGCGCACCAAGGATGTGGGCGTGTGGTGGAAGTGGAAGATCGATCCGTTCTCGGTCGATGCCGTCCTGATCTATGCGCAGCGTGGCCACGGCCGGCGCGCGAGCCTGTACACCGACTACACCTTCGCCGTATGGGATGCACCGCCCGACGTGCCGGAGCGCAAGCTGGTGCCCTTTGCCAAGGCGTACTCCGGCCTGAACGACGCAGAGATCCGCCAGGTCGACGCGTTGATCCGCAAAACCACGGTGGAGAGCTTCGGCCCCGTGCGCAGCGTAGCGCCCACCCTGGTGTTCGAACTCGGCTTTGAAGGCATTGCACGCAGCGCGCGCCACAAGAGCGGCATCGCGGTGCGGTTTCCGCGTATGCTGCGCTGGCGCCACGACAAGCCCGTTGCCGAAGCCGATACCCTGCAGACGCTGGAAAGCCTGCTGCCGCCGTCATGAACGAAGCCGCGCTGCCCGATCTTGATGCATGGTTTGCCGCGCGCGGCTGGGAGCCAATGCCGTTCCAGCGCGCCGTGTGGTCGGCCATGGCACGCGGCGAATCAGGCCTGCTGCACGCCACCACGGGTGCGGGGAAAACCTATGCGGTCTGGCTCGGTGCGCTGCAACGGTTGGCGCAAGTGCGCGGGCGCGGCGGCGCGCCGCCGTTGTCGGTGCTGTGGCTTACTCCCATGCGCGCGCTGGCGGCCGACACCACGCGCGCATTGACCGACGCCGCACAGGCATTGGCGCCGCACTGGACCCTCGGGCAGCGCACCGGCGACACCGGCAATGCCGAGCGCGCCGCGCAATCGCGCCGTTTGCCCACCGCCCTGGTGACAACGCCCGAAAGCCTGTCGTTGCTGCTCGCGCGCGCCGATGCGCGTGAAGCCCTGGGCTCTGTGCGCGTGGTCGTCGTCGACGAATGGCACGAACTGGTGGGCAACAAACGCGGCGTGCAGGTGCAGTTGGCGCTGGCACGGCTGCGCACGTGGTCACCGGGGCTGGTCGTGTGGGGCCTCTCAGCCACGCTGGGCAACCTGCCGGAAGCCATGGACGCGCTGGGCGATGCGACGACGCCCACCGCCGGCACGCTGGTGCAAGGCCACCTGCCCAAGCGCCTGGAGATCGATACGCTGCTCCCCGATGGCGTAGGCCGGTTTCCGTGGGCCGGGCATCTGGGCATGGCGATGCTGCCGCATGTGCTGGAAGAACTGGAAAGTGCCACCACCGCGCTGGTGTTTCTCAACACGCGCTCGCAAGCGGAGCTGTGGTATCAGGCCGTCATCAACGCGCGGCCGGAATGGGCCGGGCTGATTGCGTTGCATCACGGTTCGCTGGACCGCTCAACGCGCGACTGGGTCGAGACCGGGCTCAAGCAAGGCATGCTCAAGGCGGTGTTCTGTACATCAAGCCTGGATTTGGGCGTCGATTTTCTGCCGGTGGAACGCGTATTGCAGATCGGCTCGCCCAAGGGCGTGGCGCGGCTCTTGCAGCGTGCAGGGCGATCGGGCCACGCGCCGGGCCGGCCTTCTCGCGTGACGGTGGTGCCCACGCATAGCCTTGAGCTCGTGGAAGGCGCGGCCGCACGCGCAGCCGCCGTGTCGGGCCACGTGGAAGCCCGCACCTCGCCGCACAAGCCGCTCGATGTGCTTGTCCAGCATCTGGTGACGGTGGCACTGGGCGGCGGCTTCGTGCCCGACGCGCTGTTGCAGGAAGTGCGCCGCGCATGGGCCTACCGGGATTTGCGCGACGACGAATGGCAATGGGCGCTCGACTTCGTGCGGCAGGGCGGCCACTCGCTCACCGCATATCCCGACTACCACCGCGTCACGCCAGATGAACACGGCATCTGGCGCGTGCCCGATGCACGGCTCGCACGGCGGCACCGCATGAGCATCGGCACCATCGTCAGCGATGCAACGATGACCGTGCGCTGGTGGCGCGCAGCCGGCGGCGGTGCCCTGGGCTCGATTGAGGAAGGGTTCATTGCCAGGCTTCGCCCCGGCGACAACTTCCTGTTTGCTGGCCGCCTGCTGGAGCTGGTGCGCGTGCAGGACATGACGGCCTATGTGCGGCGTGCCACCGGCAAACGCGCTGCCGTGCCACGCTGGAACGGCGGTCGCATGCCACTTTCTACCGAGCTGGCGCACGCGGTGGTCGCGCAGCTTGATGCGGCGGCACATGCGCGGTTCGACAGCCCCGAAATGGAAGCCGCACGTCCGCTGCTGGAGCTGCAAGGGCGCTGGTCTGCATTGCCAACCACGGCAACGCTGGTGGCCGAGACCCTGCACTCCCGCGAGGGCTGGCATCTGTTTCTCTACCCGTTTGCCGGGCGGCATGCGCACCTGGGGCTGGCAAGCTTGCTGGGCTGGCGCGCAGCCAATCGCACGCCGGCCACGTTCTCCCTGGCGTTCAACGACTACGGCCTCGAACTCCTGTCGGCCACGCCTATCGACTGGCCCGCGCTGCTTGCCAGCGGCGAACTCTTTGCCACGCACACGCTCATGCAGGATGTGCTGGCCAGCCTCAACGCCGGAGAACTGGCGCAACGCCGCTTTCGCGAGATCGCACGCGTATCGGGGCTGGTGTTCCAGGGCTACCCCGGCGCACACAAGAGCGCGCGCCAGTTGCAGGCGTCGTCCGGCTTGTTCTATGAAGTGTTCCGGCGCCACGACCCCGGCAACCTGCTGCTCTCGCAAGCAGAAACGGAAGTGCTGCGCCAGGAGCTGGACCTGGACCGCATTGAATCCGCCCTCATCCGCATGCGTGGTTTGCGGCTAGAACTGTGCGCGCTGACCCGGCCTTCGCCGTTCGGCTTTCCGTTGATGGTGGAGCGTTTTCGCGAGCAGCTCTCGACCGAGAAACTCGCCGATCGGATCGCCCGCATGCTGGCCGAAGCTGAGCGCGCGGCAGGCCCCGAGCCGACCGATCCGGATGCTGCAACAAGGCCGGTGATCGATGCAGACGTGCAGGCCGCCTTGCGCCTGACCGAGTCGCCCGACGCCGCAGGCAAGTCCAGCCGCCGCACCCGCCGGCCTCGCAAGATATCGAAACCGCTGCCACTGCTATGACCTCCGCCCAAGACCTCGTCATCCAGTGCGCGGGCGAGACCGTCTGGCTGCTGCCCGAACGCGCGCTCTGGTGGCCCGCGCAACGCATGCTGATGGTGGCCGATGCGCACTTCGGCAAGGCGGCGACGTTCCGCGCGCGCGGCGTTCCGGTGCCTGCCGGAAGCACCGTCCAGGCCATTGCCCGGTTGGATGCCATGCTGGATCGGCTGCCCGTCGAACATATCGCGTGGCTGGGCGACCTGCTGCACGCACGCGAGGCGCACGCGGCCATCGACGCGCTCGCCGCCTGGCGCACCCGACACGCAGAGGTAGCCTGCACGCTGATCCGCGGCAACCACGACCGCCATGCGGGCGACCCGCCTGCGGCCCTGCGATTCAACGTGGTGGAAGAACCGTGGGCAATCGGCCCCTTCGCGCTATGCCATGAGCCGCAGGTGGTGCCCGATCGCTACGTCATCGCGGGCCACGTGCACCCAGGCATTGTCATCAGCGGACGCGGAAAAGACCGGCTCCGGCTGCCGTGCTTCCGCTTCGGGCAACGCGGAGCGCTGCTACCCGCATTCGGCGAGTTCACAGGGTTGTGGACGGCACCCGTTGCGCCGGGCGAAGCGCTCTATGGAGTGATTGACGACCGCGTCTGGCCGCTTCAGCCGTAGGCCCATCGCTTAGAGCACCGAGCTCAAGGCCGCTCATGCGTGAGCAGCAGGCGAGCCTGTTCCATGCCGTCGCGAATGGCCTCGCCTTCGGTATGCCAGCCGCGCCACGTCTGGGATATTTCCCGGATTTGGAACTGGCGCTCACCGTTTACAACAGAGATGCGCGGCACCCAGACGCCTTGTGCGTCTTGCTCCGCGCTGACAGTGACGGTATGGCCGGCACACTCGAACCGCACCTCGCCTTCGTGCGTTGCATCGCTCGCCATCATCGCCTTCCGTTCAAGAAGGGGGGCGACGGGTTGAGTCCTGGGTACATCGACGCGAGAGGTTGCGCGCCCGCCTCGAACACCCCGGCGGGCAAGCCGCGGGCGAGGGAATACATGGCAATCACGGCAAGAGTGAGCGCCGCGATCGCAAGCAGTTCTTGCATATGCATGAGCGTCTCCATGTCTGTTCGAGCTTGAAACAGCCAGTGCCTGGCGTAGACGCAATGTCCAGGCCCGAGCGGCGCAGCACCCGGGCCTGGGTGCGGTCGTTACGTGGACGTTACGCCTTCGCTTCACCAAGCTCCGCGCCGGTAGTCGGATCGACAGCCGGATCCGACGCCAGGCGCGTCTTCATGGCCTCAAGCGCTTCCAGTTCGGCGTCGGTCAGGTTGACTGATGCGTTGCCGTCCCCGCCGTCGACGGGCACGGGTGGGTCCGAGACCAGCTCGAGGCCCGTGCCGCTATTCCACGGCGCCTGCACGATGGGGCCACCGCGCGACATCTTGAAATACGCGTCGCTGAACTCAGGCACCGGTGGCCGCTTGCCCGGGGGGAAGTTGCCGTTGATGGCATACAGCGCTTTCTCGAACGACTTCTGGTGCGACACTTCGCGCGTCATGAGAAAGCCCAGCGCGTCGCGCACACCGGGGTCATCGCTCACATTGATCAGCCGTTCATAGATGATCTTGGCGCGTGCTTCGGCCGCAATGTTCGAGCGCAAGTCTGCCGTCGGCTCGCCCAGCGAATCGATGTAGGCCGCCGTCCACGGAACGCCCGCCGAGTTCGTCAACGACGGGCCGCCGCCGTAAAGCACCTGCGTCACATGGCTGTCGTTACCGGCGCCATTGAGCTTGCGATACAGCTCCGCCTGCTCATCCACTGCTTCCGCCAATTCCCCCTTGGCGCCGCGATTGAGCATGGCGACGATGGTGCCGATGATCTCCAGGTGACTCAGCTCCTCCGTCGCGATGTCGTAGAGCATGTCCTTGCGGCCTGCATCTTCTTCGGCGACGGCTTGCGTGAAGTAGCGCATGGCGGCAGCAAGCTCGCCTTGCGGGCCACCGAACTGCTCCAGCAGCAGGTTGGCCAAGCCGGGATTGGTTTCGCTGACCCGAACGGTGTACTGCAATCGCTTGTTGTGCATGAACATGGGGGTTCTCCGGGAATGGGTGAGCGCCTTCATGGCGCCACCCTCCTCCGCAACACCCGTTCCATCGCACGCCGCACGCCTGCCCTGCGAGCGATCAGGTACGAGCGTTGCGGAGGGGGCCTGCGCCATCCATTCCGGAGATTCCATGGACGACAGTCTCGCGCTTGAAAACGACACCTCCTCTGCATCGCGATGCGTCGTTGCCCACGCGCGCGAAGCGTTGGAAGGCCGGCGACGTGGTTGGCGCACGTTCATCCCGTTTGTCGGGCCGGCCGTGGTGGTTTCGGTGGCGTATACCGATCCGGGCAACATCGCCACCGGCATTGAAGCCGGTGCGCGATACGGGTATCAGTTGCTCTGGGTCGTGCTCGCATCCAGCCTGGTGGCGATGCTGTTCCAGATGCTCTCAGCACGGGTGGGCATTGTGACGGGCCAGAATCTCGCGCAGCTCTGTCGCACGCATCTGCCCGCGCCGGCCGGGATTGGCATGTGGCTGATCGCCGAGCTTGCGGCCATGGCGACCGACCTTGCGGAGTTCGTGGGTGCCGCCGTGGGCATCGCGCTCCTGACAGGAATGCCGTTGCTGCACGCCATGGTCGTCGCCGGTGTGCTGACCTATCTGCTGCTGACGCTGCAGGCGCGCGGGTTCCGCCATATCGAGCTGATGATTGGCGCGCTGGTGGCCGTGATCGGTATCTCTTACATCATCCAAGTGTGGATCTTGCCCGTTTCGTGGGCGGCCGCGCTCCGGCAGACCCTGGTGCCTACTGCGCTGCCGCCCGACGCGTTCATGTTGGCGGCAGGCATTGTCGGGGCGACGGTGATGCCTCACGCGCTCTTTCTGCACTCGGGTCTGGTCAATGCGCGTGTGCGCCCGCGCAGCGCATCGGAGACGTCGCAACTGCTTCGGTATTCCAACCGCGAGGTGGTGGCCGCGCTGGCCGCTGCCGGCTGCATCAACCTAGCCATGGTGATGGTGTCAGCGGGCGCGTTTCACGGCACACATGTAGAGGTGGCCGGCATTGAGGATGCCTACGTCACGTTGGCGCCGCTGTTCGGGGCATCGGCCGGGCTGGTGTTTCTGGTTGGACTGATCGCCTCCGGGTTGTCCAGCTCGGTGGTTGGCACACTGGCGGGGCAGATGGTGCTGCAGGGTTTCCTGCGTGTGCGTTTGCCGGTCTGGATGCGCCGGCTGATCACCATGGTGCCTGCGTTCATCGTCATCGGGGCGGGTATGGATGTCACACGCGCCCTTGTTCTCAGCCAGGTCATTCTGAGCATGGTGGTGCCGTTTCCCATGGCGGCACTGATCTGGTTGGCGCGCCGGCCCGATTTGATGGGACAGCACGCCGCAAGTCAGTGCCTGATTGTGCTGGCCACGGTGGGGGCCGTGCTGGTGGCCGGGTTGAACGGTGCACTTCTCGTCCATCTCGCCGCGTAGCAATGTGCGACGGCGTTCATTGTTGGGGGTATCACGCATGCGCCGCGCGCACTGCCGCCGCTGCAATGAAATCCGACAGCGAGACGTGGCCGCGCACAATGTCACCCGACTTGTCGAAACCCTCGTCCAGGCTTACGGCCGTCATCCGTGTATAGGCGCGGGCAGCTTCATCGGAGAAACCGAGCCCCTTGTAGATGGCCTCCCAGCGGTCTCGCGGCGCAACTTCAACCGCTACCTCGCAACCGAGCGTGCGCGACATCGCCTGCGCAACATCCCGCGGTGTGTAGCGCTGCGGGCCTTCCACGTAGCGCACGGCCACGTCGTCAAGCGGTGTCAGAAGCCGCGCCGCTGCCGCCTCGCCAAGGTCGACCGGTGCCACCATCGGCATGGGCATGTCGGCGGGATACATGCTCGGCAGCTTGCCTGTTTGCGCAACCATCTCCAGCAAGCCGGCCCAGTTGGTCATGTAGTAGGCGCCACGATTGATTGCGGCCGGGATTGGCTGGCGACGCAAGCCCTCCTCCAACTCCCACAGCGTGGTCAGATCGCCGATGCCCTGCCCGGGCCGCGCGCCATAGGTTGACGCGGCCACCACTTTCTCCAGCCCTGAATCCTCCAGCGCGGCGAGAATGTTGGCGATCGTCCGGCGCTCCGTCGCGTCGGTGTCGCCGGCAACATCCGCAGGTGGGTTAAGCAGAAATGCGCGCTGCCCGCGCCGGAATGCCGCCCTTAGCGAATCGACGTCCTCCACGTCGGCCATCGCAACCGATGCGCCTTTGTCGCGCCAGCGCCCCGCGCGTTCCGGCCGCCGGGTCAGGATCGTCACGTCTTCTCCGCTTGCCAGCAGCGTTTCTGCAACTGCGGCCCCCACATGTCCGGTTGCACCCATCACTACATACATCGCGCCTCCTCCTTGATGTCTGGGCTGCGCACCTGCGCAGCCGAGCGCCATCCGCAATCGTTGATTGACTCACGATGGCCTGGAAGCGTTGATAGCAGCGTTTGTGCCCGTAGATGGATGCGGCGCAGCAGATCAGCCGGCCCAGGCGCGACAGTGTTCGAGATACTGGCGTTCGTGCAACCCAAGCAGGTCGACGATCGAAGACCAGAGCCAGAACGGCGCATTGATGGATCGGCCGTGACGCGCCTTCAACTCGCGGTGCCACGCCATCGCGACATCCCTAGGCATCTGGCTGCCATGTGCAAGGCCGACGATGTTCCCCAGGTAGGCGGCCAATACCGTGGCGTCCTTGTGCTCCAGCTTGTCGACAGACAACTTGAGATCTTGCGGTTGCAGCTCACGCATGAAAAAGCTGCTGCCCAGCATGCGCCCCCATGCCATTCGGTTTCCGAGGTCGGGAGAGAGACACCGCGCGCCGGTGACCACGCGCTCGCCGTTGATCCGGGGCATCTCGCCCGCAGAGGCACTGGGTGCAGCGGCCTTCCCCGCTTCCTTGACGTCAATCAGCCGATACCGCGGCCCGCGATCCTGGTCGACCGCAAGCAAGACGGCATAGCGCCGCTGCCCAAGTGAGCTGCACCCTTTGACCCAGTACGCCGCGTCCACAATGCGGACAGAGGCTTCGCCGGGCATTTCGTAAAGACATGCCACCAGGGCAACCACCCCGCGCTGGCTCACGAGTTGTTTCAGTTCGCGCTGTTCTTCTCGTGAGAGGGGCCAGAAATGACGCCCCAGAGGAATGGAGGGGGACGCGCCATCGAGCCGCTCCTGGGCCAGCTGCTTCCAGGTGCGCGCAGTCGCCGCCTTCATGGCAGTGCGCACGGATGCGGGGCGCGGCGGCAGGTGCACCGCAGCATCCGGATGGATGCCGTGCAAGTAGCCCGACATCAGCGCTTCCACCATTCGTGCGGTCACGATGCCCGGGAGGTCCGAACCGCGAGCGGCCGTCGCCAGCGACACGCCAAGCCGAATCAGGTCGTGCGCAGGATTGCCAAGCACCGTCTGATCCAGATCCCGGATTTGTATGCGCGTGGCGCCGGAGGCGTCGCCAATAGGGCCGAGATTACCCACATGGCAATCGCCGCAAATCCAGATGACGGGCCCCTCCGGGAAAGCGTGAGGCTGCACCTCGCTCAGCCACTCATAAAACTTCACGGTGCTGCCGCGAACGTACGCATGGGTCGAGCGCGTCATCTTGGATTGACGTAGCCGGGCTAGCACGGGCGCGCGATTTTCGGGGCTCACCACGCTCCGCGACGATTTTGGTTGGGCCATGCTTGTGCCGACTTGGAGTGTCTCAACTGGTTGATAAACGACCAAACCGCATGCAATAAGCGTTCCCTGGCCCCCAAACAGGCTAGATAACGCCTCCACGGTGCTGAACCTTTGCTATGCTTGCTCGAAGCGCGCTGTACAGCGCTGCTTCCATTGAATGGTCAACTTTACTCAACCATCTATTCTCACTATGGCCACCAAAACCAAGACCGCTGCCAAGACCGCTGCAAAGAAGGCCTCGCCGGCTAAGAAGGCCGCTCCGGCTAAGAAGCCTGCCGCAACGACGCCGACCCTCAAGCCTTTGAAGGACACGTTCACCAAGGCGAGCCTGGTGAGCCATCTGGCTGAACAAGCTGCCGTCGACGCCAAGGCGGTGAAGGCGGTGCTGCTCCATCTGGAGAACACCATCGTGGCTTCGCTGCACAAGAAGGGCGCCGGTGAATTCACGCTGCCCGGCCTCTTCAAGGTGACGTCGGTCAAGGTTCCGGCAACCAAGCGCCGCTTCGGCAAGAACCCCTTTACCGGCGTCGACCAGTGGTTCGAAGCCAAACCGGCAACTGTGCGTGTCAAGGTCCGTGCCCTGAAGAAGGTCAAGGACGCAGCGGTCAACAGCTAATAGCCGCCGCAAAGAAAAAGGGAGCCTCGGCTCCCTTTTTTGCGTGCCTGCCGGTCAAAAAGAACCGGCGGTGATATCCATGTCACATTGCCGACTGATGGATCGCTGGAATTCCTAGCGCGCCTTGCCCCGCGCCTTTCCGCCACTGCGAGCAGCCTCGTGGCCACCGGCGGCCCCATCCCCGCTCATGCGTTCCAGCCAGGAAAGCGCATCGACATACGACAAAAATTGCCGCAGATAATCGGGGGAGACCTCGCGCATCAATAGCAGTGACCGATGCACAAGACTGCTCGAATTCAGCGGACCGGCATTCACCGGCACCTTATCCAAGGCGTCGCGCAGCTGTTTCTCGGCGCTCACGCGGGACCACGTGTCCCGCAGGTCTTCAAGAATCTTCAGCTCCGGCAATGCTTGCAGATGACGTACGGAACCACCTTCTGCAATGCAGCCGACATTCGTGCGTTCACGGCTGGCAATGTCTCGCAGTAGTTCGGCCAACGCGCTACCGGAAGGCGCGTCTGCGTCGGTCGCATCGGACGTCGCCGGCGCGCGGTCAACGTCTTCTGCATAAGCCGCGATCAGCGTGCCCAGCCGCGCTTCGAGCATGCGTCGCGCCTCGCCGGTTTGATTGGCTGTGCGTCGATGCAGCGCCTCAATAAAGCGAAAGCGCACGCGGTTCAGCCGATCCGCGCCGGTTGCGCGCCAACCGTCGAGCGTGGCCTGCGTAGACAAATCAATGTGGCTCACGGCGTCCACCGTTGGAAGCGGCCTGCCTTGGAACCGGCGCGATCTCCACACGCCGGTTCTTCGCACGGCCGACGTCGTCCGCATTGGAACTCACTGGCTGCTGCGAGCCAAACGCTGCCGCAAACACACTGGACGCGGGAATGCCTTCGTCAATCAGGGCGCGCGTGACGGTCAAGGCGCGCTTGGCGGACAGCTCCCAGTTATCTGCAAACAGGCGGTTGCCGGCACGCACCTGCTGGTCGTCAGAGAACCCGCTCACCATCAGGATCTCTTCACGCGACGTGAGATACGCGGCCAGCGGCCCTGCCAGGCTCTTCATCAGCGCGCGGCCCTCGGGTTGCAACTGATCGGAATTGATCGCGAACAGCACATTGCCATTGATGCCGATGCGCCCGTTGACGAGCGTCACGCGCCCCGCCGCCAGCGGGCCAGCAAGCGCCTGCTCCAGCGTCTTGCGGCGCTGCGCCTCGGCCTCGCGCTGCTTGACCTCGCTCTCCAGCTTGGACGACAGCTCCAGCTGCACGCCGATCACGCCCACCAGAATCAGCACGAACGCGCCCAGCAACACCGACATCAGGTCGCCAAACGCGGCCCAGACTGGCGCTGTGTCGTCGATGCCACCGTCAATCTCGTCGCTCATGCCGCGTCAGCCCCGGCCAGTGCGCGCTGGTCACCCAACCGTTGCAGGTCTTCCAGGATCTGTTTTTGGGACAGCATGCTCAGGTCGATCACCTCGCGCGCCTGCGCCACGTAGTAGGCAAGCTGCTCGTCGCTGCGCGTGAGCGACTTGTCGAGCGCGGTTTCAATGCGCTGCAGCTGGGCTGCAAGCTTGTCGTTCGACTCGCCGAACAGCTGCACGGCCGCACCAAAGGCCTCGCCCAGGCTCGCCACCTCGATCGCGCTGCCAGTTACCTGGGCGGCCACCGCGCCGAGCTTGCCGGTCTCGGCTTCCACCCGATCGGTAAATCGCACGCCCACGCGCTCGAGCAGATCCGCCGACGTTGCCACCAGCGCATCCACCGCCGTGCGCTGCTCGGTCGATGCATGGTTGACGGCGTCGAGCAGCGTTTCCAGCGTGCCCAGCAGGCGCGCACGCTCGTCCAGCATGGCGGTATCGCGCACCATGCTGTCGGACAGCTTCTGGCGCAGCTCGGCCACCACTTCGGCCGCAGCCTTGGGCGCTTCCGATGCGGCCTGCACCAGGCGAGAAATCTCGCTGATCGTGTTGTTGGCGTGCGCCTGCGTTTGCGCAGAAATGTCGCGCGCGGTTTGCGCGAGCGCATCGCAAATCTGTTGCTGACGGCTCGCGGTATCGGTGCCTGTTTTCTCCCACGCCTCGCTCAGCTTGGCGGCCATCGTGCCGAGTGCATCAGTCCAGGCCGCCAGACGTTGCGCGTCTCGCGCTTCCAGCGCGGCTTGCAGCGTGGCATGCGACTGGCGCGACGCATCCTGCTGCGAAGCGATATCGCGCGCGGTCTGCGCCAGCGCATTGCAGATGTCTTGCTGACGATTTGCCGTATCGGCGCCCGCTTTCTCCCACGCCTGGCTCAGCTTTTCGCCCGTGGCGCTGAGCGCCTCGGTCCAGGCCGCGAGACGTTGCGCGTCTCGTGCTTCCAACGCAGCTTGCAGCGCCGTATGCGACTGGCGCGACGCGTCTTGCAACGATACGGCGTGCTGCTCGAACGTGGCGGCGGCGGCCTCCAGCGCGCGCTGGTTCTGAGCGGCCACTTCGGCGTGCGCGTGTTCCTGGCGGGCAAGCGCATCGCGCCAGGCAGCGGACAAGCCGCCTGCTGTGGCATCAAGGCGCTCGGCAACGCCGTCAAGCAACCGCGCCGAGCGTTGCTCGAATGTTTCAGCAAACCGGTCGAGCGAGGTGCCGACTTGGCCAACCAGGGCTTCGCTGGAACGTTGATGCGCCGACAAGGCGTTGTTCCAAATGCCGGAAACCGTCTCGGCCGTGGCTTCAAAACGGGTCGACAGGCCGTCGAGCTGACGCTGCACCGCATGGGTTACCGTCTCCTGCAGCGCAGCCGATTCACGCGCGAGCCCAGCCATCGTCGTTTCCACCACAGGCTGCAGCGCGGCGTTGGCAACGCGTGCGCTCTCCGCTGCGCTGTCCTTCAACGACTGACCCACCGAAGAAGCAAGCTGGCTGTAGGCAGCTTCCGTCTTGTCGAGAAATGCCTGCTGGGCGGCGATCTGCCTCTCGCTGCTGGCCGCGCCCTGCTGCTCCAGCGACACCATCATCGCCTGCAGCCGGTCCACCAATGCGGGCATAACATCGGCTTGCCGCTGCAGAAGCTTGAATGTCTCTTCACGCTGATGCGCGTGCGAATAGATGCGCAGCGTGGTCGCGATCTTTGCGTCGAGCGCCTGGACTGCCTGCAACCGCTCGCGCCGGCACAGCGCCGAGAGCAACCCCAGCATGGCGGACGTCGCCACACCGGCAATCGAGGTCCCGAACGAGAACCCCAACCCCTTGATCGGGGCGGCAAGCGATGCGCGGATCGCCTGCAAGTCCGTCGCGCTCTCCAGCGCCGCGCCTGTGCCCTTGAGCGTTACCACCATGCCGAGCAGCGTGCCCAGCATGCCGAGCAGCACCAGCAGGCCCACCAGATACGGCGTCAACGCGGGCGCAGGCAGTGCCACACGTTCGCCTTCCACACGCAGGCGCACGGCGTTGCGCAGGCCGGGGTGCAGTTGTTCCAGCCAAGCGGACAGCTTGGGCGGCGGCTCGGTAAGCCCCGCAACGGCCTGCGTAACGGTGTTCGTGGCTTGGCGATAGCGGCGCAGTTCCAAGGCGCCGGCCACGTAGGCAGCACCAATCACGAGCGTGACGGCCAGCGCCAGCAGATTTCCGCCAACGAGGTAGCCGATGGCAATCCACCCCAAGGCCGCCAGCCCGACAGAGAAAACGATGAGATTCAGGTGAAGTCTGGACATGAATGGTGTCTGTCCCGCTTAGCGGGGGCCAAGGGCTGCAAGCAACCCGTCGACCGGTTGAAAACGAACATCGAGCTCGGCCAGGAGGACGCTCTGCATATCCTTGCGGAACGCGTCCAGCCAGGCGCGGGATGTGGATTGGGTGGCCTGGCCCTCTGCGGGCAACTCGGCCTGCCGCTGCTGCTCGGCCGCGCGCAGGCGCTCGAAGTACGGCCCAAGCATCGACGGAATGGTCCCCAGCAACGAACGTTCGCGGCCTGCGAGCGCCTGCTCCATGCTGGCGTCCAATACCGCAAGTCGCGCGAGGTCGGGCGTCCTGGCAGCCAGCAGGCGTCGCAGGCGGCCACGCAGGTCGCCAATTTCCAGCTCCATCGTCTGCTGCATCAGCACGTAGCGCTGCCGAAAGTCGGCATAGTCGACCACTAGCGGCGCCGAGGGGCTCTGGATCGGCGCGCGTGGGCCCGTCCTGGCTTCAGGCGCACAGCTGGACGCGATGGATTTCGCCAACGCTGCCCGAACACGGCCCCCGATCGTCTCTGCGTCCGGACCGGCCGCCAGCGTGCTGGAGGCAATGGCGGGCGGCGCCGCGCTTAGTGCCGATGAAAGCGTGATGGCATCCGTCCAGCTGAGCCATTGGCTCAACTGATCTGAAAGGGGCTGCGCGGATGCGGAAACGTCGACGTCCGTCAGGCGAGCAAGAATGCGGATCAGCGCAGGGCCGCTGAGCGCCCTGCGTTGCTGGACGTGCGCCATGCTACGAGTGCCGAAAAAAGGCTGGAGTTTACACTGCCTGCCGGGTCGGACCTGCGTCTTCGAGTGGCAAAAGAATCACTTCCCAAGAAGAATCAAGGCGATCAATCGGCTCGCCTGCGATATAGGGCTGCATCCTCCAGTGCATAGCGGGGCATTGGGCCTTTAATGGCGAGGGTCTTCGCCGAAACAGAGTCACTCCAGCGCTGCCGCGGAGGGCATCCGGGTCGCCCATCCGCATTTGTGCGATCAGGCCGACAGCGGTATTGTGTCGCCCACTACCGCACCCTCCCCGCTTTCCTGCCATTTCCCCGTGACCGATCACCCCACCCTTACCTGGACCGACGACCGCCCAGACGCCAGCAACGACGCCGTCCATACCGTCCTCTGGCGCTCCGAAGCCGGCAACGCGCCGCCCAAGCGCGTGGTCGTTGCGGACGATCGCACCACCGCCGATGCGGCCTACCGCCTCGCCTGCGAAGGCACGGCATTGCTTTGGCAGGGCGATTTCCAGAACGCGCGCCAACTGCTGCAGGCCATGTCCCGCCGCACTGATCGCAAACCCGGCAAGACGCGCAAGGAAGCCACCTCGGCCATCAATGCGTTCAACCTGCACCGACAGGCGCAATCGCAGCGCGCCCGCACGCTCGGCATGCTGCTGATCCCGCTGGATGCGGACTACGGCATCCCGCTGCGCCGCGCGCCCGACATGCGCGAAGCCTGCACGGAAGCTTACGGCACGAGCCATGCCGCTTCCGTCGTTTCGCTGCGCGAGCTGCTTGGTTTGATCGGCGCGCATGAGTGGCGCAAGAAGGGGGTCGAGATTCCCGCGCTCGGTGGTGAGCGCATTCACCCGCACTACGGCGTGTTCTCGCCGGTGCGCGGCGAATACATCGATCTGGTGGCGAATGCGCCGTTGCCTTCGAAAACCCTGGCGTTCGATATCGGCACAGGCACGGGCGTGCTGGCAGCGGTGCTGGCCAAACGCGGCGTGAAGCACGTCATCGGCACCGATCAGGACCCGCGTGCGCTGGCCTGTGCGCGCGACAATCTGGCGCGTCTCGGTCTGCAAGCGCGGGTGGACGTTGTCGATGCAGATCTGTTTCCCGAAGGGCGTGCGCCGCTGATCGTGTGCAACCCGCCGTGGCTGCCGGCACGGCCCAGTTCGCCTATCGAGCGCGCCGTTTACGACCCCGACAGCCGCATGCTGCGCGGCTTTCTGGACGGGCTGGCAGCACACCTGGAGCCCAACGGCGAGGGCTGGTTGATCCTGTCGGACTTTGCCGAGCACCTGGGCCTGCGCACGCGCGATGCGCTACTGGCGATGATCGACGCGGCCGGCCTGCAGGTCGTGGGCCGTGAAGACATCAAGCCGAAGCACCCGAAGGCGAGCGATGAAAACGACCCGCTCTATCGGGCCCGCGTTGCCGAAGTGACGTCGTTGTGGCGCCTGAAGGCGCGCCAATAAACCGTTGAATCAGCGCGCCATAGTCGCCAAGTAGTCGAGAGCGCCCTGCCCCGCAGCGGCGCCGCTCGCAAAACACGCCGTCAGCAGATAGCCGCCCGTCGGCGCTTCCCAGTCGAGCATCTCGCCGGCGCAAAATACGCCCGGCAGACGCTCGATCATCAGCTTCGCATCCAACGCTTCAAACGCGACGCCGCCTGCGGTGCTGATCGCCTCGTCAATGGGGCGGGTGCGCGTGAGCCGTAACGGCAGCGCCTTGATGGCTTTGGCCAACTGGGCAAGATCGGCAAACGCGTCCTTGCTCAGGCACTCGCGCAGCAAGCCGAGCTTCACGCCCGTGATGTTCAGCTTGCTTTGCAGATGGCTCGACATTGAACGCGCGCCGCGCGGGCGCATCAGTTCATCCGTCACACGTTGCGCACTCCAGCCTGGCGCAAGGTCAAGCCAGATCGTCGCGCCACCCTCTGCGGCCAGCGCATCGCGAATGGGCGCCGACAACGCATAGACCAAGCTGCCTTCAATGCCGGTCTGCGTGACAACGAACTCGCCCTGGCGGAATTGCAGCGCCCCGTCAGCGCCCGACGGCAAGCCGATGGCGACCGACTTGACTGGCTGCCCCGAAAAGCGCTCCTGGAAATACGCGCTCCAATCGGCGTCGAACCCGCAGTTGGCGGGCTGCAATGGCTGCACCTGCACGCCGCGCGCCTCCAGCAACGGCACCCAGGCACCGTCGGAGCCCAGGCGCGGCCAACTGCCGCCGCCCATGGCAAGCACCACCGCATCGGCTTGCACCAGCCGTTCAACATCGGTGGTTTCAAAGCGCAGCACCTGCGCGCGGTCCGACGGTTCTGCCCACCCCACCCAGCGATGTCGCATATGCAACTGCACGCCCGTCTCGCGCAGCCGGTGCAGCCATGCGCGCAGCAAGGGCGCGGCCTTCATCTCAGTCGGAAAGACACGCCCCGAACTGCCGACAAACGTGTCGATGCCCAGCCCATGAATCCACGCGCGCAGCGCATCGGGGCTGAAGCGGCCAATGAACGGCGCCAGTGCCTCGCGCCGCGTGCGATAGCGGCCGAGAAATGCGTCGATCGGCTCCGAATGCGTGATATTCATCCCGCCGATGCCCGCCAGCAGGAACTTGCGCCCGGCCGAAGGCATGGCGTCGAACACCTCCACACGCACGCCGCTGCGCGACAGGACTTCAGCAGCCATGAGCCCGGCAGGGCCGGCGCCGATGACGGCAACGAGAGGGGCGTTGGATGTTTCGGACATGCGGGGAGGAACGGATCGAATCACGGGGGCAGACCAGCGGGGCGCTATTGTCACATCCCCACCGGGCGCGGGCAAACGAGGTCGCGCATGACGCCGCTTGGGGTGCGCTTGCCGTCGCCCACCCCGCTTTTCGGTAAACTGGCGCTCTCTTTTCCGTTTTTCTCCGCGCCGCCGCACCGGTCCCATTCCGTGCGACATGTCGCCCAGGCTGTCCTGACGATGTCCAACAAGACCCACGAAATCCGCCCCAACCAGTCGATCGAGCTGCTCAAGGAACTGCACATCCTGACGCGCGACGGCAAGATGAACCAGGACAGCCGCCGCAAGCTCAAGCAGGTCTATCACCTGTTCCAGTTCATCGAGCCGCTGATGGCTGACGTGCAACAAGCCAAGGGGCACGTCACGCTGGTCGACCACGGCGCAGGCAAGTCGTACCTCGGCTTCATCCTGTACGACCTGTTCTGCAAGGAACAGCCGGGCGATGGAACCTCGCACATTTACGGCATTGAAACGCGCGAAGAGCTGGTCACCAAATCGACCGAACTGGCCGCGCGGCTCGGCTTCAAGGGGATGTCGTTCCTGAACCTGTCGGTGGCGGAATCGATCACGTCTGACCGACTGCCGGCCACGATCGACATCGTCACTGCACTGCATGCGTGCAATACCGCCACAGACGACGCGATCCGCTTTGCGCTAGAAAAGCATGCGCAGTACATCGTGCTCGTACCGTGCTGCCAGGCGGAGGTGGCCGGCGTGCTGCGCAAGAACAAGGGCAAGTCGCTCGGCAATGCGCTCACGGAAATCTGGCGTCACCCGTTGCACACGCGCGAATTCGGCAGCCAGGTCACCAACGTGCTGCGCTGCCTGCAGCTTGAAGCGCACGGCTATCAGGTCAGCGTGACGGAACTCGTGGGGTGGGAGCACTCGATGAAGAACGAGTTGATCATTGCGCAGTACAAAGACCTGCCGCGCCGCCGCCCGACCGAGCGACTGAACGAGGTGATCAGCACGCTTGGGCTCGGGGAACTACACGAACGTTTTTTCGCGCCAACTGACCTCTGAAGCAGCAGCGCAGTCTGCCAGTGCGTCAGCGCCCGAGTCAGATCGCTCGGGCCACAGAATCTGTGCAGGGCGCGCACAGATCGCAGCGGTTACGTTGAACGTCCGCCTTCGTGCTGGACCCGCTTGTCTTCGTACATGGCGACATCGGCTTCACGTAGCGTTTCTTCCAGACGCCCACCCTCGTGGCAGGTGGCGCAGCCCATGGAAAACCCAAGCTCCGCGCCCGGATAGAACTGGTTGTTGAGTTCCACCAGCTTGCGCAGACTTTCCACCAGCGCTGCACCAGCCTGTGCGTCGGCGCCGGGCAGCAGCACGGCAAACTCGTCGCCGCCAATGCGCGCGGCGTGAGCAGGCTTGTCGACAGCCTTGCCGAGCACCTCGCCGGCGCGCCGCAGCAGCGCGTCGCCCGCGGCGTGGCCGAGCTGGTCATTCACGCGCTTCAAGTCGTTCAGGTCGATCATGATGACCGTGACCGGGAACGGGCCCTTGCGCTCCAGCCGGTTGATCTCGTCTACGTAGAACGAGCGGTTCTTCAGCTTGGTCAGCACGTCGTGCTTGCCGAGATATTCAAGATACGACTCGGCCTTCTTGCGCGCGGTGATGTCGGTCAGCGCCAGCAGCACCATGTCCCAATCCTTCTCGCGGCCCGGGAACACGGAGAACTGCAGGTGGATGTTCAGCGGGTTGCCATCGAGCCCGTAATTGACGACCTCGCGCTGCTGGAAAAGCTTGCCATCCCACAGGTCGATCAACTGCTCGCGAAAGTGGGAGCGCATGTCGTCGCGAAAGACTTCCGGCAAGCGGCCAAGCAAGTCGTTGCGGTTGCGCGCCTTGAACATCTCCAGCGTGAAGCCGTTGACGTCAAGCACCTGGATCTCCTGCATGCAGCGTTCGACAAACTCCGGGTGCACGTCGGTAAAGGTTCGGAAATCGGTGATGCCCTGCATGCGCACTTCGTCCAGCAGCATCTTGATGGTGCTGAAGTTTTCCACCCACAGCGACACTGGTGCATGCTCGAACACGCCGCGCGCATAGAGTTGGCTGGCCGCGGCACGGCGGCGGGCGTCTTCGAGTTCGGTGATGTCGTCCACGGCCACCAGCACGCGGTCCCACGGCTGATCGTGGTCGGGCAGGACCACGCCCTTGAGCAGGATGTCGAGACGGCGGCCGTCGAGCGTGTAGTTGACACTGCGACTCTCGAACGACGGCTCGCCGGACCAGAGCTGCACGAGTTCACCCACGTGGGCCTCGAGCATGTCGTCGCGCAGAACGTCTGCCAGCCGCGCGGTCAGGGTTTCGGCATCCGGGGCGGCGTACATGGACAGCGTGCGCCGGTTCACGCGCAGCACCTTGATGCAGGCGGAACACGCCGCCACGCGTGATACGTCCTCTTCCAGAAAGCGCTGCAGGTCGGTCACGCCGGCCGCCCGCCATTGGGCAAAGAGGCGGTGCAGATCGCTGTAGTCCTCCAGCCACAATGACGTGGGGGTGACATCGAAGAAGTCGATCAGGTTGACACCCACAGCCGCCGGGCTGCTGACGCTATCGGACGCGGATTGCATGAATCGCTCTACGGGAACAAAAACACTTCGCAAACGTTGCGAGCGTACCGGTTTTGTGTAAGACCGCGCACAGCGCCTCGCTCATCCGGAAGGATTACCCCCATGCAGACGATGCGCGGTCAGCTACTGCAGCGCAATACCTCGTCGAATGCCGGGAAAGTTCCCCCGCGGGATTTTCCGGCGCCGCGCCGTATTTAGTTTTTCTTTATCTGGCGTTGTAAAAATAGCCACTTCGATTTTTAAGATATTTTCACGAAGCGGGATATGCATTTCATTTTTTCAACGCGCTTTGCAGAAGTCGCCCGTTTCCCGGGAAGTCGCCCGCAGCTTTGCGGATGCGCATACCAAAAACTGCAAATTCCGCGACATGTTCCCTCGCACATGATTTAAAAAACTTCGTCTCGATTCGCAAGCCGTTTCCTCCAGAATCCGTGCATCCCGTGCGCGGGCTGTGATTTGCACCGCGCAAGAAGCGGGTAATTCCTTGTCCCGATTCTGCGGCCTGCCCCCCATTTTCTTTTGAGCCCTGGGCCGCCGATTCGTTTCCATCTCAGGAGAAATGCAATGCGGGATTCGACAACCCACCGTCGTACGGCCACGACAGACACCGGGCACAAGTACAACGCCCGGACACGTCGCTCGTTCAAGCTGGCACTTGTGGCCCACGCTGCGGCCGCGCTGATTCTGGCCGCGTGCGGCGGCGGCGGAGATGACGGGCTTACCCCGGCCGGCGGCAAGCTGGACGCAAACGGCTCGCAGCAGCAGGGCAATACCAATACCGGCAACACCAACGCGCAGGCACCGGCCGTCGACGCAACGGTGCCGCCGGTGGAACTTCCGGACTACATCAGGCCGGTCAACTACAAACTGTGGTTCCGCCCGAGCGCAGACCTGAACAGCTTCTCGGGCCGTGCCGATGTGGAGATCAAGGTCACCAAGCAGACCGGCGCCGTGACGTTGGCCGTGCGTGACCTGAAGCTCGACGCCTCGCGCCTGACGCTCACGCCCACCTCGGGCAACGGCGCATCGCGCGTGCTGGTACCGATTCCGCAATCGCAAGGCGCCTTCTATGACCTGCGCGACCCGACCGGAGACATCAAGCCCGGCAACTACGTGCTGCACATGGAATGGACGGGCACGATCAACTTCACCAAGGCCGAGGGCATCTTCAAGCTGGGCTTGCAGGCCGCAACGGGTGAGAGCTCTGACGCCATCGTCACGCAAGGCGAATCCAACTTCGCGCGCGAATGGTTCCCGAGCTGGGATGAGCCAGCCTTCCGCAACACCTTCGAGGTGACGGCGGAAATTCCGGGCGACTGGAAGGCCGTGGCCAACGGCCGGCAGACCGGCGCGACCAAACTGCCGGATGGCTATCAGCAGGTGTCGTTTGCCAAGACGCCGTCGATGCCGGCATACCTGCTGTTCTTCGGCGGCGGTAAGTTCGACATCCTGGAAGACCAGTTCACCAACCCGCTCGATGGCAGCAGCATGCGCCTGCGCTGGTGGGTGCCGCCTGGCGAGGCGCACTCTGCGGTGGCCGGCATGCAGTTCACGAAGGAAGCGCTGAACCACTACTACAACTACTTCCAGATCCCGCTGCCGTTCGACAAGATGGACACCATCGTCGCCAACGACAGCTACGACAACAAGAATGCCGGCTTTGGCGGCATGGAGAACTGGGGCGCCATCTTCGAGTTTGCCGACCAGGTGCTGGTGCCGCCCGATGGCGCACCGACCACCGTCCACTCGATGGGCAAGGCGCGCTCGTTCGTTGTAGTGTCGCATGAACTGGCACACCAGTGGTTTGGTGACCTCGTCACGCTGGACTGGTGGGACGACATCTGGTTGAACGAGTCCTTCGCCAACTGGTTCGAGAACGTCACCAAGATCGCGCTGCATCCCGAGTTCCAGGGCAACACCTGGGCCGACTATGCGGCCGTCAAGCAGCGCGTCTTCACGCTCGACCTGCAACCCACCTCGGTGCCGGTGCAGCACAACCTGAGCGATGCCGGCTCGATGGACTTCCTCGACCGCTTTGCCTACAACAAGGGCGGCCATGTGCTGCAGATGCTCGAGAATTACGTCGGCAAGGACGCCATGCGCAAGGGGCTGCAGAGCTACCTGAACAAGTACAAGTTCGGCAATGGCACGCCGCCGCGCCTGTGGGCGGAGCTGGAAGCGGCAAGCGGCAAGCCAGTCGGCAAGGTGGGCGACAGCTTTGTGCGCCAGACCGGCGTGCCGCTGGTCAGCATCGATGCGCAGTGCAACCCGGCCACCAACCAGAACGTGCTGACGATCACGCAGAAGGCGTTCCCGAACAAGAACGTCTATTCCGGCTATCAGTGGAATGTGCCGCTCACGATTGCCTACGGCGATGGGTTGGCGCAGACGCAAACGGTGGTGCTGGACCAGCAGACCGCACAGGTCACCCTGCCGACGTGCTCGGCCGTGCTGGCGAACCCGACGGGCCTGGACTACTACGTGACCAACTACAGCCCGACGCTGTGGAGCGCGCTGCTGGCGCAGGCCGGTACCATCACCAACAAGGCGACGACGACCAACATCGCCGGCGATGCGACGCAGTTGTACAACGCGCAGATCATCGACAAAGCGCTGTATGACCAGATCGTCGGCATCCAGAACATGCAGCCGGCCGTCGCAACGCTGCGTGCACAGGCTGTGACGCCGACGGGCTCGCTGCGTCCGCAAGCGGTGCAGCTGCAGCAAATGCAGTCGATGGATCGCCCGATCCACAAGTTCCGCTACGAAGGTCTCATGAAGCATCTGACCGACATCAAGCGGTAAGCGCCAAAGCAAACGGGCCGCGTCTTACGATGCGGCCCGCTGCCAGGTTGGCTCCTGATTTTCGGCGGACACGGTCCGCCGTTTTTCATGCGCGCGTCAGACGATCCTCAACCGGTCCGATGCAGGAAGGTGGCCTGAATTACGTCAGTCATCCAGATAGCGCTTTCGCCGGTCTGGCCATGCTCCAGCACCTTGACAGCACTCTCAAACAGCACGCTGGCCAGCGCATCGGAAACGACGATCTCGATGCGCACGCGCGGCACGAACTCCGTCAGGTCTTCCTTGATGGAATGCGCGCCGGCCTGGGAAGCCGCCGGAGGATAGGCGCTCACCTCGCCCACCGTCATGCCCGGAAAGCCCGGGCAACTGCGCAGCGCTTCATGCATGCGTTCCAGCAGTTGCGGGCGCACTACGATGCGGATTTCCTTCATGCCTTCGACTCCTCATCAAACCATTTGTACAGCGTGGGCAGCATCACCAGCGTAAGCAGCGTGCAAGTCAGCAGACCGCCGATCACCACGATGGCCAGCGGCCGTTGCACTTCCGAGCCCGGCCCTGTGGCAAACAGGAACGGGATCAAACCCAGCATGGCCACCGTGGCCGTCATCATCACAGGGCGGAAGCGCATGCGCGAGCCCAGCCGCACGGATTCCTCCACCGACATGCCCTGCTCGCGCAAGCTGCGGATCGTGCTGACCAGCACCACGCCGTTGAGCACCGCGATGCCCCATAGCGCCACGAAGCCGACCGATGCCGGAACGGACAGGTATTCACCCGTGACGAACAGCCCGATGATTCCGCCCACCGAGGCAAACGGCAGCACCAGGATGATCAGCGTGGCGTAGCGCACCGAGTTGAACAACAAGAACAGCAGGAAGAAGATGGCGGCCACCGTAATCGGCACGATCACCTTCAGGTGGCCCATGGCGCGTTCCATGTTCTGGAACTGGCCGCCCCACTCCAGGTAATAGCCCTCGGGCAGCTTGACCTTCTGCGCCACGGCGGCCTGCAACTCGGCCACGAAGCCGCCCAGATCGCGGTCACGCACATTCACGCCAACCACCACCCGGCGCTTGCCCAGCTCGCGGCTGATCTGCGCGGGGCCGTCGGTCACATCGATTCGGGCGATGCTTTCCAACGGCACTTGTGCGCCGTTGGGTGCGGCCACGATCAGGTTGCGGATGGCCTCCACGCTGCCGCGATATGCGTCCGGCAGACGCACCACCGCGCTGAAGCGGCGCTCGCCTTCGAAGATTTCCGTGGCTTCCTTGCCGCCGATGGCGGTTTCGATCACGTTGTGCACGTCCGCCGCATTCAGGCCATGACGCGCAATGGCCTGGCGGTCGATCGCGATCTGCAGATACTGCTGACCGGTGATCCGCTCCACGCGCATGTCCTGCGCGCCTTGGATGCCCTGTGCCACCTTGGCGATCGCCTCGGCCTTTTCGCGCAGCGTGTTCAGGTCGTCGCCAAACACCTTGATGGCCACGTCCGAACGCACGCCGGTCACCATCTCGTCCACGCGGTCGGAGATCGGCTGCGCCATGACGATCTGCACGCCGGGCAGCACCTGCAGCGCCTTGCGCATCGCCTCGGCAATGTCGTCCTGGTTCCAGCCCTTGGGCCACTCGTCGCGAGGTTTCAATGACACGATCGGCGTCGATTCATTCTGGCCCTGCGGATCGGCCGGCGATTCACCACGGCCCACACCCGAAACCGCCGACTTCACACCCGGCACCTGCATCACCAGGCGCATGGCTTCCATCTCCATGCGGATCGACTCTTCCAGCGAGATGTTCGGCGCGCGATTTATGCCGGGTACCACCGAGCCTTCCTTCATCTCCGGAATGAACGCCGTGCCCAGGAATGGCATCAGCGCACCGGTGGCGAGAAACACCGCCACAGCCACGATGACGGTCTTCCGCCCGTTGTTCAGGCTCAGCTCCAGCAAGCGCAGATACGGCTTCTTCATCTTCCGAATCAGCCACGTATCGTGTGCATCGTGCTCGGCGTGTGGGTCGTCACTGTGTTCGCTTTCCACATGCTTGTGCGCCTTGGGCTTGAGCAGATACGACGACAGCACCGGCGTCAGCGTCAGCGACAGCACCAGCGAGAAGAACAGCGCAATGGCAATCGTGAAGGCCAGCGGCGCAAACATCTTGCCTTCCATGCCCTCCAGCGTCATCAGCGGCAGGAACACCAGGATGATGATGCCCACGCCAAAGATCACGGGCGTCGCCACTTCCGTCACGGCATGCAGGATGATGCGCGCGCGGCTCTCGTTCGGGTCGCGCGGCTTGGCCAGGTGCGCAAACGCGTTTTCCACCACCACCACGGAGCCATCGACCATCAAGCCGATGGCGATCGCCAACCCGCCGAGTGACATCAAATTGGCCGAGATGCCGAGCTTGTTCATCGCCATAAAGGTCAGCAACGGCGTGAGGATCAGCGTGCCGACCACGATGAGCGATGAACGTATGTCGCCGAGGAACAGCAGCAGCACGATCACCACCAGCACCACGCCTTCGGCCAGCACCTTGATGACGGTCTGCAAGGCCGAATCCACCAGATCGGAACGCTCGTAGTACGGCACGATCTTCAGGCCGTCAGGCAGCATGCCGTCGTTGTTGATGGCCTTGACGCGCTCCTGGATGCGGGCGACGACTTCCTTGGCGTTGCCCCCGCGCATCATCATCACGACGCCGCCGACGGATTCCGTCACTCCGTTCTTGACCACCGCCCCCGCGCGCACCGCCGTACCGATCTTCACCTCGGCCACATCGCGGATCGTCAGCGGCGTGCCGTTAACCTCCTTGAGCACGATCGCGCCGATATCGTTGGTGTCACGCACGAGGCCCACACCGCGGATCAGGTATTGCTCCGCGAAGTGCGGCAGCACACCGCCACCCGAGTTGGCGTTGTTGGCGGCCAGCGCCTCGAACACCTGCTTGACCGTCACGTTGTGGTGGCGCAGGCGCTCCGGGTTGACGAGCACCTGATACTGCTTCTCGTAACCGCCCTGCGAGTTGATCTCGGCCACGCCCGGAATCGAACGCAGCAGCGGCCGCACCACCCAGTCCTGTGCGATACGGCGCTGGGTGAGTTCCTCCACCGAAAGCTCCTTGTCGCCGTCATCCGGTTTGTCGAGCGTGTACTGATACACCTCGCCCAGGCCCGTCGATACGGGGCCGAGTACCGGCGTCACGCCTGCGGGCATGCGCGACTGCACCTCGATCAGCCGCTCCATCACAAGCTGGCGCGCGAAGTACACGTCGGTCTCATCGGTAAAAACGAGCGTGATGAGCGACAGGCCCGGCTTGTTGAGCGAGCGCATCTCTGTCAGCGCCGGCAGACCCGTCATCGCCATTTCCACCGGCACAGTCACAAAGCGCTCGACCTCCTCTGGCGAGCGCCCCGGCGCTTCCGTGGCGATCTGCACCTGCACATTGGTCACGTCCGGAAACGCGTCAAGCGACAGCTTGCGTGCGGCGTCCAACCCGAAGAACAGCAGCACGGCAGCGATCACCGCCACCACGAGCCGCTGCTTGAGCGCGCCGCGAATCAATGCGTCGATCATGCGCCCTCCATCTCGGCGCGCTTGCGCTCGTTGTTCAGATGGAAGCCCCCTTCAACGACGATGGGCTGGCCGGCCTGCACGCCGGAAAAGACCGGACGCACGCCGTTCGACTCATCGCCCAGCTTGACCGGCGTGAGCTGGTAGTTCGTATCGCTGGTGCGCACGAACACGTAGTCGCGGTTGTCTTCGCGCACCACGGCGGAGGTCGGCACCACCACGCGTTCTTCCGGGCGCGACTGGATGATCAGCGTGGCCAGCATCGACGGTTTGAGCGCGCGCTCTGCGTTGTCGACTTCAGTACGCACCGTGACCGTACGCGTTTGCGGGTCAACAATGTCCGACACCCAGATCAGCTTGCCGACAATGCGCTCGCCCGCGCCGGTGTCGATCTCGACGGCCTGGCCTGCCCGCACGCCGGCAGCGGCGTTCTCGGGCACTTCACCCACCACCCACACGCGCGACAGATCGGCCACGGTGAACAGCTCGTCGGCCGGCTGCACCACTTGGCCGCGCGTCACCTTGCGCTCCACCACCGTGCCGCTGATGCTGGCCACCACGGGCGAGATCGACGACATGCCGCCTGTGCGCATCTTCGCCAGCGTCCCCGGCGACACACCCATCACGCGCAATTGGTCGACGGCTGCGCGCACTTCGGCGTCCGCCATTGCCAGTTCGCTCTGGCGCTTCTGGAGTTCGGCCGAGCCGATCACGTCGGCGGCCAGGAGCAGCTTGGCGCGTTCCAGCGCACGTGCCTGCAAGTCTCGCTGCGCGGCGGCCTTCTGATAGGCGAGCTGCGCGGCGCCCAGCTCGGTGCTGTGCAGTTGCGCCAGGATGTCGCCTGCCTTGACGCTCTGGCCCGGCGTGGCAACCAGCTCCGTCACACGACCCGTGACGGTGGCGCCGATGCGGGCAACGCGCTGTTCGTCAAACGCAATCTGCCCCGGCACCCGCAGGCGCTCGGCAATCGGCTGCTTGCCCACCGGCGCCACTTTCAGACGCTGCACCAGCGTGGGCTGGGCAACGACGAGGTTTGGGTCGACGGCCTGTTGCGCGGCCTTGGCATCGTTAGCGGCATCTTTGCCGCATGCGCCCAGCAACAGCATCGCCGCCAAGGCAACGCCGGCCAGCCGGATCGAAGAAGAAAGAGAAGAAGGTGCGTTCATGGTCAGGCTGGATTCGTGAATTCGGGAGGCAACGCGATGGCTCGGGCGTTTCATTGGGCCTCCGGGCGCAGGCGGTCAAGTTCAACGGCGGCGGTGCGCAGGTCTGCGCGTGCGGCAATGAGGTCGTTACGCGCCTGGCGGAAGACGCGCTGGGCATCGAGGTAATCGAGAATCCCGCGCTCGCCGTGGCGGTATGCGGCTTCGGCCACGCGCAGCGCCGATTCGGCTTGTTTGATGACACCGGATTCGAGCGCGCTGACTTGCGACTCCGCAATCTCGTATTGGCGATAGGCGGATTCCACCGCCTGGCGCGTGCGCAGTTCGCGGTCGCGCAACAGGGCGCGGGCACGTTCGCGGGCAGCGACGGCTTCACCGACGGGACCATCGCGGCGGTCGAACAGCGGAATCGACATCACCAGGCCCACGCGGCTGTCCTGCAGATCGGGTTGGCGGTCGACCGACCCGCGCAACGCGAGCGACGGCCAACGCTGGCTGCGCTCGTGTGCGAGACGCGCTTCGGCCTCGCGCACGGCGGCGCGGTCGGCTTCCAACTCCGGATGCGTGGCGAGGACCGTGCTGACCAGATCGGCCAAGGGCGGCAAATGCGCGACAGAAGGCGTCTCCGCTCCGGCATCGACATCGAACGTCAGCGGCAGATCGGCGCCCACGGCGCGGCGCAGTTCAGCCAGCGCCTGCTGCACGCGCAGTGCGGCGGCCTGCTCGTTGCGCTGCGCGTTGAGCAACTCCGCGTCGCCACGGATGAGTTCGTAGCGCGGGGCCTCGCCGGTTTCCACCCGCACGGCCACGCCACGGCGGATCTGCTCGACCAGCGTCACGTCTTCGCGCGCGTTGCGCTGCTCGGCCTCGCGGCGCACCACGTCGTAAAAGCGCAGCTTGAGATCGGCTTCCACGTCGCGTGCCTGCGATCGGGCGGTCGCCTGCGACGCTTCGTACGCGGCATCGGCGGCCTGCGTACGGGCGGCGCGCTGCCACGGCAAATCGAGCTTTTGCGTGATCGACACGCTATTGGTGCGGCCTTCCGCCGCACCCGGCATGCGGGCACGCTGGCGGCCGGCCATGGCTTCCACCTCGGGGTTGGGCCAGGCGCGTGCGGTGACGATGCCCGCCTGCGCAGCCTGCACCTGCGCCTGTGAAGCGGCGAGCGCCGGGTGGTTGGCGCGGGCCAGTTCCAGCAACTGCTGCAAGGTGTAGCGCGGCTGCGGGAGCGCCTCGTCGGCACGGGCGGTGGCGGTCTGGGCACCACGTGGCGACGGAGTCGGGGGCGCTGCATTGGCGTGAACGGCCATCGCGGCCAGCACAGCGGAAAGAACAGCACGCCGCGACGCGCGCGCGCCTGCTGCGGGGCGCGGGTTGGCCGCATCCTGATTGGACAACATCCGAAATCATCCTGAAAAAGAAGAACAGGCAAGCGCGAACGCCCAGCCGGTCAACGGGCCGGTTGGCGCAGCACTAGCAACTCAAGGGGATGGTTTCCGGCGAACGCCGGAGATCAGGCGCGTGCGGGCGGGCGCAGCATGGGGGCCGGCGTGGGGCCAGCCTGGAACGGAGGAAGCGAAACACGGACACGCGCGACACGCAGGCCGGGCGTCAGCGCCATGGGAGGCGGCGGTAGCCAGAGTTCCGGCGCGTCGCTGGGGTGATCGGGGGCGGCGGCGCTGGTCGTGGGCGCGTCGGGCGCATCGGGCGCATCGGGCGCGTGCGCAACCCAATGTTCGACGCTGAAACACTGGCCGGGCTGCTTGACCGCCTTGCCGAGCGCGACCTTGATGGCGCGCTCGAAACCCTTGCTCGGCTTGGCAACCGGCGGAGCATCACCGGGCATGTCGTCGACCACGGCTTCGATGGCTTCCAGCGCGTCGTCGGCAGCCTGGCCATCGGGAAAATGCGTGGCCGAGAACACCGAAACCGTGAACAACAGGCACCAGATCGTGACGATCCACCGCACGCCGCGCGCACGCGACAGCACGCCCCGCGCGGCGGCGCGAGACAACGTCGGCAAGGCGGAGGAAAGATTCGTCACAAACATGGGCCCCGAATACTATCGGAAAAATGCTGCATCTGCACACAACGTCGGGCAGATCGCCAGAATGTCAATCGGAATCGACCTGACTTTTGCGAATCCGTTCCATTTCAGGCCAATGCACGCGCACCCAGTCGTCCAGGCCGACGAGCGTGCGGTTGAGCGATTCCCCGAGCGGGCTGAGACGATATTCGACGTGCGGGGGGACGCTGTCGTAGATGGTGCGCAGGATGAGGCCGTTGGCTTCCAGCTCGCGCAGCGTCTGCGTGAGCATTTTTTGCGAGACGCCGTCGCCCACGCGGCGCAGGAGTTCGTTGTTGCGCACGGGGCCGTTTTCCAGCGCCGGAAAAATGCGCAGCGCCCATTTGCCGGCAACCAGTTCGAGTGCGCGTGTGGACGGGCAGGCGTTCACGGTGCCTTCAGCGGGACTTTCCGGCGTTGAAGATGAGGATGGGGCCATGTTGTCGGCCATGGGGCCTCCGGAGCGCGATTGGGATACGCGTGAACGTACCGCCAATCGTGGTGGCCTGCAACGCGCCCCGCTCAGCTCAGTCGAGCTGGCCCTGGCAGACGTACTTGGTGTGAAGGTAATCGTCCAGCCCGTGAACGGAGCCTTCCCGGCCGTAGCCGGATTCCTTCACGCCGCCAAACGGTGCGGCCTCCGCGGCCAGCGCGCCTTCGTTGATGCCGACGATGCCGGTCTGCAGCGCTTCAGCCACGCGCCAAATGCGGCGGACGTCCTGGCTGTAGAAGTAGGCGGCCAGCCCAAACGGCGTGTCGTTGGCAGCGGCAATCACCTCATCTTCGGTGGTGAACCGCGTGAGCGGCGCGACGGGGCCGAAGGTTTCTTCGCAGGCGCAAGCCATGGTGGCATCGGCGTCGATCAGCACCGTGGGTGCGTAGTAGTTGGCGCCGAGCTGGGTCAGGCGCGCACCGCCGGTCAACACCTTGGCGCCCTTGGCGATGGCGTCCTGCATGTGTCGGTCAATCTTGTCGACCGCGCGCGCGTTGATCATCGGGCCGATTTGCGAAGTCGGGTCTGTGGCCGGCCCGACGCTGAGCGCTGCAACGCGTGCGGCCAACTTGGCGGCAAACGCATCGTGCACGGCGTCGTGCACGAACACGCGGTTGGGGGACACGCAGGTCTGCCCGCCGTTGCGGAACTTGGCCGCCATGAAGCCTTCGACAGCGGCATCGATGTCAGCATCTTCGAACACGATAAAGGGTGCATTGCCGCCAAGTTCGAGCGAGAGCTTCTTGAGCGTGTCAGCACTGCGGCGCGCCAGATGCTTGCCGACCGGCGTGGAACCCGTGAACGTGATCTTGCGCACGCGGGCATCGTCCAGCCAAACATCTGCAACTTCGGGCGTTCGCTCGCGCGAGGCGGTCACGATATTGAGCACGCCCGGCGGAACGCCGGCTTCCTGTGCCAGACGCACGAGGGCGAGCGATGTCAGCGGCGTGTCTTCGGCGGGCTTACAGACGACGGTGCAACCCACCGCGAGCGCCGGGGCGATCTTGCGCGCGATCATCGCCGCCGGGAAATTCCACGGCGTGATGGCCGCCACCACGCCCACCGGCTCCTTGAGCGCAAACATGCGCCGGCCCGGCACCGGCGCAGGAATGATCTCGCCATTCATGCGCGTGGCTTCTTCGCCAAACCATTCGATGTAGCTCGCGGCGTAGGCCACTTCGCCCTTGCTTTCGGCAAGCGGCTTGCCCTGCTCCAGCGAGATCAGCTTGCCCAGATCATCCTGATGCGCGAGCACCAGATCGTTCCATCGCTTGATGATCTGCGCGCGCTGTTTGGCGGGTACTTTGCGCCAGGCCGGAAAAGCAGCATGCGCTGCATCCAATGCAGCACGCGCCTCGGTTGCTCCCGAATCTGGCACGCGGGCGATGACGTTGCCCGTGGCGGGATCGGTCACATCCAGCAGCGGCCCGGCTGCAGCGGTCCATTCGCCGGCGATGTAGTTGGCATTGCGGATCAGGTCGGTGCGGGTCAGTGTGAGAGACATGGTTCAGATAGATGGAATGTCGGCGATCAGGCAGCAGCAACCAAAGAGGCAATTGCCTCGCCCACTTGCGTGGTGTTGGCCGTGCCGCCCAGGTCTGGCGTGCGGGGGCCTTCCTTCAACACGGTCTCGATGGCCGCGACAATGGCGTCGTGCGCGGCGCGTCCGGCACCCTGCCCCTGCGTCAGAAAATCGAGCATCAGCGCACCCGACCAGATCATCGCAATCGGGTTGGCGATGTTCTTGCCGTAGATGTCCGGCGCCGAGCCGTGCACCGGCTCGAACAGCGATGGGAACGTGCGATCGGGGTTCAGGTTGGCGGAAGGCGCCAGGCCGATCGTGCCGGTGGTGGCGGGCCCGAGATCAGACAGGATGTCGCCGAACAGGTTGGTGGCGGCCACCACATCGAAGCGACCCGGCTGCAGCACGAAGCGCGCGGTCAGGATGTCGATGTGCTGCTTGTCGAGCGTGACGTCGGGATAGTTTTGTGCGACTTCATCCGCGCGCTTGTCCCACCACGGCATGCTGATGGCGATGCCGTTGCTCTTGGTGGCAAGCGTCACGTGCTTGCGCGGGCGGCTTTGTGCAAGGTCGAACGCGAACTTGAGCAGGCGCTCTGCACCCTTGCGCGAGTAGACCGATTCCTGGATGACGATCTCGCGGTCGGTGCCTTCGTACATGATGCCGCCGAGCGACGTGTATTCGCCCTCGGTGTTCTCGCGCACGACGTAGTAATCGATGTCGCCGGGCTTGCGGTTGGCCAGCGGGCACGGCACGCCTTCGAACAAACGCACCGGGCGCAGGTTGATGTATTGATCAAACTCGCGGCGGAACTTGAGCAGCGAGCCCCACAGCGAGACGTGATCGGGCACCGTGGCCGGCCAGCCGACCGCGCCGAAGAAAATCGCGTCCATGCCCTTGAGCTGCGCCTTCCAATCGTCGGGCATCATCTGACCGTGCTGCTGGTAGTAATCACAACTTGCCCATTCGATGGCGTGGCACTCCAGTTCGAAGCCGAAGCGCTCTGCCGCCGCCTGGATGACGCGCAGGCCTTCGGGCATGACCTCCTTGCCGATGCCGTCTCCGGGGATGATCGCGATGCGGAATGCGGGAATCATGTCGTTCCTTTCTTTTGTTAGACGGAGACCGCCACGGACTGAACCGTCGTGCGGTCCCGCTCATCCAGCCAGCCCTGGCGCAATTCGGGCACCGAGTTGGCAAGTTGCACGTAGTACGGATGGTGCGGGCCACGATCGAAATCGGCACGCGCCACCTGCGTGAGCTTGCGGCCGTGCTGCATGACGACGATCTCATCGCACACCGCGCGTACCGTGTGCAGATCGTGGCTGATGAAGAGATACGACACGCCCAGGTCGCGCCGCAGGTCGGCCATGAGGTTGAGCACCGCCGCACCGACCACGGTGTCGAGCGCGGACGTTACCTCGTCGCAGAGGATCAGATCCGGCTCGGCTGCGAGGGCACGCGCAAGGTTCACGCGCTGCTTCTGACCGCCCGAGAGTCCGCCCGGCAGCCGTTGGGCCACGCTGTGCGGCAAGCGGACGAGATCCAGCAACTCGCGAATCCGCCGTTGCAACGCCTCGCCCTTCAACCCCTTATAGAACTGCAGCGGCCGCGCCAGAATGCGCTCGATGGTGTGTGACGGGTTGAGCGCTGTGTCGGCCATCTGGAAGACGATCTGGATGCGTCGCAACGCGTCGTGTGAGCGCTTTGCCAGCAAGGGTTCGAGCGCCTTCCCGTGGAACGTCATGCTGCCCTCGCACGGCGCAATCAACCCAGCAATGGCACGCGCCAGCGTGGTCTTGCCCGAGCCCGATTCACCGATCACGCCGATGGCCTGCCCGCGATAGAGCTTGAAACTGATGTCGTCGAGGATCCGCGTGGCGGGTTGGCCCTTCGCATCGAGCGGGCCATAGCCGGCGCTGAGGCCGTCCACGTCGAGCAGCAATTCGCCTTCGCCCATGCAGTGCTCTGCCGGGCGCGCCTTGGGACGCGCCGCCGCCAGCAAGCTCTTGGTGTAGTCGTGATCGGGCGTGGAGAGAATGCGCGCGGTCGGGTTGATCTCCTGCATCTGGCCGTCACGCAGCACCAGGATGTGGTCGGCCATCTGTGCCACCACGGCCAGGTCATGGCTCACATAAACGGCGGTAGCACGGCGCTCGCGCACCACGCGGCGGAACGCCCGCAGCACTTCGATCTGCGTGGTTACGTCCAGCGCGGTAGTCGGCTCATCCAGAATTACCAGATCCGGATCGATGATGAGCGCCATGGCGGCCATGAGCCGCTGCAACTGCCCGCCTGACACCTGATGCGGATAGCGCTCGCCAATGGTCTCGGGATCAGGCAATGCCAACTCACGGAACAACTCCACGGCCTTGGCCTCGGCTTGCGCACGGGACATCGTGCCGTGAATGCGTGCCGGTTCCACCACCTGGTCGAGAATGGTGCGCGACGGGTTGAACGAGGCCGCTGCACTCTGCGCGATATAGGCGACGGTGCGCCCGCGCAACGCACGTTGTTCAGCGGCTGACAGGTGCAGCACGTCAATGTCTCCAATGCGCACGCTGCCCGATGCAATCTCACAACCCCGGCGCGCATAGCCCATCAGCGCCAGCGCGGTGGTGGTCTTGCCGGAGCCCGACTCGCCGATCAAGGCAAGCACTTCGCCAGGCTGAATGGCAAAGCTGAGGTTATCTACGAGGGTCTGATCACCTGCGGTGATGCGCAGGCCTTCCACGACGACGGACGCGCCCATGTTCAACGCCCTCCGCGTTGGCGGGCCTCCCGGCCCGGCAGGTTGTCGATGACGATGTTGACGGCGATGGTCAGGCTTGCAATGGCCAGCGCCGGCACGATGACCGAAGCGCCCGCATCCGGAAGCGCGCCGATGTTCTCGCGCACGAGCGAGCCCCAGTCGGCCGATGGTGGCTGAATACCGAGGCCGAGGAAGCTCAGGCTGGCCAACAGCAGTACGACGTACACAAAGCGCAGCCCCAGATCGGCCAGCATGGGCCCGAGGATGTTCGGCAGAATCTCGCGCAGCATGATGTACAGCGTGCCCTCGCCGCGCGTGCGCGCCACGGTCACGTAGTCCAGCGCGTTGATGTTGACCGCCAGCGAGCGCGCAATGCGATACGCACCCGGCACGTAAATGATCGCAGCTGTCGTCACCAGCATCGTCACCGAAGAACCGAAACCGGCCACCATGAGCAGCGCAAACATCTTGCTGGGGATGGCGGTCAGCGTATCGAGCACGCGGCTCACAGTGGCATCAACCGCGCCGCCCATGGCGGCGGCAAACAGCGCGAGCACCGTGCCCGTGCCGCTGGCCAGCACGGTCGCCACAAGCGCAACGCCCACCGTGTAGCGGGCACCTTCCACCACGCGGACGAACATGTCACGGCCGAGGTAGTCGGTGCCGAACCAGTGGGCCGCGCTCATGGGCCCAAACACGTCGCCGTTGCCGTCCCCGCTGGTGATCAGATGCGCGGGCAGCAATGCCGGCCCGACCACGGCCGCCAGCAACCAGAACACCAGGACGGCCAGCCCGATGAGGCCCGCGACGCCGAAGCCGTCCAGCAGGCGTCGTATGGCGTGGCGCGGCGCGGGCGGCGCAGGAGGCGTGCCGGCGGGCAACGTTGGGGAAGTTGGCGTGGGTTCCATCGTCAGGCTCTTGTTCATAGGGTCAGCATTAGCGATGGCGCAGACGCGGGTTGGCGACAATGCCCAACACATCGGCAGTGGTCACGAGCAGCAGATAGCCCGCGCAGAAGATCATGGCGCAGGCCTGCACCAGGGGCATATCGCGCTGCGACACGCCGTCGACCATCAGCTTGGCGATGCCGGGGTAGTTGAAGATCGTCTCGATGATGATCACACCGCCCAGCAGGTACGACAGCGACAGCGCCACCGCATTGGCGATCGGCCCCACCGCGTTGGGCAACGCATGCGCGAGCACCACGCGCATCGGCGAAGCGCCTTTCAGGCGGACCATCTCGATGTACGGGGCTTCGAGCTGGTCGATGACCGCGGCGCGGCTCATCCGCATCATCTGCGCGACGATCACGCAGCACAGGCTGAGCACTGGCATGGCAAAGGCCTGGAGCATCTGGCCGAGCGACTCGATGTCGTTGACGTACGACAGCGCGGGCAGCCAGCGCAGCTTGACAGCAAACACCAGCACCGCGAGCGTTGCCACCAGAAACTCCGGCACCGACACCACAGCCACAGAAGCAGTGGAGGCCAGCCTGTCGAACCACGAGCCGCGCCACACCGCCGAGGCAATGCCAAGGCTGAGCGCGATCGGCACCGAGAACAGTGCCGTCACCGCGGCCAGCAGGAGCGAGTTGGGCAAGCGGCTAGCGACGAGTTCGGCCACCGGCATCTGCGTGGTGGTGGACTGCCCGAGGTCGCCGCGCGCAATGCCGGCGAGCCAGTGCACATAGCGCTGCGGTGCCGGCACGTTCAGGCCCATCTGCGCGCGCAGTGCAGTCAGGGCTTCGGGCGTGGCGTCCTGCCCCAGCTGCTCTTGCGCGGCGTCGCCCGGCAGCACGGCGGTGATCGAGAACACGATGACCGACACCGCCAGCAACGACAGCAGCGCCAGCAGGACACGCCGCATCAGCAGCTTGAGGATGACTCGATTCATGGCAGCACCTTCATCACCTTGTGCAAGAACGCCGGCACGCCGTCAGGCTTCAAGCCAGACGTTTTCGGCAAACGAATAGCCCATAAGGCCACCCAGGGGGATCGGCGCCAGGCCCTTGAGCTTGGTCGTGTGCCCGTCGATGCTGGCCAGGAACAGCGGAATGCCGATGCCGGCCTCTCCGTGGATCATCGTCTGCATGTCGGCATACATCTGCTTGCGCTTGGAAACGTCAGTCTCGGCGCGGGCGGCGGTGAGCAACTGGTCGAACTTCGGGTTCTTCCAGCGCGACTCATTCCACGCTGCATCGGACTTGAAGAACTGCGTGAGGATGGTGTCGGCACTCGGGCGCGGGTTGACGTTGCCGAAGCCGACCGGACTGTTGAGCCAATGGTTGGACCAGTAACCGTCGGCTGGCATGCGCTTGATGTCGAGGTCCAGACCGATACGCTGGCCCGTCTGTTGCAGCACCAGCGCAATCTCCACGGAATACATGGCCGCCGGCGATGCCACCACCGGAATCTTTCCGGTCACGCCCGACTTCTGCAGGTGGAACTTCGCCTTGTCAATGTCGAACGCGCGCTGCGGCAGTTCCTTGAAATAGAAACGGTTGGTCGGGTCGATGGGCTGGTCGTTGCCCAGCACCGCGTGGTCCAGCGCGATGGTCTTCTTCATCTGTTCGCGGTCGAACAGGTACTTCATCGCCATCACGAAATCGGGATTCGCACCCGGGCCCGTGTCGCGACGCATGATCAGATCGGAATACTGCCCGGATTGCGTGGTGAAGATCGCGTAGCCTGGCGTGCTCTTCACACGCGCCACGGCGCGCGGGTTGACGGAGGCCACCAGGTCCATCCCGCCCGACAGCAGCGCATTGACGCGCGCGCTTTCGTCGCCGATGCCGACGAACTCGATCTCGTCCAGATACGGCTTGCCCGGTTTCCAGTACCCCTCGTTGCGCACGACGACCGTACGCACACCAGGCTTGAACTCTTTGAGCTTGTACGGTCCGGTGCCGATGCCGGCGTTGAAATCGGTCGTGCCGTCCTTGACGATATGGAAGTGGAAAGTGCCCAGGATCACCGGCAAATCGGCGTTCGGGGCAGTCAGCACCACCGTGACTTCGTTCGGGCCGGTGGCTTTGACGCTCTCGATCTGGTCGGCCAGCACCTTGGCCTTGGAGGCGGTGGCCGGATCTTTGTGGCGCATGACGGAATACACCACGTCCGCAGGGGCCAGCGCCTTGCCATCGTGGAAGGTCACGCCCTTGCGCAGGGTCAGCACCCAGGTCTTGGCATCGGCCGTGTGGTACGACTCGGCCAGCGCGGGGCGCGGCGTCAGGCTACCGTCCAGAACAAACAGGCCGTTGTAGACCATGTTGCAGCGCACGTAGTCGTTCTGGTTCGACTGCTTGGCCGGGTCAAGCGTGTCGGTAGCTGCCGCCGTGGCCGCCGCCACGCGGATGCGCCCACCGCGGCGCGGCGTCTGTGCATACGCGCTGACGGCTGTGCCCGCCAAACTGCCGGCCAGCGTGGCCTGCATGCCACCCGCCATCAGCATCTTCAACACGTCGCGTCGCGAGGCACCTCGCTTGAGCGACTCCATCACGCGCAGGCTTTCGGCGGGACCGACAAGGTTCTCGAACTCGTTATGGCTGTCGCTCATGGTGGGGCTCCTGATGGATCTGAATGGATAGCGTTGCGATCGTTGGATACTGCGGAAGACTGCGCTTGCGGCACCGCTCAGGCGAATCGGTCCTTGAGCTGGTAGTACATGCCGACCGCGGGCAAAAACCACGGCGGGCCAAAGTGACCGGGAATGGCGCCCCACGCGCGGTCGCGCCACGGGTTGGCAGCAGCGTCGCCCGCCATGACCGCGGCCATGCGCTCGCCCATGTGTACGGACATCTGCGTGCCGTGGCCGCTGTAGCCCATGGAATAGAACAGGCCTTCGTGCTCGCCAGCGTGCGGAAGGCGATCTTGTGTCATGTCGACGAGGCCGCCCCAGCAGTAATCGAGACGCACGTCGCGCAACTGTGGGAAGGTCTCCGTCAGGCCGGCGCGCAGGATCTCCCCGCTCACCGCATCCTGCTGCGGGCTCGACACTGCAAAGCGCGCGCGACCGCCGAAGACCAGCCGGTGATCCGGCGTGAGCCGGAAGTAGTGGTGAATATTCGCCACCGTCACATACGTGCGGCGCGCTGCCAGCAACGCGTGCGCACGCTCAGCACCCAACGGCTCGGTGGTGACGATAAAGCTGCCAATCGGGACGATGCGCCGGCGCAACCAGCCGAACGTGCCATAACCGCCATGGCGCGACGCGCCGGTCGCGAGCAACACCTGCTTGGCTTCGACCGTGCCGCGCGTGGTGTGGAGGCGATGCACCTGGCCCTGCACGCGCTCGATACGCTGCACACAGGTGCGCGTATGGACTTGTGCACCCTGGCGTTGTGCCGCAATGGCCACGCCTTGCGCAAAGCGGCCCATGTGCATCTGTCCGCTGCGCTTGTAGAGCAGGCCGCCATGAAAGCGCTCGCTTTGCACTTCGTCTCGCACGCGGGCGGCATCGAGAACCTCCACGTCCGCATCCACACCGTCTGCGATCAGGCGATCGGCACTACGCTGCAGCGCCTCCATCTGATGCGGCCTGGTGGCGAGTTTCAATTTGCCGTTGCGTTGAAAATCGCAGGCAATGCCCTCGTCGCGCACAATGCGCTCAACCGTATCGACTGCGGCGTCGTAGGCGTGATACCAGGCGCGGGCGCGGTCTACGCCCACCTTGGCGGCCAAGTCCGCATAATCCACAGCCAAGCCGTTGTTCACGTGGCCGCCGTTGCGCCCCGACGCCTCCGGCGCCACCATCTCGCCCGCTTCCAGCACGACCACGCTGGCGCCGCGCCGGGCCCACGCCAGCGCCGCCGACAACCCCGTGAACCCTCCGCCAACGATGACCACGTCCGCCTGCGCCGGCAGATCGTGTGCCTGCAGCACCAGCGGCGGCACCGAGTCGTTCCAGTAGGAGTCGAGTTTCATGGAGGTCATGTGGGGGCGATAGAGACTCTGCTTAAAGGCCGACAACACCGGGTAGACCGCTGATGTCCTGAATCTCGGTGTAACGGTACGCCGGATTGCCCGGGCCGTGGCCGCGGTTGACGAACACCTTGTTGACGATGCCGAGGTCATCGGCCGACATCAGGTCGTAGCGCAGGCTGGACGACACGTGCAGCACGTCTTCCGGGTTGCAGCCCAAAGAATCGAACATGTATTCAAAGGCCTTCAGGCGCGGCTTGTAGGCCTGGGCCTGCTGCGCGGTGTACACGCGGTGGAACGGCGCACCGAGCATCGCCACGTTCTTCTGGATCTGCGCGTCGTCTGCGTTGGACAGGATCACCAGCGGGATTTCCTTGGCGACCTTGGCAAGACCTGCCGGCACGTCAGCATGCGGGTCCCAAGTCGGCACGGCATCGTAATAGGCCTGACCGTCGGTGTCGAAGTACTGGATCTTCCATTTCTTGCACAGGCGGCGCACGGCGTTCTTCAGTACCACCTCGTATGGTTGCCAGGCGCCCAGCACCTCATCGAAGCGGTAGGCCGTGAAGTCGGCAATGAACTGTTCCATCTGCTCGGCCGGAATGCGATCGGCAAACAGCTCGCGCGTCATCTCGCCCATGCGAAACCGCGTGAGCGTGCCATAGCAGTCAAAGGTGATGTACTTGGGGCGGAAAGTCATGGTCTGAAGTCCTAAGGTCCTGAAGGTCGCTGCATTTATGCAGTCTTTGCAGCACGGTTATGACGAAATCATTGAAGCACGCAGACTCGCAACGGTTGTAGGGAAATGCGCCGTCTCACGTGAGAAAGCTGCTGTTTCCGATGGCACTCGCGGCATGCCATGCGGTCTGCACCGCCGGCGTGCCGCACGCACCGCCGAGGCACGCTAGTGCGTCGCAGCAAAATCGATCAGCACACTTTTGAAGCGCAGGTTGGCCTCCACGGCTTGCCGGCCCAGATCCTTGCCGATACCCGATTGGTGATAGCCGCCCGTGGGAATCACGAAATCTGCGCTGCGCCCATAGCGGTTGATCCAGACCGTGCCCGCCGCGATGCCACGCATGGCTCGCAGCGCGCGTCCGATGTCTGCGGTGTGTACCCCGGCGGCCAGGCCGTAGTGTTCGTGCGCCGCGAGTGCCAGACCTTCCTCTTCATCGTCGAAGGTCTGCACTGTCAGCACGGGGCCGAAGATTTCTTCCTGCACGGCCGGGCTGTCGGCGCGCACGCCTTCGAGCAGCGTGGGCTGGAAATACGCCCCGCCAGGCCCGTCGCCAAACAGGCCGCCGCCGCAGCGCACTTGCGCGCCGGCATCGCGCGCACGCTCCACGATGTCGAGAATGCGCCCCGCCTGGGCTTGCGAGATGATCGGCGGCAGCGTGGCCGTGTCATCCCAGGTGGCGCCAGGCCGCAGAGCGGCAAAGCGTGCGGTAATGCGCTCGATCAATGCCTGGGCAATGTGCCGCTGCACGATCAGGCGCGAGCCAGCCACGCACACTTGCCCAGCGTTGCCGGTGATGGCGCCCGCGACAATGCCTGCCAGCCGGTCGATATCGGGCGCATCGTCAAACACGAGCTGCGGGCTCTTGCCGCCCAACTCCAGCGTGACGGGCTTCGGACCATGCGACGCACAGGTCGCCATGATGGCGGAGCCCGTGCGCGTTGAGCCGGTAAAGGTCATCTTGGAGATCAACGGGTGGCGCGTGAGTGCGTCGCCGGTGGTGCGGCCATCGCCCTGCACCACGTTGAACAGGCCCGGCGGCACGCCGGCTTCGATGGCCAGTTCTGCAAGTCGGATGGCGGAATACGGCGTCAGCTCGGATGGTTTGAGCACGACAGCGTTGCCGGCTGCCAGCGCCGCACCGACCTTCCACGAGACCATCACCAGCGGGAAATTCCACGGTGTGATTGCGCCGACCACGCCATAGGGTTCGGCCACCACCATCCCCAGGTTGTCGTGCCGGGTGGCCGCCACGTCGCCGCCGAGCTTGTCGGCGTATTCGGCAAAGAAACGCAGTCCTTCGGCGGTGAATGGCACGTCCCACGCCGCCGCATCGCGCAGCGGGCGGGTGGAGCACACCGCTTCAAGCGGCGCCATGTGCGCCACGTCGGCGTCGATCAGATCGGCCCAGCGGCGCAGCACACGCGCCCGATCGCGTGGGGCGCGGCGCGCCCAGTCCGTCGTGCGCCAGGCGCGCCAGGCGTCTTGCACGGCAGCATCCACGGTGGATGCGTCAGCCAGCGGCAGTTCTGCATGCACTGCGTTATCGGAGGGGCGCCGCACGGTGATGCGACCTGTATCTGTGACGAGCCTGCCGCCGATGAAATGGCCAGCGGGCACACGGATGGTCTGAGGGTCGAAAGTGGCCACGAATTTGGGGGCGCCGGAGCCCGGCACCCATATCGAGATGAGGTCATTGATGCTAGGCAGGAAGGCTCGGCATTTGTGTTCGTAACCGCGGGCGCTACCGCATCGAATTGCGAAACCGACACCCTCGACAGACGATGCTTGCAAATTGCGGGCAAACCCGAATTCGCTCTGGCTCCGCGCTGCGATGTCGTCCAAGATAAGTGCCGGTGCCACCTTCATCCTTCGCCGGAAGGAACCTCCCATGTCTTCCTCGTCCGTACCTGCCCAGAATCTTCCCGCCGACGACGGTGTGGTACTGCGCCCCATGACTGCCGACGATCTGCCCCAGGCACATGCCCTGTCGGAAGAGCAGCGCTGGCCGCACCGCCCGGCCGACTGGGCGCAGAGTTTTGTGCATGCCGAAGGCATCGTCGCCGAGCGCGACGGGGAGATCATCGCCACTGCGCAACGTTGGCGCTGGGGGCCGCGGCACGCCAGCATCGGGCTGGTCATCGTGACGCCGGCATGCCAGGGCCGGCGCATCGGCCATCGGCTGATGAGCGCGCTGCTCGATGGCCTGGACAACCACACCGTGCTGCTACATGCCACCGCCGAAGGGCGTGGCTTGTATGAACGACTGGGCTTCGTGCGCACCGGCGAGATCCGCCAGCACCAGGGCATTGCGCAACCCACGCCGTTGATCGCCCTGCCCGCCGGCTGGCGCCTGCGCCCCGCCGGGCTCAATGAATCTGAGGATTTGCGCCGGCTCGACGCCCAGGCGCGGGGCATGCCGCGCGACGCATTGATCGACGATCTGCTCGCCAGCGCAGATGCCTGCGTCGTGCTGGACGACGACGGCGAGGCGCGCGGCTTCGCCATGCTGCGCCGATTCGGTCGCGGCCATGTCATCGGCCCGGTGATCGCCCCGGATGCCGAAAGCGCCAAAGCGCTGATCGCGCATCTGGCGGGTGTCAATGCCGGCCATTTCACACGCATCGACATCGATTTCGACAGCGGCCTGGCCGAATGGCTGGAAAGCATCGGCCTGCTGCGCGTGGATGCGCCCACTACCATGGTGCGCGGCGAGCCGCTGACCACACCACCCGGCGCGCCCGCGCTGTTTGCCATCGTGACCCAGGCCATGGGTTAAGCCTCGAACATTGCGCCGACCGCTCATCGTGACCACCACGTTCCTCTACAAGTCCGACCCTGTTCGCGGCCGGCAATGGGCGGAGGTATTCCGCCAGCGCGCACCGGACATCGACTTTCGCATCTGGCCCGACATTGGTGATCCGCTGCGGGTGCGTTTTCTTGCGGCTTGGGAGCCGCCGGCCGATATCGCTACGCACTTCCCCCACCTGGAGGTGCTGTTCTCCTCGGGTGCCGGGGTCGATCAATTCAACTTTGCGGCGCTCCCCCCCACGCTGCCCGTGGTGCGCATGGTGGAGCCCGGCATCGTGCGCGGCATGGTCGAGTACGTCACGCATGCCGTGCTGAGCCTGCACCGCGACATTCCTGCATACCGCCGCCAGCAGCAGGCGGAGCAGTGGCGTCCGCTGCCGGTGCGGCCCGCCAATGAACGCCGCATTGGTGTGCTGGGGCTCGGTTCGCTGGGGCAAGCCGTGCTGGCGCAGTTGCAGGATTTCGGTTTCGACTGCGCGGGCTGGAGCCGATCGCGCCATGCAGTCGACGGCGTGCAGTGCTTTGCCGGGCAGGAGGAACTGGCGGCGTTCCTGGCGCGCACCGACATCCTCATCTGCCTGATGCCGTTGACCGATGCCACGCGCGGCGTGCTCAACGCAGCGTTGTTTGCGCAGCTCCCACAAGGGGCCGCGCTGGTGCATGTTGGCCGCGGTCCGCAGCTAGTGAACGACGACTTGATCGCAGCACTCGATAGTGGCCAGCTCAGCGAAGCCATGCTTGACGTGACCGACCCCGAGCCGTTGCCCGCCGGCCATGCGTTCTGGCACCACCCACGCATCCACATCACGCCGCACATTGCCAGCATGACGCAGCCGCTTTCCGCAGCAGCAGTGGTCATCGACAACCTGCGCCGCTTCACGGCCGGTGAACCCATGGTCGGGCTGGTGGATCGCTCGCGCGGCTATTGAAATGAGGCGGGAGAGCATGCGCGGCACGATGTCTACCGGTGCCCTCACAACAGCAGCCAACACATCACGACCAAAGACCGCATCCGCGCAGAGATCGGCGAAATCGTGCTCGGCAAGAAGCCAGGAAGGGAGCGCGATGACGAAATAACGATCTTCGACTCCACTGGCATGGCCATTCAAGACAATACGACTTCGACGAAGATCTATCAGAACGCAATAGCACGCAGCGTCGGCACTTTCTTTGAATTCATCGGCTAGGGCATTTCACGTGCGCAACTACCCTACTCTTCAGGACATTCTGGAAGCTCGAGAGCGGCTGAGACCCCACATCAGGCATACGCCCTTACTGCGTGCGGAAAAGATTGAGAAGGCCGTCGGCTGCGAGCTTTATCTCAAACCTGAAATGCTCCAAATTACTGGGGCGTTCAAGATTCGAGGCGCCTTGAATAAGGCCTTTTCCCTGTCAAGGGAAGAGATTACCAACGGCATCATCGCGACATCTTCTGGCAATCATGCGCAAGGGCTCGCCTATGCCGCAAGAATGCTGGGCGTGAAGGCATTTCTGGTCCTTCCCGTTACCACACCAAAAATCAAGATCGAGAATACGAAGGCCCTCGGCGCAGAGGTCATCCTCTTCGATGGCGACACCGCTGCCAGGTGGAAGAAAGTGCATGAGATTGCCCAGGAAATGAAGTACGCGGTAGTCCACGCATTTGAAGATCCTCTTGTAATGGCGGGGCAGGGAACGATCGGCTGCGAAATACTGGAGGATCTGGAAGACGTGGAAACTGTGATCATCCCGATGGGCGGCGGCGGCCTTGTTTCCGGAATCGCGACCGCCATCAAGGAAACGAAGCCGTGGGTCCGTGTCGTGGGCGCTGAGCCTGCCTTGACCCCCAAGTACCATCACAGCAGGCTCAACAAACAACGCACATCGCTTCCTTTGGCAAATACCGTTGCCGATGGTTTGAGGATCAGCGTTCCAGGCGAAAACCCGTATCCCATTATTGAAAGATATGTGGACGAGATCGTCCTGGTGGAAGACGAGCACATCATTGCCGGCATGCGTGTTCTTGCCAAAGACGCAAAACTGATTGCCGAACCGGCTGCCTCAATCGGTGTGGGAGCCTTGTTGGCCGGCGCCGTCAAAGTCCGGGCGAATGAAAAAGTGTGTGCTGTATTGAGTGGCGGAAACTGGGATCTATCCGACCTTGCCGATATATACCGGCCGGCATGATTTCTAGGCAGGATGCTCCACATCCGACTCGGGGAGCCGTGGCTCGCAGGCAGCAATGTCTGCGAGCTTTTCTTTTTTAGCGAGCGCCCGGATATTTCAATCACCGAGAAGACCAAGATCGCGTTCGTGACTGCCGAAATAAGGCTCCAAACCACGCTCGGCACGATGTGCTGCGGCTGCCCAAACAACAGCAGCACACTGCGTTTCCTGCCTGCAAAGCAGCACCAAGGCTGCGAGTGCTCGGCCTACTCTTGAGTCCATTGATTGCCTTCACTGCCCGTACGGACTCTGCCATGACCCAGCTCACCGATCTGCCGCAGCTTGCCTCGCTTGACGCCATCGACCGCGCACACCTGATCCACCCGGTCGCATCCTGGCGTACCCACGAGCAACGCGGGCCGATCGTGCTGACATCCGGACACGGTTCATGGCTGACCGATGCGCACGGCAACGAACTGCTCGATGCCTTTGCGGGCCTCTGGTGCGTCAACGTCGGCTATGGCCAGGAGAGCGTGGTACAGGCTGCCGCCGAGCAGATGCGCCGCCTGCCCTACGCCACGGGCTACTTCCATTTCAGCAGCGAGCCCGCCATCCGCCTGGCCGACAAGCTCGTGCAGATCACGCCGCGCTCGCTCAATCACGTCTATCTCACGCTCGGCGGCTCTGAGGCGGTCGACGCGGCGGTGCGTTTTATCGTCCAGTACTTCAATGCTGTCGGCAAGCCGACGAAGAAGCATTTCATTTCGCTGGAGCGCGGATACCACGGCTCGTCGTCCACGGGCGCGGGGCTGACGGCACTGCCGGCGTTCCATCGCGATTTCGACTTGCCGCTGCCGACGCAGCACTACATCCCCTCGCCCAACCCATACCGTGCGGCCAACCCGGCGGATGCGCAGGGCATCATCGCGGCGTCGGTGGCGGCGTTGCGCGCCAAGGTGGGGGACTTGGGCGCAGACAACGTCGCGGCTTTCTTCTGCGAGCCGATCCAGGGCTCGGGTGGCGTGATCGTGCCACCCAAGGGTTGGCTCAAAGCCATGCGCGACGCCGCCCGCGAGCTGGACATCCTGTTCGTGGTCGATGAGGTCATCACCGGCTTTGGCCGCACCGGCCCCATGTTTGCCTGCGATGCCGAAGGCGTCGACCCCGACATCATGACGATGGCGAAGGGGCTCACGGCGGGCTATGTACCGATGGGGGCGACGCTGATTTCCGACCAGATCTACGCTGGCATTGCCGACGGCGCGCCCGCCGGCGTGCCCATCGGCCACGGTGCCACATATTCGGCCCACCCAGTCTGCGCCGCGGTGGCGCTGGAAGTGCTGCGCCTGTACGAAGAAGGCGGCATCCTCGCCAATGGCCTGCGCGGTGGGGCGAGTTTTGCGGCGGGGCTGGACGGACTGCTTGCGCACCCCCTGGTGGGCGACTCACGCCACCGCGGCCTGCTGGGCGCCCTGGAACTCGTAAGCGACAAAGCCACCAAGCGCGGCTTTGACGCTGCGCTTGGCCTGCCCAATCTGATTGCCTCGGCTGCCTATGACAACGGCCTCGTGTTCCGGGCGTTTGGCGACAACATCCTGGGCTTTGCGCCCGCGCTGACCTACACCGAAGACGAGTTCGCGCAGCTCTTCACGCGCCTGAAAAAGACGCTCGACGACGTGCTGGCCATTCCGGCCGTGCGCGCCGCGCTCGCCTGATGCAACTGGTGGCAACACGCCGCAACAAGCTGACACAAGAGACGCTGGCTGCCGCAGAATCGGATCTATCTTCCACGCCTTCGCCCCTGCCATGACCGAAGCCCTCAAGATCGATCGTCTGGACCTGCGCATCCTCGCCCAACTGCAGAAGAACGGACGCATGACGAACGTGGACCTGGCCGATGCCGTGGGCTTGTCGCCCAGCCCATGCCTGATCCGTGTCAAGCGCCTGGAGCAGGCGGGTTACATCTCTGGCTATGGCGCGCACATCCGCCTCGAAAAGCTGGGCGATACGCTGACCGTCTTCACCGAGGTCACGCTCTCGGACCACCACCGCGAAACCTTCGTGCGTTTCGAAGCGGCCATCCGTGAGGTGGACGAGGTGCTCGAATGCCACCTGCTGTCCGGCGGCTACGACTACCTGTTGCGCTTCATCACGCGCGGCGTCAATCACTACCAGGAAGTGATTGAAGACCTGCTGGAGCGCAACATCGGCATTGCCAAATATTTCAGCTACATCGTCATCAAATCGCCGTTCATCAAAACGCACTGTCCGATCGAACGGCTCTTTCCCAACCAACGCTGACGCCCTCGAAACCGAGTCCACTGCTGGATGCGGTGAGGACCAACCCTGCATGACAACCGCCCTGATGCTGCATCGCGCCGACGGCGCCCCAATCTCAACCGCGTTCCGGCCTGCCGCCCTGGGCCCCGACGACCCCTTCGCGCAAGAACGGGAGATTGCCTGGGAAGGGCCCAACGCGATGAGCGCCGGCCGGGCGAGCTTTGTCGGCGAACGGGATGTCGCGAGCTTTCCCCATACCGAGACGCTCACCGTCGTGGAGGGTGAGTTGACGCTCACGGCGCCGGGCTCGGCACCGCACGTGATCGGCCCGGGCGCGGGCGCGGTCATCGCATCCGGCACGGCCGTGCGCATCGAGGCTGCCACGGGCGTTCGATTCGTGTTCTGCGCTGCTGTCATCAACACACCGACCACGCCGGCGCTCATCCCGCTGCACGCGGATGCGGACTTCAAACCCTCGGGCGGCCCGGCGCCGGAAGTCCTGATCGGGCCGGTTCCGCAGTGCCGCAGCGACAACGTCTTCACCGACGAGCCAACGCAATACCGCGCCGGCACCTGGGACTCAACGCCCTATCACCGCATCGTGCGCACGCATCCGGTCAACGAGTTCATGTACGTGCTCGATGGCGGTGTGCAGTTCGCTGGCCCGGATGGCAGCGTGCTGTCCGTGAGTGCGGGCGATGCCATCTTCGTGCCGCAGGGCACCGCCATCGGATGGCTCAGCACGGAGCGCGTCGCCAAGTTCTACGTGGTGCAAAACGCCCAGGCCTGAACGAACGAGGAAAGCGAGTCATGTCTCAACCGTTGCGCCTCATCGAGAGCGCCTCTCCCCTTCCAGCGCAAGCCGACGTCGTCGTGATCGGCGGCGGCATCATTGGCGTCTTTGCTGCCTACTACCTGGCCAGGCGCGGCGTTTCGGTGGCCGTGGTCGAAAAGGGCCGCATCGGGGCCGAACAGTCGAGCCGAAATTGGGGCTGGTGCCGACAGCAAAACCGCGATGCGCGTGAACTGCCGATGGCCACCCGAAGCCTCGAGCTATGGGAGCGGTTTGCCGCAGACACGGGGGAAGACACAGGTTTCCGCCGGTGCGGCTTGCTCTACCTCAGCAACGACGAAGACGAACTTGCTCGCTGGACGAACTGGCGCGATTTCGCGAGAACGGCCGGCGTTACCACACACATGCTGAGCAGCCGGGATGCCTCCGAGCGCGGCCGCCTCACTGGTCGCGCGTGGAAGGGCGGCGTGTTCGCACCGAGCGACGGCACGGCGGACCCCGCCAAGGCGGCGCCGTCCGTAGCGGCTGCGCTCATGAAGCTCGGCGGCACCGTGCACCAGAACTGCGCTGCACGAGGCATTGAAGTCGAGGGCGGTCGCGTTAGCGGCGTCGTCACAGAGGCAGGAACCATCAAGACCCGCACCGTGGTATTTGCAGGCGGTGCCTGGGCCTCCTCGTTCTGTCGCCAATTGGGCATTCGTTTTCCGCAGGCGACTGTTCGCCAATCCATCGTGCGTGTCACGGGGGTGACCGAGCCAGTGCCTGACGCCTTGCACACCGCACGCGTGTCCATCACCCGCCGCAGCGATGGCAGCTACAACCTGGCCATCAGCGGGCGCGGACGCGTGGACCCGACGGCACAGCTGCTGCGCTTCGCGCCGCAGTTTCTGCCGATGTTCGCGAAGCGCTGGCGCAATGTGTTCCCGGGCGGCTTGGAAGGCATTCGCGCGGGCCACGAAACTCTCGCGCGGTGGCGGCTCGATGCGCCCACGCCCATGGAGCGCATGCGCATACTTGACCCACGGCCGGATGCCGCGGCCGTCAGACAAACCTACAGCCGCGCCGTCGAACTGCTGCCGGTGCTGGGCCAAGCGGGCATCGCCAACGCCTGGGCCGGTTTCGTCGACAACACGCCGGACGGCGTGCCCGGCATCGGAGAAGTCCCGGAAATCCCCGGGTTCATCCTGGCCGCAGGCTTCTCGGGTCACGGGTTCGGTATCGGCCCCGGCGCCGGCCATCTGATCGCTGATCTGGTGACGGGTGAAAAGCCGATCTTCGACCCCGCTCCCTACAACCCGGCGCGCTTCAAGCACTCGGCTTGGGGCAAGGTGGCGGATTTCTAACGCTGCAATACCGGGAGGGTGACGAAGATGGCCGCAGTTCAGGAACCGGATGGAACGGCGGCCAGCGCGCGATGTGCGACTTCGCAAAACCAGCGCACACCCACCGGCAACGCCTCGTCGTTGAAGTCATAACACGGGTGGTGCAGCGGGTATTCGCCCTCGGGCCCCGCGTCGGCACGGCCTTGGCCGAGCCAGAGATAGGCACCGGGCTTGCGCTGCAGCATGAAGGCGAAATCTTCGGAAGTGAACGCAGCGCGTGGTGCCTCCGCGGCCTGCAAGCCAATCGCTTGTGCAGCGTCCAATGCGAGCATCGCTTCGGCCGGCGTGTTGATGGTGGCCGGGTAATAGCGGCGGTAATCCACCGCCACCTGCGTGCCGCTGCCCAGCGCGATGCCATTGGCCGTGTCGCGCAGCGCCGCCTCGATGCGATCCTGCGATACGGCATCAAAGCTGCGCACGGTGCCGGTGATGCGTACTTCGGCCGGCAGCACGTTGTGGCTGTGGCCGCCTTCGATGCGCGTGACAGATAACACCGCCGATTCGCTCGGATCAATTCGGCGCGACACAATGGTGTGCAGCTGCGCCACAAGCTGGCTGGCGGCAAGGATGGCGTCCGGCGTGTGGTGCGGTTGGGCCGCATGCCCGCCACGCCCGCACACGGTGATATCGAACCGATCTGCCGCCGCCATGATCGAGCCCGGCCGCGTCTGCGCATGTCCGAGTGGCAGATCCGGCCAGTTGTGTAACGCATAGACGGCATCGCATGGAAAACGCTCGAACAGGCCGTCTTCAATCATCCGGCGCGCACCGGCCTGGCCCTCTTCGGCAGGCTGGAAGATGAAGTGGACGGTGCCGTCGATGCCCGTGCGCGCAAGCTGGCGCGCAGCGCCAATCAGCATGCTGGTGTGCCCGTCATGCCCGCAACCGTGATGCTTGCCCTGCACGCGGCTCGCGTGCGGTGATCGACCCAGTTCCACCATCGGCAGCGCGTCCATGTCGGCGCGCAGCGCGACACTGCGGGTGCCTCGGCCGCCGCGCAGCGTGCCGACCACGCCGGTGCCCCCAATACTCTCCTCCACCGCCAGCCCCAACACACGCAGCGACTGCGCGACGATGCGGGCCGTCCGGTGTTCTTCGTAGGCGAGTTCCGGATTCGCATGCAGGTCGCGGCGCAGTGCCACAAGGTCTGGCAGCAGATCGGCGACCGGTTCCGCAATGGCGTCGGGCTTCACTCGCCGGCCTCCACTGCATCGGCCAGCTCGGCCAGCGTATGGAAGTGGTAATCAGGTACGGTGTGCTCCGATTCGATGGTGCCGCCCGAGTCTTTCATGCCATGCCGGCGCTCGATCCAGCAGGTGGCGATGCCCAGACGTTTGGAGATGCCGATGTCGTGGTACTGGCTCTGCGCCACGTGCAGATTGTCGGCTTGCTTGAAGCCCCAGGCACCTTCGTAGCGGCCGCGCGCGTAGGCGAAGTACTGCGCATCGGGCTTCTCGCAGAGGGCATCGTCGCAGCTGAGCAGCAGGTCGAACGGTGCGCCCAACGTCCGCTGGAAATGTTCGAGCGCCCAGGACTGCGCGTTCGTCATGGTGACGAGCTTGAAGCGCTTGCCCAACCGCTGCAGCGCCTCCACCGAGTCGGGAAACGCCGGCCATTCGGCCACCGAATCGCGAAAACCATGCGCCAGCGCGTCGCTATCGGGCAGGCCAAGCTGTTGCGCCACGATGTGCCAGCACGGCACCAGATCATCGGGATACCACTCGGTCCGACCGCGTTTGCGTGCTGCCCGATACGCGCCCAGAAAATCCTCGTCGGTAACCCTGCTGTCGGGCACCGCACGGCGCAGGTAGGCAAGCATGCCCCCCTCGAAGTCGATCAACGTTCCGACGACATCGAAAGTGAGCACTTTGAAATCCCGAAGGGCCATGACAACGCTCCTGAATGGTTGGACGCCAGAATGAATCCAAGGGTGGCGGCAAGCCGCCTTGCATGGCGTCTAGCTTAGGAGCAGCAGCGCCGACGATGGTGCCGATCGCGCGGCACGGCACGGCAGCGAATTGCGTTTTTGCCAGGCTGGCGCACAGATCGTTTGGCGGGCGGCTGCGGGGCGCTGATACCCGCATCGTGCCTGGTGGTTACCTTCAGGTACGTACTTGTTGCCGCGTCGCCCCGTCCTTACTCTGGGTGCATCGCAACGCATCCGCTTGCCGGCTCGGCAGCGGACACTTCGGAGGTTCCATGCTTCAAACCGCCTGGCTCTGGCTGCTGGCAGCCGGCGCTGTGGAGATCGCCATGGCGATCTCGCTCAAGTTTGCACAGGGGTGGACACGCCCCATCCCCAGCGTGCTCGGCATTGTGACGGCGCTTGCCAGCGTCTTTCTGCTCACGCATGCCATGCGCGGCCTGCCCGCTGGCACGGCCTACGCCATCTGGACGGGCATCGGCTCGGTGGGCGTGACCGTGCTCGGCATCGTGCTGTTTGGCGAGAGCATGCAGCCCGCGCGCCTGGCCTGCATCGGACTGGTGATCGCCGGCACCCCCGGCCTCAATTTCTTCAACGCAGCATAAGACCGCATCAGGAGCCCGTCATGACCCGTCTGCTCTATATCGAAGCCTCTCCCATGAAAACGCTGTCCCACTCCATCGACGTGGCAAAGCAGTTTCTCGATGCCTACCGCATCGCGCACCCAAGCCATGAGATGGACATGATCGACTTGTGGAGCGAGGACATCGACCTGCCCGAATTCGACGCCGATATGATCGGCGCCAAGTTTGCGGTCTTGCGCACCCAGAACGCCACGCCGGAACAGCGTGCGCAATGGCAGAGCGCGGTGGCGCTGTCGCAACGCTTCAACGCGGCAGACCACTATCTATTCTCTGTTCCGATGTGGAATTTTGGAGTGCCCTACCGGCTCAAGCATTTCATTGATGTGGTGACGCTGCCGGGTCAGAACTGGAACTGGTCGCCGGCCACAGGCTATCAGGCGCTACTCTCGGGCAAGAAGGCGGCCCTCATCTACGCCAGCGCAGGGGCGTACGCTGCACACACTGAAGGCGCAAGCGAATCACCGGACGATTTTCAGAAACCTTATCTGCGCCGCTGGCTGCGCTTCCTGGGCATTGAAGACGTGACCGAGATCAGCGCAGCACCCACGCTCACCACGCCCGACGTGCTGACGGCCGCCAAGGCAGATGCCAAAGCGCGGGCCACGGCACTGGCCGCCGCCTTCTAAAGCGCACATCCGCCGAAGGGGTTGACCGCACGCCAAAGTGTATCTATCATGGTTACACTTTGCATTCATCACCATGACCACCAGCAGCCGCTTCGCCGTCGCCGTGCATATCCTCACTCTGCTTGCCAGCGCAGAGGGGCCGGTGCCGTCGTCGCTGATCGCGGGCAGCGTGGGAACCAACCCCGCACTTATCCGACGCTTGGTGGCGCAGTTGGCCGACGCCGGCTTTGTCACCTCGCAGATGGGCGCAACAGGCGGTGCCACGCTGGCGCGGCCGGCAGATCGCATCACGCTGCTGGACGTCTTTCGTGTGGTGGAATCTCCGGTGCTGATTGCGCTGCCGCCCAATGCACCCAACCCGGCGTGCGAGGTCGGCCGTGAGATCACCGGCGTGCTGGAGCGTGTGACGGAGCGCGCGCAATCCGCGCTGGAAGCGGAGCTTGCTGCGCAAACCATCGCTAGCATCCTCAACGAGGTGGGACACGCACAACGCCGCCGCCGTCGAGCCTAGCCGGGCCGGCATGTCGGCCTATTTTTTTACCCCTATATGTAACTGTATTAATTACATATAACGTTTCAACCGCTCGAACCATTCCATAAGGAGTTGAACATGAAGATTGCAATCATCGGCGCCACGGGGCGCGTGGGCACCCGCCTGATCGACGAAGCACTGCGCCGCGGCCACCAGGTGACCGCCATTGCGCGCACGGCATCCAAGCTGCCCGCACGTGCTGGCCTGACCACCAAGGATGTGGATGTAGCCGACCAAGCTGGCCTCGCTGCCGCACTTGCCGGCAACGATGTGGCCTACAGCACGGTGCGCTTTCTGCAGGCAAGCGCCGACCAGATCGTTGGTGCGGTGAAGAAAGCGGCCGTGCAGCGTCTGCTGGTGGTGGGTGGCGCCGGCAGCCTGGAAGTGGCCCCGGGCGTGGCGCTGATCGACACCCCGCAGTTCCCCAAGGAGTACTTTGACGAAGCCTCGGCCGGTCGCGATTTCCTTAACGCGCTGCGCAAGGAAACCGAGCTGAACTGGACGTTCGTGTCGCCGTCGGCCATCTTCGAGCCGGGCGAGCGTACGGGCCACTTCCGCGTCGGCAAGGATTCGCTGCTCGTGGATGCCAATGGCAAGCCGTGGATTTCGATGGAGGACTACGCCATCGCCTTCCTCGACGAAACGGAAAAACCGGCACACCCGCGCCAGCGCTTCACAGTCGGTTACTGATCAGCGGCAGGTGGATGGCACGGCCAGTGCCTTTTCAAAGGGGTCGCGGCGCAGGCTTGGGTCTTGCGCGCTCAGGCAGTAGGCGCTGCTGCCCACTTCCATGCGGGCTTGCCAGCGGCCCGCAGCGCCGCGCGATTCCTCGATCGACCGTGCCGCACGCGGCGCAGAAGCGTCTGGCCCGAATGCGTGACCGGTGCCGTGCGCTGTGCTCTGGGCGATGTTGTCTTCAGCGTGGGATCGCGCTCGCTGGCTGGGCATCAGCGGTGCAGCCAGATCGAGCGTGCGCGCTTCAACTGCATCGGCAGCCGCGGGCGCGGCAGACATGGGCTGCTGCACCGGTTCAGCTGAATGCGGGATGGAATCTGTTTGAGGCAACTTTGATGGGGTGTGCGCGCCGCGCTCCGGACGCAGCACCGGCGCCGGCGGAGGCTCGGTGTCAAGCAACCGCCCTTGCAGCATCGTCGGCGCGTCGTGGAGGGCTGGCACCGGACGATCGCGCCACCATGCCAGCAACACCAGATGCCCCAGCACCACCAGTGCCGGGACCACCAACCGCGAGCCGCGCCAATCAATGGCTGGGCGTGTCGGCCATGCCGGGAGGCGCATCATCGGGCTCGATCGGCTCGGGCGCGGAATCCAGCGCCGGCAGGCGGATCACGATCGCGCAGCCTCTGCCATCTGCATGAGCCAGGCCGTCTTCGATGGCCACCGAGCCATTTCCCAATTCCACGATACGGCGCACGATCGCCAGGCCCAGGCCACTGCCCTGCGACTGGCTGGTGCGGGGGCGGTAGAAACGCTCGAATACGCGATCGCGCTCGTCGAGCGGAATGCCGGGGCCGGAATCTTCAATGCGCAGTTCGACCATCGGCGTGCCGGCTTGCTCGATGCGCTTGACGGCCACGCGCACCTCGCCACCGTTGGGCGTTTCGCGCACGGCGTTGTCGAGCACGTTTTCCACCAGCGTCGCGGCGTCTTCATGCGACACCGACACCCACGCCTGGTTGGCGCCGTCGTACGACAGCGTGATGTTGCGACGCTCGGCGCGCGAGGCCTGCTGGATCACGCCGCTGCGCGCACAGCCCGCCAGGTCGGACAACGCGCCCTGCGCAAGCTGCGCCTCCACACGACGCGCGTCCAGCCGGGCGATGGCAAGCAGCTTGGCAAGCGACTGCGTTGCGCGCGAAATGCCGCGGTCGAACTCGCGCAGCGCGGTCGAACGATCGTCTTCGCTATCGGAATGCGAGACGACATACGCCTGCGCCTGAATGGCCGCCAGCGGCGTGCGCAGTTCGTGCGCCGCATCGGCAAAGAAACGGCGGTCTGCCTCGATGCCACGACGTACACGCGCGAACAGCCCGTTCAAGGCATCGACCAGCGGTTTCAGCTCCGCATGTTCCACGCTCTGCACGGGGTCAAGATCGGCAGAGTCACGCGCCTCGACCTGGCGCGTGAGCGTACGCAGCGGTTTGAGGCCCTGGTGCGCCGCCCAACCGACCATCACCATCAGCGCGCTCGCCAGGATGGCCAGCGCCACCGCCACCTCCTCGAACAGGTCGCGAATGGCGCGCTCGTACGCGGTCAGGGGCTGCGCCACGGTGGCCGAGATCTTGCCGTCGACGCTGTCGACGGTGTAGCTGCGCCACGGCTTGCCCTCCAGCATGATCTCGACGACGGTGTCGTGCGCCTTGCCGCACGGCATGGTGGGCGCACCCGGAAACGCAGTGATGACGTGGCCCGCGCGATCACACAGCACGTAGCGGAATTCGCCCGGCAGGATGTTGGGCAGCGAGAGGCCCAGCTTGATGTCGGTGAGCCGGCGCAGGAATTCTTCGCGGCGCGGCACGTCATCCATGTTGAGCGTGGTGAGGTCCGCATAGGCCTGCGCCGACATGCGCAGGTCGCTCACCACCTGCCGGCTGTTGGTGCGCGAGATTTCCAGATGCGCGATGACGAGCTGCACCAGCAGCATCAGCACCAGCGCGAGCAGGATCAGCACATACAGGCGGAACGAGAGCGAGCGAACCCGCAGGATGGCTGGAACCGCCAGCTTCATTGGGCGGCCCCGCGGTTGCCGCCGATCATGTAGCCGACACCGCGAATGGTCTGGATGGTTTCGTTACCGAGCTTGCGGCGCAGGTGATGGATGACAACTTCCAGCGCATTGGCGCTCACACTGTCGCCCTCACGGTAGAGCGCGTCCATGAGCGTTTCGCGCGGCACCCAACGGTGCGCGCGGCGCACAAGTTCAAGCAGCAGTTGGTATTCACGCGGGGTCAGTTCGATGATCTGCCCCTCTTGCGTCACACGCTTCTGCGAGGGCTCGACCACCAAATTGCCGACGTTCCACTGGTTGGTGCTCTGCCCCGCATGCCGGCGCAGCACGGCGCGCAGGCGGGCGATGAGTTCATCCACGGGAAACGGCTTGACGAGAAAGTCATCCGCGCCGGAATCCAGCCCCTTGAGGCGCTCAGACAGCGCATCGCGCGCGCTGGCGATGATGACGGGCACGTCGCTGTGCGCGGCGCGCAGTTCTTCCAGGAAGGTATGGCCCTCACCATCGGGCAGCCCAAGATCGAGCACGATGGCTTCGAAGGTGTTGGTGGTGATCCATTTCTGCGCGTCGACCAGGCGGCGCACCCAGGTCGCGTTGTAGCCGGCCTGACGCAGCGCGCGGGCCAGCGCCGTGCCCAAGGGCAAATCGTCTTCGATAAGGAGGATGGCGTTCATGCGCGGGAATCTCGGCGGCGGTAATGACGGTAAACGGACAACCGGCGCGTGGAAAACAGGCGCCGGCGAAGCTCGAAATCTACCGCAACGGACTGAGCTTTGCCTTAAGTGTGTGGACAAATGTGCCGAGAAAGTCGCCCCGCCAACACATACCGGGCGCGGCTTCAGACGTGCGGCGTGGCGTTTAGCTATCATTCTGAAATTCTGATTGCATTTTTCTTAGCAACACGCGCATGTTCCGCCTCCCCACCACCGCCACCGCCCCGTTCTGTCCATCCGAGGTGCGCGGCACCGTTGCCGTGCCGCCAGGCTTGCCGCTGTGGAAGAAGCTGCTGCGCTTTGCGGGGCCGGGGCTGCTGGTATCGGTCGGCTATATGGACCCGGGCAACTGGGCGACCGACATTGAAGCTGGTTCGCGTTACGGCTATGCGTTGCTGTTCGTGGTCGTGCTTTCCAGCCTGGCGGCCATGGCGCTGCAGTGCCTCTCGGCGCGGCTGGGCATTGTCACCGGCATGGATCTCGCGCGCGCCTCTCGCAACCGCTATCAGCCCGGCGCATTGCGTGTGCAATGGCTGCTGGCAGAGCTGTCCATCATTGCGTGCGACTTGGCTGAGGTGCTGGGCTGCGCGCTGGCCTTCCACCTGCTGCTGGGCGTGCCGATCCTGTGGGGCGTGGCGCTTACCGCGCTGGACACGCTGATCGTGCTGGGCCTGAAGGGCAAAAACTTCCGCCAGCTGGAAGCTATCGTGCTGGGGCTCATTCTCACGATTGGGCTGTGCTACTTCGTTGAACTCGTGCTCATCAAGCCGCACTGGCCTTCGGTGGCAGCCGGATTGATGCCCTCGTGGCAGGCCGTGAGCCAGCGCGAGCCGCTGTATCTGGCCATCGGCATCCTGGGTGCAACGGTGATGCCGCACAACCTGTATCTGCATTCGTCCATCGTGCAGACGCGCATGACGGCCAACACCGAGGCGGCCAAGCGTGAGGCCATCGGCCTGTCGCGGCTAGACACCATCGTGTCGCTGGGGCTGGCGCTGCTCGTGAACGGCGCGATCCTGATCCTGGCCGCCGCCGCATTCAACGCGCACGGCCATCAAAACGTGGCCGACATCGAGGACGCCTACCACCTGCTGGAGCCCATCGTCGGAACGGCGTTGGCGGGGCTGCTGTTTGGCATCGCGTTGCTGGCGGCCGGGCAAAGCTCCACCTTTACCGGCACCATCGCCGGGCAGATCCTGATGGAAGGATTCCTCGACTTGCGCATCCCGTGCTGGCAGCGGCGGTTGATCACGCGCGCGCTGGCGCTGATCCCTGCGTTCATCGGCGTGGCGATGCTGGGCGACCACGCCATCGGCAAACTGCTTGTCATCAGCCAGGTGGTGCTCGGCCTGCAATTGCCGTTTGCGATGTTTCCCCTGATCCGCATGACGAGCGATCGCACGCTGATGGGGGTATTTGTTAACAGCCGTTTAACGTCGTGGCTCGCGTGGGGATTATTCATCGTCATCAGCATCGCCAATGTGTGGCTGGTGTGGCAGCTGCTGGCAGGCTGAGACGCCCGTTGCGGGATTCCCCCACTAAAAATCCGCGCACGGGGTTGCCTGTCGCCATTAGAATGCGCGCTTTGTTGCGCAATCCGGCCCCGCCCGCGCCCGCATCATCCCGTCGCGCCAGAGGGTCTCTCTTGCCCTGCCTTGAGCGCGAACCTGCCTACCGCCTCCGACCTGCCCGACGCTCGCACGCCCTCGCGTGACTATCAGGCGCGCCATTTCGTGCCGATGATCCTCGCGCTGAGCAAATGCGGTGTGCTCGGCTACGCCTTCGCGATCGTGCTGGGCTGGTCGGTCGGGCTGCTGCATCGGCTGGAGCCTCTGCTCGCGCTGCTCCTGCTGCTGTTGGCGATCGTGGTGGTCGCACAGCGGTATCGGCACACCGGCATGTGGGGGCTGCTGGCGCTCACGCACCTGTTGGCAGAGGAGGCGGCCATCATCGCGTTCGGCCATCAGGCTGGGCTCCAATGGGTGCTGCCAGCGTTCTATCTGATGCCGCTTGCCACCAGCCCCGCGTGGCTCACGCGGCGCGATTTCTGCATCGCCATGGCGCTGTGCATGGCCGGCCCCATCGTCGCGTTGCTCATCGCCCCGGAACCTGCCACGGCAATCCACCACGGCTGGCTGGGGCTGGTGCTTTATCTGCCGATCTGCATTGCTGCGGCCGCGGTCATTCATCACTACCTGCTGCGCGCCATGGCCCGGCACTTTGCGGCCGAACGCAGCCTGGCCGATCGCGCCAACACTGACCACCTGACCGGCATGCTCGCGCGGCAGCGCTTCTTCGAGCTGGGCACCTTTGCGGTAGAGCGTGCGCAGCATCATGCCGAGCCGCTGTGCGCGCTGTACCTCGACGTCGATCACTTCAAATCCATCAACGACACGTGGGGACACGCCGCAGGCGACGAGGCACTTATCGCGCTGTCCGATGCGCTGGCGGGCGTGCTGCGCCCCGCCGACCTGTTCGGCCGTCTGGGCGGTGACGAATTCGCCGTACTGCTGCCGGCTTGCGGCCTGACCGGCGCGCTGGCCGTGGTCGAACGGCTCAAGACGGCGGTGGCCGGCACGCAAACGCCCGCGGGGCCGCTGACAGTGAGCGTAGGCGCCGCTCCGCTACGCCCCGGACAGGACTTGGCCCACCTGCTGGCAGATGCCGATCTCGGCCTGATGGAAGCCAAGCGTCAGGGCCGCAACCGCGTGTGCGTACCGAACGACGCCGAGCCGAGGGCAACGCTGCGGCAGTAAGGCAGGCACGTTATGTGCGGCGCAGCATCCGTGATTTCTGCACGGAGATGCCCATGGAGTGGCTCAACGCCCACACCTTCCTGCGCGTGCCGGCCCGCGATTGGGCCGCCGCCGCATTGACTGTAATCGCTGCATATGCGGTGCTGTCCAGCGTATTGCACCTCATCTGTAACCGGTTTGACGCGCGCGCGCGCCGGACCGGCTACCGCTTCGACATTCTCGTCACCGCAGTGCTGCGCGATACGCATCCGGTGTTCATCGCGCTGGCCGCATTGCTTGCCGGGTCGTATTTCATCGATCTGCCCACGCGCATTGCCAACAAGCTCGACCACATCTGGTTTGTCATCATCGGGTTCCAGATTGCCTTGTGGCTCAATCGCGGCGTGAAACTGTGGGCGCGTGATCGGCTGTCGACGCAAACCCACGCGACGCGCAACCCCGTGATCACGTCGATGACCGCATGGGTGCTGCGCTTCGCACTGTGGTCGATGCTGCTGCTGGCCATTCTGGCCAACGTGGGCGTCAACATCACGGCCTTCGTTGCCAGCCTGGGTGTGGGCGGCGTGGCGGTGGCGCTGGCGGTGCAAAGCATCCTGAGTGACCTGTTTGCCTCACTCGCCATCGGGCTGGATAAGCCCTTCGAGATCGGAGACTTCATCGTCTTCGAATCGATTGCCGGCACGGTGCAGCACGTGGGCCTCAAGACCACGCGCATCCGCAGCCTGTCGGGCGAAGAGATCGTCGCTTCCAACACGGCGCTGCTCAAGAGCACGATTCACAATTACAAACGGATGTCGGAACGACGCATCGTCTTCACCTTTGGGGTGACCTACGATGCGCGTGCCGCGCAACTGCAGAAGATTCCGGACATCGTGCGCCGTGCGGTGGAAGCCGCCGGCAACACGCGGTTTGATCGCGCGCACTTCAAGGAGTTTGGCGAGAACGCACTGAACTTCGAGGTCGTGTATTTCGTGACCGATCCGGACTTCAACCTGTACATGGACATCCAGCAGCGCATCAACCTGACGATCCTGGAAGGTCTGGAAAATCTCGGCACCTCGTTCGCGCTGCCCACGCGCACGATCCAGCTGGTGCGTCGTGACGGCGAGCCGGTTGAACCCGAAGACCTGGCAGACCGCAAATCAACCGCAAACACCCAACGCGTCAGCGCGCGGGCTAGCGGCTGACCGCCACGGGCATGCTGAGGAACGCCGCATCGAGGCTGCGCCATAGCGGCCTTGAGCGCGGCACCATGTCTTGCCGGAAGTACCACCAGAAGTAGCCGCCGACAAAGCGAGGATGTGTGACCGCGAGCCCGTAGTAATGCGCGACGAGCGCCGGCTTGCGTGCAGCATGTCGCGTCCCGACTTCTCCAAAACCCAGCGCGGCATGCGAAAACAGTCCGCCTAGCCTGGTGAACACCGCGTTCCAATCGGGCGGAGGGATCTTGCAGTCGTCTTCATAGAAACTGATGAAGACGTAATCAAGCCCATCGCGCAGGCGCAGCGGCACATTACGTTGCACCCACTCGAACATCGCACGTGACGGCTGCTCGGCGCAGCCCTCGTTGTAGTACAGCGTGAGCGCTGTACGGCCGCCGCCGGCTTTGATGACTTCATAGGCGGCCATGGTCTTGTCGATCACGTCACGCGTGGGGCCGGTCCATTCGCCGTTGATCTCGTTACCGATTTCCCAGACATCGACGTTGGTGCCAAGGGCGTGCAGGTAAGCAGCGGCACGCGTACGCAGTTGCTGTGCGGTGTATTGCCGGAGCGTGGAAGAATCCACCAGTTCGCCCATCACATACGCGACGTCCCGGATGGCGGCCACCGCCCCAACGTAATGCGGCGCGTCCATGCCTTCATCAAAGACGACGCGCACCGTGGGCGTGCGCGAGAGGTGCGACAGCGCATCCACCACGGCTGGTATGTTGTCCACCGCATCGACCGTCACGCCATACAACGGCGCAGGGCCGGCAGGCATGGCGCCTACCGGCCCTGCGGCTTCGGCGGATGCGCTCAATGCCAACATGGCTGCTGCCAGTAACGAGCGCATCCGGTACATCGTCACTTCACCGTGCTGGCGTCCGCCCAGGTGTACCCCATGCCGGTGATACCGGTGATGATGGTCTGGAAGTCGGTATAGCCGGGCGTGCCAAGTTCCGGCTCCAGCCAGAACGGATGGAAGAAGAACGAGGCAAACCCGTCACGTACCACCTGTGCATACGTCGCATTGGTCAAGATGTCCTGTGCGGTGTACGTCAGGCATGACGACGGATCGATATTGCAGATGTTGTATTCCACGTTGCCCAGGTTTTCAGGAATGATGCGCTGGTTGTAGTAGTCCTTCTGAATGATGTAGGGGAAGAACTGGCCGACCGAAAAATCATGTCCGGCGGTGGTCGAGTTCAAGGTCTGCGGGTTATCCGATGTGTAATACACCACGCGCTGGTAGGTGTTCTTGAAGTACTGCGGCACGGCCTTGATCGACAGCGGAGACGATTGATAGTGCGGCGCCTCCCAGGCGAACGGCGCGTAGCCATTGAGCTGGAACTCCAGCAGCCCCGAAGACAATCGCCCTGCCGCCCATTGCGTTGAGTCCTCGTTCACGGGCCTGTTCTGCGTGGCGAGCCAAAATTCGAAGTCGTTCGCGCTGACGGCGTTGATGAGGTTCGGGATGTTGCTGTACTGGTGCGTGTAACCGTGCATCAGGATCTTCCCGCCCCGTGGCAACGCATGGTTCAGTGCCGACTTGAGCCCCGTCGCATTAACCAGGTGGATGGTCTGCGACACGCCGCCGTTGTAGACGCCGTTCGGGTCTTTGTACAGCGGGATGGTGGCAAGCGAGAACGGAATCTTTTTGCTGTACAGATAATCCGTGAGGGTATTGATGGACGTCACAGTGTTGGTGGCGTTGATATCTTCCAGACGCACGAGCGCACGGTGCAACGTGGGTGCATTGGTGCCCAGAATGTCATGCAACATGTCGCACATCACCAGATAGCGATCGCGTGGCCCGATGTAAGAGAACGGCATGTCGGCCACGTACCAGAAATTGCCCGACCGCATGATGTATGGCGCCGTTTCCTGCGTCACCGAGTTGGTGATCGTCACCACGCTGCTGGCCTTGGTGGCATCGGCCACAGAGGTCACGCCAATGTCCGGATCAGCGCTGATGGCGCCAGTCGTGGCATTGAAGGCGTAGTACTTGGTCATGCTCTGGCTCTTGTACGACACCGTATCGAAGAACCCGGGGTTTGGCGCGCTCGCCGAGGGCGCGGCGTTCATGCCGCGCAGACCGACAAAATTGATGCCGTAGCGCGAGGTGAATGGATACGCCGTGTTCCAGGCAAGTTCCCAAAGGTTGTACTTGAACCAGACGACGGTCTTCTGTGTGGTGGTCACATCCGACAGAAACGCCGCCGGTATGGGGTTGTTGTAGTAGCTCCCCATGTAGAAGATGGCGGTGTATTGCTCGGTCATGCCGGCCGTGTAGTTCTGCACGGGCAGCAGCGTGATGGTGGTGTTGAAGTGCGCGAGCAGGTTGTACAGCATGATCGCGTACGACTTGCCCAGGTTGGTGTACTGGTCGTTTGGCGGGGCGTCGTACAGCACGAGCATCGGGGCTGGCGTGCTCGTTGTTGTTCCGCCCACTGTCACGCAGATGGGCCCGAGCCCGATCGTGCAGGTGGCGGCCTGTGCCGGCGCTGTCAGCGAAATGCCGAGCAGCCCGCCCGCAAAGACGAGCGCGCACAGGAACTTACGTAGCAATGTCTTCATGATGACTCTCCGACTCATGGCAATCATGGGCGATAGAACGAGCCGTCCGCTTGGCGGTAGAGCCCGAGGTTGAAGTTGGGGCCACGATCGTGGCCACGGTCTGTACCTGTCGTCTCGTTTTCCGGCGTGCCGGGGCGGACTTCAGTCATGACCACCGTGCGTGGCGGTGGAATGACCTGTCCGTTCTCATCCATGACGCCGTAGCCGTAAGCGCGCGCGCCTCCAGTCACGGGCCTGGGTGTTACTGCTGCCACAACGGTGGGCTGCACGGGTTGCGCAGCCGTGGCCGTCGCCCTGGAAGATGCGGGCGTTGGGGCTTTTTTGTCGGTGTCGGCGCCGGGGCTACCCTGGTCCATCGCGCCGGTCACGATGGCAGGTACGCGTCCATCGCCAGCCCACGGCGGCGCCACGATCAGCCACCCGGCAACAAGTGCGGAGGCAACCAACACGCCGCCTCCGATTTGCTTCGCTTTCATCAAGCCTCCTAGCCGTTCAGGCGGTGCTGCGTTGACGACCCTTGCGCGGTGGCACGCGCCGCTTCCAGATCGATGATTTCGGCTTCGGTAGCCGGTTTGCGAATGAGTTGCGGGCCGCGCGTCACCATTTGTGGCTGCGTGGTGAAGGCTTTCTTCAGCGCATCGACAATGCGCCGACAGGCGTGGCCGTCGCCATAGGGGTTGTGAGCCTGCGCCATGCGCTCGTATTCAGCGGTGTTCTTGAGCAGCGCTTCTGCTTCATCGACGATGCGTTGCGTATCGGTGCCGACCAGCCGCGCGGTGCCCGATGCCACGGCCTCTGGCCGCTCGGTGGTATCACGCGTCACCAGCACCGGTTTGCCCAGCGCGGGCGCCTCTTCCTGAATGCCGCCGGAATCGGTGACGATCAGGTAGGCGCGGTCCATCAGGTAGACGAACGGCAAGTAGTCCTGCGGCGCAATCAGATGAACGTTGTCGTGGCCGGAGAGGATGGCGTTGACCGGCTGCTGCACGTTCGGGTTCAGGTGCACCGGATACACGACCTGTACATCCGGATGACGCGCCGCCAGCAGGCGCAGCGCCACGCAGAAGTTCTCGAACGGCTCGCCGAAGTTCTCGCGGCGATGGCCCGTCACCAGGATCATTCGCCGGCCCGCTTCCAGGAACGGATAGCGCGCCGCCATCTGCGCTGAGAGCGTGGTGTCGTCGTCCAGCCGGTGCTTGACGGCCAGCAACGCATCGATGACGGTGTTGCCGGTAAGCGTGACCTGCTCCGGGTCGATGCCCTCGTCCAGCAGGTTCTGGCGCGATTCGGCCGTGGGCGCGAAATGCCAGGTCGTCACAGAATCGGTAACACGCCGGTTCAACTCTTCCGGCCATGGCGACCAGATGTTGCCGGTGCGCAGACCCGCTTCCACATGCCCGACCGGAATGCGCCGGTAGAACGCCGCAAGGCTTGCCGCCAGCGTGGTCGTCGTGTCGCCGTGGACGAGCACGGCATCGGGCTTGTAGGCATCGAGCACGCCGTCGATGCCGCCCAGCACGTTCGACGTGATGTCGGATAACGTCTGCCCAGGCCGCATCAGGTTGAGGTCAAACTCCGGCACGATGCCGAAGAGTTCCAGCACCTGATCCAGCATCTGCCGGTGCTGCGCACTCACGCACACCGCCGACTCAAAACCTGCCTCGGCCTGCAATGCCTGCACCAGCGGCGCCATCTTGATGGCCTCCGGGCGCGTGCCGAACACGGTCAAAATTTTTCCTGTCATGATTCCCCCCAGTCATCCGCATCGGCGCATGCAAAGCGCGACGACGAACGTGTCGCTTCTGACGCCGGCACAGACTTCGCCAATGAGCGAAGGCCGTGCCAAGCGTCCCGCTTTGACTCGCCATGGCGCTGCGACGCCATCCTTCGGACGCCGCTGCCATTTCTCTTTGTTACCCGTTTCCCTCGGCGGTCAAAAACGTTTCATCTGCGACACCTCTGACTGGGGTCTGCTTGAATCCAGGGTTGCTTAGAACCAAAGAATGGCTCGCGCGACCACCCCTTTTGCTCGATCCGCATGCGTCAACGGCAAGCGGTATTGCACGGTCAAATCCAGCCAACTGGCCGGCGCTGCGTAGTGCGACTCCCGAAACCAGTAGCGAAAGTTGATGCCTGGGCCAACACCAAGCGCGAGCCGCTGCCCGATCGCCTTGTTGTCGTGATCGCCCGCCAGCACGATATGCGGATAGACCGTCAGGCGATCGCTGATCGAGTTGAGCAACCACGTGTGTCCGTAGCGCATTTCCGTGCTGACGATCATGCGGCCCTGGTTGAGGAAGTACGCGCCCTCGCCAAACACCTGCCACGTCTGCCAGCGCGGCTTGGTGACCTGCAGGTCGAGCCCCTGGTCGGTCGAGAAGCCGATGCGCAGCAATGTATCGTTGGTGGTCAGTTGCCCGATGCGGAAGAGACGCTCGGCGGTGAACACCAGGTTGATGTCCTTGATCGGCTTGTAGCGTGCGCCCACGGAGCCCTGCGCGGTCGGCAGACCCGTGTTGCCGTTGCGGTCGTACACGCTGTCGTAGCCGCGCACGAAGAGCTGGAAGATGCTGCCGTCACGGTAGCCGATACCGGGCGGTTGCCAGTACACCTCTGCGCCAGCCTGCCCCGCGCTCACCGTGTTGGGCAAACCGAATGCAGACGTTTGATACGCGCCAGAGAGAACCATGCCGAACGTGCGCTGCATCTGCTCGACTTCACGCCGGTAACCGAAGCGGCGATCCGGTTGAAGGCGGTCGTCTCCATTGCCACCGCGGTCGCTCTTGGCATCGGCATCGGCATGGTCGAGGCTTTCCCGGAAGAGCTTGATGGCAGTCGGGTTGTCGCCCAGCCGCTTTGCTGCGTAGGCGGCATCGGCGTAGTGGGTCCAGTTACCCTCGCCCGTGGCGAAGCCGCGCTGGAACGCTGCCAATGCAGCGCGGTCGTCACGCGCACGCAGATGGCTGTAAGCCTCGTTCAACTCACGCTGACCGATCACGCGCGGATCATTGGCGGAAGTGGCGTCACCCTGCGCTTCGGGCGCCATTGCCTGGGCGAGCAGCGCCTTGGCGTAGCGCTGCCGCGCCGGGTCCGTAGCGTGTTCGGCGGCCAGCGTGGCCGCTTGGGTTGCGCCATCCCGATCGCCCAATTGCAAGCGTGACTGCGCCAGGCGCACCTGCACGTCGGCATCGGGCTCGTCCTTCATGCCGCTGAGCGCATCGAGGGCAGCCTGCGGATGCTTGGCGGAGTACGCACTATCCGACCAGGCCAGATGCAGGTTGCGCTGCTCCTGCGGGGTCCAGTCGGTGCCTTGCACGGCGTGCGCAAAATCCTGCTCGGCCACAGCGGGGTCATTTGCTTTCTGCGCTAGGAACCCGTGCTGCGCGTACACGCGTGGCTCGTCGGGATATTTCCGCAGCAGCGCGTCGGCCTGCGCGCGTGCCGCATCCAACTGGCCCTTGCGCGTAAGCACATCGAGCAGCAACAGATTCAGTTGCAAGCTGTCTGGCTGCACGGCCAATGCCGCGCGCGTGGCGGCCTCGGCATCGTCAAGCTTGTTGGCGTCGATGGCGTGATAGGCGCGATCGGCGCGAAAGTAGGCATCGGGCTGCAACGGCGCAGGCTGCTCTGCCAGCGATACGCCATGACACAGCACCCACACTGCCGCGGCAATCGGCCAGCGCAACCGGCGCACGGTTAAACGGTCTGCTCTCTCGCGTGTCATGCCACACCTCCCGCAACTGATGGATTGGGCCGAGGGTCTGGCCCGGGGGCCAAGTCCGGCGGCACGTGAATGGGGGGGATGGTGGAAGCCTCGGGTGCGGGTGCCGTGCCGGCTGCAACACCTGGGCCGGCGCCCGTCATGGATTCGACGGCCAGCATGGCCGAATGCGCCGCCGGGCCAAACACGACCGTCGCACGGCGGTTGGGATCGGCCATCTGCGCCAGCTCGGCCGACATCTCGTGGTCGCACGCCATGAAGCATGCGACCTTGCGGCCCGCAGCACGCGCCAACTCTTCCAACGCTTCGCCGTCGGGCAACTCCGACACGGCGATGTTGAGCGAACCGTCTTCGCCAATCGAGAACGGCACCACGTGATGCCGCACAGCCAGGTCGCGCGGCAGGCAATCGGCCAGCGCGCCCAGCACGACGTTGGTCAGACTCACGCGCGGCAGGTCGACCTGCTCGGCCAGCGCATCGGCCAGCGTGTCGGGCGTCACCAGGCCCTGCTCGACCAGCACCTGCCCAAGACGCCGCCCGGTTTGGCTCTGGATGGCAAGCGCCGCGTCCAACTGCTCCTGCGTGAGCACTTCCCACTTGACGAGCGTTTCGCCCAGCTTGCAGCGCGTGCGGCCGAGCGCGTCGTTCGACAGATAGGTGTGCTGCGTCTTGTCCCAGGCGATGGGCTTGCCGGTCAGGCAGTAGATCAGGAAGATCTTCCACGCCCGGCATACCGAGAAGAAGTTGATGAAGTTGTTCACGACGAGCCTGGGCAGACACAGCACGCCTTGCAGCGGGCCATTGAGCCGACCGACAAAGTACACGCGCTGCGCCAGTCGGTTGAACAGCAGCGCGGCATTGACAGCCAGCAGGTCCTGCATCCAGAAGCTGCCGACCACGAACGTGCCATCCGGAATCGTGACCACGCCTTTTGCCATCAGTGCGCCAAGCGCCAGATAGTTGAGCGAGAGCACATACGCCAGGATCGAGAACAGCGCCGTCAGCACGCCCTTGCGGTCCCGGAAGAACATGTAGCGCGTGATGAGATTGCCGTTCCAGCCCATCTGCAACCAGCCCTGGAACGCAATGCCGAGCACCCAGCGTGCGCGCTGGCGATACGCCGTGCGGAACGTGCTCGGAAAGTATTCGCGCGTGGCCAGGAGTTGCGGACGCGTGCCCTTGCGCCGCCCCAGGTGCCAGCGTGTGCGCGTCTTGCCCGCGGCGTCTTCGGCCGGCGCTGCGTTCTCGCAGATCGGGAAATGCACGAACGCTTCGCGCATGCCCAGTTCGCGCAGGCGGAAACTGAAGTCGTAGTCTTCCGTAAGCGTGCTGGTGTTGAACGGAGAATCGCCGCGTACCTTCATCACCGCCTCGATCGCACGGCGGCTATAGCACAGCGCCACGCCGGCCCCCGGCACAGTGCCGGTCAGCGCCTGGCGTGCCACCAGGTCTTTCTGGTGCGTCTCTGAAAAATCATCCATGTACGTGCCGGCCACCCACTCGTACCACTTGCGCTCAAGCGATAGCACCGGTAACTGCACCAGATCCTGATCGATGATGAAGTAATTGAAGTACTTCAGCTCCAGCGGGTGGATCACGTCTTCACAGTCGTGCATGATCACGCCCGCAAAGCGGATGCCGTGGCCTGCCTCATGCCGGATGATGGTCTGGATGATGGTATTCAGGCAGTCGGCCTTGCACGTCGGGCCATCGTGCGTGACGGCTGCGCGCACCACGCGGCCGGGATAGCGGCGCACCATGCGCTCGACCTCGGTGGTGGTCTCCGCATCGTTGCGGTACGCGCCGGCAAAGATGATGAAGCGCGTGTACTCCATCGTCGCCAGGGTGTTCTCGACCATCTTGGCGATGACGTCGTACTCCTTCCACGCCGGCACCATGATGGCGAGCCATTGCTCTTCGCGCTCACGCAGCGACTGCGCCGAGATCGTGACGGGGGTGCGGCCACGCTGCGGCCAGAGCCACAGCTCCCGCACCCAATAGAAGGCATCCAGGAAAAAGTCGTCGGCGGTACTGATGAAGATGACGAGCGTGGTCGCCACCGTCAAGGTGTTGAGCAACGCGAGGTAAAGGTCCCATGGCAGATCGCTCATGGTCGCTCCCCCGCTCCCGCCCTACGGGCGCGTTGCCAGTGTCCGGCGTACCCCCCGCCTTGCGCTGTGGCACTCATGCTTCCCCCAAAGGTCTTCTTCGACGTCCGACGCAACCGCTTTGCGCCGTGACATCCGCCCCGATCGCCTGCCGTCGATCGGTGGATGCGTCTCTCTAGCCTGCTTCTCGCGAGGGGGAACGCGAGGACCATACCAACACCCGCCGAGGCGCACAGTTATGCGGTGCAGTGCACCACGTACGCCTTCAGACACGTGTCGGACACGCAGGGTTGTTGCATGTATGAACGCAAGATGCGGCGGACGGGGTCTGCAAGATCAACGCCACGGCATGCAATATCGCCTGATGGGACGGGTGTTCGTACGGCAGCGGACAAAGCCTCCCTACGAATGACGGAGGCGTTGAGCGGTCCACTGCAGGGTGTTTGGGTTAGGCGAGCGGGAAGTGCACTTCACCGGCACGGAGCGCGCGTTGCTGCATGCACTTCGGCGCGCAGCGCAGTGCAGGTTGCAAAGCCTTATGCGCAAAGGACCTTCCAGACGAATCGCTCGTCAGATGGGGGCTGGTGCGCAGTTGAGGCACGCATCGGCGACATTGCCGCGCGAATCGCCGCCTGGGCTGACAACATCGGCCCAAGCAATTCCGCAAATCGGTTACAGCGCTGAAACACAAAGCCGCGCTCTGGACGCGGCTTGTTGGATTGAGCGTGTCGGCCTGTGCGTCAGAACTGTTCCCAGTCGTCGGCATCGCTGGAGGCCGCAGCCAAGGCAAGCTTGCCAGGCTTGGGCTCGGCTGCCACGGCAGGCGCTACCTTCGCGCTTTGAACTGGCACAGCGACCGACTTGGCCGGCGCAGCGGGACGCTTGCCGGCCGCACGCGCCGTCGCCACGGCAGGTTTGCGTGCAACCGGTTTAGCGACCGGGCTGGAAACGGTCAATGCGGCCGATGTAGCCGATGCAGCGGGCGCCGCCTTTGCAGCCACGGGCGCCAGCACAGGTTCGGCGCGCACACCCGCCACCGGCAAGCGGAACGACGCCACCGCCTCGCGAAGCACGCCGGCCTGCTCTTCCAGCGATTGCGCAGCAGCGGCTGCCTCTTCCACCAGCGCGGCGTTCTGCTGAGTCACCTCATCCATCTGCGTGACGGCCTGGTTGACTTGCTCGATGCCGGCGCTTTGCTCGTCCGATGCCGAGCTGATCTCGCCCATGATGTCGGTCACGCGCTTGACTGCCACAACCACTTCGTCAATCACCGCGCCGGCCTCGGTCACCAGCGTCGAGCCGTTTTCAACGCGGCCAACCGAATCGCTGATGAGTTCCTTGATCTCCTTGGCCGCCGTGGCCGAGCGTTGCGCCAGGCTGCGCACTTCACCGGCCACCACCGCAAACCCACGGCCCTGCTCGCCTGCGCGCGCAGCTTCCACCGCCGCGTTCAACGCGAGGATGTTGGTCTGGAATGCTATGCCTTCGATCACGCCGATAATGTCGGCGATCTTCTTGCTGCTGTCGTTGATGCCCGACATCGTCTCGATCACGCGGCCCACCACCTCACCGCCCTTGACGGCGATGTCCGAAGCGTTGCCCGCAAGCTGGCTGGCCTGGCGTGCGTTGTCGGCGTTCTGGCGCACGATGCTGGTCAGCTCTTCCATGCTCGACGCTGTTTCTTCCAGCGACGACGCCTGCTCTTCCGTGCGTTGCGACAAGTCCATGTTGCCGGCCGCAATCTGCTTGGTGGCGCTGGCGATGGATTCGCTACCGCCGCGCATCGTCACGATGGTACGGATCAGCCCGTTCTGCATGTCGACGAGACCTTGCGTGAGCGCGCCCATTTCGTCCTTGCTGCTGACGGTAATGCACTCGGTCAGATTGCCGTTCGAGATCGCGCTGAAGTGGCCCAGCATCTTGGACAGCGGCACAGAGATCGCGCGGTGCAGGCCGAATGCGCAGCCCAGCGCCGCCGCGATGCCCACCGCGATGGCACCAATGATCAACATCAGAAACGCATGCGAGCGGGCAACCGCGCTTTCGTAGGCGGCCTTGGCCTGCTCAGCTTGGCTACGATCCAGCGCGTCTACAGCAGCAGACAGTGCCACGAACTGCGGCGGGATGAGGGTCATCACCACCTTGTCCGCAGCAGCGGTATCGTGCGCGCGCAGGGCGTTCATCAGCGGTTCAACACCATCGCGGAACAACGCTGCGCGCTTGGCTTCAACGTCAGCGGCCAGGCGCGCTTCCTCCGCGTTCATGGGCAGCGCCTTGTATTGCTTCCACGCGCCCTCAGACTTGGCGCGGTAAGCGTTGGCCTTTTCGATGATGGCCGGCACGTCGGCCGCATCCGGATGGAAGACCGCCCGATCCAGCGTCCTACGCACGATCGCTGCGTTCAGCTGTGCCTTGCCCATCAGCGATGCCGAAGCGAGCTGATTGGTATAGACCTCATTGATATTGGCGTCGGAGGCGCGCATCCCGATCACACCGATGGTGCCGGTGGCCGCCAGCAGCACGGCCAGCAGCGCCAGTGCTGCGTTGAGTCGGAAACGGATGGAAAGTCGATTGAGCATGGCAGTCACAGCGGGTTATTGCCTCCGCTATATCGGCCGACCCGCTCCGTTTCTGAAGCCGGCGCGGGCGGCGCCATGCGGGATGTGGCTAGTAAGGCACTGCCATGTTGTTTTCGATGCGTGCGCGATCACCCACGCGCAGTCCGTTCGGGTTGTTCTGTGTAAGCGTGACGCGCGAGTTGTCGTTCAGGCGCATGGTCACGCGATAAGTCTGGCCGACCACCGTGTTGCCCTCCACGGCGTTGCCCGCCATGGCGCCTGCCACCGCGCCGCCGATGGTGGCCACGGTGTTGCCGCGTCCGCCGCCAACCTGATGGCCCAGCAAGCCGCCCACCACGCCGCCGAGTACCGCACCTACGCCGCTCGACTGGCCGCGCACGGGCACCGTCTCGACGTATTCAACAACGCCGTAGCGGTTATCAGCGGGCGCTTGATAAGACTGATCGCCGTTGTTCGGATATGGCGAATAGTTCGGTTGCGAGTAAGTCGGCTGGGGCTGCGAATAGGTCGGCGCCGGCTGCTGCGGATAGGGCTGCGGCGCGTTCGGGTCATAGCTGCCGTAGCCGTTGTTGTACGTGCTGTCGTAACCGCTGCTGTAGCTGGTCGGGCCGACGCTGTTGCCGTAGGCATTGCTGCCCGCGGCATAACCCGCGCCATAGCCCGCGCCGTAACCGGGGTACGCCGGCGCTGTCACGCAGCCCGTCAGCGCCGCTGCCACGGCAGCCAATGTGGCCACTGTCATCCAACGCGCTACGCGCCCTGTACGGTCCGACTTGTTCGTTGCTCGCATGATGATCCCGTCTTGTGAACGAGGCGTCTGGGCCGGACCAGCAGTCTGCTCTGCGGCCTGCGGCCATGCGCCTCTTGCCGCAAAGTCTATGCCGCACGCCTGCAAACCCGTGCAACCAAACCCGCTCATCGGTAACGGGGTGTAACCGCATGGCGGCCATGGCTTCCAGCACGGCTGTGGGGGCACGCGTTATCATCGCCAAGCGCCGTGCCGCGCACCTCCTTGCCGACCGGGCCTTGCCCCATTCATGCGGCCCGCCTCCTATCCTGACCATGCAACCGACCCTGCTGCTCCTCATTGCGATGACGCCCGAGAACGTGGCGCAGATCGCTGAACATTTTCACGTCATCCATGCACCGACCCGCGCCGAACGCGATGCCGCCATCGCGCGCGACGGGCAAGATGTCCGCATCGTGCTCACCAATGGCTCGACGGGCCTGACCGGAGCGGAAATTGCCGCGATGCCTAAGCTGGAACTGGCCTGCGCATTGGGCGCTGGCTACGAGAACATCGATTTGGAAGCCGCCCGCGCACGTGGCGTAGCGGTGGCCAACGGCGCCGGCACCAACGACGCTTGCGTGGCCGACCACGCCTTTGGCTTGCTGCTGGCGACCGTGCGTGGCATTCCCAAGCTGGATCGTTCCACACGCAACGGCGTCTGGCGCGACGACATTCCGCTGCAGCCCGGCGTATGCGGCAAGCGCCTCGGCATCGTTGGTCTGGGCACCATCGGGCTGCAGATCGCGCGCCGCGCTGCCGGCTTCGACATGCAGATCGGTTATCACAACCGCAAGCCGCGCGACGGGGTGTCGTACCGCTACTTCGATGCACTCGAGGACATGGCTGAGTGGGCCGACTTCCTGATCGTTGCCACGCCGGGCGGCGCGCAGACCAAGCACCTCGTCAACCAGACGATCCTGGAAGCGCTGGGCCCGAACGGCTACGTGGTCAACATTGCGCGCGGCAGCGTGGTCGACACGGCAGCGCTGGAAGCGGCCATCCGCTCGGGCAAGCTGGGTGGTGCGGGGCTGGATGTGTATGAGAGCGAGCCCAAGCCGCCGGCCGGGCTGCTGGACCTGGAGCAGGTCGTGCTGACGCCGCACATTGCCGGCTGGTCGCCGGAATCGGTGCAGGCTACGGTGGATCGCTTTCTGGAGAACGCCCGCGGGCACCTGGCGGGCACAGGCGTGGTGTCCCCGGTGTAAGCCGGGGACACGTCAATCACGCGATTACGACGCCGGACGCTTCATCTGGCAAGACGTCGGCTGGGCCGCAAGGTGCGGTTCCAGCGTGACGTCGGTACGCCAGCCGTAGCCGGTGTTTTCCTGGTCGTACTTGATCTTCTTGCCGTCGGCCTTCACCCAGGTGGTCACGTACAGCGTCTGCTGCGCCTGGTGATCGGTCTTGCGCATCTCGATCGGGCCGTTGAGGCCGTCGACCGTCATGCCTTCCATCACCTTGGCCACCTTGGCAGGCTCGGCTGAACCGCTGGTCTTGATGGCTTTGGCCAGGAAGGCGATGCCGGTGTAAACGTCAGCGTTGAAGAAGTCGTCGTTGTACTTCTTCTTGAAGCCGTCGAGCACGGCGCTCGTTTTCGGGTTGCCGTCGTTCGGCGCGAAGTAGCTGATGACCTTCACGCGGTCGGCGCCAGAAGCGCCCATCGCCGTGGGCACACCGGTGGTGCCTGCGTAGTACGTATAGAAATTGGTGGTCAGGCCCGCATCTTTCGACGCGCGGATCAGCAGTGCCAGATCGCTACCCCAGTTGCCCGTGATGACCGTATCGGCGCCAGACGCACGAATCTTCGCGACATACGGCGAGAAGTCCTTCACTTGCGCAAGCGGGTGCAGATCTTCACCCACCACCTGGATGTCCGGACGCTTGCGCTTGAGATATTCCTTGGCCGCACGCGCCACCTGGTGGCCGAACGAGTAGTTCTGGTTCAGCAGATAGACCTTCTTGATGTTCTGGTCCTTGGCGAGATAGCTCGTCAGGGCTTCCATCTTCATGTCGGAGTTGGCGTCCAGGCGGAAGTGCCAGTAGTTGCACTTGCTGTTGGTCATGTCCGGATCGACCGCGGCGTAGTTGAGATAGATGATCTCTTTGCCTGGATTGCGATCGTTGTACTTGGCGATGGCGTCCTGCAGTGCCATGCCCACGCTGGAGCCGTCGCCCTGCGCGACATAGCGGATGCCCTGGTCGGTGATCTGCTTGAGGATCGTCAGGCTTTCTTGCGGCGATACCTTGTTGTCAAAACCGACGACTTCGAACTTGGTGCCGTTGCCGCTCCAGTTCTGCTGGTTGGCCAGATCGGCCGCATATTGCCAGCTGCGCAGCTGGTTCTGGCCCAACGCGCCCATCAACCCGGACAGCGGATCGATCCACGCGATCTTGACGGTCTCGGCGTGGACGGTGCCCGGGCAAAATGCGCCTGCGAATGTGCCAACTGCTGCCGCCGCGCACAGCGCGAGTCGGAATGCCTTCATGCAAATGTCTCCTGATGTCTTATCGTTAGACGCCGTGCAGAAGGCATCGTCGAGCATGGTTTTGCACAAAACCGCAAACCGAGGCTTGCAGCAGCTCGATCCTTCCATACACAAACGTATGTGCATGGTAGGAGTGCGTTTGTTGCCGTGTCAACCCGCGCAAACCTGGGGGCCTCAGCACGATTTAAGCGCTGGACAGCCCCGTCAGCGCGGCTAGAATCCGCCTTCATGCCCAAGCCATCCCCGCTGATCGACGAACACGACGAAGCCGTCGAGGTCGATGCCGATTCCGCCTCCCCTGCCACGCCGCGTGCACAGCTCACGCCCGACGACTGGGTTCGCGCCGCCACCGATCTGCTCGTCACCAAGAGCATCGATGCGGTGCGCGTGGACGTGCTCGCCAAGCAGCTGGACGTCACGCGCGGCAGTTTCTACTGGCACTTCAAGAACCGCGACGACCTGCTGCATCAGGTGCTGCAAGACTGGAGTGAGCGCACGCGCGTGGGCCCCAAGCTGGAGCGGCAGAATCCATCAGTGCAGGGCCTGGTGCGCGATCTGCTCGCACTGCCGTTTCGCGGACGCAGCGCGCGCCGCACCGCCATGATCGAATTCGCCATCCGCGCCTGGGCGCGGCGCGACCCGATGGCGCAAGAAGCTGTCGAAGCCGTCGACGAGCATCGCATGGATTACTACGTCCAGCATTTCCAGGCGATCGGCTTTGCGCGCAAGGATGCCAAGGCGCGCGCCTTCATGCTGTACGCCTACCAGCTTTCCGAAGCCACGCTCTGGCACCAAGGCAGCAAGCCCGACAAGGATGCGCGCCGCCGCTTCTTTGAAGACACGCTGCTCGCCGGCGCGCCGCAAGAAGATACAGGCGCAACTGCGCGGGAATAATTCGTGCTGCGTCGTGCGCATTCCTGTCCGAGTGCGCCGCGATGCCCGAATCGCCAGCCTTACACACATCCGACCTGCCCAGCCGGCTCGATCGCCTGCCGTGGAGCCGCTTTCACACGCGCGTGGTCATTGCGCTGGGCATTACGTGGTTGCTCGACGGCCTGGAGGTGACGCTGGCCGGCGCCGTGGCCGGTGCGCTCAAGCAAAGCCCCTCGCTGCATCTGACCAACGCGCAGGTTGGCATTGCCAGCAGCGCATACCTGGTCGGTGCGGTGTTCGGCGCACTGCTGTTCGGCTGGATGACGGATCGACTGGGCCGCCGCAAGCTGTTCTTCATCACGTTGGGCGTCTACATCCTGGCCACGCTGGCGACAGCGTTTTCGTGGAGCTTCGCCAGCCTCGTCGTGTTTCGCGTGCTCACTGGCGCAGGGATCGGCGGCGAATACGCGGCCATCAACTCGACTATCCAGGAGCTGACGCCGGCGCGCGTGCGCGGCTGGACGGATCTCGCCATCAACGGCACGTTCTGGGTTGGTGCCGCGTTGGGCGCGGGGGCATCGTTGTGGCTGCTGGACCCAGCGCACATGAGCCTCGATACAGGCTGGCGGCTGTGCTTCTTCATCGGCGCCCTGCTGGGGCTCATCATTCTGGTGATGCGTTTCTGGATTCCGGAAAGCCCGCGCTGGCTCATCACGCGCGGCCGGCACGAAGAAGCGCAAACCATCGTGCAGGACATCGAAAGCGAAATCGCCGCGCGCGGCCATCGCTTCGATACCGCGCCGCTGCCAGCATTGCGCATGCGCAGCCGTGGCCATCCACGCTTGATGGAAGTCGCGCGCGTGCTGTTCGTGCAGCACCGGCAGCGCGCGCTGGTGGGCCTCGCGCTGATGGCGGCGCAGGCGTTTTTCTACAACGCGATTTTCTTCACCTACGCGCTGGTGCTGACGGATTTCTATGAGGTGCCCGCAACGAAGGTCGGCACGTACCTGCTGCCGTTCGCACTGGGTAATTTTCTCGGGCCACTGCTGCTTGGGCGGCTGTTTGACGTGGTAGGCCGGCGCACGATGATTGCCGCGACCTATGCAATCAGCGGCGTGCTGTTGCTGGTGAGTGGCGCGCTGTTCAAGGCGGGTGTGCTCGATGCCACCACGCAGACCATCGCGTGGACCGTGGTGTTCTTCTTTGCATCGGCCGCCGCCAGCTCGGCGTACCTGACGGTGAGCGAAACCTTTCCGCTCGAGGTGCGCGCGCTGGCCATCGCGTTGTTCTATGCCGTGGGCACGGGGCTTGGCGGCGTGGCCGGGCCTGCGCTGTTCGGCTGGCTGATCGATACGCACTCGCGCGGTGCCGTGTTCGGCGGCTATGCGTTCGGCGCAGTGCTGATGCTGCTTGCGGCCGCGGTGCAGGCTTGCTGGGGGACGGCAGCCGAGCGCAAGCCGCTCGAACACGTGGCTGCGCCGCTGTCGGTTGACGACAGCCCTGCTTGATCTACGCCAAACCGGCGCCACGTTCGTCGTCGCCGGTCGCCTATATACTTTCGCGCAGCGCTTTCCTGTGCATTTCCCGCTTATTGGAGACACCCATGCCTGACGCGACTTACGACAACCAGAACATCTTCGCCAAGATCCTGCGCGGCGAGCTGCCCTGCATCAAGGTGTACGAAGACGACCACACCATCGCTTTCATGGACATCATGCCGCAGGCCGATGGCCACGTGCTGGTGCTGCCCAAGGAAGGCGCGGCCGAGCTGTTCGACCTGTCCGACGATGCCGCATCGGCTGCCATCCGCACCACGCGCAAGCTGGCGCGCGCCGTGCGTGCTGCGTTCACGCCGCCGGGTATCGCAGTCTTCCAGCTCAACGGCAGTGCTGCCGGGCAGACGGTGCCGCACGTGCACTTTCACGTGCTGCCGCGCTACAGCGATACCCCGCTGCAACCGCACGCCCGCGTGCAGGCCGACAGCGACAAGCTCAAGGCCCACGCCGAGAAAATCATCGCCGCACTGCAAGCGGAGTAAGCACCGCCGTTATGGCGCAGCGGACGGCACTGCCGAATCTGCCTGCGCCGTGGCGCCTTCTCGCCCATCCTCCCGCCGATAGGCCAGCCGATACAACACCGGCAACACCAGCAGCGTCAGCGCCGTCGACGACAGAATCCCACCGATCACCACCGTCGCCAGCGGCCGCTGCACTTCCGCACCCGTGCCGGTTGCCAGCGCCATCGGTACGAAGCCGAGCGACGCCACCAGAGCCGTCATCAGCACCGGCCGCAAGCGTGTGAGCGCACCCTCACGCACGGCCATGTCGACCGACTGGCCGCTCTCGCGCAGGCTGCGGATGAAGCTCAGCATCACCAGCCCGTTGAGCACCGCCACGCCAGACAGCGCGATAAAGCCCACTGCCGCTGAAATCGACAGCGGAATGCCGCGCAGCGCCAGCGCCAGAATGCCGCCCGACAGCGCGAACGGAATGCCCGAGAACACGAGCAAACCATCTTTCAGGTTGCCGAACATCATGAACAGCAGCGTGAGCACCATGGCCAGCGCCAGCGGCACCACGATCTGCAGGCGCTCGGTAGCCGACTGCAACTGCTCGAACTGCCCGCCCCACGCCATCCAGTAACCGGCCGGCAGACGCACCTGCGCATCGAGCACTGCCTGCGCTTCTTCCACAAACGAGGCAATATCGCGCCCGCGCACATTGGCGCTGACGACGATGCGGCGCTTGCCGTCTTCGCGGCTGACCTGGTTGGGGCCGGTGACCTCGTTAAGTGTGGCCACATCGGACAGGGGCACGTAACCCTGTCCGTTGGGCAATGCCAGCGGCAGGCGGCCCAGCGCTGCCGGGTCGCTTCGCGCCGTTTCCGGCAGCCGCACGACAATGCCAAAACGGCGGTCGCCCTGGAACACCGTGCCCGCATCCTTACCGCCGATGGCCGCGGACACCGTGTCCTGAATCGCCCCGCTGGAGAGGCCGTAACGTGCAGCCTTGTCGCGATCGATATCGACGTTCAAAAAAGGCAGTCCGCCAGTCTGTTCGATCTTCACCTCGGTCGCGCCGGCCAGCTTACCGAGCTGCGCCGCAATACGCTTGGCCTGGGCTTCCAGCACGCCCATGTCGTCGCCGAAGAGCTTGACGGCCACATCGCTGCGTACGCCCGAAATCAGCTCATTGAAGCGCAACTGAATCGGCTGTGAGAACTCGTACGCGTTGCCGGGGAGCGCTTCAACCGTGGTGCGAATGTCGGCCAGCAACTGCTCCCGGTTGCGACGTTTTCCATCCGCGCCGGCGGGCCAGTCGCGCTCGGGCTTGAGCATGATGTAGCCGTCGGAGATGCTTGGCGGCATCACGTCGGTCGCGACTTCTGCGGTGCCGGTGCGCGCAAAGACACGCTCGATCTCGGGAAACTTCGCCTTGAGCGTGCGCTCGATCTGCATCTGCATGTCCAGCGATTGCACCAGCCCCGTGCCCGGAACGCGCATGGCCTGGATGGAAAGATCGCCTTCGTTCAGGTTGGGCACGAACTCGGCGCCCAGGCGCGTGGCTGCCACCAGCGAGACCGACACCGCCACCGCGGCAAACGTCAACACCACGGCCGGCGCAGCCAGCACGCGTTCGAGCAGCGGCGCATACATGCGGCGCGCCCAACCCATCAGGCGGTTCTCTTTCTCGGCTACGCGCTCGCCAATGAACAAGGCCACGGCAGCCGGCACAAACGTGATGGAAAGCACCATGGCCGCAGCCAGGGCCAGCACCACCGTGATCGCCATCGGGTGGAACATCTTGCCTTCCACACCCGAGAGCGCAAAGATCGGCAGGTACACCACCATGATGATGAGCTGGCCATACAGCAACGGGCGACGCGCTTCGCGGGCGGCTTCGAACACCTCCTCAAAGCGCTCGGCGCGCGTGAGCGGTCTACCGCGAGCCTCCTGCGCATGCGCAAGTCGCCGCACGCAGTTCTCGACAATCACCACGGCGCCGTCAACGATGATGCCGAAATCCAGCGCGCCCAAACTCATCAGGTTGGCGCTCACCTTGGCCGACACCATGCCGCTGAACGTCATCAGCATCGACAACGGAATCACCAGCGCAGTCAGCACGGCCGCACGCAGGTTGCCGAGGAAGAGGAACAGCACCGCCATCACCAGAATCGCGCCTTCCAGCAGGTTTTTCTTGACCGTGGCGATGGCCTTGTCGACGAGCACGGTACGGTCGTACACCGACTCCACGCGAATACCCGCCGGCAGCGTCTTGCGAATCTCCTGCATGCGCTTGTCCACGTCTTGCGAAACGGTGCGACTGTTTTCGCCCATCAACAGAAACGCCGTGCCGAGCACCACCTCGCGCCCATTGCTGGTGGCGGCGCCCGTGCGCAGCTCGCTGCCGCTTTCGATGCTGGCGACGTCACGCAAGCGCACCGGCGTGCCGTTCGGGCTGGCGAGCACGACGTTGCCGATGTCAGCCGCATCGCGCAACTGGCCGGGCGCGCGCACGAGGTATTGCTCGCCCTTGCGCTCGATATAGCCGGCCCCGACGTTGGCGTTGTTGCGCTCAAGCGCGGCCACCACATCGGCCAGCGTGAGCTTGTACGAAGCCAGGCGCTCCGGGCTTGTAGCCACCAGGAATTCCTTTGCGAAGCCGCCGATGGTGTTCACCTCCGTCACGCCCGGCACGTTGCGGATCTGCGGACGGATCACCCAGTCCTGCAACTCGCGCAAATCTGCGGGGGTGTAGACAGCGCCGTCGGGCTTGCGCGCGTTGGCGTCGGCCTCCACAGTCCACAGGTAGATTTCGCCCAGGCCAGTGGAAACGGGCCCCATGCTTGGCGAAATGCCATCGGGCAATTGCTCCTTCGCGGCCTGCAAGCGTTCACTCACCAACTGGCGCGCGAAATAGATGTCGGTGCCTTCCTTGAAGATCACCGTCACCTGCGACAGGCCGTAGCGCGAGAGCGAGCGCGTCTGCTCCAGCTTCGGCAAGCCGGCCATGGCAGTTTCCAGCGCATAGGTGATGCGCTGTTCGGTCTCCAACGGCGAGTACCCCGGTGCCGGGGTATTGATCTGCACCTGCACGTTGGTGATGTCGGGCACCGCATCGATCGACAGGCGCGTATAGCTGTACGCGCCGAACGCGGCGGCGGCCAGCACAGCCAGCAGCACCAGCCAGCGCTGGGCGATGACGGTGCGCAAGAGGCGTTCAAACATAGCGCCTCCTTTCAATGACCGTGGTCGGCGGACTTGCCGGCTTCGGCCTTCAGCACGTAGCTGTTGGCTGCGGCGTAGCGCGTGCCGGCGGGAAGCCCTTCGAGGATCTCCGTCCAGGTGCCGTCAGTGCGGCCCGTTTTGACGGGGCGCACTTCAAAGCCGGCCGGCACGGGCACAAACACCGAGGGCTTCTCGTCGACGGTCTGCACGGCATCGGCGCGCACGGCCACGGGCACCTGCACGCGCCCCGATTCGACCGACACGTTGACGAACATGCCGGGCCGCCAAGCGAGCTTGGGGTTGTCGAGCGTGACGCGCGCGGGCGCGGTGCGGGTCTGTTCGCCCAGCAAGGTGCCAACGTACGAGACCTTGCCTTGCACGGCGGTGCCCGTGGCGGTCGCGCGCACGGTGGCGGCAGCGTTGGTCGTGACCGCTTCCAGGTCCTTGGCAGTAACGGAGAAATCCGCCCACACGGTGCGCAGATCAGCCACGGTAAAGACTGCCGTTTCCGCCTGCACCGCTTCACCCTGCGACAGGTGTTTGGCGACCACCACGCCGTCAAAAGGCGCACGCAACTCGAAGCGATTCAGCGCCGACCCCGCCGGCGCCGCGCCAATAGCCGTCAGTTTCTGGCGGGCGTTGTCCGCCGCAATGCGCGCTTCCTGCAGCGAGGTGCGCGCCTGCTGGTAATCCTGTTCAGCGGCGATGCCCTGCTCCCACAGGCGCTTTTCGCGTGCGTGTGTTTCCTGCGCAAGCGCGAGACGTTGCTGGGCCGCCTGCAACTCGCTGCGCTGATCCGACAGCGCGGGGCTGGAGAGCACGGCCAGCAGTTGGCCGCGCGCTACTGGTTGGCCAAGCTCCACCGCTACCTTCTCCGCCACGCCTGCCACACGGGGGACCACGTGGGCGGTGCGGTCTTCGTTCAGGCGAATTTCACCGGGCAGGACAACCTCCGTTCGCAGCTCGGCAGCACCGGCGGTTTCTACGCCGATCTTTGCATTGGCGATGGCGTCGGCCGACATGGCGAGCGTTTCGGCGTGGGGCGCCTCGGCCTGCCCAGTGGCGGCCGGTGCAGGTGCCGCCTCGGCCTCGGACGTCGGAGCCTGGCGCGCGCCCATGCCGAACCACAGCCCGGCAGCGGCCAGCGCGCCAAGCACGACGATGAGCGCGATGGCGCGCCGTTGTTTCGGTGGAAGTGTCATGTCGGCAGAAAGAAAGAGGCCGCTTTATCGGCCGAGAATGCGATCTATGCCGGCGGCCGCCTGGTGCGCGCGAGACAGCGCAGCCAGGTATTGCGCGCGCGCCTGGAAGAGCGTGCGTTGGGCGTCCAGCACATCGAGAAAATTGAACTTGCCGGCATCAAAGCCGATGCGTGCCGCGTCATACGCGCGCTGCGCGCCGGGCAACACGTCTTGCCGCAGCGACTGCACGGCGGCGCGGGCCGCGTCGAGCCGCGCTACGTCTTGCGCGAGCGTGGCGTTCTGCTCAAGCTGCAGGGCGCGATAGTCTTCAAACGCCTTGTCGGCCAACCGCTGTGCTTCAAGCTGGTTGCCCTGGTTACGGTCGAACAGCGGCAGCGGCACGGCAATGCCGAGCACCGCCATGTTGTTGTTCGCGGCGCTGTCGCGCTTGGCGCCCACCGTGAGCGTCACGTCGGGCACGCGCTTGCTGCGCTCCACGTTGGCGAGCGCCTGGCGCCGGTCGATCTCCAGACGGGCGCGGATGGCGCGGGGCGAGTTTTCCAGCGCTCCGGTAGCTTGGCGCGCTTCGGGCGGCACGACGGGCAGCGTCTCCGCACTGCCGTCGGCCTCAGGCGCGGCGGACGCGGTGCCCCAGAAGGCCGCCAATGCGCGCTGGGCGATCAGCAGTTCAGCATTCGCGTCACGCAGTTCGATGGCGGCACTGGCACGGGCCACACCGGCCTTGGTTTGCTCCACCGGCGACACCTTTCCCGCCTGCACACGCCGCGCAGCGGCAGATTCGGCCTGAGCGGCCAACGCATCCGACGCCTGCGCGAGCGCCAAGCGCTCCTGCGCAATCACCAGATCGAAAAAGGCCCGCGCGACATCCGCACGCAACTCGGCCTGCAGCACGGCGGCATCTTGCGCCGTGGCATCTCGGGCGATTTCTGCGGCACGCGTGCGTGCACCGCGCTTGCCCCCCAGTTCCAATGGGATATTCAGTTGTGCCGTCATCGTGGCGCGGTCGCGACGAACGTCTTCTGTCGTGAAGGCGGCTTCGGGATTGCGCAGCCGGCGGGCTTGGTCGAGTGCGCCTTCGCTGGCGGCCACTTCATAGCCCGCAGCCGCCAGGGCGGGATGTGTCTGCACCGCACGGTCAACGGCTTGCTGCAGGGTCACGCGTTCAGATGCCGCAGTTGGCATGGAAAGCGCCACCGGAGCGACGGGCTCAGTCGCCGCTGCGGTGGCCAACGGGGCAGCCAGAAGACACAAAAGGACCGCCCCGGCGGGCTGGAAACAGCGCATTACGCAATCGCGCCGTCGGTGTACGGATCGCGTGCGCCAGTCTTTGCACCATCGGTGTAGGGATCGCGGGCGCCGGCCTTGCCGCCATCGGTGTAAGGGTCACGCGTACCGGACTTGGCGCCATCGGTGTACGGGTCACGCGCGTCGGCCTTGGCCAGCGGCGCGAGCGTCGACTTGGCCTGCGGCGCGCAGCACGCTTCGTGATCGCCTTGCGCGGCCACGGCCGTGCCGGTTGCCAGCAATGCGGCCAGTGCCGCCAGAGGAAGCACGCGTTGGAATCGAATCGCCATGAGGATCTCCTTCAAAAGGCCTGACATCAGCAAACAGGAAGGGGGATGTCAGTGGGGCCAGTCTAGGGAGCGGTGCGCCACGCGGGCATGACTCGAAGATGACAAACTTGTCATCTTTGTGCCTCCGTCGGGGGTTTTGGCATATCGTGGCGGCACTGGCGGATACATCAAACGCGCGCCACCTTTCACCATGCGACTGCTCATTGTTGAAGACGAGCCCAAAGCGGGCGATTACCTGCTCAAGGGCCTGACGGAATCCGGCTTTGTGGCTGACCTCGCCCGCACCGGCCCCGATGGCCTTTTCCAGGCCATGGAACACGATTACGACCTGATCGTGCTGGACGTCATGCTGCCCGGCATGGACGGCTGGCAGGTGCTGCAGGAACTGCGCCGCCGCAAGAGCACGCCGGTGCTGTGCCTGACCGCGCGCGACGAACTGGCCGACCGCCTGAAAGGTTTGGAACTCGGCGCAGACGATTACCTCGTCAAACCCTTCGCCTTTGCCGAGCTGGTAGCGCGTGTGCGGACCATCCTGCGGCGCGGCCCGCTGCGCGAAAGTGAGATCCTCGAAATTGCCGACCTGACCATCGACACGATCAAGCGCCGCGTCACGCGTGCAGGACAACGCATCGACCTGACCGCCAAGGAATACGCGCTGCTGCATCTGCTGGCGCGCCGCACGGGGGAGGTGCTATCGCGCTCGCTGATCGCCTCGCAGGTGTGGGATGTGAACTTCGACAGCAACACCAACGTGGTGGATGTGTCGATCCGACGCCTGCGCGCCAAGGTGGACGACCCGTTCGAGCACAAGCTGATCCACACGTTGCGCGGCATGGGCTACGTGCTGGACGCGGTTGATCGCTGATGAGGCCGCTGATGCGCTGGCCCGCATCGCTTGCAGGCAGACTCGTGCTGGCGTTTGTGGTGGTGGCATCGGTCACGCTCACTGCGGCTGGTACGTATCTTTACTTCGCGCTCAACGCGCAACTGCGCGTGGCTGACGATGCGATGCTGCTCGGCAAGATCACGCAGCTGCGCCACCTGGCCAGCGAGGCACCCAGCGCCGACGATCTGGCACGCACCGCACACCGCTATACCGATGTGGTGTCGGGCCACGATGGATTGATCCTGCGCATCGCCACGCCCGAAGGCCGCACGCTGGTGGAAGTGAACCCCGAGGGCGAACACGTGACGATGCCGCCCGTGGTTGCGGCTGCGGTGCCGCCGTCGGAGTCTTCCGTACAGACATGGATATCGATGACCGGCATGGCCTCGCGCGCCGCGGCAGCCGAGGCGTGGCTGGGCAAGAACAACGCGAAAGTGATTGTGCTCGTCGCGCAGGATGGCGACAGCCGCGCAGCATTGCTGACCCAGTACCAGCGCCACATCGTGTTTGCCGTACTTGGCGGCGTGGCGGCGGTGGCGCTGCTGAGCCTGCTGCTCGTGCGGAGCACGCTGCGCGGGTTGGCACGCATCGGCAATCAGGCTGCGGCCGTGGTGCCGAGCCAGCTCGACACACGTCTCACGCTGCAGGGCGCGCCGCGTGAGTTGGCCGACTTGCTGGCTTCACTCAACGCCATGCTCACGCGCCTGCAGGATGGCTTTGCGCGGCTCTCGCAGTTCTCAGCAGACCTGGCGCATGATTTCCGCACGCCGCTGGCCAATCTGGTGGGCCAGACTGAAGTCACGCTCGCACACCCGCGCACGGGCGAGGAATACCGCAGCGTGCTCGAATCCAACCTGGAGGAATACGCGCGCCTGTCGCACATGATCGAGGACATGCTGTTCCTGGCACGCGCCGACCATGCCCGTGTGGCGCTGTCCATCGCGGCGCTGGATGCGCGCCACGAGGTGCAAGTGCTGGTCGACTACTTCGAGGCGGTAGCCGCTGATCGTGACATCACCATCGACGTGCGCGGCGATGCGCAATTGCGCGCAGATGCGACGTTGCTGCGCCGGGCGATCAACAACCTGCTCGACAACGCGCTGCGTCACACACCCGCTGGAGCGTGCATCGACGTAGCGATCGAGTTGATGCCGCAGGGCATCGCAATTGCCGTGGGCAACCCCGGACCGGCCATTCCGGCCCCCGCCCTGCCGCTGCTGTTCGAGCGGTTCTACCGGGGCGACCCCTCGCGGGCGCAATCTGGTGCGCAACCAAGCCAGTCCACCGGGTTGGGACTGGCCATCGTCAAAACCATCATGGACCTGCACGGTGGTAGCGTGCAAGCCAGCAGCCCGCCGGGTGGGCGGACCGAGTTCCGGCTCGTGTTTCCGGCTTGAAAGGCTTAGGTGCCGATCCGCTGTGCCGACGGCGTACGGGTCGCATCCTGGCCGTCGTCGCGCAGAACCTGCCGATACGCGGCCACCACCAGCAAGCCGATGAAGCGCAGCAGGCGGCGCGGTGCATTGACATCTTCAGTGACGGCAAAGCGCGCCGGCGTGCCCTCAACCGGTTCACCGGACAGCCAGAAGCGCACGCCCGGCGGCACGTCGATCGATTGGCCTGGCCTGAGCCAGATGTCCTGCTGCTGATGCTCTTGCGTGATCCACAACAGCCCGGCTTGTGCGGCAATGGTTTGGGCCCGTGCCGACCGCCAGCTCACCGGCACGCCCGGCCGGTCCAGTTCGAAGATCCTGATTTCGCGCATGATTGAGACTCCTGTGCCGGGGTTCGTGGTGGATTTTTATAGGGACTGCGGATCGGCACGGTTCCATCTTGCGCGGCAGCGCACGCCGTTGACATGAACAGTTGTGAACAGTTTTGCTGAACTGTTCAGCATCTTTCGCGAACAGTTTCGTGGGACGACGGACAGAATTGCATTTGGATATGTCAAACCGTTCGTTTTCCACGGGGTGCCGGCTGGCTAGCATGGTCCATCGCCATTCTCGCCGGAGCCGCCATGCCACATGACCAAAACGCCACCATCGACACCACGTTCGGCACCTTGCGCGTACGCCGGGTGGCCGGACACATCGGCGGGGAGGTTCTCGATCTCAAGCTCGGCGCGGACCTGACAGAAGACGCGTTTGCGAGCCTGTATGCTGCGCTGCTCAAATACAAGGTGTTGTTCTTTCGCGACCAGCAACATCTGGACGATGACACGCACCAGGCATTTGGCAAGCGCTTCGGCCGCATCGTGGCCCACCCGACCGTGCCGGCACCCAGCGGCACGCAGCTGTTTGAACTCGATGCGTCAAAGGGCGGCGGCCGTGCCGATTCCTGGCACACCGATGTGACGTTTCTCGATGCGTTTCCGAAGGTATCGATCCTGCGCGCGGTGACGATTCCCGCTTACGGCGGCGACACCGTCTGGGCCAACACCGCCCGCGCCTACGAACAGTTGCCCGACCCGCTCAAGCAGCTTGCCGAGCAGCTCTGGGCAGTGCACACCAACGATTACGACTACGGTGCCGAGCGCACGCAGATCGAGAGCGCACGCCTGCGGCATCATCGGGAGGTGTTTAGCGCCTCGGTGTATGAAGCCTCGCACCCCGTGGTGCACGTGCATCCGGAGACCAGTGAACGCGCCCTGCTGCTCGGCCATTTCGTCAAACGCTTCACTGGCCTGTCGGGCAGCGAATCGACGCGGCTGTTCGAACTCCTGCAGAACCGCGTGACGCGGCTGGACAACACCGTGCGCTGGCAATGGCGCCAGCACGACGTCGCCATCTGGGACAACCGCGCCACGCAGCACTACGCCATCAACGATTACGGCAACCAGCCGCGCCTGGTGCGCCGCGTGACCGTGCATGGCGACACGGCCATCTCAGTGGACGGCAGCCGCAGCACGCAACTGCGCCGCCCCGAAGCCACCAACGACGCGCACATCGACACGCTGGTGGCCAACGCCCACTGATCCACTGATATCAAGCCCCGGCCGCCTGCTGCACCAGCCGGTGGTAGAACCGGATCAGCTCCACCAGATTGGCTTCGGTGATCCGCTCGTTGGTGCCGTGAAAGCGCGGCAAGTCTTCCGGCTTGGCGCGCACCGGCGAGAACCGATAGATATGGTCGGCAATCTCGATCATGTGGCGTGAATCGGTCGCACCGATCATCAGCCCGGGCGCCACGACCGTGCCCGGGAACAGCTCACGCACCGTCTTGTTGATCAACTGATACGACGCCGACTGCGTGGGCGACACCGGCGAGGCTTCGCTCGAGCCGGGCAGTCGGCTCAGTTCGAACTTGCCGTGGGGCGCGGCCGCCTTGGCGGCGTCTTCCACGTGCGCTGTGACGGAGGCGATGGTGTCGCCGGGCAGCAGGCGGAAGTTGACCGTGGCCTCGGCGCGGCCGGGCAGCACGTTGTCCTTGTTGCCGGCCTGCACGATGGTCAGCGCAGTAGTGGTGCGCAGCATGGCGTTGGAGCTGCCTGACGCCTCCAGTTGCTTCTGCACCAGTGGCCCGAACAGCCACAGGTTGGACAGTGCCACGCGGCTGAAGCCCTGCATCTCGGGCGCCAGCGTTGCAAACATCTCCTGCGCTACACCGCGAATGCCGGCGGGCAACTGATCGTCATCCAGCCGCTTGAGCGTGGCGCTCATCATGGCGATGGCGCTCTGCCCGTGCGGCGGCGGCATCGACGAATGCCCGGGCGTGGCCCCGACCTTGAGTTGCACGGAGAGAAAGCCCTTCTCCGCCACGCCGATCAGCGCCGCCGGCTTGGTCAGCCCCGGCAGCACGCCTTCGGTAATGAGCAGACCTTCGTCGATCACGAACTCGAGACGCTCGCCGCGCGATTTGAGCAGCGCGGCGATCTGCTTGGCGCCGCGCTCGCCGCCCACCTCCTCGTCGGCGCCGAAGGCCAGGTGGATGGTGCGGCGCGGCTTGAAGCCGCCGGCGGCCAGCAACTCGATGGCCTCCATCTGCGAGATCAGGTTGCCCTTGTCGTCCCACGCGCCACGGCCCCAGACCATGCCGTCTTTCACCACGCCGTCGAAGGGCGGCTGGGTCCAGTCGCCTTCGGTGCCGGGGGCGATGGGCACGACGTCCTGGTGCGCCATCAGCATGACGGGCTTTAGCGACGGGTCGGAGCCCTTCCAGGTGTAGAGCAACGCAAAGTCGCCCACTTGCTCACGCTGCAGCACGGCATGTGCCTTGGGATAGCGCGCCTCGAGCATGGCGTGCAACTGGCGGAACTGGTCGGCGTTCAGTTGCGCATCGGTCGCGCTCGACACAGTGCGTGCGCGTACGGCTTCGGCCAGGTGCGCCGCAGCGGCCGGCCCGTCCACTGCGACCGGTGTGACAGCGGGCACATCGAGCTGGCGCGAGCTGTGCCGCCACGTGTTGAACGCCACGTAAGCGGCCACCAACACCACAACCGCAATGGCCACGCGCAACAGCCGCCCGATGACGGCTCCACGACGCTTGAACGACGTACGCATTTGTCTCCTCTCCTTTGAAGGTGCATGGCCTTCGCCCGATTTTCATGCACGGGGCGTAAGGCGCCAGTATCGCCGCAGTCGCTTGTATTCGGTGGGCTTCCGAATGCGGCCTCAAAACGCTCGAAAGAAAGGGCCGGCCCCCCTTTTTCACGGAGCCAGCCCGGCGCATCGTCCCGAGGAGAATGCGGGCCGCCGCTTGGCAATCCGCACCATCGCGTTCCGGCGCGTTTGGCTACAATGCCTGAACAGTACTGAACAGTTCCTCGTATCTGTTCAGAGGCTTCCAGATCAGCCTTCGCGCCCATGAAACTCATCATCGATGCCACCACCCGCGTGCCGATTGCCGACCAGATCGTGGCTGGCGTGCAGGCATGGATCCGCGACAACGACGTGCGCCCCGGCGCCAAGCTGCCGTCGATTCGGCAACTTGCAGCCGATTACGGCATCAGCCGCTTCCCCGTCATCGAGGCGTATGACCGATTGGTCTCGCTGGGCCTGCTGGATTCGCGCCACGGCTCCGGCTTCTATGTGGCCGAGAGCAACCTCACTGGGCGCGACGGGCGCGGCTGGTCAGACCCGCGCCGGGCAGAGGCCGAGTCCAAACACATCTTCGAGCAGTTCAGTTACCCCGACGGCATGCTCAAACTGGGCGGCGGCTTTGTGCCGGCCGACTGGCGCGATGTCGACGGCCTGACGCAGGCCATCCGCCAGGTCTCTCGCACCGACACACACGCGGTGATCGACTACTCCTCGCCGCTTGGCAACATGGCGCTGCGCCATCAGGTCATGATGCGAGCACGCCAGCTTGGTATCCAGGCGGAACTGCCCAATGTGTTGATCACCGCCGGCACGAGCCAGGCGATCGACCTTGTGATGCGGCACCTGCTCAAACCCGGTGACACGGTGTTTGTGGAAGACCCCGGCTATTACACCGTGTTCGGCCTGCTGCGTTTGCATGGTGTGAAGCTGGTCGGCATTCCGCGCAGGAGCGATGGGCCCGACGTGGAAGTCACGGAAGCGATGCTGCGCGAACACCGGCCCAAGCTGTTCTTCATCAACAGCGTGCTGCAGAACCCGACCGGCTCGGTCGTGTCGCCACCGGTCGCGTTTCGGCTGCTTGAGCTGGCGCGGCGCCACGGCTTCACGTTTCTGGAAGACGACATCTTTGCCGACCTGCAGGCCGATCCGACCGCGCGGCTGGCAACGCTGGACCAACTCGACCAAGTGATCTACGTGGGCGGGTTTTCCAAGACGGTGTCGGCATCGCTGCCGGTGGGTTACCTGATCGCCAAGCGCGAGCTGGTGCATGACCTGACCAACGTGAAGATGCTCACGAGCGTTGGCGGCTCGCGTTTTGCCGAAGCCGTGGTGAGCACGCTGCTGGAGCGCGGCGCCTATCGCAAATATGTAGAGCGGCTGCGCCAGCGCGCGGGTGACTCCGTCATCGCGTCGCTCGATGTGCTGGCCGATGCCGGCTGGGAAGTGTTTCACCATCCGTCGGGTGGCAACTTCCTGTGGGCGCGTGTGCCGCACGTGGAGGATTCGCGCGATCTGGCCGCCACCGCAGAGAAGCACGGCGTGACATTGGCGCCCGGGCATTACTTCCGCCCGAACCTGGAGGTATCGCCATGGGTGCGCATCAATAGCGCATACGCAACGGAACCACGTGCGGTGGCGTTCCTGCAGGAGGCAGGCAAACGGGCCACCCGCAAGCGCGCATAGACGCTGCTCGCAGGCATGGCATTTGCGGCGTATCTGCCGTCTGCTCTCACTCAGGAGTCCCATCATGCACTCCGACAAGTTCCATACTGCCCGCCCGCCGCTGCACAGCGGCACCACCTACGCTGCAGGCGCCAGCCCAGCCGACCCCGTGCAGCAGGCGTCACAGCGCATCCGCTCTGTAGACGCCTGCGGCACCGAGGCCTCTGGCAGCACGGTCGACACCGACGGCAAAAGCCGAGAGGCGATCAAGGACTCGTCGCTGTGGCAAGACAACGTCATCTATTCCAACGCGTCGCTGGTCAACACCAACCCCGAGCCTTATCCGGAAGGGCCAATTGCGGGCATCGACAGCCGCCGCAGCCACGGGCAGCCAACGGTAGCGCCCGACGCCGGACACAAGCTGGTGCACCGCGGGGTGGTTGAGGAAACCGTGCGCAACGGCACGCGCGCGGCACAGCGATTTTCTTTGGAAGACGACGAGCGAGCTTAGCTTGGTGCGCTGCACCCCCTTCCGTCACGGCACCTGTTACCCCGCTCAGGTATTTGAATCCCCCCCGCGTGGGCTGAAGGTGCGCGGGAAGACGACCGGCGCGCTGCGGTCAACCACACGGTAGCCTTTGGCGGGGCGGTACGAATCGCCTTCCGCCACCCCCGCCTCTTCCAGAAAATTGGCCGACAGCATTCGGGTGCGGAAGCCGCTTTTATCGACCGGGCGACCGAGCACGATCTCGTACATGCGCTGCAACTGCGGCAGCGAGAACGGCTCGGCCAGCAGAAACGCCGGCAACGACGTGTATTCGACCTTGCTGCGCAAACGCGCGACGGCAGTGCGCAGGATTTCCGCGTGGTCAAAGGCAAGTTCTGGCGCACCCAGTACATCGTCCACCGCATACCACGCCACGTCGGCCGCATTGGCGCCCTTGGCAAGAACCACGCCCTGCGCCGGTATCAACGCAAAGTAGACGTGCGTGGCCGACCAGCCGCGCGGGTCGCGTGTGGCCCCGCCCCAGCTGCCGAGCTGCTCAAGATATGGGCTCCCCACGCCGGCCTTCTCCAGCAGCTTGCGGCGTGCGCAGTCTTCCAGCGTGGCATCGACAGCCGTATCGACAAACCCGCCGGGCAGCGCCCATGCGCCGGGAAAAGGCTCGCCTTCGGCGTTGGGGCGCTGCACGAGCAGCACGCGCAATACGTCATCCAGCACCGTGAAGATGACGACATCCACGGTGGTGAACGGTAGCGGGAAGGACTTTGCAGACGATCGGGTGGCCATGGCGGGTCACAAATTTCTTGACGGCCTCAATAGTAAGTTGTATTGTCCAACCCATACAAGTTGTACTGTACAACTAAAACACAAAAAGGAGGTCACCATGTTCGGCATCCGCTTCATCAAGTCGCAGCCCACCGTTCACCTCATGCAGTTCCGCGCCGGCAAGGTGGTGCGCGAAGGCTCGGGCCTGTCGTTCTTCTATTACGGCCCGACGACCACGCTGGTGGCCGTGCCGGTGGCCAGCCAGGACCGCCCGTTCATCCTTGAGCTGGTGACGGCCGATTTCCAAAGCGTGACTGTGCAGGGCCAGGTGACGTACCGCATCAGCGACCCGCGCCGCACCGCGGCGATGATGGATTTCTCGCTCGCCAAAAATGGCCAGAGCTACGTGTCGGAAGACCCGAAGCGTTTGGGCGATCGCGTCGCTCAGCAGGTCGAAGTGATCGTGCAGCAGGCCGTGCAAGCGATGGAGCTGAAGGCAGCGCTGCGCGCATCGGCGGCAATCGCGCGCACTGCACAAGCCGAACTGGCGGCGCAGCCTGAAATTGCCGCGTTGGGGCTGGCAATCCTGGGCGTGTCGGTCATGGCGGTCAAGCCGACGCCCGACATCGCCCGCGCGCTGGAAGCTGAAGCACGCGAATCCAACCTCAAGGCCGCGGACGACGCCGTCTATTTGCGCCGCATGTCGGCCGTGGAAAACGAGCGCGCCATCCGCCAGAACGAGCTGGACACCGACATTGCGGTTGAGCAGAAGAAGCGCCAGATCCGCGAGACACAGATGGAAGCCAAGGCCACCTTGATGCGCAAGGAGAATGCCCTGCGCAACGAACAGATGGCCGCCGATGTGGAGCTCGAAGGCCAGCGCAAGGCCTTCGTAGCCGGGCAGGCCGAGAACAGCCGCACGCTGGCAGAAGCCGAGGCCTACCGCGTGGCCGCCGTCATGCAGGCACTGGAAAAGGCCGACCCGCGCATCGTCAACGCGCTTGCAGCAGCCGGCATGCAACCCGGCCAGCTCATCGCCCAGGCCTTTGGCGGCATTGCCGAACGTGCCGAACGCATCGGCCAGCTCAACGTGTCGCCAGACCTGCTGCAAGGGCTGATGAATGCCTCCACCGGCACAACCGGCAGGGCCGCATCATGAGCACCGATGGCCGCAAGGTCGTGCTGGTGACGCGCCGCACCCGGCTTGAAGAGCTGGTGGCGCGCCACCACACCCTGGCGCAGGCGAAGTTCTACCTCGAACACCTGGGCGCCGATTTTTCCGACTACCTGGCCGAGAACGCCGCCTACGCGCGCAGCCTCGAACTCACCGTGCGCGCGCTGGAAGCCTGGGGCCGCTATCAGGTGGTGGACCGCAGCTACCTGCCCAATTTCATCTTTGCGCCGGACGATATCGTCGTAGCGCTCGGGCAAGACGGACTGGTCGCCAACTCGATGAAGTATCTCGACGGCCAGCCGCTGATTGGCCTGAACCCGGAGCCCGGCCGCTGGGACGGCGTGCTGCTGCCCTTCGAGCCGAAAGACCTCGGCACCGTGCTGGCCGACGTGGCGCGCGACAAGCGCCCTACCAAAGCCGTGACGATGGCCGAAGCACGGCTGTCCGACGGGCAGGTGCTGCGCGCCGTCAACGACCTCTTCATCGGGCCGCGCACGCATGCGTCTGCGCTGTATGAAATCGAACTGGGTGAGCGGCGTGAAGCGCAATCGTCGTCGGGCATCATCGTCGCCACGGGGTTGGGTTCGACGGCGTGGCTGAAGAGCATCGTGACCGGCTCGATGGGCGTCGCACGCGCCATGCATGCCGGCGGCGATGGCTTCCACTATGAGCCCGAACCATGGGACACCCCGCAACTGACGTTCGCCGTGCGCGAGCCGTTTCCGAGTCGCGCATCGCAGGCCACGCTCGTGTTCGGGCATGTGGATGCGGGCCAACCGCTCAAGCTGCGCTCGCGCATGCCCGAGAACGGCGTGATTTTTTCCGACGGCATGGAAGCGGATTACCTGCGGTTCACCGCTGGCATGGAAGCGACGATTTCCGTGGCGGCAACACAGGGGCGATTGGCGGTTTGAATGAAAAAAGGCGGCCGAACCAGGGCCGCCGAAGGAGACACCGCCGCGCTCAGTGCGCCACGGCGTTGAAATTGGGCGGCCGTCGATCGACGAACGCCCGGAAGGCTTCATGCGCCTCCGGAGACTTCAGGCGCTGCGCAAAGCAGGCGCTCTCGGCATCCATCTGCTGCTTGAGCAGTTCGGCATCGCGCATCAGCCGCTTGGTTTCGGTCAGGGCGCCCAGCGGCTGGCGCGCCAACCGCGCCGCAATCGCCTCCGCCTCCGTGCCGAGCTGATACAACGGCACCACCCGATTCGCCAAGCCCCATGCGAGCGCCGATTCCGCGCTCACCGCATCGCCCAGCGCGAACATCTCGAACGCGCGCACGTGGCCCAGGCGCGCGGGCATCAGCAGGCTCGACGCCGCTTCCGGCACCAGCGCCAGATTGACGAACGGCGTGGAAAGCTGTGCGTTGTCCGCCAAGAGCACGAAGTCGCAATGGAGCAGCATGGTCGTGCCGATACCGACCGCGCGGCCCTGCACTGCCGCCACCAGCGGGCGCGTGGCACTGGCCAGCGCATGCAGGAAGCGAACGACGTTGCGCTCGGCGTCACCCTTGTTGCTCTTGCCGCCCGACATGGCGATCGACGCGAATTCGGTGATGTCGTTGCCGGCGGAGAACATGTCGCCTTCGGCGCGCAGCAGCACCACGCGCACGGTGTTGTCGCGCTCGGCGGCGTCCAGCGCATCGGCCAGTGCGCCGTACATCGCGTCGGTCATGGCGTTCTTCTTGTCGGCGCGTGCCAGGGTGAGCGTCAGCACGCCATCGGCGTTGCGGCTCTGGATGTGTTCACTCATTGCTCGTCTCCGTTGGGGAACTTGGTTTGCAGGCTGGCGAGCCAGCGTGCGACAACATCGATCTCGGCGTCGGTAAAACCTTCGGTCAGCCGCGCGTTCAGCTCAGCCAGGCCGGTGCGTGTTTCGGCCAAGGCGTCGCGGCCTGCGGGGGTGATCCAGAGCTGCCAGGCGCGGCCATCCTTGGCATCGGCGCGGCGCTCGATGAGGCCGGCGTCGGCGGTGCGATCGACCAGCCCGCTCATCGCAGAGGGGCCGAGGTCCAACGCGGCGCCGGCTTCGCGCATCAACGCGCCGTCGTTCTTCTCCAGGAAGAACAGCAGGCCGGACTGCGCGGCGGTCACGCCCTCGCCGGTGCGCGATTGAATCCAGCGCTGCAAGCGGCGTTGTCCGACGCTGATCAGATAGACAAGGCGGCGGTCGGGTGCCGTCATGCAGCCTCCGCTTCGTTGCGTGTGGCGGCGGCACGTTCGCGTAGCCAATCCGCCAGACCTGGCCACAGCGTGGTGGCGAACTGCGAGCGGAAGAAGCCCATGTGCCCCACTGCGCCGCCGGCCTGCGCAGGCGTGATTTGCCGGCGCTCGACCCACGTGTTGGTGAAGTGCATCGTCAACGCGTTGATGGCGGCGGGCGTGGCCCACGGGTCGTCGTCAAAGCCGTAGACGAGCACGGGGTGCGTGACGCGGTTGAAGCGCTCGATGGCACCCAGCGTCGGATCATCGAAAAAGTAACGCTGCATGCCGGCCCATGCGCCCCATTCGATGGCGACACCGCCCGGCAGGTCTTCGCCCAGGCCCATGCGCTTGCCGGGCACGTAGCCGATCAGCCTCGCCATCAATGGGCCAACGCCGCGCAGGATCAGCTCCACGCGCCAGCGTTCGCCGCGTTGGCGGATAAAGCGCGAATTGCCCGTGTGGCAAGCCACTTGCACAACGCCCGCGACATCCCAGTCGGCGCAGCACAGGCCGATGGCATGGCCGCCCACCGAGTGTCCGATCGCTAGGTGCGGCAGTTCCGGATAACGCGCCTTCGCCCATCGCATCACGCCTTCGGCGTCGAGCAGGGCCCAGTCGCGCATGCGCGCAGCAAAGCGGCGCAGGCTCTTGGGCCGGGATGCGCCGATCCCGCGGTAGTCATACGTGATGGTGTGGAAGCCGCGTTCGGCCAGAAACTTGGCGAACGCTTGGTAGATGCGTTGCGGCACGCCCGTGGCCGGATGCATGACCACCACGCCCTGCGGCATGCCGGCGGCTGTCCAGAGCATGGCGCCCAGCGGGTAGCCGTCCGTGGCGAGAATGGTGTGCAGTGTGCTGTCCATGACGTCGATTTAGTTCGTACGCGAAGTTTTTTACTTTGTATGCGAAGTAAATCGGTGTGTCAACGACGGAAAGATAAAGTACTTGCTTAACTATTCAGAGGCGCTATAGTTAACCACATGCTTAACCATGACACCTCCCTCGATCTCGCCTTCCAGGCGCTGGCAGACGGCAACCGGCGCGCGATGCTGGTGCAGCTCGTGCGCGGGCCGGCGTCGGTGAGCGAACTCGCTCAACCCCTCGATATCTCGCTGCCTGCGGTGATGCAGCACCTGTCGGTGCTGGAGAACTCCGGTCTCGTGCGATCGGAAAAGGTGGGCCGCGTGCGGACTTGCCGCATCGAACCCGAGGCGCTGAGCCTCGCAGAGCAGTGGATCAACCAGCGGCGCCTGGAGTGGGAGCAGCACTTCGACCGCCTCGGCGCCTATCTGGACACCCTCAAAACCCAAGGAGACTTGCATGACGACGACCATTGACAGCCCCGCCGGCACGACCCTGCGCCCCCTCGTGATCTCGCGCACCTTCCCGGTATCCCGCGACTGGGTCTTCAAGGCCTGGAGCACCGCCGATCACATCAAGCGCTGGTTCTGCCCCACGCACTACACGGTGCCCGACGCGACGGTGGAGTTTCGCGTGGGCGGCAAGTTCGATGTGTGCATGCGCTCGCCCGAGGGGCAAGACCACTGGTCGCGCGGACACTTTCTCGAGATCGTGCCCAACGCGCGCCTCGTCATCGACATGAACGTTGTGGATGGCGACAACCGCCCGCTGATGAACGCCCACACCGTCGTCACCTTTGCCGAAGAGTGCGGGGGCACGCGCATGGAAGTCACGCAGACCCACACGCCGCTGGCGCCGATTGCCGAGATGATGATCAAGGGCGCGTCCGAAGGCTGGAAGCAGACGCTGGACAAGCTGGAGCGCGAAGCCGCAAGCGTGCCGGTGGCCGATGGCATCCAGCGCTCGGTGGTGCATGCCACCTTCACGGTGGAGCGCACGTACGACGCGCCGCGCTCGCGCGTGTTCAAGGCCCTCACAGACCCGGCTGCCAAGGCCAAGTGGTTTGCCGGCGGCAACGGCTACACGTTGCTCGTGCGTGAGATGGATGCCACGCCCGGCGGCCGCGAAGTCGTCAAGGGCCGGTGGGACAGCGGTGTCGTCTCCAGTTTTGAAGCGCTGTATCACGACGTCATCCCCAACGAGCGGGTCGTCTATTCGTACGTGATGCACCTGGACGACCGCAAGATCTCCGCCTCGCTCGCCACGTTGGAATTGCGTGAGCCGAAGGACGGTTCGGACGGCACGCACCTCGTGATGACCGAGCAAGGCGCCTTCCTGGATGGCTACGACGATTCCGGATCGCGTGAGCGCGGCACGCAATTCCTGCTCGACATGCTCGGCAATTCGCTCAAGGACTGAGCATCTGCAATACGTCGCGCGTGACGGCCGCCAAGGTGACCGCCGCGCCGACGATCAACGCTGCCGCCCACAACACGCCGCCCAGGTGCGCCAGAAGCGCCTGGCGCGGCGTCATTGCGCGTACTGCGCGATACCGTTGCCGAACGACCAGTTCTCGGGCAGCACCTCCACGAGGTTGATGAATACGTCTTCGGGCCGCACGCCCGGCTTGTCGCCCAGCAACTCGACGATGCGGCGATAGAGCGCCTGCTTCTGCTCGAGGTTGCGCGTGTTGTTGGCGGTGATCTGGATGATCACCACATCGTCGCTGCGCGCGATGCCGAAGTAAGTCGGGCTGACGCTGAAGGTGCTCGCGTCGTGCTCGGTGAGCGTCATGAAGCGATCATCTTCCGGCACGTTGAATGTCTCGCGCATGGCGCGATAGACGCCATCGAAAATGGCCTGGTGATAAGCGGCAGGCTTGCCGCGCCGCAGCGACACTTGAACGAGGGGCATGGTCCACTCCTTGGTTTGCAGTGACCACAGCATGCCTCACATTGATCATTGAAAAAATACATCCTAAGGTATTTCAATCATTCGATTCCAAAATGATTGAACCATGAAGATGCTGGATCTGGAGGCCGTCCAGGCGTTCGTGCTGACCGCCGATCTGAAGAGCTTCACGCGCGCGGCCGAGGCCATGGATTCCACGCAATCCGCCGTGAGCCTGAAGATCAAGAGGCTGGAAGATGCGCTGGGCCGCCGGCTTCTGGAGCGCACGCCGCGTCTCGTGCGGCTGTCTCAGGATGGCGCGGCCTTTCTGGTGGCGGCGCGCGAGCTGGTGGCCGCGCACGAAGGGGCGCTGGGCGCGTTTGGCGTGGAACGGCGGCGCTTGTCGGTCGGGATGAGCCACCACATCGTCGGCGCGGAACTGCCACGGCTGCTCCGCCAGATGGGCTTGGCCGAACCCGCATTGACGCTGGAAATCCGCATCGGCAGTTCGTGGGAGATTCTCGACATTTTCGAGAGCGGCGCGTTGGATGCGGCCATCGTGCTGCGCCACGACAACCGTCGCACCGATGGTGAAGTCCTCATGGAAGAACCGTTCGGCTGGATGGCCGCGCCCGACTTCGAGCACCGCGCCGGCGAGCCCATTCGCTTGGCGAATCAAGCGGACACATGCCGCATACGCCAGATGGCAGTCGCCACGCTGGAAGGCGCGGGCATTGCCTGGCAGGAGGTATTTGTGGGCGGCGGCGTGGCCACCATCGGCGCAGCCGCTGCAGCAGGCCTGGCCGTGGCTGCACTCAGCCGCCGCGTGGCGCCGCCCGGCACGGTGGACATGGGCGCTGCGCTCGGCCTGCCTCCGCTTCCACCACGCAGCGTGGTACTGCATTCGCGCTTGACCGATCCTGTGGCAAAAAAGGCGCTGCGGACGTTCGCTTCCGCCCTCCGGGCGTCGGCCGGGCGATAGCCCTGCGCGCAGATTTGCGCAATCGCTGCACCGCGCAGCGCCTGCGGGGCGACTATGCTTTGCCCCATGAAACCGCGCACTGAACACGACTATCACCGCCGCATCGCCCGCGTGATCGAAGCGATCCTGGCCGACCCTGCCGCCCCGCACACGGTGCAGAGCCTGGCGGCGGTAGCGCACCTGTCGCCGTTTCACTTTCATCGCATCTACCGGGCGCTCACCGGCGAAGGCGTGTTCGAGACCGTCCAGCGCATGCGGCTGGCGCAGGCCGCGCACCGTTTGAGCGGCGCAGAAGATTCCGTCACCGATGTCGCACTCAATGTCGGCTATGGCAGCCCGCAGGCCTTCGCCCGCGCTTTCCGTGAATTCACCGGCGTAAGCCCGCGCGCGTTCCAGACCCGGCAGCAGGCACTGAATGTGCGCAGCACCGAGACCGCAGACCTGCCGCCCATCGAACTGATCGAGCAGCCGCCTCTGCACGCGCTCTGCCTGCGCCACGACGGCCCCGTTGCGACCATTCGCCAGACGTTTGTCATGCTGCGGCAACTGCTCGGCATCGATATGGAGTCGGCAGAGGCGCCTGACCGCATTGGCATCTGCTATGGCGATCCCGGAAACGCCTGGCTCGTTCGAATACTTCGCGGGCGTGATCCTCGATACGCCGCGCGCAATCACCGGCCGCCTGCAGCCGATGCGCATCGAAGGCGGCCTCTACGCCTGCCACCGGCTGATCGGCCCTTACGCGCTGATCGCGCCCACCATGCAGGCGCTCTACGGCGGGTGTCTCCCAAGCTACGGCTTCGAACCGGACGACCGCCCGGCGCTTGAGCTGTATCGCAGCCCCGGGCGACATCGCCCGCCGCGCGCCTGCGTGACCGACCTGATGATCCCCATCTGCAAGGAGTAAAGATGCTGCATCGTTGCCTTGCCGCCGCGCTGGCGGCCTTAGTCATGGGCGCCGCGTATGCCGGTGCCGCAGACGAGCCCGCTACGCCTTATCACGTGGGCGAAACCACCCGCGCGTTTCACCCGCAGGCTGAGCGCCATTGGCGCGGGGCGCGCACGCAGGCGCTCATCACCAACGTCTGGTATCCGATTGATATTTCCGTGCCGGAGGTTTCGCACAACATCGATGCGCCGGGCCGGTCGCCGTTCCGCATGCAGCCATCTGCGCGCGAGGCGCCCTTTGCGTCAACGCAGGGGCAATATCCGCTGCTTCTGCTTTCGCATGGCACGGGCGGCACGGCCGGAAGCCTCGATTGGATGGCCGCTGCCCTGGCCGCGCACGGCTACATCGTCGTGGGCGTGAACCATCCGGGCAACACGGCGCTGGAACCGCTAACGCGCGAAGGCTTCATGCTGTGGTGGGAGCGCGCCACCGATGTGAGCGAAGTGTTGGATGGCGTGCTAGCCGATCCCGTATTGGGCGCGCATGTCGATCGCACGCGCATCGGCGCCGTGGGCTTTTCGTTGGGTGGCTATACGGTGCTGGAACTGGCCGGCGCCCGCACGGATGTCGCGGCCTTCATGGCGTTCTGCGGCTCGCCACAGGCAGACGCCATCTGCCATCCGCCGGAGATGGCCCGCGCGCAGATCAACCCGGCTGCCGACACAACGAGGTCATCGCAGACGGAAGCCTCCCTCGCCCGCTCCGGTGCGTCCTACCGCGACGCACGCATCAAAGCCGTCTTTGCGATGGCGCCCGCACTGGGCATGGCGATGGACGCGACGTCGCTTGGCAACATCAGCATCCCGGTCTCGCTGATGGCCGGAGACGCGGATGTCACCGTGCCCATCGACACCAACGTGCGACGCGTCGCCAAGATGCTGCCCAAGGCCGATCTGCTGCTGGTGCCGGGGGCGTCGCACTACACGTTCGTGGACGCGTGCCTGCCGGGTGCCGCACCCCATGTGCCGCTGCTGTGCAAGGACAACGCCGGCATCGATCGCGATGCGGTGCATGCCCAGGCCGTGCGCCGGGCGCTGGATTTTTTCGCGGCGACGCTGCCCGGTCAGACCTGAGCGTCGCCCGCGATTCGGTGCAGATCGATTACTGCTTCTGCACCGCCACGCTGCCGATCGAATAGCCCGCGCCAAACGAGCAGATCATGCCCAGGTCGCCCGACTTCAGGTCGGCACGATGACGGTGGAACGCAATGATGGAACCCGCCGATGCGGTGTTGGCGAACTCATCCAGAATGACCGGCGCCTCGTCCGCCGATGCGTCGTGCCCAAGCAGGCGCTTGCCGATCAGCTGGTTCATCGCCAGGTTGGCCTGATGCAGCCAGAAGCGGCGCACGTCGGCCGGGGCGTGGCCCAGTTGCTGCAGATGGCCGGCAATGTGCTCGGCGGCCATCGGGCAGACTTCCTTGAAGACCTTGCGGCCTTCCTGGCGGAAGAGCTGATCGCGGTCGTCCGGGTTGCGGTCTTCGCTGCGCGAAAGGTAGCCGGCGTTGTTGCGGATGTTGTTGGAAAAGCTCGTCGCGCATTTGGTGCCGAGCACACGCCAGGCGTCGGCGGAGCGTGTGTCTTCCGCGCGCTCGACCAGCACGGCCGTGCACACGTCACCGAAGATGAAGTGGCAATCGCGGTCTTTCCAATCGAGGTGGCCGGAGGTGATTTCCGGGCTCACGACCAGCGCGGCGCGCGCCGTGCCGCTGCGCACGGCGTTGATGGCCTGCTCCAGCCCGAACGTGGCCGACGAGCACGCTACGTTCATGTCGAACGCATAACCGCCCGCGCCAATGCCGTTCTGAATTTCCACGCCCAACGCCGGATACGGGCGTTGGAAGTTGGACGTCGCGCAGAGCAGCATGTCGACGTCGGCGGCGTCGCGGCCGGCAGCGGCCAATGCATCGCGCGCGGCGGCCACGCCAATCTCTGCTTGCAGCGATAGCGCATCGTCCGGGCGCGGCGTCAGATGCGGGCGCATGCGCGTCGGGTCCAGCACGCCGGCCTTGTCGATCACGTAGCGCTGTCGAATACCCGAAGCCTTCTCGATGAACTCCGCCGACGATTCCGCCAGCGCCGTCAGCTCGCCCGCCGCAATCGCCGCGGCATGCTGCGCGTTGTAGCGCTGGGTGTAGGCGTTGTAGGAGGCGACCAGCTCCTCGTTGGTGATGACCTCGGGCGCGACCCACAGGCCCGTGCCGCTGATGACGACGTCGTGCATACCCGGAATTTGTGAATTTTTCGTGGCGGCGACGATAGCACATCGGCCCGGCAATGCGGGTTGCGGGATGTGGTCGTTTACATCTAGTTTGGCCTTGCGCTGCCGCGCGCACATGGTCAGGCGGCTGCTCGCGACTCCGCGCCTGAGCGGAAAACAATGCGTTACGCTAGCCGCAATCCCCGAACTTTGCAGGAAACCCGCATGCCTATGCTCAGCCCGTCCCGACTTGCCCAAGCGTGCGTAGCCGTCGGTGCCGCCCTCGTCACCACGCTGGCGCTGGCCCATCCGAAGCTGCTCTCGGCCAATCCCGCCGACAAATCCACGGGCCCGGCGCCGGCCCAGATTGCGCTCCATTTCTCGGAAAAACTGGTTGCACAGTTCTGCGACGCCACGCTTGTCATGACGGCAGCATCCGGGCCCACCAATGTGGCCACCAAGGTTGCCACCAGCAGCGACGGGCGCACGCTGACCGTATCGCCCACGCAGCAGCTCGCGCCTGGGGCGTATCGCGTTGACTGGCACGTTGTGGCCGCAGACACGCACCGCGTGGCCGGCAACCTGACGTTCCAGGTGAAGTAACGCGATGCCGGAGGACTGGCTGGCCATCACCCTGCGCCTTGCGCTGTATCTGGATTTGATGGTGCTCTTTGGCGTATCGCTTTTCAGCCTTTACGCGCTCGGCCCAATCGATCCATCGTCGGGCATCTTTCGGCTGTACGGCAGGGTGGCGGAGGCAGCGGCGTTGGCCGGCATCGTGCTGTCGATCTGGGACGTGGTGGCGATGGCCGAGTCGATGACAGGCGCCACGCACTACAGCCAGTTGACCGGCCATGTCTTCGACATGATTTTGACCGGCACGGCAGTCGGTGCGGCATGGCTGGTGCGCATAGCGGTGCTTGCGGCCAGTCTCATCGTAGGAATCGCATGGCGCCGAAATATGCGCCGCCAACGGATCGGGCTTGCGGCGTCGGGTGCCATCGCGCTGGCCACGCTTGCGTGGGCCGGGCACGGCGCCATGGACGACGGCGTGCGCGGCATGCTCCATCTCGCCGCCGACATCGCACATCTGCTCGCGGCTGGCACGTGGGTGGGAGCGCTGGTCGCCTTCGTGTTGCTGTCGTTGGCCGCGCGAGCCCGCACGCCGGATTCGGTGCAAACGCTCAGCCGTGCCTCCAACGGCTTCGCGATCATCGGCACGTGCATCGTGGGGATGTTGATCGCCACGGGCGTCGTCAACTACGTGCTTATCGCCGGCCCAACCTTCGATGCGCTCTTCACCACGCCGTATGGATGGTTGCTGCTTGGCAAGCTCACGCTGTTTGTGTTGATGCTCGCGCTGGCGGCAGGCAATCGCTATCGGCTGAGCCCGGGGCTTGCGGCCGCCCTCCGCACGGGCGATTCCACGGGCGCAGTGAAGGCGCTGCATAGAAGCCTGCAGGCGGAGACCTGCCTTGCCATGCTCATCCTCGTGCTTGTGGCTTGGCTGGGCTTGCTTTCGCCGGTACCTGCTTAGCGGCCCGCGCGGTCAACAAAACAAAACGGGTGACAGCGCCGCGCCATCACCCGTTCGTTGTTGCGTACCGCCGGCGCGGCGCTTACTTGTTCGCCGCAAGCTCCATGATCATGCGCGACAGCAGATAGAGACGCGGCACGACGCTCTCCACTTCTGCGTATTCCTCCGGCGTGTGGATGCCGCCGCCGACAATCCCGAAACCATCGAGCGTGGGCGTGCCGACACCCGCCGACAGGCTGGAATCGGCCGCGCCGCCGCTACCCTCGAGCGTGAGCTTGCGGCCGATCTCGCCGTAGATGGCTTGCGCCTTGGCGGCCAGTTGGTCGGACGCTGCATTGCGCGGCATCGGGGGGAAGCTGCGCACCAGCGAGGTCTTCACTTCCGTCTCGGCGATCAGCTTGTTGGCCGACACGCGCGTCAGATCGCGCTCCACGCGGTCGAATTCCTCCGGCACAGCCACGCGCACGTCTGCATAGGCCGTTGCATGGTCGGGAATGACGTTGGTTGCGTCGCCCGCCTTGAGCACCGTCACGTTGAAGGTTGTCTGCTTGGCGCTGTCGCCCAGCTTGCCGACTTGCAGCACCTGGTGCGCCAGTTCGTTTGCGGCGTTGCGACCGGATTCGGGCGCCACACCGGCGTGCGCGGCCTTGCCTTTGATGTCGATCTCCGCCGTGCCGCTGCCCTTGCGCCACACGACCAGGCCATCCGCGGGCCGGCCGGGCTCCAGGTTGAGCGTCACGTCATGCTGCTTGGCCTCGCGCTCGATCAACGCGCGCGTGCCCTTTGAGCCGGTTTCCTCGTTGGTGTTGAGCAGCAGCGTGACTTGCCCGTACTGCTTGAAGTCGAGCTGCTGAAGAATCTTCATCGCGTACAAACCCGCCACCACGCCGCCCTTGTCGTCCATCACGCCGGGGCCGTAGGCGCGCTTGTCCTTGATGGTGAACGGCTTGGCGCGGGCCGTGCCGTCCTTGAAGACGGTGTCCATGTGGGCCATCAACAGAATGCGCGTTTTGCCAGTGCCCTTCCAGGTGGCGAGGATGTTGTTGCCGACTGCTGGCGCGGCGGACACCGTTTCCACCTGGGCGCCGGCCTTGCGCAGTTCGTCGGTGACGATGCTGCCCATCTGGCTGAGCCCGGCTTCGTTGCCCGTTCCCGAATCAATATTCACCAAGCGCTCAAGCAGGTGCAGTGCGTCGCCACGGTAACCCTCTGCGGCGGACAGCACCTTGGGATTGGCATCGGCAGCGCAGGACAGCCCTGAGGCACACAGCAGCAGCGCAGCAACGGCAAGGCGGGATGGTTTCATACGGGACCTTTGTAGCGGAGTGACAAAACGGCCATTACACACAAGATCGGTGCTTGCGGGGGCAGTGATGTTGCGCGAGGCGCACGGGTGTCACCCGCAGCTTGTCCTGGCAGACAAGTCATGCAGGGGCGGCGGGTGGCACGATCAAGCACTGGCGCAACTATTCATTGCATGCATTACCGGTCATTCAAAGAATAAATTTCACAAATAATGCACGCCCCGCTAATCTGATCCCCTTTGATTTGGCGAGCAGACGATGGCGGAGCTTTATCTCGTACGGCACGGACAGGCCTCGTTTGGCGCGGCAGATTACGACCGGCTCTCCGAGCGCGGCGAGCAGCAGAGCGTCTGGCTCGGCGAATATTTCGCGCGGCAGGACATTGTTTTTGATCGCGTCATCTGCGGCACATTGCGCCGCCATGAGCAGACCGTCGACGGCATCCTGCGGGGCATGGGCATTTCGGGCGCGGCGTATGAGCAGCACGCCGGGCTGAACGAATACGACTTCCAGGGGCTCTTTGCCGCGCTCGGCGAAGATTTTCCTGAGCTGACGCAACTGGCTTCGGGCTCGATGCGCGATCACTACCGGGCGCTCAAGCAGGTGCTGCATTTGTGGTCGGACGACAAGATTCGCGGTCCGCTGCCCGAGACCTGGGCCGCCTTCCAGCAGCGCGTAGGCGACGCGCGCGCGGCCATCCAGGCTGGCGGCGGGCAGCGTGTGCTGGCGATCAGTTCCGGCGGTCCCATTGCAGTGACCGCGCAGCAGGTGCTGGCCGCTCCGCCCACCAGCGCCATTGCGTTGAACCTGCAGATCCGCAACAGCAGCGTCTCGCAGTATTTCTTCAACGCTGAATCGTTCCAGTTGGCCACTTTCAACGGCGTCCCGCATCTGGACGACCCGGCGCGACGCGCATTCCAGACATACGGTTGATCGCCCAGGCGGACGACCAAAACACAAAACCATTGGAGGAGCACCCCATGAGCACAAACCTGTTCGACCTGACCGGAAAGATCGCCCTGGTCACTGGCGCCAGCCGCGGTATTGGCGAAGAGATTGCCAAGCTGCTTGCAGAACAAGGCGCGCACGTGATCGTGTCGAGCCGCAAGCTGGCCGACTGCGAAGTCGTGGCAGAACGCATCCGCGAAGCCGGCGGCAAAGCAGAAGCCCTCGCCTGCCACGTCGGGCGCATGGAAGACATTGCAGCGGCGTTCGACACCATCCGCCGCAAGCACGGCCGGCTCGACATCCTCATCAACAACGCGGCGGCAAACCCGCACTTCGGCCACATCCTCGACACGGATCTGGCGGCCTATGAGAAGACCGTGGAGGTGAATATCCGCGGCTACTTCTTCATGTCGGTCGAAGCCGGCAAGATGATGAAGGCGCAGGGCGGCGGCGCGATCGTCAATACCGCGTCGGTCAATGCGCTGCACCCGGGCGACAAACAGGGCATCTACTCCATCACCAAGGCCGCCGTGGCCCACATGACGCGCGCCTTCGCCAAGGAATGCGGGCCGTTCGGCATTCGCGTCAATGCGCTGCTGCCGGGTCTGACCAAGACCAAGTTCGCAGGCGCCCTGTTTGAAGACAAAGCCACGTACGACCGCTGGATCAGCGAGATCCCGATGCGCCGCCACGCCGAGCCGCGCGAGATGGCCGGCACGGTGCTTTACCTCGTGTCTGATGCGGCGAGCTACACCAATGGCGAGTGCATCGTCGTCGATGGCGGCATGACGGTCTGACACCGGCCCAGCCACGCGGAGCAAGCGAGATGGCGACCCTGCCCCATGCAACGACGGCGCGTGCCGACTTCGGCCGCGTGTCGGTGTTCTTCGGCGAGAAAAGCGGGAAATATCCCGACGGCAACCAGATCGTCATCCGCGGCTCGGACACGTTGGCCGCGTTCGACACGCCGCTCGTCTCCAACCACATCGGCCCCGAGTTCGACGCGACCGAGCTGGTGGTAATGGGGCATGTGCATGAAGACCACATGGCTGGTCTGCATCGGCTGCCCCGCGCGACGGTGTACGTGCATGAAGCCGATCTGGCCGCCGTCCAAAGCTGGGAGGGCATGGTCGCCACATACGGCCTGGACGATGCCACCGCTCCGGCCATGCTGGACAAACTGCAGCGCGAGTTCTTTTACGCCCCCCGCCCCGATGCGCTGGGCTATGAAAACGGTGCGCGGTGGGACTTGGGCGATACGCACGTCCGCGCGTTTCACATGCCCGGCCACACCGCCGGCCACACGGTTCTGCTGGTCGAGCCCGAAGGCGTGGCGTTCATCGGCGACATCGACCTGACCGGTTTCGGCCCCTACTACGGCGACGCCTGCTCAAGCCTGCGTGATTTCCGCCGCAGTCTGGCGCGCCTGCCGGACATTCCGGCCAAGGTCTGGGTCACGTCGCACCATCGCGGCATCTACACGGACCGCGCGCACTTTCTGCGCGACTTGGCGGCGTATACGGCCAAGCTGGACGAACGCGAACAGCGTCTGCTGGCCATGCTGCGCGAATCCCCCAAGACACTGGCGCAATTGGTGGAGCAGCGCCTGCTGTATCCGCCGGGCTACGAGGCGTTGTGGGTCGTCAGCGCGGAAACCCGCACGATTTCCCAGCACCTGGCCGAACTGCAGGCAGATGGGCGGGTGCAGGTGGACGGATACGGCATGTACCGGGTCGACTGAGGCGCCCGTCGCGGTAGTGCGGCGCGACTGCAACATCGCCCTTGAAATCTGTGGATACCTGTATATATTTACAGTAACTGTAAATTTATACAGCACTCACCATGGACGACCTGATCCGCATCGAAAACGAGTACGACCGCCAGACGGTGCTCTGGCTGCGCGAGCGCCTGGGTGAACAGGCGCTGAACGAAGTCGTGTTGCGCATGAATGTGCGCGGGCGGCCGTATGCGTCGGAAGTCTGCCGCACGCTGGGCCTGACGCCGCCGCGCAAGCGGGCGACACCGCGTGCGCGACCATTCAACCGGGCCGTGGGCGAGGCCTATCTGGCCACCATTCGCGGCATCCTTGGCGGCGGGCACGCAGCGGCGTAAGCCAGCGTGCGCTAGTCCGCAAGCGTGGCGGCCGTCTCTTCGCGCAACCAGGCGAGCCACGCGCCGGCCGCGCTGTCGGCCGCAATAGGCGCATCGGCCAGCAGGTAGTAGGCCGACCCGTCGCGTCGAAAGCCGTCGGGCGCAATCAGCCGCCCATCTTTCAGGTCATCACCAGCCATCAGCTTCGACGCGATGGCGGTGCCCTGCCCCGCGAGGGCCGCCTGCAAGCTCAGATAGAAATGTTCGTAGCGCGCCTCGGGCAACCGACCGCGCGGCCGTGCCGTGCTGCTGGCCCGCCACCACGCCTGCCATGCATCTGGGCGCGTGGCGGTATGCAGCAGCCGTCGGCGCGCGGCGATATCCGCTTGCGGGGCGTGCACCGGGCCAATCCACTCATCGCAAATGGGCGCCGCATGCACGTGCGCGGGCCACGCAAAGTCATCACGGCGCAATGCGACGTCCACGCCCGTGCGGGCGAAATCGATGGGGCCGCCCGCAGCAAACAGATGCACCTGGGTGGACGGATGCCGCACCTGAAAACGCGACAGCCGCGGGATCAGCCACCGCATCGCCAGCGTCGGCTCGCACGATACGACCAGCGCTGAAGACGTGGCCCGACGAGCAATCTGGTCGATGCTATCCGTGAGAATGGCGAACGCATCAGTCGCAGCCGCATGCAACTGTTCACCCGCAGGCGTCAGGAAGACCGCGCGGTTGCGCCGCTCAAACAAATCCACCCCTAACGATGCTTCCAATAGCCGTATCTGTCGGCTTACAGCGCCATGCGTAACGTGCAATTCTTGCGCCGCACGCACGAAGCTGCCATGCCGGGCAGCAGCTTCAAACACGCGCAGAGTATTCAGCGGAGGCAGCGCCATCTGTCAGTTTTTCTCACCGAAAGACGGCATCATAAATCGATTTTCGGCGATGGCGGAGGCATCCAGAATCGGCGCATCCTCACTTTGCGATTGCGCCCGTCATGACCGAACTTTTTGCTATTGCCCTCATCACCATCCTGGCCGTCATCAGTCCGGGCGCGGACTTTGCCATGGTCACGCGCAACAGCCTGCTGCATGGGCGCCGCGCCGGCGTGCTCTGCGCGCTGGGCATTGCGCTGGGCGTACAGGTGCACGTGTTCTACACGATGTTCGGCGTGGGGCTGCTGATTGCGCATGCTCCGGCGCTTCTGCAGGGCATCAAGCTGATAGGCGCGGCGTACCTGGTGTGGATTGGCTGGAAGACACTGTCGGCCAAAGCGTTGCCTGGGGGCGAGACAGCCGCCCACGGTGGCGGCACCGCGCCGCTATCGACGCTCGCAGCGCTGCGCATGGGCTTTCTCACCAATGCCCTTAATCCAAAAACGACGCTGTTCGTGGTCAGCACGTACACGCAGGTTGTTCACGCTGGCACACCGCTGGTCGCGCAGTTTGGCTATGGCGTGTTCATGTCGGCGGCGCACGCGGTGTGGTTTGCGTTGGTGGCGGCGGTGTTTGCGTCAGGTGCGTTGCGACGTTCGCTGCTGGCACGGCAACGCATCGTAGACCGTGTGATCGGCGTGACCCTGATCGGGTTGGGATTGGCGCTAGGGCTCGCGCGGCTTGCGTGATGTCACGCAGAGCGGCCTGCCCGTGCCTGCGCCCATGCCGTCTGCCCCAGGTCTTCTGCTGCATTAACAGGCGTCAGCCCGTTTGAGACAGTGCCCTCGCGCCCTCCCCGTCGCCGCGTGGCGATGGAGGCCACCGCGCAAACCCGCTGACTCGCAGCACAACCTCACACCTGGAGTGCAACCATGCAATGGAATCGCGCCTTCACTGACCTGATCCGCAACGGCCGAGCCGCTTACTGGGGCAACTGGACGCTGGCCCCCACCATCAAACCTGGCGCCGTGGGTTTTGTTTCGCCCGACTCCGGCGACTTCACGCCCGTCAAGCCGGAGACGCCGGGCGTGGCGATCAGCACGCGCACCGTACCGAACCAATGGAAGCTGTCGACCAACAACGTGCACCGCACAGAGAGCAACGTCAAACTCGACGGCTCGGTCACCGACCCGGACACGGGCACCAAAGTCAATGCCGGCGTAGAAGTGAAATGGGAGTTCTCGGCGGTCGGCTCGATCGCCTCGGAATTCGGCATTGCCTCGGAGTCGTACATCAACGACCTGACGCAGCTCACGCGGCCCGAAACGATCAAGTGGCTGGCCGAGCAGGCGCAGTCCGTCAGCATGGGCTCGGGCGGCAATATCGCGCAGGGCTTTGGCGTGGTGACCAGCGTGATCCTGGCCAACAGCGGGCTCAACGTGGGCTCGCAAGACAACAACTCGTCGTTCTCGATCACGGGCTCGGCGGGCGCCGTGCATGACATGCTGGGCAGCGCCACGGGCAAGGGGTCGTTCGTGTCGGTCAACCAGACCAAGAGCGTCGATCAGCACCTGTGGCCGTTCGAGCCGGGCAAGCAGGCGCCTGCGCCCATTCCGGTGGCTTACACGTTTGCTTCGTTCGACGGCAACCTGCTGATCCCGAACTGGATCACGCGTCTGGGCGGCTTCGAGATCTACTTCAACAACAAGCCGGGCTGCACCTACGTTACGCACATCCAGCTGCGCTACAACACGCAGCAAGGCCCGCGCAGCGACGAGTTTTCGCTCAGCGGCGGCATCTCCAAGACGGTCGCGAACATCCCGCTCAACGCCACCGATATCCGGGTGGACGTGAAGTTCCAGGGCGTGGTGAACAGCGACAACTATTCGTTCAGCTGGCCCAGCCCGCTAGGCCAATGGCTGACCGGCCGGCGCGAGATCGAGATGACCGGCGTGTGGCCGGGCCCGACCCACGCCATCGAGAAGTAACGCCGAAAGCAAAGCGGCGGATCGTCCGGGAGGAGACGTCCGCCGCGCTGCATCCGTATACAGGGTGCGTCGCGTTACGCCGCCTGTTGGCGCTTGCGTTCGATATCCGGCAGGAACACCGTCAGCAAACCGATGAGCGGCAGGAACGAGCAGAGGTGATAGACGTTGTAGATGTCGGTTGCGTCAGCCAGCTTGCCGAGCACCGCGGCGCCAATGCCGCCCAGCCCGAACGCAAATCCGAAGAACAGGCCCGACACCATCCCCACCTTGCCGGGAATCAGCTCCTGCGCATACACGAGGATGGCCGAGAACGCCGAGGCCAGCACCAGCCCGATGATCACCGTCAGCACGGCGGTCCAGAACAGGTTGGCGTACGGCAGCAACAGCGTGAACGGTGCTACGCCCAGGATCGACACCCAGATCACGACCTTGCGGCCCACGCGGTCACCAATCGGCCCGCCCACGATCGTGCCGACCGCCACCGAGAACAGGAAGAGGAACAGGAACAGCTGCGACGTCTGCGCCGACAGCTGGAACTTGGTGATCAGGAAAAACGTGTAATAGCTGTTCAGGCTCGCCAGGTAGAAGTACTTGGAGAACAGCAGCACGACCAGCAGCGTCATCGCAAACGCCACCTGCTTGCCGGACAGCTGAACCGCGGCATGCGCCCGGCCACCTGCCTTGCGGCCATGGCCCGCGGCGCGTTCACGCTTGTACCAGCCGCCCACGTGATAGAGCACGAAGATAGCGATCAGCGCCGCGATCGAAAACCACGCCAGGCTGTGCTGCCCATACGGCATGATGATGATTGCCGCAAGCAGCGGCCCCATCGCGCTGCCCACATTGCCGCCCACCTGGAACAGCGACTGCGCCAGCCCATGACGTCCGCCCGACGCCATACGCGCCACGCGCGACGATTCCGGATGGAAGATCGACGAGCCCGTTCCCACCAGCGCCGCCGCCAGCAGCACCGTGCCAAAGTTGGGCGCCACCGACAGCAGCACCAGCCCCACCAGCGTGAAGCCCATGCCCACCGACAGCGAATACGGCTTCGGATGCTTGTCGGTATACAGCCCGACCATCGGCTGCAGCAGCGACGCCGTGATCTGGTACGTAAGCGTGATCAGCCCAATCTGTGAAAAATCGAGGTGGAAGTTGCCCTTGAGCAGCGGATAGATCGCCAGGATCAACGACTGCATCATGTCGTTGAGGAAGTGCGCGAAGCTGATGGCGCCGATCACGCCAAAGCCGGTCTTGTCGGCCTGCGCGGCGGGGGCGGCCGATGCAGCGGCCGTGCCGTTTGCGGTGGTTTGCATGATGGTTTGAGGTAACGGTGTTGAGGCGAGGAAGCGCTCAATCTTGCGCCTAAACGGTGCAGGCGTGTTACCGCAAATTCGACAACGATTAACGCAAACCGGACAATTTACTGTTAGGGCAAAAGCGTCAGCCCGCGCGGCGCCGTTTCCACCCAGATACCGGCCATCTTCCCGCAAACCCTTGCCCAGCTTGCCCTGGCAGGCAGCTAACGTGTTAGCCATTTTCTCGCGCGGGGCTACTCCGTTCGGAGCATGGCCGCTCAGGAGACGCTTTCTATACTCGGCAGCAAGGACTGCAGCACGACGCCAGAAACAAGCGCAAGGCGCCAGTGCCGACAGCCTGACGGAACCCGCTGCGTGACCAACTTCACACGCACAACGATCCGCAAACCGAACCGATGACCAGCATCGAGGATGCTGCACATCGGCCGACATGGGAGGGGAGCCATGATGATCCTGCTAACGGGAACGCTATGCCGCGCGATGGGAGACCTTTTCTATCAGGCCCTGCTCGACGACCGGGTCGTCTGCTGCTTCGTCACGTCCGAAGCCGTGGATGTCACTGGCAACGCCACGCGCCCGCCGCTCGCTTCGTCCCCCTGTACCGACCCTCGGCTCGCTGACGTCTCTCGGTCAGCGAGTTATTGCGCGCCCCTCGTCCCGTAGGGCGCGCTCTTTTCTGCCGATGCCGTCAGCGCGGGGGCGCTGGCGGGTCACCCCGCACCTCAACCCAAGAGATGGCTCAGCCGATCAGCCCGGCGTCCGTCAACTCACGCTTCATATAGGCATAAAGCACCGGCGCAGCAATCACGCCGCCCACGCCAAACAGCGCTTCCATCACGATCAGTGCGAGGATCAGCTCCCACGCGCGCGCATCGATGCGGCTGCCGATGATGCGTGCGTTCACGAAGTACTCCAGCTTGTGCACCACCACCAGAAAGATGAGCGATGCCACCGCAAGTTCCAATGAGGCGGTCACGCTCATCACCACGATGGCCGTGTTGGAGATGAGGTTGCCCGCCACAGGAATCAGCCCGGCCACAAAGGTCAGCAGGATCAGCGATTTGGAATACGGCACGTGCTGCCCGAACAGCGGCAGCGCGCCCAGCAGGTAGATGGCCGCGAGCGCCGTGTTGAGCGCCGAGATCTTGACCTGCGCAAACACCACCGCCTCGAATGCATCGGTCAACCGGCTCAGCCGGTTCACCAGTGCTGCGGCCAGCGGCTTGTGGTCCTCGGGATCAAGCGTATCCGACCAGGCCACCATCGCCCCCAGGATCAGCCCAACCAGCATCAATGCGCTTGCACGCAACCCGTCGATACCGAGGGTCGACACCTGATGGCCGTGCTCCTTGATCATCTGCACGAGCTGGACACGCAGTTCAGTCACCGATTGCGGAACGTAATCGACCACCGCCGCCGGCAAGGATTCCCGCAGGTTGTCGAGCACGTCGGCAATGCGCGTAAGCATGCCTTCGAGCCCATGCCCGTGCTCGACCAAGCGGCCGACCCCGATCCCAAGCCCAGCAAGAATGAGGGCGGCGATGACGAACACGCAGATCACCGCGACCGCCTTCGCGCGCCTGGATAGCCTGCTTCGCTCGCGCAAGCGCGCTTCCAGCTTGCGCGCCAATGCGTAGACGAGGAAACCGGCAATGGCAGCCGGCAACAGGTGCAGCCACAGCACGGCTGCAATCATGGCCGCCACCAACACATAGCTGACAGCATTGATGGGGCGAGTGTGTGCGTTGGAAGGAAGCTCGGGAGGCAGCATCGTCATGAAAACAGGCCAGCAGCAATGTTGATGGAGAGCGCGAGGATGCTCGTATTGAAGAAGAACGACAGCAGCGATTGCCCTAGCACCGCTCGCCGCATTGCACGCGAACGAATGCTGATATCGGCCGTCTGGCTGGCGACCGCGATCGTAAAGGAGAAGTAGAGGAAATCCCAGTAATCGGGGTCGAGCTGCTCGTCGGGAAACAGCAGCGGCGGCTCGTGGGGCGAACGGTAATACAGATGCGCGTAGTGCACCGTAAACATCATCGGCACCATGAGCCACGCGCCGAGCACCGTGATACCGGTGAACACGTAGTGCGACGTCTGCGCATGCCCCGCCGACTTGGCTGTCGCAAGCTCAAACGCAATTGCCACCATGCTGGCCACGACACCGAGGCAGACCACCGCCAGCACGGCCGACGTACGCTCGTCTTCACGGCGGGCGACGGCGCGGATACGGCGTGGGTCTGCGCGCAGCATCATCACTGTGATCAGGATCAGGTAGGCCCACACGGCGATATCCCAGCCGAGCAGCAGGCGCGTAAGCCACCCGTGCGCTGGCACAACAGCGACCGCAACGGCGCCCAGCGCAAACGCAGACAGCAGGCGCGGCCGTGTCGCCGCAAAGCGGGAAACCTGGGAAATCTCAGAGGACTTGTCTTGCGGGTTCACATGCGCCTCAGGTGCGTGCTCGGGATATTCACACAAGGCCGGCACCGCCAGCCGATGAGGCGACATGGTAGCCGCTTCAGCGCAGCATCAGGACGGCGAGAGCATTGAGGCAAACGAACGCTTGCAGCGTTCTTGCAGTCGCTCGTGCGTTGAGAGCTGCTCTGCGATGACGGTGGCCTCTGGATACACGCGGCACATACCGATCATGGCGGTCTCCAGCGACCCCTGCGAGCCGGCCTGGAACTGGAATTGCTCGAGCACCGTGTCATCGGCATCACGCACGGTAATCTGGAATGGGCCCGGCGTGACGGTCGCACAGCCAGCCAGCATGGCGGCCGAGGCCAGCGTAAGGCACAGAAGGGAGCGGGTCGGACGACGGAAACGGATCATCATGGCTTCCTGGTTGCGATGAGAGTGAGACGCCGCAATGGCGACTCGGTTCGAAATCATCGCGCTCCCCGGTGACACAAACAAAAACGCCCGCGGTGCGCGGGCGTCTTTTCGGGAGAAACCAGGCTCAGGCCAGTGCGCCTTCGGTGTACGGATCAAACTTGCTGCCAGCCTTGGCGCCTTCGGTATAGGTATCGAACTTACCGGCACGGGCCAGCGCGCCTTCGGTGTACGGATCGAACTTGCTGCCAACCTTGGCGCCTTCGGTATAGGTATCGAACTTGCCGGCACGGGCCAGTGCGCCTTCGGTGTACGGGTCGAACTTGCTGCCAGCCTTGGCGCCTTGGGTGTACGGATCGAACTTATCGCCAGCCTTGGCGCCTTGGGTGTACGAATCAAACTTGTCGCCAACCTTGGCGCCGTCCGAGTACACGTCGAAACGTTGGCTGACTTGCGCAGCACCTTGCGCGTACACGTCAAACTTGGCTGCTGCCAGGGCCGGCACAGTTGCCAGGGCGATCAGGGCAGCAATCAGGGTACGTTGGGCTTTCATGATGTCTTCTCCAGATGGGCGCAGCGCGTCGGGCAGGTGATCCGGGCATTTCCCGGATCTTCTTTTTCGCTGCGGCGCCGCATTCGATGGAGTCATCGTAGGCGAGCCTGTTCAGACAATAAATGTCGCGACAGACAATTTATTGTTGCGATATGTGAAATTGCGGGAAAACCCGCATCAACATTGGTTTTGCGGCCTGCAGCAAAGGCTGGCGGGTTAATTTGCGCAAAGTCAGAATGTGACTTTTTCACCCAAAGTCAGCGTTGTGCGGCTTTCGAACGAGTTTTATTGTTGCGCTCTGACGCATCGCGTCATGGTGTTGAGACCCACACAGATTGTCATTTCCCGATACAAACGCGCACAGGTTGGCGAAAGACTCTGTGTCACACTGCCCGGCATTCGCTTTCAAACCCATCCACGATGAAACACCTTCTGCTCGCTGTGTCCCTGCTTGGTGCTGCACTTCTTTCCGGCTGCGGCGTGGTGGCCGCGCCGTGCCGCGTGGCATCTGCGGGCCTGAAGATGGTGCCGCTGGTGGGGCATGTGGCGGCCGCGCCCACTGACGCCTGCGCCGACATCATTGATTGAGCGTCACCGGGCGAGGCAAAGCCAATATCTGCGTCTATTGAGGCTTCGCAGCCTCCTGCTGCTGACTCACCCAGTCCTGCAAGTCTTTCAGTTGCTGGGCGTTGCTGTGGAAAGCTTCGGCCTCGCGCTCGTGCTGGGCTTCAACGTCAGAGAGGACAACGCCACTGGCGGTTTCATCAAGGAGGCCGGCGGTGCTGGGAAGCTCGGCCCGGTTGGCGGTGTTCCACATGCCGACAAAGCGACCAGGGATGCGGCAAACAGCATCGTCATGCACAACGATTTCATGGGGTACCTCACGGTCTCGGTAAAGGATGCGGTCTCGGAAGACGGTTTGGATGCGCGTCTGAGCCTGGGCGGCTTGATCAGTCACCTGGGCGCTGACGTTGGCCTGGCGGGTTTCTGTTTGCGCGGCGGCCACCTTGGCTTGCAACGCGTGGGATCGCTCGACCTGAAGCCGATGCAGATCGCCAGCCCCATAGCCGAGGCCAAAGGTGAGCACCAGCGCCAGGAAGGCGCCGGCCCAGAAGCGCAGGTCGAGCAGACTCATCACGCAGCCCCTCCAGTCAACACAGCGCGGGCGCGCAACCACAGCGCGCGCCGATCATCCAGGCCATTCGTGCCGCCATTGACGCGGCGCGTCAGTTGCGCGAAGGCGGCGTCGCTGTCCTGATCGGCAAAGCGGTTGAGCCCGTTGTTCAGCCAGAACCACGCGGCCGATGCCGTGGCGTGCGCGGGTGTCTCGAGCAGCTCGGGCTGCGCTTCGAGATCGAGGCCCAACGCAATGCCGCACGCACGGTAGTTGGCGCGGCCCGTGATCTGGATAAGGCCGCGACCAAGAAAGCGCTTGCCGTCGCCGGGTTGCGTATTGCCGAGGTCGGCACGCCCTTCGTAGCCGCGTTGCGCAAACGTGGGACCCCACAGCTCGCGCACGTAGCGCAGTTGCCCGGATTCGTGCCCGACCTGCGCAAGAAACGCGGCAATGCGTGCGGGCGTGTTGATCTGCCGGAACAGCAACACGTCGGCAAGAATGGGGGCGAACACATCGGCCCGCCCGCCGGCGCTGGGCATGACGGCACGCAGTTGCGCCGCGGTGAGAAGCGGTTCAGCCATGGTTTGCCTTGTGCAGGGATTCGCGCACGTCGTCGACGACCTCGGCGAGGTCGGCATCGCGCCGCTTGTTGATGAAGTTGAAGACCCAGCGCACGAACGCCCAGCCGGGCAGGCCGCAAACGAAATAGATGCCGCCGAGTGCCATGGCACCGTTGGCCGAGCCGATCCAATGCGCTACCCCGAAGTACTGGATGACGGTGGCGCCGCCGCCCACACTGGCGATGACGGTGGAGATAAGCGCAACGGCCCACTCTCCGCGGGCGCGAGGCAACGTCATCACCATGACGACAATGGTGGCGAGCACAGTCGCAGCAAAAGCCACGGCCGCGAACCCGCCAAGCGCCTTGAAGGCAGCAGCGCCCGCCACCCCCGCAACGGCGCTGCCGCTGATGGGTTCAGACATGGTTCCCCCGGAAATGAAAAAGCCCGCGCGAAGGCGGGCTGTGTTGCTGGGATGGCGGTGCTTACCAGTCGATGGCTTGCACCTCTTCAATACTGGTTGCGGCGTTGATCCTGGCGATCAGGTCGGCGTACTTCTGCTGCGCGGCGACGCGGTGGGCCAGCCAGTCGGCGTTGACTTGCTGGATTTGTGCGGCAGTGTGCGCGGTGAAGGACCAGGCATCGTTGTTGGCGCACCAGATGGGTGTTGTCAAGTTTGACGGTGCGACAGCCGAGGCGCTGACGGCGCTTTGGAGGTTGCGTTGGTCGTCGTCTTGGGATGGGTAGGTGTGGGGTGTGCCGAGGGCGGATGAGGTGAAGCCGGTGGTGAGGGCCGAGGCGCAGGCGGTGCTGGCTTTGGTGGTTTGCAACGCTTTCGCTTGCGCCAGCAGTTCCTCATTCGTCGGCGGCAATGGTGCGACCAATGCACCGTTCACCACTGTGTAGCCAGGGTGGTTGATACAAGCGAGCCATTCGTCTTGCGTGATTTCGATGACATTGGTCATGCCATCGGGGACGGGGCTGTCGATGTTGTCGTAGTAGGCGGTGATGTGGCCTTGGGAGTCGTATGCTGCGAATTTGCGGGTCATGTTTTCAGTATCCAATTGCGATCCAATGAGTCGAAACCGAAACGGTCGACCGGCTTGTAAAACTTGATGGCCCATTGATCCAACAGGCCACGGCTGCGACTAAGCCGCTGCCAACTGTGTAATCGCCCGCAAATGCGACGGATGCAAACTTGTTCGGGAAAGCGATCGGCATCGTCACGGTTATGTCCGTGGATGCAGAGCCATTCGCATACCCCCATTGGATAATCAAACCACTTGGCAACTTCTGGTAACCGCTTGACTGCAATGAGTTCGAAAAGAGATTCGACGTCCGCAGCGTCTCAGTCCCAAGGTGGCCCCGCCAAATACCTCCATCGTTCACAAGCAGAACATCGCAACCGGCGCCAAGGGTATAGCTCGTATAGGCGCCGGAGTTATTGAACGCAATAGTGTCATTAGAACCTTGACGTTGAATCACCGCATTCGTGACCGCCGGACTGGCGGAAACAAAGATCACTGCCCCCTTGGGGATGCTGGAACACAGTGGAAGTGTCGCAATCGCACCCGCACCAAGCTCGATACGCTTACCTACATCGGCCGGCGTCAGCGTCAAAACGCCCGTCGCGGCAACGCCGCGGTCTCCGGAGAAGCTCCCCAGCGCTTGCTGCACAAACGCTGTCGTAGCCAACTTCCCACTGCTATCAAACTGCGCCGGCGTTACCCCCGTCGTCAATGTCTGCCCTGCACTCACCCACCCATTCACCCCGTTCGACACAAACTGCACAGCCTCACCGGGATTCAGCGTGAGGCTGTTGGCGCTGCTGCCCTGGCCGAACGCGAGCGTATCGGCACCATTGCGCGTGACGGTGGTCGAGCCGCTGGCCTGCATATAGGTCACGCAGATGCTCGTGCCGTTCGGGCAGCTGGCTGCGGGCGGCAGCGTCATGGTCTGGCCGGTGGCCGTGACGTTGACCAGTGCGCCAAGCGCCGCCGTGGTAAGCGTGCTCGATGTGGCCACGTTCTGGATGCTGGAATAGCGCTCGCCGATGGCCGCCAGAAAGCCACCCGTTGGTGCCGTCGGCACGTTGGGATACGGGGCGATGCTGGCGTTGGTAATCGTGCTCTGCCCGTTGGCGACCGTGATGACGGCCAACCCTACGTAGCCCGCGGTTACAGCCGGCGTGGTCTGCGTGCCCGTAGATGCAGCGGTGCCGGCCACGAGTTGCAACGACACCTGCCCCGCCCGCGTCGTCGGCTGCGCATTGCCACTGCCGCCCGGCCCGTTGAACGCTTGCGACGGATTCGCGCTGTTGTAGTACGGCAGCACGACGTTGTTGACGTCGCTCTCAAGGTAGGCCGCCTGGATCAGGTAGTTCTGGCTATAGCCCGACGTGGCCGGCGCCGCGAGGACGAAGGACTGCGCGTCCATCAAGATGCCCTGCTTCAGCAGGCTATGCGCAGTATCTTGCGGCAGTGCGCTGTACGGCGTGCCGTCCACATTGGCGAGCTGGTAGATCTGCCCCGGGTTGACGGCCACGCTCATCGATGCGGGCGTGGTGGGCACGCAGCCCAGGCCCGAGATGACGGTGGATGTGCCGAACAGATCAGCGCAGAGCTTTGCCAGCGCGATCATGGTCTGCCGGTTCGTGTTCAGCAGGTCCGTGGTTTGCGGCACCTGGCCGCTGTAGACAATCTGACGATCCAAGACTGTTCTCCAAAAGAAAAAACCCGGCGTAGTGCCGGGCTGTCGGTGGTTAGGAAGGCGTGTGTGCGCACCTAGGAGCTGATGCGCGTCCAGATGATCGAGGCCGCTGGCCGTACCGATTCGATCGCGGCGTAGATGTCAGCGTCGGACACGGTGTTGCTGCTCATCGACGCGTCAACGTATTCGCCTTGCGACGGCGCGCTGTAGCCCGTGGTGACGATGCTGTAGCCGGCCACGTTCGGGATGCCGCTGCCGAGCGGGCGATATGCCTGCACAAACGCCTGATACGTCAGCGAGACCTGCCCGTAAGCGCCGGCCATGCCGTAGCCGCTGTTCGGCGCATCGTAGGCGCCGCAGTCCGCGGGGCGGCTTGGTTCGATGATTGTCGGGGCACGTCCGGTCAGGTCGGTCAGCACGCGAATGATGGCGCCGCGCGTGCCGCGTTCACGAAACAGGTTGGCGACGATGTTTGCACGAAACGATGCGTCGGATTGCCCGGTCCTGCGCCGGATCGACAGGCCAAAGAAGTCGACCGCAATCATGTCGAGCCAGCCATCGGTGGCGGTCAGAATGCGCGTCTGCTGCCTCGCATAGGCATACAGGTCGTAGACATAGGCGCCGCTGTATGCGAGGCCCTGCAGCAGCCCGTTGAGGATGGGCGACTGCGCCACATCACCAAACCAGCGCGGTAGATACCCGCGTATGCGCGTGAAGATGTCTTGTTGGTCACCGGTTGCCATTACGTCACCGTGATGGAGTTGGTTGTGGCTTTGATGACCTGCAGGCTGGTGGCCGGCAAATCCGCTGTGCTGCCGTTGAGCAATGTGCCCGTGACGTTGGTAACTGCAGGCGACGCGTCATACGCCACCTGCGCCAGCCGCGAATACGTCAAAGCTGTGCCCAGCGGCAAGCTGTTGATGTAGCTCAGCAAGGCCGCCTGCACTTGCAGCGCGACGGCCTGGTGCGTGTAGCCCGCAGCCGTGGTGATGCTCATGGAGACCGTGGCGTTAACGACGACAGGCCCGTACACATAGAACGTGCTCGTCACCGGGCGCACGGCATCCACGGCGTTGCTCACGCTGGCAAGCAGCGTTGACGTGGGCGAGCCCGTGCCGTCATCCACAATCACGATGAACGTGCCGTTCTGCGGCAAGCCGGCATAGGTCTGGTTCTCCAGGATCACATACGTCAGCCCCTGCTTGACGCTGGCGATGGCGGAGCCGATGGCCGTCCTGGTGGCCTTCGACAGACTCGCAACATAGGCGATGAAGCGCGAACGGAATGCGGTATCGGGCTCCGCATCCGCTCCGTTGACGAAGGCCGCGGCATTGCTCACCGTATCCACACCGGAGATCGCACCTACGATGGTGGACACCGCACCCGCCACCGCGTTGCCCGCCACGCCTGGCGTGACCGCTTGCACTGGCACGCTCGCGCTGGCCGTGCCGGCTGCGATCACATAGCCCCCAAGTGCGGCGCTATAGGCGGGACTGGTCGTATCGACCACCACGTTGAACTGCTGCGTGCCATCGCCGGTCTGCACCACGGCTGTCAGCGGTACCAGCACCTGCTGCGTGACCGTGAAGCGCGAGAACGTGACGCTGCCCGTGGCCGGCACAGCGGCCAAGCGTGTCAAGCCGAAATCGGCCATCCACGTATCGAGATCGGCGCCGCTCGAGGTTGCCGCCCGGGTAATCGCCAGCACCTGCAGGATCAACCCTTGCAGCCACACCGTGACCGCCGCATTGGCCTCAACGACGGCGCGCAGCACCGATCCGACGGTCAGGTCGACCAGCACCTTGGCGTAGCCCTGGATGGCCGCCACCTGGTTGCGCACGAGCGTCACCCAGTCTTGCGTCTGAATGGACATATCACTTGCTCACATTGAATTGAAGGGACACCGGCTCACGTGTGACCGCGCTGCTGTACAGAACGCGCACGCTCACACCACCGGTGATGGCCGCGACATCCACCTGCGGCTCGGGATCTTGCGCAACGCCAGCTTCTTGCAGGATTTGCGAGCGGATCAGCCCGCGCAGCGCCGGCACGTCGAGCGTTTCGCCGATCTTCTGCGGCAGGCCCGCGCCGTAGTCGGTGTGGAAGATGTAGTCGCCAGGGTTGGTGACGAGGCGCCGCACGATGCGTTGCTGCGTACGCAGGTCAGCACTGGCCAGGCCCAGGTCGCCGGTGGGCGACACCGTGATGTCGCCGCCCACCCAGTGGCTCGCGTCGTTCAGAAGTTGCTGCGTCATGCCACGCTCCCTGTGGTGCTGGACCCGGACTGCACGCCCGTATGGCGGTGTGTGTCGTCGATCCGGTGGCCATTCGCCGAAACCTGACCGCTGAACTGCGTATTGCCGCTGATACTCATCGAGTTGCCGGTGCCGTTGTTGCCCGACACCGCCATGCCGGCTTGTCCGGTGATGGTTTGCGTGACCAGCAACGCGCCGTCGATTTGCACTGGGCCCTTGTGATTCCACTGCGGCGCCTGGCTGCTGAGCGTGCCCGCGCTGATGAGCGTGACCGTGCCGTCGTTGTGGAATTGCAGCTTGGAGCCCGACGCGTGCGTCAGGAAGAACTCGCCCGACTGCGCACCGGTCGGCCGCGCCTGATCGCTGAACAAACGCGCGCAGATGTAGCCGTTCTCGATGTCGCCGCCCAGGAACTGCACCTCCACCTGATCACCCGGGCTGACCGGCGCATCGATGCCCCAGCCATTGCCGACCCAGGCAGAGGCAACGGGCATCCAGCCTGTCAGCGAGCGCGCTGGGTCGGCGGGGTCTTCAGGTTGGAGGCGTACCCGCGCAGAGGCCGTCCCGGGGTCGTAGCTGGTGACGATGCCCATGCGGTTCTCTGCGCGATTCGACTGCGCCATCATCGCGGCGAGCACCATCTGGTTGCGAAGCTGTTGGATCATGTGCTCGTTCCCTTGTTGATGTTCTTGGCCGATATGTCCATCACATAGCCCTCGCTCAGGCTCATGCTGCGTGTGATGCTGTCGATGAGGTAGTCCTGATCGAAACCGGTGCCCGTACCTGTCAGCCGGAGCGTGTCGGTGGGCGTGAGGATTTGATCTGCAGGCAGGCGGGCGCGTAGCTTCATTTCGTGCTGTGCGACTTCGTCGTACTTCTGCTTGGCCAGGCGCTTGACTCCGGCCTGATCGAGTCCGTTGCGCTCGACGGTATGCGTCGGCTTCTGGCCCTGATCGCCACCTGACGCATTGGTGTAGCGGGCGAAGAATCGCTTACCCTGCTTCGCATTCCATGAGCGCGCTTCGACCGTGACGCCTTTTGCAACCGTCAGATCGCGCGAAAGCTGCAGGGTTGCCATGTTTGCTTCCGCGTTGCCCCTCTCATCGCGCCCCCAGCGCAGCTCGTACGGTTCGGCTGCGGGCGCAGGACGCGGTTCGAAGTGCAGCGTCTTGCCAGTCACGTAACAGATAAACCCTTCAGCCCGAGCGAGCGCGGCCAGCAAATCCCACTCGGTTTGCTGATGCGTCAGGCTTACGTTGTCACGTGCGTAGGCTTTACCGATGCTCTGCTTGGTGACCGGACCCGCAACTTGCAAACCATGCTTGGCTGCCAGCTTTGCTGCCACGCTTGAGGCTGTCAGGTTCTGGAACTGCAACGTCACCTTCTCATCGATAAACAGCGCCGTCAGATCCCGGCCGCTCAGCGTGAGTTGAGCCGAAACCGGATCCAGTTCAACGCTGTCCACACGGCCATAGATCAGACTTTCAAGATCGGCCTCGTCGTACTGGCTAGGATTTGACGGAAAGCCAGCAAAGATCTCGACCAGCAATTCAAGCTGACTGGAGAACCAGTTCGCGTCGCGATCTGGCGGCAAGACAGCCGTTGCGAGAGTGACCAGGAACGTGTCCGCCTGCTCGTACGAATTGCTCAGGACCGACCAACTCACACACGCCGGAATGCGCTCGCCGCCCACCTTTACGATCGATCGCGGCTGCCGTACACCGGGTATCACGGGTAGCTTGTTCAGGCTCATAAGAAAAAAGCCCCGCGTTGCGGGGCTGTCTGGTTGATGAAAGCGGCTCGCTAGGGCTTTGGCAAGCCGCCGGCACGGTCCTTGTTGGGTGGCACGATCAGGGTTTTTACACCTTGCACCAGCGGGTCCCACAAGAGCTCGGGGTTGGCCCTGGCCAAGCTGGTCCAAGCCATTGCGTCGTTATATTCCTTGGCTGCCATCTTCATCAGATCGCCACCGACCGTCACCACGTGCTTGGCGCTCTTGTAGACCGACTCGACGTTCTTCTGCATTCGGCCGGCAACGCGGTCAAGCTGAACCAGCACCGGAAGGTTCAATGCGGAAGTCACTTGGCCAGCCAACTTTTCCACTTGCTGCGATACGGGGTTATTCGGCAAGATGCCGCCCAGCGTCGTGACCTGTTTCAGCGTGGTGTTGGCTGATGCGATCAGGGCTTGAGCGCGATCACGCACCGCCGTTACTTGCTGCAGAACGCTGCTCAGGGTTGACTGCGCCGCGTTGGCAAAACTCGCTACGGTGTCGATCGCTGAATTGGCCGAATCGATCAGGCCAGACAACGTGCCGTCGCCAATCGCGCTGCCCATGTCCGTCACGGCCGCGGCATCGCTCTTGATCTGGCCATCGATGCTCTGGTCTGCATCACTGCCTGCAAATTTCGACAGATCGCTCGCCACTTCGCAGGTGATCTTGTACGGGATCTTGTAGGCGCGTTGAAAATCCGCTCGAAAGTCGCGAATGACGACGGCGTAGTAGATTTCGGACCACTGCAGCAACAACGAGGCGCCGCGTTCGCGCATGTCGTCCAACTGGCGCGCGCGCGCCAACGCATCCTTGCCGAGGAGCCACCCGGACCATTCGACTGGGCCGCAGAATGCCCCCATCGAATCGATCACACGCGTGCCACCCACCAAGTCATGCATGGCAAGTTTCTGCGTCCCTCCAAACGGGATGCTTTCGGGTACTTCCAAATCCTTGAACTGGAAACTTCCGAGTTTGAGAACGAAGTCGGGCATGGTGATCAGAGTCCGGATGGCATGAGATTCATGCGAGAGTTGAAGTCTCGTGCGCCAGTCTGCGGGCGAGCCAGATTTGACTGGAGGTGGTCAAACACAACGTCAGCCAGCAGCCGACCATCCCTCAGAACCAGCTTGATGTCGGAGCGCTGCTCGGGTTGTGGCCCCGCAATAGAGCGTCTGAACCAAGCGCGCCCCAGCTCACCCGAATCCATGCGCTCCTGCGCTCCTGCACTTAGCTTCACGCCTCCACCTCGCTTCACCGAATCCAACTCGGCTTGCGTGTAACCGCCTGTGGCCGCCAGCTTCGTTCTATCCACTCCAGTGATGAGGTCCCAAAGCTGGGACTTCTTGCCGCCTGTCATTGAGTGGATCACGGAGTCCGTGGGGGCGCGGAGCGCGGTACCGATTCCCCAACCGAACACACCGGCTCCGACGACGCGCGCAGCGGGGCCTGTTAGCAATCCTGCAGCCGCCCTTGTGAACGACGAGCCGAGAAAACCACGTCCTACCTGGCCGCCCAGCGTCGGCAAACTTGAAGCGGCCGATTTGATGAACTTCAACGCCGTGACAAACACCATGATGGCTGTTGTCGCTCCGGGAAACTCCTGTGCAAGGTGTGTGATGTTGCCAATCAACCCATTGAACTTCTCCAACGCCGAGATCACCAACGGCAGGATATGTTCGCCAAGCGCGATATTAAGGTTCACTTTCTTGGCTTCGTAGTCCTTGAGTTTCCCTTCGAACCCTTCGTTTTCCTTTTCGTAAAGCTTGGCACCCCCCGGGCCTGTACTGGTTTTCGCGAGGTACGACGCGGCTCGCTCCTTCTCGTGCTGAAGCTGCTCCAGGATGTTCTTCTCCCCCTTCATGCCGAGCATGCTGCCCAGCTTGGTGTTGAGACTGTCCCCGGTATATCCGCTCTTGCGCAACGCCGGCACGATCACATCCAACAAGTACTGAAGCGGATTCTTCGCGAAGTCTTCCGCTTCCTTGCCCTCCATTGCATCCACGCTGGTGATGCGTCCAGCCTTGTCGCGGTGCACCGCCTTCGGGTCAAGCAACTTCACGCGCTCCAGCTCATGCGCGACCGCAGCCGACATGCTTCCTGCCGCCCAGCCTTGTAGTGCGGAAATGGCATCAACGCCGGCCTTCGAGCCGCCATTGGCCTGCATGAACTGCTTCAGCCCGAACGCCGCAGCCTCAGCCGGCTTCAGTGCGCCGGACAACTTGCCTCCCTGCATCGCTTCGAGGTAGTCCTTCGGTAGCACACCGCCGCCACTGGCCATCGCCGTATTGACGAGCATGTTGAAGGTCTCTTCCACCTTCTTCGTATCGATCTTGCCGTCTCCGCCGATCACGCCGTCGCGCATCTGTGCAACCTTTAGCGCAGAGAGCGCCATGCTGTCCAGTTGCGTGCCGTCCTTGACGCCGGTTGCCGCGCCAAAGGCCGTCCTAGCCTGGGCCAGCAGTTTCGTCACGTCCTGCGCCTGGGCCGAGTTCTGCAGAATGGTCTGGGCTCCGCCAAAGAGCTGTCCGACATCCGTGAGCGACATGCCCTTGATGTCCAGCCCTCTGAGGAACTTCTCGTTCGCCGTTGCGGCGCCAGGGTCAAAGCGGCTGATACGCTCGAGTACTGCGTGGTATTTCGAAGCAGCATCCACCTGTTTGTCCCACATGTGGGCGGCCTCGTTGCCGGCCTTGAACAGGCCGCTGCCGAACTCCGTCAGCTTCTTGACCTTCTCCAGCCGGGTCTCCAACTTCTCCGCACTCTTGTTGACGGATTCAAACTGCGCGGCGATCGACAGCAACCCACGCGAAACGTTATCCACCAACGCAATCTGTATCCCAATCTTGTAAGCATCGAGGCTCATAGGAATCCTTGTTCGTCTGTTGAGGCCACCGATCTCACGTGTGCGCGTTTGCGGTGGGATCGATCGGGCGGCCCTCCAGCGCCGCCGTCACTGCATCGCCCACGCTCTTTTGCACTGCGTCGGCGTGCTCGCTCGCCACCACAGCCAGGAAGGGGTGCGGTGGCGTCTGCGCACTGCCTAGCTCCACGACGACAGCCTGGTTGGCGTTGGAGCCGATGGCCGCCTCCAACCCTTTAACCTCGCTGCCGATGGAATCACGCAGTGCATTCACGCGCGCCGCCTCGGTCATGCCAGCAGCCACTGCACTCTCCACGGCCTTGGCGCGCGCCGCCAGCTCCATTGCCGCAACGGCTGCAGCCAGCCCCTGCGACAACGCCTCCGGCAGCCGCGCCTCCAATTCGGTCAGGCGACGCACCATCTCAGTCAACGAGAGGTTCATTCGCGCTCCTTGAAAGACATCGTCCTCAGGTCGAACTCCGCGCCATGGAATTCGCTGCATTTGATGGCCATCGCCTGCCGCATGGTGTCGTCCAGTGAAAACGCCACGTCGAACGGAACACCGTTATGCACGAGCCACATTGCCTCGTGAAACGGGCCGTTCGTCAGGAGTTTTTTAGCTCGGACTCCGACGTGGCAACGTTGAGGAAGGTGGCCGCCACACCGCGCTGCGCAGCTTCATTGCCTTCGTCGCTCAGGCGTTGATACAGCGCACGCAACTGGGCTTCCGAGGCAGGCGTCGGCACCGGATCACCATCGATGGCGCAGACGAACTTCAGGTGCGCGACCTCGGCCAGGTAGAGCATGTTCAGCTCGCTGCCGCCCGCGGCCTTGGCAAAGTCGAGGTTCGCAAGCGGGCTCGGTTTGCGCAGCGTGATCTTGCGGCCCAGTGCATCGTCGACCACCGCTTCTTTCGCGGCGGCCTTGATGATCTGTTCAGACGGAGTGATGGTCACGTTGGTCATCAGGACACCTTGATGCGGCGCGAGGCCACGAAGTTGACGGATTGCTTGATGGTGGCATCGCCCGCGCGGTTGCCGGCATCGGCCAGCGTCATGAGCACACCGTCATAGCGGAACTGCGAGACCGAGCCATTGGCTTCCTGGATCGTTTCGTAGATCTGCGCGGGGGCTTCGTTCACGCCTGCGTAATAGCCCGCTTCGAGTTGCGCGAAGTAGTTGTCGAGCGTGGCGTCCTGGCGCTCTACGTCGAACGAACCTGACCAGCCGTCGAAGAAGCGCACATGGTCAGTAATACCGTCCAGGCGCTTGACGCGCACGTCGGTCACGTCCTGCTTGCTCTTGAAAGCCGTGATCTTGTTCGGTTGTAGCGTGCCGCTTGCGGTCTGGATGACGAGCGTGTAGTCGCGGCCGACGGAGTAGCCTTGAATCGGCATAACGTTCTCCAAAAGAAAAGGCCTCGTGTTATGCGAGGCCAGAAGGTTGATTGACAGGTATCGGGTGGATTACTGATTCGCGGTCGAAGTGCGGATCACCGTGGCTTGCGAGCCTTCCACGTTCACCAGGAACTTTTCGATGACCGACAGGTAGACCACCTTCACGTCGGCCTGCATGTAACCCAGCGCCACGCGGTTCATGGGGTTGTTGTTGGCATCGATCTGCACCGAGAACGCCGGGCCGCCATTGACCGCGCCGATCATCCCTTGCTGCTCCATCGAGCTGAGGAAGTTCGACAGCGTGGCCGCCGCCTGCGCGCGCACCGTGGCCGACTGCAGCTGGCCGACGTACTTGCCCATGCCCGCGTTGATCGTGCTGGCGATGTAGTTGGTCATGCGCGTGTAGTTATCGCCTTGCGTGAGCGCGTTCGAGCTGGTGTTGTGTCCCGCGCGGCAACCGAAGTACGCGCCGCCCGGCACCGGATTCGTCACAACGTCGATGCCCGCCTGGATCAGTGCCTGCAACTCGGCCGAGCTGTAACTCTGGTTCGCGAACGTCTTCTGCGTGCCCACCACGCCGTAGATCTGCTTGTTCAGGCTGCTGTTCTGCGGTGACAGGTTGGCCAGCAGGCCCGCGACAAACCCTTGCGGCGACACCAGGCGCGTCACACCGTTGACGGTATCGAGCCAGTACACCCAATCGCCAAACAGCAGCTTGAAGGCGTACGAATCGATGCCGGCAGTGCCCTTGGCCGTGACGGCGTTGGCGATGGTGTCACCGCTCGGGCCCGTGCCGATCATGTAGATGCCTTCGGACAGGCCAAACGCCACCTGCGTCGGCCAGGTCGTCGCATCGGCGCAGTCGGCCAGCATGGCGATCGACACGCCTTGGTTGCGCAGCGCGTACATGCCCTTGCGCGGTACGGAGTCCTGGCCGAGCAGCACAGCGCCGGTGATGGTGGTCGCGCCATCGGTGCCGCCCGCCAGTTGCAGCGTGGCAGCCGTCGGGGCGGTGGTGCTCGCGCCCGCGGTGGCAGTGATGATTTGCGAAGCGCCGCGCATCACGCTGACGCCGTTGTTGATGGCGTTGGCAATCGCGACCCACAACGCATTGCCGGTCTGGCCTGCACCGATGTTGTCGAACACTTCGGGCGCCAGCGTCGGAGCGGCCACGGTCACCTTCCACGTGTTGGCGGCCGAACCTGCCGCCAGCGCCACCGTGACGGTGTTGCCCAGCGAACCCGTGTACTTGGCGGTGAACGTCACGCCATTGGTCTGGGCGATCACCGTGGCAGCGGTGTCGGTGCCGTCGGTCACGCGCACGCAGCGGAAGTTGTTGGCGCCCTGTTGCACTGCCACGGCCACCGCAGTGCCCATGTCGTAGGTGCGGTTCTGGATCACGCCGAACGTCTGCGCATACATGGCCATGTTGCCGATCAATGCCGGCGAGTTGACGGGACCCCAGCTGGCCGTGCCGACCACGCCGAGCACGTTGGTGGGAACGCCGTTGAGCAGGGTGACCTGCGGCGGAACAATCTGGACGTACAGGTCCGGAACGATGAGTGCAGTGGTATTGATGCTGCCCTGCTGGACGATCGGCATGCGTGCCTCCAAGTGAGAAAACAGAATGGCCGCACGAAGGCGGCCGGCAATAAAAAACCGCCCGAATGATTAGGGGCGGCGCGGTTGGTTGACTTCGATTACTGCACGATGGTCCGAACAGGAAACTGTGCGCCCATCGAGGCACCGGCCGTCACGTTCTCCACCCCCGTCGCAATCTGGTAGGCCATGTCGGTCACGATGGTTGCGTACTCCACGGCGTACCGCAGGTCCCGCCGGTAGATGCCATTGGTCAGATCGTCATGCTGATGGCCGCGCTTGTAGCGCAGCGCGGCGCCCTGGTCAGGCAACGTCAAGCGCACGATGCCCGAGAGCACCGAATCGACCTTGCCGGCAATGACGTCACGCGGCGCGGCGCCATTCGCCCACGTCGAGATCAGGAACGTGCGCTCTTGCCTGCGCGTCTCGCGCTGCACGGTGCCGACCCCACCCACGCGCGGCGAGATATACGTCGCATTCGGAATGGTGATCGACGTGCCAGCAGCCGTTGCCGGTTGATCGACCGCCACCAGCGCAGCGAGCGCCACCGCGATGCTGGCCGGCGTATCGCTGGCCTGCGCGGCGTAGGCATACGCCCGGCCATCCACGAGCAGCACAACGTTCTGCGGCGTGCTGACGGCGCCGTTCACCATGACGGTTTGTGCGGCCACGCTCAAAGCCAGCGTGTTGGTCGGCGATGCGGCCACGGTCCAGTCGGAGAACGCGGTGTTCGCATGCCGTTGATGACTCGTGGTCGGAAAGACCGAGACGTGCGCCTTGTTGGCCTGCAGGTCGGTCTTCAGTTGCGTCATGTTGGGCCAGCCGCTGTAGACCACCACCGGATTGCCCGTGATCGACGGCTGGCTGATTCCGTTCGGATAAACCACGCTGGTGACGAGCGTGACGAGTGCATTGGAAACATCGGAGAGATCTGCCATAGGACAAGCGCCTTCATCGATGCGCGCAGCAATGCGTGATCGATCGAGTGAGTTGCATCCAGGATTGAGACAGCCGCGAACGGTTCGTCACCGTGCAGTGACGTCGAGGCAGGTGTTGCGTGCAAGTGCATCAGTGATGCAAAGCGGAGAAACAAAAAAGCCCGCTGGGTGGCGGGCTTTTCTTCGCTACGTCTGCGCTTCGTCTGGGTAAGTCAATGCACCCCAGTGGGGTGCATGTCTCGGTCTGAACCGGTTACGCCGCGAGGGCAATCAAACATCTGGGAAACAGAATACGAAGGGGATATAAACGGTGCAAGGGGGCTGAAGAAAAAAATCAGAAAAATTTTCAGGCGGCCATCGGAGCCGCCGCTGCGGCCTTGGCTGCAGCACGCACGGCCTTCGTCATCTGCGCGCGAGCGACCTCCGAATCGATGACGTGCGACATGATCGACTGCGCCTTCGCAAGCCGCACCTTCCAGTGCTTGAGCGTATGCGGCGATGCGCCGTACTTGCGCACGAGAATGCGGCACACCATCTCTGCCGGCATGCGATGCACGTAGTGATACTGCAGTAGCCGCTTGGCCACGGGGTCGGCAATTTTCTGCCACGCCTGCTCCACCAGCCAGCCGTCATTCACGTCGATGCTGACGATGGCTTGCGGCGCGCCGCACTCTGCATCGCGCATGGCAACGGCCAAGCGTGCCCACGATGCGCAGTACTGCGGCTGCCAGCTCGGGTCACGCACGACGCGACTCCAGTTCTCCAAACGGTCTTCGATTCCCATGTCCCTTGTCCTCGTATGTCCAGTGCTTGTTGATAGCGATATCGGCGTGCGTCAATCGGCTTCGCGCTGCCGCCTTGCTCACTGCCGACAGCGCAAGAACGCGACGGCGCATGCGCCTATTGAAAGACGCGCGCCTGCGCGGGCGCCGCGCGCACCGACTGCACCCAGCGGCCTGTGACACCGCATTTGCGTTCCTCATCCAGCTCCAGCCGCTTGGCGGCGATCAATTCGCTGCGGCGCGCAGAGACGCTGGACTTCTCAATGCGCAGCGCCTGCGCGATTTCGGCAATCGTGGCGGTGCCGCTGCGTGCCACGTAGTCGGCAATACGATCGCACTGCAGCTTGGCCGTGGACGTGGTGCGGCCACGTCGAAAAGCATCCATCGAAGTTTGGGTGACAGTCATGGAAAGAGGCTCCAGTCGGCGCGGGGTGGCGCGCGGATTGAACAAGATTCGGATCGGCCGCGGCGCCTCCAGCAAGCGGGAGGCCGGTCGATGCAGGGAAGTTTAGATTGTTCTAAACTGTTGCGTCAAGACACTTCTAATACACAAATTAGAAATTTCTTGCTCTAATGCGACCCATGGACATCTACGACAACCGCCGCCAGTGGCTGACCTACTGGATCCAGACCCTCGTCAACGGAGACCGCTCGGCGTTCGAGCGTCTGTACGGGTATTCGCGTTCGCAGGTGGCACAGTTTCTCTCGCGCACCTACCAGGATGGCCGCAGCATCGGCGACATTGCCGCGCGCCGCCTTGAGAAGAAGCTGGGGTTTGCCGACCGTGTGATGGACACGCCCTTCTCCGATGCCGCCGCGCATGCTGCAGGCGGCAGCGCTGGCGACGTGGTACGCACGAGCGCTGGCGCTTCGGCGCACAGCAAAGGCTTTCCCGCGCGCCCCATCACCACGTACAACAGCCTGGACGAACTGCCGAGCGAGACGACCATCCTGATCACGCATGTCGACGTGGCCCTTTCTGCCGGCAACGGGCGCGAAACCTGGCACGTTGAAGAGAAGGAACCGCTGCCGTTCCAGGCCGATTACGTCCGCCGGCTGGACGCCAGCCCCAAGCACCTCGTGGCGGTGAAGGTGCGCGGCGACAGCATGGAGCCGCGCCTCTTTGATGACGACACGGTGGTCGTCGATAAGGCGGACCGGCGCATCCCCACGGGCGGCGGTGTGTTCGCGCTGGTGTACTGTGGCGAGATGCTGGTGAAGCGGTTGTTCCGCCTGCCCGACGGCTCGATCCGGGTGGTCAGCGACAACAAGGAGAAGCACGATCCGTTCATCGTGGCACCCGAGCAGCTCGAACACATCGACATCGTCGGCCGGGTCAAGTACCGGTCAGGCATGGGCGATTTCTGAGCGCGCCCAACGTCGACTTCTCAAAACACAAGCCCGCTTCGGCGGGTTTTTTCGCCCCAAATCGCAGCATTCTAAACGCCGCCACTTAGACATTTCTTGACATAAAGTTAGAAATATCTAAAATACTGGGATGCGATGCGCTCAAGACAACGTCGCAGGGAGAGGGGAAGATGGTCGGCACGGCCTCAATCAAAAATGGGGCATGGCCCTGTGTAGCGTGAACCGCCACCTCCGGCGTCGCGCCTGGATGAGAGGCCGGCAGGTCGATCTGGTGATCGTGGTAGCGCTGTTTTGCGCGGCGTTGCGCGAGCTCGGGCGCCTGTTCTGACGCGGAGACCCTCATGAAGCACGAACCGAACGCCGATCCAAGGCCTGTGGCCAGCGGCAACACGGCCTTCGTCGACTGGTTGCTCATCATCGGGATGGGGCTATTTGCCGGCGGCGCGATGTATCTGGCCGTGCTCGTGCGCACGACCTACTAAACGCGCCGCGCTCAAACCAACTTAACGCGAACTGAATGACTGAAACTGAAACACTGAACCGTATTCTTGAAGCAACCCGCACGGCATGGGGCCTGCCGGCCCTGCGATGCGGCGCCGCTTCACTCACCTCACAAGGCGCGCTGCATCAGCAAACAATCCAGCCAGCGTCCAAACTTGTAGCCCACCGCCTCCAGCACGCCCACCTCGCGAAACCCGCAGCGCGCGTGCAACTTGGCTGAGCCCGGATTTTCGCGGCCGCCGCCCACCACCGCCACCATCTGCTTGAAACCGCGCGTCTGGCATTCACGGATGAGCGCCTCCAGCAGCAACGTCCCCACGCCTCGCCCCTGTGCAGCGCCGTCAAGGTAGATGGAGTCTTCCACCGTATGGCGATACGCGGGCCGGGTGCGATGCGGGCCGGCATACGCATAGCCGAGCAGCACGCCGTCAGCTTCGGCCACAACGTATGGCATGCCGGCATCCTGCAGGGCGTGAAAGCGGCGCGTCATCTCGGGCAGATCGGGGGCGTCGATCTCAAAGCTGGCCGTGCCGGTTTGCACGTGATGTGCGTAGATGCCGACGATGGTCGGCAAATCCGCCACGGTAGCCGGACGAATAGCGATGGCACCAGATTCGTGCACGGAAACGGCAGCGTCGATGGGCATTGCAGAAGACATGGCGACAGGATTCAGAAGCGGTATGAAGCGTTCATTGTCACGCCAATTCCACACGAACCGCATATCGCCGAGCGCATTCCGGTGACATGGCTATCGGGCAGCGCCGGAATGCGGTAACTTGGCAGACGCTTTCGCCCCCGCCGCGCCCTTCCTGCCATGCATGACCTGTTTCCCCTGATCGCCGAATACGGCGCGTTTGCCGTGTTCCTCAATGTGCTGCTGACGCAAGCCGGCGCACCGCTGCCGGCCGTGCCGACACTGCTGGTGGCCGGCGCGCTCACGTTCCACGGGCCGCTCTACTTCATGGAGCTTGCGCCAGCCGCCGTGTCCGGCGCGCTGCTCGGCGACGGCCTGTGGTACTTCGCAGGCAAGCGCTATGGCCGGCACGTCATGGCATTGCTGTGCCGCGTGTCGCTGTCGCCCGATTCCTGCGTGCGGCGCACGCGCACACAGTTCGAGCGCTGGGGCGCGCCGATGCTGCTGATTGCGAAGTTCGTTCCGGGTTTGTCGACGGTATCGTCGGCGCTGCTGGGCACGATGCGCACACCGTTCAGCACGTTTGCGCTGTACAACCTGGTGGGCTCGGCAGTTTGGGCAACGCTCTGGCTGCTGCTGGGCCGCGTGGCGCATGACAGTATCGACCAGGCGCTGCGCCAGCTCGATCTGCTCGGCACGCGTGCCGTGCTGTTGATCGCATTGCTGGCCGCCGTGTATGTGGCGGCGCGCTGGCTGCAGCGCTGGCGCTTTCGCAAGATGCTGGAGATGGCGCGCATCTCGCCCGATGAGCTGCACGCGCTGATCGAATCGGGCGCGGCCCCCGTCATCATCGACGTGCGCGCCGACAGCTCGCGCATGCTGCAGCCGCAACGCATTCCGGGGGCGATGCTGTACGACATGTCCACCAGCCACCGCGCGATCGAGATCGACGGCCCCGACCGCGAGATCATCATCTACTGCGCCTGCCCCAACGAGGCGTCTGCCGTGATGCTGGCACGCACGCTGATGGGACGTGGTTTCAAGCGCGTGCGTCCGCTACATGGCGGTATCGATGCATGGGTGGAGCGCGGCTACGGCGTGGAACACGTCGTATCGGTCACCCCCGCCACACTCGCAACGGCCGAGGCGGGCGCCTGAAGCTCGCGACGCATGTGCGCCGCACCGACAAAGCGAGCGCACAAAAACAAAAAGCGCACCTCGCGGTGCGCTCTCCCGTAAGTACGGCAAACATGCGGTGCGCCAGCCCCCCGGCTCGGACACCCCGCATCGGTCCGTGTGCATCCGCCCGAGGACGGATGTGGCGAAATGATCCCCGTTTGATCCCTTCTTCGCCAGTCGGACTTGACCCCCTTGTTATTCATTCGCAACGCTGCCGCATCAAACGTATGCGCGGCGTGCTCACGTTGTTATTTCCCGTCCTTCTTTCGTTGCCTTGCGGCTGGCCATTTATGCATGGCACTCCTGCGTATTAACGGCAGAGTTGCACCGAACTTTAGACGCTGCGAGGCCAGCGTGCGGTCAAGCAAACGTGTCGATGGCGCCTTCGTGGGTGGACACACGGCGCGGTGCCACCGCCAGCGCATCGGTGCGGTCTTGCGAGCCGCCGCCATAACGGCTGCCGCTATTCCCGTTGCCGGAACCGCCGCCCTGGCTTTGCGCCGACGAGCCTTGCGATGCGCTCTGCTGCTGGCTGAAGTCACCCGTGCTGACCGACGTTTGCGCAAGCTGCATCCCGCCTTGCTGCATGGCGTCGCGCAAGCGCGGCATGGCGTCCTGGACGAGTTCGGCCACGGCTTGGTGCTGGCAGACAAAGCTTGCGTTGACCGCACCGTTGTCCACTTCCAGCTTCACGTGCATGCCGCCCAGCTCGGCCGGGTTCAACTGCAGCTCGGCTGACGATTGGCGATGCACCTGCATGAAGGCGAGCTGGCTGGCCATGCTCTGCGGCCACGCGGCATCGCCAAACGTGGGCAGCGTATGGATTTGCTGCGGCGTGATCGACGTTCCTGCTGCAGCGGTTGTGTTGGCGCCAGCCACCGCAAAAGTCGGTGCGGCCATGCCCGCGTCGCCATTGGCGCGCGACGGCACGCCCTGGAACTGCATTCCGCTGCCCTGCGCATTGGCCTGCGTGCCGGCGTTATCCGAATTGCCGGTGTTACCGCCATTGCTGGCGTGGCTGGCGGCATCGGTCACGGCGGCGGTTGCCGGTTGCGCGACGGTGCTGTGCGCATTCAGGTCGGTGCGGCGCGGCAAGCCGCGGTCGGCATTGGCGCCCTGTGCAGACGACGTGCTGCCGAGTTGGCGCACGGCAGCCGGCGTGTTGTCGGCAACGGCGCGCGTGCGGGCCATGGTCTGGGTCAGCGTGCCGCTGTCGGGCAGCGCGGTGGCGGGCGGCGTCGGCGTGTTTGCGGCGTTGGCTTTGGCGTCCTTGGCGGCGGGCAATCCGGCTTGGCCGGCTTGGCCCGCTTGTGCCGTCGTAGCCGGGTCTGCGGCGCCCTGCGTACTGTTGGCAGCCGCAGTTGCGGCGGCCAGTGCGGCGGCGTCATTTGCGGACGATTTGCCAGCCGCCTGCGTCGTCGCGTCGGTATCGGCGGCGGGATTCGATTGGGCAGCGGGCTGGGCGATCGGCTGTTGGGCGGCAGCGGCTTGCTGTGCGGCCTGTCGTGCGGCCTCGATCTGGGCAGCCAGTTGTGCAGCCGGGTCAACCACGGCCTGCTGCGCAGCGGTATCGAGATCCTTTGCATTGGCAGGCTGCGCCGGCTTGACGTTGGCCGTATCGGCGGTGGTGCTGGCCGGCGTGGTGACAGCCTGCACCGGCGCGTTGGCATCGGCCGGTTTGGCGTCCTGATCGGTGCGTGCGGCGCCGGTGCGTGCGACATCCTTGCGGGCGATATCCGCACGGCGGCTGGCATCGTCAGCGGTGGATTGTGCGTCGGCGCGTCGGCGCGCGGCGTCTTGGGCCAGGCGGTCCGACAACAGGTTGCCGAAGGTATCGGTGCCCGACGAAGAGGCCTGTGTCTTATCGGCGGCGGCAGTATTGCCGGCCGACAGCATGGCGCCCAGGTCCTTGGCAGCGGCGTTGGGGGTGGCACTCAAGCCCACGTTGACTCCATCTTGCGACTGCGTGTTCGCGTTGGTCTTCAATTGCCGCCCTGTGCCGCACGCATGCGGATCACCTTGGCGGCGTGTTCGTCGTTGTCGCGCTGGGCACGGCGTTCTTCGTCCAAGCGCTGCTCTTCAATGTGGCGCTGGCGCAGGATGTCGAACGACTGCTCGCGGCGCTGCTTTTCCAGCCAGTTGGCACGGCTCATCGCAAGCTGCTGCTCGAGCGCGTTGATGGTGCCCTTCTGCTGGTGCACGGCATTGCCCAGGCGGTCGATAAAGGCCGCGTAGTTGCGCAAACGCGTGACGTCCATGCCGCCTTCGGCGGTGCTCAGCATCTGCTGGTGGTAGTTGTTGCGGTAGTCGGACAGCAGGGCCAGCTTTTGCGTGGCGGCCTCGCGCGTGTTCATCAGGCGGCCGACTTCCTGCGTGGCTTTCTCGGTGTCCTTCTGGGCCAGTTCCAGCACGGTTTCGAGGCGGAACGGCTTGTTCATGGTGGTCATCGGTAGACCCTCCAGCTTCCCGTTACATCAACCCATCGGACGCAAACCCGGCGGCTTTAGCCTCCGGCTTGCGCAACGCTTGCGGCTTCACAGTGTCAAGCGGGCACATCACGCCAGCACTCCCTGCATCTTCTCCAGCGTGTGCTCGCGGCTTTCGTTCTCGAACATGCCCTGCTGCAGGAACGCTTCCATGTCGGGGTAGCGCGCGATGGCCTGGTCGGTCACCGGGTCGCTGCCACGCGCGTAGGCGCCCACGGCAATCAGGTCGCGGTTGCGCTGATAGCGGGCGTAGAGCTGCTTGAAGCGGCGGGCCGTGTCGAGCTGCTCGCGCGGCACGATGGCCGACATCACGCGGCTGATCGACTGTTCGATATCGATGGCGGGGTAGTGGCCCTGCTCGGCCAGCTTGCGCGAAAGCACGAAGTGGCCGTCCAAAATGGCCCGCGCCGCATCGGCAATCGGATCCTGCTGGTCATCGCCTTCGGCCAGCACGGTGTAAAACGCGGTGATGGAGCCGCCGCGCCCATTGGCATCCACCATGCCGTTGCCGGCACGCTCAACCAGCGCGGGCAGCTTGGCAAACGCCGAGGGCGGATAGCCCTTGGTGGCCGGCGGCTCGCCGATAGCCAGGGCGATCTCGCGCTGCGCCATCGCATAGCGCGTGAGTGAATCAACGATCAGCAGCACGTTGCAGCCGCGGTCGCGGAAGTACTCGGCAATCGTGTGGGCGTAAGCGGCGCCCTGCAAGCGCATCAGCGGCGAGGTGTCGGCCGGTGCGGCCACCACGGCCGAGCGTGCCATGCCTTCGTCGCCAAGAATCTCGTCAATGAACTCCTTTACTTCGCGGCCGCGCTCGCCGATCAGGCCCACCACCACCACGTCGGCTTCGGTGTAGCGGGCCATCATGCCCAGCAGCACGCTCTTACCCACGCCGGAGCCGGCGAACAGACCCAGACGCTGGCCCTGGCCGACGGTCAGCAGACCGTTGATGGCGCGCACGCCCACGTCGAGCACATGCTCAATCGGCTTGCGCTTGAGCGGGTTCAGCGGTGCCGGGTTCAATGTGCCCCAGGCCAAGTCTTCATGCGCGCCCAGCGGCCCCTTGCCGTCGAGTGGCTCGCCGTTGGCGTCCACCACACGGCCCAGCAGGCGCGGACCCACAGGCAGGAACTTGCTGTGTGAAATCGTCGGGTTGGCGCCGTCTTCGCTCGTCACCGGCAGGCGTTGCGGCTCCAGCGGGAACACGCGCGCGCCGGGCACTACGCCCACCAGATCCGTTTGCGGCATCAGGAAGGCGCGCTCTTCGGCAAAGCCCACCACTTCGGCCAGCACGTGCCTGCCGTGCGGCAGTTCCACGCGGCAGGCACTGCCCACCGGCAGCTTGAGGCCAACGGCTTCCATGACCAGGCCGGCCACACGCGTGAGCTTGCCGCACGTCACCACCGGGCGCGCCAGGCGCGCACGCTGCGCGGTCTGCTGCAGGTGGGCTTGCCACACGCGCAGGTTGGGATTGTTGGCGGCGGGCTGCACAGTCTCAGGCGACATGGAGTGCCCCTCCTGCAACGCGTTCGGCTTCCGAGCGTTCGCTGGCAAGCCATGCGGTATCGCGGCCCAGCGCGCGGGTCAATTCGGCCCAGCGGGTTTGCAGCGTGGCATCGGTTTCGCCAAAGCGGGTCTGCACGCGGCAGCCGCCGCGCTCGATGGCGGCATCGACGATGAGCGTCCAGCCGGCGGCGGCCAGCTCGGTGCCCAGCGTCTGGCGAATCAGTTCTGCGTCATCGGCATGCACGCGCAGCATGGCGGGCGCGGGTGCGGTCGGCGCATCGCCCAGTACTTCGCGAACCATCGGCAGGATGCGTTCGGGCTGCGCATGCAGCGCGCCGTGCAGAAACTGCTGCGCCAGTTGCAGCGCCAGATCGACCAGCTCTTCGGCAACGCTGCCGTTCAGTTGGTCGATCGCCTCGCGCACGGATTGCATGAGCGCGGCGATGTGTTTGGAATCTTCCTCGCCCTGGCGGCGGCCTTGTTCAAAGCCATCCTGAAAACCTTGCGCGAAACCATCGCGACGACCTTCGTCGCGGGCGGTGGCAAGCTCGGCGTCAAGCGCAGCCTGCCATTCCTCTTCGGAAATCGGCGGCTCTTCAGGCTCGGGCGGCGGAGGCGGCGGCGCGGCGGCGGCAGCAGCCTCTGCAGCCTGCCGCCGGAAGTCGGTCGGCTCCCACGCCTGGTATTCGACCAGCGTGTCGCGCGGGATGATCGGCGGACGCGGCATCTCAGCGCCCCATCACAGCAAAGCGGCCAGCACGGTCAGACATAAGCGTCCTCCGCCTTGCGGCCGATCGTGATTTCGCCTTCGTCGGCCAGGCGGCGCGCAACCACCAGGATTTCCTTCTGCTGCGCTTCGACTTCCGACACCTTGACCGGGCCCAGCACTTCCAGCTCTTCCTTGAGCATCGTGCCGGCACGCTGCGACATGTTGGCGAACACCTTGTCGCGGAACTCCTGCTTGGCGCCCTTGAGGGCCACGACCAGAACGTCCTGGCTGATCTCGCGCAGCAGCGTCTGCAGCGCACGGCCGTCCAGATCGATCAGGTTGTCGAACACGAACATCTTCTCGACGATGGCATCGGCCAGTTCCGGATCGCGCGAGCGCACGCCTTCGATGACGGAGCTTTCTACGGCGCTCGGCACCAGGTTGAGGATTTCCGCTGCCGTGAGCACGCCGCCCATCGCGTTCTTCTTGCGATGGTCGTTGCCTTGCAGCAGCTTGGTCAGCACGTCGTTCAGCTCGCGCAGGGCGCTGGGCTGAATGCCGTCGAGCGTGGCGATACGCAGGATGGTGTCGTTGCGCAGGCGCTCGGTGAAATAGGTCAGGATTTCCGATGCCTGATCGCGATCCAGGTGGACCAGGATCGTGGCGATGATCTGCGGGTGTTCGTTACGGATCAGCTCCGCCACCGACGATGCATCCATCCACTTGAGGCCTTCAATACCGCTAGTGTCACCGCCCGACAGAATGCGGTCGATGATGTTGGCGGCGCGGTCGTCGCCCAGTGCCTTGCGGAAGACGGTGCGGATGTACTCGTTCGAATCCACATCCAGCGGCAGGTCTTCGGCTTCGATGAAGAACGCGTCAAAGGCGTCGAGCACACGCTCGCGCGACACGTTCTTCAGCGCGGCCATGGTCGCGCCCAGCTTCTGCACTTCACGCGGGCCCAGGTGCTTGAGCACTTCGGCGGCTTCGCTTTCGCCCAGCGACATCATGAGGATGGCGCTGCGTTGGAGTCCTTCGGCGCTCATTCGTTACTCACCCATTGTTTGATGACGGCCGCGACTGCGCGCGGGTTGCTCTGCGCCACGCGGCGCATGGTCTCGAGCTTCTTCTCGAAGTCGTTGTTCTTGAGTTGCGGCAGTGCGTCCGGCAGCTCTTCGGAATCGGCGCCGGCAGCCGCCGGGCCTTCCAGCTCCGGCCCGGCCGAAGCCGCGGCACCGGTGATGATCGGGGCGTTCGGATCTTCGCCTTCGCGGCCAACAAAGGTGGGCGTGGCCGCCTCGTCCTTCTTGCCCATCGAGCGGATCGCCGGACGGATCACCGCGAACACCAGGATCAGGAAGCCGATTGCCAGCGCCAGATATTTGGCGGCCTGGATGGCGTACTGGATCATCTCCGGCTGCTTCCACAGCGGCAGGTCATCCTTGGCGATCGGCATCGAGCCCGAGAACTGGCTGTTGACCACGTTCACGGAGTCGCCACGCTTGGCGTCAAAGCCCACAGCATCCTTGACCAGCGCGTTGAGGTTGGCCATTTCGGCTTCCGACAACGGCTTCCAGGTCTTGCCGTCGCCACGGTAGTTGACCACCACGGCCACCGACAGGCGGCGCACGGTGCCCACTGCGGCGCGGGTGCGGCGCACGGTCTTGTCGACTTCGTAATTGGTCGTGGTGTCGCGGGTGCTCGACGAATTGCCGGTGGTTGTGCTGCCGCTCGTGTTGGCAGCCGCCGCTTGTTGCGGTTGGCCATTCGGGCCGTTTGCAGCCGGTTGCGACGCCGAGGCCGGAGCCGGTGCGGTCGGCAACATGCGCGGCGCGGTTGGCGGTTGGTTGGACAGCGCGCCCGGCACACCGCCCTGTGCGTCGGCCTTGTTCTGCGTGGCTTCAGCGGTGTGGGTGCTGCGCACGGCTGCGTTGGCCGGGTCCTGGTTCGGACGATACGTCTCGGCCATCTGCTCGGTGTTGTCCAGATCGACGTCGGCCGTCACCTGCGCACGCACGTTGTCTTCGCCCACCACGGGGCCGAGGATGGCTTCGATGCGCTTGATATAACCCTGCTCGACGTCGCGCACGTAGCTCAACTGCGTCGGGTCAAGGCCCGAGGCGTTGTCCTGGAACGACGACGACAGCAAGCGGCCCGATTGGTCGACCACCGTCACGTTGGCCAGCGGCAGGTTCGGCACGCTGCTCGACACCAGGTGGCCAATCGCCTGCACCTGCGAGCGGTCGAGCATGCGGCCCGGATACAGCTTGAGCAGCACCGACGCGCTGGGCTTGGCCTGCTCGCGCACGAACACCGACGGCTTGGTCATCGCCAGATGCACGCGGGCGGACTGCACCTCCTGCATGGCCTGGATGGTGCGGGCCAGCTCGCCTTCCAGGGCGCGCTGGTAATTGACTTGCTCGGCAAACTGGCTGGTGCCGAATTTCTGGTTCTCCATCAGCTCGAAACCGGCCTGGCCGCCCTTGGGCAGACCTTGCGAAGCGAGCTTCAGACGGGCTTCATGCACGCTCGTCTCGGGCACCATGATGGCGGTGCCGCCTTCGGCAAAGCGATACGGCACATTCATTTGCTGCAGCGCAGCGATGATCGCCCCGCCGTCGCTGTCGGACACATTGCTGTACAGGACGCGGTAGTCCGGAGCGCGGCTCCACAGCATCGCGGCGGCAATGACGGCCACCAGCGCGGCACCGCCGATCATCAGCAGCAGTCGCGGCGACAGACGGCCGAGCGGGCCCAGGGCGCCCAGCGCACCTGCACCTCCCGCTTTCTGGCGCGTCATCGCGCCCTGGCCCACCGCCGGCATATCGACCGTACCGAGCGTGTCGGCGACAGCAACCGAATCGGCTGTCGTTGGCATCCCAAATCTCCTGACTGACTACGTTGCTTGAGCGCTCACCCAATGTCTGGGCATGGCTCCGTGGTTGCCATTATCGGCAGTGGGTGCGCAAGCAAATCGGCAAGAAGAGGGCCTTTTCCCGTTCTTTTGGGCGCTTGGGAACGGCGGCCGGGCGGCTACCTTTGCATCACCGTGGCGCCATAGCGACCAACCGGCCAGGGCGGAAAGCGCTCCAGGAATGCCGGCCCAGGCAGCTAATCAACAGCACCACAAGCAAGACAAAGAAAAGAGGAGCTTTTTTCACATGGATATTACGAACGCCAATTCAGTGGTCTCGCTGATGAACAGCGTGCTGGCGCCGTCCAGCACGGTGGGTGGCATTGGCGGGGGTGTCGGTTCGGCCACGGGGGACGGCGCCAAGGTCAGCGTTGACTTCGGGGCGGTGCTCAAGTCGTCGCTGGACCGGGTTGACGCGTCGCAGCAGAAGGCTGAATCCGTTTCACGCAGCTTCGAAATGGGCAACAACGACGTGGATCTGCACGACGTGATGCTCTCGCTGCAGAAGGCCAACATCGACATGCAGACCGCGGTGCAGGTGCGCAACAAGTTCGTCTCGGCGTACCAGAGCATCATGAGCATGTCGATCTAACGTCACTTTTTCTACGCTTCTTTTTCTTCGCGCCGCATGTCCAAACACGCCAAGCACCACGCCAAGCCCGCCCGGGGCAGTCTTGCGCTGGTCGTCATCGCCCGCGACGAGGCCGCCTGCATCGAGCGCTGCCTGATGAGCGCCAAGCCGCACGTCGACCGCATGATCGTGCTGGATACCGGCTCGACCGACGACACCGTGGCGATCGCCAAGGCGTGCGGCGCGCAGGTGCACCATTTCACGTGGGTGGATGATTTTTCCGCCGCACGCAATGCCGCGCTGGCCGCCGCCAATGCGGACTGGAACCTCGTGCTGGACGCCGACGAGTGGATCGAGGCCGGCACGGAAGAGTTGCGCAACGCTTGCACCTTTGGCCCGCTGCTCGGCGTGGTTTGCATCCGGAGCGAATACGACATTTCCGGCCATGTGGAGCATTCCAATAGCTGGATCGCCCGCCTCTTGCCGCGCGGCGTGCGCTACAAGGGCCGCATCCACGAGCAACCGGTCGCAACTGCAGCCAACCTGCAGCGCGTGCGTCTGCCGCTCGTGATTGGCCACGACGGCTATATGAACGCCAAGCTGGACCAGAAGCGCGGGCGCAACCACACCCTGTTGCAACTGGAGTTGGCCGCGCATCCGGATGACCCGTATGTGCTTTACCAGCTCGGCAAAGATTTCGAGATCAACCAGAAAGACCCGGCCGAGGCCGCCGCGCATTACCAGCGCGCACTGGCAACGGCACCCAAGGCGGCGCCATATCGGCATGACCTGTGCATCTGCCTGCTGGCGTGTCTCTCCAAATCGAAGCAACTCGACGCGGCCATCACACTGGCGGGTGAATGGATGGAAGAGTGGTCCGGCTCGCCCGACTACTTCTACATGCTGGGCCACCTGATGTTCGAGGCAGCGGCGCAAGACCCCGCGCAGGCCGAGAAACAGTGGCTGCCAATGGCGGAAAACGCCTTCCTGAAGTGCCTGGAGATTGGCGAGCAGCCCAAGCTGGACGCTGCCGTGTTCGGGCGCGGCAGCTTTGCCGCCGCAAAGTACCTGGCGCTGACCTACCGCGCCCTGGCCGACACGCTGGCCATCAAGTCGAACCAATATTCGGACCTCGCGCGGCAGATGCAGGAACGCAGCGCAGCCGTCGCCGCATGAGCACGCAATCATGAAGACAGTCATCCTGGCCGGGGGCCTCGGCACGCGCATCAGCGAGGAATCGCACCTGCGGCCCAAGCCGATGATCGAGATTGGTGGCCGCCCGATCCTGTGGCACATCATGAAGATCTATGCCGCCCACGGCATCAACGATTTCATCATCTGCCTCGGTTACAAGGGCTACGTCATCAAGGAATACTTCGCCAATTACTTCCTGCACATGTCGGACGTGACGTTCGATATGTCGAAGAACGAAGTGACCGTGCACGAGCGCCACGCCGAGCCGTGGCGCATCACGCTGGTCGACACGGGCGAGCAATCGCAGACCGGCGGGCGCCTGAAGCGCGTGGCAGCGTACCTGGACCCGAACGAGCCGTTCTGCTTCACCTACGGCGATGGCGTGTCGGACATCGACATCACGAGCAAGATCGCCTTCCACCGCGCACACGGCAAGATGGCCACCGTGACGGCCGTGCAGCCGCCGGGCCGCTACGGCATGCTCCAGCGCGACGGCGCACGCGTGACCGGCTTTACTGAAAAGCCACCCGGCGACGGCGGCAGTTGGATCAACGGCGGCTTCTTCGTGCTCAATCCATCGGTGATCGAATACATCGCGAGCGAAGACACGCCGTGGGAAGGCGCGCCAATGGCACGCCTGGCCGAGATGGGCGAACTGAACACATTCGAGCACCACGGCTTCTGGCAGCCGATGGACACGCTGCGCGACAAGAACAGTCTGGAAGCCCTTTGGCAGGCAGGGAGTGCACCATGGAAAAAGTGGTGACGCTCGACCCGCGTGCGTGGGCCGGCAAGCGCGTCTTCCTGACCGGGCATACCGGTTTCAAGGGCAGCTGGCTTGCGCTCTGGCTGCGCCAGCTTGGCGCCGAGGTGTACGGCTACAGCCTGGCACCGGAAACAACGCCGAATCTGTTCACCGCTGCTGACGTGGAACCCGCATTGGCCGGTCATACGCTGGCGGATATCCGCGATGCGGAGGCCCTGCGTACCGCGATGACAGCGGCGCGGCCCGATGTGGTGTTCCATCTCGCGGCGCAACCGCTGGTGCGTGCCTCGTACAACGACCCGGTTGGCACCTACGCCACCAATGTGATGGGCACCGTGAACGTGCTGGAAGCCGCGCGCGGCTGCACGAACCTGGCTGCCATCGTGGTGGCTACCACCGACAAGTGCTACGACAACCGCGAGTGGGCCTGGGGCTATCGCGAGACCGATGCACTCGGCGGCCATGACCCGTACAGCGCATCCAAGGCCTGTGCCGAACTCGTCGTCGCAAGCTACCGGCGCGCCTTCTTCGCCAACGGCCCGCTGCTGGCCACGGGCCGCGCAGGCAATGTGATCGGCGGCGGCGACTGGTCAGAAGACCGGCTCATCCCCGATGCCGAGCGCGCGATGCGTGCCGGTACCCCGCTAGTCATCCGTTCACCTCACGCTACGCGGCCCTGGCAGCACGTTCTGGATTGCCTGCATGGGTATCTGGTGCTCGCGCAACGGCTCCTGGCCGGCGACGCGGCCTGCGCAACCGCCTGGAACTTCGGCCCGGACAGCGCCGCCACCCGCACGGTCGAACAGGTCTTGCAAGGCTTGCAACACCATTGGCCCACGCTGATCTGGCAACTGGACGCCAACGCCGCCACCGGCAAGCACGAAGCCGGCATGTTGCATCTGGACGCCAGCCGGGCACGCCAGCAGCTAGGCTGGCAGACAGCGTGGCCGTTCGAGACCGCGCTGGAACAGACCGCCGCGTGGTATCGGCATCTGCATGAAAAGACAGCGGGCGCACGCGCGCTCTGTGACCAGCAGATCGACCGCTTTACCGCCGTCGCGTCTGCTGCCACATCCAGGAGCGCCGCATGAGCCGTTTCACCATCCAACCGACACCGCTGGCGGGCTTGGTTGAAATCACCCGCAAGGTCATGGGTGACCATCGCGGTTACTTCACGCGCTTCTTCTGTGCAGATGAACTCGCCGCCGCCGGCTTCGATAGCCCGATCGCGCAAATCAATCACTCGTATTCCGCCAAGCGCGGCACCGTGCGTGGGATGCACTTTCAATACCCGCCGCATGCCGAGATCAAGCTGGTGAGTTGCGTGCGCGGCCGTGTGTTCGACGTGGCCGTTGACCTGCGTGCGGGCTCGCCGACGTTCCTGCAATGGCATGCGGTGGAGTTGTCTGCCGAACGGCACAACAGCCTGCTGGTGCCGCGCGGGTTTGCCCACGGCTTCCAGGCGCTGGAAGACGATTGCGAACTGCTGTATCTGACCTCGACGCCATACGCACAAGCCGCTGAAGACGGGCTCAACCCGACCGACAGCCGCTTAGGCATCGCTTGGCCGCTCGACATGACCGAATGCTCCGACCGGGACCGCAACCATCCGCCGCTGACAGACGCGTTTGCGGGCATCACGCTGCGCGCCCTGAATCCTGAACTGCAGGAACAGCCATGACCCAAAAGATTCTGTACTCCAAGCCGTCGATCACCAAGCTGGAAGTCGAATACGCCACCGACGCCGCACGCAACGGCTGGGGCGACCAGTGCTACGCCTACATCAACCGCTTCGAAAAGCAGTTTGCGGTATTTGTCGGCACGCAATACGCCATTGCCACCTCAAGCTGCACCGGTGCCATGCACATGGGCCTGGCCGCGCTCGGCATCGGCGCCGGCGATGAGGTGATCCTGGCCGACACGAACTGGATCGCCACGGCATCGCCCATCACCTACGTGGGCGCCACGCCGGTGTTTGTCGACATCCTGCCGGACACGTGGTGCCTGGACCCGGCGCTCGTGGAAGCGGCCATCACCCCGCGCACGAAGGCGATCATCGCCACGCACCTCTACGGCAACCTGTGCGAGATGGACCGCCTGCTCGACATCGGCAAGCGCCACGGCATTCCGGTCATCGAAGACGCGGCCGAGGCTGTGGGCTCGCGCTGGCACGGCCACGCAACGGGGTCGCAAGGCATCTTCGGCACGTTCTCGTTCCATGGCACCAAGACCATGACGACGGGCGAAGGCGGCATGTTCGTCACGAACGACCGCGCGCTGTACGACCGCGTGATGACACTGAACAACCATGGTCGCGTTCCCGGCGGCAAGCAGTTCTGGTCTGACTTCATCGGCTTCAAGTACCGTATTTCCAACGTGCAGGCCGCCATCGGCTGCGCGCAGCTCGAGCGCATCGACGCACTGGTTGCACGCAAGCGCGAGATCTTTGCCGAGTATCAGGCGCACCTTGGCGGCGTCGCCGGCCTTGCGCTGAACCCCGAGGCGCCCGGCACGCTCAACAGCTACTGGATGCCCACCGTGGTGTTTGACGAAGCGCTGGGCATTACGCGCGATGGCCTGTTGGCTGCGTTCTCGCGCCGCGGCATCGACGCACGCGTGTTCTTCTATCCGCTGAGCGAAACCGAGCTGTTCGGCACGTCCGCCGCCGCCGCGCGCCACAACGCGCCCAACAGCTACGCGATTGCCGAGCGCGCCATCAACCTGCCGTCGTATCACGACATGTCGAGCGAGAACATCGCGACGGTGTGCAACGTGGTGCTCGATCTCGTGCGCGAACATCAGGAGACGCTGACATGCCTGGCATCCTGAGCCCCGATCAGATCGAGACCTTCCAGCGCGACGGCCTGCTGATCCTGCGCGACTTTTACGCGCCGTCGCAGGTGGAGCCGATTCAGCGGGCGATCTACGACATCATCGGTCTGGTGATCGACAAGTACCGTCTCGGCATCGAGCGCGCACCGTTTGCGCCGGAACGGTTCGACGACGGTTATCAGGCGGTCATCAAGGCCAATCGCAAGTACGGCGCCGAGGTGTACGACGCCGTCAAGCAGATCCCCGCTTTTGTCCGCCTGCTGGGCGACGAGCGCCATGAGCAGCTCGTCCGCAGCGTGCGCCCCGGCGCGCTGCCGGGCATTGCGCACGCCGGCTCCGGCATTCGCATCGACAACCCGCGCGAAGAGAAATTTCGCGCCAACTGGCATCAGGAATATCCGGCCCAGTTGCGCAGCCTGGACGGCGTGGTGTTCTGGAGCCCGCTCGTCGAAATCACGCCCGAGATCGGGCCGGTGGAGTTCTGCCCCGGCTCGCACGTCGAAGGCCCGCTGCCCGTCTTCAGCGCCGACCCGGACAACGCAGGCAAGCAAGGCGCCTACGCATTGCTGATCAAAGACGAGGCGAGCTACCTCGCGCGCTATCCGCACGTGCAGCCGCTGACCAAGCCGGGCGATCTGGTGATGGTCGACTTCTTGGTGCTGCACGCCTCGGGCCATAACACGAGCCAGCGTTCGCGTTGGTCGATGCAGTTCCGCTACTTCAATTTCTGCGAGCCGACCGGGCGCTCGCACGGCTGGAAAGGTTCGTACGCCAACGGCGTCGATTTCCGTACCGTCCACCCCGAACTCTCCGTGGAAGCCTGACCATGATCCAAGGTGCACTGCCCTGCAACGTCTGCCAGCAACCGCTGCCAGAACCGATTTATCGCGCCGCGCCGCAAAGCTCGCTGTCTTCCCTGCGCCGCGCCATGGACGGCACGCTCGAGGTCTTCTGCTGCGCCGCGTGCGGCCATATCCAGACCGTCGAACTGTGTGACAACGGCAGCTTCTACGACACCGAGTACGACATCCTCGTGGGCAGCGAGGAAGAAGACCAGATTTACGCCGTCGAGAACGGCCAGAAAATCTTCCGCGCCGATCACCAGGTCGCCACGTTTCAGCGCAAGCTCGCCTTACCGGAAGGTGCGCGCGTGGTCGACTTCGGCTGCGCAAAGAGCGCGACCATGCGCCTGCTGAAGCAGCAACGCCCAGACGTGAACGTCCACCTGTTCGACATCAGCGACCGCTACGTCGGCTTCTGGGAAAAATTCCTGAGCCCCGAACAATGGGCGACGTACACGATCCCGCCGACTTGGCAGCGTTCGTTCGATGTCGTCAGCTCGTTCTTCTCGCTCGAACACATCCCCGACCTGACGACCGCGCTGCGCAACATTCACGGCCTGCTGCGCGACGGCGGCGTGCTGTACGCGATCGTGCCGAATACGTTCACCAATTCGGTGGATTTTCTGGTGGCTGATCACGTCAACCATTTCACGCAGCCGTCGCTGCAGACGCTGCTGGCCAACCACGGGTTTGACCTGCTCGAGGCCGACGCGCAAAGCCACCGTGGCGCGTTCGTCGTGACCGCCGTGCGCCGTCCTGGGGACAGCAAAGTCGCGCCCGTGCTCGATGCGCAAGCGTTGGCCGACACGCAGAGCGCCGCCAGCAAGCTTGCCCGCTTCTGGCAGCAAGCCTCTAGCCACCTGACCGACTTTGAAACGCAGCACGGCAGCGCGCCCGCCGTGATCTATGGCGCCGGTTTCTATGGCGCCTACACCGCAAGCAACTTGCAACAGCCGCATGCCCTGCGGGCGTTTGTTGATCAGAACCCGTATCTGCAAGGGTCTTCCCTGGCGGGTAAGCCGGTTGTGGCGCTGGACAGCATTCCGGATGAGGTTGAGGTGGTGTACCTCGCCGTCAACCCCGTCATTGCGGACGAAGTGCGGCACACCGTGGAAGCGGCGTATCCGAATCGCTTCCGCTATTTTCGCTTCCAGCCATGATCGCGCGCGGCTCACTCGTCCTTCGGGAATGGCGCGAGGGCGACATCGCGCAACTGCTGCCACTGCGCAACGATGTGCCGACGCAGTTGCAACTCATGACGCGCCCGCGGCCCAACTCGGCCGCGAGTGTGCGCGACTGGTTGATCGCAAAATCGAAACAGAGCGACCTGGTGCTCTTCGTCATTGCCAGCCAGGCAGATGACAGCGTGCTGGGCTACCTGCAGTTGAACCACATCGATGCGGTCAACCGACATGCTTCGCTTGGCATTTGCCTGGCGTCGTCCGCCCAAGGCAAGGGCCATGGGCGGGCCGCATGCGAAGCCGCGTTTGCCTACGCCAGCGAAACGCTGTGCCTGCGCAAGATCACGCTGGAAGTGCTGGCCGAAAACACGCGCGCCATCGCGCTGTACGAGAAGCTCGACTTCCGCTCCGTCGGCACGTTGGCCGGCCACTACCTGCAAGACAACCGCTGGCACGACGTTGTCCTCATGGAACGGATGCTGGCGTCATGAAGGTCGTGATCACACAACCGATGCTGTTTCCGTGGGTGGGCCTGCTCGAGCAGATCATGCTGGCCGACGTGCTCGTCAATTACGCCGACGTGCAGTTCTCCAAGGGCAGCTTCACCAACCGCGTGCAGATCAAGGAGCCGGCCGGCACGCGCTGGATGACGGTGCCGCTGGAGAAGTTCCACCTCGGCGCGCGCATTGATGAAGTCAAACCGGCTGCCAACGTCGACTGGCGAGTGCAGCATCTGCGCATGCTGGAGCAGGCCTACGAGGCTGCGCCGCATGCAGGCGACATGCTGGCGCTGGTGCGCTCGGTGTACGAAGCCGACTACGCCAACATGGGTGCGCTGGCGCTGGCGTCCATGCGCGCAGTGTGCCGCTACCTCGGCATCGAACTGGACCGCAAGTTTGTCGACGCGCCGGAGCTGGACATTCCCGGGCGCAATACCGATCGCGTGCTCGCCATCGTGAAGAAGCTGCAAGGCGACACCTACATCACCGGACACGGCGCCAAGAACTACCTGGCCCACGCCGAGTTCGAGCAGCAAGGCGTTGCCGTCGAATACATGAACTACGCCATGCGGCCGTATCCGCAACTGCATGGCGCGTTCACCCCGTTTGTCAGCAGCCTGGACCTGATTGCCAATCATGGCCCGGCCGGCAAGCAGTACATGTGCCCTCAGACCCTCCACTGGCGCGAGTTCATCCAATGAGTGAAATCGAAGCAATCCAACCCGAAGCGCCGCAAGACGTGGCGCCCGTGAAGCAGGCGGAGGCCATCCAGCAGGTGGCGCTGAGCGTCTGCATCCCGACCTACAACCGCGCCCGCTATCTCGACAACCTGCTCGCAGAACTGGTCTCGCAGATCGGCGAACTGAAGTTCAGCTACGAATTGCTGATCGGCGACAACTGCTCGACCGATGCCACCGAAGAGGTCGTGGGTCGTTATCAGGACAAGCTGAACATCCGGTATTTCCGCCGCCCGTCGAACCTCGGCTCGGCAGAAAACCTGAACCAGCTCTATCGCAGCGCGCAGGGCAAGTACGTGCTCTATCACGCCGACGACGATCTGCCGATCCTGGCCGAGATCAACAAGAACATCGACATCTTCGAGCGCAACCCGGGCGTGGATGTCATCTTTGCGCCATGGTTCATTCACGACTTGCCGACGCGGCAGGACGTCACCATGTTCTATCGCCAGGACGACAACTACCTGATCGAGCAGCACGATTACGCCAAGCTGCTAGCGCTGGTGTTGTCGCACCACCTCTTTCCGGAGATCTACCTGGCACGCCGCGAGGTGATGGACCGCATCTATTTCAGCGCGCCCGAACCTGCGTTCTACGCCTTCGTGCACGCGGCAGAAATGATCGGCTCCAGCGCGGTGTACTTCAGCAAGACGCCATTCTATCGCTCGGTCTCGCGCTACTTTGCCGATGAAACCCGCGCCCAGGCCGGCAACGAAGAAGTGAAATATGCATGGGACCGCTATCGCGGTGGCCTGGAATACCTGTTCGGCAAGTTTTCGCACACGCTGCCGGCAGCCGAGCGCCCGGAGTGGCTGAACGCCATCAACCAGTTCGTGCTGGCGCGCATGAAGGTCGCGCTGCGTCTGCGCACGCATGAAGGCGGCAACTGGATCGACAACTATTACATCGCCAACCGCATCCGCGCGCTGGGCGAAGTGTCCGATCTGCCGGCGCCGTATGACCTGTACCGTGTCAACGCGGCGTTCGAATACGTGACGAAGCTCGATCCGTTCAAGCCCGAGCCGCCCAAGTACGCCACCCTGCGCCGCGCGCCGCTTCAGGTGTTTCACCATGCGCACGGCTTTGCCGAAACCGAGTTTCTGGTGCTCGACGACGATGACGCCATTCCGCATCACACCATCGTCGTGACGCCAATTCCGATGGACATTGCGGTGCCGGCCGGCCGTGAAGTCCGCTTCGTGTCGGAGCTCGAGACGCTCGCCAAATTTCCCTGAGTCACTGGTCACGCCAACATGGACCTCTCCAACGCCAATTCCGTGGTCTCGCTGATGAACAGCGTGCTGGCACCGTCAAGCGCCGTCGGCGGCAGCACCGCCAGCGGCGATGCCAGCAAACCCAGTGTCGACTTCGGCTCCGTGCTCAAGTCGTCGCTGGACCGTGTCGACGCTTCACAGCAGAAGGCTGAATCCATTTCACGCAGCTTTGAGATGGGCAACAACGACGTGGATCTGCACGACGTAATGCTCTCGCTGCAGAAAGCCAACATCGACATGCAGACTGCCGTGCAGGTGCGCAACAAGCTGGTCTCGGCATACCAAAGCGTCATGAGCATGTCGATCTGAGATCACGCTGCCCCGCCCTTTTTCCACGTTCCGGAAAAGGCTTTCTGGTCGCCCTTGCTATTTATATTGCATGCAATATAATTGCGTCATCGATTTCAAGATCGAGCTCCCGGCCGACATGTCGCCGACCGGGTTTCCTAAATAAGAGGACCCGACCATGAAGACGCTCTACCAGACCCAAGTCACCGCTGAAGGCGGCCGTGCCGGCCATGTTCGCAGCGCCGATGGCACGCTGGATCTGCCCCTTTCGCTGCCGCGCGAACTCGGCGGCGCAGGCGGTGCGGCCACGAACCCGGAGCAACTGTTTGCCGCCGGTTATGCCGCCTGCTTTGAAAACGCTGTGCTGCATGTTGCACGTGGCAAGCAGATCAAGCTGGCGTCGACATCGGTGACGGCCACGGTGGGCATTGGCCCGCGCGAAGATGGCGGGTTTGCGTTGACAGTGTCGCTGGCAGCCACCCTGGGCGGCGTGGATCAGGCGACGGCGGAGGCGCTTGTGACTGCCGCACACGGTGTATGCCCCTATTCGCATGCCGTCCGTGGCAATATTGACGTCCAATTGAACACGGTCACGCGCTGAGCCTTGCTAGCCCTTTTCGGGCCGATGCGGCACTCGTCGCTCGGGCGCCAGACCGTCCCCCCGGGAGTTTTCCGTGAACGACGTGCTGGCGCTCGATCAGCAGCTCTGCTTTCCTTTGTATGCCGCCGGCCATCTGCTGACGCGCCTCTACCGCCCGCTGCTGGATGAACTGGGCCTGACCTATCCGCAATACCTGGTGATGCTGGCGTGCTGGCAGCAGGCGCCGTGCGCCGTGGGTGACCTTGGGCGCACGCTGTACCTCGATACGGGCACGCTTACGCCGCTGCTCAAGCGCCTGGAAGAACAAGGCCTGGTCACCCGCACGCGCGATCCCGATGACCAGCGCCGCGTCGTCATTGAGTTGAGCGATGCCGGCCGCACGCTACGCGAACGCGCCGCCAAGGTGCCCGAAGCGCTTGCGTGCAAGATTCCGCTGGAACGCGATGAAATTGGCGCTACGCGCAACGTGCTGCGCAAGCTGCTCGACGCCCTCGCCACGGCGGAGGAACGCGAATGAGCGCCCCGTCCGCTTCTGCCGATGTGGCGCTGGTCGTCATCGCCCGCAATGAAGCCGCCAGCATTGCGCGCTGCCTGCTCAGCGCGAAGCCATTTGTCGATCGCATGGTGGTGTTGGATACGGGGTCGACTGACGACACCGTCGCCATTGCGCAGTCGTGCGGCGCACTTGTCAGCCACATGGCCTGGACGAACGATTTCTCCGCCGCGCGGAACACGGCGCTGCAGGCGGCCAACGCCGACTGGAACCTCATCCTCGACGCTGACGAATGGCTGGAAAGCGGCGGCGACCATCTGCGCACACTCTGCGGTGCAGAACCGGCAGTGGGCGTGGTGTGCGTCAAGAACGATACCGACGCGGCCGAATCCGCCAGCCAACTGATTGCGTGGATCCCGCGTGTGCTGCCACGCGGCGTGCACTACACCGGGCGCATTCACGAGCAGCCCGTGTCGTCATTGCCTGCGGCGCGCGTGCCAATCGTGGTGCGCCATGACGGCTATACCGCGGTCAGGATGCAGATAAAAGGCGAGCGCAACACACAACTGCTGCTCGATGAACTCACGCACAGGCCGGACGACCCGTATGTGCTGTATCAGCTCGGCAAGGAAACCGAGCTGCATCACGAAGACTACGCAAAGGCCGTGAATTACTACGCGCGCGCCTTCAGCCTTGCGCCGCCTGATGCGCCGTACCGCCGCAACCTGACGCTGCGCTATGTGTACAGCCTGGGCAAGGCCGACCGCATTGAAGAAGCACTGGCGCAAGGCGATGTCGCCATCCAGACGTGGCCAGATTTTCCGGACCTTTGCTTTGCGTTGGGATTGGTTTTGCTGGATGCGGCCGCCAAGCACCCTGATGAGGCGGGCAGCCGGTGGCTACCGCTGGCAGAACAGGTCTTCAACCGCTGCCTTGAGATCGGCGATCAGCCGGAGATGGACGGCAGCGTCGTCGGTCGGGGCAGCTTCCTCGCTGCCCAGCAACTGGCCATCGTGTACCAGATGCAGAGCCACGCGCTCGCACGCAAGTCCGAGCACTATCTGACGCTGTCAAAACAACTGCAGGACGCTTCGTCTCAGTAACGCGCCATGCTGCCGTAAGCGTTGCTTGCGGTAGTGGCGCGGCGCGCCGTGTCGATACGCTTTTGCAGGCGGTCCAGGCGCGGATACACCATGGCGCGCACGCGGGCGTCATCTTCGAGAATACGTACGAGCAGCGTGCGCTTGCGCTCCACGTCTGCGCGCGAGAGTTGCGGATGCGGCTCGGAACGGCGCAGTGCATCCACATAGGCGGCGCTCTCGCGTTCAAGCGTACTGACGACTTCCCAGTTCCCCACTTCGGCCGCGCTCACCATTTCGGCGGTCAGGCGTGCGATGGCTTCGTAGCAGGTGAACAGACTTTCGCTGTCCTTGATCGGGATGTTGCGTTGCATATTGGCTCCAGTTGGGCCGAATTCAGTCAAAGGTCGCTTACTACAAACGACCGGCAATCAGCTCACAACGCTCAGGTGGCTGTTCGCCACGGCGGTGCCAGGCTGGCCCATCTGGCCAATGGCGAGCCACGCATCCTGCAGCGGGACAAGCAACGCGTCCACTTCGGCGAGGATCGTCAGATCGTTGTTGCCGTGGGCCACCAGCAGGCGGCGCAGCATGTAGTCGTACAGATTGTTCAGTTGCACGGCGATGTCGCCGCCGCGCTGGTGATCAAGGCTGGCCTGCAGGCCCTGGCCGATGATCGAGATGGCCTTGTCGAACGCCCGCACCTTGGCCAGCACGTCGCCACGCTGGATGGCGGCGCTGGCCAGGTTGATGGCGGCGCGCGCGCCTTCAAACAACATGGCGATCAGGCGGTGCGGATTGGCGTCTACCACGGACGTCTCGATGCCGACTTGCGCATAGGCACCGATGGCACGGCGTGCAGCGTACATGGAAAAGGTCCTCGCTGTAGTCTGTTTTATTTTGGGTTGTGCTCTAAACCTGAACCTGGCTTAGTTGCTGCTCGAAGTCTGCTTTGTAATGGCCGCGAGCTGCGTCGTCAGGTAATTGCTTGTGTTCGTCATGCTCGCCACCGCTGCCGACAACGCGTTGAACTGCGTGTAGTACAGCGCCTGCTTGTTATCCAGCCGCGTCTGCATGGCGGTGATCTGGCTGGCAAGGGAGGTGAGCGAACTGTTGATCGAGTCCGTCTCGTTCTGCACCATGCCGCTGGACGACAGCAGGTTGGTCATCACCGTGTTGAGCTGGGCAGCGTAACCGCGCTGCACCGTGACCGTGCCACGGGCGCCCAGCGGACCACCGGCAATCTGCACGCTCAAGCCGTCGGTGGCGGAACCGGCGATCCCATACAGGTTCTGCCCCGAGCCGGTCGCTGCCGCGCCGTTGATGGTGCCCTGCACATCCACACCGTTGGCGGCCGTGGGGCTCGCGCCGAAGAGCGACGAAGCCCCCGCGCCCGATACCGAGACCGCCGACACCGAGCCGAACTGGCTATCGGTGATGCTCAGCACGCCACTGGCATTGGCCGACACAGATGCGTTGACCTTGGCGTTCTGCAGCGTGGTCGATGCGTTGATCTGGCTCTGGATTTGCGCAGCCAGCGTCGCCGCGGTGTAGCTGCCGGCCGCCAACGTCACGTTGACGGACATCCCGCTGATGTTGAACGCGAGCGTGTCGTTCACACCCGCCGTGATGGTCGTGTTAGCGGCCGCCGAACCCGTAAGCGTGCCCTGCGTGGCCAACTGCGTCACGTTGACGGCGTAGCTACCGGCCTGCGTGGAATCGGAGAACGTCGGCACGCTGACCAGCGAATCGGTGGCCGTGCCGGTACCGGCAAACAAACCGGCAACCTGGCTGGGCGACTTTGCAATGGCAGCCGACAGCTTGGTGTTGTCCACCGACAGCGTGCCGTCGGAATTCATCGTTACGCCCACACTGCCCAGCGACCGGTAATTGCCGTTGCCCACCGCCTGGCCCAGCACGTCGGTAATCTGGTTGATGAGCGTCTTGGTACTCACGTCGCCAGCCAGCGGGCCGTTGTTAGCCTTGTTGGTGGTGTCGATGTTGGTGAGCGCGTTCAGTTGCGTACGCAGCGCGTTATAGCCGTTCACGAAGTTGGTGACGGCGGTGGTGGTGGCGGTCGGGTCGTTGGCCACCGTCACGTTGGTGCTGCCCGTCTTGGACAGCGTGAACGATGTGCCATCCACCACGTTCGACAACGTGTTGGTCGGGCTCTGCACGGCAATGCCGTTGATCGTACCCAGGGCATTCTGACCCGTGGTCACCTCGGTCATGTTTTGCGTGCCGGCCGGGTCTTGCGAGAGCAGCGATTGCAGCGTCGAGTCGCCTGACACTGAAATCTTCATCTCCGAGCTGGAACCGCCCGCGGTGGACGTCAGCACCAGGCGGTACGGGCTGCCGCTGCCGTCGTTCACGATGCTGGCCGAGACACCCGCGTTGGCCGAGTTGATCGCATCACGGATACCCGCGAGCGTGTTGTTGGACGAATCGATCGTGATCGAGCCACCCGCCAGGTTGCCGTTCTGGGTGAACGTCGAACCGGTGTACTTGCCACCCGAAAGCGAGCCGCCCGACACCGAGCCGAACGAAAACGAAATCGTGGTCGACGCGCCGCTGCCGATGGCGGTCGTGGTGGACGTCTGCCCCTGCGCCGCCAGCACCTGCGATTGCGCAAGCTGCGTGACATTGACCGCGTAGGAACCCGCAGGCGCCGAACCCGTCACCGACGCACTCAGCATCGAAGTGTCGTAGCCGCTGGCCTTCATCGCGCTGTAGTTCGACGCGCTCGTCAGGTTCGACAGCGTGGTCTGGAAGGTCGACAGCGCACTCTTGAGCGACCCCACAGCCGACAACTGGGTCTGGTACGAGCTTTGCTGCGTCTGCAGCTGCGTCAGTGGCAGGCTTTCCACCTTCATGAGGCTGGACACCAGCGAGTTGACGTCGATGCTCGTCCCGATACCGGGAATCGAGATCGGCGGAACGTAGGTGCTGGTCGAGGAGGTGGTAGTGGTAGTCGCCATGATCGGGTCTGATAAGCGTCTGCGCCGGCGGAAGTCTCTCTACACAACGGCACGGGCCGCAGCTTCTTTAGGGCAGGTTATGCAGGCGCCACCCACGAAAAGGAGGGGTATCCGACAAAAGAAAAAAGGCCGACGCCCCGAGGAGCGCCGGCCCTTGGCCCAGCCGCCAGGCGGCAGGGTGGCATTCAGCTTACCGATTAGCCCTTCAGCAGGCTCAGGATGCTGTTCGGTGCCGAGTTGGCTTGCGCCAGCATCGCCGTACCCGCTTGCTGCAGGATGTTCTGGCGAGTCATGTTCGATGTTTCCGACGCATAGTCCGTATCGATCATCACCGACTTGGCGGCAGACAGCGCCGTGTTCGACGAGGTCAGCGTGTTGATGGTCGAGGTCAGACCGCTTTGCTGTGCACCCAGGTCAGCGCGGGCTGCCTTCAGGCTTGCCAGATCGGTGTCGATCTTGGCCTGGGCTGCCGTTGCGTTGGCCGTCGACGTCACGCTCGTGCCGCTCAGCGTGCCGAAGCTTGCCAGGTTGGCGTTGGTGACGGTAGCGACGTCGGTCGATGCGTTCTGACCGTATTGGAACGTGGTCGACGTCACCGAACCATCGAACAGCTTGGCGCCGTTGTAGTTGGCGTTCGTCTCGATGTTCTTGTTGGCCGTGGCCAGCTGTTGGTATTCCTTGTCCAGGTTGGCCTGGTCGGTGGTCGACAGACCGCCGTTGTTGGCTTCCACAGCCAGTTGGCGCATACGTTGCAGGTTGTTTTCAACCTGGCCCAGGTACGAGTCAGCCGTTTGCAGGTACGACTGTGCGTTGTTGGCGTTCTGGATACCTTGGGTTTGCGAGTTCAGCGTGGTCGTCAGGCTGGAGGCCACAGCGTAAGCAGCGGCATCGTCCTTCGCGCTGTTCACGCGCAGGCCGGTCGACAGACGTTGCAGCGAGGTCTGCAGGGCATCCTTCGATGCCGACAGTGCTTGCTGCGTTTGCAGGGACGAGATGTTGGTATTGAGGCTGAGGGACATGACGGCTCCTAAGTTTCCCGATGGTTTGTTGCCCGTGTTTGCTAATTCCGGCTAGGCCGGGCAACGTGACCTGCAACTTGAAGGGGATCAGGTCTGCGTTGTACTCAGGTTATCGGTGGCCTCTGAGGAAAGTTTAGGGTCACCTTGACAAATTTGTGCGTCGGCGGCGGTTTGGGCTTGCGGCCGCCTGACTTGCGGCACCCCTCCAAAAGAGGCGGCGAGCCTGCTTCTTGGCCTGCAGGCCCTCGGCTATACTCGTTCGACCGGTTCATAGGCGCCAGCATCCCTCTATATATAGAGCGCCACACAGTGCACAGATGGGGAGTTGCAAGCCCGCCAGTTCGGCCGGAAGGCCTGCGGGCGGAAAGAAGAGCTCGATGCGAGCCCGCGTTTGACCCGCAACACCCACCATGCTCAATGTCCTGATCGTCGAACCGCACGATATTGCCCGTGTCGGCCTGCGCCAGATCCTCAAGGATTCGCGCCTGGCCCGGCAGATCGAGGCCGTGCCGGACCTGCGCGATGCCAATAACGACCTGCTTGCCCAGCGCGAGTGGGACGTCATGCTCTTCTCGGTGGAATCGGCCACCGGAGACGAATTCCAGACCATCAAGACCGTGCGCCAACAGCATGCGCGCCTGGCCGTGCTGGCACTGGGCCGCCACCCTGAAGCGCTGCTTGCCGTACGGGCGCTGAAGGCGGGCGCCTCTGGCTATCTGCCGATGGACGCCAGCCAGCCGCAACTGCTGGCCGCCGTCAACGCCATCTCCAAGGGCAAGAAATACCTGCCTTCGGACCTCGTGGAAGTCCTGGCCGACAACCTGAATGTCGACTGGGACAAGCCGCGCCACGACATCCTTTCCGACCGCGAATTCCAGACGCTGCGCATGCTCGGCTCTGGCCGCACGCTGGGCGAGATCGCCGAGGCGCTGCAGATCAGCGTCAAGACGGTCAGCGTGTACCGGGGGCGGGTGCTCTCGAAGATGAAGCTGCGCAACAACGCCGAGCTGACCATGTACGTAGTCAGCAACGGCCTGCAACTCTAGGGTGTCCCGTAAAGCTACTGCGCGAGCCGATCTTGGCGGTGCGATGCTCGCCGTACCCATGTACGGCTGCGCTTCTCACGCCAACCTCGGGGCGCTCGCTACGCTTTTCAGGGCACCCTAAAAAACTCTGGATCTACAAGAATCTGGGAACACGCTCGCCGTAGCGGCGCGCGTTCTCGCGCACCAGGTCCTGCACCGCTGCCGGCTCCAGCGGCCGCGTGAGCAGATAGCCCTGAAACTCGTCGCAACCGACTTCGCGCAGAAATTCAAGTTGCCCGGTGGTCTCCACGCCTTCGGCCACGGTCTTCATGCCCATGGCCTGCGCCATCATGATGATGGCCCGCGTGATGGCCGCGCGCTCTGCCACGTGCGGCAGGTCTTGAACGAACGAGCGGTCGATCTTCAGCGTATCGATCGGGAAGCGGTGCAGATACGACAGCGATGAATATCCGGTACCGAAATCGTCCAGGGCCAGCGATACGCCCATCGCGCGCAGCTCGGTGAGCAACGCATGCAATGACGGATCGTCGCGAATCAGAATGCCTTCGGTCATCTCCAGTTCCACCGCGTTGCCGGGCAAGCCGCTGGTCGATAGCGCGCCACGCACCATCGCACTCAGCTGCCCCGAGCTGAATGCCTGGCCCGAGAGGTTGATCGACATGCGCAAGTCCGGCAGCCCGATGCGGCGCCAGCGCGCAAGCTGGTCGCAGGCGGCACGCAGAATCCAGCGGTCGATCTCGACGATCAGGCCGGTTTCTTCGGCGTCCTGAATAAACTGGCCAGGCATCATGCGGCCGAAATCGGCCGAGTTCCAGCGGATCAGCGCTTCCACGCCGACGATGCGGCCGCTCCTGACGTCAACGCGCGGCTGGTAGTCGGCATAGAACTCGTTGCGATCGCTTGCGCGGCGCAAGCCCGATTCAATGCGGAAGCGGCGCGAGACGCGGTCGTCGAGGTCACTCGTAAAAGTCTGGAAGTTGTTGCGGCCGCGCTCCTTTGCCAGGTACATGGCGGCATCGGCCTTGCGCAGCAGCGTGTTCGGGTCGTCGCCGTCGTGCGGCGCCACGGCAATCCCGATTGACACGCCCAGATACAACTCCTGCCCTTCGATATAGAACGGCGCACTGATGGCCGAGAGAATGCGCTCGGCCACACGCCGCGTGCCCAGGCCATCGAGCGCTTCGAGCATGACCACGAATTCATCGCCGCCCAGGCGGGCCACGGTATCGGCTTCGCGCGCGCAGGCCTGCAGGCGGGCAGCGACCTCGCGCAGCAGCATGTCGCCAAACTGGTGGCCCAGCGTGTCGTTGACGTTCTTGAAACGATCCAGGTCGAGGAACATGACCGAAACGCGCGACTGGTTGCGGCGCGCGATTGCCAGCGCGTGCTCCAGGCGATCTTCCAGCGCGGAGCGGTTCAGCAGGCCCGTGAGCGTGTCGTGCGTGGCCAGATGCCGGATGCGCTGCTGCGCTTCGCGGATCTGCGTGATGTCGACTAGCGACACCAGCACCGAGTATGGCGTCGCGCCGGCTTCCGACGCCCGTGGGGAGGCCGTCATCGAATGACCGCCGTCGGCATACAGCGGCGTCCAGTTGCTGGAAACCCACACGGTGCGGCCATCCACGCAGTGCATCCCGAAAATCTGGTTCAACTGCGGCTGACCTTCGGCGATCACGTCCTGATCGGGCCAGTCGGCCTCGTGGATGGACGCGTCGAATTCGTCCACCGCGGCGTTGACAACCGTGGGCAGCAAGCGCCCCACCAGCGCTTCCACCGGCAAACCCAGCAGCCGTGCGGCGCTCGGATTGGCGTAGGTGACGCGGCGGTCTGCCCCACAGACGAGGATGCCCTCTGTCAGCGCGTTGACCATCGACAGCAGGTCCAGCTTCGGGCAGAAGCCCGGCGGCTCTCCGCGCGCAGGACAGTCGGCCGGCAAACCATCGGCATCGACAAGTGCAAGGTCAATACGGGTGGAAAAGGGCAAGGAATTCAAGGCGGCTTCCGGCAAGGCAACGCAGGTATGCAGGGCCGGGACGTGCCGGCGCGTTCCTCCATTACAACGGCACGCACGGGCAAATCTTTCGGGCCAACGTCACTTTTGCGGCGGAACTGGCCACCCGGGGCGGGCGCCAAGGCGCGCGATGCAACATCATTGGCACATGAAAGTGCTTTAAAAACCACTTTTTGTGTACGCACCGCCCGACCCTGCACATCGCAAACGCCCGAGATAAGCGGGATTGACCGCGTTTCTTGCTGGAATGAGCTGGACACAGGTGGGGAAGAATGCCATCCGAGAACCCGACTCTGTGCTTTGCGTTGTTTTACGGTGTGTTGCGCGATGCGAGCCGGGAAAGCCCACCCCCCCCTTAGTCCCCGAGTGATCCCCATGGCCGAAGCCGCTGCCGCCACTACCGCCCCCGCCCCAGCAAAGGGCGGCTCTACCAAGCTGCTGCTGATCATCCTGATCGTGCTCCTGCTCGTCGGCATGGGCGGCGGCGCTGCCTGGTTCTTTCTCGGAGGCGGCAACCACGCCGCATCCGGCCCCGCTGCACCGCCCAAGCCCAAAGAGCCGGTGTTCGTGGCCATGGAAACCCTGACCGTCAATCTGCAGCCCGAGGAAGGCAACGACCGTTATCTGCAGATCGGCATCACATTCAAGAGCTTCGACAAGCATGCCGAAGAAGAGATCAAGGCCTACACGCCTGAGCTGCGCAGCAAGGTCCTGATGCTGCTGGCCAGCAAGACGCCCACCGAGCTGTACCCGGCGGAGGGCAAGGTCAAGCTGTCCAAGGAAATCGTTGAACTGTGCGAACACGTCTTCAAGGCTGTCGGCAAGGAATCACCCGTCGCAGACGTCTTGTTCACCAACTTTGTGATCCAGTGACATGCTCAAGGAAGAGTTTCTTTCCCAGGAGGAAATCGACGCGCTCCTGAAGGGCGTGTCCGATGACGCGGACGACGACCCCGTCGAAGCCGCCGACCCCTCGGGCATACGCTCGTACAACCTGGGCTCGCAGGAGCGCATCGTCCGTGGGCGCATGCCCACGCTGGAAATCATCAACGAGCGGTTTGCGCGCAACTGGCGCATCGGGCTGTTCAACTTCATGCGGCGCAATGCGGAGATTTCCGTCGGGCCGGTGAAGGTGCAGAAGTACAGCGAGTTCATCCGCAACCTGGTGGTGCCGACTTCGCTCAACCTTGTGCACGTCAAGCCGCTGCGTGGCACGGCGCTGTTCGTGTTCGACCCCAACCTGATCTTCCTGGTGGTCGACAACCTGTTCGGTGGCGACGGGCGCTTCCACATGCGCGTGGAAGGCCGCGACTTTACCGACGTGGAGCAGCGCATCATCCAGCGCATGCTGCACCTCGTCTTCGAGCACTACGCCAAGGCGTGGCAGCCGGTCTATCCGATCGATTTCGAATTCCTGCGCATGGAAATGCACACCGAGTTCGCCAACGTGGCCACGCCCAATGAAGTGGTGATCACCACCAGTTTCAGCATTGAGCTTGGCAACAACGGCGGCGACGTGCACATCTGCATGCCGTACACCATGATCGAGCCGATCCGCGACCGGCTCACCTCCGCCATCCAGGGCGAAGCGCTGGAAGTGGACAAGCGCTGGCTGCGGCTGCTGTCGCAACAGGTGCAGACCGCCGAGGTGGAGCTGATTGCCGACCTCGCTACGGCCAAGGTGCAGGTGTCAGACATCCTGAACATGAAGGTCGGCGACGTCATTCCGCTGGAGCTGGATGACTGCGTGACCGCCAAGGTAGACGGTGTGCCCGTCATGGAATGCAACTACGGCACGTTCAACGGCCAATACGCACTGCGGGTCAACCGCATGCTGAATATGAGCGGCAGCGAGGCTGCCACGGAGTCTGACGATGACAACTGAACCGACCATGAACCCCGAAGCCAACGCCGACGACATCGATGTCGAGATGACGATGGAAGAGGCCATGGCCCTGGAAGCCGCGCAGCGTGCCGCGGCAAACCCGCCGGCGGCTGCGCCCGCCGCCGAATCCAACCCGGTGTTCAAGCCCCTGACGGCAGACGGCCTGGGCGGCGCCCAACGCAACGACATCGACATGATCCTGGACATCCCCGTGCAGTTGACGGTGGAGCTGGGTCGCACCAAGGTGCCCATCAAGAACCTGCTGCAGCTCGCGCAAGGTTCGGTGGTAGAACTCGACGCACTGGCCGGTGAGCCGATGGATGTACTTGTCAACGGCTACCTGATCGCCCAAGGTGAAGTGGTGGTGGTCAACGAGAAGTTCGGTATCCGCCTCACCGACATCATCACGCCGTCGGAACGTATCCGTAAGTTGAACCGATAAGCCACACAAGTACGCCGTCAATCGGCACCCTGACAGCAACCAGTGCTCCCCCCGGGCAAGGTGTTGAAATGAACCATGCAGTTGATTGGGCCCGCACGCTAGGCGGGCTGTTTGTAGTGTTGGCGATGATCGTGGCGGCCGGCTGGCTGCTGCGCCGTCTGCAGCAGCGCGCGGGCATGGGCCCCGCAGGTTTAGGCCGGCGCCGCAGCCAGGTGATCACCGTGGTCGCGCAGCAGATGCTGGGCGCCCGCGAGAAGATCGTCGTCGTCGATGTGGAGGGCACATGGCTCGTGTTGGGCGTCACTCAGCAGCACGTGCAGACGCTCCACACGCTGCCGCGCCCCGCTGAAGCCGCCTCCACGCCGGACGATCATTCCGGTGACGGCACTTCGGGCTCCGGCAAGCCGCCCCGCTTTGCCGACGCGCTGTCCATCCAGCTCAAGCGTCATCTGACGGGGAAGTCGGAATGAACGCGCGCACCTTCTTCCGCTGCCTGATAGCAATGGCCCTGCTGGGCGCCGCGCCCGCCGTATTCGCACAGGCGCAACCCGGCCTGCCGCTGCTCACGGGCACCGCTGGGGGCCAAAGCTATTCGCTGCCCGTCCAGACGCTGGTCTTCCTGACGTCACTCGGGTTTCTGCCAGCGATCATTCTGATGATGAGCAGCTTCACCCGCATCATCATCGTGCTGTCATTGCTGCGCCACGCGCTGGGCACGCAAACCACGCCGCCCAATCAAGTGCTGATCGGGCTGGCGCTGTTCCTCACGTTCTTCGTCATGTCGCCGGTGCTCGACAAGGTCTACACCGACGCCTACGTGCCGCTGCGTGACAACAAGATCACCGTTGAACAGGCCATGGATACGGCCGCCACGCCGCTGCGCCAGTTCATGCTCAAGCAGACGCGCGAGCCGGACCTCGCCCTGTTCGTCAAGATGGGCAACATGCCGGCCATTGCATCGCCCGAGCAGACGCCCATGCGCGCGCTCATTCCAGCCTTCGTCACCAGCGAGCTGAAGAGCGCGTTCCAGATCGGCTTTGCCATCTTCATCCCGTTCCTGGTGATCGACATCGTGGTGGCAGCCGTTCTGATGTCGATGGGGATGATGATGGTGACGCCGTCGATCTTCTCGCTGCCGTTCAAGATCATGCTGTTCGTGCTGGTGGATGGCTGGCACCTGCTGCTGGGCTCGCTGGCGCAGAGCTTTGTGCAATGAGCGCCGATAGGAAACCGACATGACACCCGAGTACGTTCTGGATATGGCCCGACAGGCCATGCAGGTCGCGATGATGGTGGGCGCGCCGATGTTGCTGGTGTCGCTCGTCGTCGGCCTGCTGGTGGCCGTGTTCCAGGCCGCCACGCAGCTCAACGAGCAGACGCTGTCGTTCATCCCCAAGCTGCTGGCCGTCGCGGCCACGATGGTGCTGGCCGGCCCGTGGATCGTCGCCGTGATCGTCGACTACACGCGCGGCGTGCTGACCAATATCCCCAACTACGTGAATTGACGACACCTAGCTGACGCAGCCGCCAAATCAACGATGATCCAATTCACCGCCACGCAGCTCAACGGCTGGATCGCCATGTACTGGTGGCCGCTGGTGCGCGTGCTGGCGTTTATCGCCATTGCACCCCCGTTTGCCAACACCGAGATCCCGACGTCGATCAAGGTGGCATTTGGCGTGGTCATCACGGTGGCGCTGGCGCCCATGCTGCCGGTGCCCGCAGGCCTGTCGGTGGGCTCATACGAAGGGCTGTGGATCACGCTGGTGCAGGTGTTGATCGGGCTGGCGCTGGGCTTTTGCGTGCAGCTTGTGTTCTCGGCCATCAGCGGTGCCGGCGAAGTGATGTCGGTGCAGATAGGCCTGGGTTTCGCCTCGCTGCTCGACCCAACGCAAACCGAGAGCAGCATGCTCCTCGGCCGCTTCCTCAGCCTCACGGCCGTTACCGCGTTCATTGCAGGTGACGGCCATCTCGTGCTGCTGCACGCCCTGTTCGACAGCTTCACCGCCCTGCCCGTCTCAGCGTCGCCGCTGGCCAATTCGGGCTGGCAGACGCTGGCCGGGGGCGGCACGATCGTCTTCGCGCTGGCCCTGCGCATCGCCCTGCCCATCATCGCGATCATGATGATCGTCAACCTCGGCTTTGCCGTGCTCTCCCGCACGGCACAGGCGCTCAACCCGTTTGCCGTGGGCATCGCCGCCACGCTCGTGGTGGGGCTGATGCTGGTCATGGTGATGATGACGTCGCTGGCGCCGGTGGTGGAGCGGTCTGTGATGGATGCGCTGGATTTGGGTGGGCGGGCGTTCAGCCAGTTCAGTACGCTGCCGCGGTAAGCGTCTACCGCTCGCGCGGGCAAGCCCCCGGCTCATGCGATGATCGCGGTATTCAGCCGAACGATCTTCAAGGGAGTCTCACCATATGAGCCGCCGTGTTCTTGTGACGGGCGCGAGCCGCGGTATTGGCCGCGCCATCGCCTATCAACTGGCATCCGACGGGTTTGACGTTTCCGTGCATTGCCGCAGCAGCCGTGCAGAGGCCGATGCCATCGTCGCAGACATCCAGGCAAAGGGCGGCATTGCCCGCGTGCTGCAGTTCGACGTGCGCGATCGCGACGCCTGCCGCACACAACTCAACGCGGACCTTGAAGCACACGGTGCCTACTACGGCATCGTCCTCAGCGCAGGCGTCACACGTGACGCTGCCTTCCCCGCCCTGACCGACGAAGACTGGGACATCGTTCTTGAAACCGGCCTGGACGGTTTCTACAACGTTGTGCACCCCCTGACCATGCCGATGGTGCGTGCGCGCAAGGGCGGACGCATCGTCACCATAGCGTCCGTCTCGGGTGTGATGGGCAACCGCGGGCAGGTCAATTACAGCGCGGCCAAGGCCGGCCTGATCGGTGCCACCAAGGCACTGGCAGTGGAGCTTGCCTCGCGCCACATCACCGTCAACTGCGTGGCACCCGGGTTGATCGAAACCGACATGCTGGCCCACCTGGAACACATCGACCAAGCCCTGCAAGCCGTGCCGATGCAACGTGTCGGCCAACCCGCAGAAGTGGCTTCCGTGGTCGGCTTCCTGATGTCGGACGCAGCGTCGTATGTGACGCGACAAGTGATTGGCGTAAACGGAGGCATGATCTGATGACCGCTGAAGCAACACACGTCGACGTCGCCATCATCGGCGCCGGCCCCTCCGGTGCTGTTGCTGCGGCCTTGCTGCGAAAGGCCGGCCACAACGTGCTGGTGCTCGAACGCCAGCATTTCCCGCGCTTCTCCATTGGCGAAAGCTTGCTGCCCCAAAGCATGGCCTACCTTGAAGCGGCGGGCATGCTGCAAGCCGTTGTGGAAGCAGGATTCCAGTACAAGAACGGGGCGTATTTCGTACATCAGGACAAGCACGCGTCCTTCGATTTCCGAGACAAGCATTCCGCTGGCTGGGGCACGACGTATCAGGTTGAACGTGCGGTGTTTGATCAAACATTGATTAAAAGCGCCGCCGAACAAGGCGCCGACGTTCGCTTTGGTCACACTGTGCGCACGATGCAGCCGGGCGATGCGCCTGTGCTGGAGGTAGAAGACGAAGCTGGAAACGCGTATGCCGTACACGCCCGCTTCGTGCTAGACGCCAGCGGTTTTGGCCGTGTGCTACCACGCCTGCTCAATCTTGAAGCGCCCACCCGCATGCCAACGCGTGCCGCGCTGTTCACACACGTGCGCGACGCCTTGCCTGCCGGTAGCACCGATCGCGACAAGATCTGCATCGCCGTTCACCCGGAGCGGCGCGACGTCTGGTACTGGATGATCCCGCTGGCCAACGGCCGCTCGTCAGTCGGCTGCGTAGCCGAAGCGAGTTTCCTCGATGTGCCAGAGGCAGAGCGCGAAGCGACCTTGCGCAAGCTGATCCAGGCCGAACCGAATATTGCAGCGCTGATTGGCGACGCGCCGTTCCTCATGCCCGTGCGACAGATCGGTGGCTACGCGGCCAATGTAGAGCGCCTCTATGGGCCAGGCTATGCGTTGCTGGGCAATGCGGGCGAGTTCCTGGACCCGGTGTTCTCGTCAGGCGTAACGATCGCATTGCGCTCGGCAGACCTGGCAACGCGCGTCCTCGTACGCCAACTCAACGGCGAAACCGTCGATTGGCTTGCCGATTACGACAAGCCGCTACGCAAGGGTGTCGATACGTTCCGGGCCTTCGTTGACCGGTGGTACTCGGGCGAGTTACAGGACATCATCTTCCACCCGCGCCACTCGCCAGGCATTCGCCGCATGATCAGCGCCATCCTGGCGGGCTACGCCTGGGACGAAACGAATCCATTCGTGGTCAATCCGGAGCGGCGCCTCAATACGCTGCACGAGGTATGCCGGCGGGAAATGGCCTGAGGGAAGCGCCGCCCGCGCCCAGGCCTATGCAGCCGGGCCCCGCTCACCGACGGCGCGCCAGCAGATCATCCACCACCGGCACAACGGCCAATAGCATCAGGATGGACGCCAGCGGAATCGTGGCGGCATAGCCCAGATGCTTGAAGCCCAACGCGCCCGCCACGCCGCCCACGAAGAACATCCCCAGCAATGACGCCAGCAGTCGCAGCTTGGGCCGATTGGCCACAACGGCCGGCAGGTTGCGGTGCCCGTGGTTCCAGTAGATCGCCTTGCCGATTTCGATGCCGATATCGGTGGCCAGGCCAGTCACGTGCGTGGTGCGGATTTCCGCTTTCGAAATCTTGGTGATGATGGCGTTCTGCAGCCCCATCAGGAAACACAGCAGTGCCACGGTGGCCGGCACGAACACGACCCGGTATTGCCCAAGCGACGTGCCCATCAGGCCGAAGAGCAACAGCAGCGCGGCCTCGAGCATGAGCGGCAACGCGAATTCGCTCTGCGTGCTGCGCCGGCGGCCCCAGTTGACGAGCACCGCCGTGCAGGCGGCACCGCAAAGGAATGCCAGCAGCGAAGCAAAGCCGGCAAGCACGAGGACGATATCGCCCAGCACAAGCGAGTCGGCCATCGCCGAGACGATGCCGGACATGTGGGAGGTGTACTGCTTGACCGCGAGGAATCCGCCTGCGTTGGCGGCGCCCGCCACGAAGGCCAGCGACTGACCGAGGCGCCGGTTGGCATCCTCTGAGCGTTCCGGGCTGGTCAGGCGGCGAAGATACTGGATGGGCATGACCAGTCCTGACGGTAGGTGAGCCGACATGATACGCCGCGCCCTCCGCCCGCCCGACCGCGCCGCATCAAGGATTGATGTACTGGAACAGCGACATGCCCTGCATGGCCGTGAACGTCTTCTGCGCGGCCTGCAGCGACACCTGCTGCTGAGAAAACTGCGAAATGGCGGTGGTGTAATCCACCGATTGGAGCTTCGAGATCTGCTCCTTCAACTGCTCGCCGTAGTTCGAGCCGCTGCTGTTGAGCGTGGTGATCTGCGCTTGCTGCGTGCCCACCGTCACCTGCGCTTGCAGGGCGACCTGATAAGCATTGTCCAGATTGCCCTGCGCCGTTTGCACGGCCTTTTGCAGGTTCGCGACGTCCGTGGCCTGGGTGGCCGCGTTGATCGGGGTTGACAGCGCCGAGATCAGGTTCTCGTACGTCTTGAAGATGCTCTGGTTGGTGTTCGGGTTGGACGGATCCGAGTTGGGGATGCGCACAAACACCGAATCACCCGACACCGAATTCGGCATCGAAATGTTCTGGGATACCTGCACCGTGGGCGGCTGGCCGCTGCCAACGTACTGCACCGAACCACTGGTGTTGGTGAAAGGATCGGTCGTGCCGTTGGCGCCGCCAAACAGGGCCACGCCCGAGGCATCGCGCTGGTTGGCCGTCGACAGCAGCTGCTGGTACTGCTGCTTGACCTGCGCCAGCACACCAATGCGTTGCGAATCCGTCATCAGCGAGGTGTTGGCACCCACCAATGTCTGCTTGCCCTGCTGCAGCGTGGTCACCAGGTTGGTCAGCGCGGAAGACACGTTGGTCAGACGCGCGTCGGTGGCGTCGCGATTGGCTTGGTATTGATCGTTGGCATCCTGCGTTTGCTGCAGTTGCGCCATTTGACCAAACGCGCTGGGGTTGTCGCCCGCGCTGTTGAGCGCGATGCCGCTCGCAATCTGCTGCTGCAACGTGAGCAGGTTCGATTGCGTGTTCTGCATCGAAGCGGAAGACGCTGCAAAGAATTGGGCGGTACTGACTCGCATGATCGGTCCGGACGGTAGGGCTTTAGGACGTTATCGGCAGGCGGGGCGATTTCTTCAGCCGCCCGATCAGCCGCCGGCAATCGACAGCAAGCTGTCGAACAGCGAATTGGCCGTCTGCATCACCTTGGCCGAGGCCTGGTACGCCTGCTGGTACTTCATCAGGTTCATCGCCTCGTCATCGAGGTTCACCCCCGACACCGACTGCTGCTGTTGCGTAGAGCTGGCCAGCAGCGCCTTCTGCGAGGTCAGGTTGGTGCTGGCGCGGTTGGCCTGCACACCCACTTGGGTGACGAGGTTGTTCCATGCCGAGCCGATCGAGGTCGTGCCGCCGTCCAGCAGATTGCTGTTGCGCAGCTTGGCCAGCGCGCTGGCGTTGCGGTTGTCCGTGCTGTTGGCGGTGTTGGCTGAAATGGCGAACGTGTCGCCGTTGCCGGGCAAGCCCGAAAGCGTCATCTGCACGCCGTTGAACGCGTACGTCGCGCCCTGCGTGTACGGCGCCGTGCCGCCCGTGTACGTGGTGGACGTGCCGCCCACCGTGACCGTCACACTGCCCGGGAACCCCGACAGCGAACCACCCACGGCCGAGCTATACGTCAGGTTGACCGGCGAGGCGAGCGGCGAACCGGCATACGTGCTGTCCACCCCCAGCGACGACACCGTGGCGCTGCCCGTGTTGTTGCTGCCCTGGTTGAGCACCACGGGCGAGGCCGCGGCCACGTTGTGGTAATCGGTCGTGAGCGTCTGCATGGTGGCCGCCGCGTTGGCGGTCGGGCGCACCAGGAAGGAATCGCCGCTGTTCATCGTGCCCGACAGGTTGAGCGTGACGCCGTCAATCGTGGTCGGCCAGCTCGACACCGTTACGGAGGCGGAGCCGTCCGGATAGTGCGAAACGGTGTAGGCGCCGCCCTGGTATTTGACTTGGTAGTCGTAGCCCTGCCCCGCATTGGCGTTGGTGATGCTGGCAGTCAGCGTGCCGCTGCCGGTGTTGCTCGTGCTGGGCGCAACGCTCGGGTTGGCCACGGAGAAGAGGTCCGTGCCCATCTTGCCGTTGGCGTCCATGCCAAGCTTGTTCTGCGCGTTCACGTCGGCCGCCACGGCCGTGGCCAGGCGGCCCAGGCTGTTCTGCGCCGGAATAAGCGTGTTGTTGCGGAAGTCCATCAGGCCGCCGAGCGCACCGCCGCCGAGCTGGCTGTCGTCGATGTTGACCGTACCGCCCGGGCTCTTGTAGCCGACCGACAGTTGCGTCGGGTCGTACTGCGATGGCACCGCCGTCAACTGGTAGCTCTTGTTGCCCTGCACCAGCGCCTGGCCGTTGCCCACGTAGATGTTGAACTGGCCGTCGCCGGTCTGCACCACGCTCGCCTTGATCGACTGATTGAGCGTCTGGACAAGCTGGTCGCGCTGGTCACGCAGGTCGTTGGCCGGCTGGCCGGTCGACGCTTCCGCCTTGGAAATCTGGTCGTTCAGCGAAGCGATCTGCTGCGCCGTGCCGTTGACCGCGCTGATCTGCGTCTGCACCTGCGTGTTGACCTGGCTGTTGAGCGAACTCAACTGGCCGGCAATCGAATTGAAGCGGCTTTGCAGGCCAGCGGCGGCGTTCAGGAAAACCTGGCGCGCGGTGGTGTCCGACGGCTTGGAGGCCAGGCCATCGGCGGCGTTGAAGAAACTGGTGAGCGACGAAGTCAGGCCGCTGTTGCTGTCCGACATGTACTGGCTCAAGCCCGACACCAGGCTATTGAGCTGGTCGGCCGCGCTGGTCGAGGCCTGGCCGCTTTGCACCTGTGCAGTCAGGAACTGGTCGTAGATGCGCTTGACGGTCGTGACATTGGCGCCCTGGCCGAGATAGCCCACGCCGGCATACAGCGGAATGTTTTCCGTCTGCACGGCTTCCTGGCGCGAATAGCCGGGCGTGCTGGCGTTGGCAATGTTGTTGCCGGTCACTTGCAGGTTGATATCGGCAACCCGCAGGCCGGACGCGCCAATATTCAGAAGGGAGCTGCTCATAGTTGTCTCGGTGCGGGCAGCACGAAGCCGCCGGAATAAGCTCTAGAAACAACATCGGCCGGACAAGCGCAAACTTGAGCCGGCCGTCGTCGCCAAAATATGCTTCTTAAATCACTCAAACGATCTGTTTGAGCACCGCCATGATCTTGTGGGCGTAGTTCGGATCCGTGGCGTAGCCTGCGCGCTGCAAGCCCTTGGCAAACGACGCCGCATCGTTGCCGTTGCCCGCTGCCACGACGTTGCTGTAGCGCGGGTTGTTGGCCAGCAGGTTGGCGTAGTCCTTGAACGCCTCGGCATATGAGCTGTACGCGCGGAATTTCTCCTGGACCTTATGGGCCACGCCGCCGATGTATTCGGTGGTGGTCACCGTGGCGGTCTTGCCTGCCCACGAGCCGCCGGCCTTGATGCCGAACAGGTTGTGCGTGTTCGTGCCGTCCTTTGCCTTGATCTCGCGGCGGCCCCAGCCGGACTCCAGTGCGGCATGGCCGATCATGAAGTTGGCGGGAATGCCGGTTTCCTGCGCCGCCTGCGATGCGTGGCCGATCAGCTTGTTGTAGAAACTGCTCATGCGCTCGCCGCGCGGCTCCGATGCCACCGTCGACAGGTCGACTTCTGGCGGCGCGCTGGGGGCCTGCGCCTGGGCATCCGCCTGCTTGCGCAGGGCGGCCAGCGCACGCTGCACGCGTTCTTCCAGGCCCGGGCGCGGCACGGTGCTGATGCCCGAGCCGTCGTCTTCCGTGCCCGGCGCAACGGCTGCGGCCATGCTGTTGAGCGACGAACGGGCGATGGCCTTCGCGGCATCGTTGGTGGCACCGGCGGCACCCGGCAGCGCGGTATTGGTCGCCGTCGTGTTGGACAGCGCGGTATTCACCTTGCCACCCGCATCCGGGTTCACATGGTTGGCCTGACGCAGCATCTGTTTCAGAAGCTGGTCTGCCACGCCCACGCCGCGCGAGGCCATGGTCTGCGAAAGCTGCTGGTCAAGCATCGACGTGTACATCTTGCTCGACGACGAATCGAGCGGCCCGTTCTGCGGCGATGCATCGCGCATCTGCTTGAGCATCATGTTCACGAAGATCGCATCGAACTGCTTGGCGACGGTCTTGGCGGCGCCGGTCGGGTCCGTACGTGCCGTTTGCTTGAGCGACTCGAACCCTCGGGAATCGAGCGCCAGCCGGCTGGTGAGGTCGGTTTGGTTCATCGTGGCCTCCCCAGCGTCAGATGATTTCCAGATCGGCGCGCAGCGCGTTGGCCGCCTTCATCGCCTGCAGGATCGAGATCAGGTCTTGCGGGTTGGCGCCAATCGCGTTGATGGCCTTGACCACGTCCGCCAGGTTGGTGCCGCCCTTCACGTTGATGAGGCTGCCGCCTTGCTGCTTGACCTCGATGTTCGAGCGCGCTGCGGCCACCGTCTGCCCCTGCGAGAACGGCGCCGGCTGGCTGACGACCGGATCTGTGCTGATGGTGACCGACAGGCTGCCGTGCGCCACCGCGCAGGGCTCGAGCTTGACGAGCTGGTTCATGACCACCGAGCCCGTGCGGGCGTTGACCACCACACGTGCGGCGGCCAGCGCCGGTGTCACGTCGATGTTCTGCAGCTTGGCCAGAAAACCGACGCGGTCCGACGCCAGGGCCGGTGCGCGCACGTTGATCGTGCGGCCGTCCGCGGCTTGCGCCGTGTCCGTGCCGAACTGCTTGTTGATGGCGGTGACAATATTCTGCACGGTGCCGAAATCCGTCGTGCCCGTATCGAGCTGGATGCTGCCCGCCTCGCCCACCGTGGCCTGCACGGCACGCTCCACCGTGGCGCCATTGGCGATACGCCCGGCGCCGAGCTGGTTGATCTGCACCTTGCTGCCATTGGCCGATGCGCCTGCGCCGCCAATCACCACGTTGCCTTGTGCCAATGCGTAGAGCTGGCCGTCCACGCCCTTGAGCGGCGTGAGAAGCAGCGTGCCGCCACGCAGGCTCTTGGCGTTACCGATGGACGACACCGTCACGTCGATGGTCTGACCCGGCCGCACAAAGGCAGGCAGCGTAGCCGTCACCACCACGGCGGCGGTGTTCTTGAGCTGGATGCTCGCGCCGGCCGGCACATTGATGCCGAACTGCGTGAGCATGTTGTTGAAGCTCTGGACCGTGAACGGGGTTTGCGTGGTCTGGTCGCCGCTGCCGTCCAGGCCGACGACAAGGCCGTAGCCGATCAGCGCGTTGTCGCGCACGCCGGCAACGGTGGTCAGATCCTTGATGCGATCAGCGTGTGCCGTTGTCGGAACAACTGCGGAAATTGCGCTCAGTGCCACCAGGGCCGCGCCAAGGGTTCGATACAACCTCGTTCGATGCAAAGTCATGGCAGATCCCTCAGAACGGTGACACGGTCAGGAAGAACCGCGACAGCCAGCCCATCTGCTGGGCTTCGGCCACATAGCCCGTGCCGCGGTATTCCATGCGTGCGTCCGCCACCTGGGTAGACAACACGGTGTTTTGATTGTTGACGGTGGTCGGGTTGACCACGCCGGAGAACTTGATCGACTCGGTGCCCTGGCCCACGGCCATCTGCTTCTCGCCGCTGACCACCAGGTTGCCGTTGCCGAGCACTTCCACCACTGTGACGGTAATCGTGGCCGTGAAGTTGTTCTGCGCACCGTTGGCGCCCTTGCTGTCGAACTTGTTGGCGTCGCTGGCCGACACACCCAGCAGCGACAGCACGCCCGGGTTCATGCCGGCAAACGTCGGCACCGAAGCGCTCATGCTGCCCGTGCGGTTGACGCTGCCGGAGGTCTGCTTGCTGGCCGCCGTGTTCTCGGTGATCACGATCGTGATCGTGTCGCCCACCATGTGGGCGCGGCGGTCTTCAAACATGCCGCGGAACCCGCCGCTGCCCGATGCCACTTCCTGGTAGATCGCCCCGTTCTGGCGCGGTGCCATCACCGGCATCGGCGGGCGCGCGGTTGTCGGACCCTGCACGATCGGGGCCGGCGGCGGCAGCATGCCGCACGCCGTAGCGAGCAAGGCGGCCGTGCCAAGCACGGCCAATCGAACGACTCGAACAGCAGACACAGCGCGGCCGCTGTGCTTGCCATTCTGGAGCGAGTAAACCGGGGGGGTATGCATCGCACTACATCCTCAAAAACTGCGCCGTCAGCTCAAAGCTGAGACAGCTTCTCCAGCATCTGGTCCGACGTCTGGACCGACTTGCTGTTGATCTCATACGCACGCTGCGTCTGGATCATGTTGACCATTTCTTCCACCACGTTCACGTTGGACGTTTCAACGTAGTTCTGATTGAGCGCGCCCACGCCGTTCGAGCCCGGGTTGGCCAGGTTGGCCGTGCCCGACGCTTCGGTTTCGGCGTACAGGTTTTCGCCCATGCTGCGCAGGCCGGCCGGGTTGATGAAGTTGGCCAGCTGGAACGTGCCCACCTGCGTGTTGTTGACCGTGCCCGGCGTAGTGACCGTCACAACGCCGTCCTTGCCGATGGTCAGGCTGGTGGCGTTCTGCGGCACCGTCACGGCCGGCTGGACCGGGTAGCCGCTGGAGGTCACAAGCTGCCCCTGCGCGTTGATCTGGAAGCTGCCGTCACGCGTGTAGGCCAGCGTGCCGTCGGGCATCTGCACCTGGAAGAAGCCGTTGCCGTTGATGGCCACGTCGGTCGAGTTGCCGGTCTGCTGCAGGTTGCCCTGCGTGTGCAGACGCTCGGTGGCAACGATGCGCGTACCGGTACCGATCTGCATGCCCGAAGGCAGCGTGGTCTGTTGCGACGACTGCGCACCCGGCTCGCGCACGTTCTGATACAGCAAGTCTTCGAACACGGCGCGCGAGCGCTTGAAGCCCGTCGTGTTGACGTTCGCCAGGTTGTTCGAGATGACATCCAGCTGCGATTGCTGGGCGTCCATCCCGGTTTTGGAAATCCACAGGGAGCGAATCATGTTCGAGTCCTTGGTTGATTCAATTCATTGCGCCGGCCGTTCAGGCGTGGCGCAGCAGTTCATTGGCCGACTGGGCGTTCGTGTCGCTCGTGTGCAGCGACTTCATCTGCATTTCCAGTTGGCGCGAGATTTCGATCATGTTGACCAGCGAATCGGTCAGGTTGACGTTGCTGCCTTCCAGCGCCCCGCCGGTCACACGGACTTTCTCATCCACATCGGCATCCTGGCCGTCGCGCTGGCGGAACAGGCCATCGGCGCCGCGGTCGATGTTCGACGGGTCGATGCTCACCAGCTTCAGACGGCCCAGCGACACAGGCGGCGTACGGCTGTCGGCGCTGATCGCGTTGACCGTGCCGTCCTTGGCAAACTGCACCGTGGTGTCGGGCGGCAGCGTGATCGGGCCGCCATCGCCCAGCACCGGCTGGCCGGAGAGCGTCTGGATCGTGCCGTCAGGACCGAGCTGGAACGTACCGGCGCGGGTGTAAGCCTCGCCGCCATCGGGCGTCTGCACGGCAAAGAAGCCTTGCCCGTCGATGGCCACATCCAGGCTGCGGCCGGTGGTCTCGATCGGGCCGGGCGCGAGGTCCGTACCGATGGCCGAGGCCATCACGTAGCTGCGCGTGGGCGAGCCATCGCCTTGCACACCCACCGTATGGAACGCGTCGATCTGCGCCTTGAAGCCGGTGGTGCTGGCGTTGGCGAGGTTGTTGGCACTGGCAGCCTGTTGATCGAACAGGTGCTTTACGCCAGTCATCGACACGTAGATCGAGCGGTCCATGCGAGTGTCCTTGGTGTGCGGTCAGTCAGCTTCGGGCAACGACGATTACATCGTCACCAGGGTCTGCAGGATGGTGTCCTGCGTCTTGATGGTCTGCGCGTTGGCTTGATACGAGCGCTGGGCAATGATCATGTTGACCAGCTCGGCAGACAGGTCCACGTTGGATTGCTCCACCGCCGACGATTGCAGCAGGCCGAACGAACCCATGCCCGGCGTGCCCAGGTTGGGGGCGCCCGAGTTGGACGTTTCCACCCATTGGTTGCCGCCGATGTTCTGCAGACCTTCGGGCGACTTGAAGTTGGCCATGGCAACCTGGCCCAGCGTCGACGTGCGGCCGTTGGAGTAGCGCGCGGTGACGGTGCCATCGGTACCGACCGCATAGCTGGCCAGGCGGCCGGTGGCGTAACCGTCTTGCGTCACGCCCGGGGCGGTGTCGTTATAGCCGCCGCCGTACTGCGTGGTGCCCGTGAAATCCATGCTGGCGATGCTCATGCCGGCGAAGGCCGTGGCGATCTTGCTCGGCGTGGAAGTCAGCTGGCCGCTGCTGTTGAACGTCAGCGACGTCACCGGGTTGCCGCCGGTCGGGTTGTTGCCGTCAACTTGCGAGTACACATCCCAGCCTGCGGCGGTGCGCACGTAGTAGTTGGTCAGCATGTGGGCCGTGCCCGTGCCGTCGTACACCTGTTCCGAAACGGAGTGGTTGAACGTGGCCGAGTTGGTGGCCGAGAACGGCGTGGTGGTCGGCACCGTGGCGGCAGCATCCAGGTTCACGCCGAACGCGGTGTTGGTGGTCGCCAGCGGCGCCAGGTCGTTGACGGGAATCTTCAGGTTGGTCAGCACGGCGGTGTTGACCTTGCCGGTGGAATCCACGCCGTAGCCGGTCAGGTTCTGGCCGGTGGCCGAGATGATGAAACCGTTCTTGTCGGTCTGGAACTGGCCGTTACGCGTGTACGACACCTGGCCGCTGGACGGGTCGACCATGCGGTAGAAGCCCGTGCCGTTGATGGCGATATCCAGCGGGTTGCCGGTGTTGGTCACGTTGCCCTGCGTGAACGACTGCGACACCTTGGTCACACTCACGCCCTGGCCGATCTGGTTATCGGACGCACCCACGAGCGAGCGTGCGTACACGTCGCCAAACTCGGCGGTCGATTTCTTGTAGCCGACAGTGTTGGCGTTTGCCACGTTGCTGCCGATCACGTCGAGGTTTGCAGAGGCGGCGTCGAGACCGCTCAGGCCTTGCTGGAATCCCATAGTGTTCTCCCGTAGAAGATAAAAGCGCGGGGTCTGCCCGCAGTTGACCGGTAATTACTGAATCGATGCAACGTCGGACAGCTTGGCGGTTCCGCCAGACGCCAACGCCAGCTGCATCGTGCCGTTGTTGATGGTGACGCCAGCCACCTTGTCGGTGCCGAGCGCGTTTGCCGTGACGACCTTCCCACCCTGCGTGGCCGTCACCTTGATGGAATAGGCGCCGTCGGCGAGCTGGTTGCCCTTGTCGTCTTTGCCGTTCCACGTGTAGTTGCCACTGCCGGCTGCCATCTGGCCGAGGTCGACGGTGCGCACAGCCAAACCCGCAGCGTTCGTGATCGTGACGACGACATCGTCGGCACCGGTGGGCACCGAGACGCCGAAGTTGGCGGCGCCCGAAGCCAGCGTCAGGTTGTTGGTCGGCACCTGCACGGTGCGGCCGATCATCGACGACGCCTGCGTGGTCGCGTTCTGCGTGAGCATGCTCGACATCGTGGTGTTCAACTGCTGGATGCCGTTCACAGTGTTGATCTGCGCAAGTTGCGAGGTCATCTGCGAGTTGTCCATCGGGTTGAGCGGATCCTGGTTCTTCAACTGCGCCACGAGCAGTTGCATGAACGTGTTTTGCAGGTCGTTGCCGCTGGTGATGGCGAGCTGGTTGCCGGAGGTCGTACCCGCGGTGCTGGTGGTGTTGGTGGTTGAGCTGACGGTCATGTTCGTGTCTCGCTAGGAAGGTGCCGCTTACTGGCCCAGGGTCAGAGCCTTGGAGGCCATCGTCTTGGTGGTGTTGGCGACTTCCACGTTGGCCTGGTACGAGCGCGACGCAGAAATCATGTTGACCATTTCGTCCACCACATCGACGTTCGGCATGGTCACGTAGCCGTCGGCATCGGCCAGCGGGTTGCCCGGCTGGTGCATGCGCTTCATGGGGGTGACGGTGTCTTCCACCACGCGGTCGACCGACACGCCGGTGGCGTAGTCGTCAGACTCCTGCGCGGGCGAGAACACCACCTGCTTGGCGCGGTATGCCTTGCCGTCCGGGCCCGTCACGCTTTCGGCGTTGGCCAGGTTGGAGGCGACCACGTTCATGCGCTTGGACTGCGCGGTGAGCGCGCTGCCAGCTACATCCATCACCTTGAATAGCGACATGTTGATTCCGATGTCTTCAAATACTGTTGCCGGCATTGCTGCCGAACCGATCCGGTTGTTCTGTATGGCGGCTTGCTCCGGACCGATCTTTCCCGGCCCGGAGCGCCACACAGTTCCCGCCCCTCTTTCGCCGCGCGTGATTGCAGCGCGGTCGTCTTAATGCCTGTCTGCTGCTCTTGCTGCTCTTGCTGCTCTTGCTGCTCTTGCTGCTCTTGCTGCTGGTGCTACATCGCGCGCTAGCTGTTCTGAATGGCCGCCAGCATCGACTTGATCTTCTGCGTCACGATGCTCAGATCGGCCTCGTAGCGCACGGTGTTATCGGCAAAGCGCATGCGCTCACCATCCATGTCAACCGTGTTGCCATCGATGGACGGCTGCTGCGACGTGCGGTACTGCACTTCGCCCTGCAGTGCCTTGGTCTGCTGCGACAGCGACGCTTGCATCAGCGACACATCGCCGGCCGGTGCGCCATCCACTGTCAGATGGCCTGAGGCCGTTGCCGTCATCGGCAGGCTGTTACCGCTTTGCTGGCCGACCGCCTTCTGCAGCGCCGACTGAAAATCGAAGTCGCGCGCCTTGTAGTTGGGCGTATCGGCGTTGGCGATGTTCGAGGCCAGAATCTGGTGGCGCTGCGAGCGCAGGTGCAGCGCCTGCTCCTGAAAACCGAACAACTGATCCAGCTTGTCGACCATGTCTGTCATTCCTTGCGCGTGGCGCCCTGGTTACTGCTGCCACCCGCCTGGGTTGCGTTCTGTGTTGCGTTTGCGTGTTGCGCGTTCCCTTCGGCCGGAGAACTCGGCATCAGCGGCCCCTTCAAAACCGCCGATGCCGTCTCCAAAACCGCTGAACCGCTTGTCATGCTGAGTTGCCGTCATGCAACCTCAGTGGAAAAGACCTGTCTGCGAATCCGATATCTGGCCGAAGAATGGGCAACCTGGCCGTCTACCGGGGCAGGCTGTACGGCCAGGAACCGCACAACGCCAGGGACTTCACCACGTTGCAAAGTCTAGGGGCCGGTGTGCAAGACCATTCGTCCGAATAAGGGGGGGATTGGCCGACATTTCCGCATTTGGCGTTCGCGCACGCGTGGCTAAACTTCACCGGACTTTTGATGAAGGGGCTCTCCATGTCCACGCGGTTTGCACGCAGCGCGCACCACCAGAACCGACCTGCCGCCACGGCCATGCCGCTGGCTGGGCGCAAGCGCCAGCTGTTGTTGATCCTGGCGCTGGGCCTGCTGGCGAGCATCGCGCACCCGATCCTGGCGCACGCACAGGGCATGGTGCGCGTCGGCTATCCGCCGGCCCAAGCCGTGCAACAGCCCGCGCAGCCCACCACCATCCAGGGCCCGAACGCCATCCAGATGCAGATTCAGCAGCAACTGCAGTCGCAACTGGACATCCTGGGCGGCACGAATGAAACGGGAGCGCCACGTGCGTCGGTGGAAGTGGGCCCCGTGGATGCACGCGTGGCCAACCAGCCTTGCGACCAGATCGACCTGATGCTGCCCGCGGCCAACCGCCTGCGCGGCCGTATACAAGTGGGCGTGCGCTGCCGCACGCCTCACGCCTGGGCGGCCTGGGTGCCGGCCACGATTCAGATTACGGGGACGTATTACGTCGCCTCGCACCAGCTCCCGCCGGGCAAGACGCTTGATATGGGGGATCTGGAAGCCCGCACGGGCGACCTGTCGATGCTGCCGGCCTCGGTCGTGCAACAGCCGGCCGATGTGGTGGGGCGTGTACTGCTCACAAGCGTGGCCGCCAACCAGCCGCTGCGCGCCGAAAGCCTGCGCCTGCCGGTTGCCGTGCAAGCCGGCCAGACCGTCAAGCTCATCGCCGAGGGCGGCGGCTTCCAGGTCAGCAGCGACGGCCGAGCCATGAACCAGGCTGCCGTGGGCCAAGTGGCGCAGGTGCGCACTGCCAACGGCAATGTCGTCTCCGGTATCGCGCAGTCCGCCGGCGTCGTGGCGATCCAGTTTTGATGCCAAATTGATAACGATAGATCACTTTCACACTGTGATGCGTTATCGTTACCTGCCGCTAAAGTTTGGGCCGGGGTTGGCCGATATGGGTGTTAGGATGAACGCGCTCTTCGGAGACACCCGTGAAAATCAACCATATCGTGAACAACACGCCGGCCGTTGCGCCGACCAAGGACGCTGCGTCCGGGTCGACGCGCGCGACCGGTTCGTCCCCGGCCGCTACGACGGCTTCGGGCACTACGCGCCACACCGGCGATGCGCCGTCGCTGTCGGTCCAACAAGTCTCGCGCCAAGTGGGCAGCGGCGACTTCGATGCCGCGCGCGTCGAGCAGATCCGCAGTGCCATTCAGAATGGCACGCTCAAGATGGACGCCGGCAAGATCGCCGATGCGGCGCTTTCCGACGCGCAATCGCTGCTCTCCACGCGATCCAAGAAGGTCTGACGGGGGGTTCCCGTCGTCCGTCCCCTGTATTTTCTGACGCCGCCGGTCCGTTCGGACCGATCGCGGCGGGGCGGTGTGCCAGCCGGCGGCTGCCCAAGCTTCCAAGCCTGAGCCTGAGGTAGTCACCATGGATAACACACTGCTGATCCGCACCCTTGCCGACGAGCAGGAACTGCTGCGCGCAGCCACCCTCACCCTGGATGCCGAAGCGCAGGCGTTGCGCGATGGCGACATGGTCGAGCTCGAACGCATCACCCAGACCAAGCAGAAACAGCTCGCCGCGCTGGGCGAGGCCGACCGCGACCGCCGCCTGTGGTGGGCTCAGCACGGCGGCGCCGATCCGTACGGGCTGGTCAAATACCTGCGTACCGATGAAACCGCCAGCCGCCTGTTCGACGAGAACCTGGCCCTGGCCCGCCTGCTGCGCCAGCGCAACATCGACAACGGCACCCTGATCGACCTGCGCCTGCGCGCCACGCAGAACGCGCTGTCCGTGCTGCATGCTGCCAACAATGGCGGCGGCACCCCTTATGGCCGCGACGGCAAGCAACCGCTGTCGATGCCACGCTTCTCGGTCGTCGCGCAATAAGCCACCACAACACGTTTTTTGGGTACAAAAGCCCCGCTTTACGCTCACGTCAATGGGCGTGAAGTGGGGCTAGCTGCTGCTGCCTGATCCTGCTATCTATAGGGGGTCTAGCACACCACCGATCGGGGTAAACAAAAAGGTTTACATCCCATTGATGGGTGCAACAAGCATGCTGGGGATTTATTCTGCGATTTTGGCGGGGTTAATCCTCCGCGCCTGGCGACATAAACAAGAAAAACCGGAAGGAATTTGCGCCTGAATGGCGTGCCAAGGTTTCGGCCCGGTGGCACCGCATTGCGGTGACCGCCGGTTGAACGGGGAAATATACCGAGACCGCACGCCAGAAGCATTTCCACAAGCACGGCCATATTGATTTTGGACCTGCTGGGTTCAAATAGACGCGGCAACAAGCTGATTCCGGAAATGGGCAAACAAACCATAACCAGACAGGCGGCGCAGTGAAATCAATCGTAGTGGAGGCACACCCTTTGGTGCGTGCCGGCGCGACCCATGTGTTGCAATCCTTGCCGGCCATCACAGAAGTGGTCAGCGTCGAGCCAGACGAAGCTCTCTTTGAAAACCTCGCGGCGCATGCGGACGCCGAACTGGCCCTGATCGGCCTGCCCTTACCCGGCATCGACGATCTGCCAGCCCTCTCCCGACTGTTGCAACAGCCGCATCCCCGGCATGTCGCCGTACTGGGCGAAACCGACTCCGCTGCGCACGTGCGGACGCTGATGCAATTGAATGTCTCGGCCTATCTGCTGAAAAGCTATTCCGGCAAATTGATTGCAGCGGCATTGGAATTGGTGCTCGCCGGCGGCCGTTATGTGCCGGCGTCGATCGTGCTGACACGGCCTGAAGCCATTGCGGCAGGTTCTGCCAACGGTAATGACGATGGCGCATTGCTCGGCCTGACGCAGCGTCAATATGAGATTCTCGTCTTGCTCTCGCGCGGGCATCCGGTCAAAACCATCAGCCGCATGCTGAGTATTTCCGAGGCGACAACCAAGGCGCATATCAACGCGCTGTATCGCCGGCTGGAAGTGCGCAGCCGTACCGAGGCCGTCTTCGTCGCCACGCAACGCGGCGCCATGCTGCTGAATCAGCCGAACATTGGGGCGGAGTCCTCTTCGCAGCCCTCACCGCCGCTGCGCCTGGCGCGCACGGGCTGACGCTCAGCTCTTACCCGTCTTCCGCATAACAAAAAACGGCGCCCGGAATCCGGACGCCGTTGTAAATGCCCGCCCGCGGTGTCGAGACGCGGACGGTGACAAGGAAAGCAGAACGCGAAAGGCTTAGAACTTTGCGCGGATGCCTACACCGAAGGTGTCGGCCGTCGAAAGGTCCGACACCTTGTCGCGGAAGTACGCCGCATACACATCGGTGCGCTTGGACAGCGAATAGTCGTAACCGACCGCCCAGGTGTTGCGTTTCACGTCAGCCGCACCCGAGGTCTTCGTGTACGCGTACGACGCCAGGATGCTGCCCGGGCCCACCGGCACCGACACGCCCAGTTGGCCGCCGTTGCTCTTCGCGTCGCCGGTGCTGATCGTGTTCTTGATGTACTGGTATTGGCCGTACACCTTGACCACGCCAAAGTCATACGTGGCACCCAGCTGCCCCGCCGTCTGGCGCGCAAAGCCTGCCACCAGGCTGTTCAGGTCGCCAGGCGCGCCGTCGTAGCGCACCTGCTGGAACGCCGCCGTAGCTGCAAAGTTGCCGCGGAAGTACAGCAGGCTGCCGCCCCACTTGTTCTGACCGTTGTGGCCGGCTTGCTCGCCCGCGCCGTAGATCAGGTTAGCCGTCAGGCCGCCCATGTCCGGCGTGGAATACATGATCGAGTTGTCCCAGCCCGAATCCCCCACCAGACCCGAGATGCCCGCGGCGCCCGAACGGCCGTTGCCGAGGTAGGTGTGGAACACCATCGGCGAGAACGTGTATGAATCGATGAACGGATTAAACAGGATCGTCGAAACGAAGTACGGCGGGGTGTTACGACCGAGCTTGATCGAGCCCCAGCTGTTCGACTGCAGACCGACAAACGAATTACGTGCGAAGAAGTGGTCGCCATCAAAGCGGCCGGACTTGCCCGTATCGGGGCGGAAGAACGCTTCCAGGGTGAAGATTGCCTTCAGGCCGTTGCCCAGATCTTCGCTGCCCTTGAGACCCCAGTACGACGTCGACATACCGCCCGAGTTGACGCCCCAGGCGCGGTCCTGACCCAGGTTTTTGGTGGCGCCCGCCCAGGCATCCACCTGACCGTACAGCGTCACAGACGATTGAGCCTGCGCCGCGCCTGCGGTCAGACCAGCGGCGGCGGCCAGCACGGCCAGCGAAAAACGTCGCTTGAGTTGCATTATTGATTTCTCCCTCTTGTGGTTCCGGTGTGTTGAATCGACTGAATCAGCATTGGGGCGGCAGGTGGCTCAACCCGCCGCCGCTGAGATGGCGCCGTGAATGCAACTGCCGTGCCAATACGCTGTCGGCAAAGCGTCGCTTCACAAATAAATATGTTTTCGGGGGAAGGGGCGCAGACTAGCTTGAATACTTTAGGCGGACAAGTCCCCATCGCGGGGTGTGTGGCGCCGTTTCTGCACCGGTCTGGCGCAGTGCGCTTTCAGTCGTTTTGGAGCACGCGGATGTCGACTTCGCGCGTGTAGCGCTCGGGGGAAAAATCGCAGTACGTGAGGGAGATCGGTACATCAGCCACGCTGTAGCCGATACGACGCACACGGACCAGCGGCACGCCGGCTTCCACGCCGAGCTGCGCGGCCTGGTAAGCATCGGCCACACAGGCCAGCGGAGCCTCGCGAGAGCGCGCAATGGTCAGGTTGGCGCGCTGAAAGACTTGCACGAACAGGCGATCTTCAAAGTCGCGCGCCTCGAGCATCGCCGCAAGCCGGGACGTGAGCCACGTACGCAGCAGCATGATGGGCTGCCCATCCACCTGGGCGCGGCGCTCGACAAACACCACCTGCGCGCCCACCGCCAGGTCAAGCGCGGCAGCCACGGTCTCGTCGGCCGCCTCCAGTTGAAATGCACTGACCGTATAGACGGCGCCCGGGACGTATTCCAGCGCGGCGTCGGACTGGCCCGGCGCGTACAGCACCGGCCGATGCGGTCCCACGCGATCGAGCACCACGCTCCGCTGCCCTCGCGAGCGCCGGAGCAGCCCGCGCGCCGCCAGCTCATTCAGCGTGCGGCGCGCCGTCAAGCGCGATACGCCGTAGCGCTGGGCGACTTCGTTCTCGCTGGGCGCAATGCTGCCGGCCGGCAAAGTTCCGTGCAGGATGTCGAGCCGAATGCGGTCGGCCAGTTCGAGATATTTGGGCAGGCGGGGCGTCATGCCGTCGTTATACAGGAACGATCATCGTGCGCAGCAATGCAAAAGGCCCACCGGACAGGTGGGCCTTTTGCATTGCACGCTTGCGCGCGCGTCAGGCAGCGCCTGGCAGATCAGGCGATCAGGAATTTATCGCGGTTCTTGCCGATCCAGGCCGGAGCACGGCCGCGGCCGGACCACGTTGCGCCCGTCTTCGGGTCACGGTACTTGGCCGGCACCGGCGCTTTCGCACCGGCACGGCGGCCGCGACGCTGAGCCAAGCCCAGGTCTTCAGCCGTCAGGCCATATTCGGCAACCGTCTGGCGCACTTGCTGGATCACCGCTTCCAGTTCCTTGGCGCGCGCAGTTTCGATCTGCTCTTCCAGTTTGGCCTTTTGTGCAATCAATTCCTTGTATGTCGCCATATGCGCTCCCAATAAATTCTGGTGTGAAGTCTGGTGTGGATCAGATATTAGATCAATTGTATTCATAACTGAAATCAAATTTCAACGTTTTTGATCGTTCCCCTTCAAACGGCTCCACTCAGCAAGGAATCAACTCGTGGCACACCGGATGCTCAGTTTCAACCGGAAAACCGGATTGACGCATCGGATTAGCGTACGCGATCATGCAAAGCCGCAGGCTGGTATCGCGCTGCATTTCAGTGCCACCACCATAGCAAGCGCAGCCGGGTCCCGCAATTCCGGCTTTTGCCGCAAGCAGCAATCCGCAGCAGTACAGCAAACGCAATATCAACTCATACGCAGGCCGCAGCGTGCGCGTCTGCCATGCAACGCGATTGGATCCGCCATGGCATGCCCATTCGGGTTTGTCAGTAAATCGATTCAAAGCACCACCCTCATGGTTGCAGTTGGACGAGACAACAATGAATACGCCCTTGCCGCGTCGTTTTTACTATCTGCCTTTGCTTGTTGGCGTACTGGCAGGCATCCTCTTTGCCGCCGCGACCTTTTTCTTTCCCGAACGTTCAGTCGAACGGATCAGCGCTTATTTCATCCTGACAATGGGAACATGCGTTTTGATGTGTGCAATCGGGTTGGCACTGACGCATTGCTGGATAGATCAGCATTTCGCCACGCAGCAAGGTAGAAATGGCGTGGATACTGAAATAGGATCAGCGCCCTCAGCCCAGCCGCAGCAAGCCGTTTTGAAACCCGCAACCCATAAGAACAACAGCGGGGCCGACAAAGCGAATCCGGAATGTGTTGTATCGACCACAAACTAGACTTTGCGCCGCGCACGAGTTTTGCGCATCATGAACAGCACTGCCCCCGACTTCCGGTAGACGGCGCGTTCTTATTGCGCGCCTCCGAAGTCCACGCTTAATGAGAGAGGACGGGCGATACCTCAGGTTGGAGCGCGGGATGCCAGACGAAATTTCCTACCCGTTGTCGGCGCAGAGCCTTCCGGTTCCGCTCTATGTGGTGCTCGAAGGCCGCATCGTCTTTGCCAATGCGGCGGGCGTCTGCATGGTGCGGGCGCTGTCGGCCGATCAACTGCTTGGCGAGCCCTTCTCGCGCTTCTTCCAGGACATGCCCACGTGGCTGGAGACGCATACCGGCGAAGACGCCGATGTAAGCCAGCCCGATGCTGGGGCCATATCGCCAGCACAACTTGTCTCAGCCCTTTCCGCAGGCGATTCCAACGAGGTGGTCAGCGTTCGGCTGACGGTCACGCCGACCCGCTTTGACGGGCTGCCGGCGCAGCAGGTTGTCGTGCACGGATTGCCGCTGCCGCTCGATGCGCAGCTGCCTGGCAAGGCCGGCGAACGCGTGCTGAGCGCCGAGGCCATTGGTGCAGCGCTGCCGCACGAGCATCTCGATCATCTGCTTTCCACGCTGCCGTCCGCCGCGTCGCTGGGCGAGCGGTTGCATGCCGCGCTGCGGGCGCTGGAAGCGGCCTTGCCGTCGGCGCTGTGCGTGGTGGTGCGCGTCGTCTCGGGGCGCGCGAGGCTCTATGGCACGCAGCGTGCCCGGGCCAAGTTGGCATTGCGCGACGATCACGCAGCGCACCTGCCCACCGCAGCACAGGGTGAGTTCGATATCGAACTGGCCCGCATCGCACCGCTGCTCAATGAGCTGGCGCCCATCGAACTGATTCGCGAAACCAATGCGCCCGCGGCTTTGCGCGAAGCGGTCGTCCGCGTGTTGGATACCGCGCAGCCGACATGGCTGTGCCGCATCCCGGCCCAGCATGGCGGCATGGCCGTCGCCGATGATCTGCTCTGCCTCTTCTTCCCAACTGCCAACCCGCCCGACGACTCAACGTTGCGCGCGGAGTGCGGCCGCTACATCGCCGCGTTGGTCAAGCTGCTGCGCCTGGAGAATGAATATCGCCAGGCCCGCGAGCTGCGCGATCAGTACCGGCTGGTCGTCAATCATTTGAGCGAGGGCGTGCTGACGCTGTCCACCGATGGCCGCGTGCTGTCGTACAACCGCAGCGCGGCCGAGATTCTGCGCATGTCCGGCGCATCATGGAAAGGCCGCCCCCGTGTGGCACTGAACGACATGATGCTGGGCGAAGACGGCGCCATCCTGCCGCGCGCCGCATGGCCCTCCACGCTGGCCGCCCGCACGGGGCGCGCAATCAGCAACGTCGTTGTGGGTGTGCCGGCCGGGAATGGGCAGATCGTGTGGCTGCGTGAATCGGTGTTGCCGATGTTCTCACCGGACAGTGCCTCACCGCATGCGGTGCTGGTCATCTTTACCGATATCACGGCCGAGCGCTCCGCTTACGAGCAACTTCGTCTGCTGGAGACCAAAGATTCGCTCACGGGTCTGCCCAATCGGGCGGCGTTCATCGAGCGGCTCGATGCGCGGCTGACGCTGCCGTCCACGGGCGAATCCGCGCTGCTGTATATCGGGCTCGACCACTTCAAAACCGTGAACGAGGCGATGGGGCACCACGTGGGCAACCAGGTGCTGAACATGGCGGCGCAGCGCATCCGCAGCCAGGCGGGTCAGCGCGCCTTGCTGGCACGCCTGGGGGGCGATCAGTTTTGCGTGGCCATCGATGATCCGAGCGCCGCCGACACACTCGCGCAACAGGTGCTCGACGCGCTGGCCCGCCCGTTTACCGGCGGCGAGCGCGAGGTGCATCTGTCAGCCAGCATTGGCGTAGCGGCCTACCCGGAAGATGGCGCCGATGCGGCTTCGCTGGTCAGCCATGCTGAAGCCGCCATGTACCGCGCCAAGGAAAGCGGCCGCAACCGCATCACCCGGTATTCGCGCACGCTGGAAACACAGATGCTGCGCCGCTTCACACTCAACGAGCGCATGCGGCGTGCGCTCGGGCGCGGTCAGGTGCGGCTGGTGTATCAGCCCAAGTACGCGCTGGACTCTGGCGAACTGGTGGCGGTCGAGGCGCTGATGCGGTGGTCCGACCCCGAGCTGGGCGCGGTGTCGCCCACCGAGTTCATCGACGTGGCGGAAGAGTCGGGCTACATCCTCGAACTTGGCCGCTGGGCGCTCATGCAAGCCTGCGCGCAGGGCGAGGCATGGGCGCGCAAATTCGGCTTCACGGGGCGTATGGCGGTAAATGTGTCCGCGCGGCAGTGCGATGCCGGCGTGATCGAGCGCGACGTCGACGAGGCGCTCAAGGCGTCGGGCATGGCGCCGGGCCGGCTGGAGCTGGAGTTGACGGAAAGCGTGCTGCTGGCCGACCGGCAATCGACACAGCGTTTGCTGATGAGTCTGGCCGCGCGGGGCGTGCGCATCTCGCTCGATGATTTCGGCATCGGGTTCTCGTCGCTGTCATACCTGCGCAGCTTGCCGATCCACAACATCAAGATCGATCGATCGTTCATCAGCGGCGTACCCGGGGTGGCCGACTGCGTGGCGCTCACCAAGACCATCATCGCGATGGCCCGCGCACTGAACATGACGGTCACGGCCGAGGGTGTGGAGACCCCAGAGCAATCGGCTTTCTTGTCTGCACATGCGTGCGACGAGGTGCAGGGTTTCCTGTTTGGGCGGCCGCTGGAAGTGTCGGCGCTGGAAGAGTTGCTGCGCAGTCGAAGCCGCGCACAGGCATAAAAAAACGGACCCAAAGTTTTAACCTCGGGTCCGTTTCTTTTAGGTCGACGCTAGTGTCGAACGGAAATCAACGCGTCGATACGTTGCCCACCAGGCCGCCCAATGCGGCACCACCAAGCGTGGCACCCGGACCACCAATCAAAGCAGCGCCGGCTAACCCGCCCACACCCGCGCCAATAGCGGTATTGCGTTGACGTGCCGTCATGTCGGCACAGCCGGTTGCCGTCAGCAGCGTGGCACCGGCCAGCAGAATCGTCAGTACCCGAACCATGTTCTTCTCCTTGAATGCGTCGGTCGCGATCAAGCCATCGCGTAACGAAAGTCTGGGCAACGGGCGTTCGACTTGCTGTTTCAAGTTGTAATCAATCGTTGCAATGTGCTGGCCATCCTCGCCGACAAGTCCGTGCCACATTCGCGAGCAGCGCCGATCCAAACCCGTCGCCACGCGGGTCGGGTGGTGTTTCCCACAGACTTATCCACATGTTCTGTGCATAACCCGCCTCGCCCGCCGAGACCCAAGTCACAAAAGGGCTTGACGGGTTTCGGCAAACGTGCAGATCACATAAAACGTGTGCGTGCAGGGCAAGTTATCCACATCGACGGGCGCTGTTACATCGTGCAACAAACCCTTGTGCGTCAAGCGCTTGCGCGAGGTTCTGCAAGCGGTGTGCGCATTGCTGTGGACAAGTCGCACCACCCTCAAAAACGGCTGAAGCGCTCGATCAGTTCGAACCCAGGGCGCTAGGACTACACGCGCAATATCAGGCCGCTTCGATCATGCCGGTAAGACTGACGCTTCGACTTCTCGCGGGCGCCGTGCACAGTCCAACGCTGCTGCGCAGGCGTCGTCCGACGGTGTCTCTAGAAACGGCCGCAACAATGCCAGTATCTGGTCGCGTACCTTGTGAACCGCATGCGTCGTAGGATTCCGGTCATGGAGCTGCCTGGCGTTGTGCAGAAACTGGAACGAAGGCCAATACGTCGCCACGATGACCGCACAGCGGCAAGCAGTTTCCAGTTGAGCCAGGCGCGGCCCGCCCTGATGCTCAGATCGGTCTACGCAGAGCGCGGTGCTCAGAGCATGCACGCTTTGGTCGACCAGTTCCTTGAACCCTTGCTCAAGCGTCCGGCTTGATGCAATCAGCCCATTCATGTCCCGGTAAAGAAACCGGTATTCCCAGACGCACTCGAGCACCTTGAGAAGGCGTTCGGATAGGCGCTCGCCCGACAGGGCGCCGCCCGGACGACCACGGAGTTGCGCCTGCATGTCGCGTTTGAAGTAGTCGAAGAGATGCATCACGACCGCTTGCTTGCCGCGAAAGTAGTAGTAAAAATGGCCGGGGCTCATGTCGAGCCCCGCACAGAGGCCGGTGGTCGTGACGCTTGCCACGCCGACCTCGTTAAAGGTCTTCAAGGCGTAAGCCACGATCCGCTCGCGTGTTTGACTTGCTTGGTCGCCGCAGATCGGTGCGCCGTGTGGCGGTTTCGGTGTGATACGCCTCATGCCTGGTCATCCAAGCGGCGGCACGTCGGCACGTGCGACGCTTGCCCCGCTCGCTATCCGCTCGCGGGCAAAATCGGCAAGCGTGCGCAGTGCCTCAACCGCGGAGCGTAGATAAAACGATTGAAGGTGGAAGACATGCCAACGCGCAGCGTGAACCTCAATGCGGCACGGCACGTCGCAGCTCGTAGCGTGCTCTGCCAGCCGGGTGGCATCCGATCGCAGCACTTCGTGCTCGCCAACCTGGATCAACATGGGCGGCAGTCCACGTAAGTCGACCTCGAGCGGCGTGTGCTCAGCGGCTCCGGCGGGTGCCTGGTACCAGCGCAGCCCTTGTTCGAGCCAGCCGCGGCGGATCATTGGATCGTGGGTCCGCTCAGACACCAGCGTGTCGCCGCTCAACGTGGCATCGGTCACGGGTGAGATCAGCAGCAGGCATGCAGGAGCGGTATCGCCGCGCTCCCGCAATGCAAGCGCCAGGGCCAGGGCCAGTGCGCCTCCGGCAGAGTCGCCCGCGACGACGATCTTCTCTGCCGCATAGCCCTGGCTGCGCAGCGCGTCGTAGCACGCCAGTGCATCGTGCAGCGCGGCAGGGTAAGGGTGCTCGGGCGCAAGCCGGTAGTTGGGCACGCAGATCGGCATGCCAGATTCCACCGCCAGGCGGGTCGTAATGCTGCGGTGCGTGCCCGAGCCTCCGAGGCAGAAGGCACCTCCGTGCAGGTAGAGCATGGCGCCGTCGGTCTCGCCACGTTTGGGCGCCACCACTTCAACCGGCACGTCGCCGACCAAGTCCCGGTAGCGGATCACTCCGATCACGCCCGGCATGAGCGGAGACAGCACGCGCACGACGCTGCGCTGAACGGCAGCACCGAAAGGCGGCCCGATGAGCGAGCGAAAACCGATACGCAGGAAGTTGCGCAGGAACCATGCATTGGCCGCTTCCCACCACCCTTGCGGTTCGGCCACGGCAACGCCGGCGGTCAAGCCCACCGATCCTGGCAGCGCTCGCGTCAGGCGGTATGCCTGCAGGCTCGAAAACCGGGTCAGCCAGCGGTAGGTCAACGTGAAGCCAGGCCAATTGGTGCTGTTGTGGCCGCTTGCATCCACGTACCAGCTCTTGCACCCGCTCCAGACGGTTTTCGCCAGGCGCTGCTGAATATGCGCATTGAAACGCCGGTAGCGTCGCGCATCCGTTTCGATGCTGGTCGTATGGGTTGCTGTCATCGCTTTGCAGCAGCGGATGACGTGGGCGATCTGGCTCTCCAGCATGTAGACGATGGAGTTATGCCCAAGATTCGTGTTCGGGCCGTACAGCATGAAGAAGTTGGGAAAGCCCGGTACGGTCAAGCCCAGGTATGCCTCAGCACCGCGTCGCCAGGCATCGTTCAGGTCCAGGCCCGCGCGTCCGGTAATCCGCATGGGCGAAAGGAATTCAGTGGCGGCAAAACCTGTGCCGTAGATGATGGCGTCGACCTGGTGGCGCGTGCCGTCAATGGTTTCGATGCCGCCTGGGGTCACCCTGCGGATGCCTTCGGTCACCAGGTGAACGTTGGGCTTGCTCATGGCCGCGAGGTATTCGCTTGAGAGCAGGATGCGCTTGCAGCCGATCGGATAGTCGGGCTGGAGCTTGGCGCGCAGCGCGGCGTCAGGAACCTGCTTTGAGAGCAGTCGCCGGAAGGGCACGCCCACCGCCAGTTGCATGAGCCCCTTGAAGCGCGTGAACGCCAGCGCGCGAGACTCATAGCGCGCGTAGATCATCGCGCGGTGCAGCTTCATCGCCCATGGCAGCGCCCGGAACACTGCCTTCTCCCAGGGCCGATAAGCGCGATCAGGGCGAGGCATGATGTAGGCCGGCGAGCGCTGGAAGACCGTGAGTTGCTGCACGGTATCCGCGATGGCCGGCACGAACTGGATGGCCGATGCGCCCGTTCCCACCACCGCCACGCGCTTGCCTGAGAGCGCATAGCCGTGATCCCAGTGCGCGGAGTGGAAGGTGTGCCCCTTGAAGGTTTCCATGCCCGGCAATTGCGGGAAGGCGGGGCGGCTCAACTGCCCAGTGCCGCTGATGAGCAGCGTGGCGCTGAGCGTTGTCCCATCCTGTAGCGTGACCTGCCAGACCGAATGCTGTTCGTCATACTGCGCACGCGCGACTTCCGCGCCGAATCTGATGTGCGGCTCGACGGCGTATTTGCGCGCGCAATGCTGCAGGTACGCGTGGATTTCCGCTTGGGGCGCAAAGATGCGCGACCAGTTCGGGTTGGGCTCGAAAGAGAAGGAATACAGGTGTGAGGGCACGTCGCACGCCGCCCCCGGATAACTGTTGTCGCGCCAGACACCGCCAACGTCATGTGACCGCTCCAGGATGACGAAGTCGTGCAGCCCGGCCCGCTTGAGCGCCACGGCCATGCCAATGCCGGCAAAGCCCGATCCGATGATGATGGCTGCGTGCGGTGTTGCCGCGTCGGAAGAGCGGTTGGGGTTAGCTGAAAGCATGGCTGCTTTCCTCCAAGGCATTGAATTGGGACTGCGCGGGCACGGAGACCGCTTCGCGTGGCGCTGGCTGGACCCGGCTGCGGCCCCGCATCATGTCGACCGCCTTCTCGGCAATCATGATCGTTGGCGCGTTGGTGTTGCCGCCGATGAGCGTGGGCATGACAGAAGCATCAACAATGCGTAGGCCCTCCAGACCTCGCACGCGCAGTTGAGCGTCCACGACGGCGTGCGGGTCGTTGCCCATCCGGCATGTGCCGACCGGGTGGTAGACGGTGTCGGTGCGCTGCCGCAGGACCTCGCGAATCTCGTCGTCGGTGCTCACGTTGGCGGTGAACACATCCTTCGTGATCCATTCAGCCAGCGCCGGTGCCTGCATCAGCCTGCGCGTGAGTTTGAAGCCCGCCACCATGTCTTCGAGATCCTGCGGGTCCTGGAAGAACGAGGGGTCGATTAGCGGCGCGTGCTGGGGGTTGTTGCTCTGCAGGGTGACGGAGCCGCGGCTGCGCGGACGCAGCAGGCAGACATGGCAAGACAGCCCATGACCCAGATGAAACGACCGCGCATGGTCGTCCACCAGCGCGACGACAAAATGGAGCTGGACGTCGGGCATCGCGAGCCCGGCACGGGTCTTGAGAAAGCCGCCGCCTTCGGCAAAGTTTGACGTGAGCGCGCCTCGCCGTTCCTGGCGGAATCGTCGGATCTCTTTCAGCATGCGCAGGCCGCCACCGAGCGACACGCCCATCGTGTCGAGGCTGCGCGCCCGGTAACCGAAGATGAAGTCCGGATGGTCTTGCAAGTTCTTGCCCACCCCCGGCAGATGCGCGCGCGTCTGAATGCCGAGACGATCCAGTTCATCAGAAGGGCCGATGCCGGAGAGCATCAGCAACTGGGGGGTCTGGAATGCGCCGGCGGCCAGCACCACTTCGCGGCGTGCCCGCACGGTGTGAAGCTGGCCGCCTTGCAGGATTTCAACGCCCACGGCCCGCTTGCCCTCGAACAGGATGCGCTGGACTTGGGCGTGCGTCTTGACGCTCAGGTTGTCTCGCCGCCCGATGTGCGGCAACAGGTAGGCGCGTGCTGCGCTCCACCGCTCACCGTGCTTTTGCGTCACCTGGTAAATGCCGACGCCTTCCTGTTCTGCACCGTTGAAGTCATCCGTTAGCGGCAATCCCGCTTGGCGTGCGGCTTCCAGGTAGCGTGCTTGGAAAGGGTTGTCGGAGCGCAGGTCGCTGACCCAAAGCGGGCCATCCCGGCCATGCCATGCGTTATCGAGCCGCTCGTTGTGCTCGCTGAGCCGAAAATACGGCAGCACGTCTTCATAGGACCAACCGACATTGCCGCGCGCGGCCCAGTCGTCGTAGTCATTGCGATGCCCGCGTATGTAGACCATCGCGTTGATCGCCGATGAACCACCCAATGCCTTGCCACGCGGTTGATATCCCCTGCGGCCGCCAAGCCCGGGCTGAGGCACGGTCTCGAATGCCCAGTTGTTGAGCTTGGTCGGCAGCATCGCAACGGCGCCGGTCGGGATATTGATGACGGGTGCACTCCCGCCACCGCCTGCCTCCAAAACGCAGACCGTCACCGCCGGGTCTTCAGTGAGTCGCCCTGCCACGACGCTGCCGGCGGACCCGCCGCCCACAATGACGTAGTCGAAGATGTTGCCCATGTTGTTGTCTCCACAATGTTTTTTTGAACCAAGCGCTGTAAGCCGCCAGCCGCTTGGCAAGCCGACGTGCAAGGCTGGCGCCACGGGCTCGGGAAGATCTGGGTCTTCCTGGAAGCGGGGGTTGCAAACACCACCGGAGCGGCATATCGGATGCGCTTGATGTTGCTTCCGGCATGGGAAAACACCAATGGCGCGCGGGGACAACTGTTTTAGTATTTGGGCCAAATGGCACGTCCCAAGGGTTTCTCCGTATGCGTTTCTGGGAGTTCACTCGGAGCCCGGCCAGCGCGCGCTTGCTGGTCGATTTCGGGCAGGAGCGTGGGCTTTCGCCGGTAAAGCTGCTGGCCGGCACGCAGCTGTCGCTGGCCCAACTGTCCGACCCGAATGTGGAGCTGACCGCTGCGCAGGAGCTGCGCGTGGTTGGCAACCTGCTGCGCCTGTTGAAGCATCCGCCAGGGCTCGGACTGGAGCTGGGGCTGCGCTACCACTTTTCGGCGTATGGGGTGTGGGGCTACGGCCTGATCAGCAGTGCCACGGCGGGCGATGCCATGGCGTTAGCCCTGCGTTTCCTGCCGCTCACCTACGCATTTACCGTGATCACGTATCACGAAGAAGGCCACCTCGCCGTGCTGAGTTTTGGCGAGCCGGAGCTGGCCGATGAGGTGAAGCGGTTTGTTGTGGAGCGCGACATGGCCGCCGCCGCGATCTTGCTGAAGGAAATCGGAGGAGACGACTTTGCACTCTCTCGTTTTACGCTCAGGGCCAGCCCTCCGCTCACGCGTGGACCTTCTCCGATGCGCCGGAAGCTCTTCGCCGCGGAGCCGGAATATTCAGCGCACGTCAACAGTCTTGCGTTCGACCGAACATTTCTGAGCCGGCCACTGCCACACGCCAACCCCATCACGGCATCGATGTGCGAGCAGATGTGCAGCCGCCTCATAGAAGAGCGGCGCTTACGTGTGGGCACGGCGGCAATGATCCGCCATTACTTGAGCGCAGCGCCAGGCAACACGCTCTCTACGCTAAGCAGCATGGCGCGCCTGATGAACACCAGCGAACGCACGCTCAAGCGTCGGCTGCACGATGAAGACACAACCTTCAGGGCGTTGCTGGCCGAATCACGCGGCGCGATGGCCGAGGCGCTGCTCAGGGAAGGTGAACTTGCGCTCGGCGAGATCGCGGAGCGGCTTGGCTTCGCCGACTTGTCCACGTTCTCGCAGGCCTTCAAGCGGTGGTACGGCGTGGCGCCCAGCACGTTCCGCATCCAGGGCTTGTCTATCGACGACGAGACGGATTGAGTTTGACCCTACGCCGGAATCAGCTCCTCACGGCATTGGCGAACTCGTCCGCCAAACAAGGTTGCGCGCCTACGCGAGGCACGCCGGGGGCCTGTCGCTTGCGCTGGTCATCCCAAGCAACGCCAGTGTGGCTGCGACACATGCCTGCGTCGATTGCCGACCGGTATCAATCGACAACGCTGGAGCCAGTGGCGGCTCATAAATATCGCTGATGCCGGTAAAGCTGGAGACCACTCCAGTGCGAGCACTCCTGTATAGCCCCTTTGGGTCACGCGCCTCGCACACGGACAGCGGCGTCGCGACATGCACTTCATGAAAGCGCGACGCACCGACAATCTGCCGGGCACGCTCGCGGTCATCGCGGTAGGGCGAGATCAGGGCGGCAATTGCCCACGTGCCGGTGTTGTTGATCTGCGCACACCATTGCGCCACGCGGCGCACGTTTTCGCTGCGATCGGCCCTGGAGAATCCAAGATCCGGGCAGAGCTGCTTGCGCACGGCATCGCCGTCCAGCACGCGGCACGGCACGCCTTGGGCTGTGAGCGATTCGGCCACGGCCAGGGCCACCGTGGTCTTGCCGGCGGCGCTGAGCCCCGTCAGCCAGAGCGTGGAGGGAATCGGTTGCATGTCGTGCTCCTTAGCGTGCTTTGCAGGCGGGTGCCAACGGCAGCAGCGCCGGCCATTGCCCGGCCCAATCGCCGCTGTGGTCCAGGCCCAGCACGATGTTGGCCTGCGCGCATCGACCACCGGTCGCCCGCACGAAACGCTGCGCCACGTCCGGTGGCACCACGGTGTCGTCTGCGCCGCTGAAATGCAGTTGCGGGACCATTGCCACACGCGGCGCCGCATCGATCGGGTTCAGCGATTCCGGCATCGCCGAGACGTCGTGCAGGCGGTTGATGAACTCCGTATCGAGGTTCCCGGCCACGGTGCGGATGGATGCGATGTCCGCGCGCCGTGCAGCAACCAGCACAGCCACCGCCCCTCCCCCTGAATAGCCGACGAGGTGAACGGGCTGGCCAGGCACCTTCGCTGCGAACCGGCTCACGGCCTCGTTCATGGATGCCACGACTTCCGGTGCGAAGCGCTTGCTGGTCCAGTACGGCACAGCACACAGCGGGTTCAACGCCATCGGGGTGAACTGGCAGGGCCGGGCGAGATACACGACATTCGGTGCCGGGTCCGCTGCAGCCAGGGCAAGAGCGGTGGCCCTGCGCGGGGTCGGATCGGCCGATGGCTCCGTGCGGGAAATCCAGGCCAAGCCATCGCCCTCGATGTAGACAGTGAGCGGCTGGTCTGCACGCGTCATGCGCACGAAAGCGGTCAACACGAAGTGTTCCGTCTTCACTTGCTCACGATGCAGTTGGAACGGCGCCGCCAGCGCATCGGCGTGGGCATCGCGGTCCAGTGTCGTGCAGTCGGACAGCAGGCTGCAAAGCACAACCAGAAGCCCAGCGAACAGCGCCGTCAAAACCTTTGATGTGAGAGGCGACAGAGCTGTCATGCGCGTACGCCCGCGAGCTGCGCCAACTCCTGCGCCATGGCACCCATGACGCCACCCCAATCACCGCGAGACGGCTGGCGGAACAAACGCACGCTCGGATACCACGGCGTGTCGTTGCGATTGAGCAGCCAGCGCCAGTCCGGCACAAGCGGCAGCATCACCCATGCGGGGCGACCCAGGGCGCCCGCCAGATGCACCGGCGACGAATCCACCGAGATCAGCAGATCGGCCACGGCGAGGATGGCGGCAGTGTCTTCAAAGTCCTGAATCTCGTCGCTGAGCGACACCATCGACATACCGGGCAGCGGCGACGCGGCCTGCTGTGCGGCCGGTCCTTTCTGGATGGCGAGGAACGTGACATCGGGCTGGCAGAGCGGAGCGAGGTCCGTCAGCTTCATCGAGCGATTCGCATCGTTGACGTGCGTGGGGCGCCCGGCCCAGACCAGCGCCACCAGCGGACGCGGCAACCCGGCCAGGCGCGCCTGCCACTTGGCGACGCGTTGCGGGTCCGCCGACAGATACGGGGTGGCACCAGGCAAATCAGACAGCTTCAGGCCCATCACCATCGGCAGGCTCATCAGCTCACAATGCACGTCGAACACAGGCGGCAATTGGCCGCGCGCCGTCAGTGCATCAAAGCCTTGGTAACGGCTGGCCAGCGATGCGCTTTCCGCGTTCACCTCCAGGATGACGCGCGCGCCGCTGCGCTCCTTTGCCCAGCGCACCATGCGCAGGAACTGGAACGTATCGCCGTAGCCCTGTTCATCGTGGATTAACAGCGTCTTGCCCGGAATGGGCCGGCCGTCCCACCGCGGACGTTGGACTTTGCGCTCGATGGCCGCGGTGTGCGGCATGCCGTAGCGGTGGTGGTACTCGCGCCAGCCGCGCTCAAAGTCGCCTTGCAGCAGCAGCGTTTCGGCCAGATTGAAGCGCGCGGTGAGATTGCCGGGCATGTTGGCCACCAGCATCTGTTGAATGGCCTGCGTCTCGGCAATCTTGCCTTGCGGGCGAATCGCGTCAGCCAGCACCTGCCACAAGATCAACGGTCCGGTGCCGGATGCCAGCCATGGCCGCACCAGCGCCTCGGCCTCGTTCAGGCGCCCGTCGGCCAGCAGGGTGCGGCCCTGGCGTTCTATCGTGGCGACATCGACGTCATTCACGGTGCGCTCATCCCGAGTGCGGCAAGCAGCGGGCCCAAATGATCGGCGTATTTCTGCCAGCGTCCCTTGGATGTGGTGTAGATCGGTTGGCGCACCTGGTTGACGCTGGCGGTGCGCACGACGCGGTCATTTGCGTGGAACTGCAGGCAAGCGTCTTCCCAAGGCAGACCGAGGAAGCTGACCAGGCGTTTTGCCTCGCCTTCCAGGTCATCCACCACGTGCTCATAGTCCACTTCGATGAATCGATCGGTTGGCAGGACCTGGGCCCAATGGGCCATCAGCTTCTGATAGTCGGTGTAGAACTCACCAAGCTCCGCCAGATCGTAGGCGAACGGCTGTTCACCGCCGAATTGCCTGGTGTAGCACGATAGGCACGTGTCCACCGGATCGCGCCTGCAATGGATGATGCGGGCACCCGGCAGGATCAGCGGGATCAGCCCCGCATAGATGAAATTGCCCGGCATCTTGTCAATCAGGCGTCGCCGCCCTTGTGCCAACGGTTCGGTACGGCTCAGATAGGTTTGGCCCAGGCGCTGCGCGTCCGCCGGGGTCAGCACCTGCGCGATGTCGGGGAACAGACCGGCGCCCTCCACTACCTGGCGTAGCGCTGAAAGCTCGCCCGCGCCCATGACCTGCGAGTGCGACGACAGGATCTGCTCGACCAGCGTGGTACCAGAGCGCGGCATGCCGATGATGAATACCGGCAGATCAGACTGCGTGCCAGCGGCAGCCAGGCGCTTCATCCGTTCGGCGGTGAAGACTTCAGAGATGCGCTGCATCCATTGCTGGGTCGCCTTGGCGTCGTAGGCAAACGTCGCACGCTTGCGCTGGTTTGCGGTATGCAGGTGCACGAAGGCGCGCGGCGCATCGTCCAGGTCGAGATAGGCCTTCCCCAACGCGAAATGCGCCGAGATGCGTTCGTTTATCGGCTTCGGTGCTTCGTTGGCAAGCCAGCCTTCAATGGCCCCAACATCCGGATCGTCAGCACGGAATGTCTTAGCCTCGGCGCGAGCCGTGAGCACCCGTATGGAACCGGGATACATCGACAGCGCTCGATCGAAGGCTGCCCGAGCGGCCTCCTTCTGACCGGATTCCATCCAAAGCGTGGCGCTTCCCACCAGCGCCTCTTCGGCCACCGTGCCAGGCAACGTTGCGGCCTGCTCGAAATGCGCGAGCGCCTCATCGGTTTTGCCAAGCGCCTGAAGTACCTGCGCCAGTGCATGATGGGCTTCAGCACTACGCGGCGCCAATGTCGTCGCTTGCTGCGCGCAAGCGAGGGCGTCGTCCAGGCGCTCCAGTTGCGCCAGCGCCTTCGCACGGGCGGTCAAACCGGCGGGATGCTGTGGCGCGAAGGCCTGCAACGCGTCCAGCACCTGCAGCGCCGCGGCATGCCGATGGCGCGTCACCTCCACATCGGCCAGGTTCAAGTAGGCATCGACCAGACGCGGGTTGAGTTCGATGGCCATGCGCGCTTCTGCGGCAGCCTGGTCGTACTGTCCTTGCGCGGTCAGCAGGAAAGCGAGGTTGCTGTGCGCCTCGGCATAGTGCGGGTTCAGGGCCAACGCCTGGCGGTAGTGCTGCTCGGCTTGGCCGAGCCTGTCCAACCGTCGATACGTATTGGCCAGATTGTTGTGCGCCTCGGGTGCATCAGGTGTGAGCGTCACGACCCGTTCCAGACATGCGAGGCTCTGCTCCAGCTTGCCTGCCTCCTGCAACAGGATGCCAAGATTGCTCCAGCCCGGAACAAGCGATGGGTCCAGCGCCACCGCGCGTTGGGCAGCTTCCTGACCTTCAGCCAGCATGCCCTTCTGGCGATACATCTCCGCGAGGTTGCTGGAGTAGACGGCGGGTGCACGTGGTGCCATGCAAGCCTGGTGCAGGTGGGCAATGGCCAGATCCAGGTTGCCATAGGCATGCGCCATGAGGCCGAGCAGATGCAGGGCATCGGCCTGGCCCGGCCATGCGGCCAGCACATGCTGGCAATAGATTCCCGCTTCCGCCGCCTGGCCTGCGTTCCAGTGCGCATGTGCACGGTTGAGCGCTTCGGGAATGCTGATTGGATCTGGATTGGACGCGCTCGACATGCGGGACTCCAAGGGCTCACTCGATGAGAGTAGGAGCGTGATCGTACTAGAAGGAAAGGCGTGCCTTCCCGCAAGAAAACGCGCTCTTCGGTACTTCTTTTCTTTGCTTAGAACAACTGGCGCAGACGGCACGCTGCCCGTCTGCGAAACGAACCCTGCCTGCAGCTGATAGCGCGCTCAGTGGGTTATCGAAAAGAGTCGGCGCCCACCGAGCGAGAGCGTTGAAGCAACAGGGTGTTCATTGTTTTATGGGGGCGCATCTACCACCCCATAAAACAATGAGCGCGCTCTCCCTTTCGGGAGGCGCGCCATTGGCACATCACTACAAGTCGTTAGAACAACTGACGCAGTTGCAGACTGCCGGCATGCGACACGTACCCGCTACCCACTTGCAGCGAGTAGCGCGCACTGATGCTCAGGTTGTTCGCACGCAGCAACTTGACACCGGCAGAGAGAACAGCCGAATCCGTCACCGGGCTGGCACCCAACGACGTGAAGCTGGTCTGGCCCGTCGGGTCTGCCGCAAAGCTGGCGTGCGTCTGAGTACGCGTGTTGTTGTACTCATGGCGCCATGCAACCTGCAATTCTGGCACGAGCGTGCCGTACGAGGTTGCGAGCTCGCGCGAGAGCTTCACGCCAAGGTCGCTGGTGACCGACGTCGTGTGCGACGCGCCCACCGATAGCGCCGCGCCATTGCCACCCGATTCGGTGTAGCCGTTCTGGCGCAGGTAGCCATATGTCAGGCTTGCCAGCGGCGTGACCGTGGCAACAGCCGTGGCGAACGGGTAGCCGGCTTCGGCGCGGGCCACGTACTGCGTACCGCTGAAGCTGCCGTTGGCGTTGCCCGAGAAGCCGGGGAAGTTGACGGCGCGGGTGGTGTCGTAGTGCTGCTGCACGGCGCCGGCCGACAAGTTCGCGTACCACGGGCTGCCCGAGTAGCTGGCGTAGCCCATCAGGCCGAACGAATTCACACGCGTCGAGTTGCCGTCGGTGTCGCCCGTGTTGCTGATCTTGGCGTTGCTGTAGCTGAACACTCCGCCCGCACGCCATGCGTCGCTGACCGCGTGATCGACACCGAACAGCAGGCCGCCGAAGTTGGCGCTGTAGCCGTCCACCTGATCGCGCTGGTCCTGGTGTGCGTGGCCGCCAAATGCCTGGCCCCACACGCCCCATGCCGGAGCCGCTTCACCGGTCGAAACACCGCTCAGGCCACCGGCTTGGGCAAGGCGCACGTTGTCGGCATGTGTGGAGATGATGTTGAGCACATCCAGCGTCGGTGCCAGTGCGGCCTGGGCCGTAGACCCCTGCGACACCGGGTTCAGTTGCTTGCCGGCGTGGTTGGCGGCGTCGCTGCTGCCCAGGTTCAGCGCCATCGAGGCGTTGTACAGGTTCAGCAGGGCCGGATCGCTGATGCCCGTGTACTGCGACAGACCCGTGAGCGCCGCTTGGGCGTTCGGCACAGTCGCCGGGCTGGGGACCGGTGCAGGCGCGGGAGCCGGAGCAGGTGCCGGCGCAGGTGCCGGCGTGGGGCTCGTGGTCGGGATCAGATCTGCGCTGACCACGGTCACCACCAGATCGCTGCGGCCGTTGGCTGTAACGTTGGCGCCTGTCAGGACGCTGTTGTAGCCGCGAATCCCATACCGCAGCGTGCCTTCGTTGTAGTTGGTGCCGGTGCTGGACGCATCAACGATCACATAACGCTGACCCGCCGCAAACGGATACGGATTGACCTGCGCAAACGAAACGGCCGAGCCCAAAGCGATGTTCACCGCGCCCGAAACTACCAGACGGCCATAGCCGGTGTCGCCCGTCAGGGAACCGTTGGCGACCGCACCGGTGTTCACGCCAATCTGCAGCGTACCGGCCGCGCTCTGGTTGTAGGTGCCGAAAACACTGATCGTGTTGTTGACCTGCAGAACCGCGCCCGTGTTGCTCACTGCCACCGCGCCGGTGGAGGTCGGGGCAGCAGAGGCAGCGCTGACGCTGGCTAGGTTAGGGGAGGTCGTCGCGACACCGATGTTGTCGTTCAGCACCAGGTTGCCCGAGCCGAATACGACGCCCCCGTTGGGGCTGACGATCGTGCCGATCGTTCCGCCAAAGCCGGTCAGGGTGCCGAATGTCGTGCCCGTGCCGCCATTGATGGTCAGATCTTGATGGCTCTGGCTCGTAATATTGCCGGCGATCACGCCTGAGTTGGTGATCGGGCCAATCGACCCGGTGCTGTTGATGGCATTGCCGGCGCCGGTGATGGTGCCGCTGTTATCCAGCGCGCCGATCGTTCCGGCGTTGAGAATGCCGGCGACAAAAGGCATGGTGCCCACCGTTCCGCCGCTGATCGTTCCGCGGTTGACCAGCGTGCCGATCGTGCTGGCGTTGTAGAGGCCTGGGGCGCGGCCGCTGATCACACCGCTGTTGGTCAGCGCGTTGATCGTTCCTTGGTTGGTGATACCGACGCCGCCGCCGCTAATGCTGCCGCTATTGGTGAGCGTGCCGATCGAGCCGCCGTTGACAACGCCCGCATTCTGCGGGCCGGTACCCGAGGGGAGGCCAAGAATGGTGCCGCTGTTGTTCAGCGTCTGGATCGTGCCGAAGTTGTTGACACCTGCGACGCTACCGCTAATGACGCCACCCGCGTTGTTGGTCAACCCGCCGATCGTACCGCCGTAGTTTGCGATGCCAACGGAGTTGCCACCGGTGCCACTGATGGTGCCGCTGTTCGTCAACGTACCGATCGCGGCACCGTTGAGGATGCCGTTCACACCACCTTGGATGGTGCCGCTCCCAGCGTTGTTCAGCGTGGTGATTGCACCGCTGTTGAAGATGCCAAAGCCGCTGCCCGTACCCGCGCCATTGGTGCCGGTTCCGTTATTGCCACCGGTTCCGCTGATGGCGCCGGTGTTGCTGAGCGAGACGATGGTCCCTTGGTTCTGAATGCCGAAGCCGTTGCCGCCGACGCCGCCGGCAGCGCCCGTGCCGCCAGCGCCACCGTTGCCACCCTGGCCACGGATGGTGCCGCCGTTGTTCAGCGTCGTGATCAGCGCACTGTTGATCAGGGCCGTGCCGCTACCGCCAGCGCCGCCTACACCGCCGGGCACGCCAGAACCGCCGGCGCCGCCGTTACCGCCGACGCCCATGATCGTGCCGTTGTTGTTCAGCGTCGTGATGTTGCTTGCCGCCAGGCCAAACGCGTTTTCGCCCCCACTCCCTGGCCCGCCGGGCCCCGGCATTGGCGGCATGGGAGGCGGCATCATGATGCCGCCGGCCTTGCCGTTGCCCCCCGCCTGGCCGATCGCACCGATAACGCCGCCGGCCGCGTTGTTCAACGTATCGATCGAGCCACCGTAAGAGGAAATTCCGGCATTGCTCCCGACGATCGAGCCGCTGTTGCTGAGCGTGCCGAGCGTGCCATCGGTGCCCAGCGCAGTGCCAGCGCTCGAAACGCTGCCGCTGCTGGTTACCGTGTAGTTGCCGGCGCCCCAGAACTGCGAGGTGGTGAGCGCAGTGCTGACAGTCGTATCGGCCGCAGCGATGGCCGGGACCATGCTGGAGAGCGCAGCCGCGATTGCCAGCGCCAAGGTGCTCTGTTTAGGAAACTGATTGCGTTGAGCCATTGTTTTCGTACCTGAGATAGGCGGTTGAACGGCCAATCCGAGCGGCGCCCCGCCACAGGTGTTGAGGCTCAAGGTCTGCCTGTCGGTTTCCCCCGAGCCTCAACACCGTGCGGTTTGCTTGCGTCGAACGACTTCCCCGTTTCGCAATCCGGTACGTTCTGGCAAATGGCGCTGTTATGTTCTGCGCGCCTCTGCAAGCACGTTCTTGGATCAGGCAAACCTGCCGGCTGACTCTGTTTTGATGCGGCACCGGATGCCGCAAGCGAGCGTTTGACCGACAGTCCTGAGCCGCTACCAACTCCCCCCGGACTGCTGACACATGTGTGTCGGGCCCGATAGTGACGATTTTTTTTGGGCCAGTCTTGACCGTGCGTCTCAGTTTTTGGAAAGTTCCGCGCGGCGTAGAAATATCGATAAGATCCGTGCCCATCGCCCGGAACCCTTTGCATGTACCCACGTACTCCCGCGACGCGCACCACCACGCACCAGGACCGTGCATGAGCCGGATCGTTTTTGCGTGGGAACTGGGTGAAAACCACGGGCACCTGTGGCGCCTGCTGCCTATTGCCCTAGCGCTGCAAGCGCGTGGGCACGAGGTGGTGTTCGGGCTGAAATCGATGGCCGCGGCCCAGCGCTATCTGGCGCCTCACGGCATCCGCTGGTTTGCCTGCCCAACGCCAACAAACGTCGCAACGCTGGGCCGCGAGATTGCGACCTACGCCGACATTCTTGCCACCTATGGCGCCACGCAGCCCGATCTGCTGGGGGGCATGGTGCAAGCCTGGCAGCACCTGTATGCCACACTCCAACCGGATCTCGTCGTGATCGACCACGCGCCGCTTGCACTCTTGGCCGCCAAGCGCGCGGGCATCGGCACTGTCCAGGTCGGCACCGGCTTTACCATCCCGCCCACGCTCTCCCCGGCACCGTGTTTTCGCCCCTGGGAGGCGAGTAACGCTGAAGCGCGCGCGCAAACACAGGTCGCCGTGGAGCGCAACATCCAAGCGTTGTTCGATTCGCCACAACCGCTTACGACGTTACTCACCGCCGACCACACCCGACTGTTGACGCTGCCGGAGCTGGACCACTACGCGCCGTTGCGGCCGCCTAGCACCACCTTTCTTGGCCCGGTACCCGAGCCGGACACGGGCGAACTCGTGCAATGGCAGCAACCCGACAAGCCACACGTCTTCGTGTATCTGCAAGTGCAGCCCTGGCTGGATACCGTGCTGACAGCGCTGGAAGCCTCCGGCGCCGAAGTGATTGCAGTCATCCCCGACCTCAGCAGGGAGACGGCAAACCGCCACCGCGGCCTGCGGCTCTATCGGCAGCCCGTCCGGCTGCTCCCCTTGCTTGCCGGCTGCACGCTGGCCATCACCCACGCGGGCCACGGCACAGCATTGAACTGCTTACTCGCCGGTGTGTCGATGCTGCTGCTCCCGCAGCATATCGAGCAACTGATGATCACCGAGCGCGTAGCCGCCATGGGCGCCGGCCTTGGCATCCTGCCGGCGTATGTGGAGACCGGATTCCACGCGGTGCTACACGATCTATTGGGCAACCCCAAATACCGGAACGCGGCGCGCACCATTGCAGTGCGCCACCACAGCGTGCCGCGCGATCGCGCCTTGGAAGAGGTGACGGGATTGATGGAGGACGCGCTGGCGCAGCGCCGTTAGGTGCCGCCAAAAGCGCTGCGGAGTGTTGGTCCCGTGCCTCACCCTTTGTGGGGGAGTGCTGTGTCGCACGCCATTTGTTCGATACAGTCCCGGCGATAAGAAGCGGTGCATGAAAGTCGCATCACAAAAATTATTCACGGGACGGGGACGCTCTTGCATGAAACATTGCCCGCTCGCGGCCGGCGTTGGCCCGCCGTGTGACGCGCCACCACGGCGGACCGATTTCGAGACTCCGCGATGCGCACAGCAATGAACGACGATGCGCTCCATACTGCGCCGCCACTCAGCCGCCTGTTGTTGCCCGAGCAACCGACGCTCGCGCCCGGCATCGTGCACAGCGATTTCAGCGTTCAAGGCGACGCGCGAAAGAGCTTTCTAGCCTGGCAGGAGCGGATGAGCCCCGTCTACGACATACGGCCTCCGGGCAAACAAGCGGAGGATACGTTCGATGCATCACTGTCCCGCTACACGATCGACAACCTGAGCCTCATCGACTTTCTCACCGCGCCAAATCTGGCCGTGCGATCGCTGGGTCGGGTCTCGACCGAGAGCGTTCGCGATGTCACGTTCAGCATCTTTCTTGAAGGGCCGCCGTCGCAGTTTCTGGGCAACAAGCCGCGCACTGAAGCGCAGCCCAATCCGCGCGTGCCTAGCATCCTCGCGCTGGACATGGATCAGCCCTGCACCATCCGAAGCTTTGAGGGCAGGCTCCTTCTTCTATTTGTGCCGCGCGCGCTGGTGGAACAGTTGTTCCCTGACGCGGCGTCGCTGCATGGCCGCTGGATTCATGCCGCCACCCCGATAACGTGCCTGCTGATCGAGCATGTCATCGCGCTCAGGCGACAAATCGTTGGGCTGAGTAAGGAAGAAGCGCATCAGTCTTTTCTCACGGCGGTGGAGCTGATCCTTGCAGCCTTCGCCCAGCAGGCGGGCTTTGCCGGCAACGCCCGCGCGGCGGTACGCGCTGCCGTCTATGGCAAGGTGCGGCGGCATGTGGAAATGCATCTGCGTGATCCGGGCCTGTCGCCTGAAAGCGTGTTGGCATCGCTGCATTTCTCACGCGCCAGCGTCTATCGACTCTTCGAGCATGAAGGTGGGCTGGCCGCGTATATCCGCAATCGCAGGCTGCGGATGGCGGCCGACGAGCTGGTGCGCTTGCCGCATCGAGGCATACAGGACGTTGCCTCGGGATTGGGGTTCAACGATGCGTCGAGCTTTACGCGTGCATTCCGTCGCGCGTTTGATATCGCGCCGCGCGAATTGCACGAATATGCACCGTTGCTCCGGCGCGATCACACACAAGAAGCGCGCTTCACATAGGAAGCATCGTCAGTGCGATAAAACGCCGACAAGGTCACTTTGTGCCCACTGTGTTGGTCTTGGGCCTCACCCTTTGGTGGGGGGCGCCGCGCTGCACGCGGTTTCTTCGATACAGTCCCAACCATAAGAAGCAGTACATAAAAGCAGCACTGCAGAATACTCACGGGGCGGAACTCTCTTGCATGGAACAGTGCACGTTCACGGCTGACGTTCGCTCGCCGGGTGAATCTTCCATCGTTCACAGCCACTTCGACGTGCGGACGCAAACGCATCAGCCGCCGTTGCTGGCGTGGCGAGAGAGGGTCGGCCACATCATCGACGTTCTTCCGTCGCGAGCCGATCTTGAAAGGCCGTTTCACGCTGCCATCGATCGCTACAAGATCGACGATCTGATGTTCTCCGATTGCCGGTCCGATGCGATGGCGCTGGACCGCTCGCTCGCGCGCATCTCGACCGACCCGATACGCGACTACGCCTTCCACGTGTTTCTGGAAGGCGGTGTCACTGATCTCGCCGTGCGTTCGTCTTCGTCGCGCAACAACTTGCTGACAGCTGGCAGCATCCTCGCACTGCACATGGGCCAGCCTGTGCGCATGCAACGCAGCGCTTGCCGGGTCGCCACCATCTTTGTGCCGGGCGCACTGGCCGGAGACATTTTTCCCGACCCCGAAGCCCTGCACGGCCGATTGATCGCGAACACGACGCCGCTTACGCAACTGATCGTCGAGACGGTGACGGCACTCAGTCAGGACATTGCAGACATGAGCGCGCACGCGGCGGGCAACGCCATTCGTGCGAGCACACAACTCATGGTCTCTGCGTTCGGCAAGCAAGCCCAACTGAGCGGCAACGCGCGCGCCGCGGCGCGGGCTGCCATGTTCGGTCGCGTGCGGCGCTACATTCAAGCCCATCTGCGCCAGGAAGACCTGTCGCCAGAGAGCGTTCTGCAGGCGCTACAACTGCCTCGCCAGACGTTGTATCGCCTGTTTCAGCACGAGGGCGGCCTGGGTGCCTACATCCGCCACCTGCGTCTGCGCGAAGCGGCAGGCGAACTGGTCCGCCACCCCAACCTGACCGTGACAGACATCGCGTTCGGGCTTGGCTTCAAGAGTTCGTCCGATTTCACGCGCGCGTTCCGTCGTGCATACGACATGGCACCCCAAGACTTCCGGGCGCTGTCCGGCAAAACGTCTTACGCGCGGCCACAAGTTTCGCGCAACGAGCCGATCGCAGTCAGCACATGAGCAGCGGTTTCAGGCCGCAGCGCGGCGCTCCTTGAACGCGAGCACGGCAAAGAAGCTCACCAGGCATGCGGGCGCCACATACCAGGCAGCGGATACCGGGTCACCCGTCCACTTGATCAGCCCGGTGATGATGAATTGCGCGGTGCCGCCAAACAGCGTGATGCCCAGGGCATGCGAGATCGCGAAGCCGCTGGCACGCACCCGCGCCGGAAACGCCTCAAGAACAAGCAACGCGCCGATGCTGGTACCAAGCGCCAGCAAGACGCTGATCACCGCAGAGCCAAGCAGGACGGCCACCGGGCTTTGTGCATGCGTCATCATCGCGAAGACCGGGTATGCCAGGACCGCAGTCGTGCCCGATGTGATGAGCACGATTGGCTTGCGCCGTGGTAATCGGTCTGCCAGCAGGCCCGACAGCGGCGACACCACCACCAGCAGCAATGTCGATAGCGTCGACGACATGAACCCGATGATGGCGGGCATGTGCAACACCCGCGTCACGTAGCTCGGCATATAGGTAATGACCGCGTAGACCGGCACCGTGCTCCAGATTTTCGACAATGTGGCCAGCGCCAGCGTGCCGCCGTGCTCCCGGCACAGTTCGACAACCGGTATGGAGGTGCGGCGATTGGAGGCGCGAGGAACAGGACGATCGGCAAGCTGACGACGCAGGTACAGACCAGCGGGCACAATCGACAACCCGATCAGAAAAGGAATGCGCCAACCCCACTGCGTCAGGCTTGCCGGCGACATCGTGCTCGTGAGCAGTGTGCCGAGCAACGCGCCGAGCAACGCGGCCGCAGCCTGACTGGCGTATTGCCAACTGACCAGAATCCCGCTTTGTGCTGGAGGCGCAGCTTCCATCGCGAACGTCACGGCCGTCCCCACCTCACCGCCGGCGGCAAAGCCTTGCAGCAACCGCCCGACGATGATGAGGAACGGTGCCGCCGCGCCAATCACTGCAAACGGTGGACATACGGCAATCGCGGCCGTCCCGATGGCCGTCAGCCAGATAGTGGTTGTCATGGCGGCTCGGCGGCTGACCCGGTCGGCGTAAGCGCCGATCACCATGGCGCCGAGCGGTCGCATGAAGAAGCCGACGCCAAAAGTACCGACTGCCAGCAACAGCGACGTCATCGGATCCGTGGCCGGAAAGAACTGGTCTCCGATCATCACAGCGAAGTAGCTGAACACCGTGAAGTCGAACAGCTCAAGACACGTGACCAGCGACGTCGCAATGACGACCTTGAGCATCTCGCGGTGGGAGTTAGCGTGTGCGGCGCGCAAATCGCGTGTCATAGGTGGAAGGCGCCATCCGTATTGTTGTTCTCGATTCAGCTCGCGCGAGAAGTCTTGCTGTGGTCGCTGTATCCGAAACCAGTCAGTACCTTACACGCCGCCACTGCAGGCGCAAAGTATCAATTCTCTGGCGCGATCGAGGTACCGCTGGTCAGCGTCCAAAGCCACTGGACAAGCCGGTATCGGGAACGAATCAAGCGTCTCAGAGTTTGTTGACCAGTCGCAGCAGCATCACATGCACCCGGCCTCAAAACCCGGCCCCTCACACTGTCGAAATCAAATGCTTGAGATCGGCACACGCGCCGAAAACTGCGGCACTCAGCCGAGGTCCGATCACCGCATACATAGAACCGACATGCGCCGTGCGTGCGCGGTGTCTGGAGCTTTTTCCTGCAGGCGAGTACGGCGGCGCTTCGTTGTAAGCCAATCCCGTCAGATCACGGGGCCAGATCCGCGGGCGTGTCGACGTCGCGCAGGATGCCCGCGTCATCCGACTCAATGCGGACGAGCTTGGTGGGGTCGATCAGCCGCCGCGCGCCCTCGTCGCCGTCAAGCAATGTCAGCCCTGCGAAGAAGTCGGCGCCGAAGCCAATGGGGTGACCCCGCTGCCCGGCGTGAAAGGGCGCAACGCAAGCGTGCGAGTCGAGTGCGTTGGCAACTTGAGTGATCGTCTCGGGCGCAATCCACGGCATGTCGGCCAGGGCGATGACCCAGCCGCCGGCTTGCGGGCGCGCGGCCACACCGGCTGCCAGGCTGGCGCCCATGCCACGAGCGGCATCGGCACACCGCAGGACTTCGCAGCCTGCTTCGCCCAAGAGCGCGGCCAATTGATCGACCTGCGCGCCATGCGTGGCAGCGGCGGGCACCACTGCCACCACGTCACCCAATGCCTGCTTCAAGTGGCGGGCGGCCTGGACCGCAACGGGGGTGCCGTCGGGCAGCAAGGCAAGCAGCTTGTTGGCCACGCCCGCCGCATCAAACCGGCAGCCGCGGCCTGCGGCCAGCAACACGCCAACAACAGGCCGCTGCTGCATCAGGCCACCTCGGTCTTGAGCGTGACTTCCACGTTGTTACGCGTGGCGTTCGAATACGGGCACACCTGATGCGCCTGGGCCACCAGTTTCTCGGCATCGGCTTGCGACAGACCGCTGATCCGTGCGGTCAGGCCCACCTTCAGACCGAAACCGCCCTCCTCGCGCGTACCGATACCCACATCGCAGTGGATCTCGATGTTGCTCGGATTGAGCTTGAGCATGCTCTTCGCAACGAAGTCGCACGCCGAGCCAAAGCACGCGGCATAGCCGGCGGCAAACAGGTCTTCGGGCGTGGTGGTGTTGGGCTTGCCGGGGCCGCCCATGGCCTTGGGCACCGACAAGTCGTGCGAGACCTGGCCGTCTTCGGTCTGCGTGTGGCCGTTGCGGCCGCCTGTGGCCTTGGCGTGGGCGGTGTACAGGATATTCAATGCCATGACATGCTCCTCCGGAGGGTGAACAACGCAATCGCGGACGCAAGAATCAGTCCGCAAAACTCGATGGATAGGGCTGCAAGAATAAGAAAGCCGGCACACATGACTGCATGCCGGCTTCGATCACATCACGCGACGATGACACTCACACCGTATCGAACGGCAGCTTGCGCTGACGCTTGCCGGTCAGGGTGAACAACGCGTTGGCTACCGCCGGTGCAATCGGCGGCGTGCCGGGCTCGCCCAGGCCGGTCGGGTTGTCTTCCGACGGCACGAAGAACACGTTCACCAGCGGCGCGTCGGGCATGCGCACGGGCGGGAAATCGGTGAAGTTGCTGTTCTTGGTGGCGCCGTTCTCGATGTCGATGGCAAAGCCGGGTTGAATCATCGCCAGACCGAACACGCAGGCACCCTGGATCTGCGCTTCCGCGCCCATCGGGTTGACGACACGGTTGGCATGCACACCGGCCGTGACGCGATGCACGCGCGGCTTGCCCTGGTCGACCGACACCTCAACCACATACGCCACCACCGATTCGAACGACGCATGCACCGCCACGCCCCAGGCCTGGCCCTTGGGCAGTTTGCGCTTGCCGTAGCCGGACTTGTCGACAGCGAGCTGCAGTGCCGCACGATGGCGTTCGTGCTCCTTGCCGGTAAAGCGCGCGAGGCGGAAAGCGACCGGATCCTGCTTGGCCGCATGCGCAACCTCGTCGACCATCGTTTCCATCACGTAGGCCGTATGCGTGTGGCCCACGGAACGCCACCACAGCACCGGCACGTTCACGTCCGGATGGTGCACCGTCAGTTGCAGCGGGAAGCCGTAGTCGTTTTCAACCACGCCCTCGACCATCGTTTCGTCCACACCGTTCTTGACCATGAAAGCCTCGAACGGCGTGCCCTTGAGGATCGACTGACCGACGATCACGTGGTCCCAGCCGACGACCTTGCCGCTGCTGTCCACGCCCACGTTGACGCGGTGCAGATGCATCGGGCGGTAGTAGCCGCCGCGGATGTCGTCTTCGCGGCTCCAGATCACCTTGATGGGGCCGTTGTGCCCGGCTGCCGCATAGGCCTTGGCCACGTTGGCCGCTTCCACTACGTAGTCCGACGTGGTGATCGCGCGCCGGCCAAAACCGCCACCCGCCATCATCGTGTTCAGCTCGATCTTCTCGGGCGATACGCCGAGCACCTTGGCGATCGCTCCTTGGTCGATGGTCTGGAACTGCGAGCCGACCCACACCTTCGCCCCCGTGGTCTTGCCACCGTCTTTCTGCAGATCGATCGTGCAGTTCAGCGGCTCCATTGGCGCGTGCGCGAGGTACGGGAACTCGTAATCGGCCTGGATGCGCGTGGCGGCAGACTGGATTGCGCTCATGTCGGCAGCCTTGGCCACCGTGCCGGGCTGGCCGGCGAGCTTCTTGTACTCGGCCATCAGCGCGGGTGTAGACACCGTCGAGCCGGCGTCTTCCCACGTGACTTGCAGCGCGTCACGGCCCTGCTTGGCGGGCCAGTAGCCGTCGGCGATAACGGCAACGCCCGCGCCGCCACGATCGGTCGGGATCTGCAGCACATCGACCACGCCCTTCACCGCCTTGGCCGCAGCCGCGTCGTACTTGGCCACCTTACCGCCAAAGCGCGGCGGGCGAGCAAGCACGGCCACCTTCATGTTGGGCAGGCGCGTGTCGAGGCCAAACTTGAGCGAGCTGTCGAGCTTCGCACGTGCATCCAGACGTGGCGTCGGCTTGCCGACAATGCGGAACTGCGACGGGTTCTTCAGCGTGACCTGCGCAGGCACGGGCTGCGCCATCGCCGCCTGGGCCAGTTCGCCATACGTGGCGCGGTGGCTGCCCGACGTGACCACGCCATTGGCGGTGCGGCATGTCGACGGATCGACCTTCCAGCGCTCCGCCGCCGCCGAGATCAACATGGCACGCGCCCGGCCGCCCAACTCGCGGTACTGCTGAAACGAGTGGTTCAGCGCGGTCGAACCGCCCGTCATCTGGATACCGAAGCCCGGGTCCTTGTACGGATCGCCCGCAGGCGCCAACATGCCGCGCACGTTGCGCCAATCCACGTCGAGTTCTTCGGCCAGCGCCATCGGCAATGCCGTGTGCACGCCCTGACCGAATTCCAGCCGATTCACCGCCACGGTGACAGTGTTGTCCGGCGCAATGATGATGAACGCCTGGGGCGGCGATGGCGGCTTGGCCTTGGCGTCCTGCGCGCCGGCCAGCATCGGCGCCACACCCAGCGCCAGGCCGCTGCCGGCCAGCGTCGTGAGTTTCAGAAAGCTGCGGCGATCAAGCGTTGCCGTACCAGCATCCGCAGACGCCGGTTGATGTTGCGCGCCGCCACCGGCCAGCGCTTCAAGATTTCGAATACGCATCGTGAATTCTCCGGTGGGGTTCAGGCCAGCGATTTCGCTGCGTCGTGAATGGCCGCGCGAATGCGTTGGTACGTCGCGCAGCGGCACAGGTTACCGGCCATCGCGCTATCGATATCGGCGTCGGTCGGCTTCTTCTTGGTGCGCAGCAAACCCACCGCGCTCATCATCTGGCCGCTCTGGCAGTAGCCGCATTGCGCCACATCGTGTTTGACCCACGCATCGAGCACCGCCTTGCCGACCTTGTCATCGGCGATGTGTTCGGACGTGGTGATCTGTTGGCCGGCCACCGCAGAGATCGGCAGCACGCAACTGCGCGTGGGCTGACCGTTCAGGTGCACCGTGCAGGCGCCGCACGAAGCGACACCACAACCGAATTTCGTGCCAGTCAGACCGAGGTTGTCGCGCAACGCCCAGAGCAGCGGCGTCGACGGATCAGCATCAACTTCCACCGGTTTGCCGTTGATGTTCAACGTGACCATTGGGGGATTCTCCTTGTGGGGCGTGAAGGGGTCTTGCCGTTATAGACCCTTTGATATAGCGGGCTGTCGGCATGGACGGGGTGTATTAAAGCAGGTTCGGATAGGTTCTGCTGGCGCCCACGTCACATGGTTTCTGGCGGGCAGCACACGTTTTCGTTGCCTCTGGACCTGGTGTTTCATCTGCCCCGAAAAAACCGTCCGGAATCCGCCCAGCCAACTTGACAACACCCCGCCGTCACCATCACTATCGCCAAATGCACTCTCAGCAGACCACCCTCCGTACCGCTCCTGCCCGCACCCTCTCGTGCGTGCGCGGTCTGCTATCCGCTTCTCTACTACGCGTGTAAGCGCGTAGATCTCTCTTTCCCCCTCGTTCCGGTATTTGATCGGTCCGTGCCTTAACTGGTGACGGGCCTTGTGTGTGGCGCAATCTGTGCGCCAAATCGTTGGAGCCTCTCATGCCTGCCTCGATCCCGCTTTCGCTACGACTACCGATCGGTTGCCAGACCACGCGCCCGTGGCTGTCTGGCCGCCACATCCCGAACCCGATTCCGGCCACCCCGGACGCCGCCCCCGCGGCTGTCCCCGTTGTACGAAACCGATCTCGATCTCACCGGACGCACACACCATGTTGAAGAACCCCAGCACCAAATACCGCCCCTTCCCCGCCATCGCCCTCGCCGATCGCACCTGGCCCAACAAGACCATCACCCGTGCACCTATTTGGATGAGCACGGATTTGCGCGATGGCAACCAGGCCCTGTTCGAGCCCATGAACGCCGAGCGCAAGATGCGCATGTTCAAGATGCTCGTGCAGATTGGCTTCCAGGAAATCGAAGCCGCTTTCCCCGCTGCATCCCAAACCGATTTTGATTTTGTGCGCGAGCTGATCGAGGGTGGACACATCCCCGACGGCGTGGCCATCGAAGTGCTCACGCAGGCGCGCGAAGACCTCATCCGCCGCACGATGGAATCACTTCGCGGCGCCAAGCGCGCGATCATCCACGTCTACAACGCAACGGCACCGGTGTTCCGCCGCACGGTGTTCAACACTGACCGCGAGGGCGTCAAGCGCATTGCCGTGCAAAGCGCCAAGCTGATCCGCGAGATCGCGGAAACGATGCCCGAGACGCAGTGGACGTATCAATACAGCCCCGAAGTCTTCAGCGGCACCGAACTGGATTTCGCGCTGGAGGTTTGCAACGCGGTGACCGAGGTTTGGGAGCCGACGCCCGAGCACAAGATCATCTTCAACCTGCCGGCCACGGTGGAGATGGCCACACCAAACATCTACGCCGACCAGATCGAATGGATGCACCGCAACCTGGCGCGCCGCGATTCAATCATCCTGTCCGTGCATCCGCACAACGACCGCGGCACGGCCGTGGCTGCGGCTGAACTGGCCGTGATGGCCGGCGCCGATCGCGTGGAAGGTTGCCTGTTCGGCAACGGCGAGCGCACCGGCAACGTGGATCTCGTCACGCTTGCGTTGAACCTGTACTCGCAGGGCGTTGATCCGGAGTTGGATTTCTCGCACGTCAATGACGTGGCACGGACCTGCGAAGACTGCACGCAACTGCCGGTGCATCCTCGCCATCCGTACGTGGGCGACCTGGTGTTCACGGCGTTCTCGGGTTCGCACCAGGATGCAATCAAGAAAGGCTTTGCGGTGCAGAAGCCCGATGCGCTGTGGGAAATGCCCTACTTGCCAATCGACCCGGCCGACGTGGGCCGCACGTATGACTCGATCATTCGCGTGAACAGCCAGTCGGGCAAAGGCGGCATCGCCTATTTGCTGGAATCCGGCTATGGCGTTGCCATGCCGCGCCGCCTGCAGGTGGAATTCAGCAGCACCGTGCAACAGCTGACCGATGAAAGCGGCCGCGAAGCCACGGGCGCCGACATCTGGGCACTGTTCCAGCAGACCTATCTGCGCGGCGATGGCGCGATCGGCTACGTATCGCACCGCCTGACCGAGCGCGACGACGGCAGCCAGCACATCCGCCTGGTGGTGAACATTGCTGACCGCGAGCACATCTGCGAAGGCACCGGCAACGGGCCACTGGATGCGCTGGTGCATGCGCTGTCGCACGTGCTGGCGGCACCCGTGTCGATCCATCACTACGAGGAACGTGCGCTGGGTCAGGGCGCCAACGCCGATGCCATCGCATTTGCTGAAATGGCCGCGCCGGGCATGGCGGGCAGCGTATTCGGCGTGGGCGTGGATGCCAACCTGACAACGGCGTCGATCCGGGCCGTCGTGGGGGGCGTGAATCGCCTGATCGCACGGGCGGGTAACGGCATGCTGCGCAGCGGCAAGAGCGAGGCGGAAGCGGTGTAACGCACAAGTCTGGCTCACGCAGTGGAGCGCGAGTTGCTAAATTGGAGAGATGGGTTTCGGGCGGCGCCCGGGCTCATCCTTTCCCAAGCGCGCGCGCGTGCACATCCACTGCCACAGGAGAACCGACATGACCACTCGTCCGACCGCGAAAGAGAATGCCAAGCGATTTGCCAGTGTGATCCAGGCGCTGCAGGCATGCGAGGCCGCTTGCACTCATTGCGCGACGGAATCCGGCAAGAATGGCCACGCCGAAGCCATGGCGCGCTGCATCGGCGTGTGCACGGATTGCGCGGAATACTGCGCTCTCACGCGCAAATTCCTCGAGCGCAATAGCGAATTCGCAGAACTGCTGCTGGAAGACTGCGCCGAGATCTGTTCTCAGTGCGCCGAAGAATGCGATCATCACGGCCAGGGCCATTGCAGCGCCTGTGCAACTGCCTGCCGCGCCTGCCTGGACGCCTGCCTGAAAGTCGCCGGCGTTGAAGCCGTGACCGCTGAGCCGACTGTTTTCTGATTCTTTTTTCAACGCGTATGAAAATTGGCGAACTCGCCCAGCGCACGGGCATCAGCATCGAGACCATCCGCTTCTATGAAGCGCAGGGCTTGCTGCCCCCGCCGGCACGGGCCGCCAACAATTACCGCGTCTACACGCCTGAGCATGTCGAGCTGCTGGCCTTCATTGCGAAGTGCCGGTCGCTCGATATGGCGCACACCGAAATCCGCCGGCTGCTTGAGTTGCAGGCCAACCCGCAGGCGTCGTGCGAAGAGATTAATAACCTACTGGACGAACACCTGCGTCACGTTGAAGCGCGCATCGCCGAGCTGACCGATCTCAAAGGCCAGATCGAGGCGATCGGGCAACGCTGCACGACGGCGGCTTCGGTGGCTGAGTGCGGCGTGCTGCAATCGCTGCACGAAGAGCCTGTTGCCGGCAATCATCACGGCCACAGCCATGAACATGGCGAGGGCGAACACGCGTATCGGCATATTCGCGGCGTGCATCGCTGAGCTGTCTTTCTCCATGCCGGGCACATCACTTTGACGTGCGCTTTGACGTGCGATACTCGCCGCATTTCACGACACGTGGGTGAGGCGGATGAAGACGAAACCGGCTGCAGCAGCACGATTCCAGCATCGACAACGTGTGGCATGCGCGGCGCTTGGCGCGATTGCGTCTGCCGCGGCCGTCACGGCGCAGGCAGCGACGCCTTCGCGCATCACCGATGTCACGTTGTATCCGGATAGCGCCACGGTCGTGCGCACGGCCACTGTGGCTGCGGGCGCCCGCAGCGTAGAGCTGGCCTGCCTGCCCATGACGTTCGACGCCGACAGTCTGCGCGTGGAAGGCGACAGCAGCATCCGCGTTGGGGATGTGCGCGTGGAAAGCGTTCCCAGCGAAGGCAGCGGCTGCGCCAGAACGGCACTCGACACACAAATCCGCGCACTGGAAGACCAGCGCGCCGCGCTTGGCGTGCAGATCCAGGCGAATGCGCTGTCGGCCAGCTACCTGAAGGCTGTGAGCGAACGCACGGGCGGCGATGGCCGCGCGCCGGCCACCGATTTTTCCACGCTCGGCCGCGCGACCGACGCGCTGGCCCGCAACGCGCAAGACGTCTTTACCCGCCAGGAACAACTGAAGAAGCGCGATGCTGAACTGAAGGCGCAGCTTGACGCGCTGCAACGCACGCACGGCTCGGCGTCCAGCACGCTGCGCACGGTGCGCATTGCCGTAGCGGCACCGCGCGGCGGTGAATTACGCGTCAGCTATCAGACCTCGCGTGCGGGCTGGCGGCCGGCATATCAGGCAAGCGTGGACTCGGTGCGTTCGAACGTTGTCATCGAGCGGCAGGCCACGCTTGCGCAGTCCACCGGCGAGGACTGGCGCGGCGTGCATCTGCGCCTGTCGACCGGCCAGCCGCGCAACACGCCACGCGGGCCGGAGCCGTATGCGTGGCAATTGGATATTCAGCCGCCGCCGCAGGCGATGCCCTACCCCGCCGCGCCTGCAGCGGCGATGGCGCCAGCACCCAAGGCCAGATTCGGCCGGAACAATGAGCAACGTGAGGCAGACAGCGAGCCGCTATTCGAAGTGAACGCCGTCCAGACCGCGTTTGCCACGGAGTTCGACGTGCAAGGCGCCACTGAGCTGCCCTCCGACGCCCAGAAGGTCACGCTCACGTTGGCGAGCGAAACGCTGCCCGCAAAGCTTGCGGCGCGCAGCACGCCGCGCATGGACGCCACCGCCTACCTGGTCGCCACCGTGGACCGCCCGCAAGGCATCTGGCCCGCCGGCAACATGCAGTTGCGCCGCGATGGCGCGGTAGTTGGCAGCACACAGTGGAATCCGGCAGGCGAAGACCAGAAGGTCACGCTGCCCTTTGGCCGCGACGATCTTGTGAGCGTGGTGGTGGAAACGCCCAAGACCTTCCAACGCAGCGTGGGCCTGCTCGACAACCGCAACGAGCGCCAGCTGGCGGCGCTGTACACGGTGCGCAACCGCCACCGTGACGCGATCGACGTGCAGATCCTGGAAGCCACGCCGGTCAGCCAGTCCGACGACATCAAGGTGCGCTCCACTTTCTCGCCGGAACCCGCCAAGCGCAACTGGGAACGCCGCCCCGGCGTGATCGCGTGGGAGCAGACGATCCCGGCCGGCGAAAGCGCGCGCTTTTCTGCCGACTACCAGATCACCTACCCGAAAGACGCGCGCATCACCGGCTTGCGCTGATCGCGTTGCCCCGCGCGCGCCGGCAACTCAAGCGCGCGTGCGCATCACGCGCAGGCCGTTGAACACCACCAGCAGGCTCGCGCCCACGTCGGCGAAGATCGCCATCCACAACGTGGCGTCGCCCATCACGGCCAGCGCCAGAAACACCGCCTTGATGCCCAGCGCCAGCACAATGTTCTGACGCAGCACGGCCACCGTGCGACGGCTGATGCGGATGAAGCTGGCGAGCTTGCGCGGGTCGTCGTCCATGATGGCCACGTCGGCCGCTTCCAGCGCGGTGGCGGTACCGGCGGCGCCCATGGCGAAACCGATATCGGCCCGCGCAAGTGCGGGGGCATCGTTGATGCCATCGCCCACCATGCCGACGAAGCCGTGCTGTGCGGCAAGCTCACCCACCACGCGTTGCTTGTCAGTGGGGAGCTGCTCTGCGTGCACGTTGTCGATGCCGACCGTCTTGGCGATGGCCTGTGCAGCGCGGCGGTCATCGCCGGTGAGCATGACGGGCGTCACGTCCAGCGCGCGCAATGCGGCGATGGCCTCGGCGCTTTCGGCACGCTCGCGGTCACGCACGCCGAACAGCGCCACGACACCGTTCGCGTCGCACAGCGTGACGGCGGACATGCCCTCCGCTTGCAGCGACTCGGCAGCAGCACGCCAGGCGGACGTGTCGAAGCCACGCTCTGCGACGAGCGCCGCGTTGCCAAGATGCCAGCGCACACCATTGAGCGTGCCCGCCACGCCACGACCCGGCAGCACAGACAGGTCTTCCACTGAATTCGCATCGACCGCGCCGTGCGCCGCAGCGGCCTGCACGATGGCCACGGCAATCGGGTGCGTGGTGTTGGCATCGAGCGCCGCTGCCACTGCCAGCGCATGCAGCTGTGTCGCGTCGGTCGCGGCGTTCAGATCCGCGACGGCGCGGCGTGCGCCGTCGGGCAACTTCACCGCGTCGAGCACCGGGCGACCTGCGGTGAGCGTGCCGGTCTTGTCCAGCGCGAGCGCACGCAGGCGCCGCCCGCTTTCCAGATACACGCCGCCCTTGACGACGATGCCGCGGCGTGCGGCGGCGGCCAGACCGCTGACGACCGTCACCGGCGTGGAGATCACCAGCGCGCACGGGCAGGCGATCACCAGCAGCACGAGCGCGCGATAGGTCCAAGCCAGCCAACCGTCGGCCGTGACGAGCGGGCCGATGACGGCCACCGCCAACGCCAGCAACATCATCGCGGGCGTGTAGATGGAAGAGAACTTATCGACAAAGCGCTGCGTGGGCGCGCGCTGCGATTGCGCTTGCTGGATAGCCCCCGCGATACGCGCCAGCGTGCTGTCCGCGGCCAGCGCCGTGGCTTGCGCCTCGACCACGCCGTCGGTGACGATCGTGCCGGCGAGGATCCTGTCTCCAACGGCTTTTTCCACCGGCAGGCTTTCGCCGGTGACGGGCGATTCGTCCAGCGCCGCGCGGCCGCTCACGATGCGGGCGTCGACCGGCACGCGGCTGCCGGTGCGCACACGCAGGCGCGCGCCGACGGCAACACTGTCGACCGCCACATCGCGCCAATCGCCTGCGCCATCGGCCAACTCTGCGGTGTCCGGCGCGATGGCCGTCAGGGCGCGCACGGCATCGCGGGCCCGCACCAGCGCGCGGGCTTCGATGGCTTCTGCCACGGCAAACAGGAAGATCACCATGGCCGCTTCAGCCCACTTGCCGATCAGCAGCGCGCCGACGACGGCCACCGCCATCAGGAAGTTGATGTTGAACGTGAGCGCGCGCACGGCAATCCAGCCCTTGCGCAGCGTCGGCCCGCCGGCCAATGCAATGGAGGCTAACGCCAAGGCCAGCACCGGCCACGCATGATCGCCAAGCGACCAGGCGATGGCTTCAGCGCCGAACGCGGCCACGCCTCCAATACCCAGCAGCCACGTGCGGCGCGAGATATGGGACGGCTCCGCAGGGGCTGCGGCCAGGCGATCGCGCTGTTCAAGCACCTCGCCGTCCATGCCGATGGCGCGCAGCGCCTCCAGGAAGGGCGCCACATCGTCAACGGTGTGGTGGATGGTGAGATGACGCTCCAGCAAGTTGAAATCCAGCGCGACAACGCCATCCGCGTTGCCCAGCTTGGCGCGGATCATGCGCTCTTCGGTCGGGCAATCCATCTGCTCGATACGCACGACGGTGCGGCCGGTGGCGGCTGCGCGCGCTTCGGCATCGACGGGAGCAGCGGCTTCGGGCGCGTGGCCGTGATCATGATCGTCGTGATCGTGATGGTCGTGGCCATGATCATGCGCAGGTTGGGCGGCGTCCCTTGCGACCGGTTGCGCATGACCGCAGCAACCGCCGCAACCGGAAGCTTCCGGCTTGGCGTGGTCGTGGACAGGCAGGATGGAGGCGAGATCGGGTTTCATGCCTCCATTCAAAACCCTGAAGAAGCTTCAGGGTCAAGCCCCGCATCCCGCTGATTTCAGATGAGGTCTTTCGTCCACTTGGTGACGATCGCGCGGGCTTCTGGCCAGTCACCGAGGCCCGATTCGGCATTGATATGGCCGCGCGCGCCTAGGTTGACGGGCTCCGCACCCCACGTTTCGGCTTGGCTGTGGCTCCAGGCGGCGTCGCTGAATGGATCGTCGGTGCTGAAAACGAGCACAGCGGGAAACGGCAAACGCTGCTGCGGAATGGGGCGGAAGTCGGCCACCTCGAATGGCATGTCGGCGCGATCGAGCTGTGGCGGTGCCACCAGCAAGGCCCCGCGCACCCGCACGGCACGCGCCGACGTGGCCGCCCAATGTGCCGTCAGCACGCAGCCGAGGCTGTGCGCCACCAAAACGACATCGCCGGGCGCTGCGCTGACTTCGGCTTCCAGCGCGGCCACCCAATCCGCCCGCTTGGGGACAAACCAGTCGCGCTGTTCAACACGGCGATCGCCATGCAGGCGTTCCCAGCGCGATTGCCAATGCTCAGGGCCGGAGTTCTGCCAGCCGGGCAGGATCAGGACGGTCGGGGTAGCGCTCACGAGGGCTCCGGCGTTGGATGGTTGGATTGGGATGCGAGACATTCTGCCGCGATTTGGCGGGCGGCGTCGGCACCACTCATCCACAAATCCGCACAATCGATCCAAATATTCTGTTTCACAGGCAGATCACCAACTTCTACAGTCGCTCCTAAATCCCGCCAACAGGGATTCCGAATCCTAGGGTCCATCGACCCCTCACTCGGAGGAGACCATGCTCGCACTGCTCGGGCTACTGACCATCGTTGCGCTGTTTGTCGTAATCCTGACCAAACGCATGTCGCCGCTGGTCGCGCTCATCGCCATTCCCGTCATCGCCGCGCTTGTGGGCGGCTTCGGGCTCAACACCAGCAAGTTCATCATCGGCGGCATCAAAGACGTCGCGCCTGTGGCGGGGATGTTCATCTTCGCCATCCTGTACTTCGGCATCGTCACCGACGCCGGCATGCTCGACCCGATCATCGATCGCATCCTGCGCACCGTGGGCAGCCGCCCGCCGCGCATCGTGGTGGGCTCGGCGCTGCTTGCGCTGCTCATTCACCTGGATGGCTCGGGCGCGGTGGCGTTTCTGATCACCATTCCCGCCATGCTGCCGCTGTACGACCGGCTCGGCATGGACCGCCGCATCCTCGCGTGCGTAACGTCGATGGCGTGCGGCGTGAACTTCCTGCCGTGGACCGGGCCGATGATCCGCGCATCCGCATCGCTGCATATGCCCGTCACGGACATCTTCAACCCGCTGATCCCGGTGCAGATTGCGGGGCTCATCTTCGTGTTTGCCTGCGCATGGCTGCTGGGCAAGCGTGAAGAAAGACGGCTGGGCCTAGCCAACCACGCCGGCGGCGCGCAAGTCGTTGCGCGCCCGCTGTCAGACGCGGAACAAGCGCTGCGTCGCCCCCGCAATTTCTGGATCAACCTCATCCTCACCGTTGTGGTGATGGGCGTGATGGTGAGCGGCAAGGTCGACCCGGTGGTGATGTTCATGCTCGGCGTGGTGGCCGCGCTGCTGATCAACTACCCGAACGTCGATCAGCAACGCCAGCGGGTGGACGCCCACGCCAAGGCCGCGTTGATGATGGCGAGCATTCTGCTGGCCGCCGGCGTGTTCACCGGCATCATGAGCAAGTCCGGCATGCTCACCGCGATGGCGAAGACGGCGGTCGACTTCATTCCGCCCGGGATGGCGCACCACATTCCGGTGGTGCTGGGCGTGCTGTCGATGCCGCTGTCGCTGCTGTTCGATCCGGATTCGTTCTACTTCGGTGTGCTGCCCGTCGTGGCCGAAGCATCGAAGATGCTGGGCGTTGCGCCCGTGCATGTGGCACAGGCGGCCGTCCTCGGCCAAATGACCACCGGCTTCCCGGTCAGCCCGCTCACTCCTGCGACCTTTCTCGTGGTCGGCCTGTGCGGTATCGAACTGGCAGACCACCAGAAATTCTCGATCCCCTTCCTGTTCGGTGCCTCGCTGCTGATGACCGCAGTGGCCGTGGTACTGGGCGTGCTTCCGTGGTGATGGTGATGGCATGAAGACCGAGTTGAAAACACTGCGCATCGGCGGCGGCGCCGGTTATTCGGGCGACCGCATCGAACCGGCGCTGGAACTGGCGGAGCACGGCGACATCGATGTGCTGATGTTTGAGTGCCTGGCCGAGCGCACCATCGCGCTCGCGCAGCAGGTGCGCCGCAAAGACCCATCGCACGGCTACGACCCGCTGCTCGAAGCGCGCATGCGCACCGTGCTGCCCGCCTGCGCGGCACGCGGCATCCGCATCGTCACCAACATGGGCGCGGCCAACCCGCAGGCGGCTGCCGAGCGTACGCGCGACATCGCCCGCGAGCTGGGCCTCAAGCTGCGCGTGGCGGCTGTGACCGGCGACGATGTGTTCGACTTGCTGCAAACCCGCGGCCAGGATTTCACGCTGATGGATGGCGGCGCGCCAGTCGCATCGCTGCAGGCAAGTATGGTGTCGGCCAATGCGTACCTCGGCGCGCAGGGCATTGTCGATGCGCTGGCGCAAGGTGCGGACGTCGTCATCACCGGGCGCGTGGCCGATCCGGCGCTCGCGCTCGGGCCGCTCATCCACACCTTTGGATGGCGCATGGACGACTGGCATCGCCTTGGTTGCGGCACGCTCGCCGGGCATCTGCTCGAATGCGCGGGGCAAATCACCGGCGGCTACTTTGCCGACCCCGGCATCAAGGACGTGCCCGATCTCGCACGTCTGGGCTTCCCCATTGGCGAAGTCGGTGAAGACGGCTCGGTGCTCATCACCAAGGTCGCCACGGCCGGCGGGCTTGTCACCGAAGCCACGTGCAAGGAGCAGTTGCTGTACGAGATCCATGACCCTGCGCGGTACCTCACGCCTGACGTGGTGGCGGACTTCTCCAACGTGCGCATGCGCGGCAGCGGCAAAGACCGCGTCGTCATTGAAGGCGCCACGGGCACCCCGCGCACGGGCCAGTTGAAGGTGTCGATCGGCTATCTCGACAGCTACATCGGCGAAGGCCAGATCAGCTATGCCGGCCCGAACGCGGTCGCCCGCGGCAAGCTGGCGCTCGACATCGTGCGCGAGCGATTGGCGCTCACCGGCGTGCAGATGACGGAAACGCGCTTCGAGCTGATCGGCGTGGATGCTCTGCACGGCGCAGCCCTTTCCCGCACCGACGCCGAACCGTACGAAGTGCGCGTGCGCGTGGCCGCGCGCACCGAGTCGATGGCCGAAGCCGTGCGCATCGGCAACGAAGTGGAAACCCTGCTGACGTGCGGCCCGTCCGGCGGCGGCGGCGCGACCAAGAGCGCGCGCGAGATCATCGCCGTGGCATCGACGTTGATTCCCGCTGAACTCGCCCCGCACGCCGTGCACATTCTGGAGAGCTGACATGCCCCGCACCCTCCGCGACCTCGCCCACACCCGCGCCGGCGACAAGGGCGACATCTCGTGCATCTCCGTCATCGCGCTTCGTCCGGAATGCGCGGAAGACTTCGCCATGCTTGAACAGCACGTCACAGCCGAGCGCGTGCGCGCGCATTTCGCTGAACTCGTTCGCGGCGATGTCGAGCGCTACGTGCTGCCGCAGCTTGGCGCGCTCAACTTCGTGCTCCACGGGGCCCTGGCCGGCGGCGTAACGCGATCCCTGGCGCTGGATGCGCATGGCAAGTCGCTCGCAAGCGCCCTGCTCACGCTGGAGATTCCAGGCTAAGCTGGCGGACCACGCCCGGCATCGCCATGAACCTCTCCGTCAAGCAGCTCCGCGCCTTTGCCGCGCTGCGCGAGCACAAGAACTTCACGCAGGCGGCACAGACGTGCCACTTGTCGCAATCGGCCTTCAGCGCGCTGATCCAGAACCTGGAGGCTGATGCCGGCGTGCGCCTGTTCGACCGCAACACGCGCCATGTTGAACTGACCCCCGAGGGCGAAGCTTTTGCCGAATCGGCGCTGCGCCTGCTGGCCGATTTCGAGGCGACGTTCTCGGAGCTGCGCGATCGCGCCGCCGCACGCACGGGGCGCGTGACGGTGGCCGCCTTGCCGTCGATCGCGGCGGGCATTCTGCCGGGCGTGCTGGCCGCGTTCTCTGCCCAGCATCCGGGCATTCAACTGGCGCTGCACGATCAACTCTCGGACCCGTGCATCGACATGGTCCGGCGCGGCGCGGCGGACTTCGCCATCGCGGCCATGGGCGCCGACATGGCAGGGCTGGCCGCACAACCGTTCTGCACCGACGACTTCCACCTCGTCTGTCACCAGGATCACCCGCTGGCGCGCAAGCAGGCGCTGGCCGTGGGCGATCTCGTCGATACGCCGTTCATCCACCTCGCGCGCAACACGAGCATCCGGCAATACCTCGATGCGGCGTTGCACCCGACCAAGCTGCGCAGCGGCATGGAAGTCGAACACCTTGCCACGGCGGCCGCGCTGGTGGCGGCCAACCTGGGCATCACCGTCATTCCCGCGCTGGCGCTGTTCCAGTTCCGTTTGCCGGAGCTGGTGGTGCGGCCGTTGCCGCTGCCGGGGCTCGTGCGCACGCTGTATGTCATCCGGCGCGACGGGCGTAGCCTGTCGGTGGCGGCGCAAGGGCTGCTGGACCTGCTGCTGGCGCACCCCGCGCGCGCGACGGCTTCCGTTTGACGCGGCGCAACCCGGGCACATCCGGGTGCAGCATCGCCCACCTGCGCTGCTACAGTGAGGCATTCCATTCCGATTCTGCGGAGCGCCCCATGCATCAACGCATTCTTGCCGCTTTCGACGGCACCCATGAAGCCCACCTGGCGGTGGAAGAAGCCGCCGCCCTTGCCCGTGCATTCAACGGCCGGGTCCGGGTCGTGTGGGCGATCGGCTCGCCGAGCATGCCGGAGTCGCGCGAAATCTACAGCATCGACAAATTGCGCGAAGAGGCACACCGGACGGCCAGCGCATCGCTGGTCGAATTGCAACGCCTGTTCGACGCTGACGGCACCGCTGCTGAAACCGGCGTGCTGATGCTCGACTCCACCGACGACGACATCGGCCACGCGCTCGAGCACGAGGCCGAGCGCTGGCAGGCCGACACCATCGTGGTGGGCTCGCACGGCAAGCACGGGCTCGCGCGCCTTTTGCTGGGCAGCGTGGCCGAGCGCACGGCGCGCCTGTCGCACCGCACCGTCATCGTGGTACGTGCCCAGCACCCGGACCATGATGCCGGCTGATCTCGTCTGAAGTCGAATAGCCCCACTATGCAACTTGTTGCATAGAAAAAGACGGCTGTGCTATGTTGCATCCCACGTTGATGCAATCCGTTGCACTTTCTGCTCAGGAGCCAGCATGCCGCAGCCGATTCCCCAGACATTGAACGCCCCCGCGCAAGCCACGCTCGAGGCCTGGCATGCCATGCTCGACAGCGGCAACATGGACGATCTCGACCGGCTGTTTGCCGACGAAGTGGTCTTCCGCTCACCCGTGGCGCATACGCCTTACCCGGGCCGCACGGCGACCACGCTGGTGCTGCGCACCGTCAACACTGTCTTCGAAGACTTCAAATACCACCGCAGCTTCGCCACCGACGATGGCGCCAGCGTGGTGCTGGAATTCAGCGCCAACGTGAGCGGCAAGGCCCTGAAGGGCATCGACATGGTGCGCTTCAACGCTGAAGGCAAGATCGTCGAGTTCGAAGTCATGGTCCGCCCGGCCACTGGTTTGCAGGCACTCGGCGCGGCCATGGGCGCCAAGCTGGGCGACAAGATCGGCCTGCTCAAGGCCGGCGCCTGAACGCCTTTCCCTGATTAAGACCTCAATTCCATACCAAGACCAACGGAGACTGCCATGTCGCTGCCCCCGATCCTGCAAAACCGCCTGTCCGTGCCCGTGGTGGGCTCGCCGCTGTTCATCATTTCCAACCCCGACCTCGTGATCGCGCAGTGCAAGGCGGGCGTGGTTGGCTCGTTTCCGGCGCTCAATGCGCGACCGGCCGAGCTGCTGGAAACCTGGCTGCAGCGCATCACCACGGAGCTGGCCGAATACGACGCGCAGCACCCCGACAAGCCGTCAGCACCGTTTGCCGTTAACCAGATCGTGCACAAATCGAACGACCGTCTGGAGCACGACCTGGAACTGTGCGTGAAGTACAAGGTGCCCATCGTCATCACCTCGCTGGGTGCGCGTGAAGATGTGAACCAGGCGGTGCACAGCTACGGCGGCATCGTGCTGCACGATGTCATCAACAATAAATTTGCCAAGAAGGCGATCGAGAAAGGCGCGGATGGCCTGATCGCCGTGGCGGCGGGCGCGGGTGGCCATGCGGGCACCACCTCGCCGTTTGCGTTGATCCATGAAATTCGCGAATGGTTTGACGGCCCGCTGCTGCTGTCGGGCGCCATCGCCAATGGCAATGCGATCCTGGCAGCATTGGCTGCTGGTGCAGACCTGGCCTACGTCGGATCTGCGTTCATCGCTACCGAAGAAGCCAACGCGATCGAGGGCTACAAGCAAGCGATCGTGGAAAGCACCGCCAGCGATATCGTCTACACGAACCTGTTCACCGGCGTGCACGGCAACTACCTGCGCAAGAGCATCGAAGGCGCCGGCCTGGACCCGGACGCGCTGCCGGAATCGGACCCGAGCAAGATGAACTTCGGCTCGGGCGGCGGTGCCAAGGCCAAGGCATGGAAGGACATCTGGGGCGCCGGTCAGGGCGTGGGCGCGGTCAAGCGCGTGGTACCGGCGGCAGAACTCGTCAAGCGCTTTGCCGAAGAGTTCGAGGTGGCACGCCGTCGCCTGAACAACATCGAAGCGCTGCGCGCTCCGGCGGGTGACAAAGCGACGGTGTAAGCGGCCAGGCCCTTAGATCAACAGGCCATCAGGCCGTCACAGAGGCTGGCTCCAGCAACGGCAGCACATCGTCTGCCCACGCGAGCCAGCCTTCTTCGTAAACGATGCCGCGCTGAAGCACTGCGTGCTGCAACCGCTGCGCACGTGTGAGATCAGACCGCGAGAAATCGCGCTTCTCGATCTCGCGGAAGGTGTTCAGGCGCGTGCGGTGCTGCTCGATCAGGCGCTGCATCTCGTCGGCAAAACCGAGCGGGCCGATCACCGCCTCGGCGCGCAGCTTCACCAGCACTTCCTCTCGGTTGTCCGACGACACGGTCGGCTCCAGTACCCAGCGGGCGAGTTCGGCCTGGCCTGGCGGCAGCACGGTGTACGTCTTCTTGCGGCTGTCTTCCTCTTCTTCCACGCTCACCCAGCCGGCTTCGGCCATGCGGCCAAGCTCACGGTAGATCTGCTGATGCGTGGCGCTCCAGAAATAGCCCATCGATTTGTCAAAGCGTCGAGCAAGCTCGTAGCCCGACGAGGGCTTTTCCAGCAAGGATGTCAGCAGTGCGTGTTGGATGGACATGGTCGATTTTTTATGTAAGCCGTTGATTCTAAATGCAGATCGCTGCCCAGGTGCAAGATTTTTTCCGGCAGAAACAAGGCTTTCGTGGCAATAGGATCAAGCACTTGCCATGGCATTTTGAACAGTAATAGAAACCCGGAGACTCACATTCTCCAGTAGAAGTGGCGACTCAATTCGGAGCCCATCCGGGACGCCAGAGTCGACGGGGAAGGAGTCTCGACGCTTCCCGGCGCCGTCGCGAAGAAAGCAAATCCTTGATGCAGATCAAGTAAACCGGACATCCCTTCTCAGGTTTCCCCGCATCAGTCCGATTGGACAAACGGTGCAAAACAAAAATAAGAGTTGCGGCACTGCGCGCGATATCGCGATGCCCAATCTCTCGAACGCCAGTTCAACGCCCTGAATTACGCCCTTCGCAAAACGGAGGCGTTTGCAGTGCGAGCAGTCGTGAACTGGTTTTACACATCGCCACCATTTCGCACGAACGGCCTAGCTCGTCGGCATCAGGTGCCAACAGGGGACACGGTAAGGCCCGCCACGGGTGAAGCCGTATGAGAAAACGAACTACGCATGACCCAGCCTACCCTTAAGCTCCAAGCCGCCTTTTTTGCCACCATCATTGTGGCCGTGCTGCTCGCTGGCTTCTTCATCAGCCAAAAGAACAAATTTCGCGGGGAAATCCAGGCACTGGTCGGGGAGCATCAGCAAGCGCTGGTGAAGGACGTTGCCGCCGACCTGCGCCAGCGGTTGGACGAGTATCTCGATCTTGTGCAACGCACCGCCGGACAGACGCACTCCGTTCAATTTCGCTCGCCTGAAGACGTTCGGCGCTACTTCCAATCGATCGCGCCCGTGGCCGGTCTGTTCGATAGCGTTTTCCTTGTCGGCATGGATGGCAAGGTCAGTGCCATTTCTCCGCATGCGCAACGGGTGATCGGGTTAGACGTCCATGACCGGGACTATTTCAAGCAGGTCGTCGTCGTGGGTCAGCCCACGATATCGGCACCGCTGCGAAACCGCATCGGAGGGGCGCCAAACATCGTGTTGGCTGCGCCCGTCTTTGACGAGACTGGCCATATGGCCGGCGTCTTCTGCGCCTCCCTGGGCCTCCTGCGTCCGAACTTCCTGGGCGACATGCGCAACGCGCGCATCGGCACAAACGGCTACCTATTCGTCGTGCAACGCGGTAACGACCCGGTGTTCGTCATTCACCCGGATGACACCAAGCTGCTGGCCAACACCAATACAGACCCCACAATTGCTCGCGCCCTGGCCGGCCGGCCCTTAGACGAAACGGAGCCCATGGTCAGCATGGAAAACGTCATCGCTGTCGGGTGGACGGTTGGCTCGGTCATTCCGCGGGACGAAGTCGATGCACCGTTTGCGGCCATGCGGCACAGGTTTGGTTGGGCTGCGTTCTTTCTCATCATGCTGGTGGCCTGCTCTGTGTGGGGTGCGATGCATCTGCTGCTGCGCCCGCTGGGACGTCTGCATAAGGCCCTGCGCAATCCGGATCGCGATGAATGGAGCCGTTTGACCAAGCTCGATATTGGCCCCGCATCGCCTGAAATCGAATCCATTGTCGGCAACCTGCGCGCGCTCATGGGAGAGGTCGTGCGGCAGCGTGCGGAACTCGAAGCGGTAAACGACGCATCCCCGCTCGGCTTCTTCAGAACCCGAAACGATGGCCAGACGACCTACATCAACGAGGCGTACTGCCGAATTCTTGGCCTATCGAAGGAAGCCGCGCTTGCGAATCAGTGGCGCGAACGGCTCGCCCCAGAAGACAGGCAACGCGCAGAGCACGCGTGGGATACGGCAAGAGAGAACCGGATCGTCTTCCGAGACAATCAGCGCATCTGCATACCGGGCGAGCCGGAACGGGAGATCTCGGTCACAGCGGCGCCGGTCGTCGTCGACGGAAAAGCGCGCGGATATGTCGGCGTGGTCGAAGACATCACACAACGTGTTCGAGCGGAACAGTCGATTACCGCCCTGATGTCGGTTCTTGAAGCCACCCCGGACTTCATTGCCCAAACAGACCGCGATGGCAAGCTGACCTACATTAATCCCGCCGGGCGCGCATTCGCCGGACTGCCTGCCGACAAGGCAATCAGCGAGACAACCATTGCCGATTATCACCCGCCAGAAACTGTCCGGACGCTGAGAGAGGTCGCCGTGCCGGCCGCCCTGCGGTCTGGCGTCTGGATGGGCGAAACGCTCGCGTACAACGCCAAGCGCGAAGCCGTGCCCGTGGCCCACACCGTCATCGTCCATCGCGACGCGACCGGTCGGCTGGACCACTACTCGGCAATCATGCGCGACATCAGCCAAGAAAGAGCCGCCAAGGAGGTTGTGGAACGCAACGCTGAAACCTTGCGAACAGTGACGGACGCCATGCCAGGCGAGGTGTGCTTTGTGGGAGCAGACGGCCGATATGAATTTGCCAATACGTCCTACGCCCGAAAGGTGGAAATGCCGCGCTCCAAACTCATCGGCAAAACCGTTCCGGAAGTCTTTGGCATCGCCGCATATGAGCGGTTGCGCGAACCGCTCGAAAGGGCGCTAGCAGGCAGTCCTCAACGGTTCGAGCGAGAAGAGCGCACCGGTGGGTCGCTCGCCTACAAGGAAGTGCAGTACGTTCCCCAGTTCCGGCCCGACGGTTCCGTCATTGGCGTGCACGTCCTGATCACGGACATCACTGCCCGCAAAGAGAAGGAGCTCCGCCTGAAGTCTTTGTCAGAAACCGACCATCTTACGGGCTTGCTCAATCGTGCTGGTTTCGAAGACCAGCTGGCAAAGGCCGTCTCCTCTGACAACCGCCGTGAGCTCGGCGCCCTGCTGCTGATCGACTTGGACGGCTTCAAACGCGTCAACGATACCTATGGTCACGCCACTGGCGATGAGGTGCTTCGTAGCTTTGCAGACCGGCTGCGCACCGTCATGCGCCCGACGGACTTCGTTGCCCGCTTTGGCGGCGACGAGTTTGCCGTCATCGTCGGCCCCGTCAATGACGACACGTTGCATCGACTGGCCGCCCGCCTCATCTCCGTCGGCGCCAGGCCGTACAAGTTTGGCGAGGTGGTCATCGAGCTCGGTTGCAGCATCGGCGTCTCTCGCCTACGTCACAACGTCGACCGCGCTGCAGTTGTCGCCGCTGCAGACGATGCGCTATATCGCGCCAAAAAGCTGGGCAAAGGCCGCTACGAATTTGCTGACGACGTCGCTGGCGAAGTACTCGACCCCGGCTCCGCCACGCCCGCGTAGCCGCCACGCAGCTGGCGCTACCGCAGACCCGATCCGACCGATTCGATCTGCGAACTTTACAGAGCCTCCAGTGGACGCTTTACGCACCAATTCGCCACCGCTGGTTTGATGCCGAACTCGCGTGTTTTTGCGCTCTGCGAAGACGTTGCGTTTCAGTCGGCAGCCTGCGTCGACATGAAATCTTGGGCGGCCTTCACCAGCCATGTCCGCAGGGCTTGCAGCGGCGGATAGTCGGCACGGCTCGTGGGCCAGGCGAGGTAGTAACGCTCGGCGCTCTCCATCTCGGGCACATGCGGCAACGCCCGCACGAGGTCGCCTTGCTGCAGCTCGTGGGTGATCAGAAAACGCGGCAGTAACGCCACGCCCAAGCCAGCAACCGCCGCTTGCGCGGCCATGGCAAATTGGTCGAACAGCATGCCCTGGGGTTCTGCCCCCGTCACCTGATGGCTGGCCAGCCAGCGCGGCCAGGCATCGGGGCGCGAGGCCAGGTGCAACAGCGGCGCATGCAGCAGATCGCGCGGCTGCGCAAAGTCGTACCGCGCCAGCAATGCCGGGCTGCAGGCAGGCACGACGGTTTCGCTCATCAGCAAGGCCAGTTCCGCCCCCGGCCAATGCGGCGTACCGAAATGGATGGCCGCGTCCACCGCTTCCAGTTGAAAGTCGAACTGCGACAGCCGCGTCGTCAGATTGATAGTGATGCCGGGGTTCGCGTCAAAAAACGCCGGCAGGCGCGGCGCCAGCCAGCGGGTGCCGAACGTCGGCAGGATGGCCAGATTCAAGCTGCCGCCTTGCGGATTGGCTCGAAACCCGACCGTGGCGCTGGAGATGCGCACCAACGCGCCGCGGATTTCCTCCGCATACGCCTGGCCCGCCGCACTTAGCCGTACGGTCTGGCGTTCACGCACGAACAGCTCAGCACCCAGGCGATCTTCCAGCGCGCGGATCTGGCGACTGACGGCACTTTGCGTCAGATGCAGTTCAGCAGCGGCCGCCGTGAAGCTCTGGTGGCGCGCGGCGGCCTCGAACGCGCATAGCAGGGACATCGGCGGCAGAAAGCGGCGGGACAGGAACATGGGAATGGGGGGCATTTGTGCGGCGCGGAAGTCGCCAAGTCATTCTGGTCTGGAATGATCTATGTCCGGATTATCGTTTGACCGCGCTTCATTCGCCACCCTAGCATCGCTTCACCGCTGCCAAACCCCACCTTGTCATGAGCGTTCCGCATCAACCTTCGGCCTCCCACTTCATCCACGCCAACGAAATCCGCTCCCGTTTTTCGCGCGCCATGTCGGCCATGTACCGTGAAGAGGTGCCGCAGTACGGCACCCTGGTCGAACTGGTGGGTGACATCAACGCTTGCACGCTAGACGCCGACCCCGCCCTGCACGCGCAGATGGCGCTGTCGGGCGAGCTGGAGCGGCTGGACGTCGAGCGCCACGGCGCCATCCGCGTCGGCACGGCAGCCGAGCTGGCGACGCTGCGCCGGCTGTTTGCCGTCATGGGCATGGAGCCGGTGGGTTACTACGATCTGTCGGTGGCTGGCGTGCCCGTGCATTCGACGGCGTTTCGCCCGGTGGGCGATGCCGCGTTGCTGGCCAATCCGTTTCGCGTGTTCACCTCGCTGTTGCGGCTTGAACTGATTGCCGACGCCGCCCTGCGCGACAAGGCCGCTGCCATCCTGGCGCGCCGGCAGATCTTTACGCCGCGCGTACTGGAATTGATTGCCCAATGCGAGGCCGACGGCGGCTTGGCCGACGCAGATGCCGACGCGTTCGTACGCGAGGCGCTGGAGACCTTCCGCTGGCACAGCACCGCCACGGTCGATGCCGAGACGTATCGTGCGCTGCAAGCCGCTCACCGTCTTGTGGCCGACGTGGTGTGCTTCCGCGGCCCCCACATCAATCACCTGACGCCGCGCACGCTCGACATCGACGCCGCGCAGGCCGCCATGCCCGCACGCGGCATGGACGCCAAGGATGTGGTGGAAGGTCCGCCGCGCCGGCGCTGCCCCATCCTGCTGCGTCAGACGAGCTTCAAGGCGCTGCAAGAAGCGGTGCGCTTTACCGACCACGCCGGCGCCCACACGGCGCGCTTTGGCGAAATCGAGCAGCGCGGCGTGGCGCTCACGCGCAAGGGCCGCGCGCTATACGACCAACTGCTGGCCGAGGTGCGCAGCATGGGCAGTGCCGGCAGCGCAGCGCCCAACTACGGAAGTCAGCTGGCCCAGGCGTTCCGCGCCTTTCCGGATACTCATGAGGCATTGCGAGCGCAAGAGTTGGCGTTCTATCGCTACAGCCTCACGCCGTCAGGCCATGCCCACGCCGACACCGACACCGACACCGCAACGGCGGCCGATGCATCGTTAGAGGAACTTCTGACCAAGGGCTGGGTGCAAGCCGATCCCATCACGTATGAAGATTTCTTGCCGGTGAGCGCGGCGGGCATCTTCCAGTCCAACCTGGGCGGCGAAGAGCAGAGGCAGTATCAAGCCAACGCCGCACAGCAAGTGTTTGAGGCTGCGCTGGGCGCACGCGTGCATGACGAAATCGCGTTGTACGAGGCGGCGCAGCAGCGCTCGATCGATCAGGTGCGCGCCGTGCTGCGCGGCACGCCTGTGGTGGAGGCCGCATGACCGGCCCGCACACGCCTGCCGCCATGCCGGGCTTTGCCGCCCCGTTTGCGAACCCCCCCGGCTCGCCCATCCGCGAACTGTTTCCGTACCTCAGCCAGCCGGGGATGATCTCGCTGGCGGGCGGGTATCCGTCGCCCAGTCTGTTCGATGCCGAAGGGCTGGCGCACGCCGCCGCCCAGGCCATGGCGGGCGATGCGCAGGCCTTGCAGTACGGCGCGACTGAAGGGCTGCCCGTCCTTCGCACGGCGCTTGCCGCGCTGATGGGCGCACGGGGCATCCAGGCCAGCGCCGAGCAGATGATGGTGACCACGGGCTCGCAGCAAGCGTTTGACCTGCTGGTGCGTGCGTTGATCGAGCCGGGGGATACGGTGCTGGTGGAAGTGCCCGCCTACCCTGCCACGCTGCAAGCCTTGCGCCTGGCACAGGCCCGCATCGTGCCCGTGCCGATGGACGAACACGGCCTGCAAACCGATGCGCTGGCCGACCTGCTGCACCGGTTGCCTGCCACGCAGCGCCCCAAGCTGCTCTACACCGTGCCGAATTTTTCCAACCCGCGCGGCACGCTGCTGGCTGCCCAGCGGCGCGAAGCCCTGGTGCAGTTGGCCTGCACCCACGGCTTCTGGGTGGTGGAAGACGATCCGTACGGCGAGCTGCGCTTTGATGCGCCGGACGGCAACCCCGCTGCCATGCCAGCAACCCTGCGTGCGGAGGGCGACCGGTTGGCCGCAGGCGGCACGAACCCGGTGGTGTATCTCTCCAGTCTGTCCAAGACCGTCGCTCCCGCGCTGCGGATCGGCTGGATGCTGGCCGACAGCAGCCTGCTGCGCCGGTGCGCCATTGCCAAACAGACGGTGGATCTGTGCACGTCTCCGCTGGCGCAGATGGTAGCGGCGCGCTATCTGGAAAGCGGCCGCTATCCGGCCACGGTGCAGCGCGCGCGCATCGAGTATCAACGGCGCATGCAGGCCCTGGTGCAAGGCATCGCCACGCGGCTGGATGGCCGTGTGCAGTGCGCGGCGCCGGCAGGCGGCATGTTTGTCTGGGCAACGTTCGCACAGTCGATCGACCCGCAAGCGCTCTTTGATGCCGCTGTGTCGCAGCAGGTGCTCTATGTGCCGGGCAAGGCGTTCTACCCGGACAACGCGCAACTCAACACGATGCGCCTGTCGTTTGCCGCGCCCGAGGTGCCGCAGATCGAACAGGCCGTGCAGCGGCTGGCCGCAGCCGTGGCACTGGCCATGCATTGACGTTTCCTCAAATAGAGACAACCTTCATCGCATTGCCATGACACCCGACAACCTGATTCCGGCCTTGCGCGACATCGTTGGGCCCGCCAATGTTTTAACCGGCGACGACTGCGCCGAATACGAATCCGATTGGCGCCAGCGCGTGCGCGGCAAGGCGCTGTGCGTCGTGCGGCCCGGCTGCACGGCCGAAGTGGCTGCGGTCGTGCGCGCGTGTGCGCAAGCTGGTGCGTCCATCGTGCCGCAGGGTGGCAATACGGGCCTGGTGGAAGGCTCGGTGCCCGATGCCAGCGGCGAGCAAATCATCCTGAGCCTGCGCCGCATGCAGACCGTGCGCGCCATCGACGCCGCCAACATGACGATGACAGTGGACGCCGGTTGCGTCCTCCAGTCATTGCAGGACGTGGCAAGCGAGGCGGGCATGCTGTTCCCGTTGAGCCTGGGCGCGGAAGGCAGTTGCACGATCGGCGGCAACCTGGCGACCAACGCGGGCGGCACGCAAGTGCTGCGCTATGGCAATGCGCGCGAGCTGTGCCTGGGGCTGGAAGTCGTCCTGGCCAACGGGCAAATCTGGGAGAGCCTGCAAGGCCTGCGCAAGGACAACACCGGCTATGACCTGCGCAATCTGTTCATCGGCAGCGAAGGCACGCTGGGCATCATCACGGCGGCCACGCTGCGGCTGTATCCGCAACCTGCCGCGCAATTGACAGCGTGGGCCGCCGTGCCTTCGCTGCAAGCCGCCACGGCGTTGCTGGCCTTGTCGCACCGGCATCTGTCTGCCGCACTCACAGGCTTTGAAGTGATGAGCCAGGAAGGGCTGAAGCTGGTCGACACGCACTATCCGCATCTGCGCGTGCCGCTGTGGCGCGACACGATGTGGTGCGTCTTGCTGGAAGCCTCCGACAGTGAGTCAGAGGCGCACGCCCGGGCGCAGTTTGAACACCTGCTGGAAACCGCGATGGAAGACGGCATCGTGACCGACGCGATCATCGCCGAGAACATCCGGCAGGCGCACGATCTGTGGCACATCCGCGAGAGCATCACCCTGGCCCAGGCGGCTGAAGGACCCAACATCAAACACGATGTCTCGGTGCCGATCTCGCGCATCCCCGACTTTGTGGCGCAGACCGATGCGCAACTGCAGGCTCTGGCGCCTGGGCTGCGGCTCATCAATTTCGGGCACCTGGGCGATGGAAACCTGCACTACAACGTGCAGCCGCCGGCGGGCGCGGATGCTGCAACGTTCGTTGCCGCGCATGAGGCTGCGATTGGCGATGCGGTGTACCAGTCCGTCCACCGCTTTGGCGGCTCTATCTCGGCCGAGCACGGCATCGGCGCGCTCAAGCGCGACCACCTTCCGCACTACAAGGCGCCGGTCGCCCTGCAGTTGATGCAGACCATCAAGCAGGCGCTCGACCCGCAATGCCTGCTGAACCCGGGGAGCGTGCTCGCATGATCGCCCGGTCAGATCAGATGGCGCGATAGGTGTCGCTCACGGCCATTGATTGCATCGGACGGCGCAGCGTCGGATCAAACGGATTGATCTGCGTGGTCAGCCGATTGGCCTCGCGCAGCAGCATGTCGTAGACGATGGGCAGGCGCTCGGCGCTCAGGCGGTTGGCGAGCGTCCCCACAGAAAGCGCGGCGACGACATTGCCATTGCGATCGAACACCGGCACGGCAATGCCGGCCATGCCTTCAAGCAGCCCGTCCGTCTTGGCGCTGTAGCCGCGCTCGCGTGCCTTCCTGACCTCGGAGCGCAGATAGACCTCGTCGTAGACGCTGTAGTGCCGGATGCGCGGCAGGTTGTAGCGCAGCACCTCCTCCTGCTCGGCATCGGGCAGGTGCGCCAGGATCACCAGCGCGCCCTGGCCTACGCCGAGTTCGATCCGGCCGCCCACATCGCCGGTGAAGGTGCGAATCGGGTATTGCCCCTCTACGCGATCCAGGCACACCGCATCGAAGCCCGAGCGAACCAGCAGCAACACCGTGTCGCCCAGGCTTGCATTCAGCCGCAGCAGGGCCGGCCGGGCGACGGAGCGCAAGTCGTTCACCGCGCCCGCCTGGGCCGCCAGGCAGAAGAGATCCAGGCTCAGCCGGTACAGCTTGTTCTGCTGATCCTGCTCGACCATGCCCTCCTGCGTCAGTCCCTGCAGCAGGCGGTGCGTGGTGGCGGGGGTCATTCCCAGGGTCTTGGCCAGGTAGGTGACGCGCACACCTTGGTGCTGCTGCTCCGCCATGGTGCGCAGGATCTGGAAGGTGCGGTGCATGGCGCTGCGCTGATGCGCGTCGTCTTCGGAATCGACAGACATAAAGCTGGAATGGACTGAATTTGGTGGATCGATTGTATTCCGATAAACGGAATAAATAATAGAAAAATTCCAACTACAGCGTATACACCTAGGCGAAATCGATGCTTTGGCACACCTGTTGCAATAGCATATTCATATTGTTCAATTGGAAGAGTCTGGCGACGCCCCCAGTCGCAAAGGATCACCGATGAGTTTTCTGCGCCTGAACCATGTCTCCAAGCAGTACGGCGACCTCCGGGTCGTCCAGGACTTCAACCTGAACGTGCACAAGGGCGAATTCGTCTCGCTGCTGGGCCCGTCGGGCTGCGGCAAGACGACGACGCTGCAGATGATTGCGGGCTTCGCAGAGGTGACCGAGGGCTCGATCGAGCTGGACGGCAAGGACATCACCCGCGCGAAAGCCAACGCGCGCGGCCTGGGCATCGTGTTCCAGACCTACGCGCTGTTCCCGCACATGACGGTGCGCGAGAACGTGGAGTTCGGGCTGGAGATGCGCAAATGCCCGGCAGCGGAACGCCGCGAGCGCGCCCTGCAGACGCTGGCGCTCGTGCATCTGGACAAACATATCGACCGCTACCCGCGCGAGCTGTCGGGCGGCCAGCGCCAGCGCGTGGCCCTGGCACGCGCGCTGGTCATCAGACCGCCGGTGCTGCTGCTGGACGAGCCGCTGTCGAACCTGGACGCCAAGCTGCGCGAAGAGATGCAGTTCGAGCTGCGTGAAATCCAGCGCAAGGTCGGCACGACCACCATCATGGTCACGCACGACCAGGCGGAAGCCATGTCGATCAGCGATCGCGTCGTCGTCATGGAAGCGGGCCGCATCACGCAGGTGGATACGCCGCTGGCGGTGTATGAGCATCCGCGCAATGCGTTCATCTCCACCTTTGTCGGCAAGGCCAACCTGCTGCATGCGGCCGTGGTGTCCGGTGCCGATGGCGAACGCCGCGCAACGGTCGGCGCCGTGCAACTGGCACTGCCGCCTGGCACGCCCGCGGCCAGCAAGGTCGTGCTGGCGCTGCGCCCCGAAAAAATGACGTGCAACACCGACGGCACCGGCCGCTGCGAAGGCCGCGTGACCGAACGCTTCTTCCTCGGCAACCAGTGGATGTACACCGTCGACACGCCGCTCGGCGCGATGCTGGTCTCTGCCGTGAACGATGGCGACGCCCCGCGCGAAGTGGGTCAGACCGTCGGCGTGGATTGGGAAGACCGCTATGTGCGCGTGATCGGCACCGAGGGGACCGCAGCATGAGCCGCAGACCGATCTGGGTGCCGTGGAGCATGACCGGCCCGGCGCTGGCGCTCTTCGGCGTGATGCTGTTCGTGCCGCTCGCGCTGAGCGTGATGCTGTCGTTCAACGCATTCGACGCCGACAAAGGACCGATTGCGGGCACCTTCACGTTTGCGCACTACCTGCACGTGGTGCAAGACCCGTACTACTACGAAATCTTCTGGCGCACGCTGCGCGTCTCGGCGCTCGTGACGCTGATCTGCATCCTGATCGGCGCGCCCGAGGCCTACATCCTGAGCCGGATGCGCAAGCCGTGGCGCTCGATTTTCCTGCTCATCATCCTGGCGCCACTGCTGATCTCGGTCGTGGTGCGCGCATTCGGCTGGAGCATGCTGCTCGGGCCCGAAGGCCTGATCAACGCCGCGTTCAAGGCGGTCGGCATCGGCCCGGTCAAGCTGCTCTACAACGAGACGGCCGTCGTGATTGCGCTGGTGCACGTGATGCTGCCGTTCATGGTGATTCCGGTGTGGACATCACTGCAAAAGCTCGACCCGTGGGTGGAAAACGCCGCGCTGTCGCTGTCCGCATCGCACTTCACCACGTTGCGCCGCGTGGTGCTGCCGCAGGTCATGCCGGGCATTCTGTCGGGCAGCCTGATCGTGTTCGGCCTGGCGGCCAGCTCATTCGCCATTCCGGGCCTGCTGGGCGGGCGCCGCGTGAAGATGGTCGCCACACTCATCTACGACGAATACCTGAACGAACTGAACTGGCCGCTGGGTGCAGCCATCGCGCTGATTCTGCTGGCGGCCAACCTCGTCATCATGCTGGGCTGGAACCGCATGATCGAAGGCCGCTACAAGAAAACGTTGGGCTGAAGGAGCGCACATGCAAAAGAACGGACCGCTCGCGCTCATCTTCAACGCGCTCGTCATCACCTTCATGCTGGCACCGCTCGTGATCGTGTGCATCGTCGCCTTCACCCCCGAAGAAACACTCACGCTGCCCACCAGTCATTTCTCGCTGCGCTGGTTCGACCAGGTGCTGCATCACCCCGACTTCGTGCAATCGTTCTGGAACAGCCTCTGGCTGGGCCTGGCGGCGGCCACGCTGTCGACCGCACTGGCGGTGCCTGCCGCCATGGCCATCGTGCGCTATCGCGCGCCGGGGCTGCAGTATCTGCAAGGCGTGTTTCTCTCGCCGCTGATCATTCCGCACCTTGTGCTGGGCGTGGCATTGCTGCGCATGTTCTCGCTGGTGGGCGGGCAAGGCAGCTTCGGCTGGCTGATCTTCGCGCACGCGCTGATCGTCACGCCATACACGATGCGGCTGGTGATGGCGGCGCTGGTCGGCTTTGACCACTCGGTCGAGCACGCCGCCTATTCGCTGGGTGCGAGCAGCTTCACGGTGTTCCGGCGCATGACGCTGCCGATGATCCTGCCGGGCATCACGGGCGGCTGGCTGCTGGCCTTCATCAACAGCTTTGATGAACTGACGATGTCGATCTTCGTGGTGTCGCCCGCCACCGTCACGCTGCCGGTGCGCATGTACATGTACGCCACGGAATCGCTCGACCCGATGATGGCCGCCGTGTCGGCGCTGATCGTCTTCCTCACGCTGGCGCTGATGCTGCTGCTGGACAAGGTCTACGGCCTGGACCGGATTCTGATCGGCAAGCATTGAGACAAAGATCACGATGAATGCTCCTGCAAACCGCTCTGCCCGCGCGCAACTCCAGCGCCTCAAAGAGCGCAATCGCCCCACGGTGGCCTTTGTGCTGGATGGCCAGCCCGCTGAAGCCCTCGCCGGGGACACCATCCTGACGGCCGTGCTCACACACACGCGCCAGCTGCGCATCAATGAATTCAGCCAGCAGCCGCGCGCCGGCTTCTGCCTGATGGGCGCATGCCAGGACTGCTGGGTACGTCTGGCCGACGGCAAATCGCTGCGTGCCTGCCAGACCATGATCGAACCCGGCATGCACATCTGCACGCAACCGGCCGGCAACGAGGGAGCCGCGTGATGACGCAATCCGCCCCCACGCTGCAGCGGCAGTCGCAAAAGGATCTGCAGCCCGTCATCATCGGTGCCGGGCCGGCAGGTGTGCGTGCGGCGCAGACGCTGCTGGCGCACGGCCTCAAACCCATCGTGCTGGATGAAGCGCCGCGCGCCGGCGGCCAGATCTATCGCCGCCAGCCGGACGGCTTTGCCCGGAGCGCCGCAGATCTGTATGGCACCGAAGCCGAACGTGCGCAGGCCGTACACGCCACCTTCGACCGCCTCCAACCCCAGATCGATTACCACCCGCAGACCCTGGTCTGGAATGCCCAGCCTGATCTGCTCGACCTGCTGCATGTGCCGACGCGCGCGGTCAGCAGCCTGCCGTGGCGCGATGTGATCGTCGCCACCGGCGCCACCGACCGCGTGCTGCCCATCCCGGGTTGGACGCTGCCCGGCGTCTATACGCTCGGCGGTGCGCAAGTCGCGCTCAAATACCAGGGCTGCGCGATTGGCGATGCCGTGGTGTTTGCTGGCACCGGCCCGCTGCTGTATCTGGTGGCCTGCCAGTACGCGAAGGCCGGCGCAAACGTCGTGGCGGTGCTCGACACTGCCCCGGCCACCGCGCGCTACAAGGCGGCGCCGGCAATGTTGGGCCAGCCTGCCGTCATGGCCAAGGGCATGGCGCTGGTGGGCTGGCTCAAGCTGCACGGCATTCCCATGCATCACGGCGTGCGACTGCTTCGCGCCGAAGGCGACGCGGCGGTCGAACAACTCGTCTGGCAAGACAGCGCCGGCCGCGAACAACGCACGGCTTGCTCCGCGGTGGGTATGGGCTACGCGCTGCGGCCCGAAACACAACTCGCCGATCTGCTGGGCTGCGCGTTCGAGTTTTCTGCGCTGCACCGTTGCCATGTACCGCGCATCGACGCCATGCGGCGCAGCTCCGTCGCGGGCGTCTATCTGGCGGGCGATGGCGCGGGCATCATGGGGGCCGACGCGGCCGAGTACTCCGGCGAACTGGCCGCGCTCGCCCTGTTGCAGGATCGGCAAATCACCGTCGATGCCGATCGCTTGGCCGCGCTGCGCCGGCGCCTGCGGAAGATCGAGCAGTTCCGCCACGCGCTGGAAGTCGCCTTCCCCTTTCCCGATGACTGGGCCGCGCACGCCAGCGACGACTTGGTCGTGTGCCGCTGCGAAAACGTCACAGCGGGCACCCTGCGCCAGACGGCGGTCGAATGCGGCGTGCATGAACTGAATCGGCTCAAGGCGCTGTGCCGGGTCGGCATGGGCCGCTGCCAGGGTCGGATGTGCGGCGCAGCGGCAGCGGAAATCCTGGCGCACGCGCAGTCCGTTCCGCTGGCACAGGTGGGCCGATTGCGCGGGCAGGCACCGATCAAGCCGCTGCCGCTGGATGTGACCGAGGTGATCGAACCGGAGGGCCACCATGCGTGAGCAGCTTGCATGCGACGTGGCCATCATCGGCGGGGGCATCATGGGCAGCGCCACCGCGCTGTTCCTGCGGCGGCGCGGGCTGGCCGTCACCCTGCTCGAGCGTGACCTCTGTGGATCGCGCTCCAGCGGCGTCAACTTTGGCGGTGTGCGCCGCCAGGGGCGCTCCATTGAGCAATTGCCGCTGGCCCAGCGTTCGCACCAGATCTGGGGGCGTCTGACCGAGCTGATCGGCACCGAGGCCGAGTACGAGCGCAGCGGGCACTTCAAGATCGCCCGTGGCGTGGCCGACATGGAATCCCTGGCCAGCTATGCGGCCCGAAGCGAGGGCTACGGCCTTGGGTTGCAGCTCATCGAAGGCCGGGCTGCACTGCAAAAGGTCTTTCCGATGGGCGGCGACCAGGTCGTCGGCGGCTCGCTGTGCCCGGAAGACGGACAGGCCAACCCGCGCCTGCTGTCGCCCGCATTTGCGCACGCGGCGCAGGCGGCAGGCGCCGATGTGCGCGAGCACGCGCCGGTGCAATCGGTCGAACACGATGGCGCCCGCTTCGTCGTCCATGCACGGCAGCATGACCGCGATCTGGAAGTCAAAGCCTCCGCGCTGGTCAACTGCGCCGGGGCCTGGGCGGCCCAGTTTGCGGCGCAATGGGGCGAACCCGTACCGATGTTCACCATCCCGCCCACCATGGGCGTGACCGAGCCGCTGCCATTCTTCCTGCCCTGGAGCCTGGGCGTGGAAGGCGGCGGCATTTACTGCCGCCAGGTGCGGCGCGGCAATGTGGTGTTCGGCGGCGGGCGCGGCTACGTGCTGGACGACCAGCGCGCACGCTCTTCGCACGTGGCGATCCTGCGCCAGTTGCCGCAACTGGCGGCGCTGCTGCCGCAACTCACAGGCGCCCACATCATCCGCACCTGGAGTGGCACGGAAGGCAACCTGCCAGACGACCAGCCCGTGATTGGCCCCAGTGCCCGCCGCCCCGGCCTGTTCCACGCCTTTGGCTTTGCCGGTGCCGGCTTCCAGCTCGGCCCCGGCGTGGGCGATGTCATGGCCGAGCTGATTGCCGAAGGCCGCACCACCACGCCGATCGAGCCCTTTTCCATCCAACGCTTTCTGCCACCGGCAGCTTGATGCACTTGATGCCCCAGGAGATCACCATGCTTGTGAAACACGCGAAAACATCGTTCACGTCCGTCATTGCTGCGGCTGCCGGTATGGCGCTGCTCGCCGCGGGCGCCGCCCACGCCGACACCAAGACGCTGTACATCGGCATGAACGGCGGCAACATGGAACGCACCTACACGCAGTTCGTGTTCCCGCCGTTCGAGAAAGCCAACAACGTCAAGGTCGTCGTCGTGCCCGGCACCTCCACCGACATCCTCGCCAAGGCCCAGGCGACCAAGGGCAAGGCACAGATGCACGTGATGACGCTGGACGACGGTGTCATGTTCCGCGCCATCGGCATGGGGCTGTGCGAAAAACTCAAGCCATCGGCCAATCTGGCGGCTGTGCCCGCCATTGCGCACCTCAAGGGTGACTACGCGGTCGGCTTGTCGATGGGCCTGACGGGCCTCGCCTACAGCACCAAGATCTTTGCCGACAAGGGCTGGACGCCGCCCACCTCGTGGGGTGATCTGGCGGACCCGAAATACAAGGGCAAGGTGGTCGTGCAATCCATGCCGGCTTCGTCGTTCGGGCTGGATGCCTTCCTGATGTTCAACCGGCTCAAGGGCGGCACGGAAAAGAACGTCGACCCGGCCTTCAAGGCATGGCCCACCACCATCGGCCCGAACGTGGTCGAGTACATCCCCAACTCGTCGAAGGTGGTGGAGATGATGCAGGCCGGCGATGCGGCGCTGTTCCCGTACACGCTCACGCAGGTGGAGCTGATGAAGTCCAAGGGCATCCCGATGGAATTCGTCGCACCTAAGGAAGGCGCCGTCGTTCTGCTCACCGCGCAGTGCGTGCTGGCCAACAATCCGGATGCCGAGCTGGCGCAGAAGCTGGCGGACTACCTGATCAGCCCCGAGGCGCAGGCACTCGCCATGGAAAACGGCTCCTACAATCCAGTCAACCCCAAGGCGCCGCTCAAGGGCAAGGCGGCGGAAGAGCAAAACAAGATGAACACCATCCTGAAGACGGCCGTTGCGCTGGACTGGGACGTCATCAACGCAGAGCGCCCCGAGTGGAGCAAGCGCTGGAACCGCATCGTCGAGCGTTGAATTGAACGCTGCCGCACCGCAACAGTTTTTCGATTGAACACGAGAGAAGAGCAAGGATTCACGCCATGTCAGATTCACGAACACGATTGCAGACCGTACTGAAGGCCCTCGGCCTGGACCTGAAGGCCTATGAAGGCACGGACTGGACGAGCCGCGCCCCGCGCGATGGCACGGTCTTGGCGACCGTGAAATCGCATACCGCCAGCGAGGCCGAGGCTGCCATCCAGAGCGCGCATCAGGCGTATCTGGCGTGGCGCGTCGTGCCGGCACCCGTGCGCGGAGAGCTGGTGCGCCGCCTGGGCGAAGTGCTGCGCACGCACAAGGCGGCACTGGGTGAACTGGTGTCGCTGGAGGCCGGCAAGATCACCTCCGAGGGGCTGGGCGAAGTGCAGGAGATGATCGACATCTGCGACTTCGCTGTCGGCCTGTCGCGGCAACTGCATGGCCTGACCATCGCCAGCGAGCGCCCTGGGCACCGCATGATGGAAACGTGGCATCCGATGGGCGTGGTGGGCATCATTTCGGCGTTCAACTTTCCGGTGGCGGTGTGGTCGTGGAACGCCGCGCTCGCCCTGGTGTGCGGCAACGCCATCGTGTGGAAGCCGTCGGAGAAAACGCCGCTCACGGCCATCGCCTGCCAGCACCTGATGCAGCAGGTTGTCGACGCGTTCAACGCAGAGAAGCCGGGGGCCATTCCTGCCGGGCTGAGCCAGCTGCTGATCGGCGGGCGCGACGTGGGCGAAGCGCTGGTCGCCAGCCACCTTGTGCCCGTGGTCAGCGCCACGGGCTCGACGCGCATGGGCCGCCAGGTGGGCGTGAAGGTGGCCGAGCGCTTCGGCCGCTCGATCCTGGAGCTGGGCGGCAACAACGCGATGATCGTCACGCCATCGGCCGATCTGGAATTGGCGGCACGCGCCATCACCTTTGCTGCCGTCGGCACGGCGGGCCAACGCTGTACGTCGCTGCGACGTTTGATCGTGCATCGCTCGGTGGCCGATACGCTGCTGGCCCGTCTGGAAAAGATCTACCAGAGCATTGCGATTGGTGACCCTCTGGCTGACGGCACGCTGGTCGGCCCGTTGATCGACCAGGCCGCCTTCGACGGCATGCAGCAGGCACTGGCGCAGGCCCGCGCCGAAGGTGGCGAAGTGCTGGGCGGCGAGCGCGTACGCGAAGACCTGGGCACCGACGCCTGGTACGTGCGCCCCGCGCTGGTCAAGATGCCGAAGCCGACGAAGGTGATGGAAAGCGAGACCTTCGCGCCCATCCTCTATGTCGTGACGTATGACGGCGACACCGAACAGGCCATCGCCATCCAGAACGGCGTGCCGCAGGGCCTGTCGTCTGCCATCTTCACGGCAAACCTGAACGATGCCGAGCGCTTCATGTCGTCGGCGGGCAGCGATTGCGGCATCGCCAATGTCAACATCGGCACATCGGGCGCCGAAATCGGCGGGGCATTTGGCGGCGAGAAGGAAACCGGCGGCGGGCGGGAATCGGGCTCGGACGCATGGAAGGGCTACATGCGCCGCGCCACCAACACCGTCAACTACAGCGGCGCGCTGCCGCTGGCGCAGGGCGTCCGGTTCGACGTTTGATCGGCGCTTGAGCGACGTGATGATCAGGGCGGTGGCGCAGCATGCTCCGCCTCCTTGATGGTCAACGCGTGCTCAACGCGCCGGACCACCCACATCCGTGATCGCACTATAGACAAGCGTGCGCAATTGCCGACGCACTGGGTAGGCAGACGACGGCAAGACCTGCGTCAGGAACAGGCCGATCAGATCCTCCTGCGGATCCACCCAGAAGAAGGTGCCGGCCGCGCCGCCCCAAAAGAAATCGCCCGTGCTGCCGGGAATCAACGTGGCCGCCTGCGAGATCGTGGTCGCAAAGCCCAGCCCGAATCCCACGCCGTCATAAGCTGCCTCGCTGAACATCGAAGGCGACGACAGGCTCGACATGTCGCGCCCGCCCGGCAGATGGTTGGCCGTCATCAGCGCCAGCGTTTTCGGCCCCAGCAGGCGTACGCCATCCAACTCGCCGCCCTGCAGCAACATGCGTGAGAAGCGCAGGTAATCCGCCGCGGTGGAAACCAAACCACCGCCGCCGGAAATGAAGCTGGGCGGCTTCAGGTAGGGGCTCGTGCGCGGATCGTCCTGCAGGACCGGCCCACGGTCGGACACCGTCTTCGAGCCCATCGCCCCCACGGCATAGCACGCACAGAAGCGCGACGCCTTCTCTTCCGGCACATGAAAGGCCGTATCGACCATGCCCAGCGGGTCGAAAATCCGCTCCTTCAGGAACGTCTCGAATGGGATGCCGCTGATCTTGCCGACCAGGTAGCCGAGCACATCGGTGGAAACAGAGTAGTTCCACGCCTCGCCCGGAGAGAACTCCAGCGGCACGCCGGCCAGTTTTTCGATCATCTCGTCGAGCGTGCCATCGGTAGCAATATCGCCCAGCTTCAGCCGGCGGTACGCCGCGTCGACATTCGTGTTCTGGTGGAAGCCATAGGTCAGGCCGGAGGTGTGGCGCAGCAGGTCGACCATGCGCATGGGGCGTTTGACCGGGCGCGACTGGAAGCCCTCCATGAAGCCGCCGGCGTGCACGCCCAGGTTCGCCCATGCAGGGATGAACTTGCTGACCGGATCGTCCAGCGCAACCTTGCATTCCTCCACCAGCATCATGAACGCCACCGATGTGATGGGCTTGGTCATCGAGTAGATGCGGAAAAGCGAGTCTTCGGCCAGCGGCACCTGGCGGTCGCGGTCGGCCAGGCCCAGCACGGAGTTCAAGGCCAGTTCGCCGCGCCGCCACACCTGGACGAGCGCGCCGGGCAGCTTGCCCGTCGCAATGTAAGCGTCATCGATGAAGTGCTCGACCCGTGCGAGCCGATCGCGGGACATCCCCTGCGTTTGCGTGCCTTGCCTGTCCATGCCGTCTCCTTGCATTGATGCCCGCGCGAGGGCGCAGGCGTGCCAGACTCCGATCCGGTCTGCGCGGTATTCCGACGCGCGCAGCCCCGCCCAGCGACACTGTACAGCGCTGATCCATTGCCCGCGACAATGCCCGGCCCGCGCCTATGCTTCAATGCGGTTCGACCGCAACCCAGTACCAACATGAAGCGCTTCGACGACCTTTACCTCTTCACGCGCGTAGTGGAAGCCGGGGGCTTTTCCGCTGCCGAGCGCGCCACGGGCATCCCCAAGTCACGTCTGAGCCGGCGCATTGCCGAGCTGGAGGTGCAGCTCGGCACGCGGCTGCTGCAACGCTCAAGCCATCGCGTATCGGTCACGCCCGTGGGCGAAGCGGTCTATCGGCACGCGCGCGACATGGCCGATGCGTCGGCGGCCATTGAAGCACTGGCTGGGGCGGCACGCAGCGAACCGGCCGGCGTGCTGCGCGTCGGCACATCGCCGTTGCTGGCGGAAACACTGGTGGCAGGTTGGCTGGCCGAATTTGCCGATGCGCATCCGAAGCTGCGCATTGAACTGGACCTGTCCAACACCTACGTCGACCTGATCGAGCAGCGCATTGACGTGGCGATCCGCGCGGCCACGGGGCCACTGCCCTCGCGCGATGTGGTGGCGCGGCATCTGGCTATCTCGCCGCGCGTGCTGGTCGGCAGCCCCGTGTTGGTTGCCCGTGTAGGTGAACCGGAGACGCCCGCCGCGCTGGAAGACTTTCCGTGCCTGGGACAGGGCTCGCTCACACGCAGCCGCGATTGGGTGCTGCAGGATGCGCGCGGCCATCGGCTCGCGCTGCCGATTCGCCCGCGCTTTGCCAGCGACAACATCATCGCCCTGCGCGAAGCGGCCATTGCCGGGCTCGGCTTGGCCATCCTGCCGCTGCACTGCTGTCATGCGGCGCTCGGCCGCGGCCGCCTGCGCACGGTGCTGCCCGGCTGGACGCCCGAGCCGGCCGACCTGCACGCGCTCTATCCATCGCGTGCCGGCGTACCGCCTTCGGTGAAGGCGCTGGTGGCGTTCCTGCGCGAGCGCTTTGCTGCGGAATCCACCATGCAACCGCTGGCTTGAACCGCAGGTTCCGCTACTTCACCACGCGGCCAAGAAAGTCGAGCATGCGTCGGCCAATTTCCGTGTGGTGCGTCTCCAGCGCAAAGTGGCCGCTGTCGACAAAGTGCACCTCTGCATCTGGCAGGTCACGCTTGAAGGCCTCTGCGCCGGGCGGAATGAAGATGGTGTCATTGCGACCCCACACCGCGAGCAGCGGCGGCCGATGCGCGCGGAAATACGCATGCAGCGCCGGATACAGCGCCACATTGCTCGCGTAATCCAGGAACAGATCCATCTGGATGTCGAGCTGGCCCGGACGGCTCAGGAAATATTGATCCAGCAGATAGCCATCCGGCGCCACGCGCGTCGGGTCCGGCACGCCATCCAGGTATTGCCACTGCGTCATCTCATCCGAAACGATCGCATGCAACTCACGGCGATGCGCTTGGTCCGGGTTGTCCCAATAGGCCTTGACCGGCGCCCACGGCCCCTCGCCCAGGCCTTCCTCATAGCCGTTGCCGTTTTGCGTGACGATGGCGCTGATGCGCCCCGGATGCGCCATCGCCAGACGCCAGCCCACCGGCGCGCCGTAGTCAAACACGTAGATTGCGTAACGCGATAGGCCGATCGCTTGCGTAAAACCGTCTACCACGCGCGCCAGGTTGTCGAACGTGTAACGGAAGCCGCTCGGCACCTGCGTCAGGCCAAAGCCGGGAAAGTCCGGCGCCACCACGTGATAGCGCTCCGCCAACTGGGGGATCAGGTTGCGGAACATATGCGACGCGCTGGGAAAACCGTGCAGCAACAGCACGGTGGGCGCATCGGCTGGGCCAGCCTCCCGATAGAACACGCGCACACCCTCGACATCCACCGTGCGGTGGCGCACAGCGCTTGGGGCATACGCATCGACAACCAGATCAGCGGTTCGGGCAGGGGCGTTCATGGCAAGGCTCCGGGATGGGTTTCGGGGAAACAGCAGCGAAACCATCGTAACCTTTGAAATTACATTTCACAAGTTACATAAAATTTTCCCATCGTTCGCATACCGATTTGTGATGTCAAATAAAACGGGCACGCCGTCTGGCGTACCCGCGCGGGAAACGATGCAACAGAAAAACTCAGGTGAGCCGTTCGAGCGCCTGGGCGGCAATGCGCCGCGTGATGGCTTCGGCCGAGTCTTCCGTGGCCAGCTGGCCGGCCTGGCCCGACCACAGATTGATGAAATCGCCCGAGCCGGTCGGTTCGGTCTTTGCCCGCAGCGGCGCCAATGCACCGCCGGCCGTGGGGAAGGCCGGGGCAAATGCGCTCATCGGGCCGATCTCACGCATCAGGCGGTTGACGATGCCGCGCGCCGGGCGGCCTGTGAACAAGTTGGTGAGCGCGGTGTCGGCATCCGTCGCCTGCTTGAGCGCCGCGCGATGAATGGCCGATGTCTTAGCCTCCGGCGACAACATATAGGCCGTACCGATCTGCACCGCCGATGCCCCCAGCGCCAACGCCGCCACCACACCGCGCGCATCGCCAATGCCGCCCGCTGCGATGATCGGCACCTTCACCGCATCCGCCACCTGCGGCAACAGCGCGAACGTGCCGACCTGCGATTCGATCGTCTTGGCGAGGAACATGCCACGATGGCCGCCCGCCTCGTTGCCCATGGCGATGATGGCGTCTACGCCGCGCGCTTCCAGCCAGCGCGCCTCTTCCACCGTGGTGGCAGCGGAGATGACCTTCGCCCCCGTAGCCTTTACGCGGGCCTGCAGTTCCGGCGAGGGCAGGCCGAAATGGAAACTCACCACCTCCGGCTTCAATTCCTCCACCAGCGCGCAGGTCGCTTCGTCGAACGGCGCGCGGTTGACGGCTGGCGCTTGCGCGTTCAAGTCAATACCGAACTCGGCGTAGTACGGTGCCAGATGGGCGCGCCATTTGGCATCGCGCTCGGGGTCAGGCTGCGGCGGCGTATGGCAGAAGAAGTTCAAGTTGATGGGGCCACCCACGGCCGCCCGGAACTGCTCGACTTGCTGGCGGATCTGCTCGACGCTGAGCATCGCGCACGGCAGCGAACCGAGGCCCCCTCCCCGCGCCACGGCAATCGCCAGCTCCACGCCAGCCACCCCCGCCATCGGCCCCAGTACGATGGGCACTTCGATGTTGAACAACTCCAGCACGCGTGCATCGGGCCATGCGCTCATGATCGTCTCCGGCGAGTTACTTGGATGAGACATGGTAATGCGGCGCGCTTTTCATCGGACTGACCCGTTGAAACACGCGTGCAATGAGTAACCTGCATAGCCAATTAAATCGGTTACAATTCAATCCACCGCCTTTTTGAAAGCCGCCATGCCCGCACCCGCTGCTGCCACCGATGCGCCCCTGCTGATCGCCGACGACCCTGTGCTGGACATGCTCAACACCGTGGCCAACGTCAACGGCCAGCCCCACGATTTCTGGCAAAACGACGTCGATGTCTCCGATTGGCTGGTGCGCGCCGGCTGGCTCGTCGAGCCCGTGGCAGGTCGCTATCCACCCGGCGTGCTGCTGGCCGTGGCGCGGCACCTTCGCGAGGTGATTCGCACCTTGGTGGAGGCGCGCAAGTCGGGCCGTGCAGCCAGCGCCGATGCGCTCAACGTGTTCCTGCGACAGGCGCCAAGCCATCCCATGTTGGTCTGGGAAAACGGCACCCCGCGCGTCGAGCGCCTGCGCCCAACCGATTCAGTCGAGCAGTGTCTGGCACCGCTGGCCGAAGCCGCCGCGCATCTGCTCGCCGAGGGCGATTTCCAGCTCGTGCGCGTGTGCGAACATCCGGAATGCACGCTGTGGTTTTACGACCGCACCAAGTCGCACAAGCGCCGCTGGTGCAGCATGGCTGTCTGCGGCAACCGGCACAAGGTGGCGGAATACCGCAAACGCCAGCAGGGCTGATCGCAGCTCGGTCGTTCCAATGCTGGAACGCCGCGTCGCGGCCGAACGGGCTGCGCACAAGCCCGCTCGTTCGTAACCTGTTCTCCCGAAACATCGCACCCATTCAGGAGAACAGCATGTCCGAAACTCAAGCCACCCCATCCACGACCGCGCAACGCCTGGCAGGCCGCGCCGCCATCGTCACCGGAGGCTCGCGCGGCATCGGCGCCGCCGTGGCGCATCGACTGGCCGCCGACGGCGCACGCGTGGCCGTGGTCTATCGCAGCAACGCCGCAGAGGCTGACGCCGTAGTCAACAGCATTCGCGGCACCGGCGCGCAAGCCATTGCCGTGCAGGCCGACGTGGGCGATGCCGTATCCGTTAACGCGATGGTGAGCACCGTGCGCGAGACCTTCGGCGCCATCGACATCCTCGTGAACAATGCGGGCATCCTGGAAAGCCAGCCGGTGGGCAGCATCGATCTCGCATCGTTCGACGCGCAGTTCCGGACCAATGCCTTCTCGACGATTCTCGTCACGCAAGCGGTGCTGCCACATGTGCCGGCTCGCGGCGGGCATATCGTGAACGTGTCTTCCAGCCTGGTGTACCGGCCCCGCGCAGGGCTGGCAGTGTATGCGGCAAGCAAGGCCGCAGTCAGCGCCCTCACCCACGCGTTTGCCATAGAACTGGGCCCGCGCAACATCACCGTCAACGCCGTGGCCCCCGCCCTCACGCGCACCGACATGACCGCGCCGATTCCCGATGAAGTGAAAGCACGCATGCGCGAATCAACCCCGATGGGCCGCCTGGCCGAGCCGGAAGACATCGCCGACGCCATCGCCTTCCTGGCCTCGGACGACGCCCGCTGGATCACCGGCCGCACCTTGATGACCGACGGCGGCTTCATCTGAGAAAGTAACCACCCAAAACGTGTGCAACGCCGCCAACTCCGGCACGCAGAGGGTGTGGCCGTACCCTGCCCTAGATGGCGCCTTGGATTTTTGCCGCGGGGAGGAAAAAGAGGGGAGGCTGTCTGAGCGCAGCGAGTTTGCCTCCCCTCCCTCCCCGTGACGAAAATCCAAGGGGAAGTCGCCATCTCGGGCGCGCCTTTCTTTGCTTACCTTTCTTTGGCAAGACAAAGAAAGTAAGTCGGCCCCGGCAGGGGACGAAACCCAACACAAACCGGCACCCCCCAGCCGCCCCCGCAGAAGAAAAGCGAGCGCAGCGTCCAACAACTCACTCAGCCAGTTGCTTCACAAGCCGATAAAGAAACTCCCGCCCGTCATACAACCGCGCAATCTCGATACGCTCATCCAGACCATGCGTGCGCAAATCAGCCGGCTCGGTAAACAACCCCGACACGCCATACATGGGAATGCCCGCATTGCGCATGAACCGGCTGTCCGTCGCCCCCGTGCTCATCGCCGGAATCACCGGCACATTCCACATCTGCTGCGTTAGCGCCTCCACCGTCTTCACCAAGTCGCCATTGAGCGGCGACGCGGGGCTTGCAAGCGGCTTGTTGACGTAGCGCACGCTGATCTTTTCGTTGCCGATCACCTGCTTCAACTGACGATCGATATCGGCCGGATCATCGTGCGGCAGGATGCGGCAATTGATGGTGGCCTTGGCCGATTGCGGCAGCGCGTTCTCGGCATGGCCGGCATTGACCATCGTGGCCACGCAGGTGGTGCGCAACTGCGCGTTGTAGAACGGAATGGCCGAAAGCCGATCGATTGCAGCCTGGTCCGGCTTGCCGGTGCCCACCGAGCGCATGTCGTCCGCCAGTTGCCCCGTGGCCAGCGGCGCGCTGCGTGCGAAGTAAGTCTGCGTCACGTCGGCCAGCTTGACCGGAAACTGATACGCCCCCAACCGATCCAGCGCGGCTGACAACGCATAGATCGGGTTCGTCTTTGTCGGCACCGAACTGTGTCCGCCCACGTCGCGCACTTCCAGCTCGTACGTCGTGTACATCTTCTCGGCCACCTGAATGCGGTGGAGCACCGGCTTGCCGTTGCGCAGCTCGCCGCCACCGCCTTCATTGATACCGAACTCGGCCTTCACCAGCTCCGGCTTGTTGTTGACGATCCAGTACGCGCCGTTGGTCGGCACATCGCCGCGCTCCTCGTCGGTGGTCAATGCGAGGATGATGTCGCGCGATGGTTTGAAGCCTTCCTGCTTGAGCTGCCCCAGCACCGACACAAAGGCCGAGGCCATCGCCTTGTCGTCGATCGCGCCGCGCGCCGTGAAATAGCCGTCAGTCTCTTGCAGCTTGAAGGGGTCGGTCTTCCAGTCTTCGCGCTTGGCTTCCACCACGTCAATGTGGGCAAGCAGCAGCATCGGCTTCTTGGCACCGGTGCCCTTGAAGCGCAGCACAAGGTTGCCCTTCTTCGGGAACGGCTCAAGCACCTGCATGTCGGCAGCGGCAAAACCCGCATCGCGCAGGCGCCTTTCCATCGCATGCGCGGCCTTGGTCGTGTCACCTGCCGAATGCGTCGTGTTGATCTCGACCAGCTCTTTGTAGATATCGTGATAGCGCTGCTGCTCGGGCGTGAGCGTGGTGGGCGCGGGCTTGCTGGCGGGGATGGTCTGTGCGAACGCGCCGGCGCTGCATGCCAACACAGCTGCAGACACCAAGGCGCGAACGGGAACACGACGACACTGGAAACGCATGACACCTCCGGATAATCGTTATGTGAACCGGCTCATGGCTCTTCGCGAGCGGCTCGAGGGGCGGAGCAAGGCCATGAGCGGCTTCTGAGTGCACCGCATAAAACAAAGCGGGGCCGACCCGAAGGCCGACCCCGCAGTGTAGCGCCGCGGCAGCCATTTCGCTGCCAGGGCAACCCATCAGGAAGCGTGCTTTACATCGCCACGCGGAACACCGCCACAGCGCGGCGCAACTCGTCCGCCTGTTCTTCCAGTGCCTGGGCAGCGGCAGCGGCTTCTTCCACCAGTGCGGCGTTCTGCTGCGTCACGTCATCCATCTGCGTGACGGCTTCGTTGATCTGCTCGATGCCGGTGCTTTGCTCAGCCGAGCCCGCGCTGATCTCGCCCATGATGTCGGTCACGCGCTTCACGGCCACGACGATCTCTTCCATCGTCTTGCCGGCACGTGCCACCAGCGTCGAGCCGGATTCCACACGCGTGGCGGAATCTTCGATCAACGATTTGATCTCCTTGGCGGCAGCCGCGCTGCGCTGTGCCAGCGTGCGCACTTCACCGGCTACCACGGCAAAGCCGCGGCCTTGTTCACCGGCACGCGCGGCTTCCACCGCAGCGTTGAGCGCCAGGATATTGGTCTGGAACGCAATGCCTTCGATCACGGCGATGATGTCGGTGATCTTGCGCGACGATTCGCTGATCTCGCCCATGGTCGTCACCACGTCCTGCACCACGGCACCGCCCTGCACGGCAATCTCGGAGGCGTTGACGGCCAGCGTGCTCGCCTGACGCGCGTTGTCGGCGTTCTGCTTCACGATGCTCGTCAGCTCTTCCATGCTGGATGCGGTTTCCTCCAGCGAGCTGGCCTGCTCTTCCGTGCGCTGCGACAGATTGGTGTTGCCTGCTGCAATCTGCTGCGTGGCGGACGCAATCGACTCGCTGCCGCGACGCACCGTCACCACGGTCTCCTTCAGCTTGGCTTGCATCTGCTGCAGGCCTTCCATCAGCAGGCCCATCTCGTCACGCGAGTGGATGCGAACGTCGGTGGTCAGGTTGCCGCCCGAAATCTCATGGAAGTGCACGAGCATCTCTGCGAGCGGGCGCGAAATGGCGCGCGAGAGCACGAAATAGCAACCGGCCGCCAGCACCAGCCCGATGGCAATCACGATACCGAAGGTCCACAGCAGCCCGTTGAAGAACGACTGCGATGCCGCGTAGGCAACCGAGGACACTTCTTCTTGGATCGCATTCAAGCGATCGGACTGTTCCGCATAGGCGCGGAACTGCGTCGGGATTTTTTCCAGCGCCAGCACGCGCGCGGCATCCTTGTCACCACGCCGCAGCGCATCGATTGCGCCGCCGATCCCATCCTTGATGATGAGGCTGCGCTGCTTCCCGGCCTCGCCCGCAATGCGCTCTTCCTCCGGCGTCGAGAACGGCAGGGCCAGATAGTCTTTCCACGCCTTCTCGCTGTTTTGAATCTGCATTGCGACGCGGCCGAGTGCGTCCGCGCTCTTGGCGGTATCAGGATCGAAGATGGCGCGGTCCAGCGCGGTGCGTGCTTGCGCAAGCTTGGATTCGGCCTGCCCCAGCGCGCGCGTGGACGGAAGGTTATTGGAGAAGGTTTCCTTGAGCGCCGCGTTGGAGCGCAGGTTACCGACCAGCCCCAGCGCGCCGACGCCCGTCAGGAATACAGCCAGAACAAATAGCACCAGCGCCAGCCGTGCCTTGATGGAGAGCGTCTTCATATCTGTCGCGCGAAGTTGGGGGAGCGTGAAGTCGTTCCTCTGAGGGAACTGAATTCAACGAAACTAACGACAGATCCTCAATAATCTTTAACTACATTCCGAGGGTTTGCCCGAAGAACAAAGCCCCATGCGACTCTTGGCTCACGCTTGCGTCCGCTCCATCAATGCGTTATCCAGCGGAACACCGCGCACCGTCACCGTTTGGCGTACGACCACGCGAAAACCATTGCAGGCAAAGAACGGCTCGGCGCTCAAGCTCACGTGGGCTTGCACACGCGGCACGTCGCGCTGCGCTGCCAACCCGAGAATGTGGCTCATGAGTTGTTGGCCAATGCCTCTTCGCGCATGCGCGGCCGATACGAAGAAGTGATCGATATAGCCGTTTGCCTGCAAATCGGCATAAGCGACGGGCTGCCCGTCGACTTCCGCCACGAACGGCTGGATGCGGCGGATGCGCTCATTCCACTGGGCGACGTCGTAGTCGGCCGGCGCCCAGGCTTCGCATTGTTCGGGCGTGTATCGGCGGGCGGCGATGCCGTGCACTGCAGAACGAAAAACGGCGTGCAGGAGCGGCTCGTCGCCGGGTCTGAAAGCGCGTATGACGACGGGCGGATGCGGAAGCGGTGCGTTCATGATCATTGCCCTGCGTGTGGCAGATCCATCGATGCCAGCACGTCCTTGATGTGCTGCGCCGCCTGCTGGGCATTCTGCGCTGCGGGCACGGGCGGTTGCTGATCGGTCGACAAGTTGCGCACGTGGTCGTCAATGCTGATACCGGTGCCCAGCGGTGCCAGCATCGCCGCCGATTCGTGCATGGCCCATTGGAAGTCATTGAGCGGCGCGTTGCGGGCGGCCTGCAAACCAGCGGGGTTCGCTGCCATGGCGCGGGCGGCGACCGGGTCGCGGTTATCGTCCGGCGCACTCAATTCCAAGACCTGCCCCAGGTCGGGTGCGCTGGCATCGCGGGCAGTGAGCGGCGTCCGGATGTTGTAGCGCATGCGCAGCGTCTTGATGATCGCGGTGTGGTCGTACGGCTGCGCCACGGTCGAGCGGAAGATGGTGCCTTTGGGAATCCACGGTGACACCACCACCGCCGGCACGCGCACGCCCAGCCGGTCGAACGCGAAAAGCTGCCCGGGTTGCGGCGGGCTGGGCGGCACCACGGTGGGCGGCGGCACGTGGTCGAAACAGCCGCCGTGTTCGTCGAAGGTGATGACGAGCATGGTCTGATGCCACTGCGGCGAACTGCGCAGCGCGTTGTACACCTGCGCGACGAGCGCATCGCCGTAGCCGACGTCGTGCGGCGGGTGCATATCGTTGGGCCAATCGACATCAGCAAAGTAGCGCGGCTCGATAAAGCTGTACGAGGGCAACTTGCCGCTGGACGCATCGTCGAGAAAATCGTCGAACAGGTGAAAGTGGTCCAGATGCAGCCACAGCCGCGTCAGCGTGAGCGAGTGCGCGAAGTCGTGGTAATAAACCGCCCAATCGTCGGGCACCACGCCGTCAAGCGCGTTGAACAGCGTCGGCATGAGATACGGAAAGTGCACCGGCGAGTTGTTCGGATAACCGTGCGCGGTGCCGGTGTGCACGAAAAACCGGTTGGGCCACGTCTGGCACGGCGCCGAGGCAAACCACGCATCGCACACGGCGTAGTTGCGCGCCAGCGTGCTGAGTGCAGGCACCTGGTCCGACGTGAAGAAATGCATGATGTCGCGCGGGCCGCCACCGTTCTTGGCGTAGTTGGTGGTGAAACCCTGCATGGTGGGCGTCTGCCCCAGCGGCATCTGCTGGCCGAAGAGCTGCTGGTTGATGTCGGTGAACAGCTCGCCCGGGTCGGGATTGGGCAGCGTCATCACGTTGGGCGGCGCAGGCGTCGTCCATACGCGGATCGGCTGACCGCCGCCGTCGGGATTGGTCTCTTCGCCCGACAGGCCGTCGAACTCCGCGCTCTTTGAATACAGTGTGCCGAACAGGTTGTCGAACGACCGGTTCTCCAACATCAGCACGACCACGTGCTCGATTACATCCAGGCCTGCCATGGTGGCCCCCTCGTTTCGTTTTCGTTGCTTCGTTTTGCGGGCCCGCGCGGGGCGGCGCCCTGCGGGTCACTATAGGAAGAAACGAGGGGGATTGGCGTTACGCGCGTCTACGGACGTACCGCCGGCAGCACACGCCACGCAATCAGCGCGCTGCCCGCCGCCATCAGCCACACCACGGGCCATGACGACCACGCCAGCACCTGCGGCAGGCACAGCGACGTGAGACCGAGCGCCGCAAACGCGCCCGTGTTGCCCAGACCCAGCGCCGTGCCGGCACGCTGCGCACCGGCCAAGGTGGCCAGTTCGGTATAGCCCACGCCATGCCACGCCGATACGCAGATGCCGCCCGCCACCACGGCCGCCACCAGCGCGATGCGCATGACCGACAGATCGATCGACAGCGCCGACGTCATCCACGCCACCCCGGCCAGCACCGCAAACAGCGCGACGCTCGACCGCGCGCAGGTAAGCAGATAGGCGCGGCGATTGCCGTGACGGTCGGTCCAGCGGCCGCTCCACACGCGCATGACGGCCGCCCCGCCCTGCACCGCTGCCATGGTCAGGCTGAGCGTGAGCACATTGGCGTGCGCAAAGTCGCGCAGGAACACCGTGGCAAAAGCGACGACCGCGCCTTGCGGCACGCACAGCAGCCCAATGGCCAAGGCCATGCGCAACAGCGTTGGATCGCGCAACGGGCCCGTACCGCCAGGCGCCGCAGTGTGTGCAACTGCATTCACCGTGTCCGGTGCGTCATGCACCCACAGCCACGTCAGCGCCGCAGTCAACGCACACGCCGCCGCCAGTACCCCATACACGGCGGCAAACCCGGCATGCGCGGCCAGGCTCGGCAGCACGAGGGCACCAATGCCGCCGCCCAGCGGTACGGCGGTCTGGCGGATGCTCATGGCCAATCCGCGCTCGCCTTCGCGAAACCAGCCCATGACGGCGCGGCCGCTCGATCCATTCACGCTGCCGCCCAGCAGGCCGACGCTCAGCATGCCGCCCACCAGCCACGCAAGCGGCGGCACGTTTCCATGCAGCGGCACCACGCAACATGCCATCACGAACAGCGCCAGCGCGGTCAGCCCCAGCCCCGTCAGCAGCACCGCGCGGTCGCCCCAGCGGTCGGTCAGCAAGCCCCACGGCAATTCGCTGATAGCGATGCCCAGTCCCAACGCGCCCAGTGCCACGCCCAGTTCGGCATTGCCCAGGTGATACGCCGAGCGAATGAACACGGCCGTTGTCGGGATGCCTGAGAACGCTGCCGAAAAGCTCGCATTGGCCGCCACCCCCACACCCAGCACCTTCCAGCGGTGATGGCGCGACATGGGCGTCGAAGTGGCCGGTAAGCACATCGCGGTTGTCATGATCGTTTCTCCAGAAATGCGTTTGACAGCAGCAGTCTGGCGGAGCAACATCAGGCCTAAATGACGTTAATCCCTCATTTCAAGACATCATGCGCAGAATCGGCTTTTTGGTGTTTCCGGGCTGCAGCCTGCTCGATTTCACTGGCCCGCTGACGGCCTTTGACGTGGCGAACCGGCTCGCACCGCAGCCGGCATATCGCATCGACGTGCTGTCCGAAAGCGGCACGCTGGTGCAAAGCGCGCCCGGCCTCGTCATGCAGACGCAGGGCCTGGACGATCCCGCCTTCGATACGTTGATCATCTCGGGCGGCAACGGCCCGCGCGAAGACGCGTTTTCGCCGCGGCTGATCACCTTCGTGCGGGAAGCGGCAGAGCACTCGCGGCGCATGACGAGCGTGTGTTCCGGCGCCTTTGCGCTGGCGGCGGCGGGCCTGCTCGATGGGCGCCGCGCAACCACGCACTGGCGCATGGCGGCGCTGCTGCAGCGGCGCTATCCGCGCGTGCAGGTGCAGAGCGACCGCATCTTCATCCACGACGGGCCGGTGTGGACGTCGGCTGGCATCTCGTCGGGCATCGACCTGGCGCTGGCGCTCATTGAGGAAGACCTGGGCGTCGACGTATCGCGCGCCGTGGCACGCGAGCTGGTGGTCTACCACCGGCGGCCCGGCGGGCAATCGCAGTTCTCGACCTTGCTGGAGCTGGACCCGGCATCGAGCCGCATTGCACGTGCCCTGGGCTATGCGCGCGAGCACCTGCATGAAGCGCTGGACGTCGACCGCCTGGCCGAAGTGGCCCACCTGAGCCGCCGCCAGTTCGATCGCGCATTTGTGGCAGAGACCGGCCAGACGCCGGCCAAGGCCATCGAAAAGCTCCGTGCAGAAATCGCCCGGCCGCGCGTGGAAGCCGGTGATGAATCGCTGGAACAGGTCGCGCGCGCCGTGGGCTTTGCCGATCCGGAACGCATGCGGCGCGCGTTCATCCGCGTGTTCGGGCAGCCGCCGCAATCGGTGCGGCGCTCCGGGCGGTCAGGACGATCAGTGCACTCACGCCTGATGGCCTAACGCGCCGCGCCCATGAATCCGCTACCCTGGCGCGCCTGAAATCCGTAGCCTCGAATTCGCACCGATGTCCGACAATCAAGACTTGCCCCTGCTCTACAGCTATCGCCGCTGCCCCTACGCCATGCGTGCGCGCCTGGCGATGCTGCAAGCCAATCGGCGCTTCCAGACGTTTGAGATCATCATGCGTGACAAGCCTACCGAACTCCTGGCGCTGTCCCCGAAAGGCACTGTTCCTGTCTTGCACCTGACAGACGGCGACGTGCTGGAAGAGAGCCTCGACATCATGCGCTGGGCCTTCGGGGCACGCGACCCCGAAGGCTGGTGGAGCCGCGCGCAATCCGCCGACAACCTCGCCCTGCTGCGCACCAACGACGGGGAGTTCAAACGCCAGCTCGATCGCTACAAATACCCCGACCGCTATCCGCAAGAGACCGCTCCGCGCGAGACGGCCCGTGCCCGGGCAACAGAAACCCTGCTGATACCACTGGAATCACGCCTGCTGGATCAACGCTATCTTGGCGGCTCGACACCGTGCGCGACCGATCTGGCGATCTTCCCGTTCGTGCGGCAGTTTGCAGCGGTGGAGCCGGACTGGTTTGCCGGTCAGCCTTTGCCGGCGGTGCAGGCCTGGCTTGCCGAGTGGCTCAGCAGCCGCCTGTTCGAGGTCTGCATGACAAAACAGCCCGTACAGGCCGTTGCCGTATTTCCCGAGTATCAGCATCCGAATTGATCAATTGATCGACCGATCCATCGATGAAGGCGTGTGTGCGATGAACGAACCGCAAACTGCATCCCCCGACAGCACTGCAGCGCGCGTCGCGTTGTGGCGCGCCTTGCATGTGCACAGCGATGCACCGCCGCATGTGCTGGAAGACGAGGTAGGCCTGAAGTTGCTGGCCCCGGAACCCGGCTGGCAACAACGCGGCGACATGGATCCGCAGTTCACACGTCCGTTTCGCGCGTCCATTGTGGCGCGCGCACGTTTTATCGAAGACCTCGTCATCGAACAAGCGGGCCGTGGCTTGAGCCAGTATGTGATTCTGGGGGCGGGATTGGACAGCTTTGCACAACGCCGGCCCGATGTGGCATCGCGCATGACGGTGTTTGAGGTCGATCAGCCGGAGCCGCAGGCCTGGAAGCGGCAGCGCCTGGAAGCGCTGGGCTTCGGCGTTCCGCATTGGCTGCGCTTCGTTCCGGTGGATTTTGAGGCACGCGAATCCTGGCAGGATGCGCTGGTCGCGGCCGGGTTTGATACGGGCAGGCCGGCCATTGTGGTGTCCACGGGCGTGAGCATGTATCTGTCAAAGGCAGCGAATGCGGCCACGCTGCGGCAGGTGGCGTCGCTTGCGCCGGGTTCGATGCTCGCGATGACGTTCCTGCTGCCGCTGGAGATGGCAGACCCGGACGTCCGGCCCGGCCTTGAGATGGCGGAGAAAGGTGCACGCGCGAGCGGCACGCCGTTCATCAGCTTCTTCACGCCGCCCGAAATACTCGCGCTGGCCCGCGAAAACGGCTTTCGCGACGCCCAGCACATTTCGGCAGACATGTTGACGGAGCGCTATTTTGCAGGCCGCGCCGACGGCCTGCACCCCCCGCGCAATGCCGAAGAGCTGCTCTTGGCCACAATCTAGCCGCGCACGCGTCTACCGCTCGCGCAGCGGCCCGGGCAGTGCCTTCAGGCCAATCCACAGCACCCCAATGACTACGTTGACGGGCACGCTCAACGCGCTGGGCACATAGAACAGCACCGACAGGCCCGGCGTGTTGAGCCCCAGTTCCAGCACGCCGCCCAGGGCGTAGAAAAGCAACCCGCACCAGAGCCAGCGCCGCATATAGGCCAGCAGCCAGTGCGCGTGCGCCTGGTTGAAACGCCACGCGGCCGAGCGCTCGAACAGGTTGCCGCGGCTGGCGTCTTTGAACAGCCAGCCGAAGAAGAAGTAGCGGTACAGCAGCGTGCGAAAGGCGAGCTCTTGCATGATGGCTCCCTCGGCCAAACCAACTTCAGGCAAGCAAGTTTGGCTCCAAAATCGCGCGGGCGCCATGCCCTCCAGCGCCGGGTTGATCATGAAGCACCCGGCCGTGCCGCCCCGTCTTTCAGCTTGCCAGCTTCTTGAAGGTCTCCAGCACTGCGTCGCCTTTGAACGGCTTGACGATCCAGCCCTTCACGCCAGCGGCCTTGCCGCGGTCTTTCATGGCAGGGCTGCTTTCGGTGGTGAGCATGATGACGTTGACCGTCTTGTTGCCCAGCTCACCGCGCACCTTTTCGACCATGGTCAGGCCGTCCATGTTGGGCATGTTCACATCACTGATGACGAGTCTGACGCCGGGGTTGGCCTTGATCTTGGCCAGGCCGTCCTTGCCGTCCACGGCGGTGTCCACCGCCAGACCGTGCTTCTTCAGAAAACCGGCCACCTCATCGCGGACGGTGCTTGAATCGTCGACAACCAGAATCTTGCTCATGACGCTTTCCTCGTTCTCAATCTATCCAATCAAAACAATTCCAACTCGCCGCCGGATTCCACCCCATCGCTCACATCGGCCACGAAATCCAGCGGGGCATGGGCACACACGCACACGGTAGCGTCCACACGCACGGTGTCGTTGATGGTGACCGCGTAGGCGGCCACGTAACCGGGCTTGAGCACGTGCAGATACGGCAGGCAGCGTGCGCTCACCACATAAGGCGTGGACATGCCAAGGTCGGGAAACACCTGCAGCAGCTCCTGGTTCAGCGCGCCGCAGCACAGGTTGCCGATCTCCAGACGCGCCTCTTCAAAAGAACGCCCCGTGCCTTCACCAGTGAAGTAGGCGCGCGTGGCGTCGGAGTCATCAAAGCGCAGCACCAGCAAGAGGCGGAATGCGATGGACGAAATGGTGAGGATGAGAGCGTCCTCGCCATTCAGGGTGCCAGCGTCGGCGGCGGTGCTGATATGGCAGGTGTCCTCCGGCTGCCGCGTGAGCCGCGTACGTGCGGCCTTGCGGAAGATGCGATCGAAACTGTCTTGTGCGTTGCTGCGGATCACGTCGGGCCTGCCTAGTGAAGCTGGTGTTGAAACTGGCTGGCCAGCGCCTCGACGCTCGACAGCGACGCGGTGATCATCTTGCCGCCCGCCTGGATGTCCTGGAACGTGGCGGTGGTAGTCAGATCGTTCAGGTGCAGGCTGTTGCGATAGCTCTTCGACAGTTCTTCCGAACGCGCGGCGAGCGCGCGCACCTCACTGGCCACCACGGCAAAACCCCGGCCCGCCGTGCCCGCACGCGCCGCCTCGATGGATGCATTGAGCGAGACGATCACGACATGCCGCACGATGGATTGCAGCTCCTGGTTCTTCGCGTGCATATCGTGGTTCTGCTCCATGAGCGAGATCATCTGTTCATGCCAGCGCTCGAACGTCAGCGCCAGGCCGCGCAGGCGCGCCGCTTCTTCGGCAATCTGCCCGGCGCGGCTCGCCCACTGCTCCTTCGCGGCTGTGGCCGACTGCAACTCGGTACGCAGGTGCTCGATGACTTCCAGTTGATCGGCAGCAGCGTCACGCATCTGGGCAACGGTGGTCTCCAGTGCGGCAACCTCATGCATGCCCGTTTCCACCCGTGCGGCTTGCCTGCCCAGATCGGCCGACAGATCGGCGATACGGCGATCGGCATCGCCCAAGGTGCGCGCCATCGCATTCACCTTCCGCTGCCGGATCAGCCACATCAGCACGCCAGCGACCAAGCCGCCAGTCATCACGGCCAAAACAATCGACCCCATCACGATGCTTCCTTATCCAGGTCCATGCGCACTGCCCGTTGCGCGCCTAGCTCGGCGTTCACGCTGTCGACCGCAAACCGTTCAGGCAGGCACACCACCGTCTGGAACTGGCGGAACGCCGCGCCCTTGTGATCGTCGGTGAAGCGCAGCTCGATACGGCCCTGCTCGCGCTTGAGGAACTCCAGCACGGCGTCCATGCCGACGCCGCGTCCGGACACTTCTGTCACCTTGTCTGCGGTCGAAAAGCCAGGGCGGAAGATGCACTGCGCGATGTCTTCGTCGGTCGCCTGTTGGTCTGCGCCGATCCAGCCGCGCTCCATGGCGATACTGCGGATGCGGTCAAGCGCCAGGCCACGGCCATCGTCGCACAGCGTGATCTGCAGCATGCCCTGGTCCACACCCACTTCAACGTCGATCGTGCCTGCCGCCGGCTTGCCGTGCGCGATGCGTTCGTCTGCGCGTTCAATGCCGTGGTCGATCGAGTTGCGCAGCAGGTGCATGAACACGTTCTGGAGGATGCCGCGGGCCTCGGTACGCAAGCGGTAGCCGTTGTCGTCGATGCGCACGGCCACAGGCTCCTTGCCCAGTTCCTGCGCCAGCGACGGCAGCGATTGCAGCGCATCGGATAACAGTTCGTCCACCGTTTCGCTGCCCAGGAGGCGCAGCTCCTCATAAATTGAATCGCGCATCGCAACCAGTTCGTGCAGGCTGCATGGGTTGGCCGACTCCAGCAAGCGCAGGCTTTCCTGAATGCGCGCCATCACATCGGGGGCGACTTGCGTGGCATGGCCTGACGCTGCATCGCCCTTGCGGCCCAGCTTCACCTCGTTGATGCGGGCGTAGTTTTCGATGGCCTCGCGCACACGCGTCAGCTCTTCCATCAGCCAGTCCTGATCCCAGGTGTGTTCGGTGTCAGGTTCGCGCAGCGCGTGGTAGGTCTGCTCGGTCTCGTGCACCACGTTGGTCAGATGCTGCAGGTTGTACGTGCGCGCATTACCCTTGATGGTGTGCATGTTGCGAAACAGCGCCGCAATGGCCGCGCTGTCCGCCTGCGAATACTGACGGATGATCCGTTCGTTCTCGTGCACAAAGGTCGTGGAGCTGTCGATGAAGTGCTGGAACTTCTCCTGGCTCACCGCCAGGATCTCGCCAATCATCTCCAGGTTGCGGCGCTGCTCGCTGGCCTCGGCGGCCAGCTTGCGCAGCTCGGTCACATCGCGCACGCACAGCATCAGGCGCAGGATCGTGTCGCTCTCGTCGGTAATGGCCGACCACGACAAATCGAGCGTCTTCGTGCGTCCGTCCGGCATGCGCTTTTCCACCTCGCTCGCAAGCAGATGCTGGTTGAACGCGAAGTTGATGATGTCCTGCCCGAGGCAGGCATCGACCGCCGCTTCCACCTGCGACAGCGCATCGGCGCCAAGGCTGGTATCGGCAAAGATCAGTTCCATCAGCTTGCGGCCGGCGATCTCCTGCGTCTCAAAGATTGATTCGAGGTAGATCGAGTATTCCTCGTGCACCACGCCGCCATCGACCACGGTCAGGATGCCCTGCTGCATGTTCTGCAGCATCGCCTGGATGTCGGCCGTCTTCTGCTTGAGCAGCGCGGCGTTCTCCTGGATCTTCTCGATCATCTGGTTGAACGCGACGACCGAGTGGCCGATCTCGTCCATGCGGCCCACCGGCACACGGCGCGTGAAATCCTGGCTAGCGGCGATCTCGCTCATCTCGGCCTGCATGCGCGTGAGCGGGCGGGTGATCTGGCGATACAGCAGCATGCCGACGGCGGTCAGCAGCACGATGGCCACGCCGCTCACCACGCCAATGGTGGTGGCCGTGCTCGCGAGCTTGCCGTTCAGGCCGGCAATGGCCTCGTCTTTCTCACGGTTTTTCTCGATGCGCAGCGTCTCGACAATCTTTTCCAGCACGTCTCGATAGCTGGCCACGTTGGCAAACAGGAAGGCCTGCGCCAGCTCGTCCTTGCCCGCGAGCTTCATGTCGGTGGTCTGCTGGATGGCCTCGACGTAGCTGTCGACGCTTTCCTTGGCCTGCGCAACCAGGCCTTCCTGCGCGTGGCTGTTGGCGCGCTTGGCCTGCACGTCCAATGCCGCCCGCAGCGCCGCTTCCTTGGTTTTCAGGTCGTCCCGGGCCTGCGCGACGATGTTGCCGTCGGGCGCATACACCAGCACCATCGTCGCAAGTTGCACGTCCTTGACGAGCGATACGAGGTCAGCCGATGCCAACGCGCTCGGCACCACGCCCTCCGTCACCTGGCGGACCTCCGCCGCGCTGCCGCGGGTCTGGTAGACCGCGTATCCGCCGATGGCCGCCAGCGCGGCAAACATCAGCACCACCAGCAATGTAATGCGATGACGAATGGTCATTTGAAATTCTCTCGATTCAGTCACCCCCTGAAAGAAGGGATGCCTCAATATGTTTTCCTGAACATCGGAGGCGCAATTATTGAAGTCGAAAGATGACCAATCGATGACCGCCACATCGACCATCCGGGCATTGCGGTATTGAATTTCCGTGCGCAGGTATTGCGCCGCATACCCGCGCGGAACTTGGATTCCCGGCGAAATCGTTTGACATCCCTACTCAAGCAGGGGAATTGCACGAAATCGCTAAAGTTATTTTTCTCGTCGCCGTTAACTCAGCGCCGTTTTATTTTCTCTTTTATTTCGCAAATTATTTTTCGCACTGATTCCATAAGCAGAAAAAAGGGGTTTGTCAGCTTCCCGGCGCGCAGCCTGATGGGGTATCTCGCCCACCGTTGCCGAGTGGCTACCGGCCGTTGTTCCTGCCAGAATGTTTTGCTTAGGCCCACCACGGAGGCAGACACATGAAGAAAAGCACGCAGGACACCGCCGCACCCGCATCCGAGCTGATCGACGCACGCATTGCAGAGCTGAACGACTGGCGCGGCGAGATGCTCGCCCGCCTGCGCGCCGTCATCCGCGCGGCCGACCCCGACGTTGTAGAGGAATGGAAATGGAGCGTGCCCGTGTGGTCTCACCATGGCTTGATCTGCACCGGCGAGGCCTACAAGCAGACGGTGAAGATGACGTTTGCCAAGGGCGCCTCCGTGCCTGACCCTTCCGGCCTGTTCAATTCCAGCCTGGACGGCAACACGCGCCGCGCCATCGACTTCCGTGAGGGCGACAAGGTGAACGAGAAGGCGTTGAAAGCGCTCATCCAGGCAGCCATCGCGGTGAACAAGGCCGGCGCCAAGCGTTGAAGAACGTGCAAGCTCGCGCGGGTCGGGCCGGAGCCGTTAACATACGGCCCGCCTGATCAACCAACGGAGCAACCGCAGTGATTCAACCGACCAGCGTATTCAAGGACAATCTCGCCCAACTGCCCGCCATTGACGGCATCGAACGCATCGATCTGATCGACGGCCAGGGCGCCGTGGTGGCCGATATCGAAAACAAGCCGGGTAAGCAAGGTTCGGTGGCGGTGTATCACTACCTGCAGCAGACGTTCGGCCAGCTCGATATCAAGGCCGCCGAGCACGGTTTGGCCGTGTTTGCCGAGCACACCATCGACGCACGCAACCGCCCTGGCGCCCACCCGAATGTGGACCGCCTGCTGGCCATCGCGGCGGGTGAGCCGGCCCTGCGCATCAACGTCGTAAAGGCTGGATGACGCATCGCTGATGCACGCGGCAAGTAGCGAGTGAACCACCTCTTCTCTCGCTGCACTGCACACAGCGGCATCTGAAAAGCCGTGCGCCGCGCACGCTGATTGCCAGCCATGGGCACGCGGCGTAGCATGAGGCAGCCCTTCTTCGGGAGCCGCCTCATGCCTGCCCAGCACGAAGACAAGGTCCGCCAGCACATGGCGGATGCAGTGGCCCTGGCGCGCGAACGTGCGCCCGATATTGCCGACCTGTTCGAGCCGTTCCTGCGGCATTACTACGGTCTGGCAGACCCCGAAGACGTGATCTCGCGCAGCGTTGCCGACCTCTACGGCGCTGCGATGGCGCACTGGCAGCTCGGTCAGAAATTCGTGTCCGGGCAACCCCGCGTACGGGTCTACAACCCAAGCCTCGAACAGCACGGCTGGTACTGCGGTCACACGGTCGTTGAAATCGTCAACGACGATATGCCGTTCCTGTTCGACTCCGTGACCATGGAGATCAACCGGCAGGGGCTGGCACTGCATTCCGCCTTCCACCCGGTCTACCGCGTACAGCGCGATGCCGCAGGCATGCGCGTGGCGGTATCGGCCGGTGGCGGTGTCCAGCGCCCGGCGGCCCTTGCGGGCGACATGCCCGATACACCCGCCGACGCGGATACGGAAACCCACGGCGCTGCCCGCTTCGAATCGACCATCCACATCGAGGTCGACCGTTTTTCCGAGCCCGAACGCCTGCAGGCGCTGCACGACGGCCTGATGCGTGTGCTGGGCGACGTGCGTGCCACCGTGGAAGACTGGAAGCCCATGCAGGCCGCCGCCCACGCCGCCATCGAGGCGCTGGCCGTTCGCGCCGCCCAGCCCTCCGCCGGGGACGTGGAACGCGCCGAGATTGCGGAAACGCAGGCCTTCCTTACCTGGATGCTCGAGCGGCATTTCACCTTCCTTGGCTATCGTGACTACGAACTGATCACGCAAGACGATGGCCATTACCTGCGCGGCATACCGGGCACGGGCCTGGGGGTGCTGCGAGAAGCGCTGCGCGACACGTCCACGCCGGACACGACGCGCCTGGCACCGGGCGCGGCCAAGTTTATCGACGCGCCCGAGCCCATCTTCCTCACCAAGGCCAATTCGCGGGCGACCGTGCACCGGCCCGGGTATCTCGACTACATCGGCATCAAACTGTTCGACGCCGAAGGCCGTGTCTGTGGGCAGCGGCGCTTCCTGGGCATGTACACGTCGAACGTCTACATGGTGCCCGCTGAAGACATTCCGCTGGTGCGTCGCAAGGTGGCCGACGTCATCCGACGCACGGGCTTCCTTCCCGACGGGCATCTGGCCAAGACGCTCGTCACGATCCTGGAGCAATACCCGCGCGACGAATTGTTCCAGATGGACGGAGAAGCGCTGCACGACATCGCGCTCGGCATCCTGCGGTTGCAAGAGCGCCAGCGCACGCGCCTGTTCGTGCGCCGTGATCCGTTTGACCGCTTCGTGTCGTGCCTCGTGTTCGTGCCGCGCGAGAAGTTCAATACTGATCTGCGCGTGCGTATCCAGGGCCTGCTGCAGGCAGCGTATAACGGCACCGCTGTGGAGTTCACGCCATTGCTGTCGGAATCGATGCTGGCGCGCATCCACATCACCGTGCGCACGCTGCCGGGCAACGTGCCTGAGGTGGACGTTGCCGAACTCGAAGACCGCATCGTGCAGGCCGCCCGGCGCTGGCAGGACGACCTGGCCGACGCGCTGCTCGAACGCGGCGGCGAAGAGCGCGGCAACCGCCTGCTGCGCCGCTATGCCGGCGCGTTTCCTGCGGGCTTCCGCGAGGACTACGCCGCGCGCCTTGCGGTGCGCGACATTGAACTGATGGAGCCGCTGATTGGCGCCGAAGCCACTGGCAACGTGCTCAGCATGCAGCTCTATCGGCCGCTCGAAGCGCCGCCTGGTGCGCTGCGTTTCAAGATCTACCGCGCCGGCCAGCCGACTTCGCTGTCGCACAGCCTGCCGATGCTTGAACACCTAGGCGTGCGCGTCAACGAAGAGCGCCCCTACTGCATCGAACCCGCCGACGCCGCCCCGATCTGGATGCACGACTTCGGCATGGAGACCACCGACGGCAGCGAAGTCGATCTCGACGAAGCCCGCGCACGCTTTGAAGACGCCTTCGCGCGCATCTGGAGCGGCGAGCTGGAGAACGACGATCTCAACCGACTCGTGCTGCAGGCCGGCCTGACCTGGCGCGAGGTGCGCATCTTGCGTGCGTATGCGCGCTACATCCGCCAGATCGGTTCGACCTTCAGCAATGCGTATATGGAGAGCGCGCTGAACGGCAATCCGTCGATTGCGCGGGCGCTGGTGCGGCTGTTCCTGGTGCGCTTCGACCCCGCGCTGGCCGAGGCCGAGCGCTCGCGTGCAAGCGAAACACTGCGCAAGCAGATCGACGAGGCACTCGAAGACGTACCCAACCTGGATGAAGACCGCATCCTGCGGCAGTTCCTGGGCGTGGTGGAAGCCACGTTACGCACGAACTATTTCCAAAACCTGCCGGACTCCGGACAGGGGCAGCCCAAGCCGTACCTTTCGTTCAAGTTCGACCCGGCCCGCGTGCCAGGCCTGCCCGAGCCCAAACCGATGTTCGAGATCTGGGTGTATTCACCGCGCGTGGAAGGTGTGCACCTGCGCGGCGGCAAGGTTGCGCGCGGCGGCTTGCGCTGGTCTGACCGGCGCGAGGATTTCCGTACCGAGGTGCTGGGCCTGGTCAAAGCGCAGATGGTCAAGAACACGGTCATCGTACCGGTGGGCTCCAAGGGCGGCTTTGTCGTCAAGCAACCGCCGCCGGCCAGCGACCGCGATGCGTATCTGGCCGAAGGCGTGGCGTGCTACCAGACCTTCCTGCGCGGGCTGCTCGACCTGACCGACAACTACGTCGACGGCCGCGTCGTGCCGCCGCGCGATGTCGTGCGGTACGACGAAGACGATCCCTATCTGGTCGTTGCCGCCGACAAGGGCACGGCCACGTTCTCCGACTACGCCAACGCCATCTCGGCCGAATATGGCTTCTGGCTCGGCGACGCCTTTGCTTCGGGCGGGTCAGTGGGCTACGACCACAAGAAGATGGCCATCACCGCGCGTGGCGCATGGGAATCGGTCAAGCGGCACTTCAGCGAGATGGGTGTCGATACGCAGACGCAGGACTTCACGGTCGTGGGCGTGGGCGACATGTCGGGCGATGTGTTCGGCAACGGCATGCTGCTCTCGCGCCATATCCGCCTGCTCGCAGCGTTCGATCATCGGCATATCTTTCTCGACCCGTCGCCCGATGCGGCCACAAGCTTTGCGGAGCGCGAGCGGCTATTCAACCTGCCGCGTTCAAGCTGGGCCGATTACGACCGTGCGCTGATCAGCCCCGGCGGCGGCATATTCCCGCGCACGGTCAAGTCGATCGCGCTCACGCCGGAGGTGCGCGCCATGCTGGATGTGACGGCCACCGAGATGGCGCCGAACGACCTGCTGCACGCCATCCTCAAGGCGCCCGCCGATCTGCTCTACAACGGCGGCATTGGCACCTACATCAAGGCCAGCACCGAAACGCATGCACAGGTGGGCGACCGGGCCAACGATGGCCTGCGCGTGAACGGCGCCGAGCTGCGCTGCAAGGTCGTGGCCGAGGGCGGCAACCTGGGCTGCACGCAGCTCGGCCGCATCGAATACGCGCAGCATGGCGGGCGCATCAACACCGACGCCATCGACAACTCTGCCGGGGTGGATTGTTCCGACCACGAGGTCAACATCAAGATCCTGCTGGGGCTGGTCGTGGCCGACGGCGAGATGACGCTCAAGCAGCGCAACACGCTGCTGGCCGAAATGACCGACGAGGTGGGCGAACTGGTGCTGCGCGACAACTACTTCCAGACGCAGGCGTTGTCACTTGCACGCACGCGCACGGCGCTGTGGCTCGACCCCGAGGCGCGGCTGATGCGGTATCTGGAGCGCGGCGGGCGCCTGAATCGCGCCATCGAGTTCCTGCCCGTCGATGAAGACATCGACGCCCGCCGCGCAAGCGGCGGCGGCCTGACGACACCCGAGCGCGCCGTGCTGATGGCCTACAGCAAGATGTGGCTGTACGACGTACTGCTCGGCAGCGACCTGCCCGACCAGCCTTTCGTGGCCGATGGTCTGCCGGCGTATTTCCCGCAGCCGCTGCACACGCGTTGCGCTACGTCGATCCCCCGGCACACGCTGCGTCGCGAGATTCTGGCGACGATGCACGCCAACGCGCTCGTCAACCGAGCGGGTGTGACCTTCGTGCACCGGATGGCCGAAGAGACCGGCGCAGAGCCGCTTGCCGTGGTGTGGGCAAGCCTCGTCGCACGCGCGGTCTACCGGCTCGACGCGCTCTGGCAGCAAGTCGATGCCCTGGACGCTCAAGTGCCGCACGAAACGCAAACTACCCTGTTCACGGCGCTCGCGCAGTTGCACGAGCGCGCGACGTTGTGGTTCCTGCGGCGGCGCGTGGCCGATGTGCCGACCGCAGTCGAGCACTTCCGGTCTGCGGTCGATGCGCTGGCACCCGAGATTGACGCGCTGCAACCCGAGGAATCTGCGCAGGCTGCCGCACAGCAGCGGCAGGTCTTTACCGAAGCCGGCGTGCCGGAAGCACTGGCGCGCGTGGCGACCGGCGTGCCGGCACGCGTGTCGTTGCTCGACATTGCCGAGGTTGCGACCGCCGGCGGCTGCGATGCACGGCTTGCCGCACGCGTGTACTTCGCCCTCGACCAGCCGCTGGGTTACGGGTGGCTGCAAGGCGGCATCCTCGGCTTGCCGACGCAAACGCATTGGCAAATGCTGGCGCGCGCAACGCTGCTCGAAGAACTGGGGCAACTGCGGCGGCGGCTCACGCAATCCGTTTTGCAGGGTGCGACGCCCGGCGCAAGCGCGGATGGCCTCATCGACACGTGGCGCGGCACACGGCAGGACGCACTGGCGCGCTACAACCGCGTGATTGCCGATCAGGTCGCAGCCGGTTCGGCAGATCTGGCGATGCTGTCGGTGGGCCTCAAGGCGCTTGCCGAAGTCGACGCTTGATCAACGCCGCTATCGGGCACGCGCCAGTGCGGCGTTAACGCGCACTGGCGGCGTGTCGAGCGAAAACGGCGGCTGCACGACGAAGGCATCCACCACGCCTGGCTCAAAGAACATGCAGTACGTCGACCCGCCGTACTGGAAGTAGCCAAGCTCCTCGCCCTTGCAGACATGCTGGCCCGGCGTCACGTCGACCATGCATGACGACACTTCCGCCATGCCGATGAACACGCAACCCACGGTGCCCACGGCCGGGTCGTCGCAGGCGATGGTGATGATCGCGCGTGCGGCCATCGCTGCGCTGTAGCCTTGCGAATCATTCAGCCCTTCGGGGTCGGTACCCTCGGCTTCCACGCACGAGAAGTACGTGCCGTCTACGTGGAAGGTATCGACGATGGTGCCTGCGACGGGCGCATGCCAGCGGTGGTAGTTGTAGGCGCTCAGGAAAGCCTGGTAAACGCTGCCGCCTGCAAACCGCTCTGCGAGGTGGGCCTTCCCCGGTCCGAAGACGTCGCGCAATGAGTACGGCTGCGCCTTGATCCAGAACGCGTCTTCATAGCGCGCATCGTGGCTGATGTTGTAGGGTGCGGCCTCGCACGCGCTGACAATCAACTTGTTGTCGTCCTTGCCCGCCACTGGCCGCATGCCGGCACGGAAACGGCGCGTGAAGAAGTCGTTCCACGAGGTAAAGCCCCAGTACGGTTGCGACGGGTCGCACAGAAACTGCTCCATGCCGATACGCCGCGTCGCTTCGCGGCTGAACCAGCCGTCCGGCTCGCGCGTGTTCAGATAGGCGCGCGAATGCGGGCCGCTGAGGAAAGCGCTCCAGCCATTGAGCACCGCCTCGAGCGCATCGTTGAAGCGCCGGTCACGGAACAGCGCGTAGCCGGATGACATGCACATCGGCCAATCAAGCAGGGCGTTGAGCGGACAGATCACCAGCGCCTTCTCGCTGAAGCGCGGCGCGCACGTGACGACGTGGTCAATGGCGAGCAGCAGTTCTGCGCTGTCCTTGTAGCCGAGTTCGTATCCGCGCTCCTTCGCTTCGTCGATAGCGCGTGCAAGGTGCATGCGCAATGCGGGCTCGCCGTCGATCAGGTTGGCAAGTGCGCGCACGGCGGCCACGGACGGCGTCTTTGACGGACGAGACAGCGCTTGCGCAACCAGCTCGGTGCGGAACGCCGCCAGTTGCGCTTCGCCTTCCGGCAGCCAGTTGCCCAGCCGGCGGCGTCGGTCCAACGGAACATTCGATGCAGCTTCCAAAGTGGTCTCCTGGTCAATGCCGGACACCAAGCAACGTGCGTTCCACATGGGTACGGTGGCATTCGGGTTGCTTTGCCTCTGCTGTTCTCACCTGCCTGCCCATGAAACAAACCGCACCCTCTTCCCCCGACGACGAGACTAACCCCGACCAAGAGCCGGAATCGCTTGACACGTGTCGCCGCTGCGATCTCTGGCGCCACGCCACGCAAGCTGTACCCGGTGATGGCAGGCGGCGCGCGCGCATCATGCTCGTCGGCGAGCAGCCGGGTGACGGCGAAGACCTGGCCGGCAAACCATTCGTGGGACCCGCTGGGAAACTGCTCGACCGCGCGCTGGAAGACGCCGGCATCCCGCGCGACACGGTGTTCATCACCAACGCGGTCAAACACTTCAAATGGGAACTGCGCGGCAAGCGGCGCCTGCACAAGACACCCGGCCAGCGCGAAGTACAAGCCTGCATGTACTGGCTGGAGCGCGAACTGCAACAGGAAGCGCCTGCGGTGGTGGTGGCATTGGGGGCAACTGCGTTAAAGGCGCTGCTCGACGATGCACATGCGCGCTTGCAAGAGCATTTCAACAAGCCAGTGCGCCATGAAGGCCGTACGGTGTTGGCGACATGGCATCCGTCATATGCCCTTCGCGCTCCCGACCCGGCAACGCGCGAGAGCGCCTATCTCGACATCGTGACTGCACTCAAACATGCGCGACGGCTTGCTGCCGGCAAATAGGAGACCCCGGGGCACGGGCGCGCGAGTTGCGTCGTTGGAACGAACACCGACACCCTACGGGAGCACATGATGATTTGCACCCCATATTCCGCACGTGCGTTCTGCGCGGCGGCGGCTACGTTCATTGCACTTTGCAGCGGCGCTGCATTCGCGCAAGCAACAGGCGCACAGTACGGTAGCAGCAACAACGCGCCAGCAGCACCCAATGGAAGCAGCACCACCGCAACGGGCACCACAAACCGCAGCGACAGCCCCACGGGCCGTGACGCCACGCGCAACCGTACCCGCACCCGCAACGACAGTGCCAATCCTTCCGGTGGATACGTTCCCCGCACCGGCTCCACTTCGCATCAAGACAAGAACGGCAACGTTGTCAAGGACAAATCAACGGGCGGCAGCCCGCAGGGGCGCGAGCGTCCGCCCACGGCCCCGCCAAACACTCCGGCCACGCACCCTTGAAGCAACACGTACCGCCTCGAGCGCATTCAGGAGCACCTCATGAACAATGAAAACCCCATCCCCGGCACGCCCCCTGCCCCGGCCGCTCCGGGCGACGAAGCGGCGCCCGGAGCGCCCAGCAGCGGCGAAGCAGTCTGCCCCACGTGCAACGGCACCGGTCAACGCGACGACGGCAGCCCCTGCCCCATGTGCGAAGGCAGCGGCAAGATCGTCCAAGGGATTGGTGGAGGCTGATGATTCCCTGCACTTCAGCGCACGCGGCAGGGCACGGACATCACGGTCAGCGGACCCTGTGCATCGAGACGACGCCCGACCCGCTGGTTTGCCGTGTGCGCGCGGTCGGGCGCCGTCGTCGGGTCACGCCCGATCAACGGTGTTCCATCTCTTCATGAACCTCGTGCGCATGCTCGCGCGCCTCGTGTTCGCGGTGCCTCAAGGCTTCGCGATCACGCTTGATGTCGCGGTGCTCAGCGCGCAGTTCACGGTGTTCCTCGCGGCGCTCCATGTGTCGCTCATGCTCCATACGCTCCGCACGTTCATGTTCATGGTCTTCCGGATGTGGCGGCGGCATGGGCTGCGCAAGGGCAGCAGTACCGGCGAGTACAAACAACGCGGCAAGCAGGGTGTGTTTGTTTTTCATGGGGTGGCTCCTCTTGAGTTGTCATGAGTGCCTACCCACCGACGTTGGGGCGTCGAAATTCAGGATAGGCCTCTGCAATTCAGCAAGAAGCCGGCCCCCTGGCCCGCAGGCGAGCGCACAAGCTACGCCGGGGCCACGAGCAGAGTGTTTCTGTTTGTATCGATCGCAGGCACGTCACACGCCCTCCTGGACGTAGCGCCCAGGCAGCGACTGGTTGCACTGCAATGAGGAAGAACCGCCTAGTGAGACACAGCCATCGAACGGCGGCCACCGGTGCGGACGTGTCCGGAAGCCTTGAGCAGAACGTAGCCCTGGAGGGTGACCCGGGCATAGCTGTGGTCGGGGCCACGGCGTTCCAGCGTCACGAGCTGTCGCTCGATGAGCGCTTCGACATCGGCGCGATCCAGGTCGTCGGATTCAGCGCCGTCGTTGACGAGCAGCAGGACGGCAAATTCATGGGGACTCAGCACAGTTGGCTCCAGCTTTTCTGTTGGTCACGGCACGCACTCGTGACAGGGGTGGGCTTGGTTTTCACTGACACCATGAGCACTGCAAGAGCCACCAAGAACAGCGTGAGAGAGTAGCTGGGCTTGCAGGAGAAGCCAGCATAGGCACGCACGCAGCCGCATTCAAGAGGGGCAAATCCGCGCATCGTCCGCTGAGCTCTGCAGCCCCATGGTCAAGGATGGTGCGCCAAGCGTTTGCCGTGCGGTACAGCGCACCGGCGGCAACGATTGCGCATCGCAGAAAAGTCCGTCCTCCTCCGTTTGCGCTAAGTCAATTGCGCAAAAGAATGCGCCCCGGTGACTCGCATCACCGGGGCGCTGAGCGCTGAGCTCGGCAGGCGACCTTACATGTCGTCGGCGACGATGTTGGCGCGGCGGCCGAAGCCGTGCAGCGGGTCAATGCGTTCGACGCGTGGGAGTCGCACGTACGGATCGTCCAGTTGTGCATGCGCACCAAATGCATGCAGGGCGCGATGGCGTTCCGTGGTTCGGTCCGCCGCGTGCACTGCAGCACGGCCATGCACCACGGCGGTCACGCTGCCGTAGTGACGGGCCATGCCGGGCCGCATCGCGTACGTCTGGACCGGCGATTGGGGCGATTGCGGCTCGACCCAATCGTTGCGGCCCAGACGGCCCCGATAGCCAAAACGGTGGAAGCCCGCGGCATCAGCCGTCACCGCCTCCACGGCCTTCACAACGTCACGCGGTTCTTGTGCAGGTGCATCAACGCGTGCCAGAGAAGGCTCTTCGCGATCGAGGTTCTCCAGCACGATCGCCTCGCTGACGGGGCGAGAGCCCAGTACCGGCTCTTCCGGATCGTATTCCGGGCTGCGGGTGAACGGCATGGGCGGCGTGGCGGTGCCGGCGGGTGCTGGGCGGCCTGCCCACTCCTGCCAAGAGCGCACGTGGGTGATATCGCCGTCATCGTCGTGGTCGACCACCAGCAGGCGCGTGTTGCGCGGGCGGTGCCAGGCGGGTTGCTGCGCATGCAACGCCGCACGCGATGCGCGAGCAGAAGCCCCAGCGGACGCAGCCGTCGCTGCCGGCGTACGTGTGAGCTTGCGGCGAATGGCGCGGTCCAGCCGCGACAGGACCATCCACACCACGAGCACGCCGCCCATGCCCGCGATGATGTTGCCGTACATGCGCAGTTGTTCGAATGGCAGGCCGCTGGGCCCCACGCTGCTGATGGAGTAGCCCACATACAGGCCCAGCATGCCCCAGATCGAGATCACGAGCACCGGCCGGAAAATGCGGAACCACAGCACATGGTGCAAGGTCCCGACGACACCCTTGTCCGAAAACGACTGTCGGATCGAGTTTCGCGAAACATCAATGACGAGCATGGTCATGGCGAATTCCCCTGTTGTTGTTGGATGCCCCGGTCAGGGCTGGTCCAGCGGGCACGGGCACGCGTACGCTGGAAGGCGACGGCCGGAAAGCCGACCACCGTGGTGACAAGGTTCAGGATCCAGAACGCAACCGGATACCAGACGGTGTCGATGAAGTAGCGCAGGATGTTGTCGTCGTAGCGGCGATCGATAAAGCAGCCGATCAGCAACTGCAGCACGCATGTGATGAAGAGCAGCGTGCCGTGCCAGCGTGGGAGCGCTTCCATGCGCCACTCGGGGGGCAGCTCGACGAAGAAGCTGACCATCGACCACGTGATGACGATGAGCATGTTGTAGGCCCACACAACCGACAGCGCGTACTCGAAGAAGATGGGCCACATCATCGACTGCCGCAGGCTCGCCATCGCCGGCGCGTATTTGATCATCGCCTGGATGCCGCCCTTGGCCCAGCGCAGGCGCTGCTTGTACAGGCCGCGGAAGGTCTCGGGCATCAGGATCCACGACAGCGCGCGCGGCTCGTAGCGGATCAGCCAGCCGCCCACCTGCAGCTTCCAGCTGATGTCGATGTCTTCGGTGAGCATGTCATTGCTCCAGTAGCCGACATCTTCAATGGCGCGCTTGCGGAACATCACGACCACACCCGACACCGTCAGCAGCCGGCCATAGATCTGCTGCGTGCGTTTGATGAGCCCCACGATCGACGAGAACTCGCCCACCTGCATGCGCCCCAGCAAGGTCGAGCGTGTGCGGATGCGCGGGTTGCCCGTCACCGCGCCCATGGTCGGGTTCTCCATCAGGTGGCGAATCATCCAGGCAATCGCATCCACATCCAGGATCGAATCGCCATCGATGCACATCAGGTACTCGGCGTCGGTCACCTGTGCAGCGGTGGTTAGGCCGATCGCCTTGCCCTGGTTTGACGACTGGTGAATCACGACCAACTGCGGATACTCCGCAGCCAGTTCGTTCAGCCGCTCGCCGGTGCGGTCGGAGCTGCCGTCATTCACGGCGATGATGTCGTAGTTCGGATACCGCATGCGTGCGAGATGGCTGATCACCTCCCGCACGTTCGCCTCTTCGTTGTAGCAAGGGACGATGATCGACACCTTGGGGTAACTCTTCACCCCCAGCAGTGCCAGCGGGTGCCGCACGTGCTCCGTTCCCCGTTCGAGCAGGAAGTAGTGCAGCAGCCCGCCGATCATCCAGAAATACGACATGAAGAACGGATAGTAGAAGACGAAATCCGAGATCCAGCGCTTGGCCAGAAGGAAGTCCACTTCCATATCAGCCTCCCGCCTTGGTGCTGGACGACGTGGCCGCTTCGGTCGTCGCGGGTTTCCTGTCCACGCCAGCATTCGGCGGCTGGCTCTGCGGCAGCGAGGTGCTGTTGAGCTTTTCAACGCTGCCCTTGTCGCCGCCGGGCGGCTTGCGTGTCTCGATATACGTCTTGAGCGACATCACATCACGCAGCACCTCGGTATCGGGCCGGCCGGCAATGAAGTCATCCGGGTAGTAGCCGTAATTCAGAGCACCTGCCGAGCGCAGCGCGCGCATCTGGTCACGCAGTTCGGTCGTCGGGATCGGCTTGTCCTGATTGCGCCAGTCCACCGCCTGCAGCTCGAAGATGGTCTTCTTCAGCCCATCCTTGTGCTTGGCCACGGCGGCGGTCAGCTTCTTCATCCAGTCCTTCGGGTCCTTGGCTTCTTCCATGTACGGCATGGCTTCGAGCGCCACGTAGTCGTACGCCTCCAGGAAGTCGTCATAGTTCTGCGCCGTCCAGGCCTCGGCCTTCGGGTCAAGCACCGGGCCCGAAAAGATGTTGCGCGCGGTCAGCATGTCGCGGCCGTTCTGATAGCCCTGCGCCACCGCGATCAGCTCTTTCGAGAACGAGATCAGCGCAGCGGTCTTGGCCCGCGACCATTTCTGCATCAGCTCGGGCGACTGGCGGATCTGGTTGATGTCGCCGGGCAGGCCCATGGCCTCGTAAGCCTTGAGCGCGGCGGGGCTGGCATCTTCGTAGTCGTCGAGCACGCCGTCGTCGTGGAAGAGCACGCCGTCGATGACCGAATTCTTGGCCAGGTCCTCATAGATGTCGCGGATCATCTGGCGCGCCTGCGGATCGAACGGCGACAGGCGCGGTGGCTTGACGGAGCCCGGCTTCTGCGGCGCACCCGGCAACGACTGCACAAGGTGTGTGGCGGCGGGATTGTTGGCCGGCAGCTTGTACGACAGCATCGGCAGCCAGGCGTACACCTCCACCTTTGCACGCGTCTTCAACTGCCATGACACGCGCGAGAACAGGTCCGCGCGCATCGGCATGTGGCGGTTCGGGAAGTACACGGCATCCACAGCCCCGTTGCCCTTCGGATCGGCGAAGGCCTGCAGGTAGACCACACGCGGCGCCAAGTCCTTGATGCGGTCGATCAGCTTGCCGAGGTTGGCTTCCTGCTGCTTCGGGTCCGGGTCGTAGATGTAATCCATGTCGACCTGCACCACGCGCTGCACGGGGTTGATCTCGCCGTGATGGGTCACGGGCTCGCGCAGCGAACGCTCCAGATCGCCGGTGTTGGTGTCGTAACCCATCAGGCTTCGGCGGATGGCGGTGAGCGGCACATCCGGCGTGTTCGGGCCCGGCTCCAGCGTGAGCATGTACTTCAACCCCACGTTGGCGGCCTCCTGGTCGAGCATCAGGTTGTGCGCGCCGTACGGCCACACCACGGTCTGCACCTTGGTGCCGACGTTCTTCTGGATGATGTCGATGCTGCGTTGCAGGTCGTCGCGCACGCGCTTGCGGTACTCGTCATCGGTTTCGTACCGACCGAGGTTGCGAAGGTATTCGTGCGTGCTGGCCGCCGGCATCTCGTTGCCCTGCGGGTTACCTAGCGCGCCGTGGTGCATGTCCTGCGTGTGGGTGGCGAACTCTGCCAGGCCCGAGGCCTGCATCTCGCGGATCTGGTTCCAGTTCATGAAGAAGTCCCGCGGAACGATCTGCTTGTCCGACAGCTTGACCTTTGCACCGGGGGGGGCGTTGGTCCATTCCGTCACCAGGCCGAACACCGCCGGAAAGCGGAACTGCTTGAGCAGCGGGAAGACCTTCGTGTAGTGGCTTTCATAGCCGTCATCGAACGTCAGCAGGATCGGGCGCTTGGGCAGCGGCTTGCCGCCATGGCGCGCCGCGTCGATCTGCGCGAGCGTGACCGGGTGGTAGCCGTTGGCCTGGATCCAGCTGAACATATTCGTCAGCATCTTGGTGTCGACGGCAAACCCGTCGGGCAATGTCTCAAAGCTGGCACGCAGGTTGTCGCGAATGTCGTGAAAGCACAGCACGCGGAACGTCTTGCCGTCGTCCGGATCGGGCTTGGGCAGGAAGTCCACCTGAACGGCAGCGGCAGGCCGGACGGCGGCAAGAAAAGCCAACGTCAGGGCCAACGCCAGTCTCGGTGCCATCCAGGCGAAGAATCGTCGCAATGACGGTTGTCGGAGAGCTTGCATGGGCATCACAGCGGAATGTTGAGGTTCAGGTACAGGAACTTGCGGTTCTCAGGCTGGCCGTCATAGCGATGGCGGCCAAAGCCGATGCCGTAAGACACCTGCGTCTTGCGATTGATTTGCCACACGTGCTCCAGCCGCGCTTCGTACATCGGGCTGTTGCCGAACGACTGCTGGTTGTACATGCCGCCGGTCAGGTACACGCGCTGCGTGAACGACTTGTCGGCGTAGCGCCAGGGTGTCCACGACCAGATGGCCGTGGCCTGGCCGCTGTAGTCGCGCGATGGGCTGAAATAGTTCAGGCCCGTCATCGTGTTGCGGCTGGTATCGGCCCCGAACAGCACGCCGATGGTGTGCCGCGGCGAGGTGAACACCTGCTGGTAGAAGTTGGCTGCCACGCGCTGGCGCAGGTTGTCGTCGGTGTAGCGCGACACGCCGTACGTGAGCGAGGCGTAGCGCGTTTCGTCCCAGGTGTAGCGCACGTTGCCGCTGACGGTCTTGCCGGTCACGCCCACCTGGTACGCCTTGTAGGGCACCTCCAGGTCATCGTTCGTGACCATGCCCGATACCTTCCAGTGGTCGCTCGGAATCCAGGTGGCATCCAGCGTGCCGCCGGTCTTGCCCACCGCGCCGACGGACTGGTGCACCTCGCCGTTCACCTCGACGCCGGTGTCGAACCACTGCAGGCCTGCGCCGTTGCGCACGCGGCTCTGCGATGCGCCGTCAAACTGCGCGCGGCCGGCAAAGTTATGGAAGAACAGGCGGTAGTGATCGGCAAACGGGCCGGTGTAGGCTTTGGTGTCGATACCGTATTCGTTGTTGGCGAACGCCGAATTGCCTTTGTCCGCCGTCGACTGGATGATGAGCTGCGGGCTCTGATAAACATCCAGATCCTTGCGCAGCGCACGCACGGAACCGTTCTCGGGAAAACGCTCGTCCAGCCCGTTGGCGACATCCTTGGCGGTCTTCAGATCGTCTACCGCCAACGACGCACGGCCGTAACCCGCCACAACGCTCAGGTCATCCGGGTGCTCGGCAAGCGCCGTCTTGTACATGTCGCGCGAGCGATACGGCTCGGTCTGCACCATCGCGCCATCGGCACGCGCGCTGACGAGCGATGCGGCAAACGGTGCTTCGTGACGCCACTTGTCCAGCTCGGCAATGCCCTGGTGCGTGCGGCCCGTCAGGATCAGGTACTGCGCTTCCAAGCGCTTGATGCGCGAGTAATCGGGATTGGGCGTACCGGCTTCCGGCGCCAGGCGCACGTATTCCGGGTTGTCGGCCTTCATCTTGTCGAGCAGCGCGCGGGCGTCTTCAAAGCGGCCCGTATCGAGCATGGCGTAGAAGAGGCCTTCCTGGACATCGCCCGTTTCGATCTCGCCCGGGCTCGCATCCTTGAGCGCTTGCGCGTACGCCGCGGCGGCCTTGTCCGGCGTATCGAGATACGCATAGGCATCCCCTGCGGCTACGCGTGTATAGGCGGGGACCTTGCCCGTCTGCGACATGGCTTCGTAGCGTTTGACGGCGTCTTTCATGCGCCCACGCGAAGCCAGTGCCACCACTTCATCCGCCACGATTTCCTGGCGAAATTCTGCGTTCTCGGGCGTATCGGGCACCTTCTTGAGCAGCGCCTCGATCTCGGCCACAGCCTGATCGATGATGACAAAGCGTTCCGGCCCGTTGATGACCTTCAACTGCTGACGCCCCCAGCGGATGCGCTGTGCGGCGGCGGCATGGTCAACGTGCCACGATTCGCTTTCCTTGAACCAGTCCGGATGCTGGCGCAGGTTTTCTTGCGCAAGCGTGGCCGCACCCTCGCGCGCCTCGCGCATGACCTCGTCGTGAAAGGCCTGGCGGTCGGTCGGCATCGGGCCGACGGGCGCGTTGTCGGGCGCATTGCCGGCGGCGTGGGTCGCCGCCGCATTGGCTGCTTCCGGCGACACCGGCAGCGGTTCGAGCGCGCCGGGCCCTTGAGCGCTCGGGCCCGAAGGCACGGCCGGCGCCTGTGCAGCCGTATCCGGTGCGGGGGCGCCTGGGGGCAGGATCACCGTGGGCGACGGCGGCGCAGGCGGAGGCGCTGCCTCAACAGCAGGCATCGGCGACGTGGCGGCCGGCGCAGTTGCCGCGGGCGATTTCATAACGGACGAATCTGCAGGCGGCACCGCCTGTTGCGCCACGAGCAGCGTGTTGGCCGGAGACGCCGGCACGTCATCACCGCCGGCGATGACGGTCGTGGATGCAAACGCGGCCGGGCCCTTGGCCGCGGCGTCGGTCAGCTGCGTATCGATCAAGCGGCGCGTGGCCGCGTTGGAAGCATCGTCGGTCGCGGCGTGCGCGATCATCGGCACCGTGCCGACCACCACAACGGTGGCAGCAGCAATCGCGCAGCGGCGGGGATGCCATGCCGCGGCCGCGCTGGTGCGCTCGGCCGGTAGGCTCCAAGAGATTGGCTCGTGGGTTGTCATTGTTGTCATGTCCAGTGAGCGGGACGTGCGGGCGCACGCCATCCGCAATTGCATGAAGGGCGGACCGGGCTGAGTCAGCCGAGGCGGGCCGTACCGTTAGCGGCGCGCACCGGGGCGCGCATTGGCTTGGCAGGCGTCACGCCACCGAAGGCACGCGTCATGGCAGCCCAGCGAGACTCGGCGCCCAGTTCAGCGCCCGATGCGGTCACCGATGCCGCGGTCCGCTCGGACGCCCCCGGCTGGGGGGATGAAGACGCCATCACCGCGTCTCGGGCCGGTGCAGTGGCCTGGAGCGGAGTCGGTGTGCGTGCAGCGGTTTGCACGAACACGTCTGCGTGTTGCGCATCGCCAGACACCTGGACCGATGTCTGCGCAGATGCAGCGCTGATCGTGGCGGCAGCCCCGCCTTGCAGTTCCAGTGGAATCCCCAGGCGCATGGCGGCATACACCGCTTCGCTCTTGTTGCGCACGTTCAGGCGTCGATACAGCGTGCACGCGTGCGTCTTGACGGTGGCTTCCGAAATGCCCAGCAAGCGGCCGACACCCTTGACGGAGTGACCTCGTGACAGCAGCACCAGCACTTCGTACTGTCGCAGCGAAACATTCAGCCGCTGCGCCGCTTCCGATGCATCCAGCGAGAGCATCGGCATGGCGGCATTGGCCGCACGCGGCATCAGCGCCGGATACGACTGGCCGCCGGCGAGTACCAGCCGCAGCGTGGCGAGCAAGACTTCCGGCGATTGCGACTTGGCGCAGTAGGCGTCCACCCCGCACGTCATGGCGACGTGCGCTTCTTCGGCAGACAGGCTGGCGGCCAGCAGCACCACACGGCTGGCCTCGCTGGCGTCGATAGCCTCGCGCAATTGGGCAGCGAATTCACCGGCGTTGATCGGGCCCTCGGCCTCGTCCATGCCGATGACGAGCAGATCGGCTCGCTCATCGAACGCGTGCAGTTCGCCAGGAATGCCCGCAGGCAATGCCGGGGCGACGACCTCCAGGCCGAGGGTGGGATGCGCGAGCAACTGCGCAAGTCCGGCTCGTAGCAACGGATGATTCTCCAGCAGGACTGCTTTCATGGTTTCCTCGTTTTCTTGTGAAGCGATTCCGGTCAGGCGCGCGCAGGCCAGCCGCTGCGGGCGAGCACGCATGTGACCGTCGAAACCCCGGGACCGTCCGAGAGAAGCGCCCTGCCGCCGGCGGAGTGCCGGTTCTGGAGAAGCGAAGTGCGAATGCCGTGGGGACCGTGGACCGTAAGGATCAAGCCGGTTCCGGATTCGCTTATTGGAAAAACATGTTCTGGATGTGGCGGAACTGCCTTGCACATCCAGAGTGACCGCACGACATAGAGCAAGCATCGGGCCACCTCCGTGCAGCGCAACATCTGCTTACACTTGCGGCACAAATGACGTCGTGCAGAAGGCGGGCGAAACCCGCAGTGGCAAAGGATCAGCGGGCAGCGGCCTCGATTGGTGCGATGCCGCAAATCCACTCTATTTCTGTAACGATTTAGTTACGAATTCGCGGTGTGTGGTGACAGACCCGATCATGCCATCGGTTGTCCACTGAACGTTTTTACAACCTGTTTTAAAACTTACCGAGCGGGCGCTGCAGGCGCCACATTGCCGGCATGCCCAGCAGCGGGTAGATGACCGATGCGCCCCTTCAGTGCCTATGGCGCATGGCAAAAAGGAACAGGCTGTCGATGGCGCCCACCATGAAGATCAGCCCCGCAGCCGCATGCAGCATCCAGGCGCCGTCGGCAAACGGCAGTTGGATGGACGTGTGAGGAATGACCGCCACCGCGCCCGCCGCTACCGACATGCGCAGCACCGGCACCCACCATGTGCGCTTGGCTGGCGGCGGATCGTCGCGATGGCGCGGCGCAGGATCAGGCGTCGAAGAAGACATGCGGCAGGGACGAGATGTGATGGCCATGCTGCATTGTTGAACACAACCGATCGAAGCGAAACACAAAACAGCGCCCTGCAATGCCCGCAATTCCCCTAACTGAAGCTGCCTAGGCTGGATGTGCAGCCAAGTGGGCAAGATTCTGCAGCATGTCCGTCGTCATCTCCGCCACACCGTATTCGGGCTTCCAGCCCCAGTCACGCCGGGCGACCGAGTCGTCGATGGAGTTCGGCCAGTTGGCCGCAATCGCCTGGCGGAAGTCCGGCGCATACGCCACCTCGAACGACGGACGATGCCGGCGGATCTCCGCTGCCAGCTGCTCCGGCGTAAAGCTCACGCCTGCCAGGTTGTAACTGCCGCGCTCGGTGATGCGCTCGGCCGGGGCCTCCATCAACTCGATGGTGGCGCGCACGGCATCGGGCATATACATCATGGGGAGCGCCTCGTCGTGATCAAGGAAGCACGTATAGCGCTCACCCTTCACGGCCGAATGGAAGATGTCGATGGCGTAGTCGGTCGTGCCGCCGCCCGGTGCGGTCTTGTACGAGATCAGGCCCGGATACCGCAGGCTGCGCACATCCACGCCGTGGTGCTCGAAGTACCAGCGGCACCAGCCCTCGCCCGCCAGCTTGGAAATGCCGTAGACGGTCTTGGGCTCCATGATCGTGCTCTGCGGGGTGTTGTCCGCAGGCGTGGTGGGCCCGAACGCGGCAATCGAGCTGGGCCAGAAGATACGCTCAAGCTGATGATTGCGCGCGGCTTCCAGCACGTTCAGCAGGCCATTCATATTGAGCGCCCAGCCCCATGTCGGCGATTGCTCTGCTGCAGCCGACAGCGCCGCCGCCAAGTGATAGATCTGCGTGATGCCGTGGCGCTCGATGATCTCGCGCAGCTGGCCGCGATCGGTCACATCCAGCGTTTCGTGGCGAATCTGCGGGTGGCGGCCACGGGGCACCATGTCGCTGGTCACGACGTTGCCCGTGCCGTAGCGCTCGGCCAGCGCGGCGGCCAGCTCCGTCCCCAATTGCCCGTTGGCGCCGATGATGAGGATGCGCGGCGCCGTTCCAATATTCGCGCTGGTACCCGTGCTCATCAGATGATCCCCAGTTCCTTGCCGGCGGTTTCAAACGCCTTGAGCGCCGCATCGAGTTGCGCGCGCTCGTGCACGGCGCTGATCTGCACGCGGATGCGCGCCTGTCCCTTGGGCACCACCGGATAAAAGAAGCCGACCACGTACACGCCCAGCTCAAGCAGACGTTTGGACAGCGCCTGCGCCTTCTGCGCGTCGTACACCATGATCGGCACGATCGGATGGTCGCCCGGCTTGATATCGAAACCCAGCTCGACGATCTTGCGGCGGAAATACAGCGCGCTGTCTTCCAGCTTGTCGCGCAGTGCGGTGTCGGCTTCCAGCAGGTCGAGCACCTTGATGGTCGCCCCGACAATGGACGGCGCCACCGTGTTCGAAAACAGATACGGCCGTGAACGCTGGCGCAGCAGTGCCACCACTTCCTTGCGCGCGCTCGTGAAGCCGCCCGACGCGCCGCCCAGCCCCTTGCCCAGCGTGCCGGTAATGATGTCGATCTTGCCGAACACGCCGCGGTGCTCGTGCGAGCCGCGGCCGCGCTTGCCGAGAAAGCCCGTGGCATGGCATTCGTCAATGCCGAGCAGCGCGCCGAATTCGTCGCAGATGGCGCGGATCTCATCCAGCCGCGCGATGGTGCCGTCCATCGAAAACACGCCGTCGGTAAACACCAGCTTGAAGCGAGCGCCCGCCGCGTCGGCGGCCTGCAATTGCGCGCGCAGATCATCGAGATCGTTGTGCTTGTAGCGATAGCGCTGCGCCTTGCACAGGCGAATGCCGTCGATGATCGATGCGTGGTTCAGTTCGTCGCTGATGACGGCGTCTTCCGCGCCCAGCAGCGTCTCGAATAAACCGCCGTTGGCATCGAACGCCGAGCCATAGAGGATGGTGTCTTCCGTGCCGAGAAACTTCGCCAGCCGCGCTTCCAGCGTCTTGTGCAGATCCTGCGTGCCGCAAATGAAGCGCACCGAGCTGAGGCCAAAGCCGTGCGTGTCGAGCGCCTCGTGCGCGGCCTTCAGCACCTCCGGGTGCGACGACAAGCCGAGGTAGTTGTTGGCGCAGAGGTTGATGACCTCCTTGCCGTCAGCCGTGCGGATCACAGCGCCCTGCGGCGAGGTGATGATGCGCTCGGTCTTGTAGAGACCGGCTTCCTCGATCGCCTCCAATTCGCGCCGGATGTGCGCGTAGAAGGCGTCGGTGGAAGCATTGGCTTGCGTTGTCCCCATGGTGCTGCTCCTGTAGACTGCGTTGATCGATAAATCGAACATGTTCGATATATCGAATAATTCGTTCAATTTACAAGATACCAACCGATGGCACAAGCCCCCGCCACCGATGTCCTCGCCGACGGCCCGCCCGCCGTTGGTGCCAAGCTGCAAGCGCTGCGCCAGGCCCGCAGGCTGTCGCTCGATGAACTGTCGCGGCGCGCAGGCGTGTCCAAATCCATGCTCTCGCAGGTCGAGCGCAATCTGGCCAACCCGACCGTCGCGGTGCTGTGGCGCCTGGCCACCGCGCTTGGCGTGGGGCTGGCCGATTTCCTGTCGCCCGAAGGCGCGGCCGACACCGCGCCCGCTGTGACGGTCATCCCCGCTCACTCCATCCCAGTCATCAAAAGCCCGGATGGCAAGTGCGAATTGAAGATTCTTGGCCCTGTGGACTTGGCGGCGCGCTTTGAATGGTATGAACTGGCGATCCAGCCCGGCGGCGTGCTCGCGTCAGAGCCGCACGAGTTGGGCTCGAAGGAGCACATCTCGGTGCTCAGCGGCACGGTAACCATTCAATCCGGCCCGAGTGAGAAGAAGGTGCGGCATGGGGAATCGGCGCGCTATCCGGGGGATGTGCAGCACGCCATCTCAAACGCCGGCAAGACGGTGGCGACGGCGTTACTGGTGGTGGAATACGCGCAATAGCCGCTGCAGATTGACGCTGCCTAGGCTGCCTGCAGTTGAGGCGCTCGCCACACGCGCGGCAGCAGCACCCCGAGCATCAGCCCGCGCAGCGCCATAAACCCCAGCATCGACAACCACAGCCCGTGGTTGCCCCACAGCAGCTGCAGCGTGACAGACAAGCCCCAGAACGCGGCAGCCGCCACGGCCATCGTCACCAGCAGTTCACGTGTGCGCGTCGCGCCGATGAACACGCCGTCAAACTGGAAGCCCCATACCGACACGACGGGCAGCAGCGCCGCCCACACCAGATAGTGGCGCGCGGCTTCACGCACGGCAGGCTGATCGGTCAGCACGCCGATGATGCCGGCACCCGCCAGCGCGTACACGGCCGCAAAGAGCCCAGCGCCGAGCACCGACCAGAACGTTGACACGCGAACCGCCATGCGCAGCGCGGCGCGGTCCCGGGCGCCCATGGCGGCGCCCACCAGCGCTTCGGCGGCGTGCGCGAAACCGTCCAGCCCGTAGGCCATGAAGGTCAGGAAGTTGAGCAGCAGTGCGTTGGCCGCCAGCACCACATCGCCCTGCTTCGCGCCCGCGTGGGCAAACCAGCCGAAGGCGGCCAGCAGGCACAGCGTGCGCAGGAAGATGTCGGTGTTCAGGCCCATCAGCCGGCGCCAGGCGTCGCGGGCGAGCAGTTCGGCGCGCGTGAGCGGCGGCAAGCCCACGGGCCGTTGCAGCCAGAGCAGCAGCATGCCGAGCCCAAATCCGGCAATGTCAGCCAGCGCCGTTGCCGCGCCGATACCGCCCACGCCCATGCCGGCTCCCAGCACCAAGGTCAGCACTGCCACCATGTTCACGGTGTTGATGAAAACCTGGAGCAGCAAAGCGCGCCGCACCTGCTGGCGCCCAAGCAGCGTGCCGAGCACCACGTAGTTGGCCAGCGCAAACGGCGCCGACCAGATGCGCGTGTGGCAATACACCTCGGCCATGCGGGTGACGGATTCGCTCGCACCGAGCAGCGCCAGCGTGATGCGGATCGCCGGCACCTGCAGCACCAGCAATGTCGCCCCAATGGCAAATGCCAGCAGCAGCGCACGCACCACACTCGCGCGCAATGCCCGCGTGTCGCCCGCGCCGTGCGCCTGCGACACCAGCCCCGTGGTGCCCATGCGCAGGAAGCCAAACCCCCAGAACACGAAGTTGAAGAAGACCCCGCCCAGCGCCACGCCGCCAATGTATTCCGGGCCCGGCAGATGCCCAGCCACGGCGGTATCCACCGCCGAGAGGATCGGCTGCGTCAGGTTGGCCAGCACGATGGGAAATGCCAGCATCAGCACGCGCCGGTGCCACTGCGCAGGTGACGCAGGTGCAACCGAAGTGGCGAGAGAGGACTCCATGGGGAGAAAAAACTGCGAGGAACGATGAAAAAGGCGGTGCAACCGCTCACGATTTCGCTATCATTGCGCCCCATTGCGGGCTCCGGAATCGGGCGGCAAGTGCGGCACCCCGCACAACGTCGCCGACGACTATACGCGAATCCCCCCCGGAAGGCAGACACCGTGTTTTGCCTTTCATCGCGGCCGGACGGGTGCGGTTGATGCTACGCATCATCCGGCACACGCATGTCCTAGGCTGGTGACACCCACCACATGGGACGGCGGGCGACGCCCAAACAGCGTCGCCTCGGTAGAACTAAGCGGACTGGTAAGCAACCGCGATGCCCTGTCGAACTTCCGACTCGCCGGGGCGGAGACTCCTCTTGGAAAAAAACGTACAACGCAATCTCGGCGCCTGGGCATTGATGCTGACCGGGCTGGGCTCGATCATCGGCTCCGGCTGGCTGTTCGGCGCCGGCCACGCTGCAAAGGTGGCGGGCCCCGCTGCCATCTTCACCTGGATCATCGGCGCCGTCGTCATCCTGGCCATTGCCCTGACGTATTCCGAACTGGGCGCGATGTTCCCGGAATCCGGCGGCATGGTGCGCTATGCGCGCTACTCGCACGGGTCGCTGGTGGGCTTCGTGGCGGCCTGGGCCAACTGGATCGCCATCGTCACCGTCATCCCCATCGAGGCTGAGGCATCCATCCAATACATGAGCAGTTGGCCGTGGCCCTGGGCGCAGTCGCTGTTCCAGCACGGTGAGCTGACGCCGCCGGGGCTGGTCCTGTCGGCGGTGCTCGTCGTCGTGTACTTCCTGCTGAACTACTGGGGCGTAAAGGTGTTTGCCAAGGCGAACAACGCCATCACTATCTTCAAGTTCATCATTCCGGCCGCAACGGCGGTGGCGCTGGTTGCAGCGGGCTTCCACCCGGGCAACTTTGGTGGCAGCTCGGCCGCGAATGTGGCAGGACAGGGCTTTGCCCCGTACGGCTGGTCTGCAGTGCTGACCGCCATTGCCACCAGCGGCATCGTGTTTGCATTCAACGGCTTCCAGAGCCCGATCAACCTGGCGGGCGAGGCACGCAACCCAGGCCGCAACGTGCCTATCGCGGTGATTGGTTCGATCCTGCTGGCTGCGGTGATCTACGTGGCGCTGCAGGTGGCCTTCCTGGGTGCGGTGCCGCCTGAGTCGCTCGTCAATGGCTGGCACGGCATCGACTACCACTCGCCGTTCGCCCAGTTGGCGATCGCGCTGAACCTGAACTGGTTGGCCATCGTCTTGTACATCGATGCGTTCGTGAGCCCGTCGGGCACCGGCAGCACGTACATGGCCACCACCACGCGCATGATCTACGCGATGGAGCGCAACAACACCATGCCGGCCATCTTCGGTCGCGTGCACCCGCTGTTTGGCGTGTCGCGCCCGGCCATGTGGTTCAACCTGGCGGTGTCGTTCATCTTCCTGTTCTTCTTCCGTGGCTGGGGCGCGCTGGCTGCCGTCATCTCGGTGGCCACCGTCATCTCGTACCTGACTGGCCCGATCAGCGTGATGTCGCTGCGCCGCACGTCGCCGCAACTGCATCGCCCGCTGCGTCTGCCGGGGCTCTCGCTCATCGCGCCGTTCGCGTTTGTGTGCGCGTCGCTCATCCTGTATTGGGCCAAGTGGCCGCTGACGGGCGAGATCATCGTGCTGATGCTGGTGGCTCTGCCCGTGTACTTCTACTACCAGGCTAAGGCCGGCTGGCCCGACTTCAAGACGGAACTCAAGGGCGCGTGGTGGATGATCGCCTACCTGCCGACCATCGCTGCGCTGTCGTACTGCGGCAGCACGGAGTTTGGCGGCCACGGCTACATCCCCTACGGCTGGGACATGGGCATCGTGGCGGTGCTCTCGCTGTTCTTCTACCACTGGGGCGTGGCCAGCGGCTGGCACACGCGCTATCTGGATGAGGTCGAACACGTACATGACGACGTGCCAGCGCACGACACCAAGCGTGCGCCGCGCGCCGTGCCGCAACGCGCCTGACACCGCTGTTGTTCGCAAAAAAAAACGCCCGACCGGTTCTGCCGGCGGGCGTTTTTTCTTGCCTGCGCGCTGCCGGGATCTGCTCAGCTGTGTGCGCTAGACTGCGCCGCAACCCACCGGACTTTGCGTACAACCCAACGCCATTTCATTTGCCCATGACTCGACTCCTCGGCCTGCTCCTGATCGCGCTGTCCCTGAGCGCTTGCAGCAAGAAAGAAGAATCCGGCCCCAGCGGCGGCCTATCGCCCGCGATGACGGCTGCCGCGCCGGCGCCCGCCGAAAGCGCCAAGATGGCCGATCGCGCCGAGCAGCGCTTTCTCGCCTACGAGCACCGCGTCTCTTTGGAAGTCGACACCCCGCAGCTCGCGCGCCTGTACCGCGAGCTGCAGGACACCTGCGTGAATGAGGCCACATGGCACTGCACGGTCATGGACGCCATCATCCAGCTCGAACGCGACCAGCGCGGCGGCACCGCCCATCTGAACCTGCGCGCCAGCCCCGAGGGGGTCCGAGCCATGCGCAAACGCCTGACCGATAGCGGTGGCGTTGTCAGCCAGGGCACCCACGTGGACGACCTCGGCCAGCCGATTGCCGAAGTCGGCAAGCGCCTGGAGATGCTGAAGAATTACCGTGCAAGCCTGCTCGACCTGCAGCGCAAGGCGACCAAGGTGGAAGACCTGATCCTGATCGCAGAAAAGCTCGCGGAAACGCAATCGGAACTGGAGGCCGCCACTGGCCAGAACACGCACCTCATGGACCGCGTCAACCGCGAGGTGCTGTCAATCGACCTGAGCACGCGGCAGACGGCAGCGCGCAGCCTTTGGGCGCCCATCGGCAATGCCTTGCGCGAGTTCCTGCCCTCACTGGTGCGCGCCAGTGCGAGCGTGATTGAAGCGGCGGCCTATCTGTTGCCCTGGGGGATCGTGCTGTCGGTATTGGTGGCACTGTTCATCAAGCTGCGGCGCAAATGGCGCCAGCGCAAGACAGCCCAATGAGCCATCGCGCGGAGCGCTAGACCGTGGCCGGCTGACGTTGCGACTCAGCCGCCACCACGGGCGCACCTTGCACACGCTCCACCGCCTCGAACAGGGCGCGGATGTTTGCCGCGCCAAATCCGCGTGCGCCCTGACGCTCGATCAGTTCGAAAAAGAACACTGGCTCGGCCGTTCGGGACGGCGCCAGAAATGACTGCAACAAGAGACCATCGGCATCGCGGTCGGCCATGATGCCAAGCGCCAAGGCAGCGTCGCGCGGGACCGGGCAGTGCCCGATCCGCGCCAGCATGGCGTCGAACACTTCAGGCATGGAGCCCGCAAAGTTCACCTCGTGGCGTTTGAGTGCAAGGCTATGCGCCAACAATGCGGGCACACGCAGCGCCAGGTGCTGAATGCCCGCGCCGCCGTGCACGTCGACAAAGCGGTGCAGTTGCGTCGTCTGGCTGGTCGGTGTGGGCGCAGAGAGCACGAGCTTCACGCTGCCGCTGGCGTTCTGCAGTACCGTGTTGATCATGCCGAGACTGCGCGTCTGGATGTGCTCGGTTTGCGTGACATGCAGGCCAAAGCCCGCTTCGTAACGCGCAACCGTTGCGCCCATGGTTCCGCAAGGCAGGCACAGCGCGAGGTGGTCAAGCCCCTGCCTTCCATCGAAGGCGGCATCGCGGGCGACAGGGTCGCGCTCGACAAACGTGTGCGTGACATGGCCGATACCGCCCACGCGTGCCATGCGCACAGGGCGCTCCCCATGCGGCGTGGGCAGAACGCCCCAGTGCGGCGGTGCCAGATCGGCCGCGCCGGCACGCACTGCCCGGCGATGCGCGACATCAACGTCATCGACCCCGAACATCACATCATTGACGACGATTTCGTCGGCACGCGGCGCAGCGGCGCGACCTGGCTCGACCCGCAACCATGCATCGCCGCCCACCCGCCTCACACCGCTTGCGGGGGCCTGCAGCGTGCGCAGGAAATCGCCGGACCAGCTCGGTCCGCTGACCGATACCGATGCCACTGACGCTAGTGTCATGACCGTCTCCTGACGCCGCGCAGGCGTCGTCTTGGGTGATGGGTGATGAGTGATGGATGAAAACGGTTGGGGAAACCGTCCGCCGCTTCAGTATCGGAACGCGATCGCACCCGACAACTACGGGCCGGCGTATGCCAATGCGCCCGGTGGTGCCTGCAGGCACGGCTTCTCGGGGACACGCGTGGCGCGCGGCGGCAGGAACGCATCCGTCACCGCGGCCGACCATGCGTGCGGCCGGCGGACGATGCCGTGCCGGGCCAGCCACGCGGCGTAGCCCGACATGAGCGACGCATCGTGCCGGCCCCAAACGCCATCACTCAGCCACGTGGTCGACACCGCGCGCAACGATCGGGCAAGCGTGGTTCGCGGGAAATACGGGATCACGCGCTCGAACAGCGGCAGCGCACTGGCCGGATCTGCATGGGCTGCGGCAAACCCGCGCGAGGCGGCGGTCAGCAAACCGCTGACCACGCCTGCATTCCGCTCCAGCCAGCGCGCATCCGCAGCCAGCAGGTAGCTGTGATACGACGGTGCGCCGATCTCATCGATCGGCCACACCTGGCGCTGCGCATCAGGCAGGGATGAAGGCATTACGCCCTCCCACGCCCAGTAGCTGCCGAAGCTCGCATCGGCCGCGCCATCACGCAGTTCATCGAACGTCAGCTCGCGCACACCGGCGTCGACCAGTTTCACGGCATCGGGGTCGCCGCCATCTGCGCGAACGATGTCGGCCAGCAAGGCGCGCGCACGCACCGTGGGGTTGAGCGCCACACGGCGCCCGCAGAGATCGCGCGGGCGGGTGATGCCGCGCCCGCTCACCGAATGGATGGCTTCCAGGCTGCGCTGGTTGACGGCGGCCACACCGCAGACCGACTCGCCTGTCTCAAAACGGGCCAGCACACGCCGGGTCGGGCACACACCCAGATGCACATCGCCGCGCATGACGTGATCGAGCGTGTCGCCTCGGGCGTCGTCACGCACGACGATTTCCACGTCCAGCCCTGCACGCGCAAACCAGCCCTTGGCACGCGCGAGGTAAAACCCGGCAGCATTCGTCCACGGGTGAAAGTACTCAAGCATGAGGCGAACGTGCTGCATGGTGCGAACGGCCGATGGCCAAGTGGACAACGGCCCCAAGTGTGCGAGCCATGACCGCCACCGCGTACTACGTGGATTGTGCAAAAGGCGCGCGCGTCCTACGAAGCCATCACGGAAACTCGATGGAACCCCGTTGCCCAAGCAGTGCCGCAGTGGGCGCGCGAGCAGTAAGCCGGCTCTGCCGCAAGAGCTGGAAGTGCCGTGCTAGTCCGAAGCGGCCTTGATGAAATCGATGAACGCCCTGAGCGGCGCCGGAACAAGGCGCCGCCCCGGATAGTAGAGATACGGCCCCGGGAACGGCCGCCACCAATCCTCGAGCACGGGTTCGAGCGCACCGCTGGCAAGGTGTGGACGCAGCCAGTCTTCATAGAGATGGACAACGCCCACGCCGGCCAGGGCTGCGTCCACGACAAGATCGGTCGCACCCCCAATGCGAACGAGCAGCGGACCGGACGGTTCCACCCGAACCACTTCACCATCACGCTCGTATTCCCACGGCGGCATCGCACCGCTTGCAAACCTACCGCGCAGGCAAGCGTGGCCGAGCAGGTCGCGCGGATGGGCGGGCCGGCCGCGTCGATCGAGATAGCCGGGTGCCGCTGCCGTTGCGAACCGCTGGGACCGAGGCCCGATCGGGACGGCGATCATGTCCTGTTCGAGCCGCTCGTCATAACGGATGCCTGCATCGAAACCTGCAGCCAGGATGTCGACAAAGCTCTCTTCGGCCACGACCTCCAGCTGTATCTCGGGATAAGCGTCGAGAAAGCCCGGGATGATGGTGGGCAGCACAAGCCTCGCGGCGCTCATCGGCACATTGAGCTTCAGCGTGCCGGCGGGTCTTTCGCGAAAGCTGTTGACGACATCAAGCGCGGCTTCTACCTCGCTCAATGCGGGTCGCAGACGGCTCAGCAGACGCTGCCCCGCTTCAGTGGGTGAGACGCTGCGCGTCGTACGGTTCAACAGGCGCACACCGAGCTGCGTCTCCAACCGCCGCACCGCCTCGCTGAGCCCGGATGCGCTCGCGCCCATCAGCCTTGCACCTTCGCGGAAGCCCTTGGCCTGCGCCACCGCCACGAGGGCATTCAGATCACCCAGATCGACTTTCATTGTTCGCCCTTTCGTACAACCCGTGCGGATTATGTCCACTTATCGCGCACCGCGCTTGCGCCTACTCTGCCGTCATGCCCTTTTTCTTCGTCGATCTTCGACACAGGAGTGTGACCATGTCTCTCATCGTTCAGTCCGGCACGTTTTCCATCGGCGGCCACCAGGTGCACCGTCTCGGCTATGGCGCCATGCAGCTCGCCGGCCCGGGCGTCTTCGGCCCGCCCAAGAATCGCGACGCGGCGCTTGCCGTATTGCGCGAGGCCGTGTCCTCGGGCGTCAACCATATCGACACAAGCGATTTCTACGGCCCGCACATCACGAATCAGTTGATTCGCGAAGCGTTGCATCCGTATCGCGACGACCTGCTCATCGTCACCAAGATCGGTGCCCGGCGTGATGCGAAGGGCGCGTGGCTGCCGGCGTTTTCTGCGCAGGCGCTGACCGAAGCGGTGCACGACAACCTGCGCAACCTCGGCGTGGATGTGCTGGAGGTGGTGAACCTGCGGATCATGTTCGACACGCACGGCCCCGCCGAAGGATCGATCGAGGCGCCCCTCACGGTCCTGGCCGAACTGCAACGTCAGGGGATGGTGCGGCATATCGGGCTGAGCAACGTCACGGCCAACCAGATCGCAGAAGGACGGCGGATCTGCGAGATCGTCTGCGTGCAGAACCACTACAACCTCGCCCACAGAAACGACGACAGGCTGATCGACGCGCTTGCCCGCGACGGCATTGCGTATGTCCCGTATTTCCCGCTGGGCGGGTTCAGCCCGCTGCAGTCGTCCACGCTCAACGATGTCGCAGCGCGGCTTGGCGCAACACCAATGCAGACCGCACTCGCGTGGCTGCTGCACCGGTCGCCGAACATCCTGGTGATCCCGGGCACTTCGTCGGTCGCCCACCTGCGCGAGAACCTGGGCGCGGCGGCGATGACGTTGCCGGAAGATGCGATGCGCGAACTCGACGCCGTTGCACATGCCTCGCCCCAGGCGGCGTGATTCTGCGCATGGCGGCACCGCGCAATGTCAGCAGGACCTCGTCGATTTGGCTCAGAGGCTGCACTATCATTGCCGACGACCTGACTGCGCGGGACCATCATGGAGCTTCGGCATCTTCGGTATTTCATCGCTGTAGCCGAGCTGCGCAGCGTGCGGGCCGCTTCGGAGCAGTTGCACGTCACGCAGCCGGCCATCTCGCGCCAGATCCAGGACCTTGAAGACGCCATCGGCGCAGCGCTGTTCGAACGCACCCCACGCGGCCTGAAGCTGACGGCGGCAGGCACTGCATACCTTGATGAAGCGCGCGACATCCTCACGCGCGTCGATGCGGCAAACCGTCTGGCACGGCGCATTGCAGATGGCGTGCATGGCCAACTGCGGCTCGGCTTTGTCGAGAACGCCGCGTGGATCGGCATCGTCTCGCAGGCATTCAGCGCCTTCCAGCAGACCGCGCCCGACGTCGCGCTCGAACTGACGCCGATGAATACGCCGGAGCAATTTGAGGCGATTGCAGCGGGTCAGCTCGACGGCGGCTTCTGTTACCGCCTCGGCACGTTGCCGCAGGGCATCGCCGGCGTGCCCGTGCTGGAACAGAACGTCGTGCTGGCGGTGCCGCAGTCGTGGTCTCTTGGCAGCGAGGACGCGGTCCTCGCCAGCGAGCTTGCGGGCAGGCCATTCATCGCGTTTCCGCGCCGCATTTATCCCGCCTACTACGACCGGCTCCTGTCAGCCTGTGCCGAACGCGGACTCACGCTCGATATCCGCCAGGAAGCATCGACGGAAACCGCCATCTTGTCGCTCGTATCTGCCGGCATGGGTGCGGCCATCGTCAACGCCGCCAATCGTCATCGGCCACCCGCCCGCGTGCGCTTTGTCGAACTGCGCGATCTGTCGGTGCCGCTGCCGCTGGAATTCTGTTTCCTTTCGGCGCACACCAACGCGGCACTCCTGCGTTTTATCGCGCAGTTGCAGTAGACCCCCGGCGCGTTCCAAGAGCGATGCCTGCAAGGCATCGGCCGCCGCAGAAATCGGCATTGGCCGCGCTTTCCGGCGTCGGCGATAGTGAAGACACCTCGTCTTCACGCTTGCCGCCATGACAAATTCTGCCTCCCTCATCGCTACCGACATCGACTTCGAACGCGTCGGTTTCCAGACCGGAACGCTGCGCCTGCCGTGGTCACATGACCGCTCCGCCTACGGGCATATTCCGATCCCCATTGCGGTGTGCAATGCCGGCGCAGGGACCGGCCCGACCGTGCTGCTGACCGGCGGAAATCATGGAGACGAATACGAAGGCCCCGTCGCCCTGATGAAGCTGCTCCAGCAGCTGCCGTCGATGGCGATGCGCGGCCGTCTGATCGTGATTCCGGGCCTGAACTTCCCGGCCTTCATCAACGGCTCGCGCACCTCCCCGATCGACCGGGGCAACCTGAACCGTATGTTCCCGGGTGCGCGCAACGGGCAGCCGACCGAAATGATTGCGCACTATGTCGAGACCGAACTGCTGCCGCGTGCAGATATCGTGATCGACCTTCATGCCGGCGGTGCATCGTTCGATCACTTGCCCACGCTGCTGGCGTCCCCGCCGGCGCACGGTGAACAACGCGCGCTTTATCTGGAACTGGTGCGCGACTTTGGCGCACCGCACACCATGATCATGGATCTGCTTGGCGAAGACCGGACCTTCGCCGCTGCCGCTGAACGCCACGGCACGTTGTTCTTCTGCGGAGAGTTTGGCGGCCATGCCGGCTGCGACGCCGGCAACCTCGCGATCGTCGAAACCGGCCTGCAGCGCGTGCTCCATCGGCTTGGCGTGATGCCGGAACCGGCAGTGTCAGCGCCGAAGCAGACACGCTTCCTGCGCGTGGAAGGCGCGCGCCATTACGTGTACGCACCGCGTGCCGGTGTGTTCGAACCGACCTTCGCGCTGGGCGACCAGGTTCGCGCCGGGCAATTGGCAGGCCGCCTCTTCGACCCGCACCGCCCCTGGGCGGCGCCCGAGGACATCGCGTTCCGCGGCGACGGCACGGTCATGTGCATGCGCACGTTTGCACGCGTCGAACCGGGCGACTGCATCGCACTGCTCGCTACGGAAGCCAGTCTCGACTGAGCTGGCTGCCATTCGATTCACATCACGACATAACAAGACAAGACGGAGACCCATCATGCCCAGCCAAACCCTTTCAACAGAGCCGCCGGAGGACGCTGCGCCGCGCAGCATTGCTGGCAATGTCGGCCACCCCGCCTACATCGTCCTGCTGTTCTTCGTGTGCTTTGCGTTCTCGTACCTCGATCGGCAGGTCGTCAGCATTCTCGTGCAGCCGATCAAGCAATCCCTCTCGCTGACCGATACGCAGATCGGCCTGCTGCAAGGCTTTTCGTTCACCATGTGCTACGCCACGGCGGGCGTCTTCGTCGCCCGGCTCGTCGACCGGTCCAATCGCGTCAAGCTGATCGCCGCATGCATTGCCATCTGGGCCATCTCGACCACCGCGTGCGGTTTCGCGACGAATTTTCCGGAGCTGCTGGTCGCGCGTGCGGGCACTGCCATTGCCGAAGCGGCGTTAAGCCCCGCTGCGCTATCGATCTTCAGCGACATCTTTGCGCCGCGCCGGGTCGCACGTGCTAGCAGCATCTTCATGCTTGGGCCGTACGTGGGCGGCGGCCTGGCGTTGTTCGGTGGCGGCATGCTGCTCTCAGCGGCAGCAGCCGGTGGCGGAAATGCATGGCTTGCCGCGCACGACATCGCACCGTGGCAAGCGGTGTTCATTGCGGTCGGCCTGCCCGGGCTGGGGCTGGCCGCGCTGGTTGCGCTGACCGTGCGCGAGCCGCAGCGGCGTGAAGTGCTGGCCCACACTGCGCGCGCAGAAGACGAAGTGCCATCGCTCAGGGACGTGCTGAACGAGTTGTTCGTTCGTAACCGCTTCTGCCTCGCGTACTTTGCTGCGTACGTTGCGCTCATCACGCTGTTCTATTCGCACGCCGCATGGTTTCCGACACTGCTAATGCGCCGGTTTCATCTCGCGCCGAATGTGGTCGGTCAGATGGCGGCGCCCGCTTACATGATCGGTGGCATGCTGGGGGTCGCCTGCGCCGGCATGCTGGCCACGCGCGTCACCGACGAGACAGCGTTGCGGCGCGTACTGGGCTTTTCGGCATGCGCTGTTGCCGTGTTGGTGCCCGCAGCCATTGCGATGCCGCTCGTCAGCAACAGCGGCGTGGCGGTGCTGCTCTACGGCACGTGCGCGTTCGCGGCCAGCATTGCGATGGGCCTGGCGCCCGTGCCGCTACAGATTGCCATGCCCAACCGCATGCGCGGCCGGTCGCTTGCCTTGCTGGTGTTCATGACCAACGCCATCAGCGGGGGGGTCGGTCCGCTGTCGGTCGGTTACCTGAATGAGCGCCTGGGGCAAACTGGCAGCAGCCTGGGAATGGCACTTGCGGTGGTCGGCGGCGTGTCTGCGCTTGCCAGCGCGGTGCTTTACACGATCGCCACACGGCGGGTGCCGGCCGCCAACACTCGCTGATTTTCGGAGAACCGTCATGCTGGTGACATCCGCTTCCCCCATCCATCACGTTGGTGCCGCCACCATCACGCGCGTCGACGAGACCGATTTTGCGCTGCCACCGGAACGCCTGTTCCCGCTCTGGAATGAAGACGCGGGCCGCGCGATCGAAGAGCGCTTTGGCACCGAAAGCCTGGATTTGACCAACCGCCGGGTACCGCTGAAAACCCATCTGTGGGTCGTGCAGGCCGACGGGCTCACCATCGTGGTCGATACCGGCATCGGCAACGGCAAATCGCGCCCCTTCAACGCGTTGTTCGATCAGCTCGACAATCCCGTGCTCGAGCGGTTTGCGGCTGCGGGGTTTCGGCCGGAACAGGTCGACTACGTGCTGCTGACGCACCTGCATGTCGACCATGTCGGCTGGAACACGCATTGGCAGGACGGGCGATGGGTAACGGTCTTTCCCAACGCCACCTATGTGTTCGGCCAGCGCGAGCAGGACTTCTTCGCGATGCCGGAAGGCGAGCCGCGGCGGATGGTGTTTGAAGACAGTGTGCTGCCGCTGATTGAAGCCGGGCAGGCCCGCGCGGTGCGCGACGCGGGCGAAGAGATTCTTGACGGCATCCGCTTCGTGCCCACGTTCGGGCACAGCTTCGGCCATATGGCGATCGAGGTGCGATCGCGCGGCGAAACGGCGCTCTTCTCCGGCGACGTCATGCACAGCGCGATCCAGGTGTACCGGCCAGAATGGAACTCCGTGTTCTGCCTGGATCAGGCACAGGCGCGTGAGTCGCGGCGAAGGCTCTTGGACCGGGCGGCTGAAACCAATGCGACGGTCTTCGCCGCCCATTTTCCGGAAACGTCCGCGGGCAAGGTGCAGCGTTCAGGAGACGGTTTCAAATGGCGCTACGTGCGTAGGCAGGGCTAGCGCTACAAGCGTGCCCGCCACAAAGCCGGCGCAGCCCGACGGATCCTCAACCCGGCTGAGCCTGCAAAGCCAGCGCGGCAGCAGCCACGCGTGTTTCCACACCAAGCTTCTCGAAGATGTGCTCGAGGTGCTTGTTGACCGTACGCGGGCGCATACCGAGGATGTCGCCGATGTCGCGATTGGTCTTGCCGCGTGAAATCCACAGCAGCACCTCCGCCTCGCGCGCGGTCAGACGAAACCTTGCGCAGAGGCGATCGCTCACCTTGCGGTCGTCGTGCTCTTCCAACTGGATGACCCACGCGCTGTGCGGCGCCGGCCCAGCCAGCCTTGCAACCAGCCGCACGCCCTCGCCGTCCTCCGCCATCCGGCCGGCTTCGGGTGCGCCAACGGGTCCCACGCTCTGCGCCAGCCACTGCTGCAATACCGAGGGCAGCCGCTGCATGTCGCCGTGGTCCGGATAAAAGCGCGCAAACAACGGCGCGACCCGCGAACTGCGCCAGTGGATCTCGCCATGCACATCGGCCACCAGCGCCGCGCGGCCGCCCAGGCCAACGATTTCGTCTGCCTGCCGGTGCGCACGGGCGCGCTCCAGATGCGCGGCAACACGCGCCAGCACCTCTTCCGGGCGGATCGGCTTGGTGATGTAGTCGATTCCGCCGGCACGGAAGCCGCGCACAACATGCTCGCTCTCCGTCAGTCCCGTCATGAAGATCACGGGAATCTGCGCGTGGCGCGCATTGGCCTTGATGTGCTCGCAGGTCTCGAAGCCGCTGATGCCGGGCATGACGGCGTCCAGCAGGATGATGTCGGGGGTCAGACGCTCGATGCGATCCAGCGCGCTAGGGCCGTCCAGCGCCACCAGGACGGTGTAGCCGACCGCGTCGAGCGCATCGGACAGCAGCGCCAGATTGTCCGGCGTATCGTCAACGATGAGCACGACGCCGGAGCCCGCAGCGGCCGCACCGATCGCCTGCGAGGCCGATGGCATATGCAGCGCCGCAGCGCCGCCATGGTCAATCCACGCTGTGTTCATCTGAAGGGGCTCCTTTGAGCAACATATCCAGTTCCGTCAATCGGAATCGCCGCGCGGCCGAACGCACAGGTTGCAGCACGCCGGCAAGATCAGGATCGCGATGTTCGGCTTCATCCAGCAATTCGATGAGCCCGCGGATGTAGCCGATCTCGAGCAGCGGCCGCAACTGTGCGACCAGCTCTGCCGGCAGCGGCGCATGCGAGCGTGCTGGCGGCGGCGCTTCCTCAGCCGCTTCGCTGTCGACGATCCATTCGAGGTTGAGCAGCTCGCCCACTTTGTCGAGCAGATGCGGCAGGTGGACAGGCTTGGCAAGGTAGTCGTCGCAGCCGGCGGCGGCACCGCGTGCACGGTCACCGGCAAACGCATTGGCCGACAACACCAGGATCGGCGCCACACTGAGTGCCTGCTTGCGGATCAGCCGGCTGGCCTCGAAGCCGTCCATCGATGGCATCGAGACATCCATCACGATCAGGTCGACCGGCAAGGTGCCGAGCTGGCGCATCGCCTCGGGCCCGCTGGCGGCTTCGACGAGCGTGAAACCCAGCGGCGCGAGCGCGCCCACCACGATACGGCGCTGCTCGCGTTGGTCATCCACCACCAGCACGGTCCGCCGCGCACCGCGATAGCCGCTGACATGACGGATGCGGTCGACCGCGCGGGGCTCGCGCACCTCCGGCAGGAACAACCGCACGGTAAAGCGCGTGCCCTCGCCGGGCACACTGTCCACGCTCAGCTGGCCGCCCATCAGCGTGGTGAGCATGCGGCAGATGGTCAAACCGAGGCCAGCGCCGTTGTCCTGCGCGTGCGCTGCGGCGCCCCGCTCGAACGGCAGGAAGATGCGCTCCAGTTCATCCGAGGCAATGCCGATGCCGGTATCGAGAATCTCGAAGGTCGCCAGCTCACGCGCGTAGGCCACACGCAGCGACACCGTACCGCTGTCCGTAAAGCGCACCGCGTTGCCCAGCAGATTGATCAGGATCTGGCGCACGCGCTTCTCGTCCATGCGCACCGCATCGGGAATGCGGCCCACATGCTCCATGCGGAAGGCCAGTCCTTTTTCCGAGGCATGCGGTTCCATCATCGCTTCGATCTGCGTGAGGAACGCAGGAAACGCCACCTGGCTCACGTCGAGTTGCAGCTTGCCGGCCTCGATGCGCGCAACGTCTAGCAGCCCGTCGACCAGGGCCAAGAGGTGCTCGCCACTGCGGAATATGGTGGCAAGGCCCTCGCGGCGCGCAGGTGGAATCGACGCATCGCGCATCAGCAGTTGCGCATAGCCGAGGATGCTGTTGAGCGGCGTGCGCAGTTCATGGCTCAAGCCCGTCACGTAGCGGCTCTTGGCCCGGTTGGCAGACTCGGCGGCTTGCTTGGCCTGCTGCAGCATGGCGTCGGTCTTGCGGTGCGCTTCGATCTCGCGCATCAGCAGCATGGTCTGGCGGTTGGACTCTTCCTGCGCGACCTTGCGGCTTTCCTTGGCCAGCACCAGCCACCAGGCGCCCACGCAGCCGACCAGCGCCAGCGCGAAAAACGCCTTGATGTAACCGCGCGCCAGCAATTGCAACGGCGATTGGTCCGCGCTCAGGGTGACGGCGGTCTGGTAGTAGATCAGCGTCAACACGCCTGCCAGCAAGCCCAGCACGATCAGCAGCACGGCGGCGTACTGCGCCACGCGCACGTGCAGTCGCGGCAGTTCAGTGTTTGGAAACCAATGTCGCCAAGCCTGCGCGATTTGCGCAGACAGTCTGCCGTGCGGCTTACACGCGTCGCCGCAGCGCGCATCCAGCGAGCAACATAGCGAGCAGATGCTGCCAGCGTAGGCGGGGCACTGCGCCATGTCCTCCCGCTCGAACACGTTCTCGCAGATCACGCAGCGCATGGCGCCGGCGTGCGCATGTTCGGCGTCGGCGGGCGCGTGCACCTTGCGCGCGAGGTAGAACCGCCCGTGCGTGGCCACGGCGATGAGCGGCGCGCAGAGGAACGCCACGCCCAATGCGACGAACGGCGATAGCGCTTCCGTCACGGCACCGAACAACCCGAGGTGAGCGAGCGTCGCGACCACCGAGGCGATCAGCATGGCGCCCACGCCAACCGGATTGACGTCGTACAGGTAGGCGCGCTTGAACTCGATGTGTGCGGGGCTGTATCCCAAGGGCTTGTTGATGACAAGATCCGCTACGAGCGCGCCGATCCATGCGATGGCCACGTTGGCATACAGCGCCAGTACCTCGTTCAGTGCCTCGAACACGCCCAGCTCCATCAGCAGCAGCGCGATGAGCACGTTGAAGACCAGCCAGACAACACGCCCCGGATGACTGTGCGTGAGGCGCGCAAAGAAGTTGGACCACGCCAGTGAACCGGCGTAGGCGTTGGTGACGTTGATCTTGATCTGCGACACCACCACGAACAACGCCATGGCCGCCATCGCCAATGCAGGCGAGCCGAACACGTACTGATAGGCCACCAGGTACATCTGCGTGGGCTCCACGGCGCGCGCCGTGCCCACCTCGTGCTGAACGGCGAGGAAGACCAGAAAGGAGCCGCCCAGCATCTTCAGCGCGCCCGGCACCACCCAACCGGGCCCCGCCGCCAGCAGGGCCAGCCACCACTTGCCGCGGTTGGCGCGCGTCTTCTCGGGCAGAAAGCGCAGGTAGTCGACCTGCTCGCCAATCTGCACGATCAGCGCAAAGGCCACGGTGCAGCCGGCGCCAAAGGCCAGCAGGTTGAAATCGCGGCCCGATTCCGACAGGCCGCCAAAGCTCGGCCAGTCGGCAAAGGCGCGCGGATTGCGCAGCAGCACCGCAGCGTAGGGCAGCACCAGCAACACCAGCCACAGCACCTGGGTCCAGCTCTGCAGCTTGTTGATGGCCGTGACTCCGTGCGTCACCAGCGGGATGATCACCAGCGAACAGAGCACATAGGCGATGGGCAGCGGCAACCCGACGTAAAGCTGCACGGCCAGCGCCATGATGGCCGCCTCCAGCGCCAGGAAGATGAACGTGAAGGTGGCGTAGACCAGCGAGGTGACCGTCGAGCCGATGTAGCCGAAACCGGCACCGCGCGTGAGCAAATCCATGTCGACGCCGAAGCGCGCTGCGTAATAGCTGATCGGCAGGCCGGTCAGGAAGATCAGCACGCTCACCACCACGATCGCCCAGAACGCGTTGGTAAAGCCGTAGTTGATGGCGAGCGAGCCGCCAATGGCCTCCAGCGCCAGGAACGACGTGGCTCCCAGCGCGGTATTCGCCACGCGGAATTCCGACCATTTGCGGAATCCGCGCGGCGTATAGCGCAATGCGTAGTCTTCCAGCGTCTCGTCGGCGACCCACGTGTTGTAGTCACGACGGATCTTGACGATGCGCTGGGTGCCGGATTGGTGCACGAACGCTCCCCGTTTCGGTGAACCGCGCCTGAGCTTCATGCTCTAGGCGAGAAGGCGCGGCGGGCGATGCAAGTTCCGTTCCGCCCTCGCACTCGGCCGGTTCACCCTTGTGATGTCGTCGTGTTTTTGATTGCGGATGGCTGCGCCGCGCAATGCGGCCGCGCTGTACGTCGGTTGACGTATTCCGGCAATCGAGGCCCCCGCCTAGGCTTGCCTCCATGCCTGTTCACACCGACCACCATCCGCAACCGGGAGAAACCACGATGTCACGCCACCCCTCGCGCCTTCGGCGCCTCGCCTTGTGTCTTACCGTCATGCCACTGCTGGCGACGCCGCTTGCCACGCTCGCCCAGTCGCACCCGACCGCCAAGGTCAACACCACCAAGCTTGCCGTGACCGACACCGAGGTCACCGTGGGCCAACTGCATTCGGCTACCGGCACCATGGCGATCAGCGAGACAGGCTCGATCCAGGCCGAGCGCCTGGCCATCGACCAGATCAACGCCGCGGGCGGCGTGCTGGGCCGCAAGATCAAGATCATCCAGGAGGATGGCGCATCGGACTGGCCGACCTTTGCCGAGAAGGCAAAGAAGCTGCTCGAAGCTGACCGTGTCGCCACCGTGTTCGGCTGCTGGACCTCGGCGTCGCGCAAGGCCGTGCTGCCAGTGTTCGAGAAAGACAACGGGCTGCTGTACTACCCCACGTTCTACGAGGGGCTGGAACAATCCAAGAACGTGATCTACACCGGGCAGGAAGCCACGCAGCAGATCCTGGCCGGGCTGGATTGGGTGGCCAAGGAGAAGAAGGCCAAGACGTTCTATCTGGTCGGCTCCGACTACATCTGGCCGCGCACGTCGATGAAGATCGCGCGCAAGCACATCGAAAACGTGCTGCACGGCGAGGTGGTCGGCGAGGAGTACTACCCGCTCGGCAACACGCAGTTCGGCTCGCTGATCAACAAGATGAAGCTGAAGAAGCCCGACGTGATTTTCGCTGCCGTGGTGGGTGGTTCCAACGTGGCCTTCTACAAGCAGATGAAGGCCGCGGGCGTGACCGCCGACAAGCAGACACTGCTGACGCTGTCCGTCACGGAAGATGAGCTGCTCGGCATCGGCGGCGAGAACATGGCCGGCTTCTACGCCTCCATGAAGTACTTCCAGAGCCTGGACAACCCCAACAACAAGAAGTTTGTCGAGGCCTTCAAGGCCAAGTACGGCGCGAAGGCTGTCATCGGCGACGTCACGCAGGCGGCTTACCTCGGCCCGTGGCTGTGGAAGGCGGCGGTGGAAAAGGCCGGCAGTTTTGACGTCGACAAGGTGGTCGCGGCCTCGCCCGGCATCGAGCTGAACACCGCGCCGGAAGGCTACGTGAAGGTGCACGCCAACCACCACCTGTGGAGCAAGACGCGCATCGGGCAAGTGCAGACGGACGGCCAGTTCAAGGTCGTCTACGAATCGGGTCTGATCGAACCGAATCCGTTCCCGAAGGGTTACCAGTAACCCGCCGCAGACGCGGTCCGGCCGCAGCACGGTTTGCAAGCCGGACGGACCGCTTCCCACCGCATCCATCGTCTTCGTGGAGCCGCCATGACCTCGTTGTCGGAATTCGGGGCGATCTTCGCCATGCAGGGCTTCAACGGCCTGTCGTTCTTCTGCGTGCTGCTGCTGATGGCACTGGGCCTGGCCATCATCTTTGGGCAGATGGGCGTGATCAACATGGCCCATGGCGAGTTCCTCACCATCGGCGCCTACACCACGTACCTGCTGTCGACGCTCACCGCCAGCTACGCGCCGGCACTGCAGCCTTACTACTTCTTCGCGGCCGTGGTGCTGTCGTTCGTCCTGGCAGCGGCTATCGGTTACGTAGTCGAGCGGTTGATGATCTCGCGGCTCTACAACCGCCCGCTCGACACGCTGCTCGCCACCTGGGGCCTGAGCCTGGCCATGCAGCAGGCTTTCCGCTCCATCTTTGGCGCCAAGGAGGTCAGCCCCACGCTGCCGGACTGGCTGATGGGATCGTTCTCGCCAGGCGGCGGCATCGATATCCCGATCAACGGCCTGTTCGTGATGGCCCTGACCACGCTGCTGACCGGTGCGCTGTTCCTCCTGCTGTTCCGCTCCCGCTGGGGCCTGCAGGTGCGTGCCACGGTGCAGAACCGCGTGATGAGCGGTGCGGTCGGCATTGACACGCGGCGCGTGGACCGCATGACGTTCGCACTCGGTTGTGGCGTGGCCGGGGTGGCGGGCGCAGCGTTCACCACCATCGGTTCGACCGGCCCGACATCGGGGTCGCTGTACATCGTCGACACCTTCCTGGTGGTCGTGTTCGGTGGCGCGCAAAGCCTGCTGGGCACCATCGCGTCGGCCTTCACCATCGCCCAGACGCAATCGACCACCGAGTTCTTCCTCACAGGCTCGATGGCCAAGGTGCTGACGCTCTCGGCCGTGATCCTGATCCTGATGATGCGGCCCCAGGGGCTGTTCTCGGTCAAGGTCCGCAAATAAGGAGTCCGACATGAACCCCACGCTTCATTCATGGCTAGAGCGCAAGCGCGACTGGCTCGGCCTGGCCGTACTCTGCGCCGTCATCTTCGTCGTCATGCCGCTGGCGTTTGATGTATTCCGCCTGAACCTGATCGGCAAGTACCTCAGCTACGCCTTCGTGGCCGTCGGCCTGGTGCTGTGCTGGGGCTACGGCGGCATCCTGAGCCTGGGCCAGGGCGTGTTCTTCGGGCTCGGCGGCTATTGCATGGCGATGTTCCTCAAGCTCGAAGCATCCGACCCCGTCAGCACCAAGATCCAGTCCACGCCCGGCATTCCCGACTTCATGGACTGGAACCAGCTGACCGCCCTGCCGTTGTTCTGGGAGCCGTTCCGCCACTTCGGCTTCGCGGTGGTCGCGGTGGTGTTGGTGCCCACGCTGCTTGCACTGCTGATCGGCATCGCCATGTTCAAGCGCCGCGTGGGCGACGTGTATTTCTCCATCGTCACGCAGGCCATCGCGGCGATCCTGTCGATCCTCATCATCGGGCAGCAGGGCTGGACGGGCGGCGTCAACGGCATCACCGACCTGAAGACGCTGCTCGGCTGGGACATCCGCACCGACTCCGCCAAGCTGATCCTGTACTTCGTCACCGCCGGCCTGCTGGTGGGCTGCATCGTGCTCGGCCGCTTCATCCTGCGTTCCAAACTCGGCCGCCTGCTGATGGCGATGCGCGACAAGGAAGAGCGCGTGCGCTTTTCCGGTTACGACGTCGCCAGCTTCAAGGTGTTCGTGTTCTGCGTGGCGGCGGCCATGTCGGCCATCGGCGGGGCGATGTTCACGCTGCAGGTGGGCTTCATGTCGCCGTCGTTCGTCGGCATCGTGCCGTCGATCGAGATGGTCATCTATGCCGCGGTGGGCGGTCGCCTCTCGCTGCTGGGCGCGGTGTACGGCACGCTGCTCGTCAATTTCGGCAAGACGTATTTCTCTGAGTCCTTCCCGCAGCTGTGGCTGTTCCTGATGGGCGGCCTGTTCATTGCAGTGGTCATGTACTTCCCCAACGGCCTGGCCGGCCTGTACGACAGCCACGGCCGCAAATGGATCGCACGGCTGCTGCAAGGCCGCCGCACGGCGGCAAAACCGGCGCCCAGCGCCACCGCGCAAGGCTAAACGAGGAGCCCACCATGACCCAACCGATCGGCGTGGAAATGCCCAAGCCCGTGCTGGCGATCGAAGACCTGACGGTGTCGTTCGATGGCTTCAAGGCGGTGGACAGCCTGAACCTGTATGTCGACCGCAACGAAGTGCGCGTGGTGATCGGCCCCAACGGCGCGGGCAAGACCACGGTGCTGGACCTGATCTGCGGAAAGACGCGCGCCACCTCCGGCAGCATCCGCTTCAACAACCTGGAGCTGACGAAAATGCGCGAGCACGACATCGTGCGCTCGGGCGTCGGCCGCAAGTTCCAGACCCCCTCCATCTACGAAAACCTGACGGTGTTCGAGAACCTGGAGATGTCGTTCCCGCGCGGGCGCAAGGTGCTCGGCGCACTCGCCTTCCGCCGCACGCCCGACGTGGTGGAACGCGTAGAAGCGGTGGCCCGCGACATCTTCCTGAACGAGCTGCTGCACCAGCAGGCGGACCTGCTCTCGCACGGGCAAAAGCAATGGCTTGAGATCGGCATGCTGCTCATGCAGGAGCCGGAACTCGTGATGCTCGATGAACCCGTGGCCGGCATGAGCGTGTCGGAACGCGAGAAGACAGCCGAACTGCTCGGCCGCATCAGCCAGGGGCGGTCGGTGCTCGTCATCGAGCACGACATGGAGTTCGTCAAGAGCATCGCCCACCGCGTGACCGTGCTGCACCAGGGCAAGGTGCTGGCCGAAGGCAGCATGGATGCGGTGCAGGCCGACCCGAAAGTCATTGAAGTCTATCTGGGCCATTGAGCCCCGGAGCCGCACATGTTCAACGTGACCGACCTCGTTTCCGGATACGGCCAGAGCCAGGTGCTCCATGCCCTCAACCTGCAGGTGGCACCGCAGGAGATCGTGGCCGTGATGGGCCGCAACGGCATGGGCAAGACCACGCTGTTCAAAACCCTGATGGGCATTCTTCCGACGCGCTCGGGCAGCGTGTCGATCGACGGCCAGGAACTGACGGCCCTGCCCTCGTTCCAGCGCGTGGCGCGCGGCATCGCCTACGTGCCGCAGGGCCGCATGATGTTCTCGAGCATGACGGTGCTGGAGAACATCCAGACCGGTCTGCCGGCGTCTGCCGGCGGGCGCGTCCCGGACGAACTGTATGCGCTGTTTCCCGTTCTGTACGACATGCGCGGGCGCAAGAGCGGGAACCTGTCGGGCGGCCAGCAACAGCAGCTCGCCATTGCGCGTGCATTGGCCACCAACCCGAAGGTCCTGCTGCTGGACGAGCCGACCGAGGGCATCCAGCCGTCGATCATCAAGGACATCGCACGGGCGCTGAAGGAGATCCGCAAGCTGCGCCAGCTCACCATCGTCGTGTCGGAACAGGTGCTCAGCTTCACCCTTGATATTGCCGACCGCTTTCTCGTCATCGACAAAGGGCGCTTCGTCTACGAAGAAACGCGCGACAAGGTCGATGCCGCCACCATCAGCCGATACCTCTCGGTTTGACCCACCTCACACCATAGGAGCAAGCATGCGTCACGGGGACATTTCAAGCAGCCAGGACTGCGTTGGCGTGGCCGTCGTCAACTACAAGATGCCGCGCCTGCACACGCGCGCCGAGGTGCTGGAGAACGCGCGCAACATCGGCCGGATGCTGGTCGGCATGAAGCAAGGTCTGCCCGGGCTGGACCTCGTGGTGTTTCCCGAATACTCCACGCACGGGATCATGTACGACGCCGCCGAGATGTACGAGACGGCGGCCACCATCCCCGGCGACGAGACCGCCATTTTTGCCGCGGCATGCCGCGAAGCGAAGGTGTGGGGCGTGTTTTCGCTCACCGGCGAGCGTCATGAAGACCACCCGAACAAGGCGCCCTACAACACGCTCATCCTGATGAACGACCAGGGTGAAATCGTGCAGAAGTACCGCAAGATCATGCCGTGGTGCCCCATCGAAGGGTGGTACCCCGGCGGCTGTACCTACGTATCGGAAGGCCCCAAGGGCCTGAAGATCAGCCTGATCATCTGCGACGACGGCAACTACCCCGAGATCTGGCGCGACTGCGCGATGAAGGGCGCTGAGTTGATCGTCCGCTGCCAGGGATACATGTACCCGGCCAAAGAGCAGCAGGTGATGGTGTCCAAAGCCATGGCGTGGATGAACAACGTCTACGTGGCGGTCGCCAATGCGGCCGGTTTCGACGGCGTGTATTCGTATTTCGGGCACTCGGCCATCGTTGGATTCGACGGCCGCACGCTGGGCGAATGCGGCACCGAAGAGATGGGCATCCAGTACGCCGAGCTGTCGGTCGGGCTGATCCGCGATGCGCGCAAGCACCTGCAATCGCAAAACCATCTTTATAAGCTGCTGCACCGCGGCTACACCGGCACCATCAACTCCGGAGAAGCACCGGAAGGCGTGGCCGCCTGCCCATTCGATTTCTACAAGACCTGGGTGAACGATCCGGCCGCCGCGCGCGCGCAGGTCGAGGCACTCACCCGCCGCACCGCCGGCACGCCCGAATGCCCCATCGATGGCATCCCCCACGCCTGACGCCACTTCCCTGAGGAGAAACCACCATGCAGCATTTCAAGATCCAGCCCGGCAAGCCGCTGGCAGAGCAGGCCGAACTCGGCCACAACCGCTGGCATCCGGACATCCCGTTCCTTTCCAAGGTCAAGCCCGGCGAAGAGATCATCATCGAATCGCTGGATTTTCTCGATGCTCAGATCCGCGACGACGACAAGGTCGACGACGTGCGCAATGTCGACCTGACGCGCGCGCATCCGCTCACAGGGCCCTTCTACATTGAAGGCGCGGAGCCGGGCGACCTGCTGGTGGTGGACCTGCTCGACATCAAGCCCGTCACGCCGATCGGCTTTTCTGGCGTGTTCGCAAAATCCAACGGCGGCGGCTTCCTGGCCGATTACTTTCCCGATGCCGACAAGGCCATCTGGGACTTGAAAGGCGTCTATGCCACGTCACGCCATATTCCCGGGGTCCGGCTGGCCGGCCTGACGCACCCTGGGCTGATGGGCTGCCTGCCCTCCCGCGAACTGTTGGACGAATGGAACCGCCGCGAAGCACCGCTGGCCGCCAAGGGCCTGGCCCAGCCGCCCGACCCGCGCACCGCAGTGCTGCGCGGCGTTTCCGGCGCGGAATTCGATCGCATGGCAGGCGAGGCTGCGCGCACGGTGCCGCCACGCGAGCACGGCGGCAACACCGACATCAAGGACCTGTCGATCGGCACCCGCATTTTTTTCCCGGTGTACGTCAAGGGCGCCGGCTTCTCGATGGGCGACCTGCATTTCTCCCAGGGCGACGGCGAAATCGGCTTCTGCGGTGCGATCGAAATGGACGGCGCCACGCGCGTCGGCTTCGACCTCATCAAGGGCGGCATGGCCAAGTACAACCTGAGCGCGCCGATCTTCATGCCCAGCCCCGTCAAGCCGCGCTACGACCAGTGGCTGACCTTCGAGGGCATCAGCGTAGAAAACGGCACCAACTACTATCTGGATGCCACCGTCGCCTATCGGCAAGCGTGCCTGAAGGCCATCGACTACCTCACGCACTTCGGCTTCACCGCCAGCCAGGCCTACATGCTGCTGACGGCTGCGCCGGTGGAGGGACGCATCGGCGGCATTGTCGACATCCCGAACTGCGCCTGCACGGTGTCGATTCCCACGGCGATCTTCGATCAGGACATCACCCCCAAGGGCATGCTGAACGACAAGTCGCACTGGGGCCGCAAGCCCGACTGACGCTGAGGGTCAATATGCGCCGGCCATGGCCGCACCGCTACGGCCGGCGCTGCAACGGAGGCATTCATGCCGCTATACGACATCCGCTGTACCGCTTGCGACGGCATTTTCGAACGGCTGATTCCGGCTGCGAAACTGCACGCGCCCACACCCTGCCCCTATTGCGACGAAGACACACCCGCCGCGCCAATGCCGACCGGGGGGCGCGTTGCATTGAAGTCAGTTTCACGCTGGCAACCCAGTTCGCTGCATGAGCAACTGGCGGGCAAACCAATCACCGGGCCAGGCAGCGCAGGGGGCTCCGGCCGCCGCAACAGCGTCCTCCATGTCTGCGGCGGAAAGCACTGTTCGATCTGCGGCGTGTGAGCCCAGACGCTGGCGCCTGATGGTGGCCTCTTGCACGCACAGCAACGCGCACCTAAGGCGCCTGCGTGACCGGCAGACGCCTCGGGTTGCGCAAGCGGGCGGCTTACGCTGCTGCCTTCAAACCTTCCATCGCCTCGCGCACATACGCGATCAGGTCCGGGCCCATCCACGGGCTGGCGGATAGTTCGGGCTCCCGCTCCATCGCCAGGCGCACCTTCGCCTGCGTCTGCGGATCGTCTCCCGCATATGAGCGGAACAATTCGATCCAACGCCGCGCAAGCTGCTGCATGGCAGGCGCATGCGCCGGCGTGCCCTTGGCCAGATGCTGCCGCACCTCTGCAATCAGGGTCGGCCACTCGTTGGCGCGTTTGCCGAAGTTCTCGCGCATGAACTGCAGCTCTTGCGCCGACAGATATTTCGCGTAGATCGCCAGCTTGCTTTCGTTGGCCGCCTCCATGATGAAGTCGAGCATCTCCAGGCTGATTCCGGTGCGCTCCTGCAACGCCGGCTCGTTGATGTGCATCGTGTGCAGCTTGGCCGTAAGGACCGGGTCCAGCGCCGCGTCCTGCGCGAGCAGCGCCATCCATTGCTTGGCGAGCGCTTGCGCCTCGCTGCTGCGTGAGGCCACCTGGCGCGTCATCGCATCCTGCACGGTCGACACCAGCGCCGCCCACCGTTCATGACGCGCCGTATCGGCGTCCATGCGTTCGGCGCGGGCACGTTCTTCCTGCGAAAGATATTTGTCGTACATGGTCATCCATTCCAAGGTTGTGAGCCACTCGGTCAATTCGGGCTCCTCCTCGCGCACGAGCTGGCCGTGCAGCCGCGACAGCCGATCGCGCAGCACGCTGGCCTGCGTGATCTGCTGATCGAGCATCGCGATCTGCCGTTCCACGATCGTGGTAAAGGGGATGTCCGGATTGGCCAGGAAAGCCCCGACATCGGCCAGCGACATGCCGAAGCGCCGCAACGCCTGGATCTTGTGCAGGCGGGCGACGTCAGCCTTGTCGTACAGCCGGTAACCGCTGTCGGAGCGGGCCGAAGGCGTGAGCAGGCCGATGGTGTCGTAGTGATGCAGCATGCGCACCGAGAGGCCGCAGCGTTTGGCGAGATCGCCCACTTTCAACAACATGGTGGCTCCTGTCTTCTGGCTTGGACACAGGCTAGGACCTCACACAATGTGAGGGTCAAGCACGGCGTGAATGGACGGCAATAGGCAGCGCCCCGTGAAGACGCAGGCGCATCCTGCATTCTGAACCAGGCCCCTCTGTGGTGGGGAACATGCCCCGCGAACCCGCGCGGCTGCGTGCGTCACAAAAAGTTCATTCAACTCTGTGTTCAGCGGGTCGTATAGCGGAATGTCCGATCTTGCGTCTGCCGCCAACGTCATGACTTTCTCACCGCTTCCCTTGCCCGCGGGCATTGCGCCCGAGATGCTGCGCACGGTGTTCCAACCGATTTTCCGCCTGTCCACCACCGAGGTGCTCGGCTACGAAGCCCTGCTACGCGGGCCGGTGGGCTCGGCCATGGAATCGCCGGCGGCCCTGTTTGCCGCAGCCTCGGACACGGCAGGCACGATTGCCCTGGAGACCACCGCCGCACGTCTGGCCATCGCCAATTTCTCGGCCATGCGCTTGCCGGGCAAGCTGTTCCTGAACTTCAGCGCGCAAGGCGTGCGCCAGTTGCTGCAAGACCACGCCCGCCTGCTGCACGCGATTGCCGATCACGACCTGCACCCCTCGCGCATCGTCATCGAACTGACCGAGCAGACGCCCATCGATGATCTGGCGAGCTTTGCCGAGGCGCTGTCGGTAGCACGCGACTTTGGCCTGCAATGCGCGCTGGACGATTTCGGCACCGGCAATGCCAACCTGAACCTGCTGATCGAACTCACGCCCGACTTCATCAAGCTCGACAAGTATTTCCTGCGTGACATTGCCAAGCATCCGGCCAAGCTGGACATGGCGCGCACGCTGCAACAGACGCTCAAGGGCGGCGCGACCAGCATCATTGCCGAAGGGCTGGAGACCGAGGACGAACTGGGCGTGGTGCGCGACCTGGGCATCCGTTTCGGCCAGGGCTTCTTTCTTGCGCGCCCGCAGGACAAACCCGCGAGCGACATGTCGAGCCAGGCAGCCCGCGTGCTGCAGTCTTCGCAGATTGCGGTGTTTCCGCAGGCGGTTCGCGTGGGCTGGCGCGCCATCACGGCCAGCAAGCTGCTGCGCGTCGCTCCCACGCTGCCCTTGCGCAGCAGCAACGACGACGTGCTGCACCTGTTCAACCGCCACCCCGATCTGCACGCCGTGGCGCTGCTCGACGAAGGCGAACGCCCGCTCGCGCTCATCGCACGCCGCGCGTTCATTGACCGCTATGCGATGCCGTATCACCGCGAGCTGTACGGCAAGAAACCGGCGTTGGCGTTTGCCAACCGGCAGCCTGTGCTGGTGGAAAAATCCGCCTCGCTGGAGGACATGTCGGCGCTGCTGATGAGCGAAGACCAACGCTACCTGACCGATGGTTTCATCATCACGGAGCACGGCCGCTACCTGGGCCTGGGCACCGGTGAAGAGCTGGTGCGCACCGTGACCGAAATCCGCATCGAGGCCGCACGCTACGCCAATCCGCTCACATTCCTGCCGGGCAACATTCCGTTGAACCTGCACATTGAACGTTTGCTGGAAGCGCACGCTGAATTCTATGCATGCTACGTGGACCTGAACCACTTCAAGCCCTTCAACGATCAGTACGGCTATTGGCAGGGCGACGAGATGCTGAAGATGGCCGCCGCCGTGCTGGCCACCGCATGCGAGCCCACGCGCGATTTTCTCGGCCATGTGGGTGGCGACGATTTCCTGATCCTGTTCCAGAGCGCCGACTGGCACGCACGCATCACGCAGGCGATGACGGCGTTCAACGCCAACGCGCTTGCCATGTATACGCCGGCTGACCGCGCGGCAGGCGGCATCCATGCGGAAGACCGCAAGGGCCTGCCGGCGTTCTTCCGCTTCGTGACGATGGCGGTGGGCGCGCTGCACGTGCACCCCGGCGCCGCGCACAACAGCGATGACATCGGCACCGCCGCCGCCCTGGCCAAGCGGCGCGCCAAGCAAAGCGATAACGGTTTCCATCTGGAAGCCATGCACCCCGCCCCTGCCGCGCGGGCCATGGCCTGACATCTCTGCGCCTGCGCTACAGCATCGCGGGAATCAGCCCGAGCAACGCGGCCTTTACCACGGCATGCGTCTTGTTGGCGGCATTGAGCTTGGTGATGGCGTTGCGGATGTGGAAGTTCACGTTGCGCTCGGTCATTTCCAGGATGGCCGCGACTTCAGCCGCCGTCTTACCTTCGGCCGTCCAGTGCAGTGTCCGCCGTTCAATCTCTTTCAGGCGCGTGGCGGCATCGGGCAACACCTTTTCGGCCATCAGCGTGCCGATGCTGGCGTGTGCGCGCTGGCTCAGCCAGATCATTTCAGGCTCGCTCGCGGCCAGTTCGTCTTCGGTGATGGGCGTGGCGCGGCGCACCAGGCTGAAGGTACCGAAGATGCCGGTGTGATCGCGAATGGTGTGCGACCACCCGTGGTTGAGCCCGTGGCGGCGCGCGTCCATCCAGAACGGCGCGTCTGCCGTGGCGATGCTGGACCACAGCATTGGCTTGACGCAGCGCTGACCAAACTGCAACACGGGGTCGATAGCCAAGTAGCCGCACACCCGGTAGTGCTCGCGCCAATGTTCCGGGTAGGTGCTCCAGCAGATGGTGTTGAAGCGCGTGATCGGAATCGCTGCACGCAGGGCGTAGGCGCAATAGTCGAAGCCGAGCAGAGTCACCGCCGGTTGCAGGCTACGGATGACAGCATCGGCGTCGCGCAGTGCATTCAGCTCGCGCAGCAATGCCGCACGCCAGGATGTTGCATAGCCAAGCGGCAATTGGTTGTGAACGCCCATCCCATCGGCCTCCAAAACACGCGCTGAATCGCCATACCGGTGCCCACTCCAGCTAACCGGCTTCCCTCAATTCAAATTTGGCGAAAAGCGCGATCAGCCTTGCGTTTTGCTGAGGCAGTCGTTGGCGTGCCGGAACTATACATAATCCGAAACGAATTGCGCGCCCCGCATAGCGCATGCAATTAGTAGATTTTCTCGAATATTGGAATAACGCAATACAGCAATAAATTATCTGATAGCCAAATGGCTTTGCGCAAAAGCACACCCATTATTTAAATCTGCTATTTATGTTCGGCATGTCGCCGTCGGCATTGCCATCTCCCCACGGGACGCGTCCTTCTTGCAGGGCCTGGGTAGGCGGAATTCGTATCGTCGGCTTCCGTCATCGCTTGCCTCCACTGCCGCGGGTGCATCTTCATGCGCATAGCCGGATTGCAGTGCCGACAACGCCGCAAAGCGCGCGCCGACGCCACATTGCGGTGATGCGGAGGTGCGACACACAGCAAGGATTGCACCTCGGTGACGCGACAAAACGTCGCAGTAAAAATAACAATAATGACGTTTCACGTGCAGTTTGATCAACGTCGCAAAAAATTGACGTGTCAGATTTACACGCACATGTGGCGATTCACTACCACGGCAGAGAATTAGGGCAAGAACGGCTTTCTTATTGGGGTTTCGCAGTGTCAGCGAAAGCCTTACAGTCTGGTCCGCGACTCGCCCTCTCGATGTAGTCGAGACCCCGACAAGAAACACGACGGTACGAAGCAACAGGGTTTTTTGGCGCGTCTTCATCCTCGTCACTCCCCCGGTTTGTGGCGCTTTTTCAAATCCGGATGCCCCGGAATTGGCGGAGCTTTGCCCAAATTCAAAAAAGTGACGTGGACTTAATGCGGCGGCTGCCCCCGCCCCACTGACCCATTTGCATAGGAAGTCCCGTTTCATGCGTTCCACTCTGATTTCTCTTGGCCTCGTCGCCAGCGCTACGCTCAGTTTGTTCTCCACCGGCGTGCAGGCAAATTGCGTTGCCAATCCGCCCACGCAGTCCAACACGACGTTCCCCGCCAGCTTGACCGGCAAGCTCGCGTATCACAGCTACGTCAGCTACGGCGACGGCACCAGCCAGATCTTCATCTACGACTTTTCGGCGCGCACGCTGCAACAGGTGTCGAAGGCAGCCTGGGGCATCCAGGACCCGATGAATGCGGTGTTCAGCCCCGACGGCAAGTGGATCGCCTTCATGGGCATCACCAACAACGCGTGGAATGTGTTCTTCTGGCAAGTCGGTTCGACCAGCATGCCGATCAACCTGACCAACAGCACCGGCCAGACGCGCAATGAAGACCCGAAGTTCAGCACCGACGGAAAATCGCTGTTCTTCAAGCAGAACGGCGATGTCATGCAGGCCGCGCTGTCGTACACCAGCTCGGGCCCCGTCTTCACCTCGACGGTGAATCTGACGCGCACGGCACCGACGCTGGAAAACTCGATGCCGTTTGCGACGCCGGACGGCACGGCCGTCTACTACACCACGGGCACCGGCTCGGGCATGGGCCTGTACAAGCAGACCGTGGGCAGCACGACCAAGGTGGCGTTCGACACACCGGCAGGCCTGGCGACGTACTACCCGATCGTGCGCGCCGACGGCACCGTCTTCTATGCCCGCTGGCACGACGCCACCAGCCAAGCCGACCAGATCTACACCAAGGTCAACCCGAGCGACACGCCCAACCAGCTCACGCTCAACGACTGCAACAGCAACAACTCCGACCCGTCGCCCGTGAACAACACGAACTACGTGTTCTTCTCATCCACGAGCGCCGGCGGCTACCAGCTCTACCTGGGCGATGCGAGCACCGGCCAGCGCTGGAGCCTGTCGCAATTTGGTGTGAACTCGGACACGACCAAGGCGAAGCTTGGCTCGAACTACTACGCAGGCACGCCGACGGCTGCTGCACAGTCCGTCACGCTGCTCTCGCAGGGCAAGCCGGCCAGCGCGTCCTCCAGCTACAGCGCCAGCCTCGGCCCGGCCTACGCATTTGACGGCAACACCACCAGCACGCGCTGGGATTCGGTGGAAGGCGTTGCCGGCGCGCAATGGCTGATGGTGGATCTGGGCTCGACCCGCACCATCACCGGCGTTGACCTGTATTGGGACGCAGGCGCCAAGGTCTACTACATCCAGACCTCGAATGACGGCGTGACGTGGACGAACATCTACTCGACTTCGAGCGGCGCTTCGTGGGGCCACACATCGCTGGCCAACCTCAAGGGCAGCGGCCGCTATGTGCGCATGTACGGCACGCAGCGCGCTACGCAGTGGGGTTACTCGCTGGATGAAATGCAGGTGTGGGGCTACTAAGCGGCAGCTCCAGTATCAGCATCGCCTGACATGACAAACGCCCCGGTGGCTTCGGCCATCGGGGCGTTTGTCATTGGTGCGATAGGCGCGCCGCATTGGGGCCTACCCCTAAATTGTCAAAAGCTGAACATTCAGCCTGTGCAGGGCTCGGCACGATGGCGTCTCCGCACCACGCCAGAGGATCACGATGCCCTCCCGCACACCCCCGAACACCCCTGCGCACGGCATGAGCCGGCGCGATTTTCTGACGCTCGGCACCGCCGCTGCCAGCCTTGGCGCACTAGGCGTGAGCCTGCCGGAAGGCGCGCAAGCCGCCGCGCATGCCGGCGACGCCAACTGGCATGCTGGCCAACTCGCGCACCTGATTCCGGCAGCGAGCCACAACCGCCTTCTCATCAAGGCATCGTTCCAGGCACCGCTTGCACGGGCACCTTGGCTTATGGTCAACGGCAAGCGCGTCGCCGGGGAGCGAACCGATGCCGCCGGCCGCTTCTGGCGCTTTGATGCGCGTGACCTGCAGCCCGCCACGCAATACACGCTGCGCATTGTCGATGCGGGCGGCAACCCGCTGGCCGACGCGTGGCCGCTGCGTACATTCCCCGCGCCCGACGCCACGCCCGCACAGCTGCGCATCCTGGCCTACACCTGCGCTGGCGGTTTTGACGGGCCGCCGGTGGCCGGCAAGACCGCATGGCTGGACATGACCGCCCGCCGCCGCCTGCTCGCACGCGGGATGTCGTTCGCGCCCGACACCGTCATCGCCAACGGCGACCACATCTACTGGGATCTGCAGACCTCGCAGAACAAGCCCTTCGCACGGCAGGTGCGCGAACTGATGTGGGCGAAGTTTGGCGGCGCGCTCGACACGTCTGTGCCGATGTCGCACCCGAAGAACGAAGCCATCTTCACGCGCGTTTGCGACTACCAGATCAGCGGGCTTTACGGCACCACGCTGCGCTCCACGCCCGCGTATTTCCTGACCGACGATCACGACACGTTCGAAAACGACGAGTTTGACGACAAGGTTGCCACCCTGCCGCCGGAGCCGTACGGCCTGGTAGGTGCAGAACTGACGCAACATCGCTACTACCCCGAGTTCCTGCCCGACACGAACCGCCCCGTGTGGCTGCCCGGCGGTGACAAGGCCGGCATGCCCAGCGACACCAACAGCGCCTTCGGCACGCTGCGTTACGGCGCGTTGCTCGAAGCGGTGCTGTACGACTGCCGGCGCTTTCTCGACAACAAGGGCATCCATGCACGCGTGGTGCCGCAATGGGTGGAAGACTGGCTCGTGGCACGCACGCGCGCTGAAGACACCGCGCATTTCTTCCACGTGCCGTCGCTGCCGTTTGCGTATTCGTCGGGCAAGCTGGGCGACTGGTATCCGGATCTGCTCGACAGGAAGACCGGCCGCCTCGTGGCCAACCAGCCCAAAGCTGGCTGGCAAAGCGGTTGGTACGCGCAGCACCAGCGCTTGGTAGCGGCGCTTGCCGAGCAGAAACAACGTGCAGCCGTGATCGTGCAGGGCGACTTCCATGCATCGGCAGTTGGGTCCATGTCGCGTTCGGGAGATCTGGCATTCGCACATCCCGTGCATACGGTCATGACCGGCACGCTCGGCACCGGCGACCTCGCCTTCCCCTCGGCATTCCGCAGCATCGAGACCACGCCGGCGCTGTCCGTCGCCATGCAGGAGGCGTTGCGCCCGACTGAGAAAAACGGCTTTACCATCATCGACGTGACGCCCGAGAAGATGACCTTCTCGCTGTTCATGTGGCGCCCGCCCGAGCCGGTGGAAACCATCGATACACTGCAGCCGGTGCTGGTGTACGAGGTGCCGCGCCTGGCTTGAGGTGCCAGCGCAACAACAAGGAGACGCATGGCGAAGATCTGCATCGTGGGGGCCGGCTCGATCGGCTGCTATCTGGGAGGCCGCCTGCTGGCAGCCGGTGCCGACGTCACGCTGGTCGGCCGCGCACGCATCGGCAACGAGTTGCGCGAGCACGGTCTCACCTTGACGGACTACCGCAACGGCAGCTGGCAGGTACCGCCGGCTGAGGTGCGCTTCGTGACAGACCCCGGCGCTGCTGCCGATGCCGATCTCGTGCTCGTCACGGTCAAATCTGCTGCCACGCAATCCGTGGCAGATGAGCTGCAGGCCGTGCTGCGCACGGGTGCCATCGTCATCAGCTTCCAGAACGGTCTTGGCAATGCCGACGTGCTGCGGGCCACTCTGCCGCAGCACACCGTGCTGGCGGGCATGGTGCCCTTCAATGTGATGCAGCCTGGCCCCGGCGCTTTCCATCAAGGCACGGGCGGTGAGCTGGAAGTGGCAGCGTCACCCATGCTGCAGCCGTTTCTGGGTGACTTTCTCCGCGCAGGTCTGCCGCTCACGGAACGGACCGACATGGCAGCCGTGCAATGGGCCAAGCTGCTGCTCAACCTGAACAACGCCATCAACGCACTGGCCAACCGGCCACTGAAGGAAGAGCTATCGCAGCGTGCGTACCGGCGCTGCCTCGCCCTGGCGCAAATGGAGGCACTGCGGCTGCTGTCGCGTGCGGGCATCCAACCCGCCAAGCTGACGCCCATACCGCCCGCCTGGATTCCGCGCCTGCTCACCACGCCCGATGCGGTATTTGCGCGACTCGCCGGCAAGATGCTCGCCATCGATCCGCTCGCGCGTTCGTCCATGTCCGACGATCTGGCCGCCGGGCGCACGACCGAAGTCGACTGGATCAACGGCGAAGTGGTGCGCTTGGCCGAGCGCCTGGGGCAACGCGCCCCCGTGAACGCGAAACTGTGCGCGATGGTGCATGCCGCCGAATCTGCCGCCTCGCGCCCGAGCTGGTCGGGCATTGATCTGCTGGCGGCCTTGCGGGCTGCGGGTTAGTCGGCGCCGGCTTCGCTCGCGTCCAGCAACAACGCCATGTCCTGAATCTCGATGTGGCCATAGCGCAGGCGGATCGCGCCGAGCTTGACCAGCGCCTGCAGCTCCTTGCTCAGCGTCTGCCGGCTGATGCCCAACATCATCGCCAGCGCGTCTTGCGAGGTGGAGATGCTCGCGCGGCCTTCTGCCGATTGCGACACATCGCCGTGCGCCAGTGAAGCAATACGCCGTGCGACACGCGCCCGCGTACCGTGCAGCGCCGCACTCGCCAGCGAGCCATACGCCAGGCGCAAGCGCGTCGCCACCAGCCGCGCTATCGCTCCGGCAAATGCGGCATCGCGCATCAGTGCTTCAAAGCGCGCCACGCTCACCCCCAGCACGTCCGAATCTTCCAGCGCGATTGCGCAGTGGCCGCGCGGTTGTTGATCAAGCGTCGACACCCCGCCAAACCAGTTGCCAGGCTCCACCAACGTGAGGATGGCCTCATCTCCGTCAGCATTGAAGATGGAGAGCTTGAGCGCGCCGCTGGCCACGCCAAAGAACGCGTGCGAACCGGCGTCCATCGGATCGCCCTGGCGAAAGAGAAACGCGCCGGCTCCGATGTGCAGGGGCACCGCGGCTCCGAGCAGCGCATCGGCCGCGTGCGGCGGCAGGCTCTGGAACCAGGGGTTGGCAGCAAATGCGTGCGTCACGATTCTGTTCCCGGCCCTCAAGCCCGTCGCCCTAACACCCACCCTATCGACAGCACATACCGGCTGCCACCCACCACGCGCGTCACGCTGTGCTCGCACGCATCGGGGCGAAACAGCTTGATACGCCGGGTCTGGAAGATCGGGCTGGCGCAAACGAACTCGCCGCCCGCCCGCGGCGACTTCAGCACGATGTTCAGTCGATAGTGCCGGCCGTTGGTGACGGGGTCGGTATGCGGCGGAATTTCCGAACCGTCTGGATAGCGGATCAGGTAGCTATCGAACGGGATGGGCCACAGCGCGGTGGCCAGCAGCATCTTGTCGTAGCCGGTGCCCTGGCGGCCGCGCTGCCAGCGGAAGGCCGTGCCGAAGAATGCGCGCAAGGAAGACATGGAAGCGAAGCTGCCCGATGGAATCCGGGCATGGTAGCCGGGAACTATCGGCGCTTGTCGAATTTCTTCCAGTATCCGAACGGCTCCTGGTGGCACTCGTAGTCCAGCTCGGCCACACGCGTGTGCAGGCGTTCCTGCGCCTCCTGCACGGCAAGGTTGTAGACCACCGGGCCGATCTCTTCCAGAAAGAAACTCAGCAGCGCACCGGCCTGGATGTTGCCGATGCGCTCGTCCATCTGCTCGGTGAAGTAGCGCTGGATGGATTGAACGGCCTCTTCACGGACGTCGCGGTCAAGTTCGATGGGCATGCGAGGCGCTTGTGGTGGCGGATGAAACCGCCAGCTTACTGCCCACGGCCATATGCATCCAGCAGCTTGAGCGTGACGCCGTTCGTCCAGCCGAAGCCGTCCTGCAACGGATACTCACCCCCGCCGCCGCCCGTGCCCGTTCCGTCGACGATGTATTTCTCGACGAGCTTCTGCTGGCTGGCGTAGAGCTGCTCGACGCTGCCGAGAAAGCGCTCGCCGATTGCCTGGGCGAGCGGTTGCCAGCCGTATCGCTGCGCACCACGCAGCGCGATCCATTGCAGCGGCGCCCAGCCGTTGGGGGCATCCCATTGCTGGCCGGTCTTGAAGGTGGTGGTGGACAGCCCACCCACCTGCAGCAGCGCCTGCTGCGTCCACTGCAATGTCTTCCACGCGCGGTCCGGCCGTGCGGCACCCACAAACAGCGGATACGTCATCGCGGCAGACTTGTTGCCGCGAATGCGGCCGAGCTGCCAATCGTAGTCTGCGTAGTAGCCAGCGGGGTGCCATAGATAGCGCTCGATGGCGACGGCACGTTTTCCGGCGCGCACGGAATATTCGACCGTGCATGCAAAATCGCGCGCCGCTGTGCAACCGCGCGCGATGGTCTTCTCCAGCTGGAACATCAGGCTGTTCAAATCCACCGGCACGATCGACGTGGTGCGGATGGTGCCCAGCGTGGCGTTGTCGCCAAACCAGCGCGAGCTGAAATCCCAGCCGCTTTCAGCCGCTGCGCGCAGGTCGCGCCAGACTTCGTTGGCAGGGCGCGCGGGTGTTTGCTGCGCTGTGGTCACGTCTTGCAGATAGGACTCGGGGCGCGGGGTGTCCTGGTCGTCCCAGTAGCGGTTGAGGACAGTGCCGTCGCGCATGACGACGACGTTGCTGCTCGCCTGCCCTGCGGGCGTAGTCGAGGCGCCGCGCATCCAGTACGCATACTCCTTGCGCAGTTGCGGCAGGTAGCGCTTGAGCGCCGTATCACCCTCCTGCTGCGCGGCCAGCTCGACCATCAACGCAAAGAACGGCGGCTGCGAGCGGCTCAGATAATACGTGCGATTGCCGTTGGGAATGTGGCCGAACTGATCAATGGCATAGGCGAAGTTGTCGAGCATGTTGTCGACCAGGTCTTCGCGGCCGGCCTCCTGCAGGCCGAGCATGGTGAAGTAGGTATCCCAGTAGTAGCCCTCGCGGAAGCGGCCGCCGGGCACCACGTAAGGCTTGGGCAGCGGGATGAGCGAGCTGTTGTCAGGGGCGGTGGTCGTCGTGCGCGTGAGCGCCGGCCAGAGCCAGTCGATGTGCGCGCGCAAGGACTGCCCCGCGGGCGGTGTCACGGGCGTCTCCACCGGCGGCGTGAAGTACTGATCGACAAACGCCTTGAGCGAGAAACCCGGCACGTTCTTCTGTACTTGGTATGCCTGCAGGATCGCGGCCGGTGCGGCTTTGGGCACGGCATCGACAAACGTCTTCTGATCCGGATACACCTGCGCGGTCTGCACGGCCACGAACAAGTCGCCGTAAAGCTTGTCGGGCGACGGCGGCAGCGCGGCACCCACGCCCACATCGGCCAATGCGGACGACGCCGCAAAACCGAACGCCAGCCATGCAGCAACATTGGCCGCACGGCGCCGGATCAAAAAGTGAGCCTGTCGATGCATCGTCATCTCCTGCCTGGTGGACGGAAAGCCAGTCCAGAAAAGGAGACGCCGACAGCGTTGTCAAATCGACAGGTTTTGCGCAAAACGGCGGCGTACCGAAGCGCAAGAAATGGCGCCGTATTGGACTCTGCGGGCAAGCAACTTGCTGATGTGCGGCGATGCTTTGCAGGCGGGCATGCGTGGCCTATCGTCTAACCATACGATTGCATCGCAAGCTACACCGGGGAGCCCACATGCGCATCGAACTGAACCACACCATCGTCTGGTGCCGCGACAAGCAGAAGTCCACGCGCTTTCTACGCGACATCCTCGACCTGCCCGAGCCGGTCCCGTTCGGACAGATGCTGGTCGTCCCGCTATCGAACGGCGTGTCGCTCGACTTTTTCGACAGCGATGCGCCCATCGCCATGCAGCACTACGCCTTTCTCGTCAGCGACACCGAATTCGAGCAGGCGTTCGCCCGCATCCAGGCGAAGGGGCTGACGTACTGGGCGGACCCAGCCAAGAAGCGGCAGGGCGAAACCTACGAGCACAACGGCGGGCGCGGGGTGTACTTCGACGATCCAGATGGGCACTTTCTAGAGATCATGACGCGGCCGTATGACCTCGGTTCGCAAGCTCCCATACCATCAGCAGTTTGACGGTCCATCTGCGCCTTCGCCAACATGGTCAATTCTCCACTTGCCCAACGCCCGCTCGGGCCAATGTTGCGGCGCTGGCGCACCCTGCACCGCATCAAGCAGTTGCACGCAGCTGAACTGTTTGGCGTCACGCAGTCGACCATCTCACGGTGGGAGGCCGGCGTGCAAGACATGGCGCCGGACGAGCGCCTGCGGGCGGAATCGCTGCTACGAGCGCGCCTCAGTTCGTCCGCCGATCATGCGCTGGCCAGACTGATCGATACACACCCAGGCGCGATGCACCTCGTCTGCGATCTCACGCACCGGGTGCTCGCAAGCTCACCGGCACGCGCAGCGGAATTCGGCCGGCCGATCGTGCAACTGATCGGACACTCACTATGGCGCTACGCAACGGAGGCCATCGCCCAGCGGGAAGCGTCGTTGGATGCGCTGGGCTGGTATGACGATCTCGCCCCGCCGGGCGTGGAGTTCAGCACCGGGGCCAACGATTCCGTTGTCGTGCCGATTCGCCCAAGCGTGTGCCGCTGGACACGTATGACGCTCTCTGACGGCACGGCCGTACGCCTTGTGGAAACACTGCGATCGGACTAAATCCGGTTGCGCGCATGTTTCATGCGTGGACAGCGCTTGGCCAAACGCCTAGGCTCAGCCGATGAACGAACGCTCCCACATCATGACCCCCGACACCCTGGTCGCCCGGCTTGATTTCCTGCGCGAAGCCGAGCGTCTTAAGAACGTGCTGCGCAGCGGCCACACGTCAGTAGGCCGCCCCGAGAGCACTGCAGAACATAGCTGGCGTCTGAGCCTGATGGCCATCGTCTTTGCCGATGCGCTGCAAGACCTCGATCTCTTGAAGGTGCTTCAACTGTGCGTGGTGCACGATCTGGGTGAAGCCATCCACGGCGACGTCCCGGCCATCCATCAACACGCGCACCCAGACAAGAGCGCGCAAGAGCGCTGTGACCTGTTGCAGCTCACACACATGCTGGACACCCAGGTGCGCAACACCCTCGTCAGGCTGTGGGATGAATATGAAGCGGCGGCTACGCCGGAAGCACGGGCCGTGAAGGCGTTGGACAAGCTGGAGACCATCCTGCAGCACAACCAGGGCGCAAACCCCCCGGACTTCGATTACGCATTCAACCTCGGGTATGGGCAGCGCTACATGCAGGCCGCACCGTTGTTCACCACGTTGCGCGGGCTATTGGATGCGCAGACGCGCAAGCGGATGGTGGAAGCGACCAACGCTGCGGGCACAGGTGCCCCGCGCACCGCCTCATAGCATGCCTGCACGAAGGTGTTCTTCTACGGCACGGCGCAAGTCGGCGCTGCGTATTGCCGTGACCTTGCGCGCAGCGCTACGCCACCGCAGCCACGTTGACCACATCGGCTGCGCAGATGCGGTTGCGCCCCCGGTGTTTGGCGTCGTACAGCGCACGGTCTGCGCGGGCGCTCAGCCGGTCGAACGATTCGCCCGGTTGCCACGCCGCCACGCCACCGCTGACGCTGTAGCAGCAAGACTGCGCTCCGGCCGAGACAACGTGCGTGGCAGCTGCCTTGCGCAAGCGTTCTGCGAGATGCATGGCGTTGCCGCTGTCTGTGTCGGGCAGCAGCAGCGCGAACTCTTCGCCACCGATACGCCCGAGCACGTCGGTCGGCCGTAACTGCGCTTGCGCCATCTGCACAAACGCGCGCAACACGGCATCGCCGGCGGCATGGCCGAGGGTATCGTTAATGCGTTTGAAATGGTCCAGATCGAGAATCAGCAATGCCAGCGGCTTGGCGTGCCGCTGCACACGGCCGACATGGCGGCGTGCCAGCACCTCGAAGCCCTGGCGCGACAGCGCGCCGGTCAGGAAATCACGATTGGCGGCATCGCACGCGTCCGCCAGCAGTGCGTCATGCACCATCAACATGGCCGACATCGACAGGATGGGCATGATGGCCGCCGCCACCACGAGCAGCAGCACGCTGCCGGCGGTGGCAAACATGCTCGGGCTGGACGCCGCGCCCAGCGTCAGGAAATAGATGCCGCGTACGAGCTGACAGACGCCGAACACGAAAGCAATGACGGCCGTTACCCGGTACGGATAGGTCGGTCGACCGGCGGGCGAATGCCGCAACAGAATCCACACCAGTGCCGTGCAGAAGGCGGCCGAAAACAGCGTGGTCGAAAACACCCGCATGGGGATGCTATCGACGGCGTAGCGCCAGTAGATGACCGCCACTCCCACCGCCGTCACGCCTGCCAGTAGGATGGGCCACTGCGGGCGCCGTCCGAGAAACCGTGCGCAGCCCGCGTAGTACGCAGCACCACCGAGCGCCAACAGGACATTCGCCACAACAACCGAAAGGCTGTCGGGGATCTTCCCGCGCAGCAGGATCAACGGCAGCGCTAGCACCACGGCCAGATTGGCACCAAACCACTCGGCAATGCCAGGCTTGCTGGCGCGCAGCAACGAACCCAGCAGCCCCAGGAGCACAAAGCTCATCAGCGCCGACGTGGCAATGGCGACGCCTGGATCCAGCATGAGCACTCCCGCAAATCTTCTGTGGCGGGGATTCTACGAAAAGTGGCGCGTTGCGGACATCACCGGGTGGTGGGGCACGGCGCGCCTTATCACAGCCAAACTCAATCCTGGGCCGAACGCCGCAATTCAACTGCAGCTGGTCGCTTCTATGGTGACGGCAGCCCTTGCACGCAGGAACCGCCGCGCTAGGTCAGGGTTTGGGTCCGAGATCGTCTACGGCGTGTCCGCCGGTAGCCTGCAACGCGGCTTCGGCGGCGTCCACCTGTGCGGGCTCGGCCTCGATGGTCAGCAGAAAGCGCCCGCCGATCACGACGTTCTGGAATTTGCGCTCGTATGTCTCGGCGTTTTCGCCACCGGCCTCGTGGTCGCCGCAAAGAAAGTTGCCGCACACGGCACCCGCTTCGTCACCTTGATGTGACAGCGCGACGCGCTCCAGCGTGAGGCCGGTGTTCAACACGGCTTGGCGGGCCGCCTCAGCAGCGGCATGGTCTGTGAAGATGCGGACGATGGTCGGCATGGGGGTTCTCCTCGTCGTGGTGAACCCAAAGTTGACGCATCGGCCGTGCCCGGCGATGCGTCGGGCGACTGCCTCAGAACAGCGCCATCTGCCGCACCCCAAACCCGATGGCCTCTTCCACCCGCATGCGGGCATGCGTGAGCGACCCTTCGATGCCTGAGAGCGTACCGGCCAGCCAGCGGTAGAGCAGCGGAGCCTGACCGCGCGGGCTCAGGTGGATTTCACCGAGCTTCTTGCCGCGCTTGTCACGGTAGTAGTGGGAGCGGTAGCCGCGTTCCCAATGCGTGATCGGGCCGCGCCATCGGCGCAAGCGGCGGGGTTTGGTGGGGGGAGTTTCGGCTGGTGATGCCGACAGTGGTTCCTCCCAGCCGAAAGCGGGTTTGGCGAACAGCGGCAAACCTTCCAGATCGGGGTAAAAATCCATCGTCGTATGCTCAGCTAGCCGCGCCGCCGCAGGCTTTGCAGACAAAAACGGCGCGTAGGCCGCATGATACCTGGGTTTATGGCAGACGGCACGTGCAAACGCCCTAACGGCGCGCATCGGAACAACGTTGCACGCGCCAGACAGTGGACGCTTCGGTATGATGGCCGCTCCCAGTCTCATGACACGCGGCAATCGACCGGTACCTAGCATGAAGAACGCCTTTAACACCTTGATGACACCCCGAATCGCCTGCGCCCTGTTGTTGGCGGCAAGCTTCGCCACCCAGGCTCACGCTCAGGAAGGCGCCTTCGCTCCGCTGCTCCGCCATCTGGCCGATCGCCTGGTCACCGCGGACCAGGTTGCGCTGAGCAAATGGGACAGCGGACAGTCGGTCTACGACCCGGCGCGCGAAGCGAAGGTCATCGCCAATGCTTCGGCGCAAGCGCCCGCTTACGGCTTGGCGGCCCCAGACGTGAGCGATGTCTTCACAGACCAGATCGAGGCGAACAAGGAAGTGCAGTACGCCCTGCTGAACGACTGGCGACGGGCCGGTGCTGCGCCCACCGCGCAGCGGCAGAGCCTGCCGGATGTGATCCGGCCCAAGCTGGACGGACTGCAGAAATCCATCCTGCAAGCCTTGCGCGATGCTGCACCGGCACGCGGCCACGCGGATTGCCCGATGCAGGTGGCGAACGAAATCGGCCGTGTGGCGCAGGAGAAATCGCTCGACAGCTTGCATCGCATTGCACTGGACCGTGCAACCGCACGGCTGTGCACCACCACCCGCTGATCCAATAAAAAATAGCGCCGGCAGGTATGTAGCGGGCGCAAATAAAAAGAAAGGCCGGCCCGAGCGGACCGGCTGTCTGAGCAGATGCAATGTCTTCAGCGCGGCAGCGCCGGAGATAGATATCAGCCCAGATCCACAGGCACAAAGATCTTCGTGTCATCACGCTGCACCAGCAGCGCGACATGCTTGCCGGCGCGGTCCACCAGCGTGCGCAACTCCTGCACCGATGACACCGGTGTGCCGTTGAGCGACAGGATCACGTCGCCCGGTTGGATGCCGACTTTCGCCGCCGGGCCTGTGACGTCCATCACCACGAGGCCGCCAGGCAAACCGTTCTGGCGCTTCTCTTCCGGTTGCAGCGGTCGCACCGCCAGGCCCAGGCGGCCTTGGTCCGGCGCCGCCTTTTCACTGGACGCCACCTTCGCATCCTTCGCTGCGCCAACGGTCACAGTCAGCGTGGTCGGCTTGCCCTGGCGAATGATCTGCAGCGGCACAGTGGAGCCCGGCTTGATGTCGGCCACCTGCTCGGGCAGATCGCCCGACCGGTCGATCCGTGCACCGCCAATCTGCAGGATCACGTCGCCAGGTTGCAGGCCGGCCTTGGCTGCGGGGCCGCCGTCTTCCACCGAGTTGACCAATGCGCCTTCGGGCTTGGGCAGCTTGAAGGAATCGGCCAGCGACTGGTCGACCTCCTGCACCGCAATGCCAAGCCGGCCGCGCGTGACCTTGCCGGTGGACACAAGCTGCTGCTCCACCTTCATCGCCACGTCGATCGGCACGGCAAACGACAGGCCCTGGTAGCCGCCGGTCTGGCTGTAGATCTGCGAATTGATGCCAATCACCTCGCCGCGCTGGTTGAACAGCGGGCCACCGGAGTTGCCCGGGTTCACGGCCACATCGGTCTGGATGAACGGCACATAGGTATCGTCCGGCAGCGAGCGCGACTTGGCGCTCACGATGCCCGCCGTAACGGTGTTCTCGAAACCGTACGGCGAACCGATCGCCAGCACGGGCTCGCCCACCTTGGTGTTGGCGGGGCTGCCAATCTGCACCACCGGCAGGTTCTTGGCCGAGATGCGCAGCACTGCCACGTCAGATTGCTTGTCGACGCCGAGCACCTTGGCCTTGAACTCGCGGCGGTCCGTCAGCTTGACGTTGACCTCCTGGGCGCCGTCCACCACGTGGGCGTTGGTCAGGATCAGCCCATCGGCCGAGACGATGAAGCCCGAGCCCAGACCGCGCACGATCTGGTCGCCGTGTTGTTGCGGCATCTGCGGCATGAAGCGCTTGAAGAATTCGGAGAACGGATCATCCGGGCTCATGCCGGGCGGCAAGCCCTGCATGCTGGTGCGCTGCGCGTGCGCGGTGGTGCTGATGTTGACCACCGCCGGCCCGTAGCGATCGACAATGCCGGAGAAGTCCATTGGCGCCGCCACAGCCACCGGTGCTGCACCGGGAGCAGGCGCGGTCGTTGCCGTCGCGGTAGCCACGGGCGCCGCCACCGCGCGCGAAATCATGTCTTTCTGCAGATAGGCATAGCCGCCTGCAACGGCGACCACAGCGGCCAGGCCAGCCGCACTGCGTGCCAGGGTTTGACGCGTCATTGTCGTGTCCTCTCTTGCTTTGCACGAGGGTCACGGCCTGCGGAGTCGCCTGTCGTGCCCATCGGTTGAAGGCATCGTAGGCGGGCAGACTTAAACGAGACTTAAAGGTGCAAGGCGCACGCGGCCGTCACACGAAACAAAATGTTTCTACGCGTTAGCCTTGAATGGAAAGCGCAGCACCACGCGCAAGCCGCCGCCCTCGCGCGCTTCCAGCGCCAGGGTTGCGTCATGCGCTTGCGCGATCTCCCGGACGATGGCGAGGCCGAGGCCGCTGCCGCCCGTGGGGGCCTGCGCTGGCCGATAAAATCGATCGAGCACGCGTTCGCGTTCCTCCGCAGGGATGCCGGGGCCGTTGTCCTCCACCACCAACTGCACCCCACCGTCGGGCGTGTGCCCCGTCAACACATCGACGCGCGCGCCGCGCGGGCAGTAGTTCAGCGCGTTGTCGACAAGGTTGACCAGCAGCACGCGCAGCGCATCGTGATTGCCGATGACGGATGCCGGCTGCGACTCCATCGCCATCCCCAGATCAATGCCCTTGTGCACCGCCGCCGGCGACAGTTCGGCAACCACGTCGGCCGCCACCGCCTCGAGTGCAACCGTTGCGCGCTGCGTATCGGCAGCGCCCGGCTCCTGCCGCGCGAGCGTCAGCAACTGGCCAACGAGACGGATCATGCGTTCCACACCGCGATGCAGATCGGCATGCGCGGCGCGGCGTTCGTCTTCGTTCTCGGCGCGGTCGGCCACCTGCAACTGCAGCTTGAGCGCAGCCAGCGGCGTGCGCAGCGCATGTGCAGCGTCGGCGACGAACGCACGCTGGTGCGCAAGAGCGGTGCCGAGTCGCGCAAGCAGGTCATTCAGAGCATTCGTCAGCGGGCGGATCTCGTCGGGCAACCCCTGCGTGGGCAACGGCGACAGCGCTGCCGCATCGCGCGCCTGCACCTGCTTGGCCACGGAGCCCAGCGGCGCCAGACCGCGCCCGACCGCCAGCCACACGATCCATCCCAATAGCGGCAGCAGGATCAACAGCGGCGCCACCGTACGCAACGCCATGCGCGCCGCTACCTCGTGCCGCGCGCTATATGGCTGCGCGATCTGCACCACGGCGGGCCCGAACGCGACGCTGTAGATGCGCCACGGGCCCTCCGGCGTATTCGCATCGGAAAAGCCCAGCTCCGCCTGGTCCGGCAGATCTGGCCTTGCGTGTGATAGATACAGGCTGCGGCCGGTGCCGTCCCAGATGCGGATCACGACGTCGTCGTCACGCGCAATGCCCGCGAGTGCCGGCGGCGGCGGGTCGATCCACTGGCTCGGCAGCGCGGCGGCCACCTGCTGCATCTGGTAGTCGAACAGCGCGTTGGCTTCCTGGCGCGCCTGCGCGTAGATCAGGCCGGTGGCGATGACAATGCCCGCCAGCAGGCCGCCGGCCAGCCACCACAGCAGGGTTTTACGGATCGATTGCATGGGTTATTGGTGCGCGTCGCCGCCGGCAGGTTCCGCAGGCGACGTCGACGCCTCACGTGGAATCACATACCCCACACCGCGGATGTTCTGGATGAAATGGCTGCCGAGCTTCTTGCGCAGCGCGTGGATGTAGACCTCGACCGTGTTGCTGCCGACTTCCTCATCCCAGCCGTAGAGGTTGTCCTGCAACTGCGCGATCGACCACACCTTGCCCGGCCGCGCGAGCAGCGCATGCAGCACCGCAAACTCGCGGCCCGACAGTTTGACTGGCACCCCCGCACGCAGCACCTCGCGGGTGACGGGGTTGAGCAGCACCTCGCCGTGGCGCATGAGCGGATCGGCGCGGCCACCTTGCCTGCGCAGCAGCGCGTGCATGCGTGCCGCCAGTTCCTGAAGGTCGAAGGGCTTGACGAGGTAGTCGTCTGCGCCGGCATTGAGGCCGGCTACGCGGTCGGCCACCGCATCGCGCGCAGTCAGGATCAGGATGGGGATGGCGATGCCGCGCTGGCGCAGTTCGCGCACCACATCCAGCCCGTCGCGCTTGGGCAGGCCGAGGTCGAGCAGCATGAGATCGAACATGGTGGCGCCGGACTCTGCGCCGGCGGCGCCAGGCGCCGTGATGGCGTGCACGGCAGCCTCGCCGTCGCGCACCCAATCGATGGCGAAACCGTCGTGGCGCAAACCCTTGCGCACGCTGTCGCCGATCATGTCGTCGTCTTCTACGAGCAGTACGCGCATGACGAATCAAAAATAAGCCGGGGAAGGCTCATTGTAGAACCGCCGCGCGGGCGGCTCACGCTTTGTGCGAAACCGCCCGCAAACTCACCTCCGCATCAGAATCCGCCCGATTTGATCAGTTGATTCAACGCGCCGATGTTCAGGCTGCCCCAACCCGTCGGGTAGTCCCAGCCCTTGGCGGCGCTGTAACCGTAGCCCTGGTAGCCGTTGTTGCCCGAGACCACGTCATAGCGCAGCAGCGACGCGTTGGCCGGAATGGCGCTGTACAGACGCGCCGCCGGGAAGCCCAGGTTGCCGTTGGCCGCCAGCAACCGTGCCCAGAAGCCGACAAAGATGGGCGATGCCAGGCTCGTTCCGCCAATCTGCTGCAGTTGCCCGTAGTTATAGATGTAGGCACCGGTGCTTTGCGCCGCGTCGAACGACACATCGGGCAATAGGCGCGCATTGCCGCCCTGCCAGCTCGGGGCCGGCAGGATCTGGCTGATGCCGCCGCCGGTGGCCCACAGCTTGCCGTTGCCATCGAGGCCTTCGTTCCACACGGTCTCGCTGGCGAAGCTGGAGCCGCTCGTGTAGAGCGTGGTGCCTCCAATGGCCAGCACGTGCGGCGACGATGCCGGCCACGACACGCTGTAGTTGCCGCCGTCCGGATACCCGCGGTTATTGCACTCGTAGACGCCCTCGTCGCCGGAAGACACGGAGAACGTCTGCCCCTGCGCGGCGGCTGTGGTGAAGATGGCCTCTTCTGCGTCGAGCGTGCCGTCTGCGCTGGCGTCGTTCTCGCACCAGCCGAGCGACACGTTGATGATCTTGGCGGTGTTGTCGGTCACCGCCTTGTTGAAGGCCTTGGTCAGGCCCGTGTTGCCCGGCGCATTCAGGTCGGCCATGTAGAAAGCCAGCTTGCCGACCGCGCCGCCGGCCGCGCCCACGATGGACTGGCTGTCGAGGTTCCATTCGCCCTGGCCTTCCTGATCATCGGTGTAGTTGCCGCTGGTGCCGTTCGTCTTGATCGTGGAGGTGGACACCGCGGCATAGCCGTTGTTGCTCGCGAACGTGCGCAGGTCACGCAACGTTTGCGATACACCGCCGATGGTGATGATGCCCACGGTGGTGCCCGCCGCCGTCGGCACGCCGGTCGCGCCGTACAGCGCCGGAAATTCCTTCGGGTAATGGCCCGTGGCCGTGCCCGCAGCCAGTGTGCGCGCTTCGGCCACATCGCCCACACGCAGCAGCGGACGCGCACGCGCCACGTTCTGCAGGCCCAGCACCGAGCCAACGATGCCGCCCAGCGCGCGTGGCACCTGAGCCTTGCTGCTGTTCGCAAACCCGCTGTGGCCGGCCAGCTGGTAATGCACCAGCGGCGTGTTGAACGCCGCCTTGACCGTGCCGGCCGTGCCGCGCGCCGACACCAGGAGCCGGTTGGGCGCCACATCAATGTCGATAGATAAAGCCGTTCTGCCGCAGATAGCGCACCACGGCATCCACCTGCGCCTGCGTGGGCGCGTGGTCGGCCAGGAACTGTTCGCTGGTCAGGTACTTGCGATAACGCGAGCTGCGCGGGTCGTTCACATCGTGCGCGAGCGCTTTCAGCGTGGCCTCGTTGCGCAGCTTGAGGCTGATCAGCACATCGGTGGTCTGGCCGGGTGCGACCTCGTTGGCGGCACCGCGCGCCATGAGTTGCGGGCCGGTCACGAACGCCTTGGTGTGGGTGTCGACCCAATCGGTGGCGGCATGCAGCGGCCCGGCCGCGAACACCACCGGCCATGCATACGCCAGATGGCGGCACAGGGTGGAAAAACGCTGCATGGGGAGAGCAGTACGGAGCATCGGATGTCCTTTTGAGGAGTACGACGTTGCAGGACCACGCCGCTTGTGACGACGTGGGCGTCGTTCACCGTATCCAACGCGCTGCCCTTGCAACAGTGCAAAAAGAGTCAGTTGCATCCGGAGCGCGCTGCATCTAGCAACCCCTTGCCGGGCGGTTGCGCAAGGCAGCGCTTGCCTTTATCGTGATGCGATCCGCCATTCGAACCCGCGCGCAGATGAGCGCCCAGCAAGCCACTTCCCCCGCCACCCCTGATTCACCGACCGACCTGCGCGAGCGCATTCGCGCGGCGCGCCCGTCGCTCTCGCCGGCCGAACGCCAGGTGGCGGATTGGGTGCTGCGCCAGCCCGGAACGGTGCTGAGCCTGCCAGTAGCCGCCATCGCGCGTGAGGCCGGTGTCAGCCAGCCGACCGTGATCCGCTTCTGCCGCTCGATGGGCTGCCATGGCCTGTCGGATTTCAAACTGCGGCTGGCGCAAGGCAACGTGGCTCGCGATACCGCGCCGGCGCGCATCGCATCCCCCTCGGGCATGCGCGTCCTGCAGAACGCCATCGATTCGCTCACCACGCTGCAGGACCGCTTCGACCCGGGCACGCTTGATGCAGCGGTGGCGCTGGTCGACAACGCGCACCGCATCGACCTGTACGGCTTCGGCAGCTCGGGCGTGGTGGCGCTCGATGCACAGACGAAATTCTTCCGCTACGGCATTCCTGCGAATGCGTATAGCGATCCGTATCTCGTGTCGATGTCGTTGAATGTGCTGCAGGCGGGCGACGTGGTGATCGCCATCTCCAAATCGGGCGCGTTGCCCGAACTGCAAACGGCGGTGGAGCGCGTGCGCGAACTGGGCGTGCACGTAATTGCCGTGACAGCGCCCGGCAGCCCGCTCGCGGCACTGGCCGATGTCGTGCTGCCCGCCGGCGTGGACGATGCCGTGGCCGACCGCTCGATGGTCGCTCGCCTGTTGCACCTGGCGCTGCTCGACGCGCTGGTGCTGGAAGTGGCGCTGCGCAAGGGCAGCGCACTCCATCACGCCGATCAGTCTGAGTAACGCGAGCGTTGCGTCAGTGCCCCTGGGCCACCGCGTGGTCCATGGCAGCGCAAAGGCCGATCAGCCCCGGGTACGGAGAATGAATCACGTACACCGGCATCGATGCCACATAGGCCGAGAAGCGGCCCTTGTCTTCAAAGCGGCGCCGGAACGGTGAGTTGGCAAACGCCGGCCCCAGACGCGGGACGATGCCGCCGCCGATGTACACGCCGCCGCGCGCACCCAGCGTGACCGCCAGGTTGGCCGCGATGGTGCCGAGAAACGCGCAGAACGTATCGACGGCATAGCGGCAGCGCGCGTGGTCGCCAGCGGCATCTTCCATCTCGCCCAATGCGATGGCGGTGATGTCCGCCGCGCGGCGCAAGGTGGGGCCTTGCTGCCAGAGGTCGAAGCATGCACCCAGCGCCTCGTAGATCAGTTCCAGACCCATGCCGGAGATCAGCCGCTCGGCCGACACATGGCCGAAGCGCTCGCGTGCGAAGCGCCAGATGACCGCTTCCTCGTCGTTCATCGGCGGAAAGGCGACATGGCCGCCCTCGCCAGCCACAGCGATGTAGCGGCCATCCGACGTCGGCACCAGCGATGCAACACCCAAGCCGGTGCCGGCGCCGAGCAGCGCCCGCGGTGCATCGGCCAGGCTCGCACCGCCACCCACCTGTTCCAGCTCCTCTGCAGGCAGATACGGCAACGCGTGCGCCAGCGCGGCAAAGTCGTTGAGCACGACGAAGGTGTCGAAGCCCAGCGACTGCCGCATTGCCTCGATCGAGAACGCCCAATCGCGGTTGGTCATGCGAATCTGGTCGCCCAGCACCGGATTGGCGATGCCGATGGCCGCATGACGCACGCCGGCGGTTGCGATTTCCGGCGGCAACGATGCCAGGTACGCACGCATGGCCGCTTCCAGCGAAGGGTAGTCATCGCCGGCCAGCACACCGATGTGGGCCAGGCGCATGGGCGCCATCTCCACCGCAAAGCGCACGTTGGTGCCGCCCACATCGGCCACCAGCCGCGGGTAGGCCAGCATGTCGGCCAATTGGTCAGCCCCCGTGCCCGCGTTCACCTCATGTAGTCCAATAGACATCGAGCGGTACCTCCCGCTGATGAATGACGTAGCTCACCGGCAGCGCACGCTGTGCCACGCCTCGCGCGGCATCGTCGAACACACCGCGCTTGACCGGTCCTGAGATCGAAAGGAACAATCGCCGCGCCGCACACAGCGCAGACAGATTCAGGCTGATACGCCGATGCGGCGCTGTGCCCGGGCGCACCGGCAGATAAGCCGGAGCCTGCGTGCGATCGATGCCCTCGTTCAATTCAGGCGCGTCGGGAAACAACGATGCGGTATGCCCATCGTCCCCCATACCGAGAATCACTACGTCGGGTTGCTGAAACGGATCATTGGCAGTCGCCACGCACGCATCCACGTCAACCGATTCACCGTGCACGTGCGGTGGCAACACCAGTGGAAAAAAGCGCGCCGCCGCCGCCGCGTCCTGCAACAGGTGCTCGCGGACGAGGCGCGCGTTGCTGTCGGCGTGCTCGGGCGGCACGGCACGCTCGTCGACCAGCGTGATCGACACATCGGCCCAGCGCAGCGGCAACACACGCAGCGCGGAAAACAGCGCGATGGGCGAACGCCCGCCCGACACGGCCAGGCACACGCTGCCCTGTTCTTCGATCACATGCGTGAGCGTGTTGGCAATGGACGCTGCCAACGCTTGCACCTGCGCCTCGGCGTCTGGAACTGCGTGCCAGCGCATCGCCATTACATCTCCTCGTGCCAGGCAGCGTTGTCGCGCGAGAGCAGCGCGCTCGATGCCGCCGGGCCCCAGCTACCCGCGGTGTAGCCCTTGGGCGGAATGCGTGCTTCGTTCCACGCTTCAATGATCGGTTCGACCCAGCGCCACGCTTCGGCCTGTTCATCGCGGCGCACGAACAGGCCCAGCTTGCCGTTGACGGCGTCCATCAACAGCCGCTCATACGCGCCGGCATGGCGCACGCCGCCGTGGTCGGTAAAGTCCAGGTCCAGCGTGGACGGCTGCAGGCCGAGCGCCGCGCCCGGCGTCTTGGTCAGGAACTGCAGGCGGATGCTCTCTTCAGGCTGCAGGCGGATGACGAGACGGTTTTCCGGAAACTGGATCAGCGGCTTGGGAAACAGCGCGTGCGGCACGTCGTGAAAACGCACCACGATCTCCGCCAGGCGCTGCGGCATGCGCTTGCCCGTGCGCAGGTAGAACGGCACGCCGGCCCAGCGCCAGTTGGCAATTTCGGCCTTGATGGCGACGAAGGTTTCCGTACGGCTGTCCGGCGGAATGCCCTGCTCATGCAGGTAGCCCTGCACCGGCTGCCCCGCGATGGCGCCTTCCTGATACTGGCCGCGCACGGTCTTCTCAGGCACCTCCTGCAGCGGGATCGGCTTGAGCGCCTTGAGGATTTTCAGCTTCTCATCGCGGATGGCGTCTTGCGACAGGCTCGACGGCGGTTCCATGGCGACGATACATAGCAGTTGCAGCAGGTGGTTCTGCACCATGTCGCGCAGCGCGCCGACACCGTCGTAGAAGTCGCCGCGCTTTTCCACGCCAAGCTGCTCGGCAATGGTGATCTGCACGTCCTTGATCCACTCGCGGCGCCACAACGGCTCGAACAGCGCGTTGCCAAAGCGGATCGCCATCAGGTTCTGGACAGACTCTTTCCCGAGGTAGTGGTCGATCCGGTAGATCTGGTCTTCGGCAAAGAACTCGGCCACGGCGGAGTTGATGCGCTCGTTTGATGCGAGATCGGTGCCCAGCGGCTTTTCCAGCACCAGCCGCACATTCGGCGTATTCAGCCCGACACGGGCGAGCTGCGCGCAGATGTCGATGAAGAAGCCCGGGGCGGTGGCCAAGTAGCACACGGTTACCGGGGCGCGGTCTTCACCGAGCGCGGCGGCCAATCCGTCGAACTGCTCGGGCTTGCGGGCGTCGACCTGCTGATAAACGATGCGCTCGGCAAACGAGGCCCAGGCGTCATCGGAGACAGGCGCGCCGGAATACAGGCGCATGGTCGGGCGCGTTTCGCGCTCCAGCAGGGCAAGGTAGCCGGCTGTCTCCAGCGGCTGCGTGCCGATGGCGAAGATCCGCCCACGGGGGTGCAGTTCGCCGCCCTGATGCGCATCGAACAAGGCCGGAATCAGCTTGCGGCGGGCAAGATCGCCCGTACCGCCGAACAACACCATGTCGAATGCGGGCACCGACATCGTCATCTCCTGTGTGTGAGCCATCGATTAGGCTAGCCTAGCTGACTAGCAAAGCCACGTCTTTTAAGCTCATTTTGTAGTATTACTACATCGCGAGCAAGGCGTTCGTGAAACTGCCCGGGCAAGCGTTTCCGGCGAGACTTTTGCCGCAGGGCGTGGGCTTCGGCGCGACTTCTGGCACGCAATTCGCGTGCTCGCCCGTGTTATCGGCGCTGCATCGGATGCGATACCTGTGGAAAACCCTGCACCACATGCGGCGCATTTGTAGGAAAATTACAGCATTCCGTCCTGCCCGGACCTACCCCCCCAGGAGAACCCGCATGGCCCTGCACCGCACTTTGGCCGCCGTCACACAGCGCATCATCGACCGCAGCCGCGGCCCCCGCCAGGCCTATCTGGATGTCACCCGCAAGAATGCCGGCCGCAAGGTCGAGCGTACGCTGCTCTCGTGCACGAACCTCGCGCACGGTTTTGCGGCCATGCCGGGCGAAGCGAAGATCCGCCTGAAAGCGCTGGAGCAGCCGAACCTCGGCATCGTCTCCGCCTACAACGACATGCTGTCGGCGCATCAGCCGCTGGAGGCGTTTCCGGCGTGGCTCAAGCAGGCTGCGCTGGAAGCCGGCGGCACCGCGCAGTTTGCCGGTGGCGTACCGGCCATGTGCGATGGCGTCACGCAGGGCCAGGACGGGATGGAGCTGTCGCTGTTCTCGCGCGACACGATTGCCTTGTCGACGGCCGTGGCGTTGTCGCACCAGATGTTCGACGCGGCGCTGTACCTGGGCGTGTGCGACAAGATCGTGCCAGGGCTGGTGATTGGCGCGCTGTCGTTCGGCCACCTGCCCGCCGTGTTCGTGCCGGCCGGTCCGATGACCACCGGCATCAGCAATGATGAAAAAGCCCGCACGCGGCAGCTTTACGCCGAGGGCAAGCTCTCGCGCGCCGACCTGCTCGAAGCCGAATCCAAGTCGTACCACGGCGCCGGCACCTGCACGTTCTACGGCACGGCCAACTCCAACCAGATGCTGATGGAGGTGATGGGCCTGCATCTGCCGGGCACCGCCTTCATCAACCCGAACACGCCGCTGCGCGAAGCGCTCACGCGTGAGTCGGCGCGCCAGGCGCTCAAGCTTGTCTTCAGCGGCGACCAATACACCCCCATTGCCGACGTGCTGGATGAACGCGCCTTCGTCAACGGCATCGTCGGCCTGCTCGCCACCGGCGGCTCGACCAACCACACGCTGCATCTGGTGGCGATGGCCCGTGCGGCCGGCATCCTGCTCACGTGGGACGACTTCAACGACCTGTCGGGCGTGATTCCGCTGCTGGCGCGTGTGTACCCGAACGGCAAGGCCGACGTGAACGAATTCCAGGCCGCGGGTGGCCTCTCCATCGTGATTCGCGAGCTGATCGATGCGGGCCTGCTGCACGACGATGTGACGACGATCATGGGCAAGGGCCTGCGCCGCCATTCGCAGGAGCCATTCCTTGACGGTGACAAGCTCGTGTGGCGCGATGGCGCTGCCGCCTCGCTCGATACCAACATCGTGCGCGGCGTGGCCGAGCCGTTCTCGCCGGACGGCGGCCTGCGCGTGCTCGACGGCAACATCGGGCGCTCGGTCATCAAGGTGTCGGCGGTCAAGCCGGAACATCGTTTTGTGGAAGCGCCGGCGCGCGTGTTCCTGGCGCAGGACGATCTGATCAACGCGTTCAAAGCCGGCGAACTGGAGCGCGATTTCGTGGCCGTGCTGCCGTATCAGGGCCCGGCCGCCAACGGCATGCCCGAACTGCACAAGCTCACGCCAACGCTGTCGGTGCTGCAGGAGCGCGGTTTCAAGGTCGCGCTGGTGACGGACGGCCGCATGTCGGGCGCATCGGGCAAGGTGCCGGCCGCCATTCACATCACGCCGGAAGCGCTCCACGGTGGGCCGCTGGCGCGTGTGCGCGATGGCGACATCGTCGTGCTGGATGCCGAAGCGGGCACGCTGCAAGTGCGCGTGCCGGAGGCGGAGTGGAATGCCCGCCAGGTCAGCGTGCCCGATCTGTCGCATTACCACGCCGGCGTTGGGCGAGACCTGTTCTCGGGTTTCCGCCGCAATGTGTCCGCAGCGGAAGAAGGCGCCTGCACGTTGTTCGTATCGGCCGGCGCATAGGCTGAAGACGATCCAACCGGCCCAGGCCCGAGGCCTCGGCCGGTTGTGTTTACAGCATCGACTTGTCGATCGAGATACCCAGCTCACCCGCCATCTGTTCGACAAGCGCCTGCAGCCTGGCCACCTTGTCGGCCAACTGCTTCTGCTCGGCCTTCAGCGCTTCAAACTCAGACGGCGCGATGGACTCGTCAACCCCGGCGCCCTGCCGGATGTCGGCCTGCGCAACTTCACCGCACAGCAGGTGCATCCAACGGCTTTCACGCTCCCCCGGCATACGCTGCAGCTTCACGACATAGGGCGGATCGTTCTCTGCCAGTTCGTCCAGAAACGCTTCAACGGATGAAATGTCGGCAAAGGCGTGGAACCGCGCCGCGTTCAGTCGCAACTCGGCTGCGGTCTGCGGGCCGCGCAGCAACAGCACCGTGAGCAACGCGACGGATTGACTTGGCACGCCCAGCACGCGGTTCATGTTGTGCTCGAAGCGCGGCACGCGGCTGCTGCTGCCCTCCATGACCAGGCTCAGGGACTTCAGCCCGTCAATGGCCGTGAGGATCTCGGCTTCGGTAACGGACATGACCGGCGCTCTTGCGGTTTTCTGATTGCAGCCGGCCGCCAGCGCGTTGAGCGTCAGCGGATAAGTGTCGGGCACCGTGTGCTGCTTTTCGACCAGAACGCCGAGCACGCGTCCTTCAAGGGCGGTCAGAGTACGGATGGCGCGACGCTGCACAGCGTCGGGATTGATATTCATGATGGGACGGCGACGGATACGCTGGGTTGGGGCAAATCGAATCCCGACATCATATCCGGCACCCGCAGGCAGGAGGCCCTGCCTGCGCAATGACAACCGAGGCTCAGCCCTTGGCCGGACCGCGTACCAGCAACACCGGCGTGGTCGCCTGGCGGATGAACTTCTCGGCCACGCTGCCCAGCATCGCATGCGCCAGGCCACGGCGGCCGTGCGTGCCGATCACGACCACATCGGCGCCGCTTCGCACCGCTTCGGCCTGCAGGGCACCCGCCACATCCTCACCCACGTGCTGGGTTTCCACCAGCACCGTTTCCTGCTGCAAACCCGCGGAGGTGAGCGTTGCGGCGGTGTCGGCCAGCAACGCGGTGCCGGCTTCGATAAACGACTTGCGTAGCTCGGTCGGGTCGTAATAGCCGACGTCGAAGAGCATGGCGGGGCTGTCGACGATATAGACGGCGCGGATGGTGCTCTGGAATGCCTTGGCAAGGCGCACGGCCTCGGCCAGGGCCAGCTTGCTGGTTTCGCTGCCATCAATGGCGACCAGGATCTTCTTGTACATGGTTCAAGCCTCGCAGGAGAGTGGTTGTCGGAATACTGTGCTGACTGTGCTGGGGAAGCGCTTGGGCCACCCACACGCTATTCTGTGACATCGACCGCCCTTTTGCGTTGCGCCAAATCAGATGGCCGCGACCATGCGACGCAACAATGCACCGTCATCCGCCCGCCCCCACGCCCGAATTGATTGCCGCTTATCGCAGCGCGCGGTATCGCATCAGCGCACCGGAGGGCGATGTGCTGTTGCGCGTCGATGCCATCAACCCGTGCGTGGCGGCATTGCTCGCGCAAGCCAACGTGCCGTGGGCCGTCTTCATGACGGCGCATCAGCCGTTTTCGCACGCGGTGTCTGCCGATGAAAACGCCGCGCGGCAGGCCGAGCTGCTTGCCTGGGCCATCGCACGCGGCATGGCCTGGCTCTCGGGCGAAGGCGGCCCGCCGGAAGATGCCCCGCCGAACGCGTGGTCATCCGAACCGAGCCTGCTTCTGTTCATCGAAGACCCTTCGGTTGCCGATACCTTGATGCTCACGTTCGAGCAAAACGCCGTAGTGCTGTGCGATGCGCATGGATTTTGTACCTTGCGTTGGCACCCGTATCTGCCAGACTGATTCTGCACAGGGCACTTGGCGCACAGCGCTTTGCAGCACCGTAAGTGGCGCTTCCGATTCCTAAGTGCTTGCGTGGATACATCAGCAGGAGGTTCGTATGGAACTGCACATGCAATCGCATCATTGGGAGCGCCGCATGCCCGACTGGCTCGCCGCCAGCGTGGCCGGCCTCGTGGGCGGCGCACTGGTCATCGTGCTCGAATTCTTCTGGTCGACCATGGTGCTCAATGAAAGCCCCTGGCGCCCGACCCACAAGATCGCCGCCATGGTCATGGGTCGGGGCGCACTGGAAGAGATGTCGTTGTTCAGCTACAGCATCGTGGCGACGGCGCTCGTGCTGCACTTCGTACTGGGCGCCATCATGGGGATGATCCTTGGCGCCATCATCGCGCCGTTTCACTTCGATTCGAGCCCCGGCATGCTCGCGGCCGTCGGCGTGGCCTTCGGGATCGTCGCGTACGTGGTGAACTTCTATGGCATGACGGCGGTGTTTCCGTGGTTTGTTTCGGAGCGCGGCTCAGGGCCACTGCTCGCGAACCTGCTGTTCGGGGTGGTAACGGCCATCACCTACGGCATGCTGGAGCGGCGCGTGCGCGAACCGATGCGCTGACACAACCTTTTTCCTGCGGCGCCGCAAGCTGAGCGGCGCCATCAGGAGGCGGCCGCCTCTGGCAACACATGCCGGAGGCGGCCGTTTTGCATTGCGGCGCAGCATGCAGACGGCGCGTCGGCGCGATCCGTACGCGGGGTGTGCCTCGTCCTTACGTTGCCTTGCACGATCCGAGTGCGCGACCTAGCCTGTCTTTAGCGTGTTGAGGGAGTCCCTCGCCGGAGGTGCCCATGGCCCTTGCGATTGCGCTCGTGCTGATCGTCGTGCTGGCGGTGGGGTTTCACTTTGCCAGCCCGTGGTGGATCACCCCGATCGCCTCCAACTGGGTGCGCATGGACGACACGCTGACGATCACCATCGTCATCACCGGCGTGCTGTTTGTCGCCATCAACCTCTTCGTCGTCGCGGCGCTCCTGCGCTATCGCCATCGCGATGGCCAACCCAACCAACGCGCCGCCTACGAGCCGCACAACACGCGACTGGAATGGTGGCTGATCGGCGTCACCAGCGTGGGTGTGGCCGCGCTGCTCGCGCCCGGCCTGTTCGTCTATGCCGATTACGTACGCCCACCACCGAACGCCCTGCAGATGGAAGTGCTCGGCCAGCAGTGGCAATGGCGCTTCCGCTTTGCCGGCCCCGGCGGCAAGCTCGGCACGACCGACGTGCGCTACATGAGCAACGACAACCCGTTCGGCATGAACCCGGCTGACCCGAACGGACGCGACAACGTCCTGATCGAAACCCCCGAACTGCACCTGCCGATCAACCGCCCGATCCAGGTGCTGGCGCGCTCGCGCGATGTGCTGCACGACTTTTACGTGCCGCCGTTCCGTGCACGCATGAACATGGTGCCGGGCATGATCACCACGTTCTGGTTCACGCCCACCAAGGCGGGGCGTTACGACATCCTGTGCGCGCAGCTCTGCGGTATCGGCCATTCGAATATGCGCGGCGTGGTGGTGGTAGAAGACGAGGCTGCGTTTGCGCGCTGGCTGGCGCGACAGACCACCTTCGAACAAAGCCAGCGAGCAAAAGTCCTGGCCGCACCGGCTGCGGCCGGTGGAAGCGCGCAGGCGCTGGCCGATCAGGGCCAGGCGCTCGCCCAGGCCAAAGGCTGCGTCGCCTGCCACTCGGTGAATGGCACCCCTGGCGTCGGCCCGACATGGAAGGGCTTGTACCGCTCCACACAGACCATGGCCGACGGCTCGACCGCAGTGGCCGATGAAGCCTATCTGCGCGCCTTCATCCGCGATCCGAAAGCGCGTGTGGTCAAAGGCTTCGCGCCCATCATGCCGAACTTCGACCTGAGCGAGCAGGAACTCGCAGCGCTGGTGGCGTACATCAAAGCGCAAGGTGGCGACGCTGCGGCGACCGCCGCAAAACCGTAGCGAGGAGAAACCATGTCCTACGGACACGCTGACCACGACCAGGGTCACGCACCTCAAAGCTTCTGGACACGCTACGTCTGGAGCCAGGACCACAAGGTCATCGCGGTGCAGTATTCGCTCACGGCCATCGCCATCGGGCTGGTGGGGCTCGTGCTGTCGAACCTGATGCGGCTGCAGCTGGGCTTTCCGGGCAAGTTCGCCTTTATCGACGCCAACCACTACTACCAGTTCGTCACCATGCACGGAATGATCATGGTGATCTACCTGCTCACGGCACTGTTCCTCGGTGGCTTCGGCAACTACCTGATCCCGCTGATGCTGGGCGCGCGCGACATGGTGTTTCCGTTTCTGAACATGCTCAGCTACTGGGTGTATCTGCTGGCCGTGCTGGTGCTGGTGGCGAGCTTTTTCGTGCCGGGAGGGCCCACCGGCGCGGGCTGGACGTTGTATCCGCCGCAGGCAATCCTGCCGGGCACGCCCGGCACCGAATGGGGCATCGTGCTGATGCTGGTGTCGCTTGGGATCTTTATCGTGGCGGCCACCATGGGCGGGCTGAACTACGTGACCACCACGCTGCAGGCGCGCACGCGCGGCATGACGCTCATGCGCATGCCGCTCACGGTGTGGGGCATCTTTACGGCAACGGTGCTGGCCCTGCTGGCATTTCCGGCGCTGTTCGTGTCGGCCATCATGATGCTGCTCGACAAGACGCTGGGCACCAGCTTCTTCGTGCCGGCGGTGGTGTCGATGGGGCAACAGCTCAAGCACAGCGGCGGCAGCCCGCTGCTGTTCCAGCACCTGTTCTGGTTCTTCGGGCACCCCGAGGTGTACATCGTCGCGCTGCCCGCTTTCGGCATCGTGTCGGACCTCATCAGCACGCACGCACGCAAGAACATCTTCGGCTACCGGATGATGGTGTGGGCCATCCTGATCATCGGTGTGCTGTCGTTCGTCGTCTGGGCGCACCACATGTTCGTGTCGGGCATGAACCCGTACTTCGGGTTCTTCTTTGCCACCACCACGCTCATCATCGCCATCCCGACGGCGCTCAAGGTCTACAACTGGGTGCTCACGCTTTGGCGCGGCGACATCCATCTGACCGTGCCGATGCTGTTTGCCATCGGCTTCATCAGCACGTTCGTCATCGGCGGGTTGACGGGGCTGTTCCTGGGCAACGTCAGCGTGGACATTCCGCTGTCCAACACGTACTTCGTGGTGGCGCACTTCCACATGGTGATGGGCGTGTCGCCGATCCTCGTTGTGTTTGGCGGGCTCTATCACTGGTACCCGAAGGTGACGGGCCGCATGCTGAACGACACGCTCGGCCGCGCGCATTTCTGGATCACCTTCATCGGCACGTACCTGATCTACTTCCCGATGCACTACCTGGGTGTGCTCGGCATGCCGCGCCGGTATTACGCATATGAGGGTTACAGCTTCATCCCGCCCTCGGCGCAGACGCTGAATACGTTCATCACCGTCATCGCCATCATCGTGGGCGTGGCGCAGTTGCTGTTCCTCTTCAACCTGGCGTGGAGCCTCGTGCGCGGCAGGAAGGCCGAGGCCAACCCGTGGCGTGCAACCACGCTCGAGTGGCAGACGCCGCAGACGCCGCCCGTGCACGGCAACTGGGGGCCCACACTGCCGGTGGTCTATCGCTGGGCGTACGAGTACAGCCCGCCGGGCCGCGCGGATGACTTCGTGCCGCAGAACGAACCGCCCACCGGCGCACCCGACATGGGAGCGGGGGTGCAAGCGCAGCCGGGAACCAGCCACCTCCACACCAACGGGGTGTGCACATGACGACCCTGCCCCGCCACTTTGTTCCCAATACTTCGCCCGTATTGCCGCACGCCGGGCGCATCGGCCTGCGCGTATTCATGGCCGTGGTGACAGCGCTGTTCTCGCTGCTGATCCTGGCCTACGCCATGCGCATGCGCGAGCCGGATTGGATGCCGGTTCCCCACCCGGTGCTGCTGTGGTGGAACACCGGCGTGCTGGCGCTGGCGAGCGTCGCCATGGAAAGGGCAAGGCGCTCCGACGCGCGCCGCACGCCCTGGCTGCTGGCCGGTGGCGCGCTTGCCGCGCTGTTCGTGCTGGGGCAATGGGCAGCGTGGCAGCAACTGTCTGCCACCGGGCAAGGCGTGGCGGTCAACCCGTCCAACAGCTTTCTGTATGTGTTCACCGGCTTGCATGCAGCGCATGTGATCGGCGGCCTTGTCGTCTGGGCGGTGACGGTCGCGCGCCTGCGCAAGAACGCCGAGCGCACCCAGCGCGCCGTTGCCCTCTGCGCGACGTACTGGCACTTTCTGCTGGCCGTGTGGCTGGTGCTGCTGGCCGCGATGTGGTGGATCACGCCCGCATTCGTCAGCGCCATCTGCGGGCCGTTGTATGGAGCCACGCCATGAGCCACTCCACGCTTCCAACCGACTCGGCAGTCTCGGCAGACGCCGCCAAAGGCTGGCCCGGCATCGTCAACGACTGGTCGGCCGACCGCGAAACCTTCAAGGTGCCGTGGGGCAAGGCCATGATGTGGATCTTCCTGCTGTCAGACACCTTTGTCTTCAGCAGCTTCCTGGTTGGCTACATGACGGTGCGCATGTCGACCACCGTGCCGTGGCCCGACCCGTCCAAGGTGTTCGGGCTCTCGGTGGGCGGGGTGGAAGTGCCGCTCCTGCTGATCGCCATCATGACGTTCGTGCTCATCAGCAGCAGCGGCACGATGGCCATGGCGGTGAACTTCGGCTACCGGCGCGAGGCAAAGCGGGCGGCGCTGCTCATGCTGGCGACCGCCATCCTGGGCGCGGCGTTCGTGTCGATGCAGGCGTTCGAGTGGACCAAGCTGATCGTGCATGAGGGCATCCGCCCGTGGGGCAACCCGCTGGGCGCGGCGCAGTTTGGCGCATGCTTTTTCATGATCACCGGCTTCCACGGCTTTCACGTGACGTGCGGCGTGATCTACCTGTTGCTGGTCGCGCGCAAGATCCTGCAGCCGGGCTTTGCCGAACACGGCAATTTCCAGATCGTGGAGATCGCGGGCCTCTACTGGCACTTTGTGGATCTCGTCTGGGTGTTCATCTTTGCGTTGTTCTACCTGTGGTGAGGCCTGTCATGGACCACGCGGAACCCTCTGCCCACGGGCAACAACACCCCATCGGCATCTACCTGAAGATCTGGGGCCTGTTGTTCGTGCTGAGCACGATGTCGTACCTGGTCGATTATTTCCACGTGCAGGGGCTGATGCGCTGGACGCTGATCATCGTGTTCATGATCGCCAAGGCCGGGCTGATCGTCTCCGTGTTCATGCACATGATGTGGGAGCGGCTGGCCCTGGTGTACGCGATCCTGCTGCCGCCGCTGGCGTTGCTCGTGCTGATGGTGCTGATGGCGGCGGAAGCGCATCACACCTTTGGCATGCGCATGCTGTTCTTCCATTGAGCCCGGGCTGGGCGGGGGCCAAGCACGGCCCGGCGAGGCTCGCATCCGGCCCCCGGAGGGCGGAACGTGGACCTCAAACAGTCGCACTCCGCAGTCTGAGGTCCAAAATTTCGACCTCCGACTGTGGCGTTCGACCCTCAGACAGTGGAACGCCAGCCTCAACCGGTCGAGCGTGACCTTCCGAGGGCGGAGCGTCAGCCTCGGACAGTGGCGTTCGAGTGTTCGAGACTGAAACGCCAGCGTCCGAGCGCGGCAATCGTGTGTTTGACATTGGGGCACGACCCCGTGACGGTGGCGTTCGGGCCTCAAAGCGTCACGTTCGACCCATTGCGCCCCACGCTCGACGCTCGCACGGTGGAGCGCCAGTGTTTGCGCCTGGAGCGCCACCATCCGAGGGTGGAATGCGAGTGTTCGATCGTGGAGCGCGATGCTCCAACACTCGCGGGCGAACGGGCAGCCTTGTCTTGGGCCGCCGCGTTGCCAAGGCGAGGAGATTTAGCCGAGGTGGATGGCGTCCAGCGCCTGCGTGAAGTCCGCCACCAGATCGGCTTCATCCTCGATGCCGACCGACACGCGCACGAGCGAATCGGCAATGCCCATCGACGCGCGGCGCTCGGCGCCCATTTCCCAGTAGATGGTGGGCGCCACCGGAATCACCAGCGTGCGCGTGTCGCCCAGGTGCGTGGCGCGCACGGCGTAGCGCAGGTGGTCGAGCATGTCGACGTAATCAGCGCCGTCCACCAGTTCGAAGCTCAGCAGGCCGCCGTAGTGACGGAACAACTCGGCGGCGCGGGCGTGCTGGGGGTGCTCCGGCAGGCCGGGGTAGTAGACACGTGCCACCTTCGGGTGCGCCGCCAGCGTGCGGGCCAGCGCCAGCGCGTTGCTGCAGGTGCGGTCGACACGCAGGGCCATTGTTTCGGCGCCCACGGCAATGCGGTGCGCGGCATCGGCAATCAACGTGGCGCCCTGGTCGCGCAGGCCCTTCTTGCGGATCTGCTGGATACCCTGCATTTCCGGCTTGGCCTTGCGGTAGGCCGGATAGATGTTCGGATAGGCCGCCCAGTCGAACAGGCCCGTATCCACCACCGCGCCGCCCAGCGCGTTGCCGTGCCCGCCGATGTACTTGGAGAGCGAATGCACCACCAAGCTGGCCTGCGCGTCGCGCGCGCGGAACAGCCATGGGGACGTCATCGTGCTGTCGACCACGTAAATCAGGCCGCGTGCCTTGCAGATGTCGCCAATGCCCTTCAGATCCGCCACTTGCGTGCGCGGGTTGGCAATGGTTTCCACAAAGACGAGGCGCGTATTCGGCCGCACCGCGTCGGCCACCGCCTGGGCCGACGTGGCATCGACGAACGTCACTTCCACGCCCAGGTTGCGCAGCGTTTCGAACACGCTGTTGGTGTTGCCGAACAGGAAGGCGCTGGAGACCACGTGGTCGCCGGCACGGAGCATGGTGGAAAACACCGCCATGATGGCCGCCATGCCGGTCGCAAAGCACGCGGTTGCCACGCCGGCTTCCATCATCGTGATCTTGGCTTCCAGTGCCGCCGTGGTCGGGTTGCCCTGGCGCGCGTAGGTGTAGCCGGGCTTGCCCTGGAACACGTCGATCAGCTCGCGCGTATCGGTATAACCGTACGTGGTGGACGTGTGCAGCGGCTTGTGGATGGCGTAGTGCTCGACGCCGGCTTCGCGGTCGGCGTGCAGGAGGGCGGTGGTCAGTCCGGTCATGGCGGGGGCAGCAGAAAGGCAGGAAACAGCAGGAAACGGCAGGAAAGTTCTGCATTATCGCGCGATTCCGGGGCCACCTGGGCGCCGGAAGCCGGCCGGGCGTGGAACGTGGCTTGCGTCGCACCTCGCGTTGCAAGACCGACCGGATTCCACGCCTGGTGACGAACCCATCTCCTGCATCCTCCCCTCCTTCCCATCCTGCTGAGGCATCGAGCCTCCAGCAGCGGATCGTGGGCGCGTTGTGGCGCGCCATCTGGCGCTACCGCAAGCGCGTGCTGGTGGCCGTGGGGCTGCTGGTGCTCGCCAAGCTGTGCGCGGTGGGCGTGCCGATCGTGCTCAAGTGGATCGTCGACGGCTTTGGCGATGCCACGCGGGCGCGCGTGTTTCCGGCCTTCCTGCTGCTGGCCTATGCGGTATTGCGCTTTGGCGGCACGCTGTTCGGCGAGCTGCGCGACATGGTGTTCTCGCGCGTGTCGCAGCCCACGGTGGCGGGCTTCATGGCGCAGGCGTTCGAGCACCTGCACCAGCTCGGGCCGCGCTTTCATGCAAGCCGGCAGACGGGCGGGCTGATCCGCGATGTGGAGCGCGGCACCACCGGCATCGAGTTCCTGCTGGGTGTCGCGCTGTTCACGATCCTGCCGACCATGGTGGAGATCGGCTCCGTGCTCATCATCATGATGAGCCGCTACAGCGGGTGGTATCTCGTCACCATCCTGGCCACGTTTGCGGCTTATTGCACCGCCACCGTGCTGCTCACGCGACGCCGCGTACGCCTGCAGCGGCAGATGAACGAGTTCGACTCGATGGCGGGCAGCCGGCTGCTCGACAGCATGCTCAATCACGAAGCCGTGAAGGTGTATACCAGCGAGCGTTTCGAGGCACACCGCTACCGCGACATCCTGCGCCAGCGCATCGAGACGGCGGTCGCCAACCAGCGTGCGTTGTCATTGCTGCACGTATCGCAAAGCGGCGTGATTGCCGCCGGTGTAGCGACCGTCATGCTGCTGGCCGGGCAGGACGTGACGCGCGGCGTGCTGTCGGTGGGCGATCTCGTGCTGATCAACGCGTACATCATCCAGGTGTGCCTACCGCTCAACGCGCTGGGCTTCATGTTCCGCGAGGCGAAAGACGCCGCCATCAATGCCGAGCGCCTGTTCCAACTGCTTGAACAGCGGGCCGACGTGGTGGACCTGCCCAACGGCGCACCGCTGCGCGTGACGCAGGGCGAGGTGCAGTTCGACCATGTGGATTTCGGCTACGAGAACACGCGGCCCATCCTGCACGACCTGTCGCTGCACATTCCGGCCGGGCACACGGTGGCGGTGGTGGGCGGCAGCGGCTCGGGCAAGTCGACGCTGGCGCGGCTGCTGCTGCGCTTCTACGACCCGTGGGCGGGGCGCGTGTCCATCGACGGGCAAGACCTGCGCGTGGTCACGCAAGACAGCGTGCGGCGCGCGATCGGCATCGTCCCGCAAGACACCATCCTGTTCAACGACACCATCGCGTACAACATTGCCTACGGGCGCGAAGGCGCGACGATGGCCGAGGTGATCGAGGCGGCGCGCGCAGCCTATGTGCACGACTTCATCGCCGCGCTGCCCGAGGGCTACCAGACCATGGTGGGCGAGCGCGGGCTCAAGCTGTCAGGCGGTGAAAAGCAGCGCATTGCCATTGCGCGGGCGCTGTTGAAGAACCCGTCGATCCTGATCTTCGACGAGGCGACCTCCGCCCTCGACACCCGCTCAGAACGCGCCATCCAGCGCGAGCTGGATCGCCTCTCGGCCCACCGCACGACGCTGGTGATTGCGCACCGGCTCTCCACGGTGGTGGACGCGCACGAAATCGTCGTGCTGGAAAAGGGCCGTATTGTCGAGCGCGGCCGCCATGTCGACCTGCTGGCCGCCAACGGCGTCTACGCCCAGCTCTGGACCCTGCAACGCCAGCAGTCCGACCTGGAGCAGGCCCAGCACCGGCTGGCACAGCAGCCCATCAACCTCGTGGCCCTGGTGGTGAGCGTGCTAGACGGCCTGCGCGAGGCCATCGATGCACGCCGCATCACCGTGTATTCCGTCATCCGTTCCGAAACCCCGAGCATCACGGGCGACCCGAGCCGCCTGCAAGGCATCGTGGGCGATGTGCTGAGCCACGCCGTGCTGGCCAGCCACCCGGGCAGCCGCATCGAGATCGTGCTGGAGCGCGTGGAAGGGATGGCGCAGTTGCGCGTGACCGACACGATTGCCATACCGGCGGTGGCGGCGGCTGCCATTCCTACCGCGTCGCACACGCCCGCAGAGATGGAGCCCGACGCCGCCCTGTCGGCCTTTGGGCCCACGACCACCCCGCCTGCACCCGCGCCGTTTGACGTGCTGGACCCGGTGGACCCGCTCGCGCCGTTGCGGCAGGAGCCGCGCGCGTTCGACACCGCGCTGGCGGCAACCGCGCAGGACACGGCCGCCACGCCTGCAGCCACGCTTGACCCGCTGTGGATCCGCTCGGTGGTGGAACAGCACGGTGGGCGCTTTGCCGTCGTGCCGCTGCCCCACGGTGACGGCACCACGTATGTGATGGACTTCCCGATCCGCGCGGTGGCGCCGCTCCCGGCTGTACCAGGCGAGGCCGTGCCCACCGCCGCGCCGCAGGCGCCGCGGGCCGAACGCACTGCGCTACCGCCGCCAGATGCGCTGTCCGGCGTGCATGTGCTCATCGTCGACGACCAGGAAGACGCCCGTGAAATCCTGCAGCTGCTATTGGAAGACTACGGCGCCACCGTCGCCGCGTATGGCGCTGCCAAGCCCGCACTCGCCGCCTTGCGTGCGGCGCCGAGCAACTCTTGGCCCGATGTGCTGGTCTCCGACATCGCGCTCGGCGACGACGAAGACGGCTACGCGCTGCTGCGCAACGTGCGCCTGCTGGAGAGCGAGCGCGACATGCCGCTCGATGCCCGGCTGCCCGCCGTCGCACTGTCCGGTTATGACAGACCGGAAGACCGTACGCGCGCGCTGCTGGCCGGTTTCCAGTTGCATCTGGCCAAGCCCACCGAGCGCGGCGAGCTGGTCACCGCCATCCTGAGCGTCATCCGCGCGCGGCGTGCGCCCGCGCATGAATCGCACGCCTCCCTTTCCTTCCAATCAGCCCAGGAGTCTCCATAAGCATGCTGGCCGATTTCGATCCTTCCGCCCAACGTGAGGCACCGCAGAAACAACCGCACCAGACCACATCGCACTTTGCTGGCGCCGACGCCGCGCGCCGTGCGGTGGAGATGGCGCTGCCGCTCATCACGCAAGCGATGAAGCGTCCGCAGGACGTGGGCGACAGCGGCTTCCTGCACATCGTTGTGATAGACCCTGCACGCTCGCCTGCGGAATGGGCCTTTGATGACGCCGTGCTCTACGAATATTCGGTAGGCGATCGCGCGCAATGGGATGCGGACTACGCCGCCTATGCGCGCGCCAAGGCGCGGCTGGCGTGGCAGCACGGCATGAGCACACACGCACTACAGGCACTGCGCCCACACGTGCTGCGCGCGGGCGACACCAACCTATGGGGCAGCGCCGTGCTCGACGGCATCGTGGTTGGCGTGAGCGGCGCGCTACCGTTCTATGACGAAGCCTTCGCGCATGTGGTGGCTGCGTGCCTGCGAGCCATCGCCAAACAGGCCGCTGCTGCCACGTGCGGTACGCTGCGGCTCGCCTGACGCCCCTCCCTTCACGCGCGGCACGACGGGCGTGATGCCGTCGCCGCGCCGTTTCTCCTTGCGCTCCACGTAAGAATTGCGCGGTCACTTCGGCGGCGGGCTGGCCCGAACGCGTCACGCCATGACGGCCCACCGCGCGTACGTGCCACACGCCATGTCCGCATCAACCTGCCGCAAACGCTTGTCCGGACAAGCGAGAGACGCTTCCCCACATTCGCTCCGCGCGCAGCGCCGGAATACCCCGCAGCACAAGGTTGCGCGCCGTGGCACGCCGGCTGCTGAGGGATTTCGCACGTGGCTTCCAACACTTGATCACCACAGGCCGCGACGATAAGAGGAGAAACGACATGCGCATCGCCATGGTCAGTGAACACGCATCGCCACTCGCCGACTTGGGCGGTGTCGATTGCGGCGGACAAAACGTCTACGTGCGCCATGTCGCGCGCCAGCTCGCACGGCTGGGCCATCGTGTCGATGTCTTCACGCGCCGTGAGCGCCCGTGGGATCCGGAGGTGGTGCCGTTCGATAGTGGATGCCGTGTCATCCACGTACCAGCCGGGCCGGCTGCTGTGCTGCCCAAGGAAGCGCTGCTGCCGCACATGCACGCCTTTGGCCGGCACTTGCTGAACCACTGCGCCCGCGCCCAGGCCAGCGGCGACGTCTACAACGTCATCCACGCCAACTTCTTCATGTCGGGCCTGGCATCGCTGGCGGCGTCCACGCGGTTGCACCTGCCGCTGGTGATGACGTTCCACGCGCTGGGCCGCGTGCGCCGGTTGCACCAGGGCAGCGCCGATGGCTTTCCCGATGCACGCTTCGCGATTGAAGAGACGCTGGTGCAACGCGCCGATCGCGTCATTGCCGAATGCCCGCAGGATCAGGCCGATCTGGAAACGCTCTACCGCGCACGGCCCGAGCAGATCGATGTCGTGCCGTGCGGCTTTGACGCCGGGGAATTTGCGCCCATCGACCGCGCCGAAGCGCGACGCCGCCTGGGCGTGCCGGCCGATGCGTTCGTCGTGCTGCAACTGGGTCGCATGGTGGCGCGCAAGGGCGTGGACAACGTCATCGAGGCCATCGGCAAGCTACCGCCCGATGCCCGCAAGCGCGTGCGCCTGTACGTGGTGGGCGGCAACACCGTTGCACCGGACGTGGCCGCCACGCCTGAACTCGGCCGCCTGCAAGCCATTGCCGAGAGCGCTGGGGTGAGCGCGCAGACCACCTTTGTCGGCAAACGCGGCCGTGCCGATCTGCGCGCGTGGTACAGCGCCTGCGATGTGTTTGTGAGCACACCGTGGTACGAGCCATTCGGCATCACGCCGGTGGAGGCCATGGCGTGCGGGCGCGCGGTCATTGGTGCAGACGTCGGCGGCATCCGCTCGACCGTGCGGCACGAGCGCACCGGCTTTCTCGTTCCGCCCAAGGACCCGCAAGCACTCGCCGCACGCCTGCTGCAACTGATGCAGCAACCGGATCTGTGCCACGAGCTGGGGCAGGCCGGGCTGGTGCGCGCCCGCATGCTCTACACGTGGCTGGGCGTGGCCGGGCAGCTTGAGCGCGCCTACTTCAAAGCCATCGACTCCCACGCACGCGCCATGGGCCGCATGACCGACGCCACGCCCAGCGCCAACGCCGCCGCGCTGGCGGGGCTCGCGGCTTGACCGCTTTCTTCCCACCTTTCCATCCCATCTCTTCCATCTCTTCACGCCGCCATGACCCAGACCGATTTGAACTCGAACCCCAACACCACGCCCACGCTACGCGACAAGGTCATCATCGTGACCGGCGCGGGGCGCGGGCTGGGCGCCGCCATCAGCCGCGTGCTGTCCGCCGAAGGGGCGACGGTGGTCGCCACCGACCACGATGCCGGCACCGCCGACCGGACCGCCGCTGAACTGATCGCCGAGGGCAGCCAGTCGCACGCCATTGCGTTGGACGTGGGCGATGAAGCCGCCGTGCGCGGCGCACTCGATGAAGTGGTCGACCGCTTTGGCCGCGTGGATGCCGTGATCAACAACGCGGCCATCGATATCACGCTGCCCATTGATGAACTGAACGTCGAAGACTGGGACCGCGTGGTGCGCACCAACCTGCGCGGCCCGTTCCTGCTGGCCAAGCACGCCAGCGTGCTGATGCGCAAGCGCGCGAGCGGCGCCATCGTCAACATCGCGTCAACCGCCTCGCGCCGTGCGTGGCCGAATGCGTCGGTCTACCACGCCACCAAATGGGGGCTGCTGGGCCTGTCGCATGCGCTGCATGCCGAGCTGCGTCCGCATGGCATCAAGGTCTCTGCCGTGATTGCCGGCGGCATGCGCACGCCGTTCCTGCTCGATCGCTTTCCCGATATCGATGTAAGCAATCTGCAGGATCCGGCCAACGTGGCCGCCGCCGTGCGCTTCGTGCTGCTGCAGCCGCCCGAGACGGTGATCCCGGAAGTGATGGTGCTGCCGATGCGGGAGACGTCATGGCCCTGATGCGTGCGCCGTTGCGGCTGCGATCGCGCCCCGCCATCTTTCTCGACAAGGACGGCACGCTGCTTGAAGACGTTCCCTACAACGTCGATCCGGCACGCATTGCGTTGGCACCCGGCGCGGGCGAAGGCCTGCGGATGCTGGGCGCCACCGGCTTGCCGCTGATCGTGGTGAGCAACCAGCCCGGTGTGGCGCTGGGACTCTTTCCCGAGCCTGCGCTGGAAGGGGTGGCAAAGCGGCTGGGCGAATTGTTTGCGTTGCACGGCGCCACGCTGGGCGGCTTCTATTTCTGCCCGCACGCACCGGCAGCCGATGGCAGCACCCACTGCGCCTGCCGCAAACCGGGCGACGGGTTGTTGCGTCAGGCCGCTGAGGCACACGGCCTTGCGCTGGAAGGCTCCTGGATGATCGGCGACATCCTCAACGATGTGGAAGCCGGCCGGCGCGCGGGCTGCCAGACCATTCTGATCGCCAACGGCAACGAAACGCTGTGGCAGCCGGGGCGGCTGCGCGTGCCGGATTACATCGTCGGGCGCTTTGACGAGGCGGCCGCCATCGTCATTGCCCAGCGGCCACGGCATGCGCCGCGCGCACACCACCTGAGGGCGGTTGCATGATCGCAGCGGGCATTCCCGAGCGCCGTGCCGTGTGGGCCAACGCGAGCCGCATCCTGTGCGTACGGCCTGACAACCTGGGCGACGTGGTCATGACTACGCCGGCCTTCCACGCGCTCAAGGCCGACAGGCAGACCCGCCGTGCCAGCCGCCATCTCACGTTGCTGACATCGCACTCGGGCGCCACGGCGGCGCCGCACCTGTCCGACATCGACGACGTGATCGTCTGCAATGTGCCGTGGGCCAAGCACGCCAGCGTGGCCGATGTCGAGCAGACACGCGCGCTGGTCGACACCCTGCGCGAGGGCGCATTCGACGCGGCGGTCATCTTTACCGTGCACACGCAGAATCCGTTGCCGGCCGCCATGCTGTGCTTTCTGGCCGGCATTCCGCTGCGCCTCGCGCATTGCCGCGAGAACCCGTACGCGCTGCTGACCGACTGGATTGCCGACCCCGATGCGCGCATTGCCGCCACCGCGCCCGGTGACGTGCGCCACGAGGTGCGCCGCCAGCTGGATCTCGTGCAGCACGTGACGGATGTGGCCGCGCATCTGCCGCATCGGCTGCGCTTCAACGTACGCCAGGCGGACCGCGATGCCGTGCGCGCCAAGTTGGCCGAGCGGGGCATCAGCGCGGGCGCTCCGTGGATCGTCCTGCATCCGGGTGCGACCGCAGCGTCGCGGCGCTATCCGCCCGATCGCTTTGCGCATGTCGCCTCCACGCTGGCGAACCGCTATGACTGCCCGGTGCTGGTGACCGGCGCACCCGCCGAAGCGGAACTGGTGCAGCAGGTGTGCCTGCCGGGGCTGATTGCCGGGCAGCGCGTGCTGAACCTGGCAGGTGCCCTCACGCTCGGCGAACTGGCTGCGCTCATTGAAGGCGCAGCGCTGCTGGTGTCCAACAACAGCGGGCCCGTGCATCTGGCTGCAGCCACGCAAACGCCGGTGGTCGACCTGTACGCGCTGACCAATCCGCAGCACACGCCATGGGCTGTGCCGCACGCGGTGCTCTCGCATCAGGTGCCGTGCCGCTATTGCTATCGCAGCGTGTGTCCGCTCGGCCATCAGGCGTGCCTGACCGGCGTGACGGAAGAGGAAGTGGTCGCCGCCGCGCACCCGCTATGGCAGTCGTCGCGCGTGGCGCAGCGTTTATGGCCTGTTTCCGCCGTGCCTGCGTTGCCTGTATCGAATGCGCCAACGCCGGTCGCCTGAGCGTTGCGCGTGACCTGTACTGACTGAATCGATTGACGGAGCCCCCGCATGGAAGCCAAACCGCTCTACACCCTCGGCATCAACGCGGCGTATCACGATTCTTCCGCTACGCTGGTGCGTGACGGTGTGGTGATTGCCGCCGCTGAAGACGAACGTTTCACGCACGTCAAGCACGCCAAGCGGCCGGTGCCGTTTTCCACCTGGCAGTTGCCGTATCACGCCATCGATTACTGCCTGGCCGAAGCCGGCATCGACCTCGCGCGTGTGGATCAGGTCGCGTATTCGCTGGACCCTGCCCTGCTGACCGACCTGCAGGCGCAAACCCATATCGCCCTGCCGCTGCAGCCTTCTGCCCAGATGGATCTGCCACCGGGCGCCGCGCCGTGGGACCCGCTGTTTCTCTCCTACGTATTGAACGCCCCGCGCCAACTGGCCGACGGCGCGCCGCATCATCTGCAGGCGCGCTTCGCCAACGTGAAGCACACCGGGCCGTTCCGCTGGTCGTTTGTCGAACATCACCTTGCGCACGAGGCCAGTGCGTTCCTGGCGGCACCGTTCGAAGACTGTGCCGTACTCACCATGGACGGCCGCGGCGAACGTGCGACGACTTCCTACGGCCTCTTCCGCGACGGCGAATACACGCGCCTGCAGCAAGTGGATCTGCCACATTCGCTCGGTCTGCTCTATGAAGAGGTGACGGACTATCTGGGCTTTCTGCGCTCGTCCGACGAGTACAAGGTGATGGCGCTGGCCTCATACGGAGAGCCGCGCTATGTCGACGCATTCCACGAGATGGTGCGGGTCGAGACCGACGGCCGCTACACCGTGGCACCGCTGCGCCTGGAAGAACGCTTCGGCCCGCCGCGCCAACGGGGCGGCCCAATGGAAGTGCGCCACTTTGACATTGCCCGCTCACTCCAGCAGGTGCTGGAAGAGACCGTGCTGACGATGAGCCAGTGGCTGCATCAGGCCACGGGCGCCCGCAATCTGGCCATGGCAGGCGGCGTGGCGCTGAACTGCGTGATGAACGCGCGCATACGCGACCGTGGTCCATTTGAGAACGTCTGGGTGCAACCGGCCGCAGGCGATGCAGGCACGTCGCTTGGCGCAGCGCTGTGGACGGATTACCAGACACGCGGCAACAAACAGCGCCTGTGGAAGATGGACCACGCCTATCTCGGCCCGTCGTATGCCGATGAAGAAATCGAGCAATTCCTTACGTGGTCGAAGCTGCCATTCGAGCGCCTGGACAACATTGCCGAGCAGACCGCCGAGTTGTTGGCGCAAGGGCAAGTGATCGGCTGGTTCCAGGGGCGCATGGAGTTCGGCCCGCGTGCGTTGGGTGCGCGCTCCATCCTGGCTTCGCCCATCCCTGCCGACATGCAGGCACGCCTGAACGAGATCAAGGACCGCGAGGACTTCCGCCCCGTCGCCCCGGTGGTCATGGAAGAACGCGCTGCCGACTGGTTTGTCGGTGCGCAATCTGCGCCGTTCATGCTGTTCATCTTCGACGTGCGGGAAGACCGCGCCACGCAGATCCCGGCCGTGCGCCACGTCGACGGCACCGCGCGCGTGCAGACCGTCAACCGGCGCCAGCATCCGCTGTACTACGACCTGCTGGCGGCGTTCGAGCGGCGCACCGGCGTGCCGATCCTGGTCAACACGTCGTTCAATACGCGCGGCGAGCCCATGGTCTGCAGCCCGCGCGATGCGGTGGAATCGTTCTGGACATCGCCGCTCGATGCGCTGGTGATCGGGCCGTTCCTGCTGCGCAAGACGGCCGTGCGCCCGGAGCAATCGCAGACCCAGGAAGACGGCGCCGTGCGCAATGTCGATGGGCTGCGGCGCGTTCCCGGCCTGGCGGGGGTCGCATGAACCAGCCAATGCCGTTCGACGTGTCATTGCTGACCCCGACGCAAGGGGCACCGGCGATGTCAGTCGTGATTGCCACATGGCGACGGCCGCAGATGCTGCAACGCTGCCTCGACGGCCTGCTGGCGCAAACGTTCGACGCGCGCCGGCTGGAGCTGGTGGTGGCTGACGATGGCCCCGACGACGCCACCCGTGCGGTCGTGGACGGCTTTGCTGCAGCGGCCCCCGGTTGGCGCGTGCGTTACGTGCCGGTGCGTGAGACGCAAGGCCCGGCGGCAGCCCGCAACCGCGGCTGGCAGGCCGCCACAGGCGACATCATCGCCTTCACCGACGACGACACGATCCCCGCACCCACCTGGCTGGCCGAAGGCTGGCGCACCATGACCACGCCCGAAGACGCTGCCAGTGCTGGCGGCGGCACCCCGCCCGATGCCGCGACCGGTGCTGTGCGCATGCCGTTGCCCACACGCCCCACCGACTACGAACGCGACGCCAGCGGCCTGACCCGGGCGGAGTTCGTCACCGCCAACTGCTTCGTGCGGCGCGCGATGCTGGCGCGCATCGGCGGCTTTGACGAGCGCTTCCGGCTGGCATGGCGTGAAGATTCCGATCTGCAGTTCCGCATCCTGGATGCGGGGGGGCGCATCGTGCAGGCACCGCGTGCATTGATGCACCACCCGGTGCGGCCGGCGCCATGGGGCGTGAGCGTGTCGCAGCAGCGCAAAGTGTTTTACGACGCGCTGCTCTACAAGAAGCACCCGCAGCGCTACCGCACACGCATCCGCCCGGTGCCGCCATGGCACTACTACGCCATGGGCGCCGCTGTGGTGATTGCGTTCGCTGCGCTGGCAGCCCATCGCCCTTGGGTGGCCGGTGCAGCTGCCATGGTCTGGCTGGCGCTCACGGTGCGCTTTACCGCCATGCGGCTTCACGGCACCGCGCACACGGTGCGGCATGTGCTTGAAATGTTTTGGACATCCATCGCCATTCCGCCGCTCGCGCTGTACTGGCGCCTGCGCGGCGCGTGGCATTTCCGGGTCTGGTTCCTATGACGTCCGCTGCTGAACTCCTGCGCGGCGCACGCCGCATTGCCGTCTTTCGCGCCCTGCAACTGGGCGACATGCTGTGCGCCGTACCTGCCTTGCACGCGTTGCGGGCCGCCGCGCCACAGGCACATATCACCCTCGTCGGGCTGCCATGGGCGCGTCAGTTCCAAGAGCGCTATGCCGATCTGCTAGACGACTTTGTCGCATTCCCCGGCGGCGACGGCTTTCCGGAAGCCGGGCCCGCCGATGGGGATGCCACGCATGCGTTCTATGCCGGGATGCGCTCCCGCTGCTTTGACGTCGCCATCCAGTTACACGGGAGCGGGCCGCAATCGACGGAAGTAGTCCGCCAGTTTGGCGCGCACCATGTATTCGGGTTTCAGCCTAATGGCGTGATTGCACGGCAGACCAATGCAGCGCTGCTTCCATGGCCGACGCAGTTGCCCGAGGCGCAACGCCTGCTGGCCCTGCTCATCCACCTGGGCGCGCCGACGGTGCCCGCCACGCCCGATTTTCCGCTCGGGCGCGAAGACTATGCCGAAGCCCTCGCTCTGCTGCGCCACCACGCGCTGGACCGCGACCGCCTTGTCTGCCTGCACGCCGGTGCCCGCATGCCCACACGGCGCTGGTGGCCCGAGCGCTTTGCCGCGGTGGCCGATACGCTCACCGTCAGTGGTTTTCATGTGGTGATGACAGGCGCGCCAGCGGAGGCGGCGCTCGTTGAAGAGGTCCGCAGCCACATGCGCCAGCGCGCGGCTTCGGTGGTGGGGCAGACCTCGCTGGGCGGGCTGGCGGCGCTGCTGCGGCTGGCACGCCTGCTGATCTGCAACGACACCGGCGTCTCGCACGTGGCGGCGGCGGTGCGCGCGCCCAGCCTTGTCATCGCCTGCGGCAGCGACGTGGATCGCTGGGCGCCGGCAGACCGCACGCTGCATCGCGTGCTGGCGGCGCACCCGCCCTGCCGGCCTTGCATGCACTGGACATGCCCCACGGGCCATGAATGCGCACGCGATGTGACCGTGCACCAGGTGCTGGACGCCGCCTATGCCGCGCTGTTCGACCCCGATGTGCACCTGCGCGCGTCGCACGCGCCGCAGCCGGCCGACACCCAGACCGCATCGCACACGATCGAGAACTCGACTTCATGAACCACCCGACGCGACAACGCCTGCGCATCCTGACGTGGCACGTGCACGGCAACTACCTGTATTACCTGTCGCAGGTGCCGCACGACTTCTATCTTGTTACGCGGCCGCCCGATGCGGCTGGGCGGGTGCCGCCCGGTTATGCGGGCAAGGTTGGCGCGCTGCCCTGGGGTGACAACGTGCACGAGGTGCCGTTCGACGCCGTTGCCGGGCAACACTTCGATGCGGTGCTGTATCAATCGCGCGCCCAATGGGAAGACGATCGCCTGACTGTGCTCAGCGCCGCCCAGCGCGCGCTGCCGACGATCTACCTTGAGCACGATCCCCCGCAGGAACACCCCACCAACACGCGACACTGGGTGCAAGACCCCAATGTGCTGCTGGTGCACGTGACCCCGTTCAACGCGCTGATGTGGGACAGCGGCATTACGCCCACACGCGTGATTGAACATGGTGTGCACCTGCCCGTGCCGGCGCGCTACAGCGGCGAACTGGAGCGCGGCATTGTCGTCGTCAACCATCTGCACAAGCGCGGGCGGCGGCTCGGCGCAGACGTGTTCCTGTCGCTGCGTCAGCGTGTGCCGCTCGACTTGGTCGGCATGGGCGCCGATGCGGCAGGCGGCATCGGCGAGGTGGGCAATCTCGACCTGCCCGCCTTCTGCGCGCGCTATCGCTTCTTCTTCAACCCGATCCGCTATACCAGCCTGGGCTTGGCTGTGGTGGAAGCCATGACCATCGGTATGCCGATCATTGGTCTGGCGACCACCGAAATGAGCACCGTCATCCGCAACGGCCACAACGGCTATGTCGATACCAGCCCCGATGCGCTGGCCGGTGTCATGCAGACGCTGCTGCGCGACCCGGCGCTTGCCCGCCGCTGGGGCGACGCCGCACGCGAGACGGCGCGCACACGTTTTGGCATCGACCGCTTTGTCGCCGATTGGCTGAACGCGTTTGCCACCGTCATGGAAAACAGAAGGGAGGCGGCATGAGACACCACGGCGACGCACATCACCCCGGCCACCCTCAACCGCACCAAAATTGGCGCGATCAACGCCGCGTGCTGGTCACGGGCGGCGCGGGCTTTCTCGGCTCGCACCTGTGCGACCGCCTGCTGCGCGACGGGCATGACGTGCTGTGCGTCGACAACTTCTACACCGGCACCAAGCGCAACATCGCCCACCTGCTGGGGCACCCGCGCTTCGAGGTGCTGCGCCATGACGTGACCTTCCCGCTGTATGTGGAGGTGGACGACATCTACAACCTCGCCTGCCCGGCATCCCCCATCCACTACCAGCACGACCCCGTGCAGACCACCAAGACCAGCGTGCACGGCGCGATCAACATGCTGGGACTGGCCAAGCGCGTGGGCGCGCGCATCCTGCAAGCGTCAACCAGCGAGGTGTATGGCGACCCCCATGAACATCCGCAAACCGAGCGCTACTGGGGCAACGTCAACCCCATCGGCGTGCGCTCGTGCTACGACGAAGGCAAGCGTTGCGCCGAGACACTGTTCATGGATTACCGCCGCCAGCATGGCCTCGACGTCAAGGTGGCGCGCATCTTCAACACCTACGGCCCGCGCATGCACCCGAACGACGGGCGCGTGATCTCCAACTTCATCATGCAGGCGCTGGCCGGCGAGCCCATCACGCTCTATGGCGATGGCCGCCAGACGCGGGCCTTCTGTTACGTGGATGATCTGATCGACGCACTCGTGCGATTGATGAACACGCCAGCGGAATTTGCAGGGCCGGTCAACCTGGGAAACCCCGTTGAAATGAGCATGCTCGACATAGCGCAGCAGATCGTTGCGTGCACACGCTCGACCTCGGAACTGGTGTTCCACCCGTTACCGCAAGACGACCCCACGCAGCGCTGCCCTGACATCGCGCTGGCGCGCGAGGCGCTCGGCTGGGAGCCCCACACCGCGCTGGAGGTGGGACTGGCGCGCACGGTGGAGTATTTCCGACAGCAGTTCTTCCTCGCGCCGATGCCCGTGCTGGCCTGACCTTCTGCGCCGCCCCCCTGCGTTAGCCAACCGACAGCGTGGGGATGGCGCGGCGGCGCTGGCGGTCTGCGTCCATCTGCCGCCACAGCGCGACAGTGGAGGGCTGAACGGCATGTCTGCGCAACAAGGTACGTGGCAGGCGTACCAGCGCAGCGGGCAACGCTTCTGCGAGCACACCTTGTTCGGCCATCGCACGTATCGCCCGGCCGGTAACCCGCCACGCGAGGTCCAGCGGCAACCGCAGCCAGGCGCTCAGCAATTCGTTGCGCGTCAGCAGCGCGCGCCGCTGCATCACGTCACGCACCGGCGATGGGTTGTGGTGCGTGACCACCTCCCGGCAGTAGACGATGCGCCAGCCGGTGTCGACCAGGTCGAGCGCGAGCACGCTTTCTTCTCCGCCGATAAAGAGGTCGCGCCGGTAGCCGCCTGCCTCGGTAAATGCGCGCGTACGCGCCACGCACGCCCCGGCCATGAAGCCGAGCAGCGCGGGGCCCGGCAGGCCGTCGGCGGGCAGTGTGCTGGCGGCCATGGGTTCGCACGCGGTGTCGTCGCGGCGCGTGGGGCCGACCACGACATGCGCCGCCACCACGCCTACCGACGGATACCGCTGCAGCACATCCACCGCGCGCGCCACCGAGCCGGGCAGCCATGCGGTGTCGTCATCGCAAAAGGCAACGTACGGCGTATCGACGGTGGCCACGCCAAAGTTGCGGCCGGCTGCGCCGTAGTTGCGCGGCAAACGCACGAGCGCAACCTCGGGAAAGCGGGTGGCGATCTTGTCAGCGGTGCCGTCGGTCGAGCCGTTGTCGACCGCCACGATGGGCCAGGGTTCATCCAGGGCGGCCAACTTCTCCAGCGTCTCCAGCACAGTGGCCGCCCGGTTATACGTCAGCACGACGATGGAACACGGTACTTGCGCCTTGCGGGCGTCATCCAGGGGTTGCATGATCGGATTCTCCTTGCTTGGGTTCCAGCTGCCAGAAGCGTTCAGGCTGGTGCAGATCTTCCACACCACCCGGCCCAAAGGCGCGCAACTGACTGGCGTAACAGGCGACGGCGCGGCGCTTCTGGCGGCCATCGGCCGCCGTGGTGGGCGACACGGGCGTGGCAACGATGCCCTGGGCCGCCAACGCAACGATGCGCTCCTGCACGACGCCACGCCCGCGCCGGTACAGCGCATCTTCATACCCGATCCAGAGGCGCTCCGGCAGCTTGTGCATCAGCATCAGGGCCGCTTCGTGCACAAGCACGTGATCGCTATGGAACAGCCCCAGCGGCACAAACACCGCCTGTGCCGAGCGCGTCTGCACCAACCGGTGTAGCGCGCGCTCCAGCTCCGTCACGGCAGGCGTCTGCCCGTACTGGCTGTCGCAAAAGCCGAGATGGTGAACGGTGGCGCTCACCTGCGCGTGCGCCTGTGCATCTTCCTGCCGGCGCGCGGCCACCGCTTCGTTGGAATCGGCAAAGCCCGCGTCGCGATCCCACACCGTCGACACGGGTGTGGCAGGTGCGCCGCCGAACACGGTGACGGTGCGACTGCCGTGATGCGCAGCCAGCAGGGCGCCGCACGAGAAGATCGCATCGTCAAAGTGCGGCGAGATCACCAGCACCGGCCCAAGGCGGGCGACGCGATCGTGCAGCTCCCGGCTCATGCCCGTGAGGCGCGGGGCGTGCGAGCGCCGTCAGTGGCTTGTGGGTCCAGCTTGACCTTCAACCACCCGGGCTGGCGCGCGTGGAAGGCGCGGTATGTGCCGCGCACGAAGTGCAGATCCGTACCGCAGATGGCGTCGGTTGGCTCGCGCAGTGTCGGTTCGGGCACGTCTTCCAGACGAATGCCCCCGATGCCGTGGAATACAACAGCTTTCATGATTGACCCCTGGTTGGTGAACAGGACATCGCACCTGTTGCGCGGTTTCGCCCTAGACACGCAACCCCGGTGCCTGCCCCTTTTACGAACCGCGCACAGCCAGTACGAAGAACAGCAACGTGCTGGCGCACATGCACAGGGTCGCCACCCAGGCGGTGCCATGCAGCAGCCGTGAGCTGGGGAACGGCCCCATCACGGACTTGCGGCGCGACATCAGTTGCAGCATCACCATGACGGGCGTGGCCGCCACGCCATTGAGCACGGCTGCCCAGTACAGCAGCTTGAACGGCTCGATGGGCAGGAACACCATCACCGTGGCCACCGCCATCACAAGCGCCAGGAACAGATAGAACTTGGGCGCGCGGTGCACCTTGGCCTCCAGGCTGCTGTGCCACTGGAAGGCTTCAGCAGCGGCATAGGCGGCAGAGCCCGCCAGCACCGGCACCGCCAGCAGCCCCGTGCCGATCACGCCCACGGCAAACAATGCCTGCGCAAATGGGCCAGCCACGGGCTTGAGCGCTTCGGCGGCCTGGGCGCAGGTCTCGATTTGCGTGACGCCGTGCGTGTGCAGTGCGTAAGCGGCCGTCAGCATGATGCAAAAGGCGATCAGCGCCGATACCACCATCCCGACCGTGGTGTCGATACGGATGCGTGCAAGCTGATCCTTCGCCTGCCAAGGCGCTTTCTTGAGCGGCGCTTCGTCTTCGGCCAGCCGCGTCTCTTCGACTTCGCCCGCGGCCTGCCACACAAACAGATAGGGGCTGATGGTGGTGCCGAACACCGCCACCAGCGTCATTGCATAGTCTTTCGACCAATGCAGCCGGGGCACCACGGTGTCGTGCAGCGCGTGCGCCCAGTCCACCTTCACGACAAACGCCGTGGCCACATATGCCAGCAGTGACAGCGCCGTCCACTGCAGATAGCGCGCATAGCGGCGGTACGGCATCCAGACCTGCAGCGCGAGCGTGAAGATGGCAAACAGGCAGGCATACCACGCTGTCGAACCACCCAGAAGCAGGCGCACGCTGTCGCCCATGGCCGCAATGTCAGCCCCCACGTTGATGATGTTGGCAAGCGTCACCAGTGCCACAAATGCATAGGCGAGCCACGGCGACTGATGCCGCCGGATGTTGGCGACCACGCCCTGGCCGGACACGCGCCCCAAGCGGGCACTGACGAGCTGGATGGAAATCATCAGGGGCAGGGTCAGCAACAGCGTCCACAGCATGCCGGTACCCATCTGCGCGCCGGCCTGCGCATAGGTAGCGATCCCGCTCGGATCGTCATCAGCCGCGCCGGTGATCAGGCCGGGCCCCAACCGGCGGTACCACGGGGCGTCGTCTGCGGCCGGCACGTTGCGCTCAGCTGCGATTGTCTGTGGGCGGCGCGTCGGTGGTCTGGTCGCCCGGGTCGTGCAGCTTGTCGCGTGTGATGCCAGGTGGCACCTCGCCCTGGCGCAGCGTGTCGTGCCGGCTTTGCGGCTTGGGTGCCGTGCTGCCGGTGCGGCCCACTTCCGCAATGGCCGGCCGGTCGCCGGGCTTGCGGTGCGATTCGGCCTGTCCCCAATCAGCCTTGCGTTGTTCGGCGTCTCGGTTTTCCTTCTGTTGCTTGTCTCGCATGATTGGCTCCGGTGTGCGGGTGCGGGTGTGCAAAATCAGCGGCGTTTGCGGATCAGGCTGACCTGTCCGTTGCGTTCCAGGATGGCGGCCTCTACATCATCGAGCGTGCGCGAGCCCAAGGTCTGGCGCACGCTCTCTTGCAAGTCGCCCACGGTGATGAGCGCCGCATCCATCTGGCCTTGGTCGAAGCGCCCTTCGCGATAGACCTCGCGCTCGCGGCCCGCGATGAGCCGGTCCAGCTTCGGCAGCCGCACGCACGCCCAGCCAAGAAGGCGGTGCACGGCCACCAGCGCGAGCGATGCCGACACCGTGGCCACAAACGGCGAGGCCCCGACAATCGCGCGACTCAGCGTCGCCCCGAGCAGCACGGCGACAACGAAATCGAACGGCGCACGCTGCCCGAACGAGCGTCGGCCCGACAGACGCACCAGCGCCAGCCCGATGGCGAACACAACCACCGCGCGCATCGCGGTTTGCAGCGGGTTGAGGTCCTTGCCTTCGCCAAACAGGAACAGCAGCGTGTCCATGGTGCCTCCCGTCGTCGATGTGGAGTCTGTTCCACCAGCAGAGCAAGCAGCGTGCCGCACGGCATGCACACGAGAGTGCACCCCACGCCACGTTCGAGCGCAATGGCATGCCGCGTGCTGAAAGCCGTGTATCCACTCTTTCATAGCGAGCCCGCCATGCCCGACCAGCCACAACAGCAACCGCCCCAGCATCAGGACCGCCAGCCCGGCACCGAGGGCGACATGACGCCGCATCCCCGCGCAGAGATGGAGGATTACGTCGGCAGCGGCAAGCTGACCGACAAGGTGGCCATCGTCACCGGCGGCGACAGCGGCATCGGACGCGCCGTCGCCATCGGCTTCGCCAAGGAAGGCGCCGACGTGCTGATCGCCTACCTCGATGAACACGACGATGCCAACCAGACCTGCCGCCTCGTACGCGCGACCGGCCGCCGCTGCGAAGCCATTGCTGGCGACCTGGGCGACGAAGCGCATGCCCGCGCGGTGGTCACGCAGGCGGCGGCCATGTTCGGCAAGATCGACATCGTGGTCAGCAATGCAGCAGAACAGCATCCACAGCAGAGCCTGGCCGACATCGATGCCGCGCAGCTGGAACGCACGTTCCGCACGAACGTCTTTGCGATGTTCTATTTGATTCGCGCGGCGCTGCCGCACCTGCATGAAGGCGCGCGAATCATCACCACGACGTCAGTCACGGCGTTTCGCGGCAGCGGGCATCTGGTGGACTACGCCGCCACCAAGGGCGCGATCGTGGCGTTCACGCGCTCACTGGCGCAGCAGTTGGCGGACAAGGGCATCCTCGTGAACGCCGTGGCACCGGGACCGATCTGGACACCGTTGATCCCGTCCACCTTCGATGCCGAGCACGTCGCCAAGTTTGGCAGCCAGGAGCCATTGGGCCGGGCCGGCCAGCCGGATGAAGTGGCGCCCTGCTACATCTTTCTCGCGTCTGCCGATGCGAGCTATATGACGGGGCAAACGCTGCATCCGAATGGGGGGGAGATCGTCAATGGGTGACGGGGCTCTCCCCCCTTCCACCTCATCAAAACGCCGTCCGCATCCCCACCATCGCGCCGAGCTGGTTGACGCCCTTGGCCGGCGTGGTGCCGCCACCGCCGCCGCTGACGGAATACTGCGCGTTGGCACTGTTCCAGAGATAGCCCGTCTGCGCGTAGAGCGCCGTGCGCTTGGACAACGCATAGACGCCGCGCAGCACAGCCATCGTAGCGCTACGGCTCTGGTCAGCGTTGACCAGGCGGATCAGGCCTGCATCAAGCGTGAGTGCACCCGTGAGCGGATAGCTGCCGTTGACGAAGTACAGGTTGGAACGGACGTCGCCGGCAACGGCCTGCACGTGGCGACCGATCCAGCCCACGCCGAGCTTGGCGTTGCCGAGTTTCACGTAGCCGTTGGCGACGATGCGGCGGTCCTTGTCGCCCGCATCGGTGAACGCGATGGGCGCGCTGCCGTTGAAGAACGATGCGGTGGCGCCCGTGCCGCCGCGTTGCTCTTCGTAGGCGCCGGCCACGCCAAAGGTGGCGGCGTCGTACTTCACCATGGCCGACATGGCGCGGCATGCCGATGCATTGCCCGCTACCTCTCCCGCACAGGTGCCGGACGCCGGCACACCGCCCGCCGCATCGCGGCCGAACGAATACGTGGCGCCGACTGTCAGCCCGCTGAAGGTGCCCTTGTAGGCGATGGTGTTGTCTGTGCGGGCGTTGGGAATGTAGGCATCCTGTGACCCGATGGCGTACTGGCTGGGGCCGAGAATGTCAGCATCGGCCAGCGACAGAAACACCATGCTGTACTGCCGGCCCAGCGTGACGGTGCCGTAATCACTTGCGAGCCCGACCCACGCCTGCCGGCCGAAGAGACGACCGCCCTGACCGGAAGTGCCGGTGTCGGTGTTGAAACCACTCTCCAGGGTGAACACGGCCTTCATGCCGTTGCCCAGGTCTTCAGCGCCGCGCAGGCCCCAGCGCGAGGGCAACGTTCCCGTCACCGATGGGATGCGTGTGAGGCCATTGCCGTTGGCGTTGGCATGGCTGACGTATTCGATGCCCGTATCAATCAGGCCGTAAAGCGTGACGCTCTGTGCGTTGGCGGCGCCGCTGGCGAGTGCGCACGTAGCCGCGGCCAGCGCGAGACAGTGCGTACGCAAGGTGGTGGTTTGCATATGGGGCCCCTCCTAGGGTCGAGCCGGTCCCGCCCCCCATGTCTGGCGGGCCGGCAGTTTGGAATGCGTGGAAGGCGCCGTCCGGGCGGACGGCGCGAGAAAGAAGAACCGCTGTGTCAGTCCTGCACGCGCGGCCGCTTGAGCAGCAGCAACGCCGCCAACGCCGCAACAACGGTGACGGGGATGCTCGCGCCGATGATGGTGGTGGCGTGCTGCCCCATCGCCAGCAACTGGCCCGCCAGCAGCGGCCCCGCAATTGAGCCCAGCCGGCCCACCGCCACCGCCGCGCCCACGCCGGTGCCGCGAACGACGGTCGGGTAATAGGCCGCCGCGAGCGCGTATAGCACCGACTGCGCGCCGATCACAAACAGCCCGGCCATGAAGGCTCCCGCCGACATCGATGCCATGCCGCCCGCCGCCGCCAGCAACGACAGCGCCGCGATGATGCCGACATACATGCCCGACACCACCCAGCGCGGGCGCGCCGCGTCCATCAGCATGCCAATACCCAGCGCACCCGCACCGCCACCGATGTTGAACAGGATCTGCACCATGCCCACCTGCGGCCGGGTCAGCCCCTGCGCGGCCATCAGCGAAGGCAGCCAGTTGAGCAGGAAATACAGCACGATCAGCGTGAAGAAATAGCTGACCCACAGGAATAGCGTGGCGGCCGTCCGACGCTCGCCAAACAGTGCCCACGACACGGGCGGTGGCTGAATGGCGCCACGCTGTGCGCCGTCGAACCGGCGCGATTCCTGCAGCGTCAGCAGCAACGGCACCACCACCAGCGGGCCAAAGCCGCCCACGTAGAAGATGTGGCGCCAGCCGGAATCGCCCGCGCTCAACATGCCGACCACCGCAGCAATGGCACCGCCAAACGGGATGCCGCAATACATCACACTCACGGCGGTGTTGCGCAGGCGCGTGGGTACCGCTTCAGCACACAGTGCGATCAGGTTGGGCATGGCAGCGCCCAGGCCGATACCGGTGGCCACGCGAATCATCAGCAGGCTGTTGAAATCCCACACGTGCGCGGTGGCGATTGAAAAAATGCCAAACAGCGCCGTGGCCAGGATCAGCACGCGCTTGCGGCCGATGCGGTCGGCCAGGCGGCCGCCCAGCATGGCACCCGGCAACAGGCCGAACGTGCCGGCGCTGAAGGCCAGGCCCATCTGCCCGACCGACAGGCCGAACTCGCGCGCCATGCGCGGCGCGGCCACACCGATGGATTGCAGATCGAGCCCTTCAAGCAGTGCAACGATGAAGCACAGCCCGAGGGTCATGGCGACACCAGGGCCAACGTTCTCCCGGGTCAATGTCGTGGTGGTGGTTTGCATGGCGTCTCCTTCCGGATGTTGGGCGGCCGTCATTGGCAACTGAAGCTCGACGCGTCGTTGATGTTGCCGGTGCCCGTATAGCGGGCGTTCTTCGGGTATGCACACAGGGGGCGTGTGCGGTCGTGGCCAGCGGCATTCCAGTCGCTGGGCACTTCGGCATTGGGCACGGCGTTGGCAGGGCCGCGCGCGGTGGCGACCACGCTGTCAGGCGCCACGCCGTGTTCCACCCAGGCCACCAGTGGCGTGAGCATGTCGAACTGGTCGGCGGTGGGGCCGCCCGCGCAGTGGTTCATGCCGGGCACCGGATAGAAGCGCGCGAAGTTGCTGGCGTCGCCGCCGTTGGCTGCAGCCAGGCGCTGGTACCAGTCCGTCGTGTCGTCGGACGAGAACACCGGGTCGCTCGTGCCGTGATAGACCATCAGCTTGGCGCCGCGCCCCTTGAGCGTGCCGAGGTTGGTTTCATCCGGCGGCGTCATGAACGACCAGGCGGATTCGGTGTACGTGGCGTCGGTGGCGAAGATCTTCGGCGCGTCGGTGTCCATGTTGAACGCCAGGCCATACGCGGTGAGCGACGTGATGGCGGACGCCGGCTGCGGCGTGGTCGTAAACACGAACGCCAGGGCTGCGGGATCCAGCTGGATCGAGTTGCCTTGCTTCCAGGCTGCCCAGTTGCTGCCGCTGATGCCGGCGTCAAACGAAAAGCCCGAGTACAACGCCTGCCCCGCACTGTTGCGCGCGCCGGCAAACAGGTTGGCCATCACGGTCTTCTGCGCGGCGGTCAGGCAGGTGCCGTCGCGTGCCCCAGTGCAGGTCGGTACATCGTTGGCGAGGCTGAAGGCGGTCTGGCACGCCTTGAGGTTGTTGATCATGCCGTCGGTCGTGCCATCCAACGCGTCGCACTTGGCGAGCACGTGGCTGGCGACCATGGCGCGCTCCGTGGCGCTCAAGGACGTGGTGATGTCCGGAAAGCCGGCGCTGGTGTTGGCCGTGGCCACCGTCGCCAGTTGCTGGGCGCTGTACACCTCGTTGATGGCCGCCTTGGGCAGATGGAAGCCCGGGTCGCCTGCCACGATGCCGTCATACGCATTGGCCGACCGTGCGGCAGCCACCATCGCGTGGCGCCCGCCGTTGGAGCACCCGCCAAAGTAGCTGCGGTCCGGCGTCTTGCCGTACACCTGCGCGATCATCGACTTGGCCATCGGCGTGAGAGTGGCGACGGCGTTATAGCCGTAATCGAGGCGCGCCTGCGGGTCGCGCCCGAACAGCGGCACCTGGCTGCCGTTATGCCCCGCATCCGAACTGATCACGGCAAACCCCGAGCCCAGCGCACTGCTGACGGGCCCGCCACCCAACGCGCCCAGCGCGGTGGCCACCGCGCCATCCAGCCCGCCGTTGGCCTGGTAATAGAAGCGACCGTTCCACGCCTTGGGCAGGCGCATTTCAAAACCAATGGCGTACGTCTTGCCGTCTACCGGGCTCACGCGCATGTTCATGGTTCCGGTAATCAGGCAATGCTCGGGCACGGCGTTACCGCCCACGCTCAACGTGCCTGCCGCCACGGTGGAGATGGCAGTGATGCTGGTGTTGGCAAAACTCAGCTTGCCGGCAAAGCTCTCGCACGCGCTGGCGAGCGTCAAACCGGTGGCGGGCGTGAGCTGGGGCAGTTGCGATGCTTGCGACGTTGATGTGTCGCCTGTGCTGTCGTCGTTGCAGCCGGCGCAGCTCAGCGCGAGGGCGAGCGCGGCCAGCGCCATGCCCCGTGACATGACGGTCTTCATGAGTCTCCTCCTGGGTGGATGAACCGGTCTTTGCCGGTTGGGCGTAGTGCTGCGTTGGAATCAGCCCGCGCGAATCACCGCGGGATCGCCATCGCGATACAGCGTGTCGACCTGCTCGGCACGGTGGGCCAGCACGGCGCGCTGGTTGAGCGTGCCCTTGTCGGTGATCTCGCCGCGGTCGAGCGATGGCGGCACGTCAAGCAAGAGCAGTCGCGCCACGCGCGTGGCGCTGCCGGTGGCCGTGGCGTTCAGTTCGTGCAGCAGCGCGGCAAACGCGGCGCGCACGGCGGGGGCATCCAACAATTCGGCCACGCCCGCGGTGGGCGGCAGGCCAGACAGGCTGCGGCATCGCTCCACTTGCGGAAACACCAGCAAGCCGATGTCGTCACGGTTCATGCCGGCAATCACCACGTCCTGCACATACGGCGCGCCCGACGCGATTACGCGGGCGCGCAACGGCCCCACGCTCACGAAGGTTCCGGAGCTGAGCTTGAAGTCCTCCGCGATGCGGCCATCGAAGACGAGGCCTTTCTCGGGGTGCTCCGCATCGTAGAAACGCAGCGCGTCGCCGCTGCAGTAGTAGCCGTCTTCATCGAAGACCGGCGCGGCAGGCTCTTCGCCGAGGCGCCAGTAGCCACGCATGACGTGCGGCCCGCGAAAGCGCGCCTCCAGCTTGTCGCCCACGGGCACGAGCTTGAGTTCGCACCCCGGCGCCGGCGTGCCGACATAGCCCGAACGCATGATTGGCCGGGTCGTAAACAGGCAGCACGGCGAGGTCTCGGTCATGCCCAGCCCGGCCATGATGCGGATGCGCTCGCCGCAGTGCTGGCCGGTCACGCGCTCCAGCCGGTCCCATGCCTCTTGCGACAGCCCGGCACCGCCAAAGAAGTAGAGCTTCACGCGCGAGAAAAAGCGCTCGCGCAACGCCGGGTCCCGTTCCAGCGCCAGCGCGAGTTCTTCCCACCCCTTGGGCACATTGAAATACGCTGTGGGTGCGATCTCGTGCAGGTTGCGCAGGGTCTCGTCGAATTTGCCGGGCACGGGCCGGCCGTCATCGATGTAAAGCGTGCCGCCGTTGTAGAGCACGATGCCGACGTTGTGACTGCCGCCGAACGTGTGGTTCCAGGGCAGCCAGTCCACCAGCACCGGCGGCTCCTTGGCGAATTCGGGAATGGTCTGGCGCAGCATCTGCTGGTTGCTGCACAGCATGCGGTGCGTGGTCGGCACGGCCTTCGGTGCGCGTGTCGAGCCGGAGGTGAACAGCACCTTGACCAGCGTATCGGGGCCGGTTGCGGCCTGCGCGGCATCTGCCGTCGTCACGGGCGTCTGCAGCAGCGTGTCGAAGGCGGTGGCGCTGCGCCCGGGCAATGCGCCGTCGCGCGTGATGACCTCCACGCCGGCCGGCACCACCGCGCTGATGGCGTTGGCAAAGGCCGCGCCATCCGCTGCATAAACAAGCCCCGGCGTCAGCACGTCAAACACGTGGCGCAGCTTGCCGAAATCCGTCGACACCAATGCGTACGGCGGCGACACCGGCGCATACGGCACACCCGCCCACATGGCGCCCAGCGCCAGCTGCAAGTGCTCAAGATCGTTGCCGGACAGGATCGCCAGCGGGCGTTCGGTGGAGACACCGCGATCCAGCAACGCTTGGCCGATGGCGCGTGCGCGCTCCAGCATCTCGCGATACGTCAGCTTGATCCACGCGCCGTCTGCCCCGCGGCGTGCAGCCAGCACACGATCCGGATGGCGCTGAGCGCCCGCCACGAGGCAATCGGTCATGCGTTGCGGATGCTCGGCAAGCGCCTCGGTATTGCGCACGTGCCAGACACCGCGGTCGCGCACATCCATCTCGCAACGCGCAGGCGCATCGCTGACGGCAACCTGCCTGTATGGGTGATTTGGCACACCTGCCGGGGGCGGCGTGTGATGCCCGGTTTGAACCTGCCGGCCTTGAGCCTGCATTTCGACGTGATTCACGTCTTGTCTCCTGAATGCGCCGTCCGTTTTATGGTTGTGGTGGGCGGCTGCCGAACTTCAGATCGGTTAAATCGGATAGTGGCGCGGCGTATTCTGCAAGGTGATCCAGCGCAGCTCGGTAAATTCCGCAATCGACGCCTTGCCGCCAAACCGGCCATAGCCGCTGCTCTTCACGCCGCCAAACGGCATCTGCGCCTCGTCGTGCACGGTGGGGCCGTTGATATGGCAGATGCCCGATTCGATACGTTGCGCGACCCGCATGGCGCGCGACACATTGCGGCTGAACACGGCGGCCGACAAGCCGTATTCGCTGTCGTTTGCCAGGCAGATTGCCTCTTCATCGCCATCCACGCGCGCCACCGTCACCACGGGGCCGAACGATTCCTCGTTGTACAACCGCATGGCAGGCGTCACGCCATCCACGATGGCCGGCTGCACGATGGCGCCATCCATGTGCAAGCCGACGGGCAGCGCAGCGCCGTGCGCGCGGGCGTCTTCCACCAGCGCCTGCACGCGCCGGGCCGCATCCACGCTCACCATCGCGCCCAGTTGCGCGGTGGCGTCGGTCGGGTCACCTGCGCGAAGCGTGCGTGCCTTGGCGGCCAGCTTGTCGACGAGGGCATCGGCAATCTTGCGATCGACGATGACGCGTTCGGTCGACATGCAGATCTGCCCCTGGTTGAAGAATGCGCCAAATGCAATTGCTTCCACCGCGGCATCGAGGTCGGCATCGTCCAGCACCAGCACCGGCGCCTTGCCGCCCAGCTCCAGCAGCGCGGGCTTCAGGTGCCGCGCCGCGTGCTGCGCAATGATGCGCCCCACATGCGTCGAACCCGTGAAGTTCACGCGGCGCACGGCCGGATGCGCGATCAGGCGTTCCACCACCTGGGCGGCGTCGGCCGGGGCGTTGCTTATCACGTTGACCACGCCATCGCCCAGGCCGGCCTCCTGCAGTACGGTGCCGATGAGCCGATGCACGCCCGGACACATCTCCGATGCCTTGAGCACGACCGTGTTGCCGCATGCCAGCGGCATCGCAAGCGCACGCGTGCCCAGGATCACCGGCGCATTCCACGGCGCGATGCCGAGCACCACACCGCACGGCTGGCGCACGGCCATCGCAAAGTTGCCCGGCACATCCGACGGGATGACGCTGCCGTCGATCTGCGTGGTCATGGAGGCGGCTTCGCGCAGCATGTTGGCCGCCAGCATGACGTTGAAGCCGATCCAGTTGGGGCTGGCACCGGTTTCGGCGGCGCCCGCGCGGATGAATGCCTCGGTGTGCTGGTCCATCAAGTCGGCCGCCTTGAGCAGGCGCTTGCGGCGCTCACCCGGCGGTAGCGCTGCCCACGCGGGGAATGCACCGGCGGCAGCCTGCACGGCGGCGTCGGCATCTTCCAGCGTGGCAGCCGCCGCACGCGAGGCGACCGCGTCGTTGACTGGATTGCGGCGCTCGAAGATGGCACCGTTTGCGGCTGGCCGGTTTTGACCGCCGATGAGCAGGGTCACAAGCTGAGTCACGTCAGGCATGGGTTCGTCTCCGGGGGCGTTGGAGGGAGCGGATCAGGCGCGCTTGTATGCCTGCAGACCCGGCTTGATGGACTTGTCGTCCAGGAACTGCTTGAGGCCCTGCTCGCGGCCGCCCTCCGGGTCCCGCAGCGTGGCCTGGTCGAGCTTGGCGTACAGGTAGTCCTCGTTCTGCTCCCACGTCAGCTCGCGGCTGCGCTTGAAGCCGTGCTTGGCGGCACGCAGCACCACCGGGTTCTTCTCCAGCAGCTTCTCGGCCAGCGCCACGGTGCGCGCACGCAGGTGAGCGCGCGGCACGCTCTCGTTGACGAGGCCCATGGCGGCGGCCTGCTGGCCGGTGAAGGTCTCGCCGGTCATGATGTAGTAGAGCGCCTGACGGTGGCCGACGGTATCCGCCATGGCCTTGCTGACGAGGTTGCCCGGCGGGATGCCCCAGTTGATTTCCGACAGGCCGAAGGTGGCCTCGTCCGCCGCAATCGCCAGATCGCACGCCACCAGCGGCGAGAAGCCACCGCCGAAGCACCAGCCGTTGACCATCGCGATGGTCGGCTTGGCATACATGCGCAGCAGCTTCCATTGCCACTGGCAGGCGTCGCGGCGGATCTTCTCCTGCAGGATTTCCGGGCCGGCGTCGACTTCGCGGAAGTACTCCTTCAAATCCATGCCTGCCGTCCACGCATCGCCGGCGCCGGTCAACACCAGCACCTTGGCATCGGCATCCAGCTCCAGCGCTTCGAGCACCTGGATCATGTCCGAGTTGAGCGTCGGGCTCATGGCATTGCGCTTCTCGGGGCGGTTGAACGTCACCCATGCAATGCCCTGGTCCACCTTTACGTCCACGGTTTGCCAGCGCCCTTGGTAATCAGCCATTTCCGTCTCCTTGATCTGTCGGCTGCTTGAGACGCCCGCCGTCTTGTGTGCGGCGCGTCTCAGCTTGGTGCCAATTTAATATCAGGTAACCTGATATAACAAGGAGATTATCATTGCCGTAAACCCTGACCCGAACGACACGTAGCAGAATGTGCGCATCTGCATAGGTGCACACCCACTCACATCCATGGCGGCCACCCGAACCAAACGCAACACACCTCAGCCCACACAAGACGGCGCACCAGCAACGTCTGCACGACTGCCCTACCTGATTGGGCGCACCGACCGCATCGTCAAGCGTCGCCTGGGCGAGGCGCTCGCCCCGCACGGGCTGACGGTGCCGCAATTCACGGCGCTGTCCGTGCTGCACGCGCGCGGTAGCCTGTCGAACGCGCAACTGGCGGAGCGCTCTTTCATGTCGCCGCAATCGGCCAATGAAGTGGTGAAGACGATGGAGGCGCGGGGCTGGGTGACGCGCACGCCCGATCCGACGCACGGCCGCATCGTCATGCTGGGCCTGACCGACGAAGCGCTCGCGCTGCTGGCGCTGTGCGATGAAGCCGTGAGCCGGCTCGAGCAGGAAATGCTGCAGGGAATCGACGCTGCGCACGCTGCGTTGCTGCACGATCTGCTGCTGCAATGCGGGCGCAATCTGCGCTGAGCGGGGCCTTCAGTTGCCACGGCAGTTGCCGTTATGCAATGTAATAAAGTCAGATCAAAGCGACATATTGATCGGCGGCCCCCGGCGCTAGAATGGCTGGTCCCTGCCTGTCGGGCCGGATCGAACAACCGTCGCCCTCCATCAACGCACCGCGGTTCTGAAACGCCTCCATGTGGATTGTCCAACTCGCGCTGCGAAGGCCGCTGACGTTCATCGTCCTCGCGCTGCTGATCCTGCTGGCGACGCCGTTTACGCTCATGCGTACGCCCACGGACATCTTTCCGGAAATCGACATTCCGGTCGTCAGCATCATCTGGAACTACAACGGCCTGCCCGCCAAGGAGATGGCCGACCGCATCGTGTCAGTCACGGAGCGCAGCCTGACGACCACCGTCAACGACATCGAGCACATCGAGTCGCAATCGTTGAACGGCATCTCGATCGTCAAGGTGTTCTTCCAGCCGACGGCCAACATCCAGACCGCGCTGGCGCAGATCGTTTCGGTGTCGCAGGCGCAGGTGCGGCAGTTGCCGCCGGGGACGACTCCGCCGCTGATCATCAAGTATTCAGCGTCGAGCATTCCGATCCTGCAACTCGGCCTGTCGAGCAACACGCTGTCGGAGCAGGAACTCAATGATGCGGCACTGAACTTCCTGCGCCCGCGCCTGATTACGGTGCCTGGCATCGCCGTGCCGTTCCCGTATGGCGGCAAGAGCCGGCAGATCACGGTCGATCTCGACACGCAGAAGCTGCTGGCGCAGGGCCTGACACCGGTGGACATCGTCAACGCGGTGGGCGCGCAGAACCTGATCCTGCCGGCCGGCACGCAAAAGATCGACGCCACCGAATACGGTGTCACGCTCAACGGTACGCCGGGCAGCATCGCCGCGCTCAACGCCATTCCGGTCAAGACCAGCAACGGCGCCACGCTCTACCTGGGCGACGTGGCCCATGTGCGCGACGGTTTCTCGCCGCAGACCAACGTGGTGCGCCAGGATGGCCAGCGCGGCGTGCTGCTGTCCATCCTGAAGAACGGCGGCGCATCAACGCTGGATATCGTCAACAACATCCACAAGCTTCTGCCGGCCGCGGCCGCCGCGCTGCCTCAAGACCTGAAGATCACGCCACTGTTCGATCAGTCGCTGTTCGTGAAGGCGGCCATCGAAGGGGTGATCCGGGAGGCGATCATCGCCGCGTGCCTGACGGCCGCGATGATCCTGCTGTTCCTCGGCAACTGGCGCAGCACGGCCATCATTGCGGTGTCGATTCCGCTGTCGATCCTCTCGTCGATCATCGTGCTGCATCTGATTGGCGAGACCATCAACCTGATGACACTGGGCGGCCTGGCGCTCGCGGTCGGGATTCTGGTGGACGATGCCACCGTCACCATCGAGAACATCGAGCGCCACCTGCACGAAGGCAAGGAGCCTGTTACCGCCATCCTGGACGGCGCCGCCGAGATTGCCGTGCCGGCCTTCGTGTCGACCCTTTGCATCTGCATCGTGTTCGTGCCGATGTTCTTCCTCACGGGCGTGGCGCGCTACCTGTTCGTGCCGATGGCCGAAGCAGTGATCTTCGCGATGCTGGCGTCGTATGTGCTGTCGCGCACGCTGGTGCCGACGCTGGTAATGATGCTCATGACCGGGCACACGCATGGCGCCGGGAAAGCCGACGCAAAACCGAGCACGTTCGGCCGCATCTATCGGGCGTTCAACACACAGTTCGAGCACATGCGCGGCAACTACGCCGCCATCCTGGGCGGCCTGCTGGAATACCGCCGCGTGTTCGCGCTGTCGTTCCTGGGCTTCTGCGTGGCATCGTGCGCGCTGTTCCTGGTGCTCGGCCGCGACTTCTTCCCGGATGTGGATGCGGGCCAGATCCGCCTGCACATGCGTGCACCGTCGGGCATGCGCATTGAAGAGACAGCGCGCCTGGCCGACGAAGTGGAAACGGCCATCCGACAGATCATTCCCAAGAAAGAGCTGTCGACCATTCTCGACAACCTGGGCGTGCCGAACTCGGGGATCAACCTGTCGTACAGCAACGCGGGCACCATCGGCACGCTGGATGGCGAAATCCTGATCGCCCTGCACGAAGGCGAGCGCAAACCCAGCGCCGAATACATCCGCCGCCTGCGCGAAGAATTGCCGAAGCGGTTTCCCGGCGTGGAGTTCGCGTTCCAGCCTGCGGACATCGTCAGTCAGATCCTGAACTTCGGCCTGCCGTCGGCCATCGACGTGCAGTTCTCCGGCGCCGACGTGGCCACCAACCAGCAGCTCGCGGGCGTGCTGGCCAACCGCATCAAGCAGATTCCGGGCGCGGTGGATACACATGTGCACCAGCGCTTCGATCAGCCCACGCTGGCCTTGAACATGGACCGCACCCGCATCCAGCAGGTCGGCCTGGAAGGACGCGACGTGGCGCAGAACCTGCTGGTATCGCTCAGCTCCAGCTTCCAGACCTCGCCCACGTTCTGGCTGAACCCGATCAACGGCGTGGTGTATCAGGTTGCCGTCACCAGCCCGCAGTACCGCGTTGACTCCCTTGACGCGCTGCTGCGCACGCCGGTGGCGGGCTCGCGCGGTGGCGCTGCCCAGGCGGGCGGCCCGCAGTTGCTGGGCAACCTCGTACAGGTCAGCCCCGGGGTGCAGCCGCAGGTCGTCTCGCATTACGACATCACGCCCGTGGTGGATGTGTACGCCGCCGTGCAGGGCCGCGACCTGGGCGCCGTCGCCAAGGAAGTGCAGAAAGCCGTTGACGACATCCGCCCCAAGCTGCCGCGCGGCGCGCAGGTCACGGTACGCGGCCAAGTGAAGACGATGGAGTCGTCGTTCCTCGGCCTGGGCGTGGGGCTGGTGATGGCGATCGTGCTGGTGTACCTGCTGATCGTCGTGAACTTCCAATCGTGGATCGACCCGCTCATCATCGTGACTGCCCTGCCGGCAGCGCTGGCGGGCATCGCGTGGATGCTGTTCGTGACGGGGACCACGCTGTCGGTGCCGTCACTCACGGGCGCCATCATGACGATGGGCGTGGCGACGGCCAACTCGATTCTGTTGATCTCGTTTGCGCGTGAGCGATTGGCCGAAGGCATCGCGCCTGTGCAGGCTGCGCTGGAAGCGGGGGCCACCCGCCTGCGCCCGGTGCTGATGACGGCCCTGGCGATGATCATCGGCATGGTGCCCATGGCATTGGGCCTGGGCGAAGGCGCAGAACAGAACGCGCCGCTTGGGCGCGCGGTGATCGGCGGTCTACTGTTTGCGACCGTCTCGACCCTCTTCTTTGTTCCGGTGGTGTTTGCCAGCGTGCACAACAGATTGCAGCGGCGCGCCGCCCGGCGTAGTCACGATTTGCGGGGAAGCGAAGGACATGTCTGAACAAACATCCGGTGCCCATTCTGGGCCGCATTCTGGGTCGCATTCAGGGCACCTCGCAGGCGGCCCGCCGCACCACGTCGTCACGGTGGACCCGATCGAACAGGTCGACCGCGGCCCCGCCATGCGCCGCGCACGCTGGGTCGTGATTGCCGTGGTGGTGGTGTTGGCGCTGGGCGCTGCGCGCACGCTGGTCGGCCGCTATTACAACGCACATGCGCTGGAGCGGCAGGTGAACGCGCAGACCAGCCGCTACGTCACCACCATCGCCCCCAAACCGGCTCACACCAATCGCGAACTGACGCTGCCGGGCACGCTGCAGGGCTACGTTGAATCGCCCATCTATGCGCGCACCAGCGGCTACGTGCTGCGCTGGTTCAAGGACATCGGTGCGCACGTCGACAAGGGCGAAGTGCTGGCGCTGCTGGACACGCCGGAAGTGGACCAGGAACTGAACCAGGCGCAGGCCACGCGCAACCAGGCCGCCGCACGCAAGGCACTGGCGCAGACCTCGCTCACGCGCTGGCAGAACCTGCGCCAGAAAGACGCCGTCTCGCAACAGGAACTGGACGAGCGCACCAGCGCCGCCAACCAGGCCCAGGCCGACCTGGCTGCCGCAGAAGCCAACGTGCGCCGCCTGCAGGAACTGCAAGGCTTCCGCCGCGTGGTGGCCCCGTTTGCGGGCGTGGTGACCAAGCGCAATGTCGATGTCGGTGCGTTGGTCAACGCCGGCAACGCGGGCGCCAACCGCGAGCTGTTTACGCTTGCGCAGACCGATCCGCTGCGCATCTACCTCTATGTGCCGCAGGCGTATTCGCAACAGGTGAAGGTCGGGCAGGACGTGGCCGTGACGCTGGCAGAGCTGCCGGGCCAGACCTTCCACGGCACCATCGCGCGGGCCTCCGGCGCCATCGACGCCACTACGCGCACCATGCAGGTGGAAGTGCAGCTGCCCAACAAGGACGGGCGCCTGCTGCCCGGCGCCTATGTGCAGGTCGCCATCAAGGGCAAAGCCACCGGCGACGAAGCCGGCGCCAGCGCGAAGGCAGACGCACCGGTTGCATTCACGGTGCCGACCAACACGCTGCTCTTCCGCAAGGAAGGCCCGCGCATCGCCGTGGCAGAAAACGGCCACGTCGACCTGCGCCCCGTCACCATCGGACGCGACTACGGCCGCACGGTAGAAATCATCTCCGGCTTGAAGGCGACGGACGCGCTGATCCTCAACCCGGCCGATTCCATCGAGCAGGGCGAAGCGGTGACCATCGTCACGCCGGCCCCGGCATCAGCGCCCGCGGCTTCCGCGCCGCACGCATCATGACGCGGTTGCGCACCACCGCGCTGGCGGCATCGCTGATCGCCGCGCTGGCCGGCTGCTCGCTCGCGCCGACTTACGAGCGCCCGGCCATGGACGTGCCCGCGCACTGGCAGACCGAAGCGCCCTGGCGCGCCGCGCAACCCGCAGACGCCGCGCCCAAAGGGCCATGGTGGCAACGCTTCAACGATCCGCAGCTCGACAAGCTCGTCACGCAGGCGCTGGCGCACAACCAATCGCTCAAGGTTGCGTTGTCGAACCTGGAGCAGGCGCAGGCTCAGACGCGCATGGCCCGCGCAAGCCTGCTGCCCACCATCACAGCCACCAACAACGACACGCGTACGCGCACGTCGTCGGAACGGCCGCTCTCGTCGTACACGAGCCCAACGATGTCAACGGTGCAGAGCGATTTCGTCCTGCGCGCCGACGCGAGCTATGAAGCCGATCTGTTCGGCCGCGTGCGCAACACCGTCGCCAACGCCGCCGCCAGTGAAGAGCAGGCCGGCGCCAATTTCGAGAACTTCCGCCTGCTGCTTGCCGCGCAGGTCGCCACCACCTGGTACAACCTGCGCGAGACCGATGCGGAAATCGCCGTGGTGCAGGAAGGTCTGGCTCTGCAGCGCAAGGCGCTCGATTTTGTTACCTCACGGCACCAGGACGGCGTGGCGTCGGGGCTCGATCTGGCGCAGCAACAGGCGCTGGTGGACAGCACCGCCACGCAGGCCGAACTGCTGACCAAGCAACGCGCGCAGTACGAACACGCGCTGGCTACGCTGGTCGGTACACCGGCCCCGGCCTTCCATCTCGACCCCGCGCCACTTGCAGGCACAGCGCCGCAGATTCCGGTGGCGCTGCCCTCCGACGTGATCGAACGCCGCCCGGACGTGGCAGCGGCTGAACGGGGTGCCGCTGCCGCCAACGCTCAGGTGGGCGTGGCACGCGCGGCATTCTTCCCGAGCGTGATGCTCAACGGCGGCGCCGGTTGGGAAAGCCGCGATCTGGCGCTGCTGTTCTCTGCGCCCACGCTGCTGTGGTCGTTCGGCACACAGATCGCCCAGACGGTGTTCGACGCCGGCCGCACGCGGGCGCGTGTGGACTTTGCCAATGCGGCCTACCAGGGCGCGATCGCCAACTACCGGCAGACGGTGCTGGGCGCGTTGCAGGAAGTGGAAGATGGCCTTGCCGGGCTGCAATCGCTGGACCGTGCGGCAAACCAGGCGCGCCATGCCGTGGAAAGCGCCCGCAAGGTCTACGACATTGCGAGCGTGCGCTACGAGGGCGGGCTCGCAACCTCGTTGGACGTGATCACCGCGCAGCAATCGCTGTTGAACAACCAGCGCACGGCGGTGCAGATTCTCGGCCAGCAGATGACGACGAGCGTGTTCCTCGTCAAGGCGGTGGGCGGCGACTGGAACCAAGCCGCTGCCGCGCCGACGGCCACGCGGTAGATGTCAGGCAACGCGGCGCAGAAAACCCGCGCCAACAAAGAGGCCGCCCAGCCAGCTCAGCGTGAGCGCCACGGCAACGAGCAGTTCAAGCAGATCGGTGCCGTCGCCAGGCACGCGCAGCGCCAGCGCAATCACCGCAGCCATCAGCACGCCCGCAGCCAGCACGCTCACAAGCAACGCACCAAGCCCGGTCGACAACGTGCGCACGACCGGCGGATGGACATGCGCCGGCGGACACAGCTCAGACATGCGCGCCCGCACATAGGCCGCCGTGCGGGTGCCGTCGGTGGCATCGGCGTGATGCCGCATCACGTGCATCCAGGTTCGGGTGTCGAGCACACCGGAACTCAGTTCTTGGGCAACGCGCCGTAGCGCCGCGCGTTCGCGTGCGTGGTCGGTGGCGTCAGAGGGCGTTTCATTGGGGGCGGGCTTGTCGAACACGGCCGGTGCTGCAGCAGGATCGGTCAGCCGCACCTCATGCCGATAGGTCACACGCACGCGGCGCGAAAACCAGATGTACGCTGCCGAGCCGATGAGCAGTAGCGCCTCCGCTGCCAGCAGCAGCGTGATCGGCATGCGCCCTGCCGTGCCGCCGGAGGCTTGTGTCGTCCACGCATGAATGCCGCCGCTCATGGCCAGCGTAGCCAGCAACTGGAGCAGGCCGTATCCGAGCCACACCATCGGAAACCAGCGCACACGCAAGAAAGCCAGGGTAACGAGCCCCAGCGGGAAAACGAGCCCAGCGAGCGCCGGTACCGCCCCGATTGGCCCTCCATTGGCTTCGCCGAGCGTGAGCATCATGCCCATCGCCAGCACGATCGCCAGCGCTGGCAGCGTGTTCAGCCACAGCAGCGTCACGAGCCAGCCGCGCACGCCGTACAGGCGATGCGCCCGTGCGCGCGCCGCCGAAATTGCCATCCAACTCTCTTGCATGAAGCTCCCCGACCGGGTCTGCCATGCGTCGCATGTGGCGCAGCATGACTTCGGAATTTTCGCGATTGTGTCACCGGGGCAAGTCAGTTGCCCCCCTCCAAAGTGGGGACAGCCGCACATTGTCGCCAATGTCTTGCCGCATCCAATGCTGGCAAGGCTTTGCGGGTGATTAGTTGTTCTTAATTCAGATATTGAAAACGCTGAGTGTTGTATTGGCGCCTGCGCGCAAGCGCTCCAGCACGGTGAACCCGTGCATGTCCGCTCCGCATACCGGGCCGAACCATTTGCATGTCATGTGGGCAACCAGGCTCTTTACACTCGCTGCAAACCACAAGGAAGCCGATATGCGCCCACACCGTCTGCCGCAGTGCCTGCTGTCCGCCCTCACCCTGAGCCTTGCGCTCGCCGGCGCCGCCAGTGCCGCGCCGGGGCCTGAACCGGTCGACATCCTGATCCGCAACGGCACCGTGGTCGATGGCAGCGGTGGCGCGCCGTTCGTAGCTGACGTTGGCATCCGCAATGACCGCATCGTGCTGGTGCAGCCCTCCGCCGCGGGCGTGCAGGCGAAGACGGTGCTCGATGCGCGCGGGCTGGTGGTGGCGCCGGGTTTTATTGATCCGCATACGCACGCCTATCACAACCTCGTCTCCAAAGACCGTCACCAGAACTTGCCCTATCTGCTGCAGGGCGTGACGACGGTGGTGATCGGCAACGACGGCATCGTGCTCGAAGCCGACGGGCCGGACCTCGATCGCATCGGGCCGACGCTCAAGGCGCTGGAAGCCAATCGCATCGGCACCAACGTAGCCATGCTGGTGGGCCACAACGCCGTGCGCCACCGCGTGATGGGCGACGCGGACCGCGCCCCCACCGCTGACGAACTCAAAGCCATGCAGAGCCTGATGGAAGACGGCATGCGCGACGGCGCATTTGGCATGTCGACGGGCCTCGTGTACACGCCCGGCGTGTTCGCCAAAACGGACGAGGTGGTGGCGCTGGCCAAGACGGTGGCCGCGCGTGGCGGCATCTACGACACGCACCTGCGCGATGAGGGCAACTTCCGCACTGGCCTTGTCAACGCGGTGAAAGAGGCGCTGGACATCGGCCGGCAGTCGGGCATCCCGATCCACATCTCGCACATCAAGGCGCTGGGTGTGGATTCGTGGGGCAAGAGTGCGGAGGTCATCGGGCTGATGCGTGAAGCGCAGGCCGGCGGCATGAACGTATCGGCAAGCCAATATCCGTACACAGCGTCGAGCACACACATCATTCCGGCGCTGGTGCCGGGCTGGGCACGCGACGGCGGCAACGATGCGCTGCTCAAGCGGCTGGAAGATCCCGCCACGCGTGCGCGCATTGCCGCCGACATGGAAAAGGCCATGCAACAGCGCAACGGGCCGGCGGCGCAGGTGCTGATTTCCACCAAGCCCGAATACAACGGGCAATCGCTCGCAGCGCTGGGCAAGAAGCTGGGCGTGAGCCCCGTCGATGCGGCCATCAGCGTGATCCAGCACGGCGGCACGAACATCGTGTCGTTCAACATGAGCGACGCCGATCTGGAAGCCTTCATGAAGGAGGATTTCGTGGTGGGTGGCTCCGACGGCATTGCCGGGCACCCGCGCGAGGCCGGCACCTTCGCGCGCCGCATCGGCGAATACGTGACGCGCAAACACGTGATGACGCTGCCGTTTGCCGTTCGCCAGGCCAGCGCGCGCACCGCTGAGATTTTCGGCATCAAAGACCGCGGCACTGTGGAGGCAGGCAAGTTTGCCGACTTGGTCATCTTCGACCCCGCCACCTACGCCGACCGTGCGAGCTATGAACAGCCGGGGCTGCCGCCCGTGGGCGTGCGCTGGGTGCTGGTCAACGGCACGGTGGCGGTGGCCGACGGCAAGGCTGTGCCGGATGTTCTGGCGGGCCGGGCCCTACGCAAGCCAGCCGTTCAGATCACGTCGCCAAGTTCGCGCACGTCGGTGCCGGTGCAGCACGCGAGTATCTCGGCAGGCTCTTCGCTGACGGACAGATAGACATGCCCGACTGCGCTGTCGAAGTACAGGCTGTCGCCGGGTGCCAGGCGGAAGGTGTCGCCGTTTTCGAAGCGCAGTTCGATCTCGCCGCCCAGCACAAAGACGAATTCTTCGCCGGGGTGGCGGATGTAGTCCGGAAAATCATCGACCGAGCGTGCGCGGATGTGCGCACGCATCGGCAACATGCGTTTGCCGGTCAACGCGTCGGCCAGCATGCCGTACTCGTAATTCGGCGTGTCATAGATGACCTGGCCGCCCGAGGGCGTGAAGGTCGGACGTAATGGTCCGGCATCCGGCGTGCGGCGCCGGCCGAGCAGTTGCTCGAACTCCAGCCCCAATGCCTGCGCCAGGCCGGCAAACTTTTCATACGTCAGCGCAATGTCGCCGCGCTCGGCTTTGGAGATGGTCGACAGCGCCACGCCAGAGCGCTCCGACAGCTCTTGCAGCGTCAGCCCGCGCGCCTTGCGTGCCTCGCGAATGCGCGCGCCGACCTCTTGGTGATTGAGCTGCGCCGGTGCCTCGTCGATTGGATGGGCCTGGATAGCCGCTTTTGCGCTAGATGCCACGCATGTCTCCGGGTTTTCTCGTATACGAGAATTTGATTTTTCTCGTATACGATAACTCAAACCCTCCCCAGCCTCCAACCTAGGAGAGCAGCCCGTGTCGACACTCGCCCTCGACAGCCGCCCCGCGCTGTCACGCACGCAAGTCATTGCCGCCACTACCATCGGCACAGCGCTGGAGTTCTACGACTTCACCATCTACAGCTACTTCGCCATCCAGATCGGGCAACTGTTCTTTCCATCGGCATCGCCGGTGAACCAGTTTCTGTTGTCGATCGGGGTGTTTGGCGTGGGCTTTGTGGTGCGGCCGCTCGGCGGCGTCATCATCGGTGCCTATGCTGACCGCGTCGGCCGCAAGAAGGCGATGGTGCTGACCATCATGATGATGGCGCTGTCGTGCGCGCTGATCGCCACGGCGCCCACCTACGCCACGGCCGGCATCTTCGCGCCGATGATCGTGCTTGCCGCGCGCCTGATGCAGGGCTTTGCAGCAGGTGGCGAATTCGGGCCCGGCACCACGCTGCTGGTCGAGTACGCCAGCGACCGCACGCGGGCGTTCTTTGCGAGCTGGAACTTTGCCGCAACCGCATTGGGGCTCGCGCTGGGCGCGGCGGTCGCCACGCTCATCAACGTGACGCTGTCCAAAGAGGCGGTACTCGCCTGGGGCTGGCGGCTGCCGTTCCTCCTGGGCATTTTTGCGGCCCCGGCCGGTATGTTGATCCGCCGCCGGCTGGAAGAAACGCTCGACCGCCGTGACGCGGCGCCCAGCCATGTCAAACCGCAGGGTGCCCTCAAGGCCGCACTGACCACACATCTGAAGCTGACCATTCTCGGCACCTTTGCGGAGCTAGGCGGCTCGGTGTCGGTGTACATCACTGCGTTCTTCCTGCCGAGCCACGCGGTGCGCACGCTGCATATGTCGCCCACGGCGGCGGTGGCTTCCGGCGTGGTCAGTTCGCTCGTCCTGTTTGTGGCCGCTCCGATTGCGGGGCGCCTGGCAGATCGCTACACCCGCAAGCGCTTGCTGGTCACCTCGCGCGTCATCATGCTGCTGGCGGTGTACCCGGCGTTTGCCTTCCTGGGCGCGCATCCAACGCCGCTGACACTGTATGCGGTATCCGCATTGCTGGCGGTGTTCGTGGCCGCGCAGATCGTGCCCGTGCTGGTGATGATCCCGGAGCTGTTTCCCAAGCATGTGCGCGCCACCGGCATTGCACTCACGTATGTGGTGAGCGCATCGTTCTTCGGCGGGTTCTCGCCGTTCATCGCGAGCTGGCTGGTGGAGCGCACCGGCAACCCGCTGGCGCCGGCGTGGTACGTGGCGACCGCATGCCTGGTGTCACTGGTGCCGGTGATCTGGCTGCGGGACCGCACCGGTGAAGCGCTTTAAGGGGAATATTCATGTCGCACAACGACCCGCTCGTCAGCCTGTCTGCGGTGGAACTGCGCCGGTTGATCGGCGCCAAGGAAATCTCGCCCGTCGAGCTGCTCGACGCCTGCATCGAGCGGATCGAAGCCATCAATCCTGCCGTGAATGCCGTCACGGCGACGTGCTTTCCGCAGGCACGCGAAGCCGCAAAAGCCGCAGAGCGCGCCGTGCTCAATGGCGAACCGCTGGGCCTGCTGCACGGCCTGCCGCTGGGCGTGAAGGATCTGGAAGACACAGCGGGCCTGTTGACGACGTATGGCTCACCCACCGCGCGCAGCAACGTGCCGACGCAGGATGTCTTGCTGGTCGAACGCCTGCGCGCAGCCGGCGCCGTGCTGGTGGCAAAGACCAACGTGCCGGAGTTCGGTGCCGGCGCCAACACGCGCAACCCGGTGTGGGGCGCGACAGGCAACCCGTTCAACCCGATGCTGAATGCGGGCGGCTCGTCGGGTGGTGCGGCAGCCGCGCTGGCGTGCGACATGCTGCCCGTCTGCACCGGCTCAGACACCGGCGGCTCGCTACGCATTCCGGCCTCCAAATGCGGTGTGGTCGGCTTTCGGCCATCGCCGGGGCTGGTGCCGAATTCGCGCAAGAAGCTCGGCTGGACACCCATTTCGGTGGTTGGCCCGATGGGGCGCACGGTGGCCGAAGCCTGCCTGCAACTGGCCGCCACGGCGGGCCTGTCGGCAAGCGATCCGCTCAGCTTTCACGTCGATCCGCTGAGCTTTGCCACGCCCGCGCCCATCGACCTGTCCTCGCTGCGCGTCGGCTGGACGGAAGACTTCGGCTGCTGCGATGTCGACGCCAGCATCCGCGCGGTCTTCCGCGAGCGCATTGCCGCCATCGCGCCGATGTTCCAATCGTGCGAGCCCGTGCAGTTCGATCTGGGCGAGGTGCATCGCTGCTTTGACGTGATCCGCGCAGAGAGCTTCGTCGCCGGCCTGCACGATGCCTATACGCGCGACCCGGCCTCGATCGGGCCGAACTCGCGCGCCAACTACGAGCTGGGCGCCGCCATGACGCTCGCTGACTGTGCGTGGGCCCAGGCGGAGCAAACACGCATCCTCAAGCGCTTCCAGGCGGCCTTCGGCCAGTACGACGTGATCCTGTCGCCGACGACGCCGGTGTCGCCGTTTCCGTGGAGCGAGCTGTATGCCACGCACATCGATGGGCGTGCGCAAGAGAACTATTACCGCTGGCTGGCGCTGACGTACGTCGTCACGCTGACCACGCACCCGGCGCTGTCATTGCCGTGCGGCGTTGACCACGCCGGCATGCCGTTCGGCCTGCAGATCGTCGGGCCCTTCCACGGCGACCGCAAGACGCTTGCCGTGGCGCATGCGCTTGAGCAGGTTTTCGACGCGTCTGCTACGCTGCGGCGGCCGCGGCCGGACCTCGCCAAGCTCACGCAGCCGACGCCGGCACTCCAATCCATCGTCACCGCACCGCCGGTGTTCGATGCCGCCACGAGCGGCATGGGCACCTCGGCCGTCTGAACCTACAACGACCTCCTCGACATGACCGATATCCAACGCCTCCACACCAACGCCCGCATGAGCCAGATCGTGATCGCCAATGGCATCGTGCATCTGGCCGGGCAAGTGCCCGACGTCGACTTCAAGTCGGTGACGGAGCAGACCAACAACATCCTCGAGCGCATCGATACCCTGCTGGCCGAAGCGGGCGTGGACAAGACGCGACTGATTTCCGCCAACATCTGGCTGACCGACGCCAAATACTTTGCCGAGCTGAACGCCGCCTGGGAAGCCTGGGTGCCGGCCGGCCACGCGCCTACGCGCGCCTGCGTGCAGTCGGGCCTGATGCGCCCGGGCATTGACGTCGAGATCGCCGTCACGGCATTGGCCAAGCCTTAAGGAGCGGCTCGCCATGCGCTTTGACACCCTTGTGCTGGGCGCCGGCATTGTCGGCGTATCGGTAGCGGTGCATCTGCAGCAACGCGGGCGCGCCGTCGCCCTTGTGGACCGCCGTGCGCCGGGCTTTGAGACGTCGTTCGGCAATGCCGGGCTGATCCAGCGTGAGGGTGTGTATCCGTATGCGTTCCCGCGCGACCTGTCGACGCTGTTGCGTTATGCGAGCAATACGTCGGCCGACGTGCATCACCACCCCGGCGATCTGCTCCGGCTGCTGCCGTTTCTGTGGCAGTACTGGCGCAACTCGGAGCCGACGCGGCACGCGGCGATTGCACGTGCGTATGCACCGCTCATCGCGCACAGCGTGAGCGAGCATCGCGCGCTGGCAGAAGCGGCCGGTGCCACAGGGCTGATCCGCCCCAGTGGCTGGATCAAGGTCTTCCGCAACGCCGCCACGCAGGACAAGGAAACGCGCAACGTGGAACGCTGGCAACGCGAGTACGGCGTCGCCTTTGAAGCGCTCGACCCGGCGCGCCTGCGCAGCGTTGAACCGCATCTGGACACATCGCTGCTGGGCGGCCTGCGCTACACGGAAGCGGATTCCGTGAGCGACCCAAACGCGCTGGTCACGGCCTACGCAAAGTATTTCGAGCAACTCGGCGGCCGCCTGTTTGAGGCTGATGCCAACACGCTCACGCCCAACGCACCGTGGCTGCTGCAAACCAAAGTAGGCGAGCTGCGCGCCGACAACGTCGTCATCGCCATGGGCCCCTGGGCGGACGTCATCACCTCACGCCTGGGCTACAGCCTGCCGCTGGCCGTCAAGCGCGGATACCACATGCACTACGCGCCTGCGCAAGGTGCGCAGTTGAACCATCCCGTGCTTGATGCCGACGGCGGGTATGTGCTGGCGCCAATGGCGCGGGGCATCCGCCTGACCACCGGCGCGGAACTCGCGCACCGCGATGCACCCAAGACGCCCGTGCAACTCAACGCCGTCGAGCCCGTCGCCCGCAAGCTCTTTCCACTGGCAGAACGGGTGGATGCGGAACCGTGGATGGGCGCTCGCCCCTGCACGCCCGACATGCTGCCGATCATCGGGCCGGCGCCCCACCATCCAAGCCTGTGGTTCGCGTTCGGCCATGCACACCACGGCCTGACGCTGGGGCCGATTACTGGGCGATTAATTGCGGAAATGATGGCGGGCGAGACACCCACCGTGGATGTTCGCCCGTTCCGTGCACAACGCTTCTGGGATTCAGCGCGCTAGTTCAACCCGCCCTGGCACAGATACTTGATCGACAGATAGTCGTCAAGCCCGTACTTGGAGCCCTCACGGCCGTAGCCCGACTCCTTCACGCCGCCAAAGGGCGCCGCCTCGCTGGCAAGCGCGCCTTCGTTGATGCCGACAATGCCCGCTTCCAGCGCGCGTGATACCCGCTCGATGCGGCGGATGTCCTGCGTGTAGAAGTACGACGCGAGGCCGAACGGCGTGTCGTTGGCGGCCAGCACGGCTTCGGCTTCATCGACAAAACGGAACAGCGGCGCAACGGGGCCGAACGTTTCTTCGCCACACAGGGCCATGCCACTGTTGGCGTCGGCCAGCACGGTGGGCGCATAGAAGTGTTCGCCAACTTCCGGCAAGCGCTTGCCACCGGCCAGCACGCGCGCACCGTTGGCGACGGCGTCCTGCACGTGGCGTTCGATCTTGTCGACGGCGCGAGCGTTGATCATCGGGCCGATCTGCGCATCCGGATCGGTGGCGGGTGCGACTTTCAGCGCGGAAACCCGCTCGGCCAGCATGGCGCCAAAGCGCTCATACACGCCGGCCTGCACATAGACGCGATTCGGGCACACGCACGTCTGGCCGCCGTTGCGGAACTTGGCCGCCAGCAAACCCGTGATGGCCGCATCGAGGTCCGCGTCGTCAAACACGATGAACGGCGCGTTGCCGCCCAGCTCCAGCGACAGCTTCTTCAGCGTGCCCGCCGACTCGCGCGCCAGATACTTGCCTACCGGCGTCGAGCCCGTGAAGGTGATCTTGCGCACGCGGCTGTCGTGCAGCCAATCGGCTACGGCCTCGATACCCCGATCACGCGAGGCGGAAATCATGTTCAGCACGCCGGGGGGCAGCCCTGCTTCCTGCGCGAGCTGCGCCAGTGCCAGCGCCGTGAGCGGCGTGTCTTCCGCCGGCTTAGCGACCACGGTGCAGCCCGCTGCCAGGGCCGGCGCGATCTTGCGCGCAATCATCGCCAGCGGGAAATTCCACGGTGTGATGGCCGCCACGATACCCACGGGCTCCTTGACGGCGCTCATGCGCTTGCCGCGCTGCTGTTGCGGGATCAGATCGCCGTAGATGCGCGTGGCCTCATCGGCAAACCACGCGACGTACGAGGCGCCGTACATGACCTCGCCGCGCCCTTCGGCAAACGGCTTGCCCTGCTCCAGCGAAATCAGCCGCCCCAGCGCATCGGCATTGGCAACGATGGCCGCGTGCCAGCGGCGCAGGACGGCCGCGCGCTCGGCCGGCAGCGTGTCGCGCCACGCGGGAAAGGCGCGCGCGGCCGCGTCGGTGGCGGCGCGCGCATCAGCGGCGCTGCTGTCGGGCACGTTGGCGATGAGGCTGCCGGTGGCGGGGTCCGTCACGGCAAAGCGCGCGCCGTCGGTGCCGGCAACCCACTGGCCGTCGATCAGGTTGTCGGTGCGCACGAGCCCCGCCTGGCGGAGTTGGTCGAAGCTGAAAGCCATCGTCGAGTCCTTCAAGCCGTTCAACCGAGGTGCGCGGCAATCGCCTCGCCCACCTGCGTGGTGTTGGCGGTGCCGCCCAGGTCTGGCGTGCGGGGGCCTTCCTTCAACACGGTCTCGATGGCCGCGACAATGGCGTCGTGCGCCGCACGGCCTTCGCCCTGGCTTTCGGTCAGGAAGTCCAGCATCAGCGCCGCCGACCAGATCATCGCAATTGGGTTGGCGATGTTCTTGCCGTAGATGTCCGGCGCCGAGCCGTGCACCGGCTCGAACAGCGAAGGGAAGGTGCGATCCGGGTTCAGGTTGGCGGAAGGCGCCAGGCCAATCGTGCCCGTCGTCGCGGGGCCAAGATCGGACAGGATGTCGCCGAACAGGTTGGTGGCGGCCACCACATCGAAACGGCCCGGCTGCAGCACGAAGCGCGCGGTCAGGATGTCGATGTGCTGCTTGTCGAGCGTGACGTCGGGATAGTTTTGCGCGACTTCCTCAGCGCGCTTGTCCCACCACGGCATGCTGATGGCGATGCCGTTGCTCTTGGTGGCAAGCGTCACGTGTTTTCGCTCACGGCTTTGTGCGAGGTCGAAGGCGAACTTGAGCAGCCGCTCAGCGCCCTTGCGCGAGTAGACCGATTCCTGGATGACGATCTCGCGGTCGGTGCCTTCGTACATGATGCCGCCGAGCGACGTGTATTCGCCCTCGGTGTTCTCGCGCACGACGTAGTAATCGATGTCGCCGGGCTTGCGGTTGGCGAGCGGGCACGGCACGCCTTCGAACAAACGCACCGGGCGCAGGTTGATGTATTGATCAAACTCGCGGCGGAACTTGAGCAGCGAGCCCCACAGCGAGACGTGATCGGGCACCGTGGCCGGCCAGCCGACCGCGCCGAACAGGATGGCGTCCATGCCCTGCAGTTGCTGCTTCCAGTCATCCGGCATCATCGCGCCGTGCTGCTGGTAGTAGTCACAGCTGGCCCAGTCGATGTGCTGCTTTTCGAGGCTGATGCCGAAGCGGCGCGCGGCGGCTTCGAGCACGCGCAGGCCTTCGGGCATCACTTCGCGGCCGATGCCGTCGCCGGGGATCACGGCGATCCGGTAGGTCTTGCGGGTCATGTCAGATCCGGTAGAAAGAGGAAGAAGAATCAGGCACCTTGCGGCGCGATGAACTCACGGGCGAGCTTGCGGGCGCCGTTGGCGAACATCAGGATATCAACGCCGGTGGCCACGAAGGTGCAGCCCAGCTCCAGATAGTGACGTGCCAGCGCCGCATCGGATGTCAACGTGCCGGCGGCCTTGCCCGACGCAACAATCGTGCGCACGGCCTTGTCGATGGCAGCCTGCACATCCGGGTGGCCTGTATTGCCACGGTGGCCCATCGACGCTGCCAGATCCGCCGGGCCGATAAACACGCCGTTCACGCCATCCACATCGCAGATGGCTTCAAGGTTTTGCAGCGCGGTAACGGTCTCCGCCTGGACGAGCAGGCAGGCTTCGTCATCGGCAGTCTGCAGGTAATCGGTGCGGGCGCTCCAGCGCGATGCGCGGCCCACTGCACTGCCCACGCCGCGAATGCCGTGCGGGGGATAGCGCACCGCGCGCACCAGCTCGCGCGCCTCTTCCGCCGTGTCGACCATCGGCACGAGCAGCGTGCGCGCGCCAATGTCGAGCAGGCGCTTGATGAGCGACGGATCGCCGTTGTACGGGCGCACGATGGGCTCGGCGCGGTACGGCGCCACGGCCTGCAGTTGCGCGAGGATCGTGCGCACGTCGTTCGGGGCGTGCTCGCTGTCGATCAGCAGCCAGTCGAAGCCAGCGGTGGCGCTCACCTCCGCCAGGTACGGATCGCTCATCGCCAGCCAGAAGCCGATCTGGCGTTGCCTGGCGGCCAGTGCTGCCTTGAAACTGTTCGGGCGCTCAAGCGCGGGCGTTTGCATTGCGTTGGTCATGCGAATGGAGTGTTTCAGAAGTGGGCTCGAAGCTGATGGGTTCCACCTTGCCGAGCAAGAAGAGGTAATTCAGGATCGCCAGGCCGATGAGCGCGGCGGAAAACACCAGCGCCGGAATGAACGAGCCCGTGGCGCCCACGATGGCGCCGGTGATGATCGGGCCAATCACGCCGCCCATGTTCGACACGCTGTTCTGCAGGCCCGCGACCATCGACACGTTGTTGCCCGGTGCCACGTCCGCCGGCAGCGCCCACACCTGCGACGCCGCCACGGTCGTGCCCGACTTGGCGATGCACAGCAGGATGACCGCCACCACCGCGGATTGTGCAAACGCCGCGAGCCCGATGCTCGACGCCATCACCAGCCCGATCACCAGGAAGAGCTTGCGCGTGGCCGTGAGCGAAAGCTTGCCCGATGCATACACGCGGTCTGACGCCCAGCCTGCAAACACCTCCACGAACATCGACACGAACAGCGGTAGCGACGCCATGAAGCCCATCTCCATCAGGCCCATGCCGCGCTCCTTGACGAGGTACGTCGGCAGCCACGTGATGAAGAAGTACGAGTTGTAGTTGATCATGAAGAAGCCGATGCACATCGCCCAGATGTTCCGGTGCGTGAGCAGCTTCGTCCAGGGCACCTTGGGTTCATCCTTGCGGGCTGGCGGCAGGCCGCGTTGGATGTGGGCAAGCTCGGCGGCGTTCACGCCCCGGTGCGCTTCGGGCGTTTCCTTGAACACCGCCCACCACACCACTGCCCACACGATGCCGAGCGCGCCCGTCACCGCAAAGGTGATCTTCCAATCGAACGTCACGAGCAGCCACGCGATGAGCGGCAAGGCGACAGCGCTACCCAGCTTGGAGCCGCTATCGAAAATGGCGGCCACCGTGGCGCGTTCCTGCTTGGGGAACCAGCGCCCCGTAATGCCCGCGCTGCTGGGGTACGCACCTGCCTCACCGATGCCCAACGCCACACGCAAGCCCACCAGCGACTTGAAGCCGTTTGCCAGGCCCGTCAACGCCGTCGCAACGGACCACCACAGCACCGCAAACCCGAGCACCTTCTTCTGCCCGAAACGATCGGCCAGAATGCCGGCCGGCAACTGCAGCAGCGCATACGACCAGAAGAACGCCGACATGACGACGCCCATTTCGACGGCGCTCAGCTGGAATTCTTTCTGGATGTGCGGCGCGGCGGCCGACAGCACGGTACGGTCGATGTAGTTGATGGCAATCGCCGCCCACATGAGGCCGGCGACGACCCAGCGCACTTTCGAGCGCGGGCCACCCTGTGACGTGTCCTGCATGGTTTGTCTCCTGTTTTGTAATAGGTGATGCGTGCCTTCGAGTCGAGGCGCTAACTCACGATGCCCATGTGCCAGGGCACGAATTCATGGTCGCCAAGACCAAGCAACTCACTCTTGGTGCGCTCGCCCGAAGCGGTGCGCAGGATGTGCTCGAAGATATCCTGGCCCATTTCATCCACCGAACGTTCGCCGTCGAGAATGCGGCCGCAGTTGATGTCCATGTCTTCTTCAAGCCGGCGGAACATGGGCGTGTTGCTGGCGAGCTTGATCGTCGGTGCGGGCTTGGAGCCGAACATCGAGCCGCGCCCCGTGGTGAAGCAGATCAGATTGGCGCCGCTGGCAATCTGGCCCGTCACGGCAACGGGGTCGTAGCCGGGGGAATCCATGAAGACGAAGCCGGCGCGGTCGATGGGCTCGGCGTATTCGTACACGGCCTGCAGCGGCGTGGTGCCGCCCTTCATGGCCGAGCCGAGTGATTTTTCGAAGATGTTGGCCAGACCGCCCTGCTGGTTTCCGGGCCCAACCACGCCGTTGAACTGGCCGTTGTGGCCGCGCGTGTAGTTCTCCCACCACGCGAGCCGATCGAGCAGCTTCTGGCCGACTTCCGGCGACACCGCACGGCGCGTGAGCATGGTTTCCACGCCGTGGATCTCCGGCGTTTCAGACAGGATGGCCGTGCCGCCGTGGCGCACCAGCAAATCCATTGCCGCACCGAGCGCCGGGTTGGCGGTAATGCCCGAGAAACCATCGGAGCCGCCGCACTCCAGGCCGATCTTGATATGGCTGGCCGATACCGGACGGCGAACGATGTCATTGGCCGCGGGCAGCATCTTCTGGATGGCGGCGATGCCAGCCTCGATGGTGGCGCGCGTGCCGCCGGTGTCCTGCATCACGAGCGTGTGCATCAGCTTGCCGGTTTCCAGCCCTTGGCTCGCCATCAAATCCGCCACCTGGTTACGCTCGCAGCCCAGGCCGACGATCAGCACACCCGCCAGGTTCGGATGCCGCGCATAGCCCGCCAACGTGCGGCGCAGCACATCGAAATGCTCGGATGGCGACGACATCCCGCAACCGCTCGTCTGCGCAAATGCCACCACGCCATCCACATTGGGAAACGGCGCCAGGCGCTCCGGCGTGAACCACGCCGCAATGTTCTTGATGACGGTGGACGAGCAGTTGACCGACGCGAGGATGCCGATGAAGTTGCGCGTGGCCACACGGCCGTCGGGGCGAACGATGCCATTGAACGTTGCGCGCTGCGCCTCCGGGATGTAATCGACCGGGCGCACATCCAGGCCGAAACCCGGGTCGCGCGCATAGTCGATCAGCTCCACGTTGTGCGTATGAACGTGCTCGCCCGCTTCGATATCGCGCGCTGCCCGGCCAATGATCGTGTCGTACTTGCGGATGGCTTGGCCCTGCGCGATCCGCCGCGCGGCGATCTTGTGGCCGGCCGGCACCTGCGCGCGCAGGCGCACCGCGATGCCGTTGATCGACAGGTTCGCCCCCAGCGACAGCCCTTCGCGCGCAATCAGCACGTTGTCTGCCGCGTTCAGCTGAATCAGCGGCCCCGCGTACGTTGGGGTTGCCTGCAACATCCTTTGCTCCTCCGGGCTGCCTTCTGGTGCAGCCGCCGTCTATCGCCAGTTTTATGTTACCGGTTTATGTAACCGGTAACATTGGCGCAATCGTAGTCGGGTTTTGCGATAATTGCTAGCCCCTTCGTTCCCCTGTGTTTCCCTAATCGGCCTCTCGATCACGTGACCAAGACCCCCGCCGTGTCCCTCTTAGAAACCGCGCCTGCCGCCGCACGCCGTGCGCGCAAGAACACCGGGCGCGTCACATTGAGCGACCTTGCCAAGCTTGTGGGCGTGACCAAGGTGACGGTGTCACGCGCGCTGAACACGCCGGAGCTGGTATCGAGCGACACGCTGGAACGCGTGCGCGCAGCGGTGCGGCAGACGGGCTATACGCCGGACCTGGTGGCCGGATCACTGGCGTCCAACCGCAGCCGGTTGATCGTCGCGCTCATCCCCACGATTGCGGGCAGCGTGTTCCAGGAAACGGTTGCCGCACTCACCACGGAACTCGCGGCGGCGGGCTATCAATTGCTGATCGGTCAGAGCGGCTATGACGAATCACGCGAAGATGCGCTGCTCGATGCCATCGTCGGACGGCGCCCTGCGGGCATCGTGCTGACCGGCGTGGTGCATTCGGCCAGCGTACGGCAAAAGCTGCTGGCCGCCGGCGTGCCGGTGGTGGAAACGTGGGACATCACGCGCAACCCGCTGGACATGCTCGTGGGCTTCTCACACCAGAAGGTGGGGCAAGCGGCGGCGCGCTATCTGAAGCAGCGCGGCGCAAAGCACCCCGCCGTCGTCACGCCGAGCGACCGCCGCGCACAGGCACGCGCGCAAGCCTTCGTGAAGGCGTTCGGCCCGGATATCGACATTCCCGTGATTGCCGCTGAATCCCCCGCCAACCTGGGCGATGGCCGGCGTGCGTTGGGCGAATTGCTCGCGCAGCATCCGGACACCGACGCCATCTTCTGCGGCGCCGACATCCTCGCGCTCGGGGTGCTGATGGAAGCGGAACATCGCGGCGTTGCCGTGCCCGGGCAACTCCGCGTGGTCGGCTACGGCGACCAGGTGTTCGCCAAGGACACCACGCCTGCGCTTACGACAATCCGCATCGACGGCACGGGCATCGGCAAGCTGGCGGCAACGTTGCTGATCGATCGCATCGAACACGGCGATGAAGAACGCCGCACGGTCGACGTGGGCTTCACACTCGTTGAGCGCGACAGCGCGTAGCGTTCACGCAGACGCCGCTTCCGCATCGAGCGGAAACACGGGCCGCTGCACCTTCGCAAACGGAAAGCGCGCGTAGTCCGAACTCGTCACGCCGCCGCCATCGCACTCCACCACGGCTTTTGCGATGGGCACGAACACGGGACGGCAATACATGCGCGACTTCAGCAGCACGAAGCGCGCGGCATGCGGGTCCACGCCGATGTGCGTGAAGATGCCGAGGTCCCAATGCTCCTGCGGCGTCTCGGTGACGACCACCTGCGCCGCGCCAATGTCCAGCAGCGCCGTGCGCCCCATGCGGATGCGCTGCCCGGTGTAGGTCGGCCCCGTGATCGTGTATTCACCGTCGCTGATGGCGACGACCTTACCCGTCAGCGCACGCGGCACCGGGTAGATGCCCAGCTGCGCAAGCGGCACCTTGTCGCCCACGGGCAGCGTGACGGTGGCGCCAACGCCGGCCTCGATCATTGCGGTGACGGCCTCGGGGTCGCACACCGGCCCGACGGCGATGCCGCTCAAGCCTTGCTTCAACGCTTCGTGCAAGACGTGCATGTCATCGCACGTGCCGCCGGACATGCAGTTGTCGCCGTGGTCGAGCAGCAGCACCGGGCCGCTGCCCGGAGCGTCTGCCAACTTGGCCGCGCGCGCGATCGATTCGGTCAGCGGTTCAGAGCGGTAGACGAACCCTTCGCGGTCGGCCCAGATGGCATCGGCAATGCGTTGCGCCGCAGCGTCCGCAGCGTGCTTGTCGCCGTTGCCAACCACCACGATGGAAAAGCACGGCGCAGCAATGTCCGCCAGCCCGAACCCGGCCAGGATCGACACGGCCAGCATGCCGTCCTTCTCCGCCTGCTTGGCCAACCCCAGGGCGCGGTGCATCGCGCCTTCATCGGTGCGGCTGCGCAGCGTGTGCGTGACCAGCGGCAAGCGGCGCCACGCGAGCACGGGGCGCGCACGGCCGGCCAGCTTGTCGAACAGCAAGCGGCCGGCGTGCTCGCCGGTTTCGTACATGTCGACGTGCGGATACGTCTTGAAGCTGACTGCGATGTCGGCCAGGTCGATGAACTTCTGCGTGAGATTGCCGTGCAGATCCAGCGCGACGGCAATCGGCACGTCGGGCACCACCGCACGCAGGCGTTCGAGCAGATCGCCTTCGCCGTCGTCGCTGTTCTCCGCGACCATCGCGCCGTGCAGGTCAAGCAAGAGCGCATCGCACCCCGGCGCAGCCGCGACGATGGCGTCGCACAACGTGGTGTACGCCTCGGCAGCGACGCGTCCGCTGGGGTTGGCCCCGGCAACGACGGGCACGACGATTTCCGCGCCCGCCGCCTCTGCCAGTTCGATGAACGCACCGGCCGCCGTGCGCGTGCCCTTGGCGGCGCGGTACGCGTCAGCACCGTAGTGCGGATGGAACGATGCCAGCGGCGTCGGCACCGGCGAGAACGTATTCGTCTCGTGATTGAAGCGAGCGATCAGGATGCGCATGGGCGGTCGGGGGATGGTGTCAAACGCGGCCGGCGGCCTGCAGCATCGCGTGCAGCAGCACGTTGCAGCCGGCCTCCAGATGTTCGGGGCGGGCGTCTTCGATCTCGTTGTGGCTGATGCCGTCCTTGCACGGCACGAAGATCATCGCCGTGGGGGCCACACGCGCAAGGTAGACCGCGTCATGGCCTGCGCCGCTGATCACGTCCATCTCCGACAATCCGAGTTGGCGCGCACCCCTGCGCACCGCATTCACCAGCGCGGCGTCAAACGGCTGCGGCGGGAAGTAGACGACCTGGCGCAATGCGATGTCGATGCCGCTGCGTGTGCGCAACTCCGCCACCGCCTCATGCAGTGCCGCATCCATGTCGGACAACACCGCGTCGTCGGCCGCGCGGAAGTCGATCGTCATCGATACCTGGCCCGGAATCACGTTGCGCGAATCCGGATGCACGCTCAGACAGCCCACCGTGGCGCGCGCATGCGGTGGGCGCTCCAGCGCGATGCGGTTGGCAATGCCGACCAGCTCCGCCGCGGGCAGCAACGCATCGCGGCGCAGCTCCATCGGCGTGGGCCCGGCGTGCGCTTCCATGCCGGTCAAGACCACGTCGTACCAGCGCTGGCCGAGTGCGCCCGTCACCACGCCGATGGTCGTGGCGTGCGCCTCCAGCACCGGCCCTTGTTCGATATGCGCTTCGAAGTAGGCGCCCACGGCTCGGCCGCCAACAGGCTCACTCCCCGCGTAGCCGATACTGCGCAGCGCCTCGCCCACGGCCACGCCGTCGCGGTCCTGCGCGGCCAGCACGGCGTCCAGCGCAAACTCGCCGATGAACGCGCCGGAGCCCATCATCACCGGCACGAAGCGCGAACCTTCTTCGTTGGTCCACACGGCCACTTCGATGGGCGCGTCCGTTTCGATGCCCGCATCGTTGAGCGCGCGCACGACCTCGATGCCCGCGAACACGCCGTAGTTGCCGTCGAACTTGCCGCCGGTCGGCTGCGTGTCGATGTGGCTGCCGGTCATGACGGGCGGCAGCGCGTTGTTGCGTCCCGGCCGGCGCGCGAAGAGGTTGCCGATGGCGTCCACACGCACGGTGCAGCCCGCGGCTTCGGCCTGTGCAACGAAGAAATCGCGGCCTTGCCGGTCGAGATCGGTCAGTGCGAGGCGCCGCACGCCGCCCTTGGGCGTGGCGCCGATACGCGCCTGCTGCATGAGCGTGTCCCACAGGCGTGCGCCGTTGATGCGCAAAGTGGTATCGAGTTGGGTGGTCGTCATGATGTGTACGTTTAAGCGGCCAGGCCGACGCCAAGGTAGCGGTCCTTGATGGCGTCGTCGGCGCGGAAGGCTTCGTTGGTGCCGGTGTAGACCACGCGGCCCTGTTCGATGATCACGTGGCGATCGGCGAGCTGCGTGCAGACTTCGAGGTTCTGTTCGACGAGCAGGATGGATACGCCCGCCTGCTTGATGACCTTCAGCTGCGCGACGATCTCTTCGACGATGACGGGCGCCAGGCCCTCCACCGGCTCGTCCAACATCAGCAGGCGCGGGTGGTTCATCAGCGCGCGGCCAATGGCCAGCATCTGCTGTTCGCCACCGGAGAGGTTGGCGCCACCATTGCGCCGCCGCTCGTGCAGGCGCGGGAAGATGCGGTAGATGTCGGCCAGCTGCCACGGAGAATCGCGCCGCGCGCCGAGCTTCAGGTTCTCTTCCACCGTCAGCAGCTTGAAGATGCCGCGATGCTCGGGCACGAGGCACAAACCCTGCGCGGCAATGCGATGCGCCGGCTGGCCGGCAATGTCCCTCCCGCCAAAGCGCACATGTCCGCGCGGCGCCACCACGCCGGCGACCGCCTTGAGCGTGGTCGACTTGCCCGCGCCATTGCGGCCGAGCAGTGTCACCAGTTCGCCCTCGCCCACCGATAGCGCCACGCCCTGCAGCACGTGGCTCTTGCCGTAATAGCCGTGGAGGTCTGCAACGTCGAGAATCGCCGTTGTCGTCATTTCTTGCCTCCCGTGATCATGTTGCCGAGATATGCGGCACGCACGCGCGGGTCCGCTCGTACGGCGTCGGGCGTGCCTTCCATCAGCACCTTGCCCTGTTGCATGACGGTGATCGTGTCGGAGATGTCCATCACGATGTCCATGTTGTGCTCGATCAGCACGACGGTATGGTCTTGCGCCAAACCGCGAATGAGCGCCTTCATAGCGGGCAAATCGTCTACGCCCATGCCGGAGGTGGGTTCGTCGAGGAAGATCGCGCGCGGGTTGGCGGCCAGTGCCATGCCGACCTCCAGCCGGCGTTGCTGGCCATGCGAGAGTGCGGCGGCCGGCGTATCGGCCAGGCGCGGCAATTCAAGCCGATCAAGCACGCGGTCGACCGTATCGGTGCACGCCAGATCCCCCTGCGGCAGGCGCCAGCCGTGCATGGCACGACGCGGCGTGGTACCGAGTGCGGCGAGGCGCAGGTTCTCGCGCACGGACAAGCTCGGGAACAGGCTCGTCACCTGGAACGAACGCGCAATGCCGCGCTGCACGCGCTGGAAGTCGGCCTCGCGCGTCACGTCGTGGCCATCGAAGACGATGGTGCCGCTGGTGATCATGCGCGTGCCCGTGAGCATGTGGAACAGCGTGGTCTTGCCCGCGCCGTTCGGGCCGATGACGGAGTGCACCGTGCCGGGCATCACACGCAAATCGACCCCACCCAGTGCGGTGAACTTGCCGTATTGCTTGACGATGCCGGTGGCTTGCAGGATGGGCGTGGTGGTCATGCGCGTTCCTCCCGCACCGCCGGTGCATTACGCGTTGCACGCACGCGTTGCCACAGCTTCTGCCCGAGCCCGAACAGCCCGCGCTGCATGAACAGGCTCACCGCAATCAGCAGGAAGCCGAGCAACATCAGCCAGCGCGGCCACAGGCTGGAGAGCCAGTCCGACAGCAGCACGTAGAACGCCGCACCCAGCACTGAGGCAAACACGTTGCCCGTGCCGCCGATGACGGTCATCACCAGGATCATCTCGCTGACGTGGTAGTCGATATTGGCCAGCGGCGCGATGCCCGTGAGCATGGCGTGCAGTGCACCGGCCAGCCCGGTCACCGCGCCCGAGATGACGAACGCCAGCAGCTTGAACGCGCGCACGTTGTAGCCGACAGCAAGCGCACGTTCTTCGTTGTCGCGAATCGCCAGCAGCGTGCGGCCGAATACCGATTCCGTCACGCGCTGCACCAGGAAGAACACAACAAGGAACAGCACCGCCACGAACGCGTAGAACGCCCAGGGTGAGCCCGCAAACGCCGGGCGCGGAATGTCGAGCAGGCCGTTATCCCCGCCCGTGAGTGACGGCGTGGTGTAGGCCAGGAAATAGAACATCTGAGAGAAGGCCAGCGTGAGCATGACGAAGTAGGTGCCGCGCTGGCGGATGGCAAACCAGCCGACCACCGCCGCCACGACCGCACCCACCACCACGGCCAGAACAAGCGCCACGGGCATCGGCAGTGCAAGTTGCGTGAGGCCGATGCCCACCGCATAACTGCCCAGCCCGAAGAAGATGCCCTGCCCGAACGACAGCAGCCCCGTGTAGCCGAGCAGCAGGTTGCAGGCCATGACGGCCATCGCATAGACGAGCACTTCGGTGGCCAATGTGCCTGACGTCAGCACCAGCGGCAGCAACAGCGTCACGCTCAGCGCCAGCCACCAGAAGCGGTAGCGCGCGAGTCCATGGAATGCGGCTTGCATCATCCCCTCCCCAGCAGGCCATGCGGGCGCAGCAGCAGCACGGCTGCCATCGCCACGTAGATCATCAACCGCGCGCCCTCGGGCCACAGCGTGCTCATCAGGCTCTGCACGATGCCCACCAGCAGGCCGCCGACCAGCGCCCCCGCGAAGCTGCCCATGCCACCCACCACCACCACAACGAAGGCAACGCCGAGGGCCTCCACGCCCATGAAGGGCTCCGCGCCACGAATGGGCGCCGCCAGCACACCGGCCACCGCCGCCGTAGCCGCGCCCAGCGCGAACATCAGACTGAACAGGCGGAACACGTTGATACCGAGCAGCGACACCATCTCGGTCGATTCGCTACCTGCGCGCACCGCACTGCCCAGCCGCGTGCCTTCCAGCAGCCACCACAGCCCGAGCGCCAGCACGGCGGTAAAACCGATCACGAAGAGGCGGTACTTCGGATAGACGAAATCGCCCCACATCACAACGCCCTGCAGCGCATCGGGCGCCGGCACATCCACGCCCAGCGGCCCCCACGCCACAATGATCAGTTCCTGCACCACCAGCGCCAGCCCCACGGTGATGACGATGTGGAACTCGTGCGCCTGCGCATACACATGGCGCAGCAGCACCTTCTCCGTCACCCAGGCAAGCGCGCCGATGACGATGGGCGCGAGCACAAGCGCCAGCCAGAAATTCATGCCCATCTGCAGGGCCTGAAAGCAGAGATACGCACCCAGCGCATAGAACGCGCCGTGGGCGAAATTGACGAAGCGCAACAGCCCGAAGATGATCGACAGCCCCACCGCCAGCAGGAAGTAGAGCATGCCGATCCCCACGCCGTTGACGACCTGGAGCAGGTAGACGTTCATTGCGTTGACCGAAATGGCACTCAGGAAGACAGGCGCCCGTGCTTCAGCAACTGAAGCCGGGCGAGAGGCAGATCAGACCCTCAGGCCAGCTTGCACTGCGTCTGTTCAATCGGCAGGAACGCCTTGCCGACGGCAACCACTTCAGCGAAGTCGTCCTTGTCCTTCATGCGGCTCTTGGGCTTGCCCTTGAGCAGGTAGTAGTTCTTGAGCACTTGGTGGTCGGCCGCGCGAATCTCTTCCGGGCCCGTCAGGCCGTCATACTTCATGCCCTGCAGCGCGGCGATCACAGCCTTCGGATCGGCGCTGCCAGCCTTGGCCATCGCGTCGAGCAAGATCTTCGTGCAGGTGTACGAGCCTGCAAGGCTGTAGTTCGGGTTGGATTTGAACGCGGCCTGCGTGCGTTTCACCAGATCGCGGTTCGCAGGCGTATCGACGTCGTGCCAGTACTGCGCACCGAAGTACACGCCGTCGCACAGGTCGGCGCCCAGCGATTCGAACTGCTCCAGGCCCGATGCCCACGCCACCAGGATCGTCGTGTTCTTCTTCATGCCGAAGCTCACCGCCTGGCGCAGCGTGTCGGAAGATTGCGAGCCGAAGTTCAGGATCAGCAGCACGTCCGGCTTGGCGGCCATCGCGTTGGTCAGGTAGCCGCTGAATTCCTTCTCGGTGAGCGCGTGATAGCTGTTGCCCACATGCTCGATGCCCTTTTCCTTGAAGATGTTCTTGGCAGCTGACAACAGCCCATCGCCAAAGACGTATTGCGGCGTGATGGTGTACCAGCGCTTGGCTTTGGGCATCGATTCGATCAGCGGGCGCACGGTGCGCTCGATGGCGCCGTACGTGGGCACCGACCAGCGGAAGGTCGCGCGGTTGCAGTCCTTGCCGGTGATTTCATCGGCGCCCGCGGTCGTGATGAACACGCCGCCGAACTTCTCCGCCTCCTTGCCCATCGCCAGCGACTCCGACGACAGGATGCCGCCCGCGAAGTAGCGCGCGTTCTTCTGCTGCGCGAGTTCCTGCACCTTGCGCACAGCGGTGGCCGGCTTGCCCTCGGTGTCGAGCACGCTGTACGCCAGCGGGCGGCCGAGCACCTTGCCGTATTGCTCCACAGCCAGCTTCATGCCCAGGTCGGCGAACTTGCCGTTGGCAGCAAACGGACCAGACATCGGCACCGGGCAGCCCAGTTCGATGGCATCCGCCGCCAACGCAAGGCGGGCCTGCAGCAGCGACGCGGGCACGGCGGACAGCGCCGCCAGTTTGAGCAAGTCTCGACGATTCAAAGCGCACTCCTTGGGGTTCGTGTATGGGACACAACAAGCGCCTGGAGCCACCTGGGGCGGCTTCCTCCTAGCCTGACCGGCGAGGTTTTCGCCGACGGTAGCGTCGAGCAAGAACCAGACCAGTTTCTTATATTTGTTATGATAAATAGGCGAAATCATCATAGAAGCCGCGTCCACGCCGCGTCAACGACGAAGAGGTCGGTGTTTACGCCAAGGTGTGCGTGATGAAGATGCCGGGTGACGATGCGGGAATGCGGTGCGTGCGCACGATCGAAGGGCATGCATGCACCACGCCGGACAGCCGGGTGACACACCCCTGAAGTTAGAATGCGCGCAACAAGGAACGGACATCCATGGCCACACTCGGACCAGGCAAGACGGCGTCGATCGGCATCCGCAAGCAGAAGCGCGCCGACCTCGTGGCCGAAGAACTCAAGCGGCTGATCACGCAGCGCAACCTCAAGCCCGGCGACAAGCTCCCGCAGGAGATCAAGCTCCAGGAGACCTTCGGTGTGAGCAAAGGCACCATCCGCGAGGCGCTGAAATCATTGGAGGTGCAGGGTCTGGTGAGTGTGAGCACGGGGCCCGCCGGCGGCGGCACCATCGTCGAGGTCCCGTTGGACCGCACGTTCCAGCTCATGCAGAACTATCTGTTCTTCAAAGACATCGGGATTGCAGACGTGTACACCGTGCGTCGGCTGCTGGAGCCGGAGCTTGCCGCCGGTGCGGTGCCGCATCTGACCGAAGACGACTTCCGCGCGCTCGAGCACACCATCGATCTGTGCGACCCGGCTTCTGCCAAGGCCGCCGCACCGCTCGATCAGCGACAGGAAGACCTGAGCTTTCACGACATTCTGGCTGCGGCCAATCCCAACCCGATGTTGCGGTTCTGCTGCGAGCTGATCAACGAAATGATTCGGCAGCTTGTGGTGTTCGGCAATGAAACCTCACCGAAGGACCACGCCAAGTTCGGCGCGTCCAACGTCAAGTTCCACCGGCAGATTCTGGATGCAGCGCGCGCGCGCGACGCCGAGACTGTACGCGAACTCATGAGCACGCACATGGAAGATTGCACGCATCACGTCACGCGCATGAAGGGCCGCGTGCACGGCCGTCTTGTGCTCGACTCCGAGATGCCGCGCCGCAATCGACCGCAGCTGGACGACCACGACGACAGCGGCCACAGCGCGTGACGGCTCAGTAGGTCTTGTAGGGCAAAAACTTCCCGCTCATGACGATGCGAACGCGATCGCCCTTGGGATCGGGCTCGCGCGTGAGATCCATGTTGAAGTCGATCGCGCTCATGATGCCGTCGCCAAACTCTTCGTGGATCAGCGCCTTGAAGGTCGTGCCGTACACGCTGATGAGTTCATAGAAGCGATAGATCAACGGATCCGTTGGCACCGCTGTGGGCAGCGACCCCTTGTACGGCGTCACCTGCAACAGCGCGATGGCCTCTTCGGGCAGATCCAGCGCTGTGCCAATGGCCTTTGCCTGCGCTTCGGTCAGCGTCATCTGGCCGAGCAACGCGGCGGTGCTCCATTCCTTGCTGTGGCCGATGACCTCGGCCAATTGCGTCCACGTCAGTTTCTTTTTGATTTTCTGCAGGACGATCAGATCAGTTACGTCTTCGCGTTGCATGGCGGCTCCCTGGGTTGAGTGAGAAAACAGCACGCGACATGAGCAAGGTCGATGCCAACCCGGGAACGCCGCCCCTTGAAGGGTTGCGCAATGACGGCCATGCCGCCATCGCGCTTCGGACGTCGACGCGAAGCGCGTCAGAACCAGTGCATGATCCCGGTGTACACGCCTTGCTGGCCAGAACCCGGGGCCGGCTTGCCGCCACCCGCCTCAACCGAGAAGGACGCATTGCTGCCGTTCATCACGGTACCGATGGTGCCGTACAGCAACGTGCGCTTCGAGAAGTAGTAGTTGGCGCCCACCGTCAGCAGCGTGCCGTTTCCGCCGCCCTGGTTGCGGTTCGCCCTGTATGCACCGCCGATCAGCGTCAAAGCCGGGGTGACCTGATAGTTGGCCCCCAACCAGTAGGTTTGCTGGTGGGTCGCGCCGCTCGGGTTGTCCGCGTCCGCAACAGTAGCGCCGCCCGACTGGATACGGCTGTAGCCACCGAACAGCTTGAGGTCGCCGATCTGATACGTGCCACCTGCCGTGAACAAGCGGGAAGCGGTATAGAGGTTGGTGAACTCGCCGTTGGTGTCGCGAATTTCTTCGTAGAAGGCCTTAAGCATCAGCGGGCCATTCTGGTAGGCCATGGCGCCGGCAAGCTGCCTGCCAGCGTTGAAGTGCCCCGCCGTTCCGTTCAGGCCGGCTTGCGCGCGGAACGAGAAGCCACCCCAGGTCGGCGAGTTATAGGTGATCGCCTTTTGACGTGAGCCCCAGGTACGGTTGGCCTGCAGCGTCTCGGCGCCCATATTCTGCAGGCCCATCGGGTCAATCGACCATGTCTCGCCATCGGGAATGCCCATGGCCCGGCCGAGCAACAGCGTGCCGTATGTGGTGCTCGACAGCCCCACGACAGCGAAACGATTGAACAGCGCATCCGATGAACCCGAGCCGGAATTGAAGCCGTTCTCGAGGTTCATCACAGCAGACAGCCCGCCACCCAGATCCTCAGAACCCTTGAGGCCCCACATGCTGGTCCCCCACTGGTTGCCGCCGTACTGCAGGTTGCTGGCGGTGCCGTTCGCCGTCGCAATCTTGTTCGTGTAGTCGATGCCGCCGCCGACGCGGCCATACAGCGTGACACTGCTCTGAGCGGCAGCCATGCCGCTAGTGGCTGCCAGCAGGGCTGCAGCGGCCGCGATGGCAATTCGCTGGGATGGGTTCTTGATACGCATAGCTTTCGTCTCCTCAATTTGGCGTTGTCTTTGTTCGTTCGAGCCGAGTCTCTTGGCGGGCCCGGACAGGAGAATGAGGAGAATTGACAGCGCTGTCAATGTAGGGAGTTGCCCTAGTTTTTTGCCAAGGCACGTCACTGCAAGGCGCCGGAGACGATCGCGTGTGATGGCTCGGACCTAGGGCAAATCCCGAGATTGACAGCGCTGTCAATTTTGACCATTCTGCAGTCCCAACCGGCCCGTGAACCGGATGCCGGTGCCGGCCAAAACGCCCTTGCGCGTGATGGCGACGAACCTCCATGTGCGCGAGCCGTCCTGCGGCTAGCCACAGAGCCGTCGATGTACTTCCGTCCTAATCTGCAGTACATCTTGCATCCGGACGGCACCAGCCAGAACAAGAACGCGTTCGTAATCGGGCTGACAGCCGGCATAGCGTTCTGAACGACAACATCAATGAAGAAGGAGACATTCATGCTTTCCCGCGTACTGAACACCATTGCCGCCGCCGCGGTCCTCACCTTCGCAGCCACTTCGGCCCACGCCAGCAAGGAAGCACCGGTCATCGGCTTCTCGATCGACGACCTGCGCGTGGAGCGCTGGACGCACGACCGCGACTACTTCGTCGAATCGGCCAAGAAGCTGGGCGCGACCGTCAACGTGCAGTCGGCCAACGCCAACGAAGCCAAGCAGATCGCCCAGATCGAAAACCTGATCGCCCAGAACGTCGACGTGCTCGTGATCGTGCCGTTCAACTCCAAGGTGCTGGGCAACGCCATTGCCAGCGCCAAGAAGAAAGGCATCAAGGTGGTGTCGTATGACCGCCTGATCCTGAACGCCGACATCGACGGCTACGTGACCTTCGACAACGTGAAGGTGGGCGAGCTGCAGGCGCAGGGCGTGGTCAAGCTCGCACCGAAGGGCAATTACTTCCTGCTGGGCGGCGCCGCCACCGACAACAACGCACGCCTGCTGCGCGAAGGCCAGATGAAGGTGCTCAAGCCGTACGTCGACAAGGGCGACATCAAGATCGTCGGCGAGCAGTGGACGCCGGAGTGGGACCCCTCCAAGGCGCAGAACATTGTTGAGAACGCGCTGACCGCGAACAACAACAACATCCAGGGCATCGTTGCCTCCAACGACGGCACGGCCGGCGGCGCGATCCAGGCGCTGGCACGGCAGAAGCTGGCGGGCAAGGTGCCGGTGTCGGGCCAGGACGCTGACTTGGCCGCCGTGAAGCGCGTGGCAGAAGGCACGCAGGCCATGACGGTGTACAAGCCGATCAAGCAGATCGCCGCCACCGCCGCCGAGATGGCCGTCGACCTCGTGAAGGGCACGGCGCCGAAGTTCAACACCAAGCTGAACAACGGCAAGAAGGATGTCGACACCGTGTTGCTGACCCCGACGCTGCTGACCAAGGACAACCTGGACAGCACCGTCGTCAAGGATGGCTTCTATACGCATCAGCAGATCTTCGGCAAGTAAGCCGCCGATGCAGTGGTCAGTCGTAGTCAGTAGGAGAACGCCATGAGCAGTAACGGCACCCTGTTCGAGATGCGCAACATCGTGAAGTCGTTCTCCGGTGTGCGCGCGCTCGACGGCGTCAGCCTGGCAGTGAAGCCGGGCGAGTGCGTCGGTTTGTGCGGGGAGAACGGCGCCGGGAAATCGACCCTCATGAAGGTGCTATCGGGGGTCTACCCCTACGGCACCTTCGAAGGCGAGATCCTGTGGGAAGGTGAGCCGCTGCACGCGCATTCCGTGCGTGACAGCGAGCGCGCCGGCATCGTCATCATCCATCAGGAGCTGATGCTGGTGCAGCAGCTCTCCGTGACGGAGAACATCTTCCTCGGCAACGAGATCACCAAGCCGGGGGGCCGCATGGACTACGACGCCATGCACGCCAAAGCGGAAGAACTGCTCGCCCGCCTGCGCCTGACCGACGTGAACGTGGCCGCCCCCGTAATGAACTACGGCAGCGGCCACCAGCAGCTTTTCGAGATTGCCAAGGCGCTCGCCAAGAACGCGCGCCTGCTGATCCTGGACGAACCGACCTCGTCGCTGTCCGCCAAGGAAATCGAGGTGCTGCTGTCCATCATCGACGACCTCAAGCGCAGCGGCGTGGCGTGCGTCTACATCTCGCACAAGCTCGATGAGGTCAAGCGCGTGTGCGACACGGTCACCGTCATCCGCGACGGCAAGCACATCGGCACGCGCCCCGCCGCCGACATGACCATCGACAACATCATCACGATGATGGTCGGCCGCGAAATGACGTCGCTGTTCCCGAAGGTGGAGCACACGGTGGGCGAAGTGGTGATGGAAGCCCGCAACGTCACTTGCTGGGATGTCACCAACCCCAACCGCAAACGCACAGACGGCGTGAGTTTTGCCGTGCGCCGCGGCGAGATCCTCGGCGTGGCGGGCCTCGTCGGCGCGGGGCGCACGGAAATGGTGTCTGCGCTGTTCGGCGCGTACCCCGGCCGCTCCAGCGCCGAGATCCTCATGGAAGGCAAGCCCGTCAAGGTCGGCTCACCGGCGGATGCAATCGCCGCCGGCATCTGCCTCGTACCGGAAGACCGCAAGCGTCACGGCATCGTCCCGCTGATGGCCGTGGGCGAGAACATCACGCTCGCCACGCTGGCGCAATACGCGCGCGGCTTGCGTGTCGACAAGGGCGCCGAACTCACCACCGTCGACCGCGAAATCAAGCGCCTGCGCATCAAGACCGCCAGCCCGGCGCTGGCGATTGCGAGCCTCTCCGGCGGCAACCAGCAGAAGGCCGTGGTCACGAAGATGGTGCTGGCGATGCCGAAGGTGCTGATCCTCGACGAACCGACGCGCGGTGTCGACGTCGGCTCCAAATACGACATCTACAAGATGATTGCCGACCTGGCCGCCAGCGGCGTCGCCATCATCATGGTCTCGTCCGAGATGCCGGAAATCCTGGGCATGAGCGATCGTGTCCTGGTCATGGGCGAAGGTCAGCTGCGCGGCGACTTCGTCAACCAAGGCCTCACCCAGGAGCGCATCCTGGCTGCTGCAATCAACGCTGAACCCGGCCGCCAAGCGGCCTGAATTGCCATGTCCAATATCCTGCAATCCCAACTCGCCCGCCAAAACGGCGGCAATGGCGGCCCGCGTCTGGATGGTCGCGCCATCCAGCAACTGTTCGTGCGCTACAAGGTGCTGGCGCTGCTGCTCGCCGTCGCACTCATCTGGATCTTCTTCTACTTCCAGACCAACGGCACGTTCCTCAAGCCCAACAGCATCTCCAACCTGTTCCTGCAGATGTCGGTGACTGGCATGCTGGCCTGCGGCATGGTGTTCGTCATCATCGCGGGGGAGATCGATCTTTCGGTCGGTTCGCTGCTTGGCTTGCTGGGCGGGCTGGTCGCCATCCTCACCGTCAACCTCGGGTGGAACACCTGGCTGGCCGTGGGCACGGTGCTCGTGGCGGGCGCGGCCATCGGTGTGGTCAACGGCTTCATCACGACCAAGCTGCGTGTGCCTTCGTTCATCGTTGGCCTGGGCGGCATGCTGGCCTTCCGCGGCCTGCTGCAGTGGAGCACCGACAGCGTGACGATTGCCCCGGTGCCCGATGACCTCGGCAACCTCGCGCAGAGCTTCGTGCCGGCATGGCTGTCGTGGTCGCTGGCTGCTGTCATCGTTATCGGCTCGGTTGTGCTGACCGTGCGCCGACGTCGCGAGCGTGCCCGCCTGTCGCTCTCGCTCACGCCGATTTGGGCTGATGGGCTGAAGCTGCTGGCCATCGCTGCCGCCTCGTTTGGCTTCGTCGCGGTGCTCAACGACGCCAGCGGTGTGCCGCTGCCGGTGCTGATCCTGCTCGTGCTGCTGGCCATCTTCTCGTACGTCGCGACACAAACGGTATTCGGCCGTCACGTCTACGCAGTGGGCGGCAACATGGAAGCCACGCGCCTATCCGGCGTGAACGTCGGTCGCGTCAAGCTGCTGGTGTTCGTGCTGATGGGCCTAATGTGCGCCTTCGCGGGCATCATCACCACCGCACGTTCGGCGGCAGGTTCGCCCTCCGCCGGGGTGGGCGGCGAACTGGATGCCATCTCCGCCTGCTTCATCGGCGGCACGTCGATGCGCGGCGGATCGGGCACGGTGTACGGCGCGCTGATCGGCGCACTTGTCATGGCCAGCCTCGACAACGGCATGCAGCAAATGAACGTCGACGCCTCGTGGCAGATGATCGTCAAGGGCGTGGTGCTGGTGGTCGCGGTGCTGATCGACGTGCTGTCGGGCTCCAATCGCGGCTGACCTCGGCGGCTGACCCGTCGGCAAACGCCACACAACTTCTGGGCCCATCCGGCCCCCTTCCTGATCTGGAACGACACGGCGGCGCGCGATGATGTTGCAGCGCCAGCCGCCGGTCGCGCCTTTCTTTCCTTCATCCCGAACGGACTTCCACATCGTGGCTGACTACCAAACCCCTGCTCGCGTTCTTGTGACCGGCGTAGCTGGCAACCTGGGCCGCAAGGTCGTCGAGGCGCTGGCCTCCGCCCCGTGGTGCACCTCCATCATCGGCGTCGATTGGGTTGCACAGAACCTCGAGTTTTCGCCGCAAGCGGCCCAACGTTTTCAATGGGTCAAGGCCGACCTCACGCAAGCCGATGGCGCATGGACGAATCTGCTGAGCGACGTCGATGCGGTCATTCACTTGGCCGCCATCCACTCCACGCCAGACGCAACCTGGGAGCAAGCGCTGGCCTCCTACGGCATGACGCTCAACGTGCTGCAGGCTGCGGCCACGCACGGTGTGCGCCGCTTCGTGTTTGCCTCGTCCAACCACGCGATGGGCGCATACAAGGATCAACCCCTGGCCGGCACCATCGGCCCCGGCAAACTCACCGCCGAACTACCCCCCGCCCCAGGAACGCGCTGGAATAACGGCACAGAAGACGTCTACTCGCTTGCCTACGGAACGTCCAAGGCCATGGGCGAAAGGCTCTGCAAAGCAGTGGGCGCCGTCTCCGAAGCCAACGGCGGCAAGCTCTCGATCGTGTCGCTGCGCATCGGCTGGGCATTGCCCGACGAAAACGACCCCAACGACATCAACTATTCCGGCACCGCTGACACACCCGTGCCGACCGAACTGCCCGATGAAGCCAGCCGCGTCGCGCTGCGCTGGTTCCGCAACATGTGGCTCTCGAATGGGGATCTGCGCCGGCTGTTCCTGTGCTCCATTACGGCCGACCCGGCGCGCTGGCCAGCACCGGCCATCGTCGTGAATGGCGTGTCGAACAATCGCGGAATGGATTGGGGCCTGGAGACCGGGCGCGAACTGCTGGGGTATGAGCCGCAGGATGATTTGTATGCGTTGATCACGCAACCGGCCTAATCACCACCTAACCGGCGGCCGAACTGCTCAACGCGCCGCCGGCGCACAAGTCGATTCCCGAATCACCAACTCATACTGCAAATTTTCGTGCACCGAATGCGGCTTCAGGCCCGGTAGATGCGGGCGGTGGATCGCAATGAGCTGCTCCACCGCTGCATGCGCCATCGCCTGGATCGGCTGACGCACGGTGGTGAGCGCCGGCCAGAGCTGGCGTGAGAGCGGCGTGTCGTCGTAGCCGCAAATGGAGAGCTCTTCCGGCACCTTGATGCCGCGCGCCTGCGCCACGCGCAGCACGCCGGCAGCCATGTCGTCGTTGCCTGCGAAGATGGCGGTCGGACGGGGCTCGCAGGACAACAACCGTTCAGCACAGGCAACGCCCGACTCGAATGAATGCTCGCCCTGCTCGACCAGTCGTTCGTCGACTTCGATACCGGCCTGCGCCATCGCGTCGCGATAGCCGAATACGCGCTGATACGCCGCGCCGTGGGCGGGATCGCACACCACGAAGCCGATGCGGCGATGCCCGAGCCCGATCAGGTGCAGTGTCATGTCACGCGCGGCAGCGCGGTCTTCGGTATTGACGGACAGCCCTTTGTGCTCGCGATCGGCGGGGGCAAGGCGCACGTAGTCGATGCCAGCTTCATCCAGCGCTGTGATGAGCGACGGCACATCCGACACCGGCGGCGTCAGGATGATGCCGGCCAGTGCACGCTGGCGCGCGCTCTGGATGATCTGCTCGGCGAGGTTCGGATCGCGGTAGTTGCAAGGGGTCAGCAGCAGGCTGTAGTCGAGCGCCTGGCAGGCTTCGAGCGCGCCGTGCTGAATGTTGACGATGTAGTTGTCGGAGGGGTTGTCGTAGACCAGCGCGATGATGTCGGCGCGCTTGCTGGCCAGTCGACGGGCAGCCGGGTTGGGCCGATAGTCGAGCGTCTGCATCGCCTCGACCACCTTCGCGCGCGTCTTCTCGCTGATGTTGGGCTCGTGGTTCAGCACGCGCGAGACGGTCTTGATGGACACGCCCGCATGCGCGGCAACATCATCGACGGTGACAGCTCCTGCGTTGCGCTTCATGGTCTGACGATGGTCTGGCGAGAGTGGTTCTGGAACACGGAACGGGCGCTATCACGCGCCCGCCAATGTGTTCGATTTTACCGCCAACCCCCACGCCGCGCGGCGGAAAAAAACTAACGGGCGCTCAATCCCGAACGGCCGATCGGCAGCCGAACGATGCCTTGCGCTAGGCTCACGCCCAGCAGAACGAGGCCGCCACCGATCCAGTGATAGCCGTGCACCGTCTCGCCCAGCATCACCGCAGCCATACCCGCCGTGAAGACCGGCATCAGGTTCATCAACACCGCCGTACGCTCGCTGCCGATGCGCTTGAGCCCCTGCATCCACAAATACGACGCGGCGATCGACGAGGCGATGCCCGCATAGACCACCAGCCCGATGCCCTTGGCCGGCACGGCCAGGCTGTGTGCTGTCATGGCCAGGGGCACGAGCATCACGACGGCCACCAGCACCTGCACGTACAGGTTGAGCCACTGCCCGAACGGCAGCGCCCAACGACGATAGAGGATGTTATACAGCGCGTATGCAGTGGCGCCGGCAAGCACCAGCACGTCGCCATGGTTGATGCCGCCATCGAACAGGTTGGCAGGTTCTCCGCGCCCCAGCAGATACAGCACGCCCAGGAGCGACACCACCACGCCCGTCACTGCCTGCGCGCCGACAGGCTGACGAAATACCACCACGTTCAGGATCAGCCCCAGCATCGGGACCAGCGCCCCGATCACGCCCATGTTGGTCGCGCTCGTGCTGTGCGCCGCGTAATACGCCAGGCATTGGTACATCACCATGCCCAGCAGCGCGAGCGCCGCAAAGCGCCGCCACTGCGCCAGCACAGCCCGACGTTGGCGCCACAGCGGCCGCACGCAAAAAGGCGTCAGCACAATGGCCGCTAGCAACCACCGGTAGAACGAAATGGCCGCCGGGTCCACCACGCCGGCCGCGGCCTTCGACACGATGGTGTTGGCAGCCCAGATCAGCACCGCCAGCAAGGGATACAGCACAGGCACGACGGCCTCCTCGAACAATGGAAGACCGCAGTTTAGTAATGTCTGGTTCAAAACATATACTTCAAACCAGACAACTTCACCCCTCGAAAGCGACAACCGTGGCCGACACCCCGTACACCGCCTACCGCGAAGCCGACCTACGCGTGCCGCAAGGCGCCCCGTTCTACTTTCGCTACGACCATTTCGAGCCCGAAACCGATATCGAGCCGCACACGCACCCGTGGGGCCAGATCAACCGCATCAGCCTGGGGTTGATGGAAGTGGTGGTCGATGGCCGCCGGCTGACCGCGCCCGCCGAATACGTGATCTGGGTGCCGGCCAATCAGCCACATTCGGCATCGATCCGGCAGGCGACGGACTTCCTCTCTGTGTACATGGCCGAACCGCTTGCGCAGAGGCTGCCACCCATGGCCTGCCTGATTCCGCAGACGCCACTGGTGCGCGCACTGTTCGAAGACTTCGCCACGCGCCGCGTCACCGCCATGACCGATGCGTGGGACTTGCGTCAGTTCGAATTGCTGGTGGAAATGCTGGTGCGCGCCGGTCACGCTGACAGCTACCTGCCAGACAGCACCGATCGCCAGCTTGAGCCCATCCTGCAAGCCATCCGCCTGGACCCCGCCGACACCACCACGCTGCAGCAATGGGCCGAACGCGTGCACAGCACCGAACGCACACTTGCGCGCCGCTTCCAGACCGAACTCGGCATGAGCTTCTTGCAATGGCGCAACCGTGTGCGCCTGCTGCGCGCGCTGGTGTGGCTCAAGGAAGACCGCCCGGTGCAGGACATTGCGCTCGCGCTCGGGTATGGAACGCCTTCGGCATTTATTGCGATGTTCCGCAAGCAGGTCGGGTTTTCGCCCGAGCGCTATCGCCGGCAGATGTGCGGCGAGACTGAACGCCCCACCGCCTAGACCATTGGCATCAAGCGACCGAATAGCCGCCGTCGGCTACCAAGGCGTGGCCCGAGACAAAACTCGCATCGTCCGACGCGAGAAAGGCCACGATGGTCGCCATCTCCTGCGCGCTGCCGACACGGCCCGCCGGGGTGCCCGCCGCAAAGTCATACATCGCTTCTGCAGACGGCCAAATGCCGCGATGGTGGAACGGCGTCTCGATCAGCCCCGGCGCCAGCGCGTTGACACGCACGCCTCGGCGAAACCATTCGATCGATGCCGTCTTCGTCATGCCGATCACCGCGTGCTTGGTGCCGATGTACAGGCCCGCGTTCTCGAAGCCAATCACACCGCCCATCGACGCATTGTTGATGATGCTGCCCGAGCCTTGGCGCAGCATCACCTCGGCCTCGTACTTCATCGAATGGAAGACACCGCGCACGTTGGGGTCGAACACCTTGTCGTAGGTGGCGTCGGTCTGCTCGGTGAGCGGCGCGAACACGCCCTCGGTACCCGCGTTGTTGAAGGCGATGTCCAAGCGCCCATATGTGGCGACGGTAAAGTCGACCATCTTGCGGATGTCGTCTTCGCGTGTGACGTCGGCTTCCACGGCGGCCGCCTCGCCGCCTTGCGTGCGGATAGCCTCGACGAGCGCGTCGAGTTCCGGCCTGCGCCGTGCCGCCACGACCACCTTGGCGCCGCGCCGGGCCAGTTCAATTGCCGATGCGTGCCCGATGCCCGAGCTGGCGCCCGTGACGAGCGCAACCTTGTCTTTGAGTTGTGCGGATTGCGTGGATTGCGTGTTGATTTGCGTTGCTGCGTTCATTGCCGGCTCCTTGCCGTGAGTGGGTGAGCTGGCGCTCGGTTCTTCCGTGCTGCCAGACTTGGAGCCAAGTATGGATAGGCCAACCCGGCAAATAAATGGAATAATTCGGCAAACAAAATTCCCATTTCTGGAATTCAACAACGCCATGCAAGACCGTCTCGAACTGCTGCGCATCTTTGCCACGGCCGCCGGCACACCGACATTCCGCGAGGCGGCTGCACGGCTCGGCGTGTCTCCGCAGGCCGTCACGCGAGCGGTGCGCGAGCTGGAAGACACGCTGGGCGAAACGCTCTTTCATCGGAACACCCGCAGTGTGCAGATCACCCGCTACGGGCAAGACCTTGCCGCGCAAGCCCAGGCCGCATTGCAGACCGTCGATGGCCTGTTCGATCGCTCCTCCGCCAAGGCGACGGAGGCGAGCGGCATCGTACGTGTCACAGCGACTGCGCACATGGGGCGCACCTATGTCATGCCCGTGCTGACGGCGCTGATGCAGCAACACCCGGGTCTTGTCGCAGACCTTCGCCTGTCGGACGTGCCTTCCGCCGTGGTGGATGAGCAGATCGACGTGGGGGTACGCATTGGCTTCATCGGGGACAACCGCTTCGTGGCGCGCTCGGCCGGTAGCGTAGCGCTGTGGGTGGTGGCCGCGCCCGCGCTGCTTGCCCGCGTGGGCGAACCCAAGACGCTCGATGCACTGCTGGAATTGCCCGTCACCACGCTCATTAACCGCAGCGACGGCCGCGCCTGGCCGTGGGCTTTTCGCGACGACACCCAGCTCCAGCCTCACCGCACCGTCTTCGTGACTGATGACCCGGAAACTGAGATACAAGCGGCCTGTGCGGGCCTCGGCTTCACGCAGACCACGGAGTACCTGGCTCGCTCGCACGTGGAGCGCGGCGAACTGGTACGCGTGCTGCGGCGGTTCGAACCCCCACCTTGGACGCTCCACGTCTATCGCCCCCAGCGAGGGCCGGTGCCAACGCGGGTGCGGGTGGTCTTTGATGCGTTGGCCACGCAGTTGAAAACGCTTTGCCCCAGCTGAACAGAGGCAATACCGCGCCACAGCGACTAAAAACAATTGTGAGAAACCGCGCCGCAACGCCGTTTGCGGGCCGCAGTGTCCTTTAGAATTCGCTCTGTTGCAGATTTGGAAGTCCACACATGCGCACACCTCGGTTCGCATCTGCCCGGATGCTGGGCAGCGCGCTCGCCCTGAGCACGTTGGCACTCAGCGGTTGCAGTTCACTGATGTCGGAAGGCACGACCGCCGCAGCGGGTATCGGCGGGGCAGCTCTCGCTGCCAAGGTGACCGACAACGCGGCGGTGGCCACGGGCATCGGCCTGGGCGTGCAAGCCGGCGCACGGGCCGCGTTGCAGCACAGCCAGCGCATCGTCCACACAGAAACCCAAGACCACATCGCGCAGATTGCCGGCGCGCTGACCGACAACACCGTCGGCAACTGGCAGGTGAAGCACCGCATCCCCTTGGAGCCCGACGAACACGGCCGCGTGGTGGTCACGCGTTCGATCAACGGGCCGCTCGTCAACTGCAAGGAAATCCTCTTTACCGTCGACGGAATGGAAGATGGCGCCGCAAAGGTCGACTTCTTCGTCGCCTCCATCTGCCACGACGGCAAGCAATGGAAGTGGGCGACCGCGGAACCGGCCACGGCGCGATGGGGTTCGCTGCAATGAGCCGCGCGCGCTGGCTTGTAGCAGGATGTGCGGGCCTGATGGCCGGCTGCTCGTCGGTGGGGCCGTTGACCGGCGCGGCAGCGGGCGTGGCCACGGGCACTGTCACGGGCAACCCGGCGGTGGCCTATGGCGTGGCCGTGTCGGTCAACGCTGCGACCGATGCCTCCATCAAATACGCAACGCGCAAATGGGCCGCCAGCGAGCAGGATGCGCTGGCGATGGCAGTCGGGCGATTGAGCGACAGCACACCTTCGCTCAACTGGTCGCTCGAACGCATGATGGGCTTGACCAAGGCACACGGGCAGGTCGTGCTGGTGCGCACGTTCACGACACCGCTGGCCACGTGCCGCGAGGCCGTCCTGACCGTTCAGGAAGCCCTGGCTCCCAAAAATGCGCCCGGCGCCGGTTACACGATCTATGCGTGCCAGAACGGCACCACGTGGCAATGGGCGAACGCGGAACCCGCCGTGCCGCGCTGGGGCAACCTGCAATAGCGCGCCTCGTACGTCAGGACCTGGCGGTAAGGCGCGTCACAGCGTCCTGCAGAAACCGCTTGCTCGCCTCGACAATCGTGCGCTGCATGGCCTCCTCCGGCATGGCACGCGCGATATGGATGGCACCCACGAGCTGCGCAATCATCGCCCACGCGGCATCGTCGTCGCCCAGGCGCCGCGCCAGGATCGCGTGCCCTTTGCACATCTCTTCCTGATACAGCTTGCGCACTGAGGCATCTGCGCGCGCGATCTCGGCTGCAAGGCCGGGCACGGCGCAACCCGCCTCGGGATGCTTCACGTGGGCAAGGCACAGGTAGCGATCCAGCTCGAAGCGCAGCCAATCTTCGGCCGTATCGTGCGGATTGCCGGCCCACATTTCGCGACTGGCGGCAAGTTCGGCCTCGATCAACGCCTTGAGCCAATCCGATTTGGAGCCGAAGTGGCTGTAGAACGCGCCGCTGGTCATGCCGGCCGCCTGCGCGAGCGCGTCGACGCCGGTCGCGGCAAAGCCGTTCACCTTGACCTTGCGGCCCGTGGCCTTCAGCAGCTCCTTGCGCTTTTCTTCCTTGTGACCGGGCTGGTATCGCATGTTTTCCCCTGCTTTTTCCCGCTTGACACTATGCAACCAGTAGCATAATTTTGTTTTTCGGTAACGATCGTTATTCTATAAACGAGGTGGACATGGAGACAAGCAAGAACAAGGCGGCCCTCGTCATCGGCGCGGGCGATGCCACGGGCGGTGCCATCGCCAGGCGCTTTGCCCGCGAGGGCTACATCGCCTGCGTGACGCGCCGCTCGGCCGACAAGCTGCAACCGCTGGTCGAGGCGATCCGCGCGGAAGGCGGGCGGGCGCAGGGCTTCGCATCCGACGCGCGCAAGGAAGACGACATCATCAAGCTCGTCGACGACATCGAGCACGACGTGGGCCCCATCGAGGTGATGGTCTTCAACATTGGCGCCAACGTGCCGAGCAGCATCCTGGAAGAGACCGCGCGCAAGTATTTCAAGATCTGGGAGATGGCGTGTTTTTCGGGCTTCCTGGCAGGGCGCGAAGTGGCCAAGCGCATGGTCACGCGCGGGCGCGGCACGATCCTTTTCACCGGGGCAACCGCAGGCATGCGCGGCGCGGCCAACTTTGCGGCATTCGCGGGCGCCAAGCATGCGCTGCGCGCGCTGGCCCAGAGCATGGCGCGCGAGCTGGGCCCGAAGGGGATACACGTGGCGCATGTGGTGGTCGACGGCGCGATCGACACGGCGTTCATCCGCGAGAACTTTCCCGAGCGCTACGCGCTGAAAGACCAGGACGGCATCCTCAACCCCGAGCACATCGCCGAGAACTACTGGTATCTGCACACGCAGCCCCGCGATGCGTGGACCCATGAACTCGACCTGCGGCCCTGGATCGAGCGCTGGTAGAAGCCTGTTCCGAGCCCATCGCAACATCACGACACCAGGAGACACACGCATGAAGCAGGTCGAATTCTTCTTCGATGTGGGCAGCCCTTACAGCTACCTCGCGTATCACCAGTTGCCGAAGATCGCGCAAGCCAAGGGCGCGGACATTGTCTGGCGGCCGATGCTGCTGGGCGGCGTGTTCCAAGCCACAGGCAACAGCAGCCCGGCGACGATTCCCGCCAAGGGCCGCTACTCCAATGTGGATCTGGAACGCTGGGCAAAACACTTTGGCGTGCCGATCCAGCAGAACCCGCATTTTCCGATCAACACGCTGCAATTGATGCGCGGTGCGGTGGGCATGCAGTTGCGCAGCGATGCGGAATTCCACCGCTACCTCACCGCCATCTTCAGCGCGATGTTCGAGCACCCCCGCAATCTCGGTGATCTGCAGGAACTCGCTGCGGTGCTGGAAGCGGCCGGCATCTCACCCGCGCTGATGCTGGAGCTTGTGCAGGACGACCGCATCAAGCAGACGCTGCGCAAAACGACCGAGGAAGCTGTGGCGCGCGGCGTGTTCGGTGCGCCCACGTTCTTTGTCGGCGACGAGATGTTCTGGGGGCAGGATCGTCTGCACTTTGTGGAAGCGGCACTCGCGTAGACGCCCGCGGACGCTGACTTAAGCGTCAATCAGACGAGACATTAGAAAGTTTCACCTCAGATTGTTGGAGAACGAGCCGTTCTGGGGGATGCGCTTTCTGCGCGTCCTCTCTACGATGCGGGCGCGCATTCGGTGCGGGGGCAGCGCAGCAGGCATGTGCGCTGTGGCATCGAAGCGGCTTTCCAAACTCCAATCAACAAAAAGGACTTTCATGTTTCGCATTTTCGCATCCGGTATTGCGCTTTCTCTTGCCCTGTCGGGCTGCGCGGTCAGCGTCGGCAGTGGAACGGGCGTTGACAAGATTGCCGACGCCACGCAGGAATCGCTGCAAAAGCAATTCGTGCCGGGCGTCGCCAAGCGCGAGGACGTAGCGCTCGAACTGGGTGCACCAAGCGACAAGGCTACGGCCGGCGGTCTCGACATCTGGAACTATCGCTACGCGCGCAATGCGGCAATCGGCGTGGTGTTTGTCGGAATTCCGATTGGTTCGAAGAAGATCGCGTCGTTCTACTTCGACGATGCGGACGGCGTGCTCAAGAAGATCGAATACAAGGTTCTGCAGCAGTAACCCGTCACACCTGCCGCGCCCGCCACCCAGGGCGCGGGCGCGGCATGGCCAACGTCCGCACTCGCGGTAGCACGTCAATTCCCCATCCCAATCCGCGAATCCTCTTGGCTTGTGTAATTTAATACGAATCATTATCATTTGTGTTCTCAACAAAACTGAACACTGCCATGCACGGTATTGCCCTCCTGCTCGGGCTGCTGGCGGCGGGCTGCCTGTATGCGGCCGCGCCCAATCAAGTGCTGCTCGCGCCCGCTTCGCGCCTGCGTGGGCGCGCGCTGTGTAGCGCCGCCGTTGCGTTGTCGGTCATTGCCGTCGCGCTGTGGAACGACGCGCTCGGCTGGCCGGGGGCAACCATCGCGGTGGCGCTGGTGGTGACGGGGGCCTTGTCGCTATGGCCCATGTTGGGTGCGTGGACACATCAACGGCGTGCAGGCGTTGGGGCACGGTCATGACCGGCATGGGCACCAAGTGGCTGGCCGGTACCGTGCTCGGGCTGCCGTTGTCGGTCGCGCTGTGCACGCTGGCGATCCTGTGGCTGCCGGGCGGCTGGGAAAGCGGCGTCATCGGCGCCCTGCTCGTGTGCCTGCCGCTGTGGGCCGTGATCATCAGCGTAAGCGTGTTGTTTCCGACCAGTGCCCGCGCGTGGACCGTGCTGGCGGCCGCCAATGCCGTGTCATACGGCGCGCTGTGGCTGCCGCGCCTGTTGGTGGCCTGACCTCGCCATGAAATCGACGACCTTACGTCTGTATCAGACGCTGCATACCTGGGTGGGCCTGATAGCGGGCTGGGCGCTGTTCATCGCGTTCTTTGCGGGCGCGCTCACTGTGTTCCATGAAGAACTGCATGCGTGGCAGAACCCGCTGCGCGCTGACCGTTCCGCCGTTGCCACCAAGCCGGCCGATATCGATCACTTCGTGAACGCGCTGGTGCGCACGCACCCGGCCGCTGCCGCGAGCGCGTACGTCATCTTCCCCAACGAGGGCGAGCCGGATTTCTCCGCGTATTGGCAGAACAGCAAGGGCGATTGGCAAATGACGACCGGCAGTGGGCTCGCTGCGGGCAGGACCTCGCCGAAAGATCTGTCGATCGAGCCGTCGAAGGGCGAGCTGGCCAATTTCCTGAATCGGCTGCACTACTCGCTGGGTCTGGAAGAACCGGGTATGTACTTCATGGGCGCGATTTCGGTGCTCTATGGCGTGGCGCTCATCTCGGGCGTGCTGCTGCACCTGCCGCGTTTGAAGAAGGATCTGCTGGCCGTGCGCCCGGGGCGCAACCTCAAGCGCTTCTGGATGGACATACACAACGTGCTCGGACTGTTCAGCCTGCCCTTCCACCTGATCTTTGCGATCACCGCGCCGGTGCTGTGTCTGAGCATCGTACTGATGACCGTGTTCAACACCGTAGCGCTCAACGGCGAGCTGTTCGATGCGGTGCCGCGTGTGACGACGGCGGCCGGCACGGTGGTTGCGGCCAATCATGCGGCGCCGATGTTGCCGGCTGAGCAACTGCTCGCCCGTGCACGCGAATTGGCCGATCCGAATTTCACCGTCAAGTCGATCCACTACCAGCACATTGGCGATGCAAATGCCGTGGCGGAACTGCGCGGCAGCAGCACACGAGCGGTCGGCGACTACGGTTCGTTGGCGATTCGCGCGGCTGCCAACCAGCCCGACAGCGGCAAGCTCGTCGGCAACCAGACACCCGATGCGCGCGACACCAATCACGCCATCTACAGCCTTGTCTACGGCCTGCACTTCGGCACTTACGGCGACATCGTCCTGCGTCTCGCGTATCTCGTGATGGGGCTGGCGGGGGCGTTCGTCTTCTACTCGGGCAACCTGCTGTGGATCGAATCGCGCCGCAAGCAACGCAAGGCCGATCAGCCACGCGTGCATCAGCTGCTGGCGCGCGCCACGGTTGGCGTGTGCATCGGATGCTGCGTCGGCGTCATGGCGACATTCCCGGCGGCGCTGCTGTGGCCCGAGCGTTCGATGGGCGTGACGTACTACACCGTGTTCTTCGCGGCGATTGCCTGGGCGATGCTGCGGCCGCCAGCACGCGGCGCCGTCGAACTGCTGAGCGCTGCCGCCTTCGCAGCCATGCTTGCACCGGTCACCAATGCCATCGTCACCGGTGACCACCTCCTGCGCACGATGGCGCGTGGCGACTGGATGGTGGCCGGTTTCGACCTGGGCGCACTAGCGCTCGCGTGCGGCTTTGTCGGCCTTGCGCGCGCGACGCTGCGCCGGGCGCGCCACGGTGCGCCCGATTCTGTCTGGGCCATGCCGGCGCGTGAATCGCGCGTGGGCAACGACCTGCATCCGAGCGTCGCCAGAGAGCCATAGCTCTACACGCCGCCACCAAGAAACCACAACCACCCGCACAGGACTCGCGCATGCCGCTCGCCGGCACGCACGCGACTGCGCACGCCTGCACACAACATTGATCCAGGGGAGCTTGATCATGCGAGCCGCTGCTTTACCACCCGCTTCACGCTGTCCTATCGCCTGCCTTCGCCCAACGCCGCTGGCACGCCGGCTCGCGCTGGCATTCGTCGCCATGGGCGCAGCCGCATCGGCCTACGCGCAGCAGACAACCACGCAGGTCGACCTGCCCGCCACGCAAGTCACCGCAGGCAAACCCGCCGCCTACGGTGCGAAACAGGCCAGCACCGGCGCACTGGGCGACAAGGCCGTGCTCGATACGCCGTTCACCATCAACGTTGCCACGCAGGAGCTGATCCAGAACCGTCAGGCGCAGACCATCGGGGAGGTGTTCAAGGGCGATCCGGCGGTCACCGCCAACAACGACGGCTACATCGGCGAGGCGTCGAACATCACCATCCGCGGCTTGCAGCTCGACTTGCTGGAGGGCTACAAGGTCGACGGCCTAGCCGTCCCCAACTGGGGCAGCGATGTTCCGCTCGAACACTTCGAACGTGTGGAACTGCTCAAGGGGCTATCGGGTTTCATGTATGGCTTCGGCACCCCGGGCGGCATCGCCAATTTCGTCACCAAACGCCCGACCAACACCTTTGGCGGCAGCGCCACGTTCGGCTTTACCAGCGGCGGCACGCTGAAGGAATCGATCGATATGGGCGGGCGCTTCGGCCCGACCAAGGCCCTGGGCGCGCGCCTGGGTATGGTGCATGAAGAAGGCGGCACCTTTGTTGACGGCGGCCATATCAAGCGCGACTCCGCATCGCTCGCGCTCGATGCGCGCATCACGCCTGATCTGCAGTGGTCGTTCGACGGCCTGTACATGCAGCGCAACGTGCAGGGCGCCTACTACGGCATCATCCCCGGCCAGGATTTTGGTGTGCCGGTCACGGAGTTCGTGCGCACGCCGCGCGCCATTGACGGCAGCCAACGCGTGTCGTCGCGCGGGTCGTATTACGAGACCGAGATCAAATCCGTCGGCACCGAACTGAACTGGGCCGCCACGCCAGATTGGAACGTGCGCGCCGCCTATCGCTACACGCAGCAGAACCGAGGCAATGCCGACAGCGCGATCCAGCTGACGGACAACGCGGGCAACTTCAGCGAGTTGCAGTACAGCTCGTACCAGCGCTATCAGTACAGCCAGGCGCAGGTGATAGCCAACGGCAAGGTGCGCACGGGTTCGATCGAGCATGACCTCGTCTTCGGCACGTCATGGCAGAGTCTCACGCAAGCCACGGGCGGCTTTGCTTCCACGCTGCTCGGCACCGGCAACCTCTACGACACGTCCGCGTTCGTGTCGTCGGGGGCGACACCGATGCGGGTGCCCGCGTCCGACGGTCTGGCTCGCACGTCCCGGATCGACCAGACCGCCGTCTTTGCCAGCGACACGGCCAAGTTCAACGAGCACTGGTCGGTGCTTGGCGGGTTGCGCTATACGCGTTTCAACCAGACCGGCTACAACGCCGACGGCAGCACTTCGGCCAAATACACTCGCGAGCCGATCACGCCCACGCTGGCGGTGATGTTCAAACCCGTGCAGCCGGTGACGCTGTACACGAGCTATGTGGAATCGCTGGAGGCCGGTGCCAGCGCACCGATCACAGCACTCAACGCGGGCACGGTATTCGGGCCGCTCAAGAGCAAGCAGGTGGAGGTAGGTGCCAAGGCCGAACTGCACGACTGGACATTCGGCGCGGCGCTGTTCCAGGTGCAGCGCGGGCTGGCGTATCTGCGGCCGGACAACGTCTATACGCAAGACGGCATGACGCGTTATCGCGGGCTCGAATTGAGCGCACGCGGCAAGCTCGCGCGTGACTGGACGCTGCTGGGCGGGGTGCTGTTCATGAATTCCGAGAATACGGAATCCGATGCCTCCGTGCTGGGAAAACGCGCCTATGGATCGCCACGCTTCAAGGCGACGGCATATGTGGAATATGCCGTGCCGCCGGTGCCGGGGCTCGTGCTGTCGGCAGGTGGCCAGTACGTCGGCAACTCGGCGCTTGAAGCCGACAACAGCAACATCGTGCCGGGGTATCACACGTTTGATGTGGGGGCGCGGTATTCGACCAAGGTGGGCGGCAAGCCGGTGACGCTGCGGTTCAATGTCGACAACCTGACGAATGAGAAGTACTGGTTGCCGAGTTGGGGGTTCATTCTGGTGCAGGGGGCGCCTCGGACGTTTAGGGCTAGTGCTACGGTTTATTTTTGATTTTTCTGTTTTTGCTTTTGTTTCGTGTTGTTGGTGCGCCCCTTATTTCATCCCCTGCCGGGGCTGACTCACTTTCTTTGGTCTTGCCCAAAGAAAGTAAGCAAAGAAATGCGCGCCCGAGATGGCGACCCATTCCATGAATTTCTGTAACCGTGCGGGGAAGGAGGCAAACTCGCTTCGCTCAGACAAGCCTCCTTCCTTTTTCCGCCCGCTTACAGAAATTCAAGGCGCCATCTAGGGCAGGGAAAGTCAAACGACAACAGCCAAACCGTCGGGGCACAAGCCCAAACGAAAAGGCCAGCCTCGCGACGGGTTGGCCTTTTTCTTTTGACGTTGAGCCCTTGATGGCGCCTTGAATTTTCGTAAGCGGGCGGAAAAAAGGTGGGGAACTGTCTGAGCGAAGCGAGTTTTCCCCACCGCCGCCCGGTTACGCAAATTCAAGGAGTCTTTCGCCATCTCGGGCGCGCCTTTCTTTTGCCTACTTTTCTTTGGCAAGACAAAGAAAAGTAGGTCGTGCCCGGCAGGGTACGAAACAAAGGTGGACCACCAACACAAAAAAACAAGTTGCATATCTAACCATCATCCCCTACCATCCACATCACCATGTTCGACCACTGCCTCTACTTCAACACCACCGCCCTGGCCCGCAAGCTCGACCGCGTCTGGGCAGACGCCTTTGCGCCGTTCGATCTCACGCCGCCGCAAGGCTTCATGCTCCGTGCGATCGTAGACCGCCCGGGCATGCTGCAAAGCGAGCTGTCGGAAGCGATGTCGGTCACGCGTCCCACGGCAACGCGCGCGCTGGATGGCCTGGAAGCCAAGGGCTTGATCGAACGCCGCAAAACGGAAGCCGACGGCCGCGAGACCGCCATCTTTCCGACGCGGGAAGCGGTCAAGATCGGTGCAGCGTTGAACGAGGCAAGCGGCGCCGTCACCGCAAGGTTGAAGCGCGTGCTTGGCAGTAACGAATTCACCGATACGGTGACGAAGATCCGAGGTGTGCGCTCCACCCTGACATGAGCGTCCGTTTTTTTTGATTAAATAATTGCATTGCTAACTAATAAGGGAAACGATCATGCCCATCCTCAACGTCAAAGTCAGTGCCCAGCGTTCTGCAGAAATGACCCAGAAGATCTCCAGCACGCTGCTGGAACTCACCTCTCGCATCCTGGGCAAAGACCCGAAGGTAACGGCCATCGCCATCGACTATGTGGACCCGGAAGACTGGGTCGTCGGCGGGCAGACGCTGGCCGCACAAGGCAAGAACAGCATCTATTTCGACATCAAGGTGACGGACGAAACGAATACCAAGGCGGAGAAGGCGCAGTACATCGCCGAGGCATTCACGGCGTTTGCTGAGCTACTCGGCGATCTGCACGAAGAGAGCTATATCTATGTGCAGGACGTTCGCGCCGCAGCTTACGGCTACGGGGGCAAGACGCAGGAATACCGCTACCAGCACGCGTAAATGTGCCGGCCGCGTCTCTCCCACCCAACAAAAGAACAGGTGACATCATGAACCGCATGAGCGCTTTCTTCGCGGCCAGTTGGCTGGCCGCCGCGTTGCTGTACTTTGGCCAACATTCGTTACCGCTGACCGCGCTGTCGGGTGTGGTGTTGCTGGCCGGCTTCGATCTGCTGCGTCCGTGAAACTTCAGCGGGTGCGGTGCTGCGCCCGGTACTGCAAGGGGCTGCAACCCTGGCCGGCAGAGAACGCGCGGCTGAGTGCGCTGACGCTGCCGTAGCCGCATTCATCGGCAATGTGATCGAGCGGCTGCCGGCCCGTTCGCAGCAGAAACGCCGCCAGTTCCAGCCGCAGCGTCGCCACGTAGCGCCGCAGGTTACTGCCGGTGGCGGCGGCAAACCGGCGCGTCAAGGTCCGCTCACTCATTGTTGCCTGGGCGGCCAGCTCCGCCAGCGTTGGAGGCGCTGCCAGTTCCCGTTCGACGATGTCCTGGATGGCGAGCATGGCCGCATCGCCGTGGCGCTTGAACTGAGCCGTCCACACGGCCATGTGTTCGTATGACGGCAGGGATTGCGTGAGCGCCGTGCGCAGCATCCGCCGCGACGCACCTGCCCCGCGGCAGTGATCGATGACGTACGCGCAGGCGTCCACGGCGGGGTTGATGCCGCTGACGGTGATGATGCGGCCATCCACCGCAAGCGGCCGGTCGGGCGTGTAATGCACGTTTGGAAAATGCCGTGCAAACCAGGCGCGCTCGCTCGCCAGCCCGGTCGCTCTACAACCATCCAGCAAGCCAGCCTTGGCGAACAGCGGCGCTGCGTTCATGCCGACCACCAGGGCGCCGGCCTCATAACGCCTGCGCAGCCAATCGGCGATGTGCGCCTCCTCCGCATCCAATGTCGCCTCCGGGGCGAACTGTGCGGGCACGATCACGACGTCGTAGGCCGCATCGGTCAGCGCGGCGGTGGCGGGCACAGGCATATCGCCAAAGCTTCGGACGGCCGCCCCATCGGCTGACAACACATCGATATCGAAGAGCCGGCTGCCCATCACATCCACGCTGCGCGCCTGCATGGTGCCGGCCACCAGCAACATCTCCTGGGTCAGAAACACGTAACCGGCAAACAGGCGCGGCGGCAGCAGGATGGCAATGCGCGCCCGCGTGTGCAAACCGGCGCGTTTGGAGGCAGCTTTCGGCTGGCGCTTCATATCAATAAAGTGGCGATCCAGATCAACCGGAATTGTCGCGGCCTTGTTGAAATACGGCAACCCATCTGCCGCCCATTCTGGAGCCGCCATGATTGCCCGCACGCTGTTCGACGCTGAACACGACACCTTCCGTGAATCCGTCCGCCGCTTTATCGACGCCGAAGTCCTGCCCCACCACGAGCGCTGGGAAGACCAGGGCTACGTCGACCGCACCATCTGGGAAAAGGCGGCCGCCGCCGGTTACCACTGCGCCAGCATGCCCGAGGCCTATGGCGGCGCCGGTGCCGACATCCGCTACAGCACGGTGCTGATCGAAGAGATTGCCCGCGCGGGCGCCACAGGCCTGGGCTTCGGCCTGCACTCGGAAATCGTCGCGCCGTATCTGCTGCACTACGGCAGCGAGGCGCTGAAACAGCACTACCTGCCCAAGCTGGCGAGCGCAGAGATGATCGGCGCGATTGCCATGACCGAGCCTGGAGCCGGCTCCGACCTGCAAGGCGTGCGCACCACCGCCACGCGGAGCAGCGACGGCAGCCACTACGTGCTCAACGGCTCAAAGATCTTCATCACCAACGGCTGGCACGCAGATGTGGTGATCGTCGTGGCGCGTACCACGCCGGAAGGCGGCGCCAAGGGCACGAGCCTCTTTGTCGTCGACACCACCATGGAGGGCTTCAGCAAAGGCAAGCGCCTGAAGAAGGTCGGCATGAAGGCGCAGGACACCGCGGAGCTGTTCTTCGACAACGTGCGCGTGCCTGCCGCGAACCTGCTCGGCGAGGAACATCGCGGTTTTGCCTACCTGATGCAGGAACTGCCGTGGGAGCGCCTGCAGATCGCCATCGGTGCCATCGCTTCGGCCGAGGGCGCGCTTGATTGGACGCTGCGCTACGTGCGCGAGCGCCAGGCCTTCGGCAAATCTATCCTCGATTTTCAGACCGCGCGCCACGCGCTGGCAGAACTGAAAACCGAAGTGCAGATCGGCCGTGTGTTCGTCGATCAGTGCATCGCGCTCAAGCTGGCTGGAAAGCTCGATGCCGCCACCGCATCGATGGCCAAGTACTGGACCACCGACCTGCAATTCAAGGTGATGGACCGCTGCGTGCAGCTGCACGGCGGCTATGGCTACATGTGGGAATACCCCATCGCCCGCGCGTGGGCCGATTCGCGCGTGCAACAGATCTACGGCGGCGCCAACGAGATCATGAAAGAACTGATCGCCCGCACCCTTTAACCAGCACGACCTTCAGGACGCAACGCTATGGAAGCCTATATCTACGACGCCGTTCGCACCCCGCGCGGCAAGGGCAAGAAAGACGGCAACCTGCACGGTGTCACGCCGCTGCGCCTGGCCGCAACCGCACTGCGCGCCATCCGCGACCGCAATCAGCTCGACACATCGCTCGTGGATGACGTGGTGCTCGGCTGCGTGGAACCCGTGGGCGAACAAGGCGCGTGCATCGGCCGCGTGGCAGTGCTGTCCGCCGGCTATGCCGAGACGACGGCCGGCGTGCAGATCAACCGCTTCTGCGCGTCGGGCCTGGAGGCCTGCAACATGGCCGCCGCACAGGTGATGGCCGGGCAGAGCGACTTCGCCATCGGCGGCGGCGTGGAGAGCATGTCGCGCGTGCCGATGGGTGCCAGCGGCGGTGCATGGCCTGTGGACCCGGCCGCGGCCATCCCGCTGTACTTCGTGCCGCAAGGCGTGTCGGCCGACACCATTGCCACCAAGTGGGGCTACAGCCGCCATGACGTCGACGCCTACGCCGCCGAGAGCCACCGCCGTGCGCATGCGGCCAGCACGGCTGGCTGGTTCACAGGTTCCATCGTGCCGGTGCGCGACCAGAACGGCCTGACCATCCTCGACCGCGACGAGATGATCCGCCCGCAGACCACCGTGGACACACTCGCGCAGCTCAAACCCTCGTTTGCGGAATTAGGCGAGCAATACGGCTTTGACGCCGTGATCCGCCAGCGCTATCCCGAACTCGAACGCATCGAACACGTGCATCACGCGGGCAACAGCTCGGGCATCGTCGATGGCGCCGCAGCCGTGCTGATCGGCAGCCGCGAGGCCGGCAAGCGCGCGGGCCTCAAACCGCGTGCGCGCATCCGCAGCTTTGCGAGCATCGGCTCGGAGCCGTCGATCATGTTGACCGGCCCTTCGTACGCGGCCGAGAAGGCACTCAAGCGCGCGGGCATGTCGGCGGCCGACATCGACCTGTACGAACTGAACGAAGCCTTCGCCTCCGTCGTGCTGCGCTTCATGGAGGTGTTGGCCGTGCCGCATGACCGCATCAACGTCAACGGCGGCGCCATTGCGATGGGCCATCCGCTGGGTGCAACGGGCGCCATGATTCTCGGCACGCTGCTGGATGAGCTGGAGCGCCGTGGGGCGAGCACGGGCCTCGCCACGTTGTGCGTGGGTGCCGGCATGGGCACCGCCACCATCATCGAACGCGTTTAAGGAGCGTGCTGACATGATCGACATCACCATCGACACCGACGGCATCGCCACGCTGACGTGGAACCAGCCGGGCCGTGCACAGAACGTGCTCAACGGCGAAACCTGCGCCGCCTTCTTTGCCGCTATCGATCGCGTGTGCGCAGATGCAAGCGTCAAAGGCATTCTGGTCACCTCCGCCAAAGCGGATTTCATTGCCGGCGGCGACCTCGAATGGCTGCAGACCAGCGACGACGCAGCCACGTTGTTTGAACGCACGTGTGAGCTGCACCGCATGCTGCGCAAGCTGGAAACCTGCGGCAAACCCGTGGCCGCGGCGCTGCCGGGCTCCACGCTGGGCGGCGGGCTGGAGATTGCCCTCGCCTGCCACTACCGCGTGGCGGCCGACAACGCCCGCGCACGCTTCGGCTTGCCGGAAGTCACACTGGGCCTCTTGCCGGGCGGCGGCGGCACGCAGCGTTTGCCGCGCTTGATTGGTGTGCAGAAGGCATTGCCGATGCTGCTTGAAGGCAAGCGCATCAAGGAGGCTGAGGCGCTCAAGCTCGGCATTGTCGATGCAGTCGTCAACGCGGGGGAAGAAGCCGATGCTGCGCGCACGTGGCTGCTGGGCGAAGGCCAGATCCGCGCGCAGCAACCGTGGGACATCAAGGGCTACAAGGTGCCCGGGGGCGGTATCTCCAGCCCCGCCGTGCAGCAGCTATTCACTTCGGCCAACGCCATGCTGCGGCAGAAAACCTACGGCAACTATCCGGCCGCGGCGAGCATCCTGTCGTGCGTGTATGAAGGGCTCATCACCGATCTCGATACAGGTCTCAAGACCGAGGCGCGCTACTTCGTGCAGGCGGTGCTGTCGCCGGAGGCACGAGCGATGATCCGTACCCTTTTCTTCAGCTTGAACGCCGCCAACAAGCTGGCCGCGCGCCCCGCCGATGTGCCCACGCGTCGCTACGCCAAGATCGGCGTGCTGGGCGCGGGCATGATGGGCGCCGGCATCGCCTACGTCACCGCCAAGGCGGGGTTGCCGGTCGTGCTGCTCGACACCACGCAAGAAGCCGCCGAACGCGGTAAAGACTATTCCCGCAAGCTCGTCGAGAAACAGGTACAGCGCGGCCGCCTGCATGCTGACCAGGCCGAAGCGCTGCTCGCGCGCATTCAGCCCACCACGTCCTACGCCGACCTGGATGGCGCGGGGCTCGTCGTTGAAGCCGTGTTCGAGCAGCGCGATATCAAGGCCGACGTTACGCGCCAGGCCGAAGCGGTGCTATCGCCCGATGCCCTCTTCGCGTCCAACACATCTACGCTGCCGATCACGGGGCTCGCCGAAGCAAGCCAGCGGCCGGGCAACTTCATCGGGCTGCATTTCTTCTCGCCAGTCGACAAGATGCCGCTGGTGGAGGTGATCGTCGCCCGGCAGACCACGCGGGCGACGCTTGCGCAGGCGCTCGATTACGTGAAGGCCATCGGCATGACGCCCATCGTCGTCAATGACAGCCGCGGCTTTTATACGAGCCGCGTGTTTTCGACCTACGTGCTCGAAGGCCTGGCAATGCTCGCCGAAGGCGTAGCGCCTGCGCTGATCGAAAACGCCGGGCTACTGGCCGGCATGCCGGTCGGGCCGCTCGCGCTCATCGACGAGGTTTCGAGCGAGCTGATCCACAAGGTCAACCAGCAGACCCGCGCCGACCTGGGTGTCGCCTACATCGAGCGCCCGGGTGAAGCCGTGGCCGAGCGCATGGTGACGCTGGGCCGCATCGGCCGCAAAGCCGGCCAGGGCTTTTACGACTATCCGGAGAGCGGCAAGAAAACGCTGTGGCCCGGGCTGGCGACCGAATACCCAAAAGCCGCCGCGCAGCCTGACGTTCAGACGCTGGTCGATCGCCTCATCACCGTGCAGGCCGTGGAAACGGCGCGCTGTCTGGATGAAGGCGTGGTGACCGATCCGTGCGACGCCGACGTGGGCGCGCTGCTCGGTTGGGGATTCCCGGCATTCCGGGGCGGGCCGGTGTCGCACATCCATCGCATGGGGGTGGGAGCCTTTATTGACCTGTGCGACCGGCTGGCTGCGGAGCACGGCCGCCGGTTCGCGCCGCCCACCCTGTTGCGTGACATGGCAGACAAACACACCGCGTTTTACGAACGCTGACGCTCAGGCGCCGCGCGGGTAAACCTTGCGCGGCGCCTCGCAACGTACAGGCGTTGCGCCGCACAAACAACACCCGAGGGTAAATCCGACTTCCCCCCAAAAAGCAAACGATTGCGCGTCCGGTCATTACCCCGTTCGCTCGGCTTCAGACACAGGGGCTCCGCTCCGATATAGAGTGAGAGGCACATGAAATGGCCGATATTCAGGCACGCTGCGCGCGTGCCCAAAACGACTGGACACGCAAACGCTGGAGTGGGGATGCCCGCAGAGCAATCGAAGGCTTCTTCTGGTGGTACGACTGATATCACGCCGCAGCCAGGGTGGCGGCGCAGGCTGCTATCGCCGCTGAATGTCGGGGCGGTGCTGATCCTGTTGTTCATCTGGACGTTCACGTTCCATCAACTCACCCAGGAGCGCGACAGGCTGATCCGCGATGCGCAGGCGCGCACGCAGGTTGAAGCCCAGGCATTTGGTGAGTACTCACTCGGCAGCGTGCGGCGCGTATCGGAATTCCTGCTCGATCTGCGCGCGAGCTGGCTATCCGGTCGGGACGTGTTTGAGCAGGTCATCCACGAACGGCAGGAGGCGGTGCGTGACCTGACCTTCCAGGTGGCCGTGATCGACGAGAACGGGATGCTGCTCTACTCCAGCATTGGCCCCACCACGGAACGCGTCGACCTGAGCCAGCGCGAACACTTTCGCGTGCACAAGGAATCGGGCGGACGCGACGTGCTGTTCATCAGCGACCCGGTGCAGGGCAAGGTCTCGAAAAAGTGGTCGATCCAGTTCACGCGCCCCATTCTCAAGGCTGGCCAATTTGCCGGTGTCGTGGTGGTGTCCGTCAGCCCGGAACAGTTCGCCAGCTTTGCCAATACGCTTGCGATTGGCAAGGACGGGGCTGCCACCATCATCCGCGAGTCCGGCCAGATCCTGGCGCGCGTACCCAACCCGAGCGCGGGCATCGAAAAACCGCCGCGCCGCCGCCAGTTCAACAAGCCGGGCGCGCTGGAAACAGGCAGCTACCGGGTGGTGTCGGGCACCGACGGCATCGAGCGCCTCATCGGCTATCACCACGTACCGGAGATCGGGCTCTACTTCCTGGTAGGCGAGTCGGTGGCATCGGTGCTGGAGCCCTACGACGGCTATCGGCGCACCGCGCTGGTCGAGGCGACCGCTTCCACCTTACTGCTCGCGCTGCTGTATTTCACGCTGCGCCACCAGGGCGCCGAGCGCAAGCGGCACATCGAAGACATGCGCCTGGCCTCCATGGTTTATGCATCGAGCAGCGAAGCGATGATGGTGACGACGCTCGACGGCCGCGTGATCGACGTGAACCCGGCTTTTACGGTCACCACGGGCTATTCGGCGCAGGAGTTCAAGGGCCAGTCGAGCGACGCCATCCGCTCCGAATGCAACGAGCGCGCCGTGATTGAAGCGATGCGCGACGGCGTTTCAACCAAGGGCTCGTGGAGCGGCGAATACCTGATCCGCCGCAAGGACGGCAGCGAGTTCCCTGCACTGCTCACCGTCGACACGTTTGCAGACAGCACGCTGGGCGAGCCGCGCCGGGTGGCGCTCATCCACGACATGACGGAGAAAAAGCGCGCTGAAGAGGTCATCTGGCGGCAGGCCAACTTCGATGCGCTCACCGATCTGCCCAACCGGCACATGTTCTACAACCGCCTGCGACAAGAGATTGCGCGGGCGCGGCAGACGTCTACACAACTGGCGTTGCTGTTCATCGATCTGGACCGTTTCAAGGAAGTGAACGACACGCTCGGCCACGACCAGGGCGACATCCTGCTCAAGGAGATCGCGCGGCGCATCTCGGCCATCGTGCGCGGCACCGATACGGTCGCGCGGCTGGCCGGCGACGAGTTCACCATCATCCTGCCGGACCTGCCCGATGCCTCGGCGGCCACGCCCATCATCCGTAGCTTGCTCGCGCGCATTGCCGCACCCCTGCAGCTTGGCGAGGAAAGCGTGGAAGTGTCGGCGAGCATCGGGGTGGCGCTGTACCCACGCGACGCCGACAGCGCGGAATCGTTGCTCGTGCGCGCAGACCAGGCCATGTTTGCGGCCAAGAGCGCGGGACGCAATCAATGGGCCGCTTTTACCCCGGCATTGCAGCGCGCCGAACAGGAGCGCCTGCGCGTGACCAGCGACTTGCGCGTGGCGCTGGCGCAGGGCCAGCTTACGGTGCATTACCAGCCCATCGTCGATCTGCTGACGGGCAAGGTCCGCAAGGCAGAGGCACTGATCCGCTGGCGGCATCCCGTGCGGGGCGAGATCGATCCGGCAGACTTCATTCCGGTGGCTGAAGACAGCGGGCTGATCGTCGAGATCGGCAAATGGGTGCTGAACAAAGCGCTGGATCAGCTCACGGAATGGCACACCACGCTCGACAGCACGCTGCAGGTGTCGGTCAACAAGTCACCGCTTGAATTCCGCGCGCACCAGTCGGGCACCGAATCATGGCCCAAGGTGGTGGAGCGCCGAGGGCTTCCACCGCACAGCCTGGTCGTCGAAATTACCGAAGGCTCGTTGATGGCCGATAGCGCGGAGGTGGTCGAACACCTGCACGAATTCCGGCGCGCGGGCGTGGACATCGCACTCGATGATTTCGGCACGGGGTATTCGTCGCTCTCATACCTGAAGCGGTTCGACATCGACTACATCAAGATCGATCAGTCGTTCGTGCGCAGCCTCGCGCATGACCCGAAGGACATCGCTCTGTGCAGCGCTATCGTGGGCATGGCGCACGCACTGCGTATCAAGGTCATTGCCGAGGGCATCGAGACCGAAGAGCAGAAGGCGATTCTGGTCGCGGCCGGGTGTGACTACGGCCAGGGCCACCTCTTCTGCCCGCCGGTGCCGCCGGCAGCGTTTGAAGCCTTTGTGGCCAAAAACCAGCTTGCGGAGACTTAGGCGGCGCAGGGCACGCCACTTCGTTCATTCGGCGCCTATCTTGCTTCCATCAATTAGCCGCCGCGGCCAGCACCGGTGCCAGTGCCCACCACTGTGCGGTTCTTGCCTTCGTGCTTGGCCTGGTACAGCGCAATGTCGGCGGCTTCGATCAACGTGGTGGTCGGCACGTCGTGCACCGGACTCACCACCGCGCCGCCAATGCTGACCGTCACATATCCGCCCGTGGACGAATGCATGTGCGGCACCTGCAGGGCCTCAATCGCGCTGCGGATCTTTTCCGCCAGCAGCGTCAACCCCTCGGCGCTGTTGCCGGGCAGGACGACAGCAAATTCCTCGCCGCCAAAACGCGCCGCCAGGTCACCGGGGCGGCCGAGGCATGCTTCCACCGTGCTGCCGATGCGCTTGAGCACCTCGTCCCCAGCCACGTGGCCGTAGGTGTCGTTGTAGAGCTTGAAGTTATCGACATCGATCATCAGGAAGGACAGCGCCGTGCCCTCGCGCGCGCCGCGCCGCCATTCCGCGCTCAGATATTCGTCGAGATAGCGGCGGTTGGCCAAGCCAGTCAGACCATCGGAGTTGGTCAGGCGGCGCAGTTCCAGATTGGCTTCGAGCAACTGCTGCTGCGATTGACGCAGCGCGCGGTACGCCTCGTCACGCTGCAGCAGGTTGACGTATGAGCGCGAGTGGTAACGGATGCGCGCAAGCAGCTCGATGCGGTCCGGCAGCTTGACGAGGTAATCGTTGGCGCCCGCAGCAAACGCCGCGCTCTTGATGACCGGCTCTTCCTTGGTCGACAGCACGATGATGGGCACGTCGCGCAGCACCGGGTTGGCGCGGTAGTCGCGCACCAGCGTCAGGCCATCGGTACCCGGCATCACCAGGTCTTGCAGGATGACGGTGGGGCGCGTCTGGATGGCGGCAATCATCGCTTCGTCCGAGCGCGCGCAGTAGTGGAAATCGATGCGATCTTCACCGCCCAGGGCCTGACGAATGGCTTCGGCCACGATGGCTTGGTCATCTACCAGCAACACCATCACCGGAACATCGGCGGCCGCCGGCGTACGCAGCAGCGCGCGTGCGGCTTCCAGCGCGGCGTCCGCTGCAGGGATGGGCTTGGTTTCGTCCGGACCGTCCGGATCATCCGGCATCTCAGATGGGTGGTTGGTCATGTGATGCTCCCCGTTTCTGGTTATGTATGTGTGATGGTCGTGGCCGTGCGTGCTTCAGGCATGCACGAGCGTGATGAGTTCGTCGGCGATGCGGTCAAGCGGCAGGATGGCGCGCGCCGCATCGAGCGCGGCCGCCGCCTTGGGCATGCCGTACACCGCGCTGGTCGCCGCGTCCTGCGCGATGGTGTGATAACCCTTGGCGCGCATGGCCTTCAGGCCGATGGCACCGTCGCGGCCCATGCCCGTAAGCAATACACCGATGGCGCTACCCCGCCAGTGTTCAACCACGCTGTGGAAGAACACGTCTACCGACGGGCGATATGGCGTGCTGACCGGCTCTGGCGTGTAGCCGAAAGTGCCGCCGGGCAGCACATGCATGTGGTCGTTGGTGGCGGCAAGCAGCACCTCGCCTGCACGCGGGCGGTCGCCTTCCGCGGCCACGCGCACCGTCAGCGCAGTCTGGCCATTCAGCCATTCGGCCATCCCGGCTGCAAAGGCCTGGTCAACGTGCTGGATCACGGCAATGCCCGCGGCAAACTCTGCCGGAAGTTTGCCCAGCACGGCGGCCAATGCCGTGGGCCCGCCGGCAGAGGCGCCGATGGCCACCAGCGACACCGCGCCGTCCAGCGCGTTGGTGCAAACGCGCGGCCTGGGCGCAACGGGCTTTTCCAGCAGGCGGCCGATCTGGTCAATCTTGGTGAGCAACGGATGGTTGGCGTCGGCATCCGAGCCACCGCCGAGCGTGGGCGTATCTACGGCATCCAGAGCGCCCGCGCCCATCGCCTCGTACACACGCCACGCGTTGGCGCCCACGCTGCTGGTCACCACCAGGATCGCGCACGGATTGCGCGACGCCATGATCCGCCGGGTGGCTTCCACGCCATCAAAGCGCGGCATGATCAGGTCCATCAGCACCACGTCGGGCGGCTGCGCGGCGCAAAATTCAACTGCCTGTGCCCCATCGGTCGCCACCCACAGCACACGGTGCTCGGGCCGACGTGCGATTGTGCGGCGCATGGCTTCCACCGCCAGCGGCATATCGTTGACGATGCCGATATTCATGTCCGCGCTTCTCCAATCAGGTCACGCACTGCGTCCAGCAGCGCTTCATCGTGGAAACTGCCTTTGGCGAGGTAATAATCCGCGCCGGCATCCAAGCCACGACGGCGGTCTTCCTCGCGATCCTTGTAGGACACCACCATCACCGGCAGCGCCTTCAGTGCAGCGTCGCGCTTGATGAGCGTGACCAGCTCGATGCCGTCCATGCGCGGCATGTCGATGTCGGTAACGACGAGGTCAAAGTCTGCGCCGCGCAAAGCGTTCCAACCATCCATGCCATCCACCGCTACGGTGACGGCGTAGCCGCGTTTTTCCAACAGCTTGCGTTCCAGCTCGCGCACGGTGAGCGAATCGTCCACCACCAGCACGTGCTTGCGGTGCTGCACGGCCACGCCCTGCGCGCGCTGCACCTTGTCGAGCTGGCCACCGCGCACGAGCTTATCGACCGAACGCAGCAGGTCGTCCACATCAACGATCAGCACCGCGTCGCCGTTTTCCATCAGCGCACCCGCGGCGATATCACGTACCTTGCCAAGCCGCGCATCCAGCGGCTGCACCACCAGCATGCGCTCGCCCAGGAAGCGGTCGACGGCAATACCGTAAGTTTCGGCGCCCTCCCCAATCACGACCACCGGCACGCTGTCGCGCGCCTCGCCCGGCGGCTGCGTGCCGAGCAACTGATGCGCTGTCACCAAACCCACCGGACGACCTTCGAAGCTGAAATGCTGCTGCCCTTCGAGCATGTCGATCTCGGGGCGGGCCAGCTCGAGTGTGCGTCGCACGTAGGCCAGCGGAAACGCATAGGCCTCGCCGCCCACGTCCACCAGCAGGCTGCGGATGACGGACAGCGTGAGCGGCAACTGCAGCATGAAGCGCGTGCCGCGCCCCGGCTCGTTGTGGATGCGAACGGTGCCGCGCACCGCCTTGACCACCTCGTGCACAGCATCGAGCCCGACACCGCGGCCGGACACATCCGTCACGTGTTCGCGCATCGAAAAACCCGGCAGCAGCAGGAAGTCGAGCAACTCGTGATCCGACAGACGGCTGGCGGTGTCGGCGTCGGACAGACCGCGCCGTACCACCGCAGCACGCACGGCTTCCAGATCAATGCCGGCGCCATCATCTGCCACGGTAATCAGCAGCTTGCCGGCACTGTGACGCGCTTCCAGGGTGATGGTGGCTTCAGACGCCTTGCCCTGCGTCTCGCGGGCTTCGGGCGTTTCCACGCCATGGTCGACGGCATTGCGCAGGAGGTGGCCCAGCGGGGCGTCGAGCATATCGAGGATGTCGCGGTCAACCTGCGTGGCCTCGCCGACGATGTTGAAGCGCACCTGCTTGCCCAGCGAGCGTGCCAGATCGCGCACCACGCGCGGATAGGCGTGCGTCGCGTCGCCAAACGGCCGCATGCGGCATTGCAATGCCTCGTCGTACAACTGCTGTGCAAGGTGGGTGCTGCGACGGTCGAAGCGGTCAAGGTCGTCGATGTGCTCGCCCAGCGTCTGCTGCATGTGGCCGAGCATCTGGCGCACGTCGTTGAGTGCTGCGTGCATGTCGGCGTCAGCATGCTGGTCGAGCCGTTCGACCAGCGTTTCGTAGAGTGCGTCGAGCGCCAGCGTGGCCGCGCGGTGGCTGCGTTTGACGCGCAGCATCGATTCACCGAACGGTTTGAGCCAGCGTGATTCGACCAGCGATTCGCCCGACAGGCTGAGCAGACGGTCGAGGTTATCGGCACGCACGCGCAGCATGCGGTGCGGATCGCGCGTGTTGCCGATGGGCGCACGATGCGGTGCGGGTGCAGCCGGCTCTGGCGCTGGTACGGGCGCAGTCGACAAGGCGGCCACCTCGGCGTTCAACAGCGCCAACGCCGCCTTCATCGTGGCATCTTCGGCAGCCGCGTCAGGATTGGCAAACGTTGCAGCGACAGGCGCAGCGGCGGCACGCTCCGGCGCAGAAAACGCAGCCAGCACGGCCTCTACTTCGGCGCGCGGCAGCTGGCCTGCGGTGCCGGGCTGGCCGACGCGCAGCAACAGATCCGTGCCACGCAACAGCACGTCGATATGCGCGGCGGTCAGCACGAGCGTGGCGCGCTGTGCAGCCACGAACCACTCCTCCATGCGGTGTGCGACGTCAACGCCGTCCTGCAGGCCGACGATGCGCGCGGCGCCCTTGAGCGAATGCGCGGCGCGCATGCAGGCTTCCAGCGCGGCGGCATCGGCGGGTGCGCGCTCCAGCGTCAGCAGGCCAGTCGACAGCACACGCGTCTGCGTCTGCGCTTCCTCATGGAACAGCGCCAGCAAGGATTGGCGGCCCAGATCGTCATCCACGCTCATCGCAGACTCCGGGCAATCGAGTCGAACACGCGATCGGTGTCGAGCAGGCCAATGGTGGCATCGCGCCACGCCAGCACGCCACGTGCGTGGGCCGTGGTGGCGTGCGTGAGTGTGGACGGCATCGGCAGCAGCGCGGTGGCTGGAAAGCGCAGCACGCCTTCCACCTCGTCCACCGGAAAGACGGCCGATTCGTCACGGTGTGCAGCCACCAAGAGCCGCGCATAACCATTGCGCCCGGCGTGTTTGCTGCCCGCATGATCCAGGCCCAGCAGCTCGCCCAGTGATACCGCCACCGTAAGCGCCCCGCGGATGTTGACCAGCCCCAGCACCACCCGGTTACGCCGATGCGGCAACGTGTGGATGGCGCGCGGCGTGTCGATCTGCCGCAACGCGGTGGCCGGCAGTGCGAGCCATTCGTCAGCGATACGGAATACGAGCGCGGCCAACTCCGTCCCCGCGTGCTCCGGGGTACGCAGCGGAGCAGCCGTGCGATGCGCCCGCGCGGCAGCTTCCAGGTCGGCATCGGTCAGCGCCCGATCCAGCAGCGCGGCGGCCCCGTCTTCAAAGATTGGGCAATTCAGGCAGCGCGAATACTCGGCCAGGCGCGGGCAGGATTGATCGCCGCGCGTGCCGATGCGGTTCCAGCAGTCATCAACGAGCGTGGTAACGCCCGCGTGGTCATGGACGGCGTGCGCCATGCGTTCCTCGTGTGTGCTCCGGTGTTTCGGATTCGGATGATGCGGATGGTGTCTTGCCCTGGCGTGCCAGCGCGCGCTCCGCACGCAGCATCAGCTGGCGTGCGGCCACGGTATCGCCGGCCACGTCGAGCAGCGCGGCAAGGTGGGTTAGCGCTTCGTAGTGCGCGGGTTCCAGGTACAGCGCCTTGCGGTAAAAGTCGCCTGCATCCGCGTGGCGCCCGCGTGCATCGGCAATCAGGCCGAGCAGGTAAAACGTATCGGCTTCGGGTGCGCGCAGGTTGGCGATCTCCAGCGCCACGCGCTCGGCTTCGTCAAGATTGCCGGCGTCGGCCAGCCGCCGTGCGTCGGCCACCGTGGGCCGCTCGCGCAGCATGGCTTCCATCTCGGGAATGACGGGCGACAAGGGCCGCACCGCAAAAGTGGGCGCTGGGTTGGGCCGGGGCGGGGTCTGCAGGCGCGCCGCCACGGGGCGCACCGGCACCGACGGTAACGCCACGCCGGGCAATCCCACCACGGAAGCCGCATGCTCGGTCGGCAGCGGCAAACGGAACGGCAACGGCGCCCGCGCACCCGTCTCACTTGCGGCCGTGCGTTGAAATGCAAACGCCAACGGAATCCGCGCTGAACTCATCGCGTGACGCATCATCAGGCCCGTTTCAGCAGGGCCGACGAAGATCATGCCGTCTTCCGCCAGTTGTGAATCGAGCCGGCGAATCGCCTGGTCCTGCGCGTCGCGGTGGAAGTAGATCAGCACGTTGCGGCAGAAGATGAAGTCGTAACATGTGTCGTCCGCCGGTGCGTCAGCCAGGTTGGCTTGCGCAAAGCGCACCAGTCCGCGCACGGTATCGCTCAACTGCCAGATGCCGTCGGCCTCGGTGAAATGCCGATCGCGGAAGGTCAGCGGATGGCCCCGGAAGGCATTGCGCCCATACACCGCGCGCCGTGCCTGCTCAATGGCGCGCGCGCTGATATCGATGGCGTCGATGGTGAACCGAGCGGGATCGATGCCGGCATCGAGTAACGCCATCGCCGCAGAGTACGGCTCTTCGCCCGTCGAGCATGGCGCACTAAGGATGCGCAGTACCCGCATCGGCTCGCGCGCAAGTTTTTCGCCCACCACGCGCGCCAGCGTGACGAAGGCTTCGCGGTCTCGGAAAAACCAAGTCTCGGGCACCACCAGCGCTTCGATCAGCGACTGCCGTTCTTCGGGTGCGGTGTTCAGGCGCAGCCAGTACGCGTCGAGCGCCGCCGCGTCCAGCGTCGTCGGCATGCCGCGCCCGGCCAGCATTGCGCGCGTGCGGTCCAGCACGGCGCGCTCCAGCGCGTTCGTGCCGAGCGACGGCGCATCAATGCCCGTCTCGTGCGAGAGCCAGGCTCCAAAGCGGGGATCGACGGCCACCATGACGATCAGCCAACGGTAGCCGGAAACAGCAATGCACGCACTTGCGCGTCGAGCATCGCCTCGGTATCGACCCGCTGCACGAGGCCATCGCCCAGGCTTGCCACGGGGCCGAGCCAGCGTGCATTGGGCGTGGCGACACCGCTGTCGGCAAAGTGCGCATCGTCGATACGTCGCGTGTGCGTTGCGTGTTCGAGCATCAGGCCGAGCAGCGGTGCTTCGTCGCCGCGGGAACCGGATTCATAGCGCACCAGCACCAGACGCGTGGAACGCAACGGCCGCGCAGGGCGGCCCAAGGCAAGCTGCGGCACGTCGATCACCGGCACAGGTGCGCCATGCCGTTCGATCACGCCCGCCACCCACGCAGGCGCACCCGGAATCGACTTGGTGGCGGCCAAGGGCAGCACTTCAGCAATCTGCGCCACGTTGAGCGCATAGCGGTCGCCATCGAGCTGGAACAGGAGGTAAAGCATGGCGATTCTCGCTACGGCAAAAACACGTCAATGCGGATGCGCTGCGGGTCAGGCTTCGATCTTGAAGCGCGACACGCCGGTACGAAGCTGGTTGGCCACCAGCGTCAGGTCGTCAATCGCCTGCGACGACTGGCGCAGCGATTCCGCCGTCTGCTGTGCAGCTTCGGACAACTGCGACAGCGCCTGCGTAATCTGCTCGGCACCCGTCGCCTGCGTCTGCATGCCTTCGTTCACCATCTGGAAGCGGGGCGCCAGCGTCTGCACCTCGGTAATGATCTGGGAGAGCTGCGTGCCGACCTGCTGCACGTCACGCATACCGCGCCGCACCTCTTCCGAGAACTTGTCCATGCCCATCACGCCAGCGGAGACGGCCGATTGGATTTCCTTGACCGTCTGCTCGATGTCGTAGGTGGCGACTGCCGTCTGGTCAGCCAGTCGGCGGATTTCCGTGGCCACCACCGCAAACCCGCGGCCGTATTCGCCAGCCTTCTCCGCCTCGATGGCCGCGTTGAGCGACAGCAGGTTCGTCTGGTCGGCCACCTTGGTGATGGTCGACACCACCTGGTTGATGTTGGTCGCCTTCTCGTTGAGGATGGCCAGCTTGGCGTTGACCGAACCTGCAGCTTCCATCACGCCGCGCATGGTGTCTTCCATGCGGTTCAGGCCGCTCTGGCTGGCGCCGGCCAGCGTGGCGGATTGCTCGGCCACGCTCGATACCTCGTTCATCGTGCGCAGCAGGTCGCGCGAGGTGGCAAAGATCTCGCGCGACGTTGCGCCGATCTCGGTGGTGGTCGCGGCGGTCTCGGCGGCGGTGGCCTGCTGCTCCTTGGAAGTGGCGGCAATCTCGGCCACGGACGTCGTCACCTGCAGGGAGGACTTCTGCGCCTGCGACACCAGGCTCGCCAGCTCTTCGGCCATGCGGTTGAAACCTTCTTCCAGCGTGCCGAACTCATCATTGCGGCGCAGATCGAGCCGGCCCGACAGGTTACCGGTGCGCATGTCGTCGTGGGCACCCACCACACGGGCCATCGGCACCGTAATTGCCTTGAACAGCGCATAGCCCAACACCACCGCGGCCAGCAGCACCACACCCAGCGCTACGGCCAGCGTGATCTCGGTGCTCTGTACCGAGCTGCGAATCTGCTGCGCCGATTGGTCGGCTACCGCGCGGTTATCCGTCACGAGCTGTTCGGCAAGGTTCACGGCCTCTTCCCAGGCAGGTATGGCATGTTGCGCCACAGCCTGCGCAGCCGGCCGGGATTTGGCTGCCTGTTGCACAGCGTCGTTGAACATGGCCAGGTATTTGTCGATGGCGGCGCGATACGTGCGGAACCGCTGGCGGTCATCCTCACGGAAGATGGTGGCCTCGTAGGCGGCCGAGTATTGATCCAGCTCTCGCACGCTTTTGGCCGCGCGATCCAGGTCGCGCCGCACGACATCTGCATCGGTATCGACAAACAATGCACGTTCGAGCATCGCCTGGCTATTGCGCGTCGCTGCGCGCAGCGATGTGGACAAATACAAACCCGGTACCGAATCGCGCTCCAGGCTCATGGCCTCTTCGTCAATCGCGCGAAGCCGCGTGTACGACACCGCCGCCATGATGACCATCAAAATGAACAGCACACCGAAGCTCAAGACGATGCGGTTGCCGAGTGAAAAGCGGCCGCCGCGAAGCATGCCTGACAGGGTTGCGTTGCTGATGCGGGGCGTCGCAGAGACCATGGTTGAAACCTAGAAGAAACCGACAAGAAAGCCGTGGCGAAAAAGACGTGAAAGCGGCCCAGAGCGCGCCACACAGAAGTGTTTGGAATGGTAAAGGAACGTATCGGTCACCGGAACCGAAACCTGTGTGATTCCGCGTCAATACAAGGGTAAGCCCCTGCCTGGTCAAGGGTGACGCGCCGCCGATTGAGCACAGGCGAGCACTCGGGGCCCTCCCCGCCGGAGCCCTCAGCGGCCGCGCACTGCCCGCGCAAACGCTTGCACCACGTCGGCAGACGCATCGGTGATGGCCCAGTAGCCCATGCCGGCGCTGCGCCAGGCCATCAACTGGTAGCCGCGCTCGGTGCGCAGCGCGGGTTCGGTGTCGCTGCCGGCCTCGGGGCGTACGTACAGGTCCACCGGATGCTGCGCTGAGCGGTAGACCAGCACCGCCACCGGGCGGCCGTCGATGTAGTCCAACCGGCCGCCGATGAGGGGGAACCCGCGTGCTGCAAGGTCGGTAACGGGCGGCGCATAGTCGATGCGGCCGTTGAACCACGGCTTGACCGTGTGCCGATCGGACGACAGCACATCGGTCTCCCGCGCGCCCAGCAGCGCCCGCACGTGGCTGGCGGTGATGTCGTGCGCGGTGAGCGCAGCCGTATCGGGCCGGCCCACCAGCACGCCCACACCGAGTGCCACGGCCGCGAGCGCGCCAGCGCCCAATCCCAAGCCGAGCCCCCGCGATGGCGTGATCAACCAATTAGCCAAGCGCTGCCATGGCGATTCCGACTGGCGCGGCGCGCGCGGGCGGGGCGATTCGGGGCGCACGCCAGCCTCCCCCTGCACGGCCTGCAATACACGCTCGCTCAAACCAGGCGGCGCCTTCCTGTAGAGCGCCGGCGCACGCAGCCCCTGCCGCAGCGCACGTACCACGCCATCGTGGCGCGCCGCAATGTCGGTACATGCGGCACACGTGGCCAGATGCGTTTCCATGCGCAGGCTGTCGGCTACTCCGAGTTCGCCATCGGCGCGGGCAGCCAGCAACGCGCGGATGTCGTCACAGTTCATGGCGGAACTCCTTGGTGCTGTTTCCCAGACCGCCCGACGCCCGGATGGGTGTCACATTTGTGCGCAGCGGTGCGTTGTCTTCCGTAAGCAGACGTGCGAGCTGCTGCCGCGCACGTGCCAGCCGCGACATGACCGTGCCGACGGGCGCGTCCACCACGGCGGCAATGTCGCGGTACGGCAGGTCTTCCAGCTCGCGCAGCACGAGCACCTCGCGATACGGCACCGGCAACTGCGCCAGCGCGACATGCACGCGGCGCACATCGTCGATGCGGGCGAGCAGCGCAGCGGGGTCGACGCCATAGCTGGCGCTGTCGTCGTTCGCCTGGCCTGCTGCTGCATCGTCATCCCACGGCTGGGCCGGTGCCTGTTTGCGGCGCGCGCATTCCGAGAACCACGTGTTGCGCACGATGGCCAGCAGCCATGGGCGGCCGTCCCCGCCGCGAAACCCGCCAAACAGCCGGAACGCGCGCAGGCAGGCTTCCTGAACGATGTCGTCGGCGTCTTGTGCGTCGCCCGAGAGCCAGCGCGCCAGGTTGTAAGCGGCGTCGACATGCGGCAGCACCGCCTGCGCAAAGCGCTGGGCGTCGGTGGGCAGATCGAGCGTGGGGTCTGGCAGGTCGGGCATGGCGGCCTGGAGGCGGTTGACCTCCGTATACCGGGGTGCAATCCAGTTTATTCCCGCCCCGAAGAAATTTTGTGAAAACGCGAATCTTATGGAATACGCGGGCACCCCAGCCGGTATGACAGGCAGGACCGGCGCTTCCTTCATTTCCATCGCGCTGGGCCGCTACCCAACTCGGTCATCTATTGCAGGGGACACCCATGAGCAAGCAACCCGGACGACGCCAGTTCCTGCAACTGGCCGCGGTCGGCGGTCTGGTGTACGCATCCGGCCTGCCCGGCTGGCATGCGATGGCGGCCACCACGCGCGCCGCCGGCACCAAGCAGGACGATTTCTACTTCGTGCAGTTATCCGACACCCACTGGGGCTTCAAGGGCGCGCCCAATCCGGATTCGCAAGGCACGCTGCCCAAGGCGATTGCGGCGGTGAATGCGTTGTCGCCCGCGCCGGACTTTGTCATCTTCACGGGCGACCTCAGCCACATCAGCGACGACCCTGCCGAGCGCCGCAAGCGCCTGGCCGAGTTTCGCGACATTGCCGCCAAGATCAAGGTGCCGGTGGTGCATTACATGCCGGGCGAGCACGATGCCTCGCTCGACAACGGCGAGGCCTATATCGAACTCTTCGGCCGCACGCATTATTCATTCGATCACAAGGGCGTGCACTTCATCGCCATCGACAACGTGTCGGACCCGTCCGCGCGCGTGGGGGAGGCACAGCTCGCGTGGCTGGCGGCGGATGTGCGTTCCGTGCCCGAGCACACGCCCATCGTCGTGTTCACGCATCGGCCGCTGTTCGATCTGTACCCGCAATGGGACTGGGCCACGCGCGATGGCCAGCAGGTCATCGACTTGCTGATGCCGCACCCGAACGTGACGGTGTTCTACGGCCACATCCACCAGGAACACCACCACATGACCGGGCACATTGCCCACCACTCGGCGCGCTCGCTGATGTTCCCGCTGCCCGCGCCCCCCGCACCGGGATCGCAGGCAAAACGCAACCCGGTCCCGTGGGATGCCGCAGCGCCCTATCGCGGCCTGGGCTGGCGCAGCATCACCGAGCACGGCAAGCAGGACGCCACCACCTGGGCGCTGGCCGAACAACCGATCCAACCCAACAGCGAAGCCACTGCCGCCAAGACGCCGGAGACCACCTGACATGCGCCCTCTCATTGCACACAACCCCAAGCGCCGACTGGCGCTGCGTCAGTTCACCGTGCTCGCGGCGGGTGCGGCCCTCGCCTGTGTTGCGCACGGCGAGGGCCCCACGGTCATTCGCGTGCACGCGCGCAAGTTCACCTTCACGCCAGACAAGATCACGCTCAAGCGCGGCGTGCCCGTGGTGTTCGAGTTGACTGGGCAAGACATCCTGATGGGCTTTGCCATTCCGGACTTCAACGTGCGTGCCGACGTGGTGCCGGGGCAGACCGTGCGGCTGGCGCTTACGCCCGACAAGACGGGCACGTTCGATTTCCTGTGCGACATCTTCTGCGGCTCGGGCCACGAGACGATGAATGGAACGTTGACCGTCACCTGAAGCGCAAAGAGCAAAGAAGAAAGCGAAGTGAAACGCCCCGACCTGTTCGGGGCGTTTTCATTGACAGGATGCACGCATGACGTGCTTGCAGCGGCATACACATTCTTTACGACGCGCGGGAATAAACCGTCGGCCTACGGTGTTTACTCCGCTAGCACGCCATCGACCCGCACTCTGGAGGACCCATATGTCGTCACGTTCGCAGCGTCGCCTACGCACGTTGCTGTTTGCTGTGTTCACACTCATGTCAGGCATCGGAGCGCACGCTGCAGTTGCGCAGGAAGCACCGCCACAGGCCAATCGCGAGCAGGCCTTCCTCGCCGAAAACGATGTCGCCATGACAAAGATGATGGACGGCATGGCCCCGAAGCCCAGCGGCAACATCGACCAGGATTTCGTCGCGATGATGACGCCACATCACCAGGGCGCCATCGACATGGCCGTGGCCTACCTGCGCTACGGCCAGAACGAACAACTGCGCCGCATCGCGCAGGAAATCGTCGTCGCGCAACAGCAAGAGATTGCAGCGATGCGCTTGGCGCTTGGCCAGCCGCCGCCCCCGTCGGCACCGGTCCCCACGCAGTTCCGCCCGGCCTCCGCAACGACTGCGCCCGCATCCCATGCGGCGCATCACGCCCACACCACCACCCCCCAACAGAAAGACCGATGAAGAACCGACTGTTTGTTGCCACGGCGCTTGCCGCAGCGGCCATCACGTGCGCCGCGAGCGCCAGCGCCGGGCAGGCACCCGCATCCCTTGCCTCGCCTGACATTCCCATCAGCCACAGGGATCGCGTCTACGCGGCCGAGCAATTCTCGAACACGGTGTCCGTCACGGACCCCGCCAGCAACACGCTCCTGGGTGTGATCAAGCTGGGCGATCCTGCGCCCGGCAACTTCAGCCCGCTCTATCGCGGACAGGTGCTGGTGCACGGCATGGGCTTCTCGCCAGATCACCGGACCTTGGCGGTGGTCTCCATCGGCTCCAACTCAGTCACGTTCATCGATACGCAGACCAACGCCGTCAAACACACCACGTATGTTGGCCGCTCGCCTCACGAAGCGTTCTACACGCCGGATGGCAGCGAGGTCTGGGTGACCGTGCGCGGCGAAAACTACATCGCCGTGCTCGATGCCAATACCTATGCAGAGAATGCGCGCGTTACCGTACCGGCGGGCCCCGGCATGACGATCTTCTCGCCGGACGGCAAGTACGGCTACGTGTGCTCATCGTTCAATCCGGAAACGGTCGTGATCTCGACGGCCGATCACAAGATCGTGGGACACATCAAACAGGAATCGCCGTTCTGTCCCAACATTGCCGCCACGCCGGATGGCAAGCAGGTGTGGTTCACATTGAAGGACATCGGCAAGGTGCAGGTATTCAACGCCCGCCCGCCGTTCAATGCGATCACGTCGTTCGAGGCCGGGCCCATCACCAACCACGTCAACTTCGCGCATAACGCCAAGGGCACGTTTGCCTATGTGACGATTGGCGGCACGAACCAGGTCAAGGTATTCCGGACCGACAATTTCGAACGGGTCGCGACGATTCCCATCGGCAAGCTTCCGCACGGTCTATGGCCGTCCGGTGACGGCACCCGCATCTATGTCGGCCTGGAGAATGACGACGCACTGGCCGTCATCGACACACTGACGAACAAGGTGGTATCGACTGTTCCGATTGGGCAGGCACCGCAGGCGCTGACGTACGTGCCGAACGCTGTGCCTGATGGCAACGGCACGGAGAACCTGCAACCGCTTGGCACAGCGGGGCAGGTCAGCCATCTCGCACTCGTGCCGGCCACCGCAGACAAGTCCGACGCATCGGCGGCCCCCACCAGCGTGGCGCTGTTCGATCAGGGGCTCGTCCAGGTGTTCCAGGCATCGGTGACCGGATTGCAGCCGAAGCAGCCCTATGCGATTGCCTTGTCACAGAATGCGGATGGCAGCGGCCCGCTTGAGACCCTGGCGAGCTTCATGACCAACCCGGCCGGTGGCGCCATCGTCAACTCGATCGGGCAGATTCGGCAGGTGGTCACGCCTGGCAACGCGGACGCTGGCAACACGCGCCGGTATCTTGTGATTGCACCGGTGGTGTCCGGCAAGCTTGGGACTGCGGTGCAGATTCAGGCGCGCTAGGCAATGTGCGCCCCTGCGGCGTTCGTGCCCTGGGCAGACCGTGCGGCTGGCGCTCACACCCGACAAGACCGGCACGTTTGATTTCCTGTGCGACATCTTCTGCGGCTCGGGCCACGAGACGATGAATGGAACATTGACCGTCACCTGAAGCGCACCGCCCGAGGCCAACGCAAAACGCCCCGAACAAGTCGGGGCGTTTTCATCTGCGAGTGCCGCCTTAAGCCAGCGCGTCCGGCACAGCCAGGGTCAGCAGCAGTTCGTCGAGCCGCTCCATGGTGGAGGTCATGCCGTCCTTCATCCCCATGTCGATGACTTTTTGCACGTCTTCCGGCGAGTTGTACAGCACCACAGTCGTGACGAGGGTGCGTTCGTCCGCATCGGCAAAGGTGACATCCCAGCGGGCGCGGGGCATATCCGGATTCACGGCGCCGGCTTCATCAGAAAAAGCATCAAGGGCCGCATAGCCATCGATCGGGTTGATCTTCTGATAGTCCAGACGGCTCCAGAACGACTGTCCATCGGGCGTGATCATGGCGTAGTGCCAGTAGCCGCCTTCCTTGAATTCCATATGCTTGGTCTTGGTGGCGAGCGGCTTGGGCGCAAACCACTGATCGAGCAGTTCGCGCTTCGTATGGCAATCCCACACAAGCTGGCGCTTTGCCGCGAACTCTCGCCTCACGGTGAGGCTGCTCTTTTGCATGTCGATGAGGAAATCAAACCGAAGATCAGCCTTCATTGTTTTCTCCTTGGAGTTTCTCTAAGAGGTTGTCCAGATTGCGGTACCTGCTCGCCCAGATCGCGTGCTGTTGCTCAAACCAGCGCTCGGCTGCGGCCAGCTTCTTGCGCTCGAGCATGCACGTCCGGATTCGGCCGCTCTTTTCCGAGCGGACCAGCCCGACGCCTTCCAGCACCCGCATGTGCTTCATGAACGACGGCAGCGCCATGTCAAATGGCTCTGCCAGTTCACTCACCGTCGCGGGCCCTTCGCCGAGCCGCTGAATAACTGCCCTGCGCGTTGGGTCAGAAAGCGCGTGAAATACCGCGTCTAGCGCAATTCCATTGTTATCCATTTGGCTAACTATATACGTGAGAATGCGTTGATGCAACCGGGTTCGACAGCATGTTGTAACGCAGGCGGGTGGCCGGTCAGCACGCACACACCCCCATGCTAGGATGACCTTCCCCCCGGCAGCAGCCACACCGCACATGACGACCATCTACGCGACACTCGGCGTGCAGCCGGACGCGACCCTGGACGAAATCAAGCGCGCTTACCGCCGCGCCACGATGAAGTGGCATCCCGACCGCAACCCTGGCCGCGAAGCCGAGGCCTATGCGGCGTTCCAGGAAATTCGCGAAGCCTACGCCATCCTCTCCGACGCTGAACAGCGCCGCGTTTATGACGAGGTCTTCGCGCAGGAAATGCAGCGCTGGCAAGCCGAGCGTGATGCGCAGGAAGCACAGGAACGAGAGGCGCAACGCGAGCGCGAACGCCTCGCGCAGGAGCATTACGAAAAGATGGTCGCCATCGCAATGCGCTTTGCCGACGAGGGCCACAATCGCGACGTCCTGTTCGGCGTGCTGCTGGGTCGGGACTGCAATGCAGAACTCGCCGCGCGCATTGCCGACAGCGTGTGGGCCATGCAGGAAGCACGGCGCGACAGCGTGGCCGCCACCGAACCGCCCGACAGTGAAGCGACGATCCAACCCGATGAAGCGACTGCGCCCCAGCGGCACTCAAGCGCGTTCGAGTCGTTCTGGCAGGGATTGTTTGGCCTGCGGCAGTAGCTGCGGATAGCGGCAATCGGTCTGCTTTCGATGCTCGACGCCTACTCTCAGATGGTCGACAATCCGCACGATATTTCGGCAGATATTGCGTGCTTGGAGCGTGTGGAGAATCAATGCAAATCGATGTGCAGATCGTTAATTCGTTGACTGATAGAGAAAGCGGGGGGAACCCGGCAGGTGTTGTGATTGATGCTGATGCACTTGACGTGAGCCAGAAGCTGGAGGTTGCGCGGCAAGTCGGGTTGTCAGAAACAGCCTTCGTGTCGAAGTCGAGCATAGCGACGATCAAACTGGAGTTCTTCACGCCAACGCGCCAGATTGCCCATTGCGGGCACGCAACGATTGCCACCTTCTCGCTGCTTAGGAGACTCGGCAGGGTCGGCAATGGGACGCTGTCGAAAGAAACGATTGATGGCTGCAGGACCATTCTCGTTGACGGTGACATCATCTTGATGGAGCAGCAGCCGCCCGTGTATCACCCCATCAAGCGGGAATCCGATCTCGCCTCAAGAATTTCAAGATCGATCGGGGTGGAGCCTGCGGAAATCTATCGCACTGCAGACCCGATGGTGGTCAACACGGGCAATAGCTTCCTTATTCTTGCATTGCCCGACGAACGCTCCGTCGCTGCGGTCCGCCCAAATCAACGGGCTATCGAGGCGATCAGCGAGGAGCTCAACCTGATCGGTTATTACCTCTTTTCGACATCGACGAGGACTGCTGGTCGCCAAGCGGGAACGCGAATGTTCGCGCCAAGATTCGGAATTGATGAAGAGTCTGCAACCGGAACAGCAGCAGGCCCCTTGGCTTGCTTTCTATACGAGAAGATGGGCGTCAAGAACCGGGCGATGACAATAGAACAAGGGCAATTGATGCAGCCCCCATCTCCAAGTGTGATCAAAGTCATTCTCGACATTGAGGAAGGTAGGATTTCGCGGTTGATGGCTGGCGGGATGGCTACTGTCGAGCGGTCTGTGAGCGTAGATGTCTGACAGCGCTAAACCGTTGACCAGCGGTCCAATTCATCACGCGAAAAGACCTATCGCCTGTCCCGTTCGATTCCAACGCTTCCAAGTGTGACGGGCCTCGGCTGGTCATACGCCAATTCTGATTTATAGTTTCGCCCCTGCTCAGACGAAGCAGCCATCGGTACACTCTGCGCCATCGTTTTCCGTGCCATAGAGAAAGCGATCGAGGCTTGGAACCCTCGGGCATAACGGGCAAGCGCCGAGCATAGGTGCTTGTCCTCAACCGCTATGGCTTGGCTTCGTCTCCTTCCTGGGCGAGCCAGGCTTGTACGGCTTCGGCCGTGCCGATCGTTATGTCTCGGTGTTCCAAACCTGCCTGTGCTCGCCCACCCCTCCCAAGGGTTGGGCGCGGTTCCGTTCATCACATGAAGAGGAATGCCGTGACCTGCTCGATCTCCCACGCCACCAACTCACCGGCTGGCGACGCGCTTAGCGAATATCAGAAAGGCGTGCTGTCTGCGCGTGAATTCCTGCGCGCAGTGTTCAGCCGCAACGCCGCGGGCAACACGTGCGATACATGCGCGACGCCTGCGTCAGAACATCCGGACCAACCACGCTGACTTCATGGGCGACCCAGGCGTATGAGGTCTGCGTGCCGATGTTGCAGCATCGGTGCCACGGCTTGCCTGGGCTCGCCCACCCTTACACCCGCGCTACCTCGCCCCCCAGCAACCGACACTCCGCCGATAACGCCAGCAGGTTCGGATCGCGCTCGCGATTGCGCTGCATCACCAGCACGATGTGCTGGCTGATCGCATAGCGCGCGGCCAGGGGAATCAGTTGCACCTTGGGGCTGAAATCGGCCACGCGGCGCGGCAGCAGCGCGTAGCCGATGCCACCGCTCACGAGGTTCATGAGCGAGAAGATGTCGCCCACGCGCAGGGCAATCTGCGGCGCAAAGCCGGCCTTGTCGAAGGCGGCCATGAAGTCGTGGTACGTCGCAAAATCGTCGCCGAGTGCGACAAACTTTTCGCTGCGCACGGTTTGCAAGTCGATCTCCGCGGACGACGCATACGGCGAGGCGAGCGGTGCAGCAAACAGAATCTCATCGTCGAACATCGGCACGGTCAGCAGATCGGGATTGCGCAGCGGCTCGCCCAGCGCGATGACGATGGCGTCGAGCTGGCCGTCTTCCAGCTTGGCAAGCAGGCTGCGGTTCGAGCCCAGCGTGAGTTCAATGTCGAGCGCGGAGCGGCGCGTCTTCAGGCCCGCAAAGATGCGCGGCAACGTGCCGACCGTCATCGAATAGAGCCCGCCGATCTTCAGCGTCGTTGACGAAAACCCGGCCGCTTCGCGCGTGCGGCGCACACCAGCTTCACACTCAGCCAGGATGCGCTCCACATGTTCCGCAAACACATAGGCGGTCGACAGCGGAATCAGCTTCCGGCCGTCGCGCTTGAACAGCGGGCAGCGCAGCCCTTCTTCCAGCGAATGCAGCGCGCGGTGCACGCTCACGGTGCTTTGCCCGAGCGCTTCCGACACGCGGGCCATGTTGCCCAGCGTCATGAACGACTGGAAGACCTCGAGCTTCTTCAGGGTGATGTCTTCATCGATTGCCATGGCAGGGGTTCCTCCGGGCGCGTTCTGGCGGCGCGCTGCTATCAGAATTGGCCATTGTTTCATTAACTTCAAGTTAATGAAGCCGCGCCTAGGTTGATTGAAGTGCACCTTTTTACAGCCTACGGTACAGGGCATCAAATCAATCAAGGCTGGAGACGCCACCCAATGCAACCGATGCCCACCCAATCGGCAAACGGGGCCAACGCACCCATCCCGCCCCAATGGCGCCGCCGGCGCGACGAGAAAGAACGCCGCCTGACTGCAGCCCGGCGCATTGCCAACGGCAAGGTCATTCCCACCAGCGATATCGTCGCCGCGCTCGAAGCGCTGCTCGCCCCGGGCGATCGCGTCGTGCTGGAAGGTAACAACCAGAAGCAGGCGGATTTCCTCTCGCGCTCGCTGGCCAAGGTGAACCCCGAGCGCCTGCACGATCTGCACATGATCATGCCGAGCGTGAGCCGGGCCGAACACCTCGACATTTTCGAAGCCGGCATCGCGCACAAGCTCGATTTCTCGTTTGCCGGGCCGCAGAGCCTGCGCATCAGCCAGTTGCTGGCAGACGGGCTGCTGGAAGTCGGCGCCATCCACACCTACATCGAGCTGTATGCACGACTGGTGGTGGACCTGATTCCGAACGTATCGCTGGTGGCCGGTTTCAAGGCCGACCGCGACGGCAACATCTACACCGGACCGAGCACCGAAGACACGCCCGCGCTGGTGGAGCCCACCGCGTTTTCCGATGGCATCGTGATCGTGCAGGTGAACGAGATCGTCGATGACCCGGCCGACCTGCCGCGTGTGGACATTCCGGGCTCGTGGGTCGACTTTATCGTGCAGGCCGACAAGCCGTTCTACATCGAGCCGCTCTTCACGCGCGACCCGCGCCTCATCAAGCCCGTGCATGTGCTGATGGCAATGATGGCCATTCGCGGCATCTACCAGCGGCACAACGTGCAGTCGCTCAACCACGGCATCGGCTTCAACACCGCCGCCATCGAGCTGATCCTGCCCACGTACGGCGAACGCCTGGGCCTCAAGGGCAAAATCTGCCGCAACTGGACGCTGAACCCGCATCCGACGTTGATCCCGGCCATCGAATCCGGCTGGGTGGAAAGCGTGCACTGCTTCGGCACCGAGCTGGGCATGGAACGCTACGTGGCCGCGCGCCCCGATGTGTTCTTCACCGGGCGTGACGGCTCGCTGCGCTCGAACCGCATGCTGTGCCAGCTGGCCGGCCAGTATGCGGTGGACCTGTTCATTGGCGCGACGCTGCAGGTGGATGGCGACGGGCATTCGTCCACCGTCACGCGCGGGCGGCTGGCCGGTTTTGGCGGCGCGCCCAACATGGGTCACGACCCGCGCGGCCGCCGTCACGCCACGCCGGCGTGGCTGGACATGACCGAACCCGTGACGATGCTCGAGCGCGGCAAGAAGCTCGTCGTGCAAATGGTCGAGACGTTCCAGGAAGGCGGCAAACCGACCTTCGTCGATACGCTCGACGCGGTGGCCGTGGCCAAGCAAAGCGGCATGCCGCTCGCGCCCATCATGATCTACGGCGACGACGTCACGCACCTGCTGACCGAAGACGGCATTGCGTATCTCTACAAGGCCCGCTCGCTGGAAGAGCGGCGCGCCATGATTGCCGTCGTGGCGGGCGTCACGTCGATTGGACTGCGCCACGACACGTCCAAGACCGCGCAGATGCGCCGCGACGGCCTGATCGCCCTGCCCGAAGACCTCGACGTGCGCCGCAGCGATGCCAGCCGTGAATTGCTCGCCGCCAAGAGCATCGCCGACCTGGTCGAATGGTCCGGCGGGCTGTACGAGCCGCCCGCACGCTTCCGGAGCTGGTAATGGAGAAGACATTGCAACGGCCTCTGCCGGCCAGCCAGAAAGCGCGTGCGAAGCGGTTAGCCGCGCTGGTCGAGTCCGCCCTCATCGACGAGGTGACGCTGTCGCCCAAGCCCGGTCTTGTGGATGTGCGTGGCAACGGCGCACATCACGATCTGGACTGGACGCTGATGGTGCATTCCGCGCAGACGCTGCGCCCAGCGTTTGAAGCCATGGCGCTGGCCGGCGCGCAAATCGAAATGCAGGCCGGTGCGCAACTTGCCCTGCGCGAGCGCATCGGCCGCCTGGGGCGCGAAGGTGAAGCGGCCATGCTCGATGCCACAGGTGGCATCAACACGCACCGCGGCGCCATCTGGGCGCTCGGCCTGCTGGTCACGGCTGCGAGCCAGGCGCCACATGCGTTAAACGCGGCCGCTGTTGCGGGCCGCGCCGCGCGCCTGGCGAACATTCCCGATCGCTTTGCCCCCGTCTCGACTGGCCACAAAGGCGAGCGCGCCTGCAACGATTACGGCGTCGGCGGTGCCAAGGGCCAGGCCTGTGCCGGCTTCCCGCACGTGATCAAGGTGGCGCTGCCGGCGCTGCGCGAGGCGCGTGCGGCCGGCATTCGCGAAGACCACGCACGCGTGGATGCATTGCTTGCCGTCATGGCCGCGCTGGACGACACCTGTGTGCTCGCGCGCGGCGGCGCCAAGGCACTGCACGTCGTGCAAACGGGCGCCGCCACCGTGCGTGCAGGAGGCGGCTTGGCAACAGCACAAGGCCGCCGCGCTTTCCGCACGCTTGAACAAGACATGCTGGCGCTGCACGTGTCGCCCGGCGGCGCAGCCGACTTGCTGGCCGCCGCGCTCTTCCTTGACCGCTTGCCCGCAAACGCGCACGCAGCGTCCGACATCGAATCCGCTCATCAGGAAACCGAACATGGAGCATCTTGATTTTCAGTTCACCGGCGGTGCACCCGCGGGGCGCCGTGCGTATGCCGGCGTAGTCGGCTCGGGCGACCTTGAAGTGCTGCTGACCCCGGGCAGCGCCGGGCAGATCGACGTGGCCATCACCACGTCCGTCAATGGCATGAGCGCGACATGGCAGGCGCAGCTTGCACGTGTGTTCGGCTCGCACGCGTGGCCGGCGGCCAAGATCATCATCAACGATTTCGGCGCGACACCGGCCGTGGTGCGGTTGCGGCTTGAGCAGGCGCTCGAAGCACTCGCGCAATCTTGAGGAGAAGCCATGTCACGCAATCCGATTGAACGCGACAGCTTTATCGAACGCGATGCGCGCCGACGCGCCATTGCCCTGCTCGACCCCGGCAGCTTCCGCGAGCTGCTCGATCCGTTCGAGCAATTGACCTCGCCGTGGCTGCCGCGCCAGGGCATCGTCACGCAGGCCGACGACGGCGTGGTGGTGGCACGCGGCACGCTGGGCGGGCAGCCCGCCGTGGTGCTTGCCATTGAAGGCGCATTCCAGGGCGGCAGCATGGGCGAAGTGTCCGGCGCCAAGATTGCGGGCGCGCTGGAACTGGCGGCAGAAGACAATCGCAACGGCATTCCCACACGCGCCGTCATCGTCTTCGAAACCGGCGGCGTGCGGCTGCAGGAAGCCAACCTGGGCCTGGCCGCCATTGCTGAAATCCACGCGGGCATCCGTGCGCTGCGCGAGTATGGGCCGGTGATCGGCATCACGGCGGGCGTGGTCGGCTGCTTTGGCGGCATGAGCATCGCCGCGGGCCTGTGCAGCTACCTGCTGATGACACGTGAGGCACGCCTCGGCCTGAACGGCCCGCAGGTGATCGAGCAGGAAGCCGGCATTGAAGAATACGACTCGCGCGATCGCCCTTTCATCTGGAGCCTCACCGGTGGAGAGCAACGCGCCGCCACCGGCCTGGCCGATGTCTGCATTGAAGACGATTCCGTCACGATCCGCGCGCAGGTGATCGAGTGGCTGCGTGCCGGCGCGCCAAAGCACCAGCGCAGCGAGCAGATCGATCACTACCTCGAACGTCTCAACGCCGTCGACACATCGCGCCAAGCCACGGCCGAAGATGTGCGCACGCACTACGCAAAGGACGCCGCATGAGCCAGAACGAACTTTCCACGCGCGGCGCGACCTGGATGCGCGCGCTTGCCGGCGGCACGCCGGTGGCGGGCTACGGCAGCACGCTGCAAGTCGTCGATGCCGTGCTGGCAGGTCAGCCCGCGCGCTACATCGCCGTGGTGCCCGATGCCCAGAACCGCTTCCCCCGCGCACGCAACGGTGAAGTCAGCCTCATCGAAGGCTGGCAGCTCGCGCGTGCCGTGCGCGATGCCATGACTGCGGATGCGGGGCAGGAAAAGAAGCGCGCCATCGTCGCCGTCATCGATGTAGCAAGCCAGGCCTACGGGCGCCGGGAAGAGGCCTACGGCATCCACCTCGCACTGGCTGCGGCGGCGGATGCCTACGCGGCCGCCCGATTGGCCGGCCACCCCGTAATCGGTCTTATCGTCGGTCGTGCCATGTCGGGCGCCTTGCTGGCGCACGGCTACCAGGCCAACCGCCTACTCGCCCTGGACGATGCCGACGTGATGGTGCACGCGATGGGCAAGGCCGCTGCCGCGCGCGTAACGCTGCGCTCCGTTGCCGACCTGGAACGCCTCGCGCAAGAGATTCCGCCCATGGCGTACGACATTGCCAGCTTCGCATCGCTCGGGTTGCTGTGGAAACTGCTGAAGGTGAAGTCCGCCGACGCGCCAGATGCAAGTGACATCGATACCGTGCAGACGGCGCTTGCAGCGGCGCTGGTCAATATCGCAGCCGACCCTTCGCGCGGGCTGGAAGGCCGCCTGGGCGCACCGCTGCGCAGCGCGTCCTCAGAGGTACGCAAACGCCTGCGCGAGCAATGGAACACGCAGCCAGAAAGCGCATAACAAATAGGAGGCACATCGCGGCGCGAGCACATGCGCCCAGATGGTTTGGCCGTACCTGCCCTAGATGGCGCCTTGAATTTGTGTTGCAGGGAGGAAGAAGAGAGGAGGCTGTTTGAGCGAAGCGAGTTTGCCTCCTCTCCCTCCCTGCGACAGAAATTCAAGGAGTCTTTCGCCATCTCGAGCGCGCCTTTCTTTGCCTACTTTCTTTGGCAAGACAAAGAAAGTGACTCAGCCCCGGCGGGGGATGAAACAAAGGATGCACCAGCAAAGCAAAACAAAGTCCTCAACCCTCGATCACCAAACACCACAACAGGCGACCCATCGCCGTTCCTTCAGGAGACAAAGACGTGATCATCTACGGTACAACCCTGCTGGCGCTATGTCATATCGCCGGCCTCTTCCTGGGCGACCTGCTCGGCCAGGCCATCGGCGTGAAGGCCAATGTGGGCGGCGTGGGCATCGCCATGCTGCTGCTCATCTTCGCGCGGCTCTATCTGCACAGGCACGGGCTCATGCCTGCCGCCACAGAGGCGGGCGTCTCGTTCTGGGGCGCGATGTACATCCCCGTGGTGGTGGCGATGGCTGCCACACAGAACGTCGTCACGGCACTGCGCGGTGGCCCTGTCGCACTGCTGGGCGCCATCGGCGCGGTGCTCGTGTGCGGTGTCTGCATTGCCCTCATCAACCGCACAGGCAACGCGGAAGACCGGCGCCCCCTGCCCCCACTGCCTGAATCCGAACAAGCCCGCGCCTAAGGAGCCCCACCATGCTGTCAATGCTAGAGAAAGTTCTGCAGCACAACGGACTGGTCGCGGCGTTCGCGCTGGTCGGCATCGTCATGGGCCTGTCGATGTGGGTGTCCAAGAAGCTGACGTTCGGGCGCGTGCACGGCTCGGCCATCGCCATCATGATCGGGCTGGTGCTCGCCTATTGGGGCGGCATCCAGACCGGTGGCGAACGCGGCCTGGCTGACCTGAAGCTGTTTGGGGGGATCGGCCTGATGGGCGGGGCAATGCTGCGCGACTTCGCCATCGTTGCCACGGCCTTTGAAGTGCAGGTGACCGAGGCCCGCAAGGCGGGCATGATCGGCGCCATCTCGCTGCTGCTGGGAACGGTGCTGCCGTTCATCGTCGGCGCCTGCGTTGCCTATGCCTTCGGTTACACCGATGCGGTGAGCGTTACCACCATCGGCGCGGGTGCCGTCACGTACATCGTCGGGCCGGTGACCGGTGCGGCGCTCGGTGCCACCTCCGATGTGATGGCGCTGTCGATTGCGACAGGCCTCGTCAAGGCGATCCTGGTGATGGTCGGCACGCCGTTCGCGGCCAAGGCGCTGGGCTTGAACAACCCGCGCGCTGCCATGGTGTTCGGCGGGTTGGCGGGTACGGTCAGCGGGGTATCGGCGGGTCTGGCCGCCACGGATCGGCGCTTGGTGCCGTACGGCTCCCTGGTGGCGACGTTCCATACGGGCCTCGGGTGCCTGCTCGGACCATCGATCCTGTTCCTGGCCACGCAGGCATTGCTGCGATGACACAGACGCAACTGCGCGCGCACGATCTGCTTTGGGTGTCTGAGACACCCATGGCGGCGGATGGCGCACCCTTGCCGGACTGGGCCATCACGGCATACCGGCAAGGGGCGCCTGTCGTGGTGCGACGCGCCCCGCGCAGCACCGATGGTTCCGTGCCGGTCGGCCTGCGCGGCGGCGCGCGGCATGAACGCTGCGCAGCGACGGTAGCCGCAAACAGCGTCACGCGCGTGGTCTCGCCCGAGGGGTTGGCAGCGCAAGCCGTCTCCATCGCCCACGACGCACCGTTCGCTGCGCTGCGCACTTTGCGCGCGCTGGCGCCCGGACTCAATGCACTCGGCTGGGGGTGGGGGCCGACGGGCGGCGCCGGCTTTGCGCTCGCCAGCGGTTTGCCGGTGTTGCATGCGGACAGCGATCTCGACCTCGTTGTGCGCATGCCGCACGCACCGTCAGCCGCGCAGCGCGATCAGCTCCTGCACGTACTGGCCGAAACCGAATGCCGCGTCGACCTGCAGATCGACACCGGGCGCGGTGGATTCGCGTGGCGCGACTGGCTGACCTCGCCCCGCCAGACCTTGCTCAAGACCGATCACGGCCCCCACCTCGTGGCAGACCCGTGGAGCGAACTCGCATGAGCGTGCTCTTCATGTTTCCTGGCCAGGGGAGTCAGCGCGTGGGCATGCTGCACGCGTTGCCTGTCGATCCGGCCGTCGTGCAGACCCTGGCCGAAGCGGGCGACGTGCTCGGTACGGATCCGCTCACGCTGGATGCGGCAGAGGCGCTGCGGTCGACCGTGGCCGTCCAACTCTGCCTGCTAATTGCCGGTGTTGCGGTGGCGCGTACGTTGGCACGTCAGGGCGCCGCGCCCGACATGGTGGCCGGCCTGTCGATCGGCGCGTGGCCTGCAGCGGTCGTAGCGGGTGTGCTTGATTTCTCCGATGCACTGCGCTTGGTTCGCCTGCGGGGCCAACTGATGGAAGACGCATATCCGAGCGGCTACGGCATGGCCGTCACGGCCGGACTGACTGAACCGGAGGTCGCTGCCATCGTTGCGCAGGTCAACTCGGCGGCCACGCCAGCCTATGTCGCCAACCTGAATGCGGAACGGCAGATTGTCGTGGCGGGCAGCGATGCGGCGCTCACGCAAGTCATGACGCGCGCGCAAAGCGCGGGCGCATCAACGGCAACGCGGCTGTGCATGGCAGTGCCGTCGCACTGCCCGCTACTTAACGCACAGGCCGGCGAGTTGGCGACCGCCGCCGCAAAGGTCACGGCCCACACGCCGCAACTCACCTACGTCAGCAGCAGTCGCGCCCGTGCGCTCTTCCGCGCGAACCTCATCGTTGAAGACCTGGCGTGGAACATGGCGCGGCCGGTGTTGTGGCATGACACGCTTCAGCATGCATTGGAACGCGGCGCACGCATGGCGGTGGAGGTGCCGGGCGGCGGCACGCTGGCACGTCTGGCGAAAGGTGTGTTTGCGGACGATGCGGTGCTGGATGCAGGCAGCGGACTGGATGCGGTACGGGTGCGGATACAGCGACAACGCCGCGGGGACGGCCTTTGAATTGTCTGCTGCATGGACTTTTCAGCGGCATTTCGGCATCGTTGCGCGCCGGATTTCATCGCTCGTGAGAGGCTCCGAATTGCGCGTCCTGTCCATTGCTGCCATCGCCACCTTGTTGACCACTTCCGCGTTGGCTGCCACCACGGAAACCGCCGAAGAAGAACTCGCAAGCTGGTCCTACGTCGCACAGTCATTGACTTACGGCGGCTACGAAACCGAAGGCCTGAGCTTTTACGCCAACTGCGACGACAAGCGGCTCCACGTGGCGGTATTCACGAACGCGCAACCGGAGCAAAACGGAAAGGCCGTCCGCATCCAATTGGCTTCCGGCCCCCTCCGTTTGACGATCCCCGCGCGCATTGAGGTGTCCGACATGGAAGCGTATGCCGGGGGTGACGTGAAGTCGCGGGCGCGCTTCTACGCGTTGTTCCATACAGGCAAGCCGATCACGGTCAAAGTGGCCGGCGCAGACCCGCAGACGCAGCAGCTCCTGCAATTCTCACCGCGAAACGCCGACACCGGTGCCCGCCAGCTTGAAGCGGTTTGCCCGGTGGCGCGCCGAACAGGTCAATAAAAAACGGGGCACATGGCCCCGTTCCTTTTGCTGCTTGCCGCTTAGACGATTTCCCGCGTTTCCATGAACTGGATATCCGGAAAACGCTCCTGCGTGAGACGCAGGTTCACCTGGCTCGGCGCCAGGTACACGTAGTCACCCGCACCATCCAGGGCCACGTTGTGGCCAGCCTTGTCGATCAGCTTGTCGATATCTTCCTGCTTGCCGCGCAGCCAGCGGGCCGTGGAACATTCGTGCGGTTCGAAGATGGCATCGACGCCGTATTCGTGCTCAAGGCGGTGCGCCACCACGTCGAACTGCAGGATACCGACGGCGCCCAGCACCAGATCGTTCGATGCCAGCGGGCGGAACATCTGCGTGGCGCCTTCTTCGGCCAGTTGCTGCAAACCCTTCTGCAACTGCTTCAGGCGAAGCGGGTTGTTCAAGCGCGCGCGGCGGAAGAACTCCGGCGCAAACGACGGGATGCCCGTGAACTTGAGCGCCTCGCCTTCCGTGAAGGCATCACCTAGCCGGATCGTGCCGTGGTTGGGCACGCCGATGATGTCGCCGGCAAATGCCTCTTCCGTGGTGTTGCGATCCTGCGCCATGAACGTGATGGCGTTGTTGATGGCGACCGTCTTGCCGGTCGACACCTGCAGCAGCTTCATGCCGCGCTCGAAGCGCCCCGAGCACACGCGCACGAAGGCAATGCGGTCACGGTGCTTCGGGTCCATGTTGGCCTGGATCTTGAAGACGAAGCCGGTGAACTTCTCTTCCATCGGCTTGACTTCGCGCGTTTCGGTGGGGCGTGCCAGCGGCTCGGGCGACTGGTCAACCAGCGCATCGAGCAGCGACTGCACGCCGAAGTTGTTCACCGCCGAACCGAAATACACCGGGCACTGCTTGCCGGCCAGGAAGGCCTCTTTGTCGAACGTGTGCGATGCGCCACGCACGAGTTCGATGTCGATGCGCAGTTCTTCCGCCTGCGAGCCCAGGACGCGGTCCAGCTCGGGGTTGTCCAGACCTTGAATCAGGCCGGCGGTGGCACCCTTCTCGCTGTCGGCATTCGGGTCGAACAGCTGGACAGTATCGTTCACGAGGTGATACACGCCCTTGAACGACTTGCCCATGCCGATCGGCCACGTCATCGGCGCGCACTGGATCTGCAGCACGCTTTCGATTTCATCGAGCAGCTCGATGGGCGCGCGGCCTTCTCGGTCGAGCTTGTTGATGAACGTGAGAATGGGCGTGCTGCGCAGGCGGCAGACGTTGAGCAGCTTGATGGTCTGCGCTTCCACGCCGTTGACGGAGTCGATCACCATCACGGCAGAGTCGACGGCCGTCAGCGTGCGGTACGTGTCTTCCGAGAAGTCTTCGTGGCCCGGGGTGTCGAGCAGGTTGACGATGTAGTCGCCGCCCTCATTCCGGTACGGAAACTGCATCACCGACGACGTGACGGAGATGCCGCGCTGCTTTTCCATCTCCATCCAGTCGGAGGTGGCGTGGCGGTTGGCCTTGCGCGCACGCACGGCGCCGGCCATCTGAATGGCGCCGCCGAACCACAGCAGTTTCTCGGTGAGCGTGGTTTTACCCGCATCCGGGTGGGCAATGATGGCGAACGTCCGGCGGCGCCGGATCTCCTGCTGCAGCGTACTCACGGGCAAAAACCGAAAGGGAGAAGTGATGAATGCGCCCATGGCGTGGGCGCTGGCTGGCGGGGTCATCCCGGCGGCCGATGGACTGCCCGAACGGAGTTGTCAATCCGGGGCAGCCGAGATTGTACGCGATCGGCGCCCTTGCTTAGGATCAACTGATCCGAGCCGCAAGCGGGGGAAACTCCCTAGGAACCGTCCCCCGGACGGAGGAGACCAACCCGTTGTGGGAATGCACTGACAACCCTTTCGGAGTCGGTGTTATCGAAGTTGTCATGAAGCTCCCGTATTGTGGAGTCCGTCGCGAAACCCGCCTTTGGGTACGCCGCGACATTGAAAGAAGCAAAGAAGCAAGGAGTCCAACATCGTGCGTAGTCGAATCCCTGTCGATCCGGCAGTGCAACGCATCATCGAGACCACCCGCAAGGCGTGGCAGCTCGACGAGCAAAGCGTGCGCGCGGCGCGTCAGCAGCGTGCCGCCAATCGCCGCAAACGGATCAAGGCTTTGCCGCAGGACAGCCTGCAGGCACTCGCCGCACTCGCCCTGCAAGCTGAAATCTGGGCTGTGCGCAAGACCGTGGTGACGGTCGGCTAGCCACGCAGTTCCTCACCGTGTCGAGGGCCACAGTCGTGGCCCTTTTCTTTTGGGTGGCACGCAACGGTGGGGCATGGCGGTTGCTTATGAATTGGCTGACATGCATCAGTTCAGGAGGCCGACATGACCGAATTGACCCCCAAGCCGCCCGGCAGCAGCAATGGCACCAACGGCACAAATGGCGCCAACGGTGCGACCATCACCACGCTCCATCCGCAGATCGATCACACTGCCCAGCGCGTCAAAGATGCCACGGCAGAAGGCATCGACCGGCTGGCGAGCGTTCTTTCCACGGCGCTCACACAGTTCGATAAACGCACCGAACAGTTGAAGAACCTGCACGCGAATGTGTCAGAGCAGGCAAGCGGTTCCGTGCGTCAGCATCCGGTCATTACGATCGGTCTGGCGTTCGTGGCAGGCATGCTGTTGGAACAGTTGACGCGGGATTGAGCCGGCGTCTTGGGGCTTAGCGGCTGCCGCGCGCCGCGTTTGCGTTGCCGCCGGCCCCACCACTGGAGAGATTTGCCGCCAGCGTCGGGTTGAGCAACGCAGCCTGCGCGGCCGCACCGGCTTGACCCGAGGCTTCGTACTGGCGACTGCCGAATCGCAGCGCGTATTGCCGCGTGACCAGCGCGCCGAAGAAGAAGATCTGGGCGGAGTAGTAGATCCACAGCATCAGCGCCACCACCGAACCCGCCGCCCCGTAAGACGACGCCACGGCGCTGTTGCCCAGATACAGGCCGATGAGGTGTTTGCCCAGCGTGAAAAGCAGCGCCGTTACGACGGCCCCGAGGGCAACGTCGCGCCAAGCCACACGCGTTTCCGGCAGCATTTTGAAAATGGTGCCGAACAGCAGCGATACGACCGCAAATGAAAACGCCGACGACAACACCTGCGCCACCAGCAACGCGATGCCCGAGGTGGAGCCCGCCCACAACGCCCCCCAGAAGCGCTCCACCACCGCCAGCGCTGCGTTGATGGTGAGCGACACCAGCAGCAGAAACGCCAGCACCAGGATCAGGCTGAACGACAGCAGACGCGAACGCAACAGGCCCCACAGCCCTGCCTGCTGGCGCGGCGGCACTTCCCACAGTTCGTCCAAGCTGTCCTTGAGTTCGGAGAAGGCCGTGGTGGCGCCCACCAGCAACAGCGCGACGGCCGTGGCTGCAGCGAAAAGGCCGCTGCCCGAGCGCCGGGTAGCGGCGAGCACCGCTTCCACTGCGGAGGCACCCTGCGCGCCCACCAGACCCTGGATCTGCCCAAAGATTTCGCCGCGCGCGGCCTGTTCGCCGAAGAACAAGCCGGCAATGGAAATGACCAGCACCAACACTGGCGCCATTGAGAACAACGTATAGAACGACAACGCCGCGCCCTTGCTCGCGGCGCGATGTGCAGACCATTGCCGCACCGCCCCCATCAGCACCTGGGCGGAGCGCTTGAGCAGGTCGCGGTCGAAGCAGGCAACCGGGCGCATGGAGGTTCCTTGCAAGGCGATGCGGCCAGCGCAGTGCCGGCCTCGACCTTGAGCCTAGTCAGCACACGGCACGCACGCAAGCGCGGCCGTGGCTGCGAGGAATCTTGAGGGCTTGCGCCCTCAGTCGTTACCGCTACCCAGCAGCCGGCTGATGAGAAAGCCCGCGCCGAATGCCAGGCCGATCGTCGCAAGCGGGTGCGATCGCATGCAGTCCGCCGCATCGCTCATCAAGCGTTGCTGCGAGGCACGCCATTGATCGCGCTTGGCAGCGGCCTCGTCAAGTGCGGTGGCCGCTGCGTCGGCAGTGCGGTCGATAGCCTGTGCCGTGGTCGCCTTCACACGCTCGGCGGCTTGCGCCACGTCGCCGCGGATGAGGTTGCCGTTGGCATCGGATTTGGGAAACGGGTTGGTTTGAGACGGTTCCATCAATCAGCGCTCCTAGAGTTGCGTGGCATCGTGAGAGCCGGGTTGAAAGCTGTGCGCATCATCCCGGCGTCATCCTCTGCCGGCGACCAGACCCCAGATGAGGCTGACCACAAACAGCACCACGAAAATCATGAAGAGGATCTTGGCGATGCTCGCTGCACCGGCAGCGATGCCGCCAAACCCGAGCACGGCCGCAATCAGGGCGATGATGAAAAAGACGACTGCATAACGCAGCATGGTGACCTCCTGTGCAGTTGAGTGAGCTTGCCGCCATGGGGCGGATGCCCCACTGGTCCAGCAAGCCGCGTACCGCGCCAGGAAATCTGGTTATGCCTCGGTGGCATGTGCGCGGCCGGAGCCAGCGCTGTTGCCATCGCCGCTGTCGTCGGCGTTGCTGTTGCCGTATTCCTCCAGCCGGTTGTAAAGCGTCTTGAGGCTGATACCGAGCAGTTCAGCCGCGCGCTTCTTCACCCCACCGCACTGCTCCAGCGTGGCAAGAATGATCTTCTTGTCGGCGCTCGCCAGTGAGGTGCCGACCGAAATCGTCAGCGTGGAACCGGACGAGACCTGCGTGCTCGACACCTGCAGCGGCACATTGGCCGTATCGATGCCGGCGTCGTCCGACAGGATGTACGCGCGCTGCACGTAATTGCGCAGTTCGCGCACATTGCCCGGCCAGTGATAGCCGCGCAGCGTTTCCATGGCCGGCGGCAGGAATGCCTTCTTGGTATTGCTCTGCGCGTTGAGCTGGTCGAGGAAATGTTGAGCAAGCAGCTCGACATCCTTGCCGCGCTCGCGCAGCGGCGGCAATTGCAGCGGGAACACGTTCAGGCGGTGATACAGGTCGGCGCGCAGCTTGCCGTCGGCAACGGCCTCTTCAGGGTCGCGGTTGGTAGCGGCAATCACGCGCACATCGGAGTCGATCTCGCGGTTGGTGCCCACGCGCATGAACACGCCGGTTTCCAGCACACGCAGCAGTTTCACCTGCAGCTCGATCGGCATCTCGGTAATTTCATCGAGGAACAGCGTGCCGCCATTGGCACGTTCGAAATAGCCCTTGTGCTGGCGGTCGGCGCCGGTAAAGCTGCCGCGCTCGTGGCCGAACATTTCCGACTCGATCAGGTTGGGCGAAATGGCACCGCAGTTGACCGGCAGAAACGGCTGCTTGCGACGCAGGCTGAGGTCGTGGATGGTCTGCGCGGCCAGTTCCTTGCCGGTGCCGGATTCGCCAATCAGCAGCACAGTCGCCTCGGTGGGCGCCACGCGGCTGACCTGGTCATACAACGTCTGCATCACCGTCGAGTTGCCGAGCATCTGGCCGAAAAGGCCCAGGCGCCGCAGCTCGCCCCGCAGATTGCCGATCTCGGCTTTGAGATCGCCCGGGCGTGGAATCCGCGCCAGGACCGATTTCAAACGTTGGAAGTTGACCGGCTTGACGAGGTAGTCGGCCGCGCCCATGCGCAGCGCCTCGACGGCGGTTTCCACGCTGGCGTGGCCCGTCATGACGATGATCTCGGTGCCGGAGTGCGGCGCGATGTCTTCCATCAGATCCATGCCGTTGCCGTCAGGCAGGACAAGATCGATCAGCACGGCATCGGGGCTGTGACGCGACATCTGAATGCGCGCATCGCGCAGGGACCCGGCCAGCGCGGTGGTGAAGCCCTCGGCACCCACCAGCTCACCCAGAGCAGCGCGCGCGTTGGCATCGTCTTCGACAATCAGGATATGTGGCATCTCAATGTGGTTGGATGAGCCGGCATGTGCCGGCGGTCATGCAGGGCGCGACGGTGCGCCTGGCTGCAGAACCGGCGGCAGGTGCAAAAAGTATTCCATCCAATACAACCTACGCAATCGCGCTTCAAAACCCACATCGGCGCGGGGCGCCGGTAATTTTTACACGCACACGTGCAAGAAATGGATCGAATACATCACTCCGGCGGCCGTGCCGGAACTGCGTAGCAGTCAGCATAGTTGAGATGGTCCGCGCGGCGCCACCCTCGGGCCGAAATGGACACTTCTCGCCGCATGAAAATGTGAAAGCCGCGCGGCATCTGCGTCTCAGGCCCGTTTCTTGTCAGCGTTTCGCCGACAGGATGGAAGAAACGTCAGCGCATGCCCGACATACAACGCGCTTCGGCGGCCCTGATAATGGCTCAACTTTTCAACACAATGTGACGGGATGACGACGTACCCAGCCTTCCGGAGACTGCATCGCTGAAGATGCAGTCGCTCGTCAGGACGTCCCCGTCGCGATCAACCACGAGGGAGCCATGTCCTTGAGCGAAGCCTTCGCCGACGAACGTGCCGTGACCGCCGGGCGCCTGAGCTATCCCCCTGCCCTGGCCGACTTTGACGACGCCGAGCGCGTGCCGTCCGACGCCGAAACATCCCCCACCCAATCGATCGCCGAGCCGGATTTCGGTCACCTCTACGGCCGCTCGCCCGTGATGCGCGCGCTGTACGATCAGATCGGCAAGGTGTCGGGCACGCTGGCCACCGTGCTCATCATGGGCGAATCGGGTACGGGCAAGGAGTTGATCGCGCGCACGGTGCATGACATGAGCCCGCGCGCAGACCAGGCCTTCATCGCGGTGAACTGCGGCGCCATCTCGCCCAACCTGATCGAGTCGGAACTGTTCGGCCACGAGAAGGGCAGCTTTACTGGGGCGGCCCAGCGGCATATCGGCTATTTCGAACATGCCTGCGGCGGCACGATCTTCCTCGATGAAATTACCGAGATGCCGGTCGAGATGCAGGTCAAGCTGCTGCGCGTACTGGAGACCGGCGTATTCATGCGGGTGGGCGGCACTGAGCCCATCCAGACGCGCGCACGCATCATCGCGGCCACCAACCGCAACCTGCTGGAAGCGGTGAGTGAAGGCGCCTTCCGCGAAGATCTGATGTATCGCCTGGCCGTGGTGCCGCTGCAGGTACCGCCGCTGCGCGATCGCGAAGACGACATCGAAGAGCTGGCCTTGCACTTCCTTGCCCAGTTCAACGCTGCGCACCAGACCGACAAGGTGTTCTCGCGCCAGGCCCTGGCGGCACTACGAGGCCAGCCGTGGCCCGGCAATGTGCGCGAGTTGCGCAACGCCGTGCAGCGCGGCTACATCCTCGGCGAGAAAACCGTCGAACTGGCCGCACCGCTGGCGCCCGCACGCGGCCCTGCGCGCCCAACCGTCAAGGAAGGTGTGCTCAGCCTGTCGGTGGGCGTGACGCTGGCGGATGCGCAACGCGCAATGATCCTGGCCACGCTGGAGCATTTTCATGGCGACAAGCGCCAGGCCGCCAAGACGCTTGGTGTCAGCCTGAAGACGCTGTACAACCGCCTCGACCTCTACCAAAGCACCGCGGCCGCCGCCATGGCGGCCTGACGACGCTGCTTCCCGAAGCTCGACGCTTCCGACCCTGCCATACCCCGCTGCATCCGCGCTGACGTTCTAGCGCGGATGCGCGTGCGCGCGTTCGCCGGGATGCTCATGGCGGCGGCGCTCCTGTGGTTCCGGTGTCGGCCGACGGGGTGCGGGTTCGGTTTCCGCGCGGGCGCGCGGCCCCGTGCGAACGGCGGTGGTCAATGTCATCGGCATGGCGAGCCCTTCCCTTTCAACGTTACTGGCCTTGCTTCGAGCTGCCGGGGTACGAATTCCCGGTGGTCGTTGCAGCATCGTTGCCGCCGGCCTGCACGCCCGAGTGCGACATGTCGCCCGCGCTATTGGTGCCGCCTGGCACGGTTGCGTCCGACTTCGATTTCTTGTGATGACGATGCTTCTTGTGCATCGGCTTGTTGGTATCGCTGTCACTCCCCGCGGCCGGTGTCGCCTGGCTGCCTGGCATCGATGTATTGGCCGTGCGGTCGGCAGTTGAAGATGGCGGATCGGTGCGCTTGCCCGGCGCCTTGGTCGGGTTGCTAGATTCCTGGTTGTCGACCGGCGCGGTCGTCGTCTGGGCGACGGCCGTGCCGATGCTAAGCCCGAAGATGACGCTGGCGAGCGCAGCGGTCAGGAAACGTGTTCGCATGTGGTTTCTCCTGGAATGTGATGCTTCGAAAAGAAGGCAATGGAAGCGCACTGCGGCGCGTCTCCCGCCTCCGTCGCAGCAACGCATGTACCTGCGGTGCCACCCATCTGCACCGCGCACGCAGCCCGCAACCACCGTCGGCGCTGTCATGTGCCGGCAACAATGGGCATATAAAAACGACATGACCATGTAGAAACGGCGTGCCAGCCGCCCGTAAAGCCTTGTGGCGGCTAGCTTTTTTGACATGGCATATCCTTTGCATCGATGCGGTGACCGGTCGACGTAATTGTCGACGCCCACTCACCAAAGGAGGCAAGGCGAATGGTCAAGGCCGCTCTGGAAATGCGTGCGAAGCAGCATCTCGCGCTAACGCCGCGACTGCAGCAATCCGTCAAGCTGCTGCAGTTGTCTGCAACCGAATTTGCGCAGGAAATGCAAGAAGCGCTCGCAAGCAATCCGTTCCTGGAAGAGGTCGAGCAAGAAGCGGGTGCGCAGCCCGATGCTGCACGCACCGGCGACATAGCCATTCCTGCTGCCGATCGGGACGGCGCCGCGGCCGACCACACGCCTGCAGACGACGCTCCGCTGGAAACCACCACGAGCGCCATCGAGACTGATCCGACGCTGGCCGCATCGGAAGATTTCCCCACCGACTTCAGCACCTACTACAGCCACGGTGGCGCCCACCATGGCGATGGTGAAGACAGTGACATCGGCGAATGGGTGCACTCCACGCCGAGCCTGCGCGAACATCTGCATCAGGAGTTGCGCAGCTATCGCCTGTCAGACCGCGACTGCCTCCTCGCACAGACGCTGATTGAAGCGCTGGATGACGACGGTTACCTGCGCCAGCTGCTCTCCGAGTTGATTCCGCTGGCGCCAGTGGAGCCGCCGCCGACCGAGAAGGAAATGCAGATTGCGCTGGCGCTCGTGCAAAGCCTGGATCCGCCGGGCGTCGCGGCGCGTGATCTGGCGGAGTGCCTGCGCCTGCAGATTGAAGCGCGCCCCGCTGACACCGAAGCCGAAGAACGTATCCAGGAGATCGCGCAAGACATCGTGCGTAGCCACCTGCCGCGCTTGGCCAAACGCGAACTCACGCAGATGCGTCGCGCGCTGGGGTGTACCGAAGAGGAGTTGCGCGATGCCTGCGCACTGATCCGCATGCTGGACCCGCGCCCGGGGCTGCGCTTCTCGCAAGCGCATGCGGGCTACATCGTGCCCGACGTGATCGTCGCCAAGATCAAGGGCAAGTGGGTTGCCGTGACCAACCCTGCGGTGGCACCGTGCGCGCGCGTCAACAAGGTCTACGCGGAGTTGTTTGCCCAGACGCGCGGCCACAATCGCACGCCGCTGGCGCACCAACTGCAGGAAGCCCGCTGGCTGATCCGCAACGCGCAGCAGCGCTTCGCCACCATCCAGCGCGTGGCTGAGGCGATCGTCGCGCACCAGAAGCACTTCCTGGAATACGGCGAGGTGGCCATGAAGCCGCTGGTGCTGCGTGACGTGGCCGAAGAACTCGGCCTGCACGAATCGACCATCTCGCGCGCCACGGGCAACAAGTACATGGCCACGCCGCGCGGCATCTTCGAGTTCAAGTATTTCTTCTCGCGCCAACTGGCAACCGACACCGGCGGCGCGTGCTCGGCCGCGTCGGTGCGGGCGTTGCTCAAGGAGATGATCGAAGCTGAAGATTCGGACGCACCGCTCTCCGATGTGTCGCTCGCCAAGATGCTCGCCGAGCAGGGCGTGATCGTTGCGCGCCGCACAGTGGCCAAGTATCGCGGGCTGATGCGCATTGCGCCGGCGGAAATGCGGCGCCAGGTCTGACGCGCCCGCTACCGACAGGAGCCCCGTGCGCAAGCTGCCCACCGATCACTACCCGCACCGCGATGACGGCGATGCGACGACCGCGTCCTTGCATCTGGCTGACGTGACGATGTTCTGGGCGGCGGAAAGCGGTGGCGTCAAACGCTACCTGCGCGCCAAGCACGACTTCCTGCGCTCCACGCACTGGCGGCACACGTTGGTCGTGCCCGGCACAGCGGACGACGCTACCAATGAGATCGCCGTAGTGCCGGGCGTGCCGCTGCCGCTGTCGCATGGTTATCGCATTCCCTTGCGGACCGGGCCAGCCATGCGGGCGCTGTGTGCGCTGTCGCCGGATCTGATTGAAGCGGGTGACCCGTACCGGCTGTCATGGGCGGCGGTGCATGCCGGCGCGCAGCTGCAGGTGCCGGTGGCGGCGTTCTATCACTCCGATCTGCCCGCGTTCTTCCGCCGCCTGGGCGGCCCGCCTGCCGAACTGGCCGCTGCCGCGTACGCCCGCAAGCTGTATCCGCACTTCGATACGGTGTTTGTGCCCAGCCGTTACATCGCGCAGAAAGTGGCCGACCTGGGTGTGCAACGCATAGAACTGCAGCCGTTGGGCGTAGACACGCGCTTGTTCCATCCTGCGCGGCGCTCGCTGCGCTGGCGCGAACAACTCGACCTGCCGCGCGATGCACGCGTGCTGCTGTACGTCGGCCGCTATGCGCCTGAGAAGAATCTGCACGTGCTGTGCGACGCGGTGGACAAGCTGGACGACGGCAGCGTGCTCGTCACCATTGGTTCGGGCCCGACACCGCCACGTGGCAAGCACGTACGCGCACTCGCATATGAAGGCGACACGCAGCACCTGGCCGCAGCCATGGCAAGTGCCGATGTGTTTGTGCATGCGGGCGATCAGGAAACATTCGGCCTCGTCGCATTGGAAGCGATGGCCAGCGGCGTGCCGGTCGTCACCTGCGCGGCCGGCGGTTTAAGCGAGTTGGTGAACGAGCGTGTCGGCTATGCCGTGCCGCGCTGCCGCGCTGACGATTTCGCGCAGGCACTCCAGGCGCTGCGCCAACGCGATCCGGTCGCACTGGCGCACGCGGCGCGCCGCCATGCGATGCAGTACGACTGGCAGGCAGTCCTGCCGCAACTTCTGCAACGCTACCGCGCGCTGCTCGGCCGGCAAACCAGCGCCGCTGCGCAGACAACTCCACAACCGGCTCGCGAGCCCGTGCGTGCTTCGCGCGGCCGGTAGCCCTGATCGATTCTGTTCATCATGTCGCGCTATCTCGTTCTTGCCATGCACGACGTCACGCCCGCCACCTGGCCTGCGTGCAAGGTGTTGCTCTCTGCGTTGGATGAGGTGGCGCGCGTACCCAAGTCGCTGCTGGTCATTCCGAACTTCTATCGCGGCCCGACCGCACGCAGTAGCGAGCGCTTCTGCCGCGTGATGAGCGAGTGCCTGACCGAAGGCGATGAGCTTGTCCTGCACGGCTACGCGCACCTGGACGACCAGCCCCCCGGCGGGGTGATCAACCAACTGATCCGCACGCGCTATACCGCCGGCGAAGGCGAATTCTCTGCCATTCCGCTGGCGGCGGCGCGCGCGCGCATTGAAGCTGGAGCTGCATGGTTTGCCGCCAACGGCTGGCCGTTGCATGGCTTTGTCGCCCCGGCGTGGCTGATGAACCCGGCAACCTGGGAGGCGCTGGACGGCCTGCCCCTGCGCTATACGACCACGCTGCAACGCTTCTACCTGCTGCACCCTCGGCGCCCGCTCAAGGCGCCCTGCCTGACGTACAGCGTGCGTTCGCCGGCGCGCCGGCTGGTGTCACGGTACTACCTGCGCTGGCTGGCGCAGCGGCACGCCGAGACACCGCTGTTGCGTCTGGGCCTGCATCCGGCCGACGCGGCGCATCCCGACGTCATTCGCCATTGGCAGGAATTGCTCGCTGCATGCCTGGCGACGCGCACGCCCGTCACGAAGAACGGCTTTGCGCAGGTGCTGGCCCAGGCGTGGATGGGCGGCCCGGAAACCACCGTCGCCGGGCACGCACAAACGTCGTACTGAGCGCAAGCGCTAGAACAACCACACCGACAATCCACCGATCAGCATGCCGAGCCCGGCACCTGCCAGCACGTCGCTCGGATAGTGCAGGCCAAGCACGACGCGAGAGACGGCCACCATGAGCGTAAACGGCACGAGCGCCAGCGCCATGCGCGGGTAATACGCGGCCATCACGATGCTGAACGACACCGCGTGCAGCGTGTGGCCCGACGGAAAGCTGAACTGATCGAGCACTCGCCCGCACAGGTGGATCTCTTCGCAAGAGAGGTAAGGCCGAGGCCGGCACACGCCGCGCTTGAGCAGGATGTAGATGACCAGCGACAGCAGCCCCGTGAGCCCCATCTGCTTGGCGCATTCCCAGCCGGTGTCACCGCCTACCACGGGCAACGCCGCCATCAACGCATACCAAAGCATGCCGTCGCCAAGGCGACTGACACCACGATAAAAGCGCATGGCCGACGCGTCGCCCGCCACGTGATTGAGTGCCACGGCGAGCTGCCGATCGCGCTCGCGCCAGCGCTTCCAATCAGGCCACGCGTGGGTCGCCATGGTAGGCCTCCCCGTTGGCGGCAGCGTCGTGCACAGCGATGAGCGCCGCTTCAAAGCGTTCGAGCACGCGCGGCCAATCCAGAGCCTGTGCGGTCAACCGCGCCGCTTGACCCAAGCGTTGGCGCAAGCCGGCATCCGTGGCAAGTGTGACGGCAGCCTGCGTGAACGACGCGGCATCGCCGACGGGCGCGAGCCAACCGTTCTCGTGGCTACGCACGTGCATGCCGGCCGCGGCGGTATCGAACGCCACCACGGGCAAGCCACTGGCCATCGCCTCGACCACCACGTTGCCGAAGGTCTCGGTCACGCTTGGAAAGAGAAACACATCTGCCGATGCATAGTGCGCGGCCAATGCCTCGCCATGCTGCGTGCCTGCAAAGATGGCATCGGGACAGCGACGGCGCAGCGCGCTGCGTTGCGGACCATCGCCCACCATGACGAGGCGCGCCTCGGGCACGCGCTCGCGTACGGCATCAAACGCATCCAGCGCAACACCCAGGTTCTTTTCCAACGCAAGACGCCCGACTGTGAGCACGACCGGCGTGTCAGCGCCAGCCCCCCATTGCGCACGCAATGCGTGACTGCGGGCTTGCGGCGTGAACCTGTGTGCGTCCACGCCGCGCGTACTGACCGTGAGGCGTTCGAAGTCGAGGTCGCTCAACTGCCGCTGCAGTTCGCGCGTGGGGACGAAGGTGCGATCTGTGCGATTGTGAAAGGCGCGCAGATAGGCACGCACCAGGGTTACGGCGCCTTCCCACGCGTAGTGGCGGCCATACTCGTCAAAGCGCGTTCTGAAATCCGAAGTCACGGGCACGCCAAGTTGCCGCGCAGCCCGAATGGCCGACCAGCCGAGCGGTCCTTCCGTGGCGACATGCACGAGGTCGGGCCGATACGCGCCCCATGCGCGAAGCAGGCGCCGCCGTGCAGGCAATCCCATGCGCAAATCCGGATACAGCGGAATTGGCACGCCAGGAACCCGCAGCGTGTCTTCCGCCAACGCAGGCTTGCCAGCGTCGATGGCCCTCTGACGCGGCCGCGCCAGCATCACGTCATGCCCGCGCGCCTGCAGAAACGCCACGGTGCGCGCGGCAGTGAGCGATACGCCGTTGAGTTCGGGCGGCCAGGTTTCAGTCACATAAGCGATGCGCATGGGTCGATCAGTCTTTGTGCTTATCGCGGCTGTGCGAAGGACCGCCCGTCTGGCCTCGCTTGTGAGCAAGATCGTCTGCGCTGCGATTGGCGACCTGGCGATCGCTGTCGTTACGGTTGGCCGCATGGCGTTCTCGCACGACGCGTTCTACGCCGGGGGTGTTGTGCAGATCGGTGTCAAGCTGCCCGCTTTCGATGTCGCGTGCGGCCTGCTCGACATTGCTTCGCGGTTCGGAACGTTGCTCTTCAAGGTTCTGATCGCGCTCGTGAGGCAGCCGCTCTTGCGATCCCGACTCCGGCTTGCCGAGCATTTTGTCGATGTTTTCAGCGTTTCGACCCGTGTCTGGCGCACGCGGCGGCGTAGTCCCTGCCGGTCGTTCGCCGCGCTGATGCGGGCCACGTAAGGTGGGGCGTAGTCGGTTCATGGCGCCCTCCTGCGGACGTGATCTAGTTGCCTTGCGCACCGCAACCGACGTGCCAACAACGCCCGCATGCTCCGCACAATCGACAAGACCTGCACCACTCCTGCACAACACCGCGACGCAGACAAGGCAACATACCAATGGATCCACCCGCGTCGCGACGTGATCGTTGCGTAAGGGTTACATGCGCGCTTGTAACGCTTGCTGCGCAAGGTGATCCGAAAGCGATCAACGCGGGAGACGTACGCGTTCCGGACGCCGTGTGGGACGGCCGCGCAGTCGGTCGAGCAAGCGCTGCGACACACCTGCCGGCGCGTCCGTGGTGCCAAGCAGCGTACCGAGCGGGCGCAATCGATCGACGTGATCACATACAACCTTGATCATTGCCGTGATCGACGTTCCAAGGAGCAAGCCCCACAAGCCCCACAGCCAGCCCCACAGCAGCAGGCCGATGTAGACCACGCACGGATCGAGCTTGGATGCCCGGCTCTGCAGCCACGTCACGAGCAGCGTGCCGACCAGGGTGGCCAGCAGCAGCGTGACACCTGCCACGACAAGCGCATCCGACCACGCGCCCATCTGTAGGTACGCACCGATGCCGCTGGCCACGGCAATCACCACCGAACCGAGATACGGCACGAAGTGCAGCACGGCCGTCGCCAGCCCCCAGACTGCTGCGTCTTCCATGCCGAGCAGCACGAAGGCCACCGTGGTGAGTACGCCCAGCACGATGTTGGTTGCAAACAGCACCAGCAGCGAATACTGAATCTGCGTGCCGATGACCGCCATCATGCGCACCGCGCGCTTCTTCTCGCTCAACGTGTTGCCCACCGCGCGCACCCATTTGCGTTTAAGTGCCTGGCCTGAAGCGAGCAGGAAATAGACGAGAAACGAGACCACGACGAGTTGGCCCGCAAGCGCGAAGAGGTTGGCGGAACCCATCCATAGAAACTCGCGCAGCGGCAGCACCGGCTGCGCGGCAGGAGCCGCGACCGCGGGCGGCCGTTTGGCAAGTGCCGGCGCCGGCTTGCCCTGCACTCCTTCGGCGGCATGTTCGAGTGCGACAGTCACATCGCGCATCTTGTCGAACGCGCCGCCCATATGCCCACGCATACCGTCGATGGCTTCGGCCATGCGTTCCGCCGCCACGGGCAACCGGTCTGCCATGGCCGAGACGCCGTCTTGCATCCCGAAGACCAGCACCGCACCGGCAATCCACAGGCCGAGCACCACGATGGCTGCCGCAATGGTGCGCGGCACATAGCAGTGCCGCAGCCACACGACCACCGGGTTCAGCGCAAACGCCAGCACCACGCCAAGGGTGAACGGCACCAGAAACCCCCGCGCCCATTGCAAGAAGACCAATGTGCCGCCAATGGCCACCAGCACCATGGCCACACGCCAAGCCGGTTGCCGTAGCCCGTCGAGCAGACTGCCGTGCAAGGGTTCCGGCTGCGTGGGGGATGGATTGAGTTCGGCGGGCATGGCAGAGAATGTGGTTCACCGTTCTCTGCGCAAAAGTTGTGCCGAGGCGCTATGGCTTTGCGGAAACAGGCATGGCAAGCATGCGCAACGTGCGCACCAAATCGTACGGGGACACCGGCTTGATCAGGTGTTCCTGAAAACCCGTAGCCAGCGCCCGAGCGCGATCGTGCGGCTGCGCAAATGCGGTCAGTGCAATGGCCGCCATCGGCGCAGCGCCGGCGGGCAGGTGTTCGTGTTCCCACGCACGAATTCTCTGCAGGATCGCGTAACCGTCTTCATCGGGCAGCGCGATGTCGCACACCACCGCTTGCGGGCGGCCTGCCTCGCCCCGTGCGCTCCACACGTCGAGCAACGCCATGGTCTCGTGCCCCGAGCCCACGCTGCCGACTTCGGCACCGACCTGCGTCAGCAGTGTTGCCAGCGCATCGCGCGCATCTTCCTGATCGTCGACCAGCAGGACGCGCAGACCCGCCAGCGACGGCAAGGGCCCAGTGCGTTCAGGGTCTTCAGCCAGCGGCGCGATCAGATCGGCGCCGGCATGCAGCGGCAAATACACGGTAAACGTGGCGCCTTGCTGGACGCCCTCGCTGCGCGCATACACGCGTCCGCCGTGCAACTCGGTCAACCGTTTGACCAGGGCCAGACCTAGACCGAGACCGCCTGTGCGCCGCGTATGCGCGCCGTCAGCCTGCCGGAATGGATCAAACAGATACGGCAAGAACGCCGGTGCAATCCCGCGGCCGTTATCGCGCACCACAATGCGCGCCACCTCGCCCAGCAGATCGGCCGACAACCACACCTCGCCACCTTCCTGCGTGAACTTGATGGCATTGGTCAGGAGGTTCCACACGATCTGCTCGACACGATCGGCATCGCCGTCAATCTCGTGATCGTCCAGTTCGATGGAGGTGTGCAGGGTGATGTGGCGCTCGGCGGCCAGCGCGTGCACGCTGTTGAGCGCGCTCTCCAGCGCCGCGCGCAGCACGAATGGTTCGCGTGTCAGCCGCAGCTTGCCGCTCATCACGCGCGTGGCATCCAGCAGGTCTTCGATCAAGCGCACCTGTTGCTCGACGCCGGTCTTGATGCCCGCCAGCGCCCGCTGCATGAGCGGCGCGCCCCCCGCGATCTGGCTCTCCAGTACATACGCCCAATTCTGGATACCGTTGAGCGGCGAGCGCAGTTCGTGCGACACCACCGCCAGGAACTCATCGCGCGCAAGCGCTGCGGCCTCCGCCTGCGCGCGCGCGGCCTGTTCGCGCAGCAACAGCGCATCGCGTTCGCGCTCAGCCTCGGTGCGCTCTGTCACGTCGTAGATGATGAGCAGCGCAGATTCCATCGTGCCATTCCGATCTGCTTCCGGAATGACGCGCGCGTTGTAATGCGCAATGCGCGGGCGCCCCTCCTGCACGGCCAGATGCAACGCAAGTGTCTGTTCGGCGCCCAGGACGAACGCGCGGCGTGCGGCGTCCTCCAGTGGGCGCGTGACCTCGGCGGAAAGGGACGATGCCGCCAGCGTCTGGCCGATCATCACGGCAGGCGTCACGCCAAAGGCTTCGGTTACGGCGCGGTTGACATACACGCAACGCAGTTCGCGATCAAGCCGCGCAATCACGTCGGGCGCGTTCTCCACCAGCGTGACGAATTCGCGCTGATGGCGAAAGCGCTCGTGTTCAGCCTCCTTGCGCTCGGTGATGTCTTCCACCACGCAAACGAGCGCCTGTACGCTACCGTCTGGCCCATGCTGCGGCGAATACGCAGCGTGCACAAAGCGGCGGCCAACATCGGCCGGATACTGCAAATCCATTTCAAACTCGATGCGCTGCCCAGCGAATGCGTCGTTCAGGCGTGACAGGACGCGCGCATACGCCGCCTCGCCCATCAGTTCGCGCAGATGCCGGCCCAGAACGTCTTCAGACCGCAAGCCAAAGCGTTGTGCGTAAGCGCGGTTGGCAAAGCGCACGCGGTGCTCAGGGTCGATCTGCACCAGCGGAAACGGCACGCTTTCGGTCAGCCATTGCAACTGGAACTCCGACTCGGTGAGCGCTGCCAGGGTCTGCTGGCCCTGGGTCACGTCTTCGATCACGCCCACGGCATGAGGGGATGCACCGTCGAGGCTGGGCATAAGGTAGCCACGTTCTCGAACGCGATATTCGCGAGCTTCGCCGTGGTCGACACCGAGCCAGCGGTACTCGAGCACGAACTCCTGCCCGCGCGCCAAGCCCTCCCAGGCGGCACGCAGGGCGCGATGATCATCCGGATGCACATGGACAAGCCAGCGGTCACGGACGCCGCACAAGGAATCGGGCTGCACGCCCCACGTCTGCGCCCCGGCGCTTACGTGCAGACGTGTTCCCGTCAACGGATCGTCTACCCAGAACACATCAACCTGCTTCCTTGCGGCCAGTGCGGTACGCGCCTCGCGCGCGGCGCGCACCGGTGCGGACCAGCCCGTTACGGATTCACTCATTGCGCCCTTCGTTAGCAGTTTTCATTCCCGAGGTGGCCGAAAAAAATGCGGTGCCGCAGCACCGCATCATAGGGCGTGGAGCGAAGTTACTGCGAGGGCAATTCAGACGCCGTTTGCGAAGCGCCGTTGGCCTGGGCCACGAGCACGCGAATGGCGTTGGGCGTCACGGCACCGACGCCGCCGGCCGGCAGCGTGGTGATCAGCCAGTCGGCGTTGTTGGCCAAGCTGAACGGCTGCGACGTGAAGATGATGTTTTTCGTCCCCGCCGTCGCCACCCGCACTTGGTACGTGCCGCCATCGACGTAGATCGAATCCTGCGTGCTGGCCGGTGCAGCACCGCCATACGCTGCACCGCTCATGGTCGGCGCAATGGCCGAAAGATCCACATTCGGCGCGGTCACGTAGACGTCGATGTTGGGGGCGTTGTACGAAGCGTTGAAGGTGCGCACGCGCGCCTTGTCTGAGAGGATGGACTTGTTATACGGATCATCGATGAGCGCCAGGCTCGTCGCTGATCCGTTGGCACCCACAATGGCGAGTGCGGTGTAGCGGTGGCCGTTTGCGGGCGTGAAGCTGGTCGAGGCCAGCGGCGTGCTGCTGCCCGTGTTCGACACCGTGGCCGTGCTCGCCGTCGCGTCAATTCCGAAATAGTTGCTGACGTTCTTGAAACCGACATTGGTGATCTTTGTGGTGCCGTTCACACCAAAGTCAACGTTGCCGATGAACGGGTTGGCGTGCACCGTGCGGTATTGCGGCGAGCTGGTGCCGATGATCTGCCCGATGTCGTCGTCACCGCCGCCGCATCCGGCAAGCACACCCAACGAACCCAGCGCCAGCACGGCGACGATCTTCCTGATCTGTATCTTCATTCTTCCACCTCGGAGGGAGAGTCCTGTCATGAACGGGCTGCATACATCGCATGCCCGTGTACGTTGTTGCCGACTTGTGGAGCCGACGATAGCCGCGCACATCCAGGCGCGCCTATCGAACCGGTTCCGATCGTTTTGTCGGAAGCGTCCGACACACGAAGCGACGTTCCCGCATTGAGCATGGCGCGTGCCCACAGCGGTTGAATGACCACTCCAATCCGGTCTCGCGGCCTGGGCTTGAATACGGGTCGCTATACTTGCGCGATCTGTTTTGTCTTCGTGCGCCACACCCGCTCCGCATGCTCGAACCGCGCCCGGCCGATGCCGTGCCCCTTCCCGATAACGCCGCTTCCCAGGCCGATCTGCAGGCTTTCGCGCAAGAGCGCGAACGCGTGCAGGCGTGGCTCGCTGCGCGGGCGTCTGGCGCCCGCGCGGTGAGCGCTTCCACGCTGTCGCAGTACCGCGTGGAAGCCGAGCGCGTGTGCTGGTACGCGCGCACATTCGGTAAGCCGATCGCAAGCTGGGCGCGCGAGGACGCGTCAGCCTATCTGCGCTTTTTGCAAGAACCGCCCGCTTGGGCGATCAGTGCGCGCGGCATTGAACGCGACGATGCCAACTGGACGCCGTTGCGGGGCCCGCTCTCGGCGCGCTCCACACGGCAGAGCGGCATCATCGCGGCGAACCTCTGCGGCTGGCTGCAGCGTGCGGGCTATCTGCGCGTGAACCCGTTTCTCGATGACGATGCGATGGTCATTACCGTGCCGGCGCCAAGCGCGCCTGCAGCCAGGTACGTCGCAACACCCGAACCGGGCACTGCACTCGGCGCGTCCGACATGGCATTGATGATCGATGCCGTTCGCGCCCGTGTCGCCTTGGGCCGTGAAGCGCGCTTGCGTCAGGCGCGCGACCACTTCCTCGCCGTGCTGCTCGCACAGGCGGGCATGCGTGTATCGGAGCTGGTGTCTGCACGCATGGGCGACGTGGCGCTGCACGCCGTGCCGGCCGAGCACGCAACATCCGACGCACTGCTGCCGGCGTCGGTCTGGCTGTTGGCGATCGGCACAGGCCGCTCACAGCGCTGGCTGCCATGCGATGCGTTGATGTCTGCGCTGCGCGAATACCGTGCGGCCTTTGGCCTGTCACCGTTGCCGCTACCGAACGAAGCCACGCCGCTGCTGCTGTCGGTGCGCAAGCGCTCGCCGCGACGCGCGGACGGCACCATCATCGACTCGCCTGCCCTGCGTCGCGACTTTGGCGAGCGCAAGGGCATCGCCTCGCGTTCGCAACTGCTGCTCATCGTCAAGGCCATGCTCGGCGAAGCCGCTGAGTACGCTCGCGCCACGGGCCACGCCGATGCGGCCGTCCGCCTGGCGAATGCCTCGTTGCGCGGCGTGCGCGGCGCTCACTTACGCGAGCGGCTTGCCGCAGGTGAGGCCGCAGCAAACGTCGCCCATGCGCTTGGCCTGGCCGCCCTGCCGAGCATCGCCGTACGCGCACGTGAAGCCGACCTGGCCGCCAGCATTGCCGACGCAGCCCGCAAACTGGCCCTGCCGTCCGCCTGACAATCCTCCATACATTGCGCAGAAACGGGTACGCACCGCCTGCGCGGATACCACATTCACGCATTGTCGAAAGCAATTGTCGGCACGATTCGCGTGACAGTTGTCGCTTACGTCGTCCGCAGAATTGGGTACGCTCAGCCACTGAATCGTCGACAGTGGCACGCAGAAACGGGTACGTTCGGCCCTGAAATCGCACGCAGAAACGGGTACGCTTTGGCGCAAATGCTCCCAAAAAAAACGCGGACCCGAGAGTCCGCGTTCATTGTGTGTTGCCTGAAGACCCTTGCGTTCAGTGACCGCCCGACAGATAGAAGAAGCGGAACAGGAACACCGCCGAGATGATCCACACGATGATTGGCACCTCGCGCATGCGCCCCGTGAACAGCTTCAGCCCCGAGTACGTGATGAAGCCGAACGCGACGCCGTTGGCGATCGAATACGTGAACGGCATCATCAACGCCGTCAGCACGGCCGGCACCGCTTCGGTGGTGTCTTCCCAGTTCAGGTCCACCAGTTCGCGCAACATCAGGCACGACACATACAGCAGCGCGGGCGCCGTCGCGTAGGCCGGCACCACGCCAGCCAGCGGCGAGAAGAACAGACACAGCAGGAATAGCACCGCCACCGTCAGCGCCGTCAGCCCGGTACGGCCGCCGGCCTGCACACCCGAAGCGCTTTCGATATAGGCGGTGGTCGACGAGGTGCCCAGCAGTGAGCCAGCCATGATGGCCGTGCTGTCGGCCAGCAGCGCCTTGTTCAGGCGGTCCATCTTGCCCTGCTTGAGCAGGCCCGCGCGGTTGGCCACGCCCATCAGAGTGCCGGTTGCGTCAAACAGCTCCACCAGGAAGAACACCAGCACCACGTTCAGAATGCCCACCGAAAGCGCGCCCATGATGTCGAGCTGCATCAGCGTAGGCGCGAGCGACGGCGGCATCGACACCACGCCGTGGAAGGTGTTGCCCGCAAAGAAGAAGCTCGCCGCCGTCACGGCCAGAATGCCGATCAGGATGGCGCCTTTCACGCGCAGGTGGTCCAGTGCCACGATCAAGAAGAAGCCGATCACCGCCAGGATGACCGAAGGCTGGTGCACGTCGCCCAGCGTCACAAGCGTCGCCGGATTCCCGACGATCAGCCCGGCCCCGCGCAACGACACGATGCCCAGGAACAAGCCGATACCCGCGGTGATCGCCACGCGAATCGAATGCGGAATGCCGTTCACGATCATCTCGCGGATGCGGAACACGCTCACCAGCAAGAACAGGCAGCCGGAAATGAACACCGCGCCCAGTGCCGCCTGCCACGTAAAACCCATGCCCTTGACCACCGCGTACGCAAAGTAGGCGTTCAACCCCATGCCCGGCGCCATCGCGATCGGGTAGTTCGCATACATCCCCATGATGATCGTGCCGATCGCCGCGGCAATGCAGGTGGCGACAAACACCGCGTCGTGCGGCATGCCTGCGTCAGCCAGGATGTTCGGGTTGACGAAGATGATGTACGCCATCGTGAGGAACGTCGTCAGCCCCGCGAGCACTTCCGTGCGAACGTTGGTCTGGTGTTCCTCGAGCTTGAAGGTGCGCGCGAGCCAGGTCATTCAGGTTGTCTCCTCTTGTTGTGAAGTGTCATCGCCGGCCGGCGCTGTCTTGCGCGTGGCTCCCCCGATGCACGCCCACCACGGGGCGAGGCTACTGTTAGCAAGCTTCCGGCGCCCCAAGGCGGCACGGTCGAAATACTGTTCATGCGAATCGAATGATGGAAAACGCGCCGGCCAAGTGCCAGGCCGGCGCGCGGGATGCGCATGATGCCCGAAACGCCGGGCGTGTGCACTCGCCCGGCAAGACGCATCGCCTCGGCAACGGGAGGCCGGGCCCGGCCAACAAACCGTACCCGTTTCTGCGAAAACCCGGAGCCATGCGGCGTGCTTAGCGATTGGCGTACCCATTTCTGCGCTTGCCTTCGCAGAAATGGGTACAAGCTTCTGCAGGAGCAGGGGCGCCTGATGAAGCGCAAAGGCGTACCCGTTTCTGCGCGCCATTGAAGTGCGTACCGTACCTGTTTCTGCGCATGACGGCGCCACGCCGCGACTCACAGCGAACCCGTTTCTGCGGAAACCTCTTTGGATCGGCCGTACCCGTTTCTGCGCGATGCTCCGCAGAAACGGGTACGCTTTATCTGCAGGCCGCCTCGCCAAGCCCTTGGCCAATAAGGCTTTTTACCCGCAGAAACAGGTACGGGGATCAGAACGCGGAGCCACGAGGCCCCCGGCAAACAGCATCCTCTCGTGTTGGTTTCAGCGATGAAAGTTCAGAATTCGTCAGTCCGGTGCGAAGGCCAGTTGAAATGCCAGCCGTACGCAGCTGGCGAACCGTCACGCAGAAACAGGTACGCATGGCGCCAAGTCCGACGGCTCGAAGCGTGCACTCGCTCTCGTTGGAATGGCGCAAGAGTTGGGACAAGAAAATCACGAGCTTCGTCGCACACGCAGATTTGGGTACGCAGGTACACGCGGAATTTGCCCTTATTCACGCAGAAACAGGTACGCTTCGGTGGCCGACTGGCTGCACGAGCCCCCAAAATCGCAAGATCGGCCGCAGAAACGGGTACGCACTTGCGGAAACACATCGAAACGGCCGGGCCAGCCCCCTGTTTTCTGTGGATAACACTGTGGATAACATGATGTTGTCCCCGCAGATTCCGGTACGCCCAATGCGCAGAAGCGGGTACGGTTTCGCGCAGAAGCGGGTACGCCATTGCGCAGAATCTGGTTCGCACCCTCGCAGAATCTGGTTCGGTTTACCCCACTGAACCCAATGCTAGCAAGGCTTTGCGGGCCGCGTATACGGTTTACCTGTAGTAAACGTAGAAGGTATATATAGCTTGTAGTGAGGAAAGGTCTTCCGTGGACAACCTTAACGGTTGCCCACCGATGCCCTTCCCGCGACAACGAGTAAAAATCAGAAAACGTACCCAATTCTGCGTGACAAGGCGAAGGCGTTTTAGTACAAAGGCTCTGAACAATTCTTGCCCACCATGGTCACCAAACGCCTCACACCCAATGGGAAACCGGACGACAATTCGCCCGGCCGCATCATCGTCCCCTCGGGAGGGCAAGTCATTGCCGCGCCAGAGAAGTTTCAGCGCCTGTTCGACGAAGCGCAGGCGATGGAGCGCGAAGACGCCTGGCAGAGCGGCGAAGTCGGCTTTCTCAGTCGTGCCAGCGTGCAGGTCACCCTGCCCTATCGGGCTCCCAAAGGTGCACCGCCGGTCTGGACGCGCTCGAGCGGTAACATCTCGCTGATGATCCAGCCCGGCTACTTCACGCAACAGCGTTCCGAGCGGGCGAGCAACGGCCGGCAGCGCATCGTCTCCGAGACCGTCTCCTTTGGCTATCCCTATGGCTCGTATCCGCGCCTGATGCTGGCCTGGATCGGCAAGGAGATCATGGCCAAAAAGAAGCGCGGCGAATTCCAGGGCACAGTGGAAGATCGGCGCATTTCCCTGGGCAACTCGTTGTCCGAGTTCATGTACAACCTGGGCATCCCGATGGCCACGGGCGGCAAGCGGGGCACCATGACGCTGGTGCGCCAGCAGATGATTCGGCTCTTCTCTGCCACGATTGCCATCGTGCAGAACAAGTCGGCGCCCAGCAGCCAGAATCAGAATCAGGAACCGCTGTCGATCGATCGCATCGGCTACTTGCTGGCCGATCAGCTATCGACCTGGTGGGATCCGATGCAGCCGGGTCAGGGCTCGATGTTCGAGAGCTTCGTGGTGCTGTCTGAGCCATTCTTCAACGAGCTTGTGAATCGGCCTGTGCCGGTGGATATGCGTGCGTTGAAGGCGCTCAAACAGTCGCCGTTTGCGCTGGATGTGTATTCGTGGCTGACATACCGCTTCTTTACGATCCAGAAGCGTACAGAGATCCCTTGGGAAGCGCTGCAGATGCAATTCGGCACCGAGACCGAAAGCGAGCGGAAATTTCGGGCGTTGTTCCGCAAGGCGCTGAAGGACGTGCTGGTTGTTTATCCGGACGCGAAGGTGGATGCTGATTCATCCAAGGCGTTGATTCTGCAGCCGTCGCGCACCAGCGTACGGAAGTTGGCCTGAAGCACAGCGGAAGCGGCAGACAAAAAGAAAGGGGAGCAGAAGCTCCCCTTTTTCATCTCAGGCGATCAGCCCGAAACTTATTCCGGCTTGATCGCCGAGGCTTGCAGACCCTTCGGGCCTTGCTTCACCTCGAAGGTGACCTTCTGGCCGTCCTTCAGGGTCTTAAAGCCCGAACCCTGAATTTCGGAGAAGTGCGCGAACAGATCTGCGCCGCCGCCGTCCGGAGTGATGAAGCCGAAGCCTTTGGTTTCGTTAAACCATTTGACAGTACCCGTGGCCATGCAAAAATTCCTTTAAAAAACAAAAAACACGTCGTCCAGCCGATCCGGACATCGCACGAAGAACCGGCTGATTCCGAATCTTGCGTAGACAAAGTCTTCAGACGACTGTCTAAGCATCATAACCAGTTTGAGCCACAGTGTCGATGGGCGGCATTTTTCCGAAATGTCGCTTTTATGCATCTCGCTGGTAAACACCTAGGAAGCCCGTAAATGCAGGGTCGAACGCATGAAGTTATGCGCTAAAGACCGCATTTACATCTCAATTTAGGTGAATTGAAAATCGCTTGTTCTACGCATCGCCCACCCGTCTCAACGATGCGATTTGTATAAATTGAATTTTATCGATCTTGTGTTTTCTTGCGGTCTTCCCTAAGATGAGCGCTGCTGACTTTCAGCGCTGAAAGTGGAGGCCCAGTGAGCGCCAAGATCGTAACGGTATTCAATCAGAAAGGCGGATGCGGCAAGACCACGGTCAGCATGCACATCGCCGGAACCCTTGGTTTGCGAGGGAGTAAGACGCTGCTTGTCGATATGGACGAGCAAGGAACGGCCACACGCTGGGCCGCTCAAGCGCCGGAAGACAAGCCCTTTCCGGCTTCGGTGATCGGCCTAGCCCCCTCTGGTGGCGCCATGCATCGAGAGGTCCGTAAGTTTGTGGCGGATTACGATTACATCGTGGTCGATTGTCCGCCGGCGGTTCACTCGCCGTCATCGTCAAGTGCACTTCTTATCTCCGATATTGCGTTGATCCCCGTTGTGCCGTCGCCGCCTGATTTGTGGGCTGCCGTGGCTGCCAAAGCGCTTGCGCAGCAGGCACAAGTCACCAACGAAACGCTGCGTATTCGCGTGCTGGCGAACATGGTTCAGCGGCGCGTCTCGCTCGCGAAGCAAGCAATTGAAATTCTTGGTGATGATGGTGATATCCCTTTGATGGAATCCATGATCGGTTCGCGCTCCGCATTTCGGGAGTGCCAAGCGATCGGGGCGACGGTGCACGGGGTGTACGGTGCCCGAGAAGCCGTGAGTGAAGTCGACACCTTGATCGACGAGGTGTTGCAGTTGTTGCAGGAGGAACGTGTATGAGCGCGAAGTTGAAATCGCTCAAAGACGGCATGCTGGCCGGCATTGCCGCAGAAAAGACCAAAACGACACCGGTCGATCGCTTTGCATTGGCAGAAAAAGCGATTACCTCTCACCCCCGCGGTCTGCTCGGGCAAGCCGCCCCAGATCCCGCTTTCAGCGCTGAAAGTCCCTCACCTGCGAATACTTCCGAACGCCGGGTGATCAAGGTTCCGCTTGAACGGCTGCAAGAAAATCCGCTCAACGCCCGTCGCATCTACGATCCGCAGATCGTTCAGGAACGGGCGGCATCCATCGCTACGCACGGTCAGCAGACACCAGGGTTGGCGGCGCCAGATCCGGCGCGGCCAGGCTGGTATGTTCTGATCGATGGCCATTACCGTAAGCGCGCCTTGGCCGCTGCGGGGAAGGTCGAGATGGACTGCTTCATCGAAGACGGCCTGTCAGACATCGATTTCTACCGGCTGTCCTTCGTCTTGAACGAGCAGCGTTCCGGGCAATCTGTGCTGGACAACGCTATCGCCTGGCGGCAGTTACTAGATGAAGGAAAAGTTAAAAAAGAAGAAGATATTTGTGAGATTACCGGCGTCTCCGCAGGAACGGTCAATAAGACGTTGGCACTGTTGAAGCTGCCGGAATCGGTGCTGGAAGTAATGAAGGAGCGACCAGCTGGCATCGGTATCGCGACCGGATATGAGTTGACGCTGTACTTCAAGAGCGCCGGCGAAGACCGCACGCGTGAGCTGGTGCATCGCGTACTGGAAGAGGGACTCTCCAGCCGCGATGTGGAGCAGATCCGCAAAGTGGCTCAGGAAGGGCGCACCCGAAAGGTCAAGGAAGTCAGCCGCCAGTACAAGATTCGAAGTGCTGAAGGTGATCTTCTCGGCACAATTAAGGAATGGGATTCCGGCCGCGTGATGCTCGATGTGAAGCTAGGGGATCGTGGCGCCCGGGAATCGTTGGTTGAGGCACTGAAGAGCCGTTTCGGCCTGGACGTCGCTTTACTGTAGTTCCGCCACAGCTTTGCTCATCGGAAAGCGCCCAATGGGGCGCTTTTTTTTGCCTCAATTTTCGACGGCTCAAAAGCTTGTCAGTGCGTGGACCGTACCCGTTTCTGCGTCGGCTGACAGGTTCGGAGACGCCACGCAGAGCCGCGCGCGGCACCACCCAACGTGCGCCGAAATGAGCAGATTTGATGTCGGCAGGCCAAGCCGACGATCCAGAACTGGACTGCAACTACAGTTAAGCAATAAATAAATAATGTAGCATTTAATAAGGTATTTGAGGTTTTTAACCCTTGATGTACACTGCAAGTACACCTGATAGCCCTTATGGCACGCCCTGGTCTCTATTTCTCGGCTGAGCAGCAGCAGCGGATCGTTGAAGCGATCCGGAGGCTGGATATCGCCTTCCCGCACGACAACGCGGTGTTCTTGGATGAGGTGATCGAAGCCGTTCAGGCCGTGACACGTCGTATTTACGGCGTTCGGCGCTACGTACAGTGGTTGGCAGAGGCGGGAGTGCGCCGACGTCCGAGCAATACGACGTTGCAGAAGGCGGTAGACCGCGCGCAGGGGCGCGGACCGGTTGCAAACGGTGTCGCCGCGGACGCGATTGAGACGTGGCCGATCCCGTTGGCTCACGCAGAAACGGGTACGCTTTCGGCACGTGATGAGCGAAACCGCATCGCCTCGCGCGCCATTGGCGCGCCCGGTGCAGGCGCCGAATGGATGGAAGCGCGCATTCGCGCCGAGGTGGCCGAGCGCGCTCTGGAGCACGAAGCTGCCCGCAATCGGCAATTGCAGGCTGCCATGGCCGACTTGGAGCGCCGTCTTGGCGAGGCGCTTGCCACCGCGCCTGCCGTGCCGCCCAAGTTGACCGATGCGACCCTTGAGCGCCTGGAGCAGACCATGGAGACCGTGACGCGCTTGGAAGGGGCGGCCAGCGCGCTGGCGGGTACGGAGCGCTTTCTGCGTTTGCAGAACGATGCGGTGCGCCAGCAGACGCAAAACGAAGCCGATCAATTGCGCCAGCGTATCCGCACCCTGGAGGCCGAAGTCGCGCAATTGAACGCGCAGATTGATGCCTACCGCCGCACGCCGGAGCGCAACGCGCCCGTCTCGCGCGGCTGGGTCAAGCCATCTTCCTGATTTCTAATGTCTTGTCGGCGGGTGCTTATTGGTCCGGCCGACGGCAAATTGAGCACAAACCGGCACGCAGAATTGGGTACGCTTTTCGACTTTCGGCGCTGAAAGTTGGTGCGACGGAGTTGCAACGGGTTGTAGGAATGGCGCCGATGCGGGGCCCGCGATATTGCCGGCGGCACGCCAAATGGTTGCTCCATCAAAGGGTTGAGGCATTGGGCTTGCGCTGGCATATGACTTGCTCATGACGCTACGTCTCACCAATGGAGTTGTCATGAACGAGAAGATCACCAAGGCCGTGTTTCCCGTGGCAGGACTCGGTACACGTTTTCTACCCGCCACCAAGGCGAGCCCGAAAGAGATGCTCCCGATCGTCGATAAGCCGCTGATCCAATATGCGGTGGAAGAGGCTGCCGCTGCGGGTATTACGGAGATGATCTTCATTACGGGCCGCGCCAAGCGCGCTATCGAAGACCATTTCGACAAGGCCTACGAACTGGAAACTGAGCTGGCCGCCAAGAACAAGCACGCATTGCTGGAGATGGTGCAGTCCATCAAACCGTCCGGCGTCGAGTGCTTTTATGTCCGCCAGCCCGAGACCCTGGGTCTCGGCCACGCCGTGCTTTGTGCGCAGAAACTGGTACGCGATGAGCCCTTCGCCGTGATCCTGGCGGACGACTTGCTGGACAACCAGCCGCCCGTCATGCAGCAGATGACGGAGCTTTACGATCACTATCGTTGCTCCATCGTGGGCGTGGAGACGATTGCGCCAGAAGCCTCGCGTTCGTACGGCGTGGTCGCCGGCCGCGAATGGGATGACCGTCTGGTCAAGCTCGATGCCATTGTCGAAAAGCCGGCGCCCAAGGATGCGCCGTCCAATCTGGGCGTGGTCGGCCGCTACATCCTGACGCCGCGCATCTTCGATCATCTGCGCAATCTGAAGCCGGGCGCAGGCGGCGAGTTGCAATTGACCGACGCCATCCAGAGCCTGCTCGCTGAAGAGCAGATCCTGGCTTATCGCTACCGTGGTCAGCGTTTCGATTGCGGCAGCAAGTTCGGTTACCTGCAGGCGACGGTCGAGTTTGCGCTGCGCCATCCGGAAGTGCGCGCTGACTTTGAAGCGTATCTGCATGACCGTCTAGGCCTGTCCGCAACGCATGAAGAGGTGTCCGCCGAACTGGATTCGTTGGTCCGCGACACCATTCCGCTGAGCGTGGCCGCCTGAGCTTCGCCTCTCCCTTTCTCAGAATCGATCGTGCGGGTTTCCGCACAGTTCGCCGCGGTCGATTCTGAGAAACCGCACACTCCTCCCGTCGTCCACCGTTCCGTCGATTTCCTGCAAAGCCTTGCGCCACGGGCTTTTGCGGCGGATCTGCGCGTCTGCTTTTCGCATGGAATGCTTCTTGAATAAGAGCGACCACCCATAAACCGGCGGACCGCTCGGACGTCGCACATGCAGTTCTATGTGCGACATGTCACCAGCAAAGGCCGCCGCCAACGCTCCAAGGAGACACCATGACGCAGCCTCAGGCTGGTGCGGTCACGGGCGATTTTTCGCCCGCGCAGGCCCCCACCAAAGACACTCCCGCAGACGTACGCCGTCGTCTGCGTTCCATCTTCTCCGGTTCGGTTGGCAATCTGGTCGAGTGGTACGACTGGTATGTCTACTCGGCGTTCGCGCTGTACTTTGCCAAGTCTTTCTTCCCCAAGGGCGACCAGACCGCGCAGCTGCTCAATACGGCGGCGGTGTTTGCGGTGGGCTTCCTGGCGCGTCCGGTGGGCGGCTGGCTGATGGGCATCTACGCCGATCGCTACGGCCGCAAGCGCGCACTGTTCTTCTCGGTGGTGCTCATGTGCGCGGGCTCGCTCATCATTGCGCTCACGCCCAGCTACGCGACCATCGGCGTTGCGGCACCGGTGATGCTGGTGCTGGCCCGTCTGCTGCAGGGCCTGTCAGTCGGTGGGGAATACGGCACCTCGGCCACGTACCTGAGCGAAGTCGCCAACAAGGAAAACCGCGGCTTCTATTCAAGCTTCCAGTACGTCACGCTCATCGCCGGCCAACTGACGGCGCTGGCGCTGCTGATCGTGCTGCAGCAGTTCGTGCTGTCGCCGGCACAGCTTGAGGCGTGGGGCTGGCGCGTTCCGTTCTTCATCGGCGCGCTGTGTGCGCTGGTGGCAATGGCCATGCGCTCGCACATGGAGGAAACGCAGTCCTTTACTGCCGCTAAGGCAAACAAGAAGCGCGGCACGCTGTCGGAACTGGCCAAGCATCCGCGCGCCGTTGCAACGGTCGTGGGACTGACGATGGGCGGTACGGTGGCGTTCTACACGTACTCGATCTACATGCAGAAGTTCCTGGCCAACACGGTGGGATTGTCAAAGGACACGGCGACGCTGGTGTCCGGCGCCACGCTGCTGCTGTTCGCGATGCTGCAGCCGATCGTGGGCGGGTTGTCCGACCGCATTGGCCGCCGTCCGATCCTGATTGCGTTCGGCGTGCTGGGTACGCTGTTCACCGTGCCCATCATGACCGGCATCAGCCAGACCACCAACGTGTGGACGGCCTTCTTCCTGATCATGGCCGCGCTGGTGATTGTCTCGGGCTACACGTCGATCAACGCGGTGGTGAAGGCGGAACTGTTCCCCGCGGAGGTCCGCGCCCTGGGCGTGGGTCTGCCGTATGCGCTCACGGTGTCGATCTTTGGCGGCACGGCCGAGTACATTGCGCTGTGGCTGAAGCAGGCGGGCCACGAATCGCTGTTCTACTGGTATGTGACGGGCACGATCTTCCTGTCGCTGTTGGTGTACGTGTTCATGCGCGATACTCGCGAGCATTCCCGCATCGAACATTGAACCCATGTCGCCAACCGACGGCCATGCCGACCTTGCCCAACCCGCACGCGGGCGTGGCTGGCGCGTGGCCGTCGCGCTGGCCATGGCGGCGTGCTGCGCAGCAGCGGGGTGGGGCGCGTACGCCGTCGCCCTGCAGCGCTACGTCGCCACGCGTGCTGAAGAGGCCGGCCAGCGCACCACTTTCTATGCGCAGAACCTACGCAGCACGCTGGCGCGCTATGAGTCATTGCCGAGGCTGGCGGCGCTGGAGCATGTGCTGCACGTCGCGCTGCAAGAGAATCCCCAGGCTGGCGACGCCGTCATGCGTCGCGCGGCCAACGCCTATCTGAAAGAAGTCCAGGCGGCCACCGACTTGGCCGCCGCTCATCTGATCAATACGACCGGCCTCACGATTGCGGCCAGCAACTGGGATCTGCCGACCTCGTTCGTCGGCCAGAACTACGCATTCCGCCCGTACTTTGTCGAGGCCATGCGCGAAGGGCTCGGTCGCTTTTACGGCGTCGGCAACACCACGGGCGAGACGGGCTATTTCGTCGCCGCTCCCGTGCGCGAAGACAACAAGCCGATCGGCGTGGTGGTCGTGAAGGTCAACCTCGATGCGTTCGAGGCCACGTTGTCGCGCAGCGGCGATACGGTGCTGCTGGTGGATCGGCACGGCGTGATCTTCCTGTCGTCCGTACCCGAGTGGAAATACCGCACGCTCGGCACCTTGAGCGCGGACCAGCGCGCCGCACTCGACGCGACGCGCCAGTACGCCCCACACATCCTCACGCCGCTCGGGATGAGCGATGGGCAAGCTGCGAGCGTACCCTTTTCTGCGGACCATCCCCCGCAGACCGTGCGCGTGGCATTGCCCGGAAAATCGGTGTCGACACTGCGCGTCCAGTACCGCCCGGTGGGCCTGCTCGGCTGGCAAGTCGCCGTGTTGATCGACCCGCGCGACGAGCAGCGCACCGCGCTGGTGGCCGGTGCAAGCGCCGCGTTTGCGATGGCGCTGATCTTCGCCGTACTCGTTGCTTTGCGTTTGCGTACGCGCCGGCGTGAAGAGCAGCACCGCGCGCGCGCCGCGCTGCGCGAGATCCAGCGTGATCTGGAAGCGCGCATCGCCCAGCGCACTGCGGAGCTGACCTCCGCCAACACCGCGCTGGCCGGCAAGGTCGAAGCGCTCGATGCCGCGCAACGCATCCTGCGCGAAACGCGCGATGCCGCCGTGCAGGCCGGCAAGCTCGCCGTGCTCGGCCAGATGGCCGCCGGCATCACGCACGAACTCAACCAGCCGCTCACCGCGCTGACCACGTTATCCGACAACGCCAACCAGCTTGCCGAGCGCGGCCGCATCGACGAAGTGCGCGGCAACCTCACGCACATCAGCCAGCTTGCCGAGCGCATGGGGCGTATCGTTTCGCACATCAAGGCGTTCTCGCGCAAGGGCGATGCGGCACGCGCGGCCGTCTCGGTGGACGAGGCCATCCGCCAGGCGCTGATGCTGGTTGAGACGCGTCGCCGCCAGGCCGGCGTAACGGTAATGGCGGACCCGCTGCCGACGGATCTTGCGGTCTGGGCCAATGCCGTGCGGCTCGAGCAGGTGCTCGTCAACCTCATCCGCAACGCCATTGACGCCACCGCCGAGGCGCCCGCAGCCGAATCGGCGATCGTGCGCGTGAGCGTCCAGCCCATCGAGAAATGGGTACGCATCACCGTGCGCGACTTCGGCCCGGGCATTCCCGCCGACGTGCTGCCGCGCCTGTTTGAGCCGTTCTTCACCACCAAGGACGATGGCCAGGGCCTGGGGCTCGGCTTGGCGATTTCGCTGGCGATCATCGAAGACTTTGGCGGCCGGCTCGAAGGTCGCAATGCGGCTGACGATGCGGGTGGCGCAGAATTCATCATCGAGCTCGAACGCGTTGTGAAACCGACATGACTGAACACGGTACGCCGGACCCTTCCCCCATCGACCACGCGCCCGTCTTCCTGATCGAAGACGATGACGTGGTGCGCCTGGGCTGCGAGCAAGCGCTCACGCTGGCGGATGTGCCCGTGCAATCCTTTGCCGATGCGGAAAGCGCGCTGGCCGCACTCGCCGCGCAAACGCCCGCCGTGGTCGTCACAGACGTGCGCCTGCCCGGCCGCGACGGCATTGCTGTGCTGCGAGAGATGCTGCAGCACGACCGCCAGTTGCCCGTCATCCTCATCACCGGTCATGGCGATGTGACGATGGCGGTGGCTGCCATGCGCGCCGGCGCCTACGACTTCATGGAGAAGCCGTTCCACTCCGAGCGCCTCGTCGATGTGGTGCGGCGCGCGTTGGAAAAACGCCGGCTCACGTCCGAAAACCTGCGTCTGCGCGAAGCGCTGCAGGGCCGGCAGGCGTACCCGTTGATCGGCCAGAGCGCCGTCATGCAGAACGTGCGCCGGCTCGTCACCGCACTGGCACCGACCGATGCGGACATCCTCGTCACGGGCGAGACCGGCTCGGGAAAGGAAGTGCTCGCGCGTGCCATTCACGAAGGCAGCCGACGTCGCGGGCCGTTCGTCGCGCTCAACTGCGCGGCGCTGCCGGAATCCGTGTTCGAGAGCGAGATGTTCGGCCACGAGGCGGGCGCATTTACGGGGGCTAACCGCCGCCGCATCGGCAAGATGGAATATGCGGATGGCGGCACGCTTTTTCTGGATGAAATCGAATCGATGCCGCTGTCGCTGCAGGCCAAGCTGCTGCGCGCGCTGCAGGAACGCAGCATCGAACGGCTGGGCAGCAACGCGAGCGTGCCGGTCAATTGCCGTGTGGTGGCCGCCGCCAAGGTCGACCTGAAGGATGCATCCGATCACGGGCAGTTCCGCGCGGACTTGTATTACCGCCTGAATGTCGTGTCGATTGCGCTACCGGCGTTGCGCCAGCGTGCCGAAGACATTCCGCTGCTGATGGCCCACTTTCTGCAGCAGGCCGCGGTGCGCTACGAGCGTGCGGCGCCCGACTGGTCTGCGCAGGACATGATGCGCTGGCAACACCACGACTGGCCTGGCAACGTGCGCGAGCTGAAGAACGTGGCCGAGCGCTTTTGCCTCGGCCTGGACGACGGCCTCGTGGTTTCAGAAGCGAGCCAGCATTCCCTGGCGGGCCGGATGATGGCGGTCGAACGCACCACCATCGAGGAAGCGCTGCGCGCGACGGAGGGCAACGTTGCCCGTGCGGCCGATCTGCTGGCCGTGCCGCGCAAGACGCTGTACGACAAGCTCAACCGGCACGGGATCGAGCCGGACCGCTTCCGCAGCAGTTAGCGCAGCGAGGATTCGCCGATCTTGCGGCCGCCTTGCGGGGGCCAGCACGTTGCTGCCAGCAGCACGGCCGCCACGGCATAGATTGCTTCGGTCACTGCCAAGGGCAGCACACGTACCTGGTACAGCGCAGCGGGCACGTCCGCCAGCGCGTGCAGCAGCACCGCCAGCACGACAATCACAAACCGCCGCTGCCGCACGGCGTGCCACACCACCAGCGTGAGCGTGAACTGGATCAGCATCGCGGCAATGCGCTCGCTGATCGCACCGAGCGCGAGCCACGGCGAGAGCTGCGCCAGCATGGCGTGGATGGTCCCGACCATGGCATCGGCGCCGCTGGCCGCGAGGCGCGATTCCAGCTCGCCGCGGTTGGCGGCAATGCCGAACATCACCATCTGCGCCTGCGATGCCGCACCGACCAGCCACGCTTCGATGCCCGCGTGACCGAGCGCGTAGGCCACAGGTGTGGCGGCACCCCCCGGCTTGCGCACGAGAAAACGCAGGCCAAGCCAGCGGCCGCTTTCCTCGAACAAACCGGCCATCAGCGCGCCGTAGATGACAAACAGCACGGGCATGCGCAGCCAGCGCGCGGTGATCGGGTTGAGCTGCAGCAGATACAGGTGCAGCGTGCGTTCCAGTATCAGCGCAAACACGACAAACACCGCCGCGCCCACGCCGATGTCGCGCCACGCCAGGTCAAAGCGCCGCCGCAACCAGAACCACGCCACGACCGGCACGCTTGCGATAAGCAAAGCGGCGACGGCATGGGCAACGAGGGCAGACACGGCGACGGTGGGCATGGCGGATGGCGCAGCTGAGGCAATGAAGGTGGCCGCATGCTACCTGAGGGCGCGGGCGCGAGTCTTGCGGACCGATTGTTACAATATGTGCCTGCGGCAGCAGTGCCGCTTCTTGGCTTCTTGATATGGCAGGACGGACGGTCGTGAAACGCATGATGTGGCGGTGGATCTGGATATGCGGTGTCGGCGTGGGCGCCTTTGGCATGGCGGTGCCTGCCCAGGCTGGACGCTGGCACGAATACCTGACGACGACATCCGTCGTGGCTTCCATCGATCGCACGTCGCTGCGCTCCAACCGTACCGGCCACAAGACCTTTCTGGCGCGCACGGTGCTCAGGCGCAGCGAACGCCGCGCCCATGGGGCCCGCTACCGGCCCGGCACCGTGATCCTCTCGCGCCAGGAGATCGACTGCCATCGCCAACGCATCCGCCTGGTCGACTATGTGGTGCGCGGCCCCGACGGCGCCACGCTCGATACCGATACCGCCGCCGGCGCGCACTGGATGCGCATCCGCTCCGGTACGCTCGCTGCGCGCTCCGCCGCGTACGTCTGCAGCCGCCGTTAGACACCGCGGCGACTCGACATTGACCGGCGGGCATAGCACTATGGTGTTTGCCCTCCCATCACAACAAGACACCGGTCGCGAGGGGCGCCGGTGCCAGCCGACGGTCCGATGAAACTGACCCTGAAGTCGCAGGCGGCCATCATGGCGACCGTCATCAGCGTGACGGTGGTGAGCCTGTTCGGCTGGTCGCAGCGCGAGCCGATCCGCCGCGAGGTGATGGCGCAGATCAAGGTGCAACAGACGGCCCTGGTCAAGGAGTCGGCGGAAGATCTCAAGCAGCGGCTGGACACCTACCTGGGTGTGCTCGAGCGCACCGCGCAGCAGATGCGCACCGTGCGGTTCGACAGCCCCGCGCAGGAAGCGGCGTTCTACCGATCCATCCAGCCGGTCAGCGGCCTGTTCGACGGCGTGTTCCTGGCCTCGGCCGAGGGTAAGGTGACGGCCACTTCGCCGCACCGCGAGGGGGTGGTCGGCATCGATATTTCAGATCGGGATTACTTCAAGCAGGTCATGGTCGTCGATCAGCCGACCATCTCCGCGCCGCTTCGCAACCGCGTGGGCGGAGAGCCCATCGTCATCATGGCCGCGCCTGTGCACGATCCGGACGGCAATCTCGTCGGGCTGATCGGCGCGTCGCTGTACCTCCTCAAGCCGAACTTTCTGGGCGACCTGCGCGACACGCGCGTGGGCCAGACCGGCCACGTCTACCTGATCACGCGAGGCGACAACCCTATCTATATCGTGCACCCCGAGGCCGACAAGACGCTTGCGCCGCTGGATGCCGATCCTGTGGCGGCTGCGGCCTTCCGCGCGGACCCGGATGCGCTGCCTGAGCCTGGCGGCGACGTGGTCACCACGCAAGACATCATCGCGGCGGGCTGGACGCTTGCTGCCGTGCTGCCCGGCGCCGAGGCAAACCGCCAGCTATTCCTCATGCGTCAGCGTTTTCGCTGGTCGCTCCTGGTGCTGGCGGCGCTGATTGGCGTATCGGTGTGGGCGGCGATGCTGTGGCTGTTGCGCCCGCTTGGCCGCTTGCATGCCGCCATGACGCAGTTATCGGCCACGGACTTGCGCAACGCGCCGCCGCTCCAGTTGGACGGTGCTTCCGCGGAAATCGATGCCGTATCGACAGCGTTCCATAGGCTGATGGGCGAGGTCATGCGCCAGCGTGCCGAGCTGGAAGCCGTGAACGATGCTTCGCCGCTCGGGCTGTTTCGCTCGGATGCGGATGGCCGGACCGTCTATACCAACGAGGCGTACCGCCGCCTGCTTGGTGCCACGCATGAAGAGGCGCTGGCCGATGTATGGCTCGCGCGCCTGCATCCGGACGACCGCGATGCCACCATGGCCGGCTGGCGCGATGCGGTCGCGCGAGGCGCCGGCTACAACGCCGAGCAGCGTGTGATCGTGCCCGGCATCGGCGAGCGATTGCTGGTGGTCACGACGGCGCCGGTGCGGGTAGACGACGAGGTGGTCGGCCACGTTGGTGTCATGGAAGACATCACCATACGGGCGCGGGCGCAACAGGCTTCGCGCGTGCTGACCAAGATTCTCGACTCCACCACCGACTTCGTTGCGCAGAGCGACGTACAGGGCAACATCACCTACATGAATCCGGCCGGCCGCCGGTTTGCCGGCATTGCGCTGGATGCTAATCTCCAAGGCCTGACCGTTGCGGATTTCTACCCACCCGAGACGATGGGCTGGCTGCGCGAGGTGGCCGTGCCTGCGGCCGCGCGCGATGGGGTATGGATTGGCGAAACCACCGCGCGAGGTGCTGAAGGTCAGGTCGTGCCGATCAACCACATGATCATCGCGCACCGCGATCCAGCCGGGCGTATGGAGTACTTTTCGTCGGTCATGCGCGACATCACGCAGGACAGGGCCGCCAAGGAAGCGCTGCAGCGCAGCCGCGAAACGCTGCAGACCGTGACCGACGCGCTGCCCGCGCTGGTGGCCTTCATCGACATCGACGAGCGCTTCCGCTTCCTGAATGCCGCTTACGAGAAAGCGTATGGGCGATCGGCCGCGAGCATGCTCGGACAGACCCTGCGTGAAGTCGTGGGTGACGATGCTTACAGCAGCCTTCGCGATGCGTTGCGGCGTGCGCTGGGTGGCGAGACGATGGTCTTCGAGCGCGAACTCCGCGGCCGCGATCTGTACCGGTGCGAAGAGGTCAGCTACCTTCCGCAGTTCGATGCGCAAGGCCGCGTGACGGGCGTGCATTCGGTCACGCTCGATATCACGGAGCGCAAGAAGCAGGAGCTGCGCCTGCGCGCGTTGACCACCACCGATCACCTCACCGGCCTGGCCAACCGGGCCGGCTTTGAAGAGCGCCTGCTGGCGGCGCTGGACCAGGCGCGTGTGAACGGATCCACCGGAGCGCTCCTGCTGATTGATCTCGACCACTTCAAGGTGGTCAACGACACGCACGGGCACGCCGTTGGCGATGCGTTGCTGCGCACTTTCGCGCAGCGCCTGGCGCGCGCCGTGCGCCCGTACGACGGCGTGGCGCGTTTTGGCGGCGACGAGTTCGCCGTCATCCTGGAGCACCTGTCGCACCCGGACGACGCGAAGACGGTCGCCGCCAATATTCTTGCCGTCTGCAACAAGCCGTTTCGCTTGCGTGAGGCGATGGTGCAGGTTGGCGCGAGCATCGGTATCGCGACCTTCGACGCGCGCACGCTGGCGCAGAGCGTCGTCTTCGAAGCCGCCGACGAGGCGCTGTACGAAGCCAAATCGCGTGGCAAGGGGTTGTTTGTGAGCGCCGACGAGCTCTCGACAGGCTAATTTCGCGGTGCCGCAAGTCACGCAGAAACGGGTACGCTCCACGTCGATTTGACGGTATCGCGCAGGCAATATTGCGCCGCAATAGCCGTCCCCCAGGCCGGGCGGCGGACAATCCCCTATCGCACGGTCGTGCGCTTTCCGGTAAAGTCCGGCGACTGACTGCACGTGCCGGCCACCCCGGCGCGTCGCACAAGAGCGCTGTACCCATGGCGCCTTCGCTTCACACTCCGACGCACTCCCGGCGCACGCATGCCCGATCCGGCATCGCTCGCCCGGCAGGTCTTCCGCCGTTTCGCCAACGTTGTTTGTCTTTGTGGCGCGAAACCCGGCAGGCGAGCGTCCGGACGCGATGCAGGGCGCATGCGGGGGAGCGACGGTGTTGGGCCAGCGCATCTTCGAGACGAATCGCATTCAAGCAATCGCGACGGACAAACAAGGAGCAGGTTCGCATGCAAAAAATGATCAAACGGCTGCTGTTGACGGCAGTGGCTGCGGGGGCGGCAATCGCAACGGGCGCGGCAACTGCGGCCCAGGACATCAAGATCGGTGTGGCCGAAGCGCTGTCGGGCGGCGCAGCCCAGTACGGCGTGGCCATCCGCAACGGCTTCCAGCTGGCTGCTGATGAGATCAACGCTGCGGGCGGCATCAACGGCAGCAAGATCGCGCTGGTGATCGAAGACGAGCAGGGCAAGAAGGAGGAGGCCATCAACGTCTTCAAGAAGCTGATCTTCCAAGACAAGGTGGCGATGGTGTTCGGCCCCACGCTGTCCAACTCGGCACAGGCGGCCGATCCGATCGCACAGGCGTCCAAGACGGTTGCCTTTGGTACCTCCAACACCGCAGACGGCATCACCAGCATCGGCGATTTCGTCTTCCGCAATTCCGTGACCGAAGCCGACGTGCTGCCGGCCACGATCCAGACCGTTGTGAAGAAGGCCGGCGTGAAGAAGGTGGCCGTGCTCTACGGCAACGACGACGTCTTCACCAAGAGCGGCTACGACAACTTCAAGAAGGCGCTCGAAGACCTGAAGATTCCGGTGACGACCACCGAGACCTTCGCCAAGGGCGATGTCGACTTCAAGGCCCAGCTCACCAAGATCAAGGCGACGAACCCGGACGCGATCGTGCTGTCGGCGCTGATTGCCGAAGGTGGTCCGATCATGGTGCAGGCGCGCCAGCTTGGCCTGAACGTGCCGATCATCGGCGGCAATGGGATGAACTCGGTCAAGGTGTTCGACCTGGCCAAGGACAAGTCCGACAACCTGTGGGTGGGCAGCCCGTGGTCGATCGAGAACCACACGGCCGAGAACAGCAAGTTCATCACCGCCTACACCGCCAAGTACAAGGCAGCGCCGGACCAGTTTGCGGCGCAGGCGTACGACGCCATGTACATCGCGAGCAAGGCGCTGAAGACGGTCAAGTTCAGCGGCAACCTCGAAGCCGACCGCAAGGCGATCCGCGATGCACTGCCGGCAGTCAAGCACACCGGCGCGACCGGTGCGTTTGCCTTCCGTCAGGTGACGGCACGTGGTAAGCCGGCCGGCTACGACGCCGTGCAGACGCCGATCGTGAGCGTAACCAAGAACGGCAAGTACACGATCGAGAAGTAACCTTCGGTTCTCGTTGAAACCGAAACGCGGGGCGTAGCTAAACCTACGCCCCATCGCTTTTTTTGTGGCTGCTTTGGTGACTGCTTTGGTCACGTTCGGCCGCACCTCACTCTGATTCATCATGCTGGAACAGCAACTCGTCAATGCGCTGTCGCTCGGCTGCGTGTATGCGTTGTTCGCCCTGGGATTCACGCTGGTTTTCGGCATCCTGGGCGTGATCAACCTGTCGCACGGCGCGGTCTTCATGCTGGGCGCCTATGCGGCGCTGCAGGTCGTCCTCCACTTCGAACTGCCGCTGTGGGCGGCGCTGGCCGTCGGCTTCGTCGTGAGCGGCGTGGCCGGTCTCGTCATCGATGTGCTGCTGCTGCGCCCGCTGCGCCGCCGCAATGCGCCCCACCTGATTCCGATGATCGGGACCATCGGTGCGGGCATCGCTATCAATAACGCTATGCAGGGCGTGTTTGGGGCGGAGAACCTGCGCTTCCCGGCAGGCCTCGTGTCCGATGCGTCGCTGGACCTGGGGGGCATTCACCTCACGCCGTTGGAGCTGAGCATCATCGTGCTGTCCTTCGCGCTGATGGCGGCGCTCATGCTGCTGCTCAAGCGCACGCAGCTCGGCCGCGCACTGCGCGCGATTGCGGAGTCGCCCAAGGCGGCGGCGCTGCTCGGTATCAACGTCGAAGGGCTGTTCCTGCTGACCTCGTTTGCAGCCGCGGCGCTGGGTGGGTTGTCGGGCGTGCTGATCGGCCTGTACTCCAACGCCGTGTTCCCGCTGATGGGCCAGCCGATGCTGCACAAGGGCATCGCGGTCATCATCCTGGGCGGCCTGGGTGATATTCGCGGCGCGATGCTCGGTGGGCTGTTCCTCGGCTTTGCCGAGGTGCTGTCGGTGGCCTACATCGGCTCGACCATGCGCGACGCGGTGGCGTTCGGTCTGCTGTTCCTGATCCTGCTGGTGCGGCCGCAAGGGCTGTTCGGCAAGGTGCTCGAACGCAAGGCATAAGGAGACCGACGACATGGAATGGTTCGACAACTTCTGGTCGGTCTACAGCAACCTGGTGCTCACGCTCGGCATCAACGCGTTGCTGGCGCTGTCCATTTATCTCACGCTGTCGTGCGGCCTGCTGGCGATGGCGAATGCGGCTTTCATGGGCATCGGCGCGTATACCTCCGCGCTGCTGACGATGAACGCCGATATGCCGTTTTCGGTCGCGCTGCTGGGCGGCATGGTGGCACCGGCCGTGGTGGCCGTTGTCATTGGCCGGCCGACGCTGCGTCTTTCCGGCGTGTATCTGGCCATGGCCACGCTTGGTTTTGGCGAAGTCGTGCGCGTGCTGATCCTGAACACCGAGAACTGGACCGGCGGCGCGCTGGGCCTGAACGGCATTCCGCAACTGACCGAGTGGTGGCATGTGGCGCTGGCCGTGTTGGCCACGCTGTTCGTGCTGGCGCGCATGCGTCGGTCGAAGGTGGGCCGCGCATTCGAGGCCATCAAGGAAGACGAAACCGCCGCAGGCCTCATGGGCATCAACGTGGCCGGTACCAAGCTGCTGGCGTTCACGCTCGGTGCGGCCATCGCCGGACTCGCGGGCGCACTCAATGCACACCTGACGTTCTTCATCGGCCCCAACGAATTCGGCTTCGACCGCGGTGTGGAAATTCTCACGATGACGATTCTGGGCGGCACGAATGGCCTGACGGGCCCGGTGCTCGGCAGCCTGATCCTGTCGCTGCTGCCCGAGCTGCTGCGTGCGTTCAAGGATTTCCGCCTGGTCGTCAACGGCGTGATCCTGATGGTGATCGTGCTGTTCCTGCCCAAGGGCATCTGGGATCCGGCGCGTTTCGCGCGCTGGTTCGGCATCAAGCGCGGCGGCACCATGCCGGGTACGGGCACCACGCCGGCTGCTTCCAATGAATCGCACTGAGGCCGCCATGCTGAAACTCACTTCCATTTCAAAGCGCTTTGGCGGCCTGTCGGTTTTGCAGGACGTCAACATTGAAGTGCCGCAGGGCAGCATCTTTGGCTTGATCGGCCCGAACGGCGCCGGCAAGACGACGGTGTTCAATCTGATCACGGGTCTGCTGGCACCCACCGGTGGCTCGCTCACGTTCAATGGCGAGAACCTGGTCGGCAAGAAGCCCCACCAGATCACGCAGATGGGCATTGCGCGCACGTTCCAGAACATCCGCATCTTCAAGGAGATGACGCTGCTGGAAAACGTCGTGGTGGGCATGCACCGACATCTCGACTACGGTGCGCCGGGCCTGCTGCTGTCGCTGCCCAAGTACCGCGCCGCCGAGCGCCGCGCGCGCGACCGTGCGCTCGAGCTGCTCTCGTGGGTCAAGCTCGACCACAAGGCGCATGACATTGCCGACAACCTCTCATACGGCGACCAGCGCAAGCTCGAACTGGCGCGCGCGCTGGCGACCGAGCCCAAACTGCTGCTGCTCGACGAGCCCGTCGCCGGCATGAACACGGGCGAGAAGGTCGACCTGATGACCGAAATCGAAAACATCAAGGCGCGCGGCTACACGATCTTCATGATCGAGCACGACATGCGCTTTGTGATGGGCTTGTGCGAGCGCATCGCGGTGCTCAACTTCGGCCGCATCATTGCCGAAGGGCCGCCCGAAGCGATCCGCAACGATCCACAGGTCATCGAGGCGTACCTGGGCCGCGATGATGACGATGAAACGAACGGCGATGCCGCGCAGAAGGAGACGGCATGACCACCTTGCTGGAAGTCAAAGGGCTGGATGTGTCGTACGGGCACATCGCAGCCGTCAAGGGCATCGACTTTGCGCTCAAGGCCGGTGAGATCACCTCGCTGGTTGGCGCAAACGGCGCGGGCAAATCGACCACGCTGCTGGCGCTGTCGGGGCTGATTCCGAAGTCGCAGGGTGATGTGCGCGGCCAGATCCTGTTCGAGGGCGACGACGTCACGCTGTTGTCTGCCCACAAGCGTGTGGAGCGCGGCATCGTGCAGGTGGCTGAAGGGCGCGCCACGCTCACCACGATGACGGTGCGCGAAAACCTGGAGCTGGGCGCCTATACGCGCAAGGACAAGGGCCAGATCGCCTCCGACCTGGAGCGCGTGTTCCACCTGTTCCCGCGCCTGAAGGAACGTATCGATGGTCTGGCGGGCAACCTCTCGGGCGGCGAGCAGCAGATGCTGGCGATCGGCCGCGCGTTGATGGCTCGCCCGCGCGTGCTGCTGCTGGATGAACCCTCGATGGGCCTTGCGCCGATCATCGTCCAGGAGATCTTCCGCATCCTGCGCACCATCAATGCCGAGGGCCTGACGATTTTCCTGGTCGAGCAGAACGTGCGCCAGGCGTTGAAGATCGCGCAGCACGGCTACGTGTTGGAAACTGGCGAGATCGTGTTGGCTGATAGCGGCAAAAATCTGCTGGGCAATCCGCGCGTGCTCGAAGCCTACCTTGGCGGCTGAGTGTTTAGAACACGCCTCGGCATGCAATATTGCCGAGGTGTAAGAACCGCATATCCATTGGGTTTGCGGTTCATTTTCATCCAAAAGCGTACCCGTTTCTGCGTACGTTCAAATCCCCGCCAAGACGTGTCGCTGTGCCTCGAACAAGGCGATCAATGCGTCGGCCACGGCCCGCACGCGCGGTGATCGTCGAACGTCGGGGTGGATCACCAGCCAGATTTCTCGATGCAGCGCGGGGTCGTCGACGGGCAATCGACGCAAAAGCGTACCCGTTTCTGCGGGCGCGCCAAGTAGGTGAGGCAGCGCCGCGACACCCAGTCCGGCCAACGCCGCCTGATGCATCGCTGCCAGATCGCTGCAGCGTAAGACCACGCGACGGTCGCCTGCGTAGTTGTCCAGCCAGCGCTGCTGTGGGACGTGACGCAGGTTTTCGTCGTAGCCGATGAATTCCCATTCGGATTCGGGGCGGGCGAGCACTTCTGCGGTGGCGTACAGGCCGTAGCCGAGGTCGCCCAGCGGGCGCGTCGCCAACGCAGATGACGTCGGGCGCGACAAGCGCACCGCCAGATCAGCTTCGTGCGCCATCAGGTTGGCGTTGCGCTTTTCGCCCAGCAGCACGAGATCGATGCCGGGCCATTGCCGGCGCAATGTCGCCAGGTTTGGCGCAATGATGTGGCTGGCCACCGTGGGCGGCGCAGAGATACGCACCGTCCCACGCAAGCTTCCCGCCCCCGCTGCTGCACGTGCAAAACCCGCGGCTTCCTGCTCCATGCGTTCAGCGCGCTCGGCCAGCGCGTTGCCTTCGGCGGTCAGGCGCCAGCCGCGCGGCAGGCGGTCGAACAGGCGCACGCCCAACGATTGCTCCAGTGCGTCTGCGCGCCGCGCCACCGTGGTGTGTTCCACCGCCAGCCGTCGCGCAGCGGCCGACAAGCTGCCCTCGCGTGCCAGCACGAGAAAGTAGCGCACGTCATCCCACTGCAAGGAAGAAGAAGGTTCGGCCGCCGCCGCACGCCCCAGGGCACGCACGTTTTTTGGCCGATCTGGGCGTTTTTGCACAGAAGCTGATCAGTTTTTGTGAATTCCCGTGTGATTCTGAACGGATTACGCTTGTTTCACAACGTGACGAACGCAGTACCCGTCATCGCCCAAACCGAAAAGCGTACCCATTTCTGCGAGGACTTTTGCCATGCACGCCAAGGTGATCCAACTGCGCGAACCCGGACCAGCATTGGGTTTGCGGCCCGCCAGCCTGATGTTGGCGCCCCCCGGCCCGAATGCGTTGACGGTGCGGCACACCGCCGTCGGCGTGAACTTTGTCGACGTGTATCACCGTGCTGGGTTGTATCCGGTGCCGGCATTCCCGGCGGTGCTCGGGGTGGAGGGTGTCGGCGTGGTGGAAGCATTGGGTACGGATGTGCGCGGCTTTGTGGTTGGCCAGCGCGTGGCCTGGGCCGGCCTGGTGGATGGCGCGCCCGGTGGGTACACCAGCCATCGCAACATTCCGGCCGAACGGGCAATTGCCTTGCCGGATGCGCTGGATGACGAAACCGTTGCGGCCACGTTGGTCCGCGGCATCACCGCACACATGCTGCTGACGCGGGTACGGCAGGTGCGCGCCGGCGAAACGGTGCTCGTGCACGCGGCAGCCGGCGGCCTGGGCGTATTGCTGGTGCAGTGGGCCAAGCGCCAGGGTGCACGCGTGATCGGCACGGTTGGCAGCGAGGCCAAGGCCGCCGTCGCGCTTGGCCATGGCGCAGACCACGTTGTGCTGCATCGCCAGCAGGACGTGCGCGAGGCCGTGCTGCAGCTCACTGGCGGAGAAGGCGTCGACTATGTGGTCGATGGCATTGGCGGCGCCATGCTGCAGACGTCGTTGGCAGTGACGCGGCCATTCGGCATGGTGGCCAGCATCGGTCAGGCGGGCGATGTCGGTAACACTCAAACGAACGTCGTCGATCTTGCAGCGCTTGGACCGTCGCGCTCGATTGCGCTGGCGCGGCCAGGCGTATTCCGCTACATGGCCGATCTGTCGAACTACCGGGCAGGAGCGCAGGCGGCATTGCAGCGCATGCTCGATGGCGTGCGCGTGCCGCTGGGCGGCACCTATGCGTTGGAAGATGCGGCTGCCGCCCACACCGCGCTCGAAGCCGGACAGACCTCGGGCGCACTGCTCTTGCGCCCTTGAGAACCCTGCGCGCCGAAGGGTTTACGTGCAAAGCGTACCCATTTCTGCGGGACACTCATCGTCGTTGCTTCACGCTGCCGGGTCTCGCGTTTCGAAGGTTTTACCTCACCCCACAAGGAGCCATCGCATGCTGTACCTGATTCTTTTCAACTACACCGCACCGCTGGAAGCTCTCGATCGTGTGCTGCCTGCGCACCGCGCGCATCTGGACGCCCACTATGCGAGCGGCCACTTTCTGATGTCAGGACCGTTTTTCCCGCGGGAGGGCGGTGGCATCCTCGCGCGTGGCGAATCCCGCGAAGAAATCGACGCCATCGTTGCGCGCGACCCTTTCGTGATCGAAAACCTCGTACAGGTGCGCGTCATTGCCTGGGGCCCGAATCGCCGCAGCGCTGACACACCGCAGGCATGGTTGCCAGAGGCCGTGGTCGCGGCATCGACCTAAAACTGGCGCGGCGCCGCCGCTATCATGTCGATCTGTCCTTGCGCGAATCGACATGACCGACACGCCGCCGCCTCAACCTGATGTGCCGCACCAGCCATGGTGGCGCCGCGCGATTGCCCGGCTGCCGTTCGGTCGCGAGCATCTGGTGTTTGTGATCGCCGGAGTGATCGGCTGCGCGGGCGCCCTCTCGACGATCCTGTTTCGCGAGTGCCTGCGTCATCTGCAATGTTGGCTCTCGGGTACGGACCAGGGCCTGGTGGCCACGGCGCGCGCGCTGCCGTGGTGGGCGCGACTGCTGGTGCCGACCGTGGGTGGACTGCTGGCAGGCATCACCTTGCAGGTGGGCCTGAAGTGGATCCCTCGAAAGGGCTCGGAAGACTATATGGAAGCCATTGCCGTGGGCGATGGCGTGCTCAGCGCGCGGCAGAGCTTGGTACGCAGTGCGTCGTCGTTGTGCTCGGTGGCCAGTGGCGCGTCGATCGGGCGCGAAGGGCCGATGGTGCAATTGGCGGCAATGTGCGGCTCGCTTGTCGGCCGCGTGTTGCGGCGCTGGACGCCCGTGCCGATCGAGCAATTGCGTCTACTGGTCGCGTGCGGTGCGGCCGCAGGCATCACCTCCGCTTATAACGCGCCTATCTCGGGCGCCGTGTTCGTCTGCGAAATCGTGTTTGGCGTCATCACCACGGCAACGCTCGGGCCGCTGCTGGTGGCGGCTGTGACAGCTGACATCGTAGTGCGCCAATTCTTCGGGTACGGGGCGGTCTACGAGATGCCGCACTTCGATTTCGTTTCCGGCTGGGAAGTGCTGACGTATCTGGGCCTGGGTCTGGCCGCGGGGATGGTGGGGCCGCTGCTGCTCGGTTTGATCGACCGCGCGCGCGATGCGTTTGCACGTACCAAGCTGCCGCTCACGCTGCGATTGGCCGCAGGTGGGTTGATTGTCGGTGCGCTGTCCACGGGCGTGCCCGAGGTCTGGGGTAACGGCTACAGCGTGGTCAATGGCTTCCTGCATGAGCCGTGGCTGTGGCAGACCGTGGCGCTGGTGCTGATCTGCAAAGTGGTGGCGACGGCGTCGAGCGCGGGCTCGGGCGCCGTGGGTGGTGTGTTCACCCCCACGCTGTTCTGTGGTGCTGCGCTGGGTTTGCTGTACGGCACGGGCATGCACGCGCTGCTGCCAGATGCGGCGCCAGTACCAGTCAGCTATGCGGTGGTCGGCATGGGCGCGCTGCTGGCGGCCACCACGCATGCGCCGCTCATGTCGATCCTGATGATCTTCGAGATGACGCTGTCGTATCAGGTGGTGCTGCCGCTCATGTTGGCGTGCATTACCGGCTATGTGACGGCACATGCGGCGGGCGCGCCGTCGGTATATGCGCGTGCGCTGGCGCGCAATCGTCAGGATGCCGGCGACGACGCGCGGCACCTTCCATCGCCATCAGACAGCACGCAGAAATAGGTACGCTTTGCCGGCTCCAGAGTGTCGCCTAGAAATATTTGGTGGTGACAAGCTTGCCTTGTCAGCTAAATAGAAGAAAAAGCGATCTATAGATCGCCTTAAAGTGTGCGCTCTGGGGAACTTTCAAGAAATACTGCGACAATTTGTTGCTGTTGCGAATCGTTATCATTTATATTTGCGTCCGCAATACGTAGTGCGCTCTCGTGCACGGCGGCACGGGCGCAGGAGGGCGTTCCGTACCGGCTGGCACTCAATAGAAGAGCGCCGCCGGAGAAACCACGCAATGAACCGCCGCACGCCCGTCGCCAGCGCCCTGTTGGCCCTGTTTGCCACGCCCACCGTCGCCCTTGCCCAGCAGACCACGCTTGCGCAGGCACCCGCCACCGCCACGTTGCCGGAAGCCGTTGTGAAGGGCGCCGCCCCGCGCGACGACTACAACGCCGCAAAAAGCTCCATTTCCAAGCTGCCCGAGAACCTGCGCGATGTGCCGCAATCGGTGACGGTCGTGCCCAAGGCGCTGACCGATGCGCAAGGCGGCAGCTCGCTGGCCGATGCGTTGCGCAACGTGCCCGGCATCACCATCGGTGCGGCCGAAGGTGGGCAGATCGGCAACAACATCAACCTGAACGGTTTCTCTGCGCGCACCGACATCTACCTCGACGGCTTCCGGGATCGCGGCCAGTACTACCGTGACCTGTTCGCCCTCGATTCGGTGGAAGTGTTGATGGGCCCGTCGTCGATGCTGTTCGGCCGCGGTTCGACAGGCGGCGTCATCAACCAGGTGACGAAGAAGCCGAAGCTGAAGGCCGCCACGGAAATCACCGGTTCGGTCACCACCAACGGCCTCGTGCGTGCCACCGCCGACGTCAACACGCCGACGTCCGACACTTCTGCCTTCCGCATCGCCGCGATGGCGCAGAACGGCAAGACGAGCACGCGCGACGAGATGACCGCGCAGGATTTCGGCATCGCGCCGTCGTGGCGTTTCGGCATTGGCACACCGACCGAGGTGACGCTGTCCGCGCTGCTGCAGCACAACCGCGACATGCCCGATTACGGCCTGCCGAACCTCAACGGGCACCCGGTCAACGTCAGCCCCAAGACGTACTACGGCTACACCGACGACCGCACCACGCAAGACGTGGCGTCGTTCTCGGCGAATATCGATCACAAGTTCTCGCCCAATCTGCGGCTGCGCAACCAGACACAGTTCAATTACGTGCAGACCGACGCGCGCGAGACAGCGCCCAACGCGGTGGGTACGGTCAATTCGTCGGGTGTGTTCACGGCGCTGACTAACAGCAATCTGCCGCTCTCGGCGCTATCGGTGCGTTTGCAAAGCCATGACCGCCGCATCCGTGATTACTCTCTGTTCAACCAGACCGAGTTGACGGCCAAGTTCGATACGGGTTCGGTCAAGCACACGCTGCTGGTCGGCACCGAATTCGGCCACGACGGTTACGACAACCAGAACTATTACCGCAACGGCTCGTGCAACGGCACGCCGCTGGCGCAGTCGAGCATGACGAGCGGTTTTGTCTCGTGCGAGCCGCTGGTCAGCCCCAGCTACACCACATCGCCGGCCAGCACACCGTCGAGCCTGGGCAACCTGCAGGGCGGCTCGGCCAACACGGTGGCGGCGTACTTCAACGATTCGATTGAATTCACCAAGCAATGGAAGGCAGTCGCCGGCCTGCGCTATGACCGCTACGTGGCGAGCATTTCCAACTCGCTGAATTCGGCGAATACGCCGGCGTCGGCCAAGATCACCGCGCTGCCGTACGCGCAGCAGACCGTGAACTTTGTCAGCACGCGCCTGGGCGGTATCTGGCAACCGACGGACTGGCAGTCGTACTACGTGTCGTATGGCACGTCGTTCAACCCGTCATTGGAACAACTCGTGGGCACCACGGGCCAGCAGGGTCTGGACCCGGAGAAGAACAAGTCGTATGAGGCCGGCGGCAAGTGGGATCTGCTCAACGGCGATCTGTCGGTCAGCTCGGCGCTGTTCCAGATCACCAAGGACAACGCCCGCACACAGATCGACAGCACGACGTACACCTCGGCGGGCAAGATCCGCGTGCGCGGTGCGCGCCTGGGTGCCACCGGCCACGTGACCGACAAGCTGCAGATCTTTGCAGGCTATACGTACCTGGATGCGCAGATCGTCAACGGCATTGCTGCGGGCACGCAGGGCATGACGCCGGCCAACACGCCCAAGCACGCCGCGACGGTGTGGACGAGCTACACCTTCATGCCGAACTGGGAAGTGGGCGCAGGCGCGTTCTACATGTCGCAGCGCTACGCCAACAACACCGACACGGTGCAGGTGGGCGGCTTCGTGCGCTGGGATGCGATGCTGGCCTACCACCAGCCGAAATACGACGTCCGTCTGAACCTGTTCAACGTGTTCAACAAGACGTATTACGATGCGCTGATTCCGTCCGATGGCGGTCGCGCTGTGCCGGGCACCGGCCGTGCGGCGATGCTGTCGGTGGTGTATCGGATGTAATGGATGGGGGATGGGCCCTCGGCTGCATCCCCGTTTCCTTCCAGCGCCATGCTCGTCTGCATTCCCAACGTCTTCAACGCCGCGCAGGTGGCTGCGCTACGCGATCTGCTCGATAGCGCAGGCGATGCCTGGGTTGATGGCCGCGTGTCAGCCGGGTATTCGGGCGCGCCGGTCAAGGTCAACCAGCAAATCGATGAGAGCGCGGAAGTGGCCCTGCAGTGCCAGCAGCTCATCCTGAGCGTGCTGGAGCGGCACCCGCGCTTCATCAGTGCGGCGTTGCCGAACGTGGTGTACCCGCCGATGTTCAACCGCTACGGCGAGGGCATGACCTTCGGCGCGCATGTCGATGGCAGCGTGCGTATCCATCCGCACAACGGCACAAAGCTGCGTACCGACATCTCGGCCACGCTGTTCCTGTCAGACCCCGCCAGCTACGACGGCGGCGAACTGCAGATTGAAGACACCTATGGCATGCACAGCGTCAAGCTCAATGCCGGTGACTTGGTGATCTATCCGGCAACGAGCCTGCATCAGGTGACGCCCATCACGCGCGGTGTGCGCGTGGCGAGCTTCTTCTGGATCCAGAGCCTGATTCGCGATGACGCGCAGCGCGCCATGCTGTTCGACCTGGACAACGCCATCCAGACGCTCAACCAGACCGACGCGGATGCCACAGCACGCCGCACGCTCATCGGCGTGTATCACAACCTGATGCGGCAGTGGAGCGAGACCTGATCTGAGCCCGCAGCGTCACACCGGGAAGGTTCGGCTTAGTGGCCCGAACGGCGATACAGCTCGGCCATCATGCCGCAGCTTTCCACGTGCAACGCAACGGCACGGCTGGCTTCACGGCGCACGATTTGCCAGAAACGGGCGAAACGCGAGGCGGGGGCGGCTTTGAGAGCGACGGTGTTCATGGCGATTCCTTTTGAGGACTGAGTTAGGGATAACCCTAGTAGGGAATACCCGAATGTTAGTCCGAATATTGCAGCGCAGCAAACCGCATTTGCCCGTGTCGCGTCATCGCCACATATGGGCGCCTAATTCATCACCCTACTGACCGTGCCGGCGTTGCCGTCCACACAGATCGTCTCGCCATCTTTCAACTGGGCCCGGATGCCGGGGAGGTTCACCACGGCCGGAATCCCGAACTCCCGCGCCACGATGGCACCGTGCGAGAGATAGCCGCCGGTTTCCATGACGAGCCCGCCGGCCTTCAGAAACAGCGGCGTCCAGGCGGGGTCGGTGCTGGGGGCGACGAGGATATCGCCAGCGTGCAGCGCCGTGCCGGCAACAGCATGATCGACCAGCCTTGCTCGGCCCTGTGCCGAGCCTGCGCCCACGGCAGTGCCGCTCCAGGTATCTCCGGTGAGGGCGATGGGCATGGTGGAGGCGACCGGCGCTTCGCCATGCTCGGTGACGATGTCCGGCACTTGCAAGACGGCCCACTCGCGCAGTTGCCGGCGGCGTTCACGCGCGCGCCGGGCGGCGAAGCGCAGCGGTAACGCGCCGGTGGCGGCGGCCACGCATTCGTCCAACGTCAGGTTGAAAATGTCTTCGGGCACATCGAGTCCTTCTTCGCCGACAAGCCTGTCAGCCAGCTTTAGCAGACCGATGCGCAGTGCTTCCAGATACGCCACCAGCGCGCTGCGCGCGGCTTCGCGCTGGTTGCTATCGCGCACGGCACTCTTGAGCATCCCCCGCACAATCGGGCGCAGCCAGAACGGCAGGCGCGCCCACGCACGCTCAGAGGCCGCCAACTGCCGTTGCCGCACAGCTTGCGCGTCGCTGCCGATCAGGCCGACGACGAGATCGAGCAAATAGTCGGGTTGCTCGCGCCAGCGCGGGCGGCGGAAGTAGCTCTCTTCAATGGCGCGGTGCCCGTAGCGCTCCAGAAATGTGCAGAAGTGCTGGCGGAACGCGCTGTGCGCCGGCAACTGCTGCGCCCATTGCGTGCCGATGCGGTTGTCGGCGCGAAGCCAGGCGAGGGCTTCGGCATCGGCGGCGGCCGTTTGCGCCAGGGCCATTAATTCGTAGCTTTGCTGCGCGGTAACGCTGGGTTCAGCGCCGGCCATGAGCGCGGCGGCCAAGGCGTGGCCCTCGCCGGGGCACTGTTTTTCGATCACGTCGACCAGTCCCGAAACGGAGCCGCCCGCCGAGCCTTGCAGGAAGAACAGGCCGTCGGCGCGGCGCGCGACGTTGAAGCGTTCACGCACGCAGGTGGCCAGCTCCGCGGTCGATTCCGGCCACGCGTCTTCACACCATTGCGCGGCTTGCTTGCGGGCGCGATTCAGATCGCTCTGTGCATGGCGGCGTGCGGCCCCGGCACTGCACAGATAGCGCACGAGCCGCACACCGCGTGCCAGCCGCTGCGGCCATGTGGCGCGCGTCAGCGCAATCTCAGGCTGCGTGCCGCCCAGCATGCGATTGATGGCCTCCGGCGCAATGCCGAATGCGTCAAACGCCTCCCACTGCATCAACGAGACATCGAGGTACACATGGCCGCCAAGCAGACTGGCACGCTCCAGCCCTGGCAACAGCGCGTAGCCTGCCAGCGAGTACGCCAGCGTCAGCATGCGGTTGGCCGCGTGGCCGTAGAGCACCCAGTCGATGGGCGACAGCGGCGCGGGAAACACCTCGCGCGTGTTGCCCCGCGTCCAGAACGTCGGCTGGGTTTGCAGGGCGGCGTAAGTCTGGCGGGCTGCCGTGGTGATCGGGCGAGCCTGCACGATCCAGAAGCGCTGCCCGTCCCAGACCCATTCGATGTCATAGCGCGCCTTCGCAAAGTTCAGCGCGCGTGCCGCGTCGCGCGCCACCGTGGCAAGGGCGATGAGTTTGGCGTCGTCCAGCACGGCGCGGCGGGCGTCTGCCGTGGTGGTATCAACGAGTGCGGTGCTGCCTTCGGCCAGCGCGCGCGTCATGCGGCGCTTCGTGCCGATCTGGCGTTCGACCACATGCAGCGTGTCGTCTTGCGGCGCAACTTCCAGCCGGTCGACGTCGCCATCGGCGTGGCCGCCCACCAGCGCTTCGCCCAGGCCCCAGTGCGCGTTGATGACGATGTGGTCGTCGCGGCCCGTCAGCGGGTCACCCGTGAACGCGATGCCTGCGGCCACCGCCGGCAGCATCGGCATGATGACCACGGCCATCGCCAGGTCGGCAGTGTCGATGCCAAAGCGCTCCCGGTATGCCAACGCTTGCGGTGCGTGCGCCGAGTCCCACACGGCGCGTACCGCGTCCGCCAGCGCCTGCACGCCAATCACGTTCAGGCGCGTCTCGTGAATGCCCGCGAACGAGCGTTGCGCGGAATCTTCCTGCGGCGCGGACGAGCGCACGGCCAACGGCGTGTTCTGCCAGCCGCGCGCGGCCAGCGCTTGCGCGATGGCAGCCAGCACCGTATCGGGTACCGCATCTCCGTGCTTCCGGCTGAGGCTGGCCTCTGCGGCCAGCACGAAACCATCGGGCACCGGCACGCCGAGTCTCGCCATGCGGCCAAGTTGCCAACCCTTGCCACCCGCCACTGCGGCACCGGCCTGCGCCGCAGCTGGCCAATCGAGCACGAGCGGATTCATCACGCCTCCTTGCGGGCCATGCCGTGCAGGAACAGGTCGATGACGGCGGAGAAGCCCGCGTGCAGGTCTGTTTCGGGATGTGCCAGCCAGCGCATGAGCGCGCCGAGATACAAGTACTCGAAGAGCCCAGCGAGGTGCTCGGCATCAAGCCGGGTGTCGAGTTCGCCTGAGCGCTGCGCCGCGTCGATGAGCATCATGAACACCGCTTCGAGCCCGCTGCGCTTGTCGCCGTCGCGGTTGCGGGCGGCCAGGTCGGCGCTGGCAAAGCGGTAGCGGAAATACGCGGCCAGATAGGGTCGGCGCACGTTGCACCAATTGGCCGAGGCGGAAAGCAGCACCGCCAGGCGGGAGGCGAAATCCGGCTGTGCCTCGATCTGCGCACGCAATTGGGCGCCGCCAGCCGCCAGCTCGGCGTGGAACTGGTGCGCCAGCAGCGCTTCCTTGACTGGAAAGTGGTTGTACAGCGTGCCCTTGGACACATCGGCCTGCGCGGCAATCTGCTCCATCGTCACGGCGTCGTAACCGTGCTGCTCGAACAGGGAAAAGGCCGTGGCCGCCAGGTGGTCCAGCGTCTGGGTGCGCTTGCGTTCGCGGCGGCCGGCTTCGATCGGGGGCGGACTGGACGACATGGTGGGCTCGCTATTATTAAACGACGTGCAATTTTATACGTCGTTTAAAAATATGTGCAAGCGGAAACCCGTCTGTAGAATCAGCCCATTCTTCCGGCAACCTTTCGACAGGACCGACCATGCCTGCACTGCGCACGCTGTATCCCCCAATCGAACCGTATGAAACCGGCATGCTCGATGTGGGCGATGGCCACACGATCTACTACGAGCGCGTCGGCACGCCCGGTGCCAAGCCGGCGGTGTTCCTGCACGGCGGGCCGGGCGGTGGTGTTTCGGCAGACCACCGCCGCGTGTTCGATCCGGCACGCTACGACGTGATGCTGTTCGACCAGCGCGGCTGCGGGCGGTCCACGCCGCACGCGGGCCTGGAGGCCAACACGACGTGGCACCTTGTGGCCGATATCGAACGCCTGCGCGCAATTGCCGGTGCGGAACGTTGGCTCGTCTTCGGCGGCTCGTGGGGCTCGACGTTGGCGCTCGCTTACGCGCAGAAGTATCCGCAGTACGTGAGCGAACTGGTGCTGCGTGGCATCTACACCGTCACGCAAGCCGAGCTGCGCTGGTATTACCAGTACGGCGTGTCAGAGATGTTCCCCGAGAAATGGGCACGTTTCCAGGCGCCCATTCCGGAGGCCGAGCGCGGTGACATGATTGCGGCCTATCGCAAAGTGCTGACCGGCAACGACACCGCCAGGCAGATCGAAGCCGCCCGCGCCTGGAGCGTGTGGGAAGGCGAGACCATCACGCTGCTGCCCGACCCGAGCAATAGCGCCAAGCACGCCGACGACCATTTCGCGCTGGCCTTCGCGCGGCTGGAGAATCACTACTTCACGCATCAGTGCTGGCTGGAAGAGGGCCAGTTGCTGCGCGAGGCGCACAGGCTGGCGGGCATTCCCGGCGTGATCGTGCATGGCCGCTACGACATGCCGTGCCCCGCGCGCTATGCGTATGCGTTGCATCAGGCGTGGCCGGATTCGGACTTCCACCTGATCGAAGGCGCCGGCCATGCGTGGTCGGAACCGGGCATTCTCGATCAACTGCTGGCCGCAACGGACCGCTTTGTCGGCAAGTAACCCATGACGGATTCCGCCGACCTGCGCTTCCTGCTCGCCATCCAGGACAACGGCAGCCTGGTGGCGACTGCACGGGCGTTGGATCTGACGCCATCCGCCGTGTCGCAGCGGCTGCAGCAGCTGGAGAAGAAGCTGGGCACACGGCTGGTCGATCGCACGGCACGCAGCCTGCGGTTTACGCAAGAGGGCGCGCTGCTGTGCGAGCGTGGAGCAGAGCTGATCCGCCAGCTCGATGCACTGTCGGAGGATTTGCACACGCGCCGTGGCGGCCTGGTTGGCACGCTCAAGGTGAATGCGCCGCTCGGGTTTGGGCGGCGCTACGTGGCGCCCGTCATCGCCGATTTTCAGCAGCAGCATCCTGATGTCGACATTGAATTGGCGCTGTCCGACGCGCCCCTTGTCGAGGCGGCGGACCGCTTTGATGTGGTGGTGCATATCGGCGCGCTGCAGGTGTCGAACCTGGTCGGCCATGCGATTGCGCCGAATGCACGCTTTGTCTGCGCTTCCCCCGCGTTGGTGAAGCGCTTCGGCACGCCGGAAACGCCCGATGACCTTGCCGCGCTGCCTTGCATCGTGCTGCGCGAGAACAAGGAAGACGTGTCGCTCTGGCACTTCAGCAAAGGTCGCACGAGCCGCAGCGTGCGCGTGCCGAGCCAGCTGATCTGCAACGACGGCGATGTCATTCGCCACTGGGCATGCGAAGGGCGTGGCGTGATCCTGCGCTCCGAATGGGATGTGGCCGATGATTTGCGCGCGGGCCGGCTGGTGCGCCTCCTGCCCGGCTGGAAAGCGCCCGACGCCAACGTGATCGCGCTTACGCACAACCGCGCCGGGTTGCCTCAACGTACGCGTCATTTCATGCAGGCGCTGCAGAATCGTTTTAAGCCGCAGCCGCCTTGGCGCGCATGATGCAGCTTCACTGAATCTTTGATTCAAATCGGCTTTACCGAAAGCCGGTGCGCGGTACCTACAATCGGCTGCATCGATCTCTACCGATTTGCAGGTGACAAGCGTGAATACTTCCACGGTTTCTCCCGATACCCGCTATCCCAAAGCCGTCCTGTTCGATCTGCTGACCGCGCTGCTCGATTCGTGGTCGCTGTGGAACCGCGCCGCTGGCTCCGAACAGGCAGGCCGCACGTGGCGCGCCGAGTATCTGCGGCTCACGTACGGCTGCGGCACGTACGTTCCTTATGAAACGATGGTTCGGCAGGCCGCGCAGAACGTCGGCTTGCCGGCCTCCGCCCCTGAAGCGCTGGAAGCCAACTGGTTGTACCTGGCACCTTGGAGCGGCGCTGCGCAAGCGCTGGCCCAGCTCCAGCCGCACTGCAAGCTGGCCGTTGTCACCAACTGTTCGGAACGGCTGGGCCGGCAAGCCGCAGCGCTGTTGCCCGTCACGTGGGATGTCGTTGTCACGGCCGAGCAGGCTGGCGTGTACAAGCCCGATCCGAAGCCCTATCGCATGGCACTTGAACAACTTGGCGTGGATGCGGCTGACGCGGCATTTGTTGCGGGTTCCAGCTACGACATGTTCGGCACGGCGGCCGTCGGTCTGCGCACTTACTGGCACAACCGCATCGGCCTGGCGCCGGTGGAGGGCGCCCGGTTGCCGGAAATCACCTCGCCCACGCTCGAAGATCTGCTGCCCTGGGCCCGCCGTTTTGCCGCATGAGGATGCAACCATGACCCCTGAGATGCACACCCTGGAAACCCTCGACACGCCTGCGGCGTTGATCGACTTGCCGCGCATGCAGCACAACATCGCCCGCATGCAGCACCGCATGAACGCGCTGGGCGTGAAATTCCGCCCGCATGTGAAGACCACCAAGTGCCTCGACGTGGTGCGCGCCCAGCTGGCGGCCGGCGCACAAGGCATCACCGTATCGACGTTGAAGGAGGCCGAGGCCTTCTTTGCCGCCGGCATCAAGGACATCCTGTACGCGGTGGGCATTGTCGCCACCAAGCTGCCGCGTGCGATGGCGCTGCGCAAGCGGGGCTGCGATCTGAAGCTCGTGGTCGACAACGCCGAGGCTGCTCGCGCGGTGGTCGACTACGCCCGCGCACACGGCGAGCGCTGTGAAGTGTGGATCGAAGTCGATACCGATGGGCACCGCTCCGGCATCACATCCGAGCAGGATGCGCTGCTGGAGGTCGGCCGCATCCTGAAAGACGGCGGCATCGACGTGGGCGGCGTGATGACGCACGCTGGCTCCAGCTACGACCTGAACGACCGCGCCGCGCTGGCCGCATTGGCCGAGCAGGAGCGTGCCGGTTGCGTGCGCGCCGCGCAGCGCCTGCGTGATGCCGGTGTGCCGTGCGCGGCCGTGAGCATTGGCTCCACGCCCACCGCGTTGGCCACCGAGCACCTCGAAGGCGTGACGGAGGTGCGCGCGGGGGTCTACGTATTCTTCGATCTGGTCATGCACAACGTGGGCGTATGCGCGATGGACGAGATCGCGCTGAGCGTGCTGACTACCGTGATTGGCCATCAGCCCGACAAAGGCTGGGTGATTGTCGACGCCGGATGGATGGCGATGAGCCGTGACCGCGGCACCGCCAAGCAGTCGCATGACTTCGGCTATGGGCAGCCGTGCGCGCTGGACGGCACGCCGCTCGACGGGCTCATGCTGATTGGCGCGAACCAGGAGCACGGCATTCTGGCGGCCAGCGATGGCTCGGTACGCGACGACTTGGTGGCGCGATTTCCGGTCGGCACGAAGCTGCGTGTACTGCCCAACCACGCGTGCGCGACGGGTGCCCAGTTCCCGGAATACCAAGCGGTGCCGTCGCGGGGCACGGTGCAGACGTGGGCGCGGTTCCACGGCTGGTGAGCCACACACCCGGCATGCCGAAAAGCAAAAGGCCCGCAGCGTGTTCCTGCGGGCCTTTTGCTTGAATCCAATCTACCAAATGCTTCTTGCGCGGCTGAGGACGCCCAAGCCCGAGCCGCGCTTGATGGTTCCGATATGGCCGGGGAGCGAATCGGAACCCGTGCCAACAGCGACAAGGTGTCGGAATTGTAAACACGCTACCCCGTGGCGCGCTGTAGCACATTTGTTCTACAGAGCCGCACTGCACTGCCTTCGTATACTCGGATGCAACAGGCAGTTGAATCTGTCGCAGCAGCGCGAGGCGACAGCGGCCGACCACATGACATGCAACCCTCACCTTCCACACTCTGGTTTACCGGGCTGAGCGCGGCCGGTAAGACCACCTTGGCGTTGGCCGTGGCGGAGGCGCTGACGGCGCGCGGCTTGCCGTGCCGGGTGCTCGATGGCAGCGCCTTGCGTCAACAGCTCTGCTCCGATCTCGGTTTCTCCCGGACAGATCGCAGCGAAAACGCGCGACGTGTGGCGCAGTGGTGCGCACAGATGAACAACACCGGCACCTGGGCCATTGCTGCCCTGATCTCGCCGTACCGTGAAGACAGGGAGCGCGCTCGACAGATCGTGGGCGCATCGCGCTTCTTTGAGGTGTATGTCGCGACACCGCTGTCCGTGTGTGAGGCGCGTGACCCGAAGGGTTTGTATCGCAAGGCGAGAGCCGGAACGATCGCCAACCTCACCGGTATCGACGATCCTTACGAGCCGCCGTTACATCCCCGGTTGACGCTGGATACCGGCGTGCAACCGGCCGAAGACTGTGTTGCACAGGCGTTGGCATTACTTGGGATGCAGGAAGCCGTTGCGGCTTGATGTGGGGCCATGTAGCGCATTTGTTCCACAGACGAATCCAGCCCGCGTCGCTATGCTGCGACGGTTCCAAAAAAAAAGAAAAGAGCACCGATCAAAACGGGGGAGAGCTGCGGCGCGCACTGCATAGCGGGAACAGCGGTGCGCGCCAGACAGCCATGGGCCGGGGGCGTTACGCGCTGCGCGCCAGCGGTAGCCACAGCGTAAAGCGCGTCCCGCGGGGCCCCGAGGCCCAATCGACAGCCCCATCCAACGCCTGCGCGCGGCGCTGCTGATTGCGCAGGCCATGCCCCTTGCCGTCGCGCAGGGCAGTTTCCACGTCGAACCCCTGGCCGTTGTCTTCGATGACGACGCGCACGCCGTCCGGGTCTGCTGCGGTACCCACGCGGATCTCGCTGGCGCGCGTGTGGTGCAGGATGTTCGCAATGCACTCCTGCACGATGCGCAGGATATGCAGCGCGCTGGATGGATCGAGCCATGGCAGCGTCGGCAGTTTTTGCACCTCCCACAACAGGGCGATGCCCGTGCCATCCAGGCGCGGTTCCAGGCGAAAGCGTAGCGTGGCGAGCAACAGCAGCAAGTCCGCCTCGACCGGTTCCATCGAATCAATGGTCAGCTTCAGATCGTCCAGGCAGCCTTTCAGGATGTGCGAGATATCCACCTCGCTCACGGCACCGCGCTCCACCGAGCGGATTGCGCTGATGAGCGATGCGCCCAGCCCGTCGTGCATGTCCTGCATCAGGCGCTGGCGTTCCTTGCTGATGGCGCGCTGCCGTTCGGCCTCGCGCAGTTGCTGGTGGCTGAGCTCAAGTTCGGCCTCGCGCGCTTTCAGGCGCTGTGCAAGGTTGGCGTTGGCCTGTTCGACTTCGTCGATGGCGTTGACGTAGCGCCGATACATCAGCGTGCCGAAAATGCCGAACGTGATGGCGTTGGTGTACGCGCCGAAATACCAGCCTTCCGGGCTGCTGAAATTGTTCTGCAGCAGCCAGTCCGTCACGCCAAGCAAGGTGCAGATGCCAACACCAATGGCCACCAGCACGCCTTCGTTGGAACGGCGCCGGGCGTTGGCGGCACCCACCACGCCAACGGCGGCGCCCATGAGCGCGGCAATCGGGTAGATCAACGGCGTGACCTTGGGCGTGTTGGGCAGCACGGCCAGCATGGGCAGCGTCAGCACGCCAATCGCGACAGTCGCCATGACCAGCGTGCGCGTGAACCACACGAGCGGTCGCCCATGCAGTTGGCGCAGGAAGAAGTGCACCACCAGCACAAGCCACAGCAGCGAATTGACCGTCAGCCAGGCAAACCAGTCGTTGGCAATCGGCTGCGCCACGTAGAAATGCAGTCCGCGCAGGAACGAGGTGACAGCCAGGTTGAAGAACAGCAGATAGGCGGTTTCGTGGCCGCGCCGAAACCAGACGAACAACGCGAAGATGCCGATGGCGAGGAACGCTGCACTCAACACGGCGGGCAATTCCTGCTGCAGCCACTGGCGGATGTTGTAGCGGCCCTTCAACGCGTCGATCGGGCCGAGCCACAGCGACGAGACGGCCACCTGCGTGCCTTGGGTGTGTTCCAGGCGCAGCAGAATCTCACGCACGGGCTCGTCGTCGCCCGGCTCGTCCAGCGCGACCCACAGCGGCGTACGCGTGCTGTTCCATAGCGGCCCGCGTTCCTGCGCCCGATGCACCAGCCGGCCGTTGACGTACACCGCGATCGTGCCGTCGGTCTTGATGCGCACGCCGTACAGCGCCAGCGGCCCCGATTGCACGGGCGACGCGGGTACGGCGATCCTGAGCCACGTCGTATGTACGGCACGGGACTGCGCCTTCGCGCCGGCCTGGCGCAGCAGCGCAATCGCGGGCGCATACGGCAGCGCGGCGTGCTGCCAGACGTTGGGTAGCGATGCGCTGTCGAACGTTGGCGGCGGTGCCTGGAAGCCTGACCCATCCGTCGTCTGCCAATCGGCCTGCGTCAGGTGCAGGCTGTCGGCCGACGAAGGCTCGCTGCCAGCTTCTGCGTAGAACATGCCAACAATCACCAGCAACGCCAGTGAAAAGACAAACATCGCTTTGGCAAAGAGGGGCGCAGGACGGGTGCTCATGCAACGCGCGTGGGGCAACGCTCGAAGAAGTGGGCGGGCCAATATGACATGCGTTTCGACGCTGCTTGGGAACCCCCGCTCACGAGGGGCAACACCACGCGCTGGCCCCTCGGCCCCGGGGCGATGCGCTACTCGGACAGCAGTCCGAGATTCCTCGCTTCATAGATGGCTTCCGCCTTGGAGGTCACCTTCAGCTTGCTATAGATGCGCCGCACGAAGCTTCGCACCGTGAAGTGCGATAGCTCCATCAGCTTGGCGATTTCCTGTGTCGTGAAGCCCTTGGTGATGTAGTCCAGGACTTCCTTCTCGCGTGCCGAAAGCAGCGGTGCTGGCGAATTGGGTGCGGCCGGTTCAGGTTCTGAGCGCGTGGCGGTGCCGGCTGAACCTTGCTGGAAGCGCGCCAGAATCTGCCGCGCGATGATCGGGCTGATCGGGCTGCCGCCGCTTGCCAGGCTGCGGATTTCTTCGGCCATCCGGGCAGGCGAACTGTCTTTGAGCAGATAGCCCGCCGCGCCGGCCTCGATCGAGCGCATGACGTGCGTCTCGTCACCAAAGTTGGTGCTGACCATGATGCTGCAGCTCGGCCACAACTGCGCCGCCGCGCGAATCACGTCAATGCCGGAACCATCGGGCAGGCCGAGGTCGACCAGCAGCACATCAGCGGGCGGACCTTGCAGCAGGGCCAGGCCGTCAGCGCGCGACATGGCGATGCCGGCCACCCGCATGTCAGGCGCGGCCTGCACGGCGCGGCTGAGCGCGTCGCTAAAGCCGGGGTCGTCCTCGACGATGGCGACGTGGATGGGTTGCGGCTCGGAGCCGGTACGGACGGATTGCATGATGGACCGATTGTACGAGTCCCGGACAACTGACCGTGTAGCGCATTTGCGCTACAGATGCACGTTCGTGCTTGTGTCAATGCACGCTGGCAATGAGGTGCCATATTATGCAAATTTCGTGATTATCGCCGCCATGCGCATGATGGGAATGTGCGCATGTTACGTAACGCGAAACGTTTCTGAGTGTCGTTGGGGCCGCTTTCCCCTGACGATTCTGACACTTTGTGTCGCCCGCATCGCCTTGTACGGCAACGTTTTCATCTGATTTAGGTGATGTTGCAACCGCGCATGGCACGCACTTTGCAGAAATGACCCCATAAAAATGGTCACCAGCCGCCGCCGGAACTGCGTCTGAGTGAGCCATCACAACGGATCGGCCCACGGGTAGCCGGTCTGGTTCAACGAGGGGAGTGGGCGATGTCACTGAGTGGCAAGTCGACGTGTGCAGAAAATCTATTCATCAAGCCAGCGCCGCGTTGGCCCGATCCGGTCGCGCCGGCAGTCGAGCCGGCCACAGTCAAGATTGCGGTGGTGGGTCTCGGCTATGTGGGTGCGCCGCTGGCCGTGGCGTTCTCGAAGCACTTTGCCGTGTCTGGCCTCGACATTGACGCCACGCGCGTCGCTGAACTGGGCGAAGGCCGTGATCGCACCAACGAACTGACCAGCAACGAGCTCCTTGAATCGGGCGCGCGCTTCACGACGGACGCCACTGTGCTCGGTCAGGCCGACGTGATTGTCGTGACGGTGCCCACGCCTGTGGACCAGGCCCGCGTGCCTGATCTGAACCCGGTCATGCAAGCGTCCGTCTCGGTGGGCAAGAACATGAAGCGCGGCGCGGTCGTGGTGTACGAAAGCACCGTCTACCCCGGCGTGACCGAAGAGATCTGCATCCCACTGCTAGAGCGCCACAGCGGCCTGAAGCATCTGAAGGATTTCCACGTCGGCTATTCGCCCGAACGCATCAACCCGGGCGACCGCGTGCACACGTTGACCACGATGACCAAGATCGTGGCTGGCGACACGCCCGAAACCCTCCAGGCGCTTGTGAGCCTGTACGGCGCCGTCACGCAGGTGCATCCCGCCAAAAGCATCAAGGTGGCCGAGGCTGCCAAGGTGCTGGAGAACACGCAGCGCGACGTGAACATCGCGCTGATGAACGAGGTGTCGCAACTGCTGGCCGCGCTTGGTGTGGATACGCACGACGTCCTGGCCGCTGCGCGCAGCAAGTGGAACTTCCTGGACTTCCGCCCCGGGCTGGTGGGCGGGCACTGCATCTCGGTTGATCCGTATTACCTCACGCACAAGGCGGCGTCGTGCGGCTTCAACGCAAGCCTCATCCTGGCCGCGCGCGAGACGAACGACAGCATGTCGCAGTTCGTGGTCGACCAGCTCATGCGTCGCATGACGCAGTGCCATCTGCTCGGGCCGCACACGCTCGTCACCATCCTGGGCACCACGTTCAAGGAAGACGTGCCGGACATCCGCAACTCCAAGGTGGCCGACATCGTGAAGAAGCTTGGCGCGCTGGGCATCCGTACACAGGTGATTGACCCGTTTGCGGACAGCAACGAAGTGGCGCACGAGTACGGCTTCCGCCTCACGAAGCTGGCCGATGCCAAGTCCGCCGACGCCATCGTGCTGGCCGTGCCGCACTCGGAGTACCGCGAGGGCGGCTGGGCACTGGTGGAGTCGCTCGCCAGACCGGGCTCGCCATTCGTGGTGAGCGATCTCAAGGCGGTGCTGGATCGGGATACCTGCCCGGACCGGGCTGTGCTTTGGCGGCCTTGAGCTTCGCGCAGGCCTGATCCTCGCCGCTTTCGTTTCTTCTGTTCCTCCGTTTTCTCTATCGCCCTGGCTTCTTCATGGACGCTTATCTGTTGCTGACGCTTTCGCTCGGCTGGGTGCTGTCTGCCCTGCTGTACGTGATCCCGCTGTTGTGCGTGATTGTCTGGCGCAAGGAGACCTTCCTTGCGAAGGACTACACCGTGCAGCGCCGCGTGTCGGTGCTGCTGCCTTGCTTCAATGAAGGCCCGCACGCGTATGACACGATCAAGAGCATCAGCGAGTCGAACTATCCGGCAGAGTTGCTGGAGATCGTTGCGGTGGATGACCATTCCACCGACGACAGCTGGGAATGGATCCAGAAAGCGCAGCACGACTTCTCGGGTGCGGTCAGGATCGCCGCGTATCGCCAGCCCGTGAACAAGGGCAAGTACGAAGCCTTGAACCGGGCGGCCAACATTGCCACCAGCGCAGATATCTTCATCTGCATCGACAGCGATTGCACCTTCCATCCCGATGCGGTGTGCGAACTGGTAGCGTCGTTTGCTTCGGACAAGATCGCGGCCGTGGGCGGGCACGTGCGCGTGAGCAACGTGAACGAGAACCTCGTCACCAAGACGCAGGCCACGGTGTACTTCTACGCCTACAAGGTGATGAAGATGTTCCAGAACCGCCTGCGCAATGTCACGTGCATCAGCGGTTGCCTGTTTGCTATCCGCCGCGATGCGTTTTTCGAGATCGAAGAAGACGTGAAGACGTGCAACTTCCTCGGCGCCAAGTTCTCTGCGGGTGAAGACCGCTATATGACGCACCTGCTGATGCTGCGCGGCTATCAGACTGCGGTGAACCTCGACGCTATTTGCTGGACCGAGGTACCGACCACTTTCCGCAAGTTCTTCACGCAGCAGTGGCGCTGGCGCCGCAGCGGCACGCAGGACTACCTGCTCACGTTGCGCACGTTGGGCCGGCACGCGCGCAATGTCCATCCGCTCTCGGCCATGAACCTGATCCTGCCAGAGACGGTGAACTACTTGATGCTGTTCACATTCATCTTCGCCATCGCGTCGGGCAACGCGCTTGAGTGGATCGTGTCGCACCAGGTGTTCACGTACACGGTGTTCGCGCCGTTCCTGTTTGGCGTGCATTTCTGGGCCAAGCGTTGCGCGCCCGATCAGGCCGTGAAGGGCGGGCCGCTGCCGCTGTTGCCGTTCATTGCGGCATGGGCGCTGGCGGGCACAGTCACGTGCGCAATGATGGCCATCTTCACGATGGACTCAAGCAGCTGGGGTACGCGCGTATCCAAGAAACCGGAGGAATCCGCAGGCACCGCAGAGGACGGCGCTGAACTTGAAGGCATGCAGCCACAACAAGGCTGACACACACAAAAAAACAAATCGAACGTGCCGGGTCCACAAGATGAATACGCGGAGACGGCCGGGGGAGCTCAGACATGGTTCGTCGTTCTATGCGCTGGACGGGCGCAGTGTTTCTTACGTGCGCGGCTTTGCCGATGCTTGCGGTGGCGGGCGAGGCCGATCTGTTCTGCGAGCTGTCGGGCGTGCAGGCCGACGCGGAATCGAAGGTGCTCGACGCACCGTACGCTTTTGTCAATGTGGGCAATCCGTCCATCTCCAACAAGGTCGTGTCGGCGGGTGTGAGCAAGAGCCTGTCGCAGGCCCGGCGCGCGGGTCTGGTCCAGGAACGCGCGGCGGCCGAGTGCGAGGCCTATCGCTCAGGTCTGGCGCTCAAGGAGTCGGTGGAAGGCGTGCCCGCCAAGATCGAGCTGCATTCGTTGGCGGAGCGGAAACTGGGTTTGGAGCACGCGCTGCAGGCCGCCGAGCGCAACCTCGTTACCGAGCAGGCCCTGCTAGCGAGCAATGACGCCACGCTGGCCGATCTCACGGCGGCGCTGCGCCTGCGCGACGGCATTGCGATGGATCTGGCCGCACTGCGCCAACGTCAGGCCGAACTGTCCACGGCCGCCGACCCCGCTCAACGCCCGCTGAGCGAACTCGTGAGTCAGAACGCCACCGCCCAGGCGCGCGCTGCTCAACTGGCTTCGCGCGCGAGCGCCACGCTCGGCTGGGACGTCACCATCCTGGCGGGCATGCGCCACGATTTCACATCGGGTTCACAGTCGCCGTTCATCGGGCTCACTGCGTCGCGCAGCTTCGGCTATGACGCCTCCGTGCGGGCGTCGGACCGGGTGGGCGAACTGACTGCCAAGCTCGTCGGCGAACAGCGCGACGGTGCATATCAGCAAGTCCTGCGCATGAGGCAGTCGCTCGAAGGCGCGCTGAGCGCCGAAACCCTGCGTCAAGGCAGCTTGGCGCAACGCAACTCGGCCATCCAAACGATGATCGAACGCGCCCAAGGCGTGGACACCAATGCCGCGCGCCGCCTGCTGCGCAACATGTCGGTGGAGAGTCTGACCACCTCGGCCGAGCTGGCCGCCAGCAACGCGCGCATCCAGGACATCGGCACGTGGCTCAAGGCCAATCCGACCAACTGATTTCGAACTCATCAACCTGCGGGGCACCTCCATGATTGCCGCCTTCTCCAACTACTTTCAGTCGAAGATGCTCGTCGTCTATCGGTTAGCGTCCTTCTTTGTGCTGATCGCCATCATTGGCGGTATCTTTGGCTACATCGCGCTGCTCTTCTTCTACCTGCAGAGCAACAACTGGGGCGCGCCGCTCGTGATCTCGCCCGCGCAGGAGCGCGTGCTGTCGTATCAGCCGCAGGTGGCGCAACTGCGCGCGCAGCTCGACAAGCAACGCACAGATTTGGTGGACCTCACCGCGCAGCTCGCCGTCAAGCAAGAGGGGTTGCAAGCGCTCGACGCGCTGATCGCGCGCACCACCGAGGCGCAACAGCGCCAGATTCAGAACATGTCGCATGTGTCGAAAAACCTCAGCCGGCTGGTCAGCCTCAAGTCGGGTGACATTGCCGACAGCGAGCGCGCGCACGCGCAGCTCAAAGGCATGATGGCTTCGACCGATGCAGAGATGCGCGCGGGCCTCATCTCCAAGGAAGACGCGGCCGCGCGCATGGTGACGCTGCAATCGTCGGCAAATGCTTTGACGGACTCCAAGATCGCCGCGATGCAGGTGGGCGTGAACTCCACGCAGAGCCGCGCGGTGATGTCCACGCTGGGCGGCGCGGCGGACGACCTGCAAACCATGACCACGCTGGCGCAGACGCAGCAGATGATCTTCTCGCGTATGCAGCTCAAGGCCGAAATCGATTCGGCACAGGGGAACCTGGGCGTGCTGCGCGCGGGCATTAAGGAGTCGGAGCGCATCCTCGCGGTGGCTATGCGCTCGCCGTACTACAAGGCGCTCACACAGCCGGTGTCGGTGGCCTTCGTGCCGTACGAAAACATGGAACGCGCCAAGGCGGGCGAGCCGGTCTATGACTGCATCCTGCAGATCTTCCTGTGCAAGCAGGTCGGCAAGGTGGCCGCCACTTACGATGCCGAGGAATATGCAAAACATCCGCTGTTCCGTTACGACCTGAAAGGCAAGCTGGTCGAGGTGAACTTCACCGATCCGGCTTCGAGCACCAGCCGCGTCGTCTTCTTCGGGCGCAAGCCGCTTTTGCTGTGAGGCGCGCCATGTTCCGTCGACTGGTTTGTCTGCTCGCGAGCCTGACGTGTGCATGCACGGTAGCAACGGCGCGGGAGATCACGTTCTCTGGTCAGCAATGGGTGGTACGTTCATCCGGCGGCCAGTTGAGCGGGCCCGGTCCAAACGTGTTCTCGGACGGGCCGGATGCGGTGCACGTTGATGCGCAAGGGCGTTTGCGCATGGCCATCGTCAAGGCAGGACAGGGCTGGCACAGCGCCGAAGTCACGCTCTCGCGCCCGCTGGGCTACGGCACCTACGAGCTTGAAGTGGAAACCGATCCATTCGGCATGGACCGCCAGGCCGTCTTCGGTTTCTTCACCTATAGCAGCGCACCGGAACAGGCGCACCGCGAGCTGGATGTGGAGCTGTCGTACTGGGCGCGGCCAGACGAGCCGAATAACGCGCAGTTTGTCGTGCAGCCGTCCGGTACGCCAGACACGCTGCGCCGCTTCGAGGTCAACCAGGGGCACGTGACGTATCGCATCCGCTGGGAGCACGGCCTGGCCGAGTTCAGCGCTACGGCGGCCGACGGCGCGGTGTTGCAGCACTGGTCTCGCACCGCGGGCGTGCCCGATGCGGGCGACGCGCGCCTCCAGTTGAACCTGTGGCTGTTTCGGGGCAAGCCGCCGCAGAACGGGCAGCCGGTGGATTTCGTGATGCGGGCGTTTCGATTTACGCCCGGTGCCCGGTCGCCTAGTGGATTGCAGCGGTGATGGCACCCCAGAAGCTCGTGTCTTCCGCACCCAGCACCCACATCGATACGCCGGCCAGGTTCAGCGTGTTGGCCATGGCGGCCTTGGTCTGCAAGCCTTGCGCGGTCTCGTACCAGACCTCGTGCGCGCTCCCATCGGTGGCGGTGTAGTTGAAATGAGCGGACTGCGTAGCGGCGTCCCATTGGGCCGTAGCGCCGGTCGTGGCAATCAACGTGGGGATGTCTTTGAAGGCGACCGAGGTGCCGGTGTTCCGCGTGCGATTCCAGTCGTAGCCGTAGGCCGGTAGGCCCAGCAGCAACTTGGTCGACGGCACGAGGCTCGCGGCGTACTGCAGCGCTGCGAGCATCCAGTCGCTGCCAGCCACCGGGCCGGGCTGGCCACTGGGGATGTGCTCGTCGTAGGTCATCACCTGGATGAAGTCGGCGCTCTGGCCGAGGGCGGCGTAGTCGTAGGGCCACGTCCACGTGTTGCCGATCACGTCTGCGCTCTTGGCCGGCAGGCTGAGCATCAGCGTGGAATGGTTGGCATGCAGTTGCGCCGCCAGATCGGCGACGAAGCTGGTGTAGGCGTCGCGATCGGTGGTGTACAGGCCCTCGAAGTCGAGGTTGATACCGGCCAGGTTCTGCGTCTTGGCCAGCGTAACGATGTTCTGCAACGTCGTCGCGCGATTGGTGACGAGCGCGCCGTGCGCAATGACCGGATCGAAATCGGTGCCGAAATTCGTGATACACGCGTATGAAAGCTTGCCCGCCGCTTGGTTACCGGAGAGCAGTGCTGTTGGGAGCGTGCCGTTCAAACTACCGTTTGCATCGGCGCGGATCACATCCACCGAGATGGCAGTGACGGGCGTGGCCGCACTCATGGCCGATGCCATCGACGTTGTGCTGCCCAATGCGTAGCCCAGCAGCACCTTGGGCGCGGCCGCGGCGGTCTTGGTGGACGTCGTGGGGGTGTTCGTCTGCACAGCGGCGCCCGAGTCGGATGCGCCGTCGCCGCCACCGCATCCCGAAAGCATGAGGGCGACACACGCTGCGCCAATCAGATCGAAAACTTTCATGTGGAAACCCCGTTCGTCTTTATGTTCTCCCGGGGTTTATCGGTCCGGCTTCTGGAACCTTGAGACGTCAACGTCTCAGCCATATCGCCTAGGGGCGATGTTGAGATCAGGCGTTTGAATCGGCTGTCAGGCACGAAGCATCGTCGATCTTCTAGACTGTTCTTGACGGGTTTGCTGCGGCCATCGCTGCGGCAGGCCGGCCACGATGAGGGTGGCGTTGATCTATTCGGGCGTTTCGCGGTCTTTCTGACAAGAGCACACGAATATGGCGATCACGGTGAAGAGCAATCACAAGACCAATCGACTTCGCTGGCTTTTCCCCTATTGGGATCACCGCAAGGTGACGACACCCCATGCAATCGTGGCTGCGGGGGTTGTCATCGCGATGTCGATGGTGGTGATCTGTGCGGTGGTGCTGTATCAGAGCCGGCTGGACGCGATGGCCCGCGCCGCCGAGACCTCGCGTAACCTCGCTTTGCTGGCGGAGCGTGACATCGAAAGAAATTTCGAACTCTATACGCTGTCGCTCCAGGCCGTCGTCGACGGCGTGAACGATCCTGAAGTGATGAGCGCGTCGCCCAGGTTGCGTGGCTTTGCCTTGTTCGACCGTGCCGCAACCGCAACGTATCTGGGCTCGATGCTGGTGCTGGATACCGAGGGCAATATCGTCATTGATTCCGCTGGCGACGTGCCGCGCAAAGCCAACTTCTCTGATCGCGAGTACTTCAAAGTCCATCGCGACAATCCGAACGTCGGGCTGTACGTTGGCGATCCCTACGCGTCCCGCTTGCGGGATGGGGCGCCAAGCATTCCGCTCAGTCGGCGGCTGTCGCGGCCGGACGGCTCGTTTGCCGGCGTTGTGCTGATCGCGCTCCAGCTCGAATATTTTCACAAGCTGTTTGCCGCGCTATCCCTGGGGCCGCACGGATCAGTCGCGTTGATTGCACGAGACGGCACGATGGTCATGCGGCAGCCCTACGATGTGAAGGTCATTGGGCGCAATATCCGCAACGCTAGTACGTTCAAGCAGTTCCTATCGGCGCCGGAGGGCAGTTTTTCGGACACATCGACACTCGATGGCGTCGAGCGGCTGTATTACTTCAAGAACCTGCCCAACCTGCCGCTCATCATCATGGTGGCGGAAGCACATGCCGACATCTACGCGGCCTGGAAGCGTCGCGCGCTGATCATCGCCTTGCTGATGGCCGCGCTGGCACTTGGCTTCATCGCGCTGTCCTTCGCCTTCGGGGCACAGTTGCGGCGGCGCATGCGCGCGGAGTCGGAGCTGGCAATGCTGGCACGCACCGATGGGCTGACGGGGCTGAACAACCGCCGCACCCTTGGCGAAATCCTCGATCAAGAGTGGCGTCGCGCCAAGCGGACGCGCAGCGTTCTGTCCTTGCTCTTCGTCGATATCGATCGGTTCAAGATGTACAACGATACCTACGGGCATCAGGCTGGCGATGATGCCTTGGCGGCGGTCGCGAAGTGCATTGGCGACAATATTCGCCAGCCGACCGACAGTGCCGCGCGGTATGGCGGTGAGGAGTTCGTTGTGGTCTTGCCGGACACGTCGCCAGAAGGCGCTGCCTCCATCGCAGAAAAAATACGCGCGGCTATCTCCAACCTCGCCATCGAGCACAAGGCCAGCGAGTATGGCCGCGTGACTGCCAGCATCGGCGCGGCCGCATGGACGCCGGAACAGGATGTCGATGTGTCGGCCGTCATCCGTGCGGCAGATGCAGCCCTGTACGACGCGAAGGCAACGGGTCGCAACCGCGTTGCTCAGTCAAAGCTGAAGCCGGCCTAGGCGGCACGCATGCGTCGGAACGCAATGGTGAAGACCGCGTGCCCGGCGAGCCCCGACTACACCGTGGTGTTTATCGAAACGGCTTCGAGTGGGCTTGGCCGCCCCAAGAGATAGCCTTGCCCGTTGCGCACGCCCAGGTCGGCCAGCATCGTTTTCTGGGGCTCTGTCTCGATACCTTCGGCGACGAGATCGCATCGTATTTCGTTGGCGAACGTCACCATGGCCTTGAGCAGCGCGCGCTTGATCGGGTCGTCTTCCAGATTGGTCGTCAGGTATGCGTCGAGTTTGATGAGGTCCGGTTTGAGCGCAATGATGTGGTTCATCGTGGAATAGCCGGAACCTGCGTCATCGATCGCGATACGGATCAAGTGGCGACGCAGCGGAAGAAGTGCTTCCTGCAGGCTGGGGTAGTCGTCGACCAGGGCGTGCTCCGTGATTTCCAGTACCACGCGATGAGGCGGGACATCGGGCAGCAATGTTTCCAGCTTGCCGCTGAGTACCGTGGCAGGAGACACGTTGACAGCCAGATAGGCGCCGGCAATCGAGTGCAATGCGCGCAGGCCTTTTTTGATGGCAAGCATTTCGAGTTCAACGCCAAGGCCGACTTCCCAGGCATCTGCAAACCAGCGATACGGTGGCCGTTGCTGCCCACCGGGAAACCGGGACAAGGCCTCAAGTCCGACCAGGTGTCCGTCCACTAAAGACCGTATCGGCTGAAAGTAGATCGAGAGTTGGTCATGTTCGATCGTGCGCTTCACGCGCGACAGTTTTTCGCTCACCTGCTGTGTTGCCGCTTTGTGTCGTTCGATCTGGCGCGCGATCACCCCAGAGAATGCGGTCATGAGTTCCAGGTCGCGGGAGTTCAGAGAGTAGTCGGGTCGGTCACTGAAGCAGCAGAACGTGCCGAACACGGATCCGTCGGCCAATTGAATCGGCACGCTGATGTGTGCGCCGATGGGAAATGCGGCGGTCATGGGCAACTCGCGCGCGGCTGCAAGTTTGGCTGCGTCTTGGATCAGTGGCGGTAAGCGACCGTCAATCACCCGAGTGCAATAGCTGTCAGCCAGCGGTCCGGAATCGCCGACGCTGAAGGGCGGCCGCTCAGCACTGCTATCGACATACCGGAAGACACGTTTTGACTCGACGAACTCAGAGACAAATGCGAAAGGCATTCCCAAATGCGTCCGGACGGCGCGCAGAATTTGCGCAATGTGCGCAGTCGCTTCAAGGTCGGCCTCAATGAGGCTACTGGTGAGAAGGTGCTCCAATTCCTCTCTCTCCTTAGCCGGATCATTTTTCCGGCGAGTGACCGTCTACCCATTTTCTGCATCAGTGGAGCGCCAAGGAGCAGTATGTCGGGACAGCGGTAATACCACACGCGACAAGTGTCTCGCACTTAACTCTAGATTATTTTGCGCAGGCTGCCGACGATCCAGATATTCAAGGGTTAATAGGGATTTGTACGCATCTGCCTGGGCAAAATCCGGCCGATAAACAGAGAGACGACCACGGAATCCAAGTGGCTGATAGCGAACACTATTGCCTCGCAGGAAGCATGCCAAACATGGCAGACATTACCCAACCCCAGTTATCTGATGCCATTGCACAATTGGTGAGTTGCGGCGTGTTTTCCGTGGATCGCCAGATGCAGATCCTGTCGTGGAACCGCTTCATGCAATATCACAGCGGTTTTTCCGGCGAGGATGTGATCGGCAAGGACATGTTCGCACTGTTTCCGGAACTGCCGGAAAAATGGCTGCGCAAGAAAATCGAAAGCGTATTCGTTCTGGGTGTCTCTGCGTACACATCTTGGGAGCACCGCCCGTATTTGTTCCGTTTTCGTCATACGCGGCCCATTACCGACACGATTGAATGGATGCAGCAGAACTGCAGCTTTATTCCGATCGAAGATGGAAATGGTGTGGTCATCGCGGTGGGGATTACGTTGCTCGATGCGACGGACGTATGCCTTGCCTATGGCGAGCTGAAGAAGCGCGAAAAAACCGTAACCGATGCGCTTCAGGAACTCACTGTGCGTAACGCCCAACTCTCCGCGCTGAACGAAGAGCTGGCCCAGGCGCATCAACAACTGCTGCAGTCGGAAAAGCTCGCCGCCATTGGCCAGCTCGCCGCCGGTATTGCGCACGAGATCAATAACCCCGTGGGGTTCGTGCTCTCGAACCTGAACAGCTTGCAGCGCTATATGAGCACGCTGCTCGATTACGCACGCAGCCTGGATCAGCTGATTGGCCAGCATGCACCGTCACTCGACGCACAGCTCTTGGCGCTTGCGCAGGCGGCCGACATCGAGTTTCTGGCCGAAGACGCTCCCGCGCTGGTGGCCGAATCGCAGGAAGGCCTGACCCGCGTGCGCGACATTGTGGTGGACTTGCGCGATTTCTCACGCGTCGACAGTGCCCACCAGTGGGATCAGGTGGACATTCACCGCTGCATCGAGTCGACGCTCAATATCGTCCACAACGAGATCAAATACCAGGCTGACCTCGTGCGCGAGTACAGCGAACTGCCGGCCGTGACCTGCATCCCGTCGCAGATCAATCAGGTGGTGCTGAACCTGGTGGTCAACGCGGCGCAGTCGTATGCGGGCAAAAGCACCCAGGGCGGCGGGCGCGGCACCATCACCGTCCGCACCGGAACTGACGCAACCGACGCTGCATCGATCTGGTTTGAGGTAGCAGACGCCGGCAGCGGCATCGCGCCCGAAAACCTGAAGCGCATCTTCGACCCGTTCTTCACCACCAAGCCGGTCGGCAAGGGCACCGGGCTGGGGCTGTCGCTCACCTACGGCATTGTCAGAGCGCATGGCGGACGCATCGACGTGTCGAGCACGGTGGGTGTGGGCACGACCTTCCGCGTGACGTTGCCACGATGCAGGCCCGAAGCTCCGCCTGTCGAACAACAACCGCTGGCCGCTACCGCGCTGGCTATATAACGCAAGCCTCACGCTTTACGCCTGAAGGGGGACAACATCATGGCGCTACCCGTGCTCGTTGCCGACGATTCATCGTTGGCGCGCAAGCTTCTGATCAACGCATTGCCTGATGACTGGGATGTCGAGGTTACGCAGGCATCCAACGGTGCGCAGGCGCTGGAGCTGTTTCGTGCCGGTAAGGGCACGGTCGTTTTTCTTGATCTGACCATGCCGGACATGGACGGCTTCCAGGTGCTCGAACACATCCGCAAGGCCGGCGACGACGCCTTCGTCATCGTGGTGTCCGCCGACATCCAGTCGGGTGCCGTCGAGCGCGTCAAGGATCTCGGCGCCATCGGCTTCATTCCGAAGCCCGTATCGGCTGAGCGCATTGTTCCGATCCTGCGGGGGTACGGTCTCTATGAATGACCTGACACTGAATGAAGACCAGCGCGACGCTCTGCAGGAAATCGCCAATATCGGGATGGGTAAAGCGGGGGCGGCACTGGCTGAACTGCTGGGCGCCTTTGTGACGCTCTCGGTGCCGGGCATCAAGCTTGTCAACGCGGCACAACTGAAGGTGGAGCTGCTGGGCCGCGACATGGCCGGCGACGCGCCCTCGCCGGTGCGGCAGGCGTTTCAGTCCGATATTTCGGGCGAGGCGATCGTGCTGTTCGGCAAGGACGGCCGCGAAGAACTCGAAGAGCTGATGGGCTACGGCGACGCCGACGTAAACAGCGAAAGCGAAGCCCTGTCCGATATCGCCAACTTGCTCGTGGGTGCTTGTGTGCGCAGCGTCTTCGAGCAGCTCGGCCGCAATCTGTCGTTCTCGCGGCCAAGCTTCGTTCCGGCTGCGGTGCTGCAGCAAGCCTTGTCGGGCGAACAGTTCAATCGTTGGGATGTGGCGCTGTTGCTGGAAGTGCGCTTCACCCTCGAGCGCGGCGGCTTTGTGGCCCAGTTGGTGATGCTGCTACCTGAAACCGCCATCCGAAAAATGAAGCACGCGCTGGAGCAATTCCTGCAGGCGCTTTGAGACGCGCCCCGCCAGCCATCGAACCGTGAGACGCCAGCCATGCTTGTTTACGACGAAGACACCGCGCAAGCGAGCGCGCCCGACATCAAAGCCGCCGCGCAGCCAGAAAGCGCGCCCGCTTCTGCAACGTCTGCGGACGCCACGCCGTTGATCCTGCTGGTGGACGATGAGCCAGGCGTGCTCTCGTCGCTGCGCCGGCTGTTGCGGCCCACGGGCTACCGCGTGATTACCGCCGAGAGCGGTGCGGCGGCGCTCGACATGCTGTCGGTATATCCGGTGGATCTGGTCATTTCCGACATGCGCATGCCCGGCATGAACGGCGCCGAGTTCCTGGCACGTGCTCGTGAGCGTTATCCGGACATCATGCGGATCCTGCTGACCGGCTACTCCGAAGTCGATTCGGCTGTGCGTGCCATCAACGAGGGTGGCGTCTATCGCTACCTTAACAAGCCGTGGGATGACCAGGACCTGTTGCTCACCGTCAAGCACGCGATCGAGCAGCGCACGCTTGCATGCGAGGCGCGCCGCCTGAGCGAGTTGACGCAGCGGCAGAACGAAACGCTGCAGCAATTGAATGCCGGGCTGGAAACCCAGGTGCTGGCGCGCACCGAAGAAATTCGCCAGACCGTGATGTTCCTGGAAGGTGCTCAGCGGGACCAGAAAGCGAACTTCACGAATATGGTCAAGGTATGCGCCAGCATGATCGAGATGCGCTGTGGTGCCATGGCGCGCCAGTCGCTGCGCGTGGCCGATCTGGCGCGCCGCATTGCCATTGAATGCGGGTTGACGGGGCTCCAGGTGCAGGACATCTTCCACGCCGGCCTGCTGCACGGCATTGGCAAATTGTCGCTGCCCGATGCCCTGCTGAATACGTCGCTCGACAGGCTTTCCGCTGAACAGGCACAGCAGTTCTATCAGCATCCGCTGCGTGCTCAGATGGTGCTCACACCCGTGCCGCAGCTCGAGCATGTGGCGCAAATCATCCGGCACCAGTACGAACGCTTCAATGGCCGCGGTACTCCCGACCGATTGGCCGGAACGGCGATCCCGATCGGCGCACGCATCGTGGCTGTCGCACGCGATTTCGAGGGGCTTCTGACGGGCGAGATCATCAAGGACCACGTTTCGGGCGATCAAGCCATGGAGATGGTCAAGGCGCAATCGGGCCTGCGCTATGACCCCGACGTGGTTGTGCGCTTCGTGGCTGTGCTCAGACAGCAGGGCGAGGTGATGCCTGTGCGGCAGATCTCTGCGGCCGAACTGCGGGAGGGCATGCGGTTGGCCGACGATCTGCTCACACGACGCGGCGTGCTGCTCATTACGCGGGACAGCATCGTCAGTGCGCATCAGGTCTTGCAGATCAGGCGCTTCGAAACCCATGAGGATGTGCCGTTCGCGATTCTTGTCTATGCGCCTGTGCCCAATCCCACGGATGCGGCAGACGTGCCACCAGCAGCGTGAAGGATGACCTTCGGGAGGCGGCGATGGTCCCAAGCAGCGGCAAGCGAATGCTGGCATACCTGCTGTGCGCATTCGGGTGGGGAGCGATGGCAGGCCAGGCGATGGCCTCCGGCGGCATCGCCGACGACGCACGCATGCAGCAGATCGTCGCGCGCGCCAGCGAACACGGGGCCCCTTGGGATGGGCCCCAGGCAGGTCCTCGTGCGCAGGTCGGCATCACGCTGGCCGTCGTGAGTGAAGACTTGCGCAACGGCGGCATTCTTGGTGTTGCGAAAGGCATCAAGGAGGCCGCTGGGGCCATCGGCTGGAAGATCCGCGTCTATGACGCCGGCGGGACGCCGGAGGGCCGCAAGCGTGCGATGGCATCGGCCTGGGCGCTGCAACCGGACGGCGTCGTGCTCGTCGGGGGTGACGCGCATGAGATGCAGTCAGAACTGGTGCCCTTCGTGCGGCAGGGCAGGCCCGTGGTCGGCTGGCACGTTGCCGCAACGGCCGGCGCCATCACGGACAGCCCGATCGCCATCAATGTTTCCACCGACCCGATGGCAGTTGCCCGGCTCACGGCCATGGCGGCTGTAGTGGAATCGGCGGGCCACGCCAACGTGGTCATCTTTACCGACTCCAATTTCCAGATCGCCAGCGCAAAGGCTGCGGCGATGGCTGAGGTGATCAGCGCATGCAAGGGCTGCCGCTTGCTGGCCGTCGAGGACGTACCTATCTCGGGCAGTGGGCAGGCCATGCCCGCCGTCATGCGACGTCTGCTGGAGCGGTATGGCCGCGTGTGGACGCATGCGCTGGCCATCAACGACATCTACTTCGATTACGCCGCCGCCGAGCTGACCCGCGCCGGCAAGCCCGACGGCATCCACATGCTGTCTGCCGGCGACGGCAGCGCCGCGGCGTTCCTGCGCATCCAGGCTGGAGCGTTTCAGACGAGTACGGTGGCCGAGCCGTTGAACCTGCAAGGCTGGCAACTGGTGGACGAGGTGAATCGGCTGCTGGCCCATCATGTGGTCACCGGGTATGTGGCCCCCGTGCACCTTGTGACGGTCAAGAACGTCGCTTTCGATGGTGGACCATTCGGGCAATACGACCCGGACAACGGCTACCGGGCCGTGTATCGCCGGATATGGGGCCGTTGAATGCTCAGCGCAGCCGCTGCTATTCGCTGTGCGCGCACGCCGCGGTACGGTCTGTGGCCCAGATCGCTCGGGCGTCAATTCATGTTGGTCGTCGCCATGCTGGCGCTGCTGATCTCGGCAGGCGGCATCACGGCGGTCTATGCGCTGCGCACCTCGGCGGAAGCTACCCGCAGGCTCGCCAGCGAGCAGCTCATGCAATTGCGCGAGGCGCAGGAACTCGTTCAGCGCACGTTGTTGATTGAGCGCGAATCGGCGCAGTTGGAAAAGACCTCGTCGGTGGAAGCCCTGCGCCGGCACTATGCCGAGATCTTGCGCAACCTTGAGGCGTTCGAGCAGTTGTCCGAACGGCTTGCTGCAACCGACGACGATATTGAAGTGCTCGATCTGCATCAGTCAACTCAGCTGTTTCGCAACGTCGTCAATATCGTCGCGCAGTGGTGGGAAAGCGAGCTGCAGCATGCCGGAACTGCCGGCGCGGCTGCACAGGCGCCGGCATCTGAACGCAACCTTGCCGGGCGCCGGTCCTTGGATGCGCTTTACATGCAAGCCGGCGCCATGGTGGTTTCGGCACAGCAGGTGTCGGAGCAGCACACGCGGGCGTTTCAGCAGGCGATGCAGGCGTTGGCGGTGGTTTCCGAGCGCAATCAGCGCTGGGTGACAGCGCTGCTCGCCACCAGCGTGGTGTTTGCCTGCCTGGCGGCTTACGGGTTGCTCGGGCGCCATGTGCTTCAGCGCTTGCTGCAGGTCAGCCGCAGCTTGCGCGAAGGACGTTCGGACGGGGCGCCCAGTGCGGTACCCGTCGATGGCGACGATGAGATCGGTCAGATGGCGCGCGCGGTCGAACAATTCCAGCGTGACCGATGGCAGCTTGCCCTGGCCCACGAGGCACTGCAGGCCGAGCGTGCGCGCCAGGAGCAGCTGCTGCACGAACTGGCCCAGACGCAGGGGCAGCTGCTGCAATCGGAAAAGATGGCGTCGATCGGCCAGCTCGCTGCCGGCGTGGCCCATGAGATCAACAATCCCGTCTCGTTTGTCAAAGCCAATCTGGGCAGCTTGCAGCGATACGTTGGAGGATTGCTCGACGCGCTGTCAGCCTACGAATCCCACGAGGCAGAGTTGGCGCCCGCCACGCGGGCTGCGCTTGCGCAGGTCAAGCTGGCGGCTGATCTCGAGTACGTGCGCGAAGATGTGCCGGGGCTGTTGGCGGAATCCCAGGAGGGGCTGCAGCGGGTCAAGACAATCGTGCAGGGTCTCAAGGATTTCTCCCATGTAGAAGAAGCGCAGCCGCAACCCGCCAATCTTGAAACGTGTCTGGAAACAACAATCAAGATCGTCTGGAATGAGCTGAAGTACAAGGTGGAGCTGGTGCGCGAATATGGCGGAATCCCAGACATCGAGTGCAGGCCCGCCCAACTGAGCCAGGTGTTCATGAACCTGCTGGTCAATGCCGGACAAGCCATTCAGGACCACGGACGCATCACGCTGCGAACTGGCTACGACGCGGACAACGTCTGGGTGGAGGTGGAAGATACCGGGGGCGGTATCCGGCCCGAGCATCTCAGCCGCATCTTCGACCCGTTCTTCACCACCAAGCCCGTTGGCCTAGGGACGGGGCTCGGCCTGTCCGTCTCTTACGGCATCGTGCGCAAGCATGGTGGCCAGATCGACGTGCGCAGCGAAGTTGGCCGTGGCACGTGTTTTCGGCTCGTCTTGCCGCTGCAAAGCCGTTGATGCAGCGGGCGCATTCGACCGCCAGATTCCGATACGGCGCGTTCGTACCCCTTCCAGGAGCCGGCAACGATCCGAGCCGTGTGCTCTGCCTTGCATGGAATCGGCGGCGCCGGACGTCACCAGAGCAATGTGAGGCGATCCAGGACGGTTTGAATCTCGTCTCGGCCCGGACAACAAAAAACCCGCGAGGCTCATCGCCACGCGGGTTTTTTGTCGCCCCTGAACTGCTTGGGACTGTGTCTTGGTGCCCAGGAGAGGACTCGAACCTCCACGGAGTTACCCGCTAGTACCTGAAACTAGTGCGTCTACCAATTCCGCCACCTGGGCTAGGTGAGCGGCGCATTTTACCGACCGCCAAAAAATTTGCAAGCCCTTCTTTTCTGATTGCCAGTTCCGCCAGCGTTACAGCTGTTACGCGTGTGGTGGTCAGCAGGACGGCAACCTCGCTGCTACGCTGCCACGCAGCTATTTGCATTCCCCCCAAACTGAGGTTGATCGATGATGAAACTCCGCCACGCCGCCACCGGCGCCCTGCTGGCCGCGCTTGCCACCTTTGCCCACGCCGAGCACCCGATCTGCACGATCGTGGCCGACGCCGCCACCGGCAAGGCCGTCTTGCACGAAGGCAAGTGCAACGAGCGCGTGACTCCCGCCTCCACCTTCAAGCTCGCACTCGCGGTCATGGGTTTTGACCACGGCTTCCTCAAAGACGAGCACACCCCGGTCGAGCACTTCAAGCGTGGTGACCCCGACTGGGGCGGCGAAGCCTGGCACCAGCCCATCGACCCGGCGCTGTGGCTCAAATATTCGGTGGTCTGGTATTCGCAGCGCATTACGCATGCGATGGGCGCGCAGACCTTCCAGGCATACGTGCGCAAGCTGGGCTACGGCAACATGGACGTGAGCGGTGACCCGGGCAAGAACAACGGCATGGATCGCTCGTGGATCACCTCGTCGCTGAAGATCTCGCCAGAGGAGCAGGTCGGCTTTATGCGCAGGATCGTCAACCGGCAGTTGCCGGTGTCGGCGCGCACCTACGAGATGGTCGACCGTACCGTGCAGACCTGGCAGGTGCCGGGCGGCTGGGCCGTGCAGGGCAAGACGGGCACGGCCGGCCCGGCGCCGGGCAATACATCACCTGATGGCACGTGGGATCAGGCGCACGCTTATGGCTGGTTTGTCGGCTGGGCCAAGAAGGGCGACAAGACTTACGTATTTGCCAACCTGATCCAGGACGACAAGGTGGAGCCGACCTCGGGCGGCATCCGCTCGCGCGATGCGCTGCTTGCCCGCCTGCCGGAAGTGCTCGCCTTTGCAGGGCACTGATCGACGGCGTTATGCGTGACGGTGTTCGGCCTCGCTGCGCACCGTCGCTTCATCCACGCCCAGGCGCTGATGCAATTCCTGCCAGCCCTTGGGCGTGACCAGCACGGCGCGCGAATCGCGTGCGCGCAGCATCCAGCCGACATCGCATAGGCGACGCAGGAACTGCACCCCCAGCGGCCCCGCCAAGTGATGCGTGCGCTCCGTCCAATCCAGGCATTGCCGCGCCAGCCCGCGTCGCGTCGGGCGAATGGCGCACACATCAAGCCCCACGTCGCCAAACCAGGTGATGCCGGCGGGCGTGATCTCGTATTGCTTGTCTGGCATCGGCAGCAGATAGCCGCGTGATTGCAGCGCGTGCGTGACGGCCACGCCCACCTGCCCGGCAAGGTGGTCATAGCAGCAGCGGCAGAAGCCAAGCTCTCGCGCCTTCGGGCTGGGTGTGGCGCGTCGCACGGCCGCTGCGGGCGTGATGGCCGCCAGGTGTTCCAGCGCTTGCGCTACATGTGCCCCGGCCAGCCGAAAGTACTTGTGCCGTCCCTCGGTTTCCACCACCACCAAGCCACCGTCGAGCAACTTGGCCAGATGCGTGCTGGCCGTCTGCGCGGTGACGCCCGCGGCATGCGCCAACTCCCCCGCGGGCAGCGCGCGCCCATCAAGCAACGCCGTCAGCATGGCCGCCCGTGCCGGGTCTGCAATCAGGAAGGCCGTGCCGGAAAAGCTGTTCGGATGCGACATGTCCGACTCCTTGTCATGTGGCCATTCTAGGGAGCTGCGCGCCGCGATGCTTCGACACGCATCGAAGCGTTGCCAAGGGTGCCGGCACTACGCTGGGGCCATCGCTTGCTAAAGCCAAAAACCAGAGGCTCCAAGATGGATGGAATCACGATGCAACACGCGCATGCCAACACCGCGACACATAAGCGCCTGGTGCTGTGCGTGCTGTCGATGGCTGTGTTGGTCGCACAGATCGACACCGCCGTTGTCAACCTGGCGGTGCGCCCGATTGGTCAGTTCTTCCACGCGGAGGTTGGCCCGCTGCAGTGGGTGATCGACGCTTACAACCTCGCCTATGCCGCATTGCTGCTCAGCGGCGGCCTGCTGGCCGACTTGTATGGCCGGCGGCGGGCATTTGTGTCGGGTGCGGCGGTCTTCTCGGTGGCATCGGTGCTGTGCGCGCTGGCGCCGTCGATCGGATGGCTGATCGGGGCGCGTGCGATGGCAGGTGTAGGTGCGTCGTTGCTGCTGCCGGCATCGCTGGCGATCCTGCGGGTGGTGTGGCGCGACCCGGGCGAACGTGCGCATGCACTGGGCGTCTGGGCCGCATGCAACGGCTTGGCCATGGCGATTGGGCCGACGGCGGGCGGCGTGCTGGTTACGCACTTCGGCTGGCGCGCCGTGTTCTGGGTGGTGGTGCCGGTGAGCGTGGCCATCATGGCGTTGGCCGTGCGCGTGGTACCGGAATCGTCCGACGCCGCGCATCGCCGTTTCGATGCGCTGGCCCAGGTATTGGGCGCCATCACGCTGGGTGGCCTGGCCTTTGCCGCTATCGAAGCGCATCAGGCGCCCGTTGTGGCGGCAACCGTGCTGGCCGTGGCGATCTTCGCGCTGGCGTGGTTCATCCGCGTTGAGGCGCGCCACGGCGGGGAGGCGCTGGTGCCGCTGGACCTCTTTCGCGTGCGGGAGTTTCGCGGCGCCATTGTCGCCACGGCGGGCATGACGTTCGGCATGTACGGCGCACTCTTTTTGCTGCCGCTCATGTGGCAAAGCACCGGGCGCTTCAACGTCATTGGTGCAGGCATTGCGCTGATGCCGATGGCGCTGGTCTTCATGGCGGTGTCGCCCCTGTCGGGCACGGTGGCGCGCCGCCACGGCGTGCGGCTGGCCACGGCGGGCGGGGTGGGCATCATCGCGCTGGGGCTGCTCACGGTGGGGGCGTTTGCAGGTGTCGCATCGGTGGTGCCGGCAGCCATCGGGCTGGCGCTCACGGGGCTCGGCATGGGCTTTGCCACCGGCCCGCTGATGGGCGCGGCGGTAGGCGCCGTGGGGCCGGAGCGTTCCGGCACGGCATCGGCGCTTGTCAACGTGGCGCGCATGACCGGGGCGACGTTGGGCGTGGCAATTCTGGGGGCGGTGTATGCCGTGTGCGGCAGCGGCGCATCGGGGTTGCGCGTGGCCATGTTGTGCGGTGGCGCGGTACAGCTCGCATGCGCCGCCGTGGCGTGGCGGCATGGCGCTGAGCGCCACTGAGCGCGCTGCAATGCCCTGCCGCTTTTACGCCGGATTGGAACAGGCAAGGCCATCTGACGCATCGCAAAAAAATACCCGGCGAGGGGATTGCCGGGCTAAGTGGGATGTGAATGCATAAGACAGAATCACCTTACAAGATTTTCTTTGATCAGATTGAAAACAAATTTAAAACACAACACGTTTTTGAGGATTTGCTCTAAAGAAACGGGTGCTTGAGTATCAACCGGTGTGCGGGTTTTTCCTGATGGCTGCGCCATTTTCGGGTTGATGGCAAACGATTTCCTCTTGAAAGAGGAATTTCAATGGCGGTGCCTTTCAAGTAAAAAAAGAAGCTAAAAAACCAAATGAAAAAGACTTTGTTGGATTGAACTGAATTGGGAAGTTGATTCAATCAAATTCCGTTTTTAATTGTCGATCTGACCGGATATGTTCGCCGCCAGGAGCCCATCGGCACGCGCACCACTGCATGAGCAGGCATTTGCATTGATCGAATTTCGGGGCGCGTCGGCCGGCAAGAATTCGGGGCTTTATGTGTCGGTTCAGCGCCGAGGGTTTCAGCTTGAAGTACTCGGACGGCCGCCGCCGGCACGGCTACGACGGCAAGCTCGGCATGCGCTGGAACTGGTAAGCCGGCCGCAACGCGGCAGCGCTGCACCGTGCAGAAACCCTGGGCACGCCAGGGCTTATGCTGCGTCACAACAATCAACGGGGAGCCACTGCGGCTCCCCGTTGTGCTTGGTGCCATGCGGCACCGTGGTGGCTTGCGAGTTTTGCTCACGCGTTTTTCGTTTGTCTGTCATGACAGGAATTCGTGAAAACCCTAGGAAACCCGCACCCACCTTAGCGATTGGTTATTTCATGCGAAAAGCCTACGCTTACTACGTAGTACTACGTGTGGCTGCTGCGTACAGGTGCGGATGGCTTTCCCGGGGGCGCGCGATCAGAGTGCGCCGGATAACAACAAAGGCGGAAAGCATTCCCTCAGACATCCGTCTGGCCGCGCATCGGGCGTGGCACCTCACCTGTTCAAAACAACATCCGAAGTCCCCGAACTAGGAGACAACCCATGAAGTTCTTGCTCGCGCTGCCTTTCATCGGCCTGCTGTGGGTGCCGTTCTACAACCAGGAAATGCCTGCGCTCTTCGGCTTTCCGTTCTTCTACTGGTACCAGTTCCTGTGGGTGCCGATCACCTCGCTGCTGATCTGGATCGTCTTCAAGAACGGTCAGAGCAAAGGAGAAGAATGATGGGCGGACAAATCAACTGGACTGCGCTGGCGGTCTTCATCTTCTTCTTCGCGCTTGTCACGGTGCTGGGTTTCATCGCCTCGCGCTGGCAGCGGGGCAACTCCGACAAGGGCGCCCACATTGAAGAGTGGGGCCTGGGCGGCCGCAACTTCGGCACCTGGATCACGTGGTTCCTGGTGGGTGGCGATTTCTACACCGCCTACACCGTGATCGCCGTGCCGGCACTCGTGTATGCCGTGGGCGCGTATGGCTTCTTCGCGCTGCCGTACACGATCCTGGTGTACCCGATCGTCTTCCTGATCATGCCCAAGCTGTGGAAGGTGGCGCATGCCAACGGTCACGTCACGGCGGCCGATGCCGTGTATGGCCGCTACGGCTCGCGCTCCCTGGAGTTTGCGGTGGCGCTCACGGGCGTGGTGGCGACAATGCCCTACATCGCCCTGCAGCTCATCGGCATGGAAGTCGTGATCAAGGCGCTGGGTTTGACGGGCGAGCTGCCGCTGGCGGCCGCGTTCGTCATCCTGGCGCTGTACACGTATTCCGCCGGCTTGCGGGCGCCTGCGCTCATCGCCTTCGTCAAAGACATCATGATCTACATCGTGGTGCTGGTGGCGGTGGTGCTGGTGCCGGCCAAGCTGGGCGGCTACGGTGCGGTGTTTGCCACCGCGCATGATGCGTTTGCCCTGAAGGGCGGCGCCACGGGCCTCACGCTCAAGCCTGCGCAGTTCCTGCCGTTCGCCACGCTGGCAATTGGCTCGGCACTGGCGGCGTTCATGTATCCGCACACGCTCACGGGCATCTTTGCCGCGCGCAGTGCAGACACTATCCGCAAGAACGCTGTCTTCCTGCCCGCCTATACGGTGCTGCTGGGCTTGATTGCGCTGCTGGGTTTCATGGCTTATGCGGCAGGCATCAAGGTCACGAACAACAACGACGTCGTGCCCGCGCTGTTCAACGCACTGTTCCCGAGCTGGTTCACGGGCTTTGCGTTCTCGGCCATCGCTATTGGTGCACTGGTGCCGGCGGCCGTCATGTCGATTGGCGCGGCCAACCTGTTCACGCGCAACTTCTGGAAGCCTTACGTGGCCCCGGACCTCACGCATGCCGGTGAGGAAAAGGTCGCCAAGGTGATTTCGCTCATCGTCAAGGCGGGCGCTCTGGTGTTCATCCTGTTCCTGCCGACCAAGTTCGCGCTGGACCTGCAGCTGCTGGGCGGCGTGTGGATCGTGCAGACGTTCCCGTCGGTCGTGTTCGGGTTGTTCAACATCTCGAACCGCTTCCGCGCACCCGCGCTGCTGGCCGGTTGGGCAGCGGGCATGATTGCCGGCAGCTGGCTGGCGTTCTCCGACGGCATCAAGCCCGTGCACACCTTTGTGATTGGCGGTGACAAGTACACCATCTACACGGGCCTGGCGGCACTGGCCTTCAACATCATCGTTGCGGTGGTGGTGCAGTTGCTGATGGGCAAGCGTGGGGAGGAAGCCGCTGCGCTGCGTCAGGCGGGCTGATCGACGCTGCGATTCGCAAGAAGGAAGAAAGAAGAGAAGTGGCCGGTACCTCAGGGTGCCGGCCCTTTTTTTTCATGCTGGGCGAGCGGCAACAGTCAAGCCGTCGCCGAAAGAGGAATCCGCACAGTGAACGTCGTGCCGTGTTCCGACGATTGCACATCAATCGTCCCGTGATGCGCCTGCACAATGCAGCGGCAGATATACAGGCCAAGCCCAATGCCGGCGGCGCTCCCGCTGTGGTCGGGCTGTTTGGCGCGGGTGAGCGGATCGAACAGTGTTGGGAAAGCGGAGGGCGGAATGGGGTTGCCCTCGTTGGAAACGGCAATCGTCATCTGCCCGTCGCGTCCGGCTGCTTCCAGGGTGACCCGCCCCGACCCGTATCGCACCGCGTTGGCCAATAGATTGACCAGCAACTGGCCGATGCGGCTGCCGTCCCAGGTGCCACGAAGTTCGCCCGCAAGGCGCAGATCGATCTGCGCTTCGGGGTAAGACGCGCACACTTCGTCAATGGCATCGCTGCACAGCCGCCCCATATCCTGGGGGCTGAACGTCGTCGGCAGAAAGTCGCCAAGCCGCGTGCGGGTGAAGACGAGCAGATCGTCGATCATCTGTTGCACGCGCATCGCACCTCGCTGTATGAATGCGACCGCGCGTACGCTGCGCGACGACAGCCCGTCGTCATGCAGCAGCGTTTCGGCAGAGGCCAGGATCGCGCCGAGGGGGGAGCGCAGGTCATGCGCCAGCACGCCGGCAAACAGGTCGCGCGTGCGCTCCGTGCGCTGCGCGTGCTGTCGCACCGACTCTGCGAGCATCTGGTCGATGGCTTCGTTGAAGCGGATCATCTCCTGGAACGCCGAAGGGTCCGATTGTGCAAACTGCTGCCACCGATGCAGCACGCTGGCGCGCAGGGCGCGGTATTCCGCCACCACATCGTTGATGTCGAAACCGTGCGAGAGGCGGTCGTCGGCATGTTCGTGGGCCGCCTCATTGAAGCCGGAGTTCGAAGGCGCCCGCTCGCCTCGCGATCTGGCCAGCTGCTGCTCGGGCGTCTGCCGTTCGCGCATGTCTGCGGCAATCCGGCCGAGAAGGTCACGGATCGAATTGCGCAACTGAGATTCGGAAAGACCGGCGCGGCCGCTGCTGACCGTGCGCGCGTATTCCGTCCAGTCGTCGACGATGCCGGCGAGGTTTGCCTGGATAAAGTCGGATAGCGTCATGGTTTTCCTCAATGGTTGCGAAAGCCATGTTGAGACGGGCGATTGGGTGCAATGAGGCCATTGCCCACATGGTGGGAAGGGTCGTTGCCCGTTTTACCGCTACAAGGTATGCAAACTGCGTTCCAGTTGCTAGCCGGGTGTGGAGATGCTCTCCGCCCCGCAACCGCTGACCGCGCCGGTGCGTGAGGGGCAGCCCTGGGCACATTGCTGCGCCTGGCGCTCCTTGCGGCGCTGTCCGCTTACCTGGTACCTGAATGAACGCCGCCGCCTCTTCGTCCTCAGAATTTGGCTCTGCATGGCTTCAGCTGTGGGCCAAATCGACCTTGGATTACTCCATCTTTGCACTATCGATCGAGGGCATTGTCTCGACGTGGAATCCGGGCGGCGAATTCATGCAGGGTTATCGGGCTGACGAAATTATTGGCCAGCCACTCGCACTTTTGTATCCGCCCGAGGGCCGAGCCTCCGGTGCGCCCGAGGCCGCGCTGCATGCCGCCGCCGAGACAGGGCGGCATGTCGAGGAGGGATGGCGCATGCGCAAGGACGGTGCGCCGTTCTGGGCGAATGTCGCCATGACGGCACTGCGTGACAGCCACAACGCATTGATCGGGTTCGGGACCGTGATCAGGGACGTCAGCGACAAGAAGGCCGCTCACGACGCGGTGCTGAAGAGCGAACGCAACTTCCGCCTACTTGTTCAGGGCGTAACGGACTACGCCATCTTCATGCTGTCGACCGACGGGCACATCACAAGCTGGAATGCGGGGGCGCGGCGCATCAAGGGCTATACCGAGGCCGAGATCATCGGTTCGCACTTTTCGCGCTTTTATACGCCAGAGGATGTCGCGGCGGGCGTACCGTTCCGCGGCCTGGAGACCGCCCGGCGCGACGGGCGCTTCGAGGCAGAAGGCTGGCGCGTGCGGCGTGACGGAAGCCGCTTCTTCGCGCACGTCATCATCGATGCCATCTACGAAGATGGCGAGCTGGTCGGGTTTGCGAAGGTCACCCGCGACATCACGGAACGGCGGCACACCAACGAGCAGCTCGAGCAAACGCAAAGGGCGCTGTTCCAGGCCCAAAAGATGGAAGCGCTGGGCAAACTCACGGGCGGCGTTGCCCATGACTTCAACAACGTGCTGCAAGTCCTGCGGGGCAATCTCGAACTGCTCGAGAGCCGGCATGGCCGTGATGGCTGGAGCGCCGAGCGGCTCAGTAACGCCATCGATGCCGTTGATCGTGGCGCCAAGCTCGCCGCCCAGTTGCTTGCCTTCGGCCGTCAGCAACCGCTCGCGCCTGTCGTGATCAACCCTGCCCGGCAACTGCGCGCCATGGACGACTTGCTGCGGCGGGCACTGGGCGAAGCGGTCGAGATCGAATCTGTGGTTGCGGGCGGCCTCTGGAATATCGCGGTCGATCCGCATCAGCTGGAAAACGTCATCCTGAATCTGGCGATCAACGGCCGGGATGCGATGCCGGAGGGCGGCAAGCTCACCCTGGAACTGTCCAATGCCACGCTCGACGACGAATATGTGATGTCGGTCCCCGACGTGTCGGCCGGGCAGTACGTCATGCTCGCCGTCACGGATACGGGCACGGGCATGAGCCCCGACGTGATGGAGCAGGCGTTCGACCCGTTCTTCAGCACCAAGCGCGAGGGTGAGGGCACGGGGCTCGGGCTCAGCATGGCATACGGTTTCGTCAAGCAGAGCGGCGGCCATATCCGGCTCTACAGCGAAGTTGAGGAGGGCACGACCGTGCGGGTCTATCTGCCCCGCTCCACCGGCACGGCGGTCGAGCCTGCACGCTCCAAGGCCAGCGGGCTCAAGCACGGCAATGAGACGATCCTCGTCGTGGAAGACGATGCAAAAGTTCGCGAAACCGTGGTCGATCTGTTGGGCGGCCTCGGCTATGCCGTGCTCAAGGCCAACAACGCAGAGCAGGCATTGGCCGTGGTCGAGAGTGGCGTGCACATCGACATGCTCTTTACCGACGTGGTCATGCCAGGGGCACTGCGCAGTCCAGAGATGGTGCGCAGGGCGGTTCAGATGCTGCCCACGCTGAAGGTGTTGTACACGTCTGGCTACACGCAGAACGCCATCGTCCATGGCGGGCGGCTCGATCCGGGTGTCGAGTTACTGAGCAAGCCTTACAGCCGCCAGCAGCTTGCATTCAAGATTTGCCAGGTGCTCGGAAATGATGGGTTGGACGCGACGGCAGCCGAGGAAGACGTCAAGCGGCTCGACCTCGAAGCGGGCGCGGTATGGGAGCCGGCGCGCTTGCGCATTCTCGTGGTGGAGGACGACGCTTCATTGCGTGGCGCGGTATGCGAGCTGTTGACGCTGATCGGGATCACGCCCCAGCAGGCGGCCAGCGGCGCGCAGGCGCTCGCGGCCCTGCGCGCAGGCTCCGTCGACATTCTGTTTACGGACATCGTCATGCCTGACATGTCCGGCATTGAACTCGCGCAGCGGGCGTCTGAATTGGATCGGCAGCTACGGGTGGTCTTCGCTTCTGGAAACCCCATTCCGAACCACGACACCTTTGCCTTCAAGTGGACGGCACTTCGCAAGCCTTACACGCTCGATCAATTGCAGCACGCACTGCAATCGATGATGGCGCAGGAGCGGATGACAACCGATACATAACCGAGCGTGGACGTTTGAGCGCGGCGTTTGGGCCTCAAAGACTCGTGTTCCACAGTCGGAGGTCTACCCACGGTACTCAAACAGTGGAACGCCACGGTTTTCGCTCAAAAATTTCGACCTCCGAGAGTCGTGCGCCAGGATCAAACTGTCGAGCACGAGCCTTCAACCGTGGCGATCGACTGTTTGAGGCTGGAACGCGGCTCTCCGAAGTCGAAAATTTGAAGCTCGAAGAGCCGAGCGCGAGGTGCGGACTGTGGAGAGCGACTGTTTGACGGTGAGGCTCGACGCTCGGGGGGGCGAGATCGAGTGTTTGAGGGTCGAGCGTGGGGCTTTGGGGTTGGCGCTTGGGTGTCTGAGGGGCGAGCTTGGGTGTCTGGGAGTGAGGCGCGAGGGTTTGGGGGTGGGCTGTGTGGCGCCGGGCCCCGACAAAGACAAATCAGACCTCGGCTGCCGGGCCCGTCGCTATAATCCCTCCGCTGCCGGACCAACGGCAGCCGGGCGTGGAAACCCGACATTGACCCAAGGCGGACAGCATTTTGTCCGAGACGCTTACGCACGCCTGTTTTATGGCGGGCCGGGCGGAGCAGCCTACGGGCTGGCTGGCTTCCTTGGGTGTCAGTTTTCCACCTCCGTGAATCGCCCCGACTTTCCTAGACACCCGCGAGCTGTTGGGAATGGCGTTGTTCGAACTCTACCGGTGATAGACCGTTGGCGCTCGAATGTCGCCGTGTTGGGTTGTAAAACATCTCGATGTAGTTGAAGACATCGGACTTGGCCTCCTGCCGGGTGGCATAGATCTGCCGGCGCACCCGCTCGCGTTTGAGCAACTGGAAGAAGCTCTCCGCCACTGCGTTGTCGTGGCAGTTGCCGCGCCGGCTCATGCTGCACAGCAGGTTGTGCTCGCGCAGGAAGCTTTGCCAGGTGTGGCCGGTGAACTGGCACCCCTGATCGGAGTGAATCAGAACCTGCTGGTGCGGGCG
>NZ_FOWV01000007.1 GCF_900115545.1 Ralstonia sp. NFACC01 | reverse complement strand
AAATTGAAGGAGTCTTTCGCCATCTCGGGCGCGCATTTCTTTGCTTACTTTCTTTGGGCAAGACCAAAGAAAGTGAGTCAGCCCCGGCAGGGGATGAAACAAGGGATGCACCACCAACCCAAAAACCAAAAACAAAAAAACCCCACCCCATTTGACGCCCCATTTTTTTCATGGATAACTGTCTCCCCTCACCCAACAACACAGCGAGCCGCCCCATGACCCTCCAAACCTGGCTGGCCTTCATCGGCGCCAGCATCATCATCCTGCTCATCCCCGGCCCGACCATCCTTTTGGTGATTGGTGATTCGCTGGCCAACCGTGGCCGCTCGGCGTGGAGCACCGTTGCCGGCGTGGCGGCAGGCGACACCACCGCCATGGCCGTGTCCCTTGCCGGTGCGGGCGCACTGCTCGCCGCATCGGCCGCGGCCTTCACGGCGCTCAAGCTCATTGGCGGTTCGTACCTCGTCTATCTGGGCATCAAGTCCATCCTCAGCGCGCGCCGCCTGCAGGATGACGTACAGGCGGACGCGCCGGAGGCCACCATCCCCGTGCAGCAAAAGTCCGCCGGCCGCCGCTTCCTGTCGGCCTGGACGGTCACCGCGCTGAACCCCAAGAGCATCGTCTTTTTCGTCGCCTTCGTGCCGCAGTTCATGTCGGCCGAGCAGACCTTCCTGTCGCAGAGCGCGATCCTGCTGCCGACCTTCGTCATCCTGGCTGCCGCCAATGCGTCGATGTACGCGCTGGCCGCCAAGCTGCTCGCCAAGCGTTTGACCAGCGTGGCCGCACAGCGCCGCTTCGGCTACACGGGCGGTGCGGTGATGGTGGGCGCAGGCACGCTCACGCTCGGCATGCAGTCGGCCTGATCGCCCCCGCCGAGTCTTGCACCGAGGACACCCGATGCCCCGCAGTTATCTCCGCCCCGCGCCTGAAGGGGCCCACGGCCACCACCGCGTCACCAACATCGAGTTGTTCTTCGATCTGGTGTTCGTGTTTGCGGTGACGCAGCTCTCGCATCTGCTGATCGGCAACTTCACGCTGCAGGGCGGCGCGCAGGCGCTGCTGCTGATGCTGGCGGTGTGGTGGGTGTGGATCTTCACGTCGTGGGTGACGAACTGGCTCGATCCGGACAAGCTCGCCATCCGCATGCTGATGCTCGTGCTGATGACGGGCGGGCTGCTGCTCTCGGCATCGCTGCCGCAGGCGTTCGGCTCGCGCGGGCTGGCGTTTGCGCTGGCCTATGTGTTCATGCAGTTCGGGCGCACGGTGTTCTTCCTGTGGGCCGTGCGCGGCGAGTCGCTGCCCATGCGGCGCAACTTCCAGCGCATCGCCACGTGGCTCGGCATCTCTGCCGTGCTGTGGCTGGCGGGCGGCCTGTCGGACGGTTCCGTGCGTTGGGCCTGCTGGATCGTCGCGCTGACCATCGAATGGCTCGGGCCATCGATGGGCTTCTACACGCCGGGCCTCGGCCGCTCCACCACCAACGACTGGAACGTGGAAGGCGGCCACATGGCCGAGCGCTGCTCGCTGTTCATCATCATCGCGCTGGGCGAATCGGTGCTGGTGACGGGCTCCACGTTTGCCGGGCTCGACTGGAACGCAGAAAACATCGCGGCGATGGCGCTGTCGTTCGTCGGCAGCCTGGCGATGTGGTGGCTGTACTTCGACACGATTGCCGAGCGCGGTGCGCGCACCATCTCGCATTCGGCTGATCCGGGGCGGCTCGCACGCCTGGCCTACACCTACATCCACGTCGTGCTGGTGGCCGGCATCATCGTCGGGGCCGTGGCCGATGAATTTGTGCTGGCGCATCCGGTGGGCCACGCCCATGAAGGGACAACGCTGGCGGTGCTGGGCAGTGCGGCGCTATACCTGCTGGGCAACCTGCTGTTCAAGTGGGCGATCTTCGGGCGGTTGCGTCCGGCACATGTGGTCGGCCTGGTGGTGTTGGGTGGCGCATGGCTGCCAGCGGTTGAGCTTCCGGCGCTGGCCGTGTCGGCGCTGGCGACGGGCGTGCTGTGCGGCACCGCGGCCTGGGAATGGTACGCACGCGCTTGCGAAACAGCGGAGCCCGCACAGGTGCACAGCCAGTGAGTGGTCACCTGAAAATTCCAGTTTTTGGACATTACAAAAGGCCACTCGCCCACATAATCTGTCAACCAACATGACAGAACACGAGGGCCCCGCCATGATCGACCTCTACTACTGCGCCACGCCCAACGGCCTGAAGATGGCGCTGTTCTTTGCCGAAACCGGCTTGCCGCACCGCGTCATCCCCGTCGATATCAGCCGGGGTGACCAGTTCAAGCCCGAGTTCCTGGCCATCTCGCCCAACAACAAGATCCCGGCCATGGTCGATCATGACCCGGCCGAAGGCAGCGAACCCGTGGTGCTGTTCGAATCGGGCGCCATGCTGCTTTATCTGGCAGAGAAGACCGGCCAGTTGATGCCCGCCGACCTGCACGGCCGCATGGAAGTGCTCAAGTGGCTGTTCTGGCAGGTGGGCGGCCTGGGCCCGATGGCCGGGCAGATCGGCCACTTCAACGTGTACGCCCCCGAGCGCGTGCCCTACGCCATCGAGCGCTACACCAAGGAAACGAACCGCCTGTACGGCGTGCTCGACCGCCGCCTGGCCGATCGCCCCTACATTGCCGGCAACGACTACACGATCGCCGACATCGCGGTCTATCCGTGGATCGTGCCGCACGCCGGGCACGGCCAGGACTTGAACGACTTTCCGAATCTGCAGCGCTGGTTCGAAGCCGTTGGCGCGCGCCCGGCCACGCAGCGCGCCTATGCCGGGGTGGAGCGCGCCTACTCGCGCCGCCGCGAAGACATCTCCGACGACGAGCGCAGCGTGCTGTTGGGCCAGACGGCCAGTTCCACCGCGCGCTGATCCTCGCGGAGTCTCCGCGCTCCGCCTCCATTCCGCTTTCTTCTTCTGACAGGAGCCGACCATGCCGGCATCGCTGTGGTGGTTGTGCCTGGGCGCGTTCGCCATCGGCACTGAAGGTTTCATGATCGCCGGCCTGCTGCCGGTCCTGGCCGCAGACCTGGGGGTGAGCGTGCCGGCGGCCGGGCAGCTCGTCACCGTGTTTGCCGTCACGTACGCCGTGGGCTCGCCGGTGATGGCGACGCTGCTGGGCAATGTCGACCGCCGACGCGTGCTGATCGGCGCGCTGGCCATCTTTGCGGCAGGCAACTTGCTGGCGGCCACCGCGCACGGCTTCGGGCAGTTGATGGCGGCGCGCGTGCTGCTCGCGCTGGCGGCCGGCGTCTTTCTGCCGACGGCCAATGCGGTGGCGACCTCGCTGGTGCCCGCCTCGCGCAGCGGCTCGGCGCTCGCCATCATCACGGGCGGCGGCACGGTGGCGGTGGCGCTCGGCGTGCCGCTGGGCGCCTGGATTGCGGCGCAGGGCGACTGGCGCTCGACGTTCATCGCATGCGGTGTGCTGTCGGCGCTGGCCACAGCAGGCCTCGCGTTCGGCCTGCCGCGCGCCCTGCCGCACAGTGTGACCACACTGGCGCAACGCCTCTCCGTGGCGCGCCGGCCCGGCATGCTGGGCGCGCTGGCGGTGTCCACGCTGTGGGCCGCCGGCGGCTTTACGTTCTACACCTACGTCGCCCCGTTCTTTGTCCAGGGGCTGGGCTTCGCGCCACAGCACGTGGGCATCGTGCTGTTCCTGGTCGGCAGCTTTGCGGCGCTGGGCACGGGCCTGGGCGGCCACATGACCGACCGCGCAGGCGTGGCACGCGTGCTGGCGGTCAGCAGCGCGGGCATCGTGCTGGCGTTCTCGGTGCTGTCGCTGTCGGCGCAGGTGCTGCACGGCACGGTGGCCGGCGCGGTCGCCATCGGCGCGGTCGTGCTGTGGGGCATGGCCGGCTGGGGCTTCGGCCCGGCGCAAGCGACGCGGCTGATCCGCCTCGCGCCCGATGTGTCACCGATCACGCTGTCGCTGCATGCGTCTGCGGTGTATGCGGGGATTGCACTGGGGTCGAGCGTTGGCGCCCTGGCCCTGGCGCATGGCGGGCCGGGCATGTTGGGGTGGGCCGCGGCCGCGTGCCATGTGGTGGCGGTGGTGTTGTGGCGGAGGAGTGGGCGGCATGAGGTCACGCAGATTGACGCGCAGGCCGTCTAAAGCAGCAGCCATTGCCACCTAGAGGCCGCGTTCGGGGGGTATCCGTAAAGCACATTGCTTCCTTATCATCCGCTTTCGGCCGATCGCAGCATCGGCAGGAGCAGATGACGCTCCCGAAGATGCGCGGACGGCCTCAACAACAACATCATCAGGGGGTAGTAACAATGGGACTGCGTCAACTCGCCGTCCGGGCCGCGCTCGGCCTGACCATCGCCGCGCTGGCAGGCTGCGCCAGCTTCCGCCATACCGAACCTTTCCCGGCAGAGCAGAAGCAGGTCACGGTGAGCCTTGACAAGGAGCCGCCTTCCAAGTGGGATCTGCCGCTGGGCATCTACGCGGTACCCAATACCCGGCTCTATATCAGCGGACACCAGGCGGGCCTGGGCGTCGGCATGGCGTTCGGTCTGCTGGGCGTAATTGCCGCGGACTCGATCAACAGCGCACGCGCACAAAGCCGCGCCGGCGATACGTCTGCGGTCACGACCTACGACATGCTGACTCAGGCCGATACGCTCCTGCAGGCCAAGCTGAAAGCCGACGAAAACAAGGCGCTGACGGTCGGCAGCGGCGGCACACACCTGAGCGTGCAGCCCTTCGGCGTGCTGACCTACGTGAACGACACGGAGGTCCGACCGTATGTGGTGCTCAAGACGAAGCTGGTGGATACCGGAGGCAAACCGCTGTGGGAGACGCAGTACATCGCTGCAAGCGCCGACGTCAAACCGCTGTCGGGTGATACCGGCTGGCTGGCGCAGCAGGCACAACCCCTGCGCGACATGCTGCAATCGACCCTGGACCGCAGCATGACCGTGATGCTGCGCGACGTGGCCGGCAAGAACCTGCGCAATCCCGCCAAGGCCGTGCTGGTCACGGGGGACTACGCGTACCTGCAACGCAAGGTCATCGTCAAAGGCAATGTTGTGCTCGACGAACCGGATTACTTTGCCTTCACTCCCAAGCTGGGGGACGTGATGGTGTTCTCGGGCGTCAACATCTTCGAGCGCAAGTCCGTCGATATCCGCGAAGCCAAGGAAACTGACGCCGTGTTTGCGGTGGTGCCGCTGCCCAAGGAAGAAGTGAAGCGTATCCAGGGGCCAGCCCCGACCGCGCCGTTCAAGATGCAGCAGTAACGCATCGCCGCCTTTAACGTTCAGAACACCGCCGCTCAGCATTCAACGCTGACGCGCGGCGTTCTGAACCCGGCAGATCAACTTCGCCCCGTCGCGTTCGGCCCTTTGAGCCCGATTTGTTCAACCTCGATCTGTCATGTTCGAGGCGTTGAGCTTGTTGCCCGAGCCCCGGACACTCCCGCTCGACCGTCTGCACCCCGCAATCGAGCAGTGACGCTCAGATCGCCGCGCTGGACGCGTCACCATCGCCGGTCGAACGCCGCGCGCCACGCCGATCCAGGTACGGCAGCGCAAACATATAAAGCCCCGTGAACAGCAACAGCGCCAGCGGCAGCAGCGGCGCATAGGTGATCCACGCGGGCGGCTGGGCGCCCTTGCCCACACCCATGGCGACAAAGTTGGCGATGACCGTGAGCGTGAAGGCCATCGACACCCAGCGATGGAACTGGCGGATTGCGTTGCGGGCGCTCACTTTGCACCCCCAGCAGCCTGGATCATCTTCCAGCCGTTGCCGGCGGGGTCGCGAAAGCCAGCATCGACACTGCCGAAGCGTTCGACCGGCTCCTGCGTGAACTCGACGCCGCGCTCGCGCAGTTGCGCATAGGCCTTCCGGCAATCGGCAACGGTCAGCACCAGCGGCGGCATCGCGCCTTTGGCAACCATGGCGCGCAGCGTCTGCGCGGTGGCCTCGTCGTGAATCGGCGGGCCGGGCTGGAACAGGCCGAGCTGAAACGACGGCTGCTCCGGATGCTGCACCGTCAGCCACCGATACGGGCCGTTGCGCACGTCGGTATGCACGCGAAACCCGAGCTTGTCGACATAGAACGCCAGCGCCGCGTCCTGATCATCCACATACAGCCCGACGACATTGATCCCTTGGCTCATCACCGCTCCTTGTTGTTGGTAGGTGACGGATTTGTACTGTCCGCCAGCTGGCGGCGCTTCTCCGAAACTGCTGTGACAAGGTCGGGCCGCTGCGCCGCTTTCAGCACACAGGCGGGCACGCGGTCGAGTTGCTGCTGCGGCGCGGTGGCCTGGGCGTGGCGGCGCAGCGCGCTCGGGCTCTGCCCGGTGATGTCGCGAAAGATGCGGCCGAAGGTGCCCAGGCTTTCCCAGCCCGTGGCGTAGGCGATTTCGATGATGGGCAGGTCGGTGTCGCGCAGCAGGGTGGTGGCCTGCTCGATGCGGCGCGTGAGCAGGTAGCGGTGTGGCGGAATGCCGAAGGCCTGCTTGAACGAGCGCGCAAAATGCGCCGCCGACACGCCACTCACTTCGGCCAGCCGCTTGACGGGCCACGCCTCGTGCGAGGCGGCGTCCATGCGGTCTTTGGCGCGAAGCAGGCGGCGCAGCAGCGCGGGGTCTTGCTGCGCGTCGGTGTGTGCCGGTGCCACCGTGGCCTGCTCCAGCAGCAGGGTCAGCCCAGCTTGAACTCGCCGATAGCGTGTGCGAGCTTGCGCACGCCCTCTTCTACCTGCGCCAGCGACGAGGTGGCATACGACAGACGCAGCGTCGAGCGATCCGGGTCGACGGGGTAGAACGCCGCGCCTGGCACGAAGGCCACACCACGCTCGATGGCCACCTTGGCCACATCAGCGGCATTGCGGCCCGGCAAGGCGCACCACAGGAACATGCCGCCGCGCGGGCGATTGAAGGTCAGTTCGGTTTCAGGCAGCAGCGCACGCAGGCCGTTGGCCATGGCGTGGGCACGTTCGGCATAGGCGGCGCGCGTGCGCGGCAGCACGGTGTCCAGGCGATTGCTGCGCAGGTAGGCGGCGGCCGTGGCCTGCGCAAACGTGGAGGTGTGCGCATCGGCAAACTGCTTGACCATCACCGCATTGCCCAGCACCGGCTGGGAGGCGATCATCCAACCCACACGCAGGCCTGGGGCCACCACCTTCGACAGGCTGCCCAGGTAGATCACACGCCCTTGCGCGCCGTCGGTCTGCTGCGAGAGCGCATACAGCGACGGCGGCGGGGCTGCGTCGAAATACAGATCGCCGTAAGGGTCGTCTTCCACGATCAGCAGGTTGTGGCGCACCGCCACGTCCAGCAGGCGCTTGCGGCGCTCCAGGCTCATCAGCGCGCCGCTCGGGTTGCCGAAGTTGGGAATCACGTAGAGGAATTTGGGGCGCGCAACAGCACCGCCACCGGCGAGCACCTTTTCCAGCGCGTCGACGTCCAGGCCGTCGCCGTCGGTCGGCACGCCGGCCACCTTGGCGCCGTACAGCTTGAACGCCTGAATGGCGGCGAGGAAGGTGGGGGCTTCGGTGAGCACCGTATCGCCTTCGCCGATCAGCACCTTGCCCAGCAGATCCAGCCCTTGCTGCGAACCGGTGGTGACGAGGATGTCGGTGTTGGCGACGTTGGCGCCGCGCGACTTCATCAGCGTGACGATGGCCTCGCGCAGCGGCTCGAAGCCCTCGGTGGCGCCATATTGCAGCGCGCGGGCTGCGTCTGTGGTGAGCGCGCTGTCGGCCGCGGCCTTCAGGCCTTCCACGTCAAACAGGGCCGAATCAGGGAAACCGCCGGCAAACGAGATCAGGCCCGGCTTGCCGAGCACCTTGAACAGCTCGCGGATGGCGGAGGTTTCAACGTTTTGCAGGCGGGGTGCCAGCAGCGATTGCAGGAATTCCATGGCGTGCGTGTCTCTGTAGTTCGAGTGCCCGCCACTTTACGTGATGTGCGCCCCGTGCGCATGCCAACACGGCGTCACAGCCGTGACTAGAATTCCGTCACCGAATCGGTAAAAAGGAGCCCCTGCATGGCCGTCCGACGCATCGTCCCCAATCTGCATGCCGCCGACCCGGCAAGCGCCCGCGCGTTTTATGCCGAACTGCTCGATCTGGAAGTGGTGATGGACCACGGCTGGATCCTCACCTTTGCCGATACGGCCAACACGATGACACCGCAGGTCAGCATCGCCAGCGAAGGCGGAAACGGTACGCCGGTGCCGGCGCTGTCAGTGGAAGTGGACGATGTGGATGCGGTGCATGCGCGGGCCGTATCGCTGGGCCTGGAAATCGTCTATCCGCTTGTTGACGAGCCCTGGGGCGTGCGCCGCTTTTACGTGCGCGATCCATTCGGCAACGTGGTCAACATCCTGGCGCACCGTTGACAACACGGGGCGGCAGAACAAAAACGCCCGCATGCCGAAGGGGCGATGCGGGCGCGCTTTGCCGGCTGACGTCTACCGGTGGTTGCCGTTGTGGGTGCGCTTGTCTTGGTGCGCGTTCGCGTCCTTATCCTTGTCGACAACCCGTGTGATACCGCCTGTGGCGGGCGGGTCACTGGCCGGAAAAGTATCTTCCACAGCCTTTTCTACCAGCTCCTCACGCTTGTGTGCGTGCGGATGCTTCTCTTTCTTGCCTTTCTCCATGGCGCCCTCCTGTTTCAAGCGTGGCTGACGACACGCAAGCGAATGGCGTGCCTGCGGGCGCTCAGTACTCTTCCCAGTACGGACGCGAGCCGTAGTACTCATGCACGGACTGGGCCCACGTCGGGTCGGCCATCGTGGGCCAGCTGTCCTTGTCGAAGCCGGGGGCAGCCTCCAGGCGGTCCTTGTTGGCGTCGAGCACGAAGCACTTGCGGTCAACGTCCAGTGACATGGCGCTCCACGGCACTGCAAAGAGCTTGTCGCCAATACCCAGGAAGCCGCCCACTGACATCACCGCGTAGGCGATCCGGCCACGCTGCACGTCGAGCATGATGTCGGTGATCTTGCCAAGGTCTTCTCCGTTGAGATTGACGACGCGATCGCCCTCCAGCGTATCGGCGGCCATCAACTCCGGGCCTGGGCCGGCCGAATCGGTATCGGCACGCCCAATGATGCGCATGCGTACACCCGCGGTGGTTCCTACACCGGTGCCAGTGGCGGTGCCCAGCGTGGTGCCGGTTGTCGTGGTTTGCATAGCAGTTACCTCCCATCAATCAGTTGACGTTCAGGATGATGTGCGGCGGCCACGCATCTGCGCGGCGTCTGTCGCACGCAATCACCTGTGTCAGCACGAAGCTTGCCTGCGGCACGTCGCCCGCAAAGGCGCGCGTGCGGCATGGCGCTTGCTCGACAGTCCGGCGGATTCAAACAAGAACCCCTTACCGGAGAGCCCCATGAACAAGGCTGAAATTCCTGTGGCGCAACGCGCCGTGCTGTCGATGCTGCTGGACGATCACCGCGAGGTAAAAAAACTGTTCAAGACGTTCCAGCAGGAGAAAGACAAAGCCACCTGCGAGCAAATCGTGCGCGAAGCATGTGAAAAGTTGACCGTGCACACGCAGCTTGAAGAAGAAGTGTTCTACCCGTTCGTGCGTGACAACGGTGGCGAAGCGTTCAAGGATCTCGTAGACGAAGCCGTGGTGGAGCACGCCACCGCGAAGGACCTGATCAAGCAGTTGAGCGGCATGCACGCGGGCGACGATCTGTTCGCGGCCAAATTCACGGTGCTGGCCGAGTACGTTTCACACCACGTGGAGGAAGAAGAGACCGAACTCTTTCCCAAGCTGGTCCGTCAGCACGTCGACCTGACGCCGCTGCAGGAGCCCATGACCGCGCGAAAGGAAGCGCTGCTCGCCGAGACCACGAGCTGACGACCCACCACCTGATACTGGACAGAAACCATGCAAGCCACCGTCAGCGACTTCCTCGTCGCCCGCCTGTATGACTGGGGCGTGCGGCGCATCTTTGGCTACCCCGGGGACGGCATCAACGGCATGTTCGGTGCGCTGCAGCGGGCCGGCGGCAAGATCGAGTTCGTGCAGGTGCGGCATGAAGAAATGGCCGCCTTCATGGCCTCTGCACACGCCAAGTTCACGGGTGAGTTGGGCGTGTGCATGGCAACGTCCGGGCCGGGTGCCACGCACCTCATCACGGGCCTGTACGACGCGCGGCTCGACCACATGCCGGTGCTGGCGATTACCGGCCAGCAGGCGCGCACGGCGGTCGGCGGGCATTACCAGCAGGAGGTGGATCTGGCGGCGATGTTCCGCGACGTGGCGGGCGCGTTCGTCCACCAGGCCAGCATGCCGGCGCAGGTGCGGCATCTGCTGGACCGCGCGGTGCGCATCGCCATCGGGCAACGCCGGGTGACGGCGCTCGTGCTGCCGAACGATCTGCAGGAAATGCCCTACACCGAACCGCCGCGTGCGCACGGCACGGTGCACTCGGGCGTGGGCTACAGCGCGCCGAGCGTGATCCCGCAAGCCGCCGATCTGGAACGCGCGGCGGACATCCTCAACAGCGGCCGCCGGGTGGCGATGCTCGTAGGCGCGGGCGCACTCGGGGCCAGTGCAGAAGTGGCAGCGGTGGCGGAAACGCTGGGCGCGGGCGTGGCCAAGGCGCTGCTTGGCAAGGCCGTCCTGCCCGACGAATTGCCCTATGTGACAGGCGCCATCGGGCTGCTGGGCACCGAGCCAAGCTGGGAGCTGATGAACCATTGCGACACGCTGCTGATGATCGGCTCCGGCTTTCCTTATGCGGAGTTCCTGCCCAAGGAAGGCCAGGCGCGCGGCGTGCAGATCGACCTCGACCCCGGCATGCTCGGGCTGCGCTATCCGATGGAAGTCAACCTCGTGGGCGACAGCGCACAGACGCTGCGAGCACTGCTGCCGCTGCTCCAGCGCAAGACCGATCGCTATTGGCCCGAACGCATTGCCCGCTGGAATGAAAGCTGGTGGAAGACGCTGGAAGACCGCGCGCTGCAACCGGCCTACCCCGTCAACCCGCAGCGCGTGTTCTGGGAACTGTCACCCAAGCTGCCGGACAACGTGATCGTCACCAGCGATTCCGGCACGTGTGCCAACTGGTATGCGCGCGATCTCAAGTTCAAGCCCGGCATGATGGGCTCGCTGTCGGGCGGGCTGGCATCGATGGGGGCAGCCGTGCCGTATGCAATTGCCGCCAAGTTTGCGCACCCGGAGAGACCCGTCATTGCATTCGTGGGCGACGGCGCCATGCAGATGAACAACATGGCCGAACTCATCACCGTGTCGAAATATTGGAAGCGCTGGAAGTCTCCCAAGTGGATCTGCATGGTGCTCAACAACCAGGACTTGAACGAAGTCACCTGGGAGCAGCGCGTGATGGAAGGCGACCCGAAGTTCCCGGCCTCACAGGACATCCCTGACGTGCCGTATCACCGCTTTGCCGAGTTGATCGGCCTGAAGGGCATCTACGTGGACAACCCCGACCAACTGGCCGGCGCGTGGGACGAAGCACTCAACGCAGACCGGCCCGTGGTGCTGGAAGTGAAGACCGACCCCGATGTGCCGCCGCTGCCGCCGCACGTCACGCTGCAGCAGGCACGCAACTTTGCGACGGCACTGGCTTATGGCGACCCGGATGCGAGCGGCGTGCTGCGCGGGACGGCGCGACAGGTGTTGTCGGCGTTGTTTCCGGTGCATAAGGAGAAGGAGTGAGCCGGGAGAGCCGGCTCAAGTCACCTCAACATGGGCAGCACCCGAGTCCAGCGGGCGCACCACCACTTCCACCGGCAGAAATTTCTCGATCACGCCGATGTTGGTCAGCAGATGCGATGACGCAGCGACCACCGTGAAACTGCCCGCACCTGCAAGGGCTAGCGGCAGCACAAGCTGATCGGCGAGGTATTCGTCCACCGCTGCGGTGCTTTGCAGATAGCGCTGCGCGGCACCGGCGACTTCCTTGCCGATTGTCTCCGCCGTCACGCCACGCTCGCCAAAGCCCGTAAAAACCTCGGTCACGTGCTCGTATTCGATATCGAGGACCAATGCGTTGCCGGGGCCTTCAGCATTGCCGAGATCGCGCACGGTGCCCTCAATGCCCGGAACGAGACGACTCAACGTGTCCAACTCGCGCCGCGCCACGCTGCCGCGCACCCCGGCAACAATGCCTTCCGCACGCAGCGCCCGCAGGGCGCCACGCTCGGTCAGATGCAGCGCAGTCAGCGTGCCGGCGCATGGTGCTACTGTCGCGATCACCTCGCCGCCGCCAGCGGGGTAGAAGCCGTGACGCAGGAGCGCAAGCGTCTGCGTCACGCCCATGCGCGCCACCAGCGGCAGCCATGCCCGGATCAGGAAATCGACCGGTGGCGCAGCGCGGTTGTGCGTGCCGCCACTGATCGTCACGGTACTCGGCGCATCGGCAAACCAAAGCGCGGGCAGGATGGTCTGCAGCACCAGCGTGCAGCTGCCGGCCGTACCGATTGCAAATCGGTAATCGCCGCCGCGAATCTTGCCCGGCGCAAACCGCAACGTCTGCGATCCTGCTTCTGCGCCCTCCACGGTCGCGCCGCTGATCTGCATGGCGGCCTGCACAGCCGTCAGATGCTGGCGCAGCAAACCCGGCTTGGAACGCTTGGCGCGAATGTTCGTGATCTCGAACGGCGTGCCGGTCAGCATGGACAGCGTGAGCGCCGTGCGCAGGATCTGGCCGCCCCCTTCACCCTGTGCGCCGTCGAGTTCGATGCAGTCTGCGGGTCGCGCTTGCCGTGCTTGTTGTAATTGGGTGTTCATGGTTTGTTCTTTTTTTTGCTCTGGGCACCCCGCAATGGAATGCGCGTCAGGTTGTACGGGGTGCGTGCGCCAGCACGGTGTCATGAAGAAACACATCCAGCGCAGCCGGGTCGCCAGTAGCCTGACGGAAATCGCTAGGCACATCTTCCTGCGCCAGCGCCTCTTCAATGAAGGCATGGATACGCGGAAAGCGTGCACCGTATTCCGCTTCGCCAGATTCCATCTTGATCGCCAGCAGTTGGTTGATCTCGTCTCGCAACGCGGCATCTCTGACCATTGTGTCGGCCAGATCGGCAAAGCGCATCGGCGGGATGCCCCGCCCTTCGTCGATCCACTGTGCTGCGAGCAGCGGGCGCAGCACGTACAGGTACTTCTTCATGCGCACAGTCTCGCCCTGCAGATAGCCGCGAAAGTTCTTCGCCGCCATCGACACGTAATGCCAGCGCCCCTTGCGCTCGGAGAAGAACGTGGGCGCCAGTGTGCGCATGCGCGCGGCCAGCACTGTGTCCTGTCGATACACAACCGGGGACGCGAGCCACTCCAGCAGCGTCGGGTTGGAGCGGTGCATGAGCTGCAGCGCCTTGCGCAGCTCCCAGCCCGAGATGTCGAGTTCATCACTGATCGGCAATTCGATCACGTCGCGCTGCGGCTCGACGCGCAGATACCACTCCGGCTGATGCACGTAGACGAAGCGCACGTCGTAGTCGCTGTCGGGCGAGGCAAAACCCCAGCCACGGCTGCCGGATTCGCACGCGAAAAGCACGCGCACATCATGCTGCTGCTCGATGTGCGTCAGCTCCGTCAGCACGCGTTCGCGAATGGCGTCAGAGACGGGGTGGGAGTAGAGGAAAGTCATAGCGATTCGTGGTTCTTGTCTTAATCGGTCGTGCTTGCTGCCAGCACACACAGCGTGCGGCATCGCGGGTTGTAAGCGGTCAGGCACCAGATGCCCCACCATTCCTTTCCCGCATCAAAGTAGTCACTCCACGCGCTGCGCTCGGGCGCTTCGTCAGGGTTGCCTACCCAGTCGGCCACGTCGAGTTCGTCATCCGGTAGAAGGCACAGCATCACGAGCCAATCCCGGAGGTCTTTCGCGCCGAGCTTCGCCCCATAAGGCGGATCAAGGAAAGCGCGTTCCAACACCCCGCCTTCTTCCATCAGCGCCCGAACTTCAGACGCGCCGAGGCTCCTTGGGCAAGCGCGGTCCAGATCGACGTCTTGGGCCGGCCATTCGAGTTGCGCGAACAAGCCGGCAAGCGCCTGGCGGTGAATCTCAATGCCTGGCGCATCCGGCCTCTCAACGCGATACAGCACGAAGTCGAAGACGCAGCCGGCTTGCGCCAAGTGCTGGCGCATCGCTTCAAGCTCTGGACCCTCAACACGCGTCAGCATGCTCCATCCTCCTAGCCCTTCACACACACCACCTGGCGCAGCGTGTGGACGATCTCCACCAGATCCGCCTGCGCGGCCATCACATGGTCGATGTCCTTGTACGCCATCGGGATCTCGTCGATCACATCGGCGTCTTTTCGACATTCCACATGGGCCGTGGCGCGAATCTGGTCATCGACCGTGAAACGCTTCTTGGCCTGCGTGCGGCTCATGGTGCGGCCTGCGCCATGGCTGCAGGAGCAGAAGGCCTCTTCGTTACCGAGCCCGCGCACGATGAAGCTCTTCGCGCCCATCGAACCCGGGATGATGCCGAGCTGCCCCTTTTGCGCCGACACCGCGCCCTTGCGCGTCACCAGCACATCGCGACCGAAGTGGGTTTCGCGCTGCACGTAGTTGTGGTGGCAGTTCACCGCTTCCACGTCAGCCGCAAACGGCTTGGTGATGATCTTGCGCGCGGCCGCGATGACGTTCTGCATCATCGTGGCGCGGTTGCGGCGCGCATAATCCTGCGCCCAGCCGACGGCTTCAACGTAATCGTTGAAGTGCTCGCTGCCTTCTTCGAAGTACGCCAGGTCGCGGTCCGGCAGGTTGGCGATGTGCTGTCGCATATCGGCCTGTGCCAGTTCGATGAACAGGTTGCCGATGGCGTTACCCACGCCGCGCGAACCCGAGTGCAGCATGAACCAGACGCGCTGCTCCTCGTCCAGGCAAACCTCGATGAAGTGGTTGCCCGTACCGAGCGTTCCCAGGTGCTTGTGGTTGTTCGTCTTGTTCAGCTTCGGGTACTTGTCGGTGATGCGCTTGAAGCCATCGGCCAGTTCACCCCACATCGCATCGACGGTTTCCGGCGGCGTGTTCCAGGCCCCCTTGTCGCGCGGGCCCGGCGTACGGCCATGCGGCACCGCCGCTTCAATGGCGCCGCGCAGCCCCCGCAGGTTGTCAGGCAAATCAGCCGCCGTGAGCGTCGTGCGCGCGGCCATCATGCCGCAGCCGATATCGACGCCGACGGCCGCCGGGATGATCGCGCCCTGCGTGGGGATCACGCTGCCGATGGTCGAACCCTTACCCAAATGCACGTCCGGCATCACCGCCAGGTGCTTGAAGATGAACGGCATCTTGGCCGTGTTCATCAACTGCTTGCGGGCGTCGTCTTCCACCGGCACACCGTTGGTCCACAGCTTGATGTCGGCGCCGTTGTCGACGTGGAGGGTGTTGTAGCTGCTCATGATGCGTTGCTTCCTTTGTTGTTGTCGTTGTTCTTCTTGCTGATCGTGCGGCCGCTGCGTCGTATTACGCGACACGGTTTGCAGCGGATGGCGATCGAATCGATATAGCCCTTGGCGGTTTCATACCACCATTTCTGCTGTCCGGCGGTCCAGACCTCGTGCTTTCCGCAATCGACGCAGGCGTACCACTGATCGACGTAGTAACCGTGTTGTGCGAAGCGGGGCAGACCGGAGCCCCAACTGTTGTGCGGCGCCAGTTGCGACACATCCACCGGCAAGCTACCTCGCGGTGGAGGCGGAGGTGGAGCCAACACCGGCGCTCGTGCCCGCAGGCAGGCAATCTTTGCCTGTTCTCGCCGCTCGTGGCGCCGCGCCATGATGGCGGCGCGCTTCTGTTTACCGCTGATCATGGTGCGCTCCTGCTGAGTTGGACACACCCTCTGGTGCAATGGGTATGCCAGGTCACTTTCCATGGCGCGATCGCATTCCCAACACCTTGATTTCATTGACTTTCCACGCATCCAACGCAGATGTAGGCACGCCAAACTTCCCGAAATATCGATCTATCGATATATTGGTTTATCTTTTTAGATAAACACGCGGGATGCGCAAAAACGTCGCCATCGGCTTCGTCGGCACCACACTCGACTACGTGGGCAAGGGCGCCCAGCGCTGGGAACGCTGGCGGCCCACCGTCGGCCTGTGCCAGCAGGACGACATGGTCATCCACCGCCTGGAGCTGCTGCACGACGCGCGCAGCCGCGGCCTGTTCGAACGGCTGCGCGATGACATCGCGTCCGTATCGCCCGAGACAGAGGTGCGCAGCGTCGAAGTGGCGTTGCGCGACCCGTGGGACTTCGAAGAGGTCTACAGCACGCTGCACGATTTCACCCGCAGCTATGCCTTCGACACCGAGGCCGAGGACTACCTCATCCACATCACTACCGGCACGCACGTCGCGCAGATCTGTTGGTTCCTGCTGGCCGAAGCACGCTACCTGCCGGCCCAGTTGATCCAGACCGCCCCGCCGCGCAAGAAAGAACTCGGCAACACAGCGGGCAGCTACAGCGTCATCGACCTGGACCTCTCGCGTTACGACAAGATCGCCACGCGTTTTGCGCGCGAGCGGGAAGACACAGTGTCGCTGCTCAAATCGGGCATTGCCACGCGCAACGCGGCGTTCAACCGCATGATCGAGCAGATCGAGCGCGTGGCTTCGCGCTCGAAGGCGCCGATGCTGCTGTTCGGGCCGACTGGCGCGGGCAAGTCGTTTCTTGCGCGCCGTGTGTACGAGATGAAGAAGACGCGCCATCAACTGGCGGGCCGCTTTGTCGAGGTGAACTGCGCCACGCTGCGCGGTGACAGCGCCATGTCGGCGCTCTTCGGCCACGTGAAAGGCGCCTTCACCGGCGCACAGACCGAGCGCGCGGGCCTGCTGCGCAGCGCGGACGGCGGTCTGCTGTTTCTCGATGAGATCGGAGAACTTGGCCTGGACGAACAAGCCATGCTGCTCAAGGCCATCGAAGAGAAGCGCTTCCTGCCGTTCGGCAGCGACCGCGAAGTCGAAAGCGATTTTCAGCTCATCGCCGGCACCGTGCGCGACCTGCGGCAATGGGTGGCCGAGGGCCGCTTTCGCGAAGACTTATACGCGCGGATCAATCTGTGGACGTTCGACCTGCCCGGTCTTGCCGATCGCCCTGAAGATCTGGAACCGAACCTCGATTTCGAACTGGCCCGCTTTGCCCGCGAGCACGGCGAGCAGGTGCGCTTCCATACCGAAGCGCGTCGCATCTACCTGAAGTTCGTCACCTCGCCGCAGGCACGCTGGACGGGGAACTTCCGCGAGCTGTCGGCCAGCGTCACGCGCCTGGCAACGCTGGCCGAGGGCGGGCGTATCATGGAGGCCGATGTCACGGATGAAGTCGCCCGGCTGCAACATACGTGGGCCGAACCTGATTCGGCGGGCAAAGGAGACTCCCTCGCTGGCCTGATCGGCGATGACGTTGCGTCGATCGATCTTTTCGACCGCATGCAACTGGAGAACGTGATTGCCGTGTGCCGCGAATCGGCATCGCTGTCGGACGCCGGGCGCCGGCTCTTCGACGTGTCACGCACCGAGAAGGCCAAGGTGAACGATGCCGACCGGCTGCGCAAGTACCTCGCACGGTTCGGACTCGATTGGGCGACCGTGCGCGCGGGCTAAGCGCTCGGCAAGATGCCTTCCCTCCTTCGCATTGCGCCCGCAACTACAAGCGCAACCATCCGGTTGGACGCGCCAGACAGAAAACCCCGCCCTGCCCGCATCAAGCCGCAGGCGTGCCGTGGAGGTCTGCGCTGCAGTTCGGGTGATCGTCGTTGTGGTCGTGCTCACGCAGTGCGCCTGGAATGCCGGTGCCCGCCAGACCATCGGCTGCCAGCCATGCCGCGGTGGCGGCAGCGGCGCGGTCGATGAGTTCTCCGCAGCGGGCGTAGTCGTAGGGCGACACATCGAGGGGGCACAGCGGTGGCACCACGGCAATGGGCACCTGCCCGGCCCAGCGCTCCAGGTCTTGCACAAGCTGACGCGCAACCAGCAGTGACAAGGCGTTCAGCGCGTGCTCGATGGCGCTGCGCGGGGCGCGACGGTCGGCACAGGCAAACCCCGCTGGCAATACGACGACACGTGTGGCGCCCAGCCGGATGGCGGCGGAGATTGGCGTGTTGTTGGCGACGCCCCCGTCGATCAACAGGCGATCACCAATGCGCACCGGCGGAAACACGCCCGGAATGGCGGCGCTGGCAAGCACCGCTGGCACGATGGCGCCGGAAGACAGCACCACCTCGGCGCCAGTGTGCATGTCAGTGGCCACAACGTGCAGGGGGAGCGTGGCCGCCTCCAGCAGGGTCTGCCCGAAATGCCGCGTCAGCAGGCGCTGCAGGCCGGATGCATCGACTAGGTGCTCCCGTTGCCCGCCCAGGAGCCCGAGCATGCTGAACATCGCCCTCCAGGACCACGGCATCACGTCGGCGCGCCGCACACCGCGCCACAGCGCCTCGAGCTGGGCCGTGCCCGCCGCGTGCGGATTGCACGCAAAAAAGGCTGCGTTGATGGCACCCGCCGAGGCGCCCACCACCATGTCCGGGACCACGCCGGAGGCCACCAGCTCGCGCAGCATGCCGGCCTCGATGGCCCCAAGACTGCCGCCGCCAGCAAAGACAAACGCCGTTCGTTCCACTCTGTCCATGATCAATGCCGCGTTGCAGCAAGGAGTCCCAACTGGTCAATCAAGGGACGACTGGAACTAGAGTAGGTCTGCCCCGCCGTTGCGGCTAGTCGGCCGATCAGCGGCGATCAGCGGGCTTGCCGCGCGGCGTCGGTGAGGGGCTTCCAGTGCAGAAAACCGAACAGCAACGTCAGCAACACGCTGTCGAGCAACGGGCCCTTGTGCAGCGACACCTTCCGGAAGCAAAACACCACCTCCAGCGCATGCACCGCCAGCAACACCAAGGCCACAATGCGCAACCAGCCGATGGCATCGGCGGACAGCGGCAGCGGCGTGGCATAGCTGGCCAGCGCAACGCCATACACGGCGAGCAGGGCGAGCTTGCAGAGGACAGTGAACATGCAGGTCTCCAAAGAGTCGGTGATTGAGTTGCCATGCAGCATACCGGCCACCCCGATCACGCCAGCCGCTTCAAACACCTGGATAGACGCCGCCCTCCACCCGGCCATGTCGGCAGCGAGGCATCTGTCAGCCTGCCGCCGGGCCGTACCACCGCTGCAACGCTTCCTGCAGCCCTTGCGCCGTTCCGTCACCGACCCACGCCACATGGCCGTCGGGCCGGATCAGCACCGCTGCGGGTGCGGGCACCGTGCCGATTACCGGCAGCGACCAGGTTCCTGCATAGCGGACATCGACACGTCGCACGCGATCACCCCATGGCGCAATGTCGAATGCCTCATTCGGGCCGAAGTTGAGCAGCACCGCGCGGGCCTCGTGCAGCAAGTGGAAAACGCGCACCGGGCCATCAGCGGTGTCCAGGTCAAGATCGGGCATACGGCGGCCGAGCAGCGGATGGCCATCGCCCATGTCGTAGTGAACGTCGAGCGCGGAGATCATCCCGACGAGCCGCCTGCGTGGTTCGTCCATGCGAAACAGCTCGGACGTAATCTCGCTGAGCGCCTTGGAGCGCTCGTCCTGGCGGAGCAACACCACCTGCGCGAGCGTATTGCGCAACGTGCGGGCGGCAACGGGATGGCGCTCCGCGTGGTAGCTGTCGAGCAGGCTTTCGGGCGCCGTCCGTTTGATGACCGCAGCCAGCTTCCACCCGAGATTCACGGCATCCTGCATGCCCATGTTCAGGCCCTGGCCGCCCATGGGCGGATGCACGTGCGCGGCGTCGCCTGCCAGCAGCACACGTTTATCGCGGTAGGCCACGGCCTGGCGGGCCATATCGGAAAAGCGCGAAATCCAGTTCGGGCGATGCGCGCCAAAGTCGGTGCCATAGACGGCGATCAGCGCCTCGCTCAGGTCTGCCAGCGTGGGCGCGTTGTCGGTGCCGAGTTGCCGCTCCGTCAGCACCACGCGCACACATTTGCCATCTTCCATGGGCGCGACGGCGTGCCTGCCGATGGCGTCGTATTTGAAGCCAAAGGGCGGAGGCGTCTGCGTGGTGTGCACCTCGGCGATCAGCCAACTCGTCGTTGCGTCCCAGCCGGCAAACTCAATGCCGGCGGCCTTTCGAACAGCACTGCGCCCGCCATCGCAGCCAACAAGGTATTGCGCCCGGAGCACCCCGCCATCGGACAGCGTGACATCGACGCCAGTGTCATCCTGCAAGAAGCCGGTCACTTCACGCGCGCGATAGAACGGCACGCCCAGCTCGCCGACCCACTGCGCGAGGAGGCGCTCGGTGTGGTGCTGCCACAGGCCGAGCACGTAGTTGTGCCGGGTGGGGAAGTCGCTGATGTCCAGCGGGTTCTCGCCGAAATGCACGACGGGATAGGTCTTGCCCTGCGAGACAAACCGCTCGGCCACGCCACGCTGGTCGAGCACCTCGATCGAACGTGCGTGCAAGCCGAGGGCACGCACACCCACCACATCCTGGTTGGCGCGGCGCTCGACAATGGCGACGTCAATGCCCGCCAGAGCCAGCTCGGCCGCGAGCATGAGCCCCGTCGGCCCGCCGCCGGCAATCACCACGGCATGCCCGCTCATTTCGCACCTCCGGCTTGCATCACCACGGCCCTGCCTTGCGCTCCAAACGTCGATGGCGTCACACGCATGTCTCACCCTCCTTTCGGTCGGTTTCAAGATGGGTGGCGATGCTACTGCGGCCGCCGGGGCTTCCCGCAACCCCCGGGGGCCACGGTATACTTGAGGCAACGGTGGAGCGAATGCTTGTCTGGCGAAGCGCACACCATGAAAAAAGGCCGTCCCGAAGGACGGCCTTTTCTGTTTCTGCGCCTGCCGAAACTTATTCGACAGTCACCGATTTCGCCAGGTTACGCGGCTTGTCGACGTCGGTGCCGCGCGCCAGTGCGGTGTGATACGCCAGCAACTGCAGCGGCACCACGTGCAGGATCGGCGAGAGCTGACCGTAATGCTCCGGCATGCGGATCACCTGGATGCCATCGCTCGACTGGATCTGCGTATCCGCGTCAGCAAACACGTACAGCTTGCCGCCGCGCGCGCGCACTTCCTGGATGTTCGACTTCAGCTTTTCGAGCAGCGCGTCGTTCGGGGCGACGGTCACGACCGGCATCTGCTCGGTCACCAGCGCCAGCGGGCCATGCTTAAGCTCGCCGGCCGGGTAGGCCTCGGCGTGGATGTACGAGATTTCCTTGAGCTTGAGCGCGCCTTCCAGGGCGATCGGGTAGTGCAGACCGCGACCGAGGAACAGTGCGTTCTCGCGGCGAGCAAACTCTTCCGACCACGCGATGATCTGCGGCTCCAGCGCCAACACGGCGTTCAGCGCCGACGGCAGATGGCGCAGATGGCGCAGCGCATCTTCTTCCTGCTCTGCGTTCAGATGACCGCGCAGCTTGGCAAACGTCAGTGCCAGCATGTACAGCGCTGCCAGTTGCGTGGTGAACGCCTTGGTGGACGCCACGCCAATCTCGGTGCCCGCGCGCGTGAGGAACTTGAGCTGCGTCTCGCGCACCATGGCGCTGGTCGCGACGTTGCAGATCGCCAGCGTGTGCGTGTGGCCCAGTTCGCGTGCGTGGCGCAGCGCGGCCAGCGTGTCGGCGGTTTCGCCCGATTGCGAGATCACGACGACCAGCGCGTTCGGATTGGGCACCGTCTCGCGGTAGCGGTATTCGCTGGCAACCTCGACCTGCGTCGGGATCTTGGCGATCGATTCAAGCCAGTACTTGGCCGTGCAGCCCGAGTAGTAGCTCGTGCCGCAGGCCAGGATCAGCACGCTGTCGACCTTGGGCAACACCTGGGCTGCCTCGGGGCCGAACAGATCCGGTGCAAAGCCTTGCACACCTTCAAGCGTGTCGCCCAGGGCGCGCGGCTGCTCGAAGATCTCCTTCTGCATGAAGTGGCGGAACGGGCCAAGCTCCACGGCGGCGGCGTAGGTGCCGACTTCCTTCACTTCGCGCTCGACGATCTTGTCGTGGGCATCGGCCACGGTGAAGCCGTCGCGGGTGATTTCCACCACGTCGCCTTCTTCCAGGTAGGCCATGCGGCTGGCGGTGCCGGCCACGGCCAGCGCGTCGGATGCCAGGAACGATTCATTCTCGCCAATCGCCACCACCAGCGGCGAGCCGGCGCGCGCACCCACCACTACGTCGGGGTTGTCACGGGCAAACACGGCAATCGCATAAGCACCGTGCAGGCGCTTGACCGATGCACGCACCGAGGCGAACAGGTCGCCGCGCGTGGCGCTGCTCGGGTACGTGTAGGCCTGGTGGATCAGGTGCGCGACGACTTCGGTATCCGTCTGCGATTCAAAGCCGTAGCCGACGGCCTTGAGTTCTTCGCGCAGCGACTCGTAGTTTTCGATGATGCCGTTGTGCACTAGGGCGATGGTGTCGCCCGAGAAGTGCGGGTGAGCGTTGACCGTGTCCGGCCGGCCATGCGTGGCCCAGCGCGTGTGCGCGATGCCGATCGCGCCATCCAGGTGACTCGTCTGCGCCTGGGCATCCAGATCGGCCACGCGCGAAACGGTGCGCGCGCGCTCGAGCTGGCCATCACGCTGCACAGCGACGCCGCACGAATCGTAGCCGCGGTATTCCAGGCGGCGCAGGCCTTCGATCAGGACGGGAACGATATTGCGCGTGGAAACCGCGCCAACGATACCGCACATGTTGATTTCTCCAGTTGGGGTGTGGCAGCACGTTGAATGTGCGCCGCACTCGGTAATTCAGTATCGATGCTCGTGCGCCAAAGCGGCATCCGCTGTTCGGCGCAGGAGGAAACCCTGTCAGCCTGCCTTCTTTTGCTTGACCGGGCGCTGCCAGCTGTCGATGGTGACCTGCCGCGCCCGCGAGACCGTCAGCTTGCCCTCGGGCGCATCCTTGGTCAGCGTGGTGCCGGCACCCAGCGTCGCGCCCTTGCCCACGCGCACCGGCGCCACGAGCTGCGTATCGGAGCCGATGAAGGCATCGTCTTCGATGATGGTGCGGAATTTGTTCGCGCCATCGTAATTGCACGTGATGGTGCCCGCGCCGATGTTGACGCGCGAGCCCACCGTCGCGTCGCCCACGTAGGCAAGGTGGTTGGCCTTGCTGTGTGCCGCGATCTGGCTGTTCTTGACCTCGACAAAGTTGCCGATGTGCACATCTTCCGCCAGCTCGGTGCCCGGGCGCAGGCGCGCGTACGGGCCGATGCGCGAGTCGGCGCCAACCTTGGCGCGCTCGATATGGCAGAACGGCAGGATCTCGGCGCCGGCCTCGATCACCGCATCGCGGATCACCGCATTGGCGCCGATGCGTACGCCATCCGCCAGCGTGACGTCGCCCTCGAAGATGCAGTTGACGTCGATCACCACGTCGCGGCCGCAGGTGAGCTTGCCGCGCACGTCGATGCGCGCCGGGTCGATCAGCGTCACGCCGTCTTCCAGCAACTGCTGCGCGAGGTTGCGTTGGTGAATGCGCTCAAGCTCCGCCAACTGCACCTTGCTGTTCACGCCCAGCGTTTCCCACTCGGCCAGCGGGTGGGCGGACGTGATCGGCACGCCTTCGCTGGCAGCGCGCTCGATCACGTCGGTCAGGTAGTACTCGCCCTGCGCGTTGTCATTCGACAGCGTCGCCAGCCAGTTCTTGAGCCTGGCCGTCGGGCACACCAGGATGCCGGTGTTCACCTCATGGATGGCGAGCTGCGTTTCATTGGCGTCTTTCTGCTCGACGATGCGCGTGATGCGGCCGGCGGCGTCGCGCACGATGCGGCCGTAGCCGGTGGGGTCGCCCAGGTGCACGGTCAGCACGCCCAGGTGGTCATTGCCGGCGGCGCCCACCAGGGCGCTCAGCGTTTCGGCGCGGGTGAGCGGCACGTCACCGTAGAGCACCAGGGTGGGCACGCTCTCGTCGAGCTGGTCGACGGCCTGCATGACGGCGTGGCCTGTGCCAAGTTGCTTGTCTTGCGTGGCGAAGGCGATGTCGGGCGCGCCAACCATCTCGCGCACCCGATCACCGCCATGACCGACGACCACCACCAGCCGCGTCGGCGACATGGTGCGGGCGGTTTCAATGACGTGCGCCAGCAGCGGTTTGCCGGCCAGGGGGTGCAGCACTTTCGGCAGGGCGGAGCGCATGCGTTTGCCCATGCCCGCAGCCAGGATGACGATATTCACAAGGAGGTTCCTAGAGTGACTCGAAGCGATAGCCTGCGACGGGTTGCCGGCGCCGGAAACGGCTGCCTGAAATCCACCGCCCGCCACCTCCCCTCAGGATGGCCGGACCGCCTGCAAACCCTTCTGCGGGGCGCTTTTGCGGCGTATAAGACACAGATGCGAAAATTCTAGCATGGGGCCCACCCTCCCCCTGAACCGGTCAAACGGTGGAATTGTTGCAATCGCGCCATGACCGAGACGGGTAGCCCGCTGGCCGGTCAGGCGGATGGTGGACACTCGGCGTGGCATGCCGCGCACATGTGGGCAACGTGTGCCGCCCGTGCGTGACGCGGGCCGCGCTCAGCTTGCGGCCACCTCGCCGGGCAGGGCTTGGTCGGCAGCCTTGTCGCCCGGCTTGCGCTCAAACCGCACGAACTCGATGCGATCGTCATGCGAGCCGGCAAACACCAGCGGGGCCTGGTCGTAGGCGGTCTGGCCGAACAGCGCGTCCTCGCCGATCTTCGCCAGGCCCGTGGTCAGGCCGTTGAAGTCGAACAGATCGGTATCGGCCAAGTGCGACGGGACCACGTTCTGCAGCGCCGCGAAGATGTTGTCGATGCGGCCCGGCGTCTGGCGCTCCCACTCCAGCAGCATCTCCTTGACCTTCTTGCGTTGCAGGTTTTCCTGCGAGCCGCAGAGGTTGCACGGGATGATCGGGAATTCCATCGCGCGGGCGTAGGAGGCGATCTCCTTCTCTGCGCAGTAGGCCAGCGGGCGGATGACGATGTGGTCGCCGTTGTCGGTGGCCAGCTTGGGCGGCATCGACTTCATCTTGCCGCCAAAGAACATGTTCAGGAAAAACGTGTTGACGATGTCGTCGCGGTGATGGCCCAGCGCGATCTTGTTGGCGCCCAGCTCCTTGGCCGTGCGGTAGATCACGCCGCGGCGCAGGCGCGAGCACAGTGAGCACGTCGTCTTGCCCTCGGGCACCTTCTCCTTGACGATCGAATACGTGTCCGCCTCGACGATCACATATTCCACGCCCAGCTTCTTCAGGTAGTTGGGCAGCACCTCTTCCGGAAAGCCCGGCTGCTTCTGGTCGAGGTTCATCGCAATCAGCTTGAAGTCGACCGGGGCGCGCTTCTGCAGCGCCATCAGCACCGACAGCATCGTGTATGAATCCTTGCCGCCAGACAGGCACACGAGGATGGTGTCGCCGTCTTCGATCATCTTGAAGTCGCCGATGGCACGGCCGACCTGCGACTGCAGACGGGTTTCGAGGCGGTGGAAATTATTGGAAAACGTCATGGCATCTCGACCCCGCCAGCGCTGAATAATGGCCGGACGGGCGTCAAATCGTGAGGAAAATCAGCATTTTAGCGCGCGCGGAGCGCCGCCTGCAGGGTCGGACGAACAGGCCTAGAATCGTTTGCCTATCTTCTGCTCGATGGAAACGAACCCCATGACGACAGCAATGCGGATTCTGGTGCTTGGCGCCGGCGGCACCGGCGGCTATTTCGGCGGCCGGCTCGCCCAGGCGGGCGCAGACGTGACCTTCCTGGTGCGGCCGGCACGCGCGGCGCGGTTGCGCGAACACGGTCTCGTGATCCGCAGCCCGCACGGCGATGCGCAATTGCCCGTGCAGAGCATCACCGCAGACCAGGCCGCGGCTTGGGGCCGTGCCGACCTGGTGCTGCTGAGCTGCAAGGCCTACGACCTGGAAGACGCCATCACCGCGATCCGCCCCGTGGTGGGCGAGCGCACGGTGGTGCTGCCGGTGCTGAACGGGCTGGCGCATCTGGAACGGCTGGATGCCGCGTTTGGTGAATCACGCGTACTCGGTGGGCTGTGCCACATCAGTGCGACGAGCGCGCCGGACGGGGCGGTGCTGCACCTGAGCAACGGCCAAGGCCCCGCCGTGCACTCAATCACGTTCGGCGAGCGCACGCCGCATGCACCGCGCGAGCGCACCGAGGCAATCCGCGACGTGTTTGCCACGGCCAACTTTGATTCCGTGCTGGCCGAAAACGTCATGCAGGACATGTGGGAGAAATTCACCTTTCTCACTTCGCTGGCCGCGATGACTTGCCTGATGCGGGCCACGGTGGGCGAGATTGTTGCCACGGACGAGGGCGCTGCGTTGAACGAGGCGATGTTCATGGCGTGCGAGCGTGTGGCGGCGGCGGCGGGGTATCCGAATCGGCAGGCTGCGCGCGAACGCGGGCTCAATGTGCTGACGCAGGCTGGGTCGCCGCTGACGGCATCGATGCTGCGGGACCTGGAGAGTGGTGCGCGCGTTGAGGCGGATCACATCGTGGGGGACATGCTGCGCCGTGGGCGGGCGTTGGGGACGGATGTTTCGTTGCTGCGGGTGGCGTTTGCGCATTTGCAGGCTTATCAGCAGCGGTTGTTGCGGCCGGCGGTGAGCTGATTTTTTATGCCTTCTGTTAGCCCCTGTTTCATCCCCTGGCGGGGCTGACTCACTTTCTTTGTCTTGCCAAAGAAAGTAAGCAAAGAAAGGCGCGCCAGAGATGGCGAAAGATTCCTTGAATTTATGTCGCAGAGAGGGGAAGGGAAAAACTCGCTTCGCTCAGACAGTTTCCCTTTCTTTTTCCTCCCTGCAACAGAAATTCAAGGCGCCATCTAGGGCAGGGTACGGCCAAACCATCTGGCCGCTAGTGTTGCCGACTTGGGCTGCTTTGTCGTTTGCCTATTGCCAGCCGCCTCCTAACGCCTGCATAAGCGCAGCGGAATCCAGCAACCGATCCGCTTGGCTCTGCACCTGCTGCAACGTCGCCTGATCGACCTGGCGCTGGGCGTCCAGCAACGTTAGCGTGCTGATGCCGCCGGCGGCGTGGCGGGCTTGGGCGGCGCGCAGAGTCTGTTGCGCTTGGTCGGTTGCGAGCGCTCGGGACTGCAGCGTTTGGGCGTCGTTGTTGACGGCGTGCAGGGCGTCGGCCACTTCCTGCAAACCTTGCAATACGGCTTGCTTGTAGGCCGCGCCGGCTGCATCGTAGGCAGCTTCGGCTTCGCGCTTTTTGGCCCGCAGGGTGCCGCCGTGGAAGATCGGCTGCGTGAGCCCGGCGCCGAGGTTCCAGATGCTTGATCCGGCGCCCAGCAGATTGCGGAAGCTGGTGGTTTCCGAACCCAGCCCTGCGGACAGGGTGATGCGCGGGAACAGGTTGGCCGTGGCCACGCCCACGTTGGCGCTGGCTTCGTGCCACATCGCTTCGGCGGCGCGGATGTCGGGGCGCCGCTGCGCGAGCGTCGATGGCAGCGACACCGGCAGCGGGTCGGGCAGATGCAGCGCGTCGAGCGACGGCAGGTCCGGCAACCCAGCACCGGGTTCGCGGCCCAACAGTACCGATAGACGATGCCGCTGCTGCGCAGCCTGCTGCATGAGCGGCGGCATCGTGGCGTCGGTCTGCGCGACGAGCGTGCGCTGCGAGAACGCATCGACCTGCGCGACGCCGCCCACGCTTAACCTCCGCTCGGTGATCTCCAACTGCTTGCGCTGCTCGGCCGCCAATCGCTGCGTGGTGGCGATCTGCGCATCCAGCGCCGCAATCCGCACCGCCGCCGTCACCACATTGCCCGCCAGGGACAGCCGCGCCGCCTCAAGCTCATAACGCTGCGTATCGACCTGCGCTTGCGATGCTTCCAGCGCCCGGCGCACGCCGCCAAAAATATCCAGCGCATACGACACCGACAGCGACGCCGAATACAGCGTGAACGGCCCCGGCTTGGGCGTGTTGAACCCGAACGCCTCCGGGTTGATCTGCTGGCGCACCGCCGACACGGTGCCATCCACCGACGGCATCACATAGCCGAACTGCGCCTCGGCTTCGGCCTGCGCCTGACGCAAGCGCGCTTCGGCCTGCACGACAGACGGGCTCGCACGCAACGCCTCGTCCACCAGCGCATCAAGCGCGGGCGATCGGAACAGGTGCCACCAATCGGCCGGCACGTTGGCATCCACGAGATGCTGAGCTTCCCCGCCAACAACTGGCGCGGATGCGGTTTCGCGCGACACAGGCTGTGCGGAATAGCCGGTAGCCGCAGGCCCCGCGTGCGCCTTGAAATCGGGACCGACGGCACAGCCGCTCACAGACAAGGCGGCAACGATCACAACACCAAGCAAACACTCACGATCCGCCAACGCTCGCCGCAGCGTCAACAAGTACCGCCAGAGGGTTTGGCCGTACCCTGCCCTAGATGGCGCCTTGAATTTTTGTAAGCGGGCGGAGAAAAGAACGGGAACTGTCTGAGCGAAGGGAGTTTTCCCGTTCTCCGCCCGGTTATGAAAATTCAAGGAGAAGTCGCCATCTCGGGCGCGCCTTTCTTTGCTTACCTTTCTTTGGCAAGACAAAGAAAGTAAGTCGGCCCCGGCAGGGGACGAAACAGGGGATGGACCACAAACACCATCACCACCGTCAGCGCGTCGAATCCACAGCGTCCACATAGCCACCTCAATCCAACGTCTTGCGATAAAACCGCAACGCCACCCCCAACACCACCACCGTAAACACCATCAACGGCCAAATGCTTGGCCACAGCTCAAACCAGCCGTTGCCCTTGAGCAGGATGCCGCGCGTGAGCCGGTTGAAGTACGTCATCGGCAGCAGGTTGCCAATCGCCTGCGCCCAGTTGGGCATGCCCACGAACGGAAACATGAAACCCGAGAGCAGGATGTTCGGCAGGAAGTAGAAGAAGGTCAGCTGCGTCGCCTGCAATTGGTTCTGCGCGAGAGACGAGAGCGTGATCCCCACCGTCAGACTCGCCACGATAAACAGCAACGCCGATACGTAGACCATCCACACGCTGCCGACAAACGGCACGTGGAAAACGAAGAACGCCATCAACAGAATGATCGTCACCTGCACCAGCCCGATGAAGATGTACGGGACGATCTTGCCCGTCATCACCTCCAGCGGATGCACCGGCGTGGCGAGCAGGTTTTCCATCGTGCCGCGCTCGCGCTCGCGCGTCATGGCCAAGCCCGTCATCATCACCATGGTCATCGTCAGGATGGTGCCCATCAGGCCGGGGATGATGTTGTACTGCGTGATGCCTTCCGGGTTGTAGAGCTTGTGGATGCGCACATCGAATGGTGGCGCCGCACCGCTCGGGCCCGCGCCCGCACCTCCGGCCAGCGGCGACAGCGCACCCTTCATGTCTTTGTTGACGACGCCCTGCACGAGTTGCGAGAGCGACGCTACGGCCAGGCCCGTGGCGGCAGGGTCGGTGGCATCGGCTTCCACAAGCAGCGAGGGTTTCTCGCCGCGCACGAGCCTGCGCGTGAAGTCCGGCGGGATCGATACGACAAACTGCAGTTGCCCCTTGGCCAACGCCTCGCGTCCGGCGCTTTCGTCGGTCAGCGTGGTCGTCAGGTCGAAGTAGTCGGAGTTGCGCATGCTGGCCAGGAAGCTGCGCGTGAACTCGCTCTGGTCGGCCGCGATCACGCCGGTCAGCAGATGCTTCGGGTCGGCGTTGATGGCAAAGCCAAACAGGAACAGCTGCATGATCGGAATGCCGATCATCATGGCGAACGTCACGCGGTCGCGGCGCAGCTGCAGAAACTCCTTGAGTACCACGCTCCACCAGCGCACGAACGAAAAGCGATTGCCGTCTGGCTTCATGGCTGCGCTCCGTAGTTGTCTGAGGAGCGCTTCATCATGTGGATGAACACGTCTTCGAGGCCGGTGTTGATCGGCTCGGCGTGCATGCCGGATTCTCCCGTGAGCTTGCGCAGCGTGCCTTCCAGTGCTTGCGCATCCGCGCCCGTTACGTGCAGTACCGAACCAAAGGCGACAGTCTGATCCACGCCCGGTTGCCCTTCGAGCTTGCGGCCCAGCTCGACCAGATTGCCGCCCGAGATCGACCACGTCGACAGGTGCTGCCCGGCGATCACTTCATCGGCGGTGCCGTGCGCGAGCAGCTCGCCATACGCGATGTAGGCGAGCTTGTGGCAGCGCTCGGCCTCGTCCATGTAGTGCGTGCTGACGAGCACCGAGATGCCCTCCGCCGCCAAGCGGTGTAGCTCCTCCCAAAAATCTCGGCGCGCTTTCGGGTCGACGCCGGCGGTGGGTTCGTCGAGCAGCAGCAGTTCGGGCTTGTGGAGCATGCACGCGGCCAGCGCCAAACGTTGCTTCCAGCCGCCCGACAGCGAGCCCGCCAGTTGCTTGGCACGCGAGGCCAGCCCAAGATGCTCCAGGGCGTGGTCCACCACCTCGCGCCGATTCGGCATCTCGTACAAGCGCGCGACGAAATCCAGGTTCTCCCGAATGGAAAGATCATCCCAATACGAGAACCGCTGCGTCATGTAGCCGACGCGCCGCTTGATCTGCGCGGACTCCTTGAGGATGTCGTAACCCAGGCACGAGCCACTGCCGCTGTCGGGCGTCAGCAGTCCGCACATCATGCGGATCGACGTGGTCTTGCCGCTGCCGTTGGGGCCGAGGAACCCAAAGATCTCGCCGCGCGCAACCTGCATGGAGAGATCTTTCACAACGTGCTTGTCGCCAAAGTGCTTGTTCAGGCCATGCACGTCGATGGCGTAGTTGCCGTTGCGTGTGTGCGGTTGACCGTCGTGGCTGGCAGCGCTCATGGCAGTGTCACCTCCACGGGTTGGCCCGGGCGCAGCTTCGGGCCATCGGCCGCGGCGGGCCGCGCTTCCACCATGAAGACGAGCTTGTCGCGCGTCGTGTTGCTGTAGATGACGGGTGGGGTGTATTCGGCTTCCGTTGCAATGTACGTAACCGTAGCGTTGATGTCGGCCGCGCAGCCATCGCAGTGCAGGCGCGCAGTTTGCCCCGGCTTGAGTGCGCCCACCACGCCTTGCGGCACGAAGAAGCGCACTTTCACGTTGGCCGGCGGCAGCATCCGCACCACGGGGCTGCCGGCGCCGACCCACTCGCCTTCACGATACAGCGTGTCGAACACGAGACCGCCCTGCGTCGCCTTCTGCGCTTTCTGATCGAGCCGCCACTGCGCTTGCGCCACTGCGGCGCGCGCCGCTTCCACCTGCGCGGATTGCGCGCGAATCTGGTCATTGCGCGCCGGCAACTGGGCAATGCGCAGCTGGTTGGTCAATTCACGCACGCGCTGCGCGTTCGACTGCGCGGTCGAGCGGCTTGCATCGAGCTGCGATTGCGCGATGCCACCAGCACGGAACTGCGCCTCGTCTCGCACCAGCTGCGTCGATGAGAGCTTGTCCGCCGCCACGGCCTGCGCCAATTGCGCGCGCACCGCATCCACTTCCGGCACACGCTTGCCAACGTTCAGATCGGCGAGTTGGGCTTCGGCGCCTTGCAGTTGCGCAGCCGCCTGCTGGCGGGCCGCCGTCTCGTCCACCGATTCCAGCGCGAAGAGCGGCGCGCCCGCGTTGACGGTCTGCCCACGCTGCACGCCAAGATGTTCGAGCCGCCCACCCACGGGCGATGCCACGTAGACGAACTCGCCTTCCACATAGCCCTGGTAGGTGTGATTGTCTTGTTTGGCGCAACCCGCCAGGGCCATCGCTGCGGCCGATGCCACCGCAAACCACCCTGCCCTACCCATGCACAACGCTTGCCGCATACCGCCCTCCGCGGGATCCGATTGATGCGATTGACCTGCCGTGTTCGCCTACTCGTGTCGCTTGCCCTTTGGCTTGGGCTTCGACTTCCGCTTCGCTGATTTCCCATCTGCTTGCTCGGGCGTAGCGACTGGGCCGATGCCGTGCAGCAGCAACGCGGCCACGTGCCGCCCGATGTCCTCGTCGCTGACCTGATCCGCCAGGGGCAGGCGGCCCCAGAGTGCGCGCGTCGCCAGCGGCAGCATCGCCAGGCCGATCACCGAGACCATCACCAGCGGCGGCTGCAGTGCCGCGTTCACCGCGCCCGCCGCTTGTGCGCGGGCAATGCGGTCGACCAGCAACGTGGCACGCTCCAGCGCGATGCGCGCGAACACACGCTCGCGCAACTGGCCACCCTCGCTGGCGATCTCGCGAATCCACAGCGTTGGAAACCACGGCGTGGCCGTGGCCACCGCCACCATGCGCTGCGCCACGCCGGCCACGGTCTGCGCAAGATCGGGCAGATGCGCGTCGTCGGCAATGATCGCGAGCGCCGGGCCCGTCACCTGATCGATCAACGGGCGGATGCGCCCCTCCACCACGGCATCGAGCAATTGATCGCGCGTCTTGAAGTGGTAATGCACCATCGGCGCCGTCACCCCGGCTTCGCGGGCGATGGCGGCGAGCGTGGTCGGGCCGACGCCGTCGCGCGCAAATAACGTGACGGCAATGTCGAGCAGGCGGTCACGGAGGTCGTCCTGCGTTGCGCCATCCTGGCGACGAGGGCGGCCGGGGCCGCGAGGGGAAGGTTTGCGGGTTGCCATGCCGCAAATATTAATTGTCGAATTAATTAATTTCAAGGCGGCAATTTGCGTCTTGCAGATCAGCCAGGACCGGGACGACTGCGCGGCTAACCCCGCGCCGCTGCATCCAGCTGTGCAAGCCGCACCAGCAAGCGGTCTTGGGCTTCGCTCGGAAAGCTCGATGTGCGGCGCACGGCAAACACGGTGTTGAGGCAGCGCCGCGCCGCGATCGGGCGCACGACCTGCAGGCGCCCTCGCTCCACGGCATCCTGAATGGCATGCAGCGGCAGCACCGACCAGCCCATGCCGGCCTCCACCAGCGTGCTGACCTCTTCCAGGTCGGACACGTGATGTGCGCTGACGGTCGTCTCCGGCATACGCCGGAACAGCGCTTTGAACCACAGCCCGTAGACCGCATCGGATTCGTCATAGGTGACGAAGGGCAGCGCCGCGCAATCAGCCAGCGTGCGTGGCGCACTGTGCTCACGCAATGCGCGGGCGCTACAGGCAAGCACGAATTCTTCGGTGTAGACAGCGTGGTGTTCAAACAGGCGTGACGTGCGCGGCGTGTAGACAAAGCCGAGATCGGCACGGCCGGACTCGACATGGCTGAAGACCTCTTCGTCGCTGCCGAAGGCCAGTTCGAGGCGCACGTCGTCGAGAAGCGGCGCATCGGATTCGGGCGATGGTTTCAGCAGTGCTGGCATCAGCACATAGCGCCCGAAGCTGGAGCCGCTCGCCAGCTTGAGCGACACGCGCTCCATCTCGCCGCTATGCAACGCGGCGCGCAGCTCATCCAGCCCGGCAAACGCATCGCGGCACCACGCCCGCACCGACGTGCCGGCACGCGTGAGCACGAGCTTGCGCCCCGAGCGCTCGAACAAGGGCACGCCAAGCCACTGCTCCAACTGCCGCATCTGGTACGACAGCGCCGGCTGCGACACGGCCAGGCGATCTGCCGCGCGCACGAAGCTGCCTTCGTTGGCGACGGTCAGGAAGCTATGCAGATAGCGCAGCGGCGAGTGCGACATGGCAAAACACGAATGCCTTAATTCATCAAATTTTTGGATCGAAAAACGAAAAACATTCGATTTGATTTCAAGTCTGTCAGATCGCACAATCCGCCGCAAGTGAACGACCGATCCAGGCAGGAGGCCATCATGACGACCGCAATGCAACATCCGAGCTATGCATTGGAAGACCGTTACGGCGCACACAACTACGCGCCCTTGCCGGTCATGCTGGAACGCGGCGAAGGCGTGTGGCTGTTCGATACCGACGGCCGGCGCTACCTCGACATGATGTCGGCGTATTCGGCCGTCAGCTTCGGGCATTCGCATCCGAAACTCGTCGCCGCACTGACGGAGCAGGCCGGCCGGCTGACGCTTACGTCGCGCGCATTCCACAATACCGAGCTGGGCCCCTTCCTGGCCGACGTCTGCCGCATCACGCGCATGGACCGCGCGCTGCCGATGAACACCGGCGCCGAAGCCGTTGAAACCGCCATCAAGGCGGCCCGCAAATGGGCACGCGACGTGAAGGGCCTGGCGCCCGAGGCGGCCGAAATCATCGTCTTCGAAAACAACTTCCACGGCCGCACGACGACCATCGTCGGGTTCTCCTCGCACGATCAGTATCGCTACGGATTCGGCCCGTTCGCGGCAGGCTTCCGGCGCATTCCGTTTGGTGACGCCGATGCGCTGCATGCGGCCATCGGGCCCAACACGGGCGCAATCCTGATGGAGCCGGTGCAAGGCGAAGGCGGCATCGTCGAGCCTCCCGCCGGCTACCTCAAACTCGCGCGCGAACTTGCCACCCAGCACAACGTGCTGCTCGTCTGCGACGAGGTGCAGACGGGCCTGGGCCGCACCGGGGATGTGCTGGCGAGCTGGCATGAGGGCGTTGACGCCGATCTGGTGGTGCTGGGCAAGGCGCTCGGGGGCGGCATGATGCCGGTTTCGGCCATCGCGGGGCGCGAGGCGGTCATGGGCGTGTTCCAGCCGGGCGACCACGGCTCCACGTTTGGCGGCAACCCGCTCGCAGCGCACATCGGACGCGCGGCACTCGCCTTGCTGATCGAAGAACAACTGCCACAGCGTGCCGCCCGCGTGGGCGCGGCGTTCATCAATGAACTGAAGACGCTCGTCGGCCACGGCGTGCGGCAGGTGCGCGGGCGCGGCCTGATGATCGGCCTGCAACTCGATGCCGACATCGACGCGCACGACTTCGCGTTCGCGGTGGCCGAGCGCGGCGTGCTGACCAAGGACACCTACGGCAACGTGGTCCGCCTGACACCGCCGCTGGTGATCGGTGAGGCCGAACTGGCGCTGGCGTTGGACGCCATCCGCCAGACGCTGGCTGGCTGGCCGCGCCGCAAGGCGGCTTGAGGAAGAACTCGCTAGGGGAGTGACATGACCATGATTGATCTGATCGGCGCGGCCATCGGCTGCGGCGCGCAAGACGACGGCTGCAAGGACGGCCCGCGTGCGCTGCTGGAAGCCGGCGCGCTGGCGCGATTGCAGACGCCGGACACGCACGCCGCGCTCGTGCACGACATCGAATTGGCGATGTCGGCGGGGCACAGCCGTTCGGCACGCTTGGCGGCGCTGCCGGGCGTGGCCGGTTTCTCGCGCGCGCTTGCCGATGCGACAGCGCACGGCGTGCGCCAGGGGCATGTGCCGGTCGTCATCGGTGGAGATCACTCGTCCGCCATCGGCACGTGGTCTGGCGTGGCAAACGCCTTGCGACCGAAGGGTCCGCTTGGGCTGATCTGGATCGACGCCCATCTCGACAGCCACACACCGCAGACGAGCGATTCCGGTGCCATCCACGGCATGCCGCTGGCGGCGCTGCTCGGCCACGGCGCCGCGGCTCTCACACAAGTTCGGGATGCCGCGCCGAAGGTATTGCCCGAACACGTCGTGGTGATCGGCGCGCGCAGTTATGAGCCCGCTGAACGCGCGTTGCTCGACCTGCTGGGTGTGCGTGTGATCGACGCAGCCGAAGTGGCACGCGCCGGCTTGCGCGCCGTCATGGCCGACGCCATCCGCCAAGTCAAAACGGGCACGGCGGCCTTCGGCGTAACGCTGGATCTGGATGCCTTCGACCCCGCAGTCGCGCCCGGCGTCGGCACACCCGAAACAGACGGGCTCACCGCGCAGGGCATGGCGCAGGCGCTCGCCGCTTGCGCCCGCGATGCACGTTTTGCCGCATTCGAACTGGTGGAATACAACCCGCGCCACGACAAGGGCGGGATTACAGCGCATCTGGCCCTGGACCTGCTGGCCAGCGTCGCAGGCGCATTGCACGCCCAGCGCCGCGAATACGCGACGGCGGCTTGAATCGCCATCAAAAAAAAGCGCACCGCCAACACCCGCGCACAGACGGTGTGGCCGTACCCTGCCCTAGATGGCGCCTTGAATTTCTGTTGCAGGGAGGAAAAGAAGGGAGGCTTGTCTGAGCGCAGCGAGTTTGCCTCCCTTCCCTCCCTGCGACATAAATTCAAGGAATCTTTCGCCATCTCGGGCGCGCCTTTCTTTGGTTACTTTCTTTGGCAAGACAAAGAAAGTGACCCAGCCCCGGCAGGGGATGAAACGAGGGATGCACCACCGCATCAAAAACACAGCCGTCAGCCCGACTCTTTAATCCGAAACACTTCCACCCCCACCGACTCACAATCCGGATACACATCCGGCTTCTCCGTCGACACCCGGGCGGCCAGCACATGCGGGTGCTTGAGCATCGCCGTCAGCACGTCATCGCACAGCGTCTCCTGCAGGTGAATATGGCCTTGCGCCATGCGGCGTGCCACGGTGTCGCGCATGAAGTCGTAATCCACCACTTCATGCAGCTTGTCTTCCGTGGGCGACGAATGCTCCAGCGGCACGTACAGCTCGATGTTGATCAGGACGCGCTGCTCGCCCTTCTTCTCGAATTCATGCACGCCGATGTTGATCTGCACTTCGTAGTTGCGCAGGAACATACGACGGCAGTGCGACAGGCGCGGGTGGGATAGCAGGGAAAGCATGGGAGCGTCCGGGGGAGGAGTTGTTTATTCAGTGAGGAACATCACGTCGCGGGCCAGCGGCATCAGATGCTGGCCTCCATCGACGAATAGCGTGGTGCCGGTGACGGCGCGTGCGGTAGCCAGGTAGCACACCGCTTCGGCGATGTCTTCCGGCGTGGACGACTGGCCCAGCGGCGTCATCTGGTGCGCGCGCGCGAACCCGCCTTGCGACTGGTCGCCCGACACCATCGTGATGCCCGGCGCCACGCCGACCACGCGCAGCGCGGGCGCCAGGGCCTGCGCAAGCTGCATGGTGGCCGTCGACAGCGCCGACTTCGACAACGTGTAGGAGAGGAAATCCGGGTTCAGGTTATCGAGCTTCTGGTCGAGCAGATTGACGACCACGCCGCGGCCTTCGGCGCCATCGGCAGTCAGCGCACGGTGCAGCTCGCGCGACAGCAGCAGCGGCGCCGCCACATTGGTGCGCATATGCGTATCGAGCGATGCATAGCTGAAGCTGGTCGCCACGTCGTACTGGAACAGCGACGCGTTGTTGACCAGGCAGGTGGGCGTACCCAGTGCAGCGCTGCAATCGGCAATCAGGCGGCCGGCGGCAACTTCGTCCGACAGGTCGGCCTGCAGCACGGCGGCGCGACGCCCCATGGCGATGATCTCGGCGGCGACGGCGTCGGCCTCGGTGCGCGAGCGGTGGCAATGCACGGCAACATCCCAGCCGTGCCGGGCCAGCGCCAGGGCAATGACGCGCCCCACGCGGCGGCCAGCGCCTGTGACGAGGGCGATGCGCCGCTGTGTAGCGGATTCTGCGGTCGATTCCGCAGCTGACTGGATGGGCGTCTGCGCCATTGTTTACAATCCGGGCGATGAGCAAAACCGTGAGTTTACCGCTTCCCAACGAGGCGGCGCAGGCGCAGTCCGCGCACCTGTTCGCCGTGATCGCCGACGCCATTGCGGCCGCCGGCGGCTGGCTCCCGTTCGACCGCTACATGGAACTGGCGCTCTACGCGCCGAGCCTGGGCTACTACAGCGGCGGCGCGGCCAAGTTCGGCCGCCGCGTGGAAGACGGCGGCGACTTCATCACCGCGCCCGAATTGACACCGTTCTTCGGCCGCACCGTGGCGCACCAGATCGCGCAGGTGCTGCAGGCATTGCCCGAGGGCCAGCGCCACGTGCTGGAGTTTGGCGCCGGCACCGGCAAGCTGGCCGCCGACATCCTCACCGAACTCGATGCGGTGGGCGCGCGCCCTGACAGCTACGGCATCGTCGAACTCTCCGGCGAGCTGCGCCAGCGCCAACAGGAACACCTGACTGCGCTCGGCCCCGAGCTGGGCGCCCTTGCGCAGTGGCACGACACGTTGCCTGCGCCGTTCACCGGCGTGATGATCGGCAACGAAGTGCTTGATGCGATGCCCGTGTCGCTGTGGGCGCGGCGCGGCGGCGTGTGGCGCCAGCGCGGCGTAATGCTCGATGCCGACAACGGCCTGCAATGGGAAGACCGGCCCGTGGATCCGTCGGAGGTGCCCGCCAAGCTGGCCGCACTGCCGGGCACGGATGATTTCGTTACCGAATCGCACGAAGCCGCCGAGGGCTTTATCCGCAGCGCCGGCACGGCACTCGAGCGCGGCTTGCTGCTGCTGATCGACTACGGTTTCCCGGCTGCCGAGTACTACCACGCGCACCGAGCCAACGGCACGCTCATGTGCCACTACCGCCAGCACGCGCATGACGATCCGTTCTGGCTGCCGGGCCTGCAGGACATCACCGCGCACGTCGATTTTTCGGGGATCGCCCAGGCGGGGCAGGAAGCCGGGCTAGAACTGCTCGGCTATACGAGCCAGGCGCGCTTTCTGTTGAGCGCCGGCGTCGGCGAGCTGTTGATGACGCTTGATCCGTCCGACCCGATGCAGTTTCTGCCGGCGGCCAATGCCGTGCAGAAGCTGCTGTCGGAGGCAGAAATGGGCGAGCTATTCAAGGCCATCGCGCTGGGCAAAGGCATCGATGCGGCGCTGCCGCTGGCCGGCTTTGCCGATGCCGACCGCTCGAACCGCTTGGGTTAGCCGATCAGGCTGAGGCAGCCTTGGCCGCTTTGGCTTCCAGGGCGCGTTCGTTCTGCTCAGCTTCGTAGCGGCCGATCGTGCCGCGCATCCACCACAGCAGCGCCAGGCCTGGGAAGGCGAATACCACGGTCATCAGATAGAACGCGGGCCAGCCGTAGGCTTCAACGAGGTAGCCCGAAGTCGGCCCGACGTACACGCGGCCGATGGAAGCCAGCGCTGACAGCAACGCATACTGCGTCGCCGAGAACGACCGGTTGCACAGCGCCATCAGCAACGCAACAAAGGCCGCCGTGCCCATGCCACCGCAAATGTTCTCGATGCCGATGGCCACCGCCATCGTCCACAGATGCTGCGGCGTGACAGCCAGCACCCAGTAGCCCAGGTTGGACACCGCCTGCAGCACGCCAAAAAGCAGCAGTGCGCGCACCAGCCCCAGCCGCACCATCAGCGTGCCGCCGTACAACGCACCCACGATGGTGGCCGCCAAGCCGAGCGTCTTGTTGACGATGCCGACCTCGCCGGCGGAAAAGCCGACGCCCCGGATCAGGAACGTGGTGGACAGGCTGCCAGCAAACGCATCGCCCAGCTTGTAGAGCACGATGAGCGCCAGCAGCGCCCAGGCGCCACGGCGCGAGAAAAAGTCCTGCAGCGGGCCGACCACCGCTTCCTGCAGGCTGCGCGGCGCGCGCGCGGACACCTCAGGCTCCGGCGACCACAGCGTCGTGATGATGCCAAGCGCCATCAGCCCGGCCATCAGCAGGTACATGTTGCTCCAGCCCATCACGCGATCGGCCAGATACAGCGCCAGGCCGCCCGACACCAGCATCGCCAGCCGGTAGCCGAGCACCTTCACGGCCGCGCCGACGCCGCGCTCGCTCGAATGCAGCACATCGGTGCTGTAGGCATCGAAGACGATGTCCTGCGACGCCGACAAAAACGCCACGAGCACCGCCAGCCCTGCCAGTGCCCAGAGCGCGGCGTGCGGCGGCGTGAACGCCATGGCGGCAATCGACGCCACGAGCCCCGCCTGCGTCAGCACCAGCCAGCCGCGCCGGCGCCCCATCAGCGGCGGCGTGAAGCGGTCCATCAGGGGCGCCCAGAGGAATTTGAAGATGTACGCCTGCCCCACCAGCGAGAACAGCCCGATGGTGCGGATATCCAGCCCTTCCACCGTCATCCAGGCCTGCAGCGTGCCCGAGGTGAGCGCCAGCGGCAGGCCGGAGGCAAAGCCCAGCAACAGCATCGCGCCGATGCGGCGGTTGCGGAAAATATCGAGGTAATCGTGGAAGGTCATGCGGCGGGCCAGAGGCGAAGGCGATGCGAATGCGGGTTGCCACGTAGCGTGGCACGGTGCGTTGGCCGATATTATGTCGCACGGATTCGGCCCCTCACCCATATGCCCCGCATAACACGCTTCCTGCTGACTGCAATTGGCCTCGCGCTATCTGCATGGGCTGTCGCCATGGACGGCCCGCTGCCGGTGCCCGCCGACGGCGTGAAGCTGGAAGCGGCGACCACCACGTCGCCCAACATCCGGCTCGTCATTCCCGCCGAGGAAATCGACAAGCGGGCGCTGGCCGAATACCAGGGCATCATCGACAACGCGGCCCACGAAGGCGCGCTTGCGCCGGACAACGTGCCGGATCTGATCCGCATCCGCGGCATCGTCAGGCGCCTGACGCCCCAGGCGCCGCGCTGGAACCCCGACGCTGCGCACTGGAAGTGGGAGGTCAACCTGATCGGCTCGTCGCAGGTGAATGCGTTCTGCATGCCCGGCGGAAAGATCGCCGTGTTCTCGGGGCTGCTCGAACAGTTCAAGCTGACGGACGACGAACTCGCCATGGCACTCGGCCACGAGATCGCCCACGCATTGCGCGAGCACGCTCGCGCCCGCGCCGGCCAGCGCGAGATCACCAACCTGGGCGCCAACGTCATCTCGCAATTGTTCGGCTTCGGCAACCGGGGCGACACGGACTTGGGCGAAGGCGCCAAGATGCACCTGCTGGCGTTCTCGCGTGCAGAGGAAACCGAGGCCGACCTGGTCGGCATGGACATCGCCTCCCGCGCCGGCTACGACCCGCGCGCCGCGCTCACGCTGTGGCAAAAAATGGGTTCGATCGGCGGGACAGAGCAAAAGCAGTTTCTGTCGACGCACCCCTCGGGGCGCACGCGCATGGCCGTGCTGTCGCGCCATTTGCCTGAAACGCTCACGCTGTTTGCCGACGCCCGGCATATGACGATGGCGAAGCTGCCGGAATATCGGTCGAACATGCAATATCTGGGCGCCGCGCCTGTTGATAATGGCGATGAGGCACCGATGCGGCCGATGGTGCGGCGGTAGTGTGCAAATCAATGCGGTTGCGGCTGCTCGCTTGAGCGGGAACACTGCACTGCATTCGCCTGCACTGCGAGCTCTCGCCGTGCCCGCCGCGACAACGCCATCCCCGCCACCGTCGCGCCCAGGATCAGCACCGCGCCGCCCGTCTGCATCGGGCTGAACCATTCGCCCAGGACGAGCGCGCCGAGCACCGTTGCCGTCAGCGGGCTGAGCAGCGACAGGAACGTCACGTCTGCGCCCAGCACGCCGATGCCGCGCACCCACAGCCAGTAGCCCAACGCTGTGCCGATGACGATGAGGTACGCAAAGCCCACCGCGTTACGCGCCGTGACCGCGGGCGGCAGGCCTTCCACGAACAACGCCACCGGCAGCAAGACCAGTCCGCCGAGCGCGAGTTGCCATGCCGCAACGGCCAGCGGCGTGCCGATACGGCCCCAGCGCTCAATGAGCACAGTCCCCATCGCCATCGAGAACGCAGCGGCCAGCGCTGCCGCCACGCCAATTGCGTCGAGCTTGGCCGCTGGGCCGAGAATCAGCAGCCCCACCCCCAACGAGCCGGCCAGCGCGGCCGCCAGTTGCGCCGGGCGCGGCTTGCGAGCCAGCAACGGCCACGCCAGCAGCGCGACCACCAGCGGCTGCGCAGACATGATCGTCGCCGCCACGCCGCCCGGCAGGCGCTGTGCCGCCACGAACAACAGCGCGAAAAATACGCCGATGTTGGCCAAGCCAAGCGCCAGCAGACGCAACAGCTTGTCTCGCGGCGGCAGGCCAGGACCGAGCAGCATGAGCAGCACCCCGGCCGGCAGCGCGCGCAACGCGCCAACCAGCAACGGGTGGCCGACAGGAAGCATCTGCGTGAAAACGAGATACGTGGTGCCCCACAGCATGGGCGCCAACGCTGTTGCCATCATTGTGGCCAGACGATTAAACGGCATGAGAAATCTCCACGTAACGTAATTTGATGTCGAAATAAATGCCGGTAAAAAGACACACGAACTCGCCCCTATCAAGCCAATTGCTGGGGGCAAACAAACCCGGTAGGATTTTGCAAATTCGACATCAAGTAGTTTGACGTCGAAATACTAGGATGAGGTGTTCGATGGGTCAAGGCAATTCGGCATCGGCGCAAGGCGGGCCGATGGACGGCATTCTCGCGCAATGGCGCCGGGAGCGCCCGGACATCGACCCCAGCCCGATGGCGGTCTGCGGCGAAATCTGGCGCACAGGTGAGCGTCTGCGGCAGGCGGTCGTCGCGAACGTGGCGGAGGCGGAGCTCGACATGGCGGGCTTTGATGTCCTGCTCACCCTGCGTCGCAATGGCCGCAAGCAGGCGTTGTCGCCATCAGCGCTGGCCAAGGACATGATGCTGTCTACGTCGGCCATGACCAACCGGCTTGACCGGCTGGAAACACGCGGTCTCATCGTCCGCAGAACCGATCCCGAAGACCGGCGAGGCCTGCAGATCGCGCTCACCGATGCAGGCTTTGCGCTCATCGATGGGCTCGTCGCCTCGCATGTCGAGACGGAGGAGCGCATGCTCGCGGCGCTGGGCCCGGCCGAGCGGTCGATGTTGCGCACGTTGCTCGGAAAGATTGGCGCCGCGCAGTGAAAGGGGCAGCCGACAGGCGCCCGTTATCGTCGGTCATCGCCACACGAAAGCATCGGGCCGCCGTCCAGTCCCATCATGCCGGCTCGGATTCCAGCGCGAACAGAATCTCCACGCGGTTCTCTGCTGCCTGCGGGCCCTGCCAGCAGTGATAGATCTCGCGACTCTCGCCTGAGAGACGACAACCCTGCGCTGCCGCCGCCCGCAACAGCGTCGCATAGCTATCGAAAAGTCGATCGAGCGGCCCTTCGTGGACGTGCGCCGCGCAGGTTGCGCCCGGCAGTGTCTTCAGCACATGTCGGCCGTGGTAGACCGGCACCGACTGCACGGGCAGGCAAAATTCGATCTCGCACGGTGTATCGGGGTCATGCGGCAGATTGCGGTAGATGAACATCCACGGACCGCTGACCGTCATGCCCTGCGCAGCCGCATCGGCTTCAACCGCCGCACAAACCGCAGACGCCGTCTTGCCGACTTCTGCGAGCGTGATGCGATGCGGCGCGCTAAGCACCCTTACCGGGGGAACAACCTTCATTTGCATTTGGCACCGATCCTTTTTGGAGCCGTGGCATTGCCTTGCACGGCCTGTGGTTTTGCATCGAGCGACAAGTTCGCCATCTTGCCGCGCATTGGCTAGAGCGACCAGCGTGATGGCCGCGAACATGCCAGCGCCCTCAGCGAATCCCCAGCCTGCCGCAACAACCCCGTAAGAAGACGGGTCGCGCAACCCGCCATTCCTCTTTACGATGGCGCCTCACGTACGCGCGTGAGCGCCAACCTGGAGGAACCTGTGAGCCTGACCATCCTGTGTGTGCTGGTGATCGTGGCAGCGGTGTGTGCAGCACGCGGCCGACGTCGGGCTGCGCGCGGGTTGGCGGTGTTCTCGGGTGTGCTGGTGATGATGATCGGGTGCGGGCCAGCGCCGGCGTGGCTGCTGGATTCGCTGGAAAAGCCCTTCGAGAACGAGCCGCACGTCCAATGGGGCGCGCGCAACGCCATCGTGCTGCTGGGCGCGGGCACGTTCCGCGTGGGCGACGCGGTCGAGCCGGGGCTGTTCTCGTATCCGCGCCTGGTCGAAGCCGCGCAGTTGTACCAGGCGTGCCGCAACGCCGACGGCGATTGCAAGATCCTCGTCAGCGGTGGCGATGCCCGCCATCACGGCGAGCCGGAAGCCACGGTGTATGGCCGCGAACTCGTTGCCCTCGGCGTCGACAAGGCCGACGTGCTGATGGAGCCCAAGAGCATGAATACGTGGCAGAACGCCCAGTTCTCGCGCACGGTGCTTGCGCAATATGCGGCTGATCGCACGGTGCTCGTCTCGTCGGCCATCCACCTACGACGCAGCCTGCTGTATTTCACGCACTTCGGCATGGCGCCGGTTCCCGTGCGCGCCGACGATCTGCAGGCCGCGGCCTCGCCCTTGCCGATGGCGTACAACTTCGCGCTGACGGATTTCGCGCTGCACGAATGGATCGGCATCGCGCGCTATCACGTCTACAACGCACTGGGCTGGAACCCAGCGCGCATCCACCCCGGCGACGCCTGATTCGACTCCACAACGCCCGCGCATTCGAAGCCGCGCTCTAGTGCTTCCGGAGGGAAGCAAAAATCCGGCGCCGGCCTATACTTTGTGCATCGCAACATCCGGGCATCGCAATGCGCCATCTCGGCCGTATTGAAGCTCACCGCCTCATCACCATTGGCAAGCTTGCTTGCCACCACCCGCCCACCGGGCGCGGCCATCCCTGACGGGAATCGCTGACGATTCCTGCGCCAGCAAGTGGGCCGTTGCGTAAGCAACGCGCCCGCCCCGCCAGCCACACCTCAGAAGCAAACCAACAAACAAGGGGAACCCTCATGCCTCAAGTCACGGCAAGCAAGCTGCCGGTCAAACTGCTCGCGCTCGTCTTTGGCGCCATTGCGGCGCTGGCCATCGGGCGGACTTTCCTGCTGAACTGGCAGATCATTCCGCCCGGCTACACGGGCATCAAGATCAACCGGCTCGTCGATCGCGGTATCACACATGAAAACGTCGTCACCGGGTTCGTCTTCTACAACCCTGTGCAGACGGCGATCATCCAGTACCCGACCTACGTGCAGCGCGTGATCTGGACGCAGGATGTGAACGAAGGCCACGCGCTCAACGAAGAGCTGACGTTCAATACCAAGGACGCCGTGCCCGTGAATGTGGACGTGGCCGTCTCGTACCAGCTCGACCGCGACAAGGTGCCGGCGTTCTACACCAACTTCCGCGCCGATCGCATCGAGACCTTCACGCACGGCTACCTGCGCGACACGGCACGCAACGTGATCGTCGCCATCGGCTCCGAATACAACTTTGATGACGTGAACGGCGGCAAGAAGGAAGAGTTCGTCGCGCGGCTGACCAACGAGCTGGACGCGCGGCTTGCACCGCTGGGCGTGTCGATCAAGCAGTTCGGCATTGTCGGCTCGCTGCGTCCGCCGCGTGCGTTGCTCGATGCGGTGAGCGCAAAGACCAAGGCCATCCAGGACGCGATCCGCACCGAGAACGAAGTGCGTTCCGCCCAGGCCGAAGCCAAGAAGAAGGTGGCGATTGCGGAAGGCGAAGCCGCGGCCAACCATGCGCTCGCCTCATCGCTGGATGACCGCCTGCTTGCGTGGGAACGCCTGAAACTCGAACGCGCCGCCATCGAGAAATGGAACGGCGTGACGCCGAGCGTGATGGCGGGCGGCAACGGCGGCGGCATGCTGTTCAACATTCCGGCAGGCGCGCAAAGCAAGTAAGTCGCGCCGGCAAAGAAAAACGCGCCCGAAGGCGCGTTTTTCGTTTCAGCTCAGGCGGCAATCAGCTCGCAAAACCTGGAGCGGCTTCGCGCACGGCGTGCTCGGCGCCGGCTGCAGGAATCGGCGCTTCCACGTGCAGGCTGGTCGCTTCGTCCACGCCCAGATGCACGTTCATGCATTGCACCGCGGCGCCGGCCGCGCCCTTGCCCAGGTTGTCCAGACGCGCGGTGACGACCATGCGCTCGTCGGAGCCGAACACGAACAGGTCGGCGCGGTTGGTGTCGTTGGCGCCCTGCACATCGAAGAAGCCGTTGTCGAGCGTCGTAACGTTGTCAGCCGGCGCCACGCGGATGAACTGCTCGCCCTGGTAATAATCGGCAAACACCTTGGCGATGTCTGCCGGGCTCGCCTTGCGTGCCAGATGCTGCGGGTGCAGGCCGATCGTCACGGCCAGGCCCTTGAGGAAGTTACCGACCACCGGCGTGAAAATCGGGGCGAGCGACAGCTTGCTCTGCACGCGCATCTCCGGCAGGTGCTTGTGTGCCAGTGCCAGCGCGTACGGGCGCGGGCTGTCGAGCTTCGGATTATTGGCGGCGAGGTAGTCGGCGATCATCGCCTTGCCGCCGCCGCTGTAGCCGGTGAGCGAGAACGCGGTGACCGGGTAGTCGGCCGGCACGATGCCCGCTTCCACCAGCGGGCGCATCAGCAGCACGAAGGCGCTGGCGTGGCAGCCCGGCACGGCGATGCGCTTGGTGTTGCGCAGGCGCTCGCGCTGGCCCTGAGCCAGTTCGGGCAGGCCGTAGACCCAGTCGTCCGACGTGCGGAACGCGGTGCTGGCGTCAATGATGCAGGTGTTCGGATTGTTGACCAGCGAGACGGCCTCGCGCGAGGCGACGTCCGGCAGGCACAGGAATGCGACATCGGCGGCATTCAGGAACTTGGCGCGCTCGGCGGAATCCTTGCGCTTGTCTTCGGCGATGCGCAGCAGCTCGATATCGTCACGTTGCGACAGATAGTCGAGCAAGCGAAGGCCCGTGGTGCCTTCCTGACCGTCGACGAAAACCTTGAATGCCATGGCGATCTCGCTAAAAACAGAGGAGCAAAAAGCACAACGCCGGCCCCATGCCGGCGCGTGAGTTTTGCATTGTAGCGGCTGACGAAGAAATGTCTGCGGCAGCGCAATAAAGTGCTTACCAATGCACCTTGGTGTCGTAATCGATCGTCAGCGGCGCATGGTCGCTGAACTTGATGTCCTTGAAGATCGACGTGCGGCGCGCCGTGGCGGCAATGCCCGGCGTGGCGATCTGGTAATCGATCCGCCACCCGACGTTCTTTGCGTAAGCCTGGCCGCGGTTGCTCCACCACGTGTATTGCTCGGGGCGGTCGTCCAGCGTGCGGAAAACATCCACATAGCCGACCTCGTCAAACAGCTTGGTCAGCCACGCGCGCTCTTCAGGCAGGCAGCCGGAGTTCTTCTGGTTGCCCTTCCAGTTCTTGATGTCGATTTCCTTGTGGACGATGTTGACGTCGCCGCACAGCACGACCTCGCGGCCCTTTTCGTGGCGCAGGCCTTTGAGGTGCTCCATGAACAGGTCCATGAAGCGGAACTTGGCCTGCTGGCGCTCTTCGCCGCTGGAGCCCGACGGCACGTAGACCGAGATGATCGACAGCTTGCCGTAGCGGGCTTCGACGTAACGGCCTTCGGCGTCGAACTCGCCGTTATCGAAGCCGATGATGACCTCGTCGGGCTTGTGGCGCGTGTAGATGCCCGCGCCGCTGTAGCCCTTTTTCACCGCGTGCTGGAACACGCCGTGGTAGCCGTGCGGCGCCAGGAATTCAGGCGTCATGTCGTCTTGCGCGCATTTCAGTTCCTGCACGCAGACGAAATCGGCGTCCTGCTTGCCCATCCATTCAAAAAAGCCTTTGCTGGCAGCGGAGCGAACGCCGTTGAGGTTGGCGGAAATGATGCGTAACATGGCGGGACTTTTTTGCAGACCAGAGAAAAAAGATGAGCCAAAACAGCGAGTTGCGCCAATCCTTCATCCGCTTTGCGGTGGAAGCCGGCGTGCTGTCGTTCGGGGAATTCGTGACCAAGGCGGGGCGGACGTCGCCCTATTTCTTCAACGCCGGCAAGTTTGCAGACGGCGCGCTGCTGGGCCAAGTCGCGCAATTCTATGCGAAAACCTTGCTGAACTCGGGTGTCGAGTTCGACATGCTGTTCGGGCCGGCCTACAAGGGCATCACCCTGGCATCGGCCACCGCCGTGGCGCTCGCAGGCCTGGGCCGCAATGTGGGCTTTGCGTACAACCGCAAGGAAGCCAAGGACCACGGCGAAGGCGGCAGCCTGGTCGGCGCGAAGCTGCAAGGGCGCGTGGTGATCGTTGATGACGTGATTTCCGCTGGCACTTCGGTGCGCGAGTCGGTTGAGCTGATTCGCGCCGCTGGCGCGACGCCGGCTGCCGTGCTGATCCTGATGGATCGGATGGAGCGCAGCGGCAATGCTGTGGATATCGGCGAGCGCTCTGCGGTGCAGGATGTGCAGGCTCAGTATGGGATGCCCGTTGTGTCGATTGCCAACCTGGATGATCTGCTGGGGTATCTGGATGGGGCTGGTGATCCGGCGCTGGCTGGGTATCGTGAAAAGGCTGCGGCCTATCGGGACAAATACGGCGTTAGCGCGATCTGACGCTTTTTGCTGTGCTGTTGGGAAACCCCGGTTGATGGACTTCGCCGGGGTTTTGTTTTTTGTGGTTCATAAACCCACAACCCAACACCCTACTCGATCTTCAGCCCCTTAAACGCCGGATTCCCCGCCGGATACTCCGGCTTCAGCCGCTCCATCACCTGCAGCAGAATCTCCGCCACCATCAGGCTGCGATGCGACTTGGAGTTGGCCGGAATGATGTGCCACGGCGCGTGCGGGGTGGCTGTGGCATTGACCGCGTCTTCGTAGGCGGCCATGTAGGCATCCCAGAGCTTGCGTTCTTCAATGTCCGCCATCCCGAGCTTCCAGTGCTTCTGCGGATCGTCGATGCGCTCCTGCAGCCGGTCGCGCTGCTCATCCTTGGAGATATGCAAAAAGCACTTGACGATGGTGGTACCGGTCTCGGCCAGCATCTGCTCGAAAGCGTTGATGTGAGCGTAGCGGCGCTTGCACTCGGCGGCGTCGATGTCTCCATGCACGCGAGTGACCAGCACATCTTCGTAATGGCTGCGATTGAAGATGACGATCTCGCCAGCGGCCGGCACCTCCGCATGGATGCGCCAGAGAAAGTCGTGCGCCAGCTCCAGGGGCGTCGGCACCTTGAAGCCCTTTACGCGCAGACCGAGCGGGTCGAGCGCACGGAACACGGTGCGTACCGTGCCATCCTTGCCCGCGGTATCCATGCCTTGCAGCACGACCAACAACTTGCGCCGATGCTCAGCATAGAAAATGTCCTGGAGTGCCTCAATGCGCGCAGACAGTTCGGCCAGCTGCGCCAGGTCACCGGCCTTACTGCCCGTGGTGCACGGCTTGGCGGCAGGATCGAACTTGGCAATCTTGAACTTGCTGCTGCCGTCGAAATACCAGGAGTCAATCGGGTTCTTGCCGCTGGATGCCACGGTATCTCCTTGTTGGCTTGTTGTTCTGAGGTAGGCGGTAGGCCGCCGTGCGCTATCCGAGGTATCAATGCGCGGCGGCGGTCAGCTTGAGCGCATCCAGGTCCAACGTGCCTTCAAAGACGGTTGTGGCGGGCCCCGTCATCATGACCGGCTCGCCAACGCCCGCCCACGCGATGGTCAGATCGCCGCCATGTGTGGCCACCTTGACGGGCGAATCGATCAGGCCACGGCAGATGCCGGCCACCACCGCTGCGCACGCGCCGGTTCCACAGGCGAGCGTCTCGCCCGCGCCGCGCTCGTACACGCGCAGACGCACGGAATGGCGATCGACGATCTGCATGAAACCCGCATTCACGCGACGCGGAAACACGGCATGCGATTCGATCAACGGGCCGTCTTCCAGTACGGGAAAGGCCTCCGTATCGTCGACGATCTGCACGGCGTGCGGATTGCCCATCGACACGGTCGACAGCCATTCAGTGCGGCCGTTGATCTGCAGCGCGTGCTGCGTGTCGTCGCCTTCGACGCGGGTGGGCAGGCCCTCGGGCAGGAACGGCAGGCGTGCCGCATCGAACACCGGCGCGCCCATGTCAACTGTGACCTGGCCGTCGTCCTGCATCGTCAGCGTGGCAATGCCGTTCATGACTTCCACGCGCACGGTGCGCTTATCGGTCAAACCCCGGTCGGTGACGAACTTGACGAAGCAGCGGGCACCGTTGCCGCAGTGCTCCACCTCGCCGCCGTCGTGATTGAAGATGCGGTAGCGAAAATCGACGTCGGGCCGTGTCGAACGCTCGACCAGCAGGAGTTGGTCCGCCCCCACGCCAAAGTGGCGGTCAGCAATGGCAGCCCATTGCTCGGGCGTGAAGTCGATGGGGGTCTGGATGCCGTCGAGCACGACAAAGTCGTTGCCCGCGCCGTGCATCTTGGTGAAGTGCAGTTTCATGGCGGGCCGCACAGATGCGGCGATGAGCGTTCGGAAAACGCCCATTCTAAAGCGAGCCGGCCCCGGTTGCCCCGGGCCGGCCGCAGGCATCAATAAATGCCCTGCATGCCCTCTGGGCGGTGCTTGAAACGCTTGTGCACCCAGTAATACTCGGTGATGCGCGGGCGGATCGCGTCTTCAAAGAAGGCGTTCATCCGGCGCGTATCGGCGGTCAGGTCGCCGGTGGGGTAGTTCTCCCACGCGGGCAGGATGCGCAGCGCATAGCCCTCGTAGTTCGGCAGGATCTCGGTGTACATCGGCACGACCTTGGCGCCCGTCATCGACGCCATGCGCGGAATGGCGTTGAGCGTGAGCGCCGGCACGCCGAAGAACGGCACGAACTCGGAGTCGCGCTCGCCGAAATCCATGTCCGAGATGAGCTGCAGCGCCTCGCCGCGCTTGATGGTGCGCATGATCTGGCGGATGTTTTCGTTGCGCGACACCATGGTCGCGCCAAAGCGGCTGCGCAGCGCCTTAATGGCGTCATCGAGCACCGGATTGGCCATGCGCGTGTACAGCGAGCAGCCCGCGTTGCCGACGTGCGTGCGCAGGTAGTCCGTCAGCGCCAGCGCGCCGATCTCCACACCTGACAGATGCAGGGTGACGAGAATGTGCGGCTGGCCGTGGAGCGCCGGCAGATTGGCCTGGTCGTCGATCTTCACCACGCGCATCAGGCGCTTTTCTGATGCGAACCACGCAAACGAGCGCTCGGCAAAGCTGCGGAAGACCTTGCGGAAGACGTCGTGCGCCATGGCTTCACGCTCGGCGTCGGACTTCTCGGGAAAACAGGCGCGCAGGTTGGCCAGCACCACGCGGCGGCGGCCATTGGGAATGCGGTACAGCAGCCCGCCCAGGCCTTCGCCAAAACGCGCGACAAAACCGTACGGCAGGAAGGACAACAGCCACAAAAAGCCGAGTCCGAGTTTGGCAGAGAAACGTTCCATAAAGGCAGCAGTGTCAGGCAGCGGGTGGAGCGTCCGCGCCCTTGGGATGCTTGTAGCGGTTATAGCCCCAGAGATATTGCGTCGGCGCCACGGCAATCAACCGTTCAATGGCGGCATTGATGCGGGTGGCGGCCTGCGTGGCATCTTCAGGCAGATCGCCGATCTCTTCCACGTGCAGGCGGTAGCCCGCGCCGCGCGGCAGTCGCTCGGCAAACAAGGCCACGACCGGCGCACCTGTCAGCCGGTGCAAACGGTGCACCAGCGTCATCGTATAGGCCGGCTTGCCGAAGAACGGCGCCCATACGCCCTCGCCGCCGGTGGGCGTCTGGTCGGGCAGGATGCCAATAGCCTCACCGCGCTTGAGTGCGCGCACGAGCATGCGCACACCGCGCGGGTCCGCCGGCGCCATGTGCATGTTAGGCCCCTTGCGCATGTTCTCGATCCAGGTGCGCAGGCTTTCCTTGCGCGGCGGCTTGAACAGCGATGTGACCGGATGCTCGTTCGCGTAGGCCTGCGGCAAGACCTCGAAGCAGCCCAGATGCGGCGTGAGGAAGATCAGGCCGCGCCCGTCGGCAAGCGCCCGTTCGATCACAGACCGGCAGACGTCGAACAGGTGCGGAGCGACCTGCGCCCCGTTCTTGCGCACCCAGAAGTACGGCATCTCGAACACCATCCGGCCGGCGGAGCGCCCGGCCTCTTTGAGCATGGCGGGCGTGACGTCGGGATAGGCGTGGCGGAAGTTGGCGATGAGCCGGTCGTGATAGCGGCCGGGCACCTTGGCGGCCAACGCTCCCAGCCAGCCGCCCAGCGCCTGCAGCACTGGCAGGGGCAGGCGTGAAAACAGCCAGTAGAGGAAGGTCATGCGTGCGTACGCTGCAATGTGTTGGTCGCAGTCGACAGGGGAGCAGGGTCTTGGCAGGCCTTGCTGCGGCCCAGAAAAGTGCCGCGTATAATAGCGCGATTCGCCGAGTTAACTGACAACTTGCGGGGCGAATCCTTGCTTGGCCACAAACCTCGGCAAGGTTGCTAAATACCGCTAAAGCGTCGCCGGCCGTGGCTTAACGGATTGGCAACGTGATAGCCAATCTGGAGCTAACAGCCGTGTCAAACGACTTCCTCTTCACCTCGGAGTCGGTCTCCGAGGGCCATCCCGACAAGGTCGCCGACCAGATTTCCGACGCCATCCTGGACGCCATCCTCGCCCAGGACAAATATGCGCGCGTCGCAGCAGAAACGCTGTGCAACACCGGCCTGGTGGTGCTCGCGGGTGAAATCACCACGACGGCCAACGTCGACTACATCCACGTTGCGCGCGAGACCATCAAGCGCATCGGCTACGACAACACCGACTACGGCATCGACTACAAGGGCTGTGCCGTCCTCGTCGCTTACGACAAGCAATCGCCGGACATCGCGCAGGGCGTGGACCGCGCATCGGACGACTACCTGAACCAGGGCGCCGGCGACCAGGGCCTGATGTTCGGCTACGCGTGCGATGAAACGCCCGAACTGATGCCCTTCCCGATCTACTATGCACACCGCCTGGTCGAGCGCCAGTCGCAACTGCGTCGCGACGGCCGCCTGCCCTGGCTGCGCCCGGACGCCAAGTCGCAGGTGACGGTGCGCTATGTGGATGGCAAGCCGCACAGCGTGGATACCGTGGTGCTGTCCACCCAGCACGCGCCGGAGATGTCGCAAGAGGCCATCCGCGAAGCCGTGATCGAAGAGATCATCAAGCCGGTGCTGCCTTCGCACATGCTGGCCGACACCAAGTATCTGGTGAACCCGACCGGCCGCTTCGTCATCGGCGGCCCGCAAGGCGACTGCGGCCTGACCGGCCGCAAAATCATCGTCGACACGTACGGTGGCGCAGCCCCTCACGGCGGCGGTGCGTTCTCGGGCAAGGACCCGTCGAAGGTCGACCGTTCGGCCGCTTACGCCGCGCGCTACGTGGCCAAGAACGTGGTGGCCGCCGGCCTGGCGCGCCAGTGCCAGGTGCAGGTCAGCTACGCGATCGGCGTAGCACGCCCGATCAACATCACCGTGTATACGGAAGGCACGGGCGTGATCCCCGACGACCAGATCGCCAAGCTCGTGCACGAGCATTTCGACCTGCGCCCGAAGGGCATCGTGCAGATGCTGGACCTGCTGCGCCCGGTCTACGAAAAGACCGCCGCGTACGGCCACTTCGGCCGCGAAGAGCCGGAGTTCAGTTGGGAGGCCACCGACAAGGCCCTGCTGCTGCGCGAAGCGGCTGGCCTGGCGGGCGAGCCGGCCAAGGCGTTTGCCTGAGCCAGCGATGCCGCACGCAAGAAACCGCCTCTCGGGGCGGTTTTTTTATGGCGTCGAGCAATTGCGGTCAGGCGCAGGCGCGAGCGCACCGCTACCGTATCGCTACCCAGGAGCCGCCGCGTTGACCACCGCCACCGACCCCACCGACCGCTACCTCGCCCGCTTCCGCGCCGTGCTCGCGCACATCGACGCGCATCTGGAAGACACGCTGGACGTGGATGGGTTGGCCGACGTGGCGGCGTTTTCCAGGTACCACTTTCACCGCCAGTTCTCGTTGCTGTTCGGCATGAACGTCGGGCGCTATGTGCAGTTGCTGCGCCTGAAGCGCGCCGCGCATCAACTCGCCTATCGCGACGATGCGCGTATCACCGACATCGCGCTGGCGTGCGGATACGAAGGGCCGGAAGCATTTGCGCGGGCGTTCCGCAGGCAGGCGGGGCAATCGCCGTCAGCCTTCCGGGCGGCGCCGCAGTGGGCATCCTGGGCGACCGATCTACAGGCGCTGCGCGCCCTCAGGAGCCAACACATGCCCGCACAACCGCACACCCAATCCGTCGAGATCGTCGAACGCGAGGCCGTGCCCGTCGCCGCCATCGAGCATCGCGGCGACCCAGCACGCCTGGGCGAGACCCTTCGCGCGTTCATCGCCTGGCGCCGCGAGCATCGTCTGCACCCGAGCGTTTCGGCCACATACAACGTCGTCTACGACAACCCCGACGACGTGCCGCCCGAGGCGTTCCGCATGGACATCTGCGCGGCGACGCAAGCACCGGTAGCGCCCAATGAAGCGGGCGTGATGGCCAAGACGCTGGCAGGCGGGCGCTACGCCGTGCTGCGCCACACGGGCTCCGACGACACGCTCGGTCAGAGCGTGGCGTACCTGTATGTCGATTGGCTGCCCGCCAGCGGCGAGGAACTGCGCGACGCGCCGTTGCTGTTCCAGCGCGTGCGCTTCTACCCCGATGTGCCCGAACACGAAGCCGTGACCGACGTGCTTCTGCCGCTCCGGTGAGCGTTCAGACGGTCAGGCGTCCAGATGGATCTGGATGCCGGTGGCCGTGTAGATGGCCGTGGCCTTGAAGCCGTCAACGACCACCGACGAGAACTGGCGGTTGCTGCCCGCGCCATCCACCACGGCGATGGTGTCGCCCACCTTGGGCGCGTAGCCGTTCACGAATTTCACGTGCAGCGTGCCGCCGGCAATCGTGGTGAGGCCCGCCACGCTCAGCTTGCCCTGACCGTTCGGGCCGATGGCCAGATCCAGCGTGGTGCCCTGCAGTTGCGTGAACTTGCCCGCAATGGCCACCGCTGCCGGCGCCTTGACGGCCAGCGTGCCGGCGCCCACATACACATCGCCCGCACCGAACGCGTTGGCAGAATCGGCTTCCAGCACGCCGCCTGCGACCTGCGTGCCGCCGGTGTAGGTGTTGGCGCCGGCCAGACGCAATGTGCCGCTGCCTTGCAGCGTGAGCTTGCCCGCGCCGGAGATGGCGTTGCGCCACGTGTCGGCCGCGTTGAAGCCGCCCTGCGTTGCATCCATCGACACGATCACGTTGCCGTTGAACGCGCCGTAGCCGTCGGCCGCCGCGAACAGGTTGAGGCGGCCCCAGCCTTCGGCGTCGTCGAGCACGGGGTAGCCGGACGCCAGCTCCGTCGTCTTCAGCACCACGCGGCGCTGATCAGCGCTCAGATACGGGAAGCGCGTTTCCAGCAGCACCTCGGCGCCCTTGGGCACTACCGGCGCCAGCGTCGTCGCGCCAATCTGCGTGAAGCCAAACGTCATGCGGCGCGTGAAATTGGCCTGGTTGGTGGCGTAGTCGGCAAAGCGGTCAGTGGCAGGCGTGCCGGACTGGGCCAGCGTCGGGAAGGTCGTGGCATCCGTGCCGGTCTGCGCCATCAGCGCGGTGTGCGCCTGCGTGAAGGCGGCCGCCTTGAGCGTGGCGTTGGCCGGGTCGACCAGGTTGGCCGCGGCCGCAGCGATGCCGATCATGCGGCCCGCCATCACGTCCAGCGGCGAATGCATGCCGGCCAGGATGCGGTTCTCGCCCAGTTCCAGGCCGCGCGCCAGCATCTGCTGGAAGCGCTCGGGTACCAAGTACGCCATGGCTACCGCATCGCGCGTCGCCTCGGCCGAGTGGCCGCTGATGAAGCCGCCGTCGGTGGCAGGCGTAGGGCTCTCGGCCGGCATCAGCGTCGGCACCACCACCACGCTGCTGCTCCAGCGGTACGGGCGCGCGTATTTGTAGAAGCGCTTGGCCGGCTCGGTGGACGCGTTGTTGCCCACCGTGTTGATCAGGTCCACGACCTTGCCGAAGGCGGTATTGCCACCCGAGGTGCCCACGCCCGTGTTGTTGCCGCTGTCGTTGTAGAGCACGGTGGTGGCATCGGCCGGCACGGTGGTGATCGACGTCGTCTGCTGCGCCAGCGTGCGCCACGCGGTAGTCAGCGGCCCCATGCCGTCGCTCACGCTGTAGCCCTTGCCGCGGCGGTCGTCAAAGTACGCCGCGTCGGCCTGGGCCTGCGTGCGGTTGGTGGTCGCATTCACCACGTATTGAACGTTTGCGTTCAAGACCGGCAGATTGAGCTGCGTGCCGCCGGCCGTGCCGTCATTGGGCAGGCCCGTCCACGTGGACGCGACCACCGCCGGGAACGACCCGTTGGCCGGCGCGCTCACCCCTGCATCCACGATTTCCGTCAGCGGCTGCCACAGGTCGAGAAAGCGCGTGAACAAGCGCACACCGGCGTTGGTGCCGAGCGTGGCGTAGCGCGCATCGCCGCGCTGGTTGGTGGCGATGTTGTCGACGAACGCCGGTACGCCGCTGGCCACGGCAGCCGTGTCGACAAAGCCCGGGTCTGCGGGCGGCGCCGGAATGGCCTGCGTGGTGGCGACCGGCGTGCCATTGTTGGACGTGTCATCACCGCCGCCGCACGCGGTGAGCGCGAGGGCGCCGAAAAGCGCAACGAGGCTGGAGCAAAGACGCGGACGGGAAAACGCAGGGCGGACAATGAAGGACATGGTGCGGCGGGCTCGCAACCCGCACAGGGCGCTGGAAAGCCCAGCAGTCTCGGCACGCGCCGTGAAATAACGGTGACGTTTCGTTGACAAATCTGCGTGATCTTCGCCCTACATTGGGGCATTCCGCGTCATGACAGCGCTGACAGTGCGTTATGTCACAGAGTGATACAATCGCCGGCTGCACTCTTTGACTTTGGTGAAGCCTGGTCCGGGCAATCGCCGTCCCGTCGACCATGTCCGCTTCACCTCTGCATCCTGCCCTGCGCCGCTGGCTCCACAGCTTCATTCCTGCACCCGTGACGGTGCGGTGGAGCGAACGCGTCCGCTCCGCCGTCGGCGCACTTGTCGGCATCCTGTTTACCGGCACGATGATGAAGATGGTGCCGGGCGCTGCCACGCTGATCCCGCTGCTGGTCGCGCCCATGGGCGCCTCGGCCGTGCTGCTGTTTGCGGTGCCGGCCAGTCCGCTCGCGCAGCCGTGGTCGATCATCGGCGGCAACCTGGTGGCGGCCACCGTGGGCGTAACGTTCGCGCTGCTGGTGGATGATCCGGTGATTGCGTCGGCGCTGGCCATCTCGGTAGCGATTGCCGGCATGTTTGCCCTGCGCTGCGTGCACCCGCCTTCTGGCGCGGTGGCGCTCACCGCCGTGATTGGCGGCCCGGCCGTGCATGCGCTGGGCTATCGCTTCGTGCTGGAGCCGATCCTGGTCCAGTCAGCGCTGCTGCTGGTGGGCGCGCTGGCGTACCACGCGGCCACGGGCCACCGGTATCCGCACGCGCAACGCCTGCCCGCCGCCGAGCGTCCGCCCACCGCAGCCGGCTTCACCCGCGCCGACATCGTCGCCGCGCTCCGCCGTCAAAGCGAGCTGCTCGACATCGATCCCGAAGACATTGAAGCCGTGCTGCGCGAGATGCAGCTCCAGGCCTACACCCGCACGTTCCAGGCGCTCACCTGCGCCGACATCATGACCACGCCGGTGGTCACGGTTTCGGCCAGCACGTCGATCCCGCGCGCGCTGCAACTGCTGCGTCAGCATGGCTTCAAGGCGTTGCCGGTAGTGGACGAAGCGCGGCGCGTGGTGGGCATCGTCACGCGCGTCGACCTGCTCGGCCTGGCGCCGGCAGACATGCGCCAGACGTTACGCCGCTGGTTCAGCATCGGCGCCCTCACACCGCCGCGCGTGGCCGATCATATGAAGACGCGCGTGCAGACCATCGCTGCCACTGCGCCCATGTCGAATCTGGTGCCGATGTTTGCCAGCGCCGGCCACCACCACATTCCGGTGCTGGATACCGACGGCCGGCTGGCCGGCATCGTCACGGAATCGGACCTGGTGGGCGGGCTGTACCGTCAGGCCAACATCGAGCCGCAGGTGGCCTGACGCTTCAGCACCTCAGGCGCCCGAGTGCGGCTGCCCCGCCGTCACAGCGCATCCCAACGCCAATCCTGCTGCAGCCGATCCCGTACGTAATCGACAAACACGCGCACGCGGGGCGCAAGGTGCTGGCTATGCGGATAGATCGCGTGCAGCGGTGCCGCCGACACCGAATGCCCCGGCAGCACGCGCACCAGACGCCCGGCCAGCAGATCGTCGCCCACGTCCCAGATGGATTTGACGGCAATGCCCGCGCCTTCGGCCGCCAGCGCATGCGCGGCTTCGCCGTCGTTGGTGACGATGGATGCGGTCACGCGCACGGTGTGCTCTTCGCCGCCGCCGCTGAAGCGCCAGTCGGCACGACGCTGGTCACCGATGAGGATGCACCGATGCCGCACCAGGTCTGCCGGATGCACCGGCGCGCCATGCTCGGCCAGATAGTCCGGCGAGGCGCATAGCACCCGAAAATTTGGTGCCAGCGGCCGCGCGATCAGCGTCGAATCGGTCAGCGCGCCAAAGCGGATGGCCATGTCGTAACCGCTGTCGATCAGGTCGACCACGGCGTCGGTCAGCTCAAGCTGCACGCTCAGTTGCGGATGCTCCCGCTGAAACGCCGCCACGATGGGCGCAATGCGTCGACGCCCGAGCTGGCCGGGCGCGGTCACGCGCAGCAGGCCGCTCACAGCCTGGCGACGCTGCATCAACAGCGACTCTGCTTGTTCGATTTCATCAAGGATGCGCACCACGCGGCTGTGGAACAACGCGCCCTCTTCAGTCAGCGTCTGACGGCGCGTGGTGCGCTGGATCAGGCGTACGCCCAAGGCCGCTTCGAGCTGCGCCAGGCGTTTGCTGACCACCGACAGCGGCAAATCCATCTCGCGCGCCGCGCCGGACAGGCTGCCGGCGGAAACGATACGGGCAAACGAAATGAGCGCGGGCAGGTTGTCGAGCATGGGGTAATTCTTCGCGTTTCGGAAAGGATGTTTCCTATTGGCAGCGGTATTTCAGCGATTTCGCGAAGGCTAGCATGCCCCGGTCTTTCACGTTTGCGCTTGCGCCATGACCCGACTGCTTGATACCCCGCCCTCCACCGACGCCCACGTCGACATCGCTGTCGCCCCGCCGCACGCCGGCCGCCGCACGTTTCTCAGCCGTGCAGGCGCCGGGGCAAGCGCCCTGGCTGCCGGCGCGCTGCTGGCCGGCAACGCCACCGCGCAGACACCGCGAGCCAACGCCCCTGCGACGGCGGGCGCGCCAGGTGCAGGCCAGTTCTGGCCCGACGGCATCCGCCTTGTCATCTCCATCTCAATGCAGTTCGAGGCCGGCGGCCAGCCACCCAAGGGCACCGACAGCCCGTTCCCCAAGATCGACTTTCCGGCCAGCATGCCGTCCGACCCGGCCACCAACACGTGGTTTGCCTACGGTTACCGCGAGGGCATTCCGCGCATGCTCGACCTGTGGGACCGACACGGTGTGAAGGTGACCTCGCACATGATCGGCGAGGCTGCGCAGCGCCACCCTGAACTGGCGCGTGAAATCGTCGCTCGCGGCCACGAGGCCGCCGGACACGGCCCGCGCTGGAGTTCGCAATACGCCATGACGCGCGCCCAGGAACGCGCCTTCCTGAGCGAAGCCATGACGATGGTCGAAGCAGTGACGGGCCAGCGCCCCGTGGGCTACAACTGCAACTGGTTGCGACGCGGCCCTAATACGCTGTCGCTGCTGCAAGAGCTGGGCTACCTGTATCACATCGATGACCTCAGCCGCGACGAACCCTTCATCGAACAGGTCAACGGCCGCGACTTCGTGGTCGTGCCCTACACGCTGCGCAACAACGACATCCTGCTGGTCGAAGGCCGCAACTATTCGCCCTCAGCATTCCTTGAGCAGATCAAGCTCGACTTCGACCAGCTCTACGAAGAAGCTGGCTCGCGCCGCCGCATGATGTCGATCAGTGCGCACGACCGCATCAGCGGCACGCCGCAGATGGTGCGCGCGTGGGACGCCTTCCTGCGCTACGCCAAGCAGCACCCCGGCGTGGCCTTCCTGCGCAAGGACGAGATCGCCCGCTACACGGCCGGGAGCCCGCTGAGCGTGCGCGAGCCCGAAACCATCTGACGCCGGCCCGGCTACTCACCCCCCCTGCACGCATAGCCATGCCGCATATCGTGATCGAAGCGACGGAGCCGCTGGCACGTCGCCTGGACTTTCCCGCGCTATTGCGCACGATCCACCAGCAGTTGGCCGACAGCGGCAGCGCGCGGCTGACCGACCTCAAGAGCCGCGTGCATATCGCCGAAACGTATCTCGCCGGCGACGACGCACAAGCGCAATTCGTCGTCGCCCGTCTGGTGCTGACCAACCCGCGCCCTGCCCAGATGCAGCGCGACATGGCTGCAGTCATCCACGTCGTGCTGCGCGACGCCATTGCCGCCAGCCCAGACGCCGGCGCCTGGTGGCAATGCTGCGTGCTGGTTGAAACGCTCGACCGCACGCTGTACCAGAAGACCGACTCGCGCGCCCCTGGCTAGCCCGCCTGTCCATTCCATACCGCCCACAACAACAAACCAGGAGACCGCATGAACACGCACCCGCACGCCGGTGCGCTGGCCCAGCCCGCGCCCGCTTCCCCCGTTCCTCCCACCTCGCCCGCACTGCCACACGCCGTGCCTGACGACCCTGCCCTCGATGCCCTCTACCGCCGCATCGCCTGGCGGCTGATGCCAATCCTGTTGGTGGCCCAGGTGTTGGCCTACCTCGACCGCGTCAATATCGGCACCGCCAAGCTCCAGATGGCGGCGGACCTGAGCCTGAGCGCCACCGCCTACGGACTCGGCGCAGGCATCTTCTTCCTCGGCTATTTCTTCTTCGAGGTACCAAGCAACCTGCTGCTGCATCGGCTGGGCGCGCGCGCCTGGATCGCACGGATCATGGTGTCGTGGGGGCTGCTGTCGGCGGCCATGGGCTGGGTGCAGAGCACGACGGGGTTTTACGTGCTGCGCTTCCTGCTTGGCGTGGCCGAAGCGGGGTTCTTTCCCGGCATCGTGCTGTATTTGACGTACTGGTTTCCCGCGCACCGGCGTGGCCGCATGACCACGTTGTTCATGAGCGCCACGGCCGTGGCGGGCATTGTGGGCGGCCCGTTGTCCGGATGGATCCTGGCTGCGTTCGACGGGCAGCTCGGGCACGCCGGCTGGCGCTGGATGTTTGCGCTGGAGGGGCTGCCTTCAGCGCTGGTGGGTGTGCTGGTGTTCTTTCTCTTGCCGAGCCGACCGCGCGAAGTGCGCTGGCTCAGTGCCGATGCGCTGGCCATTCTGGAGGCCGATCTCGCCAAGGCTGCACCGGCGCAGGCGCGGCTGCATCGCGCGTCGGACATCCTCAACGGCACGGTCATGCTGTTTGCGCTGATCTACTTCCTGCTGCTGGCAGGGCTGTATGGCGTGAGCTTCTGGCTACCGAGCGTGATTCGCACTGCCGGCATCGCCAGTACCGTCACGGTCGGCTGGTTGAGCGCCATACCTTACGCGGTTGCCATGGTGGCCATGAATGTGGTGGCACGGCAAGCCGACAAGCGGCGTAACTGGGGCACGCTGGTGGGCGCCTGCGCTCTGGTGGCAGGTGCGGGCTTTTGTGTGAGTGCGTTCACCGTGGACCAGCTTGCGCCAGCCATGGCCGCATTGACGGTGGCCTCGGCCGGCATCCTGTCAGCGCTGCCGCTGTTCTGGAACTTGCCCACGGCACGCCTGCACGGCGTAGCGGCCGCTGCCGGCATCGGCTTCATCAACGCGATTGGCAACCTGTCGGGCTTCGTCAGCCCGTTCGCCATCGGGTGGCTGACGGACTTGACACACACGGCAACCGCAGGCGTGGGGCTGCTGGGCGCATGCGCCATGCTCGCCGGGGCGCTGACGCTCGCGTACGCACGTCGGGGCCGCCCGTCCTGAGCCCAGTTGTGCATGCCGCCGATGCGGACGCGGCGCGAGTCCGCATCGGCCGGCCTATCAAACCGCATCCATCGGCAACTCACGAAAAACGCCCAACTGTTCCGCCGCCGCCGAATACGCCACCAGGCGCGGATAATCCGCCGCCGGCACGCGGTCCGGCACCATCAACTGGATAAAGGCCCAGGCCACGGCCACCGTCACACCGGCCTGCGTCAGCTCACCTGCCTGCACAGGCAGCGGCGCGTCCTTCCACTCCGCTTCCAGCGCTTCCAACGCTGCCAGCAATTGGCTGTGCACGCGCTCGACCCAGGGCCCGTGCACTTTCTCGGTCGGGCGCAGGTTGTGTTCATACACGATCTGCACCGCTTTTTCACACGCGGCCAGCGCCAGGCCGATCACGCGCAACGCGTGCTGGCGTTCGGCAATGGTGGCCGGCATCAGGCTGCGGCCCGCCAGCGTTTCTGCGTAATCGATGATGAGCGTTGAGTCGATCAGCACGGTGCCGTCGTCGCACACCAGGGTGGGCGCCTTGACGACCGGGTTGATGGCGCTGAACTGGTCGAAATGCCGGAAGACGGACACCGACGCGTGCTCGAACGGCAGCCCGAGCAGCTTGAGCGAAATGGCCGTGCGGCGCACGTACGGGGAATCAAGCATGCCGATCAACTTCATGAAAACTCCTGGCGAGTGTGGGCGTGTGGTGGGTAGAAAACTCCGGTGCGAAGCGCGCGGCTGCGCGGGCACGGATGCACATGATAGACAGCCAGCGCAAAGCGTGCCGGCCGCCTCGGGCACGTTTTCTGCGTGCGCAATGTCGCTTTGAGCCGTCTGATGCCGACGCCGGCCGGCCTCCCCGTTTTCTAGAATGACCGCAACGCGGGTGCACTGTGCGGCCCGCCCCAGAGGAGACCTTATGCCGTTTCTCGCGCATCACCATGACTGCCTCGGGTGGAAGGGTGAGATGGCGCAGCGCGTGCTGGCGTTCGATTGGGCTTCCACAGAACTGGGGCCGATCATGGACTGGCCGCGCAGTCTCCACGCTGCGGTGCAGATGGTACTGGCATGCCCGGTGCCGCTGGTCATGCTGTGGGGCCGCCATGGCTACATGATCTACAACAATGCCTACGCCGAATTTGCCGGCGGGCGTCATCCGTATCTTCTTGGTTGCCCGGTGGAACTCGGCTGGCCCGAAGTGGCCGACTTCAACCGGCACGTCATGGATGTCTGCCTGGGTGGCGGCACGCTGTCGTACCGCGACAAGGAACTCGTCCTGCTGCGCAATGGCCGCCCCGAAGACGTGTGGATGGACCTTTACTACAGCCCGCTGCCCGATGACACCGGCAGCCCAGCCGGCGTGCTCGCCATCGTGGTGGAAACCACCGAGCGCGTGCAGACCGAGCGCGAACGGCAGGCCGCCGAACAGGCCCTGCGCCAATTGACCGAAACGCTGGAGCAACGCGTGGCCGATGCACTGTCTGCCCGCGCTGAAGTGGAAGCGCAATTGCGCCAGGCTCAAAAGATGGAAGCCATCGGCAATCTGACCGGCGGCGTGGCGCACGACTTCAACAACGTGCTTCAGGTGATTGCCGGAAACCTGCAGTTGCTCTCGGTGGAAGCGCCGGGCAACACGCGCGTGCAGCACCGGATTGCCGCCGCCACGCGAGCCGTGCAGCGCGGTGCCACGCTGGCCGCGCAATTGCTTGCCTTTGCGCGGCGCCAGCAGCTCTCTCCGGCGGTCGTCAACCCGACGCGGCTGGTCCAAGGCATGAGCGAGATGCTGCACCGTGCGCTGGGCGAGGCCATCAAGGTGGAAACGCGCTTGGCCGACGACCTGTGGAACGTGCAGGCCGACCGCAACCAACTCGAGAACGCGCTGCTGAACCTCGCCATCAACGCGCGCGATGCCATGCGCGGTGGCGGCATGCTGACCATCGCCGCCAACAACGTCTCGCTCGGCAACACACAAGCGCAAGGGCGCGACCAGCCCGCCCCCGGCGACTACCTCGTCTTCTCTGTCACCGACACCGGCGTGGGCATGCCGCCCGAAGTGGTCGAACACGTCTTCGAGCCCTTTTTCACCACCAAGCCCGACGGCCACGGCACAGGCCTGGGGCTGAGCATGGTGTTTGGCTTCGTCAAGCAGAGCGGCGGACATGTTGCCATTGACAGCACGGTCGGCCAGGGCACCACGGTGCAGCTCTACTTCCCGCGCTGCACGGAGGCGGCCCCGGACGATGCCGTCGAGCTGCGCGACACCATCGTCACGCCCATGGGCGGGCGCGAGACCATCCTCGTGGTGGAAGACGATACCGACGTGCGCCTGACCGCCGTCGACATGCTGACCCAGCTCGGTTACCGCGTGCTCACGGCCGCCAACGGCGAGGCCGCGCTCGAACTCATGAACAGCGACACGCCCATCGACCTGCTGTTTACCGACGTGATCATGCCGGGCTCCATCAAGGGCGGCGAACTGTCGATACGCGCTGCGCAACGCGTGCCGCCCCTGCCGGTGCTGCTCGTTTCGGGCTACACGCGTGACGAGGTGCAGCACGACGGCCGGCTACCGCCCGGCGTGACGCTGCTCGGCAAACCCTACCGGCGTGACGACCTGGCGCGCATGGTGCGCAACGTGCTCACCGCGAGCCGCACCGCGCAGGCCCACGCGCAATCGGCGTCGCCATCGGTAGACCATGCCGTGGCGACAGACGCGTCACAGCCGCCTACGGTGCTGCTGGTGGAAGACGACACCGCCTCGCGCGAAGCCATGCAGGAGGTGCTCACCACCTTCGGCTTGCAATGCGTGGCCGCCGCCAATGCCGAGGACGCGCTTGCACTGGCCCGCGCACACCCCGTTCAGGTGCTGCTGACTGACCTCACCCTGCCCGGCCAATCCGGCGCGGACCTTGCCCGCACGCTGCTGCGCCTGCAGCCGCAGGTGGACGTGCTGCTGATGTCCGGCTACGGCACGGAGGCCGAGATTGGCGAGCCCATTGCCGGCGCACACCTGCTCGGCAAACCCATCGACCTGTTGACGCTGCGGCAGGCGCTGATGCCGTGGCTCAGCGCCAACATAGGTGCAGCCGACACACGGGATGTGACGAACGCCGCATAATCGCAGCACCCTGTCACAAACGATCGCGCTCGCCCGTCTAGGGGGCATCATCCCTAGACGACGCCCCGCCATGACCCAGCCCAACCCGGACCACACCCTCCGCACCGACAGCGAAGACAAGGCCTTCACCGCCGCGCGGCCCCGTCTCTTTGCGATTGCCTATCGCATGCTCGGCAGCCGGGCTGACGCGGAAGACGTGCTGCAGGACGCCTGGATGCGCTGGCACCAGACCGATCAGAACGCGCTGCAATCGGCCGAGGCGTGGCTCGTGACCGTCGTCACGCGCCTGTCGATCGATCGCCTGCGCGCCGTCAAGACCGAGCGCGAAGCGTACGTCGGCTGGTGGCTGCCCGAGCCCCTGGTCGAACCGGAATCCGCCGCGCCCACGCCCGAGGCCGCCGTGGAACTGGCCGGCGACTTGTCGATGGCCCTGCTGTGGGTGCTCGAGCGCCTCTCGCCCGAGGAGCGCGCGGCGTTTCTGATGCGGCAGGTGTTCGATCAGGACTACGCAGAGATTGCCGCCCTGCTGGGCAAGACCGAAGCCGCGTGCCGTCAGATGGTGCACCGCGCATCCGACCGCGTGCAGCAGGAGCGCCCGCGCTTTGATGTCGCGCCCGATGCGCATCGGGATTTGCTGGAGCGCTTTGCCGAAGCCTCACGCACGGGCCAGCGCGACGCCATCCGCGCCCTGCTTGCAGACGACGCGCAGCTCGTGGGCGATGGCGGCGGCAAGGTGCCTTCGTTCATGCGCATCATTCAAGACGCCGGCCAGATCACCAAGATCTACTGCGAGCTGGTGCGCGCCATGGGCGAAGTCCGCTACGTGCATGCCCGCGTGAATGGCGAACCCGGCCTGCTGCGCTACGTCAACGGCACGCTGGAATCGGCCCAGTCGTTCGTCATCGAAAACGGCCGCATCGTGGCCATCTACGTGGTACGCAATCCGGACAAGCTGGCGCACATCGGCATCGGCGCATAAAAGAAAGCGAAACATTTTTTGGCCGGGCTGTCACAAGCCGGCCGAACGGGGCGTCTTAAAGGTATGGAGCGATACACGGCAACAACGCAACGCCTGCCATTGCTCCTGGTCACCAACCCAAACCCTTTAGGAGCCGCTCATGTCGCAAGCCCCCCGCATCGCTTACTTCCAACTCGCACCGAAGGCGTTCAACAACCTGCTGAACCTGTCGAACGGCCTGCGCCGCGACTTGCTGGGCGCAAGGCTGGTCGACCTCGTGCTGCTGCGCGTGTCGCAAATCAACGGTTGCGCCTTCTGCATCGACATGCACTGGAGCGACCTCATCAAGATGGGCGAAGATCCGCGCCACCTGAACGCCGTGGCCGGCTGGCGCGAGGCCCCGTTCTTTACCGAGCGCGAGCGCGCCGCATTGCGCTGGGCCGAGGTGGTCACCAACACCCCACACAGCGATGCCAGCGACGAAGAATTCGCCAAACTGCGCGAGCACTTCAGCGATGAAGAGATCGCCGAGCTGAGCTTTGTGATCGTCACCATCAACAGCTGGAACCTGCTGAACGTGAGCCTGCGCAACCCGGTGCCGCTGAAGGCGCCCTACGTTGCAGCGGCGTAACAACTCTGGCGCCAGTACAACGATCGCTGTACAGCAGCGCCTGCGTGCCCGCGTAGGCGCTGCACCTACAGGCTCAGTCGCGCAGAAAGCGCACCATCAGCACTTCATCTGCATAGCCGGTGGTGGACTTGAGCGCGCGCGGCTCCACGCCGTAGGTTTCAAACCCGCAACGCTCGTACAACGCCAGCGCCGCATCGTTGCCCTGCACCACCGACAGCGTGAGCTGCTGAACCAACCCCGTTGCTGCCGCCACGATGCGCTCCACCAGCGCCACGCCCACACCGCGCCCTCGCGCTGCCGGCGCCACGTAAAAGCCCCACACAAAACCCTTGTGTGCGAGCTTCGCTATCGTTTGCTGCTTGAAGCCGACCATGCCGATGATGCGTGCGTCGCTTCCGGTTCCCGCATAGGCGCCCAGCACGATGGTGGTAGCTAACCGCTCAGCAAACGCTTCCGTCGAGAGCCCGACCTCGGCCTCGTACGTTGAACCGAATGCATCGGGCGAATCCTTGAGCGCAGCAAGACGAATCGCGCGGTAGTCCGCCACATCGGCCGCATTGGCGGAAGAGAGCTGGCGGATCACGACGGCGTTGTTGCTCAGGTTGGCGTTGGACATGACTGGCAGCGCGTGTAGGCAAAAAGCGGGCGAGAAGCGGACGAGAAGCGGGCGAGAGCCGCCAGTATCGCGCCAATCACATGCACTCGACCTACAGCGGCGCCTCCGTCCATGAAGCCGAGGGCTTTGTCCGTCAATTGGCCTATGTCGGCGTGCAAGGCCGGGTACCTATGCTTCGAGGAAACGCGAGTCAACAAACCGCGACAACCAGAACGGGGGGAGCCATGGCCGAGCTTTTGATCGCCCAAGCGCAACGCAGCAGCAGCGCCCACGCACAGCCGACACCGGCACCGATCCCACCCGATGCTCCACGGCACGCACGCGGCATGCACGGCGCAGCGCTGGTAATGGCCGCCGCGCTGTCGCTGGGGCTCACCGCCTGCGGTGGCGGCGAAGATGCTGCTACCACGCCCCCGCCGACGAGCAACAACACGCCAGCGCCAACGCCATCACCCGCGCCCACACCGTCGCCAACGCCGGCGCCCGTACCCGCCCCGGCAACCTACTCCGTGGGCGGCACCGTCAGCGGCCTGGCCACGGGCACGTCCGTCACGCTGCTGGACAACGGCGGCGATGCTGTCGTCGTCAGCGCCAACGGCAGCTTCCACTTTCCGACCAAGCTCGCGCAGGGCAAGCCCTACGCGGCCACGGTGGGCACGCGTCCCTTGGGCGAGAACTGCACCGTCACCAACGGCAGCGGCACCGTGGGCACCAGCAACGTGACCACCATTGCGGTGGCCTGCGCACCGCGGCCGCTGTTCGGCTACGCGGTCAACTCGAACGACGGCACGATCTCCGCCTTCACGCTGGACCTGACCACCGGCATGCCCACGGCTATCGGCACATCGGTGCCCGTGGGGCAAGGGCCGCTTTCACTGACCATCGACCCGGCGGGCAAGTACGTCTACGTGGCCAACGCTAACGACAACACCGTCACCACGCTCTCCATCAATGCCGATACCGGCTTGCTCACGGTAGTGGGCTCGGCCACGCCCACGGGCATGCAGCCGTACAGCATTGCGCGCACGCCCAACGGCAAGTTTGCGTACACGGCCAACTATGGAGACAACACGCTCTCAGCGTTCTCGGTCAATACGGGCACGGGTGCGCTTACCGCGCTCGCCCCCATCACCGCAGGGGCCAATCCGTACACCGTCACCATCAACAGCGCAGGCACCTTCGCCTACGTGGTGAATGCCAACAGCGGCGCCACGCCGGGCACGGCCATGGCGTTTGCCGTCAACAACACCACCGGCGCGCTCACGCAGGTGGGCACCGCGGTCAACACCGGCAACACGCCGCAGTTCATCGCGGTCAACCCGGCAGGCACCGTCGCCTACGTGACCAACGCCGCAGACAACACCATCAACGTCTACAGCATCAGCAACACCGGTGCACTCACCGCATCGGGCACACCGGTGGCAGCGGGCACCAACCCGTACTACATCGCGATCGCACCGTCAGGCGGCTTCATGTATGTGACCAACGTGCTGGCCAACACCGTGAGCGTCTTCAGCATCAACTCCGCCAATGGCGCGCTCACGCTGATCGACACCACGCCCACCGGCAACGCGCCCGTGACCGTGCTCGTCAACCCCGTCGGCACCTTTGCCTATGTGGTCAACGCCGTGGACAACAGCGTCAGCGCGTACAGCATCAACAGCACCACCGGCAAGCTGACCGCGGTGGCAAGCGGATCGGCCGCCACCGGCAACATCCCGCGCGGGATGGCGATTGTGGCGGTGCCGTGAGGCTGGACTGAATCGGTTTGTGCGAATGCAAAGCCCCTCGCCACGGCGAGGGGCTTTTTTGTATTCCGGCGTTCACCCATCGGGCCCTGCAGTGCCTGAAAGGTGCCATTTCTGCAGTTTATTAACACCTCTTAATCCAGCCCGGGGCGCGATTCCAATACCATCGCCTAGCCCAGGCCGGCGGCGCCTCGAATGACGCTTCATTTGAGTGATGCGAGAACACCGGCAGAGCGCGTTCGCGATACCGCTGCCCATCGTGTTGACCCACTCGACGACATGGGCGTGACGCCGCCCAAGGAGCCGTAACGTGGCCAACAGCATCCTCCAGGAACTGGCACAAAGCATGGCAGCGCGCCCGAGCCCTGAGCGCACTGCCCTGGCCGATACCGCCACGCTCCAACACCTGCGGGACCACCTGTTTGCGCAAGTCGACCCGCTGCTAGACGGCCCGCCGCCATCGTCACTGTGGGTACTGATCAGCCCGCAGATCACGGACCCGCTTGCCAACGCACGGTGTCGCAGCGAAGCCGTGCCGCTACCCATCGAGCCTGACATCATCCAGCCCGCGCAGCGCCCTTACCTGCTTCCGCTCGGCGACTTCGGCCGCGATGACACGATCGATTTCACGCTCGACCTCGCCTGGGCCGAAGCCACCCGCCATCCCGACAGAGAGACGCGCGGCTCATCGGTTTGCGCATGGCTGGTCTTTCCTGCAGAGCAGGCCCGACACGTTGCGCACGAGATGGCGATGCAGGCCAGGCACCGCTGGCCCGGATCACACGCACGCTATCTGCGTCTGTGGGATCCGCGCGTATTTGAACTGCTCACTGACTTGGGCGATGCCGAACCGCCGGTGCGCTACGCACCCAGCACCAACGGCGTGTGGTGGCTGAACCGTGCAGGCGCATTGCAGCGCTACCCAGCGCCGGCAACGACTACGCCCTTGGCCGACGCAACATGGCCGGAAACCGCCAAGGCGATGCTGCGCAACAGCAGCACCATCAACGCCGTACTGAACGCATTACAGGACGCCGAACACAACGTCGTGCAGCCTCCATTGGCCGCCGCCATTCTGTCGTTGGTCGAACGCGCAAGCAGCGCGTGGAGCCTCACCAACGAACTCGACCGCATCATCTACGCCTTGTACGGCGTTCTGATTTCCCCGCAGTTCGATCAAGACACCACCGTGCGCGAGGCCATGCTCGCCGCGCGTGCCCAGGGTGACTCACCCATTGCGGCACTCGCCGGCTTCGACGCAGCGTTCTGGGAGCGACACAGCCATGCCTGACCACGCCAAGCTGCAAAAGGCCGTCGCAGCGGCCAAAGAGAACAATCTGCCGGTGCAGCCGCCCAAGTGCCCGAGTTGCGACAAGTCGGGCCTGACGATGCTCGTGACGCTGTACGCTGCCCTGCCGCCACAGTACTTTCGGCCAGGAGAATCCGACTGGATACAGTTGGCCGACATGCTCGATCAGCAGGGCTACCTCGCTGGCCGGCCGTTGCAAGCATCGCAATATGTGCTGCGCCGCATGCGCGCCGGGTGGCTCTATGTCTACTATCCGGAAGACCCCTCGTGGGAAATCTACACCGTGCAGCCCGACGGGCGTATGCAACGCATGGCGCCGGACTTGGCCGGGGCAATGGGCGGTCATCCCGCAACATGCTCGCGCTTGGCCAACACCCCGGATGCACTGCTGCTCACCATCGCCGAGCCAACGAAGCGCCCTACCGCCTGGATCGGCTTCTCGGACGCACGCTGGACGAAGCGCGTGCGTGACGACGTGGCCAAGGACCCGGCCGCCTTCCACATGAAGAAGATCATGCCGAAGAAGGTGTGCGAGTCGACCGTGATGGCCAACATGGGACCGTTGAGCCTGATTGGCGATGGCCTACTGAAGAATCAGGTGATGGGGTTCCAGCAGCGCGTTGACCGTCGCACCTTGCTGGTAGAGGCTTACAGCCGGCCCGCGCCGTGCACGGAAGCCTCGCTCTTGAACGTCATGAAGCGCAACAACGCTCCGTACAAGATTGAGGGGCTTCTGTTGCCGCTGGAAGATGACATTGGCATCGCCACGCAGTTGAACTACTACCGCAACTGCGCGCTGGCCGACATCATGGGGAATACGGACGGGAAAGGAAAACCGTACACCGATGCCGAGCGCGATCTGATGGCAACGGCGGGATTGATTGAAAGCACACCGTTTGGAAACCAGAAAGGAAAAGTGGAAGCCATGCTGGATCCTCAAGCGTACAAAAAATACCTTGAGAGCTATCACCGATGCGCCGACGCCTCCGCAGATTTCGACAAGCGTTCTGCTGACTACATCGCGTGGATGAAGTTCGTACCGCAGCGGCGGCATCCCGAACTATTCGATCAGACGGACATAGAGATGGCTGCCTTGTTTGGTCACTGCGTCGCAAACCTGTATGAAGGCTGCGGGATCAGCAAGGATGAATTCGAAAAGGTGCTGCTTGCCCAGCTCATGCTCGACACGCTGAGTACCCAGCAACTCTTCTGGCGAGGCATTGCCGCCAACCAAGACGACTTGCTGACATTGCTCTCGCAGCATAAAGGAAAGGTAGGTGAAGCCACCAAGATATACGTTGAAGGGCGTGAGCAGATCGGCTTCCTGAGCAAGGTTCGTGAGCTCAGAAACAAGGCTGCGCTCAAAAATAGCGAGAGCTCGAAGCGCTTGATGCAAGCCGTTGGCTCGCGCGCCCGACAGTTGTTCAAGGCGGACCCAAAACTCTTCCGCCTGACGTTCCGGCGCATCCAGGCCGCAGCCCTGACTGCAGAGGATGTCGCCTTCATTCAAGTCCCTGGCAAAGGCGGGCCCACCGCACTTCTCACAAGCCTGCGGCGCAAGCAAGGCGACGCCAAGGGGTTGAGCGTCGGCACTCCCAAGACGTCCTACAACCGCCCGCTGCCTGCCGACGCAGTGTCCGATGGATTGAAGGGCCAGGCCGGCGGCAAGATCATGACCAAGGTGCCGAAGACAACCAAACAGATCGACGAATATTTCGACGTACTGGGCAAGGAGTGGCGCAAGGGCGAAACGATGCCTACGCAGTTCAACAAGATTGCGGAGATCGCCGACGCCACGCATGCGCTTCCCGAGCGCGAGATTCTCGAGATAAAGGAGGATCTATCGCTGACCGGGGCCAAAGTCTACGCCGCTGCATCCGCAGGGCTTGCCGTCATGCGTATCTTCTCTCTTGTTCAAAGTCTGAACGAGCTTGGTGTCGATATTGGCGAAGCGCAATCCGGTGATGTCAACTTGGGGCGCTTGGCCAAAGATCTTGGAGAAGCGACCGCCTCGGCATTTGCGATCTGGCAAGCAGGATACGAGCTCAAATATGTCGCCGAACAGGTTGCTCACCAAGGCGTGAAAACGCCGGAGTACTACCGGCTGACAGCCGTTGCCGGCAGGTTGGTGATGGCGGTTTCCGTGATCGAAGGCAGTGTGGGCATCTTAGATGGCGCCAAGCTTTGGCGAGAAGGTGACCGCTTGGCTGGCGGTTTGAAGATGGGTGCCGGCGGTACAGGCGCTGCAAGCGGTGTCGTTTACTACGCCTACACGCGCATGGTGGCGAACGCCGCGTTGAAAGCCATGGCAGAACGCGCAGCGCTGACCACCGTGGGCGAGGCCGCCGCAGGCTTAGCTGTAGCGGGTGAAACCGCAGCCGTAGGAGCAGAAGTCTCCCTCGAGGCGCCTCCAGTTGCCATGTGGATTGGCATCGCGTCTGCTGCGCTGACAGCAACGTCTTGGGGCCTGGGCTATTTTGCGGATCGCTTTACAACCAGTCCGTTTGAAAAATGGGCAGACCGCTGCATGTTGGGTTCGCATTCCAACCCGAAATGGGGGGGTGCGTATTCAACAACTCGACAGCAGCTCGATGCACTACTGCGCCTTTTCTACTCGGTCAAACTCGAAAAGGCTTCCGCCTTTGGTAACCCCAATGCCATGAAAATCGAGATACCTGTATTTGGCGATGCCACCGAGATGGACATCCAAGTCAAAGCCCCAAAGTCTTCCGGGCAAGGGGTAATAGCGAGGTATCAGCTCAGCGGTGCAGGGAGGTCAAGTACAACCGCCAAGGAGTTCGATCTCGAGAACGTGATCCACACTCCAGCGTCGGCACAGGTGCACGCCCGGGCCAGCCTGGAGGGCGATGGCCTGTCGATCATGATCTGGATCGGGGGGGGTGCAAGTCTAGAGGACGCTCTCCGGAGGCAGGCAATCACAGACGCGATCTTTCCTGCCGCGGGCATCTATCGCTCAGCCCAAGCCTTAATCCAGGGCGTCCCGGGGGCCGAAGTCCAGTACTGGCCCAACCGCGCCGCATACAAGGATTTCGTGGTGGATGGCCGCTCCGCCGACGAGGTAGCAGAAAGCAAGGAAAAGGAGCCCACCCATGGTTAAGACGTGGCATGCGTAAGCCATCTCATCTTGCATCGCACCCACCAACGGTCTCTGCCTCTGACGGGACACAGCCGTTGTTGCAGGGCGAGTTGCCGCGCCATAGCGATGCGACACCCGAAGGGCCACCGCGCAGCATCATCAAGCTGGACTCCCACTCCATGGTCTGGGCCTACGACGAGATCGCATCCGACGTGGAGGCACTGAGCCCTTTCATGGCACTGGCGCTGCTGTTCATGCTGGCGTTTATCGTGCCGGCCTCGATACTGCTTATCTTCGACGACAGCCAGCCCTGGTCAGGCCGACTCATCATGGGTGCGATAGCCGCCTTGCTGACTCCAGGTTTTGTTGCTGGAATCTTCTACCTGCTCAAAATCAGCTTATTTAACCGCTACGCCAATCTCCACTTCAATCGACAGACGCGTAGCGTGTACACCCAAGAGGGCAAAATCGCCGTTCGCCTCGACTGGAACCATGTGCGCCCTTTTGCATCCGCCGTGCCGGGTCCGCTAACCATGGGCGCGCTGCCGGCCTGGGCTTTGACATTGGTGGAATTCAGCGCTGGGCCATCGCCGCGGCCGATACAACGCATGCGCGTGCAAGGCATCCTGCCCGACCGGGATGCATGCCAGCGCCTGTGGGAACTCATCCGACGCTACATGGACGAGGCGCCGGAACAAATGCCTGAGCTCGAGGTGGTACCCGGTGGCCGTACATGGCAAAGCGCATTGCTCGACTTTGGGCCGATGCGGGAGGTCAGCCTCTCCGATTCATCAGAGGAGATAGCCGCGGGGGTCATTGGGCGCTTGCGCAAACGTAACTGGTGGCCCGCCATCGGACCTTTCCGCATCTTCTGGTGGACCGCCTTCTGGCCTGGGCCGCTGTCTACCATTTTGTATGAGCGGTTCCGGCGTGAGGCGCAGTTGCCTGCCGCATGGACGGCAGACGAAGGGCGAACAACCGAAGAGGCCAACCCGTACCGTGTTCGAAGCCAAGCCTCCGATGAGCGCGCTGGCCGACGTAAGGCGACTTGGATCATCGGTATCGTATGCGCTGTCTGCATTGCGCTGGGAGTAATCGCATGGGGGTTCGTATTCCACGTCGCCTTTCAACCGTTCTTGGTTGAAATCTGGGGCGAACTACTCCGGGAATTTTGAGACGGCACACAATCGAATGTCTTCTCTAGCTTCGTAGCCTTCACTGTACCCATGGACACTCTCTCCAATTCGCCATCGCGTCGCCAGCCTATCCGCTGGTACGGCGCCCTTGTCGCGCTACTGCTCATCACTGGTGGCTTGTGCTTGATGTTGGGCCAATCGCAAAACATCCGTTGGTTGGAGCAGTTGGACTGGCATCTCAACTACGACACGGCCGGCGTGGCATTGCTATGGCTTGGCGCACTGTTGATGCTTCCGCAGTTGGCGTATTCGTTTTGGCTCAGTCGCGGACCAAACGCACACGGCGGATGGCACAAGCGAGCCGGCGCCGCCATTGCGGTTTTGATAGCACTCGTGCTACTGGCAGTTGCCCCAGATAACCTGATGATCAAGAAGTACCACTTGCAAGACACGGCGGCGATGAGTGAGGGCGAGCCAACTGCCGGCGGCACACGCACGAGCCTCTATGCATTCCAAGGCTTTCGCCCAATACCCGGCTTCTACCGCCAGCATGAGGTTGATACGGCACCAAACCGGTCCATAGAAGGCAGGCCGAGCCGAACTATCTGGCGCGGCACGCACAACGTGGTATTCGGCACAATCGACACGTACGAAACCTACGCAGCCGATGAAGCCCAGACCACAAGCAACGCCGGGTCCCATGGTTACGAATGCCTTGTCCGCACAGTGCGATACTTCGGCCCATTTGTCGGGCTGTTCACCGTCAACATTCGCAACGCTGCAGAGGCGTCAAAGCAGCCGGAATGCAAACCCATCGCGTTGTCGCGATGATCCGGATCGCGAGTACGACAGCAAGGGCCATCTCACAGCAGTTCAAGCATGGTGAGTAGGTCGATCCACCAAGTTGGCGACATGAAAACTCTGTCCAACCCACCCTCCCGCCAACCCCTTCGCCGGTACAGCGCCGTTGTCGCCCTGCTGCTCATCACCGGCGGTCTGTGCCTCGCGCTGGGCCAGTCCAAAGACATCGGCTGGCTGGCCGCGCTGAACTGGCATCTCGGTTATGACGCTGCGGGCACTGCGTTGCTGTGGCTGGGCGGGTTGTTGATGCTGCCGCAACTCGCTTACTCGCTATGGGTGACGCGCGGGCCGGGAGTGCGCGGCGGTATGTATCGGCAGGTTGGTGTTGCGCTTGCTGCCGCAGTGGCGCTGCTGGTGCTGGCCATCGCGCCGGACAACGTGAGCATTGAGCATGTTCACCTGAGAGACGCTGCAACCAACACGAGCGGCGAACCGGAGCCGGTTGGCACCACGCAAGAGACTACGTACGCGTTCCACGGATTCCGGGCCCTGCCCGGCCCCCGCATCGAGCGGAATGCGGCTTCCGCACCGGTTGAGTCGGTTGAGGGCAGGCCGAGCCGCGTTGTCTGGCGCGGCGATCACACCGCCCTGCTGGGCACGCTGGACACGTTTGAAGCCTACGCCCCGGACGATGCCCAAGCGCAGGGCTATGAATGCCTGGTACGGACGCAGCGCTACTTCGGCCCGTTTTCAGTACTGCGTCTGTCCAACGTGCGGGACACGGCAGAGGCGGCCGCCCGGCCAGAATGCAACCCGCTCGGGCGCGCCCAGTAGCGCCATCCCAGCCGCGGTGGGTGCAGCCGCTGGCCGTGGCCATCTTGTTGCGGGCCCATGCGGCGGCCCGCACCAGGCTCACACGTCGATCGCCGAGGTGGAGTTCACCTTGCGGCGCAGCTCGTACTTCTGGATCTTGCCCGTCGACGTCTTGGGTAGCGGCCCGAAGAACACGGCCTTGGGCACCTTGAAGCCCGCGAGCAGCGTCTTGCAATGCGCGATCAGGTCTTCTGCGGTGGCGGTGGCGCCGTCTTTGAGCTCAACGAAGGCGCACGGTGTTTCGCCCCACTTGGCGTCGGGCTGGGCGACCACGGCGGCAGCCAGCACGGCGGGGTGCCGATACAGCGCGTCTTCCACCTCGACGCTTGAGATGTTCTCGCCGCCGGAGATGATGATGTCCTTACTGCGGTCCTTGATCTTGATGTAGCCGTCGGGCATGCAGACGCCCAGGTCGCCGGTGTGGAACCAGCCGCCGGCAAACGCCTCGCGCGTGGCCTTCTCATTCTTGAGGTAGCCCTTCATGCAGATGTTGCCGCGGAACATGATCTCGCCAATGGTCTCGCCATCAGCCGGCACGGGCTGCATGGTCTCGGGGTTGAGAACCGCCACCTGCGATTGCAGGTGATAGCGCACGCCCTGGCGTGCCTTCATCGTGGCGCGGTCATGCTCGGGCAGCGCGCGCCATTCGTCCTGCTCGGCACAGACGGCTGCAGGGCCATACACCTCGGTCAGGCCGTAGACGTGCGTCAGCTCAAAGCCCATGGCTTCCATCTGCGCCAGCACGGCGGCCGGGGGCGGTGCGCCTGCCACCATGCCGCGCACCGGCCCACGCAGGCCCTCGCGCCAGGACGGCGGTGCGTTCACCAGCGCGGTGTGCACGATAGGCGCTGCGCAGTAGTGCGTCACGCCTTCATCGCGCATGAGGTCGAACACCAGCTTCGGCTCAAACTTGCGCAGGCAGACGTTCACGCCCGCGCGCGCCGCGATCGTCCACGGGAAGCACCAGCCATTGCAGTGGAACATCGGCAGCGTCCAGAGATAGACCGGATGCTTGGGCAGATCCCACTCCAGGATGTTCGAGACCGCGTTGATGGTGGCGCCACGATGGTGATAGACCACGCCCTTCGGGTCACCCGTGGTGCCCGAGGTGTAGTTGAGCGCAATCGCATCCCACTCATCCGCCGGCATCTGCCAGTCGTAGTGCGGATCGCCCGAGGCCAGGAAGGATTCGTAATCGGTGTCGCCAAACGGCTCGGCCTGCGGGCCCAGGGCATCGTTCACGGCAATCACTTTCAGGCCAGGAATTTCCAGCGCCATCTGGCGGGCCACGTCGGCAAACTCGGTATCGGCCAGCAGCACGCGGGCTTCGCCATGACGCAGCATGAAGACGAGGTTGGCGGCATCCAGGCGGATGTTGAGCGCGTTGAGCACGCCGCCCGCCATCGGCACCCCAAAATGGGCTTCCACCATGGCCGGTGTGTTCGGCAAGAGCGCCGCCACCGTGTCGCCACGGCCGACGCCGGCCAGCGCCAGCGCACTGGCCAGGCGCCGCGCACGGGTGCAGGTGTCGCGCCAGTTCTGACGCACGGGGCCGTGCACGATCGCCAGGCGGTCGCCATAGACGTCTGCCGCGCGGGCAAGAAACTCGATCGGGGTGAGCGGGACGAAGTTGGCCGCGTTGCGGGCCAGACCGCTATCAAAATCCGTGGGCATTGCTGTGTCTCCGTGCGCCGGGCGCTGTTGCTTTTTGTTGGGCAACGCTATCATCTGCCGGCTCCCGCACTCTGTCACCTGAATGACAAACCGCCCGGAAACCCGCGCCACACCAAGGCTGACGGGTTTCTTACAAAGCGACGGCAGAGCCCCACGCGCCCCCGCCACCCTTTGACCGAGTGCCCACGCCTGCCATGAACGCCACCCGCGCCCCCACGCCTGCCACGCCCGCCATGCAACTGGAAGGCCATGCGTGGTTCACCGCGCTAGCGCCTGAACACCAGGCCCTGGCCGCGAGAGAAACCCTGCTGCAGGCATTCGAACCCGGCGCCTTCATTGCCCGGCGCGGCGAGCCGTCTCGCTACTGGATCGGCGTCGACACCGGCCTCATCAAACTGGCGGTGTACACCTCCGACGGGCGCGGCTGCACGTTCTCCGGCGTGCCCGCTGGCGGCTGGTGCGGCGAGGGCAGCGTCATCAAGCGCGAAGACCGCCGCTATGACGTGATCGCCATCCGTGCCTCGCAGGTGCTGCTGGTGCCCGAACCCGTGTTCAACACGCTGCTCGCGCAGAGCCTGCCATTTGCCAGCTTTGTGGTGCGTCAGCTCAACGAACGCATGGGCCAGTTCATTGCCACCGTGCAGAACGACCGCCTGCTGAGCGCAGATGCACGCGTGGCGCAAGCGATTGCGCAGTTGTTCCACCCGGCCCTGTACCCGCGCACAAGCACCGTGCTGGAACTGTCGCAGGAAGAGATCGGGCTGCTGACGGGGCTGTCGCGCCAGCGCGTCAACCGCGCGCTGCAACGGCTGGCCGAAGGCGGAATGATCGCGCTGTCATATCAGACCATCCGCGTGACCGACCTTGAGCGGCTGCGGCTCTTCGGCCTGTCGGAACTGTAAGCGGCACCCCACTCTGTCACCCGAGCGACATTGCCCCTGTTGCACGCAGACTTAGAATCCTGCGACAGTCGCGCTTCACCCGCCGCCTTATCGGTCAGCCATGCCACTCATCAGCCGTGCCCATGTCCGTCTCTCGCGCCTGCGCTTTCCGTTTGCGGTGCGCGTGCAGGCCGAGCGGGGCAGCGCGTGCCTGCGCGATGCCAACGGGCGGCGCGAAGTGCGCCCGGGTGACCCGTTTGTCGTGCCCGCCTTCGCGCATTTCGGCTGCGAGATACCGGGCACGGTATGGCAGCCATGCGCCATCAGCTTCAAGGCCATGCCCGACGCAGGCTGCCCGCGCATGGCCGCCATTCAGCATGACAAGCCCTGGGCGCGCGCAGCGGCCACGCTGGTGTTCGAACACCCCGCGCAGGCGTGGAAAGCGGCTTTGCTAAGCGAGTGCTGGCAGGCCTGCCCGCGCCAGGTGCGGGCGCGTCTGTTTGCAGAAGGCGAAGCGCTGCACGCCCTGGTGCGCGAGCAACGCGCCGCGTGGGCGCTGTACCAGCTGGCGCAGATGTGCGGCAGTGCCGAGCCCGATGGCGAAGCGCCGCACGCGCTGGCCCGGCGGGCCGGCATGCGCAACGTGCGCACGCTGAACGACACATGCGCAAGCCTGTTCGGTGTGGAACTGAGCGCCCTGCTGGCGGGCAACGCAGATTCGGCTGGCGGTGCGGCACACGGCAGCGCCGCCACATTGGAGCGGTGGGCGCAGCCGCTGGTGATGGCCGTTTAGGCGTTGCGCGGCAGCCGCCGCATCAATCCAAGATCACCCCGCCTCGCACGCCTGCACGCGGCGGCATGCTGGGCTCGCCCATGATGTCGCGCACCGCATCTTCAATCGTGTTGGACAGCGCGTTGAGCGCGAGATCGTTGTCTTCCGTGCCGAACGGATCTTCAAGCTGCGAGGCGATGGCTTCATGCGCCATGAAGGTGTACGCCACGAACACCGCAAACACGGGCGTGAAGCTGCCGATGCTTTCCACCAGCCCGAACGGCAGTGCGGCGCAGAAGAAGTACACCGTGCGGTGGATCATGACCGAGTACGCAAACGGCAGCGGCGTGCCGGCAATGCGCTCGCACCCGCCGATGCTGTTCGACAGCTCGTTCAGGTTGCGATCGAACGCCAGGGCGGCATACCCATCGAGTGCGCCGGCTTGCGCGCGACGCTGCACCCATTCACTCAACCACTGCACGATGGCGATGGGCTGGTAGCGCGAGGCCAGCACGCGTTCGAGCAACGGTGCAGGCAGGCGCGCGGCGAGGTCTTCGCATGCATCGGTATGGCGCAACTGATGGCGCAGCGCGTGCGGCAGCGCACCGAGCACCTGCGCGAACTCGCGCACGTCGGCATCGGCCACGGCACCGTTCATGCCATTCGGGCCATCGCCACGCGGCAGGGTGAGCGCCTGACGCATGAGCGAACGCGACGTATTGAGCAACTGGCCCCAGAGCTTGCGCGCCTCCCAATAGCGGTCGTAGCTCGCGTTGTTGCGAAAACCCAGGAACACCGCCAGCGCAATGCCGACGAGCGAGAACGGGGTCGTGCTCAGGTTGACCGAGATGGGCAGCAGGTGCGCATGCACCGCAATGGCCACCAGCGACACGAAGAAGATCAGGAACAGGCGCGGCAGAAGCTGCGGCAGCACCGAACCGCGCCATGCCAGAAGCATGCGGAACCAGTGCAGATGGGGGCGGACAACCATGGGGAGGGTGAGGCGGGAGCTGGAGTGCAGCGATTATCGCAGAGCACCCCGGGCGTCTGACACCCTTCTTGGCGCGGTGCTGAGCGCCGCTGCGCACTGCTGCGCAGGCGCACGCTGGCATCACGGCGGGTGAATTGCCGGCAAGCAGGGCCATGCCGCGCAGTAGGCGGCAAGACTGATAAGCAGATTATTTTCAAATACCGGCCGACCCTGACCTGGCAAAAACCAAGAAAATAAAAACCAAAAATAAAAAGCAAAACATAAATCGGCGTAAAGCGAACGCACTCGCTTTACGCCGACCTAGGCGGAACCCTTTTTCAGATTCCGCACGATCAAGCCTGCGGTAAATCAGTTGGTGGCGGTGTAGCCGCCCTTGGTCCAGCTGTTGCCATCCCAGCACCACTCCGTGGTGTTGCTGCCGCTGGTTGCATACACGCGGATATGGACAGCGCTGCCGACCAGCCAGCTGGTGACGGAGACGTTATCGCCGGGCTCGCTGAAAGCGCCCGTGTACCACCCCTTCCCGTCATAGCAACGCTCGGTGATCTTGCCACCATTGGCCGTGTACACACGGATCGACGGTACTGTCCCCCACGAAGTGGCAGCGGTCTGAACGTTCGACATGTTCTATCTCCAGAATGTGATTTCAATATTCATCAGGCAAATGCAGCGAGATATTCACGGCATTTACTTCGTCCCGATTTCAGGGCTTCGGTAGCATAAGCAAATAAAGATCCGCTCGCCCCTGAGAGATAAGATGCACAGATGGAGAGAAAACTTACTGAACAGGTTACCCATTTGGCGCGCCTAACCATTATGTTGAGCGCACCATCAAAATAGTCACAAGTACCGGGCGTGGGGATTAGAAAATATCTAATCCAAAATGGCTGAAAGAGATGGCATAGGCCCCGCCTACTGCACCGCGCCAATGAACGCCGCCAGCTCCGCCGTCTTGGGGCTGGCAAACACCTCCTTGGCCGGACCGCTTTCATGGATCAGCCCCTGGTGCATGAAGACGAGCTGATCACCAACGTCACGCGCAAAGCGCATCTCGTGCGTGACCATGATGAGCGTCATGCCTTCGGCCGCCAGTTGCTTGACCACGGCCAGCACCTCGTTCACCAGTTCAGGGTCCAGCGCGGAGGTGATCTCGTCGCACAGCAGCACCTTCGGCTGCATGGCCAGCGCCCGCGCAATGGCCACGCGCTGCTGCTGACCGCCGCTGAGCTGATCGGGGTACGCGTCAAACTTATCGGCCAGGCCCACCTTGACCAGCATCTGGCGCGCGAGGTCTTGGGCATCGGACTTTTTCATGCCCTTGACCACCACGGGCGACAGCGCCACGTTCTCGCCCGCCGTGAGGTGCGGAAACAGGTTGAACTGCTGGAACACCATGCCCACGTTCAGACGCAGCGCGCGCAGTTGCGCCGGCGTGGCCTGCGAGCCCTTGAGCACCGCGTTGTCTACCACGATCTGCCCGTCGTCGATGGCCTCCAGCCCGTTGATGGACCGCAGCAGCGTGCTCTTGCCCGAGCCGCTGCGCCCGATGATGGCGACCACCTGGCCGCTTTCCACGCGCAGGTCGACGCCCTTGAGAACGTGGTTGTTGCCGTAATGCTTGTGTACGGCGCAGAGATCAACGAGCGGCATAGAGCTTCTTTTCCAGATGAGAGGCGTAAAGAGACAGCGGCCAGCACAGCGCAAAGTACGCAACGGCCACCAGCCCGTAGATGAGGAACGGCTGGAAGGTGGCATTGGCCAGCACCGAACCCAGCTTGGACAGGTCTTCAAACCCGATGATGGACGCCACCGCCGTGCCCTTGACGATCTGCACGGAGAACCCGACCGTGGGCGCAATCGACAGGCGCACCGCCTGCGGCAGCACCACGTGCCGCATCTGCTGGAAGTAGCCCATCGCCAGGCTGGAAGACGCTTCCCACTGGCCGCGCGGGATGGCCTCCACACAACCGCGCCAGACCTCGGCCAGATAGGCGCTGGTGTATAGCGTCAGGCCGATGGCGGCGGCAGTCCAGGGCGACATCTCGAATCCCGCCATGGACGCACCAAAGAACACGATGAACATCTGCATGAGCAGCGGCGTGTTCTGGAAGAGCTGGATGTACGCCTTGCTCACGCGCCGCAGCGTGGCGTTGCGCCCCACGCGGGCAAACAGAACCACGAGGCCAGCCGTGCCGCCCAGTGCAAAGGCCATGAGCGACAGCATGAGCGTGGCGAGCAGCCCTTCCCCCAACTTGAGAAGAATGGGCAACAGAGGGATGTCGGAGATCATGCGGCGTCTCCAATGGAGGCGGCTGCGGTGGTGGCAGCAAGCGGTGCAGCGGACACCGCAGGCGCGCGGCGCCCCACGACAAAGCGCTGCCCGATCCAGGCCAGCAACTGACGCAGCAACAGCGCCAGCGCAAAGTACAGCGCCGTCACCACCAGGTAGGTTTCAAACGCGCGGAAGTTGCGCGACTGGATGAAGTTGGCGGCAAAGGTCAGATCCTGCGCGGCAATCTGCGAGACAACCGACGTGCCCAGCATCACGATCACGATCTGGCTGCTCAGCGCCGGCCACACCTTCTGCAGCGCGGGCCGCAGCACCACATGCCGGAAGATGGCCCAGCGGCTCATTGCCAGCGCATTGGCTGCTTCCAACTGGCCGCGCGGCGTTTCTTGAATGCCAGCACGCACGATCTCTGTGATGTACGCGCCCAGGTTGACCACCGCCGTGAGCAACGCCGCCTGCCATTCGTTGATCTGCACACCCAGCGAGGGCAAGCCGAAAAACACGAACATCAACTGCACCAGGAACGGCGTGTTGCGGATGCCCTCCACATACACCTTGAACAGCGCATTGAACGGGGCGATGCGCCAGGCGCGGCACACGCCCCCGGCAACGCCGATGGCGCCACCGAGCAACGCGCCCGCCGCCGTGAGCGCCAGCGTGAAGGCCGCGCCCTGCGCGAGCTGGCCGCTGTAACTCAAGACAGCGCCAAAGTCGAATTGATAAGCCATGGAGGTCATCCGTGACCCGGCACACCTAAGCGCGCGCCGGGCCTGTGTTGCGAAGGCGTGCGCGGTTCTTACATCTTTGCCGGCAGCGGCATCTTGATCCAGCGCTGCGACAGATCGTTCAGGCGGCCATCCGTCTTCAGTTTGGTGATGATGGCGTTCACCTTGTCCAGCAGCGCGGGCTCGCCCTTGGCCACACCCACGTAGCAAGGCGTGTCTTCCACGGGGAACTTCAGGTCGAGCTGGCGCAGCTTCGTGCGTTCGTTCACCGCGTTGGCCACGATGTTGCCCACCGTCACCAGCTGCACCTGGCCGATCAGGTAGCTCTGCGCCGTGGCGTTGTTGTCTTCATAGCGCTTGATGGTGGCCGACGCCGGCGCAACGGCCGAGAGCGCCAGGTCTTCAGTCGAACCGCGTGTCACGCCAATCGTCTTGCCGGCCAGATCTGCCGGACCCTTGATCGACGCTTCCTTCGGGCCGTACACGCTCTTGGGGAACGGTGCATACGCCTGCGAGAAGTCGATCACCTTGGCGCGCTCGGCGTTCTTACCCAGGCTGGAGATCACGACATCCACCTTGCCCGTGGTCAGGAACGGAATGCGGTTGGTGCTCGTCACGGGCACCAGTTCTGCCTTGACGCCGAGTTCCTTGGCGATGAGGCCGGCCATGTCGATGTCATAGCCCTGCAGCTTCAGGTCCGGACCGAGCGAGCCGAACGGCGGAAAGTCATTCGGGATGGCCACGCGGATCACGCCCGCTTTCTGGATGTTGGCCAGCGTATCGGCATGGGCCGGGCGCCCCGGCAACAACGCGACGAGGGCGCTGGCGGCCATGACGGCGTGGAAGAAGGTGCGGCGCGAGGTGTGACGCGACAGCTGCAGAGCAAGGGTGCGGAACATTCAAAAACTCCTTCAGAAAATTCAGGAAATCGAGGCGAGGCGAAAGGAAACCGGTTCGTGCTGCATGGGTTCGGGCGTGGCGGGCGGCGCGCTCAAGTCGATGCCGCTGCGGCGCGCGGCCGACAACAGATGCGCACGCATGGCCTCTGCGCTGGCGGCGGCATCACCCGCGGCAACGGCCTGCACGATGGCGTCGTGCTCGTGCGCGGGGTGGTCGTCTGCGCCGTTGCGGGCAAAGGGCAGGCGCAGGCTGTGGCCAATGGCGTGCTCCAACTGGCCGGCCATCGCCATCAGGCCCGGGTTGCCGGACAACTGCGCGAGCAGCACGTGGAAGTGCAGGTCCGCCTCTGCCGCGCTCAGCAAATCATTGCGCTCCAGCGCGTGGGCCAACTGCTGCTGCAGCCATTGCAGGTGGCGCAGGCCGGCGGCATGCATGCGCGCGGCGGCCAGCGCCGTCCAGCCGGGCTCCAGCACCAGACGCAGCTCAATCAACTGACGCGGCGACAGCGTGCCCAGCGCCGGCGTGGCAAACGGTCGATGCATGCGCTCGGCACTGGCCCGGTCTGCGCCAAACGTCTGGCCGCGCACCACCACGCCCCGGCTGGGCAGGATGTCGACTAGGCCCAGCGTCTCAAGCACCGTCAGCGCCTCGCGCAACGACGCGCGGCTCACGCCCAGCGTTTCCGCCAGCTCACGCTGCGGCGGCAGGCGGCTGCCACTGGGGTAATCGCCGCTCAGGATGCGTTGCTGCAGCGTTTGTGCGACGGAGGAAGGAATGCTGTGCATGGGCCGAAATTGGAGAAAGACACGGTCGTGGTCTGACCGGTCGCCCACGGCTTATGCGAGTTTTGTGCCATGCAGCATGAAGTGGCGTGTTGAGCCGCACTACGGGTGGTTGATTGCCTGGGCGCTGCCCTTGTGCTGGGCGTGCGCTGGCGAATGAGCGCATTGCCGCTTGGACTTGGTGCGGAGCGCACCGATTTGGAACGCCCCGCCCCACGCACCCGTGCCAAGCGCAACCGCGCAGGTCGTAAGTCAGACGCATACGCAGGCATTGCGCACCGCCAAGGCCATCTTGCGGACAGCGCAGGTTTGGTGCGTCCGGCCGGCTTGGTCAGGACGACAAGCCATGGAGATGTTCAAGAACTCTCACCAATCCCGCCATTGCCTTGACGCGCGCCGAGGCGACGTGGGATACCGCGTGTGCCAAACGGAGCACCCCACTTTGGTAGGGGGTGGCTGCCGCGCGTAACCCATCTAAAAGAAGAGCCAAGACATGTTGTTGACGTTGAGAAAAACGAGCGCGCCACAAGACCGGCATCCCCCCCTCGCGCGGAGCATGGTGATCGGTTTGCTGAGCCTGTGGCTAGCAGCGTGTGGTGGCGGCTCGGCCGACACGCCTGCCGACTCGTCCACTACGGGGACGACTGCGCCCGTGTCTGCATCAACTCCTGGCGCCAGCCCCGCGCCGACCACGACACCGACACCTGCGCCAACGCCCACTCCTGCGCCGAGCCCTACGCCAACACCCACGCCAACGCCAACGCCAACGATCACCTGGCTCAACCCCGCATCGATTGCATGGGGAACGGCGCTCAGCACAGCGCAGTTGAACGCGACTGCCAACGTGCCCGGCACCTTCACCTATTCACCCGCGGCTGGCACCAAGCCGGAGGTCGGCACGCAAACCCTGTCGGTGACATTCACACCGCAGGACACGACCAAGTACGCCACCACCACCGCCGTGCGAACGCTGACCGTCAACAAGGCCGAGCCGCCGGTGCGGTGGGATCTGCCCGCCGCCGTGCTGCAGGGTTCTGCGCTGACGCCTGCGCAGGTCTCCACCGCGCCCTATGCGCTGTACGGCATTGGGGGCACGGTGGACCCGGCTTCATACACCACAGCGGATGGCGCACCGCTGAGTGCCGCCACCACCAGCACCGCCGGCAGCGTGACCTTGCAGGCCACGTTCGTGCCGAGGGACAGCGCGCACTACCGCACGGCGATGGTCAGCACGACGCTGAGCATCAAACCCGCCGCCACGGCCGCGGCCATCAACTTTGGCAGTGCGAAACAAACCATCCAGGGGTTCGGCGGCTCGGCGGCCTGGTACTACACCAAGATGGCGGACGACCGCGTGAACGCGCTGTTCGGCACCAGCCTGACCGACAGCCTGGGGCTGTCCATCCTGCGGTTGCGCATTGCGCCCGCCGAGTGGAACACCACGACCCAGACGGCCGACACCACCCAATGGACGGCGGAGCTTGCGAACGGCGCCGCCGCCCAGGCACGCGGCGCACTCGTCTTTGCATCGCCGTGGACGCCGCCGGCCAGCATGAAGATCGTCAACACAGACCGCACGAATCCGCTCTACAGCGGGCGCCTGGACCCGGCGCGATACGCCGACTACGCCAAGTACCTGAACAGCTACATCCGGTATGCCGCCACGCGCAACGTGAACCTCTACGCCGTATCACTGCAGAACGAGCCGGACTGGGACCCGGCGACCTACGAATCCTGCCTGTGGAGCCCAGACGAAATGCGAGTGTGGGCCGCCGGCCATGGCGCCGAGGCCGTTGCCGGCACCACAGCCAAGCTGATGGCGCCGGAATCCTTCTACTTTTCTCAGGCGACGGTGGACACACTGCTGGGCGATACCAATGCAGCCAGCAACATCTCCATTATTGGCGGGCACCTGTACGGCGGCGTGCCCGCCTACCTGGCCTCTGCCCGCAAGCTGGGCAAAGACGTATGGATGACCGAACACTTCCTGGACTCCGTCAACAAGGCCGACAACAAGACGGCATGGCAGACCAGCATTGACGATGCCATTGCCATTGCGAAGGAGATCCACGACGGCTTTACGCTGGGGCAGTACAACGCGTACGTCTACTGGTGGCTGGTCAACTCCAACGACGCCCAGCCCACCGGCCTGATCGGTTCGGACAACAAGCCCACCTACTTCGGCATTGGCCTGAAGCACTTTGCGTACTTCATTCGCCCCGGCTACGTGCGCTACGACACCACCGCGTTGCCGCAGAAGGGCGTGCGTGTTTCTGCGTTTGGCACGCCTGCAGGTGCGAGCGTCAACAAGGCTGTGGTGGTGCTGGTGAACGAGAACGCCACGGACGTCACCCTGACGACGTCGATCAACCCTGCGGGGCGCACGGTGACCAGCCTGACCCCGTACCGGACGACGGCGACTGCCACGTTCGAGCAGCAAGCGCCGCTGGGGGTGAGCGGGAATACGTTCACGGTGACGCTGCCGGCCAAGAGTGTTACTACGCTGGTGAATTAGGGTGGCAGATTACATTTGATGGCCATGAAAAAATTAGCTCGCGGCCTTCTTTGCGTAATTCGTAGCCGAGATGCCATATGAACAAGGGCTCCCATCCTTAAACATGAAAGTCAGATTATTATCTCCCGACTTCATTGAAACCATAATTTTCTGTTCGAGAAATTGATTTTTCTCGCCAGCCTCCCTAATATCCTCTCGCGTTATGCAGAAATCATTTTGAGGCTCAAGATTCCAGAAGTGATCAATCGCAATATCTTTGTTACTCAAATTGCTATAAGTCGACGAAGAACTCAACCTTCCATATCGATCGTAAATTCTATAATTATTGTTCATCATGTTTTTTGACCAATCATAGACCTCCGATCGCTTCGTCACGTTGATGTTAAGAGTCTCCGCCATATATGCCGCATCCACCACATGATTAGATTGCGTTGCTGCAATCAAAGCGCGGACAAACTTAATTCTATCTTCGGCAGCGATCTGTTTTGGTGGCATTGGGGCGCAGCCCGAAAATAGGAGGGCGCACAGGCCGGTCAAAAAACAAACCAAGGAGAAAGGGCTTTTCATGAAATTCCTCGACAGATATAAATTTTAATCCACGACAATTCATGAGCGAAAGTGCTCATAAGTGGCTTGCACGACGTTAGCGATAGCTAAACTCAACGAGTCTGGGCAGAAAACAAGGCTTTGCTTGTTGAAGCGGTCAGCGTTGTTACCCAACAAAGTGGCGACGCGCGACAGCACGCCTCAGATGTTGTCTCATGCGAAAGCACTCCCTGCCGTTGTGAAACGGAACAACACCCCGACGGCCTCGCCCTGTCTGTTGCAGAGCGATCGCCTTTTTTTCTGTTTGCGCGGATGATAGTCGAAATGGCCTTCCCGATAGCCAGGAAATACAAATTCGATGCAAATGTGCGACGTTGCTCGCAACTTAGATCTGAATACAGCGATATTGAATTCAGATTAATTGAGACTTTGCAGCCTCATTTCAACAAGCAGTCTTGATGGCGGCCGGATCGAGCCCCAGCAATTCGCAGATGGATTGTTTAGAGCCCACATCCGCCAAAGACCATGCGGCGCCCGGAAGCATGCACCCCAAACCCATCACAAGATGAGGACGGATGAGGCTGCCGATGCCTCACCGTTGGCACGGTTGGCCCCGGCAGTTCCCTCACTGGCGCCGGCTTGTTGGCCATATTCCTCGGTAATCAAAAGGGGCGCCAATGCGCCCCTCCAACCCACAGTTACATCGCTGCAACGCCACCCGATGTCAGATACTGACCGAAGAGGCGCGCAAACTGGCCTCCGTCGGAGTTGATGTTCGTCGAATAGGTGCCGCCGCCGCCAAACACAATTGCGAAGGTATGCATGCCGCCGTACTCCCACGTGTTGCGCAGCATGTAGTCAACGTGGTTGTCTCGGTAGTGCCCGGGCGTGCCGCCAGGGGTGTCGGAAGGCACACCCAACGGCGTTTGCCACCAGAGAATCGGCAGCCCGTTGCCCAGCGCGTCACGATAGGCTGAGTACGCGTTCTGCTGTTGGTGGAAATTGGGCGTGTTGACGTTGTTCTCGTCCAGGTAGAACGGACCACTGCGGCCCATGCATTCCCCAACGGCCGCGGCTTCGAGGCAGCCGGCGTCGCGGTCGCTTGTCTGCGCCACGATGAAATCGGCACGATCCGCGCCAACGAGCTGCATTTGCTTTGCGAAGACGTCTGGCGTGGCATTCCAGAATGCCGGGGGAAAGCCAATCAGCGCTTTGGGCGCATGCCAACGCGCCATCGACACCAGACAGCTGCCGATGTTGGCGGCGGTGTTCGCCATCCAACTGCATTCCGGCTGGTTATTGAGCACGGCAGGCATTTGGGTCATGTCGTGGTTGGGCGCCTGCGCGTAGACGTAAGGCCAAAAGTCCGGCTCCAGATTGACCAGCACCGCGGTGTCGAGCTCGTTGATGCGGTCATACATCGTCCGCACTTGCGACCAGTAGTCATTCATGAAGCTCGCATCGTTGATGCCGCTCAGGTTACCGTCGCCCCGTTGGGCCATCTGGTAGAGCGTGAACATCGGGGTCGCGCCATAGCTGATGGCGTTTTTGGCCTGATAGGTCACGTATGCGCCGGTGGGGCTGTTCCACGAAGTCCAGGCGCCTGACCCAACGCCTACGAGGTAGACGTCGACAATGTCAGGACGAATGCCCTGGGCCTGCATATCGGCAATCGACTGCCCCGAACCCAGGCCGATCTGCACACGCCCCGTTCTGCCCATCTTGCTGAGAATCGCGGCGGAAGCGTTGGTGTCCGTACCCATGACCCGCTTGGCTTCGCCAGCGCCGGTGCCGGTGCCTGTTTGTGCCGAGCCTGGTGCGCTGCCACTGCTGCTTTGCGTCGTCGCGCCGCTGGTGGATGCATCATCGCTTCCGCCGCCGCAGCCGAATAAGGCAAGTGCCATCAAAGCTGCTGCCACATGCCGATGAGAGAACAGACAGCGATTTCCGCGCGCGTACATTTCTTGCCGACGCGTGTCCGCCGCCACACTACCGTTTGTCATTTCCCGACCTCGTCAATTTTCATGCTTATTTGAGAAAGCACCCGACTCAGCGGCACCTTCGCGCTGAGGGGCATCGCGGCCCGGCAAAGCAATCTGCTTGCGCCGGCGCCTTTTGCCTACATGCGTGCTATCACGCTGAATCAAATTAGCATCCGTGCGCGCGCTTAAAGATGACCATGAGGAAAGTTGAAGGTCCGAATCGCGCCTTTTACGGGCCGTTCGAATGGGCCAGCGTGAAGTGAATCGCCCCGCTATTTGAGGAGGCCTGTTGGCGCCAGTCGCTCTGCGTTGCGACTGGGCAGGTACCTGCGCGACGATGAACTAGATCGAATGCTCACACTCAATTGTTCTCGAGTCGATCGAGTGCTTCGAGGCCTCTGCGCAGTCGTGCGACCGTCTCCGTCGACACATCGTCGAAAGTCTCGGCTTCCTGGCCGTCGGTATAGACAATCGAGGGATTGGTGCCCAGGCGGGAATCGAAGAGTTCTTCCCCAACGACCCTAAGCGCATGCTCGGCTAGTTCATCCCCGAACTGCAACGGCCCTCGTCCGTGCATTGCTGCGCTTGTCGAAAGTCGTCCCTGTACTTCAGACGACGACATCGGCTCGATCATTTCCACCTGCTCTGCCATTCGGTCCCACTCTGAACCGCCTGGCGCGAATGAGTCGACAAACCGACCTTCGGTGGGGCGGTATGGGGTCCATGTGTCGGTCTTGGCATCATGCATCCGGGCTTCGGACAAGGTCGAAGCCGACGCGACGACGGGCCATGGATCCACCACTACAGTTCCGCGCTCGCCCCACTGTGGCACACGTGGATCGCCGATCATGGCATATGTGGTGTTCAAGGTATTTCTACCTTCCCAGACACGAATCACCGGTGCATTGAGTTCAGTGCCGGGATTCTTCCCAAGGCGAAGCAAGAGAGCAGTTGCTAGTGAGGCGTGCTCCGGGCAGTTACCCCCTTGCGCGTACTTCACCCGCTGAATCTGTGCGTGCATGGTGCCGCGTGGCGCATGCTTCGTGCCTAGTTCACGCCGTGCCCAACTCTCGCCGCCGCTTCCTGCGATATCCACGGCTTGGCAACCCGATCCGCTCTCCATAACGGAACCGACTGCCAGATTGGCCAATCGCCCCACGCCCAAGTGATGCATGGTTTGAGAGTTGACATTGACTGGCCGTTTTCTTGGCAGGCCGGCCAAGACACCGAGTTCGCGCCTGGACAGCGTTTCATGAGCTTTCACCGTCGGCCCACTGTGAGCGAGCGGGTCGAATCCGTCATTGCCGTCATTGGCATAAGAGGTTGACAAATGATCGGTGTGAGTCGATCCGGCGCGAAGGCAATTTCCCATAGGTTGTCCCTTTCAAGGTGATGAACGCACGCTGGGCTGCTGTTTTGGCGCACCTCGGATGATGAATTGCTGCCGTTGCCGGTCGCGTGCCTTCTTGGCGAGGAAGTCGACGCGTGGATGGCGCCCCATAAGGAGCGGCGCATTCTTACGATCGAATGAGCACACACTACATACAAGCCTCAATAGTTCGCCCGAGATGCGGCGAAAACTTGAGGAAGAATGCGAAAGAGATTGATGGAATGTACGCGCCCTGCCATCAGCGACGCCCGCTCAATAACGGGGGTTCTCGGGCGGATATGGGGAACCTCTTGCTTCGCACACGACTTCGTTGCTTCGCCAGCGGGCGGGGCGGGTGTCTTGCCTGCGTGGCAGCATCGACTGCCAATCATGCTTTGCGAACCCCCGTATGGACACCAAGTTCAACAATGTGCCGCACGATCCAGCTGCGTACGCAGAGCTGCATCAGAGAGTCAGCGGCCTTCAGTTGGAACAGGACGCGACTGCCGCAAGGCAGCCTGCCTCAACGGATTCACCGCAACGTTCTACGCGCGTGCTGCAGCGCCCGGACGGCATGCCGGCTGCGCGGCGCGCGGGAATCAGTTCACACGCCGATGGGCCCATGCGCCGCCGCGCACCCTTGCCGAGACGTCCGATCAGCGCCACGGCGCCCAGCAGCAGCCGTGCAACCGTTGGCGAAGCATCGTCGTCTCGGCAGAGCGCGCCCGGTTCTCCGGCGTTGCCAGAAGGGCCACATCGGTCGGTCTATCCGGCCGCTGAGTTCTCGCACTTCAGGGGCATCTCAACGGTGGTCGGGGCCATGTATGAGCGCCCGCCCGCAGCCTATGGCATTCCGCCGGATATCAAATACGCGCCGATGGCGGAGCCCATGGTCCGTTGCAGCGATGGTGCCGTCCGGCGGTTCCCGCGCGCGGAGGGTGACAACGACCGCTACTTCTCGCAGTTGGGGAAGGGGCAGATCTACGACATTCCCGCCAAATACGTCACCAAGCGCATTGGGGGCATCAAGCTAGCCGCCGATGCCAAGCACGCAGCGTTTGAGGTGAACGGCAATACGGTCAGCCCCATTCAAGTCGGCTGGCAATTCAAGGCCTATCCGCTTGGAAACGGCAAGGTGATGGTGCCGCAGCCGGGTTTTCGTGATTGCACCGGCGCCTGCGAACTGATGATGATGTTTGACCATGGGCACATCAACCGCGATACCGCCCACGGTTACGAAGCAGCCCTTGGCAAGACCCGCGAAACCGCCAACCTGATGGCTTCGCTACACCACCAGACTGGATGGACCCCGATCCTGGTGGAGCACGACCTCAACTACAAGACGGGCCTGTTTGGCGCCGCGCACCCGAGCCGCAAACAGGCGTGGCGGGATCTTGCGAGCAAGATCAATGACATGGGGCCATGCATGCTCCGAAAAGCCGGGCACATGGTGATGCTGGACGGCATTCGGGAAGCGAACGGACAGTTTCATCTATCGATACGCGACCCGTTTCACGGCACGGCGGTTGAGTTTCGCGACACGGCCAAATTCTTTACCGATCAGTTCGGTACGCCCGACCGCGCGCACATTGAAGCCGTATTTTTGAAGCGGCCGACGTGAACGCACGGGCCGCAGAAGCGGTCAGGAAAACCGGCCCGCAAGTCGAGTGCGTTGAACTATTGAAGAGGCGGAGACTGGCTTGGCGCGAGCGGGCCTGAAGCGCTGCCTTGTCATCTTCTTCCGCATGTTGGCAAGAACTTGAGTCAATTACTCGATGGTGATCGCGGCGACGGGCTGAGTTGAATATTTGCGAGGCATCCTTCGGGTATCGCGTCCGGCGAGTATGAGCGAACACGGCGAAGATCATCGAGCACGACTGGCTTGGCAATCTTCGGCATCATGAGCATGGCCGCGCCCCCGCCAATACACGTGATTGCAAACGCCCAGGAACTCGTCATGATGGCAGCAACAATCCCAACGGGGATGAGTGCCAAGGCCCCCACCCGGATGGCCGGATAGGCGGATGCAATCCACCCCCATCGATTGACGTGCGTTCCGCAACGGAACGTGATTTGTGGCACCAGTTGGCGATTAATCAAGGTAGCGTGAAGCGCCTTGACCCAGTTGTTATAGGCCGCCACTTGGCCTGCATCAGCCGGAGGATAAGGACCGCGAACGGCGATCGTGACGGCCAGACCGAGTTGTTTGCGGTTCAGCCAGATAGCGGTGACTGGACCGAAGTTCGTCATGGCTGGCGTCAACTGGACACCCCGAATGGCAGTGTAGGGCTCGAAGCTCTTGCCGTTCGGCGCTTCCACTGCGATCCCATCGGTCTCCAAAGTGAATTTAATGTTGTACGTGGAATCTCGCGAGGTCCACGTGTAGGTCGCCACCGAGCCAAATTCGTTCATCTTCATAGTTGATCATCCGCAACAGACACCGGAAGCTTCTTTAACTCCGTGCGTGGTCCGCAACACGCCTTCATCGCGGCTTCTTCAGGCTAGTCTTTCTTCACCTTGATGGTGTCGCCACTCAGGCTCACTCTCTCATACTGCTCGTACAGCTTGTAGCTAAACTCTGCCTGCGCGGCGTGCTCATATGCATCGCCATCCAGCGGGAGAACTATTTCGAGGACGTCGCGGCCACTGTCCTTGTCGGTACGCAGCGACACATCTTTGTCGGCCAAACCGGTCAACGATTTGCCCGCGCCATCCTTCACAGTCATCGTCCATGACACAAGCCGATTATCACCATGCGATGCGCTCTCCAATTTGGCCTTGAGCACATGACCGCGCGTCAGGTACTTGTACCCCCCGACGAGGATAGGGCTTACGACGTCAGCGACCGACGGTTTCCCCATTTCTTCCCGCGCCCACTCCAGCGTTACTTTGATACCCAGCGTAAGGCCGGAGAACGCTTGCATTTCTTCGTCCAGCCCTCTGCGGACCCACGCACTAATCTGCGAAGCATTGGACGTTACCTTCGGGTCGCCGAATGACGAGATGGGTTGGTCGCCGATGCCCCAGTAACTCCGTTTGAGGAACGCATCATTGAGGTCGTCTTCCATGTAGAGCGCGTAAAGCGACCAAGCGAAGCCTACAATGCCCACAATGATGCCAATGCCGGTGAGTGCTGCGCCGAGAGTTTCGAGCGCAGCGGCCGAAATGATCCGGCTCGTGATTGTTTGGGCCAGACCAGTCGCAGCCTTTCCCTCCATACCCGCCAAGAAGAGAGCGCCCGCTCCTAGTGCCATTGAGGCCGCCGACCCCGCAAACATCAAGCCCGCTTTGAAATACTCGTTTGCCGCCTGAGCATCTCCACTGTCTTTCCGCGCAGCATATTTCGCGAATGACCCAACCGCGTCAAATACCGAACCTGCAGCGCCTGCCAAGCCACTAGCGAGCCGCAACGCGTTCAGGTTCGCAGCCGCACGAGGGACCAACTTCAGCCCCGCACCCACTGTCCGCACTTCGATGGCCGTCATGGATACCGCCAAGCTACCCTGGGTCAGGCCTGCGACGCAGCTGAAGACGCTCATCAGCGCGTCCACGTATTCGTAGCCCTGCGCATTCTTCAAGGACTTCACCGAGACAAGTAGTGCCCAGATCTGGAACACTGCCAGCACGCGTAGGACATGGCTCTTCTCGCCCATCAAAGCTTGCAACGTCGCACGGCCGGCCGTTGCCTGTTCGCCAATCAATTTGGTCGCCAAAGATTTGGGCAACTTGAACGGCTGCTTGAGCCCACCGAGAACATCGTCAGGCACGACCTCTACCAGCTCCTCGCCAGCACGTGCGGCTTGCTTTTGTATTCGGGCGAGGGTTTCCTGCGTCATCATCACCGGATAACTCTCGGGCACGTCCAAGCCCGGACGGCCCGCCAACTTGCGCAAGGAGCGACCGGTCTCGCGCCGCTCGGCACGCGTAGTGGCAGCCTTGTTCGTCACGGTGGCTTCAAGTTGGCCCTTGCTGAAAGCCTCCGCAACTGCATCAAGGGCATCACCCTGCGCGATCTTGAACCGAACGGTTACGTAGGGCTGCGCGACATCCGGGTGCGTTACTTGTGCCATCAGCACACGGGTGCGGATATGGAACCGATAGTAGGTCTCCAGCTTGGCAGGATCGGTTTTTGGAATGCCCGCGACCTTCGCCTTCGCTTCGTCCAGCGCTGCCGTAGCCAGATGCAATGCCTGCTCTTTTGTAGCGGCGATGCTCTCGGCAGCACGTGCCAGTTCCTCCTGATGCGCCTTCAGTTGTTCCCGAACTAGCTGGGAGACTTCCAGCACACCAGCAATCTTTTCGATGTTGTCCTTGCGCTTGCCGGGGTCGCTCATGATGGCCTGAACGGCATTGAAGGGGACGACCAGCGCACGATCCGCCCAATTCTTCGGGTCATCAACCGGCTTATCCAGCATGGCCACGAACACCTTGGCGGAAACGTCGCCCAGTGCTCCGCCACCGCACGCCTTGTCGACAGCAACAATGCGCGCAACAACGTCTGCAACCTGTTGGGCAATCGTGCCAAGCGATGACTGAATGCTCTTGAGATTGATGCTCCAGTCAAAGTCATGGCCCATCACAAGCTCAAGCGAAGAGCTCTTCAGCCAGGCCACATAGTCGAAGTCGCGCTTCGCGATAAATTCCTTATCCCAGCGGTCGCTCGCTTTTTGATAGGTAGTGCGCCAGTCCGACAACTCGCGGAAGCGCAGCTTTTCCCGATATCGGTCTCGTCGGCCTGTGGCAGTCTGGCCACCATAGCGGCGGTCCGCCAGAGCTTTGACCTCGGCTGAAGGCACTCGCCGATAGCCAAGTATGGTCTGCTGCCCGGGATGGTCATGAGAACCCACGGTTTGCGGGACGGGGCGCCCCTCATCATCCAAGCGGACTGTGCTTGTCGGTAGCTCGCCTTTCAGGATACGGCCGTAGTCAACATCTCGGTACGGAATGGGCTCGAACGTTGCGCCCTTCGGCAACTCTCCGCTCGCTACCCCCTTCTTGAAGTCCTCTTCCGTTATCGGCGGAATATTGCGGTTCATTTCCCGCGTGATGTTGCGACGCACCTCTTCACGCGCCTGCGCAATAGCCCAACCTTCGATGGTTTGGGCATGCAAGCTAGAACGCAGCTTCCATGCACGTTGCGGGTCGGCATCTATTCCCTTGTAGTCAGGCGCGCCTACCGACCAAGCCTTTTTGGCTTCCAGTGCCATCAGCCGAATTTGGTTGTGCTCCGCGGCCACCCCAATCGGGTCTTGCAGCATGAGGATCAATGCCTTGTCTTTCGACTTGGGCCCGGCGGTCTTTTCGATTTCCCGAACGGCTTGGACCATCGCCTGCGCCTTGCCCAGACGCGCCGTCGTGAGCGGAACAAGCGCGTTTTCGAACGCCGTCAGGATGGGAGCATGGTCGGCGCCCGTCTTTGGTACGGCGCCGTTGAACTCGATCACGTTGTGCTGCAGGGCATCCGTATTCAAGAGCATCGCGCCTTTGCTCGGCAGAGTGCCGTCGTCGAGCCATGCTTTTGCCTTGAATTCCGTCATGCGCTCAGCCCGCTTACCGTGGCTGTCCGAGGTGTGGTCGCGCAGCACCTGTGGTGCCCATAGGTGGGGCGTGTAAGCGAACCAGATTTCCGATTGCGTGTTCGGTCCGACCAGCGTGATCAGCCCCGCCGGTAGATTCGAAGCTCCCCTGGCGCATATGGAGCCTTTGGTATCGTCCTTGAGCCCGTCTGACATCTTGGCGTACTCGTCAGGCGTGACTTGCTCCAACAGCTTCTTGAGCGTGCCATCGTTGTAACTACGCCAGAGGTCCCACTTGCCTCGGTCCTTGTAGAACACGAGCACAAAGCCCTCTGCCAACAGGCGCACCGCAGGCACTGTCCCTTCGCGCTTGAGATCACCGAACTCTGAGTCCAGGCTGGAGGCATAGACATAGTCAGACTCCTTCAGGATGCCCTGATAACGCATGTCCACAACCGTGGGCCGCACGAGCAGCAGCGGAAAATAGATACGCCCGCATTGCTGACAGTTCGCCCCGTGCATATGAGCAGGTTTGCCCCCTGAGGATGACGTTGCTGTGTTTCCTGCCATGTCTCTTTCCCTTTAAACCTTGATGATCGCTACGCCAGTTCAGACTCGCGCGGCGGCATAGCGCTCCCAGAACGGGGCGGGCACCGCGTTCATGTGGTCTTCTAATGTGCCGGGCGCGTTGATGGCCGCACCGATGGCGGCACGCCAACTCGGGTCTTGCTCAAAACCCGTCTTCAGTTCGACGGCCAGCAGCACATAGGTTTGCGCATCACGTCCATCCAGGCCGTGTGCCGAGGCCTGTGCCGCATGTCTGTGCAGAACGTCGATGGCATCTTCCGGCAGCGTCTTGCCGGCCTCATGCAACCGCTCCCGCCAGAGTTCGAGAAAGCGGTTGACCATGCCAACATGGCGTAGTCGGGTCCATTGCGTTCTATCTGATTCCGCCGGCATACAAGCCTGGGCTACGGCTTCCGGCGTTTCGGCATCGAACACCGTCAGCCGCCTCATCGCACCAACCGCCACCCACGCCGAGCGCGTTCCCAGCAGAGCGACGCGTTGTGCGACAGGAAGTTGCGGCCAAAGGTGCGATAGCACTCGTGGGTCGTGCCAGCGCAGCCGCACCGTTCGGTTAGTTTGTGAATCGAACCGATGCGCAGCCTGCCCCAAGCGGCGGGCGACAGTGCTGGCGTCGTCGGGGCTGGCCAACCAGCCGCACACAGCGTCAGCGCGATCGTCGTTGCCGACGAGTCCCTCATAGGCCAATGCAATGCTGGACTCCAGCAATGGATCATCCAAGGCGGGGTCTGTTTCAAGCAGATAGGCAGCGACTTTGAGGCAATCGAAGGTGACAACGTGAGGAAGAAATGCCTCATCAGCGTCTGCATCAGCTTGCAATATGTCACGCGCAATTGCTTGCACGCGCGCATGTCCAGTCTGCAACTGAAGAGGGTCTTCAGTGCCGGGCACATAGAGCAGATGGAAGCTGCCATCGGGCCAGCGAGCCCGCAGCGTAGTCAGGCGCTGAAGCACCTCTTGTCGGAAGGCGGCATTTTGCATGGGGCTTCGCCTCTGTCGAAAATCCCGCTGGGCGGCGGAGACTGTTTACCGTTCGACATGCTAGAAGAGGTGCGCGCCCTGTAATCGTGCGAGGCGTTAACTTTTGAACTGTTGAACCTGAAAGATTTCTACATCAGACCATCAGGAGATTTATCTCCAGCTGTCCGTCGACGCGTTGCGCAAACGGCCAGCTAAGTGCGCGAAACAGGTGCAGAGGTATCACCGTCCACATACCGGCATTCCCGCCCGTCACGGGAATGCGTCAATCTGTTTTTATTAGCTGTAGCCCCGCCGCTCTATGGCGGCTAACACGTCCCACGTTTGCGGATCGACATCGCGCCCTCCGAGCGACATCGATACGTACGCATCAATCGCATCCACAAAGCCTTTGATGAAGGCCGGCGGGAACGCGTGCGCGGAAAACTGCTGAAGCTGCTCGCGCAGCATCCCTGGCCGGCATTGGCCGTGTGTGCACATGGCGGTGCGCGTGCGCTTCAGATACGCCTGCGCTGCGATTGCGCCGTTCAGGTAGGTGCGGTTCTTGGTGAGCCGGCCTGTGTCGGATGACGTGGGCGTGTGCGTGGGTGGCTCGGGTGGAGATGGATAAGACGCGGGGCGGTGCCCGCTGTGATTTGCAGTCATGACAGCCTCTTGGATGGTTAAGAGGCCCGTCATTCGTCGCCAGACGAGGTGGCGGGCCCGACGGCGAGGCTGGCGAACCGGCTCCAAGAAAACCGGCAGACCCGAAGGTCTCCCCACCCGGCCCGCCTTAGAAAAAACGCGCGAGCGAGTGCTCGGGGCTGACCGTGCATGACATCAGCCCCTCTTGGAAAAACCGCAGATCGCCAGACCCGGCTGCCGTTGGAGCAGCAGCGGGTGGAATTATAGCGATGCGGACCGCCAGAAAAATCTGATTCTTGGGAGTGGACCTCCAAGCTTTTCTCGGGGAGCCTCAAGGTCCATTCATGCAGCACAGAGGTCCAAGCTTCGGGCTTTTTTGCCCGGTCATGGAGGTCAGAGGTCGAAGGGCGAACCTTTTTGCTCCACTAATGGACCCAGCGAGGTCCAAAGGTCGACCTTTTGGGCTCACTCGCAGAGGTCAGAGGTGCGCGCGTCGAGCCTTTTGGCCCATTGGTCGAGGTTCGAGATTCGAGAGTGGACCTTTTTGCTCCACTGCTGGACCTCAGAGGTGCATTGATGGACCTTTGAGCTCCTCTCGTGGAGCTTTGAGGCCCATGGATGGGGTTCGAAGACCCATTCCGATATGAACTTACCCCGTACTTCCGTCAAATAACGTCAAGAATCGGCCTTTCGCTTGCGAGACGCCTTTGCCGCAACCAATCTGAGGCCGTCGTGCCAGTCGGCATGACCAAGCAACATCAAATTGAGGAAAGTAATGGCACAGAACCTGATCTCGCTTCAGATCAGCACGGCTGACTTGGCTGCAGTCGACTCAGCCTTGAAGTCGTTGGAAGACAAACTTAGCGGCTTGATCGACCTGTCTACAGAACAGCGCAGCGGTGTGGTGAAGATGGGCGACAAATCGGAAGCGTTCTGCCGCAAGGCAGTGGAAGTGTTGGGGAACAACCCCGCCGTACTGCCTGGCAACTTCAGCCTTGCGGAGATGCGGCGTGACCTGGCGGCATTCGATGCGCTGCGGCCGCGTCTGAACCGCCTGGAAAAGATTTATGAGCGGATGCGGGATTCGCAGCTTGCCTTGGGTAGCGATCTGATGAGCGCTTCGCTGGAAGGGTATGCCCTTCTGAAGATTTCGGGCAAGGGGGAAGGGCTTGATATGGCCCGGAAAGCGTTGGGGGCGCGGTTTAGTAAGAATGGGCCGAAGAGGAAGGTGGAGGAGGTTGAGGCGTCGTGATTTGATTGATGGATGTTGGTTGTGAGAGAAGCCGCCTGTTGGGCGGCTTCTTGCATTTGTGGGCAGGCAATACGGCGTCACTCGACATACCCTCTTTCGGTTGGGCAGAAACGGACAGCTCTATTGTGGATAGTGCGATTACAGCCCTGAGGACGATAGCTACATGGACACACTCTCAACTGCATTCTCCAGCCCGATTGTCGGGCCGCTGCTAGTGCCGTGCCTAACGGCGCTCGCGGTCATCCTACTCGTCATTACGTTTTGGCGACGCACCTACTCGCTGCATGCACCGTGGGAACGAGTTTGGCGATTGATTGCCGGTAGTGCGGAGGTTCAAGAGCCGCGCCTACGTGCATTTATGCAAGAGATGCGAGACCTGGAGAAATTCCGATTGGTGTACGGCTTGAAAGTCACCAACCTGGGCGATCTGCATAAGCTTATTGGGCTGGTGCGGCGATACCGGCTCGATATGGCGATGCTACAGAAGGCAAAGCGGTGGATCGACGTATCGAAGCCGGAGATCGTGTCGCCGCCTGGCACGCGTTTCTATTTCTGGAATGGCGCTGGATACTTTTCTGCCGTGTTCTTCGCACTTGCGATGACGCTCTTCTTCGGATCACCAGCGCTATTTAAGGGGAACACCTCGCAAGTCTGGTTCGCAACAGATGGAGAGACTATTCGTCACGTGTACGGTTGGACGAGCTACAAACTTGATAAGTGTACGTCGGACCTTCCGGGGCTGAAGAGCACGTTCCAGCTCGCTGACAATGAACTCAAATCGATCTGCAGCGGGTACGCAGACGGAACCCTGAAAAAGCAGACTTCAAAGGCGATGTCAGAGCAGCGAATGGTCAGTGCGATGGGGTTGGGCTTTGCGGCTTTTGTGCTGATCGCTACCGCTCTGAGCATGCGCAGCGGAAGAGCCGCAGAACTGGTCGCTATGCAGATTGGGCAAAAAGCGCGCACTTCCTCTCAGGAGACAAAACCTTACCTGCGCCCCAATAACGAAGTCAGCACAGGCCTTGCGGCAGGTGAAGCATGCAGCCCAGAAACCCCAGAGAATAGATCTGGGAAGATTGCATGATGCTAGGCCAGGTGGACGACGTTGGCGAAGAGCGGGCTTATGAAAAGCCCCTACGGACGATACGCGTAGCGCCGCAAACGGCGGGTATTCTTGAAGAGTTTCGTCGGCAAAGACTTGTGGCAACGCTATGGAGCACTGCATGGACTCCGTCTCGCCGGAAAAGCGATCTCGCATTATGTCCCGCATCAGGGGAAAAAACACGAAGCCAGAACTGGCCGTTCGGAAGATCGCCCATGCTTTGGGATTCCGGTTCCGCCTACATCGACGCGACCTTCCTGGGTCTCCCGATCTGGTGTTTCCGCGCCTACGCAAGGTGATCTTCGTGCACGGATGCTTTTGGCACCGCCATCAAGGATGTCGATTTGCATACACCCCGAAATCCAACACTGATTTTTGGATGTCGAAGCTGGAAGCCAACATCCGCCGAGACGCTTCGGCATGCGTGGCTCTGCAGAATGCCGGCTGGGATATTCTTGTGGTATGGGAATGTGAGATAGCTGACACGCCCAAACTATCTCAGAAGCTCAGGACCTTTCTTGAGAGCGCCTCGTCTCGCTAGTACTGTCACGCAACGGAAAGAGCAATATGGCTAAGAGCCTACCATTTCGCGTTCAATCACACGTCTTGAAGCTGCTCGGGGACGAGCTAATCGGCCACGACCGCCTTGCAGTCTTTGAGCTTGTGAAGAACGCATACGATGCAGATGCGACGGTCGTTGACGTCACGTTGGCACTTGATGCCGTTCCACCCAAGATTACCGTCCGAGACAACGGGTCAGGCATGTCGTTGGACACCATCGAGCATGCATGGCTAGAGATTGGCACCGACTCCAAACGAAGCAAGTCCGCCCGATCGCGGACTGCATTGGGTCGTCTTCCCCTGGGTGAAAAAGGGGTGGGCCGACTCGCTGTACAGAAACTCGGGGGAGTGCTAACGCTGACAACCCGCGAAAGCGAACAAGCAGAATCGGCGCTTTCCATCGATTGGGCCAAACTTATAGACAGCGCTCGTTATCTTGGGGACGGCATGGAGGTGAATGTCCGAGAGAACATCCCTCCCGAAGTTTTCAAAGACGGAGCCGGCACTCAAGTGGAGATTACTCACTTGCATCGGCCTCAATGGAGCCGCCGAGAGGTCAGAGAGCTCTACCGACTGGTATCTTCTTTGAGCAATCCGTTTGACGCTGACGAGTCCTTTGTCGTAAATCTTCATCTTCCCGGTAGAGAAGATGAAGTGCGGGGCTTACCAACCCTGCAAGAGATGCTTAACTCTGCCGTCTGGAGCTTTTCTTTTTCACTGGATGCGGAAGGAAAGTTTATCTGGAAGTATGACTTCACCCCCCCCAAATTCAAGGGCCTGCAACCGCGCGGAACGCACGCAACGGAAAAAGAGAAGCTTCAGCTTCTCGAACCAGACGAAGACGATCTGCCAGTGGAGATAGGACAGAGTCGGCAGAAACGTGACGGGAACATTTTCCTTCAGGCTACCGACCTAATTGGTATCGGCCCTATTACTGGAAAGTTCTATGCATTCCATCGGCGGGATGAGATCCTGAAAGCATCGGGAGCGTCGCAGCAGTTAAAGAAATGGTTGGACAATCAAACTGGTGTGCGCGTTTATCGAGACAATATTCGTGTTTTCAATTACGGGGAGCCTGGCGAGGATTGGTTGGGGCTAGATGCTCGCCGCATTAATCGTCCTGCCGGAAAATTAGGAACGCAAAGCGTCATAGCTCAGGTCGCACTCAGTTTGGCAGATAGTTATGCACTAAAGGAGAAGACCAACCGCGAAGGGTTCGATGACAATGAAGCCTTTCGGATGCTGCGCCGCGTTGTGCTGAGTATATTTGACCGCTTTCAACGTGAACATGCTCCAGATAGAGCCGAAATCGACAAGGCTCTTAAAGGCGAGGATGCCCCGCCACCAGCGATTGATGACGCTTTATCGAAACTGGAATCTCTGGGCAAACAACATAAGCTTGAGACGGAAGTCAAGCCGATCCTGCAGTCCATTCAGCAGGAGCTGAAAACGTTCCGAGAAGTTATGGTTTCATCCGGCCTCGCCGGAATGAACTTGGCGCTTATATTTCACGAAGTCGTGCATACAATCGACCGGGTGCAAAGAAGGCTCCAGGGAGCACCAAATCCGGACGACATCCGAAAGGAAATCGATCATCTTAGAAAACTGCTCGATACGTTCAAGCCTCTGCTACAGCGAGATCCTCCTCGTAAGGTTTCCGCCGAGGATTTAGTAGATCGCGCGGCTGGGATGCATGAAGACAGGTTCGAGAGACACGGAATCGTGTTTTCAAACTGGGCTGCGGATGCCAAAAAGAAGCACTCTTTTACCCAAATGCTGCCACGAGGCTTGATGGTTGCAGCTTTAAGTAATGTCATTGACAACGCCATCTATTGGACTCGGTTCCGCCGTGAACGGGATGAGCGAGACGTACCGGGCGCGATCCTGGCTTTGTCTCATTGGGACGAGGAAGACGGAGGGATGATCGCGGTGGTTGATAATGGACCGGGCTTTCAGCTACCCCCGGACCAAGTTGGACGACCATTTTTTTCAACTCGTGCGGGCGGGATGGGGCTTGGCTTGTTTTATTGCAAAACGGTCATGGACTCCATCGGTGGGAAGATGGACATAGTGGAGGCGAGCAGCCTAAGGGATATTGTCGACTTTCCGCCGGCTTACGATGGCACGGCAGTTATCTTTACATTCAAGAACGAAAAATGATTCCTCGCTATTCACGAGTTGTTGCGATAGATGACGACGAAGATCATCTGCAGAAAATCGTTTGGGGGCTTGGAAAGGCTGGCTTCTGCGCAATCCCTTTCTTCTTCGACGACGGAAAGCTTGAAGATGAACCATCAGCGCCGCTCCCCGGCATCAGGTTGGTATTCACCGACATCCATATGGTCGGCGGTGGACAGCATAACGACGTCATTCATGCCACAAATATCGTAAAGTGTCTTAAAAAAATAGTAGGAACAGGACCATATGTATTGATATTTTGGTCTCAATTTCCCGATGAGAAAGATAGGATCGGCGGCCTAATCAATGAGCGTTCCATCGGCGCAAAATTGAACCCACCAATTGGCTATGGCGCCATCAATAAGAACGATGTCTTTAATCTTGAATCAGCGAGTGGAGAGGACGCATTCAATGCCAGCAGGTTGCGAGATCTGATACTTGAAGCAGTGCAAAGCTTTAGAACAATAGCCGTGCCAGCCGCCTGGGAGAACAGGGTGGCGCAGGCTGCAGCAACTACGACGAACCGTCTTTTCGATTTAGTGAAGGCCTCCGGCACCGCTACAGACGATTGGGAACAGTTGTTTGCCTGTCTGGCGTGCGAAGCGGTTGGACATCATCAAGCCCGGGAGAATCCGACCGATGCTTTGGATGAAGCTTTACTGCCCTTATTGGAAGATCAACTATCAGTGCTGGGAGATGGAAATATTGCTGCAGCCAATAGCCCTCAATGGCTGCGGGACCTTCTGAACTCGGAGCGATCGCCCAGGCGTCCACGCTCTGTATCAACCGCGCAGCTCAATACCAGCTATCTGATCGAACAGTTCAATGGCGAAGGACAACCCGAGATGTGGGAGCGCGGCGTAGTAACTGCTCTTGGGCCAGCGTTTCTTAACTCCGGTCCGTTCGTCCGGGCGTTTGGCTTAGAAGCAACGGAGTTGATTCGGGACGAGTTTGCGACTCGCACAGATATGGAAGCGGGTGAGCTCGCCCAGACGAAACTGCATATCGTCGAATTAGGGCCGGAATGTGACCACGTGCAAGGCAAGATGAAAACTCACCGATACCTCCTTGCCTTACTTGTACCCGATTCACTCATCGACGCGTTTTCAGGCCAACAGAAGCGGGGGACAAAAGCCCCTTCGAATAAGCGTTACGGCAACGAAAGCGTTATGGATGTCGGACGGTTAGCGCTGGAGAGCCCACCTCTACAAACCCCAGGGGATTGGCATCTGCTAGTGTCTTGCCGGCGCTTCATGTCACTCGCGGTGAAAACCAAGATCGATGGGACACCTCGATTCAGGCTGCGACGGGCGCTAATGGAGGAAGTTGCTCATCGCTATGCAACCCATGCTCGTCGGCCGGGGGTAATGCGCTTCTACGACTGATGGAAGGCTGGCAAAGCGATCGAATAATGGCTTCCATGACTGGTGAACATACGGCGTTACCAAGAAGTTTCACTCGTTCACGTCGCGTTACCTCCGGGAAAACGTAGCCGTCGGGGAAACCCATTGCCCTCCTGATCTCCGACGGTTGTAGCATGCGCATCATGTGGCCCGCCGCAGAGGGACGAACTAGCGCAAATCGGTCGACCGTGGTTACCGTACGAAGCGGCACATCAAGGGACTGCCAGCCCCCAGATCCATCGCTACCGTAGTAGACGATCAGGAAGGGGGTTGCGTTGCCGAGTTTTGCGATCGCCCTCTCCGCACGTTCCAAAGTCCCCTTCGCACGATTTGGAGTCCGTAGGGGGGTCATCGGCCACGTACCATCAGTGTCGAGAATTGATTCCGCGGTTGCGATCGATCTTAGAGGGGCCTGAATTGCGCTGGGCATCGCGAGAGCATCAGCTAGTAGAAAAAGGCGTCGACGTTTCTGAGGCACACCGAAATCTGACGCATCAAGTACCTGCTCTCGCAACTTATAGCCGAGGGCCAAGAGTTTCTCTTTCAGCTCGGGATATCGTTCCCATGGTCGCATGTGCACGACATTCTCTAGGATGATCCAACGCGGGCGCATAGCTTTCGCGTACCGAATAACTTGCAGAGCGGTTTCCTTGCTTTCTTCTGACCGCGGCTTATTCCCTCTTGCACACGTATGGTGAGTGCACTCCGGCGACGATAGAAGCAGGTCGATCTCACCGAGCTGCTTAATAACACTCGCCGGAGTAAGCTTGCGCAAATCCTTATTGAAGACTGTCGCCTCCGGGAAATTGAGCTTGAATGCCTCCGTCGCGGGAGTCCAGAGATCCACTCCACCGATAACCTGTACGCCGGCGGCACGAGCACCGAGGCTGCTGCCCCCACCGCCACAGAACATATCGAAGCTTCGTATTTCGTGCATTGCGTTTTTTTCGTAGTGCCGCTTTTAGCCAGGTTACCAGGCCCCAGTGAGGTAACAAAGCATCTTCAGCAAAGAACAGCATCAAGTATTCTGCTGGCTCGCCCAAGTTTGGTTGCCATCGAGCTGCTGGACAATCCGAACATCGCCGCAGACAAAATAAAAACGCCGAGAGTTGTCTCCCGGCGTTTTCTACCTCAACGAGGCGCCCCCCTCAAACATCAATATTCCGCGCCACCAACGCATTGCTCTCAATGAAGTTCCGGCGCGGTTCCACGTCGTCGCCCATCAGCGTGGTGAAAATCTGGTCCGCGGCAATGGCGTCTTCAATCTGCACGCGCAGCAGGCGGCGCTGGGTGACGTCCATGGTGGTTTCCCACAGCTGCTCGGGGTTCATTTCGCCCAGGCCCTTGTAGCGCTGGCGGCTTACGCCGCGCTCGGCTTCGGTCAGCAGCCACGTCATGGCGGCGTGGAAGTCGGTCACGTGCTGTTCGCGCACCTTGTCGCCGGTGCCGCGGCGCACCTTGGCGCCGTCGCCAATCAGGCCCTGGAAGGTGGCGGCGGTACCTGACAGGGCGGCGTAATCTGCGCCGGCCACAAAGTCTGCGTCGATATGGCTCAGGCGCTGGTTGCCGTGCTGGCGGCGTACCACCATGACGCGGTACTTCTCGCTCTTCTCGTCGTACTGCATGAAGGCGTCTGCGGTGGCGCCGCCGTTGGCGTTGCTGGCGTTGCCTTGCATTTCGAGCAGGCGGGCCTTGAGCGTGCGGGCGCTGGCTTCGGCTGCGGCTTCGCTGCTGAGGTCCAGGGCCACGCCTTCGGCAATGGCGCGCAGGGCGTCGGCGTCAATCACGCGAGACAGGCGCTCGATCACGCCGCGGCTGAGCTGGTACTGGCGTGCGAGTTCGGCCAGGGCGTCGCCGGCAATCTCGGTGCCGTCGGCACGCACGAGCACGGCGGTGTCCAGCGCTTGGCGCACGAGGTAGGCGGCCATCTCAACGTCGTCTTTGATGTAGCGCTCTTCCTTGCCGTGCTTGATCTTGTAGAGCGGCGGCTGGGCGATGTAGACGTGGCCGCGCTCGATGATCTCGGGCATCTGGCGGTAGAAGAACGTGAGCAGCAGCGTGCGGATGTGCGAGCCGTCTACGTCAGCATCGGTCATGATGATGATGCGGTGGTAGCGCAGCTTGTCGAGGTTGTAGTCGTCTTTGCCAATGCCGGTGCCCATGGCGGTGATGAGCGTGAGCACTTCCTGGCTGGAGAGCATCTTGTCAAAGCGTGCGCGCTCGACGTTCAGGATCTTGCCCTTGAGCGGCAGGATTGCCTGGAACTTGCGATCGCGGCCTTGCTTGGCAGAGCCGCCTGCGGAGTCACCCTCGACGATGAAGAGTTCTGACAGCGCGGGGTCTTTCTCTTGGCAGTCGGCCAGTTTGCCGGGCAGGCCCATGCCGTCGAGCACGCCCTTGCGGCGGGTCATTTCGCGGGCCTTGCGGGCAGCTTCACGCGCGCGGGCGGCTTCAACGATCTTGCCGCAGATGATCTTGGCGTCTACGGGCGTTTCCAGCAGGAAGTCGCTCAGCGCCTTGGCGACAACGTCTTCCACGGGCAGGCGCACTTCAGACGAGACGAGCTTGTCTTTGGTCTGCGAGCTGAACTTGGGCTCGGGCACCTTGACGGACAGCACGCAGGTCAGGCCTTCGCGCATGTCGTCACCCGAGGTGTCGACCTTGGCTTTCTTGGCGATCTCGTTGTCGGTGATGTACTTGTTGATGACGCGCGTCATGGCGGCGCGCAGGCCCGTGAGGTGGGTGCCGCCGTCGCGCTGCGGGATGTTGTTGGTGAAGCAGAGCACCTGTTCGTTGTAGGCGTCGTTCCACTGCATCGACACTTCTACGGCCACGCCGTCTTTCTCGCCGGCGGCAAAGAAGACGGTCGGGTGCAGCACGGTCTTGTTCTTGTTGATGTACTCAACAAAGCCCTTCACGCCGCCCGAGAAGGCGAAGTCTTCTTCCTTGCCGGTGCGCTGGTCGGTCAGCTTGATGTGCACGCCGTTGTTCAGGAATGAGAGCTCGCGGATGCGCTTGGAGAGGATCTCGTAGTGGTATTCGACGTTGGTGAAGATTTCTTCGTCGGCCAGGAAGTGCACTTCGGTGCCGCGCTTATCGGTGGTGCCCGACACGCGCAGCGGCGAGACTTCGACCATCTGGCCGTCCGGCGCTTGCACCGTTTCGATCAGGCGGTTTTGCGGAACGCCCTGTGCAAACTCGATGTAATGCACTTTGCCGCCCTGGCGGACGGTGACCTTCATCCACTTCGACAGACCGTTCACGCAAGACACGCCAACGCCGTGCAGGCCGCCCGACACCTTGTAGCTGTTCTGGTTGAACTTGCCACCGGCGTGCAGCTCGGTCATGGCGATCTCGGTCGCGCTGCGCTTGGGCTCGTGCTTGTCGTCAAACTTGATGCCGGTCGGGATGCCGCGGCCGTTGTCGATCACGGAGATGGAGTTGTCCGTGTGGATGGTGACCTGGATCTCGGTGCAATGCCCGGCCAGCGCCTCATCGATGGAGTTGTCCAGCACCTCGAACACGAGGTGGTGCAGGCCGGTGCCATCCGAGGTGTCGCCGATGTACATGCCCGGCCGCTTGCGTACCGCCTCCAGGCCTTCCAGGATCTGGATCGAGGCGGCGTCATAGCTGTGGGCCTCGGCGGGGGTGGATTGCGGTTTCTGCTCTTCGGTCATGTCGTTCTGCTCGCAGCCATGGGCGTTTTGCGCACACAGCGGGGTTGCTTAAAAACGGCGAAGGGGCGGATCGTCACGATCCAGCCCCTCGTCTTGCTCTGGGTGCAGCGGTGCGTCAAATGCGCATCGGCATGACGACGTACTTGAAGGTGTCGTCGTCGGGCAGGGTGATGAGTGCGCTCGAGTTGGAGTCGCCCAGGCTCACCTGCACTTTTTCGGCCTTGAGGTTGGCCAGCACGTCCAGCAGGTAGGTGACGTTGAAACCGATATCCAGCGCATCGCCCTGGTAGTCGATTTCGAGTTCTTCCTGCGCTTCTTCCTGGTCAGCGTTGGTGGAGCTGATCTTCAGGACGTTGGTGTCGAGCATGCAGCGCACGCCCTTGAACTTGTCAGTCGTCAGGATGGCCGTGCGTTGCAGTGCGCTCTGCAGGAACGTGCGGTCGATCGTGAAACTGTTGCGGTAACCCTTCGGGATCACGCGCTGGAAATCCGGGAACTTGCCTTCGACCAGCTTGGAGATCAGTTCGATGTTGCCGAAGGTGAACTTGACCTGGTTCGACGCCAGTTGCACCGAGACGGGATCGTCCACGTCTTCGAGCAGGCGTTGGAGTTCGAGAATGGTCTTGCGCGGGATGATGACTTCCTGGCGGCCGCCGGCGCCTGCCGGTTGCTCGCCGGTTTCAACGCCGCAATAGGCCAGGCGGTGGCCGTCGGTGGCGACTGCCATGACCTGCTTGCCATCGACCACCAGCAGCATGCCGTTGAGGTAGTAGCGGATATCTTGCTGGGCCATCGCGAAGTGCACCATCGCCAGCAGATGCTTGAGCGTCTTCTGCGGCACCGTGATGCGGGCACCGAAATCGGTTGCCTCTGCGACGGTCGGGAATTCTTCGGCGGCCAGCGTCTGCAGCGCAAAGCGGCTCTTGCCGGATTGCACCGTCATGCGCTTGTCGTTGAGCGTGAGGGCGACTTCGCCGTCGGGCATGGCACGCAGGATGTCGACTAGCTTGCGGGCGGCCACGGTGGTGGCCACATCGCCGGTGCCGGCGCCGCAATCAGCGTGCGTGGTGATCTGGATTTCGATGTCGGTGGACAGGAAGGAAACCCGTTCACCTTGCTTGGTGATGAGCAGATTGGCCAGGATGGGCAGCGTGTGTCGGCGTTCCACGATGCCGCTCACGATTTGCAGCGGACGCAGCAGGTTGTCTCGCGAGGTTTTGACCAATTGCATGAAGGCGATCCTTGGCTTGAGAGGTGACACCGCGCGCGCCCCAGCCTGGGCCCACGTGGGCCGGTGCCTGCAGGAGCATTCGCGATTAACCCAAAGTTGTTGTAAATCAAGGGGTTAATCACAAATTATACCGCAAATAAGGGGGCGCTGGATAGCGTCACGCGCGCGGCAAATATGTCTATTGTGCATGAAAAGACGCCCGCATTCGAGCGGGCGTCTGTCGAGGCTTGATTCAGGGCGAATGGCGTTGCCATGCGCTCTGCTGACCATCGCGCGGTCAGCCCTTGAGCGTTTGCTCCAGCACGTGCAACTCGTGGTTGAGCTGGGCGTCCTTGGTGCGCTCGTCGGCGATCTTTCGCACGGCGTGCAGCACCGTGGTGTGGTCGCGTCCGCCGAACAATTCGCCAATCTCAGGCAGGCTCTTCTGCGTGAGTTCCTTGGCCAGATACATGGCGATCTGGCGCGGGCGCGCGATGTTGGCCGGCCGCTTCTTGGAATACATATCCGCGACCTTGATGTTGTAGAAATCCGCGCAGGTCTTCTGGATGTTTTCCACCGAGATCTGGCGGTTCTGTACGGTCAGCAGGTCTTTGAGCGCCTCGCGCGTGACCTCGATCGTGATCTCTTTGCCGTGGAAGTTGGAGTACGCCAGGATCTTGCGCAGCGCGCCTTCCAGCTCGCGCACGTTCGAGCGCAGGTGCTTGGCCACGAAGAAGGCCACCTCTTCCGGCACGGTCACGTTCTCCGCCTGCGCCTTCTTCATCAGAATCGCGACGCGCATCTCCAGCTCAGGCGGCTCGATGGCCACGGTCAGGCCGGAGTCGAAGCGCGAGATCAGGCGGTCATCGATGCCGGTGATCTCTTTCGGATACGTATCGCTGGTGATGATGACCTGCGCGCGGTTGGCGATCAGCGCCTCGAACGCGTAGAAGAACTCTTCCTGCGTGCGGTTCTTGCCCGAGAAGAACTGGATGTCATCGATCAGCAGCAGATCGAGCGAGTGGTAATAGCGCTTGAAATCGTCGAACGCCTTGCGTTGGTAAGCCTTCACCACATCGGACACGTATTGCTCTGCGTGGATGTAGCGGATGCGCGCGCGCGGATTCTCCATCAGCATGAAGTTGCCGATGGCATGGATCAAGTGCGTCTTGCCCAGGCCCACGCCGCCGTACAGGTACAGCGGGTTGTACGACTTGCCCGGGTTGTTGGCGACCTGGATGGCCGCAGCGCGCGCCAACTGGTTCGCCTTACCGGTGACGAAGTTGTCGAACGTCAGGATCTGGTTCAGCCGCGAGCGCTCGTGCACGGAATCGTCCACCGGCGCTTGCGGGGGCGGGGCCGGGTTTGTGACCACGGCGGGCGCTTGCGGCATGCGGTACGACTGGGCCCGGACTTCGGCGGCATCCATCACGGGCACATCGATATCGGCAGCGGTATGGCTGGCCGTTGCGAGCGCGGTTTCGCGATACACGGCCGGCGCGGGGCGCAGATTGGTCGCATCATGCGCGGCACCGTTGCCGACCGGCATGGCCTGTCGCGGTTGAATCTGTTGCCCCCCCAGAGGCTGCATCGGCACCGGCGCAAGCGACGGTTGCAAGGCCGCCTGGCGCTGGCCGGCGGTCGGGTCGAGCACGAACTGCACGTCGACCGTCGCCTCCCAGTAGTCGCACGCAAGCGACTGGATGCGGCCCGAGAACTGGCTCTTGACCCAGTCGAGCTTGAAGCGGTTGGGCGCGGCAATCCGCAGCGTGCACGCCTGCTCGTCGAATGACAGCGGCGTCAGCGGCTTGATCCACGTCTTGAATTGTTGCGGCGTTAGCTCACTTTCAAGCTGAGCAGACGCCGCATGCCAGAAATCCTGCATCGTTATCGCTAGGTGTTTGACCGGCGCCACACGCGTCTGTTGACGTCCCCGGGAGGGCCGGCCGCCGGGCGTCTGGCGCAGGCCAGAAACCGGGTGGCTTTCGTTATTGGAACGGGATTGTACCCCCTGCGGAAAGTTATCCACAAAGGATAAGTCTGTGGATAACCTGTGGACCCGCTGTGAGTAGCGGTGGACAACCGCTTTTATTGACTCGCCGCAAATCAAGCCCTGACAAGGCTTTGCGCAGAGCACACCAAGCCGCACAAGGCGATGGGGACAACTCGTCGCCGGGTGGAATTCGGGTGCCGGGCCCACGTTATCCCCAGTCAGCAAGGCTTGACAGATGTGGGAAATGCCGCTTAAATGTCGGGTTCTGCGATGCGCAGCAGGGGAGCGCACGCTTGTTCGTGTCAGATGCGGGGCGAGAAACACTTCGTCGCGACTGATCCGGCTTAGGCCCGATGCTCTCGGTGCCCGATGTTCCGGTGACACCCTAGACCTGAACAACACAGCGCACGGCGGTCTGCGTGGGCGATTTCTCTGACTGAATCGACACCAGGCCGCAGGGGCAGCCCTAGGCCCGGCGCGTGCGGCGATGTCCGCACCACCCATTAACAAGAGAGTGCATCATGAAGCGTACCTATCAACCTTCCGTTACCCGTCGCAAGCGCACCCACGGTTTCCGTGTCCGCATGAAGACCCGTGGTGGCCGTGCCGTGCTGAACGCACGCCGCGCCAAGGGCCGTAAGCGCCTGGCCATCTAAAGACGGCCGCGCCGAGGGTGGCGGCTCATGGCCGTTGCCCCTGGCTTTGCGGCACGCTGGCGATGGGCCTGCACGCCTACCCCAAGGCCGCAAGGCTGACAAAAACGGATGAGTTTTCATCCGTTTTTGCTTTGCGGCCGGTCCGGCGTAGTCGTCACTTCGTGCTGTATGTACGCGCCAACGGCAACGCCCAAGCGCGTCTGGGCGTAGTGATCGGCAAGAAATTCGCCAAGCGCGCTGTCGAGCGCAATCTCATCAAACGGCAGTGCCGGGAGTTGTTTCGCCTGCGGCAGCCTTTGCTGGGTGGGCGCGACGTGCTGATCCGCTTACAGGCGAAGTTTCCGCGCCAGGACGTGCCTACCGTGGCCGCCTTCAAGCGCATCTGCCGTGAAGAGCTGGCGCATCTCTTTGAGATTGCCACACGACCGCTGCCAGCTCCACCTGCTGCCACCCCTTCCCAGCCCACCGCTGGGAGCACGCCATGACGCGCGTGCTGCTGTTTCTGCTGCGCATCTACAAAGTGGCGTTCAGCCCGTTTGTGGGCGCGCAATGCCGTTTCCTACCGACCTGTTCTGACTACGCGCGCGACGCCGTACTCACTCACGGGCCCGGTTACGGCAGTTATCTTGCGGCAAAACGTCTATGCCGCTGCCATCCGTTCGCACAAGGCGGGTATGATCCTGTGCCGCCCGCCGCTGGCGACGCTGTGCCCCGCTCCAACGATCCCGCATCGACCGACGCGACCGCAGCTGACGCCCAGCCTGCGCGGCCGTCGATCCAGGCAGCGCCGGAAAACGTAGCAAGCAGCCCGAGGTTGGACCGAGAAGCGCAACCGTACAAGGGTACGGAGAGCATCGCAGGTTCAAGATCAGGCTGCGCAGCCGTTTTTCGGCGCTGGCTTCACCTTCCCAGACCGTAATCCGACATGGATATCAAACGCACCATTCTCTGGGTGATCTTCTCGCTGGCGGTTGTCCTGCTGTTTGACAACTGGCAACGCGCGAATGGCCACCAGTCGATGTTCTTCCCGACGCCGCAAACGGCCACGACGGCCGCCGCGCCGGGCAGCACGCCCGCAGGCGACGTGCCGAACAGTGCCACCACGGCAGCTGCCGCCGGCTCGCAGGCCGCCCCGGCCACGGGCGCTGCTTCGCAGGCACCGGCTTCGGAAAAGATCGTCATCTCGACCGACCTGCTGCGCGCCACCATCGACACCGACGGCGCGATCGTCACCAAGCTCGAACTGCTTGACCAGAAGGACCACGACGGCAACCCGATGGTGCTGTTCGACCGCAGCGTTGAGCGTACGTATCTGGCGCGCTCCGGCATCATCGGCGGCGACTTCCCGAACCACACGACGGTGTTCACGGCATCTGCCGGCCCGCGTGACCTGGGCACGGGCAACGATGTCTCCATCACGCTGACGGCCGATAAGGGCGGCGCCAAGCTGGCCAAGACGTATGTCTTCAAGCGCGGCAGCTACGTGATCGATACGCGTTTCGACGTGACGAACGACGGCACCGCGCCGATCAACCCGACGCTGTACCTGGAGTTGGCCCGTGACGGCGGCGCTGTGGAGCAATCGCGCTTCTACAGCACGTTCACCGGCCCGGCCGTGTACACCGACGGCGACAAGTTCCACAAGATCACCTTTGCCGACATCGACAAGGGCAAGGCGCACGTGCCGGCCCCGACCGACAGCGGCTGGGTGGCGATGGTGCAGCACTACTTTGCTTCCGCGTGGATTCCGGCTGACAACGTCAAGCGCGAGTATTACGTCAACCGCGTCGACACCAACTTCTACCGCATCGGACTCCAGGAGCCGCTGGGCACGATCGCCCCCGGCGCCAGTGTGTCGGCCACGGCCCGCCTGTTTGCCGGCCCGCAGCAAGCACGCATGCTTGAGGCCATCACGCCGGGCCTGGATCTGGTGAAGGACTATGGCTGGCTGACCATCGTGGCCAAGCCGCTGTTCTGGCTGCTCGAAAAGATCCACGGGCTGCTGGGCAACTGGGGCTGGTCGATTGTCGCGCTCACGGTGCTGATCAAGCTGGTGTTCTTCCCGCTGTCGGCCACGAGCTACCGGTCGATGGCCAAGATGAAGGACCTGCAGCCGCGCATGACGGCCATCCGCGAACGCCACAAGGGCGATCCGCAGAAGATGAACCAGGAAATGATGACGCTGTACCGCACCGAGAAGGTCAATCCGCTCGGCGGCTGCCTGCCGATCGTGATCCAGATTCCGGTGTTCATGGCGTTGTACTGGGCGTTGCTGTCGTCGGTGGAAATGCGCGGTGCGCCTTGGATCGGCTGGGTGCACGATCTGTCCGCGCCTGACCCGTTCTACATCCTGCCGGTGCTGATGGCCGTGTCGATGTTCGTGCAGACCAAGCTGAACCCGACCCCGCCGGACCCGGTGCAGGCCAAGGTCATGATGTTCATGCCGATCGCGTTCTCGGTGATGTTCTTCTTCTTCCCGGCCGGCCTGGTGCTGTACTGGGTGGTGAACAACTGCCTGTCGATCGCGCAGCAATGGTCGATCAACCGCATGCTGGGTACCAACAAGAAGGCGGCACCCGCCAAGTAAGGCGAATGCGCTTCAGCAAAAAGGGCACCTCCGGGTGCCCTTTTTTTACGCCTGCCTGAAACGCTTCAAGCGCTTCAAACGGGAGCGTGGCAGACGGCCTCGATGTTGTGGCCATCCGGATCGCGCACGAAAGCGCCGTAGTAGTTCGGGTGATAGTGCGCGCGCACGCCGGGTGCACCATTGTCGGTGCCGCCTGCGGCCGTTGCCGCAGCGTAGAACGCCTCCACCTCGGCACGCGTATCAACGCGGAAGGCCACGTGCAGCGGCGGCTTGTTCGGCCCCCGCCCAGCCATTGCTGCTGAAATCCAGAACTCCGCCTTGCCGGGCGGGCCAAAACCGGCCACATCGGTGTGGCCCGTGACGGCCGCCGGAAACTCCAGCACCTTGGCCAGGCCAATGGCGCCGAGCGCCTGTTCGTAGAACCGCTTGCTGGCTTCGAAGTCGCTGACGACGACGCCGGTGTGATCGATCATCCGAATCTCCTTGGTTGGAAACTGGCGCGCAACGGCGCGGCTGCCGCACAATACCGCCCATGACCGCTGCTGACCACCCTACCGCCTTGCCGAAAGCTTCCACCACGCCGCGCACGCCCATCCTCACGATCCCCATCGCGGCGATTGCCACCGCGCCCGGGCGGGGCGGCATCGGCGTGGTGCGCGTATCGGGGCCCGACGTGCGCGCCGTCATGCAAGCCGTTTGCGGGCGCCTGCTGACGCCGCGCCAGGCAACCTACCTACCCTTCCTCGACGCCAACGGCAACGCCATCGACCGCGGCATCGCGCTGTGGTTTCCCGCGCCGCATTCGTACACGGGCGAAGACGTGCTGGAGCTGCAGGGCCACGGCGGCCCCGTCGTGATGCAACTGCTGCTGCAACGCTGCCTGGTCGCCGGCCGCGAGGTTGGCCTGCGCGTGGCCGAACCCGGCGAGTTCACGCGCCGCGCCTTCCTCAACGACAAGATGGATCTGGCGCAGGCCGAGGCCGTCGCCGACCTGATCGAGGCCAGCACCGAGGCTGCCGCCCGTTCGGCGGCGCGTTCGCTCGATGGCGCGTTCTCGCAGGCAGTGCATGCGCTGGTCGAACGCGTGATCCATCTGCGCATGCTGGTGGAAGCAACGCTGGATTTTCCCGAGGAGGAAATCGACTTCCTGGAAGCCTCCGACGCGCGCGGTCAACTCGCCGACATTCGCGCGGCGGTGGATGGCGTGCTGGCGCAGGCGCGCCAGGGTGCGCTGCTGCGTGAAGGCCTGCACGTGGTGCTGGCGGGGCAGCCGAACGTGGGCAAGTCGTCGCTTCTCAATGCGCTGGCCGGCGCGGAACTAGCCATCGTCACGCCCATTGCCGGCACCACGCGCGACAAGGTGCAGCAGACCATCCAGATCGAAGGCATCCCGCTGAACATCGTCGACACGGCGGGCCTGCGTGACACGGAAGACGAAGTCGAGCGCATCGGTATCGAGCGCACCTGGGCTGCCATCGCTCGCGCCGATGTCGTCCTGCATCTGCTTGACGCTGCGGACTATCGCGCCAACGGCCTCTCGCCCGAAGATGCCACCATCGACGCCCGCATCGCCGAACACGTGCCCGCCGGCGTGCCCACCCTTCGCGTCGTCAACAAGATCGACCTCTCGGGCGTGGCCGTACCGGGCCGCGTGGATTCAGAGCCGCCCGAGGTGTGGCTGTCGGCGCGCGATGGCCTGGGCGTTGAATTGCTTCGGGCGGCGTTACTGGAAATTGCCGGCTGGCAGGGCGGCGGGGAGGGGCTTTACCTCGCACGTGAGCGCCATCTCGCTGCGCTGCGCACGGCCCGTGAACATCTGGCCACAGCGGCGGAACATGCAGATCAGCAAGCGCAATCGCTGGACTTGTTTGCCGAAGAACTGCGGCTTGCGCAGGAGGCGTTGAACAGCATTACGGGGGCGTTTTCGAGTGATGATTTGCTGGGCGTGATTTTTAGTCGGTTTTGCATCGGCAAGTGAGCACCATGTCTGCTTACCCCGTCTCCATCAAGGGCGTCCTGCACACGCCCACCGGCGAGATCGTCCTGCTGCTCAATGAGCGCGAAGAATGGGAGTTGCCCGGCGGCCGTATTGAACTCGGCGAATCCCCCGTCGAATGCCTTGCACGTGAGATTGCTGAAGAGCTGAACCTGCAGGTGGAGGTGCGCGCTCCGATCGACACGTATCTGTTTGAAGTCGTGCCGGGCAAGCATGTGTTCGTTGCCACGTATGCGTGCGCGCTGGCGGGCCCGTTTGAACCCATCGTCAGTCATGAGCACAAGCGCCTTGGGCTGTTTGCGCCCGACGCGTTGCCGATGAATTTGCCGAAGGGCTATCGGGCATCGATTGCGGCAACGCTGGAGGCACCGGTTTAGCCCGATGCGTGTGCTCTTCATCTGCAGCCGCAATCGGCTGCGTAGCCCGACGGCGGAAGTGGTCTTCGCCAAGTGGCCAAACGTCGAGACAGATTCAGCGGGCTTGGCTCCCGACGCAGACGTGCAACTCGACGCCGATCAGCTCGACTGGGCTGAGGTGATTTTTGTCATGGAACGCAGCCACCAGCGACGCCTGTCCCAACGGTTTGGTTCGCGGTTACGCGGCAAGCGCGTGGTGTGCCTGGGTATTCTCGACGACTACGCGTTCATGCAGCCGGAACTCGTCGCCTTGCTGGAGAAACGGGTTGGCCCGTATCTGCGCAGTTGATTGGTAAGCAAACCGTTCAATCCTTGCCCCAACGCCAGCGCGGTGGCTCGCCCTTCCACCAGCAAACCAGCACCAGCAGCGCTGTCACGCCCAGCACGTACAACGCAAAGCTCGACTGCGTGCGCCCTGGGTGCAGCCCGACGATGCCCGCCACCAGCAGTACGGCATAGATGGCGAGCACCATCCAGCCCTGCCAACGCGAAGGCAAGCCCCATCCCCAGCCGTAGCGTTTGGCAGGGAACCAGTATTCGTTGGAATTGGTAGGCATCGTTGTCTGAGAGCACGTGTGCAAAGGACGCATGCCACTGTACTCCCACGCAGAATCGGCGCAACAAACGCCAACAGCCAGCCGGTCAATTACCGCTGGCGGATGTCGTTTGCAACAGAGAAGGGCGCGCTGAGCGCACCGAAGCGGCGGACAATGGCGCACAGGCCATCAACCGCATCTTGCTAGCTTCTGTATCGGGGAGTGGAGCGTTGGTTGAATCCGGAAAGGCTTCCGGTACGCGCTAGGCGCTACAAACCAAGCTCAGCGGAACGGAGGTCGATTGACTTCACACCGCCAGCGGCAGCACCCGATTGGTGCTACCGAAACAATCGCGCGATTAGTAGAGCTTCTTCGGCAGCATTTGCGAACGCAGGCGTTTACGCGTACGCGACACGGCAGCAGCCTTCTTGCGCTTGCGCTCGGTCGTCGGCTTTTCGTAAGCGGTGCGGGCGCGCAGTTCCTTGATCAGGCCAGTGCGCTCGATTTCACGGCGGAAGCGGCGCAGCGCAACTTCGACCGGCTCGTTTTCTTTCAGACGGATGGTGGTCATCGGGTCCCTTGCTCAATATTCGGGTGGACGGCGAAACAGCGGATTATATACCGCCCAGAGGGCGTGCAGTGTAGTTGAATCTGTTTACCGATGCAAGGCACTTCCGATTGTGGCGGAAAGTCCATTTCTTGCCGCAATTTTGTGCAGATGCGTGGCCTCGATACTACGCCATAGGGCGGCCAACCATCGGAGTGCGCACGGAAGAGGAACGCCGCTTGCTCAGCGCGAGCATCCCTCCTGACTTCTATCGTGGAACGCGTTCCCAAGTCTGCGCCTGGGTTGGTTGCCACAAGCGCACCGCCCCTTGCCGAAGCGCTGCCCGAACGGCTGAGCTATGTGGACGACACGCGCCCGGGCTACACCCGGCGCCGGCTGCGCGGCCGCTTCGTCTATTTCGATACGCGCGGCGAGCGCATCCGCGATCCGGCGGTCATTGCGCGCATCAACAAACTGGCGATTCCGCCGGCCTATACCGACGTATGGATCTGCCCCCACGCGGGCGGCCATTTGCAGGCCACAGGGCGCGACGCGCGTGGGCGCAAGCAATATCGCTATCACGCCGACTGGCGCGCCTTTCGCGATGCCGACAAATACGGGCGGCTGCTGGCCTTCGGGTCAGCGCTGCCGCGCGTGCGTGAGGCGATCACCGCCCACCTGGCGGCGCCCGGCCTGTCGCGCGAGAAGATGCTGGCGACGGTGGTCTTTCTGCTGGACGTGACGCTAGTGCGCGTGGGCAACGCAGCGTATGCGCGCGACAACCGCTCCTACGGGCTCACGACGCTGCGCAATCGCCACGTGGAGGTGCACGGCAACACGGTGCGCTTTCAGTTTCGCGGCAAGAGTGGCGTGGAGCACGACGTGTCGGTATCGGACCCGCGCCTGGCGCGCATCATTCGGCGCTGCGTCGATCTTCCGGGGCAGGAGTTGTTCCAATACTTCGACGAAGCTGGCGAGCGCCGTGTGGTTGATTCCACGGATGTGAATACATACTTACAAGAGATTACCGGCGCGGATTTCACGGCAAAGGACTACCGCACCTGGGCCGGCAGCGTGCTCGCGCTGGATCTGTTGCGCGGGCGCACCTCGGCGAGCGTTACCGAGGCGCGCCGGCAGGTGGTGGAAGCCGTTGCTGCCGTGGCCCAACGCCTGGGGAACACGCCGGCCGTCTGCCGCAAGTGCTATGTGCATCCGGCCGTGGTGGACGCCTTCCTGGCCGGCGAGCTGGAAGCACTGCCCCCGACCCGCGCGCGCAAGGGCCTGCGACGCGAAGAAGTGGCCCTGCTTCGATTTCTCGAACACACTGCCAGCGCAAAGGGCACGGGCGAAAAAAAGCCCGCCTGAACAAGGCGGGCTTTCGAGCGAACAGACGCGAATTTACTTCGATTGCTGCGGCGTCATGTCCGGCGTGACGGGCGCAACGCCCGGCGCAGCCGTCGGCTGAGCCTGCTGTGCGGCCACGGTGGTGCTGTGTTCCTGCAGACCGCCACCCAACGCCGTGTACAGATCGATGGCGTTGGTCAGGCGCGCCAGGCGCGTCTGCACCAGCGTCTGGTCGGCGCTGAACAGATCGCGCTGTGCATCGAGCACGTCGAGGAAGCTCGACACGCCGTTGCGATAGCGCTGGTCAGACAGCGTCAGGCGATCGGCCGTCGCATCGCGGAAGCGCTTCTGCGCTGCCACCTGCTCTTCCAGCGTGCCGCGCGCCACGAGGGCGTCGGACACTTCGCGAAACGCGGTCTGGATCGTCTTCTCGTAGTTGGCAACCGCGATCTTCTGGTTGGTCTTGGTCAAGTCCAGGTTGAAGATGTTGGTGCCCCAGTTGAAGATCGGCAGCGTCAAGTTCGGCACGAACGACCACAGCCCCGTTCCGCTCTTGAAGAGATCGTGCAGCGCCGTGCTGGCCGTACCGATATTCGACGTCAGCCCGATGCTCGGGAAGAACGCCGCACGCGCCACGCCAATGTTGGCGTTGGCGGCAATCAGCTTCTGCTCGGCCTGGCGAATGTCCGGGCGCTGCTCCAGCAGTTCCGAGGGCACACCGGGCGGAATGTCAGCGACGATCTTTTCCGACGACACCGTGGTCGGCGTGGGCAGGTCGGCCGGCAAGGGAGCGCCGACCAGCACCACCAGGGCGTTGGTCGCCTGGGCGTACTGGCGCGTGAGCTGAGCCACCGACACGCGGGCCGACTCCACCAACGTCTCGGTCTGGCGCAGGTCCAGCGCCGACGAAGCGCCGACGTCAAACCGCTGCTTGGCGAGCTTGTAGTAATCCTCGCGGCCCTTCAGGGTCTGCTGTGCCAGGTCCAGCTGCTCGGCGTAGGCGCGCTCGTTCAGGTAGGCCTTCGCCACCTGCGAGATCAGGCTGATCTGCGCGGCACGCCTGCCTTCGTCCGTCGCCAGATAGCTCGCACGCGCGGACGACGTAACGTCGCCCACGCTGAACAGGTTCACCTGGTAGTTGCTGATACCCACGCCAAGCTGGTACTGCTTGGTGTAGATGTCGCCGCCGGTGGTTGAGATCGACGGCGGCGTATGGCTGCGCGTGTACGTGGCAGATGCGTTGACCGGCGGCAGCAGGTCGGCGATCTGCAGGCGGTACTGCGCACGCGCCGCCTCGACGTTGAGCATGGCCACGCGCAGGTCGCGGTTGTTCTCAAGCGCAAGGCCGATCAGCTTCTGCAGGCGCGCATCGGGGAAGAACTCGCGCCAGCCCAGTTCGGTCGCGCGCGGGGCGTTCTCGCCGGGCTTGGCAGAGTCTGCCGGCACGGCATAGCCGGCCGGTGCCTGCGGATAGGTGCTCGTTACCGGAGCATCCGGGCGCTCATACGTCGGCGCCAGCGAGCAGCCGGACAGTACGCCGGCAGCCAGCAGGAGCGCCGGCAGCAGCGCGGGGGTTCGAAAGGTCATCGTTTTCTGCATGTTCAGATTTCCTCGTCCAGCGGACGGTGCGCGGCATCCAGGCGGCGTTGGCGCTCGCTGCCCTTGAAGATGCGGCGGACCACCACGAAGAACACAGGCACCAGCACCACGGCCAGCACCGTCGCGGTGATCATCCCGCCCATCACGCCGGTACCGATGGCGCGTTGGCTGGCAGAGCTGGCGCCGGTGGCAATCGCCAGCGGCAGCACGCCAAGGATGAAGGCGAACGACGTCATGATGATCGGGCGGAACCGCAGGTGCACGGCTTCCAGCGTCGCCTCGATCAGGCCCTTGCCTTGCGCCTGCAAGTCCTTCGCAAACTCGATGATCAGAATTGCGTTCTTGGCGGACAAGCCCACCACCGCGATCAGGCCGACCTTGAAGTACACGTCATCGGGCATCGCGCGCAGCGTCACGCCCAGCAGTGCGCCAAGCACACCCAGCGGCACCACCAGAATCACCGCCGCCGGGATCGACCAGCTTTCATACAGCGCTGCCAGCACCAGGAACACCGCCAGCAGCGACAACGCATACAGCGCCGGCGCCTGCGAGCCCGAGGCCTTTTCCTGCAGCGACTGGCCCGTCCATTCGTAGCCGATACCAGCCGGCAGCTTGGCAGCCAGGCGCTCCATCTCGGCCATGGCATCACCCGAGCTGGCACCCGGCGCGGCCGCACCCGAAAGGCGAACAGCCGGATAGCCGTTGTAGCGCACGAGCTGCACCGGGCCGACGATCCAATGGCCCTTGGCGAACGTCGACATCGGGACCATGTTGCCCTGCGCGTTGCGCACGTACAGGTTCATGATGTCTTCGGGCTGCATGCGGTTGATCTTGTCCGCTTGGACGATCACACGCTGCTGACGACCGTAGTTCGGGAAGTCGTTGGCGTACGCCGAACCCAGCGCTGTCGACAGCACAGCGTTGATGTCGGTGAACGAGACACCCAGCGCGTTGGCCTTCTCGCGGTCGATATCCACCTGGTACTGCGGCGAATCTTCCAGACCTTCCGGGCGCATGCCAGTAATGATCTTGCTTTTCGCCGCCATCCCCATCAGTTGATTGCGAGCGGCCATCAGAGCGTCATGCCCCAGGCCGGCACGATCCTGCAGACGGAAGGTAAAGCCGGTGGCATTGCCCAGTTCCGGAATCGGCGGCGGGTTCAGCGGGAACACGATCGCATCGCGAATACCACCAAACAGCGCACCAAAGGCACGGCCGGCCACGGCATCAGCAGTTTGATCCTTGCCCTTACGCTCGCTCCAGTCCTTGAAGGGGGTGAACACGATACCGGCGTTCGGGCCGTTACCCGAGAAGCTGAAACCCTGCACGGCCACAATGTTCTCGACCGCCTTTTCCTGCTTGTAGTAGTTCTCGACCTGCTTGATCACTTCCAGCGTGCGGTTGGCCGATGCACCCGGCGGCAACTGGATGTTGGTCACGATGTAGCCCTGGTCTTCGGTCGGCAGGAACGAAGACGGCAGGCGCAGGAACAGGAGCACCACCGCAGCGATCAGCGCAGCGTAGATCACCATGTAGCGGAAGGTCTTCTTCAGCATGCGCTCCACGAAGCTTTGATAGCGGTTCGTGGTCGTGCTGAACATGCGGTTGAACCAGCCGAAGAAGCCTTTCTTCTCGTGGTGCGAACCCTTCTCGATCGGCTTGAGCAGTGTCGAGCACAGTGCCGGCGTGAGCGTCAGCGCCATGAGCGCCGAGAAGAAGATCGACGACACCATCGACAGCGAGAACTGGCGATAGATCGCGCCCACGGAGCCCGAGAAGAACGCCATCGGGATGAACACGGCCATCAGCACCAGCGTAATACCGATGATGGCGCCCGTGATCTGGCCCATGGCCTTGCGGGTGGCTTCACGCGGGGGCAGGCCTTCTTCGGCCATGATCCGCTCGACGTTTTCCACCACCACGATCGCATCGTCAACGAGAATACCGATCGCCAGCACAAGGCCAAACATCGTCAGCACGTTGATCGAGAAACCCATCGCGTTCATGACGGCAAACGCGCCCAGCAGCGAGATTGGCACCACGATCGACGGCACCAGCGTGTAGCGGATGTTCTGCAGGAACAGCAGCATCACCAGGAACACCAGCACCATGGCTTCGAACAGCGTCTTGACCACTTCCTCGATCGAGATCTGGACGAACTTGGAGGTGTCGTACGGCACCTTGTATTCCACGCCCGCCGGGAAGTACTTCGAGAGCTCTTCCAGCTTGGCCTTCACGGCCTTGGCCGTACCCAGAGCGTTACCCGTGGGCGAGAGTTGCACACCAATGGCCGAGATCGGCTGGCCGTTGATCCGCGCAGAGGTCGAGTAAGTCTGGCCGCCCAGTTCCAGGCGTGCAACGTCCTTCACGCGCACCAGCGAACCGTCAGGCTTGGCCACCAGCACGATGTTGCCGAACTGCTCAGTGGTCGTGAGCTGGCCCTCCACCACGACCGTTGCTGCGAGGGGCTGATCGGAGACAGACGGCAGATCGCCGATCGTACCGGCCGAGACCAACGCGTTCTGTGCGCGGATAGCGTTGTAGACATCCGTGGGCGTCAGCTTGTAGCCGACCAGCTTGGCCGGATCGATCCAGACGCGCATGGCGCGTTCCGTACCGAACAGGATGGCCTGACCCACACCCGGCACGCGCTTGATTTCATTCAGCACGTTGCGTGAGATGTAGTCACCCAGTGCGACCGGGTCCATCTTGCCGTCGGTGGATGCCAGCGTGGCAAACAGCAGGAAGTTCGAGCGGGCCTTGTCGACCTGCACGCCCTGCTGCGTCACCGCAGAAGGCAACCGAGCTTCCACGCGCTTCAAGCGGTTCTGCACGTCCACCTGCGCCAGTGCCGGATCGGTACCGGCCTTGAACGTCACGGTGATCTGCGCCTGGCCGTTACCGCCCTGGCTGACCGACTCCATATAGAGCAGGCCGTCCGCACCGTTCATTTCCTGCTCGATGATGCTGGTGACGGATTCGTCCAGCGTCTTCGCGTTGGCGCCCGGATACGTTGCCGTGATGATGACGGACGGCGGCGCGATGGTCGGGTACTGCGAGATCGGCAGCTGGGTGATCGAAATCGCCCCAGCAAGGATGATGAACAGCGCGAGCACCCAGGCAAAGACCGGGCGATCGATAAAAAACTTTGCCATGCGATGGCTCCTTGTTTACTGCTTGGCTGCCGGTGCGCTGGCAGCGGGAGTGCTTGCAGCAGGGGCGCTGGCCGCCGAAGCGGGTGCGGCGCCGCCACCCTGGCCGCCCTGACCTTGCGGGCCCTTGCCCTGGCCTGCCGACATCGGCTGCCACGGCACAGCCTTGACCGGTGCGCCCGGATGAACCTTCTGCAAACCGTCGACGATCACCTTGTCGCCTGCCTTCAGGCCGCTGGCGACGATCCATTCCGTACCGGTCGAGCGATCGGCCTGGACTTGGCGCACTGCAGCCATGCCCTTCTCGTCGACCACCATGACCGAGGCGCCGTCCGGGCTGCGCGTCACTGCTTGTTGCGGCACCGTGATCGCCTGCTCGTCGACGGCCTGCTCCAGGCGGGCGCGTACGTACATGCCCGGCAGCAGCGTGCGATCGGCGTTCGGAACAATTGCGCGCAACGTGATCGTGCCCGTGGCCGGGTCCACTGTCAGGTCCGAGAAGTAGAGCTTGCCCGACTGTGCATAGGCGCGGCCGTCTTCCGTCACGAGCGTGACTTTGGCTGCATCACCACCGGCCTTGGCCAGCTTGCCGTCCTTGAGCGCTTGCTGCAGACGCATCACTTCGGTGCTTGACTGCGTGAAGGTCAGGTAGATCGGGTCGATCTGCTGCACGGTCGTCAGCAGCGTCGCCTCGCCCTGGCCCACCAGCGCGCCTTCGGTGACCTGCGCCAGACCAGCACGCCCGGAGATGGGCGAAGTCACGCTGGCGTAGCCGACGTTCAGCTTGGCGGTTTCCACGGCAGCGCGGGCGGCGGCCACGTCAGCGGTGGCTTGCTTGGCGGCGGCGGTGGCGTCGTCGTAGTCCTGCTTGCTGATGGCGTTGGTGGCAACCAGCGGCTTATAGCGTTCAGCCTTCAGTTGCGCCTGCGTTTGCGTGGCTTCCGAGCGCGCAAGCTGTGCCTTGGCGCTGTCGAGCGACGCTTGATACTGCGCCGGATCGATCTGGAACAACTGCTGGCCGGCCTTCACGTCACTGCCTTCAGCGTAGGTGCGCTTGAGCACAATGCCTGCGACCCGTGCGCGCACCTGCGCCACCCGCGTGGCCTCCAGGCGGCCCGGCAACTCGCTGGTCAGACCAACGGAGTGCGGCTGCACGGTCACAACGCCGACTTCGGTCGGAGGCATGCCGGCGCCGCCCGGCCCTTGTGCCTGCTTGTTGCCGCAGGCTGCAAGTGCCACCACCGTGAATGCGGCGGCAGCGAGTTGGTGATAACGGCGGGTGTTCGTCATAGATGACCCCATGTGGCGATAAGCGGAATGCCGGGTGCCGCCACGCCGCGCAAACGAGTGCGACGCCGGCAAACCGTCAGCGAAACCAAAAAACACAAAACGAAAACGTCCGATGCTAGCTGCATCTCGCGGCGTGCGATATGGCCTTTGCGACGAACTCGCAACAACTCGGACCAGAATGCTAAGACGCGGGAGCGATCGGCAGTCGATCTCCGACTGGCTACCGACAGACAGAAGTCGGCTCCAGACCACGTGCCCGGGATTGGATGTGGCGCATACGGCCATGGGCAAGCGACGGAGTGCGCGCTATTATAGATACGTTCGCGCATGTATGTAAGTGACGCCGTTACGAATAGGGACTCCGTTGACACCTTTCCGGAGTTCGTAGCAATGACGGCGATCAAGCGAACGTGCGGCGAATACCGCGCTGCGACAAGCATTGTCAGCCAACGGACCCGCTGCCGCGTTGTGCGAAGCGCAATAGTGCGTTGCCTGGAATTGTGCATTGCACAAAAGCCAATCGAAAGAACGTCGACTCAGGTGATACGGCGTTCCTCTGGAAGATCATGGTTAGACGAACGAAGGAAGAAGCACTGGAAACACGTAACCGCATCCTGGATGCGGCGGAAGACGTGTTCTATGCGCGCGGCGTGGCACGCACATCGTTATCGGATATCGCGCAGGCCGCGGGCGTGACGCGCGGCGCCATCTACTGGCACTTCCGCAATAAGACCGATGTTTTTGCCGCCATGTGCGAGCGCGTGAAACTGCCCATGGAGACCATGTGCACCCCGCTCGGGGTGGAAGCCGATGATCCGTTGGGCGAATTGCGCACGGTGGGCAACTTCCTGTTGCGGCAACTCGTGGAAGATGCGCACTGGCGCAAGGTCTTCGAGATCATGTTCAACAAGTGCGAGTTCGTGGAAGACACCAGCCCCATCCTCAAGCGCCAACAAGAATCATTTGAGGAAGGCATGACCCACCTGACGAGCATCATCGAGCAGGCAACGCGGCGCGGGCAACTGCCGGCCGACCTCGATATCCCGCTGGCCGTGGCGCATTTCCATGCCACGTTCAACGGCATCATGGGCGATTACCTTTTCTACCCGGATGCCTCCAGCCTCGCCACCAAGCGCGAGCGTCTGCTGGATGCGTGCATCGACACACTGAAATACGCGCCATCGCTGCGGCTAGAGCCGACAGCGGCCGCGGCCGCCCGCACGGGGACTCCGGCATGAACGCGCCGGTGTTCGATCAGATGGTCTTTGCCGGCGGCGGCAACCGCTGCTGGTGGCAGGCCGGCTGGTGGGATGTCGTGCAGCCCGAACTGGGCCTGGCGCCGCGCGTGATTGCCGGCATCTCGGCCGGCGCATCGACGGCGTGCATGCTGCATGCATGGAATTCGGCCGAGCTGATGGATTACTACGGCGAAGCCCTGCGTCAGAACACCCGCAACGCCCATTGGGGCAACCTGCTGCGCGGCGAGCGCGTGTTTCCGCATTACGGCATGTACCGCACGGCGCTGCTGACGGTGTTCGGCGAGGGTCGCTTCGGGCGGCTGGCGCAGGCGCCCGAGATCCGTATCGGCGTGGCGCATATCCCGCGCTGGCTGGGCGCACGGTCGGCGGTGGCGGCAGGGCTGATTGCCTACAACATCGAAAAGCACGTCCGCAAGACGCTGCACCCGACGCTGGGCAAGCGCCTCGGCTTCACGCCGGAAATCGTGCGCGCACAGGATTGCGCCACGCCCGAGGATCTTGCGGATCTTCTGCTGCAATCGGCCTCCACCCCGCCGTTCACGCCAGTGCTGCGGCGCGCGGGGCGGCCAGTACTCGACGGCGGGATGGTGGACAACGTGCCCGTGCACGCGCTGGACGCCACGCCCGGCGACGCGCTGGTGCTCGTCACGCGCCTGTACCCGCGGCCGACGTATTTCCGCATGGATGTGCCCGTGGCCGACGGCGTGCAGCGCCGCTTTTACGTGCAGCCCTCGCGCAAGGTTCCCATTTCAAGCTGGGATTACACCCGCCCGGGCGCTATGCGCGACGCCTATGCGCTTGGCCGTCATGACGGCGAAACCTTCCTGCGCGAACTTCCACGCGGGTTCGCCACGGCGGCGGCTGCGTAGCCTCCTCCTCTAAGACAGGCGGCGGGCGCGCCGCTTGCTGCGCATGGCGCGCCCGCCGGCGTGCCACCAAGGTCGTCCGGCCGATGCTTCTTCGACGGACACCTCATGCCCGCAAACCCTGCACATGCGTTTGACCTGATCGTGATCGGCGCCGGTTCGGCCGGGCTCGCGGCTGCGCGCCGATCTGCGCAACTGGGGGCACGCGCGCTGCTGATTGACCGCGCACAAGTTGGCGGCACCTGCGTCAACCGCGGGTGCGTGCCGAAGAAGCTGCTTGGCTACGGCGCCGCCTGGTCGCAGACCGTGGCGCGGTGCTTGCGCACTGCCAACGCCGCCGACGCCTGGGCCGATGCCATCGCCCGCACGCGCGCCGAAGTCGTGCGGCTGCACGAAGCACATTTCGCCCAACTGGCCGATGCCGGCGTGCAGTGGTTGAGCGGCACGGCCTCGCTGCGCGGCCGCGGCATCGTCCGCCTGCAAACCGATACCGGCAAGACCACGCTGCGGGCACGCCAGATCGTGCTGGCCGCCGGCGCCCGCCCCATGCCGCTTCCCGTACCCGGCACGGAACTGTCCTGCACTTCCGACGACGTGTTTGGCTGGGACACGCTCCCCGCATCGCTCATCATCGCGGGCGGCGGCGTCATTGCGGTGGAGATGGCGTCTACGCTGGCACGCTTTGGCGTGCGGGTTACCGTGCTGACGCGCGATACGCGTGTGCTGCCTGAATTTGACGTCACGGTGGCCGAGGCCGCTGCGCAGTCGCTGGCCGGCTGCGGCGTCGAGCTGATCCTAAACGCCGACGTCGTCCGCGTCGAACGCGATGCTGTGAACGGCGGCGGCGTGGCCGTCTACGCGAGCACCGAAGGCAGCGATGTTCCACGCGTGCTGCGCGCCCAGCGTGTGTTGAGCGCCATCGGCCGCACGCCGAACATCGCGGGCCTCGGCCTGGACGCGGCCGGCGTCACGCTCGACGCACACGGACGCGTCGCGGTCGATCGCCATTTCCGCACGCGCGCCCGCGGCGTGCATGCCGTGGGCGACATTTGTGGCGGCAGCCCGCTGCAATTGACGCCCGTGGCCGCAGCGCAAGGCCGCTACGTGGCTGAACGCTTATTCGGCAAAGGCACCAAGCTGCCCGACATGAACACCGTGCCGATGGCCGTGTTCTGCGATCCGGCGATCGCCTGCGTAGGCCTGACCGAGGCTGACGCGCGCACGCGCTGGCCTGAATTGGGCAAACGCGGAGCGGACACCGACAAACGCGCGTTGGCAGATCGCATCGACGTGGTGGTGCGCCGCTTCGTCTCGTTGGAGCAGCGTTTTGCGGGCTCGAGCATGGAATCGCTGATCAAGCTGGTATGCAATGCGCGCAGCGGACGCGTGCTCGGCGCGCACATCGTCGACAACGCCGCGCCAGAGATCATCCAGGCGCTGGCGGTGGCCGTGCGCATGGGCGTACGGCTCAAGCATCTGCATACAACCGTCGGCCTGCACCCAACGGTGGCGGAGGAAATGCTGAGCATGTAAGCGCACTCGTTCAATTTTCCTGATCCCGATCTGCAAATCCATACACGTTGCTGGTGCTGTGTCGGCGCAGAATGGCAAATATATTCTTCAGGAAATTTGACATGCTTCCCGTGCTTTATCTGTCCCATGGGTCGCCCATGCTGGCGGCCGATCCGGGCCCTGTCGGCAAGATGCTGGCGGCGCTCGGGCAAGAGATGACCGCCCTCAAACCGCGCGCCATCGTCGTGGTTTCGCCGCATTGGATGACGCGCCGGCCAGCCGTCACTGCCCGCGCCCAGCAGGAAGCGTGGCACGACTTCGGCGGCTTCCCGCCACAGCTATACGCCCTGGAATACGCCCCGCCCGGCGCGCCGGACTTGGCCGAGCGCATCCGTGCACTGATCGACGGCAACATCGTCCCGGGGCTGGAAGAACAGGCTTCCACCGTGCTGGACCCGCGCCAGCCGCTGGACCACGGCGCATGGGTGCCACTGATGCTGATGTTTCCCGAGGCGAAGATTCCCGTGGTGCAGGCGTCGTTGATGCCAGGCCTGTCGCCAGCGTGCCAGATGGCGATGGGGCGTACGCTCGCGCCGCTGCGCGACGAAGGCGTGCTGATCGTCGGCTCCGGCAGCTTCACGCACAACTTGCGCGCGCTGATGCGCGGCCCGGGCATGGCGCAGCACGGTGTGCCAGTCGAGCCTTGGGTGACGGCCTTCCGCGAATGGATGATTGAGACGATGACTGATGGCATCCGCAGCGGCGATTTCACCCGCTTCTGCGATTACCGCGCGCAAGCCCCGAACGCCGCCCACGCCCACCCGACCGACGAACACCTGATGCCGCTGTACGTGGCACTGGGCGCCGCCATGGGCCAGCCGAGCCAAGCCACGCCGGGCGGCGTGCAGGCTCAGCACGTGGTCGATACGGTGACGTACGGCTCGCTGGCGATGGACAGCTTCCGCTTTGACGGTGCTGGAGCCAATCAGCCGCAGCTGCGTGCCGCGGCTTGATTGACGAAGAAAAACGACGGACAGAACGCTGGCGTTATGCGCGGATCAGCGCGGGCGCCAGCGCCGTCGGATTGACCACGCTGTCGACGTTGCCCTGCAGGACATCGAGGATGTTCTGGAACGCGATGCTGAAGTACAGCTCGTAGCCCTCGCGTTCGACATAGCCGATGTGCGGCGTGCAGATGCAGTTCTCCATGCGCAGCAGGGTGTGGCCCTGCAGGATGGGCTCCGTTTCAAACACGTCGATAGCGGCCATGCCCGGGCGCCCGCGGTTGAGCGACGTCACCAGGCCGTTTTCTTCCACCAGCTCGGCACGGCTCGTGTTGACGAAGAGGGCGGTCGGCTTCATGCGCGTAAGGTCGGCCACCGTGACGATGCCGCGCGTTTCGTCGTTCAGGCGCAGGTGGACGGACAGCACATCGGACTGTTCGAACAGCGCGTCCTTCGAATCCGCCACGGCAAAGCCATCGGCGCGGGCCCGCTCTTGCGAGCCTTCGCGGCCCCACACCAGCACATTCATGCCGAAGGCGCGGCCGTAGCCGGCCACGAGCTGGCCAATCTTGCCGTAGCCGAAGATGCCCAGCGTCTGGCCCTTCAGGACGCGGCCAATGCCAAAGTTGGGCGGCATCGTCGTGGATTTCAGCCCCGACTGCTGCCACGCGCCGTGCTTGAGGCTCGCCACGTATTGCGGAATGCGGCGCTGCGCGGCCATCACGAGCGCCCAGGTCAGTTCAGCCGGCGCCACTGGCGAGCCCTTGCCCTCCAGCACCACCACGCCCTTGTCGGTACAGGCATCCAGGTCGATATGACTGCCCGAATCGCGCGATACGCGGCCAGTCTGGCTGATGATCTTGAGTTTGGGCAGGCGGTCCAGCAACTGACGCGTCACACGCGTGCGCTCCCGGATCAGCACGATGGCTTCAACGTCCGCCACACGTGCGGCCAATTGACCCACGCCTTTGACGGTGTTGTTGAACACTTTGACTTCGTGATCCTGCATCAGGCTGAAGCAATCCAGCTTGCGAACAGCGTCTTGGTAGTCGTCCAGTACGGCAATCTTCATCGACATCTCACTTCGAACAATGGTGCGCAGCAAAAAACAGCGATCCCTCGCGGTGGTATTCTTCCCATCCCTCGTCGCACGACAATCTGTGTCGACGTTCGGAATTGCCCGCCGCGGGCACGCAATTTGCGCAGCCCCGCTGGTGACGAGTCCTTGTTCTAGGGTCTGTTGACCTCGGTCCCGCCACTTTAGCGCACGCGGCCCCCGCTGCCCGGAAAAACCCACGTTCCGTCAGCGCACCGCTTTGTAACTGAATGTGAAATCAGCACGGCTACCGTCCCTCCGCCTGCCTCACCTCTCCCTCTGGAAATCGCTGATCCGGCCTGCCCATGAGGTGCCGTCGATCGCTTTCCACCCTGCCGCTGGACGCGGCCACCGTGCTGACCCGCCATCGATTTCTTTCTCACTTCCATTGGAGTTTTGGTCATGAATCAACCCGTGATGCAGGGCGTGCCCGCATTGAACGTGCCCGATTACGTGAAACACCCGCGCCTGATCGCGTGGGTGGGCGAGGTGGCAGCACTCACCAAGCCGGAGCGCATCGTCTGGTGCGATGGTTCGCAAGAGGAGTACGACCGCCTGTGCGCCGAAATGGTGGCCGCCGGCACGATGAAGCAGCTCAATCCGGCCAAGCGCAAGAACTCGTACCTGGCGCTGTCGGACCCGTCGGACGTGGCGCGCGTGGAAGACCGCACCTTCATCTGCTCGCAGAAGAAGGAAGATGCCGGCCCCACCAACAACTGGACGGCCCCGGCCGAGATGCGCCAGACGCTGAACGGCCTGTTTGACGGCAGCATGCGCGGCCGCACGCTGTACGTGGTGCCGTTCTCGATGGGCCCGCTGGGCTCGCCGATCGCGCACATCGGCGTGGAGTTGTCGGACAGCCCGTACGTGGCCGTCAACATGCGCATCATGACCCGCATGGGCCGCGCCGTGTATGACGTGCTGGGCAGCGACGGCGATTTCGTACCGTGCGTGCACACCGTCGGCAAGCCGCTCGCCGCCGGCGAGAAAGACGTGCCGTGGCCGTGCAACCCGACCAAGTACATCGTGCATTTCCCGGAAACGCGCGAAATCTGGTCGTTCGGTTCGGGCTACGGCGGCAACGCGCTGCTGGGCAAGAAATGCTTCGCGCTGCGGATCGCCTCCACCATGGGCCGCGACCAGGGCTGGCTGGCCGAGCACATGCTGATCCTGGGCGTGACGTCGCCGGAGGGCAAGACGTATCACGTGGCGGCGGCCTTCCCGTCGGCCTGCGGCAAGACCAACTTTGCGATGCTGATTCCGCCTGCGGGCCTGAACGGCTGGAAGGTGACGACCATCGGCGACGACATCGCCTGGATCAAGCCCCGCAAGGACGCCACCGGCAAGACCCGCCTGTACGCCATCAACCCGGAAGCCGGCTACTTTGGCGTGGCCCCGGGCACCAGCGAGAAGACCAACTTCAACGCGATGGCTACGCTCAAAGAAAACGTCATCTTCACCAACGTGGCCCTCACGGATGACGGCGATGTGTGGTGGGAAGGCATGACCGACACGCCGCCGGCCCACCTCATCGACTGGCAAGGCCAGGACTGGACGCCCGAGACCGCCAAGGAAACCGGCCGCAAGGCTGCCCATCCGAACGCGCGTTTCACGGCGCCGGCCGCGCAATGCCCGTCGATCGATCCGGAATGGGACAACCCGGCCGGCGTACCCATTGATGCGTTCATCTTCGGTGGCCGCCGCTCGACCACCGTGCCGCTCGTGACCGAAGCGCGCGACTGGACCGAAGGCGTATACATGGCTGCCACGATGGGCTCGGAAACCACCGCCGCCGCCGCAGGCCAGCAAGGCGTGGTGCGCCGCGACCCGTTCGCCATGTTGCCGTTCTGCGGCTACAACATGGCCGACTACTTCGCCCACTGGCTCAACGTCGGCGAGAAGCTTGCCGAGAGCGGCGCCACGCTGCCGAAGATCTTCTGCGTGAACTGGTTCCGCAAGGACGAAAACGGCAAGTTCGTGTGGCCGGGCTTTGGCGAAAACATGCGCGTGCTCAAATGGATGATCGATCGCATCGAAGGTCAGGCGCAGGGCGATGAACACGTCTTTGGCGTATCGCCGCGCTACGAAGAACTGAGCTGGGACGGCCTGGACTTCACGGCCGAGCAGTTCGCCAAGGTGATCTCGCTGGACGCGGCAGCCTGGAAGCAAGAACTGGCGCTGCACGACGAGCTGTTCACGAAACTGGCGCACGGCCTGCCGCAAGCGCTGCCCCACGCCAAGGCCCGCCTGGAAGAACGCCTGGAGGGCTGACAGCCGCCGCCGCTTTGGCATCAGGACAGAAAGCCCGCCTTGTGCGGGCTTTTTTTTCGCCTGCCCGCAGAAAGTTGCCCAAACAATGAGCAGTAATCCTAAAGTTTTAAATCGCGCGAATTACCCCTGCCAACAAAACAGATCAATTGATTTTTAGGAAATCGAATCGTTTTGTAAAAAATACCGGCGCACACATAAGCGCGATCATTATGCCGGCGCGAGCATAATCGTCATGCATTTATGCCTGGCTTGAATCGTTGTACGCATGGTATCGGCCAAGAACGTTGCCTGGCATAGCTTTATGAAGAATGCATGTCAACCACGCCACCCCAATGCGTGTCGAATTGAATGAATTTCCAAATTTTAAAATTCCTGCGTGACGAATCCCTACGGGATTCTTATAATCCGGCAAAACGGAATCCCTTTTCTCTGAGCCAGAGGGGGGGTTCATGACTAGAGGAAACGGGAAAGGGCTAACAAGCCTTATGCCAACGGAGGTGGGGAATCCCTACTTCACCGGCGCTCGGGGGGGCGCCGGCTCGGATTGCGCGCAGGCAAGGCCGCAAACTGTGCAAACGATTGCATGGTTCGGCACGCCGCAGCAGGCACCGAGGGGTTTGCAGACCTTTCTCAAGACCACCCTGGACACCACCCAGGAGGCTCCGCTGGCGATCGTCGACGGGAACAGCAGCATGACGATCCGCGCAAGGCCGACGGCCGGGCAACAGCGCCCGCAAGAAACGACATGCGAGCACACGCGCAACTGCCCGCATGGCACTCATAACAACGCGCACCGCAGACAGCAGAGCGCAGCCGCGAGGCTGCTCGCCGGAGTGTGTCGGCTGGTTAGACGGGAGGTATCACAAAGTGGGTATTCAGATCTTGCTGGTCGAACAAGACCAGGCAGAGGGGGAGCGTCTGTCGTTTTCCCTGCGTGATGGTGGACACGAGGTACAACGGGTCAGCCATCCGGGCCAGGCGCAGGCAGCCATTCTGGCGGCCATGCCTGAGTTGCTCCTGATGGAGTGGACGTGGCCCGAGCGCGAGTCGATCGACATGCTGCTGGCGTTGCGCGCCAACATGCAGACGCGCGGCCTGCCGGTCATCGTGCTGTCCCGTCATGGCGATGCGCGTGCCAAGATTGCCGCACTCGACGCCGGTGCCGACGACTACGTCGTCAAGCCGTGCGACACGGGCGAGCTGCACGCCCGCATTCGCGCCGTACTGCGCCGCCGCGCGCCGCATCAGCATGGCGACGACATCCTCCAGGTCAACGGCCTGCGCCTCGATCCGCTCACGCTGGGCGTGACTGCGCAAACCGAAACCGGTCCGCGCGCCATTCCGCTCAGCCCGCTGGAATTCCGCCTGCTGCACTTTCTCGTCGCGCACCCGCAACGCGTGCACTCGCGCACGCAACTGCTGGACCGCGTATGGGGCAACCATGTATTCGTGGGTGAGCGCACAGTGGATGTGCATGTGCGCAAGCTGCGCGTGGCGTTGGCCGGCACGCCCTGCGATGGCCTGATCCAGACCGTGCGCGGTGGCGGTTATCGCCTCGTGGTGGGCACCGGCGGCGCAACGGCCGCGCATGCTGCCGAAGCGATTGGCATGCAACTGGAAGTGGCGACCCGCAAGGCGGAGCTGCCGGCATACGGCCGCGTCCCCACGACGCGCTCGCTTGGCCCCGCTCAGTTGGGCGCCTGACGAGCCTGTCCGCCAGAGCAGACCGCCGCGTGCGCATTGCGCAGCGGCGGTTTTCTTTTATATCTGCGCTTGGCGATGCGCGCCATAACCTGGGCAGATCGACGCAGGTACTCCTTATGCTTGCGCGTCAACGCTGGCTTTCGCGCCAGCGCTTGAGCCAGCCGAGCCCTTCGCTGGTGCCGGCACGCGGCCGATATTCGCAGCCGACCCAGCCGTCATAACCGAGCGCATCCAGCAACGCGAAGAGGTGCGGATAGTTCAGCTCGCCTTCGTCCGGTTCGTGACGATCGGGCACGCCGGCAATCTGCACGTGGCCCACACCATCGAGGTACTGCTTGAGCTTGACCGACAGATCGCCCTCCATGATCTGCGCGTGGTACAGGTCGAACTGCACCTTGACGTTGGTCGCGCCGACTTCCTTGCACACCGCATGTGCCTGCGCCTGGTGCGTTAGGAAGAAGCCCGGCATGTCGCGCGTGTTGATGGGTTCGAGCACGATGGTGACGCCCGCGCCGGCAGCCTCGCGCGCAGCGTAGGCGACGTTGCTCACGTAGGTGGCCTGATGGCGTGCGCGGTCTGCACCGGCGGGCAGCAGGCCGGCCATGACGTGCAGGCGCGTGTTGCCGAGCACCTGCGCATACTCCAGCGCTGTCGCAATGCCGCGCTTGAATTCATCCTCGCGACCGGGCAATGAGGCGATGCCGCGCTCGCCGCCCGCCCAATCGCCCGGCGGGGCATTGAACAGCGCTTGCGTGAGGCCAGCGTCGTCAAGACGGGCGCGGATATCCGCCTTGTCGAAGTCGTAGGGAAATAGAAACTCAACGCCCTCGAACCCATCTTTTGCCGCGGCGGCAAAGCGGTCGAGGAACGCGTGCTCCTGGTACATCATGGAAAGGTTGGCGGCAAAGCGGGGCATGACAGACCTCTGGATACGATTGCTTATTTATTGACCAACTTCGACGGCGTACGCAACACGGCAATGCAGCCGAGCACCAGCACGCCCGCCAACGCATACATGCCGGTGGATGTGCTGCCCGTCATGTCCTTGAGCGCACCGATCATATAGGGGCTCACAAAGCCGGCCAAGTTGCCGACCGAGTTGATGGCGGCAATGCCGGCAGCGGCAGCCGTGCCCTGCAGGAAGGCCGTGGGCAGGGACCAGAACAGCGGCGCGCACGTCAGCACGCCCGCAGCGGCCAATGACAGGAACACGATCGACAAGGCCACGTTGTGCCCGGCCGTCGCCACCACGGCAAAACCGACTGCGCCCATCAACGCCGGCACAACCAGGTGCCAGCGACGCTCGCGTCGTGCATCGGCACTGCGACCGATCAGCACCATGGTGATCGCCGCACATACGTACGGAATCGCAGAGAGCACGCCCACCATGAAGGTGTCTGTCACACCGGCGTTCTTGACCAGCGTCGGCATCCAGAACGTCAAGCCGTATTGGCCCATGACGAAGGCGAAGTAGATCAGGCTCATCATCCACACACGCGGGTCGGAGAACACCTTGCCGATGCCTTGGTGCTCGGTCTTGCCTTTGTTGTCTGCAGCAATGTTGGCTTCAAGAATCTGCTTCTCGTCTTCTGACAACCACTTGGCCTTGCGGATACTGTCATCGAACTTCCACAGCACCAGCAGGCCGACCAGCACAGCAGGAACGGCTTCGATCACGAACATCCACTGCCAGCCCTGCCAGCCGCCGCCGACGCCCGTCCCGTGAAACGCGCTCATGATCCAACCCGACAGCGGATTGCCGAAAATGCCCGAGATGGGGATGGCCGCCATGAACATCGCGACAATGCGCGCGCGGCGATGCGACGGATACCAGTACGTCAGGTACAGGATGACGCCAGGGTAGAAGCCCGCTTCTGCCAAGCCCAGGAGGAAGCGCATCACGTAGAACTGCGTCGGCGTCTGCACGAATGCGAATGCGCCCGAGATCAAACCCCACGTGATCATGATTCGCGCGATCCAGATGCGCGCGCCGATCTTGTTCATCAGCAGGTTGCTCGGCACCTCGAAGAGAAAGTACCCGATGAAGAAGATGCCGGCACCGAGCCCGTAGACCGTCTCGGAAAAATTCAGCGCCTGCGACATCTGCAGCTTTGCAAACCCAACGTTCACGCGATCGAGATACGCGACTACGTAGCACAGCATGATGAGCGGGACGATGCGGCGCGACACGCGCGCATAGACGCTGTCCTCTTTTGAAACGGCGTGCGAAGGCAACGCCGCCGTGGTGGCGGTCGAGGTGTTCATGTGGTCTCCGGTCTAGGTTTTATGTGGGCCGTGCAGCGGGCGCTACCGATTTGCTATCGGTCGCTACCAACGGGCCCCGAACGTCTGGCGCAGTTCGTCGATCTGCGCGTCGGACAGCGGCGCGGGCTTCGGTTCGGTCATCAACCAAAGCCGTGCGGTTTCTTCCAGTTCTTCCAGCGCGTAGGCTGCATTCGACACCGAGCCGTGCCATACCACGGGCCCGAGTCGATCGAGCAGCACGGCGCGCACGTCATTGGCCAGCGCAGCAATCTGCGAAGCCACATCCGGATGCCCCGGACGCCGATACGTGATGAGCGGCACGTGGCCGACCTTCATCACGTAGTACGGCGTGATGGGTGGCAGCACATCGGCTTCGTTCCAGACGCCGGCTAGCGTGAGCGCCACAAGATTCGTCGAATGCGTGTGCACCACGGCATGCGCGTCGGCATTGCGGTCGTAGATGCCGCGATGCAGAGCGAGCGTTTTCGAAGGCTTGTCGCCGCCGACCCACTCGCCCGTCGCCAGTACCTTGGCAATGCGCGCCGGGTCCAGCGAACCGAGGCAGGCATCGGTGGGCGTGATGAGCCAGCCGTCAGGCAGGCGTGCGCTGATGTTGCCTGCCGTGCCGACGGTATAGCCGCGCGCATACAGGCTCTGCCCGACGCGGGCGATCTCTTCACGCAGCGCTGTTTCTGTGGACGCGCTCATACGGTAGCCTCCGCGGTGGCCAGCGCCAGTTGCGCAAGCGCCTTCTCGAAGAAGTCCACCGTTCCGAAGTTGCCGGACTTCAATGCCAGCGCAACCGGATCGGTGTCGATGGTGGCTGTCCAGGGCACGCCTGGGTCGATCTGCGGGCCGATGCGCAGCGCACGCACGTCAAGCGCCTGCACCACGGCGCCCGATGTTTCACCGCCCGCCACCACGAAGCGGCGCACGCCGTCAGCATGCAGCGTGCGAGCGATGCGGCCCAGTGCGTCTTCAACCAGCTTGCCGGCGCGCTCCACACCCAGCGTTTGCTGCACATGGGCCACTTGCTCGGGCGCGCTGGTGGCGTAAACCAGCACCGTCTGACCGGCATGGCGGTGTACGAAATCGAGCGCGTCGACCACCACCGGCTTGCCTTCGGCCAGCGCCAGCGGATCAATCTGGAACGCGGGGCGCGATGCACGCCAGTGCGCCACCTGTGCGTTCGTCGCACGAGAACAGCTGCCCGACAACACGATCGCCGAGTCGGCCACCGCTGGCAGTTGGGCCGCGTTGCCATGTTCGGTGATCAGCCCTGCGCGGCGGTATTGCGCAGGCAAGCCAAGCGCCAGGCCCGAGCCACCTGTGAGCAGCGGCAAGTCGGCAAACGCCTCGCCCAGCACGATCAGGTCATCGTTGGAAATGGCATCGGCGATCGCCAGCTTCACGCCGTCGGCGCGCAGTTGCTGGGCCTGATCGCGCGCGGCCTGGGCACCGCGCATGATGGTGTCGTAACGCAGCAGGCCGACCTTGCCCGCGCTCTGGCGCGCGAGCACCGGCACAAGGTTCGGATCGCGCATCGGCGTCAGCGGATGGTGCTCCATGCCCGACGCGTTGAGCAGCGCGTCGCCCACGAACAGATGGCCACGGAAGATCGTGCGGCCGTTCTCGGGAAACGCGGGGCAGGCCAACGTGAAATCGGCGCCCAGTTCAGCCATCAACGCCTCGGCTACGGGGCCGATGTTGCCGGCGTCGGTGGAATCGAAGGTCGAGCAGTATTTAAAGAAGAAGCGCGAGCAGCCTTGCGCACGCAGCCATTGCAGTGCGCTCAACGACTGCGCCACGGCATCGGCCGCCGGAATCGTGCGCGACTTGAGCGCCACGACAATGGCATCGGCATCCGCAGCGATGCCCTCGCCGCCTGCCTGCGGCACACCGATGGCCTGTACCGTGCGCATGCCGGCGCGCACGAGCATGTTGGCGAGGTCGGTCGCACCGGTGAAATCATCGGCGATGCAACCGAGGACCGGGCGGGAAGTTGGCGCTGCGCTCATTTTTGCTGGCCCTCCGGCAGCGTGATCCCCGGGAAGATCTTGATCACGGCGGAGTCGTCTTCCCTGGCGTAGCCCGCAGTGGATGCCTGCATGAACATCTGGTGCGCGGTAGCCGCCAGCGGCAGCGGAAACTTGGTGGCACGCGCCGTATCGAGCACGAGGCCCAAGTCCTTGACGAAGATGTCGACGGCGGACAGCGGCGTGTAGTCGCCGGCCAGCACGTGGGCCATGCGGTTTTCGAACATCCAGCTGTTGCCCGCGCTATGGGTGATGACTTCATACAGCGCATCCGCTGCCACACCTTCGCGCAGGCCCAGGGCCATGGCTTCGGCGGCGGCGGCAATGTGCACGCCGGCCAGCAACTGGTTGATGATCTTGACCTTGCTGCCCGCGCCAGCCTTGTCGCCCAGGCGATAGACCTTACCGGCCATGGCGTCGAGCACATGGCCCGCCGCCGCATACGCCTCGGGCGTGGCCGACGTCATCATCGTCATCTGGCCCGAAGCGGCCTTGGCGGCGCCGCCCGAAATCGGGCCGTCCACATACAGGATGCCCTGCTGCGCGAGGCGTGCCTCCAGCGCCATCGACCAGTTCGGGTCGACCGTGGAACACATGACGAACGTGCTGCCCCGTCGCATGGCGGCCGCTGCGCCGCCCTCGCCGAACAGCACGGCTTCAGTCTGCGCGGCGTTGACCACCACCGAGACCACCACATCCACACCAGCGGCAACCTCCGCCGGCGTTGCGCAGGCCACGCCGCCTTCCTTGGCGAAGTCCGCTGCGGCACCCGGGCGCGCGTCGCAGGCATGCACGGTGTAGCCGTGATTGCGCAGGGTCTTGGCAATGCCCAAACCCATGGCGCCAAGTCCGATCACGCCGACCTTCCGGTCCGCCATCGATTGCGTCATGAATGACTCCAGAAATCAGTCTTGCGCCACGTCGCGCCCTTCGGCCAAACGACGAGCGGCATTGAACATGTGGGTCTGCGCGGCATTGCGTGCAGCAAGTGCATCGCGGTGGCGGATCGCCTCGACCATCGCGCGGTGTTCGTCGCGGACCTGGCGGGCGAAGTCTTCGCGGCGCGCTTCGTTGCTGCGCGTCACGCCAATCGCTTCTTCCAGGTATTGGCTGAAAAAGCCGAGTGCCTGCACCAGAAACGGATTGCCGCTGGCCGCGGCGATGGCGTGGTGAAAGCGCAGGTCTTCGGCCACGCCGTCACCGCCGGCCGCCACCGCAGCGTCGATGCCGTCGAGTGCGGCGTCGATCCCGATCATCTCGGCATCGGTGCGACGCTGGGCGGCCAGCGCGGCGCCTTCGGCCTCCAACGCCCGGCGCAATTCGATGATGTGCAGCACGGCATCGATCGAGCCGGCCTGCGCCGCATCGATCCGCAGCGGCTTGAGGCCAGCCTGCTGCGTGACGTACACGCCGCTGCCCTGACGCGCTTCGACCACGCCTTCGTGGCGCAGACGCGAGATGGCCTCGCGGATCACGGTGCGGCTCACGCCGAATTCCTGACCAAGCACGGTTTCGGACGGCATCCGTTCGCCGCGGCGCAGTTCCCCGGCGTCGATCTTGTCCATCAGGGTCTGGGCCACGCGGTCGGACAGGGAAGGCGCGGCGTCGAGTCGTTCAAACATGGTGGCAGGGATGTCTTGGCAATCGTAAATTCGTCGTGTCATCATACAAGTTGAGTCGCGGAGCTTCATCCCTGTTTACCCTAGGCATCAATCAAAACGCCGGGCCGCTCAGGCCCGGCAACAAGGAGACACCATGAACATCGTCATCACCGGCGGCGCCGGTTTCCTGGGCCAGCGCGTGCTGGCGGCACTGCTCCAGCAACCCGGTCTGCCCGGCGCGGACGGCGCGGTGCAGCCGGTTGAGACTTTCATCGTGCTGGACCAGGTGCCGGGCCAGATTGCCGATGCGCGCGTGCGCTATGTGACGGGCGATGCTTCCGACCCGGCCCTCATCGCCCAGGTGATCGACGAAAACGTGGGCGGCGTGTTCCATCTGGCCGCCGTGGTGAGCGGCACCGCGGAAGCCGATTTCGACCTCGGCATGCGCGTGAACCTGGACGGCACGCGCGCATTGCTCGATGCGCTACGCGCGCAACACGCCAAGACCGGCCGGGCGCCGCGCGTGCTGTTCGCCAGCTCGGTAGCAGTGTTCGGCGGTCAACTGCCAGCCGTCGTCACCGACGACACGGCGGCCACGCCGCAGGCTTCGTACGGCGTGCAGAAGCTGATGGGCGAATTCCTGGTGGGCGAGTATTCGCGCAAGGGCTACATCGACGGCCGCGCGGTACGCATCCCGACAGTGTCGGTGCGCCCAGGCAAGCCAAATGGCGCGGCATCGAGCTTTGCCAGCGGCATCATCCGCGAGCCGCTGGCCGGCGAGGAAGCCATCTGCCCCGTGGAAGCCGAGACTGAGCTGTGGCTTGCCTCGCCGCGCCAGGTGGTGGCGTCGCTGCTGCGCGCGTACACACTGCCGGCGTCGGCATGGGGCAATCGCCGATCACTGAACCTGCCGGGCATTACGGTGCGCGTGGGCGAGATGGTGGAGGCGCTGCGCAAGGTGGCCGGCGATGCGCCGGTCTCGCGTATCCGATGGGAGCCGGACGCGCGCATCAAGGCCATCGTGCAAAGCTGGCCGGCGCGCTTCGACACCGCCCGCGCCGACGCAATGGGCTTTGGCCGCGACACCTCGTTCGAGGCGATGGTGCGTGATTACGTGGACAGTGCGAAGGGCATCTAACGGCCCTTTCCCAGCTCGACCGCAAACTTCACCAGTTCCGCCTGGCCCTCGATGCCGAGTTTGCGCTTGAGGTTCAGGCGGTGCGATTCCACCGTGCGCACGGACAAGCCCAGCTCGTCGGCGATGCGCTTGTTGGCATAGCCCTTGGCGATGCCGTCGAGAATGTCGCGCTCGCGCGGGGTGAGCGCCTCGACCGGCGTGGGCATGACGGCCTGCTCGGCCATGCGCATCGCCAGCTGCGCGCTGTAGAACGGTCGGCCGGCCAGCACAGCGTCGATTGCTTCGACCAGCTCGCTGGCGGGCGCGTCCTTGAGCACGTAGCCACGCGCGCCGGCGCGGATCACTTGCCGTACGTATTCCAGGTTGTCGTGCATCGACAGCACGAGCACGGCAATCTCGGGAAACGCCTCGGCAAACTTCTCGGTCAGCGCAATGCCGTTCATGCCGCGCATGCCGATGTCCATCAGCGCCAGATCGGGTGACAAGGTGCGCGCGGCCTGCAGGGCAGCATCGGCGTCACCGGCTTCCCCCACTACCTCGAAATGCGGCACGGCTTCGAGCCGCATGCGCACGCCATCGCGCACGAGCGGGTGATCGTCGACGAGGAGCAGTTTGACGGGCGCGGCGGGTCGCATGTTCATACGAGGGGAGAAGAGGGAGCGGAAGCCAGTTGAGCAATGACGACATGCGGGAGCACAGCACACACCTCCGTGCCGTGCGGGCCCGAAGCGATGGTACAGGTGCCGCCCAGCGCGGCCATGCGTTCGCGCATGTTGCGCAAGCCGATGCCGCGTTGCGGGTCCACCTGCACAGATTCCACATCAAAGCCGGGGCCGTTGTCGCGAACGGATAAGCGCACGGCATCCAGATCGTTTTCAAGCAATACGCCGATGCGCGTGGCTTGCGTGGCGTGGCGCTCGATGTTCGAGACAGCCTCCTGCGCAATGCGGAACAGCGCGGTGTTGCACGCGTCCGGTAACTGCACGGGCGGGCCGACCACTTCGAGCGCAATCGCGAACCCCGGCTGGCTGTCTTCGTGCGCCTCACGCGTTTCTCGCACGAGCAGCTCCAGCGCAGCCGCCAAACCGAGATCATCCAGCAGCGCAGGGCGCAGGTTGTGCGACACGCGCCGCACCTCGCCCAGCGCGCCGTTCAGCCGATCAAGCGCGCGGCGCAACATGCTGTCCGCCCGTTCGATCGACGGCGGCGATGCAGCCGACGCCTCAAGATGACCATGCGCGGTTTCGAGCAGCAGCTTGGTCGACACCAGCACCTGGCTGATGCCGTCGTGCAACTCGCGCGAAACACGCGCGCGCTCGTCTTCCTGAGACTTCACCACTTGCTGCGCGAGTTGGCGCAGCTTGGCGTCGGCCTGGCGGTGATCGCTCACGTTCAGCGCCAAACCGCTGCCCGCCACCAGCAGGATGCTGATCGCGGCAATGCCGACCACCCACGCCAGCGTCTGATCGATGTTGGCCTGCGCGCGTTGGTCAATCTCTCGCAGGGTCTGCTCGATGTCATCCAGGTACAGGCCTGTGCCCACCATCCAGCCCCACTGCGGAATCGGCTCGACATAACCGAGCTTGGGCACGCTCTGGTGCGTCGATGGCTTGTCCCACATGTAGCGCACGAAACCGCCACCCGCCTGCGCGGCAGCCACCAGTTTCTGGATGGTCGGCTGGCCACCCGAGTCCGTCAGGTCCCACAGATCGCGCCCGACAAGTTCGGGCTGGCGCGGGTGCATCAGGTTGCGGCCGCGCAAGTCGTAGAGGAAAAAGTAGCCATCGGTGCCGAAGTCGAGGCGGGCGAGGGTGCGCATGGCTTCGTCGCGCGTGGCTTCGTCCTTGGCAGGGTCGCCACTTTGGCCGGACGCAAGCAACGGCGCGATGGCACTCTGCGCAAGCTTGACGTAAGACCGCAGCTCGGTTTCCTTGGCCTGCAGGTACGCCGATTCCACCAACTGTCGCTCGTGCCGCGCCAGCGCAATCGACTGATGCCGCACGGTCAACATGATCGCCAACATGGCGATGGTCAGCGGTGCGACGGCGAGCAGCAGGATCTTCTGGCGGAGCTTCATGGCAAAAACGCGGCGCTTTGCTGCACTGCAAGATGACGACGCGGTCTCGATCGGGTGTGGGGCCCTGCGTAGAACTACGGACGCGTGCTGCGTAGTCCTCCGCTTGTGGCGCGGGGTGAGGCTGGCAAATACTACACGCCCCTGTCACGGGGCAGGACTTACTGCAGGGATGAACCCACATCCCGCGTTCAGCAAATAACTTCGACCAAGGTTCGAGGAGACCGACATGAGCTTCGTCAGGCAACACCTGATCTGGCTGGTCGTCGCCATTCTTGGCGCGTCTGCCTTTGCCACCGTTGCGCTTGCGCGCGGCGAGGCAGTCAGCGCGCTCTGGGTGGTGGTGGCCGCCGTATGCATCTACCTGATCGCGTATCGCTATTACAGCCGCTTCATTGCCGACAAGGTGCTCGGCCTGGACGGCACCCGCAAGACGCCCGCTTGGCGCTACAACGACGGGCTCGACTACGTTCCCACCAACAAGCACGTGCTGTTCGGCCACCACTTTGCGGCCATTGCCGGCGCTGGCCCGCTGGTCGGCCCCGTGCTGGCCGCGCAGATGGGCTATTTGCCCGGCATGCTCTGGATCTTGGCCGGCGTGGTGTTTGCCGGTGCGGTACAGGATTTCATCGTGCTGTTCATCTCCACGCGCCGCGACGGCCGCTCGCTGGGCGACCTGGTGAAGAGTGAGATGGGCACGGTGCCCGGCGTGATCGCGCTGTTTGGCGCGTTCCTCATCATGATCATCATCCTGGCCGTGCTGGCGCTGATCGTGGTGAAGGCGCTGGTCGGCTCGCCGTGGGGCACCTTCACGGTCGCCGCGACGATTCCCATCGCGCTGTTCATGGGCGTGTACGTGCGGTACATCCGTCCGGGCCGCATCGGCGAGATCTCCATCATCGGCTTCGTGCTGCTGATGCTGGCCATCATCGGCGGTCAGGCGGTGCACGAAAATGCTGCCCTCGCGCCGCTGTTCACGTTCGACGGCAAGGCCCTCACGTGGATGCTGATCGGCTACGGCTTTGTCGCCTCGGTGTTGCCGGTGTGGCTGCTGCTGGCCCCGCGCGATTACCTGTCTACGTTCCTGAAGATCGGCACGATCATGGCACTGGCCATCGGCATTTTGATCGTCGCGCCGCAGATGCAGATGCCCTCGCTCACGCAGTTCGCAGGCGGCGGTGGTCCGGTGTGGTCGGGCAACATGTTCCCCTTCCTGTTCATCACGATTGCATGCGGCGCGGTGTCGGGCTTCCACTCGCTCATCTCGTCGGGCACCACGCCCAAGTTGCTGGAGAACGAACGCCAAGCGCGCTTCATCGGCTACGGCGCGATGCTGATGGAATCGTTCGTCGCCATCATGGCGCTGGTGGCCGCTTCGGTCATCGACCCGGGTGTGTACTTCGCGATGAACAGCCCGGCAGCGCTGGTGGGCGCGACGCCGGATACGGTGGCACACACGCTCTCCACCTGGGGCTTCGTCATCACCCCTGACGTGCTGATTCAGACCGCCAAGGACGTCGGCGAGAACACCATCCTCGCCCGCGCAGGCGGCGCACCGACGCTGGCCGTGGGCATGGCGCACATCCTGCACCAAGTGGTGGGCGGCCAGGCCATGATGGCCTTCTGGTACCACTTTGCGATTCTCTTCGAGGCGCTGTTCATCCTCACGGCCGTGGATGCAGGTACGCGCGCCGGGCGCTTCATGCTGCAGGATCTGCTCGGCACCTTTGTGCCGGCACTCAAGCGCACGGATTCGCTCGTCGCCAACCTCATTGCCACGGCCGCGACCGTCGCGCTATGGGGTTACTTCCTGTACCAGGGCGTGGTCGATCCGCTGGGTGGCATCAATACGCTGTGGCCGCTGTTCGGCATCTCCAACCAGATGCTCGCCGCGATTGCGCTGACACTGGGCACCTGCGTTCTCGTCAAGATGAAGCGCGATCGCTACGTGTGGGTGACGCTGCTGCCGACCATCTGGCTGCTGATCTGCACGCTCACCGCCGGCTGGCAGAAGCTGTTCGATCCGGACCCGAAGATCGGCTTCCTGGCCCACGCCAACAAGTACGCCAGCGCGATTGCCGAGGGCAAGCTGCTCGCCCCGGCCAAGTCGATGGCGCAAATGCAGCAGGTGGTGCTGAACGACCGCATCGACGCATTCCTGTGCGGCCTGTTCATTCTCGTGGTGGTGAGCATCGCCTGGTATGGCCTGCGCACGGTACTCAAGGCGCGCGCGGCGAGCCGCCCGACCGCCAACGAAACGCCGTACGAAGCGCTGGGCGCATGAGCACGGGCATGCGCGAAGAACTCGAAAACTTCGGCCGCTACCTGGGCCAGACGCTGCGCCTGATGGTTGGCGTGCCGGACTACGACACTTACGTGCGCCACATGCAGGAGACCCATCCGGGCCAGGCCGTCATGACGTACGAAGACTTCTTCCGCGAACGCCAGGACGCGCGCTACGCGGGGCGCGTCGGCCGCTGCTGTTGATCAACGGTTGAACACGCTCCAAAGCAAAACCGCCGGTGCATGCAGCCATGCCCGGCGGTTTTTTCTTGGGAGCGCTACATGGACTGGCGTGCCGTTGTGGGCGGGTCGCCGTGCTTGGCGCGGTAGGTTTTCTCCACCAGCTCGCGCAGCTTGCCGAGCGCCCCGACATCCCCTTGCGCAGCCGCCCGGCCGTACCATTTCTTGGCCAGCTCAACATCCTGAGGCACTACGCCGGGCTCGCCACGCTCGTAATAGCTGCCGACGATGTACTGCGAAGGCCCATCGCCCCCCTCGGCCGCCTTCTTGTACCAGTTGAACGCACGCCCGTAGTCACGCGGCAAACCGCGCCCGGTGAAGTAGTTGGTGGCCAGCGCACGCTGTGCCTCGACATGCCCGCCCGCCGCGGCGCGCTCGTACCACTTGTTGGCTTCTTCCAGGGAGCGCGGTACCAGCTCGCCGCGCTCAAACAATTCGCCATAGGCAAACTGCGCGTGGGTCATCTGGTTGTCGGCGGCACGGCGCAGCCACTTGACCGCCTCTTCTGGGCGGGCGACGGTGCCTTCGCCGCGCATCAGCATCATCGCGTAGTTAAATTGCGCGAGCCGGTTGCCGCGCTGTGCAGCCTCGGCAAACTCGTCGAGGGCGTGGCCGAAATCGTTCTTCTCGTAATGCGCGATGGCGATCTGGGTGAGGGCGGCGGCATCGCCCTGCGTGTCGGCAGGTGACGTTGCAGCGGCTGTCAACGACATCGCCGTACTCATCACCACCGCCAACACCGCCTGCAGCATGCGCGGACTTCTGCGCCGGATCTGTCTGCTCATCGCGCGCTCCTCACCGGAAGATGGCCCAGTGTAACGCGCCAACCTGCTACGTGCGGGTGCGCACAAACCAGCACACCAGAGGCGCCTGCGGCTGCCGAGGCAATCAGCCCGCGCGCACCCGGTACACGGCCACGCTGCCACGCCAGTTGGCCCCCCAGCGCACCACGCTGCCTTCGTGCAGCACAACGCGATCGAGAATCACCAGCCCCACCTTGGGCGCCAGCGCTTCAAAGTCGCGGATGGTCAGCACGCGCACGTTGGGCGTGTTGTACCACTCGTACGGCAGCGACTTGGACACCGGCATGCGCCCGCGGAAGATCGACAGCCGATGCGGCCAGTAGCCGAAATTCGGGAACGACACGATGCACTCGCGGCCGACGCGCAGCATCTCGCGCAGCACCTGCGCCGTGTTGTGGATGGTCTGCAGCGTTTGCGAAAGAATGACCGTATCGAAGCTCTTGTCTTCGAACAGCGCCAAGCCGCCTTCCATGTTCTGCTGGATCACGTGCACGCCCTTTTTCGCGGAGGCCAGCACGCCCGCGTCGTCGATCTCGATGCCGTAGGCCAGCACGTCGAGCTCATCCTGCAGCACGCGCAACAGGCTGCCGTCGCCGCAGCCAAGGTCGAGCACGGTGGAGCGCGGCTCGATCCAGCGGGCGATGGCACGAAAGTCCGCGCGGTCGGTCAGGATGTTCGGCACCGCGGACGGCGCAGCGGGGTTCAGCGTTTGCGTTGTCATGCGCCGATCTCCTGCGCGATGCGTTCGTAATAGGCGCGGACCAGCGCGTGGTAGCGCGCGTCTTCGAGAAGGAAAGCGTCGTGACCGTGCGGCGCGTCGATCTCGCCGTAGGTGACGGGATGCTTGTTGTCGAGCAGCGCCTTGACCAGCTCGCGGCTACGCGAAGGGGCGAATCGCCAGTCGGTCATGAAGCTGACGACGAGGTAGCTCGCCTTGGTATGCGCGACGGCCTTGGTCAGATTGCCGCCGTAAGCCAGCGCGGGGTCGAAGTAATCGAGCGCGCGCGTGATGAGCAGATACGTGTTCGCATCGAAGTACTCGGCAAACTTGTCGCCCTGGTAGCGCAGATAGCTCTCGACCTGGAACTCGACGTCGAACGAGAAACGGATGTCTTGCGCCTTCAACTCGCGGCCGAATTTCGCGGCCATGTCTTCATCCGACAGATACGTGATGTGGCCGATCATCCGGGCCACGCGCAGCCCGCGCTTGGGCTTGACGTTGTGCGCGTAGTAATCGCCGCCGTGAAAATCGGGGTCAGACAGAATCGCGCTGCGCGCCACCTCGTTGAAAGCGATGTTCTGCGCCGACAGCTTGGGCGTGGACGCCACCACCACGCAATGCCGCAGCCGGTCCGGATACATCAGGCTCCAGGCCAGCGCCTGCATGCCGCCGAGACTGCCGCCCATCACCGCCGCAAACTGCTGGATACCGAAACGATCGGCCACGCGCGCCTGGGCGTTCACCCAGTCTTCCACCGTCACCACGGGAAAGCGTGCGCCATAAGGCAGGCCAGTTTCCGGATGCGGGCTCATGGGGCCGGTCGAGCCGAAACACGAACCCAGGTTGTTCACCCCGATGACGAAGAAGCGGTTGGTGTCGACCGGCTTACCGGGGCCGACCATGTTGTCCCACCAGCCGACTTCGCCCTCGGCGTGCACGCCGGCCACGTGGTGCGAAGCGTTGAGCGCGTGGCAGATGAGCACAGCGTTGGAACGGTCGGCATTGAGCGTGCCGTAGGTTTCGACCATCAGGTCGTAGCCGCTGATCTGCGAGCCGTTGCGCAGTTGCAGCGGCTCGGCAAAGTGCATGCGCTCGGGCACGACCAGGCCGATGGCGTTGGCCGGTTTGCCCTGATGTGCCTTCGGAGAGGAGGTATCGGCCTGCGCCGCATCGGCTGCGGTGACCGCGGGGTCAGCCTGGATGTCTGTCATGGCACCAAAGAAAAAACCCGACCGGCAACGCTGTTCACGCAACCAATCGGGTTCTCATGTGGCGCACGTGGGGCGCTTGCTTTTACCGCCCCCGCTCTGACCGAACCTCTTTAGCCGCATTTGTAATGAGAGCCCAGGGCCACATCCGTGGATATCTGAACTCCCGCGCGCCCGCAAGCCAGTCGTCAAATCGGCGCGCCAGAGGAAGGTGATTATAGAGCAAGCTGCGGCGGACGCATCACCGCATCGTGATGCGTCCGATCCTCCGTCATACGTTGGTCAAAGGCCGGCCATGTTGATGTACTTGATCTCCAGGTATTCGTCGATGCCGTATTTCGAGCCTTCGCGGCCGAGCCCCGATTGCTTGACGCCGCCAAACGGCGCCTCCGCCGTCGAGATCAGCCCCGTATTGACGCCAACCATGCCGGACTCCAGCGCATCCGAAACACGCCAGGCGCGGCCCAGATCGCGTGTGTAGAAATACGCAGCGAGGCCGAACTCGGTGTCGTTGGCGGCGGCCACAGCTTCCTCTTCCGTGTCGAAGGGAATGAGCGCAGCCAGCGGGCCGAACGTTTCTTCATGCGCGAGCAGCATGCCAGGCTTCGCATCGACGACGACGGTGGGCTCGAAAAACGCACCGCCCTGTGCGGACAACGCATGCGGCTTGCCGCCCACCAGGACGCGGGCGCCATGGCGTACGGCGTCGTCCAGATGCTGTTGCACCTTGTCCATCGCGCGCATGTGGATCAGCGGGCCCTGCTGCACGCCGGGCTCCGTGCCGTTGCCCACGCGCAGCGCACGCACCGCGTCAGCCAGCTTGGCAGCAAACGTGTCGTAGATGCCGCGTTGCACGTAGAAGCGGTTCGCGCACACGCAGGTCTGGCCTGCGTTGCGGTACTTGGCGATCATCGCGCCTTCCACGGCCGCATCGACGTCGGCATCGTCAAACACGATGAACGGCGCGTTGCCGCCCAGTTCGAGCGACAGCTTCTTGATGTCGTCGGCGCACTGGCGCATCAGCAAGCGACCGACCGCCGTGGAGCCCGTGAAGCTGAGCTTGCGCACAATCGGGTTGGACGTCAGCTCGCCGCCAATCGCCTGCGAATCGCCCGTGACGATGGACAGCAGGCCCGCCGGCACGCCAGCGCGCACGGCCAGCTCGGCAAATGCGAGCGCAGAGTAGGGCGTTTCCAGCGCAGGCTTCACGACCATCGAGCAACCGGCCGCCAGCGCCGGGCCGACCTTGCGCGTCATCATCGCGATGGGAAAATTCCATGGCGTGATGGCCGCGCTCACGCCGATCGGCTCCTTCTGCACGACGATGCGGCGATCGCCCTGCGGCGAAGGAATCGTGTCGCCATAAATGCGGCGTGCTTCTTCCGCAAACCATTCTATGAACGACGCGGCGTAGGCAATTTCGCCGGCGGCTTCCGGCAGCGGCTTGCCTTGCTCGGCTGTGAGGATGGCGGCGAGATCCTGCTGGTGCTCCATCATCAAATCGGCCAGCTTGCGCAGGACCTTGGCGCGATCGCGTGCGCTCACCTTGCGCCAGGCGCGTTGCGCAACCTGCGCGGCATCGATGGCGCGGCGCGTTTCGGCGGTGCCCATGCCGGGCACGGTGCCGATCTTGCGGCCGGTGGCCGGATCGGTCACGTCGCGTGTGGCGCCGTCATCGGCATCGGCCCAGGTGCCGGCGAGAAACGCCTGCGTGCGCCACAGGCCAGGGTCTTTCAGTGCGATCGGCGGGGTAACCGGCGCGCTAGGCAAATCGGTGCGGGTCATGATGTCAGCCCTCCAGTGCGCGTTGCAGGATGGCAAGGCCCTCTTCAAACACCGCGTCTTCAATCGTGAGCGGGAACAGGAAGCGGATCACGTTGCCGTACACGCCGCACGACAGGAGGAGCAGGCCGGCTTCGAGCGCGCGCTGCTGCACGAGCTTGGTGAAATCGGCGTCCGGCTTGCCGTCCGGCGTATTGAATTCGACAGCAACCATCGCGCCCACGCCACGCACTTCGGCGATGCGCGGCTGTTTGGCCTTGGCAGCGTTCAGTGCGTCAACCAGCCGTGCGCCCAGCGCGGCGGAACGCTCGCAGAGTTTCTCGTCGGCGATGATGTCGAGCACCGCATGTGCGGATGCCACCGCCAGCGGGTTGCCCGCATAGGTGCCACCGAGCCCGCCCGGAGCCGGCGCGTCCATGATCTCTGCACGGCCCGTGACGGCCGACAGCGGCAGACCGCCGGCCAGGCCCTTGGCCATCGTCGTGATGTCCGGCAGCACGCCGGTGTGCTCCATGGCAAACAGCTTGCCGGTGCGGGCAAAGCCGGTTTGCACTTCGTCGGCGATCATCACGATGCCGTGTTCGTCACAGAGCGCACGCACGGCGCGTACGAAATCGGCGGGCATCTGGTAGAAGCCGCCCTCGCCCTGCACCGGCTCGAAGATGATGGCTGCCACTTGGCGCGGATCGATATCAGCCTTGAACAGGCGCTGGATGGCGTCAAGCGCATCCTGCGTGCTCACGCCATGCAGTGCGACAGGCGCCGGCACGTGATAGATGCTGCCCGGGAACGGCCCGAAGCCCGTCTTGTACGGCACCACCTTGCCCGTCAGCGACATGCCCATGAACGTACGGCCGTGGAACGCGCCCGTGAGTGCGATCACCCCCGGGCGGCCCGTGTGCGCCCGTGCGATCTTGATGGCGTTTTCCACAGCCTCGGCGCCGGTGGTGAAGAAAGCGGTCTTCTTGGCGTGCGAGCCTGGCGTGATCGCGTTCAAACGCTCGGCCAGCTCGACGTACGAACCGTACGGCACGATCTGGAAAGCAGTGTGCGTGAAGTGATCCAGCTGCTCGCGCACGGCCTGCACCAGACGCGGGTGGCGATGGCCCGTGTTGACCACGGCAATGCCGGCTGCGAAGTCGATGTAGCGGCGGCCTTCGACGTCCCAGAACAGGGCGTTCTCGGCGCGCTCGGCGTAGCGGTCGGTCATCACACCAACGCCGCGCGGCGTGGCGGCCAGACGGCGGGCATTCCATTGGGCGTTCTGTTGCGGGTCTCGGGCGTTCATGGCGGTCGTGTGCGTTGGGTCAAGAAAGAGGCGATGCGAGCCAGTGTGTTCCCATTGGCTCTGTACAATAAGACCCAATCAGGTTTTTCTTTTAGAACCACTTTGGTTCCATCGCGCACCATGGCCGACCACTCACCCACCCACCGCGCCAGCATGCTGGTCGACTACCTGCAACGCCGCTTCGACCGTGCAGAGCCGGGCGGCGAGCCCGACCACCGTCGCCTGTACCGCGTGTTGCAGGAAGGCATCCTGCGCGACGAGCTGCAGCCGGGCACGCGCCTGCCGTCATCGCGACAGTTGGCTACCGAGCTGGGCATTGCGCGCAACACGGTCATCCACGTCTATGAGCAACTCGGCGTGGAAGGCTATGTGTCGGCGGGCGTGGGCAGCGGCACCTTCGTCGCCGATACCGCGCCAGACCGGCTGGACGCCGCCCCCGCACCGGCTGCAGCGGTTGCCGCAGTGGCGCCCGCGCCGATCACTGAAGCGGCCACGCCGTCCGCGCCGATGCTCTCCATGCGCGGCCGTGCGCTGGTGCGCGATGCAGGTGCCAGCTCGCGCCAATGGGGCGCCTTCATGCCGGGCGTGCCGGAGGTGCGGATGTTTCCGGCGCGCATTTGGTCGCGCTTGCACAACCGGCTGCTGCGCAAGCCTTCACCCGCGCTGCTGACGTATCCCGTTGGCGCCGGCTACCTGCCGCTGCGCACCGCGCTGGCCGATTACCTGCGCACCGCGCGTGGCGTGCGGTGCGAGCCCGAGCAAATCATCATCACTGCAGGCATTCACCCGTCGCTCCAGCTCATCGCCCAACTGCTGTGCGACGCCGGCGACAGCGCATGGATCGAAGACCCCGGCTACTGGGGCGTGCGCAGCGTACTCACCGCTGCGGGCGTGCGCACCGTGCCCCTGCCGGTGGACGACGAAGGCATGCGCTTCGACATCCCCACACGCGGGCGTCAGCGCAGCAAGCCGCCGAAGCTCATGGTGGTCTCGCCATCGCACCAATACCCGCTCGGTTCGGTGATGAGCCTCGCGCGACGCCGCGCGCTGCTGGCTACGGCCCACGCCACCGATGCATGGATCGTCGAAGACGACTACGACAGCGAATTCCGCTACGGCAGCCGCCCGCTGCCCTCACTGCAAGGGCTGGATGAAGGCGGGCGCGTGCTCTACATGGGCACGTTCTCGAAAGTGCTGTTCCCCAGTTTGCGGATCGGTTATCTGGTCGTGCCGCCCGCGCTGGCCGATGCGTTTACGACGGGGCTGTCGGAGATGTTTCGCGGCGGCCAGATTCTCACGCAAGCCGTGCTGGCAGACTTCATTGCGGAGGGGCATTTCGTCTCTCACATCCGGCGCATGCGTGGGGTGTATGCGGAACGGCGCGAGACGCTGCTGGCGTCCATCGCCCACGAGTTTGGCGACGCACTGCCCGTGCATGACGGCGCGTCGGGCCTGCATCTCGTGCTGGGCTTGCCGGCCGGCACCAACGATGTGGCTGTTGCTAATCTGGCACTCGCCAATGACGTCGTCACCCGGCCTCTCTCACGTTATTACCAGAACGATGCGCGCCGCCTGCCGGGGCTGCTGCTTGGCTATGGCCACGTGGAAACGGAGCAGATTGCGGCGCGATTTCATACGCTGGCGGAAGCGGTGCGCACCATTGGCTGACCAACGCTGCACGCAACAAAAAAGCCCCGCATCGCGGGGCTTTTACTTGGGACGAAGCACGCTCAGGCCAACAGCACCCGCAACTGCGCATCCGCACCTTCCACCGGAGACTTCCGGAAGCCGCTCTTGGCGTACCGATGCCAGCGTCCCAGCACCGCACATACGACCAAGTTGGCACGCGAAGCGATGTCGGCATCCGCCGGCCAGGCCCCCTGCGTGACCGCCATGCGCAGACTCTGCTTGAGCGACGCCTCAATGCGATCCAGGCACTGCGCCATGCGCTCGGGCAGGCGCTCGTCTTCGCCGACCAGCGCGTCGCCCACCAGCACGCGCGTCATGCCCGGATTCTTGTCGGCAAACGATAGCAGCATGTGCGCGATGGCATGCGCCTGGCGCAGGCCGTGTTCCTCACGCAAGGTGATCTGGTTGATGAGGCCAAAGACGGTCTGCTCGATGAATTCGATCAGCCCTTCAAACATCTGCGCCTTGCTGGCGAAGTGGCGATACAGCGCCGCTTCGGAGACATCCAGCCGTGCAGCCAAGCCCGCGGTTGTGATCTTTTCACCACGCGGATGCTCGAGCATGCCGGCAAGCGTCTGCAGAATCTGCACGCGGCGCTCGCCCGGGCGGGGGCGTTTGCGTACCGGCGGTGCTTCTATGGCGACGTCCGCGACCGGCTCGGCGGTCGGAAACTCCGTTTGCGCGTTGCTCATGACTTCCTGGCCCCTCTCCCGTTCCGAGCGCGGAGTTACCACTGCCTAGCCGCGTCGAACAAGCCTTCGTTTTAGTTGAAGCACCGATTTTACTTTCACGCTCACATAGCCGGGCCGGTTGGCGAACAAAATCGGTGTGGCGGCCGGTTGATGTGGTGAATTTGCACGCGCGCCAACTGCCGTCGCTTGCATTGGATGCAATGCATCGGCAGCGGAAGTCGGCTGCACGCCGGGCGGCACGCGCCGCAGATAACCCGTCACCCATACCGTGCAAATCCCCAGGCGCCGATAGCGTTTGAGGTGAGAAAGCGTGTCTTCGACGAGGATGGCGCGCGATGGCGCAATACGTTCGCGTGCGAGCAACCGGCGCAGCATCAGCGGGTCAGGTTTCGGACGCAGGCGCCGGTGCACCCACATGTGCTCGACGGCAATTTCGCGCAGGAACGCGCGCTTCAGGCCAATGAGCCGCAGCACCTCGCGCGCGTAGGCGGCCGGCGCGTTGGTCAGCAGAATCTTGCGCCCCGGCAGGGCGCGCAGCAACTGGGCGAGGCCGCGCTCCGCGCGCACCATGGCGCGCAGGTCTTCAAAGCGGTGGGCCTCGGCAAGGAAATCAGCGGGGTCGACGCCGTGATGGCGGACCATGCCCAGAATCGTGGCGCCATAGCGGCGCCAGTAATCCACGCGCACCTGGCTGGCGGTGGCGTCGTCCGTGCCGAGCACGCGCGCCACGTACGCCGTCATCAGCCGGTTGATCTGCGGAAAGATCGCGTGCGATGCGTGGTGAAGTGTGTTGTCGAGGTCGAACAGCCAGACCGGCTGCCGGGCGGGTGGGGAGCCCGCCGGCACCTCGCGCGGGAAGGCGCGCGCAGCATGGCGCACCCGCACCGCCCGAGTGGTTCGCATCAGTGCGAGCGGATCATCGTGCCGAACGCCTGTTCGGTCAGGATTTCCAGCAGCAGCGAGTGCTCGATACGGCCATCGACGATGTGCACCGAGTTCACACCGCTCTTGGCAGCATCCAGCGCCGACGAAATCTTCGGCAGCATGCCGCCCGAGATCGTACCGTCGGCAAACAGCTCGTCGATCTCGCGTGCCGACAGGTCGGTCAGCAGGTTGCCCTGTTTGTCCATCACGCCGGGAATGTTGGTCATCATGACCAGTTTCTCAGCCTTCAGAATCTCGGCCATCTTGCCAGCCACGACGTCCGCGTTGATGTTGTAAGCCTGGCCTTCGTCTGAGAAGCCGATGGGCGAAATGACCGGAATGAACGCGTCGTCCTGCAGCGCCTTGACCACGGCCGGGTTGATCGTCTCGATATCGCCCACGAAACCGATGTCGATAAACTCGCCCGGGCGCTCGCGGTCCGGCATCTTCAGTTTCTTGGCGCGGATCAGGCCGCCGTCCTTGCCGGTCAGACCGACGGCCTGGCCGCCGTATTGGTTGATCAGCATGACGATGTCCTGCTGGACTTCACCGCCGAGCACCCACTCGACCACTTCCATGGTCTCTTCGTCGGTCACGCGCATGCCCTGGATGAAGGTGCCTTGCTTGCCGACCTTCTTCAACGCTTCGTCGATTTGCGGACCGCCGCCGTGCACCACCACCGGGTTCATGCCGACCAGCTTGAGCAGGATCACGTCGCGCGCGAAGCCGTGCTTGAGCTTTTCCTCCGTCATGGCGTTGCCGCCGTACTTGATGACGATGGTCTTGCCGTGGAACTTGCGAATGTAAGGCAGGGCCTGCGCGAGAATTTCAGCCTTCAACGCCGGCGCAACGTGCGCGAGTTCGGGGGCGAGGCCAGCAGGGTCGGGGGCAGCAGAAGCGGTCATGACGGTGACATCCGGTTGGGCGGGTATGATGGAGCGCCGAATGTCGCGTGCTACAAAAACGAAGCAGCCCATTTTCGGCAGGCGCGATTTTACAAGAAAAGGCGCTACGGTCTGGTGGCGCACCTTGCGTGCCTGCCATACCGTTGCCACGAAAGAACACCCTGGGGAAACATGGCCATCGCACCCGACCAACTCGACGCGCTGCGCCCTCACCTGCTGCGCTTTGCGCAACTGCAATTGCGTGACTCGGCCCTGGCTGAAGACACGGTGGCCGACACCATCCTGGCGGTGCTCGAACACCCGGAGCGTTTTGCCGGCAACGCCTCCCTCAAGACGTACGTGATCGGCATCCTCAAGCACAAGATCATCGATGCGATCCGCTCGGGGCGGCGCGAAGTGCGCGTCTCGCTGCTTGCGGGCGGTGAATCCGACGAGGCCGGCATGCGTTCCGACGAAGCGGTCTTCGACAGCCTCTTCGCCGCCGATGGCCACTACACCCGCCCGCCGTCCGACTGGGGCGACCCCGATGCCGCGCTGTCACGGCGCGAGTTCTTCGACGTGCTGCAAATGTGCGTTGATCGACTGCCGCCGCGGGTGGGCCGCGTCTTCATGATGCGCGAGTGGCTGGAGCTGGAAACCGACGAAATCTGTCAGGAATTGCAGATCACCGCGACCAATGCCTGGGCACTGCTTTATCGCGCCCGCATGCGCCTGCGCGAGTGCCTTGACCTGCACTGGTTCGGCAATCAGCCTGCCGCTGCCTGAATCGCCCGTAAGCGCACCTAAGCCGCATCACAGAGAACGACCATGCCGAACCGCTGGGGACTGCCCACCTGCAAAGAAGCCCACCGCATGCTGGTGTCGAAGATGGACCGCGACCTGTCCACAGGCGAGCGGCTACGCCTGCGCGTGCATCTGTTTGCCTGCGATGCGTGTACGCGGTTCTCGCATCAGATGGGATTTTTGCGCCAAGCGATGCACAAGCTCGGGCAAGACGACGACGGGAGCAACCCCGCGTGACTGCGCCGGCTGCCAACACCGTATGTGCGATGTGCGGCGCGGACTTGCGCTGCGGCGCCATCGGCGACGGCACGCAGCCCGACACGACGTGCTGGTGCATGTCCGAAGAAACGCTGCCCGCCAGCGCGCGGCGCCCGGGACAGGGCTGCCGCTGCCAGCGTTGTCTGCGCGAAGCGATTGCGCAGGCAAAGGCAGCGCCTGAAGCGAGTTGATCAGTCTTTGTCTTTGCTGTCGTCGTCCAGCGTGCGCAGTGCGCGGCGGACGTCGGCCCGGCCGCGCTGGCGCTCCGCGTGGCCGCCTTCGGTGTGGGCCCCGGCTTTGCGGCCGCGGGCAAGCGGCACGAGAAAGTTGCGCGGGCGCGCAGTGCCGGCCTTCGTCGAGGGTTCGATGCGGAACGTCAGTTTCTGGCGAGTGCCCAGTGTCTTGTTAGCCATGGGAATGCTTCCTTACGTGGCTTGAAGCGACACTCGCCGCAAGCCATCAATGTTTGTGTTCGCCGCCGTGGTTCATGGCGGGCATGTTGCCGGCGGTCAGGTCGCGCACGCGGGCCTCGACCTTCTGCTCGACGACGCGCTTGTCGGCCAGCTCCACCTTGAGCGTGAGCGGCACGGTGGTGTCCTTCACCAGCGGTTGTTTCAGGTTCATCAACATCACGTGGTAGCCACCCGGCTTGAGCTGCACCGTCTGGCCCTTGGGCAGATCCAGCGAGGGCATCGCGCGCATGCGCATCACGTCGCCTTCCATCTTCATCTCGTGGATCTCGGCCGTACCGGCCACGGGCGTCGACACGCCCACCACCTTGGCACCGTCGGCCGATTGCAGCGTCATGAACGCGCCGCTGGATGTCTGGCCCGGCACCGTGCCGCGCACCCAGGCATCCTGCACCGTGACCTGTGCAAAAGCGGCGGCGCTTGCGAGCAGGCCAGCAGTAAGCACAGCCAGGCAAGCGGAAGAACGGATCGATCGGGACGTCATCATCAAGGGCTCCTGTCGGGGACAAACGTGCTGCGCATTAAAGCACAGCGTCTGTGGGGAGATAGGTTGGGTGCACAATTGTGCGGCTGATTGACGCATCGCCGCACGGAGAACCGCGCGGTGCGCACGTTTACACTTGTCCACCATGCTTTCCACCCTGTCTCTTGCCGCGCCACTGCTGGACGCTTCCAGTCTACGCCGCCTCTTCTGGCTGCGATGGAGCCTGCTGGCCACCCAACTGGTCCTGATGCTGCTGGCGCCGCTGGTATTTGGCGTGCAACTGCCGGTGGTGCCGCTGCTGAGCGTGATGGGCCTGCATGCGCTGTTTAACCTGCTCACCGGATGGCGGGTGCGGCGCAACCGGCCCGTGCAGCATATAGAGATCACCGTTCAATTGCTGGTGGACCTGACCGCGCTGTCCGCCCTGCTGTATTTCACGGGTGGCGCGACCAACCCGTTCGTCTCGTTCTATCTGCCGGCGCTGGCGATTGCGGCGGCCATGCTGCCGATCGCACACGTGGTCGGCCTGACGCTGTATGCGCTGGCCGCCTACAGCATGATGCTCGGCAACTACATCCCGCTGAAGCTGGCGAACCAGGCCGATGCGGTGGCGTATCACCTGGCCGGCATGTGGATCGATTTCGTGGCCAGCAGCGCGATGATCGCCGGCTTTACGGCGCGGCTGTCTGCCGCTTTGCGCGAGAGCGACGCGCAATTGACCGAAGCGCGCGAGCGACTGCTGCGCGAGCAACGCATCGAAGCCCTGATGTCGCAAGGCGCGAGCGTGGCGCACGAGATGGGTACGCCGCTGTCTACCGTGGCCGTCATCGCCGGCGAGCTGCAGCACGACGCAAAGCAGCCCGATTCCCCGCTCGGCCCGTACCGCGAAGACCTGCGCGCCATCGAGCAGCAACTTGAACTGTGCCGCGCCGCTCTCGCGCGTCTGCAACGCAAACCCAACGACGGCGCGCCCGAGCCACTCGGCCAATGGTTGCCCGATTTCACGCAGACGTGGCAGCTGCGGCATCCGGACATTCGCCTGCACACGGAGACGTCGCCGGCGGCACAGGCGGTCGAATTGGATGCAGTGAGCGTCGGCCAGATCCTTACCATCCTGCTGGACAACGCAGCTCGCAGCCAGCAGCACGCCGGGCGCGATCTGGTGCCGCTGCTGCTGACGGCCAAGATCGACGCCAACCCGGACATCCTCCGCGATATGCCGCCGCAGATCGTGCTGTCCATCGTTGATACGGGGTTGGGTTTGCCGGAAGACCTGCGAACCTCGCTGGGCCGCACACCGGTGCCAAGCCGGCACGGGGGGCACGGCATCGGGCTGTATCTTGCCTCCACCACTGCGCGCCGCCTGGGTGGTACCGTGGTGCTCCGTCCGAACCCGCCGCAAGGCGCCATTGCCGAACTCCGACTGCCGATTGGCGGTCCGATGGAACACGCGGCCGCCCCCATCATTGGCGCGCCCACCCTCTTCACATAACGAGACGGCCTGACGCAGCCCCGCGCACGTACGGCCCCGGAGAACACCATGCAGCAGCCCGCCCCCTTTCTGATCCTCGATGACGACGACGTCTTTGCGCAGACGCTGGCGCGTGCGCTCACGCGTCGCGGCTTTGCTCCGCAGATCGCGCACACGGGGGGGGAAGCGTTGGCCCTCGCACGCCAGACACGCTTTTCGTATGTGACTGTCGATCTGCACTTGGCCGCGAGCGACAAGGGCCTGATGCCCCATGGCGGCACGGATTCGGGCCTGCACTGGATAGCCCCATTGCGCCAGGCGCTGCCCGACGCGCGCATGCTGATTCTCACGGGCTACGCGAGCATTGCCACCGCCGTGCAGGCGGTCAAGCTGGGAGCTGACGAATACTTGGCCAAGCCGGCCAACGTCGATTCGATTCTGCTGGCGCTGCAGGTTGGCGTGTCTGAAGCCGTGGCGGAGCAGACGATGGAAAACCCCGCGCCCCTGTCGGTCGCACGACTGGAGTGGGAGCACATCCAGCGCGTGCTGGCCGAGCACGGCGGCAACATCTCCGCCACCGCACGGGCGCTCAACATGCACCGGCGCACGCTGCAGCGCAAGCTGGGCAAGCGGCCGGTCGCCAAATAGACGCCGGCCGCGTGACGCCACATCAGCGCCGCATCACCAACGGGTATCGCGCTCCCACGCCTTGAGCTCGTCTTCGGCGCGTTCCTTCGTGTAGCCGTAGCGTTCCTGGATCTTGCCGGCGAGCTGGTCGCGCTTGCCGCGGATCACGGTCAGGTCATCGTCGGTGAGCTGGCCCCACTTCTCCTTGACCTTGCCCTTGGCCTGATCCCATTTACCTTCGATCTGGTCCCAGTTCATACGTCCTCCGTTGCGATTGTGAGATTGAGACAAAGCAGGGGCGACCCGCAGGCCGCCCGTGTAGGCACTTCCGTACGGCTTACTTCTTGAACTTGGCGGCGACGTCGTTCTGGCACTTCGTCTTGGCATCGCCGGACATGGCGTCGCAGCGCTCCTTCGCAGCCTTGTAATTGGCGTCGTTGGTGTCCTTGACGGCGTCGCGGCGCGCTTCGCTGACATCCTTGGCATTGCCTGTGGCCTTGGCGTGGCTCACCTCTTCGCCACCCTTGGCACGCGTGTAGGCGGCCTTGGCGTCTTTCACGCAGGTGTCCTTCTCGTTGCCCTTCATGGCATCGCACTTCGTCTTGGCGACGTCGTAGTCGGCTTCGGCCTTTTCCTTGGCGGCGCGGTTGCGGGCGGCCTCAGTGCCATCGCGCTCCACCATCGCATTGGCCTTGGCAACGTTGTAATCGCCCTTGGCCTGCGCACGGCAGACGTCGTGGTCATTGCCCTTCATCGCGTCGCACTTGTCCTTGGCGGCTTTGTAATTGGCATCGGCTTGCTTGACGGCACTGTCGTAAGCGGCGCGCTTGGCATCGTTCGGTGCTGAGGCACCGGCGGGGCCGGTTGGCGCGGGCGTGAGCTGGGCGTGGGCGATGCCCAACGGGGCGCAGGCAAGCACGCAACACAGGGCCAGGCGTTGGATCGGTTTCATACGCTTCTCTCCTTGTCGTGGTTGGAATCGCGCACGCCAGGTGCGCGGCGCGCATTGTCTGTGCGGCACCACCTTCTTCAGCAGATAACGGACCTGACCACGCACGATTCTGAGCAAATCCTTGCCAGGCTTGGCTTGGCGGGTGCCCAAACAAAACGGGCCGCATCGTCTCCGATGCGGCCCGCAGGACATATGGAATGCGTTGCTTACACGCTTACAGCACGTAGCGCGACAGATCTTCGTTACCAGACAGCTCGTTCAAGCGCTCGTCGACGTACGCAGCGTCGATGGTCACGGTCTCGCCGGACGATTTGTGTGCGTGGAACGACAGATCTTCAAGCAGCCGCTCCATCACCGTGTACAAACGGCGTGCGCCGATGTTCTCGACCTTTTCGTTGACCGAGCATGCGATCTCGGCCAAGCGGCGGATACCGTCTTCGGCAAACACAAGATCGACACCCTCCGTCTTCAAGAGTGCCTGATATTGCTTGGTGAGGCTCGCGTCGGTCTGCGTGAGAATCGCGCGGAAATCCTCCACTGACAGCGAATCCAGCTCCACGCGAATCGGGAAGCGGCCTTGCAATTCAGGAATCAGGTCGCTCGGCTTGGACAGATGGAACGCGCCTGACGCAATAAACAGGATGTGATCGGTCTTGATCATCCCGTACTTGGTGTTGACGGTCGTACCTTCCACCAACGGCAGCAAGTCGCGCTGCACGCCCTGGCGCGACACCTCGCCGCCGCCGTATTCGCTGCGGCTGGCGATCTTGTCGATCTCGTCCAGGAACACGATGCCGTTTTGCTCAACGTTGGCCACCGCTTTCTGCTTCAGCTCATCTTCGTTCACGAGCTTCGCGGCCTCTTCGTCGATCAACAGCTTGAAGGCTTCCTTCACCTTCATCTTGCGACGGTTCTTCTTGCCCTGACCCAGGCCCGCGAACATCGAGCGGATCTGCTCGGTCATGTCTTCCATGCCGGGCGGGCCCATGATGTCCATGCTCGGCGTGCCGGCCGACACTTCCAGTTCGATTTCCTTGTCGTCGAGCTGGCCTTCGCGCAGCTTCTTGCGGAAGGTCTGGCGCGCGGTCGAATCCTTCTCTTCCGGCTGCGCAAAGCCGATGTCGCGCGGCGGAGGGATCAGGACGTCGAGGATGCGATCTTCGGCCGCATCTTCGGCCTTGGCGCGCACCTTCTTCATCTCGGATTCGCGCGTCTGCTTGACGGCCATCTCGGCCAGATCGCGCACGATGGTGTCGACATCGCGGCCGACGTAGCCCACCTCGGTGAACTTGGTCGCCTCGATCTTGATGAACGGTGCGTCGGCCAGCTTGGCCAGGCGCCGGGCGATCTCGGTCTTGCCCACGCCGGTCGGGCCGATCATCAGGATGTTCTTGGGCGTGATTTCCTGGCGCAGCGGGTCTCCCACCTGCTGGCGGCGCCAACGGTTGCGCAGCGCCACGGCCACAGCCTTCTTGGCCTTGTGCTGGCCGATGATGTGCTTGTCGAGTTCGGAGACGATTTCTGACGGCGTCATGGTTTCAGACATGGGAATCCTGTCGATGAAGGCGTTCGATTATTCGAGCGTCTCGATCACGAAATTGGTGTTGGTATAAATGCAGAGTTCGCCAGCGATGCGCAGCGATTTTTCCACCACATCGCGCGGAGCGAGGTCGGTGTTCTCCATGAGCGCCTTGGCGGCCGATTGTGCATACGAGCCGCCCGAGCCGATGGCAGCGATACCGCCTTCCGGGTCGAGCACATCGCCGTTGCCGGTGATGACAAGCGTGGCTTCGCGGTCGGCGACGATCAGCATCGCCTCAAGATGGCGCAGGGCGCGATCGGTGCGCCAGTCCTTGGCCAGGTCGACAGCGGAGCGCAGCAGGTTGCCCTGATGCTTCTGCAACTTGGCCTCAAAACGATCCAGCAGGGAGAAGGCGTCAGCAGTGGCGCCTGCAAAGCCAACCAGCACCTTGCCATCATAGATGGCGCGCACTTTGCGAGCCGAGCCTTTCATCACGATATTGCCCAGCGTGACCTGGCCGTCGCCGCCGAGCGCGACTTGGTTGCCGCGCCGCACGCTGACGATGGTGGTGCCGTGATACTGTTCCATGCGCTTGTTCCTAGGGGTCCGGCTTGGCGCGGCCCCCAGCGGGCCGGCCAAAGAACTTCATACTTGACGCCAGCCCCGAGGATTTCAAGCCTGATTTCCGTCACAGCGCACACTTTTTGTGCGCCGAAAATCGCTTTTTGGCGTTGCCTTACGCCTCACTGCGTCACATCGAACGCGTAGGTGCGCTCATCCAGACGCGGTATCACCGTGTAGCCCTTGCGGGCCGCCCACACGTTGATATTGAAGTAGAGCGGAATCACGCCGTAATCGCGCATGCCGATTTCCGTGGCTTCCTGCAGCAGCCTCTCGCGCTTGCTGTCGTCCAAGGTCTGCAGGGCTTCGGCCAGCTTGGCGTCAAGCGCTGGATTTGAATAGCGTCCGCGATTGGACGCGCCCCAACCACGCCCCGGATCATAGGTGGCCAGCAGCGCCTTCAGGCTCGAACTGGCTTCGCCGGTATCCGCGCCCCAACCAGCCTGCAGAAACGAAAAGTCCAGCTTGTTCGCCCGCGTGAAGAACGACGCTGACGGCAGCGTCTCGACCCTGGTGGCAATGCCCACCCGCGAAAGCATCGAAGCGATCACCTGTGCGACGCGGTCATCGTTCGGATAGCGGTTGTTGGTGGCATGCAGCGTGATGGCAAAGCCATCGGGGTAGCCGGCCTGGGCGAGCAGTTTCTTCGCTGCGGCCGGGTCTGCCACGGGTGCCTTCAGGCCCGGGACGTGGCCGAACAGCGCGCTGTTGACGAGTTGGCCAGTGGGCTCGGCAGCGCCTTCCATTACGCGATCGACGATGGCTTGGCGCGAGATCGCCAGCGAGATCGCCTCGCGCACGCGTGCATCCTTGAGCGGGTTCTTCGGCAGCGGCTTACCGGCCTTGTCGGTGACGAACGGCGACACGTCGCGGTTCGAATCCATGTGCAGATACATCATGCGGAACACCGGCATCTTGAACACCGTCACCGCCGGGTTGGTCGACAGCTTCTTGATGTCCGAGCTCGGCACGTTCTCGATGACCTGCACGTCGCCCGCCAGGAGCGCCGCCACGCGCGGCGCGTCGGCCGTCAGGATGCGCAGCGTCACGTGCTGCCATTGCGGCTTCTTGCCCCAGTAGCCATCAAAGCGCGTGAGTTCCACGCGATCGCCGCGGTTGAAGGAGACGAACTTGTACGGCCCGGTGCCGATCATGGCGCGGCCGTTGTTGAAATCGTCCGCGGCGGCTTTTTCGACGGCCTTCTTCGACACCATGTAGACGGTCGACAAATCGTTCGGCACCAGCGGGTATGGCCCGTTCGTGGTGATGCGCACGGTCAGCTTGTCGACCGCCGTCACGTCCTTGAAGCCACGCGTGTAGATCGTGAACGGCGATGGGCTGTTCTTGATGGTGGCCGGGCGCGCCAGCGAATAGACGACGTCGGCCGAGGTGAATTCGCTGCCGTCATGGAAATGCACGCCAGGGCGCAGCTTGATCTCCCATACCGTATCGCTCAGAGCCTTCCATGACGTGGCGAGGCCCGGCTTGAGACGCATCTTCTCGTCCTTGGCGATCAGCGCCTCGAACATATGCTCGGCCACGTTCGAATTGGGCGTGACGTTGTGGAAGTGCGGATCGAGCGAAGTGATGTCGCTCGACAGCCCAATCACCAACGTGGATGCCGGCTGGGCATGCGCCGCAATCGGCGTGAGCGCCGAGAGCGTCGTGGCAAAAGACAGCGCAGCGACCAGGTTCGCGGCGCGCAGCAGACGCAGGACCGACATGACGACTCCCCGTAGTTTATGACGAAAGCAAAACGTTCGGGGATTGTCGGGACCGGACGACGCCGGTGTCAACGTCGATGAAGCAGGGGGTCTGCGCGCTCAGTGATGGTGCCCGCAGTCGCAGTCGTCACCGTGTTGGTGATCGTGGTCGTCGTCCCACTCCGTGTCGTCGTGGTCGTCGTAGGCCCAGGCGGGGAAGGGATCGGCCAGCGCGACCCATGCTTCGGGTCCGGCAGCCATCTCGGCATCGGTCAGAAGGCAGGCATCGAGCTGCGCAGTGAGCGCGGCTTCATCCAGATCGGTACCGATGAAGACCAATTCCTGGCGACGATCGCCCCAGCGCGCGGGCGCACCGTTGTCGTGCATCTTCTCGGAAATGTCTGCGCGGGCTTCTTCCTCGTCGGGCCATTCGGCTTCATCCACCGCTGCCCACCACGCGCCGGCACCGCCGTGACGCATCACGCCGCCGGCCTGGCCCCAGCTGCCCGCCGTGTCCATGCGTGAAGCCAGCCAGAAATAGCCCTTCGAACGCAACACGCGGCCATGCTCGCGCAGCCATTCGGTGTGCATCAGATCCCACAGACGCTGCGGGTGGAACGGCACGCGGCGGCGATAGACGAAACTGCCGATGCCGAGCGCTTCAGTTTCGGGCACATGTTCGCCGCGCAGCTCGGCCAGCCACGCAGGTGCCGCCGATGCGGCATCGAAATCGAACCGATGCGTGTTGAGGATCTCGTCCAGCGGCACCTTGCCAAAGGACGCCGGCACGATGCGCGCGCGCGGGTTCAGCGAGTGCAGGATGCTGGCCAGGCGCTCGCGCTCGGCATCGCTCACGAGGTCGATCTTGTTGAGCACAATCACGTCGCAAAACTCGACCTGTTCGATCAGCAAGTCGACGACGGTGCGGTCGTCGTCTTCATCACGCGCCTGGCCGCGGTCGGCCAGAAAATCGGCGGCATCGTAATCGACCAGGAAGTGCTGGGCATCGACCACGGTGACCATCGTGTCGAGGCGCGCAAGGTCGGACAGCACCTCGCCTTCAGCGTCTTCGAACGTGAACGTCTCGGCAATCGGCAGCGGCTCGGCCACACCGGTTGATTCGATCAGCAGATAGTCGAAGCGGTCTTCACGGGCTAGGCGCGCGATCTCGTCGAGCAGGTCTTCGCGCAGCGTGCAGCAAATGCAGCCGTTGGACAGCTCCACCATGCGTTCGTCGGTGCGCGAAAGCTGCGCACTGGTGGCCGTACCATCGCCCACGAGCTGCGCGTCGATGTTGACGTCCGACAGGTCGTTGACGATCACGGCCACGCGCTTGCCCTCGCGGTTGGCGAGCACGTGGTTGAGCAGCGTGGTCTTGCCGGCGCCCAGAAAGCCGGACAGCACGGTAACGGGAAGCGGACGGGACATGATCAGCGGCCTCGGTTCGTGGCCAAACAAAGCAAACAGCCCGGTGAGTTACCGGGCTGCCAAATCAAATGAATGCGTCAGACAAATGCGACGCTTGCGTCAGTCACCCATCAACTTCTGGCGCTTTTCGCGGCGCTCTTGCGCCTCCAGCGTCAGCGTGGCCGTCGGGCGAGCAAGCAGACGCGGAATGCCGATCGGCTCGCCAGTCTCGTCGCAGTAGCCGTAGTCGTTGGCATCAATGCGCGCAATCGACTGTTCGACCTTCTTGAGCAGCTTGCGCTCACGATCGCGCGTGCGCAGCTCCAGCGCGTGCTCCTCTTCGATGGTGGCACGGTCAGCCGGGTCCGGCACGATCACCGTCTCACGCAGGTGCTCGGTGGTCTGGTTGGCGTTCGCGAGAATTTCATCGCGCATTTTTACAAGCCGGTCCTTGAAGAAGGCGAGCTGCGCCTCGTTCATGTAATCCTTGTCGCTCATCTTCAGGATTTCGGCTTCGGTGAGTAGTTTCTTGCTGCTCATGGTTGCTGCAGATGATCCTGGTAAGTCGCGCGCCGTCTCGGCTGTCGCGTCGTCCTTGCGCGGGGATGCGCCGGACTCATTCTGGCTTGCGGCGGACTTGCCGCCCCGCGCGCCTCCTTTTGCCTCTCCCGCAGCGGCGCCCCCTGCCGCTTTTTTTCGGGTGGCTGGCGCAGCCTGGGCTGCTGCCGACTCCGTTTCGGACCGCCCGGCACCGCCGTTGGCGCCGCGTCCTTCCTTGGTCTTAGTCACCATCGCCTGCTCTCCTATCGGACGTGCTTCGGACGACGTGCTTCTAAATCGACCTATTGTAGCTGAACGATATTAACCGAACTATCGGAGAAACACGGACACAAAATCCGGCCCGGATTCTGCCTGAAACCGCGCGGCGGGGCCACCCAAAAGGAGGGAAAAAGCGCCGGAATCAGGCCAGGCAGTTCTCCAATCCTTTCAGAATCGTTTCGCGCGGCAGGTCCACACCGATGAACACCATGCGGTTAGAAGGGGTCTCGCCGTCCCATTTGCCCCCCACGTCGCTGCCCATGAGCTGGTGCACGCCCTGAAACACGACCTTGCGGTCGACGCCTTCCATATACAGCACGCCTTTGTAGCGCAGCAGCTTCTCGCCGTAGATATTCAGCACGCCGGAGAGAAATTCCTCCAGCTTGGTGTAATTGAACGGCCGTTCGCTGCGGAAGACGAACGAGGCGATGCGGTCCGTGTGGTGCGCATGGCCGTGGTGATGGTGGTGACCGTGGCCATGTTGATGACCATGATCGTGATCGTGGTCGCAGTCGGCCGAGCAAGCGTGGTCGTGATCATGCTCGTGGTGATGGTCATGATCGTCTTCGCGCAGGAAGTCGGGATCGATCTCCAGCTTGGCGTTCAGATTGAAGCCGCGCAGGTCGAAAATCGTGTCGATCGGCGCCTCACCAAAATTGGCGGTGCGGATCGGGGCGCGCGGGTTCATATGCAGCAGGCGGTGGCGCAGTGCGTCCACATCGTCGGCGGACACCAGATCGCTCTTGGTGATGAAGATGGCATCGGCAAAGCCCACTTGGCGCTGCGCTTCTTCCTGCTTGTCGAGCTGCATGTTGCCATGCTTGGCATCGACCAGCGTGATGACGGCATCCAGCAGGTAGCGGCTGGCGATCTCGTCGTCCATGAAGAACGTCTGGGCAACGGGGCCGGGGTTCGCAACGCCGGTGGTTTCGATGACCACGCGATCAAATTGGATCTGGCCGTTGTCACGGCGCGTGAGCAGGTCGGACAACCCCTTCACCAGATCGCCGCGGATGGTGCAGCAGATGCAGCCGTTGCTCATTTGCACGATCTGCTCGTTGCCGTCCTGCACGAGGATGTCGTTGTCGATGTTCTCTTCGCCGAACTCGTTTTCGATCACGGCGATCTTCATGCCGTGCTGTTCGGTCAGGATGCGCTTGAGCAGCGTCGTCTTACCGCTGCCGAGAAAGCCCGTCAGGATGGTGACCGGGATCATTTTGGACATGGTGCGTTTCCTGTCTTGTGATGGGCCGCCAGATGCGCGCAATCCGCGCAAGCGCCCTTGATGGTGAGTTCAGCATGGTCGGCCGCGAAGCCGGCGGGCAGGCCGGCCTTCGGCATGGCCGGCGGCTCGGCGCCCTCCAGGCAGAAGTCGCGCCCACATTGCGTGCAGTGGAAATGGCTGTGCGAGCGGTGCGCCGCTTCGCGCGCGGCGTCGTGCTCGGCAAGGCTGAAGCGGAAGACACGATCCGCCCCCGCCGTCTTGTGGACGATGCCGCCTGCCACGAGCCAGTCGAGCACGCGGTAGACCGTCACACGGTCGATGCCCGAATCGTCGGGCAGTGCGTCGCACACGGCTTGGTGCGAGAGCGGATCGGCGCCCTGCATCAGCACGGCAAGCACGCGCACGCGGGGCTCGGTCACGCGGCTACCCAGGCCACGCAGGCGTGCGCGGGCAGCCTCTTCAGGCGAATGGGATTGCGGAGTGGCGAGATCGTCGCGCGGGGGCCGGCTGTTCATGCGCGGGATTGTCCCACGTGGCGCGGGTTGCTGCAATTGAGTTGCAATTGGGCGGCATTGCGCCGCCCCGGGGTTTCTTTTCGCGCTTCGCTACCGCTTATGCCGCGAACACCAGACACACGGGCGTCGGCACCTTTGCCACCACCACGGGCTGGTCCAGCTTGCCGGTTTGTCCGTCGATGCGCAGCCGCAGGAGGGTGTCGCCCTTCTGGTTGAGCACGTAGACGTAGCTGCCGTCGGGCGCCATCGTCATCGCGCGCGGGAAGTGCACACCTTCGCTCCAGTACTGAAGCGGCGCGAGCTTGCCGGAGGCGTCAATGCTGAATGCGGCCACGCTGTCGGCCAGCGGGTGATCCGACTTCAGCTTCCGGTTGCTGGCGTAGAGGAACCGCCCCGACGGATGCATCAGCAGTTCGGCGCCGCTCTTCTGGCCGGTGTAGTCGGCAGGGGTGGTAGAGATGCGTTGGCGCTCCTCCTGCACGTGGCCGGTGGCGGGGTCGTAACCGTGGCAGGCGACTGAGCCCTCGAGTTCATTGATGACGTAGAGCAGCTTGCCTTGCGGATGCAGCGCCAGGTGGCGCGGGCCGCTGCCGGGCTTGAGCTGCGCGCGATCCCGCGGGGCTAGCTTGCCGCCCTCGATGGCAAATACGTTGATGCGATCGGTGCCCAGGTCGGTGCCGATCACGTGCTGGCCGGTGGTGTCGAACAGCATCATGTGCGCGTGCGGCGCTTCCTGTTCGGGGCGGGGGCCGGAGCCGGTGTCCTTGAAGATGCCGGAGACGGTGCCGAGCTTGCCGTCCTCGCCGATCGGCAGGAGGTTGTACGCGCCGCCGCTGTAGATCGACACGCACAGGTGCTTGCCGTCCGGCGACACGACCACGTGTGCGGGGTTCGTGCCCGACAGTGACAGCGGCTGGCGGTTCAGCAGCGTCAGCTTGCCGTCGCGCGCGTCGATCGCATAGGCCTCGGCGCTGCCGTTCGGCCGACCTTCATACACCTCAAGTTCGTTGATGGCGTACAGGAATCGCTGATTCGGGTGCACGGCGAGGAACGACGGATTGGCGCTTTCGACGACCTGCACCTGCGTCCATGCATCGCCGCGCGGTGCCAGCACATAGATGCCGCGGGCGGCCGGGCCACCGGCGGTGCCGCCCGGCGCATTGAACGTGTAAGTGCCGACATAGGCGAAGCGGGGAGGGCGTGCATTGCCTGCGGGCTGCGCGCCCGACGCGGCGGATTGCTCGCCCGCCTGGGCCATGACGGTTTTGGGAAGAGCGCCCAGCAAAGGCAAGCTACCGGTCCACTGCATGAAAGTTCGACGAAGACGATTGGTCATTGGATGGCTCCATCAAACACGCACGGACATGGCGTGGTGGAAGATGTTGTTCGGATCATACCGGCGCTTCACGTCCTGCAGAAACGCGTACAGGTCGCCGCTGCCGTAGTAAAGCTGCGGCCAGAACGGGTAGGCGAGCATGTCGACGTCGGGGTAATTGATGTAGCAGCCCTCGTACCGGTCGCCGGGGTATGGCGTGCCGCTGTGCGGCGCGGGCACATCGGGCGCGCCGTAGACGTCGCGGTAGAAATCGCTGATCCAGCGCAGGTGGCCGGCATCGTCGGCGGCGGACGTCCAGTACGTCTGGTACTGCAGCTTCATGATCGACGCCCGCTGCGGCACGGCGGTGTCGCCAATGCGCTCGGCCTTGTTGACGGCGCCGCCGTACGAATCGACCTGCAGCAGCGACTGGCTCAGGTCGACGCCTGGCATCGTCCGCGTGAGGTGGGCGTAGATGCGCTGCGCCTCCCGCGCCGTGAAGCCGCGCTTCATGTAGGCCGATTTGTACTTGCCGCGCTGATTGGCTCCCGAGCCGTTCAGATACTGCGTGGCGGTCAGCCAGTCGTATTGCACGATGGTGTGCGGCTTGGAGCAGAGCAGTTGCCCCACGCCCTGCTTGTGCGCGGGGCCGTAGCCGGGCGGGCGCCCCTTGACCGGCGTGGGCGCGCAAGCCTGGAAGCGGTTCAGAAAATCATTGAGGACGGAGAGATCGCGGCACGTGCCATCCGGGTTGCAGAACTGCGTGAGCAGCACGATTTGCCCCGACGATTTGTGCGTGAGTTTGAGCAGCGAGAACATGCCCCACGTGTCCGGATCCTTGCCGCGCGTCTCCCAGTATTCGCCGTAGATGCGCAGCAGTTCGGCAAAGCGCTGCGGCGTCATGGTGGCCCAGTCAAAGGCCACGGTGGCGAGCGCCACTTCCTGCGGTGCCGCCGGCAGCTTGGCGAACGTGTAGCTCGTGACGACGCCGAAGTTGCCGCCGCCAGCGCCGCGACACGCTCGGAACAAATCCGGATCGTGCGCTGCATCCACCGTGCGGGCAGCCGCCTTGCCGGTCTTGTCCACGGTGACGATGTCCACGGCCGAGAGCCAATCCACCGTCAGCCCTTGCAGCCGCGAGAGCAGTCCATAACCGCCGCCGCAAATATGCCCGCCTGCGCCCACCGAGTAGCACGAGCCGCCGGGCAGCGTCACGTTGTGGCGCTTGTACAGCTCCAGGTAGCCGTTCCAGTTCTGCGTGCCGGCCGGAATGCGCACCGAGCCGTCGGCGCGCACCTCGGGGGTGGCGAGCAGGCTCAGGTCGACGATCGTGCCGTCGGGGTTGTTGGAGACGAAATCCTCATAGCAATGCCCGCCGCTGCGCACGGTCGGGCGCTGGCCCGCGTTGATGATGCGCTGCACGGCGGGCGCCACATCGTCGGGCTTTTCTATGAGAGCGATGCGGCTGGCGGCCTGCGCATTCGTCGAGGGCCAGCGCAGGTTGAAGCCATGTTTGAGCGTGTTGTAGCGAGGGTCTTGGCGCGTCACATCCAGTGTCATCGACGACTCCCGGTGAGGGCGTTTGCGCAAGCGTTGCGCAAACGAAGTTGGATACGGACGCGTGGCGTCCGGCGGTTCCAACTTAGTCGTTCGCAGACCCGGCTTCCATCAGACAATGCCGAGACGCTGGGCTCATCGCGCTTGGTGGGCGAGCCATCCAACCACCCGCGTTGCCGTCGCCGCCCACAGCGGCCGCACCAGCCAGCACGCCGCAGCCCACGCCAGGATCACCACGATCAGATCGCAGCGACCGCTCTTCCACAAGTTCAGGGAATGGCGCCCCCAGATCCAAGGCACGCCCAGCGGATTGGGCCAGTCCGCCAACAGGTGCATCAGCCCGCCGCAAGCGAAGCCGAACAGCAACGGCGCCCACAGATGGCCGTGGCCCAGCGCCTGATATGACAAAACAAGCACCGCCACCCAGCCAATGCCCCAGTGGGTGGCGGTGCGGTGCGTGATCCACAAGCGGCGAGCACGCGTCCACCACGCGACCTCCATCCAGTCAGGCGCGGTGCTGCCGGCAATCGCCGCGCAAAACGCCAGGATGCTGCCGAGATGTTCGAGAGACGTATGGGAAGCCTGCGCGACGGCGGTGGCGGCAATCAGACCTGCCGCCCAGCCCGTCGCATGGTGGGCAGCATTGGAAGCCATGCACGTGATGCGGAAGACGAAGGACCGCATCTTCGCAATGGAGGCTTGCCGGGACAAGCCAAAAATTGCGACAAATTGCTAGCCGATCTGGAGCAGCAGCCCCTTGAGGTATTCGCCTTCCGGGAAGCTCGTCAGCAGCGGGTGGTCGACGCCGCCCGCCAGCCGGCGCTGGATGCGCGCCGTCACCTTGGCATCGGCCGCCGCACCCGCGACGATCTTCTGGAACAGGTCTGCGTCGATGGCGCCCGAGCACGAATACGTGAACAGCAGACCGCCCGGGCGCAGCAACTGCATGCCAACCAAGTTGATCTCTTTGTATGCGCGCGCCGCGCGATCGACCTGCTGCGCCGAGGCTGCAAACTTGGGCGGATCCAGCACGATCAGGTCGAACTGGCGGCCTTCCGCGCGGAAGTTGCGCAGCGACTTGAAGACGTCCGCGTCCAGCCATTCGGCGCGCGCCGGATCGAAGCCATTGAGCGTGACATTGCGCTCAGCCACCGCCAGCGCCTCGCCCGACGAGTCGATCGACACCACCGAGCGCGCCCCGCCCTTGAGCGCCGCCAGCGAAAAACCGCCGGTATAGCAGAAGCAGTTCAGCACATCGCGGTCCTTGGCCAGCGCGCCGACGAGTGCACGGTTGTCACGCTGATCGACGTAGAAGCCGGTCTTGTGGCCCTCGCGCACGTCCACGTAATAGCGGACGCCGTGCTCGGTGGCAGACAGATCTGCGGCGGGCTCCGCACCGGCCAGCACGCCGGTCATCTGCTCCAGGCCTTCGCGCTCGCGCACGCTCACATCGGAGCGTTCGTAGACGTTGGGGCAACCCGTCTCTTTGATGAGCGCGGCGACGATCGCCTGCTTCCAGTGCTCCACGCCCGCGGCGCTGAACTGGCAGACGAGCTGGCCCGCATCACCTGTACCGTACTGATCGACGATGAGGCCGGGCAGGCCGTCGGCTTCGCCCATGACGAGGCGCACGGCGTCGGTGTCGTGCACCCACGCGCGCCGGTACGCCACGGCGGCGGCAATGCGGCGTTTGAAGAACGCGTGATCGACGGGCTCGGCTTCATCAAAGCTCCACACGCGGGCGCGAATCTGCGATACGGGGCTGAACGCGGCGCGCGCCAGAAACTGGCCGTTATGCGCGCGCACGATGACAGTCGCACCGGACGCTGGCTTGCCTTCCACGCGATCGATGGCGTTGGCGAAAATCCACGGGTGCCGGCGCAGCAGCGAGCGCTCCTTGCCGGGCTTGAGAATCAGGGTTTGCATACGACTGGGATGGTTCGCCCGAGAAAGCGGGCAGCGCTACTTCTTCTTCGCGCGGGGATGCGCCTGATCGTAGATCTTGGCCAGGTGCTGAAAATCGAGCGAAGTATAAACCTGCGTGCTGGCAATGCTGGCGTGGCCGAGCAGTTCCTGCACCGCACGCAAATCGCCCGACGACTGCAGCATGTGCGTGGCAAACGAATGCCGCAGCACGTGCGGATGCACATCCGCCGGCACGCCCGCCGCGATGGCGTTGCGCTTCATGCGCAATTGAATCTGCCGCTGCGCCAGCCGCTTGCCGCGCGGCGAGAGAAACAGCGCGTGCGCGTCTTCGGGTGCCGCGTCGGGCTTGGCAAGCTGCTCGCGCACCGCCAGCCATGCAGCCAGCGCCTCCGCCGCCTTGGTGCCCACCGGCACGGTGCGCCGCTTGCTGCCCTTGCCGAGCACCTGCACCTCGCGCGCCTCCAGATCGAGCCAGCTCGCCGACTCATACGCACCGGCCTTCACGTGGCGCATGTCGAGGCTGACCAGCTCGGAGAGCCGCAGCCCGCACGAATAGAACAGCTCGTTGACGGCACGGTCGCGGACGGTCTCGGCATCGTCGCCAGGCAACTGCTCCATCAGCGCGACGGCCTGTTCAACGGACAACGCTTTCGGCAGCCGCTTCGGGCTCTTCGGGGCGCGTACGCCATCAACGGGATTGGCGGTGACGGCGGCATCGCGCAGCGCCATCCATTTGAACCAGCCGCGCCACGCCGACAGCGCCCGCGCAATGCTGCGGCCGGACAAACCGTCGCCGTGCAACTGCGCCATCATGCGGCGGATATGGTGGGACTGCAGTTGCGTGAGATCGACATTGGCGGCGTGCTGCGCACCGAGGCGCTGCAGCACGGCCAGCTCGCGGGTGTAGCTCTCCAGCGTGTGGGGCGAGAGCTGCCGCTCGAACTTCAGCGCGTCAAGGTACGCCGCAATCTGCGGATGCGGCGCCTGCGCGCCAGACGCATCGGCTGAAGCAGATTGCGGCATGCGGTGGGCTGCGCTCAGTCGCGCAGGCGGTTGAGCGCGGCAGCGGCCAGTTCGCCGATCTGCGCGAGGTAAGTCGTACCCATGCCGTCATGGAAGCGGCGGGCGTCCGACGAGCCGAGCACCAGCAGGCCGAATGCCGGCGCAGCACTGGCATCGGCATCGCCCCGCACGGGCACGCGCAGCGTCACGATGGCGAGCGATTCGATCGGCTCGCCGCTGTCAGACGTATCGAGCCAGCCGGCGGCCTCAAAACCGGCGTTGGCGCCGCAATACGGCGCACGCAGGCCGGCCGCAAACAGGCGCACTTCCTCGCTCACGCCCTGCGCGACTTCCAGGTGCGCAAATTCTTCGCCGACCTGCCACACGCGCAGCGCCACGGCCGGCACGTCGAAGATTTCACGCAGGCCATCCTGCACGGCATACGGCAGCGCATGCGTGTCAGCCTCGCCCAGCAGCCGCGTCGTCCACGCGTGCACGCGCTGCTGCGTGCGGTCGTTCTCATTGCCGTGGCGCATCAGGTCCGACAGCTTGAGTTCGAGGTGCTTGTTCTTGTCGCGCAGGATTTCCATCTGGCGCTCCTGCAGCGACACCGCGCGGTGGCTGTGCGGGCTGGTGAGCTGGATGGCAGCCAGCAGCTCGGCGTGCTCTTCAAAGAAGGCCGGATGCGCCTGCAGGTAGTTGGCGACGTCTTGTGCGTTCATCGTGCTCATCAGGCTGCGCCCAGTTTTTTCTTCAGCAAATCGTTCACCTGCGCGGGGTTGGCCTTGCCGCGCGTGGCCTTCATGGCCTGACCGACCAGCGCGTTGAATGCCTTCTCCTTGCCGGCACGGAATTCCTCGACCGACTTGGCATTGGCGGCCAGCACGTCGTCGATGATCTTCTCCAGCTCGCCCGAATCCGACATCTGCTTCAGGCCCTTCTCGGCGATGATCGCGTCGGCATCGGCGCCGTGCTCGCCGGCCCACATGGCGGGGAAGACGTCCTTCTTGGCGGTGTTGTTGCTGATCGTGCCGTCGGCAATGCGGGCGAGGAGCTTGGCGAGCTGCGCAGGCGACACCGGCGCTGCATCGATGTCCAGATCGGCGCGGTTCAGGTTCGAGGCGACCTCGCCCATGATCCAGTTGGCAGCGGCCTTGGCGTTCGCAGCGCCGGCATCAGCCACAACCGCTTCAAAGTACGCAGCCGTCGCCTTGGTGGCGGTGAGGATGCTGGCGTCATACTTCGGCAGGCCGTAGGCCGACTCGAAGCGGGCAGCCATGGCGGCGGGCAGCTCGGGCAGCGTGGCGCGCACGCGCTCGATCCACTCGTCGCCGATGACGAGCGGCAGCAGGTCGGGATCGGGGAAGTAGCGGTAATCCTGCGCGTCTTCCTTGCTGCGCATCGAGCGCGTTTCCTTGCGGTCCGGATCGTACAGGCGGGTTTCCTGCACCACCGTGCCGCCGTCTTCGATCAGCTCGATCTGGCGGCGCACTTCGTAGTTGATCGCCTCTTCCAGGAAGCGGAACGAGTTGAGGTTCTTGATTTCGCAGCGCGTGCCGAACGGTGCGTCCGGGCCCCGGCGCACCGACACGTTCGCGTCGCAGCGGAAGCTGCCTTCCTGCATGTTGCCGTCGCAGATGCCCAGCCACATCACCAGCGCGTGCAGCGCCTTGGCATAGGCCACCGCTTCGGCCGCGCTGCGCATGTCGGGCTCGGTGACGATTTCCAGCAGCGGCGTGCCGGCGCGGTTCAGGTCGATGCCGGTCATGCCGGCAAAGTCTTCGTGCAGCGATTTGCCGGCGTCCTCTTCCAGATGGGCGCGCGTGAGCTGCACGGTCTTCTCATAACCGGGCTGGCCGCTCTTGCCTTCCACCTGGATGGTCAGCGTGCCGCCCTGCACCACCGGAATCTCGTACTGGCTGATCTGGTAACCCTTGGGCAGATCGGGGTAGAAGTAATTCTTGCGCGCGAAGATGCTCTTGGGCGCGATCTTGGCGCCGATGGCCAGACCGAACACGATGGCGCGCTCGACGGCACCCTTGTTCAGCACCGGCAGCACGCCAGGCAGCGCCAGGTCAACGGGCGCCGCTTGCGTGTTGGGCGCCGCGCCAAAGGCGGTGGACGCGCCAGAGAAAATCTTCGAGACCGTCGAGAGCTGCGTGTGCGTCTCGAGGCCGATCACCACTTCCCATTGCATGTTGCGTGTGTCCTGTCGATTGTTGTGGTGTGAATGTCTAGGTACTCAGGTATTCAGTGTTCAGGTGTTCTTCGGTTGCTGCGCTCAGGGGTTCGCTGCATCAAGCCACGCCGCCAGCTTCGCAAACGCAGCTTCGCGCGCTGCCGGGTCGCCACCGACGGTGACCGTTCCATAGCGACGTCCCTTCGGGATGCCGTTGCGCTCCTTGACTGCAGCCGTGCCGTCAAAGCCGTGATACGCGCCGCCAAACATGTCCAGCTCAAAACGCGCCTGCGGCTGCCGCGCCAGAACGGCCGTCTGCAGCGCCTGGCAGTGATCAACCGGGGTCCAGTCGTCATTGCCGCCGGCCAGCAGCAGCAAAGGCGCGTTCAGCCGATAGTCGGGCCGTTTCTGGGCCGACGCACAGCCCGGGTAGAACGCCACCGCGCGATTGATCGCGGGCGTATCGGCGGGCCAAGCGCGGCTGGCATCCACGGCCTCCAGCACGGCCTGCGCGCCGTTGGACCAACCCAGCAGAACGATGCGGCGGGCATCCACGCCCGGCTGCCCCGCCACCCAGCGGATCGTCGCCAGCACGTCCGCGCGGCGCACCGCACCGTTGATATCGCGCGTGGCGGTGCGTTCGGTGCAGATGCCATGCGGCTTACCGCGCGGGCCGAAGCTGTCGGGAAACACCACCGCGTAACCACGCGCGCGAAGCCACTGCGCATACCCGCGATACCGCGAGCCCAGCGCCTTGGCATCGGCCCCGGCCTGCGTATAGAGGCCGCTGCAGCCGTGCAGCGCGATCACCACCGGCGCGCCAGTCGCAGGTGCCTTGACGGGCGATGCGACCCAATAGGCGGTCAGCGTTTGCGGCGCATCCTCGGCGTCTTTCGTCGACGCGCGCGGAATCTCCACCGTCTGCACGCCAAGTTCTGCAGACGATGGCGCACGCGCAGCCGGCATGTCGGGCAAGGCGCCTTCGGCGTCCGGCGTCGGCTGCGCAGCAGCGTGCAGCGCCAAGGCGCTTGCCAGCGCCGCCAACACACGAAGCGATTTACGCATCACCGGGCATTCCGGGCGCACTGGCCCGTTTGCGGATCGAACATCACCGGCCAGGCTTCTTCGTAGATGCCGGGCGTGCAATGCGCTTCGCAGTTAGCGTGTGCCAGCGTGACACGGCGTGGATCCTGCCAGACCATCAGCGTGCACTTGCCGTAGCGCTCGCGCAGCTCAATGCTGGGGCGGCGCTTGGTTTGCTGGAATGTCGACAGGTCGAACTGGCACGAACCGCGCCGGCCGACCCACAACTGCCATTGCATTGCGCTGACGTTGTTGTCGGCCACGGTGAGCGTCGCCTGCTCGCGGAAACCGTCTTCCTCGGTCTGGTTGCAGTAGCCGTTGATGTCGATACGGCGGTCGGAGATCGGCGGCGGCTTCGACGGGCGGCTGATGCCGGGAATGGACGGCAGCGGAATCGGCACGCAAGCCGCCAGCAGGCCGGCGGCAAGCGCGAGCCCGAGTGCAGTGCGGATGCGGTGGTTCATGCGTGCCTCCTGCATGGAGCGGGTACGTCGTAAGGGGCCTCAGGCTGCCGGCTGGCGGTTGTGCCAGTCGGTCGCCTGCTGGAACGCATGCGCAATCTGCAGCATGCGTGCCTCTTCAAAATAGTTGCCGATGATCTGCAAGCCAACCGGCAAACCGTTGGCGCCGAAACCCGCCGGCACGCTCATGCCTGGCAGGCCTGCCAGGCTGGTCGACAGCGTGAAGATGTCTTCAAGGTACATCTGCACCGGATCATCGCTCTTCTCACCGATCTTCCAGGCAACTGTCGGGGCGACGGGGCCCATGATCACGTCGCACTGGCGGTTGGCACCGGCCAGCGCGTTCTGGAAATCCTGCGCGATGATGCGGCGGATCTTCTGCGCCTGCAGGTAATAGGCGTCGTAATACCCGTGGGACAGCACATAGGCGCCCACCAGGATGCGGCGCTTGACCTCCCAGCCAAAACCTTCGGCGCGGGACTTGCGATACATGTCCGCCAGATCGCGGTATTCCGCCGCGCGGTGGCCGTAACGCACGCCGTCAAAGCGCGACAGGTTGGACGACGCCTCGGCCGGGGCGATCACGTAATACGTCGGGATCGACAGTTCGGTCTTCGGCAGGCTGATGTCGACCAGCGTGGCGCCGAGCTTTTCCAACTCGGCCAGCGCAGCGCGCACGGTGGTGCGCACGTCGTCGGCCAGGCCTTCGCCAAAATACTCCTTGGGCAGACCGATGCGCAGGCCGGCCAGCGGGCGCGCAGCATCGGCGCCTTGCAGCGGCTGGCCGAGCAGGCGGCCGAAGTCTTCCACGTCGCCCCCGCGGCCGGGTTCCAGACTCGTGGAATCGCGCGGGTCAAAGCCGGCCATGGCAGACAGCAGCAGCGCGCAATCTTCAGCCGTGCGGGCCATCGGGCCGCCCTGATCCAGCGACGAGGCGAAGGCGATCATGCCGTAGCGCGACACGCGGCCGTACGTCGGCTTGATCCCGGTAATGCCCGAGAACGATGCCGGCTGGCGGATCGAGCCGCCGGTGTCCGTTCCGGTTGCAGCGGGCGCCAGATCGGCCGCCACCGCTGCCGCCGAGCCGCCCGACGAGCCGCCCGGCACGTGTTCGAGGTTCCACGGGTTCTTGACCGCGCCGAACGCCGAGTTCTCGTTGGACGAGCCCATCGCGAACTCGTCCATGTTGGTCTTGCCCAGCGTCACGATGCCGGCCGCGCCCAGGCGTTCGACCACGGTGGCGTCAAACGGGCTGGTGTAATTGCCGAGCATCTTGGAGCCCGCCGTAGCGCGCCAGCCGCGGGTGACGAACACGTCCTTGTGCGCGATCGGCACGCCGGTCAGCGGCGCCGCGTTGCCGGCCGCGATGCGAGCATCGGCGGCGCGGGCCTGGGCAAGCGTTGCCTCGGCGTCGACATGGGTAAAGGCGTTGAGGTGTGCCCCGGCCTCGATGCGCGACAGGTAATGGCGCGCCAGTTCCTCCGCCGAAATCTCCTTGGCGGCGAGTTGGGCGGACAGGGCTTTGATCGTGGATGCGGTCATCGAATACGTTCGGATGGGCTGCCGGCAAGCGCCGGCGACGTCGAATGGAGTGGGCTCAAGACGGGCGCGGGAGCGCCGTTTATGCGGATTACTCGATCACCTTGGGCACGAGGTACAGGCCGGCTTCGGTGGCCGGCGCGCATTGCTGGTAGTCCGCGCGGCGGTCAGCCTCGGTGACGGCATCGTCGCGCAGACGCTGTGCTTGCGCCTGAACCTGCTCGATAGGGTGGGCCATCGGCTCAATGCCGGTGGTGTCCACGGCCTGCATCTGCTCGACCAGGGAAAAAAACTGGTTGAGCTGGGTGAGGGTCTGCGCGGCCTCGCCTTCGGAGATTTCGATACGGGCGAGGTGGGCGATGCGTTTGACGTCGGAGAGTTCGAGTGCCATCGGAATGGGTCAGTGAGTGCAGCGGCGGGCGGGCAATGTACGACATGCGACGGCTACTGCGCGCGAGGGGCGCCCAGGTTGGGCCCCGACAGCGCCGATTTGCCGCAATTTTGGCGCCAAACGCCCGCCGAATACCCGCAGAGTGCCCGAATTATAAGGTATGATTGCCGACTAAATTTCTAAGTCAGCAGGCGACTTCGTGCAGTCACGGACCCTCTGATTAAGTACTCCGGGAACCTCCCGGCAGTCGCACCGTCAGCATCAGGCGACACTTAATCAAAGGTTCCTTGGGGGCCCCCTCTCCGGGCGGCTCAGCCTCGGCAGGATGGCCAGTGCCACGGCACCCCACCGTCGACCACCACGGAGCCCGCGACATTCCCGGGAGCGCAGTAGCAGGATCGGACCGCATGGCATGCCCTTGCGACGTCCGCGCGTTGGTGCAGCCGTTGCGCCGCAATCTTGCTGCTGGGCCGCCCATGACTCGAAAAACAGGATTCATTCGATGTTCGGCTTTTTGCGCAGCTATTTCTCCAACGATCTCGCGATCGACCTCGGCACCGCCAACACCCTGATCTACGTCCGCGACAAGGGCATCGTCCTTGACGAGCCGTCGGTGGTGGCCATTCGCCAGGAAGGTGGCCCGAACGCCAAGAAGACCATCCAGGCCGTCGGTAAGGAAGCCAAGCAGATGCTGGGCAAGGTGCCGGGCAATATCGAGGCGATCCGCCCGATGAAAGACGGCGTGATCGCCGACTTCACCGTCACCGAGCAGATGCTCAAGCAGTTCATCAAGATGGTGCACGACACCAAGCTGCTGCGCCCGAGCCCGCGCATCATCATCTGCGTGCCGTGCGGTTCGACCCAGGTCGAACGCCGCGCCATCCGTGAATCGGCGCTGGGCGCCGGGGCATCGCAGGTCTACCTGATTGAAGAGCCGATGGCGGCTGCCATTGGCGCTGGCCTGCCGGTGTCGGAGCCGTCGGGTTCGATGGTGGTGGACATTGGCGGCGGCACCACCGAGGTGGGCATCATCTCGCTGGGCGGCATGGTCTATAAGGGCAGCGTGCGCGTGGGCGGCGACAAGTTCGACGAGGCCATCGTCAACTACATCCGCCGCAACTACGGCATGCTGATCGGCGAACAGACCGCCGAAGCCATCAAGAAGGAAATCGGCTCGGCCTTCCCGGGTTCGGAAGTGCGGGAAATGGAAGTGAAGGGCCGCAACCTGTCGGAAGGCATTCCGCGCGCCTTCACGGTGTCGTCCAACGAAATCCTGGAAGCGCTGACAGACCCGCTGAACCAGATCGTCTCCTCGGTGAAGATCGCCCTGGAACAAACCCCGCCGGAACTGGGCGCCGACATTGCCGAACGCGGCATGATGCTCACCGGCGGCGGCGCGCTGCTGCGCGACCTCGACCGCCTGCTGGCCGAAGAAACCGGCCTGCCGGTGCTGGTGGCCGAAGACCCGCTGACCTGCGTGGTGCGTGGCTCCGGCATGGCCCTGGAGCGCATGGACAAGCTCGGCAGCATCTTCTCGTACGAATAACGGGACCATGCGCCGCGCCGATCCGCGTTCCGCTGTTACGGCCGATTTCGTGACTGCCGTTGTGGTCACGCCAGCCGCCTTCGCGGACCGCTGAGATGCGTCTCGCGCCGGTGCGCCGTGCTCCGCCCACCAAGGGCTTGGGCACCGCACCAGCGCCACACCCAATCTGTTGCCGGCAGACCGTTGACCTTGACGTTGACCGTCACGCGTCTGCCGTGCTCATTTGAAGCGTCCGGGTCATGGATTACTCCCCGCCGCCCCTCTTCAAGCAGGGCCCGTCCGCCACCGCGCGGCTGGTCGCTCTGCTCGCGCTTGCGCTTGCGTTACTGGTGATCGATGCCCGCATGTCCGTGCTGGGCGTGGTCCGGCAAGTCGTATCGGTCATCCTGTACCCCGTCGAGCGCCTGGTGCTGATCCCGCGCGATACGGCACGCGCCGCACTCGAATACACGCAATCGTCCACCAAGTTGGCGGTTGATAACCGCAGCTTGCGCGAATCGGCCGTTGCCCAGGCGCAGCAATCGCTGCGCGCCTCGCAACTCGAAGCGGAAAACCGCAATCTGCGTACGCTGCTCAATCTGAAACAGCACGCGGCGGTGCCCACGGTGGCGGCGGAAGTCCTCTACGAGGCACGTGACCCTTATACGCAGCGCATCGTGATCGATCGCGGCTCCAAGGACGGCGTGCGCGCGGGCTACCCGGTCATCGATGACCGCGGCGTGGTCGGGCAGGTGACGCGCGTGTCGCTGTTCGAATCGCAAGTCACGCTGCTGACCGATAAAGACCAAGCGATTCCCGTAGAGGTCGTGCGCAACGGCCTGCGCAGCGTGGCCTTTGGCGGCGCCCGACCGGGGGCGTTGGATCTTCGCTTCATGGCGGCCTCGGCCGATCTGCAGCAGGGCGACCTGCTAGTCACGTCTGGGTTGGACGGCGTCTATCCGGCGGGCCTGCCGGTGGCCCGTATTTCGCAGATCGAGCGCAAGGCCGACACCGCGTTCTCGCGTGTCGTCTGCGAGCCGGTGGCCGGCATCCGCAGCAACCGGCACCTGCTGATCGTGAAGTACGAATCGGGCTTCCCAGCGCCGACCGATCTGTCGCCCGCGCCGGCGCCCAAGGGCAAGAACGCCGCCCGCGACGCACGCGCAGAGAAGGACCGCGCTGCACGCGCCGCCGCCGAAGCCAATGTGCCGGGCCCCACGCCTGCCGCTGAAGAAAACACCCCGCCGCCGCGCCCGACCGACGCCGACGGCAATCCGCTGGACACCGATTCAGCGCAAAAACGCTGAAGCGAGGCCATCGATCATGAACTCGCCCCAATACCTGCTGCGCCCGGTCAACCCGGGCTTCATCGCGTTCAGCTTCGTGCTGGCCTTCCTGTTCAACCTGATGCCGTGGGGCCACATGCAGTGGATTCCCGATCTGGTGGCACTCGTGCTGGTGTTCTGGAACATCCACCAGCCGCGCCGCGTGGGCATGGTGGTGGCCTTCCTGCTGGGTCTGTTGATGGACGTGCACGAAGCGCGTCTGCTTGGCGAACACGCGATGGCCTACACGATGCTGTCGTATTTTGCGATCACGATTCACCGGCGCGTGCTGTGGTTCTCGGTGTTGTCGCAGGCGCTGCATGTGCTGCCGCTGCTGGTGCTGGCTCACGCCGTACCGATCGTCATCCGCCTGCTGATGGGCGCGCACTTGCCGGACTGGCAGGTCATCCTGCCACCGTTGATCGAAGCCGCGCTGTGGCCGTTCGCAAACGCGTTCCTGCTGGCGCCGCAGCGTCGCCCGGAGAGCGTCGACGAAACTCGGCCCATCTAAGGCGGCCGACTTGATGCGCTCCGCTATTCGCCCGCACCTGGCATGACCGAAATCCGCAACGTCGAACAGGAGCTGTCGCGCTTCCGCCTGCGGCTGGCGGCGGCCGCCCTCTTCGTGCTCGTCTGTTTCGGGCTACTGCTGGCGCGCTTCTTCTGGCTGCAGCAGGTCAAGCACGAGCAGTACTCGGCCAAGGCGGAAGACAACCGCATCTCGGTGGCCCCGATCGAGCCCAATCGCGGCATCATCATGGACCGCAACGGCGTGGTGCTGGCGCGCAACTACTCGGCGTACACGCTGGAGATCACGCCGTCCAAGCTGCAGGACACGCTCGACAACACGATCGACCAGCTTGCCCAGGTGGTCGATATCCAGCCGCGCGACCGCCGCCGCTTCAAGCGCCTGATGGAAGATGCGCGCAGCTTCGAAAGCCTGCCGATCCGCAGTCAGCTGACGGACCAGGAAGTCGCGCGGTTCTCGGCGCAGCGCTTCCGCTTTCCGGGCGTGGACGTGCATGCGCGGCTGTTCCGCCAATACCCGCTGGGCGAATCGGCGTCGCACGTGATCGGCTACATCGGCCGGATCTCTGAACGCGATCTGGACCGCATCGACAACATGAGCGATGCCAACAGCCAACCTAACGTGACGTACGATCCGCGCAAGGACTCCAACAATTACAGCGGCACGGAATACATCGGCAAGGTCGGCATTGAACAGAGCTACGAGACCGAGCTGCACGGCCTGACCGGCTACGAAGAGGTGGAAGTGAGCGCGGGCGGGCGGCCGATCCGTACGCTGTCGACCTCGCAGGCAACGCCGGGCAACAATCTGATCCTGTCGCTCGACATCAACCTGCAGCGGCTGGCCGAGCAGCTCTTCGGCAACCGACGCGGCGCGCTTGTGGCGATCGAGCCTGAGACGGGCGACATCCTCGCGTTCGTCTCCAAGCCGACGTTCGATCCGAACCTGTTCATTGAAGGGATCGACAGCGCGACCTGGGGCGAGCTGAACAACTCGCCGGACAAGCCGCTGCTGAACCGGCCGTTGCGGGGCACGTATCCGCCCGGCTCGACGTACAAGCCGTTCATGGCACTGGGTGCCCTCGAGCTTGGCAAGCGCACGCCGCAGTGGGGCATGGCCGATCCGGGCTCGTTCACGCTGGGCAACCACACGTTCCGCGACGACGTGCCGGGCGGCCACGGCTGGGTCGACATGTACCGCTCGATCGTGGCCTCGTGCGACACGTATTACTACCGGCTCGCGAACGACATGGGCGTCAATGCCATCCACGATTTCATGAAGCCCTTCGGCTTCGGGCAAGTCACGGGCATCGACATTGAGGGCGAGCGCACCGGCATCCTGCCCTCCACCGACTGGAAGCGCAAAGCCTACAAGCGCCCCGAGCAGCAGAAGTGGTACGACGGCGAAACCATCTCGCTGGGCATCGGCCAGGGCTACAACAACTTCACCATCCTGCAGCTCGCGCATGCGATATCGACGCTGGCAAACAACGGCGTGGTGATGAAGCCCCACCTGGTGAAGGCGGTCGAAGATTCGCTGTCCAAGTCGCGCTCGCTGACGGTGCCGACGGAAAGCTACAGGATCCCGCTCAAGCAGGCGAACATCGACGTGATCAAGCGCGCCATGGTGGGCGTGAACCAGGCCGGTACGGCGGCCAAGGCGTTCATCGGTGCGCAATACGTGTCGGCAGGCAAGACGGGGACGGCGCAGGTGTACTCGCTTGGCAAGAATGAGAAGTACAACCACCACGCCATTCCCGAAAACAAGCGCGACCACGCGCTGTTCGAGGCGTTTGCGCCGGCGGATCATCCGAAGATCGCGCTGGCACTCATCGTGGAAAACGCCGGCTTTGGTGCCGCGTCGGCGGCGCCAATCGCACGTGCGGTCATGGACTATTACCTGACCGGAAAGTGGCCCACCGAGCTGGCCGCCACCGCGCCCAAGCCCCAGCAGCAACCGCCGGTGGATACGCCCAGCGTGTTCTCGACCGGCAAGACGGCCACCATCGCCAGCGCGACGGCTGCGCCGCAAGTGGCTGCAGAGGCGGCGTCCGGGGTGGCTGCCACTTCTGGCGTAGCAGCCTCCGCTGCCAGTGCTGTGGCCACGGCTTCGGCGCCGGCCGCATCGTCGGTGGCATCAGGCGCCACGCACGGCACGCCGCCGCTGTCGCCCGACCTGGTGGCGCCGGTCCTGCGCGAGGCCGGCACCAGCGCCGAAGCCGTCGCCCCGGCCACGCTGGACGCCCAGGTGCTGCAAGCGCTGTCGCATGCACAACCGGCCCCCGAACTGCCACCGCGCGGACGTGGCAACGCTGCCGCGCCAGCTTCGGCTCCAGCAACCTCGCCCAAGGGTGCGAAGGATGCCAAGCCGGGTAACAAGCCGGCGCCGAAGCCCGCGCAGAAACCGGCCGCCAAGCCGGCCGCGCCCTGATATTTGCGCTTGAGGATCTCGCCATGGACAAACTGGACAAGCGCCGCATATTCAACATCATCAAGTCGCTCTTCACCGGCTTCGATGGCCCGCTGGCGCTGATCGTCTTCCTGCTGCTCGGCACGGGATTGGTCGCCCTGTATTCGGCCGCCATCGACATGCCGGGTCGGGTGGAAGACCAGGTCCGCAACATCCTGCTGTCGTTCGTGCTGATGTGGATCATCGCCAACTTGCCGCAGCAAACGCTCATGCGCTTTGCGGTGCCGCTCTACACCGTCGGCGTGGCGTTGTTGATTGGCGTGGCGGCGTTCGGGCTGATCCGCAAGGGCGCGCGGCGGTGGCTCAATATCGGCGTGGTGGTCCAGCCTTCCGAGATCATGAAGATCGCCATGCCGCTCATGCTGGCGTGGTACTTCCAGAAGCGCGAGGGCGTGATCCACTGGTATGACTATCTGGCGGCAGCCATGCTGCTGCTGATTCCCGTCGGGCTGATCGCCAAGCAGCCGGACCTGGGCACCGCGCTGCTGGTGCTGGCAGCGGGTATCTACGTGATCTACTTTGCCGGCCTGTCGTGGCGGCTGATCGTGCCGGTGCTGGTGGTTGCCGTCACCGCGATCACGCTGGTGGTGTCATTCGAGTCGCGCATCTGCGCCCCGGGCGTGAACTGGCCGATCCTGCACGACTACCAGCAACACCGCGTGTGTACGCTGCTCGACCCGACCACCGACCCGCTGGGCAAGGGCTTCCACACCATCCAGTCGATCATTGCCATCGGCTCGGGCGGCGTGACGGGCAAGGGATGGCTGAAGGGCACGCAAACCCACCTCGAGTTCATCCCCGAGAAACACACCGACTTCATCTTCGCGGTGTATTCGGAGGAGTTTGGGTTGGTGGGCAACGGCGTGCTGCTGTTCCTGTATCTGCTACTGATCTTGCGCGGGCTCTTCATTGCAGCCAACGCGGGGACGCTGTTCGGGCGCCTGCTGGCCGGGTCGATCACGCTGATCTTCTTTACCTACGCTTTCGTCAATATGGGCATGGTGAGCGGCATCCTGCCTGTGGTAGGCGTGCCGCTGCCGCTCATCAGTTATGGGGGGACGGCGCTAGTCACGCTGGGCATGGGCATCGGCATCCTGATGAGCATCGCCCGACAGAAGCGCTTCGTGCAAACCTGACAAAACGGCCGCCAGAACTTGGCGGCCGTTTTGCTTTCAGGCGGCGAGCGCTTCTTCGCGCAGCAACCTTCGCAGCACCTTGCCCGTCGCGGTGGCGGGCAGCGCATCATGGAACTTCACGCGCCGCGGCACCTTGTACGGCGCCATGTTGTCGCGCGACCAGGCAATCAGCTCGGCTTCCGAGAGCGTCACGCCGTTCATCGGCACCACGTGCGCGCAGACGACCTCACCTTTGTCGGGATCGGGGATGGGGGTCACGGCCACTTGGCGGATGCCCGGGTGGCGCGAAAGGAGCGACTCGACCTCTTCCGGAAACACGCTGTAGCCCGACACCTTGATCATCTCCTTGATACGGCCCTGCCATTGCAGCCAGCCGTCGGGCGAGACCTGGCCGATATCCCCAGTGCGCAGAAAGCCGTTGTGCAGGACAGCGCGCGTGGCCTCGTCGCGCTGCCAGTAGCCGCGGAACACGCCGGGGCTGCGGATGGTGATTTCGCCAGCCTGGCCAGGCGGCAGTTCAGCGCCGGTATGCGGGTCGACGATGCGTATCTCGGTCTGTGGGACGATCTTGCCGTGCCAACCCCAGCGCGGGGCATCGGCAGGCGTGATGGCGTCGCAGGTGTGGGTTTCCGACAGGCCATAGGCGGCTTCGTAGATGCGGCACTGCGGGCCGGCAAAGGCACGCCACTGCTCGGCAATCGCTTCGGTCAGCGTGACGCCGAAGCTGGTGCACGGGTTGGCCACCAAGGATTCCATGCGGTACTGCGCCGCGTCCGGATGCGCCATGACCGCCAGGTTCATTGGCGTCATGCTGTACCAGCGTGTCACGCGGTAGCGGTCGATGGCCTGCAGCACGGCCAGGGGATCGAAGCGATAAAGCAGGATGGTCGTGGCACCGGAATACAGCATCACGTTCATGCCCATCAGCATGCCGGCGATATGAGACAGCGGCGCCACCGCCAGCATCACGTCCGAGGCATGGATGCCACTGACCTGCACCGTAACGGCGGTCTTGTACAGCGCGTTGCGGTGCGTGAGCATGGCGCCCTTCGGCCGGCCGGTGGTGCCAGACGTGTAGACCATCAGCGCAACGTCATCCAGGCTCACCTGAATGGCGGCCACGGCGTTGCGCTCGGCCACATCGACGGGCTCGGCCATCAACTGCATGAGGTCGAGCTGCGCGGCACCCGGCTTGTTCTTGAGCGGCGGCGCAGACGAGGCATCGGCGGCAATCAGTTCGGGCGGCACGGCCAGCGCCTTGCGGCACGCGGGCTGCGCGGGCTGAAGATCGGCATAGCGCGTGGTGATAACGGTCGTGACCGCCGTGCCGGGCCTGGCGGCCTCGACAATCGGCATCAGATCGGCCGCCGCCACCAGAATCTTGGCGCCGCAATCGGCCAGTTGGTCGCGCAGTTCGTGCTGACGCGACAACGGCCCGCAGGGCACGACGATGCCGCCCAGCTTGGCGGTGGCCAGATGGGCCACGATGGCTTGCGGACAGTTGTGCAGAAACAGCGCAACGCGATCGCCGCGTGTCACGCCCAGCCGCTGCAACTGCACCGCCAAGCGCGTCGAGGCCTGATCCAGTTCGCGCCAGCAGATCGTACGGCCGTACCACAGCAGGGCGATGCGCTCGGGCGTCTGCTGCGCATGATGGGCGCAATACCGGTGCAGCGGCATCTCGCCCGCCAGATAGTTGACCGGTTCGCGGTTCTGGATGGTCATGTGGTGTCTCCTCGGCCGCCAGCATCGCGGGGCGACACATCGGCCGTGATGGCTGCCCTCGTTGCGGGGCGCTCATGCGGGTCAGGGTTCGCGGCATCCATCGTTCGAGTATGGCGAAGCCATCTGGCCACCGCCGCACCGATTTGCGCAAGACCGCGTTCCACCCACGATTCGGGCCAAACATGACCTCGCGCAAGACGAATCCCACAAAAATCTACCGTTCGGTATAGAGTCTCGGCGCAAATCTGCTGTTGCGTCAATCGGTGAGAAGTCGGATACGCAGCCCTGGCAATAAAACATCGCAAACACAACTGGGGCGGCATTCTCACATGAGCGTGCACTCACATTCAAGGATCGCCCCTAGGCAGTGAATTGCTTGTGCCACTATTAAACATTTGCTGTCACGACAGATTTGTTCTATTTTTGACAACAAATTATGTGAGAGGCTGGAATGGATCGTTTGCAGTCGATGCGGGTGTTTTCCAAGGTGGTGGAGCTTGGCAGCTTCGCCCGGGCGGCCCAGCATCTGTCGATGAGCAATGCCGTCGTCACGCGCTACGTGGCCGACCTTGAGGCGCATCTCGGCACGCGCCTGCTCAACCGCACCACGCGCAGCCTGTCGCTGACCGACGTGGGCGAAACCTACCTGCAGCGCTGTGCGCAGATCCTGCTCGACATTGACGAGGCGGAGTCGCTGGCCACCTCGCGCAGCCAGGCGCTGGTCGGTGGCCTGCGCATCGTCGCCCCTGTCATGTTCGGGCTGCACGTGCTGCCGATGCTGCTCGCTCGCTTCCAGCAGCTTTATCCCGAGGTGACGTTTGACGTGGCGCTGTCCGACCGCCCGATCGACATCGTCGAGGATGGCCGCGACGTCGGCATCATGGTGTCGGAACTCGGCCTGGGCTCGCACCTGGTGGCGCGCCGCATGATTTCCGCCGAGATGGTCATGGCAGCCACCCCCGCCTATCTACGCCAGCATTCCACGCCGCAGCGCGCCGAAGATATTGCCGAGCATCGCGTCATTGCGATGTGGCACCCGCAACTGCGTCACGAGTGGGAGATGAGCACCGCCGACGGCCAGTCGATTTCGGTGCCGGTGCAGCCCTCGCTTGTCACCAGCAATGCCGAACTGATGCACCGCGCCGTGCTCGCCGACATGGGCATCGCGATTCTGTCGTCGTATATGGCCCGGCCCGACCTGGAGTCCGGACGGCTGGTGCGCGTGCTGCCGCAATACAAGCTGCCGCATCGGTCGCTGTCGCTGGTGTATCCGAGCCGCAAGTTCCTGCCGACAAAGGTGCGCACGTTCATCGACTACATGCTGGCCCAGGCGATGGAGGTCAAGCACAGCGAGGCGCGCGCAGGCCGTGGCCTGAGCGAAGCCGCATAAGCCACGCCCCATCGCCAAAGCAAAACGGGAGGACAGTGTCCTCCCGTTTGCGTTGGTGCCTGCGAAACCAGGATCAGGTCTCGCTGGTGCTTTCCTCGTCGGTCTCGGCTTCAGCAGCCTTCTTGCGCGCCGGGGCCTTCTTGGCAGCCGTCTTGCTAGCGGTCTTGGCAGGCGCCTTCTTGGCGGCAGGCGTCTTGGCCGCAGCGGTCGTCTTCTTCGCCGCGGTCTTGGCGCCGGGCTTGCCTTTGCCTTCGCCGCGCGGCTCGAATTCGAAGCCGATCTTGCCATCCGGCTGCTTGACCAGGAACGCCTTGAAGTTGCGGCCCGTGCGCGCCGACTTGAAACCGGTCAGCAGATCGGTCTTGCCCTCGGCCAGCAGCTTGCCCAACTGCTCGCGGCTGATCTCCTGCTGCAAGATGATCTTGCCGGTGGTGAAGTCGCAGGTCTTGGGCTGCGCCACGGCGTTTTCGCAGACGTACTTCAGGCCGTGCTCGTAGACGCTCCCGTTGCACTTTGGGCAGTGGCCGACGCTTTCCTGACCCGAGAAATCGACCGGCTCGCCATCGTCTTCGTCGTTCTGGCCGAAGTCGAACTCCATCTTCCAATGACCATCTTCTTGCGCCAGCTTGAGGATGGCCGCAAACGGACGGCCCATTTTGCTGCGGAAGCCCTGCAGCGGGCCGATGGTCTTGTTGGTCAGCAACTCCTCCACCTCGTCCAGCTCGAACTGGCGGCCCCCCGGAATCTTGCTGATCGAGAAGTCGCAGTGGCTGCAGGCGAAGCGGCGGTAGTTTTCCTTGACCACGTGGCCGCATTGCGGGCACGGCGTGGAAAGCGTTGCGTAGTCGCCGGGAATGGTGTCGCTGTCGTATTCCTTGGCGCGCTTGACGATCTGTTGCGTCATCTGCGCGATCTCGCGCATGAATTCGTCGCGCTCCAGCTGGCCACGCTCGATGAGGGAAAGCTTGTGCTCCCAGCCGCCGGTCAACTCCGCCTGCGTCAGTTCTTCCACACCGAGGCCACGCAGCAGCGTCATCAGCTGGAACGCCTTGGCGGTGGGGATCAGCTCGCGGCCTTCGCGCACGAGGTACTTTTCCGTCAGCAACCCTTCGATGATGGCCGCGCGGGTGGCTGGCGTGCCCAGGCCCTTGCCTGCCATGGCTTCGCGCAACGCATCGTCGTCGACGAGCTTGCCGGCGCCTTCCATGGCGGAGAGCAGCGTCGCTTCGTTGTAGCGTGCGGGCGGCTTGGTGGTGAGGCCCACCGGTTCGATCTTGTCCGTCTTGACCTTCTCGTCCTTGGCGACCGGCACGAGGTTGGCATCTTCGCCCTGCGCCTCGCGGCCGTACACGACCAGCCAGCCCGGGTTCACCAGCACCTTGCCCTCGGTCTTGAAGTGATGCCCGGCCACCTCAGTCACGCGCGTGGTGATCTGGTATTCAGCCGCAGGGAAGAACACCGCCAGGAAGCGGCGCACCACCAGGTCGTACAGCTTCTGCTCCGGCTCCGACAGATTCTTCGGTGCCTGCAGCGTCGGGATGATGGCGAAGTGATCGCTGATCTTGCTGTTGTCAAAGATTCGCTTGTTCGGCTTGACCCACTGATTGGCCAGGATCTTCTTCGCGTGCGTCAGATAGTTGGGTGAGCTTTCGCCCAGCATATCCAGCGTCTGCTTGACCGTGCCCAGGTAGTCTTCGGGCAGCGCGCGCGAATCGGTACGCGGGTAGGTCAGCACCTTGTGCTTTTCATACAGCGCCTGCGCCAGGCCCAGCGTGTTCTTCGCCGAGAAACCGAAGCGGCCGTTGGCCTCGCGCTGCAGGCTCGTCAGGTCGAACAGCGCCGGCGACATCTGCGTCGACGGCTTCGATTCTTCCGTCACGGTGCCCGGCTTGTCGCGGCACGCGGCAACGATGCTCTTGGCCTCGGCCTCGCTCCACAGACGCGAATCGCGCTGCTCGGGATCGAACTCGTTCTTCTTGAACTTCGGGTCGAACCAGCGGCCTTCGTACAGGCCGGCCGCCGCGATGAATTCAGCGCGCACTTCCCAGTAGTCTCGCGGGACGAAGCGTTTGATCTTCTCTTCGCGCTCCACCACGATCGACAGCGTGGGCGTTTGCACGCGGCCCACGGTCGTCAGGAAGAAGCCGCCGCCCTTGCTGTTGAACGCGGTCATGGCGCGCGTGCCGTTGATACCGACCAGCCAGTCGGCCTCGGAACGGCAGCGGGCGGCATCGGCCAGCGGCATCATGTCTTCGTTGCTGCGCAGCTTGCCAAAGCCATCACGGATGGATTGCGGCGTCATCGACTGCAGCCACAGCCGCTTCACCGGCAGCTTGGTGTTCGCGTGTTGCGCGATCAGGCGGAAGATCAGTTCACCTTCGCGCCCCGCGTCACAGGCGTTGATCAGGCCGGTCACGTCCTTGCGCTTGATCAGCCGCGTCAGCACCTTCAGACGCGATTCCGACTTGGCGATCGGGCGCAGGTCAAAGTGCGGCGGGATCACGGGCAGATGCGCGAAGCTCCATTTGCCGCGCTTGACTTCGTATTCATCGGGCGCAGCAATCTCGACCAGATGGCCGACCGCCGACGAGAGGACGTAGTCGTCGCTCTCAAAGTACTCGTCGTGCTTGGTGAAGCCACCCAGCGCGCGCGCGATATCAGCGGCGACCGACGGTTTTTCGGCAATGATGAGGGCCTTGGACATGTGAGCGGATCCTGGCGATCGCAAGTAATCGGGTAAAGAAGAAGTCGCTTTTCTATAGCGACCGTTCGCGTATTTTTTTAGAGTCTTATGGCAACGCCTGCCGACTTCAAGTGCCGCGGGCGCTTGTCAGCGTGCCCGTCAGGGAGCCATCAACCAGCAGTCGGCCCCAAATTTGGCCGCCAATCATAAGCGCGGTTCCTTTTCAGGCGCAATAGAGTGGCGCATGCATCGCTTAGTGTTGTCAAGGCCGGCGATCATGCCGATTCCAGCAGCCAGCCTCGCAAGTCCGGGGCCGCTGGCACTGCGGGAGCAACGCCCAGATCACGCGAAAGCAATCCCTCAACAACACCGGCGTGAGGCAAGACGGGGCCGAAAAACAACACATCGCTCCCACGCTGCACCAGCAAGGTCGGAAAGTTTTCAACGTCGTAATCGCCAAGCGCATCGGCGTGATCTTCCACATCCACCCACACAAAGCAGCATTCCGGATGCCGCTCGGCGAGCTCAGTGAAGGTCTTGCGATAGCTGCGGCACGTGCCGCACCACTCGGCGCACAGGCACGCCACCAGCAGTTGCCCCGAGCGAATGCGCGTGTGCAACGTGGCGGCGTCGGTGTCAGGCGAGAGCAGTGGCATGAAAAAAGGCGCTAGGCGACCAGCGGAGTGACGGAGGGGTCGCGCTTATTGTAGGCACGCTTTCACGGAAGCCGCAGGAAGCGCCCGCCGGGCTGACGCTCCACGCGGCCATCCAACTCCAGCGCCAGAAGCTGTGCAGAGAGGGCGGCAGCAGCTTGGCCGGTGCGTTCACATAGGGTATCCAGATCGACTGGATCAAAACCGAGCGCATCGAGCAACGCGGTTTCGGCGGCACTTGCCGCCGGGCGCGCGGCAAGAACCGGCGCGTCAGCAGGCGCCTCGACCGGGGCCGCGCGCGTCGCACGCTTAGCCGGCGCGGCAGCACGCCCCCAGCCGAGTTCATCCAGGATATCGGCAGCGGTTTCCACCAGCTTGGCGCCTTGCTTGATCAGCAGGTGGCAACCCTTGGCCAGTGGCGAATGGATCGACCCGGGAATCGCAAACACATCACGCCCCTGCTCGGCCGCCAGCCGCGCGGTGATGAGGGAGCCGGACTGCGCCGCCGCTTCCACCACCAGCAACCCGCGCGCCAAACCCGAGATCAAGCGATTGCGGCGTGGGAAATTCTCGGCGCGTGCGCCCATCCCCAGCGGGTATTCGGAGATGATCACGCCAGCCTCGGCAATGCGATGCGCCAGCGCCCGATTGCGTGCTGGGTAAACAATATCGAGCCCGGTACCCACGACTGCGATGGTGCTCCCCGGGCCTGCAAGCGCGCCTTCATGCGCCGCCGCATCGATGCCGAGCGCAAGGCCTGACACGATCGTCACGCTCGCCGCCGACAACGCCTGGGAAAACGCCCGCGCGTTGTCGATGCCGGCTGCCGTAGCGCTGCGCGCGCCCACCACGCCCACCGCCGCTGCGCGCAGCAGCGAGGCGTCGCCCTTGGTGTACAGCAGGGTCGGCGGGTCCGGCAGTTCGAGCAGACGGGGCGGGTAGCCGCGATCGGCCAGCGTGAAGATAGCGTTACCGGGCTCGTTCACCCAGGCGACGGTGCGCTCGATCAGTGCCGCAAGCGTGTCGTCGGGCTCGGCAAGCAACGCGCGCGCTTGCCGCTCGGGCAACACCTTGGCGAGCACGGCATACGGCTGGGCGAAGATGTCTTGCGGCAACCCGAAGGCCGCTAGCAACTGCCGCGCAGCAACGGGACCAACGCCGGGGGTTTCAGTCAGACGCAGCCACGCGGCCAGTTCAGCCGGATCGCGTGTACAGGACAGGGAAGCTGTGGAATCGGCCGCGGCGGACGCCGCGACCTGAGATGCATCGGTCAAATCAAGGACTGCGTTAGCGCGTAGTTCAAGGTTGCGGCGACATCGGGTTGCTGACGCTGTCGCCCACTTCTACGGCGTTCGATGCGTCCGTCACCAGCGCATAGGCTACGTGCGGGAACACACGGAACACGAAGGCCAGGCCGTAGCGCTCTGCAGGCAGTTGCACGGCCTGATTGCCGGCCGTCGCGTCTTTCACGACGGCGCCAGCGCGCGCCAGCGACAGCACGTGGCCCGGCTCAAGCCCCTGCTGGCTGCCGATGTTCAGCACAACCACCTGGTCGGTGCCGCCGAAGCGCACGCCGCCGGTGACCTTGGCGACCGCGCCGTGCACGTCGCCTTCCGGCGCATGCGGCACATAACGCACCGGCACGCGCGGGGGCAGTGGCATCAGTTGCGAGCCGACGCCCATCTCTTCCTTGGACGACAGCACTTCCACCTTGGTCACTGCCTGCGGCCCGGTCGCTGCGCGCACCACGCGCAGCGTGCCGAGGAAGTCGGCTTCATAACCGAGCACGTTGCCGGTCACCGGGTCCTTGAGCGGCCGGACCGGGCGGTACGCCTGCCATTCGGTGCCGGCCTGGCCGCCTTCGCCTGCGGGCAGACCGCGGGCGTAGGCGTTTTCGCCCTTGCCCAGATAAACACGGCCCTCCGGCAGTGAGAAGATGCGTGCCGGCGTGGCCAGCGTTTCTTCATCCACCACGATCGGCTGGGTCAGGAAGGGCTCGATGGCGGCGGAAGGAATGCTGGAGATGGCATCACCATCCTGCCCCGACACGCGGGTATGCGGCGACAGGCGGACCGTGCTGCCATCCGCAGATGCCGGTGAACTCGACAACCAGGCACGGCCATTGGCGTGATGCAGATACAGGATCTGGCCCGGATAGATCAGATGCGGGTTGCGGATTTGCTCACGGTTCGTACCCCAGAGTTCGGGCCAGCGGTAGGGCCGCTTGAGGTACTTGCCCGAGATTGCCCAGAGCGTGTCGCCACGGCGCACGGTGTACTGCGCGGGCGCGGTGGCGGACAGTTCGGATTCGGGGATGCCCGCTTGGGCAGCCGTCGCGGCCTGCGCCTGTTGCGCCGGCGTCACAGTGCGCTCGGCGGCGTGGGCGGCGCCCATGCAGAAAAGCGCTGCCGCGGCAACCGCCGACAGGGCGCAAACGTAAGGCTGGCGCGCTTTCGTGGCGGTTTGCATGGCGGGCTGAGAGTGCATCTGTGTGTTACGATGGCGCATTATTCTATGAAGAATCGGCGAGTGGTCCGCGTGCCTGTTCGACGCCTCACCGCCGCAGCTGTACGCAGTTCTGCGTCGCAGCAAGAGGGGTATGGCATCCAACATTCGTCAGGCTTTTTCCTAAGCCATGTGGCGGATAGCGCCCCCGATTCTGCATGACATTCCAAGCGATCGCAATTGAAGGCAACCCCTCGTTAGCGTGGCCTTCTGCAACCGTTGTTGCCAAGCATCATGGCCCTACTGAATATCCTGCAATACCCTGATCCGCGGCTGCACAAAGTCGCCAAACCGGTTGCCGTCGTGGATGACCGCATCCGCAAACTCGTGGCCGACATGGCCGAGACCATGTACGAGGCGCCCGGCGTTGGCCTGGCCGCCACGCAGGTCGACGTGCATGAGCGCGTGATCACCATCGACGTTTCGGAGTCGCGCGACGAGCTGCGCGTGTTCATCAACCCGGAGATCATCTGGGCAAGTGACGAGCACAAGGTCTGGGACGAAGGCTGCCTGTCGGTGCCTGACATCTATGACAAGGTGGACCGCCCGGCTCGCGTGCGCGTGCGTGCACTGAACGAAAAGGGTGAAACCTTCGAGCTGGAGGCCGACGATCTGCTGGCCGTGTGCATCCAACACGAGATGGATCACCTGATGGGCAAGGTCTTCGTCGAATACCTCTCGCCGCTCAAGCAGACGCGCATCCGTTCCAAGCTCAAGAAGCACCAACGCGACGCGGTACCGCAGCGTTGAATGCGTTCCCATGCCTGCCGACGTCGGCGCGCGCCCTCGCTCCATCCCGCTGATGCCGATCGCTCCCGCTGACGCAGGCCCGAACACCAGCCCGCGCCGCCTGTCGGCACTGCTGGTGCGGCATTGGCGCGCCGTCGTCCTGCTGATGCTGTGCGCGTATTTTGTTGCGGGCACGTTCTGGCGCGCACCCTGGAAGGCCGACGAGCCGTATTCCTTCGGCATCGTCATCAACATCATCGAGCGTGGCGACTGGGTCGTCCCCAACGTCGCCTTCGAGCCGTTCGTCGAAAAACCCCCGCTGATGTACTGGACCGGCGCGCTGGCCGCCCTGGCGCTGCCCGACATGCCGCCGCACGAAGCGGTACGCGTGGCGGTGCTGTTCTGGATGGCGCTGACGTGCTGGGCGGTCTGGCGCACGGCGCGCCTGCTCCGCAGCGAAGCGCGCGACTGGCGCTTGCGCGTCGGCGCAGACCTTGCGCGCGGACGCCCCGGTCTGACGCTGGCTGTACGCCGGGAAGCCGGGCTCGACGCTGGCGGCGCTGCGCTGCGCGACTATGCGCTGGGCGCGCTGCTGCTGTTTGCCGGCTGCGTCGGACTGGCCGAGCACGTCCACAAGTTCATTGCCGATGTCCCGCAATTGGCCGGCACGGCGATCGCCCTGTATGGCCTCGTGCGCTTCGTCAAAGAGAGCGAAGCCGGGGGCGCAAAGGGCGTCGACGTGCTGCGCCCCGCGCTGTGGTTCGGCACGGGCATCGGTGTGGCGTTCCTGGGCAAGGGTGTACTCGTGCCAGGACTGTTCGCGATCACCCTGCTGGCGGCGATCGCACTGCTGCCGAATTTCCGCAACCGCCAGGCATGGCGCTTCTATGGCCTCTCGCTGCTGGTGGCGTTGCCGTGGCTGGTGATCTGGCCGGCCATCTTCTGGCGCGAATCGCCGGACCTGTTCATCGAATGGTTCTGGGTCAACAACCTCGGCCGCTTCTTCGGCTTCTCGCATCTGGGTGGCGAGAAAGGGTCGCTAGCGACGACCATCCGATCGATCTTCCTGACCGGCACGCCGGCGGTATGGCCAGCGGTGGCCGTGTTGGGCGTGTCGCTGTACAAGCTCGTGCGGCAACGCGGGCACGGCGCGCGCACGGCGTGGCTACTGCCGTACCAGGGGCACTTGGTCGTTGCGTTGTTCGTGCTGGCCACGATTGCTGTGGTGCTGCGCTCGGCCGTGCTGCGCGATGTGTACCTGATGCCGCTGCAACCCGCGTTGGCTTTGTTAGGTGCGCCGATGCTGCTCTTGATTGCACCCGCGTGGCGCGCGCGTGCATGGGGCGCGGCGGTGGTGGTGTTTGGCGCGCTGGGCTTGGTGGTCTGGGCCGTGTGGGGCGCGCTCGTGACCAGCGGTGGGCAACTGTTGCCGGGCTGGCTGGCCAAAATGCTGGGCCGCGTGCTGCCGTTGCCATATGACATGCTGATCCACCCCGTCGCCGTGTTGGCAGCGGGGTGCATTACGGCGCTGTGGGCTGCCTGCGTGTGGCTGCGACCAGCGCGCTCCGGCGTGGTGGCGTGGGCGGCAGGCCTGGGCATGGTGTGGGGCCTGCTCGGCACCCTGCTGATGCCTTGGGTGGATGACGCCCGCAGCTACCGCCCGCTCTTCCAGGCGATCAAGCCGGTGCTCGAATCTGCGCAGATCTGCGTGGCCACGCGCGGCATGGGCGAAAGCGAACGCGCACTGATGCACTACGAAACTGGCGTGCGCCCCGTCAAATGGCTGCTAGGTCACAGCGGTGCCGGCGACGATCACCACCCAAACCCGACCGCGCGTACGTGCGACCTGATCCTGGTGCTCGAAAAACGCCCGGAACACGCCCGACGCCGCCCTCACGGCAACAATTGGGAAATGGTGTGGCGCGGCAGCCGCCCGGGCGACACCAACGAAACCTTCTCGCTCTTCCAGCGGCGCAGCAATGGCGTGCCCGAGGCGCTACCGTCGCCCGAGCCCATCGTGCCGCTGACCGACACCCCGCATCGCGGCCGTCGCTAAACCCAATGCGCTACGCTGTCGTGTAGCGCGCCTCCCCTCGTTTTCGGTTCTCCATCCATGACGTCCACCCTTCGCGTAGCGTTTGCCGGCACGCCTGAATTTGCGCAGATTGCCCTGGCGGCGATCCATCAGGCCGGCTTTCCCGTCGTTGCCGTACTGAGCCAGCCGGATCGCCCGGCCGGGCGCGGCATGCAATTGCAGGCGAGTCCCGTCAAGCAGTACGCCGTGACGCATGGGTTCGCACCGATCCTCCAGCCGCCGTCCCTGCGTCGCACGGGCAAGTATCCACAGGAAGCCGCCGAAGCCATCGACGCCCTGGCTGCCCAGCGTCCTGACGTGATGGTCGTTGCCGCTTACGGCCTGATCCTGCCGCAGGAAGTGCTCGACCTGCCGCGCTTTGGCTGCATCAATATCCACGCGTCGCTGTTGCCGCGCTGGCGTGGCGCTGCGCCCATCCACCGTGCGATCGAAGCGGGCGACGCCGAATCGGGCATCACGCTCATGCAGATGGATGCGGGCCTGGACACCGGCGACATGATCGCCATGGAACGCGTGCCCATCGGCCTGACCGACACGACAGCAACGCTGCACAACACGCTGGCCGCGCTCGGCGGGCGCATGGTGGTAGACGCCCTCGCCAAGCTGGCGCAAGACGGCAAGCTGGCCGCCACGCCGCAGCCCGCCGAAGGCATCACCTATGCAGAAAAAATCGCCAAGGACGAAGCCACGCTGGACTGGTCGCACCAAGCCGCCGCGCTGCTGCGCCAGGTGCATGCGTTCAATCCGTTTCCCGGCGCATCGGCCGCGCTGGATGGCGTGACGATCAAGTTCTGGCAAGCGCAGGCGCTGGCCGACCGGCCGGCGGATGCCGAACCCGGCACGGTCCTGGCGGCCAACGCGGAGGGCGTCACCATCGCCTGCGGCGCCGGCGCGCTACGCGTGACCCAGTTGCAGAAGCCCGGCGGCAAACGCCTGCCCGCACGCGAATTCCTGCAAGGCCTGGCCATCGAGCCCGGCCAGCGCTTCGCATCGCGGGGCTAACCGCGCCATCTATATAGAAGAGGATTTCGCCATGACTGCGCTGGGCATCGTCAATCTGCCGCTCTTCATGCTGGCGGTGTTTCTGCTGAATGTGACGCCTGGGCCCGACACGGCCTACATCGTCGGGCGCAGCGTTTCGCAAGGACGGGCAGCGGGGCTGCTGTCGGCGCTGGGCGTATCGGCGGGCTGCTGCGTGCATGTGCTGGCGGTCGCCTTCGGCCTGACGGCGCTGCTGGCGGCTTCCACCGTGGCGTTCACGGTCATCAAGGTGGTGGGCGCGGCGTACTTGATCTACCTGGGCGGCCGCATGCTGCTGGCGCCGCCCGAGCGCGACGACGCCCCCGTCCAGCAAGCGGAAGCTTCTGCCGTCAAGCGCCCACGTCCGCTCAAGTCGCTGTTCATGCAGGGTTTTCTCACCAATGTGCTGAATCCGAAGGTCGTGCTGTTCTTCCTGTCGTTCTTCCCGCAATTCGTCGATCCACACGCCAGCCACAAGGCGCTGGCATTCCTGGCATTGGGCGCGGTGTTCATTGTCATGTCGACGATCTGGAACAGCCTGGTGGCTTGGGTGGCTGCCAGCGTCACGCGCCGCGTGGCGGGCAAGCCGGGCATCAAGCGCTGGCTCGATCGCGTGGTCGGCACGGCATTCATTGGGCTTGGCGCGCGGCTGGCGTTCACCACCCGTTGATGCGTCAAGCGACATCTGCGGCGAAATATCGCGCAAGTCCCGCGCAAACCCTTGAATTTTCAGCGATTATCGCGATCTAACGAACTCGTCAAACCCTAGACCCACAGGAGCCACGCCCCTATGTTCAACTGGATCAAGACCTTCATGTTGATGGCAGCGATCACTGCGCTGTTCATCGTCATCGGCGGCATGATCGGCGGACGCAGCGGGATGATGCTGGCGCTGCTGTTCGCGCTGGGCATGAATTTCTTCTCGTACTGGTTCTCCGACAAAATGGTCCTGCGCATGTACAACGCGCAGGAAGTCAACGAGACCAGCGCGCCGCAGTTCTATCGGATGGTGCAGGAGCTTGCCGGCCGCGCCGGCCTGCCGATGCCGCGCGTCTACCTGATCGATGAAGCGCAGCCCAACGCCTTCGCCACCGGCCGCAACCCCGAGCACGCCGCCGTGGCCGCGACCACCGGCATCCTCAATATCCTGTCGGAACGGGAGCTGCGCGGCGTGATGGCGCACGAGTTGGCGCACGTGCAGCACCGCGACATCCTGATCTCGACCATCTCGGCCACGATGGCTGGGGCAATCTCGGCGCTGGCCAACTTTGCCGTGTTCTTCGGCGGGCGCGACAGCGAAGGCCGTCCGGCCAACCCGATCGCCGGGATTGCGGTGGCGATCCTAGCGCCGCTGGCGGCAGCGATGATCCAGATGGCAATTTCCCGCGCGCGTGAGTTCGAAGCCGACCGCGGCGGCGCGACCATCAGCGGCGACCCGCAGGCATTGGCTTCGGCGCTGGACAAGATCCACCGCTATGCCGCCGGCATTCCGTTTGCCGCTGCTGAAGCCCACCCGGCCACCGCGCAGATGATGATCATGAACCCCCTGCACGGCGGCGGCTTGGCCAACCTGTTCAGCACGCACCCGGCCACGGAAGAGCGCATCGCGCGCCTGATGCAGATGGCGCAGACGGGGCAATATCCGGCGTAAAAGCGGCAGCCCGACGGGGCGCTTCCTTTATACTTCCGCAGTCCGCACGAGCCCGCCCACCGCGGGCTCGTTGCATTTTGTCTGCCTGATTTCCTGCTGCCCGATGCGCCTGCCGCCCGATTCCCTCGCCCACGCCTTGTCGCTTGCCGCCGCCGCCCTGGGCAAGCTGCGGCAGGGCATGGCATTGCCCCAGGCCATCGACGCCGTATGCCAGGGCCAGCCCGCCCCGGTGCGGGGTGCCGTCCAGGATCTCGCCTACCGCGCTACGCGCTGGCTCGGCAGCACCGACTGGCTGATCCGCACGCTGATCCCGCGCCCGCCCGCCGAAGGCGCCGCCAATCTGCTGCGCGTGGCGCTCGCACAATTGCTGGACGACCCGCTGCCGTACGCGCCATTCACCGTGGTCGACCAGACCGTGACGGCGGCCTCGGCTGATCCGAAGCTTTCGCACGGCAAGGGCATGGTCAACGGCGTGCTACGCCGCTTCCTGCGTGAGCAAGATGCGCTGGTGGCGGATATGCAGGCGGATCCGTCGGCCGCCACCAACTACCCAACGTGGTGGATCGACGCCGTACGCAGCGCGTATCCTGACGCGTGGCAAGCCATCCTGGCCGCCGGCAACCGCCGCCCACCGATGGTTCTGCGCGTGAACCCGCGCCGCATTGCCATCGACGCGTATCTCGCACGCTTGGCTGAGGCCGGCATCGACGCCGAGCGCATCGGCGAACAGGCCGTACGCCTTGCGCGCGCCGTCCCCGTTTCCGAACTGCCGGGTTTTGCAGACGGCGATGTCTCCGTGCAGGACGCCGGTGCGCAACTGGCGGCAACGCTGCTCGACGTGGCACCCGGCCAGCGCGTGCTCGATGCCTGCGCCGCACCCGGTGGCAAGACCGGCCATCTGCTTGAGCTGACTGACCGCCTGGACGTGACGGCGCTCGAGTCGGATGCCGTGCGCGCCGTGCGCATTAGCGAGAACCTTGCGCGCTTGCACCAGACCGCCACCATTTGCGTCGGCGATGCGGCCCAACCCGACACCTGGTGGGACGGCCGACCGTTCGACCGCATCCTGGCCGATGTGCCGTGCTCGGCCGCCGGCATCGTGCGGCGCCATCCGGACATCCGCTGGCTGCGCCGACCCGCCGACCTCAAGGCGCTGGCCGGGCTGCAGCGCGACATCGTGCGCGCCTTGTGGGCATGCCTGAAGCCGGGTGGCAAGTTGCTTTATGTCACCTGTTCGATTTTTCCGACGGAAGGCGAGGACCAGGCCCGATGGTTTGAACGCCATCTGGAAGATGCGATACGATTGCACGCGCCCGGCCAGTTGCTGCCGGTCTCGCCCGACGCGGCGCAGACCAGCGGATTCGACGCCGGCGCGTCGCCCTTGCCGCTCGATCACGACGGCTTCTTTTACGCGGTTTTCCAGAAACGGCCTTGATGCACCGACCGTTGTGACTGTCATCCTTCGCCCATCGATCCGGCTGCTGCAAACCCGGTTCCGGCAGATTCTGCAACGGCTGGTCGCGCTGGTCGTATTGGGCATGCTGCTTTGGTGGCCGGTCGCGGCGCCCGCACAGTCCATCGAAATCAACCGGGCCCAGCTCGAATACGCCGACGGCGGCTGGAACCTCTCCGCTGATTTCGACTTCGACCTGCCCAGCAACCTCGAAGACGCAGTGAACAAGGGCATCGCGCTCTACTTCCTCGTCGAATTCGAACTGATCCGCCCGCGCTGGTATTGGTTCGATGACCACGCCATCAGCGCCACGCGCGTGGTGCGACTGTCGTATCACCCGCTCACACGCCAATACCGGGTATCGACCGGCGGCCTGCAGGTGCCGTTCTCGCGCCTGAAAGACGCCGTCGACTTCATGCAGCATGTACGCGGCTGGCGCGTGTTCGAACAGCGCGCCGTCAAGGCCGGCGAAACCGTGCAGGCGGAAGTGCGCATGCGCCTGGACGTGACGCAGTTGCCCAAGCCGTTCCAGATCAACGCCGTCAACACGCGTGACTGGAATCTCAGCTCCGAATGGAAGCGCTTCAACCTGCTGGTGCCGAATGAGCCGCCGCCGGCCCCGGCGCCCGTGCCTGCTGCGCCACCGGCCAGCACACCGGCATCGTCCCCGCCGGCTTCCGGTTCGTCTGGCCTGTCGCCCAATCCGGGCTGGGGCATGAGCGCCGGCCCGTCCAGCACCGGCCCGCTGCTGGCTCCCGCCAAATGATCTTCGATCGCAGCTACAAGCGGCTGCTCTATCAGGTGGTGGCGGGCACCATCGTCTTCCTGGCGATCGTGCTGGTGGGCCTGCTGGCTGCCGCATCGGCCAACACCGAGTTCTTCGACCGGTATTTCACGCTGCTCTACAAGGTCAACCTCGTCATCGGGGTGCTGCTGGTGGTCATCATCGGTGGGCTGATGCTGGCGCTCGCGCTACGCGCGCGGCGCGGCAAGTTCGGCACGCGGCTGATGACCAAGCTGGCGGTATTCTTCGGCGTGGTGGGCGTCCTGCCGGGGGTGCTGATCTACCTGGTGTCGCTGCAGTTCGTGTCGCGCAGTATCGAGTCATGGTTCGACGTGAAGGTCGAATCGGCGCTGGAGGCGGGCCTGAACCTCGGCCGCTCGACCATGGACACGGCGCTGGCCGATCTGCAGAACAAGGGTCGCCTGATCGCGGAGCAGGTGGGCGATGGGTCCGCCTCGGCTACGGCCATCACGCTCAATCGATTGCGCGAGCAGTTCGGCGTACAGGAGGCGACTATCTTCACGGCCAGCGGCCGCGTGATTGCCACCGCGTCAAACACCTACGACACGCTCGTCCCCAACCTGCCCGGCCAGGCTGTGCTCGAGCAGGCCCGCGCGCCGGGCGGCTACGCCAGCCTGGAAGGCGGCAGCGATACCGAAACCGATAGCGCCTCCGCGCCGGCCGCCTCCGCACCCACGCCGCGCAACAACGGCCACCGCAGCGATCTTTACCAACTGCATGTGGTGGTGGCACTGGGCACGTCGTCCCGCGACGAGTCCGCGCTGGGGCTGAGCACGCCGGCACGCAAATGGGCCGGCACGGGCCTGCTGGCAGACCGCCGACCGGAAGATGGCGGCAGCACCTCGCGCGGCTTCGGCCTGATCGGCGAGAGCGGCCGCGACGAACGCTTCCTGCAGCTCGTACAACCGGTGCCGCAGGCGCTCGCCCGCAATGCCGATGCCGTCCAGCGCGCCTACCAGGAATACCAGGAGAAAGCGCTCGGCCGCACCGGTCTGCGCAAGATGTACATCGGCACGCTTACGCTCACACTGTTCCTGGCGGTGTTTATCGCGGTGATGCTCGCCCTGCTGCTCGGCGCACAGCTGGCACGGCCGCTGCTAATGCTGCTCCAGGGCACGCGCGAAGTGGCCGAAGGCGATCTCTCGCCCAAGCGGGAACTGCATACGCGCGACGAACTCGGTGTACTCACCCAGCAGTTCAACCAGATGACGCGCCAGCTCGCCGACGCGCGCCGCGCCGTTGAGCAGAATCGGGCGGCACTCGAGCAATCGAAAGCCTATCTTGAGAGCGTGCTGACCAACCTGACCGCGGGCGTCTTCGTGTTCGACCATCGCTTCGTACTGCTGACTGCCAACCCGGGTGCCGAGCGCATCTTCAAACAGCCCTTCGGCGCATGGGTCGGCCAGGCGCTGACCAGCATCACGCCGGTGGCAGCCTTCGCGCCGGTGGTCGAACAGGCCTTCGCTGAACAAGACGCAAGTACAGCCGCCGGCGGCGTAGTGGCCCACTGGCAGAAGCAGGTCGAAATTCCGCTCGAAGACGAAGACGAACCCCTCACGCTGCTGGTGCGCGGCACGCGCCTGCCCGGCCCGTCGGTGGGCGCGCACGGCACCGAGCGCGGCTATGTGGTCGTGTTCGACGATATTTCCGACGTGATCTCCGCGCAGCGCTCGGTGGCGTGGGGCGAGGTTGCGCGGCGCCTCGCGCACGAGATCAAGAATCCGCTCACGCCCATCCAGCTCTCGGCCGAGCGTCTGGAGATGAAGCTTTCACCCAAGCTGTCGGACGCCGACGCCGAGGTGTTGCGACGCGGCGCCACCACCATCGTCAACCAAGTGTCGGCGATGAAGCGGATGGTCGATGACTTCCGCGACTACGCCCGCACGCCGCCGGCCATGCTGCAGGAGCTGGACCTCAACGCGCTTGCCGCGGAGGTGCTGCACCTGTACGGCATCGATCACCCTGACCGCCGCGATCACCCCGTCATCGAGGCCAAGCTGGGCGCCAATCTGCCGCTCATCAAGGGTGACCCGACGCAACTGCGCCAGGTCATCCACAACCTGCTGCAGAATGCGCAGGACGCCGTAGCGGAGAATGAAGCGGCAGGGCGACCCGCTCCGCATGTCACGTTGCAAACTGACACGGTAGAATACGACGACGCTTCGGGCGCGCGGCGGCAGGCCGTGCGGCTTGCGATCGCGGACAACGGCGGCGGGTTCTCTTCCCGCATCCTCAACCGCGCCTTCGAGCCGTACGTCACGACCAAAGCCAAGGGCACAGGATTGGGCTTGGCCATGGTGAAGAAAATCATGGATGAGCACGGGGCGCGTATCGAATTGCGCAACCGCCAATCCAACACAACATCGGGCACATCGGGTACCGACACCGTCGGCGCCCAGGTTTCCATACTATTCGTAAAACTCGCGTAGCGCGGACGGCAATCCCGCCGCACATAGAGGAAAAGCATGGCCACCATCCTCGTTGTCGACGACGAAATGGGTATCCGGGAGTTGCTCTCCGAAATCCTCGGAGACGAAGGGCACGTTGTTGAAGTCGCCGAGAACGCGCAGCGCGCGCGCGAATACCGCGCGAATGCAACGCCCGACCTCGTCCTGCTCGATATCTGGATGCCGGATACCGACGGCGTAACGCTGCTCAAGGAATGGGCGTCGCAAGGTCTGCTGACCATGCCCGTCATCATGATGTCGGGCCACGCCACCATCGACACCGCCGTTGAGGCGACCAAGATCGGCGCGCTGAATTTCCTGGAGAAGCCCATTGCACTGCAGAAGCTGCTGACGGCGGTGGAGCAGGGCTTGTCGCGCAGCAAGGAAAAGCCGCGCTCGGCAACGCCGGCTGCCACACCGGCGGCAGGCCTCGCAGGTGCCATGCCCAACGCCGCAGCAGCAGGTACGCCTGCCGCGCTCGATCGCACCGATATCAATGGCGTACCGACCCGCGCAGCCGAAGGCGGCGGCATGCAGTTTTCGTTCGACATGCCGCTGCGCGAAGCGCGCGATCTCTTTGAACGCGCCTACTTCGAATACCACCTGCAGCGCGAAGGCGGCAGCATGACGCGCGTGGCAGAAAAGACCGGCCTGGAGCGGACCCACCTGTACCGCAAGCTCAAGCAACTGGGCGTCGAACTCTCGCGCAACAAGGGCGAACCAGCCGCGTAATCATCAAAGTGCTCAGAGATGCTTGACGGCAGGGCCCAACCCCTGTCATACTTGCTTTTCTTTGCTTGGCCCGGTAGCTCAGTTGGTAGAGCAGCGGATTGAAAATCCGCGTGTCGGTGGTTCGATTCCGCCCCAGGCCACCAAAATTCTTCGCACTTCAAGATCGATCGATTTTGCAGGGCAACAAAAAAGACCTCCCCGCGAGGTCTTTTTTCATTTCTGCGGTGCAATTCGCCCGCACCCGCCATCTCCCGATATGCCGCGCCAGTCGCCGATCTGCGGCGCAGTGTCGCACTGACAAAAAATGTGCCGCAGCCTCTTGACGCAGCGCAGCTCAGGGTATACCTAGCGGCGTAAACTGCGCCAAACTGTCGCAGGTCTCGGTATAGTGACTCAACGCTATCAAACGGCAAGCACAAGGAGATTCTCCATGGCACTCGTTGGCACCGGTCACCACCACTTCCATTTCCACGCTTTCGACGGCATCAGCCGCAAGACGCGGTTGACGTGGTTGCGCAATGCCGCAGCGCTGACGTGTTTGATGGCTCTGGTCGCGGCCATGTGGGTTGGCGGCAATTTGTCGGCGTTGATGCATACGCCGCTCATGAGCGGGGTGTCGTCCTTGGGCGCGGTCATGATTCTGGCCTGCACGTGCATGGCGCTGAGCCTGCTTGGGCTGATCGGTGCCGGCTTCTTCCAGTTCCGCATGGAACAGCTCGACGCCCCGGCAACCTGAGACGCGCATCACCCACACCTGACGGAGGCTTCGGCCTCCGTTTTTGTTTGCCCACCACGGCCGCACGTCTTGAGGTGCGGCCGTTTTGTTTTCGTGCGCGGCCCCAAGGGTGAATCCGATATTGACTCAACTGTTTCAGTTGCGTAGTTTACGAAACAGTTGAATCAAGGCGATCACCTTATGACGTTCGATGGGCTCATGCAAACGCTGCGCGACCGCGCCGGCGATCTCTCTCCGCAACTGCAGCGTGCCGCCATGTTGCTTGAGACGCACCAGCACGACATCGCCCTGCTTTCGATGCGGGACCTGGCGCGCCGCTGCGACCTGCCGCCGGCCACGTTTTCGCGCTTGGCGCGCGCGCTGGGCTTTGATGACTTTGCCGCGCTGCGTGATATCTGCGTGACCCACCTGCGCCAGCAGGCCGACGGCTTTGCCGGCCGTGCCACTGCGCTGCAGGGCGACGATGGGGCAGGCGCATCAGAGGCCGAGCGCATCGGCATGACCATCGGTGCGCATGTGCAGTCGGCGTTTTCGCCAGCAAACCTCGCGGCGCTGGATAGGGTGGCCGCCGCGCTCGGCAAGGCCCGCCGGGTCTATCTGCTGGGCGCACGCAGTTGCCTGGCGCTGACGCATGCATTCGGCTATGCCGCACAGCTGTTCGACGACAAAGTCACGCTGTGCACCGGCAGCGGCAACACGCTGGCCGACCCTCTGCGCTTTTGCGGCGAGGACGACATCATCGTAGCCGTCACGTTTGATCCATACACCCGCGAAGTCATTGAGGCGATGCAGTACGCGCATGCGCGCGGTGCACGCATCGTGTATGTGACCGACAGCGCCATCGCCCCCGGCGCAGAACTGGCCTGGCAACAGCTCGTCGCGCCCGTCGCCATCCCGTCGTTCTTCCATTCGCTGGCTGCACCGCTTGCGCTGCTCGATGCGCTGCTGATGACATGGTTCCGCCACGCCGGCCCAAGGGCGCTCGCCCACCTGGCCGACAGCGACGCCCAGCTCAAGCAACAAGCCGCCTACGTACGCAGTGCCCGCCGCAGCGAAGCGGCGGTCGCCGTGCCGCCCACTCAACGTTGAACCCTCCCGACCGTCCATGACACCGTCCACCACCTCCGTCTTCCATCGCGACCCGCGCAAGATGTTGCCCACTGCTGTCGGCGGCGAAGGCATGACCCTCATCGATTCCGACGGCAAGCGCTACCTCGACGCCTGCGGCGGCGCCGCCGTTTCGTGTCTCGGTCACGGCCACCCGCGCGTAGTGGACGCCATCTGCAAGCAGGTGCGCGCGCTGGCCTATGCGCACACGTCGTTCTTCACGACGGACGTGGCAGAAGAACTGGCCGCGCGCCTCGCCGCTGCGGCGCCGGGCGATCTGGACCACGTGTATTTCGTCTCCGGCGGTTCGGAAGCGATTGAAGCGGCGCTGAAACTCGCACGCCAATACTTCGTTGAAATCGGCCAGCCGCAGCGCCGGTACTTCATCGCGCGGCGTCAGAGCTATCACGGCAATACGCTGGGCGCGCTGGCGATTGGCGGTAACGCATGGCGCCGCGAGCCGTTCCTGCCGCTGCTGGTGCCGGCTCACCATGTTTCGCCGTGCTATGCGTATCGCGAGCGCCTGGATGGCGAGAGCGACGCGCAATACGTGCAGCGCCTGGCCGACGAGCTGGACGCGAAGATCGTTGAACTCGGCGCAGAAAATGTCGCGGCCTTCGTCGCCGAAACCGTGGTGGGCGCCACGGCCGGCGCGGTGCCGCCGGTGGGCGATTACTTCCGCAAGATGCGGGCCGTGTGCGATCGCCACGGCGTGCTGCTGCTGCTCGATGAGGTGATGTCCGGCATGGGTCGCACGGGCTACCTGTTTGCATGCGAGGAAGATGGCGTGGTGCCAGACATGGTCGCCATTGCCAAGGGGCTGGGCGGCGGGTATCAGCCGATCGGCGCGACGCTGGTGAATCGCCGCATTTACGACGCCATCACGAACGGCAGCGGCTTCTTCCAGCATGGCCACACTTATATTGGTCACGCCACGGCATGCGCGGCGGCGCTGGAAGTGCAAAAGGTGATCGAGGAAGACAACTTGCTCGCCAATGTGCAGGCGCGTGGCGAACAACTGCGTGCGGCGCTGCGCGCGCGCTTTGCAGACCACGCACACGTGGGCGACGTACGCGGGCGTGGGCTGTTCGTCGGCGTGGAACTGGTGGCGGATCGCGCGACCAAGGCGCCGCTGGCACCTGCATGCAAGACGCACGCACGCGTGAAGGCCGAAGCCATGCAGCGCGGCCTGATGGTGTATCCGATGGGGGGGACCATTGACGGCCGGCGCGGCGACCACATCCTGCTGGCGCCGCCGTTCATTGCCAGCGCGCAGGACATCGACGCGATCGTCGAACGCCTGGGCGATGCGGTTGACGCCGCCACTGCCAAGGCCCAGGAGGCCGCATGGTGACCCGGCCTATCGCCATCGCCGTTGCGCCCAACGGCGCGCGCAAGACGCACGCCGATCACCCCGCACTGCCGATCACGCCCGACGAACTGGCCGCCTGCGCGCGCCAATGCGTGGAGGCCGGCGCGGCGATGCTGCATCTGCATGTGCGCCGCCCAGACGGCACGCATAGCCTGGAGCCTGGCGACTACCGCCCGGCCATCGCCGCCGTGCAAGGCGCCGTGGGCGATGCGCTGGTGATTCAGATCACCACCGAGGCCGTTGGCATCTACACGCCCGAACAGCAGATGGCCTCGGTACGCGTGCTGCAGCCGGAGACGATTTCCGCCGCGCTGCGCGAGCTGGTGCCCGATGCCGCGTACGAGGCGGAAGCGGCACGCTTCTTTGGTGAGCTTGCTGCCACGCGCACAGCCATCCAGTACATCCTCTATTCCGCCGACGACGTGGCGCGCTACCGCGACCTGCGCACACGCGGCGTGCTGCCCGATACGCCGCACTGGGTGCTGTTCGTGCTCGGCCGCTACAGCGCAGGCCAGCGCTCAGACCCCACCGACCTGCTCCCGTTCTTGCAGGCGTGGGCCGATGGCGGTGACGTCACCGCCAACGTGCCATGGGCGATGTGCGCATTCGGCCCGCGTGAAGCCGAATGCGCGCTCACCGCAGCGTTGCTCGGCGGCCATGCGCGCCTGGGATTCGAAAACAACATGGCCCTGCCCGACGGCAGCACAGCGCCCGACAATGCGGCGCTCGTCACCAACCTGCGACGGCATCTCGACGCGCTGCACCGGCCGCTGGCCAGCGCCGCAGATCTGCGTAACTGGTTCAAGCGCTAGGACGCAGCGCATTCATCGCATTCATCACCACGAAGCCAAAGCACAGACGGCCGCAACACAACAGGCCGCGCACCACAACCATTGGAGGAAGTATGCGTTTGACCACCCGCTGTATCCGGATCATCCCGCTTGCGCTGACGAGCCTGCTCGCGATCGGCGCGCACGCGCAAGCCCTCGACGGCACGCTCAAGAAGATCCAGGACAGCAACACGATCCTGATCGGCGTGCGTGAATCGTCCATTCCGTTTTCTTACCGCGACAGCAAGAACGAGATCGTCGGTTTCTCAGCCGATCTCTGCTCGCGCGTGATCGACGCCGTCAAGAAGAAGACGGGCAAGCCCAACCTCGACATCAAGCAGATTCCAGTGACCTCGCAGAATCGGACATCGCTGGTGCAGAACGGCTCGGTCGATCTGGAGTGCGGAGTCACCACGCACCTGAAGTCGCGCGAGCAGCAGACCGCTTTTTCGACGACCTTCTTCATCGCCGGCACGCGCCTGCTGACCAACGTGAAATCGGGGGTGAAGGATTTCCCCGACTTGGCGGGCAAGTCGGTCATCACCAACGCCGGTACCACGTCGGAACGCATCCTGCGCAAGATGAACGACGAGAAAAAGATGAACATGAACGTGATCAGCGGGAAGGATTACGGTGAATCGTTCCTCACGCTGCAGAGCGGCCGCGTGGCGGCGTTCATGATGGATGACGTGCTATTGGCGGGTGCACGCACGCTGGCACAGAAGCCGGACGACTGGGTCGTGACCGGCACGCCACAGTCATTCGAAGCCTACGGCTTCATGCTGCGCAAAGACGATCCTCAGTTCAAGAAGCTGGTGGACGACACGATGACCGGCGTGATGAAGAGCGGCGAGATCAAGACGCTTTACGCGAAGTGGTTCGAAAAGCCCGTGCCGCCCAAGAACCTGAACTTCAACTTCCCGATGAACGATCAGTTGAAGGCGCTGTACGCCAACCCGAACGACACGCCGTTCGAGTAAGCGCCCGCACGGCCGGCGCTGGGTGGCAGCTCAGACGCCGGCCTGCGCGACGGCCTCGATGCGCGCCTGATGCACGGCCTGCTTGATGTGCGCCGGGTTGTCGGCATAGCGCTTGGCGACGGCGCCGGCATCGATCGACGATGCGGCCGCCAGCGCGCGCAGCAGGCGTTCCGTCTGCGGATAGCTGCGATCTTCAAACCCGAGCCGGCCACGCGCGTCGGCCTCGCACGCCTGCAGCGCCTGACGGAACCGGTCCGGCTTGCGCAGCGCATCGCAACGCTCGAGCAGACGCACCAGCGCTGCGGCATCGAAACCATCGCAGCGATGGATGTTGCCGTGCTCGCGCGCGACCACCAGCGCCAGTTCGCGGCACTCGGTCGGTACGCGCAGGCGCTGGCACACCGCTTCGATGAGCGGCACGCTGCGCTCTTCGTGGCCGATGTGTCGCGGCAGGATGTCGTCGGGCGTCGAGCCCTTTCCGAGGTCATGCACCAGCGCGGCAAAGCGCACCGGCAGCGACGTCGCCATCGCTGCGGCCGTTTCGATCACCATCATGGTGTGCACGCCGGTATCGACTTCGGGGTGATAGTCGGCGCGCTGCGGCACGCCCCACAGCCGGTCAAGTTCCGGCAGCAGGCGCACCAGCGCCCCGCAATCCCGCAGCACGGCAAACATGCGCCGTGGGTGGGCTTCCATCAGGCCGCGTGCAATCTCCTGCCACACACGCTCGGGCACCAGCGCATCGACTTCGCCGGCCTGCACCATGCGCTGCATCAGCGCGTTGGTTTCTGGCGCGACATGAAAATCGGCAAAGCGCGCAGCAAACCGCGCCAGGCGCAGGATGCGCACCGGGTCTTCCATGAACGCATCAGATACATGCCGGAACGTGCGCGAAGCCAGGTCAGCCTGTCCTCCATACGGGTCGATGACGGGGCCAACCAGGGTGCCGTCTTCCGCCACGCGCTGCGCCATCGCGTTGATGGTCAGATCGCGGCGGATGAGGTCCTCTTCGAGCGTGACGTCCGGCGCGTAGTAGACCGAGAAACCCTTGTAGCCGGCAGTCGTCTTGCGTTCGGTGCGGGCGAGCGCGTATTCGGCATGCGTGGCGGGATGCAGGAACACCGGGAAATCCTTGCCGACGGCGCGAAAGCCACGTGCCTCCATGGCTTCCGGCGTGGCCCCGACCACAACGTAATCCCGGTCCTGCACCGGCAGCCCGAGCAGCGCGTCACGAATGGCGCCGCCGACGGCATATACATCCAGTCCGTGCGTGGCTGGATCGACGATGGCCTCGGTCTGTGCTGCGCGTTCCGTCATTGATTGGCCGCGACCAGCGTGTCTTCGTCCGGCGCGGTGCGGTACGGCTCGTCGTCGGCCAGGAAGTCATGCTCAGCGCGTGCGCCGTCGATCCATTCCTGCATGGCGGGCAGGTTGAGGATGTAATCGGCGTAGGTCTTGGCGGCCTCCGGCAGACGCACGCCGTACGTGGCGAAGCGGCTGACCACCGGCGCGTAGAACGCGTCGGCCACCGTGAAGTGGCCGAACAGGAACGGACCTTCGGCTGCGTACTTCTGGCGCAGCTCGGTCCAGATCGTGGCAATGCGGTCGATGTCGCGCTGCACGGCCACGTTCCAGCCCATGCCGGGCAGCACGGCGGTCACGTTCATCGGCATGTTGTTGCGCAGGTTGGTGAAGCCGCTATGCATTTCAGCGCAGACCGAGCGGGCGTGTGCGCGGGCCTTCGGGTCGACCGGCCACAGTTGTGCGCGCGGAAAACGCTCGGCCAGCGTCTCGCAGATGGCGAGCGAATCCCATACCGTCATGTCGCCGTCCACCAGCACGGGCACGCGGCCCGCCGGCGAATAGCGACGAATCTCGGTGGAAAACCCTTCGACAAAAAGACGCACGCGAATCTCTTCGAACGGAATGCCGGCCTGCTTGGCGAGCAGCCACGGGCGTAGCGACCACGACGAATAGTTCTTGTTGCCGATGACCAGTTTCATGATTCCCGTCCTTGGAGAGTGCACAGCAATTATTGTGGGAGCCCGCCAGCATCGCGCGGGAATGCCGGGGCGCTCTAGTCTTGTTGTATCGGAAGCGGCGAGCGGCAGCGCGAGGGCGAACGAACCATTCTAGCCTTGCGCTGCAGCGCCACAAAATGAAACGGATTGGCCACGGTTGTGAAGCGGATTCACAAAGAGGGCAGATCCTCCGGGTTTCCGTAGCTTCTAGCGGTGGACCCTTGTGCGTGCAGCACGCAATCCGCGGTCCGGCCCAAAACCGGCCAGCGCGGGCAACATCACCGCCTCCATGCCGAGCGGGTGGATGCCGAGTTCGGGCGCGACCGGTTCCACGCTGACGTTGTCCACGCGCATGGAGTCGAGGTTGTCCCGCGAGATGGGCGCGCCAGGCAGATGCTCGAGCAGCGCGGCCTGCATGCGGCCCAGACCCTCAGGAAGTGGCACGATCCAGCGCGGGTGGCCGCTGGCACGTCCGGCAAAGCGCATCAGCTCCGCCAGGGTGTAGACGCGCGGCCCGACCAGCGGATAAGCATGCCGGATCGTCGCGGGCTTCTTGAGCGCATTGATGAACGCGGCGGCCACGTCGTCCACGTACACGGGCTGGAAGCGCGCGTCGGCACAGGCCAGCGGCACGAACGGCGCCATGCGCTGCATGCTCGCAAACAGATTCAGGAAATGATCCTGCGGGCCGAAGACCACCGATGGCCGGAACACCGTCCAGTCGAGCTCGCTGTTCATGACCACGCGTTCGCCGTCGCCCTTGCTGCGCAGGTACATCGACGGGCCGGCAGGGTCGGCGCCCAGCGCGCTCATGTGCAGCAGCCGGTTCACGCCATGGCGTCGGCATGCGGCGACGATGCGGCGGGGCAGATCGACATGCACGCGCTGGAAGTTCGGCCCGTACGGCATCTCTCGCGCATCCTGCAGCACACCGACGAGGTTGATGACGGCACAGTGCTCGCCGCCGCGTTCGGTGAGCGCCAGGAACAGCGCTTCGAGGGCATCGTCGGCGTAGATGTCGGCGTCCATCACGTCCACACGCGGCAGCAGGGTGAGATTGTGTGCGCGGGCAGACTCAGGATCGCGCGTGGGCACGATCATCCGGCCCTCGGGGAGGCCGGGCGTGGAAAACGTCTCCGTCACCAGCCGAGACAGCAACTGCGAACCGATAAAACCGGTACCGCCAAAGACGAGCAGATTGGAGGGCTGCATAGAGGCATCTCCAAGACGGGAGGGGGCAACACCACAATACATCCCGAAGGCGATCGCCCCCAAGATATGTCGACGCGGCGTGCCGCAAGCCACACTTCTGTGCGCCAGCCAGCGCACGCGCCCATGAAAAAACGCCCGCGTTGCGGCGGGCGTTTGGGTGAGCGGGATAACGATCGAGCGCTTATGGCAGGTCGTCCGGCGTCACGGATTCCGGCGCCACCTTGCCCAGGCGGTCCTTCAGCGACTGCGGGCGGCCGGTCAGCAACGCACTGTAGTACGTCGCGTTCGACAGCACGTTTTTCACATACGTGCGGGTCTCGTTGAACGGGATCGTCTCGGCGAAGATCGCACCTTCCACCGGCCGCGCGAGCGTCGAGCGCCAGCGTTTCGGGCGGCCTGGGCCCGCGTTGTAGCCGGCGGTCGCCAGCGTGAGCGAACTGTCCAGGTTGGTCAGGATCATCGACAGATAGGCCGTACCCAGCAGCACGTTGGTATCGATGTCGCTCATCTGCGAAACACGGAACCCCGGCAGGCCGATCTTCTTGGCGATGTGCTTGGCGGTCTCCGGCATCACCTGCATCAGGCCCGAGGCACCCACCGACGAACGCGCGTCCATGATGAAGCGCGACTCCTGGCGGATCAGGCCGTAGGCCCAGGCAATGTCCAGGCCCACGGCATCGGCGTTGCGCTGGACCACATTGAGATACGGCGTCGGGAAGCGCAGCGAGAAGTCGTGCTCGGCCTTGGTCTTGTCCGCGGAATTGACGGTGCGATCGAGCAGGCCGAGCTTGCGGCCATATTCGGCTGCGGCAAGCAACTCGCGGTCGCTCATGTTGCGTAGCTCCCAGTTCCACTCGCGGTTGCCTTCGAAGCGCAGATTCAGGTCGTACAGCTTCTTGGCACGCCCAAAGCCCGGATGGTTGCGGCCCATCACGTCGATCTCGGCGTCGGCCACGGTCGTGCGGGGTGGCACGGTGATGCGCTGACCGAGTTCTTCCTGCGCCAACTGACCGTAGAAGTTGAACTGGCCGGCAATCGACTGGAACTGCTGGCGGGCTTCGTCGTTGCGGTTGTCGGCCTTGAGCGCGCGGCCGTACCAGTACGCCCAGGCGGGATCACGATCGCGCAGGCTGGGGCGCATTTTCTCAACGGCCTGACGCACCATCTTCCAATCGCCGGCGCGCAAGGCCGTGCGCACGCGCCACTCCTGCGACTCGTCGGAGAGGTAGGCATCGCCGCCGAGCGTCAGTTGGCGACGGTAGGCATCCAGCGCATCGGGCGTCTGCTTCTTGGCGGCGTACTGACCGATCACGCCCCAGCCCGCGCCTTGCTCTTCGCGCGACAGGCCGCCGCTTTGCGCCAGCAGATACGCGGTCGCCTGCGACGGATCATTGCGCGCCATGCGGGTCACGTTGGCCAGCGTGTCGTTGTCTACGCGATCGCCCTCCGGCAGCACCGCCGCAATGCGCGACGCCTGCGTGACGAGGTTCTGCTCCAGCGACAGCCGCGCCGCAAAGGCCACATCCGCACGGGTGAACTGCTTGGACTGCGCGAGATAGCCGATCAGGTCGACACAGCCTTCGCCATAGCCCTTGGGATCCGACAGCGTGCTACGCGCATCGGCGGCCACGTTCTGGCCTTTCATCGCGCGCGAGAGCAGCGCATAGCACTCGACCTGCGTATCGTCCTTCAGCACGAAATTGGGGTACTCGGCATCGAACGTCGCCCAGTCGTGCTTCTTGCCGAGCACGAGCAGCCAATCATTGCGCAACCGGTCGGCAATCGCCTCGCCCTTGTAGCGCTGCAGGAACGAACGGATTTCATCTTCCGGTGCATCGGTGCGGGCATAGCCGCTGGCATCGTACAGCTGCGGCTTGATGCGGAAATACTGCACATAAGACTGGATCGGGTAATCGGAGAGGCTGTCGGCCAGCTCCCAGCTGCGCGACACATCGTTGCGGCGCGCCGCGTTGCGCAGCTCGACAAACGCATCGTCCGGATTGGCCGGAATGCCCTGCGGCGCCTGGCGCTTTGCGGCCACCGCCAGCGGTGCCGGGCCGACCACACTCATGCCCACCACGCCCGCAAAAGCCAGCGCGACCGCGCGATATACTGCCTTGGCCTTCAATGTCATCTCCTGCCCCATCCAATCACTGTTAGGTCTGCCGAATTATCCCATGTCAGCCTTAGGGAACCCGCACGATCCGGCCAATCCCACCACGCCAATCGAATCGCGCCGCACGCTGCGCACCCTGTTGCTCGATGCACGCGCCGCGCTGCCAGATCGCATCGCCCGCGATGCCGCGCTGGCGCATCACCTGGCCGGGTTGCTGAACGCACTGCCCGTCAAACGCCTGGCCGCCTACTGGCCAACGCAGGGAGAGTTCGATGCGTTGACCTTGCTGGGCCATTGGCTGGCGGCTGACGCCACGCGCCATGCACTGCTGCCCATAGTGACTGACAAATTCTCTCCCCTGCAGTTTCGGCGATGGACGCCCGATTGTGAAATGGCCCCCGGCGCTTACAACATCCCCATCCCCCGCTCGGGTGAGATGGAAACGCCCGATGCCTTGCTGATCCCATGCGTGGGCTTTGACGCGCAGCGCTATCGCATCGGCTACGGCGGCGGCTTCTACGATCGCACGCTGGCTGCGCTGCAAGCCGCAGGGCACCGCCCGCGCACGATTGGCGTGGCATATGAAGTGAACCGCGTGGAATCCATCGCGCCGGAACCGCACGACATCGCGCTGGACTGCATCGTCACCGAGCGCGGCGCGTTCTAACCCTGCACAGGAAGCCCATGTCCCACACCCTGAAAACCGTTGCCGACCTTGAAGCCGTGTATGGCGCCCCGAACCCGCGTTCGCTGCTCAAGGAGATCGACCACCTGAACGCCGACTATCGCGCGTTCGTGGAGGCGTCGCCGTTCATCGTGCTGTCATCGGTGGGCGCGCAGGGCACGGACGCTTCGCCGAAGGGCGATGCGCCGGGCTTCGTGCGCATCCTCAACGAACGCTTGCTGGCGATTCCCGATCGGCCCGGCAACAACCGCATCGACAACCTGCGCAACATCGTCGAAGACGGCCGCGTGTCGGTGCTCTTTATCGTGCCGGGTGTGGGTGAAACGTTGCGCGTGAACGGCACGGCGACCATCTCGGCGGATCCGGAATTGCTCGACTCATTTGCGGTGCAGAGGAAGCTTCCGCGCAGCGTGATCCTCGTGCAGGTGCAGACCGTCTACTTCCACTGTTCGAAGGCGCTGGTGCGCTCAAAGCTGTGGGAGCGCGGCGCGCAGGAAACCAAACCGGCCGTGCCCACCGCAGGCAAGATCCTGCAGCGCATCAGCGGTGGCGCATTTGATGGCGACGCCTATGATCGCGAATTGCCCCAGCGCCTGAAGACAACGCTGTACTGAGCGTTCAGCGCTTGGCCGTCTTTTTTGCGGCGACCTTCTTGGTCGCCGTTGTCTTTGTTGCCTTGGGCGCCTTGGCAGTCTTTGCTGCGGCGCGCTTCGGCTTGGCGGCCTTGGCATTGGCGTCACGCAGCGCGGCTTCAATGGCCAGCCGCACCCAGTCGCGCAAGGGCTGTCCACCATCGAGCGCCTCTGCCGGCGTGCTCAGGTAGCCCGTCATGCTGATGGTGCGGCCGTTGCGCTCGTAACTGAACGGCGTGCATTTTTCAGCGAGAAAACGTTCGCGCGTGAGGTCGTCCACGCGCAGATAAGACGTGCCGCGCAGCACCAGCGCAAAGACGATGTCGTCGTAATAGAGCGCCGCACCGCTGAACATCCGGCGGGCGCGGATCTCACCGATCTGTGCGGCGAGCGGCCGGAGTTCGTCAAGCAACCAGGCGATCAGCGGATCGGGTGCGGCTGCCATGACGATCTCCTTTGCTTTGCTGCTTTCTGCTTACAGGCCCAGACGCTGCCAGATGGCACGCGTGGAGCCGGCGGCATTGAGCGTGTAGAAGTGCAGGCCCGGCGCGCCGCCTTGCAGCAGGCGGTCGCACATGGCCGTCACCACGTCCAGGCCGAACGCGCGGATCGATTCACGATCGTCGCCAAAGCCTTCGAGGCGCTTGGCGATCCAGCGCGGCACTTCCGCACCGCACATCTCGGAAAAACGCATGAGCTGCGACGAGTTCGTGATCGGCATGATGCCGGGCACGATGGGCACGTCCACGCCGAGCTTGCGTGCGTCGTCCACGAACTGGAAGTACGCGTCGGCGTTGAAGAAGTATTGCGTGATGGCGGAGTCCGCACCGGCCTTCACCTTGCGGGCGAAGTTCTCCAGATCGTGCCGCGCCGAGCGCGACTGCGGGTGGTATTCCGGATAGGCCGCCACTTCGATGTGGAATGCCTCGCCGGTTTCCTGGCGGATGAACTCGACCAGCTCGTTGGCAAAGCGGAATTCACCGATCTCGCCCATGCCCGACGGCATGTCGCCGCGCAGCGCGACGATGCGGCGGATGCCGTGTTCGCGATACGTGTTGAGAATGCCGCGAATGCTCTCGCGCGATGAACCCACGCACGACAGGTGCGGCGCCGCTTCGATGCCTTCGCGCTGGATTTCCACTACGGCGTCGAGCGTGCCCTGTTGCGTGGTGCCGCCCGCGCCGAACGTCACGGAGATGAAGCGCGGCTTGAGCGGCGAGAGTTGCGCGCGGGTGTTGCGCAGCTTCTCGGCGCCTTCCGCCGTCTTGGGCGGGAAGAATTCGAAACTGAATTGACGGTCTTGCATGACAGAAACCTTAAGCCTCGCGCAGCAGCAAGCTCGAGAGCAGCCACGAGATCACGCTGTACAGGATGGAGCCCAGCAGCGCCGCGCCAAAGCTGGCCACCTGAAAGCCCGCCAGAAGGTTGCCGACAAACAGGAACAGCAGCGCGTTGATGATGAAGATGAACAGCCCGAGCGTGAGCAGCGTCACCGGCAGGGTGAGGATCACCAGGATCGGGCGGATCAGCGTGTTGACCAGACCCAGCACGAGCGCGGCGATCAGTGCGGAGCCGAAGCCGTTGACGTGGATGCCTTTGAGCAGATAGGCGACAAGAAGCAACGCCAGCGCGTTGATGACCCAGACAGCGAGCAGTCTCATGGAGGAGTCCTCGGTTGGAGAGCCGGCGGCGGGGAATGCCGCCGGCAGGTACGGCTTAGTAGCGGTAGTGGTCAGCCTTGTACGGGCCTTCCTTGCTCACGCCAATGTACGCAGCTTGCTGGTCGGTCAGCTCGGTCAGTTGCGCATTCAGCTTCTTCAGTTGCAGGCGCGCGACCTTCTCGTCCAGATGCTTGGGCAGCGTGTAGACGCCCACCGGGTACTTGTTCGAGCCCTTCACCGCTTCGGTCCACAGTTCGATCTGCGCGATGGTCTGGTTGGCGAACGAGCTGCTCATCACGTACGACGGGTGGCCCGTGGCGCAACCCAGGTTCACCAGGCGGCCCTTGGCCAGGATGATGATCTTCTTGCCGTCGGGGAAGATCACGTGATCGACCTGCGGCTTGATCTCTTCCCACTGGTACTTCTCAACGGATGCGATATCGATCTCGTTGTCGAAGTGGCCGATGTTGCAGACGATGGCCTGGTCCTTCATCTTGGCCATGTGGTCGTGCGTGATGACGTGGTAGTTGCCCGTGCAGGTGACGAAGATGTCGCCGTGCTCGGCGGCGTAGTCCATCGTGACCACGCGGTAGCCTTCCATGGCGGCCTGCAGTGCGCAGATCGGGTCGATCTCGGTCACCCACACTTGCGCCGACAGCGCGCGCAGTGCCTGGGCTGAGCCCTTGCCCACGTCGCCGTAGCCGGCCACGATCGCCACCTTGCCGGCGATCATCACGTCGGTCGCGCGCTTGATGCCGTCGACCAGCGATTCACGGCAGCCGTACAGGTTGTCGAACTTGCTCTTGGTGACCGAGTCGTTGACGTTGATGGCCGGGAAGCGCAGCTCGCCGCGCTGGGCCATCTGGTACAGGCGGTGCACGCCCGTGGTGGTTTCTTCGGTCACGCCCTTGATGGCGTCGAGGTTGCGGCTGTAGAACGTTGCGTCCTTGGCCAGCTTTTCCTTGATGGCCGCGAACAGGAAGGTTTCTTCTTCGCTGGTCGGCTTGGCGATCACGGAAGCGTCCTTCTCAGCCTTGGCGCCCAGGTGCAGCAGCAGCGTTGCGTCGCCGCCATCGTCCAGGATCATGTTCGGCGTGCCGCCGTCGGCCCATTCGAAGATGCGGTGCGTGAAGTCCCAGTATTCCTTGAGCGATTCGCCCTTGAAGGCGAACACCGGCGTGCCCGATGCAGCGATGGCAGCGGCAGCGTGGTCCTGCGTCGAGAAGATGTTGCACGAGGCCCAGCGCACGTCGGCGCCGAGTGCCTTGAGCGTCTCGATCAGCACGGCGGTCTGGATCGTCATGTGCAGCGAGCCGGCAATGCGCGCGCCCTTGAGCGGCTGGCTCGCGGCAAACTCGTCGCGAATCGCCATCAGGCCGGGCATTTCGGTCTCGGCAATGGCGATTTCCTTGCGGCCCCAGTCGGCCAGCTTGATGTCGGCGACGAGGTAATCGTGTTTCAGTTCGGTGACAGCGTTCATTGGATCACTCCGGAAAAGATGGGTGACCGCACGCGGGGAGATGACCACTGAGACGGGGCCCATGCTGGGGCCCCGGATAGATGCGTTCTCGCCATCGTGTCAGCCACGATACTGCGAGCGCCGTTTGAACTTCCGAGCCTGGCGGTTGGGGCAGTGCCCACCCGTTGCAACGCTCCTCGGAATGGGCTGGATTGTAGCGGATTCTTGCGACAGAACACCGGGAAAAGAGCAAGGGCGCATGAACCGGATAAACGCCGTCTGGGACCGTGCAGCATTCATCACTCAAGCTGTGTCGATTGGAAGCGGAGGGCGAGCCGGCGCCACGACCACGAAATCGAGGCGGGATGCGGGATTTGGCGAAATATGACAGCTGAGCACGTCGATCCCGTCGCTATAATCCCCACCGTCACCGCCTCACCGGTGACCGGGTTTCGCAGCCCATCTTCTCCTCTTTTTCCCAGACGGACAGCCGCCTTTCGCGCGGCGTTTTCATGTCCGGTGCTTGCGCACGCCTATGCTTTTCATGGCGGGCCGGGCAGGGAGACCTTCGGGTCTGCCGGCAATGCTGGGATAGGAGGCCGGTCTGCGAACCCTGTCGTCAGGCCCGCCACCCTCGTTTCGCAGCGAGCGGCGAGCCTCCCTCTACCTATCCCCGGAGGCCACATGGCTACCGCACTCAGCGGGCATCGCCCCGCGTCTTACCCTTCCCCGCCCCCATGGCGCCCTTTGCTTCCCAAGCAATCGGGAGGTGCCGCATGTCGCTGACCAAAAACCGCCTCTACCTCGACGGTGCAGTCTCGGCCCGCGCGTTTCTGTGCCGGACGCGCTCCGACATGCAGACCCATCGCCACCGGCGACTGGGCATGCTGCGCGAGCAGCTCACGTACTTCTCGGAACATGCGTATCCACCGGCATTCGTGAAGGGCTTTGTCGATGCCATCGATGCGTACCTGTCGATGTCGCTCGGGGGGAGCGACGTGGACCCGCGCACGTGGGAGGTTTTGGCCGCCATCGAGCGGCGGCAGGTCTCCGCCGCATAACAACAGCAAGACCTATCCCCGGGGCGGGCCGGGGGATCGGCAACGCAATCAACGAGACGCCCATCGTCTCTCGCGCGTACCGGCGCACACGCGGCAGTGTCAAGGCGCTGTCACATTCCAACCTTGCGATCCGGTTAGCAAGTGGCGAAGCAGCATCACGGACCTGCAACACGCGGCCACCAAAGTCCGGGCATCGTTCAGGGAGCCAACGATGCACAACCATAAACTCACGAAGTACGCCGCCGCCGCGGCCGCTGCACTGGCCATGGCCGCGTGCGGCAGCGACGGCACGTCCGCCACCGGCAGCGCCACGCCGGACACCACCCCGCCCAGCACCACGCCCGCCAAGAACGTCGTGTTCTTCCTGGGCGACGGCATGGGCCTGACCACCATGACCGCCGCGCGCATCTACAAGGTGGGCGAAGACGGCGAGCTGACCATGGACACGCTGCCCGAAACCGGCTTCGTGCGCACGTTCTCGAACAACGCGCAGGTGACCGACTCGGCGCCGTCGATGTCGGCGTACATGACCGGCGTGAAGATGAACAACGAGGTCATCTCGATGTCGCCCGACACGATGGCCTATGACGCGGGCGGCAAGGATTACCTCTCGGGCGCCGACAGCACCTGCCCGAGCGGCAACGGCAAGCCCGTCACCACGCTGCTTGAGCTGATGAAGGCGGCAGGCTACGGCACGGGTGTGGTCACCACCACGCGCATCACGCACGCCACGCCGGCGGCCACGTATTCGCACATCTGCCACCGCGACGGCGAGAACACCATCGCCGCGCAACTCACGCCGGCCGGCAAGGGCTTCAACGCCGCGCTGGGCGATGGCGTGGACGTCGTCTTTGGCGGCGGGCGCAAGCACTTCCAGCCGAGCACGGCGGGCGGCGCCCGCACCGACGGCCGCGACCTGATCGCCGAACTCAAGGCCGGCGGCTATCGCTACGCCAGCAACAAGGCCGAGTTCGACACGCTGCAGGCCACCGACGGCAAGGTCGTGGGCCTGTTCACCAGCAGCCACATGTCGTATGACCTCGACCGCGATCCGAGCAAGGAACCGAGCCTGGGCGAGATGACCAACAAGGCCATCGACGTGCTGGCCGCCAAGAAGAAGGGCTTCTTCCTGATGGTGGAAGGGGGCCGCATCGACCACGCGCTGCACGAAACCACCGCGCGCAAGGCCCTGCAGGACACGGTGGCGTTCGACTCCGCCATCCGCGGCGCGATCGACAAGCTGAACACGATCGACCCGGGCCTGAAGAACACGCTGATCGTCGTGACGGCTGACCACGACCACACGCTGGTGCTCAACGGCTACGCCAAGCGCACGGGCCCGACCAGCGACAGCAACCCCGGCGTGCTGGGCCTGCTGAAGAACTACGTGACGGGCGCCAACGCCACCGACACGGGCGGCAACCCGTTCACGATCATCGGCTTTGGCACCGGCGAGAACCGCCCGGCCACGCGCGGCGCGCTCACTGACGCGGCCGTGTACGACAAGAGCTACCACCAGGAAGCCGTGATCCCGGTTGCGCCGGGCGGTGAAACGCACGGCGGCACTGATGTCTTCATCGGCGCGCGCGGCCTGGGCGCCGAGCGCTTTACCGGCACGATGGACAACACCGAGGTCTTCGGCCTCATCAAGCAGGCCGTGGGTCTGTAAGAGGGAGAGGGCACATCATGAACACGCAATCGAACCGTATCCTGCGCGCCACGCTGCTGGCGCTGGCAGCCGGTGCCTGCGCCCAAGCGCACGCCGCCGGTGAAGCCAAGAACGTGATCTTCTTCCTGGGCGACGGCATGGGCCCGACCACCGTCACCGCCACGCGCATCTACAAGGTGGGCGAGGCCGGCCGCCTGACCATGGAATCGCTCAAGCGCACGGCACGCATCAAGACATACTCCAACGATGCGCAGACCACCGACAGCGCGCCATCGATGTCGGCGTACATGACCGGCGTGAAGATGAACAACGAAGTGATCTCCATGTCGGCCGACACCAAGGCCAGCGACGCCACGGGCAAGGGTTACGTGAGCGGTTCCGACTCCACGTGCCCGGCGGGCAACGGCACGCCCGCCGTTACGCTGCTTGAGCTGGCCAAGGCGGCCGGCAAGTCGGTGGGCGCGGTGACGACCACGCGCGTCACGCACGCCACGCCGGCCGCCACGTACTCGCATATCTGCCACCGCGACGGCGAGAACCAGATCGCCGCGCAAGGCGCGCCGGGCAACGCGCTGTACAACGCTGCGCTCAAGGATGGTCTGGACGTACTGCTCGGTGGCGGCCGCCGTCACTACCTGCCGCAAGGCACGACGGGCAGCAAGCGCACCGACACGACCGACCTGACCGCGCAGTTCCAGACCGCCGGCTACAGCTACGTCACCACCGGCACGCAGCTCACCGCCATCAATCCGGCCACGACGAACAAGCTGCTCGGCCTGTTCAACCTGGACCACATGAACTACGAGCTGGACCGCAAGAAGAACAACGTGGACGAGCCCAGCCTGGCCGACATGACCGAGAAGGCCATCCGCGTGCTGCAGAAGAACGGCAAGGGCTATTTCCTGATGGTGGAAGGCGGCCGCATCGACCACGCGCTGCACGGCACCAACGCCAAGCGCGCACTGGAAGATGCCGGCGCGTTTGACGAAGCCATCAAGCGCGCGCTGGGCACGGCGGATCTGTCGAACACGCTCATCGTCGTCACGGCCGACCACGACCATACGATGACGATCAACGGCTACCCCCGCAAGGGCAACCCCATCCTGGGCGTGTCGAACGACATCAAGACCGGCCAGCCGCAATTGGCTGCGGACGGCCTGCCGTACACCACGCTGGTGTTCGGCAACGGCGGCACGCCGCGCAAGGCCACGCGCGACAACGTGGCCTCGGTCGACACGGCTGCAGACGATTACCTGCAGGAAGTGGGCGTGCAGCTCGGCACCCCTGGTTCGGAAACGCACGGCGGCGGGGATGTGATGCTGTTCTCCTCTGGTCCGGGCAGCGCACCGCTGAAGGGCACGCTGGACAACACGAAAGTGTTCGGCGTGGTCAAGACGGCCATGGGCCTCTGATTCCTGCGTTTCCATTGACGCGCATGCCGACATGATCGGCATGCGCTTTTTTCGCTTTCTGCCCCATCGATTCCGCATGACCCAATCTGTCCGAACTTTGCTCGCCTTCGCGTTCAGCGCGTTTGCTGCCACGGCACTGGCCGCCGGCCCTGCCGCCACACCCGCGCTGACGGCACTGCGTGTCGAACACCAGCTGTCGTCGCTCGGCGCCGACGGCATCCAGCGCGACGTCCGCTTTGCCGAGCGCGTCTATCGGCAGAGCGACCGCGTCTGGATCGCACGCGAACTGCCGCCCGCATCGGCCCACGCCGAACATGACCACGCCGACACCCACGCCGGCCACAAACACGCCGACACCGACACCGCCCCGCGCTGGATCGAACGCGATGGCAAGGGCGCACTCACCGTGCGCGTGGTGAGCGTTTCGCAGCAGAAGAACTACGCCGTGGAACCCGCCGAATACTCCAACATCGGCTTCGACGGCTCATGGGCCACGGCCTACCACCTGCTCGACCCGGCCGCACTCAAGGGCATGCGCGCCGACGGCCCCGTACGCAATGGCGTGCAGACCTACCGATCTACGCAGGGCGAGCGCACCGTCACCGTCGATTGGGACGTCGCCGGCCAATACCCGCGTCGCGTGGAATCGCGCAACGCCACCGGCACCCAACGCAAGCTCACGCGCGTGACGGCGTTGCCAGCGCCGGCTGCAGCGCCGTGGGACCGCGCCCAGCGCTACGCTGCCGCTGACTACACCGATCTGATGGACTGACGCGCCGCACCTCGCCCTCGGCAGTGGAAGCCTCCCGTTCGCGCCTGAAACTGTCGGGCTCCACTGCTTGTGCCTCACGTTCGAGCCAAAAACCGTCACGTTCCAGTGTTTGAGCCTCGCGTTCGAGCCAAAAACCGTCGCGTTCCAGTGTTTGAGCCTCGCGTTCGAGCCAAAAACCCTCACCCGTGGGGTTCAGAACCCCGCGCGTCAATCCGGCTTCGGTAGCGCTATAGTGCGAACACCCCCATACGTTCGCACCGACATGACGATCACCGACCCGACCCTCGCTGCGTTTGCCGCTCCCGCCTCGCACGTGCCGCGCGTGCTCACCATCGCCGGTTCGGATAGCGGCGGCGGTGCGGGCATCCAGGCTGACCTGAAGACGTTTGCCGCGCTCGGCTGCTACGGCATGTCGGCCATCACGGCCATCACCGCCCAGAACACGCTGGGTGTGACGGCGGTGGAATCGCTCCCCCCCGACATCGTGGCCGCACAGATCGACGCCGTGGCAAGCGACATTGGCGTCGATGCCGCCAAGACCGGCATGCTCGGTACGCCGCAGGTGGTGGAAGCCATCCTCTCTGCGCTGGACCGCCACCCGATCGCCAACCTCGTCGTCGATCCGGTCATGGTCAGCACCAGCGGCGCGCTGCTCGGCAGCGATGCTACGGCGCAGGCCATGGCGAAATGGCTGTTCCCCCGCGCGCTGCTCGTCACGCCCAACCTGCCGGAAGCCAGCGCGCTGCTCGGCCGCGAGGTGCGCACCGCAGAAGACATGCTGCCCGCCGCGCGCGACCTGCTGGCGCTTGGGCCCCGCGCGGTGCTGCTCAAGGGTGGGCACCTGAGCGCCACGTCCACCGCCGGTGAAGACGGCGTGCTGCAAGACGTGCTCGTCACCGCCGACGGCACCGAGCGCGTCTACGCCCATACCTACATCGACACGCCGCACACGCACGGCACCGGTTGCACGCTGTCCGCCGCCATTGCCGCGCACCTGGCGCGCGGTGATGCGCTGGAAGTCGCTATCGAAGCCTCGCTCGATTACCTGCTGCATGCCATCGGCGCGGGCCGGCATCTGGCGCTCGGGCGCGGCGCCGGTCCGTTGAACCACGGGTTCGCACCGCGACCGCTCGCAGCACCGCGTTCGCTCGAAGTGGATGTCGACGAAGACTGATCAGGGGAGCCGCCATGAAACGCCTGCCGATGCTGGTTCGCTGTCTTCCGGTGGCTGCGCTGTGCGCGCTGCTTGGTGCGTGTAATGGCTACATCAGCCTGGGCTCGCCCATCGGCAGCGTCTTCTCGATTGGCGGCACGTTGACCGGGCTGCCCGGCGGCCAATCGATCGTGTTGCTCAACAACGGCCGCGATTCGCTTACGCTGGCGGCCAACGGGCCGTTCGTGTTTGGCGGGCTGGTGCCGTTCGACAATAGCTACGTGGTAACGATCAGCACGCAGCCCGCATCGGCCAACTGCGTGGTGACCAATGGCAGCGGTACGGTCAATGGGGACGTGAACAACGTGCAGGTGACGTGCCAGCCGCGTTGAGCGATCAACGCAGGAAAAAAAAAGCGCGGCTCACGTCCGCGCTTTTTTCTTGACCGCTCCCGATATCAAGCCGATGCCGCAGCCTGCTCCTTCGTCCACTTCTCCATGCGCTTGGCCATCTCATCGGGCGCCACGTCTTCCACATGAGTTGAGACCGTCCACACGTGGCCGAACGGGTCCTTCAGCGTGCCGGAGCGGTCGCCGTAGAACTGGTCCACCACCGGGCGGACTTCCGTGCCGCCGGCCTTCAGGGCATTGGCAAACACAGCGTCGACGTTGGGCACATAGATCATCATCCCGACCGACGTACTCTGCAGCGTCTCGGGGCTGGCGCAGGCCATGTTGGGGAATTCATCGGCCAGCATGATCGGTGAATTCCCGATGCGGATTTCGGCGTGCGCGATGGTGCCGTTGGGGCCGTTCATGCGCATGATTTCTGTGGCGCCGAAGGCCTGCTTGTAGAAGTCGATGGCGCGCGCGGCGCCTTTGATGCTCAGGTACGGGGTGACGCTGTGGTAACCCTCGGGGATGGGCTGGACCGCCATGTCTTGTCTCCTGCAGCGTGTTTTCGAAAACCGCTGCGGCAACGACCGCAGCGGCGCACGAACAGGATAGGTCAGCGAAAACCCGGGTGCGCGGCACAAGCGCGCTTGCGTGCAGCGCGCGATGCTTACGCGCGCACGTGCGCCGCGAACGTCGCTTGCAGTGCGTCCACCGCAGCCGGCACATCGGCCGCCTGGGTGATGGCACGCACCACCGCCACAGAGCCCACGCCGGATTCCAGCACACGCGGCATCGCTGCCTGATCGATGCCGCCGATGGCCACCAGTGGCGGGGCCGGCACGCGCGTGCGCATGGCAGCGGCGTAGGCGAACAAGCGGCCGAGGCCCTGCGGCACGGTGGGCATGGTCTTGGTGGGCGTGGCAAACACGGCACCGAGCGCAAGGTAGCTCGGGTTCAACGGTGCGACGCGGAGCATCTCGGCAAAGCCGTGCGTGCTGATGCCAAGGCGCAGACCTGCGGAACGAATGGCTTCCAGGTCAGCCTCGTCGATATCTTCCTGGCCGAGGTGGATGCCGTAGATGCCGCTGCCAGATACCTCAGCGTGAACATCCAGCGCGACTTGCCAATGGTCGTTGATGAACAGGCGCGTGGCGCTGCCGCGTGCGGCGGCTTCTGCGCGGTGCACCTGGTCGACCACGGCTTGCGCGTCGTCCGACTTGAAGCGTAATTGCACCGTCGGCACCTTGAGCGCGACGAGGCGCTCGACCCAGTCCGCATCCGGCACGACAGCGTAGATGCCGAGTTGCGTCGGGCACGGCGCAAAGGCGAGGTCCGCTGCGGTCGGGCACGGCAATGCCGGTTCGAGCACGCGGGGCAGGGCGTCGAAGCGCGTCGGCCAAGCGAGCGCGTCGGCATTGCCTTCGGCGATCCATGCGCGCGCCACGCACAGCGCATCGCGCGGCTCGAACGCCAGCGCGAGTGCCGCGCCGAAGATGGCGGCAAAGTGCGCATCGAATGCATCGCCTTGTGCCGCAGACGCGAAGCGGTACGTGCCGAGGCGGTCGTACACGGTGTCGATGCGTTGACCGCCTTCCACTGCCGTCAGCACAACAGCCGCGCCAGCGGAGCGAGCACGTTCGGCTTGCGCGGCATCGGTGGTCAGCAGGACCGTGGCGGCGCTCGTGGCTTCGTCAGCGCGGTCGGTCACGCTCCAGGCGTGCGGCGCGCGACCAAACGCTTCCACATGGCGATCGACGATCTGTGCGGCCAATGCAGCCGCTTCCGGCCACGCGGCGGAAAAACGCAAGGCGGATGCACTCATGCCTGCTTCTCTTCCGCATGCCAGAACGGCAAGCCAACAACGGGCGTGCTCGCCTGCGCAACGTCACGCTCGGGCATCGGGCCAGACAGGCGCGCGAGACGGCCGGCCTGCGTGGCCATCGCAAACGCCTGCGCCATCGCCACAGGGTCGCTCGCTTGCGCGACAGCGGTGTTCAGCAGCACGGCGTCATAGCCCCACTCCATGACTTGCGTGGCGTGTGACGGAACACCCAGGCCGGCATCGACGATGAGCGGCACGTTGGGCAAGCGCTCGCGCAGCAGGCGCAGGCCGTACGGGTTGGTGGGCCCGCGGCCTGTGCCGATGGGCGCGGCCCAGGGCATCAGCGCCTGGCAGCCGACGTCGAGCAGGCGGCGGCACAGCACGAGATCTTCGGTGCAATACGGCAGCACCTTGAAGCCATCGCGGATGAGGCGTTCGGCGGCGGCGGGCAGGGCGAGCGTATCGGGCTGCAGCGTGTAGTCATCACCGATGACTTCGAGCTTGATCCAGTCGGTCTCGAACACTTCGCGCGACATCTGCGCGAGCGTGTAAGCCTCGTCGGCGGAATAGCAGCCAGCGGTGTTCGGCAGCACGGGCACGCCGAGCGCGCGCAGCATCTTCCAGAAGCCGGCGCCGCCATCGGGCGAGCCGGCGCTCTGGCGGCGCAGGGCAACCGTCAGCATGGCCGGGTTGGACACGCGCACCGCGTCCTCCAGCGCTTGCGGCGACGGATAACGCGCAGTGCCGAGCAGCAGGCGCGAGGCGAAGGTCTCGTCGTACAGCCGCAGAGGATCCGCCACGGCGGAAAGATTCGTAGTGGTCATCAAAGACTCCTAGCCGCCCACGACGGGCTGCACGAGTGCAATGCGGTCGCCCGCGTTGAGCGCGTGCTGCGCATGGCGCGCCTTGGGCACGAAGTCGCCGTTCACCGATGCGGCAAACGGCGGCGCGATCTGCAGTTGCGGCGCGGCGGCACCAATGGCATCGGCCAGCGTGCTGCCCGCAGGCAGCGCGAGCGACAGATCGTTGAGGGTGACGTTCAGCGTCATGACAAAACAGGTTCGGGGGATACGGCGCCAGCGAACAGCGCAGGCCATTCGCAGTCGTCCGTATCGAAGGCACAGCCGTCCAGCACGTCGCACGCCGCTGCCACCGCGGCTCGGGTGACGGCGGGCGCGATCATGTAGCCGTGCCGGTACAGGCCATTGACCGACAGCGTGCCAGCGCCATCCCAGCGGATGGCCGGACGGTGGTCCGGGAGCGTCGGCCGGCACTGCGTGTTCAGCTCGAGCACGCGTGCCTCGCCAAACGCGGGGTGCACGGCGTAGGCCGCAGACAGCAGCTCCAGCGTGGAACGCACGCTTGCCGGCGACATGTCGTCGGATTCAAGCTCGGTCGCGCCAATCACGTAGACATTGCCCGGCTTGGGCGCGATGTACAGCGGATAGCGCGGATGCAGCATGCGCACCGGCCGCGTGAGCGACACGTCGGGCGCATGGATGCGCGCCACCTCGCCGCGCAGGCCACGCAAGCGCGGCCATTGCGGCTTGGCACCCAGGCCACGGCAATCGAGCACGAGGCGCGCGCCAAGCCCTGCAGCGGCCAGCGCGTCGAGGCTCGGATCAGCAACTTCCGTGTTCCAGCGCAGTTGCACGCCCAGCGCTTCAAGCTCGGTCGCCAGCGCATCCAACACGCCACGCGGGTCCAGTTGGCCTTCGCCCGCCAGATACAGACCTTGCGTGAAGCGCTGCGCGAGAAGCGGCTCGAGCTGGGCAATGCCGGCCGCGTCCACGGCTCGCAGATCGGCGGCCACGCGCTCAGGCGGCGCGGCATTGCGCACGTGGTTGGCAAACAGCGATGCCTCTCCACGGTCTGCCGCATGCCACACCACCAGCGTGCCAGCCTCCTGGAAGAAGACCGGCGTGCGCAGCTTGGGCAACCAATCGCGCCACAGCGCCAGGCTTGCCAACCCCAAATCCACAACAAAACGATCCGCCACGGCGGCTTCGGCCAGCGGTGCCAGCATGGCCGCAGCAACATACGCGGCGGCACCGCTGCCGTCGCGTTGGCCGCGCTCCACCACGGCAATGCGCGCGGGGGGTACCCCCGTTTGCGCGAGCTGCCAGGCACACAGGCGGCCAGCGAGGCCGCCGCCGAGGATCGTTACGTCGAATGAAGTCGAGGTTGGCATTGCACCGGTTGGTTAGCTGTAGATCTTGCTGCCGCTCTTGCGGAACTCGATCGACTTCTCTTCCATGCCCGCAGTTGGGTTAACTGCTGCGGCAGTGGCGTTGGCGTCGAGCGTTGCCGCGTAGTCGCGCACTTCCTGCGTGATCTTCATCGAGCAGAACTTCGGACCGCACATCGAACAGAAATGCGCGATCTTGGCGCCCTCGGCCGGCAGCGTTTCATCGTGGAAGGCGCGTGCCTTCTCCGGATCGAGGCCGAGGTTGAACTGGTCTTCCCAGCGGAATTCAAAGCGTGCCTTGGACAGCGCGTTGTCACGCAGCTGCGCGCCCGGCCAGCCCTTGGCAAGGTCAGCCGCGTGCGCGGCGATCTTGTAGGTGATGATGCCTTCGCGCACGTCTTCCTTGTCGGGCAGGCCCAGGTGTTCCTTGGGCGTGACGTAGCAGAGCATGGCGGTGCCGTACCAGCCGATGTTGGCCGCGCCGATGCCGCTGGTGATGTGGTCGTAGCCGGGGGCGATGTCCGTCACCAGCGGGCCCAGCGTGTAGAACGGGGCTTCGAAGCAGTGCTTCAGTTCTTCGTCCATGTTGGCTTGCACGCGTTGCAGCGGCACGTGGCCCGGGCCCTCGATCATGACCTGCACGTCGTGCTCCCACGCCTTCTTGGTGAGTTCGCCCAGCGTGTGCAGCTCGCCAAATTGCGCGGCGTCGTTCGAGTCGGCAATGCAACCCGGGCGCAGACCATCGCCCAGGCTGAACGACACGTCGTACGCCTTCATGATTTCGCAGATCTCGTCGAAGTGCGTGTACAGGAAGTTTTCCTTGTGATGCGCCAGGCACCACTTGGCCATGATCGAACCACCGCGCGAGACGATGCCCGTGATGCGATCGGCGGTGAGCGGCACGTAGCGCAGCAGCACGCCCGCGTGGATGGTGAAGTAGTCCACGCCTTGCTCGGCCTGTTCGATCAGCGTGTCGCGGAACATCTCCCACGTCAGGTCTTCGGCCACGCCGCCGGTCTTGTCCAGCGCCTGGTAGATGGGCACCGTGCCGATGGGCACCGGCGAGTTGCGCAGGATCCATTCGCGCGTCTCGTGAATGTGCTTGCCGGTGGACAAGTCCATGATCGTGTCGGCGCCCCAGCGGATCGCCCACACCATCTTTTCCACTTCCTCGGCCAGCGACGACGTCACGGCCGAGTTGCCGAGGTTGCCGTTGATCTTCACGCGGAAGTTGCGGCCGATGGCCATCGGCTCCAGCTCGGTGTGGTTGATGTTGGCGGGGATGATCGCGCGGCCTGCAGCGATTTCCGCACGCACGAATTCCGGCGTGATGTCTTCCGGACGCTGCGGCAGGTTGGCGCCGTAGGAGAAGCCCGGATGCTGCTTGAGCAGTTGGCGGTACTCGGGCTTGTCTTGCAGCGCCTGCAGGTTCAGCGATTCGCGCAGCGCGACGTACTCCATTTCCGGCGTGATGATGCCGCGACGCGCATAGTGCATCTGGCTTACGTTGGCGCCGGCCTTGGCGCGGCGCGGGTTCGTCAGTTGTGCAAAGCGCAGGTGGGCCGTGGCCGGGTCGTTGGCACGCGTGCGGCCGTATTCGGACGACAGGCCCGAGAGGATTTCCGTATCGCCGCGCTCGTCGATCCACTTGGCGCGCAGCGGGGCGAGGCCCGCCTTCAGATCAATGTGCACGTCCGGATCGGAGTACGGGCCCGAGGTGTCGTACACCGGCACCGGCGGGTTCAGCATCTCGCCCTTGTCGGTGCGCGTGGCGGTCTGCTTGATGGTGCGCATCGGCACGCGGATGTCCGCGCGGCTGCCGACGATGTAGGTCTTGCTGGAGGCCGGATAGGCGAACTTCTGGTCGAGCTCGGACTGCAGCGAGTCGAACGATGCGGCGGGGGCGTTTTTGGCTTGGGGCATGGTCTCGTCCTAGATTCTGTGGCCTGGTGGAGCAGGCAGTGGACGAAACCGGGAGAGGTGGCGTGACCCGAAGAACTGAGGGGTGGGCTGCCAGAGACTACGCGGTGTTCTGAAACTTCCCACGCCGGTACGAACCGGATCGGGTGCGAAGGGACTCTCTCAGCCGCACGGCCCATCCGTACGGCACCCCTGTTTCATCCAACGAGGCTGAATTTAAGCACAGGGCCGTCGGCGTTGCCAGCACGAAAACCAGTGAGTTGACGGTCGACGGGTCATTTCAGTCCAAACCGCCGCGCAATGTGCGGCGGCGCGCACCGGCGCAACCCGCCTTGATCTTGCGCAACCCCGCTGCGTTTCACCTATGCGACGCTCAGTCCCTTTTCTATTGCATTGCGGCACGGCCGCTGGGAGTTGTCATGCTGGAGCGTCGGTTCACACTCGCGGGGCGCAGCCTCGTACCCATCGTGCAGGGCGGGATGGGCGTGGGTATTTCGGCGCACCGGCTGGCCGGCGCCGTGGCGCGCGAAGGCGGCGTCGGCACCATCGCCAGCATCGACTTGCGGCATCACCACGCAGACCTTGTTGCCGCCACCGAGAAATCGCACGACAAGGACGCCATCAACGCCGCCAACCTCGTCGCGCTGGACCGCGAGATCCGCGCCGCGCGTGAAGGCAGCCAGGGCAACGGCATGATCGCCGTGAACGTGATGAAGGCGGTGGAATCGCACCCCGCGCTGGTGCGTCAGGCGTGCGAGAGCGGCGCCGATGCCATCGTCATGGGCGCGGGGCTTCCGCTCGATCTGCCCGAGATGACCGCCGAGCACCCGAGGGTCGCGCTGATCCCGATCCTTTCCGACTCGCGCGGCGTGGGCGTGGTGCTCAAGCGGTGGATGAAGAAGTCGCGCTTGCCGGATGCGGTGGTGATCGAGCATCCGACGCACGCCGGCGGCCACCTGGGCGCAGCCCGCATTGAGGATTTGCGCGACGAACGCTTTTCGTTCGCGCGGGTGCTGGACGAATGCCGTGAACTGTTCATCAAGCTGGGGCTGGCTGCGGAACAGATTCCGATCATCCTTGCAGGTGGCATCGATTCGCATGCCAAGGTGAAGCATTGGCTCGACAAGGGCGCCGCTGCGGTGCAGCTCGGCACTGCATTTGCGGTGACAGAAGAGGGCGATGCGCACGTGCGCTTCAAGCGGGTGCTGACGGGCGCGGAGCAAGGCGATATCGGCGAGTTCGTCAGCGTGGCCGGGTTGCCGGCGCGGGCGGTGATGACGCCGTGGTTGTCGCGTTATCTGTCGCGCGAAAGCGCGCTGCAGGCGAAAGCCAAGGTGCGGGATTGCCTGCAAGGGTTCGATTGTTTGCAGACGTGCGGGCTGCGGGATGGGATTGGGAAGGTGGGGCAGTTCTGCATTGACCTGAAGCTTGCGCAGGCGCTGCGGGGAGATGTGGAGCGCGGGCTGTTTTTCCGCGGGGCTGGGAAGTTGCCGTTTGGGGAGGCGATTCGGCCGGTGCGGGAACTGATGCATTACTTGTTGACTGGGGAAAAGCCGGCGGAATCCTCGACGGCAACCTGATGCGCTGAGATCGCGGCCGAAAAAAAAGCCAGCCCGAAGGCTGGCTTTTTGTTGGGCGCTTACCGCTTGTTGCTTCAGAACGGTGCAGCAAACGTCAACCGAATCCCCTGCTGCAAACCGCCCATCCCAGCCATCACGCTGTAGTCCAACCCAAACGTGAGCGGCCCGGTGCGGAACTTCGTTCCCAACCCGATCTGCATGCGATCGCGCCCAAACGGCGTACCCGGCACGTAGTAAGCAGGGCCCGCCGATGCCAGATCGGCATACGCCAACCCCGCATTGCTCTGTCCATTGAAGTCGTGCTGGTACTCCACCCGTGCGAACGGCAGGAACGTGCCCCACTTGGTCTTCTGCGTGTATTCCGCACGCAGGCCGAGCGTGCCGGATACCGTTGTCACCGTCTGGTCGAAATACGTCAGCGCGTTGATGCCGGCGCCCGATTCCGTGAACTGATCCAGCGTCGATTGCGAGACCGCCAGGCGCCCGTAAGGCGAGATCAGCCAGGTGCGATCGCGATGCTCATAGCCGGCCGACACGGAGGCGAACACTTGCTTGCCGTTGCGCTTGCCGGTGGCAAAGTCGTTGGAGTCCGTCACCCAGCGGCGCGAGTCGAAACTGAGCGTGCCGAAGCCGGCCACGCCATCGACGAACAACGAAGGCAGCGGGCGATAGCTGCCGTAGAGCGCAAGGCTATAGCTGTCGCCCGTGCTCTTGGTGCCCGCGTTGCCGATGTCGGTGGAGTCACGCCCGTAGCCGAAGCCACCGCCGATCGAGAGCTGATCGGACACGCGGTAATCGGCGCCCGCCGTCACGCCGCCTGTGGTGAAGCGGAAACCGGATCGTTGCGTGCCCGCGTTGGCGAAACCAAAGTCCAGCGTACCGGCGCTCCAGAACGCGAGATTCGGATCGGTGTTGTCCGGGCCCACGCCGGCTGCGTCGGCACCGGGCAGGTCGGGACCGGCATCTGCGTTCGACTTGTCGGTGTTGCCGCTGGCCGCATCGGTATTGCGCTTGCCCCGTGCGAACGGCCGCACGCCTTGGCCCTCACCGCGCATGCAGGCATCGTGCGCGGAAATGCCGACCACATCCTGGCAACGCGCCTGCATGTCCACGCGCTGGCCCGGCATGGCGACTGTCAGACCGTTGCCTGACGGTGCCCGGCCCGTGCCATGCAGCGCTTCCAGACGACGGTTGTAGTTGTCGATCTGCGTGGTGGCAAAGCGGCGCGCGGCCTGCACTTGCGCGTTGATCAGACCTGCCACATCCGGGTCGGCCGAGGGGTCCTTGCGCGGCGCCACGCTCACCTGCACCGTGGCCGGCGCCGAGGTGGCAAACGCGTTGGACAGCGTGTACGTCAGCACGGCCTGGCCGCTGTAGGTGCCCGACGGCGTGAAGTTCATCACATAGGTCGATGCCGCCGCAGCCGGACTCCTCACGCCCGCCGGCGTCTGCACAGCCTTCTGCACAATCGTGGCCGTGCCGGCGTTGGCCGGCACTACCGACACCAGCGTCGCCGCCGTGAAGGGGCCACCCGTGGCGCCTTCGGTCAAGTCCACGCTCACCGCCTGGCCCGACGACGTGGTGGCCTGTTTCTGCGCTACGGCAATGGGCACCGCATTCACGTTGACCGTCACCGGAATCGGCGCAGATGTGCCGGCCGTGTTGATCAGCGCATAGGTGAAGTTGACGGCGCCGGAGGTGGTCGGGGTCGGGGTGTAAACGATGTCCAGACCGTTGACGACGGCAGTGCCGCTGGCAGGCGGACTGACAATCGCAATGGACGAGAACGGACCGCCCGTTGCATTGGCCGTTGCATGCAGCGTGATCGGCGCCGTCGACATGGTGGTGGCCGTGATTGCCGGCGCGGTGCCGATCACCTGGCCCACCGTGATCGTGTAGCTGCGTGTCCCGTTGTACGGGGCGCCGGTGCCTGTGCTGCTGTCAGTGGCCTTCACAGTGAACGTACTGCTGCCCAGCGTAGTGGGCGTGCCCGACAGAACGCCTGTGCTGGCGTTCAGGCTGAGGCCCGCTGGCAACGTACCTGTGGACACGGCGTACGTGTAAGGCGCGGTGCCGCCGGCCGCACTGAAGGTCTGGCTGTAGGCCGTGGTGATCTGGGCCGGGTTAGCGGCCGCAGGACTCACCGTGACCGTGGGCGCACCGATGGTGACGCTGTAGGCACGGCTGGCCGTGAAGCTATTGGCATCCGTCGCCGTGATGGTGAGGTTGAACGTTCCCCCTGCGGTGGGCGTGCCCGAGAGGACGCCGGTGGTGGTGTTCAAGCTCAGGCCTGCCGGCAACGCACCCGCCGTCACAGCGTAGGTGTACGGCGCGGTGCCATTGGCTGCCGAGATGGTTTGGCTGTACGCCGATGCAATCGCCGGGTTGGGCAGCGTGGCCGGCGATACCGTCACGCTAGGCGCGGCGATGATGAGCGTATAGACCCCGCCGACCGCAAATGGGGCACCCGTCCCCGTCGAACTGTCGGTCGCGGTGACGGTAAAGCTGACCGTGCCGGCCGTGGTTGGGGTACCTGCCAGCGTGCCGGTGGCGCCGTTCCAGGTCAGGCCCGCGGGCATGGTGCCGCTGTTGACTACAAGGCCATAGGTGTACGGGCTCGTACCACCACTTGCCGTGAAGTTGCGGCTGTACGCCGTGCCGGCGACACCGCCGAGAGAACCCGAGGCCGGTGTGATGGTCAAGGTGGGCGACCCAATCGTCAGCGAGTAGGCGCGGCTTCCGGTGTAGGGACCGGTTCCGGTGCTGCTGTCAGTCGCGGTGACGGTGAAGTTGAACGCACCACCGGACGTGGGTGTACCCGACAGCGTGCCGTTACTGGACAGCGTAAGCCCCGCCGGCAGCGAACCCGCCGTGACGGCGTACGTGTAGGAACCTGTGCCGCCGCTGGCCAAGATGGTCTGGCTGTAAGCCGTAGCGACGGTAGCGCCCGGCAACGTGCTCGGGCTCACCGTGACGGTGGCAGCACTGACCGTCAGGCTGTACGCACGCGAGCCGGTATAGCTGTTGGCATCGGTGGCCGTGACGGTGAAGTTGAAGGTGCCGCCCGCCGTGGGCGTGCCAGTGATCGCCCCGGTGCTGCTGTTCATACTCAGGCCCGCTGGCAGGGCACCGGCCGTCAGCGCGTAGCTATAAGGCGCGGCACCCCCGCTGGCCGTCGCAGTCTGGCTGTAGGCGGCGCCGACGGTTGCCGCGATCAGTGTGGTGGGCGACACAGTAATGGTGGGCGCCGAGGTGGTCAGCGTGTAGGTGCCAGACGTGCTGTACGGCCCCGTGCCGGTTGCGTGGTCCGTGGTAGTCACCGTGAAATTCACCACGCCCGTGGTGGTGGGCGTACCGGACAACACGCCGGTACCGGTGTTGAACGAGAGACCGGTCGGCATCGTGCCGCTATTGACGGCAAGGCTATACGTGTATGGCGCCAGGCCGCCACTGACTGTGAAGGTCTGGCTGTAGGCCACGCCGGCCGAAGCGCTGAGACTGCCCGACGCCGGTGTGATCGCCAACGTGGGCGCATTGACGACCAGCGTATAGGCGCGGCTGCCTGTATACGGGCCGCTGCCGGTACTGCTATCGGTGGCGGTCACGGTGAAGTTGAACGTGCCGCCTGCCGTGGGCGTCCCCGACAGCGCGCCGCCAGAACTGAGCGTGAGGCCAGCCGGCAACGCTCCGGAAGTGACGGCGTAGGTGTAGGCCGCCGTACCGCCGCTGGCCGTTATCGTCTGGCTATATGCCGTGGCAACGGTGGCATTGGTCAGCGCGGACGGCGAGAGCGTGATCGTCGGTGCAGCGACAGTCAGCGTGAGCGTGCCGCTGGTCGCCGTGAACGGACCGGTGCCTGTGCTGCTGTCGGTGGCCGTAACGGTGAAGTTGAACGTACCGCCCGCCGTGGGCGTGCCCGACAGCGTGCCGTCGCTGGCCAGCGAGATGCCGGCGGGCAGCGCGCCCGACGCAATCGTGTAGGTATAAGGCGCCGTACCGCCGCTGGCGGAAGCCGGCGTTTGGCTATAAGCCGTACCCACCGTGCCGGCTGCAGGCGAGGACGGCCCATACGTGACGGTCGGATTCGACACGGTGACAGTCACGGTGGCGGGCGCAGACGTGCCACCCGCGTTGGTCGCGGTGTACGTGAATGAGTCCGAGCCTGAGTAGGACGCGCTGGGCGTATAGGTGATCGACGTGCCCGACGCGGTGGCTGTGCCGTGCGCTGCCTGCGTTGCGACGGCCACGCCGGTCGGCGCGCCGCCGGTAATGTTCAGCGTGACGGGGTTGCTTGTGCTGCCGTGTGCAACGGTGGTGCTGACCGCGTTCGCAACAGGAGGCGCTACAAAGGTGTATTGGTCGGACGCGTTGGTCGGGCTGGTTCCGTTAGCGTTGGTTACGGTGATGTCAACCGTCCCGGCCGCCCCTGCGGGCGAGGTGGCTGTGATCGACGTTGCGCTGTTGACGGTGTAGCTGGTGGCGTTGGTCGCGCCAAACTTGACCGCAGTGGCGCTGGTGAAATTGGTGCCGATGATGGCGACGGAGGTGCCGCCGGCGGTGGTCCCTGAGTTCGGCGCAATGCTCGTCACCGTCGGCGCAGTCGGGATCACGGTAATGGTCAACGAGCCGGTAGGCGTCCAGTTGCCATTGTTATCTGTCACATAGAACGTCGCGGTATCCGTGCCGCTGAAGGAGGGGTTCGGGGGCGTGTAGACGAAACCGTTCTGGGCACCGCTGCCGCCGGGAACATTGGCGAAAATATAGAAGGTACCGCCTTGCGTGGTTGGTGTAGTGACGGCGCCCGAGGTGTTGTCGAAGTTTTGGTCCCCGAAGGTGTCGAACGCTATCCCTACGTTAAGCGGGTCACATGCGGCATTTTCACCAGCCGTCAGCGAGTAGGTTTTCGTCGTGTTTTGCTGCATCGAAAACGAGACGGAGCATGAGATGTTCGCGAGCGCCCCCTGCGACAACACGGTCAACCAGATCGCCAGCAAGGCCAGTAGGCCCCGGCGCATCCATTTCCGCCCCTGCGCCTCCAGGCACCGGAACATTGACCATCCGGCGACCCCACGCCGGCCATACGGGCTGCTTTGTGTCAGCACGCGCATTTCTCCCTCGTTCCGCCCGCTCTGTCGCGGGCTTTTCTCTTTGTGGCGTAATGGGAAATTCAGTGCCTGATCCCCATCGGGCACTCCCCGGTAATGAGGGGAAATAGCGCGCAGATTTGAACACTTACAATCCATTGCATAGCGTCTAACCATGCAATGATTAAGCGTTAACCCTCACAAATACCCCCCGACAGATCAATGCCCCTTTGTTTCTTTTAAAATGAGCAGGCGCAATGATCCCGACGCGATGCTATGAAAGGTGTCCCGTGTCGTCAATACCAACTTTCGGATGAATTGGCATGATGTGTCGCTTTTGGCACGCTCTGCTGCCTTGACACTGGATTTTCATACGGACAACGCGAAAATCCCGTCCATTATGTTTAGTGATACGCCATGACCAGACTGGCAATCAAATTGAGACGCAGAAACCATTAATAGAAGATTTTCTGCTTCGAAGCGAAGAATTCAAGATCGTGGCGATGCCACATTACGAGGAGGGGTCGTGGATCAATACCTGGGCGAGATTCGCCTCTGTGGATTTCCTTTTCCACCAAAAGGATGGGCCTTGTGCAATGGCGCACTGCTGTCCATCCAGACGAACACCGCGCTGTTTTCGCTGCTGGGCACCCAGTATGGCGGCAATGGCACGACCAACTTCGCGTTGCCGGACCTGCGCGGCCGCACGCCGCTGCACCGCGACCTCCAGGACTACGTGCAGGGCGAGGTAGGTGGCGCCGAGACCGTCACGCTGTCGACCACACAAGTGCCGGCGCACAGCCACCCATTCAATGCATCGACGACGCCCGCCACATTGCCGACGACAGGCATCACGCAGAACCATCTCCTAGCCACCAGCAACATTTACAACCCGGCGAATCCGGGGCCCCCAAGTGCAGGCACCCCTCTTTACGGCGCACCCGGCACGTTGACGCCGCTGTCGAACGAAGCCTGCGGCTCCAGCGGCGGCAACCAGCCGCACGAAAACATGCAGCCATCGCTGGTGCTGAACTACATCATCGCGCTGACCGGCGTGTACCCGTCACGCGGCTAGGAGATCACTCATGGCAGAACCATACGTTGGCGAAATCCGCCTGTTCGCAGGCAACTATGCCCCGGTGGGCTGGCTGCTTTGTCAAGGCCAGATCATTGGCATATCAGAGAATGAGACCCTTTTCACTCTGCTTGGCACCACTTACGGTGGCGATGGCCAGAGCACCTTCGGCTTGCCAGACCTGCAGGGGAAGCTTCCCGTGGGACAAGGGCAGGGCCCAGGGCTGACTAACCGCCTGATCGGAGAGCAGTTCGGCGTCGACGGCGTGACGTTGACGATCAATCAGATTCCGGGGCACAACCACGCCATCAACTGCACCAGCGCGGCCGCCACGACTATTACGCCCGGCCCGAGCGTACTGCTGGCAACCGTATCGAACGCGCAGGGCTTCTACGACGCCGGCACGGCAAATTCGCCGGGCAAGGCCGCGCTGGCCCCCCAGACGATCGGGCAGACCGGCAGCAATCAGGCGCATACCAATCAAATGCCGACGGCCTCCATCAACTACATCATCGCCACCGCGGGCATCTACCCGTCGCAAGGCTGAGTCGAAAGGGGAAACCAATGTCCGATCAATTCGTCGGGGAAATCCGTATCTTCGGGTTCAATTTTGCGCCGGTGGACTGGGCCGCCTGCGATGGGGCGATCATGCCGATCTCGCAGAACACGACACTGTTCTCCATCCTTGGCACCAACTATGGAGGCAACGGTTCAACAACCTTCGGCTTACCCGACCTCCGTGCGCGGGCGGTCATGGGCCCTGTGAGCGGCGTGCTCAACGATCCACAGGGCTCGTCCACCGTCTCGCTGGCGGATACCGAGATGCCATCGCACTCGCACACTGCATACGGTGACAACAGTCGTGCAGCGTCGACGACAGCAGGTGGCCGCCTGCCGGCCCGCTTTCAGGTGACGCTCAACCAGTCGTTCATCAACACAGATGCCTCACCAGCGCCGACGATGACTTCGCTGGCACCGCAGGCGGTCGGCACTTCCGGGGACAGCCAGCCGCACGAGAACATGCAGCCGTTCCTGGTCATGAACTATTGCATCGCCCTGCAAGGCGCTTGGCCGCAACACCCGTAAGCCGCTGCCGTTGCGATGGACTGGCGACGCATGCTGTGCCAGTCCATCGCCCAATTTCCGCATCCGATCTGCCGCCCATGACGATTTCCGCAGAGTTGTTCCAGCCGCATGTCGGCACCGCCTTTTCCGTGCTGCAGGCTCCAGGCGGAGCCCACGACCCACAATTCACGCTGAACCTCGACAAAGTGACGGCCGAGCCGGCCCCTCGTCCAGGCCAGCGCGTGTTCTCATTGTTCTTCGCAAGCGATGCGTCGTTCATGCTGCAGCAGGGGACGTACTTCCTGCAGCACGCCACGCTACCCGAACAGCCGGTGTTCCTCGTGCCGATCGCCCGCACCGCGGAGGGCTTTTGCTACCAAGCCTGCTTCAACATCGGCTGAGCGCCATGCCGATCTTTCCGATCGAACGCGCGGGCACCGCGCTGCGCCCCCTGACCGAAGCCGATCAGCCTTTCCTGCGGCACCTCTATGGCACCACCCGCGAAGCCGAACTGCAGGCGACCGGCTGGACCGATGAACAGAAAGCGCAGTTCGTCCGGATGCAGTTCGATGCGCAGCAACGCGCGTACTTTGCCTATCCCGATGCAGAGTTCTTCGTGATCGAGCAGGACGGCGTACCCGCCGGGCGGATCTACCTACAGCATCGGGAAGGCGCACTGCTGATCATCGATATCTCGCTGGTGCCGGAGCGGTGCGGTTCGGGGATCGGCAGCGCGGTGCTTGCTGCTGTATTTGCGCAGGCCCGCGCTTCAGGAAAACGCGTGCAGATTCATGTGGAACGCTTCAACCCCGCTCAGCGCTTGTATCAGCGGATGGGGTTTCGGCTGGTGGAGGACAAGGGCGTGTATCTGTTTCTCGAGTGGGATGGGGCCGCCATCCAAGCGGAACCCGTATAGAAATCCCCCTCCACCCACCCCCACCGCCGGTGGTCTACCATGGCCCACACAACCAAAAGCACCACGCCAGGAGACCCCCCATGCCCACCGAGGCCACCCACCGCGTCTTCAACCAGGTCCCGGACCTGACCGGCTTCAACCCCTTCACGTCCGACACCACGTTGCAAAACGCACTCGAACGTCTGGGCGGCGGCTGGAACGCCAGCGCGCTGCAAGCCTTCGGTGATCAGCTGGGCGCCCCCGAGACGCTGCGGTGGGCCGCCGAGGCCAACACATACCATCCCGAACTCCACACCCACAGCCGCACCGGCGAGCGCATCGACGCCATCCGCTTCGACCCCGCCTGGCATGCGCTGCTCGGGCTGATGCGCAGCCAGGGGCTGCAGGCGCTGCCCTTCGCCGAGCCGCGTGCGGGTGCATGGGCGGCACGCACCGCTGGCTATTTCATGCAGGCGCAGATCGAATCCGGCACGCTGTGCCCTGCGACGATGACGTTCGCGAGCATCCCCGTTCTGCAAAAAGAGACGGCGCTGTTTGCCGAGCTTGGCCCCCGTCTCTACGCCCGCGAACACGACGCACGCGATCTGCCGTGGCGCCAGAAGACCGCCATCCTCGTCGGCATGGGCATGACAGAGAAGCAGGGAGGCTCCGATGTGCGCAGCAACACCACGGTGGCAACGCCGTTGCGCGGCGAGGGCCGCGGCGCCACATACGCGATCACCGGACACAAGTGGTTCTTCTCTGCGCCGATGTGCGATGCACACCTGGTGGTCGCGCGCATGGGCGCGGAAGACGGGCCGCTGTCGTGCTTCTTCGTACCGCGCTTTCGTGACGACGGCGGCAAGAACCCAATCCAGATCCAGCGCCTGAAAGACAAGCTCGGCAACCGTTCCAACGCCAGCTGCGAAGTGGAGTTCCGCGGCGCAGAGGGCATCCTCATTGGCGAGGAAGGGCGCGGCATTCCGACCATCATCGAGATGGCCACGCACACGCGGCTGGATTGCGTGATCGGCAGCGCGGCCATCCTGCGCCACGCGCTGATGCAGGCGCTGCACCACGCGCGGCATCGCATGGCCTTTGGCCGCCTGCTGGTGGACCAACCGCTCATGCGCAACGTGCTGGCCGATCTGGCCCTGGAATCGCAAGCCGCGACCTTGCTGATGATGGAACTGGGCAGCGCGTTCGAGCGCGCAGATGTCGATCCGCTGGCCGCGGCGTGGAAGCGCATCGTCACGCCCGCCGCCAAGTTCTGGGTCTGCAAGCGCGCCATTGAGGCCACCGGCGAGGCCATGGAAGTCTGGGGCGGCAACGGCTACGTGGAAGAAGGCCCGATGGCGCGCCTGTACCGCGAAGCGCCGGTCAATTCCATCTGGGAGGGCTCGGGCAACGTGATGTGCCTGGACGTGCTGCGCGCCATCGCCCGCACGCCGGACGACGCACTGCGCCTGATGCACGACATTGGCGAGCGCGCACAGGGCCACCGTGCCGTGCGCGCGGAACTGGCCGCGCTGCAGGCGATGCTGCATCAGCCGGGCGACATCCAGGAAACCTCCGCGCGCCGCATCGCGCAGGGGCTGGCACTCACGGCCCAGGCCGCCCTGATGCTGGCCCATGCCCACCCCGACGACGCCGAACGCTTCATCGCCAGCCGCTTCCATCATCAGCATGGCCGCGTGTTTGGCACGCTCGACGGACATGCTCAGGAGCTGGGTGCAGTGCTGCAGCGCGCATGGCCTGTATGAAGATTCTGTGAAGAGAAACACGGGGCGGCCGGCGTGAAAGCGGGATGAAAGATCACATCGCCTAGGGTGGGGGAGCCGCGCGAGCGCGCCGGCACCAGAAAAATAACCAGACAGGAGACATCCCGTGCCGCATCCGACCCGCGTATTGCTCGCGGCCGGCCTGGCGTTGTGCGCTTTCCAGGCGTTGGCTGCATCCCCCGTGCTTGACCGCATCCGCGATACCGGCACTGTCCGGCTGGCGTATCGCGAGAACTCCGTACCGTTCTCCTATGTCGATGGCGGCAAGCCGGTGGGATATTCGATCGACCTCTGCGCGAGGCTGGTCGAGGCGGTCAAGGTGGCGGTCAAGCGGCCCGACCTGAAGGTGCAATACGTGCCCGTGACGCCAGCCACGCGCATCGGCGCCATCACCGAGGGCCGCGCAGATCTCGAATGCGGATCGACCAACAACACGCGCGAGCGCCGCGAGAAGGTAGCGTTCACTATTCCGCATTACATTGCCAGCAGCCGCATGCTGGTGAAGACCAGTTCGGGCATCCACCGCTGGGAAGATCTCAACAACAAGACGGTGGTGTCCACGCGCGGCAGCACGAACGGCGGGCAGATCCGCGCGATGGCCGATGCGCGCGTGCTCAGGGTCAACGTGGTAGAGGCCCGCGACCACGCCGAAGCCTTCGGCATGGTGGCGGCCGGCAAAGCCGATGCGTTTGCGATGGATGATGTGCTGCTCTATGGCTTCCGGGCGACGTCGCCAAACCCGGCGGACTACGCGGTCGTCGGCAGCAACCTGGCGGTGGCGCCGTACGCGATCATGCTCGGCAAAGACGACGCCGAGTTCAAGAAGGTGATCGACCTGGCCATGTCACGCACGATCCTCGATGGCGAGGCGGAAAAGCTCTACAAAAAGTGGTTCCAGCAACCCATTCCGCCCAATGGCGTGAAGCTGGAGATCCCGATGAGCTTCCTGCTGCGCGACTCGTTCAAGTTCCCGACCGACAAGGTGGCGGATTAGTGCAACGCTGATCAACCACGCACCGAGAAGGTGCTTGAGGGTATACCCGCATTCAGCGCATAATGCGCGCCCATGGCGGCGCGTGACATTGCTTCACGCTTTGGCATTCCCGGGGGGAGTGACGACGCGCCCCAGCCAATGCTGCGCAGCCGGGCGGATGTCGCCCGGCAATCGATTGCGCGCACGGCCGCATCGATAGGGCCCCGATGCGGTCGGCTGGCCATTAGAAGCCCGAAACTCTCCTAGGACCTTTGACGATGCCGTTCGCTGCGCGCACGTGGCTGCTGGCCGCGCTTGCCGTTCCCGCTGCTGTTTCCACCGCTGTCTTCCCGTCCACCGCCGTTGCCGCCACCCCGACGCTCGATCGCATCCGCGATTCGGGCACGGTGCACGTGGCGTATCGGGAAGACTCGATTCCGTTTTCGTACCTTGATGGCACCAAGCCGGTCGGCTACACGATCGACATCTGCTCCCGCCTGATCGATTCGATCAAGACCTCGCTCAAGCGCCCCGACCTGAAGGTGCAGTACGTGCCGGTGACAGCCGCCACACGCATGGACGTGGTCGCCTCGGGCAAGGCCGATCTGGAATGCGGCTCGACCAACAACTCGCGCGAGCGCCGTGAGAAAGTCGCCTTCACGATCCCGCACTACATCACCAAGGGCCGCATGCTGGTGAAGGCTGGCTCGCCGATCCAGCAATGGGAAGACCTGAACGGCAAGACGGTGGTGGCCGCGCGCGGATCGAGCAATGCCGATCTCGCACGCAAGCTCAACGAGACGGGCATGACGATGCAGGTGGTAGATGCCAACGACCTGCGCAGCGCGTTTGCGATGCTGGCCGATGGCCGCGCCAATGCGTTTGCCGGTGACGACATCCTGCTCTCGGGCATGCGCGCCACGGCCAAGAACCCGGCCGATTACCGCCTGACGGGCAAGACGCAGCTCGTGTCGTCGTACGCGATCATGCTCAGCAAGCAAGACCCGGAGTTCAAGAAGCTGATCGACCAGTCGATGACGCGGCTGATTGTCGATGGCGAGGTGCCGAAGCTGTACAAGAAGTGGTTTCAGCAGCCGATTCCGCCGAATGGGGTGAATCTGGAGGTGCCGATGAGTTATTTGCTGCGGGATTCGTTTAATACGCCTACGGATAGTGCCGGGAACTGATGTCTGATTTGCTTCGGGGTGCTCGTTGATGTTGTTGGGGCATCCCTGGTTTCATCCCCTGCCGGGGCTGACTCACTTTCTTTGTCTTGCCAAAGAAAGTAAGCAAAGAAAGGCGCGCCCGAGATGGCGACTTCTCCTTGAATTTCTGTGACCGTGCGGGGAAGGAGGCAAACTCGCTGCGCTCAGACAGGCCTCCTTCCTTTTTCCGCCCGCTCACAGAAATTCAAGGCGCCATCTAGGGCTCCAACGGCCACACCGTTGGTATGCGGAGGGCGGCGCTGCGGTTCGTCGCCCTCGCTGTTTTCAGTGCACCTCGGCCGGTGCTGCTTGCGCGGGGATGCCGCTCACCACATTTAACGTCGGGCGTCCGCCCTGGCGCATCAGGTCGGCGGCGCGCTCGGCAATCATGATGATCGGGGCGTTGGTGTTGCCGCCGATGAGCGTCGGCATGACGGAGCCGTCGATCACGCGCAGGCCTGTCAGGCCGCGCACGCGCAGTTCCGGGTCGACCACCGCCATTGCGTCGTCGGCGCTGCCCATCTTGCAGGTGCCGACGGGGTGATAGATGGTGTCGGCGTGCTGGCGGATGAGGGCGCGGACGGCTTCGTCGTCGGAGCCATCGCCGCGGATATTTCCGGAATACAGCTCACGCCCGCCAAGGTCAGCCAACGGACGCTGCGCGAAGATGCTCTTCACGGCGCGGAAGCCGGCAAGCATGCCGTTCATGTCGTCGGGGTCGGACAGGAAACGCGGGTCGATCAGCGGGGCCTCGCGCGTGTCGGCGGAGGCCAGGCGCACTTCGCCGCGGCTCTTCGGGCGCAGCACGCACACGTGGCACGAATAGCCGTGGCCGTAGTTGAACGTGCGGTTGTGGTTGTCGGCCATGGCGACCACGAAGTGCAGTTGCAGATCGGGATCGGCCAGATCGGGCCGGCTCTTGATGAAGCCGCCGGCTTCGGCAAAGTTGGTCGCCAGCATGCCGCGACGCTCGCGCCGGTAGCGCAGGATCTCGCCCAGCATGTGGGCGCTGCCGCGCGCGGAATAGCCGATCAGATCGAGGTTGAAGACTTTCTTGTGCAGGATGATGTCGAGGTGATCCTGCAGGTTCTGGCCGACGCCGGGCAGGTCGTGCACGACCGGAATGCCGAGCGAGCGCAGATGCTCCGCCGGGCCCACGCCTGAAGCCATGAGCAACTGCGGCGAGCCGAACGCGCCCGATGAGACGATCACCTCGCGGCGCGCGCGCAGGGTTTCCGTGCGGCCCGCACGCTCCACCACCACACCCGCCGCGCGCTTGCCTTCAAAGACGATGCGCAGCGCCTGCGTGTCGGGCATCACTGTCAGCTGGCGGCGATTGCGGCTGAACGTGGCGTCGGCCTTGTCGCCGCCGTGCAGGTAGGCGCGTGCGGCGTTCCAGCGCTCGCCGTTGTATTGCGTGACCTGGTATGGGCCGACGCCTTCCTGATCGGGGCCGTTGAAATCGTTGTTGCGGCGGTAGCCTGCGGCCACGCCGGCATCGACAAAACGTTGTGCGATGGGGTTGCCGGTGCGCAGGTCGCTCACGTGCAACGGGCCGGTGCCGCCGTGCAGCGCGTCGTCATCGCGGCCGGCAAAACGCTCGTTGCCTTCGGAGCGCTTGAAGTAGGGCAGCACGTCGCTCCAGCTCCAGCCGGTGCAGCCGAGCGCCGCCCAGTGGTTGTAGTCGCTCGGCGTGCCGCGGATGTAGATCATCGCGTTGAGCGAAGAGCTGCCACCCAGCCCCCGCCCGCGCGGCTGATAGCCCTGACGCCCGCCCAGCCCGGCTTGCGGCACGGTCTGGAACCCATAGTTGCGCTTGTTCTTGAACGGCAGCGACGCCGCGCATCCGGCCGGCACCCAGACGGAAAGATGATGATCGTGCGGCCCAGCTTCCAGCAGCGCGACGGTCACGTCTGGGTCTTCGGTCAGCCGGCTGGCAAGCGCGCAACCGGCTGAGCCTGCGCCGACGATGACGTAGTCAAAGGTGAGCGCGGATGTCTGCGATTCGGTGGCCATGGGTGTCTCCGGATGGTTTTCTAATGGGCGAGCGACGCCGCCGGCTTATTGCCGGTCACGAACTCACATCCTAGGCGTGCCGGGTTGTTTCAAACGACCGGGCTTACCCGCATTAGAGGCATCGTTCGATGTCATGCAACAAAGCGGCGGGAGGCAGCCCCCAAACCCCTAAGCCGAAGCCAACGGCTGGATATTGCGGCACAGCAATTCCACGCTGGCACACGGTTGCGTGCGCCCACGCAGGCCGGGCATGCCGCACACGGCTGGGCCGTATCAGGCCGTCGCAATGGCGGCTGGCGACCATACTGCTTTGCAATTGCACCGATCCGCCCACCTTGCCAGGAGCCCCCCATGCAACCTGCCGATCTGCCTGCCCCGCACCTGCTTCGCATGCAGCAGACCTTTGAGGCCATGCGCGCTGCCCATCAGGCCGACATGCTGCCTGCCTGGCCTGTGCGCCGCGACCGTCTGATGCGCCTCAAACGCCTCGTCATGGACAACCGCGACGCCATCGCCCAGGCCGTCAGCGCAGACTTCGGCAACCGCTCGCGGCAAGAGACTGACCTGCTGGAGATCTTTCCGAGCGTGGACGGCATCAAGCACGCGCTATCGCACGGCAAGCGCTGGATGCGCGTGCAGCGGCGCGGCGTGAGCCTGTGGTTCCGGCCCGCCAGCTCGCGGCTGATTCCGCAACCGCTGGGGGTGGCGGGCATCGTCGTGCCCTGGAATTACCCGATCTATCTGACCATCGGGCCGCTGGTGTCTGCGCTGGCGGCGGGCAACCGCGCAATGGTCAAGCTCTCGGAATACACGCCGCGCTTTTCCGCCCTGTTTGCCGATCTCATCGAGCGCAACTTTGCCGCCGATGAAGTGCGCGTCATCAATGGCGATGCGGCAGTGGCCGAGGCGTTCTCGCGGCTGCCGTTCGATCACCTGTTGTTCACAGGCTCCACCAACGTCGGCCACCACGTCATGCGCGCTGCGGCCGACAACCTCACGCCGGTCACGCTGGAGCTGGGCGGCAAATCACCCACGATCATCGGGCCGGATGCGGATTTCGACCGCGCGGTGGAGCGCACGCTGGTCGGCAAGCTACTCAATGCAGGGCAGACCTGCGTGGCGCCCGACTACGTATTGCTGCCCGCCGGCGCCGAGCAGCGTTTTATCGATGCGGCACGCAAGCTGGTCGACAAGATGTACCCCGACATGGCGCGTAACCGCGACTACACGACACTCATCAGCCCACGCCACTTCCAGCGCATGGCCAGCCTGGCCGACGAGGCTCGCGAGCAGGGCGCGCAGGTGCTGCCGCTCACCAACGCCGTGCCCGACGAAGGCACGCGCCAGTTCCCGCCTGCGCTCATCACGGGCGGCACCGAGGCAATGCGCGTGATGCAGGAAGAAATCTTCGGCCCGCTGCTGCCGCTGGTGCCGTATCGCACGCTGGACGAAGCGCTGGACTACATCAACGCCCGCCCACGGCCGCTCGCGCTATACCTGTTCGAGCGCAACGGCGCCACGGTCGACCGCGTGATGGCCGGCACCATTGCCGGCGGCGTGTGCATCAACGAGACGCTGCTGCACGTAGCGCAAGACGACCTGCCCTTTGGCGGCGTGGGCGCCAGCGGCATGGGCGCGTACCACGGCATCCACGGGTTCGAGCGGTTCTCGAAGATGAAGCCGGTGTTCAAGCAGGCCCGGCTGAACGGGCTGGGCCTGTTCCGCGCGCCGTACGGCAAGACGTTCGAGACGATGATGAAGCTGCTGGTGCGCTGATCGACCGGCACCCAATCACCACCCAATCACGGCTGCCACATCGGCACGATCGAGACGGCCAGCAGCACGCCCAGCACCGCATTGAGCACACGCCACTGGCGCGGCGTCTTCAACAGCCGCGCCAGCACGATCCCGGCCGCGCACCACAGCGACAGCGACGCCAGGGCAGCCAACCCAAAGGTCGTGCCCAGCAGCGCCGCCAGCTGCAGCGGGCCGCTCGCCAGCATTGCGAACGAAGCCGCCGCACCCAATGCCATCGCCCAGCCCTTGGGGTTCAGCCACAGCAGGCAGGCACCGCCCAGCAGCGTGGTCGGCACCGTGGCGGCGGCATTGAGATTGGGCGGACCGCTGCGCGCTACCTTCCACGCCAGCCACAGCAGATAGGCTGAGCCCGCCGCCTTCATCACCAGCAGCAGCCCCGGCGCGGCCATCAGCAACCCGGCCAAGCCCGCTGCCGCACCCGCTGCCAACGAAGCCAGCCCGACGGCAATGCCCACCATGAGCGGAATCGAGCGCCGAAACCCAAATTGCGACCCCGAGGCTGTCGCCAGCGTCGTGGCCCCGCCCGGCGACACGGTAGACACCACGGCAAACAACACCAGCGGCGCGATGGAGGAAAACGCTTCGACGGCCATGGGCTGCACTCTTCGGTTGGTGACGGATGGCCCACTGTAGAGCGCGCAAAATCATTAGCAAATCGAAGGTTTTTGATGCAACCCATTAGCATCTAGAATGCCTCGATGGCCAAGAACCTCGACATCACCCTCGTGCGCACCTTCATTGCCGTGGCCGAAAACGCCAGCATGACGGTGGCCGCCAATGCGCTGCACCTCACGCAGGGCGCCATCAGCCAGCAGATCAAGCGGCTTGAAGACGCGTTCGAATGCCGCCTGTTCGAGCGCGACGGCCGGCGGCTGGAACTCACCCACGCGGGTGAACGCTTCCTCGGCCGTGCCAAGCGCCTGCTCGCGCTCAACGACGAGATCTGGGCCGACATGGCCGCCCGCCCGCTGCAGGGTCCGGTGCGCCTGGGCGTGCCTTACGACTTGGTCGGCACCGTTTTCCCGCCAATCTTCAAGGCGTTTACCGAAGCGTGGCCATCGGTGGAATTGACCATCGTGTGCGGGACGTCGCCCGAGCTGGCGCAGAGCATTGCGCGCGGCGAGCTGGACGTCGCCGTAGTCGAAGCGCCGGTGGATGAAGCGACGGGTGAATGCCTGTGCGTGGAACGTCTGGTGTGGGTCGGCCCGCGCGGCGGCAATGTGCATGCGAAACGACCACTGCCGCTATCGATGGTGGACGAGAGCTGCGCCTTCCGGGCCCGTGTGCTCAAAGCGCTGGGCGAGCAGGGCATCGAATGGCGCACGGTGTTCGAGAGCGGCAACATTGAAGCGACCACCGCCACGGTGCGCACCGGGCTGGCCGTCACGGCATGGCTGACGCCGACGGTGCCGGCGGACCTGGACATCCTCGGCCCCGAAGCCGGCCTGCCTGAACTGCCGATGTTTGCGATCAGCCTGCTGCTGCCCGCGCAAGGCGCGAGTGCCGCAGCGCTTGCGTTGGCCCAATGCGTGCGCGACGGGTTCTCTACGCGGCAGCGCGTGGCGGAGCGCCGCGCCGCCTGACCCGTGGCCGGCGGTTACAGGCCGCCGCCTTCGATCTGCACGCGCCCGTTCGGCGTATCGAGCACAAGCGTCAATGCCGGCCGTGCCGAGTCGGTCAGTTCGACGTGTTGGTTCTCCGGCTCGGAAGCATTCCACCCCAGCCCATGAAGCTTTGCGCGGATGGCCGGCATCCCCGGATGCGCGAGTTGGAATTGGTTCAGGCGCAGCCCAACCTCCTGCATCCGGTCGACCGGGCTTTGGCCGCCTGCCCAGTCGATGAGTGCGGGCCAGCAACCGCCCGCTTCCGCTTCACCGTCGCTGCGGTGAAAGAAGTGCCATCGCAAATCGCCACGCGTCACTTCCAGCAATTCGTGCTGCGGTGATTCGCTTACGTTGCGCGCCAGATCCGGAACGCTCGCGACCCAGCCGAACAACCGGGGCGCCTCTTCCAATGTGCCTTCCCGCGTCAGGCGGTCGAGCGCAAACCAGCGCGTCCTGTTGGGCGCCGCCGCCTCCGGGTCGATGGCGATGAACTCCAGAAAGACGCCGGGCGCAATCTGCGTGACGAGGTTGTGCGTGCCCATCAAGGGATGCTTGCCGCCTGCGGGCAGCGCCACGCCAAACCGCTGCGCGGCATAGGCCTGCGCCTGTTCAAGTGATTGCGCGACGAAGGCGATGTGATCGAGCTTCAAGATGGCTCCCGCTGTATCCGCCTCAAATGTGAGGGCCCAGCATGCCACAGCGCCTTCCACGGCGTTGCAGCGTGGTGCCGGCATCCCCGCCCGTCTCGGGGATGGGTCCAACTGTTCTTATGCGGCGGAAACCCGCCGGCGCTCAATGGCGGCCAACACCTCCCACGTGTGCGGATCCACGTCGCTCCCCCCGAGCGACATCGACAGATACGCGTCGATGGCATCGATAAAGCCTTTCACGAATGCCGGCGGATACGCGTGTTCCGAAAAGTACGTGAGCTGCTCGCGCAGCCTGCCGGGCCGGCAATGCCCAGGGTCGCGCATGACGCTGTGCGTGCGGCACAGAAATGCGCGTGCCGAGACGGCGCCATCCAGGTAGAGGCGGTTTTTGGTCAGCGACATGCGGCACCTCCCGGTTGTGCGGGAAGCCTGCAGCGCCAAGGCGGTGGGGAAGGGTAAGACGCGGGGCGATGCCCGCTGAGTGCGGTAGCCATGTGGCCTCCTGGAGTGGATTGAAGGAGACCCGGCCCTCGCTGCGAACGAGGGTGGCGGGCCTGACGACAGGGTTCGCAGACCGGCCCACTCCAGCTCGCCGGCAGACCCGAAGGTCTCCCTGCCCGGCCCGCCGCAGAAAGCATAGGCGTGCGCAAGCACCGGACATGAAAACGCCGCTCGGAAGCGGCTGTCCGTCTGGAGGGAAAATGGGCTGCGAAACCCGGTCACCGTTGGTGCGGTGACGGTGGGGATTATATGTGCCCATATGGCGGCAAGGACTCGCCTCGAACGCACGGCACCAAAAAACAAAAACCCCGCCAACCGGCGGGGTCCCCCAAATCCTTTTGAGCCTGCAAGCAATTCAAGCCTGCGGCGCGGCCCCATCTTCAGGAGCTGCCTCGGCGCCTTCGGCCTTGGCTTCGTCCTTCTTTTCCAGCATCTCTTCCAGCGCGCCAGCGCCCTTGAAACCGGCGACGGCGGCAACCGCCTTGGTCAGCAGGCCGGCATCCGGGTCGACTTTCTCGGCGGCTTCAACGGCGGCGACGGCGCCGGCGATCTTGCCCACTTCATCCAACAGTCCCATGGTCACCTCCGCGTGATTGAACGGGAGAGCCATCTTCCCACCGGCAAGGGGCGCAAGTGCAAGCAAAGTTAAAAATTTTCCGCGGACGGACGTTTGCGTACAGCGCGCATCACTCTGCTTCTGCGCCGGCAGGGGTGGCGGTGAGCGCGGCAAGGCGCTGACGGGCGCTATCAGTAATCGGGCTCGATTGGCGCGTGGCAACGTCGATCTGCACGATTACCGATTGCGATGTGGCGGCGCAGCGGCCGTTCTGGAAGATGGCCTGCTCCAACTTGACCGAGCTGCGCCCGACGCTCGCCACACGCGTACCGATCTGCACGGAGCCGGGCCAGAGAATCTCGCTGCGGAAGTCGAGCACAAGCTGCGCGATGACGAACTCGCAGCCGGGCGCGGCCAGCGGGTTGTCGGGCGTGAAGAGCATTTCCACGCGGCCTGTCTCTAGGTACGTGGCGAAGACGGCGTTGTTGATGTGGCCCTGGCGGTCGGTGTCGCCGTAGCGGAGCTTGTCGGTCGAGTGCAGCGGGAAATCGGAAAGGGATGGTGTGGTCGTCATGTGGGGCGCGAAATCTGGGTCAACCTGCGCATTCTGCCTGCCTTCCTGTGCAAACGCTGACCGGGTGACCGCACCACAGCGCTTACGTTGACTCGTATCAACGCGTGGCTTTCAGCAGCGCTTACGTTGGAAGCAGACGCCGGCCGCGCACGCTGCGCGACCGCAGACATGGCAAGGAGGCCACATGAAAACCCTGGTACTGGCAACGGACGGATCGGCCTATTCCGATGCGGCAGCGCGGTGCATTGCCGACAAGACCCTCTTCGGCAGCGATGTGACGGTGCACGTGGTGCATTGCATGCCGGACCTGTCTGGCGACATCAAATCGCTCGTCGGTAAGGCAGAAGTTGACGCGTGGTACGCGGAGGAAAGCACCGGCGCGATGGCTTCAGTCTGCGCGATCCTGGGTGCGGCCGGCGTGCCGTTCGAGCAGCACGCACTGGTCGGTTTTCCACCAGAGCGCATCGTGCACCACGCGCAAAGTGCGGGGGCCGCGGCCATCGTCATGGGCTCGCACGGGCGCGGCGTGTTCGTCGAGGCGCTGATGGGCTCGGTGGCAGGGCGGGTGCTCGCGCATGCCGAATGCCCGGTGCTGCTGGTGAAGGCGCCCAAGGCTTGAAGGTGGCGGGCGGCGCGCTGCTCAACTCCGCCGCGCGCCGCGCTATCCCAGTGCCCGCACCGACGTGCTGATCGCCCGCGCGCATTGCAGCAGCGCGGGGCCCAGCTTTGTTTCCATCTCTTCCGCCGTCCACCGCCCGGTGGGCGCAACAAGGTGGATTGCCCCCAGCGGCCGCCCGTTGCTACTGACGATGGGCGCGGCGATGGTCATGTCCCCGAGGAACAGTTCTTCGCAGTTGGTGGCGTAGCCGCGCTGGCGCGCCAGGCGCAGCGTTTCCATGATGTCGGCCACGTCGGTGCGCGTGTGCATGGTGTGCGCCACGCGCTGCGACGCCTCGACGATGGCTTGCGCTTCCGGCATCGGCAGGGCGCTCAGGTAAGCACGGCCCGACGCGGTGCAATACATCGGGATGCGGCTGCCAATGGGCATGTGCACCGGCACAAAGTGCGCACTCACAAAGCGGGCGACGTACACCATCTCGTCCTGATCGGGCTCGGTCAGGCACGAGGTTTCGGTGGTCATCTTGGTGAGTTCGGCCAGGAACGGATTGGCCACGTCGATGAGCGTGTCGGCGGCCAGGTAGTTGAAGCCGATCTTCATCACTGCGGGGGTGAGCTGGTAGCGACGCGTCTGCGGATGCTTGCGCAGGTAGCCGAGCTGCTCGAGCGTGTAGATCATCCGCTGCGCCGAGCTTTTGTTGATGCCGGCAGCGGTGGCCACGTCGGCAATCGTCATGGTGCGGCGCTGCGCGTTGAAGGCCCCAAGCACGGCCAGCCCTTTTTCCAGCGACTGGTTGAACAGCAGGTCGGGCGCATCGGCAGATTCAGCAGCGTCGGTCATGGCAAGTGGCGGCTCATTGGCAAATCAACGGACAAAGAATCGCATATCGATTCATATACGTCGATTAGTGGTTTTCCATAGTTATTAATCGATTCGATACGTTCGAATATTGGCACAACCATTGCATTACGTTGAGCCATTCCCCGTGCATGCGCGTTCGGGGTGCGTCTTTTTTCCGTTGCCTGGAGGATTGCCATGTCTGTTGTCACCACCTTCCGTCGCGCTGCACTGGCGTTGTGCATGCTCGCCACTGCATCGTTTGCCTGGGCGCAGGGTGCGCCGGCCACCTACAACGTCGGTGCCACGGCCACGGGCGTGCCGTTCACGTTTCTGGACGTGAAGACGAATTCCATCCAGGGGATGATGGTCGACACCGTCACGGCCGTGGGCAAGGCGGGCGGCTTCAACGTGAACGTGCAGCAGACGGTGTTCTCGGCGCTCATTCCGTCGCTCACGTCGAACAAGATCGACATCATCTCGGCGGCGATGCTCAAGACGCCGGCGCGCGCGCAGGTGGTGGATTTTTCCGACCCGGTCTACTCGTACGGCGAGGGCCTGATCGTCAAGGCTGACGACGCCAAGAACTACGCCACGCTCGATGATCTGAAAGGCGAGGTGGTGGGCGCGCAGGTCGGCACGGTGTTCCTCGACATGCTCAACAAGAAGGGCATCTTCAAGGAAGTGCGTAGCTACGACTCGGTGGCCGACATGACGCGTGACCTGGCGCTGGGCCGCATCAAGGCCGGCCTGGGCGACCAGCCGATCATCGCGTACCAGATCCGCCAGAACGCCTTCCAGGGCGTGAAGCTTGCTGCCGGCTACAAACCCGCCAACGTGGGCGATGTGTGCCTGGTGGTGCGCAAGGGCGATACCGAAACGCTCAACCGCCTCAACAAGGCCATCGCCAAGATCAAGGCGGACGGCACGCTGGAAGCCATCGTGAAGAAGTGGGGCATCTGATTTCAGACCGGTGATGCGCCATGAGTGTTGCAACGTTTCTTGAGAACGCGCAGGACTTCCTGCCGATCCTGCTGAAAGGGGCGGTGGTCACGGTGGAGGTGACCGTGCTGTCGTTCCTGCTCAGCAGCGTGATCGGGCTGGGGCTCGCGCTGATGCGGTTGTCGCCCATCAAGGCCGTATCTGCGGCCGGGGCGACCATCGTCAACATCATTCGCGGGCTGCCGATCATCGTGCAGCTCTTCTACATCTACTTCGTGCTGCCGGACATCGGCATTCAGCTCACCGCGTTTCAGGCGGGCGTGATCGGGCTGGGCATTGCGTATTCGGCGTATCAGGCCGAGAACTTCCGCGCCGGCATCGAAGCCGTGGACCCCGGCCAGCGTGAAGCCGCGCAGGCCATGGGCATGCGCGGCACGCTGATCATGCGGCGCGTGATCCTGCCGCAGGCGTTTCGCATTGCGCTGCCGCCATACGGCAACACGCTGGTGATGATGCTCAAGGATTCGTCTCTGGTGTCCACCATCACGGTGGCGGAAATGACGCGTGCGGGGCAGCTCATCGCTTCGTCCACGTTCCAGAACATGACGGTCTACACGCTGGTGGCGCTGCTGTATCTGGTGATGAGCCTGCCGCTGGTGTTCGGCCTGCGCAAGCTTGAACACCGCTTGGGCGCAGGGAGGGCCAAACGATGAGCATGATCGAGATCCGTGATCTGCAAAAGCACTTTGGCGAGCACCACGTGCTGCGCGGCGTGAGCCTGCATGTGGACAAGGGCGAAGTCGTCTGCCTGATCGGCCCATCCGGCTCGGGCAAGTCGACCGTCCTGCGCTGCATCAACGGGCTGGAGTCGTATGACGGCGGCGAGATCCGCGCTTTTGGCGAACGCGTCGATCAACACAGCAAAACCATCCACACGCTGCGCAGCCGCATGGGCATGGTGTTCCAGCGTTTCAACCTGTTCCCGCATCGCAGCGTGCTCGAAAACGTGATGGAAGGCCCCGTCTACGTGAAGGGCGAACGCCCTGAAGCGGCACGTGCCAAGGCGATGGCGCTGCTGGAGAAGGTGGGCCTCGCCGCCAAGGCGCAGGCTTATCCGGCGCAGCTCTCCGGTGGCCAGCAGCAGCGCGTGGCGATTGCCCGCGCGCTGGCGATGGAGCCCGAGGCGATGCTGTTCGACGAACCCACGTCTGCGCTCGACCCCGAACTTGTCGGCGATGTGCTGGAGGTGATGCGCGCACTCGCTCGCGAGGGCATGACGATGATCGTCGTCACGCACGAGATGGGTTTTGCCCGCGAGGTGGCCGACCGCGTGTGCTTTTTGCACAGCGGCGCCATCGTCGAAGAAGGCCCAGCCGCGCAAGTGCTCGGCGCCCCGCGTCAGCCGCGCACGCAGGACTTTCTGCGCCGCGTGCTGCACAAACCCGCCGATGCTCGCGCCGGAGACCTCGTGCCATGACGCAGCCGCACCTCGATATCGCCCCGGGCGCTTTGGGCGGCGAGCCGCTGCCGCCGTCGCTGTGGGCCGCCACGGCGCCGGCCGCGCCGCCCACGCCTGCGTTGATGGAATCGATCACCACCGATGTGCTCGTCGTCGGCGGTGGATACACGGGGCTTTCTACCGCGCTGCATCTGGCCGAGCGCGGCACGCAGGTCACGGTGCTGGAGGCCAACGATCCGGGCTGGGGCGCCTCCGGGCGCAACGGCGGGCAGGTCAATCCGACACTCAAGCATGACCCCGATGAACTGGTGAGCCTGTTCGGTGCCGCGCGTGCCGAACCGTTGATCGACGCCGTCTCGCGCTCCGCCGATTTAGTGTTCGATCTGATCGACCGGCACCACATCGACTGCCAGCCCGTGCGTGCCGGGTGGCTGCAGCTTTCCTATTCGGACAAGGCCGTGCCGGCGCTGCATGCGCGCGCAAGGCAGTGGGAAAAGCGCGGCGTGCCGGTGGAAATGCTGGACCGCGCCGCCGTCGCGCGCCGGGTCGGCACTGAGGCGTTTGCGGGCGCGTGGCTCGACGGCCGCGCGGGCGGCATTCAGCCGATGGCGTACGCGCGCGGTTTGGTGCGCGCCGCACAGCAAGCGGGCGCCGCCGTGCACGGGCAGACCGCCGTAACGGCGCTGGAGCGGCAGGGCGCGCAGTGGATCGCTGCCTCCAGCACCGGTGCCGTGGTGCGAGCCCAGCGCGTGGTGATCGCCACCAATGGCTACACCGGCCCGCTGTGGCCGGGCCTGGCGCAGACGGTGCTTTCTGCCAACAGCTTTATCGTTGCGACCAAGCCGCTCAAGACGGCGGATGCACAAGCCATCCTGGCGCGCGGTGAGACGGCTTCCACATCGCAACGGCTGCTGCTGTATTTCCGCAAAGACGCAGCCGGGCGCCTGCTGATGGGTGGACGCGGCTTCTTTTCCGAGCCGCGCGACGCGCAGGATTTTGCACACCTTGAACGCTCACTGGAGCTGCTCTTTCCGCAACTCGGCCCGCTGGAATACGAATACCGCTGGGCCGGCCGCATCGCCATCACGCGCGATTTCATGCCGCACATCCACGAGCCCGCGCCTGGCATCACGATGGCGTTGGGCTGCAACGGGCGCGGCATCGCGCTGTGCACCAGCCTCGGCCAGCACATCGCCGCGCGGCTTGCGGGCAGTGGAGAGGCGTTTCCGTATCCCGTATCGCCCATCACGCCGATCCCGCTGCATGGGTTGCAGCGCTTCTACATTGCGGCGGGCGTGGCGTGGTACAGCCTGCTCGACAAGCTGGGCGGCTGAGCACAGCGACACCCCAGGCCGGGGCGGCATGGTCTAGGATGAAGGCTCCTTTTCGTCACATCCTGGGGGACCCATGTCGCATCGCCGCCGTCTTGCGCTCGCCTTCGCGGGCGCCGCACTGTTTGCTGCAGCCACGCCTTCGTTTGCCTATTTCCGCAACGTGCTGGCCAGCACCATCATCGGCTCGATGAGCCCGACGGAGTTGAAGTCGTTCACCAAGGCCATCGGCGATGTGCTGAAGAGCACCGCCGACAACACGCCTGCGCAATGGACTTCGCCAGCCAGAGGCAAGCAGCCCGCCATCGACGCGACCATCACGCCGCTGGAATCCAAGACCGACGCAGGGCAATCGTGCCGCCGCTTGCAGAGCGAGCTGGCACGCGGCAGCAGCAAGGAACAGTGGACGGCATGGCTGTGCAAGCAGCCAAGCGGGGAATGGAAGTTGCGGCGGCTGGCGCAGTAAGGCATCGGCCACCGGGCGGCTATGGGTCATCTAAGTCTGCCTCGGCAGACTGGTGCGGAATCTCCCTCCGCCTCTCTGGAGAATTCGCATGACCCTCTCCACACATGCGCATACGCGCGAGCCCGCCGCCTCGCGCAGCAAATTGCCCGAAATCACCTTGGCGTTCTGGATCATGAAGATCAGCGCCACCACGCTAGGGGAAACCGCGGGCGATCTGCTCTCGATGACGCTCAAGATCGGCTATGCCGCCAGCTCGGTGCTGCTGATCGGCGTCTTTCTCGTCACGCTGGGCGCGCAACTGCGCAGCAAGACGTATCACCCGCTGCTGTACTGGGCGGTGATCCTTGCCACCAGCACGGCGGGCACCACGCTGTCGGATTTCATGGACCGCACGCTGGGCCTGGGCTATGCCACCGGCGCGGCCATCCTCGCCAGCTTGCTGTGCGCAGTGCTCATCTACTGGAAGCTGACGCAGAAATCGTTGTCGGTCACGCATGTACGCAGCAGCGGGCAGGAATTGCTCTACTGGTGCGCCATCCTCGTGTCCAACACGCTGGGCACGGCGCTGGGCGACTTCCTGGCCGATTCGTCAGGGCTCGGTTTTGCGGGCGGCGCGCTGCTCATTGCCGCAGCGATTGCGCTGATTGCAGCGGCGTATTATCTGACCGGCATTTCGCGCGTGGCGCTGTTCTGGATGGCCTTTGTGCTAACTCGGCCCCTGGGTGCCACGGGCGGCGATTTGCTGACCAAACCCGTCAGCGCGGGCGGGCTGAACCTCGGCACGGCCGGCGCATCGGCCGTGCTGCTGGCGATCCTGCTCATCACCATCGCCATTACGAGTTGGCAGGCGCGGCGTGGCGCGCTGCAATCTGCCTGACGGTTCACCAGACACTGCATGCGAGTGCTCCTCGTTGAAGACGACCGTGCGGCGGACGCATTGGCCTGCCGGTCGCCCATGACGCGCACGTTGTATCGATTGCCGCGCAGGACTCTAGCCCCGGCATCCCCACCGAGGAGCGCGCGCGTGTTCGCCCCGTTTTATCGCGCGCTCGGCAACGGGGCGACCGGTCTACCGCCGCGCCCGAAACGCCACCGCCAACCCCAGCAGAATCATCGCCATCCCCGACATTGCAACGGGCGCAAGGCGATGCCCCAGCACAAGATCATCCAGCAGCGCCGTGACCACCGGCACGAGGTAGAACAGGCTTGTCACGTTGACGAGGTTGCCGCGCTGCATGAGCCGGTAGAACAGCAACTGCGCACCCACCGACATCACCACGCCCATCCACAACAAGGCGGCGATGCCGGGCAGGCTGGGCGTGAAGGTCAGTGTTTGCGCGGGCAGCGCCAATGCAAACCCCACACACAGCACAAGGCTCACTGCGTTCTGCAGCGGCAGCGTATCAATGGGCGACTGGTTCAGCCGCTTCTGGCCAATGGCGCCAACCGTCATGCAGAAAAGCGCGGCCAGCGCATAGCCGAGACCGGCCATCGGCACCTGCCGCGCATCGGCCCCGCCTACCACGAGCGATAGGCCGCCCAGCGCGAGCATCAGTCCCGCCATCCGCCGAACAGACCACGTGCGCTCGGTCGCCAGCAGCGTGAGCAGCGGCTGCACGCCAAGCACTGTGGCCAGCAACCCGGGCGTGAGGCCGCCGTCCAGCGCGAGCAGATAACAGATCGAATAGCCGCCGGTCAGCAATGCGCCGGTGGCGGCCACCTTCAGCCTTGATCCCCGCGCCGGCCACCATTGCCCCCGCCGAAACCCGAGCCCTGCCAGCACCAAAGACGCGAGCGCAAAGCGCCCAACCAGAAACGCGAACGCCGGGACATGCTGCACCCCGATCTCCGCAAAGATTGCGCCGCTGCTCCACAGCAGCACGAATAGAACCGTCGCGCCGGACCCTGCCAGCGCGGCTTGCATGGAACGCATACCACTCACCTGTCGAAAAGAATGTCGGGTTCCGGCGCGCAGGCGAGCGCCTGCCTCGGGCGTGTGCCCGAGCCTGGTTCAGGTCAACCGGAAACGAAGCGGCTGAGAATCAGCCGAGAGCGGGCGGAGGCGGCGGCGGCTGTGCGCCGATCGCGTCGTAGCCCCAAGACACGACAGGAGGAGGGAAGGGCCCGGGCTGCACGCACACGTCATCCACGCGGGCGCGATGGCCGGCGGCGAGGAGGGTGGCGTGAAGTCGGGACATGAAGACGAAGATTCGAAGAATCAGAATTGGCCGATGGCGTTCGAGCAGCGTATCGGCATCGCGCGCATGGCGCAAGGGTGACGCGCTACTTCAGGTACGACTTGATCACTTGCATCACCGCGTCGAGATCTTCCTGGCGCTGCGCCTCGGCAGGCTCCTTCACCACGTGATCCGTCAGGTGGCCCTCGATGACCGCCGCCATCAGCCCATTGACCGCGCCGCGAATGGCCGCAATCTGCTGCAGGATGGCCGTGCAATCGCCCTCTTCGGCGAGTTGTTTTTCCAGCGCAGCGGCTTGCCCCTGGATACGCCGCACACGCGCCAGCAGCTTGGCTTTGTCGCGGATGGTATGGGCCATGGGTCGGGTATCGAGGTGGTGTAAATGACGCGGGAGGGTAGCATCACTATACTAGGGGGGAGTATATTTCGCCTACCCGAATTGATCGACTGCCATCCATGACCGCCTTCACCACCCTGCTGCAGCAAGGCAACGCCTGGCTGTTCGTTCCCAGTGCGATCCTGCTAGGGGCGCTTCATGGTCTGGAGCCCGGGCATTCCAAGACGATGATGGCGGCGTTTATCGTGGCGATCCGCGGCACGCTCACGCAGGCGGTCTTGCTCGGGCTGTCGGCCACCGTGTCGCACACGGCGGTGGTGTGGGCGGTGGCCATGGCGGGCCTGTACTTCGGCCGCAACTGGAACGCCGAAACCACCGAACCGTATTTTCAAGTGGTGTCTGCCGTGCTGATCGTGGCCGTGGCAGCGTGGATGATGTGGCGCACCTGGCGCAGCACCCACGCGGCGCACGACCACGATCATCATCACCATGATCACGATCATGGCCATGACGAGGTTCAGCGCATCGACACCGGCCATGGCGTCGTGCAATTGGCGATTTTCGAAGACGGCGTGCCGCCGCACTTTCGGCTGACGCGCGAAGGCACGCGCGGCAACGCGTGGCCGGCCGAGCAGGTGCAGGTTGTGACCGAGCGGCCCGACGGCAGCCTGCAAACCTTCCGCTTCATCCAGCGCGACGGCTTTCTGGAATCGGAGCAATCCATTCCGGAGCCGCACGCGTTTGTGGCGCGCCTGTCGCTCGGGCCCGAACACCATCGGCATGACTATGACGTCACGTTCACCGAGCATGATCACGAGCACAACCACGACCATGGCGGGCTCGATGTGTCATCTGCCGAATACCAGGACGCCCACGAACGCGCGCACGCCAACGACATCCGCCGCCGCTTCGCCAACCGTGAAGTGACCACAGGCCAGATCATCGTGTTCGGGCTCACCGGCGGGCTGATTCCGTGCCCGGCGTCGATCACCGTGCTGCTGTTGTGCCTGCAGCTCAAGAAGATCACTTTGGGCGCGGCGCTCGTGCTGTGCTTCAGCATCGGGCTGGCGCTCACGCTGGTGGCGTCTGGCGCGCTAGCGGCGCTGAGTGTGAAACACGTCTCCAGGCGCTGGGGCGGCTTTGGTGAATTCGCACGCAGGGCGCCGTACTTCTCTGGCGTGTTGATTGCCCTCGTGGGGCTCTACGTGGGGTGGCAGGGCGTGCACGGCTTGATGCAACTGCCGTAGCAACGTCCGCATTTTTCGCAAGGGCTGCATCCATTGCCGCACGGGCTGCGTATCTGCAGGTACAGGCTGGTGCGGCAATTTTTTTCGCCAATGCAGTGTCAGGTTTGCATGCGCACTGCGACCAACCTGTGGGATCCGGGCGGCCACGCTCCGCCGGCGATCCGATGGGATGCCGCCTCCGGCGGCACGTTCACTGCTCGAGGAGTTCACCATGCATACCCGCCGCATTACCCTGGCCTTGCTTGCCACGCTTTCCGCTTCTGCCGCACTGTTCATCGCGCAACCGGCTTCGGCCGCGCAGGCCAAGTACGATCCGTACACGCAAGGCGCCGTCGACAAGACGGACCCGTTCACGCAGGGAGCTGACCGCCAGGCCGATACCTATGGCTATCTGTCGTGGAAGTACGATCGCTTCGATCCGTATGCGCAGGGCGCGGATCGGCAATCCAGCGCACATGATGTGCTCGCATGGCGCGGCGATACGCGCTACCCCAGCACCACGGATGGCGCAAGCGCGTGAATGGCTGCGTATGGCATGAGAGGGGCCGCTGTGAGACACCGCCCCCCTCTGTGCTGGCATCACGCCGACGGTGTTGCCCCCTCGACGATCCGTTCGTATAGCGCACGCGCCGCAGGTGACAGCTGTGCCGCCTTGCGCGTGACGAGCACCAGCGTGCGCGACACTTCCGGTTCGACCAGTTCCACCGTGCGGATCATCGGATACGCATTCTTCTGAAGCGCAAGACGCGGCACCACCGCCGCGCCCCGCCCTTCCGCCACCAGCCCGAGCGCCGTTGAACTGCGCTGCACCTCGTAGAACGAATGCAGCGTCACGCCGCTCGCCTTGAGCGCGCCGTCGAGCAGGCTGCGGTTGCCGCTGACCTCGCCGGCGAAGATGAGCGGGTAGGGCTGCAAGGCTTGCCATCGGATGCGGCGGCGCTTGGCCAGCGGATGATCGTCGCGGCAGACAAGGACATACGGATCGCTCGTCAGCGGCACGCTCACCAACTCCGGATGCTGGTCGCCTGCAATGCTGATGCCGAACTCCGCCTCACGCCGCAGCACCGCTTGCAGCACAGACGCCGATGCATGGTCGAGAATCTTCACGCGATCGTGCGGGCGGTGCTCTGAGAACGCGCGCAAGATGCGCGGCAGATATTGCACACCCACCGTCGGCACGCACGCGATCGTGATGTCGCCGCGCTGGCTCAGGCCGGTCTCGCGAATCTCCGTGAGCGCATCGGACAGTTCGTTGAGCAGACGCCGCGCCTGTGGCAGGAAGCGTTCACCGATTTCCGTCAGCTCGGTCCGGCGCGTGGTGCGCTCCACCAGCGCGACGCCCAGAAACGCCTCCAGCTTGCGCAGGCGTTGCGTGATCGCAGTCTGCGTCACGTGCAGCGTGTCAGCGGCTTGCGTAAAGCTGCCGCACTCCGCAATCGCCACAAATGCCTGCACGCCCAGCGTATCGATTTTCATCAGCGTTGTGAATCAATCCGGAAATTGAATTCATTTTACTGATCGATCGGGAAACCGGACACTTTGCGCATCCCGCACGCAAACCACGACAAGGAGCGCATCGTGACGACCCCCCACGATTGGTACGCAAAGCAGTACGTGCAGTTTGAGGACGAGCGCACGCGACCCGTCCGGGACCTGCTGGCCGCAGTGCCTCCCACGCCCATCCATGTCGCCATCGACATCGGCTGCGGGCCGGGCAACTCGACCGAAGCGCTGATGGCGCGTGCGCCCGCCGCGGCCGTTCGCGGCACCGACGCCTCGCCCGACATGATCCAAGCCGCACGCAAGCGCCTGCCCGAGGTGCGCTTCGATGTCGCTGACATTGCTGCGTGGGATGAGCCCGGCGCGTATGACCTGATCCTCGCCAATGCGGTGCTGCAATGGCTGCCGGCGCATGAAACGCTGTTTCCGAAGCTCATCGGCAAGCTGGCGGCGGGTGGCCACTTGGCCGTGCAGATGCCGGACAACCTTGACGAACCGGCGCACCGCTTGATGCGCGAAGTGGCCGCTGCGGGGCCGTGGGCCGGCAAGCTCAAGGGTGTAGAGCGCACGGAGCGCTTCGATGCGCGCCGCTATTACGCGCTGCTCGCGCCGCTGTGCGCGCGCGTCGACGTCTGGCGCACCACGTACATGCATCCGCTCCAAGGCGGCGCCGATGCGGTGGTCGAATGGTTCAAGGGCAGCGCGCTACGGCCCTTCCTCGCAGCGCTGAGCGAGGACGAGCGCCCCGTATTCCTCACGCGCTATCGCGACATGATTGCGCAGGCCTATCCGGCACTCGACGATGGCACGGTGCTACTACCGTTTCCTCGCCTGTTCATCGTGGCGACGCGCAAGTAGGTGCAATCGCAGAAGCGGAAACGCCGGCCATGAAAAAAGCCCGACGGTAGACCACCGGCGGGCTTTTATCTGACACCTGCGGCGCTCAACGCGACGGGTTCAGGGTCAGGTTCATGTGACGGTTCACGTCCTTGTACAGCAGGTAACGGAAGCGGCCAGGACCACCCGAATAGCAGGCCTGCGGGCAGAACGCGCGCAGCCACATGAAGTCGCCGGCTTCCACTTCGACCCAGTCCTGATTGAGGCGATAGACGGCCTTGCCTTCCAGCACGTACAGGCCGTGTTCCATCACGTGGGTTTCGGCAAACGGAATCACACCGCCCGGCTCGAACGTCACGATGTTCACGTGCATGTCGTGGCGCATGTCGCTCATGTCGACAAAGCGCGTCGTCACCCACGCGCCGTTGGTGCCCGGCATCGGGATCGGCTCGACGTCCTGTTCGTTGGTGACGAAGGCTTCCGGCAGGGGAATGCCCTCGACGACCTGGTAATGCTTGCGGATCCAGTGGAAGCGCACCGCGGCATCGCTGACGTTGTGCAGCGTCCAGTCGACGCCCGGCGGAATGAACGCGTAGCCGCCTGGCGTGAGCGTGTGCTTCTTGCCCTGCAGCGTCAGCTCGGCTTCGCCTTCCACGACGAACAGCACGGCTTCGGCGTTCTTGTCTTGCTCGGGCTTGTCGCTGCCGCCGCGCGGGTTCACTTCGACGATGTACTGTGAGAAGGTCTCGGCAAAACCCGAGAGCGGGCGGGCGATTACCCACAGGCGCGTGTTGGTCCAGAACGGCAGCCAGCTCGTGACGATGTCGCGCATCACCCCCTTGGGGATCACCGCGTACGCCTCGGTGAACATCGCGCGATCGGTCAGCAGATCCGTCTGCGGCGGATGGCCGCCATGCGGCGCGTAATACGTGGTCTTAGACATATTGCATTCAGGCAATGGGTTGGTCCGGCCCCGGGCACAAACAGCATCGGGCAGTTCGTACACGAGCGGCGTTGACGATAGCGAAGTCGCTCACAATCGCCCAATTAAATGTTGCGATGACTTCCATTCGATTTGCCACTACCCGCCGGACCTGCAACGCGCAGATCAGCGCGCCAGCATCAGGTCCAGGTTCTGTACCGCCGCGCCTGAGGCGCCCTTGCCGAGGTTGTCAAACACCGCTGTGAGCAGGACCTGACCGTGCTCGTTGGCGAACACGCCCAGCCGCATGTCGTTGGTGCCGTTGAGCGCCTGCGGATCGAGATGCGGCAGGGCGGACGGCGCCTGCAGCGGCATCACTTCCACATGCTGCGCGCCAGCGTAGTGGTCGGTCAGGCAGGCGTGCAGCGCGGCCGCGTCGATCCCGGCGTTGAGCAGGCGCAGTTCCAGCGGCACCGTCAACACGATGCCCTGGCGATATGCGCCGTAGGCCGGGATGAACATTGGCCGCTGCGTGAGCCCCGCATGCAACTGGATCTCGGGCGTGTGCTTGTGGGCCAGGCCCAGCCCGTAGACCTGGAACGGCAATGCGTTTGCTGCATCGGGCCCCTCGTAGGTTTCGACTGCAGCGCGGCCACCACCCGAATAGCCGGACACGGCATGAATGCTGATCGGGTAATCCGCCGGCACGAGGCCCGCCTGCACGAGCGGGCGCAGCAGCCCGATGGCGCCAGTGGGGTAGCAGCCCGGATTGGTCACGCGCGACGCTGCGGCAACACGTTGGGCCTGCCCTTCGCTCATCTCCGGAAAGCCGTACACCCAGCCCGGCGTGGTGCGGTGCGCGGAGCTGGCGTCGATCACGCGCACGCTTGGGTTGACGACGGCCGAGACCGCGTCGCGCGCAGCCGCATCGGGCAGGCACAGGATGGCGATATCGCAGGTGTTGATGGCCTCGGCTCGGCGTTGCACATCTTTGCGCGCGTCGGCGGGAAGCGTCAGCAGTTTCAGGTCTTGTCGCTCAACGCGGCCGCGCAGGCGCTCGTGAATCTGCAGGCCGGTGGTGCCCTGGTCGCCATCAATGAAGACGAGGGGAGTGGACATGGCGGGACGCTCCAATAGAAGAAAGAGGGCGGTGAATGCGAACCCCCATCTTCAAGCGCGACCTAGAATATGAAAAGTTGAATTTCCAAACCATCACATTCAGCTTTTCTGAATCATGCGAGAAATCAGCCTGGACCGCCTGCGCACGCTTGTGGAAGTTGCCCAGCGCGGTTCGTTTGCCGACGCGGCGCGCGCGCTGCATCTGGCGGCGCCCACCGTCAGCCTGCACATTGCCGAGCTGGAGGATCGCGTGGGCGCGCAACTGCTCTCTCGCAAGCGAGGGCAGGTGCAGCCCACCGCCATCGGCGAGGTGATGGTGGAACGCGCGCGCAAGCTGCTCGCCGATGCCGAGCAGGCGCTGGACGACATCCAGCGGCAGGTGCAGGGCCTGAGCGGGCGCGTCCGGCTGGGCGCTTCCACCGGCGCCATCGCGCATCTGCTGCCGCAGGCGCTGGACGTGCTGCGGCAAGACCACCCCGGCATCGACGTGCAGGTGGCAGTGCTCACTTCGCACGAAACGCTGGCGGGTCTGGCCGATGGCGCGCTCGATATTGGCCTGGTGGCGCTGCCGCAATCGCAGGTGGCCGGCCTCGCCATCAAACCGTGGCGGCGCGACCCCGTCATGGCGTTCCTGCCGGCGCACTGGACGAGCCCGGCGCGCATCACGCCCGCGTGGCTCTCCGCGCAACCGCTGATCCTGAACGACGCCACCACACGACTCTCGCGCCAGACGACCGAATGGTTCGCGGCGGGCGGCCATCATCCCGTGCCGCGCATCCAGCTCAACTACAACGACGCCATCAAGAGCCTGGTCGCGGCCGGTTATGGCGCCACGCTGCTGCCGCATGAGGCATCGGCCGCGCCGTCGGATGCACGTATCACCATGCGGCCGCTCCGGCCCGCCTTGTGGCGCGAGCTTGGTATCGCGCACCGGGCCGGCCACGTAGAGCGATCGACCCAGCACGTGCTTGACGTGCTTTGGATGCTCCGGGCGAAATAGCCCATTGCTCGCCTCGAAACCGTGACGAGGCGGAAAATCCCGCTTGAATAAAGTTTGACTTCTTGTGTCGCGACAACTATCGTAAGATATGTTTTCTGACACAACTCGGTGCGCCAGCCGGCCGATTCCGGCTCCAGCCTGCACGCGCCGCCTCCTCCCTTTCTTCGCTCGCCCTCATGCCCTTACTTGATTCCTCGCGCGAGCGCCGGCTGCTCTGGCTGCTCGCGCTCACGCAGTTCACCGTCATCATGGATTTCATGGTGATGATGCCGCTTGGTCCGCAGATCATGCATACGTTTGGCATCGGTCCGGCGGCGTTCGCCACGGCGGTGTCGGTGTATTCGCTGTGCTCGGGTGCTTCCGGCCTGCTGGCCGCCACCTATGTCGACCGCTTTGACCGCCGCCGCCTGCTGCTGACCGTCTACGGCCTCTTCACGCTGGCCAACCTCGCCTGCGCGCTGTCGGGCAGCTACGGCATGCTGCTGTTTGCCCGCGCATTTGCGGGCGTCACGGGCGGCGTGCTCGGGTCGATCATCATGGCCGTGCTGTCAGACGTGGTGCCGCCCGCGCGGCGCGGCGCCGCCACTGGTGTGGTGATGTCGTCGTTTGCGCTGGCGGCCATGGCGGGCGTGCCCGTGGGCATTGCCATTGGCGCGCACTTCGGCTGGTCGGCGCCGTTCTTCCTGCTGACGGCGCTCACGGTGCTGATCTGGCTGGGCGCACGGCAGACCATTCCGCCGCTGGCCGAACATCTGGCAGGCAACCGGAGCCAGACGCTGGGCGAAGTGCTTTCCGGCCTGTGGCGGTTGCTCACCAACCCGCGCCACCTGCGCGCCTTTGTGCTGACCTTCGTGATGATGGGCTCGCACATGATGGTGATTCCGTTCATCTCGCCGGTGCTGGTGGCCAACCACGGGGTGTCGCCCGAAAGCCTGTCATGGCTGTATGTGGCAGGCGGCGCGGCGTCGTTCTTCAGCTCGCGTGCCGTGGGCAAGCTGGCCGACCGTTACGGCCGTCGCCGCGTGTTCGTGGGCGCCGCGCTGCTGGCGTTCATCCCGGTGCTGGTGATGACGCATCTGCCTGACTGGCCCTACATCGGCATGCTGCTGTTCTTCCCCTTCTTCATGGTGATCCTCTCCAGCCGCATGGTGCCGATGCAAGCGCTGATGACGACGGTGCCCGCCCCGCAGGTGCGCGGTGCATTCCTGTCGGCCAACAGCGCGGTGATGTCGGTGGGGACCGGCGTGGGTGCGTGGCTGGGCGGTCTGCTGCTGTCTGGCGGCGCCGGCGGCCGCATCGAAGGCTACGGCCTCAACGGCTGGCTGGCCGTGGCGGCGGGGCTGTTCTGCGTGTTCTGGGTGAGCCAGGTGAAGGGCTCGGATGCGCAAGGCGATCCGTCGCTGGCGGCATCCCCTGCCTCCGCCGGCGCATCCGGTCCGCAAACGGCGCCGCAAGCCCCGCAGGCGGAGAAGGCCTGAGCGGTTATTCAGCTTCCAGCACCATCTTCAGCTTCACCAGGTCACGCTGCACCCATTCGGCATCGGCGTCGAATTGTGCGTCGTCCATGTTCGGTTGCTGAAACAGCGTGAGCGAGACGGTCGTGCCCGCGCCGTTGCGCACCACGCGCAGCGGCACGTAGACGATCGATCCGTCCGGCAGGCGGACCCAGTGGTCAGCAATGCCAAACTCGTTAGGCGGGCTGAAGCGGATGAACACGCTGCCTTCGTCGCTGTTGGGTGCGGCCTTGGCGATCCACTCGTCGGGTGCCGCGCCCGAACCCTGCGTACCGGGCGCCAGCCCTTCCGACAGGCCGGTTGCCCAGATCGGGAAGTTCAGCGGCTCGGCCAGGAACATGGCCACGTCATCGAAGTGACGCTCGACATTCACGCTTAGGGTGCGGACGTTGTGCAGCATGTGGCCTCCGTGTGCGGCGCGCGCCGTGCGAGGCAGTATATGCGGCGCTCAGGCGGGCAGCTTGCGAAAGCTGATGGCCAGACGGTTCCACGTGTTGATGGTGCTCACCAGCAGCGTCAGGTCGACCAGCTCGGCATCGGAGAACTGCGCGCGCACGGCCTGCCAGACGTCGTCGGGCACGCGCGTTTCTGCGACGAAGGTGACGGCTTCCGTCCAGGCCAGCGCGGCGCGTTCGCGGTCGGTGAAGAAGGGCGTTTCATGCCAGACCGACACGGTGGCGAGGCGGCGGTCGTCTTCGCCGCCCTTGCGGGCATCGGCGGTGTGCAGGTCGACGCAATAGGCGCAGCCGTTGATCTGCGAAGCGCGCAGACGCACGAGTTCAGTCAGCGGTTTTTCCAGCGTGCTTTTGCCCAGCGCTTTTTCGAGGCCCATGACCGCCTGGATGGCGGCGGGATTGCTTTGATAGAAGTCGAGGCGGGGTTCCATGAGAGGCTCCTGTGCTTGAGAACTGGAGCCAGTCTAGGTGCCGTAGTGGCACCTTGAAATCGCCAATCCCAGTGAATATCAGGTAGCCACTGTGGCCAGCGCTGCCGCCAGCTTGCCGAGTCCCGCGTCGATCTCCGCAACGTTCACATGGCCGTAGCCGACCAGCAACCCGGGCTGCGGCGGCTGCGCCACATACATCCTGGCGGTGCCGTACAGCCCGACGCCCACGCTTTCCGCCAGCTTCACCAGCTCGGCTTCGGGCAACGGCGCGTGCACCTGCGCCGCCATGTGAATGCCCGCCGCCGACGGCACGGGCGCCAGCCACGGCGCCAGCGGGCCACGCAGATGCCGCAGCAGCGCATCCCGGCGCGCTGCGTATTCCTTGTGCATGCGGCGCAGGTACTTGGCGAAATCGCCGTCGAGCATGAACTTACCCAGCGCCGCCTGCATGAGCGATTCACTGTGCCAGTCGGCCACCTGCTTGGCGTGCCGCAGCGGCGCAACCAGCGAAGCTGGCGGCACCACGTAGCCGATGCGCAATTCCGGAAAGATCGTCTTCGAAAACGTACCGACGTAAGCCACGCAACCGGCGGTGTCCAGGCTTTTGAGCGATTCCATCGGACGGCCGTCGAAGCGGAATTCGCTGTCGTAATCGTCTTCGATGATCAGCGCGTCATGACGCTGCGCCCAGTCGAGCAGTTGCGCGCGACGCGCCAGGCTCATCGGCATGCCCAATGGAAACTGGTGCGACGGCGTTACGTAGACGAGCTTCGCGTGCTTCGGCAGCGCATCGACGACGAGGCCTTCGGCATCGACCGGCACCGGCACGACGTTGGCACCGAGGGCCTGCAGCGCAATGCGCGCGGGCGGGTAGCCCGGATCTTCGATGGCCACGGTGTCGCCCGGGCGCACCAGCACGCGCGCAATCAGGTCGATGGCCTGCTGCGCGCCATGCGTGACGACAATATCGGCCCAGGCACACACCACCGCGCGGCTGAATGCGAGGTAGCGCGAGATGGCCAGCCGCAGCGCCTGATCGCCCGCCGGGTCGTGATAACCGCCGCGCCCGCGCGCCTGTTGGCGCAACGCGTGCGCAACACAGCGGCGCCACACGTCGAAGGGAAACAGGCGCTTCTCGGTCACACCCCCAACAAAATCGTGGACGATGTTCGCGCGCGGCTGAGGGAGCACCACGGGCATGTTGTTCCACGGCGTGTCGAAGGTGCGAGCCACCGGCGCAGGTGACGCCAGTTGCGCCGCGGGCGAGGCCGTCGGCGTGCGCGCGCGCAATCCTTCGGTGGCTTCAGCGACGAAGGTGCCCGAACCGGCGCGCGTGCGCAGATAGCCCTCGGCAATGAGGCGCTCGAATACGTCGAGCGTGGTCTTGCGCGACACACCAATCTGCAGCGCCAGGTCGCGCGTGGAGGGCAGACGCTCGCCCGGCACGAGCCGGCCATCAAGGATGGCGGTGCGGAGTTGTCGATAGAGTTGGCCGGCAAGGTCATGCCGGCCGTGGATCGTCAAATGGACATCCATCGTGGGCGCAGTGTGCAAAGGGGCTGCGCCATTCTACGGAAGCCACCGAGGGCGGAAAGGGCAGGGGTGAAGCTCAGCCTTCCCGACCGTCAGCGCGCGGCGCCATCAGCCATGGCGTGTAGCGCCACAGGTACGCCACGAACGCCGCCACCCACAGCACGCTCGCCCCGCCGATCCACATCTCGCGCGGCAGCAAGGCGGGGCCAGCCACCCGCACAAGTCCAGCCAGCGCGACGGCTGCGTAGGCGAAATTCTCTGCCCGGCCTGTGCGCAGCATTCGGCCGGTGTGGCCCAGCGCGGTGCGCGTGATCATGGCGATGATTGCGCCGCCAATGGCCCCCGCCGTGAGCGCGTGCAGCGCGGTGGAACGATCGCCCCAGCCGAGCGCTGCGGCGGCCAACATGGCAAAGCCGATGGGCAGAAAGGCATACGCCACATGCAAGATGGAGACGATGGGCGTGCGCAGCGTGCGGCGCGTGTCCCAGCCGGCCCAGCGGACGGCCTGCACGACTGCTGCCGCCACAAACACGATGGCTGGGACGGTGCCTTGAAGCGGCGTCGCCAACATGGCGACGGCGAGCGCAGTCGCCGGCACGATAGCGCGCTCGGCCCACACTACGCGGCGCACGTGCACGCCCGGGACGGCGTTGGACGTGAACATCGGGATGACGCGCCCGCCGATCACCGTGACGAACAGGCAGACCAGCCCGGCGGCCGCATCGAGGCAGCGCAATGCAGCCAGCGGCGCGTCCCAAGCCAGCGCCGCATGGAACGCCGCGTTGATGGCACCGAGCACCAGCAGAGCGATCGCCAGGCCGTAGTTGCGTGCGCTTTTTGCGCGCCGCAGGACGCGCAGGAACGCCACGCCGCACGCCGGCAGGAAAGCCACATCCGCCGCCACGGCCAGAGGCACGGGACCCGTCCACATCAGCACACGCGCCGCCAGCCACAGCGCAGCCAGCGCGGCGAGCTGCGCGCCTTGTGGCGTCTGCAGGCCCGTCCAGTTTTTGCCCGCTGTGAAAAGGAAACCGACCACCACCGCTGCCGCAAAGCCGAACACCATCTCGTGCGCATGCCAGAACAGCGGTGCCATGGTGGCGGGGCCCTGCGTCGACGGCAGCACCCCCAGCAGCAACGCTGCCCACAACGCCATGCCCAAGGCGGCAAAGGCGGCTGCAAGCAGGTAAAAAGGTCGGAAGCCGAGCGCGAAGACGGCCCGCCCCGTGTAAGGCATGCGGCTTGCCGGGTCGGGCTTGCCGATGGTGAGCAACGGGGCTTGGCGGGGCATGGTGATTTCCGTGGTTCAGGTCAGAGGATGTCGTCCAGCAGATCGGGGCCGAACACTTCGCGGTGGATGCGCTCCGACGGCACGCCGCTGGCGAGCAGCGCCGCGCGCTGCGCCTGCATGAACGGCAGCGGGCCGCAGAGATAGAAGTCCGCTTCCGTCCCGTGGTCGCGCACGAACGTGTCGACCGTCATGCGGCCGGGCTGGGCCGGGCGCTGTGCGAACTCCGCGTCTTCGCCGGACTCCAGGAACACGTGCGCCTCGAACGCCGGCAGCGCTTGTGCGGCACGCTCCAGATCATCCGCGTGGGCGACATGCGAGGCCGCACGACCGGCATGGCTGAAGATGATCTTGCGTGCGCTGTTCTGCTGCGCGAGCGTGTTGAGCGCCGAGATCATGGGCGTGATGCCAACACCGGCCGACATCAGCACGATCGGGTTGTCGGTCGCCAGTTGCGGCACGAAGTCGCCGTACGGTTGGCTGACCAGCAGCACGTCGCCTTCGCGCGCGTTGGCGTGCAGCCAGCTCGACACGGTGCCCGCAGGGCGGTTGGCATCACCCGCATCGCGCTTGACCGAGATGCGCCACGTGCGGCCATTCGGCGCGTCCGACAGGCTGTACTGACGCTGCTGTTGCGCACCCGGCGCCAGCTCCACTTGCACCGAGATGTATTGACCCGGCAGGAAATCGGCCAACGGCGCATCGCCCACGGCCGCGAGCGTGAGCGAGACGACGTCTTCGGCCTGCTGACGGCGTTCCACAATACGCACCGGCTGACGGTGGTCGGGGCCGCTGCCGGTGTGCTGGTACAGGCGTGCTTCAGCCGCAATCAGCTCGGCTGCGAGCAGCCAATAGGCCTCGTCCCAGGCGGCAAGCAGGTCGGGCGTGGCGGCATCGCCCAGCACTTCGGCAATCGCACCCAGCAGGTGGCGCGCAACGATGGGGTAGTGGCTCGGCTTGATGCCCACAGCGGCATGCTTGTGCACGATGCGGTTGACCACGGGCGCCAGCGCAGCGTTGTTGCCATGGTTGGCGGCGTACGCAAACACCGCCGAGGCCAGCGACTGCTGCTGCGACCCATTGGCCTGGTTGCCCATGTTGAACACGTTGGTCAGCTCGGGGTGGCTGGCGAACATGTTGCGATAGAAGGTCTCGGTGATGGTCAAGCCGTGCTCGCGCAGCACTGGAACGCTGGCATCGATGTAAGGCTTGGACTTGTCGGACAGCATGCTGGACTCCAAATATGCGTGAAATATGCAACAAATAAGACGGGGGGCGCCGTCACGCTCTGTTTTGGATGGCCTGGTGCTCAGGCAACCGCTTGCATCAGATTCTATTAAACATATATTTGTTATGCAACAAATTGACCTGCGGCAAACCGGCGCATCTTGTGGGCAACTTCCCGATAAGATGTGCCTCTCATGAATGTTTTTACCTGCGGCAAACCCGCACGCCCGCCATGCGACTGACCGACTACACCGACTACGCCCTGCGCACGCTGATCTACGTGGCCGTGCACCCGGACGAACTCGTCACGATCCAGCGCATTGCGGATGCCTTCGACATTCCCAAAAACCACCTCATCAAGATCGTCCAGCAGCTTGGGCAGGACGGCTTCCTGCACACCGTGCGGGGGCGCGCCGGCGGCATCACGCTTGGCCGCCCTGCGGGCGAAATCAACCTCGGCGATGTGGTGCGCGCCACCGAGCCCGACTTCCGCATGGTCGAGTGCTTCCACGGCGACGACAACCACTGCGTCATCACGCGCGTGTGTGGCTTGCGCGGCGTGCTGCACGCGGCGCTGCGGGCGTACTTTGAGGTGCTCGATGGCTACACGCTGCAGGATCTGGTGGACAAGCCGAATGCGGTGAACCGGGCGCTGGGGGAGGCGCCGCTGCCGATGCCGCGTGCGGCCAGACGCAAAGGCGTTGAAGCTTAAGCACCTGTCCCAGCTGCCGTAGCGCGCCCCGCATCCGGAGCAATTGACCACGTTTGACAGCGCCTTTCCCCGACGGCTCCTAGATTGTTTGCTCCGCAAACTTTCAGTATCCGGGAGCAACATGGCTGGCGTACCTGCCCACAACCACCACCAAACATTCGAAGGGATCAAGCTGCTGGACGACGATGGGTCTGAATTCTGGTTCGCACGCGAGCTGGCACCGCTGTTGGACTACCCGCATTGGCATAACTTCGCCCGACTGATCGAGAAAGCCGAACTGGCGTGTCAGCGCTCCGGCCAGAAGGTTGCGGACCATTTTTACGAGACCGTTAAATTGGTCGAACTCGGCTCCGGCGCGGAACGTCGGGTGACCGACCACCGGCTCAGCCGCTACGCCTGCTACCTCCTCGTCCAGAACGGCGACCCGTCAAAACCGGTCATCGCCAATGGGGCAAACGTACTCTGCTGTGCAGACACGCCGCCAAGAGTTGGTGGACGAAGCCCGCCTTGGTCAGCCCAACGAAGATGCGCGCCGCCTCATGCTGCGCGGCGAGCTTGCCGAGCACAACAAGACACTGACGAGCGCTGCCAGGAAAGCCGGCGTGGAATCCACTCTGGACTACGCCATCTTCCAGGACCAAGGCTATAAGGGGCTCTACGGTGGCTTGGGCGCCAGGGACATCCACGCAACAAAGCGCCTCAAGAAGAGCCAGAAGATTCTGGACCACATGGGCAGCACAGAATTGGCCGCCAACCTGTTCCGCGCGACCCAACCGGAAGACAAGCTGCGCCGCGACAACGTGCGCGGCAAGCGCCACGCCAACGAGACGCACACCGCGAAGTTGGCGCCAAAGTACGCCAGACCATTGCCGAGATTGGCGGCACCATGCCCGAGAAGTTGCCCACGCCGGCCAAGAGCATCAAGCAGATCGAGAAGGAACAGGAAGCACTGAAGAACGATGTCGAGCCGACGTAACTCGGTCGCTGCGTGGGCCCCTTCGTCCCGTCCCGCCGCACTGCAGGCATGTTCGCTGCTGCAGAACGGTTGCGGGCCGCGCCATTTCCGGTGACGGCCCAGTCAACTGACCAGCGGAGGTGTCATGAAACCGACTCGCGACAAGAGCAATCACGCGTCGCACTCGAAATCGACGTCCCAAAGCACGCGCAGCAGCGCATCCGACAAGGAGCGTGGCGGGCACGCCAGCCACGGCAGCGCAGGCAAGTCGTCTGAACGTGCGGGTGCCAAGTCGCACGAGCGCGGCGCACAGGGCGGCAGCGGGCGTGAACACGCAACGCATTCTCCGATCGGCATTCAAAGGGCCCTGAAGGGCGCGTCCTACCCCGCGAAGAAGCAGGATCTGGTGAAGACCGCGCAGGCCAACGGCGCAGACGACAGCACGCTCAAGACGCTGCGCGACATGCCCGACGACGAGTACGACACGCCGGCCGCCGTTTCCAAGGCCATCGGTCACGAAATGTGATGCGTACCCGCGCAGGAGGACGACTCATGAACAGATCGACACAGCAGATTGGCGCGCGCCGCGTGGCCGCGTTGTTGGTGGCAGGCGCGCTGGGCTTTGGCGGGGCGCTTGGTATAGCGCGGGCGGCGGCGGACAAGTCCGATACCACCTTCGTCACCAAGGCGGCGGCGGCCGGGATGCTCGAAGTGCAGGCCAGCCAAGTTGCCATCACGCGCGCCAGCAATCCCGACGTACGCGCCTTTGCACAGCGCATGGTGAAGGACCACACCGCGGTGGGCGACGAACTCAAGGCGCTGGCTGGTAAAAAGGGCATTACGGTGCCGGACAGCCTGCCCACCGACGAGCGCGCCAAGGTCGACAAGCTCAGTGCGCTGGAAGGCGCGAAGTTCGACAAGGCCTACGCCGACGAGGTGGGCGTGAAAGCTCACAAGGAGGCGGTCTCCCTGTTTGACAAGGCGTCGAAGGATGCGAAGGACCCCGACATCAAGGCGTTCTTTTCACATAACCTGCCTGCGCTGCGCGAGCATCTGCAGATGGCGGAGCAGTTGAAGCCCGCGATGAAATAATTCCGCGCTGCGCCCCCAAGACCCCGCCCTGACGCCGAAAGAAATCGCGATGAACGCGGCCCCTTTTTGGGGCCGTTTTCTTTGCGCGCAGTTTGCGTGCCCGCTCTGTTCGCTTCGGGCCGCACCGCTTCCTGTTTTCACACCGCTTCGTCACCAAACCGTAACGGTTTATCGCCAAGATTCGGCCGCGCAAACGTTTTAGTCATGCATGAGTCGCCCACACGCATGGGTGGCCGGAGGCGTTTGCCCGACCTCATGAATCGACAGGAAACCACAATGCTTTCGACCAAGAAAACGCTGCTCGCGATTGCGGTGCCGGCATGCATGACCCTCGGCCTGTACGCCTGCGGCGGCAGTGACGACCCCGCGCCCACGAGCACGGCAGGCAGCTCGCCGGCACCGACGACGCCCACCACACCGACACAGCCTGCCAAGCCGCAAGGCATGTGGACCACGGGCGACCTGCACGTGCACACGGCCGAGTCCGTCGATGCCGTCACGCCGCTGTCCACGGTGCTCGACCACGCGTTCGACCTCAACAGCCTCGACTGGATGGCCGTATCGAACCACCTGCGCCCGTCGCCGCGCGATGCCACGGGCGCCACGCTCACGGGCGGCTCCATTGCGGCGTCCGCCGGGATCGCCAAGTACGAGATGCCGGCCATTGCGCAGGCACAGGCGGCAGGCAAGTACGCCGGCAAGCTGATCTTCTCGGCTGCCGAGTGGGACATGCCGACGCACGACCACCTGAACGTCGGCATCTTTGACGGCACCGACAAGCTGCAGACGTCGGCCAAGGGCCTGAACAAGTTCGAGTACTTCTTCACGCAGCAGTCCGCATCGCTGTTCGACCCGAACGATGTGACCGCGTGGCAGCAGGAAGGCCCGCGCGCCGGCACCACACATGCCGACGTGGTAAATGCCTTCAAGTGGCTGAAGACGAATTACCCGAACACCAGCTACGGCCTGATCAACCACCCGTCGCGCAACCCGGGCAAGTACACGGTGGCGGACTTCCGGGAGTTCAACGACACCGCGCCCGACATCATGTTCGGCATCGAAGGTATGGTCGGCAACCAGATGGAACCCGATCGCGGCGGCTATACCAGCGCCTACACCGACGCCAACCTGAAGAACCGCACCTACGGCGGCGTCGACTACGTGGTCGCGCAGGTCGGCGGCATCTGGGATGCGCTGCTCGGAGAGGGCCGCCGCATCTGGAACTTTGCAGATTCCGATCACCACTTTGAAGTGGATGCCACACAGCAGTTCAGCAGCGGCTATTACCCCGGCGAGTACGCCAAGACGTACATCTGGCTGCCGGGCACCAGCACCGACCTGAAGACGCTGCTGGCGGCCATGCGCTCGGGCAAATCATTCGCCGTGTTTGGCGACCTCATCAACGCGCTGGACTTCAGTGCGGGTACCGGGGCCACGTCAGCCGACATGGGCGGCACGCTCACGGCCAAGGCTGGCGACAAGGTGACGATCACCATCCGCTTCAAGAGCCCCGACCACAACAACTACGAGTACCCGCTGGGCAGCGGCTTCAAGGTCAACATGCGTCCAGTGGTGGATCACGTTGATCTGATCGCCGGCGACGTGACGGGCAAGGCCGCATCGGGCACGCCGGCCTATGCCAAGGACACCAATGACTCCGCCAAGGTCATCGCCACGTTCACGAAGGCAGACTGGAAGGTCGACGCCGACGGCTACAACAGCATCACGTACACCTACACAGCGGCCAAGAATCAATACTTCCGCCTGCGCGGCACCAACCTCGGCATGAATGTGTCGGGTGAGACCAGCAACGGCAACCCGCTGCCCGACCAGAAGACCGTGGTGACAGAAAACGCTGCGCGCTTCAACGCCATCAACGATCGCAACTACAACGATCTGTGGTTCTACTCGAACCCGGTGTTTGTGTCGGTGCAGTGACTATCGAAGCAGTAAGGCAGCGGCGGTGACTCACGCGGCGGCGGGCGCACTCGTCCGCCGCAGCCAAACCGTCACCGCGAGCCCCGCGCCGCCCGGTCCGGGCGCCAGCGCAATCTGGCCGCCCATGCGATCCACGATCTGACGCACGATCGCCAGACCCAGGCCGCTACCCTGGGTCTGCGTGCCTTCCAGGCGCGTGAAGCGCTCAAACACGCGTGTGTACGCCTCGGGCGGAATGCCGGGGCCGTTATCGGTCACGGTCAGCATTGCCCATCCGTAGTCCGCTGACACCTGCACCGTCACGCGCCCGCCTTCCTGCGTGTAACGCACGGCGTTGTCGACGAGGTTGAACAGCAGGGCGGCGATCAGCGTGCGGTTGCCCGACGTCCACACAGGCTGCTCGGCAGGCTCGATGCCCAGATCGATCCGGCGGCCATCGGCCAGCAGCGCGAGGTCTTCGAGGACGGTGCGCGCCACCTGCGAAAGGTCGACGGCCTCGCTCGTCGCGGCCGAGGCCTCGGCCTGAGACAGCAGCAGCAAGTCGTTGATGAGATCCGCCAGGTTGCGCGTGCTGGTTCGCGCGGCCTTCAGGACTTCGTGCAGCGCGGCATCTGCGTTGGTTTGCGCCGCCACCTGCATCTGCGTATCGAGAATCGCCAGCGGCGTGCGCATCTGGTGCGCGGCGTCGGCAATGAAACGCTTCTGCGTGATCGCATTGTCGGCAATGCGCTGCAGGTACTGGTTGAACGCCCCGGCAATCGGCTGCAGCTCGTGCTGCAAGCCATTCGGGTCAAGCGGCGCAAGGTCGGTAGGCGCGCGTGCCGACACATTGCCGGCCAATCGCAAGATCGGCCGCAGCTCCAGCGTCAGGCCGATGAGAATCATCGCCAGCGCCAGCCCCACCAGCGCGAGCTGGCGCACGGTGGCGGGCCACCACAGCTGGCGGATCATCGCGTCACGACCGTTCATGGTTTGCGCGACGCGCGTGACGACGCGTTCGGTGCGGCCGGCGTCGTACATGGTGCGCACCACGGCGGCTACGTGCACGGGCTGGCCTTCCACGGTATCGGTGTAGGTTCCGGCATCGGCCAAGCCCGCTGCGTCAAACGCGGGGCGCGTGCCAAAGTCGAGCCGCCCAGCCAGCAGGCGGCCATGCTCGGTGCTGACCTGGTACGCCACCTGATCGCGCACCGGGGTTTCCGGCGCGGCAAACACGGCCAGCGCGGCCGGCGGCACCGACACGCGCAGGCGACCTTCATCCCATTCGATCTGGCCGCTGATCATCTGTGCGGCCGTGTCGAGCGCATGGAAGTGCACGAGATCGGCGTTATGGCGTGCGGCGGCCAGGTCGAGCCAGCCATCAGCCGCCACATAGACGACCAGCGGCAGCGCCAGCCACAACACCAGCCGCGCACGTAGGCTGCGCGCCCGCGTCGGGGCGGACTGCGCTGGCGCTTGGTCAGGACTGCGCGGCGGAGGCATCGCGCAGCAGGTAGCCAAGGCCGCGCAGCGTGACGATGGTGGCAGCGGAATGCTCCAGCTTCTTGCGCAGGCGGTGGATGTAGATCTCGATGGCCTCGGGGCTGGCTTCGTCGTCCATCCCGAACACGCCGTTCACCAGCGCCGGTTTGGACACCGTGCGCCCTAGCTTGAGCATGAGGATTTCTAGCACGGTGTGCTCGCGCGCAGGCAGCACCAGAGGCTGGCCGGCCAGATTGAAGGTGCGGCTGCCGGTGTGGTACGTCAGGTCGCCACATTGCAGTTCGACGGATTGGTCTGGCGCGCTGCGCCGCACCAGCACCTGGATGCGCGCAATCAGCTCGCGAATCTCGAACGGCTTGACGAGGTAGTCATCGGCGCCGGCGCCCAGGCAGGCGACCTTGTCATCGATCCCGCCGCTTGCCGTGAGGATCAGCACCGGCACCGGGTTGCGCCGGCCACGCAAACGTTGCAATACACCTTGCCCCGACAAGGTGGGCAATTGCAGGTCGAGCAGCACCACATCGTAGTGTTGCGTGAGCAACAACGTGTCGGCGGATTCGCCATCGGTGGCGTGATCCACGGTGAAATGGGCGCGGCGCAGGGCTTCAGAGAGCCAGTGCGCCAGCGGGGCGTTGTCTTCGATCAGGAGCAGCTTCATGCGAAAACAGCGCGTCCGAAAAATGAAAGCGATTTGTGGGTTGCCGCTTCCTAGAATGGTGGCGGCTGCCTACGCGCGCCGGAGGCATCACTCAACAGATCCGGACCGCGCGATACTGATATCTACAAAAGAGCCGGAGACAACTCAATGGGTGTTTTTACCTGCAGGAGCGCCCGCGCACGCGGCGTCCGGGGCTGGATCACGCCGTGGCTCGCTGCCCTTCTGGCAGTGGCAGGTTCACATGCCCTTGCGCAAGACCCGGCGCGCCTGACGCTCATGGTCAGCGGCACCGCCAAGATGATCTACCTGCCCGCTACGCTAGCGCAGCGTCTGGGCTATTTCCATGACGAAGGGCTCGACGTGGAACTGCTCTCGCAGCCCGCCGGTGTCGATGCGGAGAGCGAGCTGCTCACCGGCTTTGCGCAAGGCGTGGTCGGCTTTTATGACCACACCATCGACCTGCAGGCCAAGGGCAAGGAAGTGCGCGCCATTGTCGTATTCAGCCAGGTGCCGGGCGAGGCGGAAGTCGTGTCGACACGGTTGCCGGCGACGGTGCAATCGATGCATGACCTGCGCGGCCGCACGCTGGGCGTGACGGGCCTGGGCGCATCTACCAGCTTTCTCACGCGTTACCTGATGGCGCAGCAGGGGCTGTCGGCCGGCGACTACACCATGCTGCCAGTCGGCGCCGAACGCAGCTTCGTCACCGCGCTGCGCAGCGGCCGCATCGATGCCGGCATGACCACCGACCCGACGGTCTCGCGCCTTGTCCACAGCGGTGAAGCGCGCGTGCTGCTCGACTTGCGCACGCTGGAGAGCACGCGTGCCGCGCTGGGCGGTTCGTATCCGGCAGCGTGTCTGTACCTGCAGACCGAATGGCTGGAAGCGCATCCAGACGTCGCCGCCAAACTGGCCCGCGCATTCGTGCGCACCCTGCGTTACATGCACACGCACGGCGCAGAAGACATTGCCGCGCGCATGCCGCCTGAATTCCGGCGGGATCATCCCGAGCTGTACACAAAAGCGCTTGCCGCCGCGTTGCCCACCTTCAGCACCGACGGACGCATGCCGGACGACGGCCCACCCACCGTCCTGCGCGTCCTCGCCGCCAGCAATGCCAACGCGCGCGACAAGCACATCGACCTCTCGCGCACCTACACCAACAAGTTTGTCGATCAGGTGCGCGAGCGCCGCTAGCTCAAGCCAAACAGGCGCTTAGAAGCGCGTGCGCATACCGACGCCAAATTCCGTCTGGCTGTTGTGGCCGTTGGTGCCGCCCACGATGTACTGATCCTTCAGCTTCATGTAGTCAGCCGCCACGTAGAACTCCGTGCGCTTGGACACGTGGTAGAACACCGAGCCGTACAGCGTGTTCTTGCGGCCGCTGCCCGAAGCCGTGGCGCCGACCACGCTGGCATACGCGTTGAGCGTGTTGCCATCTGCGCTGAAGGCAGCGTTGTTCGCCTTCATGATCTGATAGCCGATTTCATAGTCGAAGGCGCCTTGCGGAGCAACCTTCAGCGACACGGTGTATGCGTTGTCGCTGCGGTTGCCAATCGCGGCGGGTTGCTCGCCGGTGTAGTGGAAGTAGCCTGCGTTGACGCGGAACATTCCCAGGATCACGTTGCCGCCCACTGAGTACGAACGGTCCATGAAGCCGCCCACCTTGGCCTGTTGCGCGAAGCCCGCCAGGTGGAAGTTGTCGCCGTTGTAACCCAGGGCGAGCGATTCGGTGGTGCCTTGCGTGAACTGGCCCGGCACTTCGCCAAACTGATAGCCCAGGGCCGTCAGGAAGCGGCCGCCCCACATCTTCTTCCACACCACGCCGTTGTTCATGCGCGTGCCGGTGGCGCTGCCTGCGTAGAAAATCAGCTGCTTGAAATTGTTGGTGTTGGTGTACCCGCCTTCTTCCAGACCGACTTTCTCACTGGTGTACGGATCGCCGTAGATGGCAGAGATGTCGCGCGCAATCGCGTTCTGGCGGCCGAAGGTCAGCTTGCCCAGCGATTCGCTCGACAGGCCCACCCAGGCGTCGCGGTTGAACAACACGCCCGGCGTGTCCATGTTGCCCGTGGGCGTCTCGAACTCCGATTCCAGGCGGAAGATGGCCGACGTGCCGCCGCCCAGGTCTTCCTTGCCGGTCAGGCCCCAGCGGCTGCCCGAGAACCAGGGAATCTGGAAGCCGGTGGTGCGCGCACCTGAAGCGTTGGTGTTGTTGACGGTGCTGATGGTGGTGTCGATCAGGCCGTAGAGCGTCACGTTCGACTGGGCATGAGCGGCGCCGGTGGCCAACGTGGCCGCAGCGGCTGCAGTTGCCGCAAGGGCAAACTTGATGCGGGACATTGAAGTCTCCTTCCTTTGTGGGTGATGGTGTCCGGTCGTGATGCCGGCTTCGGGAAACGCGCAAGGGCAGTGGGTCAGACCGCCCGATGCAATCGCTGGGCGAGCGTAGAAGGGGGCACCTTTCTGGAGCCTTTCGCGTCGGCGTGCACGCAACGCTAGGGTCTACCCGCATTGGGACGTGCGCAGAGGCGGGCGTTGTTGCGTCGTCCAATGCAACGCATTGCAGCCCTGGCAATCGGGCTCGCGGTAGAGTGTCGAGTCACCTCATCTCAACTCCGCCAGACTCCTCCCATGCATCCGTCCCAAATGACCGGCCTGCAACTGCTGCAGGCCATGGCGCACGGCGATCTGCCGCGCGCATCGATCAGCGAAACGATCCCGATGACGATGGACGCCATCGAGGCGGGCACCGTCCACTTCGGTGCCCGGGCCGACAAACGCCACCTCAATCCGCTGGGCGGCGTGCATGGCGGCTTTGCGGCGACGGTGCTCGACTCCGTGACGGGCTGCGCCGTGCATTCGATGCTCGAAGCCGGCGTCGGCTACGGCACGGTCGATTTGAACGTGAAGATGGTGAAGGCAGTGCCGGTGGATACGCCGCTGGTGGCTGTTGGACGCGTGCTGCATGTCTCGCGCACGATCAGCGTGTCGGAGGGCACGCTCAAAACGCAGGACGGCACATTGCTGGCGCATGCCACGGCAACGTGTGTCATCCGCCGTCCGTAACACCGATTCATCTGGAGCAACTGATGTCCGAACCGCTGCAAACCCTGTCCGCCTTGTCTGCGAAAACCACCGCGCTTGTGCTGATCGACCTGCAACGCGGCATCCTGCCGTTTGCCCAGGGGCCGCACTCGGCCGAGCAGGTATTGGGGGCGGCTGCCCAACTCGCCAAGCGCTTTCGCGAGCTGGGTGCGCCCGTGGTGCTGGTGCGCGTGGGGTGGGCGCCGGATTACGCCGATGCGCCGCGCCAGCCCGTCGACCGCCCCGCGCCCACACAGCCGGGCGGCCTGCCGCCGCAATGGTGGGAACAACCCGCCGAGCTGGAAGTAGCGCCTACCGACATCCAGATCACCAAGCGCCAGTGGGGCGCGTTCTACGGTACCGAACTCGATCTGCAATTGCGCCGTCGCGGCATCACCACCATCGTGCTGGGCGGCATCTCGACGCATGTAGGCGTGGAATCGACCGCGCGTGCGGCGTGGGAGCACGGCTACGCGCTGGTGCTGGCCGAAGATGCGATGAGTTCGACCGACGCGGCCATGCATCGCTCATCGGTGGAGAACGTGTTCCCGCGATTGGGCCGCGTGCGCGATACCGGCGCTATCCTCGCGGCGCTGACGGCCTGAACGTTCAGGCGCCGTCCTCGACCGGCACGTATAGCACCATGCGCAGGCGCGGGTCTTCCATCACCGGCAGGCCGATGTAGTCGTAACGGACGACCTTGCCGGCGGGCGTGCGAATCAGCTTGTGCTCCGCGCGCTGGGCGCGCACCTCGTGCTGCCGCCACCAGGTATCGAACTCGCGGCTGCTCGTGCGCAGCCGGTCGACCAACGCGACGAGCACCGGGTCATCTGCGTGCGGGTCGTACACCGCGCGAAACTTCGCCAGCATGCGCCGCGCCTCGTTCTCCCACTCGACAAAACGCTCTCGTGCATTCCCGTACAGGAACATGTACACCAGCGAGTTGCGGTCTTCCGGCGGCATCGTGCCGAAATCCATGAAGAGCTGCGAGGTCGCCTCGTTCCAGCACAGCAGCTCGGTGCGGTAGCTGCGCACGTGGGCGGGCAAGACCATGCCGGCGACTGCCCGACGCAAGACATCGGGCACCGCTTCAGCCGCCGAACGACCGGTCGCCGCCGCCCCGGTGAGGACCGATTCCGCACGCGCCAGGCCGCGCATGTGCGCCCGTTCGTCCGAAGACAGCTTCAACGCACGCCCGATCGCCTCGATGGTCGCCACGGAAGGCCGCACGTCGCGCCCCTGCTCGATGCGCACATACCAGTCGATGCTGATGTTGGCGAGCTGTGCGACTTCTTCCCGGCGCAGGCCGGCGGTGCGGCGGCGCCCACTGCCCTCCGGCAGCCCTACGTCCTGCGGGCGCAGGTGGCTGCGGCGGCTGCGCAGGAACTCGCCCAGCTCGTTGCGGGGCGTGGCAGGGAAGGGAGCAAGGTCGGCAGTGAAATCGTCCATGAGGAGCATTACACACGACAGCGTGTGAAGGTGGGAGGGACAACCCAATCCTAGGTTAATCCTAGCTCTGCATCGAATCGGCTCGCACACCTACGCTGCGTTCATCCCTCTTTACGGAGCCGATCGTGACTCACATTTCCTCTGCTTCTTCAGTATCGGAACCTCGCCGCTGGCTCGCCTTCGGTGTGATGGTGACGGCGCAATTCATGTTCATCGTCGACGCGTTCATTGCGAATGTGGCGATCCCGAGCATCCGCACAAGCCTGCACGCCACGCCCGCGCAACTGGAGGCGGTGCTGGCGGTGTACCAGCTTGGCTACGCAATTCTGCTCATCACGGGTGGCCGCCTGGGTGATCTGTTCGGGCGCCGGCGCGTGTTCCTGCTGGGCCTGGTCGCGTTTACCGCCACCTCGGCCGGTTGCGGGCTGGCGGGCAGCGCGGCGGCGCTCATTGCATGGCGTTTCGCGCAGGGCTTGTCGGCCGCGATGATGGTGCCGCAAGTGCTGGCGAGCGTGCAGGCGCTCTTTGCCGGCGCCGAGCGTGACCGCGCGCTATCGATCTTCGGTCTGGTGATGGGCACCGGCGGCGCGGCCGGGCTCCTGGTGGGCGGCGCACTAACCAGCGCGGACATCGCCGGGCTCGGCTGGCGCGCGGCCTTCCTGATCAACGTGCCGGTCGGGCTGACGGCCGCGCTGCTGGGCTGGCGCTGGATTCCGCACCCGAGCGCCAACGCAGCGAAGGTGCATCTTGATACCGCCGGCGTGGTGTGGATGGCTGTGAGCGTGGCGGCTGTGCTGGTGCCGCTGCTGTTCGGTCGCGAACTGCACTGGCCGGTGTGGACCCTGGCACTGCTTGTTGTGGGCGTGCTCGGCATGGCCACGTTCCAGCAGCTTGAGGCCCGTGTCGACCGCGTCGGCGGTACGCCGCTGCTGCCGCCCACCTTGCTGCAACATCGCGCCTTCATGACCGGCCTAACGGCGTCTGCGCTGCACTACATCGGGATGATGGCGTTCTTCCTGGTGCTGACGCTGTATCTCCAGAACGGGCGGCAGCTTTCTGCGGTGCGCATGGGCGTCGCCATCCTGCCGCTGGCCATGACCTTTTTGATCACGTCGCGGGTGGCAAATGCCTTGGTGCGGCGCTATGGCGTTCGCGCCCTGCTGGCAGGCCTCGGCCTGATGGCGCTGGGCCTGCTGGCACTGCTGTCGGGTTTCGGTACGGAGTGGGCGCACCCCGCCACGCCAAGCATGGTGCGCATCGGCATTGCCGTGGCGCTGTACGGGGCAGGGCAAGGCCTGGTCGTCGTCCCGTTGATCGGCCTGGTGCTGACGGGCGTAGCACGTACGCAAGCGGGCGCAGCAGCAGGGCTGCTGATTACCGCACAGCAACTGGCAGGCGCACTGGGCGTTGCCTGCATCGGCGGGCTGTATTTCACCTTTGCCGCTGCCGGTGGCGCCAACGGCATGGCGCACGGCACGATGGCAGGGTGCGTCGCCATGCTGGCAGCGCTCGGTGCAGCGGCCGTCGGCTTCGCGCGGCTGGGTGCACAACAGCGCCAACTGGCCGCAGCCGGCGCGGCAAGCCCGGCCTGAGCCACACCGCACCATCCCGCCATTCGATACTCGGGCGCGCGACACAAGCGCGCCCGTGTGCATTGATCGGCCCCGACGGAGGTTCCAAACTCCCGCGCGATGCGCTTGGCATCGTTCCTCTTCTTTTCTCATGGCCACTGTGTCACACCTTCGCGCCGCGGCTTCGGCCACGTCCGCTGCACCATCCCTGGCGCGCCGCATCGTCGCGGAGGGGCTCGGTACGGCCCTGCTGATTGCGGTGGTGATCGGCACTGGCATCCACGCAAGCCGTCTCTCCGGCGGCGATGCCACGTGGACGCTGCTGGCGCAATCGCTGGCCGGTGGCGCCGGCCTGCTGGCGCTGCTGACGGTGTTTGCGCCGGTGTCGGGTGCGCACCTGAACCCGGCGGTCACGCTGTCGGCATTGCTGCGGGGCAGTCTGCGTGGGCATGAAGCGCTGGCCTATCTGGCTGCACAGGCCGTGGGCGCCACGCTGGGTGTGGCCGCTACGCACGTCATGTTCGGCATGGCGGCGTGGGCGCCGGGCACGCATGCCGCCACGGGCCCCGCACTGTGGTGGAGCGAAGCTCTGGCAACGTTCGGGCTGATCGGCGTGGGCATCGCATGCGGGCGTCATGCGCCGAAGCAATTGCCGCTGGTGGTAGCTGCTTATATCGCGGCGGGGTACTGGTTCACGTCGTCGTCATCGCTGGCCAACCCGGCGTTGGCCTTTGCCTGCGCACTGACCAACGGCCCCTCCGGCATCCGCCCCGGCGACGTCCCGGGCTACATGCTGGCGCAACTCGCCGGCGCGCTGCTGGCAACGCCGTGGTTCAGTTGGCTGATGGGTGTGGAAGCCGCACCCGCGCAGGCATCCAACGCCCCTATCGCACCGGCACAAGCCGTGCCGATGCACCACCAGGCGAGCTGAGGGTGGGCGCTCAGCGGAGCGCCGTCAGCCCGCGGGCGCGGGCGTACTGAAAGAGATCGATCTCGCGCGCCAGGCCCAGCTTGCGCAGCGCCACGGCCTTTTGCGTGCTGACCGTCTTCACGCTCGAACCGAGCATGAGCGCTATGTCGGACACGGCGGTGCCGCCGGCATACAGGCGCAGGACTTCGCGCTCGCGCGCGCTCAGTCGCTCGCAGACATTTCGTTCATTGGAACCGAGGCCCGTCTCTTCCAGGATGCGCGGGCTGTCATACCGCACGCCGCGTGCGGCCGCCATGACAGCGTGCCCGACATGAACGAAGTCATCGTTCTTGCTGACGATGCCAGCCACACCAACCTGCCGCATGGCGCGCAAGAGGGCCGGGTTACGGACCATCGTACAGACGACGATAGCGCGCTTCTGATGCTGCTTGCGCAAGCGCGCCAGCAACTGCATGCCATCGAAGGCAGGTTCGCCACCCAGGTTGTAGTCGGTCACGATGACGTTGCAGTCGATTTGCGTAAGCACGTGCATCAGCTCGCGCCCGTCGTGTGCCTGTGCCACGACCTGCTGCTGTGGAAACTGCGCAATGGCGGCCGCCAGCCCCATAAGAATCACCGGATGATCGTCTGCCATCACGATCGAGAGGACAGAGCACATGCGCACGCCGTCAGGTCAGGTGCGTCGCCAGCGACGAGGTGTCCAGCGTGGCGAGCAGCAGGGTGGAAGAGATCGGAGCCGTCATGGGAGTCAGAAGCGCCGCTGAAAGGAGCCGGTACCTTACTCACCAGATATGCCGCGCGGGATCAGACTTTTCTGACTTTGGCTCCGCGTAACCTTTCGGGGCAGAAGCTGCTTCTATCTGGGTTGAGAAAAACTGAATGGCCCAGCGGCATTCGCGCTTATTCGTGCTTACGCTGCCGCCTGCACGTGCGCAAGAAACGCGGTGACAGACAGCGGGGCCGCCCACAGATAGCCTTGCCCGGTCGCACAGCCCAGCGCGCGCAACGTCTGGCGCTGCGTTTCGGTTTCCACGCCTTCGGCAATGCACTCGAGATGCAGCGTGCGCGCCAGTTCGATCATCGTGCGGCAGATCACGCCGCGCTGGCTGGTCTGGTCCACCGCGGCGGTAAACGGGCGATCGATCTTCAGGATGGTGAAGGGTAGGTCGGCGAGCAGCTTGAGCGTGGCAATGCCCACACCAAAATCATCGATGGCCAGGGGATGGCCCAGCAAGCGCAGGCGGTTGAGTGCGATGGTGAGCTGCGTGGCATCGTGCACCGGCGAATCTTCCGTCAACTCGATGGCGATGGCCGCCGGCGCAATGCGGGCCTCGCGCACGATGGCTTCGATGCGCTCGATGGTGCCGGCCCGGCTCAGCGTCTGCGCAGACGCATTCACACCGATCGAAACGGGATACGCATGCGCGGCCAGCGCGTGCTGCACGCGCACGCAATGCTCCAGCACATGGAAGAACAGGCCATCAGCCAACCCGAGCGCCTCCAGGCGCGGCACGAACGCCGCGGGCGACACTCGCCCATGCACCGGATGCATCCAGCGGCAGAGCGCCTCGGCGCCAGCAATCTGGTTGGTGGCCAGATCGTGCTGGGGTTGGAATACGACCTCGATCTGTTCAGGCGTTTCCTGAATGAGCGCGACAAGTTCGTCGTCGGAAAACTGAGGCAAGCCAGCGGCTGCAGCCGGTGCCCCGTCCCGCTCCCGCTCGGCGGCCTCTTCCAGCAGCGGCAACACGTGCGCTGGGCGCAGCGGCTTTTGCACGCCGTGCGTGCGCGTCAAACCGATCGCGTCGGCCAGGCTGACGTGCGACTCGACAATCGGCGCATCCAGCGCGCTGACCCACGCCCACACGGGCGCCTGTCGCGGAAAGACGCGGCCGCCGCGCAAGTGCATCTGCTCCATCAGCTCGGGGCCGTTCATGCCGGGCATGTCGATGTCGCACAGCACGAGATCGACGTGGCAGAGCTGGAGGAGGTAGAGCGCCTCGCGGCCGTCGCAGGCGGTCAGGATCTGCTGCACGCCCAGCGTATGGAGCAGTTGCCGGGCGGCCGCCCGTTGCACGGGATGGTCGTCCACCACCAGCACGGCGAGTTGCGCGAAACCTTCCATCGGCCAGTCCTTGTTGTTGTCGGTATTGGGGCGAGGCGCATCCCGTTTGCGCTGAGTGACGCCACCGTCAGCCGCCATTGAAGCACCGGCCGGGGGCCTTGTCAGGTGGAGTCAGCGTGCGGCGCCGGAAAAAACAAAGCCCGCGCAGCTTTTCAACTGCGCGGGCCTTGAGAGATTCCCCCAACCTTTTGAGCTTCCGACGCCGGTGTCGACAGCGTCGGGATGGAAGAAATCGTGCCCGAAAAAAATGAAGCCCGCAACAGGGGCGGGCTCAAAAGGGGGGGAGTGCTCTCTAAAGAGAGAGCAAGGTGAAGTTTAGTGGAGGGGATGCAGTCAGACTGTCCGGGGTTGGCCGAAAGGCTTGTAGGACAAAAACTGACGATATTTCGCGATGTTAGCGACACAAAGCGGCGGGTTGCGCGCACATTCACAGCGTTAACGTGATTCAAACAACGCTTTGACTCTTTTCCGCCGACATGCGTGTCGGTGTTCGAAGGGTGGCTCGAAGCGCACGCTTGAATAATTTGCGCTCGTTGCTATGAGGCAACGCCGCAGCGGAAAACACGCAGAAAAATTGAGAATTCAGGGTAGCCGGAACTGGCCGAGATGCAAGGCGGCCGGAAGAACAACAAAAGCCGCGCGCCAAAGAAAAAAGCCCGAGCACCAGGTGCTCGGGCCACAATCCACCAAGGAGGGTGGAGGAGACAGTTCCTACTATAGCGAATCGTTTGTTGCGTTGCAATAACGTAGAACTACTTAATGTAACGAGAGGCTACAAGCGTTGCCAAGGCGCCACGGGTGACGAAAACGATTGCACTTGTCACACGATGACGCAGCGCAGCAAAACAATGTGGTGCGCTCAAAAGCTAGTCTGGCTACCGGCACGCCATGCTTCACTCTCGGGCCCAACCAAGAAAGTAACCGCTGACTTAGCCCCCGCTGCTTAAAACGCCGGCAGGATCGCGCCCTTGAACTGCGTGTCGATGAACTTGCGCACGTCTTCCGATTGGTAGGCGCGCACCAGCGTCTTCACCCACGGCTGGTTCTTGTCTTTTTCGCGCACGGCAATCAGGTTGGCGTACGGCCCCTGGCGATCTTCCAGTGCGATGGCGTCCTTGGCCGGCGTCAGGCCGTTCTTGACCGCGTAGTCGGTGTTGATGGAGGCGGCGTCCAGATCATCCAGCGAGCGCGGCAGTTGCGCCGAGTCCAGCTCGATCAGCTTGATCTTCTTCGGGTTCTCCACCACGTCACGCGGTGTCGCATTGTTGCCGTTCGTGCCGGCGCCCGCCTTGAGCTTGATCACGCCCGCCTTCTGCAGCAAAAGCAGCGCACGGTTGCCATTGGACGGATCGTTCTGGATACCGACCTTGGCGCCTTCCTTGAGCTGCGCCAGCGACTTGATCTTCTTCGAGTAGAAGCCCATCGGCGCCACGTAGGTCAGGCCTACGTTGACGATCTTGTAATGGCGCGCCTGGATCTGGCTGTCGAGGAAGGGCTGGTGCTGGAAGCCGTTGGCGTCCAGGTCGCCCGAATCGAGGGCGGGGTTGGGCTGGGCGTAGTCGTTGAACTCGATGACCTTGACGTCGAGGCCGTCCTTCTTGGCGACCTTCTGCACGACTTCCCAGATTTGTGCGTCGGGGCCGCTCATGGTGCCAAGCTTGATCTGCTTGGTGTCGGCGCTGGCGGCAGTGGCAACGGCAAAGGCGATGGCCGGTACGGCCACGCGCGCAAGGCGGGAGAACAGAGACATGGAGAAACCTCGTGGATCTTGTCGTGAATGAAATCGCCCGCGGGTAGCGGGCGGTGTGACGCAATCGTGTCACGCATGCGCTCACGACAGAACGACTTTTTCGGCATGTCCATATGCCCAACAACGGTGCAGCTAGGCGATGGGCTCGCCGTCTTCCATGGGCGGGGGCTCGGCGGCGGGCAGGGCGACGACGAAGCACGCGCCGCCATCGGCCGGCGCCTCCACCCGGATACGGCCGTGATGCGCGCTCACGATGCCCTCACACACGGCCAGACCCAGGCCGACGCCGGTGGTGGCCGACTCCTTCTCACCGCGCGTGAACTTCTCGAAGATGGTCTGCACTGAGCCCGCAGGCACGCCGGGGCCGTGGTCGCGCACACGCAGGCACAGTTCATCGCCGCGCGCGTCGTCGTGGATGATCTCGCCGGAGATGCGCACCTCGGTGCCGGCCGGCGCAAACTTGCCCGCGTTCTCCAGCAGGTTCGACAGCACGCGCTCCACCAACGGCCCATCGCAGCGGATGAGCGGCAGGGCCACGAGGTTATCCACCACCACACGATGATCGGGCAGCGGATTCGCCTGCAGCGCCGCGCCAACAAGCTCTTCCATCGATTGCCACTCCAGCCGCAGCTTGACGTCCTGGTTCTGCAGGCGCGCCATGTCGAGCAGGTTGGTGACCATCGTGCGCATGCGCTGCGCCTGCTGGCCGATGGCGGTGGCAGCCTCGGCCTGCAGCGCGGGCAGGGGCGGCTGCGCACGCAGCAGCGTCTCGGCCATCCCCACCAGGCCGGTGAGCGGTGTGCGCAAATCGTGCGACACGGCGGCCAGCAGTGAATTGCGCAGCCGCTCCGATTCCATGCGAACCAAGGCGTCACGGGCGACTTCCACGTAATGCACGCGCTCAATGGCAATGGCGATGAGCGTGGCGCAGGCATCGATCTGGCGCCGGTTGTCAGGCTGCGCGAGCACGTGGAAGGTTTCGGGCTCCACGGCCAGCACACCGCGAATGGCCATCGGCGCTTTCAGCGGCAGATACAGCACCGAGCCCGACGGCAGCGTGTGCGTACCTGTGCCGGCAGGCTGGCCGTGCTGGTACGTCCAATCGGCCAGCACGCGATCGAGGTTCGGCATGCCGGATGGTGCATCGGTGCTGCCCTCCGGCTTGGCGACCTGTGGCGCACCAAGCCGCCCATCAAGCCCGACGAAGAAGAACGCGCAGCGCCCGCCAAAGGTCGCGTTGACGAAGCGCCCGCCGATGCTGACGATCTGGTCCAGCGTGAGCGCGGCGGACAACTCCCGCGCGGCCTCATACAGCGCATGCGCCGACGCCTCGCGCTGCACCGCCACCTCGGCCTGTTCACGCAGGCCGGCCGTCAACTGGCCCACCAGCATGCCGACCGCCAGCATCACCGCAAAGGTCAGCAGGTACTGCACGTCGCTCACGGCAAAGGAATAACGTGGCGGCACGAAAAAGAAATCGAACAGCGCCACCGACAGCACCGACGCCAGCGCGGCCGGCCCCCGGCCATGGCGCATCGCCACCGCCACCACGGCGGCTAGGAACAGCATGACGATGTTGGCCAGATCGAACACCGGCCGCACGAGGCTGGAGAGCGCCGTCGCAATCCCAACGTACACGCACGCGGCCACGTAAGCCGGCTTGAACCAACCGGCCTGCGCATCGGCCGCGCGCTGGGCTTCGCTGCGCACATCAGCACGGCCGACCTCTGCTGCGCGCGGCGTGAGCTGGATATGGGCCGGGTCCGCCGCGGCGCGAATCACGTCAACCTCAGGACAATGCCGCGCCAGCGCCTCGGCAAAGTCGCCGCTGGGCAACCGACGCTCCAGCCCGATCGCCAGCCGCAGCGCAACCACGATGGCCCGCGCCGATCGCCAGCGCTTCTCCGGCGGCCGACCGATCACGGCCTTGGTGATGTTGTGGCGGCGGATATAACCGGTGATGGCCTCGACGGCATTGGTGCCGGCCAGCGTTTCCACGCGCGCACCGGCGTCTTCGGCCAGCTTGAGCAGGGCGTGCAGGCGTTCGGCGCGCGCATCGGCCGCACGCAGATGCGGCATCACCACGGCCACGGCATGCCAGTCGCATTCCAGCTGCGCGGCCAGGCGCGCAGCGCTGCGGATCACCTGTTCGCCATCGCCCTGCGGGTCCAGGCAGGCGACGACGGTTTCGCGCGTGCGCCAGACGTTTTCAATGCGGCGCGCGCGGCGGTAGGCCTGCACGTCGTCGTCCACGCGGTCGGCGGTGCGGCGCAGGGCGAGTTCGCGCAGGGCGATGAGGTTGCCCTTGCGGAAGAAATTGCGCGCCGCATGCTGCGCCTGCTCGGGCATGTAGACCTTGCCCTCGGCCAGTCGGCGCAGCAGTTCATCGGCGGGCAGGTCGACGAGGATGACTTCGTTTGCGGCATCGAACACCGCATCGGGCACGGTTTCCCACACGCGGATACCGGTGATGCTGCCCACCGCCTCGTTCAGGCTGTCGAGATGCTGGACGTTGACGGTGGTCCAGACGTCGATGCCGGCGGCAAGCAGGTCTTCAATGTCCTGCCAGCGTTTTGGGTGGCGCGACCCCGCCACGTTCGAGTGCGCAAGTTCGTCGACAAGGATGAGCGCGGGCTTTCGCGCCAGCGCAGCATCGAGGTCGAACTCGGGCAGCGTGCGGCCCTTGTATTCGATCTGGCGGGTGGGGAGGTGTTCGAGGTCGGCGACCAGCGCGGCGGTTTCGGCGCGGCCGTGAGTTTCGACCAGGCCAATGATGGCGTCGATGCCCGTTGCGCGGGCGGCCTTTGCTGCTGCCAGCATCGCGTAGGTCTTGCCTACGCCGGCCGAGGCGCCGAAGTAGATGCGGAGTTTGCCGCGGGCGGACTGCTCTTGGCCGGATTGGAGTTCGGCTAGGAGTTGGTCGGGGTTCGGGCGCTGGTCGGCTGGCATGGTTTGTATTTTGGGTGCTTTTTGTTCTTGTGGTGCATCCCTTGTTTCATCCCCTGCCGGGGCTGACTCACTTTCTTTGTCTTGCCAAAGAAAGTAAGCAAAGAAAGGCGCGCCCGAGATGGCGAAAGATTCCTTGAATTT
>NZ_FOWV01000008.1 GCF_900115545.1 Ralstonia sp. NFACC01 | reverse complement strand
AAGAAAGGCGAGCCCGAGATGGCGACATCCCCTTGAATTTGTGTGACCGCGCGGGGAAGGAGGCAAACTCGCTGCGCTCAGACAAGCCTCCTTCCTTGATCCGCCCGCTCACACAAATTCAAGGCGCCATCAAGGGCTCAACGTCAAAAGAAAAAGGCCAACCCATCGCGCGGTTGGCCTTTGTCGTTTGGGCTGGCGTTGAGATGCTTTGGTTTTTGACTTTCCTGCCCCAGATGGCGCCTTGAATTTCTGTTGCAGGGAGGAAAAAGGAAGGGAAACTGTCTGAGCGAAGCGAGTTTTTCCCTTCCCCTCCCTGCGACAGAAATTCAAGGAGGGGGTCGCCATCTTGGGCGCGCATTTCTTTGCTTACTTTCTTTGGGCAAGACCAAAGAAAGTGAGTCAGCCCCGGCAGGGGATGAAACAAAGGATGCACCACAAAAAACTAAACCCCGGCGAACCCCTTTCAACCGGACCAAAGCTCACTCAGCAACCCGCTTAGCAATATGCCCCAACGCCTCCTCCACCTGATCAATCAAAATCAGGCAGAGATCACCCGGCTGCAACCGCCCCAGCGCCGTATCAATCGCGAGGAATTCACCACGGATTTCATCAACACGGCTCGTGCGCGACGCACCCTGCAGCCCTTCTCGCAGCAGCGCGAGCACTTCACCATCGGCACGGCCGCGCTGGCACTGGTCTTCGTAAAGCACGACGTCGTCAAACACGCCACCCAGAATCTGCGTCTGGCGGCGGATATCCTCGTCGCGCCGATCGCCCGCCCCGCTGATCACCACCGAGCGGCGCTGGGCCGGCATGGTGGCCACGGCGTTGCATAGCGCCTGGATGGCGTCGGGATTGTGGCCGTAGTCGGCGATGAGCGTGGCGCCCTTGTAGTCGAATACGTTGAAGCGGCCGGGCGCGGTGGCGGCGTCGTTCACAAAGGTGGCGAGGCCGCGGCGGATGATCGTCCAGTCGATGCCAAGTGCCCATGCAGCGGCAATCGACGACATCGCGTTTTCAACCTGGAAGCCAATCGTGCCGTTGCGCGTGAGCGGAATATCAGCCAGTGCGATGCGCGTTTCGTTCCCACCTTCGGTAGCCACAATCTCGGCGCCATCGACAAACACCACGCGCTTGCCCTGCGCGCGGTGCAGGGCCATGGTCGGAAGGCTGGCGTCGTGCGCGAAGAACGTGACCGATCCAGGGCAGCCGTCGGCCATGCGCGCGACCATCGGGTCGGCGGCGTTGAGCACCGCCATGCCGCGCGGCGCCACGTTCTGCACGATCACGCTCTTGAGCACAGCCAGGTCTTCCACCGTGCTGATGTAGTTGAGGCCCAGATGGTCGCCCTCGCCCACGTTTGTCACTACCGCCACGTCGCAGCGGTCGAACGCGAGACCTTCGCGCAGCAGGCCACCGCGCGCGGTTTCGAAGACAGCGGCGTCTACGTCCGGATGCAGGAGCACGTTGCGCGCGCTGCGCGGGCCGCTGCAGTCGCCGGTGTCGATGCGCTGGCCCTGGATGTACACACCATCGGTGCCGGTCATGCCCATGCGCAGGCCGCTGGTGGCAAGCAGATGCGTGATCAGGCGCACCGTCGTCGTCTTGCCGTTGGTGCCGGATACCGCCACCACGGGAATGCGGCCGTCGTCGCCATCGGCAAACATCGTCGAGACGATGGCCTCGCCCACCGCGCGGCCCTTGCCGTACGAGGGCTGCAAATGCATGCGCAAACCCGGCGCGGCGTTGACTTCCACGATGCCGCCGGCCTGGTCCTCGAACGGCTTGAGCATCGTTTCGCACACGGCGTCCACGCCGCAGATGTCGAGGCCGACCATCTGCGCTGCCGCCACGGCACGCGCCGCGATGGCGGGGTGCACGTCGTCGGTCACGTCGGTGGCTGTGCCGCCCGTGGAGAGATTCGCGTTATTGCGCAACACCACGCGCGTGCCCTTGGGCGGCACGGCGTCGGCGCTCAGGCCCTGTTTGGCGAGCGTGGCCAGCGCAATGTCGTCAAAGCGGATTTTCGTGAGCGACGTGGCATGCCCTTCGCCGCGTCGCGGGTCGCGGTTTACTTCGTCGACCAGCTCACGCACGGTGTGCTTGCCGTCGCCAATGACTTGTGGCGGATCGCGGCGTGCGGCGGCCACCAAGTGCTTGCCCACCACGAGCAGGCGGAAATCGTGGCCGGGGATGTAGCGCTCGACAATCACGTCCGACGAAATGTCGGCCGCGACCTCATAGGCCGTCATCACTTCTTCGCGCGTGCGAATGCGCACGGCCACGCCCTTGCCCTGGTTGCCGTCGCGCGGCTTGACCACGACCGGGCCATGGATTTCCTGCGCGGCTTCCCACGCCTCTTCGGCGCTGCGCACCGAACGGCCCAGCGGTACCGGCACGCCGGCCGCGTGCAACAGGGTCTTCGTCAGATCCTTGTCCTGCGCAATGGATTCGGCCACGGCGCTGGTCATGTCGGTTTCGGCGGCCTGGATGCGGCGCTGCTTGCTGCCCCAGCCGAACTGCACCATCGAACCCTGCGTGAGACGGCGGTACGGAATCCCGCGCGCCACGGCGGCGTAGACGATGGAGCCTGTGCTGGGCCCCAGGCGCACGTCTTCGTCCAGTTCGCGCAGGCGGTGCAGCGCGTCGTCCAGATCGAACGGCTGATCGTCGCGTGCGGCGAGGCAAAGTTGGCCGGCCAGCTCGAATGCCAGTCGGCCCACCTCCTCTTCGCTGTATTCCACGACGACCTGATACGTGCCAGGTTCGAGCGTGGGCTCGGTGTGGCTGAACGTCACCGGGCAACCGGCGGCAGCTTGCAGGCCCAGCGCCGCGGCTTCCAGCGCGTGCGCAATCGATGGCGCATCGGCTTCGTCATCCGGGCGCAACGGGCCAATCGCCGGAAAGCGCGCGCGCAGGCGGTCTTCAAAGCCCGGCAGTTCGGCCAGCAGTTGGGATTGATCCGAGCAGGCCACGATGGCTTCGATGGCCGTATGGCGGCACCAGAGGTTTGGGCCGCGCAAGGCCCGGATACGAGAGACTTCCATGCAATCAGCTTTCCGTTGTGCTTTGGGCGTTCTGTTGGATTCAGGCCCGATCGTCAGTTCTGGGATTCGGCGCGGCCCATCCACTGGTGTACCTGCTCGACGGTGCCCTCGATGGCGCACTCGTCGCATTGCAGGACCAGCAGGTCGCCTGCCGTGAGCTGCGAGAGCGCCGCATCCACGACATCCCGGCGCTTGGCCCCTTCGACGACGACTTCAGCCACGCGACCGCCTGCCTGCAACCCTTGCTTGAGCAGCGCGCGTGCTTGGCGATCGAACTCGGCATCGGTGCGCTTGACGCTGGCGTCTTCGCATAGCAGCACGCGATCGAACGTCTGGCCGATGACGGTGCCTTGCGCAATCAGGTCTTCGTCGCGACGTTGCAACCCGGCGCCAAATACAAGCGTGCGGCGCTCGGCCGGGAAGTTGTCCAGCGCAGTGGCCAAAGCTTCCAGCGCCGAGGCGTTGTGCGCGTCATCCACCACGATGGTGGCGCCGTGGTGCTGGAACAGCGTGAAGCGGCCCGGCACATCCACCTGGCCCACATCGAAGGTGACGATGCCGGCGCGCATCAGGTCGTTGGAAATGCCCAGCGCCCAGCCGGTGGCCACGGCGGCCAGCACGTTCTCAAGCTGGAACGGGACGCGGCCGGCGTAGGTCAGCGGAATGGCCGACACATCGGCCAGTGCCAGTTCGGTCGCGCCGGTGGCGAGCACCACCTTGCCGTCACGCACGAACACGGCCCGTTTGCCTGCGGCACGATGCGCGGCAATGGCTTCCAGATCGCCCGACAACGCGAAGAAGATCACTTCGCCATCGCACAGGTCGGCCATCTCAACGAGGCGCGCATCGGCGGCATTGAGCACGCCCACGCCAGACTTCAGCACAACATCAATCTGCGTGCGCAGAACGCTGTACATCCGGTCTTCGTCTTCGACGTAGAAGTCGCCCAGGTGATCGGGCTTGCCGAAGTTGGTGACCACGCCGACCTGGCAACGGTCATACGGCAATCCTTGCGAGAGGATCATGCCGCTGTCGCTCTCGAACACAGCGGCTTCCACCGCGCGATTCATCAGGATGCGGTGGCAGGCGTCCCACGCAGCGCGGTCGCCGTGACCGCCGCGGTTGTTGCTCGTCTCGACCTGGCGGCGGTCCAGGAACAGGCCATCGCTGCAGCCCAGGCCCGTATGCTTGCCCGAGAGCTGCAGCAACTGCGCAACCAGCTTCGCGACGACGGTCTTGCCGTTGGTACCCGTGATGCCGACGATGGGAATGCGGCCGTCGTCCTGCGCGCCGTCCTTGTCGGAAAACAGGTGATCCACAATCGCGCGGCCCACAGGGCGGGGCTCGCCCTGCGCCGGCCGAATGTGCATCAGCAGGCCCGGCCCGGCGTTGACTTCCACGATGGCGCCACGCTGCTCATCGAGCGGACGCGAGATGTCATCGGCCACCAGGTCCACGCCGGCAATGTCGAGCCCGACCACCCGCGCCGCCAGCGACGCATGCGCGGCCACGCTCGGGTGCACGCGATCGGTCACGTCAAAGGCGACGTTGCCATTGCGCTGGATCAGCACGCTGCGGCCTGCGGGCGGCACGGCGCTGCCGTCGGCATAGCCCTGGCGCTTGAGTTCGAGGAGTGCGGCAGAGTCCAGACGCACGCAGTTCAGCGGGTGTTCTTCGGTGCTGCCACGGCGCGGGTCGGAGTTGATCTGCGATTCGATCAGTTCTTCGATGGTCGAAGAGCCATCGCCGATCACCGACGCGGTTTCGCCCATCGCCGCCGCCGCCACGCGACCGCCCACGACCAGCAGGCGGTGCTCGTTACCGGAGACGAAGCGCTCGACGATCACGCCGTTGCCTTCCTCGATGGCCACGGCGTAAGCGGTTTCCACCTCTTCGCGCGTCATCAGGTTCGTGAACACGCCGCGGCCGTGGTTGCCGTCGTACGGCTTGACAACCACCGGCACGCCGATGTCCTCGGCGGCGTCCCAGGCGTCTTCGGCGCTGTCGACCATGCGGCCTTCCGGCACGGGCACGCCGCACGATTGCAGCAGGCTCTTGGTCAGGTCCTTGTCGCGTGAGATCGATTCTGCAATGGCACTGGTGCGGTCCGTCTCGGCCGTCCAGATGCGGCGCTGGCGTGCGCCGTAGCCGAGCTGCACGAGGTTGCCGTCCGACAGGCGGATGGACGGGATGTTGCGGTCATCGGCGGCATCGACGATGCAGGCGGTGCTGGGGCCGAGGCAGTGCTCGTCCACCAGGTCGCGCAGCGTTTCGACGGCCGCGTCCACGTCGAACGGGCGGTCTTCAATGGCCGCCATGACCAGGTCACGGGCGGCGAACAGGGCAGCGCGGGTCACGTCTTCGTGCCAAGCACGGACGATCACCTTGTACACGCCGCGCACCGGGGTCTCGCGCGCCTTGCCAAACCCGCCGGGCATGCCGGCCAGGTTCTGCAATTCCAGGGTGACGTGTTCCAGGATGTGGCCGGGCCAGGTGCCCTCCTTCAAGCGCATCAGGAAGCCGCCGCGCACGCCGGGGCTGCAGCGGTGCTCGATCAGCGTTGGCAGCCATGTCGACAGGCGCTCGTAAAACCCGGGAATCGTGTTGGAAGGAAAATCCTCCAGTTCACCAATGTCGACCCATGCCTCGAGCACTGGCCGATATGTCCACATATTCGGGCCGCGCAGCGACATGACATCGAGAATCTCAATGTCCTTCTTCTTCATTGAATTTGCTTGAGGCAGGGGGCGATGTACCCGTGAAGTTGGTCCGTGGAATCGAACCGTTACCTTTCAATAACGTTACAACGGCGTCGGCGTTGACGTCTTGAGCCCGAAGTGCGTTGTGCAACGCACCAAATGCCCGGCTCGCGTGGCTATGTATACTTGCGAGCAAAATTTGCAGGCCGCAACAATTGCGACGCCGCACTCTTGCCTCGATTTATGTTCGTCCTTTTCCCGTTTTGGGCTGTTTTTTGGCCATTTGGACGCGCTTTTTGAATTCTTTGCGCCACTGATGACCCAGTCCTCCCCATCGTCCGCCCCCACCGCCGCCCGCGCTCAGGAACCCTGGAGTGTCGTGCTCGGCTCAAGCCTTGCTCCAGATGAAACCGTCCTGGCCGGGCTGCAGCTGGATTTGGACGCAAGGCTGCATTTTACCCACGGGTGGCTGGTTGTTACGAACCGCCGCCTGGTCGGCCAAGCGCCCGGCGAAAAGGATTTACAAAGCTGGGACATCGCTCCTGGCATGACGCTTGCCCATAGCGACCACGCCGGCGTCGGCACGCTGGAGCTGTCCGACGGGCAGCGCAGGCTGGCAAGCTGGCGCTACACGCTGGGCCACAACACCGACGCCCTGCGGCTGGCTGACGCCTTCGATGCCCAGCGCAACGCCCTGGCCACCGGCGCCCAGGCCGCGCAGCCCGACGCGGACATCTGCCCGACCTGCAAGGCACCCCTGCCGCCCGGTGAAGACAACTGCCCTCAATGCAGCCGCGAACTGGAGCAGCCGCCCTCGACCTGGGCGCTGCTGCGCCTGTGGCGCTTTGCCCGGCCGTATCGGTGGGAATTGCTGGCCGGCTTCGCCCTGCTGCTGATCGGCACGGCCGCCACCCTGGTGCCGCCGTACCTGACGATGCCCTTGATGGACAAGGTGCTGATCCCCTACCAGAACGGGCAACCGGTCGACTACCGCCGGGTCACGCTCTACCTGTCGGGCCTGTTTGGCGCCGCGCTGGTGGCCTGGGTGCTGGGCTGGGCGCGCACTTATCTGCTGGCGCGCGTGTCCGAGCGCATCAGCGCCGACCTGCGCACGACCACCTACGAGCACCTGCTCAAGCTGTCGCTCGAATACTTCGGCGGCAAGCGCACCGGCGACCTGATGGCGCGCATCGGTTCGGAAAGCGACCGGATCAGCGTGTTCCTGTCGTTGCACCTGCTCGATTTCGCCACCGATGTGCTGATGATCGCGATGACGGCCGTCATCCTGGTCTCGATCGACCCGTGGCTGGCGCTCGTGACGCTTGTGCCGCTGCCGTTCATCGCGTGGATGATCCACCTTGTGCGCGACCGCCTGCGCCACGGCTTCGAGAAGATCGACCGGATCTGGTCAGAAATCACCAACGTGCTGGCCGATACGATCCCGGGCATCCGCGTGGTCAAGGCCTTTGCCCAGGAAAAGCGCGAGGTGACACGCTTTGCCGAGGCCAACAAGCACAACCTGGCGATCAACGATCGCGTCAACGCGGTGTGGTCGCTGTTTACCCCGACCGTCACGCTGCTGACCGAAGTCGGGCTGCTGGTGGTGTGGATTTTCGGGATCTGGCAGGTCAGCCACGACGCCATTACCGTCGGTGTGCTGGTGGCGTTCCTGACGTATATCAGCCGCTTCTACACGCGCCTGGATTCCATGAGCCGCATCGTGTCCGTTACGCAGAAAGCGGCGGCCGGTGCCAAGCGCATCTTCGACATTCTCGACCACGTGTCGAGCGTGCCGGAACCGACAAAGCCCGTGCACATCGAGAAGGTGAACGGGGCAATTGAGTTGCGCGACCTGGGCTTCCGCTACGGCAACCGCGCGGTGATCCGCGGCCTGAACCTGTCTATCCAGCCGGGCGAGATGATCGGGCTGGTGGGGCACAGCGGCTCGGGCAAGAGCACGCTCGTGAACCTGATCTGCCGCTTCTACGATGTGTCGGAAGGCGCGATCCGCCTGGACGGCACCGACATCCGCTCGCTGCCCGTCTCGGAATTCCGCCGCAACATCGGTCTGGTGCTGCAGGAGCCGTTCCTGTTCTTCGGCACGATTGCCGACAACATTGCCTACGGCAAGCCCGACGCCACGCGTGAAGAGATCATTGCCGCCGCACGTGCCGCCCACGCCCACGAGTTCATCCTGCGCCTGCCGCACGGCTACGACTCCCTGGTCGGTGAACGCGGCCAGGCCCTGTCGGGCGGCGAACGCCAGCGCATTTCGATTGCGCGGGCGCTGCTCATCAACCCGCGCATCCTGATCATGGACGAGGCCACGTCTTCCGTGGACACGACCACCGAGAAGGAAATCCAGAAAGCGCTCGACAACCTCGTGCAGGGCCGCACAACCATCGCCATCGCGCACCGGTTGTCGACGCTGCGCAAGGCGGATCGCCTGGTCGTCATGGACCGCGGCCAGATCGTCGAAGTCGGCAACCACGATGAGCTGCTTGCACGCGAAGGGGCGTACTACAAGCTCTATCAGGCGCAGGCCCGCAATGTCGATGCCGACACCGATCTGACCAGCGACGGCGAGCGCGTGGACGCCGCCGCGCCGGCTTACGCGCAGTGATCCTTTATCTGAAATGACTGCGATGCAAACGCCCGATTTCACCCTGAGCCGCAACGGCTTCGGCAAGCTTGTGATGACCCTGGCCGACGGCACCGCGCATGAAGGCGTGGTGCCCGTGCGCGCGTTTCCGATCTCCGCCGCGGGCGAGGGCTTGAGCCTGATGAGCACCGACGGCCACGAGCTGGCATGGATCACGCAGCCCGATGCGCTGCCCGCGCCGATGCGTGCGCTGATCGAAGACGAACTCGGCGCGCGTGAATTCATGCCCGAGATCCGCAAGATCGTCGGCGTTTCGACCTACGCCACGCCCAGCACATGGACGGTGCAGACCGACCGCGGCCAGACCGACCTCGTGCTGCGCGGCGAAGAAGACATCCGCCGCCTGACCGGCACCACGCTGCTCATTTCCGACAGCCACGGCATCCACTACCTGATCCGAGATCTGCTTGCGCTGGACAAGCACAGCCGCAAGATTCTCGACCGGTTCCTTTAAGCCCGCGTAGCCCCGCAACCGCGCCGCCGTTAGCGGGGTGTCGGCTGCACGGCAGTCATCACTTGGTCGAGCAGGGTTTCAGCCTGCTTCCAGGAGGCAGACTGGTTGTAATCGCCCGCCGTGGTGACGATCACCATGTCGAGCCCGGGCACGATCCACAGACGCTGGCCGCCGTTGCCGATGCCCCCGATCCACGCCTGTTCGGTGCCACCAGCCGCCACCTTGCCGAGCCACCACTGATAGCCGTACTGCAAGCCCATGCCGGTATCGATGTGCGGGCGCGTCGATTCGGCAATCCACTCGGCGGGCACGATCTGCCGCCCATTCCACTGGCCGTGCTGCAGCACGAGTTGGCCGATACGCGCGAGGTCTCGAGGGCGCAGGCGTACGCCGGCAAACGCCAGCGGGCGGCCACGGTAATCGTCCACCCATTCCCAGTCGGTGATGCCCAGCGGTTCGAACAGTTGCTTGCGCGCGTACTCCGGCAACGACATGCCGACGCGCTCTGCCAGCAGCTGCGCCAGTACCGCCGTGTTGCCGCCGTTGTAATTGAACTGCGTGCCAGCCGACGCCGCCATCGGGCGGTCGAACACGTAATGCGCCTGAGAGGTGTGCCAAAACAGTCCGAACTCGTCGTTGTTGAACAGGCTCGTCGCACGCCATTCGTTCCAGGCAAGGCCGCTCGACATCGACAGCATCTGCGAGAGCGTAATCGCCTCACGGCCGCCGCGATTCAGGTCGGCCAGCCGCGGAAACAGTGACAGCGCCGGTGTATCGAGAGGCGGCATCTTCCCCTGCCCTTGCGCAATGCCCCACAGCAGGCTCGTCACCGATTTGCTGATCGAGCGGATGTCGTGAAGCGTGCTGGCGTCGAACGTGCGCGTGGTGCGGAACAGATCCTTCACCCGCTCATCCTTGCCGGCGTGATAGCCCTCCGCCACCAGATGGCCACGACGCACCACGAGCAGGCTGTGGAAGTTGATATCGGCTTCGGCGAAATTACGCAGGACGGCGCAAAGGCGGGTGGCATCGAAACCGGCTGCGGCAGGGTCGGCTTCGGTCTGCCAGCCGTCATTCAACTGGGCGGGCGGATCGCAGGATGCCGCCCAGGCGCTGCATGCCGCGCAAACCAATGCCAAAGCGATGCCGATGCTGCGCAGTCGTAGCGTCATCCCAGCCCCCAACGGAAGTGGCCTAAGTATCGTAGCCGGCACTTGCAAGTTCAAACGTTCTGCGACGAATGGTCGATCTGGGCGACCAAACGGCAGCGGATCGGCCATCCGGGGGAGTGTTCAGCCGGCGTCGGAACCTGGGCCCGCGTTACCATGTCGGACCCTTCTTATTCATCAGTCACATCACAGGCACCTATGGTCACACGTCGAACCCTTCTTGCCTCCGCCTCCGTTACCGCCACGCTGGCGGCGCTCGGCATCACGCCCGAGGCGCTGGCCGCCAATCGCGTCAAGCTGGGCGATGCCGCGCCGTTTTCTTTCGATGCGCTGATCGAACGCGCCCGCACGATGGCCGGCAAGCCTTACACGCCGCCCGCCACGGCGCCGGCCGACATCCTGGCCAAGATCGACTACGAAGCGCACGGCAAGATCAAGTTCGACACCGCCCACGCGCTCTTTGCCGACGGCCCGGGCCAGTTTCCGGTGACGTTCTTCCATCTGGGCACGTTCTTCCGCGCGCCGGTGCGCATGCACGTGGTGGAAAAAGGCGCCGCACGCGAAATCGTTTACGACGAGTCGTACTTCGACATGCCTGCCGACAGCCCGGCGCGCAAACTGCCGCGCGGCAGCGGCTTTGCCGGTTTCCGCTTCCAGGAAAGCCGCCTCGGCGACCAGAAAAAACTCGACTGGAAGAAGAACGACTGGGTCGCCTTCCTGGGCGCGTCGTACTTCCGCGCCATCGGCGAGCTCTATCAATATGGGCTTTCCGCACGGGGCATTGCGCTCGACGTGGCGCAGGCCGGCAAGCCGGAGGAGTTTCCAAACTTCACGCACGTGTGGTTCGACACGCCGGCAGACAACCGCGCCGATTCCGTGACGATCTATACGCTGCTCGACGGCCCGAGCATCACCGGCGCATACCGCTTCGTGATGCACCGCACGAAGGGCGTGGTGATGGACATCGACACGGCCATCTTCCTGCGCAAGGATGTCGACCGCTTCGGCATCGCGCCGGCCACGTCGATGTACTGGTTCTCGGAAACGGCCAAGGGCACCGCCACCGACTGGCGCCCCGAGGTGCACGACTCCGACGGCCTGGCCCTCTGGACCGGCAGCGGCGAACGCATCTGGCGCCCGCTGAACGATCCGCCGCGCACGATGGCGTCTGCCTTTGGTGACAACAACCCGCGCGGCTTCGGCCTGTTGCAGCGCGACCGCGATTTCAACAACTACCAGGACGGCGTGCATTACGAGCGCCGCCCGAGCCTGTGGGTCGAGCCGCTGGAAGGCTGGGGCGAAGGCGCCGTGCAGCTCATCGAAATCCCGACCGACGACGAGATCCACGACAACGTCGTCGCCATGTGGGTGCCGAAGGCGCCGGCGCGCGCAGGCAGCCAGTACCGTCTGCGCTATCGCCTGCACTGGCTGGCCGATGAGCCATATCCGACGCAACTGGCGCGCTGCGTGGCCACGCGCATGGGCAACGGCGGCCAGCCGGGCCAGCCGCGTCCGCACGGCGTGCGCAAGTTCATGGTCGAGTTCAAGGGCGGCCCGCTGGAGAAGCTGCCCTTCGGCACCAAACCGGAGGCGGTGCTCAGCACCTCGCGCGGCACGTTCTCGTACGTGTTTACCGAAGCCGTGCCGAACGGCGTGCCAGGCCACTGGCGCGCCCAGTTCGATCTGACGGTGGACGGGAAGGAACCGGTGGATATGCGGTTGTTCCTGCGGGTGGATGGCAAGCCGCTGTCGGAGACGTGGCTGTACCAGTACCACCCGTTTCAATCGCCGGTAGGGCCGGTCGCGTCTTAAGCGTCGTCGCAACGGTCAATCGCAACGGTTCACAAACAAGGCGGGGATTTCCCCGCCTTTTTCATTACTGGTAGGACAGCGTCACCACCGCCAGCGCTGGCTCCGCCCCCGGCGCGCGCGACAAGGTCAGCGTGCCGTTGTTTGCCGTCAGCAGGCTCGCCTTGAAACCGCCGTATTTGGCCAGGACGTCCGCCTTGCTGCGCGCATCGCCCACCCGCAGGGGCCTGAGCGAGGATGCCGCACGCGCCTCCACTGACACGTCGACCGGCACGACCCGCACCGCTGTCGAGCGAAAGTCGAGCACCACCTGATCGCCTGACGCAGAGGGACGCGTCTGCAAGCCCGCGCCCGCCGCCTGCAGCGCCGGCTGCACACGGAACCCGGCCTCGACGATCGCGCCCGTGAAATAAATCACGCCGTCCTGGCTGCCGCCTGCAAGCGCGCCACTCGCTCCGATGGCCGCCGTGATGGCGACGGCCATTGCCTTGTAGACCCTGAACATAAGACCCCCCGGATGCTCGCCCCTCGGGCGATGTTTCGCGTCTGGCCGCCTTCCGGCGGACCGCCGCAATAGTTTTTTACGATTTTCATCGTCCTCCGGATCCATCTCATTGTGGAGTGCGGGCATCCCTAATTGCGGGTCAGATAGAGGAACCTACAGGTGCGCGTCTCACGGCGTCGGCCACACCTCCAGCGCCTGCATCAACTGCTTGCCCAACGGAATACGCTTGGCCATGTCGCCCTCGCGCGGCATGTCGATGTTCAGTGCGAAGGCGTACACGCGCCCGGCACGTTCCACCCAGCCGACCCACCAGCCAATCTCCGGCTGATACTCCGTGGCAACGCCCGTCTTGGCATACAGCGCGGCATCGCCCTGCTGCTCGATCAACAGCATGCGGTGGACCATATCCCACGTGCCCGGCTTCACCGGCAACTGCTTGAGCGCCATGCGGCTCGTAAAGCGCGCTTCTTCGAATGCGGAAATCTCCAGCGGGCCGCGTAGCCAGAATTGATCGATCACGCTGCCGAGTTGGCGATTGCCGTAGTCGAACGCATCAACGTAGGCCTGCATGCGTTCAAAGCCCACGCGGCGCGCCACCTCCTGGTAAATCGGCACGGCCGACAACCGGATCGCCTCGGGCAACGCCATATCGTGCTCCCACTGCTTGTAAGGCTGCGGTTTGCCGCCGTAAGGCAGCACTTCTTGGTCGTCGCGCACGGCTCCAGTGTCGAAGGCGATGAGGCTGTTCGGAATCTTGAACGTGGATGCCGGGTGGATGCGCCGCGCGGCCCGCGCCGGGTCAATGACGTACGTGCGATCAGCACTGATGTCCATCAGGACGAAGGTGCCGGAAACGCCGGCTGCGTCGAACACGCGCTTGAGGTCATTGCGCACGACCAGCTCGGCGTGGGCAGTGGCGGTGCTCATGGCAACGGCGCAGGCCGTGAGGGCAAACGCGAAGGTCTTCGACCAGCGAGAGAACATGAAACGCTCCTTGAAATGGGTGGATGGCTGCCGGCAACCGTCGATGCGCAGATGAGCCGGCGCTGCGCATCGTAGGGAGTGCGCCGTGCCGTCGCCAGCGTGCGCGGCAAGCCTCACGTCACGCGCGTAACGCCTGTAACGAAGGGCTTGGCGCACAATGGCGCCACGTTTCGTTTCGCTTCGCCTGATTGCCTGCATGACGCCGCCTGCCCTGCCCGCCCTCCATGTCGAACTGACCACCCCGCAAACCGTGGATGGCCGGCGCGCGCCGTTCCAGAGCCTGTGGCTGCTGGTGCGGCTGGCATACGCGCATCGTCTGTCGCCGGAGCAACCGCTGGTGCGCCTGGCCGACCTGCGCGGCGCCGTGTCGGACGCCAGCACGCAGCGCATGATGATCAGCCGCGCCTTTCGCGATTGGCAGAACTGGGGCGTTCAAGCGGGCTGGGGTGAACAGCGCGACCGCGAGCCGCGCTTCCTCAACGCAGATAAGCGCAGCCAAGGGCCCTTCTGGCTCACACCCGAAGACGCGGCACGCGTGGTCTGCGTGGTTGAAGGACGGATTGCCGATGACGCCGATGTGCGCGCCTTCCTCGGGATTGCCTCCCCAGATGGCAGCACGGACAACAGCACCGATGCCAGCGCCAGCGCGCTGTCCGGCCCGGCGCCTGGCACGCCCAACCCCGCGTTCTGGCACGCCTTTCTGACCGCGCGCCACGCCATGCGCGAAGGCCGCCTGCTGCATGCGCTGAGCGCCAGCTCGGGCGCATCGGACACCGAACGCGGCGGTGCCCTGCTCGCGCTGCGCCACGCCGGCGACGCCGCCGACAACGATTTCCAGCGCGCCCTCGTCACCCTGGGCGAGGCAATGGCTGCGCGCCGCCTCGGAGATTCCACACGCGCGAGCGCCCTGCTCTCCCAACTACGCGCGCACCGCAGGCAGCGCCATGTGCTCGGCAACGACTACCTCGCCGCCATGGAGCGCATCGTCACCGCATGGTGTGCGTATGACCGCCGTGACCTCGACCTCGCCGCCGGCCTGCTCGCCCGCCTGGCCGATGCCGAGCCCGGCCGCAGCCTGCTGCGCTATCACCCGCAGATCCGCTTCGAGTGGAACAACCTCAGCGCCCTCATCGAGCGCGCCCGCCTGCTCTACGCTGATGCCGACGGCATTGCATTGGACGTACGCGCCCAGGCCGCACAGCGCATCGTCGCGCAATTCGAAACAGCGCTGGCTGCCGCACTGGAAAGCCAGGCCTCCGACGCCGTCCAGCAGGTGGCCGCCAACCTCGGCATGACGTGCTGGCTGCTGCGCGACGTGCTCGGCAACTCGACGCATGCCGACGGCACCGTCGATGCCGTTCGCTGGCTGGCCATGAGCGAATGGCAGGCGCTGCGCAACGGCGGACCGCTGCAATCGGCGTGGAATGCCATCGCGCTGATGCGGATTGCGCGCGCCGACAGGCACGGCGCAGTGCTCACGCTGGCCGATCTCCGCACGCAGGCCGGCCCGTTTGCCGAGGCCTTCGACGCGCGCTACTGGCCGCAGCGTTGGACCGACGTGGCCGCACTGCGCCTGCGCGAACACGACAGCGGCCGGCATCGCTACGGCCACGTGCAAGTGAGCGGGTTGCTGTTGGAGCTGGCGTGGTTTGCCCATGTGGACGGCGATCACCTCACCGCCCGCACGATGATGGACCGCCTCTCGCAAGCCATGCAAGACCTGGCGCCGCACGATCGCGCCTATTTCGTCCAGGCGCTGAAGCAACTCATGCACACGGCGCAAGCCGCACCTTCAGCCGCATCTTGAGCAGATCGTCGGATGGAAATATTTGTTGCATAGCTAACGATGCGTGGCTAGACTGCCGCACATGTTTGATCATTGCCTGTACTTCAACACCACCGCACTGGCGCGCTCCGTCGAGCGCGAATGGACAGCCGCGTATGTGCCGTTCGGCCTGACGCCGCCGCAAGGCTTTGTGCTGCGCGTGGTGCTCAAGCGGCCCGGTGTGCGCAACCGCGAACTGGCCGAGGTGCTTGGGATTGCCCGGCCCACCGCCACGCGTCTTGTCGATGGCTTGATTGCCAAAGGTCTGGCGGAACGCCAAGCCTCCGCAGAGGACGGCCGCGAATCGAACCTCTTCCCCACGGATGCCGCGCGCGAACTGGAGGCCGCGTTGCAGGCTGCGAGCGCCAGAGTGGCACGGCGCGTGCGCGAACATGTCGGCGCCGCCGCGTTCGACGATACGGTGCAGGCTATCCGCAGCGTTCGCGGCGCATTGAACACGTAAGGCAACCGAGGCTGCATCTGCGGCCTTTTTTGATCAACAAATAGTTGCATCACTACTCATATATCCAAGGGGCGCCCGCATGACCACCGTTCTCATCACCGGTATCGAGCCGTTTGAATCCGACCCGACCAACCCATCGTGGGACATCGCGCAGGCGCTCGACGGCACGCAGGTGGATGGCGCTGTCATTGTGGCGCGGCAGTTGCCGTGCGTGTTTGGTGTTGCCAACGAGAGGCTGGTGGAGGCAATCGAGGACACATCGCCCACCCTCGTACTCGCGCTCGGGTTGGCCACGGGCCGAACAGAGATTTCGGTGGAGCGCGTGGCCATCAACGTGATCGACGCCCGCATTCCGGACAACGCGGGCAATCAGCCCGTTGATACGCCCGTGGTGACCGACGGGCCGGCGGCGTATTTCTCTACGCTACCGATCAAAGCGATCGTGCAAACGCTGCGCGAGGCCGGCGTGCCGGCGGGCGTGTCGCAGAGTGCTGGCACGTACAACTGCAATCACCTGTTCTACGGCTTGATGCACCACATTGCCACGCGTGCGCCGCACGTGCGCGGCGGCTTCATTCACGTGCCGACGACGCCCGAGTTGGCGGCCCGCCATGCGGGCCGGCCGAGCCTGTCGATCGATACCCAGATCAAAGGGATACGTCTGGCGGTGCATACGGCACTGGCCACGCAGGCAGATCTCAAGGTGACCGGCGGTGCGGTGCACTGACACGCGTGATGGCAAGTGGCAGCCCTGGCGCCACAGGCAAGCCACGCTTTTTGTTTCGTGCGACAACCCTCAAGCCACCAGCGGCATGAGCAGCATCCGCGCAGCCAGTTCCTGTCGAAAGCTCTCCAAGGCCCGCGCGGCGGAATCGGCCCCGCGTGCCGTGTGCTGCAAGCGGATGCCTTCCACCTGATGGATGCCCACCGTGGCAAACACATAACGCAGATACGGCATCAGAAAATCGGTCTGCGCGTGGGCACCATCAAAATTGCCGCCGGATGCAGACACCACCAGTACCGAGCGATCGGTCAGCATGCCCACCTTGCCCGTCGGCGTGCGCCGGAACGTGCGTTCGGGCCGCACCACCAAGTCGATCCACGCTTTCAACGCTGACGGCACTGTGTAGTTATGCACCGGCGTGGAGATCAACACGGCATCCGCCGCTTCCAGTTCGCCGATCAGCGTTTCCGACAGTGCAAGCTGAGCGCGGTGCGCCGCGGTGCGGTCGGCATCGGGCATGAGGCTGGCCTCGACAAAGCCGGCATCGGGATGCGGCAGCGGCGTGGCCGCCAGGTCGCGCTCGATGATGCGCACGTCACCCGCGGCTTCGGCCAATTGTGCAATGACCAATTGCGCGCCACGCCGGCTGTGCGAACGATCATCACGCGGGCTCACGGCCACGTGCAGCAGTGTTGTCATCGGGCACCTCCAGGTCGCGTGTTCATGCCAAAGCGCAAGGCGCCTGCAAGCAGCCCGTTGCGATAGTAGAAGCGGTGGCCGAGCACGTTGGACAGCGGCGTGTCGAGCACCAGCCTTGCACAGCCCAGACGCTCGGCTTCAGCCTTGAGGTGGTCCATCAGCACGTTGCCGAGGCCGCTGCTGCGCAGGTTGGCATCGGTCACCAGATCGTCGACATACAGGAACGGCCCGTAGACGAGGTTCTCCTGCTGCCGATACCCCGCCAGCGCGACCGGCACGCCCTCGCGCCAGACAGCGATGAGGCGATAGCCGTCTTCGACCTGCCGGCGCCAGCGCGCAGCCAGCTCGTCGGCGTCGGCAAGATGCGGCCGCAGTTGGTGCATGACGGGAAAGCACGCACGCAACGCGGCCTCGTCTTCGATGGGGCGGATGGCGTCCATGGTCATGCGCCCTCCGGTGCCAGGGCGGCCGGCACCTGCGGCGCAAAGCGCATCGCCACGGCAATACGGTTCCACGCCTGGATGTTGGCGACAGCGGCCGTGAGGAAGGCGACTTCCGTCCGGGAAAAATGCTCAAGCACGGCGTTGTATTCGTGATCTTCCACGCCGTGGTCGGCGGCGCGGGCCAGGGTGGTCAGCGCTTCCGTCCAGGCCAGCGCGGCACGCTCGCGCGGCGAAAAAACCGCCGGCGTGTCGCGCCAGACCGCCACCAGATCGAGCTTGGCGGGCGCCATGCGCAGCTTCCGCGCCAGATTCAGGTGGAATTGCACGCAAAACGCGCAGCCGTTGATTTGCGACGCGCGCAGCTTGACGAGTTCGGTCAGCGGCTTTTCCAGCCCTGAGGCATCCACCGCCTTGCCGAGCGCCTGGAGCGCGGGCGCCACGCCGACGGCGGTGTCGACAAATTCCGAGTAATCCATACGAGGGGAGAGATCTTCCATGTCTGGCTCCTGCTGAAGGTCCGGGTTGGAGGAGTGGTAATATCAGCGTTCGAACATCATATTCGAACTCTGACATTATGAGCAAGCGCACCCCTGCCGCCAGCAAGGAAAACGACACGACACGCAACTCGCCCTCCATCCCCGAGCCCGGCCAGGGCAAGCGCGGTGAGGAAGGCTATCTTGGCTACCTGCTGCGCCAGGCCAACGCCGCCCAGCGGCTGCGCATGGAGCGCGCTATGGCCGACGTAGGCGTCACGCTCCCGCAATTCCTCGTGCTCACGATGCTCCGCGCCTACCCCGGCATCTCGAACGCCGACCTCGCCCGACTGACCCTGCTGACGCCCCAGACGGTGAGCGTGATCGTCACCAACCTGGAGCGCAGCGGCGCCATCACCCGCCGGCCCCACGCGGTGCACGGCCGAATCCAGCATATCGACGTCACTGTGGAGGGGGCCACCCTGCTTTCCGCGTGCCGGGAACGCTCGGGCGGCATTGAGCAGGACTTGCTGGAGGGGTTCTCACCCGAGGAGGAAGAGGTCGTGCGGCGCTGGCTTGTGCATGTCGCCAAGCTCGGTAGCAACAAAACTTCTCCGTAACCCTCGCACTATTTTTCCTCCGCTGCCCTTGACTTCTGGACGACCGTCACTATCATGCGATGTATCTTAAGATATATCTGATGATGTTCTTCAGGAGAATGGCAATGCGCGGTTGGTTCGGACACCACCACAAAATGTGGATCGAAAAGCACTTCATGATGGGCCGCCACGGCCATGGCGGACACGGTTTCGGGCGAGGCATGGGCGGCTTTGGCGGCCCCGGCGGCTACGGCGAAGGTGATGACGAAGGCGGCAGCCCGTGGCGCGGCCGCCGGCTCAGCTCGGCCGACCTGCAGCTCGTGCTACTGGCGATGCTCAAGGGCACGCCCCGCCACGGCTATGAATTGATCAAGGCGGTGGAAGAGCATTCGCTCGGCTTCTACACGCCAAGCCCGGGCATGGTGTACCCGGCGCTGTCGTATCTGGAAGACCACGGTTTTGCTTCTGTCACGGTCGAAGGCAACAAGAAGCGCTACGGCATCACCCCCGACGGCGAAACATGGCTGGCCGAACGCCAGCACAGCGCCGATGCCATCCTCGCGCAACTGCGCGCCATGGGCGAGCGCGTGAAGCGCATGAACGAAGCCATGGCCTTCGACCGCGAAACCGACAACGCCGCCGAATGGACTGACACGGGACACGACCCGCTGCGTACCGCGCGCTGGCGCCTGAAGTTCGCCCTCATGGAAAAACGCTTCGCCTCGCGCGAAGAACAGCAGCGCGTGGCAGACATCCTGCTACGTGCTTTGAAAGAAATTACCGGCGAGCGGTAAGCGGTAAGCGGTAAGCGGTAAGCAGCAGCATCCGTTCAGCCGCCCCGGGGATGTTTCATCGCCCGGGCCACCGCCTCGATCCCCGGGTCGCAGTCTCGGTCCATTTCGCAGCCATCTATGTTTGCCTTCAATCGCACACAAGGTCTCATGTCGCAGCTGCTCAGTTCTGTCAAACCCGCCACACGCCGCGTGCGTGTGCGCGCCATCCATACGCTGTCCCCGCGCATGCGCCGCGTGGTATTTACCGGCGTAGCCGCGGCAGATCTCTCTGATCTGGCGGGTGCTGCCCCCGGCGCCGCCATCAAGCTGATGTTTCCGCACGATGCCGCAGGCTCCGGCCGCACGCTGGGGCGCGCTTACACCATCCGCCGCTATCACGCGGAGCGTGATGAACTCGAAATCGATTTTGTCGTGCACGACGAAACACCCGCCGCGCAGCACGGCCCTGCCGCACGCTGGCTCGAACACGCCGCCCCCGGCGATGAAGTGGAATTTGCGGGCCCCAAGCGCGGCTTCCGTGCCGACCCAGCTGCACCGTGGACACTGCTCATTGGCGATGAAACGGCGTTGCCCGCCATCTTCGCGATTCTCGAAACCCTGCCCACGCACGCGCAGGTGCTGACCTATATCGCCATTGGCGACGCCCGCGCCAGACTGCCCCTGGAAGGTGCCTTGGCCGCGCACCCGCGCAGCCGCAGCATTCATTGGGTGGAGAGCGATACGGCGCACGCCGGCGCCATGATGGTCGGCGCACTGAGTGCCCAGCCCATGCCGACCGGCACGCCACAGGTGTTCCTGGCCGGCGAGGCGTCATTGCTCAAGCAGGTCCGTACCCTGCTCGAAGGTGCCTGGGCGGTGCCCCGCGACGCCATCGATGCCAAGGGCTACTGGACGGCAGGGCTCTCGCGCGAAGAACGCAAGGCGGCCGAGGCGCGTTGATCTTCGAGTCGCCTCAGGTGGCGATCTCCGCACTAGGCGTGGCACCCCGCACCCAATCGCGCAGCAGGCGCTGCCCGTAAAGCAGCGCCGCGTCCATCGCTTCGCGCGGGGAGCCAAACGTGCATCCGGGTCGCACCGGTTGCGAGCCAGACAACGATTGCCCTTCCGCGCCGCGGAACACCACCTCGACACGCGCCTCCCAGCCCCGCCCGCCGGCGGGCACCACACGCGGGACGATCTCAACGTCTCCACAGATCTTGTGCACCTCGTTCCTCCGTCTGCAGCGCCTGAACAGCGCATTGCCAGCCAAGTAGCAACGGCCATGCCTGTCTATGAGGGCCTTGTGATTTGATCGAGATCAACTGCGGGCGCACGCATCACCTTTAGCCCGTCGCCAGTGTGCCGATGCAAAGAAGAACAGCGCGTCTCGCGCGCGCCCCTCCTTCCGTCCATCTGCGCCCACGAAGCGCGGCACAACCATGCGCAAGAATCTGCCGGTCACCCAAGCCGAAACCGCCCTCAACCCGACGGACTACCTCATCTCCCGGACCGACCTCAAAGGCCGCATCGTCTTCGCCAACCCAGCGTTCGTGCGCATCAGCGGCTATTCGCAGGAGGAACTGGTGGGTGCGCCGCACAACCTCGTGCGCCACCCTGACATGCCCGAAGCCGCGTTCGCCGACTTGTGGGCAACCCTGCAAGCCGGCAAGCCGTGGCGTGGCTTCGTCAAGAACCGCCGCAAGGATGGCGGCTTCTATTGGGTGCTGGCCAACGTGACGCCGGTGTTTCAGAACAACGCGGTGGTCGGTTATACGTCCGTGCGTTCGATGGCCACGCCTGCGCAGATCGCGCGCGCGCAACGTGCCTACACCGCCATCAACGAGGGCGACACGTCGTACACCGTGCGCGCCGGCCGCATTCTGCGCACGGGCTGGCGGCGCGCCGCGAACCTGCTCCAGCTCGAGAGCCTGCGCTTCAAGGTGATCGGTCTGCAAACGCTGATTGCGTCAGCCATCCTGATCGGTACGCTGTGGGCGCACATCGCGCTGGAAGCCGCCGATCTGCATGGCGCAGCGTGGCTCGTTTTCAGCCGCGACTGGCTTTGGCTCACCGGCGTGGGTTGCGCCGGGCTGGCGACGATGTCTGGCGTGCTGCTTGCGCGCACGCTCATCCGTCCGCTGGAAGAAGCCGCCATGCTGGCCACACGCCTGGCAGCCGGCGATCTGACCACCGTGGTCGAAGCCCGCTCCCACGACGAGCTGGGCGAAGTCATGCGCGCCATGGCGACCATGCGCGCGAGCCTGTCGTCCATCGTGCGCGACATCCAGGACGGTGCCGCCAGCGTCGCACACAGCACGCTGCAGATTTCGGCCGGCAACCATGACCTCTCTGCCCGCACTGAACAGCAGGCCGCCGCGCTGGAAGAAACCGCTTCAAGCATGGAAGAGCTGACATCGATGGTTTCGCAGAATGCCGACCACGCCCGTGCGGCCAGTGCACTTGCCGAGGAGGCCTCCACGATCGCGGCCGACGGCGGCCAGGTCGTGCAGCGCGTCGTGCACACCATGGATGCCATCCGCGCCGACAGCCAGCGTGTGACCGAGATCATCGCCACCATCGAGAGCATCGCGTTCCAGACCAACATCCTTGCGCTCAACGCGGCTGTGGAAGCTGCCCGCGCGGGCGAAGAAGGCCGCGGCTTTGCGGTTGTCGCGGGCGAGGTGCGCAGCCTCGCGCAACGCAGCGCCCAGGCCGCAGCGCAGAGCAAGGAGATCATTCGCGCGTCCGATCAATCCGTGCGCGATGGCGTGGACCTCGTTCACAAGGCCGGCGCGACCATGACGCAGATCGTGCAGTCAGTGCAGACCGTCACGCAGCTCATGTCGGAAATCTCGGCCAGCTCGCGCGAGCAGAGCAGCGGCATTGCGCAGATCAACGCGTCGGTTTCGCAGCTCGATGGGGTAACGCAGCAGAACGCCACGCTGGTGGAAGAAGCTGCAGCGGCCACGTCGGTGCTGGCGCGCCAATCGGAAGATCTGAAGCATGCCATCGCGGTGTTCCGCGCGTAGCGCCGTGGCGGGTGCGGGCCTTACAGCGTGAAGCGCGTGTCGCGCTCCAGGAGCGCCGTCACCGCATCGGGCAACAGCGGCTCGCTGAAGAAATAACCCTGCAGCACGTCGCATTGGTGCGAAGCGAGGAAGGCAGACTGCGCGGCATCTTCCACGCCTTCCGCGCACACCTTCACGCCCAGGTTGTGCGCAAGCACCACGACCGTCGTGCAGATGGCGGCATCGTTGGAATCGCGGTCGATGTCCTTGACGAACGCGCGGTCGATCTTGATGAGATCAATCGGCAAGCGCTTCAGATAGGCCAGGCTCGAATAGCCCGTGCCGAAGTCGTCGATGGCAATGCGCACCCCAAGCTGGCGTATGGCCGTGAGGTCTTCGATCGTGCGCTCGGTGCCCTCCATCAGCATCGACTCAGTCACTTCCAGTTCAAGAAAGCCCGAGCCGAGGCCGTATTGGCGCTGGAGCTTGAGTAGCGTCGGCAGCACGGTGCCGCGCTTGAACTGCAGCGGCGAGACATTCACTGCCAGCGTCAGATCCTCGGCCAGGCCACGTTTGTGCCACTCGGCGCGCTGCTGCGCGGCCTCGGTCAAGACCCAGTTGCCGATCTCGACAATCAGCCCGCTTTCTTCGGCCACCGGAATGAACGCAGCCGGCGGCAGCAACCCCCGCGTCGGATGAATCCAGCGGATCAGTGCTTCCAGCCCGCACACGCGGCCCGTCTTGGTGTCGATCTGCGGCTGATACAGCAAGCGGAACTGCCCTTGTTCCAGCGCTGCCCGAATCTGGTGCTCCAGGTTCAGCCGGTACGACACACCGATGTCCATCTCGGGGGCGAAAAATTCCAGCCGATTGCGGCCGTTCTGCTTCGCGTAGTACATCGCCATTTCGGCATGGCGGATGAGGCTATCGGCGTCTGCGCCGTGCGCCGGGTATTCGGCCACGCCAATGCTTGCGGTCACGAATACTTCGTGCCCTTCCACGCGCACGGGCTCGGCAAACAGATCAAAGCCGAAATCGACGCCGCGCGAACCTGCGTGCGAGATCACCAGTGCAAACACGTCGCCGCCAAAACGCGCCACGGTGTCCACCGTATCGGCTGCATCGCGCAGGCGCTCGGCCACACGGCGCAGCACCTCGTCGCCCAGCAGGTGGCCAAGGCTGTCGTTGACGACCTTGAAACGGTCAATGTTGACCAGCGCCACATAGAAGCGACTGCGCTGGCGTGCAGCCATCTCCACCGATTGCTGCACGCGATCGGCCAGCAGCGTTCGGTTGGGCAGACCCGTGAGCGAATCGATGGTGGCGTGCTGCGCCAGGCGCGCGCGCGTCATCTCTTGCTCGGTCACGTCGTCCTGAATGCCAACGTAATGTGTGACCGCACCTTTGGCATCGCGCACCGGCGAGAGCAGGAAGTTGTTCAGGAACGCGTGGCCGTCCTTGCGGAAGTTGCGCAGCAGCACGCGGATCTCGCTCTCGTCGCGCAGGGCAGCACGCACTTCGTTGAGCGCAGGCTGCCCCGGTTCGGACGAATGCAGGAAGCGCGCGTTACGGCCCAGCACTTCTTCTGCGCGATAGCCCGTCATGCGCTCGAAGCCCGGGTTTACGTACACGACCGGAAGGTCAGGCTGCTGCGCGTCGGCCACGGTAATGCCGGACGGCACCGACTCGACCACGCGACGCAGCAAGCGCAGTTGCTCGTCGGATTCGCGCCGCTCGGTGATGTCCTGCATGGTGCCAAACAGGGCGACAACCTCATCACGATCGTTGCGCTCGATGTTGCCGCGCGAAAGCACCCAGCGGTGCTCCCCGTCGCGGCGGATCATCTCCAGGTCCAGCGCGTATGGTTCACCTTCGGTCACGGCGCGGCTGGCGGCTTCACGCAGTCGGTTATAGCTGTCGGCGGTAAAGAACTGCGCCTGCTGTGCAAAGGCAGGAGGCGCGCCCAGCGGCATACCCGTCAGCACATACATGCCCGACGACCATGTAGTCGAATCGCGCAGCACGTCCCAGCGCCAACTCCCCAGGAGCGCAATCTGCTCGGCGACGCGCAGGTTCGCTTCACTGCTGCGCAGCTCCTGCTCAATCGCCGAGCGCTGCGAAATGTCGGTCACCCCGCCGACCACGCGCACGGCGCGACCGTTCTGATCCCGATACAGGCTCGCACGAATTTCCACCGTGCGCGTGGCACGGTTGGCGTCGATCACCCGGCAGACGTGCTGCCAGCTGTCGCGGTCTGAATTCAGTACGGCGCGCAACTCTTGGGCGAAGGCATCGACGTCGTCCGGATGCACAAACTGATGGAACGTCAGCGTGCGCGAGGAGCCCCCACCTGTGCCCTCGTCGCCCTGACTCAGCAGTGCGTCGCTACCAAGCAGCCGATGCAGGCTGGCGTTGGCCCAGGATTCGCCGGTGGCGATATCCCAGTCGAAGATCCAGTCGTTGGTGGCGCGCGCCACGCGCTGGAAGCGTTCGGTCAGGCGATGAACGGTGGCGTCGTGGCGCTGGATCGCGGCACGCATTTCGTTGAAGGTGCGCTCAAGCAGCGAGAGTTCATCACGCGAGCCGCCGTGCTCGGGCACGCGGGCAGAAAAATCACCCGTGGCGTAATGGCGCGCTGCATCCACCAGGGCATCGATGCGCGGCATCACCATCCGCCGAAGCGCCCACTGGATCAGCGCCAGCAGCATCCCGACCATGAGCAGGATCGCGCCGCCGCCGGCCAGCGTCACGTTGCGCTGCTGGCGAACGATGTCGGTTGCATCCACGCCGCGCACGATTCGCAAATGTCCGCCGGCCGCATGCGGCACCACCATGGCGGCATAGGCACGGCGCACGCCGTCTGTGTCGTCCACCAGAAGAGGCTCTCCCGGCTGCTGGGCCGCGGCAGCGACCAACTGCCCGTGCACGACAGCCGGCACCTGGGCGGACTCCAGAACACCGTGGGTCGACAACACGTTGCCGACGGCATCCACCAGGTAGACCGGCGCGTCCGGCATGCCGTCAACGGCCGCCGCAATCAACGCGCTCTGCCGCACGGCCGCGTACGCCACGCCACGGATGGCGCCGTCGCTGCCTGCCATCGGCCGCGCCGAAATCAACACCGCCTGCCCGGAGGCGCGTCCGATCACGAACGTCGAGAGGGATGGCCGCCCCGTCGCCATGATCGCGTTGATGTACGGCCGGTCTGACAGATCGACGCCGAGCTTCGCCGTGTCGGGGGTGCATACCAGCTTGCGATGCGCATCGATGATGCCGAGATTCGCGAGTTCGGTCTGGTTATGGAAGACGCGGTTGACGAAACTGCTGCACTCTTGCTGCTCCATGTGCAGGGCCGAATCGTCGGCGAGCAGCACCGAGAGCAGCGTATTGGCGTTGGAAAGCACCATGCCGACGCGGGCAGCAGCGGCCTCAGTTTCGTGGGTCAGGTGCTGAGCAAGATGATCATTGAGCCGGTCACGGTAAAGCGCCACACCAGCAATCGCCACGACAATGGCCGGCAAGGCGGCCACCGCGGCCAGAGCAAGCAAGCGGCCGCGCAGCGTGGTGGGAAAGAGAGCGTGCTTCGGCACTTGAATGACCGGTAGAGCCTTATGTGGAGAGCGGGTGCACTCTGCGGTTGCACGATGCGCGGCTCAAGGACCATCCCCCCGGCGCACGATGCAGTTGCGGCATCGTGCCGGCTGACGGCTGACGCAGTGCGCAAGCATTTTGCTTGCAATTCCTATCGCACGCAACTTGTGGATAGTCTGTAGTCGACCCGGCCGCAAATCGGCGTGGCAGGCGGCATGAGGGGTGGTAGCGGCGTTGGGGAAGCGGTGCCCGACCCGCCGTTGCCGCGATGCTGCTCAACCGTAACGCGAGCTGGTGGTCACGGTGCCGGCTGCGTCTGGCGGGGGGACCCCAGAGCACGGCACGCGCCCATAGAAAAAGCCACCGGATAGCGGTATCCGGTGGCTTCAAGAATACGCTTTGAACGGGGAAGTTCAGCGCAGTTGAAGGATAGGCAATGGTCCCCGTTCAGGCCAATACCCAGGATAGGGTAATTTGGGAAAAACCCTGCATGGGCAGCGGTTTTGTCCGCCCCGCGCCTTCGCGTGTGCCTTCTGCGCAACGCCTGACTCCGTAACAACCCGTCCTCCGAAATATCCATCCTGGCGACCAGGTGCCGCAGCCCGTCACACGGGATGTTGCGTTATAATGAAAACGATTCGCATTTAGCTTCCTTGCTTGTACCACGCTACGTTAACGATCACGCACGATGCGGCTTTCCGAGCTTTCCCGCCGGGCGACGGCGGTGGTGGATCACGTTGAAGACCGTGAACCCGCCGATCCCATCAGCCAACGCCTGCGCGAACTCGGGTTCGTGACGGGCGAAGAGGTGCGCGTGGTGGCCGTCGGCCCGTTCGGCGGCGATCCGCTGGTCGTGCAGGTGGGCTTTACCCGCTTTGCACTGCGTCGCCAGGAGGCTGCCCGCGTGCGCGTGCGCGCCGAATCGGCCACGCGACCCGCAGCCGCCATCGCCGCCCCCGAAACGGCCCCGCCCTCCAAGGTACGCGAGGCGGCGTAGCCCGCCTCCCATTGCCGCCTTCGGCTCCGCTTATCCGGCTTCATGCAGATGCACGCTTCTTCCTCCTCCGCTTCCACACCCGCATTGCGCGTTGCCTTGGTCGGCAACCCTAACTGCGGCAAGACCGCGCTGTTCAACCTGCTGACGGGCAGCCGCCAGAAGGTCGCCAACTATGCGGGCGTGACGGTCGAGCGCAAGGAAGGCCGCTTTACCTCGCCGTCGGGCCGGCATGTGCAGATTCTCGATCTGCCCGGCGCCTACAGCCTGATCGCCACCAGCCCGGACGAAGCCATCACGCGCGATATCTGCCTTGGCACGTTCCGTGGTGAGTCCCGCCCCGACCTGCTGATCTGCGTGGTCGACGCCACCAACCTGCGGCTGCACCTGCGCTTTGTTCTGGAGCTGCAGCGCCTGGGCTTGCCGATGGTGTTGGCGCTGAACATGGTGGATGCGGCCGAGCGGCGCGGCATCCGCATCGACCGTGCCAAGCTGGAAGCCGCCCTGGGCGTACCGGTGGTGCAAACCGTGGCCATCAAACGCAACGGCGCAGCCGAGCTCGTGGCGCATATCGATCACGAACAACTCCCGGCCGTGCCGATTGGGCTGTCGGCCGACGCCGATCCGCACGTTGAAGTGAAGCGCCTGCTCGATTCCGCCGTGACCATGCCGCGCAGCACGGCCGAGCTGGACGACCGGCTCGACCGCATCGTGCTGCACCCGGTATTGGGCCTGCTGCTGCTGGCCGTGCTGATGTTCTTTATGTTCCAGGCGGTGTTCTCCTGGGCGCAGCCGCTCATGGACGGCATCCAGGGCGGCGTGGAAGCCGTGGGCGTGTGGGTCGGCAACGTCATGCCCGACGGCATGCTCAAAAGCCTGTTGGTGAACGGCATCATCGCCGGCACGGGCAGCGTGCTGGTGTTCCTGCCGCAGATCCTGATCCTGTTCCTCTTCATCCTTTCGCTGGAAGAATCCGGCTATCTGCCGCGCGCGGCCTTCCTGCTCGACCGGTTGATGGCGGGCGCGGGGCTGTCGGGACGTTCGTTCATTCCGCTGCTGTCGAGCTTTGCGTGTGCGATTCCCGGCGTGATGGCCACGCGCACGATTCAGGACCCGCGCGACCGGCTGGTGACGATTCTCGTGGCTCCGCTGATGACGTGCTCGGCGCGGCTGCCGGTGTATGCGCTGCTGATCGGCGCGTTCATCCCGGTGCGGCAGGTGTGGGGCCTGTTCAATCTGCAAGGACTGGTGCTGTTCGGGCTGTACATGGCGGGCATCGTGTCGGCGCTGATCGTCGCATACGTGCTCAAGTACCTGAAGCGCGATCGCAACGAGCACCCGCTCATTCTCGAACTGCCGTCGTACCGCCTGCCCAGCGTGCGCAACCTGATCGTCGGCCTGATCGAACGCGCACGCATTTTCTTGCGCCGCATCGGCACGGTCATCCTCAAGATGATGGTGGTGCTGTGGTTCCTCTCGACGTTCCCCTCGCCGCCGGCCAACGCTACGCTGCCCGCCATCGATTACAGCTTTGCGGGGATGATCGGCCGCGCGCTCGAAGTGGTGTTCGCGCCGATCGGCTTCACATGGCAGATGTGTATTGCGCTGATTCCTGGCATGGCTGCACGCGAAGTGGCCGTGGGCGCGCTGGCGACGGTGTACTCGCTGTCGGCCACGCATGAAGACGCGGCTGCGCAGCTGGCGCCGATCATCTCCCAGCAATGGTCGCTGGCCACGGCGCTGGCCTTCCTGGCGTGGTACGTCTACGCGCCGCAATGCATCTCGACGCTGGCCACCATCCGCCGCGAAACCAACTCGTGGAAGGTCATGGCGGGGACCGCCGGTTACCTCTTCGCGCTGGCCTACCTGGCCGCGTTCGCCACCTACCAGATCGCACGGGTGCTGACATGAGCGTGTACCACGTTGTCGAAACCGGCGTTGTCGCCACGGTTGTGGCGCTGAGCGCCTTGTCGCTGACGGGCCGCTATGCGCCGGCAATGCGCGCTCGCACGGCCGCACGCGTGGCAGGCTGGTGTGATCGGCCGTCGCGGCCGGGCTGGATGCGCGCCTTCGGGCAGCGATTGCTCACGCCAGGCGAGTCGCCCTCGTGTCACTCCGATCCCCTTTCGGGCAGCGCATGCGGCAGCGGTTGCAGCGGCTGCGCCTCGGGCCACTCGGCATCCGCCGCGCCGGTTGAACAGCCGATCCACTTCGTGCGGCGCAAATAACGGACGACGCAACGTCACAACACCAACGGGCTCGCATGACGCGGGCCCGTTTTGTTTTTGTCCAGCGCAGGCGTAGACTGGTCCAAACCTGAACGGGGGACGCGTCATGACCGAAGAATTGCTGGTCCAGTTGATTGCGGAAGTCGAGAAGGAAGACCCGGTGGATTTTGCCAACCTGCCCTTTGACGAGCAGATGTTGCGCGACTTGGTCTGCAAGCTGGTATCACGCCAGCTGACGCAAATGGAAAATGCCCACTTCAGCCAGGACGAGGTGATCGTCTCGCTCACCGCGAGCATCGCCAAGCTGGTCCTCGAAAATCTTGTGCTGAATGCGCGCCTGCTGGCACAGCAGGGGCAGGGTGAAAGCGCACGCGCGCTGCTGGAGCGGATTTCTCGCCAGGCGAAGGGATAGGCGGCGCGAGTTACTGGGCCGGCACCACGTTGTACTGCGTGCGGGCCCGCGTCAGTAAGCGCTTGGCGACGGACAGGCCGCGAATGGCGGCGTCATCGTCGTCGACCGGAAAATCAAACTCGGCGCTCCAGTTGCAGCCGGTGTGATCCGGGCGGTGGATGCACATCGCTCGCAGTTCGCACTGCGCGCATTCCGGATGTTGCTGGACGCAGCGGGCCAGCAAGGTCTTGAGTTCATGTTCGGACTTCAGACGGCGTTGCATCGGCATCTCCTGAATAACAGGGAGTTGGAACCCCGAGCGCGCAGTGAGTTTCGCCATGATTGCGCCGATACTGTTTCAGCAAGTTACCGGGTCACATCACGCGTTCAACCCGAGCGCGCCGACCGTACCCGCACTTGCCTGACACGCGGGGCAGACGCCGTAGAGCGCCAGCGCGTGATCGCGCAGCACAAAGCCGCGCTCGTTGGCGACACGCTCCTGCCGCGACTCAATGGCGTCGTCGTGAAACTCCTCCACGCGGCCGCACGATAAGCAGATCAGGTGATCGTGGTGTGCACCCTCGTCTAGCTCATACACCGCATGGCCGGCCTCGAACGTATGGCGCAACAGTACGCCGGCATCCACCAACTGATTGAGCACGCGATAGACCGTGGAGATGCCGATGTCGAGTTCCGACGTGAGCAACTGGCGGTACACATCTTCTGCGCTCAGGTGACGGCCGTGTTCCGTACCAGCGGTGAGGATTTCCAGAATCTTGACGCGCGGCGAGGTGGCTTTAAGCCCGGCCCGGCGCAGGTCGGTCGAGTTTGGCATGGCGTTCGTTGGGGCGAGATTTGGGTACAGCAGGCGGGGCACTACAGCGGGCGAGAACCAGAAACGACCGGGCAGCAAGCGTGCAAGCCGGGTCGATGCGTTCCGAAAAAAAAAGCGGCATGGCTGGCGGCCCGGAAAAGTCGCAGTCGGGAAAGCGGGGTCTGAGTGCTTTCCCGACTGTCGGGCGGCTTGCTACTGCCAAACGCTCTGTGTGTCAGAGCGGTCCCCACAAAAGATCGGTTGCCGGGCGCCGGCCCAAGAAACAGCGAGCGCACGCAGCGGAATTCAGCTCGATGCGCCGTGCAGTGGAGGAAGTGCCCTTGGGGGCAGATCCATCGGCTGCAGCGCCGTCGATGGACACACTATAAATGCGAATGATTCGCATTACAAGCATTTTCTTTGCGAACTGTTGAAGACCTTGATCCGAACACGGCTGCCCGGCACTAGAAGCGGCACCGAAAGCGGCATCACACAGGCCCGATCGCGCGGGCGTAACCCCTTGGAGCAAAGCGCAACGTGGTCACCATCGACGCGATCACGATGGCAATCAGTAGCAGCCAAGGCAGTTGGAAACCGCCCGTCACCTCGCGTAGCCAGCCGACTGCGTAGGGAATAAGTCCCGTGATGATGAAGCCGATGCCTTGTACGAAGGCCGCCAGGTAACCGGCAGCGCGTGCATCGGGCAGGTGATCAAGCGTGAGCGTCAGGCACAGCGAGAACATCGAGCCGAGCCCACCGCCAATGAGGGCGACCCACAGCGTGGTGCCGGTTTGCGGCGCGAGCAGCAAACCGACCATGCCCATGAGTTGCAAGACCAGCACCACCACCAACCATGGGCGGCGATCGGGCCAGCGGCGTGCGAGCAGCGGCGCTGCCAATGCCCCGATCACCTGGAAGATCGTCATCAGGCCAATCAGGCTGCCCGCGTCCTGTGCGCTCCAGCCGAGTTGGCGGTAGAACATCGGCAGCCACGCGATCATGCTCGTGTAGCCGCCGTTGGCCGCGCCAAAGTAGATCGCCAGCAGCCATGCGCGCCGGTTGCCGAAGAAATTGAGCACCGGCCCGCGCCGCGCGGGTGCGGAGGCTTCACGCGGGCGCGCGGTCGCCCACAATACGAGGGCCGCCAGCGCAGGCACCGCCCACACGCCGAGACCGACATGCCAATCGGCGACGTGTGTAATGCGCGGGCTCAGCGTCGCCGCAATACCGCCGCCGGCCATCAGCGAGGCGGAATACAGACCCAGCGCCATCGGCACACGCTGCGGAAACCACCGTTTGACGATACCCGGCACCAGTGCCTGAACAATCGCCACGCCCGTGCCGGCCAGCGCGGCGCTTGCGATCAGCGCGGCGCCCTGCCCGGCCCACAGCCTCCACAGGCACGCGCCCGCAATGGCGAGCAGACTGCAAGCCACGCCACGATGCTCCGGCAACCAGCGCGCAAGCCACGGCAGGAACAGCGCCACGCTGCCCATGCAGAGCACGGGAATCACCGTGAGCAACGATGCGCCCTGCAAGCCAAGGCCCGTGCCGGCACGGATTTCCGCCAGCAGCGGCCCGATGGTCGTGAGAATCGGCCGCAGGTTCAGCCCAAGCGCAATCATGACCGCCACGCCGACCCAACCGGCATCGATACGCGCGGAAGCGGCTGCGGCACCCTGTGCGGCGACGTCGCTCACGATTGACGTGCCTGCCATGCGTCGTAGAGGCCCTGCTCGCCCGTCGGTCGGCACGAGGGCGGTTGCAACTCGCCACGCTCCGGTGCTCCGCGCATCTCGGCATACAGGGCGGCGGTGGACATACCGAACGGCTCGCCGTCTTCGTTCGAATACGCGAAGTACGCCGCACGAATGCCGCAGCGGTACATGGCCGCAAAGCACATCGGACACGGATGGCCGCTGGCGTACATCACCGCGCCGCGCAGGTCGGGCGTGGCCAGCGTCTGGCTTGCCTGGCGGATGGCCTGCATTTCGGCGTGCGCGGTAGGGTCGTTGGTGGTGTGCACCTCGTTCACGGCACGCGCGACGATCTTGCCATCGCGCACCAGCACCGCTCCAAACGGCAGGCCGCCGGCGTTGACGTTACCGCGCGCAAGCTCCACCGCCTCACGCATGTACTGCTCATTGGACATCGGGTTCTCCGCAGACGAATTTGCGGGTCGATTATGGTTGCGCCCCTAAACATGTTCAAATTAAATAGTGGAATGATGTTCAGTGGGTTTTCAAATGATTGATCTTGTCTTGCTGCGCAGCTTTGTCACGGTGGTCGATACGGGCAACTTCACCCGCGCGGCCGAGCATCTGCACCTGACGCAATCGACCGTGAGCCAGCAGATCCTCCGGCTCGAGCAGCAGTTGGACTGCCGCCTGCTCGACCGCAGCCAGCGCCAGGTGCTACCGACGGAAGAAGGCGATCGCCTGCTTGGCTACGCCCGCCGTCTGCTACGGCTGGCCAACGAAGCCAGCGAGGCGCTGAGCCCCGAACACACCGGCGGCGTGCTGCGCCTGGGCGTGCCGGAAGACCTCGGCAGCGGCGCGCTGATGCCGCTCATCGCCAGCTTCGCGCGCGAGCGCCCGCGGCTGCGTCTGGAAGTGGAAAGCGGCCTCTCCCACCACCTGCTGCGCCTATACCGCAATGGCGATCTCGACATGCTGCTCGTCAAGCAATGGGGGACCGATAGCGACTGCCATGCGCGCTGGGCCGAGCCGGTTTGCTGGATCGACAGCGCCGAGCGGCCGCACACGCTGCCGCTCGGGCCATCGCAACCTGCGTTGCCGCTGGTGGTGTTTCCGGTGGGCGCGCTGTATCGGCAGGAGATGCTGCACGCGCTGGAATCGATCGGCCAGCCGTGGCGCATCACGTATTCGAGCCCGAGCCTGGCGAGCCTGTGTGCGGCGGTCAGCGCGGGGCTGGGTGTGAGCCTGCTGCCCGCCAGCACCGTGCAGGCCGGACATCGCGTGCTCGGCGCTGCGGATGGTTTTCCGGAGATCGGCGGGCTGGAGCTGGCGCTGTTCGCGCGACCGGACCTCGACAGCGCGGGGCGTGCGCTGCGCGATCGTCTTGTCGAGATGTGCGCGGCGCGTGCGCAGGCGCTGCAATCTGCCGCCGGCTGAGCGCCGAAGCACCAAAGAAAAAGCCGGACCCGCTTGTCGCGAAGTCCGGCTTGGTACGGGTACGGCTGCGTTCAGCTTCAGGCAGCTTCGGCCAGCGGCACGCGGATCAGATGATCGAACGCCGACAGTGCGGCCTTCGCGCCATCGCCGGTGGCGATGATGATCTGCTTGTACGGCGTCGTGGTCGCATCGCCTGCGGCAAACACACCTTCCGCACTGGTCTGGCCACGCGCATCGACGACGATCTCGCCAAAGCGGTTGCGCTCGAGCGCGCCATCCAGCCATTCGGTGTTGGGCACCAGGCCGATCTGCACGAACACGCCTTCGAGCGCGACCGTGTGCTCGACGCCATCCACGCGGCTCTTGTAGCGCAGGCCGTTGACCTTCTGGCCGTCACCGGTGATCTCGGTGGTCTGCGCGTTGGTGACGATAGTCGCATTCGGCAGGCTTTGCAGCTTGCGCACCAGCACGGCATCGGCCTTCAGCTCGCTGGCGAATTCCAGCAGCGTGACGTGGCTCACGAGGCCGGCCAAGTCGATGGCCGCTTCCACACCCGAGTTGCCGCCGCCGATCACGGCCACGCGCTTGCCCTTGAACAGCGGGCCATCGCAGTGCGGGCAGTACGCCACGCCCTTGTTCTTGTATTCCTGCTCACCCGGCACGTTGACGTTGCGCCAGCGTGCGCCGGTCGACAGAATGACCGAGCGGCCCTTGAGCACCGCGCCGTTGGCCAGCGTCACCTCGGCAAAGCCGCCCGGCTTGTCTGCCGGCGTCAGCTTGACAGCGCGCTGCGTGTTCATGATGTCGACGTCGTACTGGCGCACGTGCTGCTCCAGCGCGACGGCAAACTTCGGCCCTTCGGTCTCCTGCACGGAGATGAAGTTCTCGATGCCCAGCGTGTCGAGCACCTGGCCGCCAAAACGCTCGGCCACCACGCCCGTGCGCACGCCCTTGCGCGCCGCGTACACCGCAGCCGCCGCACCCGCTGGGCCACCGCCGACGATCAACACATCAAACGCTTCCTTGGCGGCAAGCTTTTCAGCGTCACGCGCAGCGGCGCCGGTGTCGATCTTGGCGAGGATATCTTCCACGCCCATGCGGCCCGTGCCGAAGGTCTCACCGTTCAGGAACACGGTCGGCACGGCCATGATCTGGCGCGCCTCGATTTCGCCCTGATACAGCGCGCCGTCAATGGCGACGTGCTGGATGCGCGGGTTGATCACGGACATCACGTTCAGCGCCTGGACCACGTCCGGGCAGTTCTGGCACGTGAGCGACATGTAGGTCTCGAAGCGGAAATCCCCTTCGATATTGCGAATCTGTTCGATGACGTCGGCTTCGAGCTTGGGCGCATAGCCGCCCACTTGCAGCAGCGCCAGCACGAGCGAGGTGAACTCGTGACCGGTCGGGATGGCGGCAAAACGCACGCTCACATCGGCGCCGGTGCGGCGGATCAGGAACGACGGCGCGCGCTCGGCGGCGTCGCGTTGTTCGGTCAGCACGATCATGCTGGACTGCTCGGCCACGTCGCGCAGCAGGTCCATCATGTCGCGGGAGCCCTCGCTGTCATCGACGTTGGCGACCAGCTCAATGGGCTGCACGAGGCGTTCGAGGTAGGCCTTCAGTTGGGCCTTGACATCAGCATCCAGCATGACGACTTCCTTTATTCGTTTTGATTCAGTGACAGGGCGCGGCACATGCCTGCGCCCTTAAGCAAACGGCCGGCAGAGCCGGCCGTTTTTTCTCGCTGCATTTCTGCAGCAAACAGCCTTACAACTTAGATCTTGCCGACCAGGTCCAGCGACGGCTTGATCGTCTTGGCGCCTTCGTTCCACTTGGCCGGGCACACGTTGCCCGGGTTGTTGGCGACGAACTGGGCAGCCTTGAGCTTGCGCAGCGTTTCCTTCACGTCACGGGCGATGGCGTTGTCGTGCACTTCCATCGTCTTGATCACGCCTTGCGGGTCGATCACGAACGTGCCGCGCAGTGCCAGGCCTTCTTCCGGGATGTGCACGCCGAAGGCGTTGGTCAGTTGGTGCGTCGGGTCACCCACCAGCGGGAACTGCGCCTTGCCCACGGCCGGCGACGTTTCGTGCCACACCTTGTGCGAGAAGTGCGTGTCGGTCGTGACGATGTAGACCTCGGCGCCAGCCTTCTGGAATTCAGCGTAGTTGTCCGCTGCGTCTTCCACTTCGGTCGGGCAGTTGAAGGTGAATGCGGCCGGCATGAAGATCAGCACGGACCACTTGCCCTTGAGCGACTCATCCGTGACTTCGATGAACTTGCCGTTATGGAACGCTTGGGCCTTGAACGGTTGGACTTGAGTATTGATCAGCGACATAGTGGTTTTCGGTTGGGTTGCTTGGTTGACAACGGAGTGGATCGTATCGTCGATCGATGTATTGCACAAGTTGATTGATATGATTTTATCGATTGTTTTTTTCTATTGCCCGAGCAACCGAGCGTCTCCGGCCTGAAGCGCCATCTATCCCAAACGTGCGCCTGCGTGCATAGACGAAATTACACAGCGCACCCGCAGGTTGCACACCCCGCACGTGGTCCCGCAGCGCGCACATGACGTACAGCCAAGGCGGCGCGGGCCAAGACTACAGCCTTGTCAGCGTCTGTCTGACTGGCATAGGTCTTGCGCGAAGAGGTCGATCGCAAACCTCCGCCGCGCATCGGCGCCGTCCACTGCTCACGCAGTTGGCTGACGGCCCGGCGGGCGAATTCCCCCGGGAGCATGACCTTGTCGCTGAACGTTCTCTTTGTCGCTTCTGAAGCTGTGCCGCTGGCCAAGACCGGCGGGCTTGGAGATATGGTCGGGGCCTGCGCGAACGCACTGCGGCGCGCCGGCATGAAAGTGACGGTGATGCTGCCGGGCTATCCCGACGCCATCACGCAGTTGCAGCACACGCGCACCGTGTGTGAATGGACTGACCTGCCCGGCGGCCGCGCCCGCCTGCTGAGTGGCCGCATGGGCGCACAGGGCATCCCGGTGCTCCTGTTCGACGCGCCGGCGCTGTTCGCGCGGCCCGGCAACCCTTACCTCGACGACCACGGCGAGCCGTATAACGACAACGCGCTGCGCTTTGCGGCGTTCAGCCAGGCGGCTGCGCGCATTGCCGGCGGCGTGCCGGGCGTGCATCGCTTTGACATCGTGCAGGCGCATGACTGGCATGCGGGGTTGGTGCCGCTGTTCGTCAAGCGTGCGCAGGTGCCGGCGAAGACCGTCTTCACGATCCATAACCTCGCGTTCCAGGGCAATTTCCCGATGCACATGGTGCCGGACATTGGCGTGCCGCCCGATGCGGCGCACGAAGCCGAGTTCTGGGGTCAGTTCAGTTTCCTGAAGGCCGGCCTGCTGTGGGCGGACCGCATCACCACCGTGAGTCATGCGTATGCGCGCGAAATCCTGACCGACACGGCGGGTTGCGGCATGCAGGATCTGCTGCGCACACGCCAGCAAGACCTCGTCGCGATCCTCAACGGCATCGACAACGACGTCTGGAACCCGTCGAAAGACCCGCTGCTTCCCCAGCAGTTTGTTGCCGCCAACCTGAGCGGCAAGCACACCGCCAAGCGCGTACTGCAGCAGCGCTTCGGGCTGCCGGAAGACGCGAAGGCGCCGCTGCTGGCCGTGGGCAGCCGCCTGACGCATCAAAAGATGGCCGACGTGACGTTGCAAGCGCTGCCTCAGTTGCTGGAATCCAACCCGCAATTGCAGGTCGCCGTGCTCGGCTGCGGTGAACACGCCTACGAGACCGGCATGGCCGAACTGGCAGCGCGCTATCCGCGCCAGGTGGCCGCGAAGATCGGCTACACCGAGGCCTATGCCCACCTGCTGCACGCCGGCGCCGACATCCTGCTGCATGGCAGCCGCTTCGAGCCATGCGGCCTGACGCCACTCTATTCGATGCGTTACGGCACAGTACCGGTCGCGTCGCGCGTCGGGGGGCTGATGGACACGATCACCGATCGCGGCTCGCCCGAAGCAGCCTTGCATGGCGCGACGGGCTTCCTGTTCGACGGCGACACCGCCGACGCCATGGTGGCCGCGGTGGAGCGCGCCCTGCGCGTCTTCGCCCAGCCGCAGGCGTGGCGCATCCTGCAATACAACGGCATGACGACCGACTTCGGCTGGTCGCAGCCTGCACGTGAATACATCGCGCTGTACCGCAACCTCGTGCCAGCCGCCACGCCCATGCCTGCCGTGGCGCTTGCACAGACGCCCGTCACATCCGACGCGTTGCATACGCCCCGACCCGACCAACCTGTGCGTACGCCGGCGCGGCGACGCTCGACGGCACTGTCCGACGAGATCCGAGCGCACGCGGTGGCGCGCGCCGCCAGTGCCGAGAAGATCCGTGCCTGACCGCGCCTGACGCCCTGCCCCGCTTTCACGCATGCCCGAGACCAAGTCGCCCAAGCCCGCCACTCCACGTAAAACCACGGCCGCACTCAACGCGGCCAAGCCACCCGGCAGCAAAGCCAAATCGGTGACCAGGCCGGCAGCAATGCCGAGCGCGGCACCGCCCACCACGGCAGCGCCCCCATACGCCCCGGCCATCTGCTATGTGCATCCGCTGCAACTGGGCAGGCTCGACCGATGGGACGGCGTGCTCGATCGCATCGCCTCGTTGGGTTTCGATCATGTGTTGATGGCGCCGCCATTTGCGGTGGGTGCCGCCGGCAACGTCTTCGTCACCCGCGACCATGCGCAATTGCATACGGCGCTGGGCGGCGGGCCGGCTGACGCAGCCCTCGCCAAGCTTACCGAAGGCTGCCGCTCGCGCGGGCTTACTTTGCTGCTCGATCTGGTGATCGACCGCGTGGCCGTTGATGCGCCCCTGCGCGCCGACCATCCCGACTGGTTCGCAAGCCACGCCGAAGACGGCGACGCGCTGGACCCACGCCTGCCGCCCTCGCACTTTGAAGTGGCGTCCTTCCGGCACGACGACTCGCGCAGCGCAGATGCCATCCTCACGTGGTGGGCTCAGCAACTGCGCGCCTGGGCCACATTGGGCATCGGCGGGTTCCGCTGTGAAGCGCCCGCCCGCCTGCCTGCAGACCGCTGGCGCACGTTGATTGCGGACGTGCGCAAAGACGCCGGCGCCGTGCGATTCCTGGCGTGGACGCCCGGCATGGATGGCGCGGCGCTCGATGCGCTGGCCGGTGTCGGCTTTGATGCAACATTTTCGTCGCTGCGCTGGTGGGATTTCCGTGCCGGCTGGATGGTGGAAGAGCACGCGCGCCTGGCCGCTGTGGCACCGCCCATCGCCACCGTGGAAGCACCGTTCGGCACGCGCTACGGCCAGGCATTTGGCGACGCGATGATCCGAGAACGCGCCTATCGCCGCCTCCTGCACGTGGCCGACACGCTCGATGCCGGCTGGCTGATGCCGCTGGGCTTCGAACGGGGCGCCCTGCTGCCGATGCTGGCTGAGCGCGGTGACCCATCCGACCAGCAATGGATCGACGCGCATGCCGCATTCGACCTGAGCGATGCCGTGCGCGATGTGAACGCCACCATCCGCGCCGCACGCGAGACGAACACCGTGGCGCCGCACGCTGAACTGCGCATGCTGACCGGCCCCGACGCGCCCGCCACCGCACTGCTACGCGCCGATGGCCCCGACCTGCGTGCGGGCGATGCCGCCACGCTGACCGTCATCAACCCTGATCTGCACATGGGCGTGTCGGTGCATGCCGACCACTTCCTGCCCGGTGTGGCGGGCGGCTTTACGCGCGGCGTGGCGCTCGACCTGCTGACCGAACCGGTGGGCAGTTGCGACGACACGCTGCGCGCCAATGCACGGCCCTTGGCCGAGATCGACCTGCTACCCGGCGACGTGCAGGTCTGGCGCGTGTTCCGCAATGCCCCGGTGCGCACTCCCGCAGCGGGCAAACCCGTCAAGAGCCAGCGTGCCAAGGCCGGCGAAGCGAAAGAACCTGTCAACGCCGCCATTGCGTCGCCGCGCATCGGCATCGAGCAGGTGCAGCCCTCCGTTGAAGACGGCCGCTTTGCCGTGAAGCGCCTGGTGGGCGATGACATCATCGTCGAGGCCGATGTGCTCATGGACGGGCACGACAAGTTGGCCGTGCACCTGCTGTGGCGCGCGCAAGATGAAGACACGTGGCAGCACGTACCGATGATGCCGCTGGGCAACGACCGCTGGCGTGGCGCGTTCCGGCCCGAACGGCTGGGGCGGCACGCCTATGCCGTGGCCGCGTGGCGCGATGCGTTCGGCACCTACCGGTCTGAACTGGAGAAGAAGCACACCGCCGGCGTGGACGTAACGCTGGAGCTGGAAGAAGGCGCGCGGCTCGTCGCACAGGCCGCAGAACATGCGCCGAAGGACGCACCGGTCGACGCATTGCACAAGCTGGCCCACCTGTTGGCCGAGGCGGACCACGCGCACCGTCTCAAGCTGCTGTTGGACCCCGTGACCGCCCACGTGATGGCGCAGGCTTCGCACTACCGGCCGTTCTATGTAGAAAGCGTGGCGTATCCGCTGGACGTGGAACGCGGTGGCGCGGCGTTCGCGAGCTGGTACGAGCTGTTCCCCCGCTCGGCATCGGATGACGAACAGCGGCACGGCACCTTTGACGATGTGATCCGCCGGCTGGGCGCCATTCGCGGCATGGGCTTCGACGTGCTGTACTTCCCGCCCATACACCCGATCGGCCGCACCAACCGCAAGGGCCGAAACAACAGCCTGCGCGCCGAAGCCGATGACCCCGGCAGCCCGTACGCCATTGGCGCTGCCGAAGGCGGGCACGATGCCATCCACCCGCAGCTCGGCACGCTGGAAGATTTCCGCCGACTGGTGCGCGCCGCGCATGAGAAAGGCCTGGAGCTGGCGCTCGACTTTGCCATTCAATGCTCGCCCGACCACCCCTGGCTGCGCGAGCACCCCGGCTGGTTTGCATGGCGGCCCGACGGCAGCATCAAATACGCCGAGAACCCGCCCAAGAAGTACGAAGACATCGTCAACGTCGACTTCTATGCCGACGACGCCAAGCCCAGCCTGTGGACCGCCCTGCGCGATGTGGTGATGTTCTGGGCCGACGAGGGTGTGCGCCTGTTCCGCGTCGACAATCCGCACACCAAGCCGCTGCCGTTCTGGGAATGGATGATCGGCGAGGTGCGTGCGCGCTATCCGGATACGGTGTTCCTGTCCGAAGCCTTCACGCGCCCCAAGGTGATGTACCGGCTGGCGAAGGTTGGGTTCTCGCAGTCGTACACATACTTCACGTGGCGGCATACCAAGCAGGAATTCATCGATTACCTGACCGAGCTGACGCGCACGCCGGTGCGTGAATATTTCCGCCCGCACTTCTTCGTCAACACGCCGGACATCAACCCGGTGTTCCTGCAGACGTCGGGCCGGCCCGGCTTTTTGATTCGCGCCGCGCTGGCGGCCACGCTGTCTGGCCTGTGGGGCGTCTATAACGGGTTCGAGCTGTGCGAAGGCGTTGCGGTGCCGGGCAAGGAGGAGTACCTCGACTCCGAGAAGTACCAACTGCGCGCGTGGGACCACAACCGCCCGGGCAACATCGTCAAGGAAATCGCGCTGCTCAACCGCATCCGCCGGGCCAATCCGGCGCTGCACTCGCACCTGGGGGTGACATTCCAACCCGCCTCGGGTGAGCAGATCCTGTTCTTCAGCAAATCGACGCCGCCCGTGGTGCCGGCGCAGATGGGAACCTCGCCGGCCGAATTGGCCAATGCCCTGCCGCCAGACCGCTTTGGCGACAACACGGTGTTCGTGGCCATCAACCTCGACCCGCACCACCCGCACGAATCCGATATCGAACTGCCATTGTGGCAATGGGGCCTGCCTGACCACGGCGCGCTGATGGCCGAGAACCTGGTCAACGGCCAGCGCACCGTGTGGCGCGGCAAGTGGCAGCACATCCGTCTTGAACCCGAGCAGCCGTTTGCCATCTGGCGCGTGCGCCCGGCCCTGCCATCGGAGGAACAACCGTCATGACGCGCAATCCGACCGCGCTGCTGGTGGACGACGCGCTCTGGTACAAGGACGCCGTCATCTATCAGCTGCATGTCAAATCGTTCTGCGATTCCGACAACGACGGCGTCGGGGATTTTCCCGGGTTGATCTCCAAGCTCGACTACATCGCCGAGCTTGGGGTGGACGTCATCTGGCTGCTGCCGTTCTATCCGTCGCCGCGCCGCGACGACGGCTACGACATCGCCGAATACCGCGGCGTGCACCCCGATTACGGCAGCATGGCCGACGCGCGCCGCTTCATTGCCGAAGCGCATGCGCGGGGCCTGCGCGTGATCACGGAACTCGTTATCAACCACACGTCGGACCAGCACCCGTGGTTTCAGCGTGCGCGGCGCGCCAAGCCGGGTTCTGCGCTGCGCGACTTCTATGTGTGGTCCGACAATGACAAGAAGTACGCCGGCACGCGCATCATCTTCATCGATACCGAGCCTTCCAACTGGACGTGGGACCCGGTGGCCAAGGCGTATTACTGGCACCGCTTCTATTCGCACCAGCCCGATCTCAACTTCGACAACCCGCGCGTGCTCAAGGCCGTGATCGGCGTGATGAAGTTCTGGCTGAACCTGGGCGTGGATGGCCTGCGGCTGGATGCGGTGCCTTACCTCGTGGAACGCGAAGGCACCTCGAACGAGAACCTGCCCGAGACACACGACGTGCTGCGCAAGATTCGCGCGGCCATGGATGGGGAATTCAGGAACCGCCTGCTGCTGGCCGAGGCCAACCAATGGCCAGAAGACACCCAGGAATACTTTGGCGCCGGCGACGAATGCCACATGGCGTTCCACTTCCCGCTGATGCCGCGCATGTACATGGCGATTGCGCGCGAAGACCGCTTCCCGATCACCGACATCATGCGTCAGACGCCGGAGGTGCCCAGCGGCTGCCAATGGGCGATCTTCCTGCGCAACCATGACGAGCTGACGCTCGAGATGGTGACCGACGCCGAGCGCGACTACCTCTGGGAGGTCTACGCCAGCGACCGCCGCGCGCGCCTGAACCTCGGCATCCGCCGCCGGCTCGCACCGCTGCTGGAACGCGACCGCCGCCGCGTCGAGCTGATGAACAGCCTGCTGTTTTCGATGCCCGGCACGCCCGTCATGTATTACGGCGACGAAATCGGCATGGGCGACAACATCCACCTGGGCGACCGCGACGGCGTGCGCACGCCCATGCAGTGGTCACCCGACCGCAATGGCGGATTCTCTCGCGCCGACCCTGAACAGCTCGTGCTGCCCGCCATCATGGGCTCGCTGTACGGCTATGAATCGGTGAACGTCGAAGCGCAAAGCCGCGACGCGCATTCGCTGCTGAACTGGACGCGCCGGCTGCTTGCCACACGCAAGCGCCATCGCGTCTTCGGGCGTGGTTCCATCCAGTTTCTGCAGCCGTCCAACCGCAAGGTGCTGGCGTATGTCCGGGCGCTGGAAGGCGAGGCGCCCATCCTCTGCGTGGCCAATCTCTCCCGCGCCTCACAGGCCGTGGAGTTGGACCTGTCCGCCTTCGCACAGCGCGTGCCGGTGGAGTTGATTGGGGGGACGGCGTTTCCGCCGATCGGCCAGTTGTCGTATCTGCTCACGCTGCCACCCTACGCGTTCTATTGGCTGGAGCTGCGCGAGAACGAGCCCGGCCCGAGCTGGTCGCAACCGGCCGCCGAGCAGTTGCCCGAATTCACGACGCTGGTGCTGCGCGCGGGGCTCGATGCCCTGGCCGACACGCGACAACGCGAGGCACATCGCCAGTTGATCGAGCGCGAAATCCTGCCGACCTATCTGCCCAAGCGCCGCTGGTTTGCCGCCAAGGACAGCGTGCTGCGCGGCGCGAAGTTTGCCTGGGGCGCGACCGTGCCCGTGGATGCTGCATCCACCAATCGCCCGCTGGCCGGGGCAACACGGCCCGAGGTGTTCTTCAACGAAGTGGCCGTCACGCTGGGTAGCCCCGACGGCAGCGAACGCGTCGAGCGCTACCTGCTGCCGCTTTCCATCGCATGGGAATCGTCCACACTGCCGGCACTGCCGATTCAGCTTGCCCTGGCGCGCGTGCGGCGCGGCCGCCATGTCGGCTACCTGACCGACGCCTTCACCACCGAGACGTTCGCCCGTGCGCTGCTCACCAACCTCGTGCGCGGCACCACGCTGGAAGCCAATGACGGCACCGTGCGGTTCGAGCCCGAGCCGAACATCGCAGAGCTGGCAGAACCTGCCGTGTCGCCTGAAGCGGGCAGCACACGGCCCGCACCGCTACCGCTGGCGCCCGACACGCCCATCCAATGGCTGGCGGCGGAGCAGTCGAACAGTTCGCTGGTGATTGGCGAGTCCGTCATCGTCAAGCTCATTCGCCGTATCGCCGCGGGCATCCACCCCGAGGTTGAGATGACGCGCCACCTCACGCGCGTGGGCTATGCCAATACGGCGGCGCTGATCGGCGAGGTCTCTCATCACGCTGCCGACGGCGAACGCTCGACGTTGGCCGTCATGCAGAGCTTCGTTCCCAACCAGGGCGATGCCTGGACATGGGCGCTGGACTACCTGCGACGCACCATCGACGAACTGGCTGTGCAGATGGAAGGCGTGACCTCGGGCGATGGTGAATCGTCCCCCGTGGCTGTCTCGGAAGCGCGCATGGATACCGACGAGGCACTGGCGGGCTACGTCAACTTCATCGGCGTGATTGGCACACGGCTGGGCGAACTGCATGTCGCGCTGGCCGCGCCCACCGAAGACCCGAACTTCGGCGCGCGCATTGCTGATACCGACGATGCCGCCTACTGGACCGCCCGCGTGAGCGAACAGCTCAATCGTGCGCACGACAACCTGACGGCATGGCAACAGCAAAACCCGGACAGCCCCCGGCAGCCTGATGTGCAATGGCTGCTGTCGCAACACCAGGCGCTGCTCGACGCTGCGCGCGCGCATGCCGAAGACGGCCTGGGCGCCACGCTCTCGCGCATCCATGGCGATTTCCACCTCGGCCAGGTGCTGGTGGCGCAGGGCGATGCCTACTTGATCGATTTTGAAGGCGAGCCCTCGCGCCCCGTGGAAGAGCGCCGGCGCAAGACCAGCCCGTTGCGCGACGTGGCAGGGCTGATGCGCTCGCTCGACTACGTGGTGGGCGCCATGCGCCAAGGCCCTGAACACGTGGCCGGCCCAGCGCAGGAGCGCCGCAACGTCCTGCTGGAGCGGTTCCGCGCTGCGTCCACTGAACGCTTCCTGGAGGCGTATGCCGCTGCCATTCGCGGGCCCGATCTGAACGCGCTGGATCAGCCCGTGGTCGACTTTCACCTGCTGGATCTTTTCCTGCTGGAAAAGGCCGCATACGAAGTCAACTACGAAGCGTCCAACCGCCCAACCTGGCTGCCAATTCCGCTGGAAGGCTTCACGCGCGTGGCACACCGCCTGCTGCATGCAGAGCCACCCTCACCTGCTGCAGAAGACTCGACGGGAGGCCCACCGTGACCGCACTCGACTTTGCCTCTCCAACCAAAACCGCCGCCGCCCCTGAGGCGCCGATCGTGCTACCGCCCGGTGTCGACCAGATGCGCGTCGACGCGCTCACACATGGCCGCCTGGGCGACCCGTTTGCCGTGCTCGGGCCGCATCGCGTGGACACCGACGACGGCACGCGCTGGGTGGTGCGTGCCTTCTATCCCGGCGCGCGCCGTGTGCAGGCCATCGACGCACGCGGCCAGATCATCACCGAGATGACGCCGGTAGGCCGCACGGGACTGTTCCACGGCCCGCTGCGCGCGGATGCGCAAGACGTGTACGGCCACCCCGACCTTTATCGCTTGCGCATCATCTGGCCTGCAGGCACCGGCCATGAAGCCGTACAGGAAACCGAAGACCCATACGCCTTCGGCCTGCTGCTGGGCGACCTCGACCTGCACCTGCTCAACGAAGGCACGCATTGGGCGCTGGCGAGCTGCTTGGGCGCGCAGGCCATCCGCATCGACGGCATCAGCGGCGTGCGCTTTGCGGTATGGGCGCCGAATGCGCAGCGCGTGTCGGTGGTGGGCGAGTTCAACCAGTGGGACGGCCGTCGCCACCCTATGCGCCTGCGCCATCAGGCTGGCGTGTGGGAGCTGTTCCTGCCTAGCGGCCTGGGCGTCGGCCCCGGCACGCGCTACAAGTTCGAACTGATTGGCGCCGATGGTCGGCTGATGGTCAAGGCCGACCCCGCCGCCCGCCAGACCGAACCGCCGCCCGCCACCGCATCGGTGGTGGCCGACCCGGCCCCGCTGCGCTGGAGCGATGACGACTGGATGCAAACGCGCGCTGAACGCCACAAACCTGACGCACCCATCAGCATCTATGAAGTGCATGCCGGCTCGTGGTTGCGCGATCTGGAAGACGGCGGCCGCAACCTCCATTGGGATGAGCTGGCCGACCGGCTGATCCCCTACGTGACGGCGCTCGGCTTCACGCACATTGAACTGCTGCCGGTGGCGGAACATCCGTTCGGCGGCAGTTGGGGATATCAACCACTCGGGCTGTTCGCGCCGTCCGCGCGCTTTGGCTCGCCCGAGGCGTTTGCGCGCTTTGTTGATCGCTGTCATCAGGCAGGCCTGGGCGTCATCGTCGACTGGGTGCCCGCGCACTTCCCTACCGACGCGCACGGGCTGGCGCAGTTTGACGGCACCGCGCTGTACGAACACCAAGACCCGCGCGAAGGCTTCCATCAGGACTGGAACACGCTCATCTACAACTTCGGCCGCAATGAAGTGCGCGGCTTCCTGATCGCCAGCGGGCTGGAATGGCTGGAGCGTTTCCATATCGATGGCCTGCGTGTGGATGCCGTGGCCTCGATGCTCTATCGCGACTACTCGCGCCGCGCCGGCGAATGGGTCCCCAACCGCTACGGCGGCCGCGAAAACCTTGAGGCCGTGGCGTTCCTCCAGCAGATGAACACGGTCGTGCACGAACGCTGCCCCGGCGCCATCACCATCGCAGAAGAGTCAACCGCGTGGCCCGGCGTGACCGCGCCCGTCGAGTTCAACGGCCTGGGCTTCGACTACAAGTGGAACATGGGCTGGATGCACGACACGCTGCACTACATGCAGCGCGACCCGGTGTACCGCCAGCACCATCACGACGGCATGACGTTCGGGCTGGTGTACGCATTCTCCGAGCACTTCATCCTGCCGATCTCGCACGACGAGGTGGTTCACGGCAAGGGCTCGCTGCTGGGCAAGATGCCCGGCGATGAATGGCAACGGCTGGCGAACCTGCGCGCCTATCTCGCGTTCATGTGGACGCATCCGGGCAAGAAGCTGCTGTTCATGGGCTGCGAGTTTGGGCAGGTGGGCGAATGGAACCACGATGCATCGCCCGAATGGCACCTCTTGGATGACCCGCGGCACCGTGGCGTGCAGCGACTGGTGCATGACCTCAATGCGCTGTACCGGAATGAACCGTCATTGCATGCGCGAGACACCGCGCCGGAAGGGTTCAACTGGGTGATTGGCGACGACCGCACCAACAGCGTGTTTGCGTTCCTGCGGCTGGATGGCGAGGGGCGGCCGATGCTCGTGGTGGCAAACATGACGCCGGTGCCGCGAGAGGGATATCGCATTGGTGTGCCACCCGCCGATGGCGCCAGGCATTGGCAGGAGGTACTGAACACAGACGCCGCCGTGTATGGCGGCAGCGATCTCGGGAATGGTGGAGCGGTGGATGTGGACCACGTGGCTGCGCATGGGCAGGGGCAGTCGTTGGTGTTGAGGCTGCCGCCGTTGGGGGTTGTGGTTTTGAAGGTTTGAGTTTTTTTGCTGGTGGTGCATCCCCTGTTTCATCCCCTGCCGGGGCTGACTCACTTTCTTTGTCTTGCCAAAGAAAGTAAGCAAAGAAAGGCGCGCCCAAGATGGCGAAAGACTCCTTGAATTTATGTCGCAGAGAGGGGAAGGGAAAAACTCGCTGCGCTCAGACAGTTTCCCTTCCTTTTTCCTCCCTGCAACAGAAATTCAAGGCGCCATCTAGGGCTGGGAACGGCCAAACCAACGGAGCACTTAGGGACGCGACGAAATCAGAGCGGTACTGGGCGAACTGGCTGGAGAACAACAGGACGTGCAACGTTGGCAATCGACTGTTTGCTTTTCCTGCCCTAGATGGCGCCTTGAATTTTTGTAAGCGGGCGGAAACAAGACGGGGAACTGTCTGAGCGAAGCGAGTTTTCCCCGTCTCCGCCCGGTTACAAAGATTCAAGGGATGGGTCGCCATCTCGGGCGCGCCTTTCTTTGCTTACTTTTCTTTGGCAAGACAAAGAAAAGTAAGTCGTGCCCGGCAGGGTACGAAACAGGGATGAACCACCAAGGCAAAAAGACGCAAAACGCCTCAACCAATGCTCCGTCTCCCAAGCTCCCTTGCCCCCGGCAAACCCTTCCCCCTTGGCGCCCAATGGGACGGCCTAGGCATCAACTTCGCTGTCTTCTCGGCCAACGCCAGCAAGATCGAACTCTGCATCTTCGATCCGACCGGCCGCAAGGAACTGACCCGCTTCGCCCTGCCCGAATGCACCGACGAGGTCTGGCACGGCTACCTGCCCGGCGTGGAAGCCGGCCTTGTCTACGGCTACCGTGCCTACGGCCCGTGGGAGCCGCAGCATGGCCATCGCTTCAACCCCCACAAGCTGCTACTCGACCCCTACGCCCGCCGGCTGGTGGGCGCGCTGCGCTGGTCCGATGCACTGTTCGGCTATCGGCTGAACTCCAACCGTGGCGACCTTTCATTCGACCGCCGCGACAGCGCCCCCGCCATGCCCAAGGCCGTGGTCACCGACGAGTCGTTCAATTGGGGCAACGACGTTCGCCCGAACACGCCGTGGTCGCGCACGGTCATCTATGAAGGACACGTGCGCGGGATGTCGATGCTGCGCGAAGACTTGCTGCCGCCTGAGCGTGGCACGTTCAGCGCGCTCGGCGACAGCGTCTTCATCGAGCGCCTGCAGCGGCTGGGCATCACCGCCATCGAACTGCTGCCCATTCACGCCTTCCTACAGGACCAGTTCCTGGTGGAGCGCGGCCTGCGCAACTACTGGGGCTACAACACGCTGTGCTTCTTTGCGCCGGAGCCGTCGTACCTGTCGGCGCCATCGCTGCATGAGCTGAAGGTGGCGATCCGCCGGCTGCATGCGGCGGGCATCGAGGTGCTGCTCGATGTGGTCTACAACCACACGTGTGAAGGCAGCGAACTGGGGCCGACGCTGTCGTTCCGTGGGCTGGACAACGCGAGCTACTACCGTCTCGTGCCGGGCCAGGAGCGCTACTACATCAACGACACGGGTTGCGGCAACACGCTCAACGTGTCGCACCCGCGCGTGCTGCAGATGGTGATGGATTCGCTGCGCTACTGGGTCAACGCGTTCCATGTGGATGGCTTCCGCTTCGACCTGGGTGTCACGCTCGGGCGCGAGGGCAACGGCTTCGATCCGGGCTCGGGCTTTTTCGATGCCATACGTCAGGACCCGGTGCTCTCCACCGTCAAGCTCATCGCCGAGCCTTGGGACGTAGGCCCCGACGGCTATCAGGTCGGCAACCAACCGCCGGGTTTTGCGGAGTGGAACGACCGATTTCGCGATGGCATCCGCCGCTTCTGGCGTGGCGATTCCGGGCAGCGCCCAGACCTTGCCGCACGCCTGACCGGCAGTGGCGACCTCTTCGACCGCCGCCACCGCCGGCCCTGGGCGTCGGTCAACTACGTGGCCTCGCACGACGGCTTCACGCTGCACGACCTCGTGAGCTACGCCGACAAGCACAACGAGGCCAACGGCGAAGACAACCGCGACGGCCACAACGACAACTGCAGTGCCAACTGGGGCACCGAGGGCCCGACGGACGACACCGCCATCCAAGCCCTGCGTGAACGCGTGACACGCGCGCTGCTGGCCACGGTGTTCTTCTCCAGCGGCACGCCGATGCTGCTGGCGGGCGACGAGTTCGGCCGCACGCAAGACGGCAACAACAATGCCTACTGCCAAGACAACGCGCTCTCATGGCTCGACTGGTCATTGCTGGATAAAGACCCGGGGCAGGCGCTCGCGCGCTATACGGCACGGCTGATAGCGTTGCGCAAGGAAAGCCCCGCGCTGCGCTGGCCACATTACGTGCACGGCAACACCGAGATTCTGCCCGGCGTGCCGGACATCGCCTGGTTTGATGAGCGCGGTCAGGTGCTCTCGCCCGACGCGTGGAACGACAGCGAGGCTCGCGCGTTGGCGCTACGGCGCGCATGCGTCGAGACCATCGACGCGGAGGCCCGCCCGCATGTGGCGCTGCTGCTCATCAACGGTGCCGCAACGGACCTGACCTTCACGCTGCCTGAGCCAGCCATGGATTGGCAAATCGCCATCGATAGCGCAGCGCCAGAGCAGGAGGCCCGTCCGCACGGCAGCGGCACCCTGAAAGTGGCGGGGCGCAGCGTCGTTCTGCTGTTCGCCACGCAGCTCGCCACGATCGCCCACATTGCCGGGCAGCCTGATGCGGACGTCAGCGGTGAAACCCTCGGGCACGTTCCCGAAACGCACAACGTACCGCGGAGCGCACTGCAGGACGACAGGCCCGAGCAACCCATCACCGACGACGAGCGCACCGCACCAACTGCCGGCCAAGCAGCCAACGACGACAATGGAGACGCCTCGCGATGACCGCACCCGCTCCCCGGTTTGCGCACGACATGCCGTTTGGCGCCACCGTCCTGGCTGACGGCAACACCCGCTTCCGCCTGTGGGCACCTGACGCGACCGCCGCCTGGATCGACCTCGACGAGGCGCGCGGCAACGAGGCCATCCGCATGGACGCCGAACCCGACGGTTGGTATGCAGGGGTAGCACCCGTGGGCGCCGGTACGTGCTATCGGTACCGCATCACCAATCGGGACGGCGTGACGCTGTCCGTACCCGACCCCGCCGCACGCGCACAGTGGCAGGACATCCCCGGCCCGAGCCTCGTCGTCGATCCGCAGCGCTACCGCTGGCAGCACGCCAACTGGCAGGGGCGGCCCTGGCACGAGACGGTGCTATACGAACTGCACGTCGGCACGCTGGGCGGCTTCAAGGGTGTGCGCGGACGGCTGCCGGAACTGGCGCGGCTGGGCATCACGGCCATCGAGCTGATGCCGGTGGCGGAGTTTCCAGGCGCGCGCAACTGGGGCTACGACGGCGTCCTGCCCTTTGCGCCCGACGCCAGTTATGGCACGCCGGACGATCTCAAGGCGTTGATCGACACCGCGCACGGGCTGGGCATGATGGTGTTTCTCGATGTGGTCTACAACCATTTCGGGCCCGACGGCAATTACCTCCACCACTACGCACGCAGCTTCTTCCGCGACGATGTGCATACGCCCTGGGGCGCGGCGATCGATTTCCGCATGCCGCAGGTGCGTGAGTTCTTCATCCAGAACGCGTTGATGTGGCTGATGGAATACCGCTTTGATGGTCTGCGGCTCGACGCCGTGCACGCCATCACCGAGCGCGACTGGCTGGGCGAACTCGCCGCTCGCGTGCGGCTATCGGTCGAACCCGGCAGGCATGTGCATCTGGTGCTGGAGAACGAGCACAACGCGGCATCGCTGCTGCGCGATGGCGGCACCCATGGCGACTTCGAAGCGCAGTGGAACGACGACGGCCACAACGTCCTGCACGTGCTGCTGACCGGCGAGCGCGAGGCCTATTACGCAGCCTACGCAGATGCGCCGGCAGAGCGCCTGGCGCGTGTACTGCAGGACGGATTCTGTTACCAGGGCGATCCGTCGCCCATCCATGAAAACGCACCGCGCGGCGAACCGAGCGCGCACCTGCCGCCCACCGCATTCGTGCTGTTCCTGCAAAACCACGATCAGATCGGCAACCGCGCCTTTGGCGAACGGCTGACGCAACTTGCGCACCCCGATGCGTTGCATGCTGCGCAAGTGCTGTTGCTGCTGAGCCCGCAGATTCCGATGCTCTTCATGGGTGAAGAATGGGGCAGCACGTGCCCGTTCCAGTACTTCACCAGCCACCACGGCATGCTGGCTGAAGCCGTGCGGGAAGGCCGGCGTCGGGAGTTTGCGAAGTTCGAGGCGTTTGCCGATCCACATCAGCGCGAGCGCATCCCCGACCCGAACGACGAGCGCACCTACCTCGCCTCCCGCCCCGGCGAGGCGGACCTGACCCTACCCGGTCCCCTCAATGTGCTGAACCGCATGCACCGCCTGTTGGCGCTGCGTCATGCAGAAATCATCCCGCGCCTGCCCAATGCGCGCGCACTAGATGCGGTCGCGCTGGGCCACGCCGGCGCCATTGCCCGCTGGCGCATGGGCGACGGCAGCGTGCTTACGCTGATGCTCAACCTGGCCGATCAGTCCGTGGCGGTGCCCACAGTGCTGGCGGGCAACCCCGCCGATCTGCTGTACGAATCGCGTGAAGGTGCGGCCGCAGCGCTCATCGCGCATCGCCTGCCGGAGCGCGCGTGCGTGGCATTGCTGCACACGCCGTCGCCTGCCTGAGGACAACCGCAACGTACCAACGCATCATGGACCGCACGACTCACTCCTCAGGCACGCAGCGCACGCCGCTCCAGCAATTGGCCACGGATGCCGGGCTACTCGTCGACTGGGAAGACGCTGCCAGCCGCCCCATGCGCGTGGCCGACGAAGTGCTGCGCGCGGTGCTCTTTACGCTGGGCCTGCCGGCCGGCACGTCGGCCCAGGTGTCGGAAAGCCAGACCCGCCTGCGCGCAGAAGCCGAAGCGGTCGCCATACCGCCGCTTGTGACCGGCGTGGCCGGACAGCCGATCGTGCTGCAGACCTCGGCGCCCCAAGCCGCGTTGCTGGGTGGACAAACCTATCGCGTCGACTTTGAGTCCGACGGCAGCACCGATGGCAAGATCAGCGTCAGCGCAAGCGAGCGCCATGCAACGCTGCACCTGACGCCGGTGCAGGCCGTGGGCTACCACCGCCTGACCATTGACGCCGGGCCGGGCACCGTGATCGAAACCACGCTCGCCATCGCCCCAGCGCGTTGCTATGGCGTGGCCGATGCCCTGCGCCGGCACGATCGCCCGGCCGACACCCGCCTGTGGGGCGCGTCCGCCCAGCTCTACGGCTTGCGATGCGATGCCGAACGCGCCGCCAGCAGCGCCGGCCTGGGCGACTACACCGCGGCGGGCACCCTGGCGCGGCACCTGGCGCAGCGCGGAGCGGATGCCTTGGCGCTCAGCCCCGTGCATGCCATGTTCACGGCCGACGCGCGCCGCTATTCGCCGTACTCGCCATCGAGCCGCCTGTTCCTGAACGCGTGGATGATCGACCCCGCCGCGCTCTTTGGGGACGAAGCCGTGCGGCAGACCGTGGTCGACTGCAACCTCGTCGACGACTATGCCCGCCTGGAAGCCGCGCAGCTCATCGACTGGCCGGCCAGCGGCAACGCGCGCATGACGGTGCTGCGCGCGTTGCATCGCCGTCTGCTGCAGGCCCCGCTCGGGGACACCGTCGCTCAGATGCTGCTGGACGATTTTCGTGCGTACTGCATTGATGGCGGCACCGGCCTGCGCGATCACGCTCACTTTGAGGCACTGAATGCGCACCTTGGACCCGCCCATTGGAAGCAGTGGCCCGAGCAATATCAAGATCCGAGCTATCTGGGCGTACAGGCTTTCGCTCGCGAGCATGAGGATGCGGTGAATTTCCACCTCTTCCTGCAATGGGCGGCGGCACGCCAGTGGGCCCTTGCGCAGCGCACTGCCGAGAACGCCGGCATGGCCATCGGCCTCATCGCCGATCTGGCTGTGGGCACCGACAGCGCGGGCAGCCATGCGTGGGCGCGGCAGCGCGACTTGCTGATCGGCGTGACGGTGGGGGCGCCGCCCGACGTGTTCAACGCGCAAGGCCAGGGCTGGGGGCTGACCACCTTCAGCCCGCGCGCCATGCGCACGCAAGGCTTTTCGGCATTTATCGAGATGCTGCGCGCGGTGATGGCCGTGCCCGGCGGTGTACGCATCGACCACGTGCTCGGGCTCATGCGGCTGTGGGTGATTCCAGATGGCGCACGACCGCTGGACGGCGTGTACCTGCGCTACCCGATGCAGGATCTGCTGCGGCTGGTCGCGCTGGAATCGTGGCGCAACCGCTGCATCGTCATTGGCGAAGACCTTGGCACCGTGCCACCGGGCCTGCGCGACAAGCTTGCCGACGACGGCCTGCTTGGCATGCGCATCCTCTGGTTTGAACGCGAGTACACCCGCGACGATGCCCCCTTCAAGGCGCCGCGCACATGGGCGCCGGCGTCAGTCGCGATGACGAGCACGCACGATCTGCCCACGCTCGTCGGCTGGTGGATCGGCAACGATCTGCGCTGGCAAGCCCAGCTTGGCCTGCTACCGGCCGGCATGACCGAGGGCGAGGCGCACGCGCGCCGCATGGACGATCGCGCCGCTCTCGTCGCCGCCTTTGCCGAGCACAACCGCCTGGTGCTGGCCAATGGCGGTGTGCCGATGATCGGCGTGGCGCCGCTGCAGGCCGCGTTGGAACAGGCGCGCGTGGCAAACGCGGCACAAGCCGAAGTCATCCTGCAAGCCAGCGCGCAGGACTTTGCCACGGCGGCCACCGTGTTTACGGGTGCGGCCAACACGCCGCTGGCGCTGGTGCCGCTGGAAGACCTGCTCGGTCTCGTCGAGCAGCCGAACCTGCCAAGCACGATCGACACCCACCCGAACTGGCGGCGTCGCCTGCCCGGGCCGTCCGGCACGCTGCTCGACGCGTCCACCGTGCAGGCCCGCCTGTCCGCGCTGGCCAACGCGCGCATCAGCACGCCATGAGTGAACCGACCACACCTCTCCCGCCCGTCGCCCTCCAGCGTGTGCCGCGCGCTACGGTGCGGCTGCAATTGCACCGCAACTTTACGTTCGACCATGCGCGCGCGTTGGTGGATGACTTCGCCGCACTCGGCATCTCGCATCTCTACACGTCGCCCATCACCACGGCGCAGCCAGGCTCCACACACGGCTATGACGTTGTGGACCCCACTCACGTGAACCCCGAGCTGGGCGGCGAACGCGCGCTCGAACAGTTGGTGGATGCGCTGCATGCGCGCGGCATGGGGCTCATTGTCGATATCGTGCCGAACCACATGGGCGTGGGCGGCGGACACAACGGGTGGTGGCTGGACGTGCTCGAATCCGGCCCCGACAGCGCCTACGCCAACTTCTTCGATATCGACTGGCAGCCGCCCAACCCGGCGCTGCGCAACAAGGTGCTCGCGCCCTTCCTGGGCGAAAACTACGCTGACGCACTGGACGGCGGCCGACTGCAGCTGACCTACGACGACACGGCCGCGCGGCTGGCGATGGCGTATTACGACCACCGTTTCCCGATCGTGCTGGCCGACTATGCCGCACTGCTTCGCACCGGCAACGCAGACACCGCCGTCCACGCGGTGGCCGACCGTTTTGCCGCCCTCGGCACAATCCGCTCACTGCGCACGCGCCGCGAACGCACCGACGAAGCACGCGACGCGCTGCGCAACCTCGCTACCACGGAAGCAGGTGCCGCACACGTCGCCGAAGCCGTGCGCGTGCTCAACGCGCAGCCCGATCAGCTTGATGCGCTGATGGCGCGACAGCATTGGCGCCTTGCCCACTGGCGTACCGCCAACGATGAGATCAACTGGCGCCGCTTCTTCGATATCGGCTCGCTGGCCGGCCTGCGCATGGAGCGCGCCGAGGTGTTTGAAGCCTCGCATGCGCTGCTGTTCCGGCTCTATCGCCTGGGTTGGATTGACGGCGTGCGCATCGACCATGTTGATGGCCTGGCCGACCCGGCCGCATACTGCCGCCAGCTACGCCGCCGCCTGCAAGCCGAACACGCTGCACGCCCCGCTGACCGGCTCACGAGCCACCCGTGGATCGTCGTCGAAAAGATCCTCGCCGGCGATGAAGCCATGCGCACCGACTGGGGCGTCGACGGCACCAGTGGCTACGATTTCATGAACCAGGTAGGCGCGCTGTTGCACGATGCGCACGGCGAGACCGCCCTCACCCAAGGCTGGCTTGAGTGGATTGGCGCACCAGCGGCTGAGGCGACGTTCTCAGCCACCGCGGTACCCGCACGTCGTCAGATCCTGCATGCGCACTTTGCTGCAGAACTCGATGCAGCCACGTCGGCGCTGCACGCGGTGGCACAACAGGACCGCAGCAGCCACGACGTGACGTGGCACGCCATCCGACGCGCGCTGGCCGAGGTGATCGTCCACTTTCCGGTGTATCGAACCTATGCGAATGCGCAGCAACGCGATGCGCAGGATTCGGCGATCTTGCAAACCGCCATGTCCGGCGCGGCGACCTGTCTGCGGCGCGTCGACGAGCCTGTGCTCCGCTGGCTCGACGCATGGCTGGGCGGGCAACCGGCGGGGCAGGACAAGCTGCGCCAACTGGCGTTGCGCCGGTGCCAGCAGTTGTCGTCGCCGGTGGCGGCCAAGGCGGTCGAAGACACGGCGTGCTACCGCTACGGCCGGCTGCTGTCGCGCAACGAGGTCGGCGCGGATCCGGGTGCGTTTTCCATGAGCGCCAACGCGTTCCATCACGCCATGCAAGCGCGCGCCCACACCTGGCCGCACGCGATGCTCACCACCGCCACGCACGACCACAAGCGCGGCGAAGATGTGCGTGCGCGGTTGGCCGTGCTGTCGGAGCGCCCCACGCAGTGGCTGGCCGCCGCGCACCAATGGCGCACGGAACACGCCGCGTGGGTGCGTCAACTGCCTCCCGGCCCAGCCCCCTCACCCGCCGCGCAGTGGATGCTGTATCAGACGCTGGTTGGCATCTGGCCCGCGGATCTCGACTGGCATGACGCCGATGCCGTGCGCGAGCTGGCCGAGCGCGTCGCGCAGTGGCAAGAAAAAGCGCAGCGCGAAGCCAAGCTGCGCACTGACTGGTTCGAGCCCGATGCGGACTACGAAGCTGCCTGCCGCGATTTCGTCTTGACGCTGCTGACGGGCGAGGCGGCCTCGACCTTCCTGCCTTCGCTCTCCGCCTTCGTGCAAAGCGTAGCGCCGGCCGCCGCCGTCAACGGCCTCGCCCAGACCTTGCTGCGCACCACACTGCCCGGCGTGCCCGACCTCTACCAGGGCGCGGATTTCTGGGACACCAGCCTCGTTGATCCCGACAACCGCCGCCCCGTCGACTACGCCGCGCGGCATCGCGCATTGCGGGCATTGCACGTGCATGCCGGGCACAGCCTCGCGTCGCTGCTCACGCATTGGACCGACGGCCGTATCAAGCAAGCCGTGCTGGCACGTGCACTGGCCCTGCGCGCCGCCATGCCGGCCGTGTTCGAATCCGGCGACTACCAACCCCTGGCCGTGACCGGCAGCGGCGCGCAGCACGTGTTGGCGTTTGCGCGCGTGCATGGCGCCCAGGCGGTCATCGCGATCGTGCCGCTGCATGCCTCCGCCCTGCTGGGCCATGCCGCCACACCAACGTTTGCGGATGGCGCATGGCGGGACACCACGGTCTGTCTGCCGTCCGCGCTGTCGCACGCTCCGTTGCATAGCGCTTTTGACGGCCAGACGCTGCACAGCCCCCGCCTGGCGTTGGGCCAGGTGCTCGCCCACCTGCCGGTCGCCCTGCTGCATACCTGATCCGCACGCTACGCACCCGCACGGGTTAACACCGACTGCGCCGCTCCTTGGCTCGCCCTAAAATTCCTCTATTCATATAGATGACTAGAGCAATGTGTGGTGAACACGTCGCTCACGTCACCCGGAGGAGACCGCATGTTCGGCTGGTTCAAAGAGATTTCAAAAGGAGAAAAGCGCACGTTCTGGGCCTGCTTTGGCGGCTGGGCGCTCGACGCGCTGGACGTGCAGATGTTCAGCCTCGTCATCCCGACCATCATCGCGGCGTGGCACATCGGCAAGACCGAGGCCGGGCTGGTGTCGGGCGTCACGCTGGTGGCGTCGGCCCTGGGCGGCTGGATTGCCGGCGCGCTGACCGATCGTTTCGGCCGCGTGCGCACGCTGCAGTTCACGGTGCTGTGGTTTTCGCTGGCCACATTCGCCTCGGCCTTTGCGCAGAACTTCGAGCAGTTCCTGGTGCTCAAGGCCATTCAAGGCTTCGGCTTTGGCGGTGAATGGGCGGCGGGCGCCGTGCTGATGGCCGAGAGTATTCGCGCCAGCCACCGCGGCAAGGCGATGGGCACGGTGCAGAGCGCCTGGGCGGTCGGCTGGGGCGCGGCGGTGCTGCTGTATGCGCTCACCTATTCCTTCATCGAGCCGGACCTCGCCTGGCGCGTGATGTTTGCCGCCGGGTTGCTGCCGGCGCTGCTCATCATCTACATCCGCCGTGGCGTACAGGAGCCCGTGCCGGCCGCCAAGCCGGGCGCGAATACCAACGCGATGCCGATCTCGCGCTTTCCGCTGCTCGACATCTTCCGTCCGCAGGTGCTGCGCATGACGCTGATCGGCGGGCTGCTGGGGGTAGGCGCGCACGGCGGTTACTACGCGCTGATGACGTGGCTGCCGACGTATCTCAAGACAGAGCGGCACCTGTCCGTGCTCGGCACGGGCGGCTACCTGGCGGTGATCATCTTCGCCTTCTGGTGCGGTTGCGTGGCCAGCGCGTGGCTGCTGGACGTGCTCGGCCGCCGCGGCAACATCCTGCTGTTCTCGTGCTGCTGCGTGGTGACGGTGCTGGTGTATCTGCTGGTGCCGCTTTCGGACGGCGCGATGCTGGTGCTGGGCTTTCCGCTGGGCTTCTTTGCGGCGGGCATTCCGGCCAGCATGGGCGCGCTGTTCAATGAGTTGTATCCGCAGGGCGTGCGCGGCACGGGTGTGGGCTTTTGCTACAACTTCGGCCGCGTGGTGTCTGCCGCCTTCCCGGTGCTGGTGGGCAAGATGAGCGCATCAATGTCGCTCGGCACGGCCATCGGCATCGACGCGGCCATCGCGTATTCGATCGTCGCGGTGGCGGTGCTGATGCTGCCCGAAACGAAGGGCCGCGACCTCGCTGCCGTCACCGTCTGAACACCAATCACAACATCATGACGACGCACTTGATCCGTCGCCGCCAGGAGACCCCATGCCCACTCGCCGCGCCTTCAACACCGGGTTGCTTGCCATGCTAGGTTCCACCACCCTTGCCGGATGCGCCGTCACCGGCAACAGCGACGCCACGCGCGGCGCCCCTGCCCGCATCACCGCCATCGATACGCATGCGCATGTATTCGAGCGCGGCTTGCCGCTCGCCAATGCGCGCCGCTATGCCCCCACGTATGACGCGCCGCTGCCGGCCTACCTGGCGCAGCTCGACGCGCATGGGGTGTCCCACGGTGTGCTCGTCCAGCCGAGTTTCCTGGGGGTTGACAACAGCTACCTGCTGGCCGCGCTCAAACAGGCGCCGCAGCGCTTGCGCGGTGTGGCCGTGATCGACCCGGCCGCGCCCGAAACGCTGCTCGCGCAGATGAACGCCGAGGGCATCGTCGGCATCCGCCTGAACCTGATCGGTGCGGCAGATCCACAACTGAAATCGCCCGTATGGCAGGCCGCGCTCGCTCGCCTGCATGCGCTCGGTTGGCACGTGGAATTGCATGTCGAGGCACGCCGCCTTCCCACGCTGCTGCAGCCCCTGCTGGAAGCGCAAGTGAACGTGGTGGTCGACCATTTCGGCCGCCCCGATCCCGCGCTCGGTGTAGACGACCCGGGCTTTGCCGCATTGCTTGCCGCGGGCCGCTCCCGTCGCGTGTGGGTAAAGATTTCCGGCGCATACCGCAACGGCGCCAACGGACGCGGCGAAGCCATCGCCGAGGCCGCCATGCCACGGCTGAAAGATGCGCTCGGCCTGGACCGCCTCGTCTGGGGCAGCGACTGGCCGCACACGCAGTTCGAATCGCAGATCAACTACGACAAGATGTGGGCCTTCGCCGGTGTGCTGCTGCCCAGCGCAGCAGACCGCAAGCAGGTGCTGGTCGACACGCCCACGCAGTTGTTCCGCTTCGTCTGAACCCGCAACAGCAGCAGCGCCCCCGCGCGATACCCCATTTCGCGAATCACGAATTTCGCCGCGCGGGCGGCGCTCCTACACTGGCCGCTCCTCATCCCCACAAGCCGCAAGGAGCAGCCATGCAGCAGCATCGACTCGTCGACCAGCAATTCGGCCAGGTCGCCCAGGCCTACCTGACCAGCGCAGTGCACGCGCAGGGCGCCGATCTGGACGCGCTGGCCGCGTTGGCGCAATCGATGCCGCACGCCAAGGTGCTCGATCTGGGCTGCGGCGGCGGGCACGTGAGCTTTGCCATGGCGCCGCACGTGGCTGCCATGGTGGCGTATGACCTGTCGGAAGACATGCTGAACGTGGTGGCCGCCGAAGCAGAGCGTCGCGGCCTTGCGCAGTTGCACACGCAAGCCGGCCGCGCTGAAAACCTGCCCTTTGACGATGCCGCGTTCGACATCGTTGCCACGCGTTTTTCCGCTCACCACTGGTACGACGTGCGCAAATGCCTGGCTGAAGCGCGCCGTGTGCTCAAACCCGGCGGCAAGCTCGTCATCGTGGATATCGTCGCGCCGGAGATACCGCTGCTCGACACGCTGCTGCAGACCGCCGAGGTGCTGCGCGATGCGTCGCACGTGCGCGACTACCGTGTTTCCGAATGGCAGGCCATGCTGGCCGAGGCCGGTTTCCAGCCCGGCACGCCGCGCACGTGGAAGCTGACGATGACCTTCGACAGCTGGATCGCCCGCATTCGCACGCCCCAGGTGCGCGCAGATGCCATCCGCGATCTGTTCGACCGTGCAGCCGACGAAGCACGCACGTACTTTGCCGTGGCGCCCGACCATTCGTTTGCGATCGACGCGATGCTCATCGAGGCGACATGAGGTACGTGAGGGGCTTTGGCGCCTTGATCCCCTCTCATCCTTTTTGTCACACCCGTTCGAGGGGTGCCGCGATGCGACGCCATTTCAGGGTTTCGCTTAATCCTGAATGAAAAAAATGTGATATCGGAACACGTGTACGAACGCGGGGTTGCCGGTAGCCTTCCGGGTTACCGTCGACTCCGGTCGGCATTGGCGCGCGGCCACTGCGCCGACTTCCGATTTCCATGTACGCCCTGTTCCCCGCCTTCGTCTCGTCGCTCTTCCTGTTCTACGGCGTCTACGTCGTGACCACGCGCGGCCGCACGCGCGCGAGCCTGGCGTTTCTCGGCATGACGACGCTCACGTGCCTGTGGCAAGGCATCTGGGCGTTTCTGTTCCAGACCCAAGACGTTGGCACGGCCCAGGTGCTCGCCAAACTCGGTTGGATCGCCATCCTCGTCATGCCGACCATGCTCTACCACTTTGCCGTGGAGGTCGCCGAGGCACAAAGCGAGCGGCGCTGGCTTCTGGTCGCCTATGCGCTGGACGCCGTGCTGATCGCGTTGCTGCTGACCACCGATCTCGTCATCGACGGCGTGCATCAGTTCCACTTCGGCTTCTATCCGAAGGCGGGCCCGCTGGAAGCCGTCCACATCATCCAAACTACCGCGCTGGTTACGCGCGGCATGTGGGTGCTCCACCGCGAGCAGCGACATGCCACCGCAGAAAAACGCAAGCGTTTGCTGACGTGCCTGTTCGGCGTGGGGCTGATTTCGTTGGCGGCGGCTGATTACGCAGTCAACTACGGCATTGCGTTCTACCCGCCGGGTGTGCTGCCGTTGGCCATTGCGCTGGGCATCATCGCCGTGGGCGTGGTCAAGTTTGACTTGATGCGCCCCTACGCACTGGCGGCCACCGTTGCGCACGAGGTGCGCACGCCGCTGACCACCATCCGCTTGCAGGCCGCTGAAATCGCCCGCGCCTGGCCCGACGTCTACCGCGGTTATCAGCTTGCCATCGACAACGGCCTGTGCCAGCCGCCGCAGCATCCGGCGATGCTGGACCGTCTTTCCAAACTGGCGGGGGCCATCACGTCGGAAGTCGCGTCCGCACATAGCGTGATCGAGATGGCCCTGGCCTCCGTCACGCTGGAGCGCCTGGACCGGCGCACCTTCGCGGCACATTCGCTGCACGAATGCGTCGAGACGGCCGTGGCGCAGTATCCGTTCCAGGCCGGTGAGCGCGAACGCGTGCAAGTGCAGCCGTTCAACGCCGACTGGCGTTTCGTGGGCTCCGACACGCTGCTTGTGTATGTGCTCTTCAACCTGCTGAAGAATGCGCTGCATGCCATCCAGATCGCGCGCAAGGGCCACATCGAAATTTCCGCCCGCCAGGATGGAGACGCCTATGTGCTTGTGGTGCGCGACAGCGCCACCGGCATTCCGCCCAGCGTGCAGCGTCGCATCTTCGACCCGTTTTTCTCCACCAAGCATGTCGGCAAGGGTTCGGGCGTGGGGCTGACATTCTGCCGCCGTGTCATGCAGGCATTTGGCGGGCGCATCCAGTGCGAATCGGTGGTTGGGGAATACACGCTGTTCTCCATGCGGTTTCCCCAACCTCCTGCTATCTGACGCTCACATCTTCAAACCGCGTCAGGACACGTGCGCCAGCTCCGGCAGCGTGTCCAGCTCGTACGCCTTCACACGCAGGCGCACGTGTTCCGGCAACCGCTGAATCACGCGCTCGGCGTTGGCGCACACCACCTGCTGATACCCCAGCGACACCAGCCGCCCGCCCGAAACAAACCGGAACACCATGTAGAACGAGCAGGGCTGCACCCGGAATGTGTTCAAGTGGCATTCCACGCGCTGAAACGGGAATGTCTCTTCAACGAATTCCTGATGCGCGAGCTTGGTCACGAAGATCACGCGCCCGCTCATGAGCAGGTCTGCGTCGATGCATTCGTGAAACCACCGTTCGCGCACCACGCCCTGCCACTCGAAATACCGGGCGAAATACGTGTTGGCGTAGGCGTTGGAATCCTTCAGATAGACATCGAAGGCGTGCTGGAACGTCTGCTGCGCAGAAATGGCTTCGGGCAGCTCGGCATTGCGCAGATAGTGGTTGACGACTGTGGCAATGGATTGGCCTGTCGGCATCGCATACTCCAAGAATGGAATTGGCTGCTGGCGGCAGCCGCGCATGCGCGGTGGTCCCGCGCATGTATCCATTCTTCCGATGCACTTGCTGTTGCGTAACAAGGCAATGCCGTAGCCCTACGAATGGGCGGTCTACTCCCGGCCCGCAACACTCCGCAGCCCCGGCGGACTCTGATGAAAGCGGAATGTATTGCGCCCGCTGCGCTTCGCATCGTAGAGCGCCGCATCGGCCCATTCGAACAGAACGTCCACGTGTTCGTCGGCGGGCGTGAGCGTGACGGCGCCGGCTGACAGCGTGACGTACGGCGCGGCAACAGACGCCGCGTGCGGTTCGGCTCGTTCGGCCACCATAGCCACGGCCCGCGCAACCGCCTGCCGGGCCTCGTCGCGGTCCAGGTCAAACAGCATGGCGACAAATTCTTCGCCGCCCACGCGCGCAATGAAGTCATCGGGGTGCCGGCACGCCATGCCCAGCGTGTCGGCCACCATGCGCAGGCAATCGTCGCCGCGCAGGTGGCCGTAGGTGTCGTTGTATTGCTTGAAGCAGTCGATGTCGAACAGCGCCAGCGTGACTGGGCGCTTGTCGCGGCGGGCGTGGTCGAACAATCGCGGGGCCTGCGTTTCAAAAAAGCGGCGATTGAACAACTGCGTGAGTGCGTCGCGGTTGACGTCGTTCTCCAGCACGCTGAGCAAGGCGCGCGTGCGCTGCAGCTCGCCGCGCAGCGCATCCTGGGCGCTGGCCATGCCCGCACGCTGCAACTGCTCGACCGTCACGTCGCGCAGCAGCAGGAAAACGCCGGCATGCCGGCCGCGCGCGTCGCTCAAGCCCTCGAGCGTGACTTCCAGCGTGCGGCCCGTGTCGGGCAGCCAGACTTGGTAGCGGTTGGGCAGGCGCGTACGCTCAAACTCGCGCACGATGCCAGCCACGTTCAGCACGGCGGGCGGCATTGCATGCACCTGTGCAGTCGGCAACAGGTACTTCGCGGCGGCATTGATGCTTGCGATGGAACCATCGCGGGCGAGCACGATGCAACCATCACGCATGGCTTCGATGATCTTGCCGCGGGCATAAGCGGCGGTGTCGCGCAGGCGCGGCCGCAAAACGATCCAGCCGAGCAACGCGGTGCTGACGGCAAACGTGGCGGGTGTGAGATCGCCGCCGAGCGCCGTCGTCCAGCGCTGCAGATAGGCAAGATGCGCGACCAGCGGCAGCAGTTGCCCGATGACAAGCGCCAGCCGCACCTGCGTGCGCGACGACACATAGAGCCCGGAGGCAACTTCGTCGATGGGCAATACCAACAGCACAAGGCTGATGGCCAGCAGCACGTAGTTGTAGGCGGTGGCCACCCAGAACATGCGCCCGTGCTCGAACACCGCGCCCCGTATCCCGTCGATGACGACGAAACGCGCATCAAGCCATACTAGGTGATGCAGTTCATTGGTAGCGACCAGCCCGACGAATCCGGCGCCCACGAGCAGCGCCAGCAGCCAACCCACGCGCACCAGCACCAATGCATTGAGTTCTGGCCGGATGAGGCCAACGACCATGCGCAGCCATGCGGCCGGCACCATCATGATCCCGAGATAGGCGACCTTGGCCCAGCCCACGCGCGCGGGCATGTCAAAGGTCACGACCTCCATGAGGCGCGCGCCGCTCCAGAGCGCGGTACCGAGCGCCAACAGCATGAAGGCGGAGACTTCCGCGTCATCGCGGCGCGGCCATGAGAGGCCGATCAGCGCGATCGAAACGAGCGCAGCGCAAGCCAGGGCAGCGATCAGCATGATCGGCACGCCCGGCGCGCATGGCGATGCCGGCGAATGACGACGCCAGCCGGTTGGTCCACGTGTATTCCCCGTTCGGTTGTTGTTCTTGCAGTGTATTGGGCACTGTTGCCGTGCGATTGACTGCGTGGTGCGCACCCGATCACCTTCCCCTCCCATCGGCAGGAAATGTAAAAACTGAAGGCCCGTGCGGCTTTGCGGCGCATGGCGCGGCGCGTGCTGAGAGGGGCATATCGAGCTGCAGACGAATTCGTTTGCGCGACGTAGAAATCACCTTCGTGCTTGACTGCCGAAAAGCTCGGAGGTGTCACGCGCACCGTGTTTTTTGGGTATTGGGCGCGGAGGCCGTGCTGCGCTTTCCCGCTATGCAGAGGGGGATTGGAGCGTCGCCAATTGGGTGCCGTCAAGCCCTCCGGACGACCCCTGCCACAGGCCGACCGGACAACGTTTTTGCCCTGGCGCGAACGTCCCGTTTCAGATGTCGTGACTTGAGCGACACCGCTATCTTGGCTTCACAAAACGTCGGTATCATCGAACACATGACCGATACCCGCGCCACAGCCCATCTCTATCCTGCGCACGACCTGGCGATCTGCACCGACGCCAACACCGCCGTCGAGCGCATCACCGCCATCTACGAGCGCTCCGCACAAGCGATCCGCGATCGTTTCCACGCCTTTGCGCGCGGAGAGGACTGCAGCGAAGACCTCTCCGCCTGCTACCCCTACCTCGGCATCACCGTCGACCCGAAAACGCTGGTGAGCGACGCGCGGCCGGCGTGGGGCACGGTGGCATATCCGGGCGTGTACGGTACGACGCTCACGCGGCCGGACCTCTTCCGCGATTACTACCGCGTACAGATCGAACGGCTGCTGCACTATCACAACAGCCCCGTCGTGGTGGGCGTGAGCAACCGGCCGATTCCGCTGCCCTTCGTGGTGGAAGCGTCCACCGTAGATATCACGCCCGAACAGGCGCGCGCGCTGGGCGGTGCGTTTACGCTGCCCGACCTCGCACAGATTGACGACTCCATTGCCAACGGCACGTACCGCCCCATCGGCGACGAACCGCAGCCGCTGTCGATGTTCACGGCCGAGCGGGTCGACCTGGCCCTGCAGCGCCTGTACCACTACACCGCCACGCACCCGAAGCACTTCCAGCGCTTCGTGCTGTTCACCAACTACCAGCGCTACGTCGATGAGTTTGCCGCCCTCGGCCGCAAGCTGATGGAAGACGGCAACGACGAGGGCTACATCCGCTTTGTCGAGCCCGGCGACACCGAACACGAACTCGGCACGCCGGCGCCGGACGACTCGCACCGCATCAAGGGCCTGCCGCAAATGCCCGCCTACCACCTGGTGCGCGAAGACCGCCTGGGCGTAACTCTGGTGAACATTGGCGTGGGCCCGTCCAACGCGAAGACCATCACCGACCATCTGGCCGTGCTGCGTCCGCACTGCTGGATGATGATCGGCCACTGCGGCGGTTTGCGCCGTTCGCAGCAGCTGGGCGATTACGTGCTCGCGCACGCCTACGTGCGCGACGACCATGTGCTCGATCAGGATCTGCCGCCGTGGGTGCCCGTGCCCCCCATCGCCGAGATTCAGGTGGCACTGCAGGAGGCTGTAGCGCGCATCACGGGGCTGTCGGGCGCCGACATGAAATCGCGCATGCGCACCGGCACGGTGGTCTCCACCGACGACCGCAACTGGGAGCTGAAGTACCAGGCGCTGTACAGCCGCTTCAATCAGTCGCGCGCGATTGCCATCGACATGGAAAGCGCGACGATTGCCGCCAACGGCTTCCGCCTGCGCGTGCCCTACGGCACCCTGCTGTGCGTGTCGGACAAGCCGCTGCACGGCGAGCTGAAGCTGCGCGGCATGGCCAACCTGTTCTATCGCCAGCGTGTCAGCCAGCATTTGGACATCGGCATGGAGGCCGTGCGCCTGTTGCGCGAAAGTGGCGTTGAAGCGCTGCACTCGCGCAAGCTGCGCAGCTTTGACGAGCCCGCGTTCCGGTAGCGCGGGTCAGCGCGGGGGCTGCTCCGGCAGCGCCTCGCGCAGGAAGTCGAGAAACACCCGCACCACCTCGGGCAAGGTGCGGCCCGCCAGGGTCTGCAGTTCCACCGTCCGCCCGCGCATGCCGCGCTCGCGGATCTCCGCGGCGTGCAGCTCACCCCGCTGCACGCGCTCGCGCACCGTGATTTCCCCAGCGATGCCCAAGCCGCCGCCTTGCAGCACGAAACTCAACAGCCCATCGAAGCGGTTGCTGACCAGCACCGGCTCGAACACGAGCCCGCGTTGACTGCAGCCCATGTCGAACAGCTGGCGCACCGTGTTGTCCGGCCCCGAAAGCGCAATTGGAAATGGGTGCATCTGCGCCAGCGTCACGCTGCTGAACTTCGCCAGCGGGTGGTCGGGCCGCATGATGGCAAACACTGAGCCACGCTGCTGATACGCCACACGAATGCCGTGCACGGCGGCGCGACTGTAGGTCAAGCCGATGTCCACGTCGCCACGCAAGACGGCCTCTGTCACGCGCATCGGCTCTTCTGCGCGCAGATCGAACTGAATGCCCGGATGCCGCTCCCGAAACGCCACGATGGCGCGTGGCACAAACTCGATCGCAAAGCCATCGGAGCACGCGATGCGCACGCGGCCTCGCTGCAGCCCTTGCAGGCGCTGAATATCCGAGACCACGCGCTCTGCCTCCAGGGCCCCGCGCAGCGCATGCGCGGCGAGCAGCTCGCCCGCTGCGCTGGCCCGCATACCGCGCGGTTGCCGCTCGAACAGCGGCACGCCCAGAAGCTCTTCAAGCATGGCCACTTGCCGGCTGATGGCCGATGCGCTGACGTGCAGGCGCGCGGCCGCCTCCGTCAACGAGCCAGTGCGCACAACCTCGAGAAAATAGCGGAGGGACGTCTCCTGCAGGCGATGAGATGACATAAGCGATGTAGGCGCGGGCCCTTTTTCTTTGCAGAAAACGCAAAGATATCCCAAGAAAATTCTAATGGTCAAAAAGGTGTGGTATGCGCAGACTCACCCGGAACTGTTCGACCAGCGGAGTGTCCTGATGCCCCTTCAGCAAGCAGCCCGTCAAACGACCGCGCACCGCGCTTCCCATCGCCTCCGGGCCGTGGTGCCGGCCCTCATGCTCGGTGCCGCTGGCCTAGCCGGCGCCGCCGAGCTGTCTACGGCAGACGCCGAACGCCATGCCCAGGCAACCTACCGCGAATACTTCGAGCTGCTTTCCCTGCCCAACGACGCCATCGCGCCAGAGGATGTTCGCAAGAATGCCGATTGGCTGGAGCAGGCGTTCCGCAAGCGTGGCTTCACGACCCAACAGTTGGCGAACAACGGCAAACCGATGCTCTACGCCGAGCTGCCGAACCCGGACGCTGCCCGCAAAACGGTGCTGTTCTACATGCATCTCGACGGCCAGCCCGTGATTCCCGCGCAGTGGGCACAGAAGAGCCCGTGGACACCCGTGCTCAAGCACAAGACCGCTCAGGGCAACTGGGAAGAGATCGACTCGGCGCAGTTGTTCAGCGGCCCGCTCGATCCGGAATGGCGTGTCTTCGGCCGTTCGTCTGCCGACGACAAGGGCCCGATCATGATGATGCTGGCCGCCCTTGACGCATTGAAGGCCGGCGGCGGCCAGCCCGCCGTCAACATCAAGATCATTCTCGACAGCGAGGAAGAGAAAGGCTCGCCGTCGATCAGCAAGGTCATGCAGGCAAACCGCGAGCTGCTGCGCTGCGACGCCATCGTCATCCACGACGGCCCCATGCACGCGACCAACCGGCCAACGCTGGTCTTTGGAAACCGCGGCGCGGCCGAAGCCCGGCTGACCGTCTATGGCGGCAAGGTGCCGTTGCACAGCGGGCACTACGGAAACTACGCCCGCAACCCGGCCCAGCAGTTAGCCAATCTGCTGGCATCGATGAAGAACGACGAGGGCCGGGTGACGGTGCCGGGCTATTACGACCACGTGAAGATCAGTGCGGCCGACCGCAAGATCATGGCCGCCGTGCCCGACGACCAGGCAGCGCTCAACAAGCGCCTGGGCATTGCGCATGCCGACAAGGTCGGCGCCAATTACCAGGAAGCGATGCAGTACCCATCGTTGAACGTGCGCGGCATGGCGTCTGCGGCCGTGGGCGACAAGGTGGCGAACATCGTGCCCGACAAGGCCGTCGCCGAACTCGACCTGCGCACCACGCCAGACTCCACTGCGGCCTACCTCGGCAAGCTGATCGAGCAGCACGTCGAGCGCCAGGGCTACCACCTCGTCAAGAACGCGCCGACGGATGAAGAGCGCAGCCGTTACGACAAACTGGCCACCTTCACGTATCAGAGCGAAGGTGCAGACGCTGCCGGTTCGCCGATCGACTCGGCAGTGGGAACATGGGCCTACAAATCGCTGACCGACACGTTTGGTGCCAACCCGGCGCCGGTTCGCATCCGCATGATGGGCGGGACCGTGCCCACCGCAGAAATCGTCGGTGTGCTGCAGGTGCCCTTCGCGATCATTCCGCTGGTCAATGCCGATAACAATCAGCACGCTGCCAACGAGAACCTCCGGATGGGCAACTACGTGAGCGGCGTGCGCACGATCTACGGCCTGCTGACGCACCCGCTCTGACGGGCCACTCTGCCTATGCGGGGCGAAACAGCCCATGCAGCCCGAGCGGCGCCACGCCGTTCAGGCTTGCCATGGCGACGGGCCCCGCAGAAACACTCTGTGCATCGAACGCCGTCAATCTGGTGCAGCCGGCGTCTACATCGAACACCGTGCCGATCAGCCAGCCCTCGCCTTCACGCGCACTGGCCGATGCCGGCACGAACACGTGTTCTTCCACCAGCGTGCGGTGCCCGAAGCGGTACTGCTGCACCTGCCCCGAATTCGTATCGACGCGCATGACGGTGTCGAATCCATTCAGCGGCTGAGAGCTGCTGCTGGACGACGGCGCCGTGTGGGCCACCATGAACAGCGCGTGATGACGCTGCGCGGTGCGGCGTGTGTCGATCTTAGGGAATTCGGCCACATGCTCGGTGCTGAACTGCTCGGCGCGGCCGGTGCGCAGGTTCAACTGCACTTGCGTAAGGCGAGCGCCGGGCGACGGACGAATCTGCCCGCGCATCAATTCACGCAGCGACGTGGTGACGACCGAGGCATCGTCCGAGCGGATGTAATCGAGATGGACCTCCAGCCCATCCGGCGACGACCATGCATTGCCCAGATGGAAGACGAAGCCGGCCGGCAACTGCAGCCAACGCATGCGCGTGACGTCGTCCTTGTCGAGCACGAGCACACGCATGCCCAGCTCCGGCCGCCAGACATGGGAATCCAAAAACGACTTGCCTGCGCGCGAGCGTTCCACGTCGTACACGAACGGCGGCAGCAGAAACACCAGATGGCGCTGCGTTACTGCAAAGTCATGCACCATCGCCACGTCCGGCACCTTGAGCGTTTCCACACGTTTGAGTGCGCCGTCCGCACCGACGCAGTAGACGGTCAGCAGACTGGCCGCGCTGCTCACGCCAAAATTCCATAGCGTGCCGTCGGCTTCGACCTTGGGATGGGCGGAAAACGGCATGCCCTTGTAGTCGTCGCGCCAGGTCTGCACCCCCAGCGTGCGCAGTGAATCGGGATCGACACGCGTGGCCGAGCCACCTTCCCACAGCGCGAGCATCTCGTCGCCGTGCATCACCAGGCTGGTGTTGGCCACATTGATGCTGTCAGGCGATGCAACCGGCTCCATGTCGGGGTTGGCGGTGCCGAACGTCGCGCGCAACGGCCGGCCGGCGGCGGTGTCGGCAACAAACTTGTCGGTGCGCACAAACACGCCGCGGTGCGTCACACCCTGCTCGCTGATGTCGTAGCGCTGGATCATGCCGTCGCCATCAAACAGATGGTGGTAACGCACGCCGCCGATCTCATGCCGCGCTGGGCCATTTCGATAGAACGCGCCGCGCAACGCGGGCGGGAACCTGCCTTCCACTTTCAGCGCGCGAGTCGGCATGTCGGCACTGACGCCCTGGTAACCCGCCAGCCACGGATACTGCGCGCGCGCCGCTGCAAACCCCGCAGCCCACGGGTCCGGGGTAGCGGCCATTACATCGGTCAGGGTCAAGCCAAACGGTGCGGCGCCCAAGGCCGCAATGAAGGATCGGCGTTGCATGACGGGGCCTCGCTCAACATCAATGCAAGTGAATCGTCACGCGCTGGTCGCCCTGCACGTCGATGGCAGCATCGTCAAATGCGGGCGGGCCGAAGCGGCCGCGTGCATCGCGGCTAAAACCGTAAGGCTCAATGGGAATGCCGGCCGGGTTGGTGCCGAGCTTGGCGTCGTTGTTGGCATCATGGAAGACCGACAACGCGTAGCGCCCCGCCGGCAAATCCGGATACACGAAGGTGACGCTTGCGCCGGACACGCTATCGAGCGCAGCAATGTCAGCCCGGATGGCCGAATCGGGCTTGAGCCAGCCCGCGGCGTCGCGGAACATCGCCGCGCGCACGGCGCCCTGGCGCCCTTGTGCGCCTTCCACCACCACAGTCAGCGTCGCGGCGGATGCACTTGCTGCAAGTGCTGTCAGCATCAGGGCCAGCGCAAGGCGCGGCAAAGAAAACATGGCAGTCATGAACGTCTCCTGTGGGCCCGGCGATGCGTTTGCAGGCCGGCGATCAGGAGGCAATGTAGACAGAGACGTCAGGACAGTCAGCGCGGATGCGACGAAGTGCAGATGCCACGGCGCAAACGGTCGCTTGGGAGAGATGAGCGCATCACTGCAGCTTGAAGGGAGCACGTCAGAGGTGCTGACTAAAACGCCCGCGAGGTCGGCGGGCGCTTTGTGGGGTGATGCTAATGCGGCAAGCTAGACAAGCGGTGCTCGGCCAGCAACACACTCGCACTCAGGGCAAGCTGGGCGGAGATGAAGCCTTCCGGCATCTCAACGTCTTCCCAGTCACACACGATGTGGCCGGCGCGACAGACTTGGAAACGGGCCGTCCATCGATGATCGTCGCGTTGCAGCGGATCAACGACGATGACATGCGCTCCATGTGTCACTTCCTGAATCGCCATTGTGATTCCCCCGTTCGTGATCGTTGGGAGACCACCTTAGCAAAGGCACATGACACAAATCTGTCCGCCGCCCACCTACAAATGGGGGAGGACGCACCTCATCCGACCAGCGGATCGGACCGGGCAGACGAGCGCGTGCCAGGCAACGGATGGTTATTGGGGCCGTAATACGTGAACACCGCCGAGAACTTGACAGCGCCCGTCTGGTTGGCGCGGGCCGCATGGAAGGTGTTGCAGTGGAAGAGCAGCACGTCGCCGGGTAGCAGCGGCACGGGGCGCGCGGTGTCGATCAGCGCGCGATTCTCTGGCAGCTCCTGGCGCAGGAACAGCTTCGCATCGAACCGATCCGCAGGCAGCTCAAGCGTGTGGCTGCCGGGGATCACCCACAGGCAGCCGTTGTCGACCGTCTCTTCCACCAAGGCCAGCCACGACGACACCAGCGCGTTGCGTGCGAACGACCAGTAGCGGCTGTCGCGGTGCCAATGCGTGGCGGTGCCAAACGCGGGGTGCTTCGTCATCACGCAGTTGTGGTGCGCGAGCGAAAGATGCACGGGGCTACCAATCAGTTGCGCAATTGCGCCGGCCACGCGTGGGTCGCGCGCCCATTCCGTATAAGGCGTGCCGCGTGAATCTGCGTCGAGCAGGCGGCGCACCGTCTGGCCCCCTTCGGCTTCGCGCGAGAGTGGTGCCCCGGCATAGCCGACGTCGGTTTCCAGCTCCACCGGCGCTTCAGCGCGGGCCAGCCCGTCCTGCGCGGCCGCAAGCAACGCGGCGCTCACCTGCTGGCTGACGAAGCCCCGCAACACGACGTAGCCGTGCTCCTTGAAGAAGGCTTGTTGCTCGTCGGAAAGCGGGTGGGCGTGGGTGGCGGTGGGGGCAGACGCGGACATGGTGGAAAAAGCGTACAGAGACGGCGAAAGACAACGAGTGTAACGCGCCGCCGTATGCGTTGCAGGCCCGCCCCACGACTGGCCTGCTCAGGATCAAACGCAATGCGCGTTGTCCCGATCGGGCTTTACCAAAAGGCTTGTTGGCCCGACAGCCGGAAATATTTTGCAATCACCATCAACCCGAGTAAGCGCTCCTGATCGCGATTCATGAATTGCGCCACCCAGCGATTGGCGTTGCGGACGATCGCCAGTGCATCGCCCGGGTGCTTCCGGTAATGCTCCATTTTCTCCTGAAGATCAGAATAATCGTCCTTCAGCAAAACATAATGCACATCCGGAATCAGCCTCCCCTCCATGAACCACGTCTCATACCGGGGGCGCCTCATAAAGCAAAGCGAATTGGAGGACATGATCCATTTGAGGTTCGTCGCAACGTCGTTCCCCTCAACGCTCACAATGAACTTGTATTGCAATTGCTCGGCAATCGTCATGGGAGACTTGTAAGTCGCCTTCCCAAGCTCTGATTTTCGAGTATCGCCAATATCAACGTTTGCCAAGTCGTGACAACGCTCGACAAACGCTTTGCGATGTTCTTGGTGGCAAGGACCGCGAAAAACCGCCATGGGCTTCTTGTCGTGAAAATCGATCGTGTCGCGCGCCAGTGAAAAATGCCGGATGGCGTCCAGCTTCAAGAGAATCCCATTATGGGAGCTGCTCTTGATGGGGCGGCTTTTCACAAATGCCGGGTGAATCGGCTCGGCCGTCACGTCGCCGCAGTCGTAGTCGAAGCAGTAGCCCGGGCCAAAATAGTCCATCAGATCGACAAGATCATAGAAATAGGTGCTGCCTATTTCACGGCCCTTGTTCACAATGGTGCTGGTTGAAGATTTCAACAAGAACCTTGAATACTCGACGGCATTGCGGCTTGGGTCGAATGACTCCGAAATCGAGTTGTAATAACTCAATCGATCGATGATATCTTGCATGCCACTGTGAGCGCCTTTTCTTTTCAGGAGAGTCTCGGCTCTTCCATTTTTTGTAGCGCGCGCCAGGAAATGGCTTGAAGCATTCGAAAAGTAATACCAGAATTTTCTTGCAGAGAATCTGCTCAAGCGGTATTTGAGATGACGCATGAACCAAAAGTTGCCGCGGAAATTGAACCCCAGGGCGTCGCTTTCGAGCGAAATGTTCCAGCCCCCAATACGCAGATAAAGTAGCGCATGAACCACTTTCTGCCCGCCGCTGACGCACGGTGCGGCCGATCGTGCATCTGCCACCAGACGGCACATCGACCCCGTTTGCCACTCGCATTCGCGGCGGCCCTCACTTTACCGTAAGTACCCTGCGGCTCATTGTGTTTCTTGGGGCCGAGCCGCCCGCTTCGGCAGTCGCCCCGCTTCCCGTCGCTCGGCTGTTGTCCCGGCGTAACACTTTGCTGCCGTCCGAGGCTGAACGCGCCATGTCAGCCTCGGCCACGGCATTGACGGGGCGGGCAGCCGACAGGCGCCCGCCTTCGTGTTATTGCACGTCCAATGCGGTCACGGTCAACGCACCATTCACCTTCTCGGCGACAAAGCGCACTTTGCTGCCAACCTGCACTTTGGCGAGCATTGCCGGATCCTGGACTCGGAACACCATCGTCATGGGTTCCATACCGAGGTTCTCAAGCGGGCCGTGCTTGATGGTCAGCTTGCCCGCAGCGGTGTCGATCTTCTTGATCTCACCTTCTGACATCGGGGCAGCAGCGGCAGCCGCAGGGGCGGAAGCGGCATCTTCAGCCGCGTGAACAAACGGTGCACCGGCCAGCAGCACGGTCAGCATCAGGGCGTGACGAAACATCTTGGGCTCCTTGTTCAAAGACGGGGTCGGGAAGAAATCAGGATTTGTTGCCGCGCACCTGCACGGCGCCGCGCATGCCGGCTTCGAAATGTCCGGGCTGCAGACACGCAAAATCGACGGAGCCGGTGCGCGTGAAGTGCCAGACGATCTCGCCGCGCTGTCCTGGGTCAACGGTGACGGCGTTGCCGTCGGCGTGCTCCATCTCGGGGTGCTTGCGCATCTGCTCGGCATGGGCTGCGAGGTCGGCCGGCGTGCCCAGCGTCATCTCGTGCCGCACGTGGCCGGTGTTGACGACTTCGAAGCGGATCGTCTCGCCGCGCTGCACCGTGATCTGGGCAGGCGTGAAGCGCATGGTGTCGGCCATGTCGACACGCACGGTGCGTGAGATGTGGGCGGCGTCGCCGGGTTCGCCGATGGCTGCATCGTCATGATCATGCCCGCCGGCGTGACTGCCGGATGCGTGAGCGATAGCGGCCATCGACATCAGCGCGGCCAGGAAAGTGGAACGGATCAGATTGCGTTGCATGTTGGGTCTCGTATTGGATGTGGATTCAGGCATTTGCTCAGTCGTCGATGCCGATGCCGGTGTATTCGTAGGCGACGGTGCCCTTGGGGTGCTTGTACCAACCGGGGTCTGCGTAGCTGTTGCGCGGCAGATCGCGGCGCACCTTCATCACCGTGAACATGCCGCCCATTTCAATGGCGCCGAACGGGCCCTGCCCCGTCATCATCGGCAGCGTGTTGTCGGGCAGCGGCATTTCCATCTCGCCCATGTCGGCCATGCCGGCCTGGCCCATGCCCATGTAGTCGGGCACCAGCGCGTTCATCTTCTTGGCGAGGTCTTTCTGCTGCACGCCGATCATGGTCGGCACGTTGTGCCCCATGGCGTTCATGGTGTGGTGCGACTTGTGGCAGTGGAAGGCCCAGTCGCCGGGGTTGTCGGCAATGAACTCGATCGCGCGCATCTGGCCCACGGCAATGTCGGTCGTCACCTCCGGCCAGCGCGCGCTGGGCTGGACCCAGCCGCCGTCGGTGCCAGCCACTTCGAAGGTGTGGCCATGCAGGTGCATCGGGTGGTTTGTCATCGTGAGGTTGCCCATGCGGATGCGCACGCGATCGCCAAGGCGTACGGGCAAGGGGTCGATGCCGGGGAAGACGCGGCTGTTCCACGTCCACATGTTGAAGTCGGTCATCTGGGCCACGCGCGGCGTGTATGACCCCGGGTCGATGTCGTACGCGGCGAGCAGGAAGACAAAGTCGCGGTCGACACGGTGCTGCGCCGGGTCTTTCGGATGCACGACGATAAAGCCCATCATGCCCATCGCCATCTGCACCATCTCGTCGGAATGCGGGTGATACATGAAGGTGCCGGACTTCTTCATCTCGAACTCGTAGACGAAGGTCTTGCCCGGTGGAATGTGCGGCTGCGACAGGCCGCCCACGCCGTCCATGCCGGCGGGCAGGATCATGCCGTGCCAGTGCACCGTGGTGTGCTCGGGAAGCTTGTTGGTGACGAAGATGCGCACGCGATCACCTTCCACGCATTCGATCGTCGGGCCGGGGCTCTGGCCGTTGTAGCCCCATAGGTGGCCCGTCATACCGGGCGCAAACTCGCGCTCGACCGGCTCGGCGACGAGGTGGAACTCCTTCCAGCCGCCGCGCATGCGCCACGGCAGCGTCCAGCCGTTGAGCGTGACGACGGGGTTGTACGGCCGGCCGTTGGGCGGCGCGAGCGGGGGCTGTGTGGCGGGCTTTGATTGGAGCGGTGCTTCAGGCAGCGAGGCAGCGCCGGCGCGCGAGACCATCGCCGCGCCCAGCATGGCCGCGCCCGTGCCGCCGAGAAATTGACGTCGGGAAACCATGTTCAGTGTCCTTCAGGAGAGTTGGGCGCAGGAGCGGCCGCGTTCGCCTCGGCCGGCGGCAACTTGCCGCCCAGCGCCATCTGCAAATCGGTCTGGGCAATCCAGTACCCGCGCAGCGCGTCGATGTAGCCGTTCACCGCATTCACCTGCTCGCGCGCATCGGCCAGCAGCTCGAACACGCTCACGAGCATGCCGTTGTAGCGCAGCAGCATCTCGTCGGAGATGCTCTTGCGCACGGGCACCACCTCGTCGCGATAGTGGCGGGTAAGGTCATATGCCGTCTGATAGCGTACATACGATTCGCGCACTTCGGAGCGCGCCCGCACCGCCGTGTCGGCAAGCTGATCGGCCGCCTGCATGTAGATCGACTGCGCGCGCGCCACACGGGCGCCGCCCCAGTCGAAGAGCGGGATCTCGATGCCGATCTCGTAGCCCGTTTCGCGTGGCTCGTTGGATTTGCTATTGCGCACGTAACCGAGGTCGAGCACGTTGATGAAGCGCGTTGCCTTTGTGAGCCCCAGCGACGACGCCAACCCCTCGACCTGCAACTTGCCCGCCTGGATGTCGAGCCGATTGCGCAACGCGTAGGCCTCGATCTGCTGCAGCTCGGGGCGATCCTTCGGCAGGTCGGGCAGCCGATCCGGCAACTGGAAGCCGGTATCTGCGCCCCACACCCCAAGCTGGCGAATCAACGCCTCCCGTTCCGCCTGCGCCTGCTGACGCGTGCGCGCAAGGGTGGCGGTCGCTTCCGCATAGAAGGCCTGTTCGCGTGCACGATCCAGCTTGCTGAAGTTGCCTGCGGAAGCCAGACGCTTGGCGAACTCGGCACCGGCTTCTGCGGCTTGCTGAACCTGCTCCGCATAGCGTGCGGATTGCTCCGCCGCCACGGCATTGACGTATGCGCGGCGTGTATCGGCGGCCACCTGCAGCATCTGGTTGGCGACCAGCAGCTTGGTCTGCTCGAAATATCGGCTCTCAATGCGCGTGGCCATCGGCAGCGTCAGCAGGTTCAGGAACGACAGCGAGAACGTGCGCTCGATCGACAGGTCATCACCGCTGCGTGTGCGTTTGAAACTGAAGCCGGGATTCGGCAAGCGGCTGGCCTGCACGAGCGCGGCTTCGGATAAACCCAACTCCGCATATGAAGCCTGCAGGCCACGGTTGTTCAGCAACGCGATCTGCACGGCGCTGTCCATCGTCAGCGGCTGGGCGAGCAGCTCGTGCGTGCGTTGCGCGGCGCTGTCGCGGGCTTCTGGTGAACGCTGCCACGTGGCGTCTTTGCCGAGCCGATCGCGCGCCACGTCGGCAACGGTCTTGAAGCCGCTGTCTTGCGTGATGGTGGCGCAGCCGCCCAGCAGCAGCGTGGCGGCCAGCGCGCACAGGGCGAGACGGCGTGTGGATGATCTGAGCACGGCGCCTCCTAGTGGTGATGCATGCCGGGCATGGACCCGCCGGCAGGCTTGTTGGAGGTGGCGGCTGGGGCGCTCTCGGGCATGACGTGCCCCGCATGGCCGCCATCCGCAGAAGCGTCTGACTTGGGGCTCACGGCCGCGTTGGTCTCGCGCCAGGGCGCGGGGCCGGTATCGCGATACGCGCGGTAGCTGTCGAATGTGCGCGGCGCGGCTACAGCCGGCACAGCCGCGTCCGCATTCAGTGGATCAGCTGGGGAAGCTGTCGGCGCAGACGCCCCGCCCTGCGCCAAAACCCATGGCGGCGCCAACGCCAGTAGCGCGGCGGCCACGAACCATCGTGTGGAAAGCATGAGAAACCTCGATCAAGCGTGATGACATACGGCCGTGTGTCGCACACGGAGCCGTAGAACCAGAGGCCAGCCCGCTCTATGGACGGACTGGTGGCGTCAAACGCGAATCGAAGGTGGACGTTGCAGCGCTTCGGGAATGAAGCTGCGGAAGGAAACGGCGAGGCCACGCGGCGCGTCGGCCGGCAGCTTGATCAGCGGCACGCCAAGGCTGGCGGCCAGGGGAACGACCGACCCGAGCGAACAGGCCGCGCAGATCGGGCAGGTCTTGCAGTGCGACTGCGCCGGCGCTTTCGGCTCGCTGTCGGCAGCCACGGCGTCTTCATGCTCATGGCAAGCGTCGGACATGACGGCGCCATCATCCGGCATTGCCATGGCAACCATTGCATCGTCCATTGCACCGCCGCGCGCCATCATGGTCGTCGCGGCAAACCCTTGCAGGGGCAGTGCCAGGACAACCAGCCAAAGCAGGAGGCGGGTCAGCAAGCGGTGCATGGAAAACAGGACGGGCTGAAAATCGTTTGCGGCAGAAACTGCTAGTGTAGCGCGATGTCATCAAATTTCGAGCAATGCAGCACAAGATGAGTTGAGCGCGGCACAATGACGGCCTGCTGCGTACCCATTTCTGCGCGCCCTGCTTTCCCATCATTCCAGCTTCAACGCCCCCATGAATACGCAATCCCACCAGCTCAGCATGACCGTGCTGATGACGCCTGACATGGCAAATTTTTCCGGCAACGTGCACGGCGGCCACATCCTGAAGTTTCTCGATCAGGTTGCGTATGCGTGCGCGAGCCGCTACGCCGGCCGCTATGTCGTGACGCTGTCGGTGGACCAAGTGGTGTTTCGCCAGCCGATTCACGTGGGTGAACTGGTGACGTTCCTCGCATCGGTCAACTACACCGGCCGCACATCGATGGAAATTGGTATCAAGGTCGTTACGGAGAACATCCGCAACCAGGTCGTGCGCCATACCAACAGCTGCTATTTCACGATGGTGGCCGTGGACGACGACGGCAAACCGGCCGACGTGCCGCCGCTGGCGCCCGCCAACACCGAAGAAAAGGAACGCTTCGAAGCCGCGCAGCAGCGCCGCGCGCTGCGTCAGGAAATGGAAGCCCGACACAAAGCGATCAAGGCAACCTACAGCACGCCGGCTTCAGGCAGCTGAACTGCCTGCCTACGCAGTCAGCAAGGTACTGCAAACCGCGTGGTATCGCGATCGCGCATCGTTATCCACAGGCTTACCCACCGTTTCTGTGGATAACGCAGCGCCAGTGTTGCGCAAACGCGCCCCACCTCGACGCAACCTACGGCTGAGGAAGCGCGTGCAGAAATGCGAGCACGGCGTCGTTTAACAACGCCGGTCGCTGCAATGGCGCGAAATGGCTCACGCCCGGCAGCAACACAAACTGCGCATCAGGAATGGTCTGCACCAGATAGTGCGCGTGCTCGGGCCGGATGAACTCGTCGTGTTCGCTCTGCACGATCGTCACCGGCACGCGCGTCGCGGCAAGCTCCGCGGCCGTTGCGTTGGGCTGCGTCTGCATCATTTCGGTGACGGCCGCGACAAATGCATCGAAGTCGCCAGGTGTGGATGAGAGCGCGGTGTAATCCTTTCGGTGGCGATCGAAGCAGCGGTCAATAACAGGCGTGGGCGAAAAGGGCTTGGCGCCGCTTGGGTCCATGTTGCAACCGAAGAAGAACACGCCCGCAGCGCGTTCCGGCGTCTGCATGGCCAGGGTGAGCGCAACGCAAGCGCCGTCGCTCCAGCCGATGAACGCCGCGCGGTCGATGTGCAGCGCATCCATGACGGCCCGCACGTCGGATGCCATGCGCGTGTAGGCGTAAGGCTGTGCGTCGCGTGTGCTGCGGCCGTGCCCACGGCTGTCGATGACGATGGGCCCGTAGCCCGCACTCGTCAGTGCCGGAACCTGATACCCCCAATTGCCGCTATGGCCGAGCCCGCCATGCAGCAGGATCACAGGCCTGCCGACGCCGAAGGTCGCATACCAGATGCGGGCACCGTCGTGCTCGACATGGCCGTGCTCAACGGCGGCCGGCAGCGGTTCAGCGCCCTGGGCGGCAAACCGTGTCAGATCGTCGTCGAAGGCGTCCATGTCGATCAGGTTTCAGCTGGCATAGCCAAGCGCCGCGAACTGCTGCTTGAACCACCAGTAGCAGAGCGCCGCGGCCGCCGCAAAGATGGCCACGAGCACCCAGCCCAGCGGCGTCAGGCGCTTGCGTTCGGCATCACGGTAGGCGAGCTTGTCGCCGCCGACCAGAAACGCCAGCCCGAAAACCAGGCAAGCCGGCACCAGCACCATCGCCTTGAGTGAGTAACGCACGGTGGGCGCGCCCGCCTGCGCCTGGTGCAGTGGGCCGAGGATGAAGAACCAGCCGATCACCGCGCCAATGATGAGCACCAGCACGCCGCCCAGGCGGGCCTTGAGGTCTTGGGACATGAAAGTTCCGAGGGATGGATTGGCCAGCGCCTTACGGGAGCGCCAGCATGATCCTGGGAGAATAGGGACGCCGCCCCAGCCACGCAACTTGTGTTAAGGCCGTTAACACAAGCCGCAAACCCGGCCCGGACTAGCGCGCCTCTCCGATCTCGATACCGAGTTCGTTGAGCACCTCACGCGCCGAACGAAACGCCTCGATGGCGGCCGGCGCACCGGCATAGATGGCGCTATGGAGCAGCACCTCGCGGATCTCCACCGCCGTTGCGCCGTTGTTGATTGCGCCGCGCACATGGCCCTTCAGTTCAGTGCTACGGCCCAGCGCGGCGAGCATCGCACAGGTGCACAGGCTGCGCGTCTTGAGGTCGATGCCGTCCCGCTGCCACGTGCTGCCCCAGGCGTGCTCGTTGAGCCAATCCTGCAGCGGTGCCGAGAAGGCGTCCAACCCGCTCATCGCACGTTCAACAAATGCGTCGCCCATCACCTGCGCGCGGCGTGCACGCCCGGCCTGCTTGTCTTGTTCCGACACGATGCCTTCCTCCGTTTTGAAAAATCACGTCGATCAGCCTGGCTTGACCAGGAACATCATCAGCGCCGTACCCACCAGAACCGCGCAGAACGCCAGCCGCAAACGTCGCGCTGAAAACCGATACGCCAAGGCCACACCCCACGACACGCTCACAACACCGCCGGCCGCCAGCGGAATACCCGTTCCCCAATCCACATGGCCAGCATGCGCATACGTGGCAAGTGCGATCAGCGAGCCTGGCACCACCAGCGCGAGCGCCATGCCCTGGGCGCGTGTCTGCTGCATGCCGAAGAACGTCACCAGCGCCGGCACCACCACCAACCCGCCGCCCACCGTGAAAATGCCCGACATCGCGCCGCTGGCGATGCCCATCAACGGCAGCGCGGCGGCCGGCATGGCATGTGGGGCAGCATGCGCGGCGTCAGCGGTACTCGGCTTCTCTTTGAGCTGCGAGGCAAAGTACACCGCCAGCACGATCAGAAATACCGCGAACGCCGTATGCAGCAGATGCGCGTCGAGCCCTGCTGCAAAGCGTGCGGAAACGTAGGTCGCCGCCATCGAGAACACGCAGATCAGCGCGACGGAACGCAGATGCACCGGATGCCGCTGGTGATACCGCCAGAAGCCGATCAGCACATTGGGCGCAATCATCACCAGCGCAGTGCCCTGCGCCAGGTGCTGGTCCATCCCGTACAGATAGCCCAGCACAGGAATGGCGATCAGCCCGCCGCCAATGCCGAGCAAACCGCCTGCCACGCCAAGCCCCATACCGAGCAGCAAATTGATCAGGCCCGTAAGAACCGCGTGAGACGTCATGCCGACAAGAAGAAGAAAGCAGAAAGAAACGCGGCGGCGCGCTGTATCTGCTACAGCGAGCCGCCGGAGATGAATGTGAAATTGTAGCGCTTGCCACGCCGGGCAAGGTCTAGGCGAGATGCGCGGCAAAGCCTGATTTCTCGGGAGCGATCCCGGCCCGCAACGTGAGCGACGGGATCTCGTATTCACCGGCGTTCTGCCGGCGGAACGGGATCGGCGCTGCGGTAAACAAGGTGTCGAGTCGTTCGCCCAACGCCTGGGTGGTCTGCGCAAAGCGTGCCGCGTCCATGCGGCCGGTGCGGTAGCTCACGAATGGCGGCACCACATCAAAACCGGGGTAGTACAGGATGCCGTGCTGGATCGGGAACAAGAGGTCGTCGATCGGGCCGTTGATGCCGCGCGGGCTGTAGTGGGACTCCCAGCCGCCCGTGGTGACGATGAGCATGGCGCGTTTTCCGGCGAGCGTGCCTTCGCCGTAGCGATCGCCCCAGTGGGTGTCGGAGTGCTCGCCAACGCCATAGGCGAAGCCATATGCGTAGACACGCTCGACCCAGCCCTTGAGGATGGCCGGCATCGAAAACCACCACAGCGGAAACTGCAAGATCACGGCGTCGGCCCATTGCAGCTTGGCCTGTTCGGCAGCAATGTCGGCGGCTTGCAGGCCGTTCTCGAACGCGTGCTTGGAATCCAGCGACGGGTGGAAATGTGGACCGACCGGCGCAACGGCGCTGTCGTTTGCATCCAGCGCGGCCTTCCACTGCATGGCGTACAAGTCCGACACCTGCACGGTGTGGCCGGCGGCTTCCAGACGCCGGACGGCAAAGTCCTTGAGGGCGCCGTTGAGCGACTTGGGTTCGGGATGGGCGTAGACGATCAGGACATTCATGGTGGCAACTCCAAAAAAAGGAATGGCTCCAGCATGCGGGGCGTCCAGGTATATTGGAAATGAATTGTCAATATTCCAGGCATAGCCATGAATAATCTCAGGCGGTTGGACCTGAACCTGCTGGTGACGCTCGATGTGCTGCTGACCGAGCACAACGTCACGCGTGCAGCGGAGCGGCTGAACTTCTCTCAGCCTTCGGTGAGCGTGCATCTGGCGAAGTTGCGCGACATCTTTGGTGATCCGCTGCTGCTACCGGGCCCGCGCGGCATGCGCCCAACTGCTCGAGCGGAAAGCTTGCGCGAGCCGCTGCGGCTGGCGCTGGAAGCGCTGGAGCAGGCCGTCGCGCCCGCCAGCCCGTTCGAGCCCGCGCAAGCCACCAATACCTGGCGCGTGGCCGCCACGGATTACGGCGAATCCACCATCGCGCTGCCGGCGCTGAACACCCTGCGCACAAGCGCGCCGGGCACACGGCTCGCCATGCTGGAGCTGGTACCCACGCGCGTCGAGAAGCAAGCCGAGCAAGGGGAGATCGATCTCGCGTTCCACACCACAGACGGCGCGCCACCCGGCCTGCGCCGCCGTGCGCTATTCACTGAACGCTATGTGCTGATCGGACGCGCTGGACACCCGCGCCTGAAGCGCAAGCCGACGCTGGCGCAGTTCTGCACGCTGGATCACGTGATCGTGTCGCCCGATGGCGGTGGCTTCTTCGGCGTGACGGACGAAGCCCTGAAGGCGGCCGGTGCCACGCGACGCGTGGTGCTGTCGGTGCCGCACTTCCTCTTTGTGATGACGGCGGTCGCCAGTACCGACATGGTCGCCATGCTGCCCGAGCGGCTGGTGCGCGGGGCCAGTGCTCTGCAGGTGGTTGAACCGCCGGTGGACGTGCCCGGGTATGAGATGTCGATGCTCTGGCACGAACGCATGCATCGAGACCCAGGGCACCAGTGGCTGCGAGATGTGATTGCGGGAGCGGTCTAGCCAGCCGCCCCCAAAGCACCATCGCGGAAAAGACTACAGCCCGACCTTGGGCGCGGTGAAGATCAGGCGCAGCCCGAGCGCACCGATCGCCATGGCCGCTACGCGATCGACCCAGGTCTTGGCACGCAGGTACATCTCACGCGGCATCCGACTCGAAAAGCACAGCGCGACGATGGTGTACCACCCGAACTCGACCAGGAACACCAGTGGCGGCAGCACGAAGTAGCACCACACCGGCGGATGCTGCGGCAGCAGCGCGGCAAAGATACTGCCGTACCAGATGGCCGTCTTGGGATTGCTCATCTGCGTGGTGATGCCGGTCCAGAACGACTTGCGTGCGCTGCCCGCTTGCTGCGTCAGGCGATCGTCCATCACCATGGGCAGCTTGGCGCCGCGCCAGATCTTCCATGCCATGTAGGTCAAATATGCGCCGCCGGCAATCTTGAGGCCGATATAGAGCCACTCCACAGCTTGCAGCAACGTGTAAAGCCCTGCCAGGGCCAGGCCACCGAAGAACAGGGCGCCCGCGCCCATGCCAAGTGCAGTGGCCAGGCCGTCGCGGCGCGATAACCCGATGGCATTGCGCGCCACCAGCACAAAACTCGGCCCGGGAATCATGGCGCCCAGCAACAGCGCAACGAGAATGGCAAATACGGCGGCAGATGCAGTCATCGGGAGTCTCCTTTTGTGGGCGCAGACATTCAGAGATACAGACCGCGATTCTGCCACGCCGACGATTCTCACGTGGGGCCGGGTGGCAAGGCGGCGGCACCTCTGCCGCCACCCCGCCCTGCCCTTACTTGCACTGCTGCTTGTTGATCGACACGTCATTCAAGTCGGCGGCGGTGTAGAGCGCCGGCACGTTCGGGTCGCCGGCACCCGTCATTGCTGCGTTCAAGAGCGCCAAGGCCTGGAGGTGGCCAGCCTCGCCGCTTGAAAAGCGCTGCTGCGCCGATTTCGATGCGTTGTACATGCCATTGCACAGGAGCGCCTTGCGGAAGATCTCCAAAACCGCGATCCGTGCAGCGTACGTCTCGCGCCGCTCAGCCGCTGTGGCGGGCGCGTGGTTGATCTTGGCGTACTGATTGGCGCACTGCGTGCCGAGAATTGGGTACGCATCCTTGATGCCGTCGCATGTTGCGACGGTCGCTGGCGGCGCAGCCAACGCGGCCGTGGCCGCCAGCGACGCGATCAGGGACACCACCGCCAACAGCACGATGCGGATGACAAGCACATTCGAGCGGATGTTCATTGCAGGTTCTCCTCAGTCAGATCCGTGGACAAAAAACACAGCGGCAACCGGTAGCGCTGTGTGGACTGACGATACGGGCGGGGTCTGTGGCGGCGGAATGCACCAGAGGTTCTGGCGCAGGTCAGGGGAAACGCGGCATGGGAAGAATGCCGACGAGGCCGGCCACGCTTCATTGGCGTCGATGGTTGATTGCCATGGCAGCGCGCAACGTGGGGTCCCGACAACGCTTCGTGCAGCAGCCGGCGCGTTTGCGCAATCTTCGTTTGCCGCGCTGGCGCGGCCCCGGTAGAGTCTTCCCCCAATGGGTTCACACCCAGAGGTCTGGGCAAAACCGGAGTGATCCGGCGACGCAAAGCTATAGGGACTTCGCTGAACGAAGTCAGCCAGTTGCCCGCCAACCCGCAACGGGGCGGGCCTGATGACACACGCAACGAACTGCGTGGTCGGGGGCACATAATGAAAACGATACAAACGGGGGGGCGTTCGCCCGCATTCGCCACGCTGGCCGTGGCATCGCAAATGCGCAACGCAAAGCGCAGGTTTGCACGCGCTGCATGCGCGGCTTTCGCCTTGGTGTCGGGCGCGCTGATGGGTGCATCGCACGCCAGCGCTGAAGGGCTGCTGGTGCCGTCCTACATCTATCCGTCGGGCACCGGCGCAACGCAATGGAGTGCGCTGGCCACCGCGGCAACATCGGTACCAACAACGGTCATCCTCAACCCGAACAGCGGCCCGGGCACGACGCAGGATGCCAACTACGTTGCCGCCGTCGCCAAAGTGCATGCCGCGGGCGGCAAGGTGATCGGGTACGTGTCCAGTTCGTACACAAACCGGTCGTTGTCAGCCGTGGTGCAGGACATCAACACTTACCAGGCGCTGTATCAGGTGGACGGCTTCTTCATCGACGAGATGACCGCCGACAGCACGACCGCGCACATCCAGTTCTACCAATCGGTCTACAACTACATCAAGGGGCTGTCGCCCAACTACACGGTCACGGGCAACCCGGGCACCAATGTGCCGGAGATCTATGCCAGCCTGCCGGTGGCGGACCAGCTCGTCGTGTTTGAAGACAGCGCCAAGCACTACGCCAACTATGCGCCCCTGGCGTGGCAGGCCAACTATCCGACCGCCCGGTTTGCGCACATCGTCTACGCTGCGTCGGCCACGCAAATGCAAACCTTCGTTCGCAACGCGTCGAGCAAGGGCGCTGCCACCGTGTTCATCACAAACAAGACGTTGCCGAATCCGTACGGCGCGCTGCCGACTTACTGGAGCCAGGAGGTGTCCGCCACGGCCGTTGCCCCATGACGGCGCTGGCGTGACGCGTTCCGCATGTGCGGGCTGATGCTCCGCACATGCTTTATATTCGGGCCACACTGCATCCACCCTTCGCCGCCCCGTCGGCGTTGAGGCAACAACAAGGAGAACCCCGTGGCCCTTTCTTCTAACAAGCTGCCCCCCTGGACAATCGCTGCCCCGCTGCTGGCGTGGGTGGTGTTGGTCGGCGGCTCGTTCATGACGCCCCCTGGCTGGCTGATCGCACTGATGGCACTTGCACTGGCCGGCGCCGTCTTTGCCGCCGTCCACCACGCCGAAGTCGTCGCGCACAAGGTGGGCGAGCCGTTCGGCACGCTCGTCCTAGCGATTGCCGTGACGGTGATCGAAGTCGCGCTGATCGTCTCGGTGATGCTCTCTTCCGGGCCAGAGAAAGCAGGCTTGGCGCGCGACACCGTGTTTGCCGCAGTCATGCTCATCTGCAACGGAATCGTGGGTGTGTGCCTATTCGTGGGTGGCCTGCGTCACCGCGAGCAAGCCTTCCAGGCGCCAGGCGCCACTGCAGCGCTCGCCGTGCTCGCTGCGCTTGTCACGCTGACCATGGTGCTACCCAACTACACGAGTTCCACGCCGGGGCCTGTCATGACCTCGTCGCAGCTTGCCTTTGCCGGGGTGACATCGCTGGTGCTGTACGGCTGCTTCGTCATCGTGCAGACCATCCGCCACCGCGATTACTTTCTCGTCGACAGCGCCAACGAAGACGTCCATGCACCGCCGCCGCCCACACGCGTCGCGGCGCTCAGCGCGGTATTGCTGATGGTGTCGCTGGTGGCCGTCGTGGGTCTGGCCAAGGTGCTGTCGCCTTCGGTGGAAGCGGCCATCCTGAATGCAGGCGCTCCGCCCGCGACGGTCGGCATCGTCATCGCCGCACTGGTGCTGCTGCCGGAATGCCTGGCCGCCCTGCGCGCCGCCAATGCAGACCGCATCCAGACGAGCCTGAACCTCGCACTGGGCTCGGCGCTGGCGAGTATCGGCCTGACCATCCCGACGGTGGCGGCCGTGTTCATTTGGATCGGCCGCCCGCTCGAACTGGGCCTGGGCCCGAAGGAAATGGTCCTGCTGTTCCTGACGCTGATCGTGTCGTCGCTCACGCTCGGCAAGGGCCGCACGACCATCCTGCAAGGGGTCGTGCATCTGGCCATCTTTGCGTCGTATCTGTTTCTCTCGATCGTGCCCTGAGCAACACGCACGGTAGCGGGTTGATGTTTGGGGCGCGCCGGGCGCCCCTTGTTTTTTAGGCGCCATGTCTGACGTTATTGCACCGGCTCCATGCCTTGCAGCAACGTGGGAATCAGCTCCGACACCGTCGGGTGAATGTGCATGGCGCGGCTGATGGTCGTGTAAGGCGCCTTGGCATACATCACGTCGAGGATCGAATGCACCGCCTCGTCACCGCCCACACCCAGAATCGACGCGCCCAGGATTTCGTGTGTCTGCGCATCGACCACCACGCGCATGAAACCCTGGCTCTCGCCCTTCTCCACCGCGCGGCCGACGCGCGTCATCGGGCGGTTGCCGACCAGCAGCTTGCGCCCCGATTGCTTCGCTTCCGAGAGCGACATGCCGACGCGCGCAAGCGGCGGGTCGATGTACATGGCGTACGCCTGGATGCGGTCCGACACCTTGCGCGGATCGGCGTCGAGCAGATTGGCCGCGACGATCTCGTAATCGTTGTAAGCCGTGTGCGTGAACGCGCCGCGACCGTTGCAATCGCCCATGGCCCAGATGCCAGGCACGTTGGTGCGCAACTGCTCGTCAACGCGGATATTGCCGCGCTTGTCGAGTTCCACGCCGGCCTTGTCGAGTCCAAGATCGTCGGTATTTGGCACCCGCCCGACCGCCATCAGCAGATGCGAGCCCGACACCTCGCGCGCGCCGCTGCCGCTGCCGCAGTCCAGGCCAACCACCACGTTGGCGCCGTCGCGCCGCACGCTCAGGCAATCGGCGTTGACCTGCACGTCGATGCCCTCGGCTTCGAGAATCTCGCGCACCGCCTGCGATACGTCTTCATCTTCGCGGGCGATCAGGCGTGGCCCTTTCTCGACAATCGTCACGCGCGCACCGAAGCGACGAAACATCTGGCCGAACTCCAGCCCGACGTAACTCCCGCCGATCACGACAAGGTGCTCGGGCAGAAAATCCACGTCCATCATGGTGGAGTTGGTGAGAAACGGCACCTGATCGAGCCCCGGCATGGGCGGCACCAACGCCCGGCCGCCCACGTTGATGAAGATGTGTTCGGCTTCGAGCAGTTCGTCGCCCACGCGCACGGTGCGCGCGCTCTCGAAACGGGCATGGCCCTGAAAGACGGTGCCGTGCTCCAGCCCGCGCACCCATTGCTCCACACCCCGGCTGGAGCGGCCGGAAATTTCATCCTTGCGGGCCTTCACGCGCTGCATGTCGACGGTGACGCCGCCGTTGATCACGACGCCGTATTCAGCCGCACGCTGCGCCATGCGTGCTGCATAGGCGCTGGCCACCATCGCTTTCGTGGGAATACAGCCGGTGTTGACGCACGTGCCGCCAAAGCGGCCGCGCTCGATGATGGCCACCTTCATGCCGGCGCCAGACAGGCGCGCCGCCAGCGGCGGGCCGGCCTGACCGGTGCCGATGATGATGGCGTCGAAGCGTTGCGTCATGGCGCTCTCCTTCGTGTGCGGGCCAAGCGCGGCCGTCTCGGTATGGTAGGCGGCGCACGTGGCAACGGCGAGTTGCGGCGACAGTTTTTGCCGACACACCGGGCGACGCACGCAGACAGCGCCGTCGCCGCAAGGAAAGCAAGAAAGCGGCCGTAGCGCTCAGTGGCAAGCGCAACGGCGCATCAGATCAATGGTGGTGATGGTGTTTGCCGTGGCGACGGTAGCCGCGGCCGCGGTCGTCGCGGTCGGAATACGAATTGCGCTGTACGTTGCCACCCAGGGCTGCACCCGCGCCGCCGCCCAAGCCCGCGCCCACGATGCCGCCCGTACGGCCGCCCATGGCATTGCCCGCAGCGGCGCCCACACCGCCTCCCAACGCGCCGCCCACGATGGCGCCCTTGCGCTCGCGGCCGTTGGCCGTCAATGCGCCGCCGGCACCGCCGCCCACAGCACCGCCGATGACGGAGCCGGTCGGACCACCCAGCGCGCCGCCCACGGCCGCCCCGCCCGCGCCACCCAGCGCGCCGCCCAGCGCATTGCGCAAGTCGTCCGCCGCAGCGGGCAAGGCCGTCAGGCCGGCGAGCGTTGCCACAATCAGGGCCGGTGCAATCTTCTTCAACATGGTGTTCTCCTTATGCGCAAATGCAGGATGCGGCACTCAAATCAGCACTGAGGGCCGATTCGGGCTCGATGAGTTCGGGGCGCAGAATACAAGTCGCGCAACGGGGCGGGTTAAACACATTCGTCAATCTCGTAACAGAATGTTGCTAACCCGAGCATGCCCCTAAGCCATTGATAAGCCAGACAGAACAGGAGAACCCATGCCCAGCTACATCGCCTTCCTGCGCGCCGTGAACGTGGGCGGCACCGGCAAACTGCCCATGGCCGAACTGCGCGCGATGTGCGAATCGATCGGCCTGAGCGGCGTACGCACCTACATTGCGAGCGGCAATGTGGTGTTTCAGAGCCGGCTGGCGGAAGCGACCGTCAAGGCGAAGCTGGAACGCTGCCTGGAGGATTACGCCGGCAAACCCGTGGGCGTGCTCGTGCGCACAGGCGCGGAGCTGGCAGCGGTGCTGGAAGGCAATCCATTCAAGACGGCTGCGCCCAACCGGACGGTCGCGATTTTCCTGGATACGCCGCCGCCCGCCGATGCATTGGCCGCCGCCACCGGCTGCCGGACGGAACAGATGGCCCTTGGCACGCGCGAGATCTACGTGCATTACGGCGACGGCATGGCCGATTCCAAACTGAAAATCCCCGCCGCCAAGACGGGGACGGCCCGCAACATGAACACCATCGCCACGCTGGTCGACTGGGCTACCGAATAGCACCGGTCATTGCGCGGCCGACTTGTGCTTTGTCATGTGGTGCAAATACGCCAGCAGATCGTTGAGTTGCGCATCTGAGAGCGTTTTCTCGTCGATGGCCGACATGCGGGCGTTGGGCCACCAGCGCAGCGATTGCGGATCGCGGATCAGGTGGCGCAGCTTCTCGTCGCCCAGGTATTCGACCGGGCTGTACGGCACGTTCAGGTCGGGGCCAAGGTTGGCATCGCCGGCGCGGTTGAGCGTGTGGCACGAGAAGCAGACGCGCTGGAACGTGGCGAAACCGCGCATGACAGGGCCATCTGCGGGCAGCCCGGCCGCGGGGCGGATGGCCGCAAAGCGCTCACCGGGCAGCGCAGCAATGTCGATGCGAACGATGCTGTAAGTCCACAGACTTTCATTCACCACCGATGCCTTGGCCGGCGGCGCCGTCCAGATCAGGCGGAACGGGCCGATGTCCTGCCCTTTGAGTGTGGGCCACGGCGCGGCCGGGTCTTCCACGGCAAGCCAGGCGCGCGGGCCATCGGCGCGGTCGCCCAGCAGCAGGCGCATCGGCAGGTGTGATACGTAGCCGTCGCTGGCGGCGGTGGTGGCGCTGGCATTCGGGCTGACTGCCTGCCCTCGGAACAGCTCCGTCACCGGGATCGCCTTGAAGGTCAGGCGGCGCTTCAGATTCTGGTCTTCCACGGTCACGCTCGTCAGGTGCGGATCGTGCAGCAATGCATCGCGCGACAACGTGCGGTGCTGCGTGCCGATGTTGACGGTCAGCGTCGTGCCGTCATCCGGGGCGTCAGCCGCATGGGCGGCGCTGCCGAACGCTGCGCATGCGCAGAGCGCCCATCCGGCCATCGTTGCAAGCCAGTTCTTCATGAGGTCTCCTGTGTGCAAATTGGGCCACTTCGTTGCGACGAGAGTGTAGGCAAGCGCACGAGGTTTGGCACGGTTTTCGTTATCGATACCGGTTTGCTTCCACGCGCTGCCTGACGGTCTGCAACGCGGCATCGAGCCGGTCAAGCGCGACGGAGCCCAACGCCAGCCGCAGCGCATGCGGTACCTGCTTTGACGTCGCAAACGGCTCTGCGGTGGACACGGAGATGCCATCCTCCTGCAGCGCCACGGCCACGCGGTCGGCACGCACCTCGGGCGGCAGCGCAAGCCAGACAAAATACGACGCAGGATGCGTGGCCAGCGTCAGCCCAGCCAGCGCCTTGCGGGCAATCGCCTGGCGTGCTGCGGCATCGCGCCGCTTTTCGGCTTCCAGGCGGTTGACCGTGCCGTCGTCCAGCCATGCGCATGCAAGGCTGGTGACGATGGCCGGGGTGTTCCAGGTCGTGGCGCGGATGGCGCGTTCCAGTTGCGGCACCCACGCAGCCGGCGCGGCAACGAAGCCGAAACGCAGGCCGGTGGCCACGCTCTTCGACAGGCCCGAGATGTAGACGGTCGATTCCGGCGCCAGCGCGGCCAGCGGCACGGGCGGGTTGTCTTCCAGAAAGGCGTAGGCCGCGTCTTCCATGGCGATGAGGCCGTGGCGGCGCACGATGGCCGCCAGTTGGCGCCGCCAGCCAATGCCACTTACCCAGCCGAGCGGGTTGTGCAGCGTCGGCATGACGTAGACGGCGCGCACACGGCGCCGTGCGCAAAGCCGCTCCAAAGCATCCAGGTCCAGCCCGTGCCCGGCTGCAGGCAGCGGCGCCAGTTCCAGATGCAGCATCTCGGCAACGACCTTGAAACCGGGATACGTCAGGGCATCCACCGCAACCACATCGCCGGGTTTGAGCAACGCCATGGCGGTCACGGCCAGGCCGTGCTGCGCACCGTCGACCACGAGTACGTTGTCCGACGCGACGGGCAAGCCGCGCTGCGCCAGGTGGCGCGCCACGCAGGCGCGTTCATGCGCGCGGCCGCCATGCGGCGCGTAGCGCAACAGCGCATCCAGATCGCCGCCGCCGGCCAGCTTGCGCAGTGCGCGGCTCAGCAGCCGGGCCTGTCCGGGTAGCGACGGATAGTTGAAGTTCAAATCCACCACGCCAGCGGCCACGGCTTGCTGGTCGATACCGAGGCCGCGCGACAGCGTGTTCTCCCGCACGAAGGTGCCGCGCCCCACTTCGCCGCTCACCAGGCCCATCGCTTCAAGCTCGGCATACACGCGCGTGGCCGTGACCAGCGCAACGCCGTGGCGCTGGGCCAGTTGCCGGTGCGTGGGCAGGCGTGTGCCAGGCGGCAGACGGCCGGAGCGGATCTGCGCGGCCAGTTCGTCAACGAGCGGCTGGTAGCGGGCCTGAGTCATGGCTTGTTGTACTAAGGACAATTTTTTGATTGTATTGCCCCGTGCCCCTAGCATGCGATCTATCCCAACGCGACAGCACACCGATCATGCACATCGCCATCCTCACCTTCGACGGGTTCAACGAACTGGATTCACTCATCGCCTTTGGTGTGCTTCACCGCATCAAGAAACCGGACTGGCGCGTGAGCCTGTGTTGCCCGCACACCGAAGTCACGTCGATGAACGGCGTGACGATGCATGCGCAATCGATGCTGGAAGACGCCCGCACCGCAGATGCCGTGCTTGTCGGCAGCGGCATCCGCACGCGCGACGTGGTGGCCGATCCGGCTTTGATGGCGCGGCTGGCGCTCGATCCGTCACGGCAATTGGTTGGGGCGCAGTGCTCGGGCACGTTGGTATTGGCCAAGCTGGGGCTGCTCGGCAACGTGCCGGCCTGCACAGACCTGACCACCAAGCCCTGGGTGCAGGAAGCCGGCGTGGAAGTGCTGAACCGGCCGTTCTACGCCAACGGCAATGTGGCGACGGCGGGCGGGTGCTTTGCTTCGCCGTACCTGGCGGCATGGGTGATTGCGCGCACAGAAGGCGTGGAGGCCGCAGCAGAAGCGCTGCACTACGTGGCCCCCGTCGGCGAGAAAGAAGCCTACGTGGAAAACGCCCTGCGCAACCTGCGGCCTCACCTGCCTGGCTGATCGCGGGTGCGTTGGCCAGCCGATAGACTGGACGGCCCCTTCACGCATCGCAGACACGCGATCAGGAGTCACTTCTTGAACACGCTGACGACACTGAAGACGCTTGCCCTGCTCGTTGCCGTGGCGCTGCTGGCCCACAGCGCCGGCGCCTTTGCTGCCGAAAGCCTCGCCAACGGCATCAAGCGGCGCGCGCCGCAGGGCATTTCCACCAGGCTCTATGCCTGCGTCGACAAGGCCCCGGACAATCCGGACACAATCGGCGCATGTCTCTCAGCAGAAAAGGCCGCGCAGGACGAGCGCCTGAACCGAACGTACAAGACACTACTCGGCACATTGAACGGCAAGGCGAAAGACGCACTGATAAATTCGGAGCAGGCGTGGCAGGACTTTCACACTAGGACGGCCGCCCTTGAGGCCGCCATCTACGGCAAGGACAAGCTCGACGATTTGCAACGCCTGGAGAACGCAGTCTTCCGCCTGAGCGAGCACGCCAACGCCCTCGACAAGTACTTGGCCGCGAAGGGACAGTAAGCCGTTCAGGCGTCGGCCGTCGTCGACAGCCATGTGCGCAGGATGGCCACGCTGTAGCGTGAATCCACCTGCGCGATGAACTGCGCGAAGTCCACGCTGGCCGCGTCATCCGCGCGGTCGGAAATCGTCCGGATCGCGGCAAACGGCACGCCCCACTCGTGGCACACCTGCGCCACGGCGGCCCCTTCCATCTCGACGGCCAGGGCGTCGGGCAACGCCGTACGCAGCACCGCGCTTTCTGCCGAGGTGCAGACAAAGCGGTCCCCGCTGACGATGAGGCCGCGATGCACCTGCGGCGCCGCAATCCCGAAGGCCCGCATGACATCCGGACCCAGCAGCGCGTGCGGGTCGGCCAGCACAGCGCCAGCGCTTTCCAGCAGCCCGCTGGCGAGCGACACGTCGGCAGGAAAACGCGCCATGCCGGTCAGCGGAATTTCCCAGCGCGGGAACAGCGGCGAGGCATCGACATCGTGCTGCAGCAGTTCTTCCGACACCACCACGTCACCCACAGCCACGCCCGGTGCCAATGCGCCGGCCACGCCGGCAAACACCACGGCGCGTACGTTGAACTGCGTGATCAGCACGGCGGTGGTGGATGCCGCTGCCACCTTGCCCACGCGCGACAGCACCACAACAACTGCGTGGCCGTCCAACTCGCCCGTCCAGAAATCGCGGCTGCCGATGTGGATGCACTGTGCGCCGGACAGGCACGTCAGCAGTTCGTTGATCTCTTCATGCAGGGCAGCAACGATGCCGATCGGGCCACGGGCGTTGATCTGGGAAGACGGAGTGTTCATGCAGGATGCGGCGCCGGCTTGGGGCGCAGATACGTCGAAAGACGCCATTGTCGCTGCAATCCGGTTCCTGCCGGCGCCTGCGGTCAGAGGCGCTGCGCCGCCCGTTGCACGGCGTCGTGGCGGTCCGCACGCAAACGATCGAGCCGCGAGGTCACCGCTTCGAGAATCTCCGGTGCCGCACGCTCGGGGCGGCCGCAATCGAACGGCGGCGCGGGGGCGTATTCGATACCGAGCTGCACGGCCTGCGCATGCTCGGCACCGGCAATGTCGGCCATGACCGTCAGCGCCATGTCGATGCCGGCCGTCACGCCGCCACCGGTGATGAGGTTGCCGTCACGCACCACGCGGGCTTCGTCCATCGTGGCGCCAAACGCGGGCAGCAGGTTTCGCCACGCCCAGTGGCAGGCCGCGCGCTTGCCCTGCAGCAACCCGGCCGCGCCCAGCACGAGCGAGCCGGTGCAGACCGAGGTGACATAGCGGGCGCCGTCGGCCAGGCGCCGCACCTGGCGCACGAACTCTGCGTCTTCCATGGCTTCGATCACGCCAAAACCGCCGGGCACGCAGATCAGGTCAGCGTGCGGAATATCGGCCAGTCGCTGCACGTTCGAGATGGTGAGGCCGCCATCGGCATGGATCTCTCCGCCGGCTGCGGAAGCCACCACGCATTGCGCGCCGGGCAGCCGCCAGAACACTTCGTGCGGGCCAGTGAAATCGAGCTGGGTGACCCGGTTGTACAGCGCAAAGACAACGATGAACGGGGAAGTCGTCATGGTTCGGCTCTCCTGAGATTGGTGCGGTGGTGGGTTGACGCTTCACAGGATCGCGCTCTATCGTGTTGGCAGCAATGACCAGTCTCCCACTTTTTCTGCCATGGCCCACCGCATCGCTGTGCTGATCTTTCCGGACTTCCAACTGCTCGACGCCGCCGGGCCGGTGGCGGCATTTGAAGTGGCCAGCCGGTATCGGGACGATCACTACGCACTGCGCACGATTGCCGCCCAGGCCGGCCTCGTCCGCAGTTCTTCCGGTGCGCGCTGGGATGCCGACGCCCTGCCCCCGGCCAACCAGGTCGACACGCTGCTCATTGCCGGCGGCGACGGCGTGGATGCGGCCATGACCGATGCACGCACGCGCCGCTTTGTACAGCGCTGCTCGGCCCGCGGCGCGCGCGTGGCCAGCGTGTGTTCGGGCAGCCTGCTGCTGGCCGCCACGGGCCTGTTGAACGGCCGGCGCGCCACCACCCACTGGAGCCGCAGCGAGCAGTTCGCGCGCACGTTCCCGCAGGTGCAGCTCGAACCCGACCACATCTACGTGAACGACGGCCCGATCTGGACCAGCGCCGGCATCAGCGCCGGCATCGACCTGGCGCTTGCCCTCATCGCCGAAGACCTGGGCGAGCGCCTGGCACGCGCGGTGGCACGGCAGCTTGTCGTGTACTACCGGCGGCCCGGCGGGCAGTCGCAGTTTTCAGCGCTGAATGAGATGGATTCGGCACGTGGCCGCTTCAAACCGCTGCTGGATCATGTGCGGCGCAACTTGAGCGCACCGCATCGCGTTGGCGATCTGGCCGAGCACGCCTGCATGAGCCCTCGCCATTTCGCACGCGCGTTTCAGGTTGAAACGGGTCTCACGCCTGCAAAGGCCGTGGAAAAGTTGCGCGTGGAAGCTGCCCGTGCCGCGCTGGAAAGCGGTGCGGCCTCCATGCAGCGCGTGGCCACCGAATGCGGTTTTGGCGATACCGAACGCATGCGGCGAAGCTTTCAGCGCCTGCTGGGCGTGCCTCCGTCTTCATTGCGCGCACGCTGACCTCACTTAAACCCGCGCCACTGCGCCATTCGCCTTCCTCAGGTCCGAACTTTGCGTCCGAGCTCCCGCGCCGCCCAACCTCGATAAGAAGGGGGCGCGCAAAACGGACACAGGGAACGTAAGGAGCCAAGGAGGAGATGCGTATGGACACTCGGGAAATGTTGGCCGTCGTCGGGGTCACGCTGGCCGTCATCACAGCCTATTCGCTTGCCCGCGATCTGACCGACGAGCCGTTGGGGCTGCAGGCACCGCAAACCGGCCTGGTGCACGTGCAAGCGCAGGTGAGTGCGCCGCATCAGTGACGCGCATGGCGCGCAAAGGCCGGGCCGCATCCCTGATCGAATGGCCGCCGCGTCTGGTGGAAGACATCGCCCGGCGCCGTGCGGTGCTCTTCTTCGGGTCGGGCATTTCGGCCAACGCCAGTTCGGCCGATGGCACGCGGCACCCGCCCACCTGGGCTGAACTGCTGTGCCTGGCCGCCGACGCCATCGCCCCCAACGCACCGCAACTGTCGGAAGAAGTTCGCGCCTTTGTCGCGCGTGGCGACGTACTGACCGCCGCAGAAATCGTGCGCCGCGTCCTGGGCCAGCGTCGGCTGACCGCGCTGTTGCGCCGTGAGCTGGTCGCGCCGCACTTTGAAGCGGCACCCATCCACGACGCATTGCTCGCACTCGATTTCCGCATCACGCTCACACCCAACTTCGACACGCTATATGAATCGCTTGCCCATTCGCACGGCAGAGCGCCGGTGGAGGTGTGCCACTACAGCAACCCCGCGGTGGCGGCGCGCGTGCGTGAAGACTGCAACCTGATCATCAAGACGCACGGTTCGATGAGCGACCCAGCCTCGCTCATCTTCTCGCGCTGCGACTATGTACAGGCGCGAGCGCGCTACCGCGCCTTCTACGATCTGGTCGAGGCACTGCTGCGCACGCACACCTTTCTCTTTGTCGGCTGCGGCATTGACGACTCCGACATGCGCGCGCTGCTCGAAACCTATGGCGCCGAACACCCCGGGGCCGAACGCCATTACTTCGTGACCGCCGCCGACACGTTCTCCGACGTGACCGCCGCCGTGCTGGAAGACGCGCTCAATCTGCACGTGCTTCGCTATCAGGCGCAGGCGGCAGACCATCCGGCGCTGCTTGCGGCTGTCCGCGCACTCGGCACGACGGTCGAGCGCGAGCGCAAAGCCATCCACGGCCATCGTCGGCACGGGGCCAAGCGATGACGATCCGTGTCGGCATCTCCGGTTGGCGCTACGAAGGGTGGCGCGGCGTGTTCTATCCGGAAGACCTGGCGCAGCGCCGCGAGCTGGAATATGCGTCGCGCCAGTTCGACACCATCGAGATCAATGGGTCGCACTACTCGCTGCAATCGATCACGAGCTGGCAGGCTTGGCATGACACCGCGCCCGACGGTTTTGTTTTTGCGGTCAAGGGGCCACGCTACTTGACCCACATGCTGCGGTTTCGTGACGAGACGGCGGTGCCGGCACTGGCCAACTTCTTTGCTTCGGGGGTGCTGGCCCTGCGGCGCAAGCTCGGGCCGTTCCTGTGGCAGTTTCCACCCAACTTCCGGTTCGATGCAGAGCGGTTCGAGCGCTTCCTGTCTCTGCTGCCGCGCGACACGACAGCCGCGCGTGCGTTGGCCCGTCAGCACGATGCGCGCGTCAAGGCGCCATGGTTTGCCACGCGCGACCAAAAGACGCTCCGCCACGCGGTGGAAGTGCGCCACGAGAGCTTCTGCACGCCGGAGTTTGCAGCGCTCCTGCGCCGGCATCGGGCCGCGATGGTGGTCTCGCATGCCATTGCAGACTGGCCGTACCTTGAAGACGTGACGAGCGATTTCGTCTACCTCCGCCTGCACGGCGCCGATGCGCTCTACAGCGGCGCCTATGCCGATGCCGCGCTCGACCACTGGGCCGATCGCATCCGCCAATGGGCTGCCGGCAGCGAGCCGCCCGATGCACAACGCGCCGGCGCACCCGCCAAACTGCGGCGCAGCGGACGTGACGTCTATTGCTACTTTGATAACGATAAAAAGGTCGAAGCGCCTTCCGATGCGCGGCGCTTGCTCGAACGGCTGCGTCCTGCCAAGTAAGACTGCGGCGCGCCCCTGAGCGCCAATGCGTTCAGCCCGCTTTCACCCGCTGGCGCTTCGTCTCCTTGACGGCCGTGGGGTGGACGACCGCCGTATCCTCCGGAGCCAGCGCCCGCCCGTCCTGCGCGCGGAGTTCAAGCCGCGGCACCGGCTTGCCCGTTGCCTTCTCAACCAGCACAACGTGCGCCTCATCGGGCTCAAAGCAAAACGCTTCGCCCCATTGCCGCAGCGCCACCAGGAGTGGAAACAGCGCGCGCCCTTTCTCGGTCAGCACGTAGTCCTGATACGCACTGCCGTCAGCCGCCGGCACCGTCTCGAGAATGTCGTGCGCCACAAGGTTGCGCAGCCGCACCGCCAGGATGTTCTTCGACAGCCCCAGACTGCGTTGAAACTCGCCAAAGCGGCGCAGGCCATCAAACGCGTCGCGCACGATCAGCAACGACCACCAGTCGCCAATGGCGTCCAGCGGTCTGGCGACGCCGCAAAGAGAATCCGCATGGCTCGTACGTTTGACCATCTGTATCGCGCGTTCCGGGCGCGCCCTCACATTCAATGTGGTTGCAATATAAAACCTCGACTGCTATAACGCAACGGTTCTATTTTGCAACCAAATGAATGAAGAGGAAGCACGGCATGCGCGTTGACACGTTCGACGGGATGTACCCCTATACCCCCCTCTTTACCGATGCACCGGGCTTTCAGATGCATTACGTGGATGAAGGCCCCGCCGATGGCGAAGTCGTGCTGTGCCTGCATGGCGAGCCCACATGGGGCTTCCTCTTCCGGCACCTGATCGCGGCGCTGCACGGCACCCACCGCGTGGTGGCGCCCGACCACATGGGCTTCGGCAGAAGCGAAACACCGCCATCACGCAGCTACTGGCTGCAAGACCACATCGACAACCTTGAGCGCTTCGTGCTTGCGCTGGACCTGCGCGGCATGACGCTCGTCATGCATGACTTTGGCGGGCCCGTCGGGATGGGGCTCGCGTCACGGCATCCGGATCGCATTCGGCGCATCGTGAGCGTCAATGGGCCGACGCCGTTCGGGCAGGCGACGCTGGGTGAACGCCTGGCCGCCAATGCAGCGGTGTCGCCGTGGTTTCAGTGGATCATGCGGGCCGAACCGGAGGGGCGTCTTGAAGCCGTGCTGGGTGAACTCGGCTTCAACATCCTCAGCACCTTGAAGCTCAACGGCTTTGAAGACCACCGGCTCATCAACGATGCGTGGTTGCGGGCGTACGGCGCGCGCTTTGCAACGCCGGCTGACTGCGCTGGCGCCATCGGCTGGGCCAAAGGCGTTGCGACAGGCGCCCATCGCTTTGAAATGCCGGACGCCGCAGCGCGCCGTGCCATCGCGACCAAACCCGCCATGGCGATCTGGGGCATGGCAGATCGCACGCTGCATGCGGAGTATTTCCTGCCACTGTTCAGCGAGCTATTTCCGGATGGGCCGGTGCATCGGTTGCCCGGTGTTGGGCATTACAGCTTGGAAGATGCGCCCGATGCGATTGCCGATCGTATCGCGACGTTTCTTGCGCAAACGTGAGGGCGTAGCATGCGCCGACTACCACGCCGCATACATGCACAGAAGACAGCGAACGCGAACGCGTGGCCAGCGCCCCAGCGCAGGCTACGCTTGCTCGCGCTGCCCTGGCACGGCCGCCTGGCAGAGCCTGACTTCCGCCACCAGACCACCGCCTTTGCGATTGCGCAACGTGAGCCCACCGCCTGCAGCCACGGCCAGCTGCTGCGCAATTGCCAAGCCCAGCCCCGTGCCCCCCGTCTCTCGGCTGCGCGAATTCTCCAGCCGCACAAACGGCTGCAACACGGCATCGAGCTTGTCTTCCGGAATACCGGGCCCACGGTCGCGCACTTCGATCACCACGGCTTCGCCGTCGCGGCGCACATCCATTTCCGCCGCGCCGCCAAATTTGATGGCGTTATCGGTCAGGTTGGTCAACACGCGGCGCAATGCGTGCGGACGCGTGACGATCGCGCCCGTAGCGTGCTGCTCTAGCGTTACCGGCTTGCCGGTGTCCTGGTAGTCGTACACAAGGCTCTCGACAAACGACCCGACGTCGATGCGCGATGGCTTTTCACCATCGCCATGCGCACTGCGCGCGTAGGCCAGGCCCTCCCGCACGAGCGTTTCAATCTCGGCCAGATCGCTCAACAGCTTGCGCTTCTCTTCAGAGTCTTCCGCCATTTCAGCGCGCAGCTTCATGCGTGTGATGGGCGTCTGCAAGTCATGCGAAATGGCAGCCAGAATCTGCACACGCTCTTCAACAAAGCGGGCAATGCGCTGGCGCATGGCGTTGAAGGCGTGTGCTGCGCGCGCCAGTTCAGTCGGGCCGGTCTCGTCCAGCGGAGGTGTCTGCGCGTTGGGGTTGAGCGCATCGGCGGCATCGGCCAATGCCACCAGCGGCCGGATCGACAGCCGCACCGCAAACCAGCAGCACACGATCAGCAACAGCAATTGCACCACCAGCACATATGGCAGCCACTGCGCGATGGGCGTCATGCGCGGGTGCACATCAATCGTCAGCGTACTGCCGTCGCTCAGCGTGAGGTGCGCCTGCAGTTGCTTGCCGTCGCCCGGTATTGACTCGACCGTCACGGGAAAGCGGCCGCCGCTGGCCTCGCTGATGCGCGCGGCGATGTCCTTGCCGCGCTGGGTCATCTCCGGCACGCCGGGCGAGCCAGGGCCGAGGATGTACTGATAGTTGCCGCGATTCAGGCGCGGCAGCCACTGCGGGCGCTCGTCCGCAGGCAGGCGGTCAAGGATGGCGATGGCTGTGGACACATCCGTTTCGAGCGTGCCCAGCATGACCTCGCGCGCGCTCATGTAGCGCTCGGAAAACAGCACGGCAAACGACAGCGCATACGCCACCACCAAGCCCGCCAGCAGGATCACAAAGAGGCGCGAGCCCAGCGTGCGCGGCCACGCCCAGGCACGCGCGCTCGTTGCTGTGCTCATTGGCGTGCCTCCTTGATCTCCACCGGCTTGGCAAAGACATAGCCCTCGCTGCGCACGGTCTTGATGTACGCCGGATCGCGCGCATCGTCATTCAGGCGCTGGCGCAAGCGGCTGACAAGCAGATCGACGGATCGCTCGAACATCTCGGCCTCGCGGCCCTGCGTGAGGTTGAGCAGTTGATCGCGGTTGAACACGCGCATCGGGTGGTCGACAAACACGCGCAGCAGGCGGTATTCCGCACCGCTCAGGGCGACGATGGTGCCCTCGGCATCGATCAGGTGGCGCGCGGTGGTATCGAGGTGCCACTCGCCAAAGGCCAGCATCTGCCCAGCTTCGGAAATCTGCAGGTTGGGCGGCAGCATGCGCGTGCGGCGCAGCACGGCCTTGATGCGGGCGAGCAGTTCGCGCGCGGCGAACGGCTTGGCCACGTAATCGTCGGCGCCCATTTCCAGGCCGATGATGCGGTCGGTCTCGTCGTCGCGCGCGGTCAGCATCAATACGGGCGTGGCTTTGTGCTTGCCGGCGCGCAGTTCGCGACACAGCACCAGGCCGTCATCGCCGGGCAGCATCAGGTCGAGCACGATCAGGTCGACGGTGTTGGCTTCCAGAAACGCACGCATGTGGCGCCCATCGGGCGAGGCGGTCACACGCAGCCCGTTCTTGGTGAGATAGGTCGAAACGAGTTCGCGGATCTCGCGGTCATCATCGACGATCAGGATGTGGTCGACGTGGGCATCCATGGGGGGTGGCCTCGGCACGATGGAAGGTGGAAGGAAGGCGCCATTTTGCGCCTGTCCGTGTGACGTAGCGAGCCCGTGTTGTATCGGAATGCATCTGGCAGACGCATTTGTACAGTGCGATACAAAGTCGCCCCTGCGGCGATACAAGCCAGCTACGCGCGCGGCGTCTGATGGAGGCAATCCCGATCCCTTGCCAAGGAATGTCGATCATGAGCCTGCTGATACTCGCCTACCTGGGCGGCGCGCTGACCATCCTGAGTCCGTGCATCCTGCCCGTCCTGCCGTTTGTATTGAGCCGTACCGGCCAGCCCTTTGTGCGCGGCAAGCTGCCGATGCTCGCCGGCATGGCACTCACCTTTGCCGGCTTTGCCACGCTGCTCTCGGCCGGCGGCGCGTGGGCGGTGCGTGCCAATGAAGTCGGCCGGTTTGCCGCGCTTGCGCTGCTGGCCGTGTTCGGGCTGTCGCTGCTGTGGCCACGGCTGGCCGATCTGATGGCCCGGCCGGCGGTGGCGCTGGGCAACCGGCTGGCGGGGCAAGCGTCAACGGGCGGGGCATCGGCGGAACCTTCGGTGGCGGGCTCGCTGCTGCTGGGTGTGGCCACGGGGATGCTGTGGGCGCCATGCGCGGGCCCGATCCTCGGTTTGGTGCTGACAGGCGTGGCGCTCAATGGCGCGAGCGTGTCCAGCGCGTTGGCGCTGACGGCCTACGCCGCAGGCGCAGCCACGTCGCTGGCGGCAGCGCTGGGGCTGGGCGGGCGTGTATTCGCAGCCATGAAGCGCTCCATGGGCCTGGGCGAATGGGCGCGTCGCATCATGGGCGCTAGCGTGCTGGGCGGCGTGGCACTCATCGGTCTCGGGGCAGATACGGGCCTGCTGGCGCGCCTGTCTTCCGGCGGCACCACGCAGCTTGAGCAGGCACTCGTCAACGGGCTGGGCGTGAATCGGCCGGCACCGCAAGCCAGCCTCAACGTGGTGTCCGAAGCCGAGGCCGCGCCCGTGGCGAGATCCAGCGGCTTGCCCGTAGAGGGCCGCCTGGCCTCGTTCGACGGCGCGGTGCAGTGGCTCAATTCCGCACCGCTCACTGGCGACCAACTGCGCGGCAAGGTCACGCTGGTCTATTTCTGGACGTACTCCTGCATCAACTGCATCCGCACGCTGCCTTACCTGCGCGCGTGGGCCGACAAGTACAAGGACCAGGGCCTGACCGTCGTGGGCGTGCACACGCCGGAATTCGCCTTCGAGAAATCTCCCGAGAACGTCACCCGCGCCGTCAGCGGCTTTCGCGTCAACTTTCCGGTGGCCATCGACAGCAACTACCGTATCTGGAACGCCTTCCACAACAGCTACTGGCCGGCCGCGTACTTTGTCGATGCCCAGGGCAACATCCGGCACCACCAGTTTGGCGAGGGCGATTACACCGCCTCCGAACGCGTCATCCAGGCCTTGCTGGCCGAGGCAGGCAACAGGCAGGTGACAGGCGGCGTGGTCGCGCCCGATGCCCCCGGGGCCCAGGCCGCGCCGGACTTGGACAACGTCCGCTCGCCGGAAACGTACGTGGGCTACGCGCAAGCCGACCGCTTTGCATCGCCAGGCGGTGCGCAGATCGGCACGTCGCACGCATACAGCGTCGGCAAGCTCGGCCTGAACGAATGGGGCTTGTCTGGCCAATGGACCATCGAGGCCGAGCAAGCCACGCTCGACCACGCCGACGGCAGCATCGTCTACCGATTCCACGCGCGTGATCTGCACCTCGTGCTCGGACCGGCCGCGGACGGCCGCGCCGTGCGCTTCATCGTCACGATCGATGGCAAGCCCCCCGGCGACAGCCATGGCGCCGATACCGATGCTCACGGCAATGGCGCCATCACGCAAACGCGCCTCTACCAGCTCGTCCGCCAGGCTGGCACGGTGGGCGAGCACACGTTCGAGATCCGCTTTCTTGATGCGGGGGCGCATGCCTACGCCTTTACCTTCGGCTGATGCCGTTGCGGACACCGCCACTGCATGCGGCCTTTTTGTACGCGTTTGTATCCAAGCGCCACAGAGATACATGCCCAGACAGAAAGGCCCTTCCACGCTACTTCAGGGATACGTCGGCCCTCTTTAATACGTCTCGTGGCCCCGGCAACAAGCGCACACCAAGCCGCTGGCGCCGGGACGCAAATCCAACCCTCAGTCTTCCCCCTTCATCAAAAGGAGATCACCATGACCCGCATCGAAAACGTTCTGTACACCGCCAAGGTCAACGTCACCGGCGGCCGCGATGGCCAGGCACACAGCGATGACGACCGCCTGAGCCTGAAGCTGTCGCCCCCCGGCAGCAACGGCCGCGGCACGAACCCCGAGCAACTGTTTGCCGCGGGCTGGTCGGCCTGCTTTATCGGCGCAATGGGCCGTGCGGCCAGCCAGATGAAGATCAAGCTGCCGGCCGATCTGTCCTTGAATACCGAAGTGGACCTGGGCACCACCGACGATGCGTTCTTCCTGCAAGCACGCCTGAATGTGAGCCTGCCCGGCCTGGACCACGAAGTTGCGCAAGCCGTGGTGCAGGCCGCCCACCAGATCTGCCCGTATTCGAAGGCCACGCGCGGCAATATCCACGTCGAGCTGAACGTGGTCTGACACACCGCATGGCCCGCCGGCACTGGCTGGCCTTCCCCTTCAACCTTTCAGGGATTGCACATCATGCGCACCACCTTCCGCGCCGCGCTTGCGGCACTCGCCATTGGCGCCGTCTACTTTGTCGGGACTGGCGTGCCCGCCTTCAGCCAGACCGCAGCAACCGGCGCGACGGCTCCCGAATTCACCGGCATCAACCAGTGGTTGAACTCGCAGCCGCTGTCGATGAAGGACCTGCGCGGCAAGGTCGTGCTGGTGGATTTCTGGACGTACTCGTGCATCAACTGCCTCAACACGCTGCCGCACGTGAAGCAGTGGTACGACAAGTACAAGGATCAGGGCCTGGTCGTGGTGGGCGTGCACACGCCGGAATACGCGTTTGAGAAATCAACCGCCAACGTGCAGGAAGCACTCAAGCGCCTGGACGTGCGCTACCCGGTCGCGCAGGACAACAGCTACGCAACGTGGTCTGCCTTCCACAACCAGTTCTGGCCAGCGCTGTACCTGATCGATACCGACGGGCGCATCGTCTATCAGCACTTTGGCGAAGGCCGCTACGCCGAGACGGAAGCCGCCATCCAGAAGCTGCTGGCAGACCGCAAGCCGCAGAAGCCTGCGTGATGAGGCTGCGTGAGAAGTCGCGCCCCGACGGCGCTTATGAACGCCAGCGGGCGGGGCGCTTTTCCAGGAAGGCGTCGATGCCCTCGCCGGCGTCTTCTTCCATCATGTTGCGGGCCATGACATCGCCCGCGTAAGCATAAGCATCGGAAAGCGGCATCTGCCGTTGCCGATAGAACATCGCCTTGCCATAGCGGATGGCGACGGGGCTCTTCGAGACGATGTCCGCCACCTTGCGAGCCACGGCGGCATCCAGTTCCTCCGCGGGTACGGCCTCGTTGATGAGGCCCCAGTCCGCGGCCGTAGCCGCATCGATAAAGCGGCCCGTTACCAGCATGTCGAACGCGCGCTTCGCAAGCACGTTGCGCGACAGTGCCACCGCAGGCGTCGAGCAGAACAGGCCGACATTGATACCTGACACCGCAAATCGCGCGGTGTCTGAAGCGATGGCCAGGTCGCAACTGCCGACCAATTGGCAGCCGGCCGCTGTTGCCACGCCATGCACGCGCGCGATGACAGGCACGGGCAGCGCCTGAATCGCCTGCATCACCACGCTGCACCGCGCAAACAAAGCCTGGTAGTACGCAAGGTCGGGCGTACCGCGCATTTCGCGCAAATCGTGTCCGGCGCAGAACGCCTTGCCCTCGGCGCCGAGCACCACGCAGCGCACCGTCGCATCTAGCGCAATGTCGTCCAATGCGCGCTGCAGCGCATCGAGCATGGCTTCTGACAACGCGTTGAACTGCAGGGGCCGATTCAGCCGCAGGGTAACGACGCCCTCGTGGTCGTCACGCAAGACGAGTGCCTCGGTGGCGGCATTGGTGGTGGGGTGAGGTTGCATGCGCACTCCTTTGCAGGCTGGTGCCCGGGTGGGCACCAGTCTATCTCTGCCGCGCGCGCGCCGCACTCAGGCGTTGCCAGTAGCTGCGTGCTGGCTGTCAGCCGCCACGCCGGGCCGGCGCGCGCTGGCCTGATGTAGCTCGACCATGTTGCCCGCCGGGTCCCGCAGGAACAGTTGCTTCAGCCCGGGCGAAGCTACGTTGTCGAGCGAGAAGTAGCGCACGCCACGCGCAATCAGGGCCTGCTCTGCGGCCAGCACATCCTCCACGGCCAGCGCCAGGTGGTTCGACACCGGGTCTTCATCCGGCGCGCGGGCGTAATCCGACACCCCGTCGCAGCCGAGGATGTGGACCTGCGTGCCATTGGGCAGGTCGATCCACGACCCATAAATGCCCCGGATCTTCCAGCGTGTGGCATCGAGCGGCAGCGACAGCACGTCGCGATAGAACTCCAGGGTGGCATCGGCTTGCCCCTGCGGCACCCGAAAACCTACGTGATGCAGCCCCACGACTTTGACTGACATAGCGTCTTCCTTAAGCGTTGTGCGCGGCCAGGCGGCCCCGCGTTGATCAAGTGCGGCATCCGGGCATCCGATGCCGACTGGCCGCAGTATAGTACGTAAACCGTACTATCTGTAAACCGTATTTTATGTGATGCGTATAATCCGTCTTCACACACGGTCCATATCGCCTGCCCAGGCCTTTCGTCATGAAGCAACGCAACGCCGCATCCGATCGCACCGCCTCCCGCGAAGACGACATCGACCAGGACCTTGCGCTCGCTATGCAGCCGCACCTCGCCCTGATGAAGAAGACTGCGCGGCGCGGCACCCATCAGGGCCGCGCCGGGATTGGCATGCTGTTGCTGTGGCTGTCCGACGACATCGGCCCGCGTGTTGATGCCTCCCTGGCCGCGCTGGGCCTGTCGGAAAACAAGCTTGATGTGCTGATGTTTTTTGGCCTGGCCGAGCGGGGGCTGATCGACAGCAAGGAAGTCACGCCGTCGGCCATGGCGGACTACTTCGGCATCACGCGCTCAACCGTCACGGGCGTGCTGGATTGGCTGGAGAAGCGCGGCCTGCTGCAGCGTGCACTGAGCACAGAAGACCGGCGCAGCTTTTCCCTCACCCTGACTGATGCGGGCCGAGCCCTGCTCGCCCAGGCCCTGCCCACGTTCTGGGACACCTGCGAAGCGCTCGTCGCCTGCCTGGACGAAACCGAATGCGCCGCGCTCCAGCGCATCCTCGCCAAGCTGTGGAAGCAGCTACGGCGCCAGACCTGAACGGCCTACCCCTTCGCCGCTTTGACATTGGGCGGGCGGCTGACTATCACGCGTCTATAAGACGTCGGTCGCCAGCCCCACCAAGATGCGCGGGGCGCACCACCGCAAGCCGCCGCCGGCAGCACAATCGGATCGCGGTCGCACCGCAAATCACACCAGAAGCAAAAGCGAACGAGTGACACAGTCACCGCAAGGGGGCCAACGTGATATCGGAAACGCTGGACATGCAGCGAGGCCTGTTGTTGAGCCTCTCTCCGGGACGCCGGACGTATTGGATGGCGCAAGCGGTGGCCGTGCTGTCGCTCGTGGTGCTGATGTCGGCCGTGCCGTTCGCCAAGGTGCAGTTGGCGCAACTTCCGTCGTTCGTGCCGATTTACGAGTCGGCCCTCATCCTCAATGACCTGATTACCGCGGCGCTGCTCTTCGGGCAATTCGCCATCACACGGTCGCGCGCAATGCTGGCGCTCGCCAGCGGCTACCTCTTCACGGCCGCCACGGCGGTGGGGCATCTGCTGTCATTTCCGGGCCTGTTCGCATCCGGCGGCCTGCTGGGCGCCGGGCCGCAGAGCACCGCCTGGATCTACATGTTCTGGCACGCGGGCTTTCCGTTGTTTGTCATCGCTTACGCCGTGCTCAAGGCCCAGGAAGAGCGCGAGCCTGACCGCTTCCCCGCCCACACGCTGACGCGGCAAACGGCACTGGGCACCGTGGCGGCCGTGCTGGGCGCAGCGGCAGCGTGCGTGGCACTGGCCACCGCCGGCGAACACCTGCTGCCCACCATCATGGCGGCCAACCGCTACACGCCCGTCATGGGGTTCGTGGCCGGCAGCACATGGTGCTTTTGCATGGTCGCGCTGGTCGTGCTCTGGCGCAGCCGCCCGCACCTGACGCTCGACATCTGGCTGATGGTCGTGCTGTGCGTGTGGATCTGCGATGTCGCGCTCAGCACCGTATTCAACGGCGGGCGGTATGACCTCGGCTTCTATGCCGGCCGCGTGTTCGGGTTGTTGGGGGCGAGCTTTGTACTGCTGCTGTTGTTGATCGAGAACACGGTGCTGCATTCCCGGCTGGCTGCGGCGCGGGCCGAACTCAAGCGGCTGGCCGCGAGCAATGTGGGGGATCGCGAAGGTTGATGCGGTGACGCGGTGATGCGGTTGCGCCGCGCTACGCCCGCCGCATTTGCGTGGCCCGGCCCGGCATCGACATCGCCGCCACCCCCGCCACCACACACGCAAGCCCGATCCACGCCGAAGAGGGCAACGATTCCCCCAGCAACACCACGCCGATCGCCACGCCAATCGGCACACGCAGATAGGCCTGCGCGGTGGTACCGATCGCACCCAGCGTCTGGATGAGCCGGAAGTAGATGGCAAAGGCCAGCGCCGTGGAGAGCCCCGCCAGCGCCACCAACGCCATCAACGAACGCGCAGAAGGCTCAAGCGCCCAAGGGTGATCAACAAGCAGGCTCGCGGGCGTGAGCACCAACGCCCCCACCAGCAACGAGCCGGTAGCCGGCGCCGCAGGATGCAGCCCCTTGAAAGACCGGCCGTAGATGGCCGCACCTGCATAGCACGCCGTGGCCGCCACGATGGCCAGTTGCGGAACAAGCTGCCCACCCAGCCCATCGAGCGCGCTCGGACCAACCACCAGACACGTGCCGACAAACCCGGCAACCACGCCGATCAGCTTGCGCAACGACACCGGCTCGTGCCGCGTGATGAGCACCGTCGCCACAAACACCATCACGGGCGACGTCGAATTCAGGATGGTCGCCAGACTCGCCCCCACCGAGCGCTCGGCCCACGCGATGAGCGTGAAGGGCACAACGCTGTTGAGCAATGCCTGCACGCCAAAGCGCATCCATACTCGCCTGTCGCGCGGCATGCGGACGTTGCGACTGCGCATCCACAGCAACAGCAACGCCGCCGCGATCAACGTTCTGGCGGCAATGAAGGTGAGCGGCGGAATGGTCTCCACGCCGATCCGGATGAAGGTATAAGACGCGCCCCACAAGGTCGACAGCGTGAAGAGCAGGGCCAGATCGGTGGCGTGGCTGGATGGGGGCGTGTCGGTGTGCGGCACGGAGTGCCCTCCTGTTTTGGCGGCTAGGGCCGCAACTGGATACGGGAGGATCGTAGCGGGGATGGGCTTTGGCCGTGCGGGAAACGGTTTGGTGTGGAGCGAAGCGTGGGTGGCGATGTTCAATCGTGCGTGGATGTTGCGGCATAGCGACGAGTGCGACATTGGATGCGTGGCTCAGACGCATAGCGGCCACGACGCTCAGCCCACGATGAGGGTACTGACTGACGAGACGAGGAAAGGCGGGTTTTCTTGGCTCAGTCGAAGGCCCATCCGATTTGTGCTCGCCCCCGAAAAGCTGTCCTCATTGGCGAATACACACCGCCGTAACACGCGGCTGAGGGGTGACGCAACCGCAGCAGTTGCCTAAGATGCCGCCCTCTCGGCAGGTCGCTACAAGCGGCCGTGCGGGGCCCGACGGTCATGCGCAACACCACGTGCATGACCGTCAACCTCTGGCCTCCAATCAGTGCAAACCACCCTCGATGTCGAAGATCAGCAGCGCGAACGGTATCCCGCCACGGCATGACAACCCGTCTGACGGCCACCACGCCGGGCCGCTGACGCGCGTTGCGCAACAACCCGCCTGCGCACCCCGGGCGCCCAGTCCCGGGCTCACGCAGTTGCCTAAATCCACCGCTGCACGCCAGCCCGCCGCGCCAACCCGGGTCAAAGCCTTGCGGACGCTGGAAACGCGGCAGCGCCTGCACCGCTTGCGCAAAGAACTCAGCAAGATTGACCCTCCACCGGCCTGTGCCGAAGACGCCCATGCCGACATCCTCGCGGCCATGGTGCGCGCCGGCTTGAGCGGCTGGACGTTACCAGCCCTGTCCGACCCCACCAATGCGCGCCATGCAGATGGGTCGGTGATGGTGTCGCTGGTGTCTCACGCCATCATCTTCAACGCCAGAGGCGCGTTCCGCATCATCGATCTGCTGCCCCCCGGCAGCGTGTACTTCGAGTTGGCCGGGAACAACGATGCTGCGTTCGTCCTCCCATGCGGCTGCCCCGTCGTCGCAGCCCATTAGCGCACGACACCACGGCCTGCAGCCCGCGCATCCGGTATCTCAACAATTCTCACCTCAGGGTTATCCGCCATTTCGGTCGGCGCTCACCTTTTCGACACTCCTGCCACACCACCAATAAAACAAGGGGCGGAGACAGGTATGGACCGGAGGCAATTCGTACGGAGTTCGGTAGCACTGGGCGGCGCAATGATGCTGTCGCCCATGGCACGCGCGGCGGAAGCCGGCGTGTTCGCAGACAAGATCGTCTTTGGGCAGACGGTTGGGTTCGACAGCGTATGGGGCGGGTTGTACAAGAACTACACCAATGGCCTGCTGGCCGGCTTCGAACAGGTCAATGCCCAGGGCGGCGTGGCCGGACGCAAGCTGGTCGTCAAGCGGCTGGAAGACAACTACCTGCCAGACAAGGCCGTGGCCAACGTCAAGACGCTGGTGCAGGAAGGCGTGTTCGGGCTGGTATGCATGGGCGGCACCGGTAACACCATCGCCGCGTTGCCGCTGCTGGAGCAATACCGCCTGCCGATGGTGGGCGCCATGACCGGCGCCACCGCCGCCCGCAAAGCGAGCGCACCACTGTTCCACACGCGCGCCAGCTACGCCGACGAAGTCACGAAGATGGTCCAGCACGCCACCACCATCGGGCTCAAGCGCGTGGCCGTGGTCTACCAGGACAACCCCTTTGGCTCCGGCAATGCGGACGCCGCCAAGGCTGCAGCCAACAAGTTTGGCGCGCAGATCGTCGCGCTCATCCCGCACAACGCCAAGGGCGACGACATCGACATGGTGGTCGACAAGATTGCCGCCGCCAACCCGCAGACAACGCTGCTGTTCACCTCGCCCACCTCGGTGGCCGACATGCTGATGCGCTATCAGGCCAAGCACGGCCCGGTGCCGTTGCCGCAGCCGTGGATTCTGTCCGTCACCACGCCCAAGACCGTGTTCGAGAAGGCCGGCACGCTGGCCCATGGCGTGGCTGTCACGCAGGTCATGCCGGGCCCCAACGCGCGGACCCAGCCGCTGGTGCGCGCGTTTCGCGAGGCCAACGACAAGTTTGGCGACCACAGCAACCAGACCTACGAAGCGGTGGAGGGCTTCCTCACCGCCCGCGTCATCGTGGAGGGCCTGAAGGCCTGCGGCAACAACCCCACGCGCGACGGCTTCATCCAGGCGCTGGAAGGCTTTGGCACACGTGACTTTGGCGGCGTGCGTGTTCATTACGACCGCAGCAACCACGCCGGGCTCGACTACGTGGACGTGACGATGATTGGCAGCAACGGCCACCTGGTCGGTTAAGCCATGCGCAACTTGTGCCCCAACGCACACCGGTGGCAACATGGCGCCATGCAACGCGCGCCCGCCACCACCCTGCAGATGATTCGCACCGCCCCGCCAACGGGACGGTAGTGTGTGGCGCCAAGCCAGCCGAACCCGCCTCCCGAGGCGGATTTTTTGTTTCTGCCTGCCCATCACCAGAAGGACGTGAACCCGATGATCGAGATCCGCCCCGCGCAGTTTCCTGCCGACATGGCCGCCGTGCAGGCCATCTTTCGTGAATACGTGGCAAGCCCCAGCGTCAGCCTGGATTTCCAGGACTACGAAGCCGAGTTTGCTGCCCTGCCCGGCAATTACGCCGCGCCGCGCGGGCAATTGCTGCTGGCCTGGAAAGCCGATGCCGTGGTCGGTTGCGCCGCGTTTCGTGAGGTGGATGCAACCACGTGCGAGATGAAGCGCGTCTACGTCCGCCCCGCTGCACGCGGCGAGCAGCTCGGCCGCCGCCTTGTCGAGCGCCTGCTGCAAGACGCCAAGGCCGCCGGCTATGCCCGCATGTGTCTGGACGTACTGCCCGAGTTCAAAGCCGCGCAGCAGCTCTACCTGTCGCTGGGCTTTACGCCCGCACCGCAGATCACGTTCAACCCGGTGCCGGGCACGCTGTTCCTGGGTCGGACGCTGTAGCGCGCGGTTGCTAGAATCCCGAGCCGCCCTTCTTGAAGACGACCGAAACAACGCGATGACGGTATCCCTGAGCCTGGACCCGCAGTTCTTCAACCTCCTTGCCGAGAGCCACCAGCGGCTTGTCGGCGTGCCGCTGTTCGACAACGCCGCCACCCGCACCGACGCGGCCCGATGGCTTTACGAAGACGCGCCCTTCTGCCTGCTGGCACACAACACCGATGCCGACCCGTGCTTCATCTACGCGAACCGGGCCGCGCAGCGCTGCTTTGAATACGATTGGAACGGCATCACGGCGTTGCGGTCGCGTTTTTCAGCAGAGCAACCAAACCGCGAAGAACGCGCGCAATTGCTCGAATCGGTACGCACACGCGGGTTCGCCACCGGTTATCGGGGCGTGCGCATCTCGCGCTCCGGAAGGCGATTCTGGATTGAGGGCGGCACCGTGTGGAATCTGATCGACAGCGACGGCGTGTACCACGGGCAAGCCGCGACCTTCCACCACTGGCATGACGTGTGACCTGCGGGGAAAAAGCGCGGCCCGGCCTCGCTGTTTTAGGCCTCGGAACCTCGCATTTGGTGTTCCAAGTCCGGCGTAAAATCCGTTCGCCAAGGAACCGCCACGATCATGCTCGCTCGCACCATCGCAACGCTCTGCGCCATCGCGCCTCTCGCTGGGTGCGTCAGCTATCAAGACCCCCGCACGCCCGAACAGCAGAAGCTCGCGCTGCAGCGGGCCGCCAATGAACTGGCCGGCCGCTACACCATCACAGACAGCCGCAACGACGATGGCCACGGCTATACGCAAGCCTTCGTCAGCAAGCAAGACGGCTCAGACCAGCTCAGCCTGCAGATGATGGGCCCGACCACCGGCGCAATAACGCTGGCCGGCTCCGACTGCCGAGGGTGGTATGTCGAAAACCAACGCTACACCGCCATGCAGTGCGATGCGTTGACGGGCGAGGTCAACTTCTTCTCTCTGATGCGGCAAGCCAACCCAGACCCGGTGAACTCCGGCACCATGCCACCGTCGTTCGCGACGATGGTGGTTCCGGAAGGCAGCTATCTCTTCGACATTGCAGACCGCAGCGGGCGGCATCACCATTACGTGTTGACGAAGACACCACTGCAGCAGATGCCCGAAACGCCCGGTGCAATGCGGCGATGGCCGGCACCGCGCTCGTCGCAATAGGCATCGCCGGGCTGTTCCGTCATATCGCCGGGTTGGTATTCACAACACAACAACGTACGTTTCAAAGGGGTAGGAGTTGTCGAAAAAGATCATCTCTCTGGTCTTGGCCTGCGCTTGCAGCATGGGCCAAGCGGCCTTCGGACAAATCTCAATGGAAGCGCCCCTGACAGACGCGCCGCAAAGCGAAGCGCTCCAGACGGAAGTCCTTCAAGCAGCCACACCTCAAGCGGAAGCGCCCATGCCGGAAGCCCCGCAAGCGGAGGCGCCCAACCCCGTGCCCGCCCCAAGGGCGGAGCCCCTCGTCAAGGTCGAACAAAGCTATTGGGAAGCCGAAGGCCTGAGCGCCCGGATGCGCAAGGCGCGTGCGATCACGTTGTATTTGATGGACCCCGCCATGGCATCGCTCAAGGCCGTGGACGAAGCGCAACTGAAAGACGCCGGCTGCGAATACAGCACCGAAGACGCCGCGCTCGTCGCCAACTTTGCGGAATTCATCGAGCACACCAGCGTGCGCAGCAACTCGTTCGTACTGCAGTTCGAGCCTCGCGAGGCCGCCTACCTGGCGCTTGGAGGCGGCAGCGAGATGAAGCTGCTGTTTGAGAAGCCCTACCCGAATCAATCGGAAGTGCTGGGGCAGATCAATGGTCAACCGGTCACAGTCAGCAAGAGCCTGGTGGAAGGCTTGTACCGATGGGCCGCGAAGGTTGACCGCGTCCGTCGCTGCGAAAACTTTGTAGGCAAGTACCGGTAAGCCAGCGCGCCCGCCTTCAAAGCGCGTATGCCAACGGCCGCAGGTTGGCATCCAGCACAAACTGCTGGCACATGCTCGGCGCCAGCGGGCGGCTGAAGAAATACCCCTGAAAACGGTCGCACCCCAGGGCCGACAGGCGCTTGAGCTGCTGTTCGGTTTCCACGCCTTCCACCACCGTCGACAGGTTCAGCGTCCGGCTCAGGCTCGCGATGCTGCGCACGATGTGTTCATTGATGCTACCCGCGCTCACGTCGGCCAGAGAACGATCGATCTTCACGGTGTCCAGCGGCAGCTCGCGCAGGTAGTGCAGCGACGTATGCCCCATCCCGAAATCATCGAGCGCGACTTTCACGCCAGCCTCCCGCAACTGTTTCAGGTTGCCGATGGCGTTGATGTCCGGCAGCAGCATCGTGGTTTCGGTGATCTCCAGTTCAAGCTGCGTTGGCGACAACCCTTCGCGGTGCAGGATGTCGATCACGTTCCGATGGAACGCATAGTCCAGCAACTGCCGTGGCGACAGATTGACGGCGACCACGAAATCGTCCGGCAAGACATCGCGCCACGCAGCGCGCTGCTGACACGCCAGCGACAGGATGCGTAGGCCCAATTGGTCGATCTGGTCAATGTCATCGGCCAGCGCCACGACAATGGGCGGCGCCACGCGCCCCAGCACCGGATGCTGCCAGCGCAGCAGCGCCTCTGCACCGAACACGCGCCCGGTTGTGCAATCCACCTGCGGCTGAAACTCCAGAAAGATCTGGCCTTCTTTCTTGATGGCGCCTTCCAGGTCGCTGGCCAGCGCCACCGCCATGCGGCCCTCGTCGCCGGGCAGGTCCAAACACCGCCGGCCCTTGAGGCTCACCTCGGGCGACTCGGCAATCTGCAGCAGAGAAGCCAGTACGTCCTGACTGCGCCGTGCGGACAAGACATCCGCCATGCGCACAAACGGAAGGTAGATTGCCGCCCCCACCACCAAGCCAATGAGCTGCACCACCGCGCCTGATACCGAGCCGGTGGCCGCGTAGCCGCTGAACAACGCCGGCGTGGTCCACGCCACGCTGTAGCCGGTCTTGGGCATCAGGTCAGCAACGGTGGCCGCATAGGCGATCAGAATCTGCACCAGCGGCGTGAGCAGAAACGGAATCGCATAGACGGGGTTCAGCACCAGCGGCAGCCCGAACAGCAATGGCTCGTTCACGTTGAACAGCGCCGGCAACATGACGACGAGCGCCATCTTGCGCCCACGCAGCGTGCGCCTGGACATCAGCAGCGCCAGGATCAGGCTGAGCGTGCCGCCCGAGCCGCCCATGCGCGCGAACACCGCGAAGAAGTGGTACGTAAAGATGAACTGCGGCTGGCCACCGTTGGCAACCGCCGCCGCATTGGCCTGCGTTGCGGGCTCCAGGATGTGTTGGTGGACGGCGTACAGCGCATTCGGCCCGTGGATGCCGAACAGCCAGAGCACCTGCGCCGCGGTTTCGTAGCCCAGACCAAACAGCAGGCTGTTGGAGACTTCCGAATGCGGCACCGCCAGCAGCGCATCGAATGCCGCCATGAGCTGCGGCCCGCCCGCCCAGTCCACGACGATCTTGAGCAGCGCAAACGTCAGGATCGTCAGCATGCCGGCCGGCATGACCGACAGCACATCGCCCACCAGAAGATCGTTGCTCAGGTGGTGAGACGGAATGCGTAAACGGCGGATGCCGCACAGCTTCAGAAACAGGCTGCCGCCCAGCGACGCAACCAGCAAAGCGCCAAACAGCCCGCGCCCCAGCGAGAGCGATGCCGATGCCGATGCCGATGCCATCAAAGATGCATCCGCATCCGGCGTAATGAGCGTGAAGAAGCACGACACCACCACCACCGCCGCCACGGTCGGGTTGACCACACGATGCCCCGCGCGCTGGTTGTGCAGCTTCGCCAGCACTTCGGCAAACCCAAAGAGCGCGACCAGCGCGCCGATGCCGATTGTTCCGGCCAACACACTGTCGCAAAAGACGTCCAGCCGCGTGCCAAAGACAGTCAGCAGCGCGTGGCGCATGCCGGCGGTGGGCGGGTTGCGCAAGAGCAGCGCCAGCGCGCCCACCATGATGAGCGGCAAAGAGAGCGCCAGCCCACGCCGAATGGCAATGAAATACGGCCCGCGGTCGAAGCGCTCGGCGGCACTCAACAACCTCAGCCAGGGCGATAGCGCCTGCGTCGTCATAGGACTGGATCTTGTTCGAGGTGGATCGGCAATATCCGGGGCAGCCCGGAGTTTTGCTGATCGGGCTATGCATCGTAATCGACACAATCCCACGCGCCTGAAGCGCAACCCCTTACGCAATACGCAAAAATGCTCACCAGCCCATGGCAAGCTTTGTGCAATACCTAGGGGAAACCCGAAGTCTTGATGCGTCGCCGGCCCCCGGCGCGCACCACAACAAGGCATCGGCACCAACGTGGCGCCCAACCTGTGTACGGCGCGCCCCAGAATCTGCAACGATCTTGCTTATGTCGATTTCCCTTCGTGCGCCCCGCACTGTGAAACTACCTGCACCCCTTCTTTCCCTGCTCCGCCTCATGCGCGACCCGCATCGGCGCTATCAGCATGCGCGCTACATCCATGCCACGCGCGTCGGCTTGGGCGTGCTGCTGTCGATTGCCGTCACGTCGGGCTTCGGCTGGCCGCATGGCGAGTGGGCCACCATCTCGCTGCTGATCGTCATTGCCGGGCTGCAGCACCACGGCAACATCCGCAAGCGCGCGGCCGAGCGCGCCTGGGGCACCCTGATCGGCGCGGTGGCGGGGCTGTTGATCATCGTTCAGCAGACGTGGCTCGCGCATCTGCCGCTCACGTATGCACTCACGGCCATCGCGTGCGGCATCTGCGCGTATCACGCCATCGGCAAGGGCGGCTATATCGCGCTGCTGGCCGCCATCACGCTGGTCATCGTGGTGGGGCATGGCGACAACAACCTGCTCGACGGCGCATGGCGCACGCTCAACGTGCTGGTGGGGATTGCCATTGCGCTGCTGTTCTCGTTTGCGCTGCCGCTGTATGCCACCTACTCCTGGCGCTACCGGCTGGCCGAGGCGCTGCGTGAATGCGCCCGCGCCTATGCCAACCTCGGCCAGGCCGATGAAGCCTCGGGCGAGCGCAGCAAACACCTCGGCAAGCTCAACACGCTGCTGGTGCAGTTGCGCTCGCTCATGCCGTCGGTGTCCAAAGAGATTGACGTGCCCGTGGAGCGGCTGGAGAACATCCAGCGCAGCCTGCGCATCTGCATCAGCACGCTGGAACTGCTCAATGCAACGCACGGGGCATTGGGCGCACCGAGTGCAGACGCCCTGCCCGGTGTGGGCGCCCGACGCATCCGAGACACGCTGATCGGCATGTCGCGGGCATTGCGGTTCGGCACGGTGGCGCGCCTGGCACGACCGCGCGCGGCCGACCTGGCAGAGCTAAAGCACACGCCCGGCACACCTACCGTGGAAAGCGCGCTGGCGGAGGGTTTTGCCAACGAGATCGAGAACCTCCGGCGGCAACTGCTGGCGATTGCGCCGCAGTGGAATATTGGGTGAAGCGCGCGCGCTGTGTCTGCTGAGAGCGGCGCACGCATTGCTCAATTATTCTCAGCTACGCATGCAGGTGTGGGGCCAGGTCGGTAGACTGGCGCGTAGCCATAGTTCACGAGCCTTCGTGAAAAGATGGTCGGGGAGCCTCGGGATTGACCACCTCGGGGCTTTTTTTTCGCCGGTGCGGAGCACCTTTCCATCGACCGGGCCGAGGGATGTAGTTGCACGCAGCCGATTCGCCGTGGCCACTATCCGGTCGCCGGTTGGGAGCCAGACATGTACACACCTCACTGGACCAAACGCCTCAGCCTGAGACTGCTCAGCGCTGTCACCCTTGCGCTCTCACCGGTCTGCGCGCAGCTTGCGAGCGCCGAGCCACTACACAATCGCGCCGTACCCTGCCGAATCGGCAATGACGCAGCCATCGAGGCGGACCACGCTGTCCCCACTGGCTCGCACCCGCCGCAGGTCGGCCAATTCGGCATCAGCGCGGATGCCAACGCCTACACCGTCGATACCGGTGCCGGACTGGTATTCAAGATCCGAACACGAGGGGCCAACGGCGGTGATCGCGGCAAGGGCGACATCGTCTCCTTGCTCTGGCACGGCGTGCAGTATCAAGACCCGCGTAAAGGCAGTCAGGTGAATTCCGGCTTTTCCGGCCTGTATGACGGGGACGATCGCGTCAATGTAGACGCGGCACGCGTGGGCAATGACGCCATCAAGGTTACCGTCAGCGCCGGGGCGTTAACCCATGTCTACATGGCCCGCCGCGGGCACCCCAACATCTACATGGCAACGTATTTCACGGCGGAGCCCAAGCCCAACCTTGTGCGCTTTGTCGTGCGGGTGCCGCATGCACGCCTGCCCGACGGCCCGCAATGCGCCGACATCACCACCGCCGTGCGCGGTGTAGAAGCGCATGATGTTTTTGGGTTGGCCAACGGCGAAACCCGGTCCAAGCATTACTCCAACATGCGCCTGAAGGATTGGCAGTACTTTGGCGCGACCGGCCCCGGCGTGGGCATGTGGATAGTGCGTGACAACAACGAGGGCGGGTCTGGCGGCCCGTTCTACCGCAGCCTCCTCGACCAGGGCGCTGAAGACCAGGAACTGACCTACATCGTCAACTACGGCGAGAACCAGACCGAGCCCTACCGCATGGGCGTGCTCAACAGCTACGTTCTCGCCTTTACCGACGGCGAACCGCCCCGTGACGTGAGCACCCACTGGTTCAAGGATATGGACCTGCCCGGCTACGTGCCGGAAAACCAGCGCGGCTCCCTCGAAGGCCATTTCACTGGCCTGACAGAAGACGCCCCATATACCCTGGCCCTCAGTAACGCGCAGGCGCAGTACTGGGGTGATGTCTCTACGAAAGACGGCCACTTTCACCTGCAAGGCATGCTGCCCGGCCAGTATCAGGCGACGCTCTACCGAAATGAGCTGCAAGTGAAACGCTTCAACGTAGACATCCAGCCCGCCCGCACAACGCCTTGCGCGTGTGGCGGCATCGATCACGATCCGCAACACGATGCCGCGCTATGGCGCATTGGCACCTGGGATGGCAGCCCGCGCGAATTCCGCAATGGCAACCAGGTCACGGTGATGCATCCATCCGATGTTCGGATGCAGCCGTGGGGCGTGCCCCAATACATCGTCGGGCGCTCGACCCCCGCCAGCGATTTCCCTGCGTATCAGTGGAAAGCCATCAACGGCATGTTGGTGGTGCGCTTCCGGCTGGAGCCGCGTGACATGGCTGATCACCGGCTGCGCATCGGCATCACCACGGCCTTTGCCCATGCCCGCCCGAGCATCACGGTCAACCAGTGGAGCGCACCCGCGCCGCAACCCGCGGCTGAGCCGACCACCCGCAGCCTCACGGCGGGCTCCTACCGCGGCAACAACGCCACCTTTGCGTTCGACGTTCCGGCGTCGGCCTTCGTGGTTGGCGAGAATGAGCTGAAGATCAACGTCACCAGCGGTAACGCCGGAGAAGGCTTTCTCAGCCCCGGTTACGCCTTCGACGCCATCGATTTGCTGAAGTAGCGGGCACCGTGACCAGCGTGCCGGCGTACATGCGTCAAGCTGCCAGCTTCACATTCGGGCCAGCGCTCTCCGACTGCCCGCCCGCCGGCTGGGCCGCCAACTGATAGCCGCGCGAGTAGACGGTCTTGAGCTCGACGCCGGTCGCCGGGCCAAAGCCCAGCTTCTTGCGCAGTTTGTAGATGTGCTGTTCGATCGAGCGCTCTGCAACGCTGGCGTCTGTGCCCCATACCGCAGACGCGATCTGCTGGCGCGACAGAAACGCCCCAGACGACGAGAACAACAGCCAGGCCGTGGCGAATTCGCGTGCGGTCAGACGAATGGGTACGCCATCCAATGTCGCGGTGCGGGTCAACCGACATAGACGATAGGGCCCGACCACCACCTGCGTATCGGGCGCGGCCTGCGTCGACTTGCCGGCCCCGCGCAGGATGCGGCGAACGCGCGCGCACAACTCCTCGGCGCTGAAGTGGCCGGAAATGATGTCGTCGATACCGGCGTCGAACGCGCCGAGCATCTCGTGGCGGCCGGCAAAGTCGCCAAACACCAACGTTGGTCGGCACATGTTGGCGTTGCGCTCGCGCCCCGAGAGCAACTGTCGGGCGGCCGTGCTGAACTGCTTCGCATCAATCATCAGCAACGCAAAGGCCTCGGTGTGCCCGGTGCGCATCAGGGCCAATGCGTCGTCGAAGTGCACGCACGTCACGCCCTGCGCTGACAGGCAGGCCGCTACATAAGCAAAACTGGTTGGGTTGGTGGTCAGTACAGCAAATTTCATGGCAAGCTCCCCGACGGCGCGGGGTCGATCAATACGTCCACCCCGCTTGTTATGTTTCGCAAAAGCATAGCGTTCACAGTGTGTTCATCCATCGCTATGACTAGCGATGCGGCGAGGGGGCCAGCCGACCATCGCCCCTGCAGCGGCGGCGCAGGTGACGCGTTCGACACCACACAGCACACAGCACACAGGATCCGCCCGTGACACCGTTCAGGATGCGAAATCCGTGATCACCGTCACGCCGGTGCCTTCAAACCGGTTCATGTTCGTCAATGCCTCGATCGAAGCACTGAGGCTGATCTCCCTGCGGACCATTCGCCCGGGCTGCAGCTTGCCCGCGCGGATCATGTCCAGCATCGGGCCATAGCGATGGGCCTGCATGCCGTGGCTGCCCAGAATTTCCAACTCATGCGCAATCACCTTGCTCATGGGGACTGCGGGCGTCGTGTGATCACCCAGCATCAGGCCGACCTGCACATGCTTGCCGCGCCGGCGCAGATTGCTGATCGAGTTGAAGCACGTGGTGGGATGGCCCAGCGCATCGAGCGAAACATGGGCGCCCCCTTGCGTGATGGCCTTCACCGCCTCAACCACATCAGACTCACGCGATGCGTTGACCGTGGCGACGGCCCCCAATGAACGCGCCAGCTCCAGCGCGCTGTCTGAAATGTCGATGGCCACGACATTCGCGCCGATGGCGTTGGCAATCATGATGGCCGACAGGCCCACGCCGCCGCATCCATGCACCGCAACCCATTGGCCGGCAGTGGTCTTGCCCTGGTCGACCACCGCACGAAACGCCGTCACGAAGCGGCAACCGAGGCTGGCCGCCGTGGTGAAGTCCAGGTCGTCCGGCAGGCGCACGAGGTTCAGGTCGGCATAGCCAATGCCAACGTATTCAGCAAACGAGCCCCAGTGCGTAAAGCCCGGCTGGAACTGTTGTTCGCACACCTGTTGATGCCCCGCATGGCATTCTGGGCAGTGACCACAGCCGCCCACAAACGGCACCGTCACCCGGTCACCCACCTTCCAGCGCGTCACATCCGCGCCGACCGCCGCCACCACGCCGGCCAGCTCATGACCGGGCACGTGCGGAAGCTCGATATCGGCGTCGTGGCCCATCCAGCCGTGCCAGTCGCTGCGGCACACGCCGCTGGCCATCACCTGCACGACCACGCCATCCGTTGCCGGAGTCGGGTCGGGAACGTTCATGTGCTTCGGCACGGCGCCGAAGGCTTCGTAGACTATGGCTTTCATGATTCCAACGCAGAGCGGATGAGCGTTGCAATATAAGCCGCAGTCGCCGAAAGTATCTTTCTATTTCGAGGGCGTTTCTGGAGTCTTTCGAAGCGCCCTTTCTGATTCCGATACGCCGTGGAAAGGAGATTTCATGGAAGCACTGGACACCATCGATCTGGGCCTTTTGGATCAACTCCAGCAAGACGGACGCGTCTCCAACGCCAAGCTGGCGGAGCGCTTTTCCTTGAGTGAAGCATCATGCTGGCGGCGGCTCAAGCGCCTGGATGATGCCGGCCTCATCGAGGGCTATCACGCAGCGCTCGACCGCCGCAAGCTCGGGCTCGGCGTGATGGTGTATGTGCAGATCATGTGCACCCAACACACCGAAGAGGTCACGGCGGAGTTCGAACGGCTCATCCTGGCAAGCCCCAACATCCTGGCCTGCGACAACACAACGGGCGAAGCCGACTACCTGCTCCAGGTGGTCGCCAATGATCTGGACGACTACAGCCGCTTCGTTGAAAAAGTCCTGAGAAAGCTGCCCGGTGTGTTTGGCATCCGCTCGAATATTTCGCTTCGTCAGGTGAAGTCGACCAAGCGGTTGCCGATTGTTTGAGGCGGGCCAGCCCTGCACGTAACGCTGCGGCGGGGCACCCACTGGCCGGTCTTTGGCAATGGCTTGCCCGTGAACCGGCGCAACGTCACCAGATCAACATCTCTTTAAAGACAGCGATTTGAGGATGTTTGAAATTCGCGCAATCAAACCGTTGCCGGCGCGGCACAGATGGCCACGCGCGTGGGCATTACTTCAGCGATCCGCCAGCTTCCAGCGCGGCAAGCCCGATCGCACTGCGTGACTCCACGCCAAGCTTTTTCATGATGTGCCCCACGTGGGTGCGCACCGTCCAGTAGCTCATGTTCAGGGCCAGGGCGATCTGCTTGTCTGACATGCCCTTGAGCATGAGGTGGCAGACCTCCCCTTCGCGCACGGTCACGCCAAACTGCTGCTGGAACCAGGCAGACGACCCCACGCCCCGTGCGACGAGGTGAATCCGGCAACCGAGCGCAGGGCCATCGTGCGCAGCCAGTCGCTCCACGCAAAACCCGAAGCCTTTCCATTGCCCGTGGCGTGATCCGTTGGCCGCCTCTGTCAATTGCTGATAGAGCGCGTCTCGCTCTTCCATGCACAACCCAATCATGATGGCGCGCGCCTTTGCGTTGGGCAGGGGCGGTGACTTGCCGTCGAGCATGAACGTTGGCACGTGCGCACCGGCATCAGCAACAGCGCCGACTTCCCCCACTTCCTGGATGACGCGAAGTTGATGCGCATTCAACAGATGCGGCTTCAAGAGGCTCAGCAGCAATGTCTCGCGATCGCCGAAACGCTTGTTTGGATCGCTGGTGCTGAAGCGATAGTCCAGCAGCATCCCGTTGGCATCGGGCAGGCGCAGGCTGATGCCCGGATACGCCTTGTGCCGGCAGAGAAAATCTGTGAAGTACTCCGACTTGCCCCATTCGGAGCGGCAGATCTTCCGCTCGATCACGACGGGTTCAAAGCTGCCCGTCAGGCACTGCGCAATCGAGTCGACCCCATGGAAGTACTGCTGATACTCACTGCGCATGGCCTGGTCTCGGCCCCACAGCGCGCTTGGGCGTGTCTGATGCGTACCGTCGCGCCCCCACTGGATATGCGCCGCAAGATCGAAATGCAGCAGCGACCCCAGCTTCTCTGCCACTTCCGGACGTTCGAGAACACTGACGCTCGATGCCTGGTGCAAATGCCCGGTGATATCGAGCAGCGCCCGTAGTTCAGCTGTAGAGAGATCCATCGATCGCTTGGCCGGCATGCAGCCGGTGTTGAGTCTGAAAATCCATCGTGGTGCTCCAAGCGCGTCTATCCATACGACAGGTATATCGGCACAACGGCCGAGGCCTATAGCCGGTGTACTTCAGATCGGCCAGAACGCCTAGCGCAGTTGTGCCGTACCGGCCATCGCTATCCATAGCGATGGTTGCGGGCCGCCCGATTTTGCGATAGTGCGCCTGACGAAGGCTGGTTGCCGCGGCTGCGAGCCGCCGCCTGGCCTCAAATCAAGTTGCATCGTGCTTTTCGAAGAGGAACCCGCATGCCAGCGCAAACACCACCGTCGACCAGTCCGCCAGACATATGCCGTCCTGGCCTTCCATCGACCGCCATGGTTGCGCGCTGGGACGCCGCCCCGACATCGCTGGCTGTCATCTTTCTCGACACTTCGCTCCTCAATGATTCCACCTGGCTGCCTTCAGCGGCCAAGCTGCAGCCCATGGCGCTGGAAGACGTGCAGCAGATGCTGAGCGGCGCATTGAAACCGCAGGCGGCGGCCAACGACATGGAGGCCAGCCCATCGCCCGCCACGCTGGAGCCGAAACCCCTCACCCCGCGCCAATGCGACATCCTGAAAGAGGTGGCCTGCGGCCGCTCCAATTCAGAGATTGCCGAACGGCTGCATATCAGCGTCGAGACCGTCAAAACGCACGTGCGCCAACTGCTCGTGCGCATGGGTGCACGCAACCGCACAGAGCTGGCGACGATTTACCAACGCAGCCGCTGAGCCGGCCAAGCAGCGCCTGGCTCGCGCAACATTTCGCGTGCGGTACGTTCTGATTGGGAGCACAGCGCAGCCGTTTGATCCGGCTTGCTGGCATGGGTCATCACATGGCCGATTGCCGCATGTGACTCCGTTTGACGCTGGGCGAGCGCCCTAATGCGCGCAGATTCGTACACCCCCCGCTGCACTGCGAGTGCGCGCAACATGCGTGCACCCTTCCGGCCGCGAGGGATTGTCCGGCAACCTTGCGATGCGCCGTTACGTCAGCGCGCCAGCGTCGCAACCTCCGCGGCACTCAACGCCCCCGCCTGAACGCGGAAGCCCTGAATGCGCCCGTTGAACGATGGATGCGCCCAGTTGCGGCCCAGGAAGGTCACCTGATCGCCAACCTGCCGCGGCGACAACAGCATGTCGTCGTTCTTCCCCACCTCCGTGCCGTCTACGTAGAGGCGGCAGGTGTTGCCCTGCAGCGTGACCGCCACATGGACCCAGCGGCGAATCGGCATGGCCCACGGGGCATCTACAGCCTGCATGTCGTTGCCTGTCGCCCCGAAGATCCCGAAACGCAGCACGCCCGAGCCGGACTGGGGCGCGACAAACATGGCTGCATTCGCGTCCTGCCCTGCGAAGAACATGCAGCTATCCCAGTGCAGCCCATTCGCGTAGGCCCAGAAAGACAGGCTGAAGTCGTCCAGGTCAGCAAACAGCCCAGACGGCAACTGCAGGCCTGCCTTCTGACCGTCGAACGCGATGGCCTTGTCGTTGACGCGCCCGTCGCCCCAGGTTGCGCCGTCCAGCAGCGTGCCCTGCACCAAGGCCGTAGTGCCGGCGGCGGTCAGCACCGCGCCGACCGTGCCGGTGCCGTTCGGGTCGTTCAGCGGCAATGACAGCCGCGTCTCACCCGGCACGGCAATGCGCGCCACGTTGGAGCCCGTGTTCGGCGCACCGTTGCCCTGGGCGCTGATCTGATAGAACCAGATGCCGTTGGGCGGGGTATCGCTGTAGGTGAGCAGCTCGCTGGCCGAGACCGTGCCCAGCAGGCTGAAGGGGCCGTTGGCCTGGCTGGCGCGCTTGACCGCATACGACGTCGCGCCCACGCTGCCCCACCACGACAGCACGACGCGGTTGCCGCGCAAATGCGCCGTGAGCCCAGACGGTGGCTTCATCGGCCCCGCATAAGGCGAGAGACGCTGCGTGAGCGTGGGGTACATCACGTCGTCGCTGCTGCCGCCGTAGTTCGGCTCGCACCACGTCACCATGCGCGCGACGTTGGGCGCGGCCAGCCCCATGCGATTGACGTAGTGGTTGTAGATGGGCTCCCACGCATTGCGGCGGTGCTGGAACGACTGGTTCACCTCCGTCCACGGTGCCGGGTGCGGGGCCGTGGGGTTCTGCTCGCGTGCATAGGGCATCGCATACGGCTTGCCGTTCTCGTCCAGCAGGTTCGATCGCGCCACGTACTCGGCCGCAGAAAGGAAGCGGTTGTTATAGAGCCCGTAGAGATCGTCGCCCTGGTTCCAGGCCATCTCCATCAAGTCCCCACCCAGTGACATACCCAACGTGGAGTGGCCCTGGTCGCGCCCGCTTTCTTCCCACTGCCCGAAATGGCCCGGGTGCATGTAGTACACGCCGTGCACGATCGAGCCATTGCCGAAATTGCGCAGCTTGCCGCGGTTGTTGCCCGCGTAGCAGTCGTAGGCCAGGCGGTACAGATCCGGCTTGTCGCAGAACACGCCGATGGCCATGGCGCCCGCCATCGAGGCCATGTCCCAGTTGGCATGCGAGCCGATGCGCCCGTCGCTGAGGAAGTTCGAGCAGATGGGCGCGAAAACGTTGAGCAGCATGTCCTGAAAGCGCTTCAGGCTTGCGGGTGCCCAGCCGGAGTACGTGCGCAGGACTTCGCCAATCTGCGCCAACTGGTGCCCTTGAATGCCGGCCAGGATGATGAAGGTGTGGTCGTCATGGGCGGTCGAGCCCGGGGGCACCGTTCCGATCACCTTCAGGGTGCTGGCCCAAGCGTCCAGGAACTCCACTGCCTTATCGGCATAGCGGTTGTCTTGCGGGTCAGACAACTTCCAGTGCAGCACCAGAGACCACGCGCGCCAGATATCCACGTACAGGTTGTTCTTGCTGCCATCGGCCCGGTAGACAGCGGGCAGCGGGAAGGGCTTAGTGTCGAGCGTGCCGAAGCGATCGACGCCCAGCGTGTTCCACCAGTTCGTCCACGGCTGGTCACCAGCCTTGATATGCGCGCGGATGCGGGTGAAGGCGTCTTCAGTCACCAGCAGGGCCGGGTGGCGGAAGACGCCACTCTCATACGCCGACGCAGCCGTCGCAGGTGCTGGAGTGGCCGGGGCAGTCGGGGCGGTCGGGACCGTGCCGCCTGTCTTCTCTTGCGGCTGGCCTAGCCCCGCTGCGGAAGCGTCTTCGCCCCCTCCACCGCATCCCGGCAAAAACGGCAACAAGGGGAACAGCCCCAGACCCAATGACAGCGCTCGACGCACAGGATTAGGCACCGCGCCGACGCTGGCGCGTTCCACGGATTTTTTCATCATGTATTGACCCGACCATCTTTTTTTAATGGCGCAACCGTATGGCAGCGTGCGAAGGCGCGTCAACGCAAATGGGCAAACGGTGAGGATTTTTGAGTGTTCGGGCGTGCGGCCGGTCGAACTCCGAGAGTGCGGAACGGCTGCACATCAGCGTGGAAACCGTTAAAAGCCACATGCGCCAACCGCTTGTGCGCATGGGAGCGCGCAACCGCACTGAGTTGGCGACGATTTATCAACGCAGTCGGTAGGGGTGGTGTTTCGAACTCGCTTGGCTGCACTGAGCCCGGCCACAGACGCCTCGCTCCACCGAGCGCGTCTTCCCTCTTAATCCCTGTCAGCCTGCCGGATTGCGCGCCATGACGATCCACGCGGCGCCGTTGATCATCACCGACCGCTCGCCGGGAAGGCTCGCAAAGGCGGCACGAACTGCGGCCGAGGCGCGGGCGCGAATGTCGTCGGGCTGATCAGCGAGCACCCGCGACAGCGGGCCGACTTCGAGCGTCATCTTCACTGCGTCGTCAATCGCGGCGTCCCGCGTTTCGCCCTCGCCGAATGGGACGGCCGCGTCGAAGGGCGAGATAGCGATATCGCTAAAGCCGGCCGCCATCAGGATGCGTGCAACGCGTTCCCGGTCACCGAACGAAAACGGGCCGGGTGCTTCGGGATCGGGCAGCGCGCTCGGCGGGAGGATGCCCTTGAGCGCGCCCACTGGCAGGCGCATCCAGTCGTTCTCGGCCGCACCGCGCCAGCAGACGAAAGCGACCCGGCCGCCCGGCCGGAGCGCGCGTCGCATATGCGCGAACGCCGCTGTCGGATCGTCGAAGAACATCACCCCGAAACGCGAGAACAGGATGTCGAACGCGCCTTCGGGCAGCGCTGCGCTACTGGCGTCGGCCACCTGAAACAGTGCCAGCGAATCCTTTGGCGCAAGCGCGCGCGCTCGGTCGATCAGCGGTTCGGATATGTCCACGCCCAGCACTTGGCCCTCCGCGCCAACGCGGGATGCCAGAGCTAGAGTCGACGCGCCAGCGCCGCAGCCGACGTCCAGCACGCGCTCGCCCGCTGCGGGCGCGGCGGCTTCTATCGCGGCTTGGCCGAACACCGCTACGAGAGCGTCCAGCCGCGCCTGGTTGGCGACCCAACGCTCACCGCTTTGACCATTCCAGTCACCAACCTGATCCGCACTTTGCTTTGCCATGTCATCTCCTTGACTTGACGATCCACCTTTCACAGCGCCGTTCTACGCCAACCTTTTTTTGAAGGCGACGACGCAACGGGAGAGGGGAATCTGTGCTCTCAAACAACCATCGACTGCTGGGCGAAGATGCCCGCCATCGCCCCCTGCGAGGATGCTTGGGTGACCGATGGCAAGAAGGGCGTGGTGAGGTCGCCGGCGGCGTAGATGCCGGGCATGCTGGTTTGGCGTCGGTCGTCGACGTTGAGCACTACGCCAGTGGGCGTATCGAGCGTGGCGAGGCCCAGTGATTCATGCAGGCTTGCGGACGGCTTGTTGCGCGGATTGGCGAATAGGATGTCGACCGCGACATTGCGGCCGGTATCGAGATTAACGGTGGTGATATGGCCCTTCTTGTGCGCGATCTCGACGATCCGGCCATCGACGAGAGGGATGTTGCGGCGCACCAGATCGGCCTGAATATCGGGCGCAATGTCACGACCATCGGCGAAGACAGTCAACTTGTCAGTCCAATCGCGGAACAGCTTGGCAGACTGATACGACTGCGGGCTGGACCAGACAAGGCCCCAATGCTGGCCGGCGACTTCAAAGCCATCGCAATACGGGCACGGCACGATGGACGTGCCCCAGCTTTCGGCAAAGCCCGGCACATCAGGCATCTGGTCGGCGACGCCATAGCTCAGGATCACGCGGCGCGCCCTCAGGGTTTCGTGATCGTCAGTGACGACGCAGAAATCATCGATGGCGCCAGACACGCTCTCGGCCCGGGCGTGGACGAGGCTGACCGTTGGATAGCGCGCAAGCTGCTGCCGCGCCTCGGCCAGGATATCCAGCGGCGGCTTGTGATCGTGGCCGAGCAGGCCATGCGAGTGGCCTGCAAAGCGGTTGCGTGGCCGGCCGGTATCGAGAACGGTGACTTTGCGGCGGGCACGGCCAAGCTGCAGTGCGGCGGCGAGGCCGGCAAAGCTGCCGCCGATGATGATGACGTCATTCATGGTGATGGGCTCCGTGTTGTGGATGAGGGGTGGGCCGGGGAAACCTGATCTGCACAACCGGTTGAAACCTGCCCTTGTCTTGCACATTGCGATACTGAGTGGTATCGTATTAACCAATTTCAATACTGTCAAGTACCTTAATTGTCGTGACCGAAAACAGCCAAAGCCGGCGCGGCCGGCCCGCCAACGAAGCGCTTCGCCAAACGATCGTCGACGCCGCCTGCGAACTCTTTGTGGAATTGGGTTTTCAAGCGACGACGATGGACAAGGTTGCCCAGCGGGCGAAGATATCCAAGCTGAGCATCTATCGGCACTTCGAGAACAAAGAGGCGCTGTTCAGCGCGGCCATGGTGGCCCGCTGCGATCAATTTGCACCGCAGGCCCTTTCTGAAGGCGTCGACGGTTCGGCCGAAGATCAGCTCATGGCGGTGGGCTCATCCCTGCTGCGCACGCTGTTGAGCCCGGACGTCCGCAGCGTCGAAGCCATGGTCCTGGCCGACAAGACGAATCAACAGTCGTTAAGCAAGCTTCATTACGAAGCCGCGCCTGCCCGTGTCATCGCCCACATCGAGGCCGTATTGCGTCAGCTGCACGCGAAAGGGATGCTGAACGTGCCCGATACGCACCTGTCCGCCCGCTTGTTTGCCGCACTTTTCAAAGGGTCGGATCTCTTGCTGATCGCACGCTTTGATGAGGCGAGAGCGGAAGACAACAACGAAATCGAATCCTATTGCCGGGCGGCCGTCGCCCTGTTCATCGCCGCGCACGGTGGCACCTAAAGGTGCGCTTTCACGGCCGGTGAAGAACACGGAAATTCTGACGGGCCCGGAAACCCCGACAGGCCCGGCCTACCGGCTGCCACCCTTGGTCCCGCGTGCCGAGTTCTGAACTCTGCAATTGGCGTTCTGAACTCGACCTTTGGAGTTCCGAACCCCACGTTTGGAGTTCTGAACCCGGCGTTTGACGCTTTGAACTCCGCGCTCCGAGTTCTGAATTCGACGTTCGAAGCTCCAAGCTCGGCATGTGGAGTTCGGAACCTCACGCTTGGAGTTCTGAAGCCCATGGTTGGGCCTCTGAGCCCCATCTTTGGACCTCTGACCTCCATGTTCCGAGTTCAGAACCGCACGATCGGCCCTCCAAGCTCCGATTTGTCGGACCTTAAACCTCGGCGGTTGGACCTCTGACCCCAGCGTTCGACTGTTTTAGGTCGGCACGCGGGTGTCTGACCTCGGCGCGCGAGTGTTTGAGCTCGAAAATTTGAATGTCTGCGAGCGGCGCTTGGGTGTTGGCGCTCGGCGTTTGGGCCTCAGACCTTGGCGGTCGGGCCGTTGAGTGTCGTGCACGGCCCGTTGGGCTCGGCACGTAGAGGGCTGGGCGTTGTGCCCTGGCCTGGCGCCCCCGCCCGTCGCGGGTTCGCTTTGCTGCTGTTTTTTTATTTCTGCTTGTTCGCACGTGCCAGCACGTGCAGGACTTCCCACCGGTACAAGTCCACGGTTACGCCATCCAGCGATGTCAGCATGAAGGCGCCAATCGCATCGAGAAACCCGGCCTGGTATTCAACGGCCTTGTCCTTGACCTGATGCTGGTATTCCAAGCGCAATGTCTGGGGGCTGAACTGCCGCTGCACCTTCATGTTCATTTGGGTGCGCCGCAGATAATCCCGCGCGCTCAGGGCGCCTTGTGCATACAGGAGATTGTCTTCAAGGCTCATCGGGCACCTCCTGACGGAGGACGCTGCACGATGCAGGTGAAGTAACAGTTTGCGGGGCGATGCCCGCGTGGGATGGGTACAGCTTGGGTCGGTTGATCCATTGTCTTGCCTCTGGTTGAGTGAGGAGCCACCCACCGGTGAGGGTGGGCGGGCACACGACAAGGTCTGCAATACCGACAAGTGTTTCCAAGAACCGGCAGGGCCGAGGCCCTCCCTGCCGAGGCCCGCCCGTAGGGCGAACGACGACACGCGAGGGCTGTATCGGCACTCACGGGAAATACTTGTTCGGGATTGCAGTCCCGGCTGCGGTTGTTGCCGCAGCGGGGGGAGTTTAGCCGGTTCGAAGTAAGTGAATCAAGTTGGGTAAGAAGGATGGCGTTTTCTCCCATTGGAAACGCAGGCAGCAAACTCTCGCCCATACAAAATGACTAGCCCTCTTCGCTTATAAGACTCACTACCAAGGCAAATTTTCAGCGCTTAACCACACTGTCACCCCAACTTTCGGCGGGTAGAATTTCTAGCGAAGACCATTTAAATTTGTGCCAACTAGGCGTATCGCCTAGGTTGTCTGTTTTCGAAAAATCGTTGTTCGCTTGAACGGAAAATCTAAGTCTCGCATGAGACGTTCTGGTTTGTCTTTCTAAAGTCAGAACATGACCGGGATGACGGCCCATCAATGGGGTGCGCGGTGTTTGCCGTCGCGTCAATAAATTGATGACTGCATCTAACTACGGTTGATGAGCAAAATGCGTAGGCACCTGAGCCAGCGGTGAGTTTTTTGTTTCCGTTCCTTTATTCGGTGATGAGCAGTCGGATCTTTGATCCGGCGTAATCTGAATAAAGGAGAATTTATGCGAAAGCGTAAAACAAGCACTACGAAAGGCGGCGCTCGCGCTGCCAAGAAAACGAATGTTGCAAAGCGGGAGCAGACCAACATTATAGACAGCGCTAACCGCTGGTTCGGCATTGCCACCTTGGTTTCCAAGTGTTGGTTTTTGTTGGAATCTCTACCTTGGGATTATCTTCATCATCATCTGAAGTAGAGTAGGTGCCTACTTTTTTTTAGCTTATGCGGCCATACTATACAAAAAAGCCGATTGGCACAGTTTCATCCTTATCTGCTGCACTTCGCGCGGCCGAGCCTGTGCTTATGCATACGGCAAGAAATATAGAAAAACACTACACACCATACGAAATACCGAAAGCGGACGGAAAAGTACGCGCCATCGTCATTCCCAGCCTTCACCTTAAGACGCTCCAGAAGCGCATCAATCGGGAGATATTTTCGAATATTGTCTACCCTCCCTATCTGTATGGTGGCATTGAGGGGAAAGATTACGTACGGAATGCCAGTGCGCATCGTTCGGCTCATGTAGTCATTGCGTTGGACGTAAAGGATTTTTATCCATCAATATCGTTTCACCGCGTTCTGAACATATTTCAATATTTCTTCAAGTTTAGCCCGGAAGTTTCCGAGCTGCTCGCCAAACTTACGACATTTCAGAATAAGCTCCCCCAAGGCGCAGCCACCAGCTCTCACTTGGCCAATCTCGTTTTACATGACACCGAGTATCATCTAGCCCAGTACTGCGAAAACGCTGGACTCATATACACGAGACTCCTTGATGACATAACGATATCCTCGACAAAACCATTATCTGAGCAGAGAATCTCCAAGCTCATCGATATGGTAGCGAGAATGCTTCGAGAAAAGGGCTTAAAGCTAAAAAACAAAAAGACGAGAATTTCGTCACGGAGCAACCCGAAGATATTAATGGAAGTTACAGGCCTCTGGCTTAATAGAGGCAGCCCCAGGGTCAGCACTGATAATCGTCGAAAGATTCGCACGGAGGTCCATCAGTGCGCCGTCGCTGCGATGACTAGCCGAACGAGCCAGAGCTATCACAAGGCACATGCAAGTGTCTCAGGAAAAGTCGCAATGCTGAACCACGTTGGCCATGCTGAAGCCGAGAGATTCAGGAAAACACTTGCAGACATTCTTCCGCTTTATGACGCAAATGAACTTACAAAGACAATAAACATCGTCAATGTTCTCAGCCGATCATCTGAATCTGACAGGGAGGAATACGCCTTCAATTTGAATTATTTCAAAACAATGCAGAGAATTAATATTGTCGCGCGCAGCGATCCGCGACTAGCGCGTCGCCTTAGGGAAAAATTAGCAACCTGCAAACCAATTAATCAATCCGACGAGGCATTATATGACGAGCCAATCTGAAAACACAGAGTACGGCATCGTGAAGGCCTACTATCCGTTTAAGGGATTCGGCTTTATTAGCAGAGAGAAAGGGAAAGACGTTTTTTTCTACTTTCGAGACGTACGCGAAGAATCGGATGTTTTTGAAGGAGCAAAGGTAAAGTTCAAGCTGCTTAATAGTGCAAAGGGACCATACGCTCAACAAGTCGAGCGCGTCGGCTAGATGCGCGCACTTTACTTTCCCATCTGCAACGTATACCGACACCCCCTCCGGTAATTGCTACACCCCCAAAACGCCCCACTCCTCCCATTCCGCGCCACCAGCTTCACCCCGCAAGCCGGGCACGAAGGCGTCCGGTAATCCCCATCAAACACCTTCGCCAGCAGCGCGGCCTGCTTGTCTTCGGCCAGCGCGCGGATGCGCTCAAGCACCGCCGGCCCGTCCAATAGCTGGATACCGGCAAGCCCGGAATACTCCTGCACCGGGTTGCCGACATAACCCGACAAAGACCAGAACACGCCCCGCTTGACCTTGTGCGCCAGCATGGAGCCGCCCAGCGCCCGCACCTGTTCCACCTTCACGGGCTTGGACCACGCCTTGCACTGGACCACCGCCACGGGCGCGTCCTGGCCGGCCTTGTACAGCGTGGCGTCAATGCCGCCGTCTGCGCCGTGCGGCACCGTCTTCACCGCAAACCCCATCTGTTCGTAGTACTGCACGCACAGCAGCTCAAACCGCTTCCACTCAAGCGACTGGATGGCCTCCAGCGTCCAGCTCTGGGGCGTGGCGGGTTCTGCCGGTGTGGGGGCTTGCGGGGGTGTGGTGGTGTTGCGTGCGGGGTTGGGCGTGTTGCTGCCCGTGGCGTTGCCGGCGGGCTGGGGCGGCGCCTTCGGCGGGCGGGCGCGCCCAGTCGGTTCAGTGCGCGGGGGGCCGAGCCGGGCATCGGCCTGTTGGCTGCGCTCCCGCAGGTACGACAGCACGGCAAAGAAGGCGAGCAGCAGCGCGGGCATCCAGGCCAGCCCCCGCGCCAGCATCCCCAGACTGCTCAAGATGGGGTTGGCCGCAAACGCGGCTGGGAGGATGTTGTGAAAAATCAGGTAACTGGCTGCCGAGCCAATCGCCAGCATCCACCACGGCAGCGCCAACAGCACGTCGCTGGTGGATGCTTGTTTTCTCCTCCGCCCCATTTACTGCCCCCGGCCTAATGCTTTTAGATATTTAGGACTAGGCGCTTTCTCTGATAATCCGATTCAAATCAGGGCGCCGGTTTTTAATTGGGAAACAGCATAGGCGATGCATCGGGATTGCGCTGCCCCCGTTGGTGGGGTCTTTGGAGGTTTTTTGGGCGGGGGTTGATAAAGATCGAATGCGGGATGCTGATTTATGTTTGGTGAAAATCTGAATTAAGAATTGGGCATATCTTGGGGCTGTGGTGGCGCGCGGCGCTGCGTGGCTGCGGGTGCCGGTCCTTTTTTCACTTACTCACGCAAAGACTCTCCGGTACGATTCGGCACCTATTTCCCATATCGTCATGGCTCTCACGCCCCATGAGAATCGCCGCCCTCTCCGATATTCACGGCAATCTGGCCGCGTTGGACGCAGTGCTGGAAGACATTCAGGCCCAGGGCGTCGATCTGATCGTGAACCTGGGCGATATTGCGTCTGGCCCGCTGCAACCGCGCGAAACGGTGGATCGGTTGATGGCACTGAACCTGCCGACCATTCGCGGCAATCACGAAAGGCAGGTTCTTGCGGGTGATCCATCACGCATGGGCGCGTCAGATCAGTATGCGTTTGAGCAATTGCGGCCGGATCAGCTCGCATGGTTTGCCAGCCTGCCGGTGCTTCGGTATATCGACGACGATGTGCTGCTCGTTCACGGGTCTGCCCAGCACGACCAGACCTACTTTCTGGAATCGCTTGCTGAGAAAGAGTGCCGCGCAGCCACGCACGATGAAGTGCTCTCCCGCGCCGAAGATGCCGAAGCCAAGCTCGTGCTGTGCGGCCACACCCATATGCCGCGCGCGATGAAGTTGGTGGATGGCCGCTTGATCGTCAACCCGGGCAGTGTCGGCCTGCAGGCTTACAGCGATGCCTATCCTTTCCCCCACTCGATTGAAACCGGCAGCCCGCATGCGCGCTATGCCATCGTGACTGAACAGGCGGGTGAATGGAGTGCGGAATTCCGTGCGGTTGAATACGCGTGGGATGATGCGGCGGCAATTGCGGAGCAGCGGGGCCGGCCGGATTGGGCGGTTGCGTTGCGCACTGGCAAGGTGGACCCACGGGGCTAGACATGCTCAACGACCTATTGAAACCGTTGCCCGCGATGCCCAAGATGACGCGCGAGCAGTACACGGCGTATCGATGGCGCGTCGTGTGGATGCTGGTGGCGTGGGTCGTGTTTGCGTTCGCGTTCTACATGATCTGGGAACACACGGGCATTGTCGTCCGCTGCATCCTTGGCATCATCGGCTATGTCTTCGTGCCGGACTTTGCCCTCATCGAAGACATTTTTACGTCGTATGAGACGTACGTAGCGCCGTACGAGAGGGCCGCAAAAAAGTAGGCCGTTACAAACCACAACAAGCACATGACAACCCCATCCCGCCAAGCCCGCCTGCGCGGCGGCCTGCTTGGCCTCCTGGTCGGTGATGCGCTGGGCGTCCCGTACGAGTTTCACGACGCAGCCTCGATCCCGCCCGCCGCAGAGATCGATATGACGCCGCCAGCGGGCTTTAACCGCGCTCACGCGGGCGTACTGCCCGGCACGTGGAGCGACGACGGTGCTCAGGCACTCGCCCTGCTCGATGCCTTGGTTCGCGATCCAACACTGGATCTCGACGCATTTGCGGCGAACCTGCTGAACTGGTTCCAGCAAGGGGCCTTCACACCCGACGGGAATGTCTTCGATATCGGCTTGCAAACGCGGCAGGCTTTCTACGCCATAGCGGCTGGCGCCAGCCCGTCCACGTCGGGGCCGAGCGGCGAACGCGACAACGGCAACGGATCACTCATGCGTTGCCTGCCCGTTGTCATGGTGGCGGCCTCTCGGGACGAGGCGATCCACCTTGCGCGCAAGCAGAGTCTGCCCACGCATGGCCACATCCGTTCTCAACTCTGTTGCGCGCTCTACTGCCTGACTGCGATGGGCATTCTGGAAGGTCAGTCCGCCGCCGATGCGGTACGCGCCGCGGAGGACGAACTGCTCGAACGCCATGCCGGCACCACGGACGACACCGAACTGAAGATCGCACTGGACGGCCGCTTCGATGCACCGCAAGGGTCAGGCTATGTGGTGGACAGCTTCTGGTCGGCAATCCACTGCGTGCTGTCAACGCACAGCTATGAGGACTGCGTTAAGCGTGCGGTCGCGCTGGGCAACGATACGGACACCACGGCATGTATTGCCGGCGGGTTGGCTGGGCTGGTGTACGGGGAAGACGCGATTCCGAAGCGCTGGCGTTCGGCGTTGCACGGCAGAGCGATCGCTGAAACGTTGTTGGCGCAGCTCTGACAACAACTGCGCCAGACCCAGGGCCCAACGCATCCGGCACCCAGGGCGACCGACTCAATCAACGCCTTCTTCAGCCGCGCAAATGGCGCATGATGAATTCGTCGTGGGATGGGTAGGCATCGTCCTCGGAATCGGACTGCACCTCCCTCAGCAGTTGCCCGGCCTGCTTTGTTGATACATCGTGACCGGCCTTCTGCATTTCGTCGCGAAAGACTTTTGCGTTGGCGCCTGCTGGGCTTCGCTTCGAACCCAGCACGTACGCCGGGGGAATCGAGTCCCTGGTGCGCAGCGCCGGCCCCTCGGAGTAGGGGTCGCTCTCCAGATGGACGTTGTTTGCAACGCCAATAGTGCGCACGAGCGCGGGCCGATCCGGGTCGGCATACATGGCGAAGTCTTTCGCCATCTGACGGCTGCTTGATAGGTAGTGGTGTTCGCTGGAAGCGGTGACGCCGCCACTACTGAATCGCATCATGAAGTTGCCACCGCCGCCTTCCGTCGCTCCGTCGCTTTTGCGTTCCTTCTGGAAGCCGTTTTTGCGGATCGATGGCACGTGCTCGCGCTTGGTGCCATGGTAAAGCGTGCTGTCTTCGTACACACGTCTTGCCAACGGGACCAGGCCGCTCAGCGCTGCATCAGGACGCGAGCCCTGTGACGACGTGGCGCGGTTGTTTCGTGTTTCGACGTCCGATTCATATCCATCGGAACCGTACGTGACGGGACCGCGCGCCCCGCCCGTTTTAGAGATGCAGCCGCCCATAGTGATCGGAGTGTTTGGTTAGCGATGAACTCCATTGTTGTCGCGCGCTGGGGCAGGCATGGCAACCGTAGCGAAGGTATGGGCACGATCCCGAAGCGATTCTTCAAGCCGCCCATTCTCGATCGCTTATAAAAAAACCCGAAAGCCGACAACCAGCTTTCGGGTGACGTAATGACTGATCGACGGATCGTTGATCGACCAGTCCTCCCCACATCAATTGCTATAGATCAGCCCACGCGCGGCGCCATTGACGTAGATGCGGCCGTACGTGTTCCAGTCGCCCGCCATCACGCCGGAGCCGCCAAACTGGTGTGCGTCGTCGTTAAAGCGCGACCACGTTGCGCCGCCGTCGTCAGAGCGGTAGATGCCCCAGACGCCGTTGAGCGTGCCTTCTACGTAGATGGCAGCGGAGTACGGCGCGCCCGCTTGTGCCTTGCCCAAGGTGAGCACGGTGGCGCCCATCGTGCCGTTGGCGGATGCAAAGGCGTTGAGCTTTGTCCACGTGGCGCCGGAATCCACCGAGTGGTACACGGCTGTGCCGTCAGCCAGCCAGATGTCGCCCTCGGCGTTGGGGTTGACTGCCATCGATGTATCCCACCACGAGTTCCAGGCCATGTTTGCGTTGACGGAGCCCTGGCTGAGCGTGAAGGTGTGGCCGCCATCGTTCGAGACGTAGACCTTGCCGCGCTGCCAGCTCCACGGTGCGCCGCCGGAGTCGTAGGCGTAGACCTTGTTGGGGTTCTTGCGGTCTGCGGCCAGGCGGTAGCCACGGGCGTAGCCGTTCCAGGTGGCGCTGAACGCCGGCAGGTTGGTGGCCGTCCAGCTCGCGCCATTGTTGGTGGTGTACGACGGCACCGAGTCGGGCGGTGCCCAGGTCACGTTGTTGCGTGACGGCACGACCAGGTTGCCTACGTTGCTCTGGCTTGCGGCGGCGCCATTGGGCAGCGATGCAAACGTCGACCAGCTATTGCCGCTATCGCCAGACCAGAAGCCCTTGGTGACATGGCCGTTGGCGTTGTCCACACCTGCGGCGGCAATGTACGTCGGGTCTGCCCACGACATGTCGGCGGAGTTGCCGCTGCTCCACGTGTTCAACGGGCCTTTGGTCGGCCGCGTCGTGAGGTCTGTATTGACCCACGTGCCGATGTCGCCTGCGCTGTTGATGAAGTTGTACGAAGCACCGGGCGGCGCCGTCACGAGCGCGAGGGTGGCGGTCTCTTCAAGGTTGTCGACCTTGGCGCTCCAGGTGGGCGCTGGCGACGAGGCGTTCATGGTTTCGCAAACGCCGCCACCGTGCACGTGCATGATGTGATCGCGGTTGGCTGGGTCAATCACGACGCTCTCGACCCAGCCAGCGCAGCCACCTGAGGCAAGGCCGGTGTGCGGCATGCCGGCTTCGATTTCTCGCCAGGTGCTGCCGCCGTCGTCAGATAGCTGGATGGTCTTGCTGGTGTCGCTCCAGCCCGTCATGCCAAGGGCGATGCGGGCAGACGCGCCAAGACCAGAGACGGACAAGCCGCCAAAGCCGTTGCTGGTGGAGCTTTTGAGCTGCGTCCAGTTGCTGTCGTTACTGCCCCCGAACTTGTAGAGGTAGCTCGGGCCGTTGATGCCCTGGCCAACGCCTGCGTTGAACACCACGTAGAAGTTGCCGTCAGACGTGCGTACCACGTGCGGGATGTAGTAGCCCGACACCGCCTGCGGAACGGACACCGGGCTCCACGAAAACCCGCCGTTGGTGGATCTGTACAGGGTGGACGTCAGGCCCGCCGCGTTGGCGTAGTCGGGCGCAACGGTGGCCCACATGATCCACGTCGGCTGGCCGCCGCCCTTGCCCGACGTATCAAAAATCACCTGCTCCACGCCAATAGGGGAGCTGCCGCCGTTGATAGTGGTGGAAGACAGGCCTGTGACTTGCGCCCAGGTGTGGCCGGAATCCGTGCTCTTCCACAGGCCGGCCGTGCGCGAGCCGTAGAACAGCGTTGTGGGGTTGTTCGGGTCCACCTGCAGGCGCTCGCCGGTGCCGCGTCCGTTGTCGTTGCCGCCCACCGGGAACGGCAGATCGTAGTGCGTCCAGGTGTTGCCGCGGTCGCTGGAGATATAGATGCGGCCGTTGTGACCCTGCGTCACGGTAATGCCCGTCATCATGTAGACGAGCTGGTCGTTGTTCGGGTCGAGCGCGATGCTTTCAACGCCGTGGAAATCGCCCTCGCCTGCGCCAAAACCGATGCCGTCTGTGATGGGCGTCCAGGTGGAGCTGGCCGTGTCCCAACGGTAAGCGCCGCCAACGTCAGTGCGTGCATACAGCAGGCCCGCGTTGCTCGGGTGGTAGATGAGGCCGGTGACATACCCGCCGCCGCCCCACTTGACGCTGGTCCAGGTGGTTCCCGGCTGGTTGCCGCTGGGCGAGACGACGGTGCCTGTGGTTGCGGTTGTGGCCGGTGTAGCCGTGCCGCCGCTACCGGCGACGCTGCTTCCGTCGCCGCCGCAGCCGGCCAGAAGAGCGGCCAGCAAGGCCGGGATGAGGACGTTGCAATTTCTATTCATCGGGGGTCTCAAGACTTCGATTGTTCGATTGATCGATAGGCCAGACGGACGGGCGAACTCTGCAGCGCTGCGGTAGCTCGTGCGTTTGGCTGAGAGCGCGGTCGCTGCTGGTGCTTGCCACCCCCTACTAAAGTGGGGTGTCGCGCACTGGGGGCGATAAGACACCGCGCGCCGGCATGGGTCAACGCAATATGAGTTTTCTTGAGAGTTGGGCCGGAACCGACTGATGGCGCTGGCTTTGCGTGCAGACTGGAGCGCCCTGGTGGTGCGCGCTGAATGGGCGCACGCTGCGGGTGACGTGTCACCAGACAAACTTATAATGTCGCCCGGCCACCCGCCTACGCCGCCACCGCCTGCCGCGCACAAAACTTGCGCTGCATACGCAGTGGCGCCGCCGCCGCACCATCACCCGGCCGAGCCCTTTTGCCCAACGCCATGCCCTATCGCTTCCGTCCGTTGTCCGTTTTGTGCGCTGCTGCCAGCATCGCTGCCGCTTTGGCTGCGTGCAGCTCTGCGCCCACGCCGCTCTATCAGCAGGAGCAGTTTGATGCGGCGGCAAGCCCCTATGCGCGCACCTTCCACGCCAAATCTGACGCGACGTGCGAGGCGGCACGCCGGGCGCTGCTGAGCCAGGGGTATGTGTCGAGCTCGCCCCGCCCCGACACGATCGACGGCAGCAAGAACTTCCAGCCGAGCAACGATTCGCACGTGGTGATCTCGTTCCACGTGGTGTGCGCAGAGGCCAATACCGAGGGCACGTCGAGCACGGCCTATGTGAACGCGGTGCAAGACCGCTACACGCTCAAGAAGACGAGCACGTCGGCAAGCGTGGGCTTGAGCATCCTGGGCTCGGTGTCGCTGCCCATCGGCTCGGGTGACGATTCGATGGTGAAGGTGGCAAGCGAGACGATTCCGGCCGGGGTGTTTTACGAGCGCTACTTCAACCTGGTTGACCACTTCCTGAAGATCGACCCCGCCCGCCATGACCGCAAGGTCGCCAAGGCAGCGGAGAAGGAACACGTGGCCCCGCTGCCCGAGCCCGCACCCACGCCGCAGGGCGAGCCGATGAAGATGACCACGCCGGTGGTGCCCACACCCGCCGCGCCGCCTGTGCCGGTGGTGGCGCCGGCTTCGGCTCCGGCTGCTGCGCCGGCTTCCGCGCCTGCGGCGGCGCCTGTGGTTGCGCCGGCCTCGAAGGCGCCGGTTGAAGCTGCACCGGCATCGGCCCCGGCAGTAACGACCCCGGCGCCGAACACCGCGCCCACGTCTGAACCGGCGAGTTCGACAACAGGCGGCGCAAGCTAAGCGCGATGCACGCGTCGATTGCCGCTACATAAAAAGAAAGCCGCCTTTGGGGCGGCTTTTTTGTTGGGGCGCTGTATTGGAGCGCTTCTGGATTCTGCGGGTGTCAGTCAGGCAAGCACGTGCGCAACGTTCGTGCGAGACGGGCCGCCTCACTCGCATCCGCAATGTTGGCGAAGCCGATCACAAGGCCGCGTGGCGCGTGCAACATTCGGGCATTTGCATACCAGATCGAAAGTGGCAGCACGGCGAGCCCTGCCTCACGGGCACGCGCGGCAACGGCAACATCGTTGACAGGGCCGTCTGCCCCTTCAGTGAACTGCACAGCGAACTGGACGCCACCGGGCGGCAACTCGACATGCAATCGGTCGCCAAACGCACGCTCCAGCGCGTGCGCGATCAGCATGCGCCGCTGCCCATACAACGCGCGCATTCGCTTTACGTGGCGCGCGAAATGTCCTTCGTCCATGAAGTCTGCAACCGCCGCCTGCAACAGCGTTGGCGAGCCGGCGTTCATGCTGCATGCCACCCGCGTGACGCGCTCGATGGCGCGCTCAGGCACGACCGCATACGCGAGCCGCAAACCCGGGAACATCATCTTGCTGAACGTGCCGCAATAGATGACGTGATCATGCCGGTCGAGGCTCTTCAACGCGGGCAACGGCCGCCCCTGATAGCGGAACTCGCTGTCGTAGTCGTCTTCGACGATCCAGCGAGACCCCTTCTCTGCCCAATCCAGAAGCGCCATGCGTCTTGCGAGCGAAAGTGTGTGCCCCAGCGGGCTCTGATGAGACGGCGTGACCAAGGCAAAGCGCGCCTGCGTATCCAGTTCGATACCGCGCTCGACGTTGAGCCCTTCTTCATCCACCGGCACCGGTACGAGCTGCATGCCCGTCTCGGCCAGAAAGCTGCGCGCGAGCAGGTAGCCCGGGTCTTCAAACCATACGTGGTCGTTCGGCTGGGCGAGGCTGCGCAAGACGAGTTCCAGCGTTGCGCGATAGCCGCCGGTTACAAACACCTGCTCCGGCAAACAGGTGACACCGCGTGCCAGCCCGAGATAGGTGGCGATGTGTTCGCGCAGCGGCCGGTAGCCAGCCGGGTCTGGGTACGCAAGCACGGCACGTTCGCCGCTGCGCGCGTGGCGCGAAATGAGCCGATTCCATACCTTGCGCGGAAAGGCGTCGAGGGCGGGCAGACCTGGCTGCAACGGCCGGGGCTCGCCGCTCATGGCTACGGCGATTGTCAACGGGCGCGCGGGGGTCGGCGGTATCCGATCTGATGTGTCCGAGGTCTTGTGTTCCCGCCTTTTCCCAGCGCCACGCTTGCTTCCTGCGGCTTCAGGCGCTTCCCGGCGCGACGAACGCACCACCGATGCCGGCAGCGACGGCGACACAAACGTGCCTGCCGCCCCGCGCATCTGCAGGTAGCCCTCATCCACAAGGATCGTGTAGGCCAGCTCGACGGTGCCGCGCGCCGTGTTCAGTTGCGCCGCCAGGCCCCGCAATGCAGGCACCCGATCGCCGGGACGCAGATGCCCGGCCGCGATCGCCGTTCTGAACCGCTCACAAATCTGCAGATAGATCGGCAATGCCTGTTGCCGGTCGATTTCGATGGTCAGTGCGGGTGTGGGGGCGGTCATGGCGGTCTCGTCGGCAAGAGAGGCGCAAACGACTTGGACTAGTCATTTCGACAATTCTTGGCCCTTATTTATAGGGCGTGATTGTTCCACACTGGTCTCAAGCGATGCGACGACAGCGACATGTTCAGACGGCGCCGCGCCCCCCCAGCACCTTGTGCATTCACTGACTCTCATTCGGAGAATCTGCCATGAAGATCGTCGTAATCGGTGGTTCGGGCCTGATCGGCTCACGTGTTGTCACGCTGCTAAGCGAAGCCGGTCATACGGTGCTTGCCGCCTCGCCGCGCAACGGTGTGAATTCCGTGACGGGCGAGGGCCTGAGCAATGCACTCACGGACGCTGATGTTGTTGTGGATGTGACGAATGCGCCGTCGTGGGAGCCGCAAGCAGTGCTCGAGTTCTTCCGCAGCTCGGCGCGCAATCTTGGCAAGGCAGAGGTCGCCGCGGGGGTGCGCCATCACGTCGCGCTGTCCATCGTTGGCACGGATCGGATGGCGGACAACGCCTATTTCACCGCCAAAGTTGCGCAGGAAGAGGCGATCGAAGCGGCCGGTGTGCCGTACACGATTGTGCGTGCGACTCAGTTCATGGAGTTCATCGGGGGCATTGCCGACTTCAGCACGGTCGCAGGCACGGTGCGCGTCGGTGACGGTTTGTTCCAGCCGATCGCGGCCGACGATATTGCGGCGATCCTCGCGCAGGTGGCAGTCGCGGCACCGCTGAACGGCACGATCGACATTGCCGGACCGGACCGCGCGCCCTTCGCCCAGATCATCGCGCGCTATTTGAAATCGATCGGCGATACGCGCCAGGTCGTGACGGATCCCGACGCACGGTACTACGGCGGCCTGGTCGAGGAACTGTCGCTCGTGCCGCTCGGCGACGCTCGAATCGGCCGCATCAGTCTCGACCAGTGGCTCGACGCACAGGCAAAAGGCCACTGACCACCGACTCACACATCCCACCAGGTCCGGGGCCGCGCATCACGCCGTTGCCGGGCACCGCCACGCGGTCATCTCATCAGGAGCGCATCATGACGCAACGCCTCAACTACTTTCAGCAATCTCCCGAACTGAGCAAGAAGCTCGTGGAGCTCAACACGCTGCTTCAGAAAACGACCATCGAGACGCACATCCGCGAGCTTGTCGAGCTACGCGTGTCGCAAATCAATGGCTGCGCCTTCTGCGTCGATATGCACGTCAAGATGGCGAAGATCCACGGCGAGCGTGAACTGCGCCTTTACCACGTGGCGATCTGGCGCGAATCGACGCTGTTCTCGCCGCGCGAACGCGCCGCGCTGGCATGGGCTGAGGTGCTGACCCAGATTCCCGCCTTGGGCGTGTCAGACGAAATCTACGACAGCGTGCGTGCCCAGTACTCCGAAAAAGAGCTGGCCGATCTGACGTTCCTTGTGGGCGCGATCAACAGCTGGAACCGCCTGAACGTGGCGTTCCGCATGGTGCCCGGGTCATCCGACAAGGCGTTCGGGCTCGACAAGGCCCATCTGGAGTGATGCCATGAAAAATCCAGTGTCCTTTGCTGCAGCCGTGGTGTGCTCGTGCCTGCTGATGGCGCAGTTGGTCAAGGCTGCGCCGGAAGCGAGCGTGACGCCCCTGCGCACGGAATCGTTGCCGGAGTACGCAGGCAAAGAGGTTCAGATGATCGTCGTGGACTATCCGCCCGGCTCGGTCGACCCCGTGCATCGCCATGACGCGCACGCCTTTGTCTATGTGCTCGAAGGCAGCATCGTCATGAGTCTGAACGGCGGCAAGGAGGTCACACTCAAGGCTGGCGATACGTTCCACGAAGGCCCCAACGACGTCCATACCGTCGGGCGCAATGCCAGTGCGACGCAGCCGGCGAGGTTTGTGGTGTTCCTGATCAAGAAGAAAGGTGCGCCGGTCCTGACGCCGGTGAAGTAGCCGAGTCTTCTACGCAGGCATCGCCGTTCTGCCGCACCGTTGAGAGAGGCACACCATGCACCTGGGGAAATCGTACTCACTGTTCGAGTTCACGCTCTGGTCGAGACGGCAGCTCTATGCCTCTCTGGCATGTGGTTCGCTGCCCGTTCTCCTCTACCAGTTCCTCGGGTTGAAATGGCTGTCGATTCCGGTGTCGGTTGTGGTGCTGCTGGGCACGGCCACGTCATTCATCGTCGGTTTCAGGAATGTGCAGACCTACGGCAGAGCCTTGGAAGCACAGCAAATCTGGACGGAAATCCTGAGCCTCAGCCGAGGCCTGGGTGTCATGGCGCGAGACTTTCCGGCAGCGCCAGCCGCCGGGCGAGAACTGGTTCTCCGGCATTGCGCATGGTTGACGGCACTTCGCTATCAATTGAGAAGCCCACGAGTGTGGGAAAACACCGGCAAGGCAGCCAACATGGAGTACCGGAAGTACTACCAGGTGCCCGAGTGGGAAACCTCATTGGAACAGGCGCTTTCACGATATCTGCCGCAAGCCGCTCTCGACTCGGTACTGCATGCCGAGAACAGGACAACCCGGTTGCTCGCGACGCAAGCGGCGGAATTCAAGCGGTTGCTTACCACCGACGAGATCAGCAATGCCTTCTACCTGGAGTTGGGAGGCGTGATACGAAGCCTGTTCGTGCAGCAAGGGCGGGCGGAGCGCGTCAAGGAGTACCCGTATCCCAGGCAATATGAGGTCATCAACAAGCTCTTTGTCAGTACCTTTTGTCTGCTGCTGCCTTTCGGCATTCTGACTGAGTTCGAAAAGCTCAATGCCAGCGTGACAGGTGTCATGCATGGCCACATGATCTGGCTCGTCATTCCCTTCAGCACCATGATCTCGTGGATGTACCTAGCGCTGGAGCAAGTGGGCGAAAGCACGGAGAACCCATTCGAAGGCAACCCGAATGACGTGCCCATGGCCCGGATCTGCAGGAAGATCGAACGCGAACTCATGGACATGCTTGGCGAGAAGAGCGATGTCGTCGAACCGGCAGCAGCGCACGGTATTGTCCTGTAGGCCGCGCAGAGCCATTGCACGGGCCAAAGGCACAGGAAGCTGACTTTTCGCCGCCGTATCTCATTCGGTTCTTGACCGAGCCGTACTCAACCCACCAACGGTGCATGGCGCGCCATCAGCTCATCGACCCACCCCATGAACGCACGCAGCTTTGCGCTGACATGCCGGTTGGGCGGAAACACCAGATACATCGGCATTGGGGTGAGGTGCCAATCAGTGAAAAGCGGCACCAGTTCGCCGCGCCCCACGTGCGGCTCGCCCATGTAGTGCGGCAACCAGATCACGCCCATCCCGGCCACGCCGGCCGCCAGGTAGGCATTGCCGTCATCCAGTGCAACCACATAGCGCGCCCTCACGTTGAAGGTTTCGTTGTCACGCTGCAGCGTGAGCGGCCGGAGCTTGCCGCTGAGCGTGCTCAGAAAACCGACGATGCGGTGGCGCGGGTCTTCCAACTCGCTGGGGTGCAGGGGCGTACCGGCCTGGTCCAGATAGCCCGGTGCCGCATATACGCCAAGCCGCAATGCGCCCACGCGGCGGGCCTGTAGGGAAGAGTCGGCAAGGTCGCCGCCGCGCAGCACGCAATCGACGTTGTCGCCAATCACGTCGACCATGCGGTCGCTCGCGCCAATGTGAAGCTGGATGTCGGGATACCGCGCGTGGAATTCGGGCAAGGCGGGGGCGAGGATCAACCTTGCAAACGGGGTGGGCACATCCACGCGCAGGCGCCCGCGCGGTGCGGCGGATGCGGTGGACAGGCTGGTGTCGGCGTCTTCAAGGTCAGCCAGCAAGCGCACGGCGCGCTCGTAATAGGCAGCGCCATCTTCGGTGACGTTGACCTGCCGCGTGGTGCGGTTCAGCAGCTTGACGCGCAACCGCGCCTCCAATTGCTGAACCAGTTGTGTGACGGTGGTCTTGCTGATCTGGAGGGTCTGCGCGGCCTTGGTAAAGCTGCCGGCCTCGACCACGCGAACGAAGGCCTGCAGTGCATCGAAACGGTCCACGTTGGCTCCTGCCCCGGGAAGATTGTTTGGCAACCACAAACAGTGATTGTAGGCATGGGCGGTTTATTCACGCGGTGGGAATGCTTACAGTGCCCTGGCTGCGCAGCCCAACTAGCCAACGCCCTATTCACCCCTGCAAGGAAGCGATTCATGTCTGCACGCGATGTTGTGTTTCCGGCCGCGCGCCAAGCCCTGTATGAGCAAAACCGCTATTCACCGGCCATCCGCTCCAACGGTTTTCTGTTTGTGTCGGGCCAGGTGGGCAGCCGGCCAGACGGTTCGCCCGAGCCCGATCTTCAGAAGCAGGTCAGGCTGGCTTTCGACAACCTGAACGCGATCCTGTCTGCTGCCGGGTGCACGTTCCAGGACGTGATTGATGTGACGGTCTTTATCGTGAACCCGGAAACGCAGTTCGAGCCCATCTGGAAGGTGGTCGGAGAGCATTGGGGTGAGGCGCCCTACCCCACGCTCACGGGCATTGGCGTGACGTGGCTCTACGGCTTTCAGTTCGAGATCAAGGTGATCGCGAAGCTGCCCGAGCCGGCATGACAGATGCGTCAAAACCTACGAGAAACAGTACCCGCTGCTGCCGGTGGAGTGTGAGAGAGTGCAAGCCACGGCAATGGCATCCACGTCACATCACGGGCACGCGCACGCAGTGGAATGCCTCGACCGCAAATGCCGATGCCCGCCCATTGAGGAGACATGCATGGTCAGCAAGAACACGATCTGTCTGTGGTACGACCGCGATGCGCTGGATGCGGCCAACTTCTACGCCAAGACCTTCCCAGACAGCAAAGTCACCGCCGTGCACCGTGCGCCCGGCAACTACCCCGCCGGCCAGGAAGGCGATGTGCTGACGGTGGAGTTCACCGTGGCGGGCATTCCGTGCCTGGGGCTGAACGGCGGCCCGCAGTTCAAGCACAGCGAGGCGTTTTCGTTCCAGATTGCGACCGACGACCAGGCCGAAACCGATCGGCTGTGGAACGCCATCGTCAGCAACGGTGGGCAGGAAAGCGCGTGCGGCTGGTGCAAAGACAAATGGGGGCTGTCGTGGCAGATCACGCCACGCGCGCTCACCGCGGCCTTTACCGACCCGGACCGCGCAGCGGCCAAGCGCGCCTTTGACGCGATGATGACGATGGGCAAGATCGACATCGCCACGATCGAGGCGGCGCGGCGCGGCTAAGTTCACCGGTTGCCGCATCTGCATTGCCGAGCGCCAGCGACTCGGCATTGCAGACCAATGCGTTGATCAGGCCGCGCTGGTTTGGCAAAACCGCGCGGTCACTTCTGCGCCTGCGTGCCGGCCCCCTGGTTCTGGCGCGGATCGTACCCGGTGAAGTACCAATGCCCGTCTGCTCCTAGCTGGAAACTCACCTTCTCGTAGACAACGCGGCCATCGGTCAGCCGCGTCGCGAAGTCGACGTTTGCATACAGCCCATCTGGAACCTCCTTGACCTTCGTATAGGTGAGCCGCGTAACCGAAGCCCAGCCGCGCTCGCTGACAGCCCCCACAGATTTGCGCGCTTGCGTGAGCCCGCTGGCAAAGCGATCCGGCGTGTAGAACCCGCGTACGAAAGGCGCCGTCTGCTGCCAGAGCGCGGTGTAGTCGCCCGCGTCGATGCGCTTGAGCGCGAGCGCAGCGTTGCCGAGCAACTCATCTGCGGAGTCGCCCGCTTCTGCGCCGTGTGCCAGCACGGAAGCGGCGGCAAGGGCGCACGCCGCAACCACCTTGAATGCGCCGTTAAAACGTTTCATCAACCACTCTCCTTCGAATCTGTCTGGTTACTGCGCGGGCTTTGCCGGGGCAAAGGTTTCGCACTGCGGGTCGGCCCATCGCGTCTTGGTCACGCGGTTGTCGTCGTCAAACTGGATCTGGTACTGACACGCGACAGGCTTGTCTGCGCTGCGGAAGTGGAACAGGTAGTTCCACACGCGCACGCGAAACACGCTCTCATGAAAATGCGGCACGCCGATCAGGTCATAGACTTGGCCCTTCGTCATGCCGGGCTCGACCATGCGCAGGTGGTCAACGTTGGGGAACGAACCCTCGGGCGTCATCGCCGTGTCCAGTGTTGGGAACGCGGTATCGGTGGGGCCAGGGCCCGCGCATGCCGCAAGGGCGAAGATGCACGAGAGCGTTGCGATGCAGGCTGGGATTGAGCGCTTGTTCATATCAGGAATCCGAAAGTGTCACGTTGCGGTGGTTGCTGTGCTGCGGCTGGCCTCACCACTGATACCCGGCACCAACCACGGCGCCATACGTGCCGCGCGTGTTGGTGGAGACGGCGGCCTTGTAGATCCAGCGGTTGTTTTCTGACACCGTTGAGATACCGAGCGCCTGCCCCGATTGGCCGTTGTAAACACTGCCTGCCACCGCGACCATGCTCTTGCCGGGGCCCGTGGGTTGCGGCAGGCCCGCCATTGCCATGGCCATGGCGGTGCCGCCTTCAGCATCGCGCCGATACGAATCGATGCTGTTGCGCAAGCCCGCGACCTGGTTGTCGGTGTAGTTGTTGGCTTGCGTCACGGCGTTGTTCAGCTGTGACACGTTGACGGCATCGGTGGGTGCCGTGCCGGCGGCCACGTTGATGACCTGCCGCGACAAGGTGGAGGAGCCCACCGAGACGACATCCGTGCGGCCGCCGTCATTGCTGCCTGCGCCAATGGCGGTTGACCCGCTGCCCGTGGCCACTGCGCCGGTACCAACGGCGGTGGTGTTGTTGCCGGTTGCCTGTGAGCTGTTGCCCAGCGCCGTGCTATTGCTGCCCGACGCCACCGAACCCGTGCCCCCCGCCGAGGAGTTCGGCCCCGGCGTGGTCGGCGGCGTGTTGTTGGTGGTGCCGTTGGGCGAGGTCGAGGTGAACGGGCCACCGTTGTTGCTGATGATCGTTGAGAGCTGCTGCTGGACGGCCTGCAACTGCGACACGTTCACCGCATCCGTACCCAGGCGACCGGCAGCCACGCCCGTGATCTGGCGGTTGCCAACGTTCAGCTCACCCGACGACGTTTGCGGCGCCGTCAGCCCGAATGCCATGTAGTTGGTCAACGCGCCCACGGAGGTGAGCGAACCGGCGCCCAGCGCAACGCTGTTGGCAAAGGTGGCGTTGGCGCCAGAGCCCAGGGCCACTGCATCCACCGCGTTGCTCTTCGCACCGGAGCCAATGGCGATGCCACCCGCCAATGCGGCATTTGCGTTGGCACCTTGCGCGATGGACTGCGCACCGTTGGCCGTCGATCCGCTGCCCAACGCAATGGCATCGGCTTGGCCGGAAGTCGATGCCTGACCAATGGCGATACCGCCAGGCGCGGTTTGCTGGACGATCGCGCCGTTGCCGATGCCGACACCGTTGTCACCGTTGACCACCGTCGTCGGCCCAACGGCCACCGACTGCGAGCCGACCGCGAGCGAATCGGCCGCTGTCGAGTTGGCGTGGAAGTACAGCGTGGGCGTGACCGCGAAGGATTGCAGCGCGCCGGTCAACTGGCGGATCGTTGCCGCATCGTGCTGGCCCGTGCCGTCGGCCACGTTGGTCAACTGGCGGTACGTATTGCCTGCCGCGCTACCAAACGACACGGCGCCCAGCAGTGTCCCGTCGGACGTGTTGAACGGCACGGCCTGACTCCCTGCGGGAATCGCCCCGATACCAGAAGCAATGGGGCGGTCAGAGATCGCGCCAGAGCCGATCGCAACACCGCCTGCCACCGACACCGTCGACAGCGAACCGAGCGCGAGCGCGTTGGCCGTTTGCGCCTGCGCGCCATTGCCCGCTGCAAGGCTTGTGGCGCCGGTTGCAACCGCCAGCGGCCCAATGGCCACGCTGTCGGTGCCGGTGACCTGGCTGTCAGCCGCCGTTGAGTTGGCGTGGAAGTACTTGATGCCGCCGCCGTTCTGGATATTGGTGATCGAGTTGCCCAGGTTGGTCACGTTCTGGTTGGTCGCGAAGAGCTGCGAGCCATTCACCGCATCCGTGCTGGTGGCATTCAACGCGCCCGGTGCAACGTTGGTGATGATGTTCGGGCCCGTGCCGCCGTGGTTGGCACTGAAGGCGCCCGTGCCGCCGTTGGCGGTCGGGTCCCACAGCAGCGCGTCGTTCTTCGTCTGCGTCAGCTCGGTTTGCACCGACTGCAACTGGCTCACGTTCACGGCATCCGTTGCCGCCGAGCCTGCAGCCACGTTGGTGATGCGGCGCTCGTTGCCGGCCGAACCCACCGAGACCTCGCCCACCGGCGAGGTGCCTGCCAGCGCTGCCGTGCCGGGGTTGTACGCGGCGGCGCCCAGGTTGGCGGTGGTGGTGGAATTGGCGCCGAGTGCGACGGAGTTGGCGGCCGTTGCCTGTGCGCCATTGCCCATGGCCACGCTGTTCGCACCGCTGGCCACCGCGAGCGGCCCCACGGCCACGCTGTCCGTGCCGGTGGCCTGGCTATCCGCCGCCGTGGAATTGGCGTGGAAGTACTTGATGCCCCCGCCGTTCTGGATGTTGTTGACCGTGGTGAAGATGCCGTCCACCGCCTGGTTGGTCGCGAAGAGTTGCGAGCCGTTGACGGCATCGGTGCTCGAATTGTTCAGGCGCCCGGCCGCGACGTTCGTGATCTGACGCTCTGCGCCCAACGCACCGACGCTCACAACGCTGGTCGGGTTGGTCCCTGCGAAATTGCGCGTGGCGCCGGCAACCACCGCGCTCGCTGTTGGGTTGGATGCAGCCGTAACGGAGCCGGAGCCGAGTGCCACATCCCCTGCATTGGTTGCCCGTGCAGTCGCACCAAGCGCAAGCGCGTTCGCGGCCTGTGCCTGGGCACCGTTACCCGTCGCAACGCTGTTCGCCCCGCTGGCGACCGCGAGCGGCCCCACGGCGACGCTATCCGTGCCGGTGGCTTGGCTATCCGCCGCCGTGGAATTGGCGTGGAAGTACTTGATGCCCGCGCCGCTCTGGATGTTGTTGACGGTGGTGAAGATGCCGTCCACCGCCTGATTGGTCGCGAAGAGTTGCGAGCCGTTGACCGCATCGGTGCTCGAGTTGCTGAGGCGGCCCGCGGCGACGTTGGTGATCTGACGCTCTGCGCCGAGCGCACCGACGCTCACAACGCTGGTCGGGTTGGTCCCTGCGAAATTGCGCGTGGCGCCGGCAACCACCGCGCTCGCTGTCGGGTTGGATGCGGCGGTAACGGAGCCGGAGCCGAGTGCCACATCCCCTGCGTTGGTTGCCCGTGCAGTCGCGCCGAGTGCCAGCGCGCTGGCGGCTTGCGCTTGCGCACCGTTGCCGGCTGCCACGCTGTTCACCCCACTGGCGACCGCGAGCGGCCCCACGGCGACGCTGTCCGTGCCGGTGGCTTGGCTATCCGCCGCCGTGGAGTTGGCGTGGAAGTATTTGATACCCGCGCCGCTCTGGATGTTGTTGACGGTGGTGGAAACACCATCGATAGCCTGGTTGGTCGCAAAGAGTTGCGAGCCGTTGACGGCATCGGTGCTCGAATTACTCAGGCGCCCGGCCGCGACGTTGGTGATCTGACGCTCTGCGCCGAGCGCACCGACGCTCACGACGCTGGTCGGGGTCGCACCCGCAAAGTTGCGCGTGACACCGGCAACCACCGCGCTCCCTGTCGGGTTGGATGCGGCGGTAACGGAGCCGGAGCCCAGTGCCACATCTCCTGCATTGGTTGCACGTGCAGTGGCGCCGAGTGCCAGCGCGTTGGCGGCCTGCGCCTGGGCTCCGTTACCCGTCGCAACGCTGTTCGCCCCACTGGCGACCGCGAGCGGGCCCACGGCGACGCTGTCCGCGCCGGTGGCCTGACTATCCGCCGCTGTGGAGTTGGCGTGGAAGTACTTGATGCCGGCGCCGTTCTGGATGTTGTTGACCGTGGTGGAGACGCCATTCACCGCTTGGTTGGTCGCAAACAACTGCGAGCCGTTGACCGCGTCGGTCGAGCTACTGCTAATCCGTCCGGCTGCGACATTCTGGATCTGCCGCGGCGCGGCAGCCGAGCCCACACTGACGACATCGCCCGCCGCCGGCGCACCGCCCGCGAACGTATAGGTCGTCCCTGCGATCGTGGCGTTCGGCGTCTGCACGGCGGCCGACACCGTCGACGCATTACCGAGGACGACCGCGCCGTCCAGACCGCCGGCTACCGTCACGCCGTTGCCCACGACGAACGCGTTGTTCGCATTGATCGTGTTGTTGTTACCGAGCGAATACGAACCCGAGCCCGTGATGGTGCTCGGATCGCCGATGGCGCCTGAGTTCGCACCGCTGACGACGTTGTTTGTGCCGATGCTCACGCTGTTGGTGGCCGTAGCCCGCGCGCCCAGACCCATCGCCACGGCGTTCGTGCCGGAGGCCACCGCGTTGTTTCCGATGGCCGTGCCTGATACACCCGACGCCGTTGCACCGCTGCCCATGGCAGTTGCACCACTTTGCGAAGCCACCGACGCGTTGCCCACCGCCACGCCAAAACCGCCCGCGGCCGTCGACTGAACGCCGATGGCGATCGATCCGGTGGCGGATGCCTTGGCGTTCAGGCCGACCGAGGTGGTGCCGTTTGCTGTCACGCCGATGCCCGCGTTCGTGCCGATCGCGACGTTGTCGTTGCCGGATACCAAGTTACCTGCGGAAGCGGCCAACGTACCGTCATACGTGACCGTGCCGTCGCCCGTGCCGAACGCGACGTTGCGCGTGCCGGTGACGCCAGACCCCGCGCCGCGCATCGCGCTCGCGATACCGCCGCCGACTGCGGTGTTCTGCGCGCCACTCACGAGCGTGCCGGTGGCGATACCGACGGCCACCGAGCCGGTGTTGCCCGTGGTCGAGCCCGCGCCGGCGCCCTGACCCGCCGCAACGGTGCCGTCGCCGATGGCGAACGCCTGTCCGCCGATTGCAAGTGCCGTGTTGCCGCTGGCTTTAGCGCCGTTACCGACAGCGGTGGCGGCGGCATTCGTCGCCTGGGCATTTGCGCCAAGCGCGACGGCGTTGTCTGCGGTTGCCTTTGCCAAAGACCCGACGGCCGTCGCCAAGTTGCCGCTGGCAACGCTTTGGACGCCAATACCAATGCCCGCCGTGCCGCTGGCAGTGACGTCCGTACCGATACCGATCGTCGAATCGGCAGTTGCACCCGTGCCCGGGGCGGTGCGCGCACCCACATTGATGGAATTGGTCCCGGAGGCAACAGCTTGAAAGCCGACTGCTATTGCGTTAAGCCCAGTACTGTTGGCGCCATAACCGACCGCCGTCGCCCCGCCTTGCGTGGCGATCGACATGAAACCGACGCACGTCGTGCTACCGCTGTAAAAGTTGTACGGCGCCGTGGAGCAGTTCACCTGCGCATATGCCTGCCCAGGAAGAACAGAACCCAGGAGCGCCACGGCGGCTGCAACCAAGGTCATCGCGCCGCCGGCCGAGTTATGGCAAGCGCGCCGGACGACCGTGCCGCCCTTTCCTTTTGCCCGGTCCAGCTCCGACGCCGCCACCCAAGCGCCCAGCGCCTCATTCCAAATCGTTTTATATGATTTGTTCATATTGATTCCATCGTGCTCGCCGTGAGCTCAAGAAAGAAATAGAAAAAACGGGGGGAGCCATCGCGCGGCGCAAACCATAAGGACGAGCGCCCCCTTGGCACCCGCAAGGCAGCGGGTTCCCGATTGATTGGAACTGCCAGAAAATCAATGGACGATGACCACGCGGCTTTAAAACGGACGCAGCAACTCAGCACTCCCTTTGGAAGCGTCTTCAATACAACACGAGTTGGGTGTTGGTCCGCCGAGCCTAACGTTTAGTGGTCAACGGCTTGGCCCGTGAAGGGCACAGGAAATCAGGGAGGATCAAAGGGCCACTTGATAGCGACATGAATGGCGTGGGCTGGGCATGGATCGACACGTCGCAGGTGCCTTGTATTTGCCCAAACGTTTGCCCTGACCGTGTAGCTCGTCGTATTCATTGCTACCGTACCCCCGGCAGTGCGGCTTTCTTATTGACGAAGGAGCGCTATCTCGTGCACAGACCCGTCTTGATGTGCAGGGGCTGAGATAGGCGCAGAGGGAAAAACTTCAAATACCGAAGAAAAATAGTCGAGTTTGAATATTGTGTCTAGATATTTAGTACTAAGAAACGCGGGGTTTTTACAATTCGAACCACCACCCATGCGCATTTCTGCGTATGCGTTGGTTTAGACATACTTAGTCATGCGCCATTGTTAACGTATTGAAATATTCTGCCGATATCGACGACTAAATCCACGCTCACGCAGTGGTTAATATCGACGGTTTCACTTCAAAGAAAACGTTGCGCAAAGAACGAAAAAAAAGCGGCTCGCCTCATATCGGGGCGTGCCGCTTTTTTATCGCGCACACATTAGGGGATTTGGACTGCCGCTGCACCGGCGGCGTGCGTTTGATGCATTTGTGCCGTTAGACGAGTGTTTTCACTTTCACTGCGCGGCTGGGCGCGGCATTGATGCACGAAACCGATGCGCAAGCGTGTGATAGAACGACGGCGTCAGCGCCTTGGACACCTGGCTGGACAACAACGCCACCGCCATGAGCGGCAAGACCATCTCGTGGCCGTCGATCATCTCCATCACGATTACAAACGACGTGATGGGCGATTGCGTGACCGCCGCCAGGTAGCCGACCATGCAGAGCGCGGCAAGACTGGGCAGCGGTATCGCCGATGTTACGAGCGACATGACGTTGCCCAGCCCCGCGCCAATTGCCAGCGACGGCGCGAAGATGCCGCCCGGAATACCGGACAGATACGACGCGATCAGCGCGCAAAACTTGAGCACCGCATAGAACGGCGAAAGCGCCTGATGGGTCTCCAGCAAGCCCCGCGCTTCTGCATACCCGCTGCCGAACGTGGTGCCGCCTGAAACCAGGCCAATCAGCGCGATGGCGACACCGCACAGAAAAGCGAACCACACCGGTTGCGCTTGTCGGATATCAACCAGCCGCGCGGGCATCCAGCGGGGTATGTTAAGCAGCAGCCAGCAGAACGCGCCGCCGGCCACGCCCGAGATGACGCTCGCGGCAATCACCACAGGCACCAACGCCAGATGAAACTGCCCAATGGCCTGGATGCGCCCGAAGTACAGGTAGTTGCCTTGCAGGCCCAGGGCGACCACGCCGGAAAAAATGATGGCCGTAATGAGCGTGCCGCTGTTGCGGGCCACGAAACTGCGCGTCAGCTCTTCAATGGCAAACACGACGCCTGCCAGCGGCGTATTGAATGCAGCCGCAAGCCCCGCCGCTGCGCCCGCGAGCGCGAGTTGTCGCTCGATGTGCGTGCTGCTTCGACGATAGCCCCGCCGCATGGCGTACATGAGCGATGCCCCGATCTGCACCGTCGGCCCCTCCCGGCCGATCGTGAAGCCACAGAGGATGCCCAGGAACGAGACCACGATCTTGCCGAACATGATGCGCACGGAGAGCAGCGCACTGGATAGCCGCCCGTCTTCCAGCGTCGCAATGACCTGCGGAATGCCACTGCCCTCGGCACCACGAAAAAACTGGCGCGTCAGACAGATGGCAAGCGCCGCACCAACCGGTGTAATGATGATCGGCAGCCAGAACGCGTGCGACACCATGCCTCGAAAAAGCTCGAAGCCAACATCGATGAGCTTGGCGTAAGCGACGGATACCAGACCCACGAGAACGGCACCAAGCCAGAAGATGCCGTAGTTTGCCCAGAGTCTCCTGGCTCGACGCGCTGATCGATCGGCGATGTGGAGAGGAGAAAACATGGAGGTTTGGGCGTCGAGTCCGTGAAGCGGAGATTATAGGACCCGACGCGAGACGGCCTCCGTGCGGTTACCGCTAACGCCCTGCAATCGACAGCAGCGAATCGAACAAGCTGTTTGCTGCCTGCATCACCTTGGCTGATGCCTGGTAGGCCTGCTGATACCGCATCAGGTTCATTGCTTCTTCATCGAGGCTCACGCCCGACACCGATTGCTGCTGCCGCGTTGAGCCTGCCAGCAGCGCCGTCTGCGAGGTGAGGTTGCCGCTGGCCTGGTGGGTCTGCACGCCCACCTGCGTGACGAGGTTGTTCCATGCCGAGCCCATCGACGTGGTACCGCCATCGAGCAGCGTGGCATTGCGCAGCTTGGCAAATGCGCTGGCGTTGCCGTTGTCGGTGCTGTTGGCAACGTTGGGCGAGAGCTTGAAGGTATCGCCGTTGGCGGGTGTGCCCGTCATCGTCATCTGCACGCCGTTGAACGCGTACGTTGCACCCTGGGCGTAGGGCGCCGTGCCGGTGTACGTAGTCGACGTGCCGTTGACGGTGACAGTCACGCTGCCCGGAAAGCCCGAGAGCGAACCGCCGCTCGCGGCGTTGTAGCTGAGCGTGACGGGTGCTGCGAGCGGCGCACTCGCATAGCCCGCATTCACGCCCACGGCCGTAACCGCCCCGCTGCCCTTGTTGTTGCTGCCCACGTCTGCCACCACGGGCGATGCGGCGGCAATGGCGCGCGGATCGCTCGTCAGCGTCTTCATGCTCGACGCGGCATCGGCCGTCGGGCGCACGAGGAACGAATCACCGTTGTTCATCGTGCCGCTCAGGTTGAGCGTGACGCCATCCACGGTGGTCGGCCAGCTCGTTACCGTGACCGCGCCGCTGCCGTCCGGATAGCGCGACACCGTATAAGCGCCGCCCTGAAACTTCACCTGATAGTCGTAACCCTGCCCCGCATTGGCGTTGGTGATGCTGGCGGTGAGCGCGCCGCTGCCGGTGTTGCTGGTGCTGGGTGCGACGCGGGGTCCGGCCACGGAGAACACATCTGCACCCAGCTTGCCGTTGGCGTCCATGCCAAGCCTGTTCTGTGCATTCACACTGGCCGACACGGCGGCCGCCAGACGCCCCAGGCTGTTCTGCGCAGGGATAAGCGTGTTGCGGCGAAACTCCATCAGGCCACCCAGCGCGCCGCCGCCGAGCTGGCTGTCGTCCATGCCGACCGTGCCGGCAGGGCTCTTGTAGCCCACCGACAGTTGCGTCGGATCATACGGCGACGAGACCGCCGTCAATTCGAAACTCTGGTTGCCCTGCACCAGGGCCTGCCCGTTGCCGACGTAGACGTTGTACTGGCCGTCGCTCGTCTGCACTGCACTGGCCTTGATCGACTTGTTGAGCGTCTGCACAAGCTGGTCGCGCTGGTCACGCAAGTCATTCGCTGGCTGGCCGGTGGCGCTTTCTGCCTTGGCGATCTGCTCGTTGAGTGCGGCGAGCTGTTTGGCTGCGCTGTTGACGGTGCTGATGTGCATCTGCACCTGCGTGTTGACCTGGTTCGTCAGCGCCGTCATCTGCCCCGCCACCGCATTGAAGCGGCTTTGCAGGCCCGAGACGGCGTTCATAAAGACCTGCCGCGCGGTGGTATCCGACGGTTTGGAAGCCAAGCCATCCGCGGCGTTGAAGAAACCCGTGAGCGCTGAACTCAGCCCGCTGTTCGGGTCTGCCAGATATTTGTCCAGACCCGTGAGCAGGCTGCTGAGCTGGCTTGCGGCGCTGGTGGCCGCCTGGCCGTTCTGCACCTGCGTGGTCAGAAACTGGTCATAGATACGCTTGACGGTGGCCACGTTGGCGCCCTGGCCCAGAAAGCCGACGCCCGTTTGCAGCGGAATGTTCTGCGCCTGCACCGCTTCCTGGCGCGAGTACCCGGGCGTGTTGGCGTTGGCGATATTGTTGCCCGTCACCTGCAGGTGAATGCCCGCCGTGCGCAAGCCCGATGCGCCAATGTTCAGAAGAGAGGAACTCATATGTGCACCTGCATCACCTCATTACTTGAGTTGCGCAATCTTCTCCAGCATGCGGTCGGCTGTCTGCACGGCCTTGCTGTTGATCTCATACGCGCGCTGCGTCTGGATCATGTTGACCATTTCTTCCACCACGTTCACGTTGGACGTTTCAACGTAGTTCTGATTGAGCGCGCCCACGCCGTTCGAGCCCGGGTTGGCCAGGTTGGCCGTGCCCGACGCTTCGGTTTCGGCGTACAGGTTTTCGCCCATGCTGCGCAGGCCGGCCGGGTTGATGAAGTTGGCCAGCTGGAACGTGCCCACCTGCGTGTTGTTGACCGTGCCCGGCGTAGTGACCGTCACAACGCCGTCCTTGCCGATGGTCAGGCTGGTGGCGTTCTGCGGCACCGTCACGGCCGGCTGGACCGGGTAGCCGCTGGAGGTCACAAGCTGCCCCTGCGCGTTGATCTGGAAGCTGCCGTCACGCGTATAGGCCAGCGTGCCGTCGGGCATCTGCACCTGGAAGAAGCCGTTGCCGTTGATGGCCACGTCGGTGGAATTTCCGGTTTTGGTCAGGTTGCCCTGCGTGTGCAGACGCTCGGTGGCGACGATGCGCGTGCCGGTGCCGATCTGCAGACCGGAGGGCAACGTGGTCTGCTGCGATGACTGCGCACCCGGCTCGCGCACGTTCTGATACAGCAAGTCTTCGAATACGGCGCGCGAACGCTTGAAGCCCGTCGTGTTGACGTTCGCCAGGTTGTTGGACACGACGTCCAGCTGTGTTTGCTGGGCGTCCATCCCGGTCTTGGAAATCCACAGGGAGCGGATCAATTGGTGGCCTCGTCAGAGTCAGAATCAGCAACGTGGGCGATCAACGCAGGCTGACCAGCGTCTGCAGGATCGTGTCCTGCGTCTTGATGGTCTGTGCGTTGGCCTGATACGAGCGTTGCGCAACGATCATGTTGACCAGCTCGGCAGACAGATCCACGTTCGACTGCTCCGCAGATTGCGATTGCAACAAGCCGAATGACCCCATGCCCGGCGTGCCGAGATTGGCCGCGCCCGAATCGACCGTCTCCACCCACTGGTTACCGCCGATGTTCTGCAGGCCGTCCGGGGCCTTGAAGTTGGCCATCGCAAACTGGCCCAGCACGGCCGTGCGGCCGTTGGAGTAACGCGCCATCACCGTGCCATCGTTGCCCACGGCGTAGCTGGCAAGGCGCCCGGTGGCGTAGCCATCCTGCGAGACGCCCGGCGCAGTGTCGTTATAGCCACCGCCGTATTGCGTGGTGCCAGTCATGTCGATACTGCCGATGCTCATGCCGGCAAACGCCACGTTGACCTTGGCAGGCGTGGAGGTCAATTGCCCGCTGCCGTTGAAGGTGAGCGTACTGATCGGGTTGCCGCCCGTGGGTGCCGCGCCATCCACCATGGCGTGAACGTCCCACCCCGTGGCGGTGCGCACGTAGTAATTGGTGAGCGTATGAGCTTTGCCCGTGCCGTCGTACACCTGCTGCGACACCGAGTGGCTGAACGTGGCCGAGTTGGTGGCCGAGAACGGCGTGGTGGCGGGCACCTTGGCACCCGCATCCAGATTGACGCCAAACACGGTGCTGGTGGTGGCCAGCGGCGCCAGATCGTTCACGGGAATCTGCAGGTTGACCAGCGCAGCCGTGTTGACCTTGCCCGTTGCATCCACGCCGTAGCCGGTCAGGTTCTGGCCCGTGGCGGAAACGATGTAGCCGTTCTTGTCGGTATGAAACTGGCCGTTGCGCGTGAATGAAACCTGCCCGCTGCTCGGGTCCACCATGCGGTAAAACCCCGTGCCATTAATAGCGATGTCCAGCGGATTGCCCGTCCGCGTGACATTGCCCTGGGTGAAAGACTGCGACACGCGGGTCACGTTCACGCCCTGCCCGATCTGGTTGTCCGACGCGCCCACCAGCGAGCGTGCATACACGTCGCCAAACACGGTGGTCGCTTTCTTGTAGCCGACGGTGTTGGCATTGGCGATGTTGCTGCCGATGGTGTCTAGCGATTTGGACGCGGCATTCAGGCCGCTCAGCCCTTGTTGGAATCCCATGATGTTCTCGCTTGGAAAGTTGTACCGCCGTTCTGCGGGCCAGCCAGTTGAAACGGCCTGCTTGCGTTAAAGACTTCGGAGTCGACCTCACGGCATCGCCATCCGCTCATCGACCATGATGTTTTCGTCTTTAACCTGCGTGTTGCTTTTCCCTTGCGAACACCTTATTCAGCCTGTTTTTAAAGCGTTTTCTTACGATTCTTACGAGATTCTGATGTCGAAACTTTGAATTAAAAGGCTAAAAGCACCGCATCATTTTGAATTGAATCTGGGTGTTTCATGATGCATGGTCAGACAGGCTCGCCAAACCAGCGCATGGCGGCTTGAGCCAACTCCGCCTGGCTCACTGCTCCCTCGGCCGCCCACGCGACGATGCCGTCTGGTCGCACCAGCACAGCGCTCAGGCCCTGCGCGTCGGTTGCGTCGCCAGCGACATAGACGAGGCGATCATTCCACCCGTCTGCCAGCGTTTGCAGCGACGCGCCTGCGGTAAAGTCCAGCAACAGGCCTCTGCCATTGCGCAGGCGCTCGCCAAGGCGGGTGCCGTCGGCCAGCGCAAAGTCGGGCGCGCTGCGGCCAGCCAGCGGGTGGCCGTCGCCCAGGTCATAACGCAGCGAGAGACCCCAGACGCGGCTTGCAAAATAGGTCGCCCCGTCGCGCGTCTCGATCAGGTCTCGGATGATCGCTGCGAGCGCGCGCGTGCTGGGGCTTGGCCGCATGAGCGCAACCTGCGCGCGCGACCAATCGAGAATCTGCGCGCCCACGGGGTGCCGTTCCAGCGTGTAGCTGTCGAGCAAGCCGTCGGGCGCGTCGCCACGAATGGTGGCGGCGAGCTTCCACCCAAGATTCATGGCATCGCCCAGGCCGAGGTTCAGCCCCTGGCCACCCAGCGGTGAATGCGTGTGCGCTGCATCGCCAGCGAGCAGCACGCGCCCGTTGCGGTAGCTGGCCGCTTGAAACGCGCGGTCCGTCCAGGTGGTCACAAGCTTGAGCGCCGCGACGGTGACATCCGCGCCGGAAACCCGCCGTAACACCGCTTGCACGTGTTCCAGCGTGACCGGCTGCGTGCGATGAAACGCGCCGCCATCAAAGTCGACCATGGCGATGGTGCCGGGCGGTTGGTAAGTGAACATGCCGGTCGGCGTGTAGTGACGGCCGGGTGCGAGCGTATGCGGCGCTGCCAGTTCAACTTCAGCGGAATAACCGGTGAACTCCGGGTCCGTGCCGGCAAATTCGAAACCACCCGCTTTGCGTACCGTGCTGCGGCCGCCATCGCATCCGACCAGCCAGCGTGCACGGCAGGTCTCACCGCCCGCATGGATGGTCACAGCGTCGCCGGTCTGCTCGAAGCCGGTCACACCGGCGCCACGCCGGATCTCTGCGCCCATTGCGTTGGCGCGCGCGGCCAGCACGGATTCGATGTGTGCCATGTCGCTGGCCATATGGGTGTCGGCCGGACTTGGTAAGCGATACGGCCAGCGCGCGCTATCGATATCGATCTTGTCGTGGAAAAACTGGATGCCCGCAAAGTGGCCGCCTGGGCGGCGCTGGTGTTGCATCCAATGCGCGGTCGACGCGTTGCGGCGGCTATGCGCATCTTGCGCGCGAGGCTGCGCCGCAATGTCGGCCAGCAAACCGCGACGGTAGAACGCTTCGATGGAGGGAGATGCCAGCCCGCGCATCCCGAACGGGAGCTGCTTCAAGGGTGAGTGCGGGGTTTCGGCTTGCTCAAGCACCAGCACCGAGAGACGGGCGAGGCGCAGCTCGCAGGCGAGGAACAAACCAACCGGGCCGGCACCGGCAATGACAACGTCGTAGACAGTTGCGTCGTGCATGAACTACTCCTGTGTGGTCGTTCGACCGGAGCGGCTCGTCGTGTCTCCATCTAGAACCGCACGGACGAACAATGGCGCCGGAATGGCGTCCGATGTTCGTCGGGGGACTAGTGCACGCGGCACGGCCAGAGCTTCCGCTGCGCGCAATGCAAGTGCAGGGAAGGACTTGGGCTTACCAAACCAAGTCTGCCTTTTTCGACAAGGTCGTAATGTAGCGCTGCGGCTGGCGGGCAGCAATGGGAGGCACGCTCGGCTGTGCCCAATTGACACAGGTGCGCATGATAGAGTCGACCGCCATCCCGTCCCTGATCGTGTAGCCCTATGTCGACATTCGCGCTTGTCCCCAAGCAAACGGCGTTGTTGGTCATGCACTACCAGACCGACATCATGGCGTTGTTTCCATCGGTCGCGCCCACGCTGCTCTCCAACACCCGCACGCTGTGCGACGCTGCGCGAGCCAAGGGCGTCAGCGTCTATTTTGCGAAGTTCCACTTCAGCCCCGGCTATCCGGAAGTCAGCCCGTTGAACAAGAACGGGCAAGGCGTCAAGCAACTGGGGCTGTTCGTTGAAGATCGCATCTCGCCGGAACTCGGCCGGCAGCCTGATGAGCCGGTCATCATCGCGCACCGCGCCAGCGTGTTCTACGGCACCGATCTGCAGGTGCGGTTATCCGCCAGGGGCATTGATACCTTGATCATGGTGGGCGTTGCGTCGACGGGCGTGATGCTGTCGTCCATTGCTCACGCGAGCGATGCGGACTACCGCCTGTTCACCGTGAAGGATTGCTGCTACGACCCGGATCCGATCGTGCATGACCGTCTTTTTGCGACGGCGTTTGAATCGCGCACGACAGTGCTTTCGCTGGCAGATGCGTTGTCGCTGCTGGAGTAATCACAGCGTTTTTTAGCGTGCCTCAGGTGCTGACCACCTTGTTCTTGCCGGCGCGCTTGGCCTGATACATGCCGCGGTCGGCGCGGTGGATGGCCGCCATGGGTGGTTCGTCCTTGCCGACTTCCGCCACGCCGGCAGAGAAGGTGATGAACAGCCGCGTGTCACCCGCCGCAAAGAAGCGCTGCGTGAGCGCCCGCTGCAGACGGACGATGGTCTGCACGCCCTCTTCCAGCGGCGTGTCCGGCATCAGGATCACGAACTCCTCGCCGCCAAAGCGGGCGAGCGTGTCTTGCGGGCGCATCGACTCGCGGGCCACCTGGGCCAGGTGCGACAGCGCATCGTCGCCAAAGCTGTGGCCGTGCGTGTCGTTGATCGACTTGAAGTCGTCGATGTCGAGAAACGCAATGGAGAGTGTGGTGTTCTGGCGCGCGGCCCGGGCAACTTCGCGCTCCAGCGCCTCTTCCAGACCTTTGCGGTTGAGCGCGCCGGTCAGCAGGTCGTGGCGCGCTGAAGCCGATGCCATGTCGAGCGCCTTGCGCAGTTGCGCCACCTCGGCGGCGGCCTCTTCGGCCTTGACCTTCATCGCCGACAGCACATCGCGATTGCGAGCCGACTCCACCGACATCCAGCGGGTGGCCGACAGCGCATCCTGAATGGCCGGCGCGATCTCTGCGATGCTGTTGGCCGATTCGATCTTCTTGGCGCAGGCTTCCATCTGGCGGTGGTGCTCGCCCGAGGTTTCGGCGGCGGCCGACAGGCGCTCCATGAAGGCGGCCAGCAGTCGCTTCATCTCTTCCTGGGCTTCGATCGATTTCGACTTCAGCGAGCTTTGCTTCTGGATCACCTCCATGAGGCGGCGCCGCAGGTCATCCAGCCGGCGCAGGCTCACGGGGGCTTCGCTGGCTTTCATCAGGGCTTCGATCTGGCCGCGCAGCCAGCGGTCGTCCAATGACAGCTCGCCGATGTTCTCGAACACCAGTTGCAGCAGGCCCAGCAACGCCCGGCGGATCTCGCTCTGGTCTTCGGCCGCGAGCGACAGCCGGTGGTTGAACGTCGAGAGCTTGGCGGTCAGGTTGGCAAGGCTTTCGAATTCGGAGCGACAGGCCCGGATCAGCGCCCAGGCGGCGGGGCCGATGCTGGCATCGTCTTCACCGAGCACCGGAAGGCAGCATTCCACCGTGCGCGCGAGCTGTTCGCACAACTCCCGTACCAGCGCCATCCGTTCGGCGTCTGAAGCGTCTCCGTTTGGCTTGCTGCCAGCGATCTCGTAATAGATCGAGGCAAAGTTGTCTGGCGTGGGCGCCAACCTGCGTGAGGCCAGCAGCCTGAGGGCATGCCGGGCAGTCTCCGAGGGATTGTTTTCTGTCATTCCGAACTACAGGTTGGCGAGCAGGGTTGGAGCGCGATTCTCCACGGTTCCGGCCCGACCGAAAAGCCGTCCAAAGGGTTATGTGGGCTTTGCGCTGCACGGCTAAAGCTCGCCAAATTGGGTGTCGCGGCAAGCATCTACGCGAAGAGCGTGACCCCGTTTGGCAGGATCGCCGCGCACGGCGTTTCCCCGCCCCGGCGCGCGCCGCCAGCAATGATGCCCTGCGTCGCGCGCCGCCATCAAAGCGTCTGGATATGCCTCAGGAATGCAGGGGATTTATCTCGTGCGCCGTAGAACCGGATGACGCCCGACACGTCGCCGTACCGCCGTATCAGGCCTTCTGCAGCAGCACGAACGCGTCGAACCTCTGGCACCTTGTTCAGAAAGCGCTCCACCAGCGTCGGGTCAAAGTACTGGCCGCTCCGGTCTGCCAGCGCATCGAGTGCATCGTCTTCCGGCATCGCTCGGCGGTAGACGCGCGGCTCCAGCATGGCGTCGAACGCATCTGCGATGGCCACGATGCGGGCGGCAAGCGGGACATCTTCGCCCGCAAGGCCGGCGGGATACCCGCTGCCGTCAAAGTGCTCGTGATGATGGCGCGCAACGCTCGCCGCCATTTGCAGGATCGGGTCGGGCGTTCCGGCAAGCAGGTCGGCACCGATGTCCGAGTGCCGTTGCATGATCTCGTGCTCTGCATCGGTCAGGGATGCGGGCTTGAGCAGCACGTCATCCGGAATGCCCAACTTGCCGATGTCGTGCACGGGAGCCACAAGGTAGATGTGCCGCTGCTCGACGTCGTCGAGCTCCAAAACGTTTGCCAGATACGCCGCAACAGCGGCCGTCCGGAGCAGATGGCCCAGAGCCGACGGATAGCGCGACCCGCCAGCAAGCGTCAGGCTGGCGAGGATGATGTGGGGGCGGCTTTGTTGTGCCATGGTGTTGACTTTCTTGGTAGCGCGCTGGTCGGCGCGCGGTGAGGCCCGATGGAGCATTGCACGATAGTCAGGGCGCCAGTCGACCGCAACCACCCACCCCGGACATTTTTGATCTACCCCATCTGCAACCGCCGCCACAACGTCGTCTTGCTGATGCCCAATGCTGCACATACGGCGTCGCGATCGCCGCCGTGGGCCGCCAGCGCCACGCGTATCTCTTCGGCTTCCACGCCCCGGCTGCGCTCGCGCAGCGTCAATGCCGCCGGCTTGCCTGGCGTGGCGTGGGAAAACACTTCCGGCGCAATCAGCCGCAACACGTCGTGTGTGACGGCGCTGGCGTCTTCGGTGTATGCCAGCTCCACGGCGATCCGTTCGACCACGCTCTGCAATTCGCGCACGTTGCCGGCCCAGGCGTAGCGCCGCAGCGGCTCGGCAACGCCGGCCAGCACGCGGGCTGCCTCCTCGGTATCAGCAATGCGCAGCAGCAGGCGCGGTTCGCGGCGCGCGGCTTGCACGAGCAGTTCAGCGGCCAGGGGCATCACATCGTCAGGCCGTTCGCGCAGCGGGGGCAGCGCAATGCTGAGGATGTTGAGTCGGTAGTAAAGGTCTGCGCGGAAAGTGCCGGCCTCTACCGCGTCCGTCAGCGCGCGGTGCGTGGCGGCCATCACGCGGATGTCGACGCGTGTGGGCTCCGTGGAGCCCAGTCGCACCACCTCGCGCTCCTGCAGCACGCGCAGCAAGCGGCTTTGCAGCGGCAGCGGCATCTCGCCGATTTCATCGAGGAACAGCGTGCCGCGGTGCGCGGCTTCAATCAGCCCGGTCTTGCCGCCCTTGCGCGCGCCCGTGAAAGCGCCCTCCTCGTAGCCGAACAGTTCACTCTCCAGCAGCGCCTCGGGAAATGCGCCGCAGTTGATGGCGACAAATGGAAAATCGCGCCGCGCGCTGAGCTGATGCATGCCCTGCGCGACCATCTCCTTGCCCGTGCCGGATTCGCCCAACACGAGCACGGTGGCGTCCGATTTGGCATAGCGACGCACCAGCGTGCGCACGCGCTCCATCGGCAGCGACTCGCCCACGAGGTCTTCCAGCCGGTAGCGCGCGCTGAACTGCTGCGGGCGCTGGCGTGAGCGCAACGTGCGGTCCAGCCGCTCCACCGCGCGGGATTCCTGGAAGGTGAAGACCGTGCCTTCGGCGGCGCCCGCGCCGGCGCTCGCCAGAGGACCGCGGTGGATGACGTAGTTCACGCCCCGCACCGTGCCCAGCGTGTCGCCATCACTATCGGGCAGCAGGCCCAGCAGGTTGGGGGCGATGCTGAGCAGCGGTTGCCCGATGGCCTGCTTGGCCTCGATGCCCAACGCCGTGGCCAGCCGCTGGTTGATGGCCTCCACGCGGCCCTGCGCATCCAGCGCGACCACACCGTCACGCAAATGCTGCAGCAGGTTGTCCAGCCGCTGGCGGCGCAGCGTTTCGCGGCGCGTGGCCTGCACGACTTCCAGCGCGGTATCGAACGCGGCACGCACGGAGTCACGCGAATACAGGAACACGGCGTTCATGCCCGCCTGCGTTGCCAGGTCCGTCACCAGGCCGGGGCCGACCACCACGCCAACGCCACGGTCGCGCAGGTCCAGCACGCAGCTCTCCGCGCCCTGGCGCGAGGTGTACGAAGCAAACACCACATCCATGCCATAGGCGGCGACAAAGCGGCGCACTTCCTCGGGCGTGTCGCCGTGGGTGACGAGCGCCACCGATTCCGCATCGCGCCGGGCGCGGGCCAGCGCGTGCATCACGTCAAAACCCGTCGGATTGATGACGACCACGGGCAGCGACAAGCGCGGTTTGAGATACGCGCCGTTGGACCCGCCCGCCACTACCACGTCGGGTCGCTCGGTGCCTGCGGCCTCGATCTCGCGCACGATGTCTTCAAAGCCGCGCGTGATGACGCGCAGCTCGGCGCGGTCGTTGTACTCGGCAGCAATGTCGAGGAAGAGATCGCTCAGGCGGCTGATGCCGCAGGCCCAGATGCGGGGGCGGTCGGCTGGGTCGGTTGCAGTGGGGCTCATGGTGCGGTGCGGCCAGGAAAACAGCAGTCTCGACATTATGCGCCGAGCGTTTCCATATTGAAATTGCAAATTTCATTTCTGAAACAGAGTGCACGCGGACGGCAACGTCACATCCATAAGAATCAAGGGGTTACGTCGCTTCGCACGGGTGGCCCGCTTCCTGCTCTTTTAGGCCGTTCTTTCTGGAGCCCTCATGAGCACAACCCAACGAAAACCCGCCAGCGCCGGCGCTAAATTCCGTGCCGCCGTGGCTGAATCCCAACCGCTGCAAGTGGTGGGCGCCATCACCGCCTACGCTGCCAAGATGGCCGAGCAGACCGGCTTCAAAGCCGTGTACCTGTCGGGCGGCGGCGTGGCTGCCAACTCGCTGGGCATTCCGGATCTGGGCATCAGCACGATGGAAGACGTGCTGATCGACGCCCGCCGCATCACCGATGCCGTACAGATTCCGCTGATGGTCGACATCGACACGGGCTGGGGCGGCGCCTTCAACATCGCACGTACCATTCGTTCGTTCATCAAGGCCGGTGTGGCCGCCGTGCACCTCGAAGACCAGGTCGGCCAGAAGCGCTGCGGCCATCGCCCGGGCAAGGAAGTCGTTTCCACCGACGAGATGGTCGACCGCGTGAAGGCCGCCGTGGATGCGCGCACCGATGATGATTTCGTCATCATGGCCCGCACCGACGCAGCCGCCTCCGAAGGCATCGACGCTGCCATCGAGCGCGCCGTCGCGTACGTGGAAGCGGGCGCCGACATGATCTTTCCAGAGGCGATGAAGACGCTGGACGACTACCGCCGCTTCAAGGCCGCCGTGAAGGTGCCCATCCTGGCCAACCTGACCGAGTTCGGCAGCACACCGCTCTTTACCACCGACGAACTGCGCAGCGCCAACGTGGATATCGCGCTGTACTGCTGCGGCGCCTATCGTGCGATGAACGCAGCGGCGCTCAACTTCTATCAGACCGTGATGCGTGACGGCACGCAGAAGGCAGCCGTGGAAACCATGCAGTCGCGCGCCGATCTGTACCAATATCTCGGCTACCACGCGTACGAAGACAAGCTCGACGCGCTGTTTGCCGCACAGAAATAACGCCTCCGCATCCAAACCAATTCAACGCATCCAAGGAGACCACACCATGAGCGAAGCCGATAACAGCACGCCGAACGCTGGCGCTTTCAAGCCGAAGAAATCCGTGGCGCTGTCGGGCGTCACCGCCGGCAACACCGCGCTGTGTACCGTTGGCCGCACTGGCAATGACCTGCACTACCGCGGCTACGACATCCTCGACCTGGCCGGCGCGTGCGAGTTTGAAGAAGTCGCCCACCTGCTGGTGCACGGCAAGCTGCCCAACAAGGCTGAGCTGGCTGCCTACAAGACCAAGCTGAAGGCGCTGCGCGGCCTGCCCGCCAACGTGAAGGCCGCCCTGGAGTGGGTGCCCGCCTCCGCCCACCCGATGGACGTGATGCGCACGGGTGTGTCGGTGCTGGGCACCGTGCTGCCCGAGAAGGACGACCACGCCACCCCCGGTGCACGCGACATCGCCGACCGCCTGATGGCATCGCTCGGCTCGATGCTGCTGTATTGGTATCACTACAGCCACAACGGCAAGCGCATCGAAGTGGAAACGGACGACGACTCCATCGGCGGCCACTTCCTGCACCTGCTGCACGGTGTGGAGCCGCCGAAGTCGTGGGTTGACGCCATGCACGTCTCGCTCAACCTGTATGCCGAGCACGAGTTCAACGCATCGACGTTTACCGGCCGCGTGATTGCCGGCACGGGCTCGGACATCTACTCGGCCATCACCGGCGCGATCGGCGCGCTGCGCGGCCCGAAGCACGGCGGCGCCAATGAAGTCGCCTTCGAAATCCAGAAACGCTACGACACGCCGGACGAGGCCGAAGCCGACATCCGCCGCCGCGTGGAGGCCAAGGAAGTCGTGATCGGTTTCGGCCACCCGGTGTACACCGTGTCAGACCCGCGCAATAAGGTCATCAAGGAAGTGGCGCGCAAGCTGTCGAAGGAAGCCAGCAACACCAAGATGTTCGACATTGCCGAGCGCCTGGAAACCGTGATGTGGGACATCAAGAAGATGTTCCCGAACCTGGACTGGTTCAGCGCCGTGTCGTACCACATGATGGGCGTGCCGACCGCGATGTTCACCCCCCTGTTCGTGATCGCGCGTACGTCCGGCTGGGCAGCGCACATCATCGAGCAACGCATCGACAACAAGATCATCCGCCCGAGCGCCAACTACACCGGCCCCGACGACCTGAAGTTCGTACCCATCGGCAAGCGCCCGTAAGAAGTAGGAAAGAAGAAAGGAACGTCAACGCAAACCCACCGACGGTGTGGCCGTTGACGTTCCTGCCCTAGATGGCGCCTTGAATTTCTGTAAGCGGGCGGAAAAAAGACGGGAAACTGTCTGAGCGAAGCGAGTTTTTCCCGTCTCCGCCCGGTTACAGAAATTCAAGGGGAAGTCGCCATCTCGGGCGCGCCTTTCTTTTGCTTACTTTTCTTTGGCAAGACAAAGAAAAGTGAGTCGGCCCCGGCAGGGGACGATACCCGGGATGGACCACAACCGCCCGCCCCCGACAGGGGATGAAACAAGGGATGCACCCACACCATGAACACAGCACACCGCAAACCCCTCCCCGGCACAAACCTCGACTACTTCGACGCCAGAGAAGCCGTCGAAGCCATCCAGGCCGGCGCCTACGACAAGCTCCCGTACACCTCCCGCGTCCTCGCCGAGAATCTGGTACGCCGCTGCGACCCTGCCACGCTCACCGATTCTCTCAAGCAACTCATCGAACGCAAGCGCGACCTGGATTTCCCGTGGTTCCCGGCGCGCGTGGTGTGCCATGACATCCTGGGCCAGACCGCGCTGGTCGATCTCGCCGGCCTGCGCGACGCCATTGCCGACCAGGGCGGCGACCCCGCCAAGGTCAACCCGGTGGTGCCGGTGCAGTTGATCGTCGACCACTCGCTGGCGGTGGAATGCGGTGGCTTCGACCCCGACGCTTTCGCCAAGAACCGCGCCATTGAAGACCGCCGCAACGAAGACCGCTTCCACTTCATCGACTGGACGAAGCTTGCGTTCAAGAACGTAGACGTGATCCCGGCGGGCAACGGCATCATGCACCAGATCAACCTGGAGAAGATGTCGCCCGTCATCCAGGCGCACGACGGCGTGGCCTACCCCGACACCTGCGTCGGCACCGACAGCCACACGCCCCACGTCGACGCACTCGGCGTGATCGCCATCGGCGTGGGCGGCCTGGAAGCCGAGAATGTGATGCTCGGGCGTGCCTCGTGGATGCGCCTGCCGGACATCGTTGGCGTGGAACTGACCGGCCAGCGCCAACCCGGCATCACCGCCACCGACATCGTGCTGGCACTGACCGAATTCCTGCGCAAGCAGAAGGTGGTGGGCGCATACCTCGAGTTCTACGGCGAAGGCGCATCCAAGCTGACGCTGGGCGACCGCGCCACCATCTCGAACATGGCCCCCGAGTACGGCGCCACCGCGGCGATGTTCTCGATTGACGACAACACGCTCGACTACCTGCGCCTCACCGGCCGCACCGACGAGCAGGTCAAGCTGGTCGAAACGTATGCCAGGACCGCGGGCCTGTGGTCCGACACGCTCAAGAACGCCGAATACGAACGCGTGCTGCGCTTCGACCTGTCGAGCGTGGTGCGCAACATGGCCGGCCCGTCCAACCCGCACGCACGTGTGGCAACGACCGACCTGGCCGCCAAGGGCATCGCCGCCAAGTGGGAAGAAACGCCGGGCCAGATGCCCGATGGCGCGGTCATCATCGCGGCCATCACGAGCTGCACGAACACCAGCAACCCGCGCAACGTGATTGCCGCGGCGCTGCTGGCGCGCAATGCCAATCGCCTGGGCCTGACCCGCAAGCCGTGGGTGAAAAGCTCGCTGGCGCCGGGCTCCAAGGCCGTTGAGCTGTATCTGGAAGAAGCCGGCCTGAAGCACGAACTGGAAAAGCTGGGCTTTGGCATCGTCGCGTTTGCCTGCACCACCTGCAACGGCATGAGCGGCGCGCTGGACCCGAAGATCCAGCAAGAGATCATCGACCGCGACCTGTACGCCACGGCCGTGCTGTCGGGCAACCGCAACTTTGACGGCCGCATTCACCCGTATGCCAAGCAGGCGTTCCTCGCATCGCCGCCGCTGGTGGTGGCCTATGCGATTGCCGGCACCGTGCGTTTCGATATCGAACGCGACAGCTTCGGCACGGATGCCAACGGCAAGCCGATCCTGCTGAAAGACCTGTGGCCGACCGACGAAGAGATCGACGCCATCGTGCGTGCGTCGGTCAAGCCGGAACAGTTCCGCAAGGTGTACATCCCGATGTTCGAGCAGCGCAGCGCGTCGGTTGCCAATGTGAGCCCGCTGTACGAATGGCGCCCGCAGAGCACCTACATCCGCCGCCCGCCATATTGGGAAGGTGCGCTGGCCGGCGAGCGCACGCTCCAGGGCCTGCGCCCGCTGGCCGTGCTGGGCGACAACATCACGACCGATCACCTCTCGCCTTCCAACGCCATTCTGGCCAGCAGTGCTGCGGGTGAATACCTGGCCAAGATGGGCCTGCCGGAAGAGGACTTCAACTCGTACGCCACGCACCGCGGCGACCACCTGACCGCACAACGCGCGACGTTTGCCAACCCGACGCTCATCAACGAGATGGCCGTGGTCGATGGCACCGTGAAGAAGGGATCGCTCACGCGCATCGAGCCGGAAGGCAAGGTCACGCGCATGTGGGAAGCCATCGAAACCTACATGGACCGCAAGCAACCGCTGATCGTGATTGCCGGCGCCGACTACGGCCAGGGCAGCTCGCGCGACTGGGCCGCCAAGGGCGTGCGCCTGGCGGGCGTGGAAGCCATCGTGGCCGAAGGCTTCGAACGCATCCACCGCACGAACCTGATCGGCATGGGCGTGCTGCCGCTGGAGTTCAAGCCGGGCACCACGCGCCTCACGCTCGGCATTGACGGCACCGAAACCTTTGACGTGATCGGCGAGCGCAAACCGCGCGCGGACCTCACGCTCGTCGTCCACCGCAAGAACGGCGAACGCGTGGAAGTGCCCGTCACGTGCCGCCTGGACAGCGATGAGGAAGTGTCGATCTACGAAGCCGGCGGCGTGCTGCAGCGCTTTGCGCAGGACTTTTTGGAATCGAACAAGGAGGCGGCATGAGCCATCCCGCTCAAATCAAAATACCCGCCACCTACATCCGTGGCGGCACCAGCAAGGGCGTGTTCTTCCGTCTGCAAGACTTGCCGCTGCCCGCGCAGGAGCCGGGAGCCGCGCGCGATGCGCTGCTGATGCGCGTGATCGGCAGCCCCGACCCGTACGGCAAGCAGATCGACGGCATGGGCGGCGCCACGTCGAGCACCAGCAAGACGGTGATCCTCAGCAAAAGCACGCGCCCGGACCATGACGTGGACTACCTGTTTGGCCAGGTCTCCATCGACAAGCCGTTTGTCGACTGGTCGGGCAACTGCGGCAACCTCTCCGCAGCGGTTGGGCCGTTCGCCATCAGCAACGGCCTCGTCGACGCGAGCCGAGTGCCGCAAAACGGCGTCGCCGTCATCCGCATCTGGCAGGCCAACATCGGCAAGACCATCATCGCGCACGTGCCCATCACCAACGGCGCGGTGCAGGAGACGGGCGACTTTGAACTCGACGGCGTGACGTTTCCGGCGGCGGAAGTGCAGCTCGAATTCCTCGATCCCGCAGCCGAGGAAGACGGTGACGGCGGCGGCGCGATGTTCCCCACCGGCAACCTCGTCGACGACCTGGATGTGCCCGGCGTGGGCACGCTCAAGGCGACGATGATCAACGCGGGCATCCCGACGATCTTCATCAACGCAGAGGCCATCGGCTACACCGGCGCCGAGCTGCAGGACGCCATCAACGGCGATGCGAAAGCGCTGGCGATGTTCGAGACCATTCGCGCGCACGGCGCGGTGCGCATGGGCCTGATCAAGAGCATCGATGAAGCCGCCACACGACAGCACACGCCCAAGGTGGCATTCGTTGCGCCGCCAAAGGACTATGTTGCGTCGAGCGGCAAGAAGGTCGGCGCGGGCGATGTGGATCTGCTCGTGCGCGCGCTGTCGATGGGCAAGCTGCACCACGCCATGATGGGCACGGCTGCGGTCGCCATCGGCACGGCAGCGGCCATTCCGGGCACGCTCGTCAACCTGGCAGCCGGCGGCGGAGAACGTGGTGCGGCGCCTAATGCTGTGCGATTTGGGCATCCGTCCGGCACGCTGCGCGTGGGCGCGGAGGCCAAGCTCGTTGACGGCGAATGGACGGTCACCAAGGCCATCATGAGCCGCAGCGCGCGCGTGTTGATGGAAGGCTGGGTGCGCGTGCCGGGCTGACCCGCCGACGGACGCACGCAAAGCAAAACCGCCGCATCCGGCTGACGGCTGGATGCGGCGGTTTCTTTTTTTCTCTCGAAACTCAGCTTGCGCCGGTGTTCTTCATGCCGAGCACCTCGATCGGTGCAATCTCAGGCGGTGAGGCCAGCAACTCGGCCGCATTCGCCATGAGCGCCTTGGCAATCGGGCCGTCGAGATGCGTCTGGCGATCCTGCTCGCTGGCAAAGGCGTCGAAGATGCCGAATACGTTGGGCGCAATGCGCAGCGCAAACCAGATTGGCGTGGTGGCTTCCTGGTTGGCCATTTGCAGGCCGGCCGAAAGAAAATCGGCCACTGCCTGCTCCTTGCCCGGTTTGGCAATGAGCCGGGCAAATAATGCGTGCTTGATCATTTCGGTCTCCTGATACCGCGCTGAAGGGGCATGCGCGGTCAGGCGTACTGTATGCCGAAAGCGGCGGGCCGCCTCATACGAACACGCGTACGAGCCGTTCCGCACGCAACGGGAACGGCTCGATGACGGGTCATGCGCTCAATGGTGCAGCGCCCCGCCCACGGTGGTCAGTGCGCCACCCACAGCACCTGTGACGGGCGCAAGCGGCGTCGTCGCCCCCGTGGACGTGAGCGACGTGCCGACGCTGGTGACGAGCGAACCAACCGGCGCCGTCGCGCCCGTAGCCGACGTGCCGCCGCCGGTCGCACCGCCCAAGGCACCCGTCACCGCACCAAGCGGATTGCTGCCGCCCGTGGCGCCGCCCAACGCGCCGGTAATCGGCGCCAGCGGATTTGCCGAAGTCGCCCCGCCCGGCGTGGAGGTCACGCCGCCCAACGCGGCCACCGTGTTGCCCGTGGCCGTCACCACACCACCCAGGCCGGACACGACTGGCGCGTTCGTCGCCGTCAGCGAGGTACCCACATTCGCCACCCCGTCGCCCACGGTCTGCAGCAGATTGGTTGCCGGAGCGCCCAGGCCTGTTGTGTTACCCAGCGTCTGCGTGGCGGTGGTCACCTGCGAGGTGAGCGGCACCACAGCAGAACTGACCTGCTGCGTGACCTGCTCCACCGGCCCGGTCGACAAGGCCGTGCCGAGCGTGCCGCCCGCGCCCGCCACCGCCTGCCCAACCTGCGAGACCGCGCCGCCCACCGGTGACGTGACCGGCGACAGCGGCTGCAGCGGTCCTGTGCCCAGACTGCTCACAAGGCCACCTGTTGCGTCGACGGTGTTCCCGACCTGCGTCACCACGTTGCCGGTGTTCGATACCGTGGTCCCGATCGGGTTCGGGTTGGTGCCGATGCTGCCCAGGCCGGACTGCACGCCCGTGCCGAGGGCCGACACTGTGTTGCCTACGTTGTCGACCACATTGCCCAGCGCCGATGCGCCTGGCAGATTGCTCCCGCCGATGGTCGAACCGAGCCCGCTGACGGCACCGCCCGTGGCCGTCAGTACGCCGCCGCTCTTGTTCGCCACTTCGCCGGTGGGCGTGGTGGATGCGGTGGTGGTCGTGCCGCCCGAGCCGTTGGAACCGGAGCCACCACCGTTGTTGGCGGAGCTGCCGTCGCTGCCGGACGTACCGCTCATGTCGCCCGAGCCGGAGCTGGCACAACCGCCCAGCACAAGCAGGCCGACCAAGGCCGCCGAAACCAGGGTCCCTCGTTGCAATGTCTTCATGTCTGCCTCCCGTTTAAAAATGCGCTTGATAATGCGCACTTTTGCCTGATTCGATACTTTATCGGTGCGCCATCCGAATCACTCGATAACGCGTTCAAATTCAGTCTATTAACCGAGTCGATGGCAATTGCAAACATTGTCAAACGCCGGCAACGCCCGTCATCACGCCAACCGGACCCAGGACATCACTACCAGACGAAGTGCCACCGTGGCGCAAACGTTCACCCTCCGACAAGCTTTCGGGATTATGTTTGGAGGGAACACTCAAAATTACCCAAAATGGGTTAAACCTCCAGACACACGTTATCTGGTGGCCGTCCGCACAAATGGCAGGCGTGGCATGCGTAGCCCTGGAGCGCGCTGTGGCACCGACGCATCAAAGTGATGGCGCTCGATAACGATGCCGCGCGCCGGCGCCCCCTCGATGAAGTGCTCGACCATCTCGCGCACGTCGGGGTCGATGTAATCCGCTCGGGCGCCGTCGACGATGAGCGTGGCGTGGTCCGGCACCTGTGCCAGATAGCGCTTGAGTGGCACCTTGCCCATGAACGACACGTCCTTGCGGAACGACAGCAGGAAGTGGTCGTGATGGCGCGCCATGACAATCGTGCGGCGCAGGTTGGCGCGGATCGCCAGCGCGATGCTCAGCGCAATGCCGATCACGATGCCGATCAGCAAGTCCGTCAGCAGCACCCCGACGATGGTGGCGATGAAGGGTGCAAAGCGATCCCACCCCTGCCGCGCCACCGCCACGAACAGCGACGGCTTGGCCAGCTTGTAGCCGGTGAAGATCAGGATGGTGGCCAGGCACGCCAGCGGAATCAGATTGACGATGGCGGTGAGCGCAAACACGCTCGCCAGCAGCAGCGCGCCATGCACGACGGCCGACCAGCGGCTCTGCGCGCCGGCGTGCACGTTGGCCGAGCTGCGCACGATGACGGAGGTGATGGGAAGCCCGCCCAGCAGGCCCGCCACCAAATTGCCCACGCCTTGCGCCTTCAGCTCGCGATCCGGCGATGCGGCACGTTTCTTTGGGTCGATCTGCTCGACGGCCTCCAGGCACAGCAGCGTCTCGAGACTGGCGACGATGGCCAGCGCCATCGCTACGCGCCAGACATCCGGATTGCCCAGAGCCCCGAGCGTGGGCGACTCAAGCGCATCGAGAAACGCCCCGAACGACGCGAGCGACGGCAGACCAACACGATGCTCAGCCGGCACTGCAATGCCCGGTGCCACCACCTCAAGGAGCAAGGTCACGCCAATGCCGAGTGCCACCACAACAAGCGGCGAAGGCAGCGCGCGGACCAGCATGAATCGTCGCAGCATCGGTGTATCCCAGCCGATGAGCACGGCGGCGGAGAGCAGCGTCACCAGCATCGCCGTGACCGAGAACGCGCCAAACGGTGTGGCGAGCGTGCCGGCGCCGGCAGCGGCATCTCCGCTTGCCATCCCAAGCGCGAGCGGCACCTGCTTGATGATCAGCAGCAGCCCGATCGCCGCGAGCATGCCCTTGATGACGGACGACGGTACATATGCCGCAAAGCGACCGGCGCGGAGCATGCCGAACACAAACTGCAGTGCGCCCGCCAGCGCCACGGCCACCAGAAATGCCGGGAAACCGCCCAGCTTGGCAATGCCGTCCACGACGATCACGACGAGGCCCGCCGCCGGGCCGCTCACGCTCAGTTGCGAGCCGCTGAGCAGCGCCACCACCAGGCCACCGATCATGCCGGAGAGCAGCCCGGCAAGCGGGTCAACGCCCGATGCATTGGCAATACCCAGGCACAGCGGCAGGGCGACAAAGAACACGATGACCCCGGCGAGCATGTCGCGCGGGAAGAACGCCGGAGAGGTTGGTGTCTGCATGGTTGTTGGAGTTGTATGAACTGCGCACGCGCGAACGCCTGCCTGCGGGCGGGGGCACCGCCGGCATGCGTGAGGAGAGAAAACGTCGGGAAACGGCAGCAGCCACAAACGCCGCCGCCGATCGGGTTAAGCGATGGCCTCGGCGGGCACCAGGATGTCGCCGCGGGTGGCGTGTTCCGCATCCGGATCGCCCGAAGCCAGCACGCGGATGTGTCCATCGGCCAGGCCGAATATCCAGCCGTGCACGCGCGGCGGGCGTTCTGCCTCGCGCACGATGGCGCTCTCGCGCAGGCAGCGCACCTGTTCGAGCACGTTGAGTTCCGCCAGGCGATTGACGCGTGCGTCCAGATCAGACACGGCGTCAAGTTCTGTACGGTGGCGGCCGGCCAGCGCGCACAGCGGCGCAATGCGGCGCGCCACGTGCGGCAAACCGTCGGGCGGTGGCAGCAGCGACGCGCGCACGCCACCACAGCCGTCATGCCCGCACACGATCACGTGCGCGACCTTGAGCACGCGCACCGCATATTCCAGCACGCTCATCGTGTTGTCGTCCGCCGGGCAAACAAGATTGGCGATATTGCGATGGACGAATAAATCGCCCGGGTTGGAATGTGTAATGGTTTCAGCGGGCACGCGGCTATCTGCACAGCCGATCCATAACACCTGGGGTTGTTGGCCTTGGGCCAAACGCGAAAAGAATCCGGGATCACGTGCGGCAGTTTCGTGCGCCCACGCGACATTCTCGACAAGCATGCGTTTCGGTCGATGCATTGGTATGGCTCCTGCGGAATCTGCGAGACCGCTGCAGGCCGAAACCCCAGTTGGGCGGGTGTTCTCGGCAACATTGCAGTGCAGCGGAAACGTTACGAAAACCATCGTATGAGAAAGGTTCCCGCTGTGCCAGTGAAGGTATCGACGCCAAATCGGATCAAATATGCACCGATAATGCGCACGCCCTGCGTAACTGTGTCGCACCCATTATCTGCAATCGGGAAACTGCGTGCAGTTATTGCATTGCCCGAGTTATCTATCCGAAATATTTAAACCCTGGATCGGAAAATATTCCATCACAGGTGAATGACTCGCGCGCTGGATCAACCGCGCGGGCGCCCGCATTTGGGGCACGTTTTCTAAGCCGATCAACAGCTTGCGCGTTAACCCAGGCGAACTTGCGCAACCGCTTCGCGCCATTGCGTGAACCGCTGGGCACGCGCTTGCGCATCGCCATCCTCGCGTCCGTAGCGCAGGGCAACGTAGCCGGCGGCTGCATTGCGCAACGCCTGCGCCGCGTGCGGAAACTGCGCGGCGGCACGCTCGGCATACGCCATCGGGCCCTCTGCCGGGCCCCGCGTGCAACCATGTCGCGCCAGCCGGTCACACAACCGCTGCCACAGGGCCTGCACCGGGTCAGGTTTGGGCTTGCGTTGCTGCCAGAGGAGCGGCAGCGCAGCGAGCAGGAACAAACCCGACACACCCCACAGCACCGCGCGAGGGTCTGCTGCATCCAGCCCCAGCCACGCGAACAGGCGCGCTTGGCGGCTGCGGTCGTAGCCAAGCACCCAACTGTTCCAGCCGCTGATGAGGCCATCGAGCCCCCAGCGCACGCTGCGCAGCCAGCCAGGTTCTTCTGCACGGCGCGAGCGGAATTCACTGGCGGGCACGGCGGCAGCCAAGCCACGTTCGACACGTTGCGGCGCCACGGCGGCAGTTGGGTCCACACGCACCCAGCCGCGTCCGTCGAGCCACACCTCAGCCCAGGCGTGTGCATCGGACTGGCGCACGATGATGTCGCCGCTCATGGCGTTCACCTCGCCGCCGAGGTAGCCCACCACCACACGCGCCGGCACGCCTGCCGCGCGCATCAAAAAGACGAAGCTGCCCGCGTAGTGCTCGCAGAAGCCACGGTGCGTGCGGAAAAGAAAATCGTCGATCTGCTGATCCTGCAGCGGTTCCGGTTCAAGCGTGTAGGCAAACGGTGCGCGGCCAAACAGCTTGAGCGCCGCCGATACGCGCTCAGGCGGCGGCAGCTCTGCCCATTGCGCTGCCAGCGCACGCGCTTGGCCGTTGCCCGCCGGCAACGCCAGCGCCATCTGCTGCGTAAGTGGGTCGAGCGGGCGAGCGTCGTCCGCGCGATTGCGCTCTGGCAGCCGCGAGCGCGCGTGATACCGCACGCGCTGCTCGAGCGGTTGCGTGCTGATGAATTCGCCGTCGATGCTGCGGCCGGTGCCGTCTCGCGCCTCGATCGACTGGCCGCGATCAAGCGCAAACAGCCAGCGCTGGCGCGTCGGTTCCAGTGTGATGTTGTAATCGAATACGCCCGGCGCGCCGCTAATTGCGTCCGCAGAATTGGGTACGCTTTCCGCTGCGGGACGTTGCCGCATCGACGCGGCCGTCCACGTCTGGCCATCGAAACGCCACAGCACCATGCCGCGCCAGTAGAGCGTATCGAGCGGTGGCGGCACGCCGGCAAAATCGACGCGGAAGGCCAGATCGTCGGAGAGGATCAACTGGCCGACGGAGCCGGGCGCCATGCGGTCGGACAGGCCGCTGACGGCGGTGTCGGCGGTTTGCGGCAGGCGCCACAGCGGATGATCCAGCCGCGGAAACAACAGGAACAGCACCGCCGCGCACGGCAACCCCATGAGCACCAAACGCGCCAGCACACGCGCGGGGGATACGCGCGCACGCGCCTGCGGATGCAGCAGCAACAGCCAGTTGCGCAAGAGCAACGCCACGGTCCCCAGCATGGTCGCGGCCAACCAGGGTGGCTGGTCAAACAGCACCTGCGAGAGCAGCAGGAAACAGCACAACTGCGTGACGAGCACGCCGTTGCGCACGGTGTGCGATTCCATCAGCTTGAGCACGAGAAACGCGCCAAGCAGCGCGACCGACAAGTCCCGCCCGATGTTTCCGCCGGTGCGCATGGCGAGTGCCAGCGTCACGATAAGCGTGGCCACGCCCGTCAGCCCCAGCGGCCACTTGCCGGGCAACGGCGCGCGCCGCACCCACAGCAGCGCGCGCCAGAGCAGCAGCACGCCGAACACAGCGCACGTCACCAGCGGCAGCGCACGCAGCAGCGGCGCGAGCACGACGGCAAGCTGTGCGATCAGCCAGCCATGTTCGCGGTGCGTCAGGGCCCGGGCCGAGCCGAAGGCGGCCGCTTCGGTGCCGATGGTGGCAGTGGTCATGTGGCTTCGCCTTCCGCTTCCGGCATCGCAGGCTTACCCCACAACGCTAATGCACGCAGACATGCGTCCCGATGCGCAACACCCCGCGCCGGGCCAATGACAGTGCCCGGCAGGCTCAGCGTGTATTCGGGTTCATCGCCGGCGGGGGCGTGCTCGGCGGCCAGCACCCAGGCGCACAGGCGCGACAGGCGTTGTTCCACGTTCATCGAGGGCGGCAGCGCTTCCCACGCGAGCACACATTGCGCGTGGCGCACTTGCTGGCCGGTGCGGCTCATCCACGTGTCGAGCCGCGCGCTGTGCTTCCAGGCAATGCTGCGCAGTGCGTCGCCGGGGCGGTAGGTGCGCAGTTGGTCTGCGGCTTCTTCGACATGGGTGCGGGCGGCGCGCGTGTCGTCTTCTTCGCCAGGTTCGGGGGCAAAGCTGGCGGGCAGCGGCGGCGCGGAGGGTTCCGGTGCCGGATAGACGAGCAATGTCAGCGGCGCATCGGCGTAGCTCCACGCGCGAAACAGGCCGAGCGGGAAACGCGTCGACACCGTCAGGCGCGGCAACTTGAACCAACCGCGCGGCTGATCGGCGAAAGACAACGCGGCCACGATGGCGTCCTGCGCGTCGAGCGAGGTTTCCACGGCAGCGGCTTGCGCGGCGCTCACATCCACACCCACACGCGCCCATGGTGTGACATTGGCCAATGCCACGCCAACATTCAACGCATGCCCGGCAAACACGGCATCGCCCGCCGCGCCGCGTACTTCCAGATCAACGAGGTTGCGATGTGTCTGCCACATGGCGGACGCTGCCACGCCGGCCAGCACGAAGGTCAGCAGAAAGCCCAGGCTGACGTTGTAGTTGAGCGAGGTGAGCAGCATCACTAACAGCAGCAGCGCAAAGCCGGCACCGGCTGCGGTGGGCAGGATGTAGACGTGGTTGCGGTCCAGGCGGATGCGGCCTTCGCGCGGCGTGCGCGGCCGTTGCAGAAAGCGTTGCACACGCGCCCGTGCAAAGCGCACGCCGGGCAGCATCGCCAGGCCCGCACCGAGCAGACGCAATGGCGCGAGCAGCAGAGAACGCAATCGCGCCATGGCGCCGCGTACTCAGGGAATGGCGACCGTGTCGAGCAGCCGCTGCGCCAGCGCGGTTGCCGACAGCGTGCCACCCGTGGGCAGCAAGCGGTGCGCGGCCACGGCCTTGAATACGGCTTGTACGTCTTCGGGCAGCACTGCATCGCGGTCATCGATGAGCGCCCAGGCACGCGCCGCCGCCAGCAGTGCCAGACCGGCGCGCGGCGACAGGCCCATCTGCACCTGTGCGTCGGTGCGCGTGGCGTTCACCAGCGCGAGCACGTAGTCGACCAGCGCCGGCGCCACGTGGACGGCATCGGCGGCAGTCTGCAAGGCGATGACCTGCGCGGCGGTCAGCACCGGCTCGATGTCTTGCGGCGCACCGCCGCCGAGGTACAGCGCACGTTCCGAACTTTGATCGGGGTAACCCAGCGACAGCCGCATCGTAAAGCGATCCAACTGCGATTCCGGCAGCGGATGCGTGCCGATCTGGTTCAGCGGGTTCTGCGTGGCAATCACGAAGAACGGCTCGGGCAGCGGATACGTCGCCCCGTCATGCGTGACCTGCCCTTCGGCCATGGCTTCGAGCAGTGCGCTTTGCGCCTTGGGCGTGGCGCGGTTGATCTCGTCCGCCAGCACAACCTGCGCGAACAGCGGCCCCGGGTGGAATTCGAAGGCGCCCTTTTCTTTCACGTAGATCGACACGCCGATCAGGTCAGTCGGCAGCAAGTCGCTCGTGAACTGCACGCGCTGATATTGCAGGCCGAGCGTGCGGGCCAGCGCATGCGCCAGCGTGGTCTTGCCCACGCCCGGCAGGTCTTCCAGCAGCAGATGCCCGCGGGCCAGCAGACACGCCAGCGCCAGGCGGATCTGCAGCGGCTTGCCGAGCACGATGCGATCGAGCGCGCGTTGCGCCTGCGACAACGCGGCCGGCAAGGTCAGCGGCGTAGCGGGCGCTGTACGAACGGGAGAAAGCGGGACTTGGTTAGGCGTCATCAAGGTGCGGCCGAAGCAACAATGCCAGCGAGTGTAGCGGCATCGCACGACACCCGCGCGCCCATGTTTCGTGTGCGTGAGTGCGCTACAACATCAGTCCGGTTTGCGCGCGGGGATAGCCGAGTCGAGCAACACGCGTGCCGTGCGCGGCAGGCTCTTGATGAGGCGCGGTGCATCGGTGCCGAAGGTCTGGCTGGCGGCGTAGGCGCCTTCGATCAGGAAGGCCAAGTCGTCGGCCAGCGCATCGGGATCGGTCGCACCAGCGGCTTGGGCGCGGTCACGCAGGCGGGTGAGCAGCAGCGCCTTGTTGCGCTGGACAAACTGCCGCGCCGGATGCGTCGGGTCCGGGAACTCCGCCGCCACATTCACAAACGGGCAGCCCCGGTAGCCGGGGCGCGAAGCGCGTTCGGAGACATCGATGAAGAACTGCAGCAGTTGCGCGCGCGCGTCGTCCGGGTGCTTGGCCACGCTCGCGTTGAAGTAGCCCCAGAAGCTCTCGTCGCTGCGCTCCAGGTAAGCGATGACGAGATCGTCCTTCGACTTGAACTGGCGGTACAGGCTCATCTTGTTGACGCCCGCCTTCTCCACCACGGCCTCGACGCCCACGGCCCGCACGCCTTCGTAGTAAAACAGTTGACGAGCTGCCTCGAGCAGGCTCGCGTGGGCATCCTCGCCGCTGATGCGACGCGGCGTCGGCTTGGGTTGATCAACGGTGGACAGCGCGCGCGGGCCGCGGCGGTTAAGAGTGGCCATGGTGTTGCTCCTGCAAGCGCGGTGGGGGCACAAACCCCCAGCCACGCCGGTGTCATTCGAAGGCTGCTTGACATGTTACCGATCGGTACCTACTATCGCAACCACGTTGTTACCGACCGGTAACGAATGCGATATTATCGCCCCAACAAGAATCAAGAATCGAAAGAATCGGACAGCCCATGCAGCGACTTGCCCGCCTCATCGCCCCACGTTTCCACTACAGCTGGCTTGCGCTGGCGGTGGTGTTCCTGATCCTGCTATGCGCGGCCGGCACGCGCGCCACGCCCAGCGTGATGATGCTGCCGCTCGAGCACGAATTCGGCTGGAGCCGCAGCACGATCTCGCTGGCCATCTCGATCGGTATTGCCCTGTATGGGCTGACGGGGCCGTTTGCAGCGGCGTCGATGCAGTATTTCGGCATCCGCCCCACGGTGCTCGGTGCGCTGGCGGTGCTGGTGTCGGGCACGGCACTCTCGGCGATGATGCACGAGCCGTGGCAGATGGTGCTGCTGTGGGGCGTGATGGTGGGCGGCGGCACGGGTGTGGCCGCCATCACGCTGGGCGCAACGGTGGTCAATCGCTGGTTCACCTCGCATCGCGGGCTGGCCATGGGCATCTTGACGGCCAGTTCGGCCACGGGGCAGCTCGTGTTCCTGCCGATGATGGCCGCAGTGGTCGAGAGCTACGGCTGGCGCCCGGTGGTGCTGATCGTGGCCGGCGCGCTGGCGCTGCTGTTGCCGGTCGTGTGGCTGCTGCTGCCGGAATCGCCCAAGAGCGTCGGTCTGCGCACCTATGGCGAACCCGCCGATGCGCCGGAAGTCGATCAAGGCCCCCGCGCCAACCCCATCGTCCTCGCCATGCGAACGCTCGTGCAGGCCGCACGCAAGCGCGATTTCTGGTTGCTGTTTGCCAGCTTCTTCATCTGCGGTGCGAGCACCAACGGCTACATCGGCACGCACTTCATCGCCATGTGCGCAGACCACGGGTTCTCTGAAGTGAAGGGCGCGAGCCTGCTTGCCGCGATGGGGATTTTCGATCTGGTGGGCACCACGCTGTCGGGTTGGCTGTCCGACCGCTACAACAGCCGCGTGCTCCTGTTCTGGTACTACGGCCTGCGCGGGCTGTCGCTGATCTACCTGCCGTATGCGTTCGGCTTCGAGTTCTTCGGCCTGCCGGTGTTCGCGATCTTCTACGGCCTGGATTGGATTGCCACCGTACCGCCCACCGTGCGCCTGACCAACGACGTGTTTGGCAAGGCCGCAGCGCCCATCGTGTTCGGCTGGATCGTCGCGGGGCATCAATTGGGCGCGGCATTCGCCACGCTGGGTGCGGGCATGATGCGCGCCTCGCTGGGCAACTACACGCTCGCTTCCATGATTTCGGGCGGGCTGTGCGTGGCTGGCGCCTTCCTCGTGCTGCGCATTCACCGCACGCCCAAGCAAGATGCCGAGCGCGCGGGCCAACCGGCTACCGCGTAATCAAGGTTTCAGAAAACCGTACTTGGCCAGCACCGCCTGGCCGGGGGGCGACAACACATACGCCACGAAGTCGGCCGCCGGTTGCGGCTGCTTCGTGCCCGAGGTCACAGCGATCGGGTACGTGAGCGGTACATTCAGCGGCACGGGGCTCGCCACCTTCACCTTGTCGGCGGCGATGGCGGCATCGGTGGAGAACACCAGGCCGGCCTCAACCTCGCCGCGCGACACATAGTCCAGCGCCTGCCGCACGTTCTGCGCCAGCACCGCCTTGGCCTCCACCGGCTCCCACAGTTTGGCCGCTTCCAGCGCACGCTTGGCATAGCGGCCCACCGGCACCGACGCCGGATTCCCGATCGCCACACGCTTCACGTCGGGCCTCATGAGATCGGCCAGCGCATGCACGGGCACCGTGCCCGTGGCGGGCACGATCAGCACGAGCTGGTTGGCAACAAAGTCGTGGCGCGTCTCGGCCTTGATGACTTTCTCGGCCACGGCCTTGTTCATCGCCTCCTGATCGGCGGAGGCAAACACGTCAGCGGGGGCGCCCTTCACGATCTGCTGCATCAGCACGTCGGACGCGCCGAAGTTGAGCACGACCTTGGTATCCGGGTGCAGCACTTCGTACTGCTGCGCGATCGTCTTGAAGGCGTTGGTCAGGCTGGCGGCCGCCGAAACAACCAGGTCCGCCGCATGTGCGGGCGCTGCCAAACCCAGCGACAGCGCAGCGACCAGACCAATGGCGCGCACGTGCGCGCGCAACGAGAAGCGTTGCATGAAGAACCCGGGAAAAGTGGATGAATGACCGGTCGTAATATACGAGTCGATATAACGCTCGGTCAATGCGCCATGACATATGTCCGGTATCACCGAGGCCGAACCGAGTCTTGCCACCTCGCTACCGCCCCGGACGCATCAGCGATTCATGAGCAAAACTCAAGATTCCTCAGGCTTGCGCAAAGGCGGCAATGACGATGCTAGCCTCTCGCTCACCGATAGACGGGCGCCAGAACAGCGCCGGAATCGAGACGCAAACAACAGCAGGCAGCGCACCAGTGGCTTGAACAAGCCCCGGCATGCATGCCGCACTCCACGCAGAAGTACCGAGCAATGCGCCGGCCGTTCTCGTGGTTCGGGATATCTGGATTGGGGGGAACAGGCATGGAGCCGCTCGCACCGGGCCACGCGCGCGTGGATCACCGACGTGGCCGCATCTCATTGCAGCATCTTGATGAAGGTCTGCAGCGCCGGCTGCGCGCGGGAATCAACGCGCTTGTCGGCCGCTCGCTTTATCAATGGGATGAAGCCCTGCCCGACCAGGCCGATGTTGTGGTGCTCGCTTCCGGGTCAGTCGATGCTGCCGCTGCAGCCCCCATCAAGATCTGGCTCGACGAGACACCACAATCCAGCCACGGCGACGACGCGTTCCACTTGCCATTTGCCTTCAGCATGCACGACCTCTGGGTGATCCTGGATCGCGTCGCGCTGCGCCTGATGGACAAACCCGCGCGTCCGAGCCCCGCACCCGTCCAATCCCTCCCCGCGCGAATAACCGATGCGAGCCCCGAGCCGACCTACCGCCTGCTGCGCTGGGTCACGCTCGAGATGCATTTGCAGGCGCTTCGTTTCCGGCGAGCGATGGCGACCATGACCAATCGCGCGGTCAGCCTGCGTTGGCTGACGACGGATGGCGGACTCGAACACGAAGAGGCCCGCCTGCTGCTGCGTACGCTGAACCGGCTGGGTGCTCTGCAGATCGACGTACACCGCGACGCCCCGTTGGCAACCGCGCCCGACAACGCAAGTGTTTCGCACAGCCGCTTCTTCGACGTCGTCGGGCGCTGGCTGCGAACGTCTCGCCATCAGCTACAAGGCCGACCCTGAATGCATCGCATTGGCATCTTCGGCCCGATGGGCATCGGCAAGACAACGGCCATTCGCACGCTGTGCGGTGACGTGACTATCGATTGCGACGTACCCAACCTTGATCGCCACGCATCTGCCAAGGCCACCACAACGGTTGGCGTCGACTTCGGCGAGGTGGACCTGGGCAATGGCGAACTGCTGCAGATCTACGGCAGCCCCGGACAGGACCGTTTCGATTTCCTGCGGGATTGGCTCATCTCCGTCATCGCCGGCGCGATCGTCATGGTTGACGTCAACGCGCCCGACGTGGGCGAGCGTTGCATTCCCCTGCTGCGTCGCGTCGCCTCGGAACCCTCGCAGCCATCCACGCTGGTGCTTGTGGCGCGGCCGGCCACGCCCGCTCGGGTCGATGCGTTCTCCGCCCACCTCAGCCAAGTGCTGGGGCGGGCCATTCCGGTGGTGATGGCCGATGTCCGCGAGCGGGCACAGATGCTCGATATCGTCGAAATCATGCTCTACACCCTGCAAACATGAACGCAGCAGCATCCCCCGTTCCAGCCGAACTCACACAAGCCGCAACCGCAGTGCTGACCAGGTACGCCGATGCGCTACCCGACCTGTCCGCCGCGACGCTCTGTACGCTCGACGGCTTCACGATTGCCTCTGCGCTGGACCCAACGCGCTACAGCGCGGCGCGCCTCTCGGCCATGACAAGCACGGTCATGTCAGTGGTCCGTGCACTGGGGCGCGAAATGCGCTTCAGCACCTGCCACCGGATGGTGCTTGAAACCGACATGGGGACCATGGTGTTCCAGCCCGTCCGCCAGTCCGCGATCGTGCAGGTGTGCATGGCGAACCGGCACGATGCTGTGCTCGGGCGCGCCCTATGGGAGGCCAAGCGCATCGCAGAAGAACTCGCTGCGCTGCCCGCCATGTCTTTGCTGCACCGACCCGCCTAGCCGCACCAGCCGCGGTCGCACTGATTTCATCGCCACAACCTACTCACACCATCGGGGGAATCAAATCATGAGCAATCTCAACAGTTCCATTACCCATCTCGCGACCTTCGACGGTGCGATGTGCGCCATGTTGGTCGACAGCGCCAGCGGCATGATCCTCGCATCGGCAGGCGATGGGATCGACCTCGAACTCGCCGCGGCGGGCAATACCGAGGTGGTCCGCGCCAAGCTCAAGACCATGCAGGCACTCAAGCTTGACGATGTCATTGACGACATGCTGATTACGCTCAGCAAGCAGTACCACATCATTCGCCCCGTCGGGAGCAAGCCCGGACTGTTCCTCTATGTCGTGCTCGACAAGAACAAATCGAATCTGGCGCTGGCGCGGCGCAAGGTTCAGGAAATCGAACAGGCCCTGAGCTTTTGATCGGTCGCGTGCCTGCGGCACACCGCATCACTGATGCGGACGCGCGGCTTCGTCAATGCAATCGGCCAGCCGCCCGGCAATGGGCTGGCGGCTGTGGCGGGGGCGTTCGATCAGGCCGATCTCGCGGTAGAAGGTGTCGTCGCCCAGGCTGATGGCACGTGTGCCTGGCGGCCAGGTGGCTTGCGCGGCGGTCTGCGGGGCAAGTGCGACGCCCTGCCCGCGCGCCACGAGTTGCGTCATGCCTTGCAGCTCGTCGAGTTCGATCACGTCGTGCGTGGTGATGCGCTGGTCGCGCAGGAACTGGTCGACGCGGCGGCCGCCGAATGAGCGGCGGTCATAGCGGATGAACGGTTGATGTGCGAGCAGCGCGCGCCAGTCGTCGCCGGGCACGCTGGCGGGCACCAGCAGCACGAAGGGCTCGGCCACCAGCGTGCGCCATTCCAGATCGGCCGGCACCGCAAACGGCGGGCGGATGAGCACGGCGAGGTCGATCTCGCCAGCGTCCACCAGGCCGAGCAGGTCAAGCGAGACACCCGGCACGATGCGCGCACGGCAATGCGGGAATTCACTGCGAAACTGCACCAGCGCGTCTACCAGGAACGACGTCTGCACGGAGGCAATCGCGCCGACGCGCACCAGGCCGCGCTGCTCATTGCCGCCGGCCTGGTCGCCCAGACGGTCATACAGCGTGACGATGTGTTCGGCCAGCGCCAGCGCGTCGCGCCCCGCGGCGTTGAGCGTGGCCGAGCGGCCCGTGCGATCAAAGAGCGGGAAGCCGAGCGACGCTTCCAGACGCTGGATCTGCGCGCTCACCGCCGACTGCGTCAGGCCGATGCGATCGCCCGCGCCCGCAAAGGTGCCGTGCCGGGCAACGGCGATGAAGGTCTTGAGTTCTCGAAGCATGGAGCGCGCGCATCAGTGGAGAAGCGCAAGGATACGCGCGCCGCGCCGGCTCACTTGGCAAACAGCGACGCCATATTGGCAAACGCCTTGATCTCCATGGCATTGCCCGAGGGGTCGAGGAAGAACATCGTGGCCTGCTCGCCCACTTCACCCTTGAAGCGGATGTGCGGCTCGATGATGAACTCGATGCCGGCTGCGCGCAGCCTGTCGGCTGCCGCTTCCCATTCGGGCATGGAAAGCACCACGCCGAAGTGGCGCACGGGCACGTTGTCGCCGTCGACGGCGCTGGTCTTGCGGTGGCCGATTTCGTCCGGCGCGAGATGGGCGACGATCTGGTGGCCGTAGAAATTGAAATCGACCCAGTCTGGCGAACTGCGCCCCTCCGGACAACCGAGGATGTCGCCGTAGAAGGCGCGCGCCGCGGCAATGTCATGAACAGGGAAGGCAAGGTGGAATGGGGCAAGCACAGGCGTGACGTCGCTCATGGTGGGGGCAAAGGCGGCAGTAATTGAACAAGGCGGCGCCGGCACGCAGGTGGGGGGCACCCACGCACCAGGCCACGCAGATGAGTCTATGCGCATCCATTCATCCACAAAAGCGATGATTTTTTGCGCTGAGCGCCATCAATATCGATGAATTGACCAAAAAAGACGCCGCTCAATGGCGGCGAAAGAGACACACGGTAGGCGCGTCTGCAGGGGTGCAGACACGCAAAACTTGGACGATTCAGGCGAAAACGAACGGCGTCATGACCGCTTCAACATCGGCCAAGGGCAGGCGCACGGTGCAGACGGTGGCATCGCCCGGCACATTCGCAACGCGAAAACCCGCATCGCGCGCCAGGCTGATCATGCGGCGGTTGATGGACAGCACCTCACCGAAGACCTCCCGCGCGCCGGACACCCGCGCTGCGCGGACCAGCGTGGCAAACAAACGTCGCCCGACGCCCTTGCCCTGCCACGCATCGGCCACCAGCATTGCAAATTCGGCCACGCCGTCTTCCACGACGAAGCGGCCATCGGCGATCAGGTCTTCGCCGGTGCCGTCAGGGCGCGCCACACTCACGACCAGCGCCATGTGGTTGACGTAATCGATCTGCGTGTAGGCGGCGAGCATCTCGTCGGTCAGACGGCCCCCGCCCACCAGAAACCGCGCATAGCGCGACTCCGACGACAGCCCCTCGACCAGGGCAGCCTCAAGGGGCGCGTCTTGCGGCAGAATCGGGCGCACGGTGGCGATGGAGCCGTCGTGCATGGTCCAGCGGTCGATCCATTCGGCGGGGTAACGGTGGATGGTGTAAAGCATGGGGATCTCCTCACGCGATGGATCGTTGTTATTGACCGCCAGCACGGGATCACCGCCTGACTTTCTAATTTGAAGCTAGATTAGCAGAAACCCTGACTTTTGCAAGTAAAGTCAGAATTGACTATGCTTTTGCCATGAGAATTCCGGAACCCTTCCCCGTCCCAGCGGCGTCGGAGCTTGTGACGTCGATGGAAGAGCCCTGCTCCATCGCGGCCGCCGTGTCGATCGTCGGCGAGAAATGGACGTTGCTCGTGCTGCGCGAAGCGTTTTCCGGCGTGACGCGTTTCGATGAGTTTTTGCGCCGCACGGGGTGCTCGTCGGCGATCCTGTCGTCGCGGCTCAAGGCGCTGGTGACGTACGGCATCCTGCGCCGCGTGCCGTACCAGGAGCCGGGCGACCGCGTGCGCGACGCCTACCGGCTGACGCGGGCGGGCGTCGACCTGCTGCCCGCCATCGTCGCGCTGATGCAATGGGGGGACCGCTACCTCACGCCCGACGGTGAGGGCCCCATGCTGTTGCGCGACCGCGAAAGCGGCACACCAATCCACGTGGCGCTCGTCAATGCGCTGGGCGAGCCTGTTGCGCCCAAGAACTCGATGCGCGAGCGCAATCCGCGTTATGGGCAGAGGGAAAATACTGCCGCCGCGGCCAACGATACGCCGCCAGCCAACGGGTAACACACAACTTTACAGGCCCGGAAAAACGCCCTATCGTCGCGGATGAATGGGCAAATGGCCGCGTTTGGCCCGGCTTTCCAACGCATCCTGCGCGTTGCCCCATCGCTTGATGGCCGCCCCTCCTGATTTCGCCCTCGACCTCGCTGCTCACGCCCGGAACCACGACCGCCATGCCTGATGCCGTGGTACCGCTCTACCACCAGATCTACGTCGTCCTGCGCCAACAGATTCTTGAGGGCCGGTTCAGTGACGGCCCGATGCCGGGCGAGATCGAGCTGGCCCGCCAGTTCGGCGCCTCGCGCGTCACGATGCGGCGCGTGTTCGACTACCTGGTCAAGGAAGGTCTGGTGCGCCGCCATCGCGGCATGGGCACGTTTGTCGTCAAGCCCGATGACCCGTTGACGATGGGCGGCGGCGCCCAGACGCTGCTGCAGAACATCATCGACGTGGGCGAGCGCACCTCCGCCGTCGTCGTCGAATTTGAAGACGTGCTGGCCCCGCCCGACGAGGCCAAGTGCCTGGAAATCCCGCCCGGCACGCCAATCAAGAAACTCGTGCGCGTGCGCCACCTGGAAGACACGCCCATGGCGCTCATCACCACGTGGCTGCCGCTGGACGTGACGAGCAAGCTGACGCTCGATCGCCTGGCAAACCAGTCGCTGCTGCGGCTGATCGAGGGCTCGGGCGTGCGGATCGATCGTGCATCGCAGGTGGTGTCGGCACGGTTGGCCGATGTGGCGACGGCGCAATATCTGGATGTGGCAGTGGGCGCGCCGCTGCTGTCCGTTCAGCGCATCGTGCGCGAGATGAGCGGGCGGCCCGTGCAACTGCTGCAGGGCCTCTATCGACCCGACCGCTACGAATACCGCATGGAGCTGTCGCGCGTGGGCGAAGACCGCGCTCGCCTGTGGATCGACAACGCCGGCCATGACGTGCAGGGCGGCCACAGCGAAGACGTGGAAGAGGCGCCCACCTCAGCCGCTCCGCCCACCGGCCAGCGCGCCTGACACCACCGCCGGCAAGGTTATTGGCCGTCAGCAGGTCTGGATGAAAGTTGTTAGCATCGCCGCTTCGCTGCGATGCAGCAATTTCCTACATGAGGTTTCCATGTCGACCTCGCCTGCGTCCCCAACGCCAGCCACCGCTACCACCACCCCTGCCGCACCTGACACCCAAGGGTTGATCCGCCTGCTCACGGCCGGTGCGGGCATCAGTGTGGCGTGCATCTATCTGAACCACCCGCTACTGGGCCTGATCGGCCGCGACCTCGCCATCGCACCACACGCGTTGGGCGTCCTGCCCACGCTGACGGCGGCGGGCTATGCCAGCGGCATCTTTTTCTTCGGCCCGCTGGGTGACCGTTACGACCGTCGCATCGTCATCCTGTGGAAGGCGGTGCTGCTCACGCTGGCGCTCATCGCCAGTTGCCTTGCGCCCAGCCTGCCCGTGTTGGCTGCGGCAGGCTTTGCAGTGGGGCTGTCGGCCACCATCGCGCAGGACTTCGTGCCCAGCGCGGCCGCCATCAGCACCGACCAGAACCGCAACCGCAACATCGGCACGGTGATGACGGGGCTGCTGATCGGCATCGTCAGCTCACGCGTGTTCAGCGGCATTGTGGCGGACCACTTCGGCTGGCGCGCGGCATTTGGCGTGTCGGCGGTGGCGATTGTCGGGCTGGCGATTGCCGTGCGCGCCGCCCACTTTGGCGTGGCGCCGCCCGCGACCATGCGGCAACCGTACCTCACGCTGCTGCGCTCTCTTGGCACGCTGTTCGCCCAGCACCCGCGGCTGCGCGCGTCGGCCATCACGCAGGCGTTCATCGGCATCGCGTTCTCGGGCTTCTGGTCGACCGTGGCGCTACATCTGACGGGTTCGCTCGGGCTGTCGACGGGCCAGGCAGGTCTGCTTGGCCTGGCCGGCGCAGCAGGCGCGCTGGGTGCGAGCATTGCCGGTCGATTGTCGGGCCGCGTTGCGCCGGGCCACATCGCAGCGGGTGGCGCGTTGCTCATGGCGGTGACATTTGCCGCAATGGCGCTGTTCCCGCAATCGCTCATCGCCATCGTGATCGGCACGCTCATCTTTGACGTGGGCGTGCAGGCAGCGCTCGTGTCGCACCAGACCATCATCTATGCGCTCGCACCCGAAGCGCGCAGCCGCATCAACGCGGTATTCATGACGGCGCTGTTCATCGGCATGTCGTTGGGCGCATATGGCGCGAGCCTTGCGTGGACAAGCGCGCGCTGGACGGGACTGATGGCGTTCTGCACGGCGGCGGCGCTGGTGGCGCTCGGGTTGCGCGTGGTGTTCAACACGCGGCAGGGGGCTCGGTAAGCGAAATCGGATGGGGACGCGCATCGAGCGTACCCGTTTCTGCGTAACCTCACTACGCCCGTTCCACACCTCCCGCAACACACCATCTCATCCATCGGGGCAACTCCGGGGCGCGACAATCTGCGACATGTCGCTACAATTCTGAGGGTCAGCTTAGGCTGCCCACAGAACAACCACACCGAGACGCCCTCATGGATAGCACTGCCACCCCGCACGCGGTTGACCCGCACGACACACGCCGCCGCATCTTTGCCATCGTCGGCGCGTCGTCGGGCAACCTCGTCGAATGGTTCGACTTTTACGTCTACGCGTTCAGCTCGCTGTACTTCGCGCCGGCGTTCTTCCCCAGCGGCGACCGCACGACGCAATTGCTGAACACGGCAGGCGTGTTTGCGGCTGGCTTCCTGATGCGACCGATTGGCGGCTGGCTATTCGGCCGCATTGCCGACAAGCGCGGCCGGCGCACGGCAATGATGATCTCGGTGCTGATGATGTGCGGCGGCTCACTGCTGATCGCGGTACTGCCGACGTACGCTCAGATCGGTGCGCTGGCCCCATTCCTGCTGCTCGTGGCGCGGCTCTTCCAGGGCCTGTCGGTGGGCGGGGAATACGGCACCAGCGCGACCTACATGAGCGAGGTGGCGCTGCAAGGGCGCCGCGGCTTCTTTGCCTCGTTCCAGTATGTGACGCTGATCGGCGGCCAGTTGTGCGCGGTGCTCGTGCTGGTGATCCTGCAGCAACTGCTGACGACGCCCGAGCTGAAAGCCTGGGGCTGGCGGATTCCATTCGTGGTTGGCGCGCTGACGGCGCTGATCGCCCTGTACCTGCGTAAATCGCTGCACGAAACGCAGACCACCTCGGCGCGCAAGGCCGAGCACGCGGGCACGATCCGCGGCGCCTGGCAGCACAAGGGGGCGTTCCTGCGCGTGCTCGGCTTTACCGCCGGCGGCTCGCTGATCTTCTACACGTTCACGACGTACATGCAGAAGTACCTCGTCAACACGGCGCACATGGACACCAAGACTGCCTCCAATGTGATGACGGGTGCGCTGTTCGTCTACATGGTGCTGCAGCCGGTGTTTGGCGCGCTGTCCGACCGCATCGGTCGACGCAATTCGATGCTGTTGTTCGGGGCCCTTTCTGTGCTGGGCACTGTGCCGCTCATGAAGGCGCTCGCCACGGTGTCGACCCCGCTCGCGGCGTTTGGTCTCATCACCCTGGCGCTGGCCATCGTCAGCTTCTATACGTCGATCAGCGGGCTGATCAAGGCCGAGATGTTCCCGCCGGAAGTGCGTGCAATGGGCGTCGGCCTGTCGTATGCGATCGCCAACGCGGTGTTCGGTGGTTCGGCGGAATACGTGGCGCTGTGGTTCAAGCAGGCCGGCACCGAATCGACGTTCTACTGGTACGTGACGGCGCTGTGCGCGGTGTCTTTCGTCGTGACGTACTTCATGCCAGACCCGAGCAAGGAAGGGTATCTGCGCCACGAGCCTTAATCGCGGCTCGCGCTTCAACCACAAGCCCGTACCGCGACCACCGATGTCTCAAACGGCGGTCGCGGCCGAGCTTTCTGCATCAGCGTCCGTAACGCAGCACGCCAAACGCAGCAGCAACCAGGCGACGCTGCTCCGCTTGATGCGCGCGCACCGACGCATGCGCGCCCGACGGCGTTGCGCTGCGGCACACATTGGCCAGTCGGCTCCCCTCCGGTAGACACAACTCCAGCGCGTCGCGCACGAAGCGCCATGCGCCCTGGTTGGCGTCCTCCTCCTGCGCCCAGACGATTTCCTTCACGTTCGGAAATGCCCGCAGCGCAACCACAAGTGGCTCCTGCGGAAACGGGTAGAGCTGCTCAACGCGCACCAACGCCACATCTGCGCAGGCATCGCGCTCGCGCTGCGCATGCAGTTCGTAGAAGAACTTGCCGCTGCACAGCACCACACGCGTGATGGTTTGCGTGTCGGTCACCCAGGCATCGGCCAGCACGGGCATGAAGCATCCGTCGATCACCTCCTGCACGCGCGAATGCGAACGCCCGTTGCCGTGCAGTTCCGTCTTGGGCGACATAACGATCAGCGGCTTGGGCGTTGCCAGCGTGGCTTGGTCGCGCAGCAAATGGAACCATTGGCCCGACGTCGACGGCATGACCACGCGCATGTTGTCATCCGCGCAAAGCTGGAGAAAGCGCCCCAGGAATCCGCTGGAATGTTCCGGTCCGACGCCCTCGTGGCCGTGCGGCAGCAACATCGCCAATGCAGACTGGCAACCCCACTTGTATTCACCCGAAGCGATGTACTGGTCGATAAAGACCTGGGCGCCGTTGACGAAATCGCCGAACTGCGCCTCCCACAGCGTGAGCCGTGTACGGGTCTGTACGCTGTAGCCGTACTCGAAGCCCAACGCGGCTTCTTCCGACAACGGCGAGTTGACGACATCGAACGCGCCCTGACACGACGCCACGTGCTGCAGCGGAACGTATCGGTCGCCCTCGTCGGACAGCATCGCCTGCGAGTGCCACACCGCGTGCCGATGCATGAAGGTGCCGCGCCCAACGTCCATGCCGGACAGCCGGATACTGTGCCCGTCTTCCAGCAGCGTGGCATGGGCGAGGTTTTCAGCCAGGCACCAGTCGACCGTGTGTGCATTGCTCGAGACCGCAGTACGCCACCGCTCGCAAAGTCCGCGCACCACATCGTGCAGGAGCACGTCGTCGGGCGGTGTGGTGAGCGTCTGCGTCAATGCCTGCACGCGCTGCAATGACACCGGCTGGAGCGGGCGGCGCGCAACGCCGTGTGGCAGCGAAACATCGGCTGCATGCGGCGCAGCCTGGGGGCCTGCGTGCAAGTCGCGCACGGCCGCGTCACGCAGATCCGCCAGGCGCGCGAGTTCTGCGCTGGCGGCGTGATACAGCTCCGTGACGGTCGGGTGTGCGCCAATGGCCGCGTGCAGCGCAGGCTGCGTCACGGTAGGCGTGTCGTGCTCCGAGTGTCCGAGGCGGCGATAGCCGACCAGATCGATGACGATATCGGCGCCATGCTCCATGCGGTATTCGATGGCAATGCGCGCGGCGCGCAGGACGGCTTCGGGGCCGTCTGCATTGACGTGAAGCACCGGCGCATCGACCATGCGTGTCACGTCGGTGCAGTAGTCGCTGGCACGCACGTCCATCACGTTGGGTGTCGTAAAACCGATCTGGTTATTGACGATCACGTGCACGACGCCGCCCGCCGTGTAGCCGCTGCGGCGCGTCAGGTTCAGTGTCTCCATGACGACACCCTGCCCGGCGAACGCCGCATCGCCATGCACTATCACCGGCAGGCACGGCGTGCCGGGATGCTCGTCCACATGCGCGCGGGCCATGCCACACACGACCGGGTACACGCTCTGCAGATGCGATGGATTGGGTGCCAGCACCAGCGTGACCTCATTGTCGGCAACCATCCGGCGCGCAACGCCACCAAGGTGATACGGCAGATCCCGCTGGCTGAAAGCGACTTCCGAATCCGGATCGAGCCGATCGAGCATGCCCCGCGCATCTACGCCCATCACGTTGACGAGCGTGTTCAAGCGTCCACGATGCGGCAAGCCGAGAAATACCTGCCGCACGCCATGTCCGGCGCCCGCCTCAACCAGCGTATCGAGCAGCGGCACCAGGCTCTCGCAGCCCTCAAGAGAGAAGCGCTTGGCATGCGCGAACGTGCCGGCAGCAAGACGCTCCCACATCTCTGCCGCCACCAGCCTGCGCAGCAGCCAACGCTTCTGGTCCGGGGCAAGCGGCGGCGCCAGCAATTCCGCCTCCATGCGGGCATAGAGCCACGCGCGGCGCTGGCGCTTGCGCACGCTGCTGCAATCGAGACCGATCGTTCCGCAGTACACGCGCTTGAGCTGCCATTCGAGCGCCTGCATCGTCGCCGCAGTGGGCAGGACCGTGCTTGCCGGCTCGCGCTTCTGCGCAGGGTCCAGGCCGTGAAACCGCAGGCGAAGCTCGGGCACTTCGGGCAGGGGCACGCGTGCGAGCGGGTCCAGGCGCGCGCGACGGTGCCCGTGCTCGCGATAGGCATCGATCAACTGCGTGACAGGGGTGGTTGGGGGCGCCGCCGCGGCAGTGCCAGTCAACGTGTTAGATGGGTCAAACGCTGCGGCCGAACCCGGGTCGGCCATTTGAGGAGCGTGCGAAGACATGGTTTTTCAGGAGATAAGAGACACCGTGGGTTGACCCCGCCATCGGCACTCCGGCGCACGCGCGCGCAATCCCCCGACCAGCACAGCGGTTGCGCAGCAGACACCTGTTCGGCAAATGGCGGGACCGTTCGAAACGCCAAGGCAGGCGCTACGTCGATTCCTTCTGTGACGAGCCGTCTGGCGACGGCCCGTGCCTCCTCCGTTGGACTGCTGACTGCAACATCACTGCGACAACAACAACGACAACGACGAGTTACGAAAGTGTTTGTGTTCGCGCCCAGCCAGCATGTGCCAGGGGCGCCGCGTCGGCCTGCGTGCCATGCGCTGGGCCCTGCATGTCGCCATGCAGCGTGAAGGCGCTGACCATATCGGCCAGCTGATCGGCCTGGTCCTGCAGCGCCTGCGCCGATGTCGCGCTTTCCTCCACCAGCGACGCGTTTTCCTGCGTGACCTTGTCCATCTGGGTGATGGCCTCGTTGATCTGCTCGATGCCTTCGCTCTGCTCGCGGCTCGATGCGCTGATCTCGGAAACGATGTTCGTCACGTTCTGGATACCCGCCACCACGTCGCGGATGATCTGGCCGGCCTCTTCCACCTTGGCGGTGCCGGTGCCGACATGGCTGACCGAGTCTTCGATCAGCGCCTTGATCTCCTTGGCCGCTGCCGCGCTACGCTGCGCCAGGCTGCGCACCTCGCCGGCCACCACGGCAAAGCCTCGGCCCTGCTCGCCGGCGCGGGCAGCTTCCACCGCGGCATTGAGCGCGAGGATGTTCGTCTGAAACGCGATGCTGTCGATCACGCCGATGATGTCGACGATCTTGCGTGACGACGCATTGATGGTGCTCATGGTTTCGATCGCCTCGCCAACGGCATCGCCGCCCTTGCTGGCCACCAGCGATGCATTGGATGCCAGCCGGCTGGCTTCATGCGCGTTGTCGGCGTTCTGCTTGACGGTGGAGGTGAGCTGCTCCATGGCCGCCGCCGTTTCTTCCAGTGAGCTGGCCTGTTGCTCGGTCCGGCTGGAGAGATCGATGTTGCCGCTGGCCACCTCGCGCGATGCGCGCGCGATGGTGTCCGTACCGACTCGCACACGGCCGACGATCCCGTGCAGGTTCTCGGTCATGCGCTTGAGCGCGGCCAGCAAACGGCCGATCTCGTCTTGCGCGCCAACCTCCAGACGATGCGTCAGGTTGCCCTGCGCCACGGCTTCGGCCAGATGTACGGCACGGTTGATCGGGCCGGTGATCGTGCGGGTAATGAAACCACCGGTGGCAATGGCAAGCAGGGTGGCCAGCACGGCCAGCACGATCATCTGGATCTTCGCGTTGGCGCCTTGCGCGGCGGCTTCGCCCACGTCGTGTTCCATCTCGCTGGCTTGGTGGTCCACCATCTTGTCGACCAGCACGTAGTACTGGTCTTGCAGGCGGCTCATGTCACCCTGGTACAGAACGCGTGCATCTTCGGGCTTGTTGGCATCGACCAGCTCGAAGAACTTGCGCACGCCGGCACCGTAAGCCGATCGCGCGTCGAACTGTTCCTTGAAGAGCGCCTTGCCCGCATCGGTCTTCAGCATCTTCTCCAGCCGCCCATACGCTTGTCCGTTGGCTTGGCGGATGGCCGCGTAGTCGCTCATGTACTTCGCTTTCTGGTCGGCCGACGTTGCCAGCAGCAGATTGCTGAGGATCCCGTTGGCCTTGTAGCCGTTGTTCTTGATCTGATTGCTCAGCGCGATGAGCGAATAGCGCTCGCTGACGATCCGGCCCATCTTCGTGTTGTTGTCGTCCAGCCGTTGGATGCCGACCGCGGCAGTCCCGATCAGCAGCGCCACGACAAGTGCGAACGCTGCACCGAGGCGCACCCCGATCTTCATATCCGAGAGTCTCATTTGCTTCATTCCTGTTTCAGCGGCGTCAGAGAGAGACGTCATGACCTGCGCAACGCCATCGCCGGGGCCAACTGGCGATGCGCTCAGGTGCATGCGTTGAAGCAGGAGAATCTTGAAGACATGTGCGGCTGTCGTTGACCGATCTTCAAAGCCGTCGCGCTACAAGATTGCCCAGGCTGCTTCGACGGAAAATGACGGCATCACACAAGGAATCTTGAATGCGACGCAGATGCCGCAGCGTGCTTCAAACCTGTGCATGCGACCGCGTGCACACGTTGCCGCTCATGAGCCGTATGGCGCCAGGACTGGCGTGGCGGCACATCTGATCAAAACGAAGCGAATGAAGGCGCACCAGATTTGAGCTTTTTTGAATCTTGGCGGCGCAAAAATTTCCGATCTGAAATTATTTTAAGTCTCGTATGCAGATGGGGATCAGCTTGGTTATCGAGCTGCGATCTGCTGCGCGCGTTGAATTCGAACGCCTGGCCGTGCGTCAGCTCGGACACACATTCGTGGAGCGTCTAAACCGCAGCCTGGCCACCAAACCGTTGGCGAATCAGCTCCGGAGCATATCGATAGTTCCAGCGCAACTCGGCACCGGCGGCCACGCGCTCGGTCGCAAAGAAGGCGCGGATGGAAAAGCGTCGTCCGCAACGTGACGTCGCCTCAAACACTGCGGCCTCCATGTTGTAGCCGGACTCCGCCTGCCGATCGGCCTCTCCACGTTCGTAGGTAAAGATGGTATTGGCCATCGCCAGGATGTTTTCACCGTCGACCCACGAATCGATACCGCCGGCGCTGGTGCTCAGCACGAACGAATCGTCCAGGCAGGTGTAATAAGTGGCGGGCGTCAGAAGCCGGCCGCCGTAGACGCCGAGGCATTCGCCCACGGCAATGTCCCGCGCGGCAAATACGCCGCGCTCGCCAATGAGCGCTTCCTCGTGCATGTCACGTAGATCAGCGCGCAGCAGCCGCCGGCACACAAGCGTGTGTTGGTACAGCGCGCCACGCACCCTGGGCGCCACATCGGCTTGCAGATACGGCCATACGGCGTCCGACGGGTAACGCTCGAAGCGGTCTCTGGCGCGCCCGGTCGGCTCCAGCGTGGTGATGAGAATGGGCTGCTCCATTTCATCGCGAAACGGATAGCGCTGATCGACCTCGGGCGAATACGTGAGTCGCACAATGGCATGCGCCTGCTTGAATGCCTGCGTCTCTTCTCGAAAGGCCTGAGCACACTTCAGCACGGCGCGATCGTCCGGTTCTTCGGACACCAATTCCAGAATTTCGGAGCGCAGCGCCTGAGCGGCTTCGTAAAAGCGTTCGTGCCGCGCTGCGAGTCCGCTCGTCTCGGCTGCCCGCTGGAGCGACAAGCGAATACGATCGACCAGCGCATCGGCAAAGCAAGACGTTGAGGACAGCATAAGCACCACGGCGGAAGAACGAGTCACGTACGGCGATAACCATAGCGGGCGGCCGCTGCAAGGCGGTGCCACAGGGCGAAACGAGCCGTTGCAAGGCGAAGCGGGTCTCGCCAATCGAATTCCTTTCGCAAAAGAAAAAGCTCGTCCGATCTGTCACAGCGTTGGGCTGTGCCGAGTAACTCCGTCAAGTGGCGCGGAAGAAATCCACCCCCTACTCCAGAGGGGAAACATGGCACGGTTCCTGCGTAATCAGCGCTCGTTTCACGACAATAAAAATACGGGTGGGGTATGAACGAGAAGCGGATCCCGTCGATCGCGCTAGCGAAATGCGAGCGCCAGTTCGGCATGGGTGTACTGGCACAGCACGCAAGTCGGAGTACGCATCTTCGACCTCCGGATCCGTGCCGGCCATTGTCTGACGCACACGCCTAGCAACACCGCGGGCGGGCCTCGCTCAATCCAAAACTTCTTTCCAAGCAAATCGCGGTAGAGCCGTGACCCGAGCTGCGATGGCCTGCTCGACGGCTTGCGCATCCATCGTGGCGCCTTGAGCATCAAACGCAACGGGTCGGCGGTGGACCACTGCCCTCGGGAGTTCGCTTAGCCGTCAGGTCCGCCCGTTCCTGCGAAGCAGCAGAACGCCTTGGAAACTTTTGTTCCCGTTTCTCCAGACCTTCGTCGTACGGTGACAGCGCTGTCCCTCATAACATCCTCGCCTTGTGCCTTGCCCCGCCCTCTTGGCCTGGCTGCCGTGCTGATCGTGCTGTCGATGGCGCAGCAGGCGCATGCCGTGGCTGCGGACGAGCCCCAGCGATTGCATATCGAGCGATCGACGCTCGAGCATGTCCTGATGGAAATCACGCGGTTGAGCGGCCAGCCGGTGTCATTCGCATCCAGTCTCGTGAAAGACCGCTGGGCGGGCCCCATCGACGGCACGATGACGGCAGCAGACGCTGCCCGGCTGGCGCTGCAAAACAGCGGGCTCGCGCTCTCCGTGCTGCCCGACGGCACGCTCACCGTCGTGGCGGCCGGCAGCGCTGGCACCCCCGACGCGCAGCCGCGCGACATCGGCGCGCTGCCACCATCGGAAGTCCATGGCGTTGGCGATACAGGGTTCGCGGTGCTCTCCAGCAGTGCCATCACCCGCGTTGAAATGCCGATGACGAGCATGCCGCACGCCATCAATACAGTCACGCGCGGGCTCTTGGCCAGCCAACAGCCGCCCTCACTGAATGCAGCGCTGGCGCAGGCTGGCGTGGCATCGGTATTGGCTGACCCGACGGCACCGCCCCTCTACGCCATCCGCGGCTATCTGACCAACACAATTTCGGTGGATGGCTTGCCCGACAAGCTTGCTTCGCTGCGGCCGGTAGACGCACTGGAAGAGATCGACGTCATCAAAGGGCCGAATGCAGACGTGGCGAGCGTCACCATGGCTGGCGGCGCCATCAATGCCAGCCTGAAGGCGCCAACCGCCGTCGCGCAGCGCAGCATCGCCATGGAGATCAGCTCGCACACCGGGCGTAAGGTGGTAGCCGACCTGGCCGGCGGTTTCGGAGGCAACGGGTTGTCTTACCGCTTCGTTGGGCTCAATGACACGACGGCCGACAGCGATGCCGGATACGCGGGCCACCGCGTCAGCTACGTCCACGCCGCGCTGGGCTGGAACGACAGCGCAACAAGCATTATCGCCGGCATCGAATCGCTCACCAGCCGGCAGCCCGTGCCGCCCGCCACGTTCGCGCTGGGCGGCGCACCTGCCCGCGTGCCCATGCAGCTTCCCTTCGGCAACGTAGACGACCGCGTGGAAGGCAGCGGCACGCGGGTCTACTACACGGCCTCGCGCAACCTGAGCGATGACTGGGCCATCCATTCGCGGGCGAGCTATGAATCTGTAAGAGAGGAATCCGCCCAGTGGGACCTCGGCTCGGCTTCGTCATATAACGCCATGCCCAACAACACGATCTGCGGGCTACGCCAAACAGAGAGCCACCTCTGGGCCATGTCGAACGAGCTGACGGGCAGCCTGTCGCACAACGCGGTGCGCCACACATTCACCCTCGGCTGGGAAGAGATCCAGGAGCGGCAGAACCTGACCAAGCCGGGGTTCATCGCACAAGCCACGCAAGACCCGTTTGCGCCCGTACCGCTGCCAGCGGCGACATTCATTCCGGGCAACCGGTTGTCGCAAACGTTGAGGCAATCGATCTTCCGGCTGCGCGATCATGTCTCCATTAGCGATCGGTGGGAGGTGTCAGGTTCCATCCGCGCGAACAACTACGTCGCTGTGCTGCCTCATACGCAACTGAAAGGGGTGGTCTGGACGCCTGCCGTGGGCGTGCTTTACAAACTCACCCCAAGCACAGCGTGGTTTGCCGACTACATGCGCGGCTTCCAGATCAACACGGGATACTTCTATGACGGCACCGGCATGCAACCCGAGCGCAGCCGCCAGGTCGAAACCGGCCTGCGGTGGGAAAACGCCCACCACACGCTGACGGCACAGGCAGCGCTCTACCGGATCGACGCAAAGAACGTGAGCCTGGCAGACGTGTCGCACCCGGGCTACTACACGCAACTGGCCGAACAAACCAACCAGGGCGTGGAACTGTCGATGCAGGGCACGGTGGTGCGCGGCTGGGAGGCGTCGTTGTGGTTGTCGGCCTCTCGCATGTCGGCGAGGCTACCGGGCGGCTACGTACCAGGCGTGCCAGCCCGAAACGCCGCGCTCTGGACAACGTACACCATACAAAGCGGCGTGCTCGCAGGCGCCGGCGTGGGGCTTGGCATCAGCGCGCAGGGCCGAGCCGACGCGCATGGTGATGTGTCGTTTCGGGTGCCCGGCGCCGTGCGCGTCGACAGCAGCCTCTTCTGGCACCGGAAGCGCTGGCGCATCGACCTCTTTGCCCGCAACCTCTTCAACGTGCACACGTACGGCAACACGCTCAGCAGCAGCTACATCCCGATCCTGCCCGGCCGCACGCTCGCGCTGCGCCTCACGCACAACTTCTGATGTCCGACTTCGATTCACTCGGCGCATGACCTGACACGGCGGCGCGCACGTGAATTTGCTTCGGTGGGCCTTCATCTGGCCTGCGATTTCGTCTCGGTGATCAGCGCTTCGGCCTTGCTGCATCGTCTGATGGCCGACATTCCCTAACGTTCCACCAAAGTCGCCCGACATGCCATTTCGCTTTGCGATCGGCGTGCCGGCACGCGGCTGCCCAGGGCTGCGCGGCCCGGCACGGGCAGAACGCGCAGGCCATGTCGGCCCCGCGACCCGAACCGGAATCGGAAGCGATTGCCGTGCCGGCGTTTGTCTGCAGACGTCGGTCGCGCGGCGTTTCTCTCCTCTCTGTATCGGCATGCGTCCAGTCAGCGGCCTGGACGGTGCCATGCATCACGCCTGCCCACTGAGGTGACACATGAATATGAAGGTCCAAGACAACGCTTCACTGAATATCTCGACCCAGCTCCAACTGGATCAGCCCGGCAAACAGAACCAGGCCGAAAGCCCGCTGCAGCATCTCGTTCAAGACATCCTGAAGGTGCTTGAAGCCATGCTGCGCAACGCCACCGCACAAGGCGGCGCCAATGCGGGTGCGGGCGGCGGCTCGGGTGGCGCAGCCGGCGGTGGCGCCCAGGGCGCGGGTGCTGCGCATGGCCCTTCTGCAAGCCAAGGTGCGCAAGGCGCCCAAGGTTCGCAAGGCGCGCAGGGTGCCAGCAAGGGTCAGCAAGTTGGCGATGACAACGGGGACGACTCCAGCAGCCAAGACCCGATGCAAGCGCTCATGAAGCTGCTGGAAGACCTGCTGAAGTTCATGAAGCTCAGCGAGCAGATGCAGCACACGCTCGACACCGGCGAAGGCGCCAAGGGCGTCGACGGCGCAGGTGGTGCCAACGGCGGCAAGGGCCTCAATATGGACGACATGCTCCAGATGCTCGACGACGCGTTGCAACTGATGCAGCAGCAGATGATGTCGAACGCGTTCGGCGGGGCTGATGGCGGTGCCGGCGCAGGCGCAGCAGGTGGCGCTGATGCTGGCGCCGGTGCCGGCGACGCTGGTGGTGCCGACGGCTCCAACAGCACAGGCGATGCCGGCGGCGCTAACGGCTCCGACAGCACGGGCGATGCCAGTGGTGCTGACGGCTCCACCAGCGCAGGCGATGCCGGTGGCGCAGACGGCGCTGACAGCACGGGCGATGCCAGCGGTGCAAACGGCGCCGACGGCTCCAGCGCAGCCGATGGCGCATCGGGTGCAGACAACGCCAATGGTGCCGAGGCCAGTGGCCAGAAGAGCAACGACTCCATGATCGAACAACTCCTGAAGGTGTTGGACGATCTACTGAAGATGCTGGCCCAACAACAGCAACAGGCGCTTGGCGGTGACCAAACGCAAGGCGGCGGCGCTGGTGTGGGTGGCGCAGGCAACGCTGGTGCGGCCGGTGGTGCAAACGGTGCAGGTGGCGCAGCGGGCGGCACGGCAGCCGGCGGGGCAAACGGCGCGTCCGGTGCATCCGGCACGCCGAACACCTCCGCGACGGATGGCGCAAACGGCGCAGACGGCACCAGCAATGGCGCCAACAGCCCCATGGCCCAGCTCGAGACACTGCTCAAAGACATGATCAAGGTGCTGGAGCAACTGCAAGCCCAAAAGGCCGGCGGCGCGCAACAGCAGCAAAACCACGTGCAAGGCGCCTAAGGCCAGGCTCGTCAATCCAACGGCCGGCAACGGCCGTCATTTTTGCTATCCCAAGCAAGGAGACTCACCATGAGTATCTTCAGCAAAATCAAGCACGCCTTTCAGCACTTGGGCGATGACATCGCCAAGGTCGGCAAGGGCATCGCCCACGCCGCCGAGAGCGTAGGCAAGAACCTCGTCCACGACGTGGAAGCCGTCGCCAAGCAAACCGCAGCCCTGACCAACGACTTGGTGCATCTGCGCATTCAAAAAGCGCTGCACGACGCCGTGGGCGTTGGCGAAGCCACCTTCAAGGGCCTGCGGGATCTGAATACCGCGGCCTTCGACGTGGCTGAAAAATCGCTGGAAAACGCCCATCTGAGCAAGGGGCTGGACAAGGCCCTGAGCAAGGTCGACAAGGCCCGCGGTTTCGTCAACGACATCGCCGACCGCACGGTCAAGGGCATCGGTGACAGCGTCAACGGTTTCGCGGACAGCAGCATTGCCGCCGCCAAAGCGGCTGCGCATGGTCGCTTTGGTGAAGCGCTGGGCGATATCGGCTCAGCCGCTGGCAACGCCGCCCAGTTGGCCTCGGATCTGACACCCGAGGGCCTCGCTGCCAGCGCCGCCGTGGCAACACTGCAGAAGACGCACCTGGGCGGTACGGTGGTCGACTCTGTGGTGGAAGGCGCCCTGACCGGCGGCCGCAGCGGCCTGAAGGATGCGGTCAAGCTTGCTGCCAAGGAAGGCACCAAGGCCGAGGCCGGCGTACAGGCACAGAAACTGTTCGACAAGGTGAGCGGCAACGGCGATGGCAATGGCACCGGCGGCATGCTGCTCGGCGCTGCTGCTGCGGGCGCTGGCGTAGCAGGAGATTTCCACGCGTCGCGCAAGACACGTCACGCTACGCAACCCGAAGCCCACCACACCGGCACGCAACATCAAGCCGTCGCGGAAGGCCACGAAGACGCGAGCCGCAAGGGCAAGAAGAAGCACGAGGCCGAAGTCGACTCCAGCAACGGCAACGGCAACGGCAACGGCAACAACAAGGCTCAACCCAACGGCGCCGACCCCACCGGGCAGGATGCGCTTCTGGAGCTGCAACTCCTGCAACAGCAGTCCGCGCATCAACGCATGCTGAACGCCATCAAGTCGAACGGCAACGACGACGATGATGACGATGGCGACGACGTCACCTCCAAGGCCCCCGTATCGGCGCCGCAGTCCTCCGGCTCGAGCCAGGTGAACGCTAGCGTCAGCGCCGGCACCCACGCCAGCACGTCGACGCATAAGAAGGCTGCATAAGCCACTGCTTGCGTTTGTTTCACCTCGGCCCCGCGCGATGTTTGCGTGGGGCCGTTGTTTTCCACTGTCGGTGCGATGCCACCGTCGTGCACCCCTCGCCTCGAACTTCAATCTCTTCGATCCACCCATTCCGCCGCCCTTCGCAGACGCCTGCGCGTTCAGCAGTTGTGGACCGCTGCACAGTGAACTGAAACCGCGGCTGGCGTCAGGGGCCGGCCACAGATTCGAGTTGGACCTCAGCAAGATGGCGGAGAGCGCCAAGGGAACGGGTACGCACAGGCGTCTTCTGGCGCAATTGGCCACGCGGATTGCGCACGACCCAACCGGCTTCCCATCGCACAGCACCAGAGTGGGATACGTTTGTGCAGTAAGACGCCACCGGGCTGTCAAACCGCCGCTGACCGGATTGCCGGCGAGCACGAACGACAAGGCCTCCCGTACGGAGGCCTTGTCGTGACTACATTGGCAAAAGCGCTACAGCGCCACCACACGCGGTGTCAGCAGAAACAGCCGCTGAAACCGCTGGCCCGTCGTCTGGTCATGCCGGAACAGCGCCCCCAACAACGGGATCTTCGAAAGCCCGGGCACCGCATCCACACCCTTGGTCTGCTGGTCTACCGAGTAGCCGGCAATCAGCAGGCTTTCGCCTTCGTTGATGAGCGCCTGTGTGTTGATCTCGCTCTTGTTGACCACCGGCAGGTTGCCGACCATCTGACTGGTGATCTGGCCATCCTCAATATGGATGTTCATGCGAATGCGCGAGGTGCCGCCATCGGTCACCACCATCGGCAACACGCGCAGCGACACGCCCGCCGAAATGCTGTACAGATCCGCCGACTGATACCCCGCAACCGGCACGTAGAAATTCTGCTTGCTGTCCATGATGGCCTCGGTGTTGTCGAGTGTGGCCACCTTGGGGCTCGCGGTAATGTGCGCCTGGTTGGTCTGCTGCAGCGCGCTGATACGCGCCATCAGGTAACGCGATGCCCCACCGATCACGGCGGTCAACACACCACCCGTCGGCGTAGCGGCAATGGCGGCGGCGGCGTTGGCTGTTGTGGATACCGCATCGAGCGAGCCCGGATTGGCCAATTGCGTGTTGGTGCCGTAACCGGTTTGCATGTCGACGTGGCTGTTGTGCAGACGCCAGTCGACACCGAGGTCTTCCAATGCGCTCTCACTGATCTCGATGATGCTGGCGCTGATCTCCAGCACAGCCGGGCGCGTGTCCAGCGATTCAATCAACGATTGATGGGCCGCCATGCGGTCTGCGCGGTCTCGCACGAGCACCGAATTGCTGCGTGGGTCTGCATGGATGATCGGGGCGCTGCCGCCGTCTTCCTGGAAGGCATCCGTGCGGCCGCGGCCTTCGCCGCTGGGCAGGGGCGCCACAGAACCGCCGCCGGCATATTGGCCGATACCGCCTGGCGGCAGCGGCGCTTTGCCGCCACTGCGATCCGTGCCGCCCAGGCCTGAAAGCGCGCGCGTACCACCACGGCCTGCGTTGGCCTCGCCAGGGGCGACGCTGTCGACACGGCGGTCACCGCCGCGCTGCGGCGTGTTCTCCGTGCTCGGTGCGTTGTTGCCGTACATACTGTTCAGGATGGATGCGACACCACGAATGGTGATGGACTGGCCGTCCACCAGCATGGTGTGATCCGTGGCCCAGGCATAGCGCAGCGGGAAGGTACGCACGACGGTGCGGTTGGCATCCTCGCGGCCACGATCGATCAGGCGTGCGATGTCCTGCACGAGCTCGACCAGGCGCGGCGGCCCGGATACGACTACGCTGCCCGTTTCGTCGTCGTACAGCACCGGAAAACGCGGGTCGGTCACGCCCAGGCGCGTCAGCGCACGCTTGACCTGCGCGGTGGACGCGCGCTGCAGCGCGATGGTGGCGCTCTGCGCTTCGTTGGCGCCCGTCACACGCAGCACGGCGCCGTCGTAGTACCAGGCAAAGCCGAACGTGGCAGCCATGCGATCGAGAAACCGCTGCGGCGTTTCATTGAAGTTGCCCGTCACGCTGCCCTCGACCTGCGGCGAAATCCAGGTCATGACATGCTGGCTGGCGCCGAGGTCTCGCAAGACATCCTTCACGTCTTTGCGGTCGGCCACGTATTCAAATTTTTGCGACTGCCACGGGATCACCGCCGCAGCCGCACTTCCGGCCAGCGACAGCACCGCGATGGCCGCAGCCATCAAGCACCGGCAAGCGGCCAGCACGCGCCCCTTCCGGCCCGCAATTCGAGTCAGATGCATGGTTGCACTCGTGAGAATGAAGAAGACAGACCGCACCGGCGCGCGGTCAGGCGATACAGCGCCCGCGGCTTAACGCCAGATGGTTTCCGATGGCGCTTCGTTGAACTGCTTGCGATACCCCTTGACCAGCGCGGAGCGGCTGCGAATGCCCCAACGCGATGCCGTATCGATGATGTTCGATGGCCCGCGCCCCTCGTCCAGCAAATCGGAGCGGATGCCCTCCAGACGCAGGCGCCGGATAACCGAGCTGGGCGACATGCCTACCGCGCTCTTGAACGCGAGCTGCAGCGCGCGCTCGGTCACGTTGATGTGCGCGGCCACCTCACGCGTGGTCAGGTCACAGCGCTCAATGTTGTCGAGGATGTAGTGATAGGCGCGGCGGTACTTGGCAGACAGCCGCGCGCTCACGTCATCCGATGCACGTGACGCGGCGGGCGTGGTCTGGCTGACGCGGCGCACGCCGGGCGATTCGGTGCGCAGGCAGCGCAAGGCGTCCTGCATATAGGCGGTGTAGTACTTGAGCGCGCCGGCTGCGTCGCCACGCTGCGCGGCCATCTTGGCGCGGCAGTAGAGGTAGTCGAAATTCCAGCGGCGCGCGCCGAAAGACGTATCGCGATTGCAGATCTGGTCATACACCTTGCCGGCCACGTCGTGCTGCTCTCCGCTGAGCGCTGCCAGCACAACCTCCACCTTCGTCTGCATCAACAGGCGACTTCCCATGCGGCGCGATTGCCCGATGATCGCCATGAGCGGGTCGATTGCCGCACGATCGCCATCGGCGATGCGACGCAGCAGGCTCAGGTACTCGGCGCGGCGATGGATCATCGCGGGCACATTCGCATCGTGCTTGCCGTTGGCGGGCCACCCGTCGCGCCCGCCCTGGTGGTGCAGCATCGCGGCGCCCACTTCGGCGGACTGCCAGAACGCGTGTTCCAGCAGGCGGTTGGAGCAGCGGATGCCCGCCTGCACCGCAAACTCGTACACGACAAGATCCAGCGTAGCAAGCCAGCCGGCATCATTACGCTCCGTTGCAATGGCGCGAGCCGATTGCAGCGCCTCGTCTGCTGCGTCCTGCTGACCAAGCTGGTGATGCACAAGGGCCAGGCCCATCATGCCTTCGACGCGCTGCAGCCATGTCGCGCCGTCATCGTCGGCCATTCGGGAGAAGCAGCCTGCCGCGGCCGAATATCGATCGCGCAGCAGCGATTGCCAGCCCATGTTGCGGCACGAGACCACGCGCAGTTGATCATCCGAATGGCGGATCAGACGCTGCGCGGTGCGGAACGCTTCTTCGGCGTCTTCATCGCACTCCAGCAGCATCGATGCATCGGCCATGGCCAGCACCCCGGCGTAGTCCCCCGCCTCCTTGCCGTGCAGGCCGCCATGCTCATCGACCAGTTGATACGCGCGGTCGAAATCCTCCGCGAAGACGGCCTTCGCATAGTCCGGCAGGCGCTCGCGTGCTGCCAATCCGGAGGCCAAAGCAAAGTAGATGTTTCCCAGCATGTCGACGCTCCCGTGTCAGAGATTGCAGCTCGCGAGGGGCGGGCCGCTTGGTGTTGATTTCCTAAGGACATCCTAAGAAATCGCTGCACCGACAATCTCAACAAAGCTTCGTCAGGCGCTGAACAATACTCACTGCAGATTTTTCGGTTTTGGCGACGTGCCGTCGCCCACCAGTCCGTTCTTGACCCGCTGCAGCAACTGGCTGTATGTGAGCGTGTCCCGCACCTGGCTGGACATCGCCACCACCAGCGCCGTGACCATGAGGATGGCCACCGCGCCCTTGATGGGCTGGCCCAGCGACGCGGGCTCGAGCTTGTCTGCCGCGCGCGAAAGCAGCCCGATGCCAGCGTCGATGAGGAACAACGTCATCATCACCGGCGCGGCCAGCTTGACGGCCGTAGAGAAGATGGAATCGGTTTGCTGCAGCAGAAAACTCTCGGCCACCGCGCTCATGTCAGGCAGCGTCGCGCCCAGCGGCCACCAGTGGAACGACTCGAACACCACGCCCAGCAGAAACAGCATGCCACCCGCTGCATAGAACAACGTCACGGCCAGATTCAGCAATGTGTTGCCGATGGGCGTGTTCTGATCACCCTGCAACGGGTTGCTCATCTGCACGTTGTTGAAACCCGCCATGTTGTCGACGATCGTGCCTGCCGTCTGCGCAACCCAGAACACCGTGGACGCCGCGTAGCCTAAGCACGCGCCCAGGAAAATCTCCTTGCCCGCCAGCAGGAACCACCGGGCCGCGCTCAAATGTTCCGCCACGGCGGGTGGCTGCGCCGTCGCCACGATGATGGCGAGCGTGTAGACCACGCCATTGCGTGCGGTGCCGGGCACAGACTGATCGCTCGTGGCCGGCAGGATCGCGAAGATGGTCATGATGCGCACGCACGACAGCGCGAGCAGCGCAAGGATGACCTCCGCGCTTTCATCAAGATCAAACCAGGCGTGCAGAACGGTATCGATGGCTTCCATATGCGGGCGTGAATATCGTCAGAATGTTTCGTCATCAAGCCGCTGCGCGTGGGCGCGGACGCGCCAGGATGGCCTCCACGGCCTCTTCCTCGGTGGCAAGCTCGCGCTCGGTGGCTTCCTGCTGGTCGATCCGCTCTGCGGTCTTGCGGCATTGGTCGAGCATGGCATCGAGCCGCGCCAGGGCCTGGCGGCGCGCCTTGAGTTCGGCTTCGCGTTCGGCTACGGCGGCGTGCGCGGCCGCCACGTCGTGCTCGGCCTGCACGACCGCGTCGTCCAGCTCGCCGCGAAACGCGTCGTAGCGCAGGTATGCGTCGGCCAGCAGCACGGGGGCGGCAATCAGCTCATCCATGCGGCCGATATGGCCGCGCAGCCGCTCGTGCGCGCGCTCGCACGCGGCTTCGCTGTCTTGCGCGGCGGCTTGTGCATCCGCCACGGCTTGCTGTGCGATAGCGATTTCCGCTTCGACACGACGGCGCTGGCGCGTTTTGGCTTCGATCAGCGTGTGCCATACCGCGGAGCGCTTGCGCTTCATGTCTGGCCCACCTCACTCAGCAGCCGATATGTCTCATCGGGGCTGCACCACTCGTCGGTGCGTTGGCGCAGGAAGTCTTCCATCCATCCGTTCCATTGCACGGCGGTGTCGGCCACGGCATCGCTGCCTTCCTTGTACTCGCCCATCTGCAGCAGGGTCTCGACTTCGTTGTACTTGGCGAGCAATTGGCGCATGCGGCCAGCAGAGGCGCAATGGTCGGCCGGCGCGACTTGCGTCATCACACGGCTCAGGCTGTTCAAGATGTCGATGGCCGGATAGCGATTGCGCGCCGCAATGTCGCGCGACAGGATCAAGTGGCCATCCAGAATGCCCCGCACTTCTTCGGCCACGGGGTCGTTACCGGATTCGTCTTCGGCCAGCACGGTGTACAGCGCGGTGATGGAACCCGTGGCGCTCATGCCGGCCCGCTCGAGCAGGCGCGGCAACTCGGCAAACACCGACGGCGGAAAGCCGCGCCGCGTGGGCGGCTCGCCCGCGGCAAGGCCGATCTCGCGCTGTGCGCGGGCAAAGCGCGTGAGCGAGTCCATCATCAGCAGCACACGCAGGCCCTGGTCGCGGAAATACTCGGCGATGGCGGTGCCCACATGCGCAGCCTTGGCGCGCTCCACGGACGATCGATCGGACGTTGCACACACCAGCACGGAGCGGCGCATGCCTTCCTCGCCCAGGATCTGCTCGATGAATTCGCGCACCTCGCGGCCGCGCTCGCCAATCAGCACAATCACGTTGACGTCGCATTCGGTGCCGCGCGCCAGCATGCCGAGCAGCGTGCTCTTACCCACACCGGCCGGCGCAAAGATGCCCATGCGCTGCCCTTCCGCCAAGGTGGCCAATCCGTCGATCACGCGCACACCAGTGGCCAGCGACTGCTCCACCAAGCGGCGCGACATCGGGTCAGGCGCCTGCGCAAACACCGGCACGTAGTCGTACACATCCAGTGGCGGGCCGCCGTCGGCCGGTCGGCCCAGGCCATCGAGGACGCGGCCGAGCAAGCCAGGCCCGATTCCGACCGAAAGCGTGCGCCCGCTGGGCACCACGCGGGTCGAGCGCGATAAGCCCACCACGCCGCCAAAGGGCGCCAGCAGTGCAAAGTGCTCGCTAAAGCCGACCACCTCGCCTTGCTGAAGCTCCGTGCCATCCGGTGTGGTCAACGTGCACAGTTCGCCAAGCTTGACGTCCACGCCGCCCACACGCAGGAGCGTGCCCGTCACTTCCACGACCTTGCCTAGCCGCTGGACGGGCGCCACGCTACGGATCGCCTCGTCCATGGCGTCGATCAGCGCGGCCTTGGTCATGCCGCATCCTCGTCAAAGCCGCCGTCGTCATCTGCGAAGCCTGCGTGCGGATCGGCATGTTCGAGAGGCTTGCGCCTGCGCGCTGAAAGCGCCTGTCGCAGCGCCGCCAATTGCACACGCAGGCTCGCGTCGGCCACGCCGTGGTCCCATTCGCATTGGCAATGCCCGGGCTCCGCGCGGTCGTCGCCCAGCACCTCGAAGGCAGCGTTGAGCGAGCCCGTCTGCACGGCCTTGGCGAAGGCGGCGCGAGCCGGTTCGATCTCGTCTGAGCACACGCGCACCGTCAGGCGCGCCTGGCTTTGCAGCACGCGGCCGAGCGTGGCGGCCACGCGCGCGAACAACGCCTGGCGATCGGATTCCAGCACCACATGCTCGACCGCCTGCATGACCGTGGCGATCAGGCGGTCTTCCTCGCGGCGCGTGGCCTCGTCATCGTCGTACGCGCGCGCGGCCATGGTCGCGTGAAAATCCTCCAACGCACGCCGCTGGCCGGCGGCATAGCCAAGCTTGGCGCTGCGCTGCGCGCGCTGTTCGGCTTGCCTGAGCAACTCGTCGGCATTGGCCTGGGCTTGTGCGACGACGGCTTCAGCCTGGGCGTGAGCCTGCGCCAATGCGGCCTCGCGCGCCTCTTCCACGGCCCGCCACGCGGCATCCAGCTCGACCACGTGCCCGTAGTCTTCCGCACGGATCACGTCCGAGCTGACGCCGAGCGGGGCATCGCGCCTCAACCAAATAACCATGACAACTCCGGAAAGAGAACGGGCAACGTTGCCATGAAGGCTTCGGCTTGCGTTTCAGCGGTGGGAGTGCCGGCGCACGGCGGTACCGGCGCTTGCATGCCGATCGTCAGGCGCATCAATTGCGCGAGCGACGGATCCGACACCGTACCGTCGGCAATCAGGGCATGCAGGCCCGCTTCGGCAAGCTGCGCCAAGTCGAGCGCCGGCAGCGGCCCACCGGCGTCTGGCGCCCAGTGCTCGCGTTGCGTCAAAGCGGTGAGGGCTGCCTCCCCCAACAGACCGGCAAGGCCGGCGAGGTAGGCACCGTCGATGCATCGCGCCAACGCGGCGCGCCGGCCGATCAGCATGCGGGCAGCCAGCACGCGCTGGAGATCGTCCTTCTCCAGCACCGCCAGGCGATGCGCATGCGAAAGCAATGTCGGCAAGCCCACCTGGCCCACACCCAGCGCGATGCACACCTGGCGCCAGTCTTTGGCTGCTGCCGCCGGCACATCGGCTCCTTGCACGGCCAGCACCGATGCATCGCGCACGTGCGCAAGCCCATGCAGCCGCTCTTGATACGCGTGCAACATGCGCAGGATCATGGCGGCGGCCGGATCGGGTGCGGCGTTCGTGCGGTTCATGCTGTCGCGCGCTTCTTCCAGCGTGCCGGCAACTTGTCTTCCAAGCGCGCGCGCGCTGCGTCAAGCCGTGTCCGCACAGCAGACAGCCGGGTCGCGGCACGCCACAGCAGGACGATCACGCCCAGCGCACCCACCACGGCCGCGAGCGTGGCCCACGACACGCCGGCAGGCGCGCGGCTGGCGGCATCGGTGCTAGGCGCATCTACGGTGCCTGGCACCAGCGTGACACTGACGTTCTCATAGGTGAGCCCCTCCACGCTGTGCACGACCAGGTTCTTGATGCTGGGGACCAGCGAAGATACGTTGGCGCTCGGGCGGTATTTGATGAACACCGACGCGCTGGAAGGCTTGACCACGGTGGCCAACGGATCGTTGTTGGGCAGCACGATCTGTACGTTGGCCACGGCCACGCCATCAATGCGCGAGAGCGTTTGCGAAAGCTGCTGTGATACGCCGTAAATGAAGCGCACCCGCTCTTCCGTGGGCGTAGAGATGAGCCCGTCCTTCTTGAAGATGTCGCCCAGGCTCGCGTACTTTTCATGCGGCAGGCCGTGGCTGTGCAGGACTTCCATCGCGCGGGCGAAGGCATCCTGGTCGACCATCACCGTCCAGGTCTTGCCGTCGTCGGGCGAATTTTTTTGCGCGTCGATGCCGGCCTGCAGCAGCACGGTCAGCATGTCGTTGGCGTCAGCCTCGCTCAGCTGCGCAAAGAGCTGCTTGTTGCAGCCCGCCAGCAACGCAGTCAGCACAAACAGCAGTGCCAGCGCGCCGCGCCGCATGCGGCCGGATGGAAGCGCGGTCCGCATCATTGGTTCCGCATCAAGGTCTGCACGGCGTTCTTGCCGGAATGCGCAATGGTGCTGCCCAGATGGATCTTCGTCATGGTGGCCGCGCACTCCATTTGCACGCGCACGCCTTCGGCCACCACTTCCTGCACCGACATGCCGCGTTCGGCCTCGGTCATGGCCTCCACACGCGCCATCGACGCCTGCACGGCGGCATCTTCCTTTTTGACCAGTTCGCCCACGGCCGAAGGCGCCTTGCTGTGGTGCTGGCCGTGCTTGGCGTTCTGCAGCATGGATTCGAAGCGAGCGACAAGCTCGGGCGCTGGCGTGGCAGCTTCAGCCGGGGCGATGCCGGTACCCGGCGTGCCGGCAGTCACCGGCGGAATGGCGGTCGGACCTTGGATCATGGTGGACTCCGGGAGGATGGTTAGGCGCGGGTGAAGTAATGCGCGCTGTGGTAAGCGCTCAAATCCACACTCTCTGCGGCGGGCGCCGCGGTGGGGGTGCCGAACGTGCCGGCATCCATTTCTTCCTGCACACCGATCAGCGTGCGCACCAGCGCGACGGAATCGGGGTCTTCGTCGCGCGCGAGCACCTCGTTGGCATATACGTGCCACTCCTGATCGCCCAGGGCATTCAGACACAGGGCCATCATGGCCGAGGCAAACGGCACCACGCTCTCGGCGCGCTCGCCGTTGTGCAGTTCACGCAGGATGCGTGCGGCGTCGGCGTATTGATGGCGGCCCACCAGCAGCCAGCCTTCCACCAAGTCGAGTTCGCGAAAATTCGGGCGCAGCGTGCGCAGCGCAGTCAGCAGCGTTTGCGCGTTGTCGAACTGGCCGCTGCGCGTTGCATACATCAGGACTTCGAGCAGCCCGCCCAGCAGGCGGTTGCTACATTGAATCGGTTCCATATCGCAGGGTTCTCCGTGTCGGGTCATGTCGATGCCGGCATGGGTGCACCGGCCGACCTCGGGTGGAACCATAGACGCCCGCATGCCGCGCGCCGGCCAGCCGCCCCGAAAAAGAGCGCCCGACCCCGAAGTTAGCCAGGCCCTGTGCGTCAGTACGCACAACGCAAGACCGCCGACTTTCGCCTCGCCCCGCCCTTGCCCTCCTCCTTGTCCTTTCCCTGGTTTCGGAACGACGCATCCGCCTTCGCTCAGCGGCCAAGCGCGTCGCGCCCGCATCTGCACAATGCGTCGCATCGCTACGGCACCGTACGCCGCGGCCTCCTCCGTCGACACCCAGGGCACCGCCATGTCGGACGAAAAAACCGAAGAGCCCACAGACAAGAAACTCAGAGATGCGCACAGAGACGGCGAAACCGCCAAGAGCGCCGACCTGATCGCCGCCGTCGTGCTGCTGGCGGGCTGCCTGCTGCTTGCCATGACGGCATCGCTGCTGGGCGACCGCTGGCGCGCGCTGGTCGAACTTGCGCTGGATGTGAACAACAGCCGGCACCCGGCCATGACGCTCAAACAGACACTCGGCCACGTCGCGCTTCAGCTGGCGCTGATGACGCTGCCGCTGAGCCTGGTGTTTGCGCTGGTCGCATGGATTGCCACTTGGGGGCAGACGGGCATCGTGCTCTCGACCAAGCCGCTCGAACTAAAGATGAGCGCCATCAACCCCGCGTCGGGTCTGAAACGCATCTTCTCCATGCGCTCGATGATCGACCTGCTCAAGATGCTGGTGAAAGCGCTCGCCGTTGGGGCCGCGCTGTGGAAGCTGGTCCTGATGCTGCTGCCAACCATCGTAGGCACGCCGTATCAGCCAGTCATGGATATCGCGCAGATTGGCATGTCGATGCTGGTGAAGCTGCTGGGCGCAGGCGGTCTGCTGTTCCTGCTGCTCGGCGCGGTGGACTTTGGCATCCAGCGCTGGCTCTTCATCCGCGACCACCGCATGAGCAAGGACGAAGTCAAGCGCGAGCACAAGAACAGCGAAGGCGATCCGCACATCAAGGGCCAGCGCAAGCAGCTGGCACGCCAGATGGTGGACGAGGCCAAGCCCAAACAGAGCGTGGCCGGCGCGCAAGCCGTGATCGTCAACCCCACGCACTACGCCGTCGCAATTCGCTACGCACCTGAAGAGTGCGGCCTGCCGTGCATCACCGCCAAGGGCGTCGACGACGAAGCCCTGAGGTTGCGCGAAGAAGCGCAGGCGCTGGGCATTCCGATCATCGGCAACCCACCGCTGGCACGTGCCCTGTACCTCGTGAAGCTGAACGACCCCGTGCCCGAAGCGCTGTTCGAAACCGTGGCCGAGGTGCTGGCCTGGGTGGGCGAGATCGGCGCGAAAGACACCAGCGCCAGACACACCGGCGCAAGCCCTTCCATCTTGAACTGAGGCATCCGATATGGCCAAGAAGACCGCCGTCTCTGAATTCAGCGGCGAAATCGGCATCGCCGCGTTGGTGGTTGCCGTCATCGCGTTGATGGTGCTGCCGCTGCCCACCGTCCTGATCGATTCACTGCTGGGGCTGAACATCACGCTGTCGGTCGTGCTGCTGATGGTGACTATGTACATCCCTGCGGCGACATCGCTGTCGGCATTTCCATCGTTGCTTTTATTCACCACACTGCTGCGGCTCTCGCTGAACATCGCGTCGACCAAATCGATCCTGCTGCATGCAGACGCCGGCCACATCATCGAGAGCTTCGGCAAGCTCGTGGTGGGCGGCAACCTGGTGGTGGGTATGGTGGTATTCCTGATCATCACCACTGTGCAGTTCATCGTGATTGCCAAGGGCTCGGAGCGTGTGGCCGAAGTCGGTGCGCGTTTCACGCTCGATGCCATGCCCGGCAAGCAGATGAGCATTGACGCCGACCTGCGCGCCGGCCACCTGAGCGCAGACGAAGCCCGCAAGCGCCGCGCGCTGCTTGCCATGGAAAGCCAGTTGCACGGCGGCATGGACGGCGCCATGAAGTTCGTCAAGGGCGATGCGATTGCCGGCTTGGTCATCACGCTGGTCAACATCCTGGCCGGCATCGTGATCGGGATCACGTATCACGGCATGACGGCCGGTGAAGCTGCCAACCGCTTTGCCGTGCTGTCGATCGGCGACGCCATGGTGTCGCAAATTCCGTCACTGCTGATCTCGGTCGCGGCCGGCGTGATGATCACGCGCGTGTCTGACGATGACCACGGCGCCAAGCCAAGCTCGCTCGGCAAGGAGATCGTGCGGCAGCTTTCAACCAGCGCGCGGGCCATGTTCACCGCCAGCGCGTTGCTGGCCGGCTTTGCGCTGGTGCCGGGGTTTCCGTCGTTTCTGTTTGTCGCGCTGGCAGGTGCGGTCTTCGCCTTTGGCTACACGCTGCGCAAGCGCCTGAACACCGGGAGCACGACCGACAGCGATACCCTGCCCGCGCTGCTGCGCGAGGGGTCGAAAGACAAAGCACCGACGATTGCCGACAAGGCCCCGTCGTTCACGGCGCCCCTGGGGGTTCGTCTGGGCACGCGGCTGGCAGAGGGACTCGACATTCCCAAACTCGATGCTGCATTCCAAAGCGGGCGGCACGCATTGGCTGAAGAGCTAGGCCTGCCCTTCCCCGGCATTGCCGTATGGAAAAGCGCCGCGCAACCCGAAGATGCCTATGAAGTGCTGGTGCACGACATCCCGGGCCAGCCGGTGGCGGTGTCCGACGGCAAGGTATCGGTATCCGACCTGCCGGAACCAATGCGCGCACAACTGGAGGCGGCCCCCGATACCGCGCCCCACGCTGAACAGGTGATTGCAGACCACGTCGTGCACGTGCTGCGCAAGCACGCGCATCTGTTCATCGGCCTGCAGGAAACACAGTGGATCATGGAACGCGTGACCACCGAATACCCCGGCCTGGTCACTGAGGCGCAGAAGGCCGTGCCCGCACAGCGTATGGCCGACGTGCTGCGCCGCCTGCTGGAAGAGCAGGTGCCCATCCGCAACATGCGCGCCATCCTGGAAAGCCTTGTCATCTGGGGCCCGAAAGAAAAAGACACGTTGATGCTGGTGGAGTACGTGCGCGGCGATCTGGGGCGGCAGATCGCGCACCAGGCCACGTGTGGCTCACGCAAGATGCCCGCCATTCTGCTGGACCAATCGGTGGAGCAGACGGTGCGCCAGGCGATCAAACCCACGCCAGCAGGGAACTTCCTGACGCTCGATCCGCAGCAGGTCGACACCATCGTCACGCGGCTGGAACACATGAGCCGCAGCGCGCCACAATCGGGAGCAACGCCTGCGGGGGCGCTTGCCATCGTCACGTCCATGGACATCCGCCGCTATGTCCGCCGCATGATCGAGCCGCGATTGCAGGCGCTGAACGTGTATTCGTTCCAGGAGCTGGGCGCGTACGTTGATCTGCAGCCCGTGGGCAAGCTCACGCTGTAAGCCGCCATGACCACGCCCGTACGCCTGTGGCGAGCCCCACCCATCGTCCACCCGACCACGCCCGTCCGGCGGCCCGCAGCGCAACGCAGCGCAGACGGGCGCGCCGGCATACCGGCCGAACCCTGCGCGGTTGAAAGTGCCAGCTGGATACCGCTCGATGCGTACGGCGACGCTGCATGCGAAGACACCGCCGAGCACGAACCGCCCACGCAAGACCACGCCGACGCGCAGCCCGATGAAGCGCAGCCCGAGACCCCGCCGCTGCACACCTCGGCCATGGCCAGCCGCCTGGTGCGCACGTGCTCCGAGATCAGCGTGGGGAGCACCGTGACGGAGCATCTCGCGCAGCTGCTCTCCAGGTTCTGCGGCTCCCGCGTTGTGAAAGCCAACAGCGAATGCTGGGAAGTCACGCTCGATCTCGACCCCCGTGTGCTGCCTGACACCCGCCTCACCCTGCGCCTTTCGCCCCACACGCTATGGCTTCGCTTCCTGGCGGCACACCCACGGGCGCGCGACTTACTCTCCGAGCATGGCGATGCGCTGCGCCAACGCATCCACGTTTTGCTGGAGCAGCGCATCGATATCGAACTCGAAGTGTGGTGACCGTTGCCACACCCCACCCGACACCTCCCGCCGACTCGCTATGGACACCGGGCTTACGCCATCCCCGCTCGATGCGCATCTGCGTGCCTTCACGCCAGCCCAGGCCGCGTTGACACGGCTGATCGGCACGCCGTTTCCGGATGACGATGGTCGCCACTGGCAACTGCGCGCCGTAGAAAACGCGCCGCCCATGCAGGCGCCCGTGCGAATGGGCATCCGCTCATCGCTGTGCGCGGTCGACGTTGTGGTTGAAGGCGCCAACCACCCCGCGCTCCACGCCATCGCGCACGAAGCCGATGCGCAACGCCGCGCGGCGCTTGCCGGGCTTTGGCTGACGCCGATGCTCGACACGCTGTCTGCCGCCGGGTTGGGAGATGCCGCCCTCGCGACGTTCGCACCCGAACACAACGATGCGCAACGTAGCGATCGGCCTGAACTGCCGATGCGGCTGGATGGGCCACATGGTGAAACGCCATGCCGCATCGCCACGCTGGATTGGCATGCCGCCCCGCCCGCACCACCCATGGCCGATCGCAACGCTGTGATTGCGCAACTTGGTGTTGTCGGTCTGCCGGTGGGCGTGCGTATCGCCAGCCGTCGATGCGCAACGCACACCCTCTCTTCGCTTGCAGCCGGCGACGTTCTGCTCGGCTGGGGACAGCACGCCTATTGCCCCGACACCGATGCAGGCGCCGTACGCCTGACATGCGGCGACAGCCGACGCGCCCACTTCACTGCCCATGGTCACTACAAGGAAGGCACCGTGACGATCCTCGATGTTCCCACGCTCGCTGACGACGACACCATCGCCGCGCACGACACCACACCCGACAGCACTGACGGCATCGCAGTAGGAGCATTGGAAGTGCCGGTACATCTTGAGGTGGCCGTGATGAGCCTGCCGCTGGCCGAGCTGGCTGCGCTGGCACCCAGCCATGTCTTGCAGTTGCCCGTCCTGCTGCGGGATGCCACGGTACGCCTGGTCTGCCATGGCCAGACGCTGGGCCACGGCCAGCTCGTGGCAGTGGGCGAACACCTCGGCTTGCAGATCTCCGCCATGAGCGCGCGCCATGCAGAACATTGAATTCGCCTCGCTCATCATTGCGGCGGTTGCCATTGCACTGTTGCCGTTTGCCGCCATGGTGGTCACGTCGTACACCAAGATCGTGGTCGTGCTCGGCCTGCTGCGCAACGCGCTGGGCGTGCAACAGGTGCCGCCCAGCATGGTGCTCAACGGCATTGCGATGATCGTGTCGTGCTTCGTGATGGCCCCGGTCGGCATGGAGGCGATGCAGCGCGCCCACATGCAGCTCAATGATTCCAGCGCGAACGTCAGCCAGGTCATGCCGCTGCTCGACGCAGCGCGCGAGCCGTTCCGGCAGTTCCTGGACAAGCACACCAACGCACGCGAGAAAGCGTTCTTCATGCGCTCTGCGCAGCAGCTGTGGCCCCCCGCCAAAGCCGCGCAGCTCAAGGAAGACGACCTCATCATCCTCGCGCCCGCCTTCACGCTGACGGAGCTGACGGCGGCGTTTCGCATCGGCTTCCTGCTGTATCTGGTCTTCATCGTGATCGACCTCGTGATCGCCAACCTGCTGATGGCGCTGGGGCTCTCGCAGGTGACGCCCAGCAACGTCGCCATTCCGTTCAAGCTGCTGCTCTTCGTGGTGATGGACGGCTGGTCTGTGCTGATTCACGGCCTGGTCAACACGTATCGTTAATGGGGCCGCCATGGACTACGACAACATCACGCGTCTGACCAGCACGGCGCTCATGCTGTGCCTGCTGGTGTCTTTGCCCGCCGTGGCGGTGTCCGCCATTGCCGGGCTGCTGATTTCGTTCGTGCAGGCCGTGACCTCGCTGCAGGACAGCAGCATCTCGCACGGTCTGAAGCTCATCATCGTATCGGTGGTGATTGTGGTGGCTGCGCCCTGGGGAGCGGCGTCGATCCTGCAGTTCGGCAACACGATCCTGCAATCGCTCTTCCAATAGGGGATGTCATGACACGTATCTCCGCTTCGACGCCCAACGTTTTCTCTCTGCCCGATCCGGCACCGGCACAACCGCCGAACACGGCTGCTCCGCACCATCGCAAGCACCATCGGCATGGCGTGCATGGACACCACCATGCGGCCGAGCAGTTGGTCGAAGAGCAACTGCACCATCACAAGCACATCGCGCAGGTCGCAAAACGCGTGCGCCGGCCCCGCACGGGCAAGCGCAGCGGTGCGGGCTCGCCCGAAGAGCCGATCACCGACAGCACGTTCGAAGAATTGCTCCTGATGCTGGAGGAGCATGCGCGCAAGGTCGAGCCCATGGTGATTGGGCTGTCATCCCGGCAGGACCAGCGCGACGGCGATGACGAACAGTCGCGAGACCACCGCAGCGCCCAGGGCCGCCGTGCCCTGTTGCTGCAGTACTTGCAGGAACAAGCCGCCGAGACCGATTCCGCCTCCCCGCAGAAAGCCGGGGCCGCCGCGACCGGCGCGTTACCGGCCGACACGCCGCTGTCCGAGCTGGAGTCGTCCAGCTACCAGCGGCTTGAACAGGAGTTGCTTGCCGTACGGCACGCCATGCATACGGGCCACCCGATGCCGCTGCGCATGGCGTTCGACATCCTGCGCAGCTATCTGAAACAAGCGCCTATTGAAGGCATGCCAGGCACGCTGGCCGCCGTGAAAGACCGGCTGCTGGCAACCACCACGCCACAACACGCAGCCGCCAGCGCACTGACCGACCGCGAAAAGACATTCAACCTGCTGTTTCCGCTCTTGCTGCTGAGTCCATCGCGGCCGCGCATTGGCCGCGGGCGCGGCGAAAGCATCGCACGCAGCAGCGCCGTCGCGCGCCGCTGGACAACTGAAATCTGGTCTTACCGGGCGGGGCTGGGTCTGGCCCTGCCTCCGCTTCCTGATCCTTCCCCGCAATCACCATGAACAAGCACATTCGCGTGTTGGCAGGCGCGCATGCCGGCGCATGCCTCGACCTGACTCCGGGCCGCTGGACGGTAGGCCCCGACGCACAAGCCAGCATCCGCATCTCTGATTGGGCGGGCGATCCGCTCGCGCTGCTTGTCGATACAGAACACGGCGTCCTGATCGAATCCGACGATGGCGGCAGCACCTGGGCCGACCTGACCCCCCGCCGCTTTGGCGAGATCATTCTGTGCGTCGGACCGGCCGGTGAGGCATGGCCATCCGACCTTGCATTGCTGGAGCGCGTGCTATCGCCCGCAGCCGCAGAGGCTGGCACTCACAGCGTTGCCGCCGCGCAAGCTCCTGCTTCCGACACACCTACGCCCGCCCGGCCCCGTGCACGCAAAGGCTGGATGGGCGTGACGGCAGTCGCGCTGCTGACACCGTGCGCACTTCTGCTGGCATCGACGCGCGAAACATCCTCCGCCGCGCATTCCGCAGCCACGGCACCGATACCGCTGCTGGAACGTGTGCGCACATGCCTAGCGCTGCACCGTATCGACGGCTTGCAGATCGAGCAGCACGATAACGAGATCGTCGTGCACGGCATCGTGACTTCAGCCGCCGAAGAGCTCGCCACACTGCGCGATCTGCGCGCGGTGTCAGCGTCCGTCCACACCGATCTTTCAATCGCGCAGGAGGTCATTGAAAACCTGCGTGAATCGCTGCAGGAACCGGGGCTGCGCATCAGCTATCTGGGCAGCAACCGGTTCTCCATCACAGGGCCAGCCATGCACCCGGAACGGGTTCGTGCAACGGCGGACCATGTGCGCAGCGACCTGGGCGGCAACATCAAGGACATCGCCCTGGATATCACGCAGGCACGCGTGCGTGACCCCAAAGCCGATGCCACGTCCGCACTTTCGGTGGATGAACTGAGCTACATCGAAAGCTCCGACGGCACCAAAGATTTTCTCGCTGCGCGGCGTTAAGGCGCCTGTACGTTCTTGCCATTCCCCTCTTCTGGAGACACCCATGTTTGACCACTTCACGCTCGACATCATCGAAACGTTTGACGGCATTCAGGCTTTTGCCAAGCAGGAAGGACCAAAGGATTTCGGCCCGCTGAACAAGGCCATCGACGCGCTCAAACACACCGCCATGGATATGGAACAGCGCGCCATTCGTGCGACGGACGTCAACAACCGCGAGCAGCTTCGCGTGCTGTCGCATGGTTTTTCCAGCGCGGCACAAGTGTGCTCGGGGTTGATCCCGGCATAACACGCGCACCGCGCAGACGGGCTTCGCGAGACGACATCACATTTCGCCTCTTCGCCAGTCCAGCGCAGCGAAATCCACGATGATGACTTCACGGCGAACACAACAGCAGCACGTTCGCTAAACCGAATCAGCGACATCCCATACCGGGGTGTTGTTGAAAAACCCGGCTCTCACCCGAGACCACTCATCCACTGAAAAGGAGTTTGCCATGACCGTTCAAACCGTTACCGCAGGCGTGCGCGATGCCGCTAGCGACGTGTCGTTCAACGCTCAAAACGAAGCCATCACCAAGGAAGGCGAGCAAGACATGCTGAACGCAGCCAAGCTGCAAAACGAACTGAACCGCACCAACATGTTCGCCAAGCTGATGGAAGCGGGCCCGAAGGCCGCCAAGGACCTGATCTCGTAATGGTCGGTTCTGGACGGCACACCTTGTGCCGCCAACGTTCGGGAACGGGGCCGCGCCGTTCCCGAGCGGTTTTTCAACACACCGCACCGCGCGCTTCTGCTGTTCTCTGTACTCGGCCCATCGCGCCGCCGCCCGATTCACTGAATCCGACCTGCTACCGCGATCCCGACATGACACCGATCCACCGCAACGTTTCCGCAGCGCCTGCAACCCCTGCGCCGGACCAATCCGCATCGCGCCCTGTACACGCCCATACAGGTGCGCGCGCATCCGGCACGTTGCAAGCCGTGGTATCCGCCGGCACGCAAGACATGCTGAACGCAGCCCATCTGGAAGATGTACTGAACCGCACGCAAGCATTCGCCAAGCTGATGGAAGCCGGCCCGAAAGCGGCCAAAGACCTGCTGGTGTAAAGCATGAGCATCGAACGGCGCGACAGCCTCATCCGCGACATGTGCATGCATCTGCAGATTCCGGATGCCGATGCCATCATCGCCGCCGGCAGGCTCACGGTGGAGGGCTTCGAAGTCATCATCGATGCGGTCGAGGAGGACCTCGATGCGTTCTACCTGAACTTCGACTACGGCATCGTCACAGGCGGCCGCACGCTGCGCGTGTTCCGCCTCATGCTCGAAGCCAACGTCACCATCTATGCGCAAGACCATGCCCAGCTCGGGCTGGATGGCGATACGGGCGGCATCATCTTGATCGTGCGCGTGGCGTACGACCCCGACATCGACGGTGAACAGCTGGCCGAACTGCTGGGCCACTATGCCGAGCACGGCCGATACTGGCGCGACAACATCCTGCAGACGACCGACGACATGTTCGAGAACCTCTCGAACGGTACTTACGTGTGGATTCGTGCGTAACGCGCAATGCGTGAGGCGAACGACAACGCTTCCACCCGAGCGGCTTCGCAGCGTCCGTGATGATTTCGTGAACGCGAACGTCCGCTGTCATATAACGCCGTACGCTCGCGGCATTACCTGCGAAGGTGCTCGTTGAAGCTGACGCGTCGGCTGCCTGGGCATCGCCAATCCACGTTCATGTCTGCCTCACGCACACCGTATCTTCCGCCCCTAGACGTCCCGCTTCTGCGCGCCGATGAGTTCTTCCCGTTCGCTGCGCACCCCATCCACATCGGCACATATCAGCTCTGGTTCACGTGTGATGCAGACGCCGACCCTGAGTCGGTCACGGTTTGTATCGACCTCGGCAAGCCGCTCGAGATCAACGTTGACGAAGCACTGCACGTGATCCTCGGGCTCTGCCTCGGCCTGCCTGCTTCGTCGCGGGGCGTGGTGGCGCAGCAGGCGCACACCGGTACGCTGGTCTATCGCTTTCCTTACACGCTTCACGAAGACCCGACGGGCGCTCTGCTGGTTGACGCAATGAGCGGGCTTGCAGCATCTGCCATATCGGTCTCAAAGTGGTCGGTGCACTGACGGATTGCGCGTGGGCCGGTGGCATGCAACTTCGCCACCGTCACACCCCGTTCGCATTGCACACGTGTTTGTCATTCGGCCGCATCAAAGTGGTATGCCGATTGACCACGCCAGTGCCTGAGCATTCCGAGCCATGCCACCTTCACGCCTGTTGCCCGTCAACGTGCCGACATCGCCGTCGGAGTACGAGACACTCCACGACTTCGCTGCGCGCACACCATCGCCCCCGCCTGAGGGCAGCGCTGCTCCGCAGCCTCGCAAGAAAGGTGGCTGGCTCGGCAACCTGAAATCGCGCGTGCGCGAGAAGCTGCCCAAGAGCGACGAGACAGAACTGGCCACGTTGCTAAGCGACCGCAAGCGCTCCGGCGCGTCGTTCAATACGGTGGACAACTACAAGGCGCCCACGCGCGGCACGTTGACGACCACGCCCGAGGCAACACCGCAGGCGGCCGAAGGCACACCGCACCCTGCCACACCGCAGGTTCCGGAACATCACGAGACGCGCCGCGCGGCACGTTCCCAGCGCAAGACTTCGACCATGATGCAGCGCGCCGAACAGGGTGCGCAGCGCCTGCGCCAACGCGGAAAGCCGCCGACGCCCCAAGCGGCAACATCGACCGCTGCGCTGACGGTTCCGGCCACGGCCGAAGCGTTCCGCCAGAGCATTGCGCAGTTGTTCCGCACGGCGGGCAGCGCAAGCGAACGTGAGCTGCTGGCCGATCGGCTCGGCGTCTTGGCGGCTCCAGCGCAGGGCACATCGTCCGCAGCAGGCAACTACATTGGGCCGATGTTGGCGGCACGCGCGCTGGCGGCCACCAGCGGCGGCAATGCAGCCGATGCGCTGCGGGTGCTGCAGCACGTTTCGCATGCGGTGCACTTCGACGCTGCCGCCTTTGCCACACCTGTACCGACACCGAGCCATGACGGCTCAACACATTCCACGGGCAGCTCTTCGTTGGGCATGGGCCGCCTGTTCAACGAGGCCGAATCGGCAACGTCGTCGCACCGCTCCAGCGCGTCTGACCTGGGCTTGTCGCATCTGTTCGGTGCGGACGAAACGTCGGCACATGGTGCCGAAGCCAGCGGTAGCGGGACGGTTGATCAGGAAAGCCCGCGTTCGCTCTCCCGGCAATCCAGCCTGTCGGCCCAGTACGGCTCAAGCGGCTCCGGTGGTTCTTCACGCAGCCTGACGGTCCCGCCAATGCCGCAAGGCATGAGCGATGCGGGCGTGGCAAGCGCGGCCTGGCGCACGGCGCAGTTGCTCTCGCGCAGCTATCACGGCTTTGAAGCGCTGACCGGCCTGATGCAAACCCCGCCCACACCGGAGCAGGCGCACACCGCACGCGCCTTCTTGCAAGCGGCCGACCATGTGCATACGGCCGCCACCACGGCGGCCGACCCCACCGCCCTGTTGCACGCCCACCCGGCTGGCGGCGGCACCCAGGCCGAGTCACTCGCCGTCAACGTCATGCACGCCGCTGCGCTCAAGCTGCGCGGGGAGCCCGTCGGCGCGCAACAGGCCGGTGTCCTTTTTGCGTGGCACCAAGGCTTTCGTGAAGACGGTCCGGGCTCGGATCTGGCCAACACCAAGGCACGCCTGGCGAAGTTTGTCGGGCGCACCATTCCGCGGGTGGAAAAGCAAACCACGGGCAGCCATTTCTGGCAGATGATCGGCAAGAAGAAATCGCCGCTGTCATCGGCTGCGCTTGGCATGCACGGCGCACAGCGGCCTGGGCTCGTCAAGGAAATGGACACCTATACGGCGGCGCTGCGGACGATGATCGACACGCTCGCGCAGGCTGGCAATACGCCTTCGCTGCACACCATCGCGCACCCGGGCGATCTTTGGCGCGGCACGATCCTCGCGCATTGGGCCGAGCTGACAGCCGCCAACGCGCCGTTGAGCGACTACGCACTCACGGCAGAGAAGCTGCGTGCGCTGCAGCCGGAAGTCGGCGCAGCTGTCAGCCGCATGCAGCGCGAGAACGCCGAGCCAACCGCCGTCGCCCGCACGCCGGGCAGCTCACCGGCCCACCAGGAATTCGCGCAATTCGTGGCCCTGACCGGACTGACCGACGATGCAGACAGCCGGGCCTGGGCGCAAAACCGGTTGAACACGCTAACCCTGCCGCAGGTCAACGCCGCGCAGGCCCACGTGGCGCAGCTCATCGACCATGCCGGCCTCGTGGGCGAGCCGCCGGAATACCTGGTGGGGCTGCAGCCATCGGCCACGCTGTTGCGCTACTGGAGTGCCCACGCGGGCGAGGCCGCCGAGGCGCCCGCGTTCCGTAGCGCGCTCGAGCGTGCTGACAAGCTCGAGCACCCGGAAGACCTCAAGATGCAGGCGCCCACCATCGAAGACGCCCGCAAGACCATCGAGACGCTGCTCACGTCCATGGAATCAGGCAACAAGGTGCGCCTGTCCAACGGCGGCTGGATTGGCGGCAGCACGGCCGGCGTATCGACAGGCTTGTCGCACGTCGGCAAGGCGCTGCCGGTGCCCGTGTCTGTACAGTTGGACGCCAATTACGGCAGAGGCCGCCAGGCCGTGGTGGAAATCGGGCGCAGTGCACACGGGCGCGACGTGTTCGTCGGCACCGATCGCACGATGCGCGCCTCGGTCGGCGTGGGTGCCTCTGTTGGCTACGACCTCAAAACGTGGGGCAAGCGCTTGCGCGCCAATCTGCTCGCCGTCAAGGTCACGCCCTTCGATGTGGAGACAGGTGAGCCGCGCGGCGTGGTCATCCGTGCCACACGGCCCACGCAGCGCCCCGTAGAAGGCCACGACGACTGGGAACCCATCAAGTACGACGACAAAGCCGCGGCGGATGCCATCGTCAAGGCCACCAACCTGCTGTTCGAGCAGGCGTCTGCCGCGCCCGAACACCGGCCCGATGCCGATACGCTGTGGAACACGCTGGCGCAGCACTGCGGCGAAAGCGGTGGCAGCGGCGGCATTTCCATCAGCTGGGTCGACCAGACCAAGAAGCGCTGGCGCGCGTCGATGGACGCGAGCGTTGGCATGAACGTACGTGTGAGCAGCCCGCACACGCCGGTGCGCATCGGCCCGTCGGCACGGCTGCGCGGCGAGAAGACGCTCAGCAACACGGCCACCCTGCAGGAGAAGACCGGCACGATGCGCGTCGAGCAGTTCAGCGTCGCCACGGGGCACAAGGTGACCGCGCGCGCCGGCCTGGCATTCTCGGTGGGCCGTACCTTCTACACGGCAGCCCCCGACGACAATGCCTCGGCCAAGGCCGGCGAGAGCGGCAAGTTCACACAGTCGTTTACCGGCGGCATGCCGCTGGGGTTCAACTGGAAGCTGTCGGAAGGCGGCCACACGACGAAGGTGAAGATGGCTTACCAGAACGGCAAGATTGCCGATCGCGTCAGCTACTTCGACACCGAATACCGCAGCGTGCGCGAATACCTGGCTGTCGTGCGCAGCGAGCGCGATGCGTGGATCAACATGCTTGCCCACAAGCCCGGCGGCACGCCGGAAAAAGCCGCACGCGAGTTCGAAGCCTACTGCGAGACCGTCGAAAAGCACGCCCGCCCCAACCAGCGCTACCTGCACCGGCATCGGCTTCGGCCGTCTGTCGCTCGCGAGATCGAGGGCCACCTGGCCTTGGCGGACCTGCACCGAAGCATCGACCCGAATTCTGCCGACGCGCAAGCCTCCGAAGCGCTGGCGCAGGCGCTGCTGGAAGCGCCCACGTCCCGCGTGCCGGAAAAGCTTGCCATCGTCGAACAGGTGTCCACCAGCCGCAGCCGTGGCCTGACCAGCGCGCTACAGCTACGTGCCAGCAAGGAAGCGGAAGGCACGCGCGAACTCGCCGCCATCAAGTTCGGTTGAAGATCAATTCATCAGGTTGTCAGATAAGCCGGCGAATTAACAGTTTCGCCGGTTTTTTTATGTGCATATGCGCATAATCGTTCACACAGAATGCGGCATTCGCATGCTCAAATGACGATTGCTGACTCAACAAAAAAAACTCAATCAGATCTAAACGCGATTTCACTCTTTATAGGGATGTGTGAGCAAATTGTGAACGTTATGCTTGGCCCCAGTTTGAAGCGCCATCTGCAAAGATTCCTCTGCGCGATGGCTTGAAATGGGGAAGCGCTATGAAGTTCGCCGTACTGACCTCCAACCCGTCCAGCTTTGCCTACGTGGCAAGCTGCCTATCCACGCAAGAGGCGGAGTGCGTCCGCTTTGACGACGCCCTGTCGCTGCTGCGTGCGCGCCGCACGGAAACGTTTGATCTGTTGATGATCGACGCTCAGCACTTCCGTACAGCAGGGCAACTCGTGCTGTCGTGGCGGGAGTGCAATGCCGACATGTGCTGGCCCACCCTGGTGTTCGGGCAGTTTGTCGACCGGGGGGACATGGCGTCAGCCTTCGATGCCGGGGTGGACGATGTGTTGACCGGTCACTTCAGCGCCGAAGAGCTGCAAGCCCGCGTGCAACGGGCATTGCGGCGTGCCGAGCCGGTGCGACAGAATGCCGGTATCGACGTCGTGGTGGGGCCGTATCGCCTTTGCCGCCTGACCCGCACGGCGACGGTCAACAGCATCCCTGTTCGCATGACCGCTCGGGAGTTTGCGACGGCATGGCTGCTGTTCTCTTCGCCAGGCTCTTTCCTGTCACGTCAGCAGATCGCATCCGCCGTGTGGGGCGCAGACGCCAGCATCGTCGAGCGCTCGATCGAGCAGCACATCTACAAGCTGCGCAAGAAACTTCAGTTTGGCTCCGAGACCGGCGTGGAACTCAAGACCGTCTATGCACGCGGCTATCAGCTGGCCGTGCAAGTCGCCAGCAACGAGCCGGCAGGCCCGCACGCGCACGCCGTTCTGGCCGCTTAAGCGGCCTTTTTGCGCAAACGATTGCGCGCTGTAAGGCCGACTGCCTACAGCGAATTTTTTTAGCGTTTCTTAATGAAAATCTTCAGGGCATATATTTCAGTACCGGCTTAATAAATTCAGTGCCGGTTTAAAACATACTGTCCTGCCATTGGTTATCGCGTTAATGACTTTCGCGCGATCGACCGTCACCCACACATTGCTGATATAACGCTGCCAATTCGGTCCGATTGCGTGCTTGTAAACGCATCAGGATTTGACGCACATGCGATTTCACGGTTTCTACGCCGATATGCAGCGCCTGTGCGATCTCCACATTGGATTTTCCTGAGGCCGCCTCACGCAGGATGTCGCACTGCCGTGGTGTCAGCACGGAGAGCACAGCCCCTCTGTCCGACGGAGGGACAGGCGCCTTCCGCGTGGATTCCAGCATCCGCCCGAGCATCGCGTGCGCCTGCTCCAGCGTGACCGGCTGAGCTGGCGGGTCTTCGCCAGCGGCCTCGGCAAGCTCGGTCAGGTCGACCAGGATCACACCGTTGGATGCGCGTGTCACCTGTCGAACCGTGATCGTGACAGGTAGCACCGCCGGCGCCCGCCAAGCGGCAGCTACAGGAAGCGGGGAGAAATACCGGCTTTCTCGCGTGTTGTCGTCTGCGTGTAGCAGCACGTCGTTCTGGGCCCGGGCGTTCATGTCGTCCTTCGCTCTTGTGGAAGCTATGCATCTGGATGCAGTGGCGCGCGCGGATGGGGTTCCGCGACAGCCTCTTACTCTCTCTGTGCAACGAGGGAGAAAAACCGGAACCCCGATCGAGAAAAAATTTCGCGGCCGACGTGCGCTCAGCGTGGGCCGATGCGCACCCACACGCCGCCAAGCTCCTTCACCTGGATAGGCAGCGTTTCGGCCAGCATGTGAAGGGCTCGACGTCCCTCCAGTGGGAACCGCCCCGTCACGCGCAGGTCGGCCACCTCGGGGTGCAGCTCGATCAGGCTACGGTGGTAGGGGCGCAATGCGTCGATCACATCCGCCAGCGGCTGGTGTTCGACTTCGACCATGCCGCGCGTCCAGGCGGCCACGTTGCGCGCCATCAACGTCAGTTTTTCGATGCCACCGTCGCCCAGACGCCGTACCTCGCCCGCATGCGCCGTGGAAACGGCACCGGTCGGCGTCGACAACGCCGCGCTGCCTTCGAGCACGGCAACCGTCATCGCGCCACTGGGCTCCAGCGTTGCGCAAATCATGCCACCCGTGCATTCCACCGTGCCCGCCGCAGACCACAACCGCAACTGGCCCGACGGCGACCCTGCCACAGCCAGCACGCTGCCGCTGCGCAGTCGCACGTCGTAACCGCGCGCACCCACAGAGGCATCCACCGCGCTGCGCGCGTTCAGGCGTAGTTGATAGCCGCCGGCCAGCGCGAAGTCGCGGCGCTCCGAGGTGACCGTGCGCATGTCGGCAACCAGGTCGGATAGCGGGATCTCTCTGTCAACGAGGGCAGCAACACCCAGACCCAGCCCGCTGAAGATGAGCGCGCGGCGCACATGCCGTGTCGGCGAAGACGGCGTATCGAGAAGCCGCCGCGCGGCGCGACGGTGCGGGTCTGCCACGGGCGGCAGTGCCATCGAACCCAACGCGCCTTGCAAACGCTGCACGGCAGCGGCATGCGCGGGATCGGCTTCCTGCCAAGCGGCAAAGCGCTGGCGCTCCATCTCCGAAGCCGTGCCCGAGCGCAGTACGACCAGCCACTGGATCGCCTGCTCGGCGATCCGATCATCCAGCGCGTGCTTCACGATGATTCGGCCAGATAGCACAGGCGCATGGCCTGCGTCATGTATTTCTGCACCATGCGAACGGAGACCTGCAGGCGCTCGGCAATCTCAGGGTATGTGAGGCCATCCAACTGGCTGTAGAGAAAAGCGGCGCGCGCCTTGGCGGAAAGCCCATCGAGCATACGATCGATGGAGGTGAGGGTCTCGAGGATCAACGCGCGGTCTTCCGGGGATGGCAGCGTTGCTTGCGGTTGCGTGGCGGCCCACGCCATATAGGCGTCTTCCAGATCACGACGGCGCCAGAGGTCATAGAGCAAACGCTGCGCAATCGTTGTCAGCAAGGCGCGCGGCTCGCGGATGTCTTGCCACCCGGGCCTTTGCAGCAATTGCACAAACGCCTCCGCCGCAATGTCTTCAGCGCCAAAGCGACAGCCCGTCTTGCCGCCCATACGACGGGCGAGCCATGCATAGTGTTGTCGGAACCAGTCAGAGGCCAGTTCGGTAACTGGCTGGCAGGTTTGCGTCACGGTACCCTCCGCGAAAATCTGTGCTGGCCGTTCCCCGGCAAACGGCCCGATCCGGTGTTGAGAAAGCCCCCACCCAGATGTCGAGATTCTAACCACCGCTGATATTTCAGGTGAGCATTTTTTCGGCTTTTATCGCAGTTTTTCGGCAGACCCGCTACATCCAGATGCCTCTGCTGTCATCGTTCAGCGGTGCAACCCGGTTGCTGCAATTCGTTGCAGCGACAACCGCCACGGCGCCCCCCCATGCCCCCCGAAGAACTGCCCCACCCCCCGTTTGACGTCGACGCATTGCCCGCGCATGCCCTGCGCATCGGCACCCGCAACATCTGGCTGGCTTATGACAGCTACGCCGAACCCGACATGCTCACGGCGTACGTCGAACTTGGGCCGCGCGAGACGTTGGACGTCGCGCTGACGCTCAACCTGCTGCTCGGTCTTTGTCTGGAAGTGGACGGTGCCGCACGCGGCAGTGTCGTGCGACACCCGCAGACCGGCCAGATGATCTATCGCTTCCGCTATGCGTTGGACGACGACCCCGAAGCGACCGATTTGCTCGATGCCATCGCTGCGCTCACGGCGGAGCTGGACGGCGGCGGCGCGCCCACGCGGTACTGAGCCGCCAAAGCGGAGGCTTCGGATGCCGACGCAGCACTTCGGCACGCGTGAAGTTCGCCGACAGAGGCTGGCTACGCTTGCAAGGTTCAATTGTGCTCGGGCGAAACCGCGTTGCCCCGGCATGCCAACCTCGGAGCCCTCGCCCATCATGAAGATGAAGATATTTTCTCGCCACTCCAGCGCGACGCCTCCGGCGCAGACGTCGTCCAGTGCACCGGCATCGCAATCCGCGCAGCCATCGATGCCAAGCGTGCGCAAGACTTCGCAGTTGCCAAGCGGCCTGCGTGCTCTTGCCGACATGGCGGTTGGGGGCCGGCAAAGGGAATCTGCGAAATCGCTCAGCAACGCACAGCTCAAGATTGAGCTGTCGAATACCAACTTGAGCGGGCGTGGAACGCGCGCTGTGCACCGGGAAGCCAAGAAGCGTATTCGCGAGGGCAAACTGCAGTGGCCGCCGCAACAGCCCGCGCAACCGCAAACTGCTGCGCCCCAGGCACAGGCACAGGGGCACGCCAGCAGTTCAGCCGCTATGCCGGCTCACACCTCACACGCTCAAGCAAACCCGACGCAAGCGAACCCGAACCCGGCACCCACGGAGCCGCCCCATGCCGAATCGTCTGGGACGGCTCACACGCACAGCGCGGAGCACGGCACGCAGCACGAGCTTGCCATCGTGCTGCAGCCGCCCTCACCCACCTCGCCGCCGTTGTCTCCCTCGTCCAGCGCGCACGCGCAAGGCCGCCACACGCCGCCGAATGCGCCCGTGTTCGATCCGGATACCGGCGCGCTCAACAAGCCCCAGTTGCGCCAGATGGCGCTTGCACTGAAAGATGCGCTCCCCACGGTGCCGATGGCGCTCACGCGCTCGCACCCGCACAGTGACGGGCTGCGCGCCAAGCTTCAGCATCAGTTAGGCACCCTCCAGACGATTGCCGCGGACAACACCCGCAAGGCTCCGCACGAGGTTGGCATGGCGGTGCGTGATGCATTTGCATCGGCGGCCAAGACCGCGCGCCAGCTTGCCAAATCGTTGGGCAACCATGATCCGGCCGACGCCTACAAAGGGATCGCCGCGCTGCTCAACGAACTCAAGCGCACGCACCTGAGCGGCAGCGCGCACGACGTCATGAGCCACTACGCCGAGAAGGAAACCGCCAACCTCGAAGCCAAAGCGCCGGGTATCAGCACGGCCAAGCCCGGCTCCAACGTGAGCACGGGCACGTCGGGCAGCGTGTCAATCTCAGGCTTTCCCACTAACCGCTATGCGGGTGCCCACGTGTCGGTGGAAGCGGGTGGCGGCAAGGGCCGGCTGTACTTTGCCGATGACGACGGTGACGTCGACTACTGGCCCTCGGCACAGGCCTTCGCCAAAGTTGCGCTGGGCGGCAAGCTGGGCGAGTGGGCCGCCAAGCTGACGGGCCGGTTGGACCTGTCCGGCGGCAATGTCTACCTCGAACATGATGACTTGCGCCAACTCGTCAAGCTCGTTGCCAACCACGATGCCAACCGCGCCTGGGTCAAGTCTGCCGGGCCGCATGCGCGCCAGGTGAAGCAGCAGTTGGAATCGTTGGCCAATCTGGTGTCTCACGCCATCGGCCGCAACTACACGGAAGCCCCGGGCAAGCCTTACTTCCTGAACGACGTCAAGATTGCCAAGGGTTTCAACACCTTGAAGATGACGCTGCTGGCCGGCGCAATCGACCAGAAAGTGGGCGGAGACCGCTTCGGCACGCTGATGAAAGCCGCATACCCGCCAATCGCCGACGTGCTGACCGATCGCATCGGCAGCGGGCAGCCCATGCCGGCGCAACCGCGACGCGACGTGCCCGATTCCGTGGCGTATGGCGACCGCTTCCTGGCCTACCGCCAGGTGACCGGCAGCGTAGATGCCACCGTCGGCAACGAAACCCATGGCAGCACCAATCTGGAAGCCGGCGGCAGCTTTGATGTGAACGTGCGCGGCAACGTGGCGCAGTTCTTCACGGAAAGCGCGGCCGCACCGCACACGCTGCTGGACCCGGGCTATCACAAGGATTACCAGTCCACGTTCAAGCTGCATCAGCAGCTCGATGCAGCCTGTGCCGAACCGCCGCCCGCGCAGCTCCACCTGTACAACGAGACACGCAAGGCGCTGACGCACGAACTGCATGCGGGCCCTGCGCAGCCCTTCACCGACGCCGAGCGCCTGCACTATGGCGAGGAAGCCAACATCCCCGCGCAGTTCCGCAACGCCATCACACACGCCAGCCCCGAGCAGCTTAATCACGCGACGGACCAACTGGAGCATCTCATCGGCACCTATCTGCAATTTGCGGATCACGCGGGCGCCGTGCTCGCCAGGAACGATCGGTTCATGCCCGCCAAAGAGCGCGATACGCTGAACCAGCATCGCGAAGCGGCCTTCGCACAGATCAACCCGACCGTGTGGCATGGCCGCTATCCGCAAAAGGATGCACTCGCCAACCCCGAGGCGTTCGTGGCAAAGAGCCATGCTGCGATCAGCTTGGCGCTGGGCTGCGTGGGCGCGCATATTTCTGTCGTGAAGCAGCAGATGGCGCAGCGTGAGGAGCACGGCACGGCCGCCGCCGAAGCCATCCTGACGGCCGATTCGATGTACAAGACTGCGCGCGGAATGCTGGACAAGACGTACCTGCCGCTCAAGAACTACGACGTGCAGAAGAACGGTCCGTTGAAAGACAAATCGCTGTGGCAGCGCTGGGATACGGCACTGAAGGCGACGGTTTCCGGCGGCGCGCAAAGCAGTGCGCTCAACGCGATCCTCAACCGCTTCGGCCGGTCTACCAGCAAAGTGCAACTGGGCCCGTTCACGGGTTCCATCTCGGTGGGCAATAGCGCAGGGCAAGTCTCGCTCACCGCTGAGGCGCGCCTGATGAACGCCAATCATCAGGTCAACCCCAGCCGTACGGGCAAGTTCTGGCAGTTCACGTTCACCTCGCAGGGCGGTGCGCCCATTACCGGCGTGATACTCAACCAGGCAATTGCAGCGGCCGTGGAAAAATTCGCGCCGAACATGCGGCTGCAGGACGACAAGTTCGATCCGCAAGAGTTGATCCGCCAAACGCAGGGGCTGCTGCTCAACGTGACCGACGGCACCAGCCTGGTCGTCAAGTTGCGCCAGGCGCCTGACGTGGAGAACGCCCCGATGGAGCTGCAATATGCGCGCGTCCTGCGCAACAAGAACAGCGGCATGAGCCTGTCGTTGACGGTGCCGACGCCGCACGGCACGTTCACGCCGTCGGTCTCGCATACGGACAGCACACAGAGCTACGCGGGCGAGGTGATGGGCTCCGACACGAGCTACCTCATCATGCAGCATCCCTTCCTCGCCAAGATCGTCGACGCGGAAGCCCATGGCGAAGACGCCGCGCTACGGCAAGCGTTCGATGCAAATCCGGTGCAACGCGATCGCTACCTCGCCAATCCGAACCTGATGGCCGATGTGGTGGCCAAGTACGCAGCGGCGACGCAAGAGATCAACGCCGCGGCGGCCGAGAACCGCCCCGTCCAAATCAAGAACGAGTTCGTGCGCTATCACGCGGCAACCCCGTTCGCACGTGCGGCACAGGTGTCGACGCAGGTGGCTGCGCACGCTCCGGGTTCGACCGCCAATGGCGAACAGCTATTCAAGCTTGCCGAACCGCTGGCCAAGCCGATCGACGTAAGCCACCTCGACGTGGAGGCGATGCGTGCACGCCTGCAAGCCATGACGACCATCGAGGAACGCGCCGACTATCTGTGCGACTCCAACCAGGGCCGTCCGCTGCTCGATGCGTTCTCGAAGATCATTGGCAACACGCGCGCCATCAACTCGGCTGCGCTGTTCCATACCGAGGAGCGCAACATCGGCATCCAGTCGCTGGTGCGCAACCCGAAGGCGCTGCAACGCGAGAACGACCAAACCCAGGCCGCCCTGCACGGCAAGCCGCAACCGTCCGGCACCATTGGCCAATTGCGCACACGCCTGGAACCGACCAAAGCATCGATCAAGCAGGCCAACCTGGCGAATCTGCAGCAACTCGCTGCCATGAACCTGCCGATCAGCCAGCAGGCACAGCAGGAGATTCAGCGCCGCAAAGCGCTGCTTGGTAACGCTTTCCCAGCCGACGAAAGTCAATCGCCGACATAAGTCTCCTCAGACTTCACGCCCTTGACACCAGCCCAGGAGCGCCCGGGCTGGCCTTTTTTTGCCTGCTTCCAAGCGTCTTTGGCCGTGTTGCATTGGGCAAAACAAAGGCCGGCATCAAGCCGGCCCATGGGAAACACGATTGAACGGCCGTGCTAGCCAGCGTGCAGCCAGTCGCGCGCGACAGCAACGTGCCGCTGTGCGAGGCCGTCGCCAGCCCTGACGTAGCGTGCGACGTAACTCTGCAGCGGCGGCCAAGCTGCGAATTTCTGAACAACCTCGTCAATCGCCCCACCCGCGGCGCCATATTCGAGCAACGCTGCAAAGGCCTCGCCACGCACCATCCGTGCGGCAGCGTCTTCCGGCAACCCGGGCTCGCGCAGGCGCTCGCTCAGGAGCATCGCCATCAGCGCATCAAGCGACAGCGCCTCTTCGTCCAGGCAACCGAGCGCATAACGCTCTTGGGCTCGCTGAAAGACGGCGCTGCGCAGCGCTGGCAATTCGCACAGGCCATCCACCAGCAGGCCGAGACGGCGGCTATCGCGGTATGCACGCAAGGCGTCGGGTGCGATGGCGTTGATATAGCGCTCCATCCAGATGCACAAGGCATCGCTGCCATATTCGGCGTCATAGGGCTGCAGGCGTGCGCGCCAGCCCTGGCGCAGCGCGATCCAATCCGGTGCGATGGCAGAACCGGCCGTCGCGATGGCGCCGGCTATGGGCCGCAACTCAGCCAGCCGAGCAGACAGGTGCGCCGGCACATCGACACGGCACGCTGGCGGCAGATCGCGCAGCGTATCAGGCAGGCCTGCCAAGGCGTAGCAGCCGCGCAAATCCAGGTGCGTCAGCTGCTTCAGGTCGCCAACCGACGCTGGCAAGCTGCGCAGTGATCCGCAATCGCGCAGGCGCAGCGTGCGGAGTTGCACGCAATGGCCAATGCCCTCCGGCACGGCTACGAGGTTCGACATGCCAGAGACGTCAAGATGACGCAGCTTGCGCAGTCGCCCGAGCGACCCGGGCAGCGTCGTCATGGCAGTGTTCTCGCGCAGGTCCAGCCGCTCCAGTTCGGCCAGGTTGCCCAGCGTGTCGGGCAACACAGAGAGCAGCGGATTGCCGCGCAGGTGAAGCTCGCGCAGTTGCGCAAGCTGGCCCAGGCTGATCGGCAGTTGGCTGAGCAACTTGTTGGATGCCAGCGTCAGCGTTTGCAATGCGGCCAGCGTGCCAAGCTCAACGGGCACGATGCGCAGATCCGTGCCCTGCAGAACCAGGCGCTCCAGCTTCGGCAGTTGAGACAACGATGACGGCAGCGCGCGCAGCGGCGAATCCAGCACGACAATTTCCTGCAACTGCAACAGCTTGCCGATCCGCCCCGGCAACGCTGACAACCGCGGGTTGCGCGCGAAATGCAGCGCGCTCAGGTTGACCGGCAAACCACCGGACGCCGGCCACTCAAAGAGATCGCAATCATGGACGGTCAGCCGCTCCAGCTCTTCGGCCAGGCACAGGGCCGCAGGCAGGCGCATCACAGGAATACCGTCGAGCACGAGGTGTCGGCTTTTCTGCTGCATGGCCAGCAGCATGCGCGTGGCCGCCAGGGCCAAGCCTTGCTCCGTGGGCCGTGCGGTGTCGGTCAGCAACGGGCCGCTGTAGCGGTGCAGGCGGCGCGCCATCTCCTGCTGCCAACCCGCCACCGCCTCGCATACGGCCAGCCAGCGGCTGGCATCGGTGGGCGGAATGAGGGCTCGTAGGCCGTGGCCCTGTGGCATGGCTTGCTGGATGCGCAATGCATCGCGCGCCGCACCTGCACGCTGCTGATGCTGTGCGCGCGAAGACGTCGGCGCTGCCTGTCGGTCGTGATGCGAGAGCGGCATGTGAAATCGATTGGCGGCCGGCGACGCCTCGGCGTGCCCGGTCCGCACACGCTGCAGCACGCGCCGCAATGCGCGCGACAGCTTGTTTGTCACCGAGACACCTGCATCCGCCGCACCCCGGTCGGCATGGCTCTGCGCGACGGTACCGGGCAGCGTGGAGGCACTACCGTAATGTGATTGCATGATGGGCCCAAGAGAAGATGAAGTGGCAATAGGCGGCGGGCAACGCGCCCTTTCCGCCTGTTTGCTGATCGTATGGACCACCGCGCAACATGACCTGTGGCAGGACGAACCCGTTGCGCCCGCGGCGAACCGTCATGCCCATGCACGCTGTCGATACGGTTTCGCTGCGAGGCAGGCAAATTCGCACTGTGCGTGCGCAACGCCCGGCACGCATTTCTATGATGCGCGCATGCTCGTTACCGGAGATCCGCAATGCATGCCCCATCGTCTCGCATCATGGCTGCGCGGGAGCGTCGCGCAGCCACCCATACAGTACCGCCCACGCGCCGCGAAACGCATCACACCTGGCAGCAGCAACGCCTGCAGCAACGGCACCCCATGACGCGCGCCTGCGCCGGCAGGCAAGAGCATGCGCGGGCGTGACCGGTACGCTGCGGCGCTGCGGCGGGCGCTGGTTTTCGCCATTGCACTGCTGGGCTGCCTGCCTGCTGCAGCCCTGGCCGATTGCATCGACGATGCCGCCGCATACCACGGCGTCAATGCCCAGGTTCTGCGTGCCATCGGCTATCAGGAATCGCACCTGAACCCGCAAGCGCACAACCGGAACCGCAACGGCAGTGAAGACCTGGGCATGTTCCAGATCAACACCATCCACCTCCCGGAACTGTCGCGCTACGGTATCGGCCGCCAGATGCTCTATGACCCGTGCGTCAGCGCCTACGTGGCTGCGTGGCATCTTGCGCGCAAGGTGCAACTGCACGGCAACAGCTGGCATGCCATCGGGGCGTATCACTCGGAGTCTCCCGGGGAAAACGGCATCTATGCCCGGGCCGTAGAGGGCATTCTCAACCGCAAGCTTGCAGCACGCGCGCCCCTGCCGATTGCCGGGCAAACGCGTGCACAAGAGCCGGCGCCGCAACCCATGCAGGATGGCGCCAAACCCATGCGCCCCGTCGTTCTCAAGCACGCAGCAGATCGCCCCCCCGAGCACGATGTACGTGCATCGAACGTGCCGACGGCAGGTGGAGATGAACACTGGCTCGATGCCATGCTGACCAGCCTGAACCAGAGTGCAAGCCTGCGGGATCGGTTCAGCCGGTAAGACCGCGCGCCATCGATTGATTGCGGGGCCCGAACAGGCACGACGCTCGAACTCTGAATTTTTCTCAACTGCCCTGTCGTCATTGGCGATCCGCTGACGAAACGCTCTATCCTTCCCGACCACCCCCAAAACAATAAATCGGGTGTCAGCAATACAAGGGGAGCATTCAACATGAAAAAGCGATTTCCTGGAGGAATTGCGCATCGGCCCGCGCGCAGGTCACTGGCTGCGGCGGCCGCGGCAGCCCTGTGGGCATTCATGCCGGCCGGGCATGCAGTCGAACTGGGCGTGCTACATCTGCATTCGAACATCGGCCAGCCGCTTGATGCGGAAATCGATTTGACGGGGTTGCGGCCCCACGATGCCCAAGCGCTGGTGCTGCAGCCCGGCAACCGCGAAAGCTACCTTGCCGCTGGCGTGCCTTACGGCGCAAGCGCGCCTTCGCTGCGTACGACCCTGGTGCAGCGGCAAGACGGCGGCTATGTCGTTCGCGTGTACTCGACCGTTCCGCAAGTGGACTCCATTGCGGATATCGTCGTGCGCCTTGCGGGGCCTGGTGGAAACACGCTGGCGGCATATACGGTGCTGCTCAGCCCGCCAGGCGCGGCAAGCGCCCCCACCACGTTCCTGCAGACGCAACGCAAACCGGCGCCTGCTTCCGCAGTGTCGGCGTCCAGCGGTGCGTCGGCACCACGGGTGCAGACGCCTGCAGCGGCAGGCGCTTCCACTCCGGCGGCAAACGCGACCGCCAGCAGTCAGCCGGACGGCGTGCGTCCATCGGCGGCGGCAACCACCTCGTCTGCGGGTGAAGACGACGAGCGCGCCGCAGCGCCCTATACCGTCAAAGCGGGCGACAACCTCTCACAGATCGCGTTCGGCACCGTGCGGAATCGGGCGGATGCCTCTGCTGCACAGGCGGCGCTGGCACTTTACCGGAGCAATCCGCACGCCTTTATTGCCGGAAACATCAACAGCCTGCGCGTCGGCGCAACGTTGCGTGTGCCAGCGGCAGACGAAATAACCGCGGTGGCAAGAGGTGAGGCCGAACGCCAGATCCGCATGCTGACGCAGGCCGTCGCTACCGACCGCACGCCGCCTGTTCCCGAGGCAAATGCCAACGCCGTCGCCGGCAGCAGGCCGCGTTCGGCGCCAGCCAATGCATCGGACAAGGACACGCTGCGCCTTTCCGCCACGGGTGCGCAAGAGCAGGCCAAAGTCGAGCAGCTCAACGAGGAGTTGGTTGCGGCCAGGCAGGCGATCCGTGAACTCGAATCGCGCCTTGCGCAGGTTGAGCGGAATCTGGCCGATATGCGGCGGCTTGCGGCGTTGGAGAATGTGCCTCCACAGACTGCCGCAGCCCCCGCGACGGCACCGTCAGGGGACGAGGTCGAAAGCCGTAGCCCGGCGCCCGCCGACCATGCAGCGCTCTGGAAGCGCGCCGACGTCATGGGCCCAGTCTTAGGCGTCCTGCTGGCTGTGCTATCGGCCGGGTTGATGTTCTACCGCATTCGCATGCGCAAGGTGCAGTCCGCACTGGCCGCGATCTATACCCAATTCCACGATCACGCGGATCCGCTGACCGAGCGCGGCCCTCGCGCCCCGCGCAATAGCCAGACTGTGTCACCACGGTAGAGCGATGACGGCGAGGAAGTTCAGCAGCAAGACGAGCGCGCCGTGAGCCCGTTACGGCTGCGCCACTTGCCGCATGTCCGAGCCTGCGCGGGCCGGCAAGTGCAGGATCGTATGTATGGCGCGTTTTCTCATTCGGCGCCTAAGCAGTGAAAACCCGCACGCAAACGTTTTCTTTTCGAGGCGCCGCTACACCTCCACGAGGACGTGCCGATTTAAGGCGAGCCCTTACATTTCCAGCGAAGCGTCAACCTCGCCCGGTCTGGCGTCATATCAGAGCTGGTCTATACGGCGGCGCAAAAGGCACATGCCGCGCCCCCGATCGCTGGAGTCGATGGCCCAATCCAACCTGATCGACGTTTGCCCAGCACCAAGCCATGTTCTCCGCGTGCCCTCCGCTTCTGAAAGCCATCCCGATTTGCCTGATCCTGACCGCATGCGGCGGTGGCGGCGATACGGCCACCACGCCGCCCCCCAGTGCAACGCAGCCGAGTGCGCCGATCGGAGCACCGGTCGGCCCGGTGGCCCCAACGGCTCCGGCCACTTACACCATTGCGGGAACGGTCTCGGGCTTGCTCGATTACGGCAGCCTCACGCTGCTTAACAACGGCGCAGATCCGATCGTCCAAGCCGCCGACGGCAGCTTCAGCTTTTCCATTTCTGTAGCGGCGGGCAGTGCCTACGCTGTCTCCGTCAACGCCCAACCGCTTTGGCAATCCTGCTCCGTTGCAAACGGCAGCGGGCTGGCCAACGGTAACGTCAATAACGTGAGCGTGAACTGCGCGGTCGCTCAGTCAATGGTGTCCACCATCGCCGGTTCCACCACGGCGGGGTATGTCAACGGCACTGGATCGGCGGCCTCGTTCCGACAGCCGAGCGGTATTGCGCGAGACGCCTCAGGCAACCTTTATGTGGCGGATTTCGGCAACCACGTCATCCGCAAAATCGCACCGGGCGGCGTGGTCACGACCCTGGCAGGCACAGGAAGCCCGGGCCACGTCGATGGCATGGCGGGCAGTGCCAAGTTCGCGACTCCGGTCGGCATTGCGGTGGCAGCCAGCGGCAACCTCTATGTGTCGGAGTTCTACGGCAACGATATTCGCAAGATCACGCCAGGCGGCATCGTGACGACGCTTGCCGGTTCGGCAACTGCGGGCAGCGCCGACGGCATCGGCGCAAGCGCTTCGTTCAACAACCCGCTGGGCATCGCGGTGGATGCCAACGAAAACGTCTACGTGGCGGATTACAGCAACAACATGATCCGCAAGATCACGCCAGCCGGCGTGGTGACCACGCTGGCCGGCACAACAACAGCTGGCAGCGACAATGGCGCGGCTGCGCTCGCCACCTTCAATGGCCCTTCGGGCATCGCGCGCTCTCCGTCTGGCACGCTGTATGTGACGGAGTGGTTCAACAGCGATATCCGGCAGATCTCATCGTCAGGTGTTGTCACGACACTGGCGGGCTCCGGCGCGACTGGCAGTGATGATGGAGTGGGTACTGCGGCAACGTTCGCCCTACCGGTGGGCATCGCGATCGGTACCAACGGCGTGCTTTATGTCGCCGACGACGGCAACAACTTGATCCGCATGGTGACCCCGGCGGGCGTGGTTGCCACCTTGGCGGGTTCCCTCAACCCTGGAAGCGCCGACGGCGCTGGCACCACCGCGATGTTCAATCAGCCCTCCGGGATTGCGGTCGACACCAACGGCAATCTGTACATCGCCGACCAAGCAAATAACCTGATCCGCAACGTCGCACCCAGCCAGTAAATGTACGGCGTACCCACCACCTGATTCTGTTTCGTTTTCGCCCTATCGAAAAAGAAAAAGAAAGCCCCAAGGCGCTTGTAACCGCCCCGGGGCTTCTTGACCGCTCTTCACGGAGGCACGTGAATCATGGCTACGGATCAGTTTATTGGATCATCGCCTGCCAACGAACGTTGATGAGATTATTTGAACAACGCGCGCCTCACCGCCATGAAGCATTCTTCATTCAGTGCACCAAGCGATTTAATAAAGCGATCGCGCTATTGAGTCGCCATTAAGCTAACGGCAGACAAACAAGAGAGACACAATCTATCCAATCGCTTGGAGTCCAATTGACCAGTGCATTTAGCGCCTGGCCGGCGCCAGCATCACCGGAATCGACTTTGAAGTCGGCGTGCGAGCCTGGTCAGCGACGGAAGAGAGCGGCACCAGCGGGTTGGTTTCGGGGTAATACGCCGCCAGACACCCGCGCGGAATGTCGTACGCCACCAGACGGAAGCCATCGGCGCGGCGCGTGGTGCCGTCGTCTGACAGCGTCACCATGTCGACCCACTCGCCGTCTTTCATGCGGATCGTGTGCAGGTCTTCCTTGTTGATGAAGACAACGCGGCGCTGGCCGAACACGCCGCGGTAGCGGTCGTCCATGCCGTAGATCGTGGTGTTGTACTGGTCGTGCGAGCGGATTGTGGCCAGCGTGAAGACCGTCGTATCCGCATGGCGCTCGCGGGCGCGATGGACTGGCGTGTCGGTCGGCACGGCGTGCGTGTGGAATTCCGCCTTGCCCGACGGCGTGCTCCACACCCGTTCGGATGCGGTGTTGCGCAGGCGGAAGCCGCCCGGCACGCGGATCTTCTCGTTGAAGCCGGCAAAG
>NZ_FOWV01000018.1 GCF_900115545.1 Ralstonia sp. NFACC01 | reverse complement strand
CTCGGCCTCCAGTTTTGCAATCTGCCGGCTCAGCGCCGGTTGCGCGATGTACAGCTCGGCGGCTGCACGGCTGAAACTGCCGGCACGCGCCACGCGAATGAAGCTCTTGAGTTCTCGGATGTCCATGCTTGCGTTGAGATATGCCGTGTCAGCATAGGTTTGTATGTTCACATGGTCTTTGTCAAGAAAAGACCGTCAATCTATGCTTTCCACAAATAACAAATCACCAAACGCGTAGCGGAGACGGCGTTCACGCCCCCCCAGCGACGACCGCCTTTCAAGTAAGACAAGTCCAGCACCCAGGTGCCGCCTGGTAGCGGCATAGCGCTGAATGACTGGACGCAGGAGACACCATGAAACATCTGAAGAAGCTGCATGTGCAGGTCTTGATTGGCCTGGCGTGTGCGGTCGTCCTCGGCATCGCTGCACCGCAGTGAGCCGTTGCCATGAAACCCATCGGGCAGGCGTGCATCGCGCTGCTGAAGATGATGCTGGCCCCGATCATCTTCTGCACGCTGGTGCAGGGTCTGGCGCATGTGCGCGACATGCGCACGCTGGGCCGCACGGGCGTGAAGTCGCTGGTGTACTTCGAGGTGGTCAGCACGGTGGCAATGGTGCTGGGCTTTGTGCTCGTTAACCTGTTCGTGCCCGGGGCGGCGCCGATCCTGGACCTGCCGGCCGAGCACGACGCAGTGGCGCCGCGCCGCTTCTCGCAGGTTCTGAAATCGATGCTGGGCAATCGCGTGACGGTGGTCGTGGTGCCGAACGCAGGCCATGCATTCGCGCCCGATCAGCCCAAGGCGATGGCTGATGCGATCGCAACGTTCGCCAAGCGCGTGTACGCGGAACCCGCCAAGCAGTAATCGGGATTGCCTGTCATATGGAGGCCGGTCGCGTGACTTGCCTCCACGATTAGTGTCAACGCCATTACATGGGGAGCTACATGGCGGATCAGACTCGTCGCACCATCCTCCGGGGCATCTCGGCTCTTGGAGTGGGCAGTTTGGGGCTGCGAAACGGCGCCAAGGCAGAGTCGCCAGGCGTATTTCCAAACTCCTCTGGCATTGATCGCCCGTCGCTCATCGCACCAGCATTGGCTTGCGATTCACACATCCATATCTACAGCCGCCGCTTTCCCATTCTGAATGAAGAGGCGTCGCTGCCGTTGAATGCGACGGTCGATGACTATCGACGTATGCAGCAGCGTCTGGGTACAACGCGAACTGTTGTAGTGCAGCCGGCCAACTATAAGACTGACAACCGGGTCACCCTCGACGCTATTGCCCAGTTGGGTGTCGAAAATGCGCGCGGCATTGCTGTCGTGACACCGGAGGTGACAGATCGTGAACTGCAACGCATGCATGACGGCGGAATCCGGGGAATTCGCTTCTCGTTATTTCAGCCAAAACATGCGTTAGCTCGAGTCGACATGATCGCGCCGCTGGCGCAGCGAGTGCATGCGCTCGGCTGGCATATTCAACTTCAGATGCGCGCGGATCTCATCGTCGAAAATGCGTCGCTACTGCAAAGTTTGCCTTGTCCCGTGGTATTCGATCACATGGCGCGCCTGCCGCATCCTGTGCTCGGCAGCGCGGCGCGCCAAGTCATTCTGAAGCTGTTGGATTCGGGCAAGGCTTGGGTCAAGGTTTCAGCGGCGTATTTGAATACCGCAGAGCCCGCCAAGAACTATCAAGACACCATACCGATCGCCACATCCCTCATCGAGGCTGCCCCGGAGCGGATGGTTTGGGGCAGTGACTGGCCGCACCCAACCGAAAGCAAGCATAAGCCGGATGATGCGACATTGTTCGATTTGCTCTCGCAGTGGGCTCCTGACGAAATGATCCGACATCGGATTCTTGTAGAGAACCCAGCGCGCCTCTATGGATTTTCGACTTCGCGGTGAGACCAGCACGGCCAACACACGGCTCTCGTGATTCATTTCCAAAGCGAAGCCCTTCGGCCAAGGAGATATGCCCGTATGTTATGGCTTTCTATAGTGATATGGTCTTTGTTGGAAATCTTGACTACATCTAAGCTTCTGCTGAACAAAAGCTAATAAAAGATCAGGAGACAACATGGTACGAAAAATCAAACTCGGCTTGTACTAGCCTTTATCGCGATATTGCGGGAACGCGTTGTCTTGTCATTGACGAGCAATTAGTTGTCTTTGCAATGCGCGTGTACCGCCCAGGCTGGCTATCACTCCACAAAGATTCACAGTCGATTTGCTCGGATAGCTTCGTCGATCCAAGCATCGGGGCGGCTTACCACACCATTTTTTCCGCGGGGCGGCGTCGTTAGCACGTACTGATTTTCGGCACTTGAATGAACGGGTCGTGCATCTTCGCGCGATCTCCATGGCGCGAACATACGAATGATTTCGCTGGTGCATGCGCTGCCCAGCCGTGGTGCCTCAGTGGGCGGCCGAACAACAAGCCACCAAAGCCGACGTTAGTGGGAATACCGGATGATCGATGGATTATTCGGATTGATCGCAGATTGATTGCGAGCCTTTCTCGCACTCATGGCATGAACGCTGCAAGATTGCTACGAGTGACCGTGTTTCCATATTGAACGGGGATGGGTGACGTGAATTAAAAATATGAGATATGGAGCGAAATGAACAGGCCGCCAATCAGAGGCGCCAGTATCAATCCACGATGAAATAGAGAGCTTACCTTTGGGGTGTTCAATTGGGGAAATTTTGGCTTGCAATGACAGCGCTGTCATTTCCGGCGGTAGCCGCAGCGCAATCGAACGTCGTACTGTTTGGCGTCGCGGATGCTTCCGTCCGCGTGGTCAACGGTGGAAATGGCACGGCATACAGCATTGGTAGCGGTGGGCTTGCCGCCAGTCGCTTCGGGATCCGGACGCAAGAGGATCTGGGCAATGGCATGGCAGCCGGTGCCTGGATGGAAGGAACCGTGAATTACAACGATGGGACAGGGAATAGCTCACGATTCTGGAATCGTCGTGCCACCGTCAGCTTACTCGGCCCTCTTGGTGAGGTTCGCCTCGGCCATGATCTAACGCCGGGTTATACCTCTTTTGGCGAGTTCGATACCTTTGGCGTGAGCGGTTTAGCTGATCAAGGAAAGTTCTATTCCACCGCTTTCGGTAGCGGCATTGAGGCCACCGGCCTGTGGGCGCGCGCTGACAACATGATCAGCTACTTCACTCCAAATAGCCTTGGAGGGTTCTACGCGAACCTTGCCACCGCATTCGGCGAGAACGTGGCCGCCAAGAAGTACAACGGTGGACGCATCGGTTATGCAAGTGGTCCGTTGAACGTCACGGCGGCCTACAGCGTATTTGACGGGTTGAAAGGAAACCTGAAGCGCTCAGCATTGGCGGCGTCCTACGACTTCGGCGTCGCCAGATTTTTGGCGTCGACCGTACGCAATCAGTACCTCTCGGCCGCGCGGCAGGTCACGCAAGTTGGGGTTGTCGTGCCTATTTCTCCAGCTGCGAGTGTGCGAGCCAACTACACGCGTGCGAGCGAATCCGGAGCGTTGAATGGTGCGTCGATTGACCCAAACCACGCGACCCAGATTGCAATGGGGTTCACGTACGATTTTTCAAAACGAACAACGTTATATGGCACGTTGGTTTATCTGGCCAACAAGGGCACGTCGGCGTTCAACTTCGGCACTTCCCAGCCGCCTGGAAGCCGTCTACGCGGCGGCGAGTTGGGCGTGAGTCATCGGTTTTGAGTGATGCATGCTGAGATCCCGTGCTCCATCGGGATCGTTGAGCCCTGCTTTTGGGGCAGGGTTCCTTTTTATTCCGCCTTTGTGCGATGAATGTCGCCCGGTATCCCGCCAGCCAAGTTTCCACCTGCGGTGAATACCCATGACGCCTGCCCGCGAACCCCAGTGCGTTCCGGGACAACGTCGCACTGAAACGATGCCAATGATGGATAAGACAACTGTTCCGGATCGAGCCGAGTATGTGAGCCTTTCCAGGTGGCGGGTCACGGTGAATGCGACTCCAAAGCACCTCCCCTCCATGCGCAAGTTTTACCAAGTCGCCTCTGCAGCTTCAATCGTCGCGTTTCTTGTCGGCTGCTCGGCATTTCAAGGGAGCAGCCCCCAGCAGGTGAGACTTGTAAGCAATCAAGTGCCTCTCATCGCTGTCGACGGTCTGCGGTTCAAAGATCTCAATCGCAGCGGGGGGCTCGACCCTTATGAAGATTGGCGCCTTCCGGCAGCCGTTCGTGCACAAGATCTCGTGAGCCGAATGACACTCGAAGAGAAGGCCGGCGCGATGATGCACGCCAATCCGCCCACGGTTGGCGCATCGGCTATTCCAGGAGCCGGCACTGCGTGGAGCATGGATCAGATCACGCAGTTCATCCTCACAAAGCACATCACAGCATTCCTTAACCGGCTCGATACCGACGTCGCGAGCATGGCAAGGCAGTACAACGAAGTGCAGGCCGTGGCTGAGCGCGACCGACTCGGCATTCCGGTGTCGCTCAGCTCTGACCCGCGTAGTCAATTTCGCTACGCCCAGGGGGTTAGCGTGCGCGCCGGCGCATTTACCCAATGGCCGGATCCAGCTGGCTTTGCCGCAGCTGGAGACGCTGAACTTGTACGCAAGTTTGCCGACAGCGTGCGTCAGGAGTATCTGGCCGTCGGCATCCGTACGGCGCTGTCGCCGCAAGCGGACCTGACAGTCAACCCCCGCTGGCACCGTGTCAACGGAACCTTCGGAACCGCGCCCCATGTTGCCGAAAAGATGGTGCGCGCCTATGTCGGCGGCATGCAAAACGGCGAACAAGGGCTTGGCCCAGGCAGCGTGATCTCCGTCGTCAAGCATTGGGTCGGCTATGGCGCGACTGGGGAAGAGGGATTCGATGCGCACAACTATTACGGACGGCACCTGAATCTGAGCGACGACACGATTGAGCAACATATCTTGCCGTTCACCGGAGCATTTGCCGCGCAGGTTGGTGGGGTGATGCCCTCTTACGGCCAACCGCCGAGTGGCCTTACCGTTCGCGGCAGCGATCGTCCGATTGAACCCGTAGGGGTAGGGTTCAATCGCCAGTTGCTCACCGACGTGCTGCGCGGGCGATTCAAGTTCGATGGCGTGATCTTGTCCGATTGGCAGATCACCGATGACTGCACCACGGTGTGTCGTGATGGCGCGCCGCCAGGCCATCAGTTCAACCCTACGGACATCGCCATGCCATGGGGCGTGGAAAACCTAAGCAAGCCCGCTCGATTTGCGAAGGCTGTCCAGGCGGGTGTCGACCAGTTTGGGGGAGCCAAAGAACCCGAGATCATCATCGACCTGGTGAAGAGCGGGCAGTTGAGTGAGGCCGCGTTGGATGCCGCCGTGAAACGCATCATGACGCAGAAATTTCTACTCGGTCTGTTTGAGAACCCATACGTTGATGCCGCGCAGGCGCCACGCATTGTCGGGAATGCAGCGTTCAAGGCGATGGCAATGGATGCGCAGCGCCGCTCCGTAGTACTGATCAAGAACAGCGGACACATGCTACCGCTTCAAGCAAGTCGCGGATCGCGGGTGTACCTCTACCGGGTGGATGCCGACTCGGTACGCAAGAGAGGCTTTCAGGTAGTGGAGAAGCCAGAGGAGGCAGATTTCGCCATCGTCGCCATGTCGACACCGTATGAGGTTCTGCATCCCAACTATTTTTTTGGCTCTCGCTACCGGGAAGGCAGCACGGGCTTTGCCGATGGCGATGCAGCGTTTGAAGAGTTCAAACGCGTCAGTGCGCGTTTGCCAACGATTGTCTCGTTTTACCTGGAGCGCCCGGCGGACCTGTCCCGAGTCGCTGACCATGCGGCAGCGATCGTCGGCAACTTCGGTGTTGGCTCGGAAGCGCTACTTGATGTGCTGACCGGGGTGTACGCCCCCAGTGCCCGACTGCCCTTTGACCTCCCCTGGACTCCTGACCCAGGGCCACTCGAACGCGATGCCATTGCCTACCGGTACGGCCAGGGATTGCGCTACTAAAGCCTGCCAAACACAACGTTTAATTTCTTCATGGAGAGGATCGGATGAAGTTCAAAACAGTATCGCTACTGGCTGCTGCTTGCTTATGTGGATGGTTGTCAGCCACCACGGCATCTGCCGCTACGTTCGGCCCTGAACAGTTTGTAGCCACCAATGTCGCGCGACACGCGTCGTTCTACGTCGGCGGCGAGTACGTCAACGAGGGCGACAAGGTTCTCATGTCGGGCCAGATGTACGTGCAAGCCTGGGCGCCAGCGAAAATCCGCCACAAGTACCCGCTTGTCTTGATCCATGGACTTGGGCAAACCGCAACCAATTGGATGGGAACCGCCGACGGTCGCAAAGGCTGGGCGGACTATTTTGTCGACAAAGGCTATGTGGTGTACATGGTCGATCAACCGAGCCGAGGCCGATCGCCGTGGCTACCGGAGCATGGCGGGAAGCTGCGTACGAGCGATCTGCAGCTGGTGCAACGGTTGTTCACTGCATCTGAGAACTACAAGGCATGGCCACAAGCCGTCAAGCATACGCAGTGGCCTGGTGACGGAGCCGATCGCGGGCAGCGAGGTGCTCCTTTGTTCGACGCGTTTTATGCCGGCATCGTGCCGTCCTTGGCAGACAACAAGACGAGCGAGTTGTTGGTACAGAACGCGGCATCTGCGCTTCTCGACAAGATCGGGCCCGCGGTGATCCTGGTCCATTCTCAGGCGGGCCTGTTTGGCTGGTCGATTGCAGACGCGCGCCCCGAGCTCGTCAAGGGAATCGTCGCCGTAGAGCCGTCAGGCCCGCCGTTTCAGAATGCCACGCAGGTGACTCGTGAGTTGCCGTGGGGATTGACGGATATCCCCCTGCACTACCAGCCTGCCGCTGACAACCCCGAGGCGCTCGAGATCGAGCAACAGACGCAGCCCGATGGTGAAGGCCTCGTGAAATGTTGGCGACAACGCGAGCCAGCGCGGAAGCTGGTCAATCTCCAACACATCCCTGTCCTGGTGGTAACCGCGGAGGCGTCATATCACGCGCCGTACGACCATTGCACCGCCGCATTCCTCACGCAGGCAGGTGTGCCGACAACATACTGGCGGTTAGAGGACCAAGGCATCCACGGAAACGGTCATCTGATGATGCAAGAGAAGAACAATCTTGAGATCGCCGATCGCTTGCATCGCTGGGTCGACGCCAATGTGAAGTAGTTCCCGGTTGGTGCATCCGCGCCAGCTTCCAATCGCCTTTTGGAGAATTATCGTGACGTGTCAACACTTCCCTGCCATCGTGAATCGGTTGTGGATTACCGGGCTGACCGCTTTGATCTGCAGCGGCGCTTACGCGCAAGTCTTGCCGACGGAGCGAGTCGGCGTAGCGGGCAAGGAACTCACCGCGATCAAGCTCCCCACCGACTTCAATGTCAGCAAAGGTCGGACTTTGAGAATGCGCGAGGTGACGATTGCGCCGGGGGGCACCCTGCCGATGCATAGCCATAGTGATCGCCCGTCGGTTTCATATGTGCTGAAGGGAACTTTGACGGAACATATCGAAGGTAGCACCGAGAGCAGGCAACTTGTGGCCGGGCAGGCTTATGCGAGCCAAGGTCCGAAAGGGCATGCGTTGCAGAATCCGGGAGATACGGCCGCAGTATTTCTTGAGGTGGATCTGCCGTGATTGCTGGGGGCTGATTACGGTGCCCGCGACGCGTGGCCTACGCCACGCGCCAATTCACTTTGGGTCGTCGTGGTGTATCTCAACCTCGACGCCAGCCACATCAAAGCAGCGCTGAATGCAGATGGTGCGGATCATCGAGCGTGTCGTTGATGATGCGTAGCGATTCCTCTACCTCGTCACGCTCACTTGGCCCGCCAAGGCATACGCGAATCGCATCTGGCGGGTTTCCATCGGTCGAGAACGCCGCGCTGGAGACCGCACCGATGCCACGTGAGCGCAGATGCAGGGCCAGTTCAGAAGGGCGCCATTCACTTTTGGGGGGTAGTCGAAGCCATAAGTGAAAGCCTTCCGGGTCGGCATCATAGTCGCGGCCGTTAAGCACGTCGCGCGCAATGATCTGTCGGGCGATATTCTCCTCACGGATGGCCTTGAGCATGGCGTCGACAGTACCGTTCTTGATCCAGGAGGTAGTAAGCAAGGTATTGACCGGACTTGCCATGACTGTGGTCGCACGCAACGCGCCGGCAAGCCGTTGCGCTTGGCGAGGCGTTGGCGCGTGGATGAAAGCGATCCGCAGGCCCGCTCCAAAGCACTTCGACATACCTGTGACGTAGTACGTCAACTCGGGCGCCAGCGCTGCGAATGTGTCCGGCGTTGATTGAGGGAGCATGCCGTACGCGTCGTCTTCGATAATTGGCACGCTGTAGCGCAACGCGATTTCGGCCAATTGCTCCCTGCGCGTTTGCGACACGGTCTTTGTGCTCGGGTTCTGAATGGTCGGGTTGCAGTACAGCGCTGCCGGCCGCTGTGTTTTGCATAACAGCTCAAACGCATAAGGCAGAGGACCATCTTCGTCACCGGACAATGCCTGCAGCCGGATATTGAACTGAGCCGCTATCGCCTTGACCCCCGGGTAAGCCAAGTTGTCGACACAGATGACCTGATCCGGGCCCGACAGTTGAGACAACAACGCGACCAGGGCGCTGTGTATGCCCGGTGTGATTAGCACAGTTTCCGCCTTGCTAGCCGGGACCAGCCTTCTAAGCCAAGCCGCAGCAATTGAGCGATCTGCTGGCGTGCCGCCGAAATCCTGGTAGCGCATTAGCGCGTAGGGGTCGCTTGCGGCAAGCGCACTGATCATCGACTCCCGCAGTAGCGCAGTCATGGACGGCGGCTCCGGGGGCATGTTCATCGTCATCTCGGCTGCGGTTCCGGCTCGCAAGGGAATTGATTGAGACCGCCCGCGAACGTACGTGCCGCTGCCTGTTTTAGTGTCGATCAGGCCGCGCTTGCGCGCTTCGCTGTATCCACGCGCGACGGTCGTGTAATTCAATTGCAGCGCCTCCGCCAGATCGCGTAGCGCAGGGAGTCGATCTCGGGCGCGGAGCTGACCGCTGCTCACAGCCTCTTCGATGAGGTCGGGTATCAGCAGATAAGCTGGCTTGGAGCTGCCAGCAATGCGCTTGATCCACTGATTTGTGAGGCCTGGCACATTCCCCTCCCGTGCGGAAATCTCGAATACGGCTACAGACGTTAGCACCACATTGATTGCTTTGAAAGCACGACGATGATCGTTTTTTGGTTTCCCAATGATGGTGCTGCCGGGGGCGACATGCACTCGTTATGGGCATGCTATGACCTGTTCTGGAAGTTGGGGAGTCTCTCGAGAAAGCCTTGTATGACGGGTATTCCTGGTCAATCCGGGTTCCTCAATAACGCGATGTGCGATTGCCTGCACGATCCATCCCGCGCGCCGTACTTGATCGCTAATTGATCGCATTTCCAGATGAAGTGATTGGTATGGGCGTTGCTCGTATGAGGCGCACGCCAAACCATCTCTATCGACGGCCCGGCGTGATCAAACGAGGGAGGCGCACACCATGAACCCGCGACAGGCAACGGCCCGGATCAATGAGGAGACGGTGGAGCGATGCGAAGCACTGACCTACTGGGTTCGGTGGGCAGAGCAGCCTTGGGAGATCGAGCAGGCTTATCGTCTGCGTGAGGCCGTGTTCTGCCAAGAACAAGGCATCTTTGATGGCGATGATCGCGATGCTCTAGACGATGCGGCGCAACTGATTGTTGCCGTGCGCAAGGATGCAGAGCCCGGCAATTGTGGAGAGGTGGTCATTGGCACTGTACGCATCCATGAAAGCGAGCCGGGAGTGTGGTTCGGCTCCCGTCTAGCCGTAGAGGCGGAGTCACGCCGGCATGGAAGGATCGGCGCGGCGCTGATCCGGCTAGCCGTTAGCAGCGCCCATGCACTGGGCTGCGAGCGTTTCCTTGCACACGTGCAGAGCCAGAACGTGCCGTTGTTCCGGCGTCTGCATTGGGCAGTTCTACAAGAGGAAACCCTGCTTGGTCGGCCACACCACCTGATGCAGGCGAATCTGCACTATTACCCGCCCTGCTATACCCCACGCGTCGGATTCGCCGTCGATAGGGAGGCATTGAGATGAGCATGGAAGTTTCTCAACGCATACACCGCGAGCCCGACAGACCTGCACGCACGCAGAAACAGTACGTGGCCGGCATGCCTGAACTTGCTTACACCGGCCTCTCGGAAAACTGGCTGCTCAAGACATGTGGTGATCGCCACTGGCAGAGTCTGGCCAATGAGGCCGGCTTGTCGGAGCCAGAGTTTCGTGATGCCGACGGAAACTCTGTCTATGCGGCGTTTACAGCGGTGAGTCTGCGCGGAACCGCACTTGAAGCGCTGGGTGAAAACGACAGGTTCTCGATCCAATCCACCCTGACGTCAAGCGGTGGCGCGCACTATTTCAGCACGCACGAACTCGAAAGCAGCACAGGATCGTATGCGCGCGTTTCGATGGCATCAACATTCATCCGTCGCCAACGCGAAGGCGATAACCGTACCGTAGTCAAAGCCATGCCGATTGCGGTGCCGGGTTCGCGAAGTGCCATATCGGTAGAGGCTCAAGAAATGGTAAAGCTGCGAAGGCGTTTCAGGGCTGGCAACTGGGGAGCGCATCTAGGGCTGGAACAGCTAAGCGGTCGAGCCCATCACGTCGCCGAGTTCCTGCCTTGCCCATACAACGATTTCAACGGTGCCCACCTGCTCTATTTCGCCAGCTTCCAGGCAATGGTGGACCGCGTCGAGTGGGGCTGGAAACGCATCAGCTCTCCACCCGTTGTCGCCGCCAGGGATCTCTTCTTCCACGGCAACGTCAACATCGGAGACGTTCTTGAGTTGAGCTTCTCTATCGCGCGACAGGATAGTGGCGGCCTATCGCATTGGTGTGAGATTCGCCGGTTAAGCGATGGAGAGAAAGTTGCGGACGTCATCACCGTGAAGCGATGGAGGTCATGATGCCTCTTAAAGGGGAGCGGTCCTGTGGATGAATGCAGCTTGCGACCGAAGGCGATATACACCGCCGCTGATCTGGCCGGCTTGAGCCATCTCGACAGCCTTCCGGGGCAGGCGCCGTTTATTCGGGGCCCGCATCATTCCATGTATGTGGGTCGACCCTGGACAATCCGCCAGTATGCCGGCTACGCAGATGCGGCCACCTCCAACTTGGCCTATCGCAGAGCGCTCGCGCAAGGCGCACAGGGACTATCGATCGCGTTTGATCTGCCGACGCACCGGGGCTACGACTCTGACCACCCGCTTGCGCAGGCAGATGTCGGCATGGCAGGTGTGGCCATCGACTCGGTCGAGGACATGAAGCGTTTGCTGGATGGGATTGCGCTTGATCGTATCTCGGTCTCAATGACGATGAGCGGTGCTGTGCTGCCGGTGCTGGCTGCATTCCTGGTCGCAGGCGAGGAAAGTGGTGTGCCGTTCGATCGCCTCAGCGGCACGATTCAGAACGATATTCTCAAGGAGTACATGGTCCGGAACGCATGGATCCATGCGCCGACGCCTTCCATGCGGATCGCCGGGGATGTGGTCGCTTGGCTATCCCGGCACGCACCGCGCTTTAACGGCATGTCGATCTCTGGATACCACTTCCAGGAGGCGGGCGCTGAGCCGGCCCTTGAACTGGCGCTGACGCTCGCCAATGGCGCAGCCTATGTACGAGAGATGTGTTCGCGAGGGTTGGATATCGATGCGTTCTGTGCACGACTGAGTTTCTTCTTCGGCGTGGGCAAGACATTCTTTATCGAGATTGCCAAGCTGCGGGCTGCGCGATTGCTGTGGCATGAAATCGTCTCGTCACTGGGGGGCACTGCCGCCCGGGCCACGATGCTCCGCATGCACTGCCAGACATCCGGCTGGTCTCTATCCGCACAACAGCCGGACAACAACATTGTCCGTACCACTGTGCAGGCCATGGCGGCGGTGTTCGGCGGCACGCAGTCCTTGCATACCAACGCTTACGACGAAGCGTTGGCGTTGCCCAGTGCCGACGCGGCAAGACTGGCGCGCGATACGCAACTGATTCTCCAGCATGAGATGGGGCTGTGCGACGTCGTCGATCCATGGGCGGGGTCGTACATGATGGAGTCCCTCACTGATTCGATGGCGAAGACAGTACGCGAGCTCATGCGCAATATCGAGAATCAGGGTGGCGTGTTGGCGGCACTGGAGAGCGGATGGATCGGTGAACGTATCCATCGGCAAGCTTTGAAGACGCAAGCTGATATCGATGCAGGTCGATTGCCCGTCGTCGGCATGAATTGTTTTTCGGAGCGCGCACAGGATGAACCAGTGTGCCTGGAGGTGGATGGCCGGCACGTCTGGAAATCCCAATGCGAGCGGCTCGAAAAGCTGCGAAAAAGGCGTGATGGCAAAGCTGTGGAATATGCGCTCGCTGCGTTGGCTGCAGGTGCGAACGATCCGCATGCGAATCTGCTGGCTTTGACGATCGATGCGATTCGCCATCGTGCCACCGTAGGCGAATGTGTCCAGGCGCTCGAGCGTACTTGGCCGCGCTACCACGCGATGCCGGCTTACTCCAGACAAGCGTATCGAGAGGGCCGAGATGGCTGTGAGGCATGGGCCGCGGCTTGCGCCGAAGTCTCCGAATTACGCCGGATCTTGGGGCGGGCGCCAAGGTTTTATCTCGGCAAGCTGGGGCAAGATGGCCATGACCGTGGCGCCAGGTCCGTTGCGGCAGCTCTTTCAGATGCCGGATTTGACGTGACTCTGGGGCCGTTGTTCGAGACGCCTGAGTCGATGGCGGCTCAGATTGCTCGCGGCAAATACGATGCCGTTGGCATTTCCACACTTGCGGGGGCCCATCTTGGGCTCATCCCAGCTTGTATTGCGCATCTTCGTCGCTGCGGTGTCGATATTCCTGTCGCTGTCGGCGGGGTCATTCCATTTGATCATCGACATCAACTGCTAGAGGCGGGGGCTGCAGCGGTATTTGGACCCGGCACCGCAATGGAGACAATTGCCTCCTTGCTGGCAGCCAAACTAACAGCACGAGCAAGAGGTTTTGCTTGTGCGACGGGCTGACGCAGCAGTCACGCGAACGATCCCACAGCGCATCGCGCAAGCTTTCCTGAGGCTGATGCGATGCTCCCTCCCCCTGCGCCGCGTGGCTGCTGACCTGCGCCTTGGCGACGCATCGCAGGTCACGTTTATCAAATCCCCAAACGGTTTGCCGGATCGGTTTTTCACCGTGTTGCATGCGGATGCCCGGTGAATCAGTTTGGCCACTCGATTGATCGCACGGGTGCGTCAAAAGTGATCGCCCAAATTGGCGCGCATCGCCTCGTTCTTGTGCATAAACACCGTTTCCGATGACCAATCGCGGTGCGCGATGTGCCCCCTCTCCCGGCCGTCCGCATCCGTGTTCTTCCGCACAGGCCACGACACATGATCGATTCATTGAGCCGATCAACGCTTTGATCGTTCATTGATCTCGAATTGATCGGATGGTGAGTGGCAACGGGTGGTATGGGCGTTGCACAACAGTCGATGTCGGCCCCGCGCCGATGAGTTGATTGACTGACTTAACCACTCAATGGAGCGCAGCATGCCTGCAGTGAATGCACCGGCCCACCAGAAGGGCGACTTCTTCGTCGACTACGAAGAGAAAGTATTTGAAGACGTAAAAGCCGAGCCGGGCGAGAAAGCGCTGGTGACGTTCCATACCGTTGCTTTCGAAGGCTCGATCGGCTTCGTCAACATGCTGCAAGCGACCCGCCTGCAGCGAAAGGGCTTCGAGACCTCAATCCTGTTGTACGGGCCTGGCGTGACGCTCGGTGTGCAGCGCGGCTTCCCCACGCTCGGCGACGAGGCTTTCCCGGGTCACCAGAACTTCAACAAGCAACTCACCAAGTTCATGGACGAGGGCGGAAAAGTCTATGCGTGCCGTTTTGCGTTGCAAGCGCTCTATGGGCATGGCGAACCGTCGCTTATCCCCGGCATTCGCCCGATCAATCCGCTCGATGTCCTCGATCTGAAGCTGCTGCATCGCAAGGACGACGCGCTGATCATCGACACCTGGACAGTCTAAGGATCGACGGGGATCACCATGTCACAGAAACGCATAGTGCGTGTGGCGGCCGCCCAGATCGCTCCGGATCTGGAAAATGCCGATGGCACGCTCGCGAAGGTATGCCGGACGATCGATGATGCCGCGCGTGAGGGCGTGCAGTTGATTGTCTTTCCCGAGACATTTGTGCCGTACTACCCGTACTTTTCGTTTGTGCGGCCCCCGGTGCAATCCGGCGCAGATCATCTGCGGCTGTATGAGCAGGCGGTGGTGGTCCCTGGGCCGGTAACGCATGCGATCGCCGAGCGCGCTCGCCAGCACGGCATGGTTGTAGTACTCGGTGTCAACGAACGCGATCACGGCAGCTTGTACAACACGCAGCTCATTTTTGACGCAGACGGTCGTTTGGCGGTTAAGCGTCGCAAGCTGACGCCCACGTTTCACGAACGCATGATCTGGGGCCAGGGCGATGCGTCTGGCTTGAAGGTGGCGGATACCGCAATCGGAAAGGTTGGGGCGCTTGCGTGCTGGGAGCACTACAACCCGCTCGCACGCTATGCGCTGATGACGCAGCACGAAGAGATCCACTGCAGCCAGTTTCCTGGCTCACTCGTGGGTCCGATCTTCGCCGATCAGATCGAGGTCACGATCCGCCATCACGCGCTGGAATCGGGCTGTTTCGTGGTGAACGCCACGGGTTGGCTGACGGATCAACAGATTGAGTCGATTACTACCGATCCCGCCCTTCAGAAAGCGCTGCGGGGAGGTTGCAACACCGCAATCATTTCGCCGGAAGGGCAGCATGTCGTTCCCCCGCTGCGCGAAGGCGAGGGCATCCTGATTGCCGACCTCGACATGGCGCTCATCACCAAGCGCAAGCGCATGATGGACTCGGTCGGACATTACGCGCGCCCCGAGCTACTCAGCCTTGCAATCAACGACCGGCCGGCAACGACTACGTCGCTCATGTCTGCCGTCAATCCACAACCCCTAGGAGCGTTGCGCCATGAACTCCAGCGAGACGACGTCGGCCTCGAGCCGGCACTTGATGACTGAACTCCAGTCAGCAGGCCTGCGGCTGGAAGACCCAAGCGCGGGCGCAGCAAGCCGCCGTGGCGGTGCCGGCCCCTCCGATCACAAGGCAGTCACCATTGATGGCGTGACGATCATGGTGCCGGTGCATACGTCAAGCGCTTGGAACTCGCCTTTTGTTGCCGGCGCGGCTGATACGCAGGGGATCAGCGTTCTGAAACGTGCCGCAATTCCAATTGCCAACATCAGTTTTCCGGCGCCGCCGCGGTTCTACGGTCTGCAGACGTTGGAGGGTGTTCCGTACTCGCACATCGCAACCTTGCACAGCAAGGACGTGCTCGCGACAACGGTCCTGCAAACCTGCATCCGGTATGAGAGCCGCCGCAAGACCTGCAAATTCTGTTCGATTGGCCAATCGCTGGCGGCAGGGCGCACCATCGCGCATAAGACGCCCGAACAACTGGCTGAGGTAGCTCGCGCCGCCGTACTGCTGGATGGCGTACGCCACATGGTGCTGACCACAGGAACGCCTCCGACGCCAGATCGTGGGGCCGGCATCCTTTGCGACAGTGCCTTCGCGATCAAGGCGGCCGTTGATCTGCCCATCCAGGCGCAATGCGAGCCGCCGGATGACGACCGCTGGTTCGCCCGCATGCGTGCCTCGGGTATCGACACGCTGGGAATGCATCTGGAGACGGTCACTCCGGAAGTGCGCGAGCGAGTGATGCCGGGCAAGGCGACCGTTCCCATCAGCCGCTACATGCAGGCATTTGAAGCCGCCGTCGCGGTATTCGGGCGCGGACAGGTGAGCACCTACATCCTTGCCGGCCTCGGTGATAGCCGTGAGGCAATTCTTGAAATCTCGGACAGGTTGATCTCGCTCGGGGTCTATCCGTTTGTGGTGCCGTTCGTGCCGATCTCTGGAACGCCTCTGGAAGATCATCCGCCTCCGGGCACGGAGTTCATGAAGTCGGTTCTGCAACCGCTGGGGGCGATGCTGAATCGTGCCGGCATGCGGTCGTCAGACATTCGTGCTGGCTGCGGGAAGTGCGGCGCCTGCTCCTCGCTTTCCGCCTATGAGGAGACTGCAGCGTGATCGACGATCTCTGTGTGGAGGTGCCTCAGATTTCCACTTGCCGGATACGCTTGGCGACATCCGCGCGCGAGATCGGCTTGGCACGACAGCTCCGACGCGAGGTGTTCTGTCGGGAGCAGCGAATCTTCCCATCCGATGACCATGACGAGATCGACGCGGTCGCACTCGTACTTGTCGCCGTGCTCGAGCCAGAGACTGGCCCGGCAGGACCGGTTGTTGGCACCGTACGGATTCACGAGTCAGAACCTGGCATTTGGCTCGGTTCCCGTCTTGCGGTAGACGCTGCGTACCGCAACCATCGCGGTATCGGGTCGACGTTGATCCGTCTGGCTGTAAGCACCGCGCATGGCAAAGGGTGCAAGCAATTCCTCGCGCACGTTCAACTTCAGAACGTGCCCATGTTCGAACGGTTGCACTGGACGACGATGGCGCGGGAGGATCGTTTCGATCATCCCCACCACCTGATGCAGGCGGACCTCACACATTACCCGCCATGCGTGACGCCAAGACTCGGGTATGTGACGGGTGTTTTGGAGGCGCGATGAATGTTCAGAAAATTGCGGCCGATCTGCGCGCCAGCCGCGGCTTTCGCCACAAGACCGATATCGTGGGTGTGTTGTCCGCGCTAAGGCGGGGGAGTTGCATTGCGGGCACGCCCCTGTCGGATGTCGCCGTCGGCGACGACTGTGCAGCCATTCCTGATGGGGACGGCCATCTACTCTTCGCTATTGAAGGGATGGTCAGTGACTTCATGCAAGCCATGCCCTGGTTTGCCGGCTATAGCGCGGTGATGGTCAACGTGAGCGACATCTATGCCATGGGCGGCCGCCCCGTCGCCGTTGTGGACGCGATCTGGAGCGACGGCATTGAAGCAGCCGCAGCTGTGCTCGACGGGATGCACGCCGCAGCACAGGCCTACGCCGTTCCTATTGTCGGTGGCCATAGCAATGCGCAAAGTGACCGTGCACAGTTGGCCGTTGCGATTGTCGGGCGCGCACGCAGGCTGTTGTCGAGTTTTGTCGCCAAGTCCGGGCAATGTTTGCTGATGGCTGTCGATTTGCGTGGCGCGTTTGTTGAGCCCTACCCCTATTGGAACGCATCGACCACGGCACCCGCTGAACGGCTCAGGGGCGATCTTGAAATCTTGCCGCAATTGGCGGAAGCCGGTCTTTGCGAGGCCGCGAAGGACATCAGCATGGCCGGGGCATTGGGAACGGCCCTCATGTTGCTCGAATGCTCTGGCACCGGCGCTCGCATCGATCTGACGTGCGTTCCGACGCCGCCTGGTGTTCCCATGTCGCGCTGGTTGTCGGCCTTTCCCAGTTACGGCTTTGTTCTTGCCGTGGACAAAGTCAACGTCGAGCAGGTGGTCTCGAAATTTCAGGACAGAAATATCGCTTGCGCCGAGATCGGCCGCATCGACGACACGCGGCGTGTCGCCATCCATGCCGGTTCCGACGAGGCACTGCTGTGGGACTTCACCGACCACGCATTCATCATGCCGCCCGATCCGCCAGTCGCAGGCAGCGCCGCCATTTCACAATAAGGACGCATCATGCCAGTGACCCATTTCCGACTGCAGTGGCCTGACGACAGCATTGCCGTCTGCTATTCGCCATCTTCCATCGTTCGAGATTACTTCACGGTCGGACAGGAATACCCCCTCGATGATTTCCTGACTCGCGCCAGACAGGCCTTGGGAACTGCATCGGATCGCGTGAAAGCGAAATATGGCTATTTCTGCTCGTCAGCCACAGATCAGCTTGCCGTCATTGAGGCGACGGCCGAGCGGTTTGGTGATCGGCCCGATGCAAAGGTTCGGTTTATCGATTTCGATGGTGGTTCCTCAATGCATAGCAAGTGACTGATCCAACGCGATCCCACCTCATCCTCATTCGTCATCAGGAGTACCAGCATGTCTAACAGTACCCTCAATGCGCCGCTGCGAGACGGCGGCGCACAGCACCACAGTGTCATCATCGTCGGCGGTGGACAAGCTGGCCTGTCCATGAGCTATTACCTTCAACAATATGGAATCGATCACCTCGTGATTGAAAAGCATGCTGTCACACATACTTGGCGATCGCAGCGCTGGGATGCATTCTGCCTAGTCACGCCCAATTGGCAATGTGCTCTACCAGGGCATCCGTACTCGGGGACCGAGCCGCACGGCTTCATGAAGCGCGATGAGATCATCGCCTATCTGGATGCATTCATCGCCAAGGTCCAAGCGCCAGTGCTGGAACATACCGAAGTCAAGCGCGTGGGACAGCGTGACAAGGGCGGGTATTTGGTCAGCACGTCACGTGGTGACTTCACTGCGGACCAAGTAGTGATTGCGTCTGGTGGCTACCATGCGCCGATCGTTCCGCGCATGGCGGAGCGCCTTCCCAATGACGTGTTGCAGGTTCATTCCGCCGACTATCGCAATCCGCAGAGCCTGCCAGAAGGCGGCGTGTTGGTGGTGGGTTCCGGCCAGTCCGGGGCGCAGATTGCTGAGGATCTGCATCTTGCTGGGCGCAAGGTGACGCTGGCTGTGGGTGAGGCCCCGCGCTGTGCACGCTTTTATCGGGGTCGCGATGTGGTCGACTGGCTTGCCGACATGGGCTATTACGATATGCCGGTTGAAGAGCATCCGTTGCGTGAGGGTGTGCGCGACAACACCAACCACTACGTAACGGGTCGCGATGGTGGTCGCGATATCGATCTGCGCAAGTTCGCCCTTGAGGGCATGGAGCTGTACGGCGTCCTTCAAGATTATCAGGATGGGCAACTGAGCTTTGCACCAGACTTGCAGTCGAACCTGGACAGTGCCGATGCCACATACAACCGCATCAACGAGAGCATTGACCGTTACATCGCAAAGGCGGGTATTGAGGCACCGGCGGCCGCTGCATACCAGCCCGTGTGGCAACCGCCTGCTGAGCGCACGACGCTGGATCTCGCTCAATCGGGAATTCGCACAATTCTCTGGTGTATCGGTTTCCGGCCGGACTTCAGTTGGCTCGATATTCCCGTTTTCAACGGCCGAGGTTACCCCGGTCATGTGCGAGGTGTAACGAAAATCGACGGGCTGTATTTCCTCGGGCTGCCGTGGCTGCATACCTGGGGGTCTGGCCGCTTTTCGGGGATTGCTCGCGATGCGGAACATCTAGCCACGCAGATTTGCACTAGTGCGAAGGCAGATGCGCTCGCTGCCTAACAATAAGTAGGTCGCCTGCCATGTCTCTGACCGGTGGTCCGGTGGCGCTGGGGCGGATGCGATCTTCTCATCGCGAACTGGACGATGAACAAAGCGCGGCGCGGAGGCCGGTGCGTCTTGATCGGCCAACGCAGCCGTTAAAGCTGAAGTCCGACTCCATTCAGTAACTCGACCGGCCATCCGAATCCACCTTCGCATTCAGATTTGAACCGCCCTGTGGCGAGTGCCTCTCTCCTATCAGGCGCCGGGACTCGAGCATATGTATGTGCGGCGCCCACTCGCCTTGAGTGTTGTGGATGCGTCTGTTATGCCGACTCTTGTTCCGGCCAACCCGAATGTGCCGATCATGATGATGGCCGCAAAGGCAGCTGCGATGTGGCAAGGTATCGAGGTAGCTGCTGGTTTGTCGGCAGTTGCGTAAACGCACGCTGGATTCCACTGCCCGTTCTTGGCGACGGCGCGGGCCGGTGTTGGCGACGTGCCAAGCAGTCAAGGTCAGCGATCTCGGCGCAATAGCGGCGGCGGGAAATGTGCACTCCGGACGTCGAGGCCCGGCTGGGCGATAAAAAGCGTGGCCAACTAGGCGCCATGCGGGTGGCCAGACTTTGTGTCTCTCGTTTGTCTGTCGATGAGTCCCCTCGGTACAGACTTTTCTTCTCGCCAAGATGGAAGCGGCTCAATCAAATCAACGCCTTACAGGCGATTTTGGTACAGCCTTTTTTGTCTGCCGTTAAAAATACGATGCCGTCAAAGCGCGATCCTTCCGCGCAAGGTGAAATCTGTTTGAAGCAATTTGGGAAATTGCGGTCAGCCTTCTTGGCCATATCGAACCGGCACTTGGAATCGAGCCCGACCGCGAATACCGACGCCGCACCGATCAGCATGCAGTACGCCGCCCCCCTGCTCATTGACGTGAGAGTCGGAACATCCCTACCGCTTCGTTGAGGCTATGGGCCTGTTCCTCCAGCGACTCCGCAGCGGCCGCCGCCTGCTCCACCAGCGCGGCGTTCTGCTGCGTCACCTGGTCCATCTGATTGACGGCCTGGTTGACCTGCTCGATGCCGCTGCTCTGCTCTTCCGACGCCGACGAAATCTCGCCCATGATGTCGGTCACGCGCTTCACCGCATCGACGATCTCCGCCATCGTCACGCCGGCCTGATCCACCAGCGCCGTGCCGTTGCTCACACGATCCACCGAGTCGTGAATCAGCGCCTTGATTTCCTTCGCCGCGCCCGCCGAGCGCTGCGCCAAGCTGCGCACTTCGCTGGCCACCACCGCAAAGCCACGGCCTTGTTCGCCGGCACGCGCGGCTTCCACCGCAGCGTTCAGCGCCAGGATGTTGGTCTGGAATGCAATGCTTTCGATCACGCCGATGATGTCGGCAATCTTCTTGCTGCTTTCGTTGATGCCGCCCATGGTCTGCACGACCTGGCCGACCACGTTGCCGCCGCGCGTGGCAACGTCCGACGCCGTCACGGCAAGCTGGCTGGCCTGACGCGCGTTGTCGGCGTTCTGCTTCACGATGCTCGTGAGCTCTTCCATGCTCGACGCCGTTTC
>NZ_FOWV01000004.1 GCF_900115545.1 Ralstonia sp. NFACC01 | reverse complement strand
GGGTTGGCCTTTTTCTTTTGACGTTGAGCCCTTGATGGCGCCTTGAATTTGTGTGAGCGGGCGGATCAAGGAAGGAGGCTTGTCTGAGCGCAGCGAGTTTGCCTCCTTCCCCGCGCGGTCACACAAATTCAAGGGGATGTCGCCATCTCGGGCTCGCCTTTCTTTTGCTTACTTTTCTTTGGCAAGACAAAGAAAAGTAAGTCGGTCCCGGCAGGGAACGAAAGGGAGGTGGACCACCAACAAAAAAACATCGAGAAACCACCCCCAACACATCCACCCCCAGTGACCTATGATGACGCCTCCCCCTAGTCCCCTCGCCATCATGCCCAATTTCCCCACACTCGCTCCAGTAGAACTGGCGAAGTGCTACCGCCTCCTGAACCACGGTCCGACCACGCTGGTCACCAGCGCCTACAACGGCGTGCGCAACGTCATGGCAGCGGCCTGGGCGATGCCGCTCGACTTTGACCCGCCCAAGGTGCTTGTCGTGGTCGACAGCCGCACACTCACACGCGAGCTGATCGAAGCCTCGGGCGTGTTTGCGCTCAACATTCCCACCCGCTCCATTGCCGAAACCACGCTCACAGTAGGCACGCTCTCGGGCCGCGACGGCGACAAGTTCGATGCGCTCGGCCTTGCCACCATGCCCGCCCGCACGATCGACGTACCGCTGGTGGCAGGTTGCGCAGGGTGGCTGGAATGCCGCGTCATTCCCGAGCCGCACAACGAGAAACGCTACGACCTGTTCATCGCCGAAGTGACAGCCGCCTGGGCAGACCCTGCGCTGTTCAGCAACGGCCGCTGGCACTTTACCGATGCGGGCAGCAAGACCGTGCACTACCTCGCAGGCGGTGCATTCTTTGAGACCGGCGATGCGTTCACCGTGGAGGCCAAACAGCCATGAGCGACATCGCCATCCGCCCGTTGACCGACGACGATGCCGAACCCTTCAAGGTGCTCCGCCTGAAGGCCATTCAAGACGCGCCCACTGCCATCTGGCCGACGCACGATGAAGAGTCGGGGCGCACGCTGGAAGAAACCCGCAACCGCATCCGTACGACTGACCATCAGATCGTGTTTGGGGCGTTTGCAGAGGCTGAACTGATTGGCATTGCCGGGTTGCGGCGTGAAGCGCTTGCGCAAGTCGCGCACAAAGCCGTGCTGTGGGGCGTATTTGTTGACCCCGCACATCGGCGGGCCGGTATTGCCGGCCGTCTGCTGAATGCCGCCATTGCGCATGCGCGTGCTGCACGGGTGCTGCAAATCCATCTCTGCGTGAACGCTGAAAACCCGCGTGCGCAAGCGCTGTATCGCAACGCGGGTTTCGAGACCTTCGGCATCGAGCGCCGCGCCATGCGTGTCGGCCATCGCTTCTACGACGAAGAACACATGGCGCTGCGGCTCGACGCCTGAACCGTCAGGCGCATGCCATCAGGTCCGCCACACCCTGGCTGGCTTCAGCACGGATGCTTGCCACATCCAGTCCGCACACCACGCCCTCGTCTACCACGACGCGCCCGCCGATGATGCTGGTGCGCACCGTGATGGGCTCGCCGGCCACCACGGGCGCGAGCGCCGGGTCGTGGAAGCCGTAGAAGCGCGGGTGGTTGATGTCGTAGAGCACCAGATCGGCTGCTTGCCCGACCTGCAGCGTGCCGACTTCACTCAAGCCGAGCACGCGTGCGCCGCCTGCGGTGGCCCAGTGAATGACATCTTCAGCAGTGGTGGCACTGGCGCCTTGCGCGGCACGGTGGATCAGCCAGGCGGTGTTGACCTCGCCGGTCATGCTGCCCGATTCGTTGGACGCTACGCCATCCACGCCCAATGACACCGGCACGCCGGCCGCGGCCAGTTGCGGTACCGGCGCGATGCCGCTGCCCAGCCGGCTGTTGCTGACGGGGCAGTGCGCGATGCCGCTGCCCGTCTGGGCGAGCATGCGGATCTCTGACGGCTGCAAGTGCACGAGGTGCGCAAACCAGACGTCCGGGCCCAGCCACTCGTGCTCGGCCACGAACTCCACCGGTAGACAGTTGTATTTCTCGCGGCAGAAGCGAACGTAGTTGTCGGTCTCCGACAGATGCGTATGCATGCGCAAGTGCATGCCGCGCGCCGCATGGGCCAGCTCGACCAGCAATGCCGGCGGCAATGAGAACGTCGGTGTGGTCGGTGCCACCGCCACGCGGCGCATCGAATCGGGGGCGTCGTCGTGATAGCGGTGTTTGAGCCGCTCGATGTCGGCCAGCATCTGGTCGAGCGTTTCAGGCCGCAGCGCCGTCTTCGAAAAGCCCGGGTGGCTGCTGGCCGATTCGATGGCGCCGCCGCGGCAGAGCACGAAGCGCATGCCGAACTCGTCTGCCACGTCGAACAGCATGTCGCCCGATTCGGTGCCGCCGCCTGCGTGATAGAGGTAGTGGTGGTCGGCGCAGGTGGTGGCGCCCGACAGCAGCAGCTCCGCCATGCCCAGGCGCGCAGCTGTGCGCATCAATTCCGGCGTGAACAGCGGCAGGCGCGGATAAGGCACGCTGGCGAGCCACCCTTGCAGGTCCTGGTTCATGCCTTCCGGCACGGCCTTGAGCAGGTTCTGGAACAGGTGATGGTGCGTGTTGATCCAGCCCGGGTAGACGATGCAGTCGCTGGCGTCGATGACGCGCTCGCCGGGGCGGGGCGTGAGGTCTGCGCCCATCTCGGCGATGCGGCCCCCGGCGATGCGGATATCGACCGCACCGGCGCGTGCGGCGTCACCGCGCAGGCCGGTCATGACGGCCATGGGGCGGTGGATGAGGATGTCTTGAGGCGTGTTGTGCATGGAAATGTCCATTGGAAAATCAGGCGCGGCCGGCCGTACGCACCACAGACGCGGGCACGTGCGCTTCTTCGGTGCCGTTGAGCAGCAGGTTCAACGCTACGGAGACCAGGCAGGCGATGACCACGCCGCTGTGCAGGAACGGTTGCGTCCAGTCGGGCAGGGCCTTGAACAGCGTGGGCGCCAGCACCGGCACCAGCGCGGCGGCAATCGTGAAGCCCACGATCAGGACGTTGTAGCGGTTGTGTTCATAGTCGACGCGCGCCAGGGTCTGGATGCCCGCAGCGGCCACCACGCCGAACATGGCAATGCCGGCGCCGCCCAATGCGGCCGATGGCGTGGCCGCAATCACGGCGCCGGCCTTGGGCACGAGCGCTACGAGACACATCAGCGCGCCGCTCACAGCCACCACCCAGCGGCTGCGCACACCGGTCAGCACCACCAGCCCGACGTTCTCCATGAACGCAATGAACGGGAAGGCCGCGAACATGCCGGCAATGGCGCTGGCCAGGCCGTTGGCGCGCAGGCCGTTGATGGCTTCCTCTTCTTCGATTGGCTTTTCGACAATGTCGCCAATAGCCAGGAACAGTCCCATCGATTCGACCATCTGCACGATCATCACCACGATCATGGTGAGTGCGGGAACCACGGCAAACACGGGCACCCCGAAGTGGAACGGCACCGGCAGCGTGACCCACGGCGCGTCTGCCACGCCGTGAAAGTTGCCCATGCCCATGGCGCAGCCGAGCAACGTGCCGACGATCATGCCCACCAGCACAGCAAGGTTGCGCAGCAGCGGGCTGCCGAAGCGGTTGATGAGCAGGATGGTGGCAACCACGACCACGGCAACCAGCAGGTACGACGGCGCACCGAAGTTGGCAGCGTTGCGTCCGCCGCCCACCCAGTCATACGCGACGGGAAAGAGCTGCAGGCCGATGACGGTCACGATGCAGCCCGTGACCACCGGTGGAAAAAATCGCCGCAGCCGCCCCACCAGCGGTGCGGCGAGCAGCGTAAACAGCCCGGCCGCAATGACCGCACCGCACACGCCCGCGAAACCTACGGCAGGGTTGGTGCCGATGGCAATCACCGGCCCCACGCTGCTGAACGCCACCCCCTGCAGGATCGGCAGCCGTACCCCGAACTTCCAGAACCCGATGGTCTGTAACAGCGTGGCGATGCCCGAGCAGAACAACGTGGTGCTGATGAGCACAATGGTGTCCGCCTGCGACATCTTGAGCGCCGACGCGATGATCATCGGCACCGCGATGGCGCCGATGTACGACACCGCCATATGCTGCAAGCCCAACGTCAACATCTGTCGGGTCGACAGAATCTGGTCGACCGGGTGTACGGCTGTTGTCATGGTTGTCTCCTATCGTTGTCATGCCCGGGGCGTGCCAGGAGCCGCCCTCGGGTCAGGGGGATGTCATGTCATGGCATGCTCACGCCGCCAGACACGCGTTGAAACCGTCCTGCAGGGCCGCACGATCGAGGTCGCGGCCGATGAAGACGATCTTGCTGCTGCGCGCTTCGCTGCCCCACGGCTGCGTTGCGCGAAAGTCGATGAGGCTGTGCACGCCCTGCAGCACGTAGCGCTGCGCCTGCCCTTTCACGGCCAGGATGCCCTTCATGCGGAACAGCGTTTCCGCCTGTTCGGTGCGCAGGGTGTCGATCCACGCGTGGAAGCGCACGAGGTCCACGTCGGCCGGTACGTCAAAACCCACGGACGAGACGCTCGGATCGTGCTGGTGCTCGTGCTCATGTTCGTGCTCATGGTCATGCTCGTGAGCGTTGGCGTGAGCATGTTCATGTTCGTGGTGATGTTCATGGTCGTGCGCGTCATGCTCGCCGTGGCCGGCGTCTGCGCCGATCTCCAGCAGCTTCTGCGTCGCCTCGAACGCGCCGACACCGATGATCTTGTTCAGATCGACCTCGGCATAGCTGGAGGTGACGATGTCGGCCGTGGCGTTCAAGCCGCGGATGCGCCCGCGCAGCGCGTCGATATCATCGCGGCCCACAAGGTCCACCTTGTTGATGACGATGCGGTCCGCGCAGACGATCTGGTCGACGGCCTGGTTGTCGACACCGTCCAGCTGCAGGTCGTCCAGATGCGCGGCGATGTGCTTGGCGTCGACCATGGTGACGATGGCGTCAAGCTCGACATGTTCGGCAATCGGATCGTCGATGAAGAACGACTGCGCCACCGGATACGGATCGGCCAGGCCGCTGGTTTCCACCAGGATGTGGTCGAGCCGTTCGGGCCGCGCGACGAGCTGGCGCACGATGCGCACGAGGTCTTCGCGCACCTCGGCCGTGCAGCACACGCAGCCGTTGACCATCTCGTAGATCTCTTCGTTTTCCGAGGCCATGACCAGGCCGCCGTCGATGCCGACTTCACCAAACTCGTTTTCGATCACGGCGATCTTGCGGCCGTGGTTTTCGCGCAGGATGAAGTTCAACAGCGTGGTTTTGCCGGCACCAAGAAAGCCGGTGAGGATGGTGACCGGAATCTTGGTGTTCGGGCCGGGAAGCGTGGCGTGGGCCGTGGCTTGGGGTTTCATGTTGTCTCCTTGTCGAGCGTGGGTGGGGTACGGACTAAGGCAGGTAAGGCTTCTTCGCCCCAGCGCAGGGCGGTGCCGGCATCGAGCCCGAACAGGTCGAGCACGCGGCCGAGGGTGTGGTCGATCATGTCGTCCAACGTATTAGGGCGCGCGTAGAAGGCCGGCACGGGCGGCGCGACGATGGCGCCCATCTCCGTGACGGTCTGCATGTTGCGCAGGTGTGCGAGCGTGAATGGCGTCTCGCGCGCCATCAGTACAAGCGGACGGCGCTCCTTGAGCGTCACGTCTGCCGCGCGTGTCAGCAGCGTCGACGAGACGCCCGTGGCAATTTCCGCCAAAGACTTCATCGAGCACGGCGCCACGATCATGCCCAGCGCGCGGAACGAGCCGCTGGCAATGCCGGCGGCCATGTCGTCCGCGCGGTGGTAATGCGTGGCGCGATCGATCACGTCGGCGAGCTTGTACGGCGTCTCGTGCGCCATCGTCAGCAGCGCAGAACGCGTGACGACCAGATGCGTCTCCACATCAAGCGCGCGCAGCAGTTCGAGCAGCCGCACGCCGTAGATGAAGCCCGATGCCCCGCTGATGCCGACCACCATGCGCGGCCGGGCGGGAGCGCGAGGATGGCGCGCGCTCATGGACGCACTCCGGCCTGGCGCAGGATGTCGCCCGCGCGGGCAATGGCCTGCGGATCGATGCGTGCGCGGATGCCTTCGAAGCCGGCACCGCGCGTGGCGTCGATGCCCATGCGTGATGTCGTGCCGTGGACGGACGATGACGGATCAAGCGGGCTGCCGGGCAGGCCATCGACCATGAACACATCCTGGTGCGGCTGGAAGTGTGTGGCCATGGCCCACAGCACCTGTTCGTCCTGTTGCAGGTCGATATCGGAATCCACGGCAATCACGGTCTTGAGGTACGGATCCCAGCCGAGCAGCGCCAGCATGACCTGCCGCGCCTCGCCGTCGCGCGTCGGGTTGAGCGCCACGTAGCAATGGAAGTGCGTGCCCGAGTTCGGATAGTGCAGCGCCGTCACCGATGGGAAGCGCGCCTTGAGCTTCTCGCTCATCTCGGCCTCGCGCGGCAGGCGGGCCAGCGTCAGGTGCTCGGCGTACGGACCGCCCACCACGTCGACCAGCCAGGCATCGCGCCGGCGCATCAGGGCATCGATGCGCAGCACATTGTTGGTGGAGCGGTCGGACGAATAGCCGGTGAATTCACCGAACGGGCCTTCCTCGGCATACGCCGCGGGGTCGATGGTGCCTTCGAGGACGAACTCCGCTGCCGCCGGCACGCCGATGCCGTAGCGCGGCGTGCGGACGATATCGAGCGGCGCGCCGAGCAGGCCACCCGCCACCGCGCGTTCGTCGGCGCCAAAGGGCAGGCGGGCGGCGGCGGCCAGCATGAACAGCGGATGCGCGCCTACCACCATCGCCACGCGCAGCACGTCGCCGCGTTCGCGCGCGGTCTGCAGCATGCGCCACAGGTGGCCGCGCGAGTGCAGGCTCGTCGCCAATGCGTTGCGTGCATGGCGCATCGAACGGTGATAGCTCATGTTGCACACGCCCGTCACCGGGTCCTCGGCCACGATGATGGCGTTGGTGATGTAGGGCGCGCGGTCGCTCTCGAAGTGCTTGATCATCGGCAGCAGCGCAACGTCGACCGCGTCGCCTTCGATCACCTCGTCGGTGATGGGGCCGTGCGAGACCACACGCGGTGCGATGGGCGCATTGGCGCGCGCCTGGAAGGCATCGTGCAGTTGATGCGGCAAGACGTCGAACAACCGTGCCAGCCGTGACCGCGAGGCAAAGACGTTGGTGACCAGCGGCACCTGCAGGCCGCTGACCTGCTCGCAGACCAGCATGGGGGTCTGGTTGCGCGCAGCAAGCTGATCGATGACGGCGGTGACGTCCTGGTCGGCGGAGATGCCGTGGCGTACCGTCAGCACATCTTCGGGATACAGCTCGCGATAGAGATTGGCGAAGACGTGGAAATCCTGGCCTTCGCCAAGCCGGGTCATGCTCATGGCACACCTCGCTAGAGGCGGGCGCCGAACACCACAGAGGCACGGCGCCCGCGGGATCGGCGCTCAGGCCGCTTCTGCTGTCTGGACGTAGGTCGACTTCAGGCGAAGCTCCGCCTCGGCCAGGTCCTTGGGCGGCTTGGTGGGCTCGATGCCGACCAGTCGCGCAATGTTGTTGCCCAGATAGTCTTCGAGGTGGTCCTCATCGATGCCCAGCCCCTGCGGCGGCGCCGAGCACAGCACCTCCAGCTCACGCAGCCACATGCCGGGCTCGTTGGGCGGCGAATCGGTCCCGAAGACGATCTTGTCGCGCGGCAGCTGCTTCGCAAATTCGACGATGCGCGACTGGAAGCACCAGCCCGATTCGCAGTACACATTGGGCGTGTCCATCGCCATCCAGAAGGCTTCGAACGAGTAGTTGCCGCCGGTCTGGATACCGAAGTGACCGATGATGAAGTTCACCATCGGGAACTCGCGGATGATCGGGTAGAACATCGTCGGGATGGTGTACGGGCCATCGCCGGTGTGGATCAGCACCACGATGTTGTACTTGGCGCAGACCTTCATCGCCGGGCGCAGCCAGTCGAGCGCGCGGTCGGGCCGATAGCCGTGCATGTTGGCGTGCAGCTTGACCATCTTGAAGCCGTATTCCTTGATGTGGAATTCCAGCTCCGCCGCGCCGTTCTCCGGGCCCCAGCGCGGGTTGTAGGTGAAGTTGCCGATGAAGCGGTCCGGGTACTTCTGCGTGAGTTCGGCGATGTACGCCATGTAGTCGCGAATGCCTTCACGGCCGCGGCGGTTGCCGTCGCGGTAGCCGGTGTTGCCCGGTGGCGGCTGGATGAAGCCCATGTCGATGCGGCGGGGCTTGCCGTTGATCATGTACGGGCCGTCCATCAGCTGGATCATGCGCTCGCCGTTGAACGGCGTGCCGGTGTGGCGCCAGGCCTCGTCGACGAGGTTGGTCGGGTGCAGATGGGTATCGATAATCATGTGTTGCGCTCCGTGCGGTCTGCGGTGGCTCAGGCGGCAGCCAGCGCGAGCTGCGCTTCGGCTTCGGCCACGGTCTTGGGCGGACGGGTCGGCTCCAGGCCGATCATGCGGGCGATGTTGTTGCCCAGGTAATCCTCGAGCGTGTCTTCATCGAGGTTCAGGCCTTGCGGCGGGTCCATGCAGAGCACTTCCAGCAGGCGTAGCCACATGCCGGGCTCGTTGGGCGGCGTGTCGGTGCCGAACAGGATCTTGTGCTTGGGCAGCACCTTGGCAAATTCGACGACGCGCGACTGCAGGCACCAGCCCGATTCGCAATACACGTTAGGCAGCTCCATCGCCCACTGCATCGGCTCGAACACGTAGACGCCGCCGGTCTGCACGCCGAAGTGCGCCATGATGAAATCGACGTTCGGGAAGCGCTTGATCATCGGAATCCATTCCGACGGAATGCTGTAGGGGCCGTCGCCCGTATGCAGCTTGACGGGCACGCCCAGCTCGGCACATTTCTCGAACGCGGGCATCACCCAGTCGAGCGCGCGGTCCGGCCGGTAGGCGTGCATGTTGGCCTGCATCTGGACCATCTTGAAACCGTGTTCCTTGACGTAGCGCTCGATGGCCTCCACGCCGTTCTGCACGCCGCAGCGCGGGTTGTAGACGAAGCAGCCGAGGAAGCGGTCGGGGTACGTCTGCACCATCTTGAGCGTGTACGCCATGTAGGCGTCGATGGATTCGCGGCCCGAAAGCTCGCCGTCCGTCCAGGTGTAGATGGTGTTGCCCTGCGGCGGCTGGATGAAGGCCTTGTCAATACGGCGCGGCTTGCCGTTGATCATGTAAGGGCCGTCCATCATTTCGAGCAGGCGCTCGCCGGTAAAGGGGTCGCCGTCGTGCCACCACGCGAGGTCCACCAGGTCGGTGGGGTAGCAGCTGATGTCGATGATCATCGTTGGATCTCCTGATGACTGGGAGGAAGCGCGTGATGGCTTCCCGGTGAGGGCAGGCACGTCCTGCAGCGCGGCGCTCTTTGCTAGGCGTGTGCCTTCCCCTCGCCGGATCGCGTGATGCCGGATGCGTGCTGCTTGGGGCGCAGTATCGGAGTCAGGGCCGGGGGCCGGCCAATACTATTTGGCGGCGGTCTTGATACGTTGCCGATATCGGCAAGCGGCCGGAGGGAGAAGCGGCCTCAGCCGCCCAGCGTGTCGCGTGCGAGTTGTTGCACCGCGCTCACCACGGCCTGCGCACGCTGCCCCTGCCCGCGCTGCCAGACGGCATACAGGTTGTAGTGCGCGGGGATGGCGACGTCCGTCAGCGGGACGAGGCGCTGATGCTGCAGCGCATCGGCTGCGAGCAGCCCGCGGACGAGCGCCACGCCAATGCCGGCCTCAGCTGCGGCGACCATGTTGGCGGCGTTGTCGAAGGCCGCCACCACGGCGGGTTCCAGCGGCTCCAGGCCGGCGGCGTCAAGCCATGGAATCCACGAGCGCCGCGTGTAGCCCAGCAACGGCAGCGCCGTCGCGGCCGATGGGGCCAGCGGCGCCTGCACGCCATGGCGTTCCAGCAGTGCCGGCGCTGCCACCGCGGTGACGTGGTCGCCACAGATCAGGGCCATCTCGCAGTCATCCCATTCGCCATAGCCGTAGCGCAGCGAGACATCTACGCGCTCGAACGACGGCCGTTCGCCGCGCGTGGTCGACAGGAACATCACCTGGTAGCCGGGCAGCGCCGCCAGCAACTGCGGCAGGCGCGCATTGAGCCAGCCCTGCGCCAGCTCGCTGTCGACATCGACGATGAGCGTTTGCGGCACGTGCCGGTTGCGCACCGAAGACAGCGCCCGGTCCACCTGCCCGAAGCCGTCGGTCAGCATGCTCGCGAAGAGCTGACCCGCATCGGTCAGCACGATGCCGCCCGCCTCACGCACGAACAGCGGCTGGCCGATGAACTCCTCCAGCGAGCGGATCTGCTGGCTGATCGCGCTGTGTGTCAGGTCCAGTTGCTGCGCGGCCTTGGTAAAGCTGCCGGTGCGCGCGGCCTGCAGGAAGGCATGCATCGACTGGATCGACGGATAACGCTTGTACATGGCGGCGGCAGGTGAGCTGTTAGTTCGACTTACACGGGCTGGCAGAAATCGTCGCTGGCGGGGTGCCCGTGCGCGGCTTCATATTGCAGCCAGGCGCGGCCGCATGAGACGGCCCGATTCTGGAGGAGACAATGATGACCGAGATTATGGTCAATGGCGCGCCCCACGCGCTGGATGACGCCGATGCAGACATGCCCCTGCTGTGGGTGCTGCGCGATCGGCTCAAACTGACGGGCACCAAGTTTGGCTGCGGCGGCGGCTTTTGCGGGGCCTGCACCGTCCATCTGGATGGTGCGCCGATCCGCGCGTGCATCACGCCGGCATCGGCAGCGGCCGGACACAGCGTGACCACCATCGAGGGCCTGTCGAAAGACGGCACGCACCCGCTGCAACGCGCTTGGGTAGCTGAAGACGTACCGCAATGCGGCTACTGCCAGTCGGGGCAGATCATGTCGGCTGCGGCGTTGTTGGCGGCAGGCACGCCCGTCAACGACGAAGCCATCACGAATGCCATGGCGGGCAACATCTGCCGCTGCGGCACCTACGGGCGCATTCGCCAGGCCATCAAGCGTGCCGCCGACGAGCGAGGCAAGGCATGAACGCGCCGCGTGATTTGCATGCACCCTCGCGCCGCCGTTTCCTGCAGCAAGGCGCGCTGCTGACGGCGGGCCTGGCAGTCGGCTTCCGCATGCCCGATGCGCTGGCTGCCGGCAAGGATGTGGCTGCGGGTGAGTTCGAGCCCAATGCCTGGGTGCGGGTGCTGGCCGACAACACCGTGAAGATCGTCGTCCACAAGCACGATTCCGGCACCGGCACGCAAACCGCGCTGGCGGCGTGCGTGGCCGAAGAGCTGGATGTCGACCCGATGCACATTGCCGTCATCACGCCAGAAGACCCGTTCTTTCTTGAATACATCCACCCGATCTGGAAGGTGTATTCCACCGGCGGCAGCACCAGTGTGTCGCTCGAATATGCGCGCCTGCGGCAAGCCGGCGCCACGGCGCGCGCAATGCTCGTGAGTGCAGCGGCGCAACGCTGGGGTGTGCCCGCCGCCAACTGCGGCACGGCCGGCGGCACCGTCATCTGCAGTGACGGCCGCAAGGCCACCTACGGCGAATTGGCCGATGCTGCGGGCCGCCTGCCTGCGCCTGCCAACGTGACGCTGAAGAACCCGGCGGATTTCAAATACATCGGCAAGCTGCGCCACAAGCGCGATGCGCTGGCCAAGGCCACAGGCCGGTTCCAATACGGCATCGACGTGTCGTTGCCAGGCATGCTGGTGGCAGTGGTGCAGCGTGCGCCCATGCCCGGCGCGCGTGTGCGCCGCATCGACAGCGCCGAGGCGCTGAAGGTGCGCGGCGTGCGCCAGGTCATCACCATCCCGATGCGGCCCGATGTGCTGGGCGGCAATCAGGAGGGCGTGGCCGTGCTGGCCGACGACTACTGGGCGGCCAACAAGGGCCGCGCGGCGCTCAAGGTCGAGTGGGGCGACAGCGCCTTCGCCGATTTCGACAGCGGCCATGTCGCCCAGCACCAGGCCGCTTGGCTCGCCAGCGGCAAGGCGCGCGTTGTGCACACCGTGCAGACCGGCAACACGGACGTGGCGATGGCCCACGGCGCAAAGCGCATCGACGCGGCCTACCGCATGCCCTACAAGCAGCAGAACCCGCTGGAGCCCGTCAACATCACCGCATGGTTCAAGGACGGCGCGATCCAATACTGGGGCGGCATCCAGGTGCCATCCACCGCCATGGAAGCGGCCGAGACGATCTGCGGTGTGCCGCGCGACAAGGTAGTGCTGCACGAGATGGTGTCGGGCGGCAGCTTTGGTGCGCGCGAGAGCAAATACTGGCTGTTCGAGGCGAGCTATCTTGCAAAGAAGACCGGCGTGCCGATCAAGCTGATGAACAGCCGCGAAGACGAGATGCGCGCGCTGTACGGCCACCCCGCCACGTATCACCGCCTCGAAGGCGCGCTTGATGCGCAGGGCCGGCTCGATGCGCTGCGCATCCGCGCGGTGTCGCCCGCATCGCCGGAACAGTGGGAGCCGGGCTACTTCGACCGCCCCGACCGCATGGATTACAGCACCACCGAGGCCATCTCGAAGTGGGATTTTCCGTACCGGGCCAACCATATGGATATCGGCTGGGTCCGGCACGAGACCGGTATCCCGACTGGCTGGTACCGGGCGGTCAGCTTTATCCCCAACGTGTTCGCCACCGAGAGCTTCATGGACGAGCTGGCCGTGGCGGCCAAGCGCGACGCAGTCGACTTTCGCGTCGCACACATGGCCGAGCGGCCGCGGCATGTGCACGTGCTGCGCACCGCCGCGCAACGCGCCGGGTGGGGCAAGGCGGCGCATGGACACGCCCTGGGCGTCGCCACGCATCAGGCGTATGACAGCTACATCGCCGTGGTGGCCCAGGTGGCCCGCAAGGACGGCCGCGTCGTCATCGAAAAACTCACGTGCGTGGCAGACGTCGGCTTGGCCGTCTCGCGCACCGGCGTGGAAGAGCAGCTATATGGCGGGCTGATGTGGGGCCTCGGCCACGCGCTGTTCGATCGCATCGACATCCAGGGCGGCGCGGTGCAGCAAAGCAACTTCCATGACTACCCCGTGATGCGCATGTCGGACATGCCCGCCATCGACATCGTCATCATCGATGGCAACCGCGACAAGCCCGGTGGTGTGGGCGAACTGGCCAACCCGCCGGTGGCGCCCGCCCTTGCCAACGCCATCTTCCGGCTGACCGGCAAGCGCCAGCGCGAGACGCCGCTCAGCTTCGACCTGAAGGCGTAGCGCATACCGTGGACATCCGCCTGCTGCGTTATTTCTCGGTGCTGGCCGACGAGCTGCACTTCGGCCGGGCGGCGGCGCGCCTGTTCATGTCGCAGCCGCCGCTGAGCCAGCAGATCCGGCTGCTGGAAGACGAGATCGGCACGCCGCTGTTTGTGCGTAGTCACCACCGCGTGGAACTGACGGCGGCCGGGCGCACGCTCAAGGAGCAGGCGCCGCTGGTGTTCGCCCAGCTCAACCGCGCGCTGGACCTCACCCGGCAGGCGGGCCGCGGCCAGGTTGGCGAGCTGGAAATCGGCATGATCAGCTCGGTGATGGTGGGGCTGCTGCCCGAAGCGCTACGCCAGTTTCGCGAGCGCTACCCCGGCGTTGAATGGCGCTTGCAAGAGATGACGCCCGCCGCTCAGGTGGCCGCGCTCAAAGAGCGCCGCATCGATGCATGCATCTTCCGGCTGGGGCAGGAAGACCCCGCCGTGCGCAGCGAACTGCTGCAGCACGAGCCGATCGTGATGGCGTTGCCCGCCACGCATCGCCTGGCCGGGCACACCAGCCTGGCCCTCGGCGAGTTTGCCGGCGAGCCGTTTGTTGCGTTCGAATCCAAGCGATCGCGCTTTGCTGATCACCTGCTGCATCTGTGCATCCAGGCCGGCTTTGCGCCGCTCGTGCGCCAACAGGTGACCGAAGTGCAAACGCTGTTGGCGCTGGTGAGCGCGGGCTTTGGTGTGGCGCTGCTGCCTGGCTCGACGGCCAGTCTGGCGCCGCCCGGTGTGGTCTTCCGCCCGCTGGAGCCGGCGCTGCCTGCTGTGCCGCTGTACGTCCACTATCGTGTGGACGATCACTCGCCGGTGCTCAAGGCGTTTCTGGAGACGCTGCGGGAAGTGAGCGGCACGGCCGGGGACGCGGTCGCCGCGCAGCCTCAGCCTGCGCCGGCCAGCCGATAGTCCGTTGGCCGCATGCCGGTCCATTTGCGGAAGGCGCGGTGAAAGGCGCTCGGTTCGGCAAAGCCGACCGCGACGGCAATGTCGGCGATGGTGCGGCGCGTGTCCTGCAACTGGCCGATGGCAATGTCGCGCCGCAGGTCGTCCTTGATCGACTGATACGTGTGGCCCTCCAGCTTCAGGCGCCGCCGCATGGTGGCCTCGGCCACGTTCAGCTTGAGCGCCATTGCGTCCGACGCGGGCCAGCTGGCCACGGGAAGATTGCGCAGCGTCTTGCGCACGCGCGCGGCGAAGGAATCCGGGTTGCGGTACTTGACGATGAAGTTGCCCGGCGCGTCGCGCAGGAACGTCTTGCTGGACGCGGCCGTCTGAATGACCGGCAGGTCAAGAAAGTCCGGCGATAGGTCGACGAACGACGCATCGTGCTTGAACGCCATGTCGTCACAGAACATCAGGCGATATTCCTGCGCATCCTGCGGCGCCGCACAACGGAAGCGCGCGGCAATGAACGGAATGCGCCGCCCCACGAGCCAGCACACCAGTCCGTAGACCATGATGAGCCACGTGGCGTAGGTGAACATGGGCGGCACCCGCGTGCCCTTGCGGTGCACAAAGACAAGACGCACACGCTGATCGTCTTCTTCAACGCGCACATGCAGATCGTCCAGCACCAGGCGCAGAAAACCCGTGGCCCGTGCGAGCGCCTGTCGGCCCGTGCGCGCGGTCAGCGCCGCCTGCGTCATTGCCACGAAGCTGCCCCAGCGCATGGGGTGCGCATCCTGCCCGAAGAACTCGTCGTCCATGGCCTGCGCAATGCCGGCCCACAGCGCGCCGTACTGCGCCGATGACACACGGCTGCGCGGCTGCGCCAGCATCTGCGGCGTGATGCCCGCGGCGGCCATGATGTGCTGCATGTCCACGCCATGCGCGCGGGCGCGCGTCACCGCCTCGTTGACGAGGCTGACGGAGACCGTTCCTTTTTCGTTGTTTTTCATCGGTATGGCAAATCCGCTCACGCAAGTTGATCGTGACGGGCATCGAAGCCGCCCAGCCGCGTGCCTACACTTTTCCCCATCGAACCCAAGCGCCGCAGGCTGCACAGTGTAAGGCGCCTGCACAGGCAGCGTCACGCGGCACCGGTCAGCAAACAAGCAAGAGCCAAGCGATGGACGACTTCTATACCGAAGAGCAGCGGATGATCCACGACGCTGCGCGCGACTTTGCCACCGAGCGCCTGGCGCCCAACGCCGCGCAGTGGGACCGTGACGGCGCCTTGCCCGACGAGGTGGTGCGCGAGATGGGCGAGCTGGGCCTGCTGGGCATGATCGTGCCGGCGGAGTGGGGCGGTTCGTACACCGACTACTTGGCCTATGCGCTCGCATTGGAAGAGGTGGCCGCCGGTTGCGCTGCCAGCGCGACGATGATGAGCGTGCACAACTCGGTCGGCTGCGGCCCGATCCTCAAGTTCGGCACCGAGGCGCAGAAGGCGCGTTACCTGCCGGATCTGGCCACCGGCCGCGCGATTGGCGCGTTCTGCCTGACCGAGCCGCATGCGGGCTCGGAGGCCAACAACCTGCGCACGCGTGCGGTGCTGCGCGACGGTTATTGGGTGCTCAACGGCAACAAGCAGTTCGTCACCAACGGCGCACGCGCGAACATCGCCATCGTCTTTGCCGTGACGGACCCTGAGGCGGGCAAGCGCGGCATCTCGGCCTTCATCGTGCCGACTGACACGCCGGGCTTTCACGTTGGGCGGCCCGAACACAAGCTTGGCATTCGCGCGTCGGACACCTGCCCGATCACGCTGGAAGACTGTGCGGTGCCTGAGGAAAACCTCCTGGGTGAACGCGGTGAGGGCCTGAAGATCGCATTGTCGAACCTGGAAGGCGGACGCATCGGCATTGCCGCACAAGCCGTGGGCATTGCGCGCGCCGCGTTCGATGCGGCACGCAACTACGCGAATGAGCGCATCCAGTTCGGCAAGGCGCTGCGCGAGCACCAGACCATCGCCAATATGCTGGCCGACATGGCCACGCGCCTGAATGCGGCGCGCCTGCTCGTTCACCATGCGGCGCGCCTGCGCAGCGCAGACAAGCCGTGCCTGTCGGAGGCCTCGCAGGCCAAACTTTACGCATCGGAACTGGCCGAGGAAATCTGCTCCAACGCCATCCAGATCCACGGCGGCTACGGCTACCTGGCCGACTACGCCGTCGAGCGCCACTACCGCGATGCACGCATCACCCAGATCTACGAAGGCACCAGCGAAGTCCAGCGGATGGTGATCGCACGGCACGTCTAGCACGCACCGCGCACATCGACCGCATACGAAAGAGCGCAAACGCGCCGACCAGGAGACGACGATGAACGAAGCGGTATCTGCAGCACAGGGTTTTGTGGAAGCGCGCGATTTTCTGCTGCGCCATCGCACCGACTACGACCGCGCGTATCGCGAGTTTGCGTGGCCGAAGCTGGACACGTTCAACTGGGCGCTCGACTACTTCGATGTCATGGCGCGCGGCAACGACAACCCGGCGCTGTGGATCGTCGATGACGCGCAGGGCGGTGGGTTGAAGCTCTCGTTTGCGCAGATGTCGGAGCGCTCGTCGCGCATGGCGAACTTCCTGCGCGGGCTGGGCATCGTGCGTGGTGACCGTCTGCTGCTGATGCTGCCGAACCGCGTTGAACTGTGGGACGTGATGCTCGCGGCGATGAAGCTCGGTGCGGTGGTGCTGCCGGCCACGACGCAGCTATCGCCGGATGACGTGCGCGACCGCGTTGAACTGGGCGGCGCGAACTGCGTGGTCGTCGACGCGGCGGAGTTGCACAAGTTCGATAGTGTGGATGCGAGCGTCAAGCGCATCGCCGTGGGTGCGCAGCGCGATGGCTGGGTCGACCTGGCAGAAGCCTACGATGCGCCCGCGCAGTTCGTGCCCGACGGGCCGACCAAGGCGACCGACCCGCTGCTGCTGTATTTCACCTCGGGCACCACGTCCAAGCCGAAGCTCGTCGAACACACGCACCAGAGCTATCCGGTCGGCCACCTGTCGACCATGTACTGGATCGGCCTGCAGCCTGGCGATATCCACTGGAACATCAGCTCACCCGGCTGGGCGAAACACGCGTGGAGCTGCTTCTTCGCGCCGTGGAATGCGCAGGCCTGCGTGTTCGTCTACAACTACGCGCGCTTCGTGCCGAAGGACACGCTGGATGTGCTGGTGCGCTTTAATGTGACCACGTTGTGCGCGCCGCCCACCGTGTGGCGCATGCTGGTGCAGGAACCGCTGGCGTCGTACGCCGTCAAGCTGCGCGAGATCGTTGGTGCGGGCGAGCCGCTGAACCCCGAGATCATCGAGCGCGTGCGCAGCGCCTGGGGCGTGACCATTCGCGACGGCTTCGGTCAGACCGAGACCACCTGCCAGATCGGCAACACGCCGGGCCAGCCGGTCGTGCCAGGGTCGGTCGGTCGCCCGCTGCCTGGCTACCGCGTGGAGCTGGTCGACCACGACGATCAGCCCGCCAGCGAAGGCGAGATCGTGCTGCCGCTCTCGCACCGCCCGCTCGGCCTGATGCAGGGCTACGCCAACAACGCCAAAGCCACGGGCGAGGCCATGCGCAACGGCTATTACCACACGTCCGACGTGGCGATGCGCCGCGACGACGGCTACTTCGTCTACGTGGGTCGCACCGACGACGTGTTCAAGTCGTCCGACTATCGGCTGAGCCCCTTCGAGCTGGAAAGCGTGCTGATCGAGCACGAGGCCATTGCCGAGGCCGCCGTGGTGCCGAGTTCCGATCCGCTGCGCCTCTCCGTGCCCAAGGCGTTCGTGACGGTGCGCCAGGGCTACGAAGCCGGTCCTGAACTCGCACGGGCCGTGTTCCTCTTCTCGCGCGAAAAGCTGGCGCCCTACAAGCGCATCCGCCGCCTGCAGTTCAGCGAGCTGCCCAAGACCATTTCCGGAAAGATCCGGCGCGTGGAACTGCGCCGCCTCGAACTTGAACGTACGCCCCAGCCCGCCCGCATGCCAGGCGAGTACTGGGAAGAAGACTTCGCCTGATTTGCCCGTCCCGCATTGAACCCATTACCGCTACCGCCACCGCAACCGATACCGAATCGCCAGGAGACTCCCATGAGCGCCGTTGCTTCCCTCGCTTCCGCCAAGCCTGCTGCACAGCAGGACACCCCGCCCACCGTCAAGCTGCTGATCGGCGGCGAGTTTGTCGAATCGCAGTCGAAGGAATGGCGCGACATCGTGAACCCCGCCACGCAGGAAGTGCTGGCGCGCGTGCCGTTTGCCACGGCCGGCGAAGTGGACGCGGCCATCCGCTCCGCACACGCTGCGTTTGCCACGTGGAAGAACACGCCGGTCGGCGCGCGCATGCGCATCATGCTGAAGTTCCAGGCGCTGATTCGCGAGCACTCGCCGCGCATTGCCCGCACGCTCACGGCCGAGCAGGGCAAGACGCTGCCCGATGCGGAAGGCGACATATTCCGCGGGCTGGAGGTGGTGGAGCACGCGTGCTCGGTAGGCTCGCTGCAGCAGGGCGAGTTCCTGGAGAACGTGGCCGGCGCGGTCGACACCTACACGCTGCGCCAGCCGATTGGCGTGTGCGCGGGCATCACGCCGTTCAACTTCCCGGCCATGATTCCGCTGTGGATGTTTCCGATGGCGATCGTGTGCGGCAACACGTTCGTGCTCAAGCCGTCGGAGCAGGATCCGCTGTCGACCATGCAGCTGGTCGAACTGGCGCTCGAGGCCGGTGTGCCGCCGGGCGTGCTGAACGTCGTGCACGGCGGCAAGGATGTGGTGGATGCGCTGTGCACGCACGAACATGTGAAGGCGATTTCGTTTGTCGGGTCCACCGCGGTCGGCACGCATGTCTATCGCCTCGGCAGCGAGCACGGCAAGCGTGTGCAATCGATGATGGGCGCCAAGAACCACGCCGTGGTGCTGCCGGACGCGAATCGCGAGCAGGCCATCAATGCGCTGGTGGGTGCGGCCTTCGGCGCGGCGGGGCAACGCTGCATGGCGACCTCCGTCGTCGTGCTGGTGGGCGCCGCGCAGCAGTGGGTGCCGGACTTGATCGCCAAGGCAAAAACGCTCAAGGTGAATGCCGGTGTCGAGCCGGGTACCGACGTCGGCCCCGTCGTCTCGCGTGCCGCCAAGCAACGCATTCTCGGCCTGATCGAATCGGGCGTGCAGCAGGGCGCCACGCTGGCGCTCGACGGCCGCAATGTGCGCGTCGCCGGTTACGAAGACGGCAACTTCATCGGCCCCACGGTCTTTACCGACGTGAAGACCGACATGGACATCTACACCAACGAAATCTTCGGCCCCGTGCTGCTGGTGCTGACCGCGCCCACGCTGGACGATGCGATTGCGCTGGTCAATGCCAACCCGTTCGGCAACGGCGTGGGCCTGTTCACGCAGAGCGGTGCGACGGCGCGCAAGTTCCAGAGCGAGATCGACGTTGGGCAGGTCGGTATCAACATTCCCATTCCGGTGCCCGTGCCGTACTTCAGCTTTACCGGCTCGCGCGGCTCCAAGCTGGGTGATCTGGGCCCGTACGGCAAGCAGGTCGTGCAGTTCTACACGCAAACGAAGACGGTAACGGCGCGCTGGTTTGACGACGCGGTCGATGCCGGCGGCGTGAATACCACCATCAGCCTGCGCTGATCGCACTGGGAGCGTTGTCATGAAAATCGCATTCATCGGCCTGGGCAACATGGGCGCCCCGATGGCGCGCAACCTGCTCAAGGCGGGCCACACGCTGACCGTTTTTGATCTGAACACGCAGGCCGTGGGCGCGCTGGTGGAAGCCGGTGCCATGGCCGCCGCGTCTCCCAAGGACGCCGCGACGGGCGCGGAAACCGTGATCACCATGCTGCCCGCCGCCGCGCACGTGCGCCACGTGCTGACGGCGGAAGACGGCGTGCTGGCGGGCATTGCCAAGGGCGTGCCCATCATCGATTCGAGCACCATCGACCCGGCCAGCGTGAAGGCGTTTGCCGCGCTGGCGGCCGAGCACGGCAACAACTTTGTCGATGCGCCGGTCTCGGGCGGCACGGGCGGCGCGGCAGCCGGCACGCTGACGTTCATGGTCGGCGGCACCGCACAGGCGTTCGAGCAGGTGCGTCCGGTGCTGTCCGCCATGGGCAAGAACCTCGTGCATTGCGGCGACACCGGCGCGGGCCAGGGCGCGAAGATCTGCAACAACCTCGTGCTCGGCATCACCATGGCCGGCGTGGCCGAAGCCATGTCGCTGGGCGAGGCGCTGGGCATCGACCCGAAGGTGCTGGGCGGCATCATCAACACGTCGACGGGCCGGTGCTGGAGTTCGGACACGTACAACCCGTTCCCGGGCGTGATCGAGACCGCGCCGTCGTCGCGCGGCTACACGGGCGGGTTCGGTACCGATCTCATGCTCAAGGATCTGGGCCTGGCCGGTGACGCAGCAAAGTCGGTCCGTCAACCGGTCTACCTGGGCGCGTTGGCGCAGCAGCTCTATCAAACCGTGAGCAGCAAGGGCGATGGCAAGCTGGATTTCTCCGCCGTCATCAAGCTGTATCGGAAAGACGGAGCGGCGTGATGATCGAACTGGAAACGCTGCATGAGGGCACCGTCGCAGTGCTGACACTCAAGCGTCCACCGGCCAACGCGTTCACCCCGGAAGGTCTGCTGCAACTACAAGGCACCGTCGAGCGATTGAACGTCGATGCACGCGTACGCGCCATCGTCGTCACCGGCGATGGGCCAAAGTTCTTCAGCGCGGGCGCCGACCTCAACACCTTTGCCGATGGCGATCGCGATGTCGCGCGCGAGGCCGCTGCACGTTTCGGTGCCGCATTCGAGGCGCTGCAGAATGCGCGCCCGGTGGTGATCGCCGCCATCAACGGCTTTGCGATGGGCGGTGGCCTGGAGTGCGCGCTCGCATGCGACATCCGCATCGCCGAGGCCCATGCCAAGCTGGCCGTGCCGGAGACGGCCGTCGGCCTGCTGTGCTGCGGTTGCGGCACGCAGACGCTGCCATGGCTCGTGGGTGAAGGCTGGGCCAAGCGCATGATCCTGACCGGCGAGCGCGTCGACGCGCAGACCGCCCTGCGCATCGGCCTGGTGGAAGAGGTCGTGGAAACGGGGGCCGCGCGCGAAGCCGCCATCGCCATGGCGCTGCGTGTCACGACCTTGAGCCCGCAGGCCGTCACCTTCAGCAAGCAACTCATCCATCAGGCGCGCAATGGCGTGCCGCGCAGCGCGGCGCTGGCGGTTGAACGCGAGCGCTTTGTCGATCTGTTCGACCACCCGGACCAGCGCGAAGGCGTGAATGCCTTTCTGGAAAAGCGCGCGCCGCGCTGGCATTCCACACACGAATCGGAGACGCTGCAATGAGTGCCGTCCAACTGCAGGCGACGCTGCCCGAGGCAGCCGCTGCCGAGCCCGAGGTGTTGATGCGCGTGGTGAACCGCGTGGCCATCATCACCTTGAACCGGCCGTCGGCGCTGAATGCGCTGTCGCACGGCATGGTGCGCCAGTTGGCCACGATGCTGGAGCAATGCCGCCATGACGACGGCATCGCCGCGCTGGTGCTGCGCGGCGCGGGTCAGAAAGGCTTCTGCGCCGGCGGCGATGTGCGCGCGCTCTATCAGCTTGCGCAACAGGGCCGCATGGACGGCGACGACGGCTGGCTGCAGTTCTTCGTCGACGAATACCGGCTCGATTACGCGCTGCACCAGTTTCCGAAGCCCATCGTTGCGCTGATGGACGGCATCACCATGGGCGGCGGCATGGGCCTTGGGCAGGCCGCACGGCTGCGTGTCGTGACCGAGCGCACGAAGATGGCGATGCCGGAAACGCGCATCGGTTTTCTGCCCGATGTGGGCGCCACGCGCTTTTTGAGCGTGATGTCGCCCGAGCTGGAGCTGTATGTCGGCCTGACGGGCGTGACGCTGACCGGCGCCGATGCGCTGCATTGCCACCTGGCCGACATGTGCGTGCCTGCCGAATGGCTTGCCTCGTTCGAAGACCGGCTGCAGCGCATGCCGCATGATGGCGACCTCATGCAGGCGCTGCGCCGCGTATTCGAGCCGCCGTGCAACATCGTTCCGCACGCGCCGCTTGCACAGGCGATGCCGTGGGTGTTGCGCTATTTCGACCGCCGTTCTTCGGTCGATCGCATTGTGGCCACGCTGCGAGAGAGCCTGGAGCGCGAGCAGGCTCGCGAACCACGCCAATGGCTGCAGGCCACGCTTGACGCAATGACTTCACACTCGCCGACGATGCTGCACGTCACACGCGAAGCGCTGCTGCGCGGTCGGCAGCTGTCACTGGCCGAGTGCTTTCAGATGGAGTTGGGCATCGTGGCGCGCGGAATCCAGGAAGGCGATTTCTGTGAAGGCGTTCGCGCGCATCTGGTAGACAAGGATCACCGTCCGGGCTGGGCGCCGGCAACGCTGCCGCAGGTGCGGCCTGAGCGGGTGCGGCATTTTCTGACGTCACCTTGGCGGACGCAGGCGCATCCGCTTGCAGCGCTCGGCGCGCCGTAGATCGAAGGGCGGCTTCCTCCATGGTGCAGGGGCGCCGGCTTGAACCGCCAGCGCCTCCGTCGGTGGTGCTAAACGCGCCGCTGCCGGTCGCCCCACCATGCATCGCGCAGGCGGCGCTTGGCGATCTTGCCGTTGTCGTCGCGCGGCAGTGCTGTGGTGAATTCAATCTGGCGCGGGATCTTGAAGCCTGCAATCTGGCCGCGCAGCCATTCGATCACGGGCTCAGCCTGCGGGTCTTTGCGTTCGGTCTGGACCACCGCGACAAGGCGCTCGCCGTATTCGTCATCCGGTACGCCAAAGACAGCGCAGTCGACCACATCGGGGTGGCGCAGTAGCGCATGTTCGATCTCGGCCGGGTAGATGTTCACGCCGCCCGAGATGACCATGTCCGATGCGCGGTCGCACACATACAGATAGCCTTCCGCATCGAGGTAGCCCATGTCGCCGAGCGTGACGAGGCCGTCGCGCTCGATCTTGCCGCGTGCTTCGTCATTGCCGCGGTAGGTGAAATCGGGATAGGCGGGTTGGTGGCTGTAGATCAGGCCGATCTCGCCGGTGGGGCAGGGCGTGCCGTCTTCACGCAGGATGCACACGCGCGCGTCGCACACCGGGCGGCCGGCGCTGCCCGGGCGGGCGGCGGCGTCGCGCGGGTCCATCACGGTGATCATGCCGGTCTCGCTCGATGCATACGTTTCGTAGATGACGGGGCCGAGCCAGTCGATCATCTTGCGCTTGATCTCCGGCGCGCAGGGTGCGCCCGTGGAGGCCACAAAGCGCAGCGAAGACAGGTCGTACCGGCTGCGTTCTTCGTCCGTCAACTTGAGCAGGCGCACATACATGATCGGCACGAGATAGACGGTGTCGATGCGGTAGCGCTCGATCTGCTCCAGCACGCGCAGCGCGTCAAAGCGGGCGTTCACCACCAGCAACTCCGCCATCTGCGCGGCTTGCTGTGCGAAGAGGCTCGGCGCGCTGTGATACAGCGGCGCCGGCACCAGCGCACGGCAGCCCGGCACGATCCCGAACGTGGCCGCCACCACGGCACGCGCTTTCTGCAGATGCGCGTCGAGCTGATCGAGCGGCACGGCCTGGCGCACGACGCCCTTGGGCCGGCCGGTGGTGCCCGACGTATAAGCCATGTGCCCGCGCGGAGAAACCACTGGCCCGTCGTACGGCGTCTGCAGCGCGAGCCAGTTGGCATAGCCGTCGGCGCGGTCGGTGCCTTCGGCGTCCACGCGCAGCAGTTGCACGTGGGCCGGCAGCAGCGGTTCCACCGCATCCACGAGGTCGCGATGGCCGATCAGTACCTTGGCGCCCGAATCGCGCACGAGGAACTCCACCTCGGCCGGTGTGAAGTGCCAGTTGATCGGGCAGAAGTAGCACCCTGCGATGCGGCAGGCGTGCATCACGTCGATGTAGGCGGGCGCATTGCGCAGCAGCACGCCGATCACGTCGCCCTCCTGCACGCCCATGCGACGCAAACCACCGGCAAGGGCGGCGCCCCGCGCGAGTAGCGTATCGGCATCGGTCGGGCGATCGTCGAAGATCAGGTGGGCGGTCATGCGTGTCTCCTGCGCGAGGTCTCTGATGGACGGCTGCTGAATCCATGCAGCATGCCGGATCGAACAGCCTTGAACAATCCACGGCCAATTGCGCACACTGGTGAATGCAATTGGACAACGTGCGCCCCGGCAGCGTGAGCGGCGATGCCGAAATGCTGCGTATGCACAAGACAATGCCAAGGCAGATAACGTACCCCAAATAGACGGTATTCATGCCCTCGCCTTGTTTTGCGGCAACGCGCGCACCAAAATCGAAAGAGGCGGAGCCGCCTGCAACACCCGCACTGGCCCGCCTCTCTTTCCCCACATCATCCTCCCCTCGAGGAAGAATTCATGCCGCTTACCCATCCGTCACGCCGCGCTTTTCTCAAAGCGACCGTCGTGGCCGGCGTCTCGGTGTACATCGCACCGCTGGGCGGCCGCGCATTTGCGGCCCTGTTTGAAGAAAAGATCCTCACCCCTGTCCAGTGGGACCCGAAAACCGGTACGCCAAAGTTCCGCATCGACGGCATTGCCAAGGTCACGGGCGACAAGGTCTTCGCACGTGACATCCGCTCGCGCGACATGCCGCACTGGCCGCAGCAGCAATCGCATGCGTTCATCCTGCGCACCACGCTGGCCGATCGCACGTACGAAGGTTTCGATCTGAGCCTGCTGGGTGATGAGCTCAAGCCAGATCGCGTGGTGACGGCAGACGACCTGGCACGCGATGGCGTCGCCTTCCCTGCGTTCTACGGCGACGACATGCTGCTGCCCACGGGCAAGACGCCCGCCTACCTGGGCCATGCCGTCGCCATCCTGATCTACCACGACTTCGCGCGCTTCCGTTTTGCGAAAGACAAGCTCAAGTTCCAGGACAAGATCATCCGCTACGGCGCGCAGACCGGCCCGCTGGAGCGCGACCCCTGGGGCACCTTCCGCTTTGTGCGGGTGGGTGGGGCAGGGCCGTATGACGACGATGTGTTCTCCAGCCTGAAGAACGCGCCGATCTTTCCGAGCATGATGCGCAAGCACGAGCCCGTGTGGCCCGACGGCGTGGACCACGGCAAGCTCGGCGAGCAGGGCATCTTTTACGCCAACCAGATCGCCGCAGAACTCGACAAGCCACCGGCGGGCTGGCTGGTGCTCGAACGCGAGTACAACACGCAATCGGTCGATACCGCCGCACTGGAAAACGACAACGCCAACTGCTGGTACGACAGCACCACGCAGACGTTGTACATGGTCGTGCCCACGCAAAGTCCGGTGGAGGTGGGGGAGAGCGCGGCCGAGATGATCGCCAAGGCCCGCAGCGCGTTCCCGGTAAAGCAGGTGATCGTGCATCCGTGCTACACGGTTGGCTATGGCTCGAAAGACCACTACAACTTCCCGTTCTACGGCCTGGTGACGGCGCTGTATGCCGATGGCAAGCCGGTGCGCCTGGCGAATGACCGCTACGAGCAGTTCCAGACCTCCATCAAGCGGCACGCGTTCAAGATGCGGTACCGCATCGCCGTGGACAGGAAGACTGGCCTGTTCCAATCGTTCCAGGGCCACTTCGAGGCCAACGGCGGCGGGCGTGCCAATTTCTCGCCGTCCGTGGCGATGGTGGGCGCAACGGCCGCGCAGTCGATCTACTACTTCCCCAAGAACGACCTGACTGCCGTGGCGATTGCCTCGCGCGCCGTCGATGCGGGCTCGGCGCGCGGCTACGGCACGCTGCAGAGCATGGCCGCCACCGAGGTGATGGTCGACGAGTTTGCCGAGCAATTGAAGCTCGACCCGATCGAGTTCCGCCTGAAGAACGCGCTGCGTTCGGGCATGAAGAACACGCAGGGCGCGATTCCCGCCGGCGCCATCCGCGTGGATGAAGTGCTGCAGGCGGCCAAGGTGCACCCGCTATGGGTGAATCGCGCGAAGAAGAAAGCCGACTTTGACGCCGCCCACCCGGGCAAGCGCTACGGCGTGGGGTTTGCCTGTGTGCAGAAGGACTTCGGCACGGGCGCCGAGGCGTCGTTTGCCAAGGTGGAAATCCGCGCTGACGGGCAGATCACGCTGCACCACGTGGCGGCGGAAATCGGCACCGGCATGTCGACCTCGCAAGCCGTGGCCGTGGCCCGCTGGCTGGGCCGCCCGGCGTCGGAAGTGCGTGTGGCGGTGACGGAGTGGGCGGACCTGCCCGTTGTCACCAGCGGCGACCCGTACCTCATGAGCCAGGCCGATCAGGACAAGGCATCGGCCAACCCGCGCTGGTCTCCGGCATATGCGTCGCCGTCGAGCGCGACCAACTCGGCGTATTACTTCACGCACAGCACGCGTGAGGCGGCGCGCATCGTCTTCATGCATGGCCTGTGGCCGGCAGCCATGGCGATCTGGAGCCAAGGCATCGGCGGCGGCCAGGCGGCCTCGCTGGTGGTGCGCGTGGAAGACGCGCGCTGGGTCGACGGCAAGCTCACGGCCGGCGGCCTGGAAGCGCTGCCCTACGAACAGATCGTCAAGAAAGCGCACGAACTGGGCCTGGTGACTGGCGCGGTGGTGCACGTGTTCAACCGCTGGCAATGGTCGGAGGCCGATTTCGAGGTGAACGGTGCAGCCACGCGTGTGCCGATTGACGGTTTGTCCGTGCGCTACGGCGACGGTGCCGACGCGGCGCGCAAGGCCAGGATGACCACCCCCGGCGGGTATCACGTGCTGGATCGCAAGAAGGTTTACATCGCACCGACGCAGCGCAACAACGCGTCGGTCACGTACTACAGCGCGGTCGGCACGCTGGTCGAACTGTCGGTGCATGAAGCCAGCGGCAAGGTCGATCTGCTGTCGCACCACACGATCATGGAGTGCGGCACGCAGATATCGCCGCAACTGGTGTCGGGGCAATTGCAGGGCGGGCTCGCCATGGGCATCGGCCACGCGCTGCACGAAGCGCTGCCGCTGTATGAAGACGGCCCCGGCAACGGCACGTGGAACTTCAACCGCTACCACCTGCCGCGTGCGAAAGACGTGGCCGTGTGGACGCAGACCGGCACCGTGCTGCCGCCGGTGTCGGAAACCGATCCGCCCAAGGGCATTGCCGAGGTGGTGATGATTCCGGTGGTGGGCGCCATTGTGAACGGCATTGCGCATGCCATCGGACACCGCTTCACCAGCCTGCCGGTGACCGCGGAAAAGATTCAGGAGGTACTGGCATGAGCAATACGACCATCACGACACAACCGCTCACCGTTCATATCAACGGCAAGGATGTTGGCCCCACGCAAGTGCCCGAGGGGCTGATGATGATCGACTTCCTGCACGAGTACGCCGGCCTGACCGGCTCAAGGCTCGGCTGCGGGCAGGGCGTGTGCCGCGCGTGCACGGTCATCCTCGACAAGCCGGACGGCACCAGCGAAGAAGTGCGTACGTGCATTACCGGCGCGCATTTCTTCCAGAACAAGAAGGTGCGCACGGTGGAAGGGCACGCCAAGCGCGATGAGAAAGGCGAAGTGGTGTCGCTCACGCTCGTGCAGCAGAAGTTCCTGGAGCACTTCAGCTTTCAGTGCGGCTATTGCACGCCGGGCTTCGTCAACGGTGCGACGGTGCTGGTGGAGCGCCTCAAGCGCGAGCCGGTGGCTCGCGACAAGTTGGACGAGACGATTACCGAAGCGCTGAACGACCACATCTGCCGCTGCACCGGCTACGTGCGCTACTTCGAGGCTGTAAAGGACGTCGTCCTCAGCACGCCGGGACTCGTGAAGGACGGCAAGTGATGGCCATGGCTGAACTGACGCAACTCACTCAATGGACGCGAAAGGCGCTGCTGCCACTGCTGGCCGCTGCGGCGTTGTCCGCCTGCGGTGACCGCTCCACCGATATCCCGCCCGCCGCCGACCAGCCGCCCCCAGCCAAGCTGACCGGCGCCGACCTGATCAACCGTGGCCGCGCCCTCGTGCGCGCAGCGGACTGCGCGGCCTGCCACACGGCCAAGGACGGTGCACCGTTTGCCGGCGGCGTGGCGCTGGCCTCGCCGTTCGGCACCTTCTACGGCACGAACATCACGCCCGACAAGGAACAGGGCATCGGCAAGTGGAGCGCGGACGATTTCTACAAGGCGCTGCACAACGGTGTTACGCCCGACAAGCATCTGTATCCGGCGATGCCGTACACGTCGTATCGCGGTCTGTCGCGCGGCGATACCGATGCGATGTACGCCTACCTGACGCAGCAGGTGAAGCCGGCGGCCGTCGCCAACCGCGAGCATGAGCTGCGCTTTCCGTACAACATCCGCATCGCCATGGCGGGCTGGAACGTGTTCTTCCTGAAGAACGCGCTGCCCGACGCATCCGTCGGCAACACAGCGGCCTGGCAGCGTGGCCGGTATCTGGCCAACGCGCTGGGCCACTGTGCGGAATGCCACAGCCCGCGCGGGTTTGCCGGCCAGCTCGATAGCAGCAAGCCGCTTGCCGGTGCGGCGCTGGGCCGTGTGGTCGCGCCGGACATCACGCCTGCCGGCTTGGCGTCACGGGGCTGGACGCAGGGCGACCTGCAGGCGTTCTTCAGTGTGGGCATCGCGCCGCAGGGCTCGGCTTTTGGCGAGATGTACCCTGTCGTCCACCTGAGCACGCAGTACCTCAGCCAGGCCGATGTGGCGGCACTGACGACGTATCTGCTGGGCGACAAGGCGCCCGCGCCGCAACCGCTCAAGCCGGTGGCCGCCATGCCGGAAAATGTCGACCAGCTCAAGGCCGGACGCGCGCATTACCTCGCTGTTTGCGCCGGCTGTCACGGCCGCGATGGCGAAGGCAAGCCGCACGTGGCCGTGCCGATGCTGGGCAACGCCACCGTGCGCAATGCCGACGCGCATAACCTGATCGTCTCGATGCTCGACGGCATTGAAGCGCAGCGCTTCCCGGGCACGGAAGCCATGCAGGAGATGCCCAGCTTCGCGCAGATGAACGATACGGAACTGGCCGATTTGGCCAACTACCTGCGCACCAACTTTGGCGGGCAACCGGCCGATGTCACCGCAGACCGCGTGAAGGGTGTGCGGCAGTAAGCGGAACGCATGACGAAAAAAAGCCGCCCGGTGTCATGCCTGGGCGGGCTTTTTTCCTCGGGGCGGGCGATTGTGCCGGGTTGTGACCGGGGCCGCCTTCAGGCACAATGCGCAACCTTGTGGAGATGGCATTCCTCCCTTAACCGCCGGTCTGCGGATCACGAGACCGGCTGATGATGCCTACAAGTTCCTGAACGAAGGAAGTTGTAGGCACACGCCCAAACGACGTTCTGTCGCTCAGGTTTGAGTTCTTCGAATCTGGTCATCATGAAGAAAACGCTTACACGCTCCGAGCCGCTGCTCATGTTCGGGTATCTGCTGCGCTGGCTCTCGCTGGGGTCGCTCGTCGGCATGCTGGCTGGACTGGGCTCTGCGGTGTTGCTGCTGGCGCTGGATTGGGCGACCAACACGCGCACCGCACACCCCTGGCTGCTGTGGTTTCTGCCTGTGGCTGGGCTTGCCGTTGGCTTGCTCTACCACTACACGGGGCGCTCGGTGGAAGGTGGCAACAACCTGCTGATCGACGAGATCCACGACCCGAAGCGCGTCGTGCCCAAGCGCATGGCGCCGCTCATCCTGCTGGGCACCGTTGTCACGCACGTGTTTGGCGGGTCTGCCGGGCGTGAAGGCACGGCTGTCCAGATGGGCGGCAGCTTTGCGGACTACCTGACGCGACTGTTTTCGCTGACCCCGGCGGATCGACGCATCTTGCTGATGGCGGGGATTAGCGCCGGTTTCGCGTCGGTCTTCGGCACGCCGCTGGCCGGGGCCGTGTTCGGGCTGGAGGTGCTCGCGATCGGCCGTCTGCGCTATGACGCGATCCTGCCGTGCTTCATCGCGGCCATCGTGGGCGATCTGGTACCGCCGTTGCTGGGCGTGCACCACACGCCGTACGCGATTCCTTTTGTGCCGCATCTCACGCCGATCGCGATCGGCTTGGTGGTGGTGGCCGGCATCGTCTTCGGCCTGGCGGGCATGACGTTCGCGGCGCTCACGCATCGGCTCAGCCGACTGTTGAAGCATCACATTGCGTTTGGTCCGCTGCGCCCTGTGCTGGGCGGCAGCGTGGTCGTGGCTGCGGTCATGGCGCTGGGTACCGACAAGTACCTGGGCCTCGGCATTCCCGTCATCGTGGATGCGTTCCACAATCCGCTGCCGGCGTACGACTTTGCCGGCAAGGCGGCTTTCACCATCGTGACACTGGCCTCGGGTTTCAAGGGGGGCGAAGTCACGCCACTGTTCTACATCGGTGCCACTTTGGGCAATGCGCTCGGTTACGTGCTGCCGCTGCCGTTCCCGTTGCTTGCGGGTCTTGGGTTCGTGGCGGTGTTTGCGGGTGCCGCCAATACGCCCATCGCGTCGACCCTTATGGCGATGGAACTCTTTGGCCCCGAGGTCGGCACGTTTGCCGGCATTGCCTGTGTGGTGAGCTATCTCTTCTCGGGCCACACCGGCATCTATCACGCGCAGCGCATTGGCCATGCGAAGCGCCCCGTCGACGCCGCGCCGGCTGGGCAAGTTCCGGCCGAATCTGCCGAGCGCTCTTAGCCCGCGGGCGCGAGCTTGGCTCCAAGCAGCGCCTTCACATCAAACACCGTAGACGCGTTCGCACAGCGCCGCACTTGCGCCAAGCTTGCGCGACAGGTCGGAAGCCGCCTGCAACTGCTTCGTGACGAAATCGCCAGTGGTGCGCGCCGCTTCGAGCCGAGAGGCCGCGCCCGATAGCGTGAGCGCGGCCATGAACTTGTCGCCGGAACCGAAGATGGGCGTGGCAAATGCCGCCGTGTGTTGATCGCGCGCGCCGGAGGTGAACAGCGGCAACTCCGGTGCCTCGTCATACAGCGCTTCACCCAGGCCCCAGTAGCGCAGCACATGGCTGATAGCCGTGTCGTCCAGCGGAAGAGACGTGCCTGGCAGGCGCGTCTCGCGCAGGCCTTCCGACGGTTCAGCGCGAAACAGGCATAGCCGCCGGCCGTGATCAATGACGTAGTACGATGCGCTCTCTCGCGTGGCTGCCGCCAGCGCGTGCAGCACAGGTTCCACCACGGAAGACAAGTGGAACGACTGCTCATAGAGCTTGCCCAGATACAGCAGGCGCGGCCCGAGCGAGTACGCGCCGGACTTGGAGCGAATGACATAGCTCATGCGCTCCAGCGAGTTCATCAGCCGATATACCGTGGTCTTGTGCATGCCAGACGCCTGCGCCAGGGCCGCGAGTGACAGGGCTTCCGCCCCCGGCTTGAAGCAATCCAGCAAGGCCAGCGCCTTTTCTACTGCGGCAACGCCGTCATTCCCCATTTCAAACTCCCCCGAACGCATGAACGACAGGATTGTACTATGTACAACAGTGTTGTATCTGGCGGAAGGGTAAACGCTACTGGATCGCCTCGCTTGCCCTGGCTATAGTGATTTCACTGAGTACACCAGTGTTGTACAGAGCAAAACATCACAGACTGAGGCTAGCTTTTCATGAGTACCCCTTCGCACACCACTTCCGCCATCGTTCGCGATATCGAGCGGGTCTCGCCCGCGCTGGTCGAGGCGGCCGCCCGCTTTCAGGCAGCCATCCTGGCCGACGTTGCCGGCCGCCGAGGCACCCTGAATGGCCGCGTCAAACCGCTCGCTCCGACGATGAAAGTGGTCGGCCCCGCCGTGACGGTTGAAGTCCGCCCCGGCGACAACCTTGCCATTCACGCCGCGCTCGCGGTCGCCAAGCCCGGTGATGTGATCGTGGTGGACGGCAAAGGCGACCAGAGCTGCGCGCTGATCGGCGAAATCATGGCCACGCAGGCGCAGGCCACTGGCATCGCCGGGTTTGTCATCGATGGCGCGGTGCGCGATTCGCACGAGCTGGCGCACGGCACGTTCCCGATTTTTTCTGCCGGCTTGAACCCGTGCGGGCCGACCAAGAGCGTGGCTGGCCGCGTGAACCTGCCCGTGTCGGCCGCCGGCGCGACGGTGCATCCGGGTGACCTGGTCGTGGGCGACGCAGATGGCGTGGTTGTGATCCCGCGTGCCGACGTTGAGCGCATTCTCGTGCTCGCACAGAAAAAGGTGGACGCCGAAGCGGCCCGCATTGCGGCAATCCGCAAGGGCGATACGCGCCCCGGCTGGCTTGACAAGGAACTGCGCGCTGCAGGCATGCTGGCAGAAGGCGAGGCACTGTAATGAGCGCGACTGCAACCAAGCCTGTCCTGCTCGTCACGGCGGCTGATCTGGCACCCCAAGCGCTGGACATGCTGGGCGATTTCGAAGTCGTGTTTGCAGGCAAGCAGCCCACCGAAGACGACATCGTCGCGCTGTGCGCGCGGCACAAGCCGGTGGCGATCATCGTGCGCTACGGCAAGATCAACGCACGCATCATGGATGCAGCCGCCGGCAACCTGCAGGTGATCTCAAAGCACGGCAGCGGTATCGACGTCATCGATCAGGATGCCGCCGTGGCACGTGGCATTGCGGTGCGCGCTGCAGTGGGTGCCAACGCGGCCGCTGTGGCCGAACATGCGTGGGCGCTGATCCTGGCGTGTGCGAAGTCTGTCCCGCAGCTCGACGCGCGTATGCGTGCCGGGCATTGGGACAAGGCGACGCATAAGTCGGTTGAGCTGGATGGCCGCACGCTCGGCCTGGTCGGTCTGGGGGCGATCGGCCGCCGGGCCGCTACGATTGGGCTGGCGTTCGGTATGCACGTGATCGCCTTCGACCCGTACGCCAAGGAGGCACCCGCAGGCGTCAAGCTGGTGAGCCTGGGCGAGTTGTACGCGCAGTCCGACGTGGTGTCGCTGCATTGCCCGTTGACCGCGGAGAACCGCAAGATGCTGAACCGCGACGCGTTCAACTGCTTCAAGCCCGGCGCGATTCTGGTCAACACGGCGCGCGGCGGCCTCATCGACGAACCGGCGCTGGTGGAAGCGCTGGCCAGCGGTCGGCTCCGTGCGGCTGGGCTCGACAGTTTCGACGTGGAGCCGATGACCACGCCGCACCCGTTCCAGGGCGTTGCGAACATCATCCTGTCGCCGCACATCGGCGGCGTGAGCGATGCGGCCTACGTGAACATGGGCAAGGGCGCGGTGGCCAATGTGCTCACAGTGATCGAGGAACGTGCCCGCACGGCGGCGTGATGTCCAGGTTCCTGCTCTCGCCACCGGCGGTGCGTGAAGCCGAAGTCTTCACGCGCATGCCGGCGAAGTTTCGCAAGTCCGATGTCCAGACAGAGTGGGCGCGCGCCAATCGCGGCGGACAAGCCACCGATTCGTTTCTCGAAGGGCCTGTGTGGGGCCCGGACGGCCGCGGCCACGGCCATCTGTACGTGACGGATATCCCGCATGGCCGCGTCTTCCGCATCTCGCCGGCGGGCGATTGGGAGTTGGTGACCGAGTACGACGGCGAGCCCAACGGCATGAAGGTCGTCGACGATGCGCACCTGCTCATCACCGATTACCGCAACGGGCTGATGCTGCTCGACATCAAGCGTGGCGAAGTCACGCCGTATCTGGAGCGCCGCAATTCGGAGCGCTTCAAGGGCGTGAACGACCTGACGTTCGATTCGCACGGCAATCTGTACTTCACAGATCAAGGGCAGACCGGGCTGCATGACCCGACCGGGCGCGTCTATCGCCTGTCGGTGGAGGGCAAGCTCGACATGCTGCTCGGCAATTGCCCCAGCCCAAACGGGCTTGTGCTGTCGCCCGACGAGAAGGTGCTGTACGTCGCCATGACGCGCGGCAACTGCGTGTGGCGTGTGCCGTTACAGGCCGATGGCTCCGTCAGCAAGGTCGGCCAGTTCTTCACGTCATACGGCCCGAGCGGCCCGGATGGTTTGACGATCGACACGGCGGGGCGGCTGTTCGTGGCCAACCCCGGGCTCGGCCGCGCATGGGTGCTGAACCACCGTGCGGAGCCGGACATGGTCTTGACCAGCCCCGCAGGTGCATCGCTCACGAACCTGTGCTTCGGTGGCCCCGAAATGAAGACGCTTTTCATGACCGAATCGGTGTCCGGCACGGTGCTCAAGACCGAGATGGATATCGCCGGCCCGCTGCCGCATCGGGCAAAGCAGACCAAAGCAACGCCCTAGCCCAGCTCATCGATACCCGAACCTGAGCGCTCATAGAAGCGCGATGGAGGAGACCATGCAAATGTCCCAGACTTTGAGTGCCACCACGCCAGCGCATGGCGCGGATGCGCGCCCCGCCGCCCCGCTGCCCGACGCGGATTACCAGGCGAGCGAACGCACGCTGGCCAAGGCGTTCCGCCGCATCCTGCCGTTCATCTTTGCCTGCTATGTGATCAGCTATCTTGATCGCACCAACGTGGGCTTTGCCGCGCTCACCATGAACAAGGACATCGGCCTCACGGCCGAGCAGTTCGGGTTCGGGGCGGGACTGTTCTTCATCGGCTATTTCCTGTTCGAGATCCCGAGCAACCTCATCATGCAGAAGGTGGGGGCGCGCATCTGGATCGCGCGGATCATGATTACGTGGGGCATCTTCTCGATGGCCACGGCGTTTGTGGTCGGGCCCAAGAGTTTTGCGGCGGCGCGCTTTCTGCTGGGTCTTGCCGAAGCGGGCTTCACGCCGGGCATCTACCTGTACTTCACGCACTGGTTTCCGGGCAAGTGGCGCGCCAAGGTGACGGCTGCCTTCCTGGTGGGCATTCCGGTGGCGAACATGATCGGCTCACCCATTTCCGGCGCGCTGCTCGAACTCGGTGGCCTGCATGGGCTGCGCAGCTGGCAATGGCTGTTGCTGATCGAAGGGCTGCCGGCCGTGCTGCTTGGCATCGCGTGCCTGTTCGTGCTCGCGGATCGACCGGAAAAGGCGACATGGCTCAGCGACGATGAGAAGGCCGTACTCGCGCGCCGCCTCGCCATGGAGCAACGCGACATCGCCAGTAAACACGGCGCGACCCTGCGCGATGCCATGACCAACTGGCGCGTCTTCGTGCTGGCGTTCATCAACTTCTGCGGCATCGTCGGCTCCATCGGCGTGGGCCTCTGGATGCCGCAGATCATCAAACAGTTTGGCGTCGAGCACACCGTGGTCGGCTGGCTGACGGCCATCCCGTATGCGCTGGGTGCGGTGGTCATGCTGTGGTGGGCGCGCACGGCGAACCGCGCGCAGAACCGCGTCCCGTATGTGGCTGCCGCGCTGGTGGTTGCAGCGGTGGCGCTGGCGGCCAGCACGGCCTTGGATGCACCGGTGCTCAAGCTCGCGGCGCTGTGCGTGACGGTGAGCGGCATCCTGGCGTTCCAGGCCACGTTCTGGGCGATTCCGTCCACCTTCCTTACGGGCCGCGCGGCCGCGGGCGGCCTGGCGCTGATCGTTTCCGTCGGCAACCTGGGCGGCTTTGTCGGTCCGTCGATGGTCGGTGCCATCAAGCAGTACTCGCAGGGCTTTACGGCGCCGCTGCTGGCGGTATCGGCCGTGCTGCTCATCGGTGCGCTGTCCATCGCCTGGCTGGGCGACCCCGGCGCTGATGCCGGTGAAGCCACCCACTGATCGCGCGATCGCAGTACCTTTCTTCCTAGATGTTCAAACAGCGCCGCGCAGCACACGACGGCGCCAGGAGACAAACATGCAAGTGACGGGCAGTACCGATGTCACCGAGATCGAGCAGCGGACCCTGCGCAAGGTGGTCTGGCGGCTCGTGCCATTTCTCATGCTCTGCTACCTGCTGGCTTTCATCGATCGCGGCAACGTAGGCATGGCCTCTCTGCAGATGAATCATGACCTCGGGCTGACGGCCCGCGTGTTCGGGTTTGGCAGCAGCCTCTTCTTTGTGTCGTATTTCTTCTTCGAGGTACCGAGCAATCTGGCGCTGCAACGCTACGGCGCACGCATCTGGATTGCGCGGATCATGATCACGTGGGGGCTGATCTCGGCCGCGACGGCACTGGTGCAAGGCCCGGCATCGTTCTATGCGCTGCGCTTCCTGCTGGGTGCGGCGGAGGCCGGGTTCTTTCCCGGCGTGCTGCTGTATCTGTCGTATTGGATTCCGGCAACGCACCGCGCCCGTATTGTGGCGACGTTCATGGTCGCGATTCCGGCGGCAAGCTTCATCGGCTCGCCCATCTCGGCTGCGCTGCTGCAGATGGACGGGTTTGCCGGCCTGCGAGGTTGGCATTGGCTGTTCATCCTAGAAGGCATTCCGACGGTGCTGCTCGGCATCGCCTGCCTGCGCCTGCTGACCAATCGGCCGGAAGAAGCCAAGTGGCTATCGAATGACGAGCGCCAGTGGCTCACGAATACGTTGGCCGGTGAAGCGCGCGGGCCGAAGAAAGTCGCGCAGATGCCGCTGGCCAAGCTGTTCTGCAATCGCTACGTCCTGTGTCTCGCCCTGGTGGATGTGTGTGCGTCGGCCGCCGGCAGCACGCTGTCGGTGTGGCAGCCGCAACTCCTCAAATCGTTTGGGTTGACCGTCATGCAGACGGGGCTGCTCAACTCGGTGCCGTACGCAGTGGCATCGGTGCTGATGGTGTTCTGGGGCCGCCGGTCCGACCGTCTGAAGGAACGCCGCTGGCACACCGCCATTCCGATGCTGCTGATCGGCCTCGGCCTGTTCGGCACATCGCTCAGCGGGTCTCTCGTGCCAACCATGGTGATGCTGTGCGCGGTGCTGGTGGGTGCGTATTCGTTCAAAGGGCCATTCTGGGCGCTGGCTTCCGGCATGCTCTCGAACAGCGCGGCCGCAGCGGGCCTTGCCACCATCAACGCGATTGCCAACCTCATTGGCGGCGGCCTGATGGTGAACGTGTACGGTTGGGTCAAGCAGGCCACCGGCAGCTACGCGTTGGCGCTGATGCCGTTGGCGCTGCTGACGCTGGTGAGCGTGATGACGCTGCTGCTGTTGAGCCGCTCGAAGCCCGAGCCGCAGGTGCTGAACAAGACGGAGACCGCCTGACGATGCACGCGCTCAATAGAAGACGGTTCCTGCAGATGACAGGCGCCGGCGCCGTGGCGGCGGCCGTTCCCGCGCTCTCCGGGGCGGCGGAAGAGTTGTGGTCCAGCGGCAGAAACCCGCCGACGTTCAACTTGCCGGCCGGTGCGGTGGATTGCCACATGCACATCTACGATGACCGATTCCCCAGCGCCCCGGGCACCACGCTGCGACCGCCCAACGCGAGCATCGAGCAGTACCGCAAGGTGCAGGCGCGTCTGGGCGTGCAGCGCAACGTGGTCGTCACGCCGTCGACGTACGGAACGGACAACCGCTGCACGTTGGATGCGCTCAGGCGTTTCGGGCCCAATGCGCGCGGCGTCGCGGTGGTCGATACCTCCGTGACCGATGCTCAGCTTGCGGAAATGCACGCAGCAGGTGTGCGGGCCATCCGCTTCAACCTCAGCTATCCGGGGGCCACCACCGTCGACATGCTTGCGCCGCTTGCGTCTCGCATCGGCGCACTTGGGTGGCATATCGAGCTTGTCGTGCAAGGCGCGAAGCTGCCCGCGCTGGAGCCGCATCTGCTTGCGCTGCCGTGTCCGCTGGTCATCGACCACATTGCACACGTTCCGCAGCCGGGCGGCATGCAGTCCGACGCCATGCGCACAGCGCAACGTCTGGTCGACAAGGGAAACACGTGGATCACGCTGTCCGGTCCATATGTCGATACCAAGACAGGTGCACCAGCCTATGCGGACGTAGAGCCCGTGGCCAAGACATTCATCAACATGGCGCCCGAGCGCATGCTCTGGGGCACTGACTGGCCGCATCCGACCGAGAAGACGCACAAGCCCGACGATGCCGCACTGGTCGATACGATTGCCGCGTGGATCGGGCGTGCGGATTGGCAACAGATGATCTTTGTCGCCAATCCGGTGAAGCTTTACGGCTTCGGTTGACCGATCCCTTTTCGGCTCTGCGGCCTCGGTTCGGTCAAATCGCCCGGGCCGCCGTTACCGCACGCGGCTGGGCCAGCATGTCCGGTTGCAGAATCTCATCCAACGCCTCGCGGCTGAGCAGGCGTTTGTCCAGCACGAGCTGATACACGCTGGTGCCGCTGATGAGCGCCTCCTGCGCAATGGCCGTCGCATTCGCATATCCAATGTGCGGATTGAGCGCGGTGACGATGCCGATCGAGTGCTCCACATTGGCGCGCAGGTGCGCCTCGTTGGCGGTAATGCCGTCGACGCACTTTCCCGCCAGCGTCAGGCACCCGTTGCGCAGGTGCGAGACGCTCTTGAACAGGCTGTGCGCAATGATGGGCTCGAAGGCGTTGAGCTGAAGCTGCCCGGCCTCGGCGGCGAAGGTGACGGTCAGGTCATTGCCGATCACCTCGAACGCAATCTGATTGACGACTTCCGGAATCACCGGGTTCACCTTGCCGGGCATGATGCTCGACCCCGCTTGCATGGGCGGCAGGTTGATCTCGCCCAGCCCCGCGCGCGGGCCGCTGGAGAGCAGCCGCAGGTCGTTGCAGGTCTTCGACAGCTTGACCGCCGTCCGCTTGAGCACGCCCGAGAGCTGAACGAACGCGCCCACATCCTGTGTGGCCTCCACCAGGTTGTGCGAAGTCACCAGCGGAATGCCCGTGATTCGCGCCAGATGCCGGCAGACCGCGGCCGCATAGTCCGGATGCGTGTTGATGCCCGTGCCGATGGCCGTGGCACCCAGGTTGATCTCGCGCATCAATGCCGCGGCTTCGGCGAGGCGTTCCTGGTCTTCGCCCAGCATGACGGCATAGGCGCTGAACTCCTGGCCGAGTGTCATCGGCACGGCGTCCTGGAGCTGCGTGCGGCCCATCTTGAGCACACCGCGGAATGCTTCGGCTTTGCGCTCGAACGCTTGCCGCAACACGCCCATGGCCTCGATCAGGGCCAGGACGCCCTCGTGCGCGGCTATCCGCAGCGCGGTCGGATAGACGTCGTTCGTGCTCTGGCTCAGGTTGACGTGTTCGTTCGGGTGCAGGTGCTGGTAATCGCCGCGCGCGTGACCAAGAGATTCCAGCGCCAGGTTGGCAATGACCTCATTGGCGTTCATGTTGGTGGACGTGCCTGCGCCACCCTGGATGACATCGACGACGAAATGCGCGTGTGCTTCGCCCGCCCGCACACGCTCGCATGCGTGCACGATCGCGTTGGCATGCAGGCTGTCCAGCAGCCCCAGCTCATGGTTGGCCAGCGCTGCTGCAGCCTTCACGCTGGCCAGTGCGTTGAGCAATTGCGGATAGACAGAAATGGGGGTGCCGGTAATCGGAAAGTTCTCCAGCGCGCGCAGCGTGTGGACGCCGTAATAGGCATCGCTGGGGATTTCGCGGTCGCCGAGCAGGTCGTGTTCGATACGGTGGGTCATGTCGTTTGTAATGAAGCGTTGGAATGCGATGGAGAAGGGTGGGCGAGGGCGCGCGCAACGCAGTGCCGCGCCAGAACATCGGTCGGGTCGATCAGCGTGACGAGCCGGCCTTCAGATGTGTTGACGCTGGCGTGCGGCAGCAGCAGCGGCAGTTCCGTACAGCCGAGAATCACCGCCTCGACGCCGCGCGCTGCCAACTCGTCAATGGCGGCCATCAGATCGTCAATGCAGGCGCCTGCGGTGAAGCCCGCTTTCACGCCCTGCGGGCCGTAGATGGCGTTCATCACACGGGCTTGCTGCTCGGTACTGGGCACCACTTGCTCAAGGCCCGCCGCCTCCAGCGCCTTGCGGTACACACCGCTTGCGACCGTGCCGGAGGTCGCCAGCAGGCCGACCTTGCACAAGGCCGGAAGCGTGCGGCGGATATGCTCGGCCGTTACGGTCAGCATGTTGACGATCGGGATGCTGAGATACGGCTGTACGCGCTCAACGTACGCATGTGCCGTGTTGCACGGAATGGCGATGATGTCGGCGTCGCCCGCCTCCAGCTTGCGGCACGTGGCGTATAGCGAGATGGTCGGGTCCGGCCCTTCACCGATGAGGTTTTCGGTGCGGTCGGGAATCTGCGGGTTTTGCTCGACCAGCAGCTTGATGTGGTCCTGATCGCGCGTGGCCGGCGTGTTACGCACGATTTTCTGCATGAAGTCGACCGTGGCTGCGGGCCCCACGCCGCCCACCACACCCACCTTGAACAGCTTGCCGGGCGCATCGTGTTGCCCCGACACCACGTACTGCGCGTAGGCCAGGTTGGAATCGACGATGGGCACGCCAAGGGGCCCAAGCTCGTCGAGCACCAGGGCGATCTCGGTCAGCCCCGGCAGGATCACGTCGACACCCTGGTCGACGAGATCCGCGCAGGCGTCGCGCAACAGATCGATGGGGCGCCCGCGCAGGTTGCCGCTCTTGATCCCGTCGGGGGCGTACACCGCTTCGGTCACATGGTCGATGCCCTCAACGCGCGGGTGGACGACGTCGAACTCGGGCGCATTGAAGTAGCGCTCGAACAGACGCTTGTTGCGCGTGGTGTCAGAAGCGAGCACGCCGATGCGGCGCGCGGCCGGAAACTTGCGCCGCACGTGGCTACGCAGCCCCGCCATCATGTCGACGATCGGCAACGGAGAATTGGCGGTCAGCTCGTCAATGAAGGTGTGGCTCAAAAAGCAGGGCAGCACCACTGCCCCGATGCCGCGCCGCTGGAAGTCGCGGATCAGATCGAAGATGTAGAGCTTGCGCTCCGTGGTGGCTGCCGTCGAGTGGCCTGCCTGAGAAAACGGATGCTGCTCGAACACGATGTCGAGATGCTCGGCATCGGTGCTGGCCGGGGTGGACTGGATCAGCTTGAAGAACACGTCTGCGCTGGCCAGTGCCCCCAGCCCACCAATCACGCCCAGCGAGCGACGCGCATGCGGTGTTGTCATTTCACTTCGCCCGGAATGCCAAAAACGCCCGAAATGTTGGAGAGGCCGTCGAAACCTGACGTTTGCTCACGCGCGGCCCGGCGCGCTTCCCACTTGGCGATGGCCGTGGTGGCGATGCTGTTGCCGACCACGTTGGTGGCCGTGCGGCCCATGTCCAGGATCTGGTCGATGGCCAGGATCAGCACCACGCCCGAGGGCGGCAGATGGAACATCGGCGCCACCGCTGCCACCACCACCACCGAACCGCGCGCCACGCCAGCCATGCCCTTGCTGCTGATCATCAGCACCAGCAGCATCAGGATCTGCTGCGACAGCGGCATCTCGATGCCGAACGCCTGCGCGATGAAGAGCGCCGCAAACGCCTGGTACATCATCGAGCCATCCAGATTGAACGCGTAGCCCAGCGGCAGCGTGAAACCGACGACCTTCTTGTCGACGCCAAAGGCTTCGAGCTTTTCGGTCAGGCGCGGGTAGGCGGCTTCGCTGCTGGCGGTAGAGAACGCCAGCATGGCCGGCTCGCGAATCGCCTTGAGCAACGCCCACGTCTGGCGCCCCAGGAAGATGTGGCCGATGCCGATCAGGATGGACAGCAGCAGCGCCAGGCCCAGATAGAAGCTGCCGACCAGCTTGCCGTATGTCGTCAGCACATCGAGCCCATGCAGCGTAATCGCCGAGGCAATGGCGCCGAACACGCCGATGGGCGCCAGCGCCATGACGTAGTCGGTCAGCTTGAGCATGGCCGGCACGAGGGCATCGATGGTGCGCGACAGCGGCGCGATACGTTCATCGCCCTTGAGCACGCCCAGCACCACGCCAAAGAACACCGAGAACACCAGGATCTGCAGGATGTCGTTGCGTGCCATGGCATCCAGCACGCTGGTGGGGAACGCGTGGGTGATGAAGTCCTTGAAGTTCAGGCCGGCGGTGTTCAGGCCGGTGGCAACATCAGCGGCGTTGGGCGTCATGTTCAGACCCGCCCCCGGCTGCAGCACGTTGGCCAGCACAAGCCCCAGCGCCAGCGAGATCAACGACGCGCAAAGAAACCACGCGATGGAGCGCAAGCCGATGCGCCGCACGGCCTGCGTGCCCTCCATGCCGGCCAGGCCCGAGACCAGCGTGGCGAGCACCAGCGGCGCGATGATCATCTTGATCAGCCGCAGGAAGATGTCCGTGATGATGGAGAAATAGCCGGCGATGGCTTTGGCGGCATTGGCGTCGGGTGCGAGCTTGTGGCACGCATAGCCCACGGCGATGCCTAGCAGCATGCCTGCCAGGATAGTTGCGGTAAGGCGATTCTTTTTCATGGTGCTCCGTCCAGTGAGGTCTCTTGCCGGAATCGGAGAACACCGAATCCGTGGCCTTTCGCACGACGCCGGCCGGTTATTCGGCTCGGCTTTCATTGCGTGGACGGAGTGTAGGAACGGCAGCGTGCGTCGTGATGCGGCTCCCGCAAGGGCTCATGCGAGCGCCGCATAGTTCGGGTAAACGAGCAAACGGCCTGCCGATGCAGGTTCAGGGCAGGCTCAGATGGCGCCAGAGTTTTTCCAGCAGCTCGTTGCGCGTGTACTGGTTGCGATACACACGCAGGTCCAGATCAAGCGACCACGTTGACCCGCCGGCCGGCACCAATACGCCGGCGGCAAGCTCCGCCTCGATCGAACTCTTTGGCAGCCAGGCAATGCCTTCACCGGCGAGAAGCATCTTCTTGAGCATTTCGGCCATGTCGGATTCATAGTCGAGCCGCAGGAACGGTTGCGCATCGGCCTGGCTCAACAGCAGCGCCAGGCAACGGCCGAAATAGCTCGTGGGGGTGTAAGAGATGAGCGGCAGGGGCCGGTTGGCCGTGCCGGGCAGGCGGTGCATCGGCCCTAGCCGCGCGTTGGGCTTGCTGACCGGCATGAAGGTGTCGCGCCCGACCGTCAGGCTGGGGTACTTGATCGGGTCAAGATGCAGCGGCAGGTTGGGGTGGTCGTACGCGAACATCAGGTCGCAGGTGCCGTTGACCAACATGAGCACCGAGTCGTGCACATTGCCCGGAATAATGCGAGCGCGCAGGTTGCCGATGTGCTTGCCGACCGTCGCCAACCAGGTGGGCAGGCAGTTCAATGAGATGGTGTGACCCGCTGCAATCTGCAGCCCCGGCCCGGGCATGCGGTGCTCGGAGCGAATGATGGCGCGTGTGTCGATCAGCTTGCTCAGCACGTCATCGGCGGCCTCTTCAAACAGGCGCCCGGCTGCTGTCAATGTGGGCGGATAGGTGCTGCGATCCACCAGCTCGGCGCCCACCCACTGCTCAAGCGCCTGGATACGCCGGCTGAAGCCGGACTGGGTGACATTGCGGATTTCCGCTGCCCGCGAAAAGCTCTGGTGCTGCGTGAGGGCAATAAAGTCCTCAATCCATTTGACTTCCATGTCCCCTCCGGCGCGGTGCGTTCAATGCTGTGGAGGCTATCCGTTCGGCTCACGCCAGGTGGCACGTGTTTACCCTAGGTATGCGATATCCGCATGACCGCATGCGGCCTCCGCATCGTGCCGTTTCACGCATAACCAAAGACAAAAACGGTCGTTCCCCCAACCGCAGGGCTGACCCTATGCTCGCCGGACCAACCTTCCGGAGACGCACCATGACGCAGCCGTCCTTGAGCACCGCCCCCGCCTGGAAACCCGACACCGTGGCTGTCCATGGCGGCTACAGCGCCGACCCAACCACCCGCGCGGTGGCCGTGCCGATCTACCAGACCGTTGCATTTGCGTTTGACGACACACAGCACGGCGCCGATCTGTTCGACCTGAAGGTGCCGGGCAACATCTACTCGCGCATCACGAACCCGACCAACGATGTGCTGGAGAAGCGCATTGCCGCGCTTGAAGGCGGCATCGGGGCGCTTGCGCTGGCGTCGGGGCAGGCGGCCGTGACATATGCGATCCAGACGATTGCGGAAGCAGGCGACAACATCGTCTCGGCCAGCACGCTGTACGGCGGCACCTACAACCTGTTTGCGCACACGCTGCCGCAGTCGGGTATCACCACGCGCTTTGCCGACCCGCGTGACCCTGCATCGTTCGAAGCGCTGATCGACGACCGCACCAAGGCCATCTTTGCCGAGACGGTCGGCAACCCGCTAGGCAACATCACCGACATTGCCGCGCTGGCCGAGATCGCGCACCGCCACGGCGTGCCGCTCATTGTCGACAACACCGTGCCGACACCGTATCTGACACGGCCCTTCGAGCACGGCGCCGACATCGTTGTGCATTCGCTGACGAAGTATCTGGGTGGCCACGGCACAAGCCTGGGCGGCGCGATCGTCGATTCGGGCAAGTTTCCGTGGGCCAAGCACAAGGCGCGCTTCAAGCGCCTGAACGAGCCGGACGTGAGCTACCACGGCGTCGTCTATACGGAAGCCCTGGGCGACGCGGCGTATATTGGCCGCGCCCGCGTGGTGCCGCTGCGCAATACCGGCGCGGCGCTGTCGCCGTTCAACGCGTTCCTGATCCTGCAGGGCATCGAAACGCTGGGCCTGCGCATCGACCGCATCACGCAGAACGCCGCGCACATCGCCCGGCATCTGCGCGGCCACGCCAAGGTGGAGTGGGTCAACCATGCAAGCCTGGACGACCACCCCGACCACGCGCTCGTGCGCAAGTACCTTTCAGGCAAGGCCCCGGGGCTGCTTACGTTTGGCGTGAAGGGCGGTTTCGCTGCTGGGGCGCGTTTTCAGGACGCGCTGCAGTTGTTCACGCGGCTGGTGAACATTGGCGACGCGAAGTCGCTGGCCACGCATCCGGCATCGACCACGCATCGCCAGCTTTCAGAGACTGAACTCGCCAAGGCTGGCGTGCGGCAGGAGACGATCCGGCTATCCATCGGCATCGAGCATATCGATGATCTGCTGGCCGATCTGGATCAGGCGCTGGCGTTGGCCTGATCGGGCACGGAATCGCGCTGGCTCACGGCTGCGCCGGCCGCTCCGGATAGGCTTGCCGCAACGCCTGTGCCAGCGCGTCATACAAGCGCGCGCCGAGCGCTGTCAGAACGTGGCGATCCCGCGTGAGCAGGGAGATGACGCGCTCGGGCATTGGCTGATCAGTCTCGATAAAGTCGATCGTCTGACGGATGATGGGCGAGCGCGTCGATTCGCTCGACAGCAGGAGCAGGGCGTCCGATTTCCAGCACAGCTCGAGCAGCAGCGTCATGGAGTTGCATTCGACTACGCGCTCGGGCGGGGCGAGACCGGCATCGGCAAACAGTCGGTACAGCGGCGAGTGCTCGTCAGCAAGCGAATCAGGGGCCAGCCACTCTTCTTGCTGCAAGGCATGCAGAGGCTGGTGGCCGCGCAACGGGTGACCCTTGCGTACGCCGATCAGCGTCTGCGCGCGGCAGACCACGGTGTGGTCGAAACCGCGCTCGCCCGGCTGCAACTGAGACGTCAGGGCAAAGTCGATGGCGCCCTCGCGCAGCAGTTCCAACAACTGGCCCGGACGTGCCTCCAGGATGCGCAACCGCGCATTGGGAAATTCGCGCCGGAAGGTCACGAGGCAATCGGCCACCGGCCCGATGAGCGCGGTGACCGGGGTGACGCCCACCGTCAGTTCGCTCGTCACCGCCCCTTTCATGTCTTCCAGGTCTTCCCGTGCGCGCTTCACGCTTTCGTTGATCAAGCGTGCATGCCCGACCAGGCGCTGGCCATACGGCGTAAGCCGGATGCCCTTGCTCGAGCGTACGAACAGCGTTGCGCCCACGCTCGTTTCCAGCTCCTTGATGGTCTTGCTGAGCGCGGGCTGCGTGACGTGAAGCAGGCGCGAGGCCTCCTGGATGCTGCCCGTCTCGGCAACGGTGACCAGTGCGCGTAGCTGGTTGAGCTTCATAGGTGTCCTTGATACACGGTGCAGCGAAGGGTTGGCATGCCACGCCGTCAGCCAGCAACTGTACTGTGGAATCCGCCTCGGGCGGCCGTTGGGCTAGCCGGGCAGGCTGGGATGCGCGCTCCCGCCATAGCCAACAGCTATAGCCATGAAAAAAAGCGAGAGGCGGAATCGGCCCGACAGCTCCTACTATTGCCCTTCAATCCAGCGCATTGCGGGACGCTCATAGAAGCCCGCCCGACTGGAGGAGACATCAAGATGGATGCCCAGATCGCCGTGCCCGCTGGCGCCCCGCGCCAAGGCACCACCACCGTCACCCCGCATTCGAGCCGCGCTGTCGTTGCCGCCGCCATCGGCAACGGGCTCGAGATGTACGACTTCACGGTCTATAGCTTCTTTGCCGCCACCATCGGGCGATTGTTCTTTCCGTCGAGCAGCCCGCTGGCTTCGTTGCTGTTGTCATTCGCCACGTTTGGTGCGGGCTTTGTCATGCGGCCGCTGGGTGCTGTGCTGATCGGCAACATGGCCGATCGGCGTGGCCGCAAGGCAGCACTCACACTGACGATTGCATTGATGACGGCCGGCACCGCGCTGATCGCCTTCACACCGAGCCACGCGACGATTGGCGTGACGGCAACGGTGCTGGTGGTGCTAGGGCGCTTGCTGCAGGGGCTGTCGGCCGGCGGGGAAATCGGCGCGGCGTCGGCACTGCTGCTGGAATCGGCCAGCAAGGGCCGGCGTTGCTTCCTGGTGAGCTGGCAGGCAGCCACGCAGGGCGCGGCGGCGCTGCTCGGCGCGTTGAGTGCGGCCGGTGTGAGCGCCGTGCTCAGCCCCGAGACTTTACAGAGCTGGGGCTGGCGGTTGCCGTTCTTGGTGGGCTTGCTGATCGCGCCGGTCGGCATGTACATACGCCGGCATCTGAAGGAGACGCACGAGGCCGCCCCGCACGGAAGCGTGGTCGACGTGCTTCGCCAGCATGCGCGCACGCTGGCGCTGGGCATGCTGCTGATGACGGGGGCCACTGCGTCCATGTACATCCTGATCTTCTACATGCCCACGTATCTGATCCACTCTTTGCACATGCCGCCGGTCACGGCGTTTCTCACGGCCTGCGTGGCGGGGGCAACCATGCTGGTCATGTCGCCGCTGTTTGGTCTGATTGCCGACCGCCTGCCGACACGCAAGCCGATGCTGTATGTCGCGTCTGCGGTCAGCCTGTCGTGCACGTACCCGGGCTTCGTGCTGCTGTCTTCCGGTGCGGGGTTGGCTCTCACCATGGGGTTGATCGCGCTGGGCGTGACGATCATGGCCGTCAGCAATGGCGCGGGTGCGGCGCTGCTGATGGAAGCCTTCCCGCGCCAGCATCGCGCAACCGGCATGTCGGTGATGTACAGCCTGGGGGTGACCGTGTTCGGCGGCTTTGCGCCGCTCGTCGTTACGTGGTTGCTGGGCGTAACCGGCAACCCGATGGCACCGGCCTGGTATCTGCTGGCCAGCAGTGCAATCAGCCTGGGCGCGCTCACGCTGTTCCCGACGTATCCCGGCCGCGATTGAGATTGATATCGCGCCATCGTTGCTTTTACCCAGTTCGCCTCTGACCTAGCACCATGTACCTCGATCCGAATTCACCCAGCATCCCCCAGGCCCTGCACGTGGGCGCTGACCGCTTTGCCGAACTGCGTCATCGCATCCATGCCAATCCGGAATTGGGTGCCGACGTGCCGCACACCTCCCAGCTCGTCGCCGGTCTGCTGCGTGAATGGGGCTATGACGTGCACAGCGTCGGCGGCCACGGCCTGGTGGGGCAATTGAAGGTGGGCAACGGCAAGCGCACGATCGGCCTGCGCGCCGACATGGATGCGTTGCCCATGCAGGAGCGCACAGGCTTGCCCTACGCCAGCCAGGTGGACGGCCGCATGCATGCGTGTGGCCACGATGGCCATACCGCCACGTTGCTTGCCGCCGCCGAGCACCTGGCGGCCACGCGCAACTTCAACGGCACCCTGAACCTCATCTTCCAGCCCGATGAAGAGGGGCTGTCCGGCGCCGTGGCCATGATGGAGGATGGTCTGTTCGAGCGCTTCCCCTGCGATGGCATCTACGCTTTCCACAACGCGCCCGGCTTGCCGCTGGGCGTGGCCGTCGTGCAGAGCGGCCCGCTGGGCGGTTCGTCAGATCGCGTGACCGTGACTTTCAGCGGGCGCGGTGGCCATGGCGCCATGCCTAACCTGGCTGTGGACCCGACGCTGGCTTTGGCGGCGACGGTGGTGGCGCTGCAGGGCATCGTCTCGCGCAACGTCGCGCCTGTGGATGCGGCCGTCATCAGCGTTGGGCAGATGCAGGCTGGAACGACCCACAACATCATCCCCGAAACGGCCATGCTCAAGTTGAGCGTGCGCGCCACCAAGCCGGAGGTGCGCGAGCTGCTGGAGACGCGCATCCGCGAGGTCATTACGCACCAGGCCGCGTCCTATGGCGTGCGCGCAGAGATCGTCTACGAGCGGTTGGTGCCGGCTATCTGCAATACGCCCGAGCAGACCGCCTTCGCGCGTCGTGCCGTGGCGAGCGTGCTGGGCGAGGAGCGCGTCATTCAGGTGCCGCCGTCCTCGCAGATGGGCAGTGAAGATTTTGCCTGGATGCTGGAGAAGCGCCCTGGCTGCTACTTCGCGCTGGGCAACGGTTTGGGCGGCCAGTGGGTCGGCTGCTCGCTGCACAACGACGGCTACGATTTCAATGACAAGCTGATTCCGATCGGGGCAGCGTGCTGGGTAGCGCTGGTGGAGGATCAGCTGCGCGCAGAGGGCTGACGCGCAGGCGACACCCCCAGCCGCGCCTGCCGGAATACCAGGGTCATCACCAGCAGGAACGGCACACCCACGACCAACGTCATGCGGAAATCTGCCATCCACGCCGTACTGACGATGATGACCGCCATCGCGATGGCCCCGATGACGGTCAGCACCGGAAAGCCCCACATGCGAAATCGCAGCGTGCGCCCTTCGCGTTCCGCTGCGCGGCGAAAGCGCAGGTGCGTGATGAAGATGACGAGCCACGTAAAGAGCGCGCCGAACATCGCCAGCGACATCATCAGCAAGAACGAGTGCCCCGGCAGCACCACGCTCAGCACGGCAGCCAATGCCGCACCGGAACTGGACACCGCCAGCGCGCGCAGCGGCACGCCCCGCTGGCTCACCACACCGAGTGCCCTGGGGGCCTGCCCGCCACGTGCCAAGCTGAACAGCATGCGCGTCGACACATACAACTGCGCGTTCATCGACGACAGCGCCGCCGTCAGCACCACAAAGTTCATCACGCCTGCACCGCCGGCAATGCCGAGGATCTCCATCACCCGCACAAAGGGGCTTTTGCCCGTGCCGGCCTGCTGCCACGGCACCACGGCCAGCATCAGTGCGAGCGTGCAGAGGTAGAAGAACACCAGCCGGAACAGCGTGGAGCGGAATGCGCGGGTGGCGGCTGCTTCTGGCTCGCGCGCCTCGCCGGCAGCCACGGCAATCAGCTCGATACCGAAGAAGCTGAAGATGCTGACCACCGCGCCAAACCACACGCCATTCCAGCCGTGCGGCGCAAAGCCGCCCGCGCTCACGTAGTTGTGAAAGCCGATCGGCCCGCCTTCGGGTGCGCGATGGATGGCATAGCTCGCCACCGCCAGAAACGCGACGATCGCCACCACTTTGATCATCGAGCACCAGTATTCGGCCACGCCGAATACTTCGACGCTGCTGGCGTTGATCCACACGAGCACGGCAGAGAAGCCCACGATCCATACCCAGGCCGGCACGCCCGGAAACCAGTACGCCATGTACACCGCCACCGCCGTCACCTCCGCGCCGATCACGAAGACGACCGCCGCCCAATACGCGTAGCGCACCAGAAAACCGGCGAGCGGGCTCACGTAATGCTCGGCATACGCGCCGAAAGAGCCGGTGGTCGGGTGGGCCACTACCATCTCGGCCAGACAGCCCATGAGCAGCAGGGCGATGAGTGCACCGATGGCGTAGCTTGCAATCACGCCCGGGCCGGCCAACTGAATGGCCGCGCCGCTACCCAGGAACAAGCCGGTGCCGATCGCGCTGCCGATGGCGATCATGGCGAGTTGCGCAGAAGAGAGACGGTGCTGCAGGCCGCCTTCGCGTGCGGCCAGCGCTTCGAAGCTGCCGGTGGCCTTGGTCATGGTGTTGTCCTGACGGGGAAAAGGCCGGGATGATACGCCGCTCCATGCAAGACGCCCCGCGCGGAGGCGGGGCGTCTTGTACAACTTGCGTTAGTGAATCAGCGCGCCACGGGCTTGGCGTACTGGATCGGAACGTCCACGCGCGCCTGCGGCAGGGTCTTCTTGAGCTGCGCGCGCGCGTTCACAGCGTCCTGGAACGAAGCGAAGCGCAGGGTGCTGATGTTCAGGTGCCCGTAATACTCCGCCGACACGGGCGTTGCGGGCAGGCTGCTCACTGCCTGGCGCACGCTGTCGACCGACACCTGCGAGACAACCACCTCGTTGCGGCTCTCGCCCACCACGCCACGCTCATTGGCCACTTGCGTGACGGCTGAGGATGCCGCGCCCGCAGCCTTGGTGCGCGTGCCGCTGGAGAGCACCTTGAACGACTGCGATTCGATCTGCACCGTCGGTGCGCTTGCGTACCGGGCCAGCTCTTGCGTGCTCAGGTGCTTGCCCACCGTCACGTCGGCCGCCTGGCACGCCGAAGCCATCGAGAGGAGCGCCGCCAGCGCCACGGTCTTCATCAGGGTTGTATTGATCATGTTGATTGGTCTCCGAACGGGCTCACTTGGCAGCAATCACGCGGTACTCCACGGCCAGCGGCGCGGCGAGCGTCACGGTGTGGGTGCCGCCCTGGGGCTGGTACGTCGAGCAGGCGTTGGTCGGCACGCCACTTACGGCGTAGACCTCCCATGTGCCGGCCGCGTTCTCACCATAGAAGGCGTAGCTGCCCAGGCCGTACTTGTTCACGGTATCGACTCCGTTGTTGTAATAGCCGTTGTACGGCAGGGACAACGCCGACACCGTGCCCGACGGCGATTTCACAAAGAAGCCGACACTGCCCACGCACACCGAGCCCGATACGCGCAGCTGCAGCGCGTCGACCTTGTCCGTGCCCGACACGTTGAACTGGCCAAGCTTCTGCACCGCGCCGTAGTTGAACTGGTTTACGTTGGCAAAGGCCGCCGCGAAGTCCGGCACCGACAATGCAGCCGGCTTGTAGGTGACAGTGGCCTTGGCCATTTTCACCGCCGCTGATGCATCGACCAGACCGAAGCCGTACCACGTGGAATATGCATAGCCGGCGGCATTGGTCTGCCAGCCGTAGTCCAGCCGCGCGGTGGTCGCGCCGTCAGTCAGTGCGGCGCTGGTATCTCCAGTGGCGGCGCCCGTAAGCAAGTCGATTCGCGCGTTACGGCCGTCACGGCTGCCGTAATCGGTGTCGATCTTGCGAGCCGTCGCGCGCAGGATTTCGCGAACATCGCGCCACGTCAGGTTCGGGTTGGCTGCCAGCATCAGCGCGACCACGCCGGACAGCGTGGGCGTGGCCGCCGATGTGCCGTTCATGCTCGAGTAGTCACACTTCGCGTTGTCTTTCAGGTTGGTGGCGGTGCCTGGAATCGCAAAGTCATAGGTGTCGTCCGGATTGGCTCGGCTGTAGCCGCGTGCGCAGCCGCTGAGGTCGGTCGAGAAGATCTTTGGCCCGCTACCCACCTCACCGTATTTGCCGCCGTTGCCGTATTCGCCGCCCAAGCCTGTGATCCAGTTGACCGATCCGGCGTTGGAGTAGCTCGACTTGATGCCTTGCGCGTTTGCCGCCCCGACAACGATTACGCCAGGCTCCAGCGCTTCCGGATCATTGGCAGGGTTCTCGCAGCCGATCATGCCGGCGGTGCCGCCCACGGTCGGGCACGTGCGCGGCGGAAGGTTGATGTCGTCGTTGATGGATTCATATTCATTGCCCGACGCCTTGAGCATGACCAGACCGCGGCCGTTGCGCAGGTTCGGGAAGGCGCGTACCGCGGCCTGTGTCGAGGTGGACGTGTCGTACTCCAGCGGCGCCTGCGGGTTTGCGCCGTACGACGCATTGATGAGATGGCCGTTCTTCGACCAGGCAGCGCCGCCGTAGGCGGCGGTGATGTCGGGATTCGCCGCGCCAATAAAGCGCGCCCCGCCCAGCGTCGCGCGCGGAGCGATCCCCATGACGCCCTTGCCGTTCTGCGCCGCGGCGATGATGCCGGCCACGTTGGTGCCATGCGCGTCTTTGATGTTCGCGGGAATGTCTGCCGGTGTCGGATCGTTCGAGCCATCGTCGAAGTTGTGCGTCATGTCCGAGTTGGCATTGGCAAACAGATCTTCGTTGTGCACGTCGATGCCGTCGTCCAGCACGAGCACGTTCACGCCCTGGCCCTTGATGCCGGCCTTGTGCGCGTCTTCCACGTCGATGTCGGTCGTGCCGTTGGCCACCAGGCCGAACGCCGCGAAGAAGCTGGTCGCTTGCTTGAGCGCCCATTGATAGGCGTACAGCGGCTCGGTGCTGCCGGTCTGGCAGGCGTACTTGGCATCGACGCCGGTTTCTGCGCACGTGGATGCAGGCGGCGTGTTGCCACCCGTGTTGCCGCCGTTGTTGGCGGTATTGCTACCTGAATCTCCGCCGCCGCACGCGGCCAGGGCCACGGTGGCGAACAGCGTCAAGGCAAGCGTTTTTCCCGTAATGTCTTTCACGAGACCCCCGTTTTGTCGTTGTGTGTTGTGCAAAGCGCGGGATGTCCGCACCGCTTTGACCTGTTCGACGAAGAGAGGGCACGTCGCACGTGCCCGCCGCGAGCGCATGGGCGCTCATCAGGTCGGGCCGGATGCTCGCATGCACGTCAGTTGGGATTCAACGACGAAAGGGGCTGCGCGCGCGAACCGGTTCGGCCGTCGCGCGAACCTGTCAGCGCGTCTCAGTCTTGGAGGCGGCAGGGCGCGGGAGGTGGGAGAAAAAAGGGAGTGCGGGGAAGGGAGGCGCGCGCATCAGCGCATCTGCATGACCCAGGTGCGCCAGTCCTTGTGTTGCACGAAAGGCATGGCAGCGGCGCGGCCTTCGATGGCCAGCATGCGCGTTTCACGCGGCGACATGCCAGAGGCGCGGCGGTACGCGCGCGTAAAGTTCGATGCGTCGGAAAAACCGTAGGTCTGCGCGATTTCGGCCACCGAACGGTGCGTCTGCGATCGGTCGGCCAGGATCGCGTGGCACTGTCGCAGGCGCTCCGTGCGCAGGTAGTTGAAGAAGCCGCCCTCGCGCTCGAACAGCCGGTACAGCGTGGCGCGCGAGATACCGAACTGCACGGCCACGCCTTCGGGCGAAAGCGCGAGATCGGACAGGTTGTGCTGCACGTGCCGGCAGATCGACGCAAACAGGCTTTCCCTCACGGCCGGCGCACTGGCTTCGGTCACCTGGCAGTTGATGGCGGCCGCCGCCAGTTGCAGCGTGCCCGGGATGACGGCCTGCGCCTCGGCATTGCTCAACTTCCCGACCGATTGATAGAGCGAACAGAGGTGATCGCGCAGCAGCCCAACCATCGGGGCATCGCCACGCAGCACACGCATGCTCAGTTCGTCCGGTGCGCGAAGCAGCGGCGCCAGCAGGCGTCGTGGCACGGCCAGGCTCAGGAATCGACTGTCGTTCGTGCTTGTGGCGAGCGGCTGAGCAGCGTCGACGATGAACAGATCGCCGGGGCGTGTGGCGGTGCCGGTGGCGCAGTCGCGCTGTCCGCAACTGCCTTCCAGGTAATACTGGAGCACGTAGACATCCATGCCGTCGCGCCCCAGCTTGGAGCGGGAACGATCATAGTGCTGTGCCTGCGCGCTGATCATGCCCACACCCGTCTCGCCGCAAAGATAAGCGTCGACGCTGGCCTGAAAGCCATGCGACTGCGGCGCGGCGGAGCGCGTATCGAACAGCACGTTGATGGCATCTCGCCACGCCGCAAATTGATGCTCGCGCGGCAGCGCAGACGTATCGAAGTGGGAGTGCGGAGGTTTGCTCACAGCGTTTTCCTGAAAGTCACGCGCATTGTGCAGAAGCGATGGCCGATAATGGCATGCCCCCAAAGTGGGGTGCCTGCGGGGGCTGGACTAGACCACTGCCAGCTTCGGCCGCTCCTGTCTGGGCATGACCACGTTGCGGCCCGCCGCCTTGGCTTCATACAGGCGCCCGTCGGCGAGGTGGATGAGGTCTTGAACGGTATCGTCCGCCGCGGCGATGCCCGAGTGGGAAGCCACCCCGATGCTGACCGTCAGCTTGCCGTACGCGCTTCCCACGTTGGGCTCGTCGGCGCCCAGCACGGCGGTGCGGATGCTTTCGGCCACGCGCATGGCGCCGTTGAGGTCCGTATTGGGCAACACAGCGCAGAACTCTTCGCCGCCATAGCGGCCGGCAAAATCTCCCGGGCGCTTGATGCTGTCGTTGATGCAGCGTGCCACCGTGCGCAGCGCGGTGTCGCCGGCGGCATGGCCGTACTTGTCGTTGTAGGGTTTGAAGTTGTCCACGTCGATCATCAGCACCGACATCGGGGTGTGATGGCGATTGGCGCGACGCCATTCAACGTCCAATGCCGAGTCCAGCGCACGGCGCGTGCCGAGTCCGGTCAGGCTGTCGGTATTGGCCAGCAGATGCAATTGCTGCTCCATATCGAGCCGCTTGCGCAGTTGCTGCGCAAAAAGGAACGACAGCACCATGAATACCGCGTCGAGCATCAGCACGATGCCGCTGATCACCCATGCGCGCTGCCGCCATTCTGCGTAGATGTCTTCGGTGGCCAGACCGACTGTGACAATCAGCGGGTGGTCGCCGATATGGCGGAAGCTGAACAGGCGCTCGATGCCATCGATGCCGGCGACGTCTACGTAGGAGCCTTCCGGTGCGAGCAGCCGCTTCTGGAAGGCGGTGGCATCGGCCAGGCTGCGGCCGATGAGTTTTTCGTTGTACGGGCGCCGCATGAGCAGCGTGCCGTCGGTGCGTACCAGCGTTACGGTTGCGTGGGGGCCGAGGTTGATGCCGTCAAACAGCCGACGGAAGTAATTCAGGCGCAGCGTGCCGACCACGATGCCGTTGAATTCGCCATGCGGGCCGTTCAGCCGCCGGCTGAGTCCGAGCGACGTATCCAGGCCAGTCACGCGCGGGGTAAATGGCTCGCTGATATACAGCCCGACGTTCGCGGATCCCTGATGCACCTGGAAGTAGTCGCGGTCGCCCAGGTGAATATGCCGCGGCGGTACCGAACGGGAATCGAGGACCACGTTGCCGACCTTGTCAGTCACCAGCAGGGAGCCCAGGTCCTGCGCGTTGGTCGACCGGTCGAACAGCACCAGTTGGCGCACGGCGGGCTGCAACGCCAGCATGGCAGGGTCGCGCACACCGTCGATCACGGCCTGCAGCGACAGGTCGTACACCTCGATGTTGCGCGCGATGTCACGTTGCAGGATCAGCGACAGGTTGCCAGCAGCGTCGCGCGCGCGGGCCAGCGCGTCCGTGCGCATTTCCCAGAGCGACAGTGCGGTCAGTGCGGCCAGCATTAGCGCCAGCAACGACGCGCCGATGATCAGCAGGGAAGGCCGCCGTAGGAAGGCACCCGTGGCGCGCTGTAAAGGCATGCGCAGAATTGTGAAAATATTGAAAACGGTAGCCTCAATTGTGTACCGGACTCCACCTTCCTACGCAATACTATCTAAGACGTTTTCTGCAATGAAAACGTTTGCGGTGGTTGATTTCATCCTGTTCACGCAACGTTTTTGGCGGCGGGTGTGCAGCTTGCTGATCCTCGGCTGAGTGCCGCACCCGCGGCGCTGGGCATGTTGCCCACCCGACAGATGTGCATTCCGCCCCCCATGCCGTCGTGTCAGGCCAGCTTTGCCTATTCTGGGTAAGCATTCTTGGAGAACGCCATGCCAGAACCAGACGATCGCGCCTCACCCACTCCGGCGCCCGCCAACCCCCATCCGCCCGTGGCCGATACGCATGAAGAAGCCCTGCTCGACGAGGGCATTGAGGAAACCTTTCCTGCCAGTGACCCGGTTTCCGTCGATGCCGGCAAGCCCGATGTGCCCCCCAAGGCGCCGGAGAGCGCGCCCAAACCGTAAAATGCGGGCTGCGTGTCAACGCATCGGCGGTTTTAGCCGTCTTACGTAGGCCGCAAACAACGTGCGAATCCAGCACACGCGCCGTCTGAAGCGCGGGGCGAGAGAAAGCCGGCGCGCGCGACAAGCCCGTGCCGGCAGGTCGGGGTCCAATCAAGACGTCGATACCGTGCGGAGCATGGGCTTCGGCGGTTTGGCTTGCCGCGCTCTCCCGTCTCTGCGTGTCCGGATTCGTGTATCGCTTTGACCGGCACTCCACCAAGCCAGCAGGATTTCGTTTTTCACCATGCCTGACGCCGCGTCCAACGACGCCAGTCCAACATCACGCCGATCCTCGGCCCGCACCGTGCCTGACGCGCCTGCCACGCCTGCGCCCGCTGATTCCGGCTTTGGCCTCGCTGGCTGGATCGTGATCGGTGTGGTGCTGGTGCTTGGCGCGCTGGTGTTCGACAGCCTGTATGCGCTGCTCGACCATGTGCACTACGCCGACATGGTCGCCGCGCTGCAGGCCACGCCGCGCTCGCACCTGATGCTGGCCATGCTGGCCACGGCGCTCAGTTACGTCGCCCTGACCGGTTACGACGCGTCCGGCCTGCGCTATGCCGGCGCGCATGTGGCGCCCGCTACGGTGGCCACCACCTCGTTCATTGCTTATGCGCTGGGCAACACCGTCGGCCTCGGTTCGTTGACGGCCGGGGCGGTGCGCACGCGCTTGTACACGGCGGCCGGGGTCGATGCCGCGCGTGTGACGGAGGCGGTCGCGTTTGATGCAGGGGCGCTGGGCGTGTCCACCACGGCTTTTGGCGCGGTCGGGCTGCTGTGGGGCGCGCCGCACATCGCCGCGATTACGCATTTGCCGGCGGCGCTGCTCGAAGTCGTGGCACTGCTGGTCCTGGCCGGCGTCGTCGCGTTGCTCGTGCTGTGCATGCGTCAGCGCCATGTGACGCTGTTCGGCCGATGGGAAATCCGCCTGCCGCCGCCAGGATTGGCCGCGCGGCAGTTCGCGATTTCAGCGGCGGATATGAGTGCGGCTGCGGCGGCGCTGTGGGTGCTGATGCCAGCAGGCGCCGTCGATCTGCCCACTTTTGTGGCGTTTTACGCGCTGGCCGTCACGCTGGGGGTGCTCAGCCAGAGCCCGGGCGGCCTGGGCGTCTTCGAGGCGGTCATCCTCCTGGGCTGCAGCGGCCAAGCGCCGCCGGCCGAGGTGCTTGCTGCGCTGTTGTTCTACCGCGTCATCTATTTCCTGCTGCCGCTGGTCGTGGCCGCCGCCATGCTTGGCGCGTTCGAGTTGCGTTCCGGCGCGGGGGCGCCGTTCGGCCGCGCCGCGGTCAAGCTGTCGCCGGGGCTGCTGGCAGCGCTGACGATGGTGGCAGGCGTGATGCTGCTCGTCTCGGGCGTCACCCCAGCCAGCGACGAAGCCGAAGACCTTCTGCGCATGCACGTGCCGCTGTTCGTGGTGGAAGCCTCGCACATGATCGGCAGCGTGGCGGGGCTCATCATGCTGTTTGTCGCACGCGGGCTGCTGCACCGGCTGGATGCCGCATGGTGGGCAGCGCTGGTGCTGTCGCTGCTCACCGGCGTGCTGGCGTTGCCCAAGGGCATAGCCGTGTCGGAGATGGCGGTGCTGGTGACGCTGGCGATGCTGCTCGTCATCTCGCGCCGGCAGTTTGACCGGCCGTCGTCGCTGTTCTCGCAGCGCCTGGAGGCGGGGTGGCTGCTCGCCATGGTCTGCGTGTTTGCGGCGTGCGTGTGGATCCTCTTCTTCGCCTACCGCGAGGTGGCTTACGCCAACCAGCTCTGGTGGCAATTCACGTTCGACGGCGATGCGCCGCGTTCCATCCGCGCGCTGATGGCTGTGGCCGTAACGGGGCTCGGCTTCGGCATGTGGCAGCTCTTTCGCAAGGAGCCGGGCGTTACGACTTTCCCGAGCGACGAAGAACTCTCCCGCGCGGCCGAGATCGTCCGCAAGCAGCCCGCCGCCGATGCCACGCTCGCGCTGATGGGCGACAAGAGCCTGCTGTTTTCGCCGTCGGGCAACGCGTTCATCATGTACGCCAAGCAGGGGCGCTCGTGGGTGGCGTTGTCGGACCCCGTGGGCGCGCAGCAGGAATGGCCCGAGCTGATCTGGCGCTTTATCGAAATGGCCGACGCGCATGGCGGGCGCGCCGCGTTCTACAAGACGCGGCCGCAGACGCTGTCGCTGTATCTCGATGCGGGCCTGCGTGCCTACAAGTTGGGCGAAGAGGCGTATGTGTCGCTGCCCGAGTTCAGCCTGAAGGGCTCGCGCCGCGCCAACCTGCGCCATGGCGTGACGCGCGGCGAGCGCGAAGGCCTGTCGTTCGAGATCGTGCCGACGGAAGATGTGCCCACCGTGCTGGACGAATTGCGCGCCATCTCCGATGAATGGCTACGCAACCAGAATGCGCGCGAAAAAGGCTTTTCGCTGGGCGCGTTTGACGACCGTTACATCCGCAGCCAGCCCGTGGCCGTGGTGCGCCGCGAGGGCGTCATCCTGGCGTTTGCCACGCTGATGTGCCCCGACGTGCTGCGCATCGAGGCGAGCGTCGACCTGATGCGCTATCGCAGCGACGTGCCTCCCGGCACGATGGATTTCCTGTTCGGCAAGGTCATCCTCCACTTCCAGGCGCAGGGGTATCAGCGTTTCGGGCTGGGGATGGCACCGATGTCGGGCATGGTTGAGCATCAGCTTGCGCCGCGCTGGCACCGCTTCGGACGGATGATGTTCCGACACGGCGCGCGCTTCTACAATTTCAGAGGGCTGCGCAATTTCAAAGACAAGTTCGAGCCGGTGTGGGAAGCCCGCTACCTGCTCGCACGTGGCGGTATTGCGCCGCTGTTCACATTGACGGACGTCGCCGCGTTGATCGGCGGCGGCTTGAAGGGAGTGATCTCCAAATGAGTTGGCAAGCACCGCGCACACAAGAGGCGCGGCATCGGAGAGTGCTACGCAAAGGCTTGCGTTGGGCTGGGCATTTGAGTGCGGTCGGCATGGTGCTGGCAACGTCCTGGGCCATCGCAGCCGATGCTCCGGCTGCCCCCAAGCCCACACCTGCGCAGGGTCCGGTGCTGGTGCCGCCTGTGGGCATGACGGGCGCCAGCGGTGTTTTGGCGGTGCCGCCGCGCGGCGACATGCCGCCTCGCCTGCAGATGAGCGCTGCGGCTGTCACCGCCAACAAGGCCGCCAACGGCGGCGTGCTGTCGCTGCCCGTGGTGGCGCCCACCACGGCCGCGGCGGCGCCGGGTGCTGTCGAGTTCGTCACGCACGGGCGCTTTCGCGATGTGCCGGTCTACAAGCCGAGGGGCGAAATCCGCTCCGTCGTGCTGATGCTCTCGGGCGACCTGGGCTGGACGCCCGCCGCATCGCGCATGGCAGAGAGCCTCGCGCAGCAGGGCGCCTTGGTGGCAGGCCTGTCGACACCTGCGCTGTTCGCGAGCCTGGAGGCTGACCTGGGCGATTGCGCCTTCCCGGACGGTGACCTCGAAAACTTCAGCCGCTTCCTGCAGGCCTACGAGAAAGTGCCAGGCTACTACCCGCCCATCCTCGTTGGCGACAACGAAGGCGGTGCGCTGGCCTACGCCATGATTGCCCAGGCGCGCCCGAATATCTTTGCCGCGGCCATGTCGATGGAATTCTGCCCCGTGCTGGAGCTGCGCAAGCCGCTGTGCAAGGGCGAGGGCGTGCACTTCAGCCGCCGCATGAGCGAGAGCCGCACCACCGCCAAGCGCGTCAAGCCGCCTGAAAATGCCGGGGTGGTTCTGCTGCCCGCCACGAAGCTGTCTGCGCCGTGGGTGGCGCTGCAATCGGCCACGCCGACGTCGTTTGCGCGGCGCTCCGGTCCGCTGTGCGAAGCGCGTGCCACGCAAGCCTTCATCGATACGATTTCGGGGGCGCAGTCGGTGGCGTTGCCGACTACCGTGTCGGCTGCCAATGCACCGCCCGTGACCGCCTCCGACCTTTTCAAGACTGCTTTCGCCAAGCTTGTCGCGCAGCGCAAACCGCCGCCCCCGCCGCCGCCCGCAGCGGTGTCCGACCTGCCGATCATCGAAGTGCCCGCGCAGCCCGGTACACCGTCGGAGTTGTTTGCCGTACTGCTCTCGGGTGACGGCGGTTGGGCAGGGCTCGACAAGGAGGTGGCCGCTGCGCTTTCCAAGTCAGGCGTGCCCGTGGTCGGCATCGATTCGCTGCGCTACTTCTGGACGCCGCGCACGCCAGCCTCTGCCGCCGCCGATATGGATCGGCTCGTGCGCTTTTACGCCGCTCGCTGGAAGAAACAGAAGGCTTTGCTGATTGGCTATTCGCAGGGCGCAGACGTGCTGCCCTTCATCGTCAACCGGATGCCGGCGGCATCGCGCGAGCATGTTGCGCTGGCCGTGATGATGGGTCTGGGCAAGCGTGCCGATTTTGAGTTCCACATGACCAACTGGGTGTCGAGCAGCGCGTCCGGCCTGCCGATCCTGCCGGAGGTGCAGAAGCTGCCGGCGGGCCTGGGCATGTGCATTTACGGCAAGGAAGAGAAAGACACCAATTGCCCGGGCCTGGACCCGAAGCAGGTGCAACTGGTGAAGCTGCCTGGCGGCCATCACTTTGATGGCGATTACGCCAAGCTGGCGCGCATCATTCTCGAAGGCGCGCGTGCAGCGGGCAACGCCCCGCGCTAATCCGCCAACGCCGGGGGTGGCGTGCGTCGCGCAGCCCCGGGAAGACCGGCGTGTTTGGAACGAGGCGGCGTTGTCGCGCTAGGCCGGTGCGGGTGTGCCGCCCGTTGAGGCCAGCGACTGCACACACTCGTCCACGCTCAGCTCGTGCAGCATCTCGGTGCGCAGCGTGTTGTCGGTGGCGCGCTGCAGGACGGTCAGCGCGCGCGGCTTGAGTCGCACCAGCATCAGTTGCAGGCCGCGCGCCGCACATTCGGCAGCAAAGATGCGCAGCGCTTCGATGGCCGAGCCATCCACGTCCGGTGTTTCTTCCAGGCTGAGCATGATGGCGCGCAGCGCGGGCTCATGCGGCTGTTGCAGCATCGCACGCACCTTGCCGAGCACGCGCTCGGTGTTGGCGAAGAACAGCGGGACTTCGGGCCGGACGATCAGCACGCCAGGCACCGGCTTGGCTTCGGGGTGCAGTGACACATCGACGAAATCGTGGCTCTCCCGCAGGCGACCGAGCACGCTCACGTTGGGCTCGGAAAGCTGGCGCAGCGTCAACAGCAGACTCACGCCAATCGCGGCCAGCAGCCCGTGCAGCACGCCCAGCACCAGCACGGCCAGCAACGCGGCAATCACCACCAGCCGATCGCGGCGCCAGGCCCAGTAGGGCTTGAACACAGCCGGATGCAACGAATGGCTCACCGCAAAGATCACGATGGCCGCCAGCACCGGCTCGGGAATGCGCGCGAGTTGCGGCAGGAACAACCACACGATCAGCGCCACCACGGCTGCTGCACAGAGCCCCGAAAAACGCGATTGCGCGCCCGCGGCTTCGTTGGCAGACGTGGCTGAATATCCGGCGCCGACGGGCATGCCGTGCAGCAGGCCAGAGAGCAGATTCGCGCAGCCCAGTGCGACGAGGTCACGGTTGGCGGAGATGCCATCGCCGTGCTTGAGCGCGAAGTTGCGGATCGAGCCGTAGGACTCGGCATAGAGGATCAGCATGAGGGCAAAACCGAGTTCGGCGCTTTGCATCCATTGCACCCGGTTCAGCGCAGGCACGCCGAAGCTGATGTTCTGCAGGTCGATATGGCCGACCACGGCAATGCCGTAGCTGTGCCAGTCGATCCAGTAGCCAGCCGCGATGGCCAGCACGATGACGACCAGCGTGGCCGGAATGCGCCCCCAGCGCCCAAGGCCGAAGAGCAGCGCGAGTGCGACGGCGCCCAATGTCGTGCTGTACCGGTTGGCACTGGCCGCACTGGTGATGAGGTCGAGCGCGATGCGTGGCGTGTCGCTGTGGTGCACCGTCACGTCGAGGATCTTGGGCAACTGCTTGACGGCAATCGTCAGTGCCAGCCCGAACGTGAAACCCCGCAGCACCGGTCGCGCGATGAAATCCGACATGCCGCCCAGGCGTGCCGCGCCCGCCAGGATGAACAGCACGCCCGTTGCGATGATGAGCGCCGCCGCCATCGTGAGCGCCGTCGGGCCGCTGGCCCCGGGCTCCGAAAGCACCGTCGCAAATAGCACGGCGGCCGACGACGATGTGGCCGAGACAATGGCAAAGCGGCTCGTGCCGACCAGCGAATAGACCACCAGCCCGCACAGCAATGCGATCAGCCCGGCCTGTGGCGGCAGGCTGGCTATGCCTGCGTAAGCAACGGCTTCGGGCAGCAACAGGCCCGCAATCGAGAACCCTGCGATGACGTCGCGCACCACCCGCTGCTGTGGCGGCTGGGGCGGCGCAGCCAACGGGGCGAAGCCCTCTGGGTGCTGCAGGGCGGCGGCGGGATGTTCGTTGCTGGGGGGCATGCGATGCGGTAATCAGGCTGAAATGGACGACGCCGCGACCCGGGTGGGCCGCGGCGTGCGAGTTTGCTTCAGGCGTGTCTTACTTGGTACAGGCCTTGTTGCGGCTGGGGCGCATGCCGGCAGCCTTGGCGTCGGCTTCGGTCATGTATTCGCCCTGCTTGGTCTTGCCGTAATAGCGATCGCCCGGGCAGTGGTAGACCTTGGTGCTGGCATTGGCCCAGACCTTGTCGGGGCCGCCGCCGGGGGCAACGGTGCCTGCAGCGGCCGCGGCCGGTTTGGCAGGCGCTGCGGCTGCGGGTTTGGCTACAGGTGCCGGGGCAGGCGCGGCGGGAGCGGCTGCGGCAGGTTTGGCCGGAGCCGGTGCGGCAGGTGCAGCGGCCGGCGCGGCAGCAGGTGCACCGCCTGCGCTGGCTTTCTTGTCGACACCGCCATGGCCGCGGCAAGCGCCCTTGAGCGTCGCGCCACTATACGGGGTGCCATCCTTGCAGACCGCGTGGACGGCCGCCGGGGCCGCTGCCGGTGCGGTGGCGGGCGCGGCGGTGCCCTGCGCAAACGCCGAGCCCATCACCAGCGCACCCATCGAAAACATCAACGCAGACAGTTTCATAACGAGACCCTCAACGAGGCACGGAGATACGTGCGTGACCGATTAACGCTGGCCGACCGCGCGCGTTGACCCACCCGAGGGTTTGTCAGAAGACAAACGCTGCAACGTTGATCATTCCGCAACAGTCGGCGTCGCTTGTGTTGCGCCGACGGGCGAATGCGGCGTCGGCGTCGGCGTCATCCCAGCATAGGCAAGATCACGTGGCCCGGTGAAGTTTCAGGCGAATGCGCCAACGCCTTGCACAAGCCGCTTGGCCAGACGCGGCTGCCGTAGTTGTTCGAGCCACCATTGGAGTGCGCGGCCTTCACCATCGCCATCGCCGCTGCGCCAGCCGACGTAGAGCAGGTTCGGTTCACGTGGATCGGTGGTGCGTTTCTCCACCAGCTCGCCGCGCGCGAGCAACGATGCCACGCGCTGCCTCGGCAGCCAGCCGACGCCCAGGCCGTCGCGCTGCGCGAGCGTCTTGGCACGCATGCTGGGCACGGCCAGCGTAGGTTGCCCGCTGAGCATGCCGTAGGCGCGGCCGGCGGTGGTTCGCGCTGAATCGGCCACCACCACGGCCCGATGCCGGGCAATTTCCTCACGCGTGAGTGGCGCCTCGATGGCTGCCAGCGGATGCCGAGGCGACACGGCAAACACCCACTCCACCACGCCCAGTTCGAACCACCCGAGGTTCGGGATGGACGGCGGCTCGTTGGTCGCCCCGATGACGAGATCGGCACGGCCGTCGCGCAGCGCCTCCCATGTGCCGGCCAGTACCTCGTGCGTCACGCGCAGCGCCACGCCCGATTGCAGTGCGTCGAACGCGTGCATCACGGGCATGAGCGATTCGAACTCCAGCAGTTCGTCCGTCACGATCCACAAGCGGTCTTCCCAGCCGTTGGCCACCTGGCGCACGCGCTGCGCCACGCGCGATACGTCCTGCGCCAGCCGCGCGGCTTCTTCCGTCAACAACTGCCCGGCGCGCGTGAGCTGCAGCCGATAGCTGCGCCGATCAAACAGCAAGGCGTCGAAGCGCTGCTCCAGTTGCCGTGCGGCATACGACACGGTCGACGGCGCCTTGCCCAGTTGCGCAGCCGCGCGCGACAGGCTGCCCGTCTGCCGGATGGCCTCAAGCAGGGCCAATTCTTCGTCCGTCAACATGTGCAATTCCTTCGAACATGTTCATCGTCCAGATCGTATGGCAAACCGCTTACCCGCGTCCACACTGCAGTCACGCGATTGTTCAAGTTCAACTTTCCTACTGGAGGACATCATGAATCGCTTCGAAGGCAAGACCGTTCTGGTCACTGGCGGCAACAGCGGTATTGGCCTGGCAGCCGCCCAGGCATTTGTGCGGGAAGGCGCCCGTGTGGTCATTACCGGCCGTGATGCCGCAGCGCTGGAAACGGCGCGCGCCGCGCTCGGCAACAACGCCATCGCCATCCGCAATGAAACCGGCAGCGTGGCGGCCGCACGCGAGCTGACCCGTCAGTTGCAGGAGGCCGGCGTGCGTCTGGACGCCGTGTTCATCAACGCCGGCATGGCCCGGTTTGCCGCCGTGCCGGACGTGGACGAGGCACTGTGGGATGCCACCTTCAACGCCAACGTGAAGGGCGCGTTCTTTCAGATCCAGGCACTGCTGCCCATCCTCAACAAGGGCACGTCGATCGTGCTGAACGGCTCCATCAACGCGCACATCGGCATGCCGAATTCGTCGGTGTATGCCGCGAGCAAGGCTGCGCTGATCTCGCTGGCGAAGACGCTGTCGGGTGAGCTGATCGGCTCGGGCATCCGCGTGAATGTGGTCAGCCCCGGCCCCGTGACGACGCCGCTGTACGGCAAGCTCGGCCTGGATGCCGACACGCTGGCCGCTACCGCTGCGCAGATCCAGAGCCAGGTGCCGATGGGCCGCTTTGGCCAGCCGGAGGAGATTGCTTCGACCGTGCTGCATCTGTCGGCGCCGGAATCGGCCTTCATTGTCGGCACGGAGATCATTGCCGACGGCGGCATGAGCCAGATTTAAGCCCACCCGTTGGCCGGTGGCCCCGACTGGGTGGCGAGCGCTAAGCGGCTTTTCTTAAGCGCTCGCCTTGCCGGCTTGGCCGGCCAACGTCAGAAGTTGTGGGTCACGCGCAGTGTCAGCGTGCGGCCCGGCTGAACGGGGATGAAGTTTCCAGACTGTGCGTTGCCGTAAGCCCGGATATTGAAGAGATTGCGCGCGAAGAGATCGACGCTCCAGGATTTCTGGTGCCAGAAGAGACTGGCGTCGGCGCGCATGAAGCCGGGCATGCGAAACGGGGTGTCACCGTAGCATGGGGCGCCGCGTTGCCCGGTGACGCCAATCCCGGCGCCCGCGCCTTTCAATGGGCCCGCCTGCATGGTGTACGTCGTCCAAACCGCTCCGCTCAGGAATGGCGCCTGCGGCAGGAACCCCGTGGTCAGCGTGCCCGATACGCGAGACAGTGCCACCCACAGCGAAGTGTCCAAGCCTTTCGTTACCGCACCTTGCATCGAGACTTCCAGTCCTTCGCTGCTCTGTTGTGCGATTTGCGTGTCGTAGCCGGCGGGCGCCACATCCACCACCCTCACGTGGCGCGCGTCAATGCGATACAACGCGGCCTGCATCGTCAGCGCGCGGTTGACATCTGCCCAGCGCAGCCCGGTTTCCAACTGACGACTCCGTTCAGGCAACAAGGCTTGGCACGGGTCGAAGTAGCTGGTGTTGAGGCGGAAACCGCGTGAGTAATCGGCAAACCATGCGGTATGCGGCGTCAGCTTGTAGAGCACGCCCAGCGACGGCGTCCAGGGGGAGCCCTGAAGCTGCGCGAGCGGCAGTTTGGCGATGTAGTTGTTCACGTACAGGGCGCCGGATAGCTCCCAATGCTCGCCAATGGCGACTTGGTCGCGCACGCGAAACACCGACTGCCGTACCGATTGCGAAACTTGAATGCCCGGCACGAACGTGGCCGGCGGCAGTTGAACAGGGGCAAACGGATTCTGCGGCATCAGCAAAGGCGTCGCCGCAAAGACCATGTCCTGCCGTTCCTGAAACTCATCCCAGCCGAATGTGAGCACGTGCTGGAACGGCCCATGTGCGAACCTGCCCGTAAGCTCGTTCGAGATGGCCCATGAGGTGTCGTTGCTGCGATCGCCAAGGTTCAGTGTCGACGTAGGTGCCGTGTTGTTGACCACGAGCGCCGTATGCCAGAGCGCAGATTGTTCGGTGAGCGCTTCGTACGTGCCAAGTGAGTGCAAGGACCAATCGTCCGACAGGTTGCGCGAGACCTTGTAATAGGCGCGGCTCGCGCGGGACTGCACGTTGTCGTCGGCATTGCCCAGCGGGCTTTGCATGGCCAATCGGACAGGCGCGCCATTCAGTGCGAACGTGGCGGGCGGCATGGGCTGGCGGCTGGTGACGGATTCGAGTCCGACCGTGACCTCCGTAGCGGCATCGTGCCACCCGAGCGCCGCGAGCCCGTAGCTCTTGCGGCGACCGGCGTATCCGGAATCGCTGTTGGCTGTTGTGTCCTGCAACGCCACCGTCCGGTAAGACAGGTCGGTCGATCCGATTGGGCCGGCCAGATCCACCAGGGCTTTGCGCTCGGCGTGCGAGCCGATTTCTACGGACACCGTTCGTTGCGGCGCTACCGTGGGTGCCCTGAGATTGGCATTGATGCCGCCCACGGCGGTGGGGGCACCCCCGATGTCAGCATGCGTTCCCTTGATCACTGAAACATCTTCTACCGCCTCGAGGGGGCGCAGCGCAGCCATCTTGTCGGGCTGACCATCGACCGAGATCTGTCCTGTCATGAAACCCCGCGTGGCGTACCGTGGGGCGGCAGTCGGGTCGAGCGACATTGATGAGACACCGGCAAGCGCCAGGGCATCCGCCATCGACGGGGCATTCTGGCTGGTGAGCAACTCTCTTGTGAGGGTGCTGACGGCGTGGGGCACGCTCGTGATAGGCGTCTCGATATGCGTGATGGGGCCTGTTGTGAAGACGGCAAAGTCGCCGCCCGTCTTTGCGCGTACTTCAGCTGGGGGCAGGGTCCCGATGTCGCGCGGCTGCTCTGTGGTCCGCACGATGGTCAACGTGTTGTCGGGCAGCGTGGTCAGTTGCAGACCGCTGTCTTTGAGGGCCTGTTCCGCAGCCTGCTGGGCCGACATGGCACCGCGAACCGGACCAGCCAACAGGTCTTTGGCAAGACCGGAGGGGAACGACATGGGCTGTCCGCTCACGTTGGCGATTTCCATCAACACGCGCTCCAAGGGCGCCCGCTCGATGGAAAAATCCCACGTGCCCAGCGGGGCAGCGTGGGCGTACTGCGCAGCGAACAGCGCTGCAAGACCAAACAGTCGCACGCCGTGCAATGTGCGGCCCGTGCGCGGCAGGCGAGCCTGCGCCGTTGCGCATGCGATGGCTTTAGACGGCCGCATGGTGATGATGCACGCGGCGCAGCGGCACTTCGAGCACATCCTGACGAGCGATCAGGCGGCGAGGTCTGCGGTCACCCTGGTGTGCGGGGCTCCGTCTCCATAGCGGGTCCGGAAAACACAGCGCCGCCGCTTACAGTGCAGCGTAGCGTGAGCCCCTGTGCACATCTCTCTTGTTAGGCGAATTCCCCTTTTGTGCTGCCCCTTCATCACGCAAGTCCCCCGACTTTTTTTGGTGGTACGGCGCATTTCGGCGTGCAGGAACCATGCCATGCGGGGCTTTGGCGGCAGACGCACGCGTTGCCGCCACGCCTGACAGGATGCGTCGTCAAGCTTCCATGAAGGGGCAGGTTTGATGAGCTTTTTTCAAGATGTTTTCTGGCGGCACGTCCGAGGTTCTGGACTTGCGGTGAACATTGTTGAGCTTTCGGGTGGGGAGTGAGCGCGCTTGCCGCAGCGCGCTCAGGAGAGGCCGAATGTCTTCCTCAGGCTCGCATCAACAGGGCCTGCCGGCATGAACCGGCGCAGCTTGCTGAGAAGGGACGCCTCGCCTTTGGGTGTACGGCGCATCTTCCAGGCTCCCAGTGCGGCATCGACGATGGTGCTTGCGACCCCATCAGGGTCCGGCGCCTTCTGAACACTCTTTTGAATGGCCTGCGAAACGATGCCGCGCTCCGCGTCGTAGGCGGAGACCTTGGAAACCGCTTGAGGTGCGTTGGCATCCAGGCTGGTTCTGGTGAATGACGGCTCGACAAGCACCACACGGATTCCGAACTTGCGCACCTCGTGATCCAAGGTCTCGGACATTCCCTCCACCGCGTGCTTGGATGCCGAATACAGGCCCATGTAAGGCGCTGGCAGGAAGCCGAGCACCGAGCTGATGTTGACGATGCGCCCCGAGCGTTGCGCACGCATGTGCGGCAAGACGGCCTGCGTGGTGCGCAGGATGCCGAACACGTTGGTGTCGAACAGCGTCTGGGCTTCGGCAACCGACGTTTCTTCTGTCGCGCCGAGCAGGGCCACGCCGGCGCTGTTGACCAGTACATCAATACGATTGGCCTGCGCGATGATCGTCTCGATTCCGCGCTGGATAGAGGCTTCATCACGGATATCCATCTGGACCAGTTCAACGCCGGCGATCGGTTGAGTGCGAGCGATGTTGCGCACGGTGCCGAATACGCGGCACCCGCGCAGAGCAAACTTCGCGGCGGTGGCACGGCCGATGCCCGAGGACACGCCGGTAATCACAACGACTTTGGAATTCGACATGGCAACTTCTTTCTGTATGGGTGAATGGGATCTGCGGTAAATCGGGTTTTTGTCAGCGGTTTATTTGCTGGCGACGGCGGTCGGGATATCGGGCTGCCAGCCTCCGCCCAGTGCCTTGAATGCCGCGACAGCGGCACGCGCGGATTCCGTTTGGGCCTGGGCGCGTGCGTCCGATGCACGCAACAGGCTCTCGTCTGCCTGCAGGACTTCGATCAGGCTGACGACGCCTTTTTGATACGCAGCAAATGAAGCATTTCGCGCGCGGCTCAGCGAATCCACGCCTTGCGTGAGCACCGTGGCCTGCTCCTCGCGCTTGACGAGGGCAGAGAAGGCGTCCTCCACATCTTCCGTGGCGCGCAGCACGGCAAGCCGGTACGCAGCGAGCATCTCCGCCTCTTGCCCCTTGGCCTGATCGATCTGCGCGTTGATGCGGCCGAAGTCGAACAGGCGCCAGCGCAGGCCCAGCACGCCGGCAAATTGGCTGGCGCCGCTGCCGAACAGGCTTCCGGCGCCCACCGATGTGGCACTGCCCAACAGGCCGCCAAGCGAGAACTTCGGGTAGTACTCCGCGATGGCGACGCCGATGCGCGCGTTGGAAGCCGCCAGGCGGCGCTCGGCGACGATGAGGTCGGGGCGGCGCCTCAGCAAATCGCCGGGCGATCCGCTGATGGCAATCTGCGGTGCGGCGGGGATGTCACCGTCTTGCGCAAGCTCGTCCCGGTGCGTGCCCGGTAACGAGCCGAGCATCACGTCCAGCGCGTTCATCGCTGCATCCAGACCTGCTTCAAGCTGCGGAATGGAGGCGCGAACCTGCGCCAGCGCACCTTCCGCCTGCCTGACTTGAAGCTCCGCCGCCAGCCCCTTGCCGTAAAGCAGGTTGATGGTGGCGAGCAATTCCTCTTGCGTCTTCACCTGATGGCGCGCCACCTTCAGGCGCGTTTGCAAGCCGCGGATGGTGATGTAGATATCGGCAGTCTGCGCTGCCACGGCCAGCCGTGTGGCGACGGCGCCTGCTTGGGAGGCTTGGTAGTCCGCCAGCGCAGCCTCGCGGCCACGGCGTAGGCCGCCAAATACGTCCAGCTCCCAACTGGCGTTCACGTCAGCCTCGAACGCGTTGCCGTAGCGGTCAAAGCCGGGCCTCGAGTTCAGCACGCGGCCCAATGGGGTTTCGACAGACTGGTATGCACGCGCAGCCTGGCCTGTGACATTGCCGGACGGCAGCAGTGCAGCATTGGCGGCCCCTAAGCCGGCACGGGCCTGCGTGACGCGTGCGAACGCCTGGACAAGGTCCAGGTTCTGTTCCAGTGCAAGCTGCACCAATCTGGTGAGTTGCGGATCGCCAAAGCCCGCCCACCACGTGGAGAGGTCAGCTGCCGTGTTGGCGGGGCGCTGCTCCACTGCGGTCTGGCCACGGAACCGGTCCGGGATCGGTGCGTCGGGCTTCACATAGTCGGGGCCGACCGCACATCCGGCCGCCAAGCATGCAAGGAGGAGGGCCGCAGAGGCGTGTTTTGGCAGCATGACGAGGTCCATCGAAATTTTTAGTGACTATAGTACAAATTGGTCACAAGTTGTTCAACTATCGCGACTCGCGTAAGCTGAAGCCCATGAAGACCCCTCCCTACCCCGTCTCCGCCCGCGGCCCGGCGGATCACGATGTGCGAGACCAGATCGTCGCCGCCGCCACCGAGCACTTCAGCCGCTACGGCTACGAGAAGACTGCTGTGTCCGATCTGGCCAAGGCCATCGGTTTTTCCAAGGCCTACATTTACAAGTTCTTCGAGTCCAAGCAGGCCATTGGCGAGATGATTTGCGCCAACTGCCTGCGCGAGATCGAGGCCGACGTGAATGCAGCCCTGGCGGAGGCAGACTCTCCGCCCGAGAAGCTGCGCCGCATGTTCAAAGCCTTGACGGAGTCCAGCCTCCGGCTGTTTTCCCATGACCGCAAGCTGTATGAAATTGCCGCCTCGGCAGCGACTGAGCGCTGGCAGTCTGTGATTGCCTACGAAGGCCGTATCCAGACGTTGCTGCGCGATGTGCTGCAGGAGGGCCGCGAGACCGGAGACTTCGAGCGCAAGACGCCGCTGGACGAAGCCACAGCTGCCATCTCCCTGGTCATGCGCCCCTACATGAATCCGTTGCTTCTGCAGTACAGCTTTGACTACACGGACACGGCGCCCGGACTGCTTTCGAGCCTCGTGCTCCGGAGTCTTTCCCCCTGACATGCAGTTTTTTTTTCTTTGTGACCATTGACTAAATTGGTCACAAGAACAAGAATGAAAGCCCAGTTCATCCTGTCGATGGGGCTTTCATGCTTTCGCGTCGCCTTATTACTTCTTCCGTTGTTCTTGCCTTGCCGCTCGCGCTGAGCGCTTGCGGCGAAAAAGCCCCCGCTGACCCACGCACCCAGGCGCCTCTGGTGCGCGCGGCGTTTGTTCGGCCTGTGGCGTCTGCATCGCGCTCGTTCACGGGCGTGGTGGCTGCGAGGGTGCAGAGCGACCTCGGGTTCCGCGTGTCCGGCAAGGTGCTGGAGCGGCTGGTGGACGCGGGGCAACCCGTCAAGCGCGGCCAGCCGCTCATGCGCATCGATCCTGTGGATCTGAAGCTGGCCGCGCACGCACAGCAAGAAGCCGTGGCCGCCGCCCGGGCACGCGCGCAACAGACGGCGGAAGACGAAGCGCGCTACCGCGACTTGCGTGGCACTGGCGCGATTTCCGCCTCCGCCTATGACCAGGCCAAGGCCGCCGCGGATGCCGCAAAAGCGCAACTGAGCGCCGCTGAAGCGCAGGCTGACGTAGCGCGCAACGCCAGCCGCTATGCAGAACTCGTTGCCGATGGCGATGGCGTGGTCATGGAAACGCTGGCCGAGCCGGGCCAAGTGGTGAATGCCGGACAGGCGGTGGTGCGCTTGGCCCATGCCGGGCGCCGTGAAGCGGTGGTTCAGTTGCCGGAAACGTTGCGGCCGGCAATCGGCTCAGTCGCACAAGCCACGTTGTTCGGCAAGGAAAGCGATGGCACGCCCGCCAAGCTCCGACAGTTGTCGGATGCAGCCGATCGGCTCACCCGCACGTACGAAGCGCGTTATGTGCTGGATGGCGAACTGGCAAATGCGCCGCTTGGTGCGACCGTCACGATCCAGATTCCTGAGCGGCTGGCCACAGCGCAAGGCGATCTACAGGTACCGCTAGGTGCGGTGTTTGATACCGGCAAGGGTCCCGGTGTTTGGGTCATTCAGGGGGACCCTGCCAAGGTGTCGTGGCGTTCCATCACCATCGTGCGCCTTGGGGACGAAGGCGCAAGCGTTGCCGGCCAGATCAAACAAGGCGAGCGGATCGTCGCGTTAGGCGCACAACTGCTGCGTGAGGGCCAGCAAGTCCGCGTGGCCGGGCAGGGCACCGGCACTGCCATCGCGGGAGTGCGACTGTGAGCCCGGGCCGCTTCAACCTATCGGCGCTTGCCGTGCGCGAGCGTGCCGTCACGCTGTTTCTCATCTGCCTGATCTCGCTGGCGGGGCTCATTTCCTTCTTCAAACTGGGCCGTGCGGAAGACCCGGCGTTTACGGTCAAGGTGATGAACATCGTGACCGTGTGGCCGGGTGCTACCGCGCAGGAAATGCAGGACCAGGTGGCTGAGAAGATCGAAAAGCGCATGCAGGAGCTGCGCTGGTACGACCGCACAGAAACGTACACGCGCCCGGGCCTGGCGTTCACCACGTTGACCTTGCTCGACACCACGCCGCCGTCGGAAGTGCAGGAGGAGTTTTACCAAGCGCGCAAGAAGGTTAGCGACGAGGTGGGCAACCTGCCGTCGGGCGTGATCGGGCCGATCGTCAATGACGAATATTCGGACGTGACCTTTGCCCTGTTTGCGCTCAAGGCGCAGGGCGAGCCGCAACGTGCGCTCGTGCGCGATGCAGAGACGCAGCGGCAGCGCTTGCTGCACGTGCCCGGCGTGAAGAAAGTCAACATCATCGGCGAGCAGTCCGAGCGCATCTACGTTGAGTTTTCGCATGACCGGCTGGCAACGCTGGGCGTGAGCCCGCAAGATGTGTTTGCTGCGCTCAACAGCCAGAATGCGTTGACGGCCGCCGGCTCGGTGGAAACCAAAGGGCCGCAGGTGTTCGTCCGCCTGGATGGCGCGTTCGATGAACTGCAAAAGATTCGCGATACGCCGGTGGTTTCGCAAGGCCGTACGTTAAAGCTCTCGGACATCGCCACCGTCAAGCGCGGTTATGAAGACCCCGCCACGTTCATGGTGCGCAATGGTGGGCAGCCCGCCCTGCTGCTGGGCATCGTCATGCGCGACGGATGGAACGGGCTCGATTTGGGCAAGGCGCTCGACAAGGAAATCGGCGCAATCAATGCGGACATGCCGCTCGGCATGAGCCTGACCAAGGTGACGGATCAGGCGGTCAACATCGCCGCGTCCGTTGATGAGTTCATGCTCAAGTTCTTTGTCGCGCTGCTGGTGGTCATGGTGGTGAGCTTTGTCAGCATGGGCTGGCGTGCAGGCCTTGTGGTGGCCGCAGCCGTGCCGCTGACGCTCGCCGTGGTGTTTGTGGTGATGGCCGCGACAGGCAAGAACTTCGATCGCATCACCCTCGGCTCCTTGATTTTGGCACTGGGTTTGTTGGTGGACGACGCCATCATCGCCATCGAAATGATGGTGGTGAAGATGGAAGAGGGTTACAGCCGCGTGGCCGCTTCGGCCTATGCGTGGAGCCACACAGCCGCGCCCATGCTCTCGGGCACGCTGGTGACGGCTGTCGGCTTCATGCCCAACGGCTTTGCACGCTCCACGGCGGGTGAGTACACCAGCAACATGTTCTGGATCGTCGGCATTGCGCTGATTGCGTCGTGGGTGGTTGCGGTCGTGTTCACGCCTTACCTGGGTGTGAAGATGCTGCCCGACTTCAAGAAGGTCGAAGGTGGTCACGCTGCCATTTACGACACGCCGCGCTACAACCGCTTCCGCGCGTTGCTCGGGCGAGTGATCGCGCGGAAATGGCTGGTGGCGGGGGCGGTGGTCGGGCTCTTCGTGCTGGCCATTGTGGGCATGGCGGTGGTCAAGAAGCAGTTCTTCCCGATTTCGGATCGGCCCGAAGTGCTGGTCGAGGTGCAGATGCCCTACGGCACGTCGATCAACCAGACCGACGCAGCGACTGCAAAAATTGAAGGCTGGCTCGCCAAACAGCAGGAAGCCAAGATCGTGACGGCTTACATCGGCCAGGGTGCACCGCGTTTCTATCTTGCCATGGGGCCGGAGCTGCCGGATCCGTCGTTCGCCAAGATCGTGATCCGCACCGACAGCCAGGAAGAGCGTGACGCGCTGAAGCTGCGCTTGCGCCAGGCCGTTGCAGATGGCCTCGCTCCCGAGGCGCGCGTGCGTGTTACGCAGCTCGTGTTCGGTCCGTATTCGCCGTTCCCCGTGGCTTACCGCGTGACCGGTCCGGATGCGGAAACGTTGCGCCGCATCGCGGCCGATGTGCGGCAGGTCATGGACGCCAGCCCGATGATGCGCACGGTCAATACGGACTGGGGCATGCGTGTGCCCACGCTGCATTTCACCTTGCAGCAAGACCGTCTCCAGGCCGTGGGCCTGACCTCCAGTGCCGTCGCGCAGCAACTGCAATTCCTGCTCAACGGCGTTCCGGTGACGGCGGTGCGCGAAGACATCCGCACCGTGCAGGTGACCGCGCGCTCGGCTGGCAACGTGCGGCTCGACCCGGCCAAGATCGCAGACTTCACACTGGCTGGTGCCAACGGGCAGCGCATTCCGCTCTCGCAGATCGGCAAGATCGATGTGCGCATGGAAGAGCCGATCATCCGCCGGCGCGACCGCATGCCGACCATCACGGTGCGCGGCGATATTGCAGACGGTCTGCAACCGCCCGATGTGTCGACCGCCATCAGCAAGCAGCTTCAGCCCATCATCGAGAAACTGCCGAGCGGATACCGCATTGAGCAAGCGGGCTCCATCGAAGAGTCGGGCAAGGCAACGAAGGCCATGCTGCCGCTGTTCCCCATCATGCTGGCGGTGACCCTGCTGATTCTCATCTTCCAGGTGCGATCGATTCCGGCGATGGTCATGGTGTTCCTGACCAGTCCGCTGGGGTTGATTGGCGTGGTCCCGACCTTGATCCTGTTTGGGCAGCCATTTGGCATCAACGCGCTGGTTGGCCTGATTGCGTTGTCGGGCATCTTGATGCGCAACACATTGATCCTGATCGGGCAGATTCAGCACAACAAGAGCGAAGGACTGGACCCGTTCCGGGCCGTGGTGGAAGCGACGGTCCAACGTGCCCGCCCGGTGATTCTCACGGCGCTGGCCGCTATCCTGGCCTTCATCCCGCTAACCCATTCGGTGTTCTGGGGTGCGCTCGCTTACACGCTGATCGGCGGAACGTTCGCGGGCACGATCCTGACCCTGGTGTTCCTGCCGGCGATGTACTCGATCTGGTTCAGGATCCGGCCTGGCAACGCGGCCGAGGCGCAGCACGCATCTCACGAAACGGCGCAGCCCCCGGGCCAACTGGTGCCTGAGTAGTCTTTCTTCGCCTGCCCCAGTTACCTCCGTTCTCTCTCGACCTTCGGGCAGGCGTTTTTTTTCTCGCGGGGAGCCGCACGCCGTCATGGCGGCTCCCATGGTGTTGACGAAATGTCAGGAATTGACGTATCGTCAACGCCCATGAAGTCCATCGAAGAAAACCGCCTTCTGCTGCGCGAAGGCCGCAAGATCGTCGAGGCGCTAGGCAACACGCTGGCGCCGCTGGTGGAAGTCGTCCTGCACGACCTGACCGATCCGGATCATTCCGTCGTCGCCATCGCCAATAACCTGTCCGGCCGCCAAGTGGGCGACGCCGTGACCGAGCTGGGACTCGCACGCCTTGCCGATCCGGACTTCCCGGAAGTCATTGAAAACTACGCCAACCGGTTTCCCGACGGGCGCCCGGCCAAGAGCACGTCGATCGGCCTGAAGAACAGCCGTGGGCAATATGTCGCGGCCATCTGCCTGAACATGGACGTCTCCATGTTGAACGCCGTGACAACCGGCCTTACGCAACTGATGCGCGTTGATGTGGCCGCGCCGCCGGTGCCCGAATCGTTGGCGCCACGCCGTGTGGAAGACGTGCGCGTCGCGCTGGAACAGTTTGCCGCCGCACGCAACACCACACCCATGGCCATGACGCTCGACCAGCGCCGCGAAGCCATGCGAGAACTGGCCGCCAGCGGCCTATTGAACTTGCGCCGTGCGCTGACCGAAGTCGCGCAGACCCTCGGCGTGGCGCGCTCAACCGTCTACACCTACCTTCCCGAGAACCTCGCATGAGCCTGCCCATTTCCTACGACGACGTTGTTGCCGCCCACGCGCGTTTGCAAGGCGTTGCCCACAAGACGCCCGTGTTGACGTCAGCAACCGCCAATGCCATGACTGGCGCCGAGCTGTTCTTCAAGGCCGAGAGCTTCCAGCGCATGGGTGCGTTCAAGTTTCGCGGCGCGTACAACGCGCTGTCGCAATTCACGCCGGAGCAGCGCAAGGCGGGCGTCATCACGTTTTCGTCTGGCAACCACGCGCAGGCGATTGCACTGTCGGCCAGCCTGCTGGGCATGCGTGCTGTCATCGTCATGCCCAAGGACGCGCCCGTCGTGAAGGTGGAAGCCACGCGCGGCTACGGCGGAGAGGTGGTGTTCTTCGACCGCTACACCGAAGACCGCGAAGCCATCGGCCGCCGGCTGGCCGAAGAACATGGCCTCACGCTGATCCCGCCATATGACCACCCGCACGTGATGGCCGGGCAAGGCACGGCGGCCAAGGAACTGATCGAAGAGGTCGGCCCGCTCGATGTGCTGCTGGCCCCGCTGGGCGGCGGCGGCCTGCTCTCGGGTTGCGCCACGGCGGCGCGCGCGCTGAACCCCGCGTGCAAGATCTTTGGCGTGGAGCCCGAGGCTGGCAACGACGGCCAGCAGAGCTTTCGCAAGGGCGAGATCGTCCATATCGATACGCCCAAGACGCTGGCCGATGGCGCGCAGACGCAGCACCTGGGCAACTACACGTTTGCCGTGATTCGCGAGTTGGTCGACGACATCGTGACCGTGAGCGATGGGGAACTGGTGAGCGCCATGCAATTCTTCGCCAGCCGAATGAAGGCGGTGGTTGAGCCCACCGGCTGTCTGGCCGCCGCAGCCGCACTCACCGGCAAGGTCGACGTGCATGGCAAGCGCGTCGGCGTGATTCTGTCGGGCGGCAATGTCGACTTGCAGCACTTCGCCAGGCTGGTGCTGGGGGCGGAGGTGGCCAAATGAGCAATGCGCGCTACCTGAACGCGCCGGCGTTGCGTCCGCCTGCGGGGCACTACTCGCACGCAGTCTGCGCCAATGGTTTCGTGTTCGTGGCAGGGCAGATTCCAGTCACGCCGGCAGGCGAAAAGCTCGTTGATGCGCCATTCGAGACGCAGGTGCGCCAAGTGCTGTCCAATCTTGACGCCGTGCTTGCCGCGGCCGGCACTCACCGCTCGCGCCTCGTGCAGGTGCGCGTGTATGTGACCGACATGGAAACGCACTGGCCGGCGTTCGATGCGCTGTATCGGGCGTGGATCGGCGAACTGCGGCCTGCACGCGCCGTGGTGCCCGTGCCCACGCTGCATTACGGTCTGGCGGTTGAAATCGAGGCGACGGCACTGGCGGTGTGATGCAAACGCTTCTCGTTGATGTGCGTCAGGCAGGCAGGGTTCGCGCGAGTTGATCTCCGGCCGTTTGCCCGCCATTGTTGCAAAATGGCCGGTATGCCTGCCGGGGCATATGCCCGGCCCAGACGCACAGATCCATCGCCCCCTCATGACCCAACCAAAAACGCGGCAGCTTACCCAGGAAGACGTGCCGGTCGGCCAGCCGCTGCCGTTCCCGCTGGCCGACAGCGCAGGTCACCTGTTGTTGCCCGTCGGCGCCGTGGTGCCGGATGCCGAAGACGTGCGCCTGCTGTTTCATCATGGTCCCGTGCTGGCGTTGGACGAAAGCAGTGGCGTTGCTCCCCCCGCGCCCGCCGCCCCGGCTGAGACGAAGCCCCGCCTTGGGGCAACGGGCCTGGGCGTCGGCACCGTTCTGCAGGTGCAGGAGAAATCTGCCCCGCTGCGGGGGCTGCTGCCGTGTCGACTGATCGGCTATATCGAAGGTGAAGCGGTGTTCGTCACGCAGCCGGCCGACGGCAAGCGCACGCTGCGTCCGGAGGTACGGGACATTCTCTTGTTGCGCGGGTTCTCGGGCCGCGCGGTCGTCACCATGATGTGCAGCGTGGTATCGGTGGGGCAGTTTCCCTCACCGTATCTGGTGCTGTCTGCGCCGATCAAGATGCAGAAGATGCCGTTGCGCCGTGCCAAGCGCGTGCAAGTACGGATCGGTGCCCGCTTGCGCCCCGAAGGGCAGGCGGCATCAGCGGCAGATCGTGTGGCGGTGATCCGCGACATCTGCCTGAATGGTGCACTTGTGCAAAGTGCCAGCGCGGCGTTTCAGCCCGGCGACCGGCTGGCTCTCGATTTCAGTGCTTACGTCGATGGACAGTTGGAGTCGTTCTCGCTGACGGGCCGCGTGGCGAGCGGGTCGCCCGCGCTGGGGGCGCCTGCCTCTGCGTTTCCGTCATTTGGCATGGAGTTTTCGCTGTCGAAAGAGCAGACGGCGCAGCTTTCGCATCTGATCATCGACCGGCTCGACGAAAACGCGTGAGCCCCTAGCCCGCCAGCATCGTCTCCAGCAGCCACGCGCCTGCCTGCCCAAGCGTGCGATTGCGTGACCATACCGCGTCGACTGGCACCAGGCGGGGCCAGCCGCGCGCACGCACTTCATGCAACCGGTCTGCCGCAAAGTGATCCACCAGCCAGCGCGGCAGCTCCGTCCAGCCGAAGCCCAGCACCGCCATTTCAAGCAGCATCAGATAGCTCGGCGCAGACCATCGGCGAGCGCTGCGCACGGGCACTGCGTCGGCACGCGGCCCAGCCCTGTCGACGAAGGTGTTCAGCCGCAGTTCGCGTGCCTCGCGCAGGATTGCGTGTGGCACTTCCTCGTCGCCATATCGGGCGAGCGGGTGCTGCAGCCCGACGAACAGTCCGATCTCCGATTGCTCTGCAATGGTTGCCCATCCAACGTCGGCCGGATAGGCCGCCTGCGCGGCCACCAGGCCGATCTGGGCGCGGCCCAACTGGATGATGTCGACCACGTCTTCGTGTTCGGCGATCAGGCATTCGAGTTCGAGGTCGGGGTAGCGCTGCTCAAGCGTGGCGAGCGTTTGTTCATAGCGGTCGGACTGGTAAGTGTCTGACACCACGAGCGTCAGGCGCGCTTCCAGGCCGCCAGCCATCTGCGCGGCCAGGCGGTCCATCTGCGCGCTGGCCTCAAGCACGCGACGCACTTGCGTGAACATGGCACGGCCCGCCTCGGTCAGCGTCGGCTGACGCGTGCTGCGGTCGAATAGCGTCAGGCCAAGATCGATCTCCAGATTGGCGATTGCCTCGCTGATGGTGGATTGCCGCTTGCCCAGTTTGCGGGCCGCCGCCGAGAACGAACCCAGCGTGGCGGCTTCGGCAAAGGCGAGCAGGGCTTCCGGGGAGTGGCGCATCGGAACCTCAGAGGGGGGATTTCCTATCAATGTATCGGAAAAACCGATGATACGAAACTGGATAAAGCGGCTTACACCGATGAAAATGACGTCTGCTTTTGGAGGTAATCGCAATGCAAGTCTCATACAAAACGCCAGCCGAGCGTCTCGTACATGCGCTGACGTTCGAGCTGATTGCCATGCTCATCTGCGCGCCCCTGTTTAGTTGGCTGATGGATTTGCCGTTGGCTGAAATGGGTGTCATGACCCTCATGTTTGCCGCGGTGGCAATGGTATGGAACATGGTGTTCAACGCCATCTTCGAACGCGTGGAGCGTCGCTACCGGCTTTCGCGCACCGTGATCCTGCGGGTGGTGCATGCCTGTTTGTTCGAAGGCGGGCTGGTCTTGATGCTGGTGCCGCTGGCCGCCTGGTGGCTGGACGTGGGCCTGTGGGAAGCCTTTGTGCTCGACGTCGGCATCATGCTGCTGTTCCTGCCGTACACGTTCTGTTTCAACCTCGCGTACGACCATCTGCGCGCACGCTGGATGTCGCGCCGCGCGCTGGCCTGAGGCGCAGGCTGGCCTAGGGCAAAAGGAGCAGTGCAGGAGGTGACGCGCTTCCTATAATGAAGTCCCTTTCCAGACGGGCGCAGCGGTCGCAAGCCGCTGCGCCCGTATTGCCTTATGCCGCGTCTTCTGACCACGTCACCTCATGCCTCGGCAACCGTGCTGCGCCACTGCTACGTAGCGGCCTGCGCAGGCGATGCCGTGGGCGTGATGAACGTGCTGCGCGACGCGTGCGGCGCAGACCATGCTGCGGCAATGATCCGGTGGCGCGTCGATAGAAGGTGGCACTGGGTGGCATCGCGTGGCGCGCGCGCGGCTGACATGCTGCTGCATGCAGTGCGCGGTGATGGCGTCGATTCGTGGCCTGTGGCCGATGCCGAAGTGCGCGGCGCGGTGTGGCTCGATTACTGCAAGTCGGGCGTGCCGCAACCCATGCGGCACGGTGCGGCACCACAAGCCTTGTTGCCGCACTTTGCGCAAGCCCTGCCGTTGTGCTGGCAACGCGTTGCGGCACGCACAGGGTTCTCGCCTGCGCAGCCGGCGAGCCTGTGGCTGACCGATGCATTCCACCTGACGCGCCGCGAAGCCGATGTGGCCGATCTGCTCGCAAGCGGCTCCGACCCAGCCTGTATTGCCCGCACGCTAGGCATTTCACTCGACACGGTGCGCACGCACCTCAAGCACGTCTATCGCAAGACCAACACGCACAGCCAGTGTGATGTGGTGCGGCTGATGCTGGCGCTGTCGGCGCGTCGGTAGGGGCGGCCGCGTTTTGATCAGGCAGCGGCCATCTTTGGTGGCGCTACGGCGGGGGTGCCGTCCTGGAAAAGGGTTTGCAGTTGCGCCCGCAACTCGGGCGAATCGGTGTGCTTGTGCACGGAAACGGCATGCTGCACTGCAGCCTCCAGCAGTTCGGCATCGCTGTCGGCGCTGATGGCGACCGAGCAGTTGTTCTCGCTGGGGAAGGCGCGGCAGTCGATGTAGCGGCGGCCCATGGCGTGCTCCTCGAATGACAAATGACGACGGCGCGACGCGGTGAACCACCGGTCGTGCGTCTCTTCGTTATAGGGTTGCCAAGGAAGCCCGTCGTCCCCCGTATGGGGTAGCGGCACCGATCTCTGAGAGCGGCGCGTCAGTCGAGGAAGACGTATTGCGCCAGGTACGGGCTGCGGCCTTCCTGGCCTTCTTCCGTGCAGGGCTGTGCGGGTGCGATGCCGCCGTGGGTCTGCAGCCGCTGCACGTAGCGCACACCGCTCAACAGGCCCGCGCCGCCAACCTTGGTGGCTTGCAACAGCAGCAGCTGAACGGCACCGGCTTCCGAGGTGTTTGGCGCTTGCTGCAAGACTTTCCCCGTGATCTTGCTGCCGTCTGGGGCTTCCCAGCTTGGGCCTGCTCCGTGTTTGATGACGAGCTTGCCGCTGGCATCGTAAAGCTCCGCCAGTGGCGCCTTGAAGGCCCACGCGGGAGGCTTGTCGCCGTCGCGCTTGCAAACGTAGATCTGCACCCCCGTGGCCGATAGCGTGGCGACGATGTGGTGTGCATCGGCTGGCTGGAGCGCGGCGGGCGCACTCTGCGCCATGACTGTCTGCGCGCTGGTCATTGCCAGTGCGAGCAGAAGGGCAGATGCGGTGCGGTGACGAAGCGTTCGGGGCAGGCTGGTCATGGTCTTCCTTGTGTAAGTGGCGTGCTTGTTCACGGAGCCAGCTTCGCCCCACGTTCCTTCAACAACTCGCGCAGTACCGAGCGGTGGCAATGCGCTTCATCCTCGCAATAGCAGCCGATCGACAGATGGGTCTGGTGCGAGAGCGCGGCCAGCATGTCGAGCAATCGTGCCGCATCGCCGTCGCGCATTTCGGTGCGGAAGTGGCGCACGAAGGTTTGCCAGCCCTTCTCGTCGTGCGCACTCTGTGCGGCCTGTGCCTGCTTGACGAGTTCGGGCGTGGGCGAGAGCAGCGGCATCCACACGTCGTAGAAATCGCGGCTGGCGAATTCTTCCTTGGGCACGCCGCGTGGCGGGCGCCGCACGGTGCCGATGCGCAAGCCTTCGTCGGGGTGACGCGGCTCCCCGAGCCGGACGATGCGTAGTGCCATGAAATGCCTCCGTGCGGATGCTGCGTGCTGCTCGTTGTGCTCAGGCGTTTCGCGTTACGAACCCTGCCGGTTCTGCACCGTCGGGAAGAAGACATCCTTCCACGACGCGGGCTTGTTCTTGAGCGTGCCCACGCGCTGCATGAATTCAGCATAGTGTGCGACGCCCACAGGCGTGGTCGTGAAGCGCGAATCCGGATCGTCCAGGATCTTCTTCACTTCGTCCGGCGAACTCTTCACCTTCGATTGCGCAATGTAGATCTGCGCCGCTTTGGTCTTGTCTTTGGCGATGAGGGCGTTGGCTTCATCCAGCGCCGCCACGAACGCCGCCGACAGCTTCGGGTTGGCCTCGTAGAACTTCTTGCTGGTGTAGGTCATGTCCAGCGTGATGTTGCCCAGCACATCGACCGTGTTGAACACGCGGTGCAGGCCGGGTGCCGCGGCCTCGGTGTACGAGAAGGGCGGCGAGGCCATGTGGCTGTTGATCTGGCTGCCGCCGGCCAGCATGACGGCGGTGGCGTCAGGGTGCGGCAGCGGCACGGTGATCGGGTCAAGCTTGTTGAACTGCTTGTCGCCGAAGGTCTTGGCGGCAGCCATTTGCAGCACCACGGCCGGCAGTGAGGTCTTGATGCCGGGCACGGCAATGCGGTCCTTGTCAGAGAAATCCGCCAGCGTCTTCACGTTCGGGTTGCGTGTCATGAGGTACATCGACGACGAACTCAGCGACGACAGTCCGCGCACTTCCATCGCGCTGCCGCGCGTCTTGTCCCACAGCGTGAGGAAGCCTGGCACGCCCAGCGAGGCGATGTCCAGCGCGCCCGAGAGCATGGCGTCGTTGATGACGTTGCCGCCGTCCAGGATGCGATAGCTGACTTTGACGTCGCCCAGGCCGGCGGCCTTGGCTTGCTTCTCCAGCAGGTGTTCGCTCGCCATCACCATGATGGGCAGGTAGAGGATGCCGTAGCCGTGGGAGATGCGGACTTCGCTGGCTTCGGCATGCGCGGTGCTGACGGCGCCGGCCAGGAGCGATGCTGCCAGCGTGGCGGCGATTGTCAGGCGGAGGATGGTGCGGCGGGGGTGCTGCATATGTTGTCTCCTTGTTGCTCTGTTGGTCTTTATGCTTGTTGGTGGTGTATCCCTTGTTTCACCCCCTGCCGGGGGCGACTCACTTTCTTTGTCTTGCCAAAGAAAGTAAGCAAAGAAAGGCGCGCCCGAGATGGCGACTTCCCCTTGGATTTCTGTAACCGGGCGGGGAAGGAGGCAAACTCGCTGCGCTCAAACAGGCCTCCTTCCTTTATCCGCCCGCCCACAGAAATCCAAGACACCATCTAGGGCAGGGTACGGCCAAACCGGTGGTGTGCTGGCGGTGGCGCAACGGGTTGCCTGGTTTAGTTCTGCATGCCCCAGCGTTTGACGGTGCGTGCCTCCAGCGTGCGGAACACCAAGTTCTCTACCAGCAGGCCGATGATGATCACCGTCAGCAGGCCGGCGAACACTTCAGGAATTTGCAGTTGGTTCTTGTTCTCGTAGATGTACCAGCCGAGGCCGCCCTGGCCGGAGCTGACGCCAAACACCAGTTCCGAGGCGATCAACGTGCGCCATGCGAAGGCCCAGCCGATCTTCAGGCCCGTGAGGATGGATGGGAACGCCGCCGGGATCAGGATCTTGGTCAGATACCCCATGCCCGAGAGCCCGTAGTTGCGGCCCACCATGCGCAGCGTGTTCGATACCGACAGGAAGCCTGCATGCGTGTTGAGCGACACCGCCCACACCACGGAGTGCACGATCACGAAGATCAGGCTGCCGTTGCCCAGGCCAAACCACACGAGCGCGATCGGCAGCAGGGCGATGGCCGGCAGCGGGTTGAACATGGCGGTGAGCGTTTCCAGGAAGTCCTGCCCGAGCCGATTGCTGATACCCAGAACCACCAGTGCACACGACAGCGCCAGGCCCAGCGCATAGCCCGCCAGCAGCGTTTGCATCGACGTGCCGATGCGAGCAAACAGTGTGCCGCTGGCCAGCCCTGCCCACAGCGCCTGCACGGTATCGGAGAAGGTCGGCAGCAGCAGCGGGTTGTCGAGCCAGCGCGCACCGCCTTCCCACACGAGTGCGAGCACGACGAGGATGACGAGCTTGCGCAGCCATGCCTGCTCGTACAGGCGTTCAGCAATGGAGAGCGGTTTTTCCACCACGCCGATGCGCTCGAACGCCACGGGCGTGCTGTAGACGGGCGCGCGGTTGCTGATGTCGGTGGTGGCCGGCATGGATAGGGTTTCAGTCTGCATGGGTTTCCTCCACCGTGCGGGCGAACAGCATGTCGTGGATCTCGGCTTCGAGGGTCTTGAAGCGCTCAGGGTCATCATCGCCGCGCGCGAGGCTCGGCAGTTCGGCGCGCACTTGCCCGGGATGCGGCGAGAGAATCAGGATGCGGCTGCCGCAGCGGATCGCCTCCGGAATCGAGTGCGTGACAAACAGCACGGTGAAGCGTGTTTCATCCCACAGCTGCAGTAACTCGTCTTGCATCTTGCGGCGCGTAAGCGCGTCGAGCGCTGCGAAGGGCTCGTCCATCAGCAGCACGTCGGGTTCCATGGCCATGCCGCGGGCGATGGCTACGCGTTGCTTCATCCCGCCCGACAGCATGTGCGGGTGGTGGTCGGCAAACTTGGTGAGGTTGACCTTGTTGATGTAGTGCAGGGCACGTTCTTCGGCTTCGCGCGCTCCCAGCTTGCCCGTGGAGAGCAGCGGGAAAAGCACGTTCTCTTTCACCGTCTTCCACGGCAGGAGCTGGTCGAACTCCTGGAACACCATCATGCGATCCGGGCCAGGCTTGGTCACGGGCTGGCCCTTCAGGCGGATCTCGCCTTCGGTGGGCGTGAGGTAGCCGCCGATGGCCTTGAGCAATGTCGATTTACCGCAGCCCGATGGGCCCAGCAGGATGTAGCGCTCGCCGGGGTAGACCTGAAAGTCGACGCGGTAGGTGGCCGTCACCAGATACTGGCGTGTCTTGTACTGCAGCGTGACGCCGCGCACATCCAGCAGCGGTGGGGCCGTCGATGAGTTGGCCTGCATGATGTTGTCTCCTGTGTGTGTTTTTTGTCGGTATGGATTGCAGCGTCTCGGGCGTTACCGGATATCCACGTGGTACCGGAAGTGCGCCGCCGCCCCGCGTGAGCGCCGCCATTCAAGCGGCACCCGGTCGTAGCCGCGCGCAACGCGTTCGATGACCATCACCGGATCGCCGGGCTGGATGCGCAAGAGCCGCGCATACGTTGCGTTGACGGCCTCGGCGGTGAGCGTTTCTTCGGCGCTGGCGATGATCTGGCCGCAGTGGGATTCGTACAGCGGATACAGCAGGTCGCCAAACGCGTCGAGTTCCAGCGTGGCGAGCGGCGCGAAACGGTCGTACGGCAACCAGATTTCTTCGGCGAGCATTGGCGCGCCATCCAGCAGGCGCAGCCGGGTCAGGCGAATGACCGGTGAGCCGGTCTCAATCTGCAGACCCGCAGCCGGCGCCGACGGCGCATCGAGCACGTCGCGCTTGAGGATGCGGCTCTCGGGAATGCGCCGCTCGCCGCTTTCACTCTGGAAGCGGAAGAAGCGGAACAAGGAACTGGCAAAGCTGGCACGCCGCACGAAGGTGCCACGGCCCTGGAAGCGTTCGAGCAGCCCTTCGGCCACCAATACGTCGACGGCTTTGCGGACGGTGCCGACCGCCACGTTGTACGTCTTGGCAAGCTCGGCTTCGGTCGGGATGGCGTCGCCCGGGCGCCAATGCTGCTGGGCGATCTGCGCGGCCAGATCGTCACGCAGTTGCTGATAGCGGGGCAGGCGGAGATCGGCGGGCATGGGGTATCAGAAGTGGTCAACTATTCATCTATATGACTCGTCATTGTAGGGAGCTTGCGAGCGGCAGGCATTACAGGAAAACCCGCAGGGCCCGGTCGAATCGACACGGGCCCTGCGGGTTTTTGAGAGAACAGCTGGCTTAAGAATTAACGCGTGGCGCGAGCCGAAGCCGGCAGCGGCTCGGTCTGTTGTGCCTTCGGACGGCGCAGCAGCCGCAGCGCATACCAAGCCAGCACAAGCGCACCGATGGCGAACACGATGTCACCCGGCACACGCAGCCAGACCAGCGTTTCCATCACTTTCGAGTGCACCACCTCCGGCGAACGGGCGTACCACATGCCCTTGGTGACGCTGGCCCAGGCCTGGTAGATACCGGCTGGCAACAGCGACATGAACACCATCATTGCCAGGCCGATGTTCAGGCCCCAGAACGCGGGCTTGAGCAGGCGATCGGCATGCAGGCTGCGCGCATACAGGCCGCGCAGGCAGAACAGCATCAAGCCGATACCGAGCATGCCGTACACCCCGAACAGTGCCGCGTGCCCGTGGGCGGCCGTCATGTTCAGACCCTGCACGTAGTACAGCGAAGCCGGCGGGTTGATGGCGAAGCCGAGCAGGCCCGCACCGACGGTGTTCCAGAAGCCCACGGCCACGAAGCACAGCACGGGCCACTTGTAGGCGTTGAGCCACGGCGTGCCTTGCGTGCGACGATAGTTCTGCAGCGCTTCGAGCCCGATCAGCGAAAGCGGTACCACTTCCAGCGCAGAGAACACTGCACCCACCGAGATGATCGAGGTCGGTGTCCCCGTGAAGTACAGGTGATGCAGCGTGCCCAGAATGCCGCCGAACAGGAACACGATCGTTTCAGCCACGATGGCCCGGTTGGCGCTGCTGGCGCGAATCAGGCCCAGGCGCGTGAAGATGAGCGCGATGACGGCGGTGGCGAACACTTCAAAGAAGCCCTCGACCCACAGGTGGACGAGCCACCAGCGCCAGTATTCGATCATCGAATAGTGCGTGTGTTGGCCCCACACCAGCGACGTCGAATAGAACCCGCCGATGCATGTGGCCGACAGGAACACCATGGCGATCAGCCCGCGCGATTCCGACGGCGTCTTCAGTGCCGGCCACAGGGCGCGGCCCAGCAGCACGACCCAGAACAGCAGGCCGACGAACAACAGGATTTGCCACACGCGGCCCATGCTGGTGTATTCCAGCCCTTGGTTGCCGACCCAGAAGCCGAAGTCCGCACCGCGATGTTGCAGCGTGCCGAGCCAGCCGGTGGCGATGGAGCCCACCACGATAAAGATGAGCGCCCAGAACAGCAGGTCGACGCCCAGCTTCTGGAACTTCGGTTCACGCCCCGACAGCAGCGGCGCAATGTACAGGCCCGTGGCCAGCCACGCCGTGGCAATCCACAGCACGCCCAGTTGCGTGTGCACCGTGCGGCTGATCACATACGGCAGCACCTGCGCCAGCGGAATCCCGAAGAACGATTCACCTTCCACCGCATAGTGCGCGGTAATGGCGCCCATGCCGATCTGCACCAGCATCAGGCCAATCACGGCAAAGAAGTACTTGCGCGTGGCCTTCATCGACGGCGTGGCGACCACGTTGAGGAACGGATCGGCCGGCAGCGGCGCAGCTTCCTCTTCGTGCTTGCTGCTGCCGTGCAGCCACAGCATGGCGGCAATACCGCCCAGCAGCAGCACGATGCTGACCATCGACCACATGGCGGCACCGCCGGTCATGGTGTTGCCCACGAGCGGTTCATGCGGCCAGTTGCTCGTATACGAGATGTCGGTCTCGCCTGGGCGGTCGGCAGCGGCGGCCCACGACGTCCAGAAGAAGAACGCCGCCAGGGCTTCGCGATCGGCCGCTTCCGGCAGCACGCCGGTGGCCATGGCGTATTGATCGCGCAACGTTGCCAGCGATGGATCGGTGCCGAACAGCGCCTCGAAGTGTTGCGCCACACCGCGGATGGCTTCCGCACGCTCACGCGACACGGTCAGGATGTCGTGATTTGCGTCGTACGTATTGCGGCGCATTTCTTCTTTCACGCTGGCGTCGACGGCGGCTTGCTGCACGGTCGTCAACGGTGCATCGGTATCGAACTGCTGATGCGCGCGGATGGCTTGCAGCGCCGTGGCTTCACGGTGAAGCCAATCGGCAGACCAGTCAGGTGCAACGTAGCTACCGTGGCCCCAGACGGTGCCAAGCTGCTGGCCGCCGGCTGCCAGCCAGGCTTCCTGGCCGCGCTGGATTTGTTCGCCGGTAAAGAGCACCTCGCCCACAGAGGTGACAACGGCATGCGGAATCGGCGGTGCTGCCAGATAGATCTGCCGGCCCAGATAGCCCAATGCTCCGAACGACAGGATGAAGATCAGGCCGAGCCACCGCCACAGCCTTTGGTTGTTTTTCATGACAAGGTTCCTTGCAGGATGCGATCGGAAATTCAGGCGCCACCACCGCAGCCACCACAGCAGTGGCCGGCGCTGGCGGCAGAGGCCACCTTGGTGATGGCAACGCGCCACGTACCGGGGCCGCGCTCAAGGTAGTCCCAGGAAAACTGTCCCGGGCGCTCGACTTGAAACTGAGACTGCAGCGGGCGCGGATCGTGATCGTTGATCAGCTCCAGGCTCTGGCCGATGCCGAGTTCGCCAAAGGCGGAGAAGATCAGCGGATGGCGCTCGCGCGGCGCCAGCACGCGCAGGTCGAGCTGGATGGTGGAGGCGGACTGTGTCATGGGGATTCCCTCTGTGGGTGTCGCATCAAAAAGATGCATTAAGGATGCAACTATGTTACTGAGGTGAATCTCCGGTCTTATTGATGTATATCAGATGCTTGTTTTATGGGTATCTTGAGGCGGCAAATCACGCCACGACTGGGCTTGTCCGCCATGCAGCAGCGCGGATGTGCCGATCAGGGCCGTTTTTCGTTTGCGCTGTATCAAAGCCCTACTGGCTGCCGGGGCCTAACGTGGAGCGGACGACACCAGACCGATACACGGGAGAAAAAATGAGCCGTCTTCACACCGTCCGCAGCCTGATGCGCGCGGGCCTGATTTCTGTGGCGCTGGGCGCAGTGCTTGCGGGCACTGCGGCGCGCGCCGCCAGCGCCAAGTTGCCGGGTGATTTTGGCCCGCCGCGCGGCGAGCCGATCCACGCCGTCCTCACGAGTCCGCCGCTTGTGCCACCGCCGGTCCACCGGAACTATCCAGCCAAGGTCATCGTGGAGCTGGAAGTGGTCGAGAAGGAAATGCAGATCTCCGAAGGCGTCAGCTACACCTTCTGGACGTTCGGCGGCACCGTTCCCGGCAGCTTCATCCGCGTGCGGCAGGGCGACACGGTGGAGTTCCACCTCAAGAATCACCCGAGCAGCAAGATGCCGCACAACATCGACCTGCACGGCGTGACCGGTCCGGGCGGCGGCGCAGCATCGAGCTTCACCGCACCGGGCCACGAATCGCAGTTCACCTTCAAGGCGCTTAACGAGGGCGTCTACGTCTACCACTGCGCCACCGCGCCCGTGGGCATGCATATCGCCAACGGCATGTACGGCCTGATCCTGGTTGAGCCGCCCGAAGGCCTGCCTAAGGTGGATCACGAGTACTACGTCATGCAGGGCGATTTCTACACGGCCGGCAAGTACCGCGAGAAAGGCCTGCAGCCATTCGACATGGAAAAGGCCATCGACGAACGCCCGAGCTACGTGCTGTTCAATGGTGCCGAAGGTGCGCTCACCGGTGACAAGGCGCTGCACGCCAAGGTGGGTGAAACGGTGCGCATCTTCGTTGGCAACGGCGGGCCCAACCTTGTCTCCAGCTTCCACGTAATTGGCGCCATCTTCGATCAGGTGCGCTACGAGGGCGGCACCAACGTGCAGAAAAACGTGCAGACCACGTTGATCCCGGCGGGTGGCGCGGCGGTTGTGAAGTTCACCGCGCGCGTGCCCGGCAGCTATGTGCTGGTCGACCACTCGATCTTCCGTGCCTTCAACAAGGGCGCCATGGCGATCCTCAAGGTGGATGGCCCGGAGAACAAGCTCGTCTATTCCGGCAAGGAGCTGGATTCGGTGTACCTGGGCGATCGCGCGGCACCCAATATGACCGCCGTCACCAAGGCGACGCAGGCCTCGGTGAGCGGCACCCTGACCGTGCAGGACCAGGTGCAGGCCGGCCGCGCGCTGTTTGCGGGTACCTGCTCGGTGTGCCACCAGGGCAATGGCGCCGGGTTGCCGGGCGTGTTCCCGCCGCTGGCCAAGTCGGATTTCTTGGCAGCAGATCCGAAGCGCGCCATGAACATCGTGCTGCATGGGCTGAACGGCAAGATCAAGGTCAACGGGCAGGAATACGACTCCGTCATGCCGCCGATGACGCAGCTCAATGACGACGAGGTCGCCAACATCCTGACCTACGTGCTCAACAGCTGGGACAACCCCGGCGGCCGCGTGAGCGCGGACGACGTGAAGAAGGTGCGTGCCCAGCCGGCGCCCGCCAAGGCCGTGGCCGAACATTGACCGGATCCGCACGACCATGAGCCGCCTGACCTTGCTCCTTGCTGCCATGTTGATGGCGCTGGCTGGCGCCGCTGCGCAGGGCGCCACCTATGTGCGGCTGCCCGGCGGCGACTTCGACAGCGTGCTGCCCCAGAACGCACCGGGGCAGACGCAGCGGGTGCGCATCGAGCCGTTTGAGTTGCGCACCACGCCGGTCACCATCGGCGAGTTCCAGACCTTCGTACAACGTCACGAGGCCTGGCAGCGCGGCCGTGTACCGCAGGTCTTTGCCGGCAAGGCCTACCTTGCCGACTGGGCCGATACGACGCACGCCGATGCGCAAGCCTCGCCGCAAGCGCCGGTGACCGGCGTGAGCTGGTTTGCTGCCCGTGCCTATTGCGAAAGCGAAGGCGCGCGCCTGCCGACCTGGCTTGAATGGGAATCCGCCGCTGCCGCCGACGCAACACGTGCAGACGCCCGCGACGACCCGCAATGGGCGCAACGCATTCTCGGCTGGTACGAACGGCCCGCCACGCGTGTGTTGCCACCCGTTGGCGGTCCAGCGGATGTCCATGGCGTGCGCGATCTGCACGGCCTGATCTGGGAATGGGTCGACGATTTCAACGCACTGTTCATTGCCGGGGACAGCCGCACGCAGGGCGACCCCGACAAACAGAAGTTTTGCGGCGCCGGTGCCATCAGCATCGTGCGCCGCGACAGCTACGCCGTGCTGATGCGCGTGGCGTTGCTGTCATCACTTGAGGGCGCCGACGCCACGGGAAGCCTTGGCTTTCGCTGCGCCCGATCCATCAATGGAGAACGTCCATGACGCTTCTTAAGCAACTTTGCCGCGCCTTCGTGGCGCTCCTGCTCGCAGGTGCCGCCGCAGGCGCGCTTGCCGCCGGGCCCGTCGCTTCAGGCTCGCTGTATCAATCTGATGTGGCGTTGACCGACCAGAACGGCCGCGTCTTTCACCTGGCAGACCTACGCGGCGAGCCGGTACTCGTGAGCATGTTCTATTCGTCGTGCCAGATGGTCTGCCCGATGATCTTCGAGACCATTCGCGCCACACTGGCTAAGGGCGGTAAGCCCGCGCACGACGGCGTGCGTGTCCTGATGGTGACGGTCGACCCCGAGCGCGATTCCGTTGCGGCGCTCAAGAAGACGGCCAGCGCGCATGGCGCCGACGACCGCTGGCAAGTCGCCCGCGCAAACGCCAGCGGCACGCGCGAGGTGGCGGCGCTACTGGGCGTGCAATACCGGCGCCTGGCAGATGGCGATTTCAACCACTCAAGCACGATCCTGCTGCTGGACGCAGAAGGGCGCATCACTGCGCGCACTAATACGCTAGGCGCGGTCGATCCGAAGCTGGTGGACGCGATGCGCAAGCTGGTGGCGGCACAGCGCTAAGCGTGCCGCGCCGCTTGTCTAGGCTTTGGTGTAGGCGGCGACCGTCTGTGTCTGCACGCCAAGGCCGTCGATACCCAGGCGCATGGTGTCACCGGCCTTGAGATAGCGCGGGGGCTTGGCGCCCATGCCGACGCCGGGCGGCGTGCCGGTGCAAATCAGGTCGCCTGGGCGCAACGTCATGAAGCGGCTGACGTAGCTCACCAGATGGGCTACGCCAAACACCATGGTCGCCGTGTTGCCCCGCTGCGCACGCTCGCCGTTGACGTCGAGCCACAGGCCAAGCGCCTGCGGGTCGGGCACTTCGTCACGCGTGACCAGCCACGGGCCGACGGGGCAGAAGGTGTCGCAGCCCTTGCCCTTGTCCCACGTGCCGCCGCGCTCAAGCTGGAACTCGCGTTCCGACACATCGTTCACCACGCAATAACCGGCAACGTGCGAGAGCGCTTCTTCGCGGGAAACATCGCTCGCCGTCTTGCCGATCACCACGCCGAGTTCAACCTCCCAGTCGGTCTTTTCAGAGCCGCGCGGCAGCATGACGGCATCGTTGGGGCCGTTCAAAGCGCTGTTGGCTTTAAGAAAGAGGATGGGCTCAGCAGGAGGCGGCAAGCCGGCCTCGGCTGCGTGGTCGGCATAGTTCAAACCGATCGCGATGATCTTGCCGATGCCGGTCCATGGCACACCAAAACGGGTATCCGGCATCACGGGCAAGGCGGCGATGTCGACGCCTGCGAGTTGTGCGAGCGCGGCATCGGACAACTGCTGCGGGCCCAGTTCGCTGACCACGCCTGACAGGTCGCGCACGCGGCCTTGCGTATCGATCAAGCAAGGGCGTTCTGCGCCGGGTGCTCCTACGCGTACGAGTTTCATCGCACGCCTTTCGTGGAGGCTTCCTTGGTCGATCGGGTAGGGCGTCCGGCCTCGGCCAGGCTGCTTGCCACGACGCTCAGCACTTCCTTGGCTGTGTTCTCCGAGTGCAGGCGCAGCACCTGTGCCAGGCGCGGGCGCCCGGGCTCGCGAAGAGCGGCCATGATGGCTTCGTGTTCTTCGTGCGACTCCTGCCAGCGCAGCGTGTCGGCGTTGGCCGCGCCGCGCGCGCGGTGCACCTTGCTCATCAACGTCGCGTAAATGCCGGCCAGCACTGGGTTGGCCGTGCCATCAATGATGAGCTGGTGAATTTCCTGGTTGATGCGGAAGTACTCGGTACGCCTGCCCGCCGCGTGCGCGTCAAGCATCGCCTGGTGCTTGCGTTCCAGGCGCGCCAGAGCCACCTCTGACAGCCGGGCCGCTGCCAGTTCTCCAGCCGTGAATTCCAGCCCATGCAGCGTTTCGAAGGTGGCGCGCAGTTCATCCAGATCGAGCGGTGCTACGCGGTAGCCGATGTACTGCCGATGCAGCACCAGCCCCTCGGCCACCAGCACCTTGAGCGCCTCACGCAGCGGCGTCTTGGAGACATCGAACATTTCACAGAAGGCACGCTCGTCGATGCGGGCGCCGGGCGGCAGTTCGCCTTCTTCGATGAGGGTGCGCAGGCGCGAAGCGATTTCGGCCGACATGCCGAGCGTGCGCAGGCGAGGGGATTGAAGCAGCGGTTGGGTCACAGACGTCACCAGAATGGGGAAGATGCACCACAAAAGGCTATCACACACCGAGATTGTGCTTTTTGTAGTCAATAAAATCAACAACTTACAGATGTTGTAATTACAGATTACGTATCCTATACTCGGCCACGTTGCGCAACACAAACCAATCAAATCGACTCAGGAGGTCGTTTCGGTGGGCGGAGTTGGGGCGGATCGGCGTCAAGTCCGGCCCCCAAGCCCGTTTTCCGAAACGACTTCCTGAGCTACCAGGAGACACGCGTAATGGAAACCGCAAGCCCGGCCCCGGCCATGGCGCTAACGGAGACGAAGAGCTCTGTGCGCTGGAAGATTTTCTTGATGATGTTGATGCTGATTTCCATCAACTACGTCGACCGCGCATCGTTGTCAGTCGCGATGCCGTTGATCGCGAAGGAATTCAACATCGGCCCGGCGGTGCAAGGCTTACTGCTGAGTTCGTTCTTTCTGACGTACGCGCTCATGCAGATTCCGGGCGGCATGCTGGCCGACCGCTTTGGGCCGCGCGTGGTAATTGCCGGCGCAACGCTGGGCTGGGGTTTCTTCCAATCCATTGCAGCACTATGTACCGGTTGGGTGCCGCTGCTCGTCACGCGTCTGGGGCTGGGTGCGGCCGAGGCGCCCATCTACCCCGCCGGCGGCAAGCTCAACGCCATCTGGATGACGCAGAACGAACGCGGTCGCGGTGCCACACTGCTCGACGGTGGCGCGCCGCTGGGCGCGGCACTGGGCGCACTCATCATCGCTGGGCTGATCGCCGAATTCGATTCGTGGCGCACGTCGTTCGTGGTGGCCGGTATCGGGACGATGGTGGCCGGCCTCTTCTCGTGGTGGTACATCCGCAACCACCCGCGCGAGCATCCGTCCGTCAATGAGGCTGAAGCCGCCTACATTGAAGAGGCACACGCCGCCGACCAGGCTGCCGAGCCGGCCGCCGTCAGCGGCAACGTGCTGGACTTCTTCAAGTACCGCTCGGTGTGGGGCATGTTCTTCGGCTGGATGTGCTTCAACGCATTGTTCTACGGTCTCCTGACCTGGATGCCGACCTATCTGTCGAAGGTGCACGGGCTGGACATCAAGGAGATGGGCGGCGCCGTGTTCACCATGTTCTTCTCCGGCTTCGTGGGCGAGATGGTGGGCGGCTGGATTGCGGACAAATGGATCGCCACCGGGGCATCGCGAGCCCGGGTGCTGCGCACGCTGTTTGGCATCGCTTCGGTACTGGCCACGATCGCCATCTACACGGTGGCCCGCTTCAAGGACCCGGTGGTTGTGGTGGCACTGTTGTCGACCACGCTGTTCTTCCTGCGCTGGTGCGGCCTGTTCTGGTGCATTCCGTCGATCCTGGGAACGCGCAAGCGTGTGGGTTTCCTGGGCGGCACGATGAATCTGGGCGGCAACTTCGCCGGGGTTGGCATGCCGATCATCGTCGGCCTGATCGTGCAGACGACCGGTTCGTACGACATGGCGCTGATCCTGTTTGCCGCCGCCGGTGCGGGCCTCTTCATCTGCTCGACGCTGCTGATCGACTACAGCAAGAAGCTGCCGGTCTGAGGCGCGATGAACTGGCGTAAGCCAATGCCACTTGCGGTTGCGGCGCGGCGTTTGCTTCTGATTTCTGACCACAAGCTGCAACCGTACGCATCAACATAAAAAGCACGCCCCGATGCCCACGCTCGCGTGCGGCGGGGCGCAAACCACGAAGAAGACTCCCATGACAAAACGCATCAAGCTCGGCATGCTCACCCCATCTTCCAACACGGCGCTGGAACCCATTACCAGCGCCATGGTGAGCGGCCTGCCCAATGTGAGCGCGCATTTCTCGCGTTTTACCGTGACGGAAATTTCTCTGCGCGACCAGGCGCTTGGGCAGTTCGATCTGGAGAAGATCCTGAACGCCGCCAAGTTGCTGGCCGACGCGCATGTCGACGTGATTGCCTGGAACGGCACGTCGTCCGGCTGGCTCGGCTTTGAGAAAGACGAGGCGCTGTGCCGCCAGATCACGGAAGCCACCGGCATTCCGGCCACCACGTCAGTATTGGCGCTCAACGAGATTCTGGCCAAAACCGGCGCGCGCGATTTCGCCCTCGTTACGCCGTATCTGGATGACGTGCAGCAGCGCATCGTGCAGAACTACGCGCGCCACGGTTTCAAGTGCGTGGCTGAGCGCCATCTGGACTTGCACGTCAACCACAGCTTTGCAGACGTGGAAGAAGACACCATCCGCACGCTGGTGCGCGACGTTGCGCAGCAAAAGCCGGCCGCCATCACCACGTTCTGCACGAACCTGCGCGCTGCCCACCTGGTTGAAGCGCTGGAAGCGGAAACGGGCATTCCCGTGTACGACACCATCTCGACCGTCGTGTGGAAATCACTGCGGCTGTCGGGCGTCGACACGCGCGAGCTGCGTGGATGGGGCCGCCTGTTCTCGGACGTCGCTTAACGGAATGAAGGAGCGCTAAGCATGTCCACGGAACTCGACCTGGTGATCCGCAATGCGGATGTGGTGACCGCATCCGATCGCTTTACCTGCGACATCGGTGTGCGCGATGGCCGCATCGCCGTGCTCGGCCACGGCTTGCCACGCGGCGCGCGAGAGATGGATGCCAGCGGCCTTCTGGCACTGCCCGGCGGTGTTGACGGTCATTGTCATCTCGACCAGCCCATGCCCGACGGCATGCGCATGGCCGACGACTTCTTCACCGGCACGCGCGCGGCCATCTGCGGCGGCACGACAACGGTGATCCCGTTTGCCGCGCAAGAGAAGGGTGGCTCGCTGAAGGCGGCGGTGGCCGATTACCACCGGCGCGCTGAGGGCCGCGCGGTGGCCGATTATGGCTTTCATCTGATCGTGGCCGACCCCACGCCCGACGTGCTGAAGCACGAACTGCCGGAGTTGATTCGCCAGGGCTACACCTCGTTCAAGGTCTACATGACCTATGACGACCTGAAGCTGTCCGACCGCGAAATGCTGGACGTGCTGGACGTGGCCAAGCAGAACAACGCCCTGGTGATGGTGCATGCGGAAAACGCAGACTGCATTTCCTGGCTGACGGAGAAACTGGTCGGCGAGGGCCGCATCTCGCCGCGCTTCCATGGCCTGTCACGCCCGGCTGCCGTGGAGCGTGAAGCCACGCACCGTGCCATCACATTTGCCGAGCTGGTGGACGTGCCGATCCTGATCGTGCATGTCTCCGGCAAGGAAGCCATCGAGCAGATTCGCTGGGCGCAAAGCCGTGGCTTGCAGATCCTGGCCGAGACTTGTCCGCAGTACCTCTATCTGACCGCCGAAGACATGGGCCTGCAAGGTGACGATGGCTACGAAGGTGCCAAGTGCGTCTGCAGCCCGCCACCGCGCGATCCGGAGAACCAGGCAGCCGTATGGCGCGCGCTTGCAGGGGGCGTGTTCAGCGTGTTCTCTTCCGACCATGCGCCGTTCAACTATGACGACCCGGAAGGCAAGAAGCTTGGCGGTCAGGCGCAACCGTTCGACCATATTCCCAACGGCGTACCCGGTATCGAGACGCGGTTGCCGCTGCTGTTTGATGGCATTGCGCGCGGCAAGCTGTCGCTGCATCAGTTTGTGGAGCTGACGTCGTATCGCCCGGCACGGTTGTACGGCTTGTACCCCCGCAAGGGCACGATCGCCGTGGGGGCCGATGCCGACATCACGCTGTGGGATCCGGAGCGCCGCGTGCGCATCACCAACGATGCGCTGCATCACGCGGTCGACTACACGCCTTATGAAGGCATTGAAGTGACTGGCTGGCCGGTGCATTGCTTTTCGCGCGGCGAGATGCTGGTCGAAAACGGCAAGTACCTCGAACCGGCACCGGGGCGCGGGCAATTCCTGCCGGCGGGCGCGCCGTCGCTGGTTTGACGTTTCTGGTTGGGTTCTCAAAATTTCATCATGCGTATTCTGGTCGTCAATCCCAATATCTCCGAGAGCGTGACGGAGTTGATCCATGCCGAGGCGCGTCGCTCCGTGTCACCCGGCACCACGCTCACGATGGCGACGGCGCCATTTGGTGTGGCCTATATCGAAACGCGCTTCGAAGCACTCGTGGGCGGCTATGCCACTGCGTGCGTCGTCGCCGAACATGATGGTCAATTCGATGGCGTGGTCGTGGCGGCGTTTGGGGACCCGGGCCTCGCCGGCATCAAGGAGCTGTGCAATGTGCCGGTGGTCGGCATGACCGAAGCGGCGCTGGCCAGCGCCTGCCTGCTCGGCCAGCGCTTTTCGATCATTGCCATTTCGAATCGTATCCAGGCGTGGTACCGCGAGTGCGTGGCTGCCAATGGGCTGTCGTCTCGGCTGGCGAGCGTGCGCTCTTTGCAGCAGCCGCTACGCGACATCGGCAGCGTGCAGGAAGACCATGCGGCACGGCTGGAGGAACTTAGCCTGCAGGCGGTGCGTGAAGACGGCGCTGACGTGATCATCGTGGCTGGCGCACCGCTTGCCGGCCTGGCCCGTACACTCAAAGACCGCATTCCCGTGCCGGTGGTGGACGGCGTCTCCAGCGCCATCCGCCATTGCGAGAGTCTGATTGCGCTTGCCCCGAACGGAGCGGCGGAAGGCAGCTTTGCGCGTCCGCCGCACAAGCCAAACCGCGGGTTGCCTCCCGCGCTGGCTGCCATGCTGACGTAAGCGGTTCGGCTGACTGCCCTGAGGGGCGCGCCGGTGTGGCCAGAGGGTACGATGCGCTATCTGCACCTGATCGAACTTCGTATCCGCCATGTCTCTCCGCGCCTTGAGAACGCTCGTTGCCATCGCCCGCCACCGCACGTTTGCGCGTGCCGGCGAGGCCATCGGGCTCACGCAGTCGGCCGTCAGCCTGCAGGTCAAATCGCTGGAAGAGGAGTTCAACGTCCGCCTGTTCGACCGCTCACGGCGCGAGCCCGCGCTGACAGAGGCAGGTCGCATCGTGCTCGCCCAGGCCGAACAGATCCTCGCGCTGTATGACCGCATTCCCGACGCACTGAGCGATGAGCGGGCGCTGGTCGGGCGCTTGCGCATCGGCGCCATCCAGACTGCGCTATCGGGGCCGCTGCCCAACGCGCTGCTGGCACTGCGGACGGCGCATCCGGGCCTGCGCGTGCACGTGGCCGCCGGCATGTCGGCCGAGCTTGCACAGCGTGTAGCCGACGGCGAACTGGACGCCGCAATTACCTCGCACCCCGTGCGGCCGCATCCGGCGGAACTGGTGTGGTCGACGCTCTATGAAGACCGCTTCTGGCTGCTCGCTCCCGCGCAATACGCCGAGCGTGATGCGCGTGCGCTGCTGACCGAGCTGCCGTTTATCCGCTTTGACGCGCAGGCCTGGGCCGGCCGCATGATCGCTTCGGAACTGCGGCGCCTGGGCGTGCGGGTGCGCGAAGAGATGGTGCTCGACAACAAGGACACGATTGTGCGCATGGTGGCAAGCGGACTGGGCGCCGCCGTGGTGGCGCTATCCGACTCCGAGCTGACGCAATTGCCGCCCATCGCCCGGCTGGCGTTCGGCCAACCGCAATTGCATCGCGCGGTGGTGCTGCTTGAACACCAATCGCGGACTGCACAGCGCTTTACCCAGGCATTGGCCGATGCCGTGGTCGCTTCTGCAATGAGAATTTCTCATTGATCGCCAGATAAATAACAATTATTGCTGCTGTGACTGCGTGATAGCTTGACGGTGTTCCTGTTTCTCGCCGAGCACCTCATGCCGTTCCGCACGTTCCTCTGCCTCTCGCCCGCATTGCGGGCACGCCACGATGCAGGAGCACGGCCATGACTGCCGCAATCCTGCTCGCTCTCGCGCCGGTTGCGTTTCTGGTGGCGCTCGGCCATTGGCTCAAGCGCTCCGCTTTCCTCGCCGAAACCTTCTGGCCGCAGGCCGAGCGGCTCTGCTACTACGTCCTGTTACCGGCGTTGTTCATGCATGGACTGGCCACGGCGCACATGCAGTCTTTGCCCGTGTTGCCGCTGGTGCTGACGTTGATTGGCGCGACATTGCTCGTGGCTGTTGCGCTAATGCTGGCCCGGCCGTGGATGCAAGTGGATGGCGCGGCGTTCACCTCGGTGTTTCAAGGGGCGGTGCGGTTCAACAACTACGTAGGCGTGTCGCTCGCCACGGGCATCTTCGGTGCCAAGGGGATTGCGCTGGCGGCCGTCTGCAACGCGGCGATTGTGCCGACAGTCAATCTGTTGTGCGTGCTGGTCTTCGCTCGCTATGGCTCGGTGCGGCTCAGTGGGCGTGCACTGGTTCGCCAGATCGTGACGAATCCGCCGGTGGTGGCTTGCACGCTGGGCATTGCCATGCAGGCGCTGGGGCTGCAGATGCCTGCGGCGATTGAGCCGGCGGTGCGTGCGCTCGGGGTGGCGTCCATGCCGCTGGGTCTGCTGTGCGTGGGCGCTGCGCTCAACTTCAGCGGCGTGCGTTCGTGGGCGCAGCCGGTGCTGGTGTCGTCGGTCATCAAGTTCCTGGCCATGCCCGTGTTGACGCTCGCCCTTGGCCACGCGCTCGGCCTGACCGATGCTGCGTTGATCGTGGCGCTGCTGTTTCAGGCGCTGCCCACGGCATCCTCGTCGTACATCATGGCGCGTCAACTTGGCGGTGACGCGCCGCTCATGGCCGGCATCACCGCCGCGCAGACAGTGATGGCCGCAGCGGCCATGCCGGCCGTGATGACGCTGCTGGCGCTCACACGTGGATTGCCTCAAGGGTTGCTCTCGGCGCTGTGAACCCCACATGCGTCGGTCGCCTCGATGCGCTACAGGCTCACGACATCCAGCATCGCTTGCACAAACGCCTTCGGCGCTTCCTGGGGCAAGTTGTGCCCGATGCCGCCACCGATGTTCCGGTGCTGGTACTTGCCCGTGAACTTCTTCGCATAGGCTGACGGCTCAGGGTGCGGTGCGCCGTTGGCATCGCCCTCCATGGTGATGGTGGGCACCGTGATGGCCGGCGCGGTGGCCAGGCGCTGCTCCAGCGCGTCGTACTTCGATTCGCCCTGCGCCAGGCCCAGGCGCCAGCGGTAGTTGTGGATGACGACGGCGACGTGATCGGGGTTGTCGAATGCGGCGGCGCTGCGGTCGTACGTGACGTCGTCAAACTTCCACGTGGGCGAAGCGAGCTTCCAGATCAGCCGGTTGAACTCCTTGCAGTTGGCGGCGTAACCCTGCGCGCCACGCTCCGTCGTGAAATAGAACTGGTACCACCACGCAAATTCCGCGGCCGGCGGCAACGGCTTGCGGTTCGCCTCCTGGCTGCCGATCAGGTAGCCGCTAACGGACACCAGCGTCTTGCAGCGTTCCGGCCACAGCGCCGCGATGATGTCCGCCGTGCGCGCGCCCCAGTCGTATCCGCCAAAGTGCGCCTGCTTGATCTTCAATGCGTCCATGAACGCGATGATGTCGACGGCCAGCGCGGCCTGCTGGCCGTTGCGCGGCGTGTCCGCCGAGCGGATGCGCGTCGAGCCATAGCCGCGCAGATACGGCACCAGCACGCGATAGCCTGCCGCCGCCAGCGAGGGCGCCACCTCTGCATAGCTGTAGATGTCATACGGCCAGCCGTGCAGCAGGATCATCACGGGACCGTCCTTCGGTCCAAGGTCTGCGTAGCCGATGTTGAGCACGCCGGCATCGATCTGTTGCAGCGTGCCGAACGGGTTGGCTTGGCCAGCCAGCAGCGCGCTTGCATTGGGGGACGGTGCCGGTTGCGCATGCACAAGTTCGGCCAGCCCGAGATCGAGCACGCCAATGCTGGCGATGGTGGTGCCCAGAAGGCGGCGACGGCGAAGGTTGACGGGGTTCGACATGGGAGTTCTCTCTTTTGGGTGGATGGGGCAGGGGATTAGTGAACGAGCTTGACCAGCGGCTCACCGGACTTCACGACATACGTGGCCAGTTCCGATGCCTTGCCGCTGCCAACGTTTCTTGCTGAGTGCGCAACGCCGGCCGGAATGAACAGCGAATCGCCGGTCTGCAGCGTCACGGGGGGCTGGCCATCCAGCCGGTATTCGATCGTGCCTTGCAGGACGTGGGCGATTTCCTCGCCGGGGTGGACATGCGCGGGGGCGAATGCACGCTCATCGAAATCCACGCGCACTTGCAGGGTTTCGCGGCCTGGCACGCTCAGGTCGTGGTGGACGAGGTCGGTCCGATGCAGGCCTGCGGCTTGCGCAAACGCGTTGTGCGCGCCCAGGGCGCCTGCCAGTACGAGCAACGTTGCGGTCAATCGGGTCGGTTGCATGAGGGCTCCAGTGATCAAGGATGGATGACGAGGCCGGGTCTTGCTCACCTCGTTTCCAGCATTGGGCGCCTGCGATGTATCCGGTCGGTTTCACGATGCCGCCGATTTGTATTGCTTTGTAGCAACGGGCACCGATGGACGGCGTTTTGTATGCGTTTGTATCCGGCGGCAGCTCCGGTACATGCCCAGACAAAACGGGCAACACATCGCTACGTGCCGGATACGTCAGGCGACTTAAATGCATTCCGTGGCCAAGACGCCGGGCCAACGCAACGCAAAGCACCGGCAGGCCGCGCAATCCCAAACCAACCGTTCAAAGGAAAACGATCATGACCCGCAATCTCGCCAAGACCCTCGCTGTTGTTGCTCTCGCTGTGGCCGCCGCCGGCGCGCAAGCTGCTTCATCCGTCGGTGCACGCGACCCGTACACCGAAGGCGCCCGCGCGGTGCAAAGCGCGGTGGACGCCTACACGGAGGGCGCGCGTTCGTCGGATATCTATACAGACGGTGCCCGCGCCACCGACGTCTATACCGATGGTGCCCGCAGCGCGAACCCGTACTACGACGGTGCACACGCCTGAAGCGGCAGCCTCGCACCCCCCCATCCCCCTGAGAACCGAACAGATAGCAAGGACCCAACATGTTCAACCGCAAAGCCGTCTCCATCGCAGCGCTGGCACTTGGCATGGCCGCCAGTGCGCCCCTCTTTGCCGCTACGGCGGCCGATGCCAATCAACCTTCCGTCGTGATCGTGCACGGCGCCTTTGCCGATGGGTCCGACTGGGCCAAGGTGATCCCGCTGCTGCAGGCCAAGGGCGTGAAGGTGCAGGCGGTGCAGAACGGACTGAACTCGCTGGCCGACGATGTGGCTGCAACGCGCCGCGCCATTGGCAATCAGGCCGGCAAGGTCGTGCTGGTGGGGCATTCGTGGGGCGGTACAGTCATCACCGAAGCCGGTGCGGACAGCAAGGTTGCCGGGCTGGTGTACGTGGCCGCCTTCGCGCCGGATGCCGGCCAGTCGACGGAAGAGGTGGGCAAGGACTACGCGCCCGCGCCCGGTATCGGCAAGCTGGTGGCCGATCCCAACGGCTATCTGTCACTGCCCCCAGCAGCGCTGGCCAGCGACTTTGCGCAGGATGTGCCCGCTGCCCAGGCGCGCGTGATGGCCGCCACGCAAGGGCCCATCAAGGCGACGGCATTTGGCGATCGCACGACGGTGGCGGCATGGCAGAGCAAGCCTTCGTGGTTCATCGTCAGCGCGCACGACCGGATGATCCAGCCCGACCTGGAGCGGGCCATGGCCAGGAAGATTGGCGCCAAGGTGACGACGCTGCCGACGAGCCACGTGCCGCAGCAGTCGCGGCCGCAGGATGTGGCCAAGGTGATTCTCGATGCGGTGCACGCGGTTGAGGCGCGCAACTGAGGCGGGGCGTGTTGCTTGCGCGTCAGTCGGGGCGTTTGCCCATGGCGCGCAGGAACATCTGCTGCGCGGCCAGCAACTCCCGGTAGGTGAGCGCGCGGTAGTCGAGCGCATGGCTGCGCGCCACCTTGGCCACGCGTGCAGCCAATGCCGGATAGTGCCGGTGGCTGTACGTCGGGAAGAGGTGATGCGTCAGGTGCCAGTTCAAGCCGCCGAGCCAGTAGCCGATCCACGCCGGTTGCGGTTGCCAGTCGCAGGCGGTGTGGAATGCATGCTCGTGCCACGTGTGCGGCAACTGGCCTGATTCGGGCGGCAGATAGAACGTCACGTCCGCCCAGTGCGTGCCCAGGATCAGCGCGACCAGCACGCACGAGGCCAGCATCTGCCCCGCGAAGTAGCTGAACGCCACCCAGCCCCAGCCCAGGCCAAGTTGATGTGCCACCCAGGCCGGCACCGCCACGGCAATGAGCAAGTGCAAGGTCTTGGCAGACAGGAACGTCGCCCAGCCACGCAAGCCGGGTAACACGCGGTCTGTGGTCAGCGGCGTGAGGCCGAGGCGGTCCGACCAGTCGTAGATCCAGTTGATGTACGGCAACGACAGCGCGGCAATCAGCGGCCAGTAGCGATGCTGGTAGCGAAACTGCGGATACCACGGCTGAAAAGGCGTCTGCCGCAGGAAGCGGTTGGCGGCGGTGTCCAGGTCGTAGTGCTCCACGTTGGCATGTGCGTGGTGATAGTGCACATGGCGCACCGCCCAATAGGCCGGTTCGATGCCGAGCGGGATGGCGGTCACGCGTGTCATGAGGCGGTCCAACCATGGCCAGGGGGACAGCGCCCGGTGTGCGCCGTCGTGCAGCACGTTCATTGCCAGCAGCATCGCGATGAACGGAAAGGCCACATAGGCGAGCACGAAAATCATCGTGCTCTTGGCCGTCACCATGGCCACATACAGCAGTGCAGAAACTACGACAAGGAAGGCGCCCTTGGCAATGAGCCTCGCATCGGCAAATCGATGGTCGCCGTTTGCTTGCAGGTGATCGTGCGCGGCCTGGCGCAAATCCTCCGCCAGCGACGACGAGCGCGGTGAGGCGTAACGAAGCTTAACGAGATTCGGCATGCGGCGACGAAGAAAGCGGTGATTCGGCACGCAGTGCGTGCCACAGCCCGCAGACAAGGCCATGCAACCCCAGTGCAACGGCCAACGTATCGGACAACGCATCGCCCGCGCCACATGCGCCGATCATCAGCACGGGCAGTGCAAGCGCCAGCAGCGGCCAAAGCCAGCGGCCCCAGGTGCGCCCATCCGACAAGCCGCCCAGCACCAGCGTGAGCAACAGGATGAGCGCGAACCAAACCGCTTGCCACTGCCCGGACCACAGGCCATCGGTGCGCACGTAGTCGATCACCACGCCAAACAGCAGCACACCGCCGGTGGCAATCCAACCGGCGGGCGTGGCGCGCGTATCGCGTTGCAACTGCGGCGTGCGCAACCCCAGCCATTGCAATGCGGGCACCACGTTGGCCCAGAACGGGTTGTCGCTGTGGGTGGGCTTGTGCACGCCGTAGCGGATCGGCACGTCGGGCAGCGCGCGCTGATACGTGCCGAACAGCTTGTCCCAAAGGAGCAGCGTGCCGCCGAAGTTGCGGTCGATGTATTCCGGGTTGCAGCCGTGATGCACGCGATGGTTGGCGGGCGTGACCATGAAGTGGTCCAGCACGCCGGAGCGGCCCACCAGGCCGCAGTGGTTGTAGAACTGCACCGAGTAATGCAGGCCCGACACCGCCACGAACATCTCCGGCGTGACACCCAGCAGCGCCAGCGGCACGAAAAACGGCAGCGATGTCAGCGACGACAGCCATGCGTTACGCACGCCCAGCGACAGGTTGAAATGCTCGCCCTCGTGATGCACCGCATGGATCGCCCACAGAAAGCCCAGCTTGTGGTGCATGCAGTGCAGCCAGTAGAAGCCCAGATCCCATGCAATAAAGGCGAAGGCCCAGCCTGCAATCGGATGCCAGCCATCCACCCAATGCAGGCTGGCATGGGCATACAGCCACGTGAAGCCCGCTACCTCCACCCCGCGGCACAGCCACATCAGCACGTGGCCCGAGTTCAGATTGAGGATGACGTCGCGCCACGGCACCGGTTGGCCGCGCCACCACTTCAGCGCAGCCAGTTCCAGCAGCACGCAGCCGAGCATCAATGCAAGCGGCAGAGCAAAGGCATTCATGTCGACACCGGTTCGATTGAGAGCGTTGACGCGCGCCGCGCCAACCATAGACGGACAGCCGCGCCGCACATCACACCCACGGCCACGCCTGCCGACAGGTCAAGCGCGACGTGCCGGCGCGTCTGGATCGTGGCGTACAGGATGCCGAGCCCCCAGGCTGCGGCGAGCGCCGTGCGCATCGGCCTGCGGGAATCCGCCAGCGCCCACACCGAGAGCAGCGTGAGCGCCCCGTGCAGCGAGGGCAGGCAGTTCTGGCTTGAATCCATGGCAATCAGCATGCGCTGCACGCTGCCCGGCAGCGATGCGTCCGCCAGCGGCGGGTAGTGCAGCGTGGTCGGCCACAGCATAAACACGGCACCGCTCACGAGCGCGCTCATCTGCATGGCGCGTTCCAGCCAAGGCAGGCGCGACATGTCGGCCTGCAAGTACGCCAGCGGAATCAACGCGAAGAACGACACGTACAGCCAGATGCCCGACGTGCTGAACGGAATGGCGCGGTCCAACGCGGTTTCTGGCACGATCGTGCCAACGCCTTGCAGCGCCCCACAGAGGCCATAGACGAGGCCCACTGAACACCAGCCCAGGGCCATATGACGGAGGCGCGTGGCGAGCGGGCTCATCGTGCCGCTCCCGGCGCCGCGAGCCGGACGATGCGGCGGCGCTTGGTGGTGAAATCGGTGGCGATGCGCTCGGGCGTTGCGTGCCATGTCACGCGCGATGTATCGACGCCCTGGCAGGCGAAGATATCCGCCAGATGTGCCTGGCACGCGCGGGCGATGTCGGCGTCAGCGGGGTGGATGGACAACGCCAGCGTGCACGCATCGGTTTGCACCAGGCGGTAATCGGCATGCAGCGGCAGCGCCTGGGCCAGCGCCCGTGAACAGACGTCCGCAAACAGCGTGACGGAGCCGCCGCCCAGCGCGGGCAGGACGAGTGTGTCGTCGCAGCGGCCTTCGATGCGCTCAATGGCCATGGCCGGATTGCCGCACGGGCAGGCCCCAAGCGCCGGGTCGCGGCGGATGAGGATGTCATCCAGCCGGTAGCGCACGATGGGCTGCGTGCTGCGAGTGAAATCCGTGATGATGGGAACGAAGCGGCGCGCGTCCAGCCATTGCGGCTCGATGTGCACGTGCGCTTCGTTCAGATGCAGCGTGCCGTGCGGGCAGGTCGCACCCAGGAAACCTTCGGTGGCCTGATAAACCTCGCCGACGTTGCCGAAGGCCTGCGCAAGCAGTGCCCGGTCCATCGGCTCCAGCACTTCGGCACCGGACAGCACCTGCACCGGTGCAATGTCGAGCCGGCCGGCCAACTTCTCCATGGCAAGCGCACGCAGCACCTGCGCCGGCCCCACGATGATGGTTGGCTGCAATGCCTCCAGCGGCGCGCGGTGCGAATCGAACGGCGCAAACAGATCGAAGAACGAGAACGTCAGCCACGGGTTGCGTACGGCCGTGTACAGATTGCTGTTGGCGCGCAGGAACAGCGCGACGCGCTCGCCACGGAACAGCCCGCGCGGCAGCAGCTTGGCGAGCAGGATGCCGGCCCACTGCGCGCGCTCGGTCGGGCTGACGACGAATACGCCGCGTCCGCCCGACGTGCCGGATGACAAGCCCACCGAATACGCCCCGACCGTCGGCCGGAAATCGCGTGACTGCTCGGCCTGTTGCGCGCAGGCCAGCACGTCGGCCAAACGCAGGCCGGCCGTGTTCATGGCGTCAAAATTGGCCATCATCGTGGCCTTGTCCATCAACGGCCATTCATGCATCGGCTTCGATGCAAACGGGCGGAAGTACGGGCTGCGAGCCAGCACGCGTTGCGTGAAACGTGCGATCTGACGCTGCTGATGCGCTTGCAGCGCTGCGCAATCAGGCAGCCGCAGCCGGCGCGTTTGCCAGTAAGACCACAGCAGGCGATGCAACGTCGTCACAATGCACCCTCGTGCGTGAGCAGGATGCGCACGTGGCCGCCGGCATCGAGCGCGTGCAGCTTGCGCAGAGTATCGAAGTAGGCGTGGCGGTCTTCCATGATGGAATACGCTAGCACCGACGGCCCACGCAGTTCGCGATAGCTCAGCGGTGACCAGGCGGCGTCGGCGGCCAACAGCACCCAGCCTTCCTGCGTGCGCACAAAGGCGCCGAGGTGCCCGGCGGCGTGGCCGGGTAGCGGCACGAGCAGCACGTCGCCGTTGCTCTCGGGCAGGGCCCAGGCAGATGTGAATGGCGCCAGCTCTGGCGGCAGCGCAACCTGCTCGAACTGTTCGACAAAGCGCGTGCGCGTTTCAAAATCTTCGGGAATCAGCCCGGGCACGAAAGCGCGCCGCAACGCGGAAACGCCTCGCAGCGCACGCAAGTGCGTCCATCCCTCGCCAGAGCAGATGACCGGCACGCCCGGAAAGTCGCGCAGGCCGGCAACGTGGTCACCGTGGAAGTGCGAGACGATCAATCCATCCAGGTCAGCCGGGCGCATGCCATGTTGTGCGAGCTGTGCTGCCATGGATTCCGATGTATCGAAATACACCGGCGTGACCTTGCGATAGATCGCAAACAAGCCGCTGCGTGTGTGGTCATGGAAATGCGAGGCATAGCCCGTGTCCCACAGCCAGCGTCGCCCGGCGGCTTCGATCAGCCATGCGCGCGCCGGAAAGGCGCAAGTGCGCAGGCCCGCGCCGCGCAGTGCCACGCACGCTGTGTGCGTGCAGTAACCGGCTTCAAAAACGGTCAACGTTGCCATGTTCGCGTAGCCAGTGGGCCGTGCGGCGGATGCCTTCGGCCATGTCGATGGGGGGCACGTAGCCGAGTTCGATGCGCGCGCGGTCGTTGGCGAGCGTCATGTCGTAGTGCAGGGCAGCGGCGCTGTAGCGCGTGAGCAGCGGCTCGCGGTGCGTGATGGCACTGGCCGATTCCATGGCGCGTGCGGCCAATGCCATGGCCGGATAGGGCACGGCGCGGATGCGGTAGCGCAGGCCGAGCTGTTGCCCCAGCAGTTGATCGAGCAGACCGCGCAGCGTGGCCGGTGCGTGGTTGGTGATGTTGTAGGCGGCGCCCGAAGGCACGTCCGCCGTCGTGGCGCACTGCATGGCGTGGACCACGTTTTCCAGATAGGTCAGATCCATACGTGCCGCGCCGCCACGGGGCAGCGGCAGCACGCCGCCGCGCAGTTTCAGCAGATGCAGGATGCGCGGCAGCACCACGCGGTCATGCGGGCCGAACAGCCCACGTGGCCGCAGGATGACGAAGTGCGTGCGGTTCTGCGTGGACACCTGCTGCTGGATGGCCGTTTCTGCCAGCATCTTGGTCGCCGCGTAGTGATTGGCGAAGCGGGCAGGGCGATAGCTCTCGGGCAGATCGGCGTGATGCTGGTAGTCGAAGTAGATCGACGGCGTGGAGATATGCACGAAGCGGCGGACACCACGCTTGACGGCGCCTTCGGCCAGAGCGGCCGTTGCGCGCACATTGGCCGCGTAGAAGTCGTCGTACGCACCCCAAGGGGATGACAACGCCGCGCAATGCCACACCGTGTCGACTCCATCGAGCAGCGCATCGAGCGTGGCCGGCGTCAGGCGTGCGAGGTCGGCCGGTACATAGTCCGCACCGCGTGCGATAAAGGCCTCGCGCTGTGCGGCATCGCGCCCTGTCGCGCGTGCGCTGGCGCCTTGTGCCAGCAGTGCATCGACCGCGTTGCGGCCGAGCCCGCCCGTGGCGCCCGTTACAAGCGTGGTCATAGCGTCAGCACCATGCCGCCCAGCGTGAGGCCGGCGGCCGTGCCAACCAGCAAAAACGGCTTGCCAGGCTCAATGCGTTGGCGCGTCACCGCTTCATGCAGCGCGGTGGGAATCGATGCGGCCACTTGGTTGCCGTGCTGCGCGTAGATGTCGATCACGCTGGCTTCTGGCACGCCCAGCCGCTTGCGCAAATGCTGCATGCCAAGGTGGCTCGCCTGGTGCGGCACGACGACGTGCATGTCGCGCAGCGTGTAATTGCTGCCCGCGAACAGACGATCGAGGAAGCCGTCCATCAGTTGCGAGGCGAGCTTGAACACGCGCTTGCCGTCCATGTGGAAGAGGTAATCGGTGGGTTGCGCGCCGGTGCGCGGGTTGCGACGCGTGCCGCCCGCAGGGATTTCGCAATAGGCCTTGCCGGCGGGGTAGGTCTCCATGCGGTACGCGTGGATGCCTTTGCTGGACACCGCAGATGCCGCCTCAACGATGACCGCCGCCGCCCCATCGCCGAAGATCAACGCGGTCTCGGCATCGTCCCAGTCGATGCCGCGCGAGGCGAGGTCGGACGCCACCACGGCAATGCGTTTGTAGGCGCCAGTGGTCAGCAGGCTGCTTGCCACGTGCAGCGCCGTCAGGAAGCTCAGGCAACTGGCGTTGACGTCAAACGCGGGCGTGCCCGCCGGCAACCCTGCGGGCTCCAGGATGCGCGTGGCCGTGTTGGGCAGCGCCTGCTCCTGCACGCCCGAGGCGGAAATCAACAGGTCGATGGAGGTGGGGGGAACGTTTGCGCGGCGCAGCGCATCGCGCACGGCAGCGCCGGCAAGCTCCGATTGGTGCTCCGCAAGCGTGGCATGGTGGCGAATGTCGATACCGGACTTCTTGCGCACGTACCCCGCCCGATGGCCCAGGCGGGCATCCAGCTCGGCGGACGTGACTTGGTGTTCCGGCAATGCCTTGCCGGTGGAAAGCAGATGAATCGGCAGCATAGATGCAGGCACGCACGGTGTGCGTTGCCCTGTTCCCTCTTCCGGCTGCGGCCGCGTGGGGCGCATGCCGCAGCGTAACGATCTTGTCTTGTTGTGCCGCGATTCTAGCGGGTGCAGCCCGCTGCGCCGGATGAAGATTCGTTAATAAAGACGGCGTCTTCAGGCGCCGTAACTGCGCAGCCGATCGAGGTCGACGACCGTCACGCCGCCGTATTCCAACCGCACCACGCCGTCCTTCTCCAGGGCCTTGAGCGATTGGTTGGCCACCTGCCGTGTCATGCCCGACAGCAAGCCGAGCTCCTCCTGTGTGATCTCAAGGTGGTCGCCTGCACCGGGGTAGAGCACCGGGTTGAACAGCGACGCAATGCAACGCGCCAGGCGCGGCGTGACATCAAGCAACCGGTCATATTCGAGCAGCGCCATGAAATGCCCGAGCCGTTCGTTGAGCTGCTTCACCAGGAAGCGGTTGAACGCCACGCTGTTTTCCACCAGCCACATGAAGGTGGTGCGGTCCATGAAAGCCATGCGCGTATCGCGCAGCGCAACGATGTCGTAGCGGCGCGGCTCATTTTTGAGGACCGTGCCCTCGCCAAACCAACCGCCGGCCGGCACGCCCGTAAATGTGACGCTGCGCCCCTCGGGCGACACCGTGCCGATCTTGATGAGACCCGTGACCACGCCTGTCCAGCTTTCCAGCAACGTGTTCTTCGGGCAGATGCAGGCGCCGCGCGCATAGGTTTTCTCGACGATGCCGGCGCACGCGCGGTCCGCTTCATCCGCTGGCAGCTCAATCGACCACGCCGCAATATGGGCCAGACGTGCGCGGCTGATGCCGGGGCGCGAGTTTGTGTCGTGTTCAGCCACGTTGAATGCCCACGGGCAACATGCTCACGCGTTGCACTTCGGGCGTGGAGAGCCAGCCGGCGTGCAGGCTTCGCAGAAACATCTCGGTGGCGTCCTCACCCCAGAACAGATCGCTGTTGTGCACCAGCGTCGGCACCCCAAACACGCCGAGCGCGATAGCCGCGTCGGTGTGCGCACGCAGCGCATCTTTCACGGCGGGCTGGTCGACAGCCGCTGCGCCCTTTGCAAAGCCCACCGCTTCGCACAGCGCGGAAAAACCCTCCGGCGAAGCCACATCGTTGCCGTCGCGCCAGATATGCCGGAACACCGCACGCACGGCATCGAGCGAGCCGCCCATCGCGATCGTCAGCCGCAGCGCCTTGATCGGGTTGAACGGGTGCGCAGGCGGCATGCGAAACGGAATGCCGAGCTGCTGCGCGCGAAACAGCGCATGCCGGTACGTGAACACGCGCTTGGTGGTGATTTCGGCCGGGCCCTTCTGTCCCCAGTGGTGCAGGATCGCGCCCAGCACGAGCGGGCGCGGGCGGATGACGATGTCGTTGGCCTCCTGCAGCGCATCGAACTGCTCGAGCTGAAGGTAGGCAAACGGCGAGATGACATCGAAGAACCAATCGACGGTGGCGGGCATGCAGTCTCCTCAGGCGGCGCGCATCTGTAGCAGCGGCGCCAGCGTAAAGGGCGCTGCCGTCATGGCGCGAATGTCGTCGAGTGTCGCATGCGAGAGGATTTCACGCAGCACCAGCCCCGCGTCGGTCACGTCGAAGACGGCGTGCTCGGTGACGATGACCTTCACGCAGCGCCGGCCCGTGAGCGGCAGCGTGCAGCGCGGCAGGATCTTGGAGTTGCCGTGTTTGTCGGTATGCGCCAGCGCGGCAATCACCTTGCGCGTGCCGTGGCAGAGGTCCATCGCCCCGCCGATGCCGGGCCACCATTTGCCGTTGCGATCGCACGCCCAGTTGGCGAGGTTGCCCAGCGCATCCACTTGCAACGCGCCGAGGATCGTCACGTCGATGTAGCCGTTGCGCATTGCACCCAGCGACGTGGCGAGGTCCATGAGCGCTGCGCCCGGCAGCAGGGTGATGGGTTCGCAACCGGCGTTGGTGAAGTCGCTGTCGAGGGCGTCCAGCGGCGGGCGTCCGCCAAAGCCGAAGGCGCCGTTTTCGGTATGGAAGATGACGCCGGCATTGGCGTCCAGGTAGTTGGCCGTGAGCGTGGGGATGCCCAGGCCCAGGTTGACGACTTCGCCGGCGCGCAGTTCCAGCGCGCAGCGGGCGGCAATGCGTTGCTTGGGCGTTTCGGGCAGGGCTTGCATGGCGGTCTCCTCGTTGTGGGTCTGACGATCACGCTTCGGCAGCGGGCAGGCGGCCGAGCTTCGTCCAGTGGTGCCTGTACAGCGCGTGCTGGTCGTCCAGCGACAGCCCTTGCACCACCGCGTTGACGAACACGCCGGGGCAACCGACGCGCTCGGGCGGGATCGTGCCCACCTCCACGATCTCGTTCACCTCGACGATGGTGTAGTCGCCGGCCATGGCGATGTCGCGCTGGTTCTGCAGCGCCGTGCCGCGAAACTCCACGTTGCCGAAGGTATCGGCGCGCCAGCCCTTGATGATCGACACGTCAGCGCGCAGGGGCGGTTCGACGAAGCACGTCGTGCCATCGACGGTAAGCGTCTGCTTGGGGGCGCCGCGCTTGGGAAACATTCCGGGCTGGTCAAGGATGCCCACGCCCACCGGCACGAGTGCGCCGCCGAGGCCCAGCGCACCCGCGCGCACTTTTTCGGCCCAGGTGCCCATCGGGAAGAACTCGGCCACGCGCACAGCGTCGGTCAGGTAAGCCTGCGTCGATTCGTCCGTCGTGCCGACGTGCGTGCCGATGAACTCGACCAGTTGGCCGGAGCTGAACAACCGTGCCTTGAGAAAACCGCCACGCAGCCCCGGCGTGTTGGTGATGAGCGTGAGTTGCCCGACGCTGCTGGCGAGCAGCGCCTCGATGCAGCAGGCCGGCTCGCCGGCGCCCACGAATTCGCCCAGCATTAGGCGGCTGCCGTTGCGGACGTGGGCGATGGCCTCGTCCACGGAAAGGACTTTGTTGGCGTAGCGCATGTGTCGTCTCCTTGGGGCCGCCCTGAGCGAGCGGTCTGCGGCGCAGTGTAGGAGCGGTGTTTTTGGCGCGATGTCTTCTGCATGACATTTGCTTCGTAAGGTTTCGCAAAGGGCAATCCTTATAGTTGTGACGCAACGTGAACAAATCCGCGCCGCGGTTGTCGCACAAGGGCCGTGCCCGGCCCCGCCTAGCTTTTCCGCCCCTCCGTCTTTGAACCGGCCCCATTCCAATTCCAGGACCGCATGCACGTAGACACTCCGCTTATCTCCACCATCATCGGTGGCATCGTGCTGGCCTTCATCTTTGGCACCATCGCGCAGCGACTGCGGCTGCCGCCGCTGGTCGGCTATCTGATGGCGGGCGTGGTGGCCGGGCCGTTCACGCCCGGTTTCGTGGCAGATCAAAGCCTCGCACCGCAACTGGCCGAGCTGGGCGTGATCCTTCTGATGTTTGGCGTGGGGCTGCACTTCTCGATGAAGGAGTTGCTGGCGGTCAAGGCCATCGCCATTCCGGGTGCCATCGGGCAGATTGCGCTGGCCACGCTCATGGGCATGGGCCTGGCCTGGCTGCTCGGGTGGGATTGGGGCCCGGGGCTGGTGTTCGGGCTGGCGCTGTCGGTGGCGAGCACGGTGGTGCTGCTCAAGGCGCTGGAGGATCGCGGCATCGACAACTCGCACGAAGGCCATATCGCCGTCGGCTGGCTGATCGTGGAAGACCTCGTCATGGTGGTGACGCTCGTGCTGCTGCCGGCCTTGGCCGGAGCGCTGGGGGGCGCCGGCAGCCCGGCGGTCAGTACGTGGGACATCGTCAAGGTGCTGGCTGTCACGCTCTCGAAGGTGGTGGCGTTTGCCGCGCTGATGCTGGTGGTGGGCCGCCGCGTGATCCCGTGGATGCTGGAACGCATTGTCATGACGGGCAGCCGCGAGTTGTTCCGCCTGGGCGTGCTGGCCACGGCGCTGGGCGTCGCTTACGGCGCGACGGTGCTGTTTGGCGTGTCGTTCGCGCTCGGCGCGTTCTTTGCGGGCATGGTGCTGGCCGAGTCCGAATTCAGCCAGCGCGCGGCGGAAGAGTCGCTGCCCTTGCGTGACGCATTTGCGGTGCTGTTCTTCGTGTCGGTGGGCATGTTGTTCGACCCCAGGGTCCTGATTGAAGACCCGTGGGCGGTGCTGGGCACGGTGCTCATCGTGGTGGTAGGCAAGTCACTGGCAGCGTTTGCGGTGGTGCGCGCGTTTGGTCACGGCAACCGCACGGCGCTCACGATTTCCGCCAGCCTCGCACAGATCGGCGAATTTTCGTTCATCCTGATCGGGCTGGGGATCAGCCTGGAAATCCTGCCCGACCGCGCGCGGGGGCTGTTGTTGTCGGCGGCGATCCTGTCGATTCTGCTGAACCCGCTGATGTTTGCCCTGATCAACCGTCTCAAACGCGAGGTGGCCCCGGAGCCGGCGACGGCGGATTGAGCGTCAGCGCCATCCCGCACTGTTTTGCACGCAAGGAGTGTTCATGAGCAATCTGACTATCGGAGTGATCGTCGGCAGCCTGCGCAAGGCGTCGTTCAACCGCCGGTTGGCGCAGGCGCTGGCAGGCTTGCTGCCGTCGGACGCGATGGCCCAGTTCATCGAGATTGGCGAGCTGCCCCTCTATAACCAGGATCTGGATGCCAATCTGCCCGAGCCGGTACAGCGCTTCAAGGCTGCGGTGGCGGGCGTGGACGCCCTGCTATTCGTCACGCCGGAATACAACCGCGGCATACCGGGCGTGCTGAAGAATGCGATCGACTGGGGTTCGCGGCCGTACGGCCAGAGCGTGTGGGGCGGCAAACCGGCGGGCATTGCGGGCGCATCGCCGGGCGCCATCGGGACGGCGCTGTCGCAGGCGCAATTGCGCAATGTGCTCGCAGCGGTCGGGGTGACGGTCTTACCCTTGCCGGAGGTGTTCTTCCACTTTGCGGGGGAGCCCTTTGATGCCCAGGGCGGGGTGACAGATGCGCGGACGCGCCAGTTCTTGCAGGGGTTTGTCGACCGATTCGTTCAGTGGGCAGGTCAGAAACGAGCCTGACGGATCGATCAACTGGGGTATTCATGGCCGGGCGGGGAGGGGGTCCCGCTCGGCCGTTTTGCCTTTTAGGGCAATTGAGGGCGTTAAGCCAGGAAGGCGGCGGCGCTGATGAGCCAGCCGGCTGCAACGCAGCTCGCAATCCAGGCGGCCATGACGGCGCCAATATCCAACCATTTCATCATTGTTCTCCTTACAACACTTGCATTGCTTGTCCAGGCAATCGATGTCTGAACAACTGTCACGAAGTGTAGGTGTTGCAATGCGGAAGAACAATACAAGTACGAGTGAACAGACTGTTCCAAGAGTAACAACAAATTTCAGAGCTTGCGTGGACAGGCCGGCGCTTGCGTGCCAGGGCCGGCACGCACGCCACGCGTGTTGTTGCGCCGCAACAATCTGCCCGTCGACGGCTCCAACGGTTACTTTGCGCGAAAGGTCGCAGCGACCAAATCGGCAAAACGTGCCTCTTCGGCAAACTCGGCGGGGCTGTTGTGCCCGGCGGTGCCGAATATGCGAAGCAGGTAGACCGCGCCGTTGCCGAAGAACGCATACCCGCGAACGACGACCGTTCGCGCCGTTGAAGTGCTCCATTCGCCTTCCCAGTAAATTACCCGGCGCCCGGCCAGCACCTGCTGCGTGGGTGCCTTGCCGCGCAAGAGGCGGGCAGCCCAGGCTGGGCGATCGCCATGCACGCGCGATTCCATGTGGTTGAGCAGAATTGCCAGATCGCGCGAGCGCAGGCTTTCCAGGTAATCGGGCGTGCCTTTGTCGAAATCGGATTTGCGTACCGTCACCAGCGCGAAGCTCTCCGGCGCGACGGTCTGCTGCGCAAATACCAGCCGCGATGGGCCAAAGGGCGAGTTGATGGTCGCCGCAACGGAAGGGATGGGCGTATCGGTGTTCAGCCGCAATGGGCCCCACGTGCGCGGAAGGGCGAGACTCGCGCCGGCGTCAATGCGCTGCGTGATGGGGTAGGCGAACCTGGGTGCCGCCCGGGCCGGGCTCCATGGCGCCATGCCGACAAAGGCGATCCATGCGGCCGCGCATGCGTATTGGACGCAGCGGCCCCAGCGGCAATACCACTCTGTAATGAACGGCGCCACTCGCGGGCTCCTGGCAGAAAAGATGGCGGACGATTCCGAGGGCGCGTGCATACCCCTGCACAGCAATGCCTATGCCCGCGCCTATTCGTGGCGCCGTCTCCCCCCGCCGCCAACATATCGATTTGCGCGCACCTGCGCTATCGGCGTGTGGCGGGGCATCGAACGGTTTAATCCGGGCGTAGGGTGTTGATGTGGCTCTATCCATGTGTGCTTCCGTGGCTCTTTTCATGGAGCCACGAAGTTCTGTAGGGTGAAGGCTCCTTGCTGTTCTCGACTCAGATTTCACGCATGCCCACGCTCAACGCTTATCAGCAACCCATTGGTGCGCCGCTGTCCGGCTGGACGGCCCGGCCGCTGCCGCCGCACGCGCCGCTCGCCGGCCGCTACTGCCGGCTGGAGCCGCTTGACGCTGCGCGCCACGCCGACGCGCTGTTCGAAGCGTTCGGCCAGGCGCAGGACGACCGCGTCTGGACGTACATGGTGGAAGGCCCGTTCGCCGATATGGCGGCACACCGCGCCTATATCGAGCGCATTGCGGTGAAGCGCGATCCGCTGCAATACGCGGTGATCGACGCGCGCACGGATCGCCCGGTCGGTACGCTGGCGCTGATGCGCATCACGCCTGATCACGGCGTGGTGGAAGTTGGGGCGGTGACGTTCTCGCCGTTGCTGCAACGGACACCGGCATCGACCGAAGCGCAATTCCTGCTGATGAAGCACGTCTTTGAAGACCTCGGCTACCGGCGCTACGAGTGGAAGTGCGACAGCCTGAACGCGCCATCGCGGCAGACTGCGCAACGGTTGGGCTTCCAGTTCGAAGGCATTTTTCGCCAGGCGGTGGTCTACAAGGGCCGCAGCCGCGATACCGCGTGGTTCTCCATCATCGATGCGGATTGGCCGCAGGTGAGAGCCGCATTCGAGCAATGGCTGTCGCCGGACAACTTTGATGAAGAGGGGCGCCAGCGGGCGTCGCTGGCCGCGTTGCGGTCAGCCTGAAGTTCAGCCTGAAGCGTCTTGCTACGAATCGGGCGCGGACGTATCGGCATACATGCCGCGCAACGCCAGCGCGCGTTCGGTTTCCGGCAGGGCCAGGATCGAGCGGGAGAAGCCGATCAGCGCCTGGCACCGTTCGGCGGGCGGCGCGGAGTGGCGTAGTGCGGGCACGGTCAGCACGCGCTGTTCATTGAGCGGAAGGGCGGCCACGGCCAATTGCAGCACCGGCAGGGTTTGTGCGCGTGTGACAACCGGCGCGTGGTCTGGGTCGGCCGCCTGCATCAGGTCTGAGAACAGGGCCTGTTCGCGGGTGACGAGCGTGCGCGGCAATCGTGCGGCCGCGGCGCTTGCCCCGGACGTGCCGTCCAGATAGGCCACGCAGGCTTCCGGGCTCATGCGCTGCAGTGCCTGGGCCTGTTCAAGCGTGAGTTGCGCGTTGGCAAAGAGCAGCGCGTTGGGTGCAGTCGGGATCAGCGCGCGGTACAGCTTGCCCGTCTGCTCGCGCAGCAGCGTCACCGCCCGCGCATCCGTAACGTTGCGCTGCAGTTCTGGCCACAGCGTGTCGATCAGGCGGCTGAAGTGCGCGGGGTACTTGCGTTCCAGCGTTGCATACAGCGGGGCGCTGCGCAGTTCGGCCGCCAAAGCTTCGCGGGTATTCAACTGCGTGGCCATGGTTGCGTATTCGCCACCGGGCGATGCGCGCGTGACGACGTGGCCCGTCAGCAGCTCTTGCGCGGTGGGAAACCACATCTGGTCGAACGGTGTGTCCTGCACGCGGCGCACGAAGGCATCGGGCAGGCCCGCGTCTGCATATGCACGCCAGAGTTCGCTGTCGGTGGCGCCGGGGGTCTGGTCGTGATCGGCGCCAACCGCGCGCGGGCGGTGGAAGCCGATGCGTGCAGCCGGTGCGGCGGCGCGGTCAGCGCCTGCGAGGAAGGCGATCGTGCAAGCTGATGCGCAGGTGCGCTCAACATATGTGCGCAGATGGTGGCGGCGGATGACATCTGCCACCAGCGTCCCTTCGCGCAGCCACCCGCCTTCGGAGCGCAGCACCACGGCTACGGCGTTTGGCGCCTTGCGCAGCGCGGCTTCCAGCGCATCGGCGGCGCCGTCGTTCATACCGCCATTGAAGAGGATGGCGCGCCCATCGCGTTGCGGCATCACCGTAAACGGCGACGCCGCTTGCTCACCCAGCGCGGTGCGCAGATGCGCGCCCAGGCGCGGCCCATCGTTGATCACGCGCGAGCTGGTGCCGACAGCGCCCAGCACGATCATCACCTTGGCGATCAGCGGCCACAGGTTTGACATGCCGGTAAGCCGATTGCGCGCTTGCTCGCGGTCGGCGGAGCGCCAGGTGCCCACCACCGCCCAGATCCACAGGGCCAATCCCATCACGTAAATCACGAGCAGCGCCGCTGATGCCGCGCGCGCCGGTGCGTTATGTGCCAGCGCATGCGTGACACCGGCGCTGAGCGCCACCACGCCAAATTGCATCAGCGCGGTATGCAACCAATACGAGCGGGCGAGGCTGTAATCACCGCGCCAGTGGCGTGCAAAGAAATTGCGCGAAGGCGTGCGCGCCGGATGCGGATCGGCGGGGGCGGTCGGGGGCAGGGCGTCGCTGGCGGCGGAGGTCATGCGTGTTCTCGATGCCGCACACAGGAAGGCGGCGCGGCGATTGTCGCTGTCGGCACCGCACGCTGGCGTCCCCCCGATGGGAGGGGGTGAGGAAGGAGGTGGTCAGGCATCGGCGGTGGGCGCCATCAAGGTAAAGCGGCCGCCGCGTTGCTGCCGCTCAGGCCCTGACCGAAACCAGCGGTGGCTTGGCCGGCGTGATGGCCTCAGCGCTGGCGGGATGGGCTGACTGCGCGGACTGTGCCTGCGTAGCTTCGCGGGCGTGCAGACGGGCATCGCTCGCCGTGGACGAGCCGGTCACCTTGTCCGTCGTGCGGGCCTTGGCGGCCGCGTCGGTGTTGCCTGTGCCGGAAGCGCTTTTAGATGCGTTGTGCCGGTTTTCCAACCGGGTTTCTGCTTGCTCCAGGCCGTTCTGCGCCTGAAGGCGGGCGATCTGCGCCTGCACGATCTGAATCTGCTGGCTGAGCAACTGTGCCTGCTCGCGTGCCTGATCCGGCGGCAGATTCTGCGCGGGCAGATCCTGCATCGACTTCTGCAGGTTCTTGAGCTGGCGCTGCAGGCGCTCGATGTCACTGGACGAACTGCTTCCGCTGCCTGATGCGCCGGCGGTCGCAGTAGAAACGGAAGGGGAAGAAAGTTGCATGGCCATCTCGCTGATCAGTACGCCCTTCATCGGATGGCAGGCGGAAAACTTTAGCGTTCGTACCAACAATTCTCCCAAATGTACGTTTCTTATCGTTCTGTCCATAAGAACGCAATTTCTTCAGAAAGAACAAATTGAGGTGTTGTCCTGGCATGATGGTGAGCAATTTCGGACGGTGCCCCGCTGTTTACGGGTTTACGCCCGTTAACTCCGATGTTGATGGTCTATAAAATAGAACTAAATTCCATCAAACAGAACGCATCGAATCAGGCGCGTTCAAGGAGACGCCCATGCTTTCTTCCCTTCCGGCCGCCAGTGGCCGACTCCACGCCGGGTTGCCGGCGGTTCAGCTCAATCAGGTTTCGGTGCGGTTCGGCAGCTTCACGGCGGTGCAAGGCGTTGACCTGTCGATTGGGGACGGCGAATTCGTGGCTGTGGTGGGCCCGACGGGTTGCGGCAAGAGCACGTTGCTCAACGCCGTGACCGGGCTGCTCAAGCCGGCTGGAGGCACCATCACTGTGTTTGGTGAACCGCTGACCGGGCTGAACGGCAGTGCCGGTTTCATGATGCAGCAGGACTCGCTGCTGCCCTGGAAGACGGCGCTGGACAACGTCGCCCTGGGGTTGGTGTTCCAGGGCGTGCCAGTGGACGAGGCCCGCGAGCGCGCCCGTCCGTGGATGAAGAAGGTCGGCCTGGCCGGCTTCGAGTCGCGGTATCCGCATCAGCTCTCGGGCGGGCAGAAGAAGCGCATCAGCATGGCGCAGACGCTGATCCTCTCGCCCAAGATCGTGCTGATGGACGAGCCGTTCTCGGCGCTGGACGTGCACACGCGCCATCTCATGCAGAGCGAGTTGCTGCGCCTCTGGCAGGAAGACCGCAAATCGCTGCTGTTCATCACGCACGACCTGGAAGAGGCCATTGCCCTGGCCGACCGCGTGGTCGTCATGTCAGCCGGGCCTGCCAGCCATCCGGTTGGCGATGTGGAAATCACGCTGCCGCGCCCGCGCAACGTGTCTGAAATCAACATGTCCGACGCGTTCATCCGCCTGTATCGCGAGATCTGGTCGATCCTCGGCACCGAAGTGGAGAAGAGCCATGCCGTCCAGCACTAATACGATGCCCGCCGTGGGCACGCCGCGCGCCGGTCTCGCGCACAAGACCAAGATCCGCCTGTTTCAGCTGGCCGTTGTGGCGTTGATGTTCGGCTCGTGGGAAGGCCTGGGCCGCGCGGGCGTGGTGGACCCATTCTATTTCTCGATGCCCTCGTCCATCGTCGCGCGCATCTGGGAATGGTTCTCCGGCGGCGATATCTATACGCACCTCGCCATCACGCTGGCCGAGACGATTCTCTCGTTCGGCATCGGCACGCTGCTCGGCATCAGTCTGGGGTTGTGGCTTGGCTTGTCCAGGCTCGCGGCGGAGGTGCTCGACCCGTTCATCAAGGTCTTCAACGCGATCCCGCGCATTCTGCTCGCGCCCATCTTCGTGATGTGGTTCGGGCTGGGGCTGACCTCCAAGGTGGCGCTGGGCGCGACGATGGTGCTGTTCATCACGTTCTTCAATACGTACCAGGGCGTGCGCGAGGTGAACCCCGTCATCCTGGCCAACGCGCGCCTGCTCAAGGCCAGCCGCATCAGCCTGCTGCGCCATGTGTATGTGCCATCTGCCACGAGCTGGATTCTCTCCAGCCTGCGCGCTTCCGTCGGCATGGCCGTGATGGGCGCAATCGTGGCTGAGTACCTCGGTTCGTCGGCCGGCCTGGGCCACCTGATTGCGCAGGCAGAAGGCGTGTTCGATGCCACCGGCGTGTTCTCGGGGATCGTCGTGCTGTCGGCCTTCGTGATTGCGCTGGACCGCAGCGTCGATGCGCTTGAGGGCAAGTTGCTGGTGTGGCGTCCGAAGGTTGATCCCGAGACCGGCGCCTGACCCCCGGATACCAATAACGATGATGGAGACAACCATGAAGCGATGGATTTCGGCCCTGTTGTGTGCGGCCGTCTGTACCGCAGGCAACGCCGCCGAGCCGGAGAAGAAGGATGTGAGTCTGTCGGTCGGCTCGATGATCCTGAACTACATGCCGGTGCCGCTCACGCAGTCGCTGGGCAACTTCCAGAAGGAAGGGCTCAACGTGAAGGTGGAGAACTTCCAGGCTGGCGGCAGCAAGGCCCTGCAGGCCCTGATTGCCGGTTCGACCGATGCGGTGGTGGGCTTCTATGACCACACCATCCATATCCAAGCGCAGGGCAAGGACATTGTGTCGGTGGCGTTGCTCAACACCACGCCCGGCATTGTGCTGGCGGTGCGGCCCGACCTGGATATCAAGAGCGGCAAGGATCTGAAGGGCAAGAAGATCGGCATCACCGCGCCGGGTTCGTCCACCGACCTGTTTGCGCGTTACTACGCCATCAAGAACGGTCTGCAAGTCAACGATGTGTCGTACATCGCCGTGGGGTCGGGCGCGCCGGGCATGGTGGCGCTCGATCGCAAGGAGATCGACGCGCTCGTCAACTTCGACCCCGTGGCGAGCCTGCTGGAGAAGCGCCGCGCCGCCAAGTTCCTGGTGGATACGCGCACCGATGCCGGCTCCAGCGCGGTGTTCGGCGGCCGCTACCCGACGGCCACGCTGTACGTGACGCGCGACTTCATGACGAAGAATCCCGAGACCGTGCAGCGGCTGGTGAACGCCTTTATCCGCACGCTCAAATGGATCGACGCAAGTACGCCCGAGGCCATTGCCGACAAGATGCCCAAGGAGCAGCAGGTGGGTGGGCGCGACGTGTTTGTCGATGCGCTGCGCCACTCCAAGCCGATCTTCTCCAAGGACGGCCTGATGACGGATGCCGATGCCAAGGTGGCCCTGACGGTGCTTTCCAGCTACGACGAAAAGATCCGCAACGCCAAGATCGACCTGAGTAAAACGTACACTAACCGCTTCGTCGACCAAGCATTGAAGACGGTCAAGTGAACCGTCTCGCCCAACCCGCCATGACCGCAGAGCGCCAAACCACCCAGAACGAGATCACGCCCGCCGCCAATGAGGGCGATGCCGCCACGCCGGGGCAGTCGGGTGTGGCCGCGCTGGACCGCGCGTTTTCGATCCTGTTTGCGTTCCGCCCCGGCGATTACGCGCTGACGCTGGCCGAGCTGGCCGCGCGCACCGGGCTCTACAAAAGCACGATCCTGCGGCTGGCCGGCTCGCTCATCCAGCACCGCATGCTGTTTCGCCTGGAAGACGGCCGCTACCAGATTGGTGCCGCGCCGTTGATGCTCGGCGCGCTCTACCAGCGCAGCATGCGTCTGGGCGACGTGGTACTGCCGCACATGCGCGCGCTGGCTGAAGCCACGGGCGAGGCGGTGTCGCTCTACATCCGCGAGCGCGATGTGCGTGTGTGCCTGCACCGCGTGGATTCGAACCATTCGATCCGCGATCACGTGCGCGAGGGCGACGTGCTGCCGCTGGAGCGCGGTTCGGGCGGGCGCGTGCTGTGCGCGTTCTCTGGCATGCAAGGCGCCACGTACGACGCGATCCGGCGCGATCACTATTACGTGTCGATTGGCGAACGCGACCGGGAAACGGTGGGTCTGTCGGTGCCGGTGTTTGGTGTGCAGCAGGCGCTGCGAGGTGCGCTGTGCCTTGCCGGTCCGGCCTCGCGCATCGACGGGGCGCTGCTGCAATCGTGGCGCGTGCCGGTGCTGGAGCACGCCGCGCAAATCACGTCCACGCTGGGTGGCGACCCCGCGCCGCTGCGTCTCGCTGCCCAACTGATCTCTAAAACCTAGGCTCCGCCAAGACGCCCAACCTCCTGAGCGGGGCGAGAGGCGGAGCCGACTGTGTAGCAGGAGTTGTTTTCATGGCTTTGCCTCTCGCGGGTTTGCGCGTGCTCGACTTGTCGAACGTGCTGGCCGGGCCGTTCTGCGGCTATCAGCTGGGTTTGCTCGGCGCTGAAGTCATCAAGGTGGAGGTGCCTGGCAATGGCGATCTCGCCCGCCGTCTGGGCGCCGATCCGGAGCAGGCGCGCCGCAAGATGGGCGCCTCGTTCGTCGCCGTCAATGCGGGCAAGCAGTCCGTCACCGTCAACCTGAAGCACCCGGAGGGGCGCGCGATCCTGCTCAAGCTGGTGGCGCAGGCCGATGCCCTGATCGAAAACTATCGCCCCGGCGTGATGGACCGCCTCGAACTCGGCTACGACGTGCTGCGCGAGGTCAATCCGCGTCTTGTCTATTGCGCCATCTCGGGTTTCGGCAAGGACGGTCCGCTCAGCGGCAGACCGGCATACGACCAGATCATCCAGGGCATTTCCGGCGTGATGAGCGTCACCGGCGACGATGCATCCGCGCCGCTGCGCGTGGGTTACCCGATCAGCGACACGGTGGGCGGCATCACGGCGGCGCTGGCCGTCACCGCATGCCTGCTCGGCGCGCAGCGTACGGGGCAGGGCTGCATGGTGGATGTGTCGATGCTGGAATCGACGCTCGCCACCATGGGCTGGGTGGTCTCCAACTATCTGAACGCCGGCGTCACGCCGCAGCCGATGGGCAACCAGAATTTCACCGCCGCGCCGTCGGGCACATTCACCACGGGCGATGGGCTGATCAATATCGCCGCCAACGAAGACAAGCAGTTTGCCGCGCTGTGCCGCGTGGTCGGCCAGCCGGAACTTGCCACCGATGCGCGCTTTGCCGAGCGCCATGCACGCAAGGAACATCGCCAGCAGCTCAACGATGCACTGGAAGCTGCGCTGGCCGCGCGCCCGGCCGCCGAATGGGAACCGCTGCTGATCGATGCCGGTGTTCCCGCGGGGCTGGTGCTCGACGTGCCTGGCGTGCTGGCGCACGAGCAGGTGACAGGACGCAGCTTCGTCACCTCGTTCCCGGAGGCGGGGCAGCACGTGACGCGCGCGGGTTTCCGCCTCTCGGGTGAAGACCCGTGCCCGAAGACTCCCGCACCGTCGCTCTCCGCCCATACCGACGACTGGCTTGCCAGGCTGGGCTACCGCCACGACCAAATCGAAGCCTTGCGCGCTGAAGGCGCCATCTGATCATGACGACCGCATCTGCCCCCAACGCAATCGATTCTGCCGCCGGCCTCGCTGCCGATTACTGGCGCACCGACATCATCGACATCGAACCCGGCCGCATCCACGTACGCGGCTACCCGATCCAGGAGCTGATCGGCCAGATCGGCTTTGCCGAAATGATCTGGCTGATGCTGCGCGGCGAATTGCCGGCCAAGCGGCAGGCGGCCTTGCTGGAAGCGGCGCTGGTGGCGTCGGTCGACCACGGCCCGCATGCGCCATCCATTGCGATTGCCAAGATGGCGACGAGCTGTGGCTTGCCGCTCAATGGCGCGATGGCGTCTGCGTTGAACGCGCTGGACGACGTGCACGGCGGGGCGGGGCAGCAGGCCGTCGAGCTGTTCCACGATATCGAGGCGCGCATGTTTGACGGCGCCTCACTCGAGGCTGCCACGGCGGCTGGCGTCGACGCGTTTATCGCTGCGCATGGCAAGTACCTACCGGGCTTCGGGCATCGCTTCCACCCGGTCGACCCACGCGCAGGGCGCCTGCTCGCGCTGGTGGACGAGGCTGCGCAGGACGGTGTGGTTGGCGGGCGGTATGCCGCCATCGGCCGCGCCATCGAAGCACTGCTCTCCGGCCGCAAGGGCAAGCCGATTCCGATGAACATCGACGGCGCCACGGCCGTGATCTATGCGGAACTGGGTTTTGCGGCGCCGCTGGCGCGCGGCGTGTTCTGCCTGTCGCGTGCCGTCGGCATCCTGGCGCACGCCTGGGAGCAAAGCGGCCGCAGCGAGCGCAACAAGGGCCCGATGCCGCGCCAATTGCCGTACCGCTATACCGGCCACGCCACGCGGCATCTGACTCAGCCTGAATCGGCCGCCGCGCCATGACGTATTTCAACTGGCCGATCATCGAAACCACTGTCTTTGCGGAGATGCCGGGCGCGTTGCGTCGCCCGGTGCCGACCGAATGGTCCCGCGCAAACAAAGGCGGCGCGCCGGTCGATTGCTTTCTGGAAGGCCCGTGCTGGGATGCGCACGGCAATCTGTGGCTGGTGGATATTCCGCATGGCCGCATCCTGCGTGTCTCAGCGCAGGGCGATTGGAATGTGGTGGCGGAATACGACGGCGAACCGAACGGCCTGGCGCTGCGCCACGACGGCACGCTGCTGATTGCGGACTATAAGAATGGGTTGCTGTCGCTGGACCCCGCGACGGGCGTGGTCACGCCGTTCCTGACTCGTCGCAACAGCGAGCGCTTCAAAGGCCCCAACGACCTGATCGTCGCCCGCAACGGCGATGTGTATTTCACCGACCAAGGCCAGACCGGCCTGCACGACCCGACCGGCCGCGTGTATCGCCTGCGCTCGGATGGCCGCCTCGATTGCCTGCTCGCCAATGGTCCGAGCCCGAACGGTCTGGTGCTGACACCAGACGAATCCGCGCTGTTCGTCGCCATGACGCGCGACAACGCCGTCTGGCGTCTGCCGCTGCTCGGTGACGGCAGCACGAGCAAGGTTGGCCGCTTCGCGCAGTTTTACGGCACCAGCGGCCCCGACGGCATGGCGATGGACGCCACCGGCCACCTGTTCGTCGCGCATGCCTCGCTGGGCGCGGTATTTGTCGTTTCGCCGCATGGCGAACCACTGGCGCGTATCGCGTCGTGCCGGGGGCGCACCACCACCAACGTTGCACTCACACCCGACGGACAATCGCTCGTCATCACCGAATCCGCCACGGGCACCGTATTACGCGCCCGCTGGACCCCGCCGCACCACGACTGACGACGCGCGTGGGCTGTTGGCGCAGCTCACGTTGTCCTACAGCTGTCCTACAAGAGCGGCGGCTGCCAGATCATCAAAATTCCCCCGTTTTTTCTTTCTGCAGACGACCATGCGGCACTTTTTGTGGCGCCGCACCAAACGAAGTGCGTGGTCCGTCCTCTCCCACCCAGGCAAGTGGGTCTTCCTCTCCATTTTTGTATCGATTAAGAAGACGTGTCTGCTTTAGATAAACAAACGGGTAGGAGCTGTCCTACAAAATCGCCTTTCGACTGTAGGAGTGCTCCTACAAAATCGGTCGAAAGCCGGTCGGAACTGTCCTACACGGCGTGTAGGAGTGGGTCAGAAGTGTCCTACAAGCGGTTAACCCGGCATCCGATGCTCACAGTCGCAGAAGTGCGACGTCTTCCTTGTCGATTTCTGACAACTTTAGGCAATTTAATTGCTATCTTTCGCCATTCATTGGGGTAAATACGTGTCAAACACCCGCTTTAGCGCATCGTCCACCCAGGGCTGTTGCGTCGGCAAAGGCTTCATTTGCAACGTTTATTAACAGATTTGTAAGAAGATTGCCTACAAGAGAACGGACTACCTCACCCCTCCGACGTAGGGGTCCCCCCTTCTTTACTTACCCCGGACGTAAACCCACAATGTGTTCAACAGAAAACAACTTCGCCATGTCTTTAGCGACGTGAGTAAGAAGGAGCAGGAAGTGCCGGCAACGGCGCCGACTGCAGGAACATCCGATCTGTGGGGATTGGTGAACAGCCCGGCGAGGGTAGGCGCAAAAAAATAGCGCCAACCGGACATCACCATGCGAGATCGGATGCAGGTTGTACTTTTACTGCACACGACGGGACATACATGGACACGCAAGACATTGTTTCCGAGATCAGCGAGCTGAATCTCACCTACTTGATGCTTGCCCAGCAGATGCTGGCCAAGGATCGGGATGCCGCACTGTTTCGCCTCGGCATCTCTGAAGAACTGGCTGACATCCTGCTGACGATGTCGCCCGCGCAGATCGTCAAGCTGGCCAGCACGAACATGATGCTGTGCCGCTTCCGCTTCGACGATCACGCCATCCTGGGTCTGGTGACCCAGCCGCACCGTGACAAGGGCCTGCAGCAATCGCAAATGTCGATCCTGCTGGCACGTCAGGCGGTTGAGCAGATCAGCTGAGCCATTTGCGGCGGGTTTTCCGCCGGGTTCAGAGATTGCACTTTGGATGAGTAGCAAGCGTAGCGGGAGCAGTGCCATGCGTCACACCAGCGTCATGAACGAAGTTCAGCAGATCCACCTCGCAGCGGAATTGATTTCGCTCGGTGCGCGCCTGCAATTGCTGGAACAAGAAACCACGCTCAGCCGTGAGCGTCTGGTCAAGCTGTACAAGGAAATTCGTGGGGAATCGCCGCCCAAGGGCATGCTGCCCTTCTCGGCAGATTGGTTCCTGACGTGGTCGCCGAACATCCATTCGTCGATCTTCCTGAACATCTACCGTTTTCTGGGCGAGAACAGCCGCAGCACTGGTGTGCGCCGACTGATCTCGGCCTACAAGCTGTACCAGGAACATATTCACGTCCACGAACAGGAAGAGGTGCTCTCGATCACCCGCGCGTGGATGATGCTCAAGTTCTTCGAGGGGAAGATGCTGCACACCGTGAAGTGCAAGCGCTGCACCGGCCATTTCGTGGCCCACGCAGACGACCTGCACCATGATTTTGTGTGCGGTGTGTGCCAGCCGCCGTCACGCGCAGGAAAGAAAAAGCGCGTCGCTGCTCCGGTTGATGCGATCGCAGAAAAGACGGTCGACGCCTGATAACGGCATTGCAGGGATACGGGAATACGGGAAGTCGGAAGTACGGGAGTTGCAGAACCGCCGGGGGATGGTCAAAAAGGGCGGACGGGAAATACGGGTAGCAGTACGGGAAATACGGGAATAGCCGAATAGCCGGCCAGATCGGCACATAACAATACAAAGAACAAAAGAGCAAGGAACACAGAGCAGGAAAAGCACAGGGGCTCAGGCAGGACAAAAGGGGAAGGGGGTAGGCCGGTCGCAGGCAACTGCGGACCGGCATTTTTTTTGCCGCCGCGCGTAAAAAGAAGAAGGAAGAAGGGCGAAAAGTGGGGACGGAAAGCGATTTCCGTCCCTTTTTCTTTGGATCGGCCTAGGGGGAAGCCCTCTTTGGGCCAGGTGGTGCTCAAGCCGCCCGTTTTGTTGCCGTTCTTGGTGGAGAAGGGCGCGGCGGCAGGGTTTTCCAAGCGCCGCGCAGCAGCAAAACCAGGCGCTCAAGCCTTCAGTTAACCGGGGGGATGCCGTTATTCCCTCTTGTATTGATCGAAGGATCGCCCATTCAGGAGTTCGCCCCGTGTTAGTTGCCATCGGTTACATCGTGATTCTCGCGTCGGTGTTCGGCGGCTACATGCTGGCCGGAGGACACCTCGGGCCCTTGTTTCAGCCGACCGAACTGCTGATCATCTTCGGCGCCGGCATTGGCGCCTTCGTGGTCGGCAACGACAAAAAGGCCATCAACGCCACCGTCAAGGCGTTGCCCGGCCTGTTCAAGGGCTCGAAGTACACCAAGGCCCTCTATATGGAAGTGATGGCGCTGCTGTACGTGGTGCTGTCCAAGATCCGCCGCGAAGGGATGATGTCGATTGAAGCCGACATCGAATCCCCGCACGAAAGCGCGCTGTTCGCCAATTACCCCGCCATCCAGGCAGATCACCACGCGCTGGATTTCATCTGCGATTACCTCCGCCTGATGGTGGGCGGCAACCTGAATCCGTTCCAGATCGAAGCGCTGATGGATCAGGAAATCGACACCCACCACCACGAAGCCGAACAACCCGCTCGCATCATCACCAAAGTTGGCGACGCCATGCCGGCCTTCGGCATCGTGGCCGCTGTGATGGGCGTGGTGCACACCATGGGCTCGGTCGGCCTGCCGCCGGCAGAGCTGGGCAAGCTGATCGCGTCCGCGCTGGTCGGTACGTTCCTCGGCATTTTGCTGGCGTACGGCTTCATCGGGCCCCTGGGTTCGCTGCTGGAGCAGCGCGCTGAAGAATCGACCAAGTTGTTCCAGTGCATCAAGGTGACGCTGCTGGCCAGCATGAACGGCTACGCCCCGGCGATTGCCGTGGAGTTCGGCCGCAAGGTGCTGTTCTCGACCGAGCGCCCGTCCTTTGCCGAGCTGGAAGACCACGTCCGTGGCGCCAAGACAGCGTAGCGCTGAACCCCATATGACACAGAGCGCGGCCAACGAGCCAAGCCATTAACGACGCAGCACACACCGACGGGAACGGACCATGAGCAAGTCCAGCACGCCGACCTTCATTGTCATTCGGCGCAACAAGAAAGGCGGACACGGCCACCACGGTGGCGCGTGGAAGATCGCCTACGCCGATTTCGTGACCGCCATGATGGCGTTCTTCCTGCTGATGTGGCTGCTCAGCTCGGTGACCAAGGCCGAGCTGTCGTCGGTCGAAACGTATTTCCGTACGCCGCTGAAAGTGGCGCTGTTCGGTGGCGCCGGTTCGGGCGACCAGTCCAGCATCCTCAACGGCAGCCCGGCGCTCAAGCAGAACATGCCGCAGCCGAACCCGAGCCCCAGCCCGACCGTGCAGCGCCAGCGCAATATCCGCGATGAGTCGGACGATGCGGCGCTGAACAAGCTCAAGCAGAAGATTGCCGAGATGGTCGAGACGAACCCGGTGATGAGCCAGTTCAAGCACCAGTTGCTGATCGACATGACCACCGAAGGCCTGCGCATCCAGATCGTTGACCAGCAGAACCGCCCGATGTTTGCCAACGCCAGCGCCGAGGTGCAGCCGTACATGCGCACCATCCTGCGCGAGCTGGGCTCAGCGCTGAACGACGTGCCCAACCCGATCAGCCTGTCGGGCCACACCGACGCCACGCAATACGCCACGCAGCACGGCTACAGCAACTGGGAATTGTCGGCCGACCGCGCCAACGCATCGCGGCGCGAGCTGGTGGCCGGCGGCATGAAACCCGAAAAGGTCAGCCGCGTGGTGGGCCTGGAGGCATCGGTGCCGCTGGACAAGGCCAACATCTACAACCCGATCAACCGCCGCATCAGCATCGTCGTGCTCAACGCACGCGCTGCTGAAGCCGTGCGCTCGGGTGGGGTCGAGCCGGTGGCCGACCTGCGCAATGACGGCAAAGACACGCTGACCGACGCCGCTGCACGTGCCACGGGCGTGGCAGACGCGGTGACTGCGGCCAAGCCATAAAGAGCGCCGAGGGGAGAAACAGTCAATGAGCGAGAAACACATCCTGGTGGTGGACGATTCCACATCGATCCGCCGCATGATTGCCGCGTGCCTGCGCGAGTGCGGTTTTGCCGTGACGGAAGCCGGCGACGGCACCGCCGCGCTGGAAGCCGCGCGCACGCTGGCCCAGGGCAGCCACCACCTTGTGATCACCGACCAGGTGATGCCGTCGATGGACGGCCTGACCCTCATTCGTGCGCTGCGCACGCTGCCGGCCTACGCCGACACCCCGATCCTCATGCTGACCACCGAGGCTGACAGCACCATCCGCGACCAGGCACGTGCTGCCGGTGCGACGGGCTTTCTGCCCAAGCCGTTCGACCCGGATGGGCTGACGGATTCGGTGATGCAGTTGCTCGAATGGCATGCGCAGACCCACGGGTCTGCATCGACGCATTAAACGACCGAGACGACAGATATGAACCTCGACCTTAGCCAGTTTTTCGGCGCCTTCTTCGAAGAGGCGGAAGAGCTGCTCGTCGACATGGAGCGGCTGCTGCTCAACCTCGATGTCGCCAACCCTTCTTCTGATGATCTGAACGCCATCTTCCGCTGCGCGCACTCCATCAAGGGTGGTGCCGCGACCTTCGGTTTCACACACATGACGGAACTCACGCATGTGGCCGAATCGATTCTGGACCGCGCTCGCACCGGTACCTTGCAGCTGCGCGAAAACATGGTGGATGCCTTCCTGGAAACGAAAGACGTGTTGAAAAGCCAACTTGATGCCTACCGGCAAGAGCACCCTATCGATACGGCCACGCTCGAATACATGGTGGCCAAGCTCAACAGCCTGACTGCCGAGGACGGCGCCCCTGCAGCAGCCGCACCGGCAGCCGCGGCGCCCGCGGCCGCGACACCCGAACCGGTGGCCGCGCCCCAGCCCGAGCCTGTGGTGGTCGAAGCGCCTGCGGCTGAAGCCGTGGGCGACATCGACGGCGGCCTGGACATCAAGCTCATCGACGTCTCGAACGAAGACTGCGAGCTGATCGTCACCGAACTCAAGCACCTGGGCACCGTGCTGCGCCACACGCGCACCGGCCGCAACAGCGACATCGTGCTGCAGAGCACCTGCACCGCCGACGACATCATCGCGGTGAGCTGCTTCATCATCGATGCGGACCAGATCGTCATCACGCCGCATGTGGGTGGCGCTGCGCCGGTCGTGGCTGAAGCCGCTGCGCCGGCTCAGGCCGTTTCCGCCGCACCGACGCCCGCCGCTGCACAGACGGAAGTGCACGCCCCGGCTGCCAACGAAGCCGCGCCGGCGCAGGCGGTTTCCGCTGCCGCCGCCCCGGCGCCGACCCGCCCGGCCGCTGCCGATCACAAGCCCGCCGTGGCTGCAGAAACGTCGATCCGCGTGGGCGTGGAAAAGGTCGACCAGCTCATCAACCTGGTAGGCGAACTCGTCATCACGCAGGCCATGCTGGCGCAAACCGCGCAGGCCTTCGACCCGGTACTCAACGAGCGCCTGTTTGCCGGCCTGTCGCAGCTCACGCGTAATGCGCGCGACCTGCAAGAGGCCGCCATGTCCATCCGCATGATGCCGATGGACTACGTGTTCAACCGCTTCCCGCGCCTGGTGCGCGACCTGGCGCACAAGCTGGGTAAGCAGGTCGAGCTGTCGACGTTCGGCAAGTCGACCGAACTGGACAAGGGCCTGATCGAACGGATCATTGATCCGCTCACGCACCTGGTGCGCAACAGCCTGGACCATGGCATCGAACTGCCCGAAGCCCGCGTGGCCGCGGGCAAGGACGCCACCGGCCAGCTGCTGCTGTCTGCTGCCCACCAGGGCGGCAACATCGTTATCGAAGTGAGCGACGACGGTCAGGGCCTGAACCGCGACAAGATTCTCAAGAAGGCGCGCGAGCGCGGCCTGCCCGTGTCGGACAACATGACCGACGACGAGATCAACCAGCTCATCTTCGCGCCGGGCTTCTCCACGGCCGACCAGGTGACGGACGTGTCCGGCCGCGGCGTTGGCATGGACGTGGTCAAGCAGAACATCCAGTCGATGGGTGGCTACGTCGAAATCCAGTCGCAGAAGGGCAAGGGGACCACGATCCGCATCGTGCTGCCGCTCACGCTGGCGATTCTTGACGGCATGTCGGTCAAGACCGGTGAAGAAGTGTTCATCCTCCCGCTGTCGTGCGTGGCTGAATCGCTGCAACCGCGTCCGGAAGACATCAAGGCTGTGCCGGGCGGCGGTCGCCTGCTCAAGGTGCGCAACGAATACCTGACGCTGGTGCCGATGTACGAACGCTTCCGCATCACGCCGTCGCTGCCCGATCCGTCGGAAGGCATCGTCGTGATCCTGGATTCGGAAGGCAAGAAGATTGCGCTGCAGATCGACGAGCTGGTCGGTCAGCAACAGGTGGTGGTCAAGAACCTCGAGACCAACTACCGCCGCGTGCCCGGCATTTCGGGCGCGACCATCCTGGGTGACGGCAGCGTGGCACTGATCGTCGACGTATCGGCACTGATGCGCGAGACGCGCGCGGGCCATTCAGAAAACGGGATGCGTGCCGTTACAGCCGAAAAGCACGAGGTGGGCGCAGCACAGGGTGGTCGTTTCTCGACCGAGGCGATGGCCGCGGCATAAGCGTTCACGCCTGGCAGGGTGGGATCCACCACCACAACGAATTCAATCTAGTGGCCCAACGGGCCGAGGGGAGCCGCAATGGAAGTCAAGGAACACGCGATCGGCGAAGACACCGGCGGGGAGGAGTACCTGGCCTTCACGCTGGGTCAAGAAGAGTACGGCATCGACATCCTGAAGGTGCAGGAGATCCGCGGCTACGAGACCGTCACGCGCATTGCCAATGCACCCGATTTCATCAAGGGCGTGATCAACCTGCGCGGCATCATCGTGCCGATCGTTGATCTGCGCATCAAGTTCCAGCTCGATCGCGTCGAGTACAACCAGTACACCGTCGTCATCATTCTGAACCTGATGGACCGCGTGGTCGGCATCGTGGTGGATGGCGTGTCGGACGTGCTGACGCTGCAAAGCCAGCAGATCAAGCCGGCGCCGGAGTTCTCGGGCGCGCTGGACACGGAATACATCCGTGGCTTGGGTTCGATCGACGAGCGCATGCTGATCCTGGTGGACATCGAGCGCCTGCTGATGTCGGCCGACATGGCGCTGTGCGACGAAGCGGAAGCCGCCTGATCGCGACATGAATCCGGCTGGGGCACGGCGTACGTGTCCACAGCAGTTGAGGCCGGGCCGAAGGGGCCCGGCGGGCGACAAGACACCGTAACAATTGGTGCGGCGCCGTTAGGGGAGGGAAGCATGTTCAGCAAAATGACCATCCGGCTCCGTTTGGGGCTGATGATGGCGGGCATTGGTGTGCTCGCCGTTATCGTGGGCGTGACGGGCCTGATCGGCATGCGACACGCCAACACCCGCGTGCAGGACGGCTATGCCGTGCAACTGGCGGGTACCGTGGCATTGGCCGAATCCGATTCCAACCTCCTGAGCTTTCGCATCGTGCTCGATCGCGCAGCCATGGCGCCCAACGCGCCCGGCATGGAAAAGACGATCGAGCGCGCCAAGATGTTCCTCGAGAAGTCCGACGCCGCCTGGAAGCGCTACCGCGCGCTGCCCACCACGGCAGATGAACGCAAGCTGGCCGACGAGGCCCAGGGCCAGCGCGACATCTTCGTGCGTGACGGCGCGCAGGTGTTGATGCAAGCCGTGCAAGCGCACGACGAAGCGCGCATCAACAAGACGGTCATGGACGTCATGCCCGCGCTGTATCGCCCCCTGGGCGACAAGGTCACGGCACTCAACCGCCTGCAGATGGACGCGGCCAAAGCCAGCTACGAAGCCAGCCAGGCCGAGCACCACAATCTCACCGCGCTCACCGCCGGCCTGCTGCTGGGCGGCATTCTGGTGGGCGGGCTCCTGACGTGGGCACTGCGCCGCTCGATCACAGTGCCGCTGATGCGCGCCATCGAACAAGCCGAGCACATCACGCAGGGCGACCTCACGCACACCATTCTGGTGGACCGCGCCGACGAAACCGGCCGCCTCCTGCAGGCACTGCAACGCATGCAGGAAAGCCTGCAGAAGATGGTGGGGCAGGTGCGTTCGGGCTCCGACTCGATTGCCAGCGCGACGCAGCAGATTGCCGCCGGCAATGCCGACCTTTCGCAACGCACGGAGCAGCAGGCTTCCGCGCTGGAAGAAACCGCGTCGAGCGTGGAAGAGCTGACGAGCATCGTGCGCCAGAACGCCGACAACGCACGCCAGGCCAGCCAGCTTGCGGGCAACGCCTCGGACATCGCCGTCAAGGGTGGTGAAGTGGTGGGCCGCGTGGTGGACACCATGGCCGGCATCAACGACAGCAGCAAGAAGATCGCCGACATCATCGGCGTGATCGAAGGCATTGCCTTCCAGACCAACATCCTCGCCCTGAATGCCGCAGTGGAAGCTGCCCGCGCAGGCGAGCAGGGCCGCGGTTTTGCCGTGGTGGCGGGCGAGGTGCGCAGCCTGGCGCAACGCTCGGCCACGGCGGCCAAGGAGATCAAGGAACTCATCAGCGATTCGGTTGGCCGCGTTGAAAACGGCTCCACGCTGGTGGCGGAAGCGGGGAGCGTGATCGACGAGGTGGTCGTTGCCGTGAAGCGCGTGACTGACATCATGGGCGAAATCAGCTCGGCGTCGGACGAACAAAGCGCGGGCATCGAGCAGATCAACCAGGCCGTCACGCAGATGGACGAAGGCACGCAGCAGAACGCCGCGCTGGTGGAGCAAGCCGCTGCCGCCGCCATGTCCCTGCAGGAGCAGGCCGGCGGGCTGCGCCAGGCTGTGGCGGCGTTCCGGACGCCAGGCGCTGCACAGGCAAACGCAGTGCCTACGGTGCCGGTGGCCGCACGTGTGCCTGCCAGGCCGGCGCCCAAAGCCAAGGCCCTGCCGCACCGTGCAGCTAAGCCGAAGGCTGCAGCACGCACCACTCCTGAACCCACCGCGAAGACCGCCGCTGCAACCGCAGCCCCGGCCTCCGCCAAAGAACAACAACGCGAGCGCACCGCCGCCGCTGCCGTGACCAAAGCGGCTGCGTCAGCGCCCAAGTTGCCCGTACCCAAGCTCGTTGCCGCAGGCGGCGACGATAGCGACTGGGAGACCTTTTGACCATGTATGCACGGGATCTTCGCTGCTCGCGAAAGCTCTCTCGTGTGTGTTTGTGGTGTGCAGCCTGCCCTCCGGGGCAGGTTTTTTTTTGCCTGGGCTAGTGCCTGCTGAAGCCGGGGTGACCCCCCTCTGAAGTGGCATGACCCCATGGCGGTTCTAAAGAGCCGTCCCCCGCAGGCCGATAGCGGTTAGGGGGCATATAAAAACAGGAAGAGGTAGACAACATGGGTTGGATCAAGCGTTTGCCGGTGTCCACGGTACTCACCGGTGGTTTCCTGATCGTGGCTGCCATGGGTGCGGCCATTGGCGGGTTGGGCATCTACACGATCACGCAGTTGACCAAAGCGAGCGAAGAGCTGGCGCAAAAGCAGATGCGCGCCATCACGCAGATGGGCAGCGCGGCCAACAGCCTGGCACATGCCAGCCGTGCGCAGACGGCGCTGCTGATTGCCACCACGCTCACTGAGCGCAAGACGCTCAGTACGCAGATTGCTGACAGCATGCAGCACCTGAAAGACGGTGTGGAGAACGTGCGCCCGCTGTTCACGTCGGACGAAGGCAAGAAGATGATCCGCGAAGTCGATGCGATCTACCCCGTCTGGGGCAAGCGCATGACCGACTTCGTGGCGTTGATGGACAAGCAGGGCCTGGACCCGACCCAGTTCGACAGCCGCGTCACGGCTGAAAACGTCGGCCTGCTGGACGACACCGCGGCGTTTGAGAAAACGCTCGACAAGATGGTCAAGCGTGTGGAGGAAGTCTCCGCCGCATCCACCGTCAAAGCCCGCGACGACGCACACCGCTCGCGTCTTGTGATGATGGTGATGGCCTGCGCGGGTGCGCTGCTCGGCATCGTGCTGGGGCTGGTCATTGCCCGCCGGCTGTCGCGCCAGTTGGGTGGCGAGCCCTCGTACGCGGCCGAGATTGCCCGCCGCATTGCCGCCGGCGACCTGGCCGTGCACGTGCAGACCCGCCCCGGCGACCAACACAGCATGCTTTTCGCCATGGCGCAGATGCAGCAGCAACTGACCGGCACGATCACCAATATCAAGAGCTCGGCTGACTCCATCGCCAGCGCCACCAAGCAGATCGCTGCCGGCAATGCCGATCTGTCACAGCGCACGGAAGAGCAGGCATCGTCGCTGGAGGAGACTGCCTCCAGCATGGAAGAACTCACCAGCATCGTGAAGCAGAACGCCGACAACGCACGCCAGGCCAGCCAACTGGCGGGCAGCGCGTCGGACATCGCCGTCAAGGGCGGTGAAGTGGTGGGCCGCGTGGTGGAAACGATGGCCGGCATCAACGCCAGCAGCAAGAAAATTGCGGACATCATCGGCGTGATCGAGGGCATTGCCTTCCAGACCAATATCCTCGCCCTGAATGCCGCGGTGGAAGCCGCGCGCGCGGGCGAGCAGGGCCGTGGCTTTGCGGTCGTGGCGGGCGAGGTGCGCAGCCTGGCGCAACGCTCGGCCACGGCGGCCAAGGAGATCAAGGAGCTGATCGGCGATTCGGTTGGCCGTGTGCGCAACGGATCGGCCCTGGTGGCTGAAGCTGGCTCGGTGATCGAAGAAGTGGTGGTGGCCGTGCGCCGGGTGACCGACATCATGGGCGAGATTTCCGCCGCGTCGGACGAGCAAAGCTCTGGCATCGAGCAGGTCAACCAGGCCGTGAACCAGATGGACGAGGTCACGCAGCAGAACGCCGCGCTGGTGGAGCAAGCCGCCGCTGCCGCCCTGTCGCTGGAAGAGCAGGCGCAACTGCTGCGCAATGCCGTGGCGACGTTCCGCACCGATGCTTCGGCCGAGCTGGCCGTGGCGGCGCCGACTGCTGTTTCGGCACCGGCCGTCCGCAGCGAGGCCCGCCCGGAAAAGACCGAAGTGGTGCCTTCCGTGGCGCGCGCCTTGGCGTCGCGCAAAGCGGCCAAGCCCGCAGCGATGCCCGAGGCTGCCCCGGAGCAGGCTCCCGCCGCCGCGCAAGCAGAAAAAGCGCCTCTGGATGCACATGCGGCGGTTGCACCGCTGGCTGCCGCCGTGGCTGCGGCAGCCGTTTCCGAGGCCGTCGCCGCCCCGACCCTCAAGCTGGCCTCGGGTTCTGCCGATGAAGATGATTGGAGCACCTTCTGACGCCAGCCTCGCCAACAGCAAACTTGGCGCGGCCTGCGGTAACGGTGCCCGCCAACGACTGAAAGCGGGCATCAAGACTCGCCAAACACGGGGTTAGTTATCCATGGCAGCACAAAACTTGGCGCCAGTTTCGCCGACGCTCGCGTCGCGCGAGTTTTCATTCACCGCCGAAGATTTCGGCCGCATCCGCGACCTGATCTACCGCCGCGTCGGTATTTCGCTGTCCGATCGCAAGAGTGAAATGGTCTACAGCCGCTTGGCCCGCCGCCTGCGCGTGGTCAACCTCGGCTCGTTCCGCGATTACCTGGATGCGCTGGAAAAAGGCCACCTGCCTGATGAGTGGGAAGCCTTTACCAACGCACTGACCACCAACCTGACCGCGTTCTTCCGCGAGCAGCATCACTTCCCCATCCTGCACGAGCACGCCAAGGCCAAACGCACGCCGTTCACCGTGTGGTGCTCGGCATCGTCGACGGGCGAAGAGCCGTACTCGATCGCCATCACGCTGGCCGAAGCCTTTGGTTCGATGTCGCCGAGCCAGGTGAGCGTGGTTGCCTCTGATGTGGATACCAACGCGCTGGCCCGTGCCCGTGCCGGCATCTACCCGATGGAGCGTGTCGCGGCCCTGTCGCCCGAGCGCCTGAAGAAGTATTTCCTGCGCGGCACCGGCAAGCAGGAGGGCTACGCCCGCGTGCGGCCCGAGCTGCAGGCCATGATTGATTTCCGCCAGATCAACCTGCTCGACCGCGATTGGCCGCTGCAGCAGAAGTTCGACGTGATCTTCTGCCGCAACGTGATGATCTACTTCGACAAGCCCACGCAGGCCAAGATTCTTGAGCATTTCATCGACGTGATGAAACCCGATGGCCTGCTGTTTGCCGGCCATTCGGAGAGCTTCCTGCAGGTCACCAAGGCGTGGTCGCTGCGCGGCAAGACCGTGTACGAAATCGCGCCCGAACTGCGGGCCAAGATGGGGGCACGATGATCGAATTCGGCAAACGCGCGACGCCGCAATCGGCCACGGACACCGTGCGCAGCGATAGCGGTATGAGCAGCGGCATGAGCGCTGGCGCCATGGCCACGCTCGCGCAATCGGCCGCCAGCACCCACGCGTACTACGACACCACCTTCGGCCGCCGCGCCATGAAAGTGCTGCCCGGCGAGTATTCCGTCACCACCGAAGACCTGATGCTGGTCACGGTGCTCGGCTCGTGCGTCTCCGCTTGCGTGCGCGACAAGACCCTCGGTATTGGCGGCATGAACCACTTCATGCTGCCCTCGCGCAACGAGGGGGAGTCGATCCTCTCGCCCTCCATGCGCTACGGCACGCACGCCATGGAAGTGCTGCTCAACCAGCTCTACAAGGCAGGTGCCAAGCGCGAGCGCCTTGAGATCAAGGTATTTGGCGGTGCGGCCGTGCTGGCCGGCATGAGCACGCTTGACGTGGGCGAGCGCAACGGCAAGTTCGTCCTCGAATTCCTGCGCAACGAAGGCCTGACGGTGGCCGCAAAAGACCTCTTTGACGTACACCCGCGCAAGGTGTATTTCGTACCGTCCACCGGCCAGATCATGGTGCGCAAGCTGCGCTCCCAGAACTCGGCGGCCGAGCTGGACAGCGAGGCGCAATACGCCAGCAAGCTGTCGAAGTCCATCACGACGAAGCCAGCCTCGCGCCTGCAACTATTCACTTAGGAGACCGCTGAAAAACGATTCTGACGGCCCAGCGCCGCCTTGCCGTACGACTTGTACTGTCTGCGCCGGCGCTGATCCATCAGAACCGCTTCGCTTCGTTTTGCAACGGTCTCAACATTCAGAAGACTTGCTCCCGAACATGAACGACAAACGCAAGATTCAGGTGCTGTGCATCGACGATTCCGCACTGATCCGCAGCATCCTGAAGGAGATCATCAACAGCCAGCCGGACATGGAAGTGGTGGGTGTGGCGCCCGATCCGATCATCGCGCGCGACCTCATCAAGCAGACCAATCCGGACGTGCTCACGCTGGACGTCGAAATGCCGAAGATGGACGGCCTCGACTTCCTGGAAAAGCTCATGCGCCTGCGCCCGACGCCGGTGGTCATGATCTCTTCGCTGACTGAGCGCGGTTCTGAAGCCACGCTGCGCGCGCTGGAGCTGGGCGCGGTGGATTTTGTCGCCAAGCCCAAGCTGGGCATGCGCGACGGCATGAACGAATACGCAGACCAGATTGCCGACAAGATCCGCGCGGCGGCCCGGGCAAAGCTGCGTCCGCGCGCTGCCGCACCGGTTGCAGCGGCCGGCTCGGTATCGGCATCGGCATCGGCACCCGGCGCACACGTTCGCGCGGAGCACGCAGCCGCTGCGCCGGCACCCGCGCGTACCCATTTCTCGTCGACGGAAAAGCTCATCATCGTGGGCGCTTCCACCGGCGGCACCGAGGCCATCAAGGATTTCCTGCTGGAAATGCCGCCCGATTGCCCCGGCATCCTGATCGTGCAGCACATGCCGGCGGGTTTCACCACGTCGTTCGCCAAGCGGCTGGACGGCCTGTGCCGCATCCGCGTGAAAGAAGCCGTGCACGGCGAGCGTGTGCTGCCCGGCCACGCCTACATTGCCCCGGGCGACATGCACCTGTCGCTGGGCCGCAGCGGCGCCAACTACGTCACCGAGCTGGATCAGGGCCCGCCGGTCAACCGCCATCGCCCGGCGGTGGATGTGCTGTTCCGCTCCGCCGCGCGCAACGCCGGGGCCAACGCCCTGGGCGTCATCCTCACCGGCATGGGCAAGGACGGCGCGGTCGGCATGCTGGAAATGCGCAACGCGGGTGCCTACAACGTCGCCCAGGACGAGGCGTCGTGCGTGGTCTACGGCATGCCGAAAGAGGCGGTTGCCCACGGCGGCGTGCACGAAGTTCTGCCGCTGTCGCAGATCGGCCCGCATGTGCTGGCCAAGCTGTCGGCCCATGGCCGCGTGACGCGGGTTTAACGCTGCACTTTGCGGGTACATTGGTTGCGGGGCGCAGCAGTCAGGCGCCCCAAACTATTCCAGCGCTCAAGAATCGGCCCCAGGCGCCGATAAGATTGCCAAGGAAGCCCGAAACCCCCCAATTCAGTTAGTTTGCGGAGATTGTGTCCATGGACAAGAGCCAGTACCGATTCCTCGTCGTCGACGATTTCCCGACGATGCGCCGGATCGTGCGTAACCTGCTCAAGGAACTCGGTTTTGCCAACGTCGACGAGGCCGAAGACGGCGCCGCCGGCCTGGCCAAGGTCAAGGAAGGCCGGTTCGATTTCGTGATCTCGGACTGGAACATGCCCAACATGGATGGCCTGCAGATGCTGCAGAGCATCCGTGCGGACGCCAACACCGCCATCAGCAAGCTGCCGGTGCTGATGGTGACGGCCGAGGCCAAGAAGGAAAACATCATCGCCGCTGCCCAGGCAGGTGCTAACGGCTACGTGGTCAAGCCCTTCACGGCTGCCACGTTGGACGAAAAGCTGGGCAAGATTTTCGAGAAGCTCGAAAAGGGGGCGTAATGAGCGAGATGCACGATGGCGCCCAGGCTCCTGCCGCAGAAGGCGCAGACCACGGTGACATGCCGGAAATGCTCCAGCGCATCGGCCACCTCACTCGCATGCTGCGCGAAAGCATGCGCGAGCTGGGCCTGGACAAGGGCGTCGAGAAGGCCGCCTCGGCCATTCCCGACGCACGCGACCGCCTGAACTACATCGCCAACATGACCGAGCAGGCGGCCACCCGCGTGCTCAACGCCATTGACGCGGCGCGCCCCGTGCAAGATGCACTGGAGTCCGACGCCGAGGCGCTGGTCAATCGCTGGCAGTCGTGGATGGACCGCCAACTGGGCGACGAAGAGATTCGTGCACTCGTCGGCCAGACCAACGGTTTCCTGCGCAGCGTTCCGGAAAAGACCCGCGACACGAACCAGCAGCTCATGGAAATCCTGATGGCGCAGGACTTCCAGGACTTGACCGGCCAGGTGATCAAGAAGGTGCTGGACGTGGTTCAGCTGATCGAAAGCCAGCTCGTGGGCATCCTGCTCGACAACGCGCCGGAACACCTGCGCGTGGAAGCCGCGCAAGTTGCGACGACGCTGCTCAACGGCCCGCAGATCAATCCGGACCATCCGGATGTGGTTGCGAACCAGGAACAGGTCGACGACCTGCTGGAAAGCCTCGGGTTCTGAACCCCGCGCTGGACACAACAAAACGGGCGTTGCGACGATGTGCGCAACGCCCGTTTTGTCTTTGTTTTACCCGCTGAATACGGCAAATCCCGCAAATACCGCTGCCTTCAATCCCGCAGGATGGTCCGGAACCCGATGTGCGCGGCTGGCAGATCGGCTTCCTGCGCCTCGCGTGCAGAGGCCCGGTAGCGCACGCAAAAATCCGGCGAGCACAGGAACGAGCCGCCCTTGATCACCACCGGCCGATTCGGCTGGCTGTTGTTCTGACCAAGGCGTTGCGGTTGGTCGAGCGCTGCCACGGCGCTCGTGTCGCCATTGGCGTGCGACTGGTGCGGGCCGGTATAGGCGTCGCGCGTCCATTCCCATACGTTGCCGATCATGTCGTACAGCGCAAAGTCGTTGGCGGCATAGCAGCCGACCGGGCCGATGCCGGCGCGGCCGTCCTCTGCGGTGTCCAGCACGGGAAAAATGCCCTGCCAGTAATTGGCGCCGGGTTTGCCGCTGCCATCGCGCGGGGCTTTCTCAAGATCGGCTCCGTCTCGGCCGGCCTTGCCGGCGTATTCCCACTCCGCTTCCGTCGGCAGGTCGTGGCCCAGCCAGCGGGCGTAGGCCAGTGCATCGGCCTGGGTGACGCGTGTCACGGGCTGGTTGTCGGCATCGGCAAGCTTGCTGTCGGCGCCTGTCGGGTGGCGCCAGTCCGCGCCCTTGACCCAGCGCCACCATGCATAGGGGCGTGTCTGCATCTCTGCCGAATCCGGCACGTGAAACACCACCGCGCCGCCCTGGCGCTCGGCGTCGGTCACATAGCCGGTGGCGGCCACGAAGGCGGCAAACTGCGCGTTGCTCACCTCCGTCTGGTCGATCCAGAAGCCGCGCACGCGCGTCTGGGCGGCGGTGCCACCACGCTGCGCGGGGCGTTCGTCCGGGTAGCCGAGCGTGGTGCCAAAGGTGAAGCTGCCGCTGCTCATGTGCACCATGCCGGCCCGCGTGTCCTGCCGCCAGCCGGGCGGCAACCCGGCGTAGCGTGCGCAGGCGTCGGTGGTGCCCAGCGGCAGGCGTGGGGCGCTGTGCGCGGTGACCACGTTCGCAGCGCGGGCCGCCATGTTGCCGCCGGCCGGGTGCAACGCCACGGTCGCCACCGCGGCCAGCGCCGCACCTGCCAACACCCAGCGCACGCGCCGGTACCTGCGCTGCTGTACCACGGCGCCCATCAGTAGAACCCGCGCGGGCGCAGCGGCTCCACACCGCCAACGCTGCGCATGTAGTCCTGCCATTGCTGGTACAGCGTGGCGGCCACGTCAGGGTGCTGCGCAGAGACATCGTTGGTCTCGCCACGGTCGCTGGCAATGTCGAAGAGCTGCCAGTGGCCGTCGGCCGCACCCAGCGGCGGTTCGGTCCACAGCGCCTTCCAGCGGCCGTCGGCGCTGCGCAGGTAGGCGCGGCCGTACGACTCGTCGCCAAAGGGCTGCGTGTGGATGGGCCCTGCGTCGGCAGGTTGCCGGATCGACGCCAGCAGCGACACGCCCGTCACCGGATACACCGCGCGGCCGCCGTATTGCACCTTGCCCTTGTTCTGGTCGACACCGTTGCCGTCCACGGCCGGCTGCGCGGGTGTGCTGGGTGGCGCAATGCCGGCCACGGCCAGGAAGGTGGCGGTGTTGTCGGTCACATGCGTGAAGCGCGTGACGGGCGGCAGCGCCTGGGTCTGGCCCGGCAGGCGCACGATGGCTGGCACCGAGACACCGCCTTCGGCCGCATGGCCCTTGACAAGGTTGAACGGCGTGGCGCTCACCTCGGCCCAGCGCAGGCCGTATTGCAGGCGCTGCGCGTTGGCTAGGCCGTTATCGGTGCCGAGCCTGGAGTAGACCGGGTCGGTGGCGTTGGCTTCATCGGTGGCCTTCGGGTCGGCGCCGGAGTCGATCGGCCAGCCTTCAGCGCCGTTGTCCGACTGGAACATGATGAATGTGTTGTCGTACTCGCCAATGTCTTTCAGGTGCTGGATCAACAGGCCGATGTTGTAGTCGAGGTTTTCGACCATGCCGGCGTAGATCTCCATGTAGCGCGCCTGCGCCTTGCGCTCCAGCGGCGTGAGGTCGCTCCACTTCTTGTTGACGTAGCCGGGGCCGTAGTCGGTATAGCCCTGCGCAGGGCCGTGGTTGGCGTTGATGTAGCGCGCATTGGCGGTGCCGTTGTTGGGCGATGCGGCCGAACGCGTGGTCGTGCCGGGCAGCCCGGCAAACGGCGTGAAATCGGCCGGAATGATGCCCAGCGCCTTCTGACGCGCGATGCGCGCATCGCGGATGACGTCGTAGCCCGCGTCATAGCGGCCGGCATATTTGTGCAGCCACGGGTCCGGCACCTGCAGCGGCCAGTGCGGCGACGTGTAGGCCGCATAGGCAAAGAACGGCTTGCCGTCGCCCTTGTGCGAGTCGATGTAGCTGATCAGCTTCTGCGTGTAGAAATCCGTCGAATAGAACACCGCCGGGCTGCCGCCCGCGCCGCCCGGTTGCCCCGGCTGGCCCGGTTGCACATAGGCGCCGTCTTCCGTGTAGTTCTTGGCGTTGGCGTTTTCATGGCCGAAGTGGTTGCTGGCCGCACCCGGCAGCAGCGCATACGAGCGCTCGAAACCCCACTGGTCCGGCGTCTTGCCGAGGTTGGCGGCGCTGCCCGCAATGCCGTTGCCCAGATGCCATTTGCCGGCCATGTAGGTGTGATAACCGCCGTCCTTGAGCAGTTGCGCGACCGACAGCGACCGGTCGTTCAGATAGCCCTCGTAGCCTGGCAGGCCGGCACGCTCATCGTTGGGCGCGCCCATGGTGCCTTCGCCCACCAGGTGGTGGTCGGTGCCCGAGATGAGCATCGCGCGCGTGATGGCGCAGACGGTGCCCGCGTGGTGGTTGGTCAGCAGCCGGCCCGACTGCACCAGCGCGTCGAGGTTGGGCGTGTCGATCTCGCCGCCCATGGCGTGGATGTCGGAATAGCCGAGGTCGTCGGCCATGATGTACAGGATGTTCGGCTTGCGGGCCGGTGTGTCCGGTGTGCTGTTGTCGGTACCGGCCGTGGACGTGCCGGGCGGCGAATCGCTGCCGCACGCACCGAGTGTGGCAAGGGCGGTGGCGAGCAGGGCCGCCAGCATGCGCTGGCGCAAGGGCAAGGCAGGGGAGTTGGCTCGATCGGGTGACATGACGGTTGGTCCGTTCTGCATTCTGGTTTGGAGAAGGGGTCATGCTATGGACGCCCCCTGCATAAGGCGACGAAGTTTTCCGCAGGTCGATATGACGGACAGGCGTCTTCCCGGTCGGCAGGCCGTTGCCGCGCCATTGCGAACCCCACGTCAGCTCTGAATGGACGGCGTTTGCGCCGCAGCCAGCGCCATTTCATCGAAAAACCCGCTCCGGGGCGGCTTTTTCCACGCTTCGACCAGACGGGGGTGCCGGAATAATGCAGGGGTCGGCCATGGGGCCGATGCTGTTCATTCCACCCCCTACACCCCTCGCATCCCGGCATGTCCGACGACAGCGATCTCGAAAAAACCGAACCAGCCTCTCCGAGGCGCCTCGAGCAGGCGCGCGAGGAAGGCGACGTTCCCAGATCACGGGAACTGGCTTCGTTCGCCCTGACGGCAGTGTCCGCGGGCGGTTTGTGGGTGATGGGTGACTCGATTGTGCGGGCTGCGTCGTCGTTTCTGGCGCGCTGCCTGGAGTTCCACCGCTACAACTACACCAGCGGGCAGGACCAGTGGAACTACGTCACGGGCCAGTTTATGCCGCTGGCCATGGCGCTGGGGGGGCTGATGCTGATGCTGGTGATTGCCGCGCTGTCGCCGCTGGCGCTCACGCGCGGGGCCATTTCGTTCAAGCCGCTGGCCCCCGATATTTCGCGCCTGTTCAAGCTACAGGGCCTGACGCGCATGTTCTCGCTGGAGGGGCTGATGGAGCTGCCCCGCCTGCTGATCAAGCTGTTTTTGATTGCCGGTGTGGGCTGGTTGCTGGTCCGGTATTACCGGGGTGACCTGATCGAACTCCCGCAGCAGGACCTGGGCGTGGCCATGCGCGACACCTTGCACGTGGCCGGCGTGGCCTTCCTCTGCATGGCAGCGGTGATGATGCTGGTGGCGGCCGTGGATGTGCCGCTGTCGTTGTGGCAATACGCGCGCAAACACCGTATGACCAAGGAAGAAGTGCGCAAGGAGCACCGCGAGTCCGAAGGCGATCCGCACGTCAAGGGCCGCATCCGCAACCTGCAGCGCCAGGCCGCCCAGCGCCGCATGATGGCCGACGTGCCCAAGGCCGACGTGATCGTCACCAACCCGACGCACTACGCCGTGGCGCTGCGCTATTCCGAGAAGGAAGGCGGCGCGCCGCGCGTACTGGCCAAGGGCGCCGACATGGTGGCCGCCAAGATTCGCGAGCTGGGGACGGAGCACAAGATTCCCATTCTGGAAGCGCCCCCGCTGGCGCGTGCGCTGTACCGCCATACCGAGATCGGCCACCAGATTCCCGAAGCGCTCTACGCCGCCGTGGCCGAAGTGCTCGCCTATGTCTACCAGCTGCGCCGCCTGCATCAGGTGGGCGGCCGTGCCCCGGTGCGCCCGACCGACCTGCCGGTGCCTGCCGATATGGACCCGGGGCCGCAACCCGGCCCGGACGATGCCGATGAGGACGTCACCAGCAACGCCTGAGGGATCGGCAATCCCAACGTTGATGCTGACGCTTTCGCCGGTGAGGCCCCGAAAGGCGCTACCGCACCACGACGTTATATCGACCCGGGCGGTGCCATGCGATCACCATCGCGCTCATGGCGACTGCGCTCAGTGCCGACCACCCCACGCGGCCAGTCGGGATCACCAGGAGCGATGTCAGCAGAATCATCGAATCGATGGCCACCTGCACGATCCCCGCATTGATCCCCCGCGTGCGCTGCAGCCAGAGAGTCAGAACGCCCGTGCCGCCCACGCCGGAGCCATGCCGGGCGAGCGCCAACACCCCCATGCCGTTGAGCGTTCCGCCCACCACGGCTGCAAACAGCGGGCTCTCAAAATCGATGTGTAAGGCCTGCCGCGTCACCGCAAGCAGGAGGGTGATGCCACAACTGGCCAGCGTCGACTTGATGGCAAAACGAGGGCCCATCACGAAATAGGCGAACACGAAAAACGGCACGTTGACCAACGTGAAAATGGTGCCGACCGACAGCGGCGCGACATACGACACGAGCAACGCGATCCCCGCAATGCCACCGGTCACGAGTCCGGCCGCGCTGAGCAGCACCACCCCCGTCACGATAAACATCATGCCGACGGCCATGCCGTAGATGTCCTCAAGCATCGTGTGTCGGGCTGCATGGGGACTGCTTGCTGCAACGGTGCTGCTTGCGTGATGAAGCTGATGGTCCATGGTGCCGCTCATCGGATGAACGGCCGGTCCGGCAAACAACCATGTATGTCCGGTAATCCAGAGGTGGGGTGCTTCATTGAACGTTGCCTATGATCGGGTTGGTGCATCCACGCACCGGACACTGCACCACCTTCGTGCGGTGTTGCCTGGATCCGGGTCTGGTGGGCGGCGTTTCAGGATGATTTGCAAGTCCCATACCCAGCGCCCTTGGCGGCATGGCGCATACGACCAGGCCGCTGCTGCAGCGCGAGGGGGCGAAGGGGTGCGGTTGAGGAGCAGGATGGGCCCAGCCCATTTGAGTACGCGATTCTGTATGAAAGCCTGGTACGACGCACCCCGCCGGCTGCCCTGACGGCGTGAAGGGGTAGAAGCGCACCCCCCGGTGGGAGGGTATTTCAAAGAAAAGCCGCCTTTTGGGCGGCTTTCTCACGTCTTCGATTTGGCGGTGCCCCCGGCAAGATGGCATCCATCGAAAAGCCCCCCGCTGCACGCCCTCCAATGAACGCCGCACTGCTCCGAGTCACCGACATCCTGCGCAAGGGCGACTACCGCTCCGCCGCGGGCCCGGTGCTCATCATCCTGATCCTGGCGATGATGGTGCTGCCATTGCCGCCGTTCATCCTCGATCTGCTGTTCACGTTCAACATCGCGCTGTCGATCATCGTGCTGCTGATCAGCATGCACACGCTCAAGCCGCTGGATTTCTCGTCGTTCCCGAGCATCCTGCTGATCACCACGCTGATGCGGCTGTCGCTGAACGTGGCGTCCACGCGCGTGGTGCTGATGGAAGGTCACACCGGCCCCGACGCTGCCGGCAAGGTGATCGAGGCATTCGGCCACTTCCTGGTGGGCGGCAACTACACCGTCGGCATCGTGCTGTTCGTCATCCTCGTGATCATCAACTTCATGGTGATCAGCAAGGGCGCGGGCCGCATCGCCGAGGTCAGCGCGCGCTTCACGCTCGATGCGATGCCCGGCAAGCAGATGGCGATTGACGCTGACCTGAACGCCGGCCTGATCCGCGAAGACGAAGCCCGCAGGCGCCGCACGGAGATCGCCCAGGAAGCTGAATTTTTCGGCTCCATGGACGGTGCCAGCAAGTTCGTGCGCGGGGATTCGGTGGCGGGTATCGCCATCCTGCTGATCAACATCGTCGGCGGGCTGGCCGTGGGCGTGCTCCAGCACGGCATGGACGTGGGCCACGCCGCCACCAACTACACGCTGCTGACCATCGGCGACGGCCTGGTCGCGCAGATTCCCGCGCTGGTGATCTCCACCGCGGCGGGCATCATGGTGAGCCGCGTCTCCACCGACAAGGACGTCGGCCAGCAACTGTCGAGCGAGCTGTTTGCCATGCCGATGGTGCTGATGACAACCGCCGGCGTGCTGGGCCTGCTGGGCCTGGTGCCGGGCATGCCGCACATCCCGTTCGTGCTGTTTGGCGGCGGTCTGGGTTATCTGGGCTGGTATCTCAAGAAGAAGCGCGAAGTGCCCGAGGTCGAACCCGTGCTGCAGGCCATTGCCCCGGTGGATACGCCCGAGGCGAGCTGGGACGATGTGTCGTGGGTCGATGTGCTGGGCCTGGAAATCGGTTACCGCCTGATCCCGCTGGTCGACAAGAGCCAGGACGGCGAGCTGCTGCGCCGGATCAAGGGCATCCGCAAGAAGTTCACGCAGGACATGGGTTTCCTGGCGCCGGTGGTGCATATCCGCGACAACCTGGAGCTGGGCCCATCGTCGTACCGCATCACGCTCAAGGGCGTGGAAATCGGCCACGGCGAAGTGCAGCAGGGCAAGTTCCTCGCCATCAACCCGGGTGGCCAGGATGGCCTGGGCGGTCATGGCGGTCGCCTGGGCACGCAGCTGCCCGGCACGCCCACCGTGGACCCGACCTTTGGCCTGCCGGCCATGTGGATCAACGCCGATGTGCGCGATCGTGCGCAGGCCGAGGGCTATACCGTGGTGGATTGCAGCACGGTCATCGCCACGCACGTCAATCAGTTGATTTACACCCATAGCACCGAGCTTCTCGGCCGTTTGGAAGTCCAGCAATTGCTCGATCATTTGGGCAAGGAAGCACCGAAGCTGGTCGAAGACGTTGTGCCGAAGCTGTTGCCCGTCGCGACCGTGCAGAAGGTGCTGCAGAACCTGCTGGACGAAGGCCTGCATATCCGCGACATCCGCACCATCGTCGAGACGCTGGCGGAACACGGAAGCAGGACGCAAGACCCCGCCGAACTCACCGCCGCCGTGCGTGTGGCGCTGGGCCGGGCGATTGCCCAGCAGCTCTTCCCGAACAAGACCGAAATGCAGGTCGTCACGCTTGACCCGAATCTGGAGAACATCTTGCTGCAAAGCGTCGTTGGCTCTAACGCCGGCCCGATCGAACCGCAACTGGCTGACTCGCTCATGCAAGCGGCTGCGGACTCGTCGCGCCAGCACGAACAGATGGGTCAGACGGGCGTTCTGCTCGTGCCGCCCGCACTGCGCCCGATGCTTGCCCGCCTGTTCAAGCGTGCCGCACCGAGCCTGCGCGTGCTGTCGCACGCAGAAATTCCAGATCACCGAACGATTAAGGTTGTCGCCATGCTTGGAGGCCGCGCATGAAAATGCATCGATTCACCGGACTGACGTCGCGTGACGTCCTGCGCAAAGTCCGCGACCAACTGGGCGATGGCGCTCTGATCCTGTCGAACCGCGCCATTCCGGGTGGTATCGAGATCATCGCGGCATGCGACTCGCACGTGGATGCGCTGGTCGACACGCAGTCGTCGGCGCCCAAGACGGCACAGCGCCGTCCGATGGCACCGGCCCCGATTCCCGAGCCCGCACCGATTGCCGCTGCAACCGCCGCCGTCGTTGCCGCTCAGGCGCCTGCTGAAGCGGCCCCGCAGGTCGAGGCCCCGGCGCCCAACGCGCTGGCCCGTCTGCGTAACCGCTTCATTGCCTCGCGCCGCGCCCCGGCACAGGAAGAGGCACCGGCAGCACCGGTTGCTCCGGTGGCCAAGCCGGCCGGCCGCACGCTGCAAACGCGCGTGGATGACGACGTGGCCTTCGGTGAAGAAGATGCGCTGGCAGCATCCACTCGCATGCTGGCCGGCCTGTCGCTGGACCGTGCCAATGCAGAGGTTGCCCAATCTGCGGCGCAGGCCCTGGCCAGCACCGCCCAGTTCATCGCCCGCCGCACCGCTGTGGAAGACGACGAGCCGGAGATGGAATCGACCGCCCGCTTTGCCGCCCGTCGCGAACAAGCGCGTGAACAGGCACGCGAGCAGGATGACCGCCCGGTTTCGCTGCGCAGCTTCGCCGAGCGCGTGGAAGCCCAGGCCCGCAACCTCCGTGCAGAACAACAGAAGGCCGAAGCCCCCGTGAACGGGCGCATCGAGGCGCAAGCCGACGCCCGCACTGACGCCCCCAAGTCGTCCGACATTTTCGTCCGCGTGGAGGACACGATGGCCAAGCCCGAAGCCCCGCGTGACGACGTGAGCCTGCAGCGCTCGGCCATCCAGGCCGACGTGAAGGAAAGCATCCGTGCCGAGACCGACGTGATGACCCGCCGCATGGTCGGCGAGATCGAAACGCTCAAGAGCACGCTGAACGACGCCATGTCGAGCCTGGCCTCGCTGGGCGTCAAGCTGGGCGACCCGGTGCGTACGCGCCTGTTCCAGACCATGCTCAACGCAGGCTTCTCGGCACAGCTCACGCGCTACGTGCTGGAGAACATGCCGCAGCACGACTCGTATGAAGGCGCGCTGGATTTCGTGCAGCGCGCGATTGAAAAGAACCTGACCACCGTGTCGGATGAAAACAGCCTGCTCGACCAGGGCGGCGTGTTTGCCCTGATGGGCCCGACCGGCGTGGGCAAGACCACCACGACCGCCAAGCTGGCCGCGCGCTTCGTGCTGCGCCATGGCGCATCGCGTGTGGCCCTGCTCTCGACAGACAGCTACCGGATCGGCGGCCATGAACAACTGCGCATCTACGGCAAGATCCTGGGCGTTTCGGTGCATGCCGTGAAAGACGCGCAAGACCTGAGCCTGGCGCTGAACGATCTGCGCGAGAAGCACGTCGTGCTGATCGACACCATCGGCATGAGCCAGCGCGACCGCGCCGTGTCGGAGCAGATGGCGATGCTGCATGCCGTGGGTCCTTCGATCAAGCGCCTGCTGCTGCTCAACGCAGCCAGCAACGGCAAGACGCTCGACGAAGTCGTGGGTGCCTACCGCGACGCCAACCTGGCCGGCTGCATCCTGACCAAGATCGACGAGGCTGCCTCCGTGGGCCACGCGATGGACGTGATGATCCGCCGCCGCCTGCCGCTGCACTACGTGTCGTACGGCCAGCGTGTGCCGGAGGACATTGCGGTGCCGAACAAGAAGCTGCTGATCCATCGCTCGTTCCGGGCTGGTGCGGAGCAGTCGTCGTTCACGCTGGATTCGGATGAATCGTTGCTCGTGGCGCAAGGCGCTGCGCGTAACCGCGAACCTGGCCTGGCCGCTTTCGATTTCGCCTGACAAGGGGGCGACCATGACGACGCCATTCGCCAAGGATCAAGCCGCGGGGCTGCGGCGCATGCTCGGTCATGCCGCTGCCCGCCGTGTGCTGGTGATCGGTGCGGAAGAGCAGGTCGATGACTTTGTCGACAACCTGCGCATCGCGCTGTCCGCCATGGGCCGCGACACGGCCGTGGTGAACGCCCAGACCATGCTGGCCATGGCCGGGGTGCTCGAGCAGCACGACGAGACGGCGGATGTGACGCTCGTGGCGGCGCATTTCGGAACGCGTGCGTTGAGCACCGCAGCCGAAGCCTGCGACGACGTGCTGCTGACCTTCTCCGATGGCCCGGAAGGCATCAAGAGCGCGTACACGCTGCTCAAGAAAACCGCCGTGCTGCAAGGCAGCGCTGGCATCCGCACCGTGGTGTGCGGCGCGCATTCGGTGGATTCCGCCGTGCGCGTGTTCGGCAACCTGGCCAATACCGTGGGCCAGTACCTGAACACCCGTATCGATTTCGCCGGCTACCTCCCTGAGGACCGGCACGTAGAACTTGCGCTCTCGCTCGGCAAGCCCGTAGCGAGCGCGTTTCCCGCATCGCCTTCGGCCATGGCTTTCCGCCAGCTTGCCGAAGAAATGTTGAGCTGGGCCAGCGCCGAGGCCCAAGCCGGTGATGGCAGTGCGCCGTCGCGGGTGGTCATGTCGGCGCGGGCACCGGCTGAGGAGCCGGCAGATGAATCGGCGCAAGCAACGTCAATGTCGGCATCGACTTCGACTGCGACGCCCCGCGCCACCGCACGCGCGGCCGAATTGGTTTATTGAGGCGCAGCATGAACGAAGCGTCAAAGGCAGGCATGAATATGTACACCGCAACCGGTCGCAAGACCAAGTCCGACGAGATGGCCATGTACGCACCGCTGGTGCGTCGCATTGCCAACCAGATGATGGTCAAGCTGCCCGCCAGTGTTGAGCTGGACGACCTGATCCAGGCCGGCATGATGGGCTTGCTCGATGCGCTGTCGCGCTATGAGGAAACGCAGGGTGTGCAGTTCGAGTTCTACGCAGCCCAGCGTATTCGCGGCGCGATCCTGGATGAACTGCGTGGCTCCGACTGGCTGCCGCGCGGCCTGCGCCGCAACGCACGCACGATCGAGCAGGCGATCCAGAAGCTGCAGCAGCAGAAGGGCCGCGCGCCCACCGAAACCGAGATTGCCGCCGCACTGGGCATGTCGCTGGCCGAATACCAGAAGCAACTGGTCGACCTGCAAGGCAGCCAGCTGCTGTATTACGAAGATTTCGACCGCGAAGACGCTGACGCCTTCATCGAGAACCGCGCGCCCGAGAACGACGCCACGCCGCTGGACCAACTGCTGGACCACGACCTGCGCGAATCGGTTGTTGCTGCCATCGAGGCGCTGCCCGAGCGCGAAAAACTCATGATGAGCCTGTACTACGAGCAGGATCTGAACCTGCGTGAAATCGGCGCCGTGATGGGCGTGTCGGAATCGCGCGTGTGCCAGATCCACAGCCAGGCCATCGCCCGCATCCGCTCGCGCCTGCGTGATCGCGCGTGGCTGCCGACACCAACCTGATCTGATGTCAACCGAGCGCCGCCGCCTTTAGCCTGCGACGCTTGGTCTGTGCTTGACCTGCCAGTTTCTTACTGCGCGGCCAGCGAGTCATTTCGCGGCCGCGCTTTTTCTTTTGGGGCGTCGGTCAAAAGGCGTGAGACGGCGGAATCCCACACTCGGGTCTCGCCATGCTTGAAGAGGACGAAACGCTCGGCAGGTACGTCGGCCGCTTTCAGCGCATTGGCAAGGTCTGTGATGGGTTGGTCCAGCGCTTCGTCCGTCAGCTCGAACGTGCCCCAGTGGATGCCCACTGCCTGCCGTGCACCGATGTCTTGCATGACCTGCACGGCTTCGGTCGGGTCGATGTGCTGTGCCTTCATGAACCAGCGCGGCTCGTAGGCGCCCACGGCAATGGCGGCCACATCGAAGTAGCCGAAGCGCGTACCAATGTCGCGTGTATCTTGCGAATAGCCCAGATCACCCGAGAACCAGAAACGCAGGCGCGGATGCAGCAGCGCCCAGCTGCCCCACAGCGTGTGGTTGCGGTCGTACAGGCCGCGTGCGGACCAGTGCTGCACGGCGCAGAAGTGCGCGGTGAAGGGGCCGAATCGGGCTTCGTCGTCCCAGTCGAACGCGCGCACGTTGGGGTTGTCGCCGCCCAGGCGCGTGCCGCGCACGTTGCGCGCAAACCAGCGGTCGATGCCCAGCGGCACGAAGAACATGGGTGCGCCGCCCGGCTGGCGCATCAGCGCGCGCACGCTGGCGCGGTCCAGATGGTCGTAGTGGTTGTGCGAGAGCAGCACCAGGTCGATATGCGGCAACTGTTTGAGCGACAGCCCCGGCGGCTGATGGCGGCGCGGCCCGGCAAACGGCAGCGGCGAGGCACGCTTGGAGAACACCGGGTCGGTCAGCACGTTCAGCCCGTCGATCTGCAGCAGCAGCGTTTCGTGGCCGATCCAGGTGAGTTGCGGCAGCGCGGGCGGTTGGTGGATGGCGCCGAGGTTGGGTGCGATGCAGGAGAGGTCTTGCGTGGGCGGCTTGGGCAGCTTCAGGCGGCGGCGCTCGCGTTGCCATTGCCAGAAATCGGCGTCGGGGCGCGGGTGCGGATAGCGATTGCGGAATCCGTCCGGCGTGTGGTGCGGCTTGGCAGGGTTGTAATCGGGATTCTTCATGGGCGAAGTGTTCCGGGGTGGCGGGGCGGACTGTCTGAAGTCATGCCTGGTGGCGCATAGCTTACGCAAGTACGGCGTGGACGTCCGCGCGGTGCCGTCGTTATCATCGTCCAGTCGTAGACAGTGCCATGCGCTGAGCGTGTCGTCGCGTGCCGGATGGTGGCGCAGACAACGCATTCGCGCCTCGAGCCTTGAACCTCGAGCCTGTCGCATCCGCCACATTCCACTGCCCCGCGCCCATGGATTCCGCCCCCGCCCGAAGCAATCCACCGTCCGGCCCGCTCTCAGCCGCGCTGTACCGAGACCGCCTGCACGCCAGCAATTGGTTTGGCGGGCTTGGCAAGCCCCTGCAAGAACTCCTCATCGACATGGCGATCGTGCGCCGGCTGGCCGATGGGGAGGTGCTGTTTCGCCGCGGCGATTCGCCCGACGGGCTGTATTGCGTGGTGGAAGGCGGCATTCGCGTGCGCGCCACCACGGCCGACGGCCGCGAGGCGCTGCTGGCCGTGCTGGAACCCGTGAACTGGTTTGGCGAGATCGGCGTGTTCGACAACCAGGCGCGCACACATGATGCGCGGGGCGAGGGCGATACGGTGTTGCTGCACATGCCGCAAACCGCGCTGATGGATTTGCTCGAACGTGCGCCGCAGCACACGCACGCTTTTGCGTTGCTCCTGACGCACAAGCTGCGTCTGGCTTTTTCCGTGCTTGAAGAAACGGCGCTGCTGCCGGCATCCGTGCGCGTGGCGCGGCGCCTGCTGCTGATGGCGGCCGGCTACGGCGATTTGCGCCTCGGCACCCGCCGCGTGCTTCGCGTGCCGCAGGAGCAGCTTGCCTTGCTGCTCGCGCTGTCACGCCAGACGGTCAATCTCGTGCTCAAGGATTTTCAGGCGCGCGGCATTCTCAGGGTCGCCTATGGCGAGATCGAATTGCTCGACCTGCCTGGCCTGCGCGATATCGCCAAAGGGTGAGCCCGCGCAGGCCGCATCCGATTACCGCCGCAACAGGCCTGCCAGCCCAATCGAAAAGTCCAGGCCCGCGCCGATCGCGCACTGGAACGTCTGCGGCGCGGACACAGCCTGATACGTCAGCGGCGAGAGGAACGACACGGTTACCGTGGCCTTGTCGTCGGGCGTCACGCGGTACTGCGCGAGTTCCAGCACCGGTGTGCCGTCAGGGCGCAGCGTCAGATGCTGGTTAGAGAAGCCGATGTTGCTGCCTTCGATTTCCATGAAGTCGCGCACCGCAAAACCGCCATGCACCACCGGAGCGGCTGCCTTGGCGCCGGCGCCTTGTCCATTGGGACATTGCGATGGCGAGAAGACCGCCGTGACCGGAATGCCCGAGAACAACTCTGTACGCAAGACGTCGTAATGCGACACCGCCAGGCGCGGTGCAACTTGTGCCTGTGCGAGCTGAGGCGCCGTCGTCAGTGCCGTCAAGGCTGCGCACATCAAGGCGACGCGCAGGGCGGGTAGGGTGGAACGGAATGCGTGGTGGTTCGACATGAAGCGTGCTCCGGAGGGAAGGGGAATGTGCAGCGTAGGGTGGCCCGTGCGCGTGCGCGACTACGCGGGTGCGTAGACGGGACAACACGCCGGGCCTGCGCTCAGCCGGGGCCCGGCGCCTGATGCGCCGGCACGATGATGAGGTTCTGCCCGATGTGAATCAGATTGGGATTGGCAATCTGGTTCAGTCGCGCAACCTCGTCGATCACGACCTGCAATTCCCGATACGTCGGGCCGACCACGATCGTGCCGCGGTCCGCCTCGTTGCGCAGGATGCGCGAGAGCGATTCTCCGGCCAGCACATCGTGCGTGACTGCGGGCACGAGGTGCGTCAGCGGTGCGGGCGGCACGGGGGGCGGGGGCGGCACCACCGGCGTGTGCGGCGGTGGCTGTGCAGGGCCGGTCTGCTGCGGCGGTTGATTCGGCTGCGTGGGTTGTGCTCCTTGCACCGAGTTGACCCAGGCCGAGATCAGCGCGGTCGTCTCCGCCAGCACAGTGAGCCCCGCGCCGGCACGAAGCACCCCTGGCATGAAATTCGGTGCGACCTCCTTGAGCGTCGACATCAGGTAGATCGCCGAACCGCCCACCGATACGGCCCCGGCGACGCTTGGTGGGTGCGTCATCGCCGAGACGATGGTGCCCGTGGAAGACAACGTGTACGCACCGTGCACAAGCGAGCGGACGACATCGCTGTTGTTGAAGTCGAAGCCGCGGCGGAAGCTGTAGCGCAGCAGGCCGTGATAGAACGCGTTGAGCGTGCTGCCGGCCATCATCGTGATGGCCAGTGCCGGTGGTGCGATGCCTTCGAACATCATGCCGCCCCACGCTCCGATGCCCACTACGCCACCCATCGTGGATGCCAGGCGCCCAAGCTGGCCCGAGCGCACGCCCGAATGCATGAAGTGCATCTGCGAAGCGGGCAGCCCAAGGTAACCATCTACGAGCTGCAGACAGGTGGAGGTGACACGGGCAATGTGGGTATCGCGCTCTTCCTCGCTGAGACGGGGTTGCGCACCAGGCTTGGCCCGGTCGCGCAGCATGCCGATGGCAGCCAGCGTCTCTTCCATGACCGCGCGGATGTGGGGCAGGCGCTCGGGCGATACATCACGTGCCTTGGCATAGCGTTCGATGCCTGCGTAATACGCGATGAGCTTGTTCTCGATCATCGCGGTATCGCCGCGCTGGATGCTCGAGCTGAGGATGGCGCGCCATTGCTGGGCGGTGCGTCCGAATGCCGGCAGTGCGCGGGCCAACGAGGCCGAATCGCGCAGGTCGACCTTACCCAGACTGACGAGCAGGGCGGAGAGGGCGGCGCCGCCTGCGCCGGCCGCGACCGCCTTGCCGATCTGCAGGAGCGCCCGCTGGTTGAGTGACCCATAGGCGGACGGCGCATCGGCGCGCTGCAGCAGCTTGGTCGGTGCGCGCATCGGGCCGTAGCCGAGCGCGCGCAGCATGGCATCGGCATCGTCTTCCGCCACGGGAATCGGTGTCAGGTCGCGGTGCTGCTGGTAGCGTGCCGGGTCGAGTTCGGGATCGGTCATCAGGCCGTCCCACTCGGTCAGGACGGCATCGTGAGCAGGTTCTGCCGGGGCCACGTAGCGACGCTGCACACGATCGCCGTACTGATCAAGCCAGCGCTGCGCATGGGCGTCCCCACGCGGGTTGGACTGCACGCCGAGTGCGTCGCGATTCGAGCGTGCCCATTGGATCGTGCTGTACTTCGCTTGTTCGACCCGATGCGTTGTGTTCTCCGCGAACAGCGCGCGACGCACCTCTTCAAACTTGACTTGCAGGTTGCGCTCTTCAATGACCTCACGCACCTGATTCATCAGCGGCTCGTAGAGGATCGACATGTCCTCCTTTGTCAGGCGGTTCAACGGCCGTCCGAGCGCAGCATCGAAGTGGATGCGCTTCCAGTTGTCGTTCTCAAGGATCAACTCCGCCGTGGCACGCGTCAGCTCCTGCGAGCGCGTGTAGTCGGAGGTGCCGTCGAGCGCAATGTGCACATCGGTCATGTACGGGCTGTCCAGCAGCGTACGCGCGACCTTGAGCGAAGCGATGCCCTCCACCGGATCGAGCACGTTGTCGTTGCCGGTGCCGAACACATTCACCGTGGGGTGTTTGCCGGGATTGTCGAGCATCCAGGCTTCATAAGCCTTGCCAAACCGCACCATGTTGATGGGCCGATTCGGCCCCGGCACCGGGCGCCCATCGGTGCCGACGCGCATGTTGGCCGGGTCCATCCAGAGGGTGACCTGCGCGCCGGTCTTGGCTGAAAAGTCCAGCATCTTGTTGACGGAGTCCTGGTTCAACCAGTCCAGCGCGACGACCATCACACCGTCTTTGTTGACCAGCCCGCCGACGTTCTCATCGAACGAGACATTGCCGTGCTCGCGCATTGCGGCCTGCCACATGCGGCGCACGTGCGTCAGCGGGCGCCCGAGGCCGGCGGCCGATAGCATGCTTTCCGCCGCCACCACCCGGATCTCGGTGATCACGCCGATGTTCTTGCACAGCAGCGCCTCGCCGGCAGTCTCGATGTTCGACGGGGAGATTGTGCGCGCGGCCAGCGTGACCAAATCCTGTTCCTTGTGCGGCAGGTTCAGGTACGCGCGTACGGCGCGGCGGTCTGCCGTACTGGCTACGCTGAAGTGCTGGGCAAGCTTGCGCGGGAACGGCACGCCGAGCACCCTGCATGCGTTCTCCAGCAGCTTGAGCGCTGTCTGCTCGCGCAGCAGACCCACGGTCGGGTAGTCGCGCATTACGAACAACGATTCCTTGAACGTGCGTCGGATGCGCGCAGGCAGCGGAAGATCGCTGTTCTGACGGGAGCGCTTCGTGACGGCCGCGAGCCCCGGCGCATCGACGTTGCGGATCCCGCGCTCCTTGATCTTGCTGCCCTGCGTGCCTGCGGTCTCGACGATGGCGGCGAGTTCCGGTCGCACCGATGCCTTGTCCGACTCGGCAAGCCCCGCGCCGCGATACGTGCGCTTTCGGCCCAGCTCCTTGAGGCTCTGATCGATGGCCACTTCCGCAGGTGGCCTCTGGCTGACCACAAACAGGGTTTCGGGCGTGTAGGAGGTGCGTGCGCCCAGCGGGCTGTCCACCATGGGGACCAGCCCGTCGAAGTGGCGCTTGCCGGCATCCAGGGCACGCCAGGACGGCCCACCCTTGTCGTCGAAGACGACCTGCCCGAGCAGCGTATCCGGCCCGTTCTCATTGCGGGCAAATGCGTAGGTGAAATGGCGCGTGCTATCCAGCGCGCCATTGCTGTGCGACATGGCGACCTGGTGGAAGTTTTCACCGGAAACATGCAGCGCGCGGCCGCGCTCCACGCGCGCCGCCGCCGTGCGCATCGGCATGAGGGCGAGCATGCGGCGGGGACCGGCCATGGCACCAACGGCGGCGCGGGCAGGCAGGTCCTGCACCCCCCGCGTTACACGCTTGAACCGACTGAGCGGTTTGTCCGCTGGCACCGGCTGGGTGGTGGGGCTTTCGCTCGTTCCGCTGGCGGACGAACCCGCCTGCGGTGCAGCCGGACCGCCCCCACTGTCGAGCGCGATGACGTCCGGATCGCCCGGCATTTCGTCGGGCGGTGTTTCTCGGGTTGCCTGTGGTGTTCGTGGCTCGGATGACACCTCGGTAGGCGCTACGTAAGGCGTTTCTTCGGAAGGCGGCCACGCACGGCCATTCGGTTCCAGCGTCCAACCCGGTCGGCGCGAAGCGGAAAACGCCGGGTCATCCGACCGTTTGGGCACCACGCGGCAATCCGGGTTATGGATTTGCGAGCGGTCGATGGCGTGTTCCGTCGAGAACACCGGATTCGGCATCGCTTCGGAAAGGCGCTGGCCCAGCGGCAGACCCTTGTCGACCATCAGCACGACCGGGACGGTTTCCGGACGCTCGAACCTCTTTTCCGACAGGCGCTCCTGGATCAGATCCGTCAACTCCTTCGCGGAAAAGATCGATGGCTGGGTCTCCCCGCGCTGATCATGAACGCCGTCAAGCCAGATGGCGTTTGAATCGCCATCGAACAGCTTGCCCTCGATGATCAGCACATCGTCCGGCAAGGCGTATCGCGCGCCGCCGCTTGCTGGCGCGCCGATGTCGGCCACGCGTGGTGTGATCATCTTCGGAGGCACCGGCGCGTCGGCACCATCCTTTGCGGTGTAGAGGACGATGCGGCCCTCGCTAAAGTCTTCATGCACCGTGCGTATACGTTCGCTGACCGCCTTGCCGGTCTCCGGGTCTTTCACCATGCCGCCAAACAGCGGCGCGCGCTGCCCATCCAAGCCAAACACGCGCACGTTGTCACGCTTGAGCAGAAAGGCGAGCCAGCGTGCCACTTCCGGCATGACCGCACCGCCATGCTGGAGCGCAACGAAGAACCCGGGGGCCTCCATCTCGGGATTCATCTCCAGCACGCGCCGCAGCGTGAGTTGCGCATTGGGGCCGTCAGCGTCGGGCGTATGCGTCGTGCCTTCAAAACGGATCCGATCAAACGGTGTGTCGATCAGCGCGCGAGCAATGTCGAACGGCGTGAGGAGGGCATTGTCCGCGCTGTTGACGATGGGGCCGTGCCCGTCGAACGCAGCGCCAACCATGCCCTTCGGAAAGTGCATGTTGTCGTGGAAGACCGTGCTCGCGTTGATGAGCAGGGGTTGCGCGGGCAAGTCGTCCCAAGCGGTGCAGTCGTAGGCGGGCCGCCCGTTGACGAGGACCGAGGGCGTAGCGGGATCCGGCGTGCCTTTGGCATGGAGGGTCAGTGAAACGGAGCGAGGTTTGCCGAGCGCGGGCATGGCAGGAACATGCCCGCTGTAGCGCGGCTTCGGATGGGCGACAACATTGCGCAGCGCAGCGGCAACACGAGTCTCCAGCACAGAAGCCGGCAGCTCCGCGTTGAGCAGTGAAAGAATCTCGTTGCACGCGTGTGCAAACAGTCGCTCATTGGCTGCATCCGTCACATGCGATATGGGCGAGGGCACTCGGCGTTCTAACGGATCGTCGACTGTTCTGTAGGCCCCCGAGGGTGTGCCATGTTGTGCAAGATTGTTGGCAGCCCTGATCTGGTCGTGGGCGCCCTTGAGCAGCGCCATTGTTGAATGGCCGTCTGGAAAAAGCGGCTCATCGCCGTCACGCACCATGCCCAGGCGCTGCCTCACCTGTTCGTAGAGCGTATCGGTACGAGAAACGATGGGTAGCGCAATGACCCCGTGCGTCTGGCCATCGAAATGGGCGTTGATGACTCGCCGGCGGCCGCCTTCTGCGCTGTCGGAACGTTGTAGCCAATCGATCCCGTCCTGGCCGTGCACGCGGATACCGGGGCCAGTATCGGCCTCAAGACCGGCGGCGCTGCGGTACTGACGGATGCGGTTACCCAGTTCGTTCGACAGAGTGACCAGCAACGGGGGCACCGTCCCCGAATAGGCATCGCAGCCGAGCACGACGATGTTGCTGGTCGTCTCCATGCTGAAGGTTGGGTCGTCCCACACGCGTTCGGCCAGCGCGACACCGTCCAGTCGCACCTGTAGCCCGTGATCGGACTGTCGCATTGGCAAGCCGGCGGGGATGTTCGCGATGGCCCCGTAGGCCGATTCCACATCGAGCCAGATGCCGTGGTGTTGCACCTCGCCGGCGATCACATAGGCCGACGTAATACCGCTCTTGCCCGGTGCCGGGCTGCCATACGGAATCGGCACGTCGGTGGGTACGCCGCTCAGGTTGGCGCGGCGCTGCGGGAAGTGCAGCAGGAACGGCGCGGAGTCCGGAAACTCCGGATCGATCAGGTTGATATGGGGCGTGTCGGCACTGGCGGCACGGTAGACGTTCGGCAGGAATGCGAGGCTGCCGTCGTACGGTTGCATGGGCCCGTCGGGGTTGTAGTTCAGCTCGATCCTTGGCCCCCCCTGGCCGGCGGTTGCAGAGGGAATATAGCCAAGTACTTTGCTGGCGGGCTGCACGCTTGCCACTGGTAGGCCGTCGGCGACGGGCCTGCCGTTCTCTGTGCGCCGCCCGGCCACGGGCTCGTCCGACACGCGCAAGTTGCCCAGCGGGAGCAGGTAGAGATACTCGTCCGGCTCCATGTGCATCAGCAAGCCGAAGGCCGTTACGTTGCGATGGATCTGCCGCGCATCCAGGCCATGCTGCTGCACTTCTTCGGGCGTGGCGCGGGAGACGACCATCCCCATGCCCGTGTGCGGTTCACCGCCGTACAGATACAGCCGGTTGATCTCCTCGTGCAGGTCGTCGAGGATGGCAGCACGCTCCCCAGCCGGAACACGTGCGTCGGCCAGGTCCTCGAAATGCAGCCCGGGCGTGCCATAACGCCGCGAGCGATCGCTGGGAAGCACCTCCGGTTCGGTATGGGCAGCCTTGTCGTGCTGGTTGCCATCGAGCTGGATCACGTTGCCGCTCAAGGCCGCGACGGGTACCGCGGTGTTGGCGAGCACGGCAGCCTCATCGTGCATGACGGCTAGCTGGCCGAAAGTCTCTACTGCCGGCGCGTCAAACAGGCGGCGGATGAGCGCCTCCCGCAGATGATCCAAGGCATCTACGCCGAGTTTTTCGACGATCGGGTGCAGAGCCTCTCCCGACTTGGGCGTCAATGCGTCGAGCTGATCGAGCCACTTGTCGGCGACGGCCGCCTGCTCCGCGTTCATCGGCGCGTACGTTGTGCCGACCGCGTTGCCGTTGCGCCGCGCGACCTTGCGCAGCATGAGCGCCTCGCCCGGCTGTTCGATCATGCCTGCGGCCAGGAAGCCGAAGGTCTGGCCGATGGCGACGGCGCGCTGCTGGTGCGTCATCTGGTTCCATTGCGCGCCGGTCTGGATCATGTTCCAGCCCATGCCGGCCATCGATCCGTATTTGGCGACCTTGAACAGCGGCGTGCGGCCCACGTCTTCTGCAAAGGTGTTGACCTCGTCCGCAAAGCCCTTGACGGGGCGTGCGGCCATCCAGCGTTCGAGCGCGCGGGCGTCGTCGGCGGTGCGGCCGATCATGCCCACCCGGCCGATCTTGCCAAGCGTGCCGATGCCATCGGTGGCGGTCATGAGCAGGGCAAAGCCGGCATCGGCCCAGGCCGCGGCGTTGTCGGGGTGTTCCAGCACGCGGACGGCGGCTTCGCTCGTTTGCATGGCACCGATGGCGAACATCGTGCCGCGCGCGGCCATCGCCAGCAGCACCATCTCGGGCGCGGCAAAGGGTGCCGCCACCATCGACACCACGGCCGCGCTGATCATGATCGCTGTCTCGGGCGTGAGCCACGGCTCGTGGCCGGTCTCGTGCGTGGCCACCAGCGCCATGGCGTTGCCCTGGTCGTCAAAGGTTGCCTGCCCGCCCACGAGATACGACACCTGCCCGATGCCGAAGTCGTTGTTGCTGACCCAGTCGCTCCAACTGTCGTACACGCGGGTCTTGTGGGCCTTGTCGGTGCTGGCGCTGACGTAGCGGTCGTGGCCGTCGCGGCGCACGTCGAGCAGCACGGATTGCTGCGGGTCGTTGCTGCCTTCGGCCAGCACAAAGGTGAGCCCGGTGACGGTGACGGGGCCGGTGTCGCCGCCGCCGGCCTGCCACGCTGCACGGGCGAGGTCGTCGAGCGTGGTGCCGCTGCCGTCCTGGTTGCGGTAGACGAGCTGGTTGGGGTCGTAGTAGCGGAATGTGCCGTCATGCACGGCCTGCCAGTCGGCCGCGGTGACGGGCGTGCGCGCACTGATGCCGGCCTGCTGGCCGACGTAGTCGCTGAAATCGGAAAACGTGGCGAAGCTGCGCGGTGCCAGGCCGCTGGCCTTGGCCAGTTGCTGGAATTCGGACGAGAAGGACTGGTTGACCTTGGCGGCGGGGCTGTCGTCCGATGCGGCTTCGCCCTTGGCATCCTGGAGCGCCATGTTCATCGGATCGACCACGCGGTCGGTCGGCGCAATGCCGGCGGCCGCTTGCGTCATGGCGCCGGCCTTGTCGCGGTAGCTGTAACCGTTGAGCGCAGAGAGGAACAGTTTGGGCGGTGCCCCGGCTTCCAGCGCCTTGCTGATGGTCGGCATCAGGTTCATGTCCACGCTCAGCATGCCGGCCTGGGTGCCGCCGTAATCCGACAGCACGGGCTTGTCGCCGGTCAGGCGCTGCTGGAATGCGTGGACAAGGCGGCCGTAGCCATCCACGAGTGCATTCTCGCCATTGCCCAAGATAAGCCCGCCGTTGAACAGCCGATTGCCGATGCGCGCGAGGTTGCGGTAGTAATCCACGGCCTTCTGGTCGCGAGGGTGGTTTGCGATCCAGTTCATCATCGCCGAGGGCGGCTTGCCGCCGGGCGGATCGATAACCGCATAGAGCCGCGCCATCAGGTTGGGCGTGGTGGCCAGGCTGTCGAGCAGGTCTGCGGTGCGCGCGATGCCGTCGGCCGGCGGCAGCGTGGTGGTGAGCCGAGCGGTTTCGTCCACCATGTGCTGCACGGTCGGGTCGTTCTCCACGGCGTTCTGGATGGCGTGGTCGAAATCCACCGGCAGATACGACGACAGCATGTGGCTCATCTGGTCCAGCGCCTTGATGCGGTCTTGCGGCTCACCACGCATGGGGTCGATGACGGTGTTCACCACGTTCTGCCGCATGTGCTGGATGCGGCTGTCGCCGAGGATGGCGTCGCGTACGGTATTGCCGCCCGGCGCGTTGCCCATGGCTGCCGTGTATTGCTTGAGCGCTTCCAGCCCCTTGTATTCGGGGGCCTCCGCGCCCTGGCCCGGCGGCGTGCTGCGCATGGTGTTGTCCACCAGCTCCGTCACGATGGCCGCCTGCAGGTAGGTGCCCGACAACTGCGGGACCTGCGCATCGTGATGCTGGTAGAGCTGTTGCACGGCGGCCTGCAGGTCGTTCTGGTAGACGCCGTTCAGGCCATAACGCAGCAGATCGTCGCCGGGAATCTGCGGATACGTGTCCTTGAGTTCCTGGACGACCGCCTTGTTGTACGCCGTGGTGGCGGTGGCCAGCGCCTGGTTGGCGCTCGTCACGTCGCCATGGCTGTCGGCGGCTTGCTTCTGCCGGATCTGCGCTTGCGTGAGGTCGTTCCAGGCCTGGTCGGTCTGATGTCGATCGGCCTGCAGCGCGGGGGACTCTTGCTGCGCCGGTGTCGCGTCCAGCATCTGATGGATGGCCGGTGCCGGTGTGTCCGCAAACAGGTGCAGGTTGCTGACCTGCCCGATGGCATCGTCGGTGCGCTGGTTTGCATCGATATGCGGGTCTTCGGGCTTGAGCTGTTCTTGCGCCGCTGTTGCTGCGGTCTGGAATGCCGTCGGGTCGACGTGCGCGCCGGCCTGCAGCCGCGTGAGGATGGCCGCGTATTGCAGCGGGTCCACGCCCGGTGCCAGCGTGCTGCCATTGCCCGGCAGGTTGCTGAGCATCTTGCCGGTGATCTGCTGGATCTGCGTTGGATTGATCGATGCAGGAACGGGCACCTGTGCGGGCTTGTCGGGCGCCTTGCCGGCCAGTTCCTTGAGCAGGATGTTGCGGGTGCCACCTTCGAACAGGCCTTCCACCCGGCTATTGAGCTTGTCCGCCTGGCCGTCGCGGCCGATCTGGTCCGCCACCTTGAACATCAGGGTCGGATCAGCACCTTTGTCGACGAGCTGCTTGATGCCAAACGTTTCACCCGCAGTGTCCAGATGGTTGCCGGTGTAGTCGAGCAGCGGGTCGTTCTCCAGCCGATGCGCGAGCGATTGCGCCAGCCGATCGTTCAACTCCTGCCCGCTGGGCGAGTAGCTGGTCTTGCGCGCCCCCTGCAGGCGCTGGCTGATGAACATCAGGTCGTTGAGCAGCGCGTCGTGTTTTGCAGCAGGGTCCGAACCGCGGACTGACTGGTTCGTGAGTGTCTCCAGCGGCTGCTGGTCGACCAGCATGGCGAGCAGTTCCGGCGCGTTTGCATCGGGCCGCGTGATGGCCTGGGCGATGTTCTTCAGATCGTCGGCGGAGCTGCCGCGTGCATGGTTGGCGATGTCACGCGTGCGCGTGTCGCCGAGTGTGAAGTTGAGGACGTCCGGCGTGGCGTGGTTGACGTCCAGGTCGCCGGCGAGCGAGCGCATGGCGGCCGCGTAGTCCTGCTTCGGTCCATTGGTGGCCTTGTTTGCGCGGTCGATGGCGGCATCTGCGCAGGCCGAGGCGAACAGCGTGTCGGCGTTGGTTTTATCGTGCGCGCTCTGCAGCAGTGCCAGCGCTTCGGCAAACTGCTTGGAGTCGGCGCTGTTGTACGGCGTGTTGTGCGCCTGCGTATAGAGCGCGGCCATTTCGGCGCTCACGGCCTGGTTCAGCGCAGTCGGGTTGCCGGCCTGCTTCAGCTTGCCGAGCTGGTCGATCGTGGCCTTGTGCGCGTCTTCGGCCGCCTTTTGCCGTTGCGCGGCAGCTGCCTGTTCCTGGGCGCGGGCATAGGCGGCCTGCGCTTCGCGTTGCGCCTCGAGAACGCTATCCGGGGGTTTGATGCCGTCTGGCCAGTTCGGTCCCATGCACGCCGTTCCTAGATGAACAGTGGGTGCGCTCGGAGCATCTGCAACGCACGCCACACCGGTTCATGCTGGGGCCGCGCCGCATGCCACACAACGCCGACTTTCCGTAAGGGCGCCTGCGCTGTTGGCACAAAGCCGCCCTGGAATACGGTGCCATATGCGTGCCGCGCCGCTCGAGTGTCCGCTTGCGTGCGCGCTTGAACGCCGCCTGCTAGAACGCCAGTTGCTCCAGCGCCGCTTCGATCAGTTGCACGCGGTTGCGCACGCCAAACACCCCACGCAGGCGCCGCAGGTGGTAATCGACGTTGTGCACGGGGATGTCGAGCTGGCTGGCGATCTCCTTGTCGCGCATGCCTCGGGCCAGGCACTCCAGCACGCGCTTCTGTGTTTGCGAAATGCTCCGGCCCATGCCGAGCAGCGTGCGCGACATGCTCGTGTAGTCAGAGATGAACTGGTGGATGCCAAGTGCCAGCACCAGCGCCCGACCGGTGACCGCATCCGACATCCAGCGCCGGCCCGGCACGCTTGATGTCAGACTGATCACGGCACGTGTGCCGTGCTGTGCGCCGGGCAGTGCGATGAACACACCGCTGCTGACGCCGGATTCCAGCGACATCTCGATGAACGCGCGCTTGCGTTCGGCGTCCTGCTCGGCGTGGGCGGCGCGACGCAGGTCATCGGCCTCCCAGATCATCGGCATGCCGCTGCGCGTCACCCATTCGCGACGCGGGTCCACTTCAAAGAAACGTTCTTCAAAGTAGCGGCGGGCCCAGTCTTCATCCGTGTAGCTCACCAGGCAGGTGCGGGCCGTCGAGCGGGCGTTGAGTGCGCGCGCAGTGGCATAGACCATCGAGTCGAAGCCCATGTCGAACAGCAGATGGCGCACGAGCATCTTGCGTTCGGCGGCGCTTGTGCAGGAAAGCAGTTCAACCAGCAGGTTGACGGTGCCACGTGGTGGCTCGTCGGGGCGCCAGACGGTCAACTCTTCTTCGGTAAAGAAGCGGACGTGGGATTGGATGGGCGGTTGTTCGGTGGCCAGTTCGAAATCCGGTAGGGCGGAATCGAACCGAAGGGTGGACGTGCGGTCCAGGTCTTGCGTATGCAAGAGGTCCATGCGTGGCTCCGGCGGATGTTTTGATTGTGCAAACGATCCCCCAACCGATGCCCTTGCGGGCTGCCGTTCGTGATATGCGATGCGCGGGTCCCGACAACCGATGCTGCTGCGCATTGCCATGGTCTTTTGACCGACCGCCCAGTCCGGGAAAACGCAGTTCTGGGGCGCGTTTCGGCGGGGCGGCGACGACAATGCGTACATTGAAACTTGGCCGCCCATGTGCCGTCCACGTCCGCTTGGGACACAGAACGGACCGCTGCGGTCCGATGTGCAGCGTGAAGGGATAGACGGTGCGCGGATCAGCCGCCGGTCTGGCTCGCACCGGTAGCCCAGCGCAGTGTCTCGGCAACTTCGCGGAAGAGCGTTCGGTCAATGGCGGCGTCGAGCTGAACGTGCTCGTAGAGCTTGCTTGCGAGCCCCGGGTTGCCGTGCGTCTGAATGAGCCGCGCTTCGGCCAGCTTGCGGATGCGCTCTGCCATCTCGCCTTCTCCGCGTGCCACCACCACGGGCAGCGTGCCCTGGCCGCCGTACCACAGCGCTACGGCGTATTGCGGCGAGTACACGACCACCACGGCCAGCTGGATGCGGTCGGGCAGGGCGCTCCACTGCGCCTCGCGGGCAAGCTGGCGCCGCCGGGCACGCAGGTGCGGGTCGCCTTCGTTCTCGCGGTACTCGCGGCGGATTTCTTCGGTCGTCATGCGCGCTTCCTTCAGGTATTGCGCGCGCACCACCATGTAATCGGCAGCGGCCAGCACCAGCAGCATGATGGCCACGCAAGACAGCAGCACGAGCACCACGTGCGCTCCCACGTGCAGGATCTGCGCAGGCGACTGCCGTCCGGCCGAGAGCAACGCATCGATGGCACCCGCGCCCACGACAAACAGGATGCCGAGCAGGCAGAGCACTTTCAGCACCATCAGCCCGAGCCCCGCCAGATTGCGCATCGAAAACATGCGTGTCAGGCCATTGGCCGGGTTGAGCCGAGAGAGATCGGGTGACACTTTTGCCAGACTCATTAGCGCGCCAACTTGTGCGAATGCCGTGAAGGCTGCGATTACGCCGCTCAACGCAATGATGCCGATGGCCAGCCCTGCCGCATGCAGCACCATGTCAGTCACGAGCGGGCCGATGAGCTTGCCCGGCTCGGGCGCTGCCAGCACGCGGCCCAGGGCCGCAAGGCCTGCGCGGATGCTGTCCATCCACAGCGCGGGCGTAAGCGACAGCGCGCCCACCATGCATGTAAAGACGAGCGCGGACACCACCTCCTGACTGCGCACCACTTCGCCGCGTTTGCGGCGGTCTTCCAGGCGCTTGCGTGTGGGCTGGTGCGGCTTGTCGCTCATGGTCCGACAGCCGGAAAGCCGAGCAGCTGCAACAGGCCGCGCATGCCGCTGTCGGTGTCGATGAACTGACGCAGGGCGTCATACAGGAACTGCAGGAACAGCACCATCATCAGCATCGCCAGACCGCTCTTGATGGGCTGCGAAAACATGAAGATGTTCAACTGCGGCACCGACCGGCTGATCGCGCTCAGGCCAATCTCCACCACGAGCAACAGCAGCACGATGGGCGCGGCCAGCTTGACCGTCCACGTCATGATGGAATCGGCTTCTCGGATGGCGAACTGATCCAGCGCCACATGCACATCGGGCAGCAGCGCCTGCACGGGCCACACGCGGTAAGACTCGAACAGCGCGCCCAGCACCACGTGCAGGCCGCCGCCCGTCAGGAACAGCGTGATGGCAAGAAAGCCCAGGAAGCTGGCGGTCGGGCCGCTTTCCTGCCCGGAGAGCGGATCGAAGAACGTGGCGTTGCCCGTGCCGGTCTGGAAGTCGATCAGGTAACCAACGTTCTGCACGGCCCACAGCATGGCCGAGGCGCCCATGGCGAGCAGCAGCCCCAGCGCTGCTTCCTTGATCAACAGCAGCATCCAGATGACCGGCGTCTGCTCGCCCAGCACGCTCAGCGGCACCAGCGGCGAAATGAACATCGCCACCACGGCAATCAGGCCGTTGCGCACCAGGCCCGTGAGCATGCGCTCGCCAAACACGGGCAAGACGAAGAACATCGGCAACAGGCGCGGCAGCACCAGCGTGACGCTGTGCCCCGTTTCCATCCAGCCACTAAAGGACGGAGTCATGTTGCGGGCGGCTCCTCGGCATCGGCAAGGCTGAGTGCGCGTGCGTAGGCCAGGGCGTTGTGGTCGTCGAGCTGGTCTTCAGCGCGCAGTTCGGCGCGGGCGGCGCTCCGGGCGCTGGCGCGCTCGGCCAGGTGCTGGATGCGGCTGCGTGCGGCTTCCGCGCGGCCGAAGGCGGTGCGTGCTTCCTGCAACTTCGTCTGGCCGCTTTGCAGCGATTGGCGTTGCTCTTGTAGCGTCGTCTGCACGTTGGCCACGATGTGCCGGAGCCTGGCCTGCTCGTAATGCGCAATCGCCAGCATGTCCACAGACAAGGCTTGGTCCTGCGGTGCCGCATCGAGCAGCCTGGCGCGCTGGTGGCGGAAGTCGGTCTGTGTGCGGATGGATTGCAGCGACGCATTGACGGTCGCCTCCGCATCGCGTACGACGTGGGCTGCCTGCAGCGTGCGCGCCAGTGCCTTGCGGCGGCGGATGTCACGCACGCGGCGCAGGATGGCCAGTGTCGTGTCCATAGCGTTCTACCAATTGGCGGGCTTGGGCCAGCACGTCGTCAAAGCCAACGCGCTCGTCGGTGCGCTGGGCAAAGAACTTGCGCAGGGCGTCGCGGGCGGCAACGGCGCGGTCGACATCCGGATCGCTGCCCGGCTTGTATTCGCCAATCTGCAACAGCAGTTCGATCTCCTGATAGCGGGCGAGCCATCGTCTGAGCTGGCTGGCGGTATCCATGTGCTCGGCGTCGGCCACGTTGGGCATGACGCGGCTGATGCTTGTCAGCAGGTCGATTGGCGGATATTGCCCCTCGGTGGCCAGCTTGCGCGTGAGCACGATGTGACCGTCGACGATGGAGCGCACTTCTTCGGCAATCGGATCGGACTCTTCCTCGCCCTCCACCAGCACCGTGTAGAACGCGGTGATGGAGCCTTTGGCGCCGGGGCCAGCACGTTCCAGCAGGCGCGGCAGCATGGCAAAGGTGGAAGGCGGAAAGCTGCGCCGTGCGGGTGGCTCGCCGCTGGCGAGGCCGACCTCGCGTTGTGCGCGGGCAAAGCGCGTGAGCGAATCCATGAGCAGCAGTACGCTTTGCCCCTGGTCACGAAAGTATTCGGCAATGGCGGTGGCGACAAATGCGGACTTGACGCGCTCCATGGCGGGGCGGTCGGACGTGGACACCACCAGCACCGTGCGTGCGCGCGCCTGTTTGGGCAGATGGTGCTCGATGAACTCGCGCACCTCGCGTCCGCGTTCGCCAATCAGGGCGACCACGTTCACATCGGCACTGGCGCCGCGCGCGATCATGCCGAGCAGCGTGCTCTTGCCCACACCGGCAGGCGCCAGAATGCCCACGCGCTGGCCCACGCCCACGGTAAGCAGTGCATCGATGGCGCGTACGCCAGTGGCAAGCGGCCTGTCGACCAGTTGACGGTCGAGCGGGTTAGGTGGCGCGCCGTACGCGCTGGCCCGTGTGACTGCTGCTACGGGCCCAGCGCTGTCCAGCGGCTGGCCGAAGCCGTCGAGCACGCGGCCGAGCAGCGCCGGGCCGACCGGGAAACTGTGATCGCGCCCCGTGGGAATGACGGCCGTGGCAGCCGAGAGGCCGCTGGTTTCGCCAAGCGGTGTGAGCAAGGTGCCCGAGCGCGAAAAGCCCACCACCTCGGCCAGCGTGTCAGGCGTGCCGGGCGTGCGCAGCTCGCAAATCTCGCCCAGCCGCGCTTGCAGGCCGGAGGCGCTGAGCAGCAGCCCAACGGCACGTGTGACGCGGCCTTGCGTCTGGATCGGCGCAAAGCGATCAAGCGCCTGCGAGAGTTCGGCCTCCAGCGCTTGCGCATCAAATACTCCACCCAATGCGCGGCTCCAGTCCGGCAACGCGCCCTGCGAGTCAGGCGAGGTCATCGGCCGTCTCCCGTCAGCGCTTTACGCAGCGCGGCGAGCTGGCTGTCGACGCCCGCATCGATGGTGCCCGAGGGTGTCTGCACGGAGCAGTCGCCGTAGCGCAGGGCCGGATCGCCCGTCACGCGGATGGTGCGCCGCTCCAGGTGGTCGCCCGGCAGCGCCGCAAGGATCTCTTGCATCATGTGCACGCGCCCCGGGTGCACGCGGATGTGCAGATACGTCTCGTCCTGCAGATACTGCGCGATGCGCTTGGCGGCGCTCAGCATGATGGCGCGTGGGTCGGCGTCGGCCACGATCTCGGAGACGGCGCGCACCACCAGTTCTGCCATCTTGCCGCGCGTAGCCTGCAGCATGGCGGCGGCCTGCAGCACCGTGGCGTAGGTGGATTGCGCGGCCTCGGTACGCCCAGCCTGGAAGCCATCGTCGTAGCCGAGCTGACGCTGTTCGGCGTACTGCCGCTTGGCTTCGGCCTCGTGGCGCTTGCGGTCGGCCTGTGCAGCGCCTAGCAGCGCTTCGGCGTCGACCAGCGCGGTGTACTCGCGCTCTTTGAGCACCTTGCGCTCGCTGAGGATTTGCAGATGTTCGCTGCTGATCAGAAAAGCCAGTCCCATGCCGGTAGCTGTTCAGGAATGAAGCAAAGAAAAACGAGGTCGGCCACTTGCTGCCACTGCTGCGCGTTCAGCGTGTACGGCGCGCGCTCGAACGCTGCGCGCGCGAACGTCAGCGCCAGGCGCTGGCCGTGCTCGGGTGCCGCGCGCATCGTCAGGTCAATCAGCAGGCGGGCGCCGCGCTCCTGCAAGACATCAATCACCTGCCGCGGTGTGTTGGCATACGGCGACAGGCTTTCCGCCACCGCATCGAAGGCGGCCGCATGCTGCAGGGCCGATTCCATCAGCGGCCTGCCCAGCGCCAGGTGAAGCACGCGCGTGAGGCGCTTGCCCGCCGTGTCTTCAATCCACGCCCGGTGCAGGACGATGCCGCAGGCGGTGGACAGTTGCGCCAGCGCCTGACGCGGCAGCAGGCACAGCCGCGCCTCGCGCGAGTCGACGCACTCGATGAAGCCATCCAGGGCGGGCTCGTGTCGGCGCAATTCCTGCATCAGCACGCGCCGGCCTTGCGGGCCAAAGCGATCCCAGTTGCGAAAGCGCGCCGGCCATTCCGCGGGCAGCCAGCTCGGGTGCAGCACGCGGTCAAAGTGCAGATTCCATGCGCACAGCAGACGTGCCAGGCGGGCGCTGTCGGGCGTGAGCATGCCGGAGGCCGTCATCGCCGTGCTCAGCCGGCCTGGTCGCCGTCATTGGCAAACTGCCCTGCACGTCGCCCACCCAGGCCACGTGATCCGGGCCAGCGAGGCTCCCAGCCGCGGCGCAATGCCGTGGCGAGTACCGCCAGCACGCCCAGCACAATCAGCACACCCACCAGCCAGACCAGCGGATTGCGTGCATTGATCAGCAGGTACGGCGACGTGGCCGCGCGGGCGCGGCGTTCGTTGGCACCCAGATCGGTGCCCTGCAGCACGAGCGAGACGTTGTCGTAATTCAGCCCCTCGATGCTGTGCGCGACGAGGTCTTTGACCATGGGTGTCATGGCGCGCAGGTTCACGCCCTCGCGGTACTTGATGTAGACCGCGGCAGAGGATGGCCGCACCTTGTCGGACAGCGGATCGTTCTCGGGAATCACCACGTGCACGCGCGCGGTGACCACGCCGTCCATGGCCTGCAACGTGCGCGACAGCTCTTCCGACATGCCGTAGAGATAGCGCACGCGCTCTTCCGCCGGGGTCGCGACCAGGCCCTGCTTGCGGAAGATCTCGCCTAGGCGCGCGAGCGGCTCGCGCGGCAGACCTTGCGCGCGCAGCACGTCAAGCGCCTGCCCCATGTCGGAGTCATCGACCAGCACTTGCCAGCCGCGCTCGTCCACGGCTTCCTTGCGCGCGCCGATGCCGGCATTGCTGAGTGCGGACAGCACTTCGTTGGCCTGCGGCTCGCCGAGGTTGGAGACGAGTTCCTTGTCGCAGCTGCAGAGGAGCAGGGCGGCGGCGCATGCGAGCACGATGCTGCAGACGCGCCGCCGTATTGCGGTTCCGGTTTCCATGCGTGATTACTGGTCCGAGTTGTGCAGCATCGACTTGAGCGTGTTCGTGGCGCCTGTCGCCAGTCCGAAGTTCATCTGCTCTTCAGACAGGGCCATGGCAATTGCGTATGACGCGCTATTGCTTGCGGCGTAGATTTCGCGCAGATCGTCGCTTTCCGCCATGGTCTGGTTTGCCCTTGCAATGGTCTTGTCGAGGTTCTCGAAACGCGAGGACACGCTTTTTCCCTGTCGGAAGAGGTCTTCCACCCAGGCGGGCCGTTGCGCTGAAGTGGTGTGGGTCGCGCCATTGACCAAAGGACTGGACTGAATGGGTCCGTTGGCAGTACCGATCATGTGGCTATGAAATTCCTGTGCGGCTGCCTGCTGGCTCTGCGTTGCCGCAGGGGCGGCGCCGAGGCCCGCCGTGGGCGTTGGCTGCAGAGACGCGCCGGCGGCCTGCAAAGCAGATAGGGCAATGGTGTCCATGACGTGGCTCCTGCGCTGTGTGACAGCGCGTTCCCGGTTAAGCGGAGGAAAGGGAGAAAGATGACGGAGCCATCCTTCTCCGGTTCGGACGTCAACGCGGCGCCGAGCCATCCCGCAAGAGCTGCTCCTGCTGCTTCGAGTTGTTTTGAATCAGCTCGCAGTAGCCCGTGTTGGCTGTGGACTTTGCGTTGAGCGCGGCAAACATCGCCTGGCTTTGCATCGATTGGTTGATGGCAGCGGCCGCATCGTCCGGTGAAGAAGGAATGCCGGAATTGCCGCCAATGGGTGTTAAGCCTGATGAGTTCTGTCCACTCATAGTTGACTCCTGTCGGTTTTGTTGAGAAAGAAGCGCCTCGGATTGAGGCAGGTTTCACCCAGCCCGCCCATGTAGGGCGCGCCTGGTAAGAACGGGTTTGGTCTTGGCCATGCCATAGCTTGTCTTCACGGTGACTGGGCTCCTGCAGGTGCCGCGCTCGCTGAGGCCGACGGGGTGTCTGCAGTCCCCGAGGCTGTAGATGCAGCGCTGCCGCTCGCCGCCTGCAAATCCACACCCCCACCCTGGATCGGCCGCACAAACGCCGTCCCGCCGTGGTCGAACGTCACGCCCGTGGTCGAGATCTGCCGGATCACGTCGCCGTCGGGCATGCGGGACCCCTCGAAGTAATGCTGCCCGTCGCGCGTAGTGACAAAGCGCATGCCGTCTTCATCGGCATACACGCCCACGATGCTGTTCTTGGCAATGTCCACGTTCTGGCCCACCTCGACGGGGCCGCCGTCCTTGTACTGCACGTTGTCCACCACCTCGATGGCGGGGCGCGCGTCCCGCGCAAATACGCGCAGGTGGTCGCGCACCCGGTAATCGTTTGTCTCGCCGGACACGATCACGCGGCCGTGTCCGGCGTATTCCACTTTCAGGTGCCCATCGCTCACGAACTGCTGCGCGGTGGCGAGCAGATCGCCCACCACATAGATCTCGCCCAGCGTGAGCTTGGGGATACGCGCGGCACGCTCCCCGATCGTCTTGCGGTCGGCCTGCGTTTCGACGTACCCACTTGCTTGATACGTGCCATCGCTCATCGGGGCCACTACGATTTCACGTGGATTGCCCAGCGCCTGTTGAATCTGCGCGATGCGCTCGGTGGTGGATCCGCTGCGAAAGCGGAACTCACCGCGAATGGCCAGCACCGCTGCCAGCAGCGTGATCATGGCCAGGACACACCACAGCGCCACCAGCGCGGGCGCGGCGCGGGATCCACGCCCGCGCAGAAAACGTCCGACGCCCGCCATGTCGATGAGCCAGCGCACGCCGCGTTCGCGCGCAGGCGCGGGCGGCTCCTGTGCTGCCACCGCGGGGCCGCCGATGCGCTCGACACCAAAGCGGATTGGCCCCAGGTCCACCGCATCGCTGGGTGATAGCGTGCGCCGCACGCCCTGCGGCAGCGGTGTGCCGCCCAGTTGCACGGGCGTGGCCTCCGCGCCGGCGGGCGTGTCTGCCACGTTGCGCACGGCCACGGCAATGTCGCCCACTTCCAGGCACAGGTGGCGGCCTGCCACGGCGCGGTCCGGCAGGATCACATCGCAATCGGCCGACGAGCCGACCCAGTTCTGCCCGCGCTTGAGCGGCATCGACCGCCCATACAGCGGCCCGCTCAGGAAGCGCAGGCTCCACGGCGATTTAGGCAGCGAGGCGGTCGGTTGCATACGGCATCTTCAGCAGAGTGGCGACGGGGCGCGGCGCCTGCGCGGCGGGTTGGTCTGCCGCCGGCGGTGTGGGCACCGGCGGCGCCGGTGGGGCGGGTGGTGCGTCACTGCTCGGCACCGGTAGCGGGCGGGGCGCATTCGGGCCTTCCATCGGTTGCGGGAAGGCGGGCACATCCGCCTCCGCGAATGGCGTGGTGGCCAGTCGCGGCGTCAGCAGATAGAAGCGCTCCATGTGCTTGCCCGACTTGGTCGTGTACTTGAACAGGTTGCCCAGGATGGGGATGTCCGACAGCAGGGGCACGCCGCTCTTCGTAAAGCGCTGTTCGTCTGCGTTGAAGCCGGCAATCAGCAGGCTCTTGCCTTCCTCCACCATGGCCTGCGTGACGATGGCGCGCTGCTGGATCACGGGCAGGTTCTGCACGGTGTCTTGCGTGACGTTGCCGTCGTCGATGCTGATGCTGAGCATCACGCTCTTGTTGCCGTTTTCATCCACCACCAGCGGCGTGACTTTCACGCTGGTGCCGGCCTGCACCGTATAGAGCGACGAATCCTGAAAGCCGCTGACCGGGATGTAGAACTGCGTGAGGTTTTCCAGGATGGCCTCGGTGTTGTCGAGCGCCAGCACCTTCGGTTTAGCCTGCGTCTGGGCGTTGCCGTTCTGTGTCAGGGCGTTGATGCGCGCCAGCAGGTAGTTGCGAAGGCTGCCGCCAATGGAAGCGGTCAGCGCAATGCCGTTTGGCGTGCTCGGCCCGGTCGAGCCCTGCTCGGTGCTGCCCACGCTGAAGGTGAGCGGCGGGTTCTGCCCATTGCCCGATTGGAAGTCGCCGTGCGTGGTGTGCAGGCGCCAATCCACGCCCAGGCTGTCGAGCGAATCGGCGCTGATGTCGATGATGGTCAGGCTGATTTCCACCAGGCGCGGGCGGATGTCCAGCGAAGAGATCACCTTCTGATACTGCGCCAGCCGCTCGGGCAAATCGCGGATCACCACCGAGTTGATGCCCGGGTCTGGCTCGATGCGCGGCAGGTCCGGCCCGGGGCCGTTCGACGCCAGCAGCGGCGGGCCGGAATCTGCCGGCGGCTCTGTGTAGTTGCTGGTGTCGATGCGCGGGATGCTCAGCATGGCGCCCTGGCCGAGCTTGACCTGCCGTGTGGCACTGCCCAGGCGCGGCGCCGCGCTGGTGCTCGACGTGCTTGAGCCTTGCCCATAGAGGCGCCGCAGGATGGTCGCAATGCCGGGCACGGTCACGGAGCGGCCCGAGCGGTTGACCTGGAAGTCGGTCGCCCACGCATATTTGAGCGGGAAGGCGCGAATCTCCGCACGCTCGCCGGAATGCGCGCCGTCCCCTACGCTGGAGATCGACTGTTTGACCAGTTCGACATAGCGGCGCGGGCCGGACACATACACCGTGCTGTCCTTGTCGCTCACCAGCAGCGGAAAACGTTTGTCGGTGATCTGCATGGACTGCAGCACCTGGCCGACCTGCTCGGCGCTGCCCTTCGGGATGGGAAAGACCTGCGTCTGTGCCTCTTCTGCGCGGTCGATGTAGAGGAACGAGCCGTCGTAGTACCACGTCAGCCCGTAGGTGGCGCACACCGTATTGAGCGTGCTGGCGGGCGAGCCCGAGAAGCGTCCGCTGATGGTCGCGTCGATCTTGCTGTCGACCACGGCGGTGACGCCCTGTGCCGCTGCAAGCTCGCGCAGGAAGTCCGTCAGCCGCTTGTTCTCGGCCACGATCTGGTAAGGGCGATTGCGCCAGTGCAGCTCGGCCGCGGCAGCCGAGGAGGACAAGTCGACGGTACAGCAGGCCAGCAGTGCGGCGAGGCACAGGAGACGGTGCGGGTTCACGAAAAGGTGCTCAAGAAAGGTGGAGGAAGACTGCGTGCTCAAAGCAGGCCGGGTCGGCCCGTTAAAACGAGTTCCAATGCACCGCCGGCGTAGCGCAGCAGTTCCTGGCCGGCCCATCCGGCCATGAGCAGCACGGTCACCATCACGGCGATCATCCGCACCGTCAGGCCGATGCTCTGGTCCTGGATTTGCGTGACGGCCTGCAGCACGGCGATCAGCAACGCCGAGATGCCGGCCACCAGAATTACCGGCAGCGACAGCACCAGCACCAGCGTGAGCGCATGGCGCGTGATCTCGATCACGGTGGCGGCGTTCATCATGCGGTGGCTCCGGCGGCGGCCGCAGGGTCGGCCTTGGGGCGATCCTCCGGCGGGTTGCGCACCCAGCCGACGGTGTGCAGCTGCACGTCGGCTTCAATCTCTTGCAGAGAGACGACGGGCAGGTCAGGCAGGGTCGCTTCGATCAGGCGGCGCACATAGGCGCGGCACGTCATCGCCACCATGATGGCGGTGCGCGGCTGGCCGGCCGTTGCCTCGGCGTGGCGCGCGGCTTCGGTCACGTTCTGGACCTGCTCGGCGATGTTGGTGCGCACCTCGCGCGAGAGCCCGAGCAGGTTGCCCTGTTTGGTGCGCACCACCGCATCTTCAATGCGCTCCTGCAGGCTCTGCTCGAACAGCACGACGTTCAGCGAGCGGTCGGGCCCGCAGAAGTGATCGGTGATCTGCCGGCGCAAATCCATGCGCACGAGTTCCACCAGCATCGTCACGTCGTCGGGCTCGTGCGGCGAGCGGGCGATGAGGCTTTCGAGGATCGTGTTCAGGTTGCGGATGGGAATGCCTTCGTCCAGCAGGCGGCGCAGGACGTCGGTCACGCGCTGCAGCGGCACGAGGCGCGTCAGTTCGCCGACCAGCTCGGCGCGGTCGCGGCGCACGAGCTGCAGCATGTTCTGCACTTCCTGAATGCCGACCATCTGCGCGGCGTGGCGGCGGATCACGGCCTCCACGTGCCGCGCCACGACCTGTTCGGGCTCCAGCGCGTGGCCCCATGCAGCCTTGGCGGTCTCGTCGGCCTGCGATGCCGGCATCGTCATCCACCACGCGTGAGTGAATGGCCCGAACGCCGCGGTGCTTTCTGCGTCCACGCCGGCAGGCGGAGCCGCTTCCGTCCAGAGGCGATGTGCGACCTGCAGTGTGCCCTCAGAGGCAAACACGTCCTGCACGTAGATGCGGTAGTGATTGGGGAGCGTCTGCGCGCTGTAGGTCAGGTGCACGCGCGGAAACACCAGGCCGATGTCGTCTTCCACGGCAGCCTTGGAGCGTGCCAGCGCGTTCTGCAGCGGCACCAGCTTGATGTCCTTGCGCAGGTTCTCGGCAAGGCGCACGGCAACCGGCGCGGCAATGCCCGCCGCTGCAGAGACTTCTTCCGGGCGACCCGGCTGCGCGCCGGTGCCTTCGGCGCCGACCGATAGGAGGTTGAGGATGGGTGGCGCCTGGCGCTCGCGCAGGAAGTGGATCGCGCTCCCGCCCGCGAGCAGGGCCAGCGACAGGAATGCCCATTTCGGCATGCCCGGCACCAGCACAAACGCAAACAGCACGAGGGCGCCCATCAGCAAGCCGCGAGGGTGCGCGGCGATCTGCGCGCCAATCAACTGCCCGAGGTGGCGGTCGTTCATCTCGCGCGACGATACCCGCGTGGTCACCACCCCCGCCGCGATCGACACCATCAGCGAGGGAATCTGCGAGGCCATGCCGTCACCCACGGTGAGCACGGCATAGCGGTGCAGCGCATCGGCCACCGACATGTCATGCATGAGCGCGCCCACCGCAATGCCGGCCAGGATATTGATGACGGCGATGAGGATGCCGGCAATGGCATCGCCCTTGACGAACTTCATTGCGCCGTCCATGGCGCCGTGCAATTGCGATTCCTGTTCGAGCAGTTCGCGGCGGTGCTTGGCCTGGTCCGACGTGATGATGCCGGCGCGCAGGTCGGCGTCGATGCTCATCTGCTTGCCGGGCATGGCATCGAGCGTGAAGCGCGCGCCCACCTCCGCCACACGTTCCGAACCCTTGGCAATGACCACGAACTGCACGATGGCGATGACGGTAAACACCACGCCGCCCACCACAACGTTGCCGCCCACCACCAGCTTGCCGAAGGTGTCAATCACGTGGCCGGCGTTGGCCTGCAGCAGGATCAGCTTGCACGAGGCGATGTTCAGCGAGAGCCGGAACAGCGTCGTAAACAGCAGCAGCGAGGGAAACGATGAGAACGACAGCGCAGACGGCAGGTAGATCGAGATCGTCAGCAGGATCACGCTCGCCGCCAGGTTAAGCGAGATCAGCCCATCGAGCACGACCGTGGGCAGCGGCAGCACGAACAGCGCCACCACCGACCCGATGAACAGCGCGATGAGCAGGTCATAGCGCAGCAGGCCGCTGGCAAACGCGGCATGGCCGGGGTCGGACCGCAGTTTGGCGAGGGCTTCCTGCGCGGTGGGGATGCTCGGCATGACCTTCCTTATCTGGGGGCAGCGGCGCCCTGAAGAACGTTGTCCTGCACATGCGTTGCAGGGCGTGCTGCAGGGCGAGCCCAGTGTAAGAGCGGCCCTTCGCGGCGCCGCGTCCGAACTCACGTAACGGCAGCCGGACGCGCTTGCCGTGGTTACGAGAACGAGTAGCGGGCGTGGGGGGGCATCGGCACTACAGTGGCTCCGTTTTCCAGCCACCCCCAACGAGCCGCGAAAGAACGTGAAGCGAGAGATGCCCGTGTCGGTCACTGACCTCGCGCAGGCCGAAGGACTCCTGCACCTGGACAGCGGCGTTGCGCGGGCCCAGTCGTGGGCGTACGTGCAGGCGCATGGCGACGTGTTGTTGCCGCCGGTTCAGGTGGGCGCAGAGCGATGGCGTTTGCGCTGGACGCCGCTTGGCGCGGATGCCGCATCCCACCAGGCAGTACCGCTGCCGGGATGGCACGCGTTGCGTTTTGCCGTGGGCAAGCACGAAGGCTGGCTGCTGGCAGACGCAGCGCTGGCTACCTGCCTGGCCGATGACGGTGTGCAACCGGACGTGCCGCATGCCATCTTCTGCGCGCTGGCGGCAGATACGCTGGGCAACGTGTCACGCGCAGTGGAGGCGCAGCTGCGTCAACCTGTGCGCTGGCAGCCCGAGCTCAGCATGCAGCCGACGGCGGTATGGCTTGCGCAGAACGCCGTGAGTTTTTCTGCCTGCACCGATGAGGGCGCGGCGCGCGGCAGCGGTGCCATCGCAATGGACGATCTTGCCGGCTGGCAGCGTTGGCAACAGGCGCTGGAAGAAGCGCCAGACGCAGATACACCCCGCGCCGCCCGTGCAATGCCGACCCCGCAATGGATGGAGCGCCTCGCGATCGGCGTGCGTTTCATGATCGGCCAGACACAACTGCGTGCCTCCGAACTGCGTGGCGTGGCCAAGGGCGACATCATCGCCATCGAGAAATGGACTTCGCGCGGTGCGGCGCTGGAGTGCGTCGGCACGGTGCCGGGCATTCCCACGCTGGGCATCGCCGCGCATGCCCTCGGCAAACAAATCATGGTGGACGCCGTCCGCCACACGGAGCGCGACATGCCCGACGAAAGGAACTCCGCCAAACCGGTGCAGGCCAAGGGCTTGCCGGGTGCGGCCACAGCAGGCGCCCCGGTGGCGTCCTTTGATGACATCGAAGTGCTGACCACGTTTGAGCTGGCCGAGCAGGCGCTGCCGCTGCACGTGCTGCGCAATCTGGCGCCAGGGCAGGTGATCGAGCTTGAGCAGCCGCTGAACCACACGACCGTGCAGATCCGCGCCAACGGCAGCCTGGTGGGCAGCGGCCAACTGGTGGCCGTCGGCAACCGGCTTGCCGTGCGCGTCTCCGCCTTCGTGCACGACACGCCCGACCATGCCTAGCCTGCCGAATCCCGTACCGATGATCGCGATGATCGTCGCGATCGGGCTGATCCCGTTCGCGGCGCTCATGGTGACGTGCTACACCAAGCTGGTTATCGTCTTCGGGCTCACGCGCAATGCGCTGGGCATCCAGCAGGTGCCGCCCAACCTGGTGCTCAACGGCATTGCGCTGATCCTGACGCTGTTCATCATGGCGCCCGTGGGCGGCGACATGGTCAACAACCTCAAGGGCCGCAACTTCAATTCCGGCGCGCAGTTCAGCGTGGACGACGTCATGGCCATCGTGGACGCCGGCGTGCCGCCCATCAAGGCTTTCCTGCAGAAGCACACGCAGGAGCGCGAGCGCAATTTCTTCCTGAAATCCGCCACCAACATCTGGCCCAGCGGGCGCGCCCAGAACCTGCAGGCCGATGATCTGACGGTGCTGGTGCCGAGCTTTACGCTCACCGAGCTGACCAAGGCATTCCAGATCGGCTTTGTCGTCTACATCGTCTTCGTCATCGTCGATCTGCTGGTGGCCAACGTGCTGCTGGCGCTGGGCATGCAGATGATCTCGCCGACGACGATCTCGGTGCCGTTCAAGCTGCTGCTGTTCGTCATGCTGGACGGCTGGGCAGTGCTGATCCATGGGCTAGTGCTCTCTTACCACTGAACCCTCAACACTGAAGAGGCGGCCATGCGGTTTCGTGTCTTCTGCGGCTTGCTGACCGGTGTGCTGGCGTTTGCGGCCGGGCTGGCCCATGCGGGGCCCACGCTTTCGAGCGCGGAGTTCGCACAGGTGGCGCAGCAGTGCGCGCCGCGTGTGGATGTGATGACGTTGGCAGCGCTCGTGCGCACCGAGTCTGGCTACAACCCGTACGCCATAGGTGTGGTGGGCGCGCGGCTGGCACGGCAGCCGGCATCGATGGAAGAAGCGCAGGCGACCATTCAGATGCTCGAGCAACGCGGCTACGACTTCAGCCTCGGCTTGGCACAGATCAACCGGCGCAACCTCGCCCGTCTGGGGGAGACCACCACCACGGTGCTCGACCCGTGCCGCAATCTGGCAGCCAGTCAGCGCATCCTGCGCGAATGCTTCACACGGGCCACGCGCAGCACCGCTATCGAGCAGCAAGCTTTGCGGCACGCGCTGTCCTGCTATTACTCGGGGGGCTTCAGCGTGGGGTATCGAGAGGGCTACGTGAGCCGCGTGGTGGCCAATGCGCAAGCGAGCGTGCCACAGATCGACGTGGCCCCGGCACGCGCGCAACCGATCCCGCTGGCGGAGCCGTCGCGGCGCGTACAGGCCGCTGCGGCGCCCATGCCATCGCCCACGCCGTCGCCGTTGTCCACACGCCCGATTACATCGTCTGCAGGTTGCACCGCGGGGCGACAGGTCATGCTGGTCAGTTGCGGCCGGGGCACCTGCGTGCGCTGTCTCGGGCATTGAGCGGGACATCGGACTTGGCACGTCCGATCTCGTTCCCATTCGGCAATGGACAGCAGCATATGCAGCCACAAGACTACGTACAGCCATTGCGGCTTTTCCGGGAACCGACCATGAAGAGTGCCAGCGACAACGCCGGAGCCTCGTATTTCACGCCCCAGGCGGCTACCGCCGGGCTGCATGATGCCGTGCACATGCGCACGCTGGGCGGCGTTCTACTGTTCGATGACCAGAAGATCATCACGCGCCAGCCGCCGCACACGCTGGCCGTGCATGCGCCGCAGCTCGCCACGCAGCTCGCCGCCAGCATGCAGCCGTATCAGCGCCGCCAGAAAGTGCAGGAGGTGCTGACCAGCATCGGCTTCGACAGCTTCGAGTACAGCGTGGCGCGCATGATGTCCGGCACGGTGGAGGTGCTTTCCAGCCTGACGACGTACGGCAAGGCCGACTGGATTCATCGCTATTTCTCGCAGCGCTATCACGAGATCGATCCGTGCCTCAAACGGTGCCTGGCCAGCGGCACACCGCTGGTCTGGGACGCAGATGACCTGGCCGCCTGGACCGAGCGCACGCCGGGCCTCGCGCGCATGCAGGCGTATCTGCTCGACTGTGAGGCGTTCGGCGTTTCCAGCGGCGTGACGTACTGCTGGCCGGCTTCAGAAGGGCGTGCGCGGGTGGTGGTGCGTTTTCATTCCAGCAACCGCAATCGGCGCTGGATCTCTGACGCCGTGATTGGGCAGGCGTTGGCACTCGGCATGGCAGTGCATGAATATCTGAGTGCTTACGATCTGGTGCCGAGCCGCCCGCTGCCCGGCGATCCGAATCTGTCGCAAGTGCAACAGCGCATCCTGGACTGCCTGATCAAGGGGATGACCGATCGCGAGATCGCCCAACTGCTGGAACTCACCACGCACAACGTCGACTACCACCTGCGCCGCCTGCGTGCACTCTTTGGCGTGACCACGCGCGTGCAGTTGGTGAAGGCGGCCTGCTACGGATAACGTGCCGTGTCAGGCCAGCATGGAGTTCAGGAAGCCGAGGTGATCGTCGACCAGCACGGTGCTTCCGCATGGAGCGGTGGACGGAAGCTCGATGTGGGCGGGTACCGGTGTAACGGGCGTGCCCTTGTCCGTCAATACACCCAGGCCGGGCACAGACAGGAGCTTGGGCTGTGGTGCCGGCGCGCTGCTGCACCGTTCGCCGCTCAGCGCTGACACCACGGCGCTCACGACCGGATGGCAATCCGCCTTCGGGTACACGAGTGCGGTGTTGATCTGCGGGGCGTCCCACGCCAGTTGCACCCGCACCAGGTCAGGCGGCAAGGCGGTATGTGCCTGACCCACCTGTAGGGTGACGGCGATGCCGCTGGCTGCAAGGTCGCTCGCGCTGGTGGCGTCGGGCGTGATCAGCAGCGGCCCCGGCGTGGCGCCATGTCGGCCGCACCAGTGGGTCAGTGCGCCGAACAAGCCATCGTGCAAGGCGGCGTCCAGCGCCACGGGCACGTTGTCCAACTGCCAGGCATCCACCACGTTCTGGCGGGCCAGCCAATGGTCGACCGAGACCACCAGCGTCACGCGCTCGTAGGCGACCGATACCTGATCCAGACCGTCGTGCAGGGGGACGTAGCCCGCGACCAGGCCGGCGTGCAACACGCCACGCATGACGTTGGCGACGATACGTTCCGGTGCCATCACCAACATGTCGGCACGCATGCCGGGCGCGCTCGTTGACAGGGCCGTCACCACGCGCTGCAGTGCTGCCGGCATGCCGGGCATGAGCGACGATTGCGTATAGGCGAATGTCAGCGCCGTGCGGGTTTCGGCGTGTGCGTCATTCTGAGCGGTGCTGGGTTCGGGCTGGACGATGCGCCGGGCCAGCGTATCGGCCTGCTGGAGCAGGGCCCGCGCTTCGGTGAGCAGCCTGCGCCCAGCCTCGGTGAGCTTGAGGCGCTTGCGCTCGCGCTCGAACAGCACCACGCCCAGCGCTTCTTCCAGCCGGATGATCTGCCGGCTTAGCGGCGACGCCGAAATATGCAGGCGTTCAGACGCTTGGGCAATGTTCTCGGTCGTGGCAACCGTGACGAAATAGCGAAGCTGTCGCAGATCCATGCGCGTACACATCGTGAAACAGGGCGGTCATTCGCCACGCTAGGGTATGTCTTCAAGACTTGGGCAGTTGTCCGGCTTTTCGTAAGACACGGCTGCACAAGGGCCTGCGAAAACGATAGCGCGTTGGCTTGAGGGGCGTGCGCGCTTTCTTGCGACGATTGTCGGGTTCCTGCCATTGGGCGTCGCAAAAGCGTGGGCAAAGGTTTTGGGTGCAATAGCCAAAACCGCAGTGCTTATGCTGAAAAGGCATGGATTTCCCGTCCCAGCCCTGCCTTCGGGCGACTCCCGCGCCATGAAAGTGCACAGCGCAGGCCTCAGGCCAGGACACCCGTGCGCCTTGATATCCCGGTCTGCCTACGGTTGACCGTAGGGCGGGACGCCCCCGATCGTCCATACAGTGGCAGGCATGTGCGCGTTAGCAGACGACGGAGCGGGATCATGAGCATTCGATGGGGGCGGCTTGCGAGCAGCGCAGCGGTGCTGCTTGCGCTGGTGTCGTGCGGCGGGGGAGGCGATGGCGCGGTGCCAGGCCAGCAGGGGACCGACGCGCCGCCTGTGGCAGGCACGCCAAGCCAGCCGCCGCAATCGACTGCCAGGTGCAGCGAGGTAGCTCAGTACGGCATCACCTTCACGTTCGATCACGCCTATGCGTGCGGCACCTTTGCCAACGGTGACCACTGGGTCGCGCCTGATGCTACGGGTGGCGTGGTCATCATCACCGCCATCAGCCCCGCCTATACCGGCACGCGCAACGGCTTTGAGGTCAACCCTGCGCACGTTGACAGGCAAGGCTTTGACAGCCGATCGGAGGGATTCGACCCTACGCTTGTGCCCGCGTTGCCGTATGCCGCACGCGGTGGGGAATCGGTGGTGAAAAGCACTTCGCTGGTCGATTCACCTGCGGGGCGCACCTTTCTTGATAGCGCGGCTGTGCTGACGGTGCTTGGCGCCATTCCCCCCGAGGGCGGGGCGAACTTGTTCCGACCGCCGTACTTCGGCGCCGACAAGCCGCTGATCCCGCTCACACGTGTTCACACCGAGCGGCTGCCGAAACTGGCGCCGGTGGACTACGCGCCCTCGCTGGACGACATCGCGAGCCGCTTCGCCCGCGTACAGCTCGACCACATGAACGACTGGACGGGCGCCGACATCCACCCTGTGCAGAACCTGCCCGACTATGGCGCGCAGGTTGCCGAAGATACGGCGGACGCAGGCTTGCGCCTGATGCTTGCCGACAGTCTGCAGGCCAAGATGCCGGCGTTGATCGGCTATTTGCAATACGGCATCGACCTTGCGGCCGCACGGCACGGCGGGCTGCAGTTTGTCGCCAATGGTGGCCACCGTATCGGGCGCAAGGTGGTGCTTGCGTTTGCGGCGGAGCTGCTGGATGACGCGGACATCGCCGCCCTCGTGCACGACGCGCCTTACAACACGTACCAGGAAGACGGCGACCTGCATTTCAGCCCTGTGGCTAACCAGGTGCTATGGGGCGCGCCGTGTTCAACCGACGACTACTGGTTCAACCAGAACACCACGCGGGGCTCACGCGATTGCCGTGACCCGTACGACCGTATCGACGGCGGCCAGACACCGGGCGGCGAATACCAGTTCTGCTGCACCACCAAGCCGCTGGTGGCGACTGCATTGATCCTGCATCTGATGCCACACCTGCAGTGTCTTTGGAACAACCCCGACTTGATCGCCTATGCCGATCGCTGGGTCAACTTCGGGGCGTGGACGCAGCCTGACCCCTACGCACCGCACGGCAATGGCGCGCTGGATACCGACCCTTCCGATGGAACAGGCCGTTACCCGGCGCTGCACGGCACCAGCCGCAACGACGGTTATTACAGCAGCCGGTTTGCCGATGCCATGTGGGTGGCGTACCGGGCCGGGGCGGCCGCAGCGGTGTGCCCTTGACGATGGGCGGCTGGTTGCGTCAAGCCAGCGCCGCCGCATGCTCCGTCAGTTCGCACGCGAATGAAGCGCAGCATGTTTGCGGGCAGACGGTGATGGGCGCGACGGCCCACGCATACAGCCAGGCCTGCGGCAAGGGCGGCGCATCCCCTGCGGGGAGCCCCGGCAGTGCAGCGGCACGTTGGAGCACATCGCCGAAGACGAGCACCAGGCGGGTCAGCAGGCGTGCGTAGTCAGGGCAGGCGCCAATGCGGGCCCGCGCACGGCGCTGGATCATGCTCAGCGCAATGATGACCACGGGCTCGTCGACCGCCGCTGCAGCGTGCGACAACAGCCGGACCAGCCGCAGGTACAGCCGCGCGTAGCGCACGAAGAGCGCCGGCGGTGCGGCGCCGAAATCCGCATCGAACGGGGCAAGGGCGGGGACGCAAGCCATGGCACGCCTTCAGAATGTCGATGGCTGCGGGCTTTGCGGCTGCGACTGCAGACGTGCTTCGGCGTCGGCGTATTCGTCGCCGAAATAGCGGGAGACTGCGGCCGCGCCGTGCGTTGATGCTGCCGGCTCGCGGGGCGCGTCATGCGCAACGCCGGCACTTGCGCCCGCCATGTGCACGGGGCCGCTCGCAAACATCCAGACCGTGAACGCCACGGCCGCACCCGCAATGACAATGCGTGCCGCCACACGCCCGGGCGTGGACGGCGGAAGATGGCGTTCGCTCATGACACAGCCTCCGTATTGGCGATCGTTGTTGGGGGTATCACCACGGTGGCCGCGCCGACGGTGACCACGCGGTGCTCCAGATGCCAGCGCGTGGCGTTGACCAGCGCTTGGCACTCAAGCGCTGCGCCCTGGGCGATCAGCGCGTCGGGGCCGTCGTCCGAGGCAATGCGCGACATGGCTTGCTCGATGATCGGCCCTTCGTCCAGGTCGGCCGTCACGTAGTGCGCAGTCGCGCCGATGTAGCGCACGCCCCTGGCGTAGGCCCGGCGGTACGGGTCCGCGCCAGAAAAGGCTGGCAGCAGCGAGTGGTGGATGTTGATGATGTGGCCGGCGTGTCGTGCGACGAAGCCCGGCGTGAGCACGCGCATGTAGCGTGCGAGCACGGTCAGGTCGACATGGTGAAGCTGGAGCAAGGCGTCCAGCTCGGCCTCTGCCGCTTCCTGACCGTGCCGATGGTCGACGTGAATGAAGGGCACGCCATGCTGCCTGCACAGGGTGGCCCGTTCAGCGTGGTTGCCGGCAACGAACGCGATGTCGCAAGGCAGCGTGAGTGCCGCGTGCGCTTGCAGCAGCGCCTGCAGGCAGTGCTCCGTGCGTGAGACCAGGATGGCTACGCTCATGCGCCGCCCCGCGGCGCTGTGCCAGGTGACATCGTTGCTCGGTGCCGAAGCGGTTGCCCACCGTTGATAGAGCCGATAGTCCTGTGCCAGCACGTCGGGGTGCAGGCGCATTGCCTCAGACGGTGTATGGCATTCGGCACGCACGATCGTCATGCCGCGGGCGCTGATGTGCTCGATGCGGGCGTCGGCGTCCAGGTGGTCCCGCACAAAGCCGTAGATGTGCCGCGTATGTGCAGCCGGCAGCGTATGCAGCGCGGTCACGATTGCGCGCGTGCCGGGCACGCGCATGTGGGAATGCAGCGTGTGTTCCGCTTCCAGGCCAAGATGGGTCGATGTCATGCCGTGGGTTTCCTCTCTCGCCGCGCTTCGCATGGCATGCGAATGGGGCGTTCTGTTTTTACGCAATCGCGCATGTAATGGCGCTTAAGGCGAGAGTAGCGAGCGGGTTCAATCGAAGGCACTACGGCCTTGCGCAAGCTTGCGCATGTGGCGACGGATTACGCTGCGATTGTCGTAGCGTGCCGCTTCGGCCCTGGCGGACACGATTTCTCGGAGGCACCGTGCGGGCGGGCCGCTGCCAGAATCGGCGGATCTCTTTTCTGACTGTGCAGGAGCCCGTCATGCAACGTGACGATTCGAGCAAGCCGCGCCGGAAGGCGTACATCGCATTGATCGTGGTTGGCGGTGCCTTTCTGGTGGGGGTCGTCATCTGCTGGGCGATTGCACTGCATATCCTGCGCACGCAGGTACGCGCATCCACGCCGCTGATGGCGGTTGTCGGCATGGGGTGGGCGGTGCTGACCATGACGCTGTCAATGGCGCTGACGATGCTCGGCGCACGGGTGCGTGCGGCACGGCTGGATGCGCGGCGCGGGCATGTCGTGATCAGCGGATACGACCCTGCGTTGGCGCGGGACAGGCTGATCGTTCAAGGGCAGGGCGTTGAGGCCACCGGCGAGGCCGATGTCGAAATCACCACCGTGCTGCCGGCGGTCGTGACGGCCATCAGCACGTTCATGCTCGCGGCAGTGACGATCGGCTTGTTCTGGCTCGGCCGCACGACGCCCATGGGCGTGTTCATTGGCGGCCTGCTGTGCTATTTCATGTCGAACTGGGTGTACCGGATGTGGCCGCGCAAAAAGGCCGATGAGAGCACCGCAGCGTTGTCAGGTCGTCAGTAGTCGATGCGTGCCGGGCCGGCGGCCAATTCGGGATGCGCTGCCAGGATGGCGCGTGCATCCCCCATCGGCTTGCGCTTCGTGAGCGTGTTGGTAAGCGTGATGCGATAGATCTGGCCCGGTGCCACCGTGCTCAGCTCTTGCCCTGGCTCGTAACCCACCACGCGGCCGTGCCGCCCAACATAAACCTTGTCGGGCGTGTAGAACGGGTGGAACTCGCTGGCATCGGCATTGCCTTCAAGCACGAAATAGCGGTAGCCGTGCGCCGCCGCAATCTGGGCGCAACGCAGCACCAGGCCGTTGTAGACCGTCGACGTGGTCGTTGTATCGTTGCCGCGGAAGCGCACTTCCCACGTGCGCGGACCAATCTGCTGTTCAGAGAAGCCGCCGTAGCCAAGGTCAGGCTGGTACGGCGTCTGACAGGCAGCCAGGCACAGCGGCGCGGCAACGACGAGGCATCGCGCGACTGAGCTGAGAGAAGCGAGCGAAGCAATTGGCCAGCGGATCATGATGCGTGGTCCCAGTCGGGGTTGGCGCGACGAACGTTCTTCATCAGCAATGCCTTGATGTGCTCGTCCGGATGGCCGAGCCAGCGCAGCTTTGCATAGGTGGAGGCCGGCCGGTCTATCGGATGCGGGTAATGAACCTCCACCAGAACCGCCCAGGCGGCGTTGGCGTGTTCTGACGTATCCATGCGGAAGGCACCGAAGAGCTGCTGCGCTGGGCAGTCATGCGGTTTGCACATGTCACCCGTGATGTAGGTCTGGCCGTCAGTTGCGCGCGCGGTGTACTCGCTGCTCGTTCCCTGACCACCGCGCAGCCAGGCGGGCAGGGCAGGCTCGCCACGCAGCATGGCGTCCCACGCGGGTTGGAAACCGGGCTTGTGCGTCAACTCCAGGAAGATGCCGTACTCGCTTGCGTGGATCAGCGTCGGCACCGCCAGTGCAATGGCCACGATGGCGATGGCCAGGATGAGGAATTCGACGATGCGGCGCATAGGCGTAGCCCATCGCACAGCGCGCGGGCAGTCAGAAAGGACGGCCTAGCGTAGCTGTCGGAACACCCGGTTGGCACTACATGGATTCGTAAGGCGTGTGCCGCACGCCATGCAGCGAAAGAGTGGGATCGTCCAACTGGTTTTCTGGGCTGGCATGCGCGGCGCACGCCGAACTTACGGAGGGCTGTAGGCGAGCTGCGTGCCCGTGCTTGTGACAATGCTGCGGGCCAGGGATGCGTCTCGCGCCGTGGCCATTTTCGTTGCCTTGTGTCCCCATGTTTCCCTATCGCCCCGACGGCCTTGTCGTGCCGCGTGCGCCAGAACCGGCGCCTCCTCCTCCCGCTTCCCTGACTGCCCAGGTGCAAGGCCGAATGGCCCAAGGCAGTAGCCTGCAAGACGCCGTGCATGCCACGCAGGCGAGCAATCCGCTGGCAACGGCTGAACAGATGGCGATGGCTGCCATTGCGGCGCAAGCGGCTCAGCAGGCACAGCAATCCGCCCGCGCAAATACGAAGACGAAGCAACCCACCGATCTCATCGATCGTGCCACCAGGCAGGTTGCCGACGCGCATGTGCTGGACGCGAAAGTGGTCGATCAGGCGGGCCAGTTGCTGAAGCGTCCTGTTCAGTCGGCAACCGGTAAGCCCGACCTCACGCGGCTGCATGCACCCGATGCAGCGCTGGTCGATCGCATGCGTGCGCAGATGCAGGCGGGCGCCACGCCGACGGAAGCCGTCAATGTGCTGCGCGCAGAGCAGGCGATGCAACAGCCGGATACCGATCTGGACCTGGCGGTGGCCGCGCTCATGGCCGGTACCGCAGAGCATGGTGGCGCGGTGGCCAACGCGCTGCCGCTGGCGATGCGCGACCTGGGTGCGGCCTTTCCGGCAGCCACGCTCACGCTGGCGTTTTCCCAAGCCGACGTTGCCGCCAGCACACAGGATTGCAATCAGGCCGTTGCCGATTACCGCGCCGCCGAAGGCAATGGGGCACCTGTCGACGAGCAAGACAGCAAGCTGACGCGCGCCAACGCTGCGTTGACGCGCCTGCAGCGCGCCATGATCAACGGCATGCGGTGCGTTGCCGATAACGCGCCCGATGGCACCGCAGCTGCGGGCCTGGTCGATGCGTTCGGTCGGGCATGCGTGGCAGCGGCCACACCGGAGTTGCGTCAACAGTTGAGCGACACCTGCCATCAAGCCATGCAGGCGGTGCTGGCGGAGGCGCCTGCCACGCGTCACTCCACCATGGCGCTTTATCTGCTGGGAGCGGACCAGAGCGCCGCCGCGGATGTCAGCGCCAGCGCTGCCGACGCCTATGTCGCATTGGCGCAGAAGCATCAGCAAGCTGCGCAGGCCTGCGTGGATTCTGCGCAAGCCGTGCTGGACAGCAATCGCAACCTGCCCGCCAGCCTGCGTCGCGCCGAGGCACCTTCCAACAACGCGGCATTCAACCAGGCACAACACCAACTGACCCAGGCGAATGCCGAGGTGGCCGACGCTCAGGCGCAGCAGCAGGCGGCGGCGGGCAAGGATGTCGTCTTGCCAGCCGAGACGCCGGAACTCTCCGGCTATGCGGCATCGCTGGCCGACCTGCAGCGCGCGACGAGCGGGGCATTGGCCGATTTCAAGCGGGCGCTGGGCAACGAGGTGGCGCAGGACGCGACACAGGCTTACGCGAATGATGCACAGGCCACGCTGCAGGCTGCACAGCACGCGGCATCTCCGGCGCACGCCGTGCCCGCAAGCCTGCGCCGCGCGGAAGAACAGGACAACCTCGGCAGCCTTCACGATGCGCAGCGCACCGCGCGCGATGCCCAAGCGCAACAGAACGCCGCTGCGGCAAACAAGCCCGTTCAGGTGCCCCAAGCGGAGTGGGACCAGGGCGTTGCCGCTGCCCAGCGCGCCCATGCCGGACAAGGCTTGGACGAGGCCATTGCGCGCGCATCGCTGAGCGGGCAGGTGGACGGCGCGGCGGCGCCTCTCACGCGCAGCACCCCCGGCCTGACGGCATTCGAGCAGACCCTTGCCGGGTGCGACACCGTCACGCTCGGTCTGGTGCGCACAAGCCAGTTTGATCTGACCCAGGTGCAGACATTGCCTGCAGCGGAGCGCGTGTGGTTACTCGGCTCGCTCTCCAGCGCAGACGCCGCGTTTACCGACCCGCGTCGCACCGGGCAGGTTGCCGGCCGGCTGCAGCAGCTCGCCATCCTGAAGCTGGCCGGCGTGACGCTCGACTGGAACGACCCGGCCGTGCAGCGCGATCCATTTCCGTGGGCAGCACAGCACGCCACGCCCGAGCAGAAGCAGATCATGGGGCGCTGGGTGGCAGCCGCCGACGATGCCCGTGTGCTGTGGGTGCAGAAGCACTGCAATGCGCAGGCGCCCGCAGGCGACCCGCGCGATCCATCGCACATTGGCGCCGTGCAGACCGCCATGCAGATCGTGGCCATCAACCGAAACAACGCGCTCACACCCGCAGCCGCTGGCGTCATCGATCAGATGACGGCGTCAACGTTCGGGCCCGCGTTCTGGACCGATCAGATTGGGCAACTGCTCAAACCTTCTGAGCGTGACACCGGCCTGCAGACGATTGGGCTGGTGCGTGTCGGCCAGTTCATGAAGCAGTTGGCGCCCTATATGTCTGGCGCAGATGCGAGCCGCGCGCTCGATTGGATCAAGGCGAACTACAAGGAAGACTGGTTCGACAACAACCCGGAAGCACTGTCCGATGCGGGATCTTGGTACGAGGGCGTTGCCGCGCTTGTACAGGCTGCTTTGCCGGAGAAAAATCGCGGCGCCGAGTTTGCAACGTGGCTGACTGGCCCGCAATCGACGCTGGCACATTACGACAACACCACGCGCGATACCTTGCTCGCCAGCGCCCAGCAGATGGGCGCCAACGGCGACCAGCAGCTTCCCGAAGCGTTGCGTACCGCGCTCAAGCCGGTCGACCCCGAGGCGGCACAGCGCCTGGATGACTACTACCAGGGCGGGTTGCAATCCTTCGTTGCGGGCAAAGGCTACCTGACCCGTGACGACCGGACGTCGTATGCGAAGACGCAATGGGCCGCTTACCAAGCGCTTCCCGACCATGCTGCGGAAGGGCAATTGCAAACGCTGGTGGGACGTATCAGCGAGACGCCTTATACGCCCGGGTCGACCGCTTTCCACAATGCGCTGGGCTTGTCGCTCGGCATGACGAACATCGGTACGTCGACCGATGCCCAGGCGCGCGCCAACCGCGTCGACCAATGGCTCAACACGCCAGGAGCGCCGATCGACGCAGCCACGGAGTGGTTTACCGGCGACCGCTTGGCAGACGCGGGCAACGTCATCGGTGCGTTCGACACGGCGATTGCAAATGGCATCCAGGCGGCCGACGCCACGGCGTTCAGAAACCGCACACCTCGAGAGCGGTGGTCGCTCACCGTCATGCCCATGCGCGCTTATGGCGAGCAGTCCGGGCAGACGCAGATGGCGCTCGTGCGCGTGCAGGGCGACCGGGGTACTACGTTCTACGTCGGCAGCCGCGGCGGCAGCGCCGACGACCCAACGGCCAAATCCAGCAGCCTGGACGACTTCCGCACGCAGACCGCATTGACGACCAAGGACTGCCTGGTCATGCCGAAAGGTGGCAACGTTGCGCGCAGCGGTGCCAATGGCGCGATTGCCATGGAGACGGTGGCCGGCCACATCAACTCGACGCTGGATGACATCAACGACACGACGGGCATTCCGATGCTGATCGGTGGCGTGGCCCTGGGCGTGGTGGCTGCGCTGTCGACAGGGCCTGTGGGTTTGGCGGCGGAATTGTTGATCGCGCTGCCTACCGCCACGCTGGGGTTGGCCAATCTTGCGAACATGGCTGGGCATGACCGCTCGCTTACCTCGGGCGAGGCCATTGGCGCAGGGCTGATGGTGGCCGCTGCTGGAGGTGCAGCCGTCGCGCGCACGCTCGACTGGGGTGCAAGCCTGCCCGCGGCGGCGCGCTCCGGTGCCGAAGTGTCGGAAGCGTCCGGTGTGCGCGCGGCAGGCGCAGTCGACGGGGTGGCCGAAGCCGTGACAACCGCCGATGCGCGTCCTGCTCTTGCACGGGCCGCTCAACGGCTGCGCGCGGTGTCAGGCGTGGCCGGCGGGCTGCAGGCGGCGCAGGGGCTGCAGCAACTGGCTGCCGTGTGGGACGACCCCGAGCAACGCGATCACGCGCTGTTCATGCAGGTGATGAACTTTGCCGTCATGGTTGGGATGGCGCCGCTGATGGGTGGTGTGCGTGCGGTGCGGGAGCGGCGTGTTGCAGTCAATGCGGGGCGGGCCGATACCGACGCTGTTCGCACCGTGCCGGGCCATGCCGATTATGCACAACTGGGCGAGAGCAACATCCACGTGCCGCCGGCCATGCTGGCCCGCATGCAAGCGGAGGAGGCGGTAAGCAGTGCGGATGCGACGCGGCACACGAATGCCTCTGAGCGCGTTGATGCGGAGATCGATCCCGCTGTCTTTCATCCGCATTTGGAGGCAGGAAGAACGCGCGCGCTGCGTGCAGACGGCATCGACCTCGATGTGCCGGCTTCGCTCCGTGACAGGGCGCCTGCATTGCGCGAGCTGATCGGGCAAGCGACGCAGGCTTCGATGTCAGGCGGCGCATTGAGTGACTGCGTTGATGCTGTACACCTGATCCATCGCCCCGGCCAGCGAGGCAAAGTGATCGGTAATACCGCAAGGATGGCGTTCTACGTGACGGACGAGGGAGAGCGGATCATCGAGATGGATGCCGCAGCACTGGATGCGCCGTTTGAGCAGAGACTCACTGGGTTGTGTGAAGAGATCGTCCATGCGCAGCGCCACGCTCGCCGTACGGCGCTGTATGGGCCTCGCTATTCGGACAATCTCAGCGTCAATGAACGCACGGCAATGCGGTTGGCGCGCATTCGTGCGCTGGCGTTCATTGCTCGGGAAGTCGGATTCGATGACCCGGATTGGACTGGGCGGCTTGCTCACGACGACGTGTTCTCGAAAGCGCTGTCAGATGCGGCGGATGCCGCCACACGCGCAGAAGGCAAGCTGTTGCCCGAAGGTATTCGGCGAGCCTGGTTTGAAGCGGGGAGCGGCTATGACGAGCCGCGCCAGCCGGAGGCTGAAACCAAAGAGATAAAAAAGGCACAGGCCAAACGACTGGGCAAAGGGTTCACCGCCTTGTGCTTTTCTCTGGCCGAGAAGCTCGCGGTCTTCCACGCAGAGAACGCCTCGCAAGCCAACCCATTCGCGCCGCTTGATATGCAGAAGATGGTGAGGATGCCGCTGTCCGATGTGCTGTTTGACAAAAATCAGCTTCCTCGCAATGTCCTCCCAGACGGCGTCACGGGCTTCAGCCTGTTGCAGGCGATGCGTTACGTCGATACCTTGCGGGGCCGCTTTGCCTCCATGGCGCCCGTCGGTAAGCAGGACATGTTGGCAAGCATGCCTTTTCAGGAAGCACTCCTGCCCATCCCGGACGGTGACCACCAGGCGTCCATCAACGATAACCTCGCGATCCCGGTCGGGGAATACGGAGAGCAGCTTTCCGCCGACATCATGCGAGCCTCAGTCGTCATGAAGAATGCCGCCCGCCGGCTTCTGGCGCATGAGGTTTTGCAAATGCAGACAAAGGACGGAGAGCTGATTGCTCACACCGACTTGGGAACCGCGATGGGCGTTTTCCTGGATGGAATCGACTCGGTGGCCAATGCAGCCATTCAATCGCTGGCCAGGAAGAACGGCGGGCCAGACGACCCGATTCAGGCGTTGCGCCTGATCATCGAGCACAAGATTCCCGATGAACTCGCCTTGCGATTCGGTTTCGGAGCGCTTGGGCCAACGCTGCTGCAGGGACGCGCATACACCGATCTGATTGTCTGGACTGACGGAAAGCCTGTGGTGAATCCAAAACTCAAGTCGGCTATCCGTCAGCAGAACAATGCGCTGACAGACGACTACGCCTACACAAATAAGCCAATGACTGGGCAGGGATGCCCAGTGCGCGGCATCCAGGTGCTGAGCGAGGCCTTCCTGCAAATTGTCGAGTCGTATGCGCAACAGCGGGACGCGGGCGCTTTCGTCCCGTTAGAAGATGTCAGTCAGGCAAAGACTCCTGCCCCCAGTCGCTTCACCATCCTTTCCGAAGAGATTCCGACCGCGCAGTTGCTGCGCGATCACGCAGCATTCAACAACGTCAACCTCGATCTGCTCGACCATGCCGATAAGTGCCTCAGAGAGGTCCAACTGGAGCTGATACGCGCAGAGGGTATCGTTTCCGACGAACTGCGCTCGCGCTTTCTTATCGCGATGCACGATCAGAAGTTGGCCGAAAGCGAGCGTGCGGTCATCCTTGCGGCGGGCGCGTTGCGCACTCACCTCGCCGAAAGTGGTGTGCCGGAGTCCATCACGGACAATCTGCTCGACATCCGTGAAGTCACAGGGCTTTTGGATGATGAGGCTCTGGCAACGTATGCCATGCTGATCCAACGGCTCAACACCAGACGCGAAGAGCAGCAATCTGTCTTGGCCGATAACCAAGCGCTGCGCATGGATCTGGTGGCAATCGATCAGGCTGGCGAGGGGGCTGGCAGCGAGAGCCGGGGCGCGACGGGTGACACAAATGGGCCCAGCGAGGGAGGGCCGGCCGAGCCTGGAGCCGCTCACGATATGCCACCGCCAGTGATCCCGCCCAGTGATTCCTCTCCATTGAGCTTGCCGGACGATGAAGGCGGTGAAGGCGGTCGGGAGCTGAGAGGTGTTGCGTCATCACTCACCGCCGCCTTCGATCGCGACCGAGACATCCATCGATCCGTCCGTTCTCTGGGGCTGCCCCAGCGCGATGTCGCTGTTGTGGGCAATTCGGTTGTCGACATGCTCGGGTATCAGGCGGATCGCCCTGCCGAGCCGACCCACCTGCTGGTGTCGGAGGAACGCTATCGAGCCCTGCGAGAAGGAGAAGGCTGGACAGAGCAAGCACGCCCGGATGGTTCCCGCATTTTGACCGCGCCGGGTTTCCACGTAACCACATCTTGGGCCGGGCAGGCGTTGCCAGACATTCATGCTGCTGGCAGCGGTTATTGGGATCAAGGTGTTCGCGTGGCGGACCCAGGTCTCGCCTACGCGCAGATGCTCAGGCGGCAGGCGCCTGGCGATGCACGCGATCTCGAACTGATTCGACAGCATCTATATGGCACGGCAGCGTTGCCGCCGGAGTTGCTGGCAGCCCAGCTGAACTTTGTTCGAGCGTGCATGCAACCGGAGCTTCGTCAGCGCCCCGAACTGCTGGTTGCAGCCAGAAATCTCTATGTGGTGAATGCCTTGTTTGGCAGGGGTGAAGAGGAATTTCTGTTCTATAGCGGCAGCGCGGAGATCAACGCGCTCGCCGCCGCACACGGCTGGGCCCATAGCGGACTGGGCGTAAGAGATGCGCAGTCCAATATCGACATGCTCGACGGCCGCCGTGTGCGTGAAGGGTTGCCGCCGCTGTTTTCCGCCGACGACCGGGTTGCCACCGCCGTCGGTTACGCCGGCCACGATGGGCAACTTGGTCATGGCCGCATGGCGACGAATCCGGAGGGGCACGATGAACGGGTATCCGCCGATATGGTCGTGCGGCAACTGGAGGCCGCTGGCCACACAGATCCCGTGTTTCTCGAGACGGTTTATGAGGGGATCATGTCGACCACGTTCGACGAAGCGACGCGTGGCCAGCTGATCGTGCCGGGCGGGCGTCACCTGCATGTGCAGAAGTTGTTTCACGGCACGGATCTCGCCTCATTACGGCGCGACACCGGGCTGACTACATCCATCGCAAACAGCGTGGAAAACCTCAGCCGCAGAAGCGCTGGTTTCGACCGGCCCTTGGCTCAGTTGATCGAACATCTCAATCGCGAGCTTCCTGCCGAGGCACCGCCATTGGTTGTGACGTCCATGGCGCAGGCACTGGAACTGATCCAGGAACATGGCGATTTTCCGACTACGCGCATGAATGGCGACGCCAGTACGCTGCGCGAGGACTTTGCAGATACGCTCATCGGGTCCAGCGGCTTTTATCGAAATCATCGTCATCCTGACCTGTGGGTGTTAGGTGATACGCAATGGCAGATGCGGATGGGCGACGAGTTGCTGGTTCTTGGTACGCGCGTGAAAGAGGATCCAGGCTTTTCTATCCCGGAGGTACTGACCGAGGCGCAGCGGTATGCGGCCGATCACGCACCCGAGACGACCACGCATGCAGGGCCCGACGTGCCGCCGGGAAGTCCCAAATCCGGCGATGACCCTGAACCGCCGGACCCGCCCACAGGCATCCGCCCCACCGGTACAGATCCGAATCCCAAACCAATGAACGGGCCTGGCGGTGGCGCCGGTACGCCTGAATTGGAAGCCCCGTCGGCACCAGCGACAGGCGTCAATGACGATCACCTCACAAGCAAACCTAGTCCTGACGATGATGGGGTCGGTGCGCCCGACGCCAATCCGCCCCAAGCCGAAGACCGCCAAGCCGAGCAGCGTGATCTGGCACGTGCCGTGGTGACCTTCATCCGAGCCGGAATTGAGCATCGGCGTATGCCCTCGGAACTGATCAGCAAAGCACAGATCAAGCGGGCGGCGGGCGTTGTCGATGCGCTATCGAGGCGGCTTGCTTCGCCCGATGCGCAATGGCGAGGTCGCCTTGCCGGGCTCGCACAGCAGGATCGCGCATTCGTGGAGGGGATCCTCCAGGACCTCCGGGCACTGGCGTCCCCTTCCGCGCTGACCAACAAAGCTGGAGAAAACACGCACGAGCGGTATGCAAGGCTGACGCGCGACCTCGATGTCGCACGCAAATATCTGGATGCTTATAGCGGCTATCTGCAGCGTGCCGTGCTGTCGGCCGGTAAGCCGTGTGCGCTGCCGCCCCATTTGTCGCTGGCGCGATCGCTTGCGCAGACGAACACCGCCCGCAATCTGCTCAACGTTGTGCAGAAAAGGCTTGAGCACGTTCAGCCTTACTCCAGCCGTGAAGAGCAGCGGAGTGCAACGCAGTTAGTCCTGGACCAGTCGGCCTTGAAGATCTATTCGGAGCCGAGTTTGACCACGCTGCCTGCAAAGGAGCAACTGCGCTTTGGTGATCTTGCGCAGCGCGCCAAGCAGTTGTCCCGCTGGCTTAGAACCCGTGATGGCGTGGCAGACGAACGTGCGCGGGCAGCCTATGAGGGCGCGCGCAACGAGCTGGCGGCCGCCGTACAAACGTATAGCAAGGAACTTGCGCAGCGCGCTGATCTGGAGTCTTCCAGGCTGGCGTTGTTCCAGAGGGTATATGCACGCGACGGCTCCAAGCCTGCCGAGGGGGCTTCCCAACCGCTATCTGATAAGCCGCATTCCATCGAAGACGTGATCAGCCACATCGAAAACGCCTGGGAAAAACTCGGGCAAATGATCGAGGAACTTGAGACAGTATTCAACGCCGATGCGAGCGGCATGTCGGATTCGGCCATCCACAAACTGCTCAGGCGCGCGGCGGCGCGGATGGAGGAAGCCACGGCCGAATTTGGCAAGACGATCAAGGGCTATGCCGATGCCTCCAGCGCGAGCGGTCTCGAGGAATCGCGCTCGGCTTTCGAGAAGGATGGCGACCAAGATGTCGTCGTCATTAACAAGGAGTCGACCGTCACGCAGGATCTGGTCGCCACCTACAAACGGATGGTCCAGTTCATGCACGACCATCTTATGAAGATCGATTCACTGCAGGACATCGAAGCACTGGATGCCCCGCTGAGCGCACTGCTGGGGGAGATGCGGCATTGCGAAGAGCGGCTGCGCTCAGCGCTTGTGGAGAGTACCGACGGAACCGGGGGGACTCAGTAGGGGAATGTTGGAGCGCAGCGGTAGGAGAGGGCTTCGGGAAAACGCCGGTCGCGCAAGCTTGCGGCGTTCCCGCCCGCCTGCGCGACCGTGCTTCTCATATCGGGGGGCCTATCAGCGCGACCACCTCAACGAAGGGTCGCTGATAAGCGCTTCCAGTCCACCGCTTGAGTAAAGATCCGCTTGCAGCATCGCCTTGCCGGTGGTCGGGTCGATCACGTCTCCCAAGGCCTGCTGGACCGACGTGACCGGATTCGATGGGTCCATCACGCTCTTGGGTGCCGACTCGACGTCATTGACGGCGGCTAGAGCGTTGTCACGCAGGCCCGCCAGATTGGGCGTATGCGTGATCGCCACGTCGATCACGCCCTGGCGCTGCACTTGAGTAGCGTCCCGCATGAGCGGCTCCAGTTGATTCAACTGGTTGAATCCCCACGTCATGTGCTGCGTGGCCTGCGTTTGCAGGGCACCGCCGAGGTTCTGCATGTTGCCGGCGGCAGTGCCATCCTGCTCGAGCGTTTGCCGGGTGGTCTTCAGCTCGTCCAGGTCACGCGTCAGGTTGACCAACGCTGCCTTTTTTTCCGGGGTGCCGGGCAGGTATTGCGCGACTGCCTGCATGTCCTGTCGGGTCTGGTCCAGCAGCGGTGCGACTGTGTTGTGCGCATAGCTGTCGGTGTCCATCACGGTGTAGGGGCTGCTGTTCTGTGCGCCGACAATGTTCCTGACGTCGTCCGCGCGCTGGGTCTCGACTTGGAAGTCGGCCAGGAAGTCTGCCGGCTTGCCGTCCGCCATGTAGTTCCGGACCCTCGCCTTGAGGGCTTCGCTGCCGCTGTTGGCCTCTGCGCTGACCACGTCCTGAAACTGCTGCGTCTGCGAGTGGACCTCGCGCAGCATGTCGGTATCGAGCTTTCCGGCACGCGCCTGGGCGACCAGCGTGCGGCACGCATCCTCTGCCGCGCTGACCTGCTCGCGCTCACGATTGACGGCCTCCATGGCCGCGCTGGCGCCGGGCTCGGACGTCTTCGTGGCGAGCAGGTTTGCAGTCGTGAGCACTTGCGATGGCCCGCCGTTCAGCGGATGCGAGGCGTTGAAGGTCCTCAGCGTGTTCAGCGCGGCCGTGGTTTCCGGCGCCGGGGCGTGCGCTTTCCAGTAGCCGATGCTGGCTCCGTCGATCATCGTCATGATGGGCTCGTGTAGAAAAATGACCGACCCAGTCTAGTCACGCTCGGGCGGCAGCAGGCCTACGAACATTCCGAGGCTGTGCGGCCTGCTGCCCTCCACTGGCTACAAGGTATCGGAGTGGCCTGGCGATGCGGTCGGCACGTTTCGATCCCTCGTACGCGAGATTTTTCGGCGCCCGATGTCCCGCTCATCGCGAGCACAAGCGACGCGCTTCAATAGCTCGGGGCGGGGTGCGCCCGCGTCGCCGTCTCGGTATGCGGCTCTTCACGGCGGCTGATACGCATGGAAAGACCGCCGGGTGCGTGTTCCTCGATGGGAGTGTGAGGTGCGGTCGACCGTGTCGGTGCAATCGGCATCCTCCGTTCCTGAATGTATGCACCGCCCGCCGATTCCGCTACGGGAAGGTGCGGCCGGCAGCCAGCCGCAATGTCGGGCTGCCGCAATTGCTCCAGGAGCCAGTTTGGATCATCGGCACGCAGTGTCTGCGCGAGCGCATCCATGCCCTGCTGAAGCGGCGATTCGGGGCTGCCGGATTTTTGCGTTGTGGCGCATTGCGAGGCGTACATCGCATCGAGCAGCTGCGCTTTTGCCGCGCCGAGCGCGTCCTGATAGGACGCCGTGGCCTGGTTGTCCGATGGTGCGCGCTGTGCGGCGGCGGCCTTGAGCTGCAGGTCGGCATTGACGCCTTGGACCAGCTCATCCAGTGCAGGTTGGCGGGCCAGGGTGGGCGAGCGATCGGCGTCGGGAAAACGGGCTGTCAGCATTGCAATTCCTCAGTTGGGGGATGGCCGCAGTCTAGTGATGGCAATGGCCGTTCACGACTACGGAAAACGGCGGAATCGCTTCGACGGCCACTCGTCCCGGGTTTGCATCCAGCCACGACGATGCTCCAAGCGCACATACGTTTCAGAACGCAAAATATGTACACAAAAAACGCATGGAATTGTTGACAGAAAAATGGCGCCCCTCCAAGATTCCGGCAAATACGCGGCATCACGCCGCATGAATGCTGGCGAATGGAACCCGCCCCATCCGCCAAAAGCACGCTCCCGGCATTGACACGGGGGCGGCCCCAGGAGACAGACAATGCGCCAATCCCCCGGCCAACCCTCGCCCTCTTCGTCGACAATCACCGGCGCCGTTGCCGATCCCGTCAACGAGTTTCTGCCATTGCCGCGCCTGTTTGCGCTTGGCCTGCAGCACCTGCTGGTGATGTACGCCGGCGCGATCGCTGTGCCGCTAATTGTCGGCAATGCGCTCGGCCTGTCGAAGAGCGATCTCTCGTATCTCGTTAATTGCGACCTGTTTGCGGCTGGGATCGGTACGTTGATCCAATCGCTCGGTTTCCTGATCTTTGGCATCCGTCTGCCGGTCATGATGGGCGTCACGTTTGCGGCGGTTGCGCCCATGATCGCCATCGGCGTGGAGCCCGGCATGGGGCTGCCCGGCATCTTCGGGGCGTCGATCGTTTCCGGCGTGTTCGGCATTGCCGTTGCGCCGCTGATGGGGCGGCTGCTCGGCCTGTTCCCGCGCGTGGTGACGGGCACGGTCATCATGCTGATCGGTTTTTCGCTGCTGAGCGTCGGGATCAACTGGGCCGCGGGCGGCCAGCAGATGATTCCGCAGGTGGTGGATGGGGTGACGCACATGGTGCCGAACCCGGCGTTTGGCGATCCGTTCGGCCTGGCCATTGCCGCGCTTGTGCTGGTGACGATCCTGCTGCTGACCAAGTTCGGCAACGCTCTGCTGTGCAACATCGCCGTGCTGCTGGGCATCGTGACGGGCACGCTGGTGGCGGCAGCGTTCGGCAAGGTGTCGCTGGCGGATGCGAGCGCGGCGCCGCTGATGACGCTGGTGACACCGTTCTACTTCGGCATGCCGAAGTTCGAGCTGTCGGCCATCATCTCGATGTGCATCGTGATCGTGATCACGCTGGTGGAGTCGACCGGCATGTTCCTCGCGCTGTCGCACGTGGTGGGCAAGCCGATCTCGCGCAACGAACTGACCAACGGCCTGCGTGCCGACGGTCTGGCGACGGTGGTGGCGGGGGTGTTCAACACGTTCCCGCATACGTCGTTCTCGCAGAACATCGGGCTGGTGTCGATCACGGGCGTGCGCTCGCGCTATGTGGCGGCGGCCGGCGGGGTGCTGCTGATCGTGCTGGGGCTGTTTCCGAAGCTGTCGTACGTGGTGGCATCGGTGCCGCAATACGTGCTGGGCGGGGCGGGCATCGTGATGTTCGGCATGGTGGCCGCAGCCGGTATCCGCATGTTGGGCATGGTGGATTTCCAGCAGCAGCGCCATAACCTCCTGATCATCGCGGTGTCGGTCGGCTTTGGCATGATGCCGACGCTGGCGCCGGCCTTCTTCCATCACTTCCCGGACTGGACGCGCCCCATCACCCACAGCGGCATCGTGATGGGCACGCTGGTGGCCGTGGTGCTGAACGCCTGGTTCAACGGCATCCGCGGCTCGCATGAAGTCATGCACGGTGCGGCCGCAGCCGCGCATTGAACATCCAACGCCGCGCTTCAACGCGGCTCAGGTTTCTCCGGCAACCGAGACGCGGTATGCGGTGTGCTGCCGGTAGACCTGGCCCGGGCGCAGCATGACCGCTTCCGCATCGGGCATGTTGACCTGGTTCGGAAACGCGCTCGCTTCCAGACACAAGCCGCTGCGTTGCGCGTGCGTGCCTGCCAGCATGTGGCCCGAATAGAACTGAAGCCCGCGCTGATCGGTGAGCACGGTCAATTCGCGGCCGCTGCCGGGTTCATACAGCCGCGCGACCGGACGCACATGCGGGCGATCGTCCGGTGCCGTATTACGCAGGACGAAGCAGTGGTCGAACCCGCCGGCCTGCGCCAACTGCGCGTTGGGCCAGTCCAGCCGCGCGCCAATGGGCGCCCCCTGCCGAAAGTCGAATGCCGTGCCCGCGACGTTCATTGCTCGCGTCGGGATCAGCTTGGCATCGACTTCCAGAAAGGCATCGGCATCGATCGACAGGATGTGGCCCCGGATGTCGGTGCCGGGTCTGCCGCTCAGGTTGAAATACCCATGGCTGGTCAGGTTGATTGGCGTGGGCGCATCGGTGCGGGCTTCGTAGTCGATCGACAGCGTGCCATCGTCGTCTAGCGCATAGCGAACCCGCACGGCGACATTGCCGGGGAATCCGGCATCGCCTTCCGGAGACGTGAGCCGCATGACCAGAGCGCCGTCTTGATCCTCGGCGTCCCATAGTGCCCGATGAAAACCGCTCGCGCCACCGTGCAGCAGGTTGCCGCCCTCGTTGCGGTCGAGCACGTAGTCGATGCCGTCGAGCGTAAAGCGCGCGCCGGCAATCCGGTTGGCCCAGCGCCCGATCAAGCCGCCCAGATAGCCGCCCGATTCAAGGTAGGCGGCAGGCGTCGCATGGTTGAGAAGAATCTCGCCCAGGCGCCCGCTGCGATCCGGCGCCTGCCAGGAGACGAGCGTCGCCCCCAGATCGCTGATCGAAACGCGCATGCCCGAGGCATTGCGCAGCGTGAACAGCCGAACCGGTTCACCGTCCGGCAATTGCCCCCATGTTGCTGACGAGACGGTGCCGTCGAGCGGCGCGTGTGCGGACAGCGCTGGCGCGATGCTCATGATTGGCCCTCTGTGACGGTGCGTTCCTGATATTCGCGTGGCGTGCAATCCAGCTCACGGCGGAATACAGCGTGCATGTATTGCGCAGAGGTAAAACCGCAGCGCACCGCCACCTCGGCGGTGGCGACATCACGGCTGGCCAGCATGTGCTTGGCCGCGTCGAGCTTATGGCGAAGGATTTCCTGATGCACGGTGCAATGCAATTCACGACGAAAGTGTTCTTCGAGCGATGAGCGCGAAATACCGACGTAGTCCGCGACCTGCTCGGTCTTGATCCCTTGGCAGGCGTATTGCCGAATGAAGTGCCGCGCCCGCATGACATACGGGCTGGCAAGCGGCTGATGGCGGGACGACGCCAGCACATTGATGCCCACGGGTGGCACGAGAATCTGCCGACCTGCCAGGCGCGCGCCGCCCAGCATCTGATGCAGCAGATGTGCCGCGGTGCGCCCCATCTCCACCGTGCCCTGAATGACCGATGACAACGGGATGCGGCTCAAGGTGCGTGTGAGCGGATCGTTGTCGATGCCGATGATGGCGACTTCCTCGGGCACGGCCAACCCTGCCGTCATGCAAGCCTGAAGCAGGTGCCGGGCCCGTGCATCGGTGACGGCAATGATGCCGATGGGCTTGGGCAAGCCCCGCAGCCATTCAATCAACTGACCGATCGCCTGATGCCAGGTCGGCGCACTGGTCGAGAGGCCCCGGTAAATCTCCTGCTCAATCGGGGCGGTGGGATTGTCCTGCCGGCGCAAGCGGGTAAAGGCCAGTTCGCGCTGCTGTGCCCAGCGGTTCTCCGGTGCCTGGGGCAGGCTGTACAACGCAAAGTGCTGCAGGCCGGCTTCGATCAGGTGCCGGTATGCCAGTGAGACCAGCTTGCCGTTGTCCGTTGCGACATAGGGCTCCTTTGCCGGGTATTGCGCTGCATCTTCATACGATGAACCGACGGCCACGACCGGCAGCGGGCAACCGCACAGCGCCTCAGCGACAGCGGGGTCGTCGAAATCCGCAATGATGCCATCGCCATCAAAGCGCTCGATGCCGGGCAGCCGGCAGCGGAAATCCTCTTCGAGAAACAGGTCCCACGTCACGCGCGTGGAGCGCATGTAGTCGCCAATGCCCGCGATGATCTCGCGGTCATACACCTTGTTGGCATTGAACAGCAGCGCAATGCGATGAATGCGCGCGTGCTGCGATGGATCGGACGGTTGACGGTGCATGGTGGCTCGGGCCGCTCGCGGTGGCAGGGGTTGCCAAACGGCTGCAGCGCTGGGGCGTGCTGCTCGCTTGCACATTCTATTGGCTACATGGGGCGCTGTCAGACGATCGCAGCTGGGTGGCAAGAAATGTTAGGGCGGTTGGGCAATTTCGTAATTGCCCGTGCCGAGCGGCCGCATCACCATGCGATGGCCGTCGAGCCGGGCGAGATCACGATTGCGGCGCACCACGCGCACCGTCGGCCTAAGGGTATCCACCAACAATAGAAGATGGAGTGAGACATGAAATCGAACCAACGCCGTAGTGTTCTGAGGGCCGCCTTTTGCGGCGCAATGCTCGCCAGCCTGTCGATTGCGGCGCCCCTGGCGCACGCCAGCAAGGCGCATCCGGAGATTGGCTTTTGTATTGACGACCTGCGCGTGGAGCGCTGGTCGCGCGACCGCGATTACTTTGTCGCTGCCGCAGAAAAGCTTGGCGCAAAAGTGTCGGTGCAATCGGCGGATGCCAGCGAGCAACGTCAGATCTCGCAGATCGAGAACCTGATCTCGCGCGGCGTCGACGTGATCGTCATCGTGCCGTTCAACTCCAAGGCGCTGACCAATGTGGTGGCGGAAGCCAAGAAGGCCGGCATCAAGGTGGTGTCGTATGACCGCCTGATTCTCGATGCCGACGTCGATGCCTATATCTCCTTCGACAACGAGAAGGTGGGCGAACTGCAAGCGCAGGGCGTCTACAACGTCCGCCCCAAGGGCAACTACTTCCTGCTGGGTGGCGCCCCCACCGACAACAACGCGAAGATGCTGCGGCAGGGCCAGATGAAGGTGCTGCAGCCGGCCATCGACCGCGGTGACATCAAGGTCGTCGGCTCGCAATGGGTGCCCGAGTGGAGCGCGTCTGCTGCGCTGGGTATTGTTGAAAATGCGCTGACAGCGAACAACAACAAGATCGATGCCGTGGTTGCCTCCAACGACGGCACGGCCGGTGGTGCGATCCAGGCGCTGGCTGCGCAGAAGCTGGCCGGCAAGGTACCGGTGTCAGGGCAGGATGCGGACCTTGCCGCCGTCAAGCGCGTGATTGCCGGCACGCAGACGATGACGGTCTACAAGCCGCTCAAGCTGATTGCCACTGAAGCCGCGCAGCTTTCGGTGGCACTCGCCAAGGGTGATAAGCCCAAGTACAACGCGCAGTACGACAACGGCAAGAAGAAGGTCGACACGGTGTTGCTGCAACCCACCCAACTCACGAAGGACAACGTCAACCTGGTGGTGAAAGACGGCTTCTACACGCAGGCTCAGATCGGCGGCGGCCAGTAAGGTCGCGCAGCCAGGGCCACTTCGTGCCGGCGACGAGCCAACGCTTTGTCGCCGGCCGCGTTCGTACCTCAAGGACGAGGCATGTCTGAACCTCTGTTGCAGATGCGCGGCATCGTCAAGACGTTTGACGGTGTGAAGGCGCTCGACGGTATCAACCTGGTCGTGAGGCCGGGCGAGTGTGTTGGCCTGTGCGGCGAAAACGGCGCCGGAAAATCGACGCTCATGAAGGTGCTTTCGGGTGTGTACCCGAGCGGCACCTGGGATGGCGAAATCCTCTGGGAGGGGCAGCCGCTCCACGCGAGCGGTATTCGCGACACCGAGCGGGCGGGCATCGTCATCATCCACCAGGAACTGATGCTGGTGCCGGAATTGTCGGTGGCTGAGAACATCTATCTTGGCAACGAGATCACGCTGCCCGGCGGCCGCATGAACTACGCGGCCATGTACCAGGGCGCGGACAAGCTTCTGCGCGACCTGAACATCCAGGGCATCAACGTCGCGTTGCCCGTGATGCACTACGGCGGCGGCCATCAGCAACTGATTGAAATCGCAAAGGCGCTCAACAAGCGCGCCAGGCTGCTGATTCTGGACGAGCCATCGTCGTCGCTTACGGCGGCTGAAACGCGCATCCTGCTCGATATCGTGCGCGATCTGAAGGCGCGCGGCATTGCGTGTGTCTACATCTCGCACAAGCTCGACGAGGTGGAAGCGGTGTGCGACACGGTCACCGTCATCCGTGACGGCCGCCATGTGTCGACCGCACCCATGCACGATCTGACCACCGATCGCATCATCGCGCAGATGGTCGGGCGCGAGATCACGCAACTGTTCCCGCGCGAACCCCATCCCATCGGGGAGGTGGTGTTCGAGGCGCGCAATGTGACGTGCTACGACGCGAACAACCCGACTCGCAAGCGGGTCGACGATGTGTCCTTCTCGGTGCGTCGGGGCGAAATTCTTGGCGTGGCCGGGCTGGTCGGCGCAGGGCGAACCGAGCTGATGCAGGCGGTTTTTGGCGCGTACGAAGGCGCAAGCGAGGTGGAGCTTGTACTTGACGGAAAACCGTTGAAAGTCCGCGCGCCGCTTGACGCCATTCGTGCGGGCATCGCGATGGTGCCGGAAGACCGCAAACGTCACGGCATCGTCTCGCTGATGAGCGTCGGGCACAACATCACGCTTGCCGTGCTCCAGCGTTTTTCGCGTCTCGGGCGCATCGATGGCGCGGCCGAACTCGATACGATCCGCAAGGAGATGCGGCGGCTTGCCGTGCGTGCCGCGCATCCGATGCTGCCCATTGCCAGCCTGTCGGGTGGCAATCAGCAAAAGGCAGTCCTCACTCGCATGCTGCTTACCGAGCCGCGCGTCCTGATTCTGGATGAGCCGACCCGTGGTGTGGATGTCGGCGCCAAGTACGAGATCTACAAGCTGATCGGCGACCTGGCCAAACGCGGTATGGCCATCATCGTCATTTCATCAGAGCTGCCCGAAGTGCTCGGTATTTCGGATCGCGTGCTGGTGATCGGCGAGGGCGAGCTGCGTGGCGATTTCGTGAACGATGGGCTGACGCAGGAACACATTCTGACCGCAGCCATTCAACCGGTGCGGCACGCATCCACTTTTCATCAGGTAGGCCACGCATGACTTCTCAGACGAGCCCACAAGCCGCCGGCGGGGTGGACCCTTCGCGTAGCACGCTCAAGGCAACCCAGCGCCTGAGGCAACTCTTCGCACGCTACAAGATCCTGGCGTTGCTGATCGCCGTGGCCGCGATCTGGCTGTTCTTTTCAATGCTGACCGACGGCGCGTTTACGTCGCCTCGCAATCTCTCCAATCTGCTGCGGCAGATGTCCATTACGGGGATGCTGGCCTGCGGGATGGTGTTCGTCATCATCGCGGGCGAGATCGATCTCTCCGTCGGTTCGCTGTTGGGCTTGCTTGGCGGCGTGGCTGCCATCCTGGATCAAGGACTGGGTTGGCCCATTGTCGCGACGGTGCCTGTGGTGCTGCTGCTCGGCGTGGCCATGGGTCTGTTCAACGGATGGTGGTCAACCTACCGGGGCGTTCCGTCCTTCATCGTTGGCCTGGGCGGCATGCTCGCGTATCGCGGCATTCTGCTCGGCCTCACACATGGCTCGACGATTGCGCCGGTGTCGGACAGCTTCGTGCTGATCGGCCAGGGCTATCTGCCGCGCCGGGTGGGTGACCTCATGGCAGTGCTGATCTTCTGCCTGTTGATCTTCGTGGTGATCCGGCAGCGCCGTGAGCACAGCCGCTATGAGCTCGACGTCGCACCGCTCTGGCAGGACGTCGCCAAGTTGATTGCAGCGGGCGCGGTCATTGTTGCGTTTGTCGCCACGCTCAACAGCTATGGCGGTATCCCGGTGCCGGTTCTCCTCGTTCTGGCACTGCTGGGTATTTTTTCGTGGATCGCCAGCCAGACCGTGTTCGGACGCCGTATCTACTCCGTGGGTTCAAACCTGGAGGCCACGCGCCTGTCGGGCATCAACACCGATCGCGTGAAGCTCGCCATCTTCGGGCTCATGGGCCTGATGTGTGCGTTTGCCGGCATCGTCAATACGGCGCGGCTTGCTGCGGGCTCGCCCTCCGCCGGAACCATGGGCGAGCTGGATGCCATTGCGGCCTGCTTCATCGGCGGCACGTCAATGCGCGGCGGCGCGGGCACGGTCTACGGTGCGCTGGTCGGCGCGCTCGTCATGGCCAGCCTCGACAACGGCATGTCCATGCTCGACGTTGACGCCTACTGGCAGATGATCGTCAAGGGCGGCATCCTCGTTCTCGCCGTCTGGGTGGATGTCATCTCGCGCTCCGGCCGTCGCTGAACCAGCGCTGCGGGCTTTATCTCTTTTGCTGTAACTGGAATCTCTTATGTCTTATGCAATTTATCCGAGCCTTGTTAACAAGAACGTTGTGATTACCGGCGGCGGTAGCGGCATTGGTGCCGCCATCGTCGAAGGCTTTGCCAAACAGGGGGCGCGCGTTACGTTTCTGGATATTGCGCGTGCGGACGCAGAAGCGCTGGCAGCGTCGCTGGGCGAGTGCGTGCATCCGCCGATCTTCCGTTATTGCGACCTGCGCGACATCGACGCGCTGAACACCACGTTCTCGGACATTGAGGCCGACACCGGCCCCATCGAGGTCCTGATCAACAACGCTGCGAATGACGACCGCCATCAGATCGGAACGGTGACGCAAACCTATTGGGACAACCGCATCGAGGTGAACCTGCGCCATCAGTTCTTCTGCGCGCAAGCCGCGCTGCCCAGCATGAAGAAGCTGGGGCGCGGTGTGATCCTGAACCTTGGGTCCATCTCGTGGCATCTTGCCCAAGCGGACCTCGCCATCTACATGACGGCCAAGGCCGGCATTGAAGGCCTGACTCGCGGCTTGGCGCGCGACCTCGGCGGATTCGGCATTCGCGTCAATTGCATCGTGCCCGGCGCGGTGCGCACGCCGCGGCAGATGGCGCTCTGGCAATCGCCCGAGAGCGAAGCCAAGCTGCTGGCGGAGCAATGCCTGCATGAGCGTGTCGAGCCGGAACACGTAGCCCGCATGGCGCTGTTTCTTGCATCGGACGATGCCGCACGTTGCTCGGCGCGTGAGTACTTTGTCGATGCCGGGTGGTACGGCGGATGACGGCACCGATCATTCCGGAATGCGTCTGGGGCGTCGGCGCAACGCTTGGGGAAGGCGCGGTGTGGCACGCGGCGTCGCGCTGCGTGGCCTTTGTCGATATCAAAGGCAGACGGCTCTACCGATATGACCCCGATACCGCTGTGCGCCGCAGCTGGGTCGCACCCGGCCAGATCGGTTTTGCGCTGCCCTGCGTTGACGGCAGCTGGGTCTGCGGCGTGCAGGGCGGTCTCTACCGGTTCGATTTCGCAAGCGGTACCTTCAGCCGCATGCTGCCTGTCGAGACTGATCGGCCGGGAAACCGCCTGAACGACGGCTATATTGATCGCACCGGGGCGCTGTGGTTCGGCTCGATGGACGATGCGGAGCGCGAGGCGAGCGGGCAGCTTTACCACGTCGGTCTGGATGGCCGACTCAGCGTGCGCGATTCAGGCTACGTCATCACGAATGGCCCGACCGCGAGCCCCGATGGCCGCACGCTGTATCACACAGACACCTTGCAGCGCGTGGTCTATGCCTTCGACCTTGGTGACGACGGCAGCCTGGAACGCAAGCGCGTCTTCACCTCGATTGAGGGCACCGGCTACCCGGATGGCATGGCCGTTGACGAGGAGGGGTGCGTGTGGGTCGCGCTGTTTGGCGGAGGACGGATCGAGCGGTTCTCGCCCGACGGCCGATGCATCGGGCGCGTCGACTTCCCGTGTTCCAACATCACCAAGCTCGCATTTGGCGGCGATGACTTGCAGACGGTCTATGCAACCACCGCCCGAAAGGGCCTGACGGAAGAGGCGTTGCAGCAGCAGCCCCTTGCCGGCGGATTGTTCACGTTTCGCGCGCCGGTCAAGGGACTTCCTTCCACGGACTGTGCCGTGGCGTTTTCTTGGGCGACAGCTCAGCCCTGACGGACAAGCCCGCGTGCCGCCAGGTTGCGATACAGGGCACGGACACCGAATGTCCACGGCGCGATCTCTGTCGACAGGCGCACCGTGTTGACGAGCGCGCCGAGTGCAGGCGCGCTGATCGTCACGCGGTCGCCGAGGTGGTGCGTAAAGCCGGCACCAGGTGCGTCACGGTCCTTGATCGGCGAGAACATCGTGCCGAGGAACAGCATGAAGCCGTCCGGGTATTGATGATGCGGCCCGCAGGTCTGGGCGACGAGATCGAGCGGGTCGCGGCTGATCTCGCTCATGTGGCTTACGCCGTCGAGCGTGAAGCCGTCGTCCGCGCCTTCAACACGCAGCGATACCTGCGTCGCCCGGATCGTGTCGATCGTGAAGCGCTCGTCAAACAGTCGCACAAATGGGCCGATCGCGCAGGAGCCGTTGTTGTCCTTGCATTTGCCCAGCAGCAATGCGGAGCGCCCTTCGATGTCGCGCAAGTTCACGTCGTTGCCGAGCGCTGCTCCGACGACATGGCCGGCGCTGCTGACCGCCAGCACAATCTCCGGCTCCGGGTTGTTCCAGCGCGAGGCCGGATGCAGGCCCACGTCGGCGCCGAAGCCGACCGCCGACATCGGCTGCGATTTGGAGAACACTTCCGCATCGGGGCCGATGCCGACTTCCATGTATTGCGACCATGCGCCCCGGCGCTGCAGTTCCTCCTTGAGCCGCATGGCGGCATCGGAGCCGGGCTTGATCTTGGAGAGGTCCGAGCCCACCACACCCACAATCGACTCGCGCACGTCGCGAGCCTTGGCCGGATCGCCGCCAGCCTGTTCTTCGATCACGCGCTCGATCAGGCTGACCGCAAACGTCACACCGCAGGCTTTGATTGCCTGGAGGTCGTTCGGCGCAAGCAGGGTTGGTGCACTGCCCGTGCGATCGGCGGCCAGGGAGCGTTCGACAAGCGTTTCGACGCGGCCCAGGTTTTCGCCCGGTGCCTGCCGGGCCACGGCCAGTGCGTCAGGATGCTCGAACAGATCTGCCACCGTGGGCACGGCTTCCGTGATGTCGAACACGACACCGTTGCGCACCACCACGACAGAAGGCCCCTCGCCGCTGGCAGTCGTACGCCAGACCCGACCAACGAGCGTTGACTGCTCCAGATCGTGCGGCAAGTAGTTGGCGATGGCGGTCATGTGTACTCCGGAAATTGGACACCCTTGTTGCCAAGGAACCCGCGTGATCGTAGAGATGGCGGTGCGGGGTGTCCAACACGGTGACGTAATTTCCAACCTGTTGGACAATCGAGCCAATCATGAGCGGAGCAGGTTTCCAGTGAAGACAGACTACGAGGTGCCAGCACTCAAGCGCATTCATGACGTGCTGGAAATACTTTGCGCGGCGACGTCTCCCGTCCGTCCGGCCGCATTGGCGCAGGCGACGGGCATGTCCAGAAGCACGCTGTACCTGCTGCTGGAGTCTCTGGAAAAGCGCCGCTGGATCGAGAAGCGGGCCGATGGCTATCTGATCGGCCTGACCTTGTTTGAGCTGGGTAATGCCTATTTCCGCCACGACAGCTTGTTGGCAGCGTTCCGGCGCGAATCCGCTGCCTTCGTGGCCACACACAACGAAGTCGTCCAGCTTGCCGTGCTCGACGGCACGGAAGTCGTGTACATCGCACGGGAGGATGCGCCGCGGCCCGTCCGCCTTGTGTCGGATGTCGGCCTGCGCCTGCCCGCGCATTGCTGCGCGCTGGGCAAGGCACTTCTCGCCAGCCTTGATGACGAAGCGGTGTGCGCGCTCCTGCCTGCCCGCCTAACCGCCATGACGGAACGCACCACCACGCGCCGGGCCGATCTCCTCCACGAGCTTGAAAGCATTCGCGTGCGGGGGCTGGCGACGGAGCGTGAGGAGGTGGTGGCGGGGCTGGCCTGCTTTGCTGCGTTCGTCGGTGTCACGCCGCTGGGAAAGCACGTTGCCGTGAGTTCCAGCGTGCCCATCAGCCGGCTGGACGCACGCAGGGAGAAGCGTCTCATTGTCGGTGTTGCTGGCATGGCGGACCGCATCGGCCGCGCGCTGGCGCAGGCGTAGCGCTCGGCTGTTTTCGTGGCAGGTTCCGCTATGATCGCCACTCCTCTTTCCCCTTGCGCGTAGACGTTTCTCAATGACCACTGGCCCAACACCCCCTCGCATGGCCGATGTTGCGCGCGCGGCCGGCGTGTCGAAGATGACGGTATCGCGGGTGCTGGCAGGCGGCAGCGTGTCGCCTGCAACCCGTGCCCGTGTGCAACAGGCCATCGACGCACTCGGCTACGTCGCTACGGCTGCGGCCGGGATGCTGTCCAGCGGCCGGTCGGAATTTGTGGCTGCCTTGGTGCCTTCGCTGGCCAGCTCCAACTTTGCCGACACCGTGCGCGGGCTGACGGATGCGCTTGCGCCGCATGGCCTGCAATTGCTGCTGGGTGACACCGATTACCACCTCGACCAGGAAGAGGCGCTGGTGAAGTCGCTGCTGCGCCATCAGCCGCGCGGCATCGCATTGACAGGGCGCCACCACAGTGCAGGCACGCGCGCGCTACTGGAGCGCGCCGGCATCCCGATCGTGGAGATGTGGGATCTGCCTGAGCGCCCGATCGATAGGGCGGTTGGGTTCTCGAACGCCAAGGCGTCGCTCGCGATGCTGCGCCACCTGCACGAACGGGGCTACCGGCGTATCGGTTTCCTGTGCGGCGCAAGCGAGCTGGACCGCCGTGGCACAGACCGCATGCGCGGATACGCGAACGGAATCAAGGCGCTTGGCCTTGGCGAGCCGCGCGTGATCCGCCTGGGCGACTCGCCCATCACCATGAGCCACGGCGGCCCGGCCATGGCCGCGTTGCTCGAAGCCTGGCCCGATACCGATGCCGTGATGTGCGTGAGTGACATGTCCGCATTCGGCGCCATCATGGAATGCCACCGGCGCGGCCTCTCCGTGCCCGGCGACATTGCCGTTGCGGGCTTCGGCAATTTTGAAGTCGCGTGGTGTTGCCACCCGACCATCACGACGATTTCCGTGGATGCCTATGGCATCGGCCTGCGCACGGGCGAGGTCTTGCTCGATGCGCTCGGCGTTGGCGAGGTCACGGGCGCGCGCAAGCTTTCGCGCATCGACTTCAGCATTGTCGAGCGCGAGAGCGCGTAGCCGGCAGCGCGCCGCCGGCTGTTTCATGCTTTTTCATGCATCAATGCGAGTGCCGTGGATTGCCGCGCGTCTCGATCACGTTCAGATACAGCGTTGCCGGCTCGAGGCATCCGCCCGTTGAAAGCTGCCCGACGAACTTCCGGTAGATTTCCTGCCAAGGCGTTTGTGACTGCGGCACGCTGAATGTTGCGGTTTCACGCCGGCGCTCAAGCTCTTCCGCGTCGACCAATACATTGACCTTGCGCGCATTGAGGTCTACGCGGATGCGATCGCCCGTGCGCAGCAGCGCAAGGCCGCCACCGGCAGCCGCCTCCGGAGACATGTTCAAGATCGATGGACTCGCGGAGGTGCCGCTCTGCCGGCCATCGCCCATGCACGGCAGCGATTCGATCCCTTGCTTGACCAGCGCCGCGGGCGGCGCCATGTTGACGACCTCCGCGCTGCCCGGATAGCCGACCGTTCCGCAGCCGCGGATGACGAGGATGCAGCGCTCGTCGATCGCCAGCGCCGGATCGTTGATGCGGGCGTGATAGTCCTCCGGGCCATCGAAGACGATCGCTCGCGTCTCGAAGACGTTTTCCGCGCCGGGTTCGCTCAGGTAGGTCTGCCGGAATGCCTCGCCCACCACCGACATCTTCATGATCGCGCTGTCGAAGAAATTGCCCGACAGCACGATGAACCCTGCGCGGTGCTTGAGCGGTGCGTCTACAGGAAAAATCACATCGCGGTCGGCCTCGGGGGCGGCATCGGCAATCGCGCCGATCGTGCGGCCCGACACGGTGGGGCAATCGCGCCGCAGCAAGCCGCCCGCGCTGAGCTGGCGCAACACGGCCGGCACGCCGCCCGAGCGGTGAAAGCTCTCGCCCAGGTATTCGCCTGCCGGCATGCAGTTCACCAGAAGCGGAACCGATTCTCCGTGGCGCTGCCAGTCTTCGAGGCTCAGTTCCAGGCCCATGTGGCGCGCGATGGCGATGAGGTGAGGCGGGCAGTTGGTGGACGCACCAAGCGCCGAGGCCACCATGATGGCGTTTTCGAACGCCGCGCGCGTCATGATCTTCGAAGGCCGGATGTCTTCGTGCACCAGGTCGACGATGCGCTTGCCGGTGGCGTAGGCCATCTGCCCACGCTCCCGATACGCCGCCGGAATGCTGGCGCACCCAGGCAGCGACATGCCCAGCGCTTCGGCCAGGCTGTTCATCGAAAGCGCGGTGCCCATCGTGTTGCAGTGGCCGATCGACGGTGACGACGCGGTGGTCAATTCCATGAAGCCTTCGTAGTCGATGTCGCCGGCAGCCAGCCGGTTGCGCGCATGCCAGATGACGGTGCCGGAGCCGACCCGTTTGCCGTCGTGCCAGCCATCCAGCATCGGCCCGCCTGACAGGACGATTGCCGGCAGGTCGACGGTGGCGGCGGCCATCAGGCAGGCGGGCGTGGTCTTGTCGCAACCGGTCGTCAGCACAACGCCGTCAAGCGGGAAGCCGTGGAGGATCTCGACCAGCCCGAGATAGGCGAGATTGCGGTCGAGCGCGGCGGTCGGGCGGCGGCTTTGCTCGGCAAGCGGGTGAACCGGAAACTCCATCGGGATGCCGCCCGCGTCGCGTATGCCGGCCTTCACGCGCTGCGCCAGCTCCAGGTGGTGCCGGTTGCACGGCGCCAGATCGTTACCCGTTTGTGCAATACCGATGATCGGCCGGCCCGACTGCAACTCTTCGCGCGTCAGGCCGTAGTTCATGAAGCGTTCGACATAGAGGGCAGTCATGTCTGCATGGTTCGGATCGTCGAACCAAAGCTGGCTGCGCAGTCTGCGTGGAGGTTGGGTGGGCATGGTGTCTCGGTTGTTATGTGGAACAGAGTTCCCTCTGCGGGGAATCGGCGTGGTGCTTTCCGGAGGCCTGCAGCTATGTTGGTACCGGTAACAAAGCATGGTAGGGCCGGAAGCTGGCGCAGGCAATAGCCCGCGTTGTCAGCCCCACTTTCGAGGAGGGTGTTTGGATTTGCCGACAGTCGCCTGAGCGCAAGCGTTTGCCGCCCCCGGCTGGTGGGGGGGGCGGCCTGCGATTTCACGATTCTGCAAACAACCCGCCCTATGTTGTGCCGATCTTCGGGGGAGGATAGGGGGCTGCCATGCAGGGGTTATCTGCACGATTCGAAAAGACTGATGCAGGAAGACGTGAAATCGCCACGCGCGGCGGCGTGCTCAGCCGCTCAAGCCGCGCGCTGCTCATCATGGTGGACGGGCAGGTCACGGGCGAGGACCTTGCCGTGCGTGCCGGTCAGCTCGGCCTGGAAGCGCAGGCCGTGTTCGAGCTGGTGCAGGCAGGTTTCATTCAAAGCGCAACCGATGTTGCCGGCGAGCCTGTCTTCGTTCAGGTGGCCCAGCCGCAACCCGAGACGCTCAAGCCTGCCGCACCGGCGCGCAAGCGTTCGCTGGCGGCGGCGCGCATGTATCTCATGGACATTGCGGCACGCACGTTCAGCTCGGCTGAGCATCCAGTCCGCCAGCGCCTGGTCGAGGCCACCGACCGCGCCTCTGTGGAAAGCGCGTTCGATGCGTTGCTGGCGGCTCTGCGTGAAGCCACATCGGCGTCGATGGTGGAGCAGGTGGAAGTGTCGTTCCGTGGGTTTCTGCCGGCCGAAGAAAGCGTGGCCGGCTAAGAGTCTTGCTTACGCGCGGCGCGACACGACCATGAAGTACCCGCAGGGCTCCGCCGTTTGATTGGCAAAACCGTGCTCCACGTTCGCCTCAAAGAAGAGTGAGTCGCCGGGCCCCAGGTATTCCTTGGCGTTTTTGAACTCGACGACGAGGTTGCCGATGGTTACCACGATCTGCTTTTCGGCCCCGGCAGGGTAGCCGGGCAGTATCCCGGTTGAGACGCCGGGCGGAAGGTAGTGATAGAGGAGTTCGACGCGCCCGCCGCCCGTTGCCGGTGAAACGATATGCCGCTCAAAGCCGGTTTCCGGATCGCGGAAGACGGGCCGCTCCGCTCGGCGCATGCGCACCACCGCGCCTTCTGATGCACCGCCCCCGGCCAGTTCCGTCAACGAGGTCTGCAGGTTATGGGCGATTTTGGCTGCAATCCCGATGGTCGGGCTTTTTTCTCCGCGCTCCACTTTGGACAGCATCGCCCGGCTGACGCCCGAGCGTTGGGAAAACTGTTCCAGCGTCAGCCCGGCGGCCTCCCGCAGCTTGCGCACACGCGCACCAAAGGCACGCGACGACGCCTCGTCGTCATCTTGCGGCCTCAAGTCTTCATCCTGCTTTGCCAACACGCCTCCTTTGCCTTACCGACGCAAACTCGCCGGGCTGACATTATGTCCACGATGGAAGAACGTCCAAGATGAAATGCCGTTTTTTCTTGCAAATATCTTCTATAGAAGATAGATTTCTCAGGAATAACCCAATGGGAGGCGAAGCATGGGCAGCATGAAACTGATTTCGCAAGGCCAGCGCTACGCTGCCTTTGAATTCGGCGATGTCCAGGTCGTCGCGCTGCGCGATGGCTACATCGACGTGCCGACGACGCGGCTGTGCCAGGCATCCGGCGAGCCCCTCGACACGCTGCCTGCCGGCGTTCCCGTCGTGAACGGTCAGCTGCGGTTGTCAGTCAACGCATTCCTGGTCGTCCACAAGGGCACGTCTGTGCTGATTGATGCCGGCGCATCGAACGCACTCGACGATTCGATGGGCGGCCTCCTAAGCGGATTGCAGGAGTGCGGCATCGACAGAAACACCATCACTCAGGTAGCGGTCACGCACACGCATGAAGACCATGTGCACGGGCTCATTGCTCCGGATGGTTCGGAGGCATTTCCCAAGGCGGAACGCATCCTGATCCCGAAGGAAGAGGTATCGGAAATCACCGGGCGGCTCGCGCCAGTGCGCGATCGTGTGGCACCGGTTGACGATGGGCTGATCGTCAGCGATCGGATCACCGCCGTGCGGGCCGCAGGGCATTCGCAAGGGCACACCGTCTATGAAGTCAGAAGCAGTGCCGGGCACCTTCTGGTGTGGGGCGACATCATTCACGTACCGTCCATTCAGTTCGGGCGTCCGGAACTGACCTGGGAGCTTGATGACAGCCAGCCCCAGGCACGTGCTACGCGCAAGGCGATCTTGGAAAAAACAGCGCGCCCGGACTACTACGTGGCGGGCGCGCATCTCGACTTTCCCGGTATCGGCCAGGTGATCAGGCGCGGTGAAGATTTTGCCTTCCAAGCCATTGAATCTCGCACGACGGGCCGTGATTAAGGCATCGGACCAGCCCGCGCTGAGCCTGCGCGTGCAGCCTCACGCTGCCTGCTGCGCCACCCCGTCCTTGAGCAGCCCCCGCGCCCGTTGATTCGACTTGTAGATGTTGTCGCGCACGGGCACCGCGCCGGTCTTCACGCTGTGCACCCATTCCTGGGTCGACATCACCGCCGCGAAGCGCGATTGCAGGACCACGCTGAACACGCGGTGGATCTCTTCCGCACTCGCAAAGCCGGCTTGGTTTTGATATGGCACCGCGCCCGACGCATCGTGCAGGAACTCCACCGCCGTGCCGTTGTGCAGGGCGTGATTGATCGTGGATGCATCGCAGTTGTGCGTCATGTAGCCGACCACGGCGAGCGTATCGATGCCGCGTGCTTCCAGCCATTGCGCCAGATCCGTCTCTGGATAGGCGCTCGGCAGAAGCTTGCGCAGATAGTGATCATGCGGGCGCGACGCCACCACGGGGTGCAGTTGCCAGCCGTCGGTGTCGATGGCAAACAGCGGCGAGCTGGCCGGCGAGGTCTGCTGCACGACGATCACCGGAATGCCCGCCTCGCGTGCCGCGTCCATGGCAGCACCAACGTTGGCCACAGTCTGCTGCGGGTCCGGATACTCGATCGGCAGGCCGCCGGTGAAGTATTCGTTCTGCACATCAATGACGATCAGGGCGCGCTTCGGGGCGGTGTTCGTGGTCATGGCTGACTCCTCAAGGTCGGTTGGATCGGGCATTTGCGTGAGCCCGTGGACAGCATCTTCGCGAATGACTATCCTTCCCGACAGTGGCCCGAAAGACGTTTATCGAAAGAATCGGGCCAAAGCGCGGAGCCTGTATGCAAGCCCAGTCATCTCAACCACCCCAGCATCCCCAGCAAGTCGCCGTTCTGGCCTTCAACGACATCAGCCCGTTTCACCTGTCCGTGCCGTGTCTTGTGTTTGAAGACCGCGTCTGGGCAGGGCTGCCGTCCTACAACCTGCGGATCTGCGCCGGCGAGCCCGCGAGGAAGGGCGGCCTGCGCACCACAGCCGGGTTTGCCGTGCAGACGGAGTTCATGCTCGAAGATGCCGCCCGCGCCGACGTGCTGATCGTGCCGTCATGGCGTGACACGGACGAGCGTCCGCCGGCGGCGATGGTGAACGCGGTGGGCGATGCCTATGCGCGCGGCGCAACGGTGGTCGGACTGTGCCTGGGCGCGTTTGTGCTGGCCGAAGCAGGCGTGCTCGACAGCCATGAGGCGACCACGCACTGGAGCGCCGCCGATGCGTTCTCGCAGCGCTACCCGCGCGTGAAGCTTGTGCCGGATGTGCTCTATCTGGACGCTGCCGACGGCCGTCTGGTGACCTCCGCAGGCACGGCCGCCGGGTTGGACTGCTGTCTGCACCTTGTGCGCCGTTGGCATGGCGCAGAGGTGGCCAACCGCATTGCACGGCGGCTGGTGGTCGCGCCGCACCGGCAGGGCGGCCAGGCGCAATACATCGAGCAACCGTTGCACGATGCCCCCGGCGGCGATCGCCTGTCGGATCTGCTGAACTGGACGGTGGCCAACCTGGCGCAGCCGCATTCGCTCGACTCGCTGGCGGAGCGCGCCGCCATGAGCCGGCGCAATTTCACGCGGCGCTTCCGTGAGTTGACTGGCACCACCGTCGGCCAATGGTTGCTGGGGCAGCGTCTGGCCTATGCGCAGCGCATGCTGGAGACCACGCGTCAGCCGGTCGAAGCGATTGCGCAACTTGCTGGCTTCGGCAGCGCGGTATCGTTGCGGCAGCATTTCAGCCGGACGTATCACACGTCGCCCAGCGCTTACCGCGCCTTGTTTGCGCAAGCCTAAAAAAAGCGGCTGATGAGCCGCTGTGTTGGTTACTTGCTCAGCTCGTGGCCGATGACGGCGCCGGCTGCGGCACCCCCGATCGTCCCGGCCGTGCTATGCGTCAGTTCGTGGCCGGCCACACCGCCTGCCACTGCACCGCCTGCCGTACACGCCGTGAGCGTGGGAGCCAGCACGGCAATCGCGCAGACCAGCGCTGTTTTCCATGCGTTCATGATGTCCTCCTGAGTCGCCGGCCAGAAGCAGCGGCCGGCATATCCCTCAGTCGAGCAAGGCGCGTGCCGCGCTCACATGAACAGCGGTGACAGCGATAGATGCGACAGCGCGATCACGATCACCTGCGCGATCACCAGCAGGATCAGCGGAGACAGATCGAGCCGCCCACCGAGCGGCGGCACCACGCGGCGGATCGGGCGCAAGAGCGGGTCGACCAGCGTGTTAAGCACGGCGCCCATCGGCGATGCCGGACCCATCCACGACAGGACGGCCGACGCAATCGTCACCCACACCAGCACGTTGAACGCCCACTTGAGCACCGTGAACAGCGCCGCCACAAAGCCCATCGGCACAAGCGCCACCGGGCTCAAGCCCACCGACGCGAGCAGCAGGAACAGATACACGAGTGCCGTGGCATACGCGGCCACCAGCGACGACCAGTCGATATAGCCCGTGGCGGGAATCACCCGGCGCAGCGGGTGCACCAGCCAGCCGGTCAGCTGGAAGATGGCCTGCGACAGCGGATTGCGCGGTGACAGCCGCACCGCTTGCGTCCAGGCGCGCAGCAGCAGCGCCGCGCCAAAGAGCGAGAAGATCGTGTCGAGCAGAAAACGCGTGATATCGCCGAACATGCGTCCGGTTCTCCTATGGTCAGGTCGGGCAAAAGCGCGCGGCAAACGCGCGTGCTGGGGCGCGGTATTGTCGCACGGCAATCTGACGGGGATCTGTGCGCCGATGCCTCTGCGCAGCCGCGGCGCATTCGCGTATTGTGGTGCCCGTTCGCTGTTTTCCCTGTGAGGAGACCTGCCTTGAAGCCCACCCTGTTTCGCGCGTTGTTGTCGCTGGCGTGCCTGTCTGCGGTGCCGCATGTGCATGCGCAGGCCGATACCACGTTCGCCGTCGAATCGCCTGCCTTTGCCGACAACGGCGTCATGGACCGCAAGTACGCCGGGAAGAACCCCGCCAACGCCAATTGCACGGGCGACAACGTCTCGCCGCCGCTGCACTGGTCCAACGTCCCGCCCGGTACCAACAGCCTCGTGCTGATTGCCACCGACCCGCAGGGCGCGGGCGGCCTGGGCGTGAACCACTGGATGGCTTACGGCATCCCGGCCACGCAGACGAGCCTGCCGGAAGGCGCCGGCTCCGACAGCGCGCTGCGCATGGGCCAGAACGCCATCGGCAAGCCGGCGTATCTCGGGCCGTGTCCGCCCAAGGGCACGGGCATGCACCACTACGTCTTTGTGCTGATCGCCACGGATCTGGCGCCGGACGCGTTGCCCAATGGGCTTACGCGGGCTGAACTCGACGCAGCCATCAAGGGGCACAGCAAAGGCGCCGCCGCCTGGATTGGCCGCTTCGGCAACTTCTGAAGAGAAGACGCTGGCCGCCGCGCTTACCGTGGCGCGGCCGGTTCCATGCCCTTGCGCTCGAGGAGGGCAGCCGCGTCCTTGCCATGCAGCGCCTGTATCAGCGCCTGTGCGTCTGCACGGTTCTTCGCATGGGGACTCACGCCCGCGGCATACACGGTGTAGTTTTGAACGGCTGCGGGCAAGGGCCCGACGTACTGGATGCGCGGCACCGCAAGCAGTTCGCTGATCTGATGCACGGCCAGCGCGGCGCTGCCATCGACGAGCCGCGTGCCCACCAGCCCGCCGTGAACAAGCACAGCCTTCGGCGCAATCGCCTGCGCAATGCCGAGCGTCTCGAAGAGCTTCGATAGATACATGCCAGACGATCCACCGGCTGCCGGGTCCAGATACGCCACCGAGGGCGCCGCCAACAAGGTCTGTCTGAACTGCTCGACCGTCGAGATATCGGGCCTGGAGGCGCCCTCGGGCACCGCCACACCAATGCCGACGCGGGCCACGCTGCTGAGCGTGGGTGCCAGATTGCCGGACGCGCTGAGGGCCTTTGCCACGGGCTCGGGCAGGATCGCCACGTCAAAGGCTTCGCCGTTCTGAATGCGCTTGGTCAGTTCGCCCGCCGTGCCGTTGGCGATGATCAGGTGGACACCGGCCGTGCGTTCGATCGACGGTGCCAGCGCGTCCAGCACGGGCCGGAATGCCCCGGCCGTGAGGACGCTGATGTCTGCAGCGCTTGCCGTGCCGACGGTGCAGACGGTGCCGGCGGTGCACAGCGCCAAGAGCGCTGCCAGAAACGGGATTCTCGAAATCACGATGCGGCTCCGATTACGTGTCGGTGCCGCACCTTAGCACTGCATGACAACGACAACCCACGGCAGATGCGGTCACAACCCCGCGACGGGGAAGCTCGCCTGCCAGACAGCGCTTTGCACGTTCACCGGTTTCGGAATCAGTTTCTGCTGCAGGAACAGGTCTGCAATCTGCTGCTGCGAAGCCACGATCTGTGGCGTGACCGGCGTGACGCCGTAGGGCACGCGGCGCAGCCAGGTCTCCACAACCGGCTGTTGGATGCCGAGCTTGGGTGCCAGCAGGGCGGCGGTTTCCTGCGGATGCTGATTCACCCACAGCCCGGCCGTGCGCAACTGGGCCAGGATGGCGTTGACCGCGCGCGGATGCGTGTTCACGAACTCCGGCGTGGCTTCGTAGAAGTTGAATACCGGCAGCTCGCTGAAATCGCCCAGCGTGCGTGTCTTCAACGCCTTCTGTGCCAGCGCGTAATACGGATCCCAAACGACCCACGCATCGACCGCACCACTCTCAAAGGCGGCCCGCGCCTCGGCCGGTGGCAGGTAGATCGGCTGAATATCCTGCACCGTGAGGTTGGCGCGACGAAGCAGCTGCACCAGCAGGTAGTTGGAGCTGGAGCCCTTCTGCAGCGCGATGCGCTTGCCTTTCAGGTCAGCCACGCTGTGCGCGGGTGAGTTGTCCAGCACGAACAGCGCCTCGTTGGTCTTGCCGCCCGGCTCGGCCCCCACATAGACAAGGCGTGCGCCTGCGGCCTGCGCAAACACGGCCGGCGGCGCGCCGGTGTAGCCGAACTCAATGCTGCCGGTGTTGAGCGCCTCCAGCAGTTGAGGCCCGGCAGGGAATTCCTTCCATTCCACCTTGTAGCCAAGCTCGGCCAGCGGTTTGTCGAGCGCGCCTTGCGCTTTCAGCACCGCCAGCAGTCCGGCTTTCTGAAACCCGATACGCACCGTGGTCGGGTCGGCGGCCTGCGTCAGGCCTGCGCACAGCGCTATGCCGGCGCCAAGCAATGCGGCCAGCCAGCGTCGGCGGCCAGATGGGGTGGTGTGGGGCGAATGGCTTTGCATGGTTCCTCCTGCGTCGTCTGTGTTGCGCAGCTGATGCTACGGACAGCACACGCACGAAGGAACGAACAAGATTGCATGTGGATAGACGCCGCCAACGTCAACCCGGCGCTGCAGTGGCGGCAAGCTCCGCCAGATACGCCCACGGATAGATGCCGCGCGCATGTCCATCACTGAAAACCAGTTGCACGCCGTAACCCGCAGGCGCGATGGTGGTGACGCGCACGGCCGCCGGCACGTTGATCGGCGTGCCGTGATGGCGCTTGAACTGGCACTCCGCGCAGCGGCACGCCTTGCGCAATGCCGCGTGGTCGAGTGAGACCACGGCGTCTGTCCAGTGCAGCCGCAGCCGGCCTTGTGCGACGTCGTTGTCGATGCGCTCAGGGGGTTGCACGGGCGCTCTCGATTTGTGCCAAGGCGATCCGCACCGCCTTGACGACTTCAGGGTCGCCGTCGGTTTCTGCGCTGCGCAGGGCGGGCAGGGCAGAGGGTTCACCGATTTCGCCCAAGGCGAGCGCGGCTTCCTTGCGCAGATTGCTGATCGGGTGCGTGAGCAGCGCGGCGAGCGCATCGACGGCATGCGCAGCGCGCCACCGGCCGAGCGCCCGGGCGGCCTGCAGGCGGACTTGCCAATACGCATCGGCCAGCGCCTCGACCAACGCTTGCGTGACATGCGCATCGGGAGCGAGCGCCCGCAGCTTGCCGAGCGTGCTGGCGCTCTCCTCGCGCACGCGCCAGGCGGTGTCGCGCAGCGCAGCGAGCAACGCGGGCAGCACGGCGGCATCGGTGGCGAGGCCGAGGGCGCCAACTGCGGCACGGCGCACATCGACATCTGCGTCATGACGTGCGCGTTCCGCCAGCGCAGGCAATGCGCCCACATGCTTGCGCCAGCCGAGCACCGCAACGGCCTCGCGGCGCACGGCGGCGTCAACGTCTTGCAGCGCGTGAAGCGCGGGCGCTTCGCTCTCGGGCACGCGCAGCTCACGCAAACCGCGCAACGCGGCGGCGCGCACAAAGGCGCTGGCATGGTCGACGTAAGGCAACAGCGCGGGCGCCGAGTCGGGCGATTTCAAATCCGCCAGGCCGATTGCCGCTGCGTCACGCACGGTGCCATCCGCGTCTTCCAGCGCACGGGCAAGGGCGGCCACGGTGTCCGGCTGTTCCCAGGTCGCCAGGATGCGCGCGGCTTCGAGCCGGATTTCCGGCGCCGGGTCCTGCGCAAGCAGCGCAATCACATCGGGCAGCGCGTCGGCGTCTTCCGCATCGGCAAGCTGGAGGAGGGCGACGCGGCGGGTGGCGGCGTCTGCGTCGTGCAGGCGCGCCAGGAGGGTTGTCGTCATCGCTACCTCAGCGCAGCAGATACGGAATGTCGACCTTCACCGCGCCGGTCGGGCAGTCCTGCTCGCAGGGCATGCAGTACCAGCATTCGTCGAATTGCATGAAGGCCTTGCCTTTGGTCAGGTCGATGGCGAGCAGGTCGAGCGGGCAGACATCGACGCACACGGTGCAGCCCTTGTCGGCAATGCACTTGGCTTCGTCGATGGTGACGGGCGCGCTGCTGCGGGAGGTGATGTCGTGCGGCGTGTGGGTGAAATGAACGGTCGTCTGTTGCATGGTCATGCAGCCTTCGGAATGCGCATGTGCGCGTAGGAATCGGTGCCGAGCACATCGACTGGGATGACGTACGGTTCAACAGCCTGCTTGCGGCTGGCCATGGCGCCGTGTGCGTCCTTGTACAGGCGCGTATGACAGAACCAGTTGGCGTCGTCGCGTTCGGGGTAATCCACGCGATGGTGATACAGGCCCCAGCGGCTTTCGGTGCGGAAGAGCGAGGCGCGCGCGGCCATCTCGGCGCAATCGCGGATGAAGCTGACTTCCATCGCGCGCATCAGCTCGTGCGGGTTGCTCGCGTGCAGGTGCGTGATGTCTTCGGCAATCTCGTCGAAGCGGCGCAGGCCGATTTCCATCTTGCGCGTGACCTTGGGCGGTTGCAGGTAATCGTTCACCATGCGGCGCAGCTTGTATTCCACCTGCGCGGGGGCGAGGCCGTGGTCGCGCTGCAGCGGCGCAAAGATGCGCGCGCGCTCGCGGGCGATCTGTTCGGCGTCGATGCGGGCGTCGCCTTGCCGGCCGGCGATGTAGTCCGCCGCGTTCTGGCCCGCGAACCAGCCGTACGTGAACGCACCGAGCATGTAGTTGTGCGGCACCGCAGCCATGTCGCCCGCCGCGTAAAGGCCTGGCACGGTGGTTTCCGCGCGCGCATTCACATACACGCCAGACGCGCTGTGCCCGCTGCAGAAGCCGATTTCGGAGATGTGCATCTCCACCATCTGCGTGCGGTAATCGGTGCCCCGCCCCGCGTGGAAGCGGCCGCGGCTCGGGCGCTCGTTGGTGTGCAGAATCGTCTCGATGGTCTGGATGGTTTCTTCGGCCAGGTGGTCGAGCTTGAGAAACACCGGGCCCTTGCCGCCCTGCAGCTCCTGGTAGAACTCCCACATCATCTGGCCGCTCCAGTAGTCGCACTGGATGAAGCGCTCGCCGCGGGCGTTGGCCGTGTAGCCGCCCAGCGGGCCGGTCACATATGCGCAGGCGGGGCCGTTGTAATCCTTGATGAGTGGGTTGATCTGGAAGCATTCCAGGTTGGAAAGCTCCGCGCCCGCGTGATACGCCATCGCGTAGCCATCGCCGGCGTTGGTGGGGTTCTCGTATGTGCCCATCAGGTAGCCGGACGACGGCAAACCGAGCCGCCCAGCCGCACCGCAACTCAGCACCACGGCCTTTGCGTGCACCACGAGAAAATCTGCCGTTCGGCAGTCGAAGCCGAGCACGCCGCAGGCCGCCCCATCGGCATCCGTCAGCACACGCGTGACGACGATGCGGTTCGTGATCTCCACCCGCGCACGCTTGAGCTGGCGATACAGCACCTTCTTGATGTCGTGCCCCTCCGGCATCGGCAGCACGTAGCTGCCCATGTGGTGGACCTTCTTGACGGCGTAGTCGCCGGTTTCGTCCTTCTCGAACTTCACGCCCCAGCGGTCGAGCTGCTCGATGGTGGCAAAGCTGTGTTGCGCATAGGCATACACGCCCGATTGATCGACGATGCCATCGTTGGCCAAGGTGATTTCGCGCGTGTATTGCTCGGGCGTGGCATGCCCGGGAATGACGGCGTTGTTCAGCCCATCCATGCCCATCGAGATGGCGCCGCTGCGCTTCACGTGCGCTTTGTCGATCAGCAGCACACGCAGCGCGGGGTTGCGTTCTTTTGCCTTGATGGCCGCCATCGGGCCGGCCGTGCCGCCGCCCACGACGACGAGGTCGTACTCCAGTTCCAACGTGTTCATACGGTGCCTTGCAAAGGGAGGATGGATTGCGCATGCGTCGCCACTTGCCGATCCAGTCGGAGCCGGTACTGGAAGGCGTCGCCGCGAAAATAAAGGCGTTCAAAGTCGATGGGCGTGCCTTGTGCGTCATGCGTCAGGCGCTCCACACGCAGCAGCGCTGCGCCTGCGCCCGTGTCGAGCGCGGTGGCCGTGGCGTGATCGGTCAATGCCGCATCGATGGCGAGCGTGGCATGGCCCAGCGCCACACCCGCGTCCTGCTCCAGCACGAGAAACACATCGCGCGTGGCGAGGTCCGCCCGGGCGACGATGCTGCCAAGTGCGTCCGGCAGCCACGTCACCTCAAGCGACACCGGCACCTGATCCAGCAACCGCAGGCGATGCAATTCCGTGACGGGCGTATCGGGCGCCAGTTGCAGCGCCTGCGCCACATCGGTTGGCGCAGGCACCGTTTGCAGCTTCAGCACGCGATTGCGAATGGCGTGACCGTGTGCCGACATCGCCTCGGCAAAGCCCTGCAGCGCAGTCACGTTCTGAAACGCCTTTGGCTGGCTCACAAACGAGCCTTTTCCGTGACGGCGGAAGATCAGCCCTTCGTTCTGCAGATCTGCCAACGCCTGACGCACGGTGATGCGGCTGGCGTTGAAATGCGCGCCCAGCGCCGCTTCTGACGGCAGCAGCGATGCTGGCGCGTAGTGACCGTTGCGAATGCCCTCGCGCAGCGCGCCCTTGATGCGCTCATAGAGCGGCGGGGCAGGTTGGCGGTGCAAATTAGAGGTGGTCATCGATGGGCGCAACTCGTCATAACAAGTGCGCCCAGTGTAAAAAGCAGACGTATGCAGCGGAACGAAGCTTTTTCGATATGCATGCTCGGTTTCTGACACGCACGGCCGCTATAGTTGCGAGATTGTTTTAAGCCCCCCGCGCGCCGCGCACGCGGGCCGGCATCAGATGTACGGAGCGCCGCGTCTCAGACGGCGCACGAAAACAACGGATACGGGTGATGGACCAGGGCGCACGCCTGCAAGATTTTTCCGCCGGCTTTGCTGACACATTGCGGCAAGCCATGCACGACGTCGACTTCGAGTGGCTCTCGTTTGGCCTGATGGAATACATCGGCGAGGCGGGCAAGCAGCGGGGCGAGCAACGCGTGCTCTACAACACCAACTCCCCCGCCGGCTGGGAAGAGCGCTATCTGGAGCAGCGCCATTTCGAGATCGACCCGCGCATCGCACTGCAGGGGGACTGCGGCTTGCCCCTGGCATGGGACATCCCTTACCTGCGTGAGCGCGTATGCGCCGACCATGCCGACCCTCGCATTGAAACCTTCTTTGCCGACCTGGTGCGCTTCAACCTGAATAGCGGCATCGTGTGGGGCGCGCCATTGCGCCATCAGATGACGCCGCGCTCCACCTGGATCGTCTTCTGCAGCCTGTCTTCATCCAAGCCCGATCGTGCCTGGATGAACGACACGGTGATGGGCGGCGCCATGCGCATCATCGTGCGTGCCTGCACGCATCTGGAAGAAGCCCGCGACAGCGCTCAGCGCAACAAGGAGATTGCCACGCGCGCATCGCTACCCGCGCACGTCCTGCGCCGCGTGATGGAGTTTGTGGAAGCCAACGTGACGCAGCCGATCAGCGTGCGCGACATGGCCGACATTGCAGACTTGAGCGTGCATCACTTCGCCCGCAGCTTCAAAGAAGCCAGCGGCCGCACGCCGCACCAGTACGTGACCGAACGCCGCCTGCAACTTGCCAGCCGTCTGCTGACCGAGACGCGCATGTCCGTCCTGGAGATCGCAACCGCGGTGGGCTTTGAGAGCGCGAGCCACTTTGCGCTGGTCTTCCGCCGCCGCCAGGGCCTGTCGCCCAATGACTTCCGCCGCCAGCGCGTGGCGTTTTCGCACGTGGCGGCATCGCTGGCGGAATCTCGCTGAGCAGACTGGGGGGCTGCCATCGTTGCGCGCGATTTTGGTGCGCTGCACGATATGCAAACACCCTGTCTGATATCAAAAGCGATATCGGTTGGCCCCCAAAAAAACATTAGACGGTCATGTCAGGCTGTCAATACCATGGCTCACCACGAATCGCCGGCAGGGGAAGACGGTCGCCCCTGCTGAGTTTGACTCGTGTACCGCGTTGCAAAGACGACGTGCGCAGCCCCGGGGGCAGTTACCGGCTGCGCTCCACCATAACGGAGACAAACGATGAAAAAAACCAGCGCTTCGTGCGCCAGACGGACCGTGTTGAGCTTGCTGGCCACGGCCGGCGTGCTGCTGGCCACGGGCCTGACCACCGCGGCTCACGCGGCTGACAAGTCGTTCACCATGGGTTTTGCCCAGGTGGGTGCCGAGAGCGAATGGCGCACCGCCAATTCCGAGTCCATCAAATCGACGGCCAAGGCGCAGGGCGTGAACCTGAAGTTTTCCGACGCGCAGCAGAAGCAGGAAAACCAGATCAAGGCGATTCGCTCGTATATCGCGCAGAAGGTCGATGTGATTGCGTTCTCTCCGGTGGTGGAATCCGGCTGGGACACCGTGCTGCAGGAGGCCAAGGCCGCGAAGATTCCAGTCATCCTGACCGACCGCGGTATCGACAGCAAGGACACGTCGCTCTACACCACGTTCATCGGCTCGGACTTTGTCGAGGAAGGCCGCAAGGCGGGACGCTGGCTGCTTGAGAACGTCAAGCCCAAGGGCGGCGACGTGAACATCGTCGAGCTGCAAGGCACCGTCGGCTCCGCGCCTGCCATCGACCGCAAGCGCGGCTTTGAAGAAATCATCAAGGCCGATCCGCACTACAAGATCATCCGCTCGCAAACCGGCGACTTCACCCGCGCCAAGGGCAAGGAGGTGATGGAAGCCTTCCTCAAGGCCGAGGGCAAGAAGATCAACGTGCTGTTCGCGCACAACGACGACATGGCGATCGGTGCGATCCAGGCCATTGAAGAGGCCGGGCTCAAGCCGGGCAAGGACATCACCATCATCTCCATCGACGGCGTGAAGGGCGCGTTTGAAGCCATGATGGCCGGCAAGCTCAACGTCACGGTGGAATGCAGCCCGCTGCTCGGGCCGCAACTGATGGATACCGCGCGCGCCGTGCTGGCGGGCAAGACCGTGCCCAAGCGTATCGTCACCAAGGAAGGCATCTTCCCGATGGACGTGGCGGCCAAGGAGTTTCCGAACCGCAAGTACTGATCCTGCTGCACGGCCCGATCTTGGCACCCGGTTTGCCAAATTCGTACTCGCCGTATTTATGTACGGCTGCCGATTTGGACAACTCGTCCTGCCAACCTCGGGCCGCTCGCTACGGATCATGAACAGGTTCCGAGCGGGCCGGCAGGGCGACTTTGTTTCGCCATGCCGGCTGCGCCACGTTAACAGGTGACATCCATGTTGGATCACGTTGATCATGCCGCCGCCACAGATGCCCGTGGCGCGTTGCTTCACATGCGCGGCATTTCCAAGAACTTTCCCGGCGTGCAGGCGCTGGCCGCGGTCGATTTCCGCTTGTTTCCCGGTGAAGTGCATGCCTTGATGGGGCAGAACGGCGCCGGCAAGTCGACGCTTATCAAGGTGCTGACTGGCGTTGAGGCGCCCGATGCGGGCGAGATCGTGCTCGGCGGTCAGCCCATCGCGCCAAGCTCGCCGCTGGACGCGCAGAAGCTCGGCATCAGCACGGTGTATCAGGAGGTCAATCTCTGTCCGAACCTGACCGTGGCAGAGAACATCCACATCGGCCGCTTCCCGATGCGCATGGGCAGCATCGACTGGCGCGCCACCAACCGCGCCGCGCAGGCGCTGCTGGCCGATCTGAACATCCACATCGACGTGACGCTGCCGCTGTCGCTCTATCCGGTGGCCATTCAGCAGATGGTGGCAATTGCGCGCGCGCTATCCACCGAAGCCCGCATCCTGATCCTGGACGAGCCAACGTCCAGCCTGGACGACGACGAAGTGGCGCGCCTGTTTGCCGCCATTCGCACGCTCAAGGCGCGCGGCATGGCCGTGTTGTTCGTCACACATTTTCTGGAGCAGACCTACGCCATTGCCGACCGCATTACCGTGCTGCGCAACGGCCGGCTGGAGGGCGAATACGCCGCGCGCGATCTGCCGCAACTGCAATTGATCAACAAGATGGTCGGGCGCGACATTGATGCAAGCCGCTTCGAGCGCACCGAGGTGCCGGCGGTGGATGACTCCGCGCCAGCGTTCCTGAGCGCGCGTGGCATGGGCCGCCGTGGTGTCGTGCAGCCGCTCGATCTGGACGTCCGCCCCGGGCAGGTGCTGGGCCTGGGCGGGCTGCTGGGCTCGGGCCGCACCGAGACCGCGCGCCTGCTGTTTGGCGTTGATCGCAACGATGCGGGCTCGATCAACGTGCAGGGCCAGTCGCATCAGTTCAGTTCCCCACGTGACGCCATCCGTCAGGGCATCGGCTTCTGCCCGGAAGACCGCAAGACCGAGGGCATCATTGCCGAGCTGTCGATTCGCGAGAACATCATCCTCGCGCTGCAGGCCAAGCGTGGGCTGTTCCGCTATCTGCCCAAGAAGCGCCAGCGCGAGATTGCCGACCAGTACATCGCCCAGCTCGGCATCAAGACGCCCGACGCTGAAAAGCCCATCGGCCAGCTCTCGGGCGGCAACCAGCAGAAGGCCGTGCTCGCACGCTGGCTGGCGACCGACCCGGCCATGCTGATCCTGGACGAGCCCACGCGCGGCATCGACATTGCCGCCAAGCTCGACATCATGGACCTGGTGATCGCGCAGTGCCGCAAGGGTATGGCCATCCTGTTCATCTCCAGCGAGCTGCCGGAAGTGCTGCGTGTGAGCCACCGGCTGGCGATCCTGCGCGATCGCAAGAAGGTGGGCGAGCTTGCCGGCTCCGATGTGACCGAAGACAACCTGTGCCACGTGATTGCCGGCGGCGACGTGCCTGCCGGTCAGTCCAACACCCAGTCCAACACCACCGGAGGCGCAGCATGAACTCCGCCAACCTGCGAGCGCTCACCGGCCACAGATTGTTCTGGCCGTGCGTGACGCTACTCCTGCTGTGTCTGCTCAACGCGTGGTTCAACCCGCATTTCTTTCACCTCGACATTCGCGGTGGACACCTGTACGGCAGCCTGATCGACATCCTCAACCGTGCCGCGCCGCTGATGCTCATATCCCTGGGCATGACGCTGGTGATTGCCGTGGGCGGCATCGATATTTCAGTGGGCGCGGTGGTGGCCATCTCCGGCGCCATTGCGGCGTCGCTCATCGGCGGCACGCTGGTGGTACAGAACGGCTTGCCTGTCTACGTGACCAAGGTGCCGCTGCTGCTGGCGCTGCTGGCTGCCGTGGGCGTAGCGCTGGTATGCGGCCTGTGGAATGGCCTGCTGGTGGCGGGTGCAGGCATGCAGCCCATCATTGCCACGCTGATCCTGATGGTGGCCGGGCGCGGCGTGGCGCAACTCATTACCGGTGGCCAGATCATCACCGTCTACTACGAGCCGTTCTTCTTTGTGGGCAACGGCTATCTGTTCGGGCTGCCGTTCGGCCTGTACATCGCGGCCGCTGTGCTGGGCCTGTTGCTCCTGTTGATGCATCGCACGGCGCTGGGGCTGTTTATCGAGGCCGTCGGCATCAACCCGGTGGCCGCGCGGCTTGCGGGGCTCAACACCAAGGCGCTGCTGTTTGGCATCTATGGATTTTGCGGTGCCATGGCCGGCGTTGCGGGGCTCATCATCTGCTCCAACGTCAAGAGCGCGGACGGCAACAACGCCGGGCTGCTGCTGGAGCTTGACGCCATCCTGGCCGTCACGCTGGGCGGTACCTCGCTGGCGGGCGGCAAGTTCAGCCTGTGGGGCAGCGTGATTGGCGCGCTGATCATTCAGACGCTCACCTATGCGATCTACTCGATGGGCGTGCCGCCCGAGATCAACCTCGTGGTGAAAGCCGTGGTGGTGTTTGCCGTGTGCCTGGCGCAATCGGAAGCGTTTCGCGGCATGTTCTTTCAACGCCAAAGCCGTGCAGGGGCGCAGTCATGAGAGTCAATCCACGGCGCTTGCCGTTCTACGTCACGCTGTTCCTGTTTGCGCTGCTGTTCGGCTTTGGGTCTGTGACTTACACGGGCTTCTTCAGCGTGCAGGTGTTTCTCAATCTGCTGATCGACAACGCGTTCCTGATGGTCGTCGCCATTGGCATGACGTTCGTCATTCTGTCGGGCGGCATCGATCTGTCGGTGGGCGCGGTGGTGGCCCTTACCACCATGATCTCCGCCGCGCTGGTCGAACATCACGGCTGGTCGATTGGCGTGGTGGTGCCGCTGGTGCTCGTTGTCGGGTGCCTGTTCGGCTTGATGATGGGCGTGCTGATCCAGGTGTTCCGCATCCAGCCGTTCATCGTCACGCTGGGCGGCATGTTCCTCGCGCGGGGGCTGTGCTACCTCATCAGCATTGATTCGATCAGCATTACGGACCCGATCTACACCACGCTGTCGCAATACAAGATCCAGGTGGGCGGCGGCAACTACGTGTCGCCCAGCGTGGTGATTGCGCTGGTGGTGTTTGCTACCGCGGCGTGGCTTGCACATTGCAGCCGCTTCGGCCGCACGGTCTATGCGCTGGGCGGCAATGAACGCTCGGCTTTGCTGATGGGCTTGCCGGTGGCGCGCACGCGCATCCTCGTCTATGTGCTCAGCGGTTTCTGCTCGGCACTGGGCGGCGTGCTGGTCACGTTCTACATGCTCTCCGGCTACGGACTGCATGCCCAGGGCATGGAACTGGACGCCATTGCCGCCACCGTGGTCGGTGGCACGTTGCTCACAGGTGGCGTGGGGCTGATCAGCGGTAGCGTGGTGGGCGTGCTGTTGCTCGGCGTCATCCAGTCGTTGATCACCTTTGACGGCACGCTCAGCTCCTGGTGGGCGCGCATCGCCATTGGGGTGTTGCTGTGCGTGTTCTGCCTCATGCAGCGTTTCCTAGGGCGCGCGCAACGCGGGGTGTCCGTACCGCCGTCCAGCCCACACAAGCCGGTTCAGCGCCCGACTGAAACGGCCAAGGACACACCTGCTTCGGCCATCGTCATGCGATCACACGCCATGCCGCCGTTCAACTAGGCAGGCACGCTCACGCAGCTTGAAGTCGGTCCGTCGCGCGTACGGACCGGCTCTCGGATGTCTCCCCTCACGCACCCGAATCGCCAAAGCACGCACTGATGCAGAGCGCAATGTGAGCGCTTTGACTCACGCACTTAAGGTATCTCGCGGCCTACCGATATGCAGATTCAGAACATCCAACATTCCGGAGCACGTGCCTCCGGATAAACAGGTCGGGGGAAATCATGCCGTCTATCGTGCATTCGGTGCGCTTCAAATTGCTTGGGGCGTTTGGTCTGTGTCTGGTGCTGCTGCTGGCCACAGGTGTGTTTGGGGTGCGGGGCCTGATGCGCCTGAACGCCAACATTGGCGACGCCTACACGGGCAACACGCTGCCTATCGCGCAGCTTGCCGAGCTTCGGACGGCGCAACTGGATGTACGCCTGCAATTGCGCCGCGCGCAGGTCTTCAAGGACGACGCATCGCAGGTCGCAGCGGCCGTGCGCACCATGCGTGCGGATATGGACCAGATCAACGGCGCGTGGAAGCAGTACTACCCCGCCAGCGTGACGAGCGAACAGGAACGCGAGGTCGCCAGCAAGATCAACGACGCCCTGCCGCAATTCAACACCGCCACGAACGAAGCGATTGAAGCGTTGCAGGCAGGTCACCATGATGCTGCCTCGCAGATCATCAACCACCACGCCCAATCCGGCCAGGCCGTGAGCGAACTGCTGGCAAAAGACATTGCCATCAATCTGGAACAGGCCAAGTTGGCCGTCGACGATAGCGAAGCAACTTATCACTCCATCTTCAGCATGGCTGTTGTGCTGGTGTGCGCTGGGTTTGCGGTGGGCGTGGGCATGTGCTGGTATCTGCTGCGTGCGATCTCTCGGCCGCTCAGCCGAGCGGTGGACGTTGCCAACCATATTGCCGGTGGGCGGTTGGAGAACAACATCGTGATCGACACGCAGGGCGAGTTTGGTGAGCTGCTGGCCGCACTGCGCACAATGGATCAGCAGTTGACCGACACGGTGCGCGGCATCAAGGTATCGGCCGAATCCGTGACGGTGGCGTCCAAGGAGATTGCAGCCGGCAACATTGATCTGTCTGCCCGCACGGAGCAGCAGGCCGCATCGCTTGAGGAAACCGCGTCGAGCATGACGCAGTTGACCGAGACCGTGAAGCAGAACGCCGAGAACGCCGCCCAGGCCGACAGCCTCGCCTCCAGCGCCAGCACCATCGCGCAGGCAGGCAACGAAGCCGTGCAGGCCATGGTCGGCACGATTGACCAGATCAGCACCAGCTCGGGCAAGATCTCCGAGATCACGGGGCTGATCGAAGGCATCGCGTTCCAGACCAACATCCTCGCGTTGAATGCCGCGGTGGAAGCCGCGCGCGCTGGCGAGCAGGGCAGGGGCTTTGCCGTTGTTGCCAGTGAGGTTCGCACGCTTGCGCAACGCTCCGCTTCTGCCGCCAAGGAGATCAAGGGGCTGATTGGCGACTCCGTTGCCGTGGTGCAGGCGGGCTCGCAACAGGCGGCTGCGGTGGGCGAGACCATGAGCGAAGTGAAGGATGCCATCCGCCGCGTATCGGAGATCGTGGCCGAGATTGCCGCCGCCTCTGCCGAGCAAAGCCGGGGCATCGAGCAGGTCAATCAGGCCGTCACGCAGATGGACGAAGTCACACAGCAGAACGCCGCGCTGGTCGAGCAGGCCGCAGCGGCAGCGCAATCGCTGGAAGAACAGGCGACGACGCTGCGGCGCGCCGTATCGGTATTCCGTCTGTCGGATGGCGCCAGCGGGCCCGCGTTTGCCTGAGCACCGGTGACAAGCCTCTTAGGCGCTGCCCGCTACGGCACCGCCGGGCCTTGAAAAGGTTGTTTCGTGCAACTATATTGGTTGCGCGAAACAACTAATCGAGGCCGGTATGGACTTCATTGAAGCGCCCACGCAATCACGCGAGCAGACCATCCGCGAGCTGCGGGAGATTTCGCGCAAGCTCGTTCGCGAGCTTGGCTTCATGCGCAACACGCTGGCTGAGAGCGATCTGCCGCCCTCTGCAGTGCACGCGATCCTGGAGATTGCCGGCTCGCCGGGCATTCAGGCACGCGACCTGGCCGAACGCCTGCGGCTGGACAAATCGAGCACCAGCCGCCAGGTCACCCGGCTGGAATCCGCCGGCCTGGTCGAGCGCCGCACCTGTGCAGACGACGCCCGATCTTCCGAACTGCACCTCACCAAAGACGGCCAGCAATTGCGGCGCAAGATCGACGCCTTCGCTTCCGGCCAAGTCTCCAATGCGCTGCGACACCTGACGCCCGCAGACCAGCAACGGCTGGTTGCATCGCTGTCGCAATACGTCAGCGCGCTGGCCGACGACAACGACCACAAGCCCGCGCAAGCCCCCGCTGACGCGGGCCCCCAGATCGTGCAAGGCTACGTGCCCGGCTGCATTGGCGATATCGCCAGCCTGCATGGCCGGTTCTACGCGCAACATTGGGGGTTTGGCGTGTTCTTCGAGCGCCGCGTCGCCAAGGAACTGGCCGACTTTGCGCAATCCCTGCCCGACGCCAACAAGGCACTCTGGCTGTGTGTGGAGAACAACCGCTGCCTCGCATCGCTCGCCATTGACGGAAACTCGGACACGCGCGTTGCACACCTGCGCTGGTTCATCGTGGATGATTCACTGCGTGGCACCGGTATTGGCCGTAAGCTCATGTCGCAGGCCATGCGCTTTGTCGACGAGCGCTTTGACGAGACTTACCTCAACACCTTCAAGGGCCTGGATGCTGCCCGCCACCTGTACGAATCGTTCGGCTTTCAACTTACGCATGAAGAAGCCGGAACGCAGTGGGGCAGCACCGTAACCGAACAGCAATTCCGCCGCCGCAAACAGGGCTGACGTTGCGTCACCCCCGGCGCACAAGGAGACCGCACGTGACATCGCAACTCAATCTGGACGCCTACTTCAACCGCATCCAGTGGGGCGGCGGCACCCGCCCCAGCTACGACACGCTCGCGCAGTTGGTGCACGCGCACATGCGGCACATTCCGTTTGAGAACCTCGACGTGCTGCTCGGGCGCGGCATCCGGATCGACCTGGAAAGCCTGCAGAACAAGCTCGTTCACGCACGCCGCGGTGGCTACTGTTTTGAGCACGCCACCTTGTTTGCCGCCGTGCTGGAGCAGCTTGGCTTTCAGCCGACCCGTCACTCGTCGCGCGTGGTATTGCTCGCCCCGCGCACGGAGGCGCCGCGCACCCACATGTTTCTGACGGTGCCGTTGCCCGAAGGCACCTTCGTCGTCGACCCAGGTTTTGGCGCGCTCGCCCCGCGTGTGCCTGTGCCGCTGGACGGCACGCAGGCCAATATCGACGGCGAACTGCACTGGATGGCGCGCGATGAAGACCGCTGGATACTCCGCGCACAGGTGCGCAGCGACACGCCCGTCGACGCCTGGGTCACCACGATGGAGCGGGACTACCCGATCGATTTCGAAATGGCGAACCACTACACGAGCACGTATCCGGCGTCGCCGTTCATGAACCGCATCCTCATGCGGGCATTGACCGACGAAGGGCGCGTGACGGTGATGAATCGGGACGCCACGATCTGGCGCGGGAATACGCCGCACAGGTTTGAATTGGAAGACCGGAGGGCGTTGCGGGGGTTGTTGGCTGAGTACTTTGGGATTGACTTGCCGGAGGTGGAGGGGATGCCGGTGCCGGGGGTGGAGGCGTGGGCCTGAGAAAGCAGGTTTTGTAAGTCACCCACCGAGATTTCGTAGCCGTACCGGAGATTCGCGGGCAATCGTTAGGTAGTTTTCCGTAGGAACTTGCGAAGAATATCTGCGGTCTGTTCCGGAATTTCCTCCGGAAAAAAGTGGCCGCCATCGAGCGCATGACCTTCAACGTCACATGCAAAACCCCGCCAGATTTCTAGTGGCCCACCATCGTCCTGATACCACTTTTCTATTCCACCGTTTTTACTCCAAACAGCGAGTAACGGGCAGGTCACCTTTTTATTTACTGAAATATCGGCAACATCATGTTCACGGTCTATAGTTGCCGCCGCTCTGTATTCTTCACAAATTGCATGAATGCGTGCGGGATCGCTTAAAGCATCAATATATGCATCTCGCACGTCTATCGAAAACGTGTCGCGTCTGGTTCCCCAACCGCTCAATGCATTATCAATAATCGCGTCTGGCGCTGCCGAAATCAGTCGCTCTGGGAGCGGCGCTGGCTGAGATAGTAGTGACCATGGCCAGAAGGCCAAGGCCAATTTCGCGTCAGCCCTGTCCCAGACAACCTCCGTCGGCAAGATATCGAGCACAGCAAGGCGGCGGACACAAGCCGGAAAATCCAACGCCATACGGTGTGCAACGCGAGCGCCTCGATCATGACCGATGACCGCGAAATGCTCATGGCCGAATCTGCGCATGAGTGCAACCATGTCTCTTGCCATTGCTCGTTTGCTATATGGCGCATGGTCCGGGGCTGAATCAGGACAACTGCTCTTTCCATATCCGCGTAGGTCTGGACAGAACACTTCATGTTGATCAGAGAGCAGTGGCGCAACCGCCCTCCACATCAAATGTGTTTCAGGAAAGCCATGGAGAAAAAGTAGCGGTGGACCGGATCCGAATCGCTTGAGAAATATCTCCGCTTCGCCTGTATTGACAGTGATGCCTGGGACGCTATCGAACATCGGGTGCCTCATAGAGAGCGATGAACGATTCATTATGGACCATATCGGTTCTTTGCCTGAAGTGAAACGCGAACCGCTTATGACAGGATTGAAGTCGCCAATGCAACTGCTCTACCTTGTCTCACTCAAAAAAAAGATAAAGAGCGAATTGGATGGAAAAGACGGCGCTCTACCAATCAGGTGTGTGCTGGCTAATGTTGAATGCGCTTGGTGATGCGTCGGCCGCAAGCGTCCCCGCCCGTCGCGGGTTCGCTTTTACTGCTGTTTTTCTTATTTCAGCTTGTTCGCGCGCTGAAGCACGCTCAGAACTTCCCACCGGTACAAGTCCACTGTCACACCATCCAGCGACGTCAGCATGAAAGCGCCAATCGCATCGAGAAACCCGGCCTGGTATTCAACGGCCTTGTCCTTGACCTGATGCTGGTATTCCAAGCGCAACGTCTGGGGGCTGAACTGCCGCTGCACCTTCATGTTCATTTGGGTGCGCCGCAAATAATCCCGCGCGCTCAGGGCGCCTTGTGCATACAGGAGATTGTCTTCAAGGCTCATCGGGCACCTCCGGACGGAGGACGTTGCGCGATGCGGGTGAAGTGACAGTTTGCGGGGCGATGCCCGCGTGGGATGGGTACAGCTTGGGTCGGTTGATCCATTGTCTTGCCTCTGGTTGAGTGAGGAGCCACCCACCTGGGAGGGTGGGCGGGCACACGACAAGGTCTGCAATACCGATCAAGACAAACCAAAAAAATCGGCAGGGCCGAAGCCCTCCCTGCCGGGCCCGCCCATATAGGCGAACGACGGCACGCAAGGGCCTAACGGCACTCGCGGATTTGTCTTGAATTCGGGATTGCAGTCCCGGCTGCGCTTGGTTTGCGCGAGCGGGGGTGAGTTTATGGGCGGCGAGCCGCGGCGGCAAGTTGCGGTTTGTCTCGGCGGCCAAATCAGAGCGCATTCGCGGGGTCCAGAACGTCGCGCATCGGGCTCCGGACTCGGGGCGCCGAGTTCCGAACCGCACACGCCGAGCAAAAAGCCCCACATGCCGAGCTCCGAGCCTCAACGGTCGAGTCCAGAACCCCAATCGTCGAGGTCAGACCCTCGACCGTGCTCAAAAAAGCAGCATGTGTTGCTGAAAAAAGCAGCAAGCGTGAGGCAAAAAGAGTCGTTCTCCGAGTTCAGAGCCCCACGCGTGGAGTTCGGAGTGCCATGCGTCGAGGTAAAAGGTCCGACCCATTGCTGCAAAAAGCAGCACGCGCGGAGCAAAAAGCCCCACGGTTGGGGCTTGGAGGGCGGCTAGCGGGGGTTGAGGGGCGGCAGTCGGGGGTTTAAGCCTCAAGCGCCGAGCTTGAGGCTCCGAATTCACTCCGCCTGCCATGCCGCCAACGCAGTGCTCGCTTCGGCTTCCTCTTCCTTGGTCGCCTTTCGGGTTTTATACGGCGACGAACTGGCAACCAAAATCGGCGCGGAGTTATGTATGTCCTGAGCCAGCCAGTTCAGGTAATCCCGCCCCGCATCGCGATACCGTTGAACTTCCGCCGTGCTCAGCCGAATCATGAAGCTGTAGCCGACCGCCCCATGGTTGCAATTGGCATCGAGATACAGCTCGCCATCCGCCTCAAATAGAAACCAGCTTTGCGGTTCGTGGTCCAGCACGTGCATCAATGCCTCCGAGCGCGTATTTGATTGTGTGAGTGGTTGGCTACCGATTGCTCGACATGCCATGGCGCATGTGGAGCGGCTTCGCGTTTGCGATTGCGTTTTCGCATGATTGTGCTGGACGCTGCAATGGGCCGCCTAGCATGCAAGCGTTCTTGCCCCATTTCTGCCCGCCATGCCGATTCCATCGAAGATCAGCGGACCGAGCGTCCAGACACACATCAGCAGTAACGACGCGCCAGGTTCGTCGCCGGTCAAGCCGTCGCAACCTCAGGTGCCTCAGCGCGCGGCACGTACGTCGCAAGGGGAACTTGGGGCGTTGTCTGCGCGCGGCACGAAGCGCCCACGCGAGTCGAGCGGTGACGATACCGCTGCACAGCCCCAAGCCAAGCAACGCCGCGCGGATCTCCCCCGCTCGGAACTGCCTCGCGCACACGGTGACGCAGACTCGCGCATGGAACGCATCATGCAGATGCAGGCCGAGACCATGATCCGCAGTGCGGAGCTGCAGAACGTGCTGAACCGCGCCAACGCGCAAGCCAAGCTGATGGAAGAGGGCGCCAAGGCTGCTAAGGATTTGATCAATTAGCGCCAACACGTATTGGGCAGGCTCCGCCGCCATCGCCGACGTTCTGGAAGCCTATCTAAATGCGGTGTTCGGCTTCCAGAGAGTTGTCGATGCGCGTTTCGCGAGGGCGGAGCGCCTCCCAAGTATGTCAATCCAGCCAGCCACGAATCGTCGACGCCATGACGTTCGTGGAAATCCCATAGCGATCGTGCAGGGTGGGGAGTGCGCCGGCATCGAGAAATGCGTCCGGCAGCCCGACCTGGCGGAATGGCACGCTCACCCCGGCGCGCATCAGGGTGCCGGCAACCGCCTCGCCCAAGCCGCCGATCACGGTGTGATTCTCCGCCACCACCACGAGCCGCCCCGAGCGTCGAGCCTCACGCAGGATCGTCTCGGTGTCGAGCGGCTTGATCGTCGGCACGTGCAGCACGCCCACGCCAATGCCGTCGCCCTCCAGCGCCTTGGCCACTTCCAGCGCCCGCATGGTCATGATGCCGGACGAAATGACCAGCACTTCGGCGCCGTCGCGCAGCAGCTTGGCCTTGCCTAACTCGAACTGATAGCCGTATTCGTCGAGCACCGCCGGCACGTTGCCACGCAGCAGGCGCGCATAGACGGGGCCGGCATGGGCTGCGATGGCTGGCACCATTTGCTCGATCTCCAGCGCGTCGCACGGGTCGATGACGGTCATGTTGGGCATGGCGCGCATCAGCGCCAGGTCTTCGGCGGCCTGGTGGCTCGGCCCGTAGCCGGTGGTCAGGCCGGGCAACGCGCAGACGATTTTCACATCGAGGTTGTCTTCGGCAATCGTCTGGTGCATGAAGTCGTAGGCACGACGGGTGGCGAAGACAGCGTAGGTCGTCACAAACGGCTGGGCGCCTTCGTTGGCCAGCCCGGCGGCAGCGCCCATGAGCAATTGCTCGGCCATGCCCATCTGGTAATAGCGATCGGGAAATTCTTTGGCAAAGATGTGCAGATCGGTGTACTTGCCCAGGTCTGCAGTCATGCCGACGACGTTCGGCTTCACGCGTGCCAGCTCGGCCAGCGCGTGGCCGAACGGCGCCGGGCGTGTTGCCTGGCCCTCGCCCGCAATGGAGGCGATCATCGCCGAGGTCTTCAGCTTGGGCTTGTTGATGACGGTGCTGCTCATGCGGTCCTCCCGGCTTCCAGTGCTTGCAGCGCGAGCTGCCATTCGTGCGCGTCAACGCGGATGAAGTGATTCTTTTCGCGCTGCTCCAGGAACGGAACACCGCAACCCATGCGGGTATCGCAGATGATCATGCGTGGCTGCGCACCCTTGTGCGCGCGCGCTGCGTCAAACGCGGCCTTCACCGCGTCGATGTCGTTGCCATCCACGCGTTGGGTGAACCAGCCGAACGCTTCGAGCTTGGGCAGCAGGGGCTCGAACGCCATGATCTGCGTCGACGGGCCGTCGGCCTGCTGATTGTTCACGTCCACCACGGCGATGAGGTTGTCCAGCTTCCAGTGTGCGGCCGACAGTAGGCCCTCCCACACGGCGCCTTCATCCAGCTCGCCATCTGAGAACAGCGTGTAGACGAACGCGTCGGAGCCCTTGCGTTTGAGGCCCAAACAGCGGCCGACGGCAATCGTGAGCCCCTGGCCGAGTGAGCCGCCGGACATCTCCATGCCAGGCGTGTAGCTGGCCATGCCGGACATTGGCAGGCGGCTGTCGTCGCTGCCGTACGTCTCGAGTTCCTCGGCGGGCAGGATGCCGGCTTCGAGCAGGGCGGCGTACAGCGCGATCGCATAGTGGCCGTTGGAGAGCAGGAAGCGGTCACGGCCTTCCCAGTCGGGGTCTTCGGGCCGATAGCGCATGGCGCCGAAGTAGGCGACGGCCAGCACGTCGGCAATGTCGAGCGCTTGCCCGATATAGCCCTGGCCCTGCACTTCGCCCATCAGCAGGGCGTTGCGGCGGATCCGGTAAGCGCGCTCGGCCAGAGGCAGAGCGTCGGTTGGGGGCAATGATGTGGAAGTCATGATGGTTCCTGTGATGAAGCGGGAAGCACGGGGGCGGAAACAGTCACCGCCTCAACGGTTGACGGTCTTTGCGGGCACGAAGAACACCAGCACGGCGCCAAGCACGATGGCTGAGGAGATGAAGATCAGGCCAGCCGTTGATTTACCCGTCAGGTCGTTGAGCCACCCGACGATGGCCGGTGAGAAGAACCCTGCAAGGTTGGCGAAGCAGTTGACCGCAGCAATGCCCGCGGCGGCCGACATGCCGCCCAGCATGGCGGTGGGCAACGACCAGAACTGCGATGACGAAGACAGGATCCCGGCGGCAGCAATGCTCAGGCACACCAGCGCAGCGCCAACGTTGCCAATCAGCGGCAGGGCAGCGAACCCGGCGGCAGCAACCAACATCGGCACGGCAAGGTGCAGACGGCGCTCGCGGCGGCGGTCTGCGCTCATGCCAATCAACGGCAGCGCGACGATGGCGCAGATATACGGCACGGCTGTGAGCACGCCCACCCACAGTGGATGAGCCACGCCAGCCTTGCGGATCAGGGTCGGCAGCCAGAACGTCAGCCCGTATTGGCCAAGCACCACGCAGAAGTAGATGGCGGCCAGCAGCCACAGGCGGCGGTCTGCGACGAAGGCGCCCACTGAACCGTGTGCGGTCTTCTGTGCGTTGTCTCCGGCGACGTTGCGCTCAAGCAGCGCCTTTTCTGCGTCGGTCAGCCACTTGGCCTGGGCGATGCCGTTGTCCAGATAGAACAGGATGGCCACGCCAAGCAGCAGCGACGGCAGAGCTTCGATCAGGAACAGCCACTTCCAGCCGGACAGCCCTGCCACATCGTGAAAGGTGTGCAGGATGTAGCCCGACAGTGGCCCCCCGACGATGCCCGCAAGCGGAATCGCCATGAAGAAAATCGACAATGCCTTGGCCCGGCGCTGCGACGGAAACCAGTACGTCATGTACAGGATGACGCCCGGCGCGAAGCCGGCTTCGGCCACCCCGAGCAGGAAGCGCAGCACGTAGAACGACGTCGGTGTGTTCACGAAGGCAAAAGCTGCAGAGATGACTGCCCACGTCAACATGATGCGTGCGAGCCAGTTGCGCGCGCCGACCTTGTGCAGGATCACATTGCTCGGCACCTCAAACAGGAAGTAGCCAAGAAAGAAGATGCCGGCACCCAGGCCGTACACCGTCTCGCTGAAACGCAGGTCGTTGAGCATCTGCAGCTTGGCGAACCCCACGTTGACGCGATCCAGGTAAGCACCCAGATAGCAGATCATCAGGAATGGAATGAGCCGGCGCGCGACCTTGGCATACGTGCGGGCTTCAAACGTGGCGGCATCGGCGGGCGCCATCTCGTCGCCCGGCAGGGGCGATGCAAACTTCGTCGTCATGGTGTCTCCTACCATGTGCCCCGGGTGGGCCCGGGTGCATGTGTCTTGAAGAAGTCCACGGCCGGTGTGCGTGCCGTGGCGGTGTAGGTTGGATCGTTCAGTGAATCAACATGCCGCCGTTCACGTCGAGCGTGATGCCGGTCAGGTAGGCAGACAGATCGCTCACCAGGAACAGGCACGCGTTGGCAACGTCGGCCGCATCGCCGAGCCGGCCAAGCGGGATGCCCTTGATGATCTCGGCGCGCATGTCGGGCGTGAGCTTGTCGCCGGTGATGTCGGTCTGGATGAGCCCTGGCGTGATGGAGTTGACGCGGACATTGTCGCCACCGAATTCGCGGGCCATGGCCTTGGCAAGGCCAAGCACGCCTGCCTTGGCAGCGCTGTAGTGGGGCCCGCCGAAGATGCCGCCGCCGCGCTGCGCAGATACCGACGACATGCAGACAATGCTGCCGCGCTTGCGCGCTTTCATATGCGGCAGGACGGCTTGCGACATGTACAGCGTGCCGCGCAGGTTGACGTCGACCACCGCATCGAAATTGCCCGCCTGGATGTCGAGCGTACGCAGCGGCTGGGTGATGCCTGCGTTGTTGATGAGACCGTCAATGCGGTCGTACTTGGCCAGCGTGGCCTGCGCAGCCGCATCGCACGCAGCCCGATCAGTCACATCACAGGCCAGGCCCAGATGGCCTTCACCGAGTTCGCGCGCCGCCTGTTCGGCCTCTTCGAGCCGCAAGTCGAGTACGACCACATGGGCGCCGTGTGCTGCAAGTGCCTTTGCCGTGGCCCGGCCAATACCGCGCGGCGATGCGGCACCCGTGACGATTACCACCTTGTTCTCAAGCAACATCGTTGTCTCCTGACTGTTGGAATCTTGTTGGCTGCAGTGTTGTGCCAGCAGGCGATTCGATCAACGCAGTTGGATTCAACTATGGCTGAGAAATTTTCAGATGACGCCGGGCATGCCTCTGGTGCGGTGCACCATGTCGCCCTGGCAGGCTAGGCGCCCGGTGTTGTTTTGACCTGCTGGTCGACCCAGGCGAGAAAGCGCGCCACGCGCGGCAGTTCGGCATTCTGAGGTGGGAACACGATATGGTGGCCCGCCACCTCCAGCGCGTGGTTCTTGCCAAATACCGGCACGAGCCGGCCCTGGTCGATCAGGACCGATGCGAGCAACGTGCTCTCCAGCGCCACGCCCAGACCGAGCGCCGCAGTCTCGAGCGACATGTACGAACGGTCGAAGGCGAAGTCGAACGACACGTGCATGTGCTCGACGCCAACGCGTGCAAACCACTGCTGCCACTGCACGATCGGCGTCTCCGATCGAATGAGCCGATGCGCGAGCAAGTCTTGCGGCGACTGCACGGGGTGCCGTTTTAGGTATGCCGGTGAGGCCAGCGGAGCGATGTGCTCGGTGCGCAGCGTCCTGATCTGCACGTCGCGCCAATGCGCGTGTCCGTAGCGGATGTCGAGGTCGTAGAAACCGCTGGTGAACGACACGTCTTCATATGAACACGACACGTTCAACCGAATGTCGCTGTGATCCTCCTGGAATGCCGCGAGCCGGGGCAACAGCCACATCAGGCCGAAGCTGGGGCTGGAGTGCACGCGAAGGATCTCGACGTCGGTACGGCTGGAGGCACGTTCGGTGGCGCGGTTGAGCTCGGCCAGCGCCCCTGTCACGTCGCGCAGGTATTGCTCACCAACGGGTGTCAGGACCAGACCGCGGCCTTGCCGGAAAAAGAGCGGCTGGCCGATTGCCGCCTCCAGGTTGCTGATCTGATGGCTGACGGCAGAGGCCGTTAGCCCCAGCTCTTCGGAGGCGCGATTCACGCTCTTGGTCCGCGCGACGGACTCGAACGCGATGATCGCCTTCATTGGAGGAATACGCATCTTTTGCGTGGCAGAGGTTGATCGCCGGTTGATGAAGCACGGAAGCTATCTTATCGCCCGCACTCTCCGACGCGTACCACTGCCGCATCCATCACCGATTCACGCTTGCCACACGGCATATCCTTCCTCGCGCAATCCGATCGCCAGCTCCACTTCCATCTCACGCGCTGCCTCGTAAGGCATCGGGTTGAAACACTCGTACAGCTCCGGCATCAGACGCAACCCATACTCGCGCACAAACCGGTTCGATTTCAGTCCCGCCTTGTGTTTGTCAAAACGCACGTCTGGTGACTGGCCTGTCATGCCTACATAAACGCAAGGTTTGTCGCCGAAGTAATCGGGATTGGCTTTCACGAAGCGCGCTTCGCCCAGCACTTGCCGCGACAGTTCGACGACGTAGACGTGATGGTGGTGACGTGGCATTGGAGGACTCTTCTGCCACTGCGCAGAGGGGCTCTTGCGTCGCTGTGTGGCCGGAAGATGTTATTCGATATGCGGCGTTGGTTGGGCTCCAGGAATGCGCCGGCGTGGGTTCGGGTCTTTGCTTGGGACCACAGGTGCCTGGGGCGGCGGCGCTTGTCGGTCTAGCGCTCTCTTCTGGCAGCAAAGCCGCTCAGACGGCCCCGGTAGGCACCGCGCGCGCGCCCGCGGGCACCTTGTATCGGTTGTAGCCCCACAGGTATTGCTGAGGAAAGCGCCTGACCATCTCTTCCATTTCTGCATTGATCCAGGCGGCCTGGGCTTCGGCGCTCTCGGGAACCGTGCCCGTCAGGCGTTTCACGTGCATTCGCCAGCCACGCCCGCCAGGCAGGCGCTCGCTCGCGGCGATGATCAGTGCGGCGTTCGTCTGTTTGGCAAGCTTGCCCGGCAGCGTCATGGTGTACGCTGGCCGGCCAAAGAACGGAACCCATACACCGTCGCCCTTCGGCGCTTGATCGGGCAGAAGGCCGACCGCGTCCCCCTGACGCAAGGCGCGTACGAAAGATCGAACGCCTTCAGATGTTGCGGGCACCGCCTTCAAGTTCGACGTCGCGCGCACGGCATCCAGCAGGCCGCGCAGCATGGCTTTGCGATGCGGGCGAAACATGATCGTCAATGGAATGCGCAGTGCCATGTAGCGCGCAGCCAGTTCAAAGCAACCGAGGTGGGGAGTGAGCATGATGAGTCCATTGCGCTCGGCCAGGGCCTCCTCGATGACGTTCCAGTCCTCGCAAGTCACCTGGGCCATGCATGCATCGCTACGAAACCAGACCCTTGGCAGTTCGCTCATCATTGCACCGGTTTCTGCTGCTGCCTGCCGCGCAAAGCGGGGCGCTTCGAAGCCGGCCTGCGCAGCATTGCGCTGGACATGGCGGCGATATCCACCGGGTAAGGCGTAGAGCAGCCGTCCGCCCGCGCGCCCGATGCCGTGGATGATGGGTAACGGCAGCGAGGAAAACAGCCTCAAGAGAACAGGTAGCGCGCGCTGAACGAGCTGAGATGGGCGATGCACGGTGTTGCACTCCTGGAGTGAGTTGCCTGGCGCGCTGCCAGGCGTTTCTCAGAGCCTTGGCTGAGACGCCGGAGGCTTGCGAAACAATGGGGGCGCTTACTGTTCGAGCGCCCATCCCGGGTTGGGCACGTTCTTCCCTTCGCGATAGGTCCAGTTCGCGCCGCATGTGCGGCATGCAAACGTGCTCACCGTGACGGCCGCTGTCTTGGAAGCCTTGATGCGCTGGGTATCGGTGATTCGTAGGAAAGCATGGCCTGACGCACCAAGTCGGTGGACTTCAATTGCAAGGCAAGCGCGGCAGAGTGACATGCCAACTCCTCTCTCAAATAACGTGGGCGCGATGTGGCGCGCGAGCATTCGTCTGCTTCGTCTTTGGTCTAGACGCCAAAGACAGGAGCGCCGTACTTCAACAGCAGTTGTTCGATCTGGCTCATGTCATCGGTGCGCGGTGTTCTGTCTTCTGTCACGCGTGACGGCCCGCCATAGACGGCAGCAACATGCCTGCGCACCGTCAGTACATCATTGGCCGGCGGCGCGACGATGACGGCATCACCAGGTACGTGCCGATAGCTGCCATCTTTCCAGCCCTCGGGCGTCAGATGCAGTTCTTCCCACTCTTCGCTAACAGACATGGTGATTTCCCTCCTGTTGACTGCTGGGTTGCGCCTGCACTTGCCGCAAGCGGAAAAGCCGCGCAGGGCGGCTTGAGCGGTTCAGTTCTTGTGATGGCGCGCCAGACGCGCGACGGCGGCTCTTCCTGCAAGCCGGGCGGCATTCCTTGCGAGTGCTTCCGTGCCATGTACGTTGTGTCGCATCGAGACATTGGCGAGGATGCGTTCCGTGCCATCCCTGTACTCATTGATGAGGTAGGTGGCAAACCAGACGCCTGGTTCTTGTTCAATTGGGTACACGGACACCGTGTACGGGGAGTCGATTTTGTTCAATACACTGCTAGGCTTCGGGCGAGAGCTGATGGCAGGCGTGGAGCGCCTGAGCAAACCAGTTCCTGCTGATGAGCTACGCCACGATGGGTAGGGCCAACGCCTTGGGATCATGCATACAAATGCACGGCGCAAGCTATTGGCAACGAGGTGACCGTACTTGCGTAGGCTGGCACGCCTAGTACATGCGCGCTGCGTACGGAGCGGATAAACCGCCGGTCAGGTAGGTGATGGACCGTGTGGCCCAAGATGATTCGGGTGTACGCCCGACGGGTGGCCAGCGCTTGATGTGTCTTCTTGCTAGGCACCCAGCCCGATCGATTCGAGAAACGGGCAAAGGTTGCGCATGGTAACAGCTTCTCGCAATCGCTGCTCTGTGAGGCGCCTCAATGGCTCCTATTGCGGGTCACCATGGGATGTCCCTGCGCTACTTTCACAACCAAACGCGGCGGTGTATAGCCAACATGGCAGCGATGGCAAAGAGCGGCCCCATCCACATTCATCGCTTATTTTCTGACATATCGTCTTTTCAATTGACAGAACCTTGCGATGCCAGTACACCTTGCGTTGCAGGCTCTTCAAGCAGTTACTCCGATGTTCTGGGTTGTCCCACTAGGCGACACCTGTTTCTCTTTGTTCCTTCCTTGATTGTCATGCCTGGTGAGCATGGGCTCCACCAGAACATTTGAGGAATCCAACATGGAAACCGGTATCGTAAAGTGGTTCAACGACTCCAAAGGCTTCGGCTTCATCACGCCGGACGCAGGCGGCAATGATCTGTTCGCTCATTTCTCTGAAGTCCAGGGCAACGGGTTCAAGTCGCTCCAAGAGGGGCAGAAGGTCAGTTTTGTGTCGGGCGTAGGCCAGAAAGGCCCGGTCGCGACCAAGATTGAAGCGATCTGATCCGTCTCGCCCGCTATAAGAAACCCCGCCACGCGGGGTTTTTTTTCGTCGCTCGCACGTCTGGTGCCGGCTTCGGACACGCAGCCATGCATATATAGGAGTAGAGTGGGGCACCATCCTCCTGTTCCGCACACGGACGCGTGCCCGTTGATGCTCCAACCGGCGATGTAAGTCATGGAGAGCCGTGATGCTCGACCTTGTCGCGTTTACCAAGCCGGTGCTGGATGAAATAACCGGACAGGATGTGCGGACCTGGAACGCGGGGCCGAGTGTGCTCGGAGCGAACTGGCAAGTACCTGAATTCGACAGCCGTATATGGCGCGTCAGGACGCTGACGATCGCATTCACGCACGATGTCATGAAACAGTTGACGCACGCAGATCGGCAAGATCTCTGTCAACTGCAGTGCATGCTTGACCGCTTTCTGCGGGCGCAGTTGGGCACGCGTGCCCAAGCGGACCGTGGAGGTCGGATGCTCGTGATCTGCGTCGATCATCTAGGGGTGGACTCATAGCTGCCCCGGCAAATCAGCGGATTGCTGTTGTCAGTCAATGTTGATGCCTAACCGGGCATCGACCACGCACACCCTCGGTTGGAGCCCCTCATGAATGCAAGCCCGTCAGCCACGTACAAGGGTTTCGACCTGTATCCATTGGTGTACCGGACGGAAGCGGCCCCGTCATGGCCACGCAAGCGCCTTGATCGTACGTTCAATGCGTCTGTAGTGATCTGCCGCGAAGGTCATCAACCCGGGGCGGAGCACTCACGCGTTTTTCGAATGACGCCCACCGCTTGGGAGAATGTCGGCACTGCAAGGCGCGGGGCGCTGAAGTTCGGCGAGGACGTCATCAATGGTCTGGTACCCGGCGAGTCGGTGGCATCGTTGTAACGGGCGCCACGTGTGCCTGTAGCCCGTGCCTTTTTGATATTGCGTTGGCGAGGCGTGTTGCTCGCATGACTGGCTAGGAAACAAGATGAATCATGCGACCGACAAGACGAGCTTTCTCTGCACGCTCCCCGGAGCGGCAAAAGGCATGGCGTACTCCATCACTGTGGGCTTTATCCACGATGGGCAGCCGAACTGCGTCCAGTTCACCAGTTTCGTGGGAGAAGGAAGGCGGTCCTTCAGGGTGCTGGCAAGCGCGCGGGATCTGGCCTCTGCAGCCACGGGCGGCATTGAAACCTTGTGTCGCCTAGCCATTGGACAGGTCATCCGTGACAGCCTCTACGCGAAAACGGCACAAGGCGACCATACCCTCGATATGGACGTGCAGCCTTGGCAAGGAGATCTCAAACCGGCGGGATCACGTGGCGCACAAAGGCCGCTTCGTTCGCATTCGCTCGTTCGAGGATAGTTCAATGGAGCAAATGGAAAGAGTGTAGAGCGAGGCGCCCCTTTCAACGGAGATTGCTGTGGATGCCTATCCGACATGCCGCTACAAGGGGTTCGATGTTTACCCCCTGATCTACCTCTTTGACCCGCCTCGTGAATGGCATGAGCGGCGTCCTGACCGGTCTTACCGTGCCTCCGTGTTGATCTGCCAGGAAGGGATGCCTCCCAGTACCTAGCATTCCCGGATTTTCGCACTGCAGGCGGACCATTGGGAGAGCATTGGTATCGCCAGACGGGCGGCAACGAAGATGGCCGAAGCCATCATCGATGGATTTGTCCCTGGAAAGATTTAAGGGGCGTGTTCGACGGTTGGTAGCGGACAATCGCGCGCGACATCCGAGTCTCGTCTGTTCGCAGACAGCAGCCGTGGTCAAACGGCCGCGTTCCTACAAATCGATTTCCCACTCAATGGCGATAGCCGCCCCATACGGGCGACATTGTCTGCCGCATCAAGCCGCTGAACTCACCCTTGCAGCCGGAAGAACGCCACCGCATGGCTCAGTTGCTGACCCTGGCCTTCCAATGATGTGGATGCAGCCGCTGCCTGTTCGACCAACGCGGCATTCTGCTGGGTGACTTCGTCCATCTGCGTGATCGCCAGGTTGATCTGCTCGATGCCACGGCTCTGTTCGACAGAGGCGGCGGCAATCTCGCCCATGATGTCGGTCACGCGTGCCACGGCCTGGGTGACTTCGGTCATGGTCTTGCCGGCAGTCTCCACCAGCGAGGAGCCATCCTGGATCTTCTGCACCGAGGTGCTGATGAGTTCCTTGATCTCCTTCGCGGCGCTGGATGAACGCTGCGCGAGGCTGCGGACTTCACTGGCCACCACGGCAAAGCCGCGGCCTTGCTCGCCGGCGCGCGCAGCTTCCACTGCGGCGTTGAGCGCGAGGATGTTGGTCTGGAACGCAATGCCTTCAATCAGGCCGATGATGTCTGCCACCTTGGCCGAGCTGGTGCGGATGTCGGTCATGGTGTCGACCACGTTGCCGACCACGGTGCTGCCCCGTTGCGCAATCTCGGAGGCGTCCGAGGCGAGCACGCTGGCCTGCTGAGCGTTGTCGGCGTTCTGCTTCACGGTGGAGGTCAGCTCTTCCATGCTAGAGGCCGTCTCTTGCAGCGACGACGCCTGCTGCTCGGTGCGAGATGAGAGATCCTGGTTGCCACTGGCAATCTGACCCACATCGCTGGCAATGCCGTGCGCGGCTTGGCGAACCTGGCCGATCAGTTTCACAAGGCTGGCCTGCATTTCCGACATGGAGGCGAGGATGCTGCCGCGCGGTGCGGCTGCGCCGCCGAGCACGGGGCTCAGGTCTCCGGAGGCTACGCGGCGTGTGATGTCGCTCAGCGCATCAGGCTCCGCACCCAGCGCCCGGGTCAACCCACGGGTGATGAGAATGCCGGCAGCCAGGGCGCCCAGCACGGTGGCAAGGCAAATGCCGATGAGCAGCGTGCGCTGGAATGCGTAGCGCTCGGCCGACTGCTGCTCCATCTCGTGCGCGCGCTCGCGCGTGTAATCGCTGTAGGCATTGGTCGCCTTGATGAGTGCGGCCAGCAGCGGGCGGCACTGCTCGTTCATCATCGTGATGGACTCTTCGTGCTTGCCAGTCAGCGCTGCGTTGACGATGGCAAGCGCCACTGGGCCGTACTTGGCTTCAATGCTGTCGATATCGGCCACAAGACCCCGCGCGCGGTCGTCTGCATCGCGCACCTGCGCGATCAGCTCCTTGAGCTTGGAAAGGCGGCTCTGCACATCTTCATGCGCTTGCGTAACGGCGGCTTTTTCCAGGTCGATATCGGACGGCTTAGTTACCAGTACGAGGTTGCGTGCCGCAATGGCTCGGCGGTCTACTGCCGTGCGTACTTCCTCGGCCAGCGTGGCGCGCGCGTTGATGTCGTTCACGTACTTGGAAAAACGCCCGTTTGACTCGCTGAGCGCCTGCACCGCAAGCGCAGACACCAGCAATACCAGCCCCGCCAAGAAGCCAAACGCCACGGTGAGCTTGGCGCGCACCGTCAAAGTATTGATGCTCATTGTGATTTCCCCGTTCGGCCTTTCTACCGCGCCGTTTGTTGGTGGCAGGCCCCCATGGCGCTGCTCGAAACTTGCAACGGCAAGGAAACCGGATGCTGTAGCGACCAAGTGGGGGTAATCCTCTCTATCTGAGCAATCTTGAAAATTGGGCCGACGAACGTGAGCGTCATGGACGGGAGTCATCCCAGTCCCGTACGAGGAGGAAACGCTGCAGCGGTGCACGCTGCCTGGGCAGGTAGTTGCGTGCAGCCTGGCGGGGATTAGGCTTTTTGGACGAGTCGATTGGCGTCCGTTCGAGGCACGGGAAAATTGCTTTATCGCCGCCGTAGCCCGGCACTTCGCTGGATGCGCTGATGTTTCGTGGCGGCGGCAGCACGTGGCGGATGCCGCCCTACGATCGGCGTCGACGCTTCACGACTGAGCAGGGCCGCGGATAGTTGTCGTCCTCCTCCGAATCAGAGAAACGGCGAATAAGCACTTCCCGTCCGGCTGCCACACCGCCCAAGCTGCGCTTCAAGGCCTCGCGCACGAGGGCGCATTGCCAGCCCCAATGCCAAAGCTTGTACTGGCGCCTTCAGCTAGCGCGACCCACCAAAGAGTTGACTGACCACACCGCGCAGCCAGCGGTTGCCGGCTTCGTGGTGATACCGAGCATGCCAGTGCTGCCGAACGGCAAAACCCTCCACAGGGAACGGACACGCGCGCACGGCAAGGTCATTGGCCTGTGCGAGGGTTTCGCCGATGTGGCGGGGCAATGTGGTAATCAAGTCCGTCGTTTGGACAATCGCGCCCAGCCCGAGGAACCCCGGTAGTTCCAGCACGACCTGGCGCTCGATGCGCTCGCGCGTCAGTGCTTGCTGGAGGAGTTGCGCCCCCGTGCCTGCTGTGACGGCGATGTGCCCCTCCGCACAGTATTGCTTGACTCCAAACCGGGTGCGGATCCGGGGATGGTGGCGGTTGGCGAGGCACACCCAATCCTGCTCGTACAACTGCTGCTGGTAGATGCTGCCGCTCAGCCAGGGCACGTAGCCAATCGCGAGGTCGGCCTCGCCCGATTCCAAGGTGCGTTCTGTATTGCCGTCAATCCGGGCAGCTTCCAAGCGAACACCGGGCGCCTGCGCGCGAACGTGTGCCAGCAGGCGCGGCAGCAGGGTGATGTGGCTCGCATCGGTCATGCAGATGCGAAAGCGCCGCTGCGCCGTTGCTGGGTCGAACGCAATCTCCCACGCAGTAAAGCGCCTCAGCGATTCGAGAATTTCCCGACACGGCCCGATCAGCGCGTCGGCCTGTGGCGTCGGTGCCATGCCGCCCGGCGTGCGGATGAACAGAGGATCCCGCACGTAGTCCCGCAGGCGCCCGAGCCAGATGCTGACAGTCGGCTGGCTCTGTCCGAGCTGTTCGGCAACCCGGCTGACGTTGCGCACGTCGTAGAGGAGATCGAACAGCTGCAGCAGCTTCAAGTCGGGCAGATCGGCCAGCGACGCCGCACTATTGTCCATGGCAATAACGGTATTTGGATCATTGTATTGTCAGTATAAGTGCCGCCTTCTATCGTGCAACCACACGACAAGGGGACGCCATTGAAGATTGCGATTCTGGGCGCAGGTGCGCTGGGCTGCGCCATCGGTGCCGCGCTCACGGATGGCGGCCATGAGACCTGGCTGATCGGCCGTTCACCGGCGCACGTCAACGCCATGCGCAGCGAGGGCCTGCGGGTTGACGACGCGCAGGGTACGCGCCGCATCCCGGTGTTGGCAGCGACGCAGGCTGCGGAAGTCGGGGTGGCGGAATTGGTGATCGTGCTCGTCAAATCGTTCCAGACCGATGCGGCCATGCGCGGCGCGGCCGCTCTGGTTGGGCCCGATACGCTGGTGCTGTCGTTGCAGAACGGCCTGGGGCATGAAGCGATCCTGGCGGAGATCGTCGGCCGCGAACGGGTGCTGGCAGGCAAGACCTACGTGGGCGGGGTGCTGCGTGGCCCCGGCCATATTCAGTCCGGCGTGGTTGGCAAGGCAACGTACATCGGCGAACTCGACGGCCGCGTGACACCGCGTGTGCACGCCATCGCAGACGCATTCAACGCAGCCGGGCTGGCGACCACCGTCAGCGAAAACATTGTCGGCACGATGTGGGACAAGCTCCTGGTGAACGTCGCCACGGGCGCGCTGACCGGCATCACTCGACTGACCTACGGCCAGCTCTACGACGATGCGCTGCTCAAGGCCACATCGCTTGCCGCGGTGGCCGAGGCGATTGCGGCGGCGCAAGCGGCGGGCGTGAAGCTCTCGATGACGGATCCAGAGCAGGCTTGGAACCTTGCCGCCGAGGGCCTTCCCGCGGCGTTCAAGACATCGATGCTGCAAAGCCTGGAGAAAGGGTCGATCACCGAGATCGATTTCATCAACGGTTCAGTCGTGCGCTGCGGGCAGCAGCACGGCGTGCCGACACCGGTCAATGCGACGCTGGTGGCCTGCATCAAAGGCATCGAGCGCGAGATGGCTGACCGTCAACGCCAGGAGGCCACCGCATGAGCGCCCCCAAGGCCTATCTGGAACACGTCGCCATCTGGGTGAAAGACATCCATTGGCACATCCGTTTCTTCGAAGAGGTGCTCGGCATGACGCTGCGCGAGATCGACGGCACGCGTGAAGCGCCTCGGCAGTACTGGACCCTCGGTGGACTGCAGTTCATCCATGCCCCGGAGTTCGAGGGCCCTGAGGGCCCTGAGGGCCTTGAGGGCCGTCTGGCTCATCTTGGGGTGATGTGCGAAGACCTCGAAGCCGCACTGTCCCTGGCACACGGTTTCGGCGTCAGCGAAATGCCGCAGGGCCGCAATTGGCTGCGATTGCCGGATGGCCTGGCGGTCGAACTCATCCAGGCCAAGCCTGCGTCGTGCGTAGCGCAGGCGCTGGCGATCAACCCACGTGCGCAGGCATAAATATGACCATCGTCGAAAAATATTGGGATGACGCACGCGAGGGCGACACCTGCGTGAGCCCGAGCTACACGGTAACGAAGGAACGCATCCTCGCTTACGCCGACCTCACCGGTGACCACACACCGGTGCATGTTGATGAGGCCTATGCCAATGCCAGCCACTTCGGCTGCATCGTCGCGCATGGGCTGTTCGGGCTGTCGATTGCCGATGGCCTGAAAACGCAGAGCGACTACCGTTTCCTGCCCGGCATGTCGCTCGGCTGGACTTGGGATTTCCTGCTGCCGATCAAGGTCAACGACGTGCTGCATGTGAAGTTCCGCGTCGGGGAGATGCGGGCAAGCAAGAGCCGGCCGGGCTGGGGCATCGTCGTGCTGCCATCGGAGCTGATCAACCAGGACGGTCAGGTGGTGCAACGCGGCGAGCATCGTCTGATGGTGCCGCGCCGGCCGGGAGCGTTTTGATGCAGGCCCGCCCTCTGGAAGGTATTCGCGTTGTCGACTACAGCCACTTCCTCGCCGGTCCTTACGTCGGCCGATGCTTGGCCGCGCTCGGCGCCGAAGTGATCAAGGTCGAGCGCCCCGGTACCGGCGACGCCGGCCGCCAGCACGCCACCGTGCTCGACGATGAGCAAAGCGGTTACTTCCTGCAGCTCAACATGGGCAAGCGCGGTGTGAGCGTCAACATGAAGGACCCGCGCGGCAAGGCGTTCATGCAGCGGCTGTGCGACTCGGCCGATGTGTTCATCGAAAACTACCGGCCCGGTGCGCTGGACAAGCTGGGACTGGGCTATGCCGAGTTGGCGGCGCGCAATCCGGGCCTAGTCTATTGCTCCATCTCGGCTTACGGACATACCGGGCCGGACGCACATCGCGCCGGTTTCGGACTGATTGCCGAAGCCAAGAGCGGCATCATGCAAATGGTCGGCATGCCGGGTGAGCGGCCGCCGTTGCTGCGCATCTCGCTCGGTGACATGTATACGGGCATACACGCCGTCGCTGCCATCAACGCGGCCTTGTTGGGACGCGTGAAGAGCCAGCGAGGGCAACACATCGACATGGCGCTGTACGACACGCTGGTGTCGATGCACGAATACGCGGTGCAGTGCTACACGCTACAGGGCGTACTGCCCGAGCAGACTGGACATGACATGCCGACCTCCACCCTCTATGGCGTGTTCCGCGCGGCTGACGGCGATCTGGTGATCGCCGCGCAGGTGGACGACGCCTGGAAGCGTTTCGCCGCGCTGGTCGAGGCAAATGGTGGCCCGGCGGGCTTCGGCACCGACACGCGGTTTCATGCGGGCGCTGGGCGCAACGCGTGCCGCACGGAAATCCTCTCTGTGGTGGAGCCCTGGGTGGCGGCGCGGTCGGTGGCATCGGTGCTGGAGCTGCTGGATGGCATCGATGTGCCATGCGCCAAGGTGCAGCGCATTGACGAGGTGCTGGCCGATCCGCAAATTCAAGCGCGGGGGATGGTGGTCGAGCAACAGCACCCACGCTATGGCACGTTGCGCCTGCCGAACCTGCCGTTCAAGTTCTCCGATTGCGATACGACGGTCCGCGATGTCGCGCCCGACCTGGGCGAGCACAACGCCGAAGTGGCGCGCGCCCTGGGTTTCGACTCAGACGAGATCCACGCGATGCAGGTTGATGGTGTCCTCTATTCGAAGCGAGCCCAATGATGACTGACCACTATGCGGTGATCGGCAATCCGATCTCTCATACCAAATCGCCGCTTATTCACGGGCTATTTGCTCAAGAGACGCGACAGGACATGCAATACACGGCCATCGAAGGGCCGGTCGAACCGGAGGCGGCGTTCGCGGATGTCGTTCGCAGGTTCGCCGCAGGCGGGGGCAAGGGCATGAATGTCACAGCGCCGTTCAAGCTCAAGGCCTTTGCGATGGCCGACGAGCGCAGCGAGCGTGCAACGTTGGCCGGCGCGGCGAACGCACTGAAGTTTGAGGATGGCCGCATCCTGGCCGACAACTTCGACGGCATTGGGCTGGTTCGCGACATCGAAGCCAACCTGGGGCTGCCGATGTCTGGCAAGCGCGTGCTGATGCTCGGTGCCGGCGGTGCGGCGCGTGGCGCTCTGCTGCCGTTCCTGCAGGCGATGCCGGCGGAGATGGTCATCGCGAACCGCGACGTCGCAAAAGCGCAGGCGCTGGCTGCACAGGTTGCAGAGCGCGGCCCGGTCGTCGCGTGCGGGTATGCCGAGCTGGCGGCGATGGGGCGCTTTGATCTGGTGGTCAATGCCACATCAGCCAGTCTCACGGGCGATCTGCCACCTGTTCCACCGAGCATCTTCCGCCATGAAGGCATGGCCTATGAACTGGCCTACGGCAAGGGGTTGACGCCGTTCCTGCGGCTCGCCCGCAACGCGGGCGTGCGCGACATCGCAGACGGTGTTGGCATGCTGGTCGAACAGGCCGCTGAAGCGTTCGCGTGGTGGCGCGGCGTGCGTCCGGAGACACGGCCGGTGATCGATCGGCTCACCGTTCCCTTTGATTGAGTCCAGCACGGAGGCCCGAATGAAGCGCATCTTGATGCTGCACGGCGTCAATCACAACATGTTCGGGAAGCGCGATCCGGTGCAGTACGGGACGATCACGCTGGCCGAGATCGACGCCAGATTGCAGGCGTTGGGCGCCGAACTTGGCGTGCAGGTGGAGTCCTTCCAAACAAACAGCGAAGCGGCGATGTGTGAGCGCATTCACCGTGCGTTCGAAGACGGCCAGGACGCCGTGCTGATCAACGCGGGCGCGTGGACGCATTACAGCTACGGCATCCGCGATGCGCTGGCGATCCTGACGTGTCCCGTCGTAGAACTGCATATGTCCAATATCCACGCACGCGAGCCGTTCCGGCATCACTCGGTGTTTGCAGACATCGTCACCGGGCAGATCTGTGGGTTCGGAGTACAGAGTTACCTTCTGGCCCTGAGGGCTGCGGTCTCGGCACTCGATCATGCTTGACGGCATGAATGCACGAATCGCTCCTGATGGGAGCGCGCCGAGGTCTGTTGACACACGTCCAGCACAGTTAAATGAATGCTATGGATGAAGCTTCTCGCCCTTGTTCAGCATGTCGATGAACTGAGCGATCTTCTTTGCGCGCGTCTCGGCCTTCTTCACGTTTTGGATTCTGAACAGAATCGCATAGCGGTTCTGGCTATTCAGGGTCGAGAAGAATTGCCTGGCCTTCGGGTTGGCGTCGAGAGCCAGCTGCAGGTCATCGGGCACCGTTGACGTACTCGCAGATGCGTAGGCAGCCTCCCAACGCCCGTCGCGCTTGGCCAGATCGATTGCGCGAAGTCCGCTTGGGCGCATCCTCCCGTCGGAGATCAACGTTTCAGCCTTGGCTTTGTTGATCTTCGACCAGATGCTTTTGGCGGTTCTAGGTGTAAATCGCTGTAGCCAGTAGTGCTCGCTCTCAGCCTTTTTTTGGCCATCGATCCATCCGTAGCAGAGGGCACTCTCCAGTGCCTGGGCGTAAGACACAGTCGATTGGTCGGCCGACCGCTTTGCGATGCGGAGCCAGACACCGGTCACAGCCTCTGCATGGGTTTCGAGCCAGGCTTCCCAGGCTTCCTGACTGGTGAACGTAAGTTGTTCGCTATGCATCTTTCTAGGCCACTCATCGTCAAGCCGGCAGGGGAGATGACTCGCGCCTGAAACGGAGAACACCTCTTCCCATTGGGTTTCCGGATGCCAACGGGTTGGGCATCCACGCCGTGCGAACCTCGAGCTCGTCCCCGTCAAGCGTGTAGAACCGTTCCTGCTCCGTGCCGGTCCAGGCTTCATTCCAGGACGCATCCACCCTTGTGATGAACCGGTCTCCGTCGACCCGATACCGCCCCGTGTAGGCCATCACCGTGCGGAATAGCGCCAGCAGCTTCTCGTCTGTATTCCCGGGCTCCCGCACCTTTGCGGTGAGAAGCACCATGATGCGTCCATCCGCGCCGAAGATCAGTGACCCCTTGGGATCAGCGCCCCAGGGCTGCGTGCGCTCTTTTGTCTCTTGCATCTCGGTCTCGAAAGACACCAAGCGCCAGCTACCGTGTAGTTTTGCGTCGTGCTCAGTCATGGTTCGTCCTGTCATCGTCCGTTCAGATGTTCGTACGGGACGGGCGCCGCAGAACAACATGCGTTGCGTTCTCCGACGCTACGGATTCAACACACGTATAGCCCTGCGCTCGCAAATCAATGCCTTCGAACAGAGGTTCCCCACGGCCAAGCAAGATCGGCGAGATCGCAATGTGCAGCTCATCGATGAGGCCCGCACGAAGGTACTGTCGGATGGTGCCTGCCCCACCGCCGATGCGTACATCTTTCCCGCCGGCGGCCGCGCGGGCACGGTCGAGCGCTTCTTGAGCGCCGCCTGTGATGAAGTAGAAGGTCGTGCCGCCCTCCATCTCGATGGGTGCACGCGCGTAGTGGGTCAACACGAAAACGGGAACGTGATACGGTGGGTTGTCGCCCCACCAGCCTTTCCAGTTGTCGTCGGGCCAATCCCCGCGAATGGGGCCGAACATGTTTCGCCCGAGAATCCACGCCCCAACGTTCTGAAAACTGCGGGCGGCAAAATCATTGTCAACACCGGTTGTGCCGCCGTCCTTGCCGAGCAGGGCGTGCTGGAACGTGCGCGTCGTGACTAGCCACGTGTGCAGTTCTGCCCCGCCAATGCCGAGCGGATTGTTGATGTCCTGATCCGGACCTGCGCCGTATCCGTCAAGCGAGATGGTGAAGCCCGCAACGCGAACGCGTGTCATCGTTTGTCTCCAGCTCGAATGCGACGCCCGATCGATCATCAACGGATGCCGGCGTCAAGACCTGCATATTAGTACCGGCGCCAGCCGAACGTGCCGCGCGCGCCGGGCCGGACATCGGCCATTGGGAGGAGGGGTGCCGCCATCATTTAGAATCGCGCACTTTGCCCGTACTCCCATGTGGTTCAAAAACCTTCAGCTCCATCGCCTGCCGGCACCTTGGGCCGTTACCCCTGACCAACTTGAAAAGTGGCTGGCGCCCCACGCGTTTCAACCGGGCAACAGCGTAGAAAAGCAAACCTCCGGCTGGGCATCGCCGCGCGATGACGGCGCGCTCGTGTATTCGAACAACGGGCAGATGCTGCTGGTCTTTCGCGCAGAAAAGAAGCTGCTGCCGGCGTCCGTCATCAACCAGGTGACCAAAGCCCGCGCGCTTGAGCTGGAGGAGCAGCAGGGCTTCAAGCCCGGCCGAAAGCAACTGCGCGAACTCAAGGAGCAGGTGACTGACGAACTGCTGCCACGCGCGTTCAGCATTCGGCGCGATACCCGTGTATGGATCGATACGGCAAACGGCTGGCTCGTGATCGATGCGGCTTCGCAGGCGGTTGCCGACGATGTACGCGGCCTGCTCGTGAAGTCGGTCGATCAGTTGCCGCTCACCAACGTGCACTTGGCGCATTCGCCGGTTGCGGCAATGACGGAGTGGCTGCTCTCTGGAGAGGCGCCCGGCGGCTTTACCGTAGACCAGGACGCCGAGTTGCGCTCGACAGGTGAGGGCGGTGCCACGGTGCGATACGTCGGCCACGCGCTGGAAGCGGAAGACATGCGCCGGCATATCGAAGCTGGCAAACAATGCATGCGCCTTGCCATGACCTGGGACGACCGGGTCTCCTTCGTGCTGACGCCGTCGCTCCTGATCAAGCGCGTGACGCCGCTTGACGTGATCAAGGAAGCCGAAGACCCCACCGCCCAGAACGACGACGAACGCTTCGACTCCGATGTCGCACTGATGACCGGCGAGTTGGCTCGGATGCTGACCGACCTGGTCGACAGTCTTGGCGGCGATCAGCTCGACGCCATGCAACAGGCCAAAGCGGCCTGAGCTTCGTCAGCCGGCTGGCGGTGTGCCGGTAAACACCGCCAGTTGCGCCTCGAACGCGCGCTGGTAAGCGGGCCGCGCTTCACCGCGCGCGACATAGGCGGCCAGGCTCGGGAATTCGTCCAGAAGGCCCGAGGGCCGCAGCCGGAGCAGTACGGACACCATCAACAAGTCCCCTGCGCTGAATGCTCCATCAAGCCAATCCGCATCGCCCAGGCGCGCAGAAAGTTGATTGAGCCGACGGCGGATGCGATCCATGACCAGCGGCAAGCGCTCAGCGGTCCACGGCTTGTCGCCCTCCTGGAACTTGGCAGTAACGAGTTCCAGAATCGGCGGTTCGACGGTGTTGAGCGCCGCAAACATCCACGTGATCGCCCGTGCGCGAGCATTGTTGTCGTTTGGTAATAAAACCGTATGCCGCTCGGCGATATGGAAGACGATCGCGCCTGTTTCGAACAAGGCCAGGTCGCCTTCCTCGTAGGTCGGGATCTGGCCGAATGGATGCAGGCGCAGGTGCGGAGGCGCTTTCATCGCCTGGAACGAAACCAGCCGGACGTTGTAGGGCTGGCCTGCTTCTTCAAGCGCCCAGCGGACACGCGTGTCGCGCGCCAGTCCCTTGCCGCCATCGGGCGAGCGTTCAAAAGCGGTAATGGTGGGGATCATTCATGCGCTCCGATGCGTGCCTGGAGCCACCCGTGGAGGCCGCGGCACCGGCGGTTGGTTTTCAGTACAACGGAAGACTCCACACGTTGCGTGCCAAGCATGTGCACGCCGGCGTCAAAGGTCAACCGACATTCGTTGACGCGCCTCACGCCGGAAGGCACACTCGTCCCATGCAAGCCCACACGTCCCTCACCATTGCGATCCAGCATCACGCGCATGCCCATTGGGGACGGCCTCTGGGGGCGTGCACGCATTAGCAATCCGCAAGACCATGCGCACCGAAGCCCCGCCGACCACGACGGGGCTTTTTGTTTTTGCGCGTTCCATCCGCTGTCGCATCAACCGGGGTATCCAACCTCGATTCAACCGCCGCTTCCCTATCGATGAAACAGGAAGATCAAATGCCAGCCGTGTCGTCCCCTTTCGCAGTGCCACTCGATCTGTACCGAGCCCTCTCGAACGTGTGGTCTGCAGATACATCGAGCCCCACCAATGCGTGGTCGCCGTCAAATCCGGCGCAGAATCATTGCAGCGTGACTTCGCTTGTCGTGCAGGACCATTTCGGTGGAGACATCCTCACGACGCAGACGCCAGGCGGCACGCACTTCTACAACCGGATTGACGGCAAGATGTGGGATCTGACAGTGAGCCAGTTTACCGAACCGGTGCCGTATGACGACACGCCTTCCACACGCGAAGCCGCGTTGGCTGATACCTCGCCGGAAAAATATGCACTGCTCGTGTCGAGGCTGAACGCGAGCAGATAGCGCGGGCCATTTGGTATGCCGCAGCATCCGGGCGGCTTGCCGCGAATTGCTGGCGCCGCCGCGTGGGTCGTTGGCGTCGTCCTCGTACGTGTTTGACGGGGACGCACGCAACGGTAGGCACACGGGTTTTTGACGCCATTTCCAGCGTTTTTCGCTGCGAGTGATAATGCATTCACCCCCGTAGGGAGGGGCTGCCGCGCCCGATGCGCAACGACATTCCCACGTAAAATCCGGAGCGCGCGCCGCCATGCTCGGCGCACTGTCTTGATATCCGGATGTACGTCGATCTTCTTACCCTTTATCTCCTTGCCGTCGGCATCCTGCTCGCCAGCGCTGGAATGCTGTTCTGGGAGCATCGGACCAACCCCCGGCGCAGCAAGGCGTTGCGCCTGCTGGCGGCCGGGTTTGCGACGCTCTCGCTCGGGTGCACGGCCGTGCTGTTCCGCCACGAAGTGCCGGGCGCGACGGGCGCAGCACTCTGCAACCTCATCATGCTGTGCGGCTATCTGCTCGTGCTGTCCGGCGTGGCGGCGCTGAACGGGCGGCAGTATCGCGGCGCCGCAGCCGGCGTGCTCATCGGCATGGCCCTGGTCTGGGCGATCTGGGGTGCGCAGTGGCAAGGCATCCTCTGGAACTACGTCAGCGCGATTCCGATTGCGTTGGTCAGTGCGATGACGGCCCGGGAAATGTGGCGATGCGACACCATGAAGCCGCTGCGCCCGCGACAACTCGTGGTGATGGTGACGACCTTGCATGCCGCGCTCTACCTTGCCCGCGGGCTCGCGCTGCCCGGGTTGGTGTCCGCATACGGACCCGCCATGCAGCCGCTGGCCAGCAAGTTGACGATGATCGAGGGCGTCTTGTACGCGATGGTGTTGCCGATGACGTTGCTGAAGCTCATTCGGGACGAGGCCCACGGCCAGCTTCTGAGCGAATCGCAGACCGACTACCTGACCCGCCTTGGCAATCGCCGCTGGTTCTTTGAGCAGGGCACACGTCTGATCGAAGGCGTCGGCAGCAACGGCCCAGTCGCTACGCTCGTGTTCGATCTGGACCGGTTCAAGGCCATCAACGACCGCTACGGACACCAGGCTGGCGACACCGTTCTCACGGTGTTTGCGGAAATCGCGCAGGGTGTGCTTGGCCCCGGCGCAATGCTTGCGCGCATTGGCGGCGAGGAATTTGCCGCGCTGCTGTTGGGTGATGACGCGCGCCACGCAAGAACGCGGGGCGAGGCCGTGGCCAAGTGCTTTGCAGAAGCGGTCCAACGCCGCAGCGACAGCGCCGGCATTCTGGCGACAGTCAGCATTGGCATGGCAGAGTTCAACGCCGATCTGCCATCGCTGGCGGATGGCCTGGCTGCGGCAGACAAGGCGCTCTATCGTGCCAAATCGCTGGGCGGCAATCGGCTTGAAGTTGCGCAGACTGCCCAGCAAGTCGACGAGGCCGTGCTCTCGTAACGGTAAACGTTGTTCAGTCCGTCCGCCCGGCGCGCAGGTCGCTTTTGCGGATGAGCTGCAAGAGTGTCTCCGCCGGCTTGCTCAAGCGCCGTGCTGACAACGTAATGAATTCGATTGCCGGCAACGGCGGCAAGACATCGCCATTGACGGGCGGTACCAGCCCGCCGCCCGCGAGGTTCTGCGCGCGCACGGTAATCCCCAGCCCGCCGCGCGCCGCCGCAATACACCCGGAATGACTGCTGCTGGTGCAGACCACGCGCCACAGCCACCCCGCTGCGGCCAGCGTGTCCAGCACGATGGAGCGGGTCACGCTGGGCTCGTTGACGAGGATGAGCGGCAACGGCTGACCAACATCCACCACGGTACCGGGCCGGGCCAGCCATTCGAGCTGGCCGCGGAATAGCGGCACGCCCCGTCGCCCGCCTTCGCGGCGTTTGCCGACAATCAGATCGAGCGAGCCGTCTTCGATGCCTTCATACAGTTTGCTGGTCATCCCCATCGTGATCTCAAGCTCCACATCCGGATGCGTGGCCCTAAACGCTGCCAGCAGATTGGGCAACGGCCCTTGCGCCAAGTCTTCCGAAGAGCCCAGCCGAACGCGGCCCTGCAGCCGGGGCGCACTGAACTGCAGTTCAGCACGCGCCAGGGATTCGAGGATCAGCTTCGCGTGAACGAGCAGGGCCTCGCCGTCGGGCGTGAGCGACACCGAATGGGTGTCGCGCACAAACAGCCGCCGGTTCACGCTTTGCTCCAGCCGGCGGATGTGATCGCTAACCGACGATTGCGACAGGTCAAGTTGGCGTCCGGCCTCCGTAAAGCTATGGGCGGCGGCCACCGCGGCGAAGGTTTGAATCCAGACTGGATTGAGCATGCCGGCATTGTCATCGGGTTTTCCGATAACAGTCAACGTCTCTAGAGGGGTTCCCGATTGGCTGTCCGTCGGTAGCATTGCGGGTGGATGTCCGGCGCTTTCCGGGCAGGTGTTCCAGGATTCACATGCAAACCGCTTCAACTCCCGCCGCCCCGCAGAACGCCTCCCACAAGGCCATGCTGTGGATCGTCTTTGCCGGCTTCTTCATGCAGGCGCTGGACACAACGATCGTCAATACCGCCCTGCCATCCATGGCGCGCAGCCTGGGTGAAAAGCCCCTCGACCTGAAATCGGTGGTCGTGGCTTACACGCTCACCATGGCGATGCTGACGCCGGCATCAGGGTGGCTGGCAGACAAGTTCGGCACGCGGCGCGTTTATTTCACCGCGATCCTGATCTTTGTTCTCGGTTCGGTGTTCTGCGCAACGGCACACACGCTGCCGCAACTGGTGATCGCACGCGTGCTGCAGGGGATTGGCGGATCGATGCTGTTGCCGATTGGCCGGCTGGCGGTGCTGCGCAATATTCCGGGCGAGCAGTACATCGCAGCGTTGGCCTTTGTGTCGGTGGCGGGGCAGGTTGGTCCGCTCCTGGGACCCGCCCTGGGCGGTTGGCTTGTGCAGGATGTCTCGTGGCACTGGATTTTCCTGATCAACGTGCCGGTGGGTTTCGTGGGTCTGTTTGCGGTACGGCGCTATCTGCCGCAGGACGCCGTGCGCGCCGTGGCGCCATTCGATTGGCTTGGCTGTGGGCTGCTGTCGTTGTGCATGGTGGCGTTCTCGCTGGCGCTCGAAAACGGTGCGCATAGCCCGTGGAGCGTGGTGCTGATCGCCGTGAGCATCGTCAGCGCGCTGCTTTATATTCCGCACGCAAGGCGGCGTATGGCGCCGCTGTTCCAGCTTGCGCTCTTTCGCGAGCCGAACTTCAGCATTGGGCTGATCGGCAACCTGTTCTGCCGCATCGGGTCCGGCGCCGTGCCATTCCTGCTGCCGCTGCTGTTCCAGTTGCAGCTTGGGTATTCGCCGTTCCATTCCGGGTTGCTGCTATTGCCGATTGCCATTGCCGGCATGCTCGCCAAGCGCTGGGTCGTCCCGCTTGTGAACCGGTTCGGATACGACGTGTTTCTCCAGGTCAACACGTGGGTCGTCGGTGTCTCGATTGCCTCGTTTGCGGCCATGTCGCCGGGCTGGCCGCTTGTGCTATCGATCGTGCAACTGTCGGTGTTCGGATGGGCCAATTCGATGCAGTTCGCGGCCATGAACAGCATCACGCTCAAAGGCTTGTCGCATCAGGATGCGGGCAGCGGCAACAGCTTGTTCTCGATGGTGCAGATGCTCGCAATCGGCCTGGGCGTATCGATCGGGGGTGGGCTTGTCAGCCTTTTTTCGGTCAAGCTTGGTGTGGCCGCGCCGGCGTATCGGCTGGCGTTCTTCACCATGGGCGTCGTGACCGTGTTTTCTGCATGGATTTTCCGCAAGCTTGACGGCAAGCCCATGCCGGTTCGTTCGAAGAACGTAGAAGCCGAGGCTGTGCAGGCGCGCTAACGGTTGCAGGGTCAGCGTAGGCCGGGCTCATCCGCGCATGCGCAGAAGATCGGCGTAGGAGACCAATTTGCGCTTTCCCGTCCCGAGCGTCTTGCGCTTTGACGTTGACCGGCCTGGCTTGCTGCGTTCGAACTTGGCCGCAGCACGTGCGTCTTCCTTGGCATGCACGCTGGCCGACTTCGTTTCTGCCTTGACGCGTTCCGCTTCCAGTCGTGCGGCTACCCGTTCTTCGCGGGCAACTTCTTGCGCGGCCGAGAGGATTTCTGCCTTGAGTTGATCACGTCGCTGTTTGGCGGCAACGCGGGCGGCCTGCAGTTGCTCCTTCCGCTGCCGGAGCCAGTCTTTTCGGCTCACCGGCGCGGGCCGTGCCTCTGCCGGCACGCTCAGGCGCAAAGCCCGGCTGGCGGCGACTTTCTCGGCGTGGATCTGACGACGCGGATCGCGTTTCACATCACTCATGGTGCGCAACGCTCCATGGCGGCACCGCTGTGCCGCCGCACGCCAGCAAGGGATGGCGGGTCATGACGTTCATTCCGTCAACCGTACCATAGGGCTTCATATCACGCAGGGGTGATGCCGGGCCATCAAGTCTTTGGGCGCGCGAATGCGCGGCGATATCGCCGTTCCGCTGCGGGATTCCACGTCGCACGACGAGAACGTTTCAGCCGCTGGGTCACGGCGGCTAATGCTCCTGGGCGCCTGTCCGGGGCATTGCTTTTCCGCCGCCTGCAATACCGTATGCGCGTGAATACGCAACCAAATTGCATCGCCGTTGGCGCAAAATAGCGGTTTGGGCATTTTTGTGCCCCCTCGCACTCTTGGAGACGGTATGAACAACGTTGTCGAATCGGCTATTTCGATCGAGAAGCGCCCGAACCCTGTTCCGGCGGAAGAGCGGGCGCGCCTGCTGGAAAACCCAGCTTTCGGCCGCGTCTTCACGGATCACATGGCCACCATTCGCTATACCGAGGGCAAGGGCTGGCACGACGCCAAAATCGGTGCACATGGCCCGATCCAGTGCGATCCGTCCACGCTGGTGCTGCACTACGCACAAGAAATCTTCGAGGGCATGAAGGCCTACCGCCTGCCGGACGGCGGCGGTGCGCTGTTCCGCCCGGAGGCGAATGCGCGCCGGTTCCAGAATTCTGCCAAGCGCCTGGCGATGCCCGCGCTGCCGGAAGACCTCTTCTTGCAGGCCGTGCGCGAGCTGGTCAAGCTCGATCGCGACTGGATTCCGTCGGGCCAGGGCTCGTCGCTGTACCTGCGCCCCTTCATGATCGCCACCGAAGTGGTCCTGGGCGTGAAGCCGTCGGCCGAATACCTGTTCTGCGTGATTGCCTGCCCGGTGGGCGCGTACTTCAAGGGCGACGCATCGTCAGGCGTCACCATCTGGGTGTCGGACAACTACACGCGCGCCGCGCCCGGCGGCACGGGCGAGGCCAAGTGCGGCGGCAACTACGCCGCCAGCCTGGTTGCCCAGGCTGAAGCCACCCGCGAGGGCTGCGACCAGGTCGTCTTCCTCGATGCGGTGGAGCGCAAGTGGATTGAAGAGCTGGGCGGCATGAACGTCTTCTTCGTCTTCGATGACGGTTCGCTGCAGACGCCGCCGCTCACCGGCACGATCCTGCCGGGCATCACACGCGATTCGCTGATCACGCTGGCGCGCGGCATGGGCCTGACCGTGCGTGAAGAGCCGTACTCCATCGACCAATGGCAGGCCGACGCCCAAAGCGGCCGCCTGCGTGAAGCCTTTGCCTGCGGCACCGCAGCGGTTGTCACGCCCATCGGCAAGGTCAAGGGCCACAAGCACAACTTCACCATCGGCGATGGCAAGGCGGGCGAGCTGACGACCAAGCTGAAGGCGGCGTTGGTCGATCTGCAGAACGGCCGCGCACCGGACCCGCACGGCTGGCTCGACCGCCTGTTCTGAGACCGGGATGGCTGAGTCGCTTTCTGCGGTTTCGGCGGATGGCGCCGAGGCATGGATCACCACACCCGATGGCCGTCTCCATGCCAAGCAGTGGGGCGGCCCGGTTGACGATGCCGCCAAACCGCCCATCGTGCTGCTGCATGATTCCCTCGGCTGTGTAGCGCTGTGGCGTGATTTTCCGCAGCACCTGGCGCAGTCGACCGGACACGCGGTCATCGCCTACGACCGGCTTGGCTTCGGCCGATCCGACGCCTGTGCGGGCCAGCTCGATCCGGGCTTCATTCAGCAGGAAGCGTACGGTGGCTTTGCCGCGCTGATCGAGCAACTTGGCGTGGATCGCTTCATCGTCTTCGGCCACAGCGTCGGGGGTGGGATGGCCGTGTCGATTGCGGCGGCGTATCCGGGCCGCTGTGCGGGGTTGATTACCGAGTCGGCGCAGGCGTTTGTGGAAGAGCAGACGCGCGAGGGCATCCGCGTCGCCCAGGCACAGTTTGCAGAGCCCCGTCAGATAGGCCGGCTGGAGCGCTATCACGGCAGCAAGGCGCAATGGGTGCTGGATGCGTGGGTCAACACGTGGTTGTCTCCGGCATTTGCGCAGTGGTGTCTGGACGAAGCACTGCTTGCCGTGCGCAGCCCCGTGCTGGCGCTGCACGGCACCGAAGATGAATACGGCTCGACTGCGCAGCCCGAACGCATCGTCACGCTGGCCGGTGCGCCCGCCACGCTCAAACTCGTGCAGCGTTGCGGGCACGTGCCGCATCGGGAGCAGGAGGCCGCTGTGCTCGAAGCGGTCAACATGTTCCTCCCCACATTGGCCTGATCCGCATTGCCCCCGGCGCCCTTGGGCGCAGGCATAAGCGGTTGTTGCGAGCCTTCGTTCAGGTGCGCCGCACCAAAATCGAACGACCGTTTTTAAATCGTCCGTTTCAATCACCTGCTTTTTTCTCGCCTCCAGAGGGCTGCACAGCGGCTGCTTTGTTTGGAGTTTCGCGCCTAGTTTCTGGCGTTGGTCTCTTCTCCTGCTGCGCCTATAACGCAAGCGTCGGGCACGACCCCGGCGGCGCACGCATGTGCGTACACAAGCCAAGCCACCCAGCGGGGCAAAACAGGAGGAAGACAATGGCAACACCCGGCATGGTCGCGTCCGTGGAATGGACCGACGGCAAGCGCTATCTCTGGATGCTCGGCGCGCTGACTATCACGCTACCCATCATCGCAGCCGTGTCGGCGCTTGCGACGGGCTGGCATCCGCTCTGGTGGGCGGGGCCGTTCATCGTGTTCACGATCATTCCAGCCCTTGATTTTCTGATTGGCGACGACCGCGACAACCCTCCCGAAGACGTCGTCCCGACGCTGGAAAAACAGCGTTACTACCGCCGTATCGTCTACCTGGCGACCACCGTGCTCTACGTGAGCTTTGCGGTGGCGATGTGGGTGCTGCGCACGTATGACCTCGTCTGGTACGACTACATTGCGTTCGCGTTTTCGGTGGGCGTGGTGACGGGCATCTCGATCAACACTGCGCATGAGCTTGGCCACAAGACAGACCGTTTCGAGCGGTGGCTCGCGAAGATCACGCTGGCACCGGTCGCCTACGGGCACTTCTATGTGGAGCACAACCGCGGCCACCACGTGCGCGTGGCCACGCCGGCCGATCCGGCAAGCGCGCGCTATGGCGAGTCGTTCTGGGAATTTCTGCCGCGTACGGTGGTGGGCAGCGTCAAATCGGCGTGGGCATTGGAGAAGCGTCGGCTGGAGCAGCACGGCCACTCGATCTGGTCATGGCGTAACGACGTGCTCAACGCCTGGGCGATGACGGTGGTGCTGTGGGGCGTGTGCATCGCGTTTGTCGGGCCCAAGGCGGTGCCGTTCCTGATCATCCAGGCCATCTACGGCGCATCGCTGCTGGAGGTGGTGAACTACCTGGAGCACTACGGCCTGTGCCGCCAGCAATTGCCCAGCGGCCGCTACGAGCGATGCACGCCGCAACATTCGTGGAACAGCAACCACGTGGTGACAAACCTGTTCCTGTATCAACTGCAACGACATGCCGATCACCACGCCAACCCGACGCGGTCATTCCAGGCGCTGCGGCATTTCGAGCATTCACCGCAACTGCCTGCCGGTTATGCCGCGATGATCCTCATCGCCTATGTGCCGCCGCTGTGGTTCCGCGTGATGAACCCGCGCGTGGTGGCGCACTACAACGGCAACATGTCGCTGGCGAACATCAAGCCGTCGATTCGCGACAAGGTGCTCGCGCAGTATCCAGCGCGCGCCTGACTTGCCGGCCTAGCGCCGGGCCACCAGATACTGCACACCCTGCGCGCCGTAGCGCTCGGTGTGCGGTGCATTGGCCGCCAGATGAAACGTGTCGCCGGGCCGGTAGACGCGCTCCGCGCCCTCTGCGCGGATGTGAATTTCGCCGGCCAGGATGAGCGCTTTCGCCTCGAACGGGTGCGTATGCGTGTCCAGCTCGCCTGGCTCTCGCGTCACCAGAACAAAGTCCGTAAAGCCTTCCGCTCTCAATGCGCCGACGAATGCGTCGCGGTCCATTGGCGTGTCTCCGTGTTGTGATGCGTGCCCGTTTCACCATAAGCGCAGGGCACCGAAATAAAAAGACGGCCCGGAGGCCGTCGGAAATTTAGCTGTGGGGAAGCCAAATACAACGCTGGCAAGTATCTGGCTATCGATATCGTAAATCTAATTGATCTTTGTTATGAAAGCGATAGGGGATGGGTGGGCGCAGAATGTCGAGGCACCACCGAATTCCCGAACCCGCCATGAACGCCATCACGCCCGCCGCCTTGCTTGAACCCGCTCCAGTCTGCCTGCGCTCTAGCGAGGGGCTTGGCTGGGACGGCTTTGCCGCCACACTGCTCGGCATCCGCCCCGGCACGTACCGGGTGCCCGCCATGGCGCATCACCGCGTCACCGTGCATGTCGGCACACCCGTGCGGACGAACTGCGTATGCGACGGCCGCCGTTATTCGGGCATCCAGGCCCACGGCGATGCGAACGTGATTCCCGCCGGCCTGCCCGGCATGTGGACGGACGATGCCGACTGCCGGATTCTGCGCATCGCTATCACCGATACGTTTGTACGCAGCATCGGCGAACAGGTGGGTGCACCGGCAGACATGACGCCGCGTCTGCAATGGCGCGATGCGCGCGTGCATCATCTTGCCGCTGCGCTGGGGGCAGAACTGGAGGCAGAAGACACCTCTGATGCGTTGTATGCGGAAAGCCTGTGCACGGCGCTGGTCGTTCGTCTGCTCAACAGCAGTCGGGACGTGGCTGCCGGGGCGGCCAACAGCGCTCGCACGCTGGCGCCCCGCGTGGCTGCACGCGTGATCGACTACATCGAAGCCCATCTGCATCAGCGCCTGACGCTGGCCGAACTGGCGGCGCAGGCCGGCTTGAGCGTGCCGCATTTCAACGTGCTGTTTCGCGCAACGCTGGGTGTTCCGGTGCATCGCTATGTCGTGCAGCGCCGCGTGGAACGCGCGAAAGTGCTGCTGCTCGAAGGCAGGCGCAGCGCATCGCAGGTCGCGCTCGAGGTCGGCTTCGCACACCAGAGCCACATGACGCAGTGGATGCAACGGTTGCTCGGTGTGGGCCCGCGTGACATCGCGCGCGCGGGCAAGGCTGCGGCCGCTTCTCCGGACACGCTGGCCGTGTAGCCAATCCTCCGAATCTGCCAGATTCCTCCGTTCCTGCAAGTCGGGTTTGCGGGGCCGCTCTAAGCTCGTGCCTCCCACTTGAGAGGAGCGCGAACATGTTTGTCATCTTTGGGGCGTCGGGCAAAGTTGGTCGCGCCACCGCCACGGCACTACGCAACGCGGGTCGGCCAGTGCGCGCGGTGGTGCGCCATGCCCGGCAAGGCGAGGCGCTGGTCAAGCTCGGCTGCGACATTGCGATTGCCGACCTGACAGATCCGGCCTCGGTCGCATCGGCCATCAAGGGTGCCACGGCCGTGCAGATCCTGTGTCCGGTGCCGGTGGGCGATGCGGACCCAGCGTTGACCATGGAGCGCATGATCGACGTGGCCGCCGATGCGCTGCGTGCCAACCCGCCATCGGCTGTCCTGGCCTTGTCCGACTACGGCGCAGAACTGGACCGGGGCACTGGCCTGACGCGGTTGTTTCATCTGCTGGAACAGCGACTCAAGCCGCTGGCGACCCATCTGACGCTGCTGCGTTCAGCGGAGCACGCGCAGAACTGGGCGGCGATGCTGCCCGTCATGCTGGCAACAGGACGGCTGCCGAGCCTGCACCAGCCGCTGGACCGCGCGTTTGCGACTGTCGCCACGCAAGACGTTGGTGCGCTGGCCGCCGAATTGTTGCTGGAGGCGCCATCGGCCAAAACGCCGCGCATCGTCAGCGTGGAGGGCCCGCGTCGCGTGAGCCTGACCGACGTCGCGCGCACATTCAGCGCCGTTATCGGCCGGGAGATTGTTGCCGAGGCCGTGCCGCGCACCGCTTGGGCGCCGATGCTGCAACGCGCCGGTCTGAGCGCGAACCACGTGCAGCTCATCACCGAACTGTACGACGCGGTCAACGCTGGGCAGATCGACGTGGAGAAGGGCGTATCCGAGCAGCGTTTCGGCAAGACTGAGCTGCACGATGTGTTTGCCTCGATGCTCGCGGCGCACGTGCAGTCGAGATAGTTTGGGGAGTCGTCCGGGGCGTCTGGATGGTCCGCCGCTTTGCGCCTATCCTTCGCAGCATTGCTCAAGCCGACGCCCCCGTGTGGGCGAGGAGGCCACCGTGATGATTTCCGCACGCTGTCTTGTCCTGGCGCTGCTGCTGGCTGCGCCGGCCACCCACGCTGAAGACGACCTGCAGAACCGCGGTCACGATCCGTTCTTTCAGATCTCGTCAGGCGTAGCCAATTGCCCTGAGCCGGCCGGCCCGCGCATCACCGAGGCGGAATGGAAGCGTGATTCGCACCACCGAATCGAGCACGGCAACCATTGTTGGCTGGAAGGCCGCTGCCGCCAGTTCAACTCCTTCGCCTACGACGATGAGATTGCCGAGACTGCGAAGCGGCGCCTGCAATGGATGTCCATCCATGTGCCGGGATGGAAGCAGAACACCACGCTGTGGGTGACGATATGGGAGCGGTGGATGCTGGTGCAGGGCTGCGTGGCGCCGGGTTATGCGCTGGCGCCGTTCATGACCGCCCTGCATGACGTGCCCGATGTCGAACGCTTTATCAACGAGACAACGGCACACCCGGAGCAGGGTGTGCCGTATGCGTTGTTCCACAACGGCGCGGTTGCCAAGCCTTGAGAGCCAATCGGCCTCACCTTCTGACGAATCGGCTCAGTGGTCGTGCTTCTGATAGGTGCCGACAAGTTCGGCTTCAGCCAGCACATGGCCACGCATGGCCCGCTCCAGCTCGGCCTTGGTGGGTGCGCCAAGCTCCGGCAGTTCCACGTTCAGCGCGTAGAGCTTGTGGTAGTAGCGATGGCGCCCGACGGGCGGGCAGGGGCCGCCGTATGCGGTGCGTTTCCAGTCGTTGTTGCCGGGGCGTGCGCCGGGAGGCAGTCCCGTGCGCGACGCGTCTTCCGACAGCGAAGTCGTGGCGGGCGGGATGTTGTAGAGCACCCAGTGGACCCACGTCATCTTTGGTGCTGCGGGGTCGGGGGCGTCGGGGTCATCGACGACCAGTGCCAGGCTGCGTGTGCCGGCCGGAGCGCCGGCCCATGCGAGCGGCGGCGATGTATCCGCGCCTTCACATGTCAGACGGCTGGGGATTTCGCCGCCAGCGGCAAAGGCCGGAGAGGTCAAGGTGAGCGTCATGGCGTTCCTCACTTGAGCGGAGACGGGCGGGCCACACAGCGTGGTTGCCAGCAGTGATGCCAGGCCCAGCATTCGGAGCATTCGGCAGTATGCAGGCGGCATGTGCGAAGAGCCGGTTGGCGAGAGCGCATCGTCTAACGCGCTCCCGACTCCTTTCAAGCTAGTGCGCAGCGGAGCGGCAGACAAGCACTACCGCCGTCGCTTCAGCACCCATCGCCTATCGCCCTCAGGCGAACCACCCCAGCACCAACGCCGCCACAGCCGGCACCGTCTGCACGAAAAGAATCCGCTTGTTGACGGTGATGGCGCCCCAGATGCCGGCCACCGCCACGCAGATCAGCCCGAACAGCGCGAACGACGCGTTGACGGTCGGGTCTGGTGCCACCAGCCCAATCACCAGCGCAGCCACCAGAAAACCGTTGTACAGGCCCTGGTTGGACGCCATGGCTGCAGTCTCGGCGGCTTTCTCGGGCGTCATGCCGAAGACCTTGGGCCCGCGCGTCTTCCAGAGCACCATTTCGAGCACAACGATATAGACGTGGATCAGCAATACGAGCAGGTAGGCGATGAGGCCGAGGGTTTTGATCATGGGAGGCAGTCAGATGTGAACGTGCCGCCATGATAGAGACTTTGCGCCGCGTATCGGCACCCTGATGGAGGGGTATCGGCTGGGCAAGGGCGCACGAAGGCCCATTACCGCAAATGCGCTGGCTGCAAATTTCATCCGCCAGGACTATCCTGTGCGCTTTCGTTCCAGGCAGAGGAGCCATCGCATGACCGCAACCCAAGGATCCATGATCTCGTTCAAGCGCCCGGACGGGCAGGATGTCCAGGGCTATCTGGCCCAGCCCGCCAAGGCGGAAGGCGCCCCGGGCATCGTCGTCATCCAGGAGTGGTGGGGCTTGAACGACCAGATTCGCGGCGTGGCGGACCGCCTCGCGCGCGCGGGCTATGTGGCCCTGGTGCCCGATCTCTACCGCGGCAAGATGACGGTAGAAGAGGAGGAAGCCCACCACCTGATGACCAACCTGAATTTTGGCGACGCGGCTACGCAGGACGTGCGCGGCGCCGTCCAATACCTCAAGCAGACCTGCGCCCGCGTGGGCGTGACCGGCTACTGCATGGGCGGCGCGCTGACGCTCCTGACGCTGAGCAATGTGCCGGAAGCGGATGCCGGCGTGGTGTGGTACGGCTACCCTCCGCTGGAATACATCGACGCCTCGAAGATCAAGGTGCCGGTGCAGGGCCACTGGGGCACGCAGGACAACGCCTTCAAGATCGAGGGCGTCGATGCGCTGGAAAAGAAGCTTGTCGATGCTGGCGTCGATGTCGATTTCCACCGCTATCTCGCGCATCACGCCTTCGCCAATGAAACGGCCGTGGGCGAGAACCGCATCGCCATCACGCAATACGACCCGGTGTGGGCCGAACATGCGTGGGACCGCGCGCTGACGTTCTTTGGCCGCACGCTCTGGCCGCGTCAGGCGTAAGCGCAGCCCGAAGTGCGGGTTTGGCGGTAAGGCGCGATCACGAAATGCTGCAAACTGGCACGTGGCCTGCGCCGTTGCCGCCGCTATAATTCACGGCGCTGCCGCACCAACGGCAGCTGGGTTTAGCAGCCTATTTTTACCGTATGGCCGGACGGCCGCCTCGCGCGGCTTTTTTACGTCCGTGCTCGTGCACGTCTGCATCATGGCGGGCCGGGCAGGGGACCTTCGGGTCGCCGGCGTCCTACGGGCCGGTCTGCTAACCCTGTCGTCGGGCCCGCCACCCTCGTTTAGCAGCGATTAGTCGGGCCTTTTGCTATCCGTAGGAGGCTCCATGACTGTTGTGTTCAGCGGGCGTCGCCCCGCGTCTTTTCCTTCCCCGCCTTGGCTGTGCCCCGTTTCGTTGCGATGCGGGAGCCGCCAATGACCCTCACCAAACGCCGCGTCTACCTTGACGGTGCGCTGGAAGCGCGAACATTCCTCTGCCGAACGCAGGCCTACGTACGCGAGTTTGGGCAGCACCGGCCGCGCCTCTTGCGGCAGCAACTGATGCAGTACACGGGCAGCGCATATCCACCCGCATTTGCGCGTGGGTTTGTCGACATGATCGGAGCGTATCTATCGCTGGCGCTTGAGCGCAGCGATATCGATCCGGCCACGTGGGAACTGATGGCCGAGATTGAGCGGTTGCGCTAGATGCCCTGCGGCGGCGCTAACAATCAGCCACCGAGGATGCGCCGCGCCGCCCGATCTCCCCACCACGCCGCTTCTTCGAACACGGAGTAGCCGGACAGGTCCGCATGCGCGTAGTGGATCGGCCCGGCGCTCTCACGAAGGCGCGCAATGCCCGGTCGAGAGAGGAAGCCCGGTGTGGGAATCGCCATCGCGTGGCCGCGTAGCGTCAGGTCGGCCCGGCGGATCTGGGTGCGCAGGCGGATGCCGTACACCGTATCGAGATCGGCCAGCGCGCGATCGAACAGCGCTTGCGGCGATGCCTTCAGCAGCCATGCGCGCGCGGCCTTCGGTGTCATGTCAGACAGCGCCACGTAGGCCGTGAACACGCTCTGCGCGGGCGGCCCGACGCGAATGTCCTGGTGATTGGCCACCACATAGCCCAGCCCCGTGCCGCGATAGACCACGTTGTCCCAGGCCAGCGGCGTGTCGTCGTGTTCGGGCGGAAAGCCGTCGATGAGCAGATTGGCGAGCAGCCACGGCGCGGTTTCAGGCAACTCGGCGGCGGGCACATCAAAGCCCTCGACGACGTGCTTGGCAACGTGCAGCGGCATCGCGCTGACCACGTGATCGGCCAGCAGGCGCACGACGCTGCCGTCTGCCTGCAGTACATCGGCGAAGACGCGTGCGCCGGCCTCGTTCGTCATGCCGATGCGCGCGGCGCTGCCCGGTAGCAAGCGGCCCGGCTCGTTCAATCCGGCAGCTTTGAACATTCGCTCGGCCATCCAGTCCAGCCCTTCCGGCCACGTGAGCACGGTGCCTTGTTCGGCGTTGCTCGCCATGCCGCCGCGGCTGGCGAAATAGGCAATGCCGGCCCAGGCGGAAACGTGATCGGCGGTGACGCCGTAATCGTCGCGGCAGCAGTAGTCGGCATACCAGTGCAGCGTGGCGGCGCGGTAGCCCTCGCGGTGCAGCCAGTCGCGAAAGGTGAATGCGTCGAGCGCGCGCCACGCCGGGTCTGCGGATGAGAGCGCCGTCGGCACGGCAAAGACGCGGCGGCCGTCGGCGCCGGTGGTTTGGCGCAGCCGGTCGATGTGGGCGAAGAACCGTGTGTGCTCGGCGCGTTCGGCTTCGGTAATGCCTTCATGCGGCACAAAGCCGTCTTGCCAGCGATTGCCGAGCCACAGGCGTTCATCGGGCGCGTGAACGAGCACGCGTTCGTCGTACGTCGGGCGCAGGGCAAAAGGGTCGCGCTCGATCACGCCAAAGTCGGCCAGCATCTCGCGCACGTGCGTCGATTCCATCGACGGCAGCGGCAGGTAATGCGCACCGGTTGGGAAGCGCTGCGCACCGAAGGCGCCGCCAGCGGCATTGCCATAGCGCTCCGGGCCTTCTACGACCACCGCGTCGCGCCGGCCGCTTTTTGCGAGTCGCCACGCACAGCTCAATCCGCCGATGCCGCTGCCGCAAATGGCAACGCCCACGCGCCGCGTTTCCGATGGTGCCGGCAGGGCGCGGAGGTCGCGCAACTTGTGGCCCGCAGCCTGGCCCGGCATGCGCACGTTGGGCGTGATCTCCGTGAGCGCGCGAAAGCCTGCCCACGAACCGGCACCCGCCGCAGCCACACCGGCCGCAGCTGCACCCACAAGAAAGCTGCGTCGCGTTGCCATCAGCGCAGCACGCCGTGCCAGTCTTCTTCGAAATACCGCACCAGCGATTGGTTGTTCAGCCGGTTCGGTTCCACCTGCGGGCGCGGCATGTCGGGCGCGAAGCTGAACATCTGATGCGTGGTGTCGGCATCCAGGAAGCGCGTCGGCACGCGGTATGAGGTGGGCAGCTGGAAGTCTGCGCGGCCCGGCGCGGCCAGGATGAAGCCCCATTCACCGAAGGACGGCACCAGCGCGTGGTACGGCCATGTGCGATAGCCGGCTTCCTTCAATGTCGCATCCACACACCAGTACGAGCGCGGCGCGAAGTAGGGCGACGTCGCCTGGATGACCACGAGCCCCGTGTCTGCCACGTGGCGCGACAGCAGCCGGTAGAACGGCACCGAATACAGCTTGCCAATGCTGAAGTTGGACGGGTCTGGAAAATCCACGATGGCGACGTCGAACATGTCGGTAGCGGTCTGCATCCATTGCGCTGCATCGGCGTTGACCACCGTCACGCGCGGGTCGCTGAACGCATGCTGATTGAGCGCGACCAGCGCTTCGGCGTGCGAGAACAGGTTCGTCATGCGCGGGTCCAGATCAACCAGCGTGACATGCTCGATCTGCGGATACTTCAAGATCTGCCGCAGCGCGAGGCCGTCGCCACCGCCCAGCACCAGCACGCGCCGTGCACCGCGCACCGATTCCAGCGCGGGCAGCACCAGCGCCTCGTGATAGCGGTATTCGTCGCGCGAGGAAAACTGCAGGTTGCCGTTGATGTACAGGCGCAAGTCGTCTTTCCAGCGCGTCACCACCAGCCGCTGATACGGCGAGGAAATCGCATGGATGATCTCGTCGCCAAAAAGCGCGCGCTCCGACCAATGCGTGAGCTTGTCCGATGCGCCAAAGCCGGCGAGCAATGCCGCTGCCACTGCGCCGGCGCGCCACGCCATCGCCGTGCGCATGCGGGCCGTGAGCGCCAGCTCGGCGCGGAAGTGCCAGAGCGTCCAGACCGCAATCGCCGTATTGAACAGGCCGAACAGGAAGCCGGTGCGCACCAGCCCCAGGCGCGGCGCCAGCACCAGCGGAAAGAGCAGGGACACCGCCAGCGCGCCCAGGTAATCGAACGTCAGCACGCGGCTGACGAGATCGGAAAATTTGGCTTGGCGGCGATGCAGCATGCGCATCACCAGCGGGATCTCCATGCCGACCAGCACGCCGATCACCGTCACCAGCGCATACAGCACCAGCCGGAACGGCGCCGATTCCAGCGCAAATAACGCAAACAGTGCCGCCGCAGACACGCCGCCAAACAGTCCCACCAGCAATTCCAGATCGACAAAGCGGGCGAGTAGCGCCTCGTCCGCCACGTAGCGCGAGAGCCATGAACCGATGCCCATGGCAAACAGATAGGCGCCGATGATGGAAGAGAACTGCAGGATGGAATCGCCCAGCAGATACGAAGCCAATGCCCCGGCAATCAATTCGTACGCGAGCCCGCACGAGGCGACCACGAAGACGGCGAGGACCAGCAGGGCATTGCCGCGGCCCGCAGGCTGCGTGGGTTCGTATGTGGCGTCAGGCTGCGGCGTCGACATGCTGCGAAGGTGGAAAATGAAGGGGTGTTAACAAACGGCGGATGCCAAGGCGAGCGCGATTGTGCCGCCTTTTTTCCCTCCCGGCGAGCCGGCGGCTGCATGGCCGCATCGGGGGGTACGCAAGCGGCGCATCAGCCGCTATAGTGGCGCCACCTATGTACTGCACGGCCTTCCCATGCCCGACATGACCGCTTCCGTGATCGCCTACGCTTCGCACCTGCTGGCCGGCGCCGTGGTGTTCTCCGGCTTCTTTTTCGTCTACCTGCGCCTGACGCCGTATGACGAGTTCAAGCTGATCCGTGAAGGCAATATTGCGGCAGCGCTGTCGCTGTCCGGTGCGCTGCTTGGTTTCGTGCTGACCATCGCGTCGAGCATCACGCATGCCGATGGCCTGGTGCCGTTCCTGTTCTGGGCGGTGATGGCGTCGGTGGTGCAGCTGGTCGTCTTTCTGGTGCTTACGCGGCTGATGCCGGACTACCGCTTGCAGATCGAGCACAACAATATCGCCGCCGGTATGCTGTTTGGCGTGAGTGCGCTGGCCGTGGGCGTGATCAACGCGGCGTGCCTGTCCTGACCTTGTTCTGATTGTTCCTGCCCCGCGAATCATCGCGAAGGAGTTTGCTGTGAGTCTGTCCAGTTTTATCAAGAAGCAGTTCATCGACATCCTGCAATGGACGGAGAGCGAAGACGGCGTGCTTGCCTGGCGCTATCCGATGCAGGACATGGAAATCCAGAACGGCGGCACCCTGGTCGTGCGCGACTCGCAGATGGCGATGTTCGTCAACGAAGGGCAGATCGCTGACGTGTTCAGCGCCGGCACCTTCAAGCTGACCACGCAGACGCTGCCCGTTCTCACGTACCTGAAGAACTGGGACAAGCTGTTCGAATCCCCCTTCAAGTCCGATGTCTATTACTTCAGCACGCGCCAGCAGCTTGGCCGCCGCTGGGGCACGCCGCAGCCGGTGACGGTGCGCGACAAGGATTTCGGCATGATCCGCCTGCGCGCGTTTGGCGTGTACGCCTACCACGTGGCCGATCCGAAGCTGTTCTACCAGCAGGTGAGCGGCACGCGCGACATCTACACCGTGGATGAAGTCGAGGCGCAACTCGCCCCCGTCATCATGGGTGCGATGGCCACGGCGTTTGGCGAATCCGGCGTGCCGTTCCTGGACCTGGCCGCCAACCAGATGCTGATGTCGAACAAGGTGCGCGAGGCGCTGCTGCCGCAGTTCACGCAGTACGGCCTGGCGCTCGACAGCTTCCAGGTTTCCAGTGTCACGCTGCCGGACGAGCTGCAGGCCGCACTGGACCGCCGCATCAGCATGGACATGACCGGCGACATGCAGCGCTTCACGCAATACCAGACGGCCGAATCGCTGCCGCTGGCCGCGCGCAACGAGGGCGGCATCGCCGGTACGGGCGCGGGTTTGGCGGCAGGGCTGGCGATGGGCCAGGCGATGGCCGACAGCCTGCGCACGGCAGTGCAAGGCAACGCTGGCGGGGCAGCTGCTCCGGCGGTTCAACCTGCGGCTGCGGCACCTGCCGCTCCGGCAGCGGACGACCCCACCGCTCGCCTGGCCAAGCTCAAGGAACTGCTCGACAAGGGCCTCATCACGCAAGCTGACTTTGACGCCGGCAAGGCTGCCGTGCTCAAGGCACTGACCGGAGGCTGAGCTTCGGCCCCGCTGATCGGATGACCGGGCGGCACCGCAAGCCGCCCGTTTTTCTGCGCAATTTTTCGCGCAATCGAACGACCTGACCATGTTTCATGCCAACTGCCCGGCGTGTGGCGCGCCGGTGGAACTGAAGTCTGCCGCTGCCGTCATGGCGGTGTGCAGCTTCTGCAAAAGCACGTTGCTGCGCGACGGTGAGACGCTGTCCGACATCGGCAAGATGTCTGCCGTGCTGGAGGACTACGCGCGCGTGCAGATCGGCACCACCGGGCGCTACAAGAACAAGGCGTTCACCGTTGTCGGGCGCATCCAGTTGCGCTACGACGCGGGTTTCTGGAACGAGTGGTACGTGCTGTTTGACGACGGCACCGATGGCTGGCTCGCAGAGGCGTCCGGGCAGGTCACGATGACGTTCGCGCGCGGTACGCCGGCCAATGCGGTTGCGTTCGAAGGGCTGCGCCCGGGTCAGCTTTACGATGCCGAGGGCACGCAATTCACGCTGTCCGACGTGCGCGAGGCCGATTGCACAGGCGGCCAGGGCGAATTGCCGTTCCGCGTGGGCGAAGGCTGGCATGCGCGCGTGGCCGATGGCCGCCGCGAAGACGCTTTCATCACGCTGGATTACTCCGACGGCACGGCCCCCACGCTCTACGTGGGCGAAGCCACCACGCTCGACGTGCTCAAGTGCCAGCTTCTGCGCACCGACGCGGAGATCAAGGAAACCGCTGGCCGCGTCCCGCGCAAGCTCGCGAATCTCGATTGCCCGCAGTGCGGCACGTCAATTCCGTTCAGCCCCGGCCTGACGGGCCATGTGCTGTGCCCCGGCTGCGGCGCAGCCATTGATGCCGCCACGCCGCGCGGCGACATCATTGCGCGCGCGCGGTCGGTGCCGCAGGTGGCCACCACGTTGGAGCTGGGCGACAAGGCGCTCATCGATGGCCTGCAGTGGCAGGTGATCGGCGTGATGCGCCGCACGGTCGTCGACGGCGGAGGCGAATGGTTCGAATACTTGCTGTACACCCCTAAGCGCGGCTTCAGCTGGATGGTCGAAACCGATGACGGCTGGTTCCGCGCCAACGTACTCGACCGCTGGCCCACCCAGCGGGACGGGCGCACCGCAGTGCTCGACGGCAAGGTCTACGCCCGCGACGAGGATTACACCTCGCGAGTGACCTACGCCGCCGGAGCCTTCAACTGGCGTGTCCAATCGGGCGACCAGACGCGCGTTGTCGAATATGCCGCCGGCGAGGAAAGCCTGGCGGCGGAGAGCGACGCGCATGAGCTGACGTGGTCCAAAAGCACGCCGGTCAGCGCCGCGCAGATCAAGGCGTGGTTCGGCAAGGTGGTCGCCGAGCCGGCCAAGGCATCATCGTCGAACTACATGACGGTGGCGGTGGTGGCCTGCGTGCTGCTCGGTCTGCTGAACCTCGTGCCGTTCTTCATGGCGCCCGGCTCCGTGTTCGGTATCACGTTCTTTGCGGCACTGCTGTTGCTGGTGCCCGCGTGGCTGGTCGCCAAGATTGGGGGCGGGGAATGAAGAACTGGTTCGTTCTCTATGCCGTGGCCGTGGTGATTGGCGCGACCTATATGGACTGGAAGGCCGGCTTTGCCGCGCCGCGCACGCCGTCTTACGGCAGCAGCACGGGCGGATCGTCTTACTGGGGCGGCTCATCGGGCGGCAGCGGTTATGGCGGCGGCTTCAGCGGGGGCCACAAGTGACGCGCACTGACGCAGCGCTTTCGGTGGATGAGGCGTCCGCCGCCGTGGGCGAGCATCTTCTGCTCGATCTGTACGGCGTGGCGCCTGCGCTGCTGCGCGATGCCGCTGCACTGGAAACCGCGCTGCGCGATGCTGCCGACGCACTGGGCGCCACCATCCTGCATGCACATCTGCATCGTTTCGATTCCGTGCGCACGGGCTTGCCTGCTGGCGAGCAGGGCGGCGTGACCGGTGTGTTGTTGCTTGCCGAATCGCATCTTTCCATTCACACCTGGCCCGAGCACGGCTTTGCTGCCATCGATGCGTTCATGTGCGGCACTGGCACGACGCATGCCGCGCGCGCGGTGTTCGAGCGTGCGTTGGCGCCGGAACGTGTTGACGTGCGCGTCGCCCGCCGCGGCGGCGAGCCTGCGCCGAACTGATCTACACCGGCTGGCCGTCGAATATCACGCGATTGCGCCCCAGCCGTTTGGCAGCGAGCAGCGCGGCATCGGCGCGCATGATGAGGTCTGTGGGCGTACACAGGTTGCGCCCCGGCTCGCAGCTCGCCAGGCCCAGGCTGATGGTGCAGCGAATGTCGGCCTCGGGCGTGGCAATCACCAAGGCTTCCACCGCGCTACGGAGTCGTTCCGCGATGCTGGCGGCCTGCTGGGTGGTCGTGTCGGGCAGCAACACCAGGAATTCTTCGCCGCCGTAGCGGCCCACCGCATCGACGGGGCGTGAATTCACCCGCAGCGTGCGCGCGATTTCAATCAATACCGTATCGCCCGCGGGGTGACCGTAGGTATCGTTCACGCGCTTGAAGTGGTCAACGTCCACCACCAGCAATGACAGCGGCTGCCTGTGCCGCATCGCGTGGCCACATTCGCGTGTGAGCAGTTCCATCGCAGCGCGCCGGTTCCAGATGCTCAGCATCGGGTCGGTCAGGCTCTCATGGCGTGCGACCTGCAGCTCGGTCAGGATGGAGCGCTGCGTTTCGCTCAGTTCACGTTCGCGAAAACCCGATTCCACCCAACTGGCCAAGTCGTCGAGCAGCTCTTGCTCGGCCTGGTCGAACTCTCGCGGCTTCTGGTCGATCACGCAGAGCGTGCCGACGGCGTAGCCCGCTAGGTTCCTGACGGGCCGCCCGGCATAGAAACGGATGTGCGGCGCGCCGATAACGAGCGGGTTATCGGCAAAGCGCGGGTCGGCCATGGCGTCGGGAATGACCAGCATCTGGTCTTCGGCCACGGCATGCCCGCAGAACGAGATGTCGCGCGGGGTCTCGCGCACGCTCAGACCGATGCACGATTTGAACCACTGGCGCTGGGCGTCGATGAGCGACACGAGCACGATGGGCGCTTCAAACACCCGCTTGGTCGTGCGCGTGACGCGGTCGAACAGTTCCTCATCCGGCGTAGACAGCAACAGCATGTCCTGGAGGGAGGCCAGACGTTCTGCTTCGTTATCCGGAATGGGGGCGGGTTTCATGCGCAGGGGGCGCCGGTCGGGCCGGCGCGCTTGAAACGGGCAATGGGAGAGGGATAGCTCACGCGTAGCAAGCCGCGGGCCCGCGACACATCACGTTAGTGGCCGACCATGTTCTCCGGCCGCACCCACGCATCGAACTGCTCGGGCGTGACATAGCCCAGCGCCAGGGCGGCTTCGCGCAGGCTCGTACCTTCCTTGTGCGCTTTCTTGGCAATCTGCGCCGATTTGTCGTAGCCAATATGCGGGTTGAGCGCCGTCACCAGCATCAGCGAGCGCTGTACCAACTCGTCGATACGGTCGCGGTTCGGTTCGATGCCCGCTGCGCAATGGTCGTTGAAGCTGCGCATGCCGTCCGCCAGCAGGCGCACGCTATGCAGGAAGTTGTAGGCGATCATCGGGCGGAACACATTCAGTTCGAAGTTGCCCGATGCGCCGCCGATGTTCACTGCAACGTCGTTGCCGAACACCTGCGCGCATAGCATCGTCACGGCTTCGCTTTGCGTGGGGTTGACCTTGCCCGGCATGATGGACGAGCCCGGCTCGTTCTCGGGGATGGAGATTTCGCCCAGGCCGCTACGCGGGCCGCTGGCCAGCCACCGGATGTCGTTGGCAATCTTGGTGAGGCTGGCGGCCAGCGTTTTCAGTGCGCCGTGCGCATGGACGAGGCCGTCGGCCGATGCCATGGTCTCGAACTTGTTCGGCGAGGTGATGAAGGGCAGGCCGGTCAGTTGCGCCAGTTCTGCCGCCACCTGTTCTGCGTAGCCGCTGGGGGCGTTCAATCCCGTGCCGACGGCCGTGCCGCCCAGCGCCAGTTCGCACAGGTGGGGCAGGGCGGCGTTCAGGTGCGTCTCGTTGTGCTGCAACTGCGCGACGTAGCCCGAGAACTCCTGGCCAAGCGTGAGTGGCGTCGCGTCCTGCAGATGCGTGCGGCCGATCTTGATGATGTCGTTGAAGTCCGACGCTTTCTTGGCGAGCGTCTCGCGCAGCGTGCGCAGCGAGGGCAGCAGGTGCTGGGTGATGGCCGTCACGGCCGCCACGTGCATCGCCGTGGGGAACACGTCATTGGACGACTGGCTGCGGTTGACGTCATCGTTCGGATGCACGAGGCGCGCTTCGCCACGCTCGCCGCCCAGCAGTTCGCTGGCGCGGTTGGCAAGCACCTCGTTCATGTTCATGTTGGTCTGCGTGCCCGAGCCCGTTTGCCAGACCACCAACGGAAATTCACTCGGATGCTTGCCTGCGATGACTTCATCGGCTGCCCCCACGATGGCGTTGGCCTTCTCCGCGGAGAGCAGCCCGAGCCGATGGTTGACGACGGCGCTGGCACGTTTGATGCGGGCGAGCGCGTCGATCAACTCGCGCGGCATGCGGTCGCCGGCAATGTCGAAGTTCTGCAGCGAGCGTTGCGTTTGTGCGCCCCACAGGTGGTCGGCAGGGACTTCAATGGGGCCAAAGGTGTCGCGTTCGGTACGGGTCGTCATGGCAGAGGAATGGCACGAGGTGACTGGAATGAACGCTCCAGTATAGGCAGAGCCCAGTGCCCCTGTTGGCGGTAGGGCGGATACGCCAGCTTGGCCGAGTACAGCGTTTGCGGGCTCGGGCGAGGCACGCCACAATGACGGCTGCCTCGCATACCCCGCCGCTTCCGCCCCCGCGCCCCATGCCCACCACGCCCTCCGCCTCGCTCGACAAATCGCTGAAACCGCTCCTCTGGCTGGTGGCCATGGGTCTGTTCATGCAGACGCTCGATTCCACCATCGTCAACACCGCCTTGCCGGCCATGGCGCGCAGCCTGTCGGAAAGCCCGCTGAAGATGCAGTCGGTCATCATCGCCTACACGCTGACGACCGCCATGCTGATGCCGGCCTCGGGCTGGCTGGCCGATCGCTTCGGCACGCGAAAGATGTTCTTCGCCGCCATCTTCCTGTTCACGATCGGTTCCTTGCTCTGCGCGGAGTCCCGCAGCCTGACCATGCTGATTGCCTCCCGCGTGGTGCAAGGCGTGGGCGGCGCGCTGCTGATGCCCGTGGGGCGGCTGACGGTGCTGCGGGTGGTGCCGCGGGAGCAGTTTTTGCCCGCCATGAGTTTCGTCACTATCCCGGGGCTGATCGGCCCGCTGATCGGCCCGACGCTGGGAGGCTGGCTGGTGGAGGCCGTGTCGTGGCACTGGATCTTCCTGATCAATATTCCCGTGGGGGTGATCGGCGCGCTGGTCACGCTCAAGGTGATGCCCGATGTGCACGCTGAAGACGACAACCGCTTCGACTGGTCCGGCTACCTGATGCTGGCCTTTGGCATGGCGGCGGTGTCGTTCTCGCTCGATGGGCTGTCGGAACTGGGCTTCCAGCACGCCACGGTGCTGGTGCTGCTGATCTTCGGTCTGGCCGCGCTCACGGCTTACTGGCTGCATGCGGGGCGCGTGACCGGGCCGCTGTTTCCGCGCACGCTGTTCGGCATTCCGAGCTTTTCGATTGGTGTGCTGGGCAATCTGTTTGCGCGCATCGGCAGCGGAGGGATGCCGTTCCTTATTCCTCTGCTGCTGCAGGTGAGCCTGGGCTACACGCCGCTGCAGGCCGGGCTGATGATGGTGCCGGTGGCCGCTGCCGGCATGGCCGCCAAGCCGTTGGGCACGTGGGCCATCAAGCGCTACGGATATCGCCGCATGCTCTCTGTCAACACGGTCATGGTCGGCCTGATGATGGCCAGCTTTGCTGTGATGACGCCCAACGTGCCGGTGTGGCTGCGCATCGTGCAATTGGCGGTCTTTGGCACCTTCAACTCGATGCAGTTCACGGCCATGAACACGCTCACGCTGAAGGACCTGACCGGCCCGCTGGCCAGCGCGGGCAACAGCATGCTGTCGATGGTGATGATGCTGTCGATGAGCCTGGGCGTGGCCGCGGCTGGCGCGCTGCTGACGGGCTTTACGGACTTCACCGCCGGGCCGGAAGGGCGCGACACGCTGGCTGCGTTCCACAAGACGTTCGTCTGCGTGGGCGTCATGACCTGCGCGGCCGCGTGGATCTTCGCCCAGCTCTCGCGCTTCGAGTCGACGCAGGTCGTCAAGCAGCCCGAGTTGGAGGTGCATTGACTGCACCCTTCGGCGATCGCGCTGGCTACTTTTTCCAGTAGCCGCGCATCTTCTGGCTCAGGTCGACCTTGGCTGCGGCACGCGCTTCGGCTGCGGGGTCCGCGCCGGGCTCCGGTTCCGGCCATGCGCACGCTTCGAACAGCGGCAGCAGCGCAGGCGGAATGAAGCGCGTGCGCGACGCGTAGATGTGCCGGTCGCCGTTGGGGGTTTGCTGCGTGACGTAGAAGCGCTGCGGCACCAGGATGTCCAGATGCTCGCGCGCACGGGTCATCGCCACGTAGAGCAGCCGGCGTTCTTCTTCCAGTTCTTCATGCGAACCGGCGCCCAGATCGGCCGGCATGCAGCCGTCCACGGCGTTCAGCACATACACCGCCTTCCACTCCTGGCCTTTCGATGAGTGAATGGTCGAGAGGATCAGGTAGTCCTCATCGCGGTACGGGTCGCCCGATTCATCGCTGGTCAGCTCGGGCGGGTCGAGCGTCATCTCGGTCAGGAAGCGCTCGCGCGTGGCGTACGTGGCGGCCATGCGGGCGAGCTGGTCCAGATCGCCCTGGCGCACGGCTGCGTCGTCGTGCAGGCGCTCCATGTGCGGCGTGTACCAGGCGCCTACGGCTTCGAGTTCGCCAGCCCATTCCAGACTGTCTTTGGGCGTGCGCAAGGCTTGCATGAGTGCCATCAGCGCAGACCAGTCGCCGGCCAGCCGTGCCGGTGGCTCGTAGGCAAGCAGTGCGGCAATCGGGTCCGCCGCTTCCGCCATGGCGTCGAGCACGCGTGCCGCCGTGGCAGGGCCCGCACCCGGCAGCAGCTGGATCACGCGAAACCCGGCAATGCGGTTACGCGGGTTCTCGGCCCAGCGCAGTACCGAAAGCACATCCTTCACATGCGCGGCTTCCAGAAACTTGAGGCCGCCGTATTTCACAAACGGGATGTTGCGGCGCGTGAGCTCGATCTCCAGCGGCGCGCTGTGGCTCGCGGTGCGAAACAGCACCGCCTGCGATTTCAGCGTCAGCCCACCTTCCCGGTGATGCAGCACCCGCTCGGCCACGCAGCGCGCCTGCTCGGCTTCGTCACGCACCGAAATCAAACGCGGGCGATGCGTCGATGCGCGGTCCGTCCACAACGTTTTGGCAAAGCGCTCCGTTGCGAAGCGCATCACGCCGTTGGAGGCATCCAGAATCGGTTGCGTCGACCGGTAATTGCGCTCCAGCAGCACGGTGTGCGCCGGCCGCGAAAAGTGGCGCGGAAAATCGAGGATGTTGCGCACCGTCGCCGCGCGAAATGCGTAGATCGATTGCGCGTCGTCGCCCACCACGGTAACGCCGCGGCCGTCCGGGCGCAGCGCACGCAGGATGGACGACTGCAGCCGGTTGGTGTCCTGGTATTCGTCGACGAGGATGTGGTCGAAGCGCGCGCCGATCTCGGCCGCCAGTTCTGCGTCAGACACCATCGCGTGCCAGTAGAGCAGCAGGTCGTCGTAATCGAGCACGTGCTGCGCCTGCTTGGCTTCGACATATGCATCGAACAGCGTGCGCAGCTGCGTTTCCCACATCGCGCACCACGGAAAGTGGTGCTTGAGCACGGCGTTCAGCGGGCTCTCGGCGTTGATGGCGCGCGAGTAGATCGCGATGCACGTCTGCTTGAGCGGGAAGCGGCGTTCCTTGGTCGACAGGTTCAGCTCATGGCGCACAACGTTGAGCAGATCGGCCGAATCGCTGCGGTCGTGGATGGTGAAATCGGGCGCGAGGCCGACGCGCTCGGCGTATTCACGCAGCAGGCGCGCGCCGATGCCGTGGAAGGTACCGGCCCAGGGCAGGGTGGTTTTGTACGAAGTGCCAGCCGAATTGAGGGCGTTGTTCGATCGCTCGCCCTGCATGGCACGCGCCAGCAGGTGGCCGGCGCGGTTGGACAGCTCGCTCGCCGCCCGGCGGGAAAACGTCAGCAGCAGGATGCGTTGCGGATCGGCGCCGTTGGCCACCAGATGCGCCACGCGCCAGCCCAGCGTGTGCGTCTTGCCGGACCCGGCTCCGGCCAGCACGAGGAGCGGGCCGGTTTCCGCCGCGTCTGCCCCGGAAATACCGAACTCGACCGCCTGGCGCTGCTGTTCGTTCAGTTGGGCCAGGTAGCCGGGGCTGGCCGGGGCATTGGCGGTGTCAGGGGTGGAGGAGGCGGTAAGCACGGCATGGCGTCACAAAAAATAACTGTATGAATATACAGCACCGTGCTGCCTGCTTTCGGAAAGTGAGGGCGGTGAATGGGAGGGTGGATCAGATACCGTCCCGCAGCGTCTTCGCGAAATCCTGCGGTGAAGCCCGCCGGTTGAGGGCCTCCACCAGGTCCGCCAGGAACCAGGGCAGCACGAGCTGCGTGCCTGGATCGCTCAGCCCGATGCGGAGCGTGTCCGTAGACGCCGGTTCGGCGGCTTTGGCCGGCTGGATCGGCTGACTGTGGGCGAGCATCCCTTGCAGGTCCTGATCGGTGAATGTGAAGGTCGACGTGGTCAGGGCCGAAGCGGACATTGCTGCCGACATCAGCGTCGCGGCCACGACAAGGTGTTTGAGGGTGGTGGCAGGCATCGTGGCCTCCAGGGCAAAACGGTTGGGTGGGTAGATGACCGGCGCGCAGCGCGATGGCCGCGGCAATGATCCTCCCTCCGATCCTGGCGGTGGCTTAGGGTTCCGTTTCGCTCAGGAAAACCTAAATATCGCGTGCAATTCGATCAGTTGGCCTGCGGTTGCAGGGCGATCACCGCCATTCCCGTCAACGCAATGGCCGCACCGCCGATGTCCCAGCGCGTGAGCGTCACGCCGTCGACCAGGCGCAGCCACACCAGCGCCACGGCGATATACATGCCGCCGTATGCGGCATAGGTGCGGCCGGCTGCGGTCGGGTGCAGCGTCAGCAACCACGCAAACAGCGCCAGCGAGGCGGCCGCCGGCAGTAAGAGCCAGACCGGCTTGCCCTGCCGCAGCACGAGCCAGGGTAGATAGCAACCGACGATTTCCGCCACGGCGGTGACGGCAAACAGCATGGCAATGCGAAGCAGTTCCAAAGCGGGCCCCGAAGCAATCAAAACGCGGACGGCGCAGATTGTGGCATGCGCCGCCGCGCTGCCACGGGGTCTCAGGCGTGCGAGGCGGCGTGCGCCTGCAGCAGTGCATCGACTTCCTCCTGCGTGCCCGCATACGCGCCGGCGCGTGTGGCTGTGAGGGCGGCCGCGGCGGCGGCTTGGCGCAAGTGCGCTTGCACGGGCGCTTCGGGCGATTGCAGCAGGCTCGCCAGCCAGCTGCCCATGGCGGCATCGCCGCAGCCGACGGTGTCCGCCACCGGCACGGCAAAGGCCGGTTGGGCGATACGCGGATCGTCTTGCCCACCGTGCGCCGCTGCCATCCATTCCATGCCCTCCGCCCCGAGCGTGAGCAGGATGTCGGCCTGCGGCGCGAGGGTGCGCAGCGTGGTCAGTGGATCGGCATCCCCGGGAAACAGTTGGCGCAAATCTTCATCCGACACCTTGATGACCGATGCGATGGCAGCCATGCGCAGCAGCAGCGGCGCGTAGTGCGGAGCGTTCATCGCCGTGCGCCAGTTCGGGTCGAAGGTGATGCGGGTGCCTTGTGCGGCCAGCGTTTCGGCCAGCGCCACGAGGCGGCTGCCCAGCGGCTCGCGCGCCAGGCTGATGCAGCCGAAGTGGGCGATCTCCACGGCCGTTTGCCACCCGGCGGGCAGGGCTTGCACATCGAAATGCAGATCGGCGCTGTCGTCGCCCACGAAGAAATAGTGCGGCGGCTGGATGGACGTGACCATCGCCAGCAATGGCGAGCGGTCGACCCGCTGCAGAAAGCGCAAGTCGAGGCCAGCCGCCTGGGAATCGGCGAAGAGCGCATCGCCGAACACGTCGTTGCTGATGGCGCCTGCGTAGCCCGTGGGCACGCCCAGGCGCGCTGCCACGCGCGCGACGTTCCAGCATGCGCCGCCTGGCCGGGCGAGCCATTGGCCGTTGCCTTGGTGCAGGAAATCGGTCAGCGCTTCGCCAAAGACGACGAGGCGGGGCAAGGGCAGGGCGTCGGTCATGCGGGCAAGGGCAGCTCAGTCGTTTGGGCGGAAGGTGTAACCGGCAGCGGCGAAGCACGCTGATACAGCGCACGGAATGTCGACAGCCGTTCAGCAAGGCGTGCGTGGCGTGTGGCATCGGGCCGATACGTGGCTTGCACGGGCGGCTTGGCGCAGACGGCTGCTTCGATGCCGCCATCGGCCATCCAGCCCAGGCGCGCGGCACCGAGCGCGCCACCGGCTTCGCTGCCGACATGCGTTGTCAGTTCTGTGTTGAGGGTGTCGGCCAGCAACTGCGCCCAGAATGGACTGCGCGAGCCGCCGCCCACAAACGAGAGCGATGCAACCTGCGTGCCCGCTGCGCGCAATGCGTCCAGGCCATCCGCCATGCCGAAGGCGACGCCCTCGATCACGGCGTAACCGAGCGCGGCGCGGTCGCTCGCATGCGTGAGGTTGTGAAAATGGCCTTGCGCAAACGCATCGTTGTGCGGCGTGCGCTCGCCGCTGAGGTAGGGCAGGAAGAACGGTGCGGACTTGCGTTCAGATTCGGCCACTGCGGCAATTTCAGGCAGCAGCGTGGCTTCCGGCACGCTTGTCAGCCGGCAGAACCAGCGCAGGCAGCTCGCGGCGGACAGCATCACGCTCATCTGATGCCAGCGCCCCGGCAGCGCATGGCAGAACGCGTGCACGGCTTGAGCCGGGTTTGGGCGGAAGCGGTCATTGACGACAAAGATCACGCCCGACGTGCCCAGCGACAGAAAGCCATCGCCCGGCTGGGTCGCACCGATGCCCACAGCGCTGGCCGCACCATCGCCACCGCCGCCAGCAACGACGACGCCACGCGCAAGGCCCCATGCATCGGCCACCTCGGGCAGCAGCGTGCCGCTGGGCGCGCTGCCTTCTACCAGGCGTGGCATCTGGCTGCGTGACAAGCCCGTCGCGGCGAGCAGTTCGTCAGACCACGCGCGCTGTGCCACGTCCAGCCACAGCGTGCCGCCCGCGTCCGATGGGTCGGATGCGCGCTCGCCCGTCAGGCGAAGGCGCAGGTAATCCTTGGGCAGCATCACGCAATCGATGGCGTTGAACACATCGCGCTCATGGCGTGCGCTCCACAGCAGCTTCGGCGCGGTAAAACCGGGCATTGCCAGGTTGCCGGCAACGGTATGCAGCTCGGGCACGCGGCGGGTGAGTTCAAGGCATTCCACGGTGCTGCGTGTGTCGTTCCAGAGCATGGCGGGACGCAGCACGCGGTTGCGTGCGTCGAGCAGCACCGCGCCGTGCATCTGGCCCGACAGGCCGATCGCGCGCGTGGCGGCAAAGGCTTCCGGTGCGGCCTCGCGCAGCTTGCCGATAGCGGCGCTGGTGGCCTGCCACCAGTCTTCCGGCGTCTGCTCGGCCCAACCCGGATGCGGCCGCGATACGGTGAGCGGCTCGCCCGCCGTGCCGACGATGGAGCCCGCCGCGTCCAGCAACAGCACTTTGACTTCCGAGGTTCCGAGATCGATGCCGAGGTACATGAGGCCGCCGGGTCCGGTTGCTTGAACCGTGGATTGTCGCGCGAATCCGCTGATACGTTGGTTGGCAACTAACCGGCCGTTGCGGCTTGTTCGACTGCCAGCCACGCTCGCACATGCTCGATGGCGTTGCGAACAAGGCTCGTGAGCGTTTCCGTGCCCGCGAGGCTGCCCCACAGTGCGGCGTTCCGGCAGTACACCGCAACCGGGTCATCGGCCTCAAGCATGGCTTGCGCGGCAACGGGATCGAACTGGCCGTCCTGATAGGCATACGGCAGCGTGCCCGCATGCCAGTGCTCCAGGAAGACGAAGAACAGCGCCGGCAGCATTGCCGTGGCAAGCGGCACATGCCCGCGCGCAAAGGATTCCGCCAGCGTGGGCGTGACGAACCCCGGGATTTTCGAAAAACCGTCCGCCGCCACGCGCTGGTTGGTATCCCTGATGTGCGGATTGGCGAAACGGTCGAGCACGGTGTCGCGGTAGGCGGCCAGGTCGACGGGGCTGGGCTGATTGGCCGTGAGACACGGGATGACATCGTCGGTCACGTAGTCGCACGCCATGCGGTGGATGGACAGCACGGCAACGCTTTCGTCAATCGTGTGCAGCCCCAACAGCGTGCCGGCCCAGGCGATGCAGCTATGGCTGGCGTTGAGCACGCGAATCTTTGCTTCTTCGTACGGCAGTACCGAAGGGACGAACTCGACGCCCACGCGTTCGAGCGCAGGCCGCCCGGCACGGAAATCGTCTTCCACCACCCATTGCGCAAAGGTCTCGGCCATCACGGGGCAGCGGTCTGGCCAGCCGGTCTGTGCGGCAACGCGTTCGCGCAAGGTGTCGGTCGGGCGTGGCGTGATGCGGTCGACCATCGTGTTGGGCGTGCTGGCATATGCGTCGAGCCATGCTACGAGGCCGCTGTCGCCGGGCCTGCCGCGCAACGTGAGGAACTGGCGCAGGCCGCTTCGGAAGCGCTCGCCGTTGTGGCGCAGGTTGTCGCAATTGAGCAGCGTGAGGGGCGCGCCGCCACGCTGCAAGCGCAGGTGCAGCAGACGGGCCAGCGCGCCGTATAGCGTGCAGGCACCGCCGCGCAGGTCAGCGGCGATATCTGGCTGTGTCGCGTCGAGCTGGTGCTGCTCGTCGAGGTAGTAGCCGCCCTCCGTCACGGTAAAGGAGATCACGCGCGTATCGGGCGCCGCCCCGATCTCGCACAGCGCGGCAAGTTCGGTATCCCACGGCACGACGGCATCGATGGATTGGACGCGCGTGTACGCGCGATGGCCGGCGGTGTCGACGGTCTCCAGCGTGTAAGCGCCGTGCTGAGCGGCAAGGTCATGCAGCAGCGGGCCGGTATCGTCGCGGATATTGGCCAGCGCTAAACGCCACGACGTGTCGCCGGTCTCGCGAAGGCGATGCAGATACCACGCCTGATGCGCGCGATGGAAGGAGCCGGCACCCAGGTGCAGCCAGGTGGAAGAAGCGTTGGGGGAGGGCATGATCGGGGAGAGCAACGTTGGGCGGTGTGAACCTCAGGCGGCCAGTTGCGCTTGCAGGCGCGCCAGCGCACGGCCTTCGGCGTCGAACAGGTGGCAGTGCGCGGCGTCGGCAGACAACGTGATGGCGCTGCCGTGCGCGAGCCGGGTCGATTCCGGCACGCGCAGCACAAGACCGTCGGGTGCGGCTTCGCAATCGGCATGCAGATAGGCCACGTCGCCCAGGGACTCGATATGCGTGACGGTGCCCCGCAGGGTGCCGGCCGTGTCGAGATGCAGATGCTCCGGGCGGATGCCGAGCGTGACGGCATCCCCCGCACGCAGTTCACCCGGCGACACGGCCACCGGCTGTTGGCCCCCCGCAAGCGTTACGGACACACCCGACGCATCGGCACGATCGACGACGCCACGCAGGAAGTTCATCTTGGGCGAGCCGATGAAGCCGGCCACAAACTGGCTGGCCGGGTGGTGATACAGCGTTTGTGGAGAGCCGACCTGCTCGATGCGTCCGTCACGCAGCACGACGATCTTGTCGGCCAGCGTCATCGCTTCCACCTGATCGTGCGTGACGTAGATCATGGTCGTCTTCAATGCGTCGTGCAGGCGGGCAAACTCCAGGCGCATCTTCACGCGCAGCGCGGCATCGAGGTTGGAGAGCGGTTCGTCAAACAGGAAGACCTTCGGCTCGCGGGTGATGGCTCGACCAATGGCCACGCGCTGGCGTTGGCCCCCGGAGAGCTGGCGCGGCTTGCGATCGAGCAGCGCATCGATGTGCAGCACTTCGGCGGCACGGCGCACGGCAGTGTCGATAGCCTCGCGCTTCATGCCCGAGAGCTTCAGGCCAAAGGCCATGTTGTCGTACACGCTCATGTGCGGATACAGCGCGTACGACTGGAACACCATCGCAATGCCGCGCTTGGCGGGCACCACATCGTTCACACGCGTATCGCCGATCAACAGATCGCCGGCGTCGATGCCTTCCAGGCCTGCAATCGTGCGCAGCAATGTCGATTTGCCACAGCCCGATGGCCCGACGAAGACAACGAATTCGCCATCGGCAATGTCGAGGTTGATGTCGTGCAGGACGGTGTTCTGCTCGTAACGCTTCTGCAGATTGCGCAGGGTCAGGCTGGCCATGGCGAGGTCTCCTTGGGCGTGTTCTGTGTGCGGGTCAGGCGGGCGTGGCGAGCGTCGACGAAAGCGCATCGGCCAGTGCCCGCATGTCGGTAAAGACGTGGCGTGCGCCGGCAGCCAGCAGGCGCTGCGTGGCGACTGCCGGCACATGCGCAACGCCGGCAAAGCCGAATACGGTCAGGCCGGCAGCGCGGGCGGCGCGCACGCCGGTGTCGCTGTCTTCAATGACGAGGCATTGCGCGGGGCTGGCACGCAGGCCCGCACAGGCGGCGAGATACACGTCGGGTGCCGGTTTGGGCCGCGGTGTTTCGTAGGCGCTATAGATATGCTCGCCAAACAGCTCGCGCAGTCCGGCGCGACGCAGGCTCGCTTCAATGCGCAGGCGGCTGCTGTTGCTGGCGACGGCCTTGGGCTGCGGCAGCGTGGCGAGCAGGTTGGCAATGCCGGGCACCGGCTGCGATTGCGTGGCGCAGTCGTGTTCGACGTCGGCCAGCACCTTGGCTAGTTGCGCGTCGGACAGATGAAAGCCGACGCTGCTCTGCAACTCGCTCAGCAGTGCCATCGTGTTCATGCCCAGACGCGGTTCAAGCATGTCTTCCAGCGCGGCGGATGAAAGATGCGGTATGTGCGGACCCAACGTGCGGATCAGCGCGCGCAACGCCACCGATTCGCTGTCGATCAGCACGCCGTCGCAATCGCAGATCAGATAGGCGGGCGCGCGTGCGTTGGCATATTCGTTGGCATGTGGCGTCATTTCACGGCCCCGAACGTCAGGCCGCGCACGAGTTGCCGTTGTGCCAGCCAGCCCAGCACGAGGATCGGCGCAATGGCCAGAACCGAGGCCGCAGACAGCTTCGCCCAGAACAGCCCCTCCGGGTTGGAGTACGACGCAATGAACACGGTGAGCGGCGCGGCATCGATGCTGGTCAGGTTCAGGCTCCAGAACGCTTCGTTCCACGACAGGATGAGCAGGAGCAGCGCCGTGGAGGCCAGTCCCGGCAGCATCGTCGGCAGCAACACGTAGACCAGTTCCTGCCAGAGGTTGGCGCCGTCCATGCGCGCAGCCTCCAGAATCTCGCGCGGCACGTCGTTGCAGTAGGTGAAGACCATCCACACGGCAATCGGCAGATTGGCGAGCGTGTAGACGATGACGAGCGCGGTGATGGAATCCAGCAGCCCCGCCGTCTTTGCCAGCAGGTACACCGGCAGCAGCACGCCCACGGCCGGCATCATCTTGGTCGACAGCATCCACAGCAGCACCTGCTGCGTGCGCTTGTTCGGGAAGAACGCCATCGCATATCCCGCCGGAATGGCGATCGCTAGCGCCAGCAGCGTGGAGAGGATCGACACCGCCAGCGAGTTGCCGAGGAAGCTCGGGTAGTGCGCGCGCTCCAACACCTCGCGGAAGCTGTCGAGCGTGGGCGTGAACCACAGCGTGGGCGTATAGGCGTCCTGCTCGGTCTTGAAGGCGGTCAGCGTTGCCCAGGCGATGGGGAAGAACAGCGCCAGGGCAATCGCCCACGCCAGAACGCCCGCAAGCCGCGTGCGCCAGGTTGAGGTGAGGGTGCTCATTGCTCGTGCACTCCCTTCAGGTTGCGCGCCAGCATGCGGACGAGGAAGAACGCCACCACGTTTGCCAGCACCACGGCCACGATGCCGCCGGCCGACGCAATGCCGATGTCGAACTGCTGCAAGCCGAGGCTGTAGACAAAGTAGGCGAGGTTGGTCGTGGCCGTGCCTGGGCCGCCCGCGGTGGTGGTGTGGATTTCGGCGAAGATCGACAGCAGGAAGATGGTCTCGATCATCACCACCACCGCAATCGCGCGCTTCAGGTGCGGCAGCACGATGTGCCAGAAGATGCGCACGGGGCTCGCGCCGTCGAGCTGCGCGGCTTCCTTCTGCTCGGGGTCGAGCGATTGCAGCGCCGTCAGCAGGATCAGGAAGGCAAACGGCGTCCACTGCCACGCAACGATGATGATCACGGAGAGCATCGGCTGTGTCGCGAGCCAATCCACCGGCTCGACGCCGAACAGGCGCGCCACCCACGCGGCCAGCCCGTACACGGGGTGCAGCATCATGTTCTTCCAGATGAGCGCCGCCACCGTCGGCATGACAAAGAACGGGCTGATGACGAGAATGCGCGCCACACCGCGCCCCGCAAACGGCTGGTCGAACAGCACAGCCAGCAACGTGCCCGCCACGACGCTGATCACCAGCACCGAGCCGATCAGCACCAGCGTGTTGCCGATGGCCGGCCAGAAGGCGGGGTCTTCGACCAGGAAGCGGTAGTTGTCGAGCCCCGCCAGGCCGGTCTGATCCGGGTTGAGCAGGTTGTAGCGGCTGACGGAGAAATACAGCGTCATCGCCAGCGGCACCGTCATCCACAGCAGCAGGACCAGTACCGACGGCGACACCAGCAGCGTCGGCAGCCAGCGCCGGGCGCGCTGTGGCTGGGCCGGTGACGGCGTACCACCCACGCCGCTCATCTGCGATTTCGGGTGCGACTCCAATACGTGTTCCATGAAACCTCCGGGGCGCAGCAGCGGCTGCGTCACTTCAGATAGCCGCCTTGGCGCATCGCCCGCTGGGCCTGCGATTGCGAAACACGGAGCGCGTCGTCCACAGTCGTCTTGCCTGTGAGCGCGCCGGCAATCGCCTGGCCAACCACCGTGCCCAGCGACTGGAACTCCGGAATCGTCACGAACTGCACGCCGGTGTACGGCACCTTCTGCGCAGACGGATCGTTCGGGTTGGCAGTCTCGATGGCGTGGCGCACGAAGCTCGAGAACGGCGCAGCCTTCTGGTAGGCCGGGTCGTCATACGTCGATGCACGCGTGCCCGGCGGCACCTCGCCCCAGCCCTGGGCCTTGGCCACGGCGCGGATGTATTCCTTGGATGTCGCCCACGCCGCAAACGTCTTGGCAGCCTCCGGCGATTTCGACGACTTCGGCACCGCGAGCGCCCAGATCCACAGCCAGTGCGAGCCCTTCGGTGTGCTGGCGATGGGCGCATTCGCAAAGCCCACCTTGTCGGCCACCTTGGAATCCTTCGTGCTGCTGACCATGCCGGCGGCAACGGTCGCGTCGATCCACATGCCGCACTTGCCGCCCGAGAACAGCACGAGGTTTTCGTTGAAGCCGTTGCTGCTTGCGCCGGGTGGGCCGTATTTCTTCAGCAGGTCGACATACGTGTTGACCGCTTGTTTCCACTGCGGCGTGTCGATGGTCGGTTGCCATTTCTCGTCGAACCAGCGGCCGCCGAACGTGTTCACCATGGTCGATATCAGCGCCATGTTCTCGCCCCAGCCCGCACGGCCTCGCAGGCAGATGCCGTACACCCCTTTGGCGGGGTCGTGCAGCTTGGCGGCGAACTTGGCAATGTCGTCATACGTGGGCTGCTCGGGCATCTTCAGGCCGGCTGCGCTGAACAGATCCCGCCGGTAGTACGTCATCGAGCTTTCGGCATAGAACGGTACGGCGAAGAGCTTGCCGCCCTGCGAGAGCCCATCGCGCACCGTCGGCAGCAGGTCGGCCGTGTCGTAGCTGGCGGGCATGTCCAGCGGGGCGAGCCAGCCTTTCTTGGCCCACAGCGGCGCTTCATAGCCGCCAATCGTCATCAGGTCAAACTGGCCGCTGCCGGTGGCGATGTCGGTGGTCACGCGCTGGCGCAGCACACCTTCTTCCAGCGTGACCCAGCGCAGTTTGATGTCGGGGTGCGCCTGCTCGAACTGGCTCGACAGCTTCTGCAGCACGATCATGTCGGGGTTGTTGATCGTGGCAATCGTGAGCGTGGTGGGCGCGGCATGCGCAGTGATAGCGCAGAGAGCGGGGAAGGCAGCGAGGGCGGTCAGCTTGAGTAGTTGGGATGGGCGGGCCATCCCGCGCAGAAGCGTGCGGAACATGCAGTCGTCTCCTTTCTTGGAATGTGGCGATGCGGGCGCACCGCCTGGACTTGCTTCGGGTTTTGAGCAATTGTCCGTGTTGTGAGCAAATAATCGGATGCGGTGTTGCGCTTGTCAAGCAAATGCTCGGTAAAAGGGCAAAAGCACGCTACGATGCATCCCATATCGCCAGGGTTCTAGAGGAGGCGCTGCGTGTCCAAGCAGCAGGAAAAACGAGACCAGGCCGCGCGTGCGGCGTGGCTTTACTACGTCGGCAACCACACGCAACACGACATCGCCGAGCAGTTGGGCGTGTCGCGCCAGATCGCGCAGCGGCTGATCGCCTATGCGGTGGAGCACGGGCTGGTGAAGGTGCGCGTGACGCACCCGGTGTCAGCGTGTCTGGAGTTGGCGGAGAACCTGCGCAGCCGTTTCCGGCTGGAGACCTGCCATGTGGTGCCGGCCAGTGCCGACGACGCCGACGCCGCCCAGCGCATGATTGCCGTGGCCGCCGCAGAAATCATGGAGCGTCACCTGCTGGCCGACGCGCCGCGCGTGGTGAATGTCGGCTCGGGCCGCACGCTGCGCGCCGCGATCGACCAACTTCCCGATCTTGACCGGCCGCAGCATCGCATCGTCTCGATGGTCGGGGCGATTGCGGCGGATGGCTCGTCCAACCGTTACGACGTCGCGCTTGCCGCGGCAGAGAAAACCCGCAGCCGCTATTACCAGCTTCCTGCGCCGCTCGTTGCAGACAGCGCCGAAGACACCCGGCAGTGGTGCCAGCACCGGCTCTACGGCGTGGTGGCCGATCTGGCTGCGCAGGCCGATGTCACCTTCATTGGGGTCGGCACGATCGGGCCCGGTTGCGCATTGCAGGTCGATGGCTTCATCAGTGCGAAGGATGTGGAAGATCTGCTTGCCCATGGCGCGGCAGGCGAGTTGATCGGCCGGCCGATCGACGCCCAGGGGCGCTTGCTGGATGTACCACTGCAGACCCGCATCACCAGCTTGCCGCTCAAGCCGATGCCATCTCGCCCGGTCATCGCCATTGCTGGCGGCGTGGCCAAGGCGGGCGCGATCGGGGCGGCGTTGCGAGGCGGCTGGCTGACCGGTCTTGTGACCGACGAAGCGTCCGCGCAGCGGATTCTGGCTGCAATGGACTGAACCCACCACACCGAGGACGCAATGCTCGAACTCCGCCCAACTTGCGAACACTGCAACACGGCGCTGCCGCCCAACGCGACCAACGCGCGCATCTGCTCATTCGAATGCACATTCTGCGCGACGTGCGCGGACGGCGTGTTCGGCAATGTCTGCCCGAACTGCGGGGGCGGCTTTACGGCGCGGCCGATCCGCCCGTCGAAAGATTGGAGAAACGGCAATTTCCTGGGCAAGCACCCGGCCAGCACGACGGTCAAGCATCGTCGCGCAGACTTGGCCGCGCATGCCGAACTGGCGGCGGCTGTTGGAGCCACGCCGCCGGAAAAGCGCTGAGGGTCTAACGCGGTGCAGCCGCCGGCAACACCGGCGTGACCTTGTATCCGTGCGCGGCCAGCAGCGCCGGAATCCCTTTCGGCCCGATCATGTGCAACGCGCCGACTGCGCCAAACACGCGCTGGCCGCTGTTGTGCACGCGCGCAATGTTGTCAGCCATGGCGCGGTTGCGATTCGTCACCAGGCGTTGGAAGGCGCGTTTATCCGTCGCCGTCTTCAGGCAATCGCACCACTGCGGATAGTGCTCCAGCGTACTGATGTCGCTGTCGGCCCAGGCATTGGCGAGCGTGAGCGTCTGCGTACGCGCCTCGCCGGATTCAATCGCGTCGAGCACGGTGTCGAATTGCTGCGCAACCTCGTTCTTCGGCACGATCTCGTTGAGCACGCGCACCTGCTGCGCCAGCGTTTCGAGCGGCACGATGGGCAAATGCACGCTCTTGGCGTAGGTCGTCAGAAACAGGTCGATGCCGAAATCGGGATAGAGACCGTCCGTGCGTACCCCCAGCACCGCCAGCGAGGCCAACTGCATGGTCGGCTGGAATTTGCGGATCTGTGTGAGGGCCGTATCGGGCAGGCAAGCCGCGGAGAGCAGCTTGTTGAAGCGTTCACCGCGCCGGCCAGCCATGAGGCGGCGATCTTCTGCGCTGTTTTGTGCTGTGAGCGGCTTGCGGTCGACGTCCTTGTCGAGCAGGTCGAGTTCGAGCGCGATGCTATCCACCTGCTGAAGCGCGCTGCGCACGGTCGGGCCGGGCAGCATCCAGTCAGCTCGTGCCACATGGATCGTCCCGTAGAGCCACGACGTGTGACCGTTCTTTTCGATACGCCAAAGCAGGCCGTGGTCGGTCGCGCGTTGCGCGGCGGCGGCCCAGCCGTCCTTGGGGATGAAGCTGGAGGCCGGGGGCGGACAGTTCGCGGCCGGGGCCTGTGCTTGTGCCTGTGCTGGCGTTGCGTCTTGCGCGAGGGCGGCGCCCGCGCCCATCAGCAGAAAAAGCGCGGCCGCCAGCGCGCGCCACGTGGTGCGATTGCGTGCCATTTGGCTGCTCCCCGAAATATTGTTGTGGTCGTCTGTGCAGTTTAGCGGGCGCAGACCATCGCGTCCCACGCGGCCATCGCGCAATCGACGGTCGCGATCAATGCTTCACGCGGGGCGCCGTCGCGCGCCTGGATCGACAGGCCGTTGAGCACGGTCGCGTAGTAACCGCCAAGTGCATCGGCGTTGGCCGTGGTAGGCACGTCGCCTTCATCCATGCCGCGGCGGATGCGCGTTCGGATGGCCTCGATGGTTTCCAGCCGGATCGCGCGCAAGTCCTCCTGCACCTGCTGATTGGGGGCCGAACACAGCAGCGCGCCGAGCACGACCATGCATCCGCGCGGCGCGTTGGGCTGGCTGAAGGCAAGGGCGTTGCTGCGCAAAAGCGCGTCGATGGATTCGCGCGCGGTAGCCGGTTCGGTCAGGGCGATGGCCGTGGTGCTGCCGGCCGTCTGCCGATACAGCGCAACGGCCTCGCGAAAGAGCGCTTCCTTCGAACCAAATGCCGCGTAGAAGCTCGGCGCGGTGATGCCGCCCATCGCCAGCTTGAGTTCGTCGAGCGTGGTGCCTTCGTAGCCGCGCGCCCAGAACACGGTCATGGCCTGGCGCAAGGCTTCGTCGCGATCAAAGGTGCGGGGGCGTCCTCGTGTCGCCATGATGAAGTCCTGAAATCCTTATTTCTGTACCGGTCAATATATTAATCCTTGACGTCGGCCGTGTCGCCTCGTTAATTTGTATACCGATCGATACAAAAATAAGAGGCTCCCTTGAATACGACGATTTCGCATCGCCCACAACACGCCGGGCGCTGGCTGGTGCTGGCGGCGGTTTGCATGGCAGGACTGGTCCTGCCGCTGTCTTTCACCGGTGCGGCGGTGGCCACGCCGGCCATCGGCCGCGTGTTGGGCGGCAGTGCCACGGCGCTCAACTGGGTGGTCAATGGCTTCATGCTGGCCTTCGGCAGTTGTCTGATGGTGGCAGGTGCGATGGCCGATTCGTATGGTCGCAAGCGCGTGTTCGCCAGTGGGATCGCGCTGTTCGTGCTGGCATCGATTGGCGTCGCGCTGGCGCCCAGCGTGAACGCCATCGGATGGCTGCGCGCGCTGCAGGGCGTGGCGGCGGCGATGTCGCTGGCGGGTGGCTCGGCTGCGCTGGCACAGGAGTTTGATGGGCATGCGCGCATTCGCGCCTTCAGCCTGCTGGGGACGACCTTTGGCGTGGGTTTGGCCTTCGGGCCGTTGATTGCGGGCGCGCTGGTGCAGACGCAAGGCTGGCGCGCCATCTTCGTGCTGTGCGCGGTGGTGGGCGCGCTGGCTTTTGTGTTTGGCGTGCCGCGCATGCGGGAAACGCGCGATCCCGATGCGCGCGGCGTCGACTGGGCCGGCGCCGCAAGCTTTACGGCCACGCTTGTCCTGCTCACGTGGGCGCTGATGGAAGTGCCCGAGCGCGGCTGGGGCGACGGCGTGGTGCTGGCGTTGTTCACTGCGTCGGCGCTTGGGCTGGCCGTGTTCGTCGCCATCGAGCAGCGCGTGGTCAGGCCGATGCTCGATCTGTCGCTCTTCCGCTTCCGTCGTTTTGTCGGCGTGCAGTTCTTGCCGCTCGCCACGGCGTGCTACGTGGCGATGCTGGTACTGCTGCCCGCGCGCCTCATCGGCATCGAGGGGCAGGGCGAAACCGAGGCAGGCATCACGATGATTGCCTTGTCGCTCCCGTTGCTGGTGGTGCCGCTGCTGGCGGTGCAACTCGCGCATCGGTGGTCTGCGGCGGCGCTGACGTGCGGCGGGCTGGTGGTGGCGGCGATGGGCTTCTGGTGGCTGGGCGATGTCGCGCCAGGCCAGCCGGCCGCTGCGTGGATTCTGCCGATGCTGCTCACGGGCTTCGGCACGGGCTTCGCGTGGGGGCTGATGGATGGTCTGTCGGTGAGCGTGGTGCCCAAGGAGCGCGCAGGTATGGCCACCGGCATCTTCAGCACCACGCGCGTGGCTGGCGAGGCGATTGCGCTGGCCGTGGTGGGCGCGGTGCTGACGGCGCTCATCGTTTCGCAGGCCGGCGCGTCGGGCCGTGCGAACGTAGCGACCTGGATGGAGGCCGCACATCGCACCGCCATGGGCAACGTACCCGCAGCGTTGACGCTGCTGCCGGCCGGATCGGCGCCGACGCTCATCTCGGCCTACGTTGCCGCGTTTGCGCAGATTGCCCATGCGCTGGCCGTCGTATCCGTGGTGTCGGCGGTGGTGGTGTGGAGCCTGCTCGGCCGCACGCAGGCGGTGCCGGTGGCGGCTGTTTGACGATCTGGCGTGCTACTCGCTCAACCGCGGCGGCACGGCATGCGCCCCCCGCGTCTCGCGAAACCACAGCGCCAGGCTTTCGTCTTCCAGCGCGTAGGCGCCGCGCGATTCCTTCCAGATCAGGTTCTTGTCGCGCAGCGCATCCAGCGCAGCTTGCACCGTGGCGGTGGAAAAATCGCTGTGGCCCAGCTTTGCCGCATACGCCTTCATCGAATCCTCAGAGAACGGCGAATAGCTTTGCCCGCGCTCGATCAGCACCGCCAGCACGGCGCGCTGGATTTCGGTCAGCGCGCTGTAATCGCTTTCGATCTCGCCCCAGATGCGATCGCGAAAACCCTGCGCGCCGCGCTTGAGCAACTCGCCCAGGCTGGCGGCTTCACCCAGCTCCAGGGCGATCTCGCTGACGATGCCTTTGAGCATCTCGGGCCGGTGGCCGACCAACTGGAAGGCGGCAAACATGTCGTCTTCCTTGAACTGGTTATTCGGCGCCAGGTGCTGGTTGACCCACGCCGTGTACGCTGACACATACGGCCGCCCCAGCAGCGGAAAGTTGGTTACGCGCGAGCCAAAAAACGGCTGTGTGCGATTGAGCAGCAGGTTGGCGAGCTTGTCACGGTTCGACCCCGTAAAGACGAGGAAGAGACGGGGTTCGTCCACGCCTTGGTTCATCTGGTCCCGCGCCGCCTTGAGCGCGAACATGGCGTTGGTGCCGGCCTCGGTGGACAGCGCGTGCTGCGCCTCGTCGATGATCAGCACGACAGGCCGCTGCACCGCCTTGTAGAGCACATCCAGCGCGTCGGCCAGGGTGATGCCCGGCGGCAGCCCGATCTTGCCGAGGTTGAAGGTGAAGGTGCGCAGCACGTCGACCTTTTCCATCCCGGCCTGCTTGGCCAGCTTCGCGATCGGCCCGTCGTACTGGGCCAGCTTCGATTTGATGGCATCGGCGATCAGCAGGCCAGGGTCGCGGGCGCGGTCGGCCCATAAATCCACGTAGATGGCGATCCACTTCCGGCGCTCGACCTCGGGCACCAGGTCTTCGCGCAGGAACGTGCTTTTGCCGGTGCGCCGGGGCGCCGCCAGGAACAGTCCCGAGCGCGCGTCGGCCAAACCCTTGCCTTCCAGGCTGTCGCACAGCGTGTTGGCAAGGTCCTGGCGGTGGAAGTTGAAGCGGGCGGTGTCGCCGGAGTCGATTCGGGAATCCATGGAAAGCCCTGTTTTAGACCTGATTATGGAAGTCGGTATAAATTATAGTTGATCCAATAATTAAGGCTAATTCCGATCGAATTGCCAGTTGATCTCCGTCGATTTGCCGTTGCGCGGCACTGTGCCGCAGGCAATTCGGGGAACTGTGTGCAGCGCTATACTCCACACATTCTGACGTTGTCCACCCATGCTCCATCGCCGCTGGCTCTTCCTCGTCTGGCTTGCGATCGTACTGAACGTACTGTCGCCGGTGCTCGCTTCCGCCCGTGCGGCGGCCACGGGCACCCTTGCCGTCGAGCTGTGCAGCGTAACGGCCCCGCATGGCAGCACCGTGCAGGTTGCCATCGACCTGCAAGGCGATGGCTCTATCGACGATTCGGCCGCCCACCACAGCGTGGCGCACTGTCTATATTGCCCGGGGTTTGCAGCCGGGCTGGCGCTGGCCTCATTGCCGGCGCTGGATGTTCCCTCCGCCCATTTCGTCTATCGCGTGCGGCCGCCGGCCACCCCGGCGCCCGTCTACGCGCGCAGCGCGCTGCGTGTGGCCGAGTCGCGCGCGCCTCCCGCTTCTCCGTCGTTGTCGATCTGACGCGCCTGCGGGGATGCACTCCGTGGCGCCTTTGCGTCTGGCCCTCGTTGCGGCCAACGCCATCGCAATCCGGAGACCTTTCCGATGTCATTCCACAAGCGCGCTGGGGCCGCTGCTCCTAAGCGCACGCTGGTGTGCCGTGCTGCGCTCGCCCTGAGCGCGGCGGCACCGCTGTCCGCTTTTGCTGCTGAAGATGCGGCCCCCGTGCCCGTGCCAGTCACGCAGGAACTCGCGCCCACCGTGGTGCGGGCCAACGCCAACCCCGCGCCGTTCGCCCGCAATACGCCCGCAGTCGTGCAAAGCGTGACGGCAGATCAACTGGCCGACCGCAACGTCGTCACCACCGAAGACGCGGTCAAATACCAGCCCAACGTGATGGTGCGCCGCCGCTTCATTGGCGACCGCAACTCCATCTTTGCCGGCCGCGATTTCAACGAAATTCAAAGCGCACGCGGCCTGCTGTACGCCGACGGCATCCTGCTCTCGAACCTGCTGGGCTCGAGCTACAGCTACCCGCCACGCTGGTCGATGGTCGGGCCGGACGACCTGGCGCGCGTCGATATTTTGTATGGGCCGTTCTCGGCGCTGCTGCCGGGCAATTCGATGGGCACGACCATCGCGATGACGTTGCGCCGCCCCGAAAAATTCGAGGCCGCCGCGCAGACGCAGGTGATGAGCCAGCGCTACAACGATGCCTACGGCTTTTCGCGCAACGTCACCGGCAACCACGAGAGCGCGTCGCTGGGCGATCGGATTGGCAAGTTCTGGTATGCGCTGTCGGTCGACCGGCTGGAGAACGACAGCCAGCCGATGCAATACGCCACGCCCAACTCGAGGTTCACCGCAGGCAGCACGCCCGTGCCGGTCACGGGTGCGCGGCAGGATCTCGGCCCCAACGGCCAGCCGCGCGTGATTCTCGGGCCCCAGATGCTTGAGCGCACGCAGCAGCTGCAAGAGACGCTGCGATTCGGCTACGTGTTCAGCGACAGCCTGGAGGCATCGCTCACGCTGGGCCATTGGGAAAACCATTTCAACGATCAGGCGCTCAGTTTCCTGCGCGACGCCGCCGGCAACACCGTCACGGGTGGCAATGTGCTGATCAACGGCACGCCTTATACGATCGCCCCGAACACCTTCGCCCCGCAAAACGGCGACCAGGAAAACTGGCTCTACGGCCTGGGCGTGAAAGGCAAGATCGGCGGCTGGAAGATCGACACCAACGCGTCGGCCTACAACGTCTCGCGCGACATCCTGCGCGCGTCGAACACGGCGGCCGGCAATGGACCCGGCACGGTGTTCTACGGCGTCGGCACCGGCTGGTCCAACTTCGACATCAAGGCAACGTCGCCCACGGTGTCCGGCCACACCTTCACGACCGGCTACCACTACGACCAATACCACCTGCGTAACCAGACCTTCAACGCGACCAACTGGTCGACGGAAACGCTATCCACGTTGAAGTCCAGCTACCAGGGCGACACGCAAACGCAGGCCGTCTTCCTGCAGGACGCGTGGGCGTTTGCGCCGCGCTGGCTCGCCACGCTGGGCCTGCGCTACGAAAGCTGGCGCGCCTACAACGGCCAGTTGGGCAACGGCACGAGCACGTTGGGCTACGCCAGCCGTACTGAAGACGCGTTCTCGCCCAAGGCGGCTATCCAATGGCAGGCCACGCAAGACACGCTGCTGCGCTTGTCGTATGGCCGTGCAGTGCGCTTTCCGACGGTGGCGGAGCTGTTTCAGGGCACGATCAGCGGCAACACGATCGTCAACAACGATCCGAATCTCAAGCCTGAACGCGCCAATGATTTCGACTTCACCGTCGAGCAGGCCGTGCCCTACGGCGTGCTGCGTACCAGCCTGTTCCAGAGCGATGTGCGCGACAGCATCTACACGCAGACCAACATCACGGTCACACCCAACGTGACGAACGTACAGAACGTGGACCGCGTGCGCACGCGCGGTATCGAACTGGCGTATTCAGGGCAGGACGTTCTGCAGGATGCAGGTGTGCGCGGCGTTGACTTAGAGGCCAACGTTGCCTTCACACAATCGAAAACGCTGGCCGACGCCGCCAACCCCACCTACGTCGACAAGACTTGGCCGCGCATGCCGCGCGTGCGTGCAAACATGTTTGCCAGCTGGCATGCCACGCCCGACTGGACGGTGGGCGCAGGCGTGCGCTATTCGGGGCGGCAATACGGCACGCTCGACAACACCGATGTGCTGCCCAATGTCTACGGCGGCACCAGCAGCTTCTTCACCGTGGACCTCAAGACCAGCTACCGTATCGACAAGCACATCACGCTGGCGCTGGGCGTCGACAACCTGACCGACCGGCGGTATTTCGTGTACCACCCGTATCCGTCGCGCACCTTCTATGGACAACTGAAATGGCGTCTGTAATGCAGTCGATTCCTCGATTCCTTGCCGGTGCGCTGCTGGCGCTCGCGGCCACGGTGGCGCCCGCGCACGAAGGCCACGACCACGGCGCCATGGCAGCCAAGTCTGCCGCAAAGCCGCAGCTTGCGACGACCGCGGCGTTCGACAAGGCAGGGCGCTTGTGGGTGACGTGGGCAGAAGGGCAGCACGTGGTGATCGCCTCATCCGATGACCTCGGCAAGACGCTCTCCAAGCCGCAGCGTGTGAACCCGCAACCCGAGCCGATCTATACCGACGGCGAGAACCGTCCGAAAGTCATCGCCAGCCCGGACGGCGCGCTGTATGTAAGCTGGTCGCGCCCGCTCGATGCGCCGTACACGGGCTTCGTGCGTTTCTCGCGCTCGCTTGACGGCGGCAAGACATGGAGCGCGCCAGTCACCGTCCACCACGACCGCCAGCCGATCACGCACCGCTTCGATTCGATCGCGGTCGACCGCGCCGGTCATATCTTCGTCACGTGGATCGACAAGCGCGACCTGCTGCGCGCGCAGGCGGCCAAACAGCCGTACGACGGCGCGGCGGTGTACTACACCGTTTCCACCGACCGCGGCGCCACCTTCGCACCCGAACGCAAGGTCATCGACCAGACCTGCGAATGCTGCCGCATTGCGCTGGCGCCCGATGCCGACGGCCACATGCTCGCGCTGTGGCGCAACGTGTTTGCGGGGCAGATCCGCGACCACGCATTGACAACATTACCGATTGGTAACGCGCCGCTTGCCGTTACGCGGGCGACGTTCTCGGAATGGCGCGTCGATGCGTGTCCGCACCATGGCCCCGCGTTGGCCGTTACGGCGGATGGCGTGCGGCACATGGCGTGGTTCTCGGTGCTGCAGGACAAGCCTGGCCTGTTCTACAGCCGGCTCTCGGCCGGCGGCAAGCCGATCGGCGGCGCATGGTCCTTTGCCGGTTCGGCACAAGCTGGTGCGCAGGCGTCGCACCCCGCGCTGCTCGCGGAGGATGGCGCACTGTGGCTCGTCTGGAAACAGTTTGCTGAAGACCGCATGCAGATCCTGCTGCGCAAATCGACCGATGGCGGCGCGCACTGGACAGCGCCGGCCAGCGTGGCAAACACCGATGGCGGAAGCGATCACCCGCAACTGCTCGCGCGCGATGGCCGTGTCTACCTATCGTGGCGCACGCAGGCCGAGGGCTACCGGCTGATCGACATCGGCAATGTCAGCCCGTCCAATCCATCATTGGAGGCATCGAAATGAAGATTCGATGGAAATCGTTTGCGATGGGCGTGGCGCTATCCGCCGCCGCCTTTACCGCCACCTTCGCCGCGCAGGCCGCAGGTGCGCTGCAGTTCCAGCCGTTGCATGCGCGTGATGTGCCGGCGCTGCTGCAGACGCCACCCGCGCGCCCGCTCATCGTCGAAATCTGGTCACTGGAATGCAGCTACTGCCGCGAGAACATCGCGCGTATCGCGCAATGGCGGCGTAGCGCCAAGCAAGATGTGGATGTGGTGATGGTGTCGATGGACGGGCCCGACCAGGCCGAGATGCTGAACCGCGCGCTGGCGCCGCTGGCCCGCGACAGGAAGATCGACATTGCCCGCGTGCCGCAGTACGCCAATGCCGAAGACATGCCGGAGCGGCTGCGCGCCGCGCTCGACCCTGGCTGGCAGGGCGAGATGCCGCGCACGATCATCTTGCGCCCGGACGGCAAGCGCCATGCATCGAGCGGGTTGCTGACGCCGCAGACACTGGACACAGCGCTCAGGGATTAATCAGAAAACGACGCGGACCCCCCTCGTTGTTGGGGTATGGCGGGGGGCGCGCACTTTTTATAATGGCCTCGCTTTGTGAATTCCGGCGCATTGCTCGTTCACAAAGCACACCCGACCATCTTTCGTCGTCAAAGGCTGAAGATGTTAAGCCCGCCCGCCCCCCGGCCCGCGGGCTTTTTCTTTGCCCGGTCGATACTGGATTTGTATTGAACGGGCCTGTGCTGCGGGGGGCGGATGATAACGCGCCCTCAGCGCGTTGTCGCGTGCGAAGAAGGGGGGTATTGCTCGGACGCGCGCTCCGCATCAGTGGATGCCGCGCCCAGGCCCATCGCCACGGCGGCCAGCAAAAGAGCAACACCACGCGCGATGTAGAACACCGCTTGCGCACCCGTCATTTCCGGCTTGGCAGAGGTGGTTTCAGCAAGATGGGCGTGCCAGGCATTGCGCGCTGCCCGATCTCGATGGGGATGCGGATCACGATAGGCGCGTGGCGCGAGCGTGCGGTGCGTCGGATGAGGTTGCATGTGCGACATGGCGGTTCTCCTCATACTCAAACGTGTGACCAGGCGCGCCAGAACAGCAGCGCCGTCATCGAAAAGCCGAAGGTGGAAATCAGCGCCCGCACAATCGGCACCGGCAAACGCTTGCCCACATGGGCGCCCAGATAGCCGCCCAGCGCAGCAGCCACCAGCATGACCAGCGTCTGCGGCCACAACACCATCTTGGCCAGGGCAAAACAGACCACGGCCACGAGGTTGGTTGCGCCCACGAGCAGCGTGCGGGAGGCGTTCAATGCTTTGATGTCGTCGTGGCCGAACAGTGCCCAGACGGCCATCATCATGATCCCGACCGCGCCACCAAAATAGCCGCCATAGATGGCCAACGCACCTTGCGAGACCAGCAGCGTGGTCCGTCCGATTTGCATGCGCTGGCGCAGCCACACACCGGCCTGTTTGCCGAAGGTAAATGCGAGCGAGCCGATCAGCAGCAGCCACGGCACGATGAAATCGAACGCGCGGGACGACGTGTTCATCAACAGCAGCGCGCCGAGCAGCCCGCCGACAAGGCTGATCCCCACCATGGCGCGCATCGAGACCTGCCCGAACCCGCGATAGTCCGCGCGGTACGCCCACGCCGAGGTGGCCGCGCCGGGTAGCAGCGCCACCGTGCTCGACGCATTGGCAAAGACTGAGGGCACACCCGCGAACATGAGCGCGGGCAGGGTGACAAACGAGCCGCCGCCCGCCAGCGCATTCATCATGCCGGCGAGCAGGCCCGCGCCAAAAAGCAGCAGCGTGGCGGATTCCATTGGGGGCGAATTTGGGGATGTTCTGTTTTTGGGTGCCTCAGTTTCCGGCACTGGGAATTGCGCGGCAATCTGCGATACATTGACCCTGCCTCAGTGTGAAACTGAGGCTCATGCCAATTTTGAGATGCATCGTGCGCTTTGATCTGACCGACCTGCGACTCTTCCTCCATACCGCCGAAGCCGGCAGCATCACGGCGGGGGCCGAGCGTGCGCACCTGACATTGGCGTCTGCCAGCGCGCGCATCCGCGGCATGGAAGACACACTGGGCGTGCCGCTGCTCACGCGCAACCGGCGTGGCGTGGAAACGACCGCTGCCGGCCGCACGCTCGTCCATCACGCTCGCGTCGTCCTGCAGCAGATGGATCGCATGCGTGGCGAGCTGGGCGAATATGCGCGTGGCCTCAAGGGCTACGTGCGGCTGCTTTCCAACACGGCAGCCATGACCGAGTTCTTGCCGGAAACGCTCAGCGCTTTCCTGGCTGCACATCCTGAAGTGGATATCGACCTGGAAGAGCTGGTCAGCCACGAGATTGTCGAAGCAATTGCGCAGGGGCGGGCAGACATCGGCATCGTCAACGACGCGGTGGACTTGTCCGGGCTGGAGACCTTTCCGTTCCGCCACGACCGCCTTGTGCTGGTGACCGCGCGCGACCACCCGCTGGCCGATCGCCGTGAGCTGGCCTTCGTTGAAACCTTGCAGGAAGATTTCGTCGGCCTGACGGGCGACAACGCCTTGCAGGCGTATCTCGCGGGGCATGCTGCGCGCGCCGGTCACCGGCTCAAATACCGCGTGCGGTTGCGCAGCTTCGACGCCGTCTGCCGCATGGTGGAACGCAACGTGGGCGTGGGCGTCATTCCCGAGCATGCGGCGATCCGGTTGCAGCGTTCCATGGGCATCCGCCGTGTGCGGCTGACCGACGCCTGGGCGACGCGCCTGCTGCGCATCTGCGTGCGTCATTTCGATGACCTGCCCGTCTTCGCACGCCAGTTGATCGAGCATTTGCGCGAGGCCTGAGCGCGTTGCGCGTCCGTCATTTGGCTGAGGAATGCTGTTTGAACTCGCGCGTGTGAAAACGCGTCGGTACACTGCAAGCAGTTGCGGGCCGCACAGCGCCACAGGCGTGCGGCGCCGCACCAACCCTCTGCTCATGGAGCACATCATGGCGTCTGCCGGTGTTCCCCCTGGTGTTCCGCCGATTGGCCTGCTGCACGCGGCGCGTGCGTTGCGCATCTATCGGCGCCACGAGGTCAATGCGCTGGCGTGGATCGCGCTGGGCGTGTGCCTGCGCAGCCCGGCGCCCATGGTTGCCATCGGCGTTGCGTTGCTCATCGTGTGCGCGTGGTCGCTCACGCGGCACATCCAATATATGAAGCCCCTGTATGAACTGCCGGTGTTCAGCCGCCTGCTGGCACACAGCGGCATGGCATTCGCGGCCATCAATGCGGCGCTGCTCGCGGTGGAACTGGCCACGGGTGCCGGACGCGGCGCATGGTTCGACGCCGACGGCTGGCTTGCGCCCGCCTGGCCGCAGATACTGCCGGACATGGCCGGCACGATTGAGCTGATGCTGGTCAGCGCCCAGTGGATCGTCGTGCTGGGTGTCGTGGTTGCCGCAACGGCCTGGGCGTGGCTGAGCCTGGGTGGCGGCCGTTCGCTGCGTTTTCCGCCGCGCTCGCAATGAGCGCATGGCTCGGGACAATCCGGGCTGGTCTGGCGGAAGAATTCCTCCTATAAGTGGCGATGTCGGTTGCAGGTGCGTTTCCGTAGCGCCCGGACGAGGCGCGTGCAGTTGGAGCGTGCACAACACGCTCCGAACCCCAGGAGACAGGCATGACATCGCTGGACGCCTTCCTGCGGTGCCGCGACTTTCTGCTCGCGCACCGTGAGGATTACGACACCGCCGTGCGCGATTTTGCATGGCCCAAGCTGGATCGCTTCAACTGGGCGCTCGATTATTTCGACGCCATGGCGCGTGGCAACGACGGCATCGCCCTCTGGGTGGTCGACGATCAGGGCAACGAAACGCGGTTGTCGTTCGCGCAGATGGCCGAGCGCTCGGCGCGCGTGGCCAACCACTTGCGGGCGCTGGGTGTGCAGCGCGGCGATCGTATCCTGCTCATGCTCGGCAACGTGCCCGGTCTTTGGGATGTGATGCTCGCCAGCATCAAGATTGGCGCGGTCATCATCCCAGCCACGACACTGCTCACCGCCGAAGACTTGCGTGAACGCATTGCCATGGGCGAGGTGAGCCACGTGGTGGTGGGCGGGGCAGATTGCGCCAAGCTCGACGTGGTCTCGGGCACCTATACGCGCATCGCGGTCGGTACGGACAAGGCGCCGCCCGGCTGGCACCGCTTTGAAGATGCCTACGATGCATCCGCCAAATTCACGCCCGACGCGCCAACGCAGGCTAACGATCCGTTGCTGCTGTATTTCACGTCTGGCACCACGTCCAAACCCAAACTCGTGATGCATACGCATGCGAGCTATCCGGTCGGGCATTTGTCCACGCTGTACTGGATCGGCCTGCGCCCGGGGGATGTGCACTGGAACATCAGCTCGCCCGGCTGGGCCAAGCACGCGTGGAGCTGCTTCTTCGCGCCGTGGAATGCCGGCGCCACCGTCTTCATCTACAACTACGCGCGCTTCGAACCCAAGGCGGCGCTCGATGTGCTCTGCCGCGCCAAGGTGACGACGCTGTGCGCCCCGCCCACGGTGTGGCGCATGCTGATCCAGGAAGACCTGGCCGCATGGAAGCCCGCGCTGCGCGAACTCGTGGGCGCCGGCGAGCCGCTCAACCCAGAGGTGATCGAACGCGTGCGCGCGGCGTGGGGCATCACCATTCGCGACGGCTACGGCCAGACCGAAACCACCTGCCAGATCGGCAACAGCCCCGGGCAACCGGTCAAGGCGGGCTCGATGGGCCGGCCGCTGCCGGGCTACCGCATCACGCTGCGCGACCCCGACGGCCACGAGGCGGAAGAGGGCGAGATCTGCATCGAATTGAATTCACGCCCGACCGGCCTGATGGAGGGCTACGCCGGCAACGCCGACAAAACGGCCGAAGCCATGCGCGGCGGCGTGTATCACACCTCCGACATTGCCGCGCGCGATGCCAGTGGCTACCTGACCTACGTCGGCCGCGCCGATGACGTATTCAAGGCATCGGACTACCGTGTCAGCCCATTTGAGCTGGAGAGCGTGCTGATCGAACACCCGGCAATCGCTGAGGCCGCTGTTGTGCCAAGTCCCGACCCGTTGCGCCTGGCCGTGCCGAAAGCGTTTCTGGTCCTGCGTGCGGGGCACGAAGCCGGCCCGGAACTGGCGCGCGACATCCTCGGGTTTTGCCGCAGCCGATTGGCTTCCTACAAGCGCGTGCGCCGCATCGAATTTGCCGATCTGCCCAAAACCATCTCGGGCAAGATCCGTCGCGTCGAACTGCGCATGCGCGAAGCCGCGCGCAGCGAAAGCGCCGCGGGCGTACGCAACATGCAGGAATATTGGGAAGAGGATTTCCCGGCCGAGTGATTTGCGCGGTGTGCTTGGCACCCACGGAACGTGCAGCCCCCCGACCGCACGTTCCGCTGCGCCAGCGCTGACGGATATCAGCGCGACGAACGCGGGACCAGGCGCAGTTGACGCGAGCGATCCAGATCGTAAGCTGGCACGCCACCGTGCGGCAGCGATGCACGTGAAGCGGCCAGGTCGCGGCCGCGCACGATGACCGGTGCGAGCGAGCCAGCGCGGATCAGGTCCGACGCAGCCAGCTCAATCCAGTCGCGGTAATTGCGATAGACCTCTTCGGCCGTGATCTTCTGATGCGCGCAATCGCAGAGCGACAGCGCTTCAGACGTGACGAAACAACTCAAGACCTTGCCGTCGACAATGGCTTGGAAGAACAGGTCGCCTACGGACCTGAAGGTCTTGCCAGTGAATGAAATGTTCATGATGCTCCCCCCATTGATCAGGCGTGCCGTTTGAGCGGCGTGCCCCACATGCCGCTTTCGCGGCGCAAGTGATCACATGCAGGAGCGTGTTTCCGAATGGAGGGATGACGATGCTCCAGATGTTGAATCCATCCGGATGCGATTGACCCAGTGACGCGGGTCGGACTATCCCTCGGTGCCGTTATACGGTCTGTTAATTCGGTAGTTGACTGCGGGTTCGCTCTCGCGCTGCGACCTTCCCCGTACAAAATTCAGTTATGTTTTTTGGTTACCACAATCTGTGCAGCAGCCCGACGCCTATGGCAATCGAGAAAGCTACCAGCCAAAGCAAAACGGTGGAGGTGCGCGTCGCCGGAAGGCGTGTTTGAAAAAGGCGCCGACGCGTAGGAATCACCTGCCAATTGGCAGTGTGACGTTCCCACCCCAAGCGAGCGGTCAAGCCCGCTGTTCCCCGTTTGATTGTTCCCATGGTCCGCTCCCGAAGGCTCGCCGCTGCCGCGTATTTACTTTTATTTAATTCTGCTTTTCTTCCATTGCATTCTAGGACACTCTACGCAGACCGCCAGCGTGCCTTGGCACGATTCTTATCCTCCATTTGGCTCATAAACGGGAGGTTTAGGACATATTGGGGGAGCGAATATGAAACGATTTTCATCACCTTCCAAGATGATTAATCGATGCGCAAACGCTTACGTTTGAAACGGGCGCCGCTCGCGCCTCGCAAACTGCCTGCAAGGTGCCGCCGATACAGTCATGCGCATTTCGCAGGTGGCATGTTGCAAGACTGCACAACGATCGACGCCCAGCGGAAAACAGCGAAATGCCACGCGCGCTGCGGTACAGTGCCGCCGGGCTGGCAAGGCAGCAGAGAATGAGCGGGACATCGATATGAGGCAAGCAAGACACGTCCGGAACATCAGGGCGTTTGCAGGGATTGGGCGAGGGGGGCGTGCCGCTTTGGTGGCATCGGCAGTATTGGTGGCAACCGCCGCGGCCCAAGCCGCCGCGCCAAGCCTGGCAACGCGCCGTGCTGCCGTGGAATCGACGCTGGCGCATGCAGGCAGTTGCCAGCGCCTGGGCGATTATTACTGGGAAATTGGGGACGCTCATGGCGCGCTGATGCACGGGCAGCAGGGCCAGCGCATCAGCGCGAACAAGACGGTGCGGCTGGCATCGGCATCCAAATGGGTGTTTGGCGCCTACGTGGTCGAGCGTGCGCAAGGCAAGCCGACGCCCGGCGAAATCGATGCGCTCACCATGCGCTCAGGCTACGACGGGCTTAACCCTCTGCTGTGCAATCGCAACGACACCGTGCAAAGCTGCTTTGAGCGAGGGCGCAACGCGACTTTCACGCCCGGCCACGTCGGCCGTTTCAGCTACAACGGTGGCCATGATCAGAAGCTGTTGATCGATCTCGGCCTGGGCCGCGCCGATGCCGATGCGCTCAACAACGACCTCGATCGCCAGCTTGCCAATACCCCAGGCATGCGCGATGCCGGCCAGCCCCTGGACATCCGTTACCTCGCACCGGAGCCTGCCGGCGGAATGATCGCCACGCCGGCTGCTTATGGTCAGTTCTTGCGTCGTCTCATCCGCGGGGAATACCAGCTCGGCAAGATGCTCGGTCAACATGCCGTTTGCACCGAGCCGGGCACGTGCTCGACTGCTGTCAGCACCCCGGCTGCCCTGCCGTGGCATTACGCGCTCAATTATTGGATCGAGGACCAGCCCGGCGGCGACGGCGCGTTCAGCTCGGCCGGCGCTTTCGGCTTCTATCCTTGGATCACCGCTGACAAGCGCCATTACGGCATGCTCGTACGCGAGACCCTTGCCCCACGCGCCTATGTGCGCAGCGCGGCATGCGGCGCACTGATCCGCCGTGCCTTTGCCGAGGGCAAGCCGCAGCATCCCGCAGAAAGCGGGGGCGCCGCCGATTTTGCCGACTGACCAGCCTCGCAGATCAAGCGGGCAAGCCATCGCCTAACGTGGTTGGAGGTGGCGCCGCATCCTGTCGGCACCCTCGGCACGCCGGTTGCGACGCACGGGCCACCTACCTACATGGAGATGGCCCATGGTCCGGCACACCCTGCGCGGCAGCGAGCGCACCATTCCTGAAGACGCACGCATCCTCGGCGATGCGCATCCGGCAGAACAAATCCGGGCGCTCGTGCAATTGCGCCGCCCCAACGAGGCTGAACTCGATGCGCGCCTGTCCGGATTTGTCCACGCGCATGCCGCGGGAACGCCATCGCCCACACCCCTGACCCGCGAAGAGTGGGCCGCACAGTTCGGCGCCACCACGGACGACATCGACGCCGTCCGCACGTTTGCCCGCGAACATGGCCTGCAAGTGGTCGAAGTGAACGTTGCGGCTGCTACCGTCACGCTCGAAGGCTCCGTCGAACAATTTTGCAGGGCCTTCGATACGCATCTGCACCGCGTGGCACATGGCGACTGCGAATACCGCGGGCGCTCCGGCCCGCTGCGGTTGCCGGAGTCGTTGCAGGACGTGGTCGTGGCCGTGCTGGGGCTCGACTCGCGCCCGCAGGCGGCGCCGCATTTCCGCTTCGTGCCGCTGCCGACCGGGCCGGTTGAGCCGGGAGGCATACGGCCCGCGCGTGCGGCGCCCACCGCGTCGTACACGCCGGTTCAGCTCGCGCAGCTCTACGGCTTTCCGCAGGGCGACGGCGCGGGTCAGTGCATTGCGTTTATTGAACTTGGCGGCGGCTACCGAGAAGACGATCTGCGTGCGTACTTCCAGGAGCTGGGCGTGCCGATGCCCAAGGTGACGGCCATACCGGTCGGGCAGGGCGCCAACCGTCCCACGGGGGACCCCGGCGGTCCCGACGGCGAAGTCATGCTTGACCTGGAAGTGGCAGGCGCCGCGGCGCCGGGCGCCACGCTGGCCGTGTACTTCACGGTCAATACCGACGCCGGTTTTGTGCAGGCCATCAACGCCGCCATCCATGACACCAAGCTGCGGCCCTCGGTGGTCTCCATCAGTTGGGGTGCGCCTGAAAGCGCCTGGACGCCGCAAGCCATGCAGGCCGTCAACGCCGCGTTGCAGAGCGCCGCAACGATGGGCGTGACGGTGTGTGCGGCCTCGGGCGACAGCGGCTCCAGCGACGGCCAGCCTGATCGCGCTGATCACGTCGACTTTCCCGCCTCCAGCCCGTACGCGCTGGCATGCGGCGGCACCAGCGTGCGTGCCAGCGGAAACCGCATCGCAGAGGAAACCGTCTGGAACGACGGCGCACGAGGCGGCGCGGGCGGCGGCGGGGTGAGCACCGTCTTTGCACTGCCGAGTTGGCAGCAGGGCCTGGCCGCGCAGCAGACCGGCGGCGAAAGTGTGCCGCTGGCGCGCCGCGGCGTGCCTGATGTATCGGCCGATGCCGACCCATTGACCGGCTATGCCGTCCGCGTGGATGGCGAGTCCGGCGTGGTGGGCGGCACCAGCGCCGCGGCACCGTTATGGGCCGCGCTCATCGCGCGCATCAACGCCATCAAGGGGCGCCCGGCGGGTTATCTGCATGCGCGGCTGTATCAGAACCCCGGGGCGTTCAACGACATCAAGCGGGGCAACAACGGCACCTTTGCCGCCGCGCCCGGTTGGGATGCCTGCACCGGCCTGGGCAGCCCCAAGGGCGACGCGATCGCAAACCTTTTCTAGCAGCGAGGCACGCATGACCACCACCGACCAGCCGTTCTTTGACCCCACCGCTTACGGCAACGGCCCCGACGACAGCGTGACCGACACCAGCGAGGGCATGGCGATCACGCACCACACCGTGCGCATTGGCGGCCGCGACATCGCCTACACCGCGCATGCCGGCCACCTCGTCACGGTAGACCCGAGCAGCTCGCAGCCCGTGGCCAAGATGTTCCACGTGGCCTTTGTGGCAGATACGCCAGCGGGCGGCACGCAGGCGCGGCCGGTGACGTTCTTCTATAACGGCGGGCCGGGGTCTTCGGCCGTATTTGTGCTGCTGGGGTCGTTTGCGCCGCGCCGCATCGTGACGTCGATGCCGTCGTTCACGCCGCCCGCGCCGTATCGCATGGAAGACAATCCCGACAGCCTGCTCGATCGCTCGGACCTGGTTTTCATTAACCCGATCGGCACCGGTTATTCGACGGCCATTGCGCCCAAGCGCAACCTCGATTTCTGGGGCGTCGATCAGGACGCGCGCAGCATCGCGCAGTTCATCAAGCGCTGGCTGACGGCCAATGATCGATGGAATTCGCCCAAGTTCCTGTTTGGCGAGTCTTACGGCACGGCGCGTTCCTGCGTGCTTTCATACGTGCTGCATGAAGACGGGGTGGATTTGAACGGCATCACGCTGCAATCGTCCATCCTCGACTACACGCAGGCGGGCAACCCGGTCGGGCTCTTGCCGACGTGTGCCGCAGATGCGTGGTTCCATAAGCGTGCAGCTTCACCCAAAGGCGGCCCGCTGCCGGCTGACGTGGGCAACTTTGCCGAAGCCGCCGCCGTATTTGCCAGCACCGATTACGAAAAAGCGCTCGCCAAACCCACGCATGCCGATCCGGCCGTGCTCAAAGCGTTGTCTGCCTACACCGGCATCGATGCGGCTACGTTGCAAGGCTGGCGGCTGGATGTGGCAGCGTCTGACGGCGCGGGCACGTCGCTGTTCCTGACCACGCTGCTGGCAGACAAAGGCTTGTCGCTGGGTGCGTATGACGGTCGGGTCACGGGCATCCACACCGGCATTGCGGCTAGCGTTGATCCGAACTCCGGAGGCAACGATCCGACCATGACGGCGGTGTCCGGCGTCTACACCGCCATGTGGAACACCTACCTGAACGACGACCTGAAGTTCACGTCCAACTCCGCCTTTACGGACTTGAACGACCAGGCCTTCCGCCATTGGGATTTCCGTCACACCGACCCGACCGGCGCGCAGAAGGGGCTCGACGCCAACGGCAATGTCGCGCTCTACACCGCGGGTGACCTTGCGGCCACGATGAGCCTCAACGTGGATCTGAAGGTGTTCTCCGCCAACGGCTATTACGACTTCGTCACGCCGTTCTACCAGACCATGCTGGACCTGAAGGCGATGCCGTTGCTGGATGCCGGCGTGCGCAAGAACCTCTCCGCGGGGTTCTATCCGTCGGGCCACATGGTGTACCTGGACGGTGGTTCGCGCACGGCATTGAAGGCCGATCTGGCGCGCCTTTACGACGCCGCCACGACCGACCATCAGGCCGTCGCGCGCATCCGTATGCTGCAGGCGCGCAAGGCCTGAGCGGCGGGCATGCAGGCCGCGCCGCGCACCGCGTGGATCAATAGCCGCGGTAATACGGATGGTAGTAATGCGGGCGTTCGTAATAGCCGCCTGCCGGCACCACCACGCATGCGCTCAGCGCAGAGGTAGCGGCAGCAGCAAGGATGAGCAGGGCGATGGTGCGTTTCATGGTGAGGCTCCGTGGTTATCGTTGGACTTGGCCTCACTGTATGGAAACGCTTCGCAACCGCGCTTTACCGTTTGTAAGAAAAACTGTGACGCCCAGGCCGGTAATCGACGGCCCGCCCCGGGTTGGCAACGCTTGCGTCACGGCCGCAGTAATTTGCCGTTACCTTTGCGATCGGACTGTGGAGCAGTTCGGGCGTCTTCGGGCACTGTCAGCGCAGCGCCACAATGTTCCACGAACTTATCGCCACACTATTGACAGATCGTCGAGACTGGCGGGAAATACAACAAACGGCAAACGTTGGGCTTCAAGTTTGAACGCACAGCGCCGATAGCCGTTCATATAGATGTCAGGGCATCTCGGCCCAATCGAGATAGCAAAGCCCTGCGGGGACCATACGATGCGCGCCACCCAATTGGGCGCATCGGCAACATATCGGGGGGATGCATCATGACGAATTTTCTGGAATCCAGCATCGCCTGGGCTGCACCGTGCCTGATCGCTACCGCGATCGTCGTGCCTGTTATGTGGAGCAAGCTGCGTACGCGCCGTCTGCTCGAAGCCATGCACCAGGCACGCGAACACCGCGACGAGTAATTTGCCGATCGGCCATCTGCGCCGGTCCAATCTTCTTGCCACGCCGGTAAAAAACGAAAACGGGCGCCGCATTGCTGCTGGCGCCCGTTTGGCATTTTGCGCCGCAACTGTGCTCGCTCAGGCTGCTACGGCCTGGCTCACCACGTCGCGCATGGCGGCGTGTGCTGCTTCCAAGGCTTGTGTACGGGCGTCCGGGCCCATCGCCAGGCGTTCTGCACGTACGAACTGCACATCGGTGATGCCGAAGAAGCCGAACACGGTCTTCAGATAGGCCTCCTGGAAATCCATGGCGGCTGCCGGGCCGGCGGAATACATGCCACCGCGCGTCGACGCAACGATCACCTTCTTGCCGCCGGCCAAGCCAACCGGGCCGTTCTCCGTGTACTTGAAGGTACGGCCGGCTTGCGCCACACGGTCGATCCAGGCCTTGAGCTGGCTCGGCACCGAGAAGTTGTACATCGGCGCGCCAACCACGATCACATCGCTGGCGAGCAGTTCATTTACGAGCGCTTCTGAGCGGGCATGCTCGGCGCGGGTGGCGTCGTCAAAATCGTCGGCGCCCGTGGCGCGGAAGCCGGCAGCAATGGCGCCGTCCAGATGCGGAATCGCTTCGACCGACAGGTCGCGGTGGACGACGGTGGTGCTGGGGTTTTCGCGACGCAGCTCATCAACAATGGCGGCGCTCAGGATGCGCGAGGCCGAGGCGTCACCGAGGATGCTGGAATCAATGTGAAGGACTTGCATGGTGTCTCTCCAAGAAAAGGTGGGTTGCTGGAAAGATAGTGCGATGCAGCGAGTTCCAGTAGTGGGTCGAATTGACACACTTCGTTCTATGGATGAGACAATGCGCCCGTGCTTTGGAGAACGGCCATGGAAGATCTGAACGACCTCGTCCTGTTTGCCAGTGTGGTGACGCACGGCAGTTTTTCCGGTGCCGCGCGGGCGCTGGGGATCCCCAAATCGCGCGTGAGCCGCCGCGTGGCCGATCTCGAAACGCGCCTGGGCGTGCGGCTGCTGCAGCGCTCAACGCGGGCGGTGCATGTGACGGACGTGGGCTCGGCGTTCTTTACGCATTGCGAATCGATGACGCACGCGGCCCGCGCTGCCTTCGAGGTGGCCGAGCACGCAGGCGAAAAACCTTCCGGCCGCTTGCGCGTGAGCTGTCCCGTTGGCGTGGCGCACGTGTTCATCGCCCCCGTGCTGTCGAAATTCCTGCGCGCCCAGCCCGATGTACGGCTGGAGCTGGACGTGACGAACCGCCGTGTCGACGTAATCGGCGACGGCTACGACGTGGCGCTGCGTGTGCGCTCGGCGTTGGACGACTCCAACCTCGTCGTGCGCAGCTTTGGCGTGAGCGATCAGGTGCTCGTCGCCAGCCCTTCGTTTGTTGCTGAGCATGGCCCGTTCGAGACGCCGGAAGCGATGCGCGGCGCGATTGGCGTGGGCTTTGACGGTGCGGGCGGCGAGCGGACGCGCTGGCGCCTGACCGCCCCGGAAGGCGGCGCAGTTGATATCGATTACACCCCCGCGCTGGTGACGGACGATCTGTACCTGATGGGACAGACGGCGCTCGCTGGCGTTGGCGTTGCGCAACTGCCGTTCAACCTGTGCGCGGAGCCGGTTCGTGATGGCCGGCTGGTCGTGCTGCTGCCGGAATATCGCTTGCCAGTGCACCAGTTTCACGCGGTGTTTCCGTCACGCCGCGGGCTGGTGCCGGCCGTGCGCGCGTTCATCGAATTCCTCGCAGAAGAGTTGCCTGGCATGACGGCAAATGTCAGCCGTTGTTATGAGGACATCGTCCGGCAACCGGATCGTTGACTCTGCAACGAATGGGAATCGGCAGTATCATCAACGGCTTCGCTTCTCCCATTGGCGCGGGTGCCTGAGCGGCATTCGCGCACATTCCCATGTCTTCCCGCCCCAGCATCGAACCGCCCAAGCCAGACACACCGACCGCGCCCATCGCGTCAGTATCCAGCCCGCTGGATACGCCGCCGGTGGCCGACATTCCGGTGATGGCCGTGATGGGCGGGCTGATGCTCGCCATCTTGCTGGGCGCGCTGGAGCAAACCATTGTTGCCGTGGCGTTGCCCGTGATCGCGGGCGAATTCAACGGCTTTGCGCTGATGGCGTGGTTGGTGTCGGCGTACCTGGTGGCGTCTACCGTGGTGACGCCCATCTACGGCAAGTTGAGTGATCTCTACGGCCGCCGCGCCATGCTGACGACGGCCATCGTCCTCTTCGTGCTGGCCTCCGTGGCGTGCGCGTTGGCAACCAGCATGCCGATGCTGCTGCTTGCCCGCGTGCTCCAGGGGTTGGGCGGCGGCGGCCTGATTTCGGTATCGCAAGCCACGATTGCCGATGTGGTGCCCCTGCGCGAGCGGGGTCGCTACCAGGGCTACGTGAGCGGCATGTGGGCCATGGCCAGCCTTGCTGGCCCGGTGATCGGCGGGTATCTCACGCATTACCTGTCGTGGCGCTGGATTTTCTGGATCAACCTGCCGCTGGGGATTGTCGCGCTGCTGGTCGTGCGCCGCACGCTGCGGCATCTGCCGGTGGCGCATCAGCGTCGCCCCATCGACGTGCCGGGCGTGGTGCTGTTTGCCGGGGGCCTGACTGCGCTGTTGTTGATGATTACCCGTGTGGGGCAGGGCACGCCGCTCATGCAACCCGAAAACCTGGGCCTGCTGGCGGGCGCGGTGGTGCTGCTGGGCGCGTTTGTCTGGCAAGAGAGCCGTGCCGTCGAGCCGATCATTCCGCTGTCGATGTTCCGGGTTCGCACGGTTACGATCTGCTGCCTCGCGCTGTTCCTCTGCTTCTTCCAACTGATTGCCACGTCGGTGCTGATGCCGCTGCGCTTCCAGATGGTGGCCGGTGCCAGCCCCGATGCTGCGGCGCTGCGCCTCGTGCCCCTCACGCTGTCAATTCCGCTTGGCGCCTTCATCGCCGGCAAGTGGATGACGCACAGCGGCCGCTACAAGCCGCTCATGCTGGGTGGCGCATGCGTGGTGCCGTTTGCCGTGGCTTCGCTGGGTTTGTTGGACCCGCACAGCGTATTACCGCTGACCCTTGCGATGATTGTGCTCGGTCTGGCGATTGGCGTGCAGTTTCCGACCGGCCTGGTCGCCACGCAAAACGCCGTGCCGCCGCAGACGGTGGGCCTGGCCACGGCGCTGACGGCCTTCTCGCGTCTGCTGGGGGGCGCGGTGGGTGTGGCGGTGCTGACGTCCGTGCTGATTGCGTTGCTGCGCCAGGCTGCGCCTGAAGCGCATGTGGCGGCCGGCGGCGATGTGCTGATGGACCTTTTCCACGCTGCGCTTGCCAGCAGCGGTGCCGATGCCGAGGCTCTGCAGCGCGCGGGTGAAAGCGCTTTCAGGCATCTGTTCTTCTTTGCGGCAGCCGTGTCGGTGGTCTCGCCGCTGCTGATCATCCGGCTGGAAGAGAAGGTGCTGCGCGGCAAGGTGTCGCTTGCCGACGCCATCGAGTAGCTCGCGGACGCACTAGGTTGTTGCGGGCGCCAGTGCGCGGTGTCGAGCCCGGCGCGCCACGCTGCCCTCGTATAGCGCCCAGCGCAGCGTGGGCGCCACGGTGCGCATGGCTGCCGATGCAATGGCCGCCTGCAGCGGCGGCCGCTTGAGATCGAGCATTTGTATTGCCCACGGCGGCAGCAACTGGATGCCCGCGTCCAGGAAGAGGCGTACCGCTGGGCGCAACCCGGGGCGCGGCGCCTGCCACGTCGTCAACACCTCCACCACCGTGCGCGTGCGATCGCTGGCCACCAGCTCGGCGCGCATCGCATTCAGATAGGTCTGCACGGCCGCCCGCGATTTCGGCACGTCGCGCGCGCCGAGCATCTCGGCCACCAGCGCAGTCTCTTCAAAGTAACGATCCTGCTGGGCACCGCTCAGGTTGCCATCCACGTAACGCAGATAGCCTGCCAGGAAGCTCGACATCTCCGCCACGTGCACCCAGGTGAGCAGGTCCGGGTCGTTGGCCGAATACGGCCGGCCATCGGGCGCGATGCCCTGTACGCGGTCGTGGATGGTCTTCACGCGCTCGATGAGCGCCAGCGCATCCTTGCGGCTGCCGTACGTGGTGCCGGCTACGAACTGCGCGGTGCGCCCCAGGCGCCCCTGCAGGTCTTCGCGAAAGTTGGAGTGGTCCCACACGCCGGCCAGCGCACGCGGGTGCAACGCCTGCAACAACAGCGCACTGATGCCGCCGGCCATCATCGCCGGAAAATCGGCATGCACTCTCCAGCAGACGGCGTCGGGGCCGAACAGGCCGGGGTCGCCAGGCGGCGATGCAATGTCGAGGGTGAGGCTGCCGGTGGCACGCGTAAGGCCGCGGACCTGGTTGGCGATGCGTTCGCGAATGGCGACGAGTGGCGAGGGCATGGTGCCGGAAGTGCCGGGAAGCACGAGGCGAAGGAGCATCCATTTTACCGAGCCGCATCGAGGCACACTGCACCTATCGTGATGACAGAACGCCGCATGGCCGATGTGCCTTCGCAGGACCATTTGTTGCGACGGCATGTCTGTCCGGGCCTCCTAGAATGAAGAACGATTCCACGAGAACGCCATGCCTATGACCTCCCATCGACATACCGCCTGGTTGGGCTCGCTTGCCGCTCTTGCTTTGGTGGCAGGCCTATGCCTGAGCCTCCCCCTGCGTGCGGCGGACAGCGCGCAAGGTCTGCGCGACAAATACCAGACTGTGGCGCCCCAGTTGGCCGATAACGTGTTCCATCGCCCGTTGGTCCTGGAATCCACCGAAGCGCCTGACCGGCTCAAGAGTGACATCTATAGTGTGCTCGACTACCCCTTCGCGACCGTCAAGAACGCACTGGGCGATCCGGAGCACGGGGCTGCCAACTGGTGCGACGTGCTGATCCTGCATCTGAATATCAAGTACTGCCACGCCACGCAGGGCGCAGATGGCGGCGTGCTGAACGTGAATCTGGGCCGCAAGGTGGAGGACTCGCTTTCCAGCAGCTATCGCTTGGAGTTTGGTTATCACCCAGTTGCCAGCAGTGCGGATTATTTTCGCGTGGAACTCAGCGCGGCTACCGGCCCGCTCAGCACCCGGGACTATCACATCATGCTGGAGGCCATTCCCGCGCCGGGCGGGGGTAACCACACGTTTCTGCATCTGACCTACGCGTACGGTTACGGTACGGCCGGCCGCCTGGCGATGCGCACGTACCTCGCCACCGTGGGCAGCGGCAAAGTCGGTTTTACCAAGGCGGCGGACTCGTCATCGGGCGCAGAGCCGGAATATGTGGGCGGTGTGCGCGGCCTGCTCGAGCGCAACACAATGCGCTACTACTTGGCTATCGACGCCTATCTGAAGTCGCTGTCGGCGCCCCCGGACAAGCGCTTGCAGCAGCGGCTGAACACGTGGTTCAACGCCACCGAGCAGTACCCGCGCCAACTGCATGAAGTGGAACGGCAGGACTATCTGCAGATGAAACACCACGAAGTCGAGCGCCAGCAGGCGGCGCAGTAACGCTTCAGGCCGGGCGGTAGACCTTGGCGAAGCGCTGCGCCTGCACGACGCCGTAGTCACCCGGGGCGTATTGGAGCACCCAGTCACCGGCCTGGCCGTGCAACACATCGCCGGCTTCGGAGCGCGCCATCGAGAACGCTTCGCTCATCTGCCTGGCTAGCACCACGCTGGGGCGGTTGCGATAGGCGCCGGCCTGCCCATGCGCGAGCGATGCATCGGTGGGAACGTATTTCGTATCGAAACGTTCGCGCGAGACCACCCAGCGGTCGCCTGTGGAGCCGGTGATCAGCGCATCGCCGGGGGCGTAGCGGTTGGGGCCTTCCAGGCTCATCAGCTCGCCGGCTTCTGCGGCAAAGTCGACGTGGACGGTCTCGTCCTTGACGAAGGGGCGGGCGGCGGGGTCCGTGCGCAGGTCGACGTGTTGCAGCGTGGGCATGAGGTGACGCAAAAGCGATGAAGGCGAGGGCAAGCGAAAGGCCGTAAGCGTAGCGCAAATGGCATGGTTACAGCGTGGTGGGATTGCCGTTGCGGTTACTTTCCAGCATCTTGTGGCGTGCCGGGCAGCCCGGAGCCTCCCAGGCCGCGCATCCGCTGAATTGCCCCCGCGTCTTTCGTCGATTCTCATGCCAAGGATTTCATCGTGACCGCACCTGAGCCCCACACGCCATCCCAACTGACCGAACTCGACATGGCACTGTTACGCCAGGCGATTGCGGTGGCCGACGACGCGCGCAAGCGCGGCCGCCATCCGTTCGGCGCGCTGGTGGCCGATGAGCGCGGTAACGTGATCGCCACCGCTGGCAACAACTCGATGCCGCCCGAAGGCGACCCCACGCAGCATGCCGAGCTGGCTGCCGCGGCGGCAGCGGCCAAGGTCCTGTCGCCCGAGCAGCTCGCGCGCTGCACGCTGTACACCAGTGCCGAACCTTGCTGCATGTGCTCGGGCGCCATCTACTGGTGCAACATCGGCCGCGTGGTCTATGCGCTGTCTGAGCACCACCTGCTGACGCTCACCGGCGACCACCCCGAGAACCCGACGTTCTCGCTGCCATGCCGGGAGGTGTTTGTACGCGGTCAGCGCCACATCGACGTGCACGGTCCGCTTATCGAAGACGAAGCCGCGCAATCGCACATCGGCTTCTGGGGGTGAGCGCCATGAACGTCAAAATCGTCATGCTTTGTAGGGGCGTGTAAGCAACGGCGATAGAGCGATGGACCGATCGCGCGCACAATACCGCAGCTCAATTTTGCGGGATGCGCATGCTTATCGATTGGTCCCTCATCGCCACGCGCGAGGCTGACGCGCTGCACGACACCGTTGCCGACATGGAAGGCTGGGCGATGCCGCTGGACGCTGACCCGTCAGTCGAGACCGGCCAGATTCTGGGCGGCAACTACCGGCGTGTGTTCGAGGCGACGGTGGGTTGATCGGGGCCCGTGCTCTTTCTCACGGGCCAACGCGTGGTACGCAAGCGCTATAGGGCAGAAGCGATGGCGCCCATAGAGTGGTCTCGCCCTCTGCGGTTTGCTGTCTGTCGGGGGCATTTCTTTCACTCTTTGCGGAGCCCACCATGCCCCAAGCATTGCGCATCTATCAACTGGAATTCATCCAGAACAACGTCTCGGCCGGCAGCCTGCATACCAATCTGCAGACGTACGCTGCGCCCATCGCCCTGAGTGATCAGCGTTTCATCGTCGGTATTCGGCTGAACGAGCGCGGACTCCGCGATCTGCTCGGACACTTCTACTCCAACGGCCCCGCCATCATGCGTGTCGAGCACACCGACCGAGATGACTACGACCGCGCCGTCTGGACGCAGATCAACAACATCGTGAACAACGCCACCAATGCCAACATTGAGGTCGATTGGTAGGCTTGGAACCGGGCAGCGGCGCCCGGCCGATGATGGCGCGGACGTAGTAAAAGATCGTGGCGCGTGCATGCGGGTGGGTTAGCGCGCCAGCCTAGACGTCCGCCCGCCGTCCGGTCAATGCCGCATGCGCGCGCGGTGGCGGACACTGGCGGCGTGATTGGCGTGTGGCCCGAAGCGGCCGATTTTCCCAATCTCGATGCCATGGCGCTGGGCATCAAGCGCATGGCCGACGTGGTCGGCGTGGCGCACGTGGGGCTGGGCACCGACATGCTCGGTTTTATCCGGCCGCCGGTGTTCACCAGCAATGCGCAGTTGCCGGCGCGTGTTCGAGGCGACGGTGGGTTGATCGTGGCCCGCAGGGCGCCAGCCATGACGCCTTGCGGGCCCGATCACCGCACTTCCCCGTGTGTGCCCTGCGGTCCTGCGTGTTAGCGGTCGTACTCGACCGACGTGGTGAAGTTCAGATCCAGCGGGTCGGCCCACGACATGTTAGTGAACGACATGTCCTGCGCGCCCGTCCAGCCCGTCACGGCGGGGAAGGCCACACCCTGATCACCCGCCACATTCACGGTGAGCGTGGTCCCGGGCGCTGCCGGTGAGGCGCGGCCCACCCCGTTCACGAACACCGTCGACTGGCCCGACATCGTGGAACGGATCTGCACGTTAACGCGCTTCACGAAGGGCACGCCCGCCTTGGTCGTCCACGTGACGGGCAGCGTGGCGCCGCCTGCAAACGTCGATCCCGTACCCGGAGTGAGGATGTCGCGCGTGGCCTGTGAGATGTCCTGCCACGTGTATTGGCGCAGCGCATCAGGCGAGGGCGACGGCGTGCGCAGCCGCACCGTGTACGTCTTGGACGGCTGGCTCGTGACACCGCCCTGATAGATGGCGATCGTGTAGGCGCTGAACGGCGTGATGGTCGCCAGCTCCGATGCCGTCAGTTGCGGCTTGGCCCATGCCGTGTTGTTGCGCGGTGCATCTCCGGGCCATGTGAAGCTGCCCTGGTTGGCCGGGTCTTGGGCCACACCTGCCAGGCGGAAGTTATTGCGGCAGGAGCTTTGCTTGGCCAGCAAGGCAAGCTGTGCTGCCGTCTGGCTCGCGCCAACCTGGGCGCGGATGTTGAGTGTGTCGCACGTGCCTGACGACGGCTGCAGGAACACGCCATTGCGCAGGCCGGGGCCGGTAACAATCGCAAAGTCGACGGGCGTGCCAGCGGCATCCACTACGCCCACCTGCATGTTGATCGAATCGACAAACGCGTTGGTGCCCGTCATTGCGGTGGCGCTGTTCAGCCAATCCCACTTCTGCGCGTTGGCGTTGACTTTCGTGAGCACCGCGCGCTGATTGCCGACGATGCGCCAGCCGTTGTCGCCGCGGGCGCGAGAGGCAGGTTGTACCGCCACTTGCACATGCTGCTGCATGCCGTCGCGAAGTCCGTCGGCGCGGGTCCAGGCGAGCTTGACCCACAGCGTGTCACCGCTGTTGGACGCCACGCGGATGATCTCCGGCAGGCTGAAGCTGGCGTTGTTCATCGCATCATCGGCGAACAGGCCTGGGTTGCCCCCGCCTGATGCCGGCCCGAATTCCTGGTCGGCCGTCATGCCGTTGTTCAGGTAGGCCGACGGCACGCCGTTGATGAGCGCGCCGTTGGCCACGTCATCCACGAAGATTTGGCCGCAAACCGGCACGCTGCCGCCCGTGCGCGCCGCACCCGTGGAGCCGGCAAAGCATTGGTTCAGCGCAGTTTGCAGCGCAGCCAGGTCCGAGGCGGTCGGCAGGTTGGAGACGGGGTTGCCATTGATGGTCGCCACGCTGGGCAGGCTCGCCTTGTCGCTGGGCTGGGGCGCTACGCCTGGCGCGAGTTGCAGCTGCGCGGGCGTATCGCTCGACGCGCCGGCCACGGAGCTGATCTGCACGCTGCCGTCCGGCAGCACGTTCACCTTCAACTGGTCGAGCAGGCGGTCCAGCCCCGGCGCGCCTGCAGTCAACGGGCCCGAGATCAGGTCCGCCCCCGTGTTGCCGGTGGCGGCCAGCAGGTCGGCCAGCGCGGCGGCATAGGCGGCGACGGTGCTGGAGACGGTCTGCGCGGTCACCTTGCTTTGCAGCAGGCCCGTATTGCCCAGGAGCTTGCTCGGGTTGTCGCCCACGATGGTGGCTGCAATGGCGTTGGTGATGGGCGTGATGTTGATCGTCTGCGTGCCGGCACTGGCAGACAGCGCGATCAGCGTGGCTTGCGAATCGGCAACGTTGCCGGCCGCCGACAGCACGAACGGCGCGGCAAGGCCCGTGACCGTGCACTGGAAGGCGCCCGTAGTGGCGTTAGCGGGGCAGTCGACCGACTTGCCGCTCGCATCCATCAGCGTGACTGTGGCGCCTTGCATGGCTGCACCCGTGGCAGCGACGCCGCTGACGGTCTGTGCTGCCGGAACGGTGGTGCCGGGCGCTGTGCTGGCGCTGCTGCCGGAATCGCCGCCGCCGCAAGCCGACAGCGCAAGCGTGGCGAGTGCGATGGAAATGGGGGTGAGTTTCATGGAGTCCTCCCTGGATCGTGGGTGCGCCGTGCGTGCGACGCCGTTATTCCGTTATTCGGCACGGAGATTCTCGAAGCGCGCCCCAAGCGTCCGCATCATTCATTTGGAGGAAAGCGTCGCCAAATGAACGATGTTGACGGATACGCACACGTGCTACGTTTGCACGCATAACATGTCCGCCGCCACCCAGTTTTCCCGGGGTGAGCATGGCAGACGCCAAGGCCAGACAGCCATCCTTCGGGGGAGGGACGCGTGCTCAAAGACCAGCTCATCGGTGATCTGTACGAAGCTGCGGTAACGCAGGAAGGGTTTCTGGACGTGTTCCAGGGCGTGACCGAATCGCTTGGTGCCGACCTGTTCCACATGTTCAGTTGGGACACCGTGCGCAATGCGCCTCAACTTTCGGTCTACTCCCCGAAGCGGGGGCTGGACGACACCATCGGGCTGTATGACAGGTACTACGGCGCACTGGACCCTCGCCGCGGTTTTGTCGAACGTGCGGGTGTGCGCGAGTTTGCCTTCTGCCAGGATTACCTGTCCGATGCATATGTTGAGCGCAGCGAGTTCTTCCAGGACTACCAGATTCCGGCGGGCTTCCGTTACCTGATGGGCGTGCGCCTGGAGCGCCCCGGCAGCAGCGACATCCTGCTCGGCATGTTGCGGGCACACGGCCGGACGCCATTTTCCGACGAGGATCGTTTCAACGCGGCCGGCATGACCGACCACCTGCAGCGCACGATCAATCTCTGGCGGGATACACGCGTGCTGCATCGCGATGCTGCACTCGGCGCCGAACTGATGGAGCAGCTTGGCCTGGCCGTATTCGCGCTCGGGCGGGACCAGCGCGTGCTCTTTGCCAATGTGCAAGCCGAAGCATTGCTGCGCGCATCGACTTGCCTGCGGCTGGAGCACGGCCGACTGACAGCCGCGTTTGCTGTCGACAACGATGGCCTGCAAGCCGCGCTGGCGCGGGTGGCAAAGTCACGCAAGGGCGAGAGCTTCGCTGTGCGGCCGGCGCTTGGGGCGCCACACGAGATCTTTCTTGGCATCTCGCAATTGCCCGCCAATGCCGCGCATGCCGCGTTTGGGGATGCCGCCATGCTGGTCACGGCCCGGCGCAAGGGCGATGCGGCGCCGGTGACAGCCGTGCAGTTGCGCCAGGCGTTCGGTCTGTCAGCGGCAGAGGCGGCGGTGGGCGAAGCGCTGATCGTCGGCAAGACGCCTGACGAATATGCGGCCAGCGCCAACGTCGCCATGTCGACCGTGCGTTCGCAGCTACGGGCCATCTTTGAAAAGACCTGCACGCGCTCGCAGGCGGAGGCCGTGGGCGCGATGCTGTGGGTGCTGTCGCAGCGCAGGCCGCAAGGCTAGACGGCTGTCAGGAAAATACCGGTCGGAAGAAGCTGCGCTCGTAGCTGACGATGCAGCCGGTGTCTTCTGCGTACTGGAAGGCCGCCATGCAATCCGGGTCGGTCTTGGCGCGCTCGCGATAGACCTCGTAGGTCGCCAGACTCGGGAACGAAAACAAGGCCAGCGCAACGTTGTTCGCCCCTTCCGATGGGAGAAAGTAGCCGTGGTGCTGGCCGCCGAATTTTTCGACCAGCGGAATCCACATCTTTCCGTAGGCTTCGAATTCGGCAAGCCGTGCCGGGTTGATGATGTAGCGGAGGTAGCAGGTGATCATGGCGCGTATGGTGAGGTCGGGAGCGCACCAGCCTAAACGTCCGCCCGCAGTCCGGTCAATGCCGTGTGCGGGCGGCGTGTTCAGTATCAGTAATAGCGCAACTCCGTCGCCTTGCCGTGGAACACCTTGTACGAGTAGATCGTGTAGCCGACGATGGTCGGCAGCACAATCGCCACGCCCACCAGCATGAACTCAAGCGATTCCGGCGCGCTGGCGGCTTGCCAGATGTCGAGCCGATCCACCACCAGATACGGGAAGAGGCTGTAGGCCAGGCCATTGAAGGCGAGCAGGAAGATGGCCCCGGTACCGACGAACGGCGCCCAGATCAGGTGTTCATCGCCCTTGGAAATCTGCTGGGGCAGGCGGCGCAGGACCCAGTCGATCAGCAGGAACAGCACGATGGTCACCAGCGGCACGGGCGCCAGCAGGATGATGTTCGGCAGTGCAAACCACTTGTCGAACACGCGTGTGCTGACCCACGGCGTTGCCAGCGACACGGCGGCTACGCCGAGCGCGGTGAACCACAGGCTACCGCGCGCCCATTGCACCGCGCGCAGCTGCAGCGCACCTTCCGTCTTCATGATGAGCCACGTGGCGCCCAGCAGCAGGTAGCCCGCAATCAGGCCGCCCGCCGTGCAGATCGCAAAGACAACGTTGGCCGCGTCGTACTGGAACCCCGTGATGTACAGCCCGAGCATCAGACCCTGCGCTGCGGTGGCGATGACCGAGCCGGCGTAAAACGCGCGGTTCCACCACGGCTTGTGGTGCGCGCGTGCCTTGACCCGAAAGTCGAAGGCCACGCCGCGCAGGATGAGGCCGAACAGCATCAGCGCCACCGGCAGATACAGCGCGCCCAGGATCTCGCCATGGGCGGCCGGAAACGCCACCAGCAACAGCCCGACACCAAGCACGAGCCACGTTTCGTTGGCGTCCCAGAACGGGCCGATGGAAGCGATCATGGTGTCTTTCTCGGCGTCATCCGCGCGGCGCAGCAGGATGCCGACGCCCAGGTCGTACCCGTCGAGCACGACGTAGGCGAGCACGGCAATGCCCATCAGGGCCATGAAGACCACCGGCAGCCAGCCGGCGGGTTGGGTGAGGTCAGGGATGGTGCTCATGCGTGGCTCGCGAGGGGCGCAGAAGATTGAGAGGTGTGCTTGCCGGGGATATCGGCATCCGTCGGATCGATGGCGCCGCCGGCCTTGCGGGCCAGGTAGAACACCACGCCGATGTAGGAGGCGATGAGGAACGCGTACAGCGCGAGATACATCGCCAGCGTGCTGCCGATCATCCGCGCGGGCACGGACGACGCAGCCTGCGCGGTGGTCAGCACGCCGTAGACAAGCCACGGTTGCCGGCCGATCTCGGTGACGTACCAGCCGGCCACTACGGCCACCCAGCCTGAGAACGTCATGGCAACGAGGGCGCGTGCCAGCCAGTTCGGCAGTTCTCCGTGGCGGCGGAGGCGCCAGGCGCTTGTCCACGACACCGCCAGCATCAGCAGCCCCACGCCGACCATCAGGCGGAAGGCGAAGAACACCGGCAGCACGGGCGGGTGCTGGTCGAACTGATCGAGCCCCCGCACCTCGCCGTCGAGCGAATGCGTGAGATACAGCGACGCCAACTTCGGCACCGCGATTTCGTAGCGGTTGCTGTGCGAGGCCGCATCGGGAATGCCGAACAGCACGGCGGGCACGCCGCGTTCGGTTTGCCAGATGCCTTCCATCGCGGCCAGCTTGGCCGGTTGATGCTCCAGTGTGTTGAGACCGTGCGCGTCGCCGGCGGCAATCTGCAGCGGGATCAGCATCGCCGCGATCACCACGCCTGTCTTGAGCGCGGCGCGCACATCGCCTCCGCGGTCGTTGCGCAGCCAGCGGTAGGCCGATACGCCCGCCAGCAGGAACGACACCGTCAAGCCGGAGGCCAGCAGCATGTGCGTGAACCGATATGGAAACGACGGGTTGAAGATGATCGCCAGCCAGCTTTGCGGATGTGCGCGACCGTCGATCATCACGTAGCCGGCGGGTGTCTGCATCCAAGAGTTGAGCGCGATGATCCAGAACACCGAGATGGTCGTGCCCAGCGCAACCAGGAACGTCGCGAATGTATGGATGCGCGGGCTCACGCGGCCTGTGCCGAACAGCATGATCCCGAGAAAGCTGGCCTCCAGAAAGAACGCGGTCAGCACTTCATACGCCAGCAATGGCCCGGCGATGTTGCCGACGGTATTCATATAGCCCGGCCAGTTCGTGCCGAACTGAAAACTCATCGTCACGCCGGACACCACGCCCAGCGCGAACGTCAATGCAAAGACCTTTACCCAAAGGCGATATGCGGCCATCCAGGCCTCGTCACCGGTCTTGCGATAGCGCAGCTTGAAGAACAGCAGCACCCATGCAAGCGCGATGCTGATGGTAGGAAAGAGGATGTGAAACGTGATGTTGGCGCCAAACTGGATGCGCGCCAGGACAACGGGATCGAGCGACATGGTTTTTCTTGATACGGGCTACTTCGATTTGCCGCCAACGACCACGGCAAGCTTGTTCTTCATCTCCAGCAGCTTGTGCACCTTGGAGCCCATCTTCATGAGTTGCTGCAACGATTCGGCGTCGAGTTTCTGCACGTCGTCAAACCAGTTGGTCATGAGCGTGATGAGCTGATACATCTCCTTCATGCGCGCCTGAGCGTGTCGGTCATCCGGATCGGTGGGGGATTCGAGCATGACGTCGCGCAGCAACGAGAGCGTGGGATCGATCTCGCGCTTGCGGCGCTCCTCGGCCAGCGTGCGGAAGATGGTCCAGATGTCGTCCGGGGCGGAGAAGTATTCGCGCCGGTCACCCGGCTTGTGCGATAGCCGCACGAGCTTCCAAGACTCCAGCTCCTTTAGCCCAATGCTCACGTTTGAGCGGGAGAAGCCCAGCGCCTCGGCGATCTCGTCCGCGTTGATCGGCTCGCGCGCGGCGTAGAGCAGGGCGTAGATCTGCCCGACGGTGCGGTTGATGCCCCAGCGGCTGCCCATCTCACCGAAATGCAGAACGAACCGCTGTTTCAAGGGGGAGAGTTGCATTGTTTTGATCTTTCTCAATTTTCAGGAATTTCTGAAAGTTTAGCCCCCCTTTCCGCCCTTGGGATGTGACGCGCTGTCGCGGGGCGTGTGGGGCGTTGGCAGCATGCGGAAGGTGCCTCAAGTGTGAGAAAAGCTCACAATAAAACGTTTGGTGCCTCAATATCGGGATTTTTATCTTTTTTATCTGACAATATTTAACGCAAATAAGGTATTACGAGGCCAGCGTGCGGAAGTAATCCGCATCGCTTTGCTGGCGGAGGCGAGAAAGAAGGCGGGTAAGGCAGATAAGAATCATTTTCAAGAATGCAGTATCTGCTACGGCAGCTGAATTGCGGGGCGTTGCAAAACGAGGTTATCGGGTCTTAATAAATCCAGTTATGTGCCGATAATCCGTTGCGAAGTAAATCATCAAAGGAGATCCCCCATGCGTGTCAACGAACCTGTCACCCAGCGCGAATACGAGTTCCCGGACAACGCCACGCTCATGTCAACCACAGACACCCAGAGCTACATCGCCTATGCGAATGCAGCGTTTGTGGAGGTGAGCGGTTTTTCCCGCGAAGAAATTGAAGGCCAGCCACATAACATCGTGCGGCACCCCGATATGCCAACCGAGGCATTTGCCGATATGTGGGCCACGCTCAAGGCGGGGCAGCCCTGGACGGCGCTGGTTAAGAACCGTCGCAAGAACGGCGACCATTATTGGGTGCGTGCCAACGCCACGCCCGTGGTGCGTAACGGACGGGCCAGCGGCTATATGTCGGTGCGCACCAAGCCCACGCGCGAAGAAATCGCGGCGGCCGAGGCGCTCTATAAAGATTTCCGCACCGGCCAGGCGGGCAGCCGCAAGTTTCACAAGGGCCTGATCGTGCGAACCGGGCTGATGGCCTGGCGTTCGGTGTTTCAGGTGATGCCGGTGCGCTGGCGCATTCGGCTCACGTTTCTCACATTGCTGCCCGCGCTGTTGGCAATAGGATGGGCGTTCGGCCTCTCTGGCGCGGCGCTCGGCGGTTTTGCCGGCGCGTTGCTTGTGGCTTTGGCGATTGCCTCGTGGTCATTGAAGGTGCAGATCGCCACGCCGCTCGAAAAACTGCAGGAACTTGCGCTGAGCGTGGCCTCGGGCGAGAGCCGGAAAGTCGCCATCGCAGACCGCGTGGACGAGATCGGCATGACGCTGCGCACGATCAGCCAGCTCGGGCTGATGTTCCGCTGGTTGATCGACGACGTGGCAGAGCAGGTCATCAACGTGCAATCGGCCAGCCAGGAGATCGCCAAGGGCAACGGCGACATCAACACCCGCACCGAGCAGGCCGCCGCGAGCCTGGAAGAAACCTCCAGCTCCATGACGCAGATGACCGCCACGGTGGCGAGCAATGCCGAGACGGCCGGGCAGGCGAACACGTTGTCGAGCGCGGCTACGCAGGCGGCGGTCAATGGCGGCCGTGCCATGGAGCAGGTCGTGGCCACCATGAGCGCCATCACGCAGAGTGCCAAGCAGATTGCCGACATCATCGGCGTGATCGACAGCATTGCCTTCCAGACCAACATCCTGGCGCTCAATGCGGCCGTGGAGGCCGCGCGCGCCGGCGAACAAGGTCGGGGTTTTGCCGTCGTGGCAGGCGAGGTGCGTGCGCTTGCGCAGCGCAGCGCGGGTGCAGCCAAGGAGATCAAGGAGCTGATCGGCACCAGTGTCGACAAGGTTGAATCGGGCTCGCGGCTGGTGGACGATGCCGGCAAGACCATGGACGACATCGTCGAGCAGGTCAAAAAGGTCTCGGCCATGATCGCCGATATCAGCCTGGCGACGGCGCAGCAGACCGACGGCATCACGCAGGTCAGCCAGGCGGTCAACCATCTGGATCAGGTCACGCAGGAGAACGCCACGCTGGTTGGCCAGAGCGCGGCGGCGGCCGAGGGCTTGCGCATTCAGGCCACACGCCTGGTGGAGGCGGTCAACGTGTTCCGTTGAGCACGATGCAATTGCAAAAACCGAGTGAGCGCCACATCGCGATTGTGCGGTCTTCGCCTACTATGCCTGTGCGGTAACGTCCCTCAAAACGCACATTCTTTGGAGCGCGAACATGGCCTCACACGGTTTGATTGCCTGGTTGATCATCGGCGCGGTGGCGGGTTGGCTTGCCGGCATCCTGGTCAAGGGTGGCGGTTTCGGCATCTTCGTCGACATCGTGGTCGGCATCGTCGGTGCGTTCATCGGCGGATGGCTGGCGGGGGTGCTGGGCATCTCGCTGGGCGGCGGGTGGATCGGCTCGATCATCACGGCGGTGATCGGCGCGGTGATCCTGCTGTTCATCATTCGGCTGATCAAGCGCGCATAGCGCAAGGCAGCACCAGACCCAAGAACGGCGGTGGATGCGGATGTCATCCAACCGCCGGATTTCAACATGCACCTCATCACCTAGACTGGTTGAACCAAGGGCAGTCGCGCCACGCCACAAGCACCAGCGCGGCCGGTACACGCTAACCCAGCGAGGCCACCATGTCTGACCAGCTCACCACCGCACCGCAAGAACTCTACGAAGGGTTCGAGATTCACGTTGTGCCAAGCCCGACGCGGGCAAACTCCACGCGCTACACCTACACCGGCTACGTGTGCCACCCTGGCGCCGATCCGCAGTTGCCCGGTCACGTCGTGCCCTTTCATGCCGACGGGGACGACACCTTCCACAGCCCCGAAGAGGCAATGGAGGAAGCCATGCACGTGGCGCGCAGCATTGTTGACGGCACGCATCCGGATCTGTCTGTGCTGTCGATCGTGACGCACGGCTACTGACGTCGGTTACGGATCCCGGCAGCTTCTCCTTCCACCGGTCATGCACGTGATGTGTCGGTCGCCATTGGTGGCGGCCCACGCATTTGCTGTGCCGCACCATCGCGAATCGCATCTGCACCGAAACCGTGCGGCGCGGTGCTCCCGCATGAGGCACGCGCGGGCGGCGACTTCTCCTCAATCTCCTGCAAACCGCGATAGCTCAAGGCTTTGCCCGCCTGGCATACCTGTTGCATAGCACCATCGCGCGGGTCAAAGGCGATCTGTGCTCTTCGTGGTGAAGGCCCTGGTGCTCAGGGCTACTTGGACAACGGCGTCCCAGACCCCGGCTACTGCAGCCGGGCTCTCGGACGCCTTTCTTTTTTTTTTCGGCCCCTGATTGGGATTCAACATGACCGGCAAAGCCACCCGAATCGACCTGTTCAGCCTGCGTACGCCGCAGATGCGCGCCTTCCATCTGACGTGGCTCGCGTTCTTCGTGTGTTTCTACGCATGGTTTGCCTGTGCGCCGCTCATGCCGGTGCTCAAGGGCGAGTTCCACCTCACGCCCGGCCAGATCGCCAACATCAACATCGCCGCGGTGGCGGTGACGATCCTGGTGCGGCTGATTGTCGGCCCGCTGTGCGACCGCTTCGGCCCGCGCAAGACCTATACCGGCTTGCTGCTGCTGGGCGCCATCCCGGTGCTGGGCGTGGCGCTCGCGCAAAGCTACGAAACCTTCCTCTTCTTCCGCCTGGCGATCGGCGCGATTGGTGCGAGCTTCGTCATCACGCAGTACCACACGTCGGTCATGTTCGCGCCCAACGTGGTGGGCACGGCCAACGCGGCGGCTGCAGGCTGGGGCAATGCGGGCGGCGGTGTGGCACAAGGCACGATGCCGCTGCTGCTCACCGCCATCGTGATGATGGGTGTGACGCAGAGCATGGGCTGGCGCCTTGCCATGGTGGTGCCGGGCGTGGCGATGCTGATCGTCGCGGCGCTCTACTGGCGCTATACGCAAGACTGCCCGGAAGGCAATTTCAGCGCGCTGCGCGCCGCCGGCAAGACCATCGAAGGCGGCAAAAAGGGCGGCTGGGGCAGCTTCGTGGCGGCCGCTGGCAACTATCGCGTGTGGCTGCTGTTCATCACCTACGGCGCGTGCTTTGGCGTGGAAATCTTCATCCACAACATCGCCGCCACCTATTACGTCGATCACTTTGGTCTGTCGCTCTCGGCTGCGGGCATGGCTGCGGCGAGCTTCGGTCTGCTGGCGCTGTTTGCACGCGCGCTGGGCGGCATCGTGTCGGACCGCGTGGCAGCCAAGCGCGGCCTGGATGCGCGTACTCAACTGCTGTGCGTGCTGATGGTGGGCGAGGGCCTGGGCCTGTTCGGTTTCGCCCATGCAGGAAGCGTGACGGTGGCAGTGCTCGCGATGCTCGGTTTCGGCCTGTTCACGCACATGGCGTGCGGCGCGACGTATGCGCTGGTGCCCTTCATTGACCGCCGCGCGCTGGGCGGCGTGGCCGGCATCATCGGCGCGGGCGGCAACGCCGGCGCGGTGGCGGCGGGCTTCCTGCTCAAGGGCATGGCCGATACGCAGGCCACGCTGTCCATCCTCGGCGTGCTGGTGGCGCTGTCGGCCATCTGCGCCATCGCCGTGCGTTTCTCGGCAGAACACAAGGCGCGCGAACAAGCGCTGTACGACAACACGCTGGCCGCCGCCGGCAACGCCTGAAAGAGGACATCACCATGACCATGAAGATCGTCGTCATTGGCCACGGAATGGTGGGCCACAAGTTTCTGGAAAGCCTGCTGCACACACCGGGCCATCACCTTGAGGTGACGGTGCTGTGCGAAGAGCCGCGCCCCGCATACGACCGCGTGCACCTGTCGGAATTTTTCACGGGCAAGACGGCGGAAGATCTGTCGCTCGTGGCCCCGGGCTTCTTCGACCGCGACGACGTGGTGCTCAAGCTCAACGCTCGCGCCACGGCCATCGACACCACTGCCAAAACGGTCACGGCCTCCACCGGCGAGGTGCTGCCGTATGACAAGCTCGTTATCGCTTCGGGCTCGTCGCCGTTTGTGCCACCGGTGCCGGGCAAAGACCGCAAAGACTGCTTTGTCTATCGCACCATCGAAGACCTCGAAGCGATGGCCGAATGTGGCCAGCGCGCCAAGACGGGCGTCGTCATTGGTGGCGGCCTGCTGGGCCTTGAATGCGCCAAGGCGCTGCGTGACATGAACCTGCAAACGCACGTGGTGGAGTTTGCCGGCCGCCTGATGGCCATGCAGGTGGACGACGGCGGCGGCCGCATGCTGCGCCGGAAGATCGAAGATCTTGGCGTGACCGTTCACACGCAGAAGAACACCTCGGAGATCGTCGACGGCGAAACGGCGACGCATCGCCTGAACTTTGCCGACGGCACGCACCTGGAAGCCGACATGGTCGTCTTCTCGGCCGGCATCCGTCCGCGCGATGAGCTGGCGCGCGCCTGCGGTCTGGAGGTGGGCGAACGCGGCGGCATCGTGATCGACTCCGAGTGCCGTACCTCCGCGCCCGACGTGTACGCGATTGGCGAATGCGCGCTGTGGGGTGGCAAGGTCTACGGCCTGGTCGCGCCCGGTTACGAGATGGCGCGCATCACCGCCAAGCAGATCCTGGCGGCCGACGATGCGGCAGAGTTCAGCGGCGCTGACATGAGCACCAAGCTCAAGCTGATGGGCGTGGATGTCGCCAGCCTGGGCGATGCGCAGGGCGTGACGCCGGGCAGCCGCAGCGTGCAGTTCACCGACGAGCGCAAGCAGATCTACAAGAAGCTGGTGGTGTCGGAAGACGGCAAGTACCTGCTGGGCGGCGTGCTGGTGGGTGATGCGGCCGAATACGGCACGCTGCTGCAGATGATGCTCAACCGTATCGAGCTGCCTGAGGCGCCGGAATTCCTGATCCTGCCGCAGGCCGATGGCAATGCACGCCCCGCACTGGGCGTGGATGCGCTGCCCGATAGCGCGCAGATCTGCTCGTGCAACGATGTGTCGAAGGGCGCGCTGTGCCAGGCCGTGTGTGCCGGCGCTACCACCGTGGGCGCGCTCAAGGATGCGACCAAGGCCGGCACCTCGTGCGGCGGCTGCGTGCCGCTCATGACGCAGGTGATGAAGGCCGAGATGAAGAAGCAAGGCCTGGCCGTCAACAATCACATCTGCGAGCACTTTCCGTATTCGCGCCAGGAGCTGTATCACCTGGTGCGCGTGGGCCGCATCCAGTCGTTCGAAGCATTGCTGGAGGCGCATGGCAGCGGCATGGGGTGCGACATCTGCAAGCCGGCCGTCGCGAGCATCCTCGCTTCGTGCTGGAACGACTTCGTGCTCAAGAAAGAGCACGCCGGCCTGCAGGATTCCAACGACTACTTCCTCGCCAACATCCAGAAGGATGGGACTTACTCCGTGGTGCCGCGCATGCCCGGCGGCGAGGTGACGGCAGACGGCCTGATCGCCGTGGGGCAGGTCGCCAAGAAATACGGCCTGTACACCAAGATCACGGGCGGCCAGCGTGTCGACCTGTTCGGTGCGCGTCTGGAGCAGTTGCCGCTGATCTGGGAAGAGCTGATTGCGGCCGGCTTCGAGTCGGGTCACGCGTATGGCAAATCGCTGCGTACGGTGAAATCGTGCGTGGGATCGACGTGGTGCCGCTATGGCGTGGGTGATTCGGTCGGTTTTGCGATTGCGCTGGAGAACCGCTACAAGGGCCTGCGCTCGCCGCACAAGATCAAGTTTGGCGTGTCGGGCTGCACGCGCGAATGTGCCGAAGCGCAAGGCAAAGACGTCGGCATCATCGCTACCGAAAAAGGCTGGAACCTGTATGTGTGCGGCAACGGCGGCATGAAACCCCGTCATGCCGAACTGCTGGCGGCAGACCTGGACCAGGAAACGCTCATCAAGTATGTCGACCGCTTCCTGATGTTCTACGTGCGCACGGCCGATCGCCTGCAACGCACGAGCACGTGGCGCGACAACCTCGAAGGCGGTCTCGACTATTTGAAAGACGTGGTCATCAACGACAAGCTGGGCATCGTGGCGGAACTCGAAGCCGACATGCAGCACGTGGTCGACACCTATCAAGACGAGTGGAAGACGGCCGTGACCAACCCCGAGGTACGCAAGCGCTTCCGTCACTTCGTCAACAGCGAAGCGAAGGATGCGAATGTCGTCTTCGTCGAGGAGCGTGGCCAGATCCGCCCGGCGACGGTCGAGGAGCGTGCCAAGACGCGGCCCGTGCGCATTCCCGTTGTTGCTGAAGCCGCTTGAGCTTGATAGAGGAAGAGGAGGACGTCATGCAAGCATCCCGTTGGACCCCGATCTGTGCCCTGGACGACATCGTTCCCAACACCGGCGTCTGCGCGCTGGTGGAAGGCGACCAGGTTGCCGTGTTCCGCGTGGGCGGCAACACACCACAAAGCGTGTACGCCATCGGCAACTACGACCCGAACTCCGACGCCGCCGTGCTCTCGCGCGGACTGGTCGGCAACCTGGGCGAGCGCATTGTCGTCGCGTCGCCTATCTACAAGCAGCATTTCGATCTGACCACGGGCGAGTGCCTGGAAGCGCCGGCCAACTCCGTGCACGCGTACGCGACCAAGGTGGAAGACGGCAAGGTCTGGGTAGCGGCATGAGCCGTAAGCGGCTGCCCTGCGCAGTGGGCAGACACACGGCGGCGCATGCCGATGGCCGCCGGCACTGAGTGAATCAAATGACCGACAACCTTCAGAAGAGGGCAGCATGAACGCCAAGACCGTACGTCCCAAGCTGGTCGTCATCGGCAACGGCATGGCCGGCATGCGCACGGTCGAAGAGTTGCTCAAGCTGGCGCCGGACCTGTACGACGTGACCGTGTTCGGCGAAGAGCCGCACGGCAACTACAACCGCATCCTGCTCTCGCCTGTGCTGGCGGGTGAGAAGCAGGTTGACGACATCATGCTCAACACGCGCGAGTGGTACGACCAGAACCACATCACGCTGCATGCGGGCGATCCGGTGGTTGCTATCGATCGCCCGCGCCGCACACTGCGCTCGCGCGATGGCGTGGAGGTGCGCTACGACCGCCTGCTGATCGCCACCGGCTCGCGGCCGTTCATCCTGCCGGTGCCGGGGCACCTGCTGCCGGGCGTGATCGCCTTCCGCGACATTCAGGACGTGGAGACAATGCTGGAGGCGGCCCGCAACCACCGGCACGCGGTCGTCATCGGCGGTGGCCTGCTTGGGCTGGAAGCCGCCAACGGCCTGATGCGCCAGGGCATGGACGTGACCGTGGTGCACCTGCCCGACAGCCTGATGGAGCGCCAGCTCGACAAGCCGGCCGCCAAGCTGTTGCAGAAGGCGCTGGAGGCCAAGGGCCTGCGCTTCCTGCTGGGCGCGCATACGGCGGAGCTGCTTGGCACCGACCGCGTGACCGCCGTCCGCTTCAAGGACGGCACTGAGATCCCCGCCGACCTCGTCGTCATGACTGCCGGCGTCCGCCCGAATATCGAGCTTGCCAAGGCCGCCGGCCTGCATTGCGAACGCGCCATCATCGTCGACGATACGCTGCAAACCTACGACCCGCGCATCTACGCCGTGGGCGAATGCGTGCAACACCGCAGCGCAACGTTCGGTCTCGTTGCGCCAATCTGGGATCAGGCCCGCGTGTGTGCCGCGCACCTGGCTGGCGCCGGACACCGCCGCTATATCCAGCAGGCCACGGCGACCAAGCTGAAGGTCACGGGCGTGGACTTGTATTCCGCTGGCGATTTCATAGGCGGCGATGGCACCGAAGACATCGTGCTGCGCGACCCGCGCCGCGGCGTCTACAAGCGCCTCGTACTGAAAGAGGACCGCATTGTCGGCGCGGTGCTGTACGGCGATGTGGCCGACGGCCCGTGGTACTTCGACATGATCCAGCGCCAGACCCCGATCACACCGATTCGCCAGCGCCTGTTGTTTGGCCGTGCGCTGTGCGAAGCAGAAGCCGCCTGATCACTGATCTGCCTGACACCCAAGGCCATCTCATGACGATGACGACCATCCCCATCCACCCGGCAGTCGATACCGCAGCCAACACGGTGCGCACCACCTGCCCGTACTGCGGTGTCGGCTGCGGTGTGCTCGCGACCCCGCAGGCGGATGGCAGTGTCAGCATTCAAGGCGATCCGACGCATCCCGCCAACGCAGGGCGCCTGTGCGTGAAGGGCTCGGCGCTGGGCGAGACCGTCAGCCTGGACGGCCGGCTGCTCCACCCGGCCATGCGCCATCGCTCGCATGATGTGGACGCCGCGCAGCTCACCAAGCCGGCGCCATTGCAGCGCGTCTCGTGGGACACCGCGCTCGATGCCGTGGCGCAAGGTTTTCGCCGCATTGCTGAAGAGCACGGCCCGGATTCCGTGGCGCTCTACGTCTCCGGTCAGTTGCTGACCGAGGATTACTACGTCGCCAACAAGCTGATGAAGGGCTTCATCGGCACGGCCAACATCGATACCAACTCGCGGCTGTGCATGTCGTCGGCCGTGGCCGGGCACAAGCGCGCGTTTGGCGAAGACCTCGTGCCCGTCTGCTACGACGATCTGGAAACGGCAGACCTCGTCGTCCTGGTGGGCTCCAACACGGCGTGGTGTCACCCGATCCTGTTCCAGCGCATCGTGCGCGCAAAGGAAGCGCGGCCTGAGATGAAGGTGGTGGTGGTTGACCCGCGCCACACGGCCACGTGCGAGCTAGCCGATCTGCATCTGCCCATCAAACCCGGCACCGATGTGTGGCTGTTCAATGGCCTGCTGTCGTTCCTCTCGCGGCGCGGTGTGGTTGACCGCAACTTCGTCACGCTGCACACCAACGGCCCGGACGCCGCCCTGGAAGCCGCCGGCACCGAGAGCCACGACATCGAAGCTGTTGCCAAGGCCTGCAAGCTCAAGCTCGACGATCTGCTGATGTTCTACAACTGGTTTGCCGAGACCGAACGCACCATCACCGCGTTTTCGATGGGCGTCAACCAGTCGACAGCGGGCACGGACAAGGTCAACAGCATCATCAATTGCCACCTGCTCACGGGTCGCATCGGCCGTGCGGGCATGGGGCCGTTTTCGATTACCGGCCAGCCGAATGCGATGGGCGGACGCGAAGTGGGCGGTCTGGCCAACATGTTGGCCGCGCACATGGAACTGAACGAGCCTTCGCATCGCGACCTCGTGCAGACGTTCTGGGGCGCACCACGCATGGCCGACAAGGTGGGCCTCAAGGCGGTCGATCTGTTCAACGCCATTGAAGACGGGCGCATCAAGGCCGTGTGGATCATGGGCACCAACCCCGTGGTCAGCCTGCCCGATGCTGACCAGGCGCGCCGTGCGCTGGCCAAGTGCGAGCTCGTCGTCGCTTCCGACATCGTTGAAGCCACCGACACGACCGTGCTGGCCGACATCCTGCTGCCGGCGCTCGGCTGGGGCGAAAAAGACGGCACGGTGACGAACTCCGAGCGCCGCATCTCGCGCCAGCGCGCCTTTCTGCCCGCACCCGGCGAGGCACGCGCCGACTGGGACATCATCGCCGACGTCGCGCGCCGCATGGGCTACGACGGCTTCGACTTCAAGCGCGTGCGCGATGTGTTCGACGAACACGCGCGTCTGTCCGCCTACGCCAACGGCGCGAGCGGCATTCGCCGCGCCTTCCATCTCGGCGGCCTGGCGGGGCTTGATGCCGATGCATACGACGGCATGTTGCCGGTGCAATGGCCCATCACAGCGTCGGGCAACGGCGAAGCGCGCCTCTTCAGCGATGGCCGCTTCGCCCACGCCGATGGCCGCGCGCGCTTCGTGCCGACGCCGGCCCGCGCACCGGCGCATGCGGCCGACAGCGAATATCCGCTCATCCTCAACACGGGCCGCGTGCGCGACCAATGGCACACCATGACGCGCACCGGCCGCGCGCCCAAGCTGGCGGATCACGTGCCCGAACCGTTCGTCGATCTGCACCCGCACGATGCGCTGCTGGCCGGCGTGCGCGAGGGCGGCCTGGCGCGCGTGTCCTCGCGCTGGGGCAGCGTGGTGGCGCGTGTGCGCATGACGGGCGGCATCGCGCGCGGCAGCGTGTTCGTGCCGATCCACTGGAACGGCCAGTTTGCTTCCGATGCGCGTGTGGGTGCGGTCGTCAATCCGGTGGTCGACCCGGTGTCCGGCGAGCCCGAGTTCAAGCACACGCCGGTGATGGTCGAGCCGTTCGATGTGGCGTGGCACGGTTTCGTGCTCTCGCGCCGCGCGCTCGACACCGACGATGCAACGTGGTGGACGCGCATCCAGGGCAAGCAGTTCGTGCGCTATGAGCTGGCCGGTCGCCAGCAACTGGGTGCCGTACACGATTGGGCGCGTGCGCTGCTCGGCGTGACGGATCCGCACGCCGACTGGCTCGAATACGAAGACACCACCGCGCGCGTCTACCGCGCCGTGCACGTCGTGGACGACCGCATCGAAGCCTGCGTGTTTCTTTCACCGCGCCCGGACCTGCCGTCGCGCAACTGGCTGGCCGGCCTCTTCGCGCAAGAACGGCTGGAAGACGTCGATCGGGCGGGCGTGCTGCTCGGCCAGCCGATCGAAGCGGGCGTCGACGTCGGTCCCACCGTCTGCTCATGCTTTGGCGTGGGCCGCAACACCATCTGCGATGCCATCCGCACGCAGGGCCTGCAATCCACCGGCGAGATCACGGCCTGCCTGAAGGCGGGCGGCAATTGCGGCTCGTGTGTGCCGGAGCTGAAGCGGTTGCTGGTGGAGGCGCGCGTGCAGCAGGCGGCGTGATACTTGCGTCTCTTTATGCGTGAGCGCTATTTTCTGCCCGGGTAATATTGACACCCAATTAAACCCGGGTAGAATGCGTTCCTGTTGAAACTTCAGCAGGAGCGTTTCTCATGGATGCCGCAGCAACCTACGCGTGCACGGCGTTTGCCGGCACGCAGCGCCTGGCCGCCGGGCCCGTCCGCGACGTCGCCCGGGCCGTCAAGATCCACGTCGATGCACACCCCGAATCGCAGGTGCTGGTGTTCGACCGCACCACCGCGCAGCCCGTGGAATTCGACTTGCGCGGCACGGTGGAAGACGTGCTTGCGCGCCTCGATCCAACCGCACCGTCTGCCACGCAACCGGCCGAGTCCGATAGTCGCCCGCGTGGTCCTGGCCGTCCCAAGCTGGGCGTGATTGCGCGCGAGGTCACCTTGCTGCCGCGCCACTGGGACTGGCTGGCCGCGCAGCCGGGCGGGGCATCGGTTACGCTGCGCAAACTCGTGGAAGATGCGCGCCGCGCTGCCGAAGGCGCCGACCGCCGCCGGACTGCGCAAGAGGCGGCGTACCGTTTCATGTCGGCGATGGCCGGCAACGCCGCGGGCTTTGAAGAGGCCACGCGCGCCCTGTTTGCCGCAGATGCCGCGGCGTTCGAATCCCTCACACACTCCTGGCCCGCCGACGTGCGCGACTTTGCACGCGAACTGGCGAGCCGGGCCTTCAATCCTCAACAGGAGGCTGCATGACAGCGCCTGCTGCGCGCCCGTTGTGGCGAACATTCATCGCATTCCTCGGCCCGCTGATCCTGGCCAACATCCTGCAATCGTTGTCGGGCACGCTCAACAACGTCTATGTGGGGCACATGCTGGGCGTGAAGGCACTCGCCGCGGTGTCGGCGTTCTTCCCGATCCTGTTCTTCTTCATCGCTTTCATCATCGGGCTCGGGTCCGGTGCGGCGGTGCTGATCGGGCAGGCGTGGGGCGCCAAGAAGCCCGAGGCGGTCAAGACCGTGGCCGGCACAACGTTGTCGGTGGGCTTCATCGTCGGGCTGGCGGTGGCACTGCTGGGCGGCCCCTTCGCCAACGCGCTGCTGGGGTGGCTCGGCACGCCGGCCGACATCCTGCAAGACGCCACGCTCTACGCCAGCGTCATGCTCTATGCCATGCCGGGCCTGTTCGTCTACCTGCTGGCCACGGCGATGATGCGCGGCGTGGGTGACACACGCACGCCGCTGCGCACGCTCGCGCTGTCGACGGCGATCGGGCTGGTGCTGACGCCGACCTTCATTCGCGGCTGGTTCGGCTTGCCGCAGCTGGGCGTGGCAAGCGGCGCCGCGGCGACCATCATCTCGTTCACGATCGCGCTGGTGTGGCTCGCGTTCTTCCTGCGCCGCCGCAACCATCCGCTCGCGCCCGATGCTGTGCTGGCGCGGCATCTGTGGGTCGATCTGGGTGTGCTCAAAACCGTGCTGCGGATCGGCGTGCCGACGGGCGTGCAGCTTGTGGTCATTTCGATTGCCGAGCTGGCGCTGCTGTCCTTCGTCAACGGCTTCGGCTCCGACGCAACGGCCGCGTACGGCGCCGGCACGCAGATCATCAGCTACGTGCAGTTTCCCGCCATGTCGATTGCGATCACGGCATCCATCCTCGGCGCGCAAGCCATTGGCTCGGGCAATACGGAGCGGCTTGACGCCATCACGCGCACCGGGCTGTGGCTCAACGTGGCCATTACCGGCGTGCTGGTGGTGATGGCCTTGCTGTTCTCGCGCGCTGTCATCGGCTGGTTCACCACCAACACGGAGGTGATGAGCCTTGCCCAGAGCCTGCTGCATATCTCGCTGTGGAGCTCGGTCATCTTTGGCATGGCGAGCGTCTTCTCGGGCGTGATGCGCTCAAGCGGTACGGTGATGGCGCCCACGGCGATTTCCATCCTCGCCATTGCGGCGGTGGAAGTGCCAGTGGCCTGGGTGCTGAGCCGGCATATCGGCACCGACGGCATCTGGGCTGCGTACCCGGCTGCCTTCCTCGCCATGTTCGTGATGCAAGGGCTGTATTACGCGCTCGTGTGGCGACGCCGTGCGCAGCGGTTCGGCATCCGCCGCATGGTGTGATGGGCCCGTGGAGCTACGCACCGTCTTGCGGGCCGCCGAGCGTGACGGTCAGCGTGTCATCGGCGATGCTGATCGGCACATGCGTCAGGCACAGGCCCGCGGCCGGTGCCGCCAGATCGAAGCGCAGGCCATGCGCGGGGCACCGCAGCCACGTGCCCTCCAGTGGCCCGTTGGCCAACGCCGCCCCTTGATGCGGGCACGCATTGTCGATGGCGTAGACCGCGCCGTCGATGTTGAACAGCGCGATGCACCGGTCCGCAATCCATATGAGCTTGCGTTGACCCTGCGGCAGTTCCGCCAAGGGGATCGACACGGCGTGCGACATGCTGGCCTCCCGAATCAGCGCAGGGCAGCGATGAGTGCCTGCGCCCCCGGCCAGGGGCCGAAGCCCGATGCCGGATTGAGGTGTCCGACATCCCCGAGATCGACCAGTCGGCTGCCCCAGTCGGCGGCCATGCTGGCCACGCGTTCGAACGAGGCCAGCGGGTCGTTCCGGCTCGCGGCGACGATGCTTGGAAACGGTAGCGGATGCCGCGGGCAGGGCAGCCAGCCGTTTTCTTGCAGCACGTCGTGCGTGGGGTAGCCCGACGGCAACTGCGTGTCGAGATCGGCCGGGGTGGCCAGCAGGGCGCCGTGGATCTTGCGCGTGTGCAGCCGAGCCCAGTGCACGGTGATCATCACGCCTGCGCTATGCGCCACCAGGATCACCGGACCCGCGATGGCACTGATGGCCTTGTCCAACGCTGCGACCCGTGCCGCGCAGCTCAACTTGTCGACCTCCAGCGGCGGGACCGACACGGCCTTGTGGCCTGCCGTCCGGAGTTCGGCCTCGAGCAGCGTCTGCCAGTGTTCGGCCACGTGGTCGCGCAGGCCGGGCACCATGAGGATGGTGGGAGAAGGGTTGGACAACGTCATGATGAAACGCCATGAAGAAAAAACGAGGAGGTCGCCCTCCTCGAATGCCGACCGGGGAGACGGCGGAGTCCGCCTCCCGTGGTGCTTTTGGATGCCGGCCGCTCAGAACTTGTGACGGATGCCGACGGCCGCGCCGAGCATGCTGGTCTTGCCTGCGGCGAGGCTATAGCCCGTGGCGTTGAGATCCACCGTGGCCTGGTCCAGCGCGAGGCCCGCGTTGCGCGCATAGGCCGTGGTCAGGTACAGATCGGTGCGCTTGGAAAGGGTGTAGTCGGCAATGAACGCGACCTGCCACGGGTTGGCCTGCGTTGACGGGGCGCTGTTGATGGTCTTGATCTTCTGGTACGAGTATTCGAGCGAGAGCATCAGCGCGTTCGTCGCCTGATAGTTGGCACCAGCCCAGAAATAGTCGTCGCGCAGCGCCACGCTGCCGTTGGCGTTTTTGTTCTGGCCCCAGCGGTAGCCGCCCATGATCTTGAGCACGTCACCAACGAGGTAGCTGCCCGCCAGCGCCGCCTTGCGCACCGTGCCGGAACTGAACGCACCGCCGCCCAGCGGTGTGCTCGGGTTGTATTGGTCATACGCCAGCGTGGCGCCAAGCGGGCCGGCCGAGTACGCCACCCCCGCGCCGTAGCCGTTGTCGCGCCGCGCCTGGCCGGGCACCTCGCCGTTGCCGCCGCCGGTCGGGTTGGCGCTCGGGGCACCGGTGCCGAACGACCAATGCGCCTGCGCAGTCACCGGGCCGAAGTTGCCCGTGTACATGGCGGTGTTGTCGGACCGGAAATTCACGCCGGTCTGCACGGCGGCCGGTTCGTACTGCGTGGAATACGCCATCGGCTCGCAGTTGGCCAGCAACTGGAAGAGCGTCGTGTACTGGCGGCCGAAAGTGAACTGCCCGATCGTGCTGCTCTTGAGCCCAACGTAGGCCTGGCGCCCGAACAGCCGGCCGCCTTGTTGCGATTGGCCCGTGTCGCTTGCAAAGCCGCTTTCGAGCACGAACAGGGCGCTCAGGCCGCCGCCAAGGTCTTCCACGCCGCGCAGGCCCCAGCGCGAGCCTGACAGGCCGCCGCTTTGCATCGACACGCGATTGCCCGAGCTGCCCGGTGTGGCGCCCGGCAGGTTCGTCGCATATTCGATGTTGGTATCCACCACGCCATACAGCGTGACGCCGGATTGCGCGCAGGCCGCGCCGGCGCAGGCCAGCAGTGCAGCGGGGGCGATGTGCTTCGTCTTCATGTTGCAGGGTCTCCTCTTGGTGTTATCGCCGACGGGTCCGATGTGTCCCGACGATCGTTAGAATGGCTTGCCGCCGATGATGCCGGCGCGTTCCATCTTCCGATGGCACGGCGCGTAATCCATGACCGCGTAGTGCTGCGTGGCGGTGTTGTCCCAGATGGCCACGCTGTTCGGCTTCCAGCGCCAGCGCACCTGGTATTCGGGAATGTAGGCCTGGCTGATCAGGTAGCGCAGTAGCTCCGATGCACCTGTCGTGGCGTCCTGCCCGTAGCGCACGCGCGCAGGGGTGTGGTAGTTCGTGAAGTGGGTCGTGAAACCGTTGACGTACAGCACCTTCTCGTCGGTCTCGGGGTGGGTGCGCACCACGGGGTGTTCCGGATCGGGGTACTGCGCCTTGAGTGCGAGACGCTTGTCGATCGGCATGACGGCACCAAAGCTGGCCTCGATGCTGTGGCGGGCACGCAGGCCCGCAATGTCGCGCTTGACGTCGTCCGGCAGCTTCTCGTAGGCCAGCACCATGTTGGCCCACATGGTGTCGCCGCCAACGGGCGGGCATTCCACGCAGCGCAGCACGGCGCCAAACTGCGGCGCTTCGCGCCACGTGGTGTCGGCGTGCCAGCAGTTCTCGTAGCGGTCGTTCGGGTGGTCGGGCGTCTTGTAGATGCGCACGAGGCCGGGGTGCTCGGGGTCGCTACCGGCCACGGGGTGGTCTTCCAGATCGCCAAAGCGGCGGGCAAACGCCACATGCTGCGGGCGGCTCAAGTCCTGATCGCGCAGGAAGATCACGCGGTGCTTGAGCAGCGCGGTGCGGATTTCGCCGAACAGGCCTTCGTCTTCGATCGCGTCACTCAGTTGCACGCCGGTCAGCTCGGCACCCAGGGCGTTGGTCAGTTGTTCGATACGCATGGCGGCCCTCAGATGACGAAGACGGACGAACCCGTCGTCTTGCGCGATTCCAGATCGCGGTGTGCCTGCACGGCGTCTTCCAATGCGTAGCGCTGGTGGATTTCGATCTTGATGCGACCGGCGGCCACGTGATCGAACAACTCGCCGGCAAGCTCGGCTTTCTCCGCCGGGTCGGCGATGTAATCGGCCAGGGCCGGGCGCGTGAGGTAAAGCGATCCCTTCATCGCCAGCAGTTGTGGGTTGAACGGCGGGATCGGGCCCGATGCCGTGCCCACGCATACCATCAGGCCGCGTCGCTTGAGCGAATCGAGCGAGGCATCGAAGGTGGCCTTGCCCACGCTGTCGAACACCACGTTCACGCCCACGCAGTCGGTCAGTTCGCGCACCCGCTTTGCAACGTCTTCGTGCGCGTAGTTGATGACGTGGTCGCAGCCGTGCGCGCGGGCGATGTCGGCCTTGGCTTCGCTCGATACCGTGCCGATCACCGTCAGCCCAAGCAGCTTGGCCCACTGCGAGACGATCAGCCCCACGCCGCCGGCGGCCGCATGCAGCAGGATCGTATTCCCCTGCGCAAACGGGTAGATGCGGCGCAGCAGGTAGGCCGACGTCAGGCCGCGCATGGTCATGGCGGCGGCGGTTTCGCAGGCGATGGCAGCGGGCAGCTTGATCAGTGGTGCAGCCGGAATGAGGCGTTCGGTGCTGTACGCGCCCAGCGTGTTGATGAAGCCCGTATAGGTCACGCGATCGCCCACGGCGACGTTGCTCACGCCATCGCCCACGGCTTCAACGATGCCTGCCGCTTCCACGCCCATGCCGGCGGGGCGGGGTACGGGATACAGCCCCGAGCGGAAGTAGGTGTCGGCAAAGTTCAGGCCGACGGCTTCGTGGCGCAGACGGACCTGGCCGGGGCCGGGTTGGCCCACTTCGACGGTCTCGCAGCGCAAGACCTCGGGGCCGCCGGTTTCATGAAAGCGGACTGCGGTTGCCATGGGTATCTCCTGGGTTCTTTTCTGATGTTTGGGGTGCGCGCCGCCAGCGCAGCTCGCCTGGCGAGACGCTGTCAAAGCGGAGAGGGGATGGGTGCCTTGAAGGCGGCGCGCGGTTAGCGGAGCAAGGGCGTCATGCGGAAGCCACGGCGGCCGGCGCGGCGGTGGGCGCTGCATCGATCGACACGTTGGCCACGCGCTTGAGTTCAGCTTCGTAGCTACGTGCGGCGAGCAAGAAGCAGCCCGCTGCAACCACGCCGAAGATCGGCATCACTGCCAGAGCGGTTTGCAGACCCCATGCGTCGGACATGGCGCCGCCCACAAACGGCCCGATGGCCAAGCCGAACAAGTTCTGGAACAGCGAGAGCACCGCAGCGCCTGTTGAGCGCACGCCAGGGTGCACTACGTCGAACACCACGCTTGAAGCCGGCGCCACCGTGCACGTCATCAAGAAGCCGCCGAAGGCGATCATGAGGAACTGCTGGTTGGCCGGCATGCTCATGCCGAACGCCGCCATGAATACGAGCAGCGTGACCACGGCCAGCACAGCCACGGCAATCAGCCGGTTGCGCTGGCGGCGCGCTGCAACCACATCGGCCACCACACCCCACACGAAGGCGCCCAGCGCACCGCACAGCACCACCAGTGCGGCTTGCATGGCAGCACGGTCCGGCGGTGTCCCGTGATAGCGATTCAGGTAGCTCGGCAGCCACGCCCAGATGGTCGACACGACGATCAACTGGAAGGCTGCGCCCAGGCACGTCCACCACAGCGTGCGCGAGCTGGTGAGCGCGCCCGCAACGCTTTGCAGGAGCGTGCCTGCGGGCTGCCGCACTTGCGGGCCGCCAGCCGCCATCGCCACCGTCTTGTAGTCCGGCACGAATACATAGAGCAGCGCCAGCACCAGACCCGGTACGCCCACCACGCCGAACGCCGCCTGCCAGCCCCAGCGCGCTGCAATTACGCCACCGAGCAACACACCCAATACCGAACCGACAGATGCCGCGGCAAAGAAGGCGCCCATCAACGTGGCGCGCAGGCGCTTGGGGAACAGGCTGGCAATCAGTGCCGCGCCCACCGAGCCGTAGCCGGTCTCACCCACGCCCACGATGGCGCGCGCGGTGAAGAGTTGTCCGTAATTGCGCGTGAACATGCAGGAGATCGTTGCCAGACTCCATACGGTGGCCATCACGACGATGCTCTTGACGCGGCTGTAGCGGTCGGCCAACAGCGCCACCGGCAGGCCACCCACCGCCACCACGATCGAGATGACCGAGACGAGCGCGCCAAGTTGCTTGTCGGACAGCGCCCAGGCGGTCTTCAGATGCGGAAACAGCGACACGATGACTTGCCGGTCGATGTAATCGAACAGCATCAGTGCAAAGGTCATTGCAAACGCAAACCACGCCTGGGGTCGGCTGACGAGGTAGCCGTCGTGGTGGTCTGCGCGCGGGTCGGCGGCATGCAGATTCATGGTTGTCTCCGAGTGGCGGCGCTTGCGTTGAGCGCCGCCTGTGTTGGCCCGGTGATACTGCGGTTTTTAGTTTAGGCCGCGCGCAGCGGCAGGTTCTTCACGTTCGGGGCACGGTTGGGCGACATGCCGTTCTTCGCCAGCGTTTCTTCCACGCTGTCATATTGCACGCCGATGCGGTAGATGGCGCGGGCTTCCTTGCCGCTGGCAATCTCACGGCCCAGTTCATGCGCCACGCGTACGCACTGCTCGATCTGCTGTACGGACGTCATGCGATTGCCGTGCTGATCGATGATCGTGTCTTCAATGCCGCAGCGCGGGTGCAGGCCCATCGCCATGGCCATCATGTTGAACGGCAGCACGTTCTTGAGCAGCGACTCGGCCGTCAGCGTGCAACCATCCGGCGCACGGTGGATGAAGTTGAAGAAGTTGAACGGATTGGGGCCGTCGAAGCCGCCGCCAATGCCGATCCACGTCAGGTTGAGCGGGCCCTTGTAGACGCCCTTGCGGACGACGCGCTCCAGCGTTTCCAGCGCGTGGATGCCGGTCAATTGGAAGTGCGGCTGCACGCCGGAGGCCTGCAGACGGCGCAGGTGTTCTTCTAGCCAGGCGGGGCCGGCGGGCACGGTCATTTCTGCATAGGCTGCAGCCAGCGCTGGATTGGCCAGCGATGTGCCCTCCAGATATGCCGGATACAGCAACTCCATGATGTTCATCTGCGTGGTGTTGACCGCCACGGTCACCTGGTCGGGCGCCGGGGTCAGGTCGGCCAGCATGTGGCGCGTGTCGTCCGACAGCCACTTGGCGGCTTGCCCTTCGTCTTCCGGCGCAAACGAGATCGAGCCGCCCACCTGGATGATCATGTCGGGCACCGCCGCACGCACGCCGGCAATCAGTTCGTTGAATTTCGAGAGCCGCTTGGAGCCCTTGCCGTCCAGTTCACGCACGTGCAGGTGCAGCACGGTAGCGCCGGCGTTGTAGCAATCGACGGCCTTTTGCACCTGTTCTTCCATCGTGACCGGAATGTCTTCGGGAAAATCTTCCGGCATCCATTCCGGGCCGTACGGCGCAACGGTAATGACGACCTTGTCCTGGTTTTCCGGGTGCAGCGAATCATCGAGGAATTGCATGTTGGGGGCTCCTGTAGGGGATGTCTCGGCTGGACTTCACTATAGGGAAGCGGTAGCTTTGAATTTCTCAATTGGCGCCAAGTTTTTCTCTTCACACGCCATTCCGCGTAAACACCAAGACGGCTCGAAGCTCACTGAAACCTATGGAAACGATGGTGCGTGCCCGCTCGCTCAACGGTTATTTCCAGGTCGTGCGCCGGCTCGGTTTCAACCCGCAGGAAGCCCTGCGGCAGGTGGGGTTGGACCCGGCCAGACTGACCGATCCAGAGCAGCTCGTGTCGGTCGTGGCGACGTGCCAGTTGATGGAAATCACCGCCGCCAGTGCCCCATGTCCGACGCTGGGGCTGCAGATGGCCGAGGCGCGTCAGGAGCTGGATTTCGGTGTGCTCGGCTTGTTGCTGGCCCACAAGCGCACGCTGCGCGAGGCACTGCAGGCCATCATCCAGTACCGCCACCTGCTGAACGAGGCGCTGGCGATCTACCTGGAATCCGATGGCGACATGGTGGTCATTCGCGAAGAGGTCATCACCGAGACGCCGGTGCCGCTGCGGCAGGCCAACGAGCTGGCCGTCGGCGTGCTGGCTCGGACGTGCAGCGCGCTGCTGGGGGTTCACTGGAAGCCGCGCAGCATCCACTTCTCACATGCCGCCCCCAACGACGTCAGCCTGCATCGGCGCGTGTTCGGTTGCCCTATCGTGTTCGGCAGCGACTTTAACGGCATCGTCTGTGCGGCGGCCGATCTGGAGACGCCCAACCCTGCCGCTGACCCGGCCCTCGTGCGTTATGCGGAAAGCCTCGCCGAGCCGCTCAATGTGTCGGCGCAGGAGGCGGTGGTGCAGGACGTGCGTCGCGCGATCTACCTGCTGCTGCCGCTGGAGCGTGCCTCGGTCGAGCAGGTGGCTGATCACCTCCACCTGAGTGTGCGGACCTTGCAACGTCAGTTGGAAGCGGCGGGCATGACGTTTTCTGACCTGGTGGAGGAGGTCCGGCACAACCTCGCCGTTCGCTACATGGCGAACCCGAGCTACCGGATCGGGCGGGTGGCCGCGTTGCTCGGCTACACGCGGCAGGCGTCGTTCACGCGCTGGTTCATCGCCCACTTTGGCATGACGCCGCGCGCGTGGCGCGATCGGCAGCGCGGCGACCGCGGTGCCGACGCGGCTCAGGCAGGTTCGAGCCCGGCCGACGTATCGTCCGCACGCGGTTGACGCGCCAGCCGCACCGCAGGCGATTGCAGGATGCACAGCAACTGCAGCGCAAAACCTGCTACCGCCATCAGCAAGCACGCCCCCACACCGGCGTGTGCAGCGAGCCACGCGGCCATTGCCGCGCCGATCGGCCGGGCGCCATACGACATCACATTCACTGCGGATACGCGCGCGAGCAGGGCGGGCGGCGTCACCGTCTGCCGCAACGTGGTGGTGCTGACCACCCACAGAATCGGCCCACAACCCAGCAGAAAGAAGCCCGCTTGTGCCAGTGCCGGCCACGGCTGCCAGAGCGTGGCCGCAAGCAGCACACCGCCCGCCAGTCCACACACGGGGCCAGTCGCCACCACATGGCCGAAGCGCCAGCGCGCCAGAATGCGGGCGGCCAGCAGCGCGCCGATCACCATGCCCGCGCCGTACATGCCGAGCGTCAGCCCAATCGCTTGTGCAGAGAGGTTCAACCGATGCGCCGCATACGGAACGAAGATGGCCAACACCATGAAGAACGCCATGGTGAAAACGCACTGCGTGATGAACACCGGCCGCAGCAGCGGATGGTGAAACACGAAGCGCGCGCCCTCGGCAATGTCCCGCAGCGGGTGCGCCGCATGCCGCGCCACGGGCTCCGGAGCGGTCACGCCGGCCAGCAGTGCCGCAGCCATGGCGGACAACGCTGCAGCCAGCGTGAACGCCGCCATCGAGCCGGTCCAGCCGATCAACGCACCGCCGATGGCCGGGCCGCACGCAAATGCAATGGTGCGCGCCAGTTCGATTCGGCCGTTCGCGCGTGCAAGCATTGCTGCCGGCACGAGCGAGGGCACCAGCGCAGGCGCCGCCACGCTGAACACCACCGTGCCGCACACGGCAATGAAGCCCAGCCCGCCCAGCGCAGCCAGGTTCAACCGCCCGGCCACCAGCAGGCCCGCCACAACACACAACGCCAGCGCGCGCACCGCCTCTGCGCCGGCCATCAATGCACGCTTGGGCCAACGGTCCGCCAGCATGCCAATGGGAATGGCAAACAGCACGAACGGCAGCGTGAGCGCCACTTGCAGCCAGCTCGCCGTGCTGGCGTCGGCATGCAGCGTGAGCACCGCAACCATTGGCATGGCGGCCAGTGCAATCTGCTCGGCTGACTGCGCAGCCAGGTTCGAACCCGCCAGCCGATTGAAACCCGGCGGCAGGCGGTCGGCAGCAAGATCATGGGAATCGGACATCGCACACTCCTGAAAATGTTCGCTTCAGGGTAGGGACGGCGATGCCTCGATGCGCTCCGCTTCTTGCGGGCGAACTCGGAATTTGGAGCGTGATTACAAGATGGGGGCGAACAGCTTGGCGACGTGCATGATCACGCGGCGCAGCGGGTGTGCGTGTTCGTATTCGTCACGGCCGACGCGGGCAGCTTCGGCAAAATCGGCTTCGAGCATCTGCGCGACGTCGTTGGCGAAGCGTGAGTCGGCGGTCATGATCATCAGCTCGAAGTTCAGGCGGAACGAACGGTTGTCGAGGTTGGCGCTACCCACGGCGGCGGCCTCATCGTCGATCAGCACGACCTTCTGGTGCAGGAAGCCGGGCAGGTAGCGGTAGATCTTCACGCCGGCGCGGATCGCCTGATATGCATACAGCGTGGACGCCAGGAACACCATGTGATGATCCGGCCGCGAAGGGATCAGGATGCGCACGTCCACCCCGCGCAGCACGGCCAGACGCAGCGCGGCAAACACAGCTTCGTCTGGAATGAAGTACGGCGACGTGATCCACAGCCGCTTGCGTGCTGATTGGATGGCTTCCATGAAAAACAGCGAGCAGGTTTCCTGCTTGTCGGCCGGGCCGCTGGCGACCACCTGGCAGACCATGTCTTCTTCGGGCCGCAGTTCCGGAACGATCAGCTGCGGCACTTCGTGCGCGGCCCAGTACCAGTCTTCGGCAAAGGTCAACTGCAAGTCCATCACTGCGGCACCGACGATCTCGATATGCGTGTCGCGCCACGGGGCAAGCGGCGGCTTTTCGCCCATGTATTCGTTGCCGACGTTGTGGCCGCCAACGTAAGCGCGCTCGCCGTCCACCACGACGAGCTTGCGGTGGTTGCGAAAGTTGAGCTGGAAGCGGTTGACGAACCCGGCGTGCGTGGAGAACGGTTTGGCGTGCACGCCGCCTTCGACGAGCCGATGCACATAGTGGCGGGGCAGCGCGTGGCAGCCGATGCTGTCGAAGAGAAAGTACACGTGCACCCCGGCCCGCGCGCGGTCGAGCAGCAGTTCGGCCAGGCGGCGGCCGAGCGTGTCGTCATGCACGATGAAGAACTGCACGATGAGCACGCGCCGCGCCTGCGCAATCGCCGCAAAGATGGCATCGAAGGTTTCCGCGCCGTTGACGAGCAGCCGCACGCGGTTTCGAGCCAGGCACGGCGTGCCGGTCAGGCGCGGCAAGGCCTGCATGCAGGTGTGCTGCGGTGCGACCACGCTGGATTCATGGTCGCGCAGTCGGCGCCAGTCGTCAGACAGGGTGATTTCGCGCAGGCGGGCGTTGTGAAAGCGCCGCGCATCCACGTAACCGGCAAAGGTGCTTCGCCCGAAGATCAGATAGGGGATCAGCGTGAACTCCGGCAGCGTCACCAGTGAGATGGCCCACGCGATGGCGCCCTGCGACGTGCGCACGGTCAGCACAGCATGCATGGCGGCGAGGACGCCCACGCAGTGCACAAGAAAGAGGAAGGTGGCAAATGCCGTGGTGTTGGTCAGCATGGAAAGCGGCGGGGAAAACAGCACACCGTTGGCCATTTTGACACGCCCCACGTGGCGTCGGACAAACACGGATACTGCCCCGGCTGATATCTCGCGTAGTCTGGCCGTGGCGGCCGTTCAGGCACGACGCGTGCTGGTGTGAAGTCGACGTCCTTTCGACCCGCCGTACCCAAGACGACATCGAATATGCAAGGGCACCCGAGGAACTTCCCGATCGCGTATCTGCGCGCCTGGTTCGCCTGTCTGGCCATCGCGCTGGTGACAGGCTGCGCAAGCCTGCCCGAGCACGTCGATCGACCCGTGACGACGGCGCTGCCCAATGCCGAGTCGGCCACCTCGCTGGGGCGCTTGGCGCAGACGAATGCGCCGGCGCCCGAGGTGTCCGGCTTTCGGCTGATCCCGTCGGGCGAAGAAGCCTACGCCACGTTGCTCACGCTGGCCGACCGGGCCGAGCGCACGCTCGACTTGCAGTACTTCATCATTGCGAGCGACAACAGCGTGCGCGAACTAATGCGCCATGTGCGGGCCGCTGCGGATCGCGGGGTGCGCGTGCGCATGCTGGTAGACGATCTGCACAGCGATGGGCGCGATCTGGCATTTCTGAAATTTTCGTCGCACAAGAACATCGATGTGCGGCTGTTCAACCCGTTTCCGGGCGGGCGGATGTCGAATGTCACACGGTACCTGAGCGGCGCGGCTGAGTTCCGCCGCGTCAATCGGCGCATGCACAACAAGGCCTTCATTGCCGACAACGCGTTGGCCGTGACGGGCGGGCGCAACTTGGGCGCCGAGTATTTCACGCAGAACCAGACCACCAACTTCGTCGATCTGGACGTGCTGGCCGCGGGGCCGGCGGTGCGTCAGCTATCGTCAGCGTTCGATGCGTACTGGAATAGCGAATTTGCCTATCCGGTGCAGGCGCTGGCGCCCGAGCCGAGCACGGCACATCCGCCCGAGCCGAAGGAGGGCAGCTATCCGCCGCCGGTGACGATGCCAGATCGGCCGGCAGGGCCACCGCAGCATATCGATGTGCCGACCCGGCCGATCAACATGGGCTCCGGTTCCGCCAAGCCGGCGTCCGAGCAGACCATCTCGCAGCTCGAGCAGCGTCGCAACCAGACCGATCTCGCCAGCCCGGCGCCAGAGCAGCCCTTGCCGCTGAAGCCCGCGCCGCGCGACTGGTTTCTGGCCGACCAGATTGCCCGGGGCCGCCTGCGCCTGGAATGGGCGCCCGCGCAGGTGATCGTCGACCGTCCAGCCAAGGTGTCGGGTGATGAGGTGGAACCCGGCGGCGAGCGCCTCGCCCAGACGCTTCTGCGTCTGATTGACGAGGCCAAGCGGGAGGTCGTGCTGATCTCGCCGTACTTCGTGCCGGGCAAGCGCGGTATCGAGGTGGCCAAGCGCCTGCAGGATCGTGGCGTGCGCCTGCGGGTGCTGACCAACTCGCTGGCAGCGACCGACGCACCCATCGTGCATGTGGGCTATGCCAGATATCGGAGCCAGTTGATCGATGACGGCGTTGAGCTGTACGAACTGCGTCCGACGCTGGGGGATCGCCCTAAGGTGATCGGCACGTTCCGTTCGTCACAGGCAAGCCTGCATGTGAAATCGATCGTGGTGGACCGCAGCACGCTGTTTGTCGGCTCAATGAACATCGACCCGCGTTCCATCGGGTTGAATACGGAGACAGGGTTGATCATCCGCAGCCCGGTGCTTTCAGAGGCGGTGGCCAAGCTGTTTGACGACTCGGTGCGCGACAGCGCCTACCTGGTGACCAAGGAAAATGGCCACCTGCGCTGGACCACGCATGAGAACGGCAAGGAGGTCGTTGTCGATCACGAACCGGAAGTGGGCCTGGGTCGCCGGACGTGGATTCAGATGCTGGCGCCGTTTACCCCGGAAGAACTGCTGTAGCGGTTCCAAAAGAAAAACGCCGCGAATTGCGGCGTTTCTTGACTCAGGCCAGGCGCTCGCCCAGCCGTCGCTGCATTACATCTTCTGCTTGGTGTTGTCCGCAGCGTTTTCCAGCTTCTGGCCACCCGTCTGGATGTCCTTGCCCATGCCTGCCATCGTGTTACAGCCCGCCAGGACGGCGCAGCCCAGGGCCAGCAGTGCGATCAGTTTCTTCATCTCGATCCCCTTGTGAGCCGTGCGGTATCCCGCACGATGTTCGCGTGATTGCCACCCGAGCGGTGGCGCAACCCGCATTTTAGTGCGACCCCGCGCACGTGGGGTGCGTCAGCCGCATCTTTTTTACCTTCTTGCATATCACTTGCAGCGTATCCCGGACATTCGCGGTCACGCCCTCTATTTCCACCGTGCCCTGCCGTTAGCACCTTTGGGGAGTGAACAGGGTGCCTGAAGAGGGGCGCGGGAAGAGGATCTCGGCGCCACACGGCTCAACCATGCAGGGGAAAAACACATGTGGAAGTGGATGGATACGAGCATTCGCACGCGGCTGACGTTCCTGGTCGCGGTATTTGCGGTGATGATTGCCGTGGTGGGCTTCGCGGGTATCACCACCGGCCGGGCGACCAATGACGATTTGCGTGCGGTGTATCTGGAAGATGCCAAGGGCCTGGATCTGCTGGCCAAAGACACCATCAACCTGCTGTGGGCGCGCATTCACCTGACCAATTTCGATTCGGTTTCGTCGCCTGAAGAACTGAAGAAGCTACTGTCCGATGCGCATGGCATGGTCAACTCGGCCAACGATGCCTGGGCCCAGTTCATGAAGCTGCCGATTCCGGAAGCCGACCGCGCCCAGTTGCAAGCCGCCGACGCGGCACGCACCAAGTTCGTCAAAACGGCGCTGGAGCCGGCCATTGCCGCACTGGAACGCAGTGACCTCACCACGTATCGCGAACTGAACACGAACCTGGTGCCCAAGCTGTTTGTGGATTACGACTCGGCGCTCGGGCCCCTGGTCGGGGCGCGTTTCAAGTACGGCCAGCAACGCTTTGACCATTCCCAGTCGCGCTACGCGATGAGCATCTGGATCTCGGGTGGCTTGCTGGCCGCCGCGCTGGTGCTGTCGGTGGTAGCGCGCGGCGTGCTCGGCCGTACGGTGGTGCGTCCGCTGGAGCGCGCCATTCAGGTGTTCGAGCGCATGGCATCGGGCGACCTTGCCACGCGTATGGAAGGCCAGACCGCCGCGGGCCGCCGCGATGAAACCGCACGCCTGATGCATGCGGTGTCGTCCATGCAGACCAGTCTGCAGCAGATCATCGGGCAGGTGCGCACGGGCTCGGATTCGATCGCCAGCGCTACCAAGCAGATTGCTGCCGGCAATGCCGACCTTTCGCAGCGCACGGAGCAGCAGGCATCGTCGTTGGAAGAAACCGCGTCGAGCATGGAAGAGCTGACGAGCATCGTGAAGCAGAATGCCGATAACGCGCGTCAAGCGAGCACGCTGGCCGTCAATGCGTCGGATATCGCGGTCAAGGGTGGGGAAGTCGTGGGCCGCGTGGTGAACACGATGGCCGGCATCAATGAAAGCAGCCGAAAGATTGCCGACATCATCGGCGTGATCGAAGGCATTGCGTTCCAGACGAACATCCTGGCGTTGAATGCCGCGGTGGAAGCCGCACGCGCTGGAGAGCAGGGCCGCGGCTTTGCCGTCGTTGCCGGAGAGGTGCGCAGCCTTGCGCAGCGCAGCGCCACGGCGGCCAAGGAAATCAAGGAACTGATCGGCGATTCGGTGGGCCGCGTGCAAAACGGTACGACCCTGGTGGCCGAAGCTGGCACGGTGATCGACGAGGTGGTGGTGGCGGTGCGCCGCGTGACCGACATCATGGGCGAGATCAGCGCTGCGTCGGAAGAGCAGAGCAGCGGCATCGAACAGGTCAACCAAGCCGTTACGCAGATGGATCAGGTGACGCAACAGAATGCGGCGCTGGTCGAACAGGCTGCGGCTGCGGCGGAATCGCTGGAAGAGCAGGCCGAGGCGTTGCGCAGCGCGGTGTCGGTCTTCCGTGTCGAGCACGCATGAGCAGCACGCGCGCAAGCACCAACGCCCTTCCGCCTGGCGGGCTGGAGGGCATTTTCTTTTACGGCATCAGATCGCGTGCGCGCTCGGCAATCACGTCTTGCGTGTCGTCGATCCAGCGGGCAGGGAAGGGTTGCGAGAGCAGGTAGCCCTGGATCACGTCGCATCGGCAGGCACGCAATGCATGGAGCTGCACGGCGGTTTCCACGCGCGTGGCGGTGACGGGCACGCCCGCACCATGCGCCGCAGTCACCAGGCGTTGCAGCACCGCGTGATCGCTTGCGTTGGTCACTGCGTTGACGACGGCCTGATCGAGCTTGACTTGATCGGGGCGGAACGTTGCCAGGCAATCGAGGCTGTGTGCAGTGGCGCCAAAGTCTTCTATTGCTACGCGTGCGCCACAGGCGTGCAGGGCTTCCACGGCTTTCTGCGCCGAGCCGTTGGCACGCTGCAGCGTGTGTTCTGAGATCTCGAAAACGAGGCGCGTGGTGGGCACCGCATGGCGCGCGGCAATGTCGCGCACGACGTCGCTCAACTGCGGATCGAGCAACTGCGCAACCGACAAGTTGACGGCAGCATGCACGCCTGGCTGATGCCGGTTGTTGCGTCCTGCGCGCTGAGATTCTTCGCGCAGCAGCCCGGCCAGCATCTGGGCGGCGTTGTCGAGCACCCAGTGGCCCACTTCGCGAATGTCGCCCGTCTGCTCCAGGATCGGCAGAAAATCGGCCGGTGCCACGCCTCCCAGCTCCGGTGAAATCCAGCGCAGCAAAAATTCGTAGCCGACGATCCGTCCGTCGGTCAGGCTCAGTTGCGGCTGCAGGTTCAGGCTGAATTGGCGGCGGGCCAGCGCGTGGCGTAGTTGGGCGGCCAGGCGCGGGTGCTCGGTGACGGGGTCGTATCCATCGTCCTCGGCGACGTGAACGCCACTGCGTGGAGGCATGGCCGCCGGGGCGTAAAGCGCTGGGCTTCGTTCGGCACCGTGCTGAACACCGTACAGTGCCCGGTCGGCCTGTTCGATCAGCCGCGCTGCATCCGAGGGCATGCCCTCGAAAAGCGTCATGCCGATGCTGCACGAGCAGACCAGCTCATAACCATGCGTGATGTAAGGCCGCGTGAGCGCAGCAGAAATCCGTCGCGCGAGATCGTGCACATCCTGTGCCGAGACGAAATCTGCGCAGGCAACGGCAAAGGTCTCATGGCCGACGCGCCCGACGATGGGTGCGATGCCATCCGCGGGCGGCACGCTCAGCGCTTCAAGCCGCGATGCACATTCGACGATGACCTCGCGCGCGGCGAGCGGCCCGAGCGTGTTGGTCGCCTCGGCAAAATGGTCGAAGCTGATCAGCAGCAGGGCGCCGATCGCGTCCTGGCGTGCGGGTTGCGGCATGGCAGCCAGCAGTTGGACGAATCGTTCGCGGCCCGGCAATCCGGAGATCGGATCCAGACTCGATGGCGCGGCAGACCTTGCGCGGCTCATAAATGGGATCGTCCTGCAAATGCCTTTAAAACGGATATACGTGCACTTGATACGTTGTCAATTGTATAGCTTTGTCACAAGCAAGCCTGCGGCATCATAAGCCGAAAATCGGCCACGGTGGCCGATTACCGGCATGTTTTCGCGTGAGTCCGGCGCGCCTTTTTAACGTTTAACAGCAATTAATTCTGATCAAAGAACTACGAATATCAGGTCGGTCGGCACGTTACACCATGCGCTGGCCGCCCCACAGCAACTGTTCGTAGATAAAGCATTGCAGCAGCATTTTCTGGGCCGCGACCAATTCGACGAATTCCACGCCGTATTGGTAGACGTTGGGCAGGTCGGCCGGCTTTTCACTGCGCACGAGGGCCGCAGCCACCAGCTCGGAGTGGTAGTCGCGCGTTTTCACCCGGAAGCGCAGACGCGCCGGCGCGCCGCTCACTTCCAGCCGATGCGCGGAGCGGAACGACGCGCCCGTCGTGCTGATGTCGGAGATATGGATCATGCGCGGCGGGTCGCCGCTCACCAGCATCTTGCCGACCACGTTGGCGCGCACGCGCAGCGATTTGCGCAACGTGCGGTTCTTGATCCGCCGCGGCGGTGACAACACGACGTATTCGAACGGGATGCGGCACACCGCCATCACCGTGCATTCGAAGCTGGCAATGCCCTCGCCCGAGAAGGCGTGCACTTCCACCAGTTCGTCCTTGACCGGCATGACCGTACGGCCGCTTTCGGTGGGCATGGTGATGAGCAGATGGCGCTGCGGGCTGTAGCCCATCACGCGTGCGGCGCCCTTGGTCTGGCCGGCGCCCGCAGTTAGGCGCACGGTCAGCATGCCGCCGGGGCGCAGGCCCAGCAGCTCCATGGCGATCGTCCGTTCACCGTCAGGGTCGTCGCCCATGTCGGGGAACATCGTGTTCGGGAACTGCGTATTTGCAAACACGGGCGCAGGCGCGGGCGTGCCGTCCGCCAGCCGATGCGGGCGGTGCAGCGTGCACAGCAGGTCGATCTCCTCCGGGGAGTGGATGACGTCGCCCTTTGGGACGAGCAACTGCCCGTCGGCGTCAAGCATCGGCCACGGAAGGGGGATCGCAAGCGGAATGTCGAGAGGTTGAAGTTCGAGCATGGCAATGGGGGAGCCAACAGCCGCGCAGGGCCCCACGTTTCTATACGGCCAAATGTTGCACAACTTTAAGCGCACTTACTGTGCAGGGACCGTGGCACGCGAGTTGCGGCCTCGCAGCCATGATCGAGCACAATGTCGGTTCCAAAGTGGACGGGGTGAGCGCGCGTATGGCGTCTCGGCAGCATTTCTGGGCGGCGGTTGAGCAATTTGCGCGCTATGTGGTCATCGGTGGCAGCGCAACGCTGGCGCACTATGTGGTGCTGTTCGGACTGGTGCAAGTAGGCGTCTCGCCTTGGCGAGCGTCCGTGGCGGGCAGCGTGATCGGAGCGACGCTCAATTACTTCATCAGCCGGCAGGCCGTCTTCAACAGCACACGCGGGCACGTGGGCGCGATGGTGCGGTTCGGCCTGGTGGCCTTTCTCGCGCTGGGGTGCAACGCGACCATCATGGCCATCGGCCTGGGAATTGGCCTGTATTACCTGATCGCGCAGATGTTCGCCTCGGCCATCACGGCAATCTTCAACTTCGTGGTGCACCGGTACTGGACGTTTCGTGACGCCGACGCAGTCGGCGCGCCCACTGAGCCGCAGCCGACCATCGTGCCGGAGCGGCCCACGCACCACGGGCGTTGAGCGGTCCCGCCGCGTTAATGCCGGCTGGCTACGCCTTGCAGGCTGGCCGCGGTTTCCGTGACGAGTGTCACTTCACCGATGCCGTCGGCGGGCGGGGCGGGGGCATCGTCACGCAAGCGCTCCACCACCAAGCGCACATCGATCACATCGGCCACGCCGGCTGCCTCTAGCGAAACAAGTGCGGCCAACTGCGCAATCGCAAACGTATCCGCCAGCAGCGGCGTGTCGTCGTGGAGATCGCCTGCCACGCGTGCGGGCGAGCTTTGGTGGGCAGCGCGAGTGGGATGCTGCGCGGTCTCACGGGCGCGATAGGCGAAGTACGCGTCGGCAAAGTGCACGCGGTGCGCATCGAATACGCGCACGGCGGCAGTCAGGGCATCGTCCACCCACGCCGGATCGACTGGCGTACCCGGTTCGGCTTCGGGCAGGCCCGCGAGCTTGAGCGCATACCGATGCGTCTGCGTGCCTGGGGCGACAAAACTCAATTCCATACGACCTCCCACAGCCGCGTGCGCTGGTGCCGCGGCTTCGCCGTGTTTGAATTCGCCCCCCGAAGCGATATTGAAGAATAGTAACGGAGCCGCCCGATTGCGCGTTTCGTCCTTCCGGATGAGGTCGAGGGACCTTGTCTTCACCTTAAGACATTCACAATGTGGAGATCGTGGCCAACCCACATAGCAAACGGTTGCTTGCCGGCAGCGCCTGCGCGACCTAACCAAACGGCTAGCTGCTTCGCAGCGGGGTCCGGTGTAGAGTGCTCGGGTGTCCGGCGACGCTGGGCAGCTGTCGACAATCAAGGTCGACAAACGCAGACGGGAATGACGCGGGGCGCGTTTCCTTCGCGTCATTTCGCGCACGAGGGGACCCAAAGCGGGCACGCGGTCCATGTCCCCTCGCGGGAAGGGATTGCCCCGTTAACTCGCGGCTTCTATAGTCCGCCTCGATTCGTGCGCTTGTAACGCACCAAGGTTTGCCATTACCGGCCGCCAACTGGGCCACGCAGACCACGAGACCGGTTACGGGGATCACGCCAACCGCCACCGCGCGCGCCTGATGCAACCATTGCGTCAAAGGGCACCGGAGGCGCGATGGCCATCACATCAGCCACGCCCCCGGGACTGCCGCATTCGCGAAACAGCATCGCCATGCTTGAGGACCACCACTTGTACAAGGCTGCGATCGAACATTCGCCGATAGGAATCGGCCTGTGCGCGCCGGAGGGTCGCTTCCTCGACGTGAACCGTGCGCTGTGCGCGCTGACTGGTCACGAAGCACAGGCCCTGCGTGCGCGCGATCTGTTCGACCTTTGCCACCCCGATCACACTGAACGCGCACGACATGGTGTCGAGTCGCTGCTCGCCGGTCAGCGCGATGCGCTGTCGATGGAAACGCGCCTCGTCCGTCAGGACGGCAGCACCGTGTGGGTGCAGACCGACGTGGCGGTGGCGCGCGACGACGGCAACGAGCATCTCGTCGTGCAGATGCAGGACGTGACCGCGCGCCGGCTGGCGCTGGAATCGCTGCGCGCGTCGGAGCAACGGTTGGCCTATGTGCTCGATGGCGCGGGGCTGGGTACGTTCGACTGGTCTACGCGCACACGGCATGTGTCGTTCAACCGGCGGACGGCCGACATGCTCGGCTACGAGCCGGCGGATCTTTCCAACGATCCGGATGCGTGGTACGCCATGGTGCACCCGCAAGACGCCGCATTGAGCGCGCGACGCATCTATCGCCATATGCGCGGCGATGCCGACAGCTTTGAGATCGAGCAGCGCATGCGCGCTCGCCATGGCCAATGGATCTGGGTGGCTGCGCGCGGGCGCGTGACCGAACGCGATGCCCGTGGCGTGGCCACGCGTGTAAGCGGAACGCTGCTCGACGTGACGCAGCGGCGCGCGGCGCTGGATCAGGCGCACCACCTCGCGCTGCATGATCCGCTCACGGACTTGCCCAATGCGCGTTTGCTTCGTGATCGCCTGTTCGTGGCTATTCAGGCGGCACGTCGCGCGCGCGGCCAGGTCGCCGTCGTGTTCATTGATCTTGATCGCTTCAAGCCGGTCAACGATGAGTATGGCCACGCCGTGGGAGATCTCGTTTTGAAGGCCACGGCCATGCGCTTGCGCAGCGGACTGCGCGCTTCGGACACGGTGGCGCGCCTGGGTGGCGATGAATTTGTCGCTGTCCTCACGCACTGCGCCACGCGCGACGATGTGACGCAAACCGTGGAACGCCTGATCGAAGAATTGCAGACGCCGTTTCGTGTGGAAGGCCATGTGCTGTCGATGGGCGTGAGCGCCGGCGTGGCGCTGTATCCGACCGACGGGCATGACGCGCAGACACTCATCCGCAATGCCGACGCAGCGATGTATGAAGTCAAGCGTGCCGGCGGCAACGGCCTGGGCTTCCATGCCTCGCTCAACTACGAGCGGTTGATGGGCATGCGATCGCGCGATCGTGATCTCGATGGCGAAGCCGGCGCACGCTGATCCGCTACCGCGCACCCAAACAAAACGGCCCGCCGAAAGGCAGGCCGTTTTTCTTGGAGCGTCGCAAACGCTCAAGTCTTAGAACGTGTAGCGCAGGTACAGCTCATTCAGGTCCGTGCCCGGGTTCGGGCGCTTGATCGACGCATTCGACAGGTGTTCGAAGCGGTAGCCCATCTGGAATTGCTGCTTGCTGCCAAAGGCCACGCCCACGCCGATCATGTCGGAGAACTGGAAGGCCGTGCTGAAGTTGTGCTCATCCGACGTGCGGGTGTGCGAGAGCAGGCGCGGGCCAACGCCAGCTTCAATGAATGGCACCCACGAGCCGCCGCGCTTTTCAATGCGGAACAGCGGCGTTACGCCAAATTCGGTCAGGTTCTGGCGGTTGGTTCCCTTGGTCGAGCGCCATTGGCCCAGCGCCACTTCCCAATCCAGGTTCACGAACCAGCCTTCCGGGTTGCCCCAGTGGAAGCCCGAATCGAAATCCAGATCGACCCCATATTTCTCGATGCCGTGGCGGTTGTCCTTGCCGTAGATGACGCGCACGGACGGGTCGGCCTGGGCAGGCAGGGCGGCAAACAGCGTGGCGGCGCCCAGGGCGGCAGCCAGCAGCTTGGCAGAACGGGGAAGCGCGGATCGGATCATCGGAGAGAGCGGAATCAATTGAGCGGCGCGCGTGAATCGGGGCAACTGCGTCGGCAACCACGCGCGCGGCGGACATGGTGGCTGGCAAACAGACGGTCTGGATAGCACCGGGGCGGCTTGCAAGGCATCGGACGACGCAATTTGCGCGCCCGCTGCTGCATCAGCCGGCCCGGATGGTCGGGCGGTCTGAAATAAATCCCGTCGATTATAGGGGGAACTTTCCGACTGCGTGCGGGCTTACGCACAAGGGGACATTGCCGGTGGCGAAACGTTGTCGGCCACCGGCAACAAGAGAAGGGTCATTGCGCGGCAGGCGCGGATGCCGGTTGCAGCGCCGCTTGGCCAACCACCGGCACTTCGCCGTGCCACCCGCCGCCCAGCGCCTTGACCAGCAGCACCGCTGCTGAATACTGCTTGCCCTGCAGCGTGAGCAGCGTGCGCTCGGCATTGTAGGCCGTGGCCTGTGCGGTGATGACTTCCAGGAAGCTCACCGTGCCCGCGCGATAGCGGTTCAGATTGAGTTGCGCGGCTTCCTGCGCGGCCTTGACGGCATCGGCCTGTACGCCAAATTCCTGCGTCTGCCAGCGAAGCGCGGCGAGGTTGTCTTCGACATCCTGGAACGCGCCCAGCACCGTCTGGCGGTATGTCGCGACCGACGCATCGTAAGCAGCACCGGCCTTGTCGACGGCGGCTGCACGCGCGCCGCCATCGAACAGCGTGGCGGCCAGCGTTGGGCCGATCGACCAGACGCGGCTGGGCAGCGTTGCCAGGCGCGAAAGCGTGTTGGCCGCCAAACCGGTCGAGGCTCCCAGCGTGAGCGTCGGGAAGTACGCAGCCTTGGCCACACCGATCTGCGCGTTGGCAGCGGCCATGCGGCGCTCGGCGGCGGCAATGTCGGGGCGGCGTTCCAGCACGGCCGATGGCACTTCCAGCGGAATGGCGGGCAGGGCCGGCAAGTCGGCTGCGCTGGCTGCGGTGGCCGGAGCCAGCGAGAATTCCGCCGGCGGTTTGCCGATCAGCACCGCAATGGCGTGCTCAAGCTGCGCGCGCGTGACTTCGGTATCCAGCAGCAACGCCTGCGACTGCTTGAGCTGCGTCTGCGCGGTCAGTACATCCGAACGCTGCGCCACGCCCACCGAATACTGGTTTTGCGTGAGCTTCAGGAAGCGCTCGTAGTCTGCAACCGTGCGTTGCAAGACAGCCTTCTGGGTATCCGTGACACGCAATTGAAAATAATTCTGCGCAAGCGTTGCCTGCGCGGACAGCAAAGCGGACGACAGATCACCGGCACTGGCTTGCGCGCTGGCCTTGTTCGACTCCACCGATCGGCGGATGCGGCCCCACAGATCCAGTTCCCAGCTGGCGTTGAGTGACAGGCTTTGCGAGTTGAGCAGACTCGGGTTGCCTGTCGACAGGCTGCCGTCCGGGTTGACCGAGGTGCGCACTGAACGGCTGCGCGTGGCCGATGCATTGGCACCCAGCGTCGGGAAGAACGAAGCCTGCGCCGATTGCACCAGCGCCTGGGCCTGGCGGTATTGCGCCTCGGCCACCAGGATGTTCTGGTTGGCGGCGGCCACCTGTTCTTCGAGCGCGTTCAATTGCGGGTCGTTGAAGATCTCCCACCACTTGCCGCGGGCGATGGCGTCGCTCGGGTCGGCGATTTTCCAGTCGCCGGCTTCCTTGTATTGCTGCGGCACTTCGGCGGTGGGGCGCTTGTAATCGGGCCCGACCGCGCAGGCCGAGACGAGCGCGCACGCGGCCAGCGCGAGCAACGAGGTGCGAAGGGCTTGAGTGCCTCTTGTCATGTTCAGCTTCCTTGCGAATCCAATGCGGGCAGCGGTGCGTCTTTGCTGCGGCCGGCGCGACGCAGGCGCAGCCGGTCGAGCGCCAGGTAGACCACCGGCGTGGTGTAGAGCGTGAGGATCTGGCTGACCAGCAGCCCCCCGACGATGGAGATGCCCAGCGGCGTGCGAAGCTCCGCGCCGTCGCCGTGGCCGAGCGCCAGGGGCAGGGCGCCCAGCAGCGCGGCCATCGTCGTCATCAGGATCGGCCGGAAGCGCAGCACGCAGGCGTGGAAGATCGCATCTGCGGGGCTCATGCCCTGGCTGCGCTCAGCCTCGAGCGCGAAGTCGATCATCATGATCGCGTTCTTCTTGACGATGCCGATGAGCAGAATCACGCCGATCAACGCGATGATCGAGAAATCCGTGTCCGTGATGATCAGCGCCAGCAGCGCCCCCACACCGGCCGAGGGCAGCGTCGAGAGAATCGTGATGGGATGCACGTAGCTCTCGTACAGCACGCCCAGCACGATGTAGATGGTGATGAGCGCAAACAGGATCAGCACGGGCTGGCTGGAGAGCGAATCCTGGAACGCCTTGGCGGTGCCCTGGAAGCTGCCGTGCACGGAGGACGGCACGCCGATGCGGTTCATCGCGTCCTGGATGTCCTGCGTGGCGCCCGACAGCGATGCCCCCGGCGCGAGGTTGAACGAGATCGTGCTGGCCGCAAACTGCCCCTGGTGATTGACGGCCAGCGCCGTGTTGGTGGGCTCGTAATGCGAGAAGGTCGACAGCGGCACCTGCGCACCCGTCGACGTGATGATGTAGATGTCGCGCAGGCCGTCCGGGTTCTGCCAGTACTGAGGCGCGGCTTCCATCACAACACGGTATTGGTTGAGCGGGTTGTAGATGGTCGATACCTGGCGCTGCCCGAACGCGTTGTTCAGGGCGTTGTCGATATCGCTCGGATTGATGCCGAGCGATTTCGCCTTGTCGCGGTCGATGACGAGGGAAGTCTGCAAGCCCTTGTCCTGCGTATCTGTGTTGACGTCCGTCAGCGACTTCACCTGCGTGAGCGCCTGCTTGATTTTCGGATCCCACGCGCGCAGCTCGTTCAGGTCGTCGGCCTGCAGCGTGTATTGGTACTGCGCGTTGCTGGCCCGACCGCCCACCCGGATGTCCTGTACCGATTGCAGGAACAGGCTCGCGCCCGGCTCACGCGCGAGCTTGCCGCGCAATCGGTTGATGATCTGGTCGGCAGACATCTTCCGCTCGGCCAGCGGCTTGAGCTGAATGAACATCTGCCCGGTATTGCGCTGACTGCCGCCCGTAAAGCCCACCACGTTCTCCACCGCGGGGTCTTGCCGAACGATGGTGATGAAGTCGGTCAGCTTGGTGCGCATCGCCTGGAACGAGATCGACTGGTCCGCCTGGATGAAGCCGATCACCCGGCCGGTGTCCTGCTGCGGGAAGAACCCCTTCGGCACGATGATGTACAGGTAGACGTTCAGGCACACCGTTGCCAGCAGGATCAGCAGCGTGAGCCAGCTGTGCCGCAGCGCCCACGCCAGCGAATTGCGGTAGAGGTCGAGCAGGAAGGTGAAGAAGCCTTCGGTCTTGCGATGGAACCAGCCATGTTCTTCCTCGGCGGCAGGCTTGAGCAAGCGTGCGCACATCATCGGCGTAGTGGTGAGCGACACCACCAGCGACACCAGGATTGCGACCGACAGCGTCACCGCAAACTCACGGAACAGCCGCCCCACGATGCCGCCCATCATCAGCAGCGGGATGAACACGGCAATCAGCGACAGGCTCATCGACACCACGGTAAAGCCGACCTCGCGCGCACCCTTGAGCGCTGCCTGCATGGGTCGCATGCCGTTTTCGATGTGGCGCGAGACGTTTTCCAGCACGACGATGGCATCGTCCACGACAAAGCCTGTTGCCACGGTCAACGCCATCAGCGAGAGGTTGTCGAGGCTGTAGCCGCACAGGTACATCACCCCGAATGTGCCGATGAGCGAGACGGGCACCGCCACGCTCGGAATGAGCGTTGCCCGCACGTTGCGCAGGAACAGGAACACCACCATGATCACCAGCGCGATCGACAGCACCAGCGTGCGCTCCACATCCTTGAGCGAGGCGCGGATGGTGGGCGTGCGGTCCATCATCACATCGAGGTTGATCTGCGCGGGAATGGTGTTGCGCAGGTACGGCAGGATGTCGTTGATGCGGTCGACCGTGTCGATGATGTTGGCGCCCGGCTGCCGGCTGATGATGAGCAGCACCGAAGGCTTGCCGTTGGCCGAGCCGTAGTTGCGGATGTCCTGCACGCTGTCAGTCACCTCGGCCACGTCGGCCAGCCGCACCGGCGAGCCATTGCGCCAGGCGATGATGAGCGATTGGTATTCGACGGCCTTCTTGGCCTGGTCGTTGGCGTAGATGGTCCAGACGCGGTCGCCGGATTCCATCATGCCCTTGGGCTTGTTCGCGTTCGTGCTGGTGATGACGGTGCGCACGGTCTCCATCGAGATGCCGTACTTGTTCAGCGCCATCGGGTTCAGCTCGACCCGCACCGCCGGCAGCGACGCACCGCCGATGGTGACTTGGCCCACGCCGTTGATTTGCGACAGCTTCTGCGCGAGGATGGTCGAGGCCGCGTCGTACAGCTCGCCGCGCGACTTGGTGTCGGACGTCAGCCCCACGATCATGATTGGCGCATCGGCCGGGTTGACCTTGCGATACGTCGGGTTGCTCGGCAGGCCGGAAGGCAGCAGGCTGCGTGAAGCATTGATGGCGGCCTGCACATCGCGCGCCGCGCCGTCGATGTCGCGCGACAGATCGAACTGCAGCGTGATCCGCGACGAACCGAGCGAGCTGGAAGACGTCATCTCGGTAATGCCCGCGATGCGGCCGAGTGAGCGTTCCAGGGGCGTCGCCACAGTGGCCGCCATGGTCTCAGGGCTGGCGCCCGGCAGCGACGCATTGACCGAGATGGTCGGAAAGTCCACCTGCGGCAGCGGCGACACCGGCAGTAAGCGGAACGCCGCGATACCGGCCAACGCCACGCCGATGGTCAGCAGTGCCGTGGCAACCGGCCGGGCGATGAAGGTGGCGGACAGATTCATCGCGGTCCGCCAGATTGGTTGGTGCCTGCGGCGCCGTGGCGTCGGGCAGCACGGCGGGCGCGCCAGTCCCGCAGGCGTTCGCCCAGGTTGTCGAAGGCCAGATAGATGACCGGCGTGGTGAACAGCGTCAGCACCTGGCTGACCAGCAGGCCGCCCACCATCGTGATCCCCAGCGGCTGGCGCAACTCGGAGCCCACGCCCGTGCCGAGCATCAGCGGCAGGGCACCCAGCAGGGCGGCCATAGTGGTCATCAGAATCGGACGGAAGCGCAGCAGACACGCCTGGTAGATGGCGTCGCGCGGGGCCATGCCCTGCTCGCGCTCGGCCTCCAGCGCGAAGTCGATCATCATGATCGCGTTCTTCTTGACGATACCGATCAGCAGGATGATCCCGATGATGGCAATGATGCCCATGTCCCTGCCCGACACCAGCAGCGACAGCAGGGCACCTACACCGGCTGACGGCAGCGTCGACAGGATCGTCACCGGGTGGATCGTGCTTTCGTACAACACGCCCAGCACGATGTACATCGTGATGACAGCCGCGAGGATCAGCCACAACTGGTTCGACAGCGACGCACGGAACGCCAGCGCGGCCCCCTGGAAGCTGGTCTGCATGCTGGCCGGCAGGCCGATCTCCTGTTCGACGGCATTGATGGTGTCGACGGCCGCACCCAGCGAGGCATGCGGGGCGAGGTTGAACGAAATGGTTGCCGCCGGGAACTGGCCCTGATGGTTCACCACCAGCGAGCCCGGTTGTTCCACCACCGTGGCAAACGCGCCCAACGGAATCTGCTGGCCGCTGTTTGACGCCACGTGCAGGTCGTATAGCGATTGCGGCCCAAGCTGCATCTTCGGGTCCGTCTCGAGCACCACGCGGTATTGGTTCGATTGCGTGAAGATGGTCGAAATCAGGCGCTGGCCGTAAGCGCTGTACAGGACGCTGTCGACCGCTGCCATCGTGATGCCGTACACCGCCGCCTTGTCGCGGTCGACCTGCACGTAGGCGCGCAGGCCGTTGTCCTGCAGGTCGCTCGCCACGTCACGCAGTTCGTTGGTCTGCTGCAGGCGTTCAACGAGTTTCGGCACCCACTTCGAGAGGTTGTTCGGGTCCGGATCTTCTACCGTGAACTGATACTGCGTGCGGCTCACGCGGTCTTCAATCGTCAGGTCTTGCACCGGCTGCATGTACAGCGAGATACCTGCCACCTTGGCCAATTCGGGCTGCAGGCGCTGAATGATCTCGGTGGCGTCGGCGTCGCGTTTATCCTTCGGCTTGAGGTTGATCAACATGCGGCCGCTGTTGAGCGTGGTGTTCACGCCATCCACGCCGATGAACGACGACAGGCTTTCGACCGCAGGGTCTTTCAGTACCACCTCGGCCAGCTTCTGTTGGCGCTCTGCCATGGCCGAGAACGAAATCGACTGAGACGCATCCGAAATGCCCTGGATCACGCCCGTGTCCTGCACCGGAAAGAACCCCTTGGGCACCACTACATACAGCAACGCCGTCAGCACCAGCGTGCCGATGGCCACCAGCAGCGTGGTCTTCTGCCGGTCGAGCACCCACTGCAGCATGCGGCCGTATCGGGCGATGACGTTGTCGAAGAACGCGCCGGCCGCGTGGTAGAAGCGGGATTGCTCGGCCTCGGGAATGTGCTTGAGCAAGCGTGCGCACATCATCGGCGTAAGCGTGAGCGACACCACGGCCGAGATCAGGATCGATACCGCCAACGTAATTGCAAACTCGCGGAACAGTCGCCCCACCACGTCACCCATGAACAGCAGCGGAATCAGCACGGCGATGAGCGAGAACGTCAGCGAGATGATCGTGAAGCCGATCTGCTTGGAGCCCTTGAGTGCGGCCTCCATCGGTGGGTCGCCGTCTTCAATGTAGCGGGCGATGTTTTCGATCATGACGATGGCGTCGTCCACCACGAAACCCGTGGCGATGGTCAACGCCATCAGCGTGAGGTTGTTGATTGAAAAACCTGCCAGGTACATCACGCCAAACGTACCGACCAGCGAGAGCGGCACCGCTACCGCCGGAATGACCGTGGCTGGCACGTTGCGCAGGAACAGGAAGATCACCATCACGACCAGCGCCACGGCCAGCATCAGCTCGAACTGCACGTCCGATACCGAGGCACGGATCGTCGTGGTGCGGTCGGTCAGCAGCGATACCTCTACGTTGCCGGGCAGCGTTTCTTTCAACTGTGGCAGTAGCGCCTTGGCACGGTTGACCACCTCGATCACGTTGGCGCCAGGCTGGCGCTGCACGTTCAGGATGATGGCGGGGGTGGTGTTGGACCACGCGGCCAGCTTGCTGTTTTCGGCGCCGTCAACGATCTGCGCCACGTCGGTCAGGCGGATGGGCGCGCCGTTCTTGTAGGCGACGATCATCTTGCCGTACTCGGCGGCCGACTTGAGCTGATCGTTGGCGTCGATAGTGGAGGCGCGCATCGGGCCGTCGAAGCTGCCCTTGGCGCCATTCACGTTGGCGGTGCCGATGGCGGTGCGGATGTCATCGATTGACAGCCCGAGCGCCGCTAGCGCCGACGTATTGGCCTGGATGCGGACGGCCGGCCGCTGCCCGCCGCTGATGCTGACCAGGCCAATGCCTGGCAACTGCGATAGCTTTTGCGCGATGCGCGTGTCGACCAGGTCTTCCAGCTTGGGCAACGGCATCGTGTTGGAGGTGATCGCCAGCGTGAGGATCGGCGCGTCGGCCGGGTTCACCTTGCTGTAGATCGGCGGCATCGGCAGATCGTTCGGCAGCAGGTTGCCGGCCGCGTTGATGGCCGCCTGTACCTCCTGCTCCGCAATGTCGAGCGAGAGGGACAGGTCAAACTGCAGCGTGATGACCGAGGCGCCGCCCGAGCTGGACGACGTCATCTGCTTCAGGCCGGGCATCTGCCCGAACTGCCGTTCCAGCGGCGCGGTGATGGACGACGTCATCACGTCGGGGCTGGCACCCGGGTACAGCGTTGTGACCTGGATGGTCGGATAGTCGACCTCGGGCAGCGCAGAGAGCGGCAGCATCCGGTACGCCACCAGGCCCGATAGCAGGATGGCGACCATCAACAGCGTGGTCGCCACGGGCCGGAGGATGAAGATTCGGGAGGGATTCATGCCAGCTCGGAACAGAAGACTTCGTCAGGCGAGTGCACGCAATGCACGACTCACGGCTTACGGCTTGGCAGCCGGGGCACTTGCGGCGGGTGCCGAAGCGCCACCCTGGCCACGGCGATGACGCCCGCCCTGATGGGCCTGGCCGGCCGCGGGTGCGCTTGCAGCGGCGGCACCCGGCTGGATCACCTCCACCGGCGAGCCGTCGCGCAGCTTGTCTGCGCCGTCGATCACCACGCGTTCGCCGGGCTGCAGGCCTTGCGCCACCGACACGCGCTCACCTTCGGTCACGCCCAGCTTGACCACGCGCAGCGCTACCTTGTTGTCTTCGCCGACCACGTAGACGAAGGTGCCCTGCGTGCCGCGCTGGATGGCTGCGCTCGGCACGATTACCGCGTCGCGTAGCGTATCCACACGCATGCGCACGTTCACGAACTGGTTCGGGAACAGCATGGCGTTCTGGTTCGGGAACTGCGCACGCAGCTTGACCGTACCGGTGGTGTTGTCGATGGTGTTGTCCACGGTCATGAGCACGCCGCGCGCGAGCTGCGTGGTCTGGCCGCGATCCCAGGCCTCCACCGGCAGCTTGTCGCCGGACTGCAGGCGCGGCATGACCTTGGGCAGGTTGTCTTCAGGAATGGAATAGATGACGGTAATCGGATCGATCTGCGTGATGACCACGATGCCGTTGGTGTCCGAGGCGTGCACGATGTTGCCCGGATCGACCTGGCGCAGGCCAACCCGGCCCGACACCGGCGCAGTGATGCGCGTATAGGAAAGCTGCACGCGGGCGTTGTCGACGTTGCCCTGGTCCAGCTTGACCGTGCCGTCGTACTGGCGCACCAACGCGGCTTGCGTATCCACCTGCTGCTTGGAGATCGAATCCTGCGAGAGCAGCGTCTGATAGCGCTGCAGATCGAGCTTTGCGTTTTGCAACAGCGCCTGATCGCGTGCAAGCTGACCTTCCGCCTGGGCAAGTTGTGCCTGATAGGTGCGCGGGTCGACCTCGGCCAGCAGGTCGCCGGCCTTGACGGTCTGCCCCTCTGTAAACGCCAGCCGCACGAGCTGGCCGTCCACACGCGTCTTGACCGTCACGTTGTTGACCGGGGTGACATTGCCCAGCGCCGACAGCACCACGTTGATGTCGCCCTTGACGGCCGTGCCGACCATCACCGGCATCGGCTTGCCGGCCATGGCTGCGCCGCGCCCACCGGGGCCACCTCGACCACCCGGGCCGCCCGCATTGCGGTACTTCGCGTGATAGACCGCATAACCGATCAGCACGAGGATAACGATCACCACCCAGATGCCCCAGCGGCGGCGCTTGCCACCCTCGCGCGGGGGCGGCAGCAGCGTCGGAGATACCTCGTTGGGCGTCTCCTTCCCGTCGTACGTGCGGCGGCCGGCGTCGTCAAACTGGCCGGGCTTCTGGTCCTTGGGATCGGACATGTTGGCGTTCCTGTTCTTAGCAATATGGGGACGAGCGCACATGATAGCTGGCGCCCGTGCCAGTCAGACCGCAGCTTAAAGGCAACGCCTTTGCGCAGAATTAGTCGCGCAGCGGGTTCTATTACGGCTGATTACAAACCCATCGCGGTGTTACCGGGCGAAACAATATGGTGACAGTGCAGCGGATTCGTGAGGGCCACAGTCGCTATCATGAGCACACCTTCCTGCGCATACCAGAGACTCCACCAGACAGATGAGCGGCACCAAGATCCTGGTCGTCGATGACGACGTCGAACTGCGCGACCTTCTGCGCGAATACCTGACCCAGCAGGGCTTTGCCGTTTCCGTGCTGCACGACGGTGATGGACTGGGCGCCCGGCTCGAACGCGAGCGTCCGGCACTCGTCGTGCTCGACCTGATGATGCCCAAGGTGGATGGCCTGTCCGCCCTGCGTGATCTGCGCGCCCGCAACGACGACGTGCCCGTCATCCTGCTCACGGCCCGCAGCGACGAGATCGACCGAATCATCGGCCTGGAAATCGGTGCCGACGACTATCTCGGCAAGCCGTTCTCGCCGCGCGAGCTGCTCGCCCGTATCAACGCGGTGCTGCGCCGGCGCCTCGCCGTGCCGGCATCGGCTCCGGAAGACCGCGACAGCTTCAGTTTCGGCCCGTTCAAGCTCAACTTTCGCATGCGCACGCTGTTTCGCGGCGATACCGCGCTCTCCATCAGCGATACCGAATTCGCGCTGCTCAAGCTGCTGATCGGGCATGCGATGCAGGTGCTCACGCGCGAGCACATCGTTGAGCTGATGTACGGGCCGGGCAGCGGTGTGTCCGACCGGGGCATCGACGTGCAGATCTGGCGCCTGCGCCGCGTGCTGGAAGAAGACGCGCAGCGCCCGCGGTATATCCAGACCGTGCGTGGCCGCGGCTACACCTTCGTGCCGGATGAGCGGGAAGAGGTCAATGAAGTTCAAGGCTAGATTCGACACGCTGTTCGGCCGGCTGGCGGTGCTGATCGTGGTGGTGCTCGTGCTGAGCCACTTCTCATGGCTGGGCGTGCTGCGCGCGGAGCGGCGCGAGCGGCAATTCCAGGCTTCGGTCGATCAGATGGCATTCCAATTGCAAGCCTTCCAGGCAGCGATGGACGGTCATCTGAAGGTCAAACTGCCTGACCTAGTGACCGAAACCGCTGAGCCGCCCGCGGGGGACCCGTCATCCGCATCGGACAAGTCTGCCGAACTGGTGCGACAGCTCGCGCGTCGTTTGCCATCCGATACGCAATTGCGGCTGGAACCCGGCCCCACGCCGCGCGTGTTCGTGCGCTTTCCGCAGCGCAACAAGTGGATCGCCATGCCGCTGGTGTGGGTGCATGCGCCGCCCACCATCTCGGCAGTGGTACCGGGCGTGATGGTGGTGCTGGCGATTGCTATTGCGTTCTCGTTGTTTGCGGCGTGGCAGATCCAACGCCCCGTGCGCGAGCTGGCCGATGCGGCCGGGGCGTTGGCCCGGCGCCGCTACGTGGCCCCGCTCAAGGAGCGTGGCCCGTACGAACTCCGCCAGTTGACCGACCAGTTCAACCATATGGCTGCTGACCTGTCGGCCGCCGACGAAGAGCGCAACACCATGCTGGCCGGCATTGCGCACGATCTGAAGACGCCGCTGTCACGCCTGCGCCTGCGTGCCGAAATGCTGGCTGACCAGAAAGCAGGCGCCGGTATCGAACGCGATGTCGAGTCCATGTCGGCCATCGTCGAGCAGTTTCTCGCCTATGCGCAAAGCGGCGACAGCGAGGCGCGCGAGGTGTCGGTCGACCGCCATCTGCGCAGCCTGGTGCAGCCGTTTGCCGAGCAGGGTAAGCATGTCGCGCTCGATCTGCATGCGGGAGACCGCTTTCGCCTCAAGCCGACGCATCTCGAGCGCATCGTCGTCAACCTGCTCGACAACGCATTCGCGTATGGCGCCGAGCCTGTCAACGTGCGCACCGCAGTGGACGAAACCGGCTATACGCTGACGGTGGAAGACCACGGCGCGGGTATCCCCGTGGCTGACTTTGACCGCGTCATGCGGCCCTTTGTGCGCCTGGACCCGGCTCGCGGCGGCAATGCGCACTGCGGGCTCGGCCTGGCGATCGTCGATCGGCTGGTGCGCCACCTGGGCGGCGATCTCGCAGTCGGACCGGCGGCTGCGGACGCGCCATCGCCGGGTTTTCGCGTCACGATGCGATTTCCAGTCTCAACTGCGGTGGCTTGATCGCCGGAACGCTCGACTGTTCGCCTGACTGACATATGAGCAAGCGATTGCGTAAGCTATCCTAGGCGGCGCAAGCACGCTTGTTGCGTGCGCTCACCAGAACTCCGGGAGGAAAACGCATGGATCGCGCTGTCTGTCTCGTCAAGGATGCTGGCCAGGCCCGCATGGCCGCCACCGTTGCCGCTTGTGTGCTGGCGATGGGCTTGGCAGCCTGCTCGTCGCCGATGCCTCCGTGGCAGCCGCCGCGCATGACCATCGAGCCCGCACCTCCGCCGCCGCCCGCACCGGCACCTGCGCCGGCGACCACGCTGCCGCCGTCACCGGCCATGCAGTCGGTGCCGTCCCAGCCGCCGGCTTACGCGCCGCCGCCTGCCGCAGATACGGAACCCCCGCGCGCAACGCCGGGCATGGCGAATCCGGCATCCACGTATTGCCTGCAGCGCGGCGGTCAACTTGAGTTTTCCACGCGTGCCAACGGCGCTGACGTAGGAACGTGCGTCAGTCCCGGCGGCGATGAGTGCGAGGAATGGGCGTTCCTGCGCGGCAGTTGTACGTGGTAACCGCAGGCAATGAAAAAGGGCCGCAGATGTTGCGGCCCTTTTTGTTTGGAGGAGGCGAATGGTTTGGAGATGCACTTACCGCCGCGCCACCACCACCTTGTCGGCAGATTCGGCCACCAGGCGCATCGGCACACCGGCGTCTTGGAGTTTCTGCCACGTGGTGCGGCGCATGAATGCGTAAGCGGGTGGCCCGTCGGTCCAGCGCTTGATCCATTCGTCAGTGGTGGCAACGACCTTGCTCGGTTCCAAGCCGGCGCCCATTTCCAGTTCGTCAAAGCCCGAGACCAGCGTCATTGGGCGACCGAGGTAGTAGATGGCGGTCTGATCTAGCCACTCGACCGAGTAGAACGGCGTCTCGGCCGGAATCGGGCCCGTCGCGCTCAGCGTCTTTTCGATGACGTCGCGGGCAGACAGCGCGTCGCGGAAGATCTCGCTGGCGTTGAGCACGCGATCCCAGCAGAACAGGGCAGAGATCGACAGCACGATTACGGCCACGGTGCGCTTCTGCCAGCGCAGCGCCACGAGTGCAGCCAGCGTGCCGACGGCCAGCATGGCCATGACCTCACGCAACGCAGGCATGGCCACCGCAACCTGTTCAACCGGCATCTTCGCGCCGGCCTTGGCGCCGATCATCGGCACCGCAAACCACAGGCCGATGGCGATCACAAGATTGACGCCCAGCGACCACGCGACGGTGCGCGTGGGCATCTTCTCCAGCGCCAAAGCCAGCACAATCGCCAGCGCAGGGAAGGCCGGCACGATATAGCCCGGCAGCTTCGAGCTGGACGCCGAGAAGAACAGGAAAATCATCCCCGCCCACGCAATCGACCAGCGCATCAAATCAAACTGTCGCGTGCCAACGAAGAGATCGGCCACGCGCCCCATGCGCCGGCCGATGGCCGCAAACAGCAGCGGCGTCCACGGCAGCAGCCCCGCCGCGCCCACCGCGATGAAGTACCACCACTTGCCGCTGCGATGGTGCTCATTGGTCAGGAAGCGCTGGAAATGCTCGTGGATAAAGAAAAAGTTGAAGAACTCCGGGTTGCGCTGCTGCACGATCACGAACCATGGCACCGTGGCGGTCAGGTACAGCGCAAGGCCCGGTAGCCAGTGCATGCGGCGGATCAGTGCCCAGTCGCGTGTCATCAGCAGATAGGCCACGCCGATCAAGCCCGGGACGACCAGCCCGATCAACCCCTTGGTGAGCGTCGCACCTGCCAGCGCCAGCCAGACCACCAGCATCCATGCGAGCCGCCCGCCACGCGATGCACTCGGCCGCTGCGCCAGCGCAAAGCCGCACGCTCCGACGGTCAGGAAGAAGCCCACGCCCATGTCGAGCGTGATGACCTGCCCGAACAGCAGATACAGCAGCGAGGAGGCGAGAATTGCCGCGCCGGTTGCCGCGGCCCGCCCGCCGCGATAGACCGCCAGCGTCCAGGCCGTCATCAGGATGCCGCCCAGACCGAACAGCACTGGCCACAGGCGCGCCCCCCAGGCATTGACGCCGAACGCCTGGAACGTGGCCGCCGTCGTCCAGTACTGCAGAGGCGGCTTCTCGAAATATTTGAGGTCGTTCAGGCGCGGCGTTACCCAGTCGCCCGAGACCACCATCTCGCGCGGGATCTCCGCATAGCGGCCTTCATCTGGCCGGAACAGGGTAGAGCGCTGGAACAGGTCATCCGTCCACAGCGCGAGGAACACAGCGATGAGCGCAATGACAAGCAACGCCATCCATGGCGAGCGGCGGGAGGAAACAAGGCGGGATTCCATGCAGGGGTGAACTTCGCGGGCACGGTCGGAAAGGGTGGATTCTAGTCGATGCCGGATCAGCGTTGATCTTCATGCCGTGTATTAGCGACCGCAGCCATCACGAAGCCTAGATAGCGCTTTGCCCGACCCGTCAGTAGGGTCGAATCGTTGCAACTTGTTGCGGTAGCATTGCGCTTGCCGGCGATCCTGCCGGTTCAGTACGTCTTCAGGGCGGGGTGGAATTCCCCACCGGCGGTATGCGGACCGTGCGTCCGTGAGCCCGCGAGCGCCTTGCATGCGCCTGCATGCAAGGGTCAGCAGATCCGGTGAGATGCCGGGGCCGACGGTCAGAGTCCGGATGGAAGAAGATGTGCGGAACAACACGCCCGTGCAACAGGGGCGCGCTTGGCTTTGCGCCGGGCTGCGCCGCTGCATGGCGCGCGCGTGTTTGTCTGCTTGCCCTGGAACGTCTTGTCGCCAATCTTGCGAGGAGCGTGTCCATGTTGTCCACTCAGCAATCCCCCGTAGTTCGCCCGCCCGTGTTGCCTGCCAGCAATGTGATGCTTGAGGCCATCGATGCCCGCTTTGATCCGGCCGACATGCCTGCGCGCATGGCCGCCGCGCTCGACGCTGTGCGGTTGGGCGTGCCTGTTGTCGTGCTTGACGATGCCGATCGCGAGAACGAGGCCGACCTCATCGTCGCTGCAGACAAGCTCACGCAGGCCAGCATGGCCATGCTCATTCGCGAGTGCAGCGGCATCGTCTGCCTGTGCCTGACGGCGGAGAAGAGCGCATCGCTCGGCTTGCGCCCGATGGTGGAAGACAACCGCAGCCAGTACGGCACGGCGTTCACGGTGTCGATTGAGGCACGCACGGGCGTGAGCACCGGCGTATCTGCAGCGGACCGCATCACGACCATCCGCGCAGCCATCGCGGCAGATGCCGATACGCGGTCGGTCGTCAGCCCCGGGCACGTGTTTCCGCTGGTGGCAAAGGAGGGTGGGGTACTGGCGCGGCGCGGTCATACCGAGGGCTCGGTCGACCTGGCACGTCTGGCGGGCTTGCCGCCGGCTGCCGTGCTATGCGAGCTGATGCTGCCCGACGGCACCATGGCGCGCCGGGACGACGCGGTGCGTTTCGCTGATCAGCACAACCTGCCGGTGCTGACCATTGAAGACATCGTTCAATATCGGGAGCAGATGGAGCGCGCGGTCAGCTTCGTTTAATGCCAAAGCCGGCCGCGCGAAAAAGGTAACGCTGATTTACCGCTTGAGCGCGGCCGCTTCCTTGGCGAGTGCCGTGATGCCTGCCCAGTCACCGGCAGCGACCTTGTCCTTGGGCACCATCCACGAGCCGCCTACGCACACCACGTTGGGCAGCGCGAGGTAGTCGGGCGCGCTTTGCGGCGTGATGCCGCCGGTCGGGCAAAAACGCACATCGCCAAAGGGGCCATAGATCGACTTGAGCATCGGGATGCCGCCAGCCGCTTCTGCCGGGAAGAACTTGAGCGTGTTCAGGCCGAACTCCAGCGCCAGGATCAGCTCGGACGGCGTGGCGATGCCCGGCAGCCAATCGAGTTCTGTCTTGGCCTGCGCCACGGCCAACATGGGCGTAATGCCCGGCGACACCGCGAACACCGCACCGGCATCCTTCGCCTGCTGGAAATGCTCCGGCCGCGTGAGCGTGCCGGCGCCGACGATGGCATCGCCGCCCAGGTCATTCACCACCGCACGGATCACATCCAGCGCCACCGGCGTGCGCATCGTGATCTCGAACGTGCGGATACCGCCCTCGTATAGCGCGCGGCACACCTTGACGCCTTCATCGACAGATTGGAACTGCAGCACCGGGATGACCGGGCCGGCCTTGACGACGGAATCGATACCCACAACGTTCTCCTAGATCAACTTCAACAGAACAAGCTTAAACGACGGTCGCCAGCGCAAGCGTTAGCAGCAGCGCGACGATCGAGATGATGGTTTCCAGCACCGTCCACGTCTTGAAGGTCTGCGGCACGGTCAGGTTGAAATACTCCTTCACCAGCCAGAAGCCGCCGTCATTCACATGTGACAGGATCAGCGAGCCGGCGCCCGTGGCTAGCACCATCAGCTCCGGCTTGACGGCGGCGCCCGAAGCTGCAGCGATCGGGGCGACGATGCCGCAGGCGGTCGTCATGGCCACCGTGGCCGAACCCGTGGCGATACGGATCAGCACGGCTACCACCCAGCCCAACAGCAGCGGCGACAGATGTGCGTCGGTGGCGACAGCCACGATGGCCTTCGACACGCCCGAATCACGCAGGATCTGGCCGAAGCCGCCGCCTGCACCCACCACCAGCGTGATCGTGGCGATCGGTGCCAGACACTCGTTGGTGAACTTGAGGATGGTGTCGCGATTGAAGCCGCGTGCCTTGCCGAACGTGTAGAAGCTCACGATGGCGGCAATCAGCAGGGCCATCACCGAGTTGCCGGCCAGCTTGAGGATGTCGTTTGCCAGCGTCTTGGGCGCGGCGATCAGGTCGGCCCAGCTGCCAATCAGCATCAGCACCACCGGCAGCAGGATCGTGAACAGCGTCACGCCAAAGCCCGGCAGTTCGCGCTTCTGGTCGGCCTCAACAAACTGCGCGGCCAGCGGGTTGTTCTCGTCCGGCTTGACGTAGCGCGAGATCAGCATCGCCCACAGCGGACCGGCCAGGATGGCCGTCGGCAGGCCAACGATCAGCGCATACATGATGGTCTTGCCGATGTCTGCCTGGTAAGCCGTCACGGCCAGCAGCGCGGCCGGGTGCGGAGGAATCAGGCCGTGCACCACCGACAGGCCGGCCACCATCGGCAGGCCGACCATCAGGATCGGCGTGCCCGTGCGCTTGGCCACGTTAAAGGCAATCGGGATCAGCAGCACGAAACCGACTTCAAAGAACACCGGCAAACCGATGATGAACGCCACGACCATCATGGCCCAGTGCGCGTTCTTCTCGCCAAAGGCACTGATGAGCGTTTTGGCGATGCGCTCGGCCCCCCCGGATTCCGCCATCATCTTGCCGAGCATCGTCCCGAGGCCCACCACCAGCGCAATGTGGCCGAGCGTGCCGCCCACACCGGTTTCGAACGCCTTGACGATATTGCCCATCGGCATACCGACCACCACGCCCAGCACGAGCGAGACGACGATCAGCGTGACGAACGGGTTCAGCTTCTGGACTGCAATCAGGTAGATCAGCGCGACCACCGCCAGCGCGGCGGTCAGCAATAGCGAGTTGCCTTGCATCGGGACCATCGGGTTTCCTCCTCAGGGATATTCACGGCTCTTGTTGTCGTGGGCGCGCCGTTGTGCGGGCGCCCGTTTTGAACTGCGCTTGTATTGCGCGTTACGGCTTCTTGTACGCCACGCAATCGACTTCAACCTTGCAGTCGATCACCATGCTCGACACCACGCAGGCGCGCGCGGGCGGGTTGGCGCCGAAGTACTCCTTGAACACCTTGTTGAACGACTGGAAGTCGCGCGGGTCATCCAGCCACACGCCGCAGCGCACGACGTGTTCGGGGCCGTAGCCCGCTTCGGCCAGGATGGCGAGCACGTTCTTGATGGTCTGGTGGGATTGCTCGACGATGCCGTTGCCGACCACCTCGCCGTTCACCATGGGCGTCTGGCCCGAGACAAACAGCCAGCCGTCTGCGCCGGCCGCGCGGGCAAAGGGGAGGTGCTGGCCACCGGTGCCGGTGCCGCCTTCAACGCCAATTCGGGTAATCGTCATCGCTACGTTCCTTCTTTCAAAACTCTCAAACAAACTCGGATTTCAGTGGACTTCGGTGGCCGCAACTGCCTGCGCACGCGGCCCGCGCTTGAGAAAGCGCCCCGCGCCGGGTGTCTGTACCGCGGGCTGCACGGCACCACCCTGATATGACAGATGGCCGTTGACCCACACCGCCGCAATGCCCGCGGCCGGTTGCTGCGGGTCGGTAAAGGTGGCGACATCGCGAACCGTTTCGGGATCGAACAAAACGAGATCCGCCCAATAGCCCTCGCGCACCAGGCCGCGTTCAGTCAGGCCGAAGCGCTCGGCGGACTGGCCTGTCATCTTGCGGATGGCGGCCGACAGCGAGAGCAGCTTGCGCTCGCGGCTGTAGTACCCCAGCACGCGCGGAAAGGCGCCCCATAGGCGCGGATGCGGTTTCGGATCGTTCGGCAGGCCGTCGGAGCCGATCACCGTCGCAGGGTGGGTGATGATGCGGTCCAGATCCTGCGCGGACATGTTGTGGTACACGGCGCCTGCCGGCTGCAGGCGGCGCGCGGCGTCCATCAGGTCGGTGCCCCACGCGGCGGCGATCTCCTTGAGCGTCTGTCCGGCCATGCCCGGCTCCGGCTCAGACCACGTGATGAAGATGTCGAATTCGTCCGTCACCTGCTTCAAGTCCAGCGTGGACGAGCTTGCGGTGTACGGATAGCAGTCGCAGCCCACGGGCTGATAGCGCTGGGCACCTTCGATGGATTCCAGCACTTCGCCCGCGCGGCCCCAGTTGGCCGCACCCGCGCATTTCAGGTGCGAGATCACGATGGGCACGCGTGCATGCTTGCCGATGCGATACGCCTCGTCCATCGCATCGAGAATCGCGGCAAATTCGGTACGCAAATGCGTCGTATAGATGGCGCCGGCTTCGGCCAGCGGCTCGGCCAGGCCCATCACTTCCTCGGTGGTGGAAGCGAAGGCGTTGGCATAGGCGAGGCCTGTCGACAGGCCCAGCGCGCCGTTGTCGAGCGCCTCGCGCAGTTGTGTGCGCATGCCTTCGACTTCATCGGCGGTGGCGGGGCGATCGAGGCGGTCCAGGTGGTTGTTGCGCAGTGCCGTGTGGCCGACCAGCGCCGCCACATTGACCGTCGGCTTGGCGCGCTCCACCGCGTCGACATAGGCGGCGAAGGTCGGGTACGCAAACGCGCTGGCTGGCCCGAGCAGGTTCATCGGGTCGGGCGGTTCACCCTTGAGCGTGGCGGGCGACGCGCTGATGCCGCAGTTCCCGACGATCACCGTCGTAATGCCCTGAGACACCTTGCACAGCATGTCGGGCGTGCGGATCACGTTGGTATCGTCGTGCGTGTGCACGTCGATGAAGCCTGGGGCGAGGACGCGGCCCTCGCCGGCGATTTCCTCATCCCCCAGCCAAGCGGTGGAGTCCGATGTGGCGATGGCGGCGATGCGGCCGTCGGTGATGGCCACGTCGAACAGCGTGGCCTCGGGTTCGTGGCCGCTGCCGTCCACAATGCGGACCTGACGGATGACGGTGTCGTACTGCTGCATGTGCTGCTCCTGCTCAATCTCCGAGCGGCTGGCGATTGCCGCCGCCGCGATGCGCATCGAGCACGTACTTGATGCGCCGTAAGAGCTCCTTGCTGCGATCGGCCTGCTGCAGTGCGACCTCGGTGGCCAGCAGGTCGATCATCATCATCATGGCGTAGCGCGATGACGACGGCTTGAAGATGAAATCGGTTTCCATGGCCTGGATCGGCAGCAAGACATCGGCCAGCGCAGCCAGCGGTGAGCCGATGGCCGTGATGGCGACGATCTTCGCGCCGTACTCGCGCGCGATGGTCACGCTGTCGATCACCTCGGGCACGTGGCCAGTCACGGAAAACACGACCACCACATCGTCCGGGCTGAGCGTGGCCGCAACCATCCGCTGCAGCATCGAATCATGATAGGTGGTGACCGGCCGTCCTAGGCGCGCAAGGCGGTAGCGCATTTCGTCGGCCATGGTGGTCGAGCCGCCGCCCATGCCGAACACGGCAATCATGCGCGCCGCCACCAGGGCGAGTGCCGCAGTGCGGAACGCCTCGGGCTGCACCAGCGCGCGATTGGCCTCCAGCACATTGCTGATGTCGGCCAGGATGCCGTCCGCGCTTGAAGGTGGGCGGTCCGCGCCGCCATCCAGAAAGCGCTGGCCGACTGCGGCTGCCTGCGCTAGCTTGAGCTTGAGTTCTCGCACGTCGCGACAACCCATCGCTTTGGCAAAGCGGGTGACGCTGGCCTCACTCACGCCAGCGCGTTCGGCCAGCGTCTGGATGCTGCCGGCGGCGGCTTCGGCAATGTCGCTCAAGACCGTCTGCGCGACCTTCTGCTCGGCGGGACGCAGTTCAGCGGCACGCTGGGAGAGTCGGGTCACGATGTCCATCGGTTCACGCATCGGGTCGGGCTTAGGGTCTCGCATTCTGGCCCCCGGTAGTGGTCCGGATAGCGGCTTTGAGAGTGCTTTGGTACTTTGTAACAGACTGGCCCGGAGAATAGTTTCGTCGCTATCATTGTGTCAACCCGATGTTTACCCCCAAAGGAACACGAGCCGAATCCCATGAGTGATACAAAGTACCAAGGAGACGCCAACGCCGTCGTCAACCCGCTCGACAAGGGCTTGGGTGCGTTGGAAACCGCATGCGCGCCGGAGCAGATTGCTGCGCAGCGCTGGAATGTTTTGAACGAAGACCTGAACCTGCCCGCGGCGGTGCTCTCGCAATCGCGCGTGGAGCACAACCTCGCGTGGATGCAGCGCTTCGTGAGCGAATACGGCGCCAAGCTCGCACCGCATGGCAAGACGACGATGGCGCCTCGCCTGTTCCAACGTCAGCTGGCCGGCGGTGCATGGGGCATCACGCTGGCTACGGCGCACCAGACGCGCGTTGCCTATGCCCACGGCGTGCGTCGCGTCCTGATGGCCAATCAGCTGGTCGGTAAGCGCAACATGGCGATCCTCGCCGAGTTGCTGGCCGATCCGACGTTTGAGTTCTTCTGCTTGGTGGATGCGGCGGATCAGGTCGATCAGCTTGCCGCATTTTTCGGCAAGGCGGGGCGCCCGATCCAGGTGCTGATCGAACTGGGCGTGCAAGGCGGCCGCACCGGCGTGCGCGACGACGCGCAACTGCAATCGGTGCTCGATGCGCTCACGCGTGCCGATGGCGCCGTCAAGCTCGCAGGCGTTGAAGTCTATGAGGGCGTGATCAAGGAAGAGGCGGATATCCGCGCCTTCCTGCAGCGCGCCGTGAAGGTGACGGAGGATCTGGCGAAGGCGGGTCGCCTGCAACGCACGCCGGCTGTGCTGACCGGCGCCGGGTCGGCTTGGTACGACGTCGTGGCCGAAGAATTCGCCAAGGCCAGTATCGGCCAGCCGCTGGATGTGGTGCTGCGCCCGGGCTGCTATCTGACGCACGATGTGGGCATCTACCGCGCGGCGCAAGCCCGTATCGACGCCAACAACCCGATCGCGCACAAGATGCGTTCGAGCCTGCTGCCGGCGCTCCAGCTTTGGGCCTATGTGCAATCGGTGCCTGAGGCTGAGCGCGCCATCATCGCCATGGGCAAACGTGACGCTGCATTCGACGCCGGGCTCCCGCTGCCGGTGCTGCATTTCCGCCCAGGTGACAAGACGCCCTCGGCCACGCCGGCGCACTGGGAAGTCACCGGCATGATGGATCAGCATGCCTACCTGAAGATCGCTCCCGGCGACGACATCAAGGTGGGCGACATGATCGCTTTCGACATCTCGCACCCGTGCCTCACGTTCGACAAGTGGCGCCAGATTTCTGTCGTTGACGACGCCTACAACGTGGTCGACGTTGTGCAGACCTACTTCTGAGCGGGACGCCCATGGCAGATATCCTCGCCTACGGCGAAGCGCTGATCGAGTTCAACCAGGCGGATCCCGGCAGCACGTCGTGGAATTTCGGCTTCGGCGGCGATACGTCGAACTTCTGCATTGCCGCGGCACGGCAGGGCGCACGCACGGGCTACATCAGCGCGGTGGGCGCCGACCGCTTCGGCCAGGCGCTGCGCGCGCTGTGGCAGGACGAAGGTGTCGACCACACCTACGTGCACACCGATACGCAGGCGCCCACGGGCCTGTACTTCGTGTCGCACGATGCACGTGGCCACCACTTCGACTACCTGCGCGCGGGCTCGGCAGCCAGCCGCTTCCAGACGGCGCAACTGCCATTGCAGGCGATTTCGTCTGCCAAGGCCTTTCACCTGTCAGGCATCAGCCTCGCCATCAGCGATACGGCCTGCGACGCGGGTCTGGCGGCGATGGCGCATGCGCGGGCGTCGGGTGTGCTGGTGTCGTTCGACACCAACCTGCGCCTGCGCCTGTGGCCGCTGGCGCGCGCCCGCGCTGTGATGCAGGAAGCGATGCGCACGTGTGACCTCTGCCTGCCGAGTTGGGATGACGTGACCGTGCTGCTCGACTGCCATGACCGTGATGGCATTGTCGATACGCTGCTCCGATGGGGCGTGAAACTGGTGGCGCTCAAGATGGGCGCGGAAGGCTGCTATGTGGCTACGCCCGAGTCGCGCACTCTGGTGCCGCGTCATACGGTCAATGCAATTGATGCGACGGGCGCCGGCGATTGCTTTGGCGGGTCGTTCGTGGCGCGGATCGTGGCGGGGGATTCGCCGTTAGAGGCGGCGCGGTATGCGAATGTGGCGGCTGCGATTTCTACGACGGGGTATAGCGCTGTAGCGCCGATTCCGCGGGCTGAGGTTGTGCGTGCGGCGTTGGGGCTGCCAGCCTGAAGGGCGATTTCCTGGTTCTGTTACCGCAAGCAAAACGCCACCGTACTGCGACGCGGTGGCGTTTTGCTTTCAGGCGAATTGCGTTGTCTCGCCTGGAGGAGTCAGGCACGGTCATCCATTGCGGACCAATGAAAATTGACCTGGGATGTCGCTCTGAGGTGGGCGGCATATCGACGTGCCGCTCGGGGCGCGGACCGTATAACCGCCATCGGAGTGGTTTGTGCGCTAGCCACTCACTTGCGTGCGCGGGTCTCCAGCGATCAGCACAGCGCCGCAGGCGGTCTTCATGCCGCACAGCGCGACCTTCACGCCGTTGACCTCATAGTTATCGGCACCCTCGATGATCGGGAACGGACCGCCGCACTTGGGGCACCTGACCATGTTGCCGATACCGGCTATCGGAAGGCCATACAGGTCGGTACCGGGGATGCCGTCGAGCACTACGCCACCGTGGTCGGGGGGGTCTCCTACGCGGATGATTTCAGCGCTCATGTGTCTTTCAGGATTTTTGCCGTCATATTCGGATGCAACGCTTTGGCAGTGCCTAGTCAACCTCGGTTCTTCCTGTCGCGTCGTTGGGTCAACCAACTGAATACGATCGCTGATCCGGCCGTAGGCAAGAAGAAAAGTCCGTACACGAGGGGCCACGCAGACGAAAGATCCCAAAACCCTCCCGCTGCAGAGTGATGGAGCCAGAAAGTAGGCACAGCCGCACCGCAGTATGGTCCCATGATCGATGCGATGTAGGGGTTGTCAGGGTTCGACGCGGCGCGGGCGATAAGCCGACCTACCAGTACCAGCACCAGGATCAGTACCAGAATTGCTAGAAATAGCGTGATGTCGATGAGATCCATCGTTCAACTAAGGCGATCAACTGCAATGATGTAATTGGCGCTCACAAGTCGTGCTCGCCCATCCACGTCCACACAACGAGCGCTTCATCCTGCGGCAACCCTAACCCGAAGCGGACCATCGGCTCCCCTTGTTGACGAAAGACACTGTGGCCATTAGCAACCCACGCCGCCTTCGGGTGGTCCGGGGGTAGTGCGGCACGCCACAAACCGGTCAGGGGAGTGGGCTCGCCCGAACGCACCGTCACCGGAGCGCCGGTTTGCGTGGGCGGGGCGTTGACACGGAAGCGCAAGCCGTCCAACAGTCGATTCCAGAGGGCCAGTGCTTCTTCATCCGTGAGGGAGGACGGCTGTGCGAGCGTGCGGTTGGCTCTGACGCCGGTGTTGAGTTGGATGTCGACCGAGGCGGGGTTCAGTGCGCTGCCGCTCTTGCCGATGGACGCCCACAGGAATTCATGCGCGAATACACCTTTCTCGAGTCCGTCGCGCCGCAGCAGGACTTGCTCACCCTTCCAGCCATTGACTTCACGCTTACCCAATTGCAAACGCGTGACCCCGGTGGGTGTCACCTTGCCCATCGCGTCGTAGTGGCGTTCGATCAGGCCGGGGTCACCGTCAGTGGTTGCATCTTTGTTGGACAGAATCGAGAAGCTGACATCGGGGAGGCTCGGGAGGTCGATGCCGGCGCCGAAGATTTCCTGGAAATTGCCTGTCGCATCCGCAACGAAGCCGTGGTCGATGCAGACGCCGGGGGCGGTGGGGATTTCTGTGTTGTCGCGCGCGCGGAGGCCACGTACCAATGGAGCCAGACTCTTGCCGCCAGTGAACCACACGTACAGATTGGAGCCAGAGACTACGAAGGTCATTTTCCCTTCGACTCCGTAGGTCTTTGCATTCTTGTTTTCGAACGATCGAACCTCGATGCTATTGTGAACAGCGCTGGGGCCATAGTAGCTAATCTCGGCAGTCTTGCTTTGTGCAAGCTCCGCCGCGCGATAGGCTTCTGCCGTTTTCGTCAACTGGCCTGCAGCCCCAACAAGCGTGACAATCTTTCCAGGAAATTCTTGGAAGCCCCAAAGCAACTCAGCTTCTGCCGGCACCTCCATCACGTAGCGCCCAAAGCACACCTGCTTGGTCTTGGCGAATAGCTTTTGCAAGCGCGGTGACATGGCAACGGGTTCCGACATTTTTTTCTCCGCAAAGGCTGGCGATACGTAGCCCGCCAGGAACAGACTACCCAAGATGATTAAGAAACGACGCCGGTTCATTTGTCCCACCAGGTGGCGGTGTTGGCAATCTTGACGATCGAATACAGGGCGCTGGCCAGCACCTTGTCATCCTTGTAACTGTTCTGATGGTCGTAGCCGGATTGCCGGAAGTGCACGCCGCCAACCGCCTCGGCCGAGGCTTTGGCAGGCACCGTCTGATCGCCAGACTCTTCTGCGGGCGCCAGCTTCAGGGTCAGCAATTTGTTGCCCTGTGTGCGCACCACGATCTGGCCCTCCGCGTCCTCGCTCTCGAAGGTCCACGTGAGAGGATCACCGTGAGACGCGAGGTCGGACGTATCGGCCCGCCAAGTCACGCTGCCGTAGGTTTTTTGCGCAGCGTCTACGCCGTAGCTTGCGTAGGTCGCGGGGTGGTACAGATCTTTGATGTTCTTGTGAAAATCCTGGGCATCCGCAATCCTCTGTCTCGAAAGACCATACGCGTCCTTCCCTTTCAGGTCCTTCTTGGCCGGATTAACCCACTCCGGATTGAGCAACCGCCACCACTCTTTCGGGTTACGCCCATAGATGTCATACACGGGCTCCCCCACGACTGCAGGTGGCGTCGGCTTTTTCACGCCCAACGATTGATGCAGGCTCATCTCTTCGTGATACGCCTTCAACGGCTCGTCTGAGGTGGCTGGCAGCGCCATCGCCAGCCGGTCATCGTGGGCGGCTTTCACCCGCAGCCAACCACGTGGATAGGAGGCGATCGGCAGCAACTCCAGAGGCCCCGGAGCATTGGCGAAGACTGCCGTCACCTCTTTGCCGGTCTTCCCCATGATCCTGCGCGCAACTTGCCCGGGCACGTCGAGTATCGATGCAGCATCGAACCCCGTGCGCACTCGCTTGTAGGCTGCTGCCGAGCCCAGTGCGGGCTGCACGCTGTGGTAGACACCCAGAATCTTGTCCTTGATGTTTCCATACTCGGGGTGCAGCAGTGCGCGCGTCACCAGCCCGCCCATTGAGTGCGTGACGATGATGACCTTCTCGCATTGCCGTCCATTGGCCTTGTACATCTGAATGATGTCGGTAATGCGCTTGGCGATCTTCTTCGCGGACTCGCCATTGCTTTGCAGGTAGTTGTAGCCCATCGCGTAAACCGGATACCAGCAATTGGCTATGCGCAGAATGTCTGCGTCGGTTAGAGCGTCGCCCGCGCCGCCCCACTGGGAAGGATTGATGTCCAATACCCGCCCGCTGGAGCGAGTGCTGTCCTTACGCCAACGTGGGCTCACCATTGCCATGCCACCAACGGATGGGTATGCCATGCTGTTCAGGTGCTCCTCCATCAACTTGATGACCTCGCCATACGACGAGCGAAACAGCACCTCGCTCCAGCCACGCCAGCGGGCTTTCTGCGCGGCGGTGGATTCGTGCTTGCCGCGTTTGGCTTTCCATTGTTCGGCGGCCGGTGGCAATGGCGCGTTCATCAGCAAGCCAATATCAGGGAGCCCGTTTGGTACATCCTGATGACGCGCGTCGGAATCCTGGGTTCTCTCGCCGGTCAGGTCGAATTTGTCCGCGTCTTCCGTGATCTCGTAGCGATCAACTTCGACCTCATCCGGATCGAACATGAGCTGCCGCTGACTTGGGGTGAGGTACTGAGCTTGGTGGGTGTCACCGCCGAATAGGCCACCAGGGCCCAAATCATCCGGTCGCCATGCTTTGTTGTCTGTCTGCTTGAGGAACCCTTGCCGATCGCGGCTCATGCGCAGGTTGGTTCCCATGACGCCCGGCAGAAAGATGATGGGGATCACTTTGGTCGAGGGTACCGGCAGGCTGATGCGCACCTTGTCAATCGAGGGCGTGAGTGCAATGGTGGCGCCGGCATGCCCGCCGATTTCCTCTCCGACGGGCAAGTGGATACGATCAATTTCCATGCAGCAGGTCCAGAATCTGAATTTGGAAGTTTTCCGCGCTTTGGCTTCGATGCAGCTTGGTCAAGCCATCGGAGCCGGTCACGCCTTCGATCACGCTGCCGTCGGCGTGCGTCATGCGGAATTTGCGGTTGGCGGCCGGGGAGCCATCGGGTAGATGCAGATAGACTTCTTGGTCGAAATCGCTGTGTGGCAGCGAAACAGCACTGAGGCTCATGCCATCGGGGCCTGTGACGCTATATGAACCGGCATGAATTTGCTTCTTGTCGCTCATGCCTTCAATGATCTGCTGGGGCGTCCAGCGCTGGTAGGTTTGCCCGACCTTGAACAAGATGCCTTGATCGGCCTCGAACACGATTTCGCCCAGCGAGCGGAGATGGATCTTGCGCTTGGCAATACCCTTTATGTCACCGTCCTGCGCCTCGAGCACGATGTGATCGGTGGCAGCAACGAGCTTGATTCCAAGACTGTGCGCGAAGAGCGCAATGCGGCGCGCAGCGCTGGCAAAGAACCCGCCATTGCTGACAAAGGATGCGTGCTTGCCCGTGGTCACGGCCAGATGCTCGCCGCTGTGCAATTGGGTTGATCGTGCTGTTGTAGCCGCCATGCCGGCAGGCGACGCCAGCACGAGGTGTGGCGCACTCAGTTCGCCGTGAGCCTCGCCCGGGCCACGGATTTCGTCATGCTGTGCTTTGAGCGCATGGGCGACGTCTTGTTGTTCGGCATCTTGCGCGTTGTGATGCTGCGCGAGTTGGCCGGTGGTGTCGTGAGCATGCTGTGCCTGATGCAGCCGGGCGACCGTTTCGCCCATGTCCTTGTGGTGCGCTTTGGCATCGGGCCGGGCTTCTGTGCTGATCAGCAGGCCATCACCGCCGCGTACGGCACCGTGCCCGTCCGTGCGCAGTTCGAACCCTTCGCCACGTTTCTCTTGGCGCCCGATGCCGCGCAGGATGCGGGTGATATAGCCCAGGCTGAGGCTGGAATTCTGGTGATCGCTCTGTAGTTGCGTCTGAATTTGGCCTTGCGTGTCGTCCTGGACGAAGGTGTTAGTGCCACCCCCGCGCAGTTCTTTGCTGACGAAGCCGGACAGTGCGTGATGCCCTGGCATCGGCCACTGGGGCATGTTGTTCCGGTTAGGGACACGGCCAGTGATGATGGGGCAATCCGGATCGCCATTGAGGAAGTCGACGATGACTTCCTGGCCGATACGCGGAATCTGAATGGCCCCAAAGCGCTCGCCTTGCCATGGAGAGGACGCTCGCACCCAGCAGGAACTGTTAGCGTTTCGTTGGCCGATGCGGTCCCAGTGGAATTGCAGGTGGACGCGGCCGTATTCATCGGTCCAGACTTCCTGGTTCTCGGGGCCGACCACGCTTGCCGTTTGGGGGCCAGTCGTTCTCGGCTTGGGCTGCGTGCGCTCGGGGCGGAAGAGTTCGTTGCTGGGCTGCGCGTTGAAGCTGACTTCGCAGTACCACGGTTGACCACCTCCTGATGCTTCGGGCACGTCCTCAATTCGGAGCTGCGTGCCGAGGATCAGGTACTCCCGATTGGCTTCGTCTTGCAAGAAGTGCGTCAGCCTGAAGGTGCAGCCAGGCACCATGGCGCGGACGTTGCCAGCTCCGCTTACTCGCCGGCCGTGCTGACGTAAGGCTTCCATTCGCAGACGGGCGATTTGATTGCCTTCGGCCCATGGGTCGTTGCCGGTGGCGGGCTGGCTGTGGTCACCGGGCCATTCGCGCACTTCCGCTTCGGCGTGGGCGGTGTCGAGCGGATCGGAGGCGCGGACGGTCAAGTCCGCCGTTGGCTTGACGAAGTCGTAGTCGGTGCTGGCCCATTGGCCGGAGACGACGCGGTCGTGCAGCTCAAAGGTGTGCAGGTGTTCTTCGTCGATGCGATCAGAGGACGGTTGCCAGCGGATCGTTTGATATGCGGGGCTGGCGAACGGAGCAAATGCGCCATTGCCATCGGTGAGGATCAGACGGTGCTTGCCGTCGCTGTGCTCGATGTGCCAGGAAATGCCCCACTCTTGTGTAAGGCGCTGGAAGAACTCGAAGTCGCTTTCGTTGTATTGAACCTGGTATTCGCGCCTGGGGTAGCGAGCGACATCCAGACGGCGTTCAACGGGGAAGATGTAATCGGCGAGCAGGGTGTCGAGGATGTCGACAACGGTTTGCCGCTGGAAGATGCGGGTGTCGCGGTTGAGCGTGGCCAACCAGAGCCAGGGGCGAAGCGTAAGGCGGTATTTGATCTGCCGGCCCTGGCCCACGGGGATGGGGCCAACGATGTCGGTGACCAGACCAGTAATCTCGCGCCTGCCCGCACCGATGCCACCTCCAAGGCCAAAGCCGTTGCCATCCAGCGCAACGGTGACAGTGAGTTCCTGGCCGCGTAGTGCGTTGGTGTCGAGATTCGCCCCAGGGCCGTAGAGAACGTTGCGATCGTCGGGGGTCTTGAGTTCGACTTCGTACTCGAACAGCTCGCCCAGATGCTCGGTACCGAAGAGCTTGGAAAACACCAGGGCTGGTTGGCCCATGACCTCCGGCAATCCAGCCCCGGAGACGGTAACGGTTCGGGTGGCAAACGGTAACTCTCGACGGCCCATGGCGGCAACGCTCCAGCTCGGGAAGCTGTGGAGCGTAGCCAGCGAGAGGTCCGTCTGCCTGCGAATTCACAAAATAATCCAATCTGTCAGGATATTGAGTTGTCCACGTATCTGGATCGACGCCGCCAGTTGGGCGGTACAAAAGCACAAAGAAAAACGCCATCGCGTATTCGCGGTGGCGTTTTTGCTTGCGCATCGTGTGCTTACTTCCCCGGCACCAGGTGCACACGCGACTCGGTCGCCGCCTCCACCGCCTTGCGCGAATACAGCAACGGGAAATACTCACCCTTTAGCCACAGCGGTGCCAGGTCGCGGTAGTGCGGGCTGTCAGGGTTGCCGGACTGGCCGGGCAGGTTGACGGCGCGCGAGTTGTCCCAGTTGCCCACGTCCACCACCGTGCGAAACGAGGGGCCGTTCGTCTGCAGGAAATCGCTCGCGCGATAGGTCGACTGGTTGGGCGTGTAGGGGCTGCCGCCTTCAGGCGTGGGGCCGACGTTGAGCTTGGCGCGCGTGGCTTCGTCGACGATGGCGGCGAACGGATGGGCGTTGAGGTTGTGGTGCAGTTGGCCCCAGTTCCACGCTTGCGGGTTCGGGCCCTGGCGTTTGGCCATATCGCTCCACGCATTCTTCAAGCTGTCGAGCAGCACGGCATCACGTTTGGTGGCGGCTTGTTGCGGGTCTTCGCCAAACTTGTGTTCGCTGCCTTGCGGGTGTTCCAGCGTGTCGAGCATGACGTCGGTGTCGGGCGCGGCCATTGCTTCGGCGCTGGCCTTGGAAAGCACGGCGTTCTTGAATGCGCGGCTCAGGTGGTGCGTGAACCAGACCTCATGCAGCGCGGCTTGCGGAGAATCCGCCAGCATGGTCGCGTTCCAGCCCTTGAACAGGTTGAGCGCGGCTTGCGTGTCGGCGTCGTTGGACGACAGAGGCGCCAGCAGGGCCATCAGCCTGCGCGCCGGGATCGAGACCATGTCGTTCTGCAGGCGCATCGAATCTTCGATCGACACCTTGTCGAGTCTGGCCAGCACTTCGTCAATGCGTGCGTGGCGCGAGCCGTTGGTCCACTCGAAGCCGAGCTTTCGCTCGCGGTACGGGTAGTCCGGTGGCAGGTTCATCTCGTTGGACGAGGTGAAGTAGCCTGACTTGGGGTTGTAGGTGCTGGGCAGTTGATCGCCGCGCCAGAATCCGGCCCATTCGTAGCGGCCGTCACCGGGTACGGGCAGCAGGCCGTCCCAGTTCCGGCGGATCGGGGCGAGGCCGCCCGGCACCCAGCCGATGTTGCCTTTTGTGTCCGCATAGACCTGGTTTTCAGTGGGTGCGCCCCAGTTCATCATTGACTGCTTGAACTGCGCGAAGGTGCGTGCGCGCATGTACCCGACCGAGCCGAAATACGGCGACATGCCCGGCGACAGCCACGCGGAGCGCACGGCATACGCCCGGTGCTTCTCGGCATCGATGTAGATGACGGGGCCGTGGCGCGTGAAGGTCAGGTCGACGGGGCGGGACTCACCGCCGCGCACCTTCACGGCTTCGTGCAGCACGGTGAAGGGCTCCCAGCCGCCGTTGTAGCGGTATTCGCTATTGTTGGCCGGGTTCAGTTCGTAGACGTAGAGGTCTTCCTGATCAATGTTGAAGATGGTCAGGCCGAACGCGACGTGCCCGTTATGCCCGATCGACACGGCCGGCAGCGATGGCTCTCCGGCGCCGATGATGTCGAGCGTGGGTGTGCTGAGGTGGGCGATGTAGCGCAGGCTCGGTGCCGAATACGCGCGGTGCGGGTCGTTGGCCATCACGGCGCGGCCGGTGGTGGATTTGCCCGGCGCGATCACCCAGTTGTTGCTGCCCTCCATCGTCTCTTCGAGGTTGGCGGCGGCGGCCACGCGCGTGTTGTCGACGTCTACGCCCTTAAGCGATTCGGGCGTGAGGCGCACGCCCTGCGTGGCGAGCGTGAAGACCTTCAGCAGATCCTTCGGCAGGCATGGGTCCAGGCCTTCGGGCAACTGAGTTTGCCAGGCGGGCTGCAGGCCGAAGCGGATGGTGTCGTCGGCAAGGTTGGCCTTGCAGGCCACGTTGGCGCGAGCGACCTCCGATTGCAGATTGCGCGTCAGCCCGTGGCTGCGGATGCGCACCACGTCTTCCGGCGCCCAGTGCGCGGGCGTGTAGTTCAGCTTGCGGAACTCGAACGGCATCTGCTCCGGATGCTTGATCAGCCAGTCGACATACGCGTTGATGCCGGCGACGAAGCGCGTGGCAATGCGCTGCGCATCGGGGCTGTAATGATTCCATTCGACTTGCATGTCACCGCGATAGAGGAACAGCCGCGTCGCGTGATCCTGTTCGACATAGGCGGCCCCGAACACCTCCGAAAGCTGTCCCAGGCCGCGGCGGCGCCACAGATCGATCTGGAACAGGCGGTCCCGCGCCGCGTTGAAGCCTTGCGCGAAGAAGCCGTCGTCTTCGCTCTTGGCGTAAATGTGTGGCACGCCCCAGCGGTCGATCAGGATGTCGGCGGGTTTTGACAGGCCGGGTACGGCGATGGTCTGAGTGGCCGCCTTGGGCGCGTCTTTGGCAGCGGCCTGCGCAGAAATGCCAAGCGCAACGGCAGACAACAGCACGGGAAGCGAACGGATAAGCATGGCGATGCAGTCTCCTCTCTGAGCCCGGAATGCCAGCGCAGCCCAGATGGGCAGGGAGGATTCAGGCGTTCTTATGGATACGGCAGACAACCGCGAGCGCGGCTGATTGGGAAGGGCAAGCTGGCCGATCGAGTGAGCCGGTGCTGGCAACTGCTAGGGGAGAGATGCCCACCGATCGGCACAGACTGACGAGTATGCGGACCTCTCGCCACCTGCGCCAATGACTTTTGTTGGGTCAACCATTCCGTCAAGGCATGGTTGCCGATGTGTCACACCAGCGTCTCAGGCCCGGTCTTGCGATGCACATTTGCGGCCAGCACGTGGCCCAGCTCGCCCGGGAAGATCGGCTTCGTGATGACGGATTGGTAACCGGCTTCCTTCGCTGCCTTCAGGCGGATCGGGTCGGCGAAAGCCGTCACGGCGATGGCGGGCAGGTCGGTCAAACCGCGTTCGCGCACGGCTCGCACGAGCTGCATGCCGTCCATGCCCGGCATGGCAAGGTCGCTGACCAGCGCATCGAACGGGTAGGCGTTGGCGACTGCATGTTCCAGCGCCTCGAGCGCGGCGGCTCCGCCGGATACAGTGACAACCTCGGCGCCGTAGCGCTCCAGCATCAGGGCGATCACGCCGAGCGATTCGGGGTTGTCATCCACCGCCAGCACGCGGATGCCGTCCAGCGTCGGCATGCCTGTCCCTGCGACCAGCCCCGGCGCGCGGTTGGCCTGTTCGCCCGGTTGCGCTGCATGCAGCGGTAGCGACACGGCCATGGTGGTGCCACGGTCCGCACCGCTGCTGGCGGCGGTGATGCGGCCGTGATGCAGCTCGACAAGCTGCTTGGCAATCGCCAGCCCCAGGCCGAGCCCGCCGTGGCGGCGTGTGCTGGACAGATCGGCCTGCTGGAAGCGGTCAAAAATATGCGGCAGGAAGGCCGGCTCGATGCCGATGCCGGTGTCGCGCACGGTGGCGACCACGCCTTCGGGCGACGGGTGCACCGAGAGCCGGATGTGCCCACCCTCAGGCGTGAACTTGACGGCGTTGGCCAGCAGGTTCCAGAACACCTGCTTCAGGCGCCCGGCATCGCCTTGCAGCATCGGCACGGGCAGGAATTCGGTATCGATGGTGATGTTCTTCTGGCGCGCCATGGGCTCGATGGTCTCGCGCGCGCGTTCCAGCACATCGGCCAGGTCCACGGGGCCGATCTCCAGCGGGACCTTGCCCGAGAGGATGGCCGACATGTCGAGCAGATCATCGATCAGGTGGACTTGCGTGCGGGCGCTGCGCTCGATGGCTTCAATGCCGCGCTTGAACATCGCTTCATCGTAGGCGCGCATGTTCAGCAGTTGCGCCCAGCCCAGCACCGCATTGAGCGGTGTGCGTAGCTCGTGGCTGACGGTCGCCAGGAAATCGTCCTTCAGGCGGCTGGCGCGCTCGGCTTCTTCGCGGGCGCGGGATTCGGCTTCGAGCAACTGCGTGCGGCGGGCCTCGGCCTGGCGGCGCTCGCTGATGTCGATCACGGCGTTGGTCAAACCGATGATCTCTCCGGTGTCGTCGCGCAGCGGCATGACCACCACGTCGTAGACCACGCGCTGCGTATGGCGCCGACGGAATGCGAACTCAACGCGCGTAGGCGTGCCGGTTGCGATGACGCGCTGGCCGGCTTCGGTCAGGCGCGACGCGGCGCGGCGGCCGAACACTTCGCGCACCGTCCGCCCCATGAGCTGCTCGGGCTGCAGGCCGAACACGGGGTTGTGCACCCACGTGAAGTGCATCGTGTTGTCGACGTCGTAGAGTGAGATGGGCGAGGCCTGCAGTGCGGCCAGCAGGCGTTGCTGCGACAGGCGTTGCTGGGTTTCGGCCCGCGCACGCCGTTCAGCCCCGGCGCGGGCGCGGCGCAACTGCTCGCACAAGGCGCAGATGAGCAATGCGCCCACCCCAAACACCGTCATCTGGATTGACGTGAGAGGCATCGCGGCAGGCCAGCTTTGCAGCGTGGCCAGTGCCATGAACAACCCCGCATAGCAGGCGATGGCCAGCATCCCCGGCCAGAAGCCGCCATACCACGCGGCAATCGTCACTACCGGAAAGGCCAGGTAGAACGGCAGATGGATACCCATCGCCGATTCGAGCAGCACCCGCCCGATCGTGCCGACTGCGGCAGCACCGATCGCCACGAGCCATGCGGAAGGACGAATGGCCGGCGCACCGTTGAACCCGCTAGTGCTGAAGGGCCCAGGGTCCGGCAACGGGGCAGGGGCGGCAGCGCGCGCGTCCGAAGGGCGGGACGAAGAGGGCGGAATGGACGTCACAGTCGGGCGCAATACCGGGCGTGGAACAAGGCAGCCAAAGGTGACTCAGGATACGAATTGGCCGTCGCCGATGCCATCGGGGTTTCGCTGACACGCTTGCAAGACAGCGCCCCATTCTTGCTCAGGCCAGCAGCAGCGCGGGCCCGCGGGTTTATCCCCCTGAAGAGGGGTGTCCGGCATGCTCGGGGTGCGGATCGCGCATGCGATCGCGTTGCGTCAGGGCGGGAAACAGCCGCATCCAGGCTGCCACCACCAACAGCGTGCCAAGGCCGCCAAGCACCACCGAGGCCACTGGCCCCAGCAGCCCGGCCAACATGCCCGATTCGAATTCGCCCAACTGGTTGGACGCACCCACGAACACGGAATTGACGGCGCTCACGCGCCCGCGCATGGCATCGGGCGTATCGAGCTGCACCAGCGAAGTGCGGATCACCACACTGATCATGTCCGACGCGCCCAGTAGCACCAGTGCCAGCATCGACAGCGGCAGCCAGCGCGACACCCCGAACACCAGCGTCGTCAGTCCAAATACCGCCACGGCAGCAAACATCACCCGGCCAACACGCCGATCGAGTGGACGGTGCGCCAGGAAGAGCGCCATGCCCAGCGCCCCCACCGCCGGCGCCGAGCGCAGCAGCCCCAGCCCCCATGCGCCTGTGCCCAGGATGTCGCGCGCGTAGATCGGCAGGAGCGCGGTCGCGCCGCCCAGCAATACGGCAAACAGGTCGAGCGAGATGGCGCCCAGCACCACTGGCCGCCCCTTGATGAACGCGATACCGGCGAACAGCGATTCGAGGCTCACAGGCGTGCTGACGGGCACAGCGCGCTCCATCCGCACCAGCGCCAGCAACACGTGCGCGAGCAAAAACAGCGCGGCTGCCGTGGCATACACCACTGGGGCCCCGGCCACGTACAGAAAGCCGCCCAGCGCCGGCCCCAGGATGACGCCGGTCTGCCCGGCCGAGCTCGACAGCGCCACTGCGCGCGGCAATGCCTGCAGTGGCACCAGCGTCGGCAATAGCGCTTGCAGCGTCGGCGTCTCGAAGGCGCGCATGGCGCCAATCACCACCACGCACAGGAAGATCAGCTGCACACCGGCGTGCCCATTGGCCGCCAGCACAGCCAGCGCGAGGGCCACCAGGGCTTCGATGGCCTGACAGGCACGCACGACGTACCGCCGGTCGTAGCGGTCCGCAATATGGCCGGAGGCCAGCACCAGCACCACCGACGGCAAGAACTGCGCCAGCCCGACCAGCCCTAGCACATAGGCGCTGCGCGTCAGGTCGTAGATCTGCCAGCCGACGGCCACCCCGAACATCTGATACGCGAAGGTGGTGGACAGCCGGGCGAACCAGAACAGCCTGAAGGCGGGGTAGGAGAACGGCGCATGTGAAAGCGTTTGCGCGGATGCGGAAGAGGAAGCGGGAGAAAGACCGGCGTCGCCAGACACGTTGGATATGCGCCGGAACCCGGCGATCAATGAAGGAGGCGGAAAAGAGGCGTGAAGCGTCCGTCATCGTAACGGAAGTCGCCGCTTTGTAGCTGCCCGCGCGGGTACGTGGCTTGCGGAACTGCCGGTACATCATTACAGGAGATTTCATCATGGCCACGCACCACGCCCGGCCCAAGCCGGCGACGGCCAAATCGAAGGCCAAACCGAAGCCCCAGCGCTGGTCGCACCATGTGATGGAAACCAGTGACGCGCTGGACATCGAACCCGACATCTTCAAGTCGCGCAGCCCCGCGCGGATTGCAGCGTCGCTCAAGGCATCGGCTGAGCACAGCCGGCGGCGCAAGGGGACGGCATTCCAGTCGGCCATGTCAATGCTGACGTTCTATATCAATCGGGCGGGGCACAATCTCAGCGCCGGCCGGCGCCGGATTCTCGAACGTGCCAAGGGTGCGCTGCGTGCCGAGTTCGGTCGCCCTGCGCATAGCGCGGCCAAGGCCCGGCATTGATGGGAAGGTGTGGCGCGGCTCAGATGGTCAGCATGACGCTGAGCAACTGGCGGGCGACCGCCTTGTAGTTGGCCTCGTCACCCTGCGGCGAATACGTGGACAGCGTCTTGCCCCGGTATTTGACCGTCACGATGCCGTTGCGGGTCGAATAGGTGGCTTCGATGCTCCGGCCGCCGCGCTCGAGATTGAAAGGGATGGTCTCGGCGACTAGGCGCGCGGTTTCCTGTGTGGCCGGCGGCGTGGGCGGTACGGCCGACAGCGGCGAGTATGAGGCGGATGCTTGTTGTTCTGGGTGGCGCATGACGCCTCCTCTTGGGGGAAACGGGTGTGCACTCCAACGCAGGTTCCGTACCAGCTCCGTTTGGCCTGGACATGCCACGCGGTCGCCCGAAAAGTGGCACCTCAACAGCAGTCAGGCGCTCGGCATGCGAGCGGGTTTGACGCCACGCGTCGGTCCGTTGACGAGATTTGTCAGCTTTGTAAACGCAATTAACCGCCATGAATTTTTGGCCCCGTGCAAATCCGGGCTATCAAGGCGGAGGGACAGGTGCCATTCTGGTAAGTGCCATGGCGCGCGCATCGCATGCACATCGCGCCTTGCAGGCACCCTGCCGACGTTCCAACCATGCCAACAAGGAGGCGATATGGGTTCCCATACCTACAAGATGATCGAGCTGGTCGGGTCTTCACCCGACTCCAGCGATGCAGCCGTCCGCAACGCCATCGCGCGAGCGGGCGAGACGCTCAAGCATCTGGACTGGTTTGAAGTGCTGGAAACACGCGGCCACCTGGTGGACGGCAGAATCGCCCACTGGCAGGTGACGATCAAGGTGGGGATGCGGCTTGAAACGCTGGAGAGCGAAAAGCCCGCCGGCAAGAAGAAGGGCAAATAGCGGTTAAAGAAAAAAGGCGGCCAGGATTGCTCCGGCCGCCTTTTTCGTGAGGACTGCGTTGCAGCGTTATTGCGCCTGCGTGAAGTCCAACGCGTTGGTCAGGTCGCCCATCGGCTTGTTGCCGTTGGAGACGAGCGCGGCGTCGCGTTGCTTGATACCCGGCAGCGTTGGCAGGTCGAAGCGGTGCGTGATCAGGCGCAGCACCGAAGCCGTGTCGTACTGCGTGTGGTCAACGAACCCCTTCTTGGCGAACGGCGAGACAACGATCGCCGGGATACGCGTGCCCGGGCCCCAGCGGTCAGCCTTCGGCACCGTGGCGTGGTCGTAGAAGCCGCCGTTTTCGTCATACGTCACGACGATCACCATGTTCTTCCACTGCGGGCTCTTCTGCAGTTGGGCGATCACGTTGGCGATGTGCGCGTCGCCGTCAGCCACGTTGGCATAGCCCGGGTGCTGGTTCAGGTTGCCTTGCGGCTTGTAGAACGTGACAGCGGGCAGCTTGCCTGCGGCTGCGTCTTGCAGGAAGGCGGCGTCGTAGTCGCGCAGGTGGGCCGCACGCTCAGCAGCACCGGTGCTCGTGGCCGGGTCGAAGCGGCTGAAGTAGTTGAACGGCTGGTGGTGCGGCTGGAACTGGATCGAACCGCTGTAGATCACGCTTCGCGTAGCGTTCGGGGCGTCGGCGATGGCCGCGTTCCAGGCGCCGGCGTACCAGGCCCAGTCCACGCCACGTGCGGTCAGCAGGTCACCGATGTTGGTGGTCGACTGCTTCGGCAGGGTGGTGGCCTTGGTCGGATCGGCGTAAGCCGCATTGCCGCTGGCTACGGCGTTGCCCGACGGCTGGTACGGCGGCTGCATCGTGTTGACGGCGTACGAATTGCCGTTGCTGTCGACCGGCGTCAGGTTGCCGTCCTTCGTGGCGTTGCCATCGTCGGCCGCGCCTGCGTATGAGGTCGGCGCACCGGCCATCACCGAGCTTGCCGCCGGGATGAGCGTCGGGCTGCCGTCTGCATTCGTCTTGACGTTGGCGATGCTGCCCTTGGCCGGCGAGGTCGCGGCGTTCGGATAGACCGGCGCGCACGCGCAGATCAGGTACTGGTGGTTCAGGAACGAACCGCCGAATGCGCCCATGAAGAAGTTATCCGCCAGCGTGTACTGCTTGGCGATGTTCCACATGGTCATCTTGCTGCCGTCGTAGTAGCCCATGGTCAGGCCGCCGGCGTCGGCAAAGGCGGCGAACTTGTCGTTCTTGCCGCCGTTGATCTGCATCTGGTTTTGATAGAAGCGGTGCCAGAGATCGCGCGTGATGACGTTCTGGCCGACGACCGTGCCCGTGCTGCCGAAGCCCGACGGGCTGTCGATCTGGAACATCTGATTGGGCATGTTGGCCGTGGACGCCTGCGTGATCTGCACGCTTTGGCCGGCTGCGGTCACGCCACCCCAGGTGGGCGGCAGCGTTGGCAGCACGGAGCCATCGAAGTCTTTCTGCGCAACGGCGGTGCCCGTCGAGGTCGGGTTCACACCGGGGATGCCATTGGCGCCCGGGAACAGGCCGTACAGGTTATCGAAGCCGCGGTTTTCTGCGTAGATCACCACGATCGTCTTGACGTTGTTGGCCAGCGCCATGCGCTTGGCCACGCCGTCACGCAGGCTCTTGCCGACGTCGCCGCCGTTGGCAATGGCGTCAGCGATCAGGGCGATGGCCTGGTCGATTTCAGCCTGCAGGGCAGCCTTGGTGCCAGCGTCGGTTTCCTTGTTGTGGTCTTCCAGCAGCTTGTCGATCGTCACGCCAAGGCGTGCGGCGAGCGCCGTCTTGGCGGCATTGATGTCGCCGCCGTTGCTGTCCATCAGCACAGCCAGTTCGGTCGAGATGGCGCTGACAACGGCGTTGGCACCGGCCGGTGCGCGGAACACCAGCGGCTGCGTGATGGCCGTGTGCGTACCCTTGTCCGGGTCGTTGCGGAAGGCGTCCGTGCCAATTTCCACGGTGATGGCGCCCGAGCCAGCCAGCGTGTAAGCGCCGTTCGCATCGGTGTAGGTGCTGGTCTCACCCGAATCGCACTTGCCGTTGTTGTTGGCGTCGATACAGACCTTGGCATGTTCGAAGTAGCTGCCCGTCACGACGCCCGAGGTGGACGCGGAGGCATTGCTGTTCGAATCGCTGCCACCACAGGCAGACATGCTGGCCGCAACCAACGCGGTCAGCGGCAAAAGACGAAGCGCTCGGCTCATGATTTCCCTGGATTGTTGTGTGGGGGACGAAAGCGAGCCGGAGTCTGTGCTTTGTGTGTGACAAGTTGATGATGAAAACGCAGGCGTAGCGCCGATTTCGCCCCAGTTCAGCGTGATAACCATCATCAGGATGAGCAGGGGCACCACCGAACGTTTGAAGACATTTGCCACCATAGGACCTCTCCAAGGGCTGACGTGACACACGTTTGACGACATCAAAGTGTCATGGGCGCCATGCTAAGTTGCAAGGCTCCCAAAATTTCGTCTGTCGAAAATGTCCCGTGTCCTGCCCGCTGCAACGTTTTGCGTGATCGCTATGTCGGTGCTTGCGGGCGCGGTCGTCGGGTTGGGCGGCTGCGAGCGGGGCGATTCGGCGACAGCCCATGCCGCAACCATGGCGGCTTCTGCACCGGCCGCTGCGGCGCCGGCAGCGGCAGCGGCAACGGTCGGCAAGCCAACGGTGGCACCGGCCTATGAAAAAGCCTTCTACACGATGATGGCAACGCGCCGCCCGTCGGTTCCGGCGATGACGGCATTGGGCAAGGCGCTGTTCTTCGATCCGGCTATGTCCGCCTCGGGCAAGCTGGCCTGCGCAAGTTGCCACAGCCCCACGCATGCCTATGGCCCGCCGAATGATCTGTCGGTGCAGCTTGGCGGCACGGGCATGAACAAGACCGGTGTGCGTGCCGCGCCATCGCTGCGCTATCTGCAGAATGTGCCGCCGTTCTCCGAACACTTTTATGAAAGCGACGGCAACGACTCTGAAGACCAGGGTCCGACCGGCGGCTACACATGGGACGGCCGCGTGTCGTCCACACACGACCAGGCGCGTATTCCGCTGCTGTCGGGGCACGAGATGGCCAACGGCACGCAGGCCAGCGTTGTGGCCAAGTTGCGCAATGGCCGTCATGCACAGACGTTCCGTCAGGTGTTCGGTAACGACATTCTCGACAACGAAGACACTGCCTTCCGCGCCGCACTGATGGTGCTGGAGGTCTTCCAGGAAACGCCGTCCGAGTTCTATCCGTATGACAGCAAATACGACGCGTTTTTGCGCAAGCAGGCGAAGCTTTCACCGCAGGAAATGCGCGGGCTGCAGGCGTTTTCCGATCCAGCCAAGGGCAACTGCGCCTCGTGCCACGTGAGCGCCATCAAGCAGGACGGAGCGTTCCCGGCCTTTACCGATTTCGGCCACATTGCCGTGGGCGTTCCACGCAACCGCACGCTGGCCGCCAATGCGGATCCGAAGTTCTTCGACCTCGGCCTGTGCGGCCCCGACCGGACCGATCTGAAAGACCGCGCCGACTATTGCGGCCGCTTCCGCACGCCGTCGCTGCGCAACGTGGCACTGCGCAAGACGTTCTTCCACAACGGTGCCATCCATTCGCTGGAAGACGCGGTGCGCTTCTACGCCCAGCGCGACACGCAACCGCAGAAGTGGTACCCGCGCAAGGCCGACGGCACGGTCGACAAGTTTGATGACCTGCCGCCCCAATACCGCGCCAACGTCAACATGGAACCGCCGTTTGGCGGCAAGCCCGGCGACACGCCCGTGCTGTCCGAGGCTGATGTGCGCGACATCGTTGCCTTCCTCAAGACGCTCTCCGACGGCTACCGCCCCGTGCGGACAGCGCAATCCGGTGCCCAGGGCGGCAGCCGCGTTGCACAGCGCTGAACCGCCGGCTCCAAGCCTCGCGGCCCGTTTGTTGCAACACCTTGCGAGGGATTCCCGCAAGGCCGCGCGTGCGCTGCGGTTATCATCGGCGGATCGTCTTTTTGCTGTCTTCTACTTCCCGCTATGACCTGGCTTGCTGACCCGTCCATCTGGATCGGCCTGTTCACCCTGGTGGTGCTCGAGATTGTTCTCGGCATCGACAACCTCGTTTTCATCGCCATCCTGGTCAACAAGCTGCCGCCAGCGCTGCGAGACCGGGCCCGGATGATCGGTCTGGGCCTGGCGTTGCTGATGCGCATGGTGCTGCTGGCCGCCATGTCGTGGCTGATCGGGCTGACCAAGCCGTTGCTCACGCTGGGGCCGGTCGACCTGTCGGGCCGATCGATCATCCTGCTGCTGGGTGGTTTCTTCCTGCTGTTCAAGGCCACGTCCGAGCTGCATGAACGTCTGGACGGCCAGCCGCAGGACGAAAGCCACGGCAGCGGTCACGGCAAGTTCTGGAACGTGATCGCGCAGGTGGTGATTCTCGATGCGGTGTTCTCCATCGACTCCGTCATCACCGCCGTGGGCATGGTCAACGATTTGCCGGTGATGATGGCGGCCGTGGTGATCGCGATGGGCGCCATGCTGTTTGCTTCGCGGCCGCTGACGGAATTCGTCAACGCGCATCGCACGGTGGTGGTGTTGTGCCTGAGCTTCCTGCTGATGATCGGCTTCTCGCTCGTTGCCGAGGGCCTGGGCTTTCATATTCCGAAGGGCTATCTGTATGCCGCCATCGGCTTCTCGATCCTGATCGAGTTCTTCAACCAGGTGGCCCAGCGCAATACCGTGCGCTACGAGCGCCGGCGCCCGCTGCGCGAGCGCACTGCCGATGCCGTGCTGAGCTTGCTGGGCGACCGCCGTGGCGCGCCGGCAGAGTCTGAATCGCACGAAGCCGCTTCGCACGAGACCGGCAAGTCCGTGCCCGAGACCGTGTTCCGCCCGGAAGAGCGCAGCATGGTCAGCGGCGTGCTGGATTTGGCCGAACGTTCGGTGCGCTCGATCATGACGCCGCGCCACGATATTTCGTGGGTGGATATCGATGCCGATGCGGCCGTCACGCGCAAGTTGCTGCTGGCTGTGCCGCATAACCAGTTTCCGGTCTGCCGCGGCGGGTTGGATGACTTGGTGGGCGTTGCTCGCGCAAAGGACCTGATGGGCGATCTCGACACCCGCGGCTCAATCGACGTAGACCGCAGCGTGAAGCCTGCGCTCAAGGTGTCCGACAACATCGGCATCCTCCGCCTGATGGATCAGCTCAAGCGTGCGCGCGGGCGCATGCTGCTGGTGACCGATCCGCTGGACGTGGTGCAGGGCGTGGTGACGCCCATCGACGTGCTCGAAGCCATTGCCGGTGAATTCCCCGATGAGGACGAACGCCTGGGCGTGGTGGAAGTCAGCGATGGCTGCTGGGAAGTCGCCGGCGAGGCCGACCTGCGCCAGCTCGAAGATGTCCTGCATGTCGACTGGCTGCTCGATGAAGGCGGCGGCGCCACGAGCCTCGGTGGCTACCTTTTCAACCAATGGGACCGCCTGCCGGAGGTGGGCGATACGCTGGTGCGCCACGACCTGCGTTTCGTCATTCTCGAAGCCGCCAGCCGTCGCATCGTGCGCGTGCGGATCGAGCGCATGGAAGATGTGACGGCACCCGAGGCGGAAGCTTAAGACGTCGTCGATGTGACCGGCCGTGGTGCACGCGCCAGGCCAAGGCTGAGCACCGCCGCCAGCACGCAGGCGATGCCACTGACCTGGCGCGTGCTGACGGCCTCGCCGAGCAGCGTTGCTGCAAATACCACGGCTGCCACAGGCGCCAGGGCGGTAAACAGCGACGCCTCCGCGCCGCTCACGCGCGCGGCCCCGGCATACCAGAGCACAAAACCACCGACCGTCGGCACGATGGCGTAATACGCCACGGCCAGCAGTGCTTGCGTGGCTTGCACCGATGCGTGCAACTGCCACGGCGCTTCCCACAGCGCGGGCAGCAGCGCTGTCAGCAAACCGAATGCACTCATCAATGCCGACAGCGCAAGCGGCGGTACGGGCGTGCGCAGGCGTTTGTTGAGCAGGATGAAGAGCCCCTCGCACACCACTGCGCCCATCACCAGCAGATTGCCCAGCAGCGGATGCGTCGCGTCGCCGCGCGGCTGCAGGGCGATGGCCAGCACGCCGGCGGTGGCCAGCCCAATCGCCCCCAGCACCGCGCGGCCGGGCCGTTCGCCCAGCAGCACGATTGCAATGAGCGCCGACATGACCGGCAGCGTCCCGATGATGACGCCCGCGTCTGCGGCAGACGTGTGCCGCAGGCCCGAAATGAGCAGCGTCGTATAGCCCACGCTGCCGGCGGCCGCCTGCAGGAAGAGCAGCACCCAGTCGCGGCGTGCAAGCACGGGCCAGCGCGAACGGGTCATGCGCATGATGACGAGGAACATCGGCAGTGCCATCGCAAAGCGCAACGCCGTCGCTGTAAAGGGCGGCAAGCCCGCCGCGATGATCTTGCTGGCCGCCACGGTGCTGCCCACCAGCACCATCGCCAGGGCAAGGTAGAGACAACCTTCGAGTCGTTTGGACATATCGCATCCTGCGTGGGTGGAAGCCGCAGGATGGGCGCACGCGATGTGCGCGTCTTGAACGAAATTGCAGCGCGAGGGTGCGGAGGGTGCGGAGGATGCGGAGGATGCGGCTAGCGCGCCGCTGCCACCATGCCCGGCGACACGCCGTACTTGCGCACGAACTGCCGCGTCATGTGGCTTTGATCGGCAAAACCGCATGCGGCTGCCACTTCAGCCAAGGGCTGGCCTTGGGCGATCAGGCGGCGTGCCAGGGCCACGCGACGCTGCACCTGATAGGCGTGAGGCGTGAGGCCCGTGACGCGGGCAAAACCGCGCAATACCTGGAAGCGGCTGAGGCCGGTCTCGTGCGCGAGGTCGAGCAGGGAGATGGCGGCCGCGGGGTCGTCGTCGATGCGGGTGCGGGCAAGCTGGATGGCGTCGGGGGCGGCGTCGGCGTGGTGGTTGGTGCGGTCGTGGGAGGCGTGCAGCGCGTCTGCCAGGACGGACAGCAGCAGCTGCTCGCGCAGCAGTGCATCGCTTTGCGCGGCGGGCACCGTCATCTGCGCAAACAACAGGTGCATGCGAGGGGCGAGGTCTGCGTCGTGGATGACAGGGCGGTCAAATTCAGCGTCGCCGCAGTGGCCGGGGTGCATGTCCGTCGCCAACTCTGCGACCACGCCGGGGTCGAGGTAAAGCATGCGCCATGCGCGGCCGGCATCGCCGATGGGTGTTCCATCGTGCACTTCAAACGGATTGACCGTGATGACGTCGCCTGCGCCGGCTTCTACCGTGCCGCGTCCGCTGAATGATCTCTGCGCCCCCCGATCAACGATGCCGATGCCGAACTGGCCATGCGTGTGGCGCGGGAAGGCGTGGCCAGAATCTGCGGCGACGGCTTCCACGCCGCGCATGGCGCAGCGATGCATCGAAAACGCGAGGTTGGCCGACCGGCTGGGCAAGGGCGGTTCCTTGTGAAGGGGATACGCGAATATATGGATCTGTAGCGTGGCAGCAGCATACGCTTTCTTCGCATTTCGCTCATTTTTTGCCCACAGGCGGTTGGTATGCTGGCGCTTTCTGCGGCAGCGCGCCCGGTAAGATGAGGCCGTGCCTGCTGCCGGGCAGTGCGGGAACCGCTCCTGCTAGCGGAGCCCGGCAGCCCCTGACTGATCCATGCGCCCGTCTTTCGGTATCACCTCCAAGCTGTTCGTCGCGTTGTTCATGCTGAGCATCGTTGTTGCGCTCGCCATGGGCGCGGCGGTGCGCTGGCGCTTTGACGCCAATTTTCTCGACTACGTGAACGCGCGCGAATCCGAGCGCATGGCCGTGCTCGCGCAGGGCGTGGAGGGTGCCTACACGCAGCACGGCAACTGGGATTTCCTGCGCAACGATCGCATGGCGTGGTTCCGCCTGCTGCGCCGCGAAGGCGCCCGGGCACGCGCCAACGGCATGGGCGGCGACCGCTTCGACCTGCCACCGGGCCATCGCTTTGATCCGCTCCCACCCGGCCCGGACCGCGGCATCGACGGAGACATGCCGCCGCCGCCCGGCCCGCCTCCCGCAGGGAGCATGCCCTTGCACCCGCCCGGCGAGCCGCCGATGCCGCACTCGCCAATCTGGCTGCTTGATGCGCAGCGCAACGTCGTCATTGGAGACGGGCCGCCGCTCGGGCCGAACGCGCGATGGCAGGAACTGCACCATAACGGCCAGACCATCGGCTGGCTGGCCATGCCCCCGCGCGTGCGGGTCCCCGAAGGCGCCGACCAGGCATTCCAGGCGCAGCAGCTGCGCGCTACGTGGATCATCGCCGGGCTGTCGGTCCTGCTGGCGGCGCTGGTGGCGGTGCTGCTCGCCCGCGGTCTGCTGGCCCCGATGCGTCGCCTGACCGATGCCGCGCGCCGCATGGCCGACGGCGACTACGCCACCCGTGTCGACGTGCATTCGCGCGATGAACTCGGCGGGCTCGCGGCGGATTTCAACCACCTGGCCGCATCGCTGGAGGCCAACCAGAAGATGCGGCGTCAGCTCACGGCCGACATCTCGCACGAACTGCGCACGCCGCTGGCCGTGCTGCGCGGCGAACTCGAAGCCCTGGAAGACGGCGTGCGCCCGTTGACGGCTACGTCGCTCGCGTCATTGCAGGCCGAAGTGTCGACGCTCAGCAAGCTCATCGACGACTTGTATGAACTCTCCCTGGCCGACGTTGGCGCGCTCGCCTTCCACATGGAGCCGCTCGACCTGGCCGACACCGTGTGCAACGCCGTGCAAGGCTTCACGCCACGCCTGATGGAAAAGCGCATCGCGCTGCAGCTGGACGTGCCGGCCGCGCCGTCGCATGCCACGATGGTCAACGGCGACCCGCAGCGCCTGCGACAGGTCATGCAGAACCTGCTGGAAAACACGCTGCGCTATACCGACGCGGGCGGCACGCTGCGCGTGCATGTCCATCAGGAGGGCGGCTGGCAGCAGATCGACGTGCAGGACAGCGCGCCGGGCGTGCCCGAGGCAATGCTGCCGCGCATCTTCGACCGCCTGTTCCGTGTGGATGCCTCACGCAGCCGGGCGCAGGGCGGGGCTGGCCTGGGCCTGAGCCTGTGCCAGACCATCATTGCCGCACACGGCGGCACCATTGACGCCAGACATTCGCCATTGGGCGGGCTGTGGATCGCCATTCGCCTGCCTGTTCTTGATGTGCTTGATCCGCTAGCCGACCATGATTCTGATCATTGAAGACGAACCCAAGCTGGCCGCATTGATGACCGACTATCTGCGCGCCGCTCATTACGAGACCGAGTGGCTGGCCGATGGCACGCATGCCACGCAGCGCATTCGTGAGACCGCACCCGAACTCGTGCTGCTCGACCTGATGCTGCCCGGCAAGGACGGCCTGGAAATCTGCCGCGAGGTACGCGCATTCAGCGAGGTGCCCATCGTCATGGTGACGGCGCGTGTTGAAGAAATCGACCGCCTGCTCGGCCTGGAGCTGGGCGCCGACGATTACGTCTGCAAGCCTTTCAGCCCACGCGAACTGGTGGCGCGCATCAAGACCATCCTGCGCCGCGTACAGCGCGGTGGCGGCATGTCGGAAAGCGCCTTGCAGATCGACGGTGCCGCCTATGCCGCCACGCTGCGCGGGCAGCGCCTCGACCTCACGCCGGTGGAGTTTCGCCTGCTGGCTGCGCTGGCGGGCGCACCGGGGCGCATTCTGTCGCGATCGAACCTGCTCGAGCAGATCTACGACGACCACCGCATCGTGACCGACCGCACGGTCGATACCCACATCAAGAACCTGCGCCGCAAGATGGAGCAGGTGAGCCCGGGCACCGACCTGATCCATTCCGTCTATGGCGTGGGTTATCGCCTTGACGCCTGAGGTTCAAGAAAACTCCTCTGTTTGCCCACCTTTGGTGCGATGTCGATGGCTACAGTGAGCGTATGGCTGGCATGTCCGGCCGACGATCTCATCAGGAGCCTCAACATGACCGCAGTGACTTCCCGCGTGGCCGGTATTGCCGCCGGACTTTTGCTCTCGTGCGCCGCGCTGGCCCAGACCGCCGGGCCCGGCGCTGATCCGCTCTCGCCCATGCCACCTATGTCACCACATGGTCCGGGCATGATGGAGCGCGGGCCAGGCATGGGCCCCGGCGGCCCGCGTGGCATGGGCCCGCATCATGGCGGCGCGCCCTTCCTGCACGGCCTGAAGCTGACCGAAGAGCAGCGCGACAAGATCTTCGCCATCGAATATGCGCAGATGCCCGAAGCGCGCGAACAGCGCAAGGCCATCGAGCACGCCCGGCGCGATCTGCATCAGATGGTGGCTTCGGGTCAGTATGACGAAGCGCGTGCGCGCAGCCTGACTGAATCGTTGGGCCGCGCCGTGGCTCGCGAAGCGCAGTTGCGCGCGCAGGCTGGCGCCAAGATCATGCAGGTGCTCACGCCGGAGCAGCGCAAGCAGATCGCCGACCGTGAGGCTCAGCGTGTGGCCGAGCTCGAGCCCGGAGAAGGCGGGCTGGAACCCGCACCGATGATGTAATTCGGGATTGGCCCAAAGATGAAATCGGTTCCCGGTCCGCAGGGCGGCCCGTGAACGGATGCCTAGCGGTAGACCACCACCGGAACATGCGCGTAGGTCAGCACCTTGCGCGTCTCGTTGCCGATCAACAGTCGTCCCATCAGGCTGCGGTGCCCGTGCGATGCCATGAAGATGACGTCGCACGCGTGCCGCTTTGCCGCATCCAGGATGCCCAGATAGGGCTCGGGAAACTGCGACACATCGCTGTCGAACTGCACGCCTTCTTCCCGGGCGCGCTCTGCAATGCGGTCGATGCAGTCCTTGGCGTGGCCCTGCACCGTTTCCATGTAGTGCGCATGCGGACACTCGCCCACGCCGGCCGAATAGGCCATGTTGGGGAATTCTTCAATGCACGTGTAGGCGGTGAGGCGGCAACCCGTGGCGCGCGCCAGCTTGAGCGCGCCGTCGATGGCCTTGCGGCACTGTTCGGAGCCGTCGGTCGGCAGGAGGATATGGGTAAACATGGCGGTCTCCATGGGGAACCCATCTCCACGTTACTGCGCCCGCCGATGCGCCTCTATCGTGGAAAACGCTAGTCCAGCGCAGCTTTTCGGCTGATATGGAGAGCCGGGCGATCGCGATGCACGGTCGTTCGCATATTGACGTGGCAGGCTACGGCCTAGCCCCGTGCCACGCCTGCCGGTAGCGCGACGGCGACGCGCCGAGCTGCAGAGCAAATCGCCGGCTGAAATGACTGGCGCTGGCAAAGCCGCAGCGCTCGGCAATCGTCGCCAGCGCAAGGGTTGTAGTGCGCAACAGCGTTTGCGCGCGCGCCATGCGTTGCTGCATCACCCACTCATGCGGCGCCACCCCGAACGATGCCCGAAACATCCGTGCGAAATGGAACTCCGACAGGTTTGCTTCTGCTGCGAGTTGCCCGAGCGACAGGGGCAGATGCAGCTCGGCATCGATACGCGCGGCAATGCGCCGGCATACGTGCGGCGCCAGTCCGCCACGTACGGCCAGCGCCCGCGTGCGGCCCTGGGTCTGCACGAGATACGACAGCGTGTCGTTGGCCAGCGCGTTGGCGCGCATGCGGTCGTCCAGGTCGGTCCAGTCGAGCTGAGCGATGTTCGCGCAGGCTTGTGCGAGATGAACATCTTCAATGAAGGTGCGGTCGTGCAGCGTGAACAGGCGGGGCTCTGCGTCGAGCAAACGTACGGCGTGCCCCGCCAACGCGTCAGGCGTGAAATACAGATGAACGAAACGCATCGGCTGCTCGATTACCCAGCTCGACTGGTGTTCGGCCGGCAGCATGCAGACGCGCCCCGGCGCACCGAACAGGTGCGGCAGATCCTGGCGGTGCGTGGTGTACCCGCCCTGCAGATAGACCGAAAGCGTGTGGTGCTCGGGCTGGATGTAGCGCGCCTCGTCGTGCTCGTTGCGCCAGATGGCGGCGGTCACCCCATCGCCCAGATTCGTCACGCGCTCGAGCGATGCGCGCGAGCCGCGTGCAAGCGTGCCGAAGACGCTCGCGTCTGCGGTTACGCGAGGGTCGGCAGGCTGAAGCGAAGGGGACTTGGGAGCGGGGCGCACGCGTTGATGTTACCAACGATGGCACCGCGATGCGATGCAAGAAGCCTGGACGCTATCCGCTGCAGAGCTGGCGCGCCACCTCGCCGGCCAGGCCCACGGCATCCACGCGTTGCCAGCCCGCATCGTTGGCGAGCTGTCGTTCGCTGACGGTCAGCGCGCCTTGATACAGCTTGGCTTGCGAGACGGAGAACTGCCGGCTGCGGCAATCGATGGTGTACAGAAAATCGGCCATGTCGCCGCGAAAGGCGCCGAACATGCGTTGCAGCGAGCGCATGCCCGAGCGATTCGACGCTTCTACGCGCACCCATGCGCTGACCGGCCCGCTGGGCATGCGCTGGATGCTTCCGACGTCGAGCGATGCGTAGCTGTCCGGTTGATCGGCCAGCCTGATCCAGCGCTCCGCACCGGCCACCGGCATGGACAGCGCTGCCAGCGCCGCCAGCATGCCGGCCATGACACGGTGTGCGAAGACGAAGGGTGTCATCGCGGCTTGCCACCCGGTACAGGGATGGCAATGGAGTCGGAATGGCTGCAAGCCATCATCACGCCCGCCTTGTCCACGTCGATCATCACGGTGCCCGGCTTATCGGCCGTGCTCGGCGTGGCAGCCAGGCTGCCCGACAGGCGCCGCATGATCGCTTGGCAGGTCGGGGCGGTAGAGGCAACCGTCGTCGCCTTGGTTGTCTTGGCGGCCGGAATCGGTGCGGGCGGGGCAGCAGCAACGGGTGGCCGGCTGGGGGCAGGCACAACTGCGGCCGCGGGCGGCGTTGAAGCGTGTGCGCGCGGCAACGCAACAAGGACGGCCAGCACGCTCACGGCAATCAGCAACCGCGTCGTGCGCCGTGAAAGCGATCCAGTGGGGGGAGACAGAGACGGCATGACAGTCCAGGAACGGGCATCCAAATTGCGCCTGCTAGGTCACGGAACAGGCGCGCTCTTTCGACCAGTAACGGCATGCCGCGCCCGAACTTGACGCGGCAATCTGCCTCATGAGCCACTCCGACGTGATTTTGCCTGCGCAAAATGCTTCATGTGAACCGACATAATCTGGCAGCTTGGAACATTCTTGCCAATGTAGCGACCAACCGATATGCCGGGGAGATTTTTCCGGCATCGTCTGCATCGTGAAACGAACCGCCCATAAGGCTCGCACATGCAGGCGATGTAAGCAGGCGGGATAAGCAGCACAGGGGTTCGTGCAGTGCCAAAACAAATGGGTCGGCGGAAATGAAAATGGGACGAAATATCCGGTCTTTTCCGCCCTTTGTTTTTCCAAGGGGGCAACTATGATTCACAACATGGCGATGCGATGCAGCTTTGCCTCGCTTGCCTCATGGGTCGGTTCTCCTCTCTGGAACAGATCGACACGGTCCAGAGATTTCAACCCGCGCCTCGTCAACTGAGCGCGGGTTTTTTCTTGGGGCATGCAACGTAGGACGGCCGCCACACGCCCGTCAGGGGTATCGCACGCAGCACCCTTCAGTTTTCTGCCGGCGCGCCGTTGTGGTTAGGGTCGAGACACGTGTAGTCTCCCTCTCGCTTTCCCATTGCCACTGCTGTTGCTGTTATCGCTCAAGCCATCGCATTGCCCATGACCCAGTTTCTTCCGGCCCAGGCCGGAGCCTCTCCTGCAGACGTTGCGCTGGGCCCCCAGGCCGCGCAACGTCCGGTGGCGGCCATGGTCGGGGCGATGACTGATGTGCGTGGTACCGATTTCGATGCGCTGTCACGGCTGTCGTCCGACGCGGTATTGCTGACCGTGGACGGGCGCCTCGTGCGAGCCAACCCGGCAGCCGCCCGCTTGCTGGGCGCGCAGGATCCAGCGCAACTGGCCGGCCTGCAACTCGCCGGGCTGATTCATCCTGATGACGTTGCCCAGGTGGTTCCGCGCCTGGCGGGCATGGTGAGCAGCGGCGTCTCTGCACAGCCGGTCGAACACCGTCTGGTGCGCGCCGACTACACGCACGTGCTGGTTGCCAGCGAAGCCGCCGCGTGCGAGCACGAGGGGCAGCCCGCCGTCATGATCGTGCTGCGCGAAGCCGTGTCGCGCCATGCGTTGGAGCGCCACGCCGTACAGGCTCGTGCCGAAGCACTGCATGCGCGCCGCCTGCTCGCTTCGGAGAATGCCGTGCTTGCGCAACTTGCCTCCAATGCGACGCTGTCGACGGTGCTGCGCCATCTGTGCCTGTACGTCGAGCAGGTCTACCCGAATGCCATGTCGGCGCTGCTGCTGCTGGACGCCGACTCCCAGACCCTGAGTGTGGCCGCCGCGCCTACGCTGCCCGCGGCCTATGCCGCCACGCTGGAAAACACACCAGTCGGCCCCGATGTTGGCGCATGCGGTTGCGCCGTATTCCTGGGTGACGCCGTTTTCATCGACAACATTGCGACCGACCCGCGCTGGCAGCGTGAGCGCACGGCGGCGTTGGCGGCGGGCTTTGCTTCTGCCTGGGCGTTGCCGATCCGTTCATCGCGCGGGGACAAGCTTGGTGTGCTCGCGTTGTTCTATCGACAACCGTGCATGCCCGTGGAAGAAGAACAGCATTTCCTCGACGACGTCACGCACCTGGCAGGCGTTGCCATTCAGAAGGACAACGTCGAGCGCGGCCTGGCCGAAAGCGAAGAACGCTATCGCCTGGCGATCTCGAACCTGCACGAAGGCGTCGTCATCATGTCGCCGGACGGTGTGGTGCAGGCCGCCAACGCCAGCGCCGAGCGCATCCTGCGCGTGCGTCCTGGGCAGCTTGTCGGGCGTAACCGGCTCGACCCGATTCAACGCGTCGTGGATGAAGACGGCAAGGAAATCGGTTCGACCATGATGCCGTCCGGGCAGGTTCTGCGCACTGGCGAACCCATCTTCGGCCGCGTGTATGGGCTGTTGCTCAAGACGGGCGAGCTGATGTGGGTGCGGCAGAACATCATTCCGATCCGTCGTCACGCCGAGCCCACGCCCAGCAGCGTGATGCTGTCGTTTGCCGATATCACCGACATCAAGCGCGCCGAGCAGCGCCTGCGCCATCTGGCCGCGCACGATGCGCTGACAGGGCTGACCAACCGCAGCTTCTTCATCGCACACCTGGAAAGCGCCATTGAGAGCGCACGCGACGAGAGCCGCGAACTGGCGCTTTTCTTCCTTGACCTCGACCGCTTTAAAAGCGTGAACGACACCGCCGGCCATGCCTGCGGCGACACGCTGCTGCAAAGCGCCGCCGCCCGCCTGACCGATTGCATCGGCCCTGGCGACATGATCGCCCGCCTGGGCGGCGACGAATTCGTCATCCTGATCGACCAGCGTGTCGAAGGAAAGCGCATCGCGCTGCTGGCCGAACGTTTGCTGCAGGCCATGCGCGAGCCGTTCGATACTGTCAACGGACGGTATTACTTAGGCGTGTCGATTGGCGTGGCGCTGTATCCGCACGACGGCATCTCGGGTTCCGACCTGCTGCGTTCGGCCGATGCCGCCATGTACCGCGCCAAGCAGAATGGCCGCAACCGCGCGCAGTTCTACACGGCTGAACTGAACGCCCGCCTGCAACGCCGCTACATGCTGGAAAACGCGCTGCGCGACGCGCGCGAGAACAACGAACTGCAGCTCGTCTATCAGCCCAAATACGACCTGGCCAGCCATCGCATCGTCGGCGCCGAGGCACTGCTGCGCTGGAACAGCGCCAAGCTCGGGGCGATCTCGCCGGTGGAGTTCATCCCGGTGGCGGAAGAGACCGGTCTGATTGTGCCGATTGGCGCATGGGTCTTGCGCCGCGCCTGCGAGCAGGCCGTGATCTGGTACGAAGCGCTGGGCTATGACTTCCGCATGGCGGTCAACCTGTCGGCGCGCCAGTTCCAGGCCGGCGACGTGGTGCCCATGATCGAGCAGACGCTGGCCGACACCGGGCTGCCGCCAACCGCGCTCGAAGTGGAAATTACCGAAAGCCTGCTGATGGGCGGTGCGGATGAAGTCCGCCCCATGTTCGATGCACTCACCGCGCAGGGCATCCGGATCTCCATCGACGATTTCGGTACCGGGTATTCATCGTTGTCGTATCTGCAGCGCTTCCCGATCAGCAACGTGAAGATCGACCGCTCGTTCATCACCGGCATTCCGGGCGATCCGGATTCCGTGGCGCTGACGGAGGCCATCGTCGCCATGGCGCGCGCCCTGGGCATGACCGTCACCGCTGAAGGTGTGGAAGACGCCGACCAGGTGGAGTTTCTTGCCAAGGCGGGCTGCCAGGAAATCCAGGGTTACTACATCGGCAAGCCCGTCACGGCCGAAGGTTTCGACCGCTTGCTGCGGGCGCACCTGTCAGTGGTGGATGCTGGCGTACGCGCGGCGCTGGGCTGACCGCCCGGCAGGCTGCATGGCTGACTGAGCCGTTCACACCGGGGTTTCTGCCGTTCGTCGCAATCCGCTCCCGCGCGCGGGGGCCAGCACCTAAGCTGGCGTCATTCCAACAGGGAGACCGCCATGCTCGAATCGATCGCCTCCATCGTTTCGCACACGCCCACCTGGGTGTTCGTCGTGTTTGCCGTGCTGATCGCCATCGGGGTGCGTCAGATGCAGCCCCGCATCGTGTCGCGCCGCCGCCTGATCGTACTGCCGCTGGTGGTGGCCGCGTATTCGCTTTACGGTGTGTCGATGGCAAGCCATGGCAGCGCGCTGGCGCTGACGATGTGGCTGGTCGCTGTTTTGGTGGCATTCCTGCTGACGTACATGTCACCGCCCGACGGCGCCGTGTCCGAAACTGCCGACACCGTGCGCGTGCCCGGAAGCTGGGTGCCGATGGTGGTGATCGTAGGTCTGTTCGCGTCCCGCTATGCCTACAACGTGATGCTGGCGATGCATCCGGAAGTCTCGCACTCCGGCAGTTTCATGGCACTGTTCAGCGCGCTGTTCGGCTTCCTGGGTGGCCTGCTGCTCTCGCGCTCGGTGCTGCTGCATGTGCGTACGCCGCGCCTGGCGGCGGCTTGAGCCGGCGAATCGGCGTTAACACGTTAACATCCTGCATGTTGCAATCTCCATCCAAGACGGGACGACATGCTGGAACTCGACGGCACCATCTGGCTGCGCGCCGGTGAAGACAACTGGGGCGGGCGTGGCCGGATCGAACTGTTGGCTGCCATCGGGCAGACCGGCTCCATCACCGCAGGCGCAAAAGCGGTAGGTCTTTCCTACAAGGCCGCGTGGGACGCCATCGACACCATGAACAACCTGGCCGGCGAGCCGCTGGTGGTGCGCACCACGGGCGGCAAGGGCGGTGGCGGCAGTGTGCTGACGCCCCGCGCGCAACGGCTGATCGAGAGCTTTCGCGCGCTGGAAGCCGAGCACCGTCGCTTTGTCGAACGCCTGGATGCCGCCGCGCAAGCCGCCAGTGAAGACGTCAACCTGCTGCGCCGCCTGATGCTGCGCACGAGCGCGCGCAATACGCTGTTCGGGACGGTCGAATCAGTCGCACCGGGCGCCGTCAACGATGTGGTGACGCTGCGCCTGCCCGGCGGTCAGGCTGTCGCCGCCACCATCACGCAGGAAAGCACGCGCGTGCTGGGGTTGGCGCCGGGCGTGCAGGCCGTCGCGCTCATCAAGGCGCCTGCTGTGATGCTGATGCGTGGCGCCGGCGAGTGGCGCGTCTCGGCAGAAAACCAGTTGCCATGCGTGGTCACGGAAATCCGCGATGGCGCGGTGCAGGCCGAAGTGCGCCTGCGCCTGCTGGATGCGAACGCTGCGTTGGCGGGGGAAACGGTGCTGGTGGCCATGCTCTCGCGTACCGCTGTGGAAACACTGGCACTCGCTGAAGGCGTGAAAGCCGTGGCCGTCTTTGAGGCGTCGAGCGTGATCCTGGGATTGGCTTAAGCCTTCATGACGCCCAAAACCCTGTTGATCGTCTACCACTCGATGACGGGCGGCACACGCCAGATGGCCGAGGCCGCGCAGGCGGGCGCCGCAGAAGAGGGCGGCGTTGCCGTGCGGTTGCTGCAGGCGGCGCAGGCCGGCCCCGACGATGTGCTGGCGGCGGACGGCTATCTCTTCGCGACACCGGAAAACCTCGCCGCCATCAGCGGGCAGCTCAAGGATTTTTTCGACCGCTGCTATTACCCGGTGCTCGACCGTATCAACGGCCGGCCATACGCATGCCTGATCTGTGCAGGCAGCGATGGCCAGAACGCGGTGCGCCAGATTGAGCGCATTGCCACCGGCTGGCGGCTCAAGGCCGTGGCCGGACCGCTCATCGTCTGCACGCATGCGCAAACGCCCGAGGCCATCCTGGCTCTCAAGCACATCGGGGCAGACGATCTGGAGCGCTGCCGCACCCTCGGGCAGGCCATGGCAACCGGGCTCGCGTTAGGCGTTTTCTAGCGGTTCAGCACCGCCGTCAGATGCGGATACGGCGATAGCGGCGCCGCATCGGGCGCGCGCACGGCATCGGCCACGACGCGGCCATCGCGCAGCTCGAATACGTGGTCTCCGAAGATCTCCACATCGGCCGGATCGTGCGTGATCATCAGCATCGGCACCTGCAGCCGCGCTTGCAGGGCAGACAGCTCGGAACGCATGCGCGTGCGCAGCGCCGGGTCCAGTGCGGCAAAGGGCTCGTCTAACAGCAGCATGGACGGCTCGGCGATCAGCGCGCGGGCCAGCGCCACACGCTGGCGCTGCCCGCCGGAAATCTGCGTCGGGTAATTGGCGGCGACGGCGCCTAGCTCGAATGTGTCGATCCACTGCTGCACGCGAGGGTCGCGTGTGCGGCGGGGCGGGTTGAACCACCCGCGCTTGAGTCCGAACGCGATGTTCTGCGCCACCGTCAAGTGGTTGAAGAGCGCGTAGTCCTGGAAGAGGTAGCCGACGCGGCGTTCCTGCGCGCTCAGGTTGATGCTCTCGGCGTGGTCGAACAGCGTACGGCCGTTCAGCACGATGCGGCCGCGCTCGGGCGTCATGAGGCCGGCAATGGCGCGCAAGGTGAGGCTCTTGCCAGCGCCCGACGGCCCGTACAGCACCACGCGCCGGCTGTCCGAGCGTACGGCAATGTCCAGCGAGAACACACGCGCCGCGCTGGTGAGCGTTTTCTGCACGACGAGGTCGATCATGCCGCCGCTCATGCCAGTTGCTCCTGCAGGCTGGGCGCGCGCCCTTGCAGCAGCCGGCTGGCAACCACTAGCACTACGATGCAGGTGAGTGAGGTGATCAGCACCAGCGTATTGGCCGTGGCGTCGTCGCCGGCCTGCACGGCTTCGTAGATGGCCACGGAAAGCGTCTGCGTGCGGCCCGGCAGGTTGCCGGCAATCATGAGCGTGGCACCAAATTCGCCCAATGCACGCGCAAAGGCCAGCAGCACGCCAGCGGCAATGCCGCGTGCGGCCAGCGGCAGCGTGACGCGAAAGAACACGGCAGCCTCCGGCAGGCCCAGCACACGCGCCGCATTTTCCAGTTGGTGATCCACGCCTTCAAAGGCGGCGCGTGCGGATTTCATGACCAGCGGAAACGCCACCACCGTGGAGGCAATCACCGCACCCTGCCACGTAAAGACGAGCTGAATCCCGAGGCTGTCGAGCCACCCCCCGATCGTGCCGCGCCGGCCCAGCAGCACCAGCAGGTAATAACCGAGCACCGTGGGCGGCAGTACGAGGGGCAGCGTCAGGATTGAGTCGATGACGTCGCGCAGGCGATTGCGCGTGCGCGCGAGCGCGTAAGCCGCGCCCACGCCCAGCACGAGGTTCAGGACGGTCGCCCAACCGGCCACCTTGAGTGAGAGCAGCAGAGGCGTCCAGATGGAAGCGGACATGCGGATACGTTGCGAAGGTGCGGTTGGCTGGCCGGATGATTCCCGCAAACCACGAGGTGACGCGTTGGGCGCCGGCGACAGGTTGGGTTAATTATTCGCAATATAGGGTTGGATATAACGCACGGTCAATCCTGACACAATGATGTCCGGCATGCCGCAAGGGGCATGGATGCGCCGTCCTGCCACCGCTGTCAGCGGCGTCCTCCGCTGCATTGCAACATAAGCCACGTCGATGGTGGGGCACTAAAAAGTTTTGTTGGACAACCTTGCCGTCGGCTTGCAACAATGCGCCAAAACGTAGGCCGGACGTCGCTTTTCACGATCCATGCCCAGCGGTGCTCAGGGTCACCGCACAGCAAATGTCATCCCCCGGGGGGGAAACAGTCTTGGCTATGGCCGGAAGCTTTCCGGCGGCCAAGCAGGTGTTTCCAACATGACCGGAGGACGGCAATGGCCGCCGCACATCGCTCAGATGGTTTGCAGGCAGTACGTTTCCCCCGCGCCGAAGACGTGGCGCTGCTGATGGACATGCGCACCGCGCTCAAGGGGGCGGACGCGCAGTCCGGTGTTTCCACCTGCCCAGGCGCTTCCCTCCAGCTCGACCTGGATGCGCTGTCCCCGAAGGCGGACAGCGCATCGCTACCCGGGCACGCCGATTCCCTGGCCGCGCGCACCGCAGCAGACGATGCCGCCAATGGCGATCGCTTCTTCGTGCCGCTGCCGTCCGGCACGGACGTTGTTCCCGTGGACGAGCACGCGCTGCTGTTCGAGCCCGCGCCTGCACAGCCGGGTCGCCTGCGCCTGGCTGCCGAACTGCAGGCCGCACGCGGGGTGGCCGAGCGCGCACGCATTGTGTCCGGGCTGATGGGGCTGATGGGTTTTTCGTCCCTCACCTACGCGCTGACCGAGCGCCACGAAAACGCGCCGCCCACGGTGGCCATGCTCAAGAACTACGTGGCGCCGCGGTTCCTGCAGCGCTATTGCGACGAGCGTCTGTTCACCGTCGACCCGCGCCTGCCCGCGGTGTTTGCCACCGGCATGCCGCTGGTGTGGGATCTGGCATCGCTGGCGCGCGGCCAGGCGCGCATGGAGCCCACAATGCGCGCGCTGCTGCAGGCGATGGACGAACACGGCCTGCGCAGCGGCGTGATGTTCAGCCTGGGCGCGGGCAAGGGCATGAACCATGCAATCGTCAGCCTCAGCTCGCCGCATGCAGGGCGGGAATGGATCAGCGACAGTGTGCTTGGCCAGTCGATCCTCTTTGGCATGGCGCTGCATCAGGTTTGGCGGGCGCCACTGCAAACGTTCACGCGCAACACGTGCGTATCCGGTGAAGAGGCACCGCTCACCGTCATGCAAAGCCGTGTGCTGACGTGCCTGGCCGCGGGCATGAGCGACAAGGAAATCGCCATCAAACTGCACACCACGGCGCACAACGTTGATTACCACTTGCGCCTGATTCGCCGCCGCTACGGCGCGACCAACCGCGCTCAGCTGGCCTACATTGCGGGCCGCCTGAACCTGATCTGACGGGGGGAAGGGGCGATGTGGAAGCGGCCGCGCGGCGTTCAGCGCGGCAGTGCCACGCAGCGCAGGCACGACGCGCCGTCGGCGCGATTGCACGCAACGATCATCACCTGCCGGCCGGTCTGGCCCGTGCACGCGCTGCCGGTCAGCACCCGTGGTTGTGCTGGTGCAGAGGCGGGGCGGGGTGCCCTTGCAGCCGGCGTAGCGCCGCCGGCGGGCACGACAGGAATCGGCTCGATTCGCCCACCGGCAGCGTCGGGCACGATGGCAGGCACGTCGCCAGCGTTGGCGACAACCTTCTGCACATAGCCATGGCGGAAGCCGGTCTCGAAATTGCCGCTGTAGTAGCACGACAGCGCCGCGCGCAACGCCTGCTGCTGATCTCCGTAGCGCGGCAATGAGCGTGCAAAGCACTCGGCGAGGATGGTGCCGCCTGCACGCAAGTTACGGCAGGCGTCGAACGCGGTTTCCAGTGTCTCGCCAAAGCGCGCAAGGTTGTAGCGGTTGACCTGCCCGAGCCCGACACTGAAGTTGTAGCCTTGGCGCTCCAGTGAACGCGCGGTTGCGACGGCTTCTTCCAGCGTGGCCGGTTGGCGCACAAGCCTGCCGCCCACCACGCCGATCGCATACGGGTTGTAGGCAGACTCCGTGCGCACCAGCGCTTCGAGCGTGAGGCGATCAACGCGTGGCGCGCATGTGGCAGCCAGCGTGGCGAAGGCGCGCGCATCAATGCGTGGCCCCGCCACGGCAGACGTGGCTGCCATGCAGGCCCCAAACGCCATGGCGGCAACGATAAAAGCACTGACACGCATGGTCGCCACCTCTATCGATAAGACAGCACGAGCCCGTGCACCAGGACCGACCAGCCATCGAGCATCACGAACAGCAGCAGCTTGAACGGCACCGAGATGGTGGTCGGCGCAATCATCTGCATGCCTAAGGCCAGCAACAGGTTGGCCACCACCAAGTCGACCACCACGAAGATGATGTAGAGCACGAAGCCCACCTGGAACGCCTTGATCAGTTCGGTGAGGGTGAAACTCGGCACGAGCACCGTCAGGTCGTCGTTCTTGAGGCCGGCGGCGCGCTCCTTGGGCCAGATGCTCGTGGCGGATTTGACGAAGAAGTTGCGCTCCGATTCCAGCGTATGGGTCTCCAGGAATTTCTTCACCGGCGGCTGCGCGGCATCGAGGATGGCGATCACGTCATCCACGCTCATCTGGCTGCTCAGGTTGAAGTTGCGCCCGCGCAGGTTGTCGACCATGTCCATGCCGACCGGCGCCATGATGAACACCGTCAGGATCAGCGCGATGCCGTTGAGCACGATGTTGGGCGGTACCTGCTGAATGCCCAGCGCCGAGCGCAGCAGGCCAAACACCACCACCAGCTTGGTGTAGCTCGTGACCATGAGCGCGGCAAAGGGCGCGATGCCCAGCGCCGCCACCACGGCAATCATCGCTACGGGATTGGGCAGGTTTCCCATTGGGTGTGTCGAGTGTGTCGATGCGTTGTTCTTGTTGAGGGAGGGGCGTTAGTTATGCCTGCCCCGGTGCCGCCTGACCGATGAAGCGCGACACGCGCACACCGAGCCGGTTGCCGACCGCAATCAGGTGGCCTTCGCCAACCGGCATGCCATTGGCCAGGATGCGGATGACAGCCTGATTGAGCGGCTGCGCCAGCTCCATGACCGTGCCGGGCCGTAACGCACGCAGTTCGGCCAATGACAGCCGCCGCTCTTCCAGCTCGAAAGTAGTGACCAGTTCGATGTCGTCCAGGCTGTCGGTGGGAAGCGGGCGCGCGGAGGGTTCCGTGCCGGATGCAGCGGTATTGGGGACTGGGTTCTCTGTTGTCATCGGCTTTTCCTCTACGGTTTCCACGACGATGCGGTTGCCTTGCACTTGCCCGAAAACACGCAGGTGCAGTTGGCCCCGCACGCGGGCCACGCAGCGCAGCGCATTGCCTGCGGGCAGCCATTTTTCGATGCGCACGATGTCGCCCAGCGCAATGCTGGCAAAGTCGCGGCGCGACAGAAAAGTGGCGCCCAGCTCGAAGCGCAGCGGCACCTGCGTGCCCATGAACGCGGCCAGCGGAATGGGCTCCGCGGCCAACTCCGGCGGGCACAGTTCGGCTAGCACCTGCGGCGCGTCGAACAGCAGACCGGCGCGCGCCAGCCACGGCGCGGCACCGTCTCCGACGGATTCGTCATCGCGGCGGGTGATCATCATCTGCAGGACGTCTGGCCGGTCCAGCCGTACGTCGGGCGAGGCGGTCTCTGGCAACCACATAAGCGCGCCTCCGCTGCGTTGCTCGATGGCCCGAGTGAGCGATGCCAGAGCGTCGGCCAGCACGGCGCAGCGCAGGGCTTGCGGCACGTGCGCATCTGCGGCGTCGGCCAGCCATGCACGTTCAGCGGCGGCATCGAGCAGCAGCCAGCCTGGGGCATCGCCCAACGTGAAGCGGTAGGCCTGTGCCGCAGCCTGCACGGCATGCGCTTCGCAACGCGCTTCGTAGGGCATGTTCCCTACGGAAAACGGTAGTGCCGCGCGCGCCAGATACAGGCGCGACAGCGCACGCGCCAGTGTCTGGTCCACAGCGGAGAGCATGCGGGCGTCGAGCGTATTCATGTCATGAACATGCGGCCGGCCATATAGGCCAGCTGCACGCGGTTCTGTGCACCGTATTTCTTCTTGAGCTGACGCAGGTGATAGTCGACGTTGTGCGGCGACATGTTGAGCTGCTCGGCAATCGCCTTGTCCGACAACCCGCTGGTGATGAATTCCAGAATCTGCCGTTGCACCTGCGTGAGCGCACGCGCATGCGTGTCTTCATGCAATGGCTTGGCGTGCTGCATGAGAAATTCATGCAGGCCCAGCCCCACGGCATAGGCTTGGCCGACCACGTTATCGGCAATCCAGCCCTTGGCGTTATTGCCCGATCCAAAGCAGATGACGCTGTGTTCCAGGCTGCGTGGGCTGACGACGCCGAAGCTGATGCCGCTGCGCAGGCCGGAGCGTTCCGCGTCTTGCAGCAGGCGGTGCAGGCGGTCCGCATCCGCCGGCGCGGTAAGCGTGGCGCCCAGGTCGGCCAGGTCCCACACGAGGGGCCATTCGTGGCGCAGCGCAAAGGCCAGGCGCGGGTCGACTTCAAAGTAGCGCTCTTCGATGTAGCGCTTGGGCCAGTTCGGCGGGGAATACGCACGGAAGTACAGCACGCGCGTAATCGATTCACCAATGCGTGTCAGCCGGTAGTAGCAGAGCCAGTCGAAGCCGATGCTGCGCAAAACGGCGCGCAGCAGCAATTGCCGTTCCTGCGCACCGTGCGCGGCCCGCAGATCCTGGGCGGTTTCAGAGAAGGACTCGGCGCGCGCCATCGCACCCAGGCGGATCGATTCGGCATCGACCACGATGTGTTCTTCGCCAAACAGGATCGGCGCGCGGACATCGCCGGCACCCACATTCGAAGCAGTCAACCGTGGCCTCTCGCGTGGCAAGTGAATGCACTCACTGTAGTGGCGTGCACACACCACGATGAACTACCGAAAAGCGTAGTCGACCCCGAAACTTCGTCAGAGATTGACCGCTCGACTACGAGTTTCAGCGTTGAGCGGACAGGCCCCTCACTTCTACACTTTCGCAAGAGAAGCGGGGGCTCAACAGCGCCTGTCTTCTACGGAGATTCGTGGGCCCACGCGGCCCAAAACAGTCCCAACAGTCCAAAACGGGCCCAAAGGCGCTCCATGGCAAAGCCTCGGAATCTTGCTGCAGCGTTGGATGTTCCGCTCTCCGGCATGCGCTGGGCGCGGCTGGTGAATTACGACATCGCGATTGCCGTGTTCGTGGTGGCGGTGGTCGCGCTCTTCGTTCTGCCCCTGCCCACCGTTGTGCTCGATGGGCTGATCTCGCTCAATCTGGCCGCAAGCATCGTGTTGCTGTGCGTGTCGATCTATCTGCCGTCGGCGCTTGCGTTCTCGTCGTTTCCGGCGGTGCTGCTGTTCACGACGCTGTTTCGCCTGTCGCTGAACATCGCCTCGTGCAAGCTGATCCTGCTGCAGGCCAACGCGGGCCACGTGATCGACACGTTCGGAAAACTGGTGGTCGGCAACAACTTCGTCGTGGGCGGCGTGGTCTTCCTGGTGATCGCGGTGGTGCAGTTCATCGTGATCGCCAAGGGCTCGGAGCGCGTGGCCGAGGTCGGCGCGCGGTTTTCACTCGACGCGATGCCGGGCAAGCAGATGAGCATCGATGCGGACCTGCGCGCCGGCATCATCACGTCGGATGAGGCCAAGCGCCGCCGCGAGGCGCTGGAGCAGGAATCGCAACTGCACGGCGCGATGGACGGCGCGATGAAGTTCGTCAAGGGCGACGCCATTGCCGGCATCATCATCGCCGTCATCAACATCCTGGCCGGCATTGCCGTGGGCGCGTTGATGCACGGCATGTCGATCGGCGATGCGCTGCACCGTTACGCGATCCTGACGGTTGGCGACGGCATGGCCTCGCAGATTCCGTCGCTGCTGGTGTCGATTGCCGCAGGCATTGTCACCACCCGCGTGGCGACGCGTGACCGAGAGGCCCGCCACCTTGGCCAGCAGATCGGCGCGCAGATCACCGCGCACCCGCGCGGCATGCTGATGGCCAGCGGGGTGCTGCTGGCGTTCCTGCTGGTGCCTGGGTTTCCGAAATGGTCGTTCCTGCTACTGGCGATCGGCACCGCGGCCGCCGCGTTCCTCCGCATGCGCCAGCGCCGGCAAACTCCGCCGCTCGATCTGCTTGTGCTCGGCCCCGATGCCCGGCGATTGGCCGAACCCGAAGCTGGCTCGCCGGCAGAAGGCATTGCGGCGCCCATTGCGGTGCGCCTGTCGGAAGACCTGCGCGGCAAGATCGAACTCGTTGCCTTGCAGACCCGCCTGGCCGAAGCCAAATCGCGCGTGCAGCGCAGGCTCGGCGCGGTGTTCCCACGCGTGCAACTGACCTGGGATGCGGCGTTGCCCGCCCACGGTTACGCGCTGCTTGTGCAGGACGTGCTGGCCGCCGAAGGCACGCTGCCGGAGCGCGATGCGATTTCAGACGGTGCCGTGCCCGCCGAAGACCGCCTGGCTGCAGAAGTCGAAACGCTCATCGAGCGCAACGCTGCGTCACTCATCGGCATTCAGGAAACACAGAACCTGATCCAGATCATGCGCCGCGAACATGGCGAGCTGGTGGCTGAACTCACGCGCCTGGTGCCTCCGCAGCGCATTACGGAAGTGCTGCGCCGGCTGGTGCAGGAGGGCGTGTCGATCCGCAACCTCCGCGCCATTTTCGAGAGCCTGATCACGTGGTCGCCCAAAGAGCCCGAAGATGTGATCGGCCTGGTGGAGCTGGTGCGCGTGGATTTGCACCGCCAGATCACCGAGCAGTTCTGCGGCACCAGCCGGGTGCTCGATGTGGTGCTGTTCGAGCAGTCCTTGCAGGAACGCATCGAGCAGGCCGTCGTGCACACCAAGCAGGGCAGCGTGCTGAGCCTCACGCGAGACGCGAAGCAGGCGATTACCGACCAGGTGGTGAAGATCCTTGGCGGCACACGCCCGCTGGAGAAAGACCGCCATGGCCGGCCGCTGGCGGTGATGGTGTCGCTCAACTGCCGGCGCTACGTCAAGACGATGCTGCAGCCGGTGTTTGGCGATCTGCCGGTGCTGTCGTACCAGGAGATCGACGAAGCGATCGAACTCAACACCGTGGGCTGGGTGACCAACCCCGCCTGAACACACAGAACGCACGGACCGCACAAGGAGACTGGCCCATGAACATGAGCGCCACCATTCTCGAAGCCACGCGCCAGGGCTTGCTTCTGGTGCTGCTGGTCTCGTTGCCCGTGGTGGCGGTGGCGACGGTATCGGCGTTGCTGATTGCCATCGCGCAGGCAGTGACGCAGATCCAGGATCAGAGCATCGGCCTGTCGGTGCGGCTGATTGCTGTGATGGTGACCATCGTGGTGCTGGCGGGGTGGGGCGGACGCGAAGTGCTGCGTTTTGCCCGCATGGCACTCGATCAGGTGTTTTACGGCGGTGTGGCGCCTTTCTAGCGGGGGGATCGCGAGATGGCGCCGAACAAACAACAACATAACCGAGCGAGAACACGCGTGAACAAACGCTATCGATTCCTGCGGTGGAGTGCATCTGCAGCGTGCCTATGGCTGCTGACGACGGCGGCCCTGGTGCAGGCGGCCGAGCTGCGCTGGCGCAACCGGTCGTACACACTGGTGGCCGAAGGCAAGAAGGTGGGCGATTTCATCCGCGAGCTGGCGGCATCCCAAGGCGTGACGGCGGTCGTCGACCCGAAGGTGGAAGGCACCATCAACGGCAAGTTCTCTGGCCCGCCGGCCAGCACGCTCAATACCGTATGCGCCACCTACGGGCTCACGTGGTACTACGACGGTTCGCTCATCTACGTGGACCGTGCAGATGATTCACAGACGCAGGTCTTCCCGATTCCGAAGGGCAGCGGCCCGGAGCTTGCGCAGATCCTGCGCGCCATGCAGATCACCGATCAGCGCTTTCCGCTGGTTGTGAGCGACAAGGAAAACACCGTCTACGCGTCTGGCCCGAAGCGCTATGTGGAACTGGTGCGCCAGGCCATTGCATCGATTGCCGATCCGTCGCGCGGTGCGGATCGCGCTGAGATTCGCGCATTCCCGCTCAAGTACGCATGGGCGGGCGATGTGGAGATCAATCGGTCTGGCAAGCCCGTGACGATTCCCGGCATTGCCACCATGATGCGTCGCCTGCTGGGCGCGCCCAACCCCGGTGCAAGCAGCCCCGGCATGTCGCCCACGCGCGCCATGCGGCTGACTGGGCCGACGCGGCAGATGAAGCTCAGTTCCGGTGACAGCATCAACGTGCCGCGCATCGAGATTCCGCTGGCAGGCGCGCAGGGCGATTCCGGCTACGGCGCGCAGGCGCCCGCAGCATCGGGCGGCGGTGCACCGCCTGACCTGCCGCGCATCGAGGCCGACGCCGGCATCAACGCCGTGCTCATCCGCGACGTGCCCGAGCACATGGCGCAGTACGAGCGCCTGATTGCCTCGCTCGATACCAAGCCGCGGCTGGTGGAGATCAACCTCACGATCATCGACATCAGCACCGATTCGCTCGATAGCCTGGGCGTCGACTGGCGTCTGCACACCACGCACGGCGATTTCCAATCCGGCAACGGCAACAATCCGCCGCTCACGTTCAACCTCGGCACCACCGAAGACGGCCAGACCGGCGCCACCACGCCGATCGGCATGGCGCTCACCGCATCGATTGGCGGCAGTCTGCGCAACTACCTGCTGGCGCGCATCAATGCGCTCACGCAGAGCGGCAATGCACAACTGCAAGCCAAGCCGAAGGTGCTGGCGCTGGACAATACCGAGGCGATTCTTGAAAACCTCATCCACTTCTATGTGCCGGTGTCGGGCTTTCAGGATGCATCGCTGTACGGCATCACGACGGGCACGAGCGTGAAGGTCACGCCGCTCATCGTCAACGAGGCCGGCCAGATGAGCGTGATGATGTCGATCGACATTGACGACGGAAACCTGACCAACGACCGCGTCTCGCAGCTGCCGGTCGTGCAGGAGCGCTCCATCGTCACCAAGGCGATGATCGAAGAGGGCAAAAGCCTGCTGATTGCCGGTTTCAACTCCGACAGCCTGAACAACACCAAGTCGGGCATTCCGTTCCTCTCGGACGTGCCCTTCATCGGCAACCTGTTCAAGTACACCAATAAGACCGGCCAGCACATGGAGCGCTTCTATCTGCTGACCCCGCGCGTCCTGACCGCCGCCAGCACCAACCCGAACGACGTGCCCGCCGTGTCGATTCCGGGCGTTGGCATGCCGGTGCCGGGATCAACCGATTGGAAACCGGGCCCGTTGCCCAACACGCCGGCACCCAACCAGCCGCCGGCCAGTGTCGGCACCTTGCCCACGCCGCCTGTTTCACGACTGCATGAACCAGCCAGCCTCACAACCCTCGCCGCACTCGGATAAATCGCCCTGGAAGCTGTGCTTCCTGAGCGGCCCGCTATACGGCAGATCGATGCCGCTGCGGATGGGCGCCAACGTGGTCGGCTCGGCGCCCAACTGCGAAATCATCGTGCCCGACAGCAGTGTCGCCGCGCGCGAGCTGATGTTCGAGGTGGGCGGCATTGCCGTCTCTGCACGCCGGCTGGACGATGCCGAGCCAACGCTCAACGGCCAGCCATTCGGCCAGACGCGCCGCAGCGTGGTGCCGGGCGATGTGATTGCCATGGGCGACATCCGTGTCGGCATCGAAAAGGTCGGAACGATCCGCATGCCGGCCGCCGCGGTGGAAGGTGCGGGTGCTGCGGTGCTGGCAGAGCGCGTGCCGTCGTGGCTGCCGCTGGCCGCAGCGGTGTGGCTGTCGCGGGTGTCCACCAAGGCGGGGCGCGGGCGAACGTGGCTGGTTGCCGGCATCGGCCTGTGGCTTGCGGTGCTGCTGGCCGGCGGCGTGGTCGCGTTTGCCGGGCATGACGGCTGGTCGCTGTGGGGCCGCGACCCTGCGGCGCGTGCAGCGCAGGTCCGTCACGCGTTGGGTGACCCGGCGGAGATTGTGGTGACGCCCGCGTCAGACGGCACGTCGCGCGTGTCCGGCTACGTGCCGACCGAGGCCGACCACCAGGCGCTGCTGAGCCGCGCGCGCGGATTGTCCGATGTGTCGATCGGCGAGGTGTACGTGGTGAGCGACCTGCTGGCCGCTGCGCAGCAGTACTTCAGCGCGGGCGGCACAAGCGGCACGGCCGCGCTGAACGTGGCCTACGACGGGCACGGCCGCATCGTGGTGAGCGGCACGGCCGATCGCGCACAGGCATGGCAGCGCATCCGCAACTACGCGCGCGACGCCAAGCCCGCCGTCGAGGTGGTTGACCGCGTGGCGTGGGATGGCCCGCCGCCGCCGAACGTCGTGGCGGAAACGCCGCGCGCCGACGGCCTGCCCGCCATCGTGAGCACATATGAAGACGAAGACGGTACGCGCTTTGTGCAGACGCGCGACGGCCAGTTGTATTTCGAGGGCGCCCACCTCAAGGGCGGCCTCCAGGTGAAGAGCATCGCTTCAGATGGTGTGGTGCTCGACCGCGGCGGGCAATCGGTCACGTGGCCGATCCAGCCGCAAACACCGTAGCGCAGCGGATCCCCTTTCTCCTATGCGCCCGGTGTGTCGTACGGAGGTGGCCGGCAGATGCGAGGTCGGCTTCCGCCGCAAGCAGTTGGCAGTGCAGTTGGTAGTTCCTTTTGACCCTTTTGACCTTTTTGACTGACATCCAGGAGAGCACCATGGCAGGTACACCCACCACCGGCGTTGACGGCGCCATCGGCAGCATCAACCAGTCCGGCGAAGACCAACTGAAGATCGCCACGGCAGTGCAGGCCGCCGCAGCCAAGGGCGCCGCCGCCAGCGGCATCATCGGCGCGGCCCAATCGCTGAGCAATACGGCGGCTTCGGCAGCCGGTGCCGTCCGCGACGGCGCGCGCGCGAGCTGACGCGCAACCCCAGCGGCGGCGGGCGCGGCCTGCCGCCGCTTCATCGAATTCAGGAGGGCACGATGTCGATCGAAGCAAATGCGATTGCGGCCGTTGCCGCGACTCAAGCTGCACAGGCCCAAGCCGGCGGTGCTGCCGGCGCCAGCCAGGCCGCGCAGGTGAACCCCGCGGCGTATGCGGCCCAGGGCCCGGGGCAGGTCGAGCAGGGCATCGGCACTCCGGCTACGCAAGCCGCCATGCCCACCGACGCCCAGCAGTTTGGCGGCATGATGCGCCCGGTTGCCACCACGACGGTGCAGCCGGCCACGCTGCCGGCACAACCCATTCCGATGGCCTCCCACGCAACGCCATCGCCGGTGCCGGATGTGTCGTTCTCGTTCACGCGCGGGCCCGGCGCCGACGGTGCGATGGGCCAGTGGCGCGACTACGGCCACGACCTCAACGAGCGCTACACCAGCATCAACAGCAAGCGGCAGGAGATGCTCGATTCGCTCGACAGCATGGACGTGACCATGACGATGGTGAAGCTGGCCGACTTCAGCTACTTCGCCTCGATGACGCTGGCCGAGTACCAGATGGACATGAGCTTTGCGCAGGCCGCCAACGGCGTGAGCCACTCGCTGCTGAAAAACCAGGAAGGCTGACATGAACCGATTGCTGGGTGTGCTGATGGCGCTTGCCTGCCTCTTCGGCCTGGCCGGGTGCGAGCAGGAGCTGTACACCGGCCTGTCGGAGGTCGAGGTCAACGAGATGGTGTCCGCGCTGTCGGCGGCTGGCATCAGCGGGCAGAAGCTCGTGCAGGACGGCCAGGGCCAGGAGGGCCGCACCTGGACGCTTACCGTCGACCAGGCCGACATGGGTCCTTCGCTGGCGGTACTGCGTGCGCAGGGCCTGCCGCGCCCGCGCCTGGCGTCACTCGGCCAGGTGTTCCAGAAACAGGGGCTGGTGGCCACGCCTGCTGAAGAGCGCGTTCGCTACATCTACGGCGTCTCGCAGGAGCTGTCGCGCACGCTGCTCGATGTGGATGGCGTGATGCTCGCGCACGTGCATGTCGTGATTCCCGAGAACGATCCGCTGGCCGACAAGGCCAAGCCAGCCTCCGCTGCGGTGTACATCCGCTACCGGCCCGGCGTGAACCTCACCGCCATGGCGCCGATGGTGAAAGACCTCGTCGCGCACAGCATTGAAGGGCTGAGCTACGACAACGTATCGCTGTTCCTGCAGGGCGCCCAGCCGGTGCCGGTGGACGTGCGAAAGGGCGCGGCGTTGCTCGGCACATTCAGCACGCGCAACCCGCTGGTGTGGCTGCTCGGCTTGCTGATCATCGCGGCACTCGTTGTAACAGGTCTCGTGGCATGGCGACGTGGCGCGTTCGACAACCTCAGCGGACGTCGGCCGGAGCGGGCGTCATGACCAACGATGCGCGCCTGGCAGGGCTAGTTGCCACGTTCAACCTGCGGCCGGATCGCTATATCGACGCGTCGTGGCTGCCGGCGGATTGGCCGCTTGCGCTGCGCGACCCAGCCCGTTATGGCGAGGCAGGGCGCGCCGTGCTGGCGCGGGCGCTGCTCCAAGCCCATCAGTTGCAGGGCGAATGGGACTACGACTTTGCCGCCGTGGAAAAGCGCATCGCCCTGTTGCCCGCCGATGCGCTGGAGCGCATGGCCATGTGCTGCGGCCTTTGCCTGCATCGCCAATGGCTACGCGAGGGCGAAGTCTCGCGCAAGACCCGGCAGGCCATCGACCTCGCGTTCGGCGCGCCGCTTGTGGCATTTGCATTGGAACGCATGCCGGCCTTCGAGGCCGTTGCCGAGACCTTGCAGGCGCAGCGCCAGTACCCGCGCCTGGCGGTGGAAACGCTGCGCGCCCGCGGGCGCCGGTTGCTGACTGATTTTCTGGTGCCGTTTGGCCCGGCCGTCATCCGTCGGCTGGCGTTGAAGTTCCCGCGCAACGCGGCCGACGCCGATCGACCGCCGTATTTGCTAGGCCGCACGCAACGCGCAGAACTGGGCGAGTTGTTGCGGCTGAGCTTGATTCCTGAACAGGTGCCGGCATGGGACTGGCTTTTCTGATTACCACCGACAAGCTGCATATCCTGAGCGAGCGCAAGGTGCTCAAGCAGCACGAGTATGCGGCGCTGCTCGATGCCACGAGCATCCTCGGCAGCGCCCAGGAAGAACGCGAGCGCCTGCTGGAAGACGCCGAGGCGCAACGCGAGCAACAACTCAAGGCCGGCTACGACGAAGGCTATGAAAAGGGCGAACGCGAAGCCGCCACGCGGCTGTATGCCGATGCGCTTGCCAACGCGCGGGCCTTGGCGGCCATGAAGCAGCTGATGGCCGAACTCGTCACACGCACCGTGCGCGAGCTGGCGGCCGATCTGCCGCGCGAGGCGATCTATGCCAAGGCCTTCGCGCGCATCGAAACACTGGTCGAACACGAACCCGTGCTGACGGTGCGTATCGCCCCGCAGCAGGTGGCGGATCTGGAGCGTGTGCTGGGCACCATGACCGACGGTACCCGCCGCGTGCGCGTGGTGCCCGACGCCAGCCTCTCGGAAGAGGCGCTGGTGGTGGAGACCGCATCCGGCGTGGTCGAAGCCGGCATCGACACGCAACTGGCAGCGCTGCACGCCGCCCTGGTGGGAGGCGAAGCATGACCGAGCCCGCTGTCAGCCACATCATTGACGCGGGCGATCTGGAACGTAGCCTGCGCGACGTGCTGGAGCGCACCGACGGGATGGCTGCGGGCGTCCAGATGCGCGGGCGCATTCACCGTGCGGTCGGGCTCATGCTCAATGCATCGGGCATCCAGGCGCGGTTGGGCGAGGTGTGCGAACTGCGCACGCCTGGCGAGCGCAGCGTCTATGCGGAAGTCGTTGGTTTCGAGCGGCAGTCCACTTTGCTGACGCCGCTGGGCAGCGTGCACGGCTTGTCGGCCGCCACGGAGGTGATTCCCTCTGGCAGCGCGCATCGCTTTGGCGTGGGCGATGCGTTGCTTGGCCGCGTGCTCGATGGGCTGGGTGCGCCCATGGATGACGGCGGGCCGCTGTTCACCAAGGAGCGTGTTTCAACGCATGCAGAGCCGCCTAGCCCGTTGTCACGCCGCCGCATCGACGCGGCGCTCTCAACCGGGGTGCGCGCCATCGACGCCATGCTGACAGTGGGCATTGGCCAGCGGCTGGGCATCTTTGCGCCGTCGGGCGTGGGCAAGAGCACGCTGCTGGGCATGATCGCGCGCGGCGCGCAGAGCGACGTCAACGTCATCGCACTGATTGGCGAGCGCGGGCGCGAAGTGCGTGAATTTCTGGAGCTGTGCCTGCCGGAGGCGACGCGGCGCAAGACGGTGCTGGTGGTATCTACGTCTGACCGGCCGGCCATGGAGCGCGTGAAGTGCGCGCTGGTGGCCACCGCCGTGGCCGAATACTTCCGTGATCGCGGCAAGAACGTGCTGCTGCTGGTGGATTCACTCACGCGGTTTGCGCGGGCGCAGCGCGAGGTCGGGCTGGCGAGCGGCGAGCCGCCGACGCGGCGGAGTTTTCCGCCCTCCACGTTCTCGGTATTGCCGCAATTGCTGGAGCGGGCGGGCGCGGGGGCGCATGGTGTCATCACCGCCTTCTACACCGTGCTGGTGGAGGGCGATGAAGAGAGCGATCCGATTGCCGAAGAGGTGCGCTCCATCGTCGACGGGCACATCGTGCTATCGCGCAAGCAGGCGCTGGCGGGACGCTATCCGGCTATTGATTTGCTGGCCAGCATTAGCCGTGTGATGCCGCAGGTGACCACGCCTGCGCACCGTGCCGCCGCGCAACGCGTGCGCGAGCTGCTGGCCAAATACCAGGAGATCGAATTGCTCGTGCAGATTGGCGAATACCGCGAAGGCAGCGATGCCCTGGGCGATACCGCATTGCGCGCCCATGCCGCGCTCGCCCGCTTCTTTGAGCAAGACGCCGATACGCGCGTGAAGCTGGAGCGCACCGTGGCCGACCTTGAAGCCGTGGTGGGGGCGCTATGAGTGACGTGCTGCGTCAGCTCGCCCGCGTGCGCGAGGCGCGCAAGCTCGGCGCCATGGCACGTGCGCAGAAGCAGGCTGCCCTGTTGGCCCAGGCAGCCGCGCAGAACGCGGCGGCGCAGCAAGGGTTGCAGCAAACGGTATCGGCGCGCTCTGCGCACGACGCTGCCATTGAACAGGCCGTGCGTGAGGATGCGCGCAGCGCCGTCGCGCTGCTGTGCGGCGCCAATGCCGCGCGGCTGGCGCTGGATCGTGCCATCGTCAATGCGCACGTCGAATCAACGCAGACCGGCACGGCGCTGGCGGCCGAGCAGGTGGCGCAGGCACGCGCCCAGCGGCATGTGGCCCGCGCGAACGCCAAGTGTGAAGCCGTCGACCGCGCCAAGCAGCGCGTGGCGGCCGCCCAGCGCCGCGCGGCGGAATGGCAGGAAGAAGACGCCGCGCTTGAAGCCCAGCTCGCGCGCCAGCTTGTCAGCCAGAAGATCACCGCCTGAGCCGATGCAAGGGTTCGATCCGCACTCCATGGAAGGCTTGTTCCGGCAGGCGCTGCTGGTGCTGCCGCGTCTGCTGCCCATCATGTTCATCGTGCCCGTGTTCAGCGGGCGGGTGGTGACGGGCATGGTGCGCAGTGGGTTCATCGCCATCCTGGCGGTGTTCGTGGCACCGTCCATGGCAGGCGCGGCGATGAACGTGCAGGGCGGCGGCCTGTGGATGGCGCTGGCGCTCAAGGAAGCGCTGATCGGCGTGCTGCTCGGCATGGCGTTTGGCGCGCTGCTGTGGGCCATCGAGAACATCGGCCACCTGATCGACTTTCAGACCGGCTCGGGCAACGCATCCTTCTTTGACCCGGTGGCCGGACATGAGAGCGGGCCGACCGCCAGTTTTCTCGGCTTCATGGCTGTCACGTTGTTCGTCACAGGCGGCGGCCTGCATGTGATGCTTGGCGCGTTCTTCGAGTCGTACAAGCTCTGGCCGATCGAGCGCATGTTGCCAAGCGCATCGGTTGCGCTGGAGCAGTTTGCGGTGCACGAAGCCGATAGCGTGCTCGGCTGGACGCTCAAGCTGGCCGCACCCGTGATCATCGTGCTGGTGGTGGCGGAGCTGGGCATCGGGCTGATCAACCGCTCGGTGCCGCAGTTGAACGTGTTCCTGTTTGCTCAGCCGGTAAAGAGCCTGCTGGCCGTGCTGATGATGGTGCTGTTCCTCGGCTTTGTCTTCGAATCGATGCGCACCTTCCTGGCCGGCAATGGCGAGATGGTCTGGCTGTTGCGCGCGCTGCTGCACAGCCCCGGCGCATGAGCGAGAAACAGCACAAGCCCACACAGCGCCGTCTGGAGGACGCACGGCGCGAAGGCGAAGTCGTCCGCAGCACGGACGTGACGAGCGCGCTGGTCTTTATCGGGATGCTCGTGCTGTTGTGGCAAGGCGGGCCGTGGTTGCTCGAACGCATGCGCGGCCTGCTGATACAGAACGTGAGCGCCGTGGCGCAGGCGCGCGACCCAGCCGCGGCGGTGCGGCAGGCGTTGGTATCGGCGGGGGCGGAGTGGATCCTGTTGAGCGCAGCCGTCCTGGTGCTGGTGACCGTGCTGGCTGTGCTGGGTGCGTTTGCCCAGGTGGGCGGCATGTTCGCGCCCAAACGCCTGACGCCGCAAATGTCACGGCTCAATCCTGGGGAGGGCATCCAGCGCATGTTCTCCGTGCGCAACCTGATCGGCCTGGCCATCATGCTGTTCAAGGTGGCTTGCCTGGCGTTGACGCTGTTCGTGGTGATTCGCGCGTCGTTGGCGTTGCCGCTGCAGGCGGGCTACGGGCGGCCGGCGACCATCCTGGCCGTGGTCGCGCACATGATTCTTCTGCTGTTCGGCTGGGCGGCGGTGGTGTACGTGCTGATGGCCGCGCTGGACTACTGGCACGTGCGTTTCGAGTTCTTCAAGAAGAACCGCATGTCTACCGAAGAACTGCGCCGTGAGCACCGCGAGCTGCAAGGCGATCCGCACATCGTGGGGCGCCGCCGCCAGCTTGCATTGGAGGTGCAATACAGCGCGCTGGAAGATCGCATGCGCATTGCTACCGCCATCGTGTTCAGCGCGCGGCATGCGGTGGCGCTGTATTACCCCGGCGATGGCACGTTGCCGATGGTGATCGCCAAGGGCAGCGGCGAATCTGTCCAGCGCATCCGGCAGATGGCCGAATACCACCTCGTGCCGACCGCAGCCAACGCCGGTCTGGCGGAGCGCCTGCACGACACCGTGCCGATGGATACCACCATTGACCGCACGCTGTTCCGCGATGTGGCGGCGCTGCTGCGCTGGGCTGAAGGCGCGGATGCAGTGGGTAATCCGTACGTGTCGTCCACCTCCTGAGCGCGTAAGGGAGCGCAAAAAAAGAACGGCAAGCGCCTGACTGCTGCGCCCGCCGATCGTTACCCGCTTTCCCCGTTATCCGATCCGCACGATGTCACCCGGGACGACGAGATCCGGGTCCTGTCCCGTTGCGCCTTGCGTATATGGATTGCCATCCAGCGCTGCCCAGTCGAACTGGCTGTTCATCGGTGCCAGCTTGTCGAGCGCGGCAGCCGTGCGAGCGTCGGATGCCGGGCCCGTGGTGCCAAGCAGCTTGGCGGCATCGGTGGCGCTCAATTGCCAGAGCGTGCCGCCTGGGCCAACGATCGCGTACTGCCGCGAGGTGCCTGTGCCGATCGATGGCAACGCGTGCGGCGCATTGGCGCGCAGCAGATCACCGCTTACGCCCTGCATGTCGGGCAGCGGGAACGCGGCAATGGGCTGGTCGTTCTGATCCTGCCCGTTGCCGTTGGCCTGCACTTGAGCGACGGCCGGCTTGGCCGCCTGATTGGGCACGAACAATTCGATGCCGAAGCGCGTGACCGCCGCCACACCCAGGATCACGCCGCCGGGCAGCATGGCGTTGCTCGGCAGCCGTTGGCCGACCTTGGGCATCAGGTCGCCGGCAATGCGCAGGGCGCCTGCGCCGAATGCCAGGTCCAGTGCTGCCTTGGTGGCACCCATGGCCGGGCTGTTGGTGTGCATGAGCGCGTCGTTCATCGCCAGGGGCACCGAACCGACCGTGTACAGCGACATCGTGAATGCCTGCGCGCGATTCAGCCACGGGCTCGTGTTGGTCGCCTTGTCGTTGAATGTAGCGCCCAGGCGGCCGGCAAAGTTGCGGCTGGACAGCGCCAGGTTGGCGCTCAGGAACAGCGCATTGCTCCAGAACGATGGCGTGTTCAGGTGCGCTCCATGCGTGGCAAACCAGTAAGCCGTGTTGCCGTTATTGAGCGCAAGTGTCAGCAGTTGCAGCGTGTCGTTCGCGCGCCCTACGGGGCTCTTGGGCGAAAGCAGCTTGCCCGGCGCCCCCTTGAGCGCCATCAGTGCCTGGACATCGGGGTCGTCCTTGGCTTTGGGATCGTCGACCTTGGACAGCGCTGCAGTGAGCGCATCCGGGTTGTCCTGGAAACGCGCGACTGCGTCAGCGATGGTTTTCCGGTCGCCCTTTGTCACGCCCCAGCGGCGCCCGTGATCCGACATGTTGGTCTTGAGCCAGGCCAGTGCCGAGTCTGAATCTTCAGTGCCCAACTTGCTGACCTGGTCAGACACGGCGCGCGTCTTGTTGGCACGCAGCGCTGCGATGCCGCCCCGATACATGAACGACAGCGGGCTGGTGACGGACGGATCAAATACCGCGTGCGTCGCGGCGCTTCCGGTGAGCGTGGCGGAACTCGCAGCCGTGGAGAACGCCCCCGTGAGCGAGCCCGCGAAGATCCAGCGGATCCACGGCTTGCGCTTGGGTTCGCCGGCGCTGGCGGCGCTGTCGGGCTCGGTGGGCGGGGTGCCGTTGCCATCGTCGCCGGCTTCGCCGGTCTTGATGGCCGGGGTGGTGGGCTCAGTGGTCTTGCTGCCGGTGGGCTGCGGGCCTCCCGGCCCCTTCGGCCCTGTCGCGCTTGCGGGCGTGGGTGGCGGCACGTCGGGCTTCTTGCCTGCCGCCAGGTTGATCATCTGCACGACGGTCTGGTAGGTGTTGCTGTCGTGCCCGCCGACGGTGCCGGTGGCCTGGCCCGTCGCGCCATCGACCGCGCCGGCGCTGGCGGTGGCGTTCAGCGCGTCCATATGCTGCTGATGAGTCGTCAGCAGATCCGTGCGGCCGGCGGCTTCCAGCACCGAAGCCGCCAGGCCGTGCGCGCCCCAGTTGGAGTTCGATGCACTCACATAGTGGTCCGCCGGCACCACTGAACGCGGGTCCACCACCGTGCCATCGGGCAGGGTCACCTGCGGGGCCGTGCGGCGCGTGTTGCCCATGCCGGCTTCATGCCCGCGCGAGCCGACACCGATGGTCGTCACGCCGTCGGTCTTCCAGCCGGCAATGGCCACCTCGTCCAGCGGGACGGTCTGGTCAGTGACGTCGTTGCCGTTCTGATCGACGTAGCGGTTCTCACTATTGCGGCCGTGCACGTTGATGGAGACGATCGTGTCGGGCGACGCCTGATCGATGAGATCTTGCGCCGTTGTGCGCGCCTGCTCGCCGGGCTCCGCGTTGAACGGGACGATGCTGTAGTCGTTGACGGCGGCCCCGCGCGCCTGCAAGGCGGCATCGAGTGCCGGTACCGCTTCGTGCGGCACCACGTAGACGACCTGCTTGCCCGCCGCCTGCAAGTCATGGCCGAACACGGCGGCGCCGGCAATGCCGTCGGTATCCACCGCGCCATGCGCGTTGCGCGACCCGGCCAGCACCAGGATGCGGTTGCTGCCCTGCAGCGCAGCGGCGGCGTTGCCGACTCCGTTAGGATTTTCAATGCGCGCCATGTCCGGGTTGAACAGCGCCATCACGGCGTTGCTGATGGGCGTGGGCTCCATGCGGGGGTTCGGCGGAATGGCGCCATCCAGCGTCTTGCCGGGGCCGAACCTGCGCACCCGCTGCACGGGCACGTTGGGCCGCTCCATCAGGTTCTGCGCCGATTCGCTCACCGGGCCCGTCTTGCCCGAGGTGACGACGTACGGATCGGTGGAATACGCCGCGCTTGGCGTGTGCCAATCGCTCTTCCCGATTTCATTGAGCAGCGCCCTGGCCTGGTACTCCATCGGATCGATCACCGGAATATCCATGCCGCGCTTGAGCAGCGAGGTCACGAGGAAATCCTTCATCGCCGGGTAGTGCGTGCAACATAGCCACAGCGACGTGGTCTCCGGGTGGAGTTCGTTGACGTATGCGTCCGAGGCGTCTTGCAGCTCTTCCTTCACCTTTGGGTCATCGCTCTTGTGCTTCAGGTCGTTGACGAAATCCGCGAACTTGTGGGCGGCAACGGCTTGCGGGGTGATCCGACCATCGGACAGCTCAGCGACCGTGTTCTGGTATGCCTCGCTCTTGACGGTGCCCGCCGTGGCAAGGACGGCAGGGCGGTCCCCGCCGTGTTCGACCATGGCGCGCGACGTCACGTCAATCAGGTTGATGACAGGCACATCAACGTTGTCCAGCGCCTTCGGGAACGCCGTGCACGCCGTGTTGCACGCCATGGCCACCATGGCGGCCTTCAGACGCTGTGCGGTCTGCAGCCCATTGCCGACAAGACGGATGAGCGTGTCCGGGCTCTTGGGGCCATACGGCGCGTTGGCGTGGTCCACCACCGGCACCATCTGCAAGTCTTCACCCGTTTCGGCCTTGATGATGGCCAGCATGTTCTTGGCCGCGATCAGTCCGCCGTTGCTGGAGTCGAAGGCCGCAACGGTGAAGGGCTCGTTGGGCGTGGCCTCGTCAAACGTCTTGCCGTCAGGCATGTGGTTCATGGCATTGCGCAGCAGCACGAGCATGCCCTGATGCACCTGTGAGGGGAAACCGTCGACGCTGGCTTCGCTCTTGCGGCTGACACCGTCCACCGCTCCTGCATCCACTGAAGCCTTGATGGCTGCGTGTAGTTCCTCCGGCGTGGTCATGAGGTCCATGCGGCCCATCTGGTGCAGCATGTTGGCCAGGATGGCCTGTGCGCCAAAGTTGGAGTTCCACGCAGTCACGGGATACTTCACCGGCACCGTCGATGCGAAATCGATCGTGGTGTTATCGGCGAGCGTGACGGGTGGGATATTGCTGCGCAGGCTGCCCATGCCGGCCTCGTTACCGCCGTCGCCCACTCCTACCGTGACAATCCCCGTGCGCTTGTTGGCCTCAAGCACGATCTGATCCTTCGGGGCATTCACCTCCGCCACGGAGATGCCGCGCATGTTGAGGTAGTCGCCGTCGGCATTTCGGGCCGGCAGTTCAATGGCGACGACTGCATCGGGCTGCACGCGGTCAAGCAGTTCGTTTGCGGCATCGCGAGCGGGCTGCCCGCGCTTGGCATCGAACGGCTCCAGCTTGACGAGATGCCCGCCATCGAGGCTCGCCAGCACCGACTGCACGACCGGCATGTTGGCCGAATCGGTTGCGATGGTCATGTTGCGGCCGGCCAGCGCGAGCTTGGCCGCCATTTCAGCGGTGCCGACGGGGCCGTCCGTTTCGGGCAGGGCACGGCCCGAGACCGGGTCTCGCCCGACGGTGAAGCCCGTCACCAGCAGAATGCGCTGGGTGTCTTTCAGCGCGGCGGCGGCGTCTTCCGTGCCGCCCTTGACGAAGAACTTGCGTATGCCGCGATCCACGAAAAGCGCCTGGATGCGGTCCACCGGCGACATGATCCGATCTGCCGTGCGGCCGAATACCGACGACTTGCCGCGATAGAGCTGCATGCGCTGGCGCCAGCTCATGCGCACGGGGTCTTTGATGTTGGCGGTGTCGTGCGCGAACTCGGCCTTGTTCAGGATGAGGCGCCGCTGCTCGTCGCTCATCTCGGCCAGCTTGGCGGCCAGCCTGCGCACGCCAATGCCGTGCGGGTGGCGGCCATTGGTTGTGCCGTCGGTGCGGTAGTTCTCGGCATCGAGCAGCAGATCGGCATGCTGCGACAGTGCATTCTGCGTGCCGGCGTCCAGAGCCTTTTGTGTGTCGGTAAAGCTGGTGAGCGTAATTTCCGGGTTGGCGAGGTCGTCCAGGGCACCCGGCAGCGGCCGCGAGGGGCGCGCGGGCCCCGGCTTGGTCGGATTGCTTTCGTCGCCCGATGTACCCGTTTTGCCTGGTTCAGTGACGGGGTCTCCGGCGGTTTTGGGCTTGCCTGTGACCGGGTCGATCGGGGCGGTCGGGTCCGTGCCGGGCTTGCCCGTCGTGCCGTCTTTCCCATCGTTGCCAGCGGTGGTGCCGGCAGGCTCCGCTGTCTTGCCGCCGGCTTGCGTGATCACTGGCTCGGTGGTCGGGTCGGTGGTCGGCCGGCCCGCACTGGCTGGGTCATTGGCAGCCACCGTGGTGGGCTCGGGCACCACCTCGGTGGGCTTGTAGCGGCCGGCGTTGTTCTTCAGTGCGTTGAGCAGGCCGACGCGTTCCGTGCCTTGTGACAGTCCAACGCGTTCGAGCATGCGCGTTGCACCCACCTGGCCGAGGCCGAGGCCCAGGAACATGATGGATTCGGCCTTCTGCGAGCCTGACATCCGGTCGCCGTACATCAGCAGGTCCTTGACCTGCGCGCCCGTCATGATCATGCCGCCGCCGCCAGCCACGAGGTCCGACGCCGAGCGCGTGATCTTGAAGAGCCTCGATGCATTGGCCACGTCCGATACGGCGACCAGGCCCTTGCCCGCAAGGCTGTACTCGCCCGCAGCAGAGGTGACGATGGCCAGCCAGTCATTCGTCGCTTCGGGGTTCAGCGGCGACCACGAGCGGCCGTGATCGGCCAGTGTGTCGAGGTGATCGATCGATTCGCCCACGATCCATCCCGTGCCGACCGCAACCAAGGCACCGCCAATGGGTGCTGCGCCGCCAAACGTGCCGACTGACAGGATTACGCCGCCCACCGCCGTGGCTACACCGGCCACGATGTCCACAACGTGCCGGATCTTCTGCCCCGTCGTGGTGATATGTGCACTGAAGTGATCGACGTCCGGAATGCCATTGCTGTCGAGCGAGACCGTGCCGGCAAGATTCTTCGGCACGTAGATCGTGCCGCCGTCAGACAGGGCGTTGTTGTGGCGGTAATCATCCAGACTGCTGTAGTCCCAACCGCGATCGTCGATGTAGTGAGGCTTACCCCCATTCTTGTCGGCCACTTCGAACAACGCCGTCGGCATCACGCCCGCGCTCTTGTCCACATAGGCGATGGGAATGGCCTTCACGGTCGGGTTGTCTCCGCCCGCCTCGTGGATCGTCTTGTTGACCTCGTTGATGACCTTGGTGCTGTTGCCGCCGGTGAACCACGCGGTGCCGGTGGCGCCGCTGCTCTGCGCGCCAGCGTTGTCGGCCTGGATCATCAGCGCGCCGCCGATGTAGTTCTTGAGCTGCGTGTCGGAATCGGGTCCGCTGAAGGTCTGCGCCTTGTCGTTGTAAAGCGGTGTGTCCTTTCCAAAGGTGGCCTTGGACATCTGCCCGAAGATGTTCTTCAGCCCCGCATTCTGGTCGGACTGGAACGTCTTGTAGTCAGCCTCTGCCTGCTTTTGCTGGACCTTCTCGTTGCCGCGGTCGAAGGCGCGTTGCAGCATGTCGACGTTGGGCAAGTCCTTGCCGTGCTGCTGGATGAGCGCATCGGTGACGGTGGCGCCGTTGCCGTCGCCTACGGCGTTCTGCACCGGCACCCACGACGGCATGCTCCCCCCCGAGCCGGAGGTCTGCATGCTGTAGAGGAACGATTTGGCGTTGGAGTTGGTGGTCAGCCAGTTGGCAACCTGCTGGGCGTGGTCGGTGCTCGACTGGTCGCTGGCGAAGCGCGGCGAATCGGCCACGGCAGCCGTCAGACTCAAGCCGCCATAAAAGTCCGAGCCGTGGGGCACGAGTCCAGACGTGTCGGCGCCGGCGTTGCTCTGGAACCAGTGGCCGTTGTCGTTGAAGCGATCTTCTACGGTGGTCAGCAGGTTGCTTGCCACCTCGGGTGGCGCCACCTTGGCGAGGTCCTTCATCCATTTGCCGACGGCGTCGTATTTGACGGTGCTGTCGGCCATCTTGCGATTGGCGTCCGGGTCGTCTGGGTTGTACTTGTAGACCTGGGTGAGGTCGCTGATCTGCTTGTTGAAGTAGTCGCTGTGCGCGTTGAAGAAGGGCGCGCCGGCCACCTGATACAGATGGTCGCGCGCGTCGGGGTCGGCACTGGTGACCGACACGTCGTTCATGTTGGTCGACAGGATCTTCAGCGCGCCCTGAGCATCGCCCGCCTTCATCTTGGCTGCGACCTGGTCCTTGGTGAAGTTCACGCGCACGTCGTAGCTGGCTGCGCCGATCTGCTCGTAGATCTGCTCGGCGTTCTTGTCATTGGCATGCGGCCGCGCAAGCTGCACGCACGCAAACTGCACCGGGTCGTCGGTGGCGAGTGCCTTGTCCTGGGCAGACAGCGTTGGGTCGTTCGGGTTGATGTGGTTGATCTGGTACTGGATTGCATCGGCCGTGGCGATGTTCCTGGCAAGGGCAAGGCTGCCGTCGTCCCAATCTGGGTGGGCTTTTGCCAGCGCATCGGTGGCGTCATTGGCGGCCTGCAGGTTGTCGCCCGAGCCGAAGTTCTCGTAGGTGGAAAGCTCGCGGCCAAGGGCAGTCTTGAAGTCCTCGATGGCCTGGTTCAGGTTGGCCTGGGCCGCGTTGATCGAGTCCTGCTTGTCTTCAGCAATACTCCGGTTTGTGACCTTGATGTCTTGCGCGTCCTGCAGCTTGTCCTGGGCATCAAGCACGCCGTCGCGCGCTTCCGATGCGGTTCGCTGGCTCAGGTCTTGCTTCTCAACCGCGTCTTTTGCGTCGTCGACGATCTTGTCGAGCCATTTGGCATCGGGATCGCGTTTCTTGATGGCGTCCGCCGCGTCTTCAATGGCTTTCTTTTCGCCGCCGCCGGGCGCTTCGTCGGCCTGCCGGCGCAACTCGTTCTGCACCGAGTTGATGACGTCCGAAAGCGGCTTGTCGAGCTTGTCCTGCGCGGCCGTGGAGTCGTCGCCGTTGTTGATGTAGTCGTTGACCGCCGTATTGGCTGTCTGGATGGCCGCGTCGGTCTTGGTCTTTGCGTCGGCTGCGGCTTGTTTCTGCGCGGGGGTTGGCGGGGGAGGCGGAGGGGGCGGCGGACGGTAGTAGACGATGCGGCCGTTGATCTCGTCGATGGCAGGCATGGTGTCCTCCAGCTGCGCCCCATGCGGGGTGGGCCTGATTGAAAGCAAGCGGGTGATAAGGGCATTCTGGACGCCGGTTGCCAGCACAGCTATTGGCAAATTACGTAGTGCGCCGCGGTGTGGGCGCGCCCGCGTTTGTAGAAACTACGAGGGTCCGTGGCAGTTTTGGCGGGGCTTTGGTAAAAACCGCCGAACAGGCATGCATGAGCGTGCGCCGCAGCACGAAAATCCGTAACCTAAACGCGCTGCATGGGGCCGATGGCGCAGCGGGTGCAACGCAAGCGAGCCACCTACAACAACACGAGGGGCAGGGCATGAACCTACGTTTTCTGGAAACCTTTGTCTGGGTGGCGCGGCTGCGTAGTTTTCGCCTTACCGCAGACAAGCTGTTCACCACGCAGGCGTCCATTTCGGCGCGGATTGCCGCGCTGGAAGAAGAGCTGGGCGTGCGCCTGTTTGACCGCGACACACGCGGCGTGCAACTCACGCCCGATGGCCACAAGGTGCTCGAATATGCTGACCGCATGGTGAGCACGCTGCACCAGTTGCAGGCAGCCGTGGCACAACGCCCGGGCTTTGAAGGGCGCGTGCGGGTGGGGGCGATGGACAGCGTCATCCATACGTGGCTCTCGCCGCTCATCGCGCGCACGGCCGAGATGTTTCCTGCGCTGGAAATCGAACTCGTGGCCGACAGCGCGATGCACCTCGTCGAGCACTTGCAGAAGGGCGCGCTCGACATTGCTTTCCAGACCGATCTGCTGCGCGCCGAAAGTGTGCGCAACGTGCAGCTCGCGCAGTACCCGATCCACTGGGTGGTCGCCACCAACTCCCGGCTGGCCCACCCGTACGGCAGCCTGGGTGAACTGGCGCGCGAACGGCTCATCACCTTCGTGCGCAACTCGCGGCCGCATCAAGACATGCTGAACCTGCTGCACCTGAGCGGGGTGGAATCACCGCGCGTGAACTGCGTCAATTCGGTGGCCGCCATGACGCGCCTGGTGGGCGATGGCTTCGGCGTGGGCGCGTTGCCCACCGTGCTGGTACGCGACCGCATTGAGAGCGGCGCGTTGACGGTACTGGATGTGGAGCCCGCGTTGCCCACTTTGCCGATCATCGCGTCGTGGCGCGCTGGAGCGGGGCTGGAGGTGCACGAAGCCATTGTTGGCCTGGCGCGAACGATGGCGCGGGAATTCTGCCTGTCGGTCGGCCCGCGCTATGCCATTGCCGAAGAAGTCGAGCGCAACACGGAAGCCGCCTAGGCCGCCTGAGCCACGCAAGCGTGCAGTCGCGGCAGCGTCAGAAGATCGAGCGGCCGGTCAGCGTCGTGAGCCATTCCAGCGCCTGAAGGCCGGCGAGCGAGTTGCCACTGACGTCCAGCCCCGGAGACCACACGCACACGCCAAACTCGCCCGGCAGCACGGCAACGATGCCGCCGCCCACGCCACTCTTGGCCGGCAGCCCCACGCGATAGACGAAGTCGCCTGCCGCGTCGTAGGTACCGCAGGTCAGCATCAGTGCAGAGAGGCGCTTGGCGGGGCTGGCATCGACGATGCGCTCGCCGCTCCATGGCACGACGCCGCCGTTGGCGAGAAACAGGACCGCGCGGGCGAGGTCGGTGCAGTCCATCTCGATGGCGCATTGGCGGCAGTACGCATCGATGACGGTTTCCACCGGCATGTGCAGGTTGCCAAAGCTCCTCATGAAGTGGGCCATTGCGCGATTGCGGTCGGCATGGGCCAGTTCGGATTCGGCCACGCGCCGCACGTAGTCGATGCGCGGGTTGTCGACCAGCCGCCGCATGAATTGCACCAGTGCGGTTTCAGCCTGCACGAAGCGGCGGCACAGCACGTCGGTCACGACCAGCGCACCGGCATTGATGAACGGGTTGCGCGGGATGCCGTTCTCGTATTCGAGCTGCACCAGCGAGTTGAAAGCATTGCCGGAGGGTTCGCGGCCGACGCGTTGCCAGAGCGTTTCGCCTTCGAGCTGGAAGGCCAGCGTGCAGGCAAACAGCTTGGAGACGCTTTGAATCGAAAACGGCACATTCGCCTTGCCCACCGTGTAGACGTCGCCGCCGAGCGTGACGAGGGCCATGCCGAAATCCGCTGCGCTGGCGCCGGCCAACTCGGGGATGTAGTCGGCAACCCGGCCCTGGCCGAGATACGGCTGGATGTCGCGGTGGATGGTGTCCAGGATCGCTTGGTAGTCCATGTCGGGCGAAGAGCGGCAAAACGGAGGGGCGACGGATTCTACACGCGCGGATGCGGCACCCGCCTTGGCAATCACCTTTTCCTATCGCCTGCAATCCGAAACTTTCGTTGGACCGCGTTTCATCGCGCTTTCACAATTTGGCGCACGAACCACCTTGTGGAAGAGCTTGAATGATGACGGCAGTGGAGACAGCCCAGGCAAAAAGAGTGCCGGAACACCCGGCGCCGATGCCCGTACACACCCGCCCGGGTGCCAGCGTGGCGTACGCAAATCCGTATTCCGCCCGCCTTGCGGCGCGCTCGGGCGTGCTGCGCGGCCACACCAGCGGCCTGTGCGATGGCTACGTGCAGGCCAATATCGTGATGCTGCGCGATACGTGGGCCAACGAGTTTCTGCGCTTCTGCCAACTCAACCCGAAACCGTGCCCCCTGTTGGACGTGACCGAACCCGGCGTGCCCGTGTTCCGCCATCTGGGGCAGGACGTTGACGTGCGCCGCGACGTGCCGCGCTATCGCGTCTACCGCAACGGCGAACTGGCCGACGAGCCGGCCGACGTTGAAGCGCTGTGGACCGACGACATGGTCGCCTTCGCCATCGGCTGCTCGTTCTCGTTCGAGCATGCGTTGATGGAAGCGGGCGTGCCGCTGCGCCATATCGCCATGTCGCGCAACGTGGCGATGTATCGCACGTCGGTCGACACGATCGGCACGTCCCGCCTGGCGGGCAAGCTGGTGGTGTCAATGCGGCCGATGTCGGTGCCCGATGCCATCCGCTCGATCGAGATCACCTCGCGCATGCCGCGTGCACACGGCGCGCCTGTGCATTTTGGCGATCCGGCGGCCATCGGCATCGCTGATCTCGCACAGCCCGATTGGGGCGATGCGGTGCCTGTGCAGCCGGGCGAAGTGCCGGTGTTCTGGGCTTGTGGCGTGACACCCCAGGCGGTGGTGCAACAGGCGCGGCCTGAGTTGTGCATCACGCATGCGCCGGGGCACATGTTGATCACCGACCTGCGTACCGCGGCGTTGGCCTGAACACGCAGCTGCAAGACCAAAAGTCGGAAAGACCGAAAGACCGAAAGACCGCAAGACGGACGGGTACCGGGGTTCCAACTGGCGCACGCAGAGGCGCTGGTTTATAGCAATAAGCGATAGACGCATCGAGACAGCATCAGTAACAAGGAGGAAACACCATGACAACCGAAGCAACGGTTGCGCGAGCGCCCGCTGGGACGGACGCCACTGCCGCAGCCAACTCCGGCGGTTTGTTCCGCTGGTACCGAGAGATCTCCACGCAGGAGCGCCGTACGTTCTGGAGCTGCAAGGTGGGCTACGCGCTCGACGCGATGGACACGCAGATCCTGAGCTTCGTCATCCCTACGTTGATCGGCGTGTGGGGCCTTTCCAAGGCCGATGCGGGGTTGATCGGCACGTGCACGCTGCTGGCATCGGCGGCGGGCGGCTGGGTAGCGGGCATCTTGTCAGACCGTATCGGGCGCGTGCGCGCGTTGCAGATCACCATCCTTTGGTTTGCCGTGTTTACCTTCCTGTGCGGCCTCGCGCAGAACTACGAACAATTGCTGATTGCTCGCACGCTCATGGGCTTCGGCTTTGGCGGGGAATGGACGGCTGGCGCGGTGCTGATCGGCGAGGCCATTCGCTCGCAGGATCGCGGCAAGGCCGTTGGCATGGTGCAAGCGGGGTGGGCGCTGGGGTGGGGCGCGTCGGCATTGCTGTATGCGTGGTTCTTCAGCGTGATGCCGCCTGAAACCGCATGGCGCGCGTTGTTTCTCGTGGGGATCGTGCCGGCGGTGTTCGTGTTCTTCCTGCGCCGTCTGGTGAAAGAGCCGGAGGTGTTTCAGGAAGCGAAGTCACAAGCCGCCGAGCGTACGAGCTTCTTCGAGATTTTCTCTCCGCGGCTATTGAGCACCACGCTGCGTGCCGCCGTGCTGACCACCGGTGCGCAAGGCGGCTACTACGCCATCACCACGTGGCTGCCGACGTTCCTGAAGACGGAGCGCCATCTGACCGTGCTGGGCACGGGCGGTTATCTGGCCGTGGTGATCATCGGTTCGTACGTCGGCTACCTGACCAGCGCGGTGCTGACTGACCGCCTTGGCCGCAAGCGCAACTTCATCCTGTTTGCCGTGGGCTCGATGGTGGTGGCGCTGGCCTACACGCAGCTGGAGGTGACCGACAGCACAATGCTGCTGCTCGGCCTGCCGCTGGGCTTCTTTGCCTCGGGCATCTTTGCGGGCATGGGCGCCTTCCTGACCGAGTTGTTCCCGACGGCGGTGCGTGGTTCCGGCCAGGGCTTTTGCTACAACGTTGGCCGGGCTGTGGGCGCGTGCTTTCCGTTCCTGATCGGGCAGGTGAGCGCGCATTCGTCGCTGGGGCATGCCATTGGCATCTTCGCGGCGGGCGCCTATGGGCTGCTCATCGTGGCAGCACTCACGTTGCCGGAGACACGCGGCCGCGAACTCGAATCGATTTAACTCCTGTGCTTCCCCCAAAGTGCACAGCGCGCGGCGTTTGGAAGACGCCGCGTTTTTTTTCAGATAAATCGGCATACCCCACTAATGGGTGGGAATAATTTATCCTTTTTGTGTTTTCATTTGCGTTGCAATTACGCATGCTTCGACTTCAAGAAAAGCCGAAGATGAAACGCAGATTGATTCATCGATAATCCGCGTTCAGGCAATCAACCTGCTGCAGCACCAATGTCAGTGCGGATCCGCGCCTTGCGGACAGGTTCAGCAACGCACGTGATCCTTCATCTCATTTTCTCCGTTAGCGCCCGTTATTTCCGGCACCCCCTAAAGAAGGGGTAATCCTAGTCAGCCTTTCTGTTTAAAAAAAAGAGGGGTGGCGGTAATGGCGTGTTCATTGAGAAAATTGCGGCCTGCACGACGCCCGGTTTCCCCGCCCCCACGGTCGCATAAGAACAAGAAGGAGGCACGGAGGAGGCGTCACCCGATTCCCTTCGTCAGTCCTGTGTGCTGTATGCGCGTCTGCGATGCGCATGCCGTGCTTCTTCTATCCGGCTATGAAAATTCTCTCCGTTTTCGGCACACGGCCCGAAGCGATCAAGATGGCGCCGCTCGTCAAGGCGCTGGCCGAGCAGTCGGCCATGGAGTCCGTCGTCTGCGTGACGGGGCAGCACAAGCAGATGCTGCAGCAGGTGCTGGACCTGTTCGACATCACGCCGCAATACGACCTGGAGCTGATGACGCAGAACCAGACGCTGAACGGGCTCAGTGCCCGTCTGCTCACGGCGTTTGACGACGTGCTGGAGACGGTGCGTCCCGACCGCATCCTGGTGCACGGCGACACGACCACCGCGATGATGTCGGCCATGGCTGCGTTCCACCGTCGCATTCCCATTGGCCACGTTGAAGCCGGCCTGCGCACGGGCGACCTTTACCAACCGTGGCCGGAAGAGATGAACCGCCGCACCATCGACGTGTGCGCCGACCTGCTGTTTGCCCCGACCGATTCATCGCGCCGCAACCTGCAGGCGGAAAACCTGGGCGGCCGCATCCTGGTGACGGGCAATACCGTGATCGACGCGCTGCTGCAGACCACCCAGCGCATCCTGAAGGACGACGCCTTCCGCACCGAGCTGGATGCGCATTTCCCGTTCCTGAAGGACGACCGCAAGGTGCTGTTGGTGACGGGTCACCGCCGCGAAAACTTCGGTTCGGGGTTCGCCAACATCTGCGAGGCACTGGCCAAGCTGGCGCGCCGCGACGACATCCAGATCGTCTATCCGATCCACCTGAACCCGAACGTGCGCGGGCCCGTGCAGACCGCCCTGGCAGGCCTGCCGAACGTGCACCTGATCGAGCCGCTGGACTACGCCCGCTTCGTGCGCCTGATGCAGCGCGCCCACGTGATCCTGACCGACTCGGGCGGCGTGCAGGAAGAAGCGCCGTCGCTGGGCAAGCCGGTGCTCGTCATGCGCAACGTGACGGAGCGCCCGGAGGCCGTGCAGGCCGGCACCGTGCGCCTGGTCGGCACGGAGGTGGACAGCATCGTCGGTGCCGTCAGCCACCTGTACGACAACGACGACGCCTGGCGTGCGTTCTCGCAGCGCCTGAACCCATATGGCGACGGGCTCGCCTCGCAGCGCATCGTGGCCGCCTTGGGCGGTGCGCATGTCCAGGAGTTTCTGGGCGAAGAACTTCAAGCGGCCTGACGGCCGAAGGCAACGAAGACCATGTCCACGCTTGCGATCGATATCCTGCTGGTGCTGGCGTTCTGCATCATCACGCTGCTCGTCGTCTACACCGCGCGGCACTACCTGTTCACGCTGAACCGGCTGTTCGGCCGTCAGCGTCAGCCGTACCTCGACATTGAACAGGGTGTGTGGCCGAGCGTGGTCGTCTGCGTGGCGGCGCACAACGAAGAGCGCGTGATTGCCGATTGCCTCAACGCGCTGCTGCTGGTGGATTACCCGCGCGACAAGCTGACCATCATGCCGGTCAACGATCGCTCCAAGGACCGCACGCGCGAGATCATCGACGAGATTGCAGCGCGCAACCCGGGCCGCTTCCAGTTGTTCCACCGCACCGAAGGCCGGCCCGGCAAGGCGGCTGCGTTGCGCGATGCCACGCAGTTGATCGACGCCGAGATCATGATCGTGTTCGACGCCGACTACCTGCCGGCGCGCGGGCTGATCAAACAACTCGTGGCCCCGTTCTTCGACCCGGAAGTGGGCGCCATCATGGGCCGCGTGGTGCCGGTGAATGCCGGCGCGAACCTGCTCACGCGCCTGCTCGATCTGGAGCGCTCCGGCGGCTACCAGGTCGACCAGACCGCCCGCATGAACCTGGGCCTGGTACCGCAGTACGGCGGCACCGTGGGCGGCATCCGCCGTCGCGCGCTGGACGATATCGGCGGCTGGAACATCGACACGCTGGCCGAAGACACCGATGTGACGTTCCGCCTGCTGCAGCACGGCTGGAAAACGGTCTACCAGAACCGCTCCGAATGCTACGAAGAGGTGCCCGAAGTCTGGCCCGTGCGGCTCAAGCAGATCAGCCGCTGGTCGCGCGGCCACAACCAGGTGATGGTGCAGAACATCCGCAAGCTGCTCGCCAATGACCGCATCAGCCGGCTTGAGCGGCTGGACGGTGCGTTGCTGCTGCTGATCTTCGTCATGCCGATGGTGCAGCTGGCCGGCTGGGTGGTGGCGGTCATCCTGTTCTATGCGGCGGCGCAGTCCATCGTCTCGGGCTGGATTCTTCTGGCGGCGCTGCTGTGCTATGGCGGGCTGGGCACGAATGCGGCCTTCTTCGAGATTGCGGCGGCCACCTACCTCGATGGCCATCGCAACCGTATCCGCTTGCTGCCGCTGAACCTGTTCGGCTTCCTGGTCAGCATGATGACGATCGCGCGCGCGGGTGTGACGCAAGTCATCGACGCCGTGAAAAAGCGCGAACTGGTGTGGGACAAGACCGAGCGCTTCCGCACGGAAGCCGCGGGCGTGGTCAACATCATGGCTGGCGAGGTGCCCGTGCACACCGGCCCGGAGGGCACATGATCGGAAGCGTGCTGCTGCTGAGCGGCGCGGTTGCTGGCCTGCTCGTACTGCCGTTCCTGCCGGCGTTGTCGGAATGGCTGCGTCCGACCGACTCCGCGCCGTTGCCGATGCGGCGTGACCAGCCGAACAATCTCACCTTCTTTGCCAACAGCTTCCGCCGCCGGCTGCAAGAGCAGTACGGCGTGGATGTTGATGCCATGCGTGCCGAAGGTGCCGCCTACGAGGTGCCCGTGAGCGCAGAACTGAGCGTGGGGCGCGACCCGCGCGGCCGCCCCGCAGCCGAGCAGTCGGGGCTGGCGCGCATGCTCGACAAGGTGAACCACATCGTCGTGTTCCGGGGCAACGCGTGGCTGGGCCCACGCAGCCGCGTGCGTGCCGACTTGTATGTCGAGCAGGATGTCGAAGTCGAGCGCGATACCCGCCTGCGTGCCTGCCTGGCCGAGGGCGATATCGAACTGGGCGAGAACGTGGTGGTGCAGCGCTGGGTGCATGGCCGTAATGTGCGGTTGCTGCCCAACGTGCGTGTCGAAGGCCGTGTCACGGCGGAGGAGCGCATCGAGATGGCCGCCCCGGCGCGCTTCGAGCGGGCCGGCGCCGGTGAGGTGATGTTTGGCGACGTGCGCAGCGCAGCGCAGCCGGTCGGTTTGCCGAAGCCGGCCACGGAGCGGCGCGTGCTCGACGGCGATGCCACGCTCGCGGCCAACGAGGCAACCGATTGCGACTACGTGGTGCGCGGCGACTGCCGTGTCGCGGGCGGCATGGTGCTCGAAGGCAGTATCAAGACGCACGGGCACCTGCGCACGGGCGACGGCGTGCGCATCGCGGGCACGCTATCGGCGCGCAAGAACCTGGAGATCGGTGCGGGCAGCGCGGTGCTGGGCCCGCTGATCGGCTTTGAAGACATCGTGCTCGGACCGAACTGCCGCATCGGCCGCCCCGATGCACCGACCACGCTCGTCTGCAACCGCCTGTTCGTCTCGGCAGGCTGTGTGGTGCATGGCGTAATTACCGCGCACGAGTTCGCGCGTGTGGAAGGGTAAGGAGGCTTGCATGGCCACGTTCTGGAGCGCTTGCGTTCGCCGCTGCTTTGCCGTGCTGGTCGGGCTTGTGCTGTCGGCTGCCGCTGCGCACGGTGCCACGATGTTTGAAGACTTCACCACGCCCGACGGGGCCATGACCGTATTCGCCCAGGGCGATTACGTCGAGCCCTACGTCGCCATCGAATCGCTGCTGGTCGCTCACCGCCTGGGTGCCGACGTGCAAGCCCCGGCGGTTGGACTGGCCAATTGGTTGCTGCCGTATCAACAGCCCAATGGAACGTTTCCACGCCTTTGCCGCAATGGCACAGACGGCTGGGCCGCATGTGGCCACGCCGACGCGGATGACTCGCAAGCGGTGTTCTGGTGCCTGCTCGTCAATGAGGTCTTGCATGGTCCGCCGCAACTGCTGGCGAGCTGCAGCCTTGCGTTGATGCACCTCGCCACCCTGTGGGACCCGAAGCGCGCGACGTTCCAGGCATTTGCCGATCGGCCCGAAGCCTACTTTGCCGACAACGTGGAAGTGGCCTGGGCACTCAAGCACTTGCGCGCCGACCCCAAGGCATCGTTGCACTACACGCTGGAGCTGGCCGCGCTGCCCACACACAAGCAGATGATGGACGGCCTTGCGCATGCCTATGGTTACCAACGGAATGGCGCGCTGGAACCCGCACGCGTGAGCCTGCCGCCCACGCCCTACGGCTTCTATCCGACGGCGGTTGCGCCGGTCTATCCATGGGTGCATGACCTGGAAACCGGCTCGGCCGCCCAGCGTAAATGGGCGGTGTGGAAGTTCCGCTACGGGCAGACGTGGCTGTCGGGCAAGGCAGACCCGTTCCCGTGGGGCCTGATCGCCTGGGCTGCCTACACGCTGGGCGATACACCGACCGCGCAGAAGTGGCTGCAGGCCGCGCCGCAATGGCGCGCCGCAGGCCGCTGGAACTTGATGGAAGAGGGCGCGCTGATCGGGCTCTCGCATGCACTGGCTGTTTCCCAATGAGCACACCTTCCAAGCGCATCGACTGGCGCAAGCACCTGACCAGTCTGCTTATCCTGATTGCCTTTGCTGCCTGCGCGCTGCTGCTGGCACGCAACCTCAGCGCCGGCCCAGGCCGCCCGCAGACCGACGACATCGTGCTGGTGGTGCCTGACAACTTCGGGCAAGACAACCGCATCTACGTGCAGGCGTGGGAAGACGCCGCACTGGAAGAGGGCTTGCGCCTGCGCACCATGTCGGCGTCGGATTTCGTGCGCCACGGGTTGAATGGAGAGCGCGTATTTGCCGGCGTGATCCTGCCCGACACCGTGCACCGGTCGATGACCACCGCGCTCGTCAACCAGATCAGCCAGTTCGTGCAGGACGGCGGCGCACTGATGCAGGTGTACGACGCCGGCATCCTCAACGAAAAGGGCTTCTACGAAGATGGCGCCTCGCGCATGTCGACGCTGGCCGGCGTGCAGTACGGTTTCTATTCAACGCTGCGCGAAAAGATGGCCAGCCAGGCCACCGTCTATGGCCAGCCCGATGCGATGGTCGATCTGCATATTCCGCCGGGGCGCTGGATTGTGTCGAATGGGCGTGCGGTGCTGTCGGGCTACGGGCAAGACATGCTGCAGTACCCGACCCTGCGCACGCAGGGCGACTACGCTGGCAAGGTGCTGCTGCGCTCCGAAGACAACTCGATCATCGCGGGCGAGCGCACCGTGGGCAAAGGCCACGTGCTGTTCGTCAACCTGCCGCTGACGTATCTGAAGCTGCGTACCGACGGCGTGCTGATGCACGGCTTCCTCAGCTACTTTGCCGGCCACGTGCTGGAACAGCCGCGCCTGTCGCCGGCGCCGCAGGGTGTGGGTGGCCTGGTGCTGAACTGGCACTGCGACGCGCGCATCTGTATTGACGCCACAGACAAGCTGATTGAAGACGGCGTGTTCAAGCGCGGCCCGTTCAGCTTCCACATCACCGCCGGCCCTGACCAGCGCCAGTTTGGCGACGGCTTGGGCGTCAACCTCGCCCACAACCCCGCCTTTGCGGAAGTGGTGCACGGCCTGATGAAGCAAGGGCACGAGGTGGGCAGCCACGGCGGCTGGATTCACGACTGGTTCGGCCTGAACGTGACGGAAGAGAACCAGACCACCATGGAGACCTACCTGCAGAAGAACGCAGACGCCATCGAGGCACTGACCGGCAAGCCGCAGACCGAGTATTCCGCGCCCACAGGCAACCAGCCCGAATGGGCGACGCGCTGGCTGGACGAGCACAACGTCAAGGGTTATTACTTCACCGGCAACATCGGCCAGGGGCCGACGCGCACGTATCGCAACGGCCGGCGCGACGAGCACATCTGGTCGTTTCCGGTGCAGACGTATGGCCAGTACGCGACCATTGAAGAAGCCGACATGGCGCACATTCCGGAAGCGGAGATTGCGGCGTGGCTGACTTCGCTGGTGAAGTTCACCACAGACTCCGGCGAGATCCGCCTGATCTACTTCCACCCCCCCGGCGCGGTGCGCTACCTGCACGCCATTGACGCACTGATGGAAGCCGCCGACGCGGAAGAGGCGCGCAAGCGCTTCCGCTGGCACACCATCACGCAGATGGCCGAGTTTGCCGAGCGGCGTGAGAAGACCGTGTGGCACACGACATCGGAGCGCGGCGACGTGCGCGTGATTGCTGAGAATCCGGAAACACTGAACGACCTGACATGGCTGTTCCCGGCGGATCGTTATACCGAGCCGCGTGTGGAAACGGGCCAGGCCAGCATCGTCAGGGAGGGAAAAAACTGGCGGGTGGTGGCAGGCGCCGGCACCAAGCTCGCCATTGCTGCCAAGTTGAACACGGGCAGCTAAGCACGAAACAACAAGCAGAAAGGGCCGCCGCCGCGCATCAAAAAAAGGCCGGCGCCCGCTGTCAATAACAGACGGGGAAATACCAGCGTGAACCGAACTCCAATCGCGTGGATGGTGGCGGCTGCCATCTGCGGCATGACATTGCCAGCGGTGTGGGCACAGGCTGCCGAGCCGGCCGCCGCCCACGATGCCGCCGCCAAGCCCGCGGAAGGCGCGGAAGGGGCACAACCGACGCAAGCGACAGAAGCGGCACAACCCGCCGAAGCGATGCAACCGGCAGAGCCGGCAACACCGCAAGAAGCCGCAACGGAAGCAGAACAGCCGGTTGCACAGGAAGGTGCCGCCCCGCCGGCGGATGCGACGGCGTTGGCCGCGACGCCTGTGCCGACGCCCGGCGCCACCGCGCCCACCGTGCCGGAGCCGCTGCCCGAACCCTACGCCCCGGAGCGCGCCGCCATCGAGGCCGTGCTCGACACCGGCCGTATGAGCGACGGCTTTGGCGGTGCCACGGCAGTGGCCTTGCGCGGCATGATGGTCACCTCATATGGCATCTGGCAGGCCGAGCTGGATCGGCAGAGCCGGTTTGGTTTTGCAGGCCAGTACGGTGCGCTCTCGCTCACGCGCGATCTCTCGGAGGATTACTACGTTCTCGTCGGTGCGGGCACAGGCAACAGTGAGCTGTTTTCGAAGTGGCGTGTGGATGTGGCGGGCTATCGCAAGTTCGGCCCGGACCGCCGTTTCGTGGCCGGCATCGGCGCTTACTACGCGCAGGGCCAGGACAGCGTGCGCAATGACCAGGGGCTGGTGCTCAGCTCGCTGGCGTATTTCCCGTCGGTCGTGCTGGAGGGCGGTCTGCGTTTCAACCGGGCTAATCCCGGCATGGTGTTCGGCCCGAGCCAGTACATTGCCGCCACGATCGGCAACGACGAAAAGCGCGCGCTCGTGCTGCGCGTGGAGCACGCCCGCGAGGCCTATCAGGTGCTGACCACCGGCACCGAGCGCGCGGACTACAACAGCATGAGCTACGCCATCCAGTGGCGCGAGCGTGTCGCGCGTGATCTGCTGCTCATCATCGGCGCGCAGTACTACCACAACCCGTTCTACAACCGCACCTACGGTGAAATCGGCTTCCGCTGGAGCTTCCGATGAACGCCAAGCCCATCGAAGACGGGCCGGCCGACGACCTGCCCACCAAGCGCCGATTGCGCGGGCATGAGCCCAAGCGGGTGATCGGCTATCGCGGCGATCGCATCGTCATGCACCGCGCGATGCGGCGTCTGGCGTTCCCGCTCTCGCGCTGGATCGATGTGCTCGGGATTCCGCTGGCGCTCACCGCCGGCTACTGCGCGCTCTGGCCAACCGTGGCGCGTCTGTGGGAACGCATCATCGGTTTCTGGAGCATGGCACTGGAAGGGCAGGTTCGCGTGGCGGCCGTGAAGGCGCTCGTGCCGGGCTTTGGGGCCATTCCGTATCCGCACAGCGATGCCGCGTTGCCCACTGCCGTGCAATGGCTGGTCGGGATGATCGTCACGCTGGCGTTGCTGTTCGGCACCCGCTTCATCGGCGGCCGTGCGTTGCCGCTGGCGTACTGGCTGCGCTTTATTGGCGTGGTTCAGGCGAGCGCCCAGTTCTACTTCTTCATGTGGCCCGCGAGCTTTCCGTATGACGGCGGAGGGTCGATCGGCTCGCTCACGCAGGCGTCGGTCGTGGTTGTGCTGATCACACCGTGGCTCTATGCGCTGATCTACAACGTGCTGGACTTTGGCCTGATCCGCAAGCTGGTGTTGTCCGTCATGGGCATGGCGTATCTGACGGTCTTCATTCCGTTTCAGTACACGCTGGCATCTGTGGTGCTGCTCAAGGGGTCGATGCTCTGGTACCCGCAGATCTTTCTGCTGTGGGCGGTGTTCCTGCAGTTCGGCACGCTGGTCGGCTTCTATGCGTGGGCGATGAGCTGGAACGCGCGCGGGGCCAGAGGTTCGCGCTGAACGCACGAAAAAAAAACGCGGCCGAAGCCGCGCAGATCTCGCTTTCCAGAGAGAGAGGAGAGAAATTTTTACTGCTGCGCCACCGTTGCGGGCTGGGCTGCGTTAGACGCGTTGGCCGGTGCGGCTGGCGGCAGATCGCCCCAGCCGCCGCCCAGCGCTTTGATGAGCCCCACCGTGGAGTTCATGCGGCTGCCGGCCAGTTGCACGCCGATACGTTCGGCGGACAGCATGTTGCGCTCGGCATCGATCACGTCCAGGTAGTTGACCGACCCCGCGTTGTAGCGCGTGCGCGAGAGTTGCGCTGCACGCGTGGAAGCGCGTACGGCATCGTCCTGGGCCTTGGATTGGTCGGCCAGGAGGCGCAGTTCCGACAGGTTGTCTTCCACCTCGCGGAAGGCGATGAGCACGCTTTCGCGGTAGTTGGCAACGTTCTCTTCGTACGCCGCACGCGCTTGCTTCACGCCAGCACTGCGTGCGCCCCCGTCAAAGATCGGCAGCGACAGCGCGGTGCCCACCAGCGGCCCGAGAATCCACGTACGGCTGCCCCACTTGAGCAGGTCGCCGATGTCGTGCGACTCGTAGCCGAAGCCACCCGTGAGTTGCAGTTGCGGGAAGAACGCCGCACGCGCCACGCCAATGCGCGCGTTGGCAGCAGCCATCGAGCGTTCCGCCGCGGCTACGTCGGGGCGGCGTTCCAGCAGGGCGGAAGGGAGCCCGGCCGGTACGCGCACGTCGGCAGATTGCAGGGGGTCGGTGCCCATCGTGAAATCGGCCGGTGCCTTGCCCAGCAGCGTTGCCAGTGCATGCTCCAGCACCGCGCGACGACGTTGTACGCCGATGCGGTCGGAGCGTGCCGTGGCGAGTTCTGCATCGGCGCGGGCAACGTCCAGCTCGCCAATGTCGCCGGTGTTGAAGCGGCGCTGCACCAGCTTGAGCGCCTCTTCACGGCCGACCAGCGTGCGGGACAGCAAGGCCTCTTCCGCATCCAGCGTGCGCAGGCTGAAGTACGTCTGCGCCACGTCGGCCTGCAATGAGAGACGGGCGGCACGGTACAGCGCTTCGACACGCTCGGCATCGGCGCCGGCGGCATCGATGTTGTTGCGCACGCGGCCGAACAGGTCGACCTCATACGCCACGGTGGACTGCGCACGCCAGTACGTCTGCGGCTGCACGGGCGCGCCAACTGGCAAGCCAGCCGATGCCGCCGACGCCCGCTGGCGCGTCGGGCCGAAGCCCGCATCCAGTTCCGGGAACAGCGATGCACGGTTGGCCTGCACGAAGGCACGCGCCTGGTTCACGCGTGCGGCTGCGGCGGCCAGTGTGGGGCTGGCTTCAGCGGCCTGCGCTTCGAGCTTGTCGAGCGTCGGGTCGTTGAAGATCTTCCACCACGCGCCGTCGGCGGGCAGCGCGGGCTCGGCGGTCTTCCACTTGCCTTGCTCGCCTGCGGCCAGCGGTGCGTCCGCTGGTTGTGCAGCTTCCTTGAAGGCGTTGGGTGTGCCAACGTCCGGCTTCTCGTAGGTCGGGGCGAGCGAGCAGGCCGCGAGGAACAGCGCGGCGGCCAGCGCCAGCGGGGTCCAGCGGCCCGACCGCATGGCCGGACCTGTTTGTTGTTGTGTCGACGCGTTCATAACGATGTCTTGATGAGTGTTGACCTTAGTGCTGGGTCGACGGCACGGGCAGCGCGCCATCCAGGTCCAGATCACGATCGGGTGCATCTTCAGAGCGCTGGCCACGGCGTGCCGCCAGCGTGCGCAGCAGCACGTAGAACACCGGCGTGAGGAACAGGCCGAACAGCGTCACACCCAGCATCCCCGCGAACACGGCCACGCCCATGGCATGGCGCATTTCCGCGCCGGCGCCGGTCGACACCACCAGGGGCACCACGCCCATGATGAAAGCGATCGACGTCATCAGGATCGGGCGCAGACGCAGGCGGCAGGCCTCGATGGCGGCTTCCACGATGGTGCGACCCTGCAGCTCAAGCTCGCGCGCAAACTCCACGATCAGGATCGCGTTCTTGCACGCCAGCCCCACCAGCACCACCAGACCGATCTGCGTGAAGATGTTGTTGTCTCCATGCGAGACCCACACGCCCAGCATGGCGGCAAACAGGCTCATCGGTACGATCAGGATCACGGCCAGCGGCAGCGTCAGGCTTTCGTACTGGGCAGCCAGCACCAGGAACACCAGCAGCACGCAGATCGGGAAGATCCACACGGCCGAGTTGCCGGCCAGGATCTGCTGATACGTCAGATCCGTCCACTCGAAGCGCACACCCTTGGGCAGCGTTTCATGCGCGATGCGTTCCACTGCCGCCTGTGCCTGACCTGACGAGAAGCCCGGCGCGGGGCCACCGTTGATGTCGGCAGCGGTGTAGCCGTTGTAGCGCACCACCATGTCCGGCCCGAAGCCTTGCGAGACGCGCAGCAGCGATGACAGCGGAACCATGTCGCCAGCGGCGTTGCGCGTCTTCAACTGCAGGATGTCTTCTGCATGGGCGCGGAACGGCGCGTCTGCCTGCACCTTGACCTGATACGTGCGGCCGAAGCGGTTGAAGTCGTTCACGTACAGCGAGCCCAGGTACACCTGCATGGTGTCGAACACATCGGTCACCGGCACGCCAAGCTGCTTGGCCTTCACGCGGTCCAGGTCTGCGTTCAACTGCGGCACGTTGATCTGGTAGCTCGAGAACGATGGGCCCAGCTCAGGCGTCTTGCGTGCCTTGGCCATGAAGGCCTGCGTGGCGGCAAAGAGCTGCTCGTAGCCGACCGAGCCGCGGTCTTCCAGTTGCAGCTTGAAGCCACCCACCGTGCCGAGGCCTTGCACGGGCGGCGGCGGGAACACCGCAATGAAGGCGTCCTTGATGGCGCCGTATTGCTGGTTCAGCTGCCCTGCGATTGCCCCGCCCGACAGGTTGGGCGTCTTGCGCTCGTCAAATGGCTTGAGCGTGACGAACACAATGCCGGCGCTCGGGCTGTTGGTGAAGCCGTTGATCGACAGGCCCGGGAAGGCCACGGCGCTTTCCACGCCGGGGTGCTTGAGGGCGATGTCCGACATGCGGCGGATCACGTCTTCCGTGCGGTCCAGCGATGCACCGTCCGGCAGTTGCGCGAAGCTCACCAGGTACTGCTTGTCTTGCATCGGCACGAAGCCGCCCGGCACCTTGTTGAACAGCAGCGCAGTCGCACCGATCAAGGCCAGGTAGATGCCCAGCATCACTGCCTTGCGGCCGATCACGCGCGACGTGCTGCGGCCATACGATTCCGATGCGGCACCAAACACGCGGTTGAACGGGCGGAAGATCCAGCCGAGGCCCTTGTCCATCGTGCGCGCCAGCCAATCCTTTGGCGCGTCATGGCTCTTGAGCAGCAGGGCGGCCAGCGCCGGCGACAGCGTGAGCGAGTTGAAGGCCGAGATGACGGTCGAGATGGAGATCGTCAGCGCGAACTGCTTGTAGAACTGACCGGTCAGGCCCGTCATGAAAGCCAGCGGCACGAACACGGCAATCAGCGTCAGGGCAATGGCGATGATGGGGCCGCTCACCTCGCGCATGGCCTTGTAGGTGGCCTCGCGTGGCGATAACCCTTCGGCGATGTTCCGCTCGACGTTTTCCACCACCACGATGGCATCGTCCACCACGATCCCGATCGCCAGCACCAGCCCGAACAGCGACAGCGCGTTGATCGAGAAGCCGAACATCAGCATCAGGCCAAACGTACCGATGATGGACACCGGCACCGCCAGCAGCGGAATGATCGACGCACGCCACGTCTGCAGGAACAGGATCACCACCAGCACCACAAGCGCCACCGCTTCCAGCAGCGTGTGCGTGACGGCTTCGATACTCGAGCGGACGAATTGCGTCGGGTCATAGACGATGCGGTAGTCGACGCCTTCGGGAAAGTCTTCCTTCAGCTCGGCCATCGTCTTGCGCACGTCATCCGAAATCTGCAGCGCGTTGGAACCCGGCGCCTGGAAGATCGGAATGGCCACCGCCTGCTTGTTGTCCAGCAGCGAGCGAAGGCCGTATTCCGATGCGGCCAGCTCGATGCGGGCCACGTCACGCAGGGTCGTGACGGCGCCGTCGGGCGAACTCTTGAGGATGATGTCGCCGAATTCCTGCTCGGTCTTCAGCCGGCCCTGCGCGTTGACCGACAGTTGCAGATCCGTGCCCGGCACCGAGGGCGAGCCGCCGATCACGCCAGCTGCCACCTGCACGTTCTGGTCGCGGATGGCCTTGACCACTTCGTTGGCAGTCAGGCCGCGCTCGGCCACCTTGTTCGGGTCGAGCCATACGCGCATCGAGTAGTCACCCGAGCCGAAGAGCTGCACCTGGCCCACACCGCTGATCCGTGCCAAACGGTCTTTGACGTTGAGCACGGCGTAGTTGCGCAGGTACGTCATGTCGTAGCGGTCGTTGGGCGACAGCAAGTGCACCACCATCGTCAGGTCGGGGCTGCTCTTGACGGTCGTCACGCCCAGGCGTTGCACCACGTCGGGCAGACGCGGCAGCGCCTGCGACACGCGGTTCTGCACGAGCTGCTGTGCCTTGTCCGGGTCGGTGCCCAGCTTGAAGGTGACCGTCGTGGTCAGGTTGCCGTCGCTGTTGGCTTGCGACTGCATGTAGAGCATGTTCTCGACGCCGTTGATCTGCTCTTCGAGCGGCGAGGCGACGGTCTCGGCAATCACCTTCGGGTTGGCGCCCGGGAACTGCGCGCGCACCACCACCGAAGGCGGTACGACCTCGGGGTACTCCGAGATCGGCAATCGCCAGATCGAGATGATCCCGATCAGCAGGATCAGCGTGGATAGCACGCCCGCAAAGATCGGGCGGTCCACGAAAAATTTAGAGAAGTTCATGGCTGTGAGCGATGAGTTTCAGTCGCGATTTAGCGCAATCGGTGCAATCAGGCGCGGTCGGCCGGAAGACGTTGGGCGTTGGCTGCGGTCTTGGCGTTGGCGGGCTTGGTTTCGGCCTTGGCGGCGGGCGCGGCGGGTGTTTCGGCTTTGGCTTCGGCGGGCGCGGCGGGGGCTTCGGGCTGTGCACCGGGCAACACCACGCGCTTGGTGACCAGGCTGTCCATGGTCACCGTATTGGGTGCCACGGCGTCGCCCGGGCGCACGCGCTGGATACCGTTCACGACGATGCGGTCACCCGCCTTCAGGCCCGACTTCACCACGCGCAGGCCGTCAATGGAGGCGCCCAGCACAACCGGGCGATAGCTCGTCTTGTTGGCGGCATCCACCACCAGGACGAACTTCTTGTCCTGGTCCGTGCCGATGGCCTTGTCGCTGATGAGGATGGCGTCGTGCGGTGCGCCGGTGCTCATGCGCACGCGGGCGTAGAGGCCCGGCGTGAGGCGGCCGTCGGCGTTGTCCAGCGTGGCGCGCACGCGGATCGTGCCCGAGCGGACGTCCAGCCGGTTGTCGACGGACTGGATCACGCCTTCGCGCGTGTAGCCGTCTTCATTGGCCAGCCCGATGTAGACCGGGGTCTTGGCGCCCTGGGCGGCCTTCTCGGAGTAACGCAGGTAGCTTTGCTCATCCGCATCGAACGCCACGTACATCGGCGAGACCGACACCAGCGTGGTCAGCACCGGCGCAGCACCACCGGCAGAGACGACGTTGCCGACGGTGATTTCTGCGCGCGACACGCGGCCTGCGACCGGCGCCACGATGTGCGTGTACTCCAGGTTCAGCTTGGCGGCGTCCAGCGCGGCGGCGGCGCCTTGCAGGTTGGCCTGTGCCTCGCGTGCGGCGTTTTCCTTCTCTTCGAACTCACGGCGCGCGATGGCGTTGTCGGCCACCAGCTTTCGTGCACGGTCCAGCTCCGACGTGGTGTAGGCCACGCGCGATTTGGCGGCCGTCAGCGCGGCTTGCGTGCGGGCGACTTCGGCAGCGTAGGGGCGCGGGTCGATGGTGAACAGCGCGTCGCCCTTCTTGACGATGCTGCCGTCCTTGAAGTGGACGGCGGTGACGGTGCCGCTCACCAGCGGGCGGACTTCAACGCGTTGAACGGCTTCAATGCGGCCGGAAAACTCGTCCCATTCGGCCACGTTCTTGGCCAGGACCGGCGCCACATCGACCGGCGTGGCGGCGGGGGCGGCGGCGGGCTGCTGCGATGCGCCGGCACTGGAGACCAGACCGTAGGTGCCCACAGCTGCAACGCCGAGCACGGCGGCAACCGAAATGGCGAGTGTGCGTTTGGACAGGCTCATGATGACTCTCTCGATTTTGTTGGGTAAGCAAAGAGAAAAAGACTGGATAAAAGCGCTTTGGCCGCAGCGTAGAAACACGCGGGCGGCCTCGCACTCCGTTTCTTGTTGTATGGGTTCAGCCAGGCGTCTCCGCGGTCGGGTCGATGGAGGTGCGGTCCTTTCGATCCGCACGTGCACGGCGTTTGCGTGGCGCAGCCGCTTGACGTGTCATCCCGAGGTGCCAGCGCAGGAAGCACGTCATCTCGTCTTGCGCCACCGCGCTCATGGCAATCGAGTCATGGCAGGCCTCGTTCACGCGCACGACTTGCGTGACGACGCCCGCTTCAATCAGGCACGCGGCATAGCGCTCGGCTTCCGTGCGCAACAGGTCTTGCGGCGCGGTGAGCAGCAGGGCAGGGGGCAGGCCCTGCAGGCGGCGCGATTCCACCGGTGCGGCGTAGGGGTGCACGCGCTCGGTCGGGCGGGGCAGGTATTGGCGATAGCAATCGGCGCAGACTTCGGCCGAGTTGTCGGCGTCGGCCAGGTGGTCGGGGCGCACACGGGCCATGGTCGGATCGAGCATCGGCGCGATCAGGACCTGCGCGCGCAGGTTGGGGCCGCCGCGGTCGCGCGCAATCATCGTGAGTGCGGCAGACAGGTTGCCGCCGGCGTCATGCCCGGCCACCGCCATGCGACGACGGTCAATACCCCATGCACCGGCATGGTCTGCCATGCAGCACAGCGCGGCGTACACATCTTCGGGCGCGGCCGGAAAAGGTGCAGCCGGAGCGAGCGAATAGCCGACCGTGACCACCACTGCCGGCAATGTGGCGGCCAGGAGGCGCGCCGGCGCATCGGCATCGTCAATCGAGCCGCGTACGAAACCACCGCCGTGCAGGTACAGCACGCCGGGGCGGCGCAACGGCGCGGCGGCATCGTCGGCGTGCATTTCAGGGCGGAACACCCGCAGGCGGATGCGGCTGGCGTAACCCTGCGTCCAATAGTCTTCGGACGTGACCTCGCGCGGCAGCGGCCCCGCACCAGCCGTTTCCTCGCACGCAGAAGCTTGCTCAGGCAGCTTGGATGCTGCACTGCGCAATTTGTTATTCAGTGCAACATTTGTGGGGGCGGACGTTGCGTACGGCCGTGCTGGACGAACAGCGGCTGAAGCCGCATCGCTGGTCAGCGAGCGATCCGAAACAACGAGGCGCGGCGGAGAAGAACCCATGATGTCAGGCGGGGCTTACCTTTGCGGATACCCGGATATCGATGGGCTGAATGATGGTGATTAGACGACCGCGGATAAATGCCTATAATCAGACATCACTATTAGTTGCAGCCGAACAATCAAAATTTGCGGTTGTGCTACAAAGTGTCATTGCTCGAGGCCGATCTTGTTGCACTGCGAAAACCCGTAGTCGCCGCCTTCCTGATCGCGCCTCATGCTCAGAGCGCGTTGCGTTTCTCGAGCACAAGCAGACCCCTTGATTCCACAGGTCCGGCGCATTGCCCGTTTTGATTCGGGCAGTGCGCCCGCCCCGTGGAGTCCGTCCTTAAGGAGCCGCAGATGGATCGCTTGCAGGCCATGCAGGTTTTCACGCGTGTCGTGGAAGCCAGCAGCTTCACCAAGGCTGCCGACAGCCTTCAGTTACCCCGCGCCACGGTGACGAACCTGGTGCAAAGCCTTGAGGCGCATCTCGGCGTGCGCCTGTTGCACCGGACCACGCGCCGCGTCAATGTCACCGCCGATGGCGCTGCGTACTACGAACGCTGCGTGCGTCTGCTCGGCGATCTGGAAGAGACCGAGGCCGCGTTTTCACAAAGCGCATCGGGCGCACGCGGCACCCTGCGCATCGACGTGCCTGCGTCGATTGGCAAACGGTTGCTCGTGCCGCGCATTCGCGATTTTCACGAGGCGTACCCCGATCTTCAGCTGGAGATCGGCATGAGCGACCGCACTGTCGACCTCGTGCAGGAGGGCGTGGATTGCGCCGTGCGTGGCGGCGAATTGCAGGACTCCAGCCTTGTCGCGCGCCGCATCGGCCAACTGTCGATGGTCAATTGCGCGTCGCCCGAATATCTGGCCCGCTGCGGCACGCCCCTGACGTTGGAAGACCTGCAGGACCACACAGCGGTGAATTACTTTTCTGCGCGCAATGGCCGCCGCATGGACTGGGATTTCGTGATCGACGGGCAGAAGCAGATCCACAAGGTGCGCAGCATGGTGTCCGTCAACGATGCCGAGTCGGCCGTGGCATGCGGCCTGCATGGCCTGGGGCTGCTGCAGACCTCGCGCTTCCTGGTGTACGAGCACCTGATGTCGGGCGCGCTGGTGGAGGTGCTGCCGGATCATATTTCCGAGCCGGTGCCCATCTCGGTGGTGTATCCGCACAACCGGCATCTGTCGCCCAAGGTGCGGGTGTTCGTCGACTGGGTGGCGACGCTGTTTGCCGACCACCCGTGCCTGCAGCTCAAGGAAAATCCCCGGCTGCAGATTGTTAGCGCCGCCTGAACAGTTATTTCTGCAAAGTCGCATTTATCAGACGGGAGCAACGATCTATTCTGCCCTCCAAGCGCAACAACGAGCGCAAACGAACAAGGAACAGATCATGAACTCCCGCCTCTTCTCCGCTTTTTCCCGCCGCGCCGTCCTGGCTATGGTGGCCACCGTATCGGCTTCCGCCGCGCTGCTGTCGCAGCCTGCAACGGCTTCCATCCAGCCCAACTTTGACGCACCGGCCGCGACGCAGGCGGGCTGCTTCGACCCATACACCCAAGGCGCCGACCGCCAGGCAGACACCTACGGCTATCTGTCGTGGAAGAACGATCGCTTTGATCCGTACAGCCAAGGCGCGGATCGCCAGGCCGACACGTATGGCTACCTGTCGTGGAATGGCGATGCGAGCTATCCGAACGGTGGCGCTGCATCGCGCGCATAAGCCGCGCACCAACTGAATTTCTCCTCCTCCCTGTTTGCGGCGTGACTTCACCGGTCACGCCGCATCTTTATTGGCGCGAGAACCGGGGCGCCAGGGCGCCGATGTTGGGTTGGGAGTATCGTGGCAGGCATGCAGACCGTCATCCTCACGTTCGATTCCAGTCTGGCGCCGCTTCTTCCGATGGCGTTGCGCGGGCATCCCGTTGTGCGCGCGTGGGCAGAGGGCGCCACGCTCAAGCACGCCATCGAGGCGCTTGGCGTGCCGCATACCGAAGTGGGGCAAGTGCTGGTGGATGGTGCCCCCATGGGGCTGGAGGCCATGTTGCCCGGCCGGGGGCACGTTGCCGTGTCAGCCGTGGAGCCCCTGTTGCCGACCGCGCCGCTGCATTTTCTGTGCGACGCCCACCTGGGGGCCACGGCTCGGCTGCTGCGCATGGCGGGCTTTGACACCGCCTACGACAACAACTATGCCGACGCGGCCATCGAAGCGCTGGCCCTGGGCGAAGACTGGATCGTGCTCTCGCGTGACCGTGAGCTTCTCAAGCGACGCGGCATTCGCCGGGGCGCATTCATCCGCGCGCGGGAGCCGCAGGCGCAGATGCGCGAAATCGTCACGCGCCTGCGGCTGGCTGATGTGGCCAAGCCGTTCTCACGCTGTCTCGAATGCAATGTGCTGCTGCGGATGCTAAGCCCGGAAGAGGCTTCCGCCAGCGTGCCGCCGCGCGTGCGCGAGCGCCAACGCCTCTTTAGCACCTGCGATGTCTGTCGGCGTATCTATTGGCCCGGTTCGCACTGGGCACGCATGAATGCCGTATTGGCCGACATGCTGTCGCCCCAGGCCGACGCATCGTCAGACATACCGGAAGCCGCCGAGCGTATGTCGCGTACTGGCAGCGCAGGCGCCTGACGCGCCTGATTACTGCGACGGCGCGTTGCGCAGGTCGGCTACAAACCGCTCGCGCCAGATGGTGAGGTTGGCGGCCCGCAGCCGATCCATCATGTGGGCGTAGCGCGCCTTGCGCTCTTCCAGTGGCATCGTCAATGCGCGGTTCAGTGCCTCGGCCATGCCGCGCGTGTCGTACGGGTTGACGATCAGCGCGGCATCCAGCTCGCGCGCCGCGCCGGCAAAGCGCGAGAGCACCAGCACGCCCGGGTCTTCCGGGTCTTGCGCGGCCACGTATTCCTTGGCGACAAGGTTCATGCCATCGCGCAACGGCGTGACATAGCCGATCTGCGAGCTGCGGAAGAGCGCCATCAGCACGCGCCGTTCGTATTGCTTGTTGATGTAGCGGATGGGCGTCCAGTCCAGCTCGGAATGCTTGCCGTTGATGCGGCCCGACTCCGCCTCCAGCCGCTGCCGGATCTGCTGATAGCTCTGCACATCCTGACGCGACGTTGGCGCAATCTGGATGAAGGTCACGTGCCGGCGGTGGTCCGGAAAATCGTCCAGCAACTGCTCGAATGCTCGGAACCGTTCAGGCAATCCTTTTGAATAGTCGAGCCGATCCACGCTCATGATGAGTCTCGGCGGCTGCTGGCCTTGACCTTGCCCCTGACCAACGGCGCGCTCGCCGCGCGGGCTCGCATGCCGCGTGAATGGATTGCGCCGCGCCAGCGATGCCTTGGCTTGCTGCGCAATCTCGTCCGGGTGCACACCGATCGGGTAGACCTCGGCACGCAGCGTGTGCCCGTAGGCGTGCACGGGGCCGTTCTGTTCCTTCTGTTCGATATAGCCCCGCGCCTCGCGCTCGATGTAGTCGTAGAAGGCGACGCGATCGGTCTCGGTCTGGAAACCGACCAGATCGTACGCACAGAGCGCCCGCATCAGGTCTTCATGCGGCGGAATCGTCGTCAGGATTTCCGGCGACGGAAACGGAATGTGCAGGAAGAACCCGATGCGGTTGGTCAGCCCCAGCGCGCGGCACTCCGCAGCAAACGGAATCAGGTGATAGTCGTGCACCCAGAGGATGTCATCAGGCTGCACCAGCGCCTTGAGCTGATGCGCAAACTGCGCATTCACGCGGCGGTAGCCGTGGTACTCCTGGCGCTCGTAGCGTGAGAGATCCACGCGGTAGTGGAAGATCGGCCACAGCGTCGCATTGGCAAAGCCGCGGTAGTACTGGTCGTAGTCTTTGCGGTTCAGGCCGACGGTGGCGTAGGTGATATTGCCCTTGGTGACGATGTTCGGCTCGTGCGCGATTGTGTCCGAGCTGGTGGTCGCGGTTTCACCGCTCCAGCCAAACCAGATGCCACCGGTTTCGCGCAGCGCGTCGAACACACCCACGGCCAGGCCGCCGGCCGTCCCCTGGCCTTCGGCAACGGGCGCAACGCGGTTGGAGACCACAATGAGTCGGCTCATGCGGCACCTCGCTTGGGCGGGGCCGTAAGCGTTGTCAGCCATGCGCGCAATGCCGCGGCGTCTTGCACGCGCCAGCGCGCCTGGCTCGGGCCTGCGCCCACCTTGATCGACCAGCCCTCCAGCGCATTGACGGCATCGAAGGCGCTTTCATCGGTCAGGTCATCGCCGGCAAACAGCACGGTGCGGCCCATGAAGGGCGGCTCGGTCATCAGGGTGTGCACCACGTCGCCCTTGCTGGCGCCGCGCGGCTTGAGTTCGACAACCATCTTGCCGGCCTGCAGGCGCACGTGGTCGGCATAGCGGCGCGCGAGGCGGTCAGCCACCGTCAGTACGGCGTTTTCAGCCTCTGGTGCGTGGCGGTAGTGCAGGGCGAAAGCGATGCCCTTGCTCTCCAGCACCACGCCGGAAAACTGCGTCGACAACTGTGTGAGTTCGGCGCGCAACTCGCTCTCCAGCCGCGCGAGCGCATCGGTGTCGGTGTTCAGGCGGACGAAGCCGCCGTCTGCATAGCGGCGTTCGGCACCGTGCACACCGGCGATGACGAGCCCCGGCAGCGACAGACGAGACTCCACGTCGTGCACCGTGCGCCCGCTGATGATCGCCAATGCGCCCCCGCTTGCGGCGTGCAGCGCGGCTAGCGTTTCACGCAGCGGCGCGGAGACATGCACGGCATCGGGCTGCGGCGCGATGTCGACGAGCGTGCCATCAAAGTCCAGGAGGAATGCCGTTTGGCCCAGATCGAGCGAGGGCAGCGGCGCTGCGTTGGCAGAAGACTGAGGAGAGACGTTTTTGGACAAACCGGTTCTTGGGAATGTGCGTGATGCGCCTTTTCACGCAAGAACCGGGCCGAGCAGAGGGCGGCGGCACCACACGTTGTCATTTCGCCATTCTTCGCGCGCGTGGCGGGGGCGGTGTGTGTAAAAACGGAAGCAGGATGCAAATCCTTCACAGGCCTGCCGCCGTAGCGGCCTCAACTGTGGAACCACCCGTTGACCGTGAAGCGGCCATCCTCCATGCGGCTCGATGGCACGCTCACGGGCCGCAGTTCGTGCATGAGGAAGCTCGGGAACACGATCAGCCGATTCTGCACGGGCGCGATGTCGACGAAATCTGTGGTTTCGCGCCAGCGCCGGCCATCGGTGCGCGATGCATAGAGCCGCAGGTCGCCGCCTTCAAACGTCTTCGGTTCGCGGTGGAAGTAGTAGATGAACGTGACGCGGCGCGTGCGCAACTGCGCATGGGTGTTGTCGTTGTGAACCTTGAAGAATTCGCCATGGCCAGTCACGGTGAGCTGCACTTCCAGGCGCTGAACCGGAAACGGCGCGATGCGCAAGCGCTCGAAGATGTTGTCGGCACAGGCGAGCAGACGCTCCTCGAACAACGCCACGATGGTTGGCTCGTCGTAGCGCACGCGCGATCTGCGGATGTCGAGTTCGACGCCGCCGCCGGCCGCGTTGAGTACGGCAGAAGGTCGGAATGCGGCCGGGTCCGCCAGCGCCGCTTCGCGCACGAGCTCGAGTTCATTGGGCGGCAGGAATTCGTCGCATGACGCCCACCATGGCGGATGGACGAGTTCCACCGGTAACAGGTCGGGCCAGGATGCCGTCGGCAAGTGCTGTGGTTCGAATTTCAATTGAGCGACCCACGAAAGTTGAGGTTGACGTAGTGCAGCAGCAGCGAAGTCGAGATGTGTCCTTCGGGCAAGGCCTCACGAAAATGGACCACGCGCGGGCCGGCATAGACGAGCGCATCGCCCAGGCTTTGATAGACCAGCACTTCGGCATCGGGCAGGCCCAGACGGATGGGCCACGAGGCTTCGAGCGTCGGTTCGGGCGTGTAGTCCACGGCGATCGTCAGGCTGTATTCACACTGCGGCCGGTCGACATGCCGGTGCAGGACCGCGCCCTGCGTATACGCCGCAAGGTAGGCGTACGACGGTTTGACCGGGGCGCCCACCACGTGCGAGATCAACGGCGTGAGGCGCGCCTGCAGCGTTCGCAGCATCGGATCATTGTGGGCGCGGTATCGGCGCGGCACTTGCGGGTCGCCAAACCGGATGGCGCCCGAGCGTACGCCGTGACGGAGGTAGCGCCGCAAGACTGCCACCTCGTACGGGTGCAGGGCGTCGGTCACCACGCCATAGTTTTCCCGTGCGAACGACGCCCGCGCGGCTTCGAGCGCCGGCACCTGCGCGGCATCGATTTGGGCGGCCGATACCAGCACGCCAGCGTCAACGAGCACGTTATGCATGAACGGGTCCATTGACGGGGCGACGTCGCCGGGCTGCATCCGGCGCAGGTTGCTCCAGACATTCGGGCTGACGGCGAAGGTGCGCCCGATGCGACGGTCAGGGTCTTCAACATGCAGCAGCCAGCCTTGCTCCGATTGCCCAAAGCGCAGCCGCGGATTGATACGCAGCGGCTGATCCGACATCGCGCGGGCGCGGATGCGCTGCACCGCTGCGCGCGGTGCGAGAACGTCCGGCTGATAGTCAAGCATGGGGGCGATCACGCTGGCCTCCGTTTTACTTGACCGAAAGCTCGGCCAGCACGATAGCGACCAGCAGCGGCCTGGCGTTGGGTCCGACAGGGGCGACGATCTCCGCAGGCCGCAAAGCGGGCACGACCACGGCGCGCCCCGTGGAGAGCGGTACCACGATCTGTCCACGGCGAGGGTCGACACCCGCCAGGCGCAGCGGTCCGCGCAGCATGCGCAGCGATGCATTGGTCGTGCCCGTGCTGCCGAGCGTTGCCACCAGCACCACGTCGTTGGCGTGCGCTGGCTGGTTGGCCAGATCGACGCGCGTGCTGGTACCGGGCTGCAGCGCGAGCACGGACACACGAATCCGGCCCACTTGCCGCGCACGCGGCGCAAGCCGGCGGGCGGCACCCGGCAAGGCCCGTTCCACGGGGCCTACGAGGAGCTTGTCGATCTGCGGAGCGTCGCGCAGCACCTGGATGCGCACCGGCGCAGGAGCCAGGGTTTCGCTGGCTTCGATCGACCGCGTGTAGACGACTTGGGTTTCAAAGCGCGCGCCCGCCGCAGCCACTGCACCGGCCACTTGCTGCAACACCGCCATGCTGGCGAACTGGTCGACGATGGATTCGAGCGCGCCAGGATCCAGCACGCCGTTCCACCGGCCCTCCGGGTCGGATGGCCCAGGTTCTGGCGAACCGGGGTCTGAGGGGCCCGGATCGACGGGGCCTGGGTCTCCTGGGCTGCCAGGGTCCGCAGGTCCGGGGCCACCCGGATCTACCGGCCCAGGATTGATGGGGCCAGTCGGTTCTCCCGGCCCAACAGGGCCAGGGCCGCCGGGGTCCCCCGGGTCGCCGGGGCCGACAGGACCGACCGGGCCGGGCTCGCCAGGATCGACCGGTTCCGGATTTCCTGGCTCGCCAGGTTGGGGGTCGCCCGGCCAGCCTGGGTCGATCGGTTGCGGATCGCCCGGATCAATCGGTTCCGGAGGCGGCGGAACACCCGGATCGCCGAGTGGAATCGGCGGAAAGATGGGTTGGGGACCGTGCGGGAAGAACGGGTCGTCCGGCGGCAGCGAAGGCGGCACGGGAATCGGAAACCAGGGCGGTACGCCGGGAACCGGTACGGGTTGTGGATCGACGGGAATGGGAATGGGGATGGGAACGGGCACCGGCCCCGGCCCCGGGTTGGGCGGGACAGGCGGAATGGATGGCGGAAAAAGCGGTGGCGGGTTCAACGGCGGCCACACCCATGGCCCGCCGCTCGGGTCATTCGCGACGGGGCCGATGGGCGATGGGGCAATCGGGCCAAAGATGCCTGGCTCAGACACCACGGGCGCCACCGGATGCGCGACCACCGGCCCTACCGCCGGATTGACCTGTACCGGCACGCGGCCTCCGGCGCCCAGGAGATGCGAGGCGATGGCTGCACCGAGGACATCGCTGGCGCGCTTGCCGAGCGTGTTGGACAGCGCGGTATGAATCGCGTTGCCTACGTTCGGATCGGTGGTCTGCGTCTTGAGCTGTGTGACGAGACTGGCGAGCAATTCGCGCTCGCGCTCGGAGAGCACACCCGGATGCGTCGATAGGTCTGCGCCAAGAGCACGCAGCAGATCGGATGATCCGGAGTTGGAAGGCTGGTCAGGCATGGCGCGATCCTCCGGCAATGGCCGTGGTCGTGCCCATGCACCATCCCACCCCACTGCAAGGCGTGCCGCTTCCTATTGCGTGCTACTGCGGCCCGATGGCCGGTTGGGCGGCTTGCGCAATGGCATCTAAGGTCACGGCGCGCACTTCAGCAAGCGCAGGAAAGCCCTTTCATGCGTCTATTTTTTTAACTCTCATTGAAAGCGCGAAACATGAAGCGAACGCTGAGTTCTTCATGCGACGCGCTATCCAGTCGGCCCCGCGCTACAGCGATGCAGCCAGCCGCGTGCCTTGGTCGATCGCACGTTTGGCATCGAGCTCAAGCGCTTCATCTGCGCCACCGATGATGTGCACTTTTGCCCCGCCAGCCTGCAGCGGTTCAACGAGTTCTCGCAGCGGCTCTTGCCCTGCGCACAGCACGATGGAATCGACCGGCAGCCATTCGGCCGCTTCGCGTTTTTCGCCGTAGCTTACGAGCAGGCCTTCGTCGCCGATGCGCTCGTAGTTGACGCCGCCCACCATGCGCACGCCCAGGTTTTTCAGGCTTGTGCGATGAATCCAGCCGGTGGTCTTGCCCAGTCCACCGCCGAGTTTGCCGGCACGCCGCTGCAGCAGGACGATGTCGCGCGCAGGTGTTTGCGGTTCGGGGCGGATGCCATCCACACCGCCACGCACTTCGGTCGGATCTCCCACGCCCCATTCGGCGCGCCACGTTTGCAGATCCAGCGTGGGCGAGTGGCCGTCAAGCGCGAGGAATTCCGCCACGTCAAAACCGATGCCCCCCGCACCGACAATCGCCACGCGTTTGCCCACCGGCTTGCGATGGCGCAGCACATCGATGTACGACAGCACGCTCGGATGGTCCTGCCCAGGGATCTTCGGATTGCGCGGCGACACGCCCGTCGCGATGATGATCTCGTCGTATTTGCCTGCCAGCAGTTGCTGCGCTTCCACGCGCGCGCCCAGGCGGGGCGTCACGCCGGTGGCCTCAACCCGGCGCTTGAAGTAGCGCAGCATCTCGTGAAATTCTTCCTTGCCCGGAATCGTCTTGGCCATGTTCAACTGGCCGCCGAGTTCAGGGGCTGCATCGAAGAGATCGACCGCGTGCCCGCGCTCGGCCAGCGTGATGGCTGCCGACAGGCCTGCAGGCCCTGCGCCCACCACCGCAAACCGCCGCTTGGCGGGCGTCGGGCGGATGATGAGTTCGGTCTCATGGCACGCGCGCGGGTTGACGAGGCAGCTCGCAATCTTGGCCTTGAATGCGTGGTCCAGGCACGCCTGGTTGCAGGCGATGCAGGTGTTGATGTCCTGCGCGCGGTTCGTGGCGGCCTTGCGTACGAAATCGGCATCGGCCAGCAGCGGCCGCGCCATCGACACCATGTCGGCGCACCCGTCGGCCAGCACGGCCTCTGCCACCTCGGGCGTGTTGATGCGGTTGGACGTCACGAGCGGAATGCTGACTTCGCCCTTCATCTTCTTGGTGACCCACGCAAACGCTGCGCGCGGCACGCTCGTCGCAATGGTCGGGATGCGCGCCTCGTGCCAGCCGATGCCCGTATTGATGATGGTCGCGCCCGCGCGCTCCACGGCCTTGGCGAGCTGCACGACTTCTTCCCACGAGCTGCCGTCCGGGATCAGGTCGATCATCGACAGGCGATAGATGATGATGAAATCCTTGCCGACGGCTTCGCGCGTGCGTTGGACGATTTCCACGGGCAGGCGCATGCGGTTCGCATAGCTGCCGCCCCAGTCGTCCGTGCGCTTGTTGGTGTGCGTGACGAGAAACTGGTTGATGAAGTAACCCTCGGAACCCATGATCTCGACGCCGTCGTAGCCGGCCTCACGCGCCAGCTGCGCGCAGCGCACGAAGGCGCGGATCTGCCGTTCGATACCGCGCGCTGATAACTCGCGCGGCGTGAACGGGCTGATGGGCGAGCGCAACGCCGTGGGCGCCACCGCAAATGGGTGGTAGCCGTAGCGGCCGGTATGCAGGATCTGCAGGGCGATCTTGCCGCCTTCCTCGTGCACGGCGTTGGTGACCGTGCGGTGGCGGCGTGCGGCGCCATGCGTGGCGAGGCGCCCGGCAAAGGGCTTTGTCCACCCGGCAATGTTGGGTGCGAATCCGCCCGTGACCATCAGGCCGACATCGCCGCGTGCGCGCTCGGCAAAGTAGGCGGCCAGCCGGTCAAAGTGGTTGCCATCTTCCAGACCGGTGTGCATCGAGCCCATCAGCACGCGGTTCTTGAGCGTGGTGAAGCCCAGGTCGAGGGGCTGGAGCAGGTGGGGGTAAGGCGAGGAGGGCGTGGAGGAGGGCATGTCCGGCGCAGGGCACAGGCGCTGCGATGATGTGGAAACGCGCCGGACGGTAGCACCCAAGCGCCCGTTGGAACAACAGGGCGGGGTTCTAGATGTGTGGACTGCGTGTCAGGATTTTCCCGACTTCTTCGTGTCGTCTTCCGCGGGCTTGCCGAGCAGGGCTTTCAGGAGTTTGTTCTGGGGAATCGCCTTGCCGGTGCCCTGGCCGGGCTTGCCGGTGCGCTGGCTGCCGCGCTTGATGTTGTTGGCGATCTTGAGGCCCTTGAGTTTTTCGAGGTCTGTTTTCTTCACGATGGGGTCCGCAATGGGATACATGGGCTGCGTGTTACGCTCGGCAGGATACGCGAATTGCCAACCCCCTGGTCCGCCCGCGCCCGTTTTTCTGCATTTCTGCTACCGCATTGACCTCGTTCACGCCGCCTGCCACGCCCGTTCCGGATCTGTTTCAGCCCAGCCTGCAAGACTGGGCTGAGCGGCCCGCTCAAGCCTTCGAACATTGGCTGGCCGCACGCGGCTATCGCGAATCGTCGGCGACGGTGTATCGCGCGATGTGGCGCAAATGGCTGCGCTGGGCCGAGTCGCACCAGCGCGCGCTGGCCGATTGGAGTGCCGACGACATCGCTGCGTTTCTCGACGAGTCGGGCCTGACCAAGCTGCATCGCTACCGCTACGCGCGCCTGATCGAGCGCGTCTTCCATCAGATCGAGCAGCAACGGACTGGCACGCACAACCCTGCAAGCTCTGCGGTGCAGCAGAAGTTGGCCGAAGGCGAGAACGATCCGACCACGTTCCTTTCATTGGCTGAACGTGCGGCAATTGAGGCATCACTGGAAGTGGGCGCGCAGGCCAGCGAGGCCGCCGTCAACGCCAGCGCGTTCAAGCTGGCGCGCGACCGCGCACTCGTAGCCGTGTGCCATGGCGCGGGGCTGAAAGTCGCGCAGGTGCAATCGCTGCTGCTCCGCCAAGTGGATGATGCGCTGGAGGCGATCACGGTCGAGCGCCCGCGCGGCCCGTCGTACAAGGCGCCCATGCTTGAAGCTGCACGCCCAGCGTTGGCTGCCTGGCTGGCGGTGCGCGCACACGCAGAAGTGCCGGGCGAGCGCGTGTTCGTTGCCGATTCCGGCGGGCGCGTCATGCACGCCGCGTCGGTGTACCGGCGCGTGGAGGCATGGCTGGCCGCGTTGCCGGCGTTGCTGCACCGCAGCGAGCGGCTGTCACCGCAGACGCTGCGCAACGGCTACACCGCCGCGCTGTTCGACGCAGGCGCGGACCCTGCTGAGGTGGGGTACGCACTGGGCCTGCGCGATGCGACTTCGGCATGGCGTCTGCGCGCCGCCTATGCTGAGTGGCAGGCGGCTGCCCATCCCGACGGCCAGCCGTAGTGCCTTTGGACAACAAGGGCTGCAAACTGCCCGCGAGCCGTTGGCAGGCTTTGTTATGATCGCGCTGTTTTGCGCGCTGCGGAGCAGGTCGGCGCAGCGTAGAACGACGATGCCGGGTTCAAACCGGCACACTGGCTCTCTCCTTCCTCGATACCTCGCACCCCATGACAGAAACCATTCTGCTGACCGGCGCTACCGGCTACATCGCCTCGCACACCTGGGTTGAACTGCTGGATGCGGGCTACCAGGTGATCGGCCTCGACAACTTCTGCAACAGCAGTTCGACTGTGCTGTCCCGCATCGAGCAGATCACCGCCAAGACGCCGAAGTTCGTGCAAGGCGATGTACGCGACCGCCGCCTGCTCGACGACCTGTTTGCCAGTTCCCGCATCTCCGCTGTCATTCACTTTGCGGCGCTCAAGTCGGTGGGTGAATCGGTGCAGAAGCCGCTGGCCTACTACGACAACAACATGGGTGGGCTGGTGACGCTGTGTGCCGCCATGGCGCATGCGAATGTGCGGCAGCTCGTGTTCAGCTCGTCGGCAACGGTGTATGGCAACCCGCATACCGTGCCGATTACCGAATCGTTTCCGCTGTCGGCCACCAACCCGTATGGGCAGACCAAGGTGATGGGCGAGCAGGTCCTGCGCGATCTGGAGATTTCCAATGCCGCCTGGCAAATCGCTTATCTGCGCTATTTCAACCCGGTGGGGGCGCACCACAGCGGCCTGATCGGCGAAGACCCGCGCGGCATCCCCAACAATCTGATGCCGTATGTGGCACAGGTGGCAGTCGGCAAGCGCGAGAAGCTCTCTATTTACGGCGGCGACTGGCCGACGCCCGACGGCACGGGCGTGCGCGACTACATCCACGTGGTGGATCTTGCGCGCGGCCATTTGTCGGCGCTCGACACCCTGCGCCGGGACAACCGCGGCTTTACCGTCAACCTCGGCACGGGCCGTGGATACTCGGTTCTGGAAGTTGTGGAGGCTTATAAGCGCGCCAGCGGCAAGCCGGTGCCGTATCAGATCGTGGACCGCCGCCCCGGCGATATTGCAGCGTGCTATGCCGATCCGGCACTGGCGGCCTCGCTCCTGGGGTGGCGCGCGCAATACGGCATCGAGCGCATGTGTGAAGACTCATGGCGTTGGCAGAGCATGAATCCGGACGGCTTCCAGACCCGTGGTTGATTCATTGAACGGCTCGAACCAACAGGAGACGCTCCCTCGTGGATGAGGCGTTCATCGCTCACCTGATCAGTGCGCTGGCGCGCGCATTGTTGCCTGCGTTGCTGCCATTTGTTGTGGCATGCGGCGCGGGCAGCTTGCTGCTGCGTTTGCTAGACGACTTGCGCAGTGCTACGGCCTCGCGCACACGCGTGCCGCTTGTCATGACAGCGCTGTTCTCGGCGGTCGGGCTGTGGGCGGTGCCGCTGCTGCCGCTGCTTGCGCATTGGCCTCTGCACGAAGACACCGCCGTGCTTGTGATGACGCTGGCTTCGTTCTGCTGGAGTCTGGCCGTTGCGGCGCTGTGGTGCGTGCTGGGCGGGCGTGCAGGCCTGGTGCGCGCCATGTTGCTCGGCGTGTTGCTGAGCGTGAGCGGGCCGGTGGCGGTGCTGCTGCTGGCGGGCGTGACGAGCTTCAGCGCCACCGCCTGGGAAGACGCTGGGCTGCTCGGCATCGTCATGGTGCTGTCGGCGGTGGCGTGTGCGGCCGCGCTGCAGTTTGCGTTTTCGGCGCGCTCGGGGGCGACTGGGGTGGCGGTACGCCGCCCAGGCGTCAGTCTGTTTGTGAGCGTGCTGTTTGGCATCGCCTTGACGGTGGATGCGGTGTACACGGCGTCGCTCGCCGGCTCGTTTTCGACGCTTTCCGCTATGCCCCGCAACGCGCCTGCAGGCTTGCAGTTGCTGCTGGTAATTGGCGCGGTTGCAACGGTGCTCGCTGCTTTCCTGCTGGGATATCGGGATCGCGCTACTGGCGACACCGCCGCCGCCATCGCGACGCGCGAAATTCGTCTGCGCAAGGAAACCGTACAGGCACTCAACGACCTGGAGCAGAGCTACCGTCGTCGCGAAGCAGAACTCGTTGCACGCCACCAACTGCTGCTCGACGGTGCAGATGTTGGCCTCTGGGAGTTCGATCTGGTCACGCGCGCAGCGCAGTTTTCCGCGCGCTTTGCCGGCATGCTCGGCTACACGCTCAAGGAGATCGGCCCAAGCACGAGCGAGTATCTCCGCCTGGTGTATCCGGATGATTTGCCCATGGTGCTTAATCGCATCCAGGCGCACGTTGACGGCAACACGCCGGCGTACGTGGCGGAATTCCGTATGCGGCACAAGGATGGCAGCTATCGCCAGATTGCCGCGCACGGCGTGGCAGTGCGTGACGCCGGTGGCCATGCCGTGCGCATGGCAGGGTCGCATATCGAGGTGGCAGCAAAGGTGGCCTCGGCAGAATTTGCCGTGGCGTCTTCTTCAGCCTCCGTCGACGCACCCGAAACGCTGCGTCGCCATGGCTTGTGGGAATCCTGGACGCCTGTCGATCATCCGGCTGCTGAGGCTGCCGCACCGCAAACGGCATCGACATCCACGCCCGTGCCCGCCACGACGTCCACGGGCGGCACGCTTCCCAGCATCAATCCTGACGCCTTGCGCTAAGGCGTCTTCTTTTTCTCTCCCTTCCTCAGTAGCGAACTGGCACTTGAGTGCATGTCCTACTCAAGTTTTTCGCATTTGTGTTCGATAGCTCAAGCAGAGCGCGTGTAATCGCGCCAGGGGAGCGCCGCGAACAGCACCTGTGCCATGCGCGGACACAAGAAACGCTTGGAGGGAAGGAAGATGAATCGACTCACGCTTCGTCAGAAGCTGTGGCTGCCGCTCGTCCTGAGTTGGCTGTGCCTGCTTGTCATTACATTGTGGAGTGCATGGGGCGCGCGCACCGTACGAATGGAAGAGCGGCAACGCGATCTCCAGAACGTCAGCGCAACAGCGTTCAGCGTCATCAAGGAATACGCCCAGCTGGCGCAGGACGGCAAGATGACGGTGGACGAGGCGAAGGCCCAGGCCATCGCGCGGCTGAAAGACATGCGCTATGGCACAGACGGCTACTTCTCGCTGTCCAGAACCGACACCGTGTCGGTTATGCATCCAATCAAGCCCGAGATGGTCGGCAAGAATATGTCCGGTGCAACGGATCCGGAAGGTAAGCACCTGTTCGTCGACATTGCGCAAACAGCCAAGGCGGGCGGTGGGTTCGTGCGCTATCTGTGGCCCAAACCCGGTAGCGACAAGGCTGAACCCAAGCTGACCTACGTCTCGTATTACCAGCCTTGGGATTGGTCGATGACGACGGGGCTGTATATCGACGATGTCGATGCGGCGTTCCGCGCCTCGCTGATCCAGTCGCTGGGCTTGCTGTTCGGTATTGGCCTGCTGATGACCGTGGTTGTAGTGTCCGTGACGCGTGGCTTGCAACGTCAGTTGGGCGGTGAACCGGCTTATGCCGCAGACATTGCCGCGCGCATCGCCAGTGGTGATCTGGCGTTGCGGGTGCAGACCCGCCCGGGCGATCGTGACAGTATGCTTTTCGCCATGTCGCAGATGCAGCAGCAGCTGACCGGCACGATTGGCGACATCAAGAACTCGGCGGATTCCATTGCCAGCGCCACCAAGCAGATTGCCGCCGGCAATGCCGACCTGTCGCAGCGCACGGAGCAGCAGGCGTCGTCGCTGGAGGAAACGGCGTCGAGCATGGAAGAACTGACGAGCATCGTGAAGCAGAACGCCGACAACGCACGTCAGGCGAGCACGCTGGCCGTCAACGCGTCGGACATTGCTGTCAAGGGCGGCGAGGTGGTCGGGCGTGTGGTCGAGACCATGTCCGGCATCAACGAAAGCAGCAAGAAGATTGCCGACATCATCGGCGTAATCGAGGGCATCGCCTTCCAGACCAACATCTTGGCGCTGAACGCTGCGGTGGAGGCTGCCCGCGCGGGCGAACAGGGCCGTGGCTTTGCCGTGGTGGCGGGCGAGGTGCGCAGCCTTGCGCAACGCTCAGCGAGCGCTGCCAAGGAGATCAAGGAGCTGATCGGCGATTCGGTGGGCCGTGTGCAGAACGGCTCGGCACTCGTAGAAGAGGCGGGCGTGGTGATCCAAGACGTGGTGACTGCCGTGAAGCGTGTGACCGACATCATGGGCGAGATTTCTGCGGCGTCTGAGGAGCAGAGTTCCGGCATCGAACAGGTCAACCAGGCCGTCAATCAAATGGACGAAGTGACGCAACAGAATGCCGCGCTTGTGGAACAGGCGGCCGCGGCCGCGCTGTCGCTGGAAGAGCAGGCGCAATTGTTGCGCACGGCAGTGGGACGCTTCCAGGTGTAACTGCGTCGGACGTCAGTCGCGCAGAAATGCAAAAGGCCGGCAAATCCGCCGGCCTTTCTCTTTTGTGGTTTCCGGCGCGCCTCTTTGTGCGGGCTCGGAATGCTGCGCATGAAGCGCTGCTCAGGCGACCAGAAAATCCTCCATCTTCCGGCCCGACGACAACTCCTTTACCAGCCAGCCCGGACGCTTGCCACGACCCGTCCAGGTATTGCCGTTGTTGTCGCGATAACGCACCGGCACCTTGCGACCGGCCTTCTTCGAGGCCACGGCGCCCTTGGCGCCAAAACCGAGGTCTTCGGCGGTCAGGCCGTATTCCACGATCTTGTGCTTGATTTCAGCGATCACCGTCGCTTGTTCATTTGCCCGGAGTTCATCGGCTTGGCGCTGCAGTTCAGAGATCTTCTGAACGATTTCCTTGTAAGTCGGCATTATGGATTCCTCAACTTTGCAATTGAAACATGGGCACGCTCCCCGTAGCCCAGGGCATTATAACGACTTTGCAGGTGAGAATTGAATTTCGTTAAGACCTCATGTCAACGGCGTGGATTTTCCGCCGCACTGCGCTTTGCGCAAACCTGCATGGGGCGGGCGTTTGCGCGATGTGTCGAAATCGTAAACATATGAACCATTGCAAAACCATTGGGCCGCATTGCAATCAAGCCAGTGCACCAACTCCGCAATCCCAACTCAATTCCTTTCTTATGTGACTGCTTCATTGCTTCGGCAATCGCATCAACTCTTCGCCAATATTTCCGAATATGAAGGTGAAAGGTTCCCGAAAGGTTGTCTCGAATACATCAAAACGGCGCATTTTCTGTGCCGCCTATTCGAGGCTCCTGTTCAGGCGTATTCGATTCCAAGTAACCCCTGAAAGTCCTTGGCCGGCATCGGACGGGCGAGCAGATAGCCTTGCACCTGATCGCATTGCAGATTTACCAGAGCCTGCATTTGCGCTTCGGTTTCAACGCCTTCTGCGACCACGGTCATGTCCAGCGAATGCGCCATCGCGCAAATGGCGCGAATGATGGCAGCCGCCTCGGCCGGGTTGTCGTCGAGCGCAGAGACGAACGCGCGGTCGATCTTGATCTGCTGGGCGCGAAAGCGCTGCAGATAACTGAGGCTGGAATAACCGGTGCCGAAATCGTCGATGGCCACCTCAAAGCCGAGCGACTGGATCTGACGGATGACCGCAATGCTCTGGCCGGCATCGCGCATGGCCGCCGTCTCGGTAATCTCGAACATCAACCGATGCGCTGCAACCTGATAACGATGCAGGATCTGCGACAGACGCTGCACAAGATCCGGCTGCTGGAATTGCCGTGGCGAGAGGTTGACGGCAATGCGCTGCGGTGACATGCCGATGGCATCCCAATGCATGATCTGGCGGCAGACTTCTTCGACCACCCAATCGCCAAGTTCGACGATCGTGCCGGTGCGTTCAGCCAGCGGGATGAACTCCGCAGGCGATACAGGGCCCAGCTCCGGATGGTTCCAGCGCAGTAATGCTTCAGCGCCGGTCATGGCCTGCGTGCGCGCATCGTACTTCGGCTGGTAGTAGACCGAGAGTTGCCCGTTGAGGGCCGCATGCGAAAGCGCTCGTTGGATTTGCAGCACGCGGTGCGCGGTGGTATTCAGGCGCGGCTCGAAGAAACGGTAGGCGTTGCCGGTGGACTGCTTGCAATCGAACATGGCCGTGTCGGCGTGTTCAAGCAGCGTGTCTGCCGTCGCGCCGTTGTGCGGATGGACGACCACGCCAATGCTGGCGGTCGCGCGCAGGCGCCGGCCTTCCACTTCCACCGATTCACGCAGGCGGAACAGCAGCTTGTCACCGATGGTGGCGGCAGCTTCGGGCAGTGCCAGACCTTCAACAAGGATGCCGAATTCGTCGCCGCCAAGCCGTGCCACGGTGTCTTCGCCGCGAATGGCCTGTCGCAGGCGCTCGGCGATGATTTGCAGCACACGGTCGCCGGCGTTGCGGCCGTATTGGTCGTTGATCTGACCGAAGTTGTCGAGATCCAGATAGAAGAGGGCAAACGGACGTCCGCGCCGCGTGGACGACAGAATTGCCGCCTCTAATGCTTCGCGCAGATGCAGGCGGTTCGGCAGACCGGTCAGCGTGTCATGGAGTTGAGGCCGGGGCGTCTGACTTGCCACGCGCGCCAGCGATGCTTCCAGGTGCGCCTGCGCCGAGTCGACGCGGGTTTCAAGCATCATCAGCGCAGCATGCAAGCCCAGCGCGATCAACACACCGCCGGCGCTGAGCATGATGATGGGCACGATATGCATCGCCGACTCGTCGACCGGCCATGCGGCGGCGCCTGGCCACAGTGCAAGCGACAGCACAGCCGTTGTGGCCAGCACGGCAGCAGCACGTGCGCGCAAACCCACGGCGGCGCGGCGCTGGGCCGCAGGCATATGAAACGCCATGCACATCGCCAGGCACACGCCTGCGCCGAGCACCAGCGCGCCGCCGCCCCAGCCAAGCAGGGCGCGGCGCAGCGGCAAGGCCTCGTCATGCGCCCAGGGGCGTGTCAGATACAGCTCCATCGTCAACAAACCGATGCCAAGCGCCACGGCCGCCATGGCAATGCTGCGTCGTTGCGGAGCCTGTGCGCCATTGGAGGACGACGTGTCCGGCAGCACGATAGAGAAAGCCGCCAGCGATGCTGCCAGCGCCGTCATGAGTGTCGCCGCTATCGGCGCGGAAATGGGCGTGCCGACCTGCCGATGCAAGCCAAGCTGGCCGAGCCAAAGCCCCGACCACAACCCCATGCCAAGAATGGCCGCGCAGGCGATGCGCCAGTTGCGGCGTTTTGCGATCGTCGACCCCCCCGGCAGACGTGTCGCAGCGTCCAGTGCGGCAAACGTGGTCAACCCCGTGCTGACCCACGCAAACAGCAGCAGCGCAATATGGAAATCGTTATGCATGCGAGCGCATCCGGCGCGGCCCCCCGATCTACGACCAGCGCCTAGTCTGTGTTTTGCGGCGAGGATAGCGCAAAAACCTGTCGTTTCAGGCCGTGAAAAGGTGCGTTTGTTGCGCGCTATTCACAGAATGCGTCGGGATCATTCGCCGCTACCGCTTCGCATCAGGCAAGCATCACGGCGCCACGCCTGTCTTGAAGGATCGGCAGAAACCGCCGAAACGTGAGCCGGGTATACGCGGATGGCTAGACGCCCGTGATTGGGCGTCCGAACTCAAATGAAGTGGGGAGGAAAATCGCGCGCGCTCAGGCGTTGAGGCGGCCTCGGCGGCGTGAAGCCGGAGTGGCGGCGCCTGCACGTTCCAGATCGACGCTGGGCAACAGATGCAGCAGGCGCACCAGTTCAGACTGCCGGTGTGTGCCGGTCTTGCGCAGGATGTCGCGGATATGCACGCGGACCGTGTGCAGCGAGAGGAATTCGCGCTCGGCAATTTCCTGCAGGGTTTCACCTGCGGCCAGCCGCGCAGCGACGATGCATTCCTTGTTGGTCAGCCCAAAGAGTGAGGCGAGCACGCCGGCGTCCATGACCGAGCGGGCCTCGGAGTTGCCTACCAGCACCAGCGCCAGCGGCGAAGCCCAGGCCGAACGCATTGCATCGGAAGGTGCGAGCGGCGTAGCAATGAAAGGCACCGGGCGGCCATCGCGCGCCAGGTACATCCACGAGCCGGCCGCGCCCTGCACGCCCAGCGACCCCGCGGCATGTTCGATGAGGTTGCGCAGCGCAGTGTCGTGCGTGTGATCTGCTGAGTGTAGAACGCTGCCATCGAGAGACAAACGGTCGTCTTCTGTCGTCATCGTGCGCGCCCAGGCATTGGCGTATTTCACGCGCATGGTGCGTTCGATGACCATCACGCCGAAGTCCAGCGTATCCAGCCCGGCCATGCCGAGTGCGGCGAGTTCGTTCAGCTCCAGATGGCGCTGCTGCATGCGCGCTGCCCGCTGCAGGTGAGGCAGCACGCGCTGCAGGCGGGTCTCGCGCTCAAGGGCGCCGACTTCCGATGCATCGTCCTCGCGCGTGCGCAGGCGCATCGTGACGCGCATGTCCGGCGTGTCGATCAGCGTCATCGATGCCGTCGACGTTTCTTCAGGTTGTGCTGCGCTGAGCAGTTGCGGGTCTTGGCAGAAGGCGTTGCAGTGACCTTGCTGCGGGCAATGCTGACACCAGCCCGACGAAACGCCGTGACGCGGCGTGTCGGTGTGCTTGTCCCAGACGAAATAGTGTGCGCTTTCGGCGCCGGCGTAGACGGAGAGCAGGGCCAGGGCGATCGGCATCTGCGCAGGCTCGAGTACCGCCTCGTAGATGGTATCGACGAGTCGATGGAATTCTGCGTCATCCGATAGACGTTGCAGCATGATGGCCCCCGGTGCGTATTGCGACAGCTCAGAGTGCAATCCCTTGCTGTCGGCGTGTTGCGGCGTGATGCCGCCGTCGCTGTAATGATTATTGTTGTTCTGCGCGACTTCTGTGGTAATCGGCAACTCTTTGGAAAAACTTAACATTCCGCATTCGATGCTCCCAAATTCCAGCGGCGATGTATCCCCCTCTTGAGAGGGGAGTATGGTCGACTTTCAGCGCTGAAAATATAAAAAATATAAAAAATTCGTACACATGTTCATGATCGGCGTGTGTCAGTTGAACTGGTAGGTATAGGCCGCGTTGAACCGCAGGCTGCGCGAGCTTGAGTTGATCGGTTTGTCGCCTACCGGGCGCGCGACTGCTAGGTCCAGCGTGTAATACTTCCGGTCGGAGAACCGCACGCCCAGCGCGATCGACCCGAGCTGATCGTGCACGAGCGTGCCTGCATTCGAATAGACCTTGGCGGTGTCATACAGCACGTAGGGCTGCACGGTCTTCAGGTACTCCATCGATACCTGGAAGGCGCGATTGAGTTCGACCGACGCGCCCCAGCCGCGATCACCCGCCACTTCACCGGCCGGATAGGCGAGGCCGAAGAAGCGCCCGCCAAAGCTGATCTGCTCCGATGACGGCAGCACCGCGCCGCTGTACTGCGCAGCCCCCGACACGACCACGCCAAAACCCAGGGGCAGGTCGTGGGCTTCGCTGGCGGTGATGCGCGTGCGCAAGAAGCTGAGGTCGACGTTGTTGTTGACCGATTTGCCTGCGCCGAGGCTGTTGATGCCTTGGTAAATGCCAAGCGACGCACGGCGCGTTTCACCGGGTTTCACCTCGGTGTACAGCGCTTCGGCGCCGGCCACGCGCACCTTGGCATCCAGTTCAGTTTGAGCAAAACCGGGGTTTTGCGGTGTATAGCGCTGCTTGTCGTCGTTACCGTAGAAAGAGCCCGTTACCGTCAGGTTGCGCGTGTTCGACAGCAGCACCGGATAGCTCAACGACAACCCAAGCCGCTGCGTGTCGGTCAGATATCGCGACTGATAGCCCAGTTGCTCCAGCGGCAGATTCTCGGGCATGCCGCGATAGTGCGACCACGTGAGCTTGGCCAGCAGCCCATCGGTGCCGATCGGCTGCGCCCACGTGGCGGAGTAGAACGTCTCGTGATCCGACCCGCGCGGTTGTAGCGTCGAGACGGTGATCTGCTCACCCAGCGGCGTCACGCTATTGAGCGTGCCCGTGATGATTGCCCGCACACCCGGCGAGCGATATTCGACGCCCGTGCCGATGGTGTACGGCTGGCGCTTCACGTTCAACACGAGTTCGCTCGCGCCATCGGTGGTGGTGGGCGGTTGCACGGTCGCGGTGATCTGCACGCCGGGTTGCAGCGCCAGCACACCGGTCACCCGCTCGAATGTTTCGCGGCGCAAGGGCTTTTCATTCATCAGGCGCTGCGAGATTTCGCGCAGGCGGCCTTCCAGTGGCCCGGGTGTGCCCTCGATGCGCATACGTGCCACGTAGCCTTCCACCACGGTGACGCGCACGACGCCGCCTTCAAACGTTTGTGCCGGCACAAAAGCAAACGAGAGCGGGAAACCGCGGTCGGCATACAGCTTGGTGACATCGTTCGCGGCCTGCAGCAGTTGCGCGACGGTGACGTCATGCCCGGCCAACGGGGCGAAATGCGCGGCGACCTCGGGGAACGGCAGCGTCTTCACGCCTTCGATCTGGAACTTGGTCGGTGTGATATGCGTCGCGAGCAGATTTTCCAGCGCCGGATTCGGCCGCTGCACTTCCACCTGGATCTTCTGCTGGGGCGGGCGGGAGGTATCGACTTTGGGAAGCGTGTCGATCGGGTTGCCTTGGGTGGGGCTGCTCTGGGCCCAGCTCAGTGCCGGGCCGGTCAGTGCTACGCCTGTGGCCAGGGCCAACCGCATGGTGGTGGTCCGCACGCCTGTCTCCTCCGTGGTTTTCGTTTGTGGTGTCGCGAAGCCGTGCAGCCGCGCGTTGCATCAAACGATAACCGCGAGACATGGTGCTTTACAACAAGACACATAGAGGGAGCGTTCACGCGACGCAACGGCCCAGGTAAATACTGGGATGCATCGGTGCGTGGCAGCCAGCCCAACAACGATGCCGCGTTGCGCGGCATCAGTGCGTTTGAAACGTGACATCGGCGGACTGGCGTGATAGCCGGTCCGCCGAAGCGTGGCTCGTTGATCAGTGGCGCGTGCCGCCGAGTGCGGTGCCCACCGTGCCCAGCAGGCCGCCCACCGCGCCAGTGACCGGCGACAGCGGTGTTGCCGCACCAGCCGACGTCAGACCCGTGCCCACCGTGGTAACCACGTTGCCGACCGGTGCTGTGATTGTGCCGACGGGGCCGAGGGGGTTGGAGCCGCCCGCGCCGCCGAGACCACCAAGTGCGCCGGTGATCGGAGCAAGCGGGTTGCTGCCACCCGTCGAACCACCCAGGCCGCCCAGCAGGCCGGTGATCGGCGCCAGCGGGTTGGAGCCACCGGCACCGCCGAGGCCGCCGAGCGCGCCAGTGATCGGAGCGAGCGGGTTGCTGCCACCCGTCGAACCACCGAGGCCACCCAGCAAGCCCGTGATCGGCGCCAGCGGGTTGGAGCCACCGGCACCGCCGAGGCCGCCGAGTGCACCCGTGATCGGAGCGAGTGGGTTGCTGCCACCCGTTGCGCCACCCAGACCGCCCAGCAGGCCGGTGATCGGGGCAAGCGGGTTGCCGCCCGATGCCGTCGGCGAATAGACAACGCCGCCCAGCGCGGCAACCGTGTTGCCCGTGGCCGTCACCACGCCACCGAGGCCGCTCACCACCGGAACATTGGCCGCAGTGAGTGTGGTGCCGCCGTTGGCCACCGCGCCGCCAATCGTGCCCAGCAGCGTATTTGCCGGCGCACCGAGGCCCGTGGCCGCGCCCAGCGTCTGCGTCCCGCTGGTGATCTGGGAAGTCAACGGCACGATGGCCGTGCTCAGTTGCTGCGTGAGTTGTTCCACCGGGCCGGTCGACAGGGCCGTGCCCAGCGTGCCGCCGCCGTTGGCAACCGCCTGGCCGACTTGCGTCACCACGCCAGCCAGCGGTGTCGTCACCGGGGCCAGCGGCGCCAGCGGGCCCGTGCCCAGGTTGTTAACCAGCGTGCCGGCGCTCGTGACCGTGTTGCCCGCGCCGGTCACCACATTACCGAGGCTGGAAACCGTCGTGCCGACCGGGTTGGCGTTGCGGCCGATGCTGCCCAGGCCGTTCTGTACGCCCGTGCCCAGCGCTGAGACCGTCGCGCCAGCGTTTTCAACCACACCGCCCAGGCCGCTTTGCACGCCGCTCAGTTGCGAGGGCAACGGTGCGGTGGCGATGGTGTTGCCCAGGCCGCTCACGGTCGAGCCGGCTGCCGTGACGATGCCGCCTGCATTGTTCAGGACGGCGCCACTCGGGGTCAGCGGCGCAGGTGCCGGCGTCGGAGTGGGGCTCGGGGACGGAGAAGGCGACGGCGAGGGGGAGGGCGACGGGGACGGTGCTGGCGAAGGCGTTGGCGTTGAACCGCCACCGTTGTTATTCGAGCCGCCGCCGTTCGAGCCGCCCAACGAGCTGCCGAGATCGCCGGAGCCGGAGCTGGCGCAACCACCCAAAACCAACAGGCTTGCCATGGTGGCGGCCAGGCACTTGATGTTCTTATTCATGATGGATCTCCCGTTTTAAAAAGTCCGCTTTAGTCAGCTGGAAAAAGTCTCACTGTTGATGTGAGGTGGCCGGACTCTGCAAACGGTGTGCCATGTCACGATTATTACGCAATGCGTAATGGGGTCTGTGAATTTGCCGCGTTTGCCTCAATAAAAATGGAGAGATTGTGGAAACTAACCAGAATGCGGGATTTACATACCCTACCAAAGTAGGGGCTAAACGTTTGCTTTTGACGTTATGTCGGGGTTGATTGTGTTCCGTGTCACGTTACGTCGTAACGCTCGGAACACGGATTTGAGTGGGGTAACAGCCCGTGTTTAAGGTCGGGTAACACCTGACGTGCTGTCCGCAAAACCAATAAGTACGCCGTCCTTTGAGAACTGAGTCACGTTTCTGACACGCCTGGCATGCCATTTGCAGAATGTGGCCCGCAGTCCGCAGTACCGAGCTCAGACATCAAGACACATCATTCCAAGAAAGGGACGGACCATGACTCACATTCGACACTCCATTCGCGTTGCGCCTTTGGCCTGCGCTGTTGCCGCTCTCATGCTGGCGGCTTGTTCTTCGGGGGGCTCTGGCTCGGGCAGTTCGCCGAATCCGAGCCCGAGCGACACGACGGGTGTGACGCCCGTCGGCAAGGTGGCAAACGGCACCGGCAACACCGTCGTGGCAACCGGGCAGGCAGTCAGCAGCCTCGGCTCGACGCTTCAGAACGCAAATATTCCGGGCTTGTCGGATCAAGCCAAAGCAGGGCTCGGCGGCACGGTGGACAACGCTGGCAAAGCTGTCAGCGATCTCGGCCTGGGCATCCAGACCGGGCTCGGCAAGATGGGGCAGAACCCCAATCCGATCGGCACGACGGTGGCCAGCACCGGCAATGTCGTGACGGATCTTGGCCAGGCGACCGTGAGCGCCGGCTCGCTCGTGCAGGGCCTGGGTCAAGGCTCCGGCGCGCCGCTGGCACCGATTACGCAACCCGTGGGTGGCGGCGTTCAGCAGATCGGCCAGGCGCTGATCGGCGGAGGCACGCTGCTGGGCAGCGCGTTGTCTTCCGGCGCGGTGCAGCAGGTGACGCAACAACTGAGCACGGCCATCGTGCCGGTTACCACGCAGGTCAGCGGCGCCACTCAGATGATTGGCGATTCCACGGGCCTGGGCGGGGCCTTGAATAACCTGCTGGGCACCGTTGGCGGCGGTGTGGCCGGCGCCGGCAACACCATCACCGGAACGGGCGTGCCGGTGGTCTCGAACCTTGGCCCGGTGGTGACTTCCCTCGGCACCACCGTCGCGGCAATCGGCGGCGTTGCCACGACCGGCGGTTCGGCGGGCAGCAACCCCTTGGGCGGCCTGCTCGGCGGCGTAGGCGGCGGCACTGGCGGCACGAACCCCTTGGCTCCGCTGACCGGCCTGCTGGGCGGCGTATCGGCTGGCTCCAACCCTCTGGCTCCTGTTACGGGCCTGCTGGGCGGTGCAGCCGGTGGCAGCAACCCGCTGGCGCCCGTCACCAACCTGCTGAGCGGCGCGACCAGCGCAGCCGGCGGCGCATCGGGCAGCAATCCGCTGGCCCCTGTCACCAACTTGCTGGGCGGCGTTGGCAGCCTGGCGCACTGAGCAGTACCTGTCTGTGCTCTTGAAGGTGCGCGGGCGTGTTCCCGTCGCTCGCGCATCCTTTTTTTGCCTGGACAGAAATGGGGAGCGCTCAGACCGGCCCCGAGGATTAATGGGAAACCCGTTCAGATAATCGATCTAGTCTGACCGTCATTAGGGGATTTCCATTGGTTTTCAGAGGGTTGGCGTGTCTTTAATAAAATTAAATAGAGACTTCATTCTAATTTGGGGCAAGTACCTCAATTGAGTTATTTTGTTTGCGGCGCTGCACGCCTATAAAGTTGTTACGGGGTGTTACGTGACATACGTGACACGCCGGAAAAATGAATGCCCATGGGGGGCGTGCGGTGATCACCAGGCGTGTGCGGGACGCTTCGTTTGGTGATATCTGAATTTCGTTCCATTAGTGGAACGGCGCGAACAGCGAAATTTTTTGCTATTCGTGTCATCGCTGTAAATCCCCATGCGTTTTATCCGGTATTAGCAAATATGAACTGGCTAAGGTTGGAGCGCCGAAAGCTGGTCGAGATCAACACATCCGCGGGCGAGTGCAAACAGGAGAGAGATCATGAAGAACGCCATTCTGAAGTTCATCCGTGACGAACAAGGTGCCACTGCCGTCGAGTACGGCATGATCGCTGGCCTCATTGCTGCAGCGATCGTGACGATCGTGTCCACGCTCGGTACCAAGCTTGAGAGCGTGTTTGCGACCATCTGCCAGGCCGTCAACAAGAACGCGGCTTGCTAGCAACCTGGTACGGCCACGTCGATACGCCAGGCTGGGCAGCGGTCGTAGCCCTTTCATTGGTTGCAATTGCGCAGGATTTCCGTTCAAGGCGGGTGCCGAACTGGCTCGTCGCTGCGGGGGTTGTGCTGTCCATCGCTCTGATCAAGTTGGGCGGAGTGCGGGACCTTGCCTATGACTGGCAGGACTTCTGGCTCGGCGGGACCATCGCGTTTGCCTGCTTTTTGCCGCTATATGCACTCGGCTGGATGGGCGCCGGCGACGTGAAGTTTTTCACCGTCGTCGGCCTGCTGGCCGGCTGGCATGGCCTCGTGGCCGTCTGGCTTGTCTCGAGCATGATTTCCGGCTTGCACGCGCTCGCCATCATGGGGTTACGCCAGCTTGATGCGTCTTCTCCATCGGCTTGGATCGTGATGCGCGTGTGCCCGGCTATCGCACGCTGGGATACCGCTCAGGCGGGCCGCCGCGGCATTCCGTACGCCGCCTACATGGCAATCGGGTTGCTGAGCTTGCCGTGGGTACCTACGGCAATGCGCATGCCCTGGCTGCCGGGCATGTAGTTCAGACAGTTGAAGCGTTGAACAAGAGCCGCTAAGCGGCCTGCCTATAAGAAAGGAGTCGGCCATGCCGACATTGCAACGGGAACGGGAGGGTGCTCGCATGCACCCGGAAGTCCGCGCACATGCTGTCCGTCGCCCTCGGCGGCGCGGTGGTCGCGGCGCAGCCTCTGTCGAATTTGCCGTCGTCGTGCCGGTGCTGCTGGTGCTCATGCTTGGCATCGTGTACTACGGCGTGATCCTCGCCATGCAGCAGGCGCTGACCCTTGCGGCTGAAGAGGGCGCACGCGCCGCGCTCCGCTATCAGCCTTCCAACACGCAGCGCGTGGCAGCTGCCTATGCGGCCGTGACGTCGGTACTCCCCACGTTCCTTACCGGGCGGGTGCAGACCAATCAGAACAGCACCCCGCTCGTGAATTGCCAGAACGTGGCAGGCATGCAATGCCTGAGCGTGGTCCTGACGTTGCCCGTGACCTCCGGCAATAACCCGTTGCTGCCTTCGATACCCCTCTTGCCCGCACCGGCCACGTTGACGGGCTCTGCCGTCGTGCAGCTGGTGCCTGGCTCCTGAAGCTTTTTTTCAGTTCGCTGACCCTCTCGATCGACCGCTTGGACACGCCGCCCAGATGACCAGCAAACACCTCCAGATCTTCGCCGCCGCGCTATTGCTGCTGGCCGCCATTCTTGGCGCCGTAGCATGGAAGACGGCGCATCGCCCGCCGGCGCCCGTGGCGGAGCAGAAAGATGGCAAAACCGTCTATCCCGTGGTCGTGACCACGAAACCGCTGGAAGCGGGCAAGCCCATCACCGCAGACCAGGTGGCCGTCGAGCAACTGCCCATCAATCCGGCGGAGGCGTTTTCAGACGTGACGAAGGTGGTCGGGCGTGAACCCATTCTGCCGGTCGGCGTGGGTGTGCCGCTGATTGCCTCGCAGCTGTCGTCGGGCCTTGCGCAGCAGGTGGAGGCCGGGCAGCGCGCGGTCGCCATCAACGTGGACGAGGTGATCGGTGTGGGCAACCGCGTCATGCCGGGTGACTACGTCGACGTGTTCTTGGTGATGCGTAAGGATGGCCAGGAGGTCGAAGACAGCCAGGCGCGCCTGCTGTTGCCGCACCTGCGCGTGCTGGCGTTTGGCCCGCTGGCCGTCAATGAAGGGGCGCAGAAGCAGCCCGAGAACAACGGGGTCACGCGCAAGGTCGATCAGGCCAAGACGGCCGTGCTGGCCGTGCCGGTGGAGGCTGTCAGCCAACTGGCTATGGCGCATCAGAGCGGCCGCCTGCTGCTCGCGCTGCGGAATCCGGCCGACGATGCCGAGCCGACCGTGAAGCCGCAGGATGCCGCCCTGCTGGCTGCGGCCAACCGCAATCCGATGGACGTGGCCCAGGCCGGCGTATCGATGGCCAGCCTGACTGGCACGGCGCGCCGCTCGCCGGTGCTCCAGATGCCGCCGCTGCCCGTCGTGGCGTCAACACGCACGACCGCACGAGCCAATACGGCCGCGACCGGCGGCGTAGAAATCATCCGCGCAGGAAAACGTGAGGAGCAACATGACTGATGCCGCCATGGTTCGCGGTTGGATGGGCGTACTCGCGTTGGGCTGCGCCGCCTTCGTGCCGAGCGCATTTGCCGAGACGGCACCGACCGGCCAGACGCTTCATCTCCTGACGGGCAGTCAGCGCGAAATTCGCCTGGGCAAACCGCTCGAGCGCATTGCCATCGGCAACCCTGAAATTGCCGATGCGTTGCTGCTCAAGGGGCGTGGTACGGCCACGAGCGTTTTGATCATCGCGAAGAAGCCGGGTGCGGCCAACGTGATGGTATGGACGCAAGGCGGTGTTGCGACGACTTACAACGTCCAAGTGGACCCCGCGGCGCCTCTGCCTGGCGATCCGGCCGTGGTTGCGCAGGGCGATAGCGCGGTCGTGTCCGGCCAGCCTAAAGATGTCTACGCGCTTGCCCGTGCGCGCCGCTCGGCCGCCGCAGCCAGCGGCGGGGAAAAACCTAAAGACGGCAACGTCATCGACACCACCTCGATGAACGTGCCGGGCACGGTGCAAGTCGACGTGCGTGTGGTGGAGTTCAGCAAGACGGTGCTGAAGGAGGCTGGGTTCACGTTCGGTCGTACGCGCGGCGGTTTCGATTTTCGGACATTTGCGCCATCGTCGCTTTCCAAGGTCACGTTCGGATCGGGCGGCTTGACGACTGAATCGACCATGCCGATCGGCTCGGCGTTCAACCTGCTGGTCTCGTCGGTCAGCAAAGGGCTCTTCGCCAACCTGAGCCTGATGGAATCGAACGGCATGGCGCGCGTGCTGGCCGAGCCAAGCCTGGTTGCGCTGTCCGGTCAGAGCGCCAACTTCCTGGCCGGCGGCGAGATTCCGATTCCCGTGCCGCAAGCGCTGGGTACCACCACCATCGAATACAAGCCATTCGGCATCGGGCTGACGGTCTCCCCGACGATCCTGTCGGAGAACCGCATCGCGCTGAAAGTGGCGCCCGAAGCCAGCGACCTGGATTTCAGCCGAGGCGTTACCCTGAACGGTGCGACGGTGCCGGCCATCGTCACGCGCCGTGCCGATACGACGGTTGAACTGGGTGATGGCGAGAGCTTTGTCATCGGTGGCCTGGTCAGCCGATCGACGCTGTCCAACGTCGACAAGGTACCGTTCCTGGGCGACGTTCCGATCATCGGAACGTTCTTCAAACGCCTGAACTACAACCAGGAAGAGCGGGAACTGGTGATCATCGTCACGCCGCATCTGGTCAAGCCGATGGCACGCAATGCGCCGATCGACAAGATGCTGCCGGGACAGAGCGGCGGGCAGGATCGCGATACCGCACGCGACGCCGTGTGGCGGCCGTTTGCGCTGGGGGTGGCTGATCCGGCCGCCATGCCCGGGTTCTCTAAGTAAGGGGCCGGCATGGATTACTTCCTTCTGCACGGCGGCGCGCGCGGCGGTATGCAGGGCGATGCCCAGGCGGCAGGTGTGCACCGCTGGCTGGCCGGGGCGATTCGCGAGCTGGGTGTGCTGGTGGCCGAGACGACTGGCCACGATGCGTTCATCGAGCAGATTGGCGCAGTGAACCCCGAAGTGGTGTTCGTGCGCTTTGCCTCGTCGCCCACGCTGATTGATGTGCCAGATCACGACCAAAAGCTGGGCGAGGGGGCCGACGCGATCATCGAGGCGACGCAACTGGTCGCGCAACTCACGCGCTTGTTTCCGGGCTTGCCGCTGGTGGCCGTGGGTTCCGCTGCCGATGGTCGCGCGATGCTCGCTGCTTTGCGCGCAGGGGTCAAGGATTTCGTCGACGTGGATGGCGCCCCGGCTGAGGCTGTGCGCGTGGTACGCCGCCTGCTGGCGGAGCGCGCATCGGCCGAGCCGACCCGCCGTGGCCGCGTGCTGGCCGTGTTGGGTGCACGCCCCGGCGTGGGCGCCACCACGTTGGCCACCAATCTGGCCACGCTCGTGCGCCGCACGTCGGCCAGTGATGTGATGCTGCTCGACCTGGGGCAGCCGCTGCGTGATGGCGCGCTCTACCTGAACGTGCAGGCCAATTTCCATTTCGTCGAGGCCGTGCGCAACTTGCGCCGCTTCGACCAGGTGTTTGTGCAGACCGCGCTGTCGCGTCATCCGAACGGGCTTGCCGTCTTGCCGCTGCCGATCTCGCTGGCTGAGATGCGCGACATTTCGTTCTCTGAAGCGCTCGGCCTGCTGAGCCGGCTGCGTACGTTCTTCGACCTGCAGGTCGTCGACCTGGGCGGCTTTGGCAACATCGACTTCATCGCGCAGATCATCAAAGCCGCCGACGACGTGATGCTGGTGACCGAGCAGAGCGTGGGCGCCATCGTGTCGGCGGCCGAGCTGATGCAGGAACTCAAGAAGCGAGAAATTGACCGCGATCACCTGCATCTGACCATTTCGAAATTCGACACGCGCTTGTCGCTGGACGCAGCGCAGATCGCCGAGCGGCTGGAAATTCCTTCGGTGCTGACCGTGCCGAACCGCCGCGAAGCGCTGGTCATTGCCTCCAACCAGGGAGCGATGCTCGCGGAAACGCACCCCACCGATGCCTATGTGCGCGCGCTTGCCCAGATTGCCCAGACACTTGGCTACGCCCAGCAGAGCGAGCGAGCTTCAGGTGTCTCAAGCTGGGTGTCAGGCGTGAGTGCGCGACTGGGTGGCCGCTTTGGCGCACGCTCCAAACGCAAGTCGGCAGACGCCACTGAACTGGATATCGGTACCACCGAACGGAACGCGACATGACCCAACCCATCGAGTTCTCCAACCAGCCGGACGCCGGCAACGGCGCGTTTGCCGTTTCGCAGGCCTTCCAGGACATCAAGGAAGCCGCGCACGAACACCTGCTGACGCGCATCGAAGAACTTGGTGCCGAGTTCGGTCGCTGGTCGCGCACAGCCATTCAGCGCTTTGTCGATCTGGAAGTGGAAGGCTTCACGCGCATGCGCCGCATTCCCGTCAACGAGACGGAAGTCCGGCAGATTGCCGAGGCGCTGACCAAAGAGTTGGCCGGCTTTGGCCCCATTGAAGATCTGCTGGCCGATCCGGCGGTGGAAGACATTCTCGTCAACGGCCATCTGGACGTTTACGTGTCACGCCACGGCATTCTGGAGCGCATTCCGGTGCGCTTTGCCGATAACAACCACCTGCTGCGCATCGTGCGCCGCATCCTCGCGCCGATCGGGCGCCGGTTGGATGAATCGAACCCGATGGTCGATGCACGCTTGCCCGACGGCGGCCGCATCAACGTGGTCATTCCGCCGCTGGCGCTCGAAGGGCCGGTGGTGTCGATCCGCAAGTTTCGGAAAGACCCGCTCAAGCCGGAAGACCTGCTCGGCCTGGGTACGATGAGTGAAGAGATCGGCGCGCTGATCGAAGCTGCTGTGCGCGCCCGCTGCAACATCCTGGTGAGCGGTGGCACCAGCTCGGGCAAGACGTCGCTGCTTAACGCGATGGCGTATCACATTCCCGAGGCCGAGCGTGTGATCACCATCGAAGACACGGCCGAACTTTCGCTCAACCATCCGCACGTGGTGCGCTTGGAAAGCCGGCCGGGCGGCTTTGAGGGCACGGGCGTCGTCACGATTCGGGAGCTGTTGCGCAACAGCCTGCGCATGCGGCCCGACCGCATCATCGTGGGCGAAGTGCGTGGCGGTGAAGTGCTGGAAATGCTGCAAGCCATGAGCACTGGCCACGATGGCTCAATGGGCACCATTCACGCCAGCAGTCCGCGCGAATGCCTCTACCGGTTGGAGATGCTGGCGGGCTTTGCCGGCTTCCAGGGCAGTGAGGTGAGCTTGCGCCGGCAGATCACCAACGCCATTGATTTCATCGTGCAGATCGGGCGGTTGTCCAACGGCAAGCGCCGCATCCTGTCGATCACGGAAGTGACCGGGCTGGGGGACAACATCATCTCCACGCAGGAGCTGTACCGCTACGAGCCCTATATCGGCCCGGATGGCGAAGAGGTCGACCGCTGGACGGCGCTCGGCCTGCAGCCGCATTCGCCCAAGCTGGCCCGCATGCGCAACAGCGAAGGCGGCGGGATGGACGGTGGCATGACCGGATTCGGCGGCGGAGGCCGTTTCCATGTCTAGCATGACGCTCTGGTTCGGTTGCCTCGCACTGCTACTGATGGGCGCATCGCTCATGCTGTGGGCGGAGGCCGTGCGCCGTCGCGAGCGCGAGGCATCACGCAGCTTCGTACGCGCACAGACCGAGCAGATCAATGCGCGTTATCAACCGAATGTGGAGCCCGTGCCGACAAGCGTGCCCGACTCGCTGAACCGCGCCTGGCAGGATGCACTGCGCCGCGCAGATATCGAACCGAGCCGGCGCTTCTACATATTTCTTATTGGCCCCGCGTTCATGATTGCGCTCGCTGTCTGGGCGATGTCGAGCGCGCTTTCGGCCCTGACGGCGCTAGCCCTGTACGTGGTGATCGTCGCTTTCCTGTTTTGGAACCGCACCCGGAAGATGAACGAGCGCCTGCTGGCGCAATTGCCTGGCTTTCTCGATGGTGTGGTGCGGCTGATGAGCATCGGCAGCGCGGTCCCCGCGGCGTTTCAGGCAGCCAGCGCCAATACCGAGCAGCCGTTGCGCAACTGCCTGATCGCCATCACGCAAATGCAGCGCGCCGGCAAGGACCTCGATGCTGCGGTGCTGACCGTCGGCCAACAGTACCGCGTGAACGAATTGATCCTGCTGTCATCGGTGCTGCGCTTGGCGTTGCGCTACGGCGGGCGTGCAGACATTGTGATGGAGCGCACCGCAGCGTTCATGCGCGACCGGCAGCAGGCCCAGCGCGAGCTGTTTGCCCTGTCGGCCGAGACGCGATTGTCGGCATGGATCATCGGCCTGCTGCCGATTGTGGTGGGCGGAGTCATCGTCATGTTCAACGCGGCGTACATCATGTCGATGTGGCGCGATCCGTTCGGCAAGACGTTGATTCTGACGGCCTTCGGCATGGAAGTGCTCGGCGCTGTCATGCTGGCCAAGCTCGCGAAATCGGTCTGAGGAGAACGCATGGACGACACCCTGGTTACCCTCAGTCTGACCGCAGCTGCCGCGGGCGTGTTGGTGTTCGGTGGACTCGCGCTGCGTGCAACGCTCACGCGACATCGCAGCGCGCGCAAGCTCGATACGGCGCTGTCCGACATGCGCGCGACGGCGGCCAACCCCACAGCGCCCTCCGCGTCGCCGGTTGTGCACCCCGCTGCCAAACCGCGCCCGCATGGCTCGCGAGAAGCCCAGCAGCTCCAGCAACAGATTGCCAAGGTGGGGCAGCGCTGGATCGACACCGGTCTGGGCCGCCGCATCGTGACTGAGGAAGACCGCAAGCTGCTTGAAGAATGCGGCTATTACGGCGAACACGCCCGCACCGTCTTTGGTGGCACCCGTATCCTGCTGCCGCCGCTGCTTGCCGTGTTCGGCGCATTGCACGGGTCCTCGCTGCTGTTTGTGTTCGTGTTTGGCTTTGTCGGTCTTGCGCTGGGCTACCTTGGGCCGAAGTGGTTGCTCGGGCGCCGCAAGGAGAGCCGCCGGCGTCGTATGGACGATGAGCTGCCCGTCATGGTCGACATGCTGCGGCTGCTTCAGGGTGTCGGCTTGTCGATCGACCAAAGCCTGCAGGTGATTGCCAACGAATTCCACAGCATGCTGCCCGTGCTGGCAGGTGAGTTTGGCCGGGCCAACCAGCAATTCGCCTCGGGCCGCCCTCGCGAGCAGACATTGCTGCGCATTGCACGTCTGTTCGACAACGAAGACCTGAAGGGCCTCATCACGCTTCTCACGCAAGTGGATCGCTTCGGCGGCGCGGTGCAGGAGCCGCTGCGGCAGTTCGGCGGGCGTCTGCAGGAAAACCGCCGCGCGCGCCTGAAAGAGCGTGTGGGCAAGCTGACCGTGCAGATGACGATGATCATGGTCTTGACGCTCTTGCCAGCGCTACTGATCGTCACTGCGGGACCAGGTTTCATGGGCGTCATGCGCAGCCTGCAACACACCGGGGGACATTGAGATGACACGCTTTCCAAATGCCGCGCGCGCCAGCTTGGCCGGCGTGGCCGTGCTGGCCATCCTCGTGGCCGGCTGCGGCTCGATGGCGACATCCGACATGAGCCTGCGCACCGATGCCGACATTGAAATGGCACGTCAGCGCCAGAGCCAGGAGAAGGCCGAGATCACCAGTCCGGCAACGTATCTTTCGCTGATTCGCAGGATGCAAGAGCAGGGGCTGTACTACGCCTCGCTTGCGCATATCGATGCCTACCAGCAACGCTATGGCCGCGCGCCCGAGATCATGCTGCTGCGTGCGGATGCGCTACGCGAAACCGATCAACTTGCTGCAGCCGACGCCGAATACCGCGCGGTGGTGGGCGCCACCTCTGCCATGGGCGCAGGCACGCAAGGCGGATTGCTCCATGCCGCAGCGTGGCGCGGCCTGGGCATCGTTGCGGGGCGTCAAGGCAACTTTGCCGAAGCGGCCCGCCGCCTGCAGGTGGCTGCCCAAGCCAATCCGACTGACGCCAGCACGGCCAGCGATTTTGGCTACGCGCTGATGCGGTCGGGTGAGGTCGAGCAAGCCCGCGTGCCGTTGATGCAGGCGCAGCAGATGGCCGCGACCAGCCCGAAGATCGCGGGCAACCTAGTGATCTGGCTCACGGTGAATGATCGCAAGGACGATGCTGCGTCGCTGGCCGCACATGCACAACTGACAGCATCGGCGCGCAAGGCGGTTGAGGACGACGTTGCACGCGTCCGTACCGCCTGGCGAGATCGCCGTATTGCCCGGGAAACCACGACGATGGTGCCGCGCGCCGTGGCAGCGGGGCCCTCTGCCACAGCGTCCGCTGGCGTTTCGGTCGCCGCCGCGGCGACCGCCACCCGCACATCGGACCGCCCGCTGGTATTGCAGCGCGGTCGCCTGCTTGACACATTGGAGGTTTCGCAATGAATTCCCGCATCCTGACGGCCGCCGGTTTGGCGGTATGGCTGACGTGCGGCGTCGCCGGCGCGCAAGGGTTCTCGGGCAGCGACCCGCAGAGCGCCGCGGCGGCGCCCAAAGTCGGCACCAACGTGAATGATGCGACGCGAGCGCTGCTCAAGGCGCAAGCCGATGGCACCTACGCGGGTGAGTTTGTGCCGTTGCGAGGCGAGCAGGCGGCGCTGGCCTATCAGCGTTACCTCAATTCGTTTAATCAGGCCATGCCTGGCCTGGCACAGCAGAGTTCCGGAACGCGGGCGTCGACGGTCAACCTTGTTCAGCAGTCCGGGCGCTGATTCCTGCAGAACGCACACGACGCTGTGACACGAGCCGCCTCCTACCATCTTCGCCAAGCCGTCATGCTCCGTCGCCGCCTGCGCGGCGCGGTAAGCGTGATGACGGCCACCTTTATCGCCACGGTTGGTCTGGCGGTGCTGGTGTCGATCGACATCGGCAACCTGTTCTATCAGCAGCGCGCGCTGCAACGCTCGGCTGATCTGGCAGCCATGGCCGCGGCCCAGCGCCTTGACCTGCCTGCCGCTGCACAACAGGCGGTGGTGCAGAACGGACTGACGGTGGATGGCACCAATGTCACGCTTGCAGTCGTGCCGGGCGTTTGGGATGCCAGCGCGGGCACGGCGCCCACGTATTTCACCGCGCAGGCAGCAGTCGACGGCAACACCAACGCCGCACAGGTGACGATTACCCAAAACGTGCCGTATTTCTTCATGGTGGGCCGGCGGCAACTGACAGCGACGGCGATTGCGAAGAACACGTCCATCGTGGCGTTCTCGCTCGGGTCTGGGCTCGCCTCCGTCGATAACGGACTCCTGAACCAACTGCTCGGATACCTGCTCCACACGAACCTGAACATTGATGCCGTCTCGTATCAGGGGCTGGCCACGACCAACATCCGCCTGGCCGATCTTGCGGTGGCGCTGGGTGCGGGTTCGATGCAGGAACTGCTGTCGCTGTCGCCCAGCCTGGGGACGCTTTTCAATGCTGTGATCTCGGTGGCGTCGCAGTCCGGGCTGGCCGGGGTGTCGGTAGGTGGGGCAGGCGCCAGCAATGCGCTGTCGTTTGGCAACGATCTGAATGTGCCGATCAATATTGGCGATGGTGGAGCCTCTTCGCCCGGCTTGCTGCAGGTGCTGGCGCTGGCCGGTAATGAACAAGCTGCGCTCAATGCCACCGTCAACGTGCTCGATCTTCTGACAACGGCTGCGCAGATTGCAAATAGCCAGTCGGCCGTGAATGTGGCGCCTGTTGCGCTCAACATCCTGGGGCTTGGGACGGTCACGCTATCGCTGAAGATTATTGAACCGCCGGCGATTGCTGTTGGGCCGCCGGGGCAATTCTTGTCGGGCCCGAATGCGGGGCAATGGAGAACGCAAGCGCGGACGGCTCAGGTCCGGTTGGGCTTAGGCATCAATGCCAACGTCTTGGGGCTCGCCGGCATTACATTGCCGATTGGTTTGCAGGTGGCCGGCGCGCAGGGGCACGCGAAATCAACCAATTGCGTCGTTCCTCGTCTGAACTCGACAGCCACCATCTCGGTGCAACCTCAGCCCGTTTCGCTATGCATTGCTATGGGGGCGGATACGGCAGTCAGTGGCGCGTTGAATTGTTCATCTGCCGCGCCAGCGCCGCTTGTCAATCTGCTTGGGATCGGCGCAGTGAGTATCAAGGCCAATGTGTCGCCGGCAGCCAATTCTGGTTGGACTGATGAAACTATTGCCGCTACGCAGATCGGATTGAATCCGCAGACTGATACGAGCGGCAATTCACCACCACGCGTGGCGACACAGGCGGTGTTCGGTTCGGTCCTGAACAGCAACCTCAATCAACTGCAATTGACGGTCCTCGGAATTCCACTGGGGCCGATCGGTGCGGCGATTCTGTCTCCGGTGCTAGCGGTGATTGGCGCGACGCTCGACGCGGTCCTCACCCCTCTACTCGAAGTCCTCGGCATCCAACTCGGCTACGCCGACATCAAACTCCTCTCGCTCGACTGCGACGCCGTCGAGTTGGTTTACTGACATGGAAGCGACGACATGAAAACCGATCGCTGGGCGTACGAAACGCTTGAGATTTTTGTCTGGGAAGGCCGTCACGATATTGCCGATCGTGTGGCGCGGTTCATGGCCCCTTTTGGGGCGGAGGTCATCCGTGCGGGCGGGATCGATTTTCAACCGGCCGAGCCTCGGCTGAAGCCGGCGGTGGCGGTGATCAGCGCGTCGGTGGTGGAAAGCGGTGGCTTTACGGTGCTCGACTGGCAGGCTGCGCAAGGCATGCCGGTGATCTGGGTGGCGGCGGACACGCAGCATGATTCGAGCCGCTTCCCGCCCGAATACACGTACGTGCTGGGTCCGGATTTTGGCGCAACCGAGCTGCGCGCGCAGATCAGCAAGGTCCTGCCGTCGATGTCGTCTGCGCAGGCCCAGGCGCAGGATCAGAGCGACCTCGTAGCCGCATCGCCGGCCATGCACGGGTTGCTGGAGCAGGTCGATACTTTTGCTGATTGCGACAGCAACGTCATGCTTTACGGTGAAACCGGCGCCGGCAAGGAACGTATTGCGCGCCTGCTGCACGACAAGAACAGCGTCTACGGCAAGGGCCCGTTCGTGGCGGTCAACTGCGGCGCGATTCCCGATGGGTTGTTCGAATCGCAATTCTTCGGCCATGCCAAGGGCGCATTCACGGGCGCCATGTACGCGCACCGCGGCTACTTCGAACAGGCCAACGGCGGCACGTTGTTCCTCGATGAGCTGGGCGATCTGCCGCTGTATCAGCAGGTGAAGCTGTTGCGCGTACTGGAAGACAGCGAATGCACGCGGTTGGGCTCGACGGTGCCGGTCAAGCTGGATTTCCGCCTCGTGGCTGCCACCAACAAGAACCTGCGCGAGATGGTCGCCACGGGCAAGTTCCGCGCCGATCTGTATTTCCGCCTGGCTGTGATCGAGCTGCGCATCCCCAGCCTGGAGCAGCGTGGCGCGGATGACAAGATCGCGCTGCTGCTTTCCTTCCTGCGGCATTTGCTGGGCGACAAAACCTTCAATGCCATGCCGCCGGTGCCGGAATGGGTGCGTACCTCGGTCAGTCGCGCCTACTTTGCCGGCAATGTGCGTGAGCTGCGCAACCTGGCAGAGCGCATCGGCATTACGCTGCGCCAGTTCGGCCGCTGGGACGAAGCCCGCATCCTGCCGCTGTTCGCCGGCCTGCAGCGTGACGCCTTCGAGCGCGAGGGCAGCCATGGCGGCTATGGCGAGCGCAGTAGCGGTGGGAATGGGGGCACGGGTGGCGAAGAGGAGCGCCGCCGTATCCTCGCCGCGCTGGACGCCAACAACTGGCGCCGCCAGGACACCGCCGCCACGCTGGGCATCAGCCGCAAGGTGCTGTGGGAAAAGATGCGCAAATACCAGATTGCCGACGGCGAAGCCGAGCTGCGCGAACTGGAGTGACGCCATACAACACCCTACTGCGGGGCGGGCGTCCGGCGCGCCACTCGGGCGGCGGATCGCGTATAGTTTTCGGCTGCAACACCTGCGCAGAATCCACAGGGTCGAGATGAGAACACAACAACAATCAGGGAAAGCGTCGCATCAGGCGTTTCAGAGGGGATTGGCCATCGCGGCCGCAGTCGCAGTCTTGGCCGGTACGGCCGCCTGCACATCTGCCGTGGCGCAGAGCCCAGCCGCACCGCCCACCGCCATTGCACCGATTGCCGCAGCTGCGCCCGTGCCGGCGTTGACCGCCACGGTTGGCCAGCCGGCTGCAGCTGCACCCGTTGCCAGTGCGCCAGCCACGCCCAGCGGCGCGGCCAGCACCGGCAGCCGGGCTTCGACCAGCGCTGTATTCGAGCTGCAACAGCGCATGCAGGCGCACGAACTCTCGGAGTTGCGCACGACGTACAACGGCGCCTATGGCGCCAGCCTGCTGTTTGCCCAGAGCGACCTGACTTACTACGTCACGCTGTTCCAGCAGAAGGACCTCTGGCGTGTCATCAAGACCGCCAACGAAGCCGCTGCCGAACGCCTGTACAACGACTTCGCCAGGCAGACCCGCACGATGGCCGATCTGGAGCTGCAGCGTATCCGCCTGGAAGCCCAGAAAGAGCGCTCCGAGCGCCAGATTGCCGCCCAGCAGGAAAAACTCCGTGGCCTGAAGACCGACTTGGACATCCAGCGTCAGCAGCAGGCCCAGGCGCAGGAACGGCAGAAGACTGCCCGGACCGAAGCCGACGCGCTGGATATCGAACGCCGTGCCGCTCGGGCGCGCGTGGACGAGCTGCAGCGTCAGATCCGCGAACTCGAAGCGCAGGTCAACGCGCCGTTCAATTCTCAGCCGCGCCGGCGCTGATTCAACGCTTCACGTCATCCCCAGATCGGGCGGCCTACGGGTCGCCCGGTTCACTTTTAGGGGTGGGCATTCAAACATGGCGACTTTGTTTGATGCGGAGCGGGGCGGCGCGTACATTGGCGGACAATCCATTTTCGCAGTCGACCGCGCATGCGTTCCGCCTCCGAGTTACCCGCCAATGCATCGCCCGCAGCGGCGGAGCCCATCCCGCAGCCCAAGGGCTTGCCGTGGCTGGGCAACCTGCTTCAACTTCCCAAAGACCGTCTGGCCCAGACGCTCCTGGAAACCAGTCGACACTTTCCCCAAGGCCTTTACCAGCTCGACTTTGCCGGGCGGCGCGTGCCGTTCGTCTATTCCGCCGACCTGGTGGCCGAACTGTGCGACGAAACGCGCTTTCGCAAGCTGATCGGCCCGCCGCTGTCGTTCTTGCGGGCGGGTGCGGGCGACGGCCTCTTCACCGCGCATCAGGACGAGCCCAACTGGGGCAAGGCGCATCGCATTCTGCTGCCGGCTTTCAGCCAGCGTGCGATGAAGGGCTACTTCGACGTGATGCTTGAAGTGGCCAATGCGTTGGTCGACAAATGGGCGCGCCAGGGGCCCGACGCTGATATCCCCGTGGCCGACGACATGACGCGGCTCACGCTCGACACCATCTCGCTGGCGGGCTTCGGATACCGCTTCGATTCGTTCAACACACCGGAGCTGCATCCGTTCCTGGCGGCCATGGTGGGCGTGCTGTCCGAAGCCATGGGCAAGCTCACGCGCCTGCCGCTCAAAGACCGCTTCATGCGCGAGCACCATCGCCGGTTTGCGCACGACGTGGCCGCCATGCATCAACTGGTGGACGAGGTGATCCGCGCGCGCCGTCAGGCAAAAGATGGCGGCGTCGGCGCGAGTGACCTGCTTGGGTTGATGCTCAACGCCCGCGATCCGGTGTCGGACGAGCCACTGGATGACACGAACATCCGCTTCCAGGTCATCACCTTCCTGATCGCCGGGCATGAAACCACGAGCGGCCTGCTGACCTTCGCACTCTACATGCTGCTCCGCCATCCGGCCGTGCTGGCGCAGGCGTATGCCGAGGTTGACCGCGTGCTGCCGGGCGATACCGTGCCGCAGTATGCGCACCTCGCGCAGCTGGATGTGATCGAGCGCGTGCTGAAGGAAACGCTGCGCCTGTGGCCGACCGCCCCGAGCTTTGGCGTGGCGCCCTATGAAGACACGCGCATTGGCGGCCGCTACGCCATCCGCAAGGACCAGCGTGTGGTGACCGTGCTGCTGGCGCTGCATCGTGATCCGGCGGTGTGGGATCGCCCCGAAGTCTTCGATATCGACCGTTTCCTGCCTGAGAACGAAGCCAAGCTTCACCCGCACGCCTACAAGCCCTTCGGCAACGGCGAGCGCGCTTGCATCGGCCGCCAGTTTGCGTTGACCGAAGCCAAGCTGGCGCTCGCGGTGATCCTGCAGCGCTTTGCGTTGTCCGACCCGTACGACTACGGCTTTCACATCAAAGAAACGCTGACGCTCAAACCCGACGGTTTCCGCCTGCGCGCGCGGTTGCGCAATGCGCGGGAGCGGCTGTCGATCGCCATGCCGTCGCGCACGGAGGTGGTCACGCAAAACGACGCCGAAGCCGCACTCGCCGGCGGCGGCGAACCGATGCATGTGCTGTACGGCGGTAGCCTCGGCACCTGCCAGGACATCGCCGAGCAGCTTGCTGCCACCGCATCGCGCGCCGGCTTCGACGCCAAGGTCGCACCGCTGGATACGATTGCCGACGCGCTGCCGCAGCAAGGCGTGCTGATCGTGGTGGCGGCCACGTACAACGGCCGTGCTCCGGACAGCGCCCGCACGCTGGAGGCGCGGCTCGATGCCGCCGATGCCCTTACGCGGCAGGCAACAGGATTGCGCTACGCAGTGCTTGGCTGCGGCAACTCGCAATGGCCCGCGTTCCAGGCGTTTCCAAAGCGGGTGGACGCGATGCTCGCGGCGGCCGGTGCGCAAGCCATCGTGCCGCGCGGCGAGGCTGACGGCAACGCCGGTTTCGATGCCGCCGTCGATGCCTGGACGCGCAGCCTGTGGAGCGCCCTGGGCGCCCGTCAGGCGCAGACCGATGGCCCATCCGTCCACGTCGACTATCTCGCCCCCGATGCCGTGCGCGCCGCCACGCTGCCACCCACCGCCCGCGCGATGACGGTGCTGGCCAACGAAGAGCTCGTCAGCGATGCCAGTGGCCTGTGGGACTTCGCACAGGAAGCACCGCGCGGCCCCACGCGTCATCTCACGGTGCGGTTGCCAGACGACGTGACCTACGCCACCGGAGACCACCTCGCCGTCTATCCGCGCAATGCCGACGACCGAGTCGACGCGGCCATCGCGCGACTCGGGCTGGAGGGCGACGCGCTCGTCACGCTGACCGCGCGCCATGCGCACGTGCGGCACTTGCCGCTTAACCGAGCGGTGTCCGTGCGCCAGCTGCTGCGTGATTTCGTCGAGCTGCAGGACACCGCCACCGTGCGCGACATCACCGCGCTGCATTCGGCCACGCGCTGTCCATTCACGCGTGGCCAACTTGCCGTCTGGCTGGAAGGCGACGATGCAGCTCAACGCTTCGACCAGGACATCCAAACCGCGCACGTGAGCGTGCTTGACCTGCTGATCCGCTTTCCTGCGATTGAACTGACGCTGGAGGCGTTTCTCGCGCGGCTTGGCGCGATGCGGCCGCGCTTCTATTCCATCGCTTCGTCGGCGCGTGTGTCGCCGGGTGTGGCAGCGCTGACCGTGGGCACGGTGTCGGGGCCGGCTTGGTCCGGGGTCGGCACGTATCGCGGAACGGCGTCGAATTACCTGATGACGCTGCATGCGGGCGCTGAGATCGCCGCTGCCGTGCGCACGCCCAACCCACCGTTTGCCCTCGCCGCCGATGCCGGTAAGCCAATGGTGCTGATCGGCGCCGGCACAGGCATCGCGCCGTTCCGAGGTTTCCTGGAAGAGCGCGCCGCGCAGCAGGCGGCAGGCGAGGCGGTGGCAACGTCGCTGCTGTGTTTCGGCTGCCGCCACCCCGAGCACGACTTTTTGTACCGCGACACATTGCGCGCGTGGGAAAACGCAGGTGTCGTGCGCGTTTTCCCGGCGTATTCCTGCGTGGCCGATCATCCGCATCGCTTCGTCCAGCATGCGCTGTGGGATGCGCGCGAAGCCGTGTGGGCGGCGTTGGATGCCGGCGCCACGTTGTACGTGTGTGGCGACGGCCGTGCGATGGCGCCGGCGGTGCGCGACACGCTGATCCGCATGCACCAGGCGCGCTACGGTAGCGACCTTGCGACCGCGTCGGACTGGTTGACGGCGCAGATGCAATCCGGCCGCTACCGCCAGGACGTCTTCAACTGAGGCCGCCGGGAGAGACATCGGTGTTGCGGCACTGCCGCATTGGCGGCCCCGCTTGAGCGGGGGCGCAAGTCCCCCATGTTACGATTTGCCCCTCGGAGCACCGCGCTTTTGGCCCAGCGACGCACTGTCAGACGCGTCCGGCGCAGCGGCTCCATGAGGAGAAAAGAGAATGTGGCGCCGAATCAAAGCGTCCTGGATGGCGATCTTTCTGGTCACCCTGCTGGGTGTCGGGTACTTGTGGATGTACCGTTTTGAGCCGCTGCTCTCTGGCGAGGCCGGCAGCGATGTGTTCGTGTGGGACCGCTGGACCCACCGCGTCTGTGCGCTGACCGACAACGGTGAAGCCACCGAGTGGCGGTGCGATAACGCTATGGAAACCGACGGCTCCAGCAACAACACCAACTCGGACGTCTCGATCCGGAAGCGCATGCGCGACGCCGTCCAGCGCATCAATCTGTAAATCCTGAATCCCACGCCCGCCATTCGTCGCGGGCGTTTTTTTCCCGGTTTTTCTTATCCCTGGCTAGGTTCCGCCGCGTCCACCAGTTCTGGCGACGGCACAGGCGGCAGCTTGCGTACCTGCGCAGTCTCCATGCGGCCCTGGCGCTGGAACGGCCCCAGGTTTTGCGGCTGGCCGGATTCCAGCGCGCGTTCAATGGCGGCCAGTACGCGCACGTCGGCCAGGCCCTCCTCGCCGTTGGGTTCGGGTTCGCGGTTGTTGAGAATGCAATCCGAAAAGTACTGCAGCTCGCCGCCAAACTGGTCGGTTGCGTCGAACGCTTGCTCTTGCGTCTTGCCGTCGATCGTGGCGCGGTATTTCAGCCCCACGCCAAACATGAAGCCGGGCGAGACTTCCAGATCCCCCTTGGTACCGAGGACGCGGTACTGATCGATGCTGGCGCCGCTGTAGCTGACCACGAATTGCGCAACGCGGTGATCGGCAAAGCGAAGCGTCACGCTGACGGTGTCATCGAAGTTGAATGGCAGATCGGGGTCGCGAACCCCGCAGGCTGAAACCTCCACCGGCTCTTCGCCAAACAGATTGCGCACTGCATTGATGGGGTACACGCCCATGTCTGACACGGGCCCCGCCCAGTAACCATGGTTGGCGCGGTGGTTGGACGGTGCCACCGATTGGCTGAACATGGCCGAGAACGCGCGGATGCGCCCGAGCTTGCCTGCGCGCACCAGCTCAATGGCGGCCAGCGTGGCGGGCTCGAAATGCAGCCGGTAGGCAATCATCAATTTCGCATTGCCATTGCGGGCCGCTTCGATCATCGCTTCGCAATCGGCCTCGCTCGTGGCCATGGGTTTTTCAAGCAGGACGTGAATGCCACGCTGCAGGGCGGGCAGGGCGTACTGCCGGTGCATGTCGTTGGGCAGCGCGAGGTAGATCGCGTCGATATCTCCGGAGGTCAGCAACTGGTCGTAGTCGGCGTAACCGTGCACGTGCTCGATGCCATAGCGGTCGGCCAGTGCCGTGGCTTTGACCTCATCGCCGGTGACTAGCGCGGTGACGATGGAGTTGCCGCTCTGTGCCACGCCCGGCAGAAACGCGGCTTGGGAAATCCAACCGGCGCCGACCACGGCATAACGCACAGGACTCTGAACGGTACGTGCAGGAGCGGCTTGCGGCTCACGTTCGGCCTCATGAAAAGCGGTAGACATGACAATTCCTTTGCAATCGTTGCGCACGGGGCATGCCGATGCCGTGGTGCGGCGCGCTCGGCCGTGCGGGTTCTAACTGACTAAGCAAAGGCGGTGCCCGGTGAGCGAAAAAGGCGTCACACCGGGCCCTATCGGGGCGCCACACCGGGCGCTCAGGCGTGCTCGGCGCGGCTGTCGGCGGGGGCTTCGGCGCGCTCGGTCATGCCGTAGTCGCGCACCACATGGGCGATGCGCAGCCGATAGTCGGCAAACGCGTGGTCGCGGCCGGCGTGCTGGGCGCCGCGGTGCTGCTCCATGTTGCGCCAGGCCTTGACGGCCTCTTCATCGCGAAAGAACGACAGCGACAGCATCTTGTCGGGGTTGGTGATGCTCTGGAAGCGCTCCACCGAGATGAAACCATCGACCTGCTCAAGCAGCGGCTTCAGGCGCGCGGCAAGGTTCAGGTAGGTGTCGCGTTGGCCCGGTGCGGGCTCGACTTCGAAGATGACAGCGATCATGGCAAGTCTCCTGGGATGTTTTCGCAGCGGTTTCGTTGTTTGCAATTTCAAGCGTGAAAGCTGGGGATGCGCGCGTTGGGCGAGGGGCGATATGCCACCTCGCCAAGGCTGGCGAGCCACCGGTCGACATCCGGCAGGCTCAGCAGATGCAGCACTGTTTCGCGCGCGATGGTGGTTGCCAATGCGTCGGCGGGGCAGCGGTGCACGCCGCCGCCGAACGTCCACAGGCGCGGCGCTGCACGGTCGATGTCGAAGCGTAGTGGGTCCGGGTTGGTTTTGCCATCCACGTTGGCGGCCGCCAGCAGCACCAGGATCTTGTCGCCCGCGCGCAGCGGGTGGCCGAGCAGCACAACATCGTGCGCGACAAAGCGGCGCGTGTTCTGCACGGGCGCATCGCGGCGCAGGACCTCGCGCACGAAGGGCTCGATGGCATGCGGTTGCGCGCGCAGCCGTGTCGCCAATCCCGAGTACCGCGACAGCGCGACGATGCAGTTGCCGAGCAGCCCGGCACAGGCGTCGTAGGTTTGCGCGAGCAGGGCGGCGAGGTTGGTGATCTCTGCGTCGCCGTCATCACCACCGCTAGCCAGCGGGGAGTCGGTAAAGCGGCGCTGGAGGCGGTCGACGGCGGCATCGGCTTGTGCAACGGCTGCTGCGCTGGCACCTGGGCCGAGCGCGGCCAAGTACGCGGCAATGTCAGCCTGGCAGGCAGGTGCATCGGCGTGATCGCCCAGCAGCGTCTGCGCGATCGTGGCGAGTGGCACGGCGAAGTGGGCATCGGTCTCCAGCGCAGCGTGTAGATGCGTTGCATCGGGCAGCGCAGTGCGAGCATGCCGCTGCGCGCGGCCGGCCAGCGCCGACACGTCCAGCCGGCCCAGCGCGGCCATCACCTTCGCCTTGCGCGCGCTGTGGTCCGGCCCGTCGATCTGACGCACGAGGCGCCCGAAGAATGCGCCCGTGGGCGTCGCGGCCACGGCCCTGGGCACGGGCTCATCGGCCGGGCGTACGCGGCAGGCAGCGCTGCAGAGCACAGCGTCCACGGCTTCCGCACTGGCTGCGACCCACCACCCGAGGGCGGCATCGAAGAAGAACGGGCGGTCGGCCGCAAGTTCGGCGTAATAGGGGGCTGGGTCGGCATGCACGATGGCTTGCAGCGCGTCGGCGGGCGGGGCGATGTCCAGGGCAGTCATCAGCGTGGGGCGCGGGAGTAAGATGGCTCCCATTGTCTGGACTGCCCGCCCGCCTGTCACGCGCCAACAGTTTGGTCTCCATCGAACCATGACCGCATCTTCCTCAGCCACCGAATCGACAACTCAGCCGGACATCGGCCGCGTGGCCGCCACCATTGGTGATCCGACCCGCATCCGCATGCTGCTGCTGTTGATGGAAGGCCGCTCGCTTACCGCCAAGGAGCTCGCTTACGGCGCGGGCGTGGAGCCGGCCACGGCCAGCGCGCACTTGCGCCGGCTTGAGGCCGATGCGCTCATCACTTCGCTGTCCAGCGGGCGCTACAAATACTTCGGGCTGCGCTCGCCGGCGGTGGCAGAGATGATCGAATCGCTGCTGGTGGTCGCGCCTGAAAAGCCGGCCGACCCGCGGCGCTCGACCGTGCCGGAAAACCTGCGTGCGGCGCGCCTGTGTTATGACCACCTGGCTGGTCAGCTTGGCACGGAGGTCTCGGAGAAACTACTGTCGCGCGGCTGGCTGACGCAGCTCGATGACACGCACGGCGCCTATGAGGTTACGCCCGAGGGTGAGCAGGCGCTGGCCGCCATCGGCGTCGATGTGAACACGCTGCGCCACGGCCGGCGCCGCTTCGCTTACGGTTGCATGGATTGGAGCGAGCGCCGCCCGCATCTGGCCGGTGCACTCGGGGCAGCTGTAGCAGAACGCTGTATCGCACTCGGGTGGCTGGCGCGGCAGAAGCATTCGCGCGCACTCAGTGTGACCGAAGCCGGGCAGCGCGAATTGCATGCGTGGCTTCACACGGCGTAGGTACGTGCAGCCCGAGTTAGCTGGCGTTGCGAATCGCTTTTACGTAGTCCCGCTGGAACACGCACATGCGCAAGGCGTTGTGATACGCACCGTTGCTGAAGAACTCCTCGATCAGCTCGCCTTCGCGCTGGAATCCGCATTTTTCGTACACGTGGATCGCGCGTTCGTTCACCACGTCTACAACGAGATACAGCTTGTGCAGATTCAGCACCATGAATGCATAGTCGACGGCCAGTCGCGTTGCGGTTGAAGCATAGCCGTGACCTTGCCAGCTGGGCGCGATGATGATCTGGAATTCGCCGCGGCGGTGGATGTAGTTCAGCTCCATCAACTCGACCAGACCCACGGCTTCGCCGGCATTGTTCTCGCAGATGAAGCGGCGCTCGCGCTGATCGTGCACGTGGCGGTCGTAGAGTTGTGAGAGTTCAGTGAAGGTTTCGTACGGTTCTTCGAACCAGTAACGCATGATCTTCGCGTCGTTGTTCAGCTCGTGCACGAAGCGCAGGTCGTTGCGCTCCAGCGGGCGCAGGGAAAGGTCGCGCGATTTTTCGATCACCATGGTGTTGTCCTTGCTATGTTGAGGCGCCCGACATCGCGTCGACATCCCTACAGTGTCAGCAAGGACGTGTCGCTGCGGATGCGTGTTTGCGCTGCGGTTGCGCGCGTCGGCGCCGATCCAGATAAAGCCACCACCCCGTTGCCGCAAACACCGGCAGCATCAACGCTCCGATCAACACTAGCACGACGCCGATCGGGCCGAAATAGCGTCCATTGTGAAGCGGCAACATGCCTGCCAGCAGGCGTTGCATTGGCGGCTTTGCTGCGAAGGATTCGTTGCGCAGGACGGCTCCGGTACTAGCGTCCAGCGTCAATCGGTTGAAGGCGCGGTCGTGCGGTGCATCGACCGGGAGCCAGTTGATATCGACATGGCCCCTGCGGGCATCGTCGATACGGAGGGTGGCTGTTCCATAGTTCGACGCGTTGGCGAGGAAAGCGTTCCACGTGCGCTCAATTGCTGCATCTTCGAGCGGTTTTCGAGAACCTTCCATCGGTTTTGCCTTGGAGACAACCGGCATGCCGGCCAGGCGCTGCAGGCCATCGCGGTACCAGTCATACGCCCAATACAGGCCGCTGAAGGCGGCCAGCACATACAGCGGCAGCACCAGCGTTCCGATGACGGTATGTACATCCCACCAGCGGATGCGGCCTGCGCGGCTCCAGCGGATGACGAGCCAGCTTCGCCAATTCGTTACGCGGCGCGGCCAACGCAGATACAAGCCGGAAAGGGCCATGACGACGAGCCCAATCGTGCTCGCTCCTACGATCAGCTTGCCGATCTCATCGGCAAGCAAGGTCCGGTGCAGCAGCTTGACGGTGGCGAAGAAGCGCTGCCCGTGCGCTTCGGGCAATAACGTGCCGGTTGCGGCATCGATGTAGCGCAGTTCCCCGCGGCTGCTGCCACCGCGTTTTCCGGGCGGCCACGCATACCAGACGCGCCAGGGCTCGGTGGGGTCGGATGCCGCAGTGATGAAGGTGACGGGGCGCTCGGGCATGGCGGCGCGCGCCTGGGCAGCCACCTGCGGCAGCGTTGGCGCAGGGCCACTGCGCGCGGGTAGGCTGAGCACGCCGGGATTGAGCGCCCGCAGCAGTTCGTCCTCGTACGCCATCAGCGCGCCGGTGGCGCCCACGACGGCCAGCACCACGCTGGCTGACAACCCGATCAGCCAGTGCAGGCGGAAGATCACTCGTCGCAGCATCGCAGGTTCGCCTGTTCGCCGCTTACATCTTGTAGCGCACGCCCAGCAACGCCATGCGCGGGGCACCCGGCATGTTGTAGTTCTCGGCGCCGCCGTGCGCCGACACGTAGTACGCGCGGTTAAACAGGTTTTGCAGATTCAGCGTGACGTCAACGTGCTTGCTGCGATAACCGGCGCCCAGGTCGACGGTCATGTAGCCGGGCAGCGTTGTCAGGTTGTACTGCGATGCGTAACGCGCAGCTTCCGCACGCACGCCGCCGGCAATGTAGAAGCCGTTCGGCAGATCGTGCTTCAACCATACCGAGCCGCTGTGCCGCGGCGTGAGGGACGGCTGGTTGCCGTTGACCGCCACACTGCCACTGCGGTCGTTCGGGTTCTCCAGACGGCCGTTAAGGTAGGCATAGCTCGCCATCAGCGACCAGGTTTTCACAATCTCGCCGGTGAACGATAGCTCCAGGCCGCGCGTGCGCTGCGTGCCGATGGGCACACCCAGCAGCGTGACGGGGTCCGCCGCCGTCAGGTTCGTCTGCTTCATGTCGAACAGCGCCGCCGTGACGCTTGCACCGGCCGAGAGGTCGTACTTGGCGCCGATCTCGTAGTTCGTTGTCGACTGCGGGGCCAGCGCGCCGCTGTTGGGGAAGAACGTGAAGCTGTCTGCCAGCGGCTGGAACGAGCGGCTGTACGACGCGTACAGCGAAAGCGGCTCGATCGGGTGATACACAACGCCGAGGCGCGGGCTGACCGGCTTGTCGGTGCGCGACAGATCCACATTGCGCGGGGTCAGGTCGTCACGGCTTTGCTTGAGGATTTCATAGCGCAGCCCGGCAAGCACCGTCCATTGCGGTGAGAACTTGATCAAGTCCTGTACGTACGCCGCATACGTCTCGTTGTGCGAGAGGCCGTAGTTGGTGGGCACCGCGTTGCCGGGTACGGTCGGCAACACCTGCAGCGTCGGGTTGAAGAGGTTGTAGGTCGTGGTGCCGGGCGCGCCGGCCACGCGGTCGCTCTTGTCCTGATAGCCCAGCTCGATGCCGTACAGCAGCGTGTGCTGGATGCCCCAGGTCTCGGCCTTCTGCGTCAGCTCGTTCTGCCACAGGGTGCCGCGGTCGCTGCGGTTGCGTTGGTTGACAGCGAGCGTGACGGTCGGGATCGGCCCATCGGTAACGCGGCTGACGGTCGTGTAGTTGTTTCGGCCGAGCGAGTATTCGTAGTTGCGCACCACGCTGTGGAACGACCATTTATCGTTGAAGCGGTGGTCCAGCGTACCGGTCACGCTCTTGACGGTGGATTCGACATTACCGGCAGCGGCGTCGGCGGAGCCATAGCGCGTCTCGATGGGAACGTTCACGGGACGGCCGCGGTACGACGGCACCCCCTGGTCTGCGATGCGCTTGTCGTGCAGGTAATCGAACTGCACCGTCAGCTTGGTATCGGGCGCCAGGTTGAACAGGAACGACGGCGAGATCGCCTGGCGGCGCAGGAAATAGTCGTTGCGGAACCCGCCCGAATCCTCAACCGCGCCGGTAATGCGCGCGCGGATGGCGTCGTCGTTGATGGACGTGTTCAGGTCGAACTCGGCGCGCTTCTGGCGCTCGGTACCTACCACGACGCCCACTTCGGCCAGCGGCGTGGCCAGCGGTTTCTTGGTCACGCGATTGATGATGCCGCCGGACGAACCGCGCCCGTACAGCACGGCCGCCGGACCCTTCAGCACTTCAATGCGGTCGATGTTGGAGAGATCGCGGAAGTAAAGCGAGTCGTCCCGCAGGCCGTCGACGTACTGGTCATTGATCGACGAGAAACCGCGAATGGTCACCTGATCGCGCTGCGCATCGCCCAGCGAGGCCGACACGCCCGGCACGTTGCGCAGGGTGTCGTTGATCGACAGCGCGCCCTGGTCCTGGATCACCGCACGCGGCACGACGTTCACCGACTGCGGAATCTCGCGCAGCGGCACGGGAATCTTCGTGGCGGTGTTGGCGATGGGCGTGTCGTAGCTCGTGCTGCTGCGCGTACCCTTGACCGTGGAAGTCGGCAACGTGCCAGCGTCGGCTGCGGCAACGGTGTCGTCGGCAGTTGCCACCTGGGCAAACGGCAGCGTTCCAAGGACGGCCAGAGACAGGCACAAACGTTTCGGCGGCATTGCAGTTCCCGTAAAGTGAAAAGTAGGGCGCGACTCCCTCCCCCGAGGTTGGCGCCTTCAGAATGTGAAGGCGCAGATAATAATGAGAACAATTCCTATTTACAAGAGAGTTAAGGCGTGTTTTTGACGATGGGCAACGTTTGCTGGCCCCGCGCGAGGCAATTTTTCATGTATCACCCGTAAGGTTTTGGGCACCAAGTTGCGCCGCCACCGTCTCATTCGCCTGTTTTTGCCATTTTTTCCACATGTCGCATTCATCACATCAGATGCCATTGAGAGCCGCTTTGGTGGGCTACGGCTACGCCGGCAAACTGTTTCACGCAGCATTGATCGACGCTACACCGGGGCTGCATTTACACGTCATTGGCTCCAACCGGCCCGAAGCCGTGCGTGCGGATCGGCACAATGCCGTGGTCTGCACGCCCGAGGCGGCGGCAACGCATTCGGAGGTCGACCTCGTCGTCATTGCAGCGCCCAACGACCGCCATGCGCCTTTGGCTGAAGCTGCGTTGCGCGCGGGCAAACATGTCGTGGTGGACAAGCCGTTTACCGTCACGCTGGCAGAGGCGCGGCATCTGGCTCGGCTGGCGCGTGAAACGGGGCGCGTGCTGTCGGTCTTCCAGAACCGCCGCTGGGACAGCGATTTCCTCGCTGTGCAAGCTGCGATTGCCGGTGGGGGCATCGGCGAGGCCATGCACGTCGAGGCGCATTTCGACCGCTATCGCCCGCAGGTTCGTGCCCGCTGGCGTGAGCAGGCGGGGCAGGGCACGGGCATCTGGTTTGATCTTGGCCCGCACCTGATCGACCAGACGCTGCAACTGCTCGGCTTGCCGGATGCGGTGAGCGCCTCGTTTGCACGCCAGCGGCCGGGCGCCGAAACGCCGGACTGGGCGCATGTCGTGCTTGAAGCGGGCGAGCGCCGAGCGGTTCTTCACGCGAGCATGCTGGTGGCGGGCGGCTCGCCGCGCTGGGTCGTCCATGGCACGCGCGGTTCGTTCATTAAGCGCCGGATGGATCAGCAGGAAGCGCAGCTCCTTGCCGGCATGCAGCCCGGTGCGCAAGGCTGGGGTGCGGACGACGACGCGGGCCTGCTGATCGACGGCGCAACCTCAGCCGAAACCAGCATTGCAACGCCCTCGGGCGATCAGCGCGCTTACTACGCTGCTGTGCGCGACGCCATCCTCGGCGAGCGCGCAAACCCGGTCCCGCCCGTGCAAGCCGTGGCCGTCATGGCCGTGCTGGAAGCCGCCGTGGCCGCGGCCGAAACCGGTACGGCTGTCGTACCGGACCTGACCGATGCAGAACGCGCGGATTGGCTGGCTGCACGGGAGACGGCCTCGTGAACGGCGTCGTCATCCTGTTGCTGGTGGCGGGCGGCTTGCTCGCCGTGGTGGCGCTGGTGCAGATGCTGGCCTCGCGGCTGACGCTGCCGGAATCGACATTGCTGGCGCTGGCGGGCATCGGCATCGGCGGCGCCTATGTGATCGTTCAGAACAGCGCGCCGGCCTCCGCGGCCACGTTCTTCGCGCCGCTTGTCGATCCGAGTTGGCCGGCAGAGGCGTATCTGTGGCTGTTCTTGCCGCCGCTGCTCTTTCAGGCAGCGCTGTCGGTGGACGTGCGCAGCATGGCGCCGGATGCCGCGCCGATCTTGATGCTGGCCATCGTCGCCGTGGTGGTCGCCACGGGCGTGATCGGACTCGCTGCGGCCGCTGTCACGCCGTTCGGCATCGTCACATGTCTGCTGCTCGGCGCGATGATTGCCACGACCGATCCGTCCGCTGTGATTGCGGTATTTCGCGACGTGGGCGCGCCAGCACGGTTGATCCGCCTGGTGGAAGGCGAAGCGCTGCTGAACGATGCGGCCGCCATTGCCATCATGGGCGTGCTGCTTGCCATGCTGACAGGGCACGGCGGGGACGCCACCGTCGGCACCGGCCTGCGCGAACTGGCCAAGGCGTTTGGTGGCGGCGTCGTGTTTGGGTTGATTGCCGGGCGCATCGCCGCATTCCTGCTGCCCGCGCTGCGTGGCATTGCCCAGGCTGAAGCCGCGTGGACGCTGGCGCTGCCGTATCCGCTGTATCTCGTGGCCGAAAACGTGCTGGGCGTGTCGGGCGTGGTGTCGGTGGTTTGTGCGGGGCTGGTGATCGGCGCGCTGGGCCGCACGCGCCTGACGCCGCGCAACTGGTCGCACCTGCAGCTCATCTGGGAGCAGATTGCAGCGCTGGCTGGGGCGGTGGTCTTCCTGCTGGCTGCGGTGCGCGTTCCGGAGCTGTTGCACGGCGTGGTGTGGAAAGACGCGCTTTGGCTGGCGGTGATCGTGTTGGCTGCGCTTGGTGCACGACTCGCGGTGCTGTTCGGTCTGTTGCCTGCGCTCGCGTGGCTCAAGCTCTCTGCACCAGTCAGCCATGCCTACAAGCTTGCGATTGCGTGGGGCGGCTTGCGTGGCGCCGTCACGTTGGTGTTGGCACTGGGCGTGGCGGAGAACCAGGCCGTGCACGAGGCAGATCGCCATTTCGTCACCATCCTTGCCACCGGCTTTGTGCTGGTGAGCGTGCTCTTCAACGGCGCCACATTGCGCTGGGTGATGCGCCGGCTGGGGCTGGATCAGTTGTCGCCGCAAGAGCAGGCCCTGCAAGGGCAGGCGCTGAACATGTCGACGGAGGAAGTGGAATCCACCATGCGCCGCATCGGCGGGCATTTCCATTTCACCTCGGGTGCGACGGATCAGGCGGCGCGGGCGTATCGGCGGGAGGTCGCGGCTGGTGCGGTCGAGCTGAACCTTGAAGAAGCGCTGTCCGAACGCGAGCGCCTGACCATAGGTCTCGTTTCACTCGCCACGCGCGAGCGCGAGTTGATTCCCGAGTACGGCAACGGCCTCGTCTCCATCCGCAACCTTGACGCGATGATGCGCAACACCGCGGACATGATCGACGCGGCCCGCACGGAGGGGCGTCTTGGCTACAAGCGCGCATCGCGGCGCATCCTGGCCAAGCACGCCGGCTACCGGTTCGCGGTCTGGCTGCACCGCGTGGTGCATATCGACCGCCCGCTGGCCAACGCGCTGGCTGATCGCTTTGAATTGCTCATTTGTCGCCAGACGGTGCTCGAACGCTTGCGCGCGTACAACCGTGCGTCGCTGCAGCCCGTGTTGGGCGAGCGCATGGCAGATCTGCTCGACGGCGTGTTGATTGCCCGGATCGAGGCGGCGGAAGAGGGTCTGGCCGAACTGCGCGGAAAGTTTGGCGACTACAGCGCCGCCCTGGAAAAGCGCCTGCTCGTGTTGTTCGCGCTCTACATCGGTCAGAGCAAGATCGACACGATGCTGGCCGAAACGGTGATCTCGAAAGAGGTCTACAAGCAGATCAGCGCGGTCATCCGCCGTGCCTGGACGGCCGCGCTGCCGCGGCCGCCGCTGTCGACTGCGCTGCGCATGCCGGCCGCTCAGGAGTAGATTGCTCAGAGCCGCTTGTCTTCCCGCTCCACGCCTGGATGGCGGTGGATGTCGTGCGTGACGAAGCCCGTGTCGTTGTCGGGCATCTCTAGCCACTCCGGATGCGAGAGCGATTCGCGAATATCCGCCAGGCCCGAGGCCCAGTGGTCGCGCATGGTTGATGGCCCGAACTGGATGTCCTTGCCCGGCCCTTCATGTTCCTTGGCGGCGTAGATGAGGTGGAAGACGTTGTAGCGTTTGGTGCAGGCCATTTCCTGCGCGTGCTTGTACCACTGCGTGCGCTCGAACTCCTTGGGTGGCAGGTGATCGAGCAGCTTGCGCATCAACCGACGAGTCGATTGCGAGCGCTCCATCCAGTCGGTAGTAAGCCGCGTGCGGCTGGAGTACTGCAAGTCCTTCTGCCGGCTGGCCACGCCGATCATCGTATTGGGCACCGGCCCCAGCGCGCTCCAAAGGTCCACCTGAAACACCAGCGTGTCGCGGCGCGGCTTGGTGCCAAGCACATAGGACAGCGGCGTGTTGGAGACGACACCGCCGTCCCAGTAATACTCGCCGTCGATCAGCACGGGCGGAAAGCCCGGCGGCAGCGCGCCCGATGCCATGAAGTGCTCTGCGCGCAGACGGCGCTCGGTGTTATCAAACGCTTCCAGATTGCCTGTGCGCACGTTCACGGCACCCACTGACACGCGGATGCCGCCATCGTTGATGCGGTCGAAATCGCACAGGCGTTCCAGCGTCGCCTTGAGCGGCGTAGTGTCGTAATAGCTGGCTTCGAGCGGGTCGACTTCGTTGGCTGGCAGGGGAGCGGGAAAGCGCGGTGTGAAAAAGCCGCGCTGGCCCTCGAGCAGCGTATCGGCGGCTTGCATGGCGGTCAGCCATTTGCGCAGATGCGCATTGCCGTCAAACCAGGCGTTTTCCAGGATGTCAGGCAGCGGCGGCGAGAACGTCGGCTGCGTGATGATCTGCCAGAACTCACGCAGCTTTGCTTGCCGATGCTCGGGCGCATTGCCTGCAATGATGGCCGTATTCAGCGCCCCGATGGAGATGCCCGCAATCCAGTTCGGCACGATGCCGGCTTCGTCCAGCCCTTCGAACACGCCGGCTTGGTACGAGCCAAGCGCGCCGCCGCCTTGCAGCACCAGCGCGATGTTCTCGTACGCCGGCAGCACGATGCGCTGTGCCGTGGTGAGCGGTGCATCTGCCGGGCGCGACGATTCTGCCGGTGTGGGCCGCTTGCTTGCGGCCACGCGTAGTTTGGGTGCGGGCATATCTCCTCCAACCTCCTTGCGTGTGCAGAGACTTATTGCATGAACCAGCCGTGGCTCACCACGAACGATTGGCCGGTCAGCGCGGCGCTCGGGAACGTGGCCAGGAAGCGCACCGTCTCGGCCACGTCTTCCACCGTGGTGAACACGCCGTCCACGGTATCACCCAGCATGACCTTTTTCACGACTTCGTCTTCGCTGATGCCGAGTTCCTTGGCCTGCTCGGGAATCTGCTTTTCGACCAGCGGTGTGCGCACAAAACCTGGGCACACCACGTGCGAACGCACGTTATGCGCGGCGCCTTCCTTGGCCAGCACCTTGTTCAGGCCGAGCAGCGCATGCTTGGCCGCCACGTAGGCCGACTTGAGCGGCGAACCCTCGTGCGAGTGCACCGAGCCCATGTAGATCACCACGCCGCCACGGTTGTCCTTGTACATGTGGCGCAGCGCGGCACGTGTGGTCAGAAACGCGCCATCGACGTGGATGGCCTGCATCTTCTTCCAGTCGGCAAACGAGTAGCTCACGAACGGGTTGACGATCTGGATGCCGGCGTTCGAAACGAGGATATCGACCGAGCCGAGCTCTTCAGCCACGCGGTCGATGCCGCTGTCTACGGCTTGTTCATCGGTCACGTCCATGCGCAGGCCGATCGCCTTGCCGCCCGCATCGGTGATCTCTTTGGCGACGGCCTTGGCGCCGTCTTCGTTCAGGTCAACGATGGCGATGGCCGCGCCCGAGCCGGCGAGCGTGAGGGCGATCTGCTTGCCGATGCCGCTTGCGGCACCGGTGACGACGGCGACCTTGCCTTTCAAATCAGACATGTGTGTACTCCGAGGGTTGACGGAAAAAAGGATGGCGTCGGGCAGGCGTTACTGCGCGAGGTAATCGAACACGACCTCGCCCATGCCAAGGGTCAGGTCTGCAATGATGTGCCGGGCTTCGACAATCTCCAGCACAGGCAGTTCGGCCACGGGTGCCAGCGCATGGTGCGCCAGCTCCAACGATGCTGGGCCCGTCCAGGCACCTTTCATGTCGACATCAATCATGTAGTTGCGCGACAGCTCGCAGATGCGCGCGGTCTTGCCGTCCACGTGCGGAATGATCTTGAGCAGGAAGTTCGGGCGCTCCAGGCGGCGTTTCTGCTCAGCCAGATCCAGCTCACGGTGCTTGTACCCCATGGTGCCGGTTGCTACGCGCACGGGGCCGTAGTCGAGCGTGCCGATCAGGGTGTCCTTGTCCGTCACGAGCCTGGGCGTGGCGAGCTTCTTGGGAAAGCCCCACATTTCACGGCCGCCGGCCAGGGGCGGGTGGTCGTCGAGATACATCGCCAGCGTGTACGTGCCGGGCTTGCCCTCGTAGGTGACGGGAATCACCTGGCCGCTCTCGGTGTAATCGCCAAAGCCGGTGGAGTCGGCCATGCGGATGAACTCGTAGGCGACCAGCGGTTCAGGCACCACCAGCGGCTCGGGCACCATGGCGCGCAGCTTGGCCGGGTCGGTGCGGTACGTGATGATGAAGAACTCGCGATGGATGAAGCGGTACGGGCCGGGCGGGTACGCGGGGCTCGTGAGCGGCATTGCGAACGCGGTTTCGCGGACGGTCTTGATGTCCATGGCACTCCTTGTGCAGGCTGGCTGCAAGTGGCGTTGGGAATCGGTACGGCGCAAGAGAACGGTAGGCGACAGCGCATCGTGTCGCGCTTTTGTGACGCTGCAACCTTCCGTTCACGCGAATCACGTTTGAGTGCCCGTAACGTGATTGATTGCATGCAATACGTCATTGCGACATATGCGGACAGCGCCGTTACGCGCGCGAGAGAAATTCCCAGAGTGCAGGTTCGGCGGAGTACGCCACGTTGAAGCGTAGCCACGGGCTGGGCTCGTCATGCGGCCGGAAATACTGTCCCGGTGCAAGCCAGATGTTGTGATCGATGGCCCGATTGGCCAGCGCAGCGGCATCTGCGTGGCCCGGCAGCCGGGCCCACAGGAAGAGGCCGCGCCCTGGTGTATCGAACAATTCGGCACCATGTTGGCGCATGAGAGCTTCGACGTGCGTGTGAGCTTCGCCAAGCCGCGCAATCAGCCGCGCCACGTGCTCTCCATAGACGGGGCGCGTGACGAAAGCGTGCACGATGCGCTCGGTGATCTCCGACGAGGTGAGTGCCACTGCCATCTTGGTGCGCGCAAGTTCGCGCGTGATGGCGGCGTCGGCCACCACGTAGCCCGCGCGCAATGACGGCGAGATCGTCTTGGAGAAGCCGCTCACGTAGAGCGTGCGGCGCAGGCCGTCGAGCGCGGCCAGCATCGGCGCGGCCGGGTCGGCCAGTTCGCGGTGCAAGTCGTCTTCAACGATCCACAGGCCGTGCTGTTCGGCCAGTTGCAGCACGCGATAAGCGTTCTGTGCGGTCATTGAAGAGCCGGTGGGGTTCTGCAGCACGGAACTGGTGAAAAGGGCGCGCGGCCGGTCGGTATCGTCCGCGCGGAGGATGGTTTCCAATGCTGCTGTGTCGAGCCCATCCGGTGTGCGCGGCACGCCGACCACGCGCAGGCCGGCCAGCTTGAGCACCTGGAGCACATTGCAGTAGCCCGGATCATCCACGGCGACGACGTCGCCGGCTTTGAACAGGGTGCGGACGATCAGGTCGAGTGCCTGCGTGGCGCCGCTGGTCAGCAGCACTTGCGAGCGTTCCACCGGCAGCCCACGCAGCGCAAGCGACTGCGCCACATATTCGCCCAGCGGCGCATAACCCCACGGGTGACCGTAGCCCGCCACCCGAAGCGCGGAAACACGGCTCACCGCGCGCATGGCTTCCTGCACGCCGCGCTCGTCGAGCCAGTCGTTCGGCAGCCAGCCGCAGCCCGGTTTGATGGCGATGGAGCGATCGGCAAACACATCCGAGAGCAACCACGCCGCGTTGAGTGTGGGCGGCTCCCAGCGAGGGGCCACGGGCGCCGGTTGGGTGGGGGTGCGCGCCGCCACCAGGTAGCCCGAGCGCGGCCGCGCCACGATGGCGCCCAGTGCCGCCAGCCGTGTATAGGCCTCCGCCACCGTAAAGGTGCTCACATCGTGGGCCTGGGCCAACTTGCGCACGGAAGGCAGCCGCGTGCCTGGCAGCAGAGTGTGGCTGTCGACCGCCGCACGAATACCTTGGACGATCTGGTCGACCAACGTACGCTGGGGATGAGAAGGATCGAGTTCGAGTTGCATGTTGCGATGCAGCGGGGATGCGGTGGTGGACGCCTATACAGTTTCTTATAGAACCGCCATCTGTGCATGTCCGTGTCGGATTTGACTCTGTACAGTTTGCTCCAACGGCTGGCTTGCCAGTCCATTCCCTTTCGCTGTTTTTTCGGAGTGACCGATGAAACCCGCACCGCACCCGCTGGAAACCACCGATCTGTCCTACTTCTGGATGCCGTTCACGGCCAACCGCCAGTACAAGGCCGCGCCGCGCCTGCTGACGTCGGCCCAGGGCATGTACTATCGCGACGGCGATGGCCGCGAGGTGCTGGACGGCACGGCGGGTCTCTGGTGCGTCAATGCCGGCCACTGCCGCAAGGAAATCGTCGACGCCATCACCACGCAGGCCGCCACGCTGGATTTCGCGCCCACCTTCCAGATGGGCCACCCGCTGGCGTTTCGTGCGGCAGAAAAAGTCGCCGAGATCATGCCGGAGGGGCTAAACCGCATCTTCTTCGTCAACTCGGGTTCGGAAGCGGTGGATACGGCGCTCAAGATTGCGCTGGCCTACCACCGCGCACGGGGCGAAGGGCAGCGCACACGCCTGATTGGTCGCGAGCGCGGCTATCACGGGGTGGGTTTCGGCGGCATCTCGGTGGGCGGCATCTCGCCGAACCGCAAGGCGTTCTCGGCCAACCTGCTGCCGGGCGTGGACCACCTGCCGCACACGCATGCGCCTGAGCACAATGCGTTTTCCAAGGGCCAGCCGGCCTGGGGCGAGCACCTGGCCGACGAACTGGAGCGCCTTGTGACGCTGCATGACGCGTCGACCATCGCTGCCGTCATCGTCGAGCCGCTGGCGGGTTCCACCGGCGTGCTGGTGCCGCCCAAGGGCTATCTGGAGCGTCTGCGCGCGCTGTGCGACAAGCACGGCATCCTGCTGATCTTCGATGAGGTCATTACCGGTTTTGGCCGCCTCGGCGCGGCAACGGCAGCGGAATTCTTTGGCGTGACGCCAGATCTGCTGACGATGGCCAAGGGCATCAACAACGCCGCCGTGCCGATGGGCGCCGTGGCCGTGCGCCAGTCGGTGCACGACGCCGTCGTCGATGCCGGCGCGCCAGGTGCGATCGAGCTGTTCCACGGCTATACGTATTCGGCTCACCCGCTGGCTGCGGCCGCGGCGGTCGCAGCGCTGGATCTGTACCGCAGCGAAGGGCTGTTCGAGCGCGCGCGTGCGATGTCGCCGGTGTTTGAAGCAGCGGCGCATTCGGTCAAGGGTGCGCCGCATGTGAAGGACATCCGCAACCTGGGCCTGGTCGCCGGCATCGAGCTGGAATCGCGGCCGGGCGCGGTGGGCGCGCGGGCTTACGAAGTCTTCCTGAAATGCCTGGAGCGTGGCGTGCTGGTGCGCTACACCGGCGACATCCTGGCGTTCTCCCCGCCGCTCATCATTGAAGAGGCGCAGATCGCGCGCATCTTCGACACCGTTCGCACCGTTCTGCAAGAGGTAGCCTGAAATGAACCGACCGATTGATCCCGCCGTGACGGAATCCGTCATCAGCCATTACATCGGCGGGCAACGCCATGCCAGCACCGGCACGCGCAGCGCCGATGTGTTCAACCCCGCCACGGGCGCCGTGAGCGCGCAGGTGCTGCTGGGCGGCAAATCCGAAGTGGACGCCGCCGTGGCCGCGGCGCATGCGGCCGCCGCCGATTGGGCGGAGACCTCGCCGCTCAAGCGCTCGCGCGTTCTGTTCAAGTTCAAGGAGCTGCTCGACCAGAACCAGGATGCCCTGGCTGCAGCCATCACGCGGGAGCACGGCAAGGTGTTCTCCGATGCCAAGGGCGAAGTCACGCGCGGCATCGAAGTGGTGGAATTTGCTTGCGGCATTCCGAACCTGCTCAAGACCGAGTTCACCGACAACATTGGCGGCGGCATCGACAACTGGAACCTGCGCCAGCCGCTGGGCGTGGTGGCCGGCATCACGCCGTTCAACTTCCCGTTCATGGTGCCGATGTGGATGGCGCCGGTGGCACTGGCGTGCGGCAACACGTTCATCCTCAAGCCGAGTGAGCGCGATCCGACCCCCAGTCTGATGATTGCCGACCTGCTCAAGCAGGCTGGCCTGCCCGATGGCGTGTTCAACGTCGTACAGGGTGGCAAGGATGCCGTCGATGCGCTGCTCGAGCATCCGGATGTGCAGGCCGTCTCGTTCGTCGGCAGCACGCCCATCGCCGAATACATTTACGCCGAGGGCACCAAGCGCGGCAAGCGCGTGCAAGCCCTGGGCGGCGCAAAGAACCATCTCGTGGTCATGCCCGATGCGGACCTCGACCAAGCGGTGGATGCCCTGATCGGTGCCGGCTACGGTTCGGCCGGCGAGCGTTGCATGGCGATCTCTGTGGCCGTGGCAGTGGGCGACGTGGCTGACAAGCTCGTCCCGCGCCTTGCCGAGCGCGCCCGTGCGCTCAAGATCGGCAACGGTATGCAAGCCGACAGCGAAATGGGCCCGCTCGTGACGGCTGCGCACAAGGCCAAGGTCGAAGGCTATATCGCCAAGGGCGTGGAAGAGGGCGCCAAGCTGGTGGTGGACGGCCGCGGCCACACGGTCGAGAGCCATGCTGAGGGCTTCTTCACGGGTGGCACGCTGTTCGACCACGTCAAGCCGGGCATGACGATCTACAAGGAAGAGATTTTCGGGCCGGTGCTTTCGGTGGTGCGCGTGCACGATCTTGCCGAGGCGGTGAAACTGATCAACGCGCACGAGTTCGGCAACGGCGTGTCGTGCTACACGAGCGATGGCGGTGTGGCGCGCGCATTTGCCCGGCAGATCCAGGTGGGCATGGTCGGGATCAACGTGCCGATTCCGGTACCGATGGCGTGGCACAGCTTTGGCGGCTGGAAGCGCTCGCTGTTCGGGGACCACCACGCCTATGGCGAAGAAGGCGTGCGTTTTTACACGCGTTACAAGAGTGTGATGCAACGCTGGCCGGATTCGATTGCCAAGGGCGCCGAGTTCGTGATGCCGACAGCCAAGTAAGCCGGCGCATCACCCATGAGAAAGGGAGGCAATGCCTCCCTTTTTCTTTTGAACATGCTGAGTTGAAACCGGCGTGTCATATCGGTTTGATGTTGACGGCAATCAGTTCGCCATCGGGCCCAATCTCTACATCAAAGCTGACGCGCTGGCCTTCATGGAATGTCTGCGAGCGCGAAAAGTGGATTTCCGAATCCCGAATGAAACTCGGGGCAGCATGCATTTCTGCAACTGCCCCGGCGGGCGGATCATATTGAACGGCGTTCTCTTCAATTCGGCTGGCCATTGCATGCTCCCAATAGGGGTTCGTCAAACCAGGCCACCGCTTCCGGCGGCCATCCGACTGCTTGATGGCAAACACGTACTGAACAACCTGCCTGGCGGAATATCCCGGCCAATACACGCGCGAGGAAACCTCGCGCGGCAAGCCAAAACCGGGCTACCGCGCCCGCGTGCTCCTAGTTACTGGGGCACGATGTTCGAAGCTTGCTTGCCCTTGGGGCCTTGCGTGACTTCGAACGACACCTTCTGACCTTCCTTCAGGCTTTTGAAGCCTGCGGAGTTGATAGCGGAGAAATGTGCGAAAAGGTCTTCGCCGCCATCATCCGGGGTAATGAAGCCGAAACCCTTTGCGTCGTTGAACCACTTGACGGTACCAGTAGCCATGATTTTGAGTCGTGAAGTTGAGAAATCGATCGGCCGCCGGCCAAATACAAACGCAGCAGGCAGACCCGGCCTAACCGGCCAAACGATCGTTTGGTGAATATATGCTTGGCGCGTCTCCCCGTCAAAGTCTGTTTTTTTAAGCTTTCTTTTCGGACCGGGTAGCCCCGTCGTTTTCTGACGTTCAGCAGGGTTCGCGCAGGCTCGCCATCGGTGCAAACACCCGCGCAAAACCGAGCGTTTTCACCTAAGCTTTAGTGGCTTCTGCCGCACTCGGCCCACCGTAAAGCCAGCGCCGCAGACGGTGCACGAAAATTGCGTGTGCCCCCGTCGTTCCAGTCGCAGCCTACCCATGACGACCGCCGCAGCCAGTAAAACCAAGAAAAATCCCGCGTTGATGGCCACCATGGTGGGCGCAATTGGCGTGGTCTTCGGGGACATCGGCACCAGCCCCCTGTATGCGTTAAAGGAATGCTTCAACCCCGAGCATGGGGTTCCGTTTTCCGATCAGACCGTCTTCGGCATCCTGTCGATGCTGTTCTGGGCGATGACGCTGGTGGTGTCCATCAAGTACGTGCTGTTCGTCATGCGCGCTGACAACAACGGCGAAGGCGGGATCCTGGCGCTCACGGCGCTGGCCATGCGTGCGAGCAGCGGTAGCGCGCGGTTCACACGCACGTTGATGCTGCTCGGCCTGCTGGGCGCCGCCATGTTCTATGGCGATGCCGTCATCACACCCGCCATTTCCGTGCTCTCCGCCATTGAAGGCATGGAGATCATGGCGCCCGCGTTGCAGAAATGGGTGTTACCCCTCGCGCTGATCGTACTGATCGCCCTGTTTTTGATCCAGAAGCAGGGCACGCACGTGGTTGGGCGCCTCTTCGGGCCGATCATGGTGATTTGGTTCGTGCTGCTGGGGCTGATGGGGATAGTTTCGGTGGTGAAGTCGCCGCAGATATTGGTGGCGCTGAGCCCCGTGTACGCCATTGAATTCGGGTTTCGGCACACGGTGCTGGCGTTCATCGTGTTCGGCTCGGTGTTTCTGGCGCTGACCGGCGCCGAGGCGTTGTATGCCGACATGGGCCACTTTGGCGCGCGCCCGATCCGCTACGCGTGGTTCTACATTGCCATGCCGTGTCTGCTGCTGAACTACTTTGGCCAGGGTGCCTTGCTCCTGCGTGAGCCAAGCGCTGTGCAGAACCCCTTCTTTCTGTTGATGCCGAATTGGGCAGTGGGCCCGATGGTGCTATTGGCCACCGCGGCCACCGTCATTGCGTCACAGGCAGTCATCTCAGGTGCATTTTCGATGACGGCGCAGGCCGTGCATCTGGGCTATGCGCCCCGCATGAAGATTCTCTACACGTCGGATGTGGAGATCGGCCAGATCTACGTGCCGGTGGTGAACTACATGCTCCTGGTGCTGGTGGTGGCGGTGGTGCTGGCTTTCGGCAAATCCGACAATCTGGCAGCGGCCTACGGTATCGCGGTAACGACCACCATGGTGCTGACGACGGGTCTGGTCACGGTGGTCATGCGCAACGCCTGGAAGTGGCGCCTGTCGCTGGTGGCCTGCATCGGCGCGGTTTTCCTGGCGGTGGATCTGTCGTTCTTCTCCGCCAACCTGCTGAAGATTGCCGCAGGTGGTTGGTTCCCACTGCTGCTCGGTGGCTTGATCTTCTTCCTGATGGTGACGTGGCACTCGGGCACGCAGCTGTTGAAGGCGCGCAATGTGGAAGGCGGCATTCCGCTCGAGCCGTTCATGGAAGGGCTGCTGCGCCATCCTCCGTATCGGGTGGACGGCACGGCCGTGTATCTCACGCCCAGCATCGACTTCGTGCCCCTGGCGTTGCTGCACAACCTCAAGCACAACCACGTGCTGCACAAGCGCGTGCTGTTCATTCACTTCCGCACGCTGGCCGTGCCGTATGTGGACCCTGCCAAGCGCCTGGCCATCAAAACCATTGGCGATGATATCCACACCGCTGTGGTCGATTTCGGCTTCAAGGAAACACCAGCCGTTGACGAGATCGTCCGCAACGTCGGTGAGCGGCTGGGCATCGTTTTTGAGGATATGGAAACCTCGTTCTTCATTACGCGCGCCACGGTGGTGCCGTCGCCGCTGCCCGGCATGGCGATGTGGCGGGAGTCGTTGTTTGCCTGGATGCAGCACAACAGCGCCAAACCGTCGGACTTCTTCCGGATTCCTGCCAACCGACTGGTTGAGCTGGGGAGCAAGGTGGAGATTTAGCCTCGGGCGTGCTGTGCGCTACGCAAACCGCGTCACGCCATCACCCCGGCAGAACGCCAGCAGTGTCAGCTGTCCGGCCTTGGCGTGGCGAATCGCCAGCGAGGACGGAGCGGAGATTGTTGCCAGTAGCGGCACCTGTACCTGCACACACTTGCGCGCCAGTTCGAAGCTCGCGCGGCTTGTCATGACGATGAACCCGTCTGCGGGGCGGATGCCGAGCCGGGCCAGCCGGCCGATCAGCTTGTCCAGCGCGTTGTGACGGCCCACGTCTTCCAGCACATGCAGCGGCGCGTTGCCGTCTGCAGGTACCCAGCCCGCGGCATGCAAGCCGCCGGTGAGCGCGTTGGCCGGCTGATGCGCCGTCATCGCGTGCATGGCGTCCAGCACTTGTGCGTCGGTCAATGACGCCAGCCATGCAGCCGGCCCCAACGGTGTCGGAGCATCTTCAAACGTCTGCAGGCTTTCAATGCCACACAGGCCGCAGCCAGTTGGGCCGGCCAGCGCGCGGCGGCGTTCCTTCAGCCGCACGAAGCAATGCGAAGCGATTTCCGCATGCACTTCAAGCCCATGCGGATGCGCTTCCACATCTGCACCACGCCAATCGGCGCGACTGTCGATGATGCCTTCAGACAGCGCGAAACCCAGTGCAAAGTCTTCCAGGTCGGCTGGCGACGCCATCATCACTGCATGGGTGATGCCGTTGAAGACCAGCGCGACCGGTGCTTCATCGGCGACAGCGGTGGAGGTGTCTTCTTGCGTGCCGGCGCGCGTGCGCTTCGTCGCGATGGTGGAAACGACGGGCAAGCCGGCGGGGTGGCGGGGCAGAAAAGTCATGCAGTGAAATCGGGCAGAACGCGGCCGGCGTCGAGCAGCACGATGAGCCAGCGTGTGTCGTCCATGGCGACGCGCAGCAGGCCAGCATCAGCCAGCGGATGCAGCGCGCGCAGTACTGTGCTGGCGCGCTCGCCTACGCGCTTGGTCAGCCACGGCAGCGACACCGGTTTGCCTGCATCGGTCTCGCGCAATGCGGCCAGTAGCGCCAGTTGCAGCGCAGACCATGCCGGCTCGGTTGGCATCAGGCTTCTGCCGTGTTGGCGGCCTGGGTATCCGCAGCGCGCTCGACCTGGCTCGGCGCCAGCATCACCGGAATCGACTTTGAAGTCGGCGTGCGAGCCTGGTCAGCGACGGAAGAGAGCGGCACCAGCGGGTTGGTTTCGGGGTAATACGCCGCCAGACACCCGCGCGGGATGTCATACGCCACCAGACGGAAGCCATCGGCGCGGCGCGTGGTGCCGTCTTCGGAGAGCGTCACCATGTCGACCCACTCGCCGTCTTTCATGCGGATCGTGTGCAGGTCTTCCTTGTTGATGAAGACAACGCGGCGCTGGCCGAACACGCCGCGGTAGCGGTCGTCCATGCCGTAGATCGTGGTGTTGTACTGGTCGTGCGAGCGGATTGTGGCCAGCGTGAAGACCGTCGTATCCGCATGGCGCTCGCGGGCGCGATGGACTGGCGTGTCGGTCGGCACGGCGTGCGTGTGGAATTCCGCCTTGCCCGACGGCGTGCTCCACACCCGTTCGGATGCGGTGTTGCGCAGGCGGAAGCCGCCCGGCACGCGGATCTTCTCGTTGAAGCCGGCAAAGTCGTCGAACACGGCTTCGATGCGCTCGCGGATGCGGTCATAGTCTTCCACCAGCCAGCGCCACGGGATGGTGCTCTCGGGCAGCGTGGCTTCCGCCAGCCGCGCCACGATGGCCGGCTCCGACAGCAGATGCGCCGAGGCCGGCGGATTGATGCCTGCCGACATGTGCACCATGCTCATCGAGTCTTCCACCGTCACGCCTTGCGTGCCGCCAGCCTGCTGGTCGACCTCGGTACGGCCCAGGCAGGGCAGGATCAGCGCGGCCTTGCCGTGCACGATGTGGCTGCGGTTGAGCTTGGTGGTTACGTGCACGGTCAGGTCGCACTGGCGCAGGCCGGCCCACGTGGCGGCGGTGTCCGGCGTGGCCGCCGCAAAGTTGCCGCCCATGGCGAAGAACACGCGCGCCGCGCCATTGCGCATCGCCTCGATGGCGCCGACGGTGTCGTAGCCATGTTCGCGCGGTACTTGAATCCCGAAGACCTGCTCCAGCCGATCCAGAAACGCGGGGGCGGGCTTCTCGTAAATGCCCATGGTGCGATCGCCCTGCACGTTGCTGTGGCCGCGCACGGGGCACGCGCCGGCGCCCGGGCGGCCGATGTTGCCGCGCAGGAGCAGCAGGTTGACGATCATCTGGATCGTCGCCACAGAATGCTTGTGCTGCGTGATGCCCATGCCCCAGCAGGCGATGACGCTGCCGGCCTTGATGTAGGTGTCGCCGGCCTGGCGGATTTCGTGTTCTGGCAGGCCCGATTCGGCTTCGATGGTTGCCCACGATTCGGCGCGCACGTCGGCGGCGAAGGCGTCGTAGCCGCCGGTGTGCTGGGCGATGAAGGCGTGGTCGATGATGGCAGGCTCTCCGCGGCTGCGTGCCACGTCGTCACGCTCGATCACGTGTTTGATGATGCCTTTGACGGTGGCCAGGTCGCCGCCGATGCGGACTTGGTGGTACTCCGTGCTGATGCGCGTGGAGCCCAGCGTCAGCATCTCGATCTTGCTTTGCGGATCGGCAAAGCGCTCCAGCCCGCGCTCGCGCAGCGGGTTGAACGAGACGATGGCCGCGCCGCGCTTGGAGGCCTCGCGTAGCTCACCGAGCATGCGCGGGTGATTCGTCCCCGGGTTCTGGCCGAAGATGAAGATGGCATCAGCCTTGGTGAAATCGTCGAGCGTGACGGTGCCCTTGCCGACGCCGATGCTGCCCCGCATGCCCGTGCCGGAAGGCTCGTGGCACATGTTGGAGCAGTC
>NZ_FOWV01000019.1 GCF_900115545.1 Ralstonia sp. NFACC01 | reverse complement strand
CTCGGCCTCCAGTTTTGCAATCTGCCGGCTCAGCGCCGGTTGCGCGATGTACAGCTCGGCGGCTGCACGGCTGAAACTGCCGGCACGCGCCACGCGAATGAAGCTCTTGAGTTCTCGGATGTCCATGCTTGCGTTGAGATATGCCGTGTCAGCATAGGTTTGTATGTTCACATGGTCTTTGTCAAGAAAAGACCGTCAATCTATGCTTTCCACAAATAACAAATCACCAAACGCGTAGCGGAGACGGCGTTCACGCCCCCCAGCGACGACCGCCTTTCAAGTAAGACAAGTCCAGCACCCAGGTGCCGCCTGGTAGCGGCATAGCGCTGAATGACTGGACGCAGGAGACACCATGAAACATCTGAAGAAGCTGCATGTGCAGGTCTTGATCGGCCTGGCGTGTGCGGTCGTCCTCGGCATCGCTGCACCGCAGTGGGCCGTTGCCATGAAACCCATCGGGCAGGCGTTCATCGCGCTGCTGAAGATGATGCTGGCCCCGATCATCTTCTGCACGCTGGTGCAGGGCCTGGCACACGTGCGCGACCTGCGCATGCTGGGCCGCATGGGCGTGAAGTCGCTGGTGTACTTCGAGGTAGTCAGTACGGTGGCCATGGTGCTGGGCTTTGTGCTCGTCAACGTGTTCGAGCCCGGTGTGGGGCTGCATGCCACCAACCTTGCAGAAAGCGCTGATGCGGTGAAAGCCACAAGCGGCGCCGGCGGCATCTCGGCCGTCAACTATCTGCTCAGCCTGATTCCACACACGCTGGTCGATGCCTTTGCCAAGGGCGACATCGTGCAGGTGCTGATCATCTCGATCCTGGCAGGCTTGGCGCTGAACCTCTCGGTGGGGCCGGACTCGGTTCTGTTGCGTGGCATGGACGAAGCGCAGAAGGTGCTGTTCCGCATGCTCGGCTTCATCATGAAGCTGGCACCGCTCGGCGCGTTTGGCGCCATGGCTGCAGCCGTGGGCAGCTATGGCGGCGTGACGCTGCTCTATCTGCTCAAGGTCATCGTGCTGTATTACGCCGCCTCGCTGCTGTTCGTGTTCGGTGTGCTCAGCTCGATTACGTGGATGATCGGTCTGCCGTATTTCAGCGTGCTCAAGCTGATTCGCGACGAGATGCTGTTGATCTTCGGCACGGCATCAAGCGAGGTGGCCTTCCCGCGCCTGGTGGAGAAGCTGCAACGCGCAGGTTGTGATGAGGCCGTGGTCGGTTTCGTGCTGCCCGCCGGCTACAGCTTCAACCTGGACGGCACGTCCATCTACATGGCCATCGCCGTGGGTTTCATTGCGCAGGCGACGGACACGCCGTTCTCGCTGTGGCAGCAACTCGGGCTGCTCGCCATCCTGAGCCTCACTTCCAAGGGCGGGACCACGGTTGCCGGCGGGGCGTTCGTCAAGCTGGCGGCCACGCTGCAATCGGTGCGCTCGCTGCCCGTGGCCGGCCTCGGTTTGCTGTTCGGTATCGACCGCGTGATGGCGATTGCCACTGCGCTCGTCAACGTGGTGGGCAACACCGTGGCGGTGTTCGCCATCGCCCGCTGGGAAGGTGCGTTCGACGCCGAAGCTTTCCAGCGCGAGACCGGCGGGCAGGCCCGTTCTTCTCTCCTCAAGCTGCAGAAGCCCGCCGCACAGGCTGCGGTGGCGCAGGACGCGCTGACTCACTAAGCCACTGAACAACATCAACATGCAACGCATTCCCGCCCTCGATCCTGATGCGCTGGACGCAGACCAGCGCGCCGTCTACGACGCCATTGCCAACGGCCCCCGCAAGGGTGTGCGCGGCCCGTTGGCCGTCTGGCTGCATCGCCCGCTGCTGGCCGACCGCGCACAGGCACTCGGACGCTACTGCCGCTACGACAGCAGCCTGCCGCCGCGCCTGTCCGAGCTGGCCATCCTGTTCATGGGCCGCTACTGGCTGGCGGAATACGAATGGGCCGCGCACAAGCCGTTCGCGCTGGAAGCCGGTGTGTCGCCGGTGGTGATCGACGCCATTCGTGATGGCATGAACCCGGCGTTCGCGCAGCGCGACGAGGCGCTCGTCTTCGCCTTCCTGACGCAACTGCATGCCAAGCGCGAAGTGGACGACGGCCTGTACGCCGAGTTGGTTGGCGCCATCGGGCAAGACGGCGTGGTCGATCTGGTGGGCATTGCGGGCTACTACACGCTCATCTCCATGACCATCAAGGCATTCAACGTGCCCGCGCCGGCCGGTGCGACGCCGGAACTGCCGACGCAACTGCCGATGTAACGGCAATAAGCAACGAGGAATTCACTGTGCAAGCAACGACCGAATTTGAACAAGCCACGGCTGCGGGCCGTTTGGCAGGCAAGGTGGCCATCGTGACCGGCGCGGGCTGCGTCGGGCCGGGCTGGGGCAACGGCCGCGCTGTGGCCGTGCTGTTTGCGATGGCTGGAGCGCGCGTATTCGCCGTCGACAAGAGCTTCGATGCCATGGAAGAAACGCTGCGCCGCGTGCGCGAGGCGGGTGGTGAGGTCACACCGTACACCTGCGACGTGACCGACACCACGGCCGTCAAAGGCATGGTCGATGCCTGCGTGGAGCAATACGGCCGCGTCGATATCCTGGTGAACAACGTTGGTGGCTCCGCTGCCGGCGGCCCTGTGGCGTTGTCGGAAGACAAGTGGGATGCCCAGGTCGCGTTCAACCTCAAGAGTGTTTACCTCACCTGCAAGCACGTGCTGCCCGTGATGGAAGCACAGGGCAGTGGCGCCATCGTCAATACGGCGTCGACATCCGGGATCCGCTGGACGGGCTCGGCGCAAGTGGCTTACGCCGCGTGCAAGGCCGGCGTGATCCAGCTCTCCAAGGTGGTGGCGGTCGAGTATGCGAAGAAGGGCATTCGCGTGAACACCGTGGTGCCGGGGCAATTGCATACGCCTATGGTGGAAGTGCGCCTGGCTGGCCAGCGCTCCGGCGGCGATGTCGACAAGCTGCTGGAAAGCCGGCTTGCCCGCATTCCGCTTGGCTTCATGGGCGACGGGCGTGATACCGCGCATGCCGCGCTGTTCCTGGCTTCTGACGAGGCGCGTTTTGTCACAGGTACCGAAGTCGTGGTCGACGGCGGCATGACGGCGCGGTGCGACTGACCATGCAAGGCGAACTGAACGGCGGCGTATGGGATTGCCATACGCACATCTACGGGCCTTGGGACGCGTTCCCGCTGCCGGCCGACGCGTCGTATCGACCGGCAGAAGCCCCGATGACGCAACTGCTTGCGCTGCATGAGCAACTAGGCGTTACGCACGGTGTGCTGGTGCAGGCGGCGTGCTACCAGTCGGATCACCGTGCGCTGCTGTCAGCGCTGGCGATGACGAAAGGGCGCTATCGCGGCGTCGCGCTGGTCGACCACACCACGAGTGACGACGCCCTGCGTGAACTGCATGAAGGCGGCGTGCGTGGCATCCGCTTCAACTTCATGGGTCACCTGCCGGGCGATCGTGATCTGGGCCGCTTGCGCGAACTCGCCGAGCGTGTCGGGCCGATGGGTTGGCACGTGCTGCTCCATGGGCAACTGGATCAGCTTCTGCTGGTGCTTAACGCGTGGGAAGACCTCGACGTGCCGCTGGTGATCGACCACATGGCCCGGCAGGATGCGACCCGACCGCTGGACGAAGCTGCCATGCGGGAGCTGGAGCGTCATCTGCGTCAAGACAATCGGTGGATCAAGTTGTCGGGAGTCGACCGCCTGATGCAAGGCGCAGCGCCGCCCTGGACTGCAGCGCTGCCCCTGGTCAGGCGGCTGGTGCAAGCGGCGCCCGAGCGGGCCATCTGGGGCACGGACTGGCCGCATCCCAACATCAAAGGCGACGTGCCCGACGACAGCAGCCTGCTCGCGTTCGTGCAGGAAGCCTGCGGCGCCGAAGCAGCTGAAGCTGTGTTGGTCCATAACCCGCAGCGGCTCTATTTCTGAGGCATCGCCATGCAAGCCACGTTGATCGATGCCACCCAGGCAGAGCACTCTGCTGAGCAGAGCGCCTGCCGCAAGGCTGCCTGGCGCCTGGTTCCGCTGCTGGCGCTAGCTTACTTTGTCAACTATCTCGATCGGACCAACGTCGGCTTTGCCGCGCTGACCATGAACCGCGATCTGGGTTTGAGTGCGGCCCAGTTCGGCTTGGCTGCCGGCATCTTCTATGTTGGCTATTGCCTGTTCGAGGTGCCGAGCAACCTGGCGCTGTATCGCTATGGCGCGCGCCGCTGGCTGGCGCGGATCATGATCACATGGGGCCTGTTTGCCGCCGCCACGAGCCTGGCTGTCGGCCCCAATAGCTATGCGGCGATCCGCTTGCTCGCTGGTATTGGCGAGGCGGGCTTCTTCCCCGGCGTCATCTTCTATCTGACGCTGTGGTTTCCGTCGCGCTATCGCACACGCATGATGGGCTGGTTCCTAGCCGCGATTCCGTTGTCGTCGGTGTTCAGTGGGCCGTTGTCGGTATCGATGCTGGAGCTGGACGGTTGGCTCGGGCTGCACGGCTGGCAATGGCTCTTCATCCTGCAGGGGTTGCCGGCCTGCGTGCTGGGCGTGCTGTGCCTGCGCATGCTGACCGATCGCCCGGATAACGCAACATGGCTGACAGCGGAGGAGCGCGCCGCCCTGGCGGCTGCCATCGAGCGGGAGCGCAGCACAGCGGTTGAGCATCGCCTCGGGCCCGCCCTCAAAGACGCGCGTGTCTGGCTGCTGACGGGAATCTTGTTCAGCTACATCATCGGCATTCTCGGCATTGGCGTGTGGATGCCGACCATCTTGAAGACGCATCACCTCTCGAACACGCAGGTGGGCTTTGCTACCGCACTGCCCTACGTCGTCGGCGCCTTGGTGATGCTGGGCTGGGCACGTGTGGTCGCCCGCACGCAGCGCTACGTTCGTCATCTGGTTATCACCTGTGCGGTGGCGGCGCTGGGCTTCTTTGCGTCGGTGGCGTCCGATGCGCTGGTGCCGGCCATGCTCGGATTGACGGTGGCGGTGGTCGGGCTGTCGTCCGTGCGCACCTGCTTCTACAGCATTCCAGCCACGTTCCTCGATAAGCAGGCCGCTGCGGGCGGGCTGGCATTCATCAACTCGGTGGGCAGTCTTGGCGGGTTGTTTGGCCCGTACATGGTGGGCTGGCTCAAAGATGCGACGGGCTCGTTCAAGGCGGGGCTGATTGGCATGGGTGCCATGTTGGTGCTGGCAACGCTGCTTTCTCTGGTGCTGCTGACACGCGTCAAAGAGGGCCAGCGATGAGTAACGATGGATGGCAACCGAGCCTGCGTACACCCGACCCCGCGGTGCGCATCCTCGACCCGAGATTCGAGCACTACCGTTTGCCGCACGCAAAGGTCGAACGGCTCTGGGCGGGCTGCCGCTGGGCAGAAGGCCCCGTGTGGTTTGGCGATGCAGGGGCGCTCTATTGGACCGACTTGCCGAACGATCGCATCTTGCGTTGGGATGAGGCGTCCGGCGCAGTGGCGACATACCGCGCGCCCTCAGACAAAGCCAACGGTCTGACGCGCGACAGGCAGGGCAGGTTGATTGCCTGCGAGCATGGTCAGCGCCGCGTCACGCGCACGGAATACGACGGCAGCATCACCGTGTTGGCCAGCGAGTTCGATGGCAAGCCGCTCAATTCTCCGAACGATGTGGTCGTTGCCAGTGACGGCGCGGTGTGGTTTACCGATCCGCCGTTCGGCCTAGTGAGTGACTACATGGGCCAGATTGCCGAGCCGCAGTTGCCGGCCAGCATCTACCGGATCGACCCATGCGGACGATTGGACTGTGTTGCCGACGATGTGCTCGGCCCCAACGGATTAGCGTTCTCGCCGGATGAACGCACGCTTTACGTGGTGGCATCGCGTGCGCGGCCGCGCGAGATCCTCGCCTTCGATGTGGTCGACGGCAAAGCGCTGGGCGATCGCCGTGTGCTGATCGATGCTGCGGACGGTGCGCCGGACGGCTTCCGTGTCGATGTGCACGGCAACCTGTGGTGCGGCTGGGGCACGGGCACGGCGGAGCTTGATGGCGTGCGCGTGTTCGCCCCCGACGGCACCGCGATCGGTCACATCGCACTGCCGGAGCGTTGCGCGAACCTATGCTTCGGCGGCCGACACCTCAATCGCCTGTTCATGGCGTCCACCACATCGCTCTATGCCCTGTACGTGAATACACGCGGAGCGGTCTAGCCCTGTACCCCCCCACACACACCAATAACGAAGAGGAGACAACACATGCCATTCCAATCCAGTGTGCGGCGCTTTGCAGTGCGCAGCCTCGGTGCAATACCGCTCATTGCTGCCACCAGTGTCGCCTTGGCCGCCGATGTCCACGTGCTGGCGACCGGCGCGTTGCACGCCGCCTTCGAGAAGGTCATACCGGCGTATGAGCAGCAGTCGGGCAACCATCTGGTCATCGCGTGGGGGCCGTCCTATGGCACCTCGCCCGACGCCTTGCCGATGCGAATCAAGAACGGCGAGCCGATGGATGTGTGCTTCATGATCGGCGCCGCCTTGACGGACCAAGTGAAGCAAGGGCGCTTCATTCCGGAGTCGCGCGTTGACCTGGTGGCGTCAGGCGTGGGCGTGGCGGTGCGCAAGGGCTTGCCCAAGCCGAATATCCAGACCGTTGACGATCTGCGGCAAACCTTGTTGGCGGCCAAGTCGGTGGCATTTTCCGAAGGGGCGAGCGGTACGTACATCACCGGCACGCTGTTCGAGCGTCTTGGGATTGCCGAGCAGATGAAAGCCAAGAGCGTGCTGATCCGGGGCAAGGAGCTGGTCGGCTCGGCGCTTGAGCGCGGCGAGGCGGATCTGGGCCTGCAGCAGATCAGTGAGCTGCGGGCATTCGACGGCATCCAATATGTGGGGCCACTGCCTGCTGAAGTGCAGAAGACGAGCGTGATTGCCGTTGCAGTGGCAAAGGATGCAAAGGAGCGCCAGGCCGCCGAAGGTCTCATCACGTATCTGCGTTCTCCGGAAGTCGCCGCCAAGCTGATCCAGACGGGGCTCGATCCGATTTCCACCAAATAGAAATAGCCCGATCCGTTGCGGTTGTCCGGTGCATCGCGGTGGGTTTCCAGCCGCGAGGGGCAACTGCTGCCCGAAACAAACAACAACCGGGCCAGATCCCGGAACAAGGAGACTCCATGACGTTGCAGAAGTGCCTTCTGGGCGCCGCATTAATTCTGACGATGTCCGCCTGCGCCACGTCGACACAAACCAGTCCAGACGTGCAGCGAAAGCTCGTCCGCCACGGCGATGTGCAGATCGAAACCCTGAGCCAGGGAAGTGGGCCGACCGTTGTCATCCTGCCGTCGCTGGGGCGCGGCGCTGAAGACTACGACGAGGTGGCCCGCCTGCTTGCTGCGGATGGGCTGCGTGTCCTGCGTCCGCAACCGCGCGGCATTGGCCAAAGCAAGGGCCCGATGGCCAATCTCGACATGCATGCGTTTGCGGCCGACGTTGCCGCCGTGCTCGATCAGGAAAAGACGGGGCCCGTTGTCGTGGTGGGGCATGCCTGGGGCAGCCAGCCGGCGCGCATGCTGGCGGTGGATCGGCCGGACTTGGTACGCGGCCTTGTCATGGCTGCAGCCTCTGCCGGCAAGCTGCCGCCCGGCTCCAACGAAAAGCCCTATGGCCGGTTGCGCGAAGCGATTGATGGCTCCGGCAACCTCGCGCTGCCTGAGGCAAAGCGTCTGGACTATCTGCGTCAGGCGTTCTTCGCTCCGGGTCACGACCCGAAGCCGTGGCTGGGCGGTTGGTATCCCGATACCCACCATGCACAGGCCCACGCCCGCAACGTCACACCTGTGGATGCGTACTTTGCCGGCGGCACGGTGCCCATGCTCGATCTCCAGGCGCAGTACGACGCGGTGGTCGTACCCAACGTGTTCAAGCCCATGCTGGGCAACCGCGTGACCGTCGAGGTGATTTCCAACGCCGGGCACGCCATGGCGCCTGAGCAACCCGCAGCGATGAGCCGCGCCATCGCGCGCTTCGCCCGACGTGTCTATGCGGGCGCGTCCTGATTCCGTCTACACAACAACACGCGCGCCGGCGCATCCGCGCGGCATGCCTATCCACACCAAGGAGAACATCATGAAACTGATCAAGTACGGCTGTACCGCATTGGCCGCGGCCATGCTTTCCTTCTCTGCGCTGGCGGCAACGGATGCCGGCCAGATCGATCGTGAACTGGTCAAGTACAGCAACGTGCAGATCGAGGTGATGCGGCAGGGCAAAGGCCCATTGATCGTCATCCTGCCGTCGCTGGGCCGTTCGGGGCGCGATTACGACCAGGTTGCAGACAGGCTCGTCGCCGATGGCTTTCGCGTGTTGCGCCCCGAGCCGCGTGGCATTGGCCAGAGCAAGGGTCCGATGGCGAATCTGGACATGCACGCCTTCGCCGCCGATGTGGCTGCGGTGATCGAGCACGAGAAGCAAGGGCCGGCCGTGGTGGTCGGCCACGCCTGGGGCAACTTCCCGGCGCGCATGGTGGCGGTGGATCGCCCCGAGCTGGTGCGTGGCGTGGTTCTGGTGGCAGCTTCCGCCGGCAAGGTACCGCCGGGCTCGACCGAGAAACCCATCAACGCAGAGATGCGCAAGGCTATCGACGGCGCAGGTGACATGCATCTGTCGGAAGAGCAGCGGCTGGAATACCTGCGGAAAGCCTTCTTTGCACCGGGCAACGACCCGCGCGTCTGGCTCGGTGGCTGGCATGAAGAGACGCATGAGGCCGAGTCCCATGCCCGCAACGTGACGCCGGTCGATGCGTACTTTGCGGCCGGGAACGCGCCAATCCTGGACTTGCAGGCAGAACACGACGCAGTGGCACCGCGACGCTTCTCGCAGGTGCTGAAATCGATGCTGGGCGATCGTGTGACGGTGGTTGTGGTGCCGAATGCAGGCCACGCATTTGCACCCGAACAGCCCAAGGCGATGGCGGATGCGATCGCGACGTTCGCCAAGCGCGTGTACGCTGAACCCGCCAAGCAGTAAGCGAGCGTGCTTGTCATGTGGAGGCGAGTTTCGTGACTCGCCTCCGCGGCAACCCCTCATGAGGAGCGGTACGAGGATTGATAACCTAAGCACATCAATCCTTCCGAAAATTGCACTTCTCGTTTCTCGGTCTCCCGGTGAATATTGCCAAAACGACAAAACGCCGTTCGACGGCGTATTCTTTTTTTGGCTTCCAGGAGACACCTCGATGCACCCCCAGTCCAGCCTTTCGACCGGGCAATCAAAGGCCGCCGCGGTCTTCCGCGTCACCGCCGGGAATTTCCTGGAGCAGTTCGACTTCTTCCTGTTTGGCTTCTACGCCACGCAGATCGCCAACGTCTTCTTTCCCGCCCAGAGTGAGTTCGCCTCGCTGATGATGACCTTCGCCGTTTTTGGCGCCGGGTTCCTCATGCGGCCGCTGGGCGCCGTCGTGCTGGGTGCGTACATTGACGATGTCGGCCGCCGAAAGGGCTTGATCGTCACACTGTCCATCATGGCAAGCGGGACCGTGCTGATCGCGTTTGTTCCCGGCTACGCCACGATCGGCCTCCTGGCGCCTGCACTCGTGTTGCTCGGGCGTCTCCTGCAGGGCTTCTCGGCGGGTGCCGAGTTGGGTGGTGTATCGGTGTATCTGGCCGAGATGGCCACGCCCGGCCGCAAGGGCTTCTTCACGAGTTGGCAGTCCGCCAGCCAGCAGGTGGCCATCGTCGTGGCAGCGGGCCTGGGGTTTGCGCTCAACCAATGGCTGAGTGCACCGGCCATCGCCGCATGGGGCTGGCGCGTGCCGTTCTTCGTCGGTTGCATGATCGTGCCGTTCATCTTCGCGCTGCGCCGCAATCTTGAGGAAACGCAGGAGTTCAAGGCCCGCAAGCATCGTCCGAGCATGAAGGACGTATTCAGCACGCTGGTGCAAAACTGGGGCGTCGTTATCGCCGGCATGATGCTCGTGGCGATGACCACCACGAGCTTCTACCTCATCACCGTCTATGCGCCGACGTTCGGTAAAACGGTCCTGCACCTGAGCACGGCAGACAGCCTGCTCGTCACGCTCTGCGTAGGGGTGTCGAACTTCGTCTGGCTGCCGATTGGTGGTGTGCTCTCCGACAGGATCGGCCGCCGGCCGCTGCTGATCGGCATGACGATGCTAACCATTGCCACCGCGTACCCGGCGCTGTCGTTCCTTGCTCACGCGCCGAGCTTCATGAACATGCTGCTCGTGCTGTTGTGGCTGTCGTTCATGTACGGCATCTACAACGGTGCGATGGTTGTCGCGCTCACAGAAGTGATGCCAGTGCAGGTGCGCGTTGCAGGGTTCTCGCTCGCTTATAGCCTTGCGACGGCAGTGTTTGGCGGCTTTACCCCCGCTATCTCGACGGCCGCCATCCACATGACGGGCGACAAGGCCGCCCCTGGCTACTGGATGAGTTTTGCCGCCGTGTGCGCGCTCCTGGCGACGTTGACGCTGTATCGTCGCCGTGCGGTGGTGCTGGCACCGGCGCACTGACGCACAGCGCGTTCCGCATATTCACAAACACGTACGACCTGGCATGACCCTCACCATGAAGACTCTGTTTCTGAAGCTGTGCGCAGCCGCGCTTGTCGCCACCTCGGCTATTGCGGTCAACGTTCAGGCTGCCGAGCTGCACGTCATGAGCTCCGGTGGCTTCACCGCCGCCTACAAGGTGCTCGGGCCGAAATTTGCAGCGCAGACGGGCAACACGCTCAACACCGCGCTTGGACCCTCGATGGGCAAATCGCCCGAAGCGATTCCGAATCGGCTCGCGCGCGGTGAGCCTGCCGACGCCGTCATCATGGTCGGCTACGCACTCGACGATCTGATCAAGCAAGGCAAGGTCATTCCAGACTCACGCGTGGAACTGGCCGACTCGCGCATCGGCGTGGTTGTGCGCGAAGGCGCGGCCAAGCCCGACATCAGCTCGCCAGAGGCGCTCAAGCAGGTGCTGCTGCATGCCAAGTCGATTGCCTACTCGGATAGCGCGAGTGGCGTTTATATCGAGCGCGAGCTGTTCAAGAAGCTCGGCATTGAAGAGCAGGTCAAGGCGAAGGCGAAGATGATCCCGCGCATTCCGGTGGCATCGGTGGTGGCCACCGGCGATTACGAAATCGGCTTTCAGCAAGTGAGCGAGCTCCTGCCGGTGCAGGGTGCCGCCTTCGTGGGAAAGATCCCGGAGTCGTTGCAGTCGGTTACGCGTTTTGCTGCGGGCATCCCCGTTGGGGCACAGCATCCGAAGGAAGCGAAGGCGCTACTTGACTACCTTGCTTCGCCCGGCGTGCAGGCAGACGTGAAATCGACCGGGCTCGATTCGGTGACTGCACATTGAATTGAAACAGGGCGACGGGGCGATGGGCCAAGCGGCCCATGCTATGCATCGCTCGCCATCCTGCCGCGCTTCGCTTCAATGATCATCCGGTGAAATTCCTCGGCGGCTGGTGTCAGCGCGCGGCCGCGCCGCTTCACTATGCCTACGCGCCGGTTCACCACCGGCTCCACCAGCGGCACGCTCGTGAGAATCGGGTGGTCATGCCCCGGCATGGCCATCGACGGCACCGCAGCAACGCCAAGGCCCGCTTCAACCAACCCCAGCATGGTGGTGACGTGCCGCGTCTCACAAACGCTTGGCGCACGCGGCGCCACGGCTGACAGCGCCTGATCGAGCAGCAGCCGGTTGCCGGAGGTCTTGTCCACTGACACGTATTCGTGTGCGTACAGCTCGTTCCACGTCACGCGCTTCTTGCGGGCGAGCGGATGATCGCGCCGGCACGCTGCAACAAACCGCTCCTGCAGCAGCATCTTGAATTCGATCTCGGGCTCCTGGCTGCCCATAAAGCTCACGCCAAAATCTGCCTCTCCGTTGATGACGGCGCCGAGCACTTCGTTCGCGCTTGCATCCAGCAGCTTCACCCGAATGCGTGGAAAGCGCCGGTGATACGTCGCAATGAGGTTCGGCAGAAAGTAATAGGCCACCGACGGCACGCATGCGATGGTCACGTGCCCGAGGCGGCTCGATGAAACGTCGCGGATGCCGAGCAGGGCGACGTCCAGGTCGTCGAGCAATTGTTCAGCACTGCGCGCAAACACGCGCCCGACGGTGGTGAGCGTGACGCTGCGTGTGGTGCGTTCGAACAGGGGCACGCCCAGCGCGCTCTCGAGCTTATCGATCCGACGGCTCAGTGCGGGCTGGGAAATGCTGATCGCCTCGGCGGCCTTTCGGAAGTTACCCAACTCCACCACCGCGCGAAATGCCTGCAAGTCCGTCAAGTCGAAGTTGATGCCCACCGCCTGCCTCCACATCTCAGATGCGCAGCATTTTGCGCGATTTATCACGCGGTGACACGGGGCGGAGAAGGGCGAAAACGATGCTGCTGTCACGGTGATACGCCCATTTGCGCAAGCAACCATGCCGGAAAGCACATCCCCGCTTTATCAAAAAAGCTCATCAAACCTGCCAATGCATTGAACTGTGCTGACGCTTCGTGTCACATGTCGCACCAAGCCGCGTCACCCCTCTTTCGTAGGGGGTGTGGCACGGTTCGTGCAGCCTTGCGCACGGTTTGACGACAACAAAAAAAGTTGGGAGGGTGTATGAGCAACAAGCAGGTGCCAGGGGAGCCGCTGTTGGAAGCGGTTTGCCAGCCGTGCAGCATCACGAAAATTTCGCGCCGACACTTCGTGATGGGGCTGGGAGCCTCGCTGCTGGCCGGTTGCGGGGGCGGGGGCGATGATGCCGACGCTGCGAGCGTCGCCCCTGCGACAACGACAGGCGGGAGCACCACCGCGCCGGGCTCCCCGATCAACAAGACGCCCGTTGCGCCGCCCAGCGGGGCCGTGCAGATCCAGAGCTTCACGCATCCAGGCCTGCTGCATACAGAAGCCGATTTCGCGCGCATGCGCACCAAAGTGGGGGCCCACGCGTCCCCTTGGATCGATAGCTGGAACGTGCTGGTTGCGAATGGCCATACTCGCCTGACGAACAAGCCGAATCCGCAAGCCGCCATCTACCGGGGCAATGACCCGACGCATGGCCAGAACTACGGCACGCTCTACCACGACATCGCCGCTGCCTATGGCGACGCGCTGCGCTGGAAAGTGTCGAACGACAAGCAATACGCCGACAAAGCCATCGAGTATCTGGACCAGTGGGCCTCGACGCTGACAACGCTGGGCGGCAGCGACGTGGCGTTGGCCGCCGGCATCTACGGCTACGAGTTCGCCAACGCCGCCGAAATCATGCGCAGCTACAGCGGCTGGAGCCCGGCCGGCCTGGCCGCGTTCCAGGCGATGATGCGCAAGGTCTTCTACCCCGTCAGCCACGCTTTTCTGACGCGTATCGACACGGCCATGGATACGCACTACTGGGCCAACTGGGGCTTGGCTAACATCGCGTGCATTCTGGCCATTGGAGTGCTGTGTGACGATGCCGATCTCGTCAACGAGGCCATCACCCATTTCAAGACCGGTGGCAGCAACGGCTGTATCCGGCAGGCCGTGTATTACATGCACCCCGGCAACCTCGGGCAATGGCAGGAAGCCGGCCGCGATCAGGGCCACAGCACGCTCGGCATTGCATTGACGGGTGCCATTTGCGAGATGGCGTGGAATCAGGGCATTGACCTGTACGGCTATGACAACAACCGCTTCCTGGCGGGCGCCGAATACGTCGCCAAAGCCAACCTGACGCAGCCGGACGGCACGTTCTATACCGTGCCCTTTGTCACGTACCAGAACAGCGCCGGCGTTATCCAGACGCAGTTTTCAACCGGAGGGCAGGGCGCTGCCCTGGGCCGCCCGTGCTGGGCGCTGGTGGCCAACCATTACATCAACCGGAAAGGTCTTGCGGCGCCTTACACCAAGCGCGCGGCTGACCTCGTGGCGCCGGAAGGCGGTGGCGGCAACTACGGCCCGAACAGTGGCGGCTTCGATCAGCTCGGCTATGGCACGCTCACGTGCACGCTCGACCCAGGAACACCCGCAGCGGCGCCGAGTGGCCTCACGGGCTATGCCAGCGCGGGCAAGGTCGTGTTGTCGTGGTGGGGCACCAGCAACGCCACCAGCTACAGCGTCAAGCGCGCCACGATTGCCGGCGGCCCGTACACCACCATCCGCAGCGGCATCACCGATCTGCTGACCTACACCGATACGCCGCCCGCTGCGGGCACGTATTTTTATGTCGTGACAGCGCAAACGATTAGCGGTGAATCCACTGTCTCCAACGAGGTGAAAGCAATCACGGCGGTGCAGCTGCTTGCGCATCTCGCCTTTGATGAGGGCAGCGGCACCACCGCAGCCGATAGCTCCGGTAACGGGCGCAACGGCTCGCTCAACGGTGCGGCATGGGGTGCCGGACGCAGCAGCAACGCGGTCTCGCTTAACGGCTCGGGCGCCTACGTGGCGTTGCCCAACGACCTCCTGGTCGATGTGTCGGACTTCACCATCGCGGCGTGGGTGTTCTGGGATGGCTCACAAACTTGGGCCCGCCTGTTCGACTTCGGAACGGGCTTTCACCGTTACATGATGTTGACGCCCCGCGGGCAGTTGCGCAGCGGCTGGGCCGGCATGCGCTTTGCCATGACGGCCAATGGCCCCGGCGATGGCCCTCCGGAACAGATCATCGACGCCCCCACCGAGCTGCCCAGCAAGCGATGGGTGCATGTTGCCGTGACGCTATCGGGCGCCACCGGCACGCTGTACGTGGACGGTGCCGCCGTGAGCGCCAACACAGCCATGTTCCAGGCACCGTTCCGCCTGGAGAGCACCACACAGAACTGGCTGGGCAAATCGCAATACAGCGCAGACCCAACCTTCAGCGGCCGGATCGATGATTTCCGCATCTATCGCGGCGCGCTCAGCGCTGCGCAGATTGCGTCGCTCATGGCGAGTTGATTGCCACGGGCCCGATGGAGGCCCCGGCAACCAGATACACCTTTTCTTTCAAGGATATTTTTTCGATGACCGTGTTTTCTCAACGATGGATTGCCGCTGCCGCGATTGCATTCGCGCTATTTGGCTGTGGCGGCGGGGCCGATAGCACGCAGGGCAGTAGCACGACAGGCAGTGGCACTGGAACACAAGGCGGTACCAACGGAGGCACCACGGGCGGTACCACGGGTGGCCAGACCGGCGGAACTGGAGGTGGAACTACCGGCGGCAGTACATCCACCCAGTCGGCCAGCGCCGCACTCGTCGCCAAGTTGGGCAAGCCTTCGCGCGTGCTCGTCGGCCTCGGTTCGGGCCAGTCGATTTCGGATATGCAAAGCCAGGGCATTCGGCCGGACATCATCGACGTCTATCTCGTCGGCGCGGGACCTGGCTCGTGGCCCTACTGGAACAGCCCTGACGGCGCCTACATCACGTACAGCGCGCAGGCCGCCCAGGCCTATGGCGCAACGCCGATGTTCACCTTCTACCAAATGGCGCAGAACGGTGACGGCAACCTGAGCGGCATCACTGACACAACGTTCATGAACACGTATTGGAGCCAGGCGCGATTGATGTATCAACGCATTGCCGCCCTGAACGCGCCTGTACTGGTCAACCTGGAGCCCGACTTCTGGGGCTACGTGTGGGCGCAGGCACCGAACCATGATCCGACGCAGATGGCCGCGGTGGTGAGCAGCCAGCCCGAATGCAGCAGCCTGCCCAACACAGCCGCTGGCATCGGGCAGTGTCTGGTGCAGATGGCGCGCCAGATCGCACCCAAGGCGCTGATTGGCTTCCCGCCGGCGTTCTGGTCGGGATCGCCAACTGCGGTTGGGGTGGGGATGCGTGCTGCGGGCGCGCACCAAGCCGACTTTATCGTCGCCCAGACCAGCGACCGTGACGCCGGCTGCCTCGAAGTTGCCGCGGTGTCGGAATGCACGGGCCGCAGTGGCACCTTCTACTGGGACGAGGCCAACGTCAACACGCCCAATTTCCATCAGTCGCAAAGCAGCTACCTGGACTACCGAACCGCATTGGGCAACGGGTTGCCGATTCTGTGGTGGCAGACGCCGCTGGGTGTGCCGTCCAGCACGCCGGGCGGCACGAACCAGCACTATCGCGATAACCGCGTCGACTACATGCTGCGCAACACACAGGAATACGGCGACGGCCATACCTTCGCGGTCGTCTTCGGCTCGGGCGGCACGTACCAGACGACGATCAACACCGACGGTGGCCAGTTTGCGCGTCTGCTCGGGCTGTATCTCGGCGGGGGAGGGGCCACGCTGCAATAACCCGCGCGTGGCGCTTATGCGGGGGCTGCTCGCGGGCGATAGCCGCGAGCAGCCCTGCCTGCGAGGCTACGGAGTTGTCGCGTAGTCAACGCGGTTTCTCCCTTTGCGCTTGGCCTCGTAGAGCGCATCGTCCGCGGCCTTGGTCACTGCATCCAGAGACGGGAAGCTCGAGCGGCGCGCCGTAGCGCAACCGACGCTCACTGTGAAGGGAGCCAAGCCTGGGCTGCCTTCTGCAGTGCGGTTTCCTTCGACTTCGGCACGTATCGCTTCAGCGATTTGCCTGGCGCCGGCTTCGCCCGTATCGGGCAACAACACCACGAACTCTTCACCGCCGTATCGGGCTGCAAGGTCGCCGCGTCGACGCGCATGCTTGGAAATGCAGTGGGCGAGGTACTGGAGCGCGGAGTCGCCCTGGGCATGCCCGTGCGCGTCGTTGTAGCGTTTGAAGTGATCGGCATCGACAAACAGCACGGATAGGCGACTGTCATTCCGCTGCAGGCGATCCCACTCGTTTTCCAGTGCGACATCCAGCGCGCGCCTGTTCTTCAGGCCGGTCAGCGGGTCGGTTTGCGTAAGCTCGCGCAGGTGGTTTTCAGCCATCACGCGCCCGCGCAGCGCAAAAGCCAGCAGCCATACGCCTGCGCAGAACGCCAGGCTCACCGACAGCGACGACAACCCCACGATCCACGACAACCGCTGCCACGGCGCAAGCGCATCGCTCATTGCCGGGGCCACCACGGCGATGAAGGGTGTACCCGGCACACGTTGAAACGTATAGAGGCGCAGCACGCCGTCGCTGGTCGACGGTGCTACGTAGAAGCCGGACTCTTGATTCACCATGCGCGGGAACGTCAACGATTTGCTGAGATTGAGCGCGCGGGCTGCGCCGGGCGGCGGATTTCTCGCCACCAGCGTTCCGTCGGTGCGGACAATGGCCGTGATGCCACGCGGCCCGACATCGAGCTTCTCAAGAAGCTGCTTGAAGTAATCCAGATCGATTGCGACCAGTGCGGTGCCCGCGAACGTCCCGTCGGCGCGGTTCATCCTCCGGCTCAGCGCAATGGCCTCCACGCCTGCGCGTGAGCGCGCCTTATAGACGGCAGAGATATAGAGGCCAACGTTTGCGTGGTCGCGCTGGACGATGAAGTAATCGCGGTCGCTGAAATCCCAGTGGTGCGTCACAGAACAGCAACCGTCGATGAGCCGGCCCTTGTCGTCTGTGACGCCCATGCCCGTGACATACCGGGCAGAGGCTGTCGGGCTGAACAGCAGGTCGTGCTGTACCTCAGGATCGAGGTGTCGGATGCTGGGTTTGTCGAGTGCGGCGATCAGCGTCTGCAGCGACTGATCTGCCGATTCAACAGTGCGCGAGATGTGGCTTGCCAGAACGGCAGCGACGTTCCTTGAGGTTTCGTTAGCGTGCTCGATGGCCGTTTCGCGGTTGGCCCACAGTGTGAGCGCACTGATTGCCAGGACAATCAATGTCAGCAGCGTCCCCAGGGCACCAACGATAAAGGGATGGTGGCCTGCCGATGTGGCCAGCCGTCTGGCGAAGGAGCGAAAGGGCATGTCGTGGTCTTGGGCGCAGCGACAGACCGCATGTCTGCCTCTTCGACAAGGCAGACCGCGGTCGGTTTGGGGCGCGCGCGTGGCACGCCGTCACCGCTGGTAATCGGCACAAGACAGGAAAACTGCAGTCCAACAAGCGGCTTTATTGCAGACCGTTCCAGTCGGATCGAGTTGCCCCACAGCGCCCGCATGCGATTCACCCGGCGAGCGCAGCAGCGAAGTCACGATACGAGCCCAGCGGGTCGGCCCAGGATGCGGGTAAGGCGCTCAACATCGCCAGCCTGCGGAACCATGCCATCGCTGATATAGCGCTCGGCCATCAGGCGCCTCTCGAGGGCTTCAGCCTTGAACGCGAAATTGCTGACAGGCCTACCGTCTACGCTGCTCCCAGCATCTAAGCATGGAGCGCGAGGCTCAGACCGTGGAGTTCGAGTGTTGGAGAGTGAAGCTCGACCCTCGAACAGTGGAGGGCGACCTTCAGGCTGAATCGCCCCGACTTTCCTAGACACCCGCGAGCCGTTGGGAATGGCGTTGTTCGAACTCTACCGGTGATAGACCGTTGGCGCTCGAATGTCGCCGAGTTGGGTTGTAAAACATCTCGATGTAGTTGAAGACATCGGACTTGGCCTCCTGCCGGGTGGCATAGATCTGCCGGCGCACCCGCTCGCGTTTGAGTAACTGGAAGAAGCTCTCCGCCACTGCGTTGTCGTGGCAGTTGCCGCGCCGGCTCATGCTGCACAGCAGGTTGTGCTCGCGCAGGAAGCTTTGCCAGGTGTGGCCGGTGAACTGGCACCCCTGATCGGAGTGAATCAGAACCTGCTGGTGC
>NZ_FOWV01000017.1 GCF_900115545.1 Ralstonia sp. NFACC01 | reverse complement strand
GGACGTGCCCATGTAGTGGAACAGCGGCTTGCCGTCGAGCGAGAAACGCGACGTGCCATCCGGCATCAGGCCCTTGCCCTGCGTGGCGCGAATGGCTTGACACAGGTTCGTCTTGCGCGACAGGCAGAACTTGCACTGGCGGCATTCCGGTGTGTAAAGCGGAATCACGTGGTCGCCGGCCTTCAACGATGTGACACCTGCGCCCACCTCCAGCACGACGCCCGCGCCTTCATGGCCGAGGATCGCCGGGAAGATGCCTTCCGGGTCGGCGCCCGAGAGCGTGTAGTAATCGGTATGGCAGATGCCGGTCGCCTTGATCTCGACGAGCACTTCGCCGGCGCGCGGGCCTTGCAGGTCGACTTCTTCGACGGTGAGCGGAGCACCGGCTTTCCAGGCGATGGCGGCTTTGGTTTTCATCAAACACGTCCTTACTCTTGATCTGAATGGGTTAACCACATAGTCAATCGGGCATTCGTCGCTCATGGCTTGGGGCGTAGCCAAACTGGGCCCGATACGCCTTGCTGAAATGGCATTGCGAATGGAATCCGCAGACCGACGTCACGCGCGCGATCGACGCGTTTGTCGTGCGCAGCAGATCGCGCGCACGCTTCAGACGCAGCGTCAGGTAGTAATGCGTTGGCGACACGTTCAGGTAGAACCTGAACATCCGCTGCAGATGGCGCTGAGATAGATTCACGAGCCGAGTCAACTCCTCAAGTGACAGCGGTTCTTCAATATTCGCCTCCATCAATCGCAGCACTTCGATCAACTCGGCGCGCAGGAAGCCCACACGCACGTCAACCGGTATCGGCTGTATATCCGTCGTGCCGCGGATGCGCTCGAGGATGAACTGTTCAGCAACCTGCGCGGCCATGCGCTGGCCGAAGCGCAGACCCACGAGATTGAGCATCATGTCGATGGGTGCCGTACCGCCCGTGCACGTGAGCCGGTCACGATCGACCGCGAACAGCTCATCGGCAAACTGTACGTGCGGAAACTCTTCCTGCAGCGCACTCCGGTTTTCCCAGTGAATGGAACAGCGGTAGCCGTCGAGCAACTGACTCGACATCAGCGCATACGCACCGGTGCAGATGCCGCCAAGAGGAATGCCTCTCTCTGCAATGGAAGCAAGCAAGCCGCGCAACGAAGGATCAACGACGTCGCGAATGCGTGTGCCGCCGCAAACAATCATCACATCCGGGAGGTTCGCTCGGTCGACAGCCTGAGTCGGATGGAAAGCGATGCCGTTGCTTGCAGACACCGCTGCACCATCGAGTGAATAGATGGACCACGTGTACTGCTCGGCACGGCCAACGTAGTTCGCCATGCGCAGGACTTCCACTGCGCTGGAGAACGCGATCATCGAGAAGTTTGGCAGCGTCAGAAAACCGAAATGCGCGAGTGAGGACATCGATCGGGAACCGCTGACAGCCGGTTCAACCAAAGCGGAGGCAACAGACGCCATAGCTCTGTCTCCTGACGAATGAACGCACTCAGAAGGGCTCCGCAGCGGCACGCCGCGGATATCGATGGGAAGCGCGAAGGTTTTGGCTACCGCTCTCGCGCACAGGCAGATAGCCCCTCAGGTTTGCACGGGCGCCGCTTTGGCGCTGAAGAGGTGTCGCAGTCCAGTGAAAAGCGGGGCTCTTTCCGTACCGGGTGCCCGGCCGAAGCTTTCCGTAATGCGGTCCAGCACGATGGCCAGGAGCACCACCGACAGGCCACTTTCGAAGCCGAGCCCAATATCAAGCCGCTGGATGCTGGCGAGCACTTCATTGCCGAGGCCGCCGGCGCCCACCATTGACGCAATGATGACCATCGAGAGCGCCATCATGATGGTCTGGTTCACGCCTTGCATGATCGACGGCAGGGCGTTCGGAATCTGCACCTTGTACAACAGTTGCCGTGGCGTACAGCCAAACGCCAGGCCGGCTTCAACAAGCTCCATGTTGACCTGTCGGATACCGAGGCTCGTCAGACGGACTGCCGGTGGCATGGCAAAGATCACGGTCGAAAGAATGCCCGGCACACGGCCCAGGCCGAACAGCATGGCGGCCGGAATGAGGTAGACGAATGCGGGCATCGTCTGCATCAGATCCAGAATCGGACGCACGACAGCTGAAACGACCCGGCTTCTCGCCGCCCAGATCCCAAGCGGCACGCCAAGCGCCAGGCTGATGATGGTGGACGACAGCGTCAGGCCCAGCGTGACGATGGTCTGGTCCCAGAACCCCGTAGCGGAAATGATGAAGAACGACGCCGCTGTAAAGAGCGCGAAGCGCCAGCCCACGCGCCAGAGGCCAATGCCAATGAAGACCGCCATCATCAACCCCATCGGCACGGCCTGAAGGCTACGTTCGATGAGCGCGGCGAGCCCCTCGATGGCACGGCCGACCGTATCGAACGCGGCCGCGTCGTGATCCAGAAGGTAGTGGACTGCCTGGTCGACCCAGTGGCCGATAGGAAGGGTGTCAGACATGGTGGCCTCGCGATCGCGTAATGGCTTTCAGGATGAGGGCACGGCTCACCGAGCCGCAGTAGCAACCGTCGTGATCGACAACGGGCAACGCATTCGGATTCTCGACAACGCGATCCACGACCTGCTCAAGCGGCGCGTCGTACCGGATGCTCTCGACGGGTTGCATGTGTGGCGCGGCGCTTCGCGTGACACAACCGCGGATCCGGCGTTGCGCATCCAGCACAAAGGCATAGTCGATGCTGCCGTCCAGCGTCGCGGCGATGCTTGCCGCATCAAGCTTTGAAACCGTGGGCACGGCGTCCATCTGCATCAGGTCGCCTGCGGTCAGGTATCGGCTCGTGTCGATACCGTCGAAGAACGTGCGGACATAGTCGTTGGCAGGGCTGGTGATGATCTCCTGCGGGGTCCCGACCTGCACCAGACGACCGCCTTCCATGATCGCGATCCGGCTGCCGATGCGCAGCGCTTCTTCCAGATCGTGCGAGACAAACATGATCGTTCGCTGGTGGTCTTTCTGCAGTTGCAGCAGCACGTTCTGCATTTCCTTGCGCTTGAGCGGATCCAGCGCCGAAAACGCCTCGTCCATGATCATCAAGGAAGGATTGACGGTGAGCGCGCGCGCCAGGCCGACACGTTGCTGCATGCCCCCGGACAGTTCGCGCGGCAGCTTTTGCGCGAAGGCCGCCAGGCCAACCTGCTCCAGGATCTCCATGGCGCGCCGCTCACGTTCCACCCGGCCAACGCCCGCCACTTCAAGGCCAAATGCGGCGTTCGACAGCACCGTGCGCTGCGGCATCAGCGCGAACGACTGGAACACCATGCTCATGTCTTTGCGCCGCAGCGCGATCAGCTCCGATCGGCTGACGGCCGCCACGTCGCGGCCGCCGATCAGCACCTTGCCGGCGGTGGGCTCCACGAGCCGGTTCACAAGGCGGATCAACGTCGACTTGCCGGAGCCCGACAGGCCCATCATCACGAAGATTTCACCCTCTTTCACGTCAAACGATACGTCGTGCACGCCGACGACCTGACCGGTGCGCCTGAACACTTCGTCTTTCGTTGACCCGGCAGCGAGCATGTCGAGGGCTTGGCGGGGATTGCTTCCAAACACCTTGCTCAGACCTTCGACTACGACCTTGGGACTATTCATCGAACCCTCTCCTGGTACTGCTGGACCTACACGTCACATGGCGTGCCCGCACTTCCCTGGCATCTGGAAAGCGCCAGCGCTGCATCCCTATTTCTGTTGGTTTCCCTTCCCGAAACGCCAGGGTAAATCTGACGAATTGCATCCCCGCTTTATCGGTGCGATTTCCCTACATAGTTGCTAGAAACGACCACCATCTGCCGACGATTTCCGACAAGTGCTTGTTCAAATACGACACTGAAAACCCGACAAACCGATAGATGACATCGGCTTGTCCAGGAGCGACATCGACTGCCAGCGGCCATGGTCGACGCGCGGCTCCACGACACAACCAAAGTACACCTTCCCCGCTCACGTGGCGAACCAATACCAGCCACTCGGCGGTTCGGTTCTATCTGTGCACCGGGCGCCCTGCTCTACTTTCAGCGTGGCGGGCGTTTGCACGCTGCAAACGCCCCAGTCAACCGAGAAAGAGGAATCGCATGAACGCGCCATCCCGTTCACCATCATTCATTCTGACGCTGTCATGCCCGAGCGGCCCCGGCCAGGTGGCCGCCGTCGTCGGATTGCTCGAGCGCCATCAGTGCTACATCGACGAACTGAACGTTTTCGACGACGAACTGAGCCAGCATTTCTTTGTGCGCTGCGTGTTTCATGCAACGGATGCACACATGCTGCACGTTGACGAACTGCGGCGAGAGTTTGAACCGATCGCGCAAACCTTCGGCATGCAATGGGCCATTCACGACGCGCAGGCGCGTCCGAAAGTCCTCATCATGGTGTCGAAACTGGAGCATTGCCTGGCCGATCTGCTGTTCCGCTGGCGCATGGGTGAACTGAAAATGGACATCGTCGGAATCGCGTCGAACCACCCCGACTTCGAGCCAATGGCACGCCAGCACGGTCTGCCATTCCGCCATTTTCCGATCACGGCCGAAACGAAGGCGCAGCAGGAGGCGCAATGGCTCGACCTGTTCGAATCGAGCGGCGCGGAACTCGTGATCCTCGCACGCTACATGCAGGTGCTTTCGCCAGAGACGAGCGCGAAACTGATCAATCGCGCGATCAACATCCACCACTCCTTCTTGCCCGGCTTCAAGGGTGCAAAGCCTTACCATCAGGCGCATGCGCGCGGAGTCAAGCTCATCGGCGCGACCGCGCACTTCGTTACCGACGATCTAGACGAAGGCCCGATCATCGAGCAGGTCGTCGAGCGGGTTGATCATTCCTACCGCCCCGAGCAATTGCTGGCGGTGGGCCGAGATGTCGAATGCCTCACCCTTGCACGCGCGGTCAAGGCGTTCATTGAGCGCCGCGTGTTCCTCAACGGTGATCGAACCGTCGTCTTCCAGTAGACCCAACGGAAACCGGCCACGATCGCAGGGCGATGGTGGCCGGTACTACTTCCATGCCGGTCGACAGACCGGGTTGGACAGTTACTGCGACTGCGCGCCTTCAAGCCATGCGTTCACACGATCCGCATGCGCGGCGATCCATGCATCGGCAGCCGCGTCCGGCTTCGTGCCATTTTGGATTGCCAGCATCACGCTATCGATCTCACCCGGCTTCCACTGAAATTTCTTCAGGAACGTGACCACCGGCTTCGCCTTGGTTTCCAACCCCGGATTGACAACGTTGTCGACGTGCTCCGCATCACCGAAGACCTTCTTCGGATCTTCAAGAAAACGCAGCTTCCATTTTGCGAACATCCAGTGCGGGGCCCACCCTGTGACGACAATCGGCTTATTTGCGTTCATTGAACGCGCCAGCTCAGCCGTCATTGCGCTGCCCGAACTCGGCATCAGAGAGTAGTTGAGCCCATAGGTCTTGATGGCATCGCCCGCCTTGCGCATCACGCCCGCACCAGCGTCAATACCGACGATGCGACCTTCGAATGCCGACTTCTGTGCGTTCAGGTCTTCGATGGTCTTTGCGCTCACGGATTCGGGAACGATCAGACCGATTCGCGCATCAGTGAAGTTCGGCCCGAGATCCACCACTTTGGTCTTGAACTGATCCCAGTAGGCACCTTGCGTCACGGGCAACCACGCGGACAGCGTAGCGTCCAGATCGCCCCGGGCGACGCCTTGCCACATGACACCCGCCGCCACCGGCACCAGTTGCACCGGATACCCCAGCTTCTTTTCAATGATCCGTGCGGCGACGTTCGTCGTTGCGACGCTGTCGTCCCACCCTTCGACATAGCCGATCTTCAGGCCGGGCTTGGTCGCTCCAAGCGCGAATGCACTCCACGTCAACATCACAGATGCCGCACTGGCAAAGACCAGCTTTTCGAGAAACTTCATGGTTATTCCTCCTTTGATTGGCACACAAGCGCCTCCGTTTATTCACTACCGACCCTGCGTCGCGACCCTGTTGTAATGCACGGCGCGACGTCGGTTCTTATTTGTCGATCACCAGATCCGACAGCGGTTTGCTGCAGCACAACAACACCATTCCCTGGTCGATCTCGCGCTGGCGGATCCCGCCGTTGTGCTTCATATCGACCTGGCCAGATACCAACCTGACCTTGCACGTTCCACACATGCCCTGGGTACACGATGCGGGCAACCGAACTCCGGCCTGGCGCGCCGCATCCAACACGTGCTGCGCCGCGCCACAGGCGATTTCCCGCCCCGTTTTCGCAAAGCTGACACTGAACTGCGGTGCGTCAGCGTCAGGGCTTTCCGCTGGAGCGGCATCCTGTACTGTCGCCTCTGGCGCCGCTTCGGCAGCCAATGATTCGAACGAGAAACTCTCTTCGTGGTAGTGCGTGCGGTCAAACCCGGCTTCGTCGAGCAGACCGCGAACCGCCTTCATGTACGGGGCAGGGCCGCAGGTAAAGATCTCGCGTTCCATGAAATCCGGCACGACAAGCTTCAGCAGCGGCAGTGACAAAAAACCCGTGATGCCGGGCCAGTTGGTGCGTGTACCAAGGCGCTCGACCACGAACGATGTACGAAAATTCGCGTGGTTCGATGCGATCAGATCCAGCTCGCGCCCAAAGATGATGTCGTCGGGCGTGCGCGCACTGTGCACGAATACGATGTCGCGATCTTCGGCAAGATCGTGATGCGCGCGGCTCATCGACATGAGCGGCGTCACGCCGGAGCCGGCAGAGAGAAACAGGTACTTGCGTGCTGGATGCCGCGCGCAGGTGAACTCTCCGGCAGGTCCCAGCACCCGGATTGCAGCGCCAGGCTGCAGATTGTCGTGCAGCCAGTTCGACACCTTGCCGCCCGGCACACGCTTGACGGTGATCGATATCGTATGCGGACGTGCAGGCGACGACGAGATCGTGTAGCAACGGTTGATCGTCTCGCCCTCGATGGCGAGTTCGAGGGTAATGAACTGACCTGGCTCGAACAGGAACATGCGACCCATCGGCGAACGGAAGAAGAAGCTCTTTACGTCGTGCGTCTCCTGCCTTACGTGGCAGCACACCAGCGTTTCTTCGGCATCGCTCGTCCAGCGTTCAGGAAGCGCGCTCCAGAACGCGAGCTGCGTCACCCGGCTGTCCATGACGTCCAATTGGCCCGCATCTCGCATCATGTCTTGCTCCCGTTTACAGGCTTAGTGCGATTCTGCGATCTGGTCGGCGAGTCGGGCGACGTACCAGGCCGCGAACTTCTCGACAAGACCTTCGGTGTACGGCGAATACGGACCCGGCTCGTACGCACTGCTTGCTGAACCTGCCTGGGAATATTCCACCAGCGCGCGATCCTGATCGTTCGTCGCGTTCCACACGGCGGTGAGGTTCTTCACGTCATAGTCAACGCCCTCGACCGCATCCTTGTGCACGAGCCATTTCGTGCGCACCAGGGTCTCTCCGGCGGACAGCGGAATCACCGAGAACGCCACGATATGGTCACTCATGAAGTGGTTCCAGGAGTTCGGCTGCGTCCAGAACGACAGCCCACCGAGATCCGCCTGCTTGAAACCGCCGAGCAGCTTCCTGGACGCAACCTTCGCATCCAGTGTTTGGGACTCACCGCTGCGATCAAGCGGCAGGCGTTGCGTACGGAAGCCGGTGGTATCGAGCAGGCGCTCGATCTCTTCCGATGGCAGCCCCATCTCCGCCCACTCCTTGCCTCGCTCGATGCAGGTCTGCACAAACGCATCCATGCCTTCGGCGTTGGCATCGGAGCGCTGATAGCCGAAGCCGTATTCATACAGCGAGATTGTCAGCTCAGGATGGTTCGCAACGCAGTGATAGCACTCGCGATTGTTCTCGAGCGTCAGCTTCCAGTTGCCTTTCTCAATGATGTCGACCTGCGCGGCGATCTTGGTGTTCGGCAAATCGTGCGGCAGCAGATACGGCTCCATGGCCTCGCGCATTGCAGAAAAATCGGGCGGGTTGTCTGCCAGGCAGATGAAGATCAGGCCCGCGAGGTTCTGCGTGTGCACCGATTTCAGACTGTGCTTGCAGCGGTCGAACTTCTCGCCCATGTGTTCCGCAAACATGAGCTGGCCTTCGAGGTTATACGTCCAGCTGTGATACGGGCATACGATATTGCCCACCGTGCCTTTCTCTCCGTTGCACAAGCGCGCGCCGCGGTGGCGGCACACGTTGTGAAACGCGCGAATCTGCATGTCGTCGTCGCGCACGATCAGGATTGAATCGCTGCCCAGCTCCACCGTGACGTAATCGCCCGGCTCTGGCATGTCCGGTTCAACCGCCACCTGGATCCAGTGCTGGCGGAAAATCGCCTCCATATCGAGCGCGAAGATCGCTTCACTATGGTAGAAGGGCGCCTCGAGGCTGTAGCCTGCTTTGCGTCGTTCGATCAATTCGCGAATATCTGCCGATACCTTCATCGTCTGCTCCGGATTCCTTGCGTCTCTTTAGTTCTTGCCGACAGGTTCAAATCAGTAGTCGATGAGCTGATGCTCGCGCAAATAAGCCAGGATGACTTGCGCTTTTTCGACAGAACTTCCGTCAATTACGACGTTGCCACCCCGGCTTTCGGTGGTGGTTGCCGAAAGCATCCGCGCGTGGCCGGAACGCTTCTCCGCCGCCGCGAGCTTGACCGGCTTGCGCTCGATCGGGCCGAGCGTCCACGCAGACGCCTCGGCATCTGCAACGGCCGTCACACTTGCCCAGCGCACATCGCCTGCCCGTAACCGCGCGTACGCGTAGCGGGGATGTGCATTGGCCAACGGGTGCACTGCAATGACGGCCGGCAACGAAGTATCGACGCGCCGGCGCAGCCCCTTGGGTAGGAACTGCCGCACAGCAGCACGGCCATCATTGACTGCAATGTCGACGGCCGCGCCAACAATCGGGTAGCCCAGCAATGCGGCAACGCGATACGGCAACACACCGGTGTCGTACGCACCTTCGGCTCGCACGCCGGTCAGGACCAGGTCGCAGCCCTGCAACCGCGCTGCGAGCATGGCCGCTGCATCGTCACCCTCATTGCAAGTCAGCACGTCGACTTCGCGTGCGCCGAGCGCGAGATATTCGGCAAGCGCCGGATTTGCCGGATCGCCCGCATGGATGACGTCAAGTTGTGCAACATGGCGATCGGCAAGCTGGCGGCCGATCTCAAGAGCAACCGCATCGTTGCGGCTGTAACGCAAGGCGCCGCTGACCGGATGACGGCCAACCGACACCAGCACCGCAATGCGCTTCAACTGTCGCGGGGCGCTCATGCTGCAACTCCTTCCGGTTCACGGTTACCCACCGCAGCCGGCGGCTGTCCGCGGGCCGCGTGGGCTGCGCGTGCGCTCTGAACCTGCTCGATCAGCGCCGCGATCGTTGCCTGAGCATCGCCCACCACGGTCAAGTCAGCACGCTTTGCAATTGGGGCGCTGCCGTCAAGATTCACGGCAATCACGTGGCGGCAATCCTTGATGCCTTGCAAGTGCTGCACGGCGCCGGAAATGCCAAACGCGATGTAGACGCTCGCGTCCACTGTCTTGCCTGTGGCGCCTACCTGTTTATCGCGCTTGAAATGTCCGTTGTCGACCGCGACCCGACTCGCTGCAACCGCGGCGCCCAGCACATCAGCCAATCGTTCGAACGATGGAATGTCGGATACGCCATTGCCGGCCGAGACGATGAAATCCGCTTCCTCGAGCGCCACCTGCGCAGCGTCGAGGTCTTCCAGGCCAAGATCGCGTGTTCGTTGCGCTGCAGGGGCCGCAACGTCTATGAAATCGCTGGGCAGCCGCTCGCCGGCGCCCACGAACGGCAGCTTCGCATCCACCGCGTTCTGTGCGAGCAGGATCACGTCGGGCAGCGAGCGCGTTGCGAACGCCCGCTTGGCGTGGGCATAGGCGCCAACATGCTGCGCGTTGATTTCGACGATGTGCGCGCCAATGCTTGCGCCGGCGGAAGCTGCATAGCGGCGGCCGAGGTCACCGTCGCCGATCGCGTTGTCAGGCAGAAATACGTTCTTCGGTGCAAATGCGGCAACGCACGCCTGCAGCGCCTGCAGTTCGCTTTCTGGAGCAAAAACCCGGCGGTCAAAGCCCGCAAGCTCGACGAGCTTGTCGACACCAAGCGCCGCCGCGTCATCCTTCAGCTCACCGAAGACCACCAGCACGACTTCAGTGTGTGTATCCGCCAGCAGCGCAGCAGCGGCAACGGCTTGGCATGCGTGCTCGTCCAGTGCGCCGCGCTCGCTGTGCGCCGCGACGAGCAGCACATGCTTTGGGTCGGTCAACGTGCGGCGCGGCTTGGCCGCAGTGCCACCGTGGCTGAGCGTGGGCCAGTGCGCCACGTTGGCATCCGAGCTGCCAATCTCCCCGAGTGTGATCCGCTTCACCCCGGCGGCCGTGATGATGAACGGCCGGCGCGGATCGATTCGTTTGATCGTGTTCATCGATTCACTCCAGCGAAGCAGCAACCAGTTCAGCCACGTCGAGCACGTCTGGGCGTGGGCCCACCACACCTTCGAGCATCGCAGTGCAGTTCGGGCAGGCAACCGCAACAACATCCGCGTTGACGGCACGCGCATCGGCAATGCGGATATCGGGAATGCGCTGCTTGCCGGGGATGTCCGTCAACGGAGCGCCGCCACCACCGCCGCAACAGCGGCCGCGCATGCCGTTTCGCTCCATCTCGACCACCTGGATGCCGATCGTCTTGAGAAGCTTGCGGGGGGCGTCTGTCTCGCCGTTGTAGCGCCCGAGGTAGCACGGGTCGTGATAGGTCGTGCGCTTCTCGCGCAGTGCGTCGACGGCCTTCGGCGCAATCTTTCCGCTGGCTGCAAGCTCCGCCAGGTACGTTGTGTGATGCTTGACGGTCACGCGCAACCCGAGTGCGCGGTATTCGTTGCGCAGGCTGTGCATGACGTGCGGGTCAGCGGTGACGATCTGCTTGTAAGACAGCGTCGACAATGTGCCGATCAGCGTCCTCGCCATCTTCTGAAACGTTGCTTCATCGCCCAGCCGGCGCGCGACGTCACCCGTGTCCGTTTCCACGTTGCCGAGGACAGCGTAGTCGACGCCCGCCTTGTTCAGCACCTTGACGACCGCGCGCAAGGTACGTTGGTAGCGCATCTCAAACGCACCCTCGCCCGCTACGAAAAGCACGTCGACCGGCTTGCCAGCCTGAGCAATGGGCGCATTCAGATCGACCGCCCAGTCGTAACGCGCCGCCGTGTCGTAACCACCCATGGTGCCGGTCTCGCGCAGGTTGGCCAGCACTTCAGCGCCCTTGCCCGGCACCGTGCCATGCACGAGGGTCTGGTTGCGCCGCATGTCGACAATCGCGTCTACATGTTCGATCAGCATCGGGCACTCCTGCACGCAGGCGCGGCAGGTTGTACACGACCACAGCGTCTGCGCTTCGATCAACCCAGACACGATGGAGCCGTTCGGCTCGCCACGATGCTGGCCGACCGCGAGACCTGGCGTGGGGCTGCCCGCATAGGCGGCATCGGTGCCGCCTGCCATTCCGACGACAAGATCCTGGATCAGCTTCTTCGGGTTCAATGGCTGGCCGGAGGCGAACGCGGGGCAAGCCGCTTCACACTTGCCGCATTGCACGCAGGCGTCAAAGCTCAGCAGCTGGTTCCAGCGGAACTCGACCGGTTTGGCAACGCCGTATTCCTGGTGCTCGATGTCGGGCAGCTTCAACGCGGTCGGCGGCGTCGCCGTTCCGCTGCCGGTGAACGCTTCGGGCGTACCGGCAAAACGCTCCTGACGCGGGTGGAAGGCCAGATGCAGCAGACCCGCCATCGCGTGCTTCATCGGCCCGCCCTTCGCAGCGCCAAACGTCATCGCGAACGCACCGACGCCGATCAGCACTGCGCACAGCACGGCAAACGCACCTGACATCATCTCCGTCGGCACGATCACGAACAGAACAAGGCCGAGCGCGAACGCGCCGAGCAGCCATGGCAGCGTATTCCACGGACCGCGTGACAGGCGCGCAGGCACAATCTTCGCTGCACGGCGTCGCCAGACGAACACCACACCAATCAGCATCGCCAGCGCTGCGACGAAGATCAGCTTGTCGAGCCAGGGCGAATAGATGGCAAAGCCGTAGTTGACGAACACCAGCGCGAGTGCGGCAATCGCGCCGCCCGCGGTCGCCACGTGCGTCTTGGCGATGTACGGATCACGCGCCACCACGTGGTGCAGGTCGACAAAGTAGCGTTTCGGAATCGTGAACAAGTTTGCAATGCCGAACTCATCGCCCGCAGCCGCGCGCCCCAGACGCCAGTACGAGGCACGCTTGGCCACCGCAAACACGAGCCCCGCCACCGACAGCCACAGCAGCGCGGTAATCAGAAAGGCCGGATTCATGGTCAGAAATCCTTCACGAGGCGCAGCGCGTCGTAGATCGCGCCGTGGATGTTGTGCATCGAAATGCAGTCACCAACGCGGAACAGCAGAAACCGGCCATTGCCCAGTTCCTCCGACAGCCACGGCTGCGGCTCGGCCGCAAACAGCTTATGCACGTCGATCTGCCCGCTGTTCACCGACTCCGGCTTCAGCTTCCAGTACAGCGCGTCGTTGGGCGTGCTGCCGTTCTCGATGACCACCTGGTCGACGGCTCGCTCCTCCAGTTCCTCGGTGTATTCGTTACGCAGCACCGCGATCTTCTTGCCGTCTTCCTCGTACACCCGGTCAAGCCAGTAGTTGGGCGTGTGGATGACCCCTTGCGCGTACAGGCGCCGGTAGAAGATCGGGAATGTCGTGCCGCCGCAATCGTCGGCAACCTTCACATCGGGCGTGACAATCTCGACCTTGGAGCCGCGGCTGGCGATGAAGTCGGCGACACCCGCGCCGGCGTGCGTGCTGACGCCGTCATAGACGAGTACGTTCTGCTTCGGCTCGACCTTGCCGGAGAGGATGTCCCACGAGCTGACCGCCAGCCCGCCGGCGACGCCCCAGTCCGGCACCTGATCAGAGAAGGCCCGGCCACCCGTGGCGAGCACGATGATGTCAGGCCGTTCGGCCATGATCGCCTTCGTGTCGACTTCCACTCCAAGCCGTCGGTCCACGCCCAGGCGCTTCGTCTCCATGTCGAACCACCGAACGATGCCCGACATCTGCTCGCGCTGCGGCGCCTTGGCAGCGAGCATGATCTGCCCACCCACCTCCTGATTTTTTTCGAACAGCACAACGTCGTGGCCACGCGATCGCGCAACGCGTGCCGCCTCGAGCCCAGCGGGCCCGGCTCCCACGACGACCACCTTGCGCTTCGGGCCGCGCGATTTCTCAATCACGTGCGGCATCGTCTGTTCGCGCGAGGTCGCAGCGTTCTGGATGCACAGAACATCAAGGCCGTTGTACTGGCGGTCAATGCAGTAATTCGCGCCCACGCACTGCTTGATCTCGTCCTCGCGGCCATCGCGAATCTTGATGACCATATGCGGATCAGCCATCTGCGCACGCGTCATGCCCACGAGGTCGATCATCCCGCTCGCAAGCAGGCGTTCGGCCTGGCCCGCATCGCGAATACTCTGTGCATGCATGATGGGCACCTTCACGACTGACTTGATGCCGGCCGCAAGATGTACAAACGGCTCCGGCGGCAATGCCATGGGGGGCATGCAGTTCGCGAGCGTGTTGTGGGTGTCCGCTCCCGAGCCGATCACGCCGAGATAGTCGATCAGGCCGGTTTCAGACATCGCTTGCGCGATCTCTTTCAGTTGCTCGTGGTCGAGACCGTCTTCATGGAATTCGTCGCCGCACATGCGCAGCCCGACACAGAAATCCTTGCCAACTGCCTCGCGTACTGCCTGCAATACCTCGACACCGAAGCGCAGGCGGTTCTCAAGACTGCCGCCCCATTCGTCGGTGCGGTGGTTGGTGCGCGGGCTCCAGAACTGGTCGATCAGATGCTGATGCGCTGCCGAGATTTCGATACCGTCCATGCCGGCCGCCTTGACTCGCTTCGCCGCTGCAGCGAAATCGGCAATGATGCGGCGAATCTCTTCCACCTCGATGATCTTGGCGTTGCCTCGGTGCACGGGCTCGCGCACGCCGGAAGGCGACATGAGGTGCGGCCAGTGTTCACCGTGGAATGCAGAACGGCGACCCATGTGCGTGGCCTGAATCATGATCTTCGCGCCGTGCCGGTGTATCGTTTCGGCCAGCCGCGCGAGCGGGTCGATGATCCTGTCGGTAGCCAGATTCACAGACTTCCACCAGCCCTGGGGGCTATCGATCGACACGGGGCTCGAACCGCCGCACACGGCCAGGCCCACACCGCCCTTGGCCTTTTCCTCGTAGTAGCGGATATAGCGCTCGCCCGGCAGACCGTCCGGCTCCGCATACACCTCTGCGTGCGCCGTGCTGACGATCCGATTGCGCAACGTCAACTGGTTGAGCTGCAGGGGTTTAAACAGGTGGGGATAACGCATCGCTGGCGACCTCTGGCGTTCGTGTGTGTCGTGTTGCGGGTGTTGTCTTGTGTCAGCGCATCAATGCGCAATCGGCGACACTTCGAAAATGCAGTTGTCATGGCCTTCCGCCGCACACTGCACCTCCCTTGACTGCGCACGCGGCGCGCCCTTTCCTTCCGGCGCGGTATCGTTGACCCAGTCCATCGCCCCCGCAAACCAGCCGGCGAACATGTAGCAGAGCTTGCCTTCGCGGCCCGGTTGCGCGAGTACGAACGATGAGTGACACAGTTCGATCTTGGCGCGTGCTGTCGCTGGGTCCGCTTCCAGAATCGAGAACAGACCCCAGCCGCGCTGGGACAAACGCTTCAGGTAATGCTCGAACACGGCCATCCCCGCAAGGCAGTGCAGCTTGGCTTCCTTGTCGCACCAGTGGTATGCGGACTTGTAGCCGGCCTTGTAGAGAATCTCCGCATACGCATCGCGCCCCAGCGCCTCTTCGACAGCCGTGTGGTTGTTCGTGAAGAAATGACGGGGCACATACAGCATCGGCAGTGCATCGGTAGTCCAGACGCCGGTGTTGGGATCGACGTTGATCGGCAGTTGAGGTGGCATTGCAATGACTCCGTGAGGAAGGCCGTCGGTGTGCCGCTTTGCTGCAGGTATTGCAGACACGACATCCCCTGCGCACCCCGAAGCTTGCGGGGCACGGCCGGTTTTCTTGTAAATGAGATCGCTGAATTCGATGGGGCCTATGCGCCCCAGACGTCCTTGAACACGCGCACCCAGTTCTCGCCCATGATCTTGCGGATGCGCGACGCCTTCCAGCCATGGCGCTCCATTGCCGCGGTCAGGTTCGGGAACTCGCCGATCGTACGGATGCCGTCCGGGTTGATCACCTTGCCGAAGTTGGTCAGCTGGCGGTAGCGGCCCTTGTCGTGCGTGAGCATGTCGAAGAATTCCTTGGCGAAATCCTGCGTGAAATCCGTGCCGATGCCCACGGCGTCTTCGCCGATGAGGTTCACGACGTAATCGATCGCCTCAATGTAGTCGTCGATCGTCGCTTCGATCCCGCGCTTGAGGAACGGCGCAAACATGGTCACGCCGACGAACCCACCAGCATCGGCAATCTCCTTGAGCTGTGCGTCGCTCTTGTTGCGCGGGTGCTCCTTCAGGCCCGACGGCAGGCAGTGCGAGTAGCACACCGGCTTCTTCGAGAACGCGATCGCTTCCGACGACGTGTTGCCGCCCACATGCGACAGATCGACCATGATGCCGACGCGGTTCATCTCGGTGATCACCTCGCGACCAAAATCCGACAACCCGCCATCGCGCTCGTAGCAGCCCGTGCCGACGAGGTTTTGCGTGTTGTAGCAAAGCTGCACGACACGCACGCCCATATCGGCAAACGCTTCGATGTAGCCAAGGTTGTCTTCGAACGCGTGCGCGTTCTGGAAGCCCAAGATGATGCCGGTCTTGCCTTCCTTCTTTGCGCGGAAGATGTCGTCCGTCGTACGCACGAGCGTCAGCAGCTCGCCGTTTTCGCGGATCTTCTGCTTCATCACGCCGATGTTGTCGACGGTCTTGGTGAAGTTTTCCCACACCGACACCGTGCAGTTTGCGGCCGTGATGCCGCCGCGGCGCATGTCTTCAAACACCGGCCTCTCAAACTTCGAGATGTTCAGACCGTCGATGATGATGCTGTCTTGATGCAGCGTGCTCATGTGTTCCTCCGGTTCGGTCAGTCAGCCAGGTCAGTAGATCGGAAAGCGATCGCACAGCGCGAAGATCTCGCGGCGCACACGCTGCTCGGTGGCTTGATCGCCGTCCGGATTGGCACGCAGCGCATCGAAGACCTCCAGGATCAAGCGGCCGATCTGCTCGAACTCGGTCACCCCGAAACCGCGCGTGGTGGCGGCGGGCGTACCGAGACGGATGCCCGATGTGATGGTCGGTTTCTCGGTATCGAAGGGAATGCCGTTCTTGTTGCAGGTGATACCGGCGCGCTCGAGCGCCTGCTCCACCTGCGTACCCTTGAGCCCCTTGGGCCGCAGGTCAACAAGCAGCAGATGGTTATCGGTGCCACCGGTGACCAGGTCAACGCCGCCGGCCTTGAGCACTTCACCCAGCGCCTTGGCGTTGGCCAGCACGCTATCGATGTAGGTTTTGAACTCGGGCTTGAGCGCCTCGCCAAACGCAACGGCCTTGCCGGCAATCACGTGCATCAACGGGCCGCCTTGCAGCCCCGGGAATACAGCGGAATTGATCTTCTTGGCGATCTCATCGTCGTTGGTGAGCACGAAGCCGCCGCGGGGCCCACGCAGTGTCTTGTGCGTGGTCGACGTGACGACGTGAGCATGGTCGACTGGATTATCGTGGCGGCCCGCCGCAATCACGCCGGCAATGTGCGCCATGTCGACCATCAGCTTTGCGCCAACGCTGTCGGCGATTGCGCGGAACCGGGCGAAATCGAGTTTGCGCGGATACGCTGAAAACCCAGCGATGATCAGGCTCGGCTTGTGCTCGTGCGCGAGCTTTTCGACCTGTTCGTAGTCGATCAGCATCGTGTCGCGACTGACGCCGTACTGCACTGCGTTGAACCATTTGCCTGACAAGGCAGGCTTGGCGCCGTGCGTCAGGTGCCCGCCTGCATCAAGCGACATGCCCAGCACTGTATCGCCCGGCTTGGTGAGCGCAAGCATGACGGAGCCGTTTGCCTGGGCGCCCGAATGCGGCTGCACATTGGCAAAGCCAGCGTTGAAGAGTTGCTTCACACGGTCAATCGCGAGCGATTCCACCTCGTCTGCATATTCGCAGCCGCCGTAATAGCGCTTGCCCGGATAGCCTTCCGCATATTTGTTGGTCAACACCGAGCCCTGTGCCTCGAGCACGGCGCGCGACACGATGTTCTCCGACGCAATCAACTCCACTTGCGATTGCTGGCGCTCAAGTTCTTTCAGAAGCGAGCTGCGGATGGGCGTGTCGCGCTCGGCAAGTGATTGCGAGAAGAATGACTGCGTGTTCGACATGGGGCGTCCGTGAATGGAGTGGGAGGCTGCCTGATCGCTTGCGAAGCGCGCTATACCCGCTCTTTCGCTTGATCGGCATTGCGTTGCTGACGGCTCTATTCTTGACGCCCGGATTCGTCGTCGATTGGCGAATTCAGACGCGTTCTTTTCCTTTTCCGCCATTCGCGTCCGTTTTGCACAAATCCGGAAACGGGGTGCTGCTCGGAGGCGCCTCGGTCCTGCGCATGCTGCTTTGCAATACGCGTGCGCACTGCAGCGGTGCAGCCCGCGTCATGCGAGTGCGCCGGATCACGCATTCGGAGCGGCGTGCCGTGGTCACCCGCCTCCCCACTCCGGATGAGTAGGGTTTCGCCGTATGGCCCGGTTGTTGCATTCCCACTATCAATAGCGAATAGAGCCTGAATCGATGATCGGGATAACCCGGCACGAACGGCCAACGGAAATGAAGGAACGCCCCCATGTCGTCCGACCGAACTGCGTCACTGCAGCATTTCGCGTTCATGCCGCTGCCCAACTTCACGATGATCGCGTTCACAAACGCCATCGAAGTGCTGCGCATGGCGAACTATCTCAGTGGCCAAGAGCTGTACCACTGGTCCATTGTCAGTCCGGAGGGGGGCCCCGTCATGGCCAGCAATGGATTGGTGATCGACACCCAGCCCATGACGTCCATCGATCGGCCGGATATCGTCTTCGTCTGCGGCGGTATCGATGTTCAACGCGCAACGACCACTGAGCACCTCTCCACACTGCGCCGCGCCGCACGTGAGGGCATCGTCCTGGGAAGCCTGTGTACCGGCACGTATGCGCTTGCACGGTCGGGGCTGCTTGCCGGCTATGCGTGCGCGATCCATTGGGAGAACATGTCGGCGCTCAAAGAGGAGTTTCCAGAGACGCGCTTCCTCAAAGAACTCTTTGTGATCGACCGGGACCGCGTCACATGCACCGGCGGCGTGGCGCCGCTCGACATGATGCTGAACCTGATTGCCAAACGCGTGGGTACAGCGCGTGTCACGCAGATTGCCGAGCAGTTCATTGTCGAGCACGTGCGGGATACGGGCGCGCAGCAGAAAATGCCGCTCGTGGCGCGGCTCGGCTCGGCCAATAAATCGCTGTTCGAAGTCATCTCGCTCATGGAGAACAACATCGAGGAGCCGCTCTCGCGCGAAGAGCTGGCGCGCCTGGCAAGCATGTCGCAACGCCAGCTGCAACGGCTGTTTCGCGACCATCTTGGGATGACCCCGACGCACTACTACCTCACACTGCGTCTGCGCCGCGCGCGTGAACTGCTGCTGCAGACGGACATGTCCATCATGCATATCACGATGGCGTGCGGCTTTCAGTCGGCCTGCCATTTCAGCAAGAGCTACCGCGACGCGTTTGGCGTTGCACCTACGCGCGAGCGGAGGGCTCAGGCGGCTCCACTGGCCCGACCCACCACGCCCATTGGAGCGTCTGCGTTTTCCTCGTCCCCGATGTACGCCGCTTAAGGCGGGGGGGGGGGGGGCGGCCAAGACCAGAGCACCCTCGCGCCAGGAAAAGAAAAAGGCGGCCCACAAGTGGCCGCCTTTTTTCTTTGCCCAGAACCGATCAGGCAGCCGCAAGCAGCCCATGGGGGTCAATGACAAATTTGCGCGGCGCACCGCCATCAAATTGCTTGTAGCCGTCGGGCGCCTGGTCCAGTGAGATAACCGACACGTTGACGATCTCAGCGATCGGCAAACGGTTGTGCAGAATCGCCTGCATCAGATTGCGGTTGTACTTGAGCACAGGCGTCTGGCCGGTATGGAAGGAGTGCGACTTCGCCCACCCAAGACCGAAGCGGATGCTCAGGCCCCCATGCTTGGCAGCCACATCCTTCGCACCCGGATCATCGGTGACGTACAGGCCTGGAATCCCGATCGCACCGGCGGGCCGCGTAATTTCCATCAATGAATTCAGCACCGCTGCCGGCGCTTCCTCCGTGTGGCCGGAGCCGTGACCGTGCGCTTCGAAGCCAACGCAATCGACTGCGCAGTCAACTTCGGGCGTACCGAGAATCTCTGCAATCTGCTCGCCAAGCGTCGCGTCCTTCGACAGGTCGACCACTTCAAAGCCCATTGCCTTCGCGTGGGCAAGGCGTGCCGGATTCATATCGCCGACGATGGTGCATGCCGCACCAAGCAGACGCGCCGACGCGGCAGCAGCCATACCGACGGGGCCCGCACCGGCGATATAGACCGTCGAGCCCGGCTTCACCCCCGCCGTGACGGCACCGTGGTAGCCAGTCGGCAAGATGTCCGACAGGCACGTGAGATCGCGGATCTTCGCCATGGCCTGGTCGCGATCAGGAAACTTCAGCAGGTTGAAATCCGCATATGGCACGAGCACGTACTCGGCTTGGCCGCCGACCCATCCGCCCATGTCGACGTAACCGTACGCTCCACCTGCACGTGCCGGATTGACGCTCAGGCAGACGCCGGTGTGTTGCTCCTTGCACATTGCGCAACGCCCGCATGCCACGTTGAACGGTACCGATACGAGATCGCCAATCTGCAATGTCTCGACGTCGCGGCCGATTTCGACCACCTCGCCGGTGATCTCATGACCGAGCACGAGCCCCACAGGTGCCGTTGTGCGGCCACGTACCATGTGCTGATCCGATCCACAGATATTCGTGCTCACGACCTTGAGGATCACCCCGTGACCAATCGCGCGACCACTCGGGTCGACCATCTTCGGATAGTCGATGTTCTGCACCTCGACCTTGCCCGGGCCAAGATATACGACACCTCGGTTGTTGCTCATCGCCTTGTCTCCATGTCCTGTTGATTCGTGGCTGCCTCGCCGACCCTCGCGACCAGCGCGGTAGCGTCTTCGAGAGTAGCGGCGCGGACCCGGGTATCGATGTGCAAAACACGACGCGTGCTTGGCTCACGCCGACATCGCAACGCAATGCCACAGCTGCCATGGCGGATTTGCGCAGGCTGGCGACGTTTTCCTGCCAGAGCGGTCATGGATAACCGCGTCTACTGAAGATCCGGGCCCTCCAACAACCTCCAACAGGGCTCGTTCTTTATGAGGACGCCATGCCAACCACTTTCCCCGTCTTTCCACAGGCGAACGCCGCAGCGCGGCTCGAACGCCTGCCGTTCTCCGGCTATCACAAGCGGATCTTCATCATCATCGCGATTGCATTCTTTTTTGATTCCGTCGATCTGGCCACGATGACCTTCGTGCTCGGCTCCATCAAAAAGGAGTTCGGGCTGTCCACCGCCACGGCGGGCCTGGTCGCCAGCTCAAGCTTCTTTGGGATGGTGATCGGCGCGGCGGTTGCCGGGCTGCTAGCAGATCGATTCGGGCGCCGGCCCGTGTTCCAGTGGAGCATGGTGTTGTGGGGCGTCGCGTCATATCTGTGCTCGACCGCACAGAGCGTTGAGGCGTTGATCGCCTGGCGCGTGCTGCTGGGCATCGGCATGGGCATGGAGTTTCCCGTGGCGCAGACGCTGCTCTCCGAGTTCGTGCCCGCAGCAAACCGCGGGCGCCTGATCGCGCTGATGGACGGCTTCTGGCCGCTGGGGTTCATCACCGCGGGCATCGTGTCGTACTTCGTGCTGCCGCAGTTCGGCTGGCGGGCCGTGTTTGCGCTGCTCGCGGTTCCGGCCTTCTTCGTGCTGATCGTGCGCCGCGCGGTGCCGGAGTCGCCGCGCTGGCTGGAACACGTGGGCCGCAACGCGCAAGCCGACACAGTCATGCGTGGCATCGAAGCCAAGGTGATGCGCTCGATGAACATCACCACGCTGCCCCCGATCGTTCAGCGTCCCGCGGCTCAGCCGGTGCGCCAGCACAGCGCATTGCGAGAAATCTGGAGCGCCGCATACCGCCGCCGCACGACAATGGTCTGGCTCTTGTGGTTCTTCGCGCTCCTGGGCTTCTACGGTTTGACGTCGTGGCTGGGTGCGTTGCTGCAGCAGGCGGGTTTTGCGGTCACGCAATCGGTGTACTACACGGTGCTGATCTCCCTGGGCGGTGTGCCCGGATTCCTATGTGCCGCCTGGTTGGTTGAACGCTGGGGACGCAAGCCGACCTGCATCGCGTCGCTGCTGGGTGGTGGTGCCATGGCCTATCTGTACGGCCAAAGCGCGCTGTACGGTAACAGCGTCACGCTGCTCGTCTGCACTGGCTTGGCCATGCAGTTCTTCCTGTTCGGCATGTGGGCAGTGCTGTACACCTACACGCCCGAACAATACGGAACGGGCGCGCGTGCAACGGGCTCCGGCTTCGCGTCGGCCATCGGCCGGATCGGCTCCTTGATCGGACCTTACGCGGTCGGGGTTGTGCTGCCCGTGTTCGGCCAAGCCGGGGTGTTTACGCTGGGCGCGCTGTCATTTGCAGCTGCAGCGCTGGCGGTGTGGGCACTCGGTATCGAGACCCGTGGCGTGGCGCTGGAAACCTTGGCATCAGAAGAAGCCGCCGCTGAAACTGCAACGTACTCCACCGCTGCAGACAACGTCTCATAAGTAAAAGCCCGGCCCTGCGTCATACGCAAGGGCCGGGCGACTTGCCTGCGGCGCGGTATCAGAACTTGTGGCGAAGCGCGATGCGAGCCTGGAATTGACTTGCCGTGGACGAGGCGTTTGCTGCTCCAGGCAGATCCGCCAGATCCAGTGCCGTCCCAGTCTTGCCGCCGGAAACACGCAGATAGGCGCCCTGGAAGTAGATGTCCGTGCGCTTGGAGAAGTTGTAGTCCGCCATCACCCCAAAGGCATGCACCTTCGGCTTGGCTTCGCCGGACGAGGCATGGAAATTCTCCAAGGTGAGCGTATACAGCGCCCCGGCATAGAACGCAGGCGTGAACTGGTACTTGAAGTTCGCCTCGATGTTCTGGAAGCGCAGCGAACTCAACGTCCCGCTCGCCGGCAGGATCGACCCGGAAATGTACTCGGTCGATTGCGGTTGGCTCAGATTCGAATTGGAATAGGCCAAGCCGGCCGTCGCTGCGCCGAACGTGTAGTTGATACCGGCACCGAAGATGCGCAGACGGTTGGCGAGGAAGTTCTGATCGCCGCCGTTGTTGATGGCACCGCCTGCCGTGGATGACGGGTTGTCAGCCTGCAGGTACGCGGCCGCCAGCAGCAACCCGCCGTTTGTATATTGCATCCCGGCGCTGTACTGGCGATTCTTCGCGAAGCTCGTATCGTCGCTAAAGCTGTAGGTGCCACCAAACTGGAACCCGGACAGGACCGGGCTCGTGTATTTCACGGTGTTGTTGACGCGGAACGAATAGATGAAGTTGTCGTTGTCATACGGGTGGCCGAACATGGTGCCACCCCAGTTCCCGGCGGCCGTGGTGGGCGACAGATAGTCGATCACCGAGTCATACTGCCGCCCAAGCGTGACGGTGCCGAACCGATTGTCGGAGAGCCCAACGTATGCCTGGCGCCCGAAGAGCAATCCGCCTTGCCCGGCTCTGCCGGTATCCACGTTGAACCCGCCTTCAAGCTGGAACAGTGCCTTGGCGCCACCACCGAGGTCTTCGGCACCCTTCAGCCCCCAGCGGCTGCCTTGCGCAAAACCGCTGGCCATTTCAACCAGGCTCTTTCCACCAACATTGTTGGTGTAGTTGATGCCTTCATCGATCACGCCGTAGAGCGTCACGCTGCTTTGTGCGAAGACCGGCGCGGAAAACATCAATGCAATACCGGAACCCAGCGCTGAGCCCAGTGCGATTTTTTTCATTGGATTTCCTCCTCGTATTGTGGAATCGCGCCGCAGCCATGCCCATCAGCAAAGACAGCAGCGGCTGTTTACGAGAGTAGTCTCCGGGGCTGGAACGCTTGATGCTAAACGCGACATGGGCTTGAACGCCGCCGCCATCTGCACCACGGCGGGGATCAGACGGGCCGTCCGCCGCGCCGCAGATAGTCGGCACGTGTCCATTCGAGCGCCACGCCAACGCGTTGCGTACCCGGCCGGATCTTCGGCTTATGCACTGCCAGGGTCAGCGTACCGAGCGCCGGCCACTCACGGAATGAGAGGTCGGCAAGCTCGGCCGCCAGCGTCTCCAGAAGCCGTGTGTGCGGCTTGCTCGAGAGGTACGCCGTTACGCGTGCGCAGTAGCTTTCGTAGTTGATCCAGTCGCTCTCTTCGCTCGGCTCGCAACCGTAGCCAAGACGCGCATCGATCACGATAGGCTGCGGGGCCGCGTGTTCGTGTGGATGAATTCCGATCCGGACAGGCACGGTCAATGCATCGACGAACACGCTCCAACCCCGGCCAGGCAGGAGCGGTACATCGACCGCGGCAAGCGATTCGCTAAAGGCGGTGTCGATGGGTTTCATGCCGTCAATGGCGCGGCCGCGTCGAGCATGATGCGCACGAAGTAGTCGGCAAAACTACGCCGGACGACGATCTCATACACATCATTGCCGGTCGGAACCAGCACGATCGACGCCTTGAAGTAATGCGACTGCGCACACTGCCCGGGCTTGAATACGCGCGGATGCAGGTCGAGCGGGCAACCGCGGGCCAGGACATCCCGCACGCAATGGCCGCTGATCTCGACCACGGTGTAGCCACTGCCGACATCCACGGCCGCAGCGTACGAACCCCGCACGGCCTCGGCCAGCTTTGCCTCCAGCACCCCCGCCTGTACCGGCCCGATCGAGCGCACAAGCCATTCGTCGGGGCCAAGCCATAGCACGTCGTACTCCGTGCTGCGCGCCACCGTATTGGGATCGGCCGGGGGCCGGCAACCCACCACCCCCTGGAACGCGGCAACGAACGCCGGATCGTTCAGGTCGCCGCGCACGTTGACCAGATCGAGAAAGGGCCGCTCGCGGAACGCAAACTTTTCGGGTGCACGGTTCTGCCGGGTCTTCAGCAGGTCGACCGCGCCAATAAACGGCGATTCAAGTCGTGCGCTCGCAATGTTGCTCATCTGCGCTTCAGTTCTGGATTCATTCCACATGTTGGCGCACCCCTTCCGTATCGTAGAAAACCGGGCTGGAAACCTTCGCGGTGACGCGCTTGCCATTGGCCAGCGGAATCACCACGCTTTCGCCCATCTTGTTCAGGCCACCCTTGACCACTGCCAGCGCAATCGAACGGTTCAGGATCGGGCTGTAGTAGCTCGAAGTCACGTGGCCGATCATCGGTGTCGGTTCCAGCGCGGACACCTGCGTGCCGTTGGCGATAATCTGCGCCCCTTCGGGCAGCACAAACTGAGCGTCGTCGGTCAGCAGGCCGACAAACTGCTTGCGACCCTCCTTGGCGGTATCGGCGCGCGCAAGCGACCGCTTGCCGAGGCAGTCCTTCGTCTTGGCGACCATACCGCCCATGCCCAAGTCGTAAGGGGTGATGGATCCATCCGTGTCCTGGCCGACGATGATGTAGCCCTTCTCGGCACGCAGCACGTGCATGGTTTCGGTGCCGTATGGCGTGATGTCGAACTCGGCACCCGCCGCCATCAGCGCTTCCCACACAGCGCGGCCTGCATTGGCCGGCACATTCACTTCGTAGGCCAGTTCGCCCGAGAAGCTGATCCGCATCACGCGCGCCCGGGCGCCCGCCACGGTGCCGTTCCGGTAGCTCATGAACGGGAATGCCTCGTTGCCGAAGTCGATGTCCTGGCAGACCTTTTGCACCACCTTGCGGCTGTTCGGGCCAACCACCGCGAACGTCGCCCAGTGATCGGTGACGGACGCGAGCCGCACCCTCATGTCGGGCCATTCCGTTTGGAGCCAGCGCTCAAGCCAGGTCAGTACGCGAGCCGCGCCACCGGTGGTGGTGGTCATCATGAAATGCTGATCGGCCAGGCGCACGGTCACACCGTCGTCGAACACCATGCCGTTCTCGTCGAGCATCAACCCATAGCGGCACTTCCCCACTTCGAGCTTGCCCCACGGGTTGGTGTACATCCAGTTGAGAAGCTTCACAGCATCCGGCCCCTGGATGTCGATCTTCCCGAGGGTGGAGGCATCCAGAATGCCAACGCTGTTGCGCACCGCGAGGCATTCCCGCTTGACAGCCGCGTGCAGGTCTTCGCCCTTCTTCGGGAAGTACCAGGGGCGCTTCCAGTTGCCTACATCTTCAAACAGCGCACCGTGCTCGGCGTGCCATTCGTGAATGCAGGTCTTGCGGACGGGGTCGAGAAAATTGCCCAATTCCCGCCCTGCGAACGTGCCGAACGACACCGGTGTGTAGTTGGGCCGGAACGTGGTCGTGCCGGTTTCCGGGATCGTCTTACCAAGCGCCTGCGCGAGAATGGCCATCCCGTTGATATTGCCGAGCTTGCCCTGATCGGTGCCGAAGCCCATGGCCGTATAGCGTTTGACGTGCTCGACCGATTCGAAGCCCTCGCGCGCGGCAAGCAGGATGTCGGTCACCGCAACGTCGTTCTGGAAATCGACGAACTGCTTCGGCCCACGTGTTGCAGAGTTGGTATCCCCGATGAGCCACAGTGGTTGGAGCGGGGTCTCCTTCACGTCGGTCACCTTGGGTGCAACAGGGCGCTGCGCAGCCGCGAACCCGGCAATCTTTGCCGCCTCGGCGCCTGCGTCCACGGCAAGCTTCAGGGCCTCTGCAAGCGCGAACTTTCCAGCCGCAGCGCCCACGCTCACTTCGGCTTGCATGGGCTTGCCGGGTACGAAACACGCCTTCCCATCGTCCCACTGCGCCTTTCCGCCCGATTGGGCGAAGAGATGCAATACAGGACTGAATCCACCCGACGTCGCGACAATATCGCAGGGCAGCGTTTTGATCTTCTCGCCGACTTTGCCGCCGTTGTAAGCCGCCACGTCGGCCGCCGACACGCGCATCTGCGCCGGGGCTGCCATGACAACGCCACCGCTCGTGTTTGAGTACGAGACAACATCGACCGACGATACGCGCCACTTGCCGGAGGCCGTGGTGACGACAGCGCCGTTCATCACAACCACGCCTTGCCGTTTCGCTGCGGCCGGCAGTGCACCCTCCGAAGACGCTCGCGAATCCACCACCGTGACCTTCGCACCGCACGCCTTCAGATCCAGCGCGGTTTGATATGCGCGATCGTTGTTTGTGAACACAACGGCTTCCCGACCGGGCAACACACCATAGCGATGGATGTATGAGGAAACAGCCCCGGCGATCATCACGCCCGGAAGATCGTTGTTACCGAACACGAGCGGGCGCTCGTGCGCGCCGGTCGCCAGGATGACGCGCTTGGCGCGAACCTTCCACAGCAGCTCGCGCGTGCCCTTGCGCATCGAAATCGGCAGGTGGTCGGTGAGGCGCTGCGTCACCGTCAGGAGGTTGTGATCCTGATACCCGAACGCCGTGCTGCGTTTCAGGATGGTCACATCGGGCAGTTTGCGCAGTTCGGCCTCGATCTTCTCCACCCATTGCAGCGCGGGCTTGCCGTCGATCTCTGCGCGACACGAGAGCAGGCTCCCGCCCAGCTCGCGCTGATCGTCCACGAGCATCACACGCGCGCCTGCCGTGGCCGCTGCATATGCAGCAGCCAGACCGCTTGGGCCACCGCCCACCACCAGCACATCGCAATGCGCATAGCACTTGTCATAGCGATCGGCATCGCGCATATCAGGCGCCTTACCCAGACCTGCCGCCCCGCGAATCTTCTCTTCGTATTTCGGCCACATTTTGCGCGGCCACATGAACGTCTTGTAGTAGAACCCGGCCGGCAGAAAGCGCGAGAACTTCTGATTGATCGCATAGCGGTCGTTTTCCAGCGAGGGCTCCGCGTTGACGCTGCTGGCAACGAGACCCTGATACAGCTCGACCTCCGTCGCACGCGCGTTCGGCACGCTGTAGGGGCCGGCCTCAAGCTGCACCACTGCGTTCGGCTCTTCCACGCCTGCGGTCATGATCCCGCGTGGGCGGTGGTACTTGAAGCTGCGCGCCACAAAATGCACGCCATTCGCCAGCAGCGCCGACGCGAGCGTGTCGCCCTGGAACCCCTGATAGGTACGGCCGTTGAACGTGAATGTCAGCGGAATCGCACGGTTGATACGGCCCCCCGTACCGAGACGGTCTTTCTGGCTCATTTGCTCGCCCCTTCTTGCTTTGCGTTGACATCGGGTTGACTGCCAGCCTGGCCAGGCTGGGCGCCAACAAATTTTTCGTAGCCCTTGATGTCGTATGAGACGGTATCGCGAGCGACCTTGAACCAGCGGCGGCAGCCCTGGGTGTGCAGCCATTGTTCACGCGCAACGCCACGCGGGTTCTCACGCATGAACAGGTAGTCGCCCCATTCGCGATCGGTCAAATTTTCGGGTTCGAGTGGACGTGCGATGTCAGCCTCGCCCCCGCACGAGAACTCGGATTCGGCGCGCGGCCCGCACCACGGACATTCGATCAGCAACATGGTTTTTCCTCGTGGTGATGGCAATCAATGGGCGACGGCGGCGGCGCCGTGCTCGTCGATCAGGTGGCCCGTGTAGAAGCGATCGAGCGCAAATGGAGCGTTCAATGGGTGCGGCTCATCGCGCGCGATGGTGTGTGCGAATACCCAGCCTGAACCCGGTGTCGCCTTGAAGCCGCCCGTGCCCCACCCGCAGTTGAAGTACAGGCCCTTCACATCGGTCTTGCCGATGATTGGGCAGGCGTCAGGGGACACATCGACAATGCCGCCCCACTGGCGGTTCATGCGCACGCGCGAGAACACCGGGAACATCTCGACAATGGCCTGCAACGTACTCTCGATGACATGGAAGCTGCCACGCTGCCCAAAGCCGGTGTATTGGTCGATACCGGCGCCGATCACGAGATCGCCCTTGTCGGACTGGCTGATGTAGGCATGCACGGCATTCGACATCACGACCGTATTGACCACCGGCTTGATCGGCTCCGACACCAGCGCCTGCAGCGGATGGCTCTCCAGCGGCAGGCGGATGCCGGCCATGTCGGCCAGCGTGGTCGTGTTGCCAGCAGCAACCACGGCCACTTTTTTGGCCTTGATAAAGCCCTTTACGGTCTCCACGCCAACCACCGCACCGCCTTCACGCCGAATGCCCGTCACCTGGCAGTTCTGGATGATGTCAATGCCGGCCCGATCTGCGCCACGCGCAAAACCCCACGCTACCGCGTCATGCCGCGCGACACCGCCACGGCGCTGGAACGAGGCACCCAGCACCGGGTAGCGCGCGTTCAGATTGATCGTCGGCTCGATTTCCTTGATCTGGGCGGGCGTCAGAAACTCAGCGTCAACGCCGTTGAGCCGGTTTGCATTGACGCGACGCTCGGTATCACGCACGTCCTGCAGCGTGTGGGCGAGGTTCATCACGCCTCGCTGGCTGAACATCACGTTGTAGTTCAGGTCTTGCGACAGCCCTTCCCACAGCTTCATCGCCTTTTCATAGAGCGCGGCCGATTCGTCCCACAGGTAGTTCGAGCGCACGATGGTCGTGTTGCGGGCTGTGTTGCCGCCACCGATCCAGCCTTTTTCCAGCACCGCGACATTGGTAATACCGTGCTCCTTGGCCAGGTAGTAGGCAGTGGCAAGACCATGTCCGCCGCCGCCGACGATCACAACGTCGTACTCGCGCTTCGGTTCCGGGCTCTTCCACTGCCGCTCCCAGTTCTCGTGATACGAGAGGCCATTTCGGAACAGGCTGAATATCGAGTAGCGGCTCATTTTGAATAGACCTCTTCGTTAGCATTCGATAACGTTCACAGCCAAACCGCCGCGCGACGTTTCTTTGTATTTCGTTTTCATATCGGCACCGGTCTCGCGCATCGTCTTGATGACGGAGTCGAGTGACACGTAATGCTGGCCGTCGCCCTTGAGCGCCAGGCGAGAGGCGTTGAGGGCCTTGATCGCGCCCATCGCATTGCGCTCGATGCATGGAATCTGCACCAGCCCTCCGACCGGGTCACAGGTCATACCGAGGTTGTGTTCCATGCCGATTTCAGCGGCGTTCTCAACCTGATCGGGTGTACCGCCCATCACCGCAGCAAGCGCGGCCGCCGCCATCGAGCAGGCCACGCCCACCTCGCCCTGGCAGCCGACTTCTGCGCCGGAGATCGACGCGGTCTCTTTGTAGATGATTCCGATCGCCGCAGCGGTCAGCAGGAATTCGACGATGCCGTTGTCGTTCGAGCCCGGCACGAACTTCACGTAGTAGTGGAGGACGGCGGGAATGACGCCGGCGGCGCCATTGGTCGGCGCGGTGACGACACGCCCGCCCGCTGCGTTCTCCTCGTTGACGGCCATCGCGTACAGGTTGACCCAGTCGAGCATCGAGAGCGGGTCGCGCAGCGACTCTTCCGATCGCGAGCGCAGACGTGTATTCAGCTCAGCCGCACGGCGCTTCACGCGCATCGGGCCAGGAAGCTCTCCCTTGGCCCCACAACCGCGCTCCACGCACGCCGCCATCGTTCGCCAGATGGTCAGCAGGCCGGCACGAATCTCGTCAGGAGAGCGCACCGTGCATTCATTGCGGAACATCAGTTCAGCGATTGACAGACCGTGCAGGCGGCACTGCCGCATCAGGTCGTCGCCAGTGCGGAATGGATACGGCATCTCGGCCGTCGCACGCACACCGTTCAGGCGATCGCCATCGCGGTTCACGACAAAGCCGCCGCCGACCGAGTAATACTCCTTCTCGACCAGCAGCTGGCCGTTGTCGTCGAACGCCTGAAAGCGCATGCCGTTCGGGTGCACGATGCTGGTGCCGCTCATCAACTTTCGATAGAAGCCGATGTGCTCTTTCTCGTCGAAACGGATGGCATGCCTACCAAGCAGCGACAGCGACTTGGCCGCCCGGATTGCGGCAAGGCGCGACTCGATCAGGTCAGGGTCAATCAGATCCGGCAGGTTCCCCTCCAACCCCAGCAGCACGGCCTTGTCGGTGCCGTGACCCTTGCCGGTCGCGCCGAGTGACCCGTACAGTTCCACCCGCACGTGCTTGACGAACGCCAGCAGGTTGGTGTCTTCAATATGCGAGGCGAAGCGGCACGCGGCAATCATGGGCCCGACCGTATGCGAGCTGGACGGCCCGATGCCGATCTTGAATAAATCGAAGACGCTGACGTTCATCTGGTCGCCTTTGCGGATAGTCGCGTTGAATGACGTTGGACGTCAGTACAGCAAAGGTCGAAGTGGATCGATAGAACAAAAACGGCATTGGCATGGGATGCTGCCGCCAACTGCATCCGGCATGTCGGCTGCGGGCGCTTTGACGATGATTTGTGGCGGAAATCGACAAGTCCGCGTGCGGCAAATGAGCGACGCTGAGCCCATTGAAGCTTCACAACGCTGCTTCCTCCTGCGGTTGTGGTGTGCGCTGCACCAACGACCGCCGTGCCGGGAGTCGCCAACTTGACTTGCGGTGATGAACTCTGACGTGCAGGCTTCGCCCCTCTCCGAACCGGCACCCAAACGCATCCGGTTTGGCATCGTGCTGCTGCCGAACTTCACGCTGACCGCGTTCTCGGGGTTCGTTGACATGCTGCGCCTGTCCGCAGATGACGGCGACTACAGCAAACCAGTGCGTTGCGCGTGGAGTGTGATCGGGGAAACGCTTTCCCCCGTGCGCGCAAGTTGCGGGATCCAGGTCACGCCGTGGGAAACCTTCGACGAGGCCGAGCCTTTCGACTACATCGTCGTCGTGGGAGGGCTGCTGCATTCAGGACCGCAGGCCAGTCAAAAAACGCTGGAGTTCATCCAGCATGCAGCCGGCTCCGGTGCAACACTCGTCGGTATTTGCACCGGCGTGTTTTCGCTGATGCGCGCGGGCGTGCTCGACGGACATCGCACGTGCGTAAGCTGGTTCCATTACTGGGATTTCATTGACCGGTTTCCATCGGCCGACCCGAATCTTCTGATTGCGGACCGGCTATTCGTGATCGACAGACGGCGGATCACGTGTTCCGGTGGACGGGCGTCGATCGACGTCGCCGCGGCAATCCTGCTGCGCCACTTCGATCACGCGACCGTGCAAAAGGCCCTGCGGATACTGCTTGTGGGCGAAATGCAAAAGGGCAATGCGCCACAGCCGCAACCGACAGGTCTCGAACCCGCAACACATCCAAAGGTCAAGCGCGCCATCCTTCTGATGGAACAGCACATTGGCCGCGCATTGCCATTGGAGGAACTCGCCCGCAAGCTTGACCTGTCAGCCAGGCAGCTTGAACGACTGTTCAAAGCCGAAACAGGCAAGAGCCCGCAGACATTTGCGAAGCAGATCAGGCTACGCACAGCCGCCTGGCTACTGACAAGTTCAGACCGCGGGGTTGCAGACATCGCGTTCAGTTGCGGCTTCGCTGACGCCTCGCATCTGGGCCGCGAGTTCCGTAAGCAGTTCGGTATGCCGCCGGCAGCCTACCGAGACAAGGGCACAAATCCAGACGACCCCGCACGCCATGATGGCGACGTCGCTACAACGCCGGAGTCGGAGGGCGATTTGATCTCGCTGGCGCAACATGTCATGCCCGGCCCGTCTCCCGCTGTCAGTGCGCTATTGCTCCCCACCCATCGAGTTCCGGAGATGCGCTAGCCCTTGGGCGTATTTCCGCCGCGGCCAGACAAAAACTCTGTACCAAGGAACGCCCGTTAGCGCGGCCGCCTGGCGGCACGACGGCCCGTGGACGCCTCGAACCAGAGCGCGGGGTGACTGGCTGCTCCGTCACGCACGGGCCCTCGGACGCTACCTGTTGCCGCTGGATTTATCGCTGGACTGAGCAGGTGTGGCGGGCTTCGGCTGGGCCTTGTGCTGCCCAAACAGCTTGCTGGACAGGGTGCCGGACTTTTTGGGAGCAGAAGCAATACCCGCCTTCGCATCCATTTGCTGTTTCAGTCGCTCCAGATGCGCGCGGGTGTCGTCGGGTCGCGAACGCGGCGGTGACATGGCCAGCATGTCGGCAAGCGACGGAGATCGCTGCTCGCGCGGCGGGACGGTAAGCGGTTCGCGGTCAGCCTCTTCGTGCGCCGGCTCGATTTCGGATCGCGCACCTTGCACGCTCTGATACGGCGGCGTGCCCGATGACCCCTGGCGCTGCATCGGGCGAGGCGATGGAGGCACGCCGGTTGGGACATGAGTCGCCGCCGGAGGCTCTGGTGTGCTCTGATCTTCCTTCAACTGCGCTTCATACTCCTTGAGCAGCTTGGCGTCGATCGTATCGAACACGATCTGCCGCTCGACCTTGAGCCCGGTGTTCTGCGTCAAGCGCAGCCCCGCGTTGACGTTGAATCCGTCAGCCTCACTGTATTTTTCATAAGCGCGCAAGCCAATCGGCATCCAGGAGTTGGGGGCGTTGATCGTCTTGGTGTATGACGCGGCGAGCTGCTCGTGCAGCTTTGTCTCGCTTTGCGGCGTCACCAGCGAAAGCTGCTGCAGATGGTTGAGCGTTTTCGCAGCGTCCGCGGTGAGTGCCCGGCGCACAAAGAAGGCGTTGTATGGGGTGTCCAGCAGACGCGCGGTATCGAGATTGTCATTGACGGCCTTGAGCCCCTTTGCTTGGCCGCCATCCGGATCGTTCCGGTGCGGATAGGCAAAGAACTTGACCCACTCCTGCTTGGTGGCTTCGACATAACGGGCGTAGTCGTGGAAGCTGTCGAATTCGAAATCGGCTACAGACTTTGTCGGCAGCACATTGTCCCGATCGATCGCCAGGCGCAGCTTCACGTTCGTGCCGCGCTCCTTGACCACCGCGCCGCCACCGAACAGGTCGGCCGAGGTGTTGCCGATCGTGCCCGTCACTGCTGACGTAGTGAGCCCAAGATTGATCTTGTGCCGGCTCAGTTTTTGCTCGCGCAGGTTAGCAATCCGGTATGTGCCGGTGGCGTCGAGCTGCTTGAATGTCGACAGCCATTGCTTCTCGAACGAGTAGCCGAGGCTGGAGCCGAGCGCACCTGTCTCCTGCCTGCTCGCGCGGTGTTGGCTGGGGTTCAGCAGCTTGCTGACGGATATGCCGATTCCCACTGACATCTCGCTGCGATGCGCGCGCGTCTTCTGGTTGATCCAGCTGATCGAAAGATCGTGCTCGGCGTAGAACTCGCTGGCAAAGGCGTGGAAAAGCGCATCGGCATCTGGCATGCCTTCGGGAGATCGGCGCCGGGCATCCGCGGCCGAGAACATGAAGTCGGTGACGCGCGAGAACAGCGCGCGGACTTCCGCATCTTTAGCCGCCGTCCGGCGCGGGATGCGGACCATGATACCGGTGGCGTCCGTGCGCTCGTGCTCGTACGGATTCACATCAACGTTGGCGCCAGTGCGGCAGCATTTGAACAGCTTGGCGCCAAAGAGACAGCCCGCGCCGATGCGCCCACGGTGCCGCTTTTCCGTGCCGATAAACAGCTCGGCAGCGTGCACAGGGTACGACATGGAGACCGCCGCTTCACGCCCCTTCTCATAGCGCAGATCGACACGGGCATTGCCGGCAACCGGAACGCCAAGCAGCCGCTTCTTCGCTTTGACGAGCGCCTTGGTAATGCCCTTGGTACTGAAGCCGCCGGTGGTGCCGCGACTGAACCGGACCGTGTTGCCACCGGGAATCGTCTTCAGGTAGTCCACCAGCATGGCGCGCACGCTGTGCTGCGATCGGTCAGCCGGGGCCAGCGGCGGCGCCGTGGCAATTTTCCGGGCGGCTTCCATTGCCTTCTGAAACGGTTCGGCCCGCTCGACATTGAGGAAGTTCGCAAGCGCATGCAGGTCTTCAAAGCCAAGGCGGACATTGCCAAGATGCTGCCTGACGCTTGCAATCGCCTGTTCCAGGGCCTCCGGCGAACCCGACGTCACCTTGTGTGCGGCGTCTTCAGTGAACCTGCGAATACGCTGCTCGACATCTTCCGGCAATGCTGCGGGCGAGAGTTCGCGGCCCAGCACGAGTTGATGCCCCTGGCGGCCGGCCTTGTGCTCGGGCAACCAGTCTTCAAGCGCGACGCGCAGGGCGATCCACTGGCAATGGGTGTCGCTCAACGCATTTGGGCGATGGGAAGTCCCTTCCCCGGCTTCAGTCTCTGCCGGCGGGGTGCTACCGCAAAGGTGCTCCATTTCAACAGCGACGGCCTGCACCACCTCGTCGACCGCCGGTTTCGCGAGCTCAGCCAACAACGCTTTCTGCTCGTTCGCCAAGACCGCGCGATCGCCCTGCGCCATGCCATTGCGCGCGGCGGAGAGCGGCGATTTGTGGTTGCTTGGCAATGTCGCGCGCCGGTCGTTGTCCATGCGGTCGACCCATGCAAGCGACTTGAACAAGCGAGCCTTGAACTGGCTCAATTCGGAACCCGGTGCATCGTCGGTGAAGCCGTTGCGCCACGCGACCAGATCACTCTTTTCAGCGGCGCTCAAGGTTGCCGGACCGACACCGTGGATGAGCTTTGCGCTTGCATCGCTCACGCGCTGGGCGAAGTTCGTCGCGCTCGACACGGCCTCGTGCGGAGCGAGCCGCGCTGCAATCAGCGCCTCCGGCGTGGGCTTGGCCTTCAGCGCGGTGGCAATCGCAGCGCCGGCTTGCAGATGGACGCGCAGGTTGCCTTGATCCGTGGCGCCAAGATTGCGGTTGCCCGTGGCGGCGAGCATGGCCTCGAAATTGCCGGTGGTCGCGGCATGCTGTAAAGCGCCCCACGCAACGGCCCGCCCCGATTCGGCATGCTTGAGCTGCTGGTCGTGTGCGTGCAGATGAGCCGGCGTCGAGACAGCCGCAATCATCGCCTCCTGCGCGTCGCGTATTTTCTCGACGGTGTGGGCGGAGACTTCAACCGCACCCTTTTGCCCGTGCGCAGGCGGTTGCGAGCCGATTTCATCGGCCACCGCTTCGAGCGTGGCCAGGCATGCGGCAGCCGCCTCGGCGTTGTGCGCATCGAACTGCGCGTGGCTCTCGCGCACCCCCGGCCAATCGGCGAGGGCCTGCGGCGCATGTCGTGCCGCCCCCCGCATGCTGATGGGGAAATCTCGCACCGTCTGGATGAAGGCCTGCAGCGCCTTGACATCGATTGCGTGGGATGGTGCCGACGACGACTCACCCCCCGAACCCGCGCCCGTGGTGCACCGGTTTGCCATCAAGGCCTCGCGCGTCTGCTCCAGCGCGCCCCGCAGGGCAAGGATATGAGAGTCGCGCGATGTCTCGGAATGCGTTTTCGCGTTACCGATTTCGGCACCCAGGTCCGCATGCTTCAGATAAGAAAAGACGTCGCCGTTGAGCGTTGTGGCGTTGCCCGGATCGAGACGCTCCTTGGCCGACACGAGCGCCAGCGATACCGCCATGGCGACGGCGGGCGAATGTGCCGTGGCCATCTCCCGGACTCCCGCAACGAATGCCTCAGGTTCGCTGCTGACTTTCGCAGCCAGCGCTTGCCCTTGCGTCGACTCCCAGTAGGCGATGACATCATCGACGTGCTGCAGCGCCTGCGCCGGTTGCGGCTGACCACCGTAGAGACTGGCGCTGGCATTGGTGATCGCAGAAATCTGGGTGCGCAACCCCGTCATTGCCTGATTGAGCGCCTGCTCCGTTCTGCGTGCCGAGCCAGAAGGACTACCGGGTTGCGGCGCGTCACCGCGCGCGGCGGCCATCCGCGCCGCAGATTGCTTGACGTGCGCGAAATCACGCAACGTGGTCGGTCTGCCGGCCCGCGAGTGCGCGCTAAACGGCGTGTTCCAATCGAGTCGACTCGCGCCGTCCTTTGTTACGCAGCTGAATGTGCTTTTGACTTGCGCACGCAATGCCTTGCCCACCCGCTTCACTACACCGACGTTGGTCTGCGGTGTGCCCGGCAGTGCAGGTGGCGCCGGGGGTGCCTTCTTCAAGCCGGCAAGTTCGCCACGCTGGCGAGACGCCTGTCTGTCAGGCGTGGATGGCGTATTCGTCTCGCCGGCCACCGCCTGTGACGACGAAGGTGTAGAGACAGAGGCACCGGACGAGATGCGGGGCAGTTTGAGTGGCATGGGTCAGCAGAGTGCATTGAACCAGGTTGGAACGCGTTCAAGTCTGCTTGCCCCACAATGTGGCCGGCGTGCACCATCCGAATGCGTGGCATCCAAAGCGAAGCTTGTCGAGCCACCAAGGTTGAGCGAGCAACCCGGCGGCAGGCCGAAGCGGGAGATGCGCTTGGTTATGCCAACGTGGCCCTGCGACTCACTCAGTTCCGTAGCGGTGGAAGATTGATGCCTGCATCGCGCAAGCGCTGCCACACCTTTTCTTTGTAGACAAAGAGCGGTGAACTGCGCGACGGAGCCTTGTTGGAGAGCGAGAGACTCAGCGGGTTGCGTGCGTCGCCGTTTTCGTAGTCGAAGCGCGCACCCAACTCGATCAGGCACCAGACCACATCCCAGTCCATACCCAGAGCAGCCTTCGTAATGATGGGATCATTGGAGCGGTCGCGCGCATCGAGATCTGCACCAAACGATTTCATCACCTGCAGGCCCTCAATGTCGTGCGAGTTTACAAACCGCATCAGCACTGGGTCCCCATTGGGGCGACGGGTGTCGGGACGACCACCAGCTTGAAACACGGCCATCATGATCTGTCGCCCGTGAGGCTTGGCGCGGAAGTTTTCAACGGCCAGGCCGACTGGCGACGCGCCGTCTTTCGCGGTTGCATTGGGATCAGCGCCAGCGTGCAGCAGTGTCAGCACTGATTCCATCTTTTGACGATCGACTGCAATCATCAATGGCGAGACACCCTGTTTGTTGACGGCGTTGATCGACGCTCCATCGGCAAGGGCACGCGCAATCGCCGAGGGGTCGTTCACGTGGATGGCTTCCTCAAGAGCAGCGTCCGGACTGGAAATGAAGTATACGGGGCGTGTAGAGGGCGTGGCGGCGTAGCTGGGGAAAGCGGCCAAACAAGCGATGAAGGCTGCGCCACCCAGCGTTGCGGCAACAATGGCGCGAAGCAGCAGCGTATGCGTCATGGACGACTCTCCAGAGTCACCGGCCACAATGTGCGTCTCAGTTTCGGCCGGCGGGATGTACCCCATGGGCTCAAGCATTCGGATGTCGTTGATCTAGCGCGCCTATTGCAGGGTGGTCTGGCTCCTGCGGCGACCATTAATGTATCGCTTTTATTTAGTCTCCATTTGAATGCTTCGATCTGAAATCACGCTGCACCACTGACAGCATCGTCAGGATGCATCGGGCATGTATGCACAGCTCGCGACCAGCCGCTGTCATCTGGATTGGCTGCACGTCACGATTCACCAACGGAACGCTCGCCCACTTCTCCAACGACTGAATTTGCCTGGACAAGGCCGGTTGTGAAAGACAGCGCTTGCGTGCGGCGTGGGAAAAGCTTCGTGTTCCCTCAAGTGCAATAAGTGCCTCCAGCCATTTCATTTGCATCGTCGAAACAAACTGCGCCAGTGATGATCAGGGAATGAGATCTCAAGCAGAAACGGAAACGCACTCCGACGGCGTCTCACTGGCCAAAGCCAGTTTCTCGGGCTGGGCCAGGCCCACACAATGTCGCGCCAGCACGGCGGTGGGATCCACCAGCACGACGGATTTGCCGTTGGCCAGTGCAAACGCTGTCGTTTCTTCGTAGATGAGCGGCAGTTCGGTGCAGCCCAGGATGATCACCTTGGCGCCGGCCAGTGCGAGGTGCTCGATCGCCTCGCGCAATGACTCGCGACATGCGCCATCGACATAGCCGGCCTTCACACCATGCTCACCGTAGATGGCAGACATAACGCGTTCCTGGAACGGTTCTGAGGGCGCCATCAGCGTGATACCGGCTGCCTGGGCAGCCTCGTGATAGACGCCGCTTGCGATCGTGCCGGAGGTCGCCAGCAATCCCACCGGCCGCACGGTGCCGTACTGCGAACGGATAAAAGCGATCGTTTCTGTCAGCATGTTCACGATCGGGATCGCCAAGTAAGGCTGAATGTCCTGGACGAACGCGTGTGCCGTATTGCATGGGATAGCAATTGCGCTCGCGCCCTCAGATTCGAGCCGCTTGCACGTCGCGTAGAGACTGACTGTCGGGTCAGCCTCCTGATGCAGCAAGTGTGCGGTGCGGTCTGGAATCTGAGGGTTCTGCTCCACGACCATCTTGATGTGGTCTTGGTCTCGGCTCGCTGGCGTGCTGCGTACAACTTTGTCCATGAAATCAACCGTGGCTGCCGGACCGACACCGCCGACGATACCCAGCTTGAATACACGGCGTGGCCCCGATGCAGTGAATGACACAGCGTGCTCGGCATAGATGGCGTTGCCGTCCAGCACGGGGTAGCCGCGGCGCTGCAGCACCTGGCAAACCAACGACAGCTCAGTCACCCCCGGAAGGATCCACTCCACGCCCTGCCGCTGCAGGCTTTCGCACGCATGCGCCAGGTGCTCGACGGCGTGACCTTCCAGCTTGCCTGCCTTGACACCGTCCTCGCCGTAGATGGCGTTCATGACGAAGGCTTGGTCGAGGCCGCCGGGATAGACGATGTCGTAGCGATCTGCAAAGTACCGCTCGAACAAGCCGGATCGCCGCACAAAATCCGACGCGACCACACCCAGCACGGCCCCTTTTGTGGCGATGCGGTCCACGTGCCGCCGCAACGCCGCCATCATGTCGACAATGGGCACAGTCAGCTCGCTCTGCAGTTCCTCGCGGAAGGTGTGGCTGGCGAAGCATGGCAGCAGGATGGAGTTCACTTCTCGCTGCGCAAGCGACTGGCACATCTGGAACACATACAGCTTGCGTGCCGTCATGCTGCACGTCACATTCAGCGGTGCACGTACATCCCGAAATGGATGCTGCTCGAATAGGAAGTGGAAGGCATCCTGCTCCGCCAGCACGGGCTCGCTACGTACCAGTTTGAAGAACAGATCGGCTCCGGCCAGCGACCCGAGTCCACCAATCACGCCAAATGTGTGCCGTTTCATGGTTGTCCCCCAACCGTCACACCGAAGGCGTGGCCGAGGTTGCGTGGCTGGGCTCCAACTCGCTCGGCTGCTCCGCCTGTTCGTACTTCGCCACCACGGCGGTGGCCAGGCTGTTGCCGATCACGTTGGTGGCCGTGCGGCCCATGTCGAAGAACTGGTCGATGCCGATAATCAGCAGCAGACCCGCTTCCGGCAGGTGGAACATCGGCAGCGTGGCCGCCACCACCACCAACGAGGCACGCGCCACGCCGGCCATGCCCTTGCTCGTGAGCATCAGCACCAACAGCAGCGTCAGTTGCTGGGTGAAACTCATCTGAATATTGTAGGCCTGCGCGATGAACAAAACCGCAAACGCCTGGTACATCATCGAGCCATCCAGGTTGAACGAATACCCCAGCGGCAGCACGAAGCTGGAGATGCGCTTGGGCACGCCAAAACGGTCCAGCGCCTCGATCGTCTTCGGGTAGGCGGATTCGCTGCTCGCCGTAGCAAACGCCAGCATCGTCGGCTCGCGAATCAGCCCCAGCAAGCGGCCCAGCGAACGACCCAGCAGCACGTAGCCGACAAAGAACAGGATTGCCCACAGCAGCGCCAGGCCCAGGTAGAACTCGCCGATCAGCTTGCCGTAGGTCCACAGCACGCCCACGCCTTCCACGGTGATGGCGGCGGCCATGGCGGCAAATACGCCCAGCGGCGCAAAGCGCATCACATAGTCGGTAATGCGGAACATCAGCTTGGTCAGCTCCTCCAGGCCACGGCCGATCACGCTGTCCATCGGGTTCTTCATGGTCGACAGCGCGGCGCCGAAGAACAGCGAGAACACCAGGATCTGCAGGATCTCGTTGGTGGCCATGGCCTCCACGATGCTGCGCGGGAACACGTGCGTGATGAAGGCCTTGAGCGTGAAGTCGCCGGTCTTCAAGGCTGCCGTGGCGGTAGCTTCCGGCAGCGGCAGGTTCATGTACACGCCCGGCTGGAAGAAGTTGACCAGCAGCATGCCCAGCGCCAACGACGTGGCCGACGCACACACGAACCACAGCATTGCGCGCAGACCCACGCGGCCGACCGACCTGCCACCGCTCATGCTTGCCAGGCCTGTCACCAGCGTCGAGAACACCAGCGGCGCGATGATCATTTTGATCATGCGCAGGAAGATGTCCGTGATGATGCTGAAGTACGAAGCGATGTCCTTGGCCGCCGCGGCGTCCTTGGCGTATTCGTGGCAGCCCCACCCGACGGCAATGCCTAGCAGCATTCCGAGACTGATATGGGTGGTCAAGCGTTTGGTGTTCATGTTTCCCCCTTTTTGTGCACGGCCGGCCGCTCCGGCTCAATGCGCTGTCTCTGTGGCTTTCTTCTCGTAAGTCGCCATCCCGATGCTGCCCATGTTAGGCAAACAGGCCCCACTGGTTATGAGGATGTGGACTGGGCCTATGCGCATTCGGAATACTTTTCGCGCTGATGCGATCCATCATCTAGGGCATGCAGGAAGCGATATCGGATCGTTACTCGGCCGGCCACGCCCCTAATGAGCAAGGCTCGGAAAAATGTAGCTGAGCTAGGCAATCCGGAGCGGGACAGAAAACAGATGACGTCCGTCTAAGGGCGCTCCGAGCACAACTTTCGGCACTCAAAACACACCATGCCGAAGTTGCGCTGTCGCATTCGTCGGAGTCTTGCTGGCGACATGGCAAAGGCAACCGACTCTTTTGGGGGAGGAAACTAGCTATGCCACTGTTGTTCTCACGGGCGCGACCAATCGCAGCGCCAATTGTCGTCTTGCTGTCTATCTTTGCGCCGGGCCTCGCTCTGGCCTCTTCCACGCCGGTCCTCGACCGCATCCGCGATACGGGCACCATCCGCCTCGCATACCGCGAGAGCTCCGTGCCGTTCTCGTTCTACGACACCGACAAGAAGCCCGTTGGCTATGCCATGGACCTCTGTCTGCGCGTGGTCGACAAACTGCGCACCGACCTCAAGCGGCCGGACCTGAAGGTGCAGTACGTGATGGTGACGCCCTCCTCTCGCATCCCGACCATTGCCGAGGGCAAGGCCGACCTCGAATGCGGCTCGACCACCAACACGCGTGAACGACGCGAGAAAGTGGCATTCACCATCCCGCATTACATCGCGGGCAGCCGGATGATCGTGAAAACATCGTCGGGCATCCTGAAGTGGGACGATCTGCGCGGCAAGACTGCGGTGTCCACCAAAGGCACCACTAACATCACCGAACTGCGCAAGGTGAACGATGCACGCGTGCTGGGCATGAAGATTCTCGAAGCAAAAGACCATGCCGAAGCCTTTGCCATGGTTGAGAACGGCAAGGCCGATGCTTTTGCAATGGACGACGTACTGCTTTACGGGTTTCGCGCCAACGCCAGGAACCCGGGCGACTACGCCGTCGTCGGAGACATGCTGACGGTCGAGCCCTACGCAATCATGCTCAGCAAAGACGACGCTGAGTTCAAGCACCTGGTTGATCGCGCGATGACCAACATCATCCTCGACTACGACGCCGAGAAGCTCTACAGAAAGTGGTTCCTGCAACCGATTCCGCCCAACGGGGTGAGGCTGGACATCCCGATGAACTTCCTATTGCGCGACTCGTTCAAGTATCCGAGCGACAAGACCGCCGATTGAGTACTGAATCGAATATTTCCCATGGCCCCCCTTTGGTGCCACCGATGCATTCTTTGCATAGCGCTAAAGCCGGGGGGGCCTTGGATCGATTAGCGTGTAACCAGCCGGGCCTCTCTGCCGGCGGCACCTCACCGATACTTCAAGAGGCTGTTCATGTTTGCTTCCATTCGAACGAAGATTCAACTGGCGTGTGTGACCATCGTGGTCTGCGCGCTGGTTCTGGCGGGCGGTCTCAATTATCTGGTCGCACAGGCTCACAATGAGCAGGCCATCCAATCGAATCTGCAATCTGTCGCAAACGGACACGCAACGGGTATCGACGACTGGATTGCCAGCAAACTGCAACTGATCGTCGCGCTTCAGGATGCGGCGCTGTCAGACGATCCGGTTCCCATGTTCCAGACCGTAGCCAAGGCGGGTGGACTGATCAAGGTGTATGTCGGCTACCCCGACAAGTCGTACAAATTCTCGAACCCCGAAGGCATTCCGCCGACGTATGACCCGACTGCACGCCCCTGGTACAAGCAGGCCGTGGAGGCCGGCAAGCCCGTGGTGACGCCGCCGTACGTGAGCGCGAGCACCGGCCAGCTCGTCGTGACCTTCGCCGTGCCCATCCTGGAAGGCGGCAGTCTCAAAGGCGTGATCGGCGGCGACGTGGCGATGGACAGCGTGATCGCCAACGTGAAGGCCATTCATCCGACACCGGCCAGCTTCGGCTTCCTCGTCAACGCGGCTGGCAAGATCGTCGCGCACCCGAATGACAAGCTCACGCTCAAGCCGGCGACCGATCTGTCGGCAGGCCTGAACGAAGCCACGCTGGCATCGCTGGCGCAGGCGGAGAAGCCGGTGGAAGTGTCGGTGGATGGCGCATCCAAACTGCTCTACCGCCAAGGCGTAAAGGGCACCGACTGGGGCCTGGTGGTGGCGCTGGACAAGTCCGACGCCACGGCCGGCATGCGTTCGCTGGTGATGACGTCGATTGGCGCGCT
>NZ_FOWV01000009.1 GCF_900115545.1 Ralstonia sp. NFACC01 | reverse complement strand
AACCAGTACTAATTGCCCGTGCGGCTTGATCCTATAACCGGTATGTTTCCGGCTGGGTCCGCCTTGTGCCTGATACACACAAATCACAACCCCAAATCTACATTCCCATATTGGTCGCGTTGACCTCGTCAACGTGGCGACAAGTCATAGCCTGGTGACCATAGCGAGTCGGTACCACCCCTTCCCATCCCGAACAGGACCGTGAAACGACTCCGCGCCGATGATAGTGCGGATTCCCGTGTGAAAGTAGGTCATCGCCAGGCTCTCCCATCTACACCCCAGCTCTCACACAGAGCTGGGGTGTTTGCCTTTGCGCGATCAGCTTCGATATCCAGCTCCTCCCGGAGCACCACAGCCCTGAACCAGAGCACAGAACATCCCCTGCAAATACCCATCCGGAAAGTGATCTTTGTGCCATTTTCTGACAAGGAAACCATCAGTTTCAAGATGTTCCCTTTGAATCACCACAATGCCAGTGCTTGAGGTAGTGCTATCGCTGGCTCACGACACATTCGCAAAACTAGGCTGCGTTGAAGGAAAGCTGTGATACTGTATATTTATACAGTATTCATCGGCTTCCCTTGGCGTTTCCATGTTTGCGTTGTCTCCGTCTCTTTCCATCGCCGAAGGTGTGGCGGAATATCCCGTCGCCGCGGGGCGTACAGAGCCTAGATCTCGGTCGCCGGCGCGGAAAGCTCCGGCGGCGGTGTTATCTCCAGAAACGCTGCATCCGGCGTTGTGGAATGCAGGCCATCTGGCGCGAGGCGACGGACGCGTTCTGACCACTGGATATGACGCGTTGGATGCTGAGTTACCTGGCGGTGGTTGGCCTCTCGGTGGATTGACCGAGCTGCTGTGCCCGCAATCCGGTATTGGTGAGTGCCGATTGCTGCGTCCGGCGTTGTCTACGCTCAGCGCGAACGCCCGGCGCATCGCGCTGGTCGCGCCGCCGCATCTGCCGAATGCAGTGAGGCTGGTGGGTTGGGATTTTTCTCCTGAACAAATCGTCTGGGTGCGTGCTGGCGAGTCGGCCGATCTTCTATGGGCAGCCGAGCAGCTTCTACGCAGCAAGGCTTTCGATGGTGTGCTGATCTGGCTGAACCGGGCACGCCCAGGAGAGTTGCGCAGGCTGCAAGTGTTGGCCCAGGCGGGAGAGAGCGCCATCTGGGTGTTCCGGCCGGCTCAGGCGCAGCGTGAGTCGTCGCCGGCGGTGCTGCGGCTTGGGCTGGAGCCAGCTGGCGCCGATGCGCTGTCCATCTTCTTCCACAAGCGGCGTGGGCCGTTGCGTGAATCTCCGTTGCTGCTGCCGTTGGCGGATCCGCTTCGGGCCGGTCGCGCTTCCGTGCGTCCGTTGCCTGTGCCATCGGTCGAGCCGTTCATCATGGATCCGGCCACGGCGAAATTGCTGGCCGCGCTTTCGTCTCCTTCGTCTTCTGTGGCGTTCGACGCTTTGTCGGACGTTTCCGATCAAAACACTTCCGATCATGCCGTTCTGGATCGCGGTGCATCTGCCCCGTCTCCCACTCGACGCGCTTCGACCCCGGTGGTCTGATCCGGCCGCGCTGCCTTTGCCGGTCGTGGTGCTGGAGCAGGAGCGTGTAGTGTCGGCCAACCGTTTGGCGATGCGCGAAGGCGTACATGCAGGCCTGCGCCGAGCGGGCGCGCAGGCGTTGGTACCGCACGCTATACAACTTGACCGTGATGTGGCGGCCGAGACGCGGTTGCTGCAATCGCTGGCGCTGGCGCTGCTGGCATTCACGCCGCATGTCACGTTGGACGTGGCGGATGAGGCGACCGTGTTGTTGGAGGTGGAAGCCAGCTTGCGCCTGTTCGGTGGACATCGCGCGCTGTGTCGGGCAGTGAAGTATTGCGCGGTTCGGTTGGGCGCCATGCCGCAGCTTGGCACCGGGCCGACGGCACGCGGCGCGGCATGGCTTGCCAGTGCGCGGCCGGCGCCGATGCGTGGCCGTCGTCGCACGGCAGGGCGTCACGGGCGAGCGAGGAGGGCGGTTCGGCAGGAGCGGCTGTCGGCGTTGCTTGATCAATTGCCGATCGATGCGGTGGCGCGACTCACGCGGCCCGATTGGCTTGAGGGCCTAGGCTGCCGCACGCTGGCCGATTTGCGGGAGTTACCACGTAGCGGCCTGCGGCGGCGCTGCGGGCCGTTGCTCGTGGATACGCTCGATGCGGCGTATGGCAACGGGCACGAAAGCTTCACCTGGTTTACCGCGCCGTTGCGCTTTGATGTGCAGCTGGAGTTGCCCGGCCGCATCGATAACGCGGAAGGTGTGCTGGCAGCCTCGGAGCAATTGTTGTTGCAACTGGTCGGCTGGCTGTCGGCGCTTCAGTTGGGCGCCAAGACGTATCGACTGACGCTGGAGCACGAACGCCGGCGCGGCCGGAGCAGTGAAGATGCCGCCTCCTCCACGCCGGTGGAGATCGCGCTGGCGCAGCCGGTTCGCACGCTGGCGCACTTGTCGCGGGTGCTGCACGAGCGCGTGCATCGGCTCACGCTGATCGCCCCGGTGGTCGAACTGCGCCTGACGGTGACCGATGCTACGCCGCTCGCGCCGCCTACGGAGTCGCTGTTCCCTGAGCCCGGTGGTCGCGCTGAAGACGCTGCGCGCCTGATCGATACACTGATCGCTCGGCTGGGTGCCGAGAGCGTACTTCACCCCCAGCCGTGTGCCGACCATCGCCCCGAGCGCGCCAACCACTGGGTCGAGGTGAATGCCGCGACCACCGCGCAGAGCCGTGCCGCCGCGCGTCAAGCATTGGCGCAATGGCATGCGCAGCAGCCGGAGCGGCCGTTGTGGTTGCTGGAGAAGCCGATCCCGCTGCTGACACGTCAGAATTATCCGTATTACCGCGGGCCGTTGCGGCTGGTGTCGATGCCCGAGCGCATCGAATCCGGCTGGTGGGACGACGATCTAATCAAACGCGATTACTTCATCGCCGCAGGAGAAAAAGGCGAGCGTTACTGGGTGTATCGCGAGCGCGTTTCCGCAGGCAAGGCCAACGCGGCAGAAGAGGAAGCACGCTGGTATCTGCACGGTTTGTTCGGCTAGGTACATCATGACTTCGCCCACGCCACTTCCCGTTCTGCCCGACTATGCCGAGCTGCATTGCATCAGCAATTTCACGTTCCTGACCGGAGCGTCGCATCCGCATGAACTGGTGGAGCGCGCCAAGCTGTATGGTTATCAAGCGCTGGCGTTGACCGATGAATGCTCTGTCGCCGGCACCGCGCGAGCGCTTGTGGCCTCCAAGGAATACGAACTGAAGCTCATCATCGGCAGCCGCTTTACGGTGCGCAATGCCGATGGCGAACCCTGGCTGCGGCTGGTGCTGCTGGCACAGAACATCGAGGGTTACGGCAACCTGAGCGAGATCATCACGCACGCGCGGCTGGCAGCCCCCAAGGGTGAGTACCGCTTGCTGGCTGACGATTTGGCTACGCCCCAAGGTGAACTCGCTCATCTGCGCGGCGTGCCCGATTGCCTGGCGATTCTGCTGCCTGATTACGATCCCGACCCGCAGCAACTGCTGGCTCAGGCGTGGTGGTGCCAGCGCGTGTTCGGTGAGCGGCTATCGATTGCGCTGGAGTTGCCGCTACGGCATGCAGATGACCGCCATCGCGGCACGGTCTCGGCGGTGTCGGAACAAATCGATGTGCCTATGGTCGCGACCGGCGGCGTGCAGATGCACACGCGCCAACGCAAGCCGCTGCACGACGTGCTGACCGCCATCCGTTTGTCCAAGCCGCTTGCTGAATGCGGGCTGGAACTTGCCCCCAGCGCTGAACAAGCGATGCGCACGCGCATGCAGTTCGCGTTTCTCTATCAAGGGGAGCGCGGTGCCAAGATCCTGCGTCGGACGGTGGAATTGGCGGCGTTGTGCAATTTTTCCCTTGAAGAGATCGAATACGAATATCCGAGCGAAGTCGTGCCGGAAGGCATGACGCCGGCCGAATACCTGCTTGCTGAAACGTTGGCCGGTGCCGCAAAGCGTTATCCAGACGGCGTGCCGAAGAAGGTGCGTGCGCAGATCCAGGAAGAACTCGGACTGATTGCCGAACTGGGTTACGAACCGTTCTTCCTGACCGTCTATGACGTGGTGAAGTTCGCGCGCAGCCAGGGGATTCTCTGCCAGGGGCGTGGCTCGGCGGCCAATTCGGCGGTGTGCTATTGCCTGCAGATTACCGAGGTGAACCCGAACAGCGGCAACACGCTGTTCGCGCGCTTTCTTTCGCGTGCACGCAATGAGCCGCCCGACATCGATGTCGATTTCGAGCACCAGCGCCGCGAAGAGGTCGTCCAGTACATCTACAACAAGTACGGCGTGACACGTACCGCGCTGGCGGCCGCACTCATCACGTATCGCACGCGTAGCGCGCTGCGTGACGTCGGCCGGGCGTTGGGCATTGATCTCGGGATCATCGAGCAGGTGGCCAAGGGGCAGGCGTGGTGGGATAGTCGCAAGGAATTTGCCCAGCGCGCAGGCCAGCAGGGTCTCGATCCGGAATCGCCGTTGGTGCTGCGCTGGGCGCAACTGGTGGATCAGTTGCGTGGTTTTCCGCGCCATCTGTCGCAACACGTGGGTGGGTTCGTGATTGCGCAGGGCAAGCTTTCACGCCTGGTGCCAATCGAGAATGCGGCGATGGAGAACCGCCGTGTCATCCAGTGGGATAAAGATGATCTCGAATCGCTACGTCTGCTGAAGGTGGACGTGCTGGCGCTGGGCATGCTGACGGCCATTCGCCGCACGCTCGATATGGTGGACGCGTTGCCCGGACGGCGCGAGCACTACGGCGCAACCGGCAAGCTCGCCATGCAGCACTTGCAGGATGACGACGAGGAAACCTACGACATGATCTGCCGCGCCGAAACCATCGGCGTGTTCCAGATCGAATCGCGCGCGCAGCAATCGATGCTGCCGCGTCTGCGTCCGCGCGAGTATTACGACCTTGTGATCCAGGTGGCCATCGTACGGCCCGGGCCGATCCAGGGCGGCATGGTGCACCCGTATCTGCAGCGGCGCGAGGCAAAGCGCAATGGCAACACCGATTGCGTGACCTACCCCGGCCCCGAGGTAAAAGCCGTGCTCGAACGCACGCTGGGTGTGCCGATCTTCCAGGAGCAGGTGATGGAGATTGCCATGAAGGCCGGCGATTTCACTGCGGATGATGCTGACCAATTACGTCGCGACATGGCCGCCTGGAAGCGCAAGGGCAATCTCACACAGCATCAGGAGCGCTTGGTGCATGCGATGGTCGTCAAGAGGCGCTACGACCCCGCTTTTGTCGAAGCGCTATGCAAGCAGATGGAAGGTTTTGCCGAATACGGCTTCCCCGAAAGCCACGCGGCAGGCTTTGCCAAGCTGGCTTACGTCAGCAGCTTCCTGAAGTGCCACGAGCCGGCGGCGTTCTTTGCGGCGTTGCTCAACAGTCAGCCCATGGGGTTCTATTCACCGTCGCAACTGGTGCAGGAAGCCCGGCGTAACCATGTGCGCGTGCTGCCGGCGGACGTGACGGCCAGCGTATGGGATAGCACGCTGCATCCCCGCGCCGATGGCGAGGTCGGTGAGAATGGCGTGGTGCAGCCCGACATCCGCCTGGGGTTGAATCGCATTCGGGGCATGCGCAAGCCGGCCGCCGAGCGCATCGAAGCGGCTCGGGCTCAGGCTCCTTTTACCAGCGTGGAAGATCTGGCCCAGCGCGCGGCACTCGATCGCCACGACCTGAACGTGCTGGCCGCTGCCAATGCGCTCAAGCCGCTGGCCGGCCACCGTCGTCAGGCGCTATGGCAAACGCTCGCCCTGCAGGAGCCCGGCCAGGATCACGCGTTGCTACGCCAGGCCCGTCCGGTGGAAGCGCCGCTCGTGCTGCCCGCACCGCCCATTGGTGAAGAAGTGATGGCCGATTACGGCAGCCTGGGGTTGTCGCTGCAGAGTCATCCGGTAGGGCTGCTGCGCGCACGGCTCGACCGCATGCGTTTTGCCACCGCCGCCACGCTGGCCGGCTATCGTAACGGGCAACTGGCGCGCGCTTGCGGCATTGTCACGGTGCGGCAGCGACCGGGCACCGCCAACGGCACCATCTTCGTTTCCATTGAAGACGAGACGGGCGCCATCAACGTCATCCTCTGGCCGCACTTGATCGAGCGTCAGCGACGCGAAGTGCTGAACGCGCAGTTGCTGGGCGTCTACGGCAAATGGCAATGTGAGCGCGAGACCCGGCACCTTGTCGCTCAGCATCTGGTGGATCTGACCCCACTTCTGGGGCGCCTCGCCACTTCCAGCCGCGATTTCCATTAATCCCTCCCTACCCACAACTGCCCGTCGCGTCACCTCCGGCACGGCAATTGCGTGACGAGAGGCGCGCGCAGTCGCCCGACGACGGCACAGGAGGCTCAGGCGGTTCTCTCCCGCAGAGCACCCTCCGATTGGTGGATAGGGCAAGCGCGGATCGACGAAGTGTGGTGCGGGTGCAAGGATTTGCGCTTGAGGCGTCACAAAAAGAGCCTGACAAGCGAAGTAAACGGCATCTACGAGGGAACCGACCCTCGGGATGTCTTGTCACCATAAACAGGGTTGATGAGATGCGCTTTCATCACGCGTCGATATTGGGTGCAGTCGAAATTACGTCTACTCTGTAGAAAACACATCACGGAGGCCGCCCCAAAAAACGTGTGCAACGGCGTGCATAGATGAACCGCCGCTGTTGCCGTGTTGTGCATGACCGCGGATGAAGGTGCAGCCACCGGACCCGCATATTTTCAGCCCATCGTTCGGGTCCAGACCCGGCGGTGTTTCCCATCTCAGGTGCAGGAGCGAACAGATGGAACAGCCTTTCAAGCAGTTACACAGTCTGCGCAAGTCGCGCAAGCTCAAACAGGAAGATGTCGCCAAGATGGCCGGTATCTCTCGCGAAGCGTATTTGCGCGCGGAATCCGGTCGTGCCGATCCCCGCCTGTCGACGCTGATGGCCGTGGCCGGCGCGCTGGGGCTGGAGGTCGTTCTGGCGCCGCGCGAAGCCGTGGCCGAGATCGAGCGCGTGATCGCCAATCACCCGGCGCAGCCGACGCAAGGCGGCGGAGCGGAAGCCAGCCACGAACGTTCAGAGCACGGCGCGATGGGCGGCACCGGTGGCGGTCATGGCCTGGCAGGCCAGTATCGCGGGCCGGAGCGCCATCCGCAGTCGGCCTATCATCCGGGCGCGTCGCATAGCCAAGCGGGCCAGCAAGGTGCGCCGCATGCCGGCAGCAGCGCAGAAGACCGCTCGCGCATGACGTCTTCTTCGGACCGGCCGGGTGCTGGCGGTTCGTCGGGAGGCTCAGATCGTCCGGGCGGTTCGGGTTCGCGCGAATCGTAAGCTGAACCTTCTCTGGTATAGGCCGGGCACGTAAGTGTGCCCGGCTTGCGATTGAGCGCAGGAAGCCGTCGCACTACAATCGGCCGGGCAAACCGCGCCCAGCTGGTTTGTGCGCGTTTGCGCTAACGTTTCCTTTCCCTTTTGTATGAACGGCGATCCGCCACGCACGCATATGGCGCAAGCCGTGTCGCAACACCCGCCGTTCTGGCACAGCCTTAAACAAGACGTTTTTTTCTGGTCGCTGTTGGCCATCTGCGGCGCGCTGACGCTCGCGGCACCCCGGCGCATCATTGAATATCCGGCACTCATTGATTGGCACACCATTGCCGCGTTGGCCGGTTTGCTCATCTTGACCAAGGCGGTTGAGGCCAGCGGCATGCTGCAGCTGCTCGGCCGGCGCCTCGTCGAAGTAGCCAGCAGCCAGCGTGTGCTGGCACTCAGCCTGGTAGCGGCTTCGGCAGCGCTATCGACCGTGTTGACCAACGATGTGGCGTTGTTCGTGATCGTGCCGCTCACCGTCGGCTTGCGGCAGGTGGCCAGTCTGCCGGTGGCGCGGCTGGTGATATTCGAGGCGCTGGCGGTCAATGCGGGCTCCGCGCTCACGCCGATCGGCAACCCGCAGAACCTCTTCCTGTGGCATCAATCGGGGCTGTCGTTTGGTGCGTTTGTCTGGCAGATGACGCCGATGATCGTGCTGCTGATGGCCTTGCTGCTGGTGGTAACGTGGCTGGCGTTTGCCTCGCACGAAATCCATCTGCACAGTGAAACCGGCGACGTGGAGTTACACAAGCGCCTGCTTGTGCCGGCGCTCGTGCTGTACGTGCCGTTTCTGGTGCTGACCGATCTGGGCCATCCGCTGGTGGCGGCGGCCGGGTTGATCGTGCTGTACCTGATCGGCGCGCGCTATGTGCTGGCCCGAGTGGACTGGGGCCTGCTGCTCGTGTTCATGCTGATGTTCATTGACCTGCGGCTGGTGGCGCAGCTTGGCATCGTGCGGCAGGCGCTGGATGCGCTGGCGTTGAGCAATCCCATGCATCTGTATTGGGCGGGCATTGGCGTGTCGCAAATCATCAGCAACGTGCCGGCGGCGATCCTGCTGGCCGAGTATTCGCACGACTGGCCGATGATTGCCTTCGCGGTCAGCGTGGGCGGATTTGGCACGCTGATCGGGTCATTGGCCAACCTGATTGCGTTACGCATGCTGGGTGACCGTCGTGCCTGGTGGGTATTTCACGTGTACTCGATGCCGTTTCTCTTGGCTGCGGCGGGCATCGTGTACGCGTGGCTGATGTGGCTGCGTTAGGCTGGCACGGCATCCCAATCGGGCGCGAAGGCTGGCTGTACGTAACGCAGCGTCTTCGGCAAGGCGGCAATGGCGACACGGTCTGCGTCGTCCAAGCGCAAGCGCAGCGCGTCAAGGTTCGCCTGCTGGCTTTCACGCCGCTGGGCCTTGGGGATGGCGATCACGTCAGGTTGCTCCAGCAACCATGCAATGGCCACCTGTGATGCCGAAGCGCCATGCTTGCGGCCAATCGCCTGCAGCGTAGCATCTTCGGCCGCGCGCCCTTGCGCCAGCGGCGCGTAGGCGGTAAGCGGAATGCCCTTGCCGCGCAGGTAGTGCAGCAGCGCCGATTGGTCCAAAAACGGGTGGTATTCCACCTGCACGCACGCGAGGGGTGCGCCGATCGTGTCGATGGCGGTTTTGAGCATCGGCAGGTTGAAATTACACACGCCAATGGCCCGCACGCGGCCGCTTTCACGCAGCGCCATCATCGCTTCCATCGTCGCCGCCATGTCCATGCCGGGCGCGGGCCAGTGGACGAGATACAAGTCGACGTAATCGAGTTTCAGCTTGGCAAGGCTCTGCTCCAACGCCAGAGGAACGGCGCGCGGCGCAAGCTGGTCATGCCAGACCTTTGTGGTGACGAACATCTCTTCACGCGGCAGGCCCGAGGCGGCGATGGCCGCGCCGACGGCATCTTCGTTGGCATACATCGTGGCGGTGTCGATGTGCCGATAGCCCAGCGCCAGCGCGCTCTCGACGACGGGCTGACAGACGTTGCTCGCCACGCGGAATGTGCCGAGGCCCAGCCTGGGAATGGAAACACCTTGCGTCTTCAATGCTTCTTGCATGTGCGGCTCCTTCGGTTTGCCATGAATGTTGGAGGGCCATGGTGCCGATTGCCGATCTTTGAATAAAGTGCGTACCATGCAAATCATTCGTGAAAAAATTCCCGCAATAGCCACGAAAGGGAAGGGATTGCATGACGTTCGATGGGCAATTGTTCTCCGGCATTACGCTGTTGGCGGCCGTCGTGGAAAGCGGCAGCTTCGTGCGCGCGGCCGATGCGCTCGGGTTGTCACCGTCCGGAGTGAGTCGCGCCGTCAGCCGGTTGGAAGCGCGCATAGGCGTGCGGCTGATTGAGCGGACGACGCGTTCGCTCACGCTCACCGACGAAGGCCGTCGCCTCTACGAACAGGTCAGCCCGCACCTGACGGGCATCGCCGACGCCGCAGCGATGGCCTCGGGTGCAGTTGGCACGGTGCAAGGGCGTTTGCGGGTGAATGTCGATCCGTTTTTCTCGCGGATGGCCCTCGCGACGCCGGTGGCCGGTTTTTTGGAGCGCCACCCGGACTTGTCGCTTGAACTGATCATGCGGGACGACGTCGGCGATCTGGTGGCCGACGGGTTTGATCTGGCGATTCGCTTCGGGCCGCCGCCCGTGGGTTCGTTCGTGGCGCGCAAGCTGGTCGAAACGCGCATCGTGACGGTGGCATCGCCGGATTACATCGCGCGGCGCGGCAAGCCGGCACACCCACGCGATGTGCCTTCACACGAGCGCATCCTGTTCTACAACCCGGTGACGGGGCGCCCCTACGAGTGGGAGTTCTGGCGCCAGAATGAACGCATCGAGATCCGGCCCGCCGGGCGGTTGATGGTGTCGGACGTGCGCACGATGCATGCGGCATGCGTTGCCGGCGCTGGTATTGCCCAGGTGATGGCGCTCGGTACAGAAGAGTTGCGGCGTAGCGGTCAGCTGGTCGACCTATTCCCTGATTGGCCGGACGAGCGCTTTGCGCTGTACGCGCTGTATCCGTCGCGCCGCTACCTGCCGGCGAAGGTGCATGCGTTTATCGATTTCTGCGTCGAGAACCTGCCTGCAGGCTAGCCCGTAAAGTACTGCGGCCGCACTAGGCGGCCGCAGGCAGATGAAGCTGGAAAGCGTCAGACCTTCTTGGCCGCCATCACGGCTTCCGACACGTTGCGCGGTGCCTCAGCGTAGTGCTTGAACTCCATCGTGTATGTCGCACGGCCCTGGCTGAGCGAACGCAGATTGGTGGAGTAGCCGAACATTTCGGCCAACGGCACCTCGGCGTGCACGACCTTGCCGCCGCCGCCCGGAATGTCTTCCGTGCCTTGCACCATGCCGCGTCGTGACGACAGATCGCCGATCACGTTGCCCATGTAGTCCTCCGGCGTTTCCACTTCCACGGCCATCATCGGTTCGAGCAGGATGGGCCCGGCCTTGCGCATGGCGTCTTTGAAGGCCATCGAGCCGGCCATGCGGAACGCGTTTTCGTTCGAGTCCACGTCGTGGTACGAGCCGAAAGTCAGGCGCACCTTGACGTCGACCACTGGGTAGCCCGCCAGCACGCCCGTGTTGAGCGTGTCCCGGATGCCCTTGTCCACCGCCGGGATGAATTCACGCGGGATCACGCCGCCCTTGATCTCGTCGACGAACTCGTAGCCTTTGCCGTCGTTCGGCTCCAGCGTGATGACTGCGTGGCCGTATTGGCCCCGTCCGCCCGATTGCTTGACGAACTTGCCTTCGACGTCTTCCGCGGCCTTCTTGATGGTTTCGCGGTAAGCCACCTGCGGCTTGCCGACAGTCGCTTCCACGCCAAACTCGCGCTTCATGCGGTCGACCAGGATTTCCAGGTGCAGCTCGCCCATGCCAGAAATAATGGTCTGGCCGGATTCCTCATCCGTCTTTACGCGGAATGACGGGTCTTCCTGTGCCAGGCGGTTCAGGGCGATGCCCATCTTTTCCTGGTCGGCCTTGGTCTTGGGCTCGACAGCCTGGCTGATCACGGGCTCAGGAAATTCCATGCGCTCGAGCACGATGACGTGTTCCGGATCGCACAGCGTTTCGCCGGTTGTCACATCTTTCAGGCCGACCGCAGCCGCGATGTCACCGGCCAGCACTTCCTTGATTTCTTCGCGCTGGTTGGCGTGCATCTGCAGGATCCGGCCCAGGCGCTCGCGCTTGCCCTTGACCGAGTTGTAGACCGTATCGCCGGAATTGATCTTGCCCGAGTACACGCGGAAGAACGCCAACTGGCCGACGAACGGGTCGGTCATGATCTTGAAGGCGAGCGCGGCGAAGGGCTCGCTGTCGCTGGCGTGGCGCTCAAGCGGTTCGTCTTTCTCGCCGTGACCCTGGATGGATGGAATGTCCACCGGAGACGGCAGATAGTCGACCACCGCATCGAGCATCGCCTGCACGCCCTTGTTCTTGAACGCAGAGCCACAGAGCATCGGCACGATCTCGCCGGCGATGGTGCGCTGGCGCAGGGCGCGCTTGATCTCTTCCTCGGACAGCGTTTCGCCGCCAAGGTATTTGTCCAGCAAGGCTTCATTGGCCTCGGCTGCGGCTTCGACCATCTTGTCGTGCCACTCCTGCGCGGTCGCCTTCAGCTCTTCGGGAATGTCGACGTACTCGAACTTGACCCCCTGACTCGCGTCATCCCAGACGATGGCCTTCATCTTGACGAGGTCGACCACGCCACGGAAATGGTCTTCCGCGCCAACCGGAATCTGGATCGGCACCGGATTGCCTTTCAGGCGATCGCGCATCTGGCGCTCGACGCGGAAGAAATCCGCACCGATGCGGTCCATCTTGTTGACGAACGCAATGCGCGGCACCTTGTACTTGTTGGCCTGGCGCCAGACGGTTTCGGATTGCGGCTGCACGCCGCCCACGGAGTCGTAGACCATGCACGCGCCGTCGAGCACGCGCATGGAACGCTCCACCTCGATGGTGAAATCGACGTGGCCCGGGGTGTCGATGATGTTGATGCGGTATTCCTGGCGATCCCCCGCCATGCCGCGCCACATGCAGTGCGTCGCGGCAGACGTGATGGTGATGCCGCGCTCCTGCTCCTGCTCCATCCAGTCCATCGTGGCCGCGCCGTCATGCACCTCGCCTATCTTGTGATTGACCCCTGTGTAGAACAGGATGCGCTCGGTCGTGGTAGTTTTGCCGGCGTCGATGTGCGCCGAGATGCCGATGTTGCGATAGCGCTCGATGGGGGTCTGGCGGGGCATGATGTTTCTCTTCCGTTGAAGGACACTCGCATCGCCGACTCCGCACCATGCGAAGGGCGAATGTGCGAGTGGGAACACATTATAGGATCGGTCCTAACCCATCGCATGTAGGGGTATTGGATGAAATTTCATCCCCTTGCCACCTCATATGCGAGTTGGTGCAGGCCCGCAAAGTCCAGCAGTTCGATTTCTCCGTAAGCCAGCCTGAGGATGCCGCGCGCCTGGAAATCCTTCAAAACCTGGTTCACGGTTTGGCGGGACAGTGCCAGCAATTGCGCGAGCTGCTCCTGTGGCACGTGCAGCACACGCCGCGAGCCCAGGCGCAGGTCGCCGTAGCCGTCGGCCATCAGTAGCAGGCGCCGCGCCACACGCACGGGGGCCGGCAGCAGCGCGGTCTCTTCGAGCACGATGAAGGTCAGGCGCAGCTTGTGGGTCAGTAGCAAGGCAAACGCATGCAGCAGCGCGGGTGAGCTATCCAGCAACGCAATCAGCGCCGCTTGTGGCACGTGGAGCAACGCCGTATTGCCGTCGGCGCGGGCGTCATGCGTGCGCGGCTGGCGGTCGAACACGCCGATCTCGCCAAACCAGTTGACGGGTTCCAGCACGGCCAGCAGGGCTTCGCGACCGTCTGCACTCGTCGCGCCGATGCGGATGGTGCCTTCCACCACGCAGTACAGGCCGTCGGGCGCGTCGCCACGCTGGAAGAGGATCTCGCCAGCGCCCAGGCGGCGGACGGAGGCAATGTCGATCAATGCGTCCTGCAAGGCGGCCTCCAACGTGCCGAACCAGCTGCTGGCGTGCAGGCGTTCGCGGTAGGAGCGGGCGTCCAGCGTGCCGGATGGGGCGACGGGGTGGTCCATGGGGGCGGCTGAAGAGCGCTTCGGAAACGTCGAATGTGTCGGCTACGCGACAGAGCGGCGTGCCGTTCACTGACTAGGATGAAACGATCATAACGAGCGTGCGGCTGGAGCGTCCATGCTGCAAACGCACAAAACCGGAGGCCCTCATGCGCAACCTGTCTGACCATCTTTCGAACTACGCCGCCTACCACCAGGACGGCCGCAACATCGCCACGCACTTTGTCGGCATCCCGGCGATCGTGCTGGCGGTTGCGGTGTTGCTGTCGCGCCCTGTGCTGGCAGACCTGTCAGGCGTGCCCGTGACACCCGCGCTGATCGTGCTGGCGCTGACGACGCTGTTCTACCTGCGCTTGGATGCGATTTTCGGCGTGGTGATGTTTGCGTTGATCGCCGCATGCGTTTGGGTGGGCAACCATGTCGCCGCGCATTCGACGGCGGCCTGGTTGTCGGTGGGCATTGGCCTGTTCGTGATCGGCTGGATCATCCAGTTTGTTGGTCACTACTACGAAGGACGCAAACCGGCGTTTGTCGATGATCTGGCGGGCTTGGTGATCGGCCCGCTATTCCTCGTGGCCGAGACGGCGTTTGCTCTGGGTTTGCGCGTGAAGCTGCGCGACGAGGTGGTCAGCCGTTCGCACGCCATGCGCGCCTCGATGGGCGGCAAGCACGCCGCCGTCTGAACTGCTCGCGTCGGGCTATTTCCCTTCAAGCTTTGCGGCCGGTTGAAAGACCGGCGCACGATTCTGCATACCGGCCAGCACCGCCTCGCGCTGATTGGCCGCGCCGATCAGCCCGTCTTGCTCGATCGACTCGGCCAGCAGAATGGCGGCTGTGTCGCCGTCTTCCACAACACGCATCAAGCGCTTGCCGGCGCGGATGGCATCGGGGCTCTTCTGCGCAATGTCGCGGGCTGCCGCCAGCGCTGCAGCGCGCGGATCGTCTACGACATGCGTCGCCAGCCCCAGGACGCAGGCTTCTTCGCCATTAACGACGCGGCCGCTGTAGATCAGCTCGCGCAATCGATCGGGGCGAACCAGACCGCGCATGAGTGCCATGCCGCCCATGTCGGGCACCAAACCCCATTTGATTTCCATGACGGACAGGCGCGTGTCGGCCGCCACGTAGCGCACGTCTGCGCCCAGCGCAATCTGCAAACCGCCGCCGTAAGCGACACCATGCACCGCAGCCAACACCGGCACCGGCAGGTCGCGCCATACCGTGCAAGCGTACTGGGGCAGATTGGCCGCCCCATGCGTGCGCTTGGCAAGACGGCCAGCGCTGATGTCGGAACCTGCATCGCTGCTGCCCAGGCTCGCCATGCTGCCCATGTCCAACCCCGCGCAGAAGGCACGACCCTCGCCTGACAACACCACGGCACGCACATCCGTCTCGCTCATCAGGCGTTCACCCACGGCGACGAGCGCTTCGAACATGGCCGGGTCGATGGCGTTCATTTTCTCGGGGCGGTTGAGTCGGACTTCAGCCACGCCGGCGTCGATGCTGAGCAGGATGCGGTCAGTCATGGAGAGTTGTTCTGTGTGAGGTCGACGTCGAATCAATCGGGAGCGATGACCAATGCGTCGCGCTTGTCCTTCACCTGCGCCCAGTGCGCATGATCGGGCAACGGCGGTTGCACCTTGGTCAGTCGGGGCCAGTCAGCGCGGCGCGAGAGCTGCGCATTCAGTGCGATGAAGTCCTGCTGGTCGGCCGGCACCTCGGCTGCCGGATAGATCGCGCCAACCGGGCACTCCGGCACGCAGATCGAGCAATCAATGCATTCATCCGGATCGATTACCAGGAAATTCGGGCCGGCGTGGAAGCAGTCCATGGGGCAGACTGCGACGCAGTCGGTGTATTTGCATTGGATGCAGGATTCGGTAACTACATATGGCATAACTACGCGGGGTGTTCAAAACCTGTTCAAAATTCGTTCAAAATTATGCAGCATCAATCTGAACTCTGACAGGGCTCAGCCCCCGAGAGTTTGCATAGAGGGCGGCCATTTCGTCAGAGGTGTGACCCAGCAGAGTTTTTGTATCGACGAGCCCCAGCTCGAGATACGTCCGCTTGCAGAGTGATCGGATCTCGTGGAATGAGGGGGCATCCTCGCCACCAATCCCGGCCAGTGTGCGAGCTTTGGCGAACGCCAGGGAGATGCTTGTCAGCCTGATTGGATCTCCGCGCTTCGCATCGCCTTGTGGCTTGATGTGGTGGATCAAATACTTGGTGACCACGCCTGTGGAGCGGCATCGGGCGATCACGTCCCCAAGGGTTACGTTCATGGCGTTAAGACGCAGCTCGAGCGGAATTGCGATGCGCAAGCCGGTTTTCTTTGCGGTCTTGGACCGTTGCAGTACCACCGCGTCGCCCTGGGTGTAGCTGAAGAGCCAGTTCCGAATTGTTGATCGGTCCTGCCCGGAGACGAGGGCTAGCAGCATTGCATTTTGTAGCCACTCCCATACTTCCGGTGCGCGTTCATAGATTCGCTGAAATTCGTCGAGCGTAAGGCGGCGACGCGTGACGGTGACATCGACCCGCTTAGTCGCGCTCGCCGAGTTTTTGTCCATCCATCCAAGGCCCATGCCTTCGGTGCACATTGCGATAAGCCTGCTGCGCAGTGACTGCGCCATGCGGGCCTTGCCTGCCTCTCTGTAAGGCAAGAGCACGGCGGCACACTGCTTGGTCGTTAGCTCGTGGCAAGGCACGTCGCCGATCGCAGCGCGGATTGTTTTATCAAGCGTCAGCCACGTCTTGCGCGTGCTTTGTGAGATGCCGTCGTAGGGCATCTTGTCGAGCAGGTCCGCTACTGTTTCTACGGGCGCAGAAATCTGCTCAACGAGGGAACGGCGCGGCTGCAATGGCAGCGTTGGCCTCGTGCGCTTCAAAGATGGCCTGCGCCAAGGGTATGCGACCTAGAACGTGCAGTTTGCCGTTGCGCGGATCGCGGAACGTGTAATAGCCCTCGCGTGGCTCGTGCAGGTTCGCTGGCCAGTTGGCGCGCTTGCGGATTCTTGGGCGTGCAGCCATTACGCAGCGATCCGGTGGACAAGGCGCCGCCGGGCGTCCTTTGAAAAGACGGCGTGCTCGTCATGATTTGATTCAATTTGGCGAGATCTTTTAGCGGCAGTGGCATATGGGCTCTCCAATAATTTTGGAAGAGTCTAAGGTCGAATCGCCGGTTTGTGGCGCTGAACACCATGCGGTCGCGTGTGTGGCGCGGCCGAGACGGCCGCCCCGCGTAGCGACATTCGAAGCGCCGCCCCTACACCCCCGCCTCAATCAAATCCGAAATCTGCACCGACGCCCGCGCAAAGTCCGTCAGCGCGCGGGCGCGCTTGTGCCGATAGCTGCCGGCGGAGATGACGACGGGCTCTTTGGCGTCGTCGTGCTGCAGGACGATGAGCATGCCGGTGTAGCGGTCCGCCTGGTAGATGTGTTTGTTGAGCAGTTGCAGCGCGCGCTCGACGTCGGCGGGGTAGAGGCTGGCGAGCTCTTCCGGTGTGCGGGCTGCGCGCGGCGCGGCGTCGAACCGGTGAGCCAGGAGCACGGGGCCTATTGTGATCTTCTGAGGATGCGGTAGGGCGAATACGTGCTAGCCCGTCCGGGCGATTCCTCGTGATGTTGATGGGCCGCACGATCTGGCCGGTGCCATTGGCACGGAGTCGTGTGGTCCGGTGTGTGACTACCCGGGTCCTCCGAGGCCAAGCGTGTCCCGCTTGGCTTTTTTTGAGCTGAAGAGGTTGCCGCGACAGTACGCAAACACTGTCGCAGCCGATTGCCCTACACCCCCGCCTCACTGTGCGGATGCTTGATCTCCATCAATACACAAACCTTCCTGGAAACTAGCTTTTTTATGTCCCCCTTTCTTTAGGAGGGCTCGATACAGGAGTTGGCATGATGACCGATCTCGAACTGCGTCAGGATGTGGAGAGGCAACTCGCGTGGGATCCGCAAGTCGAGCACCATAAGATCGCGGTGCTTGCCAAGGACGGTGTGGTAACGCTCACTGGTGAAGTCCCAACGTACTTTGATAAATGGCAGGCGATTAAGGACGTCAAGCGCATCTGTGGCGTGACCGGAATTGCAGAGAATCTGGATGTGACGCTGAGCGGTGCGCAGCCGGATGACACTGACTTGGCTGAAATGGCATTGAACTCGCTCAGATGGCATGTTGCCGTTCCCAAGGATCAGGTCAGACCGATCGTCAGTAATGGCTGGATCACGCTCGAGGGTACAGTGCAGTGGCACTATCAGAAGGACGCCGCAGCCGACGCGGTTCGATACCTGCCCGGGGTCAAAGGGGTAAGTGACTCAATCGTGGTTGAAAACCTTTCAGATGCAAAGGATGTCAGCGACAGGATTGCCGAATCACTGACACGCAATGCGCGTATCGATGCCAGTCATATCTCTGTGCGAGTGCGCGAACATATTGCCCGGCTTGAGGGGACCGTGCGATCCGTGGCCGAACGAGACGAAGCGGAGGCAGCAGCTTGGTCTGCGCCGAGCGTGAACGCGGTCGAAAACCACCTATCAGTGCGTTACGACGGGTGAGCGCTAGTTTCACGGACTCGCCGGGCGCCTAAGATGGCTGCCCGCCTAGTGCCAACGCAACCTTCGTGACCGCGGGGCAGATGCGCGCATCGCTTAACTTCTCTAACCTCTAAGCACCTTTTCTCGACGCTGCTCTAACAGGCAGCGTCTGGACTTTTGCACGGCTCAACTTACAGCTACGACATGCGCAGCGAAGCGCAGCTAGATATCACTTGAGAAAAGCGTGGCAGCGTGCGATGCCCCCCCATAAAGCTATGGCTTCATGATCCAGGGGGGGAGGGCTACCGCGCACAATTCATTGATTGACTCGAAGAATTGCGGCGCGTATAAGAGTTGAGCAGGGTCCTCGAGTTGCTGTCGAACGAATCGTATTCGGCCTTCGCAAGCCGACCATCATTCCAAGTTCGCTCTTGATCATCAAGCCCACTGGAAGTCTCGTCCTGTGGAGATTTTGGGAGCGCAAACATGGATGTCGGCGTCGTCAAGTGGTTCGACCCTGCCAAAGAGTTCAGCCTCACGCTTTCCTCTTCACGTACGCGCTTACGTGCCACCGGGGCGGCAATGCGTTCGGCAAGCATGCCGCTCGGCCTTTCGACGAAGGCGGACCTTGCGTGCATCGATGCAATCACCTCATCGATGCGGATGGTCAAGAAGGGCTCTGCCCTCTACCGAGAGAACGATCCGTTCGGCAGCATCTACGCGATCCATGCAGGGTCATTCAAGACGACCGTTGTGCTCATCAACGGCTTCACGCAAGTTACGGGGTTTCATCTTGTTGGGGACACGCTTGGTCTCGATGGCGTCTTTGCTGACCATCACCAATGTGAGGCGATCGCGATTGAAGATAGCTGTGTTCGCATTATTCCCTTCAAGCGTCTAGAACACTTGTCCGGTGAGGTGAGAGAGATTCAGCGACTTGTGCATCGGGCGATGAGCAGCGAAATCGTGCGGGAATCGGAGCTGCTGCTGCTTCTCGGCAAGATGTCGGTCGATCAACGTATCGCCGCGTTCCTGCTCAACTTGTCAGGCCGTTTTGAGGCTCGTGGTTATTCACCGGTGGAGTTCAGCTTGCAGATGAGTCGGGGGGAAATCGGCTCCTATCTCGGCATCACGCTCGAGACAGCCAGCCGGGCGTTTTCGAAGCTTCAATCGAGCGGGATAGTCTCGGTGCAGGGTAAGAGAATTTGCATTCTCGATTTCGACCGCCTTAACCGCGCGTAGGAGGGTGAGATGCAAACATGGGCAATTCAGCAGTGCCAAGGTTGTTCGATCCACGTGCTGGCGATGCTGGGGGGCGGTGTCGATTTTACCTATGCATACACGGGCTTTGTCTGCGCCCCCAAGACTGAGGCGATGGAATATCCGCGTCTGGAGCGGTTCCACCACATTCGCGCCGATTTCGACTCGACCGACGCAGCCATCTCTGCCGGGATGTCTGAAGGATGCGCAATTGCCGAGCGTTGGTGCTCGTTGGCTCCTGAAGTGAACGTTGCTCGGAGCTGATCTCGCTGTTCACTGCATCTCATTGATGCTGAGCGGCAACCGCTGTCGGTACGTTGGAAAGAGGTGAGTGCGCAACGCCTCGAAGCGCTTACAGAATCCGGCCTGCTTTCTTGAGTTCAATGACGGCGGCCAACAGATGGGCCAAACACTCGCCCATGCTGTTGCAGTCCGTCTGTTCAGGCCGTACAGGGCGGCGAGCTTGACGGGCCTTAGCGGCCCTTGAATTCGAGCACCGAGCGTGGCGTGCCGGCCTTCAGGGCCTTGATGGCCGAAGCCAGCCCGTCCTTCACGTCTTCGGTCTCGAACAAGGGCATGGCAATGTTGAACATCACATCGTCGGCTGCCTGGACACCGCCGTTAGCCCAGGCACGCAGCAGGGCCTTGTGGGCAGCGTGGGCACGCGTCGGGCCGTGCACGAACTTCGCGGCGAAGGCATGCGCCTCTGCAAGCAGCTCGGCATCAGCGACGACGCGGTTGATCACGCCGAAGCGCTCCATCGTCGCGGCGGGGACCCGCTCGGAAGTCAGCGCCCATTCCATGGCACGTGCGCGTCCTGCGCGTTCGGCGATGCGGTAGATGCCGCCCAGAAGGGTCACGAGGGCAAGCGACTGCTCGGGCTGGCAGAACGTTGCGCTTTCGGCGGCAAAGATGACATCGGCGCGCAGCGCCAGTTCCAAACCACCGCCGGCGCACAAGCCGTGCACTACTGCGATGACAGGCAAGGGCAGGCGTTCGAAGCGATTGAAGACGTCCATGTAACCTTCGAAGCGCGCACGCAACTGGCGGGAAGTGTCGTCGGGCCAGGGCATGATGTCGCCGCCAAAGCTGAAGTTCTCGCCTTCGGCGCGCACCAGCACGACGCGCGCCTCACTGCGTTCGATCGCGTTGATTGCCGCGGCCAGTTCGTCAACCATCTGGTCGCCGATGCGATTTTGCGGCGAGCGATCAAGAATGATCGTGGCAATGCCATGCTCGATGGTATGGGTGAGATGAGACATGTCGGGCTCCTGCATTGTCGCAAGTTGAGGTTACGCGAGGTGTTCCTTGAACCAGTCCAGCGCGGCGGCACTGGATTGATCGAATCTGGTGATGTACGGATCGAAGTGGCCGCCTGGGATCGTCACAAGGCGCTTCGGCTCAAGGGCGCGCTCGTAGGCGGCCAGCTCCAGATCGGTCAGCGTGATCGTGTCCTGCAGCGCGACGATCATTAGCAGCGGCGTGGGAGACACGCGCGTAATCCACGTGCCCGGTTCGTACATGCGCGCGGCGCGCGTCGAGCGCACCGTGACGCTGTTCTCCCAGGCGCCGTCTGGCACGGGCTGCAGATAGAACTCAATGGCATCCTTGGCGCGGTACGAAGCAGGGATTGCAGGATCGGCGCTGACGATCGTCTGCCTTCGCGGCGCGGCGCCGCGTGCTTGCGCGCGCTCGTCCGCCGTGAAGGCCTCCTCGATGGCGGCGATGGCGTCGGGCGGAATGCGGCGCAAGCCTTGCTCGAAGCCGCTGATCGTCGGCACCTGCGCGACGATCGCGCGCAAGCGGCGTTCTGTTGCGCCAAGCACGAGCGCGTGGCCGCCGGAATAGCTCGTGCCCCACAAGCCAATGCGCTTCGCGTCGACGACGTCCTGGTGTTCGAGGAAGCTGATCGCGCGCCGCCAATCGGCGATCTGACGCCATGGGTCGATATCCTGGCGCGGCGTGCCGTCGCTGGCGCCGAAGTTGCGGTGATCGTGCAGGAGGACGACAAAGCCGCTGGAGGCGAATTTCTCGGCGGATGGCTCCAGGCCGTGCTCCTTCACGCCGGCATAGCCATGCGCCATGGTGATGGCGGGATAGGGGCCGGTGCCGCTGGTGGGCACATAGAGCCAGCCGCGCAGTGTGATGCCACCCTCTGCTTCGAAGGCGATATCGGTACGTTGAAACATGGGAGTTCTCCCTGTAGAAAGATGTCAGGTGGCGCTCGTCGCCAAGTCAAGCACCCGGTCGCTCAAGCGTGAAGAGCTGCCCCGCGCCGATTTCGAAGTAGTCGGCCGGTCCACCGCCACGCAGGATCGGGCGCGCCTGCGCAGTCTGGTACACACCGTCCTTGATCAACTGCCGGTCAATGTGGATCGCTACCGCCTCGCCTAACACCAGCCACGCCGGGAGCGCCGCGCCGCTCTGCGCCTCAAGCTGCACGATCTGGGTGACCACGCATTCGAACTGCACCGGGCTGGCCGCAACGCGCGATGGCCGCACTTTGGCAGAGGGCAGCGTCTGCAGCTTGGCCAGCTCGAACTCATCGACGTGCGCTGGCACCATTGCCGCGGAGGCGTTCATCGCCTCGGCGAGTTCTCGCGTCGCCAGGTTCCATACGAACTCGCCGGTGTCTCGCGCGTTGGCGAGCGAGTCCTTTGCACCAAGCGAGCAAAAGCCGACGATCGGCGGCTTGTAGCTGAACAGGTTGAAGAAGCTGTAGGGCGCAAGATTGCGCACGCCGTCGTTAGAGACTGTGCTGATCCAGCCGATCGGTCGCGGAGCGACGATGGCGTTGAGGGGATCGTGGCGCAAAGAGTGCCCCTGCGCCGGTTCGTAGAAATGCCAGTCGGTCATAGCTTTACCTCTTGGGGGACGGGCGCAAGGAATGCAGCCTCCAACGCCTCCGGCTCGGTGCGCGTCGGCAGCACCAGGGCCGGAGTGGTGGCTCTATTCATCCCGATACGCGTCCAGAGAATGGTGTCGGATCGGGGGGGCATGAGCCCCCCACCTGAGAAACGATCGGGACGTCCGTTTCAAGTCATTCACTGCCCCGAATCCAAAGAGCAGGGCAGCTTCGTCCTTCTTACTTGTTGACCCAAGGCATAGAGAGGTCGATGTCAGAGACCAGCTTTCCACCGCCGAAGCTCATGCTCTCCAGGGGGATGGCGTACATCAACAGGGTGACATCGTCCTGGCTGACGCCAACCTTTTCTACGGCGTAGCGGGTGACCAACTCCGCGAGCTTGCGCTTTTGCTCCACTGTCCTGCTGGTGCCGGACGTCACCGTTACGATCATGCGTTTGTCGGATCTCTTCAGGTTAGGAAAAGTCGGATGGATGAAGAATTCGTCGTCCTTGTGCTCACTGATGATGACGAAGCGATCATCCATAGGCGTATCCATGGCTTCATGAAGAGCGAGATTTAAAGCATCCGCCAGAGCCCGCTTCTCTTCGCTAGAGAATTTTTGAGCCGGAATGTGGGCATGAAATATTGGCATGAGCGTTTGCTCGGTTGTGTTGTTCAGATTGGATGAGGCGATGAAGTTGGCTGTTTCCCGGCTTAGCTAAAGAAGTCCTGACCGAGTGTTCCCACGAGCCGCTCCTTGAGGTCAGATGAGAATTCGCGGACGACGGGAAACGGGCTTTGGAAGAGCTTGATGTTGTTGATGAGGCCAGACTCATTTCGAGTGAGGATGGTGATGCCGGCGACAGGCTTGCCACTGTGGATGGCATCCCACTCAAGGTAGGTCTTCGTACCGTCCATCGTCTCCGCAGTGAACACGAAGTGTTCATACATCGTGCTCGTCGCGGTAAAGAACGCCCCGATGAGCGTCGGGCCGACCACGGCCTTGCTGAGGGCTGAAGTCTGAAGGCTGGCGTCAGCGGTGAACGACGTCGCGAAGTCGCTCGTTCCTTTCTTTTTGACGATTTGCATCCATGCCGTTGCCGGCGTGTTGTTGTCAGTAGTCATTGCAATCTCCAATCTAGTGTCTATGTCTTCGTTGAGGGGCGCGCGTGCTACTTCTCGAGGTGCCCGAGGAGAAACTCGCCGGCTCTCTGCAGCGCGTCGTGGGCCTGAGGCAAAGAGCCTGTCTGAATGTGCCAAACGTGCAGCATCTCGGGCCAGACCTCGAGGTGCGAATCGCCGCCGGCCGCGCGCACCCTTCGGTCAATTTCAAGCGCGTCGTCGAGAAGTACTTCGTCGCTTCCGACATGGATGAGCAGCGGAGGAAAACCGTGCATGTCAGCGAACATGGGTGAGATGCGCGGATCCTTTAAATCGTGGCCCCCAGCGTAAGCCTTGACCATCTCCCGCATCGCGCTCGTATTGACCATGGGATCGCGTTCGGCCAACTGTGTTAACGAGGGCAGCGTCAGCGTTAGGTCTGCCCAGGGGCTAATGAGTAGGGCTGCTCGCGCGTCCTGGTGGCCTTTCGAGGATGCGTAGGCAAGAACGTTGAGAGCCATGCCACCGCCGCTGGAGTCTCCCGTCACGGCGAACGGCTTGCCAAGCGCACGCACTGCCTCGTAGCCGCGGATGGACTCGTCGTAGGACGCCGGAAATGGGTGCTCAGGTGCCCAGGAGTGGTCCAGGACGATGACCTGGGACTTTGCTGCTCGCGACAGCTCTCCGAGCATGCCCAGATGCGAGGCAGGAGAGCCAGCCACCCAACCACCACCGTGAAAATGGTAGATGACTCGATCTTTGGACGCGCCGGGCGCCGTAATGGCCACCGCGGCTACGCCGCCGAGCTGGGTCGGTTCGACGGTCAGGTCGGCCGCCGGCGGGTTCGCTTGTGAAATTGCCTCCATGCCGACGCGGAGCGTCTCGATGGTGCGTACGGGGTGCGCAAAGCCGGAAGCGAACATCGCCTCGCGCAGCTTGCGGATGGAAGATGAATCGTAGGTCATGGTTCAACTCACTTCAGGTTTACGAAGGTTGCCGGTACCCAGTCGTAGCCAACGCCGGTGTCGGCCTTGCGAACACGGCCCAGGCCAGGGAACGGCATGTGGGCGGCGGCAATCATCGTCTTGTCCGCAGCGAGCTTCACCAAAAGGTCTTCACGCGTTTTGATGGCTGCCGCACTGTCTGAGTCGAAGGCGATGCCGATTTCCGGGTGCGGCATCTGGACGGCGGTGACGTGAGTGACATCGCCCCAGACCAGCAATGACTGACCCTTTGAAGAAATCATGTAGCCGGTGTGACCGGGTGTATGGCCGGGAATGGCATACGGAGCAATGCCGGGAACGATTTCGCCCATGCCTTCGTACGGCTTCCACTTGCCTGCGGCGATGTAAGGCGCGGCGGCATCCTGGGCCACCTCGAAGAAAATTTTTGCTTCTTCCGGGGCCTTGGCAGTGATTTCCTTCGACAGCCAGAAGTCGGCGTCGGCCTTCTTCATCATCACGGTCGCGTTCGGGAAGACGCGTTTCCCGTCTTTGTAGATACCGCCAACATGGTCGGCATGAAGATGGGTCAGCAGCACCAGGTCGATCTGCTCCGGCTTGTAGCCGGAGGCCTTCAAGTTCTGCACGAGCTTGCCCAGGGCGGGGCCGCCCCAGTGACCGCCTGCACCCGTATCGATGAGGACGAGCTTGGAGCCGGTGTTGACGAGGTAGCCTTGGACGGTGGCCGAGACGTTCTTGGGATCGTTCTGGAAGGAGCGCGCCAGGAGGGACTGGATGAGTGCCGGATCGCCATGTAGGAGGTTGGAGTCAATGCTGCCGCTGCCGTCATGGAGAGCGGTGATTTCATAGTCGCCAATCATCGAGCGATAGAAGCCCGCAACCTGCTTGTGCTGCATCGGCGCAGCAGCTCGGGCCGGTGCTACAACAACGAAGGACCCAGCGAATGCTAGCGATGCCGCGAGCACGGTCCGCGAAATGATTGTGGAGAATTTCATAGTGGTTTCCTGACCAGCGTGTGTAGTGGGATACGTTTGTACGTAATGATCTTTAGCGAAACGCCAACTCATCGTGCCTTGTCGGTGCTGCCAGCTTTTCGGCCACCCGCGCGACCGAATTGCTGCGGTGACCCGTGATGAAAGCCGCACGTGCGTTCGATTCCTTCTTCGAGGTGGCATGACCTCTAAGCACTTGCAAAGTGCAAGTGGTTGAAGAATATTCTGACCTCTTGCATAATGCAAGTAGAAATTCAAGGAGGTTGGCTGTGCAACAAACGGGACGATCGGGCTGCCCGATCAACTTGACGCTTGAGCAGATTGGCGACCGCTGGAGCCTGATCGTTATCCGCGATGTCATGTTCGCGAACCGGCGCAGCTATGGCGCCCTGTTGGAGCGAAATGAGGAAGGCATCGCGTCGAACATCCTCGCAAGCCGACTGAAGCACTTGACCGCATCTGGCCTGCTGACACGATCTCCGGATCCGAATCATCAGCAGAAAGGGATCTATAGCCTTACGGAAGCGGCCATACAGCTTGTGCCTGTGCTTGCACAGATGGCTGCCTGGGGCCTCCGCCATACGCAAGCGAGCAAAGAGGCGTCTTTACGCGCGGAGGTGCTGGAAAAGGGCGGCCCTTCACTTTGGAGTGTCCTTATGGACGAACTACGTCACCTGCATCTCGGTGCTCCGCGGCCGGCGAGCTCGGCATTGGACGAACTCCGCGCCGACGACGAGAAGGAAAGCGCAAATTAGTACTAATTGCGTCCTGACATACATCTTGTGGTGCAAAGCTAGCGGTGTCCGCTATGTGAAAACTTCGCCACGGTCTGCAAAGATCACATAGCTGAAGTAGTCGGGCAAAGAAGCTGATCATCCGCCCCTGAAAGTACCAATGGCCGGTCTGTCATCAGAACCGGCCATTTTTCATGGAGAGGCCTCCGTCCGCTTTCGGCTGCCGATTCAACCGGTCAATGCATCAGATCGATGGAATCGTTCCGCTGGCGTATCGAAGTTTAGAGTCTTGCGCGGACGCTCGTTGAGTCGTCTGGCGACAGCATTGAGCTTAGCCTGCGAATGCATGGAGAGATCAGTACCTTTCGGGAAGTACTGTTTCAAGAGGCCGTTCGTGTTCTCGTTCGAGCCGCGTTGCCAGGGATGATGAGGACACAGAAGTAGACCTTGATGTCCGTAGCAACGGTGAAGCGCTTGTGGTCGGCCATCTCCTTGCCGCGATCCCACGTCAGCGACTTGTACAGTTCCTGAGGCAATTTGACGGCGTTCTTGATCAGGGCGTTGATCACAGTCCCCGTATCTTTGCTGGCCACTTTCAGCAGCGTCACGGACCTAGTCTGACGCTCGACCAAGGTGACGATCTGGCTGTTAGCGCTGCCGAAGAGCAGGTCGCCTTCCCAGTGGCCGGGCACCGCACGGTCCTCCGCCGTAGCAGGCCGCTCGCTGATCGGCAGCGTCTCAGAGATCCGGCCATGGTCGTCCGTCTTCTGCGTATGGTGCCGCCAAGGACGCATGGCTCTTTCACGCCGCAAGTGTTCGAGCAGCTCCTTCTTAAGCGCACCGCGGGCCTGTATGTACTGGCTGCGATAGATCGTCTCGTGTGACACCAGGGTAGTCCTTGTTGACGGCATATGCATGCTTGAGCCAGCCGGCAATCTGCTCAGGGGACCACTGTAGCCGCAGCTTGGCTGCCACGACCTGCGCTAGGGTCCGGTTTCTAACGAGCTTGCATAGCTTGGGACGCCGTGCTCGAACCCAGGCAAGTTCATCGGCCCGATTTGCGCGATAGCTATGGATTCCACCATTTCGCCGGAGTTCGCGGCTAATGGTGGACGGAGCTCGCCCTAGCCGGGAGGCGATCGAACGTATCGAGAGCCCCGCCACAACCGAGCGAGAGATCTCTTCTCGCTCGGCAAGCGTCAACGCCAGCCTGGAGCGGTGGCGTTGTGCCGGCTGGATACCGCCGGTCTGCACGAGAATCCCTTGTACAGAAGAATGGTTCCGATCGAACAGTTGGGCAATATGCTGGAGAGAGTCGCCCTTACGCCAGCGCTCCCACATGAGTGCCTTCTGACTCTCTGTGTAATAGATCCGGCGCCGTTGTTTCATTTGCAACACCTCCACTGCTCATGCAGTCTCTAGTGTGTTGCATTGACCGGTTGAATCCGCAGCCAGAAGCAGCCAGTCAAGATTGCCCGCACCGCCGCCAACCCGACCAGCGATGCGAGCCCCAGGCCAACCCCCTACACCCCCGCCTCAATCAAATCCGAAATCTGCACCGACGCCCGCGCAAAGTCAGTCAGCGCGCGGGCGCGCTTGTGCCGATGGCTGCCCGCGGAAATCACGACCGGCTCTTTTGCGTCCTCAGCCTGCAGGACGATGAGCATGCCGGGGTAGCGGTCTGCCTGACTTGACCGGAACAGAAGCCCCGGGGCTCCGTCAGCCGCAAGCCGGTATGATCGTTGGCTGTCACGAGAATCGCAGGGCGACGACGCCATTGATGGCAAGGAGAACCGCATGATCAAGGTCACCGTGATGTACCCGTACACCGAAGGCGCACGCTTCGACCACACCTACTACCGCGAACGGCACATGCCGATGGTGAAGGCCGCGCTGGGCAGCGCCTGCGCTTACTACACCGTTGACAAAGGCTTGACGGGCAGGGCGCCCGGAGAACCGCCCGCCTTCGTGGCGATGTGCGCGTTCATCTGTGATTCGGTCGAAGGCTACGAGGCGGCCATCCAACCGCACCGCGCCGAAATTCTGGGCGACATCGCCAACTACACCGACATCGTGCCAGTGGTCCAGGTCAGCGAGGTCATCGTCGAGCGGTTGGCTCTTTGAGCGCGACGGATCGAGTCTGACGATACGCCCAACGCCTGCACCCCGGCGGGCTGCCGTTAGCATCGCAGCTAGGCCACATTCAAGTGCGTAATTCGCTCGTGCGCGTCGGTGAGGTGGAATCCGTACTGCTCGATATCGTCCAGGCACGAGTTCACATCGACGCCACGGTGCGGCTCGTCCGGGTGCATGTCGAGCACCTTGAACGGGCTCCACGGGCCGTGCCGCTCGGGCAGGTTCGTGCCGCGCTCATCCAACGTGAAACCGAATACGCGACCTTGGCCTCGAAATATGTGTACTTGCATGGTGTTCTCCAGTTGGGCCATTCTCAAAAGGAGAACGCCGCTTTACACTGTGTAAACTAAGTTGGAGTTTACACAGTGTCAAGTCCAGAGCCAACGACGCGCGCCCGGATTCTGCTAGCCACATTGGCGCTCATCGAGGGCGGCGCTACCGGCATCACGATGAGTCAGATTGCCAAGCAGGCAGACCTGTCCCGCCAAGCGCTGTATCTGATCTTTGAGAACAAGGCGGATCTATTCGTCGCGCTGCTTCGATATGTAGACGGCAAGCGGGGGATTGTTCAAGAGCAGGCCCGCATCAGGGCGGCTGAGAACGGTCTTGCAGCACTGCTGGCCCTTGTAGACCGACAGGCTCGACTGTGCCCCGCGTACAAGCCGCTTGCAGATGCCTTTGAACTTCTGCGACGGCAAGATCCCGATGCAGAGCAGGCATGGCAAGACCGGCAAAGCGATCGCCTGGAAGGCTGCCGTGTCGTTGCCGCCCGTATCAAAGCAGACGGCACACTCCGTGATGGGATTTCGGTTACTGCCGCTGCGGATCTTATTTGGTCACTCACCTCATCTGCGACTTGGGATGATCTGGTGGTCAAGCGCGGCTGGACTGCGGCTGCGTATCGGCGGCACGTTAGCGAAGTTTTGCGGCTGTCACTTGTGAAATGAAAATGCGGGTCTGCCTTTGGCCATGGGTTCGGATTGGCGGAGCTTGCCAATCACCTCTGCGACGAGCAGCGCCAAGAAAAAAGGGCGACTATCCGGCCGCCCGTCTTACCCATGCGCCATAAGCTCTATGGCTGCGCGGGCCAGAAGCCCGCTGCGTGTTTCAGCCGTTTTCTGGCAAGCAAACTTACCTGGGTCGAACTGAGCCCAGCAGCGCCAACTCGGCCGCATTCGCAATCTGATCTGCAAAGGTCGGGCTTCCAACCGCACGTGCGAGTGTCACCGCGCCTACTAAGGAAGCCAAAGCTGAATACGCTGCTTCAAGGTTCCGCGGGACGCGGGGCGACGCGGGGCCATCTACGACAGTCTGTGCAACTTCGCGCAATGCCACTTCGAAGGCGGCGCGCGACTCCTGATCGGAGCGAGCCACTTCAGTCGGCAACGTCTGCAGCGTGCAGCTTTCCGACAGGTCGCAGGTTCGCTTTGCGCTGAGATAGAACCGCACAAACTCTGGCCACCAGGCGCGCCCATGCTCTGATTGGAAGTGAAGAACACCTCTTCGCAAATCGTCCATTCCTTGCCTCAGCGACTCACGGAAAACGTCGCCCTTGGAGTCGAAGTGGGCATCCCAGGGCCAGGAAGGAGTGCTTGATGCTGCTTTCAAATTACCTATTCTTTACCGACGCCTGCGAGGAGGCTCTGCGCTGCTATGAGGCATGCGGGCTGGGCCGGATTGTAGAGATGGTGCGATACGGCGCAGACGGGATGCCGCCCAAGAGCGAGGCAATGCGTGGCAAGGTCTGCACGCCAAATTCGAAGGGGATGGTATCGCCTTCTATGCTTCGGACAACGATGACGCAGAGCCGATGCGAGAGTCCGCGCACCATCTGGCGATGGACAGCAGGCGATCGACCGATCAGCTGTTCAGTGCGTTGAGTTCAGGAGGCCTCGTGACGACTGCACTCGACATGCAGCCGTGGGGGGACTACTACGGAAAACTGACGGATCGCTTCGGTGTGCAATGGATGTTGAACTGCCATGAGCCGGCTCGATCGTGATTGCCGAAGGCGCGTGCTAGGCGTTCTTGTCGAGGAGGGGCAGTGCTTGCTGCAAGGTATCACGTCGGTTCCAATAACCTGAGTGCCTCTTCAGGATCGGAAACAGCTCTTCAGAAGTCGGGCGGTCAACATCCGCTTTCGGCCAATGACGGCCAGCCTCAACGACCCGCATCGCTAGGCCAACCCGGCCAGCGATGCGAGCCCCGGCTCAACCCTGTACCGCTGCCTCAATCAAATCCGAAATCTGCACCGATGTAACGGTCTGTCGGATTTGGCCGAAGGTTCCGACGCCGCTGTCCAACCACACCACGCCGAGACCCAGGGCGGCATCGCCAACTACACCGACGTCGCGCCGGTGGTCCAGATCAGCGAGGTCATCGTCGAGCGTTTGGATCGCTGCATCTGTTGAGACTATTTCCCGGCCGAGTAGTTGATGGGAATCCAACGGAAGCCATGCTTATCCGCTTGCAGATGCCCGAGTCCCGGAAAAGGCACGTGAGCGGCGGCGAAAAGTATCTTGTCGTTGGCGATGCGGGTGAATTCCTTGATGCGTTCCTGTTCGGCTAACTGGCTGTCGCTATCGAACGAAACGGTGACCGTCGGATCCTCAAATTGAATAGCCGCGACATGCACGATGTCGCCCACGACCATCAAGCGATTCCCCTGGCTCTCGATCATGTAACCCACGTGCCCAGGTGTATGTCCAGCGCTCTGGTACGCATGGATGCCGGGGCTCAACTCTTGCGCGCCGTCAAACGGCCGCACGCGGCCTGCTCTGATGTAGGGCTCCATGATCGTCATCGCACGGCGATAGCTGCCCTTTTGGTCGCCGCGATTGCCCTCTGGCGCCTTGGCCATGTTCGCCTCGCTTAGCCAGTAATCCAGCTCACGACGATGGACGCGGACGATCGCATTGGGAAAGCGCATGTCTCCATCCGTCGTCAGCCCACCAATATGGTCTGCGTGCATGTGCGTGATGTCGATTTCATCCACCTGGGACGGCGCGTAACCGGATGCCTTCATGTTGGCTGCCAACCTCCCCAGGTGCGGGCCGAAGATGTTGCCTGCGCCGGTATCGATCAAAATCAGTTTGGCACCCGTATTGATCAGGAAGGCGTTGTAGGACGTTTCGAGCGGACTTTGTAGGTAATTCTCGGCCAGCACTTCGTTGACTTTTTGCGGTGTGGTGTTCGTCAGAAACTGGTCAACCGGCAATTCCAGTGTGCCGTCATTGAGTGCGGTGATCTCATAACCACCCAACATGAAACGGTAAAAGCCTGGCGCTAAGGTACGAGCAAAGGGAGCTGCCGCGTGGGCTGCAGACTGCAGTAGCAGAGACATGGCCAGAAGGCTGCAGAGGACAAACAGCTTGGTCATTGGATGTCGATATTTCATGATCGTCTTTTCTGTATCGGTGGCCGCATTGGCATCAAAACGGCGCGGCGGGAGTGCGGTTTGGGTTGGCAGCAACATGGCCACCTACGTCATTTCCCATTCAAGGTGGCTCTGGCCATCGCCGACCAATCCTGGTCGCCGTAGCCGGCATCCACAGCGTCCTGCATGCGCGCATAAACGATGTCGAGCATAGGTAGCTCGCCGTTGGCGTCCCGTGCGGCTTCTTTCGCCAGCCGCAGATCCTTCAGGCCCAGTGTCGCCTTGAAGCCTGGCGGATATTCGTTCTTGATGATGTTGCCGGAGTAGGTCTGATAGGGGCGAGAGCCAAACAAGGTGCCGAGGCTCAGTTCCAGAAAGCGTTCCCGCGGCACACCATGCGCTTCGGACAGCACCACCGCTTCGGCCATCGCTTCGATCGCGAAGCTGATCATCATGTTGCACGCCAGTTTGGCGGCATACGCCATGCGCGGATCGTCGCCCATGTGCCAGATGCGCTTACCAATCACCTCCAGCGCGGGCTTGACCTTATCGATCGCGGCCGGGTCACCGGCGGCAAGAATGTTGAGCTCGGCCCGCGCAGCGACATCGGGCCGTCCCAGTACCGGCGAGGCGACAAAGGCGATGTCGTGGGCGCGATGATGATCCGCCAACTCTTGTGAAAACGCAGCCGAGATCGTGGACGACACCACATGCACCAAGCCAGGCCTTGCCTGCGCCAGAAGATCGCCTTCCATCAACACGCTGCGAATGGCAGAGTCGTCGGACAACATGGTCAATGCCATGTCGGCTTGCAATGCCTGCATTGGCGTATCCATCATTCGCACGCCTGCGACGCTGCCGCCCGAGCGATTCCATGCGACAACCTTGTGGCCGGCCGCAGCCAGGTTGCGTGCGATTTCCCGACCCATCGCACCAAGGCCGATGATTCCGATTTCCATTTGCTTTGCTTTCTCCAGAAAGTCAGGCCCAGCTTGAACGGAGCCAGCCGGGCTGTTGACTGCAGCCAATCGTTCGGCTGGCGATGGAGCGTAGTCTCGCAACGTTCGATACTGTTCATCAACTGAATATAATGAACACCGTCCGTTCAGTTTTGTAAGGGGTGACATGGAGTGGAGTGATGTGAGGATCTTTCTTGCTGTCGCCCGCACGGGCACGCTCGGTGCCGCTGCACGGGCTCTGCGCGTGAGCCACCCGACCGTGGGCAGGCGATTGCGCGCTTTGGAAGAGGCCACAGGGCAGGTGCTGTTTCAGCGGACGGCCGACGGTTTCGTTCTGACTGAAGAAGGGATGGGAGTGCTTCCTCTTGCCGAGCAGATAGAAGAGGGCGCGTTGGCGATGGAGCGGCGACTGGCCGGGAAGCAACAAGCGCTCGACGGCACGCTACGCGTGACCTCCGCCGACTGGTTTGGCGCCTACGTGTTGCCTCCGGTGCTGGCGGCGTATGCGGCCAAATACCCCCAAGTCCAGATTGAGGTGCTTACCGGAACGCGCCTGTTCAACCTGGCGCAACGGGAGGCTGATGTGGCGTTTCGCATTGTGCCGTTCGAGGAGCAGGACATCGTCCAGCGGCGGTTGCTCCAGATGCGCTATGGCGTCTACGTGTCTGCCACCGGGCCCGCCCCGGTCGCTGGCGACGGCAGCGGATATCGGCTGATTACGCCGGATGTATTAAGTGGGTCGTTTCCGGATACGGCATGGCTGAGAGAAATGTTTCCGAATGCAGGCGTCGCGCTGCATTCGAACAACCGGAACGTCAAAGCGCAGATGTGCGTGATGGGAATGGGCATTGCAGTGCTGCCGCGCCCGCTGGGTGACCAGACCCACGGTATCCGCCGGCTGGAGCTGGACGTGGAACCGCCGCATCGCGAGATCTGGATGGGCTACCACCGCGACTTGAGGCGGCTTAACCGCTTGTCTGCATTCGTTGATTTGACGGTCAGGCATCTCGCCAACTCTGCATTTGATGCCTCTGCCAGATCGCTGTGAACGCCCAACTTTGCGTGCAAGCGCATCCATGGGCCGAATGGTTTCCTTCGGCCAATAGTGGCCAACCTCGCTGGCCTGCACCGCCGCCGCCCAAATCCGAAATTTGCACCGACGCCCGAGCAAAGTCGGTCAGCGCGCGGCAGCGCTTGTGCCGATAGCTGCCGGCGAAGATGACGACCGGCTCTTTGGCGTAATCGGCTGTCTCCTCCCAGCGGCATTGGCGACCTACAGGACTGAGCATGCCGATGTAACGGTCTGTCCGGTCGCCCGGAACGGAAGTCTTAAGCCCCGTCGACTGCAAGCCGGTATGATCATCGGCACTCACGAGAATCGCTGGGCGACGACGTCAATGATGGCAAGGAGAACCGCATGATCAAGGTCACCGTGATGTACCCGTACACCGAAGGAACGCGCTTCGACCACACCTATTACCGCGACCGGCACATGCCGATGGTGAAGGCCAGGTTGGGCAGCGCCTGCGCTTACTACACCGTCGAAAAGGGCTTGGCCGGTGGAGCGCCCGGTACACCGCCTGCCTTCGTGGCGATGTGCGCGTTGATCTGTGATTCGGCCGAAGGCTTCCAGGCCGCCATGCGAGAGCACGGCGCCGAGATCCTGGGCGACATTGCCAACTACACCGACATCGCACCGGTGCTGCAGGTTAGCGAGGTCGTCGTCGAGCGATCGGATCGCTAGCCATACGCTGTCGCGCAAATCACGTGCGGAAGTCGTGGCGAGCGGACACCGATGACCTCAGCGATCCTCTATCCCTCGTCGGTCTCGTGAAGTCGGCGCGCGACATGATCGCGGGCTCGCCAGCCGGCTTCTTTTGATACCGCGTACGGCGGCTGCGCTTGAGCAGGATCAACTCTGCGCGCGCTCACCCTCTGTGTAAAAGAGAGAGTCGTACTTAACTTGAGTGAAGGCGTTTGTTTGGAGAACGCCTCTGACGGCGTACGGCTTTTCTGCACTGAAGAGGACCTATGACAGGCGAACCGAAAAATTCCGACGAGCTCATTCAAGTCAAAGCAGTTCTCCGGCGCAACTTGGAGTCCATGGGCGCTATTGCTGCGCGCATGGTGGTGTTGATGAAGTTTCGCGAGGCGGTCTTGCCTTACCTGCCTCCCTCGGCGGCTGAGGGCGCGCTCGATGCATTCAATGCAAGTCTTGAAGAGGCGATCCCGCTGGCTGCTGAGTTTGGAACATTGCCCGCATACAGCGATGCGTTTTTCGACGAAGTGTTGACCACGCGAGCAGCGCTGCAGCGGCGGCAGAACGGGGAGGGGATTCGCGATCATTGAGGCAGCGGCCCGCCCGCATGGGGTTGGAGGGTGGGGCATTGCCAGTGCCGTTGGCGTAGGGTGTTGGTCTGGTGGCGGGAGGCGGTAGGCGGTAGTGTGGCGTTGCGCCATACCGCTTCCCGGGCTGGCCAACGCTATGCGGCGGCGGGTAGGGCGGCGGTGCCTTCTTCAGCGGTCTGCTTGCCGAGCAGAATCGCCGCACTCAACGCCATGCCTTCTGTTACGAAGCCTTCGGGGGAGCATGCAGACTTCCATTCCGACGGTGCTCGCCCGGTAGGCGCGTAGCGGAACTCGCTGGCCCATCTGCCGTCGGCTCGTCGCTGGGTGCGTATTTCGACGTGGCCTTTTTGTGCTTTTACGATTAATTCCATGGGACCCTCGTTATTGTGTCCCCCGCTTCTCCCGGAAGCGGGCGCCATTCTGTGCGGCGCGTCCAACAGCTTCAAGGTATGAACGATTGAACGCAATGTCTAGCGATTTTCTGAGTACATCGCGCGAGGTGTTGAGTGGATGCGTGTTTTCAGGATGTACCGAATCGCGATGCGGTTATTTCTGCCGCGGCAGCGTGCGTCGCTGACTTGCCTTTGGGTGTGTAGAAAATCGTTTGTGCAGATAGCAAGGGTCAGCGCGCTTGCCCAAGGTTCTCCGCTTGCGAATGCGAGCCCGTACGCAAGCAGCGAGTTTTCACCGAGGAGGGCGGCGACGATCGCAGTAAGCCCGCGCAGCAAATCAAAGGAGCCTACACAGCGCGTTTTTTTTGAACGCGCGCCGCGCAGGCTTCCGAGTCTTCCCGTGCGACTGCGGTTGACGTTCGGATACGCTCGAACACATTCGATACCTGTCCTGCTTCGGAACGCGGGGGGATGCAATGCGGAATGCACAGATTGAAGAGACTGGCGGCCCCGCTGAACTGGAGCTGGGTGCCCGTGTCGCCGAGTCGCCGACTGGTTGAGTATTCGGCTCGAACTGCAGGCGGGGGACATGCTCTGGGACAAAGGCTTTGATATGGACGCCGTTGCGCCGTCAGCCTTCTTCGTGAACGAGTCGGGTTGCGCTAACACCTTGCAGTAGAACCGCGCCGTCCTTTTCTTCCGTGGGGATTCCGGTGCTGTGTATCGTGCCGCCGACAGCGTGCCTCTCCGGAAGATGCTCCCCCCAAAAGCGTTGGCGTTCTACAACTCTGAGCGGTATGCGCCCATTAAGGCGCACGTCAGGAGGCCTAGCAGGCGTGCGTGTTTGTCGTCGAACATGCGTTGAACCCACTCACCACCGAACGGTCCTGCCGCGGTAGTCGAGATACTCGAGGCCGGGACGCCCCAGTTTGTTCAGAATCACGTTCACGACGCCCGGAATACTCTCTTCGATTGACAATCGTCCCTCGGGTCCGCCGAGGTCGGTGCGCACCCAACCGGGGGCCACCAGCAGCATGGCTAAGGGCGTGTGCGCCTGGCGCGCAGCGAAGCTGCGCATGAACTGGTTCAGTGCCGCTTTGCTGCCACGATAGAGTTCGCGCTGGCCGGATTCATTGTCGGCAATGCTGCCTTGCCCTGACGACATGATCCCGATCAGCCCAGCCGGCGGAACAAGATGGGCCAGGCTTTCGACCACGCGCATCGGGCTGAGCGCATTGGTCATCATGAGCGCCACGAAATCCTCGGTGGATACCTCGCCGATGGTCTGCGTCGGATCCGGATTGGTCGTCCCCGCATTGACGAACAGAACATCGAACGTCCGGCCGGACAGGCGCTCGCTCAGGGCCCGGATCTGCTCGGGCCGCGTGATGTCCAGCGTTTCGATGGCGATCCGGTCTGGATGCGCATTGGCAAGATCGTGCAAGAGCGTCCTGTCGTTGCCGGCGCGGACCGTGCCCACGACGTTCCATCCCTTCTTGAGAAACTCGGCCGCCATGGCATGACCAAGGCCCCGTGAGGCGCCGATCAGCAAAACGGTGGGCGGGTGGGTGGGAGCGTTGGACAAGGCATTCTCCGTTGTGCGCAGGGGATGCCGTGTATTGTGGGAATAGCTCGTGCTTTGCACCAGACGCCTGGTCGACAATCCACGATTGCACCAGACGCCATAATTGGATCGGTTTTCGATTATTCTGGCCGCATGTCACGCGTCGACCTCAACCTCCTGACTGCGCTGGATGCATTGCTCAGTGAACGTAGCGTCACCGGCGCGGCCCGGCGTCTGAATCTCAGTGTCTCTGCCATGAGCCGCACGCTTTCGCGCCTGCGCATGGCGACGGGCGATCGCCTGTTGTTGCAGGCTGGCCGCGCGCTGGTGCTTACACCTTATGCCGAGCAACTGAGCCAACGTATTCCTGCACTGACCCGTGAAGCGGAGGCGGCGCTGGGGCGTGCCGAACATCGGTTCGACGTCGCTACCCTCGAGCAATGCTTCACCGTGCGCGCGGGTGAAGGCTTCGTCGATTTACTTGGCGCGGCCTTGATGGACCGCATCCATCGTACGGCGCCGGGCGTGCAAGTCCGCTTCACGCCCAAGCCGGACTGGAACGCCCAGCCCCTGCGGGACGGTGCGATTGATCTGGAGATCGGTATTGTCCGAACGGCCGCCCCTGAAGTCCGTACACGGCCGCTTTTCCGCGATCGCTATGTCGGGGTGTGCCGCGTGGGCCATCCTCTCCTGGGCGATGCTCACATCCGCCTGGAGCAATGGGCCGCATGTGGCCACGTCATGGTTTCGCGTACGGGGCAAGCGGAAAATGCGATCGACGTGGCACTGGAGCCGCCAAACCTTCGGCGGAAGGTGGCAATCGTGGTGCCGTCCTATATGAGCGCTATGCAACTGGCCCGCCATTCGGACTTATTGGCCGCCGTTCCATATTCCTGCTTGGGTAATGCCTTTGTAACGGATTACGCGGCTGCCAACGGGCTGCAGTATTTCGAGCTGCCGCTGGCCATACCCGCTTTCACCATTTCAAAGATCTGGCATCCGCGCCTCGATCACGATCCGGCGCATCAATGGTTTCGCACTGAAGTGCTGGAGCTGTGCCAAGCGGCATATCCGCAGAATCCACCACAGGATGCGCGCTGATGGCAGGTAGGCCGTTATCGCCGAATGGCCGGCGTCGGTGCCCGGTCGCACGCTTGACTCTTATATAAGATATAAGACATTTGACCGTGTGGGGTATTGCGATTAGAATCGCGCCCAAGCGGCGCCCGGACCAGCCTCGGGGTGCCTGAAAAGATCCCCTGTAACGTCATCTCAGCAGGTCTCCCATGCTTGAAAACTTTCGCGCTCACGTGGCCGCGCGCGCCGCGCTCGGTATTCCTCCCCTGCCGCTGACGGCTCAGCAGACCGCCGAACTGGTCGAACTGCTGACGAACCCGCCCGCCGGCGAAGAGCAGACGCTGCTCGACCTGATCACCCATCGCGTGCCCGCTGGCGTGGACGAAGCCGCCCGCGTGAAGGCAGGCTTCCTGGCTGCTGTCGCCAAGGGCGAGACCGCTTGCGCGCTGATTTCGCGTGCCCGCGCCACCGAACTGCTCGGCACGATGCTGGGTGGCTACAACATCCAGCCGCTGATCGAGCTGCTGTCCGACGCTGAAGTCGGTGCCACCGCCGCAGAGGCGCTGAAGAAGACGCTGCTGATGTTCGACCAGTTCCATGACGTCAAGGAACTTGCCGACAAGGGCAACGCGAACGCGCGCGCCGTGCTGCAAAGCTGGGCCGACGCCGAATGGTTCACGAGCCGTCCGGAAGTGCCGGAAAGCCTGACCATCACCGTGTTCAAGGTCACGGGCGAAACCAACACCGATGACCTGTCGCCTGCACCGGACGCCACCACCCGCCCGGATATCCCGATGCACGCGCTGGCGATGCTGAAGAACGCGCGCCCTGGCATCACGCCGGAAGAAGACGGCAAGCGCGGCCCGGTCAAGTTCATCGAATCGCTGAAGGAAAAGGGCCACCTGGTTGCCTACGTGGGCGACGTGGTCGGCACGGGCTCGTCGCGCAAGTCGGCCACGAACTCGGTGCTGTGGTTCACGGGCGAAGACATCCCGTTCGTTCCGAACAAGCGCTTCGGCGGCGTGTGCCTGGGCGGCAAGATCGCCCCGATCTTCTACAACACGATGGAAGATGCCGGCGCACTGCCGATCGAACTCGACGTGTCGCAGATGGAAATGGGCGACGTGGTCGAACTGCGCCCGTACGAAGGCAAGGCACTGAAGGACGGCAAGGTCATCGCCGAATTCCAGGTCAAGTCCGACGTGCTGTTCGACGAAGTGCGCGCCGGCGGCCGCATTCCGCTGATCATCGGCCGCGGCCTGACCGCCAAGGCGCGTGAAGCGCTGGGCCTCGCACCGTCGACGCTGTTCCGCCTGCCGCATCAGCCGGCCGACAGCGGCAAGGGCTTCTCGCTGGCGCAGAAGATGGTTGGCCGCGCGTGCGGCCTGCCGGAAGGCCAAGGCATCCGCCCGGGCACGTACTGCGAACCGAAGATGACCTCGGTCGGCTCGCAAGACACCACGGGCCCGATGACCCGCGATGAACTGAAGGACCTGGCGTGCCTGGGTTTCTCGGCCGACCTGGTGATGCAGTCGTTCTGCCACACCGCCGCGTACCCGAAGCCGGTGGACGTGAAGACGCACCAGACGCTGCCGAACTTCATCAGCACGCGCGGCGGTATCGCGCTGCGCCCGGGCGACGGCGTGATCCACTCGTGGCTGAACCGCATGCTGCTGCCCGACACCGTCGGCACCGGCGGTGACTCGCACACGCGCTTCCCGATCGGCATCAGCTTCCCGGCAGGCTCGGGCCTGGTCGCCTTCGCGGCTGCTACCGGCACGATGCCGCTGGACATGCCGGAATCGGTGCTGGTCCGCTTCAAGGGCAAGATGCAGCCGGGCGTTACGCTGCGTGACCTCGTCAACGCGATTCCGCTGTACGCCATCAAGCAAGGCATGCTGACGGTTGCCAAGCAAGGCAAGAAGAACATCTTCTCGGGCCGCATTCTCGAGATCGAAGGCCTGCCTGACCTGAAGGTCGAGCAAGCGTTCGAACTGTCGGACGCCTCTGCCGAGCGTTCGGCCGCCGGTTGCACGGTGCACCTGAACAAGGAACCGATCATTGAATACCTGAACAGCAACATCACGCTGCTCAAGTGGATGATCGCGCAGGGCTACCAAGACCCGCGCAGCCTGCAACGCCGTATCAAGGCGATGGAGCAGTGGCTGGCCGATCCGCAACTGCTGCAGCCGGATGCCGACGCCGAGTACGCTGCCGTCATCGAGATCGATCTGGCCGACATCCATGAGCCGATCGTGGCTTGCCCGAACGATCCGGACGACGTGAAGACGCTGTCCGACGTGGCCGGCGCCAAGATCGACGAAGTGTTCATCGGCTCGTGCATGACCAACATCGGCCACTTCCGTGCGGCGTCGAAGCTGCTGGAAGGCAAGCGCGACATTCCGGTCAAGCTGTGGGTGGCGCCGCCGACCAAGATGGACCAGAAGCAGCTGACCGAAGAAGGCCATTACGGCGTGTTCGGCACGGCCGGTGCGCGTACCGAAATGCCGGGCTGCTCGCTGTGCATGGGCAACCAGGCTCAGGTGCGCGAAGGCGCGACGGTCATGTCGACGTCGACCCGCAACTTCCCGAACCGCCTGGGCAAGAACACGAATGTGTATCTGGGCTCGGCGGAACTGGCGGCAATCTGCTCGCGTCTGGGCAAGATTCCGAGCAAGGAAGAGTACATGGCCGACATGGGCGTGCTCACCGCGAACGGCGACAAGATCTATCAGTACATGAACTTCGACCAGATCGAAGACTTCAAGGAAGTCGCCGACACCGTGCAGATGTAAATGCGTTGTCGCAGCTGCGTCGGGTCGTTCCTGACGCGCTGATGTGTGATGTGAAAAAGGCGCCGGGGGCATTCAGCCCCCGGCGCCTTTTTCTTTTGGATGCGTCGCTGGATTCCGCCGCTCGGCGGAACCCTACAGGGAGGCTCCCTGCGCCGCGCGCCGTCAGTGGATGATGATCGACACCGTGGAATACGCCGGCACCGTGATCGTCTCGCTGTACGTGCCGGCTTTCGTGCCGCGCGCCACCGGGAACTGGCCGAAGCCTTGCAGCGTGGCCGGCACGGACGTCGGCATGGTGCGCTGGCTGCTGTAGCTCGGGCCATTCAGCGCCGGGATCGAGAAACCGCTGTCCGAGCGCGCCGGATACGCGAAGCCCGACGGGCTGCCCGGCACCGGCAGCAGCGCGACCGCCGTGCCCCAGCGGCCCGTTGCATCGCCCAGGCCTGCGCCACCACCGGCCTGGATGGCGTTGTTCAATACCGCAGTCGAATCCGTCGACGAGAAGTTCTGCAGCAGGTTCGTGTAGTACGCAATGCCGTACTGGCGCAGCAGGAAGCCGCCCAGGCTGCCCGAAATCGGATACCCCGGGCACGACGAAGACAGCGACGGATCGAACGCCGTCAGCGAGCAGTCGTACGCGCTTTGCAGCCAGGCCGGGAAGCGGCTGTCGCGCACGTTGTTGAAGGTCGGATCGATCTGGCTGGAGAGCACGTCTTCCATCGTCATCGCTGTCATTTCTTCCAGCCACGTGCCGTACATGTACTGCGAGCCGTGCAGCACGCCGCGCTGGTAGAAGTTGGCCATGTGCGTGAACTCATGGCCGAGCGTCGAGATGACGGTATTCAGTCCGTCGGTGCCGCCGAGGTAAATGGTTTCCGAATCCACATACAGCGACAGCGACTGATTCGACAGCGGCTGCGAGCTGGTGGTGAAGTTGTTGCGTGCCCAGAAGTAGCCAACGCGGCCATAGGCCTGGCCGTCGGGCTGGATGTTCAGCACCACGATGTCGAGCGCCTGGTTCGGGTCGATCAGGCTGGCCGAGCTGGAGTAGCTGCCCCACGGCTGGCCGACCAGCGAAGTGGCCAGCGTATAGACCGACTGCGTGCCCGAAGCGAACTTGGTGATGAGCGTGTTGATGATGCCGTCGCTGATCTTGCTGGAGCCGTATTCGGTGTTTTCCACCCACAGGTTGACGATGCGGCCGTCGGTGGCTGTGGTTTGCTGGCGCAGCGTGGCCGTACGCACGGTGGCGGTGCCGTCCGGCTGCTGGTGGTTCCACGTTCGCTGCGTGCCGACGCTGGCGACCGACTGCGGACGCAGCACCGTATCGTTGGAGGCGCCTTGCGTCTTGAGCGGGCTGCCGCCGGTGGCGTAGCCGTCCAGCGCATGGATGTTGAAATCGGAAAGCTGGCGGTCGAACGCCGCGTTGGCGTCATTGCCGGCCACGTCGGCGGCAGGCTTGGCGACCGGCGCGCCCGTGGCGTTCAGCAGCCCCAGGCCCGTCAGCGAGACGGATGGCATCGGCTGCGCCGCCGCACTCTGGTTCGTGTAGACGAGCGTCACGCTCTGGCCCGTGAGCCCCGCGATCGACACCGGCACCGAGCCGGCCGCTGCGCCCGTATTTGTCGCTTGCCACACGCCCACGCCGGAGCCGGCGTAGGTGTTGCCCAGTGCGCCGCAGTTCGACCCGCTGCACGCCGCCGCCACAGTGATATTGGCGGACGAGCCTTGCGTGGCTGCCGGGGTGGCCCCTGAACTGCCGCCGCCTCCGCCCCCGCCACATGCGGCCAGGGTGCCTGCTGCTGCCACCATCATCGCGATGGTCCATTGCTTCGTGCCGCGCACGACGTTGCTGCTGCGTTCCATCCACTTCTCTCCAAATCCGCACATACCGAATGCGTGCGCAAGGGCGGCTCGTGACTGCCTCAAGCGCAACATGCCGACGGATTCTCTAGGTGAAGTGGCGGATTCGATCCGTGGAAATAACGCCTTCACAGGCGCCAATTCCCCCCGATGTGGGGGTGCGCAAAGTTTGCGTTGTCGAAAAGGTTGAAAAAGTCGTAGCCCCCAGATGTAGATGCAGAAAATGGAGGAGGGCGCCTGGCGCCACTTTGGCGACGGTACCGTCCGCTAGAATGGGCCGCCCGCTCATTCACCGCGCCGCAAACGCGCTCAATACGTCACCCGCCGATGCTCGTTGCGCAGCTCAAATCGTTCTTCATGGTTGCCCGCCTGGGCAGCATCACGCTGGCAGCCAAGCAGCTTGGCCTGTCGCAGCCGACCGTGACTTCGCAAATCCGCGCCCTTGAAGAGGCCTACGGCGTAGAGCTGTTCTACCGGGGCGGGCGCCGGCTCTCCTTGTCGGACGCGGGCGTGCGGCTGATGCCCCTGGTGGACCAGCTCGTGCGCCAGGAAACCGAGATTGACTTTTTCCTGCGCAACTCCGGCGACATGGGATCGGGTCACCTGCGCATTGGCGCGACGGCGCCGTATTACGTGCTCGACATCGTGGATCGGTTCTGCAAAAGCCATCCCGGCATTGACGTCAGCATCGAAGCCGGTAATTCGGTGCAGATGCTCGAAGCGCTGCAGGAGTACCGCGTCGACGTGGCGTCGTCGTCGCAGCGGGTGGACGACGCGCGTTTTCTGCGCATTGAACTGGCGCGCGATCCGCTCGTGCTTGTCGTGCATCGAAGCCACGCGCTCGCCGGCCAGACGAGCGTGCCGGTCAGCGCGCTGTCGCAATGCCGGCTGCTGGTGCGCGAAGTCGGGTCGACCACCCGCGCCATGACGGAAACAATGATGGCCCAGGCAGGCGTCACGCCGGCTTCCACGGTCGAGATCGGCAGCCGGGAGTCCATCCGGGAGGCCATCACGCGCAATCTGGGGGTGAGCGTCATCGCCCGCCAGGAAGTGCCAAGCCACGCCGATCTGCGTGTGCTGCCCTTTGAAGGTGGCGCGCCGGAACTGAGCGAATACCTGTACTGCCTGCAGGATCGGCGCGATGTGCGCTTGATTGCCGCCTTCCTGAGCGAAGTCCGGCCCGTCGCGTCATAGACCGAACCAAAATCCGGAAATGCGCGCATTGGCGTTTTTGGGGTAACTGCCACAAGGGGTACATGTCGGCTGGCTACAGTGGCGACCGTTTTTGCCATTGTCTGCGCCCCCGTGCCCATCTCTCCGCCTGTTATCTACCCGACCGCGGGTTCTGCCGCGCCGTTCCTGTCTGTGCGGCAAGTCTCGCGCCGCTTTGGCGCGTTCACCGCACTCGACGGTGTGTCGCTGGATGTCGCGCAGGGCGAATTCGTCTGCCTGCTGGGCCCGTCGGGCTGCGGCAAGACGACCTTGCTGCGCATCATTGCCGGGCTGGAGGCGCACGACGGCGGCCAGATCGTCGCCGGTGGCCGCGATATTTCCAACCTGGCGCCGCGCGAGCGTGACTACGGCATCGTCTTCCAGTCGTATGCGCTGTTTCCCAACCTGACGGTGGCGCAGAACGTTGGCTACGGACTGGACGCCAGCAACGGCAACCGTGCGCGCATGCAGGAGCGGGTCTCGGAGATGCTCGCGCTGGTTGGCCTGGCCGGCAGCGAGGCGAAGTACCCGTCGCAGTTGTCGGGCGGCCAGCAGCAGCGCGTGGCACTGGCCCGCGCGCTGGCGCCGGCACCGTCGCTGTTGCTGCTGGACGAGCCGATGTCGGCGCTGGACGCCCAGGTGCGCGAACACCTGCGCGTCGAGCTGCGCCGCCTGCAGCGCAAGCTGAACGTCACCACGCTGATGGTCACGCACGACCAGGACGAGGCCATGGCAATGGCCGATCGCATCGCCGTCATGTCCAACGGCCGCATCGAGCAGACCGGCTCCCCGGCGGAGATCTATTCGCGCCCGGCCACCGGGTTTGTCGCCGGGTTTGTCGGCCAGGCCAACTGGCTGCCGCTGGAACGCGCGGAAGATGGCACGCCCACGCTGGCCGGCCAACCGCTGCTGCTCGATCCGGCTTTCGCAGATAGTGCGTCCACGCCGGGCCGCCTGTTCTGCCGCCCCGAAGCCGTCACGCTGCACCCCGACGACGACGCCCCCAACCGCCATCTGGCCCGCGTGGTCGATCAGATTTACCTGGGCAGCCGCACGCGCGTGACGCTGTCGATCGATGGATTGGCCGATGCACCGCTGGTGGCCGAAGTGGCATCGAGCGCGCTGCAAGTTGGCCGCAGCGGCCTGGGCGACAGCAAGCTGTGGATCGCGCTGGAGCGCGACGGCCTGCGCGTGTATGCCTGAGGCCACGATGTCGATGCTGCCCCCCGAGACCCACGTGGTTGCGGCCACGCAATCCGAACCGGTTCGCGCTGCGAGCCGGCCATTCTGGCGTACGGATGCTCCGGTGCTGACTGGCATGAAGCTTGGCTGGCTGCTGTTGCTCACCATCGGCTTGCTGCTTCCCACGGCCATGATGTTGTTGCAGGCCACGGGCCTCGTCGCCAGCGTGCGCAGCACAGACGAGCATGGCTTCGCGCTGGTAGCCCACGTGGTCCAGGCGCCGAATTTTCTTGCCATGGTGGGGCGCACGCTGGCCGTATCCAGTGCCGTGGCCGCGATTGTGGTGCCGCTGGCGTTTGCGCTTGCCTATGCGGTGCAACGCACGCGCATGCCATTGCGCGGCACGATGCGCACGCTGGCGATGCTGCCGCTGTTTGCACCGTCGCTGCTGCCCGGCATTGCGCTGGTCTACCTGTTCGGCAACCAGGGCCTGTTCAAGGCATGGATGAACGGCGGCAACATCTACGGCTTCTGGGGCATCGTGCTGGGCGAGTTGTTCTACACCTTTCCATATGCACTGATGCTGCTGCTGGCGACACTTACGCTCGCAGACGGTCGCTTGTATGACGCCGCGCGTGCCATGGGTGCGAGCCCGTGGCGCACGTTCCGAACGGTCACGCTGCCCGGCGCACGCTACGGCTTGTTCGGCGCCTTTGCGCTGGTCTTCACGCTGGTCGCGACCGACTTTGGCGTGCCGACCGTGGTGGGCGGCAGCTACCAGGTGCTGGCCGTGGAGGCCTACAAGGCGGTGGTAGGGCAGCAGCAGTTTGCGCGCGGCGCCGTCATCGGTTTGATGCTGTTGCTGCCAGCGCTGCTGACCTTTGCGGTGGAGCGCCTCGTGCAGCGCCGTCAGCACGCCGCGCTGGCCAGCCGCGCACAACCCTATCACCCGCAGCCGGATCGCCTGCGCGACGGGCTTTTCCTGCTGCTGAGCGTACTGGTGGTCGGCGGGATTCTGCTGATGCTTGCCACTGCCGTTGGCGCATCGCTGGTGAAACTCTGGCCGTACAACCTCGAGCTGTCGCTGCGCAACTACGACTTCGACAACATGGACGGCGGCGGCTGGCTGGCGTATCGCAACAGCCTGAAGCTGGCGGCGCTCACGACCGTTTTCGGTACCGTACTGATCTTCAGCGGCGCATGGCTGGTCGAAAAGACACGCGCTGCCGGATGGTTGCAATCCGGGCTGCACTCGGCCATCCGCTTTGCCGTGCTGCTGCCGATGGCAGTGCCCGGCCTCGTGCTCGGTCTGGGCTACGTCTTCTTCTTCAACCATCCGGCCAATCCGCTCAACGGCCTGTATGGCGGCATGGCGCTGATGGTGCTCTGCACGATCATGCACTGCGCCACGGCGGCGCACCTTACGTCGGTGGCGTCGCTCGGGCAGCTCGATCCGGTGTTCGAAGCGGTGTCGGCCTCGCTCAAGGTGTCGGCGCTGCGCACGTACTGGCGCGTGACGCTGCCGATGTGCCTGCCCGCCGTCCTGTCGTGCGCGCGTTATCTGTTCGTGTCGGCCATGACCACCGTGTCGGCGGTGATCTTTCTCTACAGCCCCGACACCGTGCTCGCTTCCGTGGCCGTGCTGAACATGGACGACGCCGGCGACATCGGCCCCGCTGCGGCCATGTCCACGCTCATTCTCGCCACGTCGATCGTCGTATCGCTGCTGCTGGAACTCGCCATGCGCGGCATCGTGCGCCGCACGCAGGCTTGGCGCACGGCAGCGCATTGAATTCGCAGTTCGTCATTCGTAGTCCGTCATTGCAACAGCAGAAAGGAAGCAAGAACATGGGTGATTCCTCCCCAATCACGGCGCGCCAGGCGGGCGCAGACCGCCTCAATCAGGGCAGCACGCCGTTGCGGCTGGAAGCTGCGGTGCTCGACTGGGCCGGCACCGTGGTCGACTTTGGCTCGTTTGCGCCCACGCAGATCTTCGTGGAAGCGTTTGCCGAATTTGGCGTGGCCATCACGCTGGACGAGGCACGCGGCCCGATGGGCCTGGGCAAGTGGGACCACATCCGCACGCTGTGCAACGACGGCGCAATTGCCGCACGTTTCTCGCTCGCGCATGGCCGCATGCCGACCGATGACGATGTCACCGCCATCTACAACCGCTTCATGCCGCTGCAGATCGAAAAGGTCGGCGCGCATTCCGCCATGATTCCGGGCGCCCTGGACACCGTCGCCGCACTACGCGAAGCGGGTCTGAAGATCGGCACGTGCTCGGGTTACCCGCGCGTGGTGATGGACCGTGTAGTCGACCTGGCTGCCAGTGCCGGCTACACGCCGGACTGCGTGGTCGCTTGCGACGAAGTGCCCCGCGCGCGCCCGTGGCCTGCGCAGGCCTTGCGTTGCGTGGTCGATCTTGCGATTGGCGATGTAGCGGCCTGCGTGAAGGTCGACGACACGGTGCCCGGCATCGAAGAGGGTCGCCGCGCCGGCATGTGGACCGTTGCGCTGCTCATGTCGGGCAACGCGCTGGGCCTGCCGTACGAGCAATACATCGCACTGTCTGCGGATGAGCGTGCGCGTCATCGCGTTGCCATCTCGGCCGGCTTTGCTGCCTGCCGTCCGCACTACGAGATCGACACGATTGCCGATCTACCTGAAGTCGTGGCCGACATCAACCGCCGCCTCGCGCGCGGTGAGCGCCCGCAGTGCATCTGAGTTTGTTGTCCTGTTTGTTGTCTTTTCCGCTGCATCACACCATACCGAGGAAACCATGACCGCACGTCTTTCCCTGCTGGCCGCCGCAGTCACTTCGGCCGCGATGGCTTTCGCCACGTCGGCTTTTGCCAAGACCACGCTGACCGTATATACGGCGCTGGAAGCTGATCAAGTGAAGGCGTACCAGGAGGCTTTCGAGAAGGCCAACCCGGACATCGAGATCAAGTGGGTGCGCGACTCCACCGGCGTTGTCACCGCCAAGCTGCTGGCCGAGAAGAACAACCCGCGCGCTGACGTGGTGTGGGGCCTGGCCGCATCGAGCCTGGCCATCCTGGACAAGGAAGGCATGCTGACGCCGTACGCACCGGCGGATTTGTCGAAGATCGGCGCTACCTACCGCGACAAGGCGAACCCGCCGGCATGGGTGGGCATGGACGCCTGGGGCGCCGCCATCTGCTTCAACACCGTTGAAGCGCAGAAGCAGAACCTGCCGAAACCGACTTCGTGGGCCGACCTGACCAAGCCCGTGTACGCCGGCAAGATCGTCATGCCGAACCCGGCTTCGTCTGGCACCGGCTACCTGGACGTGAGCGCATGGCTGCAAACGATGGGCGAGCAGAAGGGCTGGGCCTACATGGACGCCCTGCACCAGAACATCGGCCAGTACACGCACTCGGGCTCCAAGCCTTGCAAGATGGCGGCCTCGGGTGAATTCCCGATCGGTATCGCGTTTGAATACCGTGCCGTGAAGTCGAAGAAGGAAGGCGCACCCATCGACATCGTGCTGCCGTCCGAAGGCCTGGGCTGGGACGTGGAAGCCACCGGCATCATGAAGGGCACGAAGAATCTGGACGCTGCCAAGAAGCTGGCCGACTTCTCCGCAAGCCCGGCCGCAATGGCGCTGTACGAGAAGAACTTTGCCGTGGTCGCCACGCCGGGCTTCTCCAAGCCGGATCCGCTGCTGCCAGCCGACTACGAAAAGCGTCTGATCAAGAACGACTTTACGTGGGCCAGCGCCAATCGTGACCGTATCCTGGCCGAGTGGACGAAGCGCTACGACGGCAAGTCGGAGAAGAAGTAAGCGATGCAAGCTCCCGTAACTCAAGGGGGCCTGGATGCCAGCACCGACGTCGCCATTGTCGGGGCTGGCATTTTGGGCTTGGCCCACGCAGCCGCTGCCGTCAAACGCGGCCTGCGCGTGACGGTATTCGAGCGCAGCGATATTGCCGTCGGCGCATCCATTCGCAATTTCGGCCAGATGCTGGTGACCGGCCAGCCGCTCGGCATCATGCTGGACCTCGCGCGCGAAAGCCGCGCGCTGTATCTCGACTGGGCCGACAAGGCTGGCATCTTTGCGCGCGCCAACGGTGCTCTGCTATTTGCCCGCAATGCCGCAGAAGAAGCTGTGCTGGACGAGTTCATGGCAACGCGCGCACCGGCCTTCGGCTACAACGTCAAGCTGCTGCGCAGCGCAGACCTGGCGAACCTCTACGATGGACGCTTCATGCGCCACCGTGCAGCGCTCCAGGGCTTTGACGATCTGCAGCTCTATTCGCGGGAAGCGATTCCGGCGTTGGCCTCGTGGCTGGCCACGCAAGGCGTGCGCTTCCATTTCGGTACGCTCGTGCGCCATGTGGAAGGCGGCCGGCTGGAGACCACCGCCGGCGTGTGCAACGCCCAGCGCGTCGTCGTCTGCAGCGGTCACGATTACCAGACCCTGTGCGCTGACCACCTTCGTGCTCTGCAACCGCAGGTGTGCCGCCTGCAGATGCTGCGCGTCACGCCTGAAGACGGCTTCCGCCTGGAACACGCCGTGCTGACCGGCCTGTCATGCACGCACTACGGTGCATTTGCGGATTTGCCGACCGCCCAGGCGCTGGCCATGCAGATCGAGCATCAGCGCCCCGAGCTGGCACGCCACGGCATTCACCTGCTGGTGAGCCCGACGCCCTATGGCGACTGGATCGTTGGTGATTCGCACGACTACGGCCAGGACGCACGCCCGTTCAACGCCGAGTCGGTCGACAACATCATGCTCGACCTCGCGCGTGACACCTTCGGCAGCAAGCTGCGCGTGGTGGAACGCTGGCAGGGCGTATATGGCGCCAAGTGCCATGTACCCGGCAGCGGCGCGTTCTCGATCACCCGCGTCGACGATCGCACCACCGTCGCGCTGATGCACAGCGGCATTGGCATGAGCGTCGGACCGGCGCTGGCGCATCGGCATATGGATGCGCTGGTCGACGGCACCGAACTGCCCCAATGGACGCCGCCGGCAAGCGTGCCCGCAACGGTGGCTGCCTGACGGAGCGTCGTTCACCAATAAGACGCCCGCACGGTTCACGCCGCGCGGGCGTTCTTGTTTTCAGGCAGCAAAGAGTTCGACGATGGGCCAGCCGCGCGATTCGGCCACGGCCCGCAAGGTGGGGTCGGGGCTGACGGCCACGGGGTGCGAGACGGCCTCGAGCAGCGGCAGGTCGTTGCGTGAATCGCTGTAGAACACAGTGCGCGAGAAGTCCGTCATGCGCTGGCCGCGCTGCGCGAGCCATTCCGTCACGCGCACGATCTTGCCGGCGCCAAACGTGGCGGTGCCGAGCGGGTTGCCCGTGAACGCGCCATCGCTCTGACCGTTGAAGGTCTCGCCCTCGACCGCCAGCAGATGCGGCACGTTGAAGGCGGCGGCAATCGGCTCGGTCAGGTAGCGGTGCGTGGCGGTGACGATGCAGCAAAGGTCGCCGGCGCGCAGGTGTGTGTCAACCAGTTGCCGTGCGCGCGGCAGCATGGCGGGCGCGATGACATCGCGCAGGAACGTGGCACGCCAGGCGTCGAGCCGCGTGCGCGGGTGCTGGGCCAGCAAGCCGAGCGAGAAGCGCGCGTGTCGCCCAAAGTCGAGCGTGCCGTCGCGGTATTCCCGCATCCAGCGTTCGTTGGCTTGCTCGAAAACGCTTCGATCCACGGCGCCCTGGGCGACCAGGAAGCGGCCCCATTCGTATTCGCTGTCAATGGGCAGCAGGGTGTGGTCCAGGTCGAACAGGGCAAGCGATTGCATACAGCGGGCGGGCAGGGGCGGTTGAAAAACCGCGAGGTTACGGCCCTAGCGCGTCGCGGCTGTGTCCATCGCCATAACTTTGGCGATGAACGCATTGGCGTTTTTCTTCGGTGCCTGCGCAACCTGCGGGTTCAGGCAGTCGAGGAACGCGCGTACCAGCCGTGCGTCCTTGCGCTCCTTCAGGAAGTACAGATATTCGTGGATGACCGGCGCGTTGTCTGCAAACGGCAGCACGCGCACGTCGGGGCGGCGCGGTGCTTCCCGCGCGGGCACGATGCTGCAGCCAAGCCCCAGGCTGATCGCCTCGTAAATGGCTTCGCGGCTGCCGATGATGCTCGTGCTGGCAGGCTCGATGCCGGCTGCGGCGAACGCGTCTTCGGTAACGCGGCGGGTGACCGAGCCCGGTTCGCGCATCAACAGCTGGCAGCCTGCAACGTCATCCAGCGTGATGCTCGGCCGCCGCGCAAGCGCGTGGTCCAGCGGCACGACCAGCACCATGGTGTCTTCGGCCAGCGTGATGCGATGCAGGCGTTCGTCATCCACCGCATGAGACGACACAGCCAGGTCGATGCGCACCTCCGACAGCGCCTCGAGCATCTGCTGCGAATTGCCGAATTCGATGGTGATCTCGATGGTCGGATGCCGCGCGCGAAACGCCGCCACGCTGGGCAGGATGTAGTAGGGGCCCGTCGCGCCCACCCGCAGGTTGCCGGTGCGCAGATCGCCGGCATTGCGCAGGAGAAAATCGACGTCGCCTTCCTGCTGCGCAAGGCGCTCGACGATGGGCATGAGGCTTACGCCCAAGTCGGAGAGGTCCAGCCGGCTGCCGCGGCGGTGGAACAGTTCTACGCCGTACATCTCTTCCAGTTGGCGGATGCGTCCGGTCACGGTCGGCTGCGACAGACGCAGGCGCTTGGCAGCCGAGGTGACGCTGCCCTGGCGCGCCACTTCGAAGAACGACATCAATAGATCGCCCAGCATGCTTGTGTTTCCCTGATATGTCTTTCTGATCGTCAGCCGCACAGTCTAGGCAGCGTTTGTGACGCTACATACTGTGAAACCTTACGGTCAGCCAAGGCTGCGCGCGTGGGCGGTGGTCAAGTGCCACGCGCTTGTCAACGCAAAGTGCGCCGAATGGGAGCAAGTTGCGAGGAGGGCGCCGGGCGCACATCATGCTACCGTGTGAACCTACGCGCGTAACACAGGAGACACCATGCCGGTGCTGAAGGTCGATGTCGTCACGGCAGAAGAACGGCTGTACGAAGGCAACGCCAAGTTTGTGGTCATCCCCGGCACCGAGGGTGAACTGGGCATCCTGCCCGGCCATGAACGTCTGCTTACGCGCCTGCGTCCTGGCACCGTCCGTGTCACGCAGGAAAACGACGAGGAGGTGATCCTCTTCGTGGCCGGCGGCTTTGTCGATGTGCAACCCGAGCAGGTCATTGTGCTGGCAGATACCGCCGTGCGCGCGCACGATCTGGACGAAGCCAAGGCCGAGCAAGCCCGCAAGGCCGCGGAAGAGCACATGCAGAACAGCAATAGCAAATTCGACTACGCACGTGCGCAGGCTGAACTGGCTGAAGCCGTTGCCCAACTGGCCGCCATTGAACGTTTGCGCAAGCGCCGCCGCTGAGCCTTTGCCGTCACAAATGCCCCGTGCTGGCGCCACACCACAACGGCGCCCGCATGTCGCCCCAGCCGGGGTGGGGTAAAGAACCGCGCTGGCTCTCCGTTTTAGAGCAGAACTATCGAATTCCCGCTGAACGTCCCTCCAGAGACGTGATCGATTCTGCCGGTCCCGCTGATGTCGCCTCTTGTTGTCATTGCCCGTGTGCTTGCGCTTGGTTGCCGGAAACATCCGAGTGCCGAGCATTTATTCGCGTTGCCTCTGCGCTTGGCCGCGGTGCCACTTGCCAGAAAACGATGCACGCAAATGTTTGCGGTGGCCGGTGCATTGCTTTCTCAGCCCGCGCTGGCACAAACAGACGTCGCCGATCTGACCGCGTTGCCTATCGAGCAACTCATGCAGGTGCAGGTCGTCACCGGGGCGTCCAAGTACGCGCAAGCCGCAAATGAGGCGCCCGCCAACGTCTCGGTCATCACCGCGGCAGACATCAAAGCCTACGGCTGGCGCACGCTGGCCGACATCCTGGGCAGTCTGCCGGGGCTCTACACCAACTACGACCGCAACTACACCACGCTGGGCGCTCGGGGCTTCTTGCGCGCGGGCGACTACGACACCCGTTTCCTGTTGCTGATTGATGGCCATCGCACCAACGACCCCATCTTCGACCAGGCGTCCGTCGGCACCGAAGCCATCCTGGACGTCGACCTGATCGAGCGGGTGGAGTACGTGCCCGGAGCGGGCTCGGCGGTGTACGGATCGAACGCGCTATTCGGTGTGATCAACATCATCACCAAGCGCGGCCGTGACATTGACGGCTTGCAGGCCAGCGGATCAACGGGCAGCGCCAATGCGCGCGATGCGCGCGTGATCTGGGGCAAGCGGGCAGAGAACGGTGCCGAATGGCTGCTGTCGGCCAGCGTGAACGATGCCCCGGGGCGCGACCTCTATTTTCCCGAGTTCAACCAGCCCGGCGTGAGCGACGGCGTGGCTCGCGGCATGGACTACGACCGCGCCAAGCGCCTGTTTGCCAAGGGCAGTTTTGGCGAGTTAGGGCTGACCTTCGGCTACGTCGATCGTACGAAGGGCGTGCCGACGGCGCCTTACGACCAGAGCTTCAACGACCCGCGCTCCCGCACCGTCGACACGCGGCAGATGTTCAACGGCACCTGGCAGCACGCACTGGACGACACGACTGATGTGTCGGCGCGGCTGTTCTGGGGGCGCTATGTCTCGCAGGGGGATTACGCATACAGTCCACCGCCGGTCGGCATCAACCGCGATACCTTTGACACCGCGTGGTACGGCACGGAACTCAAGCTCGTGACGCGCCGCATCGAACGCCACACGCTGGTCATCGGCACGGAGCTGCAACGCGACTACCGTGATGCAATGCGCAATTTCGATACGGTGCCGTACGCCAGTTACCTCGATGACCATCGGAGCAACAACCGGGTGGGCGTGTATGTGCAGGATCAATTCCTGCTCCATCGGGATTGGGTGCTGGATACGGGCCTGCGCTACGACCACACGAGCTTCGCATCGGGCATCTTCAGCCCGCGTGTGGGCCTGATCTGGCATGCCGCCCCAACGACCACCGTCAAGGCGATCTACGGCATGGCCTATCGCGCGCCCAACGATTACGAGCTGAACTACCAGACCAGCGCGCCCGGCGGCCAGCAGGTCACCAATGGGTTGTCGGCCGAGCGTATACGAACGTATGAAACGGTGGTCGAGCAACAAGTTGCCGCTGGCGGCAAGGCGACCTTGTCGGTGTTTCAGAACAACGTTTCCAACCTGATCAGCCAGAGCGAAGACCCGAACACCGGGCTGCTCTTTTTCAGCAACGTAGCGCGTGTGCGCACGCGCGGCGCGGAACTCGGCTACGAGCAGAACTGGCCGGGCGGCACGCGCCTGCGCACGAGCTACAGCTTCCAGCGTTCTGAAAATCTCGATACCGGCCAGGCGCTGAGCAACTCGCCGCGTCACATGCTCAAGCTCAACGCCACCGCGCCTGTGTGGCGCAGCGACTGGCGTGCTGGGGTGGAGGCGCAGTACATCAGCAATCGGCTGACGACCGCTGGCCAAGTGGGCGGTTACTGGATCGCCAACCTGACCTTGCTGGCGGCACGGTTGGCGCCCAATCTGGAGATGTCGGCCAGCGTCTACAACCTGTTTGATCGGCGCTATGCGGATCCGGCTGGTCCGGAGTTAGCGCAGTCGTCAATCGAGCAGGATGGCCGTGCCTTTCGCCTGAAATTTACCTACACCTTCCGATGAGCACCCCGCACGGCAGCGTCCGACGCGCCCGAAGACCCGGCCCGCGCAGATTCTGCGCGGTGTTGGGTGCCGTGCTGGCGGGCGTGGCATGCATGGGCGCCACGCATGCGCAGATGCAGGCCAGCGAGGTGCAGGTCAAGGCGGCGTTCATCTACAACTTTGCACTGTTCACCAACTGGCCGGCCGACGTCATGCAGGCCGACGCCCCGATGGTGGTGTGCGTAACTGCCCAACATCCGTTGCAGGCTGCATTGGAAAAACTGACAGGAAAACCCGTGCGCGGACACCGCCTGGAAATCCGGAAGATCAACGACGGCGCCGTCACCGGATGCCATGTCCTCGTGTTTGATGCGCGTACCCCGAACGGTGTGCGCGTCGATCCGGCTGCGCCCGTGCTGACAGTGTCCGACAGCCCAAAGAGCCAGCGCGCAGCCGGCAACCCGGAGCCGATGATCGCGTTGGCCCTGCATGACGATCGCGTGGTCTTCGACATCGATGCCGTGGCTGCGCGGCAAGCCCATCTTCAGCTCAGCTCACAACTGCTGCGGCTAGCGAGGACCGTGCAATGAGCGAGTCCATCATGACTCCACGGCCTCGATTGGGGCACTCCATGGTGCGGGCCAACATGGCGGGCGCTGGCGCAGCGCTGACCATCGCTGGCTTCCTGCTCATCGTGTTCCAGTTCATCGCGCTGCATGCGGCGTTGGTGCGCGACGTGCACGTGCAGGCGCGCATCGTGGGCGCCAACAGCGTGGCCGCGCTGCTCTTCAATGACCGTCGCGCGGCGGAAGAAACCCTGGCGGCGCTGGAAGCATCGCCGCCGCTGCGTGCCGCCGGCATTTTCAGCGCACTGCGCAAGCCGTTGGCGCTGTATCAGCACGGCGATGCCGCACCGGTGCGCGCGCCCGATGCCACCATGCTGCGGGACTCGGATGTGTCCACGCTCACCACCCTGGAGGTGGTGGAACCGGTGGAGTCGGAGCGCCGCGTGATCGGCTATGTGGTGGTGCGCTCCAGCCTGACCGAGCTGTACATGCAACTGCTCGGCTATGCCGTGCTCACGGTGTCGGTGGGCATCGGCGCGATGGGCCTCGCGTATCTGGTGATCGCCCGCATGCGCCGCGCGGTGCTGCAGGCAGAGGCGCATCTGGATTACCTCGCCCACATCGATTCGGTCACGGAACTGCCGAACCGGCACGCCTTCAACGAGCGCCTGCAGGTGTCGCTCAAGCGCGCGGGCCAGGCGGGTGCAGTGGGGCTGCTCCTGCTGGATCTCGACAACTTCAAGGTTGTCAACGACACGCTGGGCCACAACAACGGCGACCGACTGCTGCGCCAGGTTGCACGGCGGCTGAACGACGTGATCGACCAAGCCAACTTGCGTGCCGTGTTGTGCCGCATCGGGGGGGATGAGTTTGCGGTGATCGCTGAGCTGTCCGGCCGGGCGCAGATTGCCGACACGGAAGCGGCAACGCTGGCCGACGGATTGGCCAAACGCATTCTCGCCGCGCTGGCGGCGCCGTTTGCACTCGACCTGCATCAGATCTACGTAACGGCGAGCGTGGGCGTGAGCCTGTATCCGCATGACGCACGCGATGTTCAGGTGCTCACGCGCAACGCCGACACGGCGATGTACCACGCCAAAAACCACGGCAAGAACGCAGCTGCGAGCTTCACGTCGGAGATGGATCAGCAGGCGCGCCGCCGCCTGCGCGTGGAAGCCGATCTGCGCCGCGCGCTCGATCGCGAAGAACTGCTGCTGGCCTACCAGCCGCAGGTGCGCCTGCGCACCGAAGACGCGCACGATGCGGTGCTCTGCAAGGCAAACGTCTATGGCGTGGAAGCATTGGTGCGTTGGCGTCATCCGGAGATCGGCCTGATCGGCCCTGGCGAGTTCATCGCCGTGGCGGAAGAAACCGGCCTGATCGTGCCGCTCGGCCTGTGGGTGTTACGCACCGCGTGCGAACAGGCCGTGCGCTGGATGCGCGAAGACGGCCTCACGCTGCGGGTGGCCGTCAACCTGTCGGCGCGGCAGACGCGCGATCCGGCCCTCGTGGAGAACGTCATGGACGTGCTGCGCGAAACCGGCATGCCGCCACATCAGCTCGAACTCGAAATTACGGAAAGCGTGCTGATGGAAGACATCGAGACCAATATCGCGCTGCTCGAATCCCTGCACGCGGCCGGCATCAGCCTGTCCATCGACGATTTCGGTACCGGGTATTCGTCGCTGGCGTATCTGCAGCGTTTTCCCATTCAGAAGCTCAAGATCGATCGCAGCTTCGTACAACGCATGCCCGGCGACGGCGAGGCCATTGCCGGTGCGGTGATCGCCATGGCGCATAGCCTGCGCATGCAAGTGGTGGCCGAAGGCGTGGAAGACCCCGAGCAGCTTGCGTTGCTGCGTGAGGCCGGATGCGACCTAGGACAGGGCTACTTGTTCTCGCGCCCCCAGCAAGCCGACGCGTTGCTGGCGTGGCTCAACCGGCTGGACAATCCTGCGGACAACGGCACCGCTGCATGTGCCGAAGAGGATGCGGTGCCGAGCGAATCGTTGCCGTCGTCGTTGGCGGGGTGATTTTGTTCCGCAGAAAGCCCGGTTTCCAGAATTAACCTATTTGGTGCCATAACCAACTAGGTTAAGTTGGCGTGCATGGAAAAACCTACGCCACGCTGCTTCTACAAGAGCATGACGACGCATGCCGACCATCGCGTGTGGCAGGACGTCTATCACGCCAAGGCGAGCGACCAAGACATCTACCTGAAGCTGACCGTCGTTGATGGCGTGCTGATCGTTTCCTTCAAGGAGCTTTGAACATGAAGTGCCCGAGCTGTGGTGCCGCCGAGCTGATTCATGACACACGCGATGTGCCGTATGCCTATAAAGGCGAGACCACTGTCATCCCCTCCGTGACGGGAGATTTCTGTCCGGCATGCGATGAAATCGTGCTCGAACGTGGGCAGGGCGACCGATATGGCGAACTGGTGTCAGCCTTTCAGCGCCAGGTGAATTCGACCTACGTTGACCCAGCCTACATCACCGCGGTGCGTCGCAAACTCAATCTGGACCAACGTGAGGCCGCCGAGATTTTTGGTGGCGGCGTCAATGCGTTCTCCCGCTATGAAACTGGCAAGACGAAGCCGTCTTTGGCGCTGGTGAAACTCTTGAAGCTCCTCGACCACCACCCCGATCTGCTGGCTGAAATCAGGATGGCTTGATCGCCCCAAAAGAAAAAGCCCGCCAATGCGCGGGCTTTTTGTTGGGCGCCATCGGGGAGGCCCTCAGGCCGCCGCCCGCCGCGCCGCCCGCGTAGCCCCGGCCGTCAGTACCACCACCGCAGCCAGGATGATGCCCGTCGCGCCCAGCGTCTGCGGCGCGACCACTTCATCGGCCAGCCAGGCGCCCATCAGCAGCGCGATGGGTGGGTTCACATACACATAGCTTGTCGCCATGACGGTGGACACGCGCTCCACCAGCGCCATGTAAGCCGTGAATGCGATGGCCGAGCCGAACACCACGAGGTAGCCCCATGCAAGCGCGGCATGCATGCCGATGTGCTTCGGCCACGCTTCGCCGGTGATCAGGCTGAGCAGCACGAGCGCTACACCGCCAAAGGCCATCTCCAGCACGAACGCCATCATGCCCTTGGGCATGTCGATACGTTTGGAGAGCTGCGAGCCGAACGACCATGACGCAATGGCGGTGGTCAGCGCCAGTACGCCGACCGTGCTGGCCTGAAACTCCGCTCCGCGAAACAGCACCGCAATCCCGATGCTGCCCAGCGCGATGGCGCCAATCTCATAGGCACGCAGGCGGCCGCCGGCCAGCAGCGTCCACAGCGTGGAGAACAGCGGCATCGACGCGATCATCACCGTGGTGGCACCCGACGAGATGGTCTGCTCGGCCACCGCCGTCATGCCCATGCCGCCCACCAGCATGAACGCGCCGATCAATGCACAGTTGCGGACCTGGCGCAAGGTCGGCCGCTCTTCGGGCTGCTTGCGCTGTCGCAGGATGACCAGCGGGGCGAGCAGCACCGCAGCAGCCAGAAATCGCGAGCCCATCATCAGAAAGGGCGGCAGATCGGTCAGCGCAAAGCGGATGGCGAGATACGTTGTGCCCCACACCACGTAGGTGATGAGCAGGCACAGGGCGATGAAGGGGGACATGACGGAACCTCTGCGAGGAAGTCCCGATGCTACTCAACGCCGGCTTATGCGCAAAACGAGTTTTGTTATCGCTCGTTGTGAGCGGCGTTAGCAAGCAAGTGAGCGGAGGCGTATGTGGAGTTTGAGACCCCAATCACGGGGTTCCAGACCTCACGTTCGGGGTTACGAACCCGGCGTGCGGGGTTTTGGAACCCCATGCATGGGGTTCAGAACCTCAATGTCGGCGTTGGGACTACGAGATATCGAGGTTCTGAACGCCACCGGTCACGTTCCGAACGCCAACGGTGGAGTTCGGAACCTCAAGCGCGGCGTCCGGAACCTCAAGCGTGGAGTGTTGGAGCCCCAAGTGTCGAGTTCAGAACGCCAAGCCTGACGTTCCGAACCTGGGCGGTCGCTCAGATGACCCGGAACCCGTGCGTTCCGTCGCGCCGCAACTGCTCCACCAGACCGAACTCCCAGTCGAGATAGGCCTGCATCGCGGTGCGCGGGGCGCTCGTGCCTTCATACGGGCGGCGATAGCGGTCGATGCGGGCTGAGGCCAGATGGGTCTCGCCGGTTTCAACGGCCAGGCCGGCGGCCACCCATGCCGCGGTGCCTCCGTCGAGCACCCACACCTCGGCCTGCGTCAGCTTGGCAAGGTCGGCGGCGGCAAAGCGGGCGAGCTGGCTGGAGCCGCACGTGAGCACGTAGCGGCGTGCCGCCGGGATGCGCGCCAGCGCTGCGGGCAAGTCTGAGCGCACGGCAAACCACGCCCCCGGAATATGCCGCGCAACGTAGTTGGCGCTTCGTGTGACGTCGATGACGGCGGTGTCCCCCGCTTCCAGCCAGCCGGCCAGGGCGCGGGCGTCGACCGTGCGCACGGCCGGAGGTTGTGGAGCGGGCGTCTGCCCCGTGCCAGTGACGCTGCGCTCGCTGGCGTCGACCGGATCGACGACATAGACCTCCCAGCCCATCTGTGCGAGCCACGAGGCGGACATGTCGGCGCGCACGCCGTCGTCATCGGCCAGGACGATACGGGCGCCGCGCACGGCAGCCGTGTGGTCGGTTTCCTGCACGAGCTGGCCGCCGGGCGCGCTGGCAAAGCCGGGCAGGTGGCCGGCGGCATATTCCTCGGGCGTGCGTACGTCGAGCTTGTAGACCGTGCGGTCCGGTGTCTCGAGTTTGGCAACCTCAGCCAGCGCAATGCGCGGCACGTTGGCGCGTTCGGCCACGGCGCGTGCATCGGCCTGGGCCTGCGCGCGCGTTTCGGCAGACACGTCCTGCGGGTGACGGCGGCTGGCGCCATGGTCCAGCACCTGATCGGCCAGCAGCCAGCCGATGGTGCCGTTGCGCAGTGCCGCCACCGGGTTGGGAATGCCGGCATTCACGAGCGATTGCGTGCCGATGATGCTGCGCGTGCGGCCTGCGCAATTAACGATGACCTGCGTGCTCGGGTCCGGCGCCAGCTCGCGGATGCGCAACACCAGCTCTGCGCCCGGCACGCTCGTCGCCGTGGGGATGCTCATGGTCTGAAACTCTTCATAGCGGCGTGCGTCGACGATGACCACGTCGCGCTTGGCATCGAGCAGCGCTTTGACCTCCTGCGCGCTGAACGAGGGCGTGTGGCGGTGCGCCTCCACGTATTCGCCAAAGGCCTTGCTGGGCACGTTCACGTCCTGGAAGACTTCGCCACCGGCAGCGCGCCAGCCATCGAGGCCGCCTTCGAGCAGGTACACGCGCGTGTAGCCCAGTTCAGCCAGCTTGGCCGCCGCGCGCGGAGCAAGGTCCACGCCGTCGTGCACGCCGTACAGCACGATCAACGTATCGCGGCGCGGAATGCGCGACCACGCTTCCAGCTCTAGCCGGGAGAGCGATAGGTTGGCTGCCCACAGCGGATGCGCTTGCGCGTACGGGTCTTCTTCGCGTACGTCGATCAGCGCGATCTCCTTGCGGGACAGCAGCGCGGCACGCACCTCGGCATACGTGAGCGCGGGGACATGGGTTTCGGCCAGCGGTGCAGCGACCGGCGATTCGATGGCGTCGATGGTGGTGCTCATGATGCAGGCGTGTCCTTGGAGCGGTCCCAGAGATTGGGCAGATGGGTATTCGAATAGCCGGAGACGAAAGGCTTGCGCTCGCCGTCTTCCGTATAGACGGAGCGGTGGATGCCGCCGATGTTGCCGCCGTAGACGTGGATGCTGATCGACGTGCGATCGTCAAAGGCGTTGTGCACGCGGTGGATGTCCCCCACGCGCGGCGAGACGTGTTCTACAGCGCCCGGCTCCAGGCGGATGGCGGGGCCGTCGGGTTGCGGTTTGCCTTGCGCGTCGAGCTTGAACGGCTGCGAGTATTCAGCGCCGCGCAGCATGCCGATCAGACCCCACGTGGTGTGGTCGTGAATGGGTGTGCGCTGGCCCGGGCCCCAGACAAAGCTGACGATGGAAAAGCGCTCGCCGGAATCGGCATGCAGCAGGAACTGCTGGAAGTGTTCGGGGTGCGGCTGCGCGTATTCAGCAGGCAGCCAGTCGTCGCGGGCGACCAGCGCGCCGAGCAGGGCGCCGGCGCGCGAGAGGATCTCGGCTTCGGTCGGCTGCTGATCCAGCAGGCGCGACAGCGCGGTCACGAAATCACGCAGCGGCGCGATGGACTGGGTTGCAGGTGCCGCAGAGGAAGCAGCAGCGGAAGCGGCAGCGAGGGCGGGCGTGCTCATCGGCGGGTTCCTGATGTGGGGTTTCGGTGCATCTTGCTGGACTTGATGGGCGGCGTCCAGCTAAACCCCGAGGGCAGTGCGGCCGGCTGCCAGCAGGATGGAATCGTTCTGCGGCGTGTGGATGCGGCTGCACAGCACATCGCGATAGTGGCGCTCCAGCGGGTTGTGGCGCGACAGGCCGTGGTTACCGGACAGCTGCAGCGCCAGCTCCACTGCGCGGATGGCGTTGGTGGTGACCGTGTACTTGAGGAGCCCGCTATCCGTGATGGAAAGCGGGGCGCCCGCATCCGCTGCCTCGGCTGCATGATCGAGCAGCACGCGGTTGGTGCGCAGCGCAGCCGTAATCTCGCCCACCGCCTCCTGCATGCGCGGCAGCGTGGCCAGCGGCCCGCCCAGGTTGGCCGGTGCCCGCGTGTTCAGAAACTGGACAAGCCAGTCGCGCGCGGCCTGCGCCACCGCGTCGTACAGGCTGCCGAGCAGCACGGTCATCCACGCCTGCTGGTCGAGCTGCGCGCTGGTGTCGGCTTGTGCGGCGCCGTGTACCGGCCATTCGGCAGCAGGGCGGATGTCGACGGCATGGTCGAGCGGAATCTCCACATCTTCCAGGACGACGTCGTGGCTGCCCGAGGCACGCAGGCCGAGGTGGTTCCAGGTTTCTTCAATGCGGATACCCGGTGTTTCCGGCAGCGGGCGCGGCACGAGAAAGATCCCCACGCGCGGCTCGGCTTCATCGGTGCGGCCCCACACGGCCAGCCAGCGCAGGGCAGGGCTTCCGGTGCTGTAGAGCTTGCGGCCCCGGATGCGCCAGGTGGTGCCCGCACGCGTTGCCACGGTGGCGGGCAAGCCACCGCGTGCGGGCGTGCCCAGGTCGGGCTCCACACGCAGCGCGTTGATGAGCGCGCCTTCATTCAGGGCGGTGGCAAACACCTGTTGCCTGACATGCGCCGGCCAGCGTGTATCGGCACGTGCGATGGCGCGGTGCTGCAGGTACGTCATTGCCAGGACCAGCGCGGTGGCCGCATCGGCGTGCGCAATGGACGCAATGATCTGGCGTGCGGCCTTCAAGCTTGCACCGCCACCGCCATGCGTTTGTGGAATGACCTGCGCGATCAAGCCCGATGCATGCAGCAGCGCAAAGTTGTCGTGCGGGAAGCTGCCCTGCAGGTCGTGCTCTGCGGCGGCGGAGGCCAACTGCGGACTAACAGCGGCCAGCACTTCAGCAAGCCGGTCGGGCGGCGTAGGTAGACGATGCAAGGGCGCAGACGACATGACGGTGAAATGTGCGAAGCAGGTGATGTTGCCGCACAGCGTATCGATGTTGCGGAGCGCCGCGAACGATCGATGCCGAATATGCAGCGTTGAAATTATTCGTTAGTGCAGCGCTGGTGATGACGTAACTTCATTCGCATTCACGGCGGGGCGTGACGCCTTGCCCACCTTCTAACGATATGTAGAACGGAGCCAGCATGAGCGTCGATTTCATCGGCATGATCCAAAGCCAGAAGCAATCTGAAATTCACCCGCCCGAACCAAACGGGCCCGTGATCGACCGCGATTACGTACGTGCCTTTGCACAGGCGCACGAGCAGGCCGGCTTTGATCGCATCCTCGTGCCCCATCATTCAACGGGGCCGTCGGCCACGCTCACGATTTCGTATGCAGCCGCATTGACGGAGCGCATTCACTTCATGCTTGCGCACCGGCCCGGATTTACCAATCCGACGCTGGCCGCGCGCCAGATCGCCACGCTGGATCAGTTCACCGGTGGCCGCCTGGGCGTGCACTTCATCTCGGGCGGCTCCGACAGCGAGCAACGTCGCGATGGCGACTACCTTGACCACGACCAACGCTACGCGCGCACCGACGAATACCTCGGCATCCTGCGGCGCATCTGGACAGAGTCGAAACCGTTCGACCACGAGGGCGCGTTCTATCGCTTCGAGCAAGGTTTCTCTGAAGTGAAGCCCGCGCAGAAGCCCCACGTGCCGATCTACTTCGGGGGGGCTTCGGACGTAGCCGTCGAAGTGGCCGGCAAGCATGCCGACGTGTATGCGCTGTGGGGCGAATCGCTCGACCAGGTGCGCGATCTGACGACGCGCGTGCGGGCCGAGGCCGCCAAGCACGGGCGCAGCATCCGGTTCTCGGTGTCGTTCCGCCCGATCCTGGCCGAAACGGAAGACGCCGCCTGGGCACGGGCAGAGAGCATCCTTGAGCGGACCCGCGCGCTGCGTGTGCAGCAGGGCTACAGCCGAGGCGGCCCGCAACAGAGCGAGGGCGCACGCCGCCTGCTCGCGGCGGCCGAACAAGGCGAGCGCGTCGACAAACGTTTGTGGACGGCCATCGCCAAGGAAACTGGTGGACGTTCCAATTCCACCGCGCTGGTCGGCACGCCGGAGCAGGTGGCCGATGCGCTGCTCGACTACTACGACCTGGGCGTCACCACCTTCCTGATCCGCGGTTTTGATCCGCTGGAAGACGTGGTGGATTACGGCCGCACGCTCATCCCGCGCGTGCGCGAGCTGGTCGCGCAGCGTGATGCGCAGCGCAAGGCCGCGTGAGGCCCGGGCATGAGCGCAGTCCTTTCCATCGAGCGCCCGGCATCGTCCACGCTCAAGCTGAACAGCACGCCGCAGCAGAAATTCTGGTTTGATCCGCCCGCCCCGCGGCCGACGCTCGAGGCCGAGCGGCGCCATCGGCAGGAGCGCCTTGCGGGCGCGTTCCGCCTGTTTGCGCGGCACGGCTTCGACCTCGGGCTGGCGGGGCACATCACCGCACGCGATCCGGAGTTGACGGACCATTTCTGGGTCAACCCGCTGGGGGTGCATTTCTCGCGCATCAAGGTGTCGGACCTGCTGCTTGTGAACGCGCGTGGCGAGACCGTTGTCGGCAACCGGCCGCTCAACAAGGCGGCGTTTGCGATTCATGCGGCGATTCACGAAGCGCATCCGCACATCGTGGCTGCGGCGCACACCCATTCGACCTACGGCAAGGCGTGGTCGACGCTGGGCCGGCCGCTGGATCCGCTCACGCAGGACGCGTGCTCGTTCCATGAAGACCATGCGCTGTTCGACGACTTCACCGGCATGGTGGTCGATTCCGGCGAGGGCGAGCGCATCGCGCAAGCGCTCATCAAGCCCGACGGCGGTACGCACAAGGGCGTGATCCTGAAGAACCACGGCATCCTCACAGCCGGCCCGACGGTGGAAGCCGCAGCGTGGTGGTACATCGCGCTGGACAACGCTGCTCACACGCAACTGCTGGCCGAGGCCGCGGGCACACCACAGCCCATCGATCCCGCCACGGCGCGCCACACGCACAGCCAGGTGGGCGGGCAGGAGGGTGCGCTGCACGCATTCGAGAGCCTTTACGCCGGCCTGGTCGCGGCCGAGCCGGATGTGCTCGATTAAGAAGCCGTCGCCTGACAAAACAGATCGAATACATCATCACGGGGAGCATTCAATGAGCGAAGAGACTGCGGGCATCTCGCGCCGCAAGATATTGCACGCAGCAGCCGCCACCGCGCTGGCTGCACCGGCATTGATCCTGGGCCGCAAGGCCTACTCGCAACAGCGCAAGCTGACGTTCGCGTGGAACCAGAACTCGTTTTGCCTGACGCCCATCGTGGTGGCGCAGGAGCGCGGCTTCTTCGAAAAGAACGGGCTGCACGTCGACCTGATCAACTACAGCGGGTCGACCGATCAACTGCTCGAATCCATCGCCACCGGCAAGGCTGATGCGGCAGTCGGCATGATTCACCGCTGGCTCAAGCCGCTGGAAGCGGGTTTTGACGTGAAGATCATCGGCAGCTCGCATGGCGGCTGTGTGCGGCTTGTCGGCTCCAAAGCGGCAGGTGTCACGAACCTGGCGGCGCTCAAGGGAAAGACCGTGGGCGTGAGCGATCTTGCCGCGCCGGGCAAGCACTTCTTCACCATCCTGCTTGCCAAGAACGGTATTGACCCGGACAAGGACATCACTTGGCGCCAGTACCCGGCCGACCTGCTGGGCGTGGCGGTGGACAAGGGCGAGATTCAGGCGATTGCCGATGGCGACCCCAACCTTTTCCTGCTGGAGAAGCGCACGAACGGGGCCTACGTGGAGCTGGCCACGAACCTCTCCGGTGAATACGCACGCAAGGTCTGCTGCGTGATCGGCGCACGCGGCGAGCTGGTCCGCAATGACCGCCCGACGGCATCCGCATTGGCGCGTTCGATTGTGCAAGCCACGGATTTCGTCAACGAAAACCCGAATGAGGCCGCCAAGGTGTTTGCCAAGTATTCGCCCAAGGTGGCGCTGGACGACTTGCGCAAGCTCTACGCCACGCTCACGTACACGCATCACCCGACCGGCATCGACCTGCGCGACGAGATCGCCTTCTACGCAGAAGACTTCCGCCGCATCGGCGTCATCAAGAAGACCACCGATCCGCAGCGCCTGGCGCAGCACGTGTACGTGAATGTGCTGGCCTGATACATGGCGCGTAAGCAGATGAGGAACACATCGACATGAGCACCATCCCGCAAACACTGGAGGCGCCCGCCGCGCTCTCCAACCCATTTGCCGATGCCGTCGAGCGCGGAGGGGCATGGCGCACCGGCGCCGTGGCCGCATTGGCCTGGGCCGCCTTCGGCCTGCTGACGTGGCGCTGGCCCAACCACGTGGTCGGCTTCAGCGATTGGGCATTCACGGCGGAGCTGGGCGTTGCCGCGTTGATCGTCGGCATTGCGCTGTTCGTGGTGGCGTTGGCGGCGGGTCTTGTGACCCCGTTGCGCCCCGTGCAGGAAGCGCTGCAACCGGCGGGGCCATGGCTGATCGCCGTGCCTGCGGTGCTGGCGTTGTGGGAGGTGCTGACCGCCAAGTCCGGCGCATTGCCCACACCGTTCTTTGCGCCGCCGCAGGCGTTGATCGAGGTCTATTTGGAAGACTGGCCGCGTCTGGGCGACAGCGTGCTGAATACGCTCAAGCTGCTCGGCATCGGCTATCTGCTCGGCGCGTTGACGGGCTTTCTGGTAGGCGTGTCGATCGGCTGGTCGCGGGCGGTGGGCTACTGGGTGCATCCGGTGCTGCGCATTCTGGGCCCGCTGCCGGCGACGGCGCTGTTGCCGCTCACGTTCTACTTCTTCCCGTCGAGCTATTCGGCGGCGGCTTTCCTGATCGCCCTGGCGGCCGGCTTTCCGGTGGCGGTGCTCACGTGGTCCGGCGTGGCGGGCGTGAGCAAAAGCTACTACGACGTTGCCCGCACGCTGGGCGCATCCAACGCATTCCTGGTGCTGCGTGTGGCGATTCCGGCAGCGCTGCCCCAGGTGTTCGTGGGTCTGTTCATGGGGCTGGGCGCGTCGTTCACGGTGCTGGTGACGGCGGAGATGATGGGCGTGAAGTCGGGCCTCGGCTGGTACCTGACCTGGGCGCAAGGCTGGGCGTCGTACGTCAACATGTATGCCGCGCTGATCGTCATGGCGCTGCTGTTCTCCAGCATCATCACGCTGCTCTTCAAGGTGCGTGACCGCGCGCTGGTCTGGCAGAAGGGGACGCTGAAATGGTAGCCGTGCTGGAACGCGAGGCCCCGCCATCTGCGGCCACAGCCGGGGCGCGTATCGACGTGCAGGGCGTCAGCCACTGGTTTGGCAGCCGCGCCAATCCGCTGCAGGTGCTCGACGGTGTGAGCCTGACCATACAGCCGGGCGAGTTCGTTGCGCTGCTGGGGCCAAGCGGTTGCGGCAAGTCCACGCTGCTGCGCTTGATTGCGGGGTTGGAGCCACCCACGCGCGGCCGCATTCTGCAGGACGATGCGCCTATCAACGCGCCGGACCCATCCCGTGTGGTCGTCTTCCAGGACCCGACGCTCTACCCATGGCGGCGCGTGTGGGACAACGTCGCGCTGGGCCTGCAAGCGCGCGGCGTGCTCAATGCAGAGCTTGACCGCGTGGACGACGCGCTGGAACGCGTGGGCCTGGGCGGCTTTCATCGGGCGTTTCCGCATGAGCTGTCGGGCGGCATGGCGCAACGTGTGGCGCTGGCGCGTGCGCTGGTCAACGAACCGCAGTTGCTGGTGCTGGACGAGCCGCTGGGCAAGCTGGATTCACTCACGCGGCTGGCCATGCAGAGCGAGCTGGTGACGCTGTGGCAACGCGCGCGCTTCTCGACCGTCCTGGTGACGCACGATGTGGAGGAGGCGCTGTTCCTGGCGCAGCGGGTGGTCATCTTCAGCCCGCGCCCGGCGCGCATCACGGCGGAACTGACGGTGGATCTGCCTTACCCGCGCCATCGCGGCGACCCGCGCTTAAGCGCGTTGCGGCACGAGGCGCTCGGTCATCTCGGCTTGGGCGAGACCTGGTAGATGGCGGCACCATCATGAGCGGACCGGAACCGACGGTCTGGCTCAACGCGCTGCTTGGCTTTCTGCAATGGGCGCAGCATGGCGTGCTGGTGCTGCTGCACACGCTTGGGCTCGCTGGCGAGGTGCACGGGCAGCCGGCATGGCCGTGGGACGTGCGCATCGCCGGCGAAACCCTGCTGATCGATCTTGGGCAAGCGCGGCAACTTGGCCTGACGCTCATCGCCGTAACGCTGGCTTTGCTGGCCATCGTGATGGCCGTGCTGGTGCGCCGCTGGCGGGCGGTGTTGTCTGGTGCCGCGGTAGGCCTTCTGGTGGCGGCGCCGTGGCCGTCGGCGGTTGTGCTGGCGCCCGCCGTGCCGACGAGTTTCCATGTCAGCCCAACGGCGTTTTCGGTGGCGTCGATCACGCACGGTACGCGCCTCTACAGCGCCGCCTGCGCAAGCTGCCACGGTGCAGACGGCCGAGGTGAAGGCCCGTTGGCCGCCACGCTCACGCGCTGGCCCCCCACGGTGGTCGGCCCGTTGCTCGGCCGTCATGCCGATGGCGAGCTGTTCTGGCACATCGCCCACGGCATGCAGGACACGCAAGGTGCGTCGACCATGCCCGCATTTGCCGGTCGACTGAGCGACGCCGATATCTGGGCGGTACTCGACGCCATGAAGGTGCTGGCCGCGCGTGGCGGCGTGCGCGCCGGCGGCTGGCCGCTGCCGGTGGCGCTGCCCGCGTTGTCCGTGCGCTGCGGCGATGCGCCGACTCAATCATTGGCGGCGTGGCGCAACGGCCAGCGTGTGCGCGTGGTGGCGGTGGATGTTGCATCGACAAACGGCATCCCGCTGGAAGATCCGCGTTTCCAGACGTTGCTCATCACGCCGGATGGCACGTTGCCATCGCACCCGGGCGCTTTCCAGGCGCGTTGCGTGGCAGCAGAGGCAGACGCGTGGAACGTGTTCGCCGCTATTGCCGGCGCCGAGCCACAAGCTTTTTCCGGCACGCAGTTGCTGGCTGACCGCAACGGCTGGTTGCGCGCGCGCGGTGCGCGGGGCGCGACGTGGTCCGACGCTGATTTCCTGTGTACCTCTGCCGCACGGGGCGCCGCTCGCAGCACAAGCGGCCTCGATTCCTTGATCGCCCGCATGGACGCCGAACCCGTGCGCTATGTGAAAGGCGGCTTCATCCACTGACCCTCGACCGCATCGCTCCATCACCATGCCGCACCATCGCCGACGTTTTCTGCAATCCACGCTGGCACTTGCTGCCGCGCCTGCCTTGTCCATCGCGCAACCCCGTCTCGTGCTCAAGGCGGGCGACCAGAAGGGTGGCCTGCGCGCGCTGCTGGAAGCGGCCGACGCGCTCAAGGGCGTGCCGTACGACATCCAGTGGACCGAGTTTCCGGCGGCCGCACCGTTGGCCGAAGCGCTCAATGCGGGCGCTGTCGACCTCGGCCCGATAGGCGATGCGCCAGCCATCTTTGCCTTGGCGGCGGGTACGCGCATCAAGCTCATCGGCGCCAACCGATCGGACCCGTACGGCACGGCGGTGCTGGTGCGGCCCGATTCTCCGTTGAAGACCGCGGCAGATCTGAGGGGCAAATCAATCGGCACCAACCGGGGGTCGATTGGGCATTTCGTTGCGCTCAAGGCGTTGGAATCCGCAGGGCTGGGTCCGGACGATGCCAACTTCCGTTTCCTGCCGCCGGCGGATGCCAAGCTTGCGCTGGTCAACGGGTCGATCGATGCGTGGTCAACGTGGGAGCCCTACACAGCGATGGCCGAAACGGCCAAACATGCGCGCGTGCTCGTCAACGGACGAGGGTTGTGGTCGGGCCTCAGCTACCTGGCAGCGACCGACGCTGCGCTGGCGGTCAAGCGCGACGCACTGCGCGATTTCCTGCAGCGCGTGGTGCGCGCGCAGGTGTGGTCGTACCAGCATGTCGACAGTTTCTCGGCCACGCTGGCCCGCATCATCGGCATCGCGCCGGAGGCCGCGCGGCTGCAGTTCGCACGGCGGCAGACCGTGTGGCGCGCCATCGATCCGCAGCTCATTGCGGAACAGCAGCGCACGGCCGATTTCTACGTGAAGGTGGGCCTGCTCAAACAGCGGCTGGAGGTGGCCACCACGTTTGACACGGGGTTTCCGCTGATCGCCTAGCGGGTGTTGCCCGAATGGGATTCCGCACTGGGCCGAGAGCCGCCATGCGGGCCGGCAGTACCCGGCGCTTCTGCGACGTTCTTGGGCAGGTTGGTGGCCGGCGTGACGGCATCTGGCGCGTTGTTGCCGCCCTTGCCAAAACGCGCTGCCAAACGGTCCTGCACTGCGGTCAGCTGGACCTGCTCCTGCGCTTTCTGGGCGCGCTCCGTCTCGGCCTGCTGGGCAGCGGCGGCTTGCTCAGCCGGCGTGGGCGGCGGCAGTTTGCCGTGAGCGGGATGCGGCAGCGCAACCACGGTCAAGCCGATGGCCGATGCGGCGAGCCACAGGGCCGAGCGTGGAATGTTGTTGGGTGTCTGGGGCATGGCGGTCTCCGGGTGGGGATCGCCGTGGCTCCAGCAAATGCGGTGCCGCGTGAGTTCAGCGCCCCTCGGCTAGCGCGTTGTGCAGCACCGTCTTGAGCACGTTGAACACGGGGTTGTCGTTGTCCTTGCGATAGGCCATCCAGAGTTCAACCGGCTTGGCCGGCGTGGTGCGCACCGGGCGATAGACGACGCCCTCGAAGTGCAGCATGGCCGCCGCCGCCGGGATGAGCGCTACGCCAATGCCTGCACGCACCAGCGCCAGCATCGAGTGGATCTGGCTGACGTATTCGACGATGTCGGGCAGCACCTCTGCGCGTTCCAGCAGGCCGCTCACCATCTGGTGGAAATAGCGCGCCTCGTATGGCGAATACATGAGCAGCGGCTGGCCTTCGCAGTCGCGCAGGCTGGGGCGTTGCGGCCAACTATCGGCCACGGCTTCCGGCAGGGCGATCACGAGCGCTTCCTGCGAGCACGGCACGGCAATCAGCTCGCCGTGCTCCACCGGCGGGCGTAGCAGGCCGACATCGATTTCGCGCGCATCCAGCGCCGAGAGCTGCGCGCCGCTCACCATTTCTTTGAGCGTCAATCGCACGCCGGGTGAAGCCGCCCGCACGGCGCTCACCAGCGAAGGCAACTTCCCGTAGCCAACCGATGCGGTAAACCCGATCGCCAACTGTCCGGCAGCGCCCGTCGCGACACGCCGGGCCGTGGCGGCCGCTTCGTCCGCCAAACGCAGGATGCGCGACGCATCGGGCAGGAAACTGCGCCCCGCAGCGGTCAGCTTGACCGAACGGCTGTTGCGCTCCAGCAGCTCTGTCCCGACTTGGTGTTCCAGCAGGCGGACCTGGCGTGACAGCGGTGGCTGCGTCATGTGCAGACGCTCCGCTGCGCGCCCAAAGTGCAGTTCTTCGGCCACGGCAACAAAGCAGCGAAGTTGGCTGAGTTCAAACATCGATTCAAAACCTGTATGGATTGAGTCAGTGCTTATCTTGGATGGGAAAGATCGCCGGTGCAAGAATCGGCTCGCCCCTTCGTCTTGAAGGGCCAATGACAACCATCAGGAGACGAGCATGTCCATGGAAAGCGCGGAAGTCGACCGCCGCAGGTTTCTCAGGAGCGTGGCAGGCGCAGGGCTTGCGGCGGCCAGCGGCCTTGCAGCCGCACAGAAGATCGAAGGGTTCAAGCCGAACGCGCGCTACCCGGACGTGGCGGTAGAAGTGCTGGATCCGAGCTTCCTGAAATACCGGCTCTACAGCAGTTCCGTAGAGCAACTTGCCACCGGCATGCGCTGGGCGGAGGGGCCGGTGTACTTTCCCGCCGGGCGCTACCTGCTGGTGAGCGACATCCCGAACAACCGCATCATGAAGTACGACGAGACGAACGGCGCGTTCAGCGTGTTCCGCGAGCCGTCGAACTATGCCAACGGCAACACGCGCGACCGGCAGGGGCGCCTCGTCACGTGCGAGCACTCCGTGACGCGCCGCATCACGCGCACCGAATTCAACGGCGGCATCACTGTGCTGGCCGATCAATATCAGGGCAAGCGGCTGAATGCGCCCAACGACATCGTGGTCAAGTCCGACGACAGCATCTGGTTCACCGACCCGACGTTCGGCATCAACGGCAACTGGGAGGGCTTCAAGGCGCAGCCTGAGCAGGCCACGACCAACGTCTACCGGATCGACCCGAACGGCGGCATCCGCGCGATCATCACCGACCTCGTCAACCCGAACGGCCTGGCGTTCTCGCCCGATGAGAAGAAGCTCTACGTGGTCGAGTGGAAGGGCACACCGTCGCGCAGCATCTGGAGCTACGACATCGCACCCGACGGCACGGCGTCCAACAAGACCAAGCTGATCGACGCCAACGGCGCGGGGGCGCTGGATGGTTTTCGCGTCGACAAGGACGGCAATCTCTGGTGCGGCTGGGGCTCGGACGGGCGCCTGGGCATCAATTCTGCCGACTACGACGGCGTGAAGATCTTCAACGCGCACGGCAAGCCGATCGGCTTCATCCACCTGCCGGAACGCTGCCCGAACCTGACCTTCGGCGGGCCGAAGAACAACCGTCTGTACATGGCCAGTTCGCATTCCCTGTACGCCCTTTATGTGGAGGCCGAGGGCGCGGTGTGACGCGCCAATGACCAAACGCGGCCGCGCCGTCACGTGCGGCTGCAGCATCGAAATCGGAGACTTAGGGAAGACCCTGTATCAATACAAGTTTTGTATTAATCGAGACAGCAGTTGGCTTGGACTTGAATCGATGCGGGTGCAAGAATTCGTTCATCAACAACACGCATTCATCGCGAGCGAGACATGTCCCGATACAGCCCCAAAGAATTCGCCCAACAGATCGGCTCTGGTCTGCTGTCCTTTCCGGTCACGCACTTCAAGGCGTCGGACCTGTCGTTCGACGAGGCAGCGTATCGCGCCAACCTGAACTGGCTGTTCAGCCACGATGCCGCTGGCCTGTTTGCCGCTGGTGGCACCGGCGAATTCTTCTCGCTCACCGCGGCAGAAACCGACCGCGTGGTGCGCGCTGCCGTGGCGGAAACCGGCGGCAAGATTCCGGTGATCGCCCCGGCGGGCCGCGGTACGGCCGAATCGATCGAATACTGCAAGGCCGCTGAAGCTGCCGGCGCCGACGGCATCCTGCTGCTGCCGCCGTACCTGACCGAAGCCTCCGCCGACGGCGTGGCCGCGCACGTGGAGCAGGTCTGCAACTCGACCAAGCTGGGCGTGATCGTCTACAACCGCGCCAACCAGATCCTCGACGAAAACCACCTCGAACGCCTGGCAGACCGCTGCCCGAACCTGGTCGGTTTCAAGGATGGTGTGGGCGATCTGGAACTGATGACGCGCATCTACGCCCGCCTGGGCGACCGCTTTACCTACGTTGGTGGCCTGCCGACCGCCGAGACCTTTGCGCTGCCGTACCTGACGATGGGTGTGTCGACGTATTCGTCGGCCATCTTCAACTTTGTGCCGAAGTTCGCGCTAGAGTTCTACGCCGCCGTGCGAGCGTTCGACAATGCCAAGGTCTACAAGATGCTCAACGAGTTCGTGCTGCCGTACATCCAGCTGCGCAATCGCAAGCGCGGCTATGCGGTGTCGATCGTCAAGGCCGGTATGAAGGTTATCGGTCGTGACGCAGGTCCGGTCCGCGCCCCCTTGACCGATCTGACCGACGCCGAAATGGCAGAACTGTCTGCGTTGGTGTCGCGCATTGCCGAAGTGGAAAAGCTGGCGGCCTGAGCGCAACCGAAAACACAAGGAATCGATATGCAATTGAGCGGCGAACTGTTGTTGGGTGCTGCCCGCGTGGCGGGTGGTGCCGGCAAGGTTCGCGCCATGAACCCCGCCACCGGGGAATGGCTCGAACCCGAATTCACCCTGGCCTCCAAGGCCGATGCCGCACGTGCCGCTGAACTGGCCGCCGCGGCTTTTGACGTTTACCGCGAGACCTCGCCGGAAACCCGCGCTGCCTTCCTGGAAGCCATCGCCAGCCAGATCGAAGCGCTGGGCGATGCGCTGATCGAACGCGCGATGGCCGAATCGGCACTGCCGCGTCCGCGCCTGGAAGGCGAGCGTGGCCGCACGTGCAACCAACTGCGCCTGTTTGCAAGCGTGGTGCGTGCCGGGGATGCCGTGGGCGCCCGTCTTGATTCGGCCCTGCCGGAGCGCAAGCCGCTGCCGCGCTCGGATCTGCGCATGCGCCGCATTGCGCTGGGCCCGGTGGCGGTGTTCGGTGCGAGCAACTTCCCGCTGGCGTTCTCGGTGGCGGGTGGTGATACCGCATCGGCGCTGGCTGCAGGTTGCCCGGTGGTCGTGAAGGCGCATCCGGCGCACCCGGGTACGTCCGAACTGGTGGGTCGTGCCATTCAAGCTGCGGTTGCCCAGTGCGGGCTGCCGGAGGGCGTGTTCTCGCTCATCCTGGCGGACAACGACGCGGCGGGTGCACTGGTGGCCGATCCGCATATCCAGGCAGTTGGCTTTACCGGTTCGCGCGCAGGCGGTCAGGCGCTGCTGCGCATTGCGCAGGCACGCCCGCAGCCGATTCCGGTGTATGGCGAGTTGAGTGCCATCAACCCCGTCTTCCTGCTGCCCGATGCGCTGGCCAAGCGCGCTGCTGCGCTGGGCCAGCAGTACGTGGCATCGCTCACGATGGGCGCGGGCCAGTTCTGTACGAACCCGGGCTTGCTGCTCGCCATCGACGGGCCGGAACTGGATGCCTTTGAAGCTGCCGCCGCTGCTGCCATGGGCGACGTGGCTGCGCAGCCCATGCTTACGGCGGGCATTCACTCCGCTTACACGCGCGGCGTCGACAAGCTGGCTGCCGAAGCCAACGTGCGCTGTGTCGCGCGCGGGCAAGGCAGCGACCAACCCAACCGGGGGCAAGCCGGCTTCTACATCACCGATGCGAAAAGCTTCCAGGCGCAACCGACGCTGCACGACGAGATCTTCGGTGCCACCGGCCTGGTCGTACGCTGCCGCGATGCAGAAGAGCTGCGCGCGCTGGCTGAATCGCTCGAAGGCCAGTTGACCGCCACGCTGCATCTGGATGCGGGTGATACAGCCATCGCGCGTTCGCTGCTGCCGATTCTGGAACGCAAGGCGGGGCGCATTCTGGCCAACGGCTGGCCGACCGGCGTCGAAGTGTGCCACGCCATGGTGCACGGTGGTCCCTGGCCGGCAACGACGGATGCACGCACGACTTCGGTCGGCACGGCAGCCATCGAGCGCTTCCTGCGTCCGGTGTGCTACCAGGATCTGCCGGCCGAACTGCTGCCCGAAGCGCTGCAAGACGCCAACCCGCTCAAGCTGCGCCGACTGGTAGATGGACGCTGGGCCTGAAGCCGTAGCGCTCGAATAGCAAAAACTACACGCCGGGCCGCACAGGACCCGGCAACCTGAACCACCGGCACGACGGGTGTCGGCTTAAGGAGGAGACGATGGACATCAAAGCCCCCGCAGTGGGAGCACAGGCCGTGCCGCGCGCTGAGCGCATGAGCCGCGTGCGTTTCGTGATCCTCGCGATGCTGTTTATCGTGACGACCATCAACTACGCTGATCGGGCGACCATCTCCATTGCCGGCTCGGCCATGCAGAAGGAGCTCGGCATCGATGCCGTGTCGCTTGGCTATATCTTCTCGGCGTTTGGCTGGGCCTATGTGATTGCGCAGATTCCAGGCGGCTGGCTGCTTGACCGCTTTGGCTCCAAGCGCGTGTACACCTTCAGCATTCTGCTGTGGTCGCTGTTCACACTGGCGCAAGGCGCGATCGGCTTCTTTACCGGGGCCACCGCCATCATCATGGTGTTCTGCCTGCGCTTCCTGGTAGGGGCGGCAGAGGCGCCGTCCTTCCCTGCCAACAGCCGTATCGTGGCAGCCTGGTTTCCCGCCAATGAGCGCGGCACCGCAGCGGCGATCTTCAACTCTGCGCAGTACGCCGCCACGGTGGTGTTTGCCCCGCTGATGGCCTGGCTGGTGCACGCATTCGGCTGGCATCACGTGTTTATCGTGATGGGCGTGATCGGCATCGTCATGGCGGTCGTGTGGAGAGCCTTCGTGCACGAGCCGAAGGACCACCCGGGCGTCAACCGTGCCGAAATCGAGTACATCGAAGCTGGCGGCGGCCTGGTCAACATGGACCGTGCCGGCGTGGCAAAGACGGAAGGGCCGAAACTCGGCTACGTCAAGCAGCTCCTGCAGAACCGCATGCTGATGGGTGTGTACATCGCGCAGTACTGCATCAATGCGCTCACGTACTTTTTCATCACGTGGTTCCCGGTGTATCTGGTGCAGGCGCGCGGCATGTCGATCCTGAAAGCGGGCTTTGTCGCGTCGATTCCCGCGGTGTGCGGCTTCCTCGGCGGCATTCTGGGCGGGATCATTTCTGATGCACTGCTTCGCCGTGGCGCCTCGTTGTCGGTGGCGCGCAAGGTGCCCATCGTGCTGGGCATGCTGCTCTCCATGACCATGGTGATCTGTAACTACGTCGATGCGCAGACTGTCGTGGTGGCCGTGATGGCGCTGTCGTTCTTCGGTAAGGGCCTCGGCGCGCTGGGCTGGGCGGTGAACTCGGATACGGCTCCGAAGCAGATCGCGGGTTTGTCTGGCGCGCTGATGAACACGTTCGGCAACCTGTCGAGCATCACGACCCCCATCGCCATCGGTTACATCGTCAACACCACGGGTTCGTTCAACGGTGCGCTGGTGTACGTCGGTATCCATGCCGCCGTTGCGATCGTCTGCTACCTGTTCATGGTGGGTGAGATCAAGCGTGTGGAACTCAAGCCGCTGTAAGCCACAGGAGCCTTTGAAGTGACGTTGCAATCGATCGAATCCGGCGCGCGCACCCACACACCGCGTGTGACGGAGATGCAGGTGATCCCTGTCGCTGGCCGCGACAGCATGCTGCTGAACCTATGCGGCGCGCATGCTCCGTTCTTTACGCGCAACCTCGTCATCCTGAAGGACAACGCCGGGCGCACCGGCGTGGGCGAGGTGCCGGGCGGGGAGGGCATCCGTCAGGCGCTGGAACGCGTGATTCCGCTGGTGGTTGGTCAATCGATCGGTCGTACCAATGGCGTGCTGAACAGCATTCGCCGGGTGCTTGCGGGCGGGGGCAATGCGGCGCACCCGGCGACGGTGCACCAGGTGACCTCCGCTTCGGAGGCCGCTGTGCTGCGCCAGCCGCACGAGATCAACCTGCGCATGGACAACGTCATCACGGCGGTGGAAGCCGCGTTGCTCGATCTGCTTGGCCAGTTTCTGGAGGTGCCGGTGGCCGAACTGCTCGGTGCCGGCCAGCAGCGCGATAGCGCGCCGATGCTCGCCTATCTGTTCTACGTGGGCGACCGTCGCAAGACTGATTTGCCGTACCTGGATGGCATCAACGGCGCCGACGACTGGCTGCGCCTGCGCCACGAAGCCGCGATGACGCCCGACGCCATCGCACGCTTGGCTGAAGCCGCCACCGCGCGCTACGGCTTTGCCGATTTCAAGCTCAAGGGCGGTGTGATGCCCGGTGCCGATGAGATGGAAGCGATTGCCGCCATCAAGGCGCGCTTCCCGCAGGCCCGTGTGACGCTGGACCCGAATGGCGCATGGTCGCTCAACGAGGCGATTGCGCTGTGCAAGGGCCAAGGGCATCTTCTGGCTTATGCCGAAGACCCGTGCGGCCCCGAAGCCGGCTACTCGGGCCGTGAAGTGATGGCCGAGTTCAAGCGCGCCACCGGCATTCCGACAGCTACCAACATGATCGCCACCGATTGGCGTCAGATGGGCCACGCCGTCCAACTGCACGCGGTCGATATTCCGCTGGCCGATCCGCATTTCTGGACCATGCAAGGCTCCGTGCGCGTCGCGCAGTTGTGCGACGAGTGGGGCCTGACGTGGGGCTCGCACTCCAACAACCACTTTGATGTGTCGCTGGCGATGTTCACGCATGTGGCTGCCGCCGCGCCGGGCAACATCACGGCCATCGATACGCACTGGATCTGGCAGGAAGCCGAGGAGCGCCTGACGCGCGAACCGCTGCGCATCCAGGGCGGCCACGTGGCCGTCCCGGAGCGTCCGGGCCTTGGCATCGAAATCGACATGGAGCGCGTCATGGCGGCCCATGCGCTTTACAACACCCTGGGCCCTGGCGCGCGTGACGACGCCATGGCCATGCAATACCTCGTGCCGGGCTGGACGTATGACCCGAAACGTCCGAGCCTGGGGCGTTGAAGCAAAACCCGTTTGAATCAATCACGGAGTCTGTGATGTCTGAACCGACGCTGGCCCCTGAGGCCGGCAACGCAACTGAAAAGGCGCTGACGATTCGCGTGCACGACGGTGACAACGTCGCCATCGCCGTCAACGCACGCGGCTTGCCGGCCGGCACGGCATTGGTCGATGGCACCGTGCTCGTTGAGGGCGTGCCGCAAGGTCACAAGGTGGCGCTGGTCGACCTGGCCGAAGGCGACGCCATCATCCGCTACAACGAGGTGATCGGCTATGCCGTGAAGCCGCTACCGCGCGGTAGCTGGGTCAACGAGCATGCCGTCAAGCTGCCGTCCGCGCCCGCGCTGGATGAGCTGCCGCTGGCCACGCGCCCCGACCCCAAGCTCGCCAAGCTTGAGGGTTACACCTTCGAGGGCTATCGCAACGCAGACGGCACGGTTGGCACGAAGAACGTGCTCGGCATCATGACCAGCGTGCAGTGCGTGGCCGGCGTGACGGATTACGTTGTTGGCCGCATCAAGCGCGAGTTGCTGCCGCGCTTCCCAAACGTTGACGATGTGGTGGCGCTTAACCACGTGTACGGCTGCGGCGTCGCCATCAATGCGCCGGCCGCCATCGTGCCGATTCGCACGCTGCAAAACCTGGCGCTCAACCCGAACTTTGGCGGCGAGATCATGGTGATCGGCCTGGGCTGCGAAAAGCTTGTGCCCGAGCGCCTCGTGCCGGAAAAGCTCGCGCCGGGCGGCCGCATTCCCATTGAAGTTGCCGGCACCGCAGATTCGCCCGTGCTGCGTCTGCAGGACGAAGCCTTCGACGGCTTTATCGGCATGACCGACGCCATCATGGAGATGGCCGAGCGCCGTCTGGAACACCTGAACAAGCGCCAGCGCGAAACTTGCCCGGCATCCGATCTCGTGGTCGGGGTGCAGTGCGGCGGCAGCGATGCGTTTTCGGGGGTCACGGCCAACCCCGCGGTAGGCTTTGCGGCGGACCTGATCGTGCGCGCAGGCGGCACCGTGATGTTCTCGGAAGTGACCGAGGTGCGTGACGCCATTCATCTGCTCACGCCGCGCGCCATTGACGAAGACGTCGGCCGTGCGCTGCTGCGCGAGATGGCCTGGTACGACGACTACCTGAGCGGCGGCCAGACTGACCGCAGCGCCAACCCGTCGCCTGGCAACAAGAAAGGTGGCCTGTCCAACGTGGTGGAAAAGGCGCTGGGTTCGATCGTGAAGTCGGGCAGCACGCCCATCGTCGACGTGCTTGGCCCCGGTGAGAAAGTGCGTCGCAAGGGCCTGATCTTTGCGGCAACGCCCGCGAGCGATTTCGTGTGCGGCACGTTGCAGCTGGCCTCCGGCATGAACCTGCAGGTCTTCACCACCGGCCGCGGCACGCCGTATGGACTGGCCATGGCGCCCGTCATCAAGGTGTCCACGCGCAAGGCGCTGTCCGAGCGCTGGCATGACCTGATCGACCTCGACGCAGGCCGCATCGCCACGGGCGAAGCGAGCATTGCCGACATCGGCTGGGAGCTGTTCCACCTGATTCTTGACGTGGCGAGCGGCCGCAAGCAAGTTTGCGCCGACAAGCTGGGCCTGCATAATGCGCTGGCTCTGTTCAACCCCGCCCCGGTGACCTGATATGACCACTGAAGTCCACGTTCAACCCGACCCGCTCGCGGGTGTGACCACGCGTTGCCACCGCCTGCTGCTCACTGGCGCAGGCGGCAACCTCGGCAAGGTGCTGCGCGAGCGTCTGCCCAAATACGCCGATTTTTTGCGCTTGTCTGATATATCAAATCTCGGCGAAGCGCGCACCGGCGAGGAGCTCGCACCGTGTGACTTGGCTGATGCGAAGGCCGTCGATGCGCTTGTTGCCGGCACGGATGCGATCGTGCATCTGGGCGGCGTGTCGGTCGAGCGGCCGTTTGAAGAGATCTTGCCGGCCAATATCGCAGGCACTTACAACCTGTACGAAGCTGCCCGTCGCCACGGCGTGCGCCGCATCGTGTTTGCCAGCTCGAACCACACCATCGGCTTCTACAAGCAGGGCGAGGTGATCGACAGCACCGTGCCCACCAAGCCCGATGGCTACTACGGGCTCAGCAAAGTATTCGGCGAACAGCTCGCCAGCTTCTATTTCGATCGCTATGGCATCGAGACGGTCGCCATCCGGATCGGCTCCTCGTTTGCCGAAGCGAAGGACCGCCGCATGCTCGTCACCTGGCTCGGCTACGATGACTTGGAACAGCTTATCCGCCGTGCCCTGTTTGTGCCGAGCGTGGGCTTTACCGTGGTCTACGGTATGTCGAATAACCGCGACCGCTGGTGGGACAACCGCCACGCCGCGCACCTCGGCTACACACCTACGGAGACGAGCGAGATCTTCCGCGCGCAGGTCGAAGCACAACCACCGCTGCCCGCAGATGACCCGGCGGCGCAGTACCAGGGCGGGGCGTTTGTCAAAGCCGGCCCGTTCGGAGACTGACGCAATGCAAGTGAACGTAGAGCCGGTGGTCGAGCGGGTTGGCAGCATGCAATGCGGGGTGGGCGAAAGCCCCATCTGGCACGCCGGCGAGCAGGCGCTGTACTGGACAGACATTCCGGGCCGCAGGCTATGGCGCTGGAACTTCTTCTCCGGCCAGGCCAACAGCTGGGCGTTGCCCGAGATGGCCGGCTGTATTGCCATGACGTCCAACGGCTGGGCGATGGCCATGGAGACGGGCATCTTCCTCGCGCCACAGCCCAGCGCCGGCGCCGAGCTTGGCCCGCTGCAGCGCCTCGCCACGGTGGCGCACCCGCGCCCTGACATGCGCTTCAACGACGGCCGCTGCGACCGCCAGGGCCGTTTCTGGGGCGGGACGATGGTGCAGGACACGTCGCTGGGTCTGCCGATTGGCAAGCTGTATCGCTTTGATGCGCAGGCCACTCACGCCGGGCGTGTAGATGCCGTTATCGACGATCTGATCGTGCCGAATGGCTTGGCTTTCAGCCCCGATGGCAGGACGATGTATCTGTCGGATTCGCATGCAAGCCGCCAGACCATCTGGGCCTTCGACTACGACGTCGACACCGGCACGCCGCACAATCGCCGCGTCTTCATCGACATGAATGTGCACCCGGGGCGTCCGGATGGCGCCGCGGTGGACGCCGATGGCTGCTACTGGATCTGCGGCAACGATGCTGGGTTTGTGCACCGTTTCACGCCGGATGGCCGTCTCGATCGCAGCATTGCCATTCCCACGTCCAAACCTTCCATGTGCGCATTCGGTGGGCCCGGGCTGGACACCCTGTTTGTGACGTCGATCCTGATCGGCGACGACCCGCTCTCGGGCGCCACGTTTGCAGTGCGCCCGGGCGTGACCGGATTGCCGGAACCTGTCTTGCACCTCTGAACCCGCAGTTCGCCCCACACACAAGAACACACCGGGGCTTTTAGGAGACAACTCATGAAACCCATCAAAGGCTTGCGCTGGTGGATCATCGGCCTCGTACTCAGCGGCCTGATCATGAACTACCTGGCCCGCAATGCGCTGGCGGTGGCGGCGCCTGAAGTCAACAAGGTGCTGAACATCAGCACGCAGCAGTACGGCTACATCGTCGCGGCATTCCAGGCGGCCTACATGGTGATGCAGCCGGTGGCAGGCTACGTGCTTGACGTGCTGGGCACCAAGCTGGGTTTTGCGCTGTTTGCGGCGGCCTGGTCGGTGGTCTGCCTGCTGCACAGTACGGCGGGAAGCTGGCTGTCGCTGGCGGCGTTCCGCGCGATGCTCGGGATGACGGAAGCGGCCGGTTTCCCTTCGGCGCTGCGGGCAACGGCAGAGTGGTTCCCGGCTAAGGAGCGGTCGATTGCAACCGGCTGGTTCAACATCGGCTCGTCCGTGGGCGCGGTGGTGGCGCCGCCTCTGGTGGTCTGGTGCATCTTGCACGGCAACTGGCGTTTCGCCTTTGCCGTGATCGGCGGGATCGGCCTGGTGTGGAGCGTGCTGTGGTTCCTGCTGTATCGCGTGCCCGCCAAACACCACCGCCTGTCGGCAGAAGAGCGCGATTACATCCGCGCCGGCCAGGAAACACCCGACGACAACGCGAATGTGCCCAAGCCGTCGTGGGGCAAGATCGTCAGTGGCCGCCGGTTCTGGGGCATCGCCATCCCGCGCTTTTTGTCTGAGCCGGCATGGCAGACGTTCAATTATTGGATTCCGCTTTATATGGCCACCGAGCGCCATATGAACCTGAAAGAGATCGCCCTGTTTGCGTGGCTGCCGTTCCTGGCAGCGGACGTGGGGTGCGTGCTGGGTGGCTATCTGGCGCCGTGGTTCCAGAAGCGATTCTCGGTATCGCTCGTGACGTCTCGCAAGTTGGTGATGGTGACTGGCTGTCTGTGCATGATCGGCCCCGCCTGCATTGGTCTGGCGACGAGCCCCTACACGGCGATTGCGCTGTTCTGCGTGGGTGGCTTTGCGCACCAGACGCTCTCTGGCGCGCTGTACACGCTCACGTCCGACATGTTCGGCAAGCATGAAGTCGGCACAGCTGTGGGGCTGGCGGGCATGTCCGGCTACATGGGTGGCATGCTCTTCTCGCTGGCGGTCGGCACGCTGGCAACGACCATCGGCTACAACCCGCTGTTCGTGGCGCTGGCGGTGTTCGACATCGTGGCGGCCATCCTCGTGTGGACCATGCTCAACGACAACCAGGCGCGTCCGGTGCCAGTGCAGCCAGGCGGAACGGCGCCCAGCACGGCGGTTTGATTTCTCTTGTCGCCAACGTCGATCACGCAGCCCGCTGAGCAATCTTCGGGTTGAGCTTGGCAGGGCTGAGCGGGTCGAAGTCGACCCACTCGCCGTCGCGCCAGCGGCCTGCGGCTTCTTCAACATCCATTCCGCCGCCGCTGGCCAGAATGCGCGCGGCTTCGGCCTCTCGCTCCGGTGTCACATGTACGGCCAGCAGCACGCCGGAATGGCGCGTGCGCAACGTGGCGTCGGGCGGCTGCGCAGGATTGGGCTCGTCTCGCGTGGCGAGCATCGCACCCGCCAGCGAGCCGATATAGGCGCCCACCCCGGCCGCCACTACCGAGAACAGCACGGCCACGTGCAGCGCAATCAGCACCATTACGCCGGCGACCGCGCCAATTGCGGCGCCAATCGCCATTCCCTTGCCGGCGCCCGCATGCGCGCGAGCAGCACCCGGGTCTGCGTTGCGGTCGCCGCCAATCGGAAACGCTGCGTGCTGGCCGGATGGGTTGACGAAGAAGACGTTCACATCGTCCTCGGAAAAGCGCTCGGCAAAAAGCGCGCGTGCGGCGCCTTCGGCGCGTTCAAACGTGTCGAAACGGGCAGCGACGATGAGCGACATGGGGCCTCCTGAGAAACGCATTTCTCATAGCGCAAGCAAGGCGGGGGCCAGCACCCAAAGTGGACCCAAAGTTACCTAGATCAGGTAATTGGCCGGGCAACCACTCGTCTCCATACTTGCCCACCAAGGCCTGATCAAGGCCAATCTCCAGCCACACGATAACGAGAACGTGGCTGCCCAGAAGTCGGGGGCAGCCGGCCGATACCGCCCGGCGATCTGGCGGTCTTTTGGTATTACAACGGGAGGGTGTCTCATGTTCAACGGCTTTTCTGCGGTGCCGGGCGCGGTTGTGCCCTATGCATACGACTGGCTGCTGGTGGGGCTGTCGTATCTCATCTCGGTGGCGGGGGCGTATGTCGGCTTGCGATGGTCAAGACGCGTGCGCAACAAGAACGGCACCATCGACATGGACCGGCTGCTCTGCGCCAGCGTGGCGCTCGGCGGCGGTGCTGTCTGGTCTATGCACTTCATCGGCATGGCGGCCTATCGGACACCCGTCCGGATCGAGTTTGATCTCTTCATGACCATGGTGTCGCTGGTGGTGGTGATGGTGTTTGCCGCCGGCGGCCTTGTCATTGCATCGCGCACCACGGGCAACCGCCTGCGCAACATTTCCGAGGGTGGTGTGCTGACCGGCCTTGGCGTGGCGGTGATGCACTACACCGGCATGGCTGCTGTGCACACCAACAGCAACTTCGACTGGGACATCTCCATCATGGGCATCTCGGCGTTGATTGCGGTGGTCGTGTCGATGGTCGCGCTGTGGCTTGCAACAACCGTCAAAACACGCAGCCAGCAGTGGGGCGCGGCGCTCATCATGGGCGTAGCCGTCTGCGGCATGCACTACACGGGCATGACGGCCGGCACGATGATCTGCACGGGGCAGAGCTATTCGCCGTCGCTGTTCGCCATTGAAGGCAGCAACATCGGCTATGCCGTGTTTGCGCTGGCCGGCACCATCCTGATGATCATTCTGCTGATCGAGGCCTCGCGCAGCGCAAGCAGTGCACGCGCCACTGCATCGGGCACGCTGCGCTGAAACGTGTTGCCTGAACGCCCGGCCGACTGTTTTTCGGTCGGGCGATTCTCATGGCGGTGGCGCGCCCCGCTACAATCGCGGCCTGGCATTTGTCGATGGCGTTTGAAATGGTGCTTGGCTGGTTTGGGATTTCCACCGTGTGGCTGCTGCCGCTGGTGTGGCGGTATGTAACGCGCGCGCTGGCGGGGGAGCGGGACTTCCTCAAAGGTCGGGGCACCGTGCGGCTCTGGCTGGTGACGCTCGTCGCGCTGAGCGCCAGCGCCGCGCTTGAAGCTCTGACTTCCGGGGCCGATCCGCAGGACAAGGCGGGAGGTGCTGCCGGGCGCGCAGTGTCGTCGCTGTTCTCGCACATGCTGGGCTGGACAGGGGCGTTCCTCCTGATGCTGGGCGTGCTGATCTGGGTCGCGCCCATGGTGTTCGGACGATCGTGGGGTCAGGTGTTCAACCGCCGCCGCACGGCTGATGCCGAGATGTCTGCCGAGCCAGACACCCGCCACGACGAACCCGTTGACGATGGCTTGAAACCGACCGCGCTTGGTCTCGGCGGGGCAGGGGAGGCGCGCTGGAGCGGTAATACCGGCCACACGCAGCCCGCCGTGCGTCACCGTGGCATCGAAGCCGTTTCTGCGCGGCGCCAGCCCGCGTGGCAGCCACCCCCGCGAACGCGCCCCTCGCCGCCGCAGCCGGGCGAAATCTGGCCGCTGATCGATGCAAAGAAGGGCGCGCCGGCAGACGCGCCCGCAAGCGCGAAGACGGCGCCGCCTGTCGCAGCGCCCATTCCGCCGCAGGCGCCTCCAGCGCGCCCCAAACCGCGCGCCACGATCGTCAGCAGCCCGTTCCATCAACCGCAACTGGGTCTGCAGGCGCCAGCGCCGGCACCAGCTGCACAGGCCATGCCCCCAGGCGAGCCGGTTGTCCTGGCCGAGCCGGCCGTGCCGGAGTTGGTGGAAGCGCAAGCTCCCGTTGCAGAAACTCAGTCCGTGGATCTGGACGCCGTACGCCAGGAGGCTGAGGCGCTCCTGGCCGAACTGCGCGGGCTGATGGCGCCCGCCGTAGCGACGATGCCCGAGCCGGAGGTTGCCGAGCCGCTAGTCGAAGCTGACGCTGCTCCGATTGTCGAAGCATTGCCCGAGGCGGAAGTGTTGTCCGAGGCGGAAGCACTGCCCCGCACGCCGTCCATCGAGCCTACCGCGCAGCCGGAAGCCGCGCCTGCATTGCCCACGCCCAAGCCGCGCATCGTCTTGCCTGCCGTGGTGGGGGAGGTGGTGTCACGGGCGGCACCGGCCATCGCCGCCGTGCCCGCTCCGGCGCCCGCTCCTACACCTGTTCCGGCTCCTGTTGCACCGCGCATCGTCGATTACCGCCTGCCGGGCACCGCATTGCTGACCGCCGCATCCACCAGCGCTGAAGCGGTCTCCGCCGAACACCTGGAGGAGACCAGCAACCTGATCGCCCAGCGCTTGGCGGAGTTCAAAGTACCGGTGACGGTCGTTGGCGCCTCGGCCGGCCCGGTCATCACGCGTTTCGAGGTCGACCCGGCGATTGGCGTACGTGGCGCGCAGGTTGTCGGGCTGATGAAGGACCTGGCGCGCGCGCTGGGCGTGACGTCCATCCGGGTGGTCGAGACCATCCCCGGCAAGACATGCATGGGCCTGGAGCTGCCCAACGCCAAGCGCGAAATGATCCGCTTGTCGGAAGTCGTGAACGCGGCGGATTTCCAGTCGCACGCATCGCACCTCGTACTGGCCATGGGCAAGGACATCACCGGCAACCCGGTGGTGACCGATCTCGCACGCGCACCGCACCTGCTGGTGGCCGGCACGACCGGCTCGGGCAAGTCGGTGGCCGTCAACGCGATGATCCTGTCGATGCTGTACAAGGCCACGCCCGACGACGTGCGCATGATCATGATCGACCCGAAGATGCTGGAGCTTTCGGTGTACGAGGGCATTCCGCATCTGCTGGCACCGGTCGTGACGGACATGAAGCAGGCCGCGCACGCGCTCAATTGGTGTGTGGGCGAAATGGAAAAGCGCTACCGCCTCATGTCGGCGCTGGGCGTGCGCAACTTGGCCGGCTACAACCAGAAGATCCGCGCGGCGGAACAGGCCGGCCGCAAGGTGCCGAACCCGTTCTCGCTTACGCCCGATGCGCCCGAGCCGCTCTCAACGCTGCCGCTGATCGTGGTCGTCATCGACGAGTTGGCCGACCTGATGATGGTGGCCGGCAAGAAGATCGAAGAACTGATCGCGCGCCTCGCACAGAAGGCCCGTGCCGCCGGCATACACCTGATTCTGGCGACGCAGCGGCCGTCGGTCGACGTCATCACCGGCCTGATCAAGGCGAACATTCCCACGCGCGTGGCGTTCCAGGTGTCCTCCAAGATCGACTCGCGCACGATTCTCGACCAGATGGGCGCTGAATCGCTGCTTGGCCAGGGCGACATGCTGTTCTTGCCGCCGGGCACTGGCTACCCGCAGCGCGTGCACGGCGCGTTCGTTGCCGACGAAGAAGTACACCGCGTGGTCGAACACTGGAAGCAGTTTGGCGAACCCGAATACGACGAGGCCATCCTCGCCGGCGATCCGGCTGAAGTTGCCGCGAGCGGTGATCTGTTCGGTGGCGAAAGCGGCGATGCAGAAGCCGATCCGCTCTACGACGAGGCCGCGGCGTTTGTGCTCAACACGCGCCGCGCGTCGATTTCCTCCGTGCAACGGCAACTGCGCATCGGCTACAACCGTGCTGCACGGCTCATCGAACAGATGGAGGCGGCGGGGCTGGTGTCGCCGATGGGGCGGAATGGGCAGCGTGAGGTGTTGGCGCCGGCAGGCGGGGAGTGACAGGCGGGTGTCTGCCACTCCCGGGGGGGGTGCGGCGCGACTGATTCATTGCGTCTGCTGCGGACCTGAAAACCTTGGCCGACTGGCGGTTTCCCAGAAGCCCAGTCGGGTATCAACTGCCGGCGCCGCTCAACTTTCGGCGGTGACGTTCAACGATTGCAGCCACGCCCCGAGCTGCACCTCGCCCTCCTCATCCAACTGCCCCGACAACACGCCATACCACTCAACGACCCCCTCGGCCGGCAGGGTGGCCTTGAGAATGGGCAGGCTGTTCTCCAGAAAGCCCGGAAAAAACGGGATGCCGCGCATGTACAGGAAGTGCGAATCGGTGATGCGAACGTGCGCGTAGACATCGCGCAGCCAATCCAGATACGGCAATGCCTCGGCCACGTGCCCGCTCTGCGTGAGCGACGAGATGAACTGCGTGCGAGCCGTGACGCTGGACATTTCGTGCGTTTGCTCGTTGATCTCGTCGAACTTCATCAACCAGGCTTCGCCGCGCTTGAGTTCGCCGCACATGACGGAGGTCGTCGCTAGCTGCAGCGCGTTGTGTGCGCTGGGTTCCTGTTCGAACAGCGCAAGCCAGTAAGGAAACGCCTCGGCATAACGGCGCATGTCCGAATAGGCGAGTGCGCATAGGCGGTTGGCGTCGGCGTGGCGACTCGCGTAGGGTGCTGCCGCGGTGATGGCTGCTTCGTACTGGCCTTGTTGGTAGGCCTCCAAGGCAGGGGCGAGTTGGGGGGCGACGTCGGGCGAAGGGTCGTCGCCCTTCGGCGATTGGGGCGGGTTGGGGACGCGGTCGTTGGCGTTTCGGCCGAATAGTTTTTTCAGTAAGCCCATGGTGTCTTCTCGTTGTTCGTCAGTTTGACCACGCACTCTGTAGAGCGAGTAGCCAGCCTAGACATCCGCATACTGCTGGCACATAAACTTGGCGCCGAGCATGTCTGCAATCTCACCGAACGCCGAAGTGAGCGCGTTCACGTGCTGTGCCTCATTGGCGAAGGGCAATTCGTATCGGGCGATGCGTCCGCGAGCATCTGATGAGCGATCGTTACGGGAAGCTCGGAATTCAAATGTGATGTCGTATCCGCCGCCGCCGCGGGCCGGATAAATGACCGTGCATATCACTTTCGCCACAGCGCGATGCCGAAAGCGGAAGCTGTCGTTTCCGCATTTGAAGCCCACCCATGCCTTGTCGTGCGAACGGAATACCACGAGCACATCGTTCGGCGGCAACTGTCGCAGACCGTCCGCCGCTTCGCTTGCGGAAACCATTGAGGTGCCTGCGTCGCCATGGTCTTGTTCCACGACCTCGTGTTGGGCGACCATTCTTAGCAACAGGTCATAGATGAGCCGTGTTGCAGCTTGGCGACCGCTCTCTTCGCCGTACACGATTAGCTGGCGAAAGCGTGCTCTAGCACCAGTCTTCTCCGGCATCGGGACGTCGGCGCTCTCTACAGCGGTCCCAGCCCGTTCATTCTCAGGATTGGCTTTGCTTCGACGGTCCAGCACGGCGCTCAACCAGATGAGAAGAGCCGTTTGCGGCACCAGTACGGCGATCATCACGGCAATCAGGGCACCGAGTCCCGCGAGGAGGCCGTGCTTAGGTGCGACGTGCGATGCAGCTTGCGCCCCGGCGTAGACAGGAAGGGTCAGATAGAGAAGCCAAAACATCTATGACCTGCTCAGTTGCCGAGAACGAATTTAACGTGCTGGATTCGCTAGGGCACACGATGGAAGTGCCGAATGCGATGTGGCCACGGACGCGAGTCGGTCGATGTTGCGGGACCGTGTGCGATGTTAGTGCGAAGTACCGGGGCTGATCACTGTATCGCCGCGCTTAAGGGCGTTCTCGATCAAACGTTTGTTCAGTTCTACACGATTTTTCTTGCGTTCGCGGGAAACGTGCGAATTGATCATTCTCATTCAGCAAGCTGGAACGCCCTGTCAACAGGACGTCCGATTCAGGGTCGTAATATCTCTGCCACTTACCACGCAGGAACTGAGCGATCGTTTGTTCCACCAGGGTCTGCGCCTCAGCGTTCGTCTTTATGCTCTTATCGTTAAGTAGAAGGGAGCTACCTGGCAGGGCAAACGCCATGTTCAATTGCGGGATCAACCACTTTTAACTTTCCGTTGGGTTGACGCATCAAGCAAAAATTTGCGCCGTAGACGAAGCCCGCGTCGGCGTCGTACGGAACAAGGCCGATTCCATACAGCACGCCGGGCTGGAGCTTTTTGGGTTCCGTCAGAATATTGGCGCCCGCGATAGCCTGGCCATAGGTGAGGCACTCGCCGCGCTTCAGATAAAGCGGTTTCGAGGATTCCGGAACCTCGACCTGCCAGTATGACTCACTTCCAAAAGACCCCGTTGCATGAGAAACGCCGACGAAATGGATCCGAACAGGTTGATTTCCATTCTCATCAGCCGCCGCAAGACATACGACGGGCGAGTCACCTGTTTGTTTAATTGCGAGCCCGATCGAACCCTTCGAAGTAGCGAAGCTACACGACGAAATGAAGAAAAAAGAGAGGAGTCCGGCAGCTTTATTTCGGAAGATTCGATGCATTGTCTGGATCTTTCAAAAGAGGGTCAAGCACCTGCCTTAGTTGGTTTGGTGTACCAACATTTCCGGCGTGAATGACGGCTCCATAGTCTTTCAATATACAGAGGGCAAAATAGTCTGAAACCAGGTTGCCCTGCTGCTCCATGTTGTAGTCGCTAAAAACCTGGTTCGGCTCAATCTGATAACGGTAGGCGCTGTTCCCTCGAATGGTCACTGTCAAGCCATGCAAGCGGACAGAGTATCCTTTTTGGTACTGCCAAACATGCGTCATTTCGTGCATGAACCACGCGCGGTTCATGTTTACGGTACGTTTCTGCTTCTCATTTGGGTCTTGAGAGAAATCCTCGACGAAATCTTCATCCCGGAAGTACATGTTTCCATTCGGGGTGACCGCGGTATCTTTACTTTGCAAGTCAAACCAGAAGTAACTACCCCGATGAACTCGTACTCGACTGTAATCCACGCTGTCTTTGAATACGGTTTTGGCCATCTCGATTTCACCTTCCGTCAAGGGGCGCTCGTCACCCTTTACCGTAACCTTCTTAACGGAGGAGCCGACCTCTGTGTCGTTGGTTTTTACGCCGGACAAATCAACCTTCAATTCTTCCGGTGGATTCGTGTTGGTTATTCCGCAACAATCGACGTGTTGTGTGGGAGTCAACGTAGCTGTTTGAATGGGAACTGGTCGGTCAGTGGCAATGCGTTGCGTTTTACCACCATCATCGGTGACGCCAGAAACTGTAGTCCCATCCTGCAGCTGGAGTTTGTAGCTGACATTCGAAAGTACATCGCCTCGCTGATTAACAAACTGGATCTGTTCGTCATAAACCGCAATAGGTCCGAGCAACCCCACAGGCAACGCCGGCAACGCCGCCGCCTGCCCCCCAGGCCCCTCAAACGGATGCCCAGCCCCCTTCACCGACAGCAACCCAGATGTCTCAAACGTCACCGCATTCCCTTCCAGCCGGATCAACGAATCCCCGCCGTGCAGCACGATGTTCTGCTGCGCGAGGATCTCGACTGAATCGGCGGACGAGGTCACGGTAACCGCCTTGTCTGCCAGCACGGCCAGCGCATCGGTATGCGCCTGGATCGACACCGGCCCGCCTTCGGCAATCACGCGCACACCATTGCGTTGAGCAAATAGGCTCACGCCTTTGGCCGCCGCCGCTGCGATGACATTGCCTGCCGCGAGGTGCCAGTCAGCCTGCGCGGTGCCGTGCAAATGCCGCCCCGCGTAGACGGTGGTCGTGGCTTGCGAGGTGAGCGCGATGGTGGATGGCGATTCCGTCACCAGCAGCGGCTGGCCAAATTTGTCGACTGGCTGCTGAGAGTCCTGGCCGTTGACGTTGCTGGGGTACTTGCCGTCCTGCGCAGGGTCGAGCGCTTTGTCAATCGGCTCGAAGGCTTCGTTGGCGGCCAGCGGCAGCGCTTGCTGGCTGGAGGCCGCGTCGGACAAGCGCTGTGCAGTCTGCTGCGCGGCGGTGAGTTGCCCGCGCGCTTCATGGGCGTCGAGCAGCGTGCCGGCGGCTTGCGCGCGCGCGGTGGTCGAGAGCAGCAGGCCCGCGCCCGCGCGCACCACGGCCCAGGCATCGGTGCGCAGTTCGGCGCCAGTGCCGCGCCAGCTGCCGCGGTCTCCGCCTGTGGCGCCGTGCGAGGTGACATAGCCGAGGTTCAGCTGGCTGTTGGCGGTGGAGCTGGCCAGGCGGGTGCGCAACTGGCCGGGATGATCGTCGACGACCCACTGGTTGTAGCCATCGCCGCCGAGGCCCTGCGAATGCCAGCCGGAAAGGGCTTGCCCAAGCGGCGCATCGGCAGGGGCCCAGGGCAGGGCGTCCTGCGTGTTGTGCAGCTGCATGGCGATCATCGGACGATCGATATCGCCGTCGATAAACGTCAGCAGGACCTGCGTGCCGGCGCGCGGCAGGTGATTGCCGCCCCAGTTCGGGCCCGCGCTGGCGCTGGCCACACGCACCCAGGCGGTGACCTGCGTGCGGTCGCTGCTGGACGGGTCGGAAAACGCATTGGCCTCCGGCGCGCGCAGCCACGGAAAACGCACGCGCACGCGGTGGTCGCGGTCGGTGGTAAGCGGCGCGCCGTCATCGGCGATGACCACGGCGGCCTGGCCCTCAGGCGCCGTCGGGCGACGGCGATAGGGCGGCACGATGGGCGCCTCTGCCGGCACAGCGACGAAACGATTGCGGTAGCTGCCCGATTCGATCTCGGTGGTGGAGAGCAAACGCGCGATGTCGGCGCCGAGGTTGTTGGCGGCTTCGTGCTCGACCTGCAGCGTGACGAACGCGCTGTGCTTGCTGTCGAAATGCTGTGTGAGCGTAAAGCGTTGGCCAGCGCCCAATTGGCGCACGCTGCCTTGCCCCTCGTAGCGCAGGTATGCGCCTTCGTGCGCCTGCATGCGCAGTTGCGCGGCGCGGCTGGCCTCTTGCGTATTCGTATATTGATACGAGCCCGAGGCCTCAAAACGCTCCAGCGTCGGCAGTTCGCCACCGGGTTCGCTGGCGCTGGCTTGGGCGCTGGTGGCGGCCAAGGCCTTGTAGTCCCACGAGGCGAGCGTCACTGCGTTGGTGCCGACGCTGTGCGCGTTTGACAGGCGCTCGATCGCGTCGTCGCTTTCGGTGGCGTCAACGCGGTGGAAGCGGATCTCCGGCTGCGGGCAGGCGGGCCGTTGCGCATCGTTGTCGAAGATGACGACAGTGTGACGTGACTGCGCGCTGCCTTGCTGTTGCTTGTCGTCGCTTTGCTCGTGTTCAATGCGGAACGACAGGCCTTCCTCGGCCAGCAGGCGCATCACGAAGGCGTAGTCGGTCTCTCGGTATTGGCAGCAGATCGAGCGCTTGGTACACGGCTGTGTGGCGGCAATCTTGTAATGCGCGGTGGGATATTCGCTGAAAACCTCTTCGATGATCTCCAGCGCGGTCTTGTCCTGATAGACGAAGCAATCGCTGCGCGTGCGCAGCCGATCCAGCCACGGCACGACGCGCAGGCGGTAGCGCGCGAGACCGCCGTCGCCACCAAGCGATGCGCAGTCGGCCACGTAACCGTGCCACGCGCGCCGCTTGCCGTCGGCTTGCACCAGGCGCAGCGTGACTTCCTGCGAAGCCAGCTTGGCGGTATCCAGATGCGCCGATGGGCTCAGGCAATCGATATGCAGGACGAACGAGGCCGACACCGCTTCGGTGGCGGTAAAGCGCTCCACGACCAGGTTGTCGGAAGCGAGCGCCGTCTCAAGCGTGATCTGGCGGGTCTGCTGCCCGAGCAGCGCGCCCAGGACGGCTTGTGGCACGGCGGCCGGCAGGTTGGACAAAGGCTTCATCGGAACAGCGTCGCGCTGGGGTTCGTGTTGCGGTTCAGCAGGAGGATGGGCACGCGGCCCATCGTGGCCATCACGGCAGCGAAATCGTCAGGTGCGAAAAGCGCGGCCCGAGCTTGATGACCTGCGAATAGCCTTCCAGCGTTTCGTTGGTCTTGGTGCTTAGCGTGTGCGACAGGCCGAGGAAGCCCAGCAGCCCGATCAGCGCAAACACGGCGCCGAAAATCCACAGCGGCGTTTCACGCTTGAGCATGTGCGCGACCTTGTCGGGCAGCGGCCAGTGCGGGGCAAACGCGGCGCGCTTGCCCTTGATGGCGGAAATTTCGTCGCCCAGGCGTGCGGTCAGGTAAGCCAGTTTCTCCGGGCCTTCGAGGATGTACTTGCCGCGAAAGCCCAGCAGCAGGCACATGTGAAAGACTTCCAGCGCCTGCAGGCGCGGCGCACCGTGTGCACGCAGCTCTTCAAGCTTGACGAAGAAGGTCTCGCCGGCGAGCTGTTCGCCAAACAGCACGAGCTGCAGCGGGCGGCGCTCCCAGGCCGGGCGGATCGCAAAGTTGGACGACAGGATGGTTTCGTCCACGGCGGCGCAGAACGCGTACTTGGCGTCGAACACGTCTTCGGCCGACACGTTCAGGCGCTTGGCGCCGCGGTCGAAATCGTCGAGGAAGGCACGTACGCGCGAGAGGAAATCTTCTGCGCTGGTCGGCTGCTGGGCATTGCGCAACTGGAACAGCATGAAGAAACCGTCGTACAGCAAGTCGAGCAGCGTGCGCGCGTGCGTGTTGGATTCACGTGCATCCGCCGCAGCGGTTGCCGGTGCCGAGCCGCCAAACAGCGAAGGGGTGGAGGTAGCGCTCATGAAGTCACCGCGATCAATTCAAGTTTGAGTTCCCGGATACCGGCCGGGGCATAGATGGTGAGGGTCTGCGCCTGCAGCATGCGTTCGTACAGCATGCCCCGCGCTTCAACGGCGAAGTAGCACGCGCCCGGGCGCACCGGAATGGCGGGGGGCACCTGCGGCGTGTAGGTGAGCGGCACGCCGGGCATGGACGACAGCACGAGCTTTTCCACGTCGTCTGGGGCGCCGACCTTGAAGCGCGCCGGAATTGCTTCCACCAGTTCGGCTGCGGGCATGTCTGCCGACACCGACAGGTAGAAGCTGGTCTGGTCGTCGATCTTGCCGGAGTCGATGCGGCCGAGGTGGAACGACGGGCGCGTCTCTTCCAGGGCAATCGCAAAGTAGCGCGTGGAGATGACGGTATCGAGCAGCTCGCGCACGATCGTGTCGAGCTTGGCAAACACCGGGCCCGGATTGTCGTGATCGTAGGCGGGTAGGTCGGCCAGCGTGTAGCTCTTGGTGAACGTCATGAGCGCGCCGGCCAGGCGCAGCATTTCCTGGAAGAGCCGCTCAGGGTGCAGGTCGGGGTGGTGATACAGATGCGACAGCGCCGCAAAGGCCGCATTGGCCGTATGCAGCAGCCAGAAGGATGCAATGTCGCCGGAGCGGAATTCGATGATGTTCTTGGTCGGCTCGCGGTGGAAGCCGTACAGCGCGTTGACCTTGGCCTGCAGCGCGTCGAGCAGGCGGCGCAGGCGCTGATACAGCACGGCCGAGGCGTTGATCGCCATGCTGGGCGCGACAAAGCTCTCGTCCAGCTCAAAGCCGCCGGTGCCGGTACGCCGCACACGCACCACGGGCAGCGAGATGAACTGCTCGCGCGGCTCCGTTTCGGCAATCAGCTTGACCGACTTCTTCAGATACGTAATAGCGGCGGGTTCGGCCTCCGTATACAGGTCGGCCGTTTCCTCTTCCGTGCCGACAAAGCGTGACACAGATGCGCCCTCGATCTGCTCGCGATAGTTGCCGCCGTTGTCTTGCAGCGGATACAGCGCGATATGGAAGGTCAGCTCCGACACGCCAGCCGGAATGGCGTCGAGCACCAACGGCGGCGGAAGCGCGTCGGCCTGTGGAGCGAAGTACAACTCGCCGTCGGGAAAGAACAGCGACAGCTCAATCACGCGCAGCACGCCGCTGGCCAGCGCATCGGTATCGAAGCGCGCATGGCGGATGCCCCATCCGTACGGCTGGATGACTTGCGCGGTCGCGTGCAGGCGCGATTCGTGATACGCGTCCTGACGCTGGAAGTGCTGCGGACGCAGGAACAGCCCTTCGCCCCAGAGAATCTTTGCGGAGTAACTCACGTTGGCCCTTGTTGTTCAGCTACCGCACACCGCGGGGGAGAGCAGGTTCAGATCAGTCAGCGGCGTGGTGCCGGCGGGGGTGGTCAGCGTGCCGGACGTGACCGTCATGGCACAGGCGTGCAGCCCGATCACGATGCCCGACTTCTCGTTCTTCTCGGTGTTGAAAGCAAACTTCCAGCGCTGTGACGCGGGGCTGCGGAACAGCGCCACGATGCCCAGCGTGGTTGCTTCGCGCGAGACCTTCTCGGTGAAGTCGTAGCGCTGGCCTGGGATCAGCGTCATCTCGCGCACGTTGACCAGATCGGCGCCCAGCGTTTGCTTCTCACGCGCCGGGTCGATGAAGGTGTCATACGGCGCCTGCAGGAAGCTGGTCGGGTCTTTCAATGAATACAGGCGCACCACTACCGCTACCGGACGGCGGTCGTTGGCGGCGTTCAGGTTATTGCCCGCCGTCATCTTGAGCGGCACTTCGCGCGGCGGCTTCTGTGCATCGGGCAGGTTCGACGATTTGAGCCCCATCGCTTCCAGCGCACCGTTGGCCGCGCCGGCCAGCACGCTCGCACCGGTGGAGCAGGCGGCCAACGCCACCACGGTGGCGCTTACCAGCATCAGCTTGAGCGCCCCTGCGAGACGGTGCTTCAGAGAGTGCTTCAGAAGGCGGCCGCAGCCCGGCTGCCTTGCCGCTTGCCCCCAAGCAGCATCGAATTTCATCATCTTCATGCCTGATTTCTGAATTACTTAATTCTCTTTGTTTGACTGCTGCTGCGCCTGTTCCACTAAAGGGGTGGCGAATTGTTTCGGTTTCTTAATAAAGTAAATCGAAAGAATGTTTCGGTTTCTTAATAATCGGAGATTGTTGCCGGATGTGGCGCTAAGGTACTGAATACAAAGGATGTTTCGGTTCCTTAATAATCCGTTTTTGGTTGTCAACGGCAACGAGCGGAGTGTACTATTTCGCGCCAGTCGAGACCAACAATTAACTCGTCAATTCCGGCGAATTTGATTGGGTATCGACACACCGCTTTGAAACTTTGAAGAGTCTCGCCGTGGCCAAATCCTCGTCTACTTCCGTTCTCCGTTCCTTCATCGTGCTGGCTGCTGCCACCGCGCTCTTTGCGGGTTGTGCGACCAATAACCCCGGACCCCAAACCGACGAGGCCTTCGGCAAGAGCATGTCGGAGGCGGAAGCTGCGGCCAAGGGTGGCCAGCAGGACAAGGCCATTGATCTGTACCAGCAGATCGCCAAGCAGAACCCGACCCGTGACGAGCCATGGGTGCGCATCGCGCAGATCCAGTTCGGCGCAGAGAAATACCCCCAGGCCATCCTGGCTGCAGAAGAAGCCCTGCAGCGTGACAACGCTGATCGCCAGGCCAAGAGCATCCTGGCGGTGAGCGGCCTGCGCGTGGCGCGCCGTTCGCTGCAGGAGCTGCGTGCCGACAGCGCGCTGGCCGGTGACGTGAAGACCGACGCGCAGGTGCTTGCCAAGATGCTGCGCGACACGCTGGGCGAACAAGTCCTGTTCCCGGGTGAGCAGCCGGTCGCCAAGCAGCCGGTGCGCCGCCCCGCGCGTGTTGTCCGCCGCGCAGCGCCGGCCGCCGAGCATGGCACCACTGCTGCGCCTGCAGCAGCCACCGGTGCTGCCAGCGGCAGCGCAGACCCGTTCGGCGCACTGCGTTAAGCACAGCGCTGGTTCGCATTCCTGGAGGAACGTGATGGCCAAGAAAGAAAGCGTACAGAAGCGTCTGCAGAAGGTGCGTCCGCCGCGTGTGCAATTGACGTATGACGTCGAAATCGGCGACGCAATCGAGACGAAAGAGCTGCCATTCGTGGTGGGCGTGGTGGCTGACCTGTCGGGCCAGTCCGAAGTGCAGCAACCCAAGCTGCGCGACCGCAAGTTCGTCAACATCGACCGCGACAACTTCGACGAAGTGATGAAGGGCGTGGAGCCGCGTGCGGCGTTCCAGGTGCCGAACACACTGACGGAAGACGGCGGCCGTTTTGGCGTCGACCTGAAGTTCCGCTCGCTCGAAGACTTCAGCCCCGAAGCCGTTGTCGAGCAGGTTGAGCCGCTGCGCAAGCTGCTCGAAGCCCGCTCCAAGCTGGCTGACCTGCGCAACAAGATGGCCGGTAACGACAAGCTCGAAGACCTGCTGTCGGAAGTGCTGAAGAACACCGAAAACGCGAAGAAGCTGGGCGCCAAGCAAAACGGGGGCGAGGATGCTTGAGAACCAATCCGCTGCGCAGGGCGCCTCGGTTGCGGAAGAGGTGAGCCTGCTGGACAGCATCGTAGAGCAAAGCCGCGTCGCCAAGTCCGACTCCGAGCGTGAGCGCGCGAAAGACATCATTGGCGAGCTGGCCAGCCAGGTGCTGAGTGGCACCGTGGTGGTGTCCGACAATCTGTCGGCCACCCTCGATGCACGCGTGGCCGAGCTGGATCGCCTGATCTCGCAGCAACTGAGCGCAATCATGCACGCGCCGGAATTCCAGAAGCTGGAATCCACCTGGCGCGGGTTGAACTATCTGGTCAAGGAAACGAGTACCGGCCAGACGATCAAGATCAAGGCGCTCAACGCGACCAAGCGCGATCTGACGAAGGACTTCAAGACCGCCATCGAGTTTGATCAGAGCGCGCTGTTCAAGAAGGTCTACGAAGAAGAATTCGGCACCTTTGGCGGTGCCCCGTTTGGTGCACTGATTGGCGACTACGAAGTCACGCGTCAGCCTGAAGACATGTACTTCATCGAGCAGATGGCGCACGTGGCAGCGGCATCGCATGCGCCGTTCATTGCGTCGTCATCGCCTGAGCTGCTGGGCCTGGAATCCTTTGCCGACCTGGGCAAGCCGCGTGACCTGGCCAAGGTGTTCGACACGGTCGAATACGCCAAGTGGAAGTCGTTCCGTGACTCGGAAGATTCGCGCTACGTCGGTCTGACCTTGCCGCGTTTCCTGGGCCGTCTGCCGTACAACCCGAAGGACGGCACCGTGGTCGAGAGCTTCAACTTTGTTGAAGACGTGGACGGCACCGATCACAGCAAATACCTGTGGTGCAACGCCGCCTGGGCGTTCGGCGCACGCTTGACTGCGGCGTTTGACGACTTCGGCTGGTGTGCTGCCATCCGCGGTGTGGAAGGTGGCGGCCTGGTCGAAGACCTGCCGACGCACACCTTCAAGACAGACGACGGCGAAATCGCACTCAAGTGCCCGACCGAGATCGCCATCACCGACCGCCGCGAGAAGGAGTTGAGCGACCTCGGCTTCATCCCGCTCGTGCATTGCAAGAACACGGACTACGCCGCGTTCTTCGCCGCACAGTCGGCGCAGAAGGCCAAGAAGTATGACTCCGACAGTGCAAACGCCAATGCGGTCCTGTCTGCGCAGCTGCAGTACATCTTCTCGGTATCGCGCGTGGCGCATTACCTGAAAGCGATGATGCGCGACAAGATCGGCAGCTTTGCCTCGGCCAAGAACGTTGAGACGTTCCTGAACCGCTGGATTTCGCAGTACGTGCTGCTGGACGACAACGCCACGCAAGAACAGAAGGCGCAATTCCCGCTGCGCGAGGCGTCGATCCAGGTGGCGGAAGTGCCGGGCAAGCCGGGCACGTACCGTTCGGTGGCGTTCCTGCGGCCGCATTTCCAGCTCGATGAACTGTCGATCTCGCTGCGTTTGGTGGCGGATCTGCCCAAGTCGGCCAACTCGTAATTCCTGACCGGACTCTCCCCGGGGGGGAATGTTCGGGCATAACCACCCGTTACGCTCGTTACCCGTTGCAGTACCAACAACCAATCTATTGAAGAGGGTCTCTGTATGAAGGATATCTACGTCAAGTTCGACAGCCCGGCAATCAAGGGGGAGTCGCAAGACAAGGATCACAAGGACTGGATCGAAATCAACAGCTGGTCGCAGGCCATCAGCCAACCGCGTTCGGCCACGGCTTCGACCGCCGGCGGCCACACGGCTGAGCGTTGCGAGCACCGCGACATGGTCTTCACGAAGGATCTGGACGTCGTCAGCCCGCTGCTGTACCAGCACGCTTCGGGCGGCACGACCTTCGGTGAAGTGACCATCGAATTCTTCCGCGCAGATGGCGAAGGCAACCGCGTGAAGTACCTCGAAGTCAAGCTGAAGAACGCCATCCTGAGCGAAGTCGATTCGCAAGTGGTCGCCCAGGGCATTCCGACCGACACGTTCAGCCTGCGCTACGCCGCTGTGCAGTGGAAGTACACGCAGCAGAAGAGCGCCGGCGGCCAAGGCGGCAACTCGCAAGGCGCCTGGAGCCTCACCAAGAACGACAAGACCTACTCGGTTTAACGTTTGGTGTTCTCCTGATGACAAGAGCCGCAGCCGCCGTGCTGCGGCATCTTGTTTTCTAGCAGCATATGAAAGGCTTCGAACCCAGCCTGCTCGACAAGCTCTTCGACGACGAGCCGCACGCGCCCATGCCCACGGCATTGCGCCAGCTCTCGCTGGAAGAACTCAAGAGCACCGTGGCACGCGATATTGAATCCTTGCTCAACACGCGCATCGTGTTGGAAGAGGACGACTTGCACGGCTTGCCGGAATGCAAGCGGTCGTTGCTCACGTATGGCCTGAACGATTTTTCCGGCCTGAGCCTGGCCAGTTTCTACGACCGCAACTACATCTGCCAGTCGCTCACCAAGGCGATCGAGCGGCACGAGCCGCGTTTGCAGCATGTGAATGTGTCGCTGGAGATCAACGAGCGCGCGACCAACGCCTTGTGCTTTGGGATCAGCGCGGTGCTGCTGGTGGGGCCCGCTCGCGAGCCCGTGAGTTTTGACGCCATGCTGCAACCATCGACGCTGCGGTATTCCGTTTCGCGCGGACGCGGCTGAGATTGCACGGACCTGCACAAACGCACCACCCGCAATACGCTGAAGCACCCGCAGGATCGCCACCGGACCGCCACGAAGAATGGAAGAGCTGCTGCCTTATTACGAACGAGAACTGGCCTTCCTGCGCCGGTACTCGCGCGACTTCGCCGAGCGGTATCCGAAGATCGCCGGCCGCCTTGCCATGTCGGGCGACGGCTGCGACGATCCGCATGTCGAGCGGATGATCGAGTCGTTTGCCTTCCTGACCGCACGCGTCAGCAAGAAGCTCGACGACGACTACCCAGAATTTACCGAGGCGCTGCTGGAGGTGCTGTATCCGCACTACCTGCGGCCCTTTCCATCGTGCTCGGTGGCGCATTTCGATGTGCGCGGCGTGGCTGCGCAACTGAGCGCGCCGGTCACGATTGCGCGCGGCACATTTCTCACCACACGCGTGGTGCGCAAGGTCGAATGCCGTTTCCGCACGGCATACGACGTCACGTTCGCGCCGGTGCGCGTTGCCGGCGCGACGTTCGAGCGCGCAGTGTCGGCGCCGGCGGCCGTGCAATTGCCCAAAGGCGCGACGGGCGCCATTGCCATCACGCTCGAATACGTGGGCGAGCGCGGCGGTTTTGAATCGCTGCCACTGGACAAACTGCGCGTCTATATGGACGGCGAGCCGTCTTTCGTGGCTGCGCTCGGTGACGCGCTGTTCCTGCATACCGCGGCTGGCTATGTTGAAGCTGAACGCGCAGGCGTCTGGAAGCGCCTGATTTCCGTGCCTTTGCACGAAGTCGGTTTTACCGAAGACGAATCCCTGATCGATTGCCCGGCACGCTCGCACCCGGCCTATCGGCTGTTGACCGAGCACTTCAGCTTTGCCGAGAAATTCAACTTCTTCGACATCGACCTGGCTGCATTGCGACGCGGCCTGACGCCGGGCGTGCCGGTGCGCCGTCTGACGCTGCATCTGGTGCTGAAAGACGTGCGCAGCGATTCGCACGCCGCACGCCTGCTCGAGAACCTGCAGCCGGAGCACCTGCGCCTGCATTGCACGCCCGTGGTCAATCTGTTCCAGCAGAAGGCCGACCCGATCCGCATCGAACATACGGCCAGCGCCTACCCAGTGGTGGCCGACAGCCGTCGCGCGCACGGCTTTGACATTTATTCCATCGACAACGTGCAACTGGTGCGCGAGACCGCGGCACACGAAAAGGTCACGGAGTTCCGGCCGTTCTACTCCCTCCATCACGGGGAAGAGCCCGGCCGCGCGGGCCATTATTGGCTGGCACGCCGCAACGAGCTGATTGCGCAGCGCAGCCCGGGTTTCGAAACTGAAATCTCCATCGTCGATACGCAGTTCGACCCCGCCAGCCCGCAGACGGATACGCTGAGCCTGACCGTCACCTGCACGAACCGCGACCTGCCTTCGACGCTGGCGTTCGGGCAGCCCGATGGTGATCTGTCGATGGAAGGCAGCTCCATCGCCCGCAACATCACCTTCCTGCGCAAGCCGACGCCGTCGATGCGGTTTGGCGGCGGACGGGCGGCGCAATGGCGTTTAATCTCGCTGCTGGCGCTCAACCATCTGTCGCTCGTGCAGAACGGTCTGCCGACGTTGAAAGAGATGCTGCGTCTGCACGATCTGCCGCGCAACGCGATCTCGGCACGGCAGATCGAGGGCATCGTTGCCCTGGACTACCAACCGGCGACGCAGTGGCTGGCCGGCAAGCCGTTCGCCACCTTCGTGCGCGGCTTGGAAGTGCGCCTCACGCTGGATGAAGACGCCTTTGTGGGCACCGGCATGCACCGGTTCATCCGTGTGCTGGACCACTTTTTCGGCCTGTACGTCCACATGAACAGCTTTGTGCAGTTGATTGCGGTCTCGCGCCGCAGCGGCAAGGAATTGGTCAAATGCGCACCCCGCAGCGGCGAATCGATCCTGGTGTGATCCGGCGGCTGCTCCAGCAGCCGCACCGGTACCAGTTCTTCCAAGCCGTGCGGTTGCTGGAGCAGCTGTTTGCGCGCGAAGGCGGCATGGCGCCCGAGCAGGCACTGGCCACGCGCCTGAGCTTTCGTAACACGCTGTCGCTCTCGTTTCCGCCCAGCGAACTGCAGCACATCGAGGCCGAGGGCATTACCGCCGAGATGCTCGAAACCGATACCGCGTTCATCGCTGCGCTGGAAGAGGGCGCACTCGATTCGCTGGCGATCACGCCCACGTTCTTCGGCATGCTGGGCGGCCAAGGTGCCTTGCCGCTGCGCTACACCGAAATTGTGGCGGAGCGCGAAAGCCTGTGGCGCGACCGCGCTGCACGTGCGTTCTTCGACATCTTCTCGAACCGGGCAACGGCGCTGTTCTACCTGGCGTGGAAGAAATACCGCCTGCCGTTCCAGTACGAAGTCGACAGCAGCAAGCATTACCTGCCGCTGCTGCTATCGCTGGCGGGTGCGGCTGACAAGACGCTGCGCCGCGATCTTTCCACCACGCCGGGGCCGATCCTCGACGAAGCGCTGGCCGGTTATGCCACGGCGATCCGGCATCGGCCGGTGTCTGCGGCGTACCTGCAGCGTGTGCTGTCGGATTACTTCCAGGCGCCGATGCGGGTGGAGCAGTTCGTCGGCGGGTGGTATCGCGTGCCGGCGTCGCAGTACACGCGGCTGGGCAGCACCAACAACGTGCTGGGCGCCACGGCGCTGGCCGGCGCGCGGGTGTGGCAGCGCGACCTGCGCGTGCGCCTGTGGGTCGGGCCGCTCAAGCGCGCGCAGTACCGCAATTTCCTGCCCGGTGCCTCTGGCGCGCTGGCACTGCGCAAGATGCTGACCATCCTGTGCGGCACCACGCTGGAGTTCGAGATCAAGCTGATCCTGCGCCACCAAGACGTGACCGGCAGCACGCTGGACAACAGCAATGACGGCCGCCTGGGCTGGGACACCTTCCTGTGCTCCCGCCCCGCGCAGCAGGACCGCAGCGATGCGCAGTACACGCTCGCGCCGCTGCATTGATACCGACACATTCATCGATTCTTTCGGAGCGCTGCCGCCATGGCCATCCCACTCAAAACCCTGATCGCCAAGCTGAATGCGACCAGCCGGCAAGCCGCCGAGCGCGCCGCGTCGCTGTGCATGGCGCGCGGCAACTACGAGGTCGATCTCGAACACCTGTTCCTGGCGTTGCTGGAAAACCGCCGCAGTGATTTTGCTGTGGCTGCCCGTGCCAGCGGTATCGACCTAGCGGCGCTGCAGCGTGACCTGGAGGCCGAGATCGGCCGCTTCCAGACCGGCAACACGCGCACGCCGGCGTTCTCGCCGTACCTGCCGAAGCTGTTCGAGCACGGCTGGCTGATTGCCTCGCTCGATTCGCAAATCACGCGCATCCGGTCCGGCCATCTGCTGCTGGCACTGTTGACGGAGCCGAGCCTGTCGGCGCTCGCGCAACGTGGCTCGCGCCTGTTCGGGCAGATTCAGGCAGACCGCCTCAAGCACGATTTCGATCGACTGACCGCCGGTTCAGACGAACAAGTGCAGGCCGTGGACATTGCTGACGACGGCGCAGATGCAGCACAGGGCGAAGGCGGCAAGCCCGCTGCTGCCCTGACGTCCACACCCGCGCTGGACCAGTTCACCGTAGACCTGACCCAGTCCGCGCGCGATGGCCGCATCGACCCCGTGATCGGCCGCGATGCCGAGATCCGCCAGGTGATCGACATCCTGATGCGTCGTCGCCAGAACAACCCGATCCTCACCGGCGAAGCGGGCGTGGGCAAGACCGCTGTGGTGGAAGGCCTCGCCCTGCGCGTCGCCGCCAACGATGTGCCGCCGCCGCTGCAGGGCGTGACGCTGCGCACGCTCGACATGGGGCTTCTGCAGGCAGGCGCCAGCGTCAAAGGCGAATTCGAGAACCGGCTGAAGAACGTGATCGACGAGGTGAAGAAGAGCCCGAAGCCGATCATCCTGTTCATCGACGAGGCGCACACCATCATTGGTGCAGGCGGGCAGGCCGGGCAGAACGATGCAGCCAACCTGCTCAAGCCTGCGCTTGCACGCGGCGAGCTGCGTACGATTGCAGCCACCACGTGGAGCGAATACAAGAAGTACTTCGAAAAAGACGCCGCACTGGCGCGCCGCTTCCAGGTCGTGAAGGTGGAAGAGCCCAGCGAGCCGCTGGCGGCCGCCATGCTGCGCGGCATGGCCGGGCTGATGGAGCGCCATTTCGGCGTGCGCGTGCTGGACGAGGCGATTACCGAGGCCGTGCGCTTGTCGCATCGCTATATCAGCGGCCGCCAGTTGCCGGACAAGGCCGTTAGCGTGCTGGACACGGCGTGCGCCAAGGTGGCGCTGGGCCAGAGCGCCACGCCGGGCGCCATTGAAGACGACCAGAAAACGCTCGAACGCCTGCAAGGCGAGATCAATGCGCTGGAGCGCGAGCAAAGCGCCGGTGCCGAGCACGACGCGCGCCTGAAGGCACTGAGCGAGCAGCGTACGGAGCTGGAGCAACGCGTCGCGCAGAACACCGAACGTCTGGCGCAGGAGCGCGCGCTGGTCGCACGCATTCAGGCGCTGCGCGAGGCGCGCGAAAGCGGTACCGCCCAAGCCGGCGAGGAAGACGCATTGCCCGTGGCCGCCAATAGCGACGTCGTCTCGATCCCCAAGCGCAAGCGCGCTGCCGACAAAACGGACGAACAGGACGAACTGGCCAAGCTGCTCGCCGAGCTGCGCGCGCTGCAGGGCGAATCGCCCATGGTGCCGCTGCAGGTGGATGGTCATGTCGTGTCGGAAATCGTCTCGGCCTGGACGGGCATTCCGCTGGGCCGCATGGTCAAGGACGAACTGCGGACGGTGCTGAACCTCAAGCCGCTGCTGGCCGCCCGCGTTATCGGGCAAGACCACGCGCTGGATGCCATTGCCCAGCGCGTGCGCACCGCCACCGCCAACCTGGAAGACCCGAACAAGCCGCGCGGCGTGTTCCTGTTTGCCGGCCCGTCGGGCGTCGGCAAAACGGAAACAGCGCTGGCACTGGCCGACATTCTCTACGGCGGTGAACGCAAGCTCATCACCATCAACATGAGCGAGTACCAAGAAGCGCACAGCGTGTCGGGCCTTAAGGGCTCGCCGCCGGGCTATGTCGGCTATGGCGAAGGCGGCGTGCTGACCGAAGCCGTGCGTCGCAACCCGTACAGCGTTGTGCTGCTGGATGAAGTGGAGAAGGCCCACCCGGACGTGCTGGAGATGTTCTTCCAGGTATTCGACAAGGGCGAGATGGACGACGCCGAAGGCCGCCCGATCGACTTCCGCAACACCATCATCATCCTCACGTCGAACGTCGGGTCGCAGGCCATCATGCAGGCGTGCCTGAACAAACCTGCCGAGGAACTGCCCGACACCGATGCGCTGGCAGAGCTGCTGCGCCCGACGCTCTACAAGGCGTTCAAGCCCGCATTCCTCGGGCGCATGAAGGTCGTGCCGTATTACCCGATTTCCGACGACGTGCTGGCCGAGATCATCACGCTCAAGCTGGGTCGCATCCGCGATCGCGTGGCCATTAACCACAAGGCGACGTTCCAGTGGGACAGCGCGTTGGTTGAATCCGTGCTCGCACGCTGCACGGAAGTGGATGCCGGCGCCCGCGCGGTTGATCACATCCTCAACGGTACGCTGCTTCCGCAGATTGCCGAGTCGGTGCTGACGCGCATGGCCGAGGGCGACAGCGTCGAGAAGATCAAAGTCGGCGTCGGCAAGAACGGCGAGTTCAAGTACCGCATCAACTAAGTGGCTTCGCTGGAGCACATCATGGTCTCTCCGACCGAGTTGGCAAACCTGCTACGTGCGTCGTTCTCCCAGGCCGACCGGCTGCTGCGGCTGGAAACGCCGTTGGGGCCGAACGCGCTGCTGCCTGAACAGGTGGACGCTGCCGAGCACATCGACGCAGGCGGTTTTCGCCTGGAACTCACGGCGCTGTCTGACAACGCCGACATCGATTCGGCCAAGTTGCTCGGCCAGCCGGTGCGGCTGGACTTGCTGACGCAGCAGAGCCGAAGCGCGCTGCGGCCGTTTCATGGTCACGTGACGCGCTTCGAGCAGGTGGGGGCCAACGGCGGCCTGGTGCGCTATCGGCTGGTGATCGAACCCTGGCTGGCATTCCTGCGCCACCGGCAAGACAGCTTCCTGTTCCAGGACATGTCGGTCATCGAGGTGATCGACAGCCTGTTTGGCGACTACCAGGGCCAAGGCCGCCTCGTGCCCGCATGGCGCTGGGCCTTGCGCGACAGCTCGGTTTACACGCGTCGCAGCGTCATCACGCAATACGACGAAAGCGACTTTGATTTCGTCACGCGCCTGCTGGCCGAAGAAGGGCTCTTCTATTTCTTCGAGCACGAAGCCAAGGACGGCGATGCGCTAGGCGTGCACCGCATGGTCATTGCAGATTCGAATGACGTCTTTGCCGACAACGCACAGGCGAGCATCCGTTTTGGCCGTGCAGATGCCACCGCCACCGAAGACGTGATCGACCGCTGGCAAGGCGCCCGCCGCTGGCAAACGAACGCCGTGTCGATTGCAAGCTGGGACTACCGCACCAACGCCAAGCGCGCCGCGCAGCTCGGCGCGCAGCAGCAAGGTAACGACGGCCCGCAGCTGACGCTGCAAGACACCGATTACCCCGGTCAGTACTGGTTTGAAGACAACAACCAGGCACAGCGCGTCGCGCGGCTGATGATGGAAGCGCTGGAGCTGCGTGACAAGCAGTTCGACGGCGAAGGCACAGCGCGCACGTTGGCGACCGGCACGCGCTTCCAGTTGCTCGATCATTTCGATCACGACGATGGCGAGCAGCGCTTTGCCGTGTTGGCCGTGACGCACCAGGCGCGCAACAACTTCAACGACCGCTTCGGCCAGCTGCTGACCGAAACGCTGGGCGCACTGCGTGGCGGCGATGTGCTGGCCGCCGGCAGCAACCACGGCACGGGCGACGACGCGCCGTTCTATCGCAACCACTTCACCGTCGTGCGCGACAACGTGCCCGTGCGCCCGCAGCAGAGCGACGAGCAAGGCCGTGCGTTGCACCCACGTCCGACCGTCAACGGCAGCCAGACCGCGTTGGTGGTGGGCTCGGAAGGCCCTGTGCATACCGATCGGGACCATCGGATCAAGGTGCAATTCCACTGGCAGCGCGGCGCGCGGTCAGCCAGCCGCCAATCGCATCCGGCCGGCGACGACAACGCGCGTGCCAGCGCAGGTCTTGGCGCATGGGTGCGCGTGACCGTGCCCGTGGCCGGACCGAACTGGGGCGGCGTGGTACTGCCGCGCGTCGGCCAGGAGGTGCTGGTCGAATTCCTGCAAGGCGATATCGATCGGCCCGTCGTGGTGGGCGCGGCCTACAACGGCAGCGGCCAGACTGACGCGCAGTACAACCAGAACCAGGCCGGCGCAGCCGGCGCCACCGGCAACGCGCCGGCGTGGTTTGCCGGCGACAGCAAGAGCCAGGGCGCCTACGCCCACAACGCAGTGCTGTCCGGCATCAAGACGCAGGCGCTAGCCGGCAGCCAGTCGGGCTCGTCGGGTTACAACCAACTCGTCTTTGATGACTCCGAAGGGCAGGCCCGCACGCAGCTCAGCACCACGCAGGCCGCCACGGGCCTCGTGCTTGGCCATCACAAGGAACAGGTCGACAGCGCGCGGCAGGCAGATCTTGGCCACGGGGCCGCGCTGGCCACCGACGACAGCGGCAGCGTGCGCGCCGGCGCCGGCCTGCTACTCACCGCGCACGGTGCCGACGCCGGCGCCGCGCTGCAAGACAGCGAAGCCGCCGCCAGTCAGATCGAAGCCGTGAGCTACCTCGCCGAATCGCTTGCCGACGCAGCGCAGAAGCAGAAGGCCGGCCTGGCCGATGAACCTGCCGCCAAGGAGCTTCCCGCGCTCAAGCAACTGCGCCACACCACCGAAGTGCTGCGCCATGCGGAAAGCGCCGGTGAAGGTGCGCAGGCCGTTGCCTACAGCGAACCGCATCTGCAAGTCTCGGCGCCCAAAGGCATCGTCAGCACGACACCGGCCGATGCAGTGCTGGTGGCCGGCACGCAAGCCACGTTGGTCGCCAAGGAGGACACCAACGTCGCCGCGGGCGGCAATCTCTCAGTGGCGGTGGCCGAGGGGCTGAGCCTCTATGCGCACGGCAAATCGCTCCGGCAAGCCGGGGATGCCACACCGGGCATCGCCATGCATGCCGCAAGCGGCAAGGTCGGGCTTTCGAGCCTCAAGGGCGAGACCCATCTGGTGGCCGAGAAGGCCGTGACGGTCGCCTCCACGCAAGGCAATGTCACTGCGGAGGCGAAGCAGCACGTGCTCGTCAATGCGGCCGGTGCGCAGATCAAGGTGACGAATGGAACGATTGAGCTGCATGCGCCCGGGATGGTGACGTTTAAGGGGGCGGGGCATCGGTTTGTGGGGCCGGGTGGGGCGGGGGGGGATAACAACCTAGCCAGCGGCAATCTGAAGGGCTGTGGCGTGCAGGAAAGTAGCGCTGCCGCCAATGGTGCCGGCTCGGTGTCACGTTGAACCGGCAGGACCAAAGCATGACCAATCGCACGTTGGCGGACTTGGAAACCTCTCTATTTGCGGCCGACAGCACAGATACAGACGTGCCACATCCCGACGCCATGGCAAGGTGCCGTGAGTTGGCTGCCCGCTATCACGCGATGAAGGTGCGACAACGGCCGTGGTCACACCCATTGCGCGCCTATCTTCTCTTGGACGCGTGGGAAAGCAATCCGCTGGCTGGCGCGATTTCCGAGGCTTGGCCGGAAGCCGCCACCCTGCGCGTTGCCGTGCCAGACGACTTTTACACGGGGCGCGAGGACGAAGCACCCTGCGTCGTGCCGCTGCCCGACAGCGCGTTACCAGACGGCGCAACGGACACATTGGAGCAAGAGCTGTCACGAGATGCAGTCGCCCGCTTGCTGGAGGCCGCGAGTGTCCAGGCACATCAACGGCTGGTGCGGCAAGGTTTGGGTGCAGTGCTGTTCAGCGCCGACTCTGCGGCCGGGCTTGTACAACACCTCCGCATGCTGGGGTTTCAATATCCCCCCGAAGGCCGGAACGCCAAAGTCTTTCGCTACCAGGACCCACGCGTGATGCAGCGAGTGTGGCCCGAACTGACTGCCGCGCAGCAAGCCATGTGGCTGGGCCCGGTGCAGGGATGGTGGTCGTTGACGCAGCCATGGGGGCCGTGGGCGTTGGAGGACATGGTAGCGACGCAGGATGCCGCCGTGTCGGTACCGGTATGGTTCAGGGCCGAGCAGCCGATGGAGCCAGACGGGCGGGCGGAGGGGACGGTGTTGAACCGCTTGATGGATGCGAAGCAGTGGCAGGCGGCGCATTTGGCGCCGGTTGGGAATCGGGTGTGGGCGCGGCTTGCGGAAAACGGCGTCACTCCAGGCGAGCAACCCAATGCCATCCTGATGCGGCAATTGCTTTCAATCGGTACCGCGCACCATCTGGATGGGGGAAACCTCGAAGACTTCGTCTGGTGCAGCATCCGATACCGCGAAGCACCACCTTCGATTGACTGGGACACGCCGCACTGGTCGCGCGTGTTGAACCAAACGCTGAAAGCACTGAATGCAGATCCGGACGCGCGTTTTGTGAGCGCCTTCGCTGCCTGCCTGAACCCCGGAGACGAAACACATGGTTTGCACCAACCCGTGTGACGATTGCAAGCGAGAAGGCTTGCCGATTCTCTTTACACGCTACGCCGTTGGCTACAGTTCGCGGCCCGAAGGGCTGAGTCTTCTCGACAAGTTCAAACCGACCGGCAAGCTTCAAGCCCAGCCAGGCGGGGTTTCCATCAAAACGGGACGCTACGGCGTACGGATGCTGCGCGCCGGTTACTTGTACTTGCGCATCGAGCGGCGCGGCCTGCTGGAGTGGGAGGGGTACGCCATCCACCCGCATGGCTATCTGAAGCAGTTTCCTGTAATGCTCCCGCAGCAAGCTGAGGCCAAGATCGCCTGCGCACGGGATGCGCGGCAGGCCAATAACAGCTTGGTCTGGATCAAAGACGCAAAGAACGTCAAATCGCTCTGGTATGCGTTCCATCCCGATCCAATCGAGCCGGCGCACCTCAAACGCGAGATCGAACCGAACCCCGCAAAGTATATGCAACAGTTCGATGTTGCTGGCTGGCTCGGTGGCAATACCGGCCAGGCAGACAGCATGCAGCCTGCGCAACTGGACAAACAGGTGCTGGAATATGCCGCGCTTGGGGATGAGAAAGTTCAGGTTGTCGGGAATGAGCAGTTCTTCGGCCTGATGGGCATGACGCCGCAGGAGCGTGGCTGGGGCAATTACGAGGTCGAGGAAACCGACCAGCAAGTCATCCCCACGCCCGATGCGGCGCCGGTGATCATTGAAGAGGTGCGCACGGTCGTCGTAACGCAGCCGACATATCAGAAGGCGCACGGCCCGCGCTTGGAGGGTATACGCAAGTTTCTGCACGACAATAAAGGCGCTGTAGTGGCGTGTGAAGATGCGCTAGGAATTGCACAGGAATTGAGCCTGCATCATTTGACGGCGGCGATTCCGTATGTAGGGTGGCTCAAGACACCCGATGCCAAGGGAGTCAGCAACGCCTGGAAGGACAGCGCCAGCCGCAGCATTCAGACCATCCAGGTGGCGCTCGAGAAAAAAGCGATCGACGACTACGACGCGACCACCGACCGCCTGCGTGAAGTGCAAGAGAACATGGCAGGTCACTACCCCGGGTCCGACAGCCCGATGCCGGTTAAGATTCGCCGGCCTGATGGCAGCTACGAAATCATCAGCGTCCAGGAGTTGAATCGGCGGCGGCGGGCCGATCTGCAAAAACAGGTCGATGCACGTACGGCAGCGCACGACAGCGCCGTCCAGGACATGAACAAGGCTGCGCAGAACAGCATTGCGTCCAACTGCGACATGTCGCGCGTGGAAGAATTTAACAACGAGCACAAGAAGGAACTCGGCGAGCGGGACGCGCAGATGGACCGTATCGCCAGCGATCTCGTCCAGTGGCTCAAGGCTGACGGCTTAACCCATGTGGCGCTGGGCCGTTATAGCGAAACAGCATCCATTGATAGCGGCGATGGCAGCCGCTGCGCCGGCCAATTGTGCTCGATTCTTCTGCAACTGGATAACAGCCCCAAAGGACGTGCGTGGTATAGCGCGCTGGATACCTTTACTCCGGGAAAGAAGAACTTGGTCTGGCGAATGCTAAGCCTGAACAACGCGGAGATCAGTCAGGAAATGCAGGCTGCGCTCAAGCTGGTCGCCAATCCTGTGCCGCCATCTGAGCAGGCCGCTGCCAACGCCCAGGACAGTGCGCGTACCCAGAAAAGCTATGCCGACATGGTTGCGGCGCTGGCCAGCATGAGCAAGACCGTCAAGAACGCGGACAAGATCAGCAAAGAGGTAAAGACGGTCATGGACGGTGGCGAGGCAGTCGCTAAGCGTTTCAATTCTTTAATCGAAATTGGCAAGGCTGCCAAGGACAGCATGCCCGCTGTTCTGCTGTCTGCCATCATGGGCAAGATCAAGGAGCTTTCACCGAGCGCGCTGGAGAGCATGGTGGCGCGGGGGCAAGCGTTGATGCTTGCGCGTGGGCTCGGCACACAGGCAATCGCGCATATCAAGCAACAGCAGGCCGATGCTCTCAGTTCGGCCCTGGTCAAGCAGGCTAAATCGATTCAGCGGCGAGTAGAGCGTGCGATCCTCGGTGGGAGCGCGAACAGTGCCATGCAGGAAATGCGCATAACCCACACTTTGTGCGCGGTGAATGCGCTGGCTGTTTTACCGGCGCTTGGTCGGGCCTATGCCAGGCAGGACACGCGCACCACAGTGGAACTGGCAGGCACAGTCGCCTCGCTGGTCGGTACCTTGAAGCAAGCTCGCGCCGATTTTTATGAAAAGGCATTGTTCAAGAAGGTCCCAGACATTGTGTATAAGACGCACAAGGCCGGGACCGCGACGGTTGCCGAACGAGAGTTGCTGACGCTCAAGGCCGGTGCTGCACGTTATGTGGCTGCAGGAATGGTGGTGGGGGTTGTCTGGGATGCAGTTGACGCGGTAACGGCAAAAACCGAAAAGCAAAATGATCTTATGTGGGCGTATATCGCTCGGACGATCGTTGGAGGTGCTACCGTGGTGGGTACGATTGTTGGCGCCCGTACCCTCACGGCGCCACTACTTTTGCTGAGGTTCAATCTCTTGAGCGCGGTAGTGACAGTGGCGCTTACTGCGACAATAGCGAAACTCAAAGGGCAACCTTGGGTGAACTGGCTGCGCGCTCAGCCTTTCCGCAAATCGGATAGCCCGAAGGTTCCTCATCGAAGTGAAGCGGAAATGATGGACAAGCTAGCCGACGCGTTGGCCGAGATAAGTTGAAGGAACCTTATGTTTGACTGCGAAGCCGCGTTTCACGCGCACCGAAAAAAGCACGGTCAGAAGGAGGCTATCGAGTATCTGGCGGATATCAATCGATATACGCTGCTACGTGCGCCAACGGAACGTGCAAAGGACAAATCGGTCAGCCCGGCTCTTGACTGGGCGCGCACGCTATTCGACTACAACGAGCACTTCATCGAGCTTTCTAACATGGGAGAGGAAGACCGCTCCCTGATGTTCATGTTGGCAATCGCTGTGCTGACGCTTCTTGCGCTGCCGATCATGGGGCTGGCGTTGACGCTGCCAGGGGAGCCGCTATTTACGCACGATTGGAATGTATCGATCATTGCCGGCGGGGGGCTTTTGGGCTTTGTGCTGACATTTGTTTATTTCCTCTGGCCCACCCAGTTTGCGCCAAATTACTTCACATACCTCCGAGCCCGCTATCGCTTCAATCGCAGCACCCGCAAGGTGTATGTGCTCCGACCCAAGCGCTATGGTGGCAATGTCATTCTCGATTGGGACCGCGTCAAAGCTCACGTGAACTGGTGTGCCCCACGCGACATGACGCCCGACCAGATCGATGACAAGTTCGCCCGCCAACGCAGGCAGGAAACCGCGGGCGGGCAGTTCGGCATGCGCGGCTTGGTGCTGTATTGGCCGCCGTTGGACCCGGCCGACCACGAACGCAGAGGTGAAGAGGTGCTCTGGGTTGGCCCCAAGCTGGCTGGAGAGGGTTTGTGGCAGTACATCCGCACGTTCATGGAAGAGGGCATCGACAAGGTGCCGGCCCCGACCGAGTACGAATGGCTGCGAAAAGGCTTCCATACCCCGAGTCAGCATCTTGAGGAAACGGAGTTGTCGGCCTCGCGCGTACTGGATCGTGTCGGTGGTCGCGGCGAGAATTCCGCGCAAACGCAGCTCACATTCTTGGCGACGTTTCTGTGGGCGCCGCTGCATTGCTTGGCGGAGCGGCTGTGCACTTGGCCAACATTTCCGAAAGAGTGGAATAGCGACAGTGGCCGGAAGCGCCGCGAGGACGGCATAGGGCCAGAGGAGCCGCTGCGATGGAAAGCGTCTCCGGAAAGAACTGTTGACGAGCGCCCAGAGCCCAAACATGTTTGACTGTGTGGCAACATTTCACCTGCATCGACAGAAGCATGACAAGAAGGAGCCGTCGGATATATAGCTGATATCAACCGATATACCCGTCTTAAATCGCCGACTTCCTTGCCAAGCGTCGAATACCTGGGTTGCGCTCGATATTGGCGATCCTTAAAAATTACGACAAAAGTTATGGCTATTTAACGTTCTTGTGATTCGGTCTTTGGTAACAAATGCAGCACCGGCAGCTATAAAACTGCTAGCGAACAGGATGAGAAGTTGTCGGCTGCTTTGGTAAAAATGCGTTTCCGATAAATGAGCATCGAGCAACGTCCTGAAGGGCTGGTAAAGCTGACGGGCACGATAACGAACTACAAGGTGACCCGTGCAGAAGCGAGTTTCGTGTTTACGGAGGCCGATCGGGACAAGCTCGGAGTGGTCGCCATTGCAGCGGGCATCGCGGGGTTGAGTGGACCCGCGATCGCGACAGCAGCGTCCGCATCGAGTGCGGAGGAGCATGCTGATTATGTCGAATTCGACCTTGATGGCGATCCGGTCAAGGGCTGGGTCTGGCGCAGTCCTTTCAAAGAAGGGGACAAAGTCGAAGTGGCCGCCGAATGGCATAACGATCACTATGAGACAGCGGGCATTGCGAGACCGCAGGACCGCATCATCGCGTTGTACCCGCATTGCTCTCGGGGTAAGGCACGGCATATCAAGAATGCGGTGAAGTGGTGGGTTATAGGAGTAGCAGGGATACTTGTGGGACTAGGGGCTTCAATACTGGGAATCATGCTGCTGCTCGTCGAGTCGCCGCAGAACTTGCTGCACGACGTTTTCCCGTACGGCTTCCTCGCCATGAGCGCCGGGTTCTATGCGTTCTTCGGCCTGATGACCATTAGCCTCGCCCGAAAATGGATGCCCTTCGTGCGACTGACGGAGCGAGTCTGCCGCACCCTGGGCATCCCTGACTCTGCCAATGTCGATTTGGTCAAATCTGCGAAAGCCCAGCGCAAGCCCGATGACCCGGGGGAATACGGTTCCTTCTACTTCCGCTATTGATCTGACTCCAGAGGCGAATCTCGGTCGATTCCGGGCACATGAAGATTTAGAAACAATCCCCCCAACCGCCTCAAGCCTGCGTAGCATCTCCACCGTCCGCCCCGCGCGTGCGGACGTCACATTTCACGCACGCTGATATGAACGCACTGTCCCGCCTCGCCGCCGCTTTTGCTGTGGTCGCGTTGCTCGTCACGCCCGCTTTCGCTCAGGACGACACCCCGCTGCAGGTTTCGTACCGCCAGGTGCTGACCGAGTATTTCAAGGACGCGCCGACGGCGTCGAAGAAGTACGACGGTCGCCGCCTGGTCTTCAAGGGCCAGGTCTATCCGTTGTCCGACGACAGCCTGAACACGCTGGCCCTGACCGAAGAGCTGAAAGTGGGCGCGCCGTTCCAGGACGATCAGCGTGACGCGCTCAAGGCGCTGTTTCCCGATCACAAGCTTGCGGCGTACAAGCCCAGCAAGGACATCACGCTGGATTGCCTGAACCGGCAGTTCGTTGGCCTGACGCTGGCGCTGGCGGATTGCCGTGTCGGCAAGCCCTGATTTTCGTATTGCATTCCGGTTTCGTTTCCGAACATGGCCTCTCTTCCGTTTGACCAATTGCTCGCTCCGCTGCCCGGCGCCCAGCCGTGCGGTGAAGACATGCTCTTCTCTGCAGAATTCGACAGCATCCAGGATGCGCGCCGGTTTGATGACCCGTCACTCGATCAAGGTGAGTGGGTCACGGAGATCAAGGAGGCCGACTGGCGCGCCGTCATTGCCGAGAGCACGTCACTGCTGCAGAACCGCACGAAGGATCTGCGCCTGGCCGCATGGTTGGCCGAGGCGCTGTCCAAGGAGCGTGGCTTTGCCGGCCTGCGCGAGGGCTACGAATTGATCGCCGGCTTGTGCGAACAGTTCTGGGAGCACCTCTATCCGCTGCCGGAAGCCGATGATCCTGAAGCCCGCACGGGCAGCATGGCGTGGCTTGCGACGCGTTCGAGCCAGCTCATTCGCGAGGTGCCGCTGGTGGACGCGGGCAAGGGCGGCTACAGCCTGATCGATTGGGAAGTCGCGACCAGCCTGGTCGAAGCCATCCGCCGCGATCCGGAACAGGCAGACGAGCTGTCACGCGGAAAAATAACGCAGGAGCAGTTTGAATCCGCACGGCGCGCCACGCCGCCTGCGTTCTACAAGACGCTGCACGACGATGTGGTCGGCTGTGGCGCCGCGCTGCTGCGGTTGGAATCCGTTCTGGATGCACGGGCGGGGGATCACGCGCCGAGTTTCCGCCCGGCGCGGGAAGCCTTGCAGGCGGTGCGCGCATTGGTGGAGCGCTTTGGTGGCAAGCCAGAACCCAAGCCCACCGCGGTGGAAGCGAAGGGCGCTCAACAACAGGCTGCCCAGTCAGCCGCAGGCGCGGTTGTTGAAACGGTTGCCGTCGGCCCGATCCGCACGCGTGCGCAGGCGCTGAACCAGCTGCGCGATGTAGCCGAGTTCTTCCGTCAGACCGAGCCGCACAGCCCCGTTGCTTACCTCGCCGCGCGTGCCGCGAAATGGGGCGACATGCCGCTGCATGCGTGGCTGCGTACGGTGGTCAAAGATGATGCGACGCTGTCGCAGATTGAGGAGCTGCTGGGGCTGGGCGATCCGCCGTCGGAAAGCGCGAGCTGAACCGGCTAGCTGCTCGAACAACCGCCGCAGCCGCTGGATCCGCAGCTACTCGATCCGCAACTGCTGGAGCCACTGCTGCTTGAACTGCAGTTGCTCGACGTGTCGCCTCCGGAGCCGCCGGAACTGGCGCCGGCGGGTGGTCCCATCATCGATCGGTATCCGGCCCACGCTGTGTTGGCCAGCACGCTGGTGCCGCCAAACGCGGTCAACCACAGTAGATCGTGCGTCGACAAACCGGCACGTGGCCCCTGCTGGCCGCGCTGACGATAAGCATCGAGCGCGGCGTTGGCCCCCGCAGTGGGGCCGGCACGGCCGACGCCGATCAGCCGCGCCGTCACGCCCCAGTACACGATGGCGAACAACGCCATCTCGACCAGCAGCCACATCACCGGACGCTCCCGGGACAGCCCCACAAAGACCTTCATCACGCCAAGCCACAGCGTCGCCAGCACAATGGCCCACGCAGCGAGCGTCGTTCCTCGCATTGCCCCGCGGGTCCACAGCCATCCTTCGCTGCGTAGCCGATCTGTCATGTCGGATGCTTCATCGACGAGCCGATTGCGAAAGTTCGGCCACGGCGAGCGCTCCTGCGTTTGCCGGGCGAGCCATGTCCATGCGTTGACGTGGCACTCCGGCGTTCGGTCCTGGTTCGCGACCACGTAGGTGTTGCGGTCGCGTTTCCTTTTAGCCGGAGGGACCATGCGGATCGCACCCGCATCAAGCAGCGCCAACGCCGCAACCTGTGCCATTCGTGCGGCGTCACCGGTGATCAGCGCGGCCTCGGCAGGCGTCAGCTGACGCGGCACGTTGCCCCCGCTGGTTCCCCTTGGGTTGCGGCTGTATGCGACTCGATGCAGGGCCCGGATCAGCAGACATGCCATCACGCATGCGCCCAGGTAGAACGCGAGAAAACGCGGCCCCGAATAGCTCAGCACATCGACATCCGAGGCGGCATTCGTGGTGATGGCGATGAGGCTGACGCCGATCACAAGCCATACGGATGGCATGAATGAGCGCGCGGTTGATGCAGGCGGCGGTGTGACAGGGTTGGGCGGATGTCGTGCGGGGCTGGCAGCCTCTGGCGCACTGTCTGGCTGGACAGGTTCCGGCACCGGCCAGATATCGGGAGGCGGCTCCATACCAAACGTGCGCTGATAGCTTTCGATCGTTTGCTGGTAGTGCTGTGCGTAGGTGTCGTCTTCGTCCGGGGCACCAATACCTGGCGCATGGTGGAGCGGCGCGCCCAGTACCTCCCCGCAGAACACCGTCCAATACTCTTTCGAATATTGCAGATGGAGATGCCAGGCGGCATCAATGGCCTCGGAAGGCGTGACGGGGTGCCCTGCAAACACCGCTAGATACGCGAAGCGCTTGTATTCCTCGATGACAGTCAGCGTATATAAACGCGACCACCCCTCGGCTTCGGCCAGGCGGTGGCTAAACGGCACTGGAGCATCGGGCGCGTCCGGTGAATACTCGCTCAGCCGACGCAGGCAGGCTTCCCGATCGGCTTCGGTCGGGGCGGAATCGGGCAGGATCGATGGGGCGGACGGTGTCATGTGCGTTGCTGTCAACCGTTAATGCCTACTTGCTCGGAGGACACTGCGCGCTTGCATGCACCTAGCCGCGAACGACTAATTCTCTTCATGTCGCTCCAACGCTTCAAATACCGCGCGCTCACAGCGGCCGAAGTCAAAGCTGCGCAAGCGGAGATGGCGGTTACCGTATTCACCAGCCGCCATCATTTCTGGGATCGGGCGCAGAGGCCCCGCCATCAGGCGCATCAGCGTCTGTGAAATGACCACGAGCAACATCGGCGCCAGGGTAAACATCCCGACCATCATCCCCGTGAGGGTGCTGGCATCTTCGAGACCCAACTCGCTGCCCGCCACAAAAAGCATGATCACGAGCATCAGCGCGCTGAAATAACCGAGAAGGCCGATCGCCTCGTTAAAGCCGGAGCTCCTGCGCGACAGTATGGTCTCCAGCGGCTCCGGCAAGTCGCGAGGGCGCTTTGCAACATAGACGGTCTGTGGCTCACGGCGGCCGGTCAAGCGCATGCCCCACGCCGAAAAACAGTCGTTGTCCCACCAGCCTGCAGCAAGCACGCGCATGCCGTTCAGGCCTGCGAAATAGGGCGCATTGGACGAAACACGACGGTCCGTGACCTGGTATTCGCAGAAGTAGATGACCCGGTTGTCCGTCAGCGTGATGACGACGGGGGTCACGCGATAGTAGGTGTCTCGCGAGATATCGTCGGTGTAGTCATATGCGCTGTGCGCATTGGTGTCGACGCTCCGTCCCATGGCCTCATAGGCCTTGAATGCCGCGTTATCCACCTGTACTGAGCGAATGATTCCGCTGACGATCGCGACGGGCGCGCCCTGTCGTCGACTGGCAAGCCAGTGCTCAAGCTGCTGCCAAGCCCATACCAGATGGCACCAGAGCCACCAGATACGCTCTTTCATCGGAGAAAACTGCGCGATTGGCTGCGACGGCTTCCTGGTGGGGGCGAGGTACTCAAGCCGGATCTGGGAGGGCGCACGCCGTTCATCACCCGGCTGTAATGAGGTAGCAGGCGACGGCTCACGCAACCGTGCCCGCCGGCGAGCATCCTCCCGCGTCACTTACTCGCCCGAAACTCAATCCGCCGATTGCGCGAGCGGCCTTCATCGGTGTTGTTGGCGGCGACTGGCTGATCCGGCCCCACGCCCATCGCGGTGAGCGTGCCTTGCTCGGCGCCCTTGGCGATGAGGTAGTTCTTGACCGTTTCTGCGCGCGCCTGGCTCAGGTTGAGGTTCAGCGCGCGGCTGCCGGAGTTGTCGGTGTGGCCGACGATCTCGATCTTGCGGCCGTTCAGGCGCGGGAGCACGGCGGCCATTTCATCCAGAATCGCGCGGCCTTTGGGCGTGAGCGTGGCGCTGCCGGTTTCAAATTCGATGATGCGGTTAGCCAGCGTCTGGTCCAGCAGCCCTTGCTCGGACACCGCTGCCACGCGCAGCCCGTTCTTGATCGTGTAGCTCTGGCCGAGCGCTGTTGCCATGTCGCTTGTGAGCTGCTGGCGCTGCGCCTCGTTACCAACGTCGCCGTGCAGGGAAACCTGCGTGCCGTCGATGTTGAGCTGCCCGCGGTTGACCTGCTTGATGGCCGGCGACAGGATCTTCTGCACATTGGCCGACCAGTTGGGCGGCGACACCACGTTGCCCACTTCAATCTGATCCACCACGTTGGCGCTGCCGTAAAGCTCGCGCAGCTTGGCCAGCACGGTCGCCTTGGTGGCTTCGTCCGGCACCATGCCGCCCGCGACGACCTGGCCAGGCACAGGCGCAGCATCGCCCGCCGCGGCATGCGCGGGCAGGGCACTGCCCAGGCAGGCCAGCATGGCGGCGTTCGCCAGGAGTGTTGCAGGCCGGAAGCCGCGCTTGATTGCATCCAGACCCATGTTCATTCTCCGATGAAGACTTCGCGGAAGGTATCGACTGCCACGCGCAGCGAGAGCTGCGGTTGATCCAGGTAACTCACGAACTTGGCCAAGCCGTAATCTCCGCTGACATGCTGGTCGACCCATTCCGGATCGTCGATGTTGATGTTCTGTTCGGCATACGCCAGCGGCGACATGACGCTGTGCAGCGTGCGTGACGAAGCGCCGTTGAAGCCGATGACCAGTCGCTCGGCACCGTTGATATCGCCCAGGAACAGCGACAGCTCGAAGTCCGCCCGCTGCAGGAAGCGCGACACCAGCTCCAGCCAGAAACTCGCCACCAGGCTGCGATAGAGCGGGTCTGCGGGCAGCGGCAGTGTGAGGCCTTTCTCAAGCCGCGACGAGCCATTCGCCATCACGGGTTGGAGCAGCGTGCCAAGCGCCAGCAGCGTGCGGCGCAGGCGGATGTTGTGGCCTTCCGAGCGCAGCATCTGCTCAAGGCCGGCAACGGTCTGGAAGTCGATGAAATCCGAGAAGCTTGCGTCGTGCGATTGCGTGCTCGTGCCGCCCGTGCCGGTCTCTACGCCGTGCTGACCTTCGGCGAGCAGGCGCAGGCCTTCAGTCGCGTCGGTAGCCGTGCCGAGCGAGATCATCTGCTGGCCGGCGCGTGTCCAAAGGCGCGCCAGTGCAATCGGGCTGCGCGCGATGAAGTTGATCGGGCGATCGACCTCCATGGCTGCCGCCGTCAGGAACGGAAAGCGGCGCGATGACAGATCACTGCTGGCCATGAGCGTGCCCGCAATAGCGAGCTTGCTCTGCGAGCCGAGAAACGCAAACTGCACTGGCTTCCAACTGTCGTAGGTCGTCTTCCAGTCCGGGGCTTCGGCCAGCAATTCCATACCTTGTGCCAGCCAGCGGTCCAGCGTGTCGAGCAACTGGACGTTGTTGGCGCTTTTGACGAAATCGCCGCGCGAAGGAAGCTTGCCGAAGTACGAAAGCTGCAATTGGGTCTGGCTCATTGCGCCGTCCCTCCTTGCTCTTCCGTGATGCTGTGGCGAGCGGCCTGCGTTGACACGGCCGCTTGCGCCGCAGGCGGCGTGCCTGCGGGTGCTGCCGGGGCGGGCGGCGTCAGGGTGTTCTGCGGTGCCGATGCATCGGCAATCGACGTCGGCAGGCGCAGACCGCGCAGGCCTTGGCCTTGCGGCGAATCCGATGCCGTCGTGCCGGCGGTCTGCGGGCTGCTGATGATGCGCAGGCTGATCGATACCGTCAGGTTGTCCTTCGTCCAGGACAGATCGAACGCGCCATCCGGACGACGCTTGCGCTGTGCCGTGGCAATCAGGCGCTCCAGGCCGAAGCGGCCGGGCTCGTTGAGCAGCTCCACCGTGCGGCCGTCAAACGTGGTGGCTGTCACGCGTGCACCCGGGGTGCCTTGCGGATTCGGCCAGACAAAATTAGCCCACTGCGGTGGCGTGTTGCGATAGCGCAGTTGCTGCCCATCGATCTCGATCGTGTACTCGGTCGCGCCTTGCGACGGCACCGGCAGGATCTGGAACACCGTCTGCGGTGCCGCGGCTGCTGCACCGCCTGCGCCGCCGGCCGCACCGCCCGTGAGCGGTGCGATCCAACGCGTGAAGCCCGTGGTGAACTCGGGCACAAATGCGATGCCCAGATCGCCCCACGTGCGGGAGGCGATCATGTCGCCGCGGCGCACCGACAGCGGACCGATCGTCGTGCTGGCGAACTTGGCAATCGCGCCATCCGGGCCGAACACCTGGCCGATCTCAGCCGCACTGGCCTCGATCTTGGCGTTGGGTGCAAACGGATACTTGTCTGCCAGCGTGGTGGCGAACGGCTGATACACCTGCGCGTTCCACACCTTGTTGACTTCGGTCGTGGCCGGGCGGATCGCCACCGCATAGGACTGCAGCAGCGGGCGCACCAGCAGCGGACGCAGCGTGGCGCGCTCGCTGTCGGTCATGCCGGTCAGCATCTGCTCATCCACGTACTTGAGCGTGTCGGCCAGTTCCGAGCCGTTGCCGTCCAGTGTTTGCTGCATGAGCTGGCGTGCACCCGGCCCCGGATCGCCCTGGTTCTTGATCTGGTTGAAGCGCGTGCGCACCTTGGAGAGCGAATCCATATAGCCGCGCAGCAGCGACTTGTCGTCGCGCATGACAACCACGCGGGCGAGCCCCGAGAACTCCTTGCCGACCGGCCCCATCGGAATGGCGCCGGCTTCAGCATTGCCGCCCACCTCCAGGTTGACGTTCACCTGCGACGGCGTCTGGCGCGCGAACAGCTGCTTGAACCATCCCAGCACGCCGGTCTTGGCCTGCTTCAGGCCGGCATTGAACATCGACGGGTTGTCCCACGACGTCTGCTCATACGCGGTGTCGAGCACCTTGCGGATCGGCGAGTTGGTTGGATCGCCCAGCAGATTCATCCCGGTGACGGCCTGATCGAAGCTGGAGAAATCCTGGATCGCCACGCCTTGCATGAAGCGTTGCCATTCACGCGCGTATTCGGTCTTGTACATCGTGACCAGCGCCTTCTGGATCTGCTCGGGGCTGCCTTCCAGCGTGAGGTCGTCGCGCGCGGCAACGTTCAGCACCCAGTCCTTGGTCTGCAGTTCCTTGTTGGCGGCCTCCTTGATGGCGGGCTGCACGTAGCCGAGCCACGCTTCCTTGGTGAACGTGCCGGGCACGGCGTAGCTGCCGGCCACTAGGCCGGCGCCGGTATCGCCGACGATGCGTGCGACGGTCATCGGGGCGTAGCGCGTGGAGGCGCGGGCCTTGATTTCGGCGTACGCGCGTTCGCGTGCGGGCATGCCGCGCACCACGCGGCGCAGATTCTCACGCGTCTGGTCGACCAGCGCGAGGTTGCCTTCCAGCAGCGGCCAGTTGTCGTCGTTCACGCGGGCGAGGAAGAACGACAGGTTGCGCTCCGCCGAGCGGATCATCTGCTCGCGCGGCATGTTGCCCCGGTTGTCTTCCAGCCAGCCGCGCCAGAAGCGCGTGACTTGATCGGTCAGGTGCGCGACTTCCACGTGACGCTTGTCCGACAGCATCAGGTAGGTCTTGAGCGCGTTGTAGCCGTCTTCCACGTTGGTGGGCGAGGCATCGGTGTAGCGCTTGGCACCGGTTGAAGCCGTGGCCTGGTTCGGTGCAGCAGGCGCATTGGCGGCGGCACCTGACGCACCCGACGCACCCGACGCACCCGACGCACCCGACGCACCACCCACGGTGGCGGTGGCCGTCGTCACGGACGTGGTCATCACCGCGCCGGTTTCCGGCGGACGCACCATCGGAGCGAGCTGATCCGGGTGCGCGTTGACCTCCGCCAGGAAGGTTTCGATCGCGCCGCCGACCGGCTTGAGCATGACCTGGCGCAGGCCGTTGTAATACTCGTCGAGCAGCTTGTGCTGCAGCGTGTCACCCTGGTACAGGCCGAGCGACAGCGCGAGCGGATGGTCGTTGCGATACCGGTCGAGCTGTTCGATCCGGTCTTGCAGGATGTCGAGTGCCTCCAGGCGAGCCTGCAGGTCCACCCGGTTCTGCTGCATCTTGACGATCTTGTCGAGGTCGGCTTGCACGTTGGCAGTCAGCGTGCGGTTGCCCATGTACGACCATGTCCAGCCGCCCAGCATCACGCCCAGCGCCAGCACGAGCGCAAAGAACGTGGCGATGCGCAGGCGCGTCTTGGCGGGGCTGGCGAATTGCCGCACGGTCTGCTTGTCGGCAAAGATCACCTTCGAGAACAGGTCGCGCAGGAAAAAGCCGTTCTTGGAGAACACTTCGCGGGTGCGCGCAGCACCGTCGGTCGACAGGCCAAAGCGGCGCGCAATGCGCTCCGCCGACACGCTGTTGGTGGCGCCTTCCTGCAGCGCGCTGGTGAAGTAGAAGCCGCGGAACACCGGCTTGTACTGGAACGGGTTTTCATCGAACAGCGTCATCAGGAACGCGCGCAGCGTCGGCTTGATCGATGCAAACTCCAGCGGGAAGCTCAGCAGCCCCGGCGAGAGCTTGTTGTTCCGGTGCAGCGCGATCTGCGCAACGCTGATCTCCTTCAGCCCGTCGCACAACTCGTCAAAGCGTTGGTCGAACACGGCGGCCACATCCGGCTTCGAGTCCGGCTCGAAGGGCAGGGTGGCGCCCCATACGCGGTCCCGCTCCTGCTTCTCGCTGTCGCCAAAGAATTCGGTAAAGCCGGTGATCAGGTCGGCCTTGGTGAACATCACATACACCGGGGCAAACACTTCCAGGCGTTCGGTCAGTTCCTGCACACGCTGGCGCAGGTTCTTGGCCAGGTTGATGGCGAATTCGGGGCGGTTTTGCGTGAGTTCCGACACGCTGACCGTCACGACGATGCCGTTGATGGGGGCCTTGGGGCGATAGCGCTTGAGCAGGTCGAGGAAGCCGAGCCACTCGCGGCGGTCTTCTTCGTGCACCGAGTAGCGGCCGGCCGTGTCGAGCAGGATGCCTTCGGTGGTGAAGAACCAGTCGCAGTTACGCGTGCCGCCGATGCCCTGGATGACCGCGCCGCCCTTGTCAGCAAACGGAAACTGCAGGCCGGAGTTCAGCACGGCCGTGCTTTTGCCTGCCGCCGGGTTGCCGATCACGATGTACCAGGGCAGCTCGTACAGCGCTGCGCTGCCCGACATCTGTCCGAGCTTGGAGCGCTTGATGGTCTTGACGGCTTCTGCCAGGCGCACGCGCAGGGCTTCCACTTCTTCGCGCTTGTCTGGCGTGGCGGCCTTGTCGGCGGCGGCTTGTTCCAGCACGCCCTCCAGCTTGTTGCTGGCCTGACGGGCGCGCCAACGCTTCCACAGATACGTCAGCAGCCACAGCGCAAGCAGCACGCCTAACGCGACGCCGACCCAGACCAGGCCAACCTCGAAGGTCTGCGCCATCAGCAGCAGGAAGATGGTCAGCACGATCACGCCAAGAATCGATAGCGTGCGTGAGTTGGTCAGGAAGTTCAGGAAGCGTTGCATGTTGCCTTCGGCTCGGGAACAGACGGAATCGGAATCAAAATCAGGAACAAGGTCACGTCAGACTCGGCACCACCGCGATGGCGCCGCGCTGCTGGATGTCGTTGGCGGTAATGGCCAGCACCGGCTTGCCGGTCTGCTGGCTCAACTGGTGCGCCACCACGACCGAGAGCAGCGGGCCTGCAGCGCCCACGTAGCCGCAGGGCGTGCCAATCGGCAGCAGATCTGCAGCCAAGTCCAGCGCTGGAAAACGTTCGGAAAACACGCGTGCCACCTCGACGGTGCGCACGGGGTGCATGCCAGTGTCTGAAACGACGCCGGCAACGGTGATGGGGTCGGCAGCCGAATCGCCTTCTGCGCTGCCTGCCTTCTCGGCGGGTGCTGCGTCCTGTTTGGCCTTGACTGGCGCAGCGGCCAAGGTATCGAGGACGTGGCCCACGGCGTCGCCGAGCGCCTGCAGTTGCGGCTGGCCGCGGTCAGGCGTCGGCGATTCAAGCCGTGCCACGCCGGCGCGCGTGATCGTGAACGACTCCATCGCAGCGGCTTCGCCCCCCAGCGTTGGCGGAAGCAGGCGCTGCGCAATGGCAGGCGCGCACAGCAGCACGCCCGCAGCGGCTTCGCCCGGCACGCGGCCATGCTGGCGATTGGCTTCGAACAATTGCTCGTGCTGCATCAGTTGTTCGACAGCGCTGGGGCCGACCAGCGAATCCGCCACCACCACCATGCGCAGCACGCGCTCGTCGCTGCTGCGGTTCACACCTTGCGTGGCGCGATCGAGCAGCAGCAGCGCATCGGCATCGCCCTTGGCGGTGATGGGCTCAAGCGTCAGTCGGTCGGCGGGCCAGATCAACGCGACGCGTTGGCGCAGCCAGCCATCGGCCACGGCTTGATGCTGCGGTGTCCAGTCGCGCGGGAGCAGGGCGGTGATGATCAGGCGCGTGATTTCCGGCGTGGTCATTTCCGGAACCGTAGCAACGGCGTGTGCTGCCAGCTCTTCGGCCACCTGGCCGGCCAGCAAAAGGGCGCGCAGGCGTTCGTCCAGCCAGTCGACGTCGGGATGATGCTCGGCAAGTTCGGCGCGCAGGTCTTCAATGTCGACGCCTTCCACTTGCGCGGCAAAGATCGGCTGGCCGAAGCCTTGCACATCGGTCAGGCCAGGTTGCGTACTGGCTTGCACTGCGTCCACGACCGAGGCCGCGTCATTGCCCGCGGGCGCGCGCAGGGCGCTGGCCAGCAGCACGGCGCGCCATTGGCGCGTGGCGTCTTGCGGGTCGGGGGCTTTGGCCTCGGTGCCCCCAGCGGCCGGTGCGGTCGCGGCCAGCTCCCGCCCTGCAGCCACATTGGAGCGGATGCCATCGAGCGCGCGCTTGATGACCCAATAGCCGACGATCATGCCCACCGGCAGCAACAGCAGGTAGGTGAGGATGTCGGCGGTGGTGGGCATGCGGTTGGCGGACTGCCACCACACGATGACGGCAATCCACACCACCACGAAGACAGCGAGCAGCGTCAGCCCGGACCGAAAGAGTCTTGCAACCATGTCGTACGCGTTCAGATGCTGCCGGTGTTGCCTTGGCTGGACAGGAGCGTGGCGCCGCAGGCGGTCTTGTCGCCATGGCGCGCCGCCTGCTTGCCGTCGATGATGACGTTCGGGTCGCCCGTCACGATGACGGTCGTGCCGCCGTGGCCGTTCTTCGGACACGTCACTTTGTCGCCCACGCAGGCGATGCCCTTGCCGCCGGTGCTTGTGTTGCCCGATGCGGTGATCACCACGCCGCCGTGGTCCGTCTTGTCACCCAGCAGGATGAAGGGCCGTGTCATTGCATGCTCCCCATGTGTCCTATCGTCATTGCCTTGGTGCGGGCTGTTTGCCGAGCACGCCTTTGCGGCGCAGCTCCACGTGGCCCAGGTCCATCATCTTCCAGCGGCCGCCCCACACGAGGCCGACCGATTCCGCCGTCTGGCCGTACAGCTCGTAGCCGCGCATCGCCCACGGGTCTTTCTCGCTGATGATCAGCTTGCCGTCGCGGAAGAACGCGTTGTCCGCCGCCAGGCCGTACTGGTGATAGCTCTGGAACGCCGTGGCCTGCGTGACATTGCTGCCCATTGCCGCCAGCTTCACTTGCCGCTCGGGGCTTCGGTAGCCTTCGAGCAGCGCCATTTCGTAACCGTGTTCGTCGCGCATGATCTTGTAGACGAGCAGCAAACGCTGGCGGAAATCCGCGTCGAGCAGGTTCCAGTCGCGGCTCGCATCGCGGATGGCCGGGCGGACCTGCTCGACTTCACGCGTGGTGAACACCTCCGGCGGCAAGGGCGGCGGTGGGATCAGCCGTTCGCCATTGAGCAGCGCCGAGATGTGCGGATCGGGCTCGCGCACCTGGTCGTCATCGAACTCGAACGACTGCTGCTCGCGCAGCGCCAGTGCCAGCATGGGCGGCACCGAAAGTACGCCAAGCGCACCGAGCAGCAACATTCGCCGCCGTACCACGAACTGCTTGAACGCCGATACGCCCGACGTCGCGTTGTCCACCGACTCGCGCAACGATCCTGCTGAGCGCGCGCCCACCACCGCAGCCCCTGTGCTCACGCGCCGCCATTGCGCACGCAGCAACGCCGCGCAGCGCTGCCGCACCGACGGCAGCAGCAGCACGGCAGCCACCACCACCATGGCAACGAAGTAGAGAACCAGAGCGAAAAAAACCATACCGACCTGCGGAGCGTGAGCGCCTACGTCAATTCATCCAGATTTATATCTGTATTTAGAACTCTAAATTATTAATAAACGGTAATAATCAAGCGCTCGCTACGCAGAAATATTAAGAAACGATAAAGAAAATACTGCAACGTGCGTCAATCATTTGTCTTTCAGCAAGGCCAGACTTAGAATCAGCAGCCACCACCGGAATCGGCGCTTGTTTGTAATCCATACGTTCGCCGCGCATTCTATTTCAATTCTGGACCCGTGATGAGTAATAACGGCGATTTGAAACAAGAAGGGCCACCAACGCTCTTCAATTCTGAATCCGAGACCGATGAGGCCGGGCATACGCGCATTCTGGCGAGCCTGGAAGGCCGCGTCGCGGCCAGCGGCAAGGCACCGAAAAAGTCGGGACAGCGCTATGGCGTTGCCGCGGCGGTCGTTGTGCTCGCCGCCGGTATCGGCGCATGGATCATGCTGAACCCAAGCGGCGAACCTGCGCCCGCACAGATGGCTGAGCAAGCAGCGCCAGCGGCCGCTCAACCGGCCGCAGCCACGCAAGCAGCACCTGCGGAAGCTACTCACACGGCCGCTGCGGCGCCTGTTGCCTCCGCGAGCGAACCCGTGGCGGAAGTACAGGCTGCCACCATCGTCAATGTTCCGGCGGGCGAAGACCACGCCACGGAGAAGAGCGACAAGGCGCCGGTTGCAAGCGCACTCGCCAAGGAGGCGCATGACGAGGCGCCGGCCACGCACACCCTGGCGGCAAAGTCTTCAGGCACCCCGGCCAATACCGACGAAGGCAAGACGGCAACCGCCAAGCTGGTCGCCAAATCGACGAATACACCATTTAAGGCGTTGCAGCAGCCAACAAAGCCCAAGGCGCAATCCTCTGCCAAAACCGCCAAGAACAAAAAAGGCACATTGGCGCCCGATGATCCTGACGCCGATCTGCTGGCCGCATTGCTTGCGCCGCAGAATGCGGCCAATAAGGCCGCCAATTCACCCACTTACAAAGGGCAATAGCCGCCCGGCTACCCGGTTGGTTGTTTTTACAATCGGGTAATTGAGCGGGGGCGGGTGCGATGCTCGACATTGCGCTGCCTCGTAAATGCCCGCGCTGGTTTCACGAAATCCCTCGGTGATACGCCACGCGTTGCAGCATCGGACAGCGAATGGACGCCACGACCCTTCTTCAGAACCTCTTCGCACCAACACGCCGCCTGTATTCGCTGGAAGGCGATGGGCCGCTTGCGGACCTCGCGGTGGAAGCCTGGCTCGGTCGGGAGGCGCTGTCCGAGCTGTTCGAATGGCGTGTGGTGGCCGTGAGCGCCAATGCGCGCATCGCACTCAAATCGTTGCTGGGCCAGCGCGTCACGCTGGTCACAACGCTGGCCGATGGCACGCAGACCAAGCGCACAGGCCTGATCCGTTTGGCTGAGAAGCTTGGCGCGGATGGCAGCCTCACGCGCTATCGCCTGACCGTGGTGCCCTGGTTCTGGCTGACCACGCAGCAGCGCCATAGCCAGGTGTTCCAGAACCGGCCCCTGCCCGACATCATTGAACAGATGCTGTCGCCGTACGAGCCGTATGCCTCGTGGCGCTACGCGGCCGGTGCTGAAGCGCGCATGGCCGACTTCGGTACACGCGCACACATCGCCCAGTTTCGCGAGACCGACTACCACTTCGTTACGCGCCTGCTGGCCGAAGCGGGGCTCGGTTTCACCACGGTGGAAGACGACCAGGCGCATGGCGGCCACACGCTGGTGATTTTTGCCGACAGCACGCAGCTGCCGGAAGATGCGGAGTCCGCATCGGCAGGCGGTATCCGTTTCCACCGCGCGCACAGCCTGGAAGAGCGCGACGCCATCCAGCAACTCGCCTGCCACAGCCGCACGACGGTGGGCGGCGTGGCTGTGGCCGCGTGGGACCCGGAAGGCAAGCAGAGCGCTCGCGCCCACGCGCCTGCCCGCTTCGCCACCAGCGCGGGGAGCCCGGATGCGTATCTGTCGATCAGTCCGTCGCTGGCCCCCGATTCCGCCAATGCCCAGCGCATTGCCGAACAGGTCATGGAAAGCCTGGAGGCGCGCGCGCTGTTGTTTTCGGGGCGTGGCACGGTGCGTACGCTACGCAGCGGCACGCGCCTGCAGGTGGTGGATTGCCCGCACCTGCCGCAAGACGTGGAAGGCGCCTATCCGCTGTTGATGGATCTGGTCGAACACTGCGGCATCAACAACCTGACCGTCGATACGCACAACGCGCTCAGCCAGCGTTTGGGGGGGCTCGACGCCGCGCTGGAATTCGATACGCCGCCCAGCGCACCGGAATCCGGCCCTGGCATCTTCGGTTTCCAGGAGGCAGAAGGCCCCGTCGAGCGCAACGCCCCAACTGGCGATCTGCTCAAGGCCGCACGCACGCACGGCTACGCGGGAATGTTCCGCGCAAGCGATGCACGTCGGCCGTGGCGCCCCGCTGTGACAGAACCCGATTGCGGCCGCCTGTACGCCGCACCTACCGCGCAAGGCGTGCACAGCGCTATCGTGGTCGGCCCGGACGGCCAGACGCAGGCAGGCGGAGAGGGCGAACACCACGCCACCCCCGCAGGCGAAATCCGCGTGCGCTTCCCTTGGCAACAAGGCGAGCGTGCGGATGACCGCAGCAGCCGCTGGGTGCGGGTCGCGCAGCGGCAGGCCGGTTCCGGCATGGGCTGGCAATGGCTGCCGCGTATCGGGCAAGAAGTGCTCGTCAAGTTCAGCGAAGACGACATCGATCAGCCCGTCGTGATCGGCTCGTTGTACAACGGCCAGGGCGAGGCCGGCATTGCGCCCACGCCGGGCGGGCAGGGCGCATCCGACCAAAACGACAGCACAGCCCTCTACAAGCAAGGCAGCGACAGCGCCGCCAGCGCGCAAGGCAACGTGGCCGGCGGCCACAGCCCGGCGTGGCACGGCATGGGCACGGAGGCCGACGGTCACCGCAACGCCGCCGCCCACACTGGCTTCAAGAGCGCGGAACACGGCGGCAGCGGCTACAACCACCTCGTCTTTGATGACAGCGACGGCCAGTTGCGCACGCAGCTCGCTACCACGCAGCAATTCAGCCAGCTCAACCTTGGGCATCTCGTCCATCAGCAAGACAATCGGCGCGGCAGCTTCCGCGGCCAAGGCTTCGAGTTGCGCACCGATGGCCACGCCGCCGTGCGCGGCCAGGCAGGCCTGCTGCTGACCACCTACCGCGACGCCAGCAGCGGCAAAGCCGTGCCCACCGGCGACAACGCGGCAGGCATTGCGTTGATCAAGCAAGCCAAGGAATTGACGTCATCGCTGGGCCAAGGTGCGGTTACGCACCAGACGGCCGCACTCGACACCGCCAAGAACGACGATGCCCCGCTGGCCAAGCAAGCCAAGGCGGTGGCCGGCATGGTCGACGGCAAGGCGCTTGACGCCGCCAAGCAAGACGCCAGCGCCGGCAACACCGCCACGCAAGGCAAAGTGCCGCATCAGGGCGAAGCCATCGCGCACCTCGCAGGCCGCGCGGGCCTCGTCATGGTGGCGGGGCAAGACCTGCAGCTCGCCAACGGCGAAAGCATCGCGCTGGGCAGCGGCCAGGACACCAACCTCGCCATCGGCAAACAGGCGCGCATGCACGCCGGCCAGGCGATCGGCGTGGCTGCAGGTTTGTCCAAGGCGGGCGACAACAACATCGGCCTGCAGCTCACCGCAGGGCAAGACAACATCGACGTGCAAGCCCAGCACGACGTGCTCAAGCTGATGGCCAAGCAGGACCTGAAGCTGGTGTCGGCCAATATGAATGTGGATTTTGCAGCCGCCAAGCGGATTCGCATCGCCACGGCCGGCGGAGCGTCGATCACGCTCGAAGGTGGGAATATCACCGTGGAGTGTGCGGGGCCGATTACGTATAAGGCGGCGCAGCGGACGTTTGAGGGGCCGGTGAGCAAAACCGTCACTCCTGCAGGGTTCCCGACGACATCGTTCGGGCTCTATGATGAAACCTTCCGTCTGCTGTCCCCGAACGGCAAACCGATGCGGCCGACGCCGTACCAGATCACGGCTGCGCAGGGCGACGGGCACGAATCCAAGACGCAATCCAATACGGGTGGTACCCCTCGCATCGGTACCGAGGCTCCACAGCAGTTGCGTTTCTCGCTGCTGTGGCACGAGACCGAGGTGGATGAGCATGCTCACACCGGCGGGCCCGACCAAGACGTCAGCACGACATAAGCTACGAGGACATCAAGCGCGAGCCATGAGCGATGAAACGACCGTCACCGCTATCACCAACGACCGCCCAGACAGCTGCGTCGATGTGAACTGTCAATGCCCGACGATGTGGTCGCTGGCACAACAGTTTTGCTATCTGCGGCTGTCTAACCGCAAGGGCGAGAAAAACAACCGCCTCATCAACTTCTTTCCGGCCCGGGCTCGGCGTATCGCCGCCACCTATGCCCGCCTCTACCTTGAGCAGGAGGAGCATGGAGACCCGAGGAAAAAGGGACGCTACTACTGGATGGCGCTCGGTGCCTTTGCCAGCAAAACAGTGGCATGCTCGTTGGAGACCCTGCAGTTGTCGACCCGGGCGGTGGGCGATACCGTGCGTACGGGGTTAGGCAAGGGTAACTTCTGGCTGTTTAACGATATTGCTGCATGGCACTGGTATCACAACTTCGATGCTGACTCGTTCGACACGTGCTTGAAAATGCGCGACGTAGACACCTACGTGGACAAGGTCAAGGAGCAGGTGCACAAGATGCCGTGGGCTGGCGAGGCGCTGCCGAAGATCAAAAACCTGCGGTGGACGCCAGAAGTCAAAGAGGCGTTCGATAAAGTCAAAGAGTTTGACGGAGCCACGAGCGACGTGAAACGACGAGATTTCCAGTTCAAGAATCTCATGGCCCTGGCCCGCCATGAACAAGGGAACATCTTGCAACCGCTGATCTATAACGATTCGGATTTCGCTTGGTGGGTACAAGTACAGCGTGGTGGCGCCGATGTCGGCAAATGGACGTGGGGCCATGCAGTAGGGGTCGCCACCAGTTGGATGGCACCCAAGCTCAAGGTGGCTTTCGTGGCGGCGTGCGATACCGACTTGCCAGCGTTTGAGGACGTCGCTCCGGAGAACACGAAACTGGAAAACTACGATAGCCGCATGAAGTGGATTGGCCTGGTTGCAGATAAGTTTCACGGCCTGATGATCAAGGATCCGCGCGGAATGGAAGCGCAACTCTCGACCATGGCTGGCTGGGTCGGCACGCCGGACAGCGTGCGCTACCCCGACGAAACAGCCCCCGCACGATGATGGTTCGAACACGCCGCACGGTTTCGTGTCTTCTCGCAACGCTGGCCGCGCTCCTGGTCATGGGGTGCCAGCCTTCCTCCACCAGCAAGTCATCCAGCAAAATAGTGATGCCGCAAAGTATTGAGATTGAGATCGGCGAGTCGCCGCAGGCGCTCATTGGGCGCTATGGCAAGGCCGTGGATGTTGACAACAAGAATGAGCAGGCCTACGGCGTTACCTTCTATGCGGTGGATTGGCCCGACAGCTCGCAAGGTACGGTCGTCATCAAGAACCAAAAGAGCGAGGTGCGTCTGGACACAGCCCTGGGTGTCTCGGGTTCGTTCGACAAGGCCCACGCTGAAGAAGGCATCTACGACTACAGCATCAGCCTGGGCATCCCCCCGCGAAACAACGTTACGCACGATCAGGCACGCCTGCAGTTCTACGAAATGCTCAAGCGTATCCAGCAGGCCGGCTGGAAGCGGTGGATATATCCGGAAAATCCGCGGTTGGCAGGTGCCGAGGCCTTTCGCTATCGGCTCGTAAAAGACCAAGGGGTGGATTCACTGGACCCGGAGTATGTGCCGGGCCTGGAAGACTGGATGAAACTCCCCGACATGACCTCGTGGCGCTTTTATCTCAACGGGGTCTACATGGACGTTCAGATGTCCAGAGACTCGACGCGCATGAAGGTGGATGAGCCGGGCGCGTACTTCGTCAAAGTCAAGCTCGAGGGCTACGCCAACTTCTGGCGCAATGCGTTCAATGAGCAAGACCGCCCACACTGGCGTGACCTCTTTTCCGGCCTGCAACGCCAGATGCATGCCGAGCGTGCCAACGCCGAGCAAAAGCTGAAGGCTCAGGGCTACACCATTGACACCAGCTACCGCAACCCGGACGAGACGTCCGATGATCAGCCCATCTCGCCGCCCGCCAAGACCGGCGCGAAATGATGGTCGGGCGCGGATGCTTGCAGGTCACTCGCGTGCGGTGACACGGTATGCCTCATGCGCTCGCGTTTCCACTTCCTAAGTCAGTCAGCTCTCTCATATGAACCTGCAATACAAACTCGCCGTAGCCCTCCTCACCACCGCCTGGATGAGCGCAGGCATCTGCGCCCAGCACACCTCCACCGTGCCGGCCTCAGGCAATGCCTCGCAAAGCGGAATCAAGAAAGCCGTGCACGCAAAGAAGCACGGTAAGCGAGCCAAGGTCGCCCGTGCGCGCAAGAACACGCCAGTCACCCGTGACGGCGACGCAGAAGTGCTCGCCCAGGTGCTGGGTTCGGATAACAAAAACCCATTGTGGGGAAAGCCGCAGCAGTAACCGGGCAAATGGCCGCAGCGGTTGTGCACTCAAGGTGCAGTCAGCGCGGTCAGCCCCCCGCCCGCTGCTTCTGCAATAGCGCCAACTGCGTCGTCAGGTAGTTGCTGGTGTTCGTCATGCTGGCTACCACCTTCGACAGCGCATTGAACTGCGCGTAATACAGCGCCTGCTTGGCATCGAGCTGCTTCTGCATCCGGTCGATCTGGGTGCCGAGCGAAGTGATCGAATTGTTGATGGCGTCGGTGGCGTTCTGCACCATGCCGTTGCTCGACAACAAGTTGCCCGATACGGTGTGCAGTTGCGCCGCGTAGCCGCGCTGCACGGTGACGGTGCCGCGGTCGCCCAGCGCACCGCCAGTGACTTGCACCGTCAGGCCATCCACAGCCGAGCCGCTGGCGCCGTACAGGTTCTGGCCCGAACCCGTGGCGGCAGCGCCGTTGATGGTGCCTTGCACATCGCGCCCGGCCGTGGCCGTCGGGCTGCCGCCGAGCAGCGACGCCGCGCCATTACCTGACACAGACACCGTCGATACCGATCCGTATTGCTTGTCGGTCAACGTCAGCACGCCGTTGGCATCGGCGCCGATGGCGACTTCCACCTTGGCTCGCTGCAAGTCAGGCGATGCGTTGATCTGACTTTGGATCTGCGCGGCCAGGCTCGACGGGGTGTAGCTGCCCGCGGGCACCTTGATGTTGGTCGTGATACCGCTGAGCGTGACCGACAGGCTATCGTTCGCGCCACTCTGGATGGTCGTGTTGGCTGCCGCCGAGCCTTTCAGCGAACCCTGCGTGGCCAGTTGCGTGACGTTGATGCCATAGCTGCCGGCCTGTGTGGCCGTCGAAAACGCCGAAACCTTCAGCAGTGAATCCGTCGCCGTGCCCGTGCCGGCAAACACGGCCGCCACCTGGCTGGGCGATTTCTTCAGGGCGGCGGTCAGCTTGGGGTCGTCAATCGACAGCGTCCCTTCCTTGTCCATCGTCACGCCGATGCTGCCCAGCGACTGGAACGCACCGTTGCCGATGCCCTGGCCCAGCACGTCGGTCAACTGGTTGATCATCATCTTGGTGCTGACGTCGCCGGCCAGCGCGCCGTTGTTGGCGGCGTTGGCGGTGTCGAACTTGGTCAGCGCGTTGAGCTGGATGCGCAACGCGTTGTACGCCTTCACAAAATTGAGCACCGACTGGCTGGCTTGGCCAGCGTCGCTGCCGACCGTGACGGTCGTGCTACCCGTCTTCGCCAGCGTGAACGAGGTGCCATCCACCACGTCCGTCAGCGTGTTGGTGGCGCTTTGCACGCTGATGCCGTTGACGGTGGCCATGGCGTTGCGGCCCGTAGCCACCTCGGTCATGTTCTGCGTGCCGGCCGGATCGTGGCTCAGCAGGGATTGCAGTGCGGGGTCGCCCGACACGGAAATCTTCATCTCCGAGTTGGCACCGCCTGCGGTGGACGTCAGCACCAGCCGATAGGGCGAATTGCTGCCGTCGTTGACGATGCTGGCCGAGACGCCCACGTTGGCGCTGTTGATGGCGTCGCGGATGCCGGCGAGCGTGTTGTTCGACGGGTCGATGGTGATCGAGCCGCCGGCCTGGTTGCCGTTTTGCGTGAAAGTGGCGCCGGTGTATTTGCCGTCGGCAAAGCTGCCGCCCGAGACGCTACCGAATGAAAAGGTGAGGGTGGTGGGCGTGCCGCCGCCAATGGGCGTCTTGCTGGATGCCTGCCCGTTGGCCGACAGCACCTGCGCCTGAGCAAGCTGCGTCACGTTGACTTGGTACGTGCCGGCGGGCGCCGTGTTGGACAGCGAAGCAGTGAGGATTGACGTGTCGTGCCCGCTGGCCTTGTTACCCGTGAACGTGTCCGGGTTGTTCAGGGCCGCCATCGCGGTCTGGAAGGTCGACAGCGCGCTTTTGAGGGAGCCGACCGCCGACAACTGCGTCTGAAACGCCTTTTGCTGCGTCTGCCGCAGCGTCATGCCCTTGCTCTCCGCCTGCATTAGCTTCGTAACAAGGTTGTTGACGTCGATATTCGTGCCGATGCCCGGAATGGAAATCGGCGGAATGTAGGTGTTGCTCGTGGACGAAGTGGCCATGGTCGGACGCGCGCAAACGCTTTCTTCACAATCTCCACAATGTGACGGCAGCGCAGCCCGGTTCTTTAGGGCAAACCCTGCTTGGGCAGGCTCTTTGTCCGGGTTTGCTCAGGAAAGCGAAAGGATTGCCGACGCCACACGACGCGACGGGCAGGGCCGACGGTCTCCACCAGGGTGAAGACCGCCGCGCCACGTCAGACCGTCGCGCCTTCCTTGCTCGGATCGACCTGCTTGCCGCGCGCTAGCACCGGGACCAATGCTGCGCCAGTGTGGCTGGCCGCCACCCGCGTCAACGCCTCCGGCCCGCAAGCCGCGACGATCGTGCCGCCCTCATCGCCGCCTTCCGGGCCGAGATCGAGGACCCAGTCCGCCTCGGCAATCACGTCGAGGTCGTGCTCGATCACGATTACGCTGTGCCCGCCGTCTGCCAAGCGATGCAGCACCCGGATCAGCTTGGCCACATCGGCCATGTGCAGGCCGACGGTCGGCTCGTCCAGCACGTACAGCGTATGGGGCGCCTTCTGGCCGCGTCGGGTCAGGTCATCGCGCACCTTGGACAATTCGGTGACGAGCTTGATGCGCTGCGCCTCGCCGCCGGACAGCGTGGGCGAAGGCTGGCCGAGCGTCAGGTAGCCGAGGCCAACGTCCTTCATCAACTGCAGCGGGTGGGCGATGCTGTTCATCGCGCCAAAGAACTCGACCGCTTCGTCGATTTCCATGGTGAGCACATCGCCGATGTTCTTGCCGCGCCACGTGACGGCAAGCGTCTCGGCGTTGAAGCGTTGGCCGTGGCAGACGTCGCAGCCGACCTTCACATCAGGCAGGAAGCTCATGGCGATGGTGCGCACGCCCTGGCCTTCGCAGGCGGGGCAGCGGCCGTCTCCGGTGTTGAAGGAGAAGCGCGAGGCGGTGTAGCCCCGTGCGCGCGCCTCCAGCGTGTCGGCAAAGAGTTTGCGGATGGTGTCCCACACGCCGATGTACGTCGCCGGGCACGAACGGGGTGTCTTGCCGATCGGCGTCTGGTCGACTTCCAGCACGCGGTCGATGGTTTCCCAGCCGGTGACGCTGTCGCAGCCGTGCCAGTCGTGTTTGACGTCGAGCTTGCGCGGCATCTTCGCCTCAGGCGTCTCAGCCTGCGCGGCCTTGCGTGCGCGCCGCGTGGCCGGCGAAGACAGCACCGAACGGCCGACCGCATCGAGCAGGTTCGTCATCAACACATCGCGCGCCAGCGTCGATTTGCCCGAGCCCGATACGCCCGTAATGGCCACCAGGCGCGACAGCGGCATCGTTGCGGTGACGTTGCGCAGGTTGTGCAGCTTGGCGCCGTGCACCGTCAACCATTGCTCGGGCACTGCCTGAGCGCCGATGCGTGGTGCGACCACCTGACGGCGCGGCTGCAGCGGATGCTCGATCGGCTGCGACAGGAACCGACCAGTGAGCGAATCCGGCTGGGCTGCCAGGTCCGCTACGCCGCCTTGAGCCACCAACGTGCCGCCGCGCTTGCCGGCGCCCGGGCCGATATCGATGATGTGATCGGCGCGACGGATCGTGTCTTCATCGTGCTCAACCACCACCAGCGTGTTGCCCTTGTCGCCCAGCTTGCGCAGCGCGTCGAGCAGGATCCGGTTGTCGCGCGGATGCAGGCCGATGGTCGGCTCATCCAGCACGTAGCAGACGCCTTGCAGGTTGCTGCCGAGTTGCGCAGCCAGCCGAATACGCTGTGCTTCACCGCCCGACAGGCTTGGCGCGGCGCGATCCAGGCTCAGGTAGCCCAAGCCGACTTCCTCCAGGAATGACAGGCGGCTGTGAATCTCGGCCACCACGTCGCGGGCGATGTCGGCGTCGCGACCGGTGAGGTCCAGGCCTTCGACCCAGCGGCGGGTCTGGCTGACCGTCCACTGCGCAATGTCGACGATGGGCTTGTCGGCAAACGTCACCGCGCGCGCCGTCGGGTTCAGGCGCGTGCCGTGGCAATCCGGGCAGGGCAGGTCGGTCATGCCTTCCGGATCGACTTCCTCCGACGGCAGCGTCTGCTCGCGGCCGCGATCGTCGCCGCCGAGCACGGTGTCGTCAAACGCGGCGCGCTGTTCGCGCGTGAGCGCCAATCCGGTACCGACGCAGCTCGCGCACCAGCCATGTTTGCTGTTGTACGAGAACATGCGCGGGTCCAGCTCGGGGTAGCTGGTGCCGCAGGTCGAGCACGCGCGCTTGGTCGAAAACACCTTCACGTTGCCGACGTGCGCCGTGCCGCCGTTGTGCATGGCGTGTTGCAGGCCATCCAGCGGCGCGAGCACGTGCATGATGCCCTTGCCGTACTCCAGCGCTTGTTCCAGAAGCGCACGCAGCGCCGCTTCGTTTTCCGGCGAGACAACGATGTCGCCCACGGGCAGTTCCAGCGTGTGCTCGCGGAATCGATCCAGGCGCGGCCACGGATCAACGCTCAGGAATTCGCCATCGACGCGCAGATGCGTATAGCCGCGCGCCTTGGCCCATTTGGCCAGGTCGGTATAGACGCCCTTGCGGTTCACGACCAGCGGCGCAAGCAGGCCGATGTGCTGGCCGCGATGGTCGCGCATGAGCTGGGCAAAGATCGCCTCCGGGCTTTGCGCTGATACCGGCGTGCCGTCATGGATGCAGTGCTGCACGCCCAGTTTCACATACAGCAGCCGCAGGAAGTGCCACACCTCGGACGTGGTCGCCACCGTGCTCTTGCGGCCGCCACGCGACAGGCGCTGCTCGATGGCCACCGTGGGCGGAATGCCGTAGACCGCATCGACCTCCGGACGCCCCGCCGGCTGCACGATGGAGCGTGCATAGGCATTGAGCGATTCAAGATAGCGGCGCTGCCCCTCGTGGAACAGGATGTCGAACGCCAGCGTCGACTTGCCCGAACCCGACACGCCCGTCACCACGTTGAACTTGCCGTGCGGAATATCGACGTTCAGGCCTTTCAGGTTGTGCTCGTGCGCGTGGACGATGCGCACGACGTTTTCGCCCTGGACTTCCGCAAGCGCAGCGCGCTTGGCGCGGCGCTCGGCCAGTGCCGTCTGCAGCGGTACGCCTTCGATGGCTTCCGGCTGGCCGACGCTGGCTTCGTATTGCTTGAGCGCGGCGCCGGTGTGCGATGCAGCACAGTCTTTGACCTGCGCAGGCGTGCCGGCGCAGACAAGCAGGCCGCCGGCATCGCCGCCTTCGGGGCCGAGATCGATGATCCAATCCGCCGCACGCACCACGTCGAGGTTGTGTTCGATCACGATCAGCGAATGCCCGGCGTCGAGCAGCTTGCCGAACGCGCGCATCAGCTTGGCGATGTCGTCAAAGTGCAACCCGGTGGTCGGCTCGTCGAACATGAACAGGCGGCCGGCGTTGGCGGGCACGTCCTGCTTCACGCGCTTGCGGGCGGCCGCCTGGGCGGCCTGTGCGGCTTCGGCCAGAAAGCCGGCCAGCTTCAGGCGTTGCGCCTCGCCGCCGGAGAGCGTCGGCACCGGCTGGCCAAGCTTCACATACTCCAGGCCCACGTCGACGATCGGTTGCAGCACGCGCAGTACTTCGGCGTCATCAGCGAACACGCTGGCGGCTTCGCTCACGGTCAGTTCCAGCACATCGGCCACCGACAATGCGCGGCCGGCACGCGGCAGCTTCACTTCCAGGATTTCGGCGCGATAGCGCGTGCCGTCGCAATCCGGGCAGCGCAGGTAGATGTCGGATAGGAACTGCATCTCGACGTGCTCGAAGCCCGAGCCGCCGCAGGTCGGGCAACGGCCGTCGCCCGAGTTGAAGCTGAACGTGCCGGCCGTGTAGCCGCGCTGCAGCGCCATCGGTGCCTTGGCGAACAGCTTGCGGATTTCATCGAACGCGCCAACGTAGCTGGCCGGGTTAGAACGCGCGGTCTTGCCGATCGGGGATTGGTCAACGAACACCACGTCGCTGATCTCATCCGCGCCGCGCAACGCGCGGAATGCGCCGGGCGATTCCGTCGCCTTGCCGAAGTGCCGCGCCAGCGCGGGGTGCAGCACGTCCTGGATCAACGTCGATTTTCCCGAGCCGGACACGCCGGTCACGCACACCAGGCGCTGCAGCGGAATCTCGACCGTGACATCGCGCAGGTTGTGTTCCGCTGCGCCTTCGAGCACCAGACGCGGCGTGGCATCGTTGACGGGACGCGCTTGCCAGTCGGTCGCATCGGCCACGCGGCGCTGGCCCGACAGATACGCGCCCGTGAGTGTGTCCGCGTGGCGGATGGCCGCCGGCGTGCCGTCGAAGACGATGTTGCCGCCGCGCTCGCCGGGGCCGGGGCCCATGTCGATCAGGCGGTCGGCGGCCAGCATCACCGAAGGATCGTGCTCGACGACCACCAGCGTGTTGCCCGCATCGCGCAGGCGTTGCATGGCTTGGACAATGCGATCCAGATCGCGCGGGTGCAGGCCGATGCTGGGTTCGTCCAGCACGAACAGCGTGTTGACGAGCGATGTGCCGAGCGCCGTCGTCAGGTTGATCCGCTGCACTTCACCGCCAGACAGCGTGCGGCTCTGGCGGTCGAGCGTCAGATAGCCGATGCCGACGTCGCACAGATACGCCAGGCGCGTGCGCACTTCGTCCAGCAGCAGCTTCAGTGCGTCGTCGAGCAGCGTGGTCGGCAGCGTCAGTTCATCGAAGAAACGACGGATGCGCTCGATCGGCAGCAGCATCAGGTCGTGCACGGTCAGCCCGGGCAAGGCTTCGAGCTGGGCGCGGCTCCAGGCCACGCCGCGCGGCATGAAGCGGTGTTCGGGTGCGAGCACGGCGTCGGCGTTTTCCTTGGTGCCGAGGCGCCATTGCATCGACTCGGTTTTCAATCGTGCACCGCCGCAGGTTTCGCAGGTCGTGTAGCTGCGGTACTTGGAGAGCAGCACGCGGATGTGCATCTTGTAGGCCTTCGACTCCAGGTAGTCGAAGAAGCGGCGCACGCCGTACCACTGCTTGTTCCAGCCGCCACGCTTGAAGGCCGGGTCGCCGTTGATGACCCAGTTGCGCTGGGCTTCGGTCATCTCTGCCCACGGCGTGCCGCGCGGGATGTCGGCTGCGGCGGCGTAGCGCATCAGGTCGTCCTGGCACTCCTTCCAGGCCGGCGTCTGCATCGGCTTGATGGCACCGTCGCGCAGCGTCTTGCGCTCGTCCGGAATCACCAGCCCCAGATCGACGCCGATGACGCGGCCGAAACCGCGGCAGGCATCGCACGCGCCGTAAGCGGAGTTGAACGAGAAGAGCGCGGGCTGCGGGTCGGCGTAGCGGAGGTCGCTTTCGGGGCAGTGCAGGCCGGTGGAAAAGCGCCAGATCGTGGGCTCCGCACCTTCATCGGCAGGAAGCACGTAGACGCTGACGCGCCCGCCGCCGCGCTTGAGCGACGACTCGATGGCCTCCAGGGCGCGGGCACGCTCGGTGCCCTGCAGGCGGAAGCGGTCGGCCACCACGTCGAGCAGCTTGCGCTTGCCCGTGGACGATTCGACCACGCGCTCGGCCTGCACGCGCGTATAGCCGCTGACCGACAGCCACTGCGTGACTTCTTCGGGGCTCGTATTGGCGGGCAGCTCGACGGGAAAGGTCACCACCAGGCGCGGATCGCCCTCGCGCGTACGCGAAAGCAGCTCGTCGTAAATGGTTTCCGGCGTGTCGTGGCGCACCGGCAGCGCGGTGTCGCGGTCGAACAGCTGTGCGGCGCGCGCAAACAGCAGCTTCAGGTGATCGTTCAGCTCCGTCATCGTGCCGACCGTCGAGCGCGAGCTTCGCACCGGGTTGGTCTGGTCGATGGCGATGGCGGGGGGCACGCCTTCAACGTGCTCGACCTGCGGCCGGTCCATGCGGTCCAGGAACTGGCGCGCATAGGCGCTGAAGGTCTCGACGTAGCGGCGCTGCCCCTCAGCGTAGAGCGTGTCGAAAACGAGGCTGGACTTGCCGGACCCCGATGGGCCGGTCACGACGGTCATTTCACCCGTACGCAGGTCCAGATCGAGGTTTTTGAGATTGTGCTGACGGGCTCCGCGCAGGCGAATGACACCGGAGGACATGGAGGGCGTTCCTTGGAGCTTGGAGGTAAGGGGGAATGCTGGCGCGGGTGAACCATTGGCAGCTGCGCCGGCAATCAGAATTCGAGCCATAAACTGTAGCGGATTATGAAGATCCGGTTCGGCTACGAAACATGTCGCGAGCGCGAGCGTAACGCAGGGCTCCTGACAACGTTTTGTCAGGAGGCTTCAGCGGAGGGGGCAAAAAGGAGTGGGGTGATGCCTATGTCACCCCAGCGGGAGCGCGATCAGCTTGCTTCGCGTCCGTAAGTGGCTTGGTTGGCGGGCAGGTCAAAACCCGTGGGGCCGGGCGTTCGTGGCACAAAACGGTGGTGCTCGACCATGCCGCCCTTGACGATCACGACAGTCTCTTCAGGGATCTCCGCCCAGGCGCCGGGCAGGTCGACAAGCGGCTCTGACAGCACAAGGAACGCCCCGTCCCCTGCGTCTTCAATTGCGGCGCTGTCAGGATAGAGCTGGTGCAGGTGCTTGAAAGATGTGCTGTGGAAGAGCGAGCGCGATTCGCCCTCGCTGGAATAGCGCGCTGCCACGATCTGGACGCCGTCCGTTGCACAGACCGTCATGTTCAGCGGGTATTCGACGCCGTGGCGGCGGCCGATGTCTTCGATCAGCCCGACCATCTGTTCGAGCGCGCCGCGCGGGTCGCGGTCAAGCCCGAACGAGAGCGCCAGGAAAAACATGATCTCGGAATCGGTCGAGCCTTCGATCCAGCGAAACAGCTCGGGCGCCACTTCCATCATCAGCGCGCGGCGGAGCAACGGATATTCGCGGATCAGCCCGTTGTGCGCAAAAAGCCACCGGCCGTAGCGGAACGGGTGGCAGTTCGTTTCCTGGGCGGGGGTGTCCGTTGCCGCGCGCACGTGGGCGATGAACATGGACGAGCGGATGGCGCGGGCGGCTTCACGCAGGTTGGTGTCGTTCCACGCGGGGTGCAGGCACCGGTATCGGAAAGGCACTTCAGAGTAGCGGCCGTACCAGCCGATGCCGAAACCGTCGCCGTTGGTGGTCGTCTCGCCGCCGAGGCGGGAGCGCAGGCTCTGGTCAATCAACGAGTGCCGCGGCCGGAACAGCACTGTCTCCATCTGAATGGGATTGCCTGAATACGCCAGCCAGCGACACATGATGCGTTTGCCTATAGGGATGCCTTGAAAGGTGAGTCTATGCAATGCGTTTGCGAATGCACAAGAAAATCCCGCCCCTCATCCGGCCAGGGTCTGGGCGGTTTTGCGGCCTTGACAGATGCGTCCGCCATCGTTTTTTTTGGGCGGCGGCTTGCACGATATTCAGCTCGCGAACGCGCATGAGCGCAGCGCACTGGGCATCTGCGAGGGTGGGGCGGACTGGCTGGGCGAGTGCCACCGGCATGTCGCAGAAGTGCTCGGTTGTGACCCAGACGTGCACGTTCAGCGCGGCAACACTGTCGTCAAAACGCATCACCATTGGCTCGCGTTCCGGGGCGGCAGCGTTTTGCACTGTCGCGGCTTGGTCCGGCGGGCGGAGGGCCGGTCCGGACGGGGAGGGGGGCAGAGAATTGAGTGCGCTTGAATGCACTAGCCGCCGCGCGACAGGCCCGGTTTCCAAAAAGACGTCGCCGCCCCTCAGGGGTCTCCAGGCGGGCGGCGTTAGGGTGTGCCCCTCTCGCAGGAGAGGATCGGTAGACCGTGCTGCTCGCTGCCCCTTACTCGTCGACCTCGCTACGCACCATCAGTACCGGCTTGTTGGTCTTGCGCACCACGCCCTCGGCCACGCTGCCGAGCACCAGATGCTTGAGCCCGCGCCGGCCATGCGTGCCGAGCACGATCAGGTCGGCTCCGGTCTCGTTGGCTTCCCCGACAATCGTTGCGGAAATTTGCCCCGGCGCAATGGAGTTTTCGAGCAATTTGGTCGAATGCTTGACGCCAGCCGCGTCCAGCTTCTTCGATACCTCGGCAAGGGTGTCACGGCCGTAGCCGACCACATGGTTGGCGTAGGCAATCGAGTCAACTCCAACCATGTCGAAGGTGATGTCGCTGCTATCGGCTACAAACAGAGCTTCGACTTCCGCGCCCGTCGCCTTGCTGACCACAATGGCCTGGTGCAGCGCAAGATAGGAGGCGTGGCTGCCGTCGACGGCGAGCAGGATTCGCTGATACATGATGGTCTCCAAGGCGTTGCGCAGTCGGGCACCGCGTGTAATCAGCGTAGACAGCATGGCGCCGAGGCTGTTGACGCGTGTCAAAGGTCTTCCGAAGACATCTGCAGGACGGCAGCGCCGGCCACCCGCCCGGCGCGGAGGTCGTCCAAGGCAGTGTTGGCGTCTTGCAATCGATAGGGCGTGACGTGGACCCGCAAGGGAATATTTGCCGCGATGTGCATGAGCGCGAGCCCATCCGCACGCGTGAGATTCGCGACGGAGACCAGCTTGCGTTCTTCCCATAGCAACCGGTACGGAAACGCGGGGATGTCGCTCATGTGAATGCCACCGCAGACCACCGAGCCGCCCTTGACCACGGCCTGCAGCGCCTGCGGCACGAGCGTGCCGATGGGCGCGAAGATCAACGCGGCGTCAAGCGGCTCCGGTGCGGGGCCGTCGCTGGCGCCTGCCCACTTGGCGCCGGTGTCCAGCGCAAGTTGTTGCGCCGCGGTGTCGTCGGCCCGGGTGAAGGCAAAGACTTCGCGCTGCTCTGCCACGGCAATCTGCGTGATGAGGTGGGCCGCAGCGCCAAAGCCGTAGATGCCGATGCGGCGTGCATCGCCCGCCATGCGCAGCGTGCGGTAGCCAATGAGGCCGGCACAGAGCAGCGGCGCCGCGTGTGCATCGTCGTATCGCTCGGGAATCGGCAGGCAGTATCGCGCGTCGCAGACGACGTATTGCGCATACCCGCCATCGCGCGTGTATCCGGTGAAGGCGGGGTGGTCGCACAGGTTTTCGCGCCCGCGCAGGCAATACGGGCAGACGCCGCATGTCCAACCGAGCCACGGCACGCCAACGCGCTCGCCTCGGGCGGGCGTTATCACACCTTCGCCGCATGACTCGACGATGCCTACGATTTCGTGACCGGGAATGAGGGATGGTTTCGGGGCGGTCAGCTCGCCGTCCACGATATGGAGGTCGGTACGGCAGACGCCACACACGGACACCGCGATCCGAACCTCGCCCGGCCCAGGCGTGGGCATGGGCACTTCACGCCAGATCAATGGCTTTCGGGCGCCTTCCATCACCATGGCCTGCATCGATTCAGACATCGCTGCCTCCGTAGCGCGTGTCTGGCTAGTATGGATCAGCCCCGCGGAACCACGTCCCGGCAGTCGACCATCGACTGCGCCAGATCAATCGAAAAGCGTTGCCGCGCACAATACTGAACGGGTGCAATGCAACGGCTATCCATATCCACCGAATGTCTTCACTACTGTCCTTCTCGGTTGCCTTGGGCGTGGGCCTGGCGATCGGCCTTGAGCGCGAGCGTAGCCACACCGGCAGCGCAGAACTGCCCGCGGGCATGCGAACGTTTGCGATCGGGGCGCTGGCTGGTGCCATTGCGGCAAGCCTACCGATACCGCTTGCCGTGCCTACCGTGTTGCTGGCGGTCGCGGTGTTGGCGGCGCTGGGTTATCACCATTCGGCCAATGTCGATCCCGGCGTGACGACGGAACTCGCATTGCTGGCCACCACGCTGCTAGGCGCCTATGCCGTGAGCGAGCCCGAAATGACGGCTGGCCTCGGCACGGTACTTCTTGTCCTGCTCTATGCCAAAGCGGGTTTGCATCGGTTTGCCCGCACGGTCATCACCCAGCGTGAACTCGCCGATCTGCTGATCCTTGCCGTCGCAGCATTGCTGATCTGGCCCGCGGTTCCCGACCGGGACATGGGGCCGCTGAACGCCTGGAACCCGCATACGCTGTGGCTGGTTGTGCTTCTTGTCATGCTGACCGGCAACATGGGCCATTTTGCGGCGCGATGGTTTGGAGAGCGCATCGGCTTGCCGCTGGCCGGCCTGTTTAGCGGATTTGCATCAAGTGTGGCAACGATCACGGTGATGGCAGCGCGGGTCCGGAAGGGCCATCGGCCCGTTGACGGTGCGGTTGCCGCAGCGCTGCTGTCCAATGTCGCCACGCTGGTGCAGATGCTGCTGCTGATTGCAGCCATCAACATCGACTTGTTGCGCGTGCTGGCAGCCCCGCTGGCGGTGGGCATGATGGCGACCGCGGCATGGTCGGCTCTCTGGATATGGCGCGCCAGCGAGCCGCATCAGGAGGCGCCTGAGAGTTCAACGTCATCCGTCAACTGGCGCGTGGCGATCGGTTTTGCGCTGTGGACTGCAGCCTTGCTGCTTGCCGCCGCCGCTGCGCGCACATGGTTCGGAACCGCAGCGGTGGTGGCTGTCACCGTGGTTGGTGCGTTTGCCGATGTGCATGCCGCAACCGCCTCCATTGCAACGCAAGTTGCCGGTCACACGCTGCAAACCTCGACGGCAGGCATGCTGGTGATGCTTGCGCTGACAGCCAATACGTTTTCGAAGGTTGTCGTGGCCATCAGCGGAGGCCGCGTTTTTGCCGGCAAGGTCACCGCCGGTCTGCTGACCATGCTTCTGTCCGGCTGGGCGGTGTTCTGGCTTGTCGCCTAGTCAGTCCCGCCCAATGCCCAGCACCCAATAGAGCGGGCACATGCGGATCAGGCCCGTCACCAGAGGTATCAGCCCCAACCAGCCCACCCACGCCGGCACCTTGCCAAAGAACGCCAGCAAGATCATGGCGATGCCGATCAAGATGCGGACGGCGCGGTCCGCGGTTCCAACATTGGTAAACATGGCTGGGCTCCTGAAGAACGGTGGGTAAAGACTTAGAGAATCAAATCGCACGGCTCATGCTGGCGAGACCCGGTAGCGTTGTCGCGGCCGAGAATGCCGGCCAGCAAGGTCCATTCGCCGCCGATGGCGCGGATGGTGTCGTCCAGGCTGAGCATGCCCACCAGCCGTTGTTGACGATCGACCACGGCCAGACGGTGCAGGCCGTGGCTCAGCATCGAGCGCAAGGCTTCACTGATCACCGCGTCATCGTGGATGGTCAGAAGGCCGCGCGTCATGACCTCCGATACGGCGATCTGGGTGCAGTCGCCGTGGCTGGCAATGCCGTGCACCACCATGTCCCGGTCTGTCACGATGCCCACCACGCGCGAACCCCCAGCGGTGTGTTCCGTGACAAGCAACGCGCGGGCGCTTTCGTCCCGCATCAACCGGGCGGCTTGCTGCAGCGTCGCCGTTGCCTGAACGTGGACGATGCGGTGTGAGCAAATCTCGTCGACCCTCATGCTGAACTCCGATGCGCGTACGTTTTCACTTTCACTATAAGAATGGGCCGGTGTCAGAAGTTGATCCCGCACAAAGTGCCGTGAGCTTTTCCAGACTGCACTAGAGGGGCAGCCGATTGCGGATGAGTCTATCGAGCGTGGGGCGCAAGCCCTTGAGGCAGATCAAGTGGCATCGCCCAGGCATCCGGTGCGCCAAACGCTGATGTAAATCAAGGGGTGATCCGCATGGTGGTCCAACATGGAATCCAGCAACCCCGTTCGGGGCGGACGACGGATTCGATGGAGGCACATCATGTACGACAGGATTCTGGTAGCGGTGGACGGCAGTCCGACAGCAGATCGCGCGCTGGACGAGGCAATCCAGCTTGCGCAAAAGCTTGGCTCTGAGCTGGTCATCGCCCATGTGATCGACAACTCGTATCTGATGTACGACGTTGGCTATATCGATGTCGGCGCCTTTACCGAGGCCTTGGTCAAACAAGGCAATCAAATCGTTGCCGACGCGCGTGCCAAGGCCGAAAAGGCCGGCGTGCACGTTCACAGCGTGGTGGTTGACGACCCCATCGGAACCTTCGATATCGGTACTGCCATTGAACAGGCGGCCCAAAACGTCGGCGCGCAAGTCCTGGTGCTTGGCACGCACGGGCGTCGCGGCTTCCGGCGTCTGTTCCTGGGTAGCGTGGCCGAGAGCGTTGTACGGCTGAGCACACTGCCGGTGCTGCTCGTGCACGCGTTGCCGACGGAAACGCCGCACACGGCCACGGAACCGCTGAGCAATGCCGTCATTGCCTAACCGGGCAGTTCATCTTCTGACACGACATCAGGATCTGACCATGAGCTACGCCAGTGTGATGGTGCATCTGGACCGCAGCGAACGCGCCATGCACCGCCTCAACCTTGCGGCGCAGTACGCACAGGCGCACGGCGCCAAACTCGTCGGCATCTATGCGAGCTTTGCGCCGAGCCTCAGCTGGTTCTACATGATGGAGAACGCTGCACGGTATCTGGAGGAAGACCGCATCCGCCGCGACGGCATCCGCGATGCCGTACACGCGCGCTTTCGCCAGGCGACGGAAAGCCTTGGGGTGGAAACGGAGTGGCGTGCAGTGGAAGGCGACCCCGTGGCACTCGTGCTGCGTGAAGCGCGGGAGACGGATCTTCTCGTCGTTGGTCAACGGAACCACGATGACCCGGACGAATTTATCGCTGGCGACTTTGTGGAAACCCTGATCCTGGAGTCCGGCCGCCCCGTGTTGGTAGTGCCGTACACCGGCAACTTTACGGCGCTGCCCAAGCGTGTGCTCGTCGCCTGGAGCGGCGGCCGCGAAGCGGCCCGTGCGCTGCACGACGCCATGCCAATGATGGCGGGCGCAAATGTGCACGTGCTGCAGATCACCAGCAAGCAGCCCAAGCACTGGGCCGAAGAAACCACGGTGGGTCAGGTGGCGCGTGCGCTGAACGCGCGCGGCATTCATACAACGGTGGAAGAGGCCGACTGTGCAGATTCCGACACCGCCGTGGGTGAGCTGTTGCTCTCGCGTGCGGCCGACTTCAATGCTGATCTGATCGTGATGGGTGCCTACGGGCACAGCCGCCTGCGCGAACTTGTGCTGGGCGGGGTGACGCGCACCCTGCTGAAGACGATGACCGTGCCGGCGCTGATGTCGCACTGAGCCTCGACTCCAATTGAACCCGACGAGATCACCATGAAGAACGATATCCAGCTCAAGCACGATGTCGAAGAGGAACTGCAATGGGACCCGGCGGTGGATGCCAGCCGCTTTGCAGTGCAGGCTAAGGACGGCGTCGTCACGCTCTCCGGCGGCGTCGACACATTCGCCGACAAGCATGCCGCTGAGGAAGCGATCCGGCGCGTTGCCGGCGTGACCGCGCTTGTCATCCATGTGGATGTACGGATGCCGCCAGACATGGCGCGCCCGGATGACGAGATTGCGCAGGCGATCAGCAGTGCGCTGCATTGGAATGCGTCGGTGCCGCCGGATGCTGTCCAGATCACTGTCGAAGACGGCGCGGTGACGCTGCGCGGTGAAGTCGAACAGGACTTCCAGCGCCGCGCAGCACTGGACACGGTGCACAGGGTGCACGGCGTGAAGTCCGTGGCCAATGGGCTGACATTGCGTGCCGCCGCCGGCCCGGCGGACCTGAGCGATCGCATTGCAAAGGCACTGCAACGCCTGGCAGCGGTCGACGCCTCGCGCCTGAGTGTTTCCGTGGCAGACGGCACGGTGACCTTGTGCGGGCCGCTGCGCAACCTCAACGAGTGCCGAGCGGCCCGCGAGGCCGCATGGGATGCGCCAGGCGTGCGTTCTGTCGTCGATCAGATGTGGGTTGGCTCCTAAAAGCAATTTCCCCGTTCCACTGCTTTCGAAATCCCTGGAGTACGAGATGGAAAAGAAGCTGATCGTGTACTACTCGCGCACCGGCACGGCACGTCAGGTGGCCGAGCAGATGGCCGCGCAGAGCGGATGGCAGCTTGCCGAGGTGACGGACGAGCATCCGCGCGCCGGCTTCCTGGGAGATGCGCGCTGTGTCATCGAAACGGTATTCCATGCGCGCGCCAAGTATCGCTATGAAGGTCCGCCCCTTGATGAAATCGAACACGTCATCGTGATCGCACCCATCTGGATGGGCCACCTGGCTTCGCCCATGCGGGACTTCCTGGCTGACCAATTGCTGGGGTCCACGCACCTTTCCGTCATTTGCGTCATGGCGGCGCGCGGGGCATTCCGTGCGGTAGAAGAAATCATGCGCATCACCGCGACCATTCCTGCACCTGTGCTGGCGTTGTTCCAGCGCGATGTGCTCAGCGGGTTGTCGCAGGAGGAGATGGCGGGCTTTATCGATCAGGTGAAGACCGCTGGCCGGTGGGAGCAATCGCGGCAGCGCGCGGCTTGGCTGTCGCCCACGGAAGCCTAACGCCGACACGCCGCGCGACGCTGATTCAACAGAAGGAGACTGGGCATGACCCGCTTTACCGAGGCGCAATGGAAACGGCTGAGGAGCTTGCTCGACGAACAGGAAGCACGCGTGCAGCGCCAGTTGTCTGCGCTGGGCGCATCGGCTGAGCCGGTGCCGCGTGAAGCGCCGTTCGAAAACGCAGAGCTTGCCGATGAAGAGGCCGGCGACCAAACGAACGACGTCATGCTCGCCCGTTACCGAAGCGAGCTTGAGCAACTGAACGCTGCACGCGAGCGTATGGAGCAGCGCAGCTACGGTATCTGCGTCGATTGCGGCGAAGCGATTCCGTTTTTACGCCTGCAAGCCCAGCCGACTGCCATGCGCTGTCTGCCTTGCCAAACAGCGCTCGAGCGCCGCCGGGCATAGCGAGGCGACTCTATCTAGCAGGAGCGAGTTATGAAAAGCGATCTGGGTATCAAGCAGGACGTCAACGACGAACTGCTTTGGGAACCTGCGGTGGATGCCGCAGCGATTGGTGTGGAAGTGGACAACGGCGTGGTGACGCTGACCGGCCACGTGCGCAGCTACATGGAGAAGGTCGCTGCCGAGCATGCGGCTGAGCGTGTTGCCGGCGTGCGCGGGGTCGTGCAGAAGATCGAAGTCCGCCTGCCGGGAGCACACACGGACGAGGATGTCGCTCAAGCCGCCCGTGCCGCACTTGAATGGCAGGTCAGCTTGCCGTCCAACCGCATCGAGGTGCTGGTCGAAAACGGTTGGGTGACGCTCTCGGGTGAGGTGGACTGGCCATACCAGAGCGAGCAGGCGGCGCATGCGGTGGGATCGTTGCGCGGTGTAGCGGGGCTGATCAACCGGCTGCGAATCAAAGCACGCGTGGCGCCAGCCAATGTTGCCGAGCAGATCGGTGCGGCGCTCAAGCGGCATGCCGCGCGTGAGGCCGACCACATCCAGGTCTCCGTTCATGGCGGGACGGTGACGCTCAGTGGCCACATTGGTTCGGCATCGGAGCGGCGCGCGGCCAAGGGCGCGGCATGGTCCGCACCTGGCGTGACGGAAGTCATCGATCATCTCCAGATCACGCCGTAAGGTTGGAAATAATGCAGGAAAAACGCCGCCCCACCAGAAAAAGCGGGGCGGCGTGATTTTTTGAGCGGCAGGGCGAGCGGTCAAAGCTCCGTCAGTGCCGCCTTGTCAGTCAGCTCGATGTTCTTGCCACTCACGACGATCCAGCCTTCGCGCTGGAATCTCGACAGCGCACGGCTGACCGTCTCAAGCTGCATGCCGAGGTAGCTGCCGATTTCTTCGCGGGTCATGCGCAGCGTGAAGCTCAAAGCGGAGTACCCGCGGTCCTGCATGCGCGTGGAGAGATTCAGCAGGAAGGTGGCAACACGCGCTTCCGCGCTCAGCCCGGCGAGCAGCAGCATGAGGCCTGACTCGCGCACGATCTCTTCAGCCATCAATTGGTGAAGGCGACGTTGCAGTGGGCGGATGTCCTGGCACAGGTCTTCAATGCAGTGGAACGGCATGGAGCAGACCGTGCTGTCTTCCAGGGCAATCGCATCGCAGGTGTGGCGATCTGCGGCAATGCCGTCCAGGCCAAGCGTTTCGCCCGGCAATTGGAATCCGGTGACGTGACTTGCGCCGTTGGGGTGCGACACGACCGTTTTGAACGATCCCGACCGAATGGCATAGAGCGCGTGGAAGCTGTCACCTGCGCGGAAGAGTGCTTCGCCTTTGGCGATCTTGCGCCAGGTGTGCACCATCTGATCGAGCTGTTCGCGTTGCCCGGATGGCACAGCGCTCGCGATACAGGTCCAATGCATCATGCAATTGCCACATTGGCTGTTCGGGATCAGTGGCGTAGTCTCCCGGGCCTGTGTGGCGTCGCGCACCAGCCTGAGTTGGGGCAGCGCAGCAGGCTGCCGAAGTTCAACGGGTACGGGGGACTCTATCGTGCGCGGAATCATGGGGCGGCTCCGGAAGGCGTCTGTGGTCTTTGAACCACACATCCTCGGTGAGGTGGTGGGTATCCGGTCACTGCCCTCCATCAAGGCTCGGTGTCCGTAGGCAGAAGTATCGGAGGCGCGGCGTTTGCGCGAAATCAGGCGGCGCTGAGATGTGCGTCGGGATGCGCCATGCCCCTGTCAGGGTTTCCTGACAGCCACAGCAGGGTTTTCCGGAGGGCTTCTCCGTCACATGGGGAGTATCAGCCGCTCCCGGAATGCGATATGTTGTTTGCTTCTAAGCCCTTTTCCGGTGTGCGGTGGCGGACCAAGACACTCAATCCTCGAAGGCAACGCACCGGCGCCTGCCGCAACTGCAATCCACTTCGGCCGAACTGATGGCGGGGGGGCTTGCGATTTTGCTGCTGGCCGCGACGGTTGCTCTGCGAGCCGTCGCCTTCCGGGCTTGGGATGCCCACTTCATCCTGTTGGCCGCGGCAAGCATCGCTGCGGTTGTCGCACTGGTGTTCTATTGGCTGCGGCTTCGGAAGTTGCGAGCCGCTGTCGCCCGGGACGTGACCTACCTTGAAAAGAGCGAAGCCCGGCTGGCCGGCATCATTCGTTCGTCCATGGAAGCCATCATTTCCGTGGATGAAGCCCAACGCATCGTGCTGTTCAATCCCATGGCCGAAACCCTGTTTGGTTGTCCGGCTCGCCATGCCATCGGCCGGCAGTTGTCAAACTTCATTCCTGAGCGGTTTCGCGGCGCGCACGAAGCGCACGTGCGGCGTTTCGGGGTGACGGGCGTGTCGGAGCGCCAGATGGGCAAGCAGCGCCCGCTGTTTGCCCTGCATACCGATGGGCGGGAATTCCCGATCGAAGCGTCGATTTCACAGATCGAGGTGAACGGGGGCAAGCTCTTCACGGTGATGCTGCGTGACACCACGGAACGTGTCCGCGCGGAAGCGGCGCTGCGGCGCTCTCAGGAAGAACTGCAGCATCTGTCGGACAGCGTTCTGGCCACGCGCGAAGAAGAGCGGCACCGCATCGCCCGTGAGCTGCACGACGATCTGGGCCAGCGTCTGAGCGCACTCAAGATGGACATTTCGCTGCTGGCGGCGGATCTGCGGGCCGCAGGAAGTGACAAGGCGCTAATCGACCAGACGCAGGCGATGCAACACGTGATCGACGAGACGATTGTTGCTGTGCGACAGATCTCTGCTGACCTTCGGCCGCCCTTGCTGGATGAGCTGGGGCTCGTGCCCTCCATCGAATGGATGGCCAAGAATTTTCGCCAGCGCTTTGGCTTGGTCGTGAACGTGCATGCGCAAGAGCTGGCAATGAACGAGCGCGCTGCCATCTCGGTCTTTCGGATCGTGCAGGAGGCGCTCAACAATGTCGTGCGCCACGCCGATGCCACTCGCGTTGAGATCGCGTTCTCGCAGCAGGATGACCTGCTGGAGTTGTCCATTCAAGACAATGGGCATGGCTGGAGTGGGGCGCCGCCGGCGGTGGGTGAACGCAAGCCACTGGGGTTGCTTGGCATCCGCGAACGTGCCCGGTTATTGGGCGGGCAGGCAACGATCACCCATGCGCCTGGCGGCGGCTTTCGCCTGAGCGTGAGCTTTCCCGCCGTTCACGAAGCCACTGAGGAGGCGCGGACATGATTCGCGTGATGATCGCCGACGATCATGCCGTGATGCGCGATGGCGTGCGCCATATCCTGGAGCGCGCGGGCGATTTTGAAGTCGCATGCGAAGCGTCCGACGGTACGCAGGTCTTGCAACTGGTGCGTGACAACCAACCGCAGGTGATCGTGCTGGATCTTTCGATGCCGGGGCGCAGCGGGCTGGAACTGCTCCGCCAGCTGCACGACGATCACCCCAGGGTGCGCGTGCTGGTGCTGACCATGCATGCTGAAGAACAGTACGTGGCCCGCGCCTTCCGTGCAGGGGCGGCCGGCTACCTGACGAAGGAAAGCGCCGCGACCGAACTGGTCACCGCGCTGCAGAAGGTGGCGAGCGGCGGCACGTATGTCAGCCCGCCCATGGCGGAGAAGCTTGCGCACAGCCTGGGCGAGCCCAGCGAGGAGGCGGCCCACACGCGCCTGTCCGATCGTGAGATGGAGGTCTATCGGCGGCTGGTGCGAGGCGAGCCCTTGACCGAGATTGCCACCAGTCTGTGTGTGAGCGCCAAGACCATTAGCACCTACAAGATGCGGCTGATGGACAAGCTGCAGCTCTCCAGCGAAGCCGCCCTCGTGCGTTACGCGATACGTCATCGCTTGTTTTCCGACGACGATACGCTGTAGCGCATTCTCCGCAGGACTGAGCCCGGCCTTGCGACACATCAAAGGCCGCCGCCCCGGAATCGCTATCGTTGATGCACATGCATCGGCCGGTCGGTATCACCCCGGGGCGCTCCCCTGTCTGCCGTGCATGGCCAAGGGGGCCATGTGCAAGCCATTCTCAAACTCGCTTACAAGCTGCTGGTCAATGACAAGGCCAAGCTGAGCGGCTTGCTGGTCGGCATTACGTTTGCGGTGTTTCTGATGATTGAGATGACGTCGCTGTTTGCGGGCGTGCTCAATCGGTCTTCGTCTGCCGTGTACAACATCGGCGCACGCATGTGGGTCATGGACCCGGCTGTCAACACCGTGGCCAACACGATCGGCATGCCGGAGTATGTTCTTGATGCGGTGCGCAGCATTCACGGTGTGAAGTTTGCCGTGCCGCTGTATTCAGGTGGTGCACTTGTGCGCCTGAAGAGCGGGACATATCAGCCTGTGACCGTCGTCGGCATCGACGACACCAGCCTGTTCGGCCGCCCGCACATGCTCAGCGGCCGTATCCAGGATCTGTACGGCGAGAACGCTTTCATCGTCATCCAGGACGCCGAGTTCGGAAAGCTGGAAAACCCGCATATCGGCACCGAGTTCGAGGTTAATGACCACCGGGGAGTGATCGTCGGCATTGGCGAGGTGGCGACCAGCGGATTGTTTGGCGTGCCCACCCTGTACACAACGTACCGTCGCGCTGTGCAATATCTGCCCGGTACGCGCTACACGATGTCGTACATCCTGATCGAGCCCAAGACCGAAGCCGACATTGCAGCGATCGAACGCGCGGTAGACCGGCTCGGTTATCGCGCCCTGACCAAGGAAGAGTTCATCAGCCGCATTTCGCACTTCTATACCTTCCAGACCGGGCTTGGCACCAACATCCTGCTGATGACGGTGATCAGCTTCGTGGTAGGGCTGTCCATATCGGGGCAGACGTTCTACACCTTCATTCTCGAAAACCTGGAGCGCTTTGGCGCACTCAAGGCCATCGGAGCCAAGGGGCGTGAGCTGGTCACGATGATCGTTTTCCAGGCCACGTTCGTTGCGCTGGTGGGCTACGGGCTGGGCATCGGCCTATGCGCCGCGTCGATTGCGCTGGTGCGCCTTCGCATTCCGGACTACGCAGCCATGATCACGTTCACCAATCTGATGCTGGCGCTGGCCATGGTGATCGTGATCGCCGGTATATCGGGCTATATCGGCGTGCGTAAGGTCCTGCACATCGAGCCCTTTGACATCTTCCGGGGTTGATCGTGGCCAACGTTGCCATTGCCGCACAGGCGCTCGATAAATGGTTTGGCGAGGGCGAGGCGCGTACTCGCGCGCTCATGCAGGTCAGTTTCGAGGCCGAATTCAACGAGATGCTGTTCATCGTCGGGCCCTCGGGTAGCGGCAAGACCACGTTGCTGAGCGTGATCTCCGGCATTCTGCGCCCGGATGGCGGCCGCGCTGTCGTGGACGGGGTCGATATCTGGAGCCTGGGCGGCGACGCACTAGCCGATTTCCGCTTGAGCAAGATCGGCTTCGTGTTTCAGGACTACCACCTGTTCCCGCGCCTCACCACGGTCGAGAACGTCGCCATTCCGCTGATCCTGCGGCATGTCGCGTGGGACACAGCGCTCGACCAAGCCATGCATTACCTCGATGTGGTTGGGCTGAAGAACCGTGCGCAGTTGCCGCCGGTCAAGCTCAGCGGTGGAGAGCAGCAGCGCGTGGCGATTGCACGCGCCATCGTTTCGCAGCCCGACATCCTCATCCTGGATGAACCCACCGCATCGCTGGATGGCGACACCGGCCGCTCCATCATGCAGTTCGTAAAGACGGAAATCCTGAACGCGCACCGCTGCATCGTGATCGTGACGCACGACGCGCGCATCCTCGACATGGCCAGCCGCATCCTCGATATGGAGGATGGCAAGCTGAGCCGCATTGAACACGGAGAGATGCGATGAAGATCCGATGGTTGTTTGTGCTCTCTGTGATCGGCGCGCTGGCTGGGGTTGGGGCGGCCATCTACTACGCACGGCAGAAGCCACCGCTGCCGCCTGTTTTCCAACCCGCTGCCAATCCGTACGCGACGGGCATTTACGCCAACGGCATTGTCGAAAGCGATCAGCCTAGCGGTGCCAATCTGAACCTGTATGCCGAGGTGTCGGGCACTGTCGCGCGTATCGCCGTGCAGGAAGGGCAAGCGGTCAAGCGCGGCGATGTCCTGATCCAGATCGAGGATTCCGTGCAACGCGCCCTGACGGCACAACAGCAGTCGCAAGCGGATGCCGTCGATGCCCAGTTGAACGCGCTGCTGGCCCAACCGCGTAAGGAAGCGCTGGAGGTCACCCGTGCACAGGTGAGCGCCGCAGATGCCGGTTTGCGCACCGTGCAGGATCAGTTGGATAAGCTTGAGGCGGCTGCCCGGCTCAACCCCAAGGCCGTCAGTCGCGATGCAATGGACAACGCTGCCAACGCGGTACGGGTGGCGCACGGCAATCTTGCTGTTGCGCAACGTCAGTACGACCTGACGCGCGCCGGCGCCTGGAGCTACGACATCCGTACGCTGCAGAAACAGCGCGATGCCTTGCAGAAGGGTGCGGCAGCGGCAGCGGCGCTGCTCGAAAAATATGCCGTGCGGGCGCCGATGGACGGTGTTGTCATGTCCGTCAACACGGCGATGGGTGGCTATGTATCGCCGCAGGGTACCTATGACGCCTACACGCGAGCCAACGTGCCCCTGGTCACGATGAGCACCGGTCAGAACAAGCTGGCCGTGCGTGTGTATGTGGACGAGATTCTGGTGCACCGCCTTCCGCCGGGCTCGGTACAGGCACGCATGTTCGTGCGCGGCACCGATGTCAGCGTGCCGCTGGAGTTTGTGCGCGTGCAGCCCTACGTGTCGCCCAAGGTCGAGTTATCCGACCTGCGCTCGGAACGCGTGGATGTGCGCGTGCTTCCGTTGCTTTTTCGCTTCAAGCAGCCTGACAAGCTCGCCGTCTATCCCGGCCAGCTGGTCGACGTCTATCTGCAGGGGGCGTCGTGAAAACGGTGGCGTGTGCGATGGCCGCAGCGCTGATGGTTTCGGGCTGTGCCGTCGGACCGGATTTTCACGCACCGCCTGCGCCCGGCGTCGATCGCTATCTTCATGATGGCGATCCTGCCCAGGCTGCCTCTGCAGATGGCATTGCGCAGCGCTTCACGGCTGCCACAGTGCCTGCAGACTGGTGGCACGCCCTCGGCAGTCCTGCGCTTGATCAGGCCATGGAAGCAGCCATTACGGCCAACCCGAGCCTGCAGCAGGCAGAAGCAAACCTGCGCGCCGCGCAAGACTTGTTGCGAGCTGGCGCTGGAGTGTTCTATCCGCAGGTGGCTGGATCAGCCGATGTGTCACGTCAGGCAGCGGTGCCCGCCAGGCTCGGGCAGACCGGCGCGCCAAGCCTTTTTATGCTGTGGACACTGGGGGCATCCATCAGTTACGCGGTCGATATCTTTGGCGGCAATCGGCGTGCGGTGGAAGCACTGGCGGCGCAGGCGGAAGAGCAAAGGTATGTAGTGGCCGCTGCCTACCTCACCCTGACCGGCAATCTGGTGAACACCGTGATTGCCCATGCCGCCTATCGGGCGGAAATCGACACCACGCGCCGCCTGATTTCCGTGGTGCGCGAGCAAGTGGAGATTGCGCATGCGCAGGTCGAAGCCGGCGTCACGGCGCATGCCAGCGAGTTGAGCCTTGCCTCGCAATTGGCGTCGTTGGAGGCATCACTGCCGCCGCTGGAGCAAAAGCGTGACCAGGCTGCGCATCTGCAGGTGGTGCTGGCCGGCCGATTTCCTTCGGAGACAGACCCCGTAGACGTTGCGCTCAATGGGCTGCAACTGCCGGCGGACCTGCCCAGACTGGTGCCCTCTGAACTGGTGCGCCAGCGGCCCGACGTTCTGGCCGCACAGGCACGCCTGCACCAAGCCAGCGCCGAGGTGGGTGTTGCAACGGCGGCGATGCTGCCCAGTTTGACCCTGAGCGCAGACTACGCCCGGATGAGCGGTCGCAGCGCAGATCTGTTTGGCGCAAAAGCCGGCGCCTGGAGCGTGGGGGCAAGCCTTGCCGCCCCGCTGTTTGAGGGCGGCACCCTGTATTTCCGTCGTTCCGCATCCCGGCAGGCTTTGCAGGCCGCCGATGCCGGCTATCGGCAGGTGGTGCTCTCGTCGTTCGAACAGGTGGCCGATGTGCTGAGGGCACTTGAACACGATGCAGCGCAGCTTGACGCACAGTTGCGCGCACTGGCGGCCGCAAGTGCCACCCTGGAAGAGATCAACGCGAACTACCGTGCCGGTGTTGCTAACTATCTGCAGGTGTTGAGTGCCGACCTGCAGTATCAGCAAGCCGTGCTTGGCACGCTACAAGTGCGTGCACAGCGGCTGCAAGACACCGTGGCGCTGTTCCTTGCGCTGGGCGGGGGTTGGCGTGGCGCCAGCATTGAACCGCCGGTAGCGGGACACGCACAGCAACCGCCGGGGTGACGACGAGCGTTGAGTTGCGTCAAAGCCCGGCGCGCGTCCTGCGCTCTAATGGTTTGCACATCCAGGTGCTTTGCACGCAATTTCCCATGCGCATCATGCCCATGCCGTCTCCGCATTTGCCCGCCGACGATCTCTCGATGTGGTCGGTGCTTGCCTCACAGGACGTGCTGGGCCGGCTTCAGACCCAGACGCACGGCCTGACGCAGGAAGCCGCAGCACAGCGCCTGCGTGAACACGGGCTCAACCGCGTGGCCAACGGCCATCACGAGGCTGTGCTGAGTGAGCTGGTGCGCCGCTCGGTCAATCCGCTGAATGTGCTGCTCATCTCGCTGGCGGGCGTCTCGGCGGTGTTGGGCGATATACGGGCGGCGGTGCTGATTGCCGTCATGGTGGTACTGAGCGTTGTGTTGGGCTTTCTGCAGGAGCATCGCTCCAACCGCGCGGCGGAGGCACTGCGTCGCATGGTGCACACAACGGCAACGGTAAGGCGCATCGGTTCCGACGGCGCCGAAGCAAGCCAGGAAATCCCGATCGAGCAACTGGTGCCGGGCGATATCGTGCAGCTTTCCGCCGGCGACATGGTGCCGGCGGACTTGCGGCTGCTCAGCGCGAAGGATGTGTTCGTCAACCAGTCGGCCCTGACTGGTGAGGCTATGCCGCAGGAAAAGCATGCGGAACCTTCCGACAGTCAACCTGCGGCAGATTTCGATCGACCTAATCTGTGCTTCATGGGCAGCGCCGTGGTGAGCGGCTACGCGACGGGCGTTGTCCTGACCACCGGCCGCCGGACCGCCTTTGGTCATGTGGCGAACCTGATTGCCGGGCAACGCGAGCAGACCAGCTTTGATCGCGGCATTACCCGGTTCACCTGGCTGATGCTGACGCTGATCCTGGTGATGGCGCCCACGGTCTTTCTCATCAATGGACTGACCAAGGGCAACTGGTTCGAGGCGCTGTTGTTTGCGGTGGCCGTGGCCGTTGGTCTGACGCCCGAGATGCTGCCGATGATCGTCACGGTCAATCTGGCCAAGGGCGCCATTGCCATGTCGCGCAAGAAGGTCATCGTCAAGCGGCTCAACGCCATCCAGAATTTCGGTGCGATGGATGTGCTGTGCACCGACAAGACCGGCACGCTCACACAAGACCGCATCATCCTCAAGCATCACCTGGATTTGCGCGGTGAAGAATCAGATGAAGTACTGGAGTATGCGTTTCTTAACAGCTTCTATCAGTCCGGCCTGAAGAACCTGCTGGACGTGGCCGTGCTCAAGCACGTGGAGCTGGAACAGCGCCTGGATGTACATGCGCGTTTCCAGAAGATCGATGAGCTGCCGTTTGACTTCGAGCGGCGGCGCATGTCGGTGGTGCTGGCGCAGGACGATGGCAAACATGTGCTGATCTGCAAGGGTGCCGTGGAAGAAGTGCTGGCTGTCAGTGCGCGTTACGTGAACGGCGACGAGGCTGGCCCGCTGGAGGCAAGCCACCTCCAAGATACGCGGCAACTGGCGGAGAACCTGAATGCTGACGGTTTCCGTGTCGTGGCTGTTGCATACAAGGAGATGCCGCCCGAGCAAAACCAGTACGTCGTCACAGACGAGTCGGGGCTGACGTTGCTCGGGTACATCGCCTTTCTCGACCCACCGCGTGATACGGCCGCCCCTGCCATTGCTGCATTGAAGGCCCGCGGCGTGGCAGTCAAGATCCTGACCGGGGACAACGGCATTGTTGCGCGCAAGATCTGTCGCGAGGTCGGGCTGGCCGTGGAACCGGTGGTGCTTGGCACCGAGCTGGCCGCCATGTCACCTGACCAGATGGCCGAGGTAGCCGAGCGCGCGTCGGTGTTCGCCAAGGTATCGCCGGCGCAAAAGGCGGCCATTGTCGAGGCACTGCACCGCCGGGGCCATGTGGTGGGCTTCATGGGCGATGGCATTAACGATGGGCCGGCGCTCAAGGCCGCGGATGTCGGCATCTCCGTGGATAGCGCGGTCGATATTGCGAAGGAGTCCGCCGACATCATCCTGCTGGAGAAAAGTCTGGCCGTGCTGGGCGAGGGCGTGACGGAAGGGCGCAAGGTGTTCGGCAACATCGTCAAGTACATCAAGATGGGCGCCAGCTCGAACTTCGGAAACATGTTCAGCGTGCTGGGCGCAAGCCTGTTTCTGCCCTTTCTGCCAATGGCACCGGTGCAGGTTCTGCTCAACAACCTGCTCTACGACTTTTCGCAAACCGCAATCCCGACCGACAATGTAGACGAGGACTACCTTGTCAAACCACGACGATGGGAGATCGGCAGCATCTTGAAGTTCATGCTGTACATGGGGCCCGTCAGTTCGTTGTTTGATTTTGCGACCTATGCGCTGCTGCTGGGCGTCTTTCACGCGTGGGCGGATCCGGCGCTGTTCCAGTCCGGATGGTTTGTTGAATCGCTGCTCACGCAAACGCTCATCATCCATATCATCCGCACAGCCAGGGTGCCGTTCGTGCAAAGTCGGGCAAGTACCGCTCTGGTGCTGACCAGCATCGCCATTGCTTGCGTGGGTGTCGCCATGCCGTTGACATCGGTCGGGGCGCTGTTTGGCTTCGTACCGCTGCCGGCAGCGTACTGGCCGTGCCTGGCAGCGATCATAGTGGCCTACGGGTTGTGTGCCTATGTGATGAAAGCCTGGTACGTGCGCAGATACGGTCTGGATTGAGCGGGCATGTCAGCCAGCCTGGCGCTCGCTTTGCGGGGCCACGTCCAACGCAGCACGCACTTCGGCGTCTTCCACCTGAGGAAAGTCGGCGTAATACAAACCTACCGCCCGGAAGCCCTGCGGCGCGTAGAGGCAGACGACCTCATCGGCAAGCGGTCGGATCTCGTCCAGGCTGTCCGGCGCCGCCACGGGAACCGCGCAGATGAGGCGTTGCGGATGACGCTGCCGTATGGCGTGGAGTGCCGCCTTCATGGAAGCCCCGGTCGCCAGCCCATCGTCGACCACGATCACAACGCGTCCTTCTACGTCATACGGACCGCGATTTGGAGTATAGAGCGCACGGCGCCGACGGATGACTTCCATTTGTTCAGCGCTTTCCTGTTCGAGGTATGTCGTGTCCGCGCCAATGCGGCTCGCATAGGGTGCGAAGTAGGTCCAGCCGCCTTCTTCCACAGAGCCGACAGCCAGTTCAGGGTTGAACGGCGCGCCGAGTTTGCGAACCAGCACCACATCAAGCTGACCGCCGAGTGCGTGTGCGATGAGTGCGCTCATTGGAACCGCACCCCTTGGGATGGCCAACACCAGTGGGTGCATGTCCCGATACTTTTCCAGCGCCTGCGCCAGCATGCGCGCTGCATCTAATCGATCTTTGAATCGCACGGGGCTACCTCGCGTGTCGTTGGGGTTGGGTGGCAGCGCTCAAATAGCGGACGAACCATGCCCGCGCCAGCTCGGCCACCTGTTCGAGGGCACCCTCTTCTTCAAAAAGGTGTGTTGCGTGCGGCACCGTCTCAAGGGCTTTCTCACAACGCATCTGGCTCAGCGCTTGCCGGTTGAGATCGAGAACGTCCGAATCGGCCGCACCTACGATCAGCAGGGTCGGGCAGGCGAGTTTGTCCAGTGCGCGTGGGCCCGCAAGATCCGGCCGACCGCCGCGGCTGACGACCGCCTCGATCGGGCAGGCGTCGTCCGACTCGGTCGCTGCCAGGATCGCGGCCGCGGCTCCGGTGCTGGCGCCAAAATACCCGAGGCGTAACCCGCGTTCGCGGGCGATGCTGCCCACCGCGCGTGTGGCTGTACGCAGACGCCGCGCCAGTAGGTCGATGTCGAACCGGCACGAGGCATGCGATGCCTCTTCGGCACTCAACAGATCGAACAGCAGCGTGCCCAAGCCGGCGGCATGAAGCTGATCGGCAACATACCGGTTGCGCGGGCTGAGCCGCGAACTGCCGCTGCCATGCGCAAAGATCACCAGGCCGGTTGCATTGCCGGGGCAGTCCAACGTGCCTTCCAGCACTGCGTCGTCCGCCACGATATCCATGCTCAGAGAAAGTGGCTCGGCATTCATGGATGGGGTTTCCTGGAGTGAGGTGGCAGCCTGGCGGCTGGAGGCTGCCGGTCGTCTTGTGCTCGATACGGGCGAGGCGTGTGACGATCAGGCGGTCTGTTCAGCTTTTCCCTTTGCTGGGCGGGCCAGTCCGTTCTTCTTCGCCTCGGAGTCTGGCGGAGCCATGTGGTTGAAGCTGTCAAAGAAGGCCTTCAGCGAATCGGATGATGCGGCAAACAACTGCGAGGAAGAGGTCTGTCCTTCAGGTTGCTGCATTTGCTGAGTCCACTCAGTCAGTCGACGCAAATAGGCCGCCTGTAGCTTGTTCGTGAAATCGGCCCATGTCTTCAGAGCGTTAGCACCGTGGCTCGATTGCATCTTCATGAAGATGCTCTGCGCAGCGGCCAGCGATGTCCAGTCATGCGTGCCACTCAGCTCATGTTCCAACGCACGCAGATCTTCCAGCGCAGCCTCTGCCAGCTTGAGGCGGAAATGGGCCAGGTCGATCTGCGCCTCGAGCATGAAGCTGGCGGTGCGGCTCATATCGCGCATGGCGACGCATGCCAGGTTGCATGCCATATCAGCAGGTTGTTGCATTGTGATCTCCGGTGGGGTCTTGGCGGACAGGTGAACGGGGCCGCCGAATGAGGTTTCCATCTGCAGCGTAGGCACTCTGCAGTTGTGTGCGTTGATATGGCGCAAACTGGCGGCCGCGCGTGAAACACCATCGCCGCAGTGCTAGGTCTCGTGGCACTTGGTTGCCTGAGCCAGGCCGTGCAGAATCATTGCCCTTTGCCTTTGATGTAAGGCACCACGTTCGACATTTCGTCAGGTATCACATGTGCCCGCTCGTCCGCACTGAGAGGCTGTTGTGTGGCGATCTGGGCCTCCAGCACGTGCAGATCTGCCTCGGATGCGTCGAGCCCACCGCGCATGCGCTTGCGGATGCGCATACGCAGCCTGTCGACGTCGGCAACGCAGTCCACGATGGCCACGGCCACCCTCAACCGCCGGGCCAGCGAGAAGAAACGTCTGCGTTGATGCTCGGCCAGGAACGTCGCGTCCGCAATCATCGGAAAACCAGACCTCGCGCCCACCTTGCAAACGGCGGCCAGACGCCGATAAGTACGTTCGACCGCACGGGGCAGGTAACGATCTATGGCGGCGACATGCTGGACGCGTTGGCGTTCAACATCGGAGCGCACGCGGATCATCCCTTCTGCTTCGGCAAGCTGTGCGGCGCGGGTGGATTTTCCGCTGCCGGAAAGGCCATGCATGAGAAGAATGCAGGCGTCGTTTCGGCAGAGCAGCTCCCGAGACAGGTCGAGCATGCGGCGTGCCTCGGCGCGCGGCTTGGCGGCCAGATCGGGCGTTCCGTCCAACTGATGGGCGCGTTCCAGCAGCACGCGGGCGCGCACGAGTGCGCGCATCGATGCGTAGAAAGGCAGTACCGTCAACCCGCCATAGTCGCCACATCGTTCGAGATAACGGTTGATCAGGCGATACGCCATCGCATGCAGGCCCGCTGCGAGCAAGTCCATGAACAGAAAGGCTGTGTCGTACATGGTGTCGATCCACCGGAGCGACGGCGAGAATTCAAGGCAGTCGAACGGCGTCGGCTGGCCATTGATCAAGACGATGTTGCCCAGGTGCAGATCACCATGGCATTCGCGGATGTGCTGGCAGCGCAGGCGTGACGCAAACGTCTCTTCGAGGCGACTTGCGTGTTGACGAAGCAGCGATATCGTGGCCGCCGCAATCGGGGGTTCCGTGCTGAGGGCAACGACACCCGCTGCGCAATCCTCAAGCGTGCGCCGAACGCTTGCAGGTGTTCCAGCGTCTGAACCGGCGCGGGCGACAGGCGCGGTTGCGTGGAAGTCTGCAATCAGGTCGGCCAGCGCGTCGATCTCTTCGGGGCGGACCTGCGAATCATGGGCCAATGTGCTCAGCACGTCTTGCTGGGCGAAGCGGCGCATGCGGACCGCGTACTCACAAGGCACGCCTTGTCCATTGACGCGGATGGCATCCGTGGCCGGATCGTGCGAGATCGGCACCACGCCAAGGTATAGCGCTGGGGCGAGGCGGCGGTTGAGACGGCACTCCTCTTCGCAGTCGATCTGTCGCGCACGGAGCGTCGAAAAATCGACGAAGTCCAGCTTGATCGGCTTGCGCACTTTGTATGCAAAATCGCCCGCCAGGAAAACCCACGACAGATGGGTTTCGATCATCTGCAGATCGGCAGCGGGGTGCGGATACGCTGCCGCCTCAAGCATGCGTGTGACCAAGGCTTCCGCTGGCTGCGTGCATGGAATAGTGGTGGCTTGTTCGGCCATACGCAGTTTCGCCTCCGGATACAAGAGGTCAATATCGCGCGGTTGCCGCCATGCGCCCTGACGTAGATCAACGTCCGCGCAGGGCGGTTGCCTAGCATGGAGTCATCGTCCTCTTTGGTGATTGCCATGAAAGCACTCGTCTACGAAGGGCCCGGCAAGATCACTCTGGCCGACAAGCCGAAACCGGAATTGCAGGCGCCCGGCGACGCGGTAGTGCGCGTTACGTTGACGACCATTTGCGGTACCGACCTGCACATCATCAAGGGCGACGTGCCGACATGCGAGTCGGGGCGCACGCTGGGCCACGAGGGCGTGGGTGTGGTGGAGTCAGTGGGCGCGGCGGTGACATCGCTCCAGCCTGGTGACCACGTGCTGATCTCGTGCATCTCGTCTTGCGGCAAATGTGCGAACTGCCGGTGCGGCATGTACTCGCACTGCGAGACGGGCGGCTGGATCCTGGGCAATCGCATCGACGGCGTGCAGGCTGAGTACGTCAGGATTCCGCACGCCGAGACCAGCCTTTACAAACTGCCGCCAGGCGTCGATGAAGAAGCGCTGGTCATGCTGTCCGACATCTTTCCGACCGGATTCGAATGCGGCGTGCTCAACGGTCGCGTGAAGCCCGGCAGCAGCGTGGCGATTGTCGGTGCCGGCCCCATCGGGCTGGCTTCGTTGCTGACGGCGCAGTTTTACTCGCCCGCGCAGATCATCATGATCGACACGAACGCGGCGCGGCTGGAGGTGGCCGGCCGGCTGGGCGCAACGGCCTGCATTGATGTCTCCAATGAAGACGCGGTTGCCGCCGTGAAGCGGCTGACGGAGGGCGTAGGAGTCGATTGTGCAATCGAGGCGGTGGGCGTGCCCGCGACGTTCGAACTCTGCCAGCAGCTCGTTGCGCCGGGTGGGGTGATTGCGAACATTGGCGTGCATGGCGTCAAGGCAGATCTGCATCTGGAAACCTTGTGGAGCCAGAACATCGCCATCACCACGAGGCTCGTGGATACGGTCAGCACACCGATGCTCCTTAAAACAGTGCGTGCGGGGAAGCTGATGCCTGGGCAGCTCATCACGCACCGGTTCAAGCTCGATGACATCCTCACCGCCTACGACACGTTCCGCAATGCTGCGCAGACACATGCGCTGAAGGTGATCATCTCAGCCTAGGCGGCGACACACGTTCGATGGATTTTCAGTTTTGTGAGGTGGATGCCATGAGCGAGGCGATGCTCCTGTCTTATGACCCTGTGCAGTATCTGTTGCCGCCACCAGCGTCCCACGCTGCGCCGGCAGCCATTGCACTGGCGCCGCCGCTATTGGATGGCGGTGGCACGTTGACCGCGGCGCTGATCAAGCGAAAAAGCGTGCGCGAGTTCGCGCCGACGCCACTGTCTCTGCAGCAACTGAGCGAATTGCTATGGGCGGCGAACGGCATCAACCGGCCAGAAACGGGCGGGCGCACCGCGCCGTCAGCGCATGGCTTGAATGAAATCGACATCTACGTCGCGCTGCCAGAGGGCGTCTACGAATACGAGCCGGTGGCGCATCGTTTGCGGCTCAAGCACGCCGTGGACGCGCGCAACCTCACCGGATATCAGGACTTTGTCGGCAAGGCGCCGCTGGATCTGGTGTACGTGGTGAACCATGCGCGTGCAGACCAGATGCCCGGAGCGGTGCGCGAAACCTTTGCCGGCGTAGCGGCAGGGGCAATCTCGCAGAACGTATCACTTTACTGTGCCTCGGCGGGGCTGGGCTGCGTGGTGCGCGGCTGGCTCAATCAGCGTCTTCTGGCAGAGGCCCTGTCGCTCAATGAAGACGAAGTTCCGATACTGGCACAAACGGTCGGTCAGCCGGCCGCAGAGCAATGAGGTATGAGATGAGCAAGGCATGTCGTCTTTCGCCACGCTGCCTTCTTGCCGCGTTGGCTTTTGCCGCCAGCGCGCACGCTGGTGCAGCTGGACCGGATGCGGCGGCCCCGGAGGTTCGCTTCCAGAATGAGATCGCCTATGTGTCAGGCGGTGTGGGGAGCGACGAGCGAGACACCATGCACGCAATGGCACGTCGTTTCAATGTGCGGCTGAACGTGGTGTCGGCCAGAACCGGCGAGGCGTTATCGGACGTGGACGTGTCGGTTGCGGACGAGCGCGGCACGCTCCGTTTGCGCGTGCGCACGGAAGGACCGCTGTTGTATATGCGATTGCCGCGCGGGCGTTATCAGATAACGGCCGCGTATCGGGGCGTGATGCAGACCCTGAGCATTCGCGCTGGCGCGCAGCCGGTCGATGCCGTTGTCCGGTTGCGTATCGAACCCGGAGCAGACGAGTGGCTGCTGTGCAAGCGCGATTGCCCTCGCACTGGCGCACGCCCGACGACGCGATGAGGCCATCATGACAACATATCGCATTGCGCTCATCACCGGTGGTATGGGCGGTCTGGGCGAAGCCATTGCCGTCCGTCTGCATGCCCAAGGGCATCGGGTTGTGGTCACGCATTCGTTGCGCAATACGCGTGTGACCGCATGGCTGGCCGAACAGCGTGCCCAAGGACGTCTGTTCCAGACATTCGCAGTGGATGTGGCCGACTACGACGCTTGCCAGCGATGCGCATCGGATGTGCTCACGACGGTAGGCCCCGTCGACATTCTTGTGAACAACGCCGGCATCACGCAGGACATGACCTTCAAGCGCATGACGCTGGATGCCTGGCGGAACGTGCTGGCCACCGATCTCGACTCCGTCTTCAACATGACCAAGCCGCTGTACGAAGGCATGATCGAGCGCGGTTGGGGCCGCATTATCAATATCTCGTCGGTCAATGGATCGCGGGGCGCGTTCGGGCAGACGAACTACGCGGCCGCCAAGGCCGGCATACACGGGTTCACCAAGGCGCTGGCACTCGAGTGTGCGTCAAAGGGCGTGACCGTCAACACGATTTCGCCTGGTTATCTCGCCACGCGAATGACGCGCGATATTTCCAGCGAGATCATGCAAGAGCGCATTCTTCCGCAAATCCCGGTAGGCCGTCTCGGCCGGCCGGAAGAAGTGGCTGCCCTGGTGGCATTTCTGTGCGGCGAGGACGCCGCCTACGTTACCGGTGCCAACGTTGCCGTGAATGGTGGCTTGCACATGCAATAGCGCATGCGCATGCACACGACCACGACGCCTCAAGAGTGTGATCCGCGTTTGTCGTTGGCCTCGACGAGCATGCGTTCCACGTGCGTGAAAGCCTCGCGAAGTGCGACATATGGGTCCTCGTTGGAGCTGTTGCTCGAAACATGCGTCTCATGCGGGGTGAGCACGTTGACGTGGACGTCGAACGGCTTGCCCTGATGTTGATGCTTGGCTCCCACGGCAAGACTGACGCGGCAGCGTATGAGATCGCCACGAATACGCTTCAAGCGGTCTGCAAGGGTGGCAACCGTTTCTTCGACAGCCTTGGAATGCGGAATACCCTGGAACGAAATATCGACTGGCAGGCTCATGGTCAGGCTCCGGTTGTTGGGTTGCCGGTGTTGACACCGATGCGTTCATTCTTGATCGCACGATTTCCGGCACCTTGATACGGATCAAGCCAATTGGCACGGCAGGCGATTTGTTGCGGTGCACATACAGACGACCTCAGATGATGCGCCAGTTCGGTTCTCACATCGTCCGCCGCAGCAGATATTCGAGTGGCGACGTCGTTGTAGTGCACGAGATGCTCAATGATCTGGGCGCGTTTTCTTCCTGTGATGAGCAGACCAAGGTTTCCCACGGTGTCGCGTCCTCGCCGGTAGCTTGCCGGAAACGACGGGTTGGTCGACTAGGCCGCTTGCCAGCAGGTAATGCATCAATGCATCGGCACAGGGCTTGGTGATTGCCAAACCATAACGGCGATCGCGCGCCATGCCGTTGAGGGGGCGAGCAACTGCAGTTCGCTTATACGGCGTGCCGCCGCAACACGAGCCAGCTCATCCAAGGATGCGGTGAACAGTTCGTGCTGCAGCGCACGGGCCTGCTTTGGGAAAGATTGGCGCGATGGCCTGGCCCACGGGGGACCGATAGGAAGCGTCCAATGGCACGAGGCATCCTCTTGCGTGCACGCGGGTCCATCGTTTCATCTGGCCGTGTCGTGGCCTTGCGCCACATCAAGGGAACCTGTGACTTTGCGGAACCACGACACGCCGTCGGACCGGCTTGCGCGAGATCAAGCTGGCCCACGCGCGCCGCCGTATCGTGGGCAGAGATCAGGGGTGCTTTCATGATCAAGCTGCTCATCTTCATCAACGTGGCCGTGTTCGGTGCAGAGCTCATTGCGGGAGACGCGTTGCTGCGTGCCTTTGCGCTCTGGCCGCTCGGCATATCAGGAGAGGGCATGCGGAGCGGATTCATGCCGTGGCAACCGCTGACATACGCCTTCCTACACGCAAATGGAGCGCATCTGGCGCTCAACATGTTTGGCCTCTACATGTTCGGGCGCGACGTGGAACGCGCCGTGGGAGCGCCTCGGACTTGGCTGCTTTATCTATCCAGCATCTTGAGTGCGGCGTTCGCGCAAATCGCTTTTACGGTCTTGAGCGTTTTTTCGGCGGGGCCGGTCATTGGCGCTTCCGGGGGCGTGTTCGGATTGCTTCTCGCTTATGCCGTCCTGTTTCCCAATCGCATGATCGTGCCGTTGATCCCACCCATCCCGATGCCTGCGTGGGTGTTTGCGACGCTCTATGCGATCGTGGAACTGACACTCGGCGTGAGCGGAACCGAAGTCGATGTCGCGCACTTTGCCCATCTGGGCGGCATGGCAGGCAGCGGGGTGCTGCTTTGGCATTGGCTGCGCGGCACACCACGCGAGTCGTAGGCTGTGCGGGTTAGGCGAGACATGCCATCCATCCTCCTTCGGAGCTGCGGCTGATGAAAACCTGGGTCTTCTCGTTGTGTTGCGCGCTTCTGATGATTGCGTACCCAAGCGCCAACGCAGATATGCCCACCGTGCAGCCGAGTGTAGTGGTGCTCGTCTATCACCGCTTTGCATCGACGGTGGATAGCAGCATGACGGTTCGGATGCCGACATTCGAAGCGCATCTGCGTGCGATCGAGGCGGCCGGTTATCGCATCGTTCCGCTCGCGGACATCCTGCGCTGGCACGAAGGCAAGCAAGATGCGCTGCCGGCGAAGGCTGTCGCCATTACCGTGGATGACGGCCATCGGTCCGTGTACGAGACGTTGTGGCCCGCGCTGCGCGGCCGGAGCATTCCTGTGACGCTATTTGTGTACCCGTCTGCCATCTCAAATGCCGCATACGCGATGACTTGGCTCCAGTTACAAGAGTTGGCCCGCACCGGCCAGTTTGACGTGCAGTCTCATACTTACTGGCATCCGAACTTCCGCGTGGAACGAATGCACCGTAGCGCCGATGATTTCGTCAAGTTCGCCCATGATCAGTTGCGCCGCGCAAAGGTGCGCATCGAAACAGAGATTGGTGTCCCGGTGCATTTTCTGGCGTGGCCTTTTGGCATCCACGATCCTGAACTGGAACGCATCGCGCAGGAGGAGGGCTACACCGCCGCCTTCACGCTGGACGCGCAACCACTGCGAGTGTCTCAACCCGCCCTGGCACTGCCCCGATACCTGATCACCGATGGTTGTGGCGCGCAATGCATGACGAACATTCTCAATGCAACCGGGGGCAACCATGACTAGCCGTCTGCGCCTCTGGCTTGCAGCGGCGTGGCTCTCTTGCGCGCAGGTTGCCGGCGCCGCCGAGCTTCGCGTGGTCGACGCACAGACCCATCTGCCCGTGGAAGGCGCAATCACATTCGTTCAGGGCGAGAGCGGAACGACCGATGCTGCTGGCCTGGTCGCCATTCCGGACACGGCAGTGGATGCACGCAAGACGGTCAGCATCCGCGCCCCCGGCTATGGTCGTGCCGAGCTGGTGCTTGGCGGCGCACAGCCCGCCACTGAGATAGCGCTCAAGCAGATCAAGCCCCGGGCGGTCTATCTGTCGGTACAGGGCGTATCCAATCGATCCTTGCGTGATGCGGCCGTTGCACTACAGGGCGAGACGGCCATCAATGCGCTGGTCATCGACATGAAGGGCGACCGCGGCGACACACCTTACCCGAGTGCGGCCCGTTCAGAAGTGGGCGTGGCGCCCGTACAGAAGAACGGTGCGGCCCGCACCGAGCAGTTTGCCGCCCTGATTCGTCAACTTCGTCTACGTGGCCTGTATCTGATTGCGCGCATTGTCGTCTTCAAGGACGACCGCCTGGCATTGGCGCACCCGGAATGGGCCGTGCGAGATCGCGATGGCGAGGTCTGGCGCGATCGCGAAGATCAACAATGGATCGACCCAAGTATCGAAGCCGCCTGGGCCAATACGCTTGACGTGGCGGAAGAGGCGGCAAGACTCGGATTCGACGAAATCCAGTTCGACTACCTGCGTTTTCCGGACGCCAACGGCTTGCAGTTCCATCAGGCCAACACGCAAGCACACCGGGTTGCGGCCGTGACAGGTTTTCTTGCGCAGGCGAGAGAGCGGCTGCGGCCATACAACATTTACTTGGCGGCGGATATTTTCGGCTACGTGTGCTGGAACACCGACGACACGGCGATCGGCCAACAGATCAACACACTGGGCGCTGTGGTCGACTACATTTCGCCCATGCTCTATCCATCAGGTTTCACATGGGGCTTGCCGGGCGTCAGAAAACCCACCGAGAAGCCCGGCGAGATCGTCTCGCACTCCCTGGCCGAAGCGAAGCGGCGCACAGGTTTTCCGGGGGCGAGGTTCCGGCCATGGCTGCAGGCGTTCCGGGACTATGCCTTTGATCATCGTGAGTTCAATGCGGAGATGATTCGCGCCCAAGTCGATGCTGCCGATGCGGAGGGAACCAACGGGTGGATGCTATGGAACGCGCGCAATCGGTACGATCGAGCCGATTTGCCGCGATAGTCGCGATATTGGGTGCGGTGCTGTTGGCCTGCATGCAAAGCGGGCGGGCCGCCCCCGTCACCAACGAGCTTGGGCCACTGGGTGCGCCTGTGCCCATGCACGATCTGGAAGCCGTAGTAGCCGCGCAGATTGCCGACGGTAATGTGGCCGGGGCGGTCGTAGCGATCGGTGATGCCAGCGGGGTGCGCGAACGCGTCGCGTTGGGTCAGCGATCCAACGGACCTGCCGCTGAGCCGATGACGGAAGACACGATCTTCGATCTGGCATCCCTTACCAAAGCAGTGGCCACGGCCACGGCGGTACTGCAGTTGGCCGAGCGCGGACGTTTGGAGTTGGACGCGCCGGCCAGCCGTTACTGGCCTCCCTTCGCAGACGGAGGGAAGGCGCACATCACAATCCGGCAGTTGCTTACTCACACTTCGGGGCTGCCTCCAGGCCTGGCCGCCCAATCGGAACTCCGGGGCCCCGCCACGGTGCTTCACGCCATCGGGGTCATGCCGCCGATTGCGGCGCCCGGGCATCGTGTCATCTACAGCGATCTCAACTATGTCGCCTTGGGTGAGGTCGTCCATCGTGTCAGTGGGATCGGGCTTGACGCATGGTGTGCGCAGAACATTTTCCAACCGCTTGGCATGCGCGACACGGCGTTCCGGCCGAGCCATAAGGCGATTCCCCGCATCGCGCCAACCATCATTCGCAACGGACGATGGCTTCGCGGCAAAGTGCATGATCCGACGGCCGCGGCACTGGGGGGTGTCTCCGGCAACGCGGGCCTGTTCTCCACGGCAGATAATCTCGCCAGGTTCGCCAGGATGCTCCTTGATGGGGGCCGCTTGGGGGATCGCCGTATCTTGCAACCGGCCAGCGTCGCCCAGCTGTTGACGCCGGACGGTTCGACAGCAGTGGAGGCGACGCGCACGCTGGGATGGGAAGTCCAGGCGCCGTTGATCCCCAACCGCTATCGCGCACCGCGTGCCGGACTTCTTCAGCACCTGGGCTATACCGGAACCGGCTTATGGATCGACTTGGTCACGCGACGATTCGTGATTGTGCTTACAAGCCGGCTGTATCCGGCCGAGCGGGGTAACGCCATGCCGTTGCGTGAGGCTGCGCTGAACCTGGTATCGAGCACTGCGCCGTTGCTCTCCGGTGAACAGATCGCGGCGCGCGCCCCGACCATGGCCGATGCGGTGATCAGTGCCGGAAGCCGCTTACCCATGGCGGTCGGTCCCGTACGATCCGGTATCGACGTGTTGGAGGCCAGCGGCTTCGCACCGCTTGCCGGAAAGCGGGTCGGCTTGGTCACGAATCACAGTGGCTTCGACGCCCAGGGACGGCGCACCATTGATGTACTCAATCAGGCACCCGGTGTGCGGTTGAGCGCCATCTTTGCGCCAGAGCATGGCATTGGCACCGATCTCGATGCGCGCTTTGGTGACACCATTGACGTACGCTCCAACGTGGTCGTCCATAGCCTCTACGGCAACAGCAAGGACATACCACGCAGCGCGCTGACCGATATCGACGTCCTGGTGTTTGACATCCAGGACGCTGGCGTACGGTTCTTTACCTACCTTGCCACCCTGGGGGCGACGCTCGAAGCGGCAGCGAAGGCCCACATCCCGGTGCTTGTGCTGGACCGTCCCAACCCGATGGGCGGTGATCTCGTTGGTGGGCCGGTATCCGATACGGCAAACCGCTCATTGACGAACTACGTGTCTCTGCCGCTTGTGCACGGCATGACGATCGGCGAGCTTGCCAGGTTGCTGAACGACCAGCTGCACATCGGCGCAGCACTGCATGTCGTAGCCATGGAGCAGTACGACCGCGCAATGCGCTTTGCCAATACCGGGCTGGGTTGGGTTCCGCCATCGCCAAACCTGCGTGACTTCGCTGCCTTGGAGCGATATCCGGATGTGGGGCTGATCGAGGGCGCAAGTGTCAGCGTGGGTAGGGGCACGTCGGCGCCCTTCGGCATGGTGGGGGCACCGTGGATGGACGGTGCAGCGGTCGCGCGAGAACTCAATGCGCTGGATACCGGTGCCACCTATACGCCCGTCCATTTTGTTCCCGCGGAGGGGCCATACCATGGCCGCTCGTGCTCGGGTGTGGCGATCCACCGGACGTCTGCGCTCACGCGCCCGGGCCGCATCGGTTTGGCACTGGCCCGGGTACTGTCGGTGCGCTATCCGGAGCATTTCAAGCTGGAGGCGATCCGTACCTCCGTTGGGTCAGAGACGGTCTGGGCAATGCTGCGGGATGGTGTGTCGCTGGACGCGATCGAGCACACCGTCATCGCGCAGACCGATGTCTTTCTTTCCGAGCGGGCCGCCTATCTGCTGTATTGAGGACGACGGCCGCTACGCGCCCAGACGGAGTCCGACAAGGCCAAGCCAGGTGCTGCTACTTCGTCTGGTTGCCGCCATCCGTATAGGTGTCGCGCTTACCCTTCGCACCTTCCGTGTACGGATCGAACTTGCCACTCCTCGACCCTTCTGTGTACGGATCGCGTTTGGCTTGTCTGGCGCCATCCGTATAGGTGTCGCGCTTGCCTTTCGCACCTTCCGTGTACGGGTCAAACTTGCCGCGTCTTGATCCTTCTGTGTACGGATCGCGCTTGGCTTGTTTGGCGCCATCCGTATAGGTGTCGCGCTTGCCCTTTGCGCCTTCTGTGTATGGATCGAACTTGCCGCGTCTCGATCCCTCTGTGTACGGATCGGGCTTGGCCTGCTTGGCGCCCTCCGTGTAGGGATTCACTTTGCCGGCTCTTTGGCCGTCGCCGTTCGGTGCTGTGTCGGACTTACTTTGTGCGTACGCCGACGTGGAAGCTGCCGCCACGACGAGCAGAGTCATCATGAGTTTTCTGTGCATTTTGTGCTCCTGCAAACAAATCAAGTGCAACCGCTGGATCACGGACCGTTTCCATCCATCACGTGCTTGCCCGATGACTCTTTCAAGAATAGGTGGCTGCCAGAGCCCCTCGTTGACAGCAATCAAACAGCTCTCTTTGATCGACGCGCTGCGTAGCGCGTTGCTTTTTGCACGCGCATTTCCATCTGCCAGGGCAGCCGTCACGCACCGCGCGCGCTCTTGGATGTCGTTGGTGGTTGCGACGGCGATCGGGCTTGCGTAGCCGACGCGGCTATCTCGTTGAAGGTGTTGACCAACGTCTGCCAAGAGTCGAGGGACGCGATCAGCAGTTGTGCGGGAGGCGCGGCCGTTCCGGGGCGATGTTGGAACTGATCGTTCCACTCCGTCGCCTGGCGTATATAAGAGCGCTGTGCGTCATTGAGGAAGTCGGCCCATTGGCGAACTGCGTTTGCACTCTGGTTGGCTTGGAGCTTCATGTAGGCGCTCTGCGCAGAAGCCAGTGCGCTCCAGTCTTTGACTGCGTCCGACTGACCTTCCAGCTGGGACAGATTCTCCAGCGCGGATTCCGCCATCTTGATGCGAAGGCGTGCCAGCTGAAGCTGACTATCGACGAAGAGCTCGGCTGCGCGGCTGGCATCGCGCATGGTGGCGCAGGCGAGATTACAGGCTGCATCAGTAGGCTGTGGCATCACGATCTCCGGTTGACATGACTGCAGGGTAGGCGCTTCGTTATTGCCGGAGTTGACCTGACGCAAGTCTCCGGGTTGGCTTGCCTCGCCCTTCTGATGGGGCGTGTTTCCCGAGGTGGTTAGCTGCTTGAGCCAGAGGCGTTGTTCCCGACGCGGTGCGCTCGGCGTGATGCCGATCAACGCCATCGGAGCGGTGTTGGCTAGCATGGATTCATCGGTGCAAAGGAGCATGTCGATGCGGGCAGGTGCGCAGACCTTGTCATGCTGCCTGCCGTAGCCCCTTGAGGTGTGCAATGCCGGAAATCGTCACGCTTACGGTCAATCCCGCAATCGATATCGCCACATCGGTGGAGCGCTTGACTGACACACACAAGATGCGCTGCACCCCGGCGCGCTGTGACCCTGGAGGCGGTGGAATCAACGTCGCCCGCGTTGTTCATCGTCTGGGCGGGGAGTGCCTGGCCATTTACCTTGCCGGCGGCCCGGTGGCCGAGCGGTTGGGACGTCTCCTGTCGGCAGAGGGCCTGCCGTTCGTCGCCCTCGGGATCGAAGGAGAGACACGCGAGAACTTTTCCGTGACGGAACTGTGCAGCCACCGTGAGTTCCGGTTCGTAATGCCGGGGCCGGTCCTCTCGGAAGCAGAATGGCAGCGCTGCCTGGACTACCTGGATGCGCTGCGACCTGCGCCGCGCTACCTCGTGCTGAGCGGAAGCCTTCCGCTCGGGGTCGCCGAAGATTTCTATGCACGCGTTATTGATAGAGCCAAGGTTCATGGCTGCCGGGTCGTACTGGATGCCTCGGGGCCGGCATTGCGCGCGGCGTTGCCGCATGCACCATACCTGATCAAGCCCAGCCTGAACGAGCTTCGACAACTGACGGGGCGCGCGTTGGAGACGGAAGCGGATTGCATGCAGACGGCTCAAGAGATTGTCCGCAATGGGCACGCGCATGCCATCGCGCTCACCCTTGGCGCAGGCGGGGCGATGCTCGTCACACAGGAAGAGGTTGTCCGCTCAGGTGCCATCGCAACGTCAATCGTCAGTACGATCGGTGCGGGCGACAGCTTCGTGGGCGGAATGGTGTGGGCGCTTAATCGGAATGCGCAGATGCGGGAAGCATTTCGATACGGTATGGCCGCAGCTGCTGCAGCGTTGCCCCATGCCGGTACCGAACTGGGTAGCGCCGCCGAGATCGAGCAGCGCTACGCAGAGGTTTCAGTGTCTTGATACGCGCCAGCCGGGGCCGGATTGAGGTGCTACCGGCTCCATTTCACGTGCAGTTCGGTTTCTGCATTGCCATAGTCAAACGTCAGGTGTCCGTGGAATGCATGGTGAATTGCATGGCCGATATCGCGCGCCAGATGAAACCCGGTCGTCAAGATGTTGGTGCCGCTGCTCGTGCTCTCGACAGCCATGATGCGCTCCATCGGATGATCCGCGCGCAGATCTGCCTCGCGGTGGCGGGCGAGCGCCAGAATCTCTTCCCGATGGGCCGCCTCAAAGTCCCCCGACAGTTGGATTCGCCCTGCAGGCATCTGGTCGGCGGCCCGCTGGCATGCGGAGCAGATCAAGGAAGCGGCCCCGGGAGGAGGACTACGCCACAACCAGCGGCCCTTGAGGTAGACAGCACCGCAAACCGGGCAGCAACTTGCAGCCGGTGCCTTGTCAGGTTGCCGATACCGGGTGTGGATCGGCTCCACGGCAAATGGGCTCCAGCGTGCCGGCCGCACTCGTTCGGATTGAGAGCGTTGTTTCATGTTGACTCCTATGAGGGCGAGTTCCTCCGGCCTGCTGCAGACCAGAATCTACACCGCAGCGGCGGTGGACAATTCCCAGAGTACTTCCTGCAGCGCAACGCAATTTGGGCTGAATCAAACCTCCTGCCATAAACACACGTGTCCGGCGGTATGCGTTGCGTGTGTCATTTCGCTAATGCGGTTGTTGCGCGGGCAGCGGTGCCGGGGCGCTGGCGGGGGAGCCCGCTTCTGACTTCGGAGGCGGCATTGGCGTCACGTTGCCAGCCAGAATCATGTCCAGGTCGTGGCGGTCAACCACCTCTTTTTCTAGCAGCATGCGCGACAGCGCTTCCAGCTTGGAGCGCTGGCCTTCCAGCGTGGCGGTCACGCGTGCGCTGGCATCGGTCAGCACCCTGCGGACTTCCGCATCGATCAACTGCGCTGTGTGTTCGCTATATTCCTTGCGCTCGCGCTGCATCAACCCGGCGCCGGCAAGCAGCGGGTTGGGTGTCTGCTCGTAGGTGGCCAGACCGAGCTGCTCGCTCATGCCGAACTGAGTGATCATCTGGCGCGCCATATCAGTTGCGCGCTGCAAGTCGTTCTGCGCACCAGTCGATACGTCGTGGTACACGATCTGCTCGGCAACGTAACCGCCCAGCAGCACGTCGAGCCGGTCCAGCAATTCGCTGTGCTTGAGGAGGTAGCGGTCCTCCGTGGGCGTCTGTTGTGTGTAGCCGAGGGCGGCGATACCTCTTGGAATGATGGAAACCTTCGAGACGCGATCGGATAAGGGCCGGTGCTCGGCCACGATGGCATGCCCCGCCTCGTGGAAGGCGATCGTCTCTTTTTCCTTGGCATTCATCACACGGCTCTTCTTCTCGGGGCCGCCCACGATGCGATCCAGTGCTTGGTCAAAGTCGACCGTCTCCACGGCGGATTTGCCTTCGCGAGCGGCAAGAAGCGCCGCCTCATTGACAAGGTTGGCCAGGTCGGCGCCGGCAAAACCCGGCGTCCGTGCAGCGATTTTGCGCAGGTCGACATCAGCGCCCAGCGTGACGTTCCTGGCATGGACCTTGAGGATCTGCTCCCGGCCCTTGAGGTCCGGCCGATCGAGGGCGATATGGCGGTCAAACCGTCCAGGACGAAGCAGCGCGGGGTCGAGTATCTCGGGCCGGTTCGTCGCGGCCATGATGATGACGCCCTTGTTGCTGTCAAAACCGTCCATCTCGACCAGAAGCTGGTTCAGCGTCTGCTCGCGCTCTTCATTGCCGCCGACCAGGTTGAACGCACGCGTCTTGCCCAATGCATCGAGTTCATCGATGAAGATGATGCACGGCGCCATGGACTCGGCCTGACTGAACAAATCCCGCACGCGCGCCGCGCCTACGCCAACGAACATCTCGACAAACTCCGACCCGCTCATGCTGAAGAAAGGCACCGCTGCTTCACCGGCAACTGCCTTGGCAAGGAGGGTCTTGCCCGTACCGGGCGCACCCACAAGCAACACGCCCTTGGGAATCCTGCCGCCCAGCAGTTGAAACCGCAGTGGCTCTTTCAGAAAGCTCACGATTTCCGAGAGCTCCTCCTTGGCTTCGTCAATGCCGGCAACGTCGGCGAAGGTCACGCCGGTTTCCTTCTGCATGTAGACCTTTGCCTTGCTCTTGCCGATCTCCATCAGCCTCCCGGCTGCGGAGCCGCCCATGCGCCGGATCAGAAAGTTCCAGGCAGCGAAGAGCAGCAGCGCAGGCACAACCCACGACAGGAGCGTGCTCAACCATTTGTTGTCCGGGCGGCCGACAAAGCGAACCTTGGCCGCTTCCAGCTCCTGAACAAGGGCTGGGTCATTCACGCGAAGCGTCTGGAAAGGATGATCGGCCTTGCCCGTGCGTCGGATGACCTCGATCTGCTGCGGCGTCAGCAATGCCTCGGCACCTTCCGTCGAGAATGTGCCGGTGATGTCCTGATCACCAATGGCGACGTCCTTGATCTTGCCCGCTTGCAGGAGGAGCTTGAAGTCGCTGTAGGGGAGAGCGTCGACCTGCCCGGACGTGAACAGCGTTTGGAACGCCAGCATGCTCAACGCAACGATGACGGCGTACCAGAGCGAAAACCTTTGCTGCTGCGGCTTCAAACTCTCTTTCACTTTTTCACCTTCGCATAGTCGCGCGTCAACCAACGTCCCGATCGAACCTTGATATTCGTGCGTGGGCCGGAAAGCCGGTTGATGCGGATCAACCAGCCCGCAAGTCAGTGTTGCCTTCCAGCAGAAAGGCCTGCATTGGCGCTATCGGTGGCGTGCGCGCGATGGCGGAAACAGTCTCCAGCAACCGGCCTGATGCCGGAAGAACACGATGACGAGTGGGCGCACAGATGTCGTCAGCTCTGCCCGCACGCAGCCGCAATCAACGCCGGGGCAATGCAGGCGCGTGATTCGCAGATGCGGTGTGTCGTTCAGGCCGAACCATTTGGCAATCAGTTCGCGCAACGAGGTGTCGTATTGGGGCATGGTGTTCTCCGGCGTCACGCGGCCCGTGCCTGTCGCAGAGGCCGTGCGGTCCGCCATTCGGCGCAAAGTGCCAGCCCCATCAGCTTGAGTAGCGTGCGCGCAGCCCGCGCGGGGCTTCTCAGGCACGCCTCCACCTGCACGCTGCGGCATTCTCCAAACAGGCACCACGAACAGAAGTGCTCGCAATTGTTGGTCAACAGCCGGTAGTTGCGCTCCCCGAGGCGCGAACACGCGCGGCGCGCGACTTCTTCGCCGTCGTAACAGGGGCGGCCTTCGCGCTGGATGGTCACTACAAAACCGCATGCAAAGCAGCTAATGGAAATGCGCTCCACCGGCCCCCGGCGCTGGCGGCGAGAGAAACCGGCGTAGTGAATCACCTGTCCGTTGCCAACATAGATGCCGTGGTGTTCGTATCCATCGCGTTCTGCGACAAGGTGCGCACCAACAGGGAGCAGCGTGTCAAAAGCAGCGAGGTCGTGAGAGTCATTCCACTGGGCGATGCATTCAACGTTCTGGCTCATGGCGCGCTCCGCGTTGTACTGGCTGGGCGTTGTCGTGTTCTGGGGGCGATTCGACAAGACGCTGCGTTGCTTGTTGGCGTGTCCCCAGTATTGGCAGCGCACTCGCCGGCGTCATGCAGGCTGCGCTGAGAATGCTGTCGGAGCTGCGGATTTCCATGTCAGGAAAGCCTGACACGGCGGCCGACACCGCGGAAGCGGTGTGCTCGATACGAATCTCCTGCCCCCCGCACCGCGCTCCTGTGCGCCGCCGTTGATCTGCCGCAAAGCGCTCTGGCACTGTCGTGCCACGATGAATCTGCTGGCCCCAAGATCCCCTGGGGCCAATCATCAGGAGGCAGTCATGAGTCAGCTCAAGCGTTATGACCCGTTCGCCATCGAGCCGGTCGGCGACATCTTCCAAGGGCTTCTGCGCTCGTTCCGCGGGAGTATGGATGGCGCGCTGCCGTTCAAGGTGGACGTGACGGAGTCCGACAAGGCATACAGCGTTGTCGCAGAAATCCCAGGTGTGAAGAAGGAAGACATCGAAGTAACGGTCGATCGCGGCACCGTCATGATCTCGGCCAAGGTGGAACGCAATTCCGAAGAGAAGGAAGGCGAACGCGTCATCCGCAGCGAGCGCTATAGCGGAACCATGCAGCGCATGTTTACGCTGGATGCTGCGGTTGATGAAAGCAAGGTCGATGCGGCGTACGAGAACGGACTGCTGCATCTGACGCTGCCCAAGAAGGACGCGTCACCACAGCAGCGCGTCACGATTCGCTGAGCATCGGGGAGCGTGGCATGCGGCTGCAATTTCTCGGTGCGACCGACACGGTGACCGGCTCGAAATACGTGCTTGAGAGCGGCACGCGCCGTGTCATGGTCGACTGCGGGCTCTTTCAGGGCTACAAGTCATTGCGCCTGCGGAACTGGGACAAGCTCGCTGTCAACCCGCACCAAATCGATGCGGTCGTGCTCACGCATGCCCATGTCGATCACAGCGGCTATCTGCCGCTGCTGGTCCGCAATGGCTTTCGTGGCCCGGTCTATTGCACGAAAGGCACGGCGGAACTATGCAACATCCTGCTGCCTGACAGCGCCCGGCTCGCGCAGGAGGATGCCCAGTACGCGAATGCGCAGGGGTTCTCGCGTCATCATCCTGCATTGCCGCTTTATGACGAAAAAGACGCTGCCAGGGCATTACGCCGCCTGCATCCCATCGACTACGGCGAGCGCTTTCCGGTGACCGATGGCGTGGAAGCCGAGTTCCACCGGGCAGGGCACATCATCGGTGCGGCCACGGCGACGTTGTTGACGGAGGGCCGCCGCATCGTCTTCTCTGGCGACCTGGGGCGGCAGGTCGATCCCGTGATGCGGCCACCTGAGCCCATCGCGGAGGCCGATACCTTGCTGGTCGAATCCACCTATGGCGATCGCGTGCATCCGGAGGGCGACCCGCTCGATGCACTCCAGCAGGTTGTGCAACGGACGATCGGGCAAGGCGGCACGCTGCTGATTCCTGCCTTTGCGGTGGGGCGTACCCAAGAGCTTCTGTATTGCCTCTACGTGTTGATCCGCGAACATCGAATTCCGCATGTGCCGATCTATCTCGACAGCCCGATGGCCGAGCTGGCGACCGAGGTGTTTGCACATCATGTTGACGATCTGCATATCGGAGCGGCCGACTGCCAGGCCGCTTGTGCGTTGGCCATTCCTGTGCAAAGTCCTGAACAGTCGATGCACCTGGGGAACGATCGCGCTCCCAAGATCATTCTTGCGGCAAGCGGCATGGCAACAGGCGGGCGGGTGCTGCATCACCTGAAGAGCTTTGGCGGCGGCAAGCGCAACGCCATCCTGATGTCAGGCTTCCAGGCGGCCGGCACACGAGGCGCCGCCCTGCTGGCCGGTCAACGGGCGCTACGCGTGCACGGACGTGAGGTTGCCATTCGAGCCTCGGTTGAGCAGATTCAGAATCTGTCCGCCCACGCGGATGCCAATGAGCTGATGAGCTGGTTACGGGGCTTCACGCGTCCGCCACGGCAGACCTTCGTCGTGCATGGCGAACCGGCCGCCAGCGACGCCTTGCGCCAGCGCATCGAGCATGAACTGCAGTGGCCAGTCCGCATGCCGGAGTACCGCGAGTCCTACGATCTGGAGGGGGCATGACCGCACCAGCCGTTGCCCTGGAGCCGCAGCGTGTGCTGATTGCTATGCCGGGCTGCGACGCCGCCACCATGCGGCTTGCCATCCCGCTGAGCGCGGAGTTGGGGCATGCCGCCGTGAGCCACTTTCCGGATGGTGAATCCTACGTGCGGCTTTACACGCCCGTGCACGGCGCTGAAGTTGCCATTGTCTGCACACTCGATCATCCCGACGAGAAACTCCTGCCACTGCTCTGGCTGGCGATTGCCGCACGCGAGGGCGGGGCACGCCGGGTTGGCCTGATCGCCCCGTACCTGCCGTATATGCGGCAGGACGTCGTCTTCAATGCGGGCGAAATTCGCGCCGCAGAACACTTTGCCGCCCTGCTGAATCCGGTCTTCGACTGGCTTGTTACGGCGGATCCGCATCTGCATCGCATTTCGCATCTATCGAATGTGTATCGCATGCCGACGGTCGCCGTGGAAGCCGCACCTGCCATTGCCGCATGGATTCAGACCCATGTACAGGCGCCGTTCCTGATCGGGCCCGACGACGAAAGCAGGCAGTGGGTCGAGCATGTGGCCGGCATTTGCCAGGCTCCATGGGCAGCGTTGGCCAAGACGCGACACAGCACATGGCACGTGGAAATGGCGGAGTTGCCAAACATTCCACCACGGTGCGTGCCCGTACTGGTGGACGACATTATCTCGACGGGGCGCACCATGCTCGCTGCGGCAGCCTTGCTGCAGCATGCCGGCAAACCGCAGCCGGTCTGCATTGGGGTGCACGCCGTGTTTGCCGCCGACGCCTACAGCCGGCTTTGCGCGGCCAGCACGGATGTCGTCACGTGCGACACCATCCCCCATCCCTCGAACCAGATTGCACTCACAGAGCCGCTGGTCGACGCCGTTTCACGCATGTTTGATTTACCCCTGGCTTCGAGCAAGCAGATGCTTGTTTGATCAGGGCGCTTTCGTCTCTGGAGGCCATCATGAAACAGATCAGGTTCCTGCCTGACGACCCTACATACTGCGCAGCAGGGCCGCGTCTGCAATGCCGCGCTTCGGTCGATGGCAGCTCCGCAAGCTATGCAATCACGGCCGAGGCCCTTGAGGACCATTTTGGCGCGCGCTCCTGCCAGTCTGACGATCTGCTCAGTGCATTCAAAGTGCACCGCGGTCATATCGAAGATGTCGCACGCATTCTGTTCGAGCAAACAGGTTCCAAGGAGATCACGCTACACAGCGGACACTTCCGTTTTGCAGGCTGACGCGCATGTCATGAGCACGATCTCCATGCCCTCGGCTGACGTACCCGTCGCGCCGCCGGGATGCCTCAAGTTCAAGGCGCTTGGCATTGACACGTGGCAAGAGCACGTCATCTACATGCACCCGGACAGCGCGATCTGCCGGTCGGAGGGCTTTACAGCGCAGGCCCGTGTGGAAGTCCAGATCGGGCTGCGATCGACGATCGCCACGCTGAACCTGGTCGGGTCGGGGCTGCTAGAGAAGCATGAGGTGAGCCTCTCAGCCGCCGCGGTCGATGCGTTGATGGCGCGCCCAGGGGACGAGGTCTGCGTCAGGCATGCGCCGTCGCTCGAGTCGCTGCGCGCCTTGCGGGCCAAGATCTACGGTGGGCATCTGGACGCCAGGCAGTTGCACGAGATCATTGCGGACATCTCGAACGAGCGCTATGCCGACGTCCATATCGCGGCCTTCCTGAGTGCCTGCGCATCGGGCCGCATGACCATCAAGGAAACCATCGACCTTACGCAAGCCATGGTCGACTCGGGCGAGCGGCTGCATTGGGATCGAGCGGTCGTGGCAGACAAGCATTGCGTAGGCGGTCTGCCCGGCAATCGCACCAGCCCCATCATCGTTGCCATCTGCGCGGCGGCGGGGCTGCTGCTGCCCAAAACGTCATCACGCGCCATCACCTCGCCAGCGGGTACCGCCGACATGATGGAAACGCTCACCCGCGTCAACCTCACCGCAGCCGAGCTGCGAAGCGTCGTAGGGCAGGTTGGGGCATCGCTCGCGTGGGGCGGGGCGTTGAGCCTCAGCCCGGCGGACGACGTCTTGATTCGGGTGGAAAGAGCGCTCGATGTCGACAGCGACGCACAGCTGGTGGCGTCCATTCTTTCCAAAAAGATTGCAGCGGGGTCCACCCATGTGTTGATCGATGTGCCTGTTGGCCCGACGGCCAAAGTTCGCAGTGTCGAAGACCTCGAGCGCCTTGAAATGCTGCTCAAGCGCGTGGCCCAGGCGTTCGGGGTGCAGGTGCTGATGGTGCGCACGGATGGCGCGCAGCCCGTTGGCCGCGGGATCGGCCCTGCGCTGGAAGCAAGAGACGTTCTGGCCGTACTGCAGCGCTCGCCAACGGCGCCCTTCGACTTGCGGGAACGGTCGTTATTGCTCGCCGGCGCATTGCTGGAGTTCTGCGGCGCAGCGGTTGCCGGAACGGGGCTCGACATGGCAACCGGCCTGCTGGATAGCGGTGCCGCATGGCGGAAGTTCGAAGCGATTTGCGAGGCGCAAGGCGGCTTGCGCATCCCCGGAGAAGCCATTTTCCGCCGCGACGTCGTTGCTGAGAAAAATGGCATCGTCACCAACATCGACAACCGTCACCTTGCCCGCATCGCAAAACTTGCGGGCGCACCGATACGTCAAGTCGCGGGGGTGGAAATGCATGTGCGACTGCGCGATCAGGTGAGCGTCGGACAACCGGTGTTCACGATCCATGCACAAGCCTCGGGCGAGCTGGAGTATTCGTCGGCATATGCGTTGACGCATGCTGTGGTCGGTCTGTCTCCGATGGGTGGTTGACATCAACCACCAAACGAAAGGCACATTGCTTTACAATCCACACATGCCACGAGCGACCGCAAGCAACTCGCTTCGGGCAATGCTGTTGTTGACCATCGTGTTGATGCAACTGCTAAGCCCGCTTCTGCACGGCCATCTCGGAACACCGAAACAATCTGGCCTGCACGTGCACACCGCACTTCCTGCTGCGGTTGATTCTCATTTCCAATCCGTATTGTTTGCTCATCGTCCTCCTATTGAGGAGTCGGTCGCCATTGGCCTTCATGACTGGGCGTTGACGAGCCAGGAACCCTTCGAGGTGGATGTCGAGCCTGCCATTGGTCCGGCGGATCTTGGCGCATTTCTTTGGGCAGCCGCGGCAGCTGGTGTATCTGCGCTGACCTTCCTCCTGCTTGCGGCGCTGGCTCGCGCCGCTGTATTTCGTCCCGCCTACCGGCCCGCGCCCGTTCGAGCGCGGTGGCGCGATCGCATCAATCGGCCACCTCCGGCCCAAGCACCTCCGCTGCAATCCTGATCCGTACCCGGTTGACGGCCGGTGTGCGCGCTGCTCTGCAACTTGTTGACCTGCAACAAGCCTTTAGCGTCTGCATTGGCGATGATGAATGTGTCAGAAGCGCTGTCTTTTGGCGCATTTCGCACGCCTAACGCTACGCGGCGGTAGCAACTCCACGTTCCATTGGCCCTCCACCGTAAGAGCTTGTCGTTCGCAATGCATGGAAATGCTGGGCGACGGTTGATCTTGAGGTCGCCCGCGTATGCGCGGCAATCAGAGGTGGCGTCCGTGGCGTTGCCTCCGAGGATTGGAGTCAGGCATGTCTTTCAAACGAATCGTCGCGGCCAGTGCGTGTATTGCGCTGATCGCGTTTCCCCTTGAGCAGGCCGCTGCCCAAGCAGGCACCCAGGTGGTGCCGCTATCGGCTGAGCAGGCGCGCTCCCTCGGCGTGCGTTTCAGCCCGGTCGCCGCTTCTTCAGGGTTGGAGGTCGGCACGCATGCGCGTGTCGTGTTCAAGCCGGATGCGCAATATGTAGTAGCCGCCCCATACGCGGGCATGGTGCCCCGGGTGTTGGTGTCGGTCGGGCAAACCGTCCGGGCAGGCCAGCCGCTGGCCGGTTTTTTGAGCCCGCAGCTCTTCGAAACCAGCCGCGCATTGACGGAAGCCAACTCGCAGGCGCGGCTCGCGCAGCAGTCGCTAGCGCGCGACAAGGCGCTGTACGACGACGGCATCATCGCTGCAAGCCGCTGGCAGGCAACACAGGCGCGGGCCACTGAGGCCGGTGCCATGGTCAAGGCGCGCAAGGCAGAGCTGGCCTCCGCAGGCATTGCATTCAGCGGCGCGGGTGGTGAGGCGCAATTGGTTGCCAGCCGTGGCGGTGTGGTTTCCGAAGTCAACGCCGTTCCGGGGGCGCGAGTCGACGCGGCGGCACCGCTTTTCAGGATTGTTGATCCGGCGGCGCTGGAGCTGGACCTGCTCGTTGGCCGCGACATACCGGTGCCTGCCACAGGCGACCGCGTCGAGATCGCACAACGCGGCGCCGGCGGCACCGTCATTGGTGTTGCGCCTTCCGGCGATGGCACTGCAGGTGTGCGTGTTCGCGCATCGCTGGAGCGACGTGGAGACCTGCGTGCCGGGGAGAGCGTCAACGTCACGCTCAAGCTGCGCAGCGCGGCCAATGCAAACGCCCCTGGCCTGCTGCGGGTTCCTGTGGCCGCGTTGGTCTATGTGCGAGGCGTGCCAGGCCTATTCGTCGCAACCGACAAGGGTTTCCGCTTCCAGGATGTCGCAGTCGCCAGTACAGACGACGCCATCGCCGTCGTCCGTGCCAACCTGCCCGCCGGTACACGCGTAGCGGTGACAGGAGTCGGCGCGCTCAAGGGCTTGCTGGCGGGAGAGCAGTGATGTTGCCCCGCCTGATTGAGTTCTCTTTGCGCCAGCGCGTGCTGGTGCTGATTGCGGCTGGCGTGCTCGCTGTGGCCGGCGTGTGGGCGTATCTGAACCTGCCGATCGACGCGTTTCCCGATATCTCGCCGACGCAGGTCAAGGTCGTGTTGAAGGTGCCGGGCATGACCCCGGAGGAAGTCGAGCAGCGGGTCTCCACGCCCATCGAGCAGGAGCTGCTCGGCCTGCCGCACAAGACGATCGTGCGCTCGGTGTCCAAATACGGCATCAGCGACGTGACCGTCGATTTTGAAGAGGGGGTAGACGTCTACTGGGCGCGCCAGCAGGTGTCGGAGCGTCTGGCTGGTTTGGCACGCGATCTGCCATCGACCGCCGTGGGCGGTCTGGCGCCCATCACCACGCCGTTGGGCGAGATGTTCATGTTCACGGTGGAGGGCGATGGCTATTCCCTGGCCGAGCGGCGCCGCGTGCTGGACTGGGTGATCCGGCCAGCGCTGCGCACCGTGGCAGGCGTAGCCGACGTCAACGCCCTCGGCGGCGAGGTGCGCAGCTACGAGGTGACGCCTGACCCCGCCCGGTTGCGAGCCCGCGCCGTCACCCTGGAGCAACTGCGTCAGGCGCTGGACGCCAACAATCGCAACGACGGGGCAGGGCGGCTGGACCGCGGAGACGAGCACTGGGTCGTGCGCGTGGAAGGTGGCATACGCGGGCTGGACGATTTGCGTGCGATTGTCGTGGTGCCGGCGCAGAGCCCGAATTCCGCCCCTGCGGTCACGGTTGGCGATGTTGCGACCGTGCGGCTGGGCGAGGCCACCCGCAACGGCGCTGTCAGCAAAGACGGCAACGGTGAAGCGGTTGAAGGGCTGGTGCTGGGCCTGCGCGGCAGCGATGCCCGCAAGCTGGTCGAGGCGGTGCAGGAGCGGCTGGACGCGCTAGGGCCCCAGTTGCCGAAGGGCATGTCGACCCACGTCTTCTACAACCGTGGCGAGCTGGTAACCCGTGCGGCCAACACCGTGGTTCGCGCCCTGATTGAGGCCAGCGTGCTGGTGGTCATCACCTTGTACGTGTTCCTGGGCGGGGTGCGGGCTGCCCTGGTCGTGGCGACCACACTGCCGCTGTCGATGCTGGCAACCTTCCTTCTGATGCGCTATGTGGGTCTGACTGCCAACCTGATGAGCCTCGGTGGGCTCGCCATTGCGCTGGGCATGCTCGTGGACGCAGCCGTCGTCGTGGTCGAGAACATCGAGACGGCCATGGCGCGCGCGCAAGACCACAAGACAGACCCCGCGCTGCGCGGTGCGGTCATCCGCCATGCAGTCGCAACGGTGGCGGTACCGATGCTGTCGGGCGTTTCGATTATTGCCATCGTGTTCTTGCCGCTGCTGTCACTGCAAGGTCTGGAGGGCAAGCTCTTCGGGCCGGTGGCGCTGACCATCGTGCTGGCGCTGGCCTCGTCCGTGGTGATTGCCTTTACCGTGGTTCCGGCGCTCGCTTCTTTGCTCTTGCTTACGCATGCAGATGAGCCGCCCTGGCTGATGCGAAAGGTCGCGAGCGGTTTTGCGCGAATCCAGGCGTGGACGACCACGCATCGCCGCATGGTGTTCGGCCTGGCCGGGGCGGCGTTGGCGCTGGCCGTGGTGTTGTACATGTCGGTCGGCAAGACGTTCATGCCCACGATGGACGAGGGCGACCTGATCGTGCAGTTGCAGAAAGCACCGTCCGTTTCGCTAACGGCTTCGCTGGACATGGACCAACGCGTGCAGCAGGCGCTGCTCAAGGAGGTGCCGGAAATACGCTCGATCGTCGCGCGCTCGGGTTCGGATGACCTTGGCCTTGACCCGATGGGCCTGAATGAAACCGATACCTTCCTGGTGCTCAAGCCCAAGGATCAGTGGCGCGGCAGCAAGGAAGACATCGCGATTGCGATCCGGCGCGTAATGGAGCGCTTCCCGGGCGTGATCTACGGCTTCACGCAGCCCATTGAGATGCGTGTCTCGGAGATGCTGACCGGCACACGTGGTGACGTTGCCATCAAGCTGTTTGGCAGCGACCTTGCCGCCATCGACGCAGCCGCGCAGGCCATTGCAGCCAAGGTCCGCACCATTCCGGGCGCGGCAGAGGTAATTGCCCCCAGCAACAGTGGTGTGCAGTACCTGAAAGTGTCGCTGGACCGCGCAGCGGTCGGGCAGGCCGGCTTCTCCGGCGACACCCTCCAGGCGCAACTGCGCGCCCTGATCGAGGGCGACCGGATTGGCGTGGTGCCTGAGGGCATCGTTCGCACGCCGCTGATCTTGCGTGGCGGAGCAGGCTTGCGGCAGGCGCCCGAAAACCTGACCAACCTTCTGGTAACGGCACCCGACGGCAAAGCATGGCCGCTCACCTCTCTGGCACGTATCGAACGCGTGGATGGGCCCGTGCGCATCAACCACGAAGACGGCGCCCGGTTTGCCGTGATCCAGGCCAATGTTGATGGTCGGGACCTGGCGGGTTTCGTGCAGGAAGCCCAGGCGGCAGTCAGCGGTATTGGCACGTTGCCAAAGGGATTGCGGGTGGTGTGGGGTGGCCAGTTCGAGAACCAGCAACGCGCCGCAGCGCGCCTTGCGCTGGTTGTCCCATTGGCCCTGTGCGCAATCTTTCTCCTGCTGATGTTGACGTTCCGCTCGGTGCGGCAGGCGGTGCTGGTGGTTGCCAACATTCCGTTTGCGCTCGTGGGGGGCATTGCGGCGCTGCGGATATCGGGCGAGTACCTCTCGGTGCCGGCCTCCGTTGGCTTTATCGCATTGCTCGGGATCGCGGTGCTCAACGGCGTGGTGCTGGTTTCGCACTTCAACACGCTGCTGGAGTCAGGTTTGAGCATGACGGAAGCCGTGCGCGATGGCGTGCGGGACCGGCTGCGGCCCGTCCTGATGACGGCCTGCATTACCGCACTGGGGATGATTCCGCTGCTGCTGGCCAGCGGGCCGGGGTCAGAGATTCAGCGGCCGCTGGCGATCGTGGTATCGGGCGGGCTGATTTCTTCGACCGCCCTGACACTGCTTCTTCTGCCCCTGCTGTTTGAACGTTTTGGGTTGCCTCGGCCGCGTGCGGCCGCCGGGCAGGGAGATTCACAATGAGGTTGGATCTGTTTCGCATCGTATTGGCGGGAGCGAGCACGATGCTGCTTTGCAGCGCCGCCGCGCAAGCGCAAATCTCGCCGGCCTATCTACCGGCGGAGAGCGCAGTGCGCGAGGCCGTCGCACAGTCGCCCGACGTGCTGGCGGCAGAAGCCCGCCGCGATGCTGTACTGGCTCGGGCTGAGGGCATCCGCGCCGGCACAGCGGAAACCGTCGTGCGCGCAATTGGCCAAGGGCGCCAGGTGCGCGATCCCTCCGAACGCCATGCTGAAGGGCAGATCGCTGTGGAGCGGCCATTGCGGCTTTGGGGCAAAGCGCAGGCCGATGGGCAGCTTGCCGATGCCGCCGCCGAGGCGGGTCAGCTTGCCGTCAAGGATGCACGTCATGAGGCATCGCGCCAGATTCTGGCCCTCTGGTTTGGTGCCGTGCGCGCAGGACAGGCACGCTACGCAGCGCAGGAGAACGCCAAAGCGGCGGCTGACCTGGCGGCGCTGACTGCCCGGAGGGTGCAACTGGGCGATGCCTCTCGCCTGGAGGCCGAACTGGCCGCGGCCGATCGGGCGCGCACGCAAGCCGCGCTGGCGACAGCCGCTGCAGCGGAACAAACCGCGCAGGCGGAGCTGCAAGCCCGCTTTCCGGGGCTTGGTCATCCCGCGTTTGGCCCCGATCCAGCGCTGCCCGCATTGCCGCAAGAACCACCAGATCGATTACGTACCCAGTACATCCAGGACAGCCACGAATATCGCCTTGCCATGGCAGAAGAGGCTCAGGCGCAGCATATGGCCAAGCGCGCCGACCTTGATCGCCGGCCTGACCCGACCGTCGGCATGTTTGTTACGGTGGAGCGCGGCGGTGCGGAACGCATCATGGGTGTGAGCGTTGCCATGCCGATCGGCTCGGCGCATCGCCGCTCAGCGGCTGCGGCGGCCGCTGCCGATGCGGAAACTGCTGCAAGGCGCAGACTGGGTGCCGAGCGTCGGCTGGGTGCCGAATTCGATGTCCTTTACGGCAACTTGCAAGGAAAACGGACGAGCGCGCAGGCGCAGATGGAAGCGGCTACGGTGCAAAGGAGCGCATCCGACCGGGCAACGCGCGCATATCGTGCAGGTGAGTCGGGCTTGACTGAGCTACTGGCAGCACGCCGTAGTCTGGCCGAGTCCGTGCTGGCCGAGCGGCTCGCACGCGTCGACCTGCTGGAGGCAGACAGCCGCCTGCAGCTCGATCTGCATCGGATGTGGGACTTTGACGATTGATCTGCCGCGGCTTCACCTTTCACTCAACACACTTTGGATAACGCTATGCAATCCGAACAGAAATACTCCCTCACCATGCGCTCGCTCCATTGGCTCGTGGTTCTGGCGGTGTTAATCGCCGTCGTGGCCATCGAGATCATGGATTTCTTCCCGAAAGGCAGCGCCGAGCGAGGCGCTCTGTTTATGGTCCATCAGACAGCGGGGCTCTCCGTGTTCGCTCTGATGGTGTTGCGCCTGCTGGCCCGAGTGGGCATGCAGGCGCCGCCTCCCGTGCCGGGCTCACCCCTGGTGCAGCTTGCAGCGCGACTCACGCACGGCGCGCTCTATGTCCTGATGGTCGGCATGCCCGTTTTGGGCTTGCTGGCACTGGCCTTGGCAGGCAAGCCGATTCAACCATTCGGACTGAATCTGACGCTGGCGTTGGCGCAGGACAAGTCGTTGGCCCACTTGGCCAAGGAAATTCATGAGTCGGGCGCGACGGTCGTTTATATCGTGGTCGGGCTGCATGCCGCTGCGGCGCTCTGGCACGAGTTCATCCTGAAGGATCGGCTGCTGCGCCGCATGATCTAGCCCACATGGAAACAGCGTCGACAAGAGGCTCAACGATGCACGCCACGCGCTTGCTCGCCAATGTTGCATTGCTTGCCTTGTCGGTGCTGACCTTGGCGGCGGGGCTATGGGCGCGGTACCTCGGTGCCGATGTGCTCGCGCAGCAACTCTGGCTGATTGGCGTTATACCGAACTGGCTGGCCCTGGCCGTCTCGATTGTTCGGTCACTGATGCGGCGGCAGGCCGGGGTGGATGTTCTGGCGGTGATGTCGATCACCTTTGCGCTCCTGTCGGGCGAGGTGCTGGTCGCATCGGTCATTGCGTTGATGCTCGCGAGCGGCCGCACGCTGGAGGACTTTGCCCAGGCGCGTGCGCAGCGCGAGATGACTGCGTTGCTGGGGCATGCGCCCAAGCGGGCCAATCGCTTCGACGACGGACAGTGGCACCAAGTCAGCCTGGAGAAGGTGCAAGCGGGTGACCGGCTGCTGGTGCGACACGGCGAAGTCGTGCCGGTGGACGGTACTTTGTCCGAGCCCGCCGATCTTGATGAGTCTACGTTGACAGGAGAATCGCTCACCCGCCATCGCCAGGCAGCCGATGCAATTTGCAGCGGCGTGCTGAATGTCGGCGCCGCTTTCGAAATGATTGCGAGTGCGTCTGCCGAGAAGAGCACGTTTGCGGGCGTTGTCCGGCTGGTCAGTGCAGCGCAGGCGGAGCGCAGTCCTTCCGTCAGGCTGGCTGACCGGTATGCACTTAGCTTTGGGGGCATAGCCGTTCTCCTGGCGGGGGCAAGCTGGATCCTCACAGGTGATCCGGCGCGTTGTCTTGCCGTGCTTGTCGTGGCCACGCCGTGCCCGCTAATCCTGGCTGTGCCTGTCGCCATCGTTTCGGGGCTGTCGCGTTGCGCCAAGCGAGGCGTACTGGTCAAAGGCGGCGGCGCACTGGAGCGGCTGGCGTTGGCCGACACGCTGTTCTTCGACAAAACGGGCACGCTGACCAGCGGATATGCACGACTGGTCGACGTTGAGTGTGCACCGCAGTACACGTCCGATGTTGTGCTGGGCTTGGCCGGTTCACTCGCCCAGGCGTCGAATCACGTTACGGCAGAAGCCGTCGCCAAGGCCGCGCGCGAACAGGGCGCGACGCTGCAGTTGCCAAGTGCGGTGGTTGAGAGTCCGGGAGCCGGCGTTTGCGGCCGCGTTGAAGGGCATGTCGTTTCCATCGGCTCGTTGCCTTATGTCTTGGATTCGTCTGATGTGCCGCGCTGGGTGGAAGCGTTCGTCAAGCGCATGAGCTATGCCGGCGCGTCGGCTGTCTTTATCGGCGTGGACGGTGAACTGGCGGGCGCATTGCAGTTGGTGGACCGCGTGCGCCTTGAGGCGCCTCGTGCGCTGCGACTCTTGCGTCAAGAGGGCATGACACGCCAAGCGATGTTGACCGGGGATCGGGAAGACGTTGCCGAATCCGTCGCATCCGTGTTGGGGGTGACAGAGGTCTATGCGGGCCTGTCGCCGGCGGCCAAGCTCGCGGCGATTCGAAATGCACGCACCGCGGGTCGGGTGGTCATGGTTGGCGATGGCGTCAACGATGCACCAGCGCTTGCTGCTGCGGACATTGGCGTGGCAATGGGCGCGCGCGGCGCAGCTGCGTCTTCGGAAGCCGCAGACATTGTCTTGCTGGTGGACCGCCTGGATCGGCTCGTTGATGCGGTCCGGATAGCACGCCGCACACGCCGCGTCGCGCTGCGGAGCGTGATGATCGGCATGTCGCTGTCGTTGGCCGCCATGGTTGTCGCAGCGCTCGGTTATCTGCCGCCATTGGCAGGCGCATTGCTGCAAGAGGTCATCGATGTGTTGGCGATCGCCAGCGCGTTGCGAGCGCTACGGCCTACAGAAAACGAGGCAACCGGTTCACTTGTCTCTGCTGACGTCGAGCGCCTCAAGGCCGAACACGCGGAGCTGGAACCCATTCTGAGCCGGATCCGCGTGGTCGCAGACTCGCTTCCCCATATGGAAGGCTGCGCGGCAAAAACCGCGTTGCTATCGCTCAATCAGTCCTTGGCAGAGGTGCTGGTGCCGCATGAGCGCCGCGACGATACCCAGCTCTATCCGGACGTCGCCCGCTTGCTTGGCGGAGATGACCCGATGGCGGCAATGAGCGCCATGCATCGCGAGATATTCCGCATCACGAAGCTGCTGGGCCGGATCGTGGCGGATGTTTCTTCTGACGGACCGGATGCCGCAGTGACGCAAGAGCTGCAACGCTTGCTCTATGGTCTCGATGCCGTCGTGCGGCTGCATTGCGCACAAGAAGACGAACTGTTCCATGTGCTCGGTGGAGAGGCTTGAGCGCCATGGCAAACCTGCTCGTATTGTTCGCGACCGTCCTGCTGCTGAATGTGATGCCGGCCTTCGCACCGCCGACGTGGATGGTGATGTCATGGATCGGCCTTTCACGGCCTGATGCCAACCCGGTGCTTCTTGCGGGCGTTGCCGCCTGCGCGGCAACCCTCGGCCGCCTGGTTCTGGCGCGGCTATCCTGCACGCTTGTCCGTAACCGCTGGATGCGCGAGGCGGATCGTCAGAACATCGATGTGGCGCGCGCATGGCTCGAAGACCGCAAAGGCATGACGGTCGGGCTGATGCTCGCGTACGCCTTCAGCCCGTTCCCATCCAACTACATCTTCATCGCCTACGGCTTGACTGGGATGCGGCTATGGTTGATCGGGCTCCCGTTCTTTGTTGGCCGCTGGATAAGCTACCTGACCTGGACGCACATTGCCCAGTTGGGTGCACGCTATCTGGATGAGGAGACGGAGATCGACGGCGCGTATATGGGGGTGTACTTCATCGTGTCGCAGGTCGTGTTTCTAGCCCTCGTTTATGGGTTCGCCAAACTGGATTGGCGCTACTTTCTGCAAACGAAGCGTCTGCGCTGGCGGCGGCCGGAGTCAATTGCATCGGCTGCCAAAGACACATAGACAAGGGCAGGGCGTTGAGCACGCGCTTCAAAGCAGTCAGATGCTTATGCGGCGCAGGCGCAGCGCATTGGAGACGACAGAAACCGAGCTCAGGCTCATCGCGAGCGCCGCAATCATCGGAGACAGCAGCAAGCCGGTCGTGCTGTATAGAACGCCGGCCGCAAGCGGCACCCCCAAGGCGTTGTAGACGAACGCAAAGCCGAGGTTCTGCTTCATGTTGCCGATCGTTGCCTCAGACAGCGTGCGCGCGCGTGCGATGCCGCGCAAATCTCCCTTGAGGAGCGTAACTTGCGCGCTATTCATCGCGACATCCGTGCCCGTGCCCATGGCGATGCCGACATCGGCCTTCGCTAGTGCGGGCGCATCGTTGATCCCATCACCGGCCATGGCAACGATTCTGCCTTCGCTTTGCAGCCTCGTCACGAGGGCCAATTTATCGGCGGGCCGGACTTCGCCATGAAATTCGGTGATGCCGAGCGATTGGGCGACGGCCTTTGCCGTTACCGTGCCGTCGCCGGTGGCCATGACCACGCGGATGCCCTTGTCCTTGAGCTGCGCCAACGCTTCGGCCGTCGTCGGTTTGATTGGATCGGACACGGCAAGCAAACCGGCAAGCGCCCCATCTGCGGCAAGGTACATGACGCTGGCGCCCCGGGCTCTTAGTTCGTCCGCGGCCTGGGCCAGCGGGGCGGCGTCAATGTGCTCTTGCTCCATCAACACGGTGTTGCCAAGTGCAAGCTTTTTGCCAGCGACAGACCCACGCACGCCGATGCCACTGCTGGATTCGAAATTCTGGGCGGCCTGCAATAACAATCCGCGCGCTCTGGCGGCCTCTACAACGGCCGCCGCCAATGGGTGCTCGCTGCCCTGGTCCAGACTGGCCGCTAAGCGAAGCACTTCCGACTCATCGAAGCCGTTGGCGCCCAAGCAGCGATCAAAGGCGGGCTTGCCTTGCGTGAGTGTTCCCGTCTTGTCGACCACCAGCGTGTCGACCTTGCGCAGATTCTCGATGGCGGCTGCGTCGCGAAACAAAATGCCGTTCATGGCGCCCTTGCCGCTGGCCACCATGATCGACATTGGCGTTGCGAGGCCCAACGCGCATGGGCACGCGATGATCAGCACAGCAACCGCGTTGATGAGCCCATACACCCAGCTAGGCTGCGGTCCAAAGACCCCCCACGCGAAGAGGGTGAGCAGGGCAATCGCCACCACAGCAACAACGAAAAATCCCGCGACCTGATCCGCCATGCGCTGCATGGGCGCCTTGGAGCGCTGAGCCTGGGCGACCAACTGAACGATCTGCGAGAGGACGGTCTGAGAACCCACTTTCTCCGATTCGATGATCAGGCTTCCTGCGGTGTTCATCGTGGCGCCGATCACATGGTCACCCACTCGCTTGGTCACAGGAATGGGCTCGCCAGTAATCATCGATTCATCGAGGGAACTTGAGCCTTCGATCACGATACCGTCGGTGGGAACCTTCTCGCCAGGACGTACGCGCAGACGGTCGCCGACGTGTACGTGGTCCAGGGGTACGTCCATTTCGCTGCCGTCCGGGTTGAGGCGCCGTGCGGTTTTGGGGGCAAGGCCGAGCAGCGATTTGATTGCGGCTGATGTCTGGGAGCGCGCCTTCAACTCCAGCAGTTGACCAACCAGCGTCAGCGAAACGATGACCGCCGCCGCTTCAAAGTAGACGCCGATGCGACCATGCTCCGCGAACGTCTGAGGAAATGCGTTCGGAGCGATGGTCGCGATCACGCTGTACAGATACGCGGCGCCCGCACCCAGTCCAATGAGCGTCCACATGTTTGGACTGCGGTGCATGAAGGATTGAACGCATCGCTTGAAGAATGGATAGCCCGCCCACAGCACGACGGGCGTCGAGAGGGCCAGCTCGACCCAGCTTTGCTGCGTGGCGTTCATCCAGCCATATTGGTGTCCGAACATCGCCAGGACGAACGTGGCAACGGTGAGCGGAAGCGTCCACCAGAAGCGCTGCTGGAAGTCTTTAAGTTCGGGGTTCTCTTCGTCATCCAAGTCCGGAACGATCGGTTCCAGAGTCATACCGCAGATCGGACAATTGCCTGGACGGTCTTGCCGGATTTCCGGATGCATGGGGCATGTGTAGACAGTTCCCGCTTGAAACTCGGCGGGAGCGGCCGCAGCCCGGTCTTTGTCAGCATGCCCGGCAGCTGCTGTTACGGCCCGGCCGTGCTCGTGCATTGCACCGTGTCCGTCATGGCGATGGTCGGCGTGGCCACCATGCGAGTGCGAGGGATCGTGCTCAGCAGCGTGGACGTGGCGGTGTTCTTCCATTGACATCGGCTCCTATCAATTCGACTGCTGCCAGATGCACTTGCTTGAACGGCAACATGCGTTTCTTACGCTCAGGAAACGATAAACCCTCCCATGCAGGGAGGGTCAACTGGAATTGTTGTGCGAAAGCAGCGTTGAACGCACCCCGCCCGAATCTACTTCTGCATCATGCCGCCCACACCGGGACCCATTCCGCGGCCCACGCCCATTCCCATGCCCTGACCATCCTTCATCATTTGCATCATCTCCTGCATCAAGGCCGTGTTCCGTTCCATCATGCCCCGACACGTGGCCATCTGAGTGGCTTGGCCCCTTCTTGCTGCCGGTTGCATAGCGCCCGTCTGTCGCACGCTGGTCATCATGTCTTGCATGACCCGCATGCGCTCGCTCATGAGCGCTTGTCGTTCTTCCGGGGTATTGGCCCGTGTCATGCGTTCCCTGATGGCACGCAGATGGGCGATCTGCGCGTCAAAGTCTGCATTGCTTTGCTGAGTGGCCGTCGCGGCCGGCGGCGATGTCTTTTTGTCGTTGGATGGACCGGCGGCGAGGGCAACAAAACTCGACGCGAACAGTAGCGCGGTCGATGCTGTTGCGATGAGGGTACGTCGATTGTTTGCCATGATGAGCGGCCTAGAGTGTGATGTGCGGCGGATACTCGCTCTGTCAATGTAGAGGCCACGCACGATCGGCCATTGATGCATGTCAAGCGCCGCGGCTTGGTCTTGGCGGAGGGGAGTGGGGCGAACGTGGGCGGCGATTGTCGCGCCACGCGCGCGCCCGTCGTGATCTCTTTGCGGAAACTAGTGCATCGGCCAACCATCGATCCGTTAGAAGCTGCGGTCCGAGCAAACATGACTTGTGAACGTCATTAGTTCCGGTCTAACACGTGCCGGCCCGCAGATATGTGTCCAGCCGGTTTTTAGTTGTCGTGCTCGCAGCCAAATTCAAATGTCGGCACGGGCGTGCACTTTGTGCTCGGTTCGATTCTTCCTGGGGGCGGTTCGTCGGGCGGTGGTGCTGGTGGCTGGCCCGCTGCTGGGCTGGCCTGGCCCGACTTGCTGCATGGCCCGCTCCAGGTCCAGCCGGTTGATCAAGCGCTGCCGCTTGGTCTGCGGCGCCGGACGTTTGGGCCGCGGCGGCTCGCCCACCAACGTGCGCGAGGGCCCGACCTGCCGTCGATCATCGCGCTGCGCCCGCAGTTCGGCCGCCACCGCCAACACGTGCCCCAACCGTTTGTGCTCCACGATCGCGCCCTGGTCAATCTGCGCCAGCCGGTCATAGGTGGTGTAGGGCAGGGTACGCGGAACAGTTTGCCGAAGCACTGCAGCTCAAGCCGGTTGAGCGGGGTGCCAATGTCACCCTGGTCGAGCGAGAAGGTGGGATCCCCGTAGCTGCTGCTCCGCTGGTTGCCGCGATCTCCATGTTGGCGCCGTCTGACTGCAGCACGTATTCAAACGATTGCCGTATGCATCGACCGAAGCATGGTCAATCTTTCACGGGGCTTTGCCGTGCACTCGGCGGATCGCTTGCAGAATGTCCCGCCAGTGCGAATAAATCAGGAAGTGCCCCGCGCCATGGATGACGTGCAGTCGTGCGTCAGGGATTCGCTCCACAAGCTTCCGGGCGCCATCCAGCGCGACGTGCGAATCCAAATCCCCGTGAAAGAACTCGACTGGCATCGAAAGCGCCAAGTCATCCGCGCTCCATCCATGCGTCACTAACAGGGCTTCAGAGACGAGATACTGCTCGCCATACTTCACGCTTGCCAACAAGCCGCGCGCGTAATTCTCACGCATGACGGGGTCGTCGAACACGCGCCGATCGGACTCTGGCACATGCAACATCGCCTGTTCGATATATCGATAAACGTTTTTCTTGATGCTTCGCACTCCGACTCGCAACAGCGGCGGAAGAAGGTTGGGGGAGTATCGCGCGACCAGCATCGGCATACGGGACTGGTCGGAGAACATCTTGAGATCCTTGAAGTGCTCGATTGGTGGCGCCGCTCCAACAAGAATGAGGCCACACACCCGATCAGGCAAACACTGCGCGGTCGCAAGGGCGTAGGGCGTTCCGGCGCCGGAATAGCCAAGCACCACGAACCGTTGCAGACCTAGATGATCGGCAAGTGCGGCAACATCTTTTGGCCAATCCCGTACGCGCCGACCGGGCAAGGGGTCGGAATCCCCGATACCTGGTCGCTCAGGGATGATGAGACGGATCCCGTATTCATCCAGAATGCGATCATCCGGGTGGCGCAAGTGGCGCGAGCCCGCGATGGCATGCATGAGGATGACAGGCAAGCCATCGGGATTCCCGGTGTCCGACCAAACCAGTCGACGTCCATCCGGTAACGTGAGGCGGGAGTCGCGGGACTGGGTTCCTGTCGGATCGCTTGGTACGGGCGGCTCATGCAGACGTGCAGGGGAGGGGGGCGTGCCGTCAACTTTCAGCCACAGCGGCGTCGCATAGATGGCGTGCACCAGTTCGCTCTGCCTTTTGACGCCGACTTTCTCAAAAACCGACTTCAATTGCGTCTTGGCGGTATTGATGCTGATGCTCAGGTTTTGCGCCGCTTCATCCAGCGCACGGCCGGTGATGAGTTGCTGAATCAGCCGCGTTTCGGCCGGCGTTGTTCCGAACATCTTGCGCAAGCCGGACTCCGCGAGCGACCTCGCATTGGAACTCGCGACCCAAACCGCAAGCCGGGCCTCTTCGGTTGTCTGCCCATCACCCATTAGCCGACTCACCCAAATGCACAGGCCGCCATTGGCATCGTCGAGTCGAAGCGGTACATCTCCGCCCGGCTCGGCCATGACCTGCTGCAAGGCGTCCGTCAACGCCTTCTGTGGCCGCGACACCAGACGGCCTGCGGAGATCGCCAGGCAACCGTGTTCGCGCAGCATTACCAGCAGCGTGCTATTGATGCTCACAATCGCCCCGGACGCGCCGATGACGGCAATGCCCAGCGGCAGTTGGTCGAGCGCCGCTTCGAGCAGCCGCCGATGTTCGTCCGACTCGGCAAATTGCCGTTGCAATTCAAAGGCACGGACGAAGTGGGGTGCTAGGTGTACGAAGACACCCCGCTGCGCACCGGTGTCCTGCAGCGGGGCTAGCTGGCCAGAACCGTCAAACCAGTTGGCCACCATACGTTCCGCATCTCGCGTGTCAAAGGGCAACACGGTCTCGGCCTCAAGCGCGGACACGTAATCGGCCATGCTTTCCAGCAACTGCGGCCACAGCGCTTGATCTCCTGCTGTGTCGTAAATCAAGCCGATCAGCTTCGATAGCGCTGCAGCATGAGAGTCTAGGCCGTCGTCCATGGAATCCATGTGAGTGCTTCTGCGAGAGGAGGTACGTCGCTGGATAGTGGTCGCAAGATCATGCCATGCACGCGTCTCGTGGCTCAAATCCGCCACGTTGCGGACTCCATCGGCGCATTTGTTCTGTACCCCGCCATGTTGAAGCATCCCGGTTTGCGGGTTTTCACCCGTTCGGGTGATTCGTCGGCATTTTTTCTCCTATCCAATACGCCCGAACCGAGGTGCAGCGGTCTGCAACCTCGGAACACCCTAGAGGGAGGGAAAATGAAACGCACAGCAATCGCAATCAGCGCTGCGGCGCTTGTCTTGTCCGCCTGCGGCGGCAGTGATCCGACGTCCGGAATTGACAGCCTCGCGGCACAAGTCGTGAAAGGCACGGCCGCGACCGGCGCGCCCATGCCCAGTGCCACGATCAATGCGACCTGCGGATCGGCTTCCGGCACCGCAACGACTGCCACCGACGGTACGTATACGGTCAAAATCACTGGCGGCGGCCTGCCCTGCGTGCTGACCGCCACCAGCAGCGACGGCACCACCGTGTTGCATTCGGTGGTGGGCGGCACGGGCACCTCTAGCAGCGCGGCAGTTGCCCAGATCACGCCGCTGACGGAACTGCTTGTCGCCCAATTGGCCGCCGGTGATCCGGCCAAGTTTGTGTCCGGCTTCAGCACTAGCGCGACGATTTCCGCGGACGCGGTAGCGGCAGCCAATACGGCTGTCATCGCGGCGCTGAAGGCGGCGGGCCTTGATGTTTCCGCGATCACCGACATCGTCGCAGGTGCGATTACAGCTGGTAGCGGCGCGGGCTACGACGGTGTTCTGGATTCGCTCCAAAAGGCCATCACCGCCGCCAACACAACGCTGGCCGAGTTGGCGACCGCTGTGAGCACCAGTACCAGCAGCGGCACCGCGCAAGGCGCTGTTCTGGGCACGCTGCTGGCGCCTGTCGCTACATCCTGCCCGTCGCTCAAGGGCGGCGCGCACCGCGTCATCGATTTCACCGACAGCACAACCTACACCGCTACTGTCGACGCCACCAATCTGACGGTCAGTGCTAACGGCAACAACTACACGCTAACGAAGAACGCGACGTGCGATTACACGCTGAGCGATACGAACCACACCCGCGTCCTGGTCGCGAAATCCGGCATGGCGATCTGGATGAACGGCGGGGGTACTTCTCCCAACCCCGCTGCGGCTGGCACGGTTGGCGTGTCGTTCCCGGCGCAAACGCTCGACACGACCGCGTTGGCGGGTGTATACGACCGCGTCACTTACGGGGCGGCCAGCGCGACGCCCTTTGGCGCATTCGGAACGGCGACGTTCGACGGTGCTGGGGTGAATAGCACCTCCATCAACTGCACCAACGGTGTGGGAAGCTGCGCGCCTGACCCGTCGCCATCCCCCCTTGGTCATGTGGTTGCTACCTCGGACGGTGGCGTGGATTATCTGAACGCAGACGGCACCCTGGGTGCACATGCCTTCGGCTTCCGTAACGCGCAGGGCCAGACCGTGCTGATTGCGTATGAGAGTTCGGGCAGCGTATCGGTACTCTCCAAGCAATCAACGCTGTCGTTGCCCACCGTCGGTGCTACGACCAGCTTCTGGCAGTTCAAGTTGACACCCACCGCAACGCCTCTGCTTGCCATGGCCGACGACTCCAATTCGGTGACGGCGGTCGACTCGATCACAGGTCTGGTCACCCGGAAGTTCCAGGACAACCATACCGATCAGATTACATTCAACAGTCCGTTCGCCGGTACGCGTTACCGCGCAGCAAACGCCTGCACAAACACGACGGGTGGCGCCGGTACCTGTGCGCCTGTGGTGCAACTCCCGTTGCAGGGTGAGGGAATCAATCTGGCGATCAGTGCCAACCCCAGCAATCCGTTCCTGACCGTTTCGATTACGAAGCCCTGAACGGTCACCAAGTGCCAGGTGTTTTCACGCACCTGGTGCCTGGCCTATTCCATCTTGGGGGAAATGATGAAAGCACGAGGCAAATTTGCCGTCCTTGTTCCTGTACTGGTGTTGTTGCACGGGTGCGCCGTGCTGGCACCAGCCGACGACGTTACGGGCACCATTCAGCTCGAGCGCTACAGCGTCGCGGCCTTGGACGGCCTAGCCATCGACGGCAAGACGACGCTGAACGATCTGACGACCAAGCTCGGCCCTGGTAAGTCCGTTGCCCAGCCACACGATTGCTCGACCGGCCTCGCCGGATCGACAGGAAAACGCGATGACAAGCGGCAGTGCCAGATCTATGTCTGGGCCTTCAACCGGATCAACTATGGCGACCGTCGGTTGACCAATCGCAGCCTCAGCATTTCTGTCGTGACCACGACAGGGATCGTCGACCGTCATCAAGGTGGCGGCTACGACAAGCCTTACTGACGTTGGCGGGGGAGTTCATCGTGCTGCTCCCCGATACGCCGTTGGCAGGAGACCCCCGTATCGGGCGAGCCATTGAGGGATGCCGGCGGCGCCAGGCTCCGCGCGCGCTGGATGTCGCGGTAGAGCGCGTACTTGCAGCGGTCCTGGCGGCAGACGCCTTCCTGTGGATTGGGCTTGCTATCTAGGTTGACGAGGAAGTCAGCGCACAACTTCTTCCACCAGGTCGTCCATGGCTCTGAATCGCCCCGACTTTCCTAGACACCCGCGAGCTGTTGGGAATGGCGTTGTTCGAACTCTACCGGTGATAGACCGTTGGCGCTCGAATGGCGCCGTGTTGGGTTGTAAAACATCTCGATGTAGTTGAAGACATCGGACTTGGCCTCCTGCCGGGTGGCATAGATCTGCCGGCGCACCCGCTCGCGTTTGAGCAACTGGAAGAAGCTCTCCGCCACTGCGTTGTCGTGGCAGTTGCCGCGCCGGCTCATGCTGCACAGCAGGTTGTGCTCGCGCAGGAAGCTTTGCCAGGTGTGGCCGGTGAACTGGCACCCCTGATCGGAGTGAAT
>NZ_FOWV01000005.1 GCF_900115545.1 Ralstonia sp. NFACC01 | reverse complement strand
AGGGGTGCCAGTTCACCGGCCACACCTGGCAAAGCTTCCTGCGCGAGCACAACCTGCTGTGCAGCATGAGCCGGCGCGGCAACTGCCACGACAACGCAGTGGCGGAGAGCTTCTTCCAGTTACTCAAACGCGAGCGGGTGCGCCGGCAGATCTATGCCACCCGGCAGGAGGCCAAGTCCGATGTCTTCAACTACATCGAGATGTTTTACAACCCAACTCGGCGACATTCGAGCGCCAACGGTCTATCACCGGTAGAGTTCGAACAACGCCATTCCCAACAGCTCGCGGGTGTCTAGGAAAGTCGGGGCGATTCACCTGTGCGAAAGGTCCACCGGAAGTAAAAGACGCCGTGGCGTGATTTGGCAAGGGTGCGAAGACAGGCGCACGGTGGTAATCCGCCAGAATGAGGCACCATTCTGTGACACTTATCACGTGGACCAACAAAAAGCCCCTTGGTCGTAAAACCAAGGGGCTTTTGCTACTGCTGGCGGAGAGGGTGGGATTCGAACCCACGGTACCGTCGCCGGTACGCCTGATTTCGAGTCAGGTACATTCGACCACTCTGCCACCTCTCCGGTAACTGGGTCGCTGAATCGCGAAACCGCGAGTATAGCAAAACTTTTCCGACCCGATCAAGGGGGTCTGCGCAACGCATCAAACTGCCGGTTTCAGCACTTCCTGGCCGCCCAGATACGGACGGAGCACCGTGGGCACCGTGACCGAGCCATCCGCGTTCTGGTAGTTCTCCAGCACGGCGACCAGGGTACGGCCCACGGCGAGGCCCGAGCCGTTGAGCGTGTGCACCAGTTCCGGCTTGCCCTGCGCGTTGCGGAAGCGCGCCTGCATGCGACGCGCCTGGAAGTCGCCCATGTTCGAGCAGGAGCTGATCTCGCGGTACGTGTTCTGCGCCGGGATCCACACCTCAATGTCGTACGTCTTGGTGCTGCCGAAGCCCATGTCGCCCGTGCACAGCACGACGGTGCGGAACGGCAGTTCGAGCTTGCGCAGGATGTTCTCTGCGCAGTTGGTCATGGCGTCGAGCGCGGCGGCTGAGGTCTCGGGATGCACGATCTGCACCATCTCAACCTTGTCGAACTGGTGCTGGCGGATCATGCCGCGCGTGTCCTTGCCGTACGACCCCGCTTCGGAACGGAAGCACGGCGAATGCGCAGCAAACATCATCGGCAGCGCATCGGCGGCAACGATCTCATCGCGCACGAGGTTTGTGAGCGGCACTTCGGCAGTCGGGATCAGGTAGAAGTTTTCGACGCGCTCACCGCCTTCCTCTTCTGCGCTGTGCCCCATCTTGCGCGGCACGCGGAACAGGTCTTCCTCAAACTTCGGCAACTGGCCTGTGCCACGCATCGACGCGGCGTTGACGATGTACGGCACGTAAGCCTCGGTGTAGCCGTGCTCCAGCGTGTGCGTGTCGAGCATGAATTGCGCGAGTGCGCGATGCAGACGCGCCACCTGCCCTTTCAGGACGGTGAATCGCGCGCCCGACAGCTTGGCGCCCGCATCGAAATCCAGCCCCAGCGCGGCGCCCAGGTCCACGTGATCCTTGACGGGGAAGTCGAACGTACGCGGCGTGCCTTCGCGGCGCACTTCCACGTTCTGCGTTTCGTCGCGGCCGGCCGGCACGCTTTCGTGCGGCAGGTTCGGGATCGACAGCATCAACTCCTGCACCTTGGCCTGCACCACGTCGAGTTGCGCGGCAGACGCCTTCAGCTCGTCACCGATACCCGACACCTCAGCCATCACGCCCGATGCATCCTCGCCCTTGCCCTTGAGCATGCCGATCTGCTTGGACAGGCTGTTGCGGCGTGCCTGCAACTCTTCCGTGCGGGTCTGGATGGCCTTGCGTTCCGCTTCGAGCGCGGCAAAGCCGGCCACGTCGAGCACGTAGCCGCGATCTTTGAGGCGCGTGGCGACGGCGTCGATGTCTTTGCGCAGCAGTTGGATATCAAGCATGGTGGGAAAAAAAGGAAACCGAAGATTGCGAGCGATCTGAACGATCGAAAAGGCCGATTTTATCGCACCGGCCCGGGGGATTATTTGTTGCGAGAGGATTTGTCCCGCTCGGCATGCCACTGCGCATCCAGCTCGCGCAGGTGCCGCAGTTTCTCGCCAATCTTGCCTTCCAGGCCGCGTGGCGTTGGCACGTACCAGTTCTGCGCGGGCAGATCGTCGGGGAAGTAGGTTTCGCCAGCGGCGTAGGCCTCGGGCTCGTCATGCGCGTAGCGATAGGCGTGGCCGTAGCCAAGTTCTTTCATCAGCTTGGTCGGCGCATTGCGCAGATGCACGGGCACGTTGCGCGACTTGTCCTGGCTGACGAAGGCGCGCGCTGCGTTGTACGCGTTGTAGCCGGCATTCGACTTGGGCGCGATGGCGAGGTAGATCACGGCTTGGGCCAACGCCAGCTCGCCTTCCGGCGACCCCAAGCGCTCGTACGTTTCCGCTGCATCCAGCGTGATGCGTCCGGCACGCGGGTCGGCCAGCCCAATGTCTTCCCACGCCATGCGGACAATGCGGCGCGCGAGATAGCGCGGGTCGGCGCCCCCGTCGAGCATGCGGCAGAACCAGTACAGCGCGCCGTCGGGATCGGAACCGCGCACGGATTTATGCAGTGCGCTGATCTGATCGTAGAACGCGTCCCCGCCCTTATCGAAGCGGCGCAGGTTTTCCGACAACGCCGATGCCAACAGCGCCTCGTCGACCACGGGAACGGTATCGCCCTCAGCCTGCGAACGCGCGGCGCGGGTGACGATTTCAATGTTGTTGAGCAACTTGCGGCCATCGCCATCGGCGGAGGCGACGATGGCGTCGACTGCGGCGGGCTTCCACTCCAGCCCGCCCAGCTCTTGGCGTGCGCGTTCGGCAAGCTGCTTCAGCTCGTCATCCGACAGGCTCTTGAGCACGTACACCGCGGCACGCGACAGCAATGCGCCGTTCACTTCGAACGAGGGGTTTTCCGTCGTCGCGCCGATAAAGGTGAACAGCCCGCTTTCCACGTGCGGCAGAAATGCGTCTTGCTGGCTTTTGTTGAAGCGATGAACTTCGTCGACGAACACGAGCGTGCGGCGGCCATTGGCGCGAAATTGCTCTGCGCGCTCGACGGCCTCCCGGATGTCCTTGACGCCGGAGAGCACCGCCGACAGCGCGATGAATTCCGCATCGAACGCATTGGCCATCAATCGGGCCAGCGTCGTTTTACCAACGCCGGGCGGGCCCCAGAGGATCATCGAATGCGGCTCGCCAGAAGCGAAGGCCACGCGCAGCGGCTTGCCCGGCCCCAGCAGATGCTGCTGGCCGATCACTTCGTCGACAGAATGCGGGCGAAGGCGCTCGGCCAGCGGCATGTGGGCGGGCGCGTCCGGGAAGAGGGATGCGGAAGCGTTCATCCGGGGATTGTCGCAGAAACCGGGCGCAACCCCGGCGCCCCTTCGCGCGACGCGCGGTCAGTTTGACGCGCGCTGCACGAGCCCCATGAACGCCTTGGCCGGCAGCGGCCCATGACACGACTGCGTGCCGTTGGCCGCGCGGAGCAGCAACCAGACGTTCTCGCTGGCCGGCGGCTGAATCACGAACGGCTGACGCGCGGAAGCCTCGGGCAGACGCGGATCAACCGGCGCCTGGATCGGCACAACCTGCCCGGCGTGGCCTTTCACCAATGCGCTGCACTCGGCGCCAGGCAGCTCGGTCGCGTGCAGAAAATCCTTGTTGACCAAGGCTTCGGCGAGCACGGTGTCGGGCGCGGTGAGGAAGGAATCAACGTCAAAACGGGACGCCCCGGTGGAAGCGCATCCCGTAAAGACGGCTGCCGCTGACGCTGCGACAGCAAGAGCGGCCGCTCGGTGCAGCGACGTGGTGAACGGCAAAGGCATGGTCGGTCTCCTTGTCGAAAACCGGCCTGCACGCGTCATTGCTTGATTACGTCGGCCCCTTTGGGCGGCGTAAAGCGGAACACGTTGGCCGGCAGTTGCGGATTCTTCTGGATGTTCGAGAACGTCAGCAAGGTGGTGTTCCCGAAGGCGTCGCGCAACTCCATCCCCTGCAGCTCGCCGCTGCGAAAACCGATGGCGATGCGTTCAAACTGGGTGTCCTTTGCCTTGGGGGTGAGTTCGGCCCAGTCGATGCCGTCTTTGGCCCCGCCTTCCTTGAGCGTGAAGTTCTTGGCCAGATCGTTGCTGCCGAACAGGATGGCGGCCGGGCTGGAGCCCAGCGACGCATCGAGCTTGCGCTCCGTGATCTGGTTCAGGTCCTTGTCGAAGATGTAGAGCGTCTGGCCATCGGCCGAGAGCTGCTGTTCGTAAGGCTTCACATAGCGCCAGACGAAGCGGCCCGGGCGCGAGAAAACGAAATCGCCGCTGGAGGTACCGGCCACGCGCAACGGGCTGCCGTTGGTGCCGCCCTTCACTTGTCGCTGGACGAACTCGCCGCGCGCGGTGCTGACGTTGCTCACGAAGGCGTTGAGCTGCTCGACGGCGCCCGCATAGGCGCCGGCAGACCACGCCGCCAGCGAGACCAGCCCGGCGGCCATCAGGTGACGTGCTTTCAACACAAACATAGGAATCCCGGTTTCAGTTGATCTTGTTATTAGTGGCCGGCCACGCCCGAACATTCCGCCCGCGAGGTAACGCGATGTAACTGCAAATGCGGGCAAATACGCGCGCCATGCAGGCAGCGTCATTCCTCTTCGACGACGTTGCCGTTGCGATTGGGCGCCAGGATTTCGCGGTTGCCGTTGCCGGACATGGCGGACACAAGTCCCGCCTTTTCCATGTCTTCGAGCAGGCGCGCGGCGCGGTTGTAACCGATGCGCAGGTGACGCTGCACCAGCGAGATCGACGCGCGGCGGTTCTTGAGCACCACGTCGACAGCTTGGTCGTACAGCGGATCGGCCTCGCCGCCGCCGGCACCCACAAGGCCCGCGCCGCCACCAAAGCCATCGCCGCTGCCCTCGCCATCGGCCACACCGCCTTCGAGAATGCCTTCGATGTAGTTCGGCTCGCCCTGGGCCTTGAGGTTATCGACGATGCGGTGGACTTCCTCGTCCGACACGAACGCGCCGTGCACGCGCACTGGCAAGCCGGTGCCCGGCGCCAGATACAGCATGTCGCCCATGCCCAGCAGCGCTTCGGCGCCCTGCTGGTCAAGGATGGTGCGCGAGTCGATCTTGCTGCTGACTTGGAACGCAATCCGCGTCGGCACGTTGGCCTTGATCAGGCCCGTGATCACATCCACCGACGGACGCTGCGTCGCCAGCACCAGGTGGATGCCAGCCGCACGCGCCTTCTGCGCAATCCGCGCGATCAGCTCTTCGACCTTCTTGCCGACCACCATCATCAGGTCTGCCAGCTCGTCGATCACGATAACGATCATCGGCAGCTTGTCGAGCGGCTCCGGCGCGTCAGGCGTCAGGCTGAACGGGTTGGGAATCTTCTCTTCACGCGCGGCGGCTTCTTCGATCTTCTTGTTGAAGCCCGCCAGGTTCCGCACGCCCATCTTGCTCATGAGCTTGTAGCGGCGTTCCATCTCGCCCACGGCCCAGTTCAACGCGTGGCCAGCCTGGCGCATGTCGGTCACGACCGGGCACAGCAGGTGCGGAATGCCTTCGTAGATGCTCAGCTCCAGCATCTTCGGGTCAATCAGGATCAGGCGTACCGCGTCGGCCTTCGCCTTGTACAGCAACGACAGGATCATCGCGTTGATGCCGACCGACTTACCGGAACCCGTGGTGCCCGCCACCATGCAGTGCGGCATCTTGGCCAGATCTGCCACCACCGGCTTGCCGGCGATGTCCTTGCCCAGCGCCAGCGTCAACTGCGATGCGCTCTCGTTGTAGACCTGCGAGCCGAGAATCTCCGACAGGCGCACGGCCTGGCGCTTCGGGTTCGGCAGCTCCAGACCCATGCAGTTTTTGCCCGGAATCGTCTCCACCACGCGGATGGACACCAGCGACAGCGAACGCGCCAGGTCCTTGGCGAGGTTGACGATCTGGCTGCCCTTCACGCCCGTGGCGGGCTCGATTTCGTAACGCGTGATGACCGGCCCCGGATAGGCCGCCACCACCTGCACTTCCACGCCGAAGTCCTTCAGCTTCTTCTCGATCAGGCGCGAGGTGAATTCCAGCGTCTCGGCGCTCACGGTTTCCACAACCGGCGGAATCGGATCGAGCAGCGCGAGCGGCGGCAGGTCGGAATCGTGAATGTCGACAAACAGCGGCTGCTGCTTCTCGCGCTCCACGCGCTCGCTCTTGACCACGGCGGTCGGGCGCACGATCTGCACAGGCGGCGATTCTTCAATACGCACACGGCGGGTTTCGACCACCTCCTCGCGCTCGACCTTGGCGGCCTCGCCAATGGCCCGGTCCTGCTTGCTCTCGCGGCGCGTCTTGAAGCCGACAAACAGCATCTCGACGCCCGCGCCAATCTGCTCGGCCAGATTCAGCCACGAAAAATGGAAGAACAGCGACAGCCCGACCAGGAACGTGAACAGCAGCGCCAGCGTGCCGCCGGTAAAGCCCAGCGAATGCTGCATCGCCCCGCCGATCACGTCGCCCAGCACGCCGCCCGGCGCACGCGGCAGCTTCATGTGCAGCGAGTACATGCGGATGGCTTCCAGACCCATGCTGGAAGCCAGGATGAGTGCAAAGCCGATCCACGTGACACTGGCATCAACGCGCGGCATGGAGGTGCGCGGCAGGCGCTCGTCCGACATCAGCTCGCGCCAGCCGCGCCAGACCCTGCGCACCAGCAGCACCGCCCACCAGTAGGCGGACGCGCCAAAGACAAACAGCAGCAGATCGGCCAGCCACGCGCCCACGCGGCCGCCCAGATTGCGGATTTCGTCGACCTGGCTGGCGTGGGTGAAACCGGGGTCGGCCCGGTTGTATGACAGAAGAATGATCAGGAAGGCGATGGTCACCGCCAGCAACAGGAACCAGCGGACCTCCCCCAGCAGCCGGCCAATGCGGGACGGCAGTGCGGAGGGATCGGTACGGGTTGTCGGAGTGGTGGAAGCTCGAGCCATGCGGGGAGACGGGTGCGCCGCTTGGGCAAGGCCGCGCGGCTTGGGACAGCACAAATACGATGCCGAGGATTGTAACGCGGCCCTATCATCGCCATTGGAATTTACAACCGGGCGGACGAGGGGGTGCCACTTTATAATGGCGCCCATCACCCTCACCTAGCCTGCACGGCGGCGCTCCACCCCTCGTGCCGCGCACACACAGAACGCATCATGGCAAAACACGCAAAAGTGCTGATCCTTGGCTCCGGCCCCGCCGGCTACACGGCCGCGATTTACGCTGCCCGGGCCAACCTGAACCCCGTGCTGGTCACCGGTCTGGCGCAGGGCGGCCAGCTCATGACCACCACCGACGTGGAAAACTGGCCGGCTGACAAGGAGCACCTGCAAGGCCCCGAGTTGATGCAGCGCTTCCTGGAGCACGCCGAGCGTTTCAAGACCGAAGTGCTGTTCGACCACATCCACACCGCGCATCTGAATGAAAAGCCGATCCGCCTCGTGGGCGATTCGGGTGAATACACCTGCGATGCGCTGATCGTCTCCACCGGCGCTTCGGCCCAATATCTGGGCCTGCCGTCGGAAGAAGCCTTCGCGGGCCGCGGCGTGTCTGCCTGCGCCACGTGCGACGGCTTCTTCTACAAGGGCCAGGAAGTGGCCGTGGTGGGCGGCGGCAACACCGCCGTGGAAGAGGCGCTGTATCTGGCCAACATCGCGAGCAAGGTCACGCTCATCCACCGCCGCGACAAGTTCCGCGCCGAGCCGATCCTGATCGACCGCCTGCATGAGCAGGAGAAGAAAGGCAAGATCGAGATCAAGACCAACATGGTGCTTGACGAGATCCTCGGCGATGACTCCGGCGTAACGGGCGCCCGCCTGAAAGGCACGAACGAGAACGAAGGCAAGACCGAAGAGCTCAAGGTAGCGGGCGTGTTCATCGCCATCGGCCACAAGCCGAACACCGACATCTTCCGCGGCCAGCTCGACATGAACGACACGGGCTACATTCGCACGAAGAGCGGCCTGGACGGTATGGCCACCGCCACCAACATCCCGGGCGTGTTCGCCGCGGGCGACGTGCAGGACCACATCTACCGCCAGGCCATCACCAGCGCCGGGACGGGCTGCATGGCTGCGCTGGACGCCCAGCGCTACCTGGAAAGCCTGGAATAAGCGTCATCGCGCCGGAGCTTCCGGGCGCAAACAACACGGCCGATGGGTGACCATCGGCCGTTTTGCCATGTGCGGCACCTTCGTATAATCGACACACGCTCCACCTCGATGTGCTCGCCTGCCCTTCACCATGAAACGCGCCCCCTCCCCCGCCAACAAGCTCAGCCTGACCGACTTGGCCAGCCTGCGTGACCAGCTCAAGCACGAGACAGAAGCACGCGAAGCCGAACGCCAGCGCGCCGAAGCCGCCGCACGCAAGGCCGCAGAAGAAGCCAACGTGTTTCGTGCCAGCATCGGCGAGGTAAACGCGCTGCGCCAGAACAAGCGCGTCGAGCATCCGCGCAATCCGCCCGCGCCCGACCCCGTGCATTCGCGTGCCGAAGAGCAAACCGTGCTGCGCGATTCGCTGTCGGATGAATTCGACGTAGACAACTTGCTGGAAACCGACGACACGCTTTCCTACCGTCGCCCCGGCATTGGCGACGACGTGCTCAAGAAACTGCGCCGCGGCGAGTGGGCCACGCAAGACCAGATTGACCTGCACGGCATGCGCCGCGAAGAAGCCCGCGAGGCACTGGCTGCCTTCCTGCGCCGTGCCGTGCAGCGTGGCATCCGCTGCGTGCGCGTGGTCCACGGAAAAGGCCTAGGCTCGCCCGACAAAACGCCCGTGCTCAAGGGCAAGGTGCGCTCGTGGCTGGTGCAGAAGGAAGAAGTGATCGCTTTTGTCGAGCCGCGCAACACGGCCGGGGGCGCTGGCGCGGTGCTGGTGCTGCTGCGCCAGCCACACGGCTCCTGACGCGCAATCCTCCCATCCGCCCCCTCACCACAAGAACAACACGCATATGCACGTGACCCGCCTGCAGCTGGTGATGCACTGGGTGGAGATCCTCGCGGTCTTCTCATTTGCCATCTCAGGGCTGGCGGAGGCCAAACGGCGTCGGCTCGATGCCGTGGGCGCGTTCATCGTCGCGTTCCTGACCGCGTTCGGCGGCGGCACGCTGCGCGATCTGCTCCTGGATCGACGGCCCTTCTACTGGATCGAGCACGAGCAATACCTGCTCGCGCTGTTCGTAATGAGCCTGTTCGCCAACTGGGTGATCCGGCTGGTGAGCCAACTGGTGTCCGATCGCGTGCTGATCGTGGCCGACGCCATCGGCATGGGGCTCTTTGGCGTGCTCGGCACGCAACTGGCGCTCGATGCGGGCGTGCCGATCTTCGTATCGGTGATGATGGGCGTGATCACGTCGGCCTTTGGCGGCCTGCTGCGCGATGTGGTCTGTAATGAAGTGCCCATGCTGCTGCGGGACAATCACCCGTACGCAACGTGCGCGTTTCTCGGGTGCTTCCTTTACGTCGGGCTAACGCACACGGACTTGCTGCCGAGCGTGTCCGTGGTGATCGCCACGCTGGCGATCGTGATCGGGCGGCTGGCAACGCTGCGCTGGAACATCACCCTGCCGCGTTGATCAGCGCTGACCGGCGCGAGCGCGCCGGCCGCAGACAACGGCTTCAGACCGCTGCTTCGTCCTTCTCGCCGGTGCGGATGCGGATCACCTGCTCCACCGGCATCACGAAGATCTTGCCGTCGCCGATCTTGCCCGTCTTGGCGGCCTTGACGATGGTGTCGATCACGTTCTCGACCTGGCTCTCGGCCACCACCACCTCGATCTTGATCTTCGGCAGGAAGTCGACCACGTATTCCGCACCGCGATACAGCTCGGTGTGGCCCTTCTGGCGGCCAAAACCCTTGACCTCGGTGACGGTCAGGCCGGTCACCCCCACGTCGGCGAGCGACTCGCGCACTTCGTCCAGTTTGAAGGGCTTGATGATGGCGGTGATCTGTTTCATGGGTGTCTCGCTCATTAGTTGGTGAAGTATTCAAGCGTCCAATAATACTGGAGCCGGTTAATGCGCACATCCTGGGCGATGCCGGCCACCGTTTGCAGCAGCGTCGGATCGTCCGGAAAGTTCTTCAGCACATCGTGCTCACTGCCGTCGCGCAGGGGGCGGCGCTGCCACGTATTGCCATGTTCGTCGTTGTAGGCGATGGGCGTGCTTGAGCCGAACACATACTGGTTATCGAACCACAGGATACGCACGCCGGGCCCGAGCGCGCGGTGCAGACCTTCGACGTGCTGGCGCAAGTCCTGCAGCGGCACATGCGACCACCAGCAGCCTGCCGTCATCACGTCGAATGTGCCCGGCGCGAACGGCAGCGCGTCATTGTCGGCACGCACAAACGATGCTCCGGGGATGCCCTTGTCGCGCGCGATGCGCAGCACGGTGTCGTTGAAATCCGCGCCGACAACGCTGCGCGCGTCCGTCATCGCTTCGGTCCAGAAACCGGTGCCGCACGCCAAATCCAGCACCCGCGCGCCGCGCGTCAGCTCGCGCACACGCGCCTTCAACCACGCCAGATCGCCCTGCCGCTCAGGCTTCGTATAGATGCGCTCGTATTCGGGGGCGCGCTTGGCGTAGTAGTCGAGCATGGCGGCGGCTTACTCTTTGAAGCGCGACGTAATCGGATACCGCCAGTCGCGCCCGAACGCACGCTGCGTCACGCGAATGCCCACTGGCGCCTGACGCCGCTTGTATTCGTTGATCTTGATAAGACGCACGATCTTCTGCACATCGGCCTCGGCAAACCCTGCAGCAATGATGTCAGCCACCGGCTGGTTCTGCTCCATGTAGCGCTGCACGATGGCGTCGAGCGCATCGTATTCGGGCAGGCTGTCCTGATCAGTCTGGTTTTCACGCAGCTCGGCCGACGGCGCGCGGGTCAGGATGCGCTCGGGAATCACTTCCGACAACGTATTGCGATAGCGGCACAGCCGGTATACCAACGTCTTGAAGATGTCCTTGATGACGGCAAAACCACCGGCCATGTCACCGTACAACGTGCAGTAGCCGACCGCCATTTCGCTCTTGTTGCCGGTCGTCAGCACGATGCGGCCGCTCTTGTTGGACAACGCCATCAGCAACGTGCCGCGAATGCGCGCCTGGATGTTTTCTTCCGTCGCATCTTCCGGCAGCCCGCGGAACTCCTCCGCCAACGCGCCCTTGAATGCGTCGAACATCGGGCTGATGGCGATTTCGTCGTACTGCACGCCCAGGCGGGCCGCCATGTCGCGGGCGTCCACCCACGAAATGTCGGCCGTGTAACGCGAGGGCATCATCACTGCGCGCACGCGATCCGCGCCCAGCGCGTCGACGGCAATCGCCAGCACCAATGCTGAGTCGACACCGCCCGACAAGCCGATGATCGCGCCCGGGAAGCCGTTCTTGCCGAGGTAATCGCGCACACCCAGCTTGAGCGCCTCGTACACCTGGGCTTCCAGCGAAGGCTCCGGCACGATCGCGCCCGGCAGCGCGCGTCCACCGTCGAACTGCACGTAGCCGACACCCTCGACAAACTGCCCCATCCGCACGACAACGTTGCCTTCGGCATCGAGCACGAACGAGCCACCATCGAACACGAGCTCATCCTGCCCGCCGACCAGGTTCGCATACACATGCGGCAAGCCCGATTCCTTCACGCGGTCACCGATGATCCGCTCACGCAGGTCTTCCTTGTCGAGGTGATACGGCGAGGCGTTGGGGATCAGCACCACCTGCGCGCCGGCCGCCTTGGCGTAAGCCGTCGCGGTGGCATACCAGGCGTCTTCGCAGATGATCACGCCGAAGCGCGTGCCGTCCACCTCGAACACGAAGGGCTCGGTACCGGGCTGGAAGTAGCGCTTCTCATCAAAGACTTCGTTGTTGGGCAGCTCCAGCTTGTTGTACCGGCCGACCACGCGGCCGTCCGCGGCCACTGTGGCGCTGTTCGTGGGCTTGGGCAACAGGCCGGGCGCCGGGGCTTCCAGCGAGAGTTGCGGGTGCCCGATCAGGACGTGCAAACCCGGGAAGGCCGCCAGCTCGGCAATAAGCGCGTCGAGCGCGCGCGCGCTGGCATCAATAAAGGCCGGGCGCAGCAACAGATCTTCGGGCGGATAGCCGGTGAGCGACAGTTCCGGCGTAAGCAGAATGCGCGCACCAGCCTGGTGCGCTTCGCGCGCGGCGGCGACGATGCGGGCAGCATTGCCGGCGAAATCGCCGACGGTGCAGTTGATCTGGGCGAGAGCGACAGAGACGGTCATGGGGGCAATGTGGATTGCAAGCGCGGCATCCGAAGCTGGAATTAGAATCGGCGGCATGACCTCTCGCCCCCTTGTTCCCGAGCCCCAAGCGCGCGCTGGTTCGCGACACGAATTGGCCGATTATCGCACGCGACTTGTGACCGATCTGCGCGACATCGGCCGCGAGGCGTGGGACGCCCTGCTCGCCCTGCAGCCCGAGGCGACGCCCTTCCTACGCTTCGATTTCCTGCACGCCCTGCATGAGAGCGGCAGCGCATCTCCCGACACCGGCTGGACGCCGCAATACCTGACGCTGTGGGAAGACGGCCCCGATGGCGAAGTGCTCGCTGCGGCCGTACCGCTGTATGTGAAGGGCCACTCCTATGGCGAGTACGTCTTCGACTGGGCATGGGCCAATGCGTACGCCCAGCACGGGCTCGAGTACTACCCGAAATGGCTGTCGGCTATCCCTTTTACGCCGGTGCAGGGCTCGCGGTTGCTGGCGCGGGATGCCGTTTCGCGCGCAGCACTTGTCGACACGTTGCTGGCGGTTGCGCGGCAGAGCGAGTTGTCCTCGCTGCATGTGCTCTTTCCCACCGCCGGCGAGGCCGAACAAATGCGTGCGGCCGGCATGCTGCTGCGGCAAGGGGTGCAATTCCACTGGTGCAATCCGGGCTTTGCCAGCTTCGACGACTTTCTGGCCGCGCTGGAACAGAAGAAGCGCAAGAATATCCGCGCCGAGCGCCGCCGCGTGCACGACGCTGGCATCACCTTCCGCCACGTGCGCGGCGCAGCGGCGACGGACGCGGACTGGCGCTTCTTCCACCGCTGCTATCGCACCACCTACCGCGAGCATCATTCGTCGCCGTATCTGAACCTGGAGTTCTTCCGCCAGATCGGCCAGACGATGCCGGAAAACCTGCTGCTGGTGATCGCCTCGCGCGAGGGCAACGACATCGCCAGCGCGCTGCTGGTCATCGACACGCGGCCTGAAGCGTCCGTGATGTACGGCCGATACTGGGGCGCGATCGAGCATCATCCATGCCTGCACTTTGAGACGGCGTATTACCAGCCGCTGACGTACTGCATCACGCAGGGCATCCGCACGTTCGAAGGCGGCGCGCAAGGCGAACACAAGATGGCCCGCGGCTTCGAGCCCGTTGCGACGCTGTCGGCACACTGGCTCGCGCACCCGGCATTTGCCGATGCGGTAGGCAGGTTTCTCGATCGGGAAACGGCCGGCATGGAAGCGTATCTCGACGAACTGACAGAGCGCTCGCCGTTCAGGCAACGACCCGAATCGGATTAGCAGGGGGAAGCAGCGGAGGCGGGAAAGACAGCGTCCGCACGACCGGCGGACGCGGGGGTGAAGCTTAGTGCGCGGGAGGCTTCTGCTGGGCGATCACGCAGTGTGCGGCGCTCGAATCGACGGCCATGGCGGTCGATGCGACGGCACGCTCGCCAGCGTGAGCTGCGTCCGGCGGCCCCACCAGCAGCGCCCACACGGTGAATGCAGCCATGGCCACAGCGGAAAGCACGGGAACGACAACGGTCTTGTTCAACATCGCAGTACCAAGGGGTGGAGTCAAACTTGACGGGGAGTCTAGAGGGGTCGTTTCCGGTGGGCAAATGAGCGTTTCTTAAATCTCTGTGTAGCAGAACTACCGGGCGGTAAGTATGCGGAATTCATGAAAAACATCATAAAACGCATACAACAGAGCAGATGGCGTTCTGACGCGTGTCGACAAATCCGCGCGCATGACGCTGATGACCTGTCCGCAAAGAAAAAATCCCGGCGCTCCATCCGGAGGCCGGGATTTGTCAGACATGCCGTACGGCAAAATCCTGAAATTGCTTACTTCTTATAGTTGGCAACGCCGTCGGCGATTTCCTTGTGGGCTTCTTCAATGCCGCCCCAGCCTTCGACCTTGACCCACTTGCCGGCTTCCAGCGCCTTGTAGTGCTCGAAGAAGTGCTTGATCTGATCCAGCAGGTTCTGGCCGATGTCCGACAGGTCGGTCATATGAGCCGTGGCCGGGCTCAGCTTGTTGACAGGCACGGCAACCAGCTTGGCATCCACGCCGGATTCGTCCGTCATCTTCAGCATGCCCAGAGCACGGCAGCGCACCACGCAGCCGTGGATGAGCGGGAACGGCGTGACGACCAGCACGTCGACCGGGTCACCGTCGCCCGAGAGCGTCTGCGGGATGAAGCCGTAGTTGGCCGGATAGCGCATGCCGGTGCCAACGAAGCGGTCCACGAACAGCAGCCCGGTTTCCTTGTCGGCTTCGTACTTGACCGGGTCGCTCTGCGCCGGGATCTCGATGATGACGTTGAAGTCGTTGGGGATGTCCTTGCCCGGCGAGACGTTGTTGAAGCTCATGGAAATGCTCCGGAATGCGCGAAGTGCGTAAAAACGCGACGCAAATGGTTAGAAAGAAGCGTGAAAAACTGTCGGCGGGCATTATAGCCCCTCATACCAGGCCGCTTGCTCTACCCGCCCCGCAGCCGTGCGAAAATCGCGCGTTGCCGATCTTTTGCAGGAACCCCCCATGCATGCCCAGCACTTCATCGCCAACCGTCTGATGTCGCCCGATTCGGGGATGCGCATCAAGGTGTTCGATCCGTCCGACGGCCAATCCTTTGCCGAGATTGCGCGCGGCAACGCCACCGACATCAGCGTGGCCGTGCACGCAGCCCGGCGTGCGTTCGAGGGCGTCTGGGGCCAGTTGCCGCCAGCCGAGCGCGGCCGTGTGCTGATGCGTGTGGCCCTGCGCCTGGCCGATCACGAAGAAGAGCTCGCCCGCCTGGAAGCCCGCGACACCGGCAAGCCCATGCGTCAGGCGCGCGCCGACGCCCGCGCCGTGGCCCGCTACTTCGAGTTCTACGCTGGTGCGGCCGACAAGCTGCACGGGCAGACCATCCCCTACCCGGCCGACACCACCGTGCTGACCGTGCGCGAGCCGCATGGCGTGACTGCGCACATCATCCCGTGGAACTACCCGATGCAGATCTTCGGGCGCAGCGTGGGGGCTGCATTGGCAGCGGGCAACGCGTGCGTGGTCAAGCCGGCGGAAGACGCGTGCCTGTCTGTCCTGCGCGTGGCCGAGCTGGCCGCCGAGGCGGGCCTGCCTGATGGCGCACTCAACATCGTGACCGGCTATGGCCACGAAGCGGGTGCCGCACTGGCGGCGCATCCCGGGATCAATCATGTGTCGTTCACCGGGTCACCGGAAACGGGCAAGGTCATTGTGCGAGCGGCCGCGGAAAACCATGTGCCCGTGACGCTGGAACTGGGCGGCAAATCTCCGCAGATCGTGTTTGCCGACGCCGATCTGGAAGCGGCCATTCCGGCCGTGGTGAACGGCATCATCCAGAACGCCGGACAGACGTGCTCCGCCGGCAGCCGCGTGCTGATCGAGCGCAGCGTGTACGAGGCGATGCTGGATCGGCTGGCGATGGTGTTCGAATCCATCAGGGTCGGCCCGTCGTCGCTGGACCTGGATTGCGGCCCGCTCATCAACCCCAAGCAGCAGCAGCGCGTGTGGGATTTCGTCTCGGATGCGCAGCACGCCAACATTCCGGTGATGGCGCAGGGTCAGGTGGTGCCCGAAGCGCCCGAGACCGGCTATTACCAGGCACCGATGCTGCTGCGCGATGTGCCGCACACGCACCGCCTCGCGCAGCAGGAAGTGTTCGGCCCGCTGCTGGCCGCCATGCCGTTCGACACCGAAGCCGAAGCGCTGGCCCTAGCCAACGGCACGCCTTACGGCCTGGTGGCCGGCGTGTGGACGAACGACGGCGGCCGCCAGATGCGCCTTGCGCGCAAGCTCAGGGCCGGCCAGGTCTTCATCAACAACTACGGCGCGGGCGGCGGCGTTGAACTGCCCTTCGGCGGAACGGGCCAATCGGGGCACGGGCGCGAAAAGGGCTTCGAGGCGCTCTACGGCTTCACCACGCTCAAGACCATCGCCATCCGCCACGGCTAAGGCACAACGCAACATCCACCCACAACACGAGGAGACACCATGCGGCTTGCCGGCAAGATTGCCATCGTCACGGGCGCGGGTTCAGGCTTTGGCGAGGGCATCGCCAACACCTTTGCCCGCGAAGGCGCGCGCGTCGTCGTCAACGACTTGAATGCGGAGGCCGGTGAACGCGTAGCCAGTGCCATCCGCGTGGCGGGCGGCGATGCGCATTTCGTGCAGGCCGACGTCTCGAATGGCGATTCCGTTGCCAAGCTGCTCGGTGCCACGCTGGCGCGCTACGGCGATCTGCACATCGTCGTGAACAACGCCGGCACCACGCACAAGAACAAGCCGCTGCTGCAGATCACCGAAGACGAGTTCGACCGCGTGATGGCCGTCAACGTGAAGAGCATTTACTGGACGGCGCATCACATCGTCCCGCACTTCCGGGAGCGCGGCGGCGGCGTGTTCGTCAATGTGGCGTCCACCGCAGGCATCCGGCCGCGGCCGGGCCTCGTCTGGTACAACGCCAGCAAGGGCGCCGTCATCACGGCCAGCAAGGCGATGGCTGCCGAGCTGGGCCCGGACAAGATCCGCGTGAACTGCGTGAACCCGGTGATGGGCGCCACGGGCCTCATCGAGCAGTTCATGGGCGTACCTGACACCCCCGAGAACCGCGCGCGCTTCCTGGCGACGATCCCGATGGGGCGGCTCTCCACGCCGCAGGATGTGGCCAACGCATGCCTGTATCTGGCGTCGGACGAAGCGGAGTTCATTACCGGCACGTGTTTGGAAGTGGACGGCGGGCGCTGCGTATAAACCCTGCCGGCGGGCGTCTTGGCGCATTCGCCCGAGAAGCGCAGAATGCTGTGGCGGTTTTCCAGGCCGAGGTAGGTAACGAGGAGCACTCGGCCTGAACTCACAATAACTCTGGAGACCCGATGGCCATCACCACCCCTCCCACCTCACCGGTTGGCGGCGCAGGCACGCTGCCGCCACAGTCCACAAGCGCATTTGAAGAAGCTACTTACCGCAAGGTGACGTGGCGTCTCGTTCCGTTCCTGCTGCTGTGTTACGTGGTCGCGTATCTCGATCGCGTCAACGTGGGCTTTGCCAAGCTGCAGATGCTCAACGATCTCAAGTTCAGCGAGACCATCTACGGCCTTGGCGCCGGCATCTTTTTCATCGGCTACTTCCTTTTTGAAGTGCCGAGCAATGTGATCCTGCACCGCGTGGGCGCGCGCATCTGGATCGCGCGGATCATGATCTCGTGGGGCATCATCTCGGCGGCCATGATGTTCGTGACCACGCCGGCCATGTTCTACGTGATGCGCTTTCTGCTGGGCCTGGCAGAGGCCGGCTTCTTCCCGGGCATCATCCTGTACCTCACGTACTGGTATCCGGCGCAGCGGCGCGGGCGCACCACCACCTTTTTCATGACGGCGATTGCGCTGTCGGGCGTGATCGGCGGCCCCATCTCGGGTTGGGCGATGAAGGCATTTGCCGGCGTCTACGGGCTGGCCGGCTGGCAGTGGATGTTCCTGATCGAAGGCATTCCGTCGATCATCGTCGGCATCTTCGTGCTGGCGTATCTGGACGACCGCATCAGCCACGCGAAATGGCTGACCGACGAAGAGAAAGCCCTGCTCGCCCGCAACATCGCCGCGGAAGACGCCGAGAAGGAGGACCCGCCCATCCGCACCGTCATGGCCAGCCCGCGCGTGTGGCTGATGAGCCTGATCTACTTCACCTTCGTGATGGGCCTGTATGGCGTGAGCTTCTGGCTGCCGACCCTGATCAAGCAGACCGGTGTGGCCGATCCGCTCTCGGTAGGCTTGCTGACGGCGATCCCGTACGGCGCGGCAGTCGTCGCCATGGTCCTGGTGGCCCGCAGCGCAGACCGTCTGCGCGAGCGCCGCTGGCACATCGCGATTCCCGCGGTGGTGGGCGCGGTCGGGCTTGTCCTGTCGGCCGTGTGGCACACCGACACCACGCTGGCCATGGCCGCGCTCACACTCGGCACCATGGGCATCCTGACCACGTTGCCGCTGTTCTGGAGCCTGCCGACTGCATTCCTGGCCGGCACCGGCGCCGCCGCTGGCATTGCGCTCATCAATTCGCTGGGCAACCTCGCGGGCTTCCTGAGCCCCTACGCCGTCGGCTGGCTGAAAGACGCCACGCAGAGCACCGATTCGGGCATGTACATGCTGGCCGCGTCGATGGTGCTGGGTGCGATCCTCACGCTTTCCGTGCCGGCACGGATGGTGAACAAATAGGTGCCGTCACCGCCAAGAAAAAAGGCCGGGATCATCCCGGCCTTTTTCATTTCACGGCAAGCAATGCGCTTTGCCGGTAGTGGCGCTGCGCGTCCTCCATACGCTCCGTCTGCTCGAACATCTGTGCAAGCGCCAGATGCGCATGGGCACGCAGGTTGCCGGAGTGCTCGGCATCGGCGTACTTCAATGCCGACTCCAGGTTCGACTGCGCCTTGCCCCAGAGCTGTTCCTTGAAGCACAGCATGCCGAGCGTGTAGAACAGGTCGGCATCCACCGGATGCTGGGCGAGCCATTTCTCGGCCTGCTGGATCAACGGCAGGGCCTTGCCCGGCACTGCGCAATCGGCGTAGCGGCGGATCAGGCGGCTATCCCAATGCGTCTTCAGGCCGTCTTCAACGATGCGCTTGGCGTCATCGGTGCGACCAAGTTGCGCGAAATACAGCGCTGCCTGTGAAGCAATGCGCGGCGAGCGGCGTTCTTCCGTGGTCAACTCACGCCAGAAACCGTTCAGCGCATCGGCATCGTGACGGCGCTCGGCCAGCAACGTTTCGCACGCCATCTGCTTAAGACGCGCCGCCAGCACGGAATGGATGGCGTTGCGCTTTTCCAGGGCACGCGTGAGGCGCAACACCTCGCTCCAGTTCTTCAGATGCTGATGCGCACGCAGGGCAATGCGTTGCGCCTGAATCTGCCGCGAGCCCTGCGATTGCAGTTGCGCGATCTTCTCCAGCGCACCTTCCGCATCGCGGGCGTCGACCAGCAACTCGGCCATCGACACGAGTTTCGCCTGCTCACGATCGGGCGAAGACACTTCGGCCATCCAGGCGTCGCGGCGCTCGGTTTCCTGCATGCGGTGTGCGGCACGGGCGCCGATCAGCGCGGCCGTCTCACGCTGCGGCTCCCAGGCCTGGGCTTCGCGCGCCTGGCGTTCCGCATGGCCGAAGCGGCCGGCAAACAGGCTTTCCATCGCTTCGCGCAACGCGGCCGATGCCTTCAGGATGCGGTTGCGCTCGCGATACGCCGCAGCACGCGCCGGCATGCCGGCCACGTGGTGGAAAAGGCGCATCACAAGATGCAGCACCACGAACGTCGCCAGCAGCGCAGCCAGCACGAAATTGAGCGACATCTCGACCCGGTACGGCGGGTAGAACAGCACGACGTTGCTCAGGTTAAGTTCAGTGAACAGCGCCAGCCCAACGGCGGCGGCAAACAGGAGCGCGACCCAGAATACCCAGCGCATGCTCACTCCTTGCCCGAACCGCGCACGGCGGCAAGGCTGTCAGCCAGCGTCGGCACCTGCAGCGTGCCGGCCGTCGCGCGCACCTGAGACAGTTGATTCTGCACCGTGGTCACGCGCGAAGACTGCGTATCGAAGTAGCGTGCGAGCAGCGTATCGGCGCGCCCCAGGTCGGCACGGAACACAGCGTCATTGCGCGAGAGCAATGCCAGGCGCGCATTCATCAAGCGCAGCTTGAGGTTTTCGCGCAGGAACCACGCTTGGTCGGAAGATAGCAGCAGCGCTTCGGTCTGATCGACGCGGCGCACCTGTACGATCTGGCCGAGCTCGTCGCGAACGTCGTTCCACAGGCGGGCCCACCAGGCGCGCACACCCACCGACCATCCGGCGTTTGGGGGCGTCGCCGCAACCGGCGCCGACGCGGCCGCAGCGTGCGCCTTGGCATTCTTCGTGGGTTTCGCGGCCGCATGCGGCGCCTGCGCAGCCTGTTCCGCCTCCAGCGGCTGGGCCGACGAGATGAGCGGCAGCGTGTCGACAGCGTTGATTGCGTCATCCAGCCGCAGCGTCGCACCCGCCAGATCAAACGACGGCATCGCCTTGAGCTTGGCCATGTCGCGCGATACCGCCCGGCGCACGGCGTTGAACTGCGGCTTGTCGAGCGTGGCCAGGCGTGCATCGACCGTTTGCAGCGCAGCCAGCGCACCGGCGACATTACCGGTCAGTTGCAATTGCTCGGCCGTGACCTCCAGCGAGCGCTGAATCTCGGCGCGCTGCCAGTCATCACGGTTGCGCAGAAGGTCTTGGTTGGCCTGCTCCAGCGCGGCTTGGCGATCGCGCGTTTCAGCGGTGCGGGCGTCCAGCGCCCCGAACTTCTGTTGCAGTTGGGAAACCGAATCCTGGTCTGCACGGGACAGCACGCGCATCTCCTGCGCCAGCGCTTCATTTGTCTGGGCATGCTGACGGATCTCGCGTGCGAGGCGCTCATTGCGCACCTGCAGCGCGGCCACCGCTGCCACGACCGCAACCAGCACCACCCAGATCACCCAACCGCCACGGCGTTGCGCTTGGTTGACCGTCATGGTGGGCGCAAACGCAGCCGGCGGAGCAGCAGGCGCAGGGGCCGGGCTCGGCTTGGTTGCCGCGGATGCGGGCGCTGGTGTCGAAGCGGGGGCAGAAGCGGGAGCCGCCAAGGGAACGGGAGTCTGCGTCACAGTCGAAGAAGAAGTAGACGATTTTGATTCAGCCGACACCGCTGCCGGGGCATGCTCGGGCGCCGATACCGGCCCGGCCCAGGCGAGCACGCTGGCGAGCAGCCGGTCGTCGCCGGCGCCAGTGAGCGTCACGTCGCGAAAGCCCAGCGATTTGGCCTGTTCGACGATGCGGGCATGCGAAGCAAAGCACGGCGCGCCGTGCAGCGTGTCGAGATCGGCGGGCGACAGATTGGCGCGGGCCAGCTCATCGAGATTGCGGACAGCTTCCGAACTGGTGAGCGTCCAGGCATGGCGGGCCGGAAGCACGGCACGCAACGCGAGCCACGCAGCAGCATCGGGCACCGGGACGCTGCGGCGATACGCCTCCACCGTACGGACCGATGCGCCGGCTTCGCGCAGTTGATCGGCCAGCCATTCGCGGCCGCCATTGCCGCGCACGATCAGAACTTCACGACCGCTCAACGACGGCACATCCAGCCTCGCGTACAGCGCTTCGGAATCCTGGCGAGCGTCGTCGGCATGCGTGTCAGGCTGGATCACACGGTGCGCGGGCGGCGCAACGCCGTGCTGGGCGAGCGCCAGTGCGCTCGCGGGGCCCACCACCGCTACAGGCACTTCCTGCGGCCAGCGGAAGCCTTCCGGCATGGCGGCAAACGCCTGCTGCACGGCGTTAGGGCTGACGAACACGACCAGCACATAGCGCGAAGGATCGCCCAACGCGGCGCGCAAGTCGTCGAGATTGGGCGTCGGCGCAATGTCGAGCAGCGGAAACTGGTGCGTGCGCAGGCCGTGGCGCTCAAGCGCCGCCACCAGCATGGGCGCCTGCGCGCGCGGACGCGTAACCACCACCACGGGCGGGGTTGCCGGTTGAGCAGGCGGCGTGCTGGATGCGGGCGACGATGGTGACAAGCGCGGTGGCAAGTGGTCGTCCATGGCGAGCCGTGGGAGTTAGGTAGCGGGTGGGGCGCCAGCGCCCAGCATGGCAAGGATGTCGCGTGCGCCGCCAGTTAGCATCTGCTGGGCGACGTGCACGCCCAGTGCGTCGGCTTCGGCCAGCGTGGATGGCGTGGCCTCGCCATCTGCGGCAAGTTTGCGCGTGCCATCCTGCGAAGCGACAAAGGCGCGCAGGCGCAGCGTGCCGGCGTCCGACCACTGCGCGAACGAGGCCAGTGGCACCTGGCAGGAACCGCCCAGAATGCGCGAAACAGCGCGTTCAGCAGTCACGGCCAGGGCTGTGGGCTCATCGTGCAGCGGCGCGAGACACGCTCGCACGTCTGCACGATCGGCGCGAATCTCGATGCCGAGCGCGCCCTGCCCCGCTGCTGGCAGCGATTCTTCCGGCGCGATGGTCGAGCGGATACGATCAGCCAGGCCAAGGCGTTTGAGCCCGGCAGCAGCCAGGATGATGGCGGCGTAGTCGCCACGGTCGAGCTTGCCGAGGCGCGTATCGAGGTTGCCCCGCAGAGGCTGGATGACCAGATGCGGGAAGCGCGCCCGCAGCGAAGCCTCGCGGCGCAGGCTGGACGTGCCCACGACGGCGCCGGACGGCAGCGAGGCCAGATCGGCGTAGTCGTTGGAAACAAAGGCGTCGCGCGCGTCTTCGCGTTCGAGGATGGCCGAAAGCGCATAGCCTTCCGGCAATTCCATCGGCACATCCTTGAGCGAATGCACGGCGAGATCGGCGCGCCCCTCGGCCAGCGCGACTTCCAGCTCCTTTACGAACAAACCTTTGCCCCCCACCTTTGCGAGGGAGCGGTCGAGAATCTGGTCGCCGCGCGTGGTCATTCCAAGGATGGACACGTCGCACGCGGGATAGTATTTTTGCAATGCAGCACGCACGTGTTCGGCCTGCCAGAGGGCAAGCCGGCTTTCGCGCGAGGCAATGACCAGCTTGGTCGGCGCCTGGGCTGCAGGAGTCGTTGCAAGCTGGGATTGACGGGAGGTCGGGCGGGCGTTGGAAGGCATGCGGCAATGGTAGCACGCAGCATTTTCGCGACAGTCCGGCTATCACGTTGAAGTGATGCAGAAAAGAGGGCCGTTCAGGCACCTTACCTACCCAATCTAGGAGACACCATGACGCAGCCCGCCGCGCGCCGCGCTTCCTCGCGCGCGACCCCCGCCCGCAAGGCTTCAGCCGCCCCCGCCAAGACCAGCAAGACCTCGAAGGCAGTCAAGACTGCCAAGCTCGCCGCCAAACCGGTGGTCAAGGCCAATGGGGCGGACGAAGCCAACGGCGCATCACTCGGCCCCACTTCCCGACGCTCGTCGGGCAGCGCCGCGGCCAAGGATCAGCCGCTGAAGGAAGACATCCGCTTCCTCGGGCGCCTACTGGGCGACGTGCTGCGTGACCAGGAAGGCGGCACCGTCTTCGAAACGGTCGAGACCATCCGCCAGACCGCCGTGCGCTTCCGCCGCGACGGCGACCGCCAGGCCGAGCAGGATCTCGACCGGCTGCTGAAAACCCTCTCGCGCGACCAAACCACGTCGGTGGTGCGCGCCTTCAGCTATTTCTCGCACCTGGCGAACATCGCTGAAGACCAGCACCACAATCGCCGCCGCCGCGTGCATGCGCTGGCCGGATCGCCGCCGCAGCCGGGCAGCCTGATGCGCGCGCTGCTGTCGGCCGCCGATGAAGGCATGTCGGGCGACGTGCTGCGCCGATTCTTCGAAACCGCGCTGATCGTGCCGGTGCTGACCGCCCACCCGACCGAGGTGCAGCGCAAGAGCACGCTCGACGCACAACGTGAAATCGCCCGCCTGCTGGCCGAGCGCGACGCGCCGCTCACCACGCGCGAGCGCGAGCGCAACACCGCGCTGCTGCGTGCCCATGTCACCAAGCTGTGGCAAACGCGCATGCTGCGCACCACGCGTCTGATGGTGGCGGACGAGATCGAGAACGCGCTGTCGTATTACAAAACCACCTTCCTGCGCGAAATTCCCGCGCTGTACCGCGAGCTTGAAGAAGACATCGCGACGGTCTTCCCGCGTCGCGGCGCACGCGGCGAACCGGCACCGTTGCCACCCTTTTTCCAGATGGGCTCCTGGATCGGCGGCGACCGTGACGGCAACCCGTTCGTCACCGCGACGACGTTGCGCGACGCTGCACGGAAGCAGGCGAGCGTGATCCTCGCGTGGTACCTGGAAGAGATCCACGCGCTGGGTGCGGAACTGTCGATGTCGACGTCGCTGGTGGATGTGAGTGCCGAGCTGCAAGCGCTGGCCGAGCGCTCACCCGACCACTCCGAACACCGCGTGGACGAGCCGTACCGCCGTGCGCTGATTGGCGTGTATGCACGCCTGGCTGCCACCTGCCGCGAGCTGACCGGTGAAGACGCCGGCCGCCACGCCGTCGGGCCCGCTCCGGCTTACAACAACGCAGAGGAACTGCGCGCCGACATCCAGATCGTGATCGATTCGCTGGCGGCGCACCACGGCGAGGTGCTGGCCGACGCGCGGCTGGCATCGCTGGCGCGCGCAATTGATGTGTTCGGCTTCCACCTGTCATCGATCGACCTGCGGCAGGTGTCGGACGTGCACGAAGCGACCGTCGCCGAGCTGCTGAATGTAGCGGGCGTGGAAGGGGCGTACGCCGCGATGTCCGAGGCCGACAAGCGCACGCTGCTGCTGCGCGAGCTGCAACAACCGCGCGTGCTGACGCTGCCGTTCCACGCATACAGCGAGCAGACCACGTCGGAGATCGACATCTTCCGCGCCGCGCGTGAGGTGCGTGCCCGCTACGGCAACCGCATCGTGCGCAACTACATCATTTCGCACACCGAGACGCTGTCCGACCTGCTGGAAGTGATGCTGCTGCAGAAGGAAGCCGGCATGTTCCGCACGGGCGCCAATGGCAGCGGCAGCGCCGCGCTGGACGTCATGGTGATCCCGCTGTTCGAAACCATTGAGGACTTGCGCAACGCCCCCGAGATCATGGGCGACCTGCTTGCCCTGCCCGGCTTCGATGCCGTGCTCGCAGCGCAGGGCAACGAGCAGGAAGTGATGCTCGGCTATTCGGATTCCAACAAGGACGGCGGTTTCCTCACCTCCAACTGGGAGCTGTACAAGGCCGAGTTGGCGCTGGTGGAGCTGTTCGAGCGCAAGGGCGTGCGCCTGCGCCTCTTCCACGGCCGCGGCGGCACGGTGGGCCGAGGCGGCGGCCCGACCTATCAGGCCATCCTGTCGCAGCCGCCGGGCACGGTGAACGGGCAGATCCGCCTGACCGAGCAGGGCGAAATCATCTCCAGCAAGTTCGCCAACCCCGAGATCGGCCGGCGCAATCTGGAAACCATCGTCGCCGCCACGCTGGAAGCGACGCTGCTGCCCACGCGCAACCGTCCGAAGGGCCTGGAAGATTTCGAAGCCGCCATGCAGGCGCTGTCGGACAACGCCTTTGCCGCGTACCGCAATCTCGTCTACGAAACCCCGGGCTTCAAGGATTACTTCTTCGCCACCACGCCGATCACCGAGATTGCCGATCTGAACCTGGGTTCACGCCCGGCCTCGCGCAAGCTGATGGATAAGAAACACCGCCGCATTGAAGACCTGCGCGCGATTCCGTGGGGCTTCTCGTGGGGCCAATGCCGTCTGCTGCTGCCGGGCTGGTTCGGCTTCGGCAGCGCGGTGCAGCGCTGGCTCGACGATGCGGGCAACGCCAAGGCCCGCGCCGCGCGCCTGGCCACGCTCAAGCGCATGCACAAGCAGTGGCCGTTCTTTGCGAACCTGCTCTCGAACATGGACATGGTGCTGTCCAAGGCCGATCTGAACGTGGCCTCGCGCTACGCGCAGCTCTGCGACGACCGCAAACTGCGTAACGCGGTGTTCTCGCGCATCTCGGCGGAGTTCACATTGACCGAGCAGATGCTGGCCGCCATCACGGGGCAGTCGGAGCGCCTGGCCGACAACCCGCTGCTGGCGCGTTCCATCAAGAACCGCTTCCCGTATCTCGACCCGCTGAATCACCTGCAGGTCGAACTGCTCAAGCGCTTCCGCTCGGGCAAGGCCGGCAGTGACGATGCGCGCGTGCGACGCGGCATCCATCTGTCGATCAACGGGATTGCTGCAGGCCTTCGCAATAGCGGCTGATCAGGCAACCAGCGCGGTGGCGGCCGGGCGACGGCTGATCCACGCCATCGCCATCGCGCCGGCGTACGACAGCGTCATCAGGCCAAACACCAGCGGCGAGGCATGCGCCAGACCGGGCACCACCGTAACGACCGCGCCCGCCGCTGCGACGCCCAGCAAACTGCCCGTCTGCCGGGCGGCGTTGAGCAAGCCCGACGCCGTGCCGGCCAATTCGCCCGGTGCCGCAGACAGGATGGTCGACGTCATGGGCGCAATCGCCAGCGCGGTACCGCCGCCGTAAGCCATCATCGTTGCACTGACCACCCAGATGTGCACATGGCCCGTCAGCGCAGCCGACGTTGCCAGCAAACCCGCAGCGCCGATCAAGAGACCACTCAGCATCATCGTCGGCGTAGAAAAATGTGCCATCAGCTTGCCCGCGAAGATGTTGCCCGCCGACAGGCTCACCGCCATTGGCAGCATGACCAGGCCGGTCTGGCGTGCGCTCAGCTGTTCGACATTTTGTAAATGCAGGCTTAGCACGAACAACGCGCCGTAATAGCCGAAGTTCAGCAGAAACCCCACGCCGTTGACCGCGCCCAGCGTGCGATGCCCCAGCCAGGCCAGCGGCACCAGCGGTGCCCGCGCCCGGCGTTCGGCCAAGACGAACAGCACCCCGGCCACCACCGTCAACAGCGCGGTACCCCACACCCACGGCGATTGCGCGCCGCGCACCGGCCATTCAATCGCGGCAAAACACAGCGCTGCGAGCATCACCGCGCTCGTCACCTGCCCCGCCCAGTCGAACGGCTTGGCGCGTGCAGGCTGCACGTGACGCACGATGACCCACGTGCCCAGCATGCCGACCACGCCCAGCGGCACGTTGATCAGGAAGGCACTGCGCCAGCCATATGAGTCAACCAGGACGCCACCCAGCGCAGGGCCCACGGCCGCGGCTGTCGCGACGATTGCACCCCACAGGCCAATGGCCCAGGCCCGCTCACGGGGGTCTTCAAACGTGCTGCGAATGAGCGATAGCGAACTCGGCAGAAACATCGCCGCGCCCACGCCCTGCAGGATGCGCGCGGCAATCAGCGTGGTCACTGAAGGCGCCAGCCCACAGCCGGCGGAGGCCACGATGAACACCGCCATCCCCGCCATGAACACGGTGCGAGCGCCAATGCGGTCGCTCAGCAAACCGCCTGTGAGGATGAACGCGGCAAAGGCCAGCGTGTAAGCGTCAACAATCCAGGCGAGTTCTGCGACGCTGCTGTGCAGGCTGTCGCGCATAGCGATGAGCGCCACGTTGACCACGGTCGTATCGAGCACCGCCATGAACACACCCGACGTGAGAATGCCCAGCGTGGCGTTGCGGCGCCACCGGCTGAGATCGGGTTGCAAGTCAGCTCGGGGACCGGCGCCCAAGGTATTGGCGTGGCATGAAGACATGGCGGAACCGTTTGGCAATTTCATGCAGCCAAGTGTAGTCTGGAGAACGCATGCAAAAAAGCAGCGTTTTTGCATTGCAACGCTGCAAATTTGCATCACTCATCTACAAATATTCGGAGCCCGATGTGAACTGGGACAACGGACGCTTCTTCCTGGCCGTGGCGCGCACCTGCACGCTGCGCGGTGCGGCACAGCGCCTGGGCGTGGATCAGGCCACGGTGGGCCGCCGCATCGCCGCGCTGGAAGACGAGCTATCGGCCAAGCTCTTCCTGCGCACGTCGACCGCACTGGTGCTCACACCTGCCGGCGAAGCGCTGATCGGCCCGGCCGAAGCGATGGAGCAGGCGGCACACACCATCGAGCGCCGCGTGGCCGGCATCGACGAGCAACTCGCCGGCACGATACGCCTGGCCACGACCGACACCATGGCGGCCACCTTTGTGTTGCCGGCTATTGCGACGCTGCGGCACCGGCATCCTGGCATCGACGTCGTCTGCATAGCGTCCAAGAGCATTGCCAACCTGACCAAGCGCGAAGCCGATGTGGCCGTGCGCACGCTGCGGCCGGATTCGCCGGACCTCATCGCGCGGCGCATCGGACAAATGGAAACCGGCATCTATGCGAGCCGCAGCTACGTTGCGGCCCGCGGCGAGCCGGAGGAAGGGACGGCCTTTGCGGGGCACGACCTGGTGCTTTATCCGCGCAACGAAGTGCCGTGGATGTGGGAAGACCTTTGCGGAGAGCCCATTACGCGCGGGCGCGTCGTCTTGCAGAGCAACTCGGCGCTGGCGCTGTTCGAGGCGGTGGCCGCAGGCATTGGGATCACCGAACTGGTTTGCCGCCGCGCGCAAGCGTATCCACAACTGGTGCGCGTGCTGCCAAACCGCCGGAGCATGCAGGACGTCTGGCTCGTCACGCACGCCGATCTGCACAAGACCGCACGCGTGCGGGCCTTGCTCGATTGCATCGTCGAAGCGTTCGACGCGCACAAAAAAACCGCCACACCGTAAACGAGCGGCCGGCGTGGCGGCCCAACAAACCCTTCAGCTGATGAATGCCACCGGCACCGGGTCTTCACCCAACACCGAAAGCAGCACTGCCCAATGCATTGCCTCGTCGCCCAGGATGCTGGCGGCGGCCTTGGTCAGGTCGCGCGTGTAGAAATTCGGCAGCACGCCCAAGTAGGCCGAAGTGGCGCCCTTTTCCAGGCCGGCGGCAAAACGCAGCACGTCGGCCTGCGTCTTGAGCTGGCTGACCGGGAAGTTGTATTCCGCCACCTTCTTTTCCATGACCGGCGTACCACCCAGCTTGGACACCGTGCCCGCCAGCACCGACGCGTGTGCCTTGTGGTGGCCCTGGAACTTCACGGCCGTCGCGAGCACGGGCTTTTGCAACAAGCCGCTTTCTGCCCCCACCTGATAGGCGGCGATGGCCTGGTACTCCAGCCCGAGCGCCACGTTCAGGATGTTGATGTCGTCTTTCACGCTGCCCGACTGGGTCTGCGCCCAGGCAGGCATCGACTGGCCCAGCGACACCGCCGCCAGCGAACCCAGCGCCATCAGCCCCGGCGCGCGCAGCAGCACGCGGCGACGCGCGTCGATGCGCGGGCTGTCACTCTCCAACTGATCCATCTCTTTGGTTGTGTCCATCGTCGGTCTCCTTGCATATGTGGGGAAAAGCGCGATCCGTGCGGTGCGTGATGCGAATCGCGGGCGTTTGTTCAGCGCCTGACCACTTATACGAAGGGCGCATCCAACTGGATGCAAATACCTCAGCACCTTTCACGTGAATTCCCCCGGCAACCACGGTTTCTACCTACACTTTGGGCAGAACCGTCCACAAAAAACTGCCCACGTGCTCACCTTCCAGCGCACCGCCGACGACCACGCCGCGCAAGACACCGATCCACCGACGGCGGCCGCGGCAGCGCGCCCCCAAAGCGCCGACGCGGAAGAGCTGGCGGCGTTGCTGCAGCGCATCGGCCTGGGCGACCGCGACGCCCTGCGCGCGCTATATTCGCGCTGTGCACCGAAACTGTTTGGGCTCGCGCTGCGTATCTTGGTCAGGAAGGACTGGGCCGAGGACGTCTTGCAAGAAAGCTTCGTCAACATCTGGCGCCATGCCGGCGATTACCGCCCCCACATGGCCGCCCCCATGACGTGGATGACCACGATCGTGCGCAACCGTGCACTCGATTGCCTGCGCCGGCAACATGCCGAGCGCGTGCAGGAATCCGTGCCGCTGGATGACAGCTACGCCGATGTCCTGGCCGACCACGCCCCTGGTCCCGCCGACCTCGCGCTGGCCGGCCAGCAAGCCCGCGCGCTGGCCGAATGCCTTAAGCGCCTGGACCCGAAGCAGCGCGAAGTCGTGTCGCTCGCCTATCTGCGAGACCTGTCGCACAGCGAGCTGGCACAAGCGCTGTCACTACCGCTGGGCACCGTCAAATCCTGGATGCGGCGCGGATTGGACCGCCTGCGCGAATGCCTCGGAGCACCCTGATGGACCCGCGCCGCCACCCCGATCTCGTCGACAAGCTGGCCGCCGAATACGCGGTCGGCACATTGCGCGACGGCGCACGCCGCCGGTTCGAGCAGATCCTTCGCCACGACGACGCCGTGCGTGCCACGGTCGAACGCTGGCAACGCTATCTGGCCGACCTGCCCGCGCTTCAGCCGGCGACGGCGCCGCTGCCGGAGATTTTGTACCGCGTTGAAGTGCAACTAGGCTGGCGCGAGCCGGCGCCACCACGAAAAGCGCTCTGGCAACGGCTTTGGCAAGGCACCGGCTTCTGGCGCGGCGCCACCGTAGTCGCCGCGGTGATTGCGGCGGTGGCGATCGGGCTGAACCTGCGGCTGGCGCAACAATTGCGCGAGGCGCCTATCGCCAACGCGGTGGCCGTGCTGCAGGACGCGCAAGCCCAGGCGGCCGTCCTCGTCACCTGGGATGCGCGCACCGGCACGCTATCGCTCAAGCGGCTGGACGCAACACCCCTCAACACTGAACAGGCCTTGCAGCTCTGGGCACTGCCGCCCGGCGGGCATCCTCAGTCACTTGGGGTGATCGGGCACCAGCGCGCCGTGCGGCTGACGGTGGCGCAGCCGTTGCGGCAGGTGCCGGCGCTGGCCATCAGCGTGGAACCGCGTGGCGGCTCACCCAACCCCGAGGGGCCGACCGGGCCGGTGGTCTTCAAGGGCGCGCTGATCGACAGCACGCTGTAGGGCACCCCGGCGCGGCGGCCGGAAGGCCCGGCGGGCGATATAATCGCGGTTTCCTGAATTTGCGGCTGGCGCCTCGCCGGCCGCGCTCCTCCAGCTGTCCGCCCATGACCTCCCAACTCGCCAAGAAGGCCGAAGCGTGGTCCGCCCGCTTTAACGAGCCGGTGTCCGATCTCGTCAAGCGCTATACCGCGTCGGTGTTCTTCGACAAGCGCCTCGCACTGTTCGACATCCAGGGCTCGCTAGCGCACGCCGCCATGCTCGCCAAGCAGGGCATCATCGCCGAGGCAGACCGCGCCGCCATCGAAAAGGGCATGGCGCAGATCCGCCAGGAGATCGAGGCCGGCACGTTCGAGTGGAAGCTGGACCTGGAAGACGTGCACCTGAACATCGAAGCGCGTCTGACCGCCATGGCAGGCGACGCCGGCAAGCGCCTGCACACGGGCCGCTCGCGCAACGACCAGGTTGCCACCGACATCCGCCTGTGGCTGCGCAGCGAGATCGACAACATCGTCGGTCTGCTCAAGGCCCTGCGCAGCGCGCTGCTGGACTTGGCCGAGCAGCACACCAACACCATCGTCCCGGGCTTCACGCACTTGCAGGTCGCGCAACCGGTGGTGTTCGGCCATCACTTGCTGGCCTACGTCGAGATGTTCACTCGCGACACCGAGCGCATGCTGGACGCCCGCAAGCGCGTCAACCGCCTGCCGCTGGGCGCCGCCGCGCTGGCCGGCACGAGCTACCCGATCGACCGTGAATTCGTCGCGCAGCAACTGGGCTTTGATGGCGTGTGCCGCAACTCGCTGGACGCCGTGTCCGATCGCGACTTCGCCATCGAATTCTGCGCAGCGGCCGCACTCGTCATGACGCACATCTCGCGCTTCTCCGAAGAGCTGGTGCTCTGGATGAGCCCACGCGTGGGCTTTATCGACATTGCCGACCGCTTCTGCACCGGCAGCTCGATCATGCCGCAGAAGAAGAACCCCGACGTGCCGGAACTGGCTCGGGGCAAGACCGGCCGCGTCAACGGCCACCTGATCGGTCTGCTCACGCTGATGAAGGGCCAGCCGCTGGCCTACAACAAGGACAACCAGGAAGACAAGGAACCGCTGTTCGACACCGTGGATACCGTGGTCGACACGCTGCGCATCTTTGCCGACATGGTGCCGGGCATCACCGTCAAGGCCGACGCCATGCGTGCCGCCGCGCTGCAGGGCTACGCCACGGCCACCGACCTGGCCGACTACCTGGTCAAGCGCGGCCTGCCCTTCCGCGATGCACACGAAGCCGTTGCCCACGCCGTGCGCGCGTGCGACGACCTGCGCTGTGATTTGGCAGACCTGTCCGTGGCACAACTGCGTGACATCTGCGGCCTGGGCGACAAGTCCGATCTCATTAGCGACGATGTGCACGCCGTGCTGACGCTGGAAGGCTCGGTCGCTTCGCGCAACCATATCGGCGGAACGGCGCCGGAGCAGGTGAAGCAGGCCATTGCATTTGCTCGGGCTGCACTGGCCGAATAATCGGCCGCACGCTCCAAACAAAAACGCCGCGCTGACTAGATCAGCGCGGCGTTTTTGTTTGTGCAGCTGAACCTCAGCGCACGCAGTCGACGAAATACCCCATCTTGCCGTCGACCTCTTCCTCGACCAGACCGTGAATGTCAGTCTCGAAGCCCGGGAACAGCTTGTTGAACTCGCGTGCGAATTGCAGGTACTGCACGATCGTCTTGTTGAAGCGTTCGCCAGGAATCAGCAGCGGAATGCCCGGAGGATACGGCGTCAGCAGGATAGCGGTGATGCGGCCCTCCAGGTCGTCGATCGCCACACGCTCGGTTTCACGGTGGGCCATCTTGGCCCAGGCGTCCGACGGCTTCATCGCTGGTTCCATGTTCGACAGGTACATCTCCGTCGTCACGCGGGCCACGTCGTTGGCCTGGTAGACGCTGTGGATGCTGTCGCACAGCTCCCGCAGCCCGATGCGCTCGTACTGCGGATACTGGCGCACGAACTCCGGCAACACGCGCCACAGCGGCTGGTTGTTGTCGTAGTCGTCCTTGAACTGCTGCAGCTCGGTCACCATCGAGTTCCAGCGGCCCTTGGTGATGCCGATGGTGAACATGATGAAGAACGAGTACAAACCGGTCTTCTCGACGATGATGCCGTGCTCAGCCAGGTAACGCGTCACGATGGCGGCCGGGATGCCCGAGTCGCTGAACTTGCCGTCGACGTCCAGGCCCGGGGTGATGATGGTGGCCTTGATCGGGTCGAGCAGGTTGAAGTCTTCCGCCAGGTTGCCGAAGCCGTGCCAGCGCTCGTTGGCCTTGAGCATCCATGCTTCGCGGTCTTCGATGCCCTCGTCGGACAGGTCGTTCGGGCCCCAGACCTTGAACCACCAGTCGTCGCCGCGGCCGTTGCCACCGTTCGTGCCCAGGTATTCGTGCTCCACCTTGCGCATGGCGCGGCGGAAGTCCAGCGCTTCGGCAATGCTCTCCTCCACCAGCGCAGTGCCGCCCGGCGCTTCCATCATCGCCGCCGCCACGTCGCATGAAGCGATGATCGAGTATTGCGGGCTCGTCGACGTGTGCATCAGATACGCCTCATTGAAGCGGTACGTATCGAGCTTGCGCGTCTCGGAATCCTGGACAAGGATCTGCGAGGCCTGCGACAGGCCTGCCAGCAGCTTGTGCGTGCTCTGCGTGGCGAACACCAGCGCGTCCTTGCTGCGCGGGCGGCCATGACCAATGGCGTGCATGTCCTCGTAGAACGGGTGGAACGACGCGTGCGGCAGCCACGCTTCATCAAAGTGCAGCGTGTCGATTTCGGTCGACAGCATGTTCTTGATCATCTCGGCGTTGTACAGCACGCCGTCGTACGTGCCCTGCGTGATGGTCAGGATGCGCGGCTTCTTGTTCTTGGCCTGGCTGGCGAACGGGTGATCGGCGATCTTCTTGGCGATCGTTTCGGGCTCGAACTCGCTCTTCGGGATCGGGCCGATGATGCCGAAATGGTTGCGCGTCGGCATCAGGAACACAGGGATCGCGCCCGTCATCATGATCGCGTGCAGGATCGACTTGTGGCAGTTGCGGTCCACCACCACGATGTCGCCGGGCGCCACGTTGGCGTGCCACACCATCTTGTTCGACGTCGACGTGCCGTTGGTCACAAAGAACATGTGATCGGAGCCGAAGATGCGTGCGGCGTTGCGCTCAGACGCGGCCACCGGGCCCGTGTGGTCAAGCAACTGGCCCAGTTCTTCCACAGCGTTGCAGACGTCGGCGCGCAGCATGTTCTCGCCGAAGAACTGGTGGAACACCTGCCCCACCGGGCTCTTCAGGAACGCCACGCCGCCCGAGTGCCCCGGGCAATGCCACGAATACGAGCTGTCCTGCGCGTAGTCGATCAGCGCCTTGAAGAACGGGGGCGGCAGTGAATCGAGGTAGTTGCGTGCTTCACGGATGATGTGTCGGGCCACGAACTCGGGCGTGTCCTCGAACATGTGGATGAAGCCGTGCAGCTCACGCAGCACGTCGTTCGGCAGATGGCGCGAGGTGCGCGTTTCGCCGTACAGGAAGATGGGAATGTCGGCGTTGCGGCGACGCACCTCGGCCACGAAGGCGCGCAGGTTTTCAACCGCTTCCGGTTCCGGCTTGTCGTTGTCCGGGTTGATGAATTCATCGTCGTCGATCGAGACGATGAAGGTGGAGGCGCGGCTCGACTGTTGAGCGAACGAGGTCAGGTCACCATAGCTGGTGAGACCAGTCACCTCCATCCCCTCCTGCTCGATGGCTTGGGCCAGCGCGCGAATGCCCGACCCGGAGATGTTCTCGGAGCGGAAGTCCTCGTCAATGATGATGACGGGAAAACGGAATTTCATCGTGGTTCCTTATGGATGAAGCTAAAGGCACCGCTCCGGATACGCCTGAACGCGCGGAAACGGACTACAAAAACTAGGTCTTGGGCAGCGTCACACCGTGCTGGCCCTGGTACTTGCCACCACGATCCTTGTACGAGGTTTCGCATTCCTCGTCGCTCTCGAAGAACAGCACCTGCGCGCAGCCTTCGCCGGCGTAGATCTTGGCGGGCAGCGGCGTGGTGTTGGAGAACTCCAGCGTCACGTAGCCTTCCCATTCGGGCTCGAACGGCGTGACGTTGACGATGATCCCGCAGCGCGCGTACGTGCTCTTGCCCAGACACACCGTCAGCACGGTGCGCGGGATCCGGAAGTACTCCATCGTGCGGGCCAGCGCGAACGAGTTCGGCGGGATGATGCACACATCGCCCTTGAAGTCGACAAACGACTTCTCGTCGAAGTTCTTCGGATCGACGATGGTGCTGTTGATGTTGGTGAAGATCTTGAATTCGTCGGCGCAGCGGATGTCGTAGCCGTAGCTCGACGTGCCGTAGGAAACGATGCGGCGCCCTTCGGATTCGCGCACCTGACCGGGCTCGAACGGCTCGATCATGCCGTGCTGCTCGGCCATGCGGCGGATCCACTTGTCGGATTTGATGCTCATGGAGCGTCCAGATACCTTGGATGAACAAATGGGGGCAGGCTTCGCGGTGCGAAAACTGTCCCCATTTGGTCACGCCAGCAGGCCGGCCCGCGGCTGGGGCCGGTTTGGAACGCGGATTGTACTCCCAAACCTGTGACGGAAAACCCCGTAGCGGCCGATGGCTTGCGCGGGCCTTATCCGAACAAACGCCGGCAGATCAGCGGCCGGATTCCGCCGGCTGGGGAAGCTCCCCGCGCGGCCCGACCGTGCCGGCCACCTCCGGCTCGGCCACAAAACGATCCCGCCCCGTATAAAGCAGAAAGTGCCGCCCAGTGCACCGCGCGAACAGCGTCAGATTGACCCGCTGGGCCATCTGGTGACCCATCTGCGTGACGCCTGAGCGCGACAGCAGAAACGGAATGCCCATCTGCGCGCCCTTGATGACCATCTCGGAGGTCAGGCGGCCGGTGGTATAGAAGATCTTGTCGCCGCCGCTCAGTCCTTCAAGCCACATGAGGCCGGCAATGGCATCCACGGCATTGTGGCGGCCCACGTCTTCGATGAAGTGCAGCAGTCCGCCCTGCGCATCGAACAGCGCGCAGCCATGCACCGAGCCCGCTTGCTTGTAGATCGACTGCTGCAGGCGGATGGTGTCGACCACCCGGTACAGCGTGGTCTGCGTCATGCGCGCGTCGGGTGGCAGATAGATGGCGTCGATTTCGTCCATCAGCGAGCCGAACACGGTGCCCTGCCCGCAACCGGTGGTCACGGTGCGGCGGGCGGTCTTCTCATCCAGGTCTGCAATGCCGCCGCGCGTGGTGACGGCAGCGGATTCGGTTTCCCAGTCGACCTGGATGGAGGCGATGTCGTCGATGCTGCTGACCAGGCGCTGGTTACGCAGATAACCGAGTACGAGCGCTTCGGGCGCGCCGCCCAGCGTCATCAGGGTGACCAGTTCGCGCTTGTCGAGGTAGACGGTGAGCGGGCGTTCACCGGGGATGTAGACATTGCGTGCGCGGCCCAGCTCGTCGAGCACTTCAACCTCGTCGAGCAGTGGAACGGAAGCGTTGGTCAGTTCGGGGCGCAGCGGCATCAATGTCTTCGTTCAAATAAAAATGCGCACGGCAAGCGTGCGCATGGTGCGGCTGGTACCTGCGCGGGAGCAGGTACCGCGTGCGGGCGATCAGTTCGCCACGATCACGCCGCAGGCGATGCGCCCGCCGGAATTGCCGGTGGGCTGGGTCATGTAGTCGTCCTTGCCTGCGTGGACGATCAGCGCATGGCCGACCAGGCTGGTGGGCCCAGGCGACAGCGTCACGCCGGAAAGAACGATCGAGCCGACGGCCTTGCCGTTGGCATCGGATTGCAGCATCGGGATATCGCCAGCATGGTGCGCGCCGCTACGCGGATCGCCATGCTGCTGGCCTGTCGGGTTGAAGTGGCCGCCGGCGCTATTGCCATCCGCCGACGAGCAATCGCCCTTCTCGTGCACGTGGAAACCGAACATACCGTTGGCCGGCAGGCCCGAAATATCCACAGCCATGGCAACCCGATTGTCGCCCTGCTGCGCCAGCTTCACGCTGCCCTGCACGGTGCTGCCGCTCTTGGGCGCCAGCACGGCCGAGGCCGCCATGCCCGAATCGGCCGCCTTGGCCGTCGATGCGGTATTCGATGCGCAGCCAGCCATCAGGCCGATCGCGGCGAGTGCAATCACGAGTTGCTTCATGTGTCACCTCCAGTCAGGGTTCACTCGGGGAGCGGACGATTGTACTGCCGGATGATGAACACGCAACATTGGCAACAACGGTTCACCCTTTGGCCGCCGGTGCAGATGCTGGAGGCACCGGCGCAACAAACGGCCCCGGATCAACGCACGGCGCGCCCGGTTGCGTATGCGCAGCCTTGCCGCCAGCCTGGTAGGACGCCGCCACCTTGTCCTGGGCCTTGCACGTCTGGAACGCGGCCACCTTGTCGCCCCAGGCTGCCTTGGCCTTCGCCGCATCCGCCTGTGCCTTCTGTTCTTCCGTCGGTGCCGGCAGCTTGGCGCCGGCCAGTCCGCTTGTCAGGCTCAGCATGGCGGCAGCAAGTGCCATACCTGCGGCGCGGCTCAGAGCGGATGCATGCATGGTGAGATTCCTTGAATCGGTTGAGGTCGATGGCGTCATGACTTGGCGGGCTGCTCGCTCGGCGCTGGCGGCACAGGCGGTTGCGACCGCTGCGCGGGGATCTTGCCGGCTTTGACGTCGTCGTACCAGAGCTCGTGGTGCTCCTTCGCCCAGGCCTCATCGACATAGCCATCACGCATGGCGCGATAAGCGCCTTCCATGCCGATCGTGCCCATGTAGATGTGGCCCAGCGACATGCAGATCATGCCAACCGCCGCAATCGCGTGAATGACCTCGGCGAGTTGCATCGTGCTGCGGTAGTAATCCACGCCCGGGACAATGCGATCGAGCATCCAGCCCGAGGCCGACAGGACCAGCCCGAACACGACGAGGCCGCCCCAGAACCAGAGTTTCTCGCCCGCATTGAAGCGGTGCGACGGCACTTCGGCGCCATGCTCTCCGGCAAACATGCCGCCCAGGCTCAGCAGCCATTTCAAATCACCGCTGCGCGGCAGGTTGTCCCGCACCCACATCACGAAGGCCACGATGATGCTGACTGTAAAGAGCGGCCCCACCAGGTTGTGGAGATTTTTCAGCACGTACGTCAGCCAGCCGAACAACTGGTGACCGAGGATCGGCAGCAGAAAATGCTTGCCCCACAGCATGACGATGCCTGACACGCCCAGCGTGACGAACGAGATGGCCATCGTCCAGTGCACATAGCGTTCGGTGGGTGTGAAGCGCTCGATCTTGCGGCCGGTGGGCGCCTCCTTCAGTGGAATCGTGCCGCGCCAGAGGAAAAAACCCAGGATAAGCAGCGGCACCAGCACCACGAGCCAACCGCCCCACACGGTGATCACGCCATTGCGGAACAACCGCCATTTTTGCCCTGTGCGCTGGATCAGCACGCCGGCTTCGAGCCCGGGAATGCTGGCGTAATGCGCCTGATCAGAGTTCACCTCACGCCAGACAGGCGCGTTGTTGCCGGGTTGCGTGGTGCGGCGGCCGGTCTGGTCGTGCGCCTCTTTGGCGAGATCGCGCTTCTGCAGATCAAACACGTTCTCCGAGACGATGTTGGAGAACGGCTGCGCCGGTTGTACGGCCGGATTGACGGGCGCGTTGTTGGCTGCCGGCGCACTCGCCGGCTGCTGCGCGCTCGCCAATGCTGCTGCGCCGCCGAGCAACACGGCCATCACGAGATGTTTCCAGGAAGTGCCCATGGACGAACCTCCGCTCGTACGTGTCATGGCGTCACGGCGTCTTGTTGTACTCGTTCTGGTACTGGCCGCGCGCGCGGATCTGGTTTTCCCAGCTCGTGCGGTCACCGGGTGTCCAGTTCTTGGCCATGAACGGATCGCCTTCTGCACCCTTGTAGGCTGGCGCGTCGTCCTTGCGGTGCGAGGCAAATGCGGTTTGCGAGCGTTCACCGCAGGCACCGAGCAACAGCGCAGCGCCAAGGGCGATCAGCAGACTGGTCGATCGGGCTCGGGCGGTCATGATTGCGCTCCCGGCGTTGAAGCAGGCGCGGCGGGCGCGGCAGGGGTAGCCGGCGTTGCTTGGCTGCCCTTACCTTGCGCACCGCCGTAAGCCGTGCCCCACCCGAACAACTCCGCGCCCTTCCCGCGTTTCATGACGCGATTGCGCAGGATGTCGGAAATCACATCGCCATCTCCGCCCAGCAGCGCCTTCGTCGAGCACATTTCCGCGCAAAGCGGCAGCTTGCCTTCGGCAAGGCGGTTGCGCCCGTACTTCTCGAATTCTTCCTCGCTGCCGTTCTTCTCGGGGCCGCCTGCGCAGAACGTGCACTTGTCCATCTTGCCGCGCACGCCAAACGTCCCTTGACTCGGGAACTGCGGCGCGCCGAACGGGCACGCATAGGAGCAGTAGCCACAGCCGATGCAGACGTCCTTGTCGTGCAGCACCACGCCATCTTCGGTGCGGTAGAAGCAGTCGACCGGGCAGACCGCCATGCACGGCGCATCGGAGCAATGCATGCACGCCACGGAGATGGACTTCTCCGCGCCGATCATGCCGTCGTTGATCGTGACCACGCGGCGCCGATTCACGCCCCAGGGCACTTCGTGTTCGTTTTTGCAGGCCGTGGCGCAGGCGTTGCATTCGATGCAGCGCTCGCTGTCACAGATGAATTTCATGCGTGCCATGTTGATCTCCCCGTCCTTATGCGAACCGCTCGATCTGGCAGACCGTCGTTTTCGTTTCCTGCATCATCGTTACCGAGTCGTAGCCGTAGGTCGTGGCCGTGTTGACAGCCTCGCCACGCACGATCGGGTGGGCGCCCTCCGGGTAATAATCGAGCAGGTCCTTGCCCTGCCACCAGCCCGAGAAGTGGAACGGGATGAAGGCGTGGTCGACGCCCACGCGCTCCGTCACCAGCGCGCGCACCTTGATCTGGGCGCCGGTCGGCGTCTTGACCCAGACAAAGTCGTTGTGACGGATACCGCGGTCGGCTGCAGCCTTTGGGTTGATCTCGACAAAGTTCTCCTGCTGCAGCTCGGCGAGCCACGGGTTGGAGCGCGTCTCTTCGCCGCCGCCTTCGTACTCCACCAGGCGGCCGGAGGTGAGGATGATCGGGAATTTCTCGTAGACCTTGTTTTCGATATTGCGCTGCTGCACCGTCTTGTACAGCGTCGGCAGGCGCCAGAAGGCCTTCTTGTCGTCGTGCGTGGGGTACTTGGCGACCATGTCGGGCCGCGTGGAATACAGCGGCTCCCGGTGCTGCGGAATGCCGTCGGGGAAGTTCCACACGATGGCGCGCGCCTTGGCGTTGCCGAACGGGTGGCAGCCGTGCTTCATCGTCACGCGCTGGATGCCGCCGGACAAATCGGTCTTCCAGTTCTTGCCTTCAGCGGCCTTCTTCTCTGCGTCGGTCAGGTCGTCCCACCAGCCGAGTTTCTTGAGGAACACGTGATCGAACTCGGGGTAGCCTGTCGTCAACTCCGAACCCAGCGAGAACGAGCCATCTTCGGCCAGCAGGTTGACGCCGTCGCGTTCCACGCCAAAGTTGGCGCGGAAGTTGCCGCCGCCTTCCATCACATGCTTGCTGGTGTCGTACAGGTTGGGCGAGCCGGGATGCTTGAGTTCCGGCGTGCCGTAGCACGGCCAAGGCAGGCCGAAGTAATCGCCGGTGAGGTCGTAGCCGGTTTCGGCATCCTTTCCGCCCTTGCAGCGCAGCGTGCGCACATCAAACAGATGCATGTTGCGCATGTGGGCCTTCAGGCGTTCCGGCGATTGCCCGGTGTAGCCGATCGTCCAGTTGCCGCGATTGATTTCACGCAGGATCGATTCGATCTCCGGCTCGCGCCACGTCATGCCGGCGCGCTTGTATTCAGTGATCTTGTAGTTCTTCGACAGCTCCTTGCCGAAGCCGAGGCGATCGGCAAACGCCTGCATGATCACGTGGTCGGGCTGCGATTCGAACAGCGGCTCGATCACCTTCTCGCGCCATTGCAGCGAGCGATTCGATGCCGTGCATGAGCCCGACGTTTCGAACTGCGTTGCGGCCGGCAGCAGGTAGACGGCACGGTTTGGATTGGGCGGCGTGCCGTCGGCGGCGGGCATGTTGGCCATGGCCGCCGTGGCCGACGGGTATGGGTCGATCACCACGAGCAGGTCGATCTTGTCGAGCGCTCGCTTGATGTCCATCCCGCGCGTTTGCGAATTCGGTGCGTGGCCCCAGTAAAAGACCGCGCGAACGTTGTTGTCCTGATCGATCAGGTCATTCTTCTCGAGCACCGCATCGGCCCACCGCGAAACCGTGGTGCCCGATTTTTCCATCATCGCCTGCGAGGCGAAGCGGCCTTTGATCCAGTCGTAATCGAGCCCCCACACGGAGGCGAAATGCTTCCACGCGCCCGCAGCGAGGCCGTAATAGCCTGGCAGAGAATCGGGATTAGGCCCGACGTCGGTCGCGCCCTGCACGTTGTCGTGGCCGCGGAAGATGTTTGCGCCGCCGCCCGACTTGCCGATGTTGCCCAGCGCCAGCTGCACGATGCACGATGCGCGCACGATGGCGTTGCCGATGGTGTGCTGCGTCTGGCCCATGCACCACACCAGCGTGCTGGGGCGGTTCATCGCCATCATCTCGGCGACCTTGTGGACCTGCGCTTCCGGCACCCCGCACACCTCTTCGACCTTGTCCGGCGTCCACTTGGCGAGCACTTCCTCGCGCACCTTGTCCATGCCGTAGACGCGGTCGTGGATGTACTGCTTGTCTTCCCAGCCGTTCTTGAAGATGTGATACAGCACGCCGAAGAGGAACGCGATATCGGTGCCCGAACGAATCCGCACGTATTCATCGGACTTGGCCGCTGTGCGTGTGTAACGCGGGTCGACGACGATGACCTTGCAGCCCGTTTCCTTGGCATGCAGCAGATGCAGCATCGATACCGGATGCGCCTCGGCCGCGTTCGAACCGATGTACAACGCGCACTTGGCGTTCTGCATGTCGTTGTACGAGTTCGTCATCGCACCGTAGCCCCACGTGTTGGCCACGCCGGCGACGGTGGTGCTGTGGCAGATGCGTGCCTGGTGGTCGCAGTTGTTGGTGCCGAAGAACGACACCCACTTGCGCAGCAGATACGACTGCTCGTTGCTGTGCTTGGATGAACCCACGAAGAAAAACGAATCCGGCCCGGTTTCCTGGCGGATCGTGTTCATCTTGGCAACGATCTCGTTGAGCGCCTGCTCCCAGCTGATGCGCTGGTAGCGGCCGTCGACAAGCTTCATTGGCGTCTTCAGGCGGTATTCGCCGTGACCGTGCTCGCGGAGGGCGGCGCCTTTGGCGCAGTGCGCGCCCAGGTTGATCGGCGAGTCGAATACCGGTTCCTGCCGCACCCACACGCCGTTCTGCACGACGGCATCCACCGAGCAGCCGACCGAGCAGTGCGAGCACACCGTGCGGCGCACAACGATGTCGCCCTTGCCTTCGGCGGCGTGTGCCTCACCCACCACCGATTTCTTCACCAGCGAAAGCTGCGTCGCGGCCAGCCCAGCGCCAACGCCGATGCCGGAGCGCTTGAGGAAGGTGCGGCGGTCCATGGTCGGCAGTGCGCCGGCCAGGCTGCGGGCCAGACTGCCGGCAAGCGATGCGGCGCCCTGGCCGTTTGAACGCCGCGCCGGTGCGGCTTTGGTGTCCTGTACCGCCGGTTTGCGGGTCAGAAGCATGAGGTCACCTGAGGATGTGGGGTGCGTGCAATGACGATGGAGTAACAGCGGCGCGCGTGCAGCCGCGTCAAATCCACGTCGTCTTGTAGTACTTGCGGATGTGTTCGCTCAGACGGTAACCGGTGGCGCCGTCATCAGCGGCGTCAGCCGGTGGCGAGGCGGAGGCGGCGGGCGCTTGCACCAGATGGCTGGCCGCAGCGGCCGTGCCTGCGGCGGCAGCGGCCAACGCGGTGCCCATCAGGAAGCGGCGGCGCGTGGGGCCGGATTCAGCGGAATCCGCCTCGGGGCGGGCGTGAGGGACGGTGTTCGGACCTGGCATTTCGATGCTCCCCGGCTCATTCAAACCGATGACCGAATGTAATAGGAATTTTTGAACACATTTTAGGAGTAACGGCATGAGAAAACCATGCCCAAAACCCCTCACCCCGGGATTTTCCTGACGATTTACCGATGATTTTTTTCAATGAGTACGGTTTGAACCGGTCCGCCGTGACGCGGACGGGGCGCGACTCTTGGCCGACCTCTCAATTTTTAGGCAGTCGGCCGCATTGCGGTCACGCCAATTCCAGCGCGAGCCGCTCGACGTCGAAAAACGCCTTTGCCAACCCCGCCACGTCGGCATAAAACGCGGCGCGCGGATGCTGCAATACAGCATCACAAGCCGTATCGACCCACGGGGCCAGGTGGCGCTGGAAAAAAGCGCGCTGCTCTTCGATGCGCGCAACGGCAACATCGTCCCCGGCGATGAGGTAACGCATGACCTCGCACAGCGTAGCGAGGTGATCTTCCGTCTCCGTGACGCCCTCGGCGCGCTCCAGGCCATAGCGGCGCAAATCATCGCGCAGCACCACGAGCGGCTTTTCGTTCATGAAACCGGCCTGGTAGTACGAGCCGTACAGGAACACCTCCGGCTTGCCGATGCCGATGAAGAGCTCGGTGTATTCGTCGTCGGCCTGCACGGCGGTCGTCTTGCCGGCGCGGGCGACAAGCTTTCGCCACGCCTGGGTGAGTGCGCTGCTGGCGGCAGCTTCCGCATCGGCCGGGGCGATATCGTCATCGCCGACCGGGTCCAGCGGTGCGGCGGCAATGCGCTGCAGCAAATCGGCGTCTGCCGCTTGGAAGAACAGCGTGGCCAGCAGGCCGTACAGGTCCGCACGGGCGAGATCCTCGGCGCTGTCGGCAGGGGTGGCGGCGGGCTGGAATTGCAGGGGCTGGGCGTCGGTCATGGAATCAGAGATCGGCTTGAATGCGCGGCTTCAATGCGCGGTTTTCAGTGCGGGGCGCCGGGGCGTTCGCCGTGCTGCATCATGTCGATCACGCGGCAGTCGCTGCACATCTTGAGGCGCTCGGCGGCGGCGCCCGAAAACGCCGGGTGCGCGCCCAGCTTGGCCAGCATCGTCGTGACCATCTGCGCGGTGCCGAACGGCTTGTTGCAGCGGATGCAGTGGAACGGCTGGGCCTCGTTGAGCGTGACCGATTGGCGGGCTTCGGCCGACAGGTTCAGACGCGGAACGAGGGCGATGGCGCTTTCCGGGCACGTGGTTTCGCACAGGCCGCACTGGACGCAGTTGCGCTCGATCATGGCCAGCACGGGGCGCTCGGCCTGATCGCGCAGCGCCTGCGACGGGCACGCGCCCATACAGGCCATGCACAGCGTGCAGCTTTCGCGATTCACGGTGATGGCGCCAAACGGTGCCCCTGCCGGCAGCGGGATGACGGCCTCGGTGGCCTTGGCGTGGCGCGCAAGATGGTCGAGCGCGAAATCCAGCGTCTCGCGCTTGGCGGCGGCCACCGCAAACGTGGCGGCCGGCATGTCACGGCGAAAGCCGCGCAGCGGGCCCGAAACGTCAGCGCGGCCCAAGCGCGCGTCGAGCGCAGTCGCATCCGCCACGTCGATCAGCACCACGCCCACCTCATCCGCCGGCTCGCCAAGCCCTTGCATCAGGGCCTGCGCCACGGCAACCTGCTCGGCGAGCATCGCGCGGTACTGCGGTGCGTCGTCTTCCGTCAGCAGGATAGCGATGCGCGCGGCGCCGTAAGTCAACGCTGCAAGCCACAGGTCCAATCCCGTCGATGCCGCGTGGAAGACCTCGACCGGCAGCACATTCACCGGCACGCCCTGCGCCTTGCCGATACGCGCGGCCCGGCCAAGTTGCTCGATCAGCGTGCGGCCGCGCCCACCGTTATGCAGCAGAACCACAGCATCACGCCCACCCGCCGATGCATACGTGCTCAGCAGGGTCTTGAGCTTGCGCCCCTGGTAAGGCGCGCTGGGATAGGCATAGGTGATCGCGCCGGTCGGGCAGGCGGTCGTACACGCGCCGCAGCCCACGCACAGATTGGGCGTGACGTGCACGCTGCCGCGGCCGTCCTTCCACTGCGACGCAATGGCCGACGCAGAACACACCTGCACGCAAGCGTCGCAGCCCACCTGGCCGTTACGCCCGTGCGCGCAGATGGATTCCTTGTATTGGAAGAATTTGGGCTTCTCGAACTCACCCACCATTTGCAGCAGTGCCAGCGATGCCGTCAATTGACGGCCTGCGTCTGCGCCGGCGTGGAAATAGCCCTGCGGCGGCTGATGCTGCGCAAACGCTGGCGCATCGTTCAAATCGAAGATCAGGTCGAACTGGCCCGAGAGCGCCTGCGGTGCATCCACGCGGCTGAAATCGATGGCCATCGCATCGCCGCATGCTTTTACACACGCGCGATGGTCTCGGCATGCGTCCAGATCGATCTGGTAAAGCGCGTCGATGGCGCCTTCGGGGCAGACATCAATGCAGGCGTTGCAGCGGGTGCAGCGGTCCAGGTCGATCGGATTGCGGTTGCGCCACTGCACTTCGAACGTGCCAAGCCAGCCCTTCACCTCCTGCAGCTCGCCTGCTTGGACGGGCCAGCGGCGCTCCATCGGCAGGACAAGCAGACCCTTTGCGCGATCACGCCCGGTGACGAGCACCGTCACGCTCAGTTGGTCGGCCAGGCGTTCGGCCCACGGCATCGCCCGCTCGGCAGGGCCGACGATCAACACGTTGCCGTCGGAGCGGTAGTCGACCACGGGCACCGGGTCCGGCGCCGGCAACCCTGCCACGGCCAGCAGCGCCGCAGTCTTGGCACGGAAACCGCGCGCATCGCGCTTGGCTCCCGCTGACCACCCGCCCGTTTCGCGCACGTTGACGAAATGGATTGGCGCCGTCACGCCCTCGTGCTGTGCGGCCACTTCTGCAAACAGTGCCTTTTCCTGCGTGCACGCGACGATGACGTCTTCCGTGCCCTCCAGCGCCTGCGTGAACGCGCCGATCTCGCGGCGGCACAGCAGGTGGTGCGTCTTGCCTGGCGCGTCGATGACGGCGTCGGACGCGCGCAGGGCGTCGCCCACCGCATCGGCATCGATCGGCATGGTGTGATTGCAACTGCAGAGCAGCGTCGGCATGGATTTGTGCGTGAGCGCCCACGTGCATGGCGCAGGCTGTGGAGACATGGCCGCTCGGTCTTTGCCGCGCGGTCTTCTTTTTTATTCTACGGACGGCGGCTTAGCACCGCCATGCGGGGTTGCCTGGGCGGGGCCGTCCGGGAGGGGCGATTCGGCATCGGCAGGTTCCCGCGGCATCTCGCCGGTCACAGCGGGCGAGGCGGACGAAGGGTCCGATACCGGTTCGACTCCTGTCGGCGCAGCCGCCTCCTCTTCCAGCGGCTCGAACAACCGCAATCCCGCCGTATGGCGCAGCTCGCGCAACATCTCAGGCGGGATCGGGTCGGGCTGCGAATAGTCGTCGATGTAGGTATCGAGCCCGTCCATCACATTGAAATGCGGATCGGCGAAGAGCTTCTTGAGCGCGGCACGCTTGACGGTTTCGTCCACCCCGTGCGCGACGAAGGGCGCGAAATCATCGGATGGCGTCAGCTTGGCGGCGTCTTCCAGCGTGAGCGGTGGCGGCGCCTCGGGCGGGGGCTCGGGCGGCGACACTTCGGGCACGACGGCGGGTGCCGGCTCCGCGGGCGGGGCCGCTTCCGGTTCGGGTTCGCCGCGCCGCTCGGCGGCCTTGCGGCGTGACCAGCGCGAGAGGAAAGTTTCGTCGCTCACGTCAGCTTCGCTCAGAACTTTGCGCGGTCTTCCGGCGGCAGGAACGACTCCGGCCGGCGCCGCTTCTTCGGCTCAGGCCGGTAGTTTTCGGCCACGTACGCCTGCAGCCACTCCAGCGCCGCGGCGTCCAACGGCACGTTTTCGACCGTCTCGCCACCGTCGAGCCAGCGGCCAGCCTCGTTGTAGCTCAGCGAAACCGTATGCGGAATCGCGCGGCCTTCGTCAGCGGTGCCCGATTCGCCCAGGCGCCACAGCACAAACCAGCAGGGCGCGGCGGAGGTCACGTTCAAGTAATAACCCTCAGCCTCGTCGCGAAATAGCGTGACGGAGAAGCCGGGCGTGAGCCAGCGCTCGTCGCCCTTCTCATCGTCGGCGTGATCCAGGCAGCGCGGTGCGGTGCCGTATTCGCCCAAGTCAGGCACAACAGCCTCCAGCCGCCACTGGAACGGCTGCCAGCGGTTGGCAGTCGGGCGGCGGCACAGCACCACCGCCACCCGCACGGACGGGCGCTCCGTCTGACGATCGTTGGGCAACGGCTCGCTGGCATCCATGGTTTTTCGCTCAGGTGTTCTGCACGACGATCGACGGGAACTTGCTCGTCATGTCCTTCGCCTTCTCGGCCACGGCAATGGCGACGCGGCGCGCGATCTGCTTGTAGACGCCAGCAATTGCGCCGTCGGGATCGGCCACCACGGTCGGACGGCCCGAATCGGCCTGCTCACGGATGGACAGATTGAGCGGCAGGCTGCCCAGGAACGGCACGTTGTACTGTTCGCACATTTTCTCGCCGCCGCCGGCGCCGAAAATGTGTTCAGTATGGCCGCAGTTCGGGCAGCAGTAGACCGCCATATTCTCGACCACGCCGATGATGGGAATGCCCACCTTCTCGAACATCTTCAGGCCCTTCTTGGCGTCAAGCAGCGCGATGTCCTGCGGCGTGGTGACGATCACCGCGCCCGTCACAGGCACCTTCTGCGACAGTGTGAGCTGGATATCGCCCGTGCCCGGCGGCATGTCGACGATGAGGTAATCCAGGTCGCGCCAGTTGGTCTGCTTGAGCAGTTGCTCCAGCGCCGAGGTCACCATCGGACCGCGCCAGACCATCGGGTTGTCCTGCTCGATCAGGAAGCCGATCGAGTTGGCCTGCAGGCCATGGCCTTCCATCGGTTCCATCGTCTTGCCGTCGGCCGAGTCAGGCTGGCCCTGGATGCCCAGCATCATCGGCTGGCTCGGACCGTAAATATCGGCGTCCAGAATACCGACGTTGGCGCCTTCCGCCGACAGCGCCAGCGCGAGGTTCACGGCAGTAGTCGACTTGCCCACCCCGCCCTTGCCCGAAGCCACGGCGATGATGTTTTTCACATTCGGCATCAGGTGCACACCACGCTGCACCGCGTGCGCGACGATCTTCATCGACACCTGCACGCTCACATTTTCGACACCTTGCACCTGGCGCAGCGCCCCGATCACCAGCTTGCGGATCGGTTCGAACTGGCTCTTGGCGGGGTAGCCGAGTTCCACGTCGAGCGACACCTCGCCGCCATCGACCCGGATGTTGCGCGCCGATTTGGACGACACGAGGTCGCGCCCGGTATTGGGATCCACCACGCCGCGCAGCGCTTCGGTGATCTGTTCGATGGTTACGCTCAACATTTGCTCCACAAATCTAATGCGAATGGGGGACGGGCCAACGGTGACGCGGCATGAACTTTGCGGCGCCCTGGCCACTCTACGTACTGTTTTGCTATTGTATTTTGCCGGCGCGTCGTTCGTCCGATTCCTCCCCCAATATCCCTCTGATGCGCCGGATATCGGCAAACCCACAAGAACCGATCCCGTTACTCGTAGGAGAAACCATGAAAGCCAAGCTTATTTCCGTCTCGCTGATCGCCCTGCTGGCCGCAGGCTGTGCGACCGAGCAGCAGAACCAGACCGCCATGGGCACCGGCGTTGGCGCGGCCGTGGGCGCTGGCATCGGCGCGCTGGTCGGCAACGGCAAGGGCGCCGCCATTGGCGGTGCGCTGGGCGCGGCAACCGGCGCAGCCGTCGGCTACAACTGGGGCGCTATCAAATCCAAGCTGGCTGGCGATACGGCCGGTACCGGCACGCAAATTTCAGAGCAACCCGACGGTTCGCTCAAGCTGAACATTCCGAGCCAGGTTTCGTTCGACACCGACAGCGCGGTAATCAAGCCGTCGTTCCGCGGCCCGTTGGATAGCGTGGCACAAACGCTCACGCAACATCCGGAATTGGCCGCCAATGTGGTCGGCCATACGGACAGCACCGGCAACCCGAACTACAACATGACGCTGTCGCAAAAGCGTGCGCAGAGCGTGGCGAGCTACCTGACGGACCGCGGCGTGGCCCGTAACCGTCTCTCGGCTGAAGGCCGCGGCCAGAACCAGCCCGTTGCCGACAACGCCACGGAGGCCGGCCGCGCCCAAAATCGCCGCGTCGAAATTTATTTGAAACCAATTCAGGGCTAACCCTGTCATAGAAAACAGGTGCCGCTTGCCACACGTTGCTGGCTCGCGATGCGTGGCTGACCTCCCGGGCGGTACCTGATTTCTCCTCCTTTTCCGTTGTGGAAAGCTGCGCCGGCTCTGACCGGCGCTTTTTTTTTGGGGTCACACCGTGCGCGGCATCGTGACGCATGGGCCAACCCCACGATCACACCCGCGATTCCGCAGATTCCTCTCTGACGGGCTCGAAGCCGTCGGGCGCGCTAAAATATGCGTTTCTCCGCGCGCCGCGCCCTGTTCGCGGCCTGCCCGCACTTTTCTGGCTCGCTCATGTCCGAACGTCGCATCCTCGTCACTTCCGCCCTGCCCTATGCCAACGGGCCGATTCACATCGGCCACCTGGTCGAGTACATCCAGACCGATATCTGGGTGCGCTTCCAACGCATGCGGGGGCATGAGACCTACTACGTGGGTGCCGACGACACGCACGGCACGCCCGTCATGCTGCGCGCCGAGAAGGAAGGCCTGACACCGCGCCAACTGATCGAACGCGTCTGGACGGAACACAAACGCGACTTCGACAACTTCCTCGTCTCGTTCGACAACTACTACAGCACCGACTCCGACGAAAACAAGGAGCTGTGCCAGAGCGTCTACCTCAAGCTCAAGGAAGCCGGCCTGATCGACGTGCGCGAGGTCGAGCAGTTCTATGACCCGGTCAAAGAGATGTTCCTTCCGGACCGCTTCATCAAGGGCGAATGCCCGAAGTGCGGCGCGAAAGACCAGTACGGCGATTCATGCGAAGTGTGCGGTGCGACGTACCAGCCGACTGACCTGAAGAATCCGTATTCCGTGGTGTCGGGCGCGACGCCGGTGCGCAAGTCGTCGGAGCACTACTTTTTCAAGCTGTCTGACCCGCGCTGCGAAAACTTTCTGCGTGAATGGGTAGCCGACCTGGCCCAGCCCGAAGCGACCAACAAGATGCGCGAATGGCTCGGCGACGAAGGCGAGGCCAAGCTGTCGGACTGGGACATCTCGCGTGATGCGCCGTACTTCGGCTTCGAGATTCCGGGCGCGCCGGGCAAATACTTCTATGTGTGGCTGGATGCGCCGGTCGGCTACTACGCCAGCTTCAAGAACCTGTGCGCCAAGCGCGGTCTCGATTTCAACGCGTGGATCAACGAACACTCGACCACCGAGCAGTACCACTTCATCGGCAAGGACATCCTGTATTTCCACACGCTGTTCTGGCCGGCGATGCTGAAGTTCTCCGGCCACCGCACACCGACCAACGTGTTCGCCCACGGCTTCCTGACCGTGGACGGCGCCAAGATGAGCAAGTCCCGCGGCACGTTCATCACCGCTCAGAGCTACATCGACACCGGCCTGAATCCGGAATGGCTGCGCTACTACTTCGCCGCCAAGCTGAACGCGACGATGGAAGACCTGGATTTGAACCTGGACGATTTCATCGCCCGTGTGAACAGCGATCTGGTGGGCAAGTTCGTCAACATCGCCAGCCGCTCGGCGGGCTTCCTGGTCAAGCGCTTTGAAGGCCGCGTGAGCGACGCCGCCCTGGGCCACCCGCTGATGGTGCAGCTGCGCGAAGCCGCCCCGCAAATCGCCGATCTGTATGAAAAGCGCGAGTACAGCAAGGCGCTGCGTGCCGTGATGGAGCTGGCCGACGCCGTCAATGCGTTCGTCGACACCGAAAAGCCGTGGGACCTCGCCAAGGACGAAGCCAACCGCGAAAAGCTGCACGCTGCGTGCTCGGTCGCGCTGGAAGCGTTCCGCCTGCTGGCCGTGTACCTCAAGCCGATTCTGCCGACCACAGTTGAGCGCATCGAAGCGTTCCTCAACGTTGAGCCGCTGACGTGGCGCTCGATCGATTCGCAACTGTCGTCGGCCAAGCCGATCCAGCCGTACTCGCATCTGATGACGCGCGTTGACAAGAAGCAGGTGGATGCGCTGGTGGAGGCAAATCGTCAGTCCCTGCAGGCCACCGCCGATGCCCCGGCTGCTACCGCCAACGGCGCTGCCGCCATCGAGCCGATGGCCGAGACCATCACCATCGACGACTTCGCCAAGATCGACCTGCGTGTGGCCAAGATCGTCGCCTGCCAGCGCGTGGAAGGGTCGAACAAGTTGCTGCAGCTCACGCTGGATGTGGGCGAAGGACAGACGCGGAATGTGTTTTCTGGCATCCAGTCGGCATATGCGCCGGAAGATCTCGTGGGCAAGCTGACCGTGATGGTTGCCAACCTCGCCCCGCGCAAGATGAAGTTTGGGATGTCGGAGGGGATGGTGTTGGCGGCTTCGGCGGCTGATGAGAAGGCTCAGCCTGGGCTTTATATTCTTGAGCCGCATTCGGGGGCGGTGCCAGGGATGCGGGTGCGTTGATTTGGTTTGAGGGGGGATGGGCCTTGGTGGTCCACTTCCCTTTCGTTCCCTGCCGGGACCGACTTACTTTTCTTTGTCTTGCCAAAGAAAGTGAGTCAGCCCCGGCAGGGGATGAAACATGGGATGCACCACAAGAACATCCTCAGGGCGAAGGGCGAAGGGCGAAAGCCCAAACCGCAATCAGCTACGCCCCATTCAACCGATCATCACTCCGCGAAGTCGTCGTAACCCGCCCATCCGTCCCAAAGTGCACATTGAAGAAAGCCCGCTCTGTCGCGCTTTCCATCCACCGATACCCCCAAACCTCTTCCTGCTTCAGCTTAAACACCTCCACCTTCCCGGGCTTGCCCAGCATCCGGCGAACGTCATCCTTACTCTGCCCAATCCGCACGCGCCCAAAATTCTCGGCGGTCAACACCTGCTCGATCTTCTGCACGTGCCCGTCAGGCCCGATCGTCACCATCCACGTTGAAGTCCCTTCTGGCCCGCGCGGATACTCAAGCTGCCGCGTGCCGCCTTCGTTTTCCCAGATCATCTCGGGCTGACCGGCGGTGGCCCTGACATCGTCTTCGGTGGATTGCCCTGCCACGATGCCTTTGAACAGCAGGTTGTCCGGCTTGGCCGATTGCCACGCCCGCTTGGCGGCATCGCCCGCACGATTCACAGCCTGGTCAACCTTCTGCTGATCACAGCCGAACAACCCCAGCAATGAAGCCAGAATGCCCATGGTGACTCCCACTTGTGCGAGTTGACGAAGATGCGGCATGGAACCCCTCGTGTGAAACGTGTACCCGTCGCCATTCTGGCAGCCGGGCCAATCGATTACCAACGCTTGTTGAACAGGACCGACGCACCGTTGATCGTGCCGCCGCGTGCCACCACAGACCACCGCCGCGAGAACTGCCACGTCAGTTTGACGATGGAGTCGGCCGTCGACAGGCTCTGCTCATAGCCGACGGTGATGCGCTCCGAAATCGCCTTGCCGAGGCTCACAACCTGCGGGTCGGTGAGACCAGCGGTGGACGGCCCGATCGAGAACTCGTCGAGCCCGAAGCGCCGCGCCACGTTCTTGCCTGCCACGTTGCCCAGCAGCCCCAGGGCCGCGCCGGACATCGCCTGCTGCTGGCCCAGGCCGGCATTCGATGCGCTGTAGCCGAACATCAGCCAGGAGAGTTTGTCTTCATCAGGCACGTTGGGCTCGGAGACGAGCTTGACGCGTGGCTGGCGCACCGTGCCGGTCACCTGCACGCCCGCTTCGACTTCCTGGTTGCGCCGCATGGCGGTGATGTTGAACGACGGATTGTTGATCGGCCCGACGAAGTTCAGCACGCCCCGTTCGATGGCCAGCTTGCGGCCGAACGCTTCGTACGTGCTGCCCTCGCGCACGTAGATCGTGCCGGTGCCGCGCAGGGGCACAAGCGGCTCGCTGTGCACGTGCATCTGACCACCAAGTGACAGGTCTGCGCCGGCACCCTTGAAGCGGAAGTTGTCGCCAAAATCGACATCGACATCCACCACCGGGCTGAAGCGGCCAGCCGGCTTTTCTTCGCGCTTGACGCCGCGTTCGGCCTGGTTGCGGGCGGCGTCGGCACGACGGACGATGACCACGTCGTCGCCAAGCGAGGGCGCGCCGTCCTTTGGCAAATCGAACAGGCCCCGGTCGACCTTGAACTTGCCGGTAACGGCCACGCGGTCGTTGTCGTTGGTAATGCGCGCCTGGCCCGACAGCACCAGCGTGCGATCCGGATCGGCAAAGAGTTGCAGCTTGTCGGCAACGATGGAGCCTGCCAGGTTCGGGTTCGCCTCGCCAAGCTGCACGCGTCCCTGCGCCCGCACGGTGCCGTCTCCGCCATGGAACACCACCTCTTGCAGGTCGACCACGTTCTGGTCGAGCGCCACACGCACGACGCCCTTCGTCAGGCGGATGCCCTGGTCGTACAGCGCCACCTCGACGTCCTGGCCGGTCATGAAGCCGCTCACCTTGGGCGCGCCCACGGTGCCCGCAAACGTCAGGCTGGCCGCAAGCTGCCCGTCCGTTGCGACGTCGGGCCCAAGCAGATCTCCAATGCTCTTGAGATGCGGCAGGCTGATCGTCAAACCGCCGGAGAGCGGCGACGAGGGCGCCATAAGCGCCAAAGTGCCCGGGCCAGGATCACGCGCGAGCCCGACGCCCGCATCAAGGTAAAGGTTGCCGACGCGCGTCGATTGCACAGTGCCGCGCAGCCCGAGGCGCATGCCTTCGCCGCGCGCTTCGACGGTCGCTTCAGTCAGGCCCAGCGGGGTGAAACCACGGCCGGCGTTGATCGACAGGTCGCCGCTGCGCCGGGCGATGCGAGCCGTGCCGGTGGCCGTGCTGCCGAGGTCCAGATCCCACTGGCCGTCGACGACGAGATCCGTGCGCACCGGCGGTGCCTGGCCCGTCCAGGTGCGCACAAGCTCCAGCACCCGCGCAATCTGCAACCCGTCGACGCGGCCGGCGCTGCGCACGTGACCCTGGGTCGATTCGACACGCTCGATGTGGATGGGGGTCTGGTCCAGTGTCAGATCTGCACGGCCCATCATCAGGCGGCCCGGTGCCACCGAAAGCTTCACCGGAGCCTTGAGCTGCAGGTTGGGCTCGCCCTGCGCCGACAGAGTGGAGATCGTGCCATCCCAACCATCGCCGTCCTTGCCGGGTGTCAGCGCACCGTCGCCTGCCAGCGCGAACTTGAACGGCTGGTTGCGTACGTTGCCGTCGGCGTCGGCGCGGAAGCGGTGGGCGCGTCGCGTGCCGTCCAGCGTGGCATGCACTTCCCGCAATGACAGGCTCGGGCCCGTCACTCGCTGCGCGGTCAGCTCGAACAGCAATGGCCCGTCGATCCCGTCGCGGATCTGCGCACGGCCGTTGGCGGTGTCGATCTTGTTTCCTTGATAGGCAAGCTGATTGGCGCGGAACGTGGCATCCACCTGCGGGCGCTTGATCGTGCCGGAGACATCGCCGGACAAGGTCAGCGCCCCACTCACCCCAAGCTGCAGGCGGGCGAGTTGCGGCGCATCGACGTCGACATGCATGCGGTCGCCCGCCCCGCCAAAGCTACCCCGCAGGCTGGCTTTGTTGCCGGCCACGTCGAGCTTGGCGTCGCTGGGCAGCAGGCGTTCACCGCGTACGTGGACGTTGCCGTCGCCGGTCATCGGCAAGCCGGCGTAATCGCTATCGCGCACGGCAAACTTGACGGCGGCGTCGATGGGCTCACCGAGCGTGCCGCGCGCATCGAACTCGGCATTGATGCGGCCCTTGGCCACCTTGGCCAGCCGCGACGGATCGAACTCCGCCAGGTTGCCCTTGAAGGCGAACGACTGCGCATCGTCGTGCTTGAGCGTGCCCGCCAGCGTCAGCCGCGAGCGCCCCAGCGACACCTGGGCGCTCTCCACCGCGACCTGCGCCGCATCCAGCACGGCTTTCGCTTGCGCACGCATGTCGCCGCCCGCCAGATCGAGCGCCACATGCTGCGTGCCGCCCGCAAAATTCACGGTGATGGGGCCAGCGAGTTTCGTCTTCTCCAGCGATGCGTGCAGCGCGTGCAGATCGAGCTGGCGCACATCCACGCGCAGTGCGCCATGCCCCTTCTGCACATCGGCGCCGCCCGTGAGCACCGCGCCGCCCAGCAGCCGCACATCGAGACCGGTGAGTTGCTGATCGTTTTCGTTCAGCCGCACCTGAGCACGCAGCGATTGCAGCGGCAGCTTCTGCTTGTCGAGCGTGCCGGGCTGCGCGTTGTCGATCTGGATGGGGCCCGCCACCGTCAGCGTCTTGGCCTTCTCGTCGGGACGCAGGTCCGCATGGATCGACAACGATGCTTCCGGCGCGCCCGGCGCAAACGCACGCGGATTCACGTGCTCCGCCGACACAACTGCGCGCGACAGAGGCAACGCGCCGAACGGCGTGGCGTCAATCAGCGCCTGCGCAGTCAGCTTGGCCCCGGTGCCGGTCGCCTCGATATGCAGCGCTTCCAACGAGCCCGACAGTTGCGCCGACACCGACGCATCCTGCTTCTGCCCGCTCACCTCGAACTGCGTGGCCAGCGTGGCAGCCCCGGTAAGCGGATACGGGCGCGTACCGGTCATACGCAGCGTGGCGGCCAGTTTACCGGCGGGCGTCTCCATGCCGTCGAGCAGCACGTTGTGATGCGTTCCGTCGGTATGCAGGCTGCCGGCAATCGACTTCAGTTCGGTGGTCGACGTGCCCTGCCGGATGGCAAGGCGATCGACGGCGAGGCGGTCCACATCCAGCGCAAGCGGCAGCACCAGCGAATTGGGCGGACCACTCGGCGGTGTGGGCGGCGTCGGATGCAGGATCACCTCGACATTGCCGGCACGGAGGTACGCGAAATGCGCATGCCACGGGCCACGCGTGATGGCCCAGCGGCCTTCCACATGGTCGATGCGCACTTCCGTGCTGCCCGCGCGCACGTGCAGATCGCGCAGCGACACGCCCTCGCGCACCGTGCCGCCCTCCAGCTTGCCCGACACATAAGCGTTGCCAAAGCGCGTGGCGAGTGACCACAACTGCGCCGTGCCCGATTGCGAATGGATGGCCCAGACCAGCCAGCCGGCCAGCGCCAGCACGATTACAAGGACGAGGGCGACAAAGGCGCCGAACCAGCGCAGCGTGCGACGGCCCCAGCCGCGCTTGGCACGTTCGGAGCGTGGTGCTTCGGGTTGCTTGGGTTGAGGCGTTTGCGGATCGGTCATCGTCATATTCAGAACGCGATGCCCAGCGAGACGCTCGGCCGGAACTGCTTCTGCTGGATGCCATAGGCCATGTCGAGCTGGATCGGCCCCACGGGGCTCTTCCAACGTACGCCCACACCCACACCGTTGAACCAGCGGCGCTCCGACCAGTTGTCGGTGGCGGTGCCGGTATCCCAGAACACGGCGGCACCCCATTGCGGCAGAAACCAGCGTTGATACTCCAGCCCGCCCGTGACGAGGAACTTGGTCGGCAACGTGCTGCCGTTGACGTCGTTACCGATGCTCTGGAAATCGTAGCCGCGCACCGACTGCGTGCCGCCCGTGCGAAAGCGCAGCGTGGCCGGTACGCCATCGCCGGAACCGGAGGTGATGACCGCGCCCAACTCACCGCGCGCAACGAAGATATCGCGCTGCCCCACCGGCACGAACTGGCGAATGCGGCTGTATGACCGCACGAATGATTGGTCCGTCAGCACGCCCTTGACTGCCGCGCCGATCTGCGTGGTGATGATGTTGCCGCGGCGCGGGAACAGCGGGTCGTCCACATCGCGGCGCGTCCAGGCGAAACCCGGGACGAGCGCCTTGCTCAACTGGCGCTCGGCGCCATCGGGCCGCAGGTCGTCGTAGTAGAAATCAACGGTGAACGACGTCTCATAGATGCCGCGCACACGCGTCTGCTTGAAGCCGGAACGATAGCTGCGCGTGTCGGTGCCCGAGGTGTCGGTGCGGTCCATGCTGGTGTAGAGACTGTTGACGTATTGCTTGTCGTCGGGCGGCACGGTCACGCCGGCAAACAGGTACTGGCGGCGCTGTTCGATGCGGGCCTGCGTGTCGAGCACCCAAGCCTTGCTGAACAGGTTCAGATATTGATAGCGCCCTTCCACCGAGGCACCCGTGTCCGTGCCGTAACCCACACCACTGGTGATGCGGTTGGGCGGATACTCCCGCACACGCACGCGCACCGGCGCGTTGACCGGGTTCTTCGGGTCGTCGCCCAGGTCAACGATGGCGTTGGAGAAATACGGTTGCCCCTGGATGGCGGCCTGCAGCGCCTGCAGACGATCGGCGGAGTAATCCTCACCCACGCGCAGCGGGTTCACGTGATTGATGATGCTGAGCGGGTAGCGCGACAAGCCCTGCACGTCCAGCGGCCCCAATGTGTAAGCCGGACCGCTGTCATAGCCCACCGACAGGTCTGCCTTGCTTTCGTCCGGATCGACGCGTGCCTGCGAAGACGTCTGCTTGGCCGCGTAATAACGTTTGCTCTGCAGCGCGGCCAGACCGTCGTCCTTGGCCTTGTCCCAGCCCGACTGGCGGAAGGCCATGCCGTGCTGCAGGCTCCACGACTTTTTCAATTCGTCGATGCGCTTGGCGTCTTGCGTGATCGCGCCGGTAAAGTCGAGCGCCACGGTATCGATGGTGGTACGCGGGCCGGGCTCGACCTTCACGTTGACCACGCGGTGGTCCGGCGGGCCGTCCAGCTTCGCGGTCGCCTTCGGCACGAAATAGCCCTCGGTGGCCGTCAGCTTGGTGACCTGGTCGCCAATGGTCTCGACCATGTACTGGAGCTGGTCGTCGGTGATGTCCTTGCGGTCTTTGTAGCGCGACAGGTCCAGATGGCGCTCAAGCAAGTCGCGAATGGACTTCGGCGCATCGATCTTGACGTCGTATTCAGCGTGCGCCGGGGCGCAGGCGAGGGACAGCACAAAGCCGGCCGCCAGCGCGGCGGCGGGCAAACCCAGGAAACGAAAGCGTGGTGGTCGTGACGGTCGCGATGGTCGATTGGAGCCGGTCATCGTGGCAAGCGTGGCGCCGCCCCACGGGCAGGCTGAGTCGAAGGAAAGGCGTATTTGACCATACCGCCCCCCGCCGGTGCCCAGGCAATTGCAACGAACGCGGCCTTCCGAATCGGCCGACAGGGTTTCGCACGTGCCGTGCCCAAGGCCTTTACGCCGGCCAATACGGTAAAATGCGCCGGTTTTCCGCCCGGGAGCTTTCCGTGCGGGCAAGATCATCCAACATCACATACCGCCATGGCCCTCTACAAGTCCGAGATCACCCAGTTCCTGGAAGAACTCAAGACCCAGAAGCCCGACCTGGAAGCGCAGCAGCGCCAAGGCCGGTCCCTGCTGTGGGACAAGGACCCGATCGACCTGGAAGAGCGCGCGCGCGCCAAGTCCGCCCGCGTGCCGCAAAAGCCGTACGTCTACTCGCTGGACTGATCGGCCACCGGCCCTCGGCCCGCCAGGCTCACCGCCGCATGACCACTTCCGCGCAGGACAAGCTGCCACTGCCCGTCGAGCTGCCCAGCGTGGCGCCCGATCAGGATTCCACGCCCGCGCAGGTCGACGGCCTCGCCTTCGCGCGGCTCTACGGCGAGCCGCTGTTCAAGCTCCCGCAGGATCTCTACATCCCGCCCGATGCGCTCGAGGTCTTTCTCGAAGCATTTGAAGGGCCGCTGGACTTGCTGCTGTACCTGATCCGCCGCCAGAACTTCAATGTGCTGGACATTCCGCTGGCGCAAGTCACGCGGCAGTATCTGGCGTATATCGAACAGATCCGCACGACCAATCTTGAACTGGCTGCTGAATATCTGCTGATGGCGGCCATGCTCATCGAGATCAAGTCGCGCATGCTGCTGCCGGTCAAGAAGACCGACGAAGGCACCGAGCCCGAAGACCCGCGCGCCGAACTGGTGCGCCGCCTGCTCGAGTACGAGCAGATGAAGCTCGCCGCGCAGAAGCTGGACACCGTACCGCAACTTGGCCGCGATTTCCTGCGCGCACAGGTCTATATCGAGCAAAGCCTCGCGCCGCGCTACCCCGACGTCAATTCCGACGACCTGCGTGTCGCCTGGGCAGATGTGCTGCGCCGGGCCAAGCTCACCCAGCACCACAAGATCTCGCGCGAAGAGCTGTCCGTGCGCGAGCACATGAGCCAGATCCTGCGCCGCCTGCAGCACGCGCGGTTCATGGAGTTCACCGAGCTGTTTGAAGAAGCGATCCAGTCCGGCAAGGGCGCACCCATCGTGGTCGTCAACTTTGTCGCCATGCTCGAGCTTTCGCGCGAATCGCTGCTCGAAATCACGCAGGCCGAACCATACGCACCCATTTACGTGCGCCTCGCCTATTCCCCGACGTAAATCGTCCGATCTGACCCGGGCCGAATCACACAACAACTATGAAAGTCATCTCGTCGATCCAGGAATTGCGCGACCAGTTGCGCGGCCAGAACCGCGTCGCCTTCGTGCCGACCATGGGCAACCTGCATGAAGGCCACCTGAGCCTGATGCGCCTGGCACGCCAGCATGGCGATCCGGTGGTGGCGTCCATTTTTGTGAACCGCCTGCAATTCGGGCCGAACGAAGATTTCGACAAATACCCGCGCACGCTGCAGGACGACATCGAGAAACTGCAGAAGGAAGGCGTGTACGTGCTGTTTGCGCCCACCGAGCGCGACATGTACCCAGAGCCGCAGGAATACCGTGTCGACCCGCCGCACGACCTGGGCGACACGCTGGAAGGCGAATTCCGCCCCGGCTTCTTCAAGGGTGTGTGCACGGTGGTGATGAAGCTGTTCTGCTGCGTGCAACCGCGCGTGGCCGTGTTCGGCAAGAAGGACTACCAGCAGTTGATGATCGTGCGCCGCATGGCACATCAGTTTGCGCTGCCGGTGGACATCATCCCCGCCGAAACGGTGCGCGCGGATGACGGCCTGGCGCTATCGTCGCGCAACGTCTACCTGACCAACGAAGAGCGCGCAGAAGCCCCCGAGCTGTACCGCACGCTGCACCAGGTGCGTCAGGACGTGCTGGAGACTGTGCTGCAAGGCCAGGCGTCGCACGAAGAGGTGACGGCCAAGGCCATGGAATACCTGCGTGGCCGCGGCTGGCAGCCCGACTACGTGGCCGTGCGCCGCCGTTCCGACCTGCAGAAGCCGACGCCCGAGAACATCGCTGCAGGCGAGCCGCTGGTCGTGCTGACCGCCGCCAAACTCGGCAAGACGCGCCTGATCGATAACCTCGAAATCTGAGCGACGCAGCCTCGTCCCACGAAAAAGCCCGGCACTGCCGGGCTTTTTTCATGCCGCCGCCGACGTGTCGGTGACGCTCGCCTGCGTAGGCGACTCCCCCAGCCAGTCGAGAATGCCGCTCCACTGCTCCACGTCCTTGGCCACCCGCGAGGGCGCCACGTCCCACAGCGTCAAGCCGTGCGCGGCGAGTTGCACGTAATTCTGCGTATCGCGCAGATAACCCAGGATTGGCACCTCCAGCCCCTGCACGAAACGCTGGAGCTGTTCAGCGGCACGCGTGCGCATATCGACGCGCATGCCGACCACGCCCAGCTTGACCTCGCCATGACGCACAGGCTTTTCATCGGCCAGTTTGCGCAGGAAGGTCTGCGTGGCAAGGATGTCGAACATGGAAGGCTGCAGCGGCACGATCACGTAGCCGGACATCTTCACAAGATCCCCCAGCCGCCAGCCGTGGAGGCCCGCCGGCGTATCGAGCACTACGTGCGTCGTACCCTTGGGCGGCTTGGCGATATGATCAGCGTTGATTTCCCACGTGCGAATGGGCTTGGCGGTTTCCGGGCGCAGGGCCAGCCACTCGCGTGAGGACTGCTGGCGATCGGTGTCGCCCAGCATCACGGCGTGATCCCGCGCCGCAAAGTAGCCGGCCAGATTGGTGGCCAGCGTGCTTTTGCCCACTCCGCCCTTCGGGTTCGCTACAACGGCCACCGGCATGCCCGCCTCCTTGCGCTCGTCGAATCATGTGCCGAGTTAGTCACCCAGCGGATCTGTCCATCCAATAATTATGGCTCAGCCTGCACGTGCCAGCGTTCGGAAGAGCGTAGCAAGGTCCAGATGCGCTTCGCACGTGTCAGCAAGACGTTCGAGCGATGCCTCACGCAACGCGGCGTAGTCCTGCGCCTGCGCATCGCGCACACCGGCCCAGGCAAGCAACGCTCGGCACGCCTCGGGCGCATCGAACAAGCCGTGCAGGTAAGTCGCGAGGATTTGCCCGTCTGCGGAGACCGCACCATCTGCGCGGCCATCGTCGAGTTGCACGGCGGGGCGTGCGAGGGCCGCCCCCTTGGTCACGCCCATGTGGATTTCGTAGCCGGCGATGGTCGCACCGCTTTCCGTCAGGATGCCGCGCACCTGACGCAACTGCTTGGCAGCCTCCAGCGTCGTCTCGAAATCGAGATAGCCGAAACCCTCGACGCTGCCTGCTGCGCCTTCCAGCCCGTGCGGATCATGCAAGCGCCGCCCCAGCATCTGCATGCCGCCGCAGATGCCGATCAGCTTGCCGCCATAGCGCAGATGCCGCGCGATGGCCGCTTCCCAACCGTTGGCACGCAGCCAGGCAAGATCGGCCTGCACGCTCTTGCTGCCGGGCAGGATGATGAGGTCTGCGGGCGGAATTGGCTGACCGGGGCCGACCAGTCGAACGTCCACCTGCGGGTGCGCGCGCAGCGCGTCGAAATCGGTGTGGTTGGACACACGCGGCAACACCGGAATGACGACGCGCAGCGCATCGGCTGAGGCTGCGCGCTGCACGGTCTGCACCGCGTCTTCCGCGTCGAGGTGCAGACCGTGCAGATACGGCAGCACACCCAACACCGGCTTGCCCGTCTGCGCGGTCAGCCAGTCGAGCCCGGGCGTGAGCAGTGAAATATCGCCGCGAAACCGGTTGATGATGAAGCCGCCCACGCGCGCGCGTTCGCTGTCGGACAGGCAGGCCAGCGTGCCGACAAGGTGCGCGAACACGCCACCGCGATCGATGTCGGCAACGAGCACGACGGGGCAATCGACGGCTTCGGCAAAGCCCATATTGGCGATATCGCGGTCGCGCAGGTTGACCTCCGCCGGGCTGCCGGCGCCCTCCACGAGCACGAGGTCGTACTGCGCGCGCAGCCGCGTGTGCGATTCGAGCACGGCGGCCATGGCGGTGGGCTTGTAGTCGTGATACGCGCGGGCATCAAGGTCAAAGCGCGGCTGCCCGTGGATGATGATCTGCGCGCCGGTGTCGCTGTTGGGCTTGAGCAGCACGGGGTTCATGTCGACCGTGGGGGCGACGCCCGCCGCCTGCGCCTGCAACGCCTGGGCGCGGCCGATCTCGCCGCCGTCGGCGGTGACGGCGCTGTTGAGCGCCATGTTCTGCGGCTTGAATGGCGCCACCCGCACACCGGCTCGATGCGCGACGCGGCACAGACCGGCGACCAGCGTGCTCTTGCCAGCATCGGACGTGGTGCCCTGGATCATCAGCGTGCCCCGAAGCGAGCCCGGCGGCACAGGAAATGGAGCTTTCGACATGCGCGGATTATCGCACCCACCTTGTTGCGCCTGACCCCCGCGCCCCCGCTAAAATGCTGGAATGCCACGCCACCTCACTCTCGTCCTCGGTGGTGCCCGCTCGGGCAAAAGCCACCACGCCGAACAGCTCGCACTGCAATGCGCGGGGCCGGTCACGTACGTCGCCACCGCCGGCGAGGGCGACGAAGAGATGCAATTGCGCGTGGCCCTCCACCGCGCGCGGCGCCCGGCCAATTGGGGGCTGGCCGAAGAGCCCGTGCGCCTGGCCGAAGCCCTCTACACGCACGCGCAGCACGGTGGCTGCGTGCTGGTCGATTGCATGACGCTGTGGCTCAACAATCTGCTCTTCTCAGAGCACCATGAATACCCCGAGACAGGCCTCGTCACGCCCCCCGAAGCCTGGACAGCGGAGATTGATGCGCTACTCACCGCGCTGCCGTTGCTGCCCGGCGAGGTCATCCTCGTGAGCAACGAGATCGGCCTGGGCGTGGTGCCGATGGGCGCCGTCACGCGTTTCTACGTGGATGAACTGGGCCGGCTGAACCAACGTCTAGCCGCGCTGGCCGACAACGTGCACCTACTGGTGGCCGGTATTCCGATGGTGGTGAAAGGGCCGGCGATCGGCGCTGCCACGTGAGCGTGTCGCCGGGCGGCGTATTCGATCTCGGGTGGCCGCTCGTGACGCTGGCCGCGCTCGCGGGCGTGCTGCTCGATCAGCTCTTCGGCGAGGTGCCGCGCTGGCATCCACTCGTTGGCTTCGGACGCATCGCCAAAGCGATTGAGCGCTGCATGAACCACACACCGGCTGCGTTGGCGTGGTCACGCGTCGTCGGTCTCGTTGCATGGGCGGGCGCCGTGCTGCCGTTCGCGCTGCTTGCGGGATGGCTCGCCGGCATGGCGCGCGATGTGTCGCCTTGGCTGGTGGCAGCACTTGATGCCATCGCGCTCTATTTCGCCATCGGAGCGCGCAGTCTGCATGACCACATCGCGCCGATCGCGCTTGCGCTACGCGATGCGGATCTGCCCCGCGCACGCACCCTCGCCTCGCGCATCGTCTCGCGTGACCTCAAACAAGCCACGGATGAGCCCATCGCCCGCGCCGCGGTGGAATCCGCGTTGGAAAACGGCAGCGATGCCGTCTTCGCGCCGCTGTTCTGGCTTGTGGTGGCGGGCGCGCCGGGCGTGGTGCTGTATCGGCTGGCCAATACACTCGATGCAATGTGGGGCTACCGCAATGCGCGCTTTACCGGCTTTGGCTGGGCGGCCGCGCGCATCGACGACGTGCTCAACTGGATTCCCGCCCGCCTCACGGCAATCAGCTACGCGCTGCTTGGCCACACCGCCGATGCGCTGCGCTGCTGGCGCACGCAGGCTCCGCAATGGTCGAGCCCCAACGCCGGTCCGGTGATGGCCGCGGGCGCGGGCAGCCTGCGCGTTCAGCTCGGCGGCGCCGCATGCTACGAAGGTGTGGAAGAAGCCCGCCCGTCGCTCGGCACTGGCAAGGCGGCGACCGCAGCAGATATCGCGCGGGCGTTGACGCTCGTGTCGCGCACGTTGTGGTTGTGGCTCGGCGTACTGGGCCTGATCGCGGCGTTGGCGTGGGGCCTCTCGTGAACGCCATCGTCCACGGCGGCAATCTCGCGGCCGCACGCGCGCTGTACGGAGAGCCTGCCGGCGGCTGGCTTGACCTGTCCACGGGCATCAACCCGCACGGCTATCCGATTCCGCCGATTCCACCTGATGCGTGGTTGCGCCTGCCTGAAGACGATGGCCTCGAAGCACAGGCCGCCGCGCACTACGGCGTGACCGACACGCGCGCCGTGCTGGCGGTTGCAGGATCGCAAGCGGCGATCCGCACGCTGCCGACACTGCTGCCGCGTGGACGAGCCGGCATCGCGCAGATCGGCTACAGCGAATACGCACCTGCCTTTGCGCGTGCCGGTCACGACGTCGTGCCACTGCCCGAAGCCACCTTCCTCGGCGACCTGCCAAACGACGTGCAGCACTTGGTTGTCGTCAACCCGAACAACCCAACCGCGCGCGTGCTGCCGGCAGAAACCCTGTGCGATTGGCACACGCGCCTGCACGCGCGCGGTGGCACGTTGATCGTGGACGAGGCCTTTATTGAGGCGTTCGACGATGGCCCCACATTGGCGCCACTGGCTGGCGTGCCGGGGCTTGTGGTGCTGCGCTCGATCGGAAAGTTCTACGGACTGGCAGGCGCCCGCATCGGCTTCACACTGGCGGCGCCGGAGCTGCTGTCTGCCCTGCGCGAGTCGCTGGGGCACTGGACAGTCAACGGTCCGGCCCGTGCCGTGGTGCGTGCGGCGCTGGCCGATACCGCCTGGCAAGTTTCAACGCGCGCGCAACTGCTGCATGCGGGGGCGCGGCTCTCAGCGTTGTTGGATCGCCACGGCCTGCCAAATGCCGCCACACCGCTGTTTGCCTGGGCACACGGCCCACATGCGCGGGCGCTGCATGCAGGCCTAGCGCGCCTCGGCATCTGGACCCGCCTGTTCGATGCGCCCATCAGCGGCTTGCGCTTCGGCCTGCCCCCGGATGAAACCGGATGGCAACGTCTTGCCGATGCGCTAGCATCGCTGTCGCACTCCGCTTGACCTGCCCTCCCCCCGATGCCCGTTCGTCTCTCTTGTCTCGCCCGTCGCCTGTGCGCACGCGGCCTCTTCGCACTTGCGCTCACGATCGCAGCCGCACCGGCATTTGCCACCATTTCCGTCACGGACGATAGCGGCGCCACCGTTACGCTGCAGCGCCCCGCGCAACGCATCGTCAGCCTCGCGCCGCATGCGACCGAGCTGCTGTTCGCAGCCGGCGGCGGTGCACGCATCGTCGGCACCGTGGCTTACAGCGACTACCCGCCACCCGCACGCGACATTCCTCACGTGGGCGATAACCGCTCGCTCGATCTGGAGCGTATCGCCGCCCTCAAGCCCGATCTGGTGGTGGTCTGGCGCCACGGCAACGCGCAGAAGCAGATCGACCGGCTGCGCGCTCTGGGCATTCCGCTGTTCTTCTCCGAGCCGCATCGCATGAGCGATATCCCGCGCTCGATCGAGGCACTCGGGACGCTGCTCGACACCCGTGCCAGCGCGCACGACGCGGCCCAGCAATTCCGCCAACGCGCCGATACGCTGCGCCAGCGCTACGCCAGCCGCCCGCCGGTTTCGGTGTTCTATCAGGTATGGGAACAGCCGCTGATGACGCTCAACGGGCAGCACATCTTCTCTGACATGCTGGCGCTTTGCGGCGGCCGCAATGTGTTTGCCGGCGAGCCCTTGCTGGTGCCGACCGTCTCACCCGAGGCCGTGCTCGCAGCCAACCCCGAAGTGCTGCTGTCCGCCAGCATGGGGGCCACGCAAGGCAGCCGCCCGATCGATACGCTCGACGCGTGGAAGCGCTGGCCGCAATTGCAGGCCGTGCAGCGCGGCAACCTCTTCAGCATCAATGGCGACCTGATCAACCGCTTTGGACCGCGCCTGGTGGAAGCCGCAACGCTGTTGTGCGAAGACTTGGAGCAAGCGCGTATGCGGCGCCTGGGGTCACAAACCACCAACGGGTTGGGTCGCTGAATCGCGTCGCCGGTCAACGGTTCCAGAACAGCAACACCGGCAACGCGTCGGGCTGCACACGAAAGCCGCAGGCGGCCCCCCATTGCAGCGGCCATTGCAGCGTCTCGGCCAATGGCCGCTGCAACCAGTGCGCCGCCAGGGCGCGCATGCAGCCGGCATGCGTCACCGCCCACACGCAAGACGCGGGCGTCGCGCTCGTCGCCTCGGCCCAGGTCGTCACGCGCGCCAGCAAATCTGCTGCAGATTCCCCGCCATGCGGATTGCCGTGCACAAGATCGCGCGCCCACTGGTCTATTTCCGCGCGCGGGATGTCCTCCCACTGGCAGCCTTCCCAGGCGCCAAAATCGAGTTCCATCAATTGCGCATCGATCTCGATCGGGGGAAGTTGAGCCATTTGCGCTAAGGCTTCGGCTGTCAGGCGGCTGCGTTGCAATGGACTCGCCAGCAGGCGATGCGGCGGGTGGGCGCTGAGTTTCTCCACGATGGCCGAAGGCTCGGGGTCCATCGGCGAAGCCAGCTCCAGATCGGTACGGCCATAACAGAGACCCGCCGTCATGGCGGGCCGCGCGTGGCGGATCAGGATGACATCCATGCCAGCAACCCCCACAGAATCAGCAGCTCGAACATCTGCTGCGCCATCCCAAGACAATCACCCGTGATGCCGCCGATGCGACGCACGAAGTATCGACCCAGCAGCCAGCGCGCAACGATCAACCCGACGACAACGAGCGCCGTGCACATCGGCCCGAACCATAGAAGAGGGGCGATGCCGAACACGCCGGCCCACAACGCATCGCTCCATCGCATGCGTTGCGCCACTGGCTTGGCTTTGCCTTCAGCGCGCACGTAGTCGTGGGTGAGCAGGTAGCTGACGGCCGCCGCGCGGCTTGCAGCATGCGCGCTCACCATTGCCACAAGGATGGCGATGCCATGCGGCGCCATCGCGCTCAGCAATTGCCACTTCAGCAGCAGCGCCATGCACACGGAAATCGCCCCGAACGCGCCGATGCGCGAATCGTGCATGATGCGCAGCCGGTCTTCAGGCGTGTAGCCCCCGCCAAAGCCATCGGCGCAATCGGCAAGACCGTCCTCATGAAACGCACCGGTCAGCAACAGCGTAGCCACCATCGACATGGCCACCGCCACACCTGGCGCGGGCACCGTGCGCGACACGAGCCAATACACCGCTGCTGCCACGGCGCCCACCAACCAGCCAGTCAGCGGAAAGTAGCGCGCCGCACGATTCAGCCCCGCCTGCGAGAAACCGACCGACGCCGGGACGGGGATGCGGGTGAAGTACCCGACCGCTGTCCACAGCGCTTGCCAATGTTCACGCAAGGCGTTCATGGCTATGCGCGCTCGCTCACGCCTGCGCTGGCGAAGGTCGCCATCTCGCGCAGGAACGCCACGGCCGACACGACCACCGGATAGGCCAGTACCGCACCGCTGCCCTCGCCCAGCCGCAATGACAGCGACAGCAATGGCCGCGCATCGAGCACCTCCAGCAGCGCACGATGACCGCGCTCGTCCGACACATGCCCGAACACGCAATAGCGCAGCACGTCGGGCGCCACCTGAGCCGCTACCAGCACAGCGGCCGTCGCGATAAACCCATCGACGAGGATGACCATGCGCCGCTGCGCAGCCTCAAGCATCGCACCCACCATCGCCGCGACCTCAAAGCCACCAAAGCATGCAAGCACGTCCAGCGGCTCACGGACGTCAGCATGCTTGGCCATCGCCGCCTCCAGCACAGCACGCTTGTGGGCGAGGCCGTCATCGTCGAGCCCCGTGCCGCGGCCAACGCATTGCGCAACCGGCAAATCGCATAACCGCGCCATCAGGCATGCGGCAGACGCCGTGTTGGCGATGCCCATTTCGCCCAGTGCGATGACGTTGGTGCCGAGTGCTGCATGGTGCGCCACCCGCTGCGCGCCGAGTGCCATGGCGCGGTCACGCTCGTCGGCGGTCATGGCGGCTTGCGCAGCACCCTCGTCGGCAAAGTTGCGCGTGCCGGGCCCGACAGGTGCATCGAACAGGCCCGGCGTATCCGCTGTCCACAATGGTGCGGCAACACCGGCGTTCACCACCTCCAATGCAAACCCATGCTGGCGGCAGAACACATTGACAGCCGCGCCACCCGCGATGAAGTTGAGCACCATCTGCGCCGTCACCGCTTGCGGGTATGCACTCACGCCAGCGTGGGCGATGCCGTGGTCTGCAGCAAAGACCACCATTGCGGGGCGCGTCAGCTGCGGGGTGTCGGTGTTCTGGATCAGGCCGATCTGCACGGCCAGCGATTCAAGCCGGCCCAGTGCGCCGAGCGGCTTGGTCTTGCTGTCGACGGCGGCCTGCAGGCGCACGCGCAGCGCGTCATCAAATGGCGGAATGTGTACGGCTTGATTCATCACAGTTCGACTCCTGGCTGCGCCTGGATGCCTTGGGAAAATGCGTGCTTGACGAGCGTCATGTCGGTCACGGTATCTGCTGCGTCGATCAGCTCAGGGGGCGCACCGCGCCCGGTAATCACCACATGCTGCGCTGGCGGGCGCGCGCGCAAATCGGCCAGCACGGTCTGCACGTCAAGGTAGTTGTACTTGAGCGCAATGTTCAGTTCATCCAGCAGCACCAGGCCGACGGTCGGGTCGCTCAGCAGATCGCGTGCGCAGGCCCAGGCAGCTTGCGCCTTTTCAATGTCGCGCGTGCGATCCTGCGTCTCCCATGTGTAGCCCTCGCCCATCACGTGGAAGCTGCATTGTTCTGGGAAACGACGCAGGAACCGCTCTTCGCCCGTCGGGATCGCGCCCTTGATGAACTGCACCACGCCGACCTGCATGTCATGGCCCATGGCGCGGATCACCATGCCAAAGCCGGAGCTCGATTTGCCCTTGCCGTTACCGGTGTTGACAAGCAGCACGCCGCGCACGTCGGTGGCGGCGGCGATCTTGGCATCCACCACGGCCTTCTTGCGCTGCATGCGCGAGCGGTGGCGCTCGTTCAGCGCGTCATTGTTGTCTTCAGTCGTCATCGGAATCATCAGAAATCAAGGCCGTCAGGCGGCCGTCGGCCACCTCGGCAATAGGGGTGCGCAGCACGCGCGCGCAGTGTTCGGGGGTGAGCACCTCGGCCGCGATGCCTGCGGTGGTGTGCCCGGCGCCGTCCATCAGCAGCGCGTGCGTAGCAAAGCGGCGTGCGAGGTTCAAGTCATGCACGGTCAACACGACCAGCCACCCGTGTTTGCGGCAGCCTTCGCGTAGCAGGCGAAGCACGGCGACCTGCTGATGCAAATCGAGGTGCGCGACGGGCTCATCGAGCAGCAGCACGCGCGCCTCCTGCGCCACCACGGCAGCCATCGCCACGCGCTGACGCTCACCACCAGAAAGCGTGCGCACATCGCGTTGTGCCAGAGGCTGCAATTGCAGCGCAGACACCGCCGCATCGACGGCGCGGGCATCGGCGTCGCCCTCCCATTCCCAGCGCGCAAGATGCGGGTGGCGGCCGGTCATCACGGCGTCGCACACGGTGATGGGGAAGGTGTCATGCAAGGTCTGCGGCAGAAACGCGCGACGACGCGCCATCGCCAGCGCCGGCCAATCGGAGAGCGGAACGCCATCGAGCGTGACGCTGCCGCTGTCTGGCGAGCGCAAGCCTGCCAGCACGGAAAGCCATGTCGACTTGCCCGCGCCGTTCGGCCCGATCACGCACCAGAGTTGGCCCGCAGTGGCCGTCATAGATAACCGCTCGATTAACACGCGCCCATCGATGATCACCCGCAGATCGTGCAGCGCGAGTTCCGGCGCTGCGTCCAAGTGCGCGAATGCATCCTGTGCGGGACGTGGGCGGCGCCACCAACTCATCGCGCGCTCCGCATCAGCAGGTAAAGAAACGTTGGCACCCCGAGGAGGGTGGTGATCACGCCCACGGGCAGCTGCGTTGGGGCGATCAGCGTTCGGGCGATCAGGTCGGCCAGCATCAGCAGGCCCCCGCCGGCCATTGCCGTGGCGGGCAAATGGATGCGCACGTCGCGGGTCCACGCCAGGCGCACCATGTGCGGCACCAGCAGGCCGACAAAGGCCACCGAGCCTGCAATCGTGACCGCCACTGCCGTACACAGCGACGCCACCACGTAGATCAACGCGCGCACACGCGCCACCGGCACACCCAGCGCGCGGGCGCGGGTTTCACCGGTCAGCAGGACGTTCAGGTCGCGCGCATGCGGCAACACCACAGCAACCGCCGCCACGAGCGCCACCAATGCGCCCGCATAACGATCGGCGCCACCCAGGTCGCCGACCATCCAGAAAATCATGCCGCGCAGCTTGTTCTCGGGCGCCACCGTCAAGATAAGTGTGATCAGGCCGACCCAGCCGGAGGCCATGACCACGCCGCCGAGCAGCAAGCGCGCATTGGCCTCGCCCGGCTCACCGCGCCACAGGTGCTGACGCGCCAGCGCCGCCACCAGCGCCATCGACAACAGTGCTCCGGCTCCGGCACTCGTCTGCACCGCCCACCACGGCAGCGAAAACAACATCGCCGTGAGGGCCGCCACGGCCCCGCCGCCGGACACGCCCAGCACATACGGATCGGCCAGCGGATTGCGCAGCAGCATCTGCATGAGCGCCCCGGCAAAGGCCAACAGCCCGCCCGCAGCAAATGCAGCGCCCGCACGCGGCAGGCGCAATTCGGTGACGATGCCTGCTGCCAGGCCATCGCCACCGCTATTGCCAAAAAAGAGGGCCCGCCAGACTTCAGCGGGCGACAGCTTCACACTGCCGAGCATCAATGACGCCACCAGCACCACCACGCACGCAAGCGCCAGCAGCGACCACAGTCGCCAGGCAAAACCGCGTGCGGGCAGTGCAGGTGTTGTCATCGCTTCGGTTCGTGCTGTTGCCACGACAGCGTGAAGAACACCCCACGCGACGCCGTGTTGTACGGATAGATCAACTGGTAGTTCTTGTTCGTCACGTTTTCAACACGTGCCGACACTGCCCAGTCAGGCGTGATCTGGTAGCGACCCACCAGGTTCAGCAGGCCATAGCCGCCAAGCGTCTTGGTCGAATCCTGGCGATCACCCGCCGCATTCCATTCCACGCCCGCCGAGAACGGCCCAAACGTCTTGTAGGCCGAGACGCTGCCGAAGTGCCGCGCACGGCGCGACAGCAGTTGGTTGGCTGACAAGTCCTGCGGGTTCTGCATGGTAAAGCTCGCACGCAGGTCCACGCCATAGATCGAACCCCGATACGACGTCTCGAGCCCGTTCACACGCGCACGGTTGACGTTGGCTGCGGAGCAATTGAAATCTGCGTCGCATACAGCCGTGATCAGGTTGCTGTAGTCCGTCTCGAACGCCGTTACGCGCACCAGGCCGATCGCGCTGCTGTATTCCACGCCGCCCTCAACCGAGCGTGCCTTCTCAGGCTGCACGTTCGGGTTGCCGAAGAACGGGTAGTAAAGCTCGTTGAAGCTCGGCGCGCGGAAGGCGTTGCTCACGCTCGCCACCGCCTTCCATTGCGGATTGAACGCAAAGCCGTAACCGGCGTAGTAGCTGTTGGCACCACCGAAGTCCGAGTAGCGGTCGCGACGCAGGTTCAACTGCAACTGGTGCGGGCCGAACTTGCCTTCGTAACCGATGTAAGCGGAATCGACGTTGCGCGTGGGCACGTTGTAGGCATCGCTATCGATGCTGGTCTGCAGATGCTCCAGGCCCACCTTGAACAACTGATTCGGCATGAAGGCCCAATCGTTCTGCCAGCTCGCCGTTTGGTTGCGCGTGTTGAAACGCGCCGGCATCTGCAACACGCCGTTCGTGTAATTCAAGCTGCGGTCATCGCCCTGCGACAGCGTTACACGCGTCTTCCAGTCCTGCGTCACCTTGCCGTCCACATAGGCCGACATCGAGCGCACCACGTTGTGCGCAACATTGTTATCGGTCGGCTTGCCGAAGGCGTTGTCGTAGCTGACATCGCCCCAGGTCTGGAAGTACGTCAGGCCCGCTTGCCAATCTGCGGAGAAGCGATGCGACAGCTGCGCGGACACGCTCTTGTTCGTGTACGGATTGTCGTTCGGGTTGGCCTTGGGCGCCTGCAGCGGGTTGATTGTCGAGAAGCCGTTGGTCTTGAATTCCGACACCGACACCGCAAACGACGTATCCCCGTTCTCGCCTAGCGACCCGCTGATGCCAGCCTGCGCGCGCTTGGTGTTGCGGGCGCCGTATTCAATCTCGGCATTGGCCAGCGGGCCGTGGCCGCGGCCGTTGCGGGTGAAGATTTGCACCACGCCGCCAATCGCATCGGAGCCGTACAGCGCAGACACGTTGCCGCGCACAACTTCAATGTGATCGATCTGATCGGCCATCAATTGCGCGATCTGCGCGCCGCCGGAGGTGCCGGACGCCACACGCACACCGTCAATCAGAATCAGCGTCTGATTGGAACCGGCGCCGCGCATGAAAAGGCTGGCGTTGGCCCCAGGGCCACCGTTCTGCGCGACTTCGATGCCAGCCTCGCGACGCAGCAGCGTCACCGCATCCGGCGCTTGCGAGCGCTCGATATCGGCGCGGCTGATGACCGTCGTGTGCGGCAGTGCATCCGACAGGGGCTGCTCGCTGCGCGAGGCCGTCACCACAGTCGGATTCAGTTCACCCACTGACGTGCTGGCTGCCGGTGTATTGCTTTGTGCCCAGGCCGGCGCAACTGCACCTGCCATGACCCCCGTTAGTGCGCTGGCAAGCGCGCGCGTGGCCGTCCGGGGCATCCGGAGTGGCCGCTTTGTAGTCAAGCTCATGTTGAAAAGACAAGAAGCGTCAGCCGGACCCGTTCCCCCGCGGGTCGCTGGCAGCAGGATCTCGATGCGGTTCCCTCACATCGGCTTAGAACCGGTTCACGATCCGTAGCGATCGGTCCGAGCTCGGCTCGAGAAACGCAGCCGTACATGGGTACGGCGCGTATCACAGGGCCAAGATCGGGCGGCGCAGCAGGATCGTGAACTGGTTCGCTGAGATCCACCGTCCTGGCCGGTATCCGGGCTGGCGAAGCGGCCTGTCCGCCTTCCCATTCCAAAGGAACAGTGGCATATGGACAGACCGCGCGGCACCCATCTTCTTCGCGAGATGGCGGGTACACGCGGCGTTCGCTTACCGTTGCGGGGGCAGCGCAGGTTGGCGCATCGCTTGGGGCGCGCGCTCCCTGCTTCCCGTTTAACTGCAGATGGTGCTGCGGGCACCAGGACGCCGCGAAGTTTAACGGAAAAGGCACGCCAAACCCGCCCCAGTCGCGGTAAAAACACACCCTCCGCACGTTGTGCCCGCTGCGTCGCCTCATGCCGCCGCCTATTGCGCATCCGTAAGGAGGACAGGCGCGACGCGCATGATCGGCTAAAATCCCCCCACTCGATTCTGATTGACACCCAATGCTGAACGAACTCGAACAACTTGCCGGCAAGATCACGCGCGTGCTGCGTCACGCCGATGCGCTAGCCGCCGAGAACCAGCGCCTGCGCGCCGAAGTCGAGCGGCTTCAGGCGGAAGCCGAGGCCTCCAAGACCGAGCGCGACGCGATGGTCGCCGACCGCAGCGTGCTCAATGCCAAGATCGAAGAAGCGCAACTGCGCATCCAATCGATTCTCGACAAGCTGCCCACGGCCACCGACGCGCGCCAGCTTGACCTCCTCGGCCAGGCCGCAGGCGCCGATGAAACAACGGCCGCCCCCGCCCCGCACTCGGAGACCTAAGCATGAGCAGCAAGCAAATTGAAGTGAACATCGCCGGGCAGCCTTACAAGTTTGCCGTCTCGGTCGATAACGAAGCAGCCCTGCGTGAAGCCGCAGCCATGGTCGACAACCAGATGACGCGCATCAAGAACGGCTCGAACACCAAGGGCATCGAGCGCGTTGCCGTGATGGCCGCCATCAGCATCGCGTCGGATTTGCTGTCGATGCAACGCCAGGCCGCATCCGATTCCGCCCTGCCGATCGACACGATTCGCGCCAAACTGGCCGACCTGAACGCCCGCACTGACGAGGCGCTGCGCCAGTACGGCGAAGTCATTTAGCGAAGGTCAAAACGTGTTTGTAACCGGATCGCATCCGGGCTTGGGTTCGGATGCGAACGGGTGTATAGTGTGACCCAATGGCTGCCGCGATCTCCCGCAAACCCTTACAACATAAGGCTTTAGCGACTACAGAGTAGAGAAAAACGGTTGCCTGCGATGAATCTTTCAGACGCATCGCCATGCGCTCAAAACACAGCGTGATGATGCGTCTGACAGTTTCCCTGCCTGGTTCGCCATGGCCATTAATTCCTTGAACCGATAAGCATTGCTTGGTGCGGGATATGCCGTGTGGGCGAGCGCGTCTTCCAGTGCATAGCGTGCGACGCAAGTCGTGGGCTCCCTGCGCCGGTGATGTACCCGAAATGCGGCTTCCGCTGCCACTCTGAACCTCACTTGGGTTCAGGATGCGGGTCTAGCGGCCAAGGTGGGGACCCAACAAAAGGCGGTAGTGCACATGTGCGCTACCGCCTTTTTCTTTGTCTATCCTCCATACACCCGTCATTGCCGCACCGCCAATGGCGAGGCCGCGGCCGTGTTGCTATGCTGCGCACACCGTCACTTCCCCGCACGTCGCCCGCGCGCCCCACACGATGGCCACCCAGTACTGGTTGATGAAGTCCGAGCCCGACGAGGCCAGCATCGATACGCTGCACGCCGAAGGCACCTTGCCCTGGACGGGCGTTCGCAACTATCAGGCACGCAACTTCATGCGCGACCGTATGCGCATCGGCGACGGCGTGCTGTTCTACCACTCGTCCTGTCCGCAGCCCGGCATCGCGGGGCTGGCGGAAGTCTGCTCGACCAGCTATCCAGATCCCACGCAGTTCGACGCCAAGAGCCATTACCACGACCCCGCATCGAAGCCGGAAGCGCCGCGCTGGATGCTGGTCGACGTGAAGTTCGTGCGCAAATGCGCGCTGATCGATCTGCCGACGTTGCGTGCGCAGGAACAGCTCGCCGACATGACGGTGCTGCAACGCGGCAACCGCCTGTCGATCACGCCCGTCACGCCCGCGCAGTGGCGTTACATCACCACTAAATTGATGCGTGATCCTGAGTGAATGGTTGGTATCGGCAGGGAATTGTTACAAACGTGATGAACGATGCGCGTAACGACCAGTCAGACGCATCACATTGCTTTTTTGGGAGAACACGATGAAATCTGTCCTGGCCGCAACTATTTTGGGGACTGCAATGATGACGACTGCTTTCGCACAAGCCGCTCCTGAAACGAATCATTCGGGCGTACTGTCGCTGGATGCGCAGGCCGTGGCCGAAGTGCCGACCGACACCGTCACGCTCACCCTGGGCGCCGAACAGGAAGGCGCGGACCCGGGCGCGATCTCCACGGCCCTGTCGCGCAAGGCCGATGAGGTGATCAACCAGGCAAAGCGCACATCCGGCGTGCAGGCAGAAACAGGCGGTTTCAACATTTATCCGAACACCGATCGCAACGGCAAGATCAGCGTCTGGCGCGGCCGTGCGGAGGTGCGCATCACGTCGAAGGACTTTGCAGCGGCGTCCAAGCTGGCGGGCCAACTGGCCAACCAGATGCAGGTGCAGAACGTGAATTTCACGCTCTCGCGCGAGGCGCGCACGGCGGCCGAAGCCAAGCTGATCGATCAAGCCGTGAATTCGTTCCGTGACAAGGCACTGACGACCACCAAGCTGTTCGGCTACACGAGCTACACGATCCGCGACGTGCATGTGAGCGAGGGCAGCAACAACCCGGGCCCGCGTCCGATGATGCGCATGGCAGCGGCTCCCGCATCTTACGATTCGGCGCCGGTGCCCATCGAGGGCGGCAAGGCTCAAGTGACAGTGACCGTTTCCGGCGCCGTGCAGATGCTGAAATAAGTAGCGAGCCGCACCATGAAAAAAGCCACCGGACTTCGGTGGCTTTTTCTTTGCGCGGTTGCAACGTCAGGCGTGTGCCTGGTCTTTTGCACCGTTGCCTGCGCGACGATAGGACCAGACCAGCATAGAGATGCCGATCAGGATCATCGGCAGCGACAGCCACTGCCCCATCGACAGGTTCGCTGCGAGCAGGCCGAGGAAGTTGTCCGGCTCGCGGGCAAATTCTGCAGCAAAGCGGAACACGCCATAGCCGAGCAGGAATGCCCCAGACACCGCGCCCATCGGCCGCGGCTTGCGCGCATATAGCCACAGCAGGATGAAGAACAGCACACCCTCGCCGAGGAACTGGTAGATCTGCGAGGGGTGGCGCGGCAGCATGTGGTACTGGTCGAACACAGCCTGTACGCCGCTGGTGACGGCCTCTTGCGCATGCGAAAGCAGCCACTCCCTGTCTTCGCCCTGCGCCTGCGGGAACATCATCGCCCAAGGCAGATTGGGCGACGACACACGGCCCCACAGCTCGCCGTTGATGAAGTTGCCGAGGCGCCCCGCTGCGAGGCCACACGGCACCATCGGCGCGATGAAATCGGTCACCTGCATCCACGAGCGGCCGCGCATGCGCGCATACAGCATCATCGCCACGACCACGCCGAGGAAGCCGCCGTGGAAAGCCATGCCGCCCTCCCATACCTTGAAGATGTCGAGCGGGTGGGCGAAATACCAATCTGGCTTGTAGAACAGCACGTAGCCCAGGCGCCCACCGAGAATCACACCGAGCACGCCGTAAAACAGCATGTCGTCGAGGTCGCGGCCAGTCCAGCCTTCGGCGGCGATGTGCGGCTGGCGGGTGCGCAGGCGGCCGAACCACAGGAACATGATGAACGCCGCCAGATACATCAGGCCGTACCAGCGGATGGCGAGCGGCCCCAGATGCAGGGCGACGGGATCGAATTGCGGATGGATGAGCATGAATCCTGCGGGTTTCAGGTTTGGTTGTCTTCTTGCAGCTTGGCGACGGCTTCGGCACTGGCCACGAACCACGGGAGCACCGGCGAAGCGGCATCGCGCCGCCACACCAGGCCGGTCTCGATGATCGGGCTCGGCGCGGCGAGTTCGAGATAGACCACGCCAGTCCGCTGCAGGTTGCATAGCGATGCCGGCACCAGCGCGACGCCCATCTCGGCGGAGACCAGGCTGACGATGGTCTGCATCTGGATGGCTTCCTGGCCGATGCGCGTGACAGCCCCAGATTCTCGGGGCCAGCCGCCGTGCGCGGCATGATAGCCGGTAATGATGTCATACAGCGCAGGCGCGGACCGACGCGGGAAAATGATCAGCGGTTCGGCCGCGGCGTCCGCCAGCGCAATCGGCTGGCCCGGCGCCACCTTCCATTGCGCCGCGCGCGATGTGGGCGCCGCCAGCACAAGGCGCTCGCGTACCAGCGGGCGGTATTCCAACTCTCCAGGCACCGAGCCCGCATGATGCGCAATCACGACGCCGGCATCCACATCGCCGGCCAGGAGCGCTTCGATTTGCACATCGCTCGTGGCCTCGCGCAGCAGAAGCTGCACATCGGGGCGCACATCGCGAAAGTGTCGGAACAAGGCGGGCAGGATGCCGTAGTCGGCGGTGCTGACAAAGGACAGCGACAGCGAGCCCACCTCCCCGCGCGCCAGCCGCTGCGCGAGGCCAGGCAGCGCGTTCGCCTCAGCAAGCACACGCCGCACCTCGACCAGCCAGCGCGCGCCGACGGCCGTCAGCGCCACAGAGCGCTGTGTGCGATGGAACAGCGTGACGCCCAGTTCGTCTTCCAGCGCGCGAATCTGCTGCGACAGCGGCGGCTGCGTCATCGAAAGACGCTCGGCGGCGCGCCCGAAATGCAACTCCTCGGCAACGGTCACAAAGTAGCGAAGCTGGCGCAGATCCATATCGGCAATTGATATATTTTTCGACTCAATAATCGCTTAATAATATATTTGACGCGCCATTTCTCCAAGCGCATGCTGGGCGCCAGGCTGTTGACTACAACGATAGTGCCGACCCCACGGAGACCCCCATGCCAGACAACAAGCGTTCGCAACACATCACACAGGGTGTGGCGCGCTCGCCCAATCGCTCGATGTACTACGCGCTGGGCTACACAAAAGACGACTTCAACAATCCAATGATCGGCGTGGCCAACGGCCATTCGACCATCACGCCGTGCAACTCGGGCCTGCAGAAGCTGGCCGATGCCGCCGTGGCTGCGATAGAGGACGCTCGCGCGAATCCGCAGATCTTCGGCACGCCCACCATTTCCGATGGCATGTCGATGGGCACGGAGGGCATGAAGTTTTCGCTGATCTCGCGCGAAGTGATTGCTGACTGCATCGAAACCTGCGTCAACGGCCAATGGATGGATGGCGTCGTCGTCATCGGCGGCTGCGACAAGAACATGCCCGGCGGCATGATCGCCCTGGCCCGCACGAATGTGCCGGGCATCTACGTGTACGGCGGGACCATCAAGCCGGGGCACTGGAAGGGCAAGGACCTGACCATCGTCTCGTCGTTCGAGGCCGTGGGCGAATTCACCGCCGGCCGCATGAGCGAGGAGGACTTCGAGGGCATCGAGAAAAACGCCTGCCCCTCGAGCGGTTCGTGCGGCGGCATGTACACGGCCAACACGATGAGTTCATCGTTTGAAGCGCTGGGCATGTCGCTGCTGTATTCATCGACGATGGCCAATCCCGATCAGGAGAAGGTCGACAGCGCAGCCGAATCCGCGCGCGTCCTGGTCGAAGCCGTGCGCCGCGACCTGAAGCCGCGCGACATCATCACGCGCAAATCCATCGAGAACGCCGTAGCCGTGATCATGGCCACCGGCGGCTCCACCAACGCCGTGTTGCACTACCTGGCCATCGCCCACGCGGCGGAGGTGGAATGGACGATCGATGACTTCGAGCGGGTGCGCCAGCGCGTGCCCGTCATCTGCAATCTCAAGCCGTCGGGCCAATACGTGGCGACCGACCTGCACGAGGCCGGCGGCATTCCGCAAGTGATGAAGCTGCTGCTCAACGCCGGCCTGCTGCATGGCGACTGCATCACCATCACCGGCAAGACGCTGGCGGAAGAACTCGCGCTGGTTCCTGATCAACCGCGCGCTGACCAGAACGTGATCCTGCCGATCGACAAAGCTCTCTATAAGGAAGGCCACCTCGCCATCCTGAAAGGCAACTTGGCCGAGGAAGGCGCCGTGGCGAAAATCACCGGTCTGAAGAATCCTGTCATCACCGGCCCGGCGCGCGTGTTCGACGACGAGCAAAGCGCGATGAGCGCGATCCTGAGCGACCAGATCAAGGCCGGCGACATCCTCGTGCTGCGTTATCTAGGACCGAAGGGCGGCCCCGGCATGCCGGAGATGCTGGCCCCGACCTCAGCCATCATCGGCAAGGGCCTCGGTGAGTCGGTCGGATTTATCACCGACGGACGCTTCTCGGGCGGCACGTGGGGCATGGTGGTCGGTCACGTCGCGCCGGAAGCGTACGTGGGCGGCACGATCGGCTTGGTGCACGAAGGCGATTCGATCACCATCGATGCGCACCAGCGCCTGTTGCAGTTGAACGTGCCAGACGACGAGCTTGCCCGCCGCCGCGCAGCGTGGAAGCAACCGGCGCCGCGCTATACGCGCGGCGTGCTGGCGAAGTTTGCGAAACTGGCGGCAACGGCCAGCAAGGGTGCGGTGACGGATTGAGTGGTTGGCGACACCAACAAAAAAACCCGCCAGACGGCGGGTTTTTCTTTGTGCGATCAGCGCTGGGGGGGCTTGTGCTGCGCGGCGAGCGCATCGTCTAGCGCCGCGCCCAGCCAATCCATCAGGCGGGCCTCCAGCGTGCGGGTCAGGTCAACGGCAAGCTGTTCACTCAGCAGCGACAGGCGCGATTCCATCGCTGCGCGGCACTGCGCTTCGATCAACGCCGGCCACTCGGATTGGAAACGCCACATCACGTCGCCCATCACGCGGGCAGCATCGGTGCCTGCGGGAGGCATGGCCGAAGTGGGTGCAAGGCCTTGCTCGCGCAGTGCGGGCGGGACGTCCACGTGAGGGGCTTCTGCTGGGGCAGGCGGCGTCGCGGCGGGCACTGCCGCGGGTGCTGCGTCCTCCAGTTCGACAATTTCCGTCAGAACAGGGATGTTGTTGTCCGCGTGGGCCCCGGGATAGCGTCCGTCGGTCATGTGCGCCCCACGTCGTGATGTTGGATCGGATAGCCGCGATCGCGGTAGAAGCGGAAGCGATCGCGCGCTGCTGCGCGATCGGCATCGTCATCGCCAACGATCTCGATCAATCGGCCAAAGCGCGCGAACAGCGCCGGCGGTTCGGGCGACAGATTGACCAGAATGTCGTGATGTGGCGCGTCGTCCAACGGTTCGGATGCATCTGCCAGCAGGATGGGCGTCTGCGCAGCCAGCGGATGCCGCAGGCCGCAATGCGGCAGGAAATCGAGCTGACTGAACGTCCACAATTGCGTGTCGAACGCTTGCAGCGCAGCTTGATCTCCGACCACGATCACTTTCTGGCCCGCGCCGTAGGCCTTGCGCACCAGCCGGCAGGCATACGCCAGCTTGCCGGGCACGTTGCTGTGAAAGTCGACGCGAGTCATACGGTGCTTTGCCTCTGCCACCAATCAACCGCGGTCCATCAGGAAGCGCGTCAGCAGCGGCACCGGGCGGCCCGTGGCGCCCTTAGCCGCGCCGCTCTTCCAGGCGGTGCCGGCGATGTCCAGGTGGGCCCAGTCGTACTTTTCGGTAAAGCGCGCCAGGAAACAGGCTGCCGTCACGCTGCCGGCCGGACGGCCACCGATGTTGCCCATGTCGGCAAAGTTGGACTTGAGCTGCTCCTGGTATTCCTCATCCAGCGGCATGCGCCACGCGGTATCGAGCGATTGCTTGCCGGCCGCCACCAGCGCGCCCGCCAGCGCATCGCTACGGGCGTACATGCCGGTATTGATGTGACCGAGCGCAATGATGCAGGCGCCCGTGAGCGTTGCCACGTCGATCACCACTGCAGGCTTGAAGCGTTCCACGTAAGTGAGCGCATCGCACAGAATCAGGCGGCCTTCGGCGTCGGTATTCAGGATTTCGATGGTCTGGCCCGACATGCTGGTCACCACGTCGCCCGGCTTAGTGGCGACACCGCTAGGCATGTTCTCGCAGGTCGGCACCACGGCGATGACGTTCTGCTTGAGGCCCATTTCGGCCACAGCACGCAGCGTGCCCAGCACCGAAGCGGCGCCGCACATGTCGTACTTCATCTCGTCCATGCCCTCACCCGGCTTGAGCGAGATGCCACCCGTATCAAACGTGATGCCCTTGCCGACCAGTACGACCGGGGCCTGCTTTGCCGGGCCGCCCTCGTAGCGCAGCACGATGAATGCCGGCGGCTCCACGCTGCCCTTCGTCACGGCCAGGAAGGCGCCCATCTTCAAGGCTTCGATCTGCTTGCGGCCGAGCACCTCAACCTTGAGCTTGAAATCCTTGGCGATCTGGCGTGCGGTGTTGGCCAGGTACGTCGGCGTGCAGATGTTGGACGGCAGATTGCCCAGATCGCGCGTGAGGTCCATGCCGTTGGCGATGGCAGTGCCGCGCGCTGCGGCCACGGCGGCCGCCTTGGCATCGGCTGCCGGCGCGGCCAGAACGACCTTGCGCAGGCTCGTACCGTTTTTGTCGCGCTTGCTCTTGAGTTCCGGGTGACGTTCGATGAAGCGGTAGCTGGCTTCGCGGATGAGCGTGACGGCGGTCAGGACGGCCCAAGCGGTGTCCTTGTCGCGCGCGGTGTGCTCGGTGAGCGTCCACGTCACGCTGGCGGCCTTGGTGCTGGCCAGCGCGCGCAGTGCGGTGCGCACGGCTTCGGCGTAGGCGCGGTCGGTGAAATCGGCTTCCTTGCCCAGACCGACCAGCAGCACGCGGGCAGCGCCCACGCCAGCCACTTCGTGCAGCAGCAACGACGTGCCGCGCTTGCCTTCAAAGTCGCCCAGCTTGACGAGGCGAGCGACCAGGCCCTTGGTGGCCGCGTCCAACGCCTTTGCGGCGCCCGCCAGGGTCTGCGACTCGAACAGACCGATCACGAGGCAATCGCTCTTGGCGGCCAGGGCGCCTGCTTTGGCCCAGTCCAGGGCTTTTGTGCTAAATTCCATCGCGCTTCTCTCTATGAGGCGAGTCAACGAAAGCCCACATTATCCGCCATTTTGCGCAGGGGCTCCGGTGGAACGCACGCCGGCCATGACCTCGCCCTCCCATCCCGCATCCGCATGATTTTTGAACAAGCCCTGCGACGCGAGCTGTCATTCACCGCCGGCGCCGTCTTTCTCGTGCTGCTGACGTTCATGCTGACCACCCTGGTGATCCGCATTCTCGGCATGGCCGCCAACGGCGAAGCGAACCCGAACGACGTCCTGCTCCTCATCGGCCTGGCAACGCTGGGCTACCTGGCGATTCTGCTGTGCGCCACACTCTTCATCTCGGTCTTGCTGGTGCTGACGCGCTGGTACAAGGATTCCGAGATGGTGGTGTGGTTCACCTCCGGCATCAGCCTGACGGATTTCATCCGCCCGGTGCTGCGCTTCTCGCTGCCGTTCATCGTGCTGGTGGCGCTGCTGGCGCTGTTCGGCTGGCCGTGGGCCAACCAGCAGAGCGCGCTGTTCCGAGACCGCTTCGAGCAGCGCGATGTGCTGTCAATGATCTCAGCCGGCCGCTTCATCGAGCCCGCGCATGGCAGCTACGTCCTCTTTATCGAGGGCGTCGATAACGGCATGAAGCACGCCCGCAACCTGTTCGTCGCCAATGCCGAGCAGGACAAGATCGGCGTGGCGATGGCCAAGACCGGCGAATTCAAGACCATGCCCAACGGCGACCGCTTTGTCGTACTCGACAAGGGCCGCCGCTATGAAGGCACGCCCGGCAAGCTCGACTACCGCATCGTCGAATTCGACAAATACGGCGTGAAGGTCGCTAACAAGCCGCCGCAGGCAGATGCCAGCCTACCAACCAAGAGCCGCTCCACGAAAGATCTGCTCGCCAACCCGACGCCCGAGAACCTTGGCGAATTGGTCTGGCGAATCGGCCTGCCGCTGCTGGCGTTGAACTTCGTGCTGATCGCCATTCCGCTGGCCTACGTCAACCCGCGCCTGGGCCGCTACACACCGATGATCTTCGCGGTGCTGATCTACCTGACGTACTCCAACCTGCTGAACCTGTCGCAGGCGTGGGTCTCGCAGGGCAAGATGAACGTGTTCATGGCCTGGTGGCCGATCCACCTTGTCGCCTTCATTTGCGCGGTGTTGCTGTTCCGCTTCCGCCATTACAGCGCGGCCGGCCTGAAGGGGATTTCCGCCCTGCTCGGCTTCTCGCCCAAGAAGGCGGGGGCATGATGAAGATGCCGGTCTACGAGAAATACTTCGCACGCCAGATCTACGGCGTGTTCGTCTTCATCCTGTTTGCGGTGCTGGCGCTGTTTATCTTCTTCGACATGCTGGGCGAACTGGGCTCGGTAGTCGGACGCTACACCACGCTCGTCGCGTTCTTCCACGTGATGCTGCAGGCGCCGACGCGTGTGTATGAAGTGATTCCGGTGGCGGCGCTTATCAGCGCCATCTATGTGTTCTCGCAGATGGCGAGCCAGTCGGAGTTCACGATCTTTCGCGTGGCCGGGCTCGATACGCGCCGAGCGCTGATGTCGCTGTTCAAGATTGCGCTGCCGCTGGCGCTGGTCACGTACATCTTCGGTGAATTCATCGGGCCGAAGGCCGAAGAGTACGCACAGAAAGTACGGCTGGAAGCGCTGGGCGCGACGGTGTCGGCCGGCTTCCGCTCGGGCGTGTGGGTCAAGGATCGCGGCCCCGCCAAGCCCGACGGCACGGGCGGCGAAGTCACCCGCTTTGTCAACGTCGGCGCGCTGCAGCCGGACCAGTCCATCAAGGGCCTGCGCATCTATGAATTCGATTCGGACTACCGCCTGAGTTCGATCCGCGTGGCGGAGCAGGCGCGCTACCAGGGCCACCAGAACTGGCAACTGAACGGCGTGACGGAAACGCGCTTCATTGAATTCCCGCGCAAGCCAGGAACCGTCGCCCCGCAAGACACCGTGCAGGCCGTGCCCGGCGCACCCGATGCGTTGGCGCCCGACTTCCGCGGCGAGCAGATCAAACTGCCGCAGCAGGAGATGCGCTCTGAGCTCACGCCGCAGATCCTGTCGGTGCTGATGGTCACTCCCGACCGCATGGCCACGCTGGACCTCTTCCAGTACATCCGCCATCTGCGCGACAACAAGCAGGACACGCAGCGCTACGAGATCGCGCTGTGGAAGAAAGTGGTCTATCCATTCACTGTGCTGGTGATGATGGCGCTCGCTCTGCCTTTTGCGTATCTGCACGCACGGGCGGGGGCAGTTGGCCTGAAGGTATTCGGCGGCATCATGCTGGGGTTGTCGTTCCAGTTGGTGAACAACCTCTTCTCGCACGTCGGCCTGCTGAACACGTGGCCGGCCATTTTCACGGCCATCGTGCCGGGCGCGTTGTATTTGGCACTGGCGTTGGTCAGCCTGCGTTGGGTGGAGCGCCACTGATGGCCGACCGGGGGCTCGTTCTGTTTGCACACGGCGCACGCGATGCCCGCTGGCGTGAACCATTCGACCGCCTGCGCGCGCGTTTGGCTACCCAGCAGCCTGACGTTGACACGCGCCTAGCCTTTCTCGAACTGATGGCGCCCGATCTGCCGGGCACCATCGCTGACCTGGCCGCAAACGGCACGCAGAGTGTCACCATCGTGCCGGTGTTCTTTGGGCAAGGCGGCCACCTGCGGCGCGATCTGCCTGCATTGGTCGCGCAATGCGCGCAAGCTCATCCCTCCCTCTCCATCCGTTGCGCCGATGCTGTTGGCGAAGACGACGCCGTGCTCGACGCCATCGCGGGTTACTGCGTCCGCCAACTCGGCTAAGCCGGACATCGCCTCACTGCGGCTCTGCCGCGCGCGTGAAGCGCGCATGCACGTTGTTCTCGACGTGAAAACCATGCGTAGCAAACTCCACCAATTCCAGCGTCAATCCAAGATAACGACGCGCAAGCACGTCAGCCAGATGCGCGCGCATGGCGGCGAACATAGCCGCACAGACGGGCCCCGTCACGTTTTTGGGCCGCCCTGCCTTGATCCTGAACGTCACGTGGATGAAGGCGTCGTCCGCACTGCCGTCCGCCATGCGGTATTGGTCTAGCCGCAGCGCGCGCGTGCGGATGCCACCGATGGGAAACACGGCGGCGTTGCAGATCAGCACGTCGTTGAGCGCGCGCATCAGCTCCGGGATGCGCGCGTCGGCTTCGACGTTGGCTGTGTATTCGATGATGACGTGCGGCATCGCAGGCGCCTGAAAAGAACATTAGGTGATTAACGCGCCACCGCGGCTTCAGTGCACAACGCCGATTCGAGCGAATCCACCACGCGCCCCAGCCGGCCAAGCGACGGCGCCCGGTGCACACAAACATCCCAAAGAGCGGGCGCTGCTGCCAGCTTGTGGGCCGAGAGCGACCCTTCGTCAATCTGCGGGCCAATGAGCCGCGACGGCGCGAAGCCTAGTCCGAAGCCCTCCGCCACCAGCGCATGCTGCAACGGCACCGATTGCACCTCGGCAGCCACGTTCGGCGTCAGCCGGTCTGCCTCGTAGCGGCCGAGCAACCACGCACGCATTTCGCAACCGGCCGGATTCAGCACCCAGGCTTCGTCCCGGACCTGCGCCATCGACAACGCAGCCGGGAGCTTGCGCGACGGCGCAGCAATCAGGACGACCGGCTCGGCGCCGATCACGCGGATACCGCCATCCGAGCGATGACCGGCGGCCCCCGAAGGGGCCAACCACAGCGCAGCGTCCAGCTCGGCGCGCTGCAGACGCTCACGCAGGACGCCGCCCCACTCACAGCTCAAGCGAAACGACACCGCCGGGTAACGCTCCCGCAGACCCGACAGCACGCGCGCGAATCGCACGTCGCTCACGGCGTGGCTTACCCCAACACGCAGCACACCTTCCGGTTCACCCGATGTACGCACGCTACCGCGCAGCGCTTCGAACTCGCCGACGATGGTGCGGCACCGGGCAAGCACTGCCTCGCCCTCGGCCGTCAGGCGGAATGGTTTGACGCGACGGTCGAAAAGCACGGTATCAAGCGCGCGTTCGAGCCGCTGAATCTGCTTGGTGACGGCCGGTTGCGTGAGCGGCAGACGCTCCGCTACGCGCGCGATCGAGCCCGTCTGCGCCAACAGCACAAAGGTACGCATTTCTTCGAGCATGTCGACATTCCTATTAGTTATGTTTTTTCTGAACAAATTGAATTGGATTCATCTTATGACATGCGCCAAAGTCATGCCAGACGCACCTGATGCGCCCCTCCCCCCCAAACACTCCTGCCAAGAGGAATCCATGAAAGCACTGGCTCTGACCGACGGTTACGGCATCGATACCCTGCGCCCCATCGAGCGGGACGATCCGACGCCTGGCCCCCAAGAGATCATCGTGCGTACGCGCGCTGCATCGCTCAACTACCGCGATCTCGAAATCGTCTGCGGCACCTTCTTCACGCGCTTTCCGTTACCGCTGATTCTGCTTTCGGATGGGGTTGGAGAGGTGCTGGCTGTGGGTGAACAGGTCACGCGAGTACACCCGGGGGACCGCGTGGCTGGCACGTTCTGGCAGCGCTGGGACGCCGGCGACTTCCGCAACGCCGACACACGCCGCATGCTCGGCGGCCCCATCGACGGCTGGCTGGCCGACACCATGCGGCTGGATGCAGGTGGCGCGGTGATCGTTCCTGCGCACCTGAGCGACGCGGAAGCGGCCACGTTACCCTGCGCGGGTGTCACCGCCTGGCATTGCCTGATCGAGGCAGGCAGCCTGCAGCCCGGCGAAACCGTGCTTGTGCAGGGCACGGGCGGCGTGTCGATGTTCGCCGTGCAATTCGCGCTGATGGCCGGCGCACGGCCCATCGTCCTATCCAGCAGCGACGCCAAGCTGGACCGCGTCCGAGGTCTGGGCGTGCCTGAGTCCGACACGATCAACTATCGAACGACGCCCGAATGGCATGAAGCGGTCTTGGCTCGCACGGAAGGCCGGGGCGTCGATCACGTCATCGAGGTGGGCGGTGGCGGCACGCTGCAACGCTCGCTGAAGGCGTTGCGGATTGGAGGACAGATTCACCTTGTCGGCTACCTCGCTGGACGCGAGGGCGGCATCTCTCCGTTGGAGATCTTCGCGCGCAAGGCGGTGATCCGGCCAGCATCGGTGGGGCCACGCGCGTCATTTGAAGCGATGAACCAGGCGCTGGCGTTGCGCGGCCTGCATCCGATCGTCGATCAGGTACTGCCATGGCAGCACGCGCCCCAGGCCTTCAGGGCCCTGCAAGCCGGGAAGGTGTTCGGGAAGATTGCGCTTGCGTTCTGACGCAGGCTGAAATCCTCAGGCGGCCAGGATATGCGGCTCGCCAGCCAGAATTTCCGAGGCCGCAGCCGACGCACGCACGGCAAATGCATCACCGATCATCAGCAGGCTCGGATGCTCTGGGTTGATCCACGCTGCGGCGGCGCCATCGGCCATCTGCTGCAGGGTGAAGCAGGCTGAGCGCTGCTCGGGCGTGGTGGCAGCCTCGACCACCCAGGCGGGTGTCGACGGCGCGCGGCCACGGGCAATCAGGTCCGCAGCGATGGAGGCAGCTTGATCGCGGCCCATGTAGTAGACGAGCGAATCCGCCTGCGCAACAGGTTCCGGCAAGACGCCTTCGGGTTGCGGCGTGTCCGGATCGGCAGCCTTGGCTTGCGTAACAAACGCGACGCTGCGGGCGACACCGCGCTTGGTCAACGGCTGACGGATCGCGGAAGCGGCTGCCAGCGCCGCCGTAATGCCCGGAACGATTTCGTAGTCGATGCCAGCTTGCTCGAGCGCCTGCAGTTCCTCGTCGGCACGGCCGAACAGCATCGGATCGCCGCCCTTCAGGCGCACCACGCGCTGATACTTGGTGGCCAGATCGACGAGCTGGCGATTGATGAAGCGCTGCGCGGTTGAGCGCTTGCCGCAGCGCTTGCCGACTGCAATCAGCACAGCTTGCGGGCAGTACTGGAAGACCTCCGGCGAGACCAATGCGTCATGCAGCACGACCTCGGCTTCGCCCAACAATCGTGCACCGCGCACCGTGATGAGGTCAGCGGCGCCGGGGCCCGCACCAATCAGGCTCACGTGGCCGAGTGTTTTGGGGGTCTTCGCTTCCATTGCCTAGGTTCCTTTGCTTTTTCCTTGTGGGCGCAACTTACCGCGCCCTATTCACGCTAGGAAAACGCACGGATCATGCCAGCCGCCACCGTATGGTGCGTGGCTTCGTCCACCAGGATGAACGCGCCGGTGGCCGGGTTATCGCCATACGCATCGCAGACGATGGGCTTCTGCAGGCTGATATTGACCGTACCGATATCGTTGAGCGCGATCTGCTTACGGCCGGTTTCGTGTGAGAGCGTATGCACGTCCAGCACGCGCTCCACATCCGACACGCGTGCGAACACGGTAGCCGTGGTGTGCTTGAGCACGTATTTCCGGGCCGGGTTCAGTTCGTGTTCGTCGAACCAGCACAGGTCGGCATGCAGCTTCTTGGCGGCGTTGGCGGCAGTCGTCGGGGCTGCGACGATCGTGTCGCCGCGCGAAATATCCACGTCGTCGGCCAGGCGCACGGTGATGGTCTCGCCGGGGCCGGCAGAATCAGCGGCGCCATTGGGCGTCAGCACTTCGGCCACCGTGGTTTCGCGGTTAGCTGGCAACACGCGCACGGCTTGGCCGACGCGCACCGTGCCGGCTTCCACACGGCCCATGTAGCCGCGGAAATCATCGGCCTGCGAGCCATCCTGGCGCGCCACGAGCTGCACGGGGAAGCGCAGCGCATCGTCGCCCGCAGGGGCGGTCTCTTCCACCTTCAAGTCTTCCAGCAACGCCAGCAGCGGCTCGCCTTGGTACCACGGCATGGCTTCGGACGCGTGAACGATGTTGTCGCCGCGCAGCGCAGACACCGGCACGTAGCGCACGTCGCGCAAGCCGAGTTGTGCGGCCAGTGCATCGTAGGCGGTACGGATTTCGTTGAAGCGCGCTTCGCTGTAGTCGACCAGGTCCATCTTGTTGATGGCCACGATCACGTGCTGCAGTTCCAGCAGCTTCACGATGGCCGAATGGCGCTTGGTCTGGGCCAGCAGCTCCGTCTTGCCGTCGACGGTCGTCACACGCGTGGCATCGATCAGGATGATGGCGGCGTGCGCGGTCGAGGCGCCGGTCACCATGTTGCGCGTGTACTGCTCGTGGCCCGGCGTATCCGCAATGATGAACTTGCGGTGCGCGGTCGAAAAATAGCGGTACGCCACATCGATCGTGATGCCCTGCTCGCGCTCGGCTTCCAGGCCGTCGGTCAGCAGCGAGAAGTCAATCTGCTCGCCGGCAGTGCGTTTGTTCTTGGCGTTGGCCAGCGCTTGCAACTGGTCGGTCAGCACGGCCTTGCTGTCGTACAGCAGACGGCCGATCAGCGTGCTCTTGCCGTCGTCAACGGAACCGGCGGTGATGAAGCGCAGCAGGCCTTGGTGCGATGCAGGATGCGTCGCTGGGTGCGTCGAATTCGTCGTCATGATCAGAAATACCCTTCCTTCTTGCGCTTTTCCATCGAGGCTTCGCTCGTCTGGTCGTCCATGCGCGTGGCGCCGCGTTCGGTAATTTCGGTAATGGCCGTCTCGGCGATGATCTCGGTCGGCGTGGCGGCGGTGCTCGCCACCGGGCATGTGCAGCTGATGTCGCCCACGGTGCGGAAGCGCACCGACAGGACTTCGCTCACGTCGCCGTCTGCCTTGGGCGTGATCGGCGTGACGGGCACCAGCAGGCCGTTCTTGCGCACAACTTCACGTTGATGCGCGTAGTAGATCGGCGGCAGGGCCAGGTTCTCGCGGGCGATGTACTGCCACACGTCGAGTTCCGTCCAGTTGGAGATCGGGAACACGCGCATCTGCTCGCCCTGCGCCATACGGGCGTTGTACAGGCTCCAGAGTTCCGGGCGCTGGGCCTTCGGATCCCACTGGCCGAACTCGTCGCGGAACGAGAAGATGCGTTCCTTCGCGCGGGCCTTTTCTTCATCCCGACGGGCGCCGCCCATCAGGGCGTCGAAGCCGTGCGATTCGATCGTTTCCAGCAGCGTGACGGCCTGGGCGGCGTTGCGCGAGTCGGTTTCCTTGCGCAGGCGCACCGTGCCGCGCTTGATGGAATCTTCCACATGCCCGACCACCAGACGCGCACCCAGCTTGGCAACCTGCTCGTCGCGGAAGGTGATCACTTCCGGGTAGTTGTGACCCGTGTCGATGTGCACCAGCGGGAACGGCAGATCGATCTTGCGATTGCCCAGGCGGAATGCCTTGAGCGCCAGATGCAGCATGACGATCGAATCCTTGCCGCCCGAGAACAGCAGCGCCGGGTTACGGCATTCGGCCACCACCTCACGGATGATGTAGATAGACTCGGCTTCCAGCCAGTCGAGGTGTTCGTTCTGCACAGGCGTCAGGGCCGTGCCGGGGATCTCGCTCATCACTCCCATGATTCTTCCTTAGCTCTCGCTCAATTCTTTTGCGACAGATTCGTCGCCGAATTTGTCACCGCATTTGCCGCATGCAGACCGCATTCCTTGCTGTCGCGGGATTCCCACCACCAGCGGCCGGCGCGTACGTCTTCACCGGCACGCACCGCGCGCGTGCAAGGCTCGCAGCCGATGCTGGGATAGCCTTTGTCGTGCAGCGCGTTGGTGGGCACGTTGTGCTGCTCAAGGTACGCCCAGACTTCCGCCTCGGACCAGTCGAACAGCGGGTTGTACTTGGCGATGCCGCGGGCGTCGTCGTCTTCGGCAAACGGCAGGTCGGCACGGGTGACGGCCTGCTCGCGGCGCTGGCCCGTAAGCCACGCGTCGGCGTCTTTGAGCGCGCGATTCAGCGGCACCACCTTGCGGATGTTGCAGCAGGCCTTGCGCAGTTCGATGCTGTCGTAAAACGCGTTGAGGCCGTGGTCACGCACGTAGGCTTCCACTGCGCGGGCATCCGGTGCGTACTGCTCGATCGCATAACCGTAGTGCGCGCGAATGCGATCAAGCATCGCCAGCGTTTCGGCGTGCAGGCGGCCGGTCTGCAGCGTGAAGATCGGCAGGTGCGCCCGCACGGCCTCGGGGCTGCGCAGGATCGCATCGGTCACGACCATGTCTTCGGCGGCCAGGCTGGTGGCGAACTTTGCCACGCCGTGCTTGGCGGCAATCTCGGCCAGGCGCTCGAACAGCGCGCCTTCCTTCGCAGCCAGGGCTTCAGCCGTGCCGGTGTAGACGGGGCGCGTCCACAGCACCGGGCGCCCGATTGCGGACACCGGCACTTCGGACACGGCGATGTCTTGGGTGTCGCTCATGCTGCATTCGCCTCGGTTGTGCGCTCGCGGCGGAACAGCGGACGCGGCTCGTCGATGGCGCCCTGGTAGCGCACGCTGATCTCGCCAAAGCCATTCAACGCGTCGTCGATGTTCTTGTCCGCGCGCACGGCGTAGGCATCGAAACCGCAGCGGCGCATGAAGTCGAGCTGATCGCGCAGCACGTCGCCGATGGCGCGCAACTCACGCGTAAAGCCCAGGCGTTGGCGCAGCAGGAACGCGGTGCTGTAGCCACGGCCATCGCGGAATACCGGGAAATCCACCGCCACCAGCGACAGGTTCGGCAGGTCAGTCTCCAGCACAAACGGCTCGTCGTCGGGAGCGAGCCAGACGGCCAGCGTGCCAGCGCGGGCGCGGCCTAGCAGCGTGTCGCGGTTGGCTTGCCAATAGGCCAGCGGCACGATGGCGTGCGCGGCGGCATCCACATCGGCTTGCGTCAGTTCGCCGCCTTCCGGCGTGCGCAGCACGGTCCATTCGTCAGCCACGATTTGCGGGGCACCGTTTTGCAGCTTGATGATCTTGCTCATGTTCATTTCCCTCGGCGGTCAGGCTTCTTCACGGGCGTAGACGCGTTCCTTGAACGGAGCCATGCCGATGCGGTGATAGGTGTCGATGAACAGTTCGTCTTCCGTGCGGTTGGCGACGAAGGTGTCGATGATGCGCTCGATCACGTCGGGCATTTCTTCAGCCTTGAACGACGGCCCGATGATCTTGCCGATCGCCGAATCGTTGCCCTGCGCGCCGCCCAGCGACACCTGGTACCACTCTTCGTCGTGTTTATCGACACCCAGGATGCCGATGTTGCCGACGTGGTGATGCCCGCACGAGTTGATGCAACCCGAGATGTTGAGCGACAGCTCGCCCAGGTCGTGAACGAAGTCGAGGTTGTCGAAACGCGCTTGAATTGCCTGCGCGATGGGGATCGACTTGGCGTTCGCCAGCGAGCAGAAATCGCCGCCCGGGCACGCAATGATGTCGGTCAGCAGGCCGATGTTGGCGGTGGCCATGCCGTGCTCTTTGGCCAGTTGCCACAGCGCGAACAGATCGTGTTTCTTCACGTCCGGCAGGATCAGGTTCTGCTCGTGCGCGACACGCAGCTCGCCAAAGCCAAAGCGCTCGGACCAATCCGCCACCAGCGCCATCTGCTCGGCCGTCGCGTCGCCCGGAGGCAGCGCCACGCCCGGCTTGAGCGACAGCGTGACTGCGGCGTAGCCCGGCACACGGTGCGGATGCACATTGCGGCTCACCCAGCGGGCGAACGCCTTGTTCTCCAGCAGCGCCTTTTCATAGGTGGCATCGGTGTCGGCCAGCTTTTCATACGCAGGCGGCGCGAAGAACTGCGCCACGCGGTCGAATTCGGCCTGCGTGATGGTCGACGGACCGTCCTTGATGTGCTGCCACTCTTCTTCCACCTGGCGGGCGAATTCTTCCGCGCCGATGGCCTTCACGAGAATCTTGATGCGCGCCTTGTACTTGTTGTCGCGACGGCCGTAGCGGTTGTACACACGCACGGCGGCCTCGATGTACGACAGCATGTGCTGCCACGGCAGGTCTTCCTTGATGATCGCGCCCAGAATCGGCGTGCGCCCCATCCCGCCGCCAGCCAGGATGCGAAGCAGCGTCTGGCCGTCCTTCTCATAGGCGTAGACGCCGATGTCGTGCAGTTGCGTTACGGCGCGGTCTTCGCGCGAGGCCGACACGGCAATCTTGAACTTGCGCGGCAGGAACGCGAATTCGGGGATGAACGTCGACCATTGGCGCAGGATTTCCGCCAGCGGGCGCGCATCGATCACCTCGTCGGGCGCCACGCCGGCAAACTGGTCGGTCGTGATGTTGCGGATGCAGTTGCCCGAGGTCTGGATGGCGTGCATTTCCACCGAGGCCAGCTTGGCCAGGATGTCGGGCACCTGTTCCAGCTCGATCCAGTTGTACTGGATGTTCTGGCGCGTGCTGAAGTGGCCGTAGCCGCGATCGTGCTCGGCGGCGATGTGGCTGAGCATGCGCAGTTGCTTGGCGCGCAGGTGGCCATACGGAATCGCCACGCGCAGCATGTAAGCGTGACGCTGGTAGTACAGACCATTCTGCAGACGCAGCGGCAGAAACTCTTCTTCCGTCAGTTCGCCCGAAATGCGGCGGCGTACCTGGTCGCGGAATTGCGCGACGCGGTCGGCGACGAGGCGGTGATCGTAAGCGTCGTATTGGTACATGACTGTTCAGTCCAATCCGGCTGGGCCGGCGTGCGATTCAATTGGGGGAAAGCGTTTCGTTATGGTGCTGCTGCCGGCTCAGCGACAGCAGCCACAATCAAGCAGGGCCGGCATGAGATCACGCATCACGACACCAGCTTGATGGCCGTGATCGTCAGCGTGGCAGCAAGCGCGCCGCGCACCAGACGTTCCGGCAGATTCTTGGACAGGCGCGCGCCAAGCCAGATACCCGGGATGGAGCCCACCAGCAGCGACACGAGCAGGTTCCAGTCGATCGTGCCCAGATACATATGGCCCAGACCCGCCACGGCGGTCAGCGGCACGGCATAGGCAATGTCGGTGCCGGCCACTTCGGCGCTCTTCAACTCGGGATACAGGATCAGGATGAGCGTCGCGCCCACCGCACCTGCGCCAATGGACGACACCGTTACCAGCACGCCCAGCACCGCGCCAACCACAATGGTGGCCACTGCCAGCCCGGCGCCCTGCAGGCGATAGCGCGGGTTGCGAGCCAGCCAGCCCAGCACGCGCTGGCGGAACAACAGCGAAATCACGGTCAGGATCACGGACACGCCAATCGTCAGGCGAATCAGGTGCATCCATTCAGCGTCGAGGTTGCCGGCGTTCTTCAGCACGATCACGGTCACCAGTGCCGCAGGCAGGCTGCCCAGGCAGAGGCGCTTGACGATGTCCCAGCGAATATGACCGTGGCTGCGATGCGCGATCGTCCCAACGCCCTTGGTGAGCGACGCAAATGCCAAGTCCGTACCCACAGCAGTCGCTGGGGAAAAACCGAACATCAGCGTCAACAACGGAGTCATCAGCGAGCCGCCGCCAACGCCCGTCAGGCCGACCAACAGGCCGACCAACAAACCGGAAACCGTATAGGCGAGCGTCATGGCGCGGGAGACAATGAGGGCGTGTTATCACGAAGTTCGAGCATCGTAATGAACTGGCCTCATATCCCAAACCAATAAAAAATTGTTTGTTTATATGGCGTCGGTTATAAGTAGCGTTCAGTTCGCACTCGTTCTTCTTTATCGACCGCGCAGCCATGAACCTTCACCAATTCCGCTTCGTGCGCGAAGCCGTGCGGCAGAAATTCAACCTGACAGAGGCCGCGAAAGCGCTCTATACATCACAACCAGGCGTTTCAAAAGCCATCATCGAGCTGGAAGAGGAGCTGGGTGTCGATATCTTCACCCGGCACGGCAAGCGCATCCGGGGTCTCACGGAGCCGGGTCGGCGCATCCTGGCGTCGGTCGAGCGCGTGCTGGAAGAGGTCGAAACCCTCAAGCGGGTCGGCAAAGACTACGCCGCGCAGGATCAGGGCAACTTCACCATCGCCACCACGCATACGCAGGCGCGCTACGCGCTGCCCAAGGCGATTGCGGAGTTCACGCGCAAATACCCCAAGGTGCGCCTTTCCATTCAGCAGGGCACGCCCGCGCAGATTGCCGAGATGGTGCTGCACGACCAAGCGGACATCGCCATCGCGACCGAAGGCATGTCGCACGTGAAGGATCTGATCTCGATCCCGGGCTACCAGTGGCAGCATGTGGTGGTGACGCCGCCTGATCACCCGCTGCTGGCGCGCCAGCACCTGACGCTGGAAGACCTGAAGGGTTACCCGCTCATCACGTACGACCAACACTTTGCTGGCCGGCCCAAGATCGACCACGCCTTCGAGCTGCGTCAGATCAAGCCCGACATCGTGCTCGAAGCCATCGACGCAGACGTCATCAAGACCTACGTAGAAGTTGGGCTGGGCGTGGGCATCGTGGCGGGCGTCGCCTTTGACGCCGAGCGCGACCGCAACCTGCGGGCGATTCCCGCCGGACACCTCTTCGGCACCAACGTCACGCACCTCGGCGTCAAACAAGGCGCGTATTTGCGCGGCTTCGTCTACACCTTCATCGAACTGTTTGCGCCGACGCTCACGCGCAAGCTGGTCGAACAACTCATGTCCGGCGATCACGAAGCGTACGAGCTTTGATCCGCCAGCAATCTGCAACACTCGAACCTCCCGGAGATTTCATGACGACCCGACGTCGCCTGCTGTGCGGCATGGCCCTCTTTGCCAGCGCTGCTGCACTTGCCCTGCCCGCCCAAGCCGACATCCGCGTGGGCGTGGTGCTGTCGACCACCGGCCCCGCTGCGGCCATCGGCATTCCCAGCAAGAACACCGTGCAGATGTGGCCTGCGACAATCGGCGGCCAGCGTGCGCAGGTCATCATTCTGGACGACGCGTCTGACCCGTCGATGGCGGTGCGCGACGTGCGCAAGCTGATCGCCGAAGACAAGGTGGACGTGATCGTCGGTCCGACGATCGTGCCGACGGCGCTGGCATCCCTTGATGCGGTGGCCGAAGGCCAAACGCCGATGATCACGCTGGCTGCCTCCGCTTCCATCGTCGAGCCGCAGGACGCCAAGCGCCGCTGGGCCTTCAAGATGCCGCAGAACGATTCGCAGATGGCCACGCTCGTCACGCAGCACATGGCAGACAACGGCGTGCACACCGTCGGCTTTATCGGGTTTACCGATGCGTATGGAGAAAGCTGGTGGCGTGAATTCTCGAAACTGGCAGACGTACGCAAGCTGAAGGTGGTCGCCAACGAGCGCTTTGCGCGCACAGATACCAGCGTGACCGGCCAGATTCTCAAGTTGATGGCTGCCAAGCCCGACGCCATCCTGATTGCCGGGGCCGGCACCCCGGCCGCGTTGCCCCAACGCACGCTGGTCGAGCGCGGCTACAAGGGCCGCATCTATCAGACGCACGGGATCGCCAGCACGGAATTCCTGAAGGTGGGCGGCAAGGACGTCGAAGGCACCCTCTTCCCGACCGGCCCCGTGGTGGTGGCGCGCGAGCTGCCGGCCAGCCATCCGGTGCGCAAAGTAGCCGTGGAATTTGCCGATCGCTATGAAGCCAAGTATGGCCCCAACACCGTCACGCAATTTGCGGGCGACGCGTGGGGCGCGTGGCAGCTGCTCGACAACGCCACGGCCCGCGCCCTCAAGACCGGCGCCAAGCCTGGCACGCCCGCTTTCCGCGCCGCCCTGCGCGACGCGCTGGAAACCACGCGCGATCTGACTGTGCCCAACGGCGTGCTGAACCTGAATGCCCAGGATCACCAAGGCTTCGACCAACGCTCGCGCGTGATGGGCATCATCAAGAACGGCCGCTTTGCTTACGCTGGCCCGCGCTAATCAAACACGCACAAATCTGCCATGACACGTATCGCCTTCATCGGCCTCGGCAACATGGGCACGCCGATGGTCCAGCACCTGATTGCCGCCGGACACACCGTGCGCGCCTATGTGCGCCGTCCGGAGGCCGCCAACAATGCCCGCGCCATCGGCGCAGAGCCTTGCAGCACCCCCGCCGAGGCGGCACGCGACGCCGAAGTCATTTTCACCAACGTCACCTCCACGGCCGATGTGGAGGGCGTGCTGCTGGGGCCGGACGGCGTCGTCCATGGCGCACCACGCGGCGCGGTGTGCATCGACCACAGCACGATCTCCGCCGTGGCCACGCGCCGCATGGCCGCCGAGCTGGAAGCGGCGGGCCTGGAGTTTCTGGATGCGCCGGTCTCCGGCGGTACCGCAGGCGCCCAAAAGGCCACGCTGTCGATCATGGTGGGCGGCAAGGCCGAGGTGCTGGAACGCGTGCGCCCGCTGCTGCAACTGCTGGGCACCACCATCACGCACGTCGGCGATCACGGCGCCGGCCAGGTCGCCAAGGCGTGCAACCAGATCGTGCAGGTCATCAATATCCAGGGCATTGCCGAAGCCATGCTGTTTGCACGTGCTCAAGGCACCGACCCGTCGCGCGTGCTGGCCGCCATCGGCCCGGGCTTTGCCGGCAGCCGCATGCTCGACCTGGAAGGGCCCAAGATGGCCGAGCGCAACTTTGCCGCCGGCATCGAAGCGCGTCTGCACGACAAGGATTTCGGGCTCGTGCGCGAGATCGCCCAGGAACTCGGCCTGCAGATGCCGGCGATGGAACTGGTGGCTTCACAGCTCAATACGCTGGTCGCCAATGGCTGGGGGTATGACGATACGGCGTCCCTGCTGCGCGTGCTGGAGCAGCAGAACAATCAGCACGCGGATTGAGCATTGCCTGGCCGCCTTGTTCGGATGGCCGGACTTCTGGCATAATTGCCGGCTCATCAGCACCTGCCCGAGTGGTGAAATTGGTAGACGCAGGGGACTCAAAATCCCCCGCCGCAAGGCGTGCCGGTTCGATTCCGGCCTCGGGCACCAGGATTCAAGCCGCTTCTGTTCACGCAGAAGCGGCTTTTTCATTGGGCACTCGCCAACCCGACGACAGCCGGCAACACGCCTCGCCTGGCGTGGGATAATGCGGGTTTTGCCCCGGGCGCGGCTCAAGAGGTTGATCGCACGGGCATGAGGGCCTGTATCCGCGTGGCCCGCTCCCCATTTCGAACCTTCTTCAGTACGCACAATGCCCGCATACCGCTCCAAAACCTCCACCGCCGGCCGCAACATGGCGGGGGCGCGCTCGCTCTGGCGCGCCACCGGCATGAAAGATGAAGACTTCCAGAAGCCGATCATTGCGGTGGTCAACTCGTTCACCCAGTTCGTGCCCGGTCACGTGCACCTGAAAGACCTGGGCCAGCTCGTCGCGCGCGAGATCGAAGCCGCGGGCGGGGTTGCCAAGGAATTCAACACGATTGCCGTGGATGACGGCATCGCCATGGGCCACGACGGCATGCTGTATTCGCTGCCCAGCCGCGACATCATTGCCGACTCGGTCGAATACATGGTCAACGCGCACTGCGCCGACGCCATGGTGTGCATCTCGAACTGCGACAAGATCACCCCGGGCATGCTGATGGCCGCCATGCGCCTGAACATTCCGGTGATCTTCGTCTCGGGCGGCCCGATGGAAGCGGGCAAGACGCGCCTGGCCAACCCCGTCACCAAGGCCATCGAGATCAAGAAGCTCGACCTGATCGACGCGATGGTGATCGCGGCCGACAGCAAGTATTCCGACGAGGAAGTGGCCGAAGTCGAACGCTCTGCGTGCCCGACCTGCGGTTCGTGCTCTGGCATGTTCACGGCCAACTCGATGAACTGCCTGACCGAGGCGCTCGGCCTGTCGCTGCCAGGCAACGGCACCGTGGTCGCTACGCACGCAGACCGCGAACAGCTCTTCAAGCGCGCCGGCCACCGCATCGTTGAACTGGCCCGCCAATACTACGAACAGGACGACGAACGCGTGCTGCCGCGCTCGGTTGGTTTCAAGGCCTTTGAGAACGCGATGACGCTCGACATCGCGATGGGCGGCTCGACCAACACGATCCTGCACCTGCTGGCCATCGCACAGGAAGCCGAGATCGACTTCACGATGGCGGACATCGACCGCCTTTCGCGCGTCGTGCCGCAGCTGTGCAAGGTTGCGCCGAACACGAACAAGTACCACATCGAAGACGTGCACCGCGCTGGCGGCATCATGGCGATCCTGGGTGAACTGGACCGCGCCGGCAAGCTGCACACGGACGCCCCCACTGTGCACGCGCCCACGATGAAGGATGCGCTGGACCAGTGGGACATCGTCCGCACATCGGATGAAGCCGTGCAGACGTTCTATCGTGCCGGCCCGGCTGGTATCCCGACGCAGGTCGCGTTCAGCCAGAACTCGCGCTGGCCGAGCCTGGATCTGGATCGCGCCGAGGGCTGCATCCGCTCGAACGAGCATGCGTTCTCGAAGGAAGGCGGCCTGGCCGTCCTGAGGGGCAACATCGCGCTGGACGGCTGCGTGGTGAAGACCGCCGGCGTGGACGAAAGCATCCTCGTGTTCGAAGGCACGGCACACGTGACGGAATCGCAGGACGAAGCGGTCGAGAACATCCTCGCCGACAAGGTCAAGGCTGGCGACGTGGTGGTTGTGCGCTACGAAGGCCCGAAGGGCGGCCCTGGCATGCAGGAAATGCTGTACCCGACGAGCTACATCAAGTCCAAGGGCCTGGGCAAAGCCTGTGCGCTGCTGACGGACGGCCGCTTCTCGGGCGGCACCTCGGGCTTGTCGATCGGTCACTGCTCGCCGGAAGCGGCCGCAGGCGGCGCGATTGGCCTGGTGCGCAACGGCGACAAAATCCGCATCGACATCCCCAACCGCACGATCAACGTGCTGGTGTCGGACGAAGAACTCGCACGCCGTCGCGAAGAGCAGAACGCCAAGGGCTGGAAGCCCGCGCAGCCGCGTCCGCGCAAGGTGTCGGCCGCACTCAAGGCATACGCCAAGTTGGTCATGTCGGCAGACAAGGGCGCGGTGCGCGACCTGTCGCAACTGGACGACTGAGGCACCGCGGGCCATGCGCCCGACTGATGCAAAAAAGCCGCTCTTCGGAGCGGCTTTTTCTATTGCGTCGGTGGCGCGATGCTCAATCCCAGTGCGGCGCGAGCCCGTCAGGCGAAACCTCGCGGCCGTTGCGCTCGAGCGCGGCAATCTGCGCCATGTCGTCGGCCGTCAGTTGCAGCATTCGCGCGCGCAGGTTGCTCGCAAGGTTTTCCCGCTTGGTCGACGACGGGATCACCGAATAGCCGAGCTGCATCGCCCAGGCCAGCGCCACCTGCGCCGGCGTTGCCTCGTGCCGCCGTGCAATCGCGCCGATCACCGGATCGCCCAGCACCTTGCCGTATGCGAGCGTCATGTACGACGTGACGTGAATGCCCTCGCGCTGCAGGAAATCGACGAGCTTGCGGTTCTGCAGATACGGGCTCAGCTCGATCTGGTTGGTGGCGATGGCGTCTTTGCCAACCACCGCCATCGCCTGTTGCGTCAGCGCGATGTTGAAGTTCGAGACGCCGATCTCGCGCGTCAAACCCCGGGCCTTCGCTTCGGCCAGCGCGGTCATGAATTCCTCGAGCGACACGCCGTTGTTGGGCGCAGGCCAGTGGATCAGCGTGAGGTCGACGTAATCGGTGCGCAGCTTGGCGAGGCTGTCTTCAAGACTCGCCGCGAGCTTGCCTTTGGCGTAGTTGTCGACCCAGATCTTGGTAGTCAAAAACAGGTCTTCACGGCGCACGCCGGAGCCGGCAATTGCCTCGCCCACGTCGGCTTCATTGCCGTAAATCTGCGCCGTGTCGATTGCGCGGTAGCCGAGTTCCAGGCCATTGCGAACCGAGTCGATGACAACCTGGCCCTTCAGGCGAAACGTGCCGAGGCCGAAAGCGGGAATCTTGTTCATCTTGTGCTCCAAGGAAAAATCGAATCACGGGTTCATGGCGAGGCGCGCCCGGCGCTGCACGACGTGCAGCCCCACCAGCGCAAGCCCTGCCGCAGCGATCACCGCGCCGACAATCGGCACCGCTGCATAGCCCAAGCCTGCGGAGATGGCCGCACCGCCCGCTGCCGCGCCCAGCGCGTTGCCGAGGTTGAATGCGCCCACGTTGACAGACGATGCAAGGCCCGGCGCTTCAGCCGCAGCACGCATCACGCGCATCTGCAGCGGCGGCACGACCGCGAACGTGGCAATGCCCCACACCAGCAACGCGGCGGCTGCACCGACGTGCGTCTTGGCCAAAACGGGAAACGCGAGCATCGTCACGATCAGCAGCAACAGAAAGCCGATCAGGCTGCCGTCGAGCGAGCGATCGGCCAGACGGCCGCCGGCGATGTTGCCAATCGAAAAACCGATGCCGATCAGCACCAGCATCGCCGTCACGAATGCCGGCGAGGCGCCGGTCAGTTGGGCGAGCGTCGGCGCGACGTACGTGTAGAGCGTGAACATCGCGCCCGCACCGAGCACCGTGGTGGCAAGCGCGCCCAGCACGACGGGACGTGTCAGCACGGCCAGTTCCGCACGCAGGTTGGGCATCTTGCCGGCATCGCCCTTCGGCAACGCGGCGAACAAACCCGCGATGGCGATCAGGCCCAGGCTTGCCGTAGCGGCAAACGACATGCGCCAGCCGATCATCTGACCAAGCCACGTCGCGGCCGGCACACCGCCGACGTTGGCGATCGTCAGGCCCATGAACATCGTTGCCACAGCGCTGGCCTGCTTCTCGCGCGGCACAAGGCTGGCAGCAACCACCGAGCCCAGCCCGAAGAACGCGCCGTGGTTGAGGCTGGTGACGAGCCGCGCGAGCAGCAGCGTCGTGTAATCCGGCGCAACGGCCGACAACAGGTTGCCGATGGTGAAGATGCTCATCAGCGCGATCAGCGCCTTGCGTCGCGGCCACCGTGCAAGCAGCAGCGTCATGATCGGTGCGCCGACCATCACGCCGATCGCATACGCGCTGATCAGCATGCCCGCCTGCGGAATCGATACATGCACGCCGTCGGCAATGACAGGCAGCAAGCCCATCGGCGAGAACTCGGTGGTGCCGATACCGAAGGCACCTGCGGCAAGCGCGAGCAGCGGCAGCGTTGCGCTGCTGCGTGTGCTCTCGGCGGAAGTGGGGGTGGGGTTCATGCGGTGTACTCCAAAGCAGAGGAATGGAAAGCGGGCAGAACCTCTGCCGCGATTTCCGCAAACGTTTCAGCAAGCGGGCGACGATTTCGGCGGAAATGCAGCCCGATATGCTGCACACCGGCCTCGCGCATCGCTGCCAACTCTTCGGTCAGTGCGATGCGCCCGGCGCGTGCGCCAAAGCGATGGCGTTGCAGCGGTTCGTGCGGGTCATCCGTCAGATCGAGGTGGATGAAGCTCACGTAGGGCTTGTCGCCGGCAACGGCACGCCACGCGGCGGCGCGTTGCGCGTGATCGGCCGGGGTGCCCGGATAGGCGAGGCAACCGTCCATGTGTGTGCCGATCCAGGCCGGCGTCTGTTGCGCGAGGCCGGCCACCAGCAGCGGGAGCGGCGCGCGCATGGCCGGCAGAATCTCTACGCCGGCGGGCAAGCTGCCGCGCGCGCTGTCACGCAAAAGCGCGAGCTGGTCACGGAAGCTTTCCCCGCGCGATTCGAAGTCGCGGCCGAACAACGGATATTCGACGGGTCGGTCACCGCTGGCCACACCGAGCATCAGACGACCGCCGCTCAGCTCCTGGATCGTTGCGGCCGATTTGAGCGTCAGCAGCGGCTCGCGCAGCGGCAGCACCACGGCGGCCGTGCCGAGCAGGATGTTGCGCGTGATGCCGGCCAGGTAGCCCAGGTACGTGAAGACTTCGAACACCTGCGCAGCATCGCCGAATGCGGGGTCATACACCGGCACATCGCGCACCCACAGGGCACGAAAGCCGAGCGAATCCACGAGTTGCGCGAGGGCTGCGTGGTGTTCGATATCGGGCACACCGTGGCGGCGCCCGTCATGCAGGCGCTTGGCGTCGCCGGTGGCGGACCAATCGTTGTCGAGCGGCAGTTCAATGCCGATGGTGAAGCCGCCGTGGGTCAGTTTGTCGAGTACGGGGGGCATGGTCGTGATCGGGTCAAAAGGCGCGCTGCGGGCGATGCGTTCGCTATCAGCGCAATGAGCATGGACCGCAGTGTGCGTGTTCCACCTTTGCAGAAAAACCCAGCCGTCTACGAAACAGTCTTGATTGGCAATCAACAATCCATGCATCTCAGAACGCACTCCGGGTTGGCAATACACCAGGAGGCAGGTTTTTCCCAAATATGTCACATCGTGATATATTCCGGCCTGAACCGTTTGATTCCGCCATGGCCACCCCCGCTCGACCTTTGTCCAAGCAGGATTTCGAGAGCCTCTCCGATTTCCGCTACCACCTGCGCCGCTTCCTGCGCGCCTCTGAAGACCTCATCCACGCCAAGGGCATCACGCCGCTGCAGTATCAACTGCTGCTGCACGTGAAAGGCTATGCCGGGCGCGAATGGGCCACCGTCGGCGAACTGGCCGAGCGGCTGCAGGCCGCGCCGCATGGCACGGCGGCGCTCATCACGCGTTGCGAAGAAGCGGGCCTTGTCGAACGCCGCCAGAGCGACACCGACGCGCGCCAGGTGGAAGTGCACCTTTCCCGGAAGGGTGACCACCTCGTCGCGCTGCTGGCCGGGTTGCATCAGAGCGAGCTGTCGGCCTTCAGCCGCGCTTTCAAGATCCCCCACCTCGATCACCCTGCCGAACCCTCCGCCGAGCAGTAACGTCATGCACACCCTTGAACACCACCAGCACCGGCGCGACTTTGCGACCGACACCACGCTGTTCCGCACCACCGCGCTGGCGGTCGTCATCGCTGCGTTTGCCACGCTGGCCGCCGTGGTGCTGCTCAATCTGATCCGTTTCTTTACCAACCTGTTCTTCTTCCAGACGCTGTCGCTGGCGGATCGCTCGCCGGCAACCAACACGCTGGGCGCATGGGTGATTGCGGTACCGCTCATCGGCGGGCTGATCGTCGGGCTGATGGCGCGCTTTGGCTCGGAGAAGATTCGCGGCCACGGCATTCCCGAGGCCATCGAAGCCATCCTCTTCGGCAAGAGCAAGATGTCGCCGAAGGTGGCGGTGCTCAAGCCGCTGTCCTCGGGCATCGTAATCGGCAGCGGCGGCCCGTTTGGCGCGGAAGGCCCGATCATCATGACGGGCGGCGCGATTGGCTCGCTGTTCGCGCAGTTCTTCAAGCTGACGGCCGCCGAGCGCAAGACGCTGCTGGTGGCCGGTGCCACGGCAGGCATGACGGCCGTGTTCGGCACGCCGGTGGCTGCGCTGCTGCTCGCGGTGGAACTGCTGCTGTTCGAATGGCGCCCGCGCAGCATGCTGCCCGTGGCGGTGGCGTGCGCCGTGGCGGGCTTTCTGCGTGTGCTGGCGCTGGAACCCGGCCCCCTCTTCCCGCTGGAAACCGCACCGGCGACGCTGCCAGCGCTAGGCTCGTGCGTGATCGCCGGGTTGCTGTGCGGCGCGCTTGCACGCTCGCTGTCGATGGCGCTGTACAAGACCGAAGACCTGTTCGGCCGCCTGCCGATCCACTGGATGTGGTGGCCGGCCATCGGCGGTCTGGTGGTTGGCATTGGCGGCTATTTCGAGCCGCGTGCGCTGGGTGTCGGCTACGACGTCATCGGCGATCTGCTGCACAACCATCTCGCTATCCGCGTGGCGCTGGCGCTGCTGGTGGTCAAGGCCATCATCTGGGTCATCGCGCTGGGTTCCGGCACGTCGGGCGGCGTGCTCGCCCCGCTGCTGATGATGGGCGCCGGCTTGGGGGTGCTGATCGGTCCCGTGCTGCCGGGTGGGGACCCGGGCCTGTGGCCGCTCGTGTGCATGGCCGCCATGCTGGCCGGTGTGCTGGGCGCTCCGCTCACGGCCATCGTCTTCGCCTTCGGGCTCACACACGATGTGAATGCGCTGCTGCCGATTCTGCTGGCGGTGGCAGTGTCCTACGGCTTTGTCGTGCTGACCATGCCGCGCTCGATCATGACCGAGAAGATCGCGCGCCGCGGCTTCCACATCTATCGCGAATACGCCGTCGATCCGCTCGAGCGTCACGCCGTAGATGAGGTGATGACGCGTTCGGTGCAGACCATCGACGCGCAGGCCACGCTGGCCGATACACTCGCCAACCGCTTTGGTGCCAAGCAGGCACACCGCGCGTTTCCGGTGGTGCAAGGTGGCCCAGATGGCGCATTGATCGGCATGCTCGACCGCGATGCGCTGCTGGCGGGCCAGAAGCGCGGCGCCATCACCGTTGCCGAATTGTTTGGTGCGAATGCTCCCGTGATGGCGTTGCCTGGTGAGACCTGCCGCATCGTCGCTACGCGCCTGGCAGTGCATGGGTTGGAGCGGCTGCCGGTGGTGGCCGATTCGCAATCGCGCGCGCTGGTGGGCATTGTTTCACGCAGCGATCTGGTCAAACCCTCGCTGGCATTCTTTGATGAGGAACAGCGCCGAGAGCGCTTCCGCCGTGTGCCGCTGTCGGGCACGCGCACCCAGCTCGAACTTCGCCGTCGCCGCGCGGGCCGCGTCGCGCGCTAGTCTCAGCCGGCCACGTGCCGGTTGCGCCCGCTTTCCTTGGCGCGATACAGCGCCAGATCAGCGCGCTTGAGCATCTCCGACGCGGTATCGCCCGGCCGGCAGACCGTCATGCCCATGCTGACGGTCATCGACAGCCCGGTCGGGAAACTCTCGTCCGTCTCGGCCACCGCCGTACGCAGGCGCTCCGCTACCTCGGTGGCCGTTTCCAACGTGGTGCGGCCCATCACCATGGCGAATTCCTCGCCGCCCAAACGCCCGACCAGATCACTGCTGCGCAGCACGCCCGTGGCAAGCGACGCAAAGCGCTGCAACGCCATGTCCCCCACAGCGTGGCCCCACGTGTCGTTGATGCGTTTGAAGTGATCCAGATCGGCCAGCACAAGCACGAGCGGTTCGGCGCGGTTGTGGGAACGTGCAAGCACCGTGTCGAACAGCGCCAGGAAGCGGCGGCGCGTGAGCACACCCGTGAGATGGTCGAAATGCGCCTCATTGGCGAGCGCGCTGTTGGTGCGCTGCAGCCGCTGGTTGAGATGGCGCGTTACACGGTGATGCTGGCGCTCGCGCACCAGAGACCACGCCACCAGCACGAACGTCACCAGCACGCTCACGAACAACACGAAGCCGATCGCGCGGTTGCGCGCATGGTTGGCGAGCTGCTGGCCCCACGCAGGTAGCGGCTCGGCCACGACGATGGTGAGGTCCGCACTGGCATTGCGCGACACGGTGAGCGAAGGCATCGCACTGCCCTCACGCCAGGCCAGCGTGTCCCGCACCTCAGCCGGCACCCACCCCGGCACATCGTGATGCGCGCTGGCGGTGGGTTGATAGGGCCAGGGCTCGAAATCGACGCGCTGGTAGGCGTTGTACCGGTCGCTGGCACCCATGCGCTGCAGGCGCGCATCCGGCAGGATCTTCCCCACCAGCGACGCATCTGTCGACAGAATGATCAACCCGTTTGGATCGGTCACCAGCGATGTCGGGTGCGACACCCAGTGCTGCAGCCTCGCGAGGCTCACCTTGGTGCCCATCGCCGCGACCAGGTATCCACCGGCGTCATACACCGGCGCAGCGAAGAACAGGCCCGGCACGCCCGTCACCCGGCCCACCGTGAACTGCTCGCCCAGGCCGCCCAGCATCGCCTCCTTCATGTACGGCTGCATGCTCGACTGCACGCCGACAAACGAATCAGGATGACCGGCGTTATTGGCGAGCACCACGTAGTTGTGCTCGTTGACGACCCACACGTAGTCCAGCCCGAGATTGCCAGCGGTCGCGTTCAGGAACGCATCGATATCGACCACTTCCGGGTGCGACATCGCCTCTTCAGCACGCGAGCCCTGATCCATCAGGTTCCAGCGCCGGGTGTCGACGCGCGCCACGGCACGCGGGATGGCGTCGATCTGTGCGAGCGTCTGCGGCAGCGCGCGCAGCAAGGCCACGTCGGCCGTGATCTGGCTCGACATCCCTTCCGCCACCTGCGCAGCCAGCTGGCGGCGAGCATCGACCATCTGCTGCATGTCGCGTGCGCCCATCGAATCCGCCACGAAGCTTGCGGCAAACCATGAGACTCCTACGCCCACCACCGCCGCCGACAGCCAAAGCGCCAACCGCGCAACGCGCAGCCGGGCGCCGTGCGACGACGTTGCAGGTGCGGGCGCGGGCACCTTCATGTCAGGCCTCGCTGCTCAGGAAATCCGCCACCGTCGGGTAGCGCAGCGCCACGCGCAACTCGCGCGCAAGCCGTGTATTGCACAGCCGGCGCGATTCGCTCATGAACGAGAGCAGCGCCGGCTCGATCTGCTGAACGGCCTCGGCCCGCGAAATGCGCGGCGGCCGCTGCAAGCCTCGCGCGTCGGCCACGGCATCAAAGTAATCGCCCATGCGCAGCTCCGATGCATCGCTGGCATGCACAACGCGCTGCGGTTTCCCCCGGAACAGCGCGGCAATGACGGCGCGCGCAAGGTCGTCGGCGTGAATGTGGTTGGTGTAGACATCGTCTTCCGCACGCAAGGCAGGCGTGCCGCGTTCGAGCCGCGCGACGGGCAGCCGATTCGCCGCATAGATGCCGGGAATGCGCAAAATCGACGTGCGCCAGCCGCCGCCCGCGCCAAACCAGCGCACGCGGCGCTCAGCGGCGACACGGCGTTGGGCACGGGCCGTGGTTGGCTTTACTGTGCGGGATTCGTCGACCCAGGCACCGCCCGCATCGCCGTAAACGCCACTGGTGCTGGCATACACGAACGCACGCGCTTGGAGGCGAGTTTTCAAGCGGCCAGTGAGGCCACCCGACCTGCGTGCCCGCTCGGGTAAAATGCGACGTTTTGTGGCCGGGGAAACCGGGGCCGGCTGCGTCAGCGCGTGCAGTAACGCGGCGGTACGCGGATCATCGTTGCCGATAGCGGGCGGCGGCGCCAGATGCAGCACGCGGGGGCTTAAACCTCGCAGGCGGCGCAGCGACGCGGGATCGTCCAGATTGGCGACAATCGGCACGGCGCCGGCTTCGCGCAACGAAGCGCGACCTTCAACGCGCGAGGTGACGGCGAAGACGCGAAAACGCGTGCGGAGCATCGCCAGGCAGCGTTGCCCGACATCGCCGCAGCCGACGATCAGCACGCGGGGAAGGCCCAAGCGCGGTGCAGTTTTGGATGGCCAAGCGGCTGACTGATTCACCATCGGACGTGCTGCCGGATTGACCATCGTTGCATGCCCAGACGGGCGACCAGACACACTTTTCAACATATTCGGATTGTAGTATGGCTTACCAGATCAACGTGCTGCCCAGCGGCCGCCAGTTCCAGGCCGAAGACGGCGAGACCATCCTTGCAGCGGCGCTGCGCCAGGGCATCGGCCTGCCATACGGCTGCAAAAACGGTGCGTGCGGTTCCTGCAAGGGCCACGTGCGCGAGGGCTCCATCGTCCAGGGCAACCACTCGCCCAACGCGCTGTCCGCCCAGGAAGCCACCGAAGGCCGCGCGCTGTTCTGCTGCGCTACGCCCGCCACTGACATCACGATTGAAGTGCGTGAGGTGCAAGGCGCCGGCGACGTACCCATCAAGAAGATTCCGTGCCGCGTAGCATCGCTGGAAAAGGCCGCGCCGGACGTCACCATCGTCAAGCTGCAACTGCCTGCCACCGAGCGTATGCAATTTCTGGCCGGACAGTATGTGGAATTCCTCCTGCGCGACGGCAAGCGGCGCAGCTACTCGATCGCCAACCCGCCCCACGAGGAAGGCCCGATCGAGCTGCATATCCGCCACATGCCGGGCGGTGCATTTACCGACTATGTGTTCGGCGCCAAGGAAGGCGCCCCGGCCATGAAGGAGCGCGACATCTTGCGCTTCGAGGGGCCGCTGGGCAGCTTCTTCCTGCGTGAAGAATCCGACAAGCCGATCATCCTGCTGGCCTCCGGCACCGGTTTCGCGCCCATCAAGGCGATCATCGAGCACGCCCAGTTCATCGGCAGCACGCGTCCGATGACGCTGTACTGGGGCGGCCGCCGCCCGCAAGACCTGTACATGCACGCCAAGGCCGAAGAATGGGCGCGCACGCTGCCGAACCTCACCTACGTGCCGGTCGTCTCCAACGCCTTGCCGGAAGACGCGTGGACGGGCCGCACCGGCTTCGTTCACCAAGCGGTGATGGCCGATCACCCCGATCTGTCGGGCTACGAGGTCTACGCCTGCGGCGCGCCGGTGGTGATCAACTCGGCTCGCGCGGACTTCGCCGCCAAATGCGGAATGCACCCGGACGCGTTTTTCGCCGATTCCTTCACCTCAGAGGCCGATCTCCATCCGGCCGGCTGACGTTGCACAAATCCCAAGAAGGTCAAAATTTCGTTTTGACTTGACTTGGCATCCGTCTTATTCTTGCGCCTTATGAACCAAGCACTGCACCTCCGACGCCGCCGTACGTTGCTCCCTCCGGGAAGCCACGCGGCTGTCTGCTGATTGCATATCGGGTTCACAGGATTCGACGATCACAAGGCCACGGGGCAACCCCCGTGGCCTTTGTCTTTTTCCAACTCGTGTTTTTTCGGTTTTTCATCTTCCTGCCGCCTTTTTCTGGAGCTTTGCCATGGCGTTTGCTGACTACCCCGTCCAGTCCCTGATGTACATCACCAACCGGCCCGAGATCGTCTTCACCGAAGGCAAGGGCTCGTGGCTGACGGACCACAACGGCAAGCGATACCTGGACTTCGTGCAAGGCTGGGCCGTCAACTGCCTCGGTCACTCCAACGACGGCATGATCGAAGCGCTGAACGCGCAGGCCCGTAAGCTGATCAACCCGAGCCCGGCGTTCTACAACGAGCCGATGGCCAAGCTGGCCGGCCTGTTGACCGCGCACAGCTGTTTCGACAAGGTGTTCTTCGCCAACAGCGGCGCTGAAGCCAACGAAGGTGCCATCAAGCTCGCTCGCAAGTGGGGCAAGAAGCATAAGAATGGCGCGTTCCAGATCATCACGTTTGATCACAGCTTCCACGGCCGCACGCTCGCCACCATGAGCGCGTCGGGCAAGGCCGGCTGGGACACCATCTTTGCGCCGCAGGTACCGGGCTTCCCGAAAGCCATCCTGAACGACATTGCCTCGGTGGAAGCGCTCATCACCGACGAGACTGTCGGCGTGATGCTTGAGCCGGTGCAAGGCGAAGGCGGCGTGCTGCCGGCCACGCCGGAATTCATGCAGCAACTGCGCGCGCTGACCAAGAAGCACAAGATCCTCTTGATCGTTGATGAAGTGCAGGCCGGTTGCGGCCGCTGCGGCACGCTCTTCGCCTATCAGCTTTCGAACATCGAGCCGGACATCATGACGCTGGGCAAGGGCATCGGCGGCGGCGTGCCGCTCTCGGCCCTGCTGTGCACGGATGAAGTTGCCAGCTTCGAGGCCGGCGACCAAGGCGGCACTTACAACGGCAACCCGCTGATGACGGCCGTCGGCTGCTCGGTGATCGAGCAACTCCTAGCCCCCGGCTTCCTGGCCGGCGTGCAAGAACGCGGCGCCTATCTGCGTACGCAACTGCTCAAGCTGAGCGAAGAGTTCGGCTTGGCCGGCGAACGCGGTGACGGCCTGCTGCGCGCCCTGCTGCTCGGCAAGGACATCGGCGGCCAACTGGTCGAAGCTGCACGCGAGATGAACCCGACGGGCCTGCTGCTGAACGCCCCGCGTCCGAACATCCTCCGATTCATGCCCGCGCTCAACGTGACGACCGAAGAAATCGACACGATGATCGGCATGCTGCGCACGCTGCTGAAGGCGCACGCCTAACACGCATCGTTCGACCCGGGGCGGCGCGCAATGCGTCGCCCTTCATCGCTCCATCGCTGCTCCCACTCTGAGGTTCGCCATGGCCGTGACGCGAGAAGTTCCGGCCACGGGGATCGTGTTGTCTGATGATTCCGCGTGGCTTCCGCTGGACGACATCTACAACTTCCTCTCGCAGGAAACGTTCTGGGCCCGCGGCCTGCCCCGCGATGTGTTTGACCGATCGGTCGCGAACTCACTGTGCTTCGCCGCCTATCGTCGGAACGGCGATGGCTCGCAGGGCGACCTCGTGGGCTTTGCGCGGGTCATTACCGATCGTGCGACGTTTGCGTATCTGTGCGATGTGTTCGTGTTGCCGGCGTGGCGTGGAAAAGGCGTCTCGCACGCGCTGATGGATTTCCTGCGCGAGCATCCGGAACTGCAGACACTTCGCCGCACTGTGTTAGTGACAACGGGCGCCGACTGGCTTTACCGCAAGCATGGCTTTGCCGATGTGCGCGAGGGCGTCGGGTTCATGCAATTGCATCGACCGAACATCTACACAGCAGCATCTGCCTGAATCGTCGGGCACGCGCAAAGAAAAAGCCCCGCAATTGCGGGGCTTTTTCATGATGCTTGAGGGTGCTTATTCGCCCAGGTAGGCGGCACGCACCTTCGGATCGTCGAGCATCTGCTTGGCATCGCCGCTCATGGTGATGAGACCGGAGTCCATCACGTAGCCGCGGTGCGCTGCCTGCAGCGCCAGGCGCGCGTTCTGCTCAACGAGCAGCACGGTCACGCCTTGCGCCGAGATGTCGCGCACGACCTCGAAGATCTTCTCCACCATGATCGGGGAGAGACCCATCGACGGCTCGTCCAGCAGCAGCAGCTTCGGTTGGCTCATCAGCGCACGCGCCATGGCCAGCATCTGCTGCTCGCCGCCCGACATCGTGCCGGCCAGCTGGTTTGCACGTTCCTTCAGGCGCGGGAAGATGCCGAACATGCGGTCGATATCGGCCTTGATCTGGGCCTCGTCGTTGCGCGTGAAGGCGCCCATCTGCAGGTTCTCGACGATGGTCATGCGCGCGAACACGCCGCGGCCTTCCGGCACCATCGCCAAGCCCTGCTTGAGCAGGTTGTAGCTCGGCACGCCCTTGATGGACTTGCCCAGATACTGCACGTCACCGCCGGCCCAGCCTTGCAAGCCGGTGATGGCCTTCATGGTGGTCGTCTTGCCGGCGCCGTTGGCACCGATCAGCGTGACCAGCTCACCTTCGCGAATCTCCAGATCCACGCCCTTGACCGCCTGGATGCCGCCGTAAGCGACCTTCAGGCTGTCGATCTTCAACATTACTGGTTTCATATTCCGTTCCTCTGCGTCAGTGCGCTGACGCGCCGAGGTAGGCCTCGATCACCGCCGGGTTGGTCTGCACTTCCTGCGGCAGGCCTTGTGCGATCACCTTGCCGTAATCCAACACGGTCAGGCGGTTGCACAGGCCCATCACCAGCTTCACATCGTGCTCGATGAGCAGGATGGTCTTGCCGTCGGAACGGATCTTGTCGAGCAGGCCACGGAGCTCCACCTTTTCAGTGGCGTTCATGCCGGCAGCCGGTTCGTCCAGGGCCAGCAGCTTGGGCTGCGTGGCCAGGGCACGCGCGATTTCCAGACGACGCTGGTGACCGTACGACAGGTTGCGCGCCGTGTAGTTGGCGTACTTGCCGATGCCGACGTAGTCCAGCAGATCGTGCGCCCAGTCTTCGATGGAGGCTTCTTCCTCGCGTGCCGCCTTGGTGCGGAACACCGCGCCGATCAGGCCGGCCTTGGTCCGCACGTGGCGGCCCACCATGACGTTCTCCGCCGCAGTCATGTCGCCAAACAGGCGGATGTTCTGGAACGTGCGCGCAATACCGGCCTTGGCCACTTCGTGCACGGCGGTGGGCTGGTAGGGCGTGCCGCCCAGCACGAACTCGCCTGCGTCAGGCGTATACAGGCCCGTGATGACGTTGAAGAACGTGGTCTTGCCGGCGCCGTTCGGGCCGATCAAACCGTAGATTTCGCCTTCGCGAATTTCCAGGCTCACGTCGGACAGCGCTTGCAGGCCGCCGAAACGCTTCTGGACTCCTCGGATCGAGAGGAGGACGTTGTTGTTGCTCATGTGCGTGCCTCCATCAGATACGGGACAGTCCACCAGCCCGCTGCTTTTGCGGACGGTCTTCCTTGCGCGGCGAGGGCCACAGGCCCGCGGGGCGATACAGCATCACCACCACCATCGCCAGGCCGAACAGCAACTGACGCAGCACTTCCGCTTCCACGATCACATGGCCGAACAGCTTGTTCTGCACCGGCTCGGCCAGCGCGCGCAGCAGTTCCTGGAAGCCCACCAGCAGAATGCCGCCCAGGATCACGCCCGGGATATGGCCCATGCCGCCGAGCACCACGATTGCCAGGATGTAGATCGACTCCCACAGCACGAACGATTCCGGCGACACGAAGCCCTGGAACGACGCGAACATCGCACCCGACACGCCACCGAACGACGCACCCATCGCAAAGGCCAGCAGCTTGATGTTGCGGGTGTTGATGCCCATCGCCTTGGCAGCGATTTCATCTTCACGCAGCGCCACCCACGCGCGACCGATACGCGAGTTCTGCAACCGCAGGCACACGATGATGATGATCGCGGCCAGGAACACGAACAGGTAGTAGTACATGTAGACCGAGTCGAAGCGGATGCCGAAGAAGTCATGGCGCTTCGAGAAGTCGAACCCGAAGATCTTGACCGGCTCGATCAGGTTGATGCCCTTCGGACCGTTGGTGATGTTCACCGGGCGGTCGAGGTTGTTCATGAAGATCCGGATGATTTCACCAAAGCCCAGCGTCACGATGGCGAGGTAGTCACCGCGCAGCTTCAGCACCGGCGTGCCCAGCAGAATGCCGAACAGCGCCGCCAACCCGGCACCCAGCGGAATCACCCACCAGACGATCAGGTGCAACCCATTGGGGAACAGGTTGTGGATCCACTCAAACTGATTGGACAGGTGCGGCGAACCCAGCAACGCCATCATGTAGGCGCCCACCGCGTAGAACGCGATGTAGCCCAGATCAAGCAGGCCGGCAAAGCCCACCACGATGTTCAGGCCCAGGGCCAGCATGATGTACAGCAGCGCGAAGTCCAGCACGCGCACCCAGTAGTTGCCACCTGCGGCACCCACGATGAACGGCGCGAAGATCGCGAGGATCAGGAAGCCGTACAGCGCGGCGCGCGTCTTCATCGGCGCTTTGAAATTTTCTGTCATGGCGCTCCCCTTCTTATGCGCGGTCCGCAACGCGTTCGCCCATGATGCCGGACGGGCGGAACAGCAGCACGCCAATCAGCACGATGAATGCGAACACATCCTGGTAGTTCGAACCGAACACACCGCCAGTCAGATCGCCGATATAACCGGCACCCAGTGCTTCGATCAGGCCCAGCAGCATGCCGCCAACCATGGCGCCTGCGAGGTTGCCGATGCCGCCCAGCACTGCGGCGGTAAACGCCTTCAGGCCCGGGATGAAGCCCATGTAGAAGTGAGCGTTGCCGTAGTTGGTCGCCATCATCACGCCAGCGACCGCAGCCATGGCAGCGCCGATCATGAAGGTGGCGGAGATCACGAAGTTCGGGTTGACGCCCATCAGGCCTGCCACACGCTGGTTCTCGGCGGTAGCGCGCATCGCGCGGCCAAGCTTGGTGCGGTTGACCAGCAGGATCAGCCCAACCATCACCAGGATCGAGACCACGATGATGACGATTTCCTTGCCCGTAATCGTTGCGCCGGTGGAGCCGATATCAATCGGGCTCGAAGGCAGCAGTTGCGGGAAGGTGAGCGGGTTGCGCGACCAGATCATCATCGCAAGCGTCTGCAGCACGATCGACACGCCGATGGCGGTGATCAGCGGCGCCAGGCGCGGCGCATTGCGCAGCGGCCGGTAAGCGACGCGCTCGATGGTGTAGGCCACGATGGCGCAGACCGGCATTGCAAACAGCAACGCAAACACCAGCGTGAGCCAGTCAGGCAGATTGGGGAAATACTTTTGGAGGAAGTTGATGGCAGTCAGGGCAGACATTGCCCCAACCATCAGAACATCGCCGTGGGCGAAGTTGATGATGCCGAGAATACCGTAGACCATGGTGTAGCCAAGTGCGATCAGCGCGTAAATGCTGCCGAGCACCAGACCGTTCACGATCTGCTGGATAAAGATATCCATGAGAACAGCTCCTGCTATGCCTTGCTTTGTTGTAGGCGACGGGATGACGTGCCCGCAAGGTATGCGATCAATCGGATGGGTAAGGTGAGGTTGCTGGTAAGCGGCCTGCCGACACGCCCATGGTGAGGGCCTTGTTTCATTGGCGAGGCTATAAAAAACGGCACCGCAGGGGTAGTCGCGGTGCCGTTTTTAGGGCGGATAACCCTTCGATTACATCTTCACAACGTCAAGAACGCTCTTCTTCTTGTCCTTGTAGTTGTACAGGGTGATGGAGCCTTGCTTCAGGTCACCCTTGTCGTCGAACGCGATGTTGCCGATCACGCCGTTGTAGTTGGTTGCCGGCATGGCAGCCAGGATCTTGGCAGCGTCGGTCGAGTTGGCACGCTTCATCGCGTCGATGATCACATTGACGGCGTCATACGTGAACGGTGCGTAGATCTGCACCGGCGTGTTGAAGCGCGCTTGGTACTTCTTCTCGAAGTCCGCGCCCTTCTCCATCTTCGACAGCGCCAGGCCTGCTTCCGAGCAGACGATGTTGTCGATTGCGTCGCCAGCCAGTTCGGCCACCTTGTCGGTACACACGCCGTCGCCGCCAACGATCTTGGCCGTGATGCCCAGTTCCTTGGCTTGCTTGGCGAACGGACCGCCGGTGGCATCCATGCCGCCGTACATGATCACGTCCGGCTTCTTACCCTTGATCTTGGTCAGAATGGCCTTGAAGTCGGTCGCCTTGTCGTTGGTGGCCTCACGCGCCACAACGTTCACGCCGTCAGCCTTCGCGGTCTTCTCGAACTCGTCGGCCAGGCCCTTACCGTAGGCGGTGGCATCGTCAACGATGGCCACGGTCTTGGCACCCAGGGTCTTGGCGGCGTAGTTCGCCAGTGCCGGGCCTTGCTGCGCGTCGGTCGCAACCACGCGATAGGTCGTCTTGAAGCCTTGCTTGGTGTAGTCAGGGTTCGTCGACGACGGCGAGATCTGCACGATGCCTGCATCGCTGTAGATCTTCGAGGCCGGGATCGAAACGCCCGAGTTCAGGTGGCCCACGACAGCAACAACGTGCTCGTCAACCAGCTTCTGGGCGACGGCGGTGCCGGTCTTCGGGTCGCCCGCATCGTCTTCACCGACCAGTTCCAGCTTGATCTTCTTGCCGTCGATGGTCAGGCCGTCCTTGTTGGCTTCTTCAACGGCCAGGCGTGCACCGTTTTCGTTGTCTTTGCCAAGGTGAGCAATACCGCCCGTGAGCGGAGCCGCGTGACCGATCTTGACGACGGTCTCGCCGCCGCCGGCAGCAGCAGCCGGAGCCGACGTTGCTGCAGGTGCAGCAGCTTGGTCTGCGGGCTTTTCCTCGTTCTTACCGCAAGCTGCTACGAGTGCCACGGCAGCCGCAAGCGGCAGAACTTTGGCAAACTTAATTTGCATGAGTGATCTCCTAGATCTCGCAAGAGCAAGAAGAGCGTCCTGCCTCCCGGCCGCTCCCCCCGCGCCGATTGTTTCAATTTGAAACGCGCGAATTGTATCCCCTTTTATTGCGGATGCAATACGCGTCGCAACAACGATTTTTGCAGTAACTACGCCGCTTTACGGGCTTTCCCCAATGCCCAAACAGGCGTCATTTCGCGCAGGCATTCGCGAACGGCGCATAGGCCTATCAAGAACCGTGCCAGACTAAGGGAAACCCCCTATTTGTGCGGCTTGGCGGGCGATTCGCACGATAAATCAAGGCTTCGCCGGTATTGAAGAGGTTTCTGCAATGCACAAAACAAAACGGCCACTCCTGAAAGAAGTGGCCGTCGATTCCTCGAAAGCGCTTTATGCACCGCATTAGGGCGCACAGTTTTTGTGCGTTTTTAAGTGGGCATTTACATAAAGGCATTCAATTGATTTGAAGACCCCTCGGAAGGGGGAAGGACATGTTTTCCTGGATGCCATCAAGCGGACGCACGGTGCGCGCGCCCAGCGCCTTGAGACGGTCAACGATCGATTGCGCCAGTTCTTCGGGCGCCGAAGCCCCCGCGGTCAGCCCGACGCGGCGCTTGCCCGCCACCCATTCGGGCCTCACCTGTTCAGGCGTGTCCACCATATAGGCGGGCACACCCAGCTTTTCGGCCAGCTCACGCAGGCGGTTTGAGTTCGAACTGTTCGGACTGCCGACCACGATCACCACTTCCACTTGCGGCGCCATGAATTTCACCGCGTCTTGGCGATTCTGCGTCGCGTAGCAGATGTCCTGCTTCTTCGGCTCGTGCACCGCCGGAAAACGTGCCTTGATGGCCGCCACAATCTCCTGGGTCTCGTCCACCGACAACGTGGTCTGCGTCACGTAGGCCAGACGCCTCGGGTCTTTCACCTCAAGATGCGCTACGTCGTCGACGGATTCGACCAGCAGCATGCCGTCGTTGGCTTGGCCCATGGTGCCTTCCACCTCCGGGTGCCCCTTGTGCCCGATCATGATGATCTCGAAACCCTGCGCGCGCATCTTCGAGACTTCCACGTGCACCTTGGTCACCAGCGGGCAAGTCGCATCGAACACGCGTAGGCCGCGCGCCTCCGCCGCCTCGCGCACCGCACGCGACACACCATGCGCGCTGAAGATGACCGTGCCGCCCACAGGCACATCGTCGAGCTCCTGCACGAACACCGCGCCCTTGTTGCGCAGATCGCCCACGACATAGGCGTTGTGCACGATCTCGTGACGCACGTAAATGGGCGCGCCAAACAGCTCCAGCGCGCGCTCGACGATCTCGATGGCGCGATCCACGCCGGCGCAGAAGCCGCGCGGCTGCGCCAGCAAGACCTCGGCGTCGGCCTGGGTGACAGGATCAATGGAATCGAGCGGGGTGTTCACAGCGTTGCTCATATCAGAGGATGCCGATCAACTGGACTTCAAACACGATCGTCTGGCCAGCCAGCGGGTGATTGAAGTCGAACAGTGCGGAGGTCTCACCGACTTCCTTGAGCACACCAGCATATTTACCGCCGCTCGGCGCATTGAACTCAACCAGGTCGCCCGGCTGGTAATCCTCTTCAAACGAAGAGTTTTCGCGCAGCGTGGCCAGCGACACGCGCTGCAACAGTTCCGGATTGCGTGGGCCGAACGCGTGCTCGGGCGCCAGGCGGAACGTCGTGCGCTCGCCCTCGCGCATGCCGAGCAGCGCCTGTTCCAGCGTCGGCGCCATCTGGCCTTGCCCCAGCAACAGCGTGGCCGGCTTGTCGTCGAACGTGGTGACGATGTCCGTGTCGTTTTCCAGCGCGATGCGATAGTGCAGCGTCAGAAAGGAATCCGGGCCAACCACCTTGCCTGCGTCGCTCGGCGCCGCCCCGGACGCCTCGTTCACCAAATTTTGCACGCTTAACCTGCTTGACCAAAAAGTAACCCGTTATTGTACGTCAGCCCTCCCCGCGGCCGCAGGCGCGAAGCCCACCGCACTCTCGCTGGCGGGGCCTTTCCTCTGCTCCTGGCTACCCTATGGCAATCGTCGACTGGCCCGCCCACGAGCGGCCGCGTGAAAAACTGCTCGCCCACGGCCCTGCCGCGCTCTCCGACGCGGAATTGCTAGCCATCTTCCTGCGCGTGGGCATGCCAGGCAAAAGCGCTGTCGACCTCGCCCGCGAACTGCTCATGCACTTTGGATCGCTCGCACGGCTGTGCCATGCGTCACAACAGGAGTTCTCGTCGATCAACGGCATGGGCCCCGCCAAATACGCGCAACTGCATGCGCTGCTCGAAGTTGGTCGGCGTGCACTAAAAGAAGACTTCACCCAAGGCCAGACCTTTGACTCTCCACAAAGCGTGAAAGATTTCTTACGCCTGACGCTCGGCCACCGCCCGCACGAGGTTTTCGCCTGCTTCTTTCTAGATGTGCGACACCGACTGATTGCCTGGGAGGAACTCTTCCGGGGCACGCTGACGGAAGCCCGCGTCTATCCGCGCGAGATTGCCAAGCGCGCGCTACATCACAATGCAGCCGCCGTGATCCTGGCCCACAACCACCCGACCGGGAATACAGAGCCCAGCGAATCCGACATCACGCTGACCCGCGAATTGTGCCGCGCGCTGGCCATGCTCGACGTGATGGTCCTGGATCACATGATCGTCGGTCGCACTCACGTCTACGGCTTCCGGGAACACGGCAAAATGTAGCGCCGATGCCGCATTGCACAGTGCCCAACGGCAATCCATCGATCTCGTTGATTTGTCAGCGGTTTTGTGTGTATAATCCGCGTTTCGCTGAAGTCCCACCCCTACAGTGGCGCTGCGCTTGGTTTTGGTCCCAGCGCCCGGTCGCAAACTGTAGCCAACGAATTTAGTTAGGAGTGCTCCATGGCACGCGTCTGTCAAGTGACCGGGAAAGCGCCGATGGTCGGCAATAACGTTTCCCACGCAAACAACAAGACCAAGCGCCGTTTTCTGCCGAACCTGCAGAATCGTCGCTTCTGGGTCGAATCCGAAAACCGCTGGGTGAGCCTGCGCGTCTCGAACGCTGGTCTGCGCCTGATCGATAAAAAAGGCATCGACGAAGTGCTCGTGGACCTGCGCGCACGCGGCGAAGTCTAATTAGGAGTTAAACATGGCCAGCAAAGGCGGACGCGACAAGATCAAGCTGGAATCGACCGCAGGTACGGGTCATTTCTACACGACCACCAAGAACAAGCGCACCAAGCCGGAAAAGATGGAGATCATGAAGTTCGATCCCGTCGCCCGCAAGCACGTCGCTTACAAGGAAACCAAGATCAAGTAATCCTCGCGGATTGCGCATCTTGCTTCCGTCGGCATGACCGACAGCAAAAACCCGCTCTCAGGCGGGTTTTTTGTTGCCTGCTGTTTGGCGCATGCTGCGGTGTACACTGCTCTTCTTTCCGATTGACACGCGACTGTGTTATTCACCAGCCGCGCCTGCACCGCGTCCCGCGTCTTTCATGAATTTCGATGTTGCCGTTGTTGGCAGCGGCCTGGCGGGCCTGACCGTCGCCCTGCACCTAGCCGATCACCGCCGCGTGGTCGTCATCAGCAAACGCAGCCTGCCTGAAGGCGCCAGCGATTGGGCGCAGGGCGGTATTGCCGCAGTGCTCGATTCAGGCGACAGCCATGACGAGCACGTCGACGACACGCTCATCGCCGGGGCGGGGCTATGCGATGAAGCTGCCACCCGCTACATCGTCGAAAATGGGCGCTCGGCCATTGAATGGTTGATCGGCCATGGCGTGCCTTTCACGCGCGACGAGCAGGCTGAACTCGGCTTCCACCTGACGCGCGAAGGCGGCCATCGCCATCGACGCATCATCCACGCCGCCGATGCCACCGGCCATGCCGTGGTCACGACGCTGGTTGAGAAGGTACGCAACCACCCGAACATCACGCTGCTGGAAGACCACTTTGCGATCGACCTGATTACCGATGCGAAGCTGGGCCAGCCGGGCATGCGCTGCCATGGCCTGTACGCACTCGACATTGCATCAGGCCACGTCAAGACGATTACCGCAAGCCAAACCGTGATGGCCACGGGCGGCGCAGGCAAGGTCTATCTCTACACGACGAATCCGGACACGGCCAGCGGCGACGGCATCGCCATGGCTTGGCGTGCGGGCTGTCGTGTGGCGAACATGGAGTTCATCCAGTTCCATCCCACGTGCCTGTACCACCCGTTCGCAAAATCGTTCCTGATTACCGAAGCCGTGCGCGGTGAAGGCGGCAAGCTGATCCTGCCCGACGGCACGCGCTTCATGCCGGCGCATGATGAGCGCGCTGAGCTCGCTCCACGCGATATCGTCGCCCGCGCCATCGACTTCGAGATGAAGAAACGTGGCCTGGATTGCGTCTACCTGGACATCAGCCACCAGAGCCCCGCGTTCCTCAAGGAACACTTCCCGACCATCATGGCGCGCTGCTTGGAGCTGGGCATCGACATCACACGCCAACCGATTCCGGTCGTGCCGGCAGCGCACTACACGTGCGGCGGCGTGGTGACGGACCATCTTGGGCGCACGGATATCGCTGGCCTGTACGCCGTCGGCGAGACGGCTTACACCGGCCTGCACGGCGCCAACCGGCTGGCGAGCAATTCGTTGCTGGAGTGCATGGTGATCGGGCGCGGCGCGGCGGAAGACATCCTCGCGCAACCGGCCTCCGGCCCAACATCGGTGCAGATTCCCGCATGGGACGAAAGCCGCGTGACCGATCCCGATGAGGAAGTCGTCGTCTCACACAACTGGGACGAACTGCGCCGCATGATGTGGAACTACGTCGGCATCGTGCGTACGAACAAGCGGCTGGAGCGGGCGCAGCACCGCATTGCGCTGTTGCGCGAAGAGATCACGGAGTACTACGCCAACTTCCGCGTGAGCCACGATCTGCTGGAGCTGCGCAATCTCGTCGAGGCTGCCTCGCTGATCGTCGACAGTGCGCTGTCACGGCATGAGAGCCGCGGCCTGCATTTCTCGCGCGACTACCCCGAAACGTTGCCCAAGGCGCTGCCGACGGTCATGCAGCCGACCCATCGGCAGATCGCCCGGAAACGCTAAGGCTTACTCAACGATCCGCAGAGAGTAGTCGGTCGCGCGCACGTCCTTTGTCAGCGCGCCGACAGAGATACGGTCCACACCCGTTTCGGCAAAGGTGCGGATCGTCTCGATGTTCACGCCGCCGGACACCTCCAGCAGCGCCCTGCCCGCCGTCACGCGCACAGCCTCACGCATCGCGGGCGGTTCGAAGTTGTCGAGCAGCACGGAGGTAGCGCCCGCCGCCAGCGCCTCTTCAAGCTGAGTCAGCGTTTCTACCTCGATCTGGATTGTCACGCCGGTGTTCAGTGCCTGCGCCGCACGCAGGGCTGCCGTCACGCCGCCCGCCGCAGCGATGTGGTTTTCCTTGATCAGGATGCCGTCATACAACGCCAGGCGTTGATTCTCGCCACCACCGATACGCACGGCGTACTTCTGCGCCAGGCGCAGGCCCGGCAGCGTCTTGCGCGTATCGAGCACGCGGGCGCGCGTGCCGTCGATGGCCGCAGCGTAACGCGACGTCGTTGTCGCCACACCGGAAAGCAATTGCAGGAAGTTCAGCGACGGGCGTTCGGCTGTCAGCAGGGATCGCGCCAGGCCTTCAATCTCGCACACCACCGAATCGGGCGCCATGCGGTCGCCTTCGTGCTGGCGCCATGTAACGCGCAGCGCCGGATCAACGGCGCGCATGCACGCATCGAACCAAGGCGTGCCGCACAGCACGGCGGTCTCGCGCACGATCACCCGCGCGCGCGCATGGCGATCGGAGGGGATCAGCAAACCGGTGCGGTCACCCGTGCCGACGTCCTCGGCAATAGCAGCAGACACGTTGGCGGACAGCGCCTCGCGCAGTGCCGGGCCAAAGCTATCGAAAATTGTCTGAGCCGGTGTGGCAAAGCTCGTCGCGTTAATCTGGGTTGCCGTCATGCCGGGCCGATTCCTTGAAAGAGTTGCGCGTTTGCTGCCAGCTCACCTTGCGGGCGGACCATGGCCTTTTCCCGCGCGGCAAAATCCAGCATGCGATCGATGCAGACCACGGCCTGCTTGCCGACGGCGGGATCGACGTGGATCTCGTTGCGACCGGTCTCCAGCACCTCGGCCAGATTGGTCAGCGCATTCATCGCCATCCATGGGCAATGCGCGCAACTTTTGCAGGTGGCGGCGTTGCCGGCGGTCGGCGCCTCGATGAAGCGCTTGCCCGGAGCCGCCATGCGCATCTTGTGCAGGATGCCGTTGTCGGTCGCCACGATGAATTCCTGCGCGGACAACGACTGCGCTGCCGCAATCAGCTGCGAAGTCGAACCCACCACATCGGCCTGCGCCACCACCGATTCCGGCGATTCAGGGTGGACGAGAATCTTCGCGTTCGGGTGCTCGGCGCGCAGCAGGTCAAGCTCGACGCCCTTGAACTCGTCGTGCACCAAACAGGAGCCCTGCCACATCAGCATGTCGGCGCCGGTCTGCTTCTGAATGTAGCTGCCCAGGTGGCGATCGGGCGCCCACAGGATCTTCTTTCCCTGCGCGTGCAGGTGCTGGACGATCTTCAGGCCAATGGACGAGGTCACCATCCAGTCGGCACGCGCCTTTACGGCGGCGCTGGTGTTGGCATAGACGACCACGGTGCGATCCGGATGCGCATCGCAAAAGGCGGCGAACTCTTCCGGCGGGCAACCCAGATCCAGCGAGCAGGTCGCGTCAAGATCCGGCATCAACACGGTCTTTTCGGGGCTCAGAATCTTGGCGGTCTCGCCCATGAAGCGCACGCCCGCCACGATCAGTGTCTTGGCCGAATGGTCGCGGCCAAAGCGTGCCATCTCAAGCGAATCGGACACGCAGCCACCGGTCTCCTCAGCCAAGTCCTGCAGGTCGGCGTCAACGTAGTAGTGCGCGACCAGGACGGCCTCGCGTTCCTTGAGCAGGCGCTTGATGCGAGCCTTCAGTTCGTCGCGTTCCTCTCGCGACAGCACCGGCGGCACCTTGGCCCAGGCGTGGGCCACGCAACTGGCGCCGGATTGCGCCTCGGAAAGCATATCCGGGCGCTCGAATTCAACCGTCTTGATGTGGGTTTCCATGGTGGTCTCCGCGTCCATTCGCGCTGTTAAGGCGCCGAGAAGCTGGCGCGGCAATGAAAGGGACGGCGTGTGAGGAGGACTGGCACCGCGATACATTGTCGCGGCCCGTTAAAAATGTGAGTTGGGGCAGTTTACCCAAAAGAAAAGCCCCGCTGCGGAGCGGGGCTTCACCTATGAAACAAGAAACTCAGGCGTAACGGCGCAGGCGAACAGCAAATTCCTGCAGCGCGTGGATGCCGCTTTCCTCAGCGCGCTTGCACCACTCTTGCAGTTGATGCAGGAGTTGCTCACGCGTGGCGTTCGAACGACCCCACAGCGCGCCAAGCTCGCGGCGCATCTCAACGAAGGTGTGCAACGCCGAATGGTCCGACACGATTTGCGAGAGCTGCTCACGCTGCGGCGCGCCCAGCTTGGTCTCGTCGCGGTGGAACCACTTGCGGGCGGGCTTTAGTGCACGATATTCCACAGCCCGCGAGTCCTTCAGCTTGGCCAGCTCTTGGCGGTAAGCCGCCTTCACAGTCTTGGCGTAGCGGGCCATCACGTCGTAGCGGTTGGCGATGATGGCTTCCAGCGTGTTCTGGTCAACCGGCTTCACGTCGCCAAAACGGGCCTTGGGCGCCACTTTCTTGACCTTCGCCAGACCGATGATCTCCAGCGCTCGGATGTAACCCCAGCCGATGTCGAACTCATACCACTTGACCGAGAACTTGGCCGACGTGGCGTACGTGTGGTGGTTGTTGTGCAGCTCTTCGCCGCCGATGATGATGCCCCACGGCGACACGTTGGTCGAAGCATCTTCGCAGTCGAAGTTGCGGTAGCCCCAGAAGTGGCCCAGACCGTTGATGATGCCGGCAGCGTGGATCGGGATCCATAGCATCTGCACCGCCCACACCGTCAGGCCCAGCGCGCCGAACATCAGCACGTCCAGAATCAGCATCAAACCGACGCCCTGCCATGTGAACTTCGAATACACGTTCTTCTCGACCCAATCGTCCGGCGTACCGTGGCCAAACTTCTGGATCGTTTCCTTGTTCTTGGCCTCGGCGCGATACAGCTCAGCACCTTCCATCAGCACCTTGCGGATGCCACGGGTCTGCGGGCTGTGCGGATCCTCTTCGGTTTCACACTTAGCGTGGTGCTTGCGGTGAATGGCGGTCCATTCCTTGGTAACCATGCCGGTGGTCATCCACAGCCAGAAACGGAAGAAGTGTCCGGCGATGGGATGCACGTCCAGCGCCCGGTGCGCTTGGCAACGGTGCAGAAAAATCGTGACGCTGGCGATGGTGATGTGCGTCATCACCAGCGTGAAAATCAGAATCTGCCACCAGGCCCAGTCCAGGGTGCCGTTGGCAAGGAAAGTCAGAAAGGAGTCGATCAAAGTGTTCTCCGTGGTCAACTCGGGGTGATCAAAGCAGCCTTTGGTCCGTCAATCGATCGGAACGGTGCTGCCTCTTAAGGCCATCCGCTGTCGTAGCGTTACGACAATGGGGTCGTGTTGGCGGTGATTCGGGTGCGGGCACCCGGCTTGCGCGTCACATCGGCGAGCTTCTCGCTGCCGGTCATGTGATCTCCGCCCCAGCGCAATACAAGGTATTTGCGGTGCTTTGTCGCAAATGCTAGGCCTTTGCGACGGCCCGTCTGATCCTTTGTGGGAGCAATCGGCATTTTAACCGAATACCCCCTCTATTCCATGGGGGAAAACCGCCGTTTTGACCTCGGACAAGGGTGCACCGTTCCGCCCGCAGGTATGTTAGGCCTGCAGGGACGCGCCGGATGAGGCTACCGCATCACCCGAAGTGCTTGAAGCGCCCTGCTGCAGCGCCAGCGGCCCGAGCACACGCACTTCCCGCTGCGGATACGGAATGTCGATGCCGGCCGCCTTGAAGCGGCGATAGATGGCGCGGTTCAGGTCAGACTGCACGCCAAGCTTGCCGTTGTGTGGATCGCCGATCCACACACCAAGTTCGTATTCGATGCCGCTGTCGGCAAACAAGGCCATGAACGCGGCAGGGGCCGGCTCGGGCAGAATGCGCGGGATGCCCTCGGCGCATTGCAGCAGCAGCGCCAGCACCATTTCCGGATCGGCGGCATACGATGCCTGCACGCGCACTGTCACGCGCACCGTGCCGCGCTCGTTGTGGTTCTGCACCGCCTGCGCGACCATCAATTCGTTCGGAACCAGCGTATCGCCATCGCCGTTGCGCACCACGGTGTAGCGCGTGCGGATCTGCGTGACGATGCCGGTGTATGTGCTGACCGTAATCTGATCGCCGAGCTTGAGCGAGCGCTCGAGCAGGATGATGAAGCCCGAGACGTAATTGCTGGCGATCTTCTGCAAGCCAAAGCCCAAGCCCACACCCAGCGCGCCGCCAAACACCGACAGCACCGTCAAATCGATGCCCACGAGCGACAGGCTCAGTAGCAGCGACACCAGCAGCAGCACCGCCTTGGTTACACGCGACAGCACCACCTTCAGGTTGGCATCAATGGCCGAAGCGCGCGTAATGCGGCTGTCCAGCCACGAGCCGAACCACATCGCCACGAGCACTGTGACGAGAATCCACACCACGCCCATCAGCATGGCGGCGAGGCTCACCTTCTGCTTGCCGCCCAGCGCAAAGCGAATGCCGTCGAGGTAGTCCACCACGTCGCCCAGCACACCCAGTACATAGAGCACCATGCCCATCCACATCAGCGTGGTCAGCACCCGCTCGGCGACGACGAGCATGCCGTGCAACTCACCATTGCCCGACAGCACACGGCGCAGTACGTAGAAGCCGAGATAGAGAATCGCCAGGCCGAACAGCGGCACGGCAGCCAGGCGGAACACGCTGATCGGCATGGTGCCGATCAGGGCATAGCGCGCGCCCACCACCACCAGCCAGCCGATCAGCGGAAACACCGCCCGCTCCAGGCTCGACCAGGCAAAACGCAGGGCGAACGTGTCGTTCACATGGGCCGTATGCAAGCGCCGCGAAATCGGTCGCGCGACCAGCCACGCGGCAACGAGCACCAGCACCAGCACGCCCAGTTGCCAGATGAAGCGCGGACCACCCAGATCGGAGACGATGTCGTCGATCATGTGGCCCAGCGCGATATGGTTCAGATTCAGCGGCAATCCGTTCATTGGCGTGACCGGTTATTGCGAACCCTTATTGGGTCCGATAGGGCAACGCGTCGCCCGCATGCTTCTGCCAGTTGGCGGCATAGCGCTGGGCAAGGTCAGCGTCGCCGCGCACGATCAAGACGTTCTCGGCATTGCCGCGCTGCGCGGTCTGCGTAAAGTTGAAGCTGCCGGTGACCAGCACTGGGTGCGCCCCGCGCGGGTCGATCACGATGACCTTGTTGTGCGCGTTCTTGTAGCGCACCTCCAGCCAGACGGGGATGCCCGCATTCGCCACCTCGGGCACGCGGCTGCCGCCGGAGCGCGTCATCTGTTCGCGATCGGCCAGCACCCGCACATCCACGCCGCGCTGATGCGCCGCCAGCAGTGCATGCGTAATCGCCTTGTTTGACAGCAGATATGCCTGCACCAGCACCTGCTCACGCGCCTGGTCGATGGCGTCTGCCAACAACCCTTCGATGTCATCGTCGGGTGTGAACGCAGCCTGCACCGTGCCCTTGGCCGGCTGCACCGGCGGCGTGCTGCGGGCCAGCGCCTCGCCACCTGCAGCAAACGCCAGCCATGCGGCCAGCAGCCAACCCAAACGGCGCAGCATCATGCGCAGCGCTCCAGCACGGCCGCGAAGAAGCCGTCGGTCTGATGCGTGTGCGGATACAGCTCCAGGTAGGGCCCCATTTCCAGGGCGATCTTCTGCGCGGCGAGCACCTCACCGGCGGGCACGAGCACAAAGTCTTCATGCGCAGCCAGGAACTGCTCGACCACCTGCTGGTTCTCGCGCGCCAACACGCTGCAGGTCGCGTAGACGAGGCGGCCACCCGGTTTCAGCAGCCGCGCCGCCGACGTGAGGATCGACAACTGCTTGGCCGACATTTCTTCCACGGCCTGGGCAGATTGGCGCCACTTCAGGTCCGGATTGCGGCGCAGCGTGCCCAAGCCGCTGCACGGGGCGTCGACCAGCACACGATCGATCTTGCCCGCCAGGCGCTTGACCTTGGCATCGTGCTCGCTGTCGATGCGGCCCGGATGCACGTTCGACAGGCCGCTGCGCGCCAGGCGTGGCCCCAGGTTCGACAAGCGCTTTTCCGATACGTCGAAGGCATACAGGCGCCCCGTCGAGCGCATCGCCGCGCCGATCGCCAGGGTCTTGCCACCGGCGCCGGCACAGAAATCGACCACCATCTCGCCGCGCTTAGGTGCCAGCAATTGGCAGAGCAGTTGACTGCCCTCGTCCTGCACCTCGACCGTGCCGTTGGTGAAGATATCGAGCTTGTTCAACGCCGGCTTGCCCGCCAGGCGAATGCCCACTGGCGACAACGGCGCCGCAGCACCTTCGATACCGGCTTCGGCCAGTGTGGCGAGCACGGCTTCGCGCTCGCCCTTGAGCGTATTCACACGCAAGTCCAGCGGCGCGGGCGTGAGCCACGCTTGCGCCAGTGCTTCGGTGAAGTCCGCACCGTGCTGGGCAACCAGCGCGTCGAACAGCCAGTCGGGCAGGTTGGCACGCACGCGGGCCGCCAGCGCGGCGCGGTCCCAATTTTCCCAGCGATCCAGCCATTCGGCCTCCGCCGGGTTCAGGAACGGGGCAATGGCCTCACGCCCGGCCGTCTGCAGCAAACCGAGCAGCACTAGGCGACGACGCGCCGGGCCAGTGCCGCTCTCGGCAAACTGGCCGAATTCCACCTTGCGGCGAAGCACAGCAAAGGCCGCTTCGGCGATGATGCCGCGCTCTCGGTGGCCCAGTTCATGGTGCTCGCGGAAATACTGGCTGACCACCATGTCAGCGGGCGCCGCGAAGTGGAGCAGGCGCGCAAGCACCTTGTCTAGGTGTTCCAGATGGCTGCCATGCACGCCCGTACGCGGGCGCGGAGCGCTGCGGGGTGCCGGCTTGCCCTGCGGTGCCCGATACCAGCCACCACCGCCGGAACCCGCGCGCTTGTTGGCCGACCCGCTGTTTCCATTGCCGCGCGAACGCTGACGATCCTGACTCATGCTGCCTCCCGGGCGTTGACGCCAATGACAAGCTGCGATTCATCCGGAGAGACGCGCACAACACCGTCTTCGATCGACAACCGCCCTTCCACGAACCAGCGCACGGCACGCGGATAAATCGTGTGTTCCTGCGCCAGCAGCCGCCCGGCCAGCGAATCCGGCGAGTCGTCCTGACGCACGTCGATGATGGCCTGCAGCACGATCGGGCCGTGGTCCAGGTCAGCCGTGACGAAATGCACCGTCGCGCCATGCACCTTCACGCCCATGGCCAACGCGGCCTCGTGCGTGTGCAAACCCGGGAAGCACGGCAACAGCGACGGATGAATGTTCAGCATGCGCCCCGCGTAGCGCTTTACAAAGCCGGGCGTAAGGATGCGCATGAAGCCGGCCAGCACCACGAGATCGGGCGAAAAGCCGTCGATCACCTGTGCCAGGGCGGCGTCGAAGCTGTCGCGATCGGGGAACGCCTTGTGGTCGACCACCGCGGTGGCAATGCCGTGCGAAGCGGCAAATTTAAGTCCTGCCGCATCGGGCCGATTAGAAATGACGGCGGCAATGCGTCCCGACCAACCTTCAGCCTGACAGGCGCGGACAATGGCTTCCATATTGGAGCCGCGTCCGGAAATGAGAATGACGATGTTTTTCATCGCGGCATTTTATCAAGTGCGCCGGAGTTCCCCGAGAAAATCGGGTGTGACGCCTGCGCAGCCATGCCGCGGGCGCTTTTGCAGCCACCGTGGCATTTTGCCGACGCATGCCCGCAAAAACTCTGTCATGCCGGCAAAAGGAAGGGGCAACCGTTGGCGCGCTTTGGCGCGCTCTGATAATCTCAGCGCCATAATTGTCCGCGCTCCCGAGGGGTCGGGTGGGCTGCCAGCGGTGATCCGACGCGTATCAAACGTCCGTTCATCCTGCGCTGCAACATCGTGCGGGCGATACCGTGACGGTCGATCGGCACCGGGTGAGACACCCGGCCCGTCGGCCATCGCCCGCGCCGGGTCGACACGCGTACAACAACAAGAGGGCATTGCCCTCACCGGGGAATAAGAATGACGAGCTCGCTGCGTAGCCTGCTGGTGGTCGACGACCACCCTCTCGCCTTATCTGGCACGACCACGTTTCTTGCGCACGCCTTGCCTGAAGTTCAGGTGCACGCGGCTATTGGCCGGCGCCAAGCGCTGGCGCTGATTGAAGAAGGCGTCCGACCGGACGTCGTGCTGCTGGACGTGTGGCTGTCCGATTGCACAGGTTTCGACGCCATGCGCGAACTGCGCGGCAAACTGCCGGAAGCGCGCTTTGCCTTCATGTCGGCGGAAAACACGCCGGAAATCGTCGCCAAGGCTCAAGCGCTGGGCGCCATCGGGTTCATCGGCAAGCACGCCGATGCCCATGCATTCTCCAAGGCAGTGGCCGGTATTTTTGGCGGCGATGCGTCGTTCCCGTCGGAAGACGATATGGGGGGCATCAACGGCAAAGGGGGCGCCTCGCATGGCATCCCCATCACGCCGGCAGAACTGGGGCTGACGCCGCGCCAGGGCTCGGTGCTGGCGCTGCTGCTCGAAGGCCTGCCGAACAAGTCGATCGCACGCCAGTTGGGCCTGACGGAAAACACCGTCAAAGAACACGTCTCGGCGATTTTGCAGCGGCTGGGCGTGCGCACGCGCATCCAGATCATCTCGCGCATGGAACGCTTTCGCCTGACGGGCGCAGCCTGATCTGCGCATCTGAACTGATCATGCCGGCGCCGCCATCGACGGCGCCGTTTTACATTTCCGTCAGTAAGCGACCTGGGGCTCGGCTGAGCGACCGCGCAGCCAGCGCTTGAGCAGCACGCGCAGCATGTTCGGGTCCATCGGCTTGGCCAGCAGTAGATAGCCGGCTTCTTCGGCGCGCGCGAGGGCGGCGGAGTTGCGATCGCCAGTCAGCAGTACGGCGTGGGCATCGGGGTGGCTGACTTGCCAGCGTTCGAGCAGTTGCAGGCCATCCTCCTCGCCAGGCAGGCGCAGGTCGCAGAAGATGATCTGCGGACGGATGCCGCGCGCGAGAAGTTGCTCTGCGGAGCGGCCATCTGCGGCGCTGTGGACCTCCACACCCCACGCTTCTAGCAGCGCGTGCCAGGCCTTGCGGATCTGCGGGTCGTCATCCACCACCAGCACCACGCCGGAGAACCGCGGCTGATCGAGCACGGCGCGCTTTTGCTCGGCGCGTGGCTGGGTGGCCAGCGGCGCCTTGATCTCAGCAGGCACCGGCCGCAGCGCCATCCAGAACATCGAGCCGCGCCCCGGCACCGAGCGCACGCCAAACGTCCCGCGCAGCAGACGCACACATTCCTTGTAGATCGACAGGCCCAAACCCAAGCCCTGGCTCGGATCGCGCTCGGGGTTTTCGACCTGGTAGTACGTCGAGAAGATGTCTTTCTGATGCTCAGGCGCGATGCCGATGCCGGTATCCCAGACCTCGATCCGCAAATGCTTCTGGCGCACGCGCAGCGCCACCATCACGCCGCCGCGCTCGGTGTAACGCAGCGCGTTCTGCAGCAGATTGAACAGCGCCCGGCGCAGCAGCACCGGCTCGGCCATCCCGAATACCGGCAGCGGCGGAATGCGCGCTGCGAGCGTCAGGCCCTTGGCGCGCGCGTCGGGCATGAACTGCTGGACCACTTCGGTGATGACCTCACCCAGATCCACCGGCTCCAGCGTCGGCGAGGTTTTGCGGCTCTCCAGCTTGGACAGATCCAGCAGCGAGCGGAAGAGCAGATCGATGGTCGCAGCGCCCGAGGCCAATTGCTCCACCAGCGGCGCCAAGGATTCCGACTGGTTGCGCGCCCGCAGCGCCTCCACCAGCAGCACGATCGCATGCACCGGCTGGCGCAAGTCGTGACTGGCCGCAGCCAGGAAGCGCGATTTTTCTTCCGATGCCGACAAAGCGCGCTGCTTCTCGTCCTGATAGCGGCGCGCAAGCTGGCGGCTCTCGTTTTCAAGCTGAATTTCGCGCACCAGCGTGTTGTGGATGTTCACGGCATGCCGCGTCAGCAGCGCCGCAAAGAACAGCAGCACACCGCGCAAATACAGCCCATGCCCCGGAAACGCCTGCTCGGCCAGCACAAAGTGCGGCGCCAGGATGCCCGTCCCGAGGATCAGCAGGCTGGACGGTACCGGCGCCTGCGACAACACGGCCGCCGCCGCCACACCGATGATCACGATCATCAGCAGGCTGCTGAACTCCAGCGACGGCGACATCAGATACAGCCCCGCCGAACAGCCCCACGCCACCCCGCCCACCGCCGACATGACGTGCATGCCCGTCCACCACTTGCGAGTGTGCGCGGCCAGCGTCATGCGGGTCAGGTCGTAGCGATAGCCGAAATAGAAGCGCAGACCTGACGCCGTCAGGCACAGCATGATCAGGCACCAGCCCAGCAGCACGGGGCGGTTCGAGGCATCCCAGAACGCAGCGACCGTCAAGGCGGGCAGCACGACCGAGGCAGCAATCCCCATGGGGGCCCCGCGATGCACGGCGGCGAGCAGCTTGGCTCGGGCGTCCAGTTCAAGCGGCGCGCGGCTGGCAAGCCCGAACTTGGCGAAGAAAAGGCGCAGCGAGGCGTTCAAGGAAATATTGGGAAGAAACTGGATACCGGATTGTGCCGCAAGCATGCGCCGCGCGGGCGCACCGTTCGGACGATTGTGCAACACCCCGACACCCAGCCGCGTGCGCGCCGGGGATGGGGCAATCCCTTATATAATGTGCGTTTTGCTGGATTTTGGCGGCTGCCACGCCAATCCGGCACGAAAACGCACTTCCCCTTTCCTCGACCACCGACGCTTCTCGTGAAAGTCTTTCGCGGCCTGCCCAACGCCGAAAGTCGCGCGCCCTGCGCGTTGACCATCGGCAACTTCGACGGCGTGCACCGCGGGCACCAGTCTCTGCTGGCCCGCGCACGCGCGGCGGCTGACGCACGCGGATTGCCGCTCACGGTGATGACGTTCGAGCCGCATCCGCGCGAATTCTTCATGCCGGACCGCGCGCCCACCCGCATTGCGCTGCTGCGCGACAAGCTGGAAAGCCTGCGTCGCCAGGGCGTCGACCGCGTGGTCGTGGAGCATTTCAATGCGCATTTCGCTGGGCAGACGCCGGACGAGTTCGTGCGCAATGTTCTGGTCGATGGCCTGCACACGCGCTGGCTGCTGGTGGGCGATGATTTCCGCTTCGGCGCCAAGCGCGCGGGCGATTTCAACTATCTGCAGGCCGCCGGTGCCCAGTTCGGCTTTGAAGTCGAGCAGATGGGCTCGGTGTCGGAATCCGGCATCCGCATTTCCAGCTCGGCCGTGCGCGAGGCGCTGGCCGCGGGCGACCTCGAACATGCCCGCCGCCTGCTCGGTCACGGTTATGCCATCAGCGGACACGTGGTGCATGGGCAAAAGCTCGGCCGCTCGCTCGGCTTCCCGACGCTGAATCTGCGCATCTCGCACCGCAAGCCGGCAGTGGCCGGCATCTTCGTCGTGCAGGTGCACGGGCTGGCTGAAAAACCGCTGCCGGCCGTCGCCAGCATTGGCGTACGCCCGACGGTGGACGACTCCGGCCGCGTGCTGCTGGAAGTGCACGTCTTTGATTACAACGCCAGCGTCTACGGCAAGCTGGTCCGCGTGGAATTCATGAAGAAGCTGCGCGACGAGGCTCGCTACGACTCGCTCGATGCGCTCAAGGACGCCATCGCGCAGGACTGTGTTCACGCGCGGCAGTTCTTCGGCCTGCCTGTTCCGCCGGCTGGCGAGTCGCCCACGCTGCGGCGCGACTTCGCCACCTCGGCCACCGACCGAATTCAGTAGGCGGCCGACACGTTCGCCGCCCAGAAGCCACACGCTGCGCACGCGCGTCCTGCACTGTCAGCCGCGCCTGCACCCACCCGAATTGCCCGAATCTGCCCCACATCACATCATGTCTGACGCCAAGAAGCCCACGCCGGAGAAGAGCAAGTACCCGGTCAACCTGCTGGACACGCCTTTCCCCATGCGCGGCGACCTGCCCAAGCGCGAGCCGCAGTGGGTCAAGCAATGGCAGGACAAGCAGCTTTACAAGAAGATCCGCGCCGCGCGCAAGGGCGCGAAGAAGTTCATCCTCCACGATGGCCCCCCGTATGCCAACGGTGATCTGCACATCGGCCACGCGGTCAACAAGATCCTCAAGGACATGGTGATCAAGGCGCGCGGTTTGACTGGCCTGGACGCCGTCTACGTGCCGGGCTGGGATTGCCATGGCATGCCGATCGAAATCCAGATCGAGAAGCAGTTCGGCAAGGGCCTGCCGGTCAAGGAAGTGCAAGAGAAAGCGCGTGCGTACGCCACCGGCCAGATCGCGCGCCAGAAGGCGGATTTCGAGCGCCTGGGCGTGCTGGGCGACTGGGCCGATCCGTACCTGACCATGAACTTCCGCAACGAAGCGGATGAAGTTCGCGCGCTGGGCAAGATCCTGGAGAAGGGCTACGTCTTTCGCGGCCTGAAGCCGGTCAACTGGTGCTTCGACTGCGGCTCGGCGCTCGCTGAAGCTGAAGTCGAATACGCGGACCGCACCGACCTGTCGATCGACGTCGGCTTCCCGTTTGCCGATATCGACGCACTGGCCAGCGCCTTCCACGTTGGCGCCGACGTGCTCAAGGCCAAGCCGGGCTGGATCGTGATCTGGACGACGACCCCGTGGACGATCCCCTCCAACCAGGCGCTGAACCTGCACCCGGAAATCGAATACGCGCTGGTCGACACGCCGCGCGGTCTGCTGATCGTCGCCAAGGAGCGCGTCGAGGCCTGCCTGCAAAGCTGGAAGCTCGAAGGCACCGTGCTGGCCACGTGCGAAGGCGCGGCGCTGTCGGGCGTGCGCTTCCACCACCCGCTCGCCAAGATGGACGCGGGCTACGACCGCACCTCGCCCGTCTACCTGGGCGACTACGTGACCATCGATACCGGTACCGGCATCGTCCACTCCGCGCCTGCCTATGGCGTGGAAGACTTCCAGTCGTGCAAATCGCACGGCATGCCCGACTCGGAAATCATCAACCCGGTGATGGGCAACGGCGTGTACGCATCGACGCTGCCGCTGTTCGGCGGCCAGATGATCTGGGACGCCAATCCGAAGATCGTCGAAGTGCTGCGCGAATCCGGCAACCTGTTCGACGCCCACAAGCACCCGCACAGCTACATGCACTGCTGGCGCCACAAGACGCCGATCATCTATCGCGCCACGTCGCAGTGGTTTGCAGGGATGGACGTGCAGCCCAACGACGGCAACGCTACGCTGCGCGAGACCGCGCTGGCAGGCATCGATGCCACCGCGTTCTACCCGTCCTGGGGCAAGCAGCGCCTGCACAACATGATCGCCAACCGCCCGGACTGGACGCTCTCGCGTCAGCGCCAATGGGGCGTGCCGATGGCCTTCTTCGTACACAAGGAAACCGGCGCGCTGCACCCGCGCACGCCTGAGCTGCTGGAGCAGGTCGCCCAGCGCATCGAACTGAGCGGCATCGAAGCCTGGCAGACGCTCGACCCGCGCGAGCTGCTCGGCGATGAAGCCGATATGTACGAGAAGAACCGCGACACGCTCGACGTGTGGTTCGACTCGGGCACGACGCACTGGCACGTCATCCGTGGCTCGCACGCGGCGGATCTTTACGACGCTTCGGCCGACCTGCCGGACGGTCGCCTGGCCGATCTGTACCTGGAAGGCTCAGACCAGCACCGCGGCTGGTTCCACTCGTCGCTGCTGACGGCTTCGATGCTGTACGGCAAGCCACCGTACAAGGGCCTGCTCACGCACGGCTTCACGGTGGACGGCGAAGGCCGCAAGATGTCCAAGTCGATCGGAAACACGATCGCGCCGCAGGAAATCGCCAACAAGATGGGCGCGGAGATCATTCGCCTGTGGGTCGCCTCGACCGACTACTCGGGCGAACTCGCCATCTCGGATGAAATCCTGAAGCGCGTGGTGGAAGGCTATCGCCGCATCCGCAACACGCTGCGCTTCCTGCTCGCCAATCTGACGGATTACGACCACGCCAAGCATGCGCTGCCGACCGAGCAATGGCTCGAAATCGACCGCTATGCCGTGGCGCTGACGGATTCGCTGCAGAAGGAAGTCCTGTCGCACTACGACGTGTACGAGTTCCACCCGGTCGTCGCCAAGTTGCAGACGTTCTGCTCGGAAGACTTGGGCGGCTTCTACCTCGATGTGCTGAAGGACCGCCTGTACACCACGGCGCCCGACTCCGTGGCGCGCCGCTCGGCACAGAACGCGCTGTACCACATCACCCAGGCAATGCTGCACTGGATGGCACCGTTCTTGTCGTTCACGGCCGAAGAGGCATGGCAGGTCTTCGCACACGGCACCGAGCACACCGACACCATCTTCACCAGCACCTACTACAACGCTCCAGTACCGCAAGGCGCCAGCGCGCTGCTGGAGAAGTGGGCCGCCATCCGCAACGTGCGCGGCGAAGTGACCAAGCAGCTGGAAGCGCTGCGCATCGACGGCAAGATCGGCTCGTCGCTGCAGGCGGAAGTGACGGTGTCGGCGGGTGAGTCGGTGCATGACGCGCTGGCCAGCCTTGGCGACGACCTGCGCTTCGTGCTGATCACGTCCGCAGCTAAATTGGAGCGCGCCCCGGAAGGCGGCGATCTGCTCATCACCGTGGTGCCGTCCACGCACGCCAAGTGCGAGCGCTGCTGGCACTACCGCGCCGATGTCGGCCACGACGCGGCTCACCCGACCCTCTGCAAGCGTTGCACCGACAACCTGTTCGGCGCCGGCGAACAACGGAGCGCTGCCTGATGGCCACTCGCAACAACGGCAAGAGCAAATCGATCGGGTTGAAGAAGAGCGGCGGCGGTCATGGCGTGGGCCCCTGGCTCGGCCTGGCCGTCATCTGGATCCTGCTGGACCAGTTGACCAAGATCGCCATCCTCAAGACCTTCACCTACGGCGAGTCGCGGCCGATCACCGGCTTCTTCAACCTGGTGCTGGCCTATAACAAGGGAGCGGCGTTTTCGTTCCTGGCCGCGGCCGGCGGCTGGCAGCGCTGGTTCTTCACGGGCCTCGGCGTGGCGGCGGCGCTGTTCATCGTGTGGCTGCTCAAGCGGCACAGCGGGCAAAAGCTGTTCTGCTTTGCGCTGGCGCTCATTCTGGGCGGCGCGCTGGGCAACGTGATTGACCGTGTCATCTACGGTCATGTGGTGGACTTCCTCGACTTCTACCTGCACAACTACCACTGGCCGGCCTTCAACGTGGCGGACTGCGGCATCACCATCGGTGCGGTGCTGCTGATCGTTGACGAACTGCGGCGGGTGCGTCGCTGACGCTGCCGTGTCAAACCTCCAGCATTGGAACGGCGAAGCGGTGCTGTGCCTCGATGAGGCTGGCCCGCGTATCGCCAGCGAGCAGGATGCGCTGGACCACCTGATCGGCGAGGCGCTGGGGCATGGCGCATCGATGGTTGCCGTGCCGGTCAGCCGCCTTGATGCGGCGTTCTTTGCGCTGCGCACCGGCCTGGCCGGCGGCATCGCGCAGAAGATCACGAACTACCGACTCAAGCTCGCCGTGGTCGGCGACATCTCGGCGCACCTGGAGGCCAGCAGCGCCCTGCGCGACTGGGTGCGGGAATCCAACAAGCGCGACACGATCCGCTTCGTCCCCTCGCTGGACGACCTGGCCGCCGATACGCGGCCCATGCCTGCTGAATGAGGCTCAGGCCCAGTAACGCACGGCGTACCACGCCCGTTTGACGTACTCGGCAAGAATCGACCCGGCTTCGTAGATCGGCACCGACTTGGCCAGCGTATCGCCCGGGAATACGCCGTGTGCACCCCAAGTGACTTCCGGCCATACCTTGCGGAACACCGCCAGCGCCCGGCCGGTGTGATACCAGCTCGTCACCAGTATTGCGCTGTTGACGTGCAGGCCCGCCAACGTCTCGCGCGTCATCCGCGCATTTTCCATCGTGCTGCCGGACACACATTCGTGGCCGATGCGCTCCGCCGGCACGCCGGCCATTACAAGGCGGCGCTCGATCAGCAGGCAATCGCCCTGTCCGCTAACGAACACGCGAGGCGCTACGCCCGCGTGATACAGCTCGGCAGCGCCGATCACGCGCTGCCCCGATTCGCCGCCCAGTACGACGATCACGTCTGCGTGCGCGAGCCCCGGCTCCTCACGCAGCCATGCCTTCGCCCCGCAGACGAGTACCGCGCCGGCCACCACCGCAACGATGGCGCAACCGCCAATCCAAGCGAGAACATTGCGAACTGCGGAACAACCGAAAACCATATCGAGAATGCGCTTTTGAGGAAAAACCCGAGCGCCAGACGCGCCGCGGGGCAAGCCGGTATCATCGCCTCTGTTCAGCAGGAAGCCCCGGGCACCGGGTTGTATCCTGCCCGCGCATATTGCGTCAATCGGATTCCCAAGCGGGTTGTTATGGAACTGCAAGGCAAACATTTCGTGCTCGGCCTGACCGGCGGCATCGCGTGCTACAAGTCGGCCGAGCTGGTGCGGCTGTTGACCAATGCGGGCGCAACCGTGCAGGTGGTGATGACCGAGGCCGCCGCGCACTTCATCACGCCAGTGACAATGCAGGCGCTTTCCGGGCGACCTGTCTTCACGTCGCAGTGGGACGGCCGCATCGGCAACAACATGCCGCATATCGACCTCTCGCGCGAGGCGGATGCCATCGTCATCGCGCCGGCGTCCACCGACTTTCTGGCCAAGCTCGCGCACGGCATGGCCGACGATCTGCTCTCCACGCTGTGCATCGCGCGCGATTGCCCGCTGCTCGTCGCGCCCGCGATGAACCGGCAGATGTGGGCCGCGCCCGCCACCCAACGTAACGCCGCCCAGTTGCGCGCGGATGACGTCACCCTGCTCGGCCCCGATGCCGGCGACCAGGCCTGCGGCGAAGTCGGCGACGGCCGCATGCTAGAGCCCGAAGACATCGTCGAGCAGCTCATCGGCTTCTTCCAGCCCAAGCTGCTGCGCGGTCACCGCGTGCTGCTGACGGCCGGCCCGACCTTCGAGCCGATCGACCCGGTGCGCGGCATCACGAATCTGTCCAGCGGCAAGATGGGTTTTGCGCTGGCGCGGGCCGCATCGCAGGCCGGTGCAGAAGTCACGCTGGTTGCCGGGCCGTGCCATCAGGACACGCCCGCAGGCGTGCTGCGCATCGATGTGCAAACCGCCCAGCAAATGCACGACGCCGTCATGCACGAGCTGGATGCGGCGAAGAACGACATCTTCATTGCCGTGGCCGCTGTGGCCGACTGGCGCGTGGCGCAAGCCGCGGAACAGAAGCTCAAGAAGCAGAACGATTCCGACGTACCGTCACTTACGTTCACACAGAACCCGGACATCCTGGCCGGTGTGGCGCGCAGGGCGAATGCGCCTTTCTGCGTCGGCTTTGCGGCCGAAACCGAACGGTTGGAAGAGTTCGGCGAGGCCAAGCGCAAGAAGAAAGGCATTCCTCTGCTGGTCGGCAATCTTGGGCAGCAGACCTTCGGCCGCGACGACAACGAAGTCGCACTCTTCGATGCAAAGGGCATCACGCGCTTGCCGCGCGCCGACAAGCTGACGCTGGCGCGCCAGATCGTCGCCGCCATCGCCGACCGCGTCCATGGAGCACGGTCATGAGCGCCGCGCCGATCCGTCTATCGGTCCTGGACCAAAGCCCGGTCATCTACGGCCACAGCGCACGCGACGCCATTGCCGCGACGGTCGATCTGGCGCAACTGACGGATTCGCTCGGCTACACGCGCTACTGGTGCGCCGAGCACCACGGCCTGCGCGGCGTGAGCAACCCCGCGCCGGAAGTGATGATTGCCCGCGTGGCGAGCGCCACGAGGCACTTACGCGTGGGCTCTGGCGGCGTGATGCTGCCGTATTACAGCCCGTTCAAGCTGGCCGAGCAGTTCCGCCTGCTGGAAGCACTGTTCCCGAACCGCATCGACCTGGGTGTCGGCCGCGCACCCGGCGGCGACATGCGCACCGCGCAAGCCGTGGCCATGGGCGATTACAACCGCGGCGACATCTTCCCGCAGCAGGTGCAGGAACTGATCTGGCACCTGACAGGCACGCTGCCGCCAGACCACCCCGCAGCCGGCGTTCTACTACAACCCGAGATCGATACCAAGCCCGAGTTGTGGATGCTCGGCTCCAGCGATTTTGGTGGGGCGCTGGCCGCGCGCCTGGGCATCCGTTTCGCGTTCGCGCATTTCATCAACCCGCACGTCGGGCACATCGTCGCCCAGCAGTACCGCACGGATTTCGAGCCCGGCTACGATGCGCGCCCGTATAGCGCCGCCGCCGTCTTCGTGATCGCGGCTGATACCGAGGCGGAAGCGCGCCGCTATGAAGCCGCCATCGACCTGCGCCGCGTGCAGATGGCGCTCGGCGTGAACGGTCCGATCCCGACTGTCGAGCAAGGCGAAGCCCACGTCTACACCGAGCGCGACCAGGCCATCGTCATGCGCGAGCGGCCACGCAGCATCATCGGCACACCGGAATCCGTGGCCGAACAGATGCATGCGCTCAAGGAACGCTTCGTCGCCGATGAACTGATCGTGCTGACCGTCGCACCCAGCTACAAGGCGCGCCTGCGTTCATATGAGCTGCTGGCGGAGGCGTTTGCGCTACCATCTCCGGCTTCTGCAACCTCTTCGGCCTGCCCCGCATGAAACTCGACGTCAAGATCCTCGACGCCCGCCTGCACGAACAGCTCCCGCAGTACGCCACCACCGGCAGCGCCGGGCTGGACCTGCGCGCATGCATCGACGCCCCGCTCACCATTGAGCCCGGCACCACGCATCTGGTCCCGACCGGCATGGCCATCCACCTGGCTGATCCGGGTTATGCCGCGCTGATCCTGCCGCGCTCTGGCATGGGCCACAAGCACGGCATCGTGCTCGGCAACCTGGTCGGCCTGATCGATTCCGACTACCAGGGCCAGCTCATGGTCAGCACGTGGAACCGTGGCAGCACGGCGTTCGTGCTCAATCCGATGGAGCGCCTTGCACAACTCGTGATCGTGCCGGTGGTGCAGGCAGAGCTGAACATCGTCGATGACTTTGCCGAGAGCGAGCGTGGCGCAGGTGGTTTCGGCAGCACCGGGCGCCACTGACAACATCGCCCACACATAAGAAAAAGGCCCGGAGATTCCGGGCCTTTTGTTTGGTGCGACAAACTTCGTCAAGCTTCCGCTTCTTCCTGGGCAGGTGCCGGCGGCGCTTCGTTCTCGGAGAACTCCAGCTTCACCGCATCCGCATCGTCCAGATCCACGACCACCTTTCCGCCGTTCACCAGCTTGCCGAACAGCAGCTCGTCGGCCAGCGCCTTGCGGATCAGGTCTTGAATCAACCGTTGCATCGGGCGTGCACCCATCAGCGGGTCGAAGCCCTTCTTCGCCAGGAAGCGACGCAGCTTCTCGGTAAAGATGGCATCCACCTTCTTCTCGTGCAACTGCTCTTCCAGCTGCATGAGGAACTTGTCGACCACGCGCATGATGATTTCCTCATCGAGCGAGCGGAAGCTGATGGTTGCGTCCAGACGGTTGCGGAACTCCGGCGTGAACATGCGCTTGATGTCGGCCATCTCGTCGCCCTGTTCGCGCGCCGTGGTGAAACCGATCGTTGCCTTGTTCATCGTCTCGGCGCCCGCATTGGTCGTCATGATGATGATCACGTTGCGGAAATCCGCCTTGCGGCCGTTGTTGTCCGTCAGCGCGCCGTGGTCCATCACCTGCAGCAGGATGTTGAAGATGTCCGGGTGGGCCTTCTCGATCTCATCCAGCAGCAGCACGCAATGCGGCTTCTTGGTCACAGCTTCCGTCAGCAGACCGCCCTGATCGAAGCCCACGTAGCCCGGAGGCGCGCCGATCAATCGGCTCACCGCATGGCGCTCCATGTACTCCGACATGTCAAAGCGGATCAGCTCGATGCCCAAGATGAATGCGAGCTGCTTGGCGACTTCGGTCTTGCCCACGCCCGTGGGGCCGCTGAACAGGAACGAGCCAATCGGCTTGTCCGTCTTGCCCAGGCCTGCACGCGACATCTTGATCGCCGAAGCGAGCGCATCAATGGCCGGATCCTGCCCGAACACGACCGACTTCAGGTCGCGCTCCAGCGTCTGCAGCTTGCTGCGATCGTCCTGCGACACGCTTTGCGGCGGGACACGGGCGATACGCGAAACGATGTCTTCGATCTCACCCTTGCCGATCGTCTTCTTCTGCTTCGACTTCGGCAGGATGCGCTGCGCTGCACCGGCTTCGTCGATCACGTCGATCGCCTTGTCCGGCAAATGGCGGTCGGTGATGAAGCGGGCCGACAATTCAGCCGCAGCCGTGAGTGCCGACGACGCGTACTTCACGCCGTGGTGCTCTTCAAAGCGGGACTTCAGGCCGCGCAAAATCTGCACGGTCTGATCAACCGTCGGCTCCACCACGTCGATCTTCTGGAAGCGGCGGGACAGCGCTGCGTCTTTCTCGAAGATGCCGCGATATTCCGTGAACGTCGTCGCACCGATGCATTTGAGTGCGCCCGACGATAGCGCCGGCTTGAGCAGGTTGCTTGCGTCCAGCGTGCCGCCCGAAGCCGCACCAGCGCCGATCAGCGTATGGATCTCGTCGATGAACAGGATCGCGTTCGGATTGTCCTTGAGCGACTTCAGCACTCCCTTCAGGCGTTGCTCAAAGTCGCCGCGGTACTTCGTGCCGGCCAGCAGCGCGCCCATGTCGAGCGAATAGACGACGGACTTCGCGAGGATGTCCGGCACTTCGCCCTTCGTGATGCGCCATGCCAAACCTTCCGCGATGGCCGTCTTGCCGACACCGGCCTCGCCCACCAGCAGCGGGTTGTTCTTGCGGCGGCGGCACAGCACCTGCACCACGCGCTCGACTTCCTGCTCACGGCCGATCAGCGGGTCGATCTTGCCGGCCTTGGCCAGCGCGTTCAGGTTCTGGGTGAACTGCTCCAGCGGGCTTTCCTTCCCGTCGCCGCCTTCGCCTTCGGGGTTGCCTTCGCCCTGCTTGGCGGGCTCAGCCTGGTCCTTGCGGATGCCGTGGCTGATGAAGTTCACGACGTCCAGCCGGGTCACGCCCTGCTGCTGCAGGTAGTACACCGCGTGCGAATCCTTCTCGCCGAAGATGGCGACAAGCACGTTCGCGCCCGTCACTTCCTTCTTGCCGTTGGACGTGGATTGCACGTGCATGATGGCGCGCTGGATCACGCGCTGAAAACCCAGCGTGGGTTGCGTGTCCACCTCGTCCGTGCCGGGCACCACAGGCGTGTTGTCGGCGATGAAGTTCTTCAGATGCGTGCGAAGGTCTTCGATGTTGGCGGCGCAGGCGCGCAGCACCTCCGCGGCCGTCGGATTGTCCAGCAGCGCAAGCAGCAGATGCTCCACCGTAATGAATTCGTGGCGAGCCTGCCGGGCTTCGACAAACGCCATGTGCAGGCTGACTTCCAGTTCTTGCGCGATCATGCTTCCTCCATCACGCACTGCAGCGGATGCCCCGCTTGCCGTGCATGGGTTGACACTAATTCCACTTTCGTCGCGGCGATATCCCGTGTGTAGATACCGCACACGCCCCTACCTTCCCGATGCACAGTCAGCATGATCTGTGTGGCGGTCTCCCGGTCTTTGCTGAAATACTGCTGAAGAATCATCACGACGAATTCCATCGGGGTGTAGTCGTCGTTGAGCAGCAGCACCTTGTACATCGCGGGCGGTTTGAGCGCTTGCTCTTTCCGCTCGAGGACGGTGCCTGCATCGTGTTGTGGAGTGGTCGCTTGCCGGATTGCCATGGTCTTATTCTAACCACTCCTTTCGAGTTCGCAATTTGGGGAAATAACACCGACTTCAAGGTCTACAAACGGTTTGGCCCGTGGAGCGTGCGTCCGTCAGCCCTCGGGCGCGAGGCGTTTTACCGCCCCTGCGTTGGCTGGAACCGGCGCAAGCTCCGCGCCTGAGATGCCAATCGTTTTCCGTACTTGGAGGCGATCGGCTGGATTTCGAGCAAAACCTCTTCAGAAACTGACCGTTTTTCGCCACAAACCCACCCTTTGTGGCCTTGACAGTCTCTTACAATCCTCGAACAATCGAATTCAGCATGTGCGCCCTACTGCCCCGCAAACCGTTGGCAGCGAGCCGCATGAATGGTGAGCCCGGGAGGCCTCACACCAGTCGACAACAGATCGACAACCGCTTCAGGCTGTGGCGTTTGCCACAAGAAGACCGATCGCTTGCGGCGCGGTTCCACCCGCGCCATTCGTCGTGCCGTGCTGGCCGGCGGCCGGGCGATGACTGCGCGGTACCGCTCTGCACTGCCCCGACAGGCATACCTCCCGGCTCGGACTTGTGTTTTAACGGAGGGGTTTTCATGGCACTCGGTACGGTCAAATGGTTTAACGACGCCAAGGGTTTCGGTTTCATCTCGCCTGACGAAGGCGGTGAAGAGCTGTTTGCGCATTTCTCGGCCATCCAAATGGCTGGCTTCAAGACGCTCAAGGAAAATCAGCGCGTCTCGTTTGAAGTGACGCAAGGCCCGAAGGGCAAGCAGGCCACCAACATCCAGGCTGCCTGATAGGCGTTGCGCGGCACCCCGCCGGATGGCGACGGTGTCCAAATGCAAAAAACCCGGCGATATGCCGGGTTTTTTGTTGCCGCGGCGCGAGACAATGCCGGAGATATCTCGCCGCGCGCAACACGTCATTTCAGCGGGTTGTGCGCTACGGCATGGATGATCCCCGTGTCATTTCAAGGAGCCCCCGCCCATGAAACATTCTCTGCCCCGCACCGCCGCCACGGCCACGCTGCTGATTGCCGTGCTATTTCCCGCAGCCGCCCGCGCCCAGCTTGGCGACCTCATCAAGGGGGCCACGCAGGGCAACAGCCAGGGCGCCACAGGCGGCCTTGGCAGCATTGGCAGCCCGGGCGGTGTGCCGTCGCTCGGGTCATTGACGTCGGGGAGCACCGGCAATGTAGCTGGCGTGCTGGAGTTCTGCATGAAGAACAATTACCTGGGCGGCGCGACCGATGCGGCGTCGGTCAAGGACAAGCTGCTCGGCAAGCTGGGCGGTGCGCCGACGTCCAACCCGGGTTACACCGACGGCACAAAAGGCATCCTGACCGGCTCGGATGGCAACTCATTCGACCTGAGCAGCATCAAGTCGCAAATCACCCGGCAGGCGTGCGACAAGATCCTGTCGCAGGGCAAATCCCTGCTTTGAGCCGCGGCGCAGGCAAGCGCGCACTACACTGCAATATCGACTGACCGTTCGCCTGTCTTCCACGCCCCGAGGGAGCCTCATGCTGGAAACCGCCGCGCTGGCCGCCGGGCTGTCTTGGACCAGCGGATTCCGCCTCTATCTGGCCGTATTTGCTGCTGGCGTACTCGGCCGCACGGGTTGGCTGCATTTGCCGCCCGGCCTGCAGATGCTGGAATCGTGGTGGGTGATTGGCCTGGCCGGCGTACTGGCCGTGGCGGAATTTCTCGCCGACAAGATTCCCGGTTTCGATTCCGTTTGGGATGGCATTCAGACCTTCATCCGCGTGCCTGCGGGCGCGATTCTGGCTGCGGCCGCGTTCGGGCAGCTCGATCCGCAATGGATGGTGGCTGCCGGACTGATTGGCGGGACGCTGGCCGGCACGGCACATGCCACCAAGGCCGGTACGCGCGCGCTGATCAACACGTCGCCGGAACCGTTCTCGAACTGGGTGGCGTCGTTCAGTGAAGACGTAGCCGCCAGCGGTGGTTTGCTGATGGCATTTTTCCTGCCAGTTGCGTTCTTGGTGGTCCTGGGGCTGCTGCTGTTGGTATCGGTGTGGTTACTGCCCAAGCTGTGGCGCGGCGTGCGGCGCCTGCGGGATGCGCTGCGCGGGCGATCACCTGAGCCGCCGCCGGCCGGCACCACCCGGCTGCCGCGCTAAGGCGCTATCCAAAGGCGCGCAGCAGCCAGAACAACGTCAGGGCCAGCGCGCACGCCCACCCGGAAAACAGCACGCGCCAGACCTTGTTGCGCGGAACAAACCCCACACCGCGCACCAGCCCCGCGCTCATCGCCCAGAACAGCAGCACGGCAAGACCATGGTCGGCATGCCCGTCGCGATTGGCGAGGATGTACGGATACACCGTGCCCACCGCCATCACGAGCAACCCGGCTGCCAGGCTGGCGGCGTGGATGCGCGGCTTGTCGGTGGTGCTCACGTTGGCTGTGCTCACTCGCGGTCCGAGTTCGGATTGTTCGCGTTGGCGGCGCGGTCGTCGCTCACCTCACCCCACATTGCGTTGAGCACCGCCAGCAGCACAGCAAAGCCGACACCCAGGACCCAACTGAAGTACCACATGGATTTGCTCTCCTGTGCGGCGGTTAGTAAGCCGAGTGCTCGTTGGCGCGGATGTGTTCGACCGTCACCTTGCCGCGCATCACGCGGTAGCACCAGCTTGTGTAGGCGATGACGATGGGCGTGAAGATGATCGCCGCCCAGAACATCAGGCCCAGCGTGAAGTGGCTGGAAACGCTGTCCCACACCGTGAGGCTGGCGCCGGGCATGCTGGACGAAGGCAGCACGAACGGGAACATCGATGCCCCGGCCGTGGTGATGATGCCCGCCAGCCCCAGCGACGACAGCACAAACGCAGTAAGCGTGCGCCCCGCCCGCGACAGCACGACGGCCAGCAGCGGGCCAATCACGCCAATTGCCGGCAACGCCCACAGCAACGGCTGCTTCTGATAGTTGCGCCACCATGCGTCAGCCGTGCGCGCGACGGTCTTGGCCATCGGGTTGGCAAGCCCCGCGGGGTCGATAGCCGACGTGATGACGTAGCCTTCGATGCTGCCGGCGTGCAACCATGCGCCGGCCGCAATAAACGCCACCACCGCGACGATGGCTGCGCCAGTGGCAGCACTGGTGGCGCGTTGTTGGACAACGCCCTCCGTCCGGTGGGCGAGATAGATGCCGCCATGCATGGTGATCATCGCGCTCGACACCACGCCCGTCAGGATGGCAAACGGATTCAGCAGTTGCCAGAACGTGCCGGTGTACGTCACCACCATGAAGTTGTCGAAGTGAAACGGCACGCCCTGCAGCAGGTTGCCGAACGCCACGCCAAAGATGAGCGGCGGCACCGCGCCCCCGATGAAGAGGCCCACGTCCCACACTTTGCGCCACGTGGCGTTATGGATCTTGCTCCGGTAGTCAAACCCGACCGGCCGGAAGAACAACGCCCACAGCACCGCCAGCATCGCCCAGTAGAACCCGCTGAACGCGGTGGCGTATACCAGCGGCCACGCGGCAAAGATGGCGCCACCGCCCGTGATAAACCAGACCTGGTTGCCGTCCCAGTGCGGGCCGATGGTGTTGATCATCACGCGGCGCTCGTCGTCCGTCTTGCCGACAAAGGGCAGCAGCGTGCCGACGCCCATGTCGTGTCCGTCCATGATGGCAAAGCCGATCAGCAACACGCCGATGAGCAGCCACCAGATGACCTTGAGGGTTGGGTAATCGAACATGGCGTTCTCCTCAGGCGTGGGCGGCTTCGAAATCGTAGCGGCCAGTGCCGAGGCTGCCCGGCCCCTGGCGCGCGAACCGGATCATCAGGTACATCTCAACGATCAGCAGCAGCGTGTAGAAACCGATGAAGCCCGCGAGCGACCCATACAGGCTGGCCTCGCTCAACGTCGACACACTCAGATGCGTGGGCAGCACGCCGTAGATGGTCCACGGCTGACGGCCGTACTCCGCCACCACCCAACCCAGCTCGATGGCGATCCATGGCGCGGGCAGCATCCACAGCGCACAGCGCAGCAGCCATGCCGGTGCCTTGCGCTGCGGCCGCAACGTGCTCCAGAACGACAGGCCAAACAGCGCCAGCATCAGGAAGCCCAACCCGACCATCACACGAAAACCCCAGAACATCGGCCAAACGCGCGGCACGGTATCGTCGACGGCCTTGTCGATCATCTCGGGCGTGGCTTGCCGCACGTCGGCCACGTACTTCTTGAGCAGCAGGCCAAAGCCCAAGTCTTGCTGATGGATCTGCAGGGTCTGGAGCGCCGCCGCATCGCCGGGGTGCTGGCGCACCGTTTCCAGCGCGGCCACAGCTTCGATACCGCTCATGATTCGGCCGCGATTTCGCGCCTTGATCTCATGGATTCCCGGAATCTGCTTGGACACCGAGCGCGTGCCGATCAGCCCCATCACCCACGGAATCTCGACCGCCCAGTCGTTCTTCTGCTCGCGCTGGTTGATCGACGCAATCACGTTGAAGCTGGCCGGCGCGGGCTCGGTCTCCCACATGGCCTCGATGGCGGCCATCTTGGTTTGCTGCGCTTCGCCCACGGTGTAGCCGGACTCGTCGCCCAGCACGATCACGGAGCACACGCTGGCCAGCCCGAACGCCGCCGCCACGCGAAAGCTGCGCCGCGCGAATTCCACATCGCGGCCGCGCAGCAAGTACCAGCTCGAAATCGACAGCACGAACATCGCGCCCGTCACGTAACCCGCCGACACGGTATGCACGAACTTGGCCTGCGCGATGGGGTTGAAGACCACGGCCCAGAAGTCGTGCATCTCCATGCGCATGGTCTGCCAGTTGAATTCGGCACCGACCGGGTTCTGCATCCAGCCGTTGGCGATCAGAATCCACAGCGCGGAAAGGTTGGTGCCGATCGCCATCAGCGTCGTCACCAGCAAGTGCTGCGTCTTGGAAAGGCGATCCCACCCGAAGAAGAACAGGCCGATAAAGGTGGATTCCAGAAAAAACGCCATCAGCCCTTCAATGGCCAGCGGCGCACCAAAGACATCGCCCACGTAGTGCGAGTAATACGCCCAGTTGGTGCCGAACTGGAATTCGAGCGTGATGCCCGTCGTCACGCCCAGCGCAAAGTTGATGCCGAACAGCTTGCCCCAGAAGCGCGTCATGTCTTTCCAGATGACCTTGTTGGTCATCACGTAGACGCTTTCCATGATGACCAGCAGCCAGACCATGCCCAGCGTGAGCGGCACGAACAGGAAGTGGTACATCGCCGTGGCCGCAAACTGAAGCCGGGACAGATCGACGAGATGTTCGGAAATCACGGTTGCCCTCCCTGCGCTGCTGACGGTGTCACGATCAGGCGATCAGCGGCCCGCTCGGCATCGACCGGCACCCGGTGATCTCGCACGAATACCCACCACAGCGCGCTCAGCACCACCAGCTTGATGGCGACGACGATGAGCAGATGGCGGACGAGTCGGCGGTCGTTGGGGCTCACGGGCGGACGAGACTTGGCGCGCGTCGGTGCCACTTGCAGGGGGTCCCGGCCAGTGGCACAGAAAGTCACATGTGATCCAGCACAGAAAGTCACATGTGATCCAGTCTAGTCATGGATGGAAGGGGTGACAAACCATTTCTGAGGGGAGTTGTGAGGTATCGGGCGCTTGAGCGGGCCGCCGTCGACGGCGTTTTTCGTGACGTTTTGCCACGGAGGCCGCTAGCCCTCTCGTGCGTGAACACCTCCGGCGCAACGCTGGAAGAACTGAAACGCAACGCGCAGGAAGCCGTCGAGCCGATGCATGAAGACGGCGATCAAGATGTTCGTGCACTCGCCCACGACGTCAATTCGCTATGCAGGATGTTCAGCGAGGACGACAGCGGATGCTGGCTGTTCGTCAACATTGACCTCACCAGGATCGGATCGAAGGCCGTGCGCCTGAACATCAGCCTGCCTGACCGGCTTGTGCTGCAGATCAATGCGGCCGTCAGCGACAGGTGACGTCCACCCGTCGGCAACCTCTAGTGCTGCGGCTTCTTCATGGCCTCGGATTCTCTCGCGGCGTTCAGTTCTTCGCTGGCCTCAATCGGATCCATTGCCTCATCAATCGAGGAGGCCGCGCGTTCTATTTCGCCTCGCTCTTCGGCCAGGAATTCATCCGACTCCTCCAGCTCGCCGGGAGGAGGCTCCAGCATATCGTCCAGCATGGCACCCAACTCGGGCGTGTCCCATGGCTCGCCTCGGTGCATCTTTTGCTTTATGTAATGACGAATCTCAGCATCTTGTTCGGGAGTCAATGGAAGCCCGCGAAAAGTGCTCTTGGGGTCGGTCTCGGGCATGATGTTTCTCCCCTACTGAGTAGATTTTTTAGTGTACGCCGGGCTTTGCGGGAGTGCTCGGCGACGTTGCCGGACCAACAGGAAACCGAGAGACCAGTCATCCAACAGGGCACACCGGGCGGCATTGGCGCCGGTCGTCAGCAAATTCTGATTTATAGTTTCGCCCCTGCTCAGACGAAGCGGCCATCGGTACACTCTGCGCCATCGCTTTCAGTGCCATAGGGAAAGCGATCGAGGTGTGGAAACCTCGTGCGTAACGGGTGAGAACCGAGCATAGGTTCTTGCCCTCGATTGCTATGGCTTGGCTTCGTCTCCCTCCTGGGGCGAGCCAGGCATGAGCGGCTTCGGCCGCGCCGACTGTTACGCATCGGTTTTCCACCTTGCCTGTGCTCGCCCACCCCTCTCCCATGGGTTGGGCGCGGTTCCGTTCATCACATGAAGAGGAATGCCGTGACCCGCTCGATCTCCCAATCCGTCGATTCCCCGGCTGGCAATTCGCTCGCCAAATATCAGAAAGGTGTTGGCGCTGCGCGTGAATTTTTGCGTGCCCTGTCCGCGCGCGCCGCAGCCCCCAAGCATTCCGCAACCAGCACGACGGACTCGCCAGAACACCCCGAGCAACCCCGCTGATTCATGGGCGAGGCCCAGCGCATAGGCCGCGGCGCCCTTGTTGCAGCATCGGCGTTGGGGCTTGTTGGGGCTCGCCCGCCCTTTTTGCGAGTACGAACCGGTCAAGACTGCGAGCATCTGCAGATGGTCGGCTGCGCTTAAAACAAAAAACCCCGGCGAGCCGAAGCTGCCGGGGTTTTTCCACATCCACGGCGGGGTGCCGCGAGCGACATGCATCGATCATTCTCGCTGAATCGCCCGTAAAACTCCGCCCTGCTACGGCTGCCAAATCCGGGGACCCAGGGCAGTTGAGCTACCGCCCCAGATCCTTTGCCGACACGCCCGCAATGCCCCAGTTCTCCTTTGGCACGTCATGGATCCATACCCGGACGTTCTCCTTCGGAGCGCCGGTCGCCTCGACAAGGGCGGTCGTAACCTTGTCGATTACGGCGCGCTTCTGCTCGGTGGTGCGACCTTCGATCATGTAGATCTGTGCAAACGGCATGGCTTTCCTCCTTGGTATTTGCAATGGCCGGCGATAGTCAGGCCGCCTGCGCTGCCAGGATGCCGCGCTGACGAGCCATGGTGAGTGCCGTGTCCTCGATCATGTCTTCCTGACCGCCCACCATGCCGCGCCGGCCCAGTTCGACCAGCAGATCACGCGCCGGTACACCGTATTTCTTTTCTGCACGTTTGGCGAACAGCAGGAAGCTTCCGTACACACCGGCATAGCCGAGCGTGAGCGCATCGCGGTCGATGCGGATGGGGAAATCCATGATGGGCACCACAAGGTCTTCAGCCACGTCCTGAATCTTCCAAACATCCACGCCGGTCTTGATGCCCATGCGGTCGCACACCGCCACCAGCACCTCCATTGGCGTATTGCCTGCACCGGCTCCCAGCCCCGCTGCAGCCGCATCGATGCGCGTAGCACCGCATTCGATCGCGGTAATGGAGTTGGCAATGCCCATGGCCAGGTTGTGGTGGCCATGGAAACCCAGTTCGGTCTCAGGCTCGAGCGCGTCGCGCACGGCAGCAAGGCGCGCCTTCACGTCATCGGGCAGCATGTAGCCGGCTGAGTCGGTGATGTAGATGCAGTTGGCGCCGTAGCTCTCCATCAGCTTGGCTTGCTTGACCAAGCCTTCGGGGCTGTTCATATGCGCCATCATTAGAAAGCCGACGGTGTCCATATCGAGCTTGCGCGCGTAGCTGATGTGCTGCTCCGAGACGTCGGCCTCAGTGCAGTGCGTGGCCACGCGAATCGTATGCACGCCGAGTTCACGCGCCATTTTGAGATGGTCAACCGTGCCAATACCGGGCAGCAGCAGCGCCGACACCTTGGCTTGCTTCATGAGCGGGATGACTGCACCCAGGTACTCCTCGTCGCTGTGCGCGGGAAAGCCGTAGTTGAGCGATGAGCCGCCCAGACCGTCGCCGTGGGTGACTTCAATCAGGGGAACTCCGGCGGCGTCCAGCCCCTGCGCAATGGAGCGCATCTGCTCAAGCGTCATCAGGTGGCGCTTGGGATGCATGCCGTCGCGCAACGTCATGTCGTGAACGGTAATGCTCTTGCCTTGCAGCGTAGTCATGTGAGGCTCCTCGTCAGGCGGTTTCAGCGGCGGGGGCGGCCGAGGTGGCGCGCAGGGTCAGTTCACCCTTGAGGATCTCCTCGGCGAACATCTCGGCAGTGCGCGCGGCAGCGGCGGTCATGATGTCGAGGTTGCCGGCGTACTTGGGCAGGTAATCGCCTAGGCCCTCGACCTCCAGGAACACGCTCACGCGGTTGCCGTCGAACACCGGGCCGTTGACGAGCTTGTAGCCCGGCACGTACTTCTGTACCTCTTTGATCATCGCGTGGATCGACGCGGTGATGGCCGCCTGATCCGGCTCAGTTTCCGTCAGGCAATGCACGGTATCGCGCATGATCAGCGGTGGCTCGGCGGGGTTGATGACGATGATGGCCTTGCCCTTCTTCGCTCCACCCACGCGCTCGACCGCACCGGCCGTGGTGCGCGTGAATTCGTCGATGTTCTTGCGGGTGCCCGGCCCCACCGACCGGCTCGACACCGTAGCAACGATCTCGCCATACGCCACGGGTTGCACGCGGCTGACGGCCGCCACCATCGGGATGGTGGCCTGCCCGCCGCAGGTCACCATGTTGACGTTCATCTCGGCGCGACCGAGGTGCTCTTTCAGGTTAACCGGCGGCACGCAATACGGGCCAATGGCCGCAGGTGTGAGGTCAATCATCAACACGCCCAGCGCATTGAGCTTGCGGGAGTTCTCCGCATGCACATAGGCGCTGGTGGCGTCAAAGGCAATCTGCACGCCGTCGGCCAGCACGTGCGGAAGCAGGCCGTCGACACCGTCTGCCGTGGTCTTGATGCCCATCTCGCGGGCACGCTTGAGCCCGTCGGATTCCGGGTCGATGCCCACCATCCACACAGGTTCCAGCACGGGGCTGCGCTGCAGTTTGGCCAGCAGATCGGTGCCAATGTTGCCGGGGCCGATCAGGGCGCATTTGATCTTTTGAGTCATGGTCGCGGTCTCCAATACGCAATGTTCAACTTGGCATTCAATTCACGAAGCGCATCGACACGTTGCCCAGATCCTGGAAACGCACGCATACGCTGTCGCCTGCTGCCACCGCAATCGCCTCGGTGACGCCGCCGGTCATGATGAAGGTGCCAGCCGGGATCTCCTGGCCTCGTGCGCCGAGGTGGTTGGCCATCATGGCCACGGCGGCCGCCGGGTGGCCAAGCACGGCAGCGCCCGCCGCCATGGCGACAGCGCGGCCATTCTTCTCCAGCACCACGCCCAGGGTGCGCAGGTCCAGCTCCTCCAGACCGCGGGAACGGCCACCGACCACGAAACGCGCGGCCGACGTGTTATCGGCAATCACGCTCTTGAGGTCAAACTTGAAATCGCGGTACCGGCTGTCAATGATCTCGACAGCCGGGATCACGAAGTCGATTGCCGCCAGCACATTGCCGACATGGCAGCCCGGACCACGCAGCGCAGCCTTTGTGACGATGCAGATCTCGGCTTCCACCTTGGGATGGATCAGCTCCGACATGCGAATTTCACTGCCCTCCGCACGGGCCATGTCCTCGCTCACGAAGCCGAAGACCGGCGTTTCAACGCCCATTTGCTTCATCTTCGCGAAGGAGGTCAGCCCCGCCTTCAAGCCGACGATCTTCAGCCCGCGCGCTTCCTTGCGCCGACGGATCTCGTCCTGGATGTCGTAGGCATCGGCCCAGTCTATGTCGGGGTATTCGTCGGTGATCTTGGTGATGTCGCGTACGTGCAACTGCGCGGATTCCACATGCGCAGCCAGCGCTTCAATGGTTTGGCGATTCAGTGCCATGGTGTGTGTCTCCTCGATGCTCGATTGGGTGTCAGATGAAGCGCACCGAGGTGCTACCGAGGCCGCCCACGCTGCAGTGAAGGCTGTCACCCGGCTTGACCGGCACGAGCGGCGATTGCGAACCCGACAAAATCACATCGCCGGCCTTGAGCGCGATGCCAAGCCGCCCCAGCGTATTCGCCAGCCACGCCACGGCGTTCACAGGCGAGCCCTGGACGGAGGCACCGCACGAGGTGCTCACGATCTCGCCGTTCTTCTCCAGCACCATGCCGGCCAGCGCCAGATCAAGATCGCGCGGGCTGCGGCGCGTGCCGCCCAGCGTGAAGACGCCGCACGAGGCGTTGTCGGCCACGGTGTCCTGGATCTTGATCTTCCAGTCACGGATGCGCGAATCGACGATCTCGAAACATGGCATCACGCAGTCGGTCGCGCGCAGCACGTCGGCCGCCGTCACGCCGGGGCCGCAAAGGTCCCGTGAGAGCACGAAGGCCACCTCGGCCTCGGCCTTCGGCGCGATCATCTTGCCGGTGTCGACCGGCTCGCCCTCGTTGAAAACCATGCCCGAGAGCAGATGGCCGAAGTCGGGCTGGTTCACGCCAAGCATGTCCATCACGATCTGGCTGGTCACGCCGATCTTCTTGCCGATCACGGTTTCGCCGGCTTCGATGCGGCGGCTGATCATGCGCAGCTGGATCTGGTAGGCGTCGTCGATGGTGATGCCGGGTTCGCGGTCGGTCAGCGGCTCCACCGGTGTGCGCGAGCGCAGCGATTCGTAGAGCGCATCGCCGTAGTGTTGGATCTTGAGAGCGTCCATGGGAAGGTCTGCGTAAGAGAGTGGTTCAGGTGGCTGCGCCAGCATCGGCTTCGGCCAGGAAGTTGTTCACGAGTTGGGCAAAGCGGGCGCTGTGCTCGATCTGCGTCCAGTGCCCGCAGTGACCGAAGACGTGCAGCTGGCTGTTGGGAATCCAGTCGGCCAGGGTGAGCGAGTTCGATACCGGGATCACCTGATCCTCCCGCCCGTGCAGCACCAGTGTTTCGTGCGGCAGCGCGCGGATGTCGGCTTCGGCGCTCGCCATGGCATCCACCCAGCGCTGCCTGGGCGCCGGGAACATGGCGGCATAGGACTCCTGCACACCCGGCACGATGGTGGCCTCGTAGCGCAGTTGCGCAAGTTCGTCTGTCACACGGCCGCGGTCGTAGGCAAACACGTCGAGCAGACCGCGCATGGCCGCCAGCGATGGTGTGTAGCCCCACACCGCATCGAGCGCCGGCGTGATGGCAAACGGCACACCCACCGCGCCCATCAGCACCAGCCGCCGCACACGCTCGGGCGCCCGGATCGCCAGCGCCAGTGACAATCCGCCGCCAAAGGAATTGCCAACCAGATCGACCTGCGGCAATCCAAGGGCATCCAGCAGGTCGATGGCTTGCTGAACCCAAACGTCCATGTTGTAGACCTGCCCCGCGGGCCGGTCGCTCAGGCCGAAGCCCAGCATGTCGGGCGCAATGACGCGGCGCTGCCGGGCCAGCGCAGGCATGACCGGCCGCCAGTTGACCCATGCGCTCACACCCGGGCCTGACCCGTGTATGAGCAGCACCGGTGCGCCCTGCCCGACATCGTGCACGTAGGTCTGTACGGCACCGGTGCGGACGTAGCGGGCATCCGCGCCTTCAAGGTTGATCGTGCTCATAGCTTCACCATCACGTTGCGCAGCTCGGTATAGAACTCCAGCGAATGCACGCCGCCTTCGCGGCCGATGCCGGATGCCTTGGCGCCGCCGAATGCGGTGCGCAGGTCGCGCAGGAACCAGCTGTTGATCCAGCACAGTCCCACCTCAACGGCGCGCGCCATGCGGTGGGCCGTGCCCAGGTTTTGCGTCCACACCGTGGTGGCCAGGCCGTAGTCCGTGGCGTTCGCAAGCGCGATGGCTTCTTCCTCGGTGTCGAACGGGGCAATGTGGCAGCAGGGACCGAAGATCTCTTCGCGAATCACGCGGGCGCTTTCCGGCAGCCCGGTCCAGATGGTCGGCTGTACCCAATGGCCCTCGGCCAGCGCGGCGGGCATGTCCGGCGCACCGCCTCCGGTGATCACAGTTGCGCCCTCCTCCTGGGCCAGTGCGTAGTAGGACATGACCTTGGCCTTGTGCTCGGCGGAGATCAACGGGCCCAGACCCACCCCCGGCTCACCCGATGGCCCGATCTTCAATGCCTCAGCCTTCTCCTTCAGTGCTTGCACAAACTTGTCGAAGATCGGCCGTTGAACGTAGACGCGCTCGGTGCCCAGGCAGACCTGCCCGCAGTTCTCGAACGCACTGCGCGTGATGCCGGCCACGGCCTTGTCGAAATCGGCATCCGCGAAAACGATGCCCGCGTTCTTGCCGCCCAGTTCGAAGCTCACCGGTCGCACGCCTTTGGCAGCCGCGGTCATGATGGCCTCTCCGGTGCGCGTCTCACCGGTGAAGGTGATGCCGTTGACCCCCGGATGTCGCGTGAGGAACTCTCCGGCAGAGCCCGGCCCGAAGCCGTGCACGACGTTGTAGACGCCCTTGGGGATACCCACGTGCGCCATGACCTCACCCAGCAGCGTGGCCGTGGCTGGCGTCTCTTCCGAGGGCTTGACGATGACGGTGTTGCCGCAAGCCAGCGCGGGCCCCACCTTCCACGTCATCAGTAGCAGCGGCAAGTTCCAAGGGCACACCACAGCCACCACACCCAGCGGCGAACGCAGCGCATAGCTGACGGCAGTACCGCCGTCGGGCGTAGCCATCTCGAAACTCTCGGTCGGCACGTTCTTCACGATGTCGGCAAACACCTTGAAGTTGGCCGCGCCGCGCGGAATGTCGATGTGCGCGGCCAAGCTGCGCGGCTTACCTGTGTCAGCCAGTTCGGCTTCAAGGAAATCGTCAAAACGCCGATTGATCTCGTCTGCCACCGCATGCAGCAACTCGACGCGCTTGACCACGGTCATCCGGCCCCAGTCGCCTTGCAACGCGGCTCGCGCAGCAGCGACGGCGGCATCCACCTCTGCCTGACCAGCCTCGTGAACCAGGCCGATCACGCTGTTATCCACCGGCGCGCGGTTCTCGAACGTCTTGTGGGTGGCGACGAACTCGCCATTGATGAAATTGAGGAATTGCTTCACGGTTGGATTCCCGAAACAGACGATTCTTCTTTTGGTTGAGGAGAGACCTTCTTCACAGGCCGATCGCGCGTAGCCCTGCGCGGGCACACGCTTCGTCCTGCTCCGCCGAGCCGCCAGACACGCCAATGCCACCGATGCGCTGGCCCGCGTTGATGATCGGCAGGCCACCGCCAAACATCACCAGTCGCGGGCGCTCGGCCAGCCCCAGGCGCAGCATTTCATCGCCGGCCAGCAAGTCGCCCCACTGCGCGGTGGGAAAGCCGAAGCTGGCCGCCGTATAAGCCTTGTCGATGGCAATGTCGATCGAGTGCAGAAACGCGCCCGACATGCGCGCAAAAGCCACGAGCGTGCCGCCGCCATCGACCACGGCCACGTTGATGCACAGCCCCTGTGCCTGCGCCGACTCCACCGCCGCCGCAACGGCAGCCTGGGCCGCGGGGAGCGTGATCTGGCTGCGTACCTCGCTGAGGAAGGTGGCGTCGTGTGCAGTACATGTGGACATGGCAAGACGGGACGTGGAAATGGCGGTTCAGGCGGCTCGGCAAACAGGCTCGGACAGATCAGGTGTAGACATCGGTGAACGACGGCACCGCTTCACCCGTGTGGTAGAAGATGCCGGTCCACAGCTTGTCTTCGCTCCACGTGGTGACGGGACGGTCTGGCTGCGCGAGGTAGCCCAGTCCAGCGAACGTCTCGTTGCGGTTGCCGCTGGGGTCGAAGAAGTAAATCGTCTCCCCGCGCGTGATGCCGTGGCGCGTAGGTGCCACGTCGATCTTGGTCTGGTTCTTGGCCATGACGTCTGCAGCCTTGAGCACGTCGTGCCATGAATCCAGGAAGAAGGCGATGTGGTGCAGGCCACTGCGTGGACCACCGACGAACGCGATGTCGTGCGGCGTGGTGCTGCGGGCCAGCCATGCGGCAGCCTGTACGGCGCCGCCCGGGCCGACGACGACCTGCTCCGTCAGGAAGAAGCCCAGCACCTCCTGCATGAACCGCGTGTTTTCGGCAACCGTGTTGATGCCAGCTTCCGGATTCAGCTCGCACATCAGCAGGGCATGATCCAGCCAATGCACGCCAGCGCCCTTGAGGTTGTCCGGCCACGGGTCGGGGTTGAGACTGCCCACCTCGGTGCCGACCACCTCTTTCATCGCATAGAGCCGCATCTCGTGGCCGCTTGGCAGATTGAACTGCAGCATGCGGCCAGTAGCAGGCAGCGTCCCCTCTGGCAGCATCACCGTCTTGAGACCCCACGCTTCAATCTTCCCCTGCAGCTCGTCGAGGTCGGCGTCTTTCTCGACCTTGTAGGCGAGATGGTTCAGGCCTGCCTGGTCCGACGGCGTGAGGATGAGCGAGTATTTGTCCCACTCGTCCCAGCACTTGAAGTAGACGTTGCCGGCGTTGTCCTGCATCGTCACCTTCAGGCCGAGCACGTTTTCGTAGTGCCGAACGGCGGCGGCCATGTCCATCACCTTTAGGCTGGCATGCCCGATTCGTAGAACACCCATGCTTGTCTCCTGGTTGATCAAACTCACTGCGGTTTCTTGTCGGACTGCGCCCCCGCAGATGCGGCGAAGCCTCTCGAAAACGGTTTTTCAAATCTGCCCAGCACAGCCAGCCGGACGGCGGTCAGCGGTGCTTCACGGCAGGCCAGCGTCACGCCCTGCGCTTCTTCGTCTGCGCTGACGTGGGCACGGCTGAGCGGCCCCAGGCGCACGGTGCTGCCTTCAAGCACGCGCACCTTGCACACCCCGCAGCCGCCATTGACACAGCCCACGGGAATGCCCTTGCGCCCGAGGCGCAACATGCCCGTCAGCAAGCTCTCGGTGGTGGCGCATGGGTAGTGCTCCTGGGTCTGTTCCACGCACACGTCCACCTTGGGTCGGGTATCCAGCATTGCGTGGCCCTCCTTTCAAACCCGCTTGAACAGCGGGCTGCGCTGCGCGTTGGCATCGGCTGCGGAGAGGAACTTCTCGGTGTAGATGTCATCCTCGAACAGCCGGCCCTGCATGAGCGCACCGATGGCAGCCTCGACCATCGGCGGCGGCCCGCACAGATACGCCTTGTGCCCTGAGAACTGTCCGTTGAAATGCACCTTGGCAGCGTCGTGGGCAAAGCCGCGCGCACCGTCCCAGGCGCTCCCCTCGGCTTCGTTCGACAGCACCGGCACGTAGTGAAAGTTCGGGTGGCGATTGGCCAGCGCAACAAACTCCTCGTGGCCGTACAGCTCTTCACGACTGCGTTGTCCGTTGACCAGCGTGATGGGCAACGTGCAGCCCTGTTCCAGCAGATCAAGGATCATCGACCGCGGGCTGGACAGACCCGAACCACCTGCGACGAACAGCATCGGCTTGGCCGCTGACTGCCGCACGAAGAACCGGCCGTAAGGACCTGTCACGTGCAGCGTGTCGCCCGCGCCAACTTGCTCGTGCAGCACACCGGTTCCGGCGCCGCCGGGGACGCGGCGCACCTGCAACTCGATCTCGTCCGTGCTTGCCACATTGCTGGGCGAATTGGCGATCGAGAAGGCACGCCGTTGACCGAGCCCTGGAATCTCCACCATCACGTACTGGCCAGCCTGGAAGTCGATCGGCTGATCGAGCTTCAGGCGCAGCCCCTTGATGGTGGGCGTGAGGGCTTCAACGCGCGTGACCGTCGCCACAAAATCCCGCACGGGAATGACACGCGCGTCCGGCTCGTCGTCCACATCGGCTTCGATGCAAACGTCGCTCAGCGCGGTGGCGCAACACGCCAGCGTCTTCCCTTCTTCACGCTCGATGTCCATGAGCGCGAAGGGATTGGCTGGGCCGTGGTCCACCTCGCCGTGCGTGACCTGCACCTTGCACGTACCGCACAGTCCGTGGCCGCACGCATGCGGGATGTACACCCCCGAGCGCAACGCGGCGTCGAGCAGGGTCTGGCCCTCGGCCACGTCCAGCGTGGCGCCAATGGGCTCGATGGTGAGTTGATTACACATGGCTTAACTGCAGGAACCGTTGATGCCGGTGAGGCCCGGCGTACGAAAACGGATCACGTCCTTGTGGCCCAGCCCGTTACCGGCCAACGACTTGGCCGAATCGGGCGTCCAGGGCTGGCCGGACTTGAACCACTGCACAGCGCTCCAGTCGATGCGTTCAAAGTCGGGGTGCTCGGCATACAGCGCGGGCAGCACCTGTGTCACCACCGCGCCGAATGGCATCTCCGCCGGCAGTGGCAGGCAGAACGGTGCGCTGAACATCAGGTGGTCTTCCCACCCGATGTAGAGCAGCGGCGCAGGAAAGTTCTCGCGCACGTCCTTCATCGGAAACTTGTAGGGCGCGGCTTTCGGATTGGTCACGACGCTCATGCTGTTTCTCCCGTCCAGGCGGCGAAGTTCTTCTGGTCTTCCGAGCCTTCGAAGTCGAAGTTGTCACGTCCGATGTTCATCTCGTAGTACTTGAGCACCGCCATCAACGGGTCGAACCCTTCGGCGGTCGGGTCTGTGCCCTCAGGGAAGCAATGACCCTGGTAGACCTGGTGCACAGGCAGCCAGCTCTGCACATACTTCTCGGGTTCGTCGTCGAAGATGTGTTTGCAGTGGTCCGAGCAGAAGTGATACTTGTTGCCGAAGTAGTCGCTCTCGCGATAGGCGATCTTGGTGGCGTCGCCCGGCTCGGTGAAGAACATCGGCACCTGGCAGGTCGTGCACAGCATCGGCAACGTCTTGTTGTAGAAGCGCCGTCCTTCCTCGGCCCGCTCGCGCCAGAATTCAAAGCGCGGGCGATAGAGCTTGTCGAAGGAGTCCGGATACTTCTGCGCGAGCCACTGCATCTCGTCCTCGTTCGGAATCCACGTGTGGAACGGTGCGGCCGCGCCGTAGTTGTAGAACGTGGCCCACGCCTGGTGGCTGATGTGGTCCTTGCCTTCGCACGCGTCCTTCCAGCCCGCCGGCTCGCGAATGCCATAGCGCGCCAGGTCCTTGAAGAGCGCGCCGCCGTTGCCCTCGGCGTACATCTCCCAGGCCTCCTTCCAGCTCATCACGCGCTTGGGCAGCATGTAGTCCTGCATCATCGCGACGATGGTCAGCAGCCGGTAGCCGCGCCAGAACCACTTGTCGATCCAGCGCTGAACGATGGGCACGTTGTCGGGATCCTGCTCCAGCATGAACTTGATGCATTCGATGCCCAGCGTCATGTGCCGCGACTCATCGGACTGCGCAGAGAAGCCGAAGGTGACGGTGCTCATGTCGCCGTTGTGCGCGGCGCCGGACATGAACGGCACGAACAACAGGTTGGTCAGCACGTATTCGAACGAGAAGCTGACCGCCGTCAGGAACTCGAACGGACCGGCCGTGCACGCATCTTCGAAGAACGACTTCGGCACCGACAGGTACCAGACACGGTCGAACCAGTGGTTCGGGCTGTGCATGCCGTTGAAGTATTTGTTGTAGTGCGAGATCGCATGCGTCTCGGTCTGGTAGTGGCGCAGTTCGTCGATGGACTGCATCTGCGCAGCCACGCGCGCACCTTCGCCCGTGAACTGACGGCCCACGTGGGCAAACCCACGGTGCGCGTTGTATTCCAGTGGCGTGACGCCCTGGATGAACAGCTTGAGCGCGTTGACGTAGCGCGCATCGCTGATGCCGAGCTGACCGTTGTTCTGCGCAAAAGCCTCAATCACGGCGTAGAGCTTCTTCTCCTTCTCGCCCTGATACTTCCAGTACGCATCCATGGTCAGGCGGAACGGGTCTTGCCACTTGTCCCAGTCGTGGATCTTGATCCCCTCGTAGGTGTCGTACGGAAAGACCTTGTCCATCGGCTGATAGGTCGTTTCCCAGCCCAGGCCGCGCGTCATGGCGGCGTAGCGCTCTTTCAGGCCAAGCTTCTTCTTGGCAACACGGGTGTCCATAGGGTGTCTCCTCTCGTATGTGTAGGTGTGCGAGGTCTTTCGTGTTCAGTGCTGCCAGCTCAGCGTCAACTGATCGTCGTCTTCGTCGATGTGGCCCGAGAGCGTCACGAGGTTGACGTGCAGTTGCTGAAGGTCGAAGGGCCGGCCGGTCTGCTCTTCGATGGTTTCGCGGCGGATGGTCAGCCGCCCCGGAGCGTCGATCTTGACGAGCCCGGTCGGGTAGGTGACGACGGCTTCCGGGTTGTCGGTGACGATGGCCTCGATGACGGGGCGCGACTCCTCATTGGCCTGGAAGGCAATAAAGACTTGTGACATGGGGTTTCCTCTGCAAGCAATCGGAAGACGTGGCGTTCAGAGCGACAGGCCGGCTTTGGCGGCGCGCGCATCGAGCGCCGCACGCACTTCGCCCAGTGCCGCAGCGCCGTGCTCTCCCAAGGCCATCTCGGCGACGGGCGCGAGCGCGGCCTGGGCGCGGTCGGCCCAGTGTGCGAACCATTCCGAGAGCAATGCGCGATTGCCTGCGGCTTCGGGCTCCACGGCGCTCGCCATGGTCTTGATGACGGCGTCGATCCAGCGCGCGGTTTCGTCATGCCACTCGGGCATGAAGCTCGTCAGGATGGCCACGGCCGTACCGCCTTGCAGAGCGAGGTGGTCATCGACAAAGTGCCCACAGATGAGCGGATACAGCAGCCCGTCCAGTGCAAGGTTCTGGGCCACGAACAGCTCGACCGGGTCCTGCACCACGAAGCTGTCTTCCACGTAGCGGCGCAAGCCTTGCCAACGGGGGTCTTCCAGCCAGGCCCGCTTGCCGGCATCGAGCACGGCAGGCTCGTCCAGTGCCAGGGCCAGACGGGTAATCAGCTGCGCAATCCCGAGATCGTCCATGGCGTGGAACATCGCGGGCGCGGTGAAGGCCGTGCCGTAGCCATACGCGCAGATCGACGCGTTGTTCATGTTGGCGCCCCACGCCACGTGGCGCAGCGGCAGCAGCACCTGCAGCGCGCGGTCGCGCAGCGCATCACCCATCGCAGATGCCAGCCCGCGCGATTCGACAAACTGGAAGTTCGCTTCCACCGCTTCCTGTTGACGCGCGCGGGTCATGGTCCAGGTGGCGTAATAGAACTGGCGCGGATCTTTGAGCGCCTGCCAGTCAGCCAAGTGAATGCGGCTGCGGCTCGGGTCGTACAACTCGTGCGCTGGGTCCCACGTCGGACGGTAGTGAAAGTTCGCCATGGACTGCGCGCCGTAAGTCGCTTCCTGGTAGCGCGTGGCTGCCTTGCCTTCGCCGATGAGGCGGGCAACGTGGGCGAAGGTCTGCCGCAGCGGTGTGATTTCGCGGGCCTGCAAGTCGATGTTCATGCGGGTTGTCTCCTGGGTGTTTTATGGGGTGTGGCGGTGGACGGTCTGCGCCGTCTCAGGAATCCAGCCTCGTCACCTGGTGGCGCTGACAGAACGCGGTGAAGGCCGGCTCGGGCAGCAGCAAGTCGACACTCAGCTCGGGCCAGCCGATGGCGAACTCGAAGCTCACCAGCCCATCGTCGCGTCGCTCAATACGACTCACGTATTTGCGCGTGAGATCGACGATGGGCATCTCGTCGGATGACAGGTTGATTTGCGTGGTCATGGGCATATCCGCTGTTGAGGTCGGGATTGCCACCGACGCTGAGCTGTCGCCGGTGACGGCTCCTCTTTTGCAGAAGCTGTGCCAGCTGGGCGGAGCTTCTTCAAAAATCTCGATATTTCAAGGGAAAACCCCAACAACGAGACAGCCTTTATGCGGTGTCATGCACGCAAAACACGGGGCAATGGCAGCGAATTTCGCTTGATCAGGCAGGCGAATTGATCATTTGATCGAGCCACTCGGGGCGGTTTTCATCAAATCGTCGAGCCCGTCCGTGGCCTTACAGGCTTGGAATAACCGGAAAACAGGCGGACGACACGCTCATTGCGAGCCGCGCGCTCCGACTTCGAGAAAACACTCTGGCGACGGATAGGCGTATATCGGCTGTCCGGGGTGCGCTACGCCGAAGCAGAATCCATATTCTCGAGATTCTTATCAATTGATCAAATCAGACGGCAAGCCAACGGCGACCGAATCTGATCAAAAACTGAAATCGCGATGGGGATGAGCGCTTCTGCACTGCACACAGGCAGCGCACAGGCGTGTCGACGGCGCGCGTCGATACAGGCGTCAGGGACTTTTGCGTTGCACCAACCCACGGCAGGCGCTGCGGTTGGCACCGCCCTTGCAATGGAGGACCGCCCAGCGCAAATGCGACCGCGCTGAGACCACCAAGCAAAAGCACTACAGACCCACCAAGGAGACATCACCATGGCGTTACTGGAACGCGCCGCGTGGTACGACATCGCACGCACGACCAACTGGACCCCGAGCTACGTCACCGAGTCCGAGCTGTTTCCCGACATCATGACCGGCGCGCAGGGCGTACCGATGCAGACATGGGAAACCTACGACGAGCCATACAAGACGTCGTATCCCGAATACGTCCGCATCCAGCGCGAGAAAGATGCCGGTGCGTACTCGGTCAAGGCTGCGCTAGAACGCAGCCGCATGTTCGAAGACGCCGACCCGGGCTGGCTGTCGATTCTGAAGGCGCACTACGGCGCCATTGCGCTCGGCGAATACGCCGCGATGAGCGCGGAGGCACGCATGGCCCGCTTCGGCCGCGCACCGGGCATGCGCAACATGGCCACCTTCGGCATGCTCGACGAGAATCGGCACGGCCAGCTGCAGTTGTATTTCCCGCACGACTATTGCGCCAAGGACCGTCAGTTCGATTGGGCCCATAAGGCTTATCACACCAACGAATGGGGCGCGATCGCGGCACGCAGCACGTTCGATGATCTGTTCATGTCGCGCAGCGCGATCGATATTGCGATCATGCTGACGTTCGCTTTTGAGACGGGCTTTACCAACATGCAGTTCCTCGGCCTCGCCGCCGACGCTGCAGAGGCGGGTGATTTCACCTTCGCCAGCCTCATCTCAAGCATCCAGACCGATGAGTCGCGGCATGCGCAGATCGGTGGTCCGGCACTGCAGATCCTAATCGCGAACGGTCACAAGGAGCAGGCGCAGAAACTCGTCGACATTGCCATTGCGCGCGCCTGGCGGCTGTTCTCGCTGCTCACCGGCACCTCGATGGATTACGCAACGCCGCTGCACCATCGCAAGGAGTCGTTCAAGGAATTCATGACGGAGTGGATCGTCGGGCAGTTTGAACGCACCTTGATCGACCTGGGCCTGGACCTGCCCTGGTACTGGGATCAGATGATCAACGAGTTCGACTACCAGCACCACGCCTACCAGATGGGTATCTGGTTCTGGCGTCCGACGATCTGGTGGAACCCAGCTGCCGGCATGACGCCTGATTGCCGCGACTGGCTCGAAGAAAAATACCCCGGCTGGAACGACACATTCGGCAAAGCCTGGGACGTCATCATCGACAACCTCTTGGCCGGCAAGCCCGAACTGACCGTGCCCGAGACACTGCCGATCGTATGCAACATGAGCCAGCTGCCGATCTGCGCAATTCCGGGCAACGGCTGGAACGTGAAGGACTACCCGCTCGACTACAAGGGCCGCACGTACCACTTCAATTCCGAGATCGACCGCTGGGTCTTCCAGCAAGACCCGCTGCGCTATCGCGACCACCTGACGCTGGTCGACCGATTCCTCGCGGGGCAGATTCAGCCACCCAACCTGATGGGCGCACTTCAGTACATGAACCTGGCGCCTGGCGAGTGCGGAGACGACGCCCATCACTACGCGTGGGTCGAGGCGTATCGCAATCAGCGCTACGAAAAGAAAGCCGCGTGAGGCGGCACGCAAACGGAGGACGACATGGCACTTTTTCCTGTGATTTCGAATTTTCAGTACGACTTCGTGCTGCAGCTCGTCGCGGTGGATACCGAGAACACGATCGACGAGGTGGCCGCAGCAGCGGCACACCACTCGGTGGGGCGCCGCGTGGCACCGCAGCCCGGCAAGATCGTCAGGGTCCGGCGCCAGGGCGGCGAGCAGTTCTATCCGCGCAACGCCAAGCTGGCCGACACCGACATCAAGCCGATGGAAGCGCTCGAATTCATTTTTTGCGATGCATGAGGCCGCGATGAACTTCCAGAAAGTCTGCTCGCTCGACGAGCTTTGGGAAGGCGACATGACCGAGGTCGAAGTCGCCGGCCATGTGATCGTGCTGGTGCGCCCCGAAGGGGGTGAACCGCGCGCGTTCCAGGGAATCTGCCCGCACCAGGACATCCCGCTGGCCGAGGGCAAGTTCGACGGCCGGGTGCTGATGTGCCGCGCACATCAGTGGACCTTCGATGCCAACACCGGCAAAGGCATCAACCCCGGCGGCTGCCGGCTTGCCGAGTACGCCTTGAAAGTCGAAGGCGACGACATCTTCGTCGCTGTCGAGGGCGTTGAGCCTCTCTTCGCCAATTGCTGACATCGCCCAGGAACCCCACCATGAGTATCGCCAACACCGCCGAGGCCTACCGCAACAATCGCGTCGGTCCCGTACTGCGCGCGAGCAGCATCACTGCCGGCGTCATCGAAGCCGCGCAGGAAGACAACCCGGGCAAGAGCATCCGCATCGACGACAAGCTCGCCTATGTGCGCATCGACACCGACGGCGAACTGATCCTGCGCCGCGCCACGCTCGAAGAGGCACTGGGGCGACCGTTCAAGATGTCCGAGCTCGAAGTCAACCTCAGCTCGTTCGCCGGCCGCATCGAAACGACGGATGACTACGTCCGGTTCTACTACGAAAAAACGCTGTAATCGGAGACACACATGACAACGCAAGCTGAAGTCCTCAAGCCGCTCAAGACCTGGAGTCATCTGGCCGCGCGGCGACGCAAGCCCAGTGAGTACGAAATCGTCTCGACCAACCTGCACTACACCACCGACAACCCCGATGCGCCGTTCGAGCTCGACCCGAATTTCGAGATGGCGCAGTGGTTCAAGCGCAACCGCAACGCATCTCCCCTGACCCACCCCGACTGGAACGCGTTCCGCGATCCGGATGAACTGGTCTACCGCACGTACAACATGCTGCAGGACGGGCAGGAGACCTATGTGTTCGGGCTGCTCGACCAGTTTTCCGAGCGCGGGCACGACGCCATGCTCGAACGCACCTGGGCAGGCACGCTGGCTCGCCTGTACACGCCTGCGCGCTACCTGTTCCACACGCTGCAGATGGGCTCGGCCTATCTGACGCAACTGGCGCCTGCCTCGACCATTTCAAACTGCGCGGCTTATCAGACGGCCGATTCGCTGCGTTGGCTGACACACACCGCGTACCGCACCAAGGAGCTGTCTCAGACCTTCAGCGATCTCGGCTTCGGCACCGATGAACGCCGCTACTGGGAGCAGGACCCGGCATGGCAAGGCTGGCGCAAGCTCGTCGAACACGCGCTGGTGGCGTGGGACTGGGCCGAGTGCTTCGTTGCCCTGAGCCTGGTGGTACGGCCGGCGGTGGAGGAAGCCGTATTGCGCAGTCTTGGCGAAGCGGCCCGGCACAACGGCGACACCCTGCTTGGCCTGCTGACCGACGCGCAACTTGCCGATGCGCAACGCCATCGCCGCTGGGCCGGCGCACTTGTACGCATGGCGCTGGAACAGCCCGGAAACCGCGAGGTCATCACCGGCTGGCTCGCCAAATGGGAGCCCCTGGCCGATGAAGCCATCGTGGCCTACTGCGCAGCCCTGCCCGACGCGCCAGCGGCGCAGGCGCGCGCCACCGCTGCGGTGCGCGAGTTCCGGCACAGCATCGGCCTGTGAGACCAAACAGCCCGGGCGACATCATTCCATCCAAACCATGGCCAACGACACATCGGAACTGGCGATGACACACCAGATCACCATCGAAGGCGGCGCCGCTTTTTCCGTCGCTGCAGAAGAAGACACCTTGCTGCGGGGCGCGCTACGCGCCGGCATTGCCCTGCCCCACGAGTGCAGCGTCGGGGGCTGCGGTGCATGCCGCTTTGACCTGCTCTCGGGTCTCGTGGAATCCATCTGGCCGGAAGCACCCGGGCTGTCTGAACGCGACCGCAAGCGCGGCAAACATCTCGCCTGCCAGTCGCGCCTGCTGGGCGATTGCACGATCCGCGTGCGCTGCGACGAAGCATATCGCCCGGTCGTATCACCGGGCCGCTGGCCGGCCGTGCTGCTGGCCCGGCGCGAGCTGACGCCCGACATGAGCGAGTTCACATTTCAGATACAGGCCCCGGCAGCGTTCCGTCCGGGCCAGTACGCGCTGCTGTATCCGCCGCACACGCCGGGTGCGCGCGCCTATTCGATGTCGAACCTCCCCAGTCAGGACGGCATCTGGAAATTCGTGATCCGGCGCGTTCCCGGCGGTGCCGGCAGCAACGCCTTGTTCGATCACGTTGCAATCGGGCAAACCATCACGCTCGATGGCCCCTATGGCCACGCCTACCTGCGTGACGACAACGCACGCGACATTGTGTGCATTGCCGGAGGCTCAGGGCTTGCGCCCATGCTGTCGGTCGCCCGTGGAGCGCTTTCCGAGAACCGCGCGAGACGCGTGCACTTCTTCTACGGCGGGCGCTCACAGCCCGACCTCGGTGCCATGGCGGCACTTGAAGACCTCGTGGCAGACAGCCGCTTCGCACTCTCGGTCGTGCTGTCTGCGCCTGCGCCTGAGCTTGCGTGGCAAGGACCGACCGGCTTCGTACACGCCGAGGTCGAGCGGGTGTTGGCAACACCGCTGGACCATTTCGAGTTCTACTTCGCCGGCCCTCCGCCCATGATCGAAGCCGTGCAGACATTGCTGATGCACTCGCATCACGTGCCGTTCGAACAGATGCACTTCGACCGCTTCGTTTAAGCCAGCAACCCATCAAGAATCGCGAGCCCAGCAACGCGACGAACACAGCACAGCATCGACGATCAATTTCACAGATCGGCCATGTCGCGTACTTTCACCAATCCCCATATCTGGAAGCTGAGGTTAAGCTCATTCGATCGAACCTTGTATGACGTCCGCGGACCGTCCGACGACAGCAGTCAGCCGGTACCGCGTAAGCGCCAGCCGCTCGCCGTCGCGACGGCAATCCATCTGGCCGCGATCGAGGAGACCATGGCAAAACGGCATCCGCGACAATCCAAATCCGACGCAACGGCACCGGCGCGACCCGATCGCGACCCAAAACACCCGGGGGCCACCGAGATCCGCGTGCCGGCCATCCACGACCTCGCCAAACGCTTGCGCTTCGCTCCGCAGCAGGGCCGGATCTGGTTGGACGACCAACGCATGATGCTCATGCACATCAGCTCGCTCGGCGCGCTGAGGCAAGAGCTCATCGAAAGCCTGGGCAAGGAAACGGCGCGCGGGCTGATCACCCGCATCGGCTATCAGGCCGGTACGCACGATGCCGCCATGGCGCGCAAGGTTCGCGCAGGCTTCAACAGCTACGACGACTTCCTGGCAGGCCCGCAACTGGTCTCGCTGGAAGGCATGGTGCACTGCGAGCCGGTCGCACTCGATATCGATGTACAGCGTGGCCACTATTTCGGCGACTTCTACCTGATCGACAGCTCCGAGGCCGAGGCCCACGTCGCCAGCTACGGCATCGGCAACGAACCGGTGTGCTGGATGTTGATCGGCTATGCGTGCGGATACACCAGCGCTTTCATGGGCCGCCCCATCCTCTGGCGCGAGATCGAGTGTCGCGGCATGGGGCATGCGAAGTGCCGCGTGGTTGGCAAACCCGTTGAAGAGTGGGAAGACGCCGAAGACGACCTGCGTTTCCTGCAGATCGGCGATTTCGTCAAATGGGCACCCCAACACGAGGCGCCATTGCCCGCCACAAGCCGCATCGCAGCGCGTTTGGCCGCCGCACCGGCAAACAGCTTCGGCGTGGTTGGAATCTCTGCCGGTTTCAACACCGTCTGCCATATGGTGAACAAGGTGGCCCCCACCGAAGCCACCGTGCTGTTCCTGGGCGAAAGCGGTGTCGGCAAGGAAGTCTTCGCCAACAATCTGCATCGTCTGAGCAAACGCGCCGACGGGCCATTCGTCGCCGTCAACTGTGCGTCGATCCCCGAACATCTGATGGAATCGGAATTGTTTGGCGTGGAGCGTGGCGGATTCACGGGCGCGACCACATCACGGCCCGGGCGCTTTGAACGCGCCGACGGCGGGACGCTCTTCCTCGATGAAATCGGCACGCTCAGCCTGACAGCACAAGGCAAACTGTTGCGCGCGCTGCAGCAGGGGGAAATCGAGCGCGTGGGCGATACGCGCACACGCAAGGTCAACGTACGGGTGATTGCCGCAACGAACGTGAACCTGCGCGAAGCCGCCAAGGCGGGCCAGTTTCGCGAAGACCTGTTCTTTCGGCTGAACGTTTTCCCGATCCAGGTGCCGCCACTGCGCGAACGGCGGGACGACATCCCGCTGATGATGAACTGGTTCCTCCAGCGCTTGGCCAAGAAGCACGACAAACAGATCACCGGCTTTCGCGAACGTGCCGTCGATGCGCTGTTCGCCTACGACTGGCCCGGCAATGTCCGCGAGCTGGAGAACATGATCGAACGCGCCGTGATCCTGGCCGAAGATGGCGGGTCACTGGACTTGTGCCATCTTTTCACCAGCGGAGAGGAGATCGACACCGCCTCGTTCATCCTCAAACGCAGTGGCAACATCGGGCAGAGCAGCGAGACGGCTGAAGACGTCGCGCCGTCCAGCACAGCCATTCCCCGGCCAGGCCTGGAGGAAACCGAGGTGGCGATGTTGCGCGCCGCCGTGGTCGAGGCCAACGGCAACCTGTCGCGCGCGGCACGGGTGCTCGGCATCAGTCGCCCGACGCTGGCTTACCGGCTTCGCAAGTATCACATTCCGGTCGACGGAAGCTGATCCGTGCAAGCCTGGGCGACAAGGTTTCGTCGCCCAGGCACGTGCGCCCTAGAAGCGCTTCTGATACGCAATCACGGCGTTGACTTGCGAGTGCGTCACGCTGATCGGCACAGCCGTATTGGGCTGGCTCGAATTGGCCAGCGTCTTGCGCAGCGCTACCGACAGCGCAAAGTCGATCACATCGTTCTTGCCGATTGCATAGGAAACGCCGCCGGTCAGGCTCGTCGTAGGCGTGGCGGGCACCACGGCCAAAAGCATGTTGCCCGGAATGGCCTCCTGCGCGTAATGGAACCCGCCACGGAACGTCCACTTTGCGTTGTAACGGTACTCGGCGCCGATCCCGAACACGCTGATATCGCGGTAGTTCTGCGGCAGCGACAGATCCAGATTGGCACCCGTGCCCGACTGCACGAACCCGACGTTCATGTCCTTCATCACGCTTGACCAGAACACACGCTGGTAGTCCGCTGACACCAGCAGTTGCTCGTTGAACCGATGACTGATGCCTACGGTCAGTTGCGCGGGCATCTGGAAGTTTCGAACCGTCACGTCACCCCTGAGCGGAATGTTGCCTGCGACCGAACTGACGGCGGCAAGCGTTGCTTGGCCCGTGAGGTCGCCAACATGTGTCTTCGCGTTATACGCGGCACCGATGCGGGTATCCGGCGTGACCTGATAGGTCAGACCCAGCCGCCCGCCGATGCCCCAGGCCTGAGCGCCGCCCCCGACCGGTGCATTGCGTGCGAAGTTGATGTAGCCGCCGGAAAGCCCTGGCACGCCCATCAAGGTGGGAACAAGCGTGCCCGAGACGCGCCCCTGGCCGGCCAGCGTGCCGATCTGGGAGACATCCAACAGTGTCCCGAGATTCAGCGACGTCCAGACCGCATCCAGCGATGCGCCCACGGTCAGCTTGTCGGTGACTTGGTATGCCGCCGAAAACGGCACACGCAACACCAGCAGCCGAGAGAACTGGTCCAGCCCGGTGTCCACACCGTTGGAGGTGCGCGAAAGGAAGCTGCTGCCACCGTATTGCGTCCCGAGGCCACCCTCCGCGAAAATGCCCGCCCCAAACGCGTACCTGCCCTGCCGATAAACGAACGCGGTCTGCGGCGCAAAATACGGGCCGTTGTTATTGCCGTGGTTGCCCGAACTCGCTGTCTCGCCGGTTGCGGTATTCGTGGCCTTGATGTCGGTCGACACGACATCGAGCCCCAGGCTGAAATGGCGGCCCTCGCCCATCAGGCTAAGCGTCGCGGGATTTTCCATCATGGCGGCGGCCCCGATATCGAAGGCCGCGCCCGTTCCGCCCATTGCGCGCGAGATCGGACCAAAACCCTCCAGATTGAACACGTCTGTCGCCCTGGCGTGGGTCCCACAGACCGCAACACAGATGGCCGTGGCCGCGCGAACGTAGTTGCCTTTCACGGGTGTCTCCTTGTCTATTGATTGATGCGAGATAACAAGACGGCGGCACTGCCCGATCGCGACGAACATGCGCCGCGGACACACCGCCGGAATCGCGACCGGCAAAGCGCTGCTGCGCGGTCGCGGGAGTCGGTTTGCAGAAGGCATGCCAGTTGCGACCGCCTCGCCAAATAATCTCGATATTTCAAGGGAAAACCATGACGTTTCGGCTCGATTTCCCGCGCGTGTTCCGGGCCCCAAGTAGGGTCGCCTGCTCCCGACACGGAGACCTCCTTCTCCTTTTTGACGATTTGGTGGGATTGGTCAGCATCGGCACTTGATCAATTGATCAAAGCCCTCGCTCCTGCCGGAAACCCCGCTGTTTCCGGTGCTTGCTGTCTTCCTGCTTATCCAGGAGAATATCGAGATTCCGGCCAATTCCGCCCTCACCCAGGAGGCCGCGCGCTGTGCAAGCCAAGTTCAATTACCCCTCAGACGCCGACCTGCGGCGCCTGCTGCATTTCGAACCCGAGAGCGGCACCATCTGGCTGGGCGAGCGGCGCATGCTGTTGCTGCACACCGCCGCGCTGAGCGGTTTGCGGCAAGACCTGATCAATTCGGTAGGGCCAGTTCATGCGCGCCGCCTGTTGACCCGCATGGGGTATGCCTCCGGGCGTCGCGATGCCGAATTTGCTCGCAAGACGCGTGGAGCGCTGTCACTCGATGCCGCCTTCATGGTCGGCCCGCAGTTGCACATGCTCGAAGGGGCGGTGCGTGTCACACCAGTCCAGCTCGACTTCGACCCCGCGAGCGGGCGGTTCTTTGGCGAGTTCCGCTGGGACAATTCCTGGGAAGCGCACGCCCACCGTCAAGCCTACGGCGTGGTGGACGAACCGGCTTGCTGGATCCAACTCGGCTATGCCAGCGGCTACACCAGTGCGTTCATGGGCCGTCTTATCCTCTTCAAGGAAAGCACCTGTGCCGCATGTGGCGCCGATCACTGTGAGATCGTGGGCAAACCGATTGATGAATGGCCCGACGGGGATGAGCAGCGCCAGTACTTTGAAGACGAGTCATTGCTCGACACGATTGCGGCGCTTAGCGAACAAGTGCAAGCCCTCAAAACCACGATCGAGTCGACACGTGAGCCGCTCGTGGCAGCGGGCATGCTGGTAGGCCGCTCGCCCGCGTTCCAGCGCGCCCACGAACTGCTGAACCGTGCAGCTGCCACCCACGTGACGGTGCTGCTCACAGGCGAGACAGGCGTGGGCAAGGAGCGTTTTGCGCGGGCTCTTCACGAAGGCTCGTCCCGAGCAACGGGCCCCTTCGTCGCCGTCAATTGCGCCGCCCTGCCGGCCGATCTGATCGAAGCCGAGCTGTTTGGCGTCGAGCGCGGCGCCTATACCGGCGCCCACGCGGCGCGCACCGGCCGCTTCGAACGGGCGGATGGCGGCACGTTGTTCCTGGACGAAGTGGGCGACTTACCGCTGCCCGCCCAAGCCAAGCTCCTTCGCGTTCTGCAAGAGGGCGAAATCGAGCGACTTGGCGCCGAAAGCACACGCAAGGTGAACGTGCGTCTCGTGGCAGCCACCAACGTCGATCTTGAAGCCGCGGTAGCTCAGGGGCGCTTTCGTCGCGATCTGCTGTATCGACTGAACGTCTATCCGATCTGTATCCCGCCGCTGCGCGAACGCATGACTGATATCGAGCCGCTGGCCAATCACCTGTTGGCCCGTTTCACAGCCTTGCACCAGAAGCGCCTCGCTGGTTTTGGGGAACGCGCGATGCAAGCGCTCATGCATCACGACTGGCCCGGCAACGTCCGAGAGCTGGAGAACCTCGTGGAGCGCGGCGTCATCCTCGCACCACAGGGTGAAAGCATCGAGATTGAACACCTTTTTCCCAACCAGCCTTCAGGCATGCAATCGCAGCTGAGCCCCCAAGGTCGCCTGGCACCCGTGCGGCTCGAAAGCGAACAGACCCTGTGCGCGCGCATTCTGGACAGCGGCCTGAGTCTCGAAGCATTGGAAACGCAACTGCTTGACCTTGCAGTCGAGCGTGCCAAGGGCAATCTTTCCGGCGCCGCACGCCAGTTGGGCCTCACCCGCCCCCAATTGGCCTATCGCCTCAAGCGGCATCTAGACAGAGGTAGCGAAGAATGAAACGCGCCATACAAGCCGGCGTGTCTGGCGCACAAGCGGCCAGCACAACCACGGTTGCGCATACAGAACCCGAAGTGCCCCGTACCCTATGCGAGCGCGCTTACCTCGATCTGCGGCAAGACATCATTCAAGGCCGTCTCGCTCCGGGCGAGCGCCTGCGCGTTGAACATCTCAAGGATCGATATAACGTGGGGGCCGGTACGCTGCGCGAAGCACTGGCGCTCCTCGTCTCGGACGCGCTCGTCACGGTGGAGGGCCAGCGCGGCTATCGCGTGACGGGAATTTCGTTGGCCGACCTGCAGGACCTCACCGACACGCGAGTGATGCTGGAGACGGAAGCTGTGCGCTTGTCCATCCGTCACGGCGATGCGCAATGGGAAGCACACCTGCGCGCCACCTTTGACGCCCTGAGCGACGCGGAATCGCTGGGTCCATCGGCCAATCCCGAACACTGGGAACGTGCCAACCGGCAGTTTCATGAAGCACTCATCGCTGCGCACCGTTCACCGTGGAGCAAGTACCTGCTGGACCTGCTCTACCGCCATGGCGAACGTTATCGGCGCGTGGCCATTCGGCGGAGCACCGTGCAACCCAGCAGCCGCAACGTGCATGAGGAACATACGGCCATATTCGAAGCGGCCATGGCACGGCAGGAAGCCCGTGCGGCATTGGCGGTTGAAGTGCACATCCGACTTACATACGAGTTACTGGCAAAGCTCGGACTGGAGACGGGGACGAGTGAATAGAGGTAGCAAACGGTGGATGTGATGGCGTGGCGGGCGATTTGCACCAGGTGAATTTTGGCCAGGACATCATTTCTGCCAACGCTCACAGTCCCATGCCGCCAGGGCCTTTTCGCGTACATACAGGACGCTGCAAGTTGCAGGCCGCGCGGCCGGAGTGCCGGATTCTCGCTCGGAGGTGAGATTAAGGAGGGTTTTTCAAGATCCTCCTTACCGCTCTGAATGGTCCCCACCAAGTGACGCTTGCCATGATGCCGCCTGGTACGACCTGAAAAGAAAAAACCCCGGAGATCGTTGATCTACCGGGGTTTCTGGTTCGCCGTGAAATCAGGCGAAACGATCTTACATATTGTCGATCATCACTTGACCGAAGCCCGAGCACGACACTTGGGTCGCGCCTTCCAGCAGACGGGCGAAGTCATACGTGACCTTCTTCGACAGGATCGACTTCTCGATCGACGAGATGATCAGGTCAGCGGCTTCCGTCCAGCCCATGTGACGCAGCATCATTTCGGCCGACAGGATTTCCGAACCCGGATTCACGTAGTCCTTGCCTGCGTACTTCGGAGCCGTGCCGTGGGTGGCTTCGAACATCGCCACCGAATCCGACAGGTTGGCACCCGGGGCGATACCGATACCGCCGACTTGTGCAGCCAGGGCGTCGGAGATGTAGTCGCCGTTCAGGTTCAGCGTTGCCACCACCGAGTACTCGGCCGGACGCAGCAGGATCTGCTGCAGGAAGGCGTCGGCAATTGCGTCCTTGACGACGATTTCCTTGCCCGTCTTCGGGTTCTTGAACTTGCACCACGGGCCGCCGTCGATCAGCTCGGCGCCGAATTCCTTCTGTGCCAGCGCGTAGGCCCAGTCACGGAAACCACCTTCCGTGAACTTCATGATGTTGCCCTTGTGCACGATCGTGACCGACGGCTTGTCGTTGTCGATCGCGTACTGGATGGCCTTGCGCACCAGGCGCTCCGTGCCTTCGCGCGAGACCGGCTTGACGCCGATACCGGAGGTTTCCGGGAAGCGGATCTTCTTGACGCCGAACTCGTCCTGCAGAATCTTGATCAGCTTCTTGGCCTTGTCGCTCTGGGCTTCGAATTCGATACCGGCGTAGATGTCTTCCGAGTTCTCGCGGAAGATGACCATGTCGGTCTTCTCCGGCTCTTTGACCGGCGAGGGCACGCCCTTGAAGTAGCGCACCGGGCGCAGGCAGACGTACAGGTCCAGCTCTTGGCGCAGCGCCACGTTCAGCGAACGGATGCCGCCGCCCACCGGCGTCGTCAGCGGGCCCTTGATCGACACCACGTAGTCCTTCAGGACTTGCAGGGTTTCTTCCGGCAGCCATACGTCCGGGCCGTACACCTTGGTCGACTTCTCGCCGGCGTAGATTTCCATCCACGAAATCTTGCGCTCGCCCTTGTAAGCCTTCTCAACCGCTGCGTCCACCACCTTGATCATCACCGGGGTGATGTCGAAGCCGGTGCCGTCACCTTCGATGTAAGGAATGATCGGGTTGTTCGGAACGTTCAGGGAGAAGTCTTGATTGACAGTGATCTTCTCGCCGGCCGGGACCTTGATGTGTTGATACATGGACGACTCCAGTGCAGACCGCAGGTAGCGGGTGGACGGTGGGGGTTGACAGCACAGCGTGCCGCTCACGGGTTGGCCGGCGTGGCGCGCTGCAATGAACTGGCGATTCTAACGGCCTACGATGACGCGCTCACGATGCACCGCACAAAATCTCGCATCTGGCGCAAGCCGCAACTCTTATATAAGACACAAGAGTGAATTCCACATTATGCCGGAAAATTTCACCATCCGCCATACTTCCAGCCCCTGAGCGGGCGCCGTCAACGGCCCGTCCGGTCGGTACCGGAAGCGCACGCCATCAAGGCGCGAACATCGACCGAGGCGGCTTCCGCATCCCGCCGGGCGCCCCAGGCATCCACCAGCCGGACCAACGCGGCACGCAGATCGCGCGCGTTGTCAGCCTCAAGCAAGCGGACCAAGCCGGCAGCATCCACGCCCGGATGCCTGCGCACCAACCACGCAAGCGTCTGGATGTGCTCGATAAAGCGATCGTCAGTCCGGTGCAGATGGCTGAAACAGGACAGCCCAGTGTGGCGATCCAGCGGCGCGCCGGAAATCGTCTGTGACACGAGCATGAAATCGTCGAGGGCGGAAGCGCCGTGCGAAGGCGGCCACAAACCGGGGACGGCGCCCAGCACAATCAACGCGCCGCAACCCAGGGCGAAATCGCGGCGCCGGAAACGGGCCGGCAGAACCGGGGCGGCGGGCTTGGTGGGGCGGGAAGATGACGGCGGGAGAGACACGGCAAGCCTTGAGCAAAATCGGCTCGCATTCTGGAGGTGCAAGCGCCGCCATCCAATCAGACCGCTCCGAAACGCAGGCGCCCAAGCCGGGTGGCGGGCATCTTTCTTGCGCAGCGCAACATGCGCCACATCGCCGATCAGGAAGTAAGGATTCTTCTGTCTGCCCCCACAAAAAATTCAGTGCAACGTGTCAACGCGCCTGTAACGGCCTGCGTTATTGCAGATGACTCATTTAGCGGGTCGTTGGTTAACTCACTGATCTATAAAAGGATTCACCATGAAGAAGCTGATCGCTGCCCTGATCGCCGGCCTGTTCGCCACCGGTGTGTTCGCTCAAGCCTCCGCTCCGGCTGCTGACGCAGCTGCTGCTCCGGCTGCTGCCGAAAAGGCTGCTCCGAAGGCCAAGAAGGCCAAGAAGCACCACCACAAGAAGGCTGCCAAGAAGGCTGCTGACGCTTCGGCTCCGGCTGCTGACGCCGCCAAGCAATAAGCTTGTGTTTCTGCCGGGCCCATGCGGCTCGGCCGATACAGAAAAAGCAGGTGCTTATGCATCTGCTTTTTTTTCGCCCTCGCCTGCCGAACGGAAATCCCAGGCACGCATGCAGGGCTGTCAAAATAGCGCCATCAAGCTTGAGTACCTTGCCCGTTCCTCACAACAAGAAACAGGGATGGCGCAATGGAATTCCGATCGATGTTCGCTCCGGTGCGACGAAAACGCACCGTGTTCACGATGCTCTCTCTTGCCGCGCTGGCCGCTGCGGCCGTGATTGCCGGCTGCGGTGGCTCGTCGTCCGATTCAACGCCGGTGTCGACGGCCACGCCGTCGGACGCAGCCACGGCTGACGCCAACATCCAGGCCGCGTGGGTAGAGATCGGCGATAGCAACCAGGCTGTCGTGCGCGCTGTCACGAGCTACACGAACAGCGCCTCGCCCGTCGACAGCTCGGTCTGCCCGCTGCTGACGGTGGACGGCACCTCCACGCGCATGACGCTGCGTGTGGCCGCCGGCACCCCCGCACAGCGCACCACGGCCAGCGCCGCCAGCGATTCGAAAGCCTCGTCCTTCCCTGTAAACGCCTGCGAGGCCACCGTGGCATCCACGGCCAAGGCCGCGTCGATCGGCGCGCGCGTGCTGCCCCTGCCGAAGGCGAACCCGCAGCGCGTGGTGATCCTGGCAGACACCGGCTGCCGCATGAAGAAATCGAGCAACACGTTCCAGTCGTGTAACGACTCGCTGTCGTGGCCGTTTGCCAGCGCTGCTGCCACGGCCGCCAAGATGAATCCCGACCTCGTCCTGCACGTGGGCGATTACCACTACCGCGAAAATGCCTGCCCGCCCGACGTGGCCGGCTGCCAGGGCAGCCCGTGGGGCTACGGCTGGGATACGTGGCAGGCTGACCTCTTCCAGCCCGCCGCCCCGCTGATGGCCGCGGCCCCGTGGGTGCTGGTGCGCGGCAACCACGAGGAATGCGCGCGCGCCGGCCAGGGCTGGTACCGCTTCCTGGATCCCCGCCCATACTCGGCCGACCGCTCGTGCGACAACCCGGCCAACGACACGGCAGCCAACGCTTCAGACCCGTACGCCGTCGCGCTCGGCAGCGATACGCAGGTCATCGTGTTCGATTCGGCCAAGGCGGGCACGACGGCCTTGGCGACGACCGACCCGTGGTTCCAGACGTACCAGAAGCAGTTCAGCACGGTTGGCACGCTGGCCGCCAAGCCGGGCGTGATGTCGATCTTCACCAATCACCATCCGATCCTGGGTTTCGTGCCCATCGCAGGCAGCACGCCGCTGGGCGGCAATGCCGCGCTGCTGTCGGTCATGAACAGCCTGAACGCCACGGCGTATTACCCGCCGGGCGTGCAAGTCGCGCTGCACGGCCACGTGCATGACTTCCAGGCCATCAACTTCACGAGCAACCACCCTGCGACCATCGTTGCAGGCAACGCGGGCGATTCGCTCGACGTGGCCCTGCCCGATCCGTTCCCTGCGATCAGCCCGGCTTCGGGTGTGACGGTTGGCAGCATCTCGCACAACAACTCGTTCGGCTTCATGGTGATGGACCGCCAGCCAGCGCCCGCCAAGGGCTGGTTGTTCAAGGCCTACACCGTGGCCGGCAAGCTGCTGACGACGTGCACGCAGAACGGCACGAGCCTGGTGTGTGACAAGACCGGCTTCGTCGCACCTTGAAGCGCCTGAGCATTGCGCTGTGGGTCGCCGCTGCGCTCATCCCGGGCGTGGCGGCGGCCGAATCGATCGGCATGACGCCCAGGCTGGACGCCGTGCCGCCGCCTGCCGAGTCGACCGCGTTCAAGCCGGACCCGAACCTTGTCGCGCTCGGCAAGCGGGTGTTTTTCGACCCGCGCCTGTCGGAGCCGCAAGGAACGTCGTGCGCGGCGTGCCATGACCCGGGTCGCGCCTTCGCGCCAACGCTGAAGGGCGAGGCACTGCGCATCGGTGTGCCGGCGGGCAGCCGCCCCGGGCATGTGGCGGCACGCAACGCGCCGTCGCTGCTGTATCTGCGCTACATCCCGCATCGCTATTTCTTCCAGGACGACGACGCGAGCTTCCCGTCGCCGTTTGGCGGCTTCTTTGCCGATGGCCGTGCCGACTCCATCCCCGAGCAGATCCGCGGCCCGCTGTTCAATCCCGACGAGATGGGCAACCGTTCCGCGCGCGACCTGCAGCGCAAGGTGGCCGGCACGGACCTTGGCCTGGCGTTGACGAAACAGTTCGGCGCCAATGCGGTGCGTGAACCCGAACGCCTCGTCGCCGCGTTGGGCAAGGCGCTGGAGGCGTATTTCCAGAGCGACGAATTGGCGCCGTTCACCTCGCGCTTCGATGATTTCCTGCGCAAGCGCACGCCGCTTTCCGTCGCCGAGATGCGCGGCCTCGCCCTGTTCCGCAATCCGGACAAAGGCAACTGCGCGTCGTGTCATCTGATGGTGGAATCGTCATCGCGTCCGGAGCGCTCGCTCTTTACGGATTTCGGCTACGACGCGATCGCCGTGCCGCGCAATCCGCTGCTGCCCGCCAACAAGGACCTGCGCCACTTTGACGTGGGGCTGTGCAAGACCGCCCATAAGCTCAAGTGGCCGGAGCCCGATCAGTGGTGCGGCTACTTCCGCACGGCCGGCCTGCGGAATGTGGCGGTGCGCCAGACGTTCATGCACAACGGCGTGTTCCGTACGCTACGCGACACGGTGGCGTTTTATGCCACGCGCTCGACCGACCCCGCGCAGTGGTATCCCGGCGGCAAGCGTTTCAACGATGTGCCCGCCAGATACCAGGGCAACATCAACGTGAATGCCGTGCCGATGAACCGCCGCCCCGGCACCACGCCTGCGCTGACAGAAGACGAGATCGACGACATCGTTGCCTTCCTGCGTACGCTCACCGATGCGCGTTATGAGGCGCTGATGCCCGATCCGGCGGCGGACAAGGCGCGCTCCGCGCATGCGCCCAAGGCGGCCGCGCAGACGATCGCTGTTGACCGGCAAGCTTCCAATACGCGGTAACAACTTCGTCGCACGGCCAGCGGCTGTCTGATTGACGGCGGCTGGCCGAGTGCCGATCATGGAGCGTTTCATTTTCGACCCGTTCGCGCCATGACTACCCTATCCCGCCTCTTTGCTGCTCTGTCGCTGGCCGTCGCCGCCACCGGGGCGCTCGCCCAGACTCCCACCGCCCCCAATGCCGGCCTGCCCGTGGCCGACCTGACCATCGGCATGTACAAGGTCAAAGCCGAAGTGGCGGCCACCCCGCAAACGCGCGAAACCGGCCTGATGTTCCGCAAGACCATGCCCGATACCGCGGGCATGCTCTTCGTGTTTGATGAATCCGCCGGCCACTGCTTCTGGATGAAGAACACCGATCTGCCGCTGTCCATCGCTTTCATCACCGACGACGGCACCATCTCCGACATTGCCGAGATGAAGCCGCAGACCGAAGACAACCACTGCCCCACCAAGGCCGGCAGCTACGCGCTGGAAATGAACAAAGGCTGGTTTGCACGCAAGGGCGTCAAGCCTGGCATGAAGGTGGGTGGGCTGCCGCGCTGAAGCCCACGCATATTCAATAACAGAGAGGAGACCGCCGCATGCATGCTTTCGACAACAACCGTCGCCGCTGGATGCAGCAGGCCGGCGCGCTGGCCGTGGGTGCGGGCGCGGCGTCGGCAGGTCTGCCGCTTGGCGCCTTGGCCGCCGATGCACCCAAGAAGGGAACGCGGTTGATCCTGCTGGGCACGGCGGGCGGACCGACGCCCAAGAAGAATCGCTCGGCGCCGGCGCAGGTAATCGTCATCAACGGCGTGTCGTACGTGGTCGATTGCGGCAACGGTGTCGCACGCCAATACGTGACGGCGGGCCTCAAGCTCAAGGACATCCGCCACGTCTTCATCACGCATCAGCACTCCGATCACAACGCCGATTACGGCACGCTGATGCTGCTCGCCTGGGCCACCGACCTGACCGGCCCCGTCGACGCCTGGGGCCCGCCCCCGCTGGCCGCGATGACCACCAAGTTCCTTGAGCTGTACGACTACGACATCCGCACCCGCATTGCCGATGAGGGCCGCCCGCCGCTTGCGCCGATGCTGCATCCGCACGAGCTGACCGAAGGCGGGCTGGTCATGCGGGACGCCAACGTGAAGGTGACGAGCGCGCTGGTCAAGCATCCGCCGGTGTCGCCGGCATTTGCGTTTCGCTTCGATTCGGCAGACCGCTCCATCGTCATCTCCGGCGATACGGCGCCGAGTGAGAACCTCGTGCGGCTCGCTTACGGCGCCGATGTGCTCGTCCATGAGGTGATGCACCTGCCGTCGCTCGACAAGCTGTTGTCCACCGAGCCCAATGCAAAGACGCTGCGCGAGCATTTGCTGGCGAGCCACACCTCCACCGAGGAAGTCGGCCGCATTGCCACCGAGGCCAAGGTGAAGACGCTGGTGCTGTCGCACTTCGTACCCGGCGGCTATCCGTTCCTCGAAGATTCAGTCTGGCTGGATGCCGTTCGCCCGCACTTCAAGGGCGAGATCATCGTCGGGCACGATCTGCAGGAAATTTAAGGACGGCCGCTGGTTGCTTCGCTGCAATCGCGGTAGAGCTGATTGCGGCTGCCGGGCAGGGTCTCGTCGGCGAGGAAGCCGGTGGGGCCCTTCGTCCACCACACATACTGGCCCGACGCGTAGCGCGCACCGGAAGCGGCCATCACGTTGGCAAACACGAGCGTCTTGCCGTTCAGTGTCATGGCGGCCAGCGGCGTATCGCCCACCGTCATGTATTTCACGAGGAGCGTCTTGCCGCCTTCGCACGTGTAGCGCACGTCGTGCGGGTCCTTGATCGGCAATGCGGAATACGCACGCGCCTGATCGATCGCCTTGTTGAGCCCCGCCTTGGCAAAGTCGAGCGCGGTATTCAGATCGTCGGACGACATGCCCGGCACCGGCGACTGCTGCGCGGTGGCAATACCGCTAAATACGCCAGCGCCCAGCGCCAGCCCAAACATCACTGCGGTTGCAAAACGACGCATGGATCCGTCTCCTGGGAATGGTCGGCGCAAGCCGGTTAGTCTGCTGCGTCGCTGTCAGGTTCTGTGGGCTTGAGCACAAATGCGGTCGGCTCGACACGTTGGGGCAGCTCATCGGACAGCGCACGCGCGGCCTCGGCAAAGCACTGCACAAGACTATCTGCCAGCGATGACGGCGCGTGATGCTCGGCACGCATGGCGCGCACGTCAAACGTCTGCGCCGGCTCCAGCGCGAACAGCGCGATGCGCTCCATGCTGCCGGTGGCGGCTGTGAACTGATCGAGCATCGTCACGCCGAGCGACTCCTCCACCAGCGAACGCGCCAACGAATACGTCTGCACTTCCAGCGTCGACTGCGGCGCCAGACCGCCACGTGCCAGCGTCTGCCCGACCAGCGAGCCCAGCGATATCTGGTCTTCCAATCCGATGAAAGGCTTCTCGGCAACGAGCTTGTGCAGCGCGCGGCCATCCGTCTTGCCGCCGACCCAGGCGCGCGGTGTGGCCAGCAGGATGCGGCCCTGCGCGACCGGCGTGGTGCTGATGGCCGGATGCACAGGCGGCGCAAAGGCAAAGCCGACGTCAATGTCCTGCGAGAGCAAACCCTGGACAATTTCAGCCGTGTGATGCGTGAACACGCGCACCAGCGTATCGGGATGCCGCTGCGAGAAACGCCGCACGGCAGGCGCCAGGATGCTGGGCGCGAGGCTGGGCGTCGCGGCCACACGCAAGCGCCCCGCCCCCTTGTGGCGCAAATTGGCCGACACGCGCCGCACGCGCTCGACCTCCTGATACAGCCGCTCGACTTCGCTGAACAGTTCGAACGCCTCGGCGGTGGGCTGTAGGCGCCCCTTGGTGCGGTCAAACAGGCGAAAGCCGAGTTGCAGCTCGGTGTGCTGAAGCACGCGCGTTACCACGGGTTGCGACACGTTCAGCATGCGCGCGGCCTCGCTGACGGTCCCGACCAGCATCACGGCGCGGAAGACTTCAATCTGGCGCAGACGCATGGCCGCCGGTCCTCACAATCCGAATAGGGAAGCGCCGATTGTGACATCCAGCGCTGGTCTTCGGCTAGGCGGGCGCGGGTGTGGCGGAAACGCCCTCCGCTTCCAGCGCATCCAGAAACACGCGCACCTTGCGCGGCACCAGCTTACGGGCGGGCATCAGCGCGTAGACGCGCAGCGCGGTCAGCTCGAAATCCGGCAGCACGCGCACGAGCCGCCCGGCCGCGACTTCCGTATCGCCCACGGAGCGGGCCATGCGCGCCACGCCCAGGCCACGCACGGCGGCGCGGGCGCGCATTTCGGCATTCAAGGTCTGCAGGCGCGGCTGGATCGGGACTTCGATGGGCTCGACCGCGGGCTGGCCGACGGGGCGGAAAGCCCAGCTCGCGTCGTCGGGGCCGGACAGGCACGGCCAGCCGGCAAGGTCAGCGGGCGTCTTGAGCGGCGGGCGTTCCGCCAGCAAGGCCGGCGACGCATACAAACCGCGCGGGATCAGCACCACGCGACGCGCCACGAGCGACGAATCCGGCAGCATCTGGTCGACCATCACAAAGACGATGTCGTAGCCGCTGGCCAGCAGGTCAGGCTGCTCCCACGAGATGTGCACCTGGATTTGCAGATGCGGATACTTCTCAAGCGTGCGGCACACGGGTTCAGTCAGGTGCTGCGCACCGACTTCGTACGGCGCGGCGATGCGCAGCGTGCCGGCCACGGTTTCGCTGGCTGCGGTGGTGTCGGCGTGCACTTCGCGCAGGCGTTCGAACAACGGCGCGATGTCGTCGTAGAAGTGCGAGCCCGCTTCGGTCAGCCGCAACTGGCGCGTGGTGCGCGTCATGAGCCGCACGCCCAGCCCGGCCTCCAGCCGTGATACGGCGGCGCTGGCGGTCGATTTGGGGATGCCCAGCGCCTCGGCGGCGGCGGTGAAGCTGCCGGCCTCCACCACGCGGCAGAAGGTTTCCCAGTCGTTCCACTCCATTGTTCGCATGGCTGGACAGTGTTCCTAGAGTTGGCCGTTTATCCGGCTGGCGGGCAAGTTTATGCTCGGGCACATGTCGCTGCAAATCCTCAAACCCGCGTCGCTGCGGGCGTTTCCCCACTTTTCTTCGGCGCGCGTCCACGCATTTGGACTGGCGTTGGGCCTCTCCACAGGCCTCGATTTTGTCTCTTCGCAGATGTTCGCCGTGGCGGGCCAGCACATCCAGGGCGGTGTGCACGCGAGCCCCGAGGCGTATCTGTACGCCGTCACAGCGTATGCCGTGGCGGCCGTGGTCGCCAACCTCGCCATCGGCCGCATTGCCGCGCACGTGGGTTATCGGATGTATTCGCTGGTGGGCATCGTGCTGTTCGCCATCGGCTGCGTGGTGTGCACCCAATCCAACAACATCGGCGAACTGGTCATCGGTCGGACCATCCAGGGCCTGGGCGCGGGCGGCTTGTTTTCGGCATCGCGCATTCTGGTGCAGCTCACGACCGAACCCGATGAGCGCATTCCTCCAATGCTGATGTTCAGCGTCGGCCTGTTCGGGCTGACCACGATTGCGCCGTGGATCTGCGCCGAGGTGCTGGAGTACAGCGAATGGCGCGTGATCTTCTGGATCGAACTGGCGCTGGCCGGCGTCGCATGGATGGCGATGTTCCTCCTCCCGCCCGAACACCATCAGCCTCGCACACGCGCTGCACGCCGCCCCGATGAAGCGCCGCCCCAAGAAAGCCAGTGGGATTGGGTTGGCGTAGGTGCCATGGCCATCGGCGCGCTGTCGTTCCTTATGGGTCTGTCTGAACTGCGCTACAGCCGGCTGACGGCCTCGCCTTTGATTCCGCTGTTGTTGCTGGGCGGTGCGGCTTCGCTGCTGCTGGCCATCCACCGCCTGCGCACGCACCCGGATCCGTGGCTCGATCTCTCACGCCTGAACGGCCGCCGCTACCTGTGGGGCATCGGTTTCTACGGCATCTATTACTTGATGAGCGGGTACTGGTCGTACCTGTTTCCGGCGGTGTCGCAAGGCGGCCTGGGCTTTACGTTCCGCACGACCACGCTCTTTTTGATGATCAGCGGGGCAGTGTCGACGGTGGTGGCCGTGGTCATGACGGTCTGGTTGCCGTTCTTCTTCCGCAAGCGCCGTTTCATTGCCATTGGCTTTGCGGTGTACGCCGCAGCAGCGCTGCTGCTGGCGACAAGCCTGATGCCGGGTGCGCCGGACTATGCGTTCTTCCCCGTGTCGGTCCTGGAAGGCATCACGCCCGGCGCGGTGATGATCCAGGTCGCGATGATGACCTACCTCGATCTCGACCGCGAAGACTTCGCGCACGGCTATCAGATGAAGAACATCGCGCGCCAGTTTGCGACCGCGGTGGGCACCGGGCTGGCGGCTGTGTCACTGCAGACGCAGCAGGCGGAATCGCGCTCGCTGATCGTGGCGCACGTCACGCGCTTCACGGCAGACCTGCAGGCCGCCAACCCGCTGACGCCCGAGCGCCTGGCTAGCTTGTCCGCCGAGATTGATCGACAAGCCACGCTGCTGGCCGGTACGCAGCTCTTCAGCTGGTTTGCGGTGGCGTGCGGCGTGTTTGCCGTGCTGGTGTTGGTACAGCGGTCGTTGCGCTAAGCGCGCGCATCACGACTTCTGCACCGCGTATCTCCCCGGCCCTGTCGCGGCCAGCAGGAACAGACCGCCCATGATGCTCAGGTTCTTGAAGAACTGGATCTTGTTGGCGGCTTCCATGGCGCCTTGCATATCCCAGTAGGAATGGGCGATGAACGACGTGCCGAGCACGAATAGCGCCATCAGAAGGGCCAGCGGCCGCGTCCACAGGCCAATGAGCAAGGCGATGCCCACGCCAAACTCCATGACGACGGCAACCGCAGCAGCGACCATCGGCATGGGCGCTCCGGTGCTGGCCATGTAGCCGACCGTGCCTTGGAAGCCTGTCAGCTTGCCCCATCCGGACATCACGAACAGCACCATCATCAGGATGCGGGCGAGCAGGATCAATTCGTCGCGCCAGCGTTGAATGAATGCGTCCATCGCGGCCTCCCCAGCCAGCCTTGGTGCATCCAGTCTAGGCGCTGGAATTGCCAAGTGTGGTTTCGAGCGCATCGAGTACCGCCTGAATCACACCGTGCCGCACATGCTCTTTTCGCTCGATCATGCCGACGGCGCGCACGGGCGTCTGAGGCGGCATGGGCAGGACGCGTAGAGCCGGATCGCTCTCCCAGCTCGCCCGGCGCAGGCGCGGCACTAGCGTCACCCCCACCTGCTGGCGCACCAGCTCGACAATCGCCTCGATTGAATTGACTTCGATGAATTCGTTGACCGCCATGTGCGTCTTGCGCAGGGCACGGTCGATCAGCGCGCCGGTGCGCACCGCGCGGTCGAAGCGTAAAAACGGATGGGTGCGCAGAACTTCCTCGGCGCGACCCCGTGTATGGCGGCCCGCTACCACCACCAGGGGCTCGGTATAGAGCGGGTGCCAGGCAAGGTTTGCAGGCAGGCGTTCCAGGTGTTCGACCACCAGCGCACCATCCAGCTCGCCGGCTTCCACCTGCTCTGCCAGTTCACCCGATTTGCCAGTGATGAGCCTGACGTCCAGCCCCTTGTGCACCTGCTTGAGGCCCGCCACCGCATGTGCCAGCGACCCCATCACCGAGACCACCGCGCCAATCGCCACGGCGCCGGACAACTCCGTCTGCGGTTCGTCGCCGATGCGCATGGCGTCGTACAGCGCCAGGAGGTGCTCGGCTTGCGGCAGCAGCGCGCGACCATGCGCGTTGAGGGTGACAGTGCGCCCCGACCGGTCAAACAGGTCACGGCGCAGTTCGGTTTCCAGCGCACGCATCTGCAGGCTCACCGCGGCCTGCGTCAGCGCAACGCGCTCGGCGGCGGCGGCAAACGAGCCATGGCGTGCCACGGCAACAAAAGTGCGGAGGAAGCGGACGGTACTCACGGCAGGGTGCGTCGTATTCTCAAGTTTTTCTTAAGCAGCATCGAATGAATTTTAACTTTATTAAATTCGGCGCACCGCAAATAATCATTCGTCAAACATTCCCGCTTATTCGCGCTTAAGCCCCATGTCCCACCGCTTCGATTGGCAAAACCCGTATCCCACCGTCCGCATTCCGCTGTTTGCGCGCAACGTTGTCTCCACGTCTCACCCGCTGGCCGCGCAAGCCGGACTGCGCATGCTGCTCGCGGGCGGCAGCGCCGTGGATGCGGCCATCGCGGCGGCGGCCATGCTGACCGTGGTCGAGCCTGTCTCGTGCGGTCTCGGCAGCGATGCATTCGCCATCTTGTGGGACGGCGAGGCGCTGCACGGCCTGAACGCCTCCGGCACCGCGCCGCAGGCCTGGAACCTCGACTACTTCCGCAACAAGTACGGCGAAGACGCCAACGGCAACCCCAAGCGCCCCATGCGCGGCTGGGACGCGGTGACCGTGCCCGGCGCCATCTCCGCCTGGGCTGCACTGCACGAACGCTTCGGCAAGCTGCCATTTGCCGATGTGCTGGAACCCGCCGCCGAGATTGCCGAGCGCGGCAACACCATCGCGCCCATCGTTGCGCACAAGTGGGCAGCGGCCATTCCCGAGCTGCATAACCAGCCCGGCTACGCGCAGGCCTTCATGCCGCACGGCCGCGCGCCGGAAGTGGGCGAAAAGTTCAAATTGCCCGACGCAGCCGCCACGCTGCGGCGCCTTGGCCAGACCAACGGCCGCGATTTCTACGAAGGTGCACTCGCCGAGCGCATTGCCGCGTACTCGCGCGAATGCGGCGGCGGCATGACCGCACAAGACCTGCGCGACTATCGCCCCGAATGGGTCAAGCCGATCACCAAGCGCTACCGCGGCTACGACCTGCACGAGATTCCGCCGAATGGCCAGGGCATCGCCGCGCTCATCGCGCTGGGCATTCTCGACCGCTTCGACCTCGGCGCCCTGCCCGTCGACTCGGCGGATTCGCAGCATCTGCAGATTGAAGCGATGAAGCTGGCGTTTGCCGATCTGTACAAATACGTGGCCGACCCGCGCTCGATGGAAGTCACGCCCGAACAGATGCTCGACGACGCGTACCTCGATGCACGCGCCAAGCTCATCGATATGGGCCGCGCGCAGATGCCGACCTTCGGCATGCCGCGCGCCGGCGGCACGGTATACCTGACGGCCGCGGACGAGAACGGCATGATGGTCTCGTTCATCCAGTCCAACTACATGGGCTTCGGTTCGGGCGTGGTGGTGCCTGGCACCGGCATCAGCCTGCAGAACCGTGGCTTCGGATTCTCGATGGATGCGCGCTCGGCCAACGTGGTGGAAGGCGGCAAGCGGCCGTTCCACACGATCATCCCCGCGTTCCTGACCAAGGATGGCCAGCCGCAAATGAGCTTTGGCGTGATGGGCGGCGACATGCAGCCGCAAGGCCACCTGCAGACGCTCGTGCGCATGCTCGATTACAAGCAGCAGCCGCAGGCCGCGTGCGACGCGCCGCGCTGGAAGGTCAACCGCGATTTCACGCTCGACGTGGAAGGCACGATGAACGCCAAGACCGTCGCCGCGCTGGAAGCACGCGGGCACAAGCTCGAATCGGTGGCCGATCCGTACATGGATTTCGGCTCCGGCCAGTTCATCTGGCGCCTGTCGGACGACGCCGATCACGGCTATGTGGCCGCCAGCGACAGCCGCCGCGACGGCCACGCGGTGGGCTTCTAAAAAAAGGCCGCCGCACCAGCGCGCTGACCCGTCGGACCGGGCGGGCAACGCGCTGCAGTTCCCATAAAAACGATCCCGGCCGGCACCAAAGGAACCCTCATCATGACCGCCCCCTCCGCGGCAGGCACTGCTGCGCCCGCTCGGCCCGCAACAACGAGTGCAGCACATGCACGCCGCATCGTCATTTCGTCGTCGATCGGCAATGCGTTGGAGTGGTACGACTTTCTCGTTTACGGCTTCTTCGCATCGATTATCGGCAAGCTGTTCTTTCCGGCCGATGACGAATGGGTCTCGCTGCTGTTTGCGGTGGGCAGCTTTGGCGTGTCGTTCATCACGCGGCCTGTGGGCGCGATCGTGCTGGGTATGTATGCCGACAGGAAGGGGCGCAAGGCGGCACTCACGCTGTCGATCCTGCTGATGATTGTCGGCACGTTGGTGATTGCCGTGATGCCGAGCTACCAGCAGATCGGCATCGTGGCGCCCATCACCATCCTGCTTGCACGCCTGGTGCAGGGCTTTGCGGTGGGTGGAGAATTCGGCAGCGCCACGGCCTTCATGGTGGAGCACAGCACGCGCGGGCGCGGGTACTACGCAAGCTGGCAATTCGCCAGCCAGGGCATTGCCACCATTCTTGCGGCGGGGCTGGGGGCGCTGCTCACGGCATCGCTCTCGCCGGCCGATCTGGAAGGCTGGGGCTGGCGGCTGCCGTTCATCTTCGGCCTGCTGGTCGGCCCGGTGGGTTTCTACATCCGCCGCCATCTGGACGAGACGCCCGAGTTCGTTGCGGAGCAGAAGAAGACGACGGTCGACCCGCAAGCTTCCTTCAAAGCGCAGTGGATCAACTTGCTGCTTGCGGTGGGCGTGGTGGCGCAATCGACTGTGTCGGTGTATGTGCTGCAGCTCTACATGCCCACGTACGCCGTCAAGCAGTTGCATTTGCCGGCGGCGCAGTCGTTCGCGGTGGTCGTGCTCAACGGCGGGCTGCAGTTTTTGCTCTCGCCTGTGATGGGTGCGCTGTCGGATCGCATTGGCCGCATCCGTATCATGCTCACCACATCGGTGCTGATGATCCTGCTGATCTATCCGATGTTTGCGCTGTTGCGCACGTATCCGACCATCGGCGCGCTGCTTGCGCTGCAAGCCGTGTCGGGCATCTTCAAGGCCGCGTATTCAGGCCCAATGCCGGCGCTGATGTCGGAGATCTTTCCCACGCGCGTGCGCTCGACTGGCCTGTCGCTCGGCTACAGCCTGGGCGTCACGCTGTTCGGTGGGTTCGCGCCGTTTATCGTCACGTGGCTGATCCACACCACGGGCGATACGCTGGCGCCGAGCTACTACGTGCTGACCGCGGCTGCGGTAAGCGGCATCTCGCTGACGGTCATCGCGCTGCGTCGTCGCAAGGCAGTGCGCGCTGCCTGAGCATTTACGCTTTCTTTACGCAGCGTCACGCCCCTTTTTCACGCTTTTTACGAGCGAATCGATACGGTGTCGTCATGTTCAACGACATGGCGACGCGGGCCGTCGCCAACTCATCATGGCGCGATCGATGCTCCTGTCTTCGCTGGTTCCGCAATTGCTGCCGCCTTCGCCGGCGACCGTGCCCCGCGCGGTAGCGCTGCCGGCACGCCAATATGTGTGCCTGCGCGTGACGGTGCCCGGCGATGCACCGGATGCAATTCGCCGGCAGTTGCATGCGCTGCTCGGCAACACGCTCGGGCTGTACATCGTCCGGCATGACGCTCGCCGCAAGGCAATCACCGTTGATTTGGAACTGGCTCATGCAGATGTGGAAGCGGTAATTGGCGCGCTGCTGCGTGGCCTGCCCTGTGCCACGCTGGGCCGCATCACGCCGCTGTGCATGTCGCGCGGGCGCGCGATCGCGTCGCTGCACTGAGGCGCGCCATGTTCTCGGGAATCTGGATTCCGCTGGTCACACCGTTTCACCGCGATCGCGTCGACACCGCCGCACTGCGTCGATTGGTGCGCCATTACCAAAGCACCGGTGTGTCGGGTTTCGTCGCACTCGGCACGACGGGCGAAGCCGCGCTGCTCTCGCAAATCGAGCGCTATACCGTGCTGGAAGCCATCGCCGACGCTTGCGACGATCGCACGCCCTTTCTGATAGGCGTGGGCGCGGCCGATACGCGCGAAGTCTGCGCGCAAATCCGACACTACGAGCGTTGGAACAGCGCGGGCTACCTGGTGCCACCGCCTTACTACGTCTGCCCGTCACAGGCGGGATTGCGCTGGCATTACGCACAAGTCGCCGCCAGCACGACCCGCCCGGTCGTGCTCTACAACGTACCCAAGCGCACGGGCGTCTCGATCGCGCCGCAGACCACGCTGGTGCTGGCCGAGCAAGCCAACATCGTCGCCATCAAAGAATGTGTGGCCGAGCATTTCGGCGCGTTGCAAGGCGGGCCGCTGGATGTGTTGAGCGGAGATGACGGCGCGCTGCTCGATTGCCTGGCGCATGGCGGCACGGGCGGCATCCTGGCCGGTGCGCATGTGCGGCCTGAGCTATTCGTGGCACTCGTGGCGCACCACCGCGCGGGTCGCATCGACGAGGCCCGGCACTTGGCCAATGCACTGGCACCGCTGGCTGCGCTGCTGTTTGCGGAGCCAAACCCGGCGCCGGTCAAGGCACTGTTGTCGGCGCAGGGAAGCATTGGCGCAGATACGCGCGCGCCGATTCTGCCGGTATCGGAATCGCTGCACCGCCGCCTCGTGGCAGCGATGCACGCGTTGGAAAACGTCGACGCGGATTGCGCGCTGCGACTGGTCTACAGAGCGACGGCCGATCAGGCGCCCTTGTACCAGGCCGCATTGAACGGCGCGCCGTGGCGCGTGTAACGGGTGCCGCGATGATGACGGCGCACGTTGGCAGGTGCCGGCGCGTCGTTGTCTTCCAGGGCCTCGCGTTCGGCCACCGTGCGGGCGCGCGGCTGCTGCACTTGCGAATACACACGTTGTTCCATCCGATCACGCGCTGCCGCAACGCGGTCGGGTGATGCGGGTTGCGTGGCAGCTTCCGCGGGCGCAGGCGCCACTGCCGACGCCGGCGTGGCTGCGTTGGCAGGCCCGGCAGCCATGGCAACGCTCATCGCATCACCGGCCTGGGCGGCCGTCGGCGTGTGCCCGGCAAGGCTCTTCACCCAGGGCGCGTGGTACATCCCAACGTAGATGGCCCCCGTCACGGCAATCAACGCGGCTGCAACACTGCTGAATGCACCGCCGACTACGGCCCCCGACACGCGCTCCCACCAGGGCTTGCGCTCTGCGTCGGCCTGTTCCACATCCGACACCTCGGTCGGATCAACATGGGTGGCAGCCAGATGCGACGACTCTGCGGCGTTTGGTGGTTGAGCAGTGATTGAAGCAGGCAAGCGCATGGTAAGAACTCGAAATAATGGATCGGCAGCGTCATCTGCTACCGAACGTTATTCGGGAACCGCCGCATGTCATCTGTGTGACAGCCGGACGGAGGATGAGCAGCCTTGGTTAGCAAGTTTCCTGCCGGGCTTTGTGCGATGCCGCAAAACGCCGCCAGCCCTTGCCGTTGCTCGCACCAGCCCTGCGTACAGACGATTCGGCAGCGCGGCGGCATGCCCGTACGTACGCACAGCAGGTAGACTTTGCAAAGTTTACCGGGTGTGACGCCCGGAATGACCCTGCCCTACTAGCCTCACAGGCCTCTCAAGGAGAACATCGTGCGTTGGGATGACATGCGCGAAAGCAATAACGTCGAGGATGAGCGCGCCTCCTCTGGCGGCGGCTTCGGCGGCGGCGGCATGCGGCTGGGCATCGGCGGCATCGCAATCGTCGCCGTCGTGGGCTTGCTGATGGGCAAGAACCCGCTGGAAATCCTCAGCATGGTGATGCAGGTATCGCAGAACGCGCCGACGCAATCCGCGCAGCACAGTCCTGCCCGACCCACCGGCGAGACCGACAACGACCGCAGCAAGCAATTGGTTTCGCACGTGCTGGGCGACACCGAAGACACCTGGACGCAACTGTTCAAGCAAGCCGGCCGCGCGTATCAGCCGCCCAAGCTGGTGCTGTTCCGCCAGGGCATCCGCTCAGGCTGCGGCGACGCCACTTCGGCAGTTGGCCCGTTCTATTGCCCGGCCGACACCAAGGTCTACCTTGACCTCGGCTTCTTCGATGAACTGCGCCGCAAGTTTGGCGCCCCGGGCGACTTTGCCGCCGCGTACGTCGTCGCGCACGAGGTCGGCCATCACGTGCAGAACCTGCTGGGCGTGTCGGAGAAGGTCAACCGCGCGCAAGCCGGTAAATCACCGGCTGCAGCCAATGCGCTCTCGGTCAAGCTGGAGCTGCAGGCCGATTGCCTGGCCGGCGTGTGGGGCCACTTTGCACAGCAGCGCGGCCTGCTGGAGCGCGGCGACCTGGAGCAGGCGCTGACCGCCGCGCACGCCATCGGCGACGACACGCTGCAGCGCAACGCCGGCCGCAGCGTCACGCCCGACGCCTTCACGCACGGCACGTCTGAGCAGCGCATGCACTGGTTCCGCCAGGGCTTCGATGGCGGCGACCTTCGCCAGTGCGATACCTTCCGCTCCGGAGCGAATGCCTGATTGCCGATCAGCGCCCACCCGAACAATCCAGCAGCGCGCCCGTCACGTAAGACGCCGCATCGGAGAGCAGCCAGACGATGGTCTCGGCCACTTCCTGCGGCGTGCCGGGCCGGCCGATCGGCGTGGCGCCGCCCAGGCGCTGCGCCCGATCGGGCTGGCCGCCTGAGGCGTGAATATCGGTCTCGATCAAACCGGGGCGCACGGCATTGACGCGCACGCCATCGCGCCCGAGTTCACGCGCCAACCCCAGCGTCATGGCGTCGACAGCACCCTTTGATGCGGCGTAGTCGACATACTCGTGCGGCGACCCCAGCCGCGATGCCGCCGACGACACATTCACCACCGAACCGCCCACGCCACCGCGCGACGTCGACAGCCGCCGCGCTGCCTCGCGCGCTACCAGAAAGGCGCCCAGCACATTCGTCTCGAACATCGTGCGCAGCCGGTGCGTGGTCATGTCGGCCACGTCCTGAGCCTCCGCCACGATGCCGGCGTTGTTGACCACGCCATGCAGCGCGCCAAAGCGCCCCGTCGCGGCCTCGAATAGCGCGATCACATCTTCATCGCTCGACACATCGCCCTGCACCGCCAGCGCGTGGCCGCCCGCCTGTTCGATCAGCCCCACCGTCTCTTCCGCCGCCTGCCGGTTGCCGCGATATTGCAGCGCGACAGACCAGCCGCGTTGGCCACACAGTACCGCCGTGGCGCGGCCGATACCCCGGCTCCCGCCGGTAATGACGATGGTCTTGGACATGCCGATCTCCCGATGTGTTGTTGTGTCCGCAATTGTGCCGAGATGCCGCGTTTTTGACATCGAGGGATGTGTCCGAATCCGGCGAACCCATGCGACTCGACAGGGCTAGACTAGCTGCCAAGTCACCCGATCACTACCATGCATCTCGACCACAACGCCTGCTACCACGCCGTGCAATCGCGCGATCGTCGCTTTGACGGCTGGTTCTTTGTCGGTGTGACATCCACCGGCGTATATTGCCGCCCCGTGTGCGCGGTTCGCACGCCGCTGGAAAAGAACTGCCGCTTCTTCACCACGGCAGCCGCTGCGGAGCGCGCGGGCTTTCGGCCGTGCCTGCGCTGCCGGCCAGAACTGGCACCGGGGCACAGCTTGGCCGAGATGTCGTCGAGCCTCGCGCGGGCCGCCGCCCGCATGATCGACGAAGGCTTTCTGCAAGAGCACGACCTTGCCGCGCTTGCCGCAGCCGTGGGCGTGACCGACCGCCACTTGCGCCGCATCTTCCGCGCCGAGTTCGATGTCTCGCCGATCGAGTACGCGCAAACGCAGCGCCTGCTGCTCGCCAAGCAACTGCTGACCGATACCGCCATGGCCGTCGGCGATGTCGCCTTTGCGGCCGGGTTCGGGAGCGTGCGCAGGCTGAACAGCGGTTTTATCGAGCACTACGGCTTTGCGCCCACGCGCCTGCGCTCGCGCACGACGGCACCGCGCGCCGAGGACGGCCCCACGCTCATGCTGGGCTATCGCCCACCGTTTGCGTGGCAGGCATTGCTCGAATTCTTGCGCGCCCGTGCGATCGATGGCGTCGAAGTGGTCGACGCCGACAGTTACGCACGCACGATCACCGTCGACTACGCCGGAGCGCGGCACATCGGCTGGCTTCACGCGCGCAATGTGCCGCAACGCCATGCGGTGGCGCTCACGCTGTCGCCCAGCCTGCTGCACGTCATGCCGCCCGTCCTGGCCCGCGCGCGACGGCTGTTCGACCTCGATTGCCGGCCCGATCTGGTGGACGCGCACCTCGGCACGCTGGCTGCCGAAACGCCAGGCCTGCGGGTGCCGGGCGCCGTGGACGGCTTTGAGATTGCCGTACGTGCCATCGCCGGGCAGGTCATTTCGCTGGTGCAGGCGCGGCGCATTCTCGGGCGCATGACTGCCGTGTATGGCGTGCCGTTGCCGCAATTGCGCGAAGGGCTGTCGATGGCGTTTCCGAGCGCTGCCGCATTGGCAAAAATTGATGCGCAAGCGCTGTCGGCGCAGACCGGTCTGCAAGCCAGCCGCGCCGCCGCCGTCGTCGAGCTGGCCCGCGCCATCGACGGCGGGAGCCTGCGGCTCGAACCCCTGGTGCCGCTCGCGCCCACGCTGGCTGCCTTGCAAGCGCTGCCTGGTGTCGGCGAATGGACAGCGCAATACATCGCCATGCGCGCGCTGGGCTGGCCGAACGCATTTCCCCTGGGCGATTACGTCCTGCGCAAGCGCCTCGCCAACGAAGACGGCGCGCTTCCTACGCGCCGTGCCATGGTCGAGCGCGCAGAACCGTGGGCGCCGTGGCGCGCGTATGCCGCCATGCATCTCTGGCACCGCGAGGATGCGCTCACCCAACCCGCTTCGCATTGACCGACCGCCATGTACCGCCACACCTTTGCCTGCCCGCTCGGCGATCTGCTGTTGACCGCGACCGACACCCACCTGACCGGCGCGTTCTTTCCCGGCCAGAAGACGATTCCCGTGCAGGCCGCGCGCATGTCGCCAGGCGCGGAGGTGCCAGTCATCCGCGAGGCACAGGCGCAGTTCACCGCGTACTTTGACGGCAAGCTGCATGACTTCGATCTGCCGATGGCTCCCCAGGGCACGCCGTTTCAGCAAGACGTCTGGCGCCTGCTGTGCGACATCGCATTCGGCAGTCGCACCACGTACGGGCAGATCACCGCGCGCCTGGGGCTCACACGCGAACATGCGCGCGCGGTGGGCACGGCCGTGGGCCGCAACCCGATCTCGATCGCCATCCCGTGCCACCGTGTGGTCGGCGCGGATGGCGCGCTCACGGGCTATGCCGGCGGCTTGCCGCGCAAGGCCGCGCTGCTGCGGCTCGAAGGACATCCCGCGCAGGTTGGCGAACGTCTGCCCATGGCCGACGACGACCGCCAAGGCACGCTGGCACTGCTACCTGCATAAAACTCAAATCACGCGGACAATGCGCGCACAGCACCCCAACAACGATAACGAGACCCCTTCATGCGCCGCTCCGACGTGCTCGAACTCCTCACCCTGGCAGCCCTATGGGGCGGCTCCTTCCTGTTCATGCGTGTGGCAGCGCCGCCTTTCGGGCCGGTTGCGCTCATTGCGCTGCGCGTGGCGATTGCTTCGTGCTTTCTCGTCCCAATGCTCACCTTGCGCGGCGGCATGGGCGCGCTGCGCACGCACTGGCCGCATCTGCTGGCCGTGGGCGTGCTGAATTCGGCCATCCCGTTCTGCCTGTTCGCCTATGCCGAACTCACGCTCACGGCGGGCTTCACCTCGGTGCTCAATGCGGCGGCCCCCTTGTTTGCGGCCATCGTCGCTTTCACCTGGCTGGGCGAGCGGATGTCGTCGCTGCGCGTGCTTGGATTGGCGATCGGCTTTATCGGCGTCATCGTGTTGGTGGGCGGATCGTCTGTCATCGACGCAAAACAAGGCGGCGTGGCGGTAGCCGCAGCGCTGTCGGCCACCGTGCTGTACGGCGTGGCCAGCAGCTACACCAAGCGCTTCCTGACCGGCGTGCCGCCGCTGGCCGTGGCGACCGGCAGCCAATTGGCCGCCACCATCGTGCTTGCACCGCTGGCCTACTGGTTGTGGCCCGCGCAGACGCCCACCGGCGGCGTGTGGTTGCACGTCATCGCCTTGGGCATCGCATGCACGGGCGTCGCCTATATCCTCTTCTTCCGCCTTGTCGCGCACGTGGGGCCGACGCGCGCAGTGTCGGTCACCTTCCTGATCCCGGTGTTCGGCGTGCTGTGGGGCATCCTGTTCCTGGGCGAGCAGTTGACGCTCAACATGGTGATCGGCTGCGCGGTCATCCTGCTCGGCACGTCGCTGTCGACCGGTGTGTTCGCACCCGGGAAAAAAGCCCATGCAAATGCGGCGACCGTGGCAAAGGATAAGGATCCGCTTCTGCGTTCCGGTCGTTGAGTAGCCGCGTTGATCGTGCCCCGGTGGTCGGGGCACTGCCCGGATCGATCAACACCCATTGAAGCCGGCGCTTAAATCCGTGGCTGATTTCATAAGCATGCGGTTATGCCTTCTGCGCCCTCACATTGCGAAGGAATTTCCCGCCGATTCCTGCCGCGCGACAAAGCGTTGGCACCGCTGCGATAAATCGTCGATTTGTAATGAATACCCTGTCGTGCTGGCCCCTGTGAAATTTATTCAATGGCGTCAGCATTGACTCTCCAGCTCGATTTAAAAAATCTGCAAAACTGAAGTAGACAGCTGAAACATCGACCAGCGCGCACTCGATCTTAACGATCCGATAATCCGATTTGAGAAACTTGCATCATCGAAATCGGATTTCCGTGCGCGTTGCGCAGATTTTCTTTGTTATGCTCGCCATCGGTCGATGAGGGGCGTGCAAGGGAATGGCATATTTGCTGCAAAGCAGCCAAATTCCCAATTGCCGGCGGGTTCTCCGCTGCACAGCCGACTAAGCACGCTCCATCAAATACGTTGGATACGCGCATGCTGGACGTCTACCTGAATAAGCATCTGATCGGTCAGCTATCGTGCGGCCGCAGCGGTTGGGCGTTCGAATACGATTCTCGCTGGCAGGCTTCGTCGCAGGGCTTTGATCTGAGCCCGCACCTGCCACGCACCGCCGGCAATATCGCCGACACGGCAAAAGCCCAGCCGGTACGCTACTTTTTCGAGTACCTGCTGCCTGAACCGGCACGCAACACGCCCAAGGCCGCCGCCGCCGCGCTGGAGCATCTCGCGCAAGCGGCGCCGCATCTGGATGGCCCGCTGGCCCTGGTGCCCGCCGGCCTCAAACCATGCAGCGGCCGCGCAGACGGGCTGTCCGAGCGCGATCTCGTGCTGCAGTTCCAGCAAACCGTCGGGCGGCCACCCCGCAGCACGCCGCTGCATGTGGCCGAACCTCGCGCGCGCTACGGCACCGACGCTGCCGCGACGTCCGAAGAAATCAGCCTGCCCTTTCTGTCCTCAAACGGCCTGCCGGTATCGATGTGGCTCGGCCGGTTTTCCGCACCGGCCAATGCCGCTCAATCGAGCCACTTCGTGCGGCTGGATCTGGGCGAAGGCGCGCACCTGCCGTACGCCACCATCAACCACTGCTGGGCGACGCTATTGGGCCGCAGCATCGGGCTGGACACGCCGTTCATCGGGCTGCGCCAGTTTCCCGAAACAGCCGCCGTGGTGCAGCGCCTTGATCGCACCCTGCGCTGCAAGAGCGACGATACGGCGCTGGTGCAGGCGCGCTATGTCGTCTCGGCAGTGCAGCTGCTGGGGCTCTCACCCAAACACCGCTTCCTTCCGATTACCGTCGAGCAGGTCGCGCAATGCGCGGGCCTGTGCGCAGACCCGGCTTCCGCTACGGCCGCGCTGTTCCGCTGGATGGTGTTCTGCCTGCTGATCGGCGGGCGCAATGCATCGGCCGGCACACTGCATTTCCACATCGGTGCGGACGGCGTCCGTCTTGCGGCGCACGACCACCTCTTCTGCGCGGCGGTTTACGCCAACGAATGGAATGCCGATGAACTGGCGCCGGACGCACAAGCGCGCTATGAGTCCATCGACCAGGACGCCCTGCTCGCCCTGGCCGATCACCTCGGCTACGACGCCAGCCAGGCGCGCCGCGAGTTGCTGCGACTGATCAGCATGCTGGCGCCGCAGTCTTCATTCGTGGCGACGCATCTGTCACAGGCACTTGGGCATTCGCCGACACGCGCCGCCGAGATCGATTTCCTCGCGCGCATCCACCGCCATGTGTCCGAAACGGCACGGCGGCTGGGCGGCAAGACTGCCGAGGTCTGAGCTGAAGCGCGAGGCTGGCGCCCCAACAAACTTAGAGCGCGGCCAGGCTGACCGTGCCATAGCGGGCGTAGCCGTGCGCGGCCAGCGTATCCATGGCCTCAGCCTCGGCGCGGGCAAATGTCAGCGCGAGCGTATCGGGGCTTCCTGCCCCGCTGGCGAAGGCCTGGTAGGCCGCGAACGCCTCGCGCGGCGACACACCACTGCGTTCAAGCACGCGCTGCGCGGCCTCGAGCGCCGCACGAATCGCCGTCTCCCCGGGCGGGGCATCGCGAAACGCTAGCTGTAGACAAAACGTCGTCGGATTCATCCGCGTTTCGATGTTCGATTCACTGGAACAGCACACCTGACCCAGTCTAGGAAAGCGCCTACCGAGTGCCAAGCGTGGCGCTCGCCCCTGAGCGTGTTCCACCCAACGCGAATGATCGACCTCGGGATGCCCCCGGGTGCACATGCCGTAAATCGCGTTGCATAATCGAATCGATTGACGAAGCAACGACTTTGTTGGCGCCGCCACTACGACAGGAGACATCGATGATCACGCCCCCCATCCGGTTGAAACGCACCGCAGTTGCTTGGCTGCTGGCCAGTGCAGCCTTGCCGACGTTCGCGCAGATTCCGTTCAGCCCTGGCGGCACGTCATCCACGCCTGCACAGGCTGCGGGCGCCACGGCCGGCGGGATCGACGTGGCGCAGATCAAACCGGCGGTGGATGCCGCGGTCAATGCCGAATACGGTCAGCTCGACCTGCTCTACAAAGACATCCACGCGCATCCGGAACTGGCGTTCCAGGAAACGCGCACTGCGGCCACGCTCGCAGCGCAGATGCGCAAGATCGGCTTCGACGTGACGGAGCACGTGGGCAAGACCGGCGTGGTCGCGGTCTATCGCAATGGGGCGGGCCCGACGATCCTGGTGCGTACTGAACTCGACGCACTGCCGATGGAGGAGAAAACCGGTCTGCCCTACGCAAGCCATGTCCATACGAAATGGCGCGGCGAAGACGTGGGCGTGGCGCATAGCTGCGGGCACGACGTACACATGGCGTCGTGGGTCGGCACGGCCAAGACGTTGGTCTCGCTCAAGGACCGCTGGCACGGCACGCTGGTGTTCGTCGCGCAACCTGCCGAGGAAACCGTGACGGGCGCGCAGAGCATGATCGACGACGGCTTCTTCAAGCGCTTTCCCAAGCCTGACTATGCGTTTGCGCTGCACACGGGCCCGGGGCCCTACGGTTCGATCGTCTTCAACAGCGGTCCGATCACGTCCAACTCCGACGGGCTGGAGATTACGTTCAAAGGCCGCGGCGGCCATGGCTCTGCACCCGACAAGACTATCGATCCGGTGATGATGGCGGCGCGCTTCGTGGTCGATCTGCAAAGCGTAATCAGCCGAGAGAAAGATCCGCAGGAATTTGGCGTGGTGAGCATCGGGGCCATCCAGGGCGGCAGCGCCGAGAACATCATCCCCGACAGCGTTCTGCTGCGCGGCACGATTCGCTCATACAAGCCCGCGGTGCGTCAGAAGATGCTCGACGGCATCCGCCGCACGGCCAAGGCCGTCACGGAGATGTCGGGTGCGCCGGACGCCGAGATCAAGATCACCGAGGGCGGCAAGGCGGTCAACAACGACCCGACCGTGGTTGCGCGCACCGAGGCGATGTTCAAGACCGCCTTTGGCAACGACCGCGTGCTGCGCGTGCCGCCCATCACGGCTAGCGAAGATTTCTCGGCGTTTGTTGACGCGGGCATCCCGTCAATGTTCTTCTTCATCGGCGTGAATGATCCGCAGACGTTCTTTGCCTCGCTCAAGCCGGGCGCCAAGCCGCTGCCGACCAATCATTCGCCACTGTTCGCGCCCGTGCCGGAGCCGTCCATCAAGACGGGGGTGACGGCGATGTCGCTGGCGGTACTCAATGCGCTGCAATGGAACAAGGCGTCGGGCCAGTAAGCCGGCGTTGATATGGGCGCGGCCCGTCTTGGCTGCCGAAGCGGCCGCGCTTTTGATTTTTCCGGAGGGGATTCCATGTTGAACCGTTTCATCCGCACGAGCGCCCTGCTGCTGTGCGCCTGCGCCGCGGCACCCGCCCTGGCGCAAACCACGCCCGCCACCCCGGCCACCAACCGTCTCGACGAAATCGTCGCGCGTGGGACGCTGCGCGTCGGCACCACTGGCGACTACAAGCCGTTTACTTACAAGAACCCCGCCGATGGCCGCTTTATCGGCCTGGACGTCGAAATGGGCGAGCGCCTGGCCAAAGCACTCGGCGTGAAGCTGGAAATCGTGCCGACCACGTGGTCGACGCTGATGCAGGACTTTGCGGCCGACCGCTACGACATCGCCATGAGCGGGGTGTCGGTCACGCTGGAACGACAAAAGAAGGCGTTCTATTCGATCCCGTATCAGCGCGACGGCAAGACGCCAATCACGCGCTGCGAGAACCAATCGAAATACCAGACGCTGGCGCAGATCGACCAGCCCAATGTGCGCGCGGTGGTCAACCCGGGCGGCACCAACGAGAAATTCGCGCGCGAGCATCTGAAGCAGGCGCAGATTCGCGTGTATCCGGACAACGTGACGATCTTCAACGAGATCGTCGCTGGCCGCGCAGACCTGATGATGACCGACGCGGTGGAAACCAAGCTGCAGCAGAAGCTGCACCCGGAGCTGTGCGCCGTGCACCCCGAAGCGCCGTTCGATTTTTCTGAGAAGGCTTACCTGCTGCCGCGCGACGTGGTGTTCAAGAATTTCGTCGACCAGTGGCTGCGGCAGACCGCCGAGAGCGGTGAATTCGCCAAGCGCTTTGATGCGTGGCTGGCGTATCCGTGGAATACACCGGCCAAGTAAGCGGCGTGAGCCGTGCTATGCCCGTGCGGCGCGCCTGGCAGCGCCGCCCATCAGCAGCACGAGGCACACGCCGTTAAGCAGCGCGCCGAGCAGCCAGACCGTGCCGGGCCACACCGGCGCGGTCATCGCATACACCGCTGTGGCCGCCAGCGGGCCGATCATGGCGGCCACACTGGCGAGGCTGGCCAGCGCGCCCTGCAACTCGCCCTGCTCATGGTCACCGACCTGGCGCGAGAGCATGGCCTGCAGCGCCGGCATGCCAATCTCGGCCATGCACAGCACCACCATGGTCGGGTAGACCATCCAGCCGGCGCTGATCCAGGCCATGGCCGCAAAGCCGGCCACATCCATCATCACACTCAGCACCACGGCGCGGCGCTCGCCAAGCGCACGTGAAATCGGCCCGGTCATGAAGGCCTGCGCCAGCGCATGCATCAGCCCATAAGCCGCCAATGACAAACCTGCGGCGCGCGTGGCCCAACCGAAATGCGCCTCGCCGTGAATGACCCACAGCGTTTGCGGAATCTGCCCGACGATTTCGATGATCGCCAGCACAGCCAGCAACGGCAACAGCGTCGGCACACGTGCGACGCGGCGTAGCGACTGCACCGGCAGCAGCGCGCGCCACGCAAATGGCGCACGGTCGGCGCGGCGCGACTCCGGCAATGCGAAGCAGGCAACCAGGAAATTGACGCCATTGAGCGCCGCCGCCAGCAGGAACGGCGCGCGCAGCCACCAGTCGCCCAGCAGCCCGCCCAACGCCGGCCCAGCGATGAACCCCAGGCCGAAGCACGCGTTCATCAGCCCGTAACGGCGCGCGCGATCGGCCGGCGCTGTGATGTCGGCGACGTACGCTGTCGCCACCGCATAGTTGGCCCCGGTAATGCCCGCCACCACGCGGCCGACGTACAGCACCCACGCGTGCGGCGACAGTGCCATGACGAGGTAATCGACCGCAGCCCCGCCAACGACAGCAGCAGCACCGGCCGGCGCCCGAAACGGTCGGCCAGCGCGCCCAGAATCGGCGCAAACACAAATTGCATCGCCGCATACGCCGCAATGAGCAGGCCGAATTCGAATGCAATATCGCCCGTATGGTCCAGCTCGCGCAGCAGGCTCGGCAGGATGGGCAGAATCAGCCCGACGCCCATGGCATCGAGCGTCAGCGTGAAGAGGATGACGGCAAAGGCAGGCATGCGAATGCGCCGCGAGCCAGTCGGGCGGCGGCGCTTCGAAAACAGGAAGCCGAGATGATGCCGTGGAAGTGCGCGCCTTGCAGCGTCGCGCAGCGCTCAGGCGAAAGCCGCTGGCAAGCTCAGTGGAGGTTGGCCGGATCGCCGTGTTGCAAGGCCAGCGCGTCGCGCAGCAGCGCGTCGGTCATGTCGCGGCCCAGGAGCGCCGGGTTGAAGCGCGCCGAGAAACGCGTCGAGCAGGATTCCACTTGCAGCACCACCTGGCCCGGCGGCAGCAGTTCGATGTCGACGTGGATGACCTCGTCATCTTCGGTAAAGGAATGCAGCAGCGTGAGTGCGCGATAGCCGTCGGCGCGTTCCACAGCGGATTCCGTCCAGGACGGCGCCAGCAGCGCGCAATTGACCAGCGTTTCAGGCTCGTCAGGGCGATACAGATGCAGGCCCATCATGGTCGAGGCGGCATCGGCCACGCTGGACCATTCAGCCGCCGGAATCAGGTCGCCCAGCAGGCGGATGTCGTCGACCGAGGCATCGGTCTTCACAAAAGCAGCGCCCAGGAAAAACGCGGTCTCGTCGCGGAAACCACCCGCCACGGTATTGCGCCACAGGCGGTGGCTGCTCTTGCTGCCGAGCGCCACTTGCGACAGCACCTTGGCCGCACGCGCGCCGTCGGCGCCCGACCACTGCTCCACCGCGCCGTGCGAGAACAGGCGATCGGCCATCACCAAACCCACGCCTTCGGGCAGCACGCGCTCTTTCAGCCAGTTGGCCAGGACGTGCACACCGCTGAACGGCATGTCCGGACGCCCGATCGCATGTGCGCGCACGCGGCCGTTTTCCGGCACATGGAACGGCATGGCAAACAGCCTCGCCTGATAAGCGACGCCGTCGATCTCAAAACGGGCGATGGAAGCGGTGGTGATGGACATGATGGCCTTCCTGCTGCAAGGGGCGGAAAACGCCGCCCGTACCTGCATCAACGACCATCCACGCCGAATGTTTAGCCGCCACATTGGGGGGTCGAGGGGAGGGGAATCCCCATGTCTGTAATGCGACGCAACAATCAGGAACTTCAGCGCAGGAATTTTTTCCCGCGCCAGCCGTCACACCTTCGCATTAAGGGTTATCCCGCATCTCACATTTTCATTGCAATTCAATGACTTATGTGCAGATTGCGGTGCTTGAAGGGTCACAATTGTTCTCATTTTTTGAACAAAGAGTTTAATAGAACTGCTTTTTTACCCTCCGAGCAACGACTAAGCTTATGCCATCGCGTTGCCGCACCGCAGCGAAACTGCCTTGCGGCAATGCTCACCCCCCTGTTGTGGAGTCCATCATGAAGACCAAGAACCTGATTCTCGCCTCGCTGATCGCTGTTGCCGCTATTCCCGCTTTCGCTGCCGGCGTGCAAAGCAAAGACCCGTACACCAACGGCCAAGCCGTGACCAAGGCTGATCCGTATACCGACGGCGCCCGCAAGGCTGACGTCTACACCGACGGCGCTGTGCGCAAGGCTGACCCGTACACCGATGGCGCGCTGCGCAAGGCCGATCCGTACACCGACGGCGCCCTGGTCGGCAAGGCTGACCCGTTCAGCGACGGTCAATAAGTCGTCCATCCGCTGTCCGCATCACCCGTATCACTCTCCCTCCCCGATGCCGGGTGCCCCAGTGGGCACCGGCGCCGGATTACCGAGGCGGCCGTTTGGCCGCTTTTTTTTTGCCTACACCGGCAGAGTTCACATTGCGAGCCCGGACTTTTCCTCCCTCAAGGCTCCGGACGCCCGTCCGATAAAAGAGAACGCATCCATTGGCGGGCAGCCTTTCCTTGAACCCGTTGCGCAAAAAACGTGCTTCGCCACGGACTGATCTCTGAACATCAACATGCGCAAGCGCATCGCCATCGAACACCTGCGGGTGGGCATGTACCTCGACGAATTTGTCGGCTCGTGGCTGGACCACCCGTTCTGGCGGGCCCGTTTTCGCGTGGAAGACGCCACCCAATTGCAGCGCCTGCGTGCCAGCGGCGTGCGCGAGGTGTGGATCGACACCACGCGCGGCACCGACGTGGCCGCCGCCAATGCAGCGCCTGCTGCGCCTGAAGTTCCGGCACCGCCTTCCTGCTCGGCTGACGCCAATATCGCGCCCCGCCCGATCACGTATGCGGAAGAAATGCGCCACGCCGCTCGCCTCATCTGCAAAGCCGAGGTGGCCGTGCAGGCCATGTTTGCCGACGCGCGCATGGGCCGCACGATCGAAGCGCGCGACGCACTGCCGTTGGTGGAAGCCATTTCGGGCTCCGTCGACCGCCACCCGAGCGCGCTGACAAGCCTGGTGCGCCTGAAAGCGAAAGACCGCTACACGTTCCTGCATTCCGTAGCGGTATGCGCGCTGATGGTGTCGCTGGGCCGCCAGCTGGGGCTGTCCGATGACGAAGTCCGCGATGCGGGCCTGGCCGGCCTGCTGCATGACATCGGCAAGATCGCGATTCCGCCCGAGGTGTTGAACAAGCCCGGCGCGCTGACCGATGCCGAATTCCGCCACGTGATCGTCCACCCGCAGGCAGGACACGACATCCTGGCCGGCGACAGCAGCATGCGCGACATCGCGCTCGACGTTTGCCTGCACCATCACGAGCGCATGGACGGCACCGGTTATCCGCACAAGCTCGCGGGCGAGGGCATCTCGCTGTTTGCGCGCATGGGCGCCATCTGCGATGTATACGACGCGGTCACGTCCGACCGCCCGTACAAGAAAGCGTGGGAAGCCGCCTACGCTGTGCAGCGCATGGTCGAATGGCGCGGCAACCATTTCGACCCGATGGTGTTCAACGCCTTTGTCAAAAGCGTAGGCATCTATCCGGTGGGCTCGCTGGTCCGGCTGCGTTCGGGCCGGCTGGCAGTGGTCGTGCAGCATGCGCCGGGAGCGCTGCTCACGCCCACGGTCAAGGTATTCTTCTCAATATCGTCGGGCACGCGGATTGCGCCCGAACTCATCGATCTGGCGCAGACTGGCGACCAGATCGTCTCACGAGAAGAACCCCGCGACTGGGGCCTGACCGACCTCAACGAACTTTGGATACACGGCGACTGATCCGTAGTTCCCTCCTGTGGCGCTTGCTGGCATGGCTTGCGCTGGGCTGGCTGACGTGCAGCGCCTCGGCCTTCGCTGAACCATCACTGCGGATCGGCTCCAAACGCTTCACCGAGTCGTACGTGCTGGGCGAGATCCTCACGCAGACCGCAAACCCACGCGGCCCTGCCGAGCACGTCCCGGGCCTGGGCAACACCGCCATCGTCTTCGCCGCGCTCAGGAACGGCAGCATCGACGTCTATCCGGATTACCTCGGCACCATCGCCGCCGAAATCCTCCACTTACCCGCAGACCAAGCTGCCAACCCCGATCAGGCCGCGCTGCTGGCCGACGTGAACCGTGGCCTGGCGCCGATGGGCCTGGCGGCCGGCGTGCCTCTCGGCTTTGAAGACACCTACGCGCTTGCCATGCGCGACGCCGATGCCGAACGCGAGCACATCCGCACGCTGGCCGATCTGGCGACGCACCCAGCGCTACGGCTTGGCCTATCGCACGAATTTCTCGGCCGCGCCGACGGCTGGCCGGCCATTGCTCAGCACTACAAGCTGCCGCAACACCCGACGGGCCTCGACCACGGCGTCGCCTACGACGCGCTGCGCGCCAGGCAGGTCGACGTGATCGACATCTACTCCACCGACGCGAAGATCCGGCGCGAACATCTGCGTGTGCTCGACGACCCTGCGCACGTCTTCCCGCGCTACGACGCCGTGCTGCTGTACCGCGCCGACGTTGCGCATCGACACCCGGCCCAATGGCAGGCCATCAGCGCCCTCGCTGGGCGCATCCAGCGCGACGACATGGTGGCGATGAACGCGGCGGTTGAACTCGAAGGCCAGTCGTTCTCGGAAGCCGCGCGGCAGTTTCTCGCTGGGCATGGCAGTACGCCGGCCGCAACGCCGGCTCATGCATTCCTCACCCGGCTGACGGACGGCCTCGGACGGCTCACGCAACGACATCTGATGCTGGTGGGTATTTCGACGGGCGTTGCCGTGCTGCTGGGCGTGCCGCTGGGCCTCATGGCCGCGCGTCGCCGGATCAAGCAGCCGATCCTTGCCGTCGTGGGCGTGCTGCAGACGATTCCGTCGTTGGCCTTGCTCGCGATGCTCATCCCGATCGTCGGGTCGATTGGCGTGGTGCCGGCGCTGATTGCGCTGGCGGTCTATGCGCTGCTGCCCATCGTGCGCAACACCATCGTCGGGCTGGAGCAGGTGCCCGATGGCCTGCGCGATGCGGCCTTGGCGCTGGGGTTCACACCGTCGCAACGCACGCGCGTGGTGGATCTGCCGCTGGCGCTGCCGGTCATCCTGGCCGGCGTCAAAACCGCCGCGGTCATCAGCGTCGGCACGGCGACCATCGCCGCGTTCATCGGCGCCGGCGGCTATGGCGAGCGCATCGCCACCGGGCTCGCACTCAACGACAGTGCAACGCTGCTCGCGGGCGCCATCCCCGCCGCGGTGCTGGCGCTGCTCGTGCAGGGCGCGTTTGAGGTGGCCGAATGGTGGCTGCGCCGACACGGCAGCGACGCCCCGCTCCGCTGACGAGCGTACACATGGGCGTTCCATTACCATCGCGGTCATTCCAGTCGCCTTGCATGCCCCACTTATGACCACGCTTCCGTTTTCCACTGCCCTGCTCGTCGCTGCGGCCGGCGTTTATGCCGGCGCCCAAAATGCCCTGGCGGGCGGCGGGTCGTTCATCACGTTTCCGGCCTTGCTGCTGGCGGGGCTCAACCCGCTGGGCGCCAACATGACATCGACGATCGCGCTGTTCCCCAGTCAGATCACCTCGTCGATTGCGGGGCGCAAACTGGCTGGCGGCGTCGATGCTGGCGAACATCACCTCTCGCTCAAGCAGCTCATTGTCATCAGTCTGGTGGGCGGCGTGCTCGGCGCGCTGTTGCTGCTGGCGACACCGCCATCGTTCTTTGCCAGGCTGGTGCCGTATCTCGTGCTGTTTGCGACGAGCGTGTTTGCGTGGGGCAGTTTTCGCCGCAAACCGCTGCACGCGGCATCCGGTATGTCGACCACCGCGCTGGCGACCGCACAGTTTGCAATTGCCATTTACGGCGGCTACTTCGGCGGCGGAATCGGCTTCCTGATGCTCGCGGCGCTGACTGTGGCCGGCCAGCAGGTGCGCATGGCGGGCGCGACCAAGAACGTGCTCGCCATGACGATGAATGCATCCGCCGTGGCAGTGTTTGCGTTCTCGCCGCAGGTCAACTGGGCGGCCGTGGTGGCGCTGGGCATTGGCGGCATCGCGGGCGGATTTGCCGGCGCGTGGCTGCTGCACCGGCTGCCGGAAAAAGTGCTGCGCGGCTTCGTCGTCATCGTCGGGATCATCCTGACGGTTTGGCTGTTCATGCGCGCCTGAGTGCAGCATCTGAGGTTGGCTTGACAGCGTTTGTCCGACAGACGGTTCAGTGAATGTCTACTGTCTGCCGGGTTGCCGCTTTCCTATTGTGACGTTCGGGACGCGCAAGATGGCACGCCGAATGCGTGTCGTGGAGTTCGCCCCGTTTCACAACAAGGAGAACGAGCATGCAAGCACGCAAGATGTCGAGTCTGGCTGCGGCGATCGCCGTGGCCGCCTGCGCGTGGATCGGCGCGGCGCCCGCGCAGGCCCAGCAAAAGGATCACAGCGCAGTGACGGGCGTCGACAGCCAAATGGAAGGACCGCGCACCCAGGTTCAGCGCAACGCCGATGCCGCTGCCAACCCCGGCTATCACAACAATGCCACTGGCGCGCAACCCGAAGCCACGCCTGGCACGCTCAAGCAGAAAGTCCATCGTGCGCATGTGAAGACCGACAAGTGGGTCGACAAGCACGTCACGCACCGCCATGGCAAGGGCAAGACGACCGCCGAATCGTCCTCAGACCGCGCATTCTGGTCACATCGCGCCAACCAGTGCGATTCGCTGGTGGGTGAAGCCCAGCGCGTTTGTCGAGAACGCCGGTCTGAAGCTGCCGGCAGCATGCAATAACGCTATCTGCCCATGAAAAAAGCCGACGGTTATGCGTCGGCTTTTTTCATTGCGACGATAACTGCGTCAGACGATGCCGGTGGCGTAGAACACGGCAATCACGAAGAACACGGCCAGCGTCTTGATGATCGTCACGCAGAACACATCGCGATACGCCTCGCGGTGCGTGAGGCCCGTCACGGCGAGCAGCGTGATGACGGCGCCATTGTGCGGCAGCGTGTCCATACCGCCCGACGCCATCGCTGCCACGCGGTGCAGAACTTCCATCGGAATGCCCGTCGCCTGCGCGGCCTGCACGAACTGATCGGCCATTGCCGCCAGCGCAATGCTCATGCCGCCCGATGCGGAGCCCGTGATGCCCGCAAGCGTGCTCACCGTCACGGCTTCATTGACCAGCGGATTCGGAATCGCGCGCAGGCCATCGGCCAGCACCAGGAAGCCCGGCAGCGCAGCAATCACGCCACCGAAACCGTATTCCGAAGCGGTGTTCATCGCGGCCAGCAGCGCGCCCGACACCGCCGCCTTGCTGCCTTCGGCAAAGCGGCCCTTCACGGCGCGGAAGCCAAACACAAGCACCACGATGATGCCGATCAACAGCGCCGCTTCCACGGCCCAGATCGCGGTCAGCTTGTCGGCTTCAACCGTCAGCGGCTTGGGCAAGCCGGGCAACGCAACGGTGACGATCTTGCCGTACCACGTCGGGATCCAGCGCGTGAACAGCAGGTTCATCACGCCCACCAGCACCAGCGGCGACAGCGCGACGAGCGGATGCGCCAGCTTGCCGGTCTCGGCCGTTTCAGGTTCGTTCACCAGCTTGGTGAGCCCGTGGTCGTAGCCGTGGCCATTGCGCAGGGCTGCGCGGCGGCGCCATTCCAGATACGACATGCCGACCACGATGATGAACAGCGCGCCGATGGTACCCAGCCACGGCGCAGCCCACGACGTGGTGTGGAAGAACGTGGTCGGGATGATGTTCTGGATCTGCGGCGTGCCCGGCAATGAATCCATCGTGAACGAAAAAGCGCCCAGCGCGATCGTGCCCGGGATCAGGCGCTTGGGGATATTGCCCTGGCGGAACATCTCCGCCGCAAACGGATACACCGCAAACACCACCACGAACAGCGACACGCCGCCGTACGTCAGCAGCGCACACACCAGCACGATGGAAAGCATCGCCCGCTTGGCTCCCACCACGCGAATGACCGACGCGACGATCGAGCGCGAAAAACCCGACAGCTCGATCACCTTGCCGAACACGGCGCCCAGCAGGAACACCGGGAAATACAGTTTGACGAAGCCGACCATCTTCTCCATGAAGATGCCGGAGAACACCGGCGCCACAGCCGATGGGTCAGTCAGAAGCACCGCGCCCAGGGCAGCCAGCGGTGCAAACAGGATGACGCTGTAGCCGCGATACGCGGCGAACATCAGAAATGCCAGCGCAGCCAGCACGATGATGACGGACATCGACAATCTCCTCGCATGCTTTTCTTTTAAGAGCGATGGATTGTATGTCGCGATGCAACAGATTCCGTTACGCAATCACGCGTATTGAACTGACGGCGGAACTGGCGTTCAGCCGCACCGGATGTGCGTCTTCGTCACGTCAAGATGACGATTCAGTGACGATGCCCCCAGCCTCCTCCATGGCCCCAGCCGCGTCCGCCCCATCCCCCACCACCCCAGCCGCGATGGCAGCCCCAGCAGCCACCCCCCCCAATCCACACACTGCCGAAGACCGGCGCCGGGTAAACCGGCGCAGGATAATAAGCCGGCCCGTAGTAGTAATAGGGATCGTAGGGATACGACGGATAGGCTGCCACCGGCGCAGGCGCCACGGCTGCAGGCGCGATTGGGTTGCCATAAGCGTCGTAATACGGTGCGACCACGCAGCCGCCCAGCAAGATGGCTGCGCACGCGGCCACCGCGCCCGGCAGGATGGCGGCAAAACGATGGCCCGGTTGCGGCGTGCGGTTCATGATGTGCTCCGTTGGATGCATGTGCATATGCGTTCGACAGTGTTTGGCCGCCTCAATTCCACAGTCTTCCTATAGCGCTGCAGCGAATCGCTGCCGGATCACTTACCATGACCGCTTCGCCGCCCGCACTGGGGAGAGATCGAGCAGGCGATGCCCATAAAACACTGGAGGACACATCCATGCAAGCCACGGCAGCGCCCACTCAGGGCGATCGGGCACCAGCACCGGCCATCTCTGCGGCCACCCGACGCAAGGCCATCATCGCCGCCACCATCGGCAACGGCCTCGAATGGTTCGACTTTACGGTCTACAGCTTCTTCGCGGTCATCATCGCCAAGCTGTTCTTTCCCACCGGCAACGACTTCACCTCGTTCATGCTGACGGTCGCCACGTTCGGCGTGGGGTTCTTCATGCGCCCGGTCGGCGCCGTGGTGCTCGGCATCTACGCCGACCGCGTGGGTCGCAAAGCTGCACTGACGCTCACCATCATGATGATGGCAATCGGCACCGCCATCATCGGCCTCGCGCCGACGTACGCGCAAATCGGCATCGGCGCACCCATCCTTATCGTGATTGCGCGGCTCATCCAGGGCTTCTCGGCCGGCGGTGAAGTCGGTGGCGCCACGGCGTTCCTGATCGAGTATGCGCCGGACGAAAGGCGCGGCTACTTCGCGAGCTGGCAGCAAGCGAGCCAGGGCATCTCGTTCATCCTGGGTGCCGCCATGGGCGCGATCGTCACGAATGGCCTGTCGCCGGAGCAGATCGATGCGTGGGGCTGGCGCATTCCGTTCCTGTTCGGCTTGCTGATCGGGCCGGTCGGCATGTACATCCGCTCGCACCTGCACGAGCCGCCCGCGTTCGAAGCGCAGAAGGCAAAGGCCGCGAAAGAGTCGCGTCTGGCACCGCTGTCGCAAGTGCTGCGCGATCACCCGCGCGAAGTGCTCGGCGGCCTGGGCGTGACGATTCTCTGGACCGTCTGCACCTACACGCTGGTGTTCTACATGCCGACGTACGCGAAGCAACAGCTTGGTCTGCCGCTGGGCGCGACCTTCCAGTCGACGGCGCTTTGCGGCGCGATCATCTTCGTGCTGTGCCCGCTGATGGGCACGCTGTCCGACCGCATCGGGCGCAAGCGCATGCTGGGCACGGTGGCACTCGTCATTGCAGCTGCGGCGTATCCGCTCTTCCACTGGCTCAACGTCAACCCGACGGTGCAGACGCTGCTGCAGGTGCAGGTGATCCTGGGTGTGTTGCTGGCGGCGTTCACGGGCCCGGCACCGGCCGTGCTGGCTGAGCAGTTTCCGACGGCGGTGCGCTCTACCGGCCTGTCGATTTCATACAACCTGGCGGTCACGATCTTCGGTGGTTTTGCTCCGCTGATCGTGACGTGGTTGATTGCCAGTTCCGGGAGCAAGCTGGCACCGTCGTACTACGTGATGGTCGCAGCGATCATCAGCGTGTTTGCGCTGTCACTGATGCACGACCGCACGGGCAAGCCGATCGAAAAGTAATCGCTTGAAATAGCTCCCACGCGAAGCACGAGCGAAAAACGGCCGGTGGATCACCCCACCGGCCGTTCGTCTTTTGCGGCCAGCAAGGCTGCGTTCTCCAACACACGCACACCCGGCGCATCCACGCGCGCCGCCATGACCAGCGCTGCCGCCACCGATTCCGCCGAGACCGGTCGCCATGTCTTCGGAATCGTCCATCCGATTGCGCGCGACAAGCCTTGCGCAATGCGTTCACCAAGTCGAAATTCTGTGCGCGTGCCGAGCAGCAGCGAAGGCCGAACCACCGTCACGGACGGAAAGCCGATCGACAGGATTTCCGCCTCCACCTCGCCCTTGCAGCGGTTGTAAAAAACACGGGAGCGCGCATCGGCGCCCAACGCGCTCACCAGCAGAAAATGATGCGCGCCAGCGGCAAACGCGCGCCGCGCCAGTTCAACCGGATACTCGACATCAACGCGACGGAATGCCGCCTGCGAGCCGGCCTGCCGGATCGTCGTGCCAAGCGCGCAGATGACGATATCGGCGGCAAACGCAGACTGCGTTTCGGGCGCATCCAGATGCTCGAAATCGACCACGCATTCGCGCAATCGACCGGGCGTCGCCTGCCCTGCTGTCAAGGCCCCACGCCGCCGTACAAGCGCGGTCACGCTGCCCGCCCAGGGCTGCGCGACGAGACGGCGCACCACCGCGTGTCCCACCAGCCCGTTGGCGCCGGCCACCAGAACGGCCGGTCCGCGCGGTTGCTCCGGCGCTTCGCCGCCGGCCGCGAAGCCTTGTCCGACAGGCATTTGCGCACTCGACATGATGTTCTCCATGAAGTTGGCACAGGCGCCAGAAGACAGTGTACGGCGTCTGGCGAACCGGTTCGCTGCCGCGCCGACTGCGCGCTTTCGGTGCGTTCCTGGCCTGAAGAGCGCTGGCGGAAATGCAAACAAACCGTGTCGATATCAGGTGTTTCCCGGATGCCCGCCCGCAAACCCATACGGGGCAAGTGTCGGCTGCAAGCAACGGCCCGCAAACCCTTGCAGTTAGGGGATGTGCAACCCTTCGCAACGGTGATATAAAACGGGTCGCAGTACAACGCTGTCCAACAAACCTGAAGTGGGGAACTGACATGACGACCAAATCCGAACTCGTAGCCGCCATTGCGAAAGACGCTGAACTGAGCAACGCCGCCGCCGAGCGCGCGCTGAACTCCGCGCTGGAAAACATCAAGAAGACCGTCGCCAAGGGCGGCACCATCACGCTGGTTGGCTTCGGTTCGTTCTCGTCGGGCAAGCGTGCAGCACGCACGGGCCGCAACCCGCGCACCGGCGAAGCCATCAAGATCCCGGCAACCAAGACCGTGAAGTTCACGGCTGGCAAGGGCTTCAAGGACGCCGTGAACAAGAAGAAGTAATAGTCTTCTGCCGAGCCCGGCATGCATGCCGGGCCGGGAGACTTGCAAGGGACCCTACGGGGTCCCTTTTCTTTTGGTGCGTTTGATCTGGCGCAACGTCAGCCAACCGGCCACAAGGCCACCAGATAACCGACCGAACCGACACGCGCGACAACCGTGTCTGGATCGCCCTCTGCATCGAGCCATGCAGCGGCGCCCCGCGGTACATCGTCGGCGCCAATCGACAACAGGCCGTGCACGCAATACACCAGCCATTGCATCCCCCGATGCAAGCGCGGCAGCGAGCGACGCTCGCCGGCTGCCAGGGCAATCGCTTCGGCGTGATGTGCCCAGGCGTCGCGCCGCGTCATCACGTTGAAATCCGACAGCGGCGCGTCGAGCGTGGCATGCACATTCGCTTCGCCGGGAAAGCGCGCGGGCGCTTCGCCGGGCGCAAGCATCACGGCTTCGGCGTCAGCGCGATGCATCGTCAGCCGGCCGCCCGCAATCACGGCCAGCGATCGGTCAACGCCGACAAAGCGCGAGAACGGCCCGGCCGCATCCACCTGCGCGGTGCTCACGCGCCAGTCGAAATTGTCGAGCGTGGCGCCAGCTGGCGCGATGGCGATTTCGGTCGTGACACCACCACCGTTCTTCCACGGCATGCGGCGCATTTCATCTGCAGGAATCAGTTTCATGAACGGCGCAACAAGTGATACGCCAGACGCGCCGCCACACGCACGGTGCGGCGATCCTGGTCGTATTCGGGGTTGGTCTCGGCGATGTCCGCCACGCGCACCTTGCCGGTGGCGCAGACATGCTGCACGAGGGCTTCGAGCACAGGCAGCGTGATGCCGTATGCCGCAGGCGCGGACACGCCAGGCGCAATGGCGGCGGCCAGCACATCCATGTCGATGGTCAGGTAGACATGATCGGCATCTGCCAGCCATGCATCGAGATCGGCCATGCGCGCATCTAGGTGGCGCTCCTGCACGTCGGTGTCTTCCACGTAGTGCGCGTGCAGCGCATCGGCGCGATCAAACAGCGCGGGCGTGTTCGACAGGCGGCTCACACCCAGGCAGCAATACGTCAGGTCGATGCCGTGTGCGGCGCAGTCTTCGGCGATCTGGTCGAACGGCGTGCCGGAGTTGCCGGGGCGGCTCGTGCGCAGGTCGAAATGCGCATCGAAGTTGACGATGGCCAGACGCCCCTGCCAGCCTTGTTTCTGCCAATGCCGACGCAGGCCTTGATAGGTGCCGAAGGCAACCTCGTGGCCACCACCAAGCACGACCGGTCGCGCGCCGGCTTCGAGTAGTTCGCACACGGTTTCGCCGAGTTCGGCTTGCGCGCCTTCCAGATCCCCGTCGTCACACGTGACATCGCCCGCATCCGCAAGCACCGACTGGCCATGCGCGGGCACGTTGGCCAACGCACGTCGGATTTCGCGCGGGCCCTGTGCAGCACCGGCGCGGCCGTGGTTGCGCACGACGCCCGCATCGCACGCAAACCCTACCAGCGCAGGCACGCCAGACAACGTCATCGCATAGGCGGACTGCACGACCTGGAACAGGCGCGTCACGTCACCGCGTTCGCCTGTGTCGTCACGCCCCTGCCAGATGGAAGCATCGAACGTCGTCGTCATGCGCGTGTCAGCACCGCCTGCAGGAACGAACGCGTTCGCGCTTCCTTGGGCTCACCAAAGATGACCGACGGCGGCCCGGCTTCGACGATGCCGCCGCCGTCCATCACCACCACCACGTCGGCCACTTCGCGTGCGAAACCCATCTCGTGCGTGACGACCAGCATCGTCATGCCCTCCTTGGCGAGCACCTTCATTACCTGCAGCACTTCACCAACGAGTTCCGGGTCAAGCGCAGACGTCGGCTCGTCAAACAGCATCACCTTGGGCCGCATCGCCAGAGCGCGGGCAATGGCCACGCGCTGCTTCTGTCCACCCGAAAGGCTGGCAGGCATCGCGTCGGCCTTGTGTGCCAGGCCCACTTTCTGCAGCAGTTCGCGCGCTTCGGCTTCCGCTTCGTGCTTCGACTTGCCGCTCAGCATGCGCGGGCCAACCGTGACGTTGTGCAGCACCGAAAGATGCGGGAACAGATTGAACGACTGGAACACCATGCCGACCTGCTGCCGCAATTGATTCAACTCGCCATCGGGCAGCAACTTGCCGTTGTCGATCAGCCGCTTGCCGCAGATGTCGATGGTGCCGCCTTCGGCTGTCTCCAACCCGTTACAGCAGCGCAGGAACGTGCTCTTCCCCGAGCCGCTGGGGCCGATAACGACCACCACCTGCGAGGCGTCGACATCAAAGTCGATGCCCTTGAGCACGGTGTGATCGCCATACGATTTGGTGAGCCCGCGGATCTGGATCATGGGCACATCCAGCGCGGATTTGAGCGTTTGCAGGTTCGCATTCGTCATGTTCATTGCACCATGCCTCCCGCACGGATGTTGCGTTCAAGCCGATGCAGCAGATAGCTCGCGGCGCTGGTCAGTACCAGATACACCAGCGCAATGGCCAGGTACACCTCCAGCGAGCGATACGACACGCTGATGATCTTCTGCCCTTCGTGCATCAGGTCGTGGATCGTGAGCAGCGAGACCAGCGCCGAGTTCTTGATCAGGGCGATGAACTCGTTGCCCAGCGGCGGGATCATCCGCACCACGGCCTGCGGCAGGATGATTGCGCGCATCGACTGCGCCGACGACATGCCGATCGAGCGTGCCGCCTCCATCTGCCCGCGATCCACCGACTGGATCGCACCGCGCACGATTTCCGACACGTAGGCGCCCGAATACACGCCCAGCCCCAGCACGCCGCACACAAACGCCGGCAGCAGAATGTCGAACTGCGGCAGCCCGAAGAACAGCAGGAAGAGCTGCACCAGCAGCGGCGTGCCGCGGATGAACGTCACGTACACCGTGCAGATGCCGTAGATGAATCGGCGGCGCGGGTTCAACCGCCCGATGCCGATCAGGAGGCCCAGCACGCAGCCGAGCACCAGCGCCGCGGCCGTCACCTCAACGGTGACGAGCGCACCGCGCAGGATGTCGTGCCAGCCGGCCCAGACGGGGGAAAAATCCAGTTCCATCAGCGTGTCCGTCTGTCGTTACTTGGCAGCGGAGCCAAACCACTTCTTGACGATCTGGTCGTACGTGCCGTCGGCCTTGATCTTCTCCAGCGCGGCGTTCAGCGCCTTGGTCAGTTCGGGCTGATCGCGGCGCACGGCGATGCCGTATTCCTCGGTAGTCAGCGCGGGCTCAACCAGGCGCAGGCCCGGACGCGCCTTCACGTAGTACGCGGCAGCGGGGCGACCCGTGACGGCGGCATCGGCGCGGCCGATTTCGACGAGGTTGAACATCTGCTCGTTCTTTTCGACTTCCACGCGCTCGACCTTCGGATAGTTTTCCTTCAGGTAGTTGACCGACTTGGTACCCACCTGCACGCTCACCTTCTTACCATTCAGGTCGGCCGGCGTCTTGATGGCCGTGTTGCCTTGCTTGACCAGCGCGACCAGGCCGCCGTGGTAGTACGGCACCGTGAAATCCACGACCTTCTTGCGCTCTTCCGTGATGTAGATGCCCGAGATGGCCACGTCGAAGCGGCGCGAGATCAGACCCGGCACGAGTCCCTTGAAGTCGATGTCGGTCCACTCGACCGGACGGCCCATGGTGCGGGCCAGCGCGTCGATCAGGTCCACATCAAAGCCGGTGCGCTTGCCGTTTTCGACAAACTCCATCGGCGCGAACGTCGCGTCGGTGGCGACGCGCAGCGGCTCCCCAGCAGCGTGCGCAGCGGTTGCGAAAGACGCCGCAGCGGACAACGCCACGGCACAAGCCAGCATCGAATGCATGAAGTGACGACGATTCCCCATGAGTGGTCTCCTTGTGTGATGCATGTGGGGTGAGAAAAAAAGAACCGGAAAAATCGAAAATTCAAAGGTCCTGCAACCGTGCGGAAATGGACGCCGCCGCCGCAACGGTCATGTCGATCAGGCGCTGCTCCTTGCCGCGCACGCGCGTTGCCGGCGCCATCAACGTTATGGAGCCGAGCGCGTGGCCGGGCAGCCGGAACACCGGCACGCTCACGCCCCAGACGCCGGGGTCGACCTCGCCTTCGGACAGCGCGTAGCCCGCGGCGCGAATGTCGGAGAGTTCAGCTTGCAGTTGCGCCTGGGTGTCGGCATCGATAGCCAGCAGATCGGCGAGGATGGCGCGCGCCGCTGCGGGCGGCATGAAGGCGAGCAACGACTTGGCAGAGGCGCCGGCCAGCAGCGGCACGCCACGCCCTTTTTCGAACGAGCAGCGCAGCGACTGCTGGCTCTCGACCATTTCCAGGCAGACGGCCTGATCCTTGACGGCCACGACCAATCCCACGGATTCGCCCGACTCGGCCACCAGCTTGGCCATGCCGATGCGCGCTTCCTGCACGAGATGCGAGGCGTGGTCGAAACCGAGCGCGAGTTGCAGGCTGATCGGGCCCGGAGCATAGGTGCCGGCCGATTCCAGCACGAAGCCCCAGCGCTTGAGCATCGCCACCTGGCGGTACAGCGTGCTCTGCGGCAGGCCGGTCAGTTCGACCAGCTCGCGCGCGGCAACCGGGCGGCCGTGGCGCGCGATGGTGGCGAGCACCATCAGCACGCGGTCCGAGCCGCTCGTGGCGGCAGCGGGTTGTGCTGGCGAAGCGGCCAAGCCGGGCTCGGTCATCGCGAAACTCCGTCGAGTGATGTTGCGACGGAGAATGCGACGATTTTCTCAATTCATCAATTCAACATTCCCATTCGACGGGAATACATTGCGAATTCGGTATTTACACCTAGGACGCATCGGTCACATTTCCGGCGCCTTCGTCCAATCGCGCTTCGAGAAACGCGACGACGGCGTGGGCGGATGCCTTGCTGCGGCATGTCGTCAGCGCGGCGTAAAGCGGTGCGGCCAGGCCGTTGAGAAAGTCGATGGGCGCTTCCGGACCTTCGGCGAGATAGCGCTGCAAAGCCGAGAAGGCGCCGGCCTGGCTCAGGCGCCAGTCGGCAATCGAGGCCTGCCGTACGTGGCGTGGCGCGAATGGCGTGGCAGGCGCAGGCTGGAGCGGCGGCTTGGGCCTGGACACCGTCGTGATTGGCGCGCGGCTTGCGACATAACCCTCGACGATCAGACGCGCGAGGTCCTGGGCGCGGTCGTCAATGTCGGGGCCGGCGCTGCTCAACTGCGCCAGGATGTCCGCCGCGCAACGCTCGCCATTGACCAGCAGCAGGATCGCCCGCTGCCGATGCGTGACGTGCCCGCTGCGCGTTTGCAGCTCCTGCGTGCCGCGCTCCGTGCGCGACAGGATATGGCTCAGATCCACCGTCCCCTCCCTTGTTTTTTATGTGTCTGTTCGATGAGAGGCCAGTCTAGAAAAACCTGGCGCGACGCGGACCATTTGAACGCAGCTCGGCGCGCGATACCGACTATCACGTGCGCTGGATTGCGTTCGCGCGGACGACCGACATGGCGATCGATCATCAAATCTGGATTGAAACCAGATCGACTCACAAGCCCTTTATCGTCTGCGATTGGAAATCTACAGTGCAGCGCTTCACCACCAACGGAGTCCACCATGCTTATCCGCCCCGCCCTGCTCGCCGCCGCCGTGCTGACGCTGTCCGCCCTCGCAATGGCACCGGCAGCCATTGCGTCAACGTCCGATGCTGATCTCATTCGCGCGGACCACGTCGCCGCGCCCGACACGCCGCAGGCTGCAGCCGCCGTGCTGGCCGCACGTCGCTACGCCACCTTCTGGCATACCGGCGATGCGCGCTATGCCACGCAGGCCCTGTCGCCCGCGTTTGTCGACCGCACATTGCCCGCCGGACGCGTGCAGGGCACGCAAGGCCCGCTCGATGCATCCAAGGCGTTCCGCACAGCGGTGCCCGACATGCGCGTGGAGATTGAAGACATGGTCGTTGCCGGCGACCGCGTTTCGGTTCACCTGCGCTTTCGCGGACACTTCACCGGAGAGTTCGGCCGCACGCACGGGCAGAACCAGCCGATCGACTTCCAGGCCTTCGACCTGTACCGGATTGCCGACGGCAAGATCGCCGAAAACTGGCATCTGGAAGACAACCAGACGCTGCTGCGGCAGATGGGCCTTCAACCGTAATCCACACGGCTTCATTAACGCCCATTAACAGCTCAACTCCCTGCTCCCGCTATGCTTCGGCCCAGCTTGCAGACCGCCTGGCGGCTGCCAAAGCGTCAGAAGAATCGAGCCAATCAACACACAAGAAAATCTTCGGGAGAAGCACATGGGAAAGGGGTTTCAAGGCGCGCTGCGCGCCTGGGCGGGCGCGCTCGCCTGCGCGGCGGTGCTGGGTGCGATGGGAGCGATGGGTGCTACGGCAGCCCACGCGCAACAGGCCAGCGATCCGCAACAGGAAATGAAGCAGGCCTGGGCCGCCGCCAAGGCCGCTGCGAAGGTCGGCCCCACTTCGATCGAACTGCGTGACCAAGCCACGCTCAAGATCGGCAAGGACGAGGTGTTCATCCCGCAGCCGGCTGCCGGGCAGCTCATGCACGCCATGGGCAACAGCAACAACCCCGACATGCTCGGCCTGATCATGCCCACCAGCGACGATGACGAATGGATGGTCGTCGCCAAGTACGAAGCCTCGGGCTACATCAAGGATGACGACGCCCGCGACTGGAACGTCGACGATCTGTACAAATCGCTCAAGGAAGGCACCGCCGCCGCCAACGAAGAGCGTGAGAAGCGCGGCATCCCCGCACTGGAAATCCAGGGCTGGGTCGAGCGTCCGCACTATGACGCCGCCACGCACCGTCTCATCTGGTCGATGGCTGCGCGCTCCAAAGGCCAGCCGGCCGACGATCCGGGTGCGGTCAACTACAACACCTACGCACTGGGCCGCGACGGCTACATCAGCCTGAACCTGATCACCGGCCGCAACCACGTCGACGCCGACAAGCCCGCCGTGCAAAAGCTGCTCGCCGATCTCGATTTCAAAGACGGCAAGCGCTACACCGATTTCAACGCGAAGACCGACAAGGTGGCCGAGTACGGCCTGGCCGCGCTGGTCGGTGGCATCGCCGCCAAGAAGCTGGGCCTGTTCGCGGTGATCGCCGCGTTCCTGGCGAAGTTCGCCAAGGTGGCGATCCTGGCGGTGGCAGGCTTTGGCGCCGCCATCGCCAAGTTCTTCAAGCGCAAGCCGAGCGCATAAGCCGTGGCCAAGCTGCTGATTCTGCTGTTTTCCGGGCTGAAGTTCGGCAAGCTGCTGACCACCGGCGGCACGATGCTGCTGTCGGTGGCCGCCTATGCCTTCGTGTTCGGCTGGCGCTATGCGGTGGGCTTCGTGGTGCTGCTGTTCATCCACGAGATGGGCCACTTCATGGCGGCACGCCAACGCGGGCTGGCGGTGGGGGCGCCCACCTTCATCCCGTTCGTGGGCGCATGGATCGACCTGAAAGAGCAGCCGATGGATGTGGAAACCGAGGCCCATATCGGCTTGGCCGGGCCCGTCGCCGGCACGGTGGGCGCGATGCTCTGCTACGGGCTCGCACGCTACACCGAAAGCCAGTTGCTGCTTGCGCTGGCCTACGCCGGCTGCTTCCTCAACCTGTTCAACCTGATCCCGCTCTCACCGTTTGACGGTGGACGGATTACGGCGGTGCTGTCGCCGCGCATCTGGTTTCTGGGCGTGCCGGTGCTGGTGGCGCTGTTCGTCTGGCGGCCGAGTCCGATCCTGATCCTGATCGCTGTGCTGGCCGTGCCGCAGTTGATGAAGGCGTGGCGCTACGACCCGCATGCGCCGGAAAACCGCGCGTATTACAGCATCTCGAACGAATCTCGCCTGACCTACACGGTGTATTACATCGGCCTGGTCGTCTTTCTGGCGATGATGAGCCACGAATTGCACGACATGCTCGGCAGCGTGCGCGCATAAAAAAACCTCCGCTTGTGCGGAGGTTCTTTCTGGATCGCCGGAGCGATTCGTCTTAGGCGAAGTTCTTGGCAACGAAGTCCCAGTTGACCAGGTTCCAGAACGCCTCGACGTACTTCGGACGGGCGTTGCGGTAGTCGATGTAGTAGGCGTGTTCCCACACGTCGCAGGTCAGCAGCGGCTTCGCGTCGGTCGTCAGCGGCGTGGCGGCGTTCGAGGTCGACACCAGATCCAGCGAGCCGTCGGCCTTCTTCACCAGCCAGGCCCAGCCCGAACCGAACGTGCCGATGGCCGTCTTGGTGAACTCTTCCTTGAACTTGTCGAAGCCGCCCCACTTGGCGTTGATGGCGTCAGCCAGCGCGCCGGTCGGTGCGCCACCGCCTTGCGGCTTCAGGCCGTTCCAGTAGAACGTGTGGTTCCAGACCTGTGCGGCGTTGTTGAACACGCCACCCGAGGACTTCTTGACGATGTCTTCGAGGCTCAGGTTCTCGAACTCGGTGCCCTTGATCAGGTTGTTCAGGTTCGTGACGTAGGTCTGGTGGTGCTTGCCGTAGTGGAACTCCAGCGTTTCCTTGGAGATGTGCGGCGCCAGAGCGTCTTGGGCGTACGGCAACGGGGGGAGCGTGTGTTCCATTGTTCTTGCCTTCTGTGGGTTGTACAGGTTGGGAGCGACGATTGTAGGAGACTTGCAAAACCGGCGCAAACCGCATGCCAAATAGTCGGAATACCCGCTAAACGCGTGCGGAATCGCGATCGTTGCCGCTATCAGGTCATGCGCCGGTCACAGTTCGAGCTTCGGTTGCACCCGGGCGATTTCGATATCGGCCGTGCCTAACGCCAGCCGGGCCTCGATGCGCGCCCGGGCATGCAGTGCGTTCGGATCGCGAATGGCGTGGCCCTTGGCATCGAGCAGCACCGCATAACCACGCTCCAGCGTGCGCTGCGGCGCCAGCAGTTCCAGCCCGCTGTGCTGACGGGCCAGACGCTCCTGCGCGCGGGCCAGCCTGTCTCGCATGACGCGTGCCAGCGTCGCTTCGGCTTGCTGCAGGCGCGTGCGCTCTCGCGTGGCGTCGGGGCGGGCTGCGGCCAGGCGCATCGTCAGCAGACGTCGGAGATGTTCCGCGCGCTGCACGCGGCCGGTGAGGGCAAAACGCAGACGGCCCTCCAGATGGGCGAGTTGCGTGCGGCGTTCGCGCATCTGCGCCTGCGGGCTGCGCAGGCGGCGCGCGAGCCAATCGACGGTCTGCGCGCGGCGATCGAGCTGGCGGCGGAACTGTGCGGAGAGCGCATCCCAGTCGCGCCCCACATCGCGCAGCATGCGGGCACGGTCGGGGCTGACGAGTTCGGCGCCCGCGGTGGGCGTGGGTGCCCGCACGTCGGCCACAAAGTCGACGATGGTCACATCTGTTTCATGCCCGACGCCCGCCACGATGGGAATGTCCGATGCGGCCACCGCGCGCGCCACCGGCTCTTCGTTGAAGGCCCATAGGTCTTCAATGCTGCCGCCGCCCCGACACAGGATGACCACGTCGACCTCTGCCCTGGCATTGACCCGCTCCAGCATGGCAGCGATGCGCTCTGACGCACCGGCGCCCTGCACCGGCACGGGATAGACCACCACCGGCACATGCGGAGCGCGCCGGCGCAGCGTGGTCAGCACGTCGCGCAAGGCCGCCGCCTGCAGCGACGTCACCACGCCAATCGCACGCGGATGCCGCGGCAAGGGGCGTTTGCGGTCGGCTTCGAACAAGCCTTGCGCCTCCAGCGCGGCCTTCAGCCGCAGGAAAGCCTCGTACAGATTGCCCAGGCCAGCCCGGCGGATGGCTTCAACGCTCAATTGCAATTCGCCGCGCGCTTCGTACAGCGTGACCAGCGCGCGCACTTCGACGGCCTCGCCTTCGCAGGGGGTGAAATCGGCGTACTGGTTGCGACCCTTGAACATCACGCAGCGGATCTGCGCGCCCGCATCCTTGAGTGAGAAATACCAATGTCCGCTAGCCGCGCGCGTGAAGTTGGAAATCTCGCCCCGCACCCAACCCAGCGGAAAGTTGCGTTCAAGCAGCCCCGCAATGCGGCGGTTGACGTCGCTGACGGTGAGCACGTCCTGCGAGCCCCGACCCGGTACAGACGCAGCGGCTGGTGTGGCCGACATCTCAGGGGGGGATGCGGGCGTGGGTGCGGTGGCATCTATCCAAAATGGGCGGCGGGAGGACGGCGGCGGGGTCATAAGTGGTGCGAGGAGCGCAAAACAATGAGGCTTTGGGGCGACTTCTACCTTGAATAGGGGAGGCAATAGACGCTGAGCGGGCTACCTGTCCACAGCATAACGTGGTTGTCAAGCTTGACAGAGGCCGGGTGACTCGCTCTCTGCATTTTGACGCAACCCCTTGATTTTTATGAAAAATCCATTCATGTCAAAATTTCAGCAGCGCAAGTAATTTCGTTCTGCGTCAAGCATTTAGCGCAGGCGCCCCAAGGATGTTCACAAAGTTATCCACAGCGGCGCTGGAAAACCGTGGTGTGACGCCTGGGCAGTGGATAAATCGGCCGTCGATTCTCACACGTTCGGGCCGCGCATCCCAATTTTTTCGGGTGAAACCCCGCTGCACAATTTTTAAGCGACGCCTCGAACACCCTTTTGAATCAGTCACTTAAGGTGCTTGTCCGGGCAATGTCCACAGCCCGTCCACAAGACTGTCCCGTGTGGGTGTGGATTTCCTCGCGCTTTTTCGAGGCGCCTCCTCGTTTTTCTCCGGATCCACGCAAAAAACCCTGGTTGCTTCATTTTTGAGCACATCATTGGACTTCCTTTTGGATCAAGCACTTAACGTACTTGTTGGGGCAATGTCCACAACCCATCCACACAACTGTCCCGCAGGCGTGGGGATTACGCGCCGTTTTACCGGATCAGAAAGCGCTTGTTCACGGATTGCCCCCCAAAATGCCGTTTGCATATTTTTTAAGCACGGCCCCGAACTCCCTTTCGCATCAAGCACTTAGTTTGCTTGTTCGGGCAATGTCCACAACCCGTCCACAAGACTGTCCCGCGCGGCTGTGGATTGTGCGGCCAGCATCTTTCGTGACAACGCGTTGACCATTGTCTGCGCATGTCGCGATGCCACGCCATCGTGTTGCCGTGGCAGGTCCGACGCGCTAGAGTGCTGCCTGTTTTTGCCGCAACGGACAGCGTTCGGGGACGCGGACGGCACAAGCAGCAAACCAGAACAGAATCACACTCCTTCCACAACGACAAAACGGGTTGTCCAGTGTTTTCCATCATTCAAGCCGCCGGCTGGCCGATCTGGCCGCTATTGATCGCCTCGGTGCTCGCACTCGCGCTCATCATCGAACGCTTCGTCGCCTTGCAACGCAAGAAGATCATTCCGCCCAAGGTGTATGACGAGGCGCTGGCCGTCGCGCATCAGCGCCGCGCCACCCCAGAAGTGGTGAACACGCTGGAACAGGGCTCGCCGCTGGGCCGGCTGCTGGCCGCTGCGCTGCGCCATGTGGTGCTGCATCCGAACACCACTCGCGATGCCGCCAAGGAAGTGGTGGAGGAAGCCGGCCAGAACGTGGCGCACCGCCTGGAGCGCTATCTGAACGCGCTCGGCACGATTGCCTCGGTGGCGCCGCTGATGGGCCTGTTCGGCACGGTGGTCGGCATGATCGAGATCTTCGGCAGCCAGACCGCCGCGGGCACAAACCCGCAGGCGCTGGCGCACGGTATCTCGGTCGCGCTGTACAACACGGCGCTGGGCCTGGTGGTGGCCATCCCCACACTGATCTTCTGGCGCTACTTCCGTGGCGTGGTCGATAACTACGTGGTCGAGCTGGAGCATCTCTCCACCACGTACCTCGACGCGATCCTGCCGCCGCGGCGCGGCTGATCCGGGCAACGCCCTACTGGAAACAGCCATGCGCTTCCGCCCGCGCCGTGCCCGCGAAGAGCCGGAGATCAACCTGATCCCGCTGATCGACGTGCTGCTCGTGATTCTCATCTTCCTGATGATCACGACCACGTATTCCCGTTACACCGAACTGAAGGTCAACCTACCCACCGCCGAGGCCGAAAAGGCCACCGAGCGCCCAGGTCAGATCGTCGTGTCCGTCACTGCCAACGGCGTCTACTCTGTCGACAAGCAAGTGCTCGACACGCGCGATGTCACCAGCCTGGCCGACGCCCTGCGCAATGCCGCAGGCAAGGCCGGCGGCCCTGAGCCCATCGTCATCGTCAACGCCGATGCGCAGGCCGCGCACCAGGCGGTGGTGAATGTCATGGAAGCCGCACGTGTGGCCGGTCTCTCGCACCTGACCTTCGCCACGCAAACCGGCAACGCCCGCTAAGAGACTGCCTCTAAATCACAATCACGCCGAATGCCCGTCGCCCAGCACCGTTTCGCCAGCTTCGTCACCCGCCAATGGCAGCAACGTGGCTGGTTTGCGTGGGTGATGTGGCCGCTGTCGTGGCTGTTTGGTGGGGTGAGCGCCCTGCGCCGGCTGCTGTTCCGCACGGGCGTGCTGCGCTCGGTGCAACTGCCGATGCCGGTGGTGGTGATCGGCAACGTGACGGTGGGCGGAGCCGGCAAGACGCCCGCCGTGATTGCGCTGGCGTCGGCGCTGGCTGAAGCCGGCCTGCGGCCGGGCATCGTCTCGCGCGGCTACGGTGCGCAACTGAAGCATCCGCGCCCTGTGCGCGAACACTCCCGCGCAGAAGACGTCGGCGATGAACCACTGCTCGTCGCCCGCGCCACCGACCTGCCGGTGTGGGTCTTCCCCGACCGCGTGCTGTGCGCGCAGACGCTGCTGGCCTCGCACCCGGGCTGCAACGTGATCGTCTGCGACGACGGCCTCCAGCACTATCGCCTGCGCCGCGATATCGAAATCATCGTGTTCGACACGCGCATGGGCGGCAACGGCTTCCTGCTGCCCGCCGGCCCGTTGCGCGAGCCGATGACGCGCCGCCGTGACGCCACGCTCATCAACGACCCGAACTACCGCGCCACGCCCGACCGCCCGGACGTCTTCGGCATGCACCTCGAGCTGCAGGACACCTACAACCTGGCCGACCCGGCGCTGCGTCGCCCGCTCGCCCAGTTCGCACGCATCGAAGGCGGGCAATTGCTGGCCGCGGCCGGCATCGGCAACCCCGAGCGATTCTTCGCATCGCTGCGCGCCGCCGGCCTCAAGCCGAGCACGCTGCCGTTGCCCGATCACTACGATTTCGCCAACAGCCCCTTCACCGACAGCCACGCCGAGGTCATCCTGATCACCGAAAAGGATGCCGTAAAATGCGGCCATCTCGACGACCCGCGCATCTGGGTGGTGCCGACCACACCGGTGGTCGACGCGGCGCTGGTCGAACAGGTCTGCCAGCGCGTGCGCGCCCTGGCCGATCGCGCAACGCTCAAGGCAAGCGCACAATAACGCCACCCTTCCGCTGTACCGGCGCGCCGCCCTACCTTTTGAGCGGCCGCCACGGAGCCTCTACCGCCATGGACAATCGCCTGCTGGAAATCCTCGTCTGCCCGTTGTGCAAGGGCACGCTGCAACACGACCGCGCCAACAATGAACTGATCTGCCACGTCGACAAGCTGGCCTACCCGATCCGCGACGGCATCCCGGTCATGCTGGCTGACGAAGCGCGCCAGACCGTGGAAGGCACGCCGGTCGACCCGGCCTGATACGAAGGTCGCCGCCATGTCGCACGCGCCGTTCATCGCTGTCATTCCCGCGCGGCTGGCGTCCACGCGGCTGCCCAACAAACCGCTGGCCGATATCGACGGCAAGCCGATGGTGGTGCGCGTGGCTGAACGCGCGCATCAGTCATCCGCCGCACGCGTGGTGGTCGCCACCGATGCCGCGTCGGTCGCCGACGCCTGCATGCAGCATCACGTGGAAGCCGTGCTCACGCGCGCCGACCACGCCTCCGGCACCGACCGCCTCGCCGAAGTGGCCACCGTGCTGGGCCTGCCCGACGACGCCATCGTCGTCAACGTGCAAGGCGACGAACCGCTGATCGCACCGACGCTGATCGACAACGTGGCCGCGCACCTGCGCGATCACCCCGACTGCGCCATCGCCACCGCTGCCCACCCCATCCACGACCCGGCCGACATCTTCAACCCGAACGTCGTCAAAGTCGTGCTGGACGCTGCCGAGCGCGCACTGCTGTTCTCGCGCGCGCCGCTGCCCTGGGCGCGCGACACGTGGACGCCCGCCGTCATGGCGCGGTCCGTTGCGGAGCGCCCGCTGCCGTCCATGCCCGTGCTGCGCCATATCGGCATCTATGCGTACCGCGCCGGATTCCTGCGCCGCTTCCCGCAATTGGCCGCCGCCCCCATCGAACAGACGGAGCAGTTGGAGCAGCTGCGCGCCATGTGGCACGGCGAACGCATTGCCGTGCTGACCACCGATGACGCTCCCGCCGCCGGTGTCGACACCCCCGAAGACCTCGCCCGGGTTCGTGCTGCCTGGGGCGAACTCCTGGCCCAGGACGGCCCCTGAAGCCGCGATTTCTCTGAACTTTGCGCGCGGGGCTGCCAAAACCCCGGCCCCGCCATGGCATAATCGCGAGGACGACAAGCCGCATGACGGCGCCCACGCAGGCGCCACAGCGGCGACAGGGAGACAAATCGAGCCATGGGTGCCGCCGTCCGGCGGACGCCTGATTCCCCAGAGTCCGGTAAGGCTGGCGTCAACTTCGCCCGCTAGGCTGCCTGTTTGCGTCGATTGCGTCGCCATGGCTTGATCATCAGGCGTATTGGGAATCCGCCCTCTCGGACCGATTCCCAACGCGCTTTATACGGCCTGACAGCGCGACAGGATTCGAAAACTTGAGGAACTCGTCACCATGCGGTTGATTCTGTTGGGCGCGCCCGGCGCCGGCAAAGGTACGCAAGCCAAATTCATCTGCGAAAAGTTCGGCATTCCGCAGATCTCCACCGGCGACATGCTGCGCGCGGCTGTCAAGGCAGGTACCCCGCTGGGTATTGAAGCGAAGAAGGTAATGGATGCCGGCGGCCTGGTGTCGGACGACATCATCATCGGCCTCGTAAAGGACCGCCTGCAACAGCCTGACTGCAAGAACGGCTACCTGTTCGACGGCTTCCCGCGCACCATTCCGCAAGCGGAAGCCATGAAAGATGCCGCCGTGGCAATCGACTACGTGCTGGAAATCGACGTGCCGTTCGACGCCATCATTGAGCGCATGAGCGGCCGCCGCGTGCACGTGGCATCCGGCCGCACGTACCACGTCAAGTACAACCCGCCCAAGACCGAAGGCGTGGACGACGAAACCGGCGAACCGCTCATCCAGCGCGACGACGACAAGGAAGAGACCGTGCGCAAGCGCCTGGACGTGTATGAAAACCAGACGCGTCCGCTGGTGGATTACTACTCGCAGTGGGCCGCCAACGGCAATGGTGCCGCCAAGATTGCGCCGCCGAAGTACCGCAAGATCAGCGGCATGGGCAACGTGGACGAAATCACGGCCCGCGTATTCGGTGCCCTGCAGGACTAAGCGCACCTCACAAATACCCGCCAGGAAAAAGGCGCCTCGATCATGAGGCGCTTTTTTTTGGACGATCGCTGGCCGCTTCGCGCTACCATATGACGTTGACGTAAACGTCAAGTAACTCGCAATCCACAAACGAGGAGACACGGCATGGAGATTCGCGATCAGGTATTCATCGTTACCGGCGGCGCGTCGGGACTGGGCGCAGGTACGGCACGGATGCTGGCCGAAGCCGGCGGCAAGGTGGTGATTGCCGACCTGAACGAGGCCGCCGGCACCGCGCTGGCGCAGGAACTGCGCGGCCGCTTCGTGCGCTGCGATGTCACGTCTGAAACGGATGGCCAAGCGGTGGTGGACGCCGCCACGTCGCTGGGCACGTTGCGCGGGCTGGTGAACTGCGCGGGTATCGCTACGGCGTCGCGCACGGTGGGCAAGACGGGGCCGCACCCGCTGGACCAATTTGCACGCGTGATCAACATCAACCTGATCGGCACGTTCAACATGATCCGCCTGGCCGCGACGGCCATGGCCGGCAACACACCCAATGCCGGCGGCGAGCGCGGCGTGATCATCAACACGGCATCGGTGGCGGCATTTGACGGGCAGATTGGTCAGGCGGCCTACGCGGCGTCAAAGGGCGGCGTGGTGGCGATGACGCTGGCGATTGCACGTGACCTGTCGCGCGACGGCATCCGCGTGATGACCATTGCACCGGGCATTTTCGAGACACCGATGCTGCTCGGCATGCCGGCGGAAGTGCAGGACGCGCTGGGCAAGATGGTGCCGTTTCCGCCGCGCCTCGGTAAGCCGGCAGAGTATGCGCAACTCGCGCGCGCGATCGTCGAGAACCCGATGCTCAATGGCGAAACCATCCGCCTGGATGGCGCCATCCGCATGCAGCCGAAATAAGCGCGGTCAGGTGGTTAGGCGGCTGGCAGCGCCATCCGGCGGATCATCTGCCACGCTGCCTCGGCCGCCGGCGAGAGCGACCTGTCATGCCGCCGCGCCAGCACAATGGCGCGCGTCTCCTTGGGCGACAGCGGCACCGCCACCAATGGCGACGACGACGGTAGCGGCAACGACAGCGACGGCACGACGCCCGCGCCGATGCCCGCTTCCACCATGCCAAACACGGCGCTGCTGTGACCCATCTCCTGCGCAACGTCAGGGTGAACGCCGTGGCGCAGGAAGATGCGGTCGATAAGCGGGCGACTGCCCGAGGCGTGATCGAGCAGGACGACCGCTGTGCGATGCAGATCTTTCCACCGCACGCTGCTGCGCTGCGCGAACGGGTGATCCTTGCGGCAGACGAGGCAAAACGGATCGATCAGCAGCGGCTCGGTCCACAGGCCTTCGGTATCGAGCGGCTCCACCACCACACCGAAATCTGCTCCGCCCGTGCGGATCAATTGCAGCGTATCGACCTGCACGGAGTCACGCACGATCATGCGGATATCCGGATAGCGCACCGCGCACTCCGCCACGTACACCGGCATCAGACGTGTCGACACGGTCGGGCTGGATGCCACCACCACCCGCCCGCGCCGCTGCTCGCTCACCTGGCGCGCCTGCTGCAACGTGTCGTCGAGGTCGGCCACGAGGCGGTCGAGCGCCGTCGCCAGCGAGCGCCCCACTTCCGTCAGCACGACTTCGCGGGTGGTGCGGTCGAGCAACTTCAAGCCCAGTTCGCCTTCCAGTTCGGAAATCGAGCGGCTCACCGCCGGCTGTGTCAGGCCGATGGTGTCGCCGGCGCGACTGAAGCTGTGCGCACGTGCCACCGCAAGAAAGACGCGCAACTGGCGCAGGGTCACATTCATGCTAACGACGTATGAATTGATTCGATCAATGCATTTGTATTCTAGATAGGGATGTTGTGCAATAGCGTCTATCCCGCCATCCAACCCGCGCCGTCACGTAACGGTGACTGCGCACGCACATGAAGATTCCGCTTCTGTCTCCGTTGTTGTCCCATATCGACGGGTTCATTCGCGCCATGCTGGTGATGGTCGCGCTGGCCCTGTTCTTCCCCGCGCTTGGCGCGAGCGAAGGTCCGCTGCGGCTGGACATCGTCACCATCGTCGGCGTGTCGCTGGTGTTCTTCCTGCACGGCGCGGCGCTCTCGCGCGAGAAAATCGTCGAAGGCGCGCGCAACTGGCGCCTGCATTTGTTCGTGCAGAGCTGCACCTTCATCCTGTTTCCGCTGATTGGCGCGGTCATCCTGTTTGTGTGCAAGCCGTTCATTCCGGCTGAGCTGCTGTTGGGCGTGTTCTATCTGTGCGCGCTGCCGTCCACGGTGTCGTCGTCGGTGGCGATGACGGCCATGGCCAAGGGCAACGTGCCGGCCGCCATCTTCAACGCGACCATCTCAGGGCTGATCGGCATGATCGCCACGCCGCTGCTGATGAGCTTCGTGATCAAGGCGTCGGGCGCGGACCTGTCGGTCGGCAAGGCGCTGCTGGGCGTGGCCGAGCAACTGCTGCTGCCCTTCGTGCTGGGCCAGTTGCTGCGCCCGGTCATCGGCGGGTTCATCAACAAGCACAAGGCGATCATCAACAAAGTCGACCGCGCGGTGATCCTGCTGATCGTGTTCAACTCGTTTGCCGATTCGACGCATGCGGGTGTGTGGTCGAAGTATCCGTGGGAGACCATCGTGGCGGTGGCCATCATGAGCGGTGCACTGCTGTTCGTCGTGCTGGGTGCGACGACATGGCTGTCACGGCGCGCAGGCTTCAATCTGGCCGACGAGATCACCGCCGTGTTCTGCGGCTCGAAGAAGAGCCTGGCGAACGGCGTGCCGATGGCGAAGATCCTGTTTGCCGGCAACCCCGCGCTCGGCCTCATCGTGCTGCCGCTGATGATCTATCACCAGTTGCAGTTGATCGTATGCTCGACGCTGGCGCGCAGGTATGCGGATCGCGTTGCCCACGCGGAGGCTGGCGCTGGCGCCCCGGCCAGCCGCCTGGCTTGATCAGCGCAAGCCCATCAGACCCGCAAGTTCCGCTTCCGGCCAGTGGTAGGTGCGCACCCAGGCGTACCCGCCATCGGCCGTCTCCAGCCAATCCCGGCTGACCGGCACACCGCCCAGGGCTTCGTAGAAGCCGACCGCGGCGGTGTTCGCCTCGTACACCAGCAGATGCAACTGTGTGATGCCCTGGGCCGCGGTCCAGCGCGCCGCTTCGCCCATCAGGCGCTTGCCGACGCCATGGCCGCGTGACGCCGGCAGCAGATGCAGGTTGTCGACGAGCGCACCCCAAGGCGTGCCGTCTTCACGCAGGGTGCAGAGAAAACCAATGGTTTCGCCGTCCAGATCGGCACACCACACGCATTGCCCAGCCACGGGTGCAGTCATGCGTTCATGCCACTTGGCCTGCATCTCTACGTTGGCCATGTCGTCGAGATACGCATCGGACAGGATACCGAGCCCGCGATATGCGCTCTGCCAGCTCCGCGTGTGGATGTCAGCGATGGTGCTGGCGTCAGACGCACCGCCTTCGCGCAGTACGAGCGTCGTCATGCATCAGACGCCCGGGTTGCGCGACAACGGCGGGTTCTTGGCAAAGTAGGCCCGAATGCCGCGCAAGATGGCGTCGGCAAGCTGGTTCTGGTGGCCCAGATCGTTGAGCTTGGCTTCTTCTTCCGGGTTGGAGATGAACGCCGTCTCGACCAGGATGGACGGAATATCCGGCGCCTTGAGCACCGCAAAGCCCGCCTGCTCGACCTGCCCCTTGTGCAGCCGGTTGATGCCACCAATCTGGTCCAGCACCGCCCTGCCGACCTTCATGCTGTCGGTAATCTGCGCGGTGGTCGACAAGTCCAGCAGCACGCGCGTGACCTGCGCGTCTTTCGAGCCGAGATTCGCCCCGCCGATCATGTCCGCAGCGTTTTCCTTGTTGGCGAGCCACTTGGCCTGCGCGCTCGAGGCACCTCGATCGGACAGCACAAACACCGATGCCCCGCGCGCCTCCGGCGAAAGAAACGCATCGGCATGGATGGAGACGAACAGATCCGCCTGCACGCGGCGTGCCTTCTGCACACGCACGCCCAGCGGGACGAAGTAGTCGGAATCGCGCGTCATCATGGCGCGCATGTTGGGCTGGGCGTCGATCTTGGCCTTGAGCATGCGGGCGATCGACAGCACCACGTCTTTCTCGTGCGTGCCGGCACCGCCCGTGGCGCCCGGGTCTTCGCCGCCATGACCCGGGTCGATGGCGACCGTGAGCAGGCGACGCATGCGCGGGCCGTTCGACAGCGCGCGCGGCACCGGTTGCTCGGGAACGATCTCCAGCGGCGGCGTGTTGGGCGCGTTGGCAAGCGTCGACGGAGGGTGCGCAGAGGTCGCCGGCGGTGTCCTGCGCGGCGGCGTGCGGTTGGCAAGCGCCGGGGGCTGCGGCTCTTCGATCGGCGTCTTGATCGGGCTGCCGCCGCTGTTGCGGCGTGCCAGCGCGGCGATTGGATCGTCGTCATCCGACGGTTCTGGCATCGGCGTGCCACCTGACGCGGCAAAGCGCTCCTGCTTGCCCTCGGTGGCCTGCACGAGCTGCATCAGCGGGTCGGGCGGGTTGGTCGGGTACAGGTCGAACACAAGCCGGTTGCGATAGCCGGCAATCGGCAGCAACGTGAACACCTGCGGGTTGACGCTTTCCTTCAGGTCGAACACCAGGCGCACGACGCTCGGCCGGTTCTGGCCCACGCGCACCTGTCGGATGTACGGATCGTTCGGCGCAATCTTGGCCACCAACTCGCGCAACGTCGGGTTCAGGTCGAGCCCGTCGATGTCGACCATCAGGCGATCCGGATCCTTGATGAGCTGATGCGTGGCCTTGAGCGCGACGTCTGATTCGATGGTCACGCGCGTGTAGTCCTCGGCGGGCCACACGCGCACGGCGACGATATTGGCGCCGCGTGCGATCTGCGGGCCCACCAGGCTCAGGATCACCGTGCCTGCGCCGGCCTTCGCCATGCGCGTGAGCCATTGGCGGCGTGCCTGGCTTGGCAGGCTAGGATCATCCGGTTGGTCGGTCGGCAGATGCTTGATCAGCATGGGAACAGGTGTTGCAACGACTGTAGAAGTTGAAGGCCGGTCTGCGTGCGAGCGCTCAGGCGTGCTGCGCGCGGTGCATGCTCAACGCCGTCATCGTAGGTTTCGTGCACAACGTCGACCGATAAAGCGATGTGCAGATCGGGCGTGCCGAGCAGCGCCTGCGCTTTCTCTGGCCATTCGACCAGGCACAGCGCAGGTTCGGCAAAGCAATCGCGGAACCCTGCGTCAGTCCATTCTTCGGGATCGGCAAAGCGGTACAGGTCGAAGTGATAGACCTTTTGCGTGCCCGTAGTTCCGGCAACGTCGTACGGCTCGACCAGCGTATAGGTGGGACTGCGCACGCGCCCGGTATGTCCGAGGCCGCGCAGGATGGTGCGCGAGAGCGTCGTCTTGCCCGCGCCCAGATCACCCGAGAGTTGCACCTGCACAGGTCGCGGGCCCAGCGCCAGCACCGCCTGCGCGAGCGCCGCGCCAAACGCCGACGTGGCCGCTTCATCGACGAGCGAAAGCGTGCGCTCGGCGAGCGGAGAGGTCAGACCAGAAGGCGCTTCAGCAGAGAGCACGGTGGGCATTGCGTACAATTTGGGCATGTCCGCCACCCCCACGTCATCACCAGAAACGAACCTGGATGCACGCTTGCCAGCCGATGCGGCCGGCATGCACGCGCTTGTGGCGCAGATTCGCTCCTGGGGCGCCGAACTCGGTTTCGATGCGGTCCGCATCGCCGATGTCGACCTGTCGCATGCTGAAGAAGGGCTTCAGACATGGCTTGCGCAGGGGTTTCACGGTGACATGGATTATATGGCGAACCATGGCATGCTCCGCGCCCGCCCGGCCGAACTTGTTGCCGGAACGGTACGCGCCATCGTCGCGCGGATGCCGTATCTGCCACATCTGGATAATCCGCGAATGGCCGGCAGCGACTGGCGTGCCGTCGAGTGGGACCGCCTGCGCCGCCCCGAAGACGCCACCGTCTCGCTCTATGCACGCGGCCGCGACTATCACAAGGTGCTGCGCCAGCGCCTGCAAAAGCTGGCAGAGAAGATTGCCGGTGCCGTGGGGCCGTACGGCTTTCGGGTGTTCACCGATTCAGCACCGGTGCTGGAAGTGGCACTGGCTACCAACGGCGGCTTGGGCTGGCGCGGCAAACACACGCTGCTGCTGGACCGCGATGCGGGCTCGATGTTCTTCCTCGGTGAAATCCTCGTCGATCTGCCGTTTCCCGTTGATCCGCCCGTGGAGCCACACTGCGGCAACTGCACACGCTGCATCGACGTCTGCCCCACGCGGGCCATCGTCGCGCCATACACGGTCGACGCACGCCGTTGCATCTCGTACCTGACCATCGAGCACAAGGGCAGCATTCCGGTTGAGCTGCGCGCGGCGATGGGCAACCGCGTCTACGGCTGCGACGACTGCCAGCTCATCTGTCCGTGGAATAAGTTTGCAGTGCCGGCCAACCTGCCCGACTTTGACGTGCGCAACGGGTTGGATGCGGCCACGTTAGCTGAGCTGTTCAACTGGACCGACGCCGAATTCAACCAGCGGTTGGAAGGCAGTCCGATCCGTCGCATCGGCCACGAGCGCTGGCTGCGCAACATTGCCGTGGCGATTGGTAACGCGCTGCGCGGCCCGCTCTCGGATGCCACTCGCACGCAACTGACAGCCGCCCTCCATGCACGCGCAGATGACACCTCGGCGCTCGTCCGCGAACACGTCGCATGGGCGCTCGCCCAATGACGTGAGCACTTCCTGCGGTTGATCACACCCGCGTATGAACATTGTGACGCGCTCTTAATCTAGTTTTTCACGTGGCCTACCGATTGTTTTAAAAACAAAACAACGCGCGTCTAACACAAGCTTGTGAATACCGCTTAAGACTGACGTCGGCAGGGCCTTATACCACCTCGTACGCAAACGCTTGCGCATCAGGGCAGACACTGATTGTTTGCAAATAAAATATCGGGAAAATGGCGGCTTAATCTCAAACCGCTCACTTCGATGTTTTCCGCTCTTGTTCATCTCCGTCGCGCCTTGCAAGTTGCTGTCTGTGCCCGCTCATTCTGGATGGCACGTGCGTGGCGTGGCGGCGTCATGGGCGCGATGCTCTGCGCTGCGTGCGCAAGCCCGGCATGGGCAACGGTGAACGTCGAGGGCGTGCCATTCGATGACGCCGCACGCGTGGCCGGCCACGAACTGCTACTCAACGGCACGGGCCTGCGTTCAGTATTTGTCATCAAGGGCTATGTCGCCGGCTTGTACCTGCCCGAGCGTGCGAAGAACGCGGCGGTCATCCTCGGTATGAAGGGGCCGAAGCGGCTGCAGATCCACCCGCTGCGCGATGTGGGCGCCGATACGTTCATCCACGCGCTGAACGACGGCATCCACCGAAACCAGACGGAAATTCAGTTGCAGAGGCTGGCCAACCGTCTGACGCAGTTGGAAGACGCGATGCGCCAGATTGGCTCCACCAAGCGCGGCGACACCATCAACTTCGACTACGCGCCCGATGCCGGCACCACCATCAGCATCAATGGCGTGGCGCGCACCAAGGCCATCCCCGGCGAAGATTTCTACCAGGCTGTGCTCAGCATCTTCATCGGCAACAGCCCGGTCGACCGCGATCTGAAAAGCGGGTTGCTCGGAACCTGACAATCTGACGATTGGCTTTTCAGGGTTTCCCCGGTTGCCGTGTGGCTGGCGTTTGCCGTTGTGCTATTCAGCAGTTTCCCCACAAGAACGCAGAACGCACACCAAGCTACAAGGAAGAGACGATGACCAAGGGACGACTGATCGCCAGCCTGATCGCCACCGCTGGAACGCTGTTGTGCGGGCCGGCGCTGGCCGACAACTACCCCGCCAAGCCGCTCAAGCTGATCATTCCGTTTCCGCCGGGCGGCACGACGGACATCGTGGGCCGCGGCGTGGCCGACCAGCTTTCCAAGGTGCTGGGCCAGGCCGTGGTGGTGGAAAACAAGGGCGGCGGCGGCGGTTCGATCGGCGCAGATGCCATCGCCAAGGCTGCGCCGGACGGCTACACGATCGGCATCGCCACCGTCTCCACGCATGCCGTCAACCCGGCGTGCAACCCGAAGCTTTCGTACGACCCGCTCAAGGATTTCAAGCCGATCACCAACCTGGCCACCGTGGCCAACGTGATTGCGGTCAACCCAACCTTTCCGGCCAAGAACTACAAGGAGTTTGTCGCGGCGCTGACGGCCAACCCCGGCAAATATTCATTCGCGACATCGGGCACCTGCGGCATCGGCCACATGCTGGGCGAAGAGTTCAAGGTGCTGACCAAAACGCAGATGGTCCATGTGCCATACCGCGGCGCTGGGCCTGCGCTGAACGACGTGCTCGCCAACCAGGTGCCGATCATGGTCGACAACCTGCCCTCGTCCATGCAGTTCATCAAGAGCGGCAAGCTGCGGCCCATTGTGGTGGCGTGGAACAAGCGCATCGATAGCCTGCCCGACGTGCCCACCTTTGCCGAAGTCGGCCTGAAGGACGCAAATGACCCGGCCTGGTACGGACTTGTCGCGCCAGCCGGCACGCCGGACGACATCATCCGCAAGCTCAACGAAGCTTCGGTCAAGGCGCTGAAAGATCCGGGCCTGGTCGATCGATTCCGCGGTGCCGGTGCCGAGCCCGTCGGCAATACGCCGCAGCAATACACGGCCGAGATCAAGCGTGAATTCGACAAGATGCGCACGCTGGTCAAGCAGCAGAACATCAAGCTGGATCAGTAACGCTACCCGCCGGGGGCCTGTGCTAGATTCGCAGGATTGTTTTTAGCGCCGGCCCCTGTCATGCCCCCCCCTTTCGACGCCGTTCTGGAAGCGCCCTTCGGCAAGCTGGGCGTGCGCGTGGCCGACGGCGCCCTGCGTGAACTCGTTTACCTGCCCGATAGCACGCCCATCGTCGATTCATCAGACGCGTTGATCGCCAAGCTGGCCCGCCAGCTCGACGCGTACTACGACAATCCCCGCGCGACCTTCGATATCCCGCTCGCGCCCGCCGGCACGGACTTCCAGCACCGCGTGTGGCAGGTCATCAGCGCCATCCCGTGCGGCAGCGTCATCACCTACGGCACCATCGCGCAACAGATCGGCAGCGTGCCGCGCGCGGTCGGGCAGGCGTGCGGCGACAACTGGTTCCCGATCCTCATCCCTTGCCACCGCGTGGTGAGCGCGTCCGGCATCGGCGGGTTTTCGCACCACACAGATGGCTACCTGCTGAACATCAAGCACTGGCTGCTGCGCCACGAAGGCGTGATGCTGATATGAGAAAGGCTGCACAGAAAGACCCCGAATCCTCGGCCCTGCCGCCACAAAGCGCAGATGCCATCCAACGCTTTTGCGACGCACTGTGGCTGGAGGACGGCCTCGCCCGCAATACGCTCGATGCGTACCGGCGCGACCTGACGCTTTATGCGCATTGGCTGGCCGAGCGCAGCAAGTCCATCACCGAAACCGAAGACGGCGACCTGGCCGATTACTTTGCCGCACGCCACGCCGAGAGCCGGGCATCGTCTGCCAACCGGCGCCGCACCGTGTTCAAGCGCTTCTTCCAGTGGGCGCTGCGCGAGCACGTTGTGAGCACCGATCCGTCGCGACTGCTGCCGACGGCCAAGCAGCCGCCGCGCTTTCCGAAGACGCTGTCTGAAACGCAAGTCGAGGCGCTCATCAACGCGCCCGATGTCGACACGCCGCTCGGCCTGCGCGACCGCGCGATGATCGAACTGATGTATGCGAGCGGGCTGCGCGTGTCGGAAATCGTCGCGCTGAAAACGGTGGAAGTCGGCCTGAATGAAGGCGTGGTGCGCGTGGTCGGCGGCAAGGGCGGCAAGGATCGTCTGGTGCCGTTTGGCGCCGAAGCGGGCGACTGGCTGCGGCGTTATTTACGCGATGGCCGCACGGCGCTGCTCGGCGAGCGCACGGCGGATGCGCTGTTCGTCACCGCGCGCGGAGAAGGCATGACGCGCCAGGCGTTCTGGTATCTCATCAAGCGCTATGCGCTGCTCGCCGATATCCACGCGCCGTTGTCTCCGCATACGCTGCGGCACGCGTTTGCCACGCACCTGCTCAACCACGGCGCAGACTTGCGCGTGGTGCAGATGCTGCTCGGCCACGCGGATATTTCCACCACGCAGATCTACACCCACGTCGCGCGCGAGCGGCTGCGCACGCTGCACGCGCAGCACCATCCGCGCGGATAGTGATCGTTCTTCCCTGCCCCGTATGAGCAAGTCCAAGCACGTTTCCGAGACGCCCGCCACGCAGTACCTCAAGGCGCATGGCGTGGCCTTTACCGAACACACCTACGACTACGTCGACAAGGGTGGCACGACCGAGTCATCCCGCCAACTTGGCGTGGACGAGCACGCCGTCGTCAAGACGCTTGTCATGGAAGACGAGCACGCCAAGCCGCTGATCGTGCTGATGCACGGCGATTGCTCGGTCTCGACCAAGAACCTCGCGCGGCAGACCGGCCGGAAGACCGTGCACCCGTGCAAGCCCGAGGTAGCGCAGCGGCATAGCGGTTACCTCGTCGGCGGCACATCGCCGTTTGGCGTGCGTAAGGCGATGCCGGTGTACGTGGAGGCGAGCGTGCTGGAGCTGGAGCGCATCTACATCAACGGCGGGCGGCGCGGCTTTCTGGTGAGCCTGGCGCCCAGCGTGCTGACGTCGGTGCTGAACGCGCAGCCCGTCAATTGTGCAAACCCCGATTGAAACGAACGCCGCCGCTGGGGCACGCTTGCGGCCACGCTACAATCCCGCAGCCTGATTTCTCACATTCCATATGTCACCAGTCGTCGCAACCGTCATTTTTGCCGTGGCCGCCTACCTGATCGGCTCGATTTCGTTTGCCGTGGTGGTGAGCCGCGCCATGGGTCTGGCAGACCCACGCACCTACGGCTCGGGCAACCCCGGCGCCACTAACGTGCTGCGTTCGGGCAACAAGAAGGCAGCCATCATCACGCTGCTCGGTGATGCGGCCAAGGGCTGGCTGGCGGTGTGGCTGGCGCTATTCCTGGCGCCACGCTTTGGCGTAGATGAGACCGGCATCGCGCTCGTGGTGATCGCCGTGTTCCTGGGCCACTTGTTTCCCGTCTTCCACCGCTTTGCAGGCGGCAAGGGCGTGGCCACGGCGGCGGGCATTCTGCTGGCGCTGAACGTGTGGCTCGGGCTGGCCACGCTGGCTACGTGGCTCATCATCGCCGTGTTCTTCCGCTACTCGTCGCTGGCGGCGCTGGTGTCGGCGGTGTTCGCGCCGTTCTTCTACGTGCTGATGAACGGCTTCGACTGGATTGCCGGGGCGGTTGCGCTGATGGCGGTGCTGCTCATCGCGCGCCACCGTGCCAATATCGCCAAGCTGCTGGCCGGCAAGGAAAGCCGCATCGGCGAGAAGAAAAAGGCCGCTTAATTTCGCAGCTCGGCGCGCACCGAATGCGCGCGCCGATGCTCCCCCGGCGGCCGGCCCGTGTGCCGCCGGATCAACCGCCGGAAGGCGGACATGTCTTGATAGCCGCACTGCTCGGCAATCGTCGTCAGGCTCAGCGTGCTGACTTCCAACAGGTGGCACGCGCGTTCCACGCGCAGCCGGTGCAGCAATTGCAGCGGCGACATCCCCACCGTTTTCGTGAAATGCCGCAACAACGTCCGCTCGCTGGTCGAGGCGACGGCGGCGAGTTTCCCCAGATCAAACGGTTCGTGCAGATGCTGCTGCAGGTAACGCCGGGCGCGCAGCACAACGCTGTCGCGGATGGCCGGTTTGCTGCGCAGCCAGATGCCGATCGCCTCGCCGCGTGAGGGGTGATCGAGCACCGTATTGCCCAGCGTGCGCGCGAGCCGCGCATCAGCCAGCCGTGCAACCACGCGGTGCATGAGCGCCACGCCATGCTCCATGGCCCGCGCCGTGATGACGTTGCCGCTGCTGATGATGGCCTGCGCCGGCACCACCTTCAGACTGGGGAAATTGCCCTGCACCCATCCGGCAATCAGCCACGTGACGGTGAGGCGCTGGCCGGGCGGCAGCACGTCGGCCAGCATCGCCACGCCTGTGAAGGATGACGCTACCAACCGTCCTGCATCCAGATAACGGCGGACCGTGGCGCGTTCCACTTCCAGCAAGGCCAGACGCTGCTCCAGCGTGCCGATGTGGTCGAAATGCAGCGGGGGGACGATCAACGCATCACCAAGCTGCGTGTCCTCTTCCGGTAGTGCGTCACAAGAGCACGCGAGCGTTTCTGCCGCAGCCTGCCAACGCGACGGGTCTCGCGCAATGAGTCGCCAACCGAACACCGGCGTCTTGGCAGCATCGGTCCGCTTGCCCGCCTGCATGGAGGCCAGCGCATTGGCCACGCCAAGCGTGTCGGCAGCGGTCGCCAACGTAGAAAAGGCGACGTCGGGATAGGTCAGCAGGTCGATTCTGGGCATGCACGAGTATAGGCGCGGGCCACAATCCGCGTGGCGATATCGACCCCAATTTTGGCGGGAATACCTCTTTCGAATAGGACCAGCCCGATTGACGATGCGGCGACGGCTGCGCGCAGACGCAACCGCCCATAACAACACCGACCTCAGGAGACAACGCACGATGCAGCGATTCATGCAGGGTTTCGCACCGCGCGCCACGCTTGCCATGGCCGCGCTTGCGGCACTGGCCGGCTGCGCCAGCACAGACAGCGGCTGGGCCACGCCTTCGGACACCGGCCTTTCGGCCGAAATCAGCCGCACCCGCTTCGGCATTCCGCACATCCGGGCCAACGACTACGCCAGCCTCGGCTTCGGGATGGCCTATGCCTATGCGCAGGACAACGTGTGCCTGCTCGCCGACCAGGTCGTCACTGTCCACGGCGAGCGCTCGAAGACATTCGGGCCAGACGGCACCGTCGTGGTGTCGTTCAAACCGGTGCCCAACGCGCAAGCCGACGCCTTCTTCAAGAGTGCGTTTGATGAAGCTGGCCTGCGCGCTGGCTATGCGCAAATGTCGCCTGAAGCGCGCGAGCTGCTGCGCGGCTACATCGCGGGCTACAACCGCTATCTGAAAGACACGCCGGCCGCGAACCGCCCCGCAGCCTGCCGCAATGCGGAATGGGTCCGCCCCCTCACGGTGGCCGACATGATGCTAATGGGCGAAGAGAAGGCCATCCAGGCCAGCGCGGGCGCCATACTGGCGAGCATCGTCGCCGCGCAGCCGCCGGGCGGCGCGCCTGCCTCGGCGGTCATTCCACCGCATGCCGTCGACACCGCTGCACTCGACCGCGACCTTCAACTGCGCGACATGCCGATCGGCTCCAACGGATGGGCCTTCGGCAAGGCCGCCACGGACAACGGTCGCGGTGTGCTGCTCGGCAACCCGCACTTCCCGTGGACGACCACCAACCGCTTCTACCAGGTCCACTTGACCGTGCCCGGCAAGCTGGACGTGATGGGTGCGTCGATTGCCGCGTTCCCCGTCGTCAGCATCGGCTTCAACACAGACGTGGCATGGACGCACACCGTTTCCACCGGCCGCCGCTTCACGCTGTTCGAATTGAAACTGGCCGAGGGCGATCCGACCACCTACCTGATCGACGGCAAGCCGCACAAAATGACGACGCGCACCGTCGCGTTTGACGTGAAGTTGCCAGACGGCCGCACCGAGCGGCGCACGCACACCTTCTACAACACGGTGTACGGGCCGGTGCTGTCGATGCCCGCCGGTGGCATGCCATGGACCTCGCAAAAGGCCTACACGCTGCGCGACGTCAATCGCAACAACACGCGCTCCATCGATACGTGGCTGCATATCGCGCAGGCCAAGGACGTGGCGGGCATCCGGCAGGCCATCAGCAACCTCGGCATCCCCTGGGTGAACACGATTGCCACCGACCGCAACGGCCGTGCGCTGTTTGCCGACGTGTCGACCACGCCGGATGTGTCGGCTGAAGCGCTCAAGCGTTGCGCGCCGTCTCCGCTGGCCGACAAGCTGTTCAAGGGCGTGGGATTGGTGCTGCTCGACGGCTCACGCAGTGCGTGCAATTGGCAGGTCGATCCGGCATCGCCCGTGCCGGGCTTGGTGGCGCCCGCACGCATGCCGGTGTTGGAGCGCGATGACTACGTCGCCAACAGCAACGACAGCTCGTGGTTGAGCAATCCGGCGCATAAGATGACCGGGTTCTCACCGGTGATGGGCTCGACCGACGTACCGCAACGCCTGCGCACCCGCATCGGCCTGATCGAGATCGAGCGCCGCCTCGCCGGCACCGACGGGCTGCCCGGCAACAAGGTCAACCTGCCGAACCTGCAGGCGATGATCTTCCGTGACGCCAACCTCGCCGGCCACCTCGTGCGCGATGATCTGCTCGCCGCCTGCAAAGCCACGGACAACCTCGATGCCGATGTGCGCGATGGCTGCGCTGCCCTTGCGCAATGGAACCTCACGGACAACGTCGACGCTCGCGCTGCGCACCTGTTCCGCGAGTTCTGGATGCACGCCAAGGACATCCCGCATGTCTACGCGGTCGACTTCAACCCGGCGGATCCGATCCACACGCCGCGCAACCTGCGCATGAGCGATGCAACAGTGCGCACGGCCGTGTTCAAAGCCCTGAAGGAGGCCGTGGGTGCCGTCCGTACCGCCGGCTTTGCGCTGGACGCGCCGCTGGGCACTGTCCAAGCGGCCCATGCGCCGGGCGGCGACATCGCCCTGCACGGCGGCGAGGAGTACGAAGGCGTGCTGAACAAGCTGCAAAGTACGCCGATCGGGCCGAAGGGCTTGCAGGTGTATTTCGGCACGAGCTACATCCAGACCGTCACGTTCGACGATCAGGGCCCCGTGGCCGATGCGCTTCTGACCTACGGTGAATCGACCGATCCGGACTCGCCGCATGCGTTCGACCAGATGCGCGAGTTCTCTGCCAAGCGCTGGAACCGGCTGCCGTTCTCGGAAGCCGCCATCGCCGCCGATCCGGCACTGAAGGTGACCAAGCTGTCGCAGTGAGGTTTTGCCGCTGCAAATGCAAACGCCCCGCTCGTGCGGGGCGTTTTGCCTGGAAGCGCGACGGGCTCAGTCGCGGAAGTTATTGAAATCCAGCGGCGTGTCGCTCACGTCCTTGCGCAGCATGGCAATCACGCTTTGCAGGTCATCCCGCTTGGCGCCGGTCACACGCACAGCATCACCCTGGATGCTTGCCTGCACCTTGATCTTGCTGTCCTTGATGGTCTTGACGATCTTCTTGGCCAGATCACCCGAGACGCCTTTTTTGATCTTGACGACCTGCTTCATCTTGTCGCCGCCGATTTTCTGCTTGTCCTGGTAGTCAAGGAAGCGCACGTCGACGTTGCGCTTGGCGAGCTTGTTCATCAGCACATCGTTCACCTGGCCGATCTTGAAATCGTCATCGGCAAACAGCGTGAGTTCCTGCTCCTTATGCTCGACGCGGGAGTCGGAGCCCTTGAAGTCGAATCGCGTCGAAATCTCTTTGTTGGCCTGTTCCACGGCGTTCTTCACTTCCACCATGTTGGCTTCGCATACCACGTCAAACGACGGCATCGTGTTCTCCTTGCAGACTTGAATTCGGGTTGCGGCGGCGCCTCGCTACGGGTGCCGCGTGCGCCATGGCTTCTATAATCTCGGCTTTCCCAGCAGATTTGGCGCCATGGCGTTGCTCGACACGCATTATCCCCTAGGCCAGCACAACACGTTCCGTTTTGAGGCCACCGCTCGCTACGCCGCCCACGTGCGCACGCCGGAAGACATTCCCGCCGCGCTGGCCGACCCGCGCGTGCAGGGCCTGCCTGTTCTGGTGCTGGGTGGTGGCAGCAACGTCGTGCTCACGCGCGATTTCGAAGGCCTAGTGCTGCTGATGGAGATTCCGGGCATCGCCGCCGGCCAAAGCACGGTCGACGGCCGCGAAGTCCACACCGTGACCGCAGGCGGCGGCGAATCGTGGCACGGCCTAGTGGCCCACACCGTCTCGCATGGCTTGCCTGGGCTGGAAAACCTCGCACTGATTCCCGGCACGGTGGGCGCGGCCCCCATCCAGAACATCGGCGCATACGGCGTCGAGATCAAGGACCGCTTCCACTCCCTGCGCGCCTACGACCGCCACGCCGGCGAGTTCGTCACCCTTACCGCCGCCGATTGCGCCTTTGGCTACCGCGACAGCGTCTTCAAACGCGCCGGCGCCGATCGCTACGTCATCACCGAGGTGACGTTCGCCCTGCCGGTCGACTGGCAGTCCGACACGCACTACGCCGAACTCGCACGCGAGCTGGCCGCGCAACATATCGCCAGCCCGACGGCCCAGGACATCTTCGATGCGGTGGTCACCATCCGCCGCCGCAAGCTGCCCGACCCGGCCGAGATTGGCAACGCCGGCAGCTTCTTCAAGAACCCCATCGTCGATGCCGCTACGCGCGATGCGCTGGTCGCGCGCTTCCCGAATCTGGTCGGGTATGCGCAGCCCGACGGCACCTACAAGCTTGCCGCCGGCTGGTTGATCGACCAATGCGGCTTCAAGGGTCGGCAGAGCGGCGCTGTGGGCGTGTATGAGAAGCAGGCGCTGGTGCTGGTGCACCGTGGCGGCGGCAGCGCGGTCCAGTTGATGACGCTGGCGCGCGAGATTCAGGACGCGGTTCATGCGCGCTTTGGCGTGCGCATCGAACCCGAACCCGTGGTGGTGTAAATAGCCCGGCGGACGGGCTTCTTGAGCACCTTGCGCCACATCCCGTCCGTCTAGACCCTGGCAGCCCTCGCCTGACGTACCCGCGGTCGACCCAATAGCCTAAAATGGCTGGTTTGTCCCTACGACTTCCCTTTTCGCGCTCCATTTCATGACCACCGAAACCTTTGACGGCGTCCGCCTGACCACCAAGGCCAATGTGTACTTTGACGGAAAGTGCGTCAGCCACAGCTTTATCCTGCCTGACGGCACCAAGAAGTCCGTAGGCGTGGTGCTGCCGGCCACGCTGACTTTCGGCACGGCCGCCGCCGAGATCATGGAATGCGTGGGCGGTTCGTGCGAATACAAGCTCGACGGCAGCGATGAATGGAAGACGTCCGGCGCAGGCGAAAGCTTCCAGGTTCCGGCCAACTCGAAGTTCGACATTCGGGTGACCGAGGCCTACCACTACATCTGCCACTACGCCTGAAACCGGCTCACGATCCTACTGCGCATTCCGATCTTGGCCCTGCGATGCTCGCCGTACCCATGTACGGCTGCGCTTCTCGAACCAACCTCGGAGCGCTCGCTACGGATCGTGAGCCGGTTTGAATCCTGAACGGCTATTTGAAGAGAAAGATTATGGAAACCATCCTGCAACACGTTCCCGTCGGCCAGAAGGTCGGCATTGCCTTCTCCGGCGGTCTCGACACCAGCGCTGCGCTGCGCTGGATGAAGAACAAGGGCGCGCTGCCCTATGCCTACACCGCCAATCTCGGCCAGCCCGACGAGGAAGACTACGATGCCATCCCGCGCAAGGCCATGGAGTACGGCGCAGAGAAGGCCCGCCTGATCGACTGCCGCCCACAACTTGCCAATGAAGGCATTGCCGCCATCCAGGCCGGCGCCTTCCACATCAGCACCGGCGGCATCACGTACTTCAACACCACGCCGCTGGGCCGCGCCGTAACCGGCACCATGCTGGTCGCCGCCATGAAGGAAGACGACGTCAACATCTGGGGCGACGGCTCGACCTTCAAGGGCAACGACATCGAGCGCTTCTACCGCTACGGCCTGCTGACCAACCCGGCGCTGAAGATCTATAAGCCTTGGCTGGACCAGGCCTTCATCGACGAGCTGGGCGGCCGCGCTGAAATGTCGGCCTTCATGACCAAGGAAGGTTTCGGCTACAAGATGAGCGCCGAGAAGGCGTACTCGACGGACAGCAACATGCTGGGCGCCACGCACGAGGCCAAGGATCTGGAGCATCTGAACAGCGGCATCCGCATCGTCAACCCGATCATGGGCGTGGCGTTCTGGAAGCCGGAAGTCGAGGTCAAGGCGGAAGAAGTCTCGATCACCTTCGACGAAGGCCGTCCGGTCGCCGTCAATGGCCGCGAAATCGCCGACCCGGTGGAGATGTTCCTGGAGCTGAACCGCATCGGCGGCCGTCACGGCCTGGGCATGAGCGATCAGATCGAGAACCGCATCATCGAAGCCAAGAGCCGCGGCATCTACGAAGCCCCCGGCATGGCGCTGCTGCACATCGCCTACGAACGCCTGGTGACCGGCATCCACAACGAAGACACCATCGAGCAGTACCGCATCAACGGCCTGCGCCTGGGTCGTCTGCTGTACCAGGGGCGCTGGTTCGACCCGCAAGCGATCATGCTGCGCGAAACTGCCCAGCGCTGGGTCGCTCGCGCCGTGACCGGCACCGTCACGCTGGAACTGCGTCGCGGCAACGACTACTCGATCCTGAACACAGAATCGCCGAACCTGACCTACGCACCTGAGCGTCTGTCGATGGAGAAGGTCGAAGACGCACCGTTCAGCCCCGCCGACCGCATCGGCCAACTGACTATGCGCAACCTCGACCTGATGGACACGCGCGACAAGCTGGCCATCTACTCGAAGGCGGGCCTGCTGTCGCTCGGCACCGCCAACGCGCTGCCCCAACTCGACGGCGGCAAGAAGTAACTGCCTGCCGCTTCAAGGCAAAAAGGCCGCTCCGACGTCAATCGGAGCGGCCTTTTTCTATGGCGTCAGGCTCGAGTTTAGTAACGACCGCAGAGCAAGTATTCCATCAGCGCCTTCTGCACGTGCAGGCGGTTTTCCGCCTCATCCCACACGACGCTTTGCTTGCCGTCGATGACGGCCGCCTCGACTTCCTCGCCGCGGTGTGCGGGCAGGCAGTGCATGAACAGCGCATCGGGTTGCGCGCGCTGCATCATCGCCTCGGTGACCATCCAGTCGCCGAAGGCTTTCTTGCGCGCTTCGTTCTCCGCCTCATAGCCCATGCTGGTCCACACGTCGGTGGTCACCAGATGCGCGCCGTCGCACGCTTCGAGCGGGCTTTCGAACACATGCACAAACGGCAAAGCGGAATCGGCCACCATGGCCGGATCCAGCTGATAGCCCTTCGGTGCAGAAAAATGGAAGCGGAAGCCGAGAATCTCAGCCGCCTGGATCCACGTGTAGGCCATGTTGTTGGCATCGCCCACCCACGTGACGGTCTTGCCCTTGATGGGGCCGCGCTGCTCGATGAAGGTGAAGATGTCGGCCAGCACCTGGCACGGGTGGTATTCGTTGGTCAGCCCGTTGATGACCGGGACGCGCGAATGCGCGGCAAAACGCTCGATGATCTCCTGCCCGAACGTGCGGATCATGATGATGTCAGTCATGCGGGAGATGACCTGCGCGGCGTCTTCGATCGGCTCACCGCGCCCCAGCTGGGAATCGCGCGTGTTCAGGAAGACCGCATGGCCGCCAAGCTGGTGAATGCCGGCTTCGAACGACAGACGCGTACGCGTGGAATTCTTCTCGAAGATCATGGCCAGCGTGCGGTCGTGCAGCGGGTGCCACGTCTCGTAGTTCTTGAACTTGGCCTTGAGGATCGCGGAACGGTCCAGCAGGTATTCGTACTCTTCCAGCGAAAAGTCCTTGAACTGCAGGTAGTGCTTGATCGAGCTTGGTGGGTTCATAAAACAACGAAGGCGGCCTGCAGATGACGCACCGGGAACATCCCGTGGCACATCGCCCTAGCCGCCTTGCCTGTTGAAGATTCAGCCCATCATACGGGATCGCCACTCATTTGGCGAGTTTCGCGCCTGTCCTGGCGGCTACCATAAGGGCCCAGGTGAAAGGCCGATGAAAGTCTTATATAAGATATAATACTGGCTGCTTCGGATGCCGCAACCGCCCGCAAACCGGCACGACGAGCCGGTCCGTCCGGTTCATGAATCGGCAACCAGGCAGGCGCATCATCCGCACCACAAGTGCACCCCGCTCGAACGTTGCGGCACCCGCACGGTCGAAGTCGTTTGCAAATCTCCACAGCCCCACGCAGTCCATGGCAGCCAACCCTCGCCAATTCTTTATCCAGGGCGTCACCCGCGACGGAAAGACCTTCCGCCCGAGCGACTGGGCCGATCGGCTGTGCGGCGTGATGGCGCAGTTCCGCCCCGCCGGTGATATCGGAGACCCCCGCTTCACCTACTCCCCATATGTGCGCCCCGTCATGTCGGGCGGCATCCGCAGCGTGTTCGTTGACGAGCGTCTGCGCGACATCGAACCCAAGGCGCTGGATTTCGTGCTGAACTTCGCGCACGACAACAACCTGCAACTTGTGGAAGCCTGCATCCTGCCCGAAGGCGGCGCTCCCACGAAAAGCTAATCCGCTAAGAACATCGCTCCGCGCAGCGCCTCGCACATTGCAGGCGCGCAGAATGCAAAAAGCCCGTCCGAAGACGGGCTTTTTTATCGTCGGAGCGCGACGTTGCGTGTCGCGCCATGCCGGCTAGGCCGGCATCACCCGAACTTAGGCAGCCATTGCCTTGATGGCAGCGGACAGACGCGACTTGGCGCGTGCAGCCTTGTTCTTGTGGACGATCTTCTTGTCAGCGATGCTGTCGATCGTGCTTTGGGCAGTCTTGAATGCAGCAGCTGCGGCAGTCTTGTCGCCAGCGGCCACAGCCTTGCGGACGCCCTTGATTGCGGTACGCAGACGCGAGCGCAGAGCCGAGTTGTGAGCGTTCTGAACGACGGCTTGGCGTGCGCGCTTGCGTGCTTGTGCGGTGTTTGCCATGGAAAAATCCCTGAAGAAACGGTAGCAAGCGCCCCGGGAGACACGGAAGGCCGAAGCGCGCAAATTGGTGAAAGACGGCAATTATACGCAGACTTCCGCGCCCAACGCAAACCCTGTTGTGAAATCACCCGGATAACTGCAGTTTGCGGCTTTTGCGGCACTTTTGGGCGCATGGCGAGCCGGTCCCTATAATACGGCCGCAATTGTGCCCTCCGGTCACGTCAGTCACGCGGGCGCGAACCCCGCATGGCGCCGTCGGTCAGACCGCCATCGCCGTGTTTGCCTCCCCAGGCGGCGCCCAACCACGCATTCATCTTGAATCTCCTCAAAACACTTGCCACGATCAGCGGCCTGACGATGCTCTCGCGCATCACCGGGCTTATCCGTGAAACGCTGATCGCCCGCGCCTTCGGTGCCTCGGTGTACACCGATGCCTTCAACGTCGCTTTCCGCATCCCGAACCTGCTGCGCCGGCTCTCGGCCGAGGGCGCGTTCTCGCAAGCGTTCGTACCAATCCTGGGCGAATTCAAGAACCGTCAGGGGGAGGCGGAAACGCGCGCGCTGGTCGACTCCGTGGCTACGGTGATGACGTGGTTCCTGGTGATCATCTCGGCGTTGGGCGTGATTGGCGCGCCGTTGATCGTCACCGCGGTCGCCTCCGGCTTCAAGGAGCACGAGAGCCAAGCCTATATCTCGGCGATCTTCATGACGCGCGTGATGTTTCCGTACATCGGGCTGGTGTCGTTGGTGGCGCTGGCGTCGGGCATTCTGAATACGTGGCGGCAGTTCGCGGTGCCGGCTTTTACGCCGGTGCTGCTGAACCTGTCGTTCATCGTGGCAGCGGTGTTTGTGGCGCCGCACCTTGAGACGCCGATCTACGCCCAGGCCTACGCGGTGATGGTGGGCGGCATCCTGCAGCTCGCCATTCAGATCCCGTCGCTGCGCAAGATCGGGATGCTGCCGCGCGTGTCGTTCAACGTGCGGGCGGCGTGGCATCACCCGGGCGTGCGGCGCGTGCTCAAGCAGATGTTGCCGGCAACGCTATCGGTATCCGTCGCGCAGATCAGCCTGATCATCAACACCAACATTGCGTCGCGCCTGCCGACGGGCAGCGTGTCGTGGCTGAACTACGCAGACCGGCTGATGGAATTCCCGACCGCGCTGCTGGGCGTGGCGCTCGGGACGATCCTGCTGCCCAGCCTGTCGAAGGCCAGCGCCGAGAACAACCGTGAAGAGTACTCATCGCTGCTCGACTGGGGCCTGCGGCTGACCGTGCTGCTGGCGGTGCCGTCTGCGGTGGGGCTGTTCGTGTTTGGCGCGCCGCTCACGGCCACGCTGTTCCATTACGGCAAGTTCACCGGCATGGACGTCGAGATGACGCGCCAGGCGTTGACGTCGTACGGCGTGGGGCTGATCGGGCTGATCGTCATCAAGATCCTGGCGCCCGGCTTCTATGCGCGGCAGGACATTCGCACGCCGGTGAAGATTGCGCTGGTGGTGCTGGTGGCGACGCAGTTGTCCAACTATGTCTTCGTGCCGACTTTCGGGCACGCGGGGCTGGCGCTGTCGATCAGCTTTGGCGCGACCATCAATGCGGCGCTGCTGTTCTTCGGCCTGCGCCGACGCGGCTATTACCATCCGCTGCCGGGCTGGGGGCTGTTCATCGCGCAGGTGATGTCGGCGGTATTGCTGCTGGCCGCGGCGCTGCTGTGGCTCGCCCACAATTTCGATTGGGTCGGACTGGGCGCCAAGCCGCTCGTGCGCATCGCGCTGCTGGGCGCAAGCCTGGTCCTGTGCGCGGTGGTCTATTTCGGTACACTGTGGCTCACCGGATTGAAGTTTTCCACGTTCCGAAAAAAGGCCATCTGATGACCACTAAAGTCCTCGATTATTTTTCGGCCCTGGTCGCGGACGACGACAGCATTCCCCTCACAGAAACCGCCCTGTCGATTGCGCAGGACGCGTATCCGGATCTGGACCTGCAGGCAGAGCTTGCCGCCATTGACGTGCTTGTCGCGCGAATCAAAAACCGCATCGCCGACGGCACGCCGGCCATCCAGCGCCTGCGCCTGCTCAATCAGTTCTTCTATCGCGAGTTGGGCTTCGGGCCCAATGCAAACGATTACTACGATCCCGAGAACTCCTATCTGAATGCGGTGCTGCAGAGTCGGCGCGGCATTCCAATCTCGTTGGCGGTGCTGCTGATGGAGATCGGCCAGCAGATTGGCCTGCCCCTCAAGGGTGTGTCTTTTCCCAACCACTTTTTGGTGCGCATGAGCATTCCTGCGGGCGAGGTCGTGCTGGATCCGCTGACGGGCCAGACGCTGTCGAAGGAAGAGTTGCAGGACATGCTCGACCCGTACATGGAGAAGGAAGGCATTGAAGACCCGAACTCGGTGCCGCTCGGGGTGTTCCTGCAGGTGGCCACTCACCGCGAGATCATCGCGCGCATGCTGCGCAATCTGAAAGCGATCTATCTGCAGGAATCGCGCTGGCAACGCCTGCTGGCGGTGCAGCAGCGTCTGGTGATTCTGCTGCCTGACTCGATCGAGGAAGTGCGCGATCGGGGGCTGGCCTACGCCAACCTGGAGTGCTTCCGGCCCGCGCTGGAAGACCTGGAAGCCTACGTCGATGCCCGGCCCGATGCAGCCGATACGGCCAAGCTCAAGGAGCGCATGCCAACGCTGCGCGCCATGAGCAAGAACTTGAATTGACGCCTATTTCGGGGTCACAGCGCCCCGACGGCGCCTGAGCAGCTTCCACAGCCCGCCCAGCGCCAGCGGCACGATCGCCGCGCCCAGCCCGATGAGCACAATCGTGTTCAGGTGGTCACGAATGATGGGTACGGCGCCGAATGCCTCGCCCGCCAACACCAGGATCGCCACCCACAGCACGGCGCCGATCATGTTGAAGAGCTGGAACTTGGCAAACGTCATCTTCGATACGCCCGCCACAAACGGCGCGAACGTACGCACCACCGGGATGAAGCGTGCCATCACCAGCGTTTTGCCACCGTGGCGCTCGTAGAAACCATGCGTTTTCATCAGCGCTTCGTGATCAAGGAAGCGGATGTGACCGTCGAATACCTTGGGGCCGATCCAGGAGCCAACGAAATAGTTAACGGTATTGCCCGTCACGGCGGCAGTCACCAGCAGCACGATGAGCAGCCAAGCGTCCATCTGACCCGTGGCGCACATGGCGCCTGCAATGAAGAGCAGCGTGTCGCCGGGCAGGAAGGGCAGCACCACCAAGCCGGTCTCGGCAAAGACGATGGCGAACAGCAGCACGTAGACCCACGCGCCGTACTGCTGAATGAGCAGTCCCAACGATTTGTCGACATGCAGAACGATGTCGACCAGTTGCATCACGATATCCAAACCAACCCCCGATTGAGCAGCGGGGAATGATACCGGATGTCAATTAATTTTCCCCTTGCGCTTGCCGGACTTGCGTCGGTGCGCCGCACAGGGCGTGACACTTATAATGCCGCGATGACCTCCGCCTCGACTTCCCGCCGCCCCATCCGCCCGCTTCCCGACCAGCTGATCAGCCAGATCGCGGCCGGCGAGGTGGTCGAACGGCCCGCGTCCGTGGTCAAGGAGCTGCTGGAAAACGCACTGGATGCCGGCGCCACGCAGCTTCAGATCAAGCTGGAGGAAGGCGGCGTGCGGCGCATTGCCATCACCGACAACGGCGGTGGCATTCCGGCGGGCGAATTGCCCGTCGCGCTGATGCGGCATGCGACCAGCAAGATCGGCTCGCTGGAAGAGCTGGAATCGGTGGCGACGCTGGGCTTTCGGGGCGAGGCGCTGGCCTCGATTGCCTCGGTGGCGGAATTGACGCTCACGTCGCGCACGGCCAACGACGCCCACGCCACGCAGATCATTGCGCAAACGGGGCGAGCGCAGCCCGCCTCGGGCGGCGTCGGCACCACCGTCGATGTGCAGCATCTGTACTTCAACACGCCGGCGCGCCGCAAATTCCTGAAGACCGAGCAGACCGAGCTGGGCCACTGCATGGAGGTAATCCGCCGCACCGCGCTGGCGCGGCCCGACGTGGCCATTTCCGTGCATCACAACGGCAAGCCGCTGGAGCATTGGAACGCCACGCAGGCGGATTCGCGCTCGGCGGCCGTGCTCGGCACCGAATTCGCCCGCGCGCGCCTGCCTTTCGAAGAATCCGCCGGCGAGCTGCGCTTGTTCGGCTTTGCCGGCCTGCCGACCGCGTCGCGCGGCCGGGCTGATCATCAGTTCTTCTACGTCAACGGCCGCTTCGTGCGCGACCGTCTGCTCACACATGCAGTGCGCAGCGCCTATGAAGACGTGCTGCACGGCGACCGTTTCCCCGCCTACGTGCTGTGCCTGGAGTTGCCGCCCGAAGCGGTGGACGTGAACGTGCATCCGTCCAAGATCGAGGTGCGCTTCCGCGACAGCCGCGCGGTGCATCAGTTCGTCTATCACGCGGTGCAACGCGCGCTGTCCCGCCACGCCGGCGAACAGGGCGACAGCCTGCGCACCGACATTACCGATGCGCCCGAGGTTGCCGGGGTTACGGCAGCACCCCCGCCTACCGACAACACCACGCGCTGGATCAACCAGATGGCCGCGCGACAGACGTCGCTCGGCATTGCGCAGCCGCGTGCGGAATACCTGTCGATGATGCGCGGCGATAGCGCGCCCATGCCGGCGAGCCGCCCCGTGTGGATGACCGATGTGCCGAGCGCCGCAACGTTGTTCGACGGCGGCACCGCGACTGTCCAAACGCCCGCCGCCGTTGCAGAGCAGGCTGCAGCGCCACAGGCCGATGACGACGACGATCATCCGCTCGGTTTTGCCGTGGCCCAGTTGCATGGCATCTACGTGCTGGCGCAGAACACGCGCGGCATGGTGCTCGTCGACATGCATGCCGCGCACGAGCGCATCCTCTACGAACAGCTCAAGACCGCGCTCGAAACCAAGCGCGTCGAAGTGCAGCCGCTGCTGATTCCGGTCACGTTTGCCGCAAGCCCGGTGGAGATCGGCACTGCAGAGGAATTTCGCGACACGCTCACGCTCCTCGGCTTCGACATCTCCGCCGTGTCGCCGACCACGCTGGCCGTGCGATCGGTGCCGACACTGCTGCAGAAGGCAGATGCGCAGGCGCTGGCCCGTGACGTGCTGCGCGATCTGCACGCCTACGGCGGCTCGCGCGTGTTGGCCGAACGCCAGAACGAACTGCTCGCCACGCTGGCGTGCCACTCCGCCGTGCGCGCCAACCGCCGCCTGAACCTGGACGAGATGAACGCACTGCTGCGCCAGATGGAAGCCACCGAACGCGCCGACCAATGCAACCACGGCCGCCCGACGTGGATCCAGTTGACCGTGGCGGACCTGGATCGCCTGTTCCTGCGCGGTCAGTAACCGATGACTGCATCTGCTGCAAGCGCACCGCGCGCGATTTGCCTGCTCGGGCCCACGGCGTCCGGCAAGACCGCCGCCGCATTGAAGCTGGCCGAACGCTGGCCGGTGGAGATCATCAGCATGGATTCCGCGCTGGTGTATCGCGGCATGGACATCGGCACGGCCAAGCCCAGTGCCGAAGAACAGGCCATCGCGCCGCATCACCTGATCGACATCATTGATCCGCTCGATGCGTATTCCGCCGCGCAGTTTGCCAATGATGCGAGCGCGTTGATCGACGCCATCCGCGCACGCGGCCGGCTTCCGCTGATCGTCGGCGGCACGATGCTGTATTACAAGGCGCTCACACAAGGTCTCTCCGATTTGCCCGGCGCCGATCCGGCCATCCGCGCGGAAATCGACGCCGAAGCGGCGCGCGACGGCTGGCCGGCCCTGCACGCGAAGCTCGCAACGGTCGACCCCGTGACGGCCGCGCGATTGCACGCGACCGATGCGCAGCGCATCCAGCGCGCGCTCGAACTGTATCGGCTGACCGGTCAGCCGATGTCCGCCCTGCTCGCCCGCGAGGTTGGCGCGAACGCGTTCCAGCAGCACGATGCAGCGGCGCCGTATCTGACGATCGCGCTGGAGCCCTCCGACCGCCTCGTGCTGCATGCGCGGATCGCGCAGCGCTTTGATGCAATGCTCGCCGGCGGCCTGCTCGACGAGGTGGAACGCTTGCGCCGCCGCGGCGATCTTTCGCCCACGCTGCCGTCCATCCGCTGCGTCGGTTATCGCCAGGCGTGGGCGTACCTCGACGGCGAAATCGACATGACCGGTCTGCGCGAACAAGGCATCGCCGCCACGCGCCAGCTCTGCAAGCGCCAGATCACCTGGCTGCGCAGCACGCCCGAGCGGCACGTGGTCGATTGCCTCGCGCCCGATTACGTCGACCAGGTCGCGCGCCTGGTCCAAACATCACTGGAATCGCAATCACAATGACCGCTACCACAGCGACTAGCTTCACGCTGCGCCCCGCCACCCCCGATGACTGCGCCTCGCTCGTTCGCCTGATCTCTGCGCTGGCCGAGTACGAAAAGCTCACGCACCTCGTGCAGACCACGCCTGACGCGCTGGCGACGATGCTGTTCGGGCCGCGCCCGTATTGCGAGGCGGTGCTGGCGGAAGTCGACGGCCGGGCCGTGGGCTTTGCGCTGTTCTTCCACAACTTCTCGACCTTCCTGTGCAAGCCGGGACTGTATCTGGAAGACCTGTTCGTGGAGCCCGAATACCGCGGCCTGGGCATCGGCAAGGCACTCCTGATCCACCTCGCGCGTCTGGCCCAGGAGCGGGACTGCGGCCGCTTCGAATGGAGCGTGCTCGATTGGAATGCGCCCTCCATCGCCTTCTACGAAGCCATGGGCGCGGATGTGCTGCCCGAGTGGCGCATCTGCCGCGCCACCGGCGACGCGTTGACCAAGCTGGCCGCCACGACCATGCCCGCCAGCCTGGCCGCACAGGCCTGAATTTGACCGCAAGCTCCGGAGTGCCACGCGCACTCCCGTGAGCGTAGGCTTGGCATATCGAATCTCCGAACGGAGCGCATATGCCGCCTTCCACTGCCGCCGCGCATGTCAGCGCGGGGCACCGTCCCAATTTTGATGACATCGACTGGCATGCCGTTGATGACGCCCTCAATGAGGTCGGCAGCGCCGTGTTGCCCAGCCTGCTCACGCATGACGCATGCGACGCGCTGGCCGCGCTGTATCCGCAGGATCACCTGTACCGCTCGCGCGTGGTGATGGAGCGCCATGGCTTCGGGCGCGGCGAATACCAATACTTCGCCTATCCGCTGCCGGACCTGATTGCGCAGTTGCGCGCGTCGCTCTACCCACCGCTGGCGACCATCGCCAACCGCTGGAACCAAGCCATGGACATCGACGTGCGCTATCCGGCCAAGCACGCCGATTTCCTGCGCCGCTGCCACCAAGCCGGCCAGTTGCGCCCCACGCCACTGATCCTGCGATACGGCGCCGGCGACTACAACTGCCTGCATCAAGACCTCTACGGCGAGCACGTCTTCCCGCTGCAGGTCGCCATCCTGCTGTCCGAACCCGGCCTGGATTTCATCGGCGGCGAGTTCGTCATGACTGAGCAGCGCCCACGGATGCAATCGCGGCCCGAGGTGGTACCACTGCGCAAAGGCGATGCTGTGGTCTTTGCGGTGCACCATCGCCCCGTACAAGGCACGCGGGGCAGGTATCGCGTGAACCTGCGCCACGGTGTGAGCCGCTTGCGTTCGGGCCAGCGGCATACTGTGGGCATCATCTTCCACGACGCACTGTAACCAGCTCACCATGACGACCGGCGATCTGTTTGCCGACCACGCACCCGCTGACAACGCGCGCATCGCGCTCGGCGAGGCGGCGTTTGTGCTGCGTGGCTTTGCGCTGGCGGATGCGCCGGCCCTGCTGGCGGCGGTGGACGCCATCGCGCAGCAGGCAGCGTTCCGTCACATGGTCACGCCGGGCGGCTTCGAGATGTCGGTCGCGCTCACAAACAGCGGCACGCTGGGCTGGACGTCAGACCGCCGCGGCTACCGCTATTCCACGCTCGACCCGCTCACGGGCAACGCGTGGCCACCGCTCCCCGATGTCTTCCTACGCCTCGCACGCAACGCCGCCGCTGAATCGGGCTTCCCGGGCTTCACACCGGATGCCTGCCTCATCAACCGCTATGTGCCAGGGGCGCGCCTGTCACTGCATCAGGACAAAGACGAGCAGGATTACGGCGCGCCCATCGTCTCCGTGTCGCTTGGCATGCCGGCCATCTTCCTATTTGGCGGACATCGCCGCGCCGACAAAACGCAGCGCATTCCGCTTTTTCATGGGGATGTCGTCGTCTGGGGTGGCCCGGACCGCCTGCGCTATCACGGCGTAGCGCCGCTCAAAGACCACCCGCACGCACTGCTGGGCAGCCAGCGCATCAACCTCACGTTCCGCAAGGCCGGCTGACCGGCAAATCAGCGCATGACCATCGCCGCAGACCTTTCCGAAAGCGCCTACCGGCAAGCCGCAACCTTTCTAGCCTCGCTGGACGAAGACTGGGACCGCCATGTTGCCGCCGTCGGCCCCTGCCGCCACGCCGCCAAGCCTGCGCGCGAGCCTTATGAAGCGCTGATTCGCGCGATCGCCTATCAGCAGTTGCACGCCAAAGCCGGTGACGCCATCCTCGGACGTTTTCTCGCGCTCTATCCGGTAACCGCTTTTCCTGCACCGCAGCAGGTGCTCGCCACCGACGAGGCAGCGCTGCGCGCCTGCGGTTTCTCTGCGACCAAACTGGCGACCATTCGCGGCATTGCACAAGCCGCGCTCGACGGTGTCGTGCCCACACGCGAACATGCGCTCATCATGTCAGACGAAGCGCTCATCGATCGGCTGGTGACACTGCGCGGAGTTGGCCGGTGGACAGTCGAAATGCTGCTGATCTACACGCTGGAGCGCTCGGACATCCTGCCTGCAGACGACTTCGGCGTGCGCGATGGCTACCGACGTCTGAAGCGGCTCGACGCCACGCCCACACGCAAGCAGATGGAGACGATTGGTCGTGCATGGAGCCCGTATCGAACCGTCGCGGCTTGGTATTTATGGCGTGTGCCCAGCAACGTTTCAGGCGCGTGAATTCGGCAAATCTTGCGCTAGATCACGCCCCAACGACATATCGCTTGCGCGACATATGTCACGCCGGGATCATGCGAAAACCTTGAATTCCCGTGCGACGTTCACTTTACTGGAAAACGTTCGCGCGCCATTTGCGCCGCCCTTATTGGTCGAGTCATCGTGGAACAGCCCCAAAACGTCGACGCGCAACGTAAATCCGAAGAACTGCGTAGCTTTCTGTTTCTGACGGCCGTCATGGTGCCGGTTCTCTCCGTCGTTATCGTGGCCGGATATGGCTTTATCGTCTGGGCGTCCCAATTGCTGAGCGGTCCGCCAACGCATTGATATACCGCCCGGGGGGTCCAAGGGCGAGTCGGGTCATATGTTCGCGCAGCACTGATTAGAAAAGGCGTTTATCGCCAAAACAGCGTCATGCGAAACACAAGAAAAATAGATATCCCCGTTCGGCCGGCGCCGCTCGATGACGACGAGTGGCATATCGCTGGCGTCCTGGTCCAGACGCGGCCAACCCATATTGCATCCGTAAGCAAGTCCATCGAAGCCATCGCCGGCAGCGAAATCCATGCGGCCAGCGATAACGGCAAGCTCGTGGTCACGCTTGAGGCGCCCAGCTCGCGCGCCATCGCAGCTCACCTGACATTCATTCAACAGATCGACGGTGTACTGAACACCGCCCTGATCTATCAGCACAACGAAATGGCCGACGCCATGAATGAGGAAATGGACGATGAAAGTCTCTCGCCGCGCGTTCATTAAGCAGACCGCTGCCGCTGCCACCGCTTCGGTAGCGGGCGTCACGCTTCCTGCTGGCGCCGCCAACCTCGTCACCGACAAAGAGCTGACTCAGCTCAAGTGGTCGAAGGCGCCTTGCCGATTCTGCGGCACGGGCTGCGGCGTTGAAGTCGCCGTCAAGGACAACCGCGTGGTTGCCACGCAGGGCGACCCGAAGGCCGAAGTCAATCGGGGGCTGAACTGCGTCAAGGGCTACTTCCTTTCGAAGATCATGTACGGCAAGGACCGGCTGACCCAGCCGCTGCTGCGCATGAAGAATGGCAAGTACGACAAGAACGGCGATTTCACGCCCGTGAGCTGGGACCGCGCGTTCGACGAGATGGCGGTGCAGTTCAAGCGCGTCATCAAGGAAAAGGGCCCGACCGCTGTCGGCATGTTCGGTTCGGGCCAGTGGACGATCTTTGAGGGCTACGCCGCCGTCAAGCTGATGAAGGCGGGCTTCCGCTCGAACAACCTCGACCCCAACGCGCGTCACTGCATGGCCTCCGCCGTGGCCGGCTTCATGCGCACCTTCGGCATGGACGAGCCGATGGGCTGCTACGACGACTTCGAAGTCGCCGACGCGTTCGTGCTGTGGGGCTCGAACATGGCGGAGATGCATCCGATCCTGTGGTCGCGCGTGACAGACCGGCGCCTTTCCGCGCCCAAGACGAAGGTCGCGGTGCTCTCGACGTTCACGCATCGCTCGTTCGATCTGGCCGACATTCCCATCGTCTTCACGCCACAGGCCGATCTCGCGATGCTCAACTACATCGCGAACTACATCATCACCAACAAGAAGGTCAACACAGACTTCGTCAACAAGCACACCGTCTTCAAGCAGGGCGTGACCGACATCGGCTACGGTCTGCGGCCGGACAACCCCGTGCAGAAAGCCGCCAAGAATGCCGACAAGGTGGGCGACTCCAAGCCGATCTCGTTCGACGAGTTTGCGAAGTTCGTCTCGACGTACGACCTGGACTACACCACCAAGCTGGCGAACCCGGACAAGAGCAAAGAGAAGGAATTCAAGCAGCAGTTGCAGAAGCTTGCTGAGCTGTACGCCGATCCGAAGATCAAGGTCGTGTCGTTCTGGACGATGGGTTTTAATCAGCACACCCGCGGCACCTGGGCGAACAACATGATCTACAACCTGCATTTGCTGACAGGGAAGATCGCCACGCCGGGCAACAGCCCGTTCTCGCTGACGGGCCAGCCCTCGGCCTGCGGCACCGCGCGCGAGGTAGGCACGTTCTCGCACCGCTTGCCGGCCGACATGGTGGTGACCAACCCGAAGCACCGCGAAGAAGCCGAGCACATCTGGAAGCTGCCAGCAGGCACGATTCCGGAAAAGCCTGGCTATCACGCCGTGCTGCAGAACCGCATGCTGAAGGACGGCAAGCTCAACGCCTACTGGGTGCAGGTCAACAACAACATCCAGGCTGGCGCAAACCTCAACCAGGAAGGCTACCCTGGCTACCGCAATCCGGAAAACTTCATCGTTGTCTCGGACGTGTACCCCACCGTCACTGCGCTGGCCGCCGATCTGATCCTTCCGAGCGCGATGTGGGTTGAGAAGGAAGGCGCCTATGGCAACGCAGAGCGCCGCACGCAGTTCTGGCATCAACTTGTTGATGCACCGGGTGAGGCACGTTCCGACCTGTGGCAGCTGGTGGAATTCTCCAAACGCTTCAAGGTGGAAGAGGTCTGGCCCGAAGAACTCATCGCCAAGAAGCCCGAGCTGCGCGGCAAGACGCTCTACGACGTGCTCTACCGCAATGGCAACGTCGACAAGTTCCCGGTCAAGGACATCGATCTGGAATACAGCAATGCCGAAGCCAAGGCATTCGGCTTTTACCTTCAGAAGGGCCTGTTCGAAGAGTACGCAAGCTTCGGTCGTGGCCACGGCCACGACCTGGCACCATTCGACGACTATCACAAGGCGCGCGGATTGCGCTGGCCGGTGGTCAATGGCAAAGAGACGCGCTGGCGCTACAAAGAAGGCAGCGATCCGTACGTCAAGGCCGGCACCGGCTACCAGTTCTACGGCAATCCCGACGGCAAGGCGGTGATCTTCGCCCTGCCCTATGAGGCACCCCCGGAAGTGCCGGACAAGGAATACCCGTTCTGGCTGTCGACCGGCCGCGTGCTGGAACACTGGCACTCGGGTTCGATGACGCGCCGGGTGCCCGAACTGTATCGCGCCTTCCCGAACGCGGTCTGCTTCATGCATCCGGAAGATGCGAAGGCGCTGGGGCTGCGACGTGGTGTCGAGGTCGAGGTGATCTCGCGGCGCGGCAAGATGCGCACCCGCATTGAAACGCGCGGCCGCAATCAGCCGCCTAAGGGCCTGGTGTTCGTGCCCTGGTTCGATGCGAGCCAGCTCATCAACAAGGTCACACTGGATGCAACCTGCCCGATCTCGCTGCAGACGGATTTCAAGAAATGTGCCGTCAAGATCGTGAAGGTCTGACGAGCACGGGCAGACGACACACGCGCAACAGGAAAATGTCATGAAGCTCAGCCGACTCTTGGGACTGCCAGCCGCCATCTGCGCGCTGTTGCTGGCGACCCTTGCCAACTTGCCCGCGCAGGCTCAAGGCGTGGTCGACGCCATGCGCGGCTCGACGCCGATCACCGCCGAATCGACGCCACCGATCCTGTATCCCACCGAGAACAGGGACGTGCGCCGCGAGCGCAACTACACCGGGCAGCCGCCGACGATTCCGCACAAGATCGACGGCACGTACATGTATCAGATCAACAAGGATCACAACGGTTGTCTGTCCTGCCATGCGCGTACGAAGGCCGAAGAGATGCGTGCGATCGCGATCAGCCCCACGCACTACGTTGACCGCGATGGACACCAACTGGCCGACGTTTCGCCGCGCCGCTTCTTCTGCACGCAATGCCACGTGCCGCAGGCCGACGCCAAGCCGCTTATCACCAATACGTTTGTCGATGTCGATGAACTGCTCAAACGCAAGCCTGATGGCAAGAGCGTGGGCAAGAACTGAGGCGGTGCAGCCATGCTCAACCTGATCAAGCGCTACTGGCGCACCATCAACCGGCCCAGCGCGTATTTCAGCCTGGGTTTTCTGACGTTGGGCGGCTTTGTTGCAGGCGTGGTGTTTTGGGGTGCATTCAACACCGCGATGGAGGTGACCAACACCGAGGCGTTCTGCACGGGTTGCCACGAAATGCACGACAACGTGTACCAGGAACTACAGAGCACGATCCATTACACCAACCGCAGCGGTGTACGCGCGATCTGCTCCAACTGTCACGTTCCGCACGCCTGGACGAACAAGATCGCACGGAAGATGCAGGCTTCCAAGGAAGTGTGGGGCAAGATTTTCGGCACCATCGACACGCGCGAGAAATTCGAAGCGCACCGGCTTGAGCTGGCCCAGCACGAATGGGATCGACTCAAGGCCAACGATTCATTGGAATGCCGGAACTGCCACAATTACGAATCGATGGACTTCACGCGGCAAAGCCCGCGCGCGTCGGCCATGCACGCCCAATATCTGGGCAGCAAAGAGAAAACCTGTATCGACTGCCACAAGGGTATTGCGCACCATCTGCCCGACATGTCGAAGATGAAGACCGAGTAAAGCACGTGAACGTGCTGCCGGCGCTAGACCCCGTTTCACTCAGCCCCCAATGCCGTGCTTGTTGCCAGCCAATTGACGTTTTCGCGCGCCGGCCGTCGGATCTTCCGCGAGCTGGACCTCTCGGTGTCGGCGGGCGAGTTGGTGCAGGTAACGGGCGCGAACGGCAGCGGCAAGACCACGCTGCTGCGCGTGCTCTGTGGCCTGCTGGCACCGGCAAGCGGCTCGCTGACATGGCACGGCGCGCCGGTGGGCAGCGGCGATCCCGCCTTCCTCAATGCGCTTTGCTACGTTGGCCACACCAACGGCATCGACCCAGATCTCACTGTGACGGAGAGCCTGCGCTTGGCCATGCAACTGGCCGGATTGCGCGATTCGGCATCCGAGCCGTTTGGCATCGGGCTTGCACTAGAAGCGCTCGAACTCGGCAAGCTGGCCGCCACGCCCGTGCGCAAGCTCTCGCAAGGCCAGTGTCGGCGGGTGGCACTGGCGCGCTTGCTGCTTGCGCGGCGCGAGCTGTGGCTGCTCGACGAGCCGATCGCCTCGCTCGACGACCATGCCGTCGGGCTCTTCACCGCACAACTCGATGCGCACCTGCACGCAGGCGGCATGGCAATCATGGCCACGCATCAGTTGCTAGAACGTCCGCAAGGGGCAAATCGCGTGCTTCGGCTTGGGGGCACCGCATGAAGCCGATGCTGATGGCCATCCTGCGACACGATCTGGCGCTGTCATGGCGGCGGCGCGGCAACCTCGTCGGTGGCGTGGTGTTCTACGTCATTGCGGCGAGCCTGTTTCCGCTGGCTATCGGCCCCGACCCGCAACAGTTGCGCATGCTTGCGCCGGGCATCCTGTGGGTCGCGGCGCTGCTGGCGTCGATGCTCTCGCTCTCTCGGTTGTTTGCGCAGGAACACGCTGATGGCAGCCTCGATCAATTGCTGTTGTCGCCACACCCGCTTGCCCTGATTGTGCTGACGAAGATTGCCGCACACTGGTTCGCGAGCGGCTTGCCGTTGCTGCTGCTCACGCCCATCCTGGCGCAGCAGTACAGCCTGCCGCTGCATGCAACGCTGCTGCTGACAGCCACGCTGCTGATCGGCACGCCTGCCATTGCGCTGATCGGCGCCGTTGGTGCAGCGCTCACTCTGGGCGTGCGCAATGGCGCAGCGCTGCTGTGCATCCTCGTCCTGCCGTTGTGTGTGCCCGTGCTTGTGTTTGGTGCGGGCGCGGGCTCGGCGGCCGATGCGGGGCTTGATGTCATGCCGCATTTCTCGCTGCTGGGCGCTTGCCTGGCGCTATCGCTGTTTGTCTGCCCGCTGGCTGCTGCCGCCGGGCTGCGCATTGCCGTGGAATGATCCGATGACGAACCGATCCGGACTCCACAGCACCTCCATCGCTGCGCGCCAACCTGTTTTCCGACGCTGGAACTGGCTCGCGTATGCGTCGCCCGTGCGATTTGATCCGCTCGCGCGCAAGTTGGCGCCCTGGTTTGGCGTGGCCGCACTCCTGTTCCTCGCCGCAGGCCTCTACGTCGGTTTTGTTGTGGCGCCAACCGATGCGCAGCAGGGCGAGGTCTACCGGATCATCTTCCTGCACGTGCCGGCCGCGTGGATGTCGATGTTCATCTACTTGGTGATGGCAGGCTATTGCGCGCTGGCGCTGGTGCTGCGCACGCGACTTTCGTCGATGATGGCCTCGGCGCTGGCGCCCACCGGCGCACTGTTCACCGCCATTGCGCTGTGGACAGGCGCGCTGTGGGGCAAGCCAACGTGGGGCACATGGTGGGTATGGGATGCGCGACTGACATCGGAGTTGCTGCTGCTGTTTCTGTACCTTGGCTTCATCGCGCTGGAAAGCGCCATTGAAGACCCGCGCCGCGCCGAACGCGCATGTGCCGTGCTTGCCGTGGTGGGCGTGGTCAACATCCCCGTGATCTACTTCTCGGTGCAGTGGTGGAACACGCTGCACCAGGGCGCGTCCATCAGCCTGACGGCGGCTCCGTCGATGGCGATGACGATGTTGCTCGGCATGCTGCTGATGACGCTCGCGTGCTGGATGTACAGCATCTGCGTGGCGCTGATTCGCGTGCGTTGCATCATGCGCGAGCGCGCCGACGATGACCACAACCTGAGCACGCCGGCATGAGCCAGTTCTGCGTCAATCACGTCGACTATATTGTGGGCGCGTTTGCCGTGGCCGCCATCTGCATCGCAGCGGAGTTGCTGCTGCTCGCTCGCCGCTGGCGCGCTGCCAATCGCACTCACTCCCATTCTGACGGCGGCAACCAATGACACGCCGACAACGCCGCCTCGGTATCTTGCTCGCCGCGCTGGTGTGCGCGGGTGCGGCTACCGCCCTCACGCTGAATGCGTTCCGCTCCAATCTGGTGTTTTTCTTCAGCCCCAGCCAGATCGCCGCCAAGGAAGCGCCTGTTGCACAGGTCTTTCGCCTGGGTGGCTTGGTCGAACGCGGCTCGATCCAACGCGAACGTGACGGCATGACCATCCGCTTTGTCGTCACCGACACAGCACGCGGTGTGCCAGTCGTCTACCACGGCTTGCTGCCGGACCTGTTCCGCGAAGGCAAGGGCGTGGTCGCGCGCGGGCGGCTGGGCGAAGATGGCGTCTTCGTCGCCAACGAGGTGCTCGCCAAGCACGACGAAAACTACATGCCGCCAGAAGCCGCTGATGCCTTACGTCGCGCCGCACAGGTCAACGAGCAAATGGCGAAGGAATCTGCCCGGAGCGTGTCTCGATGATTGCCGAGCTGGGCCACTTCGCGTTGATCCTGGCGCTGCTGACTGCGGTCATGCAATCAGTGCTGCCGCTGGTGGGCGCGGCGCGCGACAACGCGCGTTGGATGGCCGTGGCGCGTCCCGCGGCGCGCACGCAGTGTGCGTTGGTGCTGCTGGCGTATGGCGCGCTGACTTGGGCGTTCGTCAGCAATGACTTCAGCGTGCTCTATGTGGCCGCCAACTCGAACAGCGCGCTGCCGCTGCCTTATCGCGTGGCTGCCGTGTGGGGCGGGCACGAGGGATCAATGCTGCTGTGGACGACGATGCTGGCGGTGTGGTCGCTGGCCGTGTCGTTGTTCAGCCGGCAACTGCCGTTGCCCGTGGTGGCGCGCGTACTGGGCGCGATGGGTGCCATCAGCACGGGGCTGCTGCTTTTCCTGCTGTTGGCGTCCAACCCGTTCCTGCGCCTGTTGCCGCCGGCCATGGAAGGGCGCGACCTCAACCCACTGCTGCAGGACCCAGGCATGGTGTCGCATCCGCCCATGCTCTACATGGGTTACGTGGGCTTTGCTGTGGCGTTTTCGTTTGCGATGGCCGCGCTCCTGTCGGGTCGGCTCGATGCCACTTGGGCGCGCTGGTCTCGGCCTTGGACAACCGCCGCCTGGGCATGCCTGACGACCGGCATCATGCTCGGCAGCGCCTGGGCGTACTACGAACTCGGCTGGGGCGGCTGGTGGTTTTGGGACCCGGTCGAAAACGCGTCGTTCATGCCGTGGCTGGCGGGCACAGCGCTGATCCATTCACTGGCGGTGACGGAAAAGCGCGGCGTGTTTCGGGCATGGACGGCGCTGCTGGCCATCTTCACGTTCTCGTTGAGTCTGCTTGGCACGTTCCTCGTCCGTTCGGGCGTGCTGACGTCAGTGCATGCTTTTGCGGTGGACCCAAAGCGCGGTCTGTTCATCCTGGCCTTGCTGGGCATCGTGACGGGCGGTGCGCTGGGTCTGTTTGCGTGGCGCGCAAAACGGTTGTCCAGCGGCGCCTCGGAAGGGGCGACGTTCTCACTATTCGCCCGTGAATCGTTCCTTCTGGCCAACAACGTGCTCCTCGCGGTGGCTGCGGCCACAGTGCTGCTCGGCACGCTGTATCCGCTGGCGCTGGATGTGCTGCGGCTGGGCAAGATTTCGGTCGGGCCGGCGTATTTCGAGCAAGTCTTTGTGCCGCTGATGTCGCCTGCGGTGCTGCTGATGGGCGCGGCGCCACTGGCGCGTTGGCGTCACGGCGCGCTGCCGTCAATGGCCGTGCGGCTGCGCTGGGCGGCGGTGGCGAGTGTTGCCGTGGGGCTTGGGCTGACGGTGTTTTATGGAACGTCCGCGCTGGCGGGCCTCGGGCTGACGCTGGCCGCATGGTGTCTTGCGAGTGCGCTGGCTAGTCTGGCCGAAAAACTTCGCCAGCCCGGCAATCGATTGACGACGCTGCGGCAGTTGCCGCCGAGCTACTTCGGCATGCTGGTGGCGCACGCGGGGGTGGGGGTGTTCATCGCGGGTGTCACGCTGGTGCTCAGCCAGGAGACGCTACGCGAGCTGCCGATGCGCGTGGGCGGCACGGTTGAGGTGGGCGGCTACATGTTCCACCTCACCAACGTTGCGCCGGCGCAGGGCCCGAATTACGACGTCTTGCGCGGTCACGTCGAAGTCAGCCACTACGGCAAACCGGTGGCCACGCTGCTGCCCGAGCGGCGCCTGTACCGCAGCCAGGAAACCCCCACGACCGAAGTCGCCATCGACACCGGCATCACACGCGACCTTTATGTCGCGCTGGGCGAATCACTCGGACAAGACAACTGGGCCATGCGCATCTACATCAAGCCCTTCGTCGGTTGGATCTGGGGCGGCTGTGCGCTGATGGTGCTGGGTGGCTTACTGGCCGTGTGCGATCGCCGCTACCGTCTGCGCCGCCGCTCCACAGCGCCGCGCACCACGCCAGACACTGCACTGGCCGGCCCATCACTGGCGATGCCGGCGACCGAGGAGCCACGGTGAAGCTGCGCTACGTGCTGCCGCTGGCAGCGTTCTTCGTTCTGGTGATTGCGCTGGCGGCGGGGCTGTCGCGTGACCCGCGTGAACTGCCCTCGCCGCTGATCGGCAAGCCCGCCCCGGCGTTCAGGCTGACGGCGCTGGAATCGTCTGCCGGCCCGCTCACGCCGCAAGACCTGCGCGGCAAGGTGTGGATGCTCAACGTCTGGGCGTCGTGGTGCACCGCCTGCCGCGCGGAGCACGCCGTGCTGAACGTGTTCGCCAAGCAATCCTCCGTGCCGATCTACGGGCTGAACTACAAGGACGACGCCGACGCCGCACGCGCGTGGCTCAAGCAAATGGGCGATCCGTATGTCGCGTCGCTCGTCGACGCTGACGGCAAAGTCGGTATCGACTACGGCGTCTACGGCGTGCCGGAAACCTTCGTCATTGATCGCGCCGGCGTGATCCGCTATCGGCAGGTCGGCCCCCTGACGGCCGAGTCGATGGAACGCAAGATCGTGCCGCTTCTGCAGCAACTGGAGCAGGAAGGTGGTCATGCATAAGCGTCTGGCCGCGCTCGTTCTGGCCGGCGTCGCGGCGTTCACGTTGCAGATGCCCGCTTGTGCCGCTGCGGCGGACGTCGATCTCGACACCCGCGTCCACGCGCTGTCGGAGCAGCTGCGCTGCCTTGTTTGCCAGAACCAGACCCTCGCCGATTCCAACGCCGACCTGGCCGTCGATCTGCGCCGCCAGATTCGAGAACAACTCCGTGCCGGCGCCACCGAGGGCGCCGTAAAGGACTATCTCGTGCAGCGCTATGGCGATTTCGTCCTGTACCGGCCGCCCGTCAAGCCGCTGACCTATCTGCTGTGGTTCGGCCCGGCGCTGTTGTTGATGGCGGTGGTGTTCGGCATCGTGTCGTCCCGCAAACAGCAGAACGCGCCGCCCGCCGAGATGGACGCTGACGCGCGAGCGCGCCTCGCCGCCCTGCTCGCCGCGTCGCCACCGGAAGACCCCCGCCCATGACCGTGATGACCTTGTTCTGGCTGCTGGCGGCCGCCCTCACAGCCGTCACCATGGCGGTTCTGCTGACACCGTTGTTGCGACGCACGCGCAGCGATGAGGGCGATACGCACATGCAGAGTCCCACCGTGCGCAGCCAGATGGTTCGCTGGTACCAAGACCAACTGCGCGAACTGGATGCCGACCTGCGCGCCGGCACCATCGATGCCGTGGGCCACGCGCACGCACGCGCAGAGCTTGGCCGGCGGCTGCTGGACGATACAGCCAACACCGCCAGCACCTCGCAGGCGCGCTCCGACCGCCGCCCCGTTCTGCTCGCCGCTGTGCTGCTGGCCGCATTGCCCACGTCCGCCGTGCTGCTCTACCAGCACCTGGGCAAGCCCGCTTCGCTGTGGATGCCCGGCGACATGATGACCGCCGCCCGCAGCGATCACACCGGTGGAGACGCGCAGATCGAATCGATGGTCAACAGGCTCGCGCAACGGCTGCGCGACACGCCCGACGACGCACCCGGCTGGGCATTGCTCGCGCGGTCCTACAGCACGATGGAGCGCCCCGCCGACGCCGTCGCCGCCTATGCGAAGGCGGTGGCCCTTGCCCCCGACGTCGCCAGCCTGCGTGCCGATTACGCCGACGCACTCGCTACCGCCCAGGGCGGCGCCCTCGCTGGTGCGCCCACGGAGCAGGTGCGCCTCGCCCTGAAGGCCGACCCGGACGAGCCCAAAGCGCTGGCACTGGCTGCTTCCGCCGCCGTCGAACGTGGTGACGTGAGCGATGCAATCGCCCAGTGGGAGCACCTGTACCGGCTGCTGCCCCCTGAATCTGCCGGCGCCAAGCAGATCGCCGCCAACTTGGCCGCCGCGCGCGCTGATCAGCAGAAAGCACCCGGCGGCAAGTGACGCGAGGGGTGCTTCGAATTTGACCGCAAGACGCGGAGTGCCCGGCCAGACGGACGTACCTACAGTACAGTCATCGCAGTCCACTGGATGACGCCATGCAAACCTCCGCCCGCCCCGTACCGGACACCTCCCTTGTTGAACACGACCCGCGCTGGGCTCGCGTGCTGGCGCGCGATGCCTCTGCCGACGGGCAATTCGTCTATGCGGTGAAGACCACTGGCGTGTATTGCCAGCCGAGCAGCCCGTCGCGCCTGCCGCGCCCGGAAAACGTCGAATTCTTCGACACGCCTGCCGACGCAGAAGCCGCCGGTTATCGCCCGAGCCGCCGCGCTGCCCCGGATCAGACCACCGTGCGCGCGCAGCAAACCGCGCTGGTCGCACAGGCCTGCCGCCGCATCGAGGCAGCCGACACGCCGCCCACGCTCGACGCACTCGCGCAAGACGCCGGGCTGAGCCCGTATCACTTCCATCGCCTGTTCAAGAGCGTCACGGGCCTCACGCCCAAGGGTTACGCCGATGCGCATCGCGCCCGCAAGCTGCGTGCGCAACTGGGACGCGGCAGCACCGTCACCGAGGCCATCTACGACGCCGGATTCAACGCCAGCAGCCGCTTCTACGAGGCATCCGACAACGTGCTCGGCATGACGGCGAGCCGCTACCGTGCCGGTGGCGCCCAGACGACGATCCGCTTCGCGGTGGGCGAATGCTCGCTCGGTTCGATCCTGGTGGCGCAGAGCGATCGCGGCATCTGCGCGATCCTGATGGGCGACGATCCCGACGCCCTTGTGCGCGATCTGCAAGACACGTTCCGGAAGGCCGAACTCATCGGCGGGGATGCGGGCTTTGAGGACCTCGTGGCTCGGGTGGTGGGGCTGATCGAGGCGCCATCCATCGGGCTGGAACTGCCGCTGGATGTGCGCGGCACCGCGTTCCAGGAGCGCGTGTGGCAAGCGCTGCGTGAAGTGCCGCCGGGCAGCACCACAAGCTACGCTGAGATTGCCGCGCGCATCGGCGCACCCAAGGCGGTACGCGCGGTGGCGCAGGCCTGTGCGGCCAATCACATTGCGGTGGCCATCCCGTGCCACCGCGTGATCCGCCGAGACGGCAACACCTCGGGCTATCGCTGGGGGGTGGAGCGCAAGCTGGCGCTGCTGGAGCGCGAAGCGCAATCCGCCGCATGAAATCGCGTGAGAACGTGGACCCTCATCGGCGCGGACGGCCAGCCCTATGAGAGCGCCGCGCCCGGCACGCTGGGCGGGCATCGGCGCGCGCGCATCTATGGCCGGCTCGATTGCGCAGCAGCACGTCGGGCCATCGAGCGCGGCGGCTATGTGCGTCACCGCGTGTTCTTCCTCAACGAAGCCAACGCTCGCGGCGCCGGCTATCGGCCCTGCGCCGTGTGCATGCCACAGGCTTATGTGGCATGGAAAAAATCAGCCAGTTGCGGGTAAAGTCGTGGGCTGAACATCGCCGACACGCTCCGCACATCATGATCAAACCCCTGCTGCTTGCCGTGCTCACCGCTCTCGCGCTGGCGGCTTGCGGCCGCTCCGACGACGCGCACAAGCCTGCCGCGCCCGCTCCAGCTTCCGCACCTGCGGCCCCCGCCCTTGGCGCGTCCAACGCGGCCAATGCGCCGGCTGCCAGCGCGCCCGCCGTCAGCGAAGCCGAACAGGCAAAGGCCGTCGATCTGGCCCGCGCTGCCATCGAGAAATACAAGCTGACCACCCTGTCGCAGGAGTGCCTGTCGTTCGTGGTGGACCGGGCCGACGACACGCACAACAGCGTCGAAGTGCTAGAAAACCACACTTCGGCTTGCGGCGGCGACCCGAACACCGCGCCGCGCGTCGTCACGCTGCTTATCGACAAGAACACCGGCGCCCTGCAGAAGGACGACCCGGCCAGCGGCGAATACGTCCCGCTCAAATAAGCGTCCGCAAGACGACGCGCATAAAAAAAACCGCCGAACGCATCGGCGGTTTTTTGTGGGTGCGAACCTCGCGTCAGACCACGATCGTCTGCGCTTCGCCAGCCTGACGGGCGCGGATTTCGCCGATCTGGTAGACCGTCTCGCCCGCGTCCTTCAGGTGCGCGATGGCGGCCGGTGCATCGGCTGCCGACACGATCACCACCATGCCGATGCCGCAATTGAACACGCGGTGCATTTCGTCATCGGCCACGTTGCCGGCCTTCTGCAGCCACTGGAACAGCGGCGGCAGCGTCCACGCGTCTTTGTGCAGCACGGCGGTCAGGTGGTCTTGCAGCACGCGCGGCACGTTTTCGGTCAGGCCACCACCGGTGATGTGCGCCATGCCCTTGACGGTCAGCGTCTCGATCAGCGATAGCAGCGGCTTCACGTAGATGCGCGTCGGCGCCATGATGGCGTCCTGCAGGCGCTGGCCGTGGAAATCGGCGTTCAGATCGGGGCGCGACACCTCGATGATCTTGCGCACCAGCGAGTAACCGTTCGAATGCGCACCCGACGAGGCCAAGCCCAGCACCACGTCGCCCTCGGCAATGGTGGTGCCGTCGATGATCTTGCGCTTTTCGACTGCGCCGACGGCAAAGCCGGCCAGGTCGTATTCGCCGTCCGGGTACATGCTCGGCATTTCAGCGGTTTCGCCGCCGATCAGCGCGCAGCCCGCCAGCTCGCAACCCTGGGCGATGCCCTTGACCACGGTGGCAGCGGTGTCGACGTCCAGCTTGCCGCAGGCGAAGTAATCCAGGAAGAACAGCGGCTCGGCGCCCTGCACGAGGATGTCGTTCACGCTCATGGCGACCAGATCCTGGCCCACCGTGTCATGGCGGTTCAGCGCAAAGGCCAGCTTGAGCTTGGTGCCCACGCCGTCGGTGCCGGACACCAGCACCGGCTCCTGGTACTTCTTGGACAGCTCGAACAGCGCGCCGAAGCCGCCGATGCCGCCCAGCACGCCTTCGCGCATGGTGCGCTTGGCAAACGGCTTGATGCGGTCGACAAGGGCGTCACCCGCCTCGATGTCGACGCCCGCGTCGCGGTAAGACAGGCCGGTCGATGCGGATGGGGTTTCGGAAGCGCTCATACAGTCGTCTGAATTGAAAAAACCGGGAAAGAAAGCGAGACGGCGGCGGGAAGTCACAAAAACCAGACCCGCCGGTCCAGTAAAATCGCGATTTTACCGGATGCGGCCACCCCGATGGCCGCTTTTCCGACTCGTCCACCCCGCCATCGAAACCGTCGCCCCTCATGAACGCCCCCGTGCTGTCGCAGGAAACCAAGCGCACGCTCGCCTGGATCGCCGTGGCGCTTGTCTTCCTGGCCCTGCTCAAGGCGCTGGCGCCCACGCTGACGCCCTTCGTCTTCGCGTTCATCCTGTCGTACATCCTGCACCCGGGCGTGGAATGGCTGCAACGCCATCGCGTACCGCGCGTGCTGGGCGTGTTTTTGATGATTCTGGTGCTCTCGGTGGTGGGCGTGGCGCTGATGCTGCTGATCCTGGCGGTGCTGCAGCGTGAAATTCCGACCATCCGGGAGCAACTGCCCGGCATGCTCGCCAAGCTCAACGCATTTCTGTCGCCCAAGCTGGACGAACTGGGTCTGCATGTCAGCTTTGATTTTCCGGGCCTGCGCGCGTTGCTCACCGAACAGCTCGCCGCCAGCCCGGATGACGTGGTGGCCCGGGTGCTGACTTATCTGCGCGTGTCGGGCTCGGCGGCCATCCAGGTGCTGGGCATCTTCTTCCTGGTGCCGATCGTGATGTTCTACCTGCTGATGGACTGGAACATGCTCATGCGCCGCATCGAAACCGCCGTGCCGCGCCGCTGGCTGTCAAAAACGCGCGAACTGGCCACCGAAACCGATGGCCTGCTTTCACAATATCTGCGCGGGCAGATCATCGTGATGCTGGTGCTGGCGGTGTACTACTCGGCGGGGCTGGCACTGGCCGGCTTTGACGTGGCGCTGCCCGTAGGCATCTTCACGGGGCTGGCGGTGTTCATTCCGTACATTGGCTTTGGCGTGGGGCTCACGCTGGCCATCCTTGCCGCACTGTTGCAGTTCGGCAACCTCTACGGCTTGCTGGCAGTCGCCGTGGTGTACGGCATCGGCCAGTTCCTGGAAAGCTTCTACCTGACGCCGCGCCTGGTCGGCGAACGCATTGGCCTGCACCCGCTGGCGGTCATCCTCGCCTTGCTGGCTTTTGGCCAATTGTTCGGATTTTTCGGTATCCTGCTGGCCCTACCGATCAGCGCAGTGCTGCTCGTCGGTTTGCGGCAGATTCGCCAGCTCTATCTGGGCAGCAAGCTGTACCGCGAATAACTCACCCGCCGCCTCACGTTTCATGGCCACACCCGAACAGCTCCCGCTCGAACTCGGTGCGACACCCGCCCCGACCTTCGACAACTTCGTCGCCACCGGCAACGAAGAGGCGGTGCTGCGCCTGCGCGCCCTGATTCCGCAGGTGGTGGACGGTACCGCCACAGACCGCCTGGTCTACCTCTGGGGCGAAGAAGGCAGCGGTCGCAGCCACCTGCTGCAAGCCATCTGCGCCCAAACCGAGGCTGGCGGCTACGAAGTCCGCACGCTGGAACCCGACGCCCCGCCCGAAGCCTTCGAATTCGACCCGACGATCACCGTCTGGACGATCGACGACGCCGAGCGCCTGGACGAATGGGCGCAGATCGCCGTGTTCAACCTCGTCAATGAAGTGCGCGCGCATCCTCATGCCGCCATCGCCATCTCCGGGGCCGCCGCGCCGATGGCGATGCCGCTGCGTGAAGACCTGCGCACCCGCCTGGGTTGGGGCCTCGTCTACTGGCTGCGCCCGCTGTCCGACGCCGACAAAGTCGAAGCCCTGCGCCAAGCCGCTCGCGAACGCGGCATGCAGCTCTCGGCCGACGTGCCGCAGTGGCTCGTGACGCACTCCTACCGCGACATGCCGAGCCTGATGGCCCTGCTGGACGCTCTCGACACCTATTCGCTGGCCCGCAAGCGCGCCGTCACCCTGCCGCTCGTGCGCGACATGCTCGCGCTGATGAAGTGAATCCCGGGGCTCGCGCGGCCGGTGATGCAACGTTCGGGTAAAATCGCGCCCCATGAATCTGGCCCTCTTCGACCTCGATCACACCCTCATCCCCACCGACAGCGACCATGAGTGGGGACGTTTCCTCATCCGCCGCGGCGTGGTGGATGAAACCGAATACCAGCGCAAGAACGATCAGTTCTATGCCGACTACAAAGCCGGCACGCTGGATATCCATGCGTTTCTGCGCTTTGCCTTGGCGCCGCTGGCCGCCCACCCGCGCGACACGCTCGCCCAGTGGCACGCCGAGTTCATGCACGACGTGATCCGTCCGAAGATCACGCCGCAGGCGCAAGCGCTGGTCTACAAGCACCTGGACGCCGGCGACCTGTGCTGCGTGGTCACGGCCACCAACAGCTTCGTCACCCGCCCGATTGCCGAGGCCTTCGGTATCGACCACCTGATCGCCACCGAACCGGCCACCGCCGACGGCAACCCGGACAGCGCCTTCACCGGCGACGTGGCCGGCACGCCGAGCTTTCGCGAGGGCAAGGTCGCGCGCGTGCACGAGTGGCTGGCCAACATGGGCCGCGGCTGGAGCGATTTCGAGCGCAGCACCTTCTACAGCGATTCGGCCAACGACGTGCCGCTGCTGGAGGAAGTGACCGACCCCGTCGCCACCAACCCGGACGACACGCTGCGCAATCTGGCAGCCGCGCGCAATTGGCGCATCATGGATCTCTTCTAAGCAAGGCGCGGCGTGATCAAGAAACTCATCAATCGCCTGCTGGGCAAGACCTCCGCAGAGCCCCACGCTCCGGCTGAACCGGGAGCACCCGTTGCCAGGAAGGCCCGCACGCCCAAGGCACCCAAAACGGCCAAGGCGCGCGCCAAGTCCGCCGGCGGCGTGCCGCGCCAGGCACGGGTATGGAGCGTGGACGAGCACGGCATCGACCCGAAGCTGCTCTCGCGCAACGCGGTCAAGGTCACATCCACGCTGCAGGAAGCCGGCTACGCCGCCTTCATCGTGGGCGGCGCTGTGCGCGACCTGCTGCTCGGCATCAAGCCGAAAGACTTCGATGTAGCGACCAACGCCACGCCCGATCAGGTCCAGGCGCTGTTCCGCCGCTCGCGCATTATCGGACGCCGCTTCCAGATCGTGCACGTCACGTTCTACGGTGGTCGCGATCAGGAGATCATCGAAGTCTCGACCTTCCGCGCGCTCGTCGACGCGGTCGACGCCGAGCAGGTGCCCGCCGGCAAGCGCGTCAAACGCACCGAGCTGGATCACCACACGCACGCTGTCGACGCCAGCGGCCGTGTGCTGCGCGACAACGTCTGGGGCACCCAGGCCGAAGACGCCACCCGCCGCGACTTCACCGTCAACGCGATGTATTACGACCCCGCCGACGAAACCGTGCATGACTACCATCACGGCATGGAAGACATGCGCGCACGCACGCTGCGCATGATCGGCGATCCGCACACCCGCTACCGCGAAGATCCGGTACGCATGCTGCGCGTGGTGCGCTTCGCGGCCAAGACCGGCTTCGACATCGACGCCGACACGCGCGCGCCCATTGCGGAGCTCGGCCCGCTCATCCACAACGTGCCGGCCGCCCGCCTGTTCGACGAGATGTTGAAGCTGCTGATGTCGGGCCACGCCTGGGCGTCGCTGCAGGAGCTGCGCAAGGCGGGCCTGCACAGCGGCCTGCTGCCGCTGCTTGACGTCGCGCTGGAGCAGCCGATGGGCCAGCGCTTCGTGCAGCTCGCCCTCGACAACACCGACGACCGCGTCAAAGCTGGCAAGCCGGTCTCGCCGGGCTTCCTGTTTGCCTCGCTGCTGTGGCATCACGTGGTCGAGCACTGGAACCGCCGCCGCGCTGCCGGCGAGCCGCTGATCCCCGCGCTGCACACCGCCATGGATGAAGTGCTCGACCGCCAGACCGAGCAACTCGCCATCCAGCGCCGCTTCACCTCCGACATGAAGGAAATCTGGAGCATGCAGCCGCGCTTTGAAAAGCGCTCGGGCCGCATGCCGTATCGGCTGCTGGAGTCGCCGCGCTTCCGTGCCGGCTACGACTTCCTCGCGCTGCGCTGCGCCTCGGGCGAATTGCCGCAGGAACTCGCCGACTGGTGGACCGACTTCCAGAGCGGTGATGGCGAAGCCCGCGAAGCCCTCCTGGCACAAGCCAAGCACGCCCCGAGCCCCTCCTCAAATGCCGGTCCGGCCAGCCCCGGCAAGCGCCGTCGCCGCCGACGTGGTCCGGCAAAATCGGATACAGTCGGTGACGTCAATCCGGGAAGTTCGGAGGAAACGTGAAGACAGTGGCGTACATCGGCATCGGCGCCAACCTGGGCGACGCGCGCCAGGCAGTGAAAGACGCCGTGGTCTGCCTCGCACAGCAGGTCGGCATCACCGTCACCGGCAAATCGAGCCTGTATCGCAGCGCGCCCGTCGAATCCAGTGGCGATGACTACATCAACGCCGTAGTGCGCATCGACACGCATTTCACTGCCGACCAGCTACTCCGCATCTGTCACCACATCGAAGACCAGTTCGGCCGCGAGCGCCCGTTCCACAACGCGCCGCGCACGCTGGATCTGGACTTGCTGCTCTACGGCGACCACGTCCTCACCTCACCCGAGCTGACGGTGCCCCACCCGCGCGTGGGCCAACGCGCCTTTACCCTGCTGCCGCTGCATGAACTGGCGCCCGATCTCGTGATTCCGGGCATTGGCGCCGTGGCTGCACTGCTGCCCGGTGTGTCCGACCAGCGCATCGAAAAGACCACGATGTGCCAGTGCATGCGCGCCAAGCAGCCCGCCGCCTGATCACCCCCACCACACAAACCACCCGCTGATGGCACTGGATCACCTGCGCCGCATTGTTGTCGAAGGGCCCATTGGCGTGGGCAAGACCGCGCTAGCCCAGCGTCTGGCCGACCATTTGCGTGCGTCGACGTTGTTCGAAACGCCCGCCGAAAACGCCTTCATCGCCCGCTTCTACGAAGACCCTGCGCGCTATGCGCTGCCGGTGCAGCTGCGCTTCCTGCTGCAGCGTGCCGAGCGTCTGAAGGCGTGGCACAAGGCGACGCTCGCCGGTGAGCGCATCGTCGCCGACAGCTTCCTGCCGCGCGACCGGCTGTTCGCCCAGCTCACGCTGCCCGCCGATGAACTCGCGCTGTACGACGCGATGGCCCATGCGCTGGCCCTGCCGCAACAGCGCATTGATCTTGTCATCTGCCTGCAGGCGCGCGCCGAGGACCTGCTGCCACGCGTCACCCGTCGCGCCGTTCCCTACGAAACCGGCATCGATGCGGAGTATCTCGAACGCATCTGCGCCGCATACGGCGAGCTGTTTCTGTATTACGATGCCGCACCGACGATGATCGTCGACACCGCTGCCTTCGACCCCGCAGGCAACGACGACGATTTCCGCACCTTGCTCGCCCGCATCGACGCGATGCGCGGACCCAAGGAATTCATCAAGCTGGCAACGCGCTAGTCGACGCACCACATGGTCTGCGTGGGCGCTCGCGATGCCCCAATGAGTCTCAGTCCATGAGCTACCTCCAGGAATCGAACCGCAAGGCCGTCACGGTGACTTCGCTGCAGGCCATGCGTGCCGCCGGCGAGCGCATCGCCATGCTGACCGCCTACGACTCCAGCTTCGCCGCCCTGATGGATCGCAACGGCACCGACGTGCTGCTCGTCGGCGATTCGCTCGGCAACGTGATGCAAGGCCAGAAGACCACGCTGCCCGTCACGCTTGAGCACATCGTCTATCACACCGAATGCGTGTCGCGCGGCATTGACAAGGCGCTGCTCGTGTCGGACCTACCGTTCGGCACATATGGCACGCCCGAACAGGCTTTCCACAGCGCCGTGCGCGTGATGCAGGCCGGCGCGCAGATGGTCAAGCTCGAAGGCGGCGTGTGGCTCGCCCCGACGATCAAGTTTCTCGTTGAACGCAGCATTCCGGTGTGTGCGCACATCGGCCTGACGCCGCAATCGGTGCATGCGTTCGGCGGCTTCAAGGTGCAGGGTCGCGGCGATGAAGCGGCTGCGCAACTGAAGGCCGATGCGCTGGCGGTGCAGGATGCCGGCGCGCAGCTCGTCGTCATGGAAGCCATCCCGGCCGATCTGGCCGGCGAAGTCACACGCCTGCTGGCAATTCCCACCATCGGCATCGGCGCCGGGTTGGAGTGCTCGGGCCAAGTGCTCGTGATGCACGACATGCTGGGCGTGTTCCCCGGGCATCGCCCCAAGTTCGTACGTAACTTCATGGACGGGCAGACTACCATCGATGGCGCCGTCGCCGCCTATGTGGCAGCCGTCAAGGACGGCACGTTCCCCGGCCCGGAACACACCTTCGCCTGAGCGGGCATCCGCATGGAAATCTGGTCGGCCACCGTCGACGCCTTCGCCCTGCTTGCCAGCGGCGACGTGGCGTTGTGGCTGATCGTCTGGGTGTCGTTGAAGGTGGCGATCGCGGGGCTACTGCTGGCGGCGCCCCCAGGTCTACTCATCGCCTACCTCATCGCCATGCACCGTTTTATGGGGCGCCGTGCGCTGGTGGTGCTGGCGCAGGCATCGCTGTCATTTCCGACGGTGCTGATCGGGCTGCTGCTGTATCTGTTGCTTTCGCGACAGGGGCCGCTGGGCGGCTTCGGGCTGCTGTTCACGCAGGGTGGGATGATCCTCGGACAAGCGGTGCTTGGCCTGCCGGTGATCGTCGCGTTTGCACTGACGACGCTTGAACGCGCGGATCCGCGTCTCGCCGAGACAGCGCGTGTGCTTGGCGCCGGGCGCGTCCGGTTACTGCTGACCGTCTTTCGTGAATTGCGCTTCGGCTTAATGGCGGCCGTGGTGGCCGGCTTTGGGCGCGTGATCGCGGAGGTGGGCTCGGCGCTAATGGTCGGCGGCAACATCGAAGGCGTCACACGCACCATGACCACGGCGATTGCGCTGGAAACAAGCAAGGGCGAATTCGCGCAGGGCATCGCGCTGGGCATCGTGCTGATCCTGCTGGCACTGCTCGTCAACCTCGTGCTCGCGTGGTTGCAAGGGGCTGGCAACTATCGCAGGGAGCCGGCATGAGTGCGTCGTCGCGGCCAACCCTGGTGTTTGAAGGCTTGCGCTGCCAGCACGGCGCGCGCGTGCTGTTCGAGATCCCGCGCCTGGCACTGTCTGCAGGACATGCGATCGTCATCACGGGCGCAAACGGCGTCGGCAAGACAACGCTGCTGCGCATGCTGGCCGGGCTTGCACCCGCCAATGGTGCGACCGTTGATATGGGCCACGGGCAGCAGGCGCTGTCGCCCTATCCGGCCGAGCTGCGCGCGCGGCTGACTTACGTGCACCAGCATCCCTATCTGTTCCGCACTTCGGTACGCGCGAATCTTGCCTATGGCCTGACCACGGGCGCACATCGTGTGGCACATGCGGAGTTGGCTGACCGAGTTGACGATGCCCTGCACTGGGCGGGCCTGCAGCACGTGGTCGATGTGCCGCCCGAACGCCTGTCCGGCGGCGAAACACAGCGCCTCGCATTGGCGCGGGCTCGCGCGCTGCACACCGATGTGCTGCTGCTCGACGAACCGACTTCGAATCTGGACGGCGCCGCACGCGAGCAAGTCATTGCACTTGTGGGAGAACTGGCAGCAGAAGGCCGCACGCTGCTGATGGTCTGCCACGACCGCGAACTGATCAACCTGCCCGGCGTGGCCCGCTGGAAGCTAGAGCACGTCGACGGTCAGGGGCGGCTCGAAATGCGCGGGCACCACGCCGCGTAGGGCGTTACATACCGCGATGGCCTCGGCGCGAGCAACCTCGGTGCGCGTGAGCGAACGTTCCTGCAGCGGCCCATCAAGCCACGGCGACGCGTCTTTCAACAGCACCGCACGCATCACGCCCGGCAAGACACCCGCGGACAGCGGCGGCGTCCACCACGCGCCGTCGAGCTTAACCAGCAACGTGCTGCGCCCGCCTTCGGCCAACGTGCCATCGGCGTTGAAGAACACCGTATCGAATGCACCTTCGCGCTCGGCCGCCTGCCAGGCAGCGTCGTAGCCTGCCCGCAACGTGGTCTTGTGCGTCGGCAGACTATGCGTGACCTCGCGCGGTTGCGCGGCAACGAGCAGGCGGACCGGCGCATCCCAGCTCGCATGCAGCGGAGACAGGGGCACCGCCGATACGTTTGCCGCACCCTCCGGCGTGAGCAACAGGCGCATGCGATAAGCGCCCTCGCCTTCGAGCGTTGCGCACGCAAGTGCCACGTCATTCGTCAGCACAGTTCGGTCGAAAGGGAAACCGAATGCAGCGGCCGAACGTTCCAACCGCGCCAGATGCCAATCCAGGAGCGCCACACCATCACGCGTCGCGCGCATCGTCTCGAACAACGACAGCCCTGGATCGAGTGCCGTCACGAAACGCGCCTTCAGTTGGCACTCCGCGTACTCCTCGTCGGCGACGCTGTCGTGCACGATGCCGGAGCCGATGCCAAGTTCGCCGCTGCGCAGGCCATCAGCGCGGGGCGGGCCGAGCACCAGCGTGCGGATCGCCACTGAAAAGCATGCGTCGCCCATCGCACGATCATCAACAGGCGCATCGATCCAACCGATCGCGCCGGTGTACAGGCCGCGTGGCTCTGGCTCCAGCGTCTCGATGACCTCCATCGTCCGCCGCTTGGGCGCCCCAGTGATGGAGCCGCACGGAAACAGCGCTCGCAGGCAATCAGCAAGGCCGGTGGCCGGCGGAATCTCGGCCTCCACGGTCGACGTCATCTGGAGCACGCTGCCGAACGGCGTCACCTCGAACAGCGCCGGCACGTGCACCGACCCCGCACGGGCGAGGCGGCCGAGATCGTTGCGCAAGAGGTCGACGATCATCAGGTTTTCGGCACGGTTTTTTTCGTCAGCTGCGAGCGCCATGGCGCGGGCTTCGTCGACTTCAACGTCGCCGGTGGCAGGCGCGGTGCCTTTCATCGGCCGCGCAACAAGCTGGCCCGCGTGATGCGAAAAGAACAGCTCCGGCGAGCACGACAGAATCGCACCGCCCTCCGGTAGCGCGATGAATGCGCCGTAGGGCACGGGCTGGCGCGCGCGCAGGCGCCGATACAACGCCGCCGGCGCGCCAAACGCAGTCATGCGCAGGCGGTACGTGTAGTTGACTTCGTAGGTATCGCCCGCCGCAATCCAGTCGTGGATGCGCGCGACGGCGTCGGTGTAGGTGGCGTGATCGACGCTGGCGGCACAGTCGAACAGGCCCGCTGCACTCGTTGCATCGGGCCATGCGCCGAACAGCGTATCGACCTCTGCCGACGACAGCACCCGCATCGTGCGAAACAGCAGCACGCGCAGGCGGCCATCGTGGCCAGGCAATGAGGAAGAGATTTCGGTGGAAGCCGGCAGACCGACCAGCGGCTCGCCAAACTCGTACGGCGCAACGATCAGGGCATGCAAACCCCGGCTCCAAGCGGCACGAAGGTCATCGTCCAGCCCATCCAGGATGCCCACCGGCCGGAAGAACTCGCCGGCATAATCGGTGTACCAGCGCGAGCACGGCGCGCCGCCCGAGGTGGCATCGTCCAGCAGCGCGAACGGCGCGCCGGCTTCTGGCGCTTGGAGCGGCTGCATGACGATGTCCTTGATTGAAAAGGTGGTGTTTAAGAAGCCTCGAAAAGCGTAGCGAGCGGCCAGAGGTTGGTCCGAGAAACGCAGCCGTACATGAGTACGGCGAGTATCGCAGGGCCAAGATCTGGCCGCGCAGTAGCTTTACGCGGCTTCTTACGAGGAGAAGAAGTTCTTTACCTTGTCCATCCACGACTGCTCTTGCGGGCTGTGCCGCGAGCCGCCTTCATGCACGGACTTGTCGAACTGCTTGAGCAGATCCTTCTGGTGCTCCGTCAGCTTGACCGGCGTCTCGATGTTGATGTGTACATAAAGATCGCCCGCATAGCCCGAACGCACACCCTTGATGCCCTTGCCACGCAGGCGGAACGTCTTGCCGGCCTGCGTGCCTTCGGGCACCGTGAACGAAGCGCGACCGCCCAGCGTCGGCACTTCGATGTCGCCGCCAATGGCTGCCGTCGCAAACGAGATCGGCATCTGACAGTGCAGGTCATCGCCGTCGCGCTCGAACACCGGGTGCTGCTTGATGTGGATTTCCACATACAGGTCGCCCGGGGGGCCGCCGTTGATACCCGGCTCGCCGTTGCCCGACGAACGGATGCGCATGCCTTCGTCGATGCCGGCCGGAATCTTCACTTCCAGCGTCTTCTGGCTCTTCAGTTTGCCCTGGCCGTGGCACTTGGTACACGGCTTGGGGATGTACTTGCCGCTGCCGTGGCACTTCGGGCAAGTCTGCTGCATCGTGAAGAAGCCCTGCGACACACGCACCTGACCGGCGCCGTGACACGTTGGGCAGGTCTCCACGCTGGAGCCAGGCTCGGCGCCTTTGCCGTGGCAGTGGTCACACTCGTCCCAATGCGGCACGCGGATCTGCGTGTCGTAGCCATGCGCGGCCTGCTCCAGCGTGATCTCCATGCTGTAGCGCAGATCAGCGCCGCGATACATCTGCGGGCCACTACCGCGGCGTCCGCCCTGGCCCTGGGCCTGACCAAAGATATCGCCAAAGATGTCGCCAAAGGCCTCGGCAAAACCGCCGCCAAAACCTGCTCCGCCCGCGCCAAAGCCGCCGGCCATGTTCGGGTCGACGCCCGCGTGGCCGTACTGGTCGTAGGCAGCCTTCTTTTCGGCGTCGGAGAGCATCTCGTAGGCCTCTTTGGCCTCCTTGAACTTGTCTTCCGCTTCCTTGCTGTCCGGATTGCGGTCGGGGTGGTACTTCATCGCGAGCTTGCGATAAGCCTTCTTGATCTCGTCGTCGCTCGCGTTCTTACCCACCCCGAGCACTTCGTAGTAATCACGTTTTGCCATGGTGGCTTCAGTCGTCGCCTGTTTTTACTGCGTGTCGAATAGCAAAAAAGCCGAGCGTGACATCAGGTGCGTCCCGCACAACCCGATGATCACTGCCCGGCGTACCGCAACGTCCGCCTGGCGGACGAGTTGGCTTACTTCTTGTCGTTCACTTCCTTGAACTCGGCGTCGACGACGTTATCGTCGTGCGGCGCGCCTTGTCCGGCTTGCGCGCCTGGCTGGGCACCGGCAGCGGCTTGTTCCGCACCGCCGGCCTCGCCCTTGGCTTGCATGTCGGCATAGACCTTTTCGCCGAGCTTCTGCGAGGCGGTTGCCAGCGCTTCGGTCTTGGCGTCAATCGCGGCCTTGTCGGTCCCCTTCAGGGTCTCTTCAAGTTCCTTGATCGCGGCTTCGATCTTGTCCTTCTCGCCAGCTTCCAGCTTGTCGCCGTACTCGCCCAGTGCCTTCTTGGTGGAGTGCACCAGCGCTTCACCCTGGTTACGGGAGTCGACCAGTTCGCGCAGCTTCTTGTCTTCCTCGGCGTTAGCCTCGGCGTCCTTCACCATGCGCTCGATCTCGGCTTCCGACAGGCCGGAGCTTGCCTTGATCGTGATCTTGTTTTCCTTGCCGGTCGCCTTGTCCTTGGCGCCCACGTGCAAAATGCCGTTGGCGTCGATGTCGAACGACACTTCAATCTGCGGCGTGCCGCGCGGTGCCGGCGGAATGCCCTCAAGGTTGAATTCGCCCAGCATCTTGTTGCCGGAGGCCATCTCACGCTCGCCCTGGTACACCTTGATCGTCACGGCCGGCTGATTGTCGTCGGCGGTCGAGAACGTCTGCGAGAACTTGGTCGGGATGGTCGTGTTCTTACCGATCATCTTGGTCATCACGCCACCCAGCGTTTCGATGCCCAGCGACAGCGGCGTCACGTCCAGCAGCAGCACGTCAGTACGGTCACCGCCCAGCACCTGACCCTGGATGGCGGCGCCCACGGCAACAGCCTCGTCCGGGTTCACGTCCTTGCGGGCTTCCTTGCCGAAGAACTCCTTCACCTTTTCCTGCACCTTCGGCATACGCGTCATGCCGCCGACCAGGATCACGTCGTGGATGTCCGACACTTTCACGCCAGCATCCTTGATGGCGGTGCGGCACGGATCGATCGTACGGGCGATCAGGTCTTCGACCAGCGCTTCGAGCTTGGCGCGCGTGATCTTCAGGTTCAAGTGCTTCGGGCCCGAAGCATCGGCCGTGATGTACGGCAGGTTGATTTCGGTCTGTTGCGTGCTCGACAGTTCGATCTTGGCCTTTTCAGCGGCTTCCTTCAGGCGTTGCAGCGCAAGCACGTCCTTCGACAGGTCGACGCCCTGCTCCTTCTTGAACTCGCCGATGATGTAATCGATGATGCGCTGGTCGAAATCTTCGCCGCCCAGGAACGTATCGCCGTTGGTCGACAGCACTTCGAACTGCTTCTCGCCGTCCACGTCGGCAATCTCGATGATCGAGATGTCGAACGTACCGCCGCCCAGGTCATACACGGCGATCTTGCGGTCGCCCTTCTCGTTCTTGTCCAGGCCGAATGCCAGCGCAGCCGCGGTCGGCTCGTTGATGATGCGCTTGACGTCCAGACCGGCGATGCGGCCGGCGTCCTTGGTGGCTTGGCGCTGCGAATCGTTGAAGTAGGCCGGCACCGTGATCACGGCTTCGGTCACTTCCTCGCCCAGGTAATCCTCGGCGGTTTTCTTCATCTTGCGCAGGGTTTCAGCCGAAATTTGCGGCGGTGCCAGCTTCTGGCCGCGCACTTCCACCCAGGCGTCGCCGTTGTCGGCCTTGGTGATGGTGTACGGCATCAGGCCGATGTCCTTCTGGACTTCCTTTTCTTCAAACTTGCGGCCGATCAGGCGCTTGACGGCGTACAGCGTGTTCTTCGGGTTGGTCACCGCCTGGCGCTTGGCCGGGGCACCGACCAGGATCTCGCCGTCTTCCATGTAGGCGATGATCGACGGGGTGGTGCGAGCGCCTTCTGCGTTCTCGATCACCTTGGGGGTGTTGCCCTCCATGATGGAGACGCAGCTGTTGGTGGTACCAAGGTCGATACCGATGATTTTGCCCATGTTCTTGCTCCTCGAATCTGGTGTCAGGACTGCACTGAATACAAACTTGGATCGGATGTGGGAGTGCCGTCCGGCTTTTCAAGGCCGAATTTTGAAAAGTTGAGCATTTTGGCCGGTTTTTCTTGGGAAAGCACCCGAAAACGTGCGCTACCGGGCAAAAACGCGTGTTTTGAACGCCCAGAGCCGCAAACCAGGCACAAAAGGTGTGGGTGTTACCCTTGCGCGCATTGCCACTCGCCGGACGCCAACCCGGCTTTTGCGCCCATGCCTTTGCACCCTCTCCGAACCATTCTTGGCGCTGCCCTGCTTGCCGCATGCGCCGTGCCCTCCGCCGATGCCGCCGTTGCCCTGCTCCAGCCCTCCCGCCGCGTCAACGCCAACCAGCCCTTCACCCTGACCCTCGTCATTTCGGGCGATGCCGCTCAGCGCAGCTATGCCGTCCCGGCCAAGCTGCGCGTAACGGCCAGCGCTGATCTGCAGGGCCCGGTAGAAGTGATTCTTGATCGACACAATGCCGGCGCCGAAACCCTTCACCTGCGTCCGGGCCAGGTCCGCACCGTCACCTACACCGGCACGCTGCCCGAGGTGCTGCGCGGTACGGTTCGGATCGATGTGCCGGATCTGGATGCGGCGCCGGTTCTGGTGACACTCGTGCGCGGCGCAGACGCCCCGCAGATTGCCGCCGACGGCGCCCCCACAGGCGCCGCCCGCAACGCCGCCGCCGAAGCGACCCGCCCCGGGGGGGCGCTGGGCACCAATCCGAATGCGCCCGCTGCCAACGCAGCCGCTACAGAGCCCACTCCCCTGACAGTGGCCGGCAACGGCGAGGCATCCCGCCCGCCCGAAGAAACCGCGCGCCTGACTTTCCACGAACCCATGTTCGCCGCAGTGGGCGCACACGGGGGCCTGAACGCCAAGTTCCAGTTGAGCTTCAAATTCCGGATTTTTCAGCCAGAGAACCCGGCATCGGCAGCACTGCTGGATAACGTGTACTTCGGTTATACGCAGTTCTCTCTGTGGGATGTGGGCAAGGAATCGGCGCCGTTCCGCGATACGAACTACCGGCCCAGCGTGTTCTATTACCGTCCCGATACGGGCATCCATGGCGGCGCCCTCACGCGGCTATCGTTCGCGGGCGGCATCGAGCACGAATCGAACGGCCGCGACGGCGACGCCTCACGCGCCATCAACACCGTGTTCGTACGCCCGACGTTTCACTTTGGTGATCTGAACGATTACCACTGGAAGTTCGAGCCCAAGCTGTACGCGTACCTCACGCGCACCGGCAACACTGACATCGCGCACTACCGTGGTTTTGGGGATTTCCGCGTGTCCTACGGCGCCCCCAATGGCTGGGAATTGGCCGCCACGCTACGCAAAGGCACCCGCAAAGCCTATGGCAGCGTCGACGCGCAATTGACATATCCGATGAGCCGGATCTTCACCGGCACGGCCGGCTACCTATTCATTCAGTATTTCACCGGCTACGGCGAGAGCCTGCTCGACTACAACCACAAGCTGGGCTCGCAGTTGCGTGTCGGGTACAGCCTCTCGCGATAGGACGCGGCCGGCTTACAGGGTGTGCTGGCCGCTGGCCTCGGGCTGGAACGCAACGCGATCGATGCGCAAGGAACGCTCGGCACCATTGGGCGCCGAGTATTTGACCGACTTGCCCGCACGCGCACCCAGCAGCGCTGCGCCCATCGGCGAGAGCACCGACAGCTTGGCCGAGGTCACGTTGGCGTCTTCCGGGTAGACGAGCGTCCACTCTTGCTCTGCGCCGGCGTCATCAACCACGCAGACGACGGAGTTCATGGTCACCACATCGGCGGGAATCTTGTTGCCGGGCACCACGTTGGCACGGGTAATCAGGTCGTCGACCAGATCGGCCAGCGGCGAGTTGCTGCCCGCGCGGGTGGCGGCGTTTTCCAGGCGGGTGAGGTCCAGCTCGGTCAGGTAGATGGCGGCTGCTTTGGACATGACGATCTCCTACAGGTCAATGTTCAACACTAGGCAAAGCCGCTGCCGATGGCCTTCCGGGCCAATGCAACGCAGCGGCAAGAAAACCGGCGGGCACACAAGCCGGCCGGCGGTGATACGAAACTGAAACTTCTGGTGGGAGTGAAGAGAGCCCGGCGGCGACGTGCCGCAGGGGCACTAGAACAACCGCCGGGCGGCGGCAAGGGCCGCGGTCATCGCCTGGGGGGCGCGCGGCGAGGTGCGCGCCACACGCTTGCGGCGCACGGCACGGACGGACGAAACGATAAGGAAGGCCGCAACCATCGGCATCGACGTCATGATGGTCGCTGCCTCAGATAAGCGGCTTGCCCGCCAGCTTGTTGCGCGCATTGGCAACGGCGGCGGCAAACTGCGCGTGGCCATGCCAACCGGTCGCCCGGCCGAGCTTCTTGCCACGATGGAAGAACATGAACACCGGAACGCCATGCAGGCCAAAGCGCTGGCCCAATTCCGGGTGTGCGTAGACGTTGGCATGGAGCCAGTTCAGCTCATGCTCACGCACAGCGGCCGGTTGCGCGAGCATGGCTTTCTTGGCCATCTCGCAGTTGAAGCAATCCACGCCCCAGAAGAATAGGCACACGAGCGCATCGCCCGCCGCCGCAATGGCTGCGTCGAAGGTCTCGGTGTTCACCTCGCGCATGCCAAACGCCGCGAACGCGGTCTTATCGACCGGGATCGCGCCGTTGGCGTCTTGCGAAGTGGTGGTGCTCTGGAGGATCACGGGGCGTCAGCTTACTTGGGCGCCGCCACCGTCACGAGCGCGGGGCGCAGCACGCGGTCGGCCAACGTGTAGCCGCGCTGAAGCACCGCCACCACGGTATTGGCTTCCTGATCAGCGGGGACCATCGAGATCGCTTGATGGCGATGCGGATCGAACTTTTCACCCACGGGGTTCAGCTCGGTCACACGCCCCTTTTCGAACGCGGCGTAAAGCTGCTTGAGCGTAAGTTCAACGCCCTCACGCAGCTTGGTGGCGTCGCCCGACGTGTCGGCCAAAGCGGCCTGAAGGCTGTCCATCACCGGCAGCAGGTATTCCGCAAAACCTTCGATGGCGAACTTGTGGGCCTTCGCCACATCGTCCTGACCACGGCGGCGGATGTTCTCGCCTTCGGCCGTGGCGCGCGCCCAGTTTTCATAATTCTGGCGCGCCTTTTCTTCAGCGGCTTCCAGTTGACGGCGCAGTTCAGCGATGTCCATGTCGGCCACGGCTTCTGCCACGGCGGCTTCGTCACCGGCGACAGCCTGAGCGTCGGCGCTTGCGCGCTGAGCCTGGCTCGAATAAGCGTGGGCCGCCTGGCCCGTCGCCGACTGGTTCGGCTGGGTGGCTTGGGTGTCCGCTGGCATGTCCGAGTTCGAGGGGGTGTCCGGAGTGTGTTTCATAGCGCTGGATAAAAGGGAATCGACGCACGGCATGTGCCTGAAGACGATCCGCTGGATTTTTACAAACGATTTGTCCCCGTTATGGGGCATTTGGCGCGCTTTTCAAGGGCGCCGGATGCGCGACAACTGTGCGCCGTGCATCACGAAATATGGGGTTACAACTTTCATCAGAATGCAACGGCACAGCAATTGCGAGGCCCTTATGGGCCGCCTATGATGCAAGAAAAAACTGGGGGGCGCGAGCTTCTTTGAGGGTTCGTACCATGCACAACAAGCTGCCCGTTCTGACCGTGCTCCTGCTGTTGACCCTGACCGCAGCCACAACGTTCATTTGCCTGTCTGGGGCCGTCACACCGCGTTATACGGAGTACGGTAGCGGCAAGGCATTCTTCAAGCACTACATCATCAAGCCTGCGCAGATGCAGCAGATGCCGCGCGGCTTGAGCGTATCAAGTTAGCACACACTCGCGCGGAGTGCGTCATTCTCCGCCGAGTTTATCGATGCGCCGCCGGTCCCGCTTGGTCGGCCGGCCGGCGATTTGTGTGGCCGGTTCCCGATACAGTCGACGTTTGTCCGCACTCTCTTCGCGTTTTAAGCGGCTGATGTCCGTCTCGGCGTAAAGCGTTTGTGCGACCGACGCAGGGCCGCGCACTTCGGCCAGTGCCAGTACTTCCACTTCCCACTGTTGTTCATGCGCGTGCACTCGCACGCGGTCGCCAATCTTGACATCCTTGGCGGGGCGAACCGGCTGATCGTTGATCTGCACGCGACCGCGCTCCACCGCATCAGTCGCCTGCGACCGCGTCTTGAAGAAACGCGCCGCCCACAGCCATTTGTCGATGCGCACGCGGTCAGCCGCGTCGGTGCTCACTTTCATGCGGCAGCGCCCTTGCTCTGCGCGCGCGTGCGACTCGCTTCCAGCACATGCGGATGCGTCAGCGTGAGGGGCCAGCCCTGCAGATGCGCCAGCGCAATGTCGGCAATGCCGGCGATCCATGCCTCGCTGTCGTTCAGGCACGGGATGTAATGGAATTCCTTGCCGCCGGCGACGCGGAAGGTCGACTGCCCTTCCATGGCGATCTCTTCCAGCGTTTCCAGGCAATCGGCCGGAAAACCCGGGCAGAACACGTCGACGCGATTGGTGCCGACGCGGCCAAGCTCTTCCAGCGTGGGCGCGGTGTACGGCTGCAGCCATTCGGCGCGGCCAAAGCGTGACTGGAACGTGACCAGGTACTGACCCGGCTGCAGACTGAGCGCTTCGCCCAACAAGCGGCCGGTCTTCAGGCATTCGCAGTGGTAGGGGTCACCCAACTCCAGCGTTCGTCGCGGCACGCCATGGAACGACAGCACCAGTTTGTCGCCATGCGCAAAATCAGGTGCGCCGTGCTGTGCCCAATACGCCCCCACCTGCTGGTGCAGCGCATTGATGTAGGCAGGGTCATCGTGGAAATGCTTGACCAGCCGCAACTCCGGCTGATTGCGCATTTCGCCCAGCACGCGGAAAACTTCGTCGAAGGCCGTGGCGGTGGTGGTGCCGGAATACTGCGGATACATCGGCAACACGAGGATGCGCTCGACGCCCTGCTTGCGCAGCGCCTGCATGACGGACGGAATCGAAGGATTGCCATAGCGCATCGCACAGGCAACCACCACATCGTGGCCCTGCGCGTTCAGCAGTTGCTGCAGCGCATGCGCCTGGCGCTCGCTGTAGACAAGCAGCGGCGAGCCGGTCATGTTGGCCTCACGCAGCCAGATGCTTTCGTACTTGTGCGCCGACGCCCGCGAACGCAGCGGCACGATCAGCACGTTGAGGATGAACCACCATGCGGCGCGCGGAATTTCCACAACGCGGGGGTCGGACAGGAACTGACGCAGGTAGCGGCCGACCTCGCGCGGCGACGTGCCGTCAGGCGTACCGAGGTTGACGAGCAGGATCGCCGTGCGATCGGGCTGGCCGTGCTGGAACAGGGGTTCGGGCAGGAAGGGCATGGGCGCGGGTTCGCGATAGACCGGCCGATTATACGAGCCGCGTCGTCGCGTGTTCCTTACGCCACCAAGGCGCCGTCCTTGACCACGCCCACACACGGGTTCAGCCCCATCGCGTACGCCAGATCGGCGGGCCGATCGATGCGCCAGAGCGCGAAATCGGCGGCGCAGCCTGGAGCCAGCACGCCACACGTACCTGACAGGCCCAGCGCTGCGGCAGCATGACGCGTGGCGCCGGTCAGCGCTTCCAGCGGCGTCAGGCGGAACAGCGTGCAGGCCATGTTCATCGCCAGCAGCAGCGACGACAGCGGCGATGTGCCAGGGTTGCAGTCGGTCGACACGGCCATAGGCACACCGGCGGCGCGCAGCGCGGCCATCGGCGGCAGGCGCGTCTCGCGCAGGCAGTAGAACGCGCCGGGCAGCAGCACGGCCACCGTGCCGGCTTGCGCCATGGCGGCAACACCTGCATCGGTCAGACATTCGAGGTGATCCGCAGAAAGGCCACCATAGCGTGCGACCAATGCCGCGCCACCCTGATCGGAGAGCTGCTCGGCGTGCAACTTTACCGGCAGGCCCAGGCGCTGCGCGGCATCGAACATACGCGCCGTTTGTGCAGGCGTGAAGCCAATGGTTTCGCAGAAGGCGTCGACGGCATCGACGAGACCTTCTGCAGCGAGCGCGGGCAGCACGTCGGTGCAGAGTTGATCGATGTAGTCATCCGCGCGGCCGGCGAATTCAGGCGGCACGGCATGCGCACCGAGGAACGTTGTCCGCACGCGCACCGGCAACGCCTGGCCGAAGCGGCGCGCAACCCGCAGCATGCTGCGCTCGGTTTCCAGGTTCAAGCCGTAGCCGGACTTAATTTCGACGGTGGTGACACCTTCGGCGCGCAGAGCATTCAAGCGAGGCCGACTGGCTTCGGCCAACGCGTCTTCGCTGGCCGCACGCGTGGCGCGCACGGTGGAGAGAATGCCCCCGCCCGCCCGCGCGATCTCTTCGTATGGCACGCCGTTCAGGCGCGCTTCGAATTCATTGCTGCGATTGCCGGCGTAGACGAGGTGCGTGTGGCAATCGATCAGGCCGGGCGTGAGCCACGCGCCGCCGCCATCGTGCTCGCTTGTCGCGCGGGCACTGGCAGGCAGATCGACGCGGTAGCCAAGCCACGCAATGCGCCCGTCCTTGACAGCGATGGCGCCGTCGCGAATCTCGCCGTAGCCGTCGGCATCGGCGGCGAGCGTGGCGAGGTGGACGTTGGTCCAGAGCGCATCCCAGGGCGGGTTGGCCGGATCAGTCATGTGCGCCCCCCCTGCAGGCCAATGCCGTCTGCCACGCGCGCCACGAGACGGGCAGCAACACGTGCCGTGTGGTGATCGATGTCGAGCGACGGGTTCAGCTCCGCCACATCCGCCAGCCTTAGCTTGCCCGAGCTGACCACGCGATCGACGATGGGCTCGATCACGTCCATCCCCACGCCGCGTGCGGATGGCGCGCTCACCCCAGGGGCAACAGCGGCCGGCAGCACGTCCAGGCACATCGTCAAATAAACGTGATCGACCTGGCTCAGGAACACCTCGACCACCTTCAGCACGTGGGCGAGTTGCATGACGTCCATCTCGTCGTCGTGCATCCAGCGCACGCCGAGCTGGCGCGCACGCGCGAACAGCGCTTCGGTGTTGGCGTAGGTGCTCACGCCCAGGCAGGCGTAGTGGAACGGCCAGCCGCGCCGCGCGCAATCTTCGGCGATCTGGCGGAAAGGTGTGCCCGAGCTGCCGCGCTCGCCGGCGCGCAGATCGAAATGCGCGTCGAGGTTGAGAATGCCGATACGCGGGGGCTGATCGGATTTCGCCGCCAGATGCCGCGCCAAGCCGCCAAACGAGGCCCACGCGATCTCGTGCCCGCCGCCTAGGGCGATCGGAAACGCACCGCGGTCGAGCAAGTCCTGCAGCACACCGGACAACGCGCTCTGCGCGTCTTCCAGCGCATCGCCCTGGCAAGTCACATCGCCCGCGTCGACGACCACACGGCCGGCACGCGCAGGCAAGTTCGCGAGCATCTTGCGGATGGCGGCGGGGCCCGCCTGTGCACCGGTTCGCCCGTGATTGCGTGCGACGCCCGCATCGCAGGCAAAGCCCGCCAGGGCGACGGTGTTGGCCAGCGGCGTCGATGCATCGATACGGCGCACCGTCTGGTGCCAACGCAAGCCCAGCGGGCCTTCCTCCGCATCGACGCGGCCTTGCCAGACGTTCGGTTCGGCTTGGGCAAGCATGGTCAGACGAGTGCGAGTTCGCCGACGTGCGCGCGGCACGAATCGCCGAGGGCACCGTCGAGGACGAGGCGCCGGGCGGCTTCGATGTCGGGGGCGAACAGGCGATCTTCACCGTAGTAGGCCACGCGCGCGCGGATGCAGCCATGTGCCTTCTGCAGCGTGTCGGACGTCGCCAGCGGCTTGTGGAAGTCAATGCCTTGCGCTGCCGCCAGCGCTTCGATACCGACGATGGTGGCAGTGTTCTCTGCCATGTCCTGCAGACGGCGGCCGGCAAAGGTCGCCATGCTGACGTGGTCTTCCTGGTTGGCGGAAGTCGGCAGGCTGTCGACGCTGGCCGGGTGGGCGAACGTCTTGTTTTCCGAAGCCAGCGCGGCCGCAGTGACGTGCGCAATCATGAAACCCGAGTTCAGACCCGGCTGCTCGACCAGGAACGGCGGCAGGCCCGACAGCGTGGAGTCGATCAGCAACGCGATGCGGCGTTCCGACAGCGCACCGATCTCGGCAATCGCCAGCGCAAGCATGTCGGCAGCAAACGCTACCGGTTCGGCGTGGAAGTTGCCGCCCGAAATCACTTCACCGGCGTCGGCATAGACCAGCGGATTGTCGGTGACTGCGTTGGCTTCGGTGAGCAGCGTGGCGCCGGCTTGGCGGATCAGATCGAAACATGCACCCATGACTTGCGGCTGGCAGCGCAGGCTGTACGGGTCTTGCACGCGCTTGTCGCCCACGAGGTGCGACTGGCGGATGGCGCTACCGGCCAGCAGGTTGCGGTACACCGCGGCGGTCGCACTCTGGCCTGGCTGGCCACGCACGCTGTGCACGCGCGGGTCGAACGGTGCATCGCTGCCCTTGGCGGCATCCACCGACAACGCACCCGACACGGTGGCAGCTTGCAGCAGACGCTCGGCCAGGAACAGGCCGTTGAGCGCCAGCGCAGTCGACACCTGCGTGCCGTTGATGAGCGCCAGGCCTTCCTTGGCAGCCAGCGCAATCGGCTCGATCCCGGCCGCAGCCAGTGCCGCACGTGCCGGCGTGCGCACGCCATTCACGCGCACGTCGCCCTCGCCCAGCAGCGCCAGCGTCATGTGCGCCAGCGGTGCCAGATCGCCAGACGCGCCCACCGAACCCTTGGACGGAATGCACGGCACGATGCCGGCGTTCAGGAGCGCCAGCAGCGTGTCGATCACGACACGGCGCACGCCCGAATAGCCGCGCGCCAGGCTCGCTGCCTTCATCAGCAACACGAGGCGCGCCACGCTGTCGCTCAGGTCTGCGCCGGTGCCGACCGCGTGCGACAGGATCAGGTTGCGTTGCAGGCGCTCCAGCTCATGTGTGGCGATCTGCGTCTTGGCCAGCAGGCCGAATCCGGTGTTGATGCCGTAGGCCGGCGCACCCTTGGCGACGATGGCCTGCACAGTGGCCGCCGAGGCTTCAATGGCGGCCGCGCAATCGCCCGACAGCGCAACAGGCGTCGGGGCGAGCCAGACGCGGCGCAGGTCGGCAAAGGACATTGCGCCCGGCTGCAACGTGATGATGGGGGGCGTGGTCATGGTGTTCATAGCAATACAAGAAGATGTCTTTAACTTAGCCGATCATCGGCAGGTTCAAACCATTGCGCTTGGCGCAGGCGATGGCGGTTTCGTAACCGGCATCGGCATGGCGCATGACGCCCGAGCCCGAATCGTTGACGAGCACACGGCCCAGACGCTTGGCCGCCGCGTCGGTGCCGTCGGCGACGATCACCACGCCCGAGTGCTGCGAATAGCCCATGCCGACACCGCCGCCGTGATGCAGCGACACCCAGGTCGCGCCCCCGGCCGTATTGAGCAGCGCGTTGAGCAGTGGCCAGTCCGACACGGCATCGGTGCCGTCGCGCATGGCTTCGGTCTCGCGGTTGGGGCTCGCTACGGAGCCCGTGTCCAGGTGATCGCGGCCGATCACGATCGGCGCCTTCAGTTCGCCATTCTTGACCATCTCGTTGAAAGCCAGACCGGCCAGGTGCCGCTCGCCCAGGCCCAGCCAGCAGATGCGCGCGGGCAGGCCCTGGAAGGCGATGCGGTCCCGCGCCATATCGAGCCAACGGTGCACATGCGCGTTGTGCGGGAAGAGTTCCTTGATCTTCGCGTCCGTCTTGTAGATGTCTTCCGGATCACCCGACAGTGCCACCCAGCGGAACGGGCCCTTGCCCTCGCAGAACAGCGGGCGAATATAGGCCGGCACGAAACCCGGGAAGTCGAAGGCGTTCTTCACGCCCTGGTCGAACGCGACCTGGCGGATGTTGTTGCCGTAATCGACGGTCGGGATGCCCATCGCCTGGAAATCCAGCATGGCCTGCACGTGCACAGCGCACGACTTCGCGGCCTCGTCAGTCAGGCGGGCGTGCTGCGACGGATCGCGTTGCGCAGCACGCCATTGCTCGACCGTCCAACCAATCGGCAGATAGCCGTTGACCAGATCATGCGCCGAGGTCTGGTCGGTCACCAGATCCGGCTTCAGGCCACCGGAGCGGGCACGCTTGACCAGCTCCGGCAGGATTTCCGCCGCATTGCCGAGCAGGCCGATGGACACGGCCTCGCCGCGCTCGCAATGGTGGCGAATCAGGTTGAATGCGTCGTCGATGTCCTTGGCTTGCTTGTCGAGGTAGCGCGTACGCAGGCGGAAATCGATGCTCGATTGCTGGCACTCGATGTTCAGCGACACGGCGCCGGCCAGCGTGGCGGCCAGCGGCTGGGCGCCGCCCATGCCACCCAGGCCTGCGGTCAGGATCCACTTGCCGGCCAGCTTGCCGTCGTAATGTTGGCGGCCGGCTTCGGCAAACGTCTCGTACGTGCCTTGCACGATGCCCTGGCTGCCGATGTAGATCCAGCTGCCGGCAGTCATCTGACCGTACATGAACAGGCCCTTGCGATCCAGCTCGTTGAAGTGTTCCCAGTTCGCCCACTTGGGCACCAAGTTGGAGTTGGCGATCAGGACGCGCGGCGCATCCGGGTGGGTCTTGAACACGCCCACCGGCTTGCCCGATTGCACGAGCAGCGATTCGTCGTCGTTCAGCTCGCGCAGCGTTTCCAGGATCTTGTCAAAGCAGGCCCAGTCGCGCGCGGCGCGGCCGATGCCGCCATACACGACGAGGTGCTTGGGGTTCTCGGCCACATCCGGGTCGAGGTTGTTCTGCAGCATCCGGTAAGCCGCTTCGGTCAGCCAGCTCTTGCAGTGCAGCTCGGTGCCGCGCGGGGCGCGGATTTCACGCGAAGCGTCGTAGCGCGGATCGTTGTTCAGGTGGGCAGCGTTGGTCGGGGCGTTCATGTGAGGTCTCCTGCGAACTCCTTTGTCATGGAGCGTATCTTATGTTGTATATACAACTTAGGCAAGAAAACTTTACAAGCCAAGAGCAAACCCTGATGATGACCGCCATCCGCACATCACTTCCGCGGCCCTAACCGCACCGCAAGCCACGCCCATGTCACACGACCCGTCCGCCAGCACCCCCGCCTTCCAGCGCATCAAGGAAGACATCCTCACGCGCATCCGCAGCGGCGAGTGGCAAGAGGGCGAGATGATTCCGGGAGAGACCACGCTCGCGCAGACCTTTGGCGTCTCGCGCATGACGGTCAACCGCGCGCTGCGCGAGCTGACCGCCGAGCAGATCCTCACGCGCGTGCAGGGGTTGGGAACGTTCGTCGCACAGCAGAAGTACCAGGCGACGCTGGTGGCGATCCGCAACATCGCGGAGGAAATTGCAGCGCGCGGTCATCAACATCGCGCCGAACTGCACAAGTTGGAGCGCGCCCGCGCCAACGAAGCGATGGCGGCTTCGTTTGGCGTGCCGGCCGGCCGCGTGCTCTTTCATTCACTGATCGTGCACTTCGAAAACGACCTGCCGATCCAGGTGGAAGACCGTTGGGTGAACGCGGCGTTGGCGCCCGAATACATGGAGCAGGATTTCACGCAGACCACGCCGAACGCCTACCTGATGCGTGCCGCCCCGTTGCAGGGTGTGGATTACGGCATCGAGGCCCGACTGCCTCCGCGCGAGATTGCGGAGATGCTGCACATGGACGTGCGTGAACCCTGCCTGATGCTGCGGCGCAAGACGCTGTCGCAAGGCCAGGTCGCCTCGGTGGCGACGATGTGGCATCCGGGCGGGCGTTATCAGTTCACGGGCAGTTTCTGAGCGCCTCGTTGCGCTACATCATGACCTTGTCCCTGGGTGCGGACGAGAATGCTCGAAAGGGAAAGGATGCGCGGCGGGTTGCTCCGATACGCCCTGCCCGCTACTCCCACACTCCACACCCGGCCCAGGAGAGCACTGTCATGAGCGGCATGCCCGAATTCAAAAGCGTGGTCAAAGATGTGTCTGCGCACATGCGCAACTTGCGCGAATCGCAGCCAGAGCTGATGGCTGCGTTCAGCCAACTGGCGGCGGCCGGCACAAAAGACGGTGCACTGAGCAAGAAGACGCGAGAACTGGTGGCGCTGGGAATCGCCATCGCCAGCCGCTGCGACGACTGCATCGGCTTCCATGTCCAGGCGCTGGTCAAACTCGGCACAACCCGCGCTGAACTGGAAGAGGTACTGGGAACAGCCGTCTATATGGGAGGCGGCCCTTCGATGATGTACGCCACGCATGCGCTGGCGGCGTTTGAGCAATTCTCGGCCTGAGACATTGGCGGGCCGCTTCGCCCGCCGCAGGCCGCGCTGCCTCAATACTGGCTGAGCGTGCTGGACAGCAGCTTGGCCGTGATATCCACAATTGGGATCACGCGCTCATATGCCATGCGCATCGGCCCAATCACGCCAAGTGTGCCGACGATCTTGCCGTCCACCTCGTACGGCGCGGTGATGACCGCCATGTCTTCGTGCGGCACAAGGCTGCTTTCGCCGCCGATGAAGATCTGCACGCCCTCGGCGCGGCTCGATACATCGAGCAACTGCAGCAAGCCGGTCTTCTGCTCGAACACGGCAAAGAGCCGGCGCAGCTTGTCCATGGACGAAGACAGGTCCTCTACATCCAGCAGCTTGCGCTCGCCCGAGATGACGACCGGTTCTTCCTCCGACGCCGCGCTGCTGCCCGCCTCCACGGCCGCCTGCATCAGTGCGGTCATATCGGCCTGCAGCGCAGACAGCTCGCCGCGCAGGCTTTCGCGCACCGCATCGAACGTCTGGCCGCCATAGTGCGCGTTGATGTAGTTGGCCGCTTCCACCAATTGCGACGGGGTGTAAGGCGTATCGGTATGGATGATGCGGTTCTGGACGTCGCCTTCGGGCGTGACGACGATCAGCAGGATGCGAGACTCCGACAACCTCAGGAATTCGATCTGCCGGAACGTATGTGTGCGACGCGGCGTCATCACGATGCCGGCAAACTGCGAGAGGTTGGACAAGGTCTGCGCCGCCGCCGCAATCACCCGCTGCGACGATTCCGACCCATGCGACGCCAGTTGCGTGCGCACCTGCTCTGCAATCGCACCCACCATCTGCTGCGCCATGCGGTCCTGCGTGCTCAGCACATCCAGCGGGCTGGCCGTCAGCATCGTGTCGACAAAGAGGCGGTAGCCGCGCGGCGTCGGCACGCGTCCGGCCGAGGTGTGAGGGCTGGCGATGAAGCCCATCTCCTCGAGGTCGGACATCACATTGCGGATAGTGGCCGGCGAAAGATCGAGCCCTGAATACTTCGACAAGGTGCGCGAGCCCACGGGCTGGCCCTCGGCGATATACCGTTCGATCAGGGTCTTGAGGAGGATGGTGGCGCGCTTGTCCATAATTCTTCAATTTTACGCAAAATCGGCGCCAATCTACGGGTGATGTCGGCGTTTCTCCACTAAACACGCGCTGACGTGGCGACGGTCATATCGATATGGTGTAATGCGCGCATGTCGATTCCCCCGTCTGCCGTGGCCCCGCAAGCTCCCGCCTCGTCTTCGCCTGTTTCGCCTTTCAAGACCGTTGCGCTGGTCGGCCGGTATTCGGCCGCCAACATTGCCGGCCCCCTCATGGAACTGGCGTCGTGCATTGCCGCGCGCGGGCATGACATCGTGTTCGAGCGCGAAACGGCGCTCAACATCGGCGTCCAGGATTACCCTGCCCTGCCGCCCGAAGAGATGGCGCGCCACGCCGATGTGGCCGTCGTGCTCGGCGGCGACGGCACGCTGCTCGGCATCGGGCGCCACCTGGCCGGTGCCAGCGTTCCCGTGATCGGCGTCAACCACGGGCGGCTCGGCTTCATGACCGACATCCCGTTCGACGACGTGCACACCGTGCTGCCCGACATGCTGTCGGGCCGCTACGAGGCCGAAACCCGCACGCTGCTGCAGGCCCAGGTCGTGCGAGACGACGAAGTCATCTTCTCTGCCCTCGCCTTCAACGACGTCGTGGTCAACCGCTCGGGCACTTCGGGCATGGTGGAATTGGCCGTGTCGGTCGACGGCTTCTTCATGTACAACCAGCGTTCGGACGGCTTGATCGTTTCCACCCCCACGGGCTCGACGGCGTATGCGCTGTCCGCAGGCGGGCCGATCCTGCACCCGGCGCTCTCGGGTCTGGTGCTGGTGCCCATCGCACCGCACTCGCTGTCGAACCGCCCGATCGTCATTCCGCAAGACGCGGAGGTGGTCATTCAGGTCACCAGCGGGCGCGATGCCAGCGTCAACTTCGACATGCAGTCGCTCACGTCCTTGCTACCCGGTGACCGCATCGTGGTGCGCCGCTCGGAACGCACGGTGCGGCTGCTGCACCCGATCGGGTACAACTACTACGCCACGCTACGCAAGAAGCTGCACTGGCACGAGTACCCGACCGAAGACAACCGGCTCTAAGAACCTGCCCATGATCCTACTGCGCAGCCCGATCTTGAACCTGCGATGCTCGCCGTACGCATGTACAGCTGCGCTTCTCGCTTCAACATCGAGCCGCTCGCTACGAATCATGGGCAGGTTCTAAAACTCCACGCTGACCCTTTCCATGCTGCGCAGCCTCACCATCCGCGATTTCGTCATCGTTCACGCGCTGGATCTCGATCTGGCCGACGGCTTTACCGTATTCACGGGCGAGACCGGCGCGGGCAAATCCATCCTGATCGATGCACTCGCGCTCACGCTGGGCGAGCGCGCCGATGCGGCCGTCGTGCGCGAAGGTGCGCCGCGCGCTGACATCACCGCCGAGTTCGACGTGCACCCGCAGGTGGCCGCATGGCTCGAGGCGCATGAACTGCACGACGACGAGGGCGTGATTCTGCTACGCCGCACGGTCGATGCAGCAGGCCGCAGCAAGGCCTTCATCAACGGCGCGGCCGTCACACTGGCGCAACTGCGCGAAGTGGGCGAGCAACTGGTCGACATCCACGGCCAGCACGCGCATCAGTTGCTGCTCAAGGCGGATGCGCAGCGCAGCCTGCTCGACGCTCACGCGGGCCTGGAAGGTGCCGTGCGCGTGGTCGGCGAACGCTACCGGGAATGGCACGCCGTGGTGCGCGCACGCGAAGCTGCCGAGCAGCACTCGCGCGAAGTCCAGCTCGAGCGCGAGCGCATCGAATGGCAGGTCAACGAATTGCAGAAGCTTGGCCCCCAGCCGGGCGAGTGGGAAGAGGTGCAGGCCGAGCACCACCGCCTGTCGCATGCGGCCAGCCTGATCGAAGGCACGCGCACGGCGCTGGACGGTTTGTCCGAGTCGGAAGGTGCGGTGCTCACGCAACTGGGCGCGACGCTCCATACGCTGCGTGAACTGGCCGAGATCGACCCGGCGCTGGCCGAGGTGCTGGCCGCGCTGGAGCCGGCCGAGGTGCAGATCCAGGAAGCCGTGCACACGCTTGCCCGCTATGCCGATCGCGCGGAGCTGGACCCGGACCGCCTGGCCGAAGTCGACGCGCGCATGCAAGCGTTGCACACCATGGCGCGCAAATACCGCGTCGCCCCCGAAACGCTGCCAGCTGAACTGGCGGAACGCCAGGCGCAACTCGCCGCGCTTCAAGCTGCATCCGATCTTGAGGCGCTGCAGGCCCAGGAAGCGCAAACCCACGCCGCATATATGGTGGTCGCGCAATCGCTGTCGCGCGACCGCGCAAAGGCCGCGCGCGAGCTGGCCGACGCGGTGACCGGCGCCATGCAAGGTCTTTCAATGGCCGGCGGGCGCTTCGACATCGCGCTGCATGCGTTGGAGCACAGCGGCGCGGCGGGGCTGGAGCAGATCGAATTCCTCGTCGCCGGGCATGCGGGCGTTTCGCCGCGGCCTTTGGCGAAAGTCGCCTCAGGCGGCGAGCTGGCGCGGATCAGCCTGGCCATCTCGGTGATTGCCAGTGAGGCGAGCCCCACGCCCACGCTCATCTTCGACGAAGTGGACTCCGGCATTGGCGGTGCAGTGGCAGAAGTCGTGGGCCGGCGCCTGCGCGAACTCGGCATGCGCCGCCAGGTGCTGTGCGTCACGCACCTGCCGCAAGTGGCCGCGCTCGCCAATCACCATATTCAGGTCGCCAAGCAGACGGTGGCAGGCAGCACGCGGTCCGACCTCGTGGTGCTGGACACCACGGGCCGGGTGGATGAGATTGCCCGCATGTTGGGCGGCGCGTCGCTCACCGACACCACGCGCCGTCATGCAGACGAGATGCTTACCGCGGGCCGTGCGCCATCGGCACCGGAATCTTCAGCGCGGAAATCCCGCCGCGCGGCACAGTGATCATCTATACCGGAACCATTGCCGCCAGAGTTGGCACAACGGTTCCGGCTGCACACGCGACAAACATCCTCTACCGAATCCAAGGAGAACCTCATGGCCCGCATGGCCCGCACGATCCAACCGGCTGCCCGCCCTCGATCACTGCTGTCGACCGTCAAGCCCGCGCTGGCGGTGGCTCTAGGCCTGTGCCTGCTGGCCGCGTGCAAGTCCGTGCCGGCCATTGACCCGGGCAAGCCGCCTGCCATGGACCCGGCCTCGGTCAACACCCAGCCTCCGGCTTCCGTGTCGGCTGCACACAGTCTGGGCGACGTCATCATCGGCCTGAGCACGCCGACCACCTCGTCCGCCACCGTGCAAGGCGTGCTGGATGCTGCGGGCGCACGCGCAACGCCACGGCTTGCGTTTGCGGTGGTACGTCCGATGTCGGGTGGATTCTGGGTGGTGCGCGCCAGCTCGGGCGATGCATCGGCCACGCTGGATGGCGCGGTGGCAGCGTTGCGCAGCACGCCCGGCATCGCCTCGGCCGACCCGGATCGCATCATGAAGATCCAACGCTGAACTGCCCAGCACCACTCCACACTGTGAATGATCGGGCGCTGCGGGGCGGCCCGCTTCCATCTCATTTCCCCTGGCAGGCCTGCATTCTGCTGGGGCCGGCGCACAGACCGGCCTTTTCCCCCTCGCAAACGTGATCGGCCACCGCCACCACACCAAGCGGGCGAGTCGCATGCTACCTTTGGTTTTGTGTAACGGTCTGTCAACGATCACATCCTGACGACGTTTCTCATTACAACGAGACACCACGGAGCACGCGCTGATGACCCCCTCCCTCTTCCGGTTGAAGTCTTGGCTGTGCGCTGGCGCCGGCCTTGTCTGCCTTGCCTCGGCGATGGGCAGCCAAGTCGCCGCAGCTGCCACACCGCAGCCGCAATACACCGGTGACCTGATCATCAAATGGCGCGACGACACGAGCGGCACGCGCAAGGCGCTCTCTGCCAGCGAGGCTAGCAACCGCTTGTTGTCGGTAGCGCAAGCGGCGGGGAGCACGCTGCAGATCAAGCGTACGCTGGCTACCAATGCGCAGCTCATGCACACGGGCCTGACCGATGCCGCCAGCATCCAGGCGACCGTCGACAAGATCGCGAAGGACGCCCGCGTGGCCTATGTGGTGCCAGATCGCATCCTGCGGCCCAACACCATTCCGAACGATCCGCTGTTTGCCACGCAGAACAACCTGGCCGCACCGGCGCTGGTGCCCGGCGGCATTAACGCGGCCGCGGCGTGGAGCATCACGCAGGGCTCGACGGGCATCGTGGTGGCGGTGGTCGATACCGGCTACACCGATCATCCCGATCTCTCAGCCAAGATCCTGCCGGGCTACAACTTCATTTCGGACCCGGCGCGGGCCGGTAACACCTTCGGTCGCGGCACGGACGCGCATGACCTGGGCGATGGCGTAACCAGCACGCAATGGCAGAACATTTCGGGCTGCACCAGCAACGACGTCGCCAACAGCAGCTGGCACGGCACGGAGGTCAGCAGCGTGCTCGCCGCCCAGACAAACAACACGCTGGATATCGCAGGGGTCGGCTGGAACACGCCGATCGTGCCGGTGCGCGTGTCGGGCAAATGCGGCGCGTTGCTGTCTGACACGGTCGACGGCATGTTGTGGGCAGGCGGCATCAACGTGTCAGGCGTGCCGACCAACGCCAACCCGGCCCGCGTGGTGAACGTGAGCCTGGGCAGCACAACGCAGTGCTCTGCGGCAGAACAGGACGCCGTCAACCAGTTGGCCGCACGTGGCGCCATCGTAGTGGCCGCCGCGGGCAACGAAGCCGCACAGACCGTTGACGCGCCGGCCAATTGCACGGGCGCCATCGCCGTCACCGCGCACGTCGACAGCGGCGAGAACGCCAGCTACGCAAACGTGGGGCCCCAGGTGGCGTTGTCCGCGCCGGGGGGCGGCTGCGGCAACTCGAAGGTCGTCACAACGACAAATCCGGCAACTTGCGCGGAACCCGTTTCCGTTATCCAGGCCGACTCCAACGACGGTGCACAGACTGTCGGCAACCCCACGGTCAAGTCAGTGGCTGGTACGAGCTTCTCCACGCCTGAAACAGCGGCCACCATCGCGCTGATGCTGAGCGTGCAACCGCAGTTGTCCAATGCGCAGGTATTGGCGGGCCTGAAGCAGACCGCGCGGCCGCACCCGAGCGGCACATTCTGCGCCGTGAACACCGGCATCTGCGGTGCAGGCCTGCTGGATACCGCAGGTGCCGTCAGTTATGCCCAGAACACGGCGCCGGCCGGCGCGGGCAGCGGCACGGGGTCGGGCGGATCAACCGGGGGGACTACCAGCAGCGGTGGTGGCGGAGGCGGCGGGGCCGTGCCGCTGGTTGGGGCGGCGTTGCTGCTGGCGGCTGGCATGTACTGCGGTCGCCGTCGCCTGAAGACGCATTGACCGCACGCACTCCTAAAAGGCCCTTGCGCTTTTCCCGTGCAACGCTGGGCGGGACGCGGCTTTTGGCTGGTGACGCCAATTGACCGTACCGTACGCGTGACTTGAGCTGATATAAAAATTACTAAACAACGCTGTTAGCCTGTTTAAGGAAGGAAACGCGCAATTCTTGTGATAATTGCGCCTCCGTTTCCTACAACAACAGGTTCATTACATGAAATTGATTGCCCAGGGGGGTATTGTCCGCGCGCTCGTCGCGCTCGGACTGATTTCGTATCAAGCTGCGCCGGCGCTGGCCGTCGGAAAGGTCGCCACACCAACAGCCCAATTGCAGTGGGTGACGCAGCTCATCGTGAAGGAAAAAAGCAGCGGGTTGAAGCCGCAATCCAATGGGACTGATAGCACGGCTGCGCGCCCGGACGTCGCAACGGTGCAACGCTGGTCGGCCGCCGCACAACTTCAAGTGACGTATAAGCGGCCCATGTCAGGGGGGGCTCATGTGGTCACGCTACCTAACGTCATGTCGTTTGCAGACGCTCAAACGGTGGCACATCGAATGGAGGCGAGCGGCCAATTCGAGTATGTCTCCCCCGACCGGATCATGCGTCCTACGGCGGTGGCCAGCGACCCTCAATTTGCCAATCAGTGGAACCTGTGGCCGAGCACGACGGTCGCCAACGGACCCGCGACGACAGCAGTCGGCGGAGCGAACATCACGACCGCATGGGATAAGACCAAGGGTGTGAATTCGGTCTACGTCGCCGTCATCGATACCGGCCTGCTTGCCAACCATGAAGATCTCGCGGGCGCGAACATCCGCTCTGGATACGACTTCATCAGCCACAACGTCTACAACGGCACGCCCGATCCTTCCAGCCACAACACTGTCCCACTGGGCTTCGTCGAGAACGATCCGTCCGACACGCCAGTTGGCCGCGACAGCAACCCGTCGGATCCGGGTGACTGGGTCAGCAATACGGATACCACCAACTATCCGACCTACTGCGGCTCGACCCAGCGCAACAGCAGCTGGCATGGCACGTTCGTGACGGGCCAGATCGTTGCGCAACACAATTCGCTTGGGGTTGCCGGCATTGCGCCCAGCGTAACCATCCAGATGGCTCGCGCCCTCGGCAAGTGCGGCGGCGTAGCATCTGACATTATTGACGCCATGGCCTGGGTAACCGGCGACAGCAGCGTACTTGGCGCTAACGGCATGCCACTACCGGTCAACTCGCCCGTTGCAAAAGTGGTGAACATGAGCCTTGGTGGAGCGGGCAACTGCCTCTCCGCCGAGCAGGCAGCCATCACGGCGGCACGCGCACGAGGTGCCACGATCGTTGTCGCGACTGGCAACGATGGCGCAGGCGTCATTGGGTCGCCGGCCAACTGTAACGGCGTCATCGCGGTGACGGCACATACGATGGATGGCGATAGTGCGAACTATGCCAATGTCGGTACCGGCACCACGATTAGCGCGCCGGGCGGCGGCTCGGGCACGATAGTGCCTGGTAGCGGGACCCCGATCACGTCGTTGTCAAATACCGGCACGCAAGGGCCGGTCGCAGACACGTATGGGACGGAAATCGGCACTTCGATGGCGACCCCGCACGTCGCAGGCGTCGCGGCGCTGATGCTCTCGGTCAACAGCTCGCTGACGCCTGATCAGATTGCCACCGTCCTCCAGCAGTCCGCTCGACCGTTCCCGGCGGGCACATACTGCGCAACGCATACGGGCGTCTGCGGCGCCGGCATGCTGGATGCGGGTGCGGCCGTTGCGCTGGCGAAGGGCAATCCGACTGTGCACGCGTCAACGTCGGCAAGCACAGTGGTCGCAAACAACGCGGTCACGCTCACAGCGAGCGGCAATGCCGGCCTCGTCAATACCATCGCGAGTGTGCAATGGGCGCAGACTTCGGGGCCGTCCGTCAGCCTCACCACTGCCGGCCCCGATAGCAACGGCAATTACACCGCCGCATTCACGCCGTCGGCCGAGGGCACCTACGCCTTCACGGTAACGCTGACGAACAACACCGGCGCGACCGCCACCGATACCGCTAACGTGACAGTCACTGCTGCAGCAAGCACCGGAACCGGCACCACTACCCCGCCTGCGACGACCACCTCCAGCGGTGGTGGCGGCGGCGGCGCTATCGGCCTGGGCGGCGCAGCATTGCTGCTGGCCGCCGGTTTGGCCGGCCGCCGTCGTCGTGTGAAGTAAGCCTATTGGTACTTTGGCCCGCGCCTTCATTGGGCGCGGGCATTTTTCCGACCTCCACTCCGTTCCCTTCGGTGCTCGGTTGCTTACATGTTCAGCCGATCGTCTCGAAGACGCCACTCCCCCAACACCCAAATCAGCAACCCGCTCACCGCGCCAAAGGCATGCGCAATGCGCACCACGCCAAACCCCCAGTGCGGGTCATAGGCAATGGGCGATAGCCACGATTGCTCGAGCCATACCTTCACCAGCACGCCCACACACAGCGCCACACCAATCCAGCGTGAGAAACGATCCTCGGCCCCGTCCGCGGACGGCTTCAGCAACCGCAGGCCGCCCCATGCCGCCAAGCCATGCAGTGCACCGGAGAGCCCGCCGTACCACTGCACCGTCGGCTGATTGAGCAGTGCGATCTGCACGAGCACCCCGCACACCACCAGCGCTCCAACGATGACATGCGGCCGCAACACGCGCGCGAGCAGCAAGATGAGCCCTGCCGCCGCCATCGCATCCGCCAACCAATGCCACGTGTCCAGATGCACCCACATGGCGGTCACGATGCGCCACCACTGACCCGCGCGCACGGCCTCGCGTTGATACAGTCCAACCGCGTACAGCCACGGCACGAACGAGAACGTCGCCGACAGCGCAGCCACACCGGTGCACGCGCCCCACGTGTGCAACGTGTGTCGATGCACCCTCATTGCGCAGGCCCGAACACCTGCTCCCACAACGCACGTACGTGAGCGGCCTCGTGCGCGCAGGTGTCGACCGGTACGCGCGCAGCGGGTTGTCCGTCGAGCCGTAACTTGTGCTGGCGCGCGCGGAAGTCCCGATAGGCATCGGCCACTTGCGCAGCTGCCGTCGCATCGATCAGCCCGAGTTCGCCAGCCATGCGCAGGAGCGCGATGTTGCCCTTGTTGAGGGTCAGCTCGGCATGCGCTGCGCTGTGCAGAAGCACCAGAAATTGCACGGTGAATTCGATATCGACCATGCCGCCGCGATCGTGCTTGAGATCAAACAGCCCAGTCGGATTCGCATGGCCTTCCGCAACGCGCTCGCGCATCGCCACGATCTCGTGGCGCAGCGGGCCGGGTTCGCGCGCCTGGCGCAACACGGCCGTGCGCAGCGCCTCGAAGCGCCCGCCAATTTCCGCATCGCCCGCGCAGAACCGTGCGCGCGTGAGCGCCTGGTGCTCCCACACCCACGCCGCGTTGTCGCCCTCGCGCATCTGATAACGGCGGAAGGCTTCGAAGTGCGTGACCATCAAACCCGCGGCGCCGTTCGGCCGCAAGCGCGTATCGACGTCGAACAGCATGCCCGCGGCGGTATGGCTCGTCAGCCACGTGATGAGCTTGCGCGCAAATGACGCGTAGACATCGGGCGCGCGTTCGTCATCGTCGTCATACAGGAAGATGATGTCGAGGTCCGACGCATAGCCGAGTTCCTTGCCGCCCAGCCGCCCATAGGCAACCACGGCAAAGCGCGGCACCTCCCGGTGGCGCGTGGCGACCTGCTTCCAGACCGTTTCCAGCGTGAGGTCCAGCATGGCGTCGGCAAGATCCGAAAGCCGGTCGCTGATGTGCTCGACGCTCAGCATGCCCTGCAGGTCCTGCAGCAGCACGCGGAAGGTTTCCGCATGGTGCTCCTGGCGCAGGATGTCCATCTGCATTTCGACATGGTCGGACGCGGCCTCCAGGCGTTCCCGCACGCGCGCCCTGAACGCCGGCCAGTCGGGCTCGGCTGACAGCGCCTCCACGTCGAGCAGTTCATCGAGCAGTTGCGGATGGCGCGTGAGGTAGTCCGCCGCCCAGCGCGACGCGTGCAGCGTGTGGGCCACGCGCTCCATGGCCTGCGGATATTCGCTCAGCAGCGACAGGTACGAGGAGCGCCGGCTGATCGCATCAAAGAAATCGAGAAAGCGCGCGATGGTGACATCGGCATCGGTCTGCCGCGATGCCTGATCAAGCGCACGGTTGATCAGCAAGTCGAAACGCTGGCGGCTGACTTCGGACAACGCGCGGTAACGCGGCGAATTGCGCGTCGCACGCAGACGCTCCAGCACACTGACGGGCTCGGCATAGCCGAGTTCGGCGAGCTGCGCGCGAGCGGTTTCCGTGTGTTCATCGTCGAGCAGGTCTGCGTGCCAGACGGCCGTGCACGGCGGCTGGCTGTCCTGCTTGTCGGAAAAGGTCTGCTCAAAATGCTGTGCGACTTCGTCCTGGTATGCCTCAAGCTTGGCGACCAGCGCCACATAGTCGTCAAAACCCATCATGCGCGCCACGCGCAACTGGTCTTCCGGCGAGCCCGGCAGGTTGTGCGTCTGCGCGTCTTCGATGTACTGCAGCCGGTGCTCGAGCTGGCGCAGGAAGCGATAAGCCTCAGTCAGGCGCGCCACGGCTTCGGCGTCGATCAGGCCGCGTTCCGACGCCGCCCGCAGCACCTCCAGCGTGGGCCGCACACGCAGCCCGAAGTCCTGTCCGCCGCGAATGAGCTGAAACACCTGCGCGACGAATTCGATCTCGCGGATACCGCCGCGCCCGAGCTTGATGTTGGGCGAGCGCGCCTGCACGTGGCCCGCGTTATCGCGCTGCTGGTTGGCACCATTGCTGCGCTTGGCGGCCTCGCTGCGGATCTGTGCATGCAGCGCGCGAATGGCGGAGATCACGCCGTAATCGAGATAGCGCCGGAAGACGAACGGGCCGGTCACGCGCTCCAACTGTTGAATCACCCGGGCCGCATGCGGGCTGGCCGGGTCGGTGATCACCCGGCCCTTGATCCAGGCGTAGCGCTCCCACTCGCGGCCCTGCACGACGAAATACTCCTCGAGCATGCCCAGGCTGCACGCGAGCGGCCCCGCATCGCCGTTGGGGCGCAGGCGCATGTCGACGCGGAAGACATAGCCGTCCTCCGTCACATCGGCCAGCGCGTTGATCAGCCGCCGGCCAAGCTTGGTGAAATATTCGTGGTTGGAGAGCGGTCGCGGGCCGCCCTGCGTGTCGCCGTCATCGTCGTAGAGAAAAATCAGGTCGATGTCGGACGAGACGTTCAGCTCGCGCCCGCCCAGCTTGCCCATGCCGACCACCACCAACTCCTGCACCTCGCCGGAGGATTGCCCGATCGGCTGGCCGTGCAGTGCGCTCAGTTCCTGGCCGATCACGGAAATGGCCGTGCGCACCGCAAACTCGGCCAGGTCGGTCATCGTGCCCGTGACCTCATCGAGCGTCGCGGCGCCGGACAAATCGCGCTCGACCAGTGTGCCGAAGACTTCATTGCGCAGCAGGCGCAAGGCGCGCTTGAGCGCAGCCTCGACCTCCACGGCCAGGGTGTCGAACAGCTCGGTAAACCGCGCGGATAGCCACGCCATGTCAATCGGACGGCCTGCGCCGGCCTGCACGCGCTCGGCCCAGCCCTCGCGCGCTTGCGCCTGGCGCTGGAGATAGCGCGAATACGCAAGCGCAAAAGGCAGTGCAGCAGCGGGAGCCTCCGGCGCGCGGGCCGGAGCTTGCAAAAACGGCTGGGCGGACAAGGCGGAATCAGTCATGCGGGCGCGTCGAGCATTGGCGGAAACATCCATTCTCGCTGAAATGCGCGCCGGTATAAGTAGGCCAATTCGTGATCACCAACGTCCACGGGCATTGGGCGTGCTTGCCGCTGGGCAGGCGCGACGCCTCACTCCAAATATGGCGCCGCCTCCTGAATATCGGATAATCCGCATCATGCCCCGCCCGTCCCAGCCCCCAGAATCGCCGAAGTCCGATGGTGGACACGCCAGCACCCTGTCCACACGCGGGGTGGGCCGGCCCACGGCCTGGGCGTGGCTGGTGCGATTCGTCAGCCGGATCGGCACGGGCATTGGGATTGTTTTCCGCGCCCCGATCTGGCGCAAGCTGTGGCGCGTGCTCTGGAAGACGGCGGCAGCGCTGGCCGTCCTGGCGGTCGTGGGCATGCTGGCAGTGCGCTTCATCCTCTGGCCGCGCGCAAGCCTGGCGCGCGACTGGATGGAGCGCGAGGCGTCCAGCGCACTGCACGCCACCGTCGGCATCGGCTCGCTTGAGACCTACTGGGAGGGCTGGCACCCGGCCTTCCGCGCCCAGCGCATCGACGCGCACGACACCGCGGGCCGTCGCACCTTCGCGGTACAGGACGTGCAGGCGCGGCTGTCCTGGCGCTCGTTGCTGCGCATGCAGATCACCTTTGCCGCCCTGCACGCCAGCCAGGCCGACGTGCTGGTACGGCGCAATGCGCAGGGTGCCTTGCTCGTCGCGGGCATGCCGCTCGGCCCGAGCACCGGCGGCGACAGCGATTTCCTCGACCAGCTCCTCTCCCAAGGCGACATCGATTTCCAGCAAGGTGCCGTCCGCTGGCTCGACGAGCAGCAGAAGCTGCCCGAAGTGGCGCTGGGCAATGTGCGGGTGCAGCTACGCAGCGGCCCGACGCGGCACCGGCTGGAGGCCAGCGGGACCTCGCCCACGCTGTTCAACGGCCCCATCAAACTGCACGCGGATTTCCGTCACGACCTGCTGGCCCGCCCAGGCGACTGGCGCCACTGGCACGGCCAGGCCTCCTGGCAGGTCGATACGCTTCAGTTAGCCTCCGTACAGCGCTATGTGCCCGTGCTGGCCGCCGCCAACAGCGGCACGCTCACCTCCGACGGCTCGGTGGAGTTTGCCGACGGCGTGTTCACGCGCAGCCAGGCACGGCTGACAGGGCAGCAGCTCGATCTGCAGGTCCGCAAGGATCTGGACCCGCTGCAGCTGCGCAGCCTCCAGGCGCTGGCCACGCATCAGCGCAATGCGCGCGGTGAGCACACCTTGCGCCTCGACACGCTGCTCTGGCAGCCGCTGAACCCGCCCGCCCAACCGCCGTCGGTGCCCGAACTGGCAGGCCCCGGCATCCAGGCGCCGGCCAACCCAGCCGGCACGCCGCGCGGCTTGCGCAATGTCACCGTGGGGTGGGCGCTCGACTCGCGCGACGCCCTGCGCAGCCTGCAAGTCAAAGCCACAACGCTGGATTTGGCGGACCTGCGCAACATCGCCACCGCGCTGCCGCTGCCTGCCGGCGTGCTCGAACCGCTGCGTTCGAAGCAACCGTCCGGCCGCATCGACGATCTCGACATCAACTGGCAGCGCGATGTTTCCCGCTGGCGGCCAAATGCGCCGGCGCCCGTGCACTTCACCGGCCGCGCCACGATGCGTCAAGTGTCGTTCGGCCCGGGCGCGCTGCCCGCGGTGCCGCCGGGCCAGCATCCCGAGCCAGCCGTGCCCGGCGTTGAAAACGTCTCCGGCAACGCCGTCTTCTCCAACGACAAGGGCACGCTGCGCATCGAGTCCAACGACACCGCGCTGCTGCTGCCCGGCACCTTTGCCGATGCCCGCGTGCCGCTGGACCGGCTGCAAGGCACGTTCAACTGGACATATCGCAAGCAGGAACTGGTTGTCAGCAGTGACAACCTTGCATTCTCCAACGATGATCTGTCAGCGCGCATCACGGGCAGCTATCGTCACGCACCAGACACCAGCCATCTCGGGACCATCGACCTGAAGGGCACGCTGGACCGCGCCAACGTTCCACGTGTGCCGCGCTACCTGCCGCTGTCGATTGGCCAGCATCTGCGCGACTACCTGGGCGGTGCGTTGCAAGCGGGTACGGCCAGCAACGTCGATTTCGCACTGGCGGGGGATCTGCACGACTTCCCGTTCCGGCCGCCGCACAAGGGCGTCTTCCGTGTGGAAGTGCCGATCCAGGACGTGACATACCAATCGGCGCCGCCCGAAGCCGCGCACAACCCTCCGGGCCGCGTGCCCACGCACCCGGGTGACTGGCCGGCGTTCACCAGCATCGACGGCACGGTCATCTTCGATCGGGCATCCCTGGCGTTCAAGGTGGCGCGCGCCAAGGTGATGGGCGTGAACCTGCAGGACGTGAATGGCAGCCTGCCCGACATGGGCGACCACAACCCGCTGCTCACCATCGACGGCCGCGGTGACGGCGCCACGCAAAACTTCCTGCAATACGTCGAGGCCAGTCCCATCGGCCAGTGGATCGGGCATTTCACCAAGGACGCACGCGCCCAGGGCAACGCTACGCTGGCACTCAAGCTGGACCTGCCTCTGCACGAGATGCATTCGACGCGCGCCCAGGGCAGCGTCACGTTTCTGCGCAATGACGTCACGCTCGTGCCGCAGGCGCCGCCGCTCACCGATGTGAACGGCGCGCTGACCTTTACGCAGAAGGGCATCGGTTTCGATAACCTGCGCGCGCGCTTTGCCGGCGGCGAAATCCGCCCCACGGGCGGCACCGCGCCCGACGGTACGATCCGCATCCAGGTGGCGGGCACCGCTTCCGCGCAAGGGCTGCGTGAGACGACGCCCGAGAACAGCCCGGTGGCCGCCGTCGCCCGCTCGCTGGAGGGCAGCGCACCGTACAGCGCGATCATCAGCGTCAAGCAGCATCGGCCTCTCATCCAGGTGCAGTCTGATCTGACGCCGATGACGGTGCGTCTGCCGGCGCCGCTCAACAAGGCCGCCGGGCAACCGCTGCCGGTGCGCTTCGAGATGCAGCCGCTGGCTTCGAACAACGCCATCGACGAAATCGTTCTGCAGGTCGGCAATATCGTCAGCGCGCGCTACGAACAACGCAGCACAGGCAACGGCATCGAGGTGCTGCGAGGCGGCATCGGCGTACGGCAACCGGTGCCGCAGCCGCAGGACGGCGTGCAGGCCAACCTGGCGCTGGATCAGCTGGACGTCGACGCCTGGCGCCATGCCTTTGCCACACCCGCGGCTGACAAGAGCGCCAGCCAGATTGCCACCGAACATGCGGCCAATGCCACCAACGCCTCCGATAGCCATAGCGCGTATCTGCCCAGCCGCCTGAGCGCCCGCGCGCAAACGCTGCGCATCCTGGGCCGCGACTTCAACGCCGTGCGCATCGATGCCACGCGCGACGGCGCCAACTGGCAATCGACCATCGATTCACGCGAAATTGCAGGTAGCGCGCGCTGGCACGCCGAAAGCGCCGCCGTGCCCTTTGGCGAGCTGACGATGCGGCTGTCTCGCATGAGCATCCCAGACGCGAAGGAAGAGACGGCGCTCACCGAATCGCTGGCCAGCAGTTCGCAGGAAATTCCGTCGCTCGACCTCGTCGCCGACAAATTCGACCTGCGTGGCAAGGCGCTCGGCAAGCTGGAGATCAAGGCGCGCAGCCAGATCACCGAGGGCGCGCCCGTCTGGACGCTTGAGACGCTGAAGATCGAGCAGCCCGCTGCCACGCTGACGGCGCATGGCACGTGGCGCATCCCGCGGCGCCTGCGCGGCGGCGGTGATGATCCGGAGCGCCGGACGCTGCTCGACTTCAGCCTCGACCTGCGCGACACCGGCGACCTGCTGCAGAAGATGGGCTTCGCCAAGGTGATCGACGGTGCCAAGGGCAAGTTGGAAGGCCGCGTGGTCTGGCGCGGCTCGCCCATGTCGATCGACTACCCGACGCTCAACGGCCGCATGGCGCTGAACCTGGAGCGCGGCCAGTTCCTGCCGGTCGATCCGGGCCTGGCCAAGCTGGCCGGTGTGCTGAGCCTGCAGGGGTTGCTGCATTTCGCGACCGACCTGCGCAGCGCCACCGGGCGCGGCACGCCGTTCGAGAGCGTGGCGGCCACCGGCACCATCGCCAGCGGCGTTGCCCACACCGAAGATTTCGCCGTCAAGGGCCCGCAGTTCCAGGTGGCCATGCAGGGGTCGGCAAACATCCTCGATGAAACGCAGGATCTACGCGTGAAGGTCACGCCCAAGGTGGACGCCACGTCGGCCTCGCTGGCGGCGGCGTTCATCAACCCGGCCATCGGGCTGGGCACGCTGGCCGCGCAGCTGGTCCTGGGCGATCAGTTGTCGAAGGCATTCGTCACGCAATACCACGTGACCGGTAGCTGGGCGGATCCGAAGATCGAGAAAGTCGCATCCAACGGTAATTCGGGCAGCCAATCGCAAACCTCGGCAAAATAGGCGCCATGACCTCGACCACCGTTGCTCCGGCCCCCGTCGCATCCGGTATGGATGCGCCTTTCGATGCACCTTTTCGCGTTGCCGCCATCCAGACCGTGACGGCCATCGACGTGGACGCCAACCTGGCGCGCGCAGACGCGCTGCTTGCGGAGGCGGCCGCCCAGGGCGCGCAACTCGCGTTGCTGCCTGAATATTTCTGCATGATGGGCCGCAAGGACAGCGACAAGGTCGCCATCCGTGAGGACGATCAGGATGGCCCGATCCAGACATTCCTCGCCGATGCCGCGCGCCGCCACAAGCTGTGGCTCGTCGGCGGCACGTTGCCGATGTGGTGCGAAGACGAACAGCGCGTGCGCAATACGTCGCTCGCATTCAACCCGGCCGGATTGCGTGTCGCACGCTACGACAAGATCCACCTGTTCAACTTCGTACGCGGTGAAGAGCGCTACGACGAGGCCCGCACCATCGAGCCCGGCGCCGCGCCGGTGGCCTTCGATGCGCCGTGCGGCCGTGTGGGCATGTCGGTGTGCTACGACCTGCGCTTTCCCGAGCTGTACCGGGCGCTGGCGTCGCAAGGCAACCTGAACTTGATTCTGATGCCGGCGGCCTTCACGTACGTGACGGGCGCCGCGCACTGGGAAATCCTCCTGCGCGCCCGCGCCATCGAGAACCAGTGTTACGTGCTCGCCGCTGCTCAGGGCGGGCGCCATGAGAACGGCCGCCGCACGTGGGGCCATTCCATGCTGGTCGACCCGTGGGGCGAAGTCATTGCCTCCGTGCCCGAGGGCGAAGGCGTTGCCATCGGCGACATGGACCCCGCCCGCATCGCACAAGTGCGCCGGGATCTGCCGGCGCTCAAGCACCGCGTGATGTAAGCCAATCGAATTTTTTTGCGAGAACCGATCATGAACGCAGGCGACATCGCCATCCAGAATCTGTCCATCGCGCGCCGCGTGCTGCTCGATCCGTACGGCCTTGATGAAGCGCACCTGCAGCGCGCGCTGGCCGACATCTTCACGCACCGCGTGAACTATGCCGATCTCTACTTCCAGTACACACGCAACGAGGCGTGGAGCCTGGAAGAAGGCATCGTCAAATCCGGCAGCTTCAGCATCGACCAGGGTGTGGGCGTGCGCGCCGTCTCGGGCGACCGCACCGCGTTTGCCTATTCTGACGACATCAGCCTGCCCGCGCTGATGCAGGCCGCCGGCGCCACACGCACCATCGGCAAGGCCGGCGCCGGCCGCGTGAAGGTGGCGAGCAGCTTGGCCAGCACCCCCGGCAGCCACTCGCTGTATGCGCCGAACGACCCGCTCGATTCGATGACAGCGTCAGAGAAGGTTGCGCTCCTGGAGCGGATCGAAAAGCTCGCCCGCGCCAAAGACCCGCGCGTCGTGCAGGTGATGGCCGGCCTGGCCGGTGAATACGACGTCATGCTGGTGGCGCGCAGCGACGGCGTTATTGCCGCGGATGTGCGCCCGCTGGTGCGCATCTCCGTCACCGTCATTGCCGAGCAGAACGGGCGCCGCGAGATGGGCAGCTCCGGCGGTGGCGGCCGCTATGCCTACGGCTACTTCACCGACGAACTGCTGCGCGAATACGTGGACGAGGCAGTCTCCTCCGCACTCGTCAACCTGGAAGCCAAGCCGGCCCCGGCTGGCACGATGACCGTGGTGCTCGGCCCGGGCTGGCCCGGCGTGCTGTTGCACGAGGCCATCGGCCACGGGCTGGAAGGCGACTTCAACCGCAAGGGCTCGTCGGCGTTCTCCGGACGCATAGGCGAGCGCGTGGCGGCCAAGGGCGTCACCGTGGTGGACGACGGCACGCTGGCCAACCGCCGCGGCTCCCTGAACCTCGACGACGAGGGCAACCCCACGCAGTGCAACACGCTCATCGAAGACGGTATCCTCACGGGCTACATGCAGGACACGCTCAACGCGCGCCTGATGAAGATGCCCGTGACTGGCAACGCCCGCCGCGAGAGCTACGCCGCCCTGCCCATGCCCCGCATGACCAACACCTACATGCTCGGCGGCGACAAGGACCCGCAAGAGATCATCGCCAGCGTCAAGAAGGGCCTGTACGCGGTCAACTTTGGCGGTGGCCAGGTCGACATCACCAACGGCAAGTTCGTGTTCTCGGCCAGCGAGGCCTACCTGATCGAAGACGGCAAGATCACCGCCCCGGTCAAGGGCGCGACGCTGGTCGGCAGCGGCCCGGAATCGCTCAAGCACGTGACCATGATCGGCAACGACATGCGCCTCGATTCGGGCATTGGCGTGTGCGGCAAGGAAGGCCAGAGCGTGCCGGTGGGCGTCGGTCAGCCGACGCTGCGCATGGAGAACATGACGGTGGGCGGCACGGTTTGATTGCCCTGAAAACGTCGTTTTGGCGCCGCAGGCCCGGAAAATCCGCGCTTGCGGCCCTCAAAGAAAGGGTTTATAAAGACGGTTCGATTGGTGCGGCGCAGTAGTTTCAAGTCACCTCTGCGCCACAATTTTTCCTGCATCGACTCGTTTTCCTCTCATGTCCTTCGCCAAGTTTTTTTACTTTTACTTTTGGCATCTCGCACCGCTGGCGGAAGGAGAGGGGCGCTTGCAGCAAAAATAAAGCACCCAGCAGATACCGAAAACCGCCAGCGACCCTGGCGGTTTTTTTTTCGCCCAGTCACCTGCCCCACCCCGGCACCGACGCGAAACATGATCCGAACACAGTAGACGTTTCCAATAGAACTCAAGACACATCCCCGGAGCTTTCCATGCCGAAGAACACCGATGATTTGCGCATTCGCGAACTGAAAGAGCTGACGCCGCCGTCGCATCTGATCCGCGAATTCCCGTGCAGCGACACCGTGTCCGACCTTATCTACCAAAGCCGGAACGCGATGCACCGCATCCTGCACGGCATGGATGACCGCCTGATCGTCATCATCGGCCCCTGCTCCATTCACGACACCAAGGCAGCGATGGACTACGCCCGCCGCCTGGTCGAGCAGCGCGAGCGCTTCAAGAACGAGCTGGAAATCGTGATGCGCGTGTACTTCGAGAAGCCGCGCACCACGGTCGGCTGGAAGGGTCTGATCAACGACCCGCACATGGATGGCAGCTTCAAGATCAACGACGGCCTGCGCACCGCGCGCGAGCTGCTGATGAACATCAACGAGCTGGGCCTGCCCGCCGGCACCGAATACCTCGACGTGATCAGCCCGCAGTACATCGCCGATCTGGTGAGCTGGGGTGCCATCGGCGCGCGCACCACCGAAAGCCAGGTACACCGCGAGCTGGCTTCCGGCCTGTCGTGCCCGGTCGGCTTCAAGAACGGCACCGATGGCAACGTGAAGATCGCCGTGGACGCCATCAAGGCCGCATCGCAGCCGCACCACTTCCTGTCAGTCACCAAGGGCGGCCACTCGGCCATCGTGTCGACGGCGGGCAACGAGGATTGCCACATCATCCTGCGCGGCGGCAAGGCGCCCAACTATGACGCCGCCAGCGTGCAGGAAGCCTGCGACGCCATCTCCAAGTCGGGCCTGGCCGCTCGCCTGATGATCGACGCTTCGCACGCCAACAGCAGCAAGAAGCACGAGAACCAGATCCCGGTGTGCGAAGACATCGGCCGCCAGATGGCTGCCGGCGACAACCGCATCGTGGGGGTGATGGTGGAGTCGCACATCAACGCTGGTCGCCAGGACCACGTGCAGGGCACGCCGGTGTCGGACCTGGTCTACGGCCAGAGCGTGACTGATGCGTGCATCGGCTGGGACGATTCGGTGAAGGTGCTGGAAACGCTGGCCGACGCTGTACGCAAGCGCCGTCTGGTACCGGGCAGCGGCAACTGAGTCACGCAAGAGTGACGCAAAGAAGGACGCCTTAGGGCGTCCTTTTTTGTTTCCGCGCAGGACGAACGCCGCACGCCGGGGCGATCCGGAGGCTGACCAGAACCACGATGGACAAGTTGTTCTCTCTGTCGTCTTGCCGCACCTGGATCGGCCCCCGATCACCGCGCTTGAAGCGAGCAACCCACCCAACGGGGCAATCGTGCGATAGATCAAATAGAAGCGAGCACGATGTGCTCTTACGGTTACCCCTCTTAATAAAATGGTGACTCCCCCTTAAGTCCACCCTCCCCCCCCGGGAAGAACAAGTCAGCATGCCCAACTCCCACACAGCCAAGCGTACGAAAAAGCGGCTTTTGCAGTTCATGCTCATGACCGCGACATTTGCCGCGTGGCAGTGCGGGGCGCAAGCCCAACTACAGCCGGTCGCGCCTACGCATGCCTCTGGCGCTTCGCTGGGTACGACGACACCCGCGGCTCGTACCATCGCCGCTGCGCATACGCAGTTGCCCCAGGTGATTGACGACCTGCCTGCGAGCGATGCGAAGACCATGGACGATGCGACGCGCGCGCAAGTGGCGCGAGGGCGTTATGTGGCGCGGCTGGGCGACTGCGTCGCATGTCATACCAGCGATAAATCCAAGCCGATGGCCGGCGGGCTTGCACTGCAGACGCCGTTTGGCGTGCTGTATTCCACCAACATCACGCCAGAAACCACAACAGGCATCGGGCGCTATACCTTTGACCAGTTTGATCGCGTGATGCGTAGGGGCATCGCCGCGGATGGTCACAACCTGTATCCGGCCATGCCGTATCCGTCCTACGCCAAGATGACGCCGGAGGACATGCGGGCGCTGTACGCCTATCTGATGAAGGGTGTGGCGCCAGTGCAGCAGACCAACAGGCCGCTGGGTATGTCGTTTCCTTTCAACCAGCGCTGGGGGTTGTCGCTGTGGAACTGGGCTTTTCTGGATAGCCAGCCGTTCCGGCCGAATGCTTCGCAAGCTCAGGAGTGGAACCGGGGGGCTTACATCGTGCAAGGCCTGGGGCACTGCGGCGCCTGTCATACGCCGCGCGGTATCGGCTTTCAGGAAAAGACCATGACGGAGGCCGACTCCAGCGGCAGATACTTCCTGGCCGGTGAAACGGTCGAAGGCTGGCGGGCCCTGAGTCTGCGCAGCCTCTGGACACCGCAGGATGTCGCTGAAATGCTCAAGACCGGGCGCAACCGCCATGGCGCCGTCTCGGGCAACATGGTGGACGTAGTACAGCACAGCACGCAGTACATGACGGACGGCGATTTGCTGGCGATTGGCGAGTACCTGAAGTCTTTGCCCACCAGCAAAATCGACAAGCCGATGCAGATTGCGCAAGGGCCTGCGCCCATGATCGTCCCACCTTCCCCGGGGGCATCGACACAGCCGGTGCAGCATGCCACCGGCACGCCCAACCCGCCGCCAAATCTCTACACCAGCCGCGGCGGCTTGGGGTATCTGCAGTTCTGTGCCGATTGCCACCGCAGCAACGGCGATGGCGTGCCCAACGTGTTCCCGCCACTGGCAGGCAACCCGGTACTGGGCGAGAGCAATCCGGCCACACTGCTGCATATTCTGCTGACTGGCTCTGCCACTGCACAGACGGTCAGCCATGCCCGAGTGCTGACCATGCCTTCGTTTGCTCGGCTGGGCGACCAGGAAATCGCCGAGATCGTGAACTTCACGCGCGAAAGCTGGGGCAGCGCCAAGCAGCAACAAGTGGCTGCATCCGACGTGGGCAAGGCACGCAAGGAACTGGAGGTCAGGAAACTGGATGCCACCCCGTTCGAAACACCGCGCTTGGCAGCCGTGCTCGATGAACCCAACGCCAAGCAGTTGGTGCTGGGCGCGCGCCTGAACATCGATACGCACAACATGCTGCCCAAGAACGTTGGCAACAAGCTCAATTGCGCCAGTTGTCACCTCAATGCAGGCACGGTTGCCGACGGGTCGCCCTATGTCGGAATCTCCGCCTTCTTCCCCAGCTACGCACCGCGCGCCGGGCGTGTCATAACGCTCGAAGAGCGCATCAATGGTTGCTTCCTTCGCTCGATGAACGGCAAGCCTTTGCCGGTGAATTCCGAAGAGATGAAAGCCATGGTCGCCTATTTCGACTGGATGAAGCGTGAGGCCAAGCCGGAAGACAAGGTCCCTGGACGCGGCGTGGGCAAGATCGACAAGAGTCTGGTGCCCAATGTGGAAAATGGACGGAACATCTATACGGCCCAGTGTGCGCTGTGCCACGGTGCCAACGGAGAAGGCATCACGAACGCACAAGGCCAATATGTCTATCCGCCGCTTTGGGGTGACCAGTCGTTCAACATTGGCGCAGGCATGGCGCGCACCTACACCGCGGCAGCCTTTGTGAAGCACAACATGCCGATCGCATTTCACAATCGCTTCCCGCTAGGTCAAGGCGGGCTGACGGATCAAGAGGCAGTGGATGTGGCGCAGTTCTTCTCACACATGCCCCGCCCGGATTTTGCGCCCAAGGTCAATGACTGGCCGAAGGATAAGAAACCTGGCGATGCTCGCTATTGACCACGGCCCTCGCATGCAACATAGGCGCCATGAAATGACGGCGAAGGCCATCGGGGCGCCTTCTGTTGCCGGTGCGGGCGCTGGTGCGGCGCAACATATAACAAATGTGAGCAAGACGCATCAAAGTCACACAAGTGCGTTGTCTTTGACATATCGTAGGTGGATTCTCCCTGCTCCCCCCGGAGGCATCCATGGCAGACACCCTGGCAGAAACCGCCGTCAACACCGCAAGCAAGTACCAGGCGATCGTGGCGCAATACGCCACCGACGTCGGTATGAAGATCCTCGCTGCCATCGTTTTCTGGGTGGTCGGCCGCTGGCTGATCCATCTGGCGGTACGCATGGTGGAAGGCTCGCTGACCCGGCAGAAGGTCGATCCGACCGTGCTTCGCTACGTCGGGTCAATCATCACCGTTACGCTGAACGTGCTGCTGGTGATCGGCATCCTGGGCTATTTCGGCATTCAGACGACGACGTTCGCTGCGCTGATTGCCGCCGCCGGCGTGGCGGTTGGCATGGCGTGGTCGGGGCTGCTGTCGAACTTTGCGGCGGGCGCGTTCCTGATCGTGCTGCGGCCGTTCAAGGTGGGCGACTTCGTGACGGCCGGTGGCGTGACGGGCACGATCAAGGAGATCGGCCTGTTTGCCACGACCATCAACACGCCGGACAACGTCGTCACGATTGTCGGCAACGGCAAAATCTTCGCCGACACGATCCAGAACTACACCTCCAACCCGTTCCGCCGCGTCGAGCTGAAGGCGCAATTGGCCGGCAGCGCCGATCACCGCGCCGCCATCGCGCTGCTCAAGGAAAAGGTGGCCGCCATTCCGAACGTGCTGACCGATCCGGCGGTCGATGTTGAGATTCTGGAGTTCAACCTGGTCGGGCCCGTGCTGGCCGTGCGCCCGTACACGCACAACGACAACTACTGGCAGGTCTATTTCGACACCAACCGCACCATCAAGGAAGCGCTGGCCGAAGCCGGCTTCCCGGCGCCGACGCCATCGCAGGCGCTGACCATCACCACGCCGGGGCAATTGGCGGGGCTGGCTGCTGTGGCACAAAGCACCACGACGCCGACGATCGTGAACTGATTCGGCGCGCTGCAAAGCAAACGGCCCGGCCGAGGTGGCAACCTCGCCGGGCCGTTTCTTTATGGTGTGGACGCCGATCAGGTCGGCTTGTGCTCGTCGCGTTTCCACAGCACATCCGTGCCGCCATCCGCACGATTGAGCACGCGCGCCAGCACGAACAACAGGTCCGACAGGCGATTGACGTACTGGCGCGGCGCCTCGCCGATGGACTCTGCGCGGCCGAGCGCCACGATGCTCCGCTCGGCACGGCGTGCGACGGTGCGACAGACATGCGCCTGTGCCGCAGCGCGGCTGCCGCCGGGCAGGATGAATTCGGCCAGCCGGGGAAGATCGGCGTTGTAATCGGCCAGCCATTGGTCGAGCCGCAGCACGTGCGCGGTCGTCACCATGGTGTAGCCGGGAATGCACAGTTCGCCACCCAGATCGAACAGGTCATGCTGGATGGCCGTCAGCGCGGCGCGCACGCCGTCGGGCAGCGTTTCCGTGAGCAGCACGCCGATGTGCGAGTTCAGCTCGTCGACGTCGCCGATGGCGGCGATGCGCAGGCTGTCCTTGGCCGTGCGGCTGCCGTCTCCGAGGCCGGTGGTGCCGTCGTCGCCGGTGCGGGTAGCGATTTTGGATAGGCGGTTGCCCACGGTGCGTCTCCCTGTATAGCGTCAATGTTGGTGGCGCCATTATCGCAAGGGCGGCATGGCCCCGGCGTTAGAATGACAGCCCGAGCCGGCTTCAGACCGCCGCCCCACGCGAGACGCCATGAACCATCCAGCCCCTCCCTCCCAGTGCATCCGCAAGCCGATTCCGCCTGCGATGCTCGACGCGCTGCGCACCCGCTTCGGCGACCGCATCTCCACCACCGAAGCCGTACGCGCCCACCACGGCCGCGATGAATCCGCCTACGACCCGATGCTGCCCGACGCCGTCGTCTTCGCGCAGACCACCGAGGAAGTCGCCGCCGTCGCCAAACTCTGCTTTGAACATGAGATTCCGCTGATCCCGTATGGCGCCGGCTCGTCGCTCGAAGGCCATCTGCTGGCCGTGGCCGGCGGCGTGAGCCTCGATCTCTCGCAGATGAACCACGTGCTGTCGGTGTACCCCGAAGACCTGACGGTGACGGTCGAGCCGGGCGTCACGCGCAAGCAGCTCAATACCGAGATTCGCGATACCGGTTTGTTCTTCCCGATCGACCCGGGGGCGGACGCGTCCATCGGCGGTATGTGCGCGACGCGCGCGTCCGGCACCAACGCCGTGCGTTACGGCACGATGCGCGAGAACGTGCTGAACCTGACAGTGGTCACCGCTGACGGCCGCATCATCAAGACGGCCAACCGCGCGCGCAAATCGTCGGCGGGCTATGACCTCACCCGCCTCTTCATCGGCAGCGAAGGCACGCTTGGCATCATCACGGAGATCACGCTGAAGCTGTATCCGCAGCCGGAAGCCGTGTCCGCGGCTGTGTGCGCGTTCCCGAGCATGGGCGATGCGGTGTCCGCTGTGATCGACACCATCCAGATGGGCGTGCCGATTGCGCGCGTGGAGTTTGTCGACGCGCTTGCCATCCGCGCGATCAACCAATACGACAAGCTCACGCTGCCCGAAATGCCGACGTTGTTCTTCGAGTTTCATGGCTCGGAGCACGGCGTGCAGGAACAGGCCGAGACCGTCCAGCAGATCGCCGCCGAACACAAGGGCCAGGGCTTCGAATGGGCCACGCGCCCCGAAGACCGCAGCCGCCTGTGGAACGCCCGCCACAACGCCTACTTTGCGTTCCTGCAGCTCAAGCCCGGCTGCCGCGCCGTCACCACAGACGTGTGCGTGCCGATCTCGCGCCTGGCCGACTGCGTGGTGGAAACCGAGAAGGACCTGCTCGCCAGCGCGCTCCAGCTGCCCGCGCCCATCGTCGGCCACGTGGGCGACGGCAACTTCCACGTTGCGCTGCTGATCGACCCGAACAAACCGGAAGAACTGGAAGAAGCCGAGCGCATCAACCAGCGCATCGTCGCGCGTGCAATCGCCATGGACGGCACCTGCACTGGCGAGCATGGCGTGGGCCTGCACAAGATGGACTTCCTCATCGCGGAACACGGCAACGATGCGATCGACCTGATGCGCAGCGTCAAGCTGGCGCTGGACCCGAAGCACATCCTCAACCCCGGCAAGATCTTCCACCTCTAACCGACTCACCCACCAGCGACCGCCCGCATGTCCTCCGTCTTCAAGCGCGTTCCTCCACTGCATCTGTTGATTGCCTTTGAGGCGGGGGCGCGCCATGCGAGCTTCGCGCGTGCGGCCGAAGAGCTTTCTGTCACGCCCAGCGCGGTATCGCACCGCATCAAGAACCTCGAAGAACTATGGGGCGAAGACCTGTTCGTGCGCACCGGCACGGCGCTGCGGCTGACCGCCGCGGGCACGCGCTACCTGCGCAGCGTGCAAGTCGCGCTCGACACGCTGCACGAACTGGCGCGGCCGGAGTTCAGCAAGCAGCGCGCGCGGCTTCGCGTGGCGATTCCGCCCACGTTCGGCCGCCAGCACCTCGTGCCTCGTCTGCCGGAATTCAACGCGCTGTACCCGCACATTGATCTGGAATTGCATCTCTCCATCCCGTTCCTTGATGTGAAAGCCGAGGACACCGATGTCGAGATCCGCTACGGCACCGGCCGCTATCCGGACCTGAAGACCACGCTGCTGCTCAACGAGCCGGTGTTCCCGGCGTGCGGGCGCGGCTACTTCGAGCAGATCAGCGGCAACACCATCACCGAAGCATCGCAGTTGCTGAACCTCACGCTGCTGCGCAGCCCGCTGGAGCCGTGGCGCCCGTGGTTTGAGGCGGCGGGGCTGGACGCACCCGAGCCCGCCACCGGCTCGCTGTTCAACGACATCGGCCTGATGCTCGAAGCGGTGGCCTCCAACCAGGGCGTTGCGCTGGTGCGGCAGGCGATGGCGCGCAACTGGCTGGGCTCGGGGCAGATCGTCCGGCTACTGGACATCGAATCGACGTCGCCACATGCTTATTACATCGTCCAGCGCGAACAGGCGCCGATGAAGCCCGAGGCGCGGCAGTTTGTGGATTGGTTGCTTGGGCTGGATTGGTAAACCGGTCAGCCGTGGGCAGCCAAGCCTCGTAACTGGCCCTCAAACCACCGGATTCGAAACTTTCAGTATCGACGTTGAGGCTCGGAACCCCAGCGTTGATGAAAAAAGCAGCAACGTCGGAGCAGAAAGGGGCATGGGCCGAGCCTCCGGGCCTCGAAGTCGACGTTCTGAACCTCATCGCTGCTGCTTTTTTCATCAACGCTGACCATATTTGCCTCACGCGTGAGGTACCCGAACCTCGGATTCGAAACTTTTAGTGTGAAGCTCGATGGTTTGAGCCCCACCATCGACGGTCGAAGGCTCGATCATGGAGGTCGGACCTCCACGAACGAGCGGTAAAACCTTGCCGCAACGCGATGAACCGCATTGGCCGCCTCGGCGAGCCAAATTCATCGCAGCAAAAGTCCTTAACACGCCGCATGGCGCGGCGGCCGGGCTATAGTGCCTCCCACCCCGGCCACCGCTGCCGGGCACAACGATGAGAGACACCCCATGAACGCGTCGCTGCCCGCCACCGCCCGCGATCAATCTGCCCTGCAGGCCGAGCTGACCGCTGCGCTGTCCCAGATCGTGTCCGACGACGCGCTGCTCTGGGAGCGCGAAGACACCACCCCGTATGAATGCGATGGCCTCGCCGCTTACCGGCAGGTGCCGCTGGCCGTGGTGCTGCCAGATACCGAAGCGCAAGTCGTCGAAATCCTGCGCGTGTGCCACCGCATGGGCGTGCCCGTGGTGCCGCGCGGCGCCGGGACGAGCCTGTCGGGCGGCGCGATGCCCACGCCGGGCGGGCTGGTGCTGTCGCTGGCCAAGTTCAAGCGCATCAGCAAAGTCGACCCGTATACGCGTACGGCGGTCGTGCAGCCGGGCGTACGCAACCTCGCCATCTCGGAAGCAGCCAATCCGCACGGGCTGTATTACGCGCCCGATCCGTCCTCGCAGATCGCCTGCACCATTGGCGGCAACGTCAATGAGAACTCGGGCGGCGTGCATTGCCTGAAATACGGCCTGACGGTGCACAACGTGCTGCGCGTGCGCGCGGTGATGATGGATGGCGAGGTGGTCGAGTTCGGCAGCGAAGCGCCCGACGCACCCGGCCTGGATCTGCTGGCCACGGTGATCGGCTCCGAAGGCATGCTGGCCGTGGTGACGGAAGTGACCGTGCGCCTGATCCCAAAGCCGCAGTTGGCGCAGGTGATCATGGCGAGCTTCGACAACGTGGAATCCGGCGGCAACGCCGTGGCCGACGTGATTGCCGCCGGCATCATCCCGGCCGGGCTGGAAATGATGGACAAGCCTGCCACCGCGGCTGTTGAGGAATTCGTCTGCGCCGGCTACGACCTCGATGCGGCCGCCATCCTGCTGTGCGAGTCCGACGGCACGCCCGAAGAAGTGGCCGAAGAAATCGCGCGCATGAGCGAAGTGCTGCGCGCCTCGGGTGCCACGCGGATCCAGGTCTCGCAAAGCGAGGCCGAGCGCCTGAAGTTCTGGAGCGGACGCAAGAACGCCTTCCCGGCAGCCGGGCGCATCTCGCCGGACTACTACTGCATGGACGGCACCATCCCGCGCAAGCACATCGGTACGCTGCTGCGGCGGATCCAGCAGATGGAGCAGAAGTACGCCCTGCGTTGCATCAACGTGTTCCACGCCGGCGACGGCAACATGCACCCGCTCATCCTCTTCAACGGCGAAGACCAGGACGAATGGCACCGCGCCGAACTGTTCGGCTCCGACATCCTCGAGACCTGCGTTGAACTCGGCGGCACCGTGACGGGCGAACACGGCGTGGGCGTGGAAAAGCTCAGCTCGATGTGCGTGCAGTTCTCGGCGGAAGAACGTGACGCCTTTTTGCGCGTAAAAACGGCTTTCGACCCGGTGCGCCTGCTGAACCCCGACAAGGCTATCCCCACGCTCGCGCGCTGCGCCGAATACGGCAAGCTGCACGTGCGCAACGGCCTGCTGCCGCATCCGGACCTACCGCGCTTCTGAAGCACGTAGCCATGAAGAATCCGCCCCGTACCGTCCGGAACCGCTGGCACGCCCACAATGCGCGCCTTGGCGAATATCTCGGCAAACCCGAGAGCGGCTGGCGCGCGCATTGGTACGCCATCATCTTTGAAGCCGAAACACGATCCGGCAGGCTGTTCGACCTGACCCTGCTTGGCGCCATCCTCGCCAGCGTGCTGGTAGTGATGCTCGACAGCCTGCCGAGCGTCAGCGGCCGCGCAGGCACGCTCTTCACGGTGCTCGAGTGGCTCTTCACACTGCTGTTCACGGGGGAGTACGTCATGCGCATCCTCGTGGTGCGCAGGCCCTGGCGTTACGTGCTCAGCTTTTACGGCGTCATCGATTTCATCTCGATCCTGCCGACGTGGCTGGCGATCTTTGTGCCCGAGCTGGCCTACCTGCTCGATGTGCGGCTGCTGCGTCTGCTGCGCATCTTCCGGATACTGAAGATCACGGTCTACTTTGAAGAGGCGCAGATCCTCCTGCGTGCGCTGTTGAACGCGCGGCACAAGATCTTCGTGTTCCTGGGTACCGTCTTCATCATCACCATCATCCTCGGCACGGTGATGTACGTGGTGGAGGGGCCGCAGCATGGCTTCACCAGCATTCCGGTCAGCATGTACTGGGCGGTGGTCACGCTCACCACCACAGGCTTTGGCGACCTCGTGCCCCGCACGCCGCTGGGCCAGTTCATTACCTCGCTCACCATCCTCCTCGGCTACAGCATCATCGCGTTCCCGACCGGCATCATCGGCGCCGAACTAGTGAACACCATGCGCGAAGGATCTGCCTCGGCCGTCCCACCGCAGGCCCGCGCGTGCAGCGGCTGCACGCTCGACCGTCACGACACTGACGCCGCATTCTGCAAGCGCTGCGGCACCAAGCTTCCGCTCCACCCCATCGAGACCGCGCACAGCCAGTGAGCTGCGCACCTGAAGGTTCGCCATGCCAAGCACGCCAGACACAGCCCTTTCGCCCACGCTCGCACGGTTTCGTGAGGCCATCGCACACGCAGCCGACAGCCACACGCCACTGACCTTGCGTGGCGGCGGCACGAAGGATTTCTACGGCCGCGCACCGGCACCCCACGGCACCGTGCTCGACACACGCGAATGGTCCGGCATCGTCGATTACGACTGCGCCGAACTTGTCGTCACCGCGCGCAGCGGCACGCCGCTCGTCGAGATCGAAGCTGCGCTGGCCGAGCACCGGCAGATGCTGGCGTTCGAACCGCCGCACTTTGCTGCGGACGGCAAGCAGGCGACCGTCGGCGGTGCGTTTTCATCCGGCCTGTCCGGGCCGCGCCGGCAGTCGGTGGGTGCGCTGCGCGATTTCGTGCTCGGCGCCGTCGTCATGGACGGCCGCGGCGACATGCTGAACTTCGGCGGCCAGGTGATGAAGAACGTGGCCGGCTACGACGTCTCGCGCTTGATGGCCGGCGCGCTCGGCACGCTCGGCCTGATCGTGCAGGTGTCGCTCAAGGTGCTGCCGATGCCGTTCTGCGATGCAACGCTGCGCTTTGCCATGGCGCAAGGCGAAGCCATCGACACCCTGAACCGCTGGGGCGGCCAGCCACTGCCGATTGCGGCGTCTGCGTGGATCGACGGTGCGCTGTGGGTGCGCCTGAGCGGCGCTGATGCAGCCGTGCGCGCAGCCATTGCCAAGCTCGGCGGCGAGCGTGTTGATGACTCAGAAGCAGCGGCGTTCTGGCACGACCTGCGCGAACAATCACATGCGTTTTTTTCGCGTGCCGTGCACGGCAGCCTGCCGCTATGGCGCATCGCCCTGCCCCCGGCCACGCCGCCGCTGGCGCTCGGACATGCTTCTGCCGACGAACAACTCGTCGAATGGGGCGGCGGCCAGCGCTGGTGGATCGACACCGCCAACACCTCGGCCGATGTCATCCGCGATGCAGCACGCAAGGCCGGCGGCCACGCCACGCTGTTCCGCAACGGCGACCGCGCCAGCGACATCTTCACGCCCGTCGCCGCGCCGTTGATGGCGGTGCACAAACGCCTGAAAGACAGCTTTGATCCGCACGGCATCTTCAACCCGGGCCGTCTGTATTCAGCGTTCTGACTGCCGACTTCTAACGCAAGCCCATCATGCAAATCACGCTCGCGGCGTTCCTGCGCAACACCCCCGACGGCGAAGAAGCCCAAAGCATCGTGCAGAAGTGCGTGCACTGCGGTTTCTGCACGGCCACCTGCCCGACCTACCAACTGCTCGGCGATGAGCTGGACGGCCCGCGCGGGCGCATCTACCTGATGAAGCAGGTGCTGGAGGGACAACCCGCCGGCGCCGCTACACGCCTGCACCTGGACCGCTGTCTGACCTGCCGCAACTGCGAATCGACCTGCCCGTCCGGCGTAACGTACGGGCGCCTGGTGGAGATCGGCCGCAAGATCGTCGATGACCAGCTCGACGCGAAAGGAGAGTCGCGCCCGCTGGGCGAACGCGCCGTGCGCTGGGCGCTGCGCGAGGGGCTGACACGGCCGGCGCTGTTTGGCTCCGCGCTCAAGCTCGGGCAGGCGGTGCGGCCGATGTTGCCGCAAGTGCTGCGCAACAAGGTCCCGGCCAAGCAACCCCACGCCGGCGTGCGACCAAACACCGTGCACGCGCGCAAGATGCTGCTGCTCGAAGGCTGCGTACAACCCGCCATGTCGCCCAACATCAATGCAGCCACGGCGCGCGTATTCGACAAGCTGGGCGTGCAGCTCATCAGCGCAGACCGCGCAGGCTGCTGCGGCGCCATCCGCTATCACATGAACGACCACGCAGGCGGCCTCGGCAACATGCGCGCCAACATCGATGCGTGGTGGCCGCATATCGAAGCCGGCGCCGAGGCCATCGTCATGACCGCTTCCGGCTGCGGCGCGATGGTCAAGGAATACGGACACCTGCTGCGCGACGATCCGGCCTATGCCGAGCGTGCGGTGCGCGTGTCCGCCATGACGCGTGACCTGTGCGAGGTGCTGCCGGCGTTCTCGCAACAGCTTCTGCAGAAGGCCAAACCGGAAGCGCAACGGCCGCGCGTGGCGTGGCACCCGCCCTGCACGCTGCAGCACGGTCAGCAGATCCGCGGCGCGGTTGAAACGCTCCTCACGTCGCTGGGCGTAGACGTCAAGCTCTGCGCCGACAGCCACCTGTGCTGCGGTTCGGCGGGCACGTATTCGGTGCTGCAACCGGAGCTGGCCTACCGCCTGCGCGACGACAAGCTCGCCAAGCTGCAAGCGACGCAGCCCGAGTGCATCGTCACCGCCAACATCGGCTGCGTGACGCATCTGCAGAGCGGCACGGACACTCCGGTTGAACACTGGATCGAGCTGGTCGACCGCATGCTGGCCTGAAGCGAACGCAGCCGGGTTCTATACTTGGCGCTTCGTTTTGCCCGGAGGCCCCATGCTGCAAACCTTCGCGATCCTGCTGACGTTCCAGTCGGTGGGTGAGCTGCTGACGTATTCGATGCACCTGCCGGTGCCCGGTCCGGTGATCGGCATGGTGCTGCTGGTCATCTACCTGCTGGTGGACAAGGGCCGCGTGCTCGAAGTCATGCAGGGCACCGTCAGCGAATTGCTGCGGCACCTGACCATCCTGTTCGTACCGGCCGGCGTGGGCGTCATGACGCAACTGAACCGCATCGGGCAGGAATGGCTGCCGATCGTGGTGGCGACCGTCGTGTCGACGTGGCTGTCGATTGCTGCCGGTGCGCTCGTCACCCGCGCCCTGATGCGCCGCATGGGCCGCATTGACCACGGCGGCGGCGAAGGCCACGAGGAGCTGGCCCCATGAACGCGATGGCTCCGAACCTTCATCAACTCTGGGTCTACCTGGCCGCCAGCCCGCTGCTGGGCCTGACCGCCACGCTCATCGCTTACCTGATTGGCGTACGCCTGCATGAACGCAGCCGCTTCAACCCGATGGTCAATCCGCTGCTGATTGCGGTCGTCATCCTGGGCACACTCCTGACGCTGACGGGCACGCCGTACAAGACGTACTTTGACGGCGCGCAGTTCGTGCACTTCCTGCTGGGGCCGGCCACGGTTGCGCTGGCGGTACCACTGTTCCAGCAATGGGCGAAGCTGCGCCGCCACGCGCTGCCGCTGATGGGCGGGCTCCTTGCGGGGTCGGTCGTGGCGGTGGTGTCAGCCGTAGGCATCGCATGGCTGCTGGGCGCATCGCCCGAAACGCTACGCTCCATGGCGCCGAAATCGGTAACGATCCCGATCGCGATGGGCATCTCGGAGAAGATCGGCGGCGCACCGACCATTACGGCGGTGCTGGTGCTCATTACCGGCATTGTCGGTGCGACCACCACGACGCGGCTGCTGAACCTGCTGCGCGTGCGCGAATACAGCGTGCGTGGCTTTGCGACCGGCATTGCGGCGCACGGCATCGGCACAGCGCGCGCGTTTCAGGTCAATCCGGAGGCGGGTGCGTTCTCGGCGCTGGGCATGGGACTGAACGGCGTGCTGACGGCGGTGCTGGTGCCGCTGCTGGCGGGCTGGATTCCGCACTGAGCTGTTTCCCCTCCGCCCAGCTTTCACTGCCTGGGCAACGTACAACACACTCCGCAATCCTCCTGAATGCTCCTGACAGAACGCTGTCAGGAGCCCCCCGCCAGAATCGCTCCACCTTAACGAGACAGGTTCCCCCAACCGCCTGCCTCATCAACCGGAGCGACAACATGGCAAGCGTCATCAACTGGTTTGAAATCCCCGCCAACGATTTCCCGCGTGCGGTGAAGTTTTACGAGAACGTCTTCGACACGCAGCTCAAGCAGGAAGACATGGGCGACCTGACCATGGGCGTGTTTCCGGCAGGTGAGACGACCATCCACGGTGCGCTGGTCAAGGGCGAAGGCTTTGCGCCGTCCGACAAGGGCAGCGTGGTCTACCTGAACGCACCCAATCTGGATGCGGTGCTGGAACGCGTGAACGGCAGTGGCGGCCAATGCGTATTCGGCCCGATGACGCTGCCCGACCATATGGGCCGCATCGCCCACATCGTCGACACCGAAGGCAACCGCGTCGGCCTACATGAGCCGGATGCCAAGACGCAGGCGTACCTGCTACAGCAGTAACGCCCCCAGGGCCGGTGCGCGGGCGCCGGCCTTTACTACGAGACAGAGAAGAAGAACACCATGCCGAGTCAATCCCCGTATCTCATGCGTGCCGCGGATATCACCGCGCGCACGCAGTCGTTTTCGCACCCCTGGAACAGCCTGTCGGAAATCCACGGCACCATGATGGGCCGGCTGCTCGGGCTCAAGCGCACCGGCGTGAATTTCGCGCGCGTGCCGCCGGGCAAGGAATCATTCGTCTATCACTCGCACCAGCGCGAAGAGGAATGGATCTACATCCTCTCGGGCGAAGCGCAAGCTGAAATCGCCGACAGCATGTTCACCGTGCGCCCCGGTGACTTCATGGCGTTCCCCACGGGCATCGCGCACCACCTGCGCAACTGCGGCAAGGAAGACCTCGTCTATCTGTGCGGCGGCGAACATCTCAACATCGAGATTGCCGATTTCCCGCGACTGGGCAAGCGCATGCTGCGCCGTGGCGAACAGGTCGATGTGGTCGAAATCCACCCGCAACGTGAGCTGACGCCCTTCGGCGCGTAGGGGATATGGCGCGCATTGCACCCGGGCCGAAGGCCACTACAATGCCGCGCATGACCCGCCGCGCCGACCGCCTGTTCCAGATTGCCCAGATCCTGCGAGGCCGCCGTTTGACCACGGCGGCCATGCTAGCCGAGCGCCTCGGCGTGTCCGAGCGCACGGTGTATCGCGACATCCGCGATCTGTCCGTCTCAGGCGTGCCGATCGAAGGCGAAGCCGGTATCGGCTACCGCATGCGCGCAGGCTTCGACCTCGCACCGCTCATGTTCACCGCCGATGAAGTTGAAGCCCTGGTGGCCGGCGCGCGGATGATCAAGGCATGGGGCGGCGGCACCATGGCCGACTCGGTGGAAGCGGCACTGGAAAAACTGATGGGCGCCCTGCCCGCGGAGCGCCGCAACGAAGCCGAGACCACGCGCATCTTTGCGCCCGGCTACGGCATGGGCAACGAGGTCAAGCAGGTATTCGACACGCTGCATGCGGCGCTTGGGCGCCACGCCGTCGCGCGACTCTCCTACCGGGATGCGCAAGGTCAGTTGACCGAGCGCTGCATCCAGCCGCTCGGCCTGTTCTTCTGGGGACAAGTCTGGCTGGTGGCCGCCTGGTGCGAGCACCGTCAGGACTACCGCACCTTCCGCCTCGACCGCTGCGTCAAGGTCGACATTCTGGAGCGCCACTTTGCCGAATCCGCCGAGCGCTCGCTGGCGGATTTCATGCGCAAGGTGCGAGGCTCGCAGGATTAACGACCGCAACGTCAGGCGGGATCGGGCTCCGCCAGCAGCCGTTCAATATCGTCGGCGATCTCTTCCGGCTTGGTCATGGGCGCGTAGCGCTTGTAGACCGTGCCGTCGCGGCGCAGCAGAAACTTGGTGAAGTTCCATTTGACCGCTTCGATGCCGAGCACGCCGGGCTTTTCCGAGGTCAGCCACTTGTAGAGCGGATGCGCGTTCGAGCCATTCACGTCGATCTTGCCGAACATCGGGAACGAGACGCCGTAGTTTTTCTCGCAGAACGCGCCGATTTCGTCTTCGCCGCCCGGCTCCTGCTTGCCGAACTGGTTGCACGGAAAGCCGAGCACCTCGAGGCCTTTCTCATGCAGCCGCTTGTACACCGCTTCCAGCCCAGCGTATTGCGGCGTGAATCCGCACTTGCTCGCCGTGTTCACGATCAGCAGGACCTTGCCTTTGTACTGCGACAGCGGCACGCGCTGGCCGGTCAACGAATCGGCCTCGAATGCGTAGACATCACTCATGGCTACTCTCCGGATGGTTGCGGGAACGGGGTGCTCCGGCATCTGTCCGGAATTGTAACGGCCCGCGCTGGGCGGGCCGTTTGGGGCGATTCGGATCAGTGCTTGTCGGTTTCAGAGAACCAGAAGGTGCGCTTGCGTTTGCCGAGGCCCGTGGGGGTGACCTTGATCGGCGCCAGCGACGATCCACCGCCCGTGCCCGTTTGGTTACCGCAGCCAAAGCACACCGGAACCGGCGTCGTGCCGCCGTTGCCATTGTTCACGAGCACCACGCCGTACACAGAGGACGGCGGGAATCCGCCGCCATCGAGCATGACGGAGCGGTCGGTGTTCTGGCCGGCGCCAGTCAGGAAACTGACGGAATAGGTGCGCGCCACCCCAAGGTTCGGATAGCACATGCCCGCCTTTGGCACCGCCGGCGTGTTGGTACCGAACGTCGTGTAGCCCGCCACGGTCAGCGGCGCATTCACAACCTTCTCGCCCGGATTCGGCAACGTGATGAAGAAGCCGGAGCCCGTGCCGTTGTACGCCACCGAGGTCGCATCGACGAGGTTGGCTTCGGTCAGCGGCGTCCACCCGGCCGGCACCGGCCCGAGGTTCGGATCCTTGAGCATGTAGAACCGGTTGACCACGTTGTAGGCAGTACCGGGCGTGTTCGAGGCCGAAAACAGCGGATGCTCGCGGTCGCCAGTGCCGGCGAGGATTGCATTGAAGCCGGCCGTCGGCACCACATCCGGCGCATAGAAGAACTTGCGCGCATTGTTGGTATTGGCTGCGCCGCCAAGCGCGGCGAACTGCGTCAACGCCCAGTTGGCGGGAGTGTTGCCGGCAGCGCTCTGGAAGTCCACACGCCAGATGTTGCCGCCCACATCGCCCACGTAGGCCATCTGGATGTAGCCGCTGCCTGTGCGGTCGACCGCCGTGACGTCGGAGGCAATCGAACGCGTGAGGCTGGTGTTCTTGACGCACACGCCGGCCACGCCGGTGCAGTTGGCCAAGGCGCTCCACACCGGCACGCCGCTGTACGCATCGAGTACGACAATGCCGCGGCCCATGGTGTCGGTGCCGGGTGCCGGGTCGCTGTCTTCGGAAGCCGCATCGTAGCCCGCGCCCATGATCAGCACCGGGTTGGCATAGCCCGCCACGCGCATCAGGCGAGGCTTCGACCACGTCTGACCCAGCTCCGGAATGTCGGTGTTGCTTCGCGACCAGAGATAGCGCGGATTGACCGGATCAGTCACGTCCAGCGCATAAATAAGGCTGCCACCACGACGCGCTGTCAGGTAGATGACGGTGCGCGGGCTGCCGGCTGTGCGCTGATCCTGCATGACGGTCGTGCTGCCGTCGAAGAAATCGTCGCGCGGTGTCGGTTTGGGCGTGATGCCGCCCGGTGTGGTGGAAAGGGCCACCTCCGGCGTGTTGGCGTAGAGCCGGCTCAACTTGCCGATAAACTCGGGTGGGATGAAACCCCACAGCTCGCCGCCAGGACGCACGGTATTTGTCGACGAGGTCTTGATGCCGGTTGTCTGGTTTCCGTTGATGGCATGGAACACGCCGTCGTTGGTGCCGTAATAGACGACGACATTCGGCGTGGTCGATGTTCCGTAGTTGATCACCACCGGCCGTGAATGCAGTACGTCGCCGTGGATCGACGGACGAATCGTCACCGGAGACCCCGGACCTGTCTCGGCTTCCTGTCCCACCGTCGGCGCTTTCGTGGTTCCGTCCATCGCATAGACGTCACGGCCGCGCACCCAGTTGATGAAGTAGCTCTGCTCGGTCGAGGTGATCGCCGGGGCGCCGTTGACGCTGTTGTATGAATTGATCGCGTCCAGCCCCTTGCCGGTACCGCCCGTCAACCAAGTGTTGCTGGTGTCGAACGTCGGCATGGCGCCGCTAGTCGGGCAGGTACCGACGCCGTTGCATGTATACAGCACACGGGTGCTCTGATCCGTCAGGAACTGTGCCCGCAGCATTTCACCGGTTCCGCCCTTCTCTACCACCTCGCCGTCGGGGGAATCACTTGCGCCACCAACTCCAGAAGGGCTGTTGATCCAGAATCCGTTCTTAGGCCAGTTCGTCACGCCGGATCCGTAACCACTGGTGCCAAAAGCGAGCGGAGGATCGGCCGTCCAGAAACTGATGGCGTTGGGTGAAATGAAACCTGTGCCTGCACTGCTGAGCGCCGGTTTGCCGACCGAATCAAGCAGTTGCAGGCTGCCGTTGGTGTCGTAGCCCACTTGGTACTGCTTGAGGTTGCCCATCCAGCGCGGCGCGGCGGTCGCGTCCGGACGAAACATGCCGACATAGACCTGGTTCAGGAACTGCCCCTGCGCGTTCACGGCGGCCGGCAAGCTGACAGACGCAAACACGCTGTTCACGGCCTGAATTTCGTTGAAGATCTGCAGCAGGATGTCTTTCAGCTGGTCCGGTTTCCCAAGCTGCGCGACATACGCTTTGCCGCCACCGTTCGTGGCCATGCTCTGGTCGAACGCGACGTAGTCCGGGTTGTTTCCGTCTGTGACGGAAATCGTGTAGGTGATGATGTTCTGCGGCGGATGATCCTTCGGGATCGTCTTCGTCTGCAGGTCGTAGCGGTACATGAACTGCGCCCACTCATCGCCCCAGTTGGCCTGGTACTTGTTATAGGGCGACGGTATGACGATCTGTGGCGGCGTCGTATTGGCCGAAAGGCCCAGCGCAGTCGCCAGATCGCTCTGGATGTTCTTGCCGGTGTCCTGCGGTTTGCCGTTGTTGACGGCATTGCCAATGTAGATGACGTACGTCCGCTGGCACGGGTTATTGATCGGGCGCACAGACGAATAATCCGTCCCTGAAGGCCCCGTCCCGCTGTTGAAGTAGGCCCAGGCCTCCTCCATGCCGCCGCCAACCTGCGAATTGTTCGAGTTGTTTGCCTGGCGATCGATCGTCAACACGTAGTTGAGAAAGCTGTTGATCCCGTTGAGATCCATCAACGGCAACTGCGCCGGCGGCGTCGACGGAAACTGGAACTGCGCGCCGACGTTGTTGCCGGTGCCGAACATCATCAGACCAAGATTCAGGTTGCCCAGCAGCGACGGCGAATTCTTGAACGCATTCACCGCGTCATAGAGCGCGCACTGCTCGGCACCCACATCGGTGTTTGCATTGTTGCTCGACACGACGCCACTGGTGTCGCAGGTAAACGGCGCGGATGCATTCCACGTGGACGCGTTGTCCATGACGATCAGCACGTTCGGCTTGCCCGCCTGCGGTTGCAGCCCGGTGTACAGATCAATATCCTCGGCCCCGGCAGGCTGGACACACGCTAGTGCGAGCGCGGCGGTTGCCGTGGCGGCAAACGCAAATCGTTGAGCAAATGAGCGCATATGAGTTCTTCCTGGCTTTGCGCGTTGGCTTACGGACACGCCGCGCCGGTCAGCACGCGAACCGCAACGCCCTGATGCAGCGTGGTGTTCACGGCTGTGCCGTTCACATCGTTGACGGTGGCGGCGACATCCCACTGCGTCGCACTGCAATTCGACATGCCACCCGGTGTACCGGCGGCAGTCAGGATGCCGGTGTCGGAGTTGTTGTTCACGCCGCTGAAGCAAGAGGAGTCGGCGGCAAAGTTGGGGCTGGTCGTATCGGTGGTCAATTGCGTGTTGGCGATCGCCTTGGTTGCCACGCAAGCGGGCGCGGCAACCTGCGCGGTGTAATCCGTCTTGCCATCGCCGTTCACGTCCACCGGCACGCTGGTGGCGACCGGGTTGGAGGTGAAATCCACACTGATGACTTGCTCAATGCCCTGCTGCGCGGCGCTGCGCGCTTCCAGGCCGTATTGCTGGTTGGCGGCGATCTTGGTGTTGATCACGCCCGAGTTCATCATCATCACGACGATGCCCATGAAGATCGCCAGGAAGATCAGCGTGACAACAAGGGTCACGCCCGACTGACGTGCCGATTGGCGAACCGATAAGCGCCGCATGGCTACTCCCGAGGGCCGGCCACATTGGCGACGCGCGCGAGTTCCGCATAGACGTGTCGCTTGTAGCCATCGTTGAAAGGGGCGGTGAGCGTGCCGCGGCCCATGTCGTAAGACCGCGTGTCCGTCCAGCCCGGCGACACGCCCAGCGTGCGCGCGAGCACGTTGATGCGCACGGCCGTCACGTTGCTCCAGTTGGTCGCGGCGGATGCGAGCCAGTTGTAGCCGCTCACGGTGGTACAGGCGGCGCTGTTATCGATGCCTGGATTGGCCACGTAGCAATCGGGCGAACCGTTGCCGTCCATATCGACGCCATAGACGAAATGCACGTCGTCGATGCCTTGGGCGATCGAGTTGGGCGGTTGCATTGCACCGCTGGAAAACTCGACCATCTTGAGCGTGGGAATACTGTCGCCACCCGTGCCGCAGCGGTCGCACGTGGCGAGGTAGAACGCTCGCACGCTGACTTGGCGAAGGTCTGCCAGCTTGCCGCAGGTCTTGTCCTTGAGCGTGAAGTCCGTTGCGGTGGCGCTAAACACAAAGGGCGCGGTGTCCGTACTGCAGAACGAATCCTGCAGATACGCTTGCCCTGCTGCTACGGCGCTCGCGGAGGTGACGGTGCTCGACACGCGCCGCACCACCAGGATTTCGGAGTTGGGCGACAGGTTGGGCAGGCATGGCGCCGCGTTCGCACCGGGCACGTAACCGTAGATGGCCACCGGCACCGTCGCAGGGCTGTTGGTAAAGCCAAGTGCGTTGGTGGCGCTTGCGCACACATCGGGCGTTGCCACCGCTGAGGTTCCCAGCAGATTCAGATCGCCAAGGAAGCCTCCGAGCCCGACTTCCTGGCTGATGATGTCGAGCGCGTAGCGGCCGCTCTCGATCTGCGTGGCGCTGTTGCCCAGTTGCACGCGCGATTGCGAGGTGGACGCATACAGGCTCGCCAGAGCGGTCAGCAACAGCAGCCCCAGCGCCATGCCGACCATCAGTTCGACCAGCGACATCCCGCGCTGCAGACGGCGCAACGTGCGGTTCGGCGTCATGACAGCACCCCCATGCGCACCTGCACGCTGATGGCGCGCCGATAGGCATCGTTACCGTAATTGCCGCTGCCGCTGCCGCAAGGCAGCGCCGGCGCCACGGTCTGCACCAAGCCTTGCCATGCGACGGTCACGCGATAGATCTGGTTGACCGTGTCGACAGCCTCGATACAGCCGCGCGCCCCGATCATGGCGCCCAAGGCCACGGTGCCGCTGGCGGCAGTCTCCGTATTGCCGAGCAGCGCACTGTTCCAAGCCGCGAGATCGGTGGTGACAGTGGCTTGCTGCGCGGCCGTGCCCGTCGTGCAACTCGGAGCCGAGACACCGCCCGTGCCGACGGTGGTTATCGCGCCGGCCACGGCGTAGCACGAGGCCACCTGGCGGTTGGCGTTGAGCCGCGCGGCCATGTCCTGCAACAGCGTCAGGGCCTGCACGCGCTGGTAGGACTCCATCTCGGACTGGTTCGAGCGAACCATCATGCCGGCCGCGCCCAGCAGCGCCACCAGCAGGATCACGACCGAAATCAGGATCTCGATCAGGGTCGACCCACGCTGCCCGGCCTTGCGTAACCGGCGATGTGACAAATGTGCGATGGCGCTCATGAGCACGTCCCCGAAACCACGGCGACGCGGCCGGTGCCGCCTACCTGTACGCAGCTCGAGGAAACGGATTGCGACGCGCTCGTCGGCGTGACCTGGAACGTAACGCCGCCTGCAGTCGGTCGGCCATCGTTGCCGAACGACAGCGTATTGCCGTTGCTCGCCGCGATGGTCACGCCGCTGTACGGGCCGAATGTGCGGATCACCGTGGCAGGCGTGCCCGCCATCAGCGTCCATCCGGCCGCCCAAGTGCTGCTGGTCGATACGGTGACGATGGTGTTCTGCTTGACAGCCTCCGCACGCGCCAACGACACGGCAGACGACAGGTCGAACGATGCATTGCGTGTGGCCTGGGTCGCGATCATGCCCGAGAACGAGGGCACCGCAATCGTGACGAGGATGGCGAGCACGGCCAGCGTGACCATCAGCTCGGTCAGCGTGAAACCTTGAATGGGCTTGCGCAGGGGATTCATGGCTCGCCTCACTTCCAGCAGTTGGAGGCGCCAGTGGACGCTCCCTTGGCGCCGGTGTTCGTCAGGGTGAGCGTGCCGCAGGCAGTGTCATTCACCTGCTGCGACCCCTGCGGGCTCGCCGCCAGTTGGTAAGACGGCGGCACACTGCTCGCGCTCAACGTGAAGGTGTAGTTGGGCGAAACGTTGGCCGGCACGTTGCTCGCGTATTGCAACGTGGTCAGATTCGGCGCATAGGCACGGTTGTCGAGCAGGAAGCGCTCCTGCGCGGCCGCAACTTCCTGCATGAAGGATTCCGCCGCTGCCCGATTGGAGCGGACGATGTACTGGACGTAGCTGGGATAAGCAATGATCGCCAGGATGCCGACAATGGCCACTGTGATCATGAGCTCAATCAGCGTAAAACCCCGCGCCGCCCGCGCGCGCTGATACCTCGGCTTGCTTGCCACGTTTTTACCCACCCGGATTTGCTGTTGCTTTTATCGTTTTGATGCGCGCCCGCCGATGACTTGGCAGGCCCGCTCACCGCTTAAACGGCAATTCTCAGCAAATATTAAGGAAAGATCATGACGACCGGGCGGTCTTCCGAGTGACGCAAACGTTATGCGCCGCAAATTACCTCAAATGGTGTAGCGCGTGGGCCACATCAGACAACATTCAGATGCTCGGTGCCGGCCGACAGGTCGGTCTGGCCGCCACGCTTGCTGTGCAGCTTGATCTGCAAGCGCAGATCGTTGAGGGAGTCCGCATTGCGCAACGCGTCCTCGTAAGTGATCTTGTTTTCCTCGTACAGCTCGAACAACGCCTGATCGAACGAGATCATCCCTTGCTCGCGGGATTTCTTCATGACCTCCTTCAGCTCGTGCACCTCGCCCTTGAAGATGAGGTCTTGCACCAGCGGGGTGGCCAGCATGATTTCGACGGCCGGCACGCGCCCTTTTCTGCCCTGACGTGGCAGCAGGCGCTGCGCGATCATCGCGCGAAGGTTCAGCGACAGGTCGATCAGCAACTGCTGACGCTTCTCTTCCGGGAAGAAGTTGATGATCCGGTCGATCGCTTGGTTTGAGCTGTTGGCGTGCAGCGTGGCGAGGCACAAGTGGCCGGTTTCCGCGTACTGGATGGCGTATTCCATCGTGTCGCGATCCCGGATTTCGCCGATCAGGATCACATCCGGCGCCTGGCGCAGCGTGTTCTTCAGCGCCACGTGCCAGGACTCGGTATCCACGCCCACTTCACGCTGCGTCACCACGCAGTTCTGGTGGGTGTGCACGTATTCCACCGGATCTTCGATGGTGATGATGTGGCCATACGAATTCGCGTTGCGATAGCCCACCATCGCCGCCAGCGAGGTCGACTTGCCCGAGCCCGTAGCACCCACCACGATCACCAGCCCGCGCTTGCTCATCACGATCTCGTTCAGGATCGGCGGCAAATCCAGCTCGCCCAGCGTCGGGATCTTTGTGTTGATGGTCCGCAGCACCATGCCGGCGCGGCCCTGCTGCATGAACGCCGACACACGGAAACGCCCCGCACCCGGCGCCGTGATGGCGAAGTTGCATTCCGAGCTGTCTTCGTACTCGCGCAGCTGCTTCTCGTTCATGATCGACTTGACCAGACCGACGGCCTGCACGGCATTCAGCGGCTGCTGCGAAATCGGCGTGACCTTTCCGTCCACCTTGATCGCGGGCGGAAATTCCGACGTGATGAACAAGTCCGAGCCACGGCTGTTCACCATCAACTGCAAGAGTTCGTGGATGTATTTGGTGGCGGCTTCGCGGTCAAGCATGGCGTGCCCCTCCTGAAGAAAATTGGAAAGCGCGCTTGACGTATCAGTCAGCGCATCAGTTCACGTATCAATTCGCGAACGCGTCCGGGTTCTTGGCGATGGCGCGCGCGTCTGCGTAGTTGATCGCCGAGCGCTTGATCAGCTCCGACAGACATTGGTCGAGCGTCTGCATGCCCATGCCGCTGCTCGTCTGCATCATCGAGTACATCTGCGAGATCTTGTTCTCGCGGATCAAGTGACGGATGGCCGGCGTGGCAATCATGATTTCATGCGCCGCAATCCGGCCCGACCCGTCGCGCGTCTTGAGCAGCGTCTGCGAGATCACCGCCTCCAGCGATTCGGAAAGCATGGTCCGGACCATCTCTTTTTCGTCCGACGGAAACACGTCGACGACCCGGTCGATGGTCTTGGCAGCCGAGCTGGTGTGCAGCGTGCCGAACACCAAGTGGCCCGTTTCTGCGGCCGTGAGCGCCAGGCGAATGGTCTCAAGATCACGCAATTCGCCCACCAGCACCACGTCCGGGTCTTCACGCAGCGCCGACTTCAGCGCATTGGCGAACGAGTGTGTATGCGGACCAAGCTCGCGCTGGTTGATCAGGCTCTTCTTCGATTCATGCACGAATTCGATCGGGTCCTCCACCGTGAGGATGTGGCCCATGTCGTTTTCGTTGCGGTGGTTGACCATCGCGGCAAGCGTCGTCGACTTGCCCGAGCCGGTCGGGCCCGTGACGAGCACCAGGCCGCGCGGCTTCATCGCCAAGTCCGCAAACACGGCAGGCGCCTTCAGGTCGTCCAGCGAGAGCACCTTCGACGGAATCGTCCGGAATACGGCCGAAGCGCCGCGGTTCTGGTTGAACGCGTTGACCCGGAAACGCGAGAGGCCGGGGATCTCAAACGAGAAGTCGACTTCCAGGTTTTCTTCGTAGACCTTGCGCTGCCCGTCGCTCATGATGTCGTACACCATGGAGTGCACATCTTGGTGCGTGAGCGGTGGCACGTTGATCCGGCGCATGTCGCCGTGGATCCGGATCATCGGCGGCAGTCCGGCCGACAGGTGCAAGTCCGACGCCTTGTTCTTGGCGGAAAACGCCAGAAGCTGCGCGATGTCCATCTTATAATGACCCCCGACTTTTTTATGTCGCCCGGGCGTCGCAATGGCGCCTCCAGACGCGCTCCGAGCCGTTGTTTTGACGTGCCGGAACCTTGTTTATTTGTAACAAACGTCGCCGGATTATGTCTGTAATCGCCGCCAACTTGCAAGCCGTGCGTCAACGGATCACAACGGCCTGCACACTGGCTTCGCGCGATGCTGCGGGTGTCACATTGCTGGCGGTTTCCAAGACGTTCGACGCCGATGCCGTACGCACCGCGCATGCCGCCGGGCAACGCCTCTTCGGCGAAAACTATGTGCAGGAAGGCATCGCCAAGATCGACGCGCTGGCCGACCTGCGCACGGGCCCTGACCCGATCCGCTGGCACTTCATCGGCCCCCTGCAGAGCAACAAGACGCGCGCCGTGGCCGAACAATTCGACTGGGTGCACAGCGTTGACCGCCTCAAAATTGCCGAGCGCCTCTCGGCCCAGCGCCCCGACACCTTGCCGCCGCTGCAAGTCTGTCTTGAGATCAACATCAGCCGCCAGGCCAGCAAACATGGTCTGATGCCAGATTTCGATGAAGTGCTTGCCGTGGCACAAGCCGTCTCGGCGCTGCCCCGTCTGCAATTGCGCGGCTTGATGGCCGTGCCTGAGCCGAGCGATGACCCTGCCGCGCAGCGCAAGCCGTTTGCTGATCTGCGTGCGCTGGCAGGTCGGCTGGGTGAGGCCGGCATCCCGCTCGATACGCTGTCAATGGGCATGTCCGCCGACCTGGAAGACGCCATTGCCGAAGGCGCCACCATTGTGCGTGTCGGCAGCGCCATCTTCGGGGCGCGGCAGTATGCCAACGCCTGAATTCCTGTTTTCTCTCACACCACCACTCTCATGCTCGACACTCTGAAACTCGGCTTCATCGGCGGCGGCAACATGGCGGCGGCCCTCATCGGCGGCCTGATCGCCAAGGGCGCGCACGGCGCCAACATCGTGGTGGTGGATCCGACCGAGCCTGCCCGCAGCCGCGCCGAACAGGCCTGGGGCGCCCACACCGCTGCCGCCCCGGGCGCAGAACTGGCCGACCGCGACGTGATCGTCCTGGCCGTCAAGCCGCAGCAGATGCGTGAGGTCTGCGCGCAACTCGCCCCGCATCTGGGCAACAGCCTGGTGCTGTCGGTGGCGGCGGGCATCCGGATTCAGGATCTGTCACGCTGGCTGAATGGCCACGCACGTGTGGTTCGGGCGATGCCGAATACACCAGCGCTCTCCGGTCTGGGTATGACGGGCCTGGCCGCCAACGCGGGCTTGTCCGACGCCGACCGCGCGACCGCCAGCGCCATCGCCAATGCCGTCGGCAAAAGCGTGTGGGTGCCCGCCGAGGCGCAGATTGATGCGGTGACCGCCATCTCGGGCAGCGGCCCGGCGTACGTGTTCTATTTCATCGAGGCGATGCAGCAGGCGGCGCAGGAGCTGGGGCTGTCGGCGGAGGATGGGCGCACGCTGGCGGTCGAAACATTTATTGGCGCGGCCACGCTGGCAGGCCAATCGTCTGAGCCGGTTGAGGTGCTGCGCGAGCGCGTGACGTCCAAGGGTGGGACGACCTATGCGGCGCTCACTTCAATGGAGGGGGCGAGTATCAAGGCTGCCTTTGTACGCGCGATGCATGCTGCTGCCGCGCGGGGCAAGGAGATGGGGGAGGAGTTTGGGAGGGATTGAAGCCTTGGTGGTCCATCCCTGTTTCGTACCCTGCCGGGCACGACTCACTTTTCTTTGTCTTGCCAAAGAAAAGTAAGCAAAAGAAAGGCGCGCCCGAGATGGCGACTTCCCCTTGAATTTGTGTGACCGCGCGGGGAAGGAGGCAAACTCGCTGCGCTCAGACAAGCCTCCTTCCTTGATCCGCCCGCTCACACAAATTCAAGTCGCCATCAAGGGCTCAACGTCAAAAGAAAAAGGCCAACCCGTCGCGAGGTTGGCCTTTGTCGTTTGAGCTGGCGCCGCGGAGGTTTGGCTGTTGTCCTTTGACTTGCCCTGCCCTATGCGGCGCCTTGAATTTCTGTTGCAAGGAGGAAAAAGAGGGGAGGCTGTCTGAGCGAAGCGAGTTTGCCTCCCCTCCCTCCATGCGACATAAATTCAAGGAGTCTTTCGCCGCATCGGGCGCGCCTTTCTTTGCTTACTTTCTTTGGCAAGACAAAGAAAGTGAGTCGCCCCCGGCAGGGGGAGAAACAAGGGATGCACCAAAAACGCCCTACCGCATCAAATACGCCCCCGCCACACCAGCAAACAAACACGCCCCCAGCCAATTGTTATGCCGGAAAACAAAAAAACACTTCATCCGATCCCGCGTCTGCAGCATCGGGTAATACCAAAGCGACAACGCCACGGCAGCGGCAAATCCAATCCAGTACGCCACGCCTAGCGCCATCACATAGCCAGCCCAGGCCATGATCCCGAAGAAGCCGACGTAGCACAGCATGATCGCCGCCACGTCGTAGCGTCCGAACGTAATGGCCGACGTTTTGATGCCGATGAGCAGATCGTCATCGCGATCGACCATGGCATACGCAGTGTCGTAGGCAATCGCCCAGAACACATTGCCTGCGAGCATCAGCCACGCCAGCACCGGCACCTGATCCTGCACTGCCGCGTACGCCATCGGGATCCCGAACCCGAACGCAATACCCAGGTACGCCTGCGGAATCGCGAAGAACCGCTTGAAGAACGGATACGTGCCGGCAATCACGATGGCCGCCACCGACATCCATTTGGTCAGCGCATTGAGCGGCAGGATCAGCGTGAAGGCGATGAGCGACAGCACCGCCGCAACCGCCAGCGCTTCCCATGGGGCGATCAGGCCGGCGGTAATCGGCCGCTCCTTGGTGCGTTTGACGTGTTTGTCAAAGTCGCGATCGGCCCAGTCGTTGACGGCGCAGCCAGCCGAGCGCATCAGGAATGTGCCGACCGTGAAAATCACCACCAGCGACACCGGCGGATGGCCATCAGCGGCCATCCATAGCGCCCACAGCGTCGGCCACAGCAGCAGCAGCGTGCCGATCGGTTTGTCCATGCGCATCAGGCGCGCATAGAGCACGAGGCGGCTGGGTTGGGCAGCGGACGATTGCATGGAAATCACCAAAGAAAATGGCGCCTGCACGAGGCAAGGCGCCATTTTAGTCCCGCCGAAAGCAGCTTAGGCGGCGGCCATATCGAACCGGTCGAGATTCATCACCTTGACCCAAGCGGCAACGAACTCGCTGATGAAGCGCTCCTTACCGTCGGCGCTGCCAAACACCTCGGCCAGCGCGCGCAGGATCGAATTCGAGCCGAACACCAGATCGACGCGCGTGCCGGTCCACTTGAGTTGACCCGTCTTGCGATCGAACCCCTCGTAGATGTTGCCGGCGGCCTTCCATTCGGTGCCCATGTCGAGCAGGTTGACGAAGAAATCGTTGGTCAGCGCGCCCGGCGTGGCGGTAAATACGCCGTGCTGGCTGCCATCCGCGTTGATGTTGATGGCGCGCAGGCCACCGATCAGCACGGTCAGCTCAGGCGCGGTCAGCGTCAGCAACTGAGCCTTGTCGAGCAGCAACACTTCGGCCGGCATCGCGTAATCGGCTTTCTGGTAGTTGCGGAAGCCGTCGGCCACCGGTTCGAGCGGCGCGAACGAGGCGGCGTCGGTTTGCTCGGCCGTTGCATCGACGCGGCCCGGCGTGAACGGCACGGAGATCGTCGTGCCAGCTGCCTTGGCGGCCAGTTCGATACCGACGCTGCCCGCCAGCACGATCACATCGGCCAGAGAAGCCTTGCCGGAAGCGCGTTGAATCTCCTCCAGCTTGGCCAGCGTGCCGGCCACCGGCTGGTTGACTGCCCAATCGTTCTGCGGGGCCAGGCGAATGCGAGCACCGTTGGCACCGCCGCGCTTGTCCGAACCGCGGAAGGTCGAGGCGGATGCCCATGCCACCGCAACCAGCTCGGCGGCCGACAGACCTGAAGCAGCAATCTTCGCCTTGAGGTCGGCGATGTCGACTTCGGTCGGCTTGTGCGTGGCAGCCGGAAGCGGGTCTTGCCAGATCAGGTCTTCACGCGGCACTTCGGGGCCGAGGTAACGCGACTTCGGGCCGAGATCACGGTGCGTGAGCTTGAACCAGGCGCGCGCAAAAGCTTCAGCAAATGCCTGCGGGTTGTCGAGGAAGCGGCGCGAGATCTTTTCGTACGCCGGATCGAAGCGCAACGACAGGTCGGTCGTCAGCATCGTCGGGCGACGCTTGGGCGAATCGGGCGTCGGGCCCGGAATGATCGCCTCGGCGTCCTTGGCCACCCATTGCAGCGCGCCGGCCGGGCTCTTCTCCTGCACCCATTCGTACTTGAACAGATTTTCGAAGAAGAAATTGCTCCATTGCGCAGGGGTCTGCGTCCAGGTGACTTCCAGCCCGCTGGTGATGGCGTCGGCACCCTTGCCGGTCCCATATGTGCTGGCCCAGCCCAGGCCTTGCGCTTCCAGCGGAGCCGCTTCGACATCGGCGCCAACGTGGCTTGCCGCGCCCGCGCCGTGCGTTTTGCCGAAGGTGTGGCCGCCAGCGATCAACGCGACGGTTTCTTCATCATCCATCGCCATGCGGGCGAAGGTGTCGCGGATGTCGCGTGCGGCGGCCAGTGGGTCCCCGTTGCCGTCCGGGCCTTCCGGGTTCACATAGATCAGGCCCATTTGCACGGCCGCCAGCGGGTTCGCAAGATTGCGGTCGCCCGAATAGCGGCTGTTGGGATTGTTGGTGGGCGCCAGCCAAGCGGTCTCGCTGCCCCAATAGACGTCGTTGTCCGGTTCCCAGGTGTCCTCACGGCCCGCGGCAAAGCCGAAGGTGCGGAAGCCCATGGTTTCGAGTGCCACGTTGCCGGTCAGGATCAGCAGGTCGGCCCACGAGATTGCCTGGCCGTACTTCTGCTTGATCGGCCACAGCAAGCGGCGCGACTTGTCGATGTTGACGTTGTCGGGCCAGGAGTTGAGCGGTGCGAATCGTTGCTGGCCGCGCCCTGCGCCGCCACGGCCATCACCCGTGCGGTACGTGCCGGCAGCGTGCCATGCCATGCGGATGAACTGCGGGCCATAGTGCCCAAAGTCTGCCGGCCACCAGTCTTGCGAATCCGTCATCAGGCGGCGCAAATCGGCCTTGAGCGCGTCGTAGTCGATCGCATTGAAGGACTTGCGGTAGTCGAACTTCGGCCCGAGCGGATCCGACTTCTCGGAATGCTGGTTCAGCAGATCAACGCGCAGTTGATTGGGCCACCAGTCTTTGTTGGCCGTACCGCCACCGAAGGCGTGCGAAGCAGCGGGAGCATGGCCGGGAAACGGGCATTTGGCTTCAGTCGTCATGATTCTCTCGTTTAGGTCATGGGGTTGATGCTGCCCCGCCCGCAACACAACGGGCTCGCGGGAGGGGCGCAATTCGCTGCTGTCGAAACGCCTGTCGCAAACGTGGCGAACGGCCGTCAAGCCAGCCTTAAGCCAGTAGCGAGCGCAGCATCCACGCGGTCTTCTCGTGGATGTCCATGCGTTGCGTCAGCAAGTCGGCGGTCGGTTCGTCGGCGGCCTTGTCAACATCCGGGAACAGGCTGCGGGCGGTGCGCGTCACGGCTTCGTGGCCGGCTACCAGCTCACGCACCATGTCCATCGCCTCGGGAATGCCCTTCGATTCCGGAATCGACGACAGCTTGGCGAACTCCGAATACGAGCCCGGCGCGGGATAACCCAGCGCGCGGATACGCTCAGCCACCGGGTCGACGGCATTCCACAGTTCGTTGTACTGCGTCTCGAACATCAGATGCAGCGTGTTGAACATCGGGCCGGTGACGTTCCAGTGGAAGTAATGCGTCTTCAGATACAGCGAGTAGGTATCGGCCAGCAGGCGCGACAGGCCTTCTGCGATCTTCTTGCGATCCTTGTCAGCGATGCCGATGTTGATCTGGGCTGCGGCAGTCGCGCCGCTGTTCTTCTTTGCCATCTGGATTCCCCTATGAAGTGGTGTGCAAAAACGCGATGCCCTTGCCTTGATTCAGCGTCGGGCCATGCGTGCTTCAAGCCTTCTTTCGGTTGCCGCTCGCGCAGCAAGTTCCGATCGTCCCATCGTCCTATGACGAAACGCACAGCGGATGGCAACCGAGCATCCGGCCGGTCATCAGACCATGAGCTGCACCGTACCGTGCAGGAGCACGATCATAGCGCCGGCAGCCACGATCGTTAGACCGATCTGCTTGCGCACCCACTTGCGTTGCAGGCGGGCGGATTCTGCAGCGCGGGTGCCGAGCCCGCCAGCCGCACTGCCGGGCATACCGGACAACGTCGGCACCTCTGCCTGCGACGCGCGCACGGTGCCCGCAAACCCCTGCCATTCCGAAACAAACATCCGCACCATTGCCATGCTTTTTCTCCTTGCGACCCCGCGCGTTCCTGATGCCCGAACGACAAGCGCGGGCAGCTTCATGCATCCATCAGGTCAGTGCGATTCACCATAGGCAGCGAGCCATTCCAGCACGGTCGCGACGGTGTTCGAGGCAAGCGGCAGGGACATGACGGGCTCCACGGTGATTGGGCAGTGAGCGATGCGCTCACCATGGAAAACAGTCTACCAATGAGCTATCGATGCGTATATTTGATTGTTTTTATCTATTAATTAGACGTGCGCTATGGCCGTCATGGAGTGACGGCCAGCGGCTACCTCAGAGGATCAATGAATCAGCGGGGTGGGCGGCAACAGCTTGATGCCGGGCAGTTCGCATTGCGCGACCGCCTTAGCCACCGCTTCGATCGCGGCAATGCGGGTGAAGCTCTTGCGCCAGGCCAGAACAACGCGGCGGTCGGGCACAGGCTCCTGGAAGGGCACGTAACTGAGCAGATCGGTGGCGACAGGCTGCATGCTGGGCACCGACGTGCGCGGCAGCACCGTAATGCCCACGCCGCTGGCGACCATATGGCGGATCGTTTCCAGCGACGAACCTTCGAACGTCTTCTGAATACCGTCCGCGTTCTGCGAGAAGCGCGACAGCTCCGGGCACACCCCGAGCACATGATCGCGGAAGCAATGCCCGTTGCCGAGCAGCAGCATGGTCTGCTGCTTGAGCGCTTCCGGGTCCACCGACGACGCCTTGGCCAGCTCGTGACCGCGCGGCACCGCCACGACAAAGGGTTCGTCGTACAGCGGCACCGTCATCAGGCCGGCCTCGGGAAACGGCTCGGCCATGATGGCGCAGTCGATCTCGCCCTGCTTGAGCAGCTCCACCAGCCGCACGGTGAAGTTCTCCTGCAGCATCAGCGGCATCTGCGGGACGGTGTCGATCATCTGCTTGACGAGCGCGGGCAGCAGATACGGCCCAATCGTGTAGATCACCCCCAGGCGCAGCGGCCCGGCCAGCGGGTCCATCCCCTGCTTGGCAATCTCGCGGATCGCCATCGTCTGTTCAAGCACGCGCTGCGCCTGTGTGACGATTTGCTCGCCGACGGGCGTGACGCTCACTTCAGATGCGCCGCGCTCGAAGATCTGCACGGCCAGTTCGTCTTCCAGCTTCTTGATGGCGACCGACAGCGTCGGTTGCGAGACGAAGCAGGCCTCGGCGGCACGCCCAAAGTGGCGTTCCCGCGCAACGGCGACGATGTATTTCAGTTCAGTGAGCGTCATGACGATCAATCGGCTTGGGGATATCGATAGATTTTACCAAGGGACGTGCAATGTTGCTTGAGGTTCGAACGGCGGCCTGGCATTGACAACGCTGCCAGCCGCCCCATCTTCCGGGGATACGCCCCACCGAGACAAAAGGAGCCGCCCCCACATGAGTGACGAACCTAACGGCAGCCGATCCCTGCCCCGCGGCAGACGCCGCTTCCTGATGACAACAGTCGGGCTCATGGCAGCGCTGCATCTCTACATCGGATGGCGGCTGCTGCCGGATCTGGGCTGGAACGGTGCGGGCTGGGCTGCAGGCGTCCTCTTCCTGCTCGTATCGACGGTGATGATTCCAACCGGGATGGCAGCGCGCTTCGTGATCCGTCCCATCTCGCTGGCCGATCGCGTGACCTGGGTTGGCGCCTTGCTGATGGGCCTGTTTTCGTCGCTGCTGGTCCTGACGCTGCTGCGCGACGTCGCGCTGATCGTGCTGCCGCAGACTTATCGGCACGACTCGGCCCTGCTCGTCGTCGCCCTCACCTTGCTGGTGACGTTGATCGGCTATGTCAATGCGCGCCGCATTCCCCGCGTCGCACGGGTGACGGTGCCCATTGCGGACCTGCCTGCCGCGCTGCACGGCTTCACCATCGCGCAAATCACCGATCTGCATGTCGGGCCCACAATCAAGCGTGCCTATGTGACGGGCGTGGTCGAGCGGCTCAATGCATTGCAACCGGATGTCATCGCCGTGACGGGCGATCTAGTGGACGGCGAGGTGGACGTGTTGCGTCCGCATATCGCGCCGCTGGCCGGCATGTCGGCTCGGCACGGCGTTTTTGCGGTGACGGGCAATCACGAGTACTACTCCGGCGTCGGCCCTTGGGTGTCTGAGTTCGAGAGGCTCGGTATGCGCGTGTTGATGAACGAGCATACGGTGCTTGAACACGACGGCGCGTCACTGGTGATCGCGGGGGTGACGGATTTCAGTGCAGGCAAGTTCGACGCCGCGCATGCGAGCGATCCAACGCGGGCGCTGGCAGGGTCGCCGCCGGGCGTCACGCCCACCATCCTCCTCGCGCATCAACCGCGCAGCGCTCCTGCCGCAGCAGAGGCCGGCTTCGACCTGCAACTGTCGGGGCACACGCATGGCGGCCAGTTCTGGCCGTGGAGCCTGTTTGTTCCGCTGCAGCAGCCATTTACGGCGGGGCTGCACAAGCTGGGGCGCCTGTGGATCTACACCAGCCGCGGCACAGGATATTGGGGCCCGCCCAAGCGATTCGGTGCGCCATCGGAGATTACGCTGATACGGCTGGAGCCGACCGTTGGCTAAACCGTAAGACCGGGCATTCGACGAAGAACCATCCGACCTCAACGTCTTGCCGCCTGCCGATTCTTTGCGCACCGTCGCAGTGCATACGAAAGTTGTAACGGCGCCTCACACCGGCGACATTTCGGTCTATGCCGTTCGGGTGACGGGCTAGAATCGCCCGACTCACAGCCACACCCGCGCCGCGCCCCATGTCGTTCGACCACCCGCCTCTGCAAAACCCCGCCACGCTCCTTGAAATCGTGCGAGCGCAGTCAGAGATCGCCAAGCTGGGCACAGATCTGGGCGCGATCATGGCGCTGGTTACCGAGCGGGCACAGCATCTGACGTGCGCGACGGGGGCGGTCGTCGAATTGGCGGAAGGCGATGAGATGGTCTACCGCGCCACCTCGGGCCTGACCGAAACGCTGCTGGGCCTGCGGCTGGCGCGCAAGGGCAGCCTGTCGGGCCTGTGCGTGCAGACCGGCGAAATCCTGCAATGTCCAGACTCCGAAACCGACGCGCGCGTCGACCGCGAAGCCTGCCGCCGCGTAGGTTTGCGTTCGATGGTGGTCACGCCGCTGCGACATCTCGACACCACGGTCGGCGTGCTCAAGCTGGTGGCACCGGAGGTGGACGCCTTCAGCGAAAGTGACATCAGCGTGCTGGAGCTGATGTCAGAGCTGATCGCCGCAGCCATGTTCCACGCTGCCAACGCCGAGCGCGATCAGTTATATCTGCGCGCCACGCACGACGCGCTGACCGACCTCCCCAACCGCGCGCTGTTCTATGACCGCCTGCGCCAGTCGATCCATCTGGCGCAACGCGCGCATGGCGGCCTGGGTGTGCTCAATGTCGACATGGACAATCTCAAGCTCATCAATGATCGCCACGGCCACCGCGCGGGCGATGCCGCCATTCGCGAGACCGCACACCGCATGGGCCGCACGGCACGGCGCTCCGACACGGTGGCGCGCGTGGGCGGCGACGAGTTTGCCGTGATCCTGCCCGGCATTGGCGCGCGGGCGGATGCGCAGGCGCAAAGCGAGCGGCTCATCGAAGAGGTGCAGCAACCGTACGTGTTCGAAGGCCAGCCGCTGGACCTGCGCGTGAGCATCGGCGTGGCGGTGATGCCCGAAGACGGCACCGAGATCACGGCCCTGCTTGATCAGGCCGATCGCGAGATGTACACCGCCAAGCGCTTGCGCAAGCAGGCACAGTTGGCGCACTAAAAAAAGGCGCGCGCCACCGGCGTTAGACGCGCAGGTAGTGCTCGCGCTCGCCGAGCCAGCGCTTGAGATGGGTGTCGACGGCTTCCGGAAAGCGGGCCAGCATGTCGTCCGCCGCTCCTTGGGCAAATTCGACGAGCCAAGCATCGTGGTTCAGATCGGCAAAACGCAGCATCGCTTCGCCTGATTGCCGCGCGCCGAGAAATTCACCAGGCCCGCGGATCTCCAGATCGCGCCGGGCGATTTCGAAACCATCGGTGGTCTCGCGCATGGTCTGCAGGCGCTGCTTGGCCGTCGGCGACAGCGGCGCCTGATACAGCAGCACGCACACCGATTCCGCAGTGCCGCGCCCCACCCGCCCGCGCAACTGATGCAACTGCGCAAGGCCAAAGCGCTCGGCGTGCTCGATCACCATCAGCGAGGCATTGGGCACATCCACACCGACCTCGATGACGGTCGTAGCGACCAGCACGTGCAGGTCGCCGCCGGCGAAGGCGCTCATCACGGCGGCCTTCTCGGCGGATGGCAGGCGTCCGTGCACAAGGCCTACTTTCAGGCCTTGCAGACTTTGCGAAAGCGTCTCGAAGGTTTCAACGGCGGTCTGCAATTGCAGCGCTTCGCTTTCCTCGATCAGCGGGCAAACCCAGTAGACCTGTCGCCCTTCGCGGGCGGCGGCGTAGATGCGTTCAATGACTTCGTCGCGCCGCGCATCGTTCACCAGGCGCGTGACGATGGGCGTGCGGCCGGGCGGTAGCTCGTCGATGGCTGAGACGTCGAGATCGGCGTAATACGTCATCGCCAGCGTGCGCGGGATCGGCGTGGCGGACATCATCAGTTGGTGCGGCACTTGCGCGTTGGCGGCCGCGGGAGCATCGCCATTGCTCGCCTTACCGCGCAGAGCGAGCCGCTGTGCCACGCCAAAGCGATGCTGTTCATCGACCACCGCCAGACCCAGCCGCGCGAACGTCACGGCGTCCTGAATCAGCGCGTGCGTGCCGATCACGAGTTGCGCCGTGCCGGCCGCCACGCGCGCCGCCGCCTCCTCCTTCTGCTTGCGTTTGAGGCTGCCAGCCAGCCAGACGATGTCCACGCCCAGCGGTTCCAGCCAGGCAGAAAGCTTGCGGTAATGCTGCTCGGCGAGCAGCTCGGTCGGCGCCATCAGTGCTGCCTGCCAGCCGGCATCGATGGCCTGGCATGCTGCCAGCGCGGCTATGACGGTCTTGCCGCTGCCCACGTCGCCCTGCAGCAATCGCTGCATCGGGTACGGGTGCGCAAGGTCGGCGCGGATCTCTTCCCACACGCGGGCCTGGGCGCCGGTCAGCTTGAACGGCAGCGCATCCATGAAGCGCGCGAGCAGCCCCTCCTTGCCGCTGTCGCGCAGGACAGGCGCGTTCCGCATGCGGCGCGCGGCCTGCGCACGCTTGAGCGAGAGCTGCTGGGAGAGCAGTTCATCAAACTTGATGCGCAGCCACGCCGGGTGCGTGCGCTCGACGAGGCTGTGCTCGTCGACATCGGGCGTCGGTTGATGCAGCAGGCGCACGGCATCGGCAGGCGTCATCAGCTTGAGCGGCGCGAGCGGGCCGCTGATGAGGCTGTTCGGCAGCGTTTCCGGCAGCGGCGTGCGCGTGAGCGCGTTCAGGATCGCCTTGCGCAGATAGGCCTGCGCCACGCCAGCCGTGCTCGGATACACCGGTGTCAGGCGGTCGGGCAGCGGTTCATCTTCCGCCACGGCGCGCACGGTCGGGTGCACCATCTCTGCGCCGAAGAAGCCAGCGCGCACTTCACCGCGCACGCGCAGGCGCACGCCTTCGGCCATCTGCTTGACTTGGCTGCCGTAGAAATTGAGAAAACGCAGAACCAGCTCGCCCGACTCATCGGCGATATGCACAACGAGTTGCCGGCGTGGCCGGAATGCCACTTCGTTGCGCGTGACCGTGCCTTCCACCTGCGCGGCCCAACCGGTATTGGCCCGAGCCGTGGCTTCTGCAATGGTCAGGAGGGTGGTTTCATCCTCGTAGCGCATCGGCAGATGCAGGACGAGATCGACGTCGCGGTGCAGGCCAAGTTTGGCGAGTTTGTCGGCCGGGCGGGCGGTCTTGGCTGCTGCCTTGGCTGGCTTGTCTGCCGGGGCTGCACGTTTTGGCTTCGGCGCCGGCGCGGTATCAGCGTCGGGCACAGGAGCAGCATCAGTGGCGGAACGGGCGCGAGGCGGCACAGGACGTTTACAATGGCGAACTTTGCGAGTCGCCCGATTGTACCGGCGCCCGCCACCATCACTTGGCGCAATCCACGTCTGCGCCACTTTTCATGCTGACGCTGTCCGATTTCGACTTCGATCTGCCGCCCGAGCTGATCGCACAAACCGCCTTGCCCGACCGCACCGCGAGCCGCCTGCTGGCCGTCCGCCGTACGGAGGATGCCGTGCATTTCGAAGACCGCCAGTTTGCCGATCTGATCGACTACCTGCGCCCCGGCGACCTGCTCGTCTTCAACGACACCCGTGTCATCAAGGCACGCTTTTTCGGCCACAAGGCCAGCGGTGGCAAGGTGGAGGTGCTCATTGAGCGCTTGCTGGACGAGCACACCGTGTTGGCGCAAATCCGCTCCAGCAAATCACCGGTCGAGGGCACGACACTGCGCCTGGCCGACGCCTTTGACGTGACGGTCGGCCCCCGCGCCGAGCCGTTCTTTACGTTGCGTTTCCCGCAGCCGGCGCTGGATCTGATCGAGCAATACGGCCGCCTGCCGCTGCCGCCCTACATCGAGCACGACCCCGACAGCTTTGACGAGACGCGCTACCAGACCGTGTATGCGCGCAACCCGGGTGCCGTCGCGGCACCCACAGCGGGCCTGCATTTCGACGATGCGCTGTTCGCCAAGCTGGACGCGATGGGCGTCAAGCGCGGCTTCCTTACGCTGCACGTGGGCGCCGGCACGTTCCAGCCCGTGCGTGTAGAAAACATCGCCGAGCACCGCATGCACAGCGAGTGGTACGAAATCACGCCCGAACTGGCTGAAGCCATCCGCGCCACGCGCGCAGCCGGTGGCCGCGTGATCGCGGTGGGCACCACATCGATGCGCGCGCTTGAATCGGCCGCACAGCCAGACGGCACGCTCAATGCCTGCAGCGGCGAGACCGACATCTTCATCACTCCCGGCTACCGGTTCCGCGCCGTCGACCTGCTGGTGACCAACTTCCACCTGCCTAAATCGACGTTGTTGATGCTGGTATCGGCATTTGCCGGCATGAGCGCCATCCGAGGCGCCTACCAGCACGCCATCGCCCAGCGCTACCGCTTCTTCAGTTACGGCGACGCCATGCTGCTCACGCGCGCCCCCGCCGAACCCAGCGAAACCCAATCGCTCTGACCATGCTCAAGTACGAACTGCTCACCACCGATGGCCTCGCCCGACGCGGCCGCATGACCCTGAACCACGGCGTGGTCGAAACGCCCATCTTCATGCCGGTGGGCACCTATGGCGCGGTCAAGGCGATGTCGCCGGCGGAGCTGAAAGACATCGGCGCGCAGATCATCCTTGGCAACACGTTCCACCTGTGGCTGCGCCCGGGCCTGGAAGTGATGGACGCGCACAAAGGCCTGCACGGTTTCAATGGCTGGGATAAGCCCATCCTGACCGATTCCGGCGGTTTTCAGGTGTTTTCGCTGGGCGATCTACGCAAGATCACCGAAGAAGGCGTGACGTTCGCATCGCCCATCAATGGCGACAAGCTGTTCCTGTCGCCGGAGATCTCGATGCAGATCCAGCGCCGGCTGAACTCGGACATCGTCATGCAGTTCGACGAATGCACGCCGTACAAGATTGGCGATCGCCCCGCAACCGAGGCCGAAGCTGCAGCCTCAATGCGCATGAGCCTGCGCTGGGCACAACGCTCGCGCAACGAATTCGAGCGCGAGAAAAATCCGAACGCGCTGTTCGCCATCGTCCAGGGCGGCATGTTCGAGAATCTGCGCGATGAATCGCTGGCCGGTTTGCAGGCGATTGACGCCGATGCTGGCGGCGAAGGTTTCGGCGGCTATGCCATCGGCGGCCTGTCGGTCGGCGAGCCCAAGGAAGACATGATGCGCGTGCTGCAGCACGTGGCGCCGCGTCTGCCTGCCAACAAACCGCATTATTTGATGGGCGTAGGCACGCCGGAAGATCTGGTGGCAGGCGTTGCCAGCGGCATCGATATGTTCGACTGCGTGATGCCGACTCGCAACGCGCGCAACGGCTGGCTCTTCACCCGCTTTGGCGACATCAAGATCAAGAACGCGGTACACCGCAATGATCCGCGCCCGCTGGACGAGACCTGCGGCTGCTACACCTGCAGCAATTTCTCGCGCGCCTACCTGCACCACCTGCAGCGCGTCGGCGAAATCCTGGGGGCCCGCCTGAACACCATCCACAACCTGTATTACTACCTGGAATTGATGGCCGAGATGCGCACCGCCATCGAGTCGCACGGCTTTGCCGCATTCCAGGCGCGCTTTGCCGCAGACCGCGCGCGGGGGGCGCTGTAACCCCGCTCCACAGGGCGCCAGGCGCGCCCATTTGCCGCGGCACCGCAATGGTAGAATGTCCGGTCCGATTTTTGACCGATTGACGAACCATTACGGAGTTCTGACGTGTTCCTGATTTCCGACGCTTACGCGCAAACTGCACCGGCTGTTGGTGGTGCCGCGGGTGGCCTGATGAGCTTCCTGCCCATCATCCTGATGTTCGTGGTGCTGTGGTTCATCATGATCCGCCCGCAAATGAAGCGCCAGAAAGAAACCAAGGCGATGCTCGAAGCCCTGGCCAAGGGCGACGAAGTCGTCACCGCTGGCGGCATTCTGGGCAAGGTTAGCAAGGTGGCTGAGCAGTACGTCACCGTGGAAATTGCTGCCAACACCGAAATCACCGTCCAGAAGAGCGCCGTGACGACCGTGCTGCCCAAGGGCACGCTCAAAGCACTGTAATCGGCCCATCCCGGCGCGGCGCACGATTGCGCTGGCGCCGGAATCCCAGGCAGCGCCTATTCTAAGAATCCGCGCCCGCGCCCCTCGGCGTCGCCTCTCTGCATTCCAAGATGAATCGCTATCCGCTCTGGAAATACATTGTGATCCTGGTGGCGCTTGCCATTGGGTTCCTCTATACGCTGCCGAATTTCTTCGGTGAGGCGCCTGCTGTGCAGGTGTCTTCTGGCAAGGCCACCGTCAAGGTCGACCTGAACGTGCAAAAGCAGGTCGAAAGCCTGCTGGCCGCGGCCAGCATTCAGCCCAACGGCGTGTTCTTCGACAACAACGGCACCTCCGCCAGCGTGCGCGTGCGTTTTGCCGACACCGATACGCAGCTCAAGGCCAAGGACGTCCTGGCTCGCGGCCTGAACACTGATCAAGCCGATCCGACCTACATCGTGGCGCTGAACCTGCTGCCAGGCTCGCCGCGCTGGTTGAGCGGCGCACCGTTCTTCGCCAAGCCGATGTTCCTCGGCCTGGATTTGCGCGGTGGCGTGCACTTCCTGCTGCAGGTCGACATGAACGGCGCCGTGACGAAGAAGCTCGACTCGCTGGCCGGCGACATCCGCACGCAATTGCGCGACAAGGGCATCCGCCACAGCGGCATCGACCGCAACAACAACACGATCACGGTCAAGTTCAGCACCCCGGACGACGCCGACCGCGCTCGCGGGCTGCTGGCAGACTCGACCCGCGAACTGGCCTACACCGTGGACAAGAGCGCCGACGGCGCCACACTCACCGGTACCTTCACCGCCGCTGCGATGAAGGAAGTGCAGGACAACGCGGTCAAGCAGAACATCGTCACGCTGCACAACCGGGTGAACGAACTCGGCGTGGCTGAACCGGTGATCCAGCAGCAGGGTCCGGACCGCATCGTCGTGCAACTGCCCGGCGTGCAGGACACGGCCAAGGCCAAGGACATCATTGGCCGCACCGCCACGCTGGAAGCGCGCCTGGCAGATCCGAACGCGCCGCTCGTGCCGCGTGCCGGCGATCCGGTGCCGCTGGGCGACGAACTGTTCACGCAAGGCCGCAGCGCTCCGGTGCTGCTGCAAAAGCAGGTGATCTTCACGGGTGACCGCATCACGAGCGCTTCGGCCGGCTTCGATCAGAACCACAATTCGTCGGTCGACATCACGCTCGACGGCCAGGGCGGCCGCATGCTGCGCGATGTCTCGCGTGACAACATCGGCAAGCGCATGGGCATCGTGCTCTTTGAAAAGGGCAAGGGCGAAGTGCTGACGGTGGCGACCATCCAGTCCGAACTGGGTTCGCGTTTCCAGATCACCGGCATGGGCTCGACTGAGGCGGCATCCGACCTGGCGCTGCTGCTGCGTGCAGGCTCGCTGGCCGCGCCGATGGAAATCATCGAAGAGCGCACCATCGGCCCGTCGCTGGGTGCCGACAACATCAAGAAGGGTTTCGATTCGGCGCTGTACGGCTTCCTCGCCATCTCGGTGTTCATGGTGCTGTACTACATGCTGTTCGGCGCGTTCTCGGTGGCGGCCCTGGGCGTCAACGTGTTCCTGCTGATTGCACTGCTCTCGATGCTGCAGGCCACGCTCACGTTGCCCGGTATTGCAGCTATCGCGCTGGCGCTCGGTATGGCCATTGACGCGAACGTGCTGATCAACGAGCGCGTGCGTGAAGAGTTGCGCAGCGGCGCGTCGGCACAGATGGCCATCGCGGCCGGCTTTGACCGTGCCTGGGCGACCATCCTCGATTCGAACGTGACGACGCTCATCGCCGGTCTGGCGCTGATCGCCTTTGGTTCGGGCCCGGTACGCGGCTTCGCGATCGTGCACTGCCTGGGGATCGGCACGTCCATGTTCTCGGCGGTGTTCTTCAACCGCGGTCTCGTGAATCTCTGGTACGGCCGCAAGAAGAAGCTGCAGAGCGTCGCCATCGGGCAGGTGTGGAAGCCGGGCAATACGAACACGGAATCGCCCGCCAAGTAATCACGCCACCCACAACGAATCTCGCATAAAACCGGCACCGCCCCGACACGAAGGGACGGTCGCCACAAAGGGCAGACCATGGAGTTTTTCCGCATCCGCCGCGACATTCCGTTCATGAAGCACGCGTTGATTCTCAACGCGCTGTCGTTCCTGACGTTTATCGCCGCTGTCTTCTTCCTGTTCCACAAGGGCCTGCACCTGTCGGTGGAGTTCACTGGCGGTACGGTGATGGAAGTCGCTTACACCCAGGCCGCCGATCTGCCGAAGATCCGCGGCGACGTTGAGAAGCTTGGCTATGCCGATGCGCAGGTGCAGAACTTCGGCACCTCGCGCGACGTGATGATCCGCCTGCCGCTCAAGACCGGTCCGGATGGCAAGCCCATCGCTTCGGCCGTGCAAAGCCAGCAGGTGATGACGGCCCTGAACGCCGCCAACCCTGACGCCAAGCTGCAGCGCGTTGAGTTCGTCGGCCCGCAGGTCGGCAAGGAACTCGCCACAGACGGCCTGCTGGCGCTGCTGTTCGTGGTGATCGGCATCGTGATCTACCTGTCGATCCGCTTCGAATGGAAGTTTGCCGTGGCGGGCGTGATCGCCAACCTGCACGACGTCGTGATCATCCTGGGCTTCTTCGCATTTTTCCAGTGGGAGTTCTCGCTGTCGGTGCTGGCGGGGGTGCTGGCGGTGCTGGGCTATTCGGTCAACGAATCCGTGGTGATTTTCGACCGGATCCGCGAAGCGTTCCGCAAGTACCGCAAGATGAACACGCACGAGGTGATCGATCACGCGATTACCAGCACCATCTCGCGCACGATCATCACCCACGGGTCGACCGAAATGATGGTGGTGTCGATGCTGGTGTTCGGCGGCCCGACGCTGCACTACTTCGCCCTGGCCCTGACGATCGGTATCCTGTTCGGCATCTATTCGTCGGTGTTTGTGGCTGCTGCGCTGTGCATGTGGCTGGGCGTCAAGCGCGAAGACCTGGTCAAGTCTGAGAAGAAGGCCGGTGGGCCGAAAGAAGACGATCCGAACTTTGGCGCACAGGTTTGAAGACCCTGCTACGCGCTGCCCCGAGGATTCATCCCTCGGGCAACAAAAAAAGCCCCGCAATTGCGGGGCTTTTTCTTTGGCTGTGGCGATCGCGTGGCTTACTGCTGTGCGACGTTGGTGTCTTGCTTGATGCCTTCCACCTGAATCTTCAGCTTGGTTTCCATGTTGAAACCGTAAGCCTTGCCGTAGTCGACGCCGAAGTCATCGCGCTTGAACTTCATCTCGGCATCGGCGCCGCAGACTTCACGCTTGAGCATCGGATGCGGCATGCACTTGAACGCGTCGATTTCCAGCTTGGCCGGCTTGGTCACGCCGTGCAGCGTCAACTGGCCTTCGGCTTCGGTCGGCACGTCGCCCTTGAATTTCGTGAAGTTGCCCTTGAACGTGGCGGTCGGATACTTGGCCACGTCGAAAATCTCGGCGCTCTTGGCGTGCTCGTTCATCTTGGCGAGACCGAAGTCGATGCTGTCGGTCTGCACAGTCACGTCAATGCTGCCGGTCTTGGCTGCGCGATCCAGCGTCACGGTGCCGCTGGATTTCTCGAACTTGCCGCGCCACTTCGACAGACCGCCCATGTGGTCGGCTTCAAAGCTCGGGTACGTATGGCTCGGATCGAGCTGGTACGTAGCAGGGGCAGCAAAGGCTGCGGTGGCGGCAACAGCGGACAGGGCGGCAACGAGGATACGCAATTTCATGAGAACTCCTGCGGAATAAAAGCGGCACACGAGGGCCGGAAAAACGTTGGGATGAGACTTCCGATTACTTCTTGGCGATGACGACGCGGAACTTGATCGTCACGTCGTCCGAGACGACCGACGTGTCCTTCCACTCACCATCACCCACCTTGAATACGTTGCGCTTGACCGGTAGCGCACCTTCAAAAATCTGATTGGAACCTTCCTGCTTGAACGTCACGGGTGCCGTCACGTCCTGCGTGACGCCCTTGATGGTCAGCTTGCCGACCACATCGACCTTGCCGCCCGCGCCGGGCTTGAACGCCGACGACACGAACGTTGCCTTCGGATACTTGGCGGTGTCGAACCAGTCCTTCTTCTTCAGTTCGTCGTTGTATTCCTTGCTGCCGACGTCAACGCTCGTCACATCGATGTCGACCTTCGCCGTCGAGGCAGCCACATTGGCCGCGTTGTAATTGACGGCGGCGTCGAACTTGCCGAACTTGATATCCATCGGCACGCCAAGCTGCTTGCCGGTGGCGGTGACGCTGCTCTTGGCGGCATCCACCTGGGCGATGGCCGATACCGATACGGCAGCGATCGACAGCGCGCCGGCGGCAACCAGGGCAATCGCGCGGGGGCGCACAAAACGTTTCATCATCAGACTCCTTCGGTCAGGCCGGGTCATGCCGGCAGTCTTGGTCAGGATGGAAAGGCAGGGCGCCGGCACACACCGTGCGCCAGCGCGCTGGGAAATCAGCGGAGGAACGGCACCATGCGGCGCAGCGTGCCGTCGCGATCGACGACGTGGTGCTTGAGCGCAGCCAGAATGTGCAGCACGACGATGGCCGCCATGGTCCAGTTCAGCCATTCGTGCGCCATGCTGAAGATGTCTTTCAGCGCATCGCTCTTGTCGAACGGCATCGGCAGTTCCCACAGGCCAAGATAGACAACCTTCACGCCGGCCGCGACGCTCAGCAGATAGCCGGTCAGCGGCACCGCCAGGATCAGCAGATAGAGCCCGAGGTGCGCGGCTTCGGCGGCGGCGTGCTGCCATTTCGGCAGACCGGGGACGGGGCCCGGCGCCGGGTGCGTCAGGCGCCACAGCACGCGCAGCACCGCAAAGATCAGCACCGTGATGCCGATCCACTTGTGATACGAGAACAACTTCAGCTTGGTCGGCGTAAAGCCCGGGATATCGGTCATGTACAGACCGAGCCCGAAGGCCGCGAAGATCAACAGCGCGATGATCCAGTGCATCGCAATCGCGGGCTTGGCATAGGCGCCGTGGTCAGCGGCGCCGCGCGTGGCGAAATTCGAGTGGGCGGCTTGTGACATCGGTTCCCTCGGTGTTTTGGAGCGCTCAGTAGGCGGCGCCTGTGGGTATGACCACGGCGCCAAACGATTGTGCATTATTTGCGCGATCCGACGGGTCAAGGCAGCCCGAAGTTCACCAAGCGATTCAAATTTTTTGATTGATCAGGCAGCTTTTAAGAGATGGTGCAGCAGACTGTTCTATGGAGCGTAATAAACAAAACGGCCCGCCCTCTGATCCGAGAGCGGGCCGTTCCTAAGACGGTACCACCAAATTTTTGCAACAATCAGGCGATACGGCGGGCCAGTTCTTCTGCCTTGCCGATGTAGCTGCCGGGCGTCATGTCCAGCAGCAGCTTGCGGGCGTCTTCGGGAATCGCCAGCGTGCCGATGAATTCACGCAACGCTTCGCGGGAGATACCCTTGCCGCGCGTCAGTTCCTTCAGTTGCTCGTACGGATTAGCGATGCCATAGCGGCGCATCACGGTCTGCACGGGCTCGGCCAGCACTTCCCAGCAAGCATCCAGGTCTTCGGCCAGTCGGGCCGGGTTGGTTTCCAGCTTGCCAAGGCCGCGCAGGCAAGCGTCGTAGGCCAGCAGGCTGTAGCCAAACGCCACGCCAATATTGCGCAGCACGGTCGAATCCGTCAGGTCGCGCTGCCAGCGCGACACAGGCAGCTTTTCCGACAGGTGGCGCAGCACCGCGTTTGCCAGGCCGACATTGCCTTCGGAATTTTCGAAATCGATCGGGTTGACCTTGTGCGGCATGGTCGACGAGCCGATCTCGCCGGCCTTGGTCTTCTGCTTGAAGTAACCCTGCGAGATATAGCCCCAGACGTCGCGGTCCAGATCCAGGATGATCGTGTTGGCGCGCGCCACGGCGTCGAACAGTTCGGCCATGTAGTCGTGCGGTTCGATCTGGATGGTGTACGGGTTGAACGTGAGGCCCAGGCGCGTCTCGATCACGTTCTTCGAGAAGGCCTCCCAGTCCAGCGACGGATATGCCGACAGGTGCGCGTTGTAGTTGCCCACGGCACCGTTCATCTTGCCCAGCAGTTCAACGGCTTCGATGCGGCGAATGGCGCGGTCCAGGCGGGCGGCCACGTTGGCCATTTCCTTGCCCAGCGTAGTCGGGCTTGCCGGCTGGCCGTGCGTGCGCGACAGCATCGGCACGTCTGCGTTGGCGTGAGCAAGTTCCACCAGGCGAGCCTGCACGCGGCGCAGCGTCGGCACGATCACGGTGTCGCGCGCGCCCTTGAGCATCATCCCGTGCGAGGTGTTGTTGATATCTTCCGACGTGCAGGCGAAGTGGATGAACTCGCTGGCGGCTTCCAGCTCGGCGTTGCCCTTCACGCGCTCCTTCATCCAGTATTCGACGGCCTTCACGTCATGATTGGTGACGGCTTCGATCTCTTTGATCCGGGCGGCGTCTGCCTCGGCAAAGTTCTCGACCAGCGCCAGCAACGCGCCCTCGGCAGCAGCGGAGAAACGCGGAATCTCGGCCAGCCCGGCCTGCGACAGGGCGATCAGCCAATGCACCTCCACCTTCACGCGATTGCGCATGAAAGCGGCTTCCGACAGCCACTCGCGCAGCGGATCGGCCTTGGCAGCGTAGCGGCCATCGATGGGAGACAGAGCGGTCAGGGCAGAAAGCGACGACATGGCAGGCGGGGAAAAATGTGAAGGGAATCTCAATCCGGACAACCCGGACGCGGCGTTGCGCGTTGAACCAAGGTGCATACGCGCACCCAAGCGAGCCCGCGATTTTACCACCCGGCACCTGTCTTTCACGGCCAATCCGGCCTAAAGCAAGCCTCCGTTTGGTTGAGTTGGGTTCAGGCGCCGCGCAGCGCACTCGGGAAAGTGCGCAGCTATACTTCCGCCTCCAACATGACATGCCTATGAAACTGATCGGATCGCACGCCAGCCCGTACACCCGCAAGGTGCGCGTCGTCCTGGCTGAAAAGAAAATCGACTACCAGTTCGTGCTGGAAGACGTGTGGAGCGCAAGTACGCAAATCCACCAGTTCAACCCGCTGGGCAAGGTGCCCTGCCTGGTGATGGACGACGGCGGCGCCCTATTCGACTCGCGCGTCATCGCGGAATATGCCGACACGCTGTCGCCGGTGGCGCGCCTCATTCCGCCTTCGAGCCGGGAACGCGTGGAAGTGCGCTGCTGGGAGGCGCTGGCCGACGGCCTGCTCGACGCCGCGCTCATGCTGCGCATCGAACATACGCAGCGCACGCCGGAACAACGCAGCGAAACATGGCTCGCCCGCCAGACTCACAAGATTGACCAGGCGCTGCAAGCCATGTCGCAAGGCTTGGCCGACAAGACTTGGTGCAACGGCAACCACCTGACACTGGCCGACATCGCCGTCGGCTGCGCGCTTGCCTACCTGGATTTCCGCCAGCCACAGATCGACTGGCGCGAACGTCACGCCAATCTCGCTTCGTTCTACACGCGCATTGAGAAGCGGCCGAGTTTCATGGAAACCCAGCCGCAGTAATCGATGGAAGTTCGCGAGCGTTACACGGCCACCGGATCAAACCGTTCGGCCTGGGCCATCGGCCAGTAGCGCTCATACAGCTGGTAACGGTACCGCCCGGCCAGCAGATCGCCGGGTTCCAGGTACTTGAGCAGCGCGGAGAGCAACTGCACCTCGTTGCCCGACACGCGCCGCACGATGTGGTGCGCGCGGAAATCCGCCGGATGCTGCAGGCCGGCCGCCTGCGTCAGTTCCAGCAGCGCATGCAGCGTGTGCGCGTGATATTGATGCACGCGCTCGGCCTTGTCGGGCACCACGAGTGCCTTCTGCCGAGACGGGTCTTGTGTCGCCACCCCGGTCGGGCAGCGATCGGTGTGGCACTTCTGTGCCTGGATGCAGCCCAGCGCAAACATGAAGCCGCGCGCAGCATTGCACCAATCGGCGCCCATTGCCAGCGTGCGGGCGACGTCGAACGCCGTGACGATCTTGCCTGAGGCGCCAATCTTGATCTTGTCGCGCAGGTTGGTGCCGACCAGCGTGTTGTGCACCAGCAGCAGCCCTTCCTGGAGCGGCGTGCCGACGTGGTCCGTAAATTCGAGCGGTGCCGCACCCGTGCCGCCCTCCGCGCCGTCGACAACGATGAAGTCCGGCAGGATGCCTGAGTCCAGCATCGCCTTGACGATGCCGAAGAACTCCCACGGATGCCCGATACACAGCTTGAAGCCGGTCGGCTTGCCACCGGATAGCGTGCGCAACCGGTCCACAAACTGCAGCAACCCCAGCGGCGTGCTGAACTCCGAATGCGCGGCTGGCGAAATACAATCCTTGCCGATCTGAATGCCGCGCGTGGCGGCAATCTCGGGCGTCACCTTGGCGGCAGGCAATACGCCGCCGTGCCCTGGCTTGGCACCCTGCGACAGCTTCACTTCAATCATCTTTACCTGCGGGCTGCGCGCCTGTTCGGCAAAGCGGTCCGGATCGAAGCGGCCGTTCGCGTCGCGGCAACCGAAGTAGCCTGACGCCACTTCCCAGATCAGGTCTCCGCCCTCTTCGCGGTGGTACGGCGAAATCGATCCCTCGCCCGTGTCATGGATGAAGTTGCCGAGCTTCGCACCACGGTTGAGCGCGCGAATGGCATTGCCCGACAGCGCCCCGAAGCTCATCGCCGAGATGTTGAACACCGACATCGAATACGGCTTGGCGCGGCCCTCGCCCACCATCACGCGAAAATCTGACGAGGCAATGCGCGTGGGCGCCAGCGAGTGGCCGATCCACTCGTGCCCCGGCACCTTCACATCAACTTCGGTGCCGAATGGGCGGCTATCGACTTCGCCCTTGGCGCGCTGATAAACGATGCTGCGCTGGGCGCGCGAGAACGGCTTTTCATCCGTGTCGTCTTCAACGAAGTACTGGCGGATTTCCGGGCGAATGAATTCAAAGAGGAAACGGAAATGGCCCCAGAGCGGGTAGTTGCGCAGCACCGAATGGCGCGTCTGCGTGATGTCGTGCACGCCCAGGATGACGAACATGCCCGGAATGACCGCGCACACCCAATGCAGACGCCCCGCTATCGCAAACCCGGCGGTGACGGCAAACAACAGCACAACGCCCGCGAAGGCCCAGTAGCGACGTGGCAGCATGACCAACCCTGTGTGGAGACAAATCAGGGCGCAAGCTTAAACGAGTGCTGCAACAGCCGCAGCCGGCACAACGCAGTGTTGCGAAAACCGCTCAGGCGACCGCCTTTTCGACGATCGCCGGCTCAGCCGCAGAAATAATGCCGCCGCCCAGGCAGATTTCACCGTCGTACAACACCGCGGATTGGCCCGGCGTGACAGCCCACTGCGCTTCGGGGAAGGTCAGCGTGAGCGCGCCATTTGCCGCGCGTGCGACCGTGCAAGGCGCATCCGCCTGGCGGTAACGCGTCTTGGCGCCAAGGTGGGCGCCTTCGGTGGGCGCGTGGCCGGCCACCCAGCTCAGATCATCGGCGTGCACGGTATGCGCCAGCAGCCACGGGTGATCGTGGCCCTGCACCACGTACAGCGTATTGGCCGCCATGTCCTTGCGTGCGACGTACCAGGCATCGCCGTTGCCGTCGCGGCTGCCGCCGATGCCGATGCCCTTGCGCTGCCCCAGCGTGTAGAACGCCAAGCCGATGTGCTCGCCGATGGTCTTGCCGTCGGGCGTCTTGATCGGGCCGGGCTTGGTCGGCAGGTAGCGGTTGAGGAAATCGCGGAAAGGCCGCTCGCCAATGAAGCAGATGCCGGTGGAATCTTTTTTCTTAGCGTTCGGCAGGCCGATCTCGGCGGCGATCTCACGCACCTTCGTCTTCGGCATCTCGCCCAGTGGGAAGAGCGTGCGCGAGAGCTGCGCCTGGTTCAGCCGGTGCAGGAAATAGCTTTGGTCTTTCGTGTGATCGAACGCCTTGAGCAGCTCAAAGCGACCATCGACCTCGCGCACGCGGGCGTAGTGTCCGGTCGCGATCGTGTCGGCGCCCAGGGCCATCGCGTGATCGAGGAAGGCTTTGAACTTGATCTCGGCGTTGCAAAGCACGTCGGGATTAGGCGTGCGTCCGGCCGAATATTCGCGCAGGAAGTCCGCAAAGACGCGGTCCTTGTACTCGGCGGCAAAGTTGACGGCTTCGACATCCACGCCGATCAGGTCGGCCACCGATACCACGTCGATCCAATCCTGCCGGGTCGAGCAGTATTCGCTGTCGTCATCGTCTTCCCAGTTCTTCATGAACAGGCCGACGACGTCGTAGCCCTGCTGTTTAAGCAGCCACGCGGTCACGGACGAATCCACCCCGCCGGACATCCCAACGACGATGCGCTTCTTGCTCATGGCTGCGCTCCGAGCCCGTACACACTGGCGTGCGTATGGATGACGTCTAGCGGATAGCGCTTGCCGGCCAAGTAATCTTCGACGCAGGCGAGCAGCAACGGGCTGCGATGGCGCTCGCGGCTGGCGCGGATTTCATCCGGTGTCATCCACACGGTGCGGACGATGCCGTCGTCCAGGGCGCGGCGAGGGTCTTGGGGGCCGAGCTCGCCGGTAAATGCCATCCGCACATAGGTGATCGGATCCCCCTGCGGCGGTTGGAACTGCGCCATGTAGCAGCCCAGGAAGGCGGTCGGCACAAAGCTGTACGCGGTTTCTTCCATTGCCTCACGCGCGACGGCGTCGACCAGGCTTTCGTCTGGGTCGAGATGGCCGGCGGGCTGGTTCAGGCGCAAGCCCACATCGGTGTGCTCCTCAACCAGCAGAAAGCGCCCATCTTGTTCAATGACGGCGGCAACGGTAACGCTGGGTTTCCAGCGGACAGCTTGGTTCATGGCAAAAAGGCAACAAAAACAAGGCGTTATTGTAGCTGGAGGCTGCCCTCCACGCTTGCCCAGCGCGTTGGAGCAGACGTATATCGCCGCGCGCCGCCGTTGTGAGCAATTGAGCACACGTTTGCGCAGGATCGGCCCGCATTCCGTGTGGGTTCGGATATTCGACATGCCATTCGACGAGCGTCCGTGCGCCAAAAAGTTCGGGTAAGCTGCACGTCGATCCTGATCCAGCGCGCCTTCGTTCACTTCGCGCGCATCCTAAACATAATCAGCGAGGAGAGAACACGATGCACATCGGCATCCCGCAGGAGACGCGGGCGGACGAGACGCGCGTTGCCGCGACCCCGGAAACGGTGAAAAAGTACGTGGCGCTTGGCCATCAGGTGACGGTGCAATCGGGTGCCGGCGTCGCCGCTGCCCAGCCTGACGACGCCTACGTGGCGGCCGGCGCCAAGATCGGCACCGCCGCCGAGGCGCTTGGCGCGCAGATCGTGCTGAAGGTGCGCTCACCCGAAGCGGCGGAACTGGCGCAGATGCAGCCGGGCGCGGTACTTGTCGGCATACTCAACCCCTTTGATGACGAAAATACGGCCCGCCTCGCCGCCGCCAACGTCACCGCGTTTGCGCTGGAAGCCGCGCCGCGCACCACGCGTGCGCAGAGCATGGACGTGCTCTCCTCGCAGGCCAACATCGCCGGCTACAAGGCCGTGATGGTGGCGGCCAACCATTACCAGCGCTTCATGCCGATGCTGATGACTGCAGCCGGCACCGTAAAAGCCGCGCGCGTGCTGATCCTTGGCGCCGGTGTGGCCGGCCTGCAGGCCATCGCCACGGCCAAGCGCCTCGGTGCTGTCATTGAGGCGTCCGATGTGCGACCGGCCGTGAAGGAGCAGATCGAATCGCTGGGGGCCAAGTTCCTCGACGTGCCGTTCCTGACGGACGAAGAGCGCGAGATCGCGCAGGGCGTGGGCGGCTATGCCCGCCCCATGCCGCCCGACTGGATGCGCCGCCAGGCTGAACTCGTGCATACGCGCGCAACCCAGGCCGACATCGTCATCACCACGGCGCTGATCCCTGGCCGCCGCGCGCCGACGCTGCTGTCCGAAGCCACCGTGCAGGCAATGAAGCCAGGCTCGGTCGTTGTCGACCTGGCAGCGGCGCAAGGCGGCAACTGCCCGCTGACCGAAGCCGACCGCGTGGTCGTCAAACACGGCGTCACGCTGGTGGGCTACACCAACCTCGCGTCGATGGTGGCGGCCGACGCCTCTGCCCTCTACGCCCGCAACGTGCTCGATTTCCTCAAGCTGATCATCGACAAGGATGGCGGCCTGAACATCAACCGCGAAGACGACATCGTGGCCGCCTGCCTGCTCAGTCAGGCCGGCCAGGTGGTGCGCGCTCCCGCAGCCACGAGCGCCGCCAAATAAGAACGGAGACGGCGGCCCGGCCGGAAGCGAAACCCGGCCTGGTCGCCAGTGGCGATTTCATTTTTGTTTCAAGGAAAGCTTCATGCAACGCAACATGCTTCGCGCCAAGCTGCACCGCGCGACGGTCACCCAGGCCGATCTTGACTACGAAGGCTCCTGCGGCATCGACGAGGACCTCCTCGACGCCGCCGACATGCGCGAATACGAAAAGATCGAGCTGTACAACGTCAACAACGGCGAGCGCTTTTCGACCTACATCATCAAGGGCAAGCGCGGTTCGGGCGAAATCTCGCTCAACGGTGCTGCTGCGCGCCGCGCTCACGTGGGCGACCTGCTGATCATCTGCACCTACGCGCCGATGAACGAAGAGGAAGTCGCCAGCTACAAGCCCAAGGTCGTGCTGCTGGGCGAGGGCAACAAGATCAAGGCCATCAAGGAAACCTGACGCGCCACGCGGCCCATGTCTGCATGACAGGGCCGCTTCGCACATCGACCAAGAAGCGAGGAGGAGCACTCATGGAGCTGGTCAATCACACGGTGATCAACCTGATCATCTTCGTGCTGGCGATCTACGTCGGCTACCACGTGGTTTGGACGGTCACGCCGGCGCTGCATACGCCGTTGATGGCTGTGACGAATGCCATTTCGGCCATCATCATCGTCGGCGCCATGCTGGCAGCCGGCCTGACGCAGACCGGCCTGGGTCGCACGATGGGCGTGGTGGCGGTGGCACTGGCAGCGGTCAACGTGTTTGGCGGCTTCCTGGTCACCCAGCGCATGCTGGAGATGTTCAAGAAAAAAGAGCCGAAGGCCAAGGGCGGACAGTCCGAGGGAGCCAAGCAATGAGCATGAACCTCGTCACCCTGCTGTACTTGCTGGCGTCGGTGTGCTTTATCCAAGCGCTCAAGGGGCTTTCGCACCCGACCACGGCGCGGCGCGGCAACGCGTTCGGCATGACGGGCATGGCGATCGCCGCCGTCACGACCATCGCGCTCATCTACAAGCTCAAGGCCGAGATGTTCGCCGGCACCGAGAGCGGCACATCCACGGGTTTCATCCTGATCTTCGCGGGCCTGGTGGTTGGCGGCGGCATCGGCGCCTATGTGGCACGCACGGTCGAAATGACCAAGATGCCCGAGCTGGTGGCGGCCATGCACTCGCTGATCGGTCTGGCGGCGGTGTGCATTGCCGTGGCCGCCGTGGCCGAGCCGTCGGCGTTCGGCATCACGATGGCTGGTGACAACGTGCTGCCGCTGGGCAACCGCGTGGAACTGTTCATTGGCACGTTCGTCGGCGCCATCACGTTCTCCGGTTCGGTGATCGCGTTCGGCAAGCTGTCGGGCAAGTACAAGTTCCGCCTGTTCCAGGGCGCGCCGGTGCAGTTTGCCGGCCAGCACATGCTGAACTTGCTGCTGGCGGTGGCCATGCTGGGCTTCGGCATCCTGTTCTTCCTGAGCCAGAGCTGGCTGCCGTTCGTCATCATGACGGCCATCGCCTTTGTGCTGGGCGTGCTGATCATCATCCCCATCGGCGGCGCCGACATGCCGGTGGTGGTGTCGATGCTGAACTCGTATTCGGGCTGGGCGGCGGCGGGCATCGGTTTCTCGCTCAACAACCCGATGCTGATCATTGCAGGCTCGCTGGTGGGTTCATCCGGTGCAATTCTGTCTTACATCATGTGCAAGGCGATGAACCGGTCGTTCTTCAACGTGATCCTGGGCGGCTTCGGTTCGGAGGCTTCCGCCGGAGCAGCCGCGGGTGGCGCGGGGCAGCAGCGCCCGGTCAAATCGGGCTCGCCGGACGATGCGGCCTTCCTCATGGGCAACGCCGAGACGGTCATCATCGTCCCCGGCTATGGCTTGGCGGTGGCGCGCGCACAGCACGCCCTGAAGGAGCTGACCGAGAAGCTGTCGGACAAGGGCGTGACGGTCAAATACGCAATCCACCCGGTCGCAGGCCGCATGCCGGGCCACATGAACGTGCTGCTGGCCGAAGCCGAAGTGCCGTACGACCAGGTGTTTGAAATGGAAGACATCAACGGTGAGTTCGGCCAGGCCGACGTGGTGCTGGTGTTGGGCGCCAACGACGTGGTCAACCCGGCCGCCAAGAACGACCCGAAGTCGCCCATTGCGGGCATGCCGATCCTGGAGGCTTACAAGGCCAAGACCATCATCGTGAACAAACGCTCGATGAACGCCGGCTACGCCGGACTCGATAACGAGCTGTTCTACATGGACAAGACCATGATGGTGTTTGGCGACGCCAAGAAGGTTGTCGAAGACATGGTCAAATCTGTCGAGTAAGGCAGGACACTGACGGCCGTCAACGGGTCGTCAGGTCCGACGGGTTCCCCTTGCCCCCGGTGGCGGCAGGCAGTAACGTAGTGCAAACGGGCAGCGTCGGCCACACCGGCCGTGCGCTGCACCCTGCCCTCTTCCGATTCCTCCCGACGTATGCAACAGGACAGCGCCCTGCCGGTCTATTTCCACCCTACCCTGACAGTGGTGGTCGACGACAGCCAATCGTTCGTGGAAAGCCTTGGGTTCCAGATGGACCCATCGCGCGCGCTGTTGGCCTTCAATGATCCGGAAGAGGCGCTGGCGTGGCTGCGCCAGTGGCATTCGCTTCGCATGCCGGGTTTCCTGCCGGTGCGCGTCACGCACGATGACCTGACGTTCTCCACCGAGCGCCGCACCATCCAGCTTGACGTCGACCGCGTCTACCGCCAGATCCACGAGGTCAATCGTTTTCTGCAGCCCTCAGTCATCGTGGTGGATTACTCCATGCCGCGCATGAACGGGCTGGAGTTCTGCGCCAAGCTCAAAGATCTGCCGTGCATGACGATCCTGCTCACGGGCATGGCCGACGAGAACATCGCCGTGCAGGGTTTCAACGACGGCCTGATCGACCGCTACATCAAGAAAGACAATCCGGCGATGGCCGAGCGGCTCAGCGCGGAAATCGAGGCATTGCAGGTGCGCTACTTCAGCAACCTGTCGAGCACACTGCGCGATCTGCTGTCACGCCACTCGTTCAGTTTTCTGTCCGACCCCGCGATCACACGGCTCGTGCGCGAGTTGTCCACGCGCTACCGTTTCATCGAGTACTACTTGTATCCGCACCCCGCCGGCGTGCTGCTGCTCACGGCCGACGGGCGCGCCACGCTCATGGTCATCGAGACCAATGCGAGCATGCTCACGCACCTGGAAAACGCCGAGGCGTACAACGCGCCCGATGCGCTGCTCAAGGGCCTGCACGACAAGCAGATCGTCCCGTTCTTCTGGCCTGGCGATGGCATGTACACCCCAGCGTGTGTGGAGTGGGAACAATATTGCCTGCCTGCAGAGGTGTGTCAGGGGCGAGAGCCGTACTACTACGCGCTGTTCGACATGCCGAGCCATCTGCTGCCGGCACAGGTCTACAGCTACACCCAATTCCTCACCAACTACAAGCAGGATCCGGACGCGCTCACCGGCCGCAAATCACGCTGAGGCGGTGTTTCCGCTTTGCTCTGCCCTGCGGGTTTCCACATTGTGTGGGTCACATTCGGCAAGTACAATCGATTGCATCATTCGGCAGCCATGACGTCAGAGCGTGGCCCGGCTGAATCGCCCTGATGCATGCGTGGCATAGCTGCGGCATCATGGCGAACGAGGGTGCCGGCACGCAACATTCAAAGCGGCACCCCGAGTTCATTACTGTGCGGGATTCTCCTTGAGAGACGATTTGGGATGCAGCAGCGAGCCGCGCGTTCAAGCAGCGCGCGTTACGGATGTCAGGGGAGTGCATCGTTCCAATCTGGTCATGGTTCACGGTTGCACGATTCCCGTTGCACGCTGTTGATCGGCGGGCAGTAGAGGTGCCTCGGTAGCAGTACTGAAGGCGCCGGCTGCAGTCGGCCATCTTCCCCGATCTTCTCGGAGCGGGTTTGGGCGAGAGACGCCCGGGCTGGCGCGTATCGCGCACGGCCAGCGGACGGCTTCAAGCACGCTTTCACGACTGATGCGGCGGCATGCCCGGCAGTGTCGGCGGGGCGCGTCGTATTCGCGGCGCCCGGATTCGCAGTGCGATCCCGGGTGCGCGGTTGTTGGAGTGAGCGTCCCGCTTGGCAGACGTTTTCCCTGAAGTCTCCGGCAAATTCGCACCGTGTACTCACCCAACCAAATCGATCCCGCGGTCAGCTTCCGCAACTCACAGGGTCAGCAGGTCCGCGGCACCATCATCACGCTGCAGCGGCGTGCCCTGGTGATGGAGATCTACAACCCGTACTCGATCGTGCAGGTGAGCGAGGTGCTGTCCGAACTCGCGATCAAGATGGGAACGCGGCAAGCCTATCTTGGCAAGGCGGTGGTGATCAGCCTGGTGAACACGGGCCTGACCGCCGTCGTCTCGCTCACGCTGATCGACGAATGGCGCGAGCTGTCGGAAGTGGCCGACACGCCCGCCTCCGTGGGCGAAGAAGCGCGAACGTTCGTGCAGGAATGGCAGGAACGCTTCCGCATCCATCGCGACTATCAGATCGTCGTCAATGAGATGCGGGCGTTCCTGGCCGAAGTGTCACGCTGGGTAGAACAGGTGGATCTGTCGAAGACATTGCCGCGCGAAGACAACAAGCTGCGCATGGATGTCTTCCAGGAGCTGGCTGAGCCGATCATGCTCAAGCTCAAGGGTTACATGGATGGGCTGGAGTCGGAGGCGAGCAAGGTCGAGGCGGAGCTTGCACCTGCGCACCGCACGTTCGCGCAAGCCGCACTGCATCCGCTGCTGTTGCGCGCGCCGTTCATCTATCGCACGTACACCAAGCCGCTGGGCTACGCGGGCGATTACGAGATGGTCAACCAGATCCTCTCCGACCCGCGCGAAGGGCCCAACACGTACTTCCAGATCGTCAACGCCGCCTTCCTGCGCACCGACGTGGCAGAGGCGCACCGCAACCGCATCGACATTCTTGTGCAGTATCTGAGCGACCTTGCCGCGCAAGCCAAGGCGGCGGGCCGGACGTTCAAGGTGCTCAACGTTGGCTGCGGGCCGGCGGTGGAAATTCAGCGCTTCATTCAGCAGCATCCGGAACCCTCGTTGCTGTCATTCGAGCTGGTGGACTTCAGCGAAGAGACGCTCGACTACACCCGCGAGCAGATGCGCCGCGCGATGGATCGCGCGCGCAAGACCGTCACCGTCGATTTCTTGCACGAGTCGGTGCATCAACTGCTCAAGCGCCGCATCACGGCCGACAGCCCGCAAGCCGGAGATTGCGATGCGGTGTACTGCGCCGGCCTGTTCGACTATCTGTCCAACAAGGTCTGCCAGCGCCTGCTCTCCTACTTTGCAGCGCGTACGCAGCCGGGCGGCGCCATTCTTGCGACCAACGTGCACGGCAACAACCCGATGCGCTTTGTGATGGAACACGTGCTGGAGTGGTATCTCGTCTATCGCGATGAACCGCTGATGGCCGAACTGCTACCCGAAGGCTCGCACGACGTGCGTGTCTATACCGACGTGACCGGCGTCAACGTATTCGCCCAGGCCAGCGTGGCCGGGCCTGCCACAGCCGCCGCTTAATCCGCTGCCCAGGAACACGCATGGAGCCCATTACACATCGCGGATACCAGGCCGAGCTGAAGCAGTTCCGGCTCGTCTTCAGCCGCATGGCAGCCGTTACGGGCATCGTTCTGGTGCTGGCAGGCGTCGGGCTGGACTACGGCATGTATGTGGACAGGCTCTGGCTGTTCGCTTCGCTGCGGGTCATCACCTCGCTCATCATGCTGGGCGCACTGCTGGTGCTGTATACGCGCTGGGGCGAAGAGCATGTGCAGAGCCTGACGTTCTTCTGGCTGATCTGTCCTCAGATCATGATCTCGTGGATGATCTACGACACCGAGGGCGCCAGTTCACCGTATTACTCGGGGCTGAACCTGGCAATCTACGCGGTGGGCATGGTGATGCCGATCGGCTTCCTGCAGGCCGTGCTGTTCGGCACCTGCACGTACATCTTCTGGGTGATCGCGTGCACGCTGCATCCGGGCGGCATCCAGTCGCGCGAGATATTCATCGTGCATTCGATGTTTATCCTGTTCTCCATTGCGACGAGCACGCTCTACACGTACTTCAACGAACGCGGGCGCTTCCAGCTCTTCCGGCTCAAGGAAGAAGTGGCGCAGAAGAACGCGCAGTTGGCGCAGACCAATCAGAACCTCACCGACATCAAGGGCCAGCTTCTGCAACAGGAAAAGATGGCCGCCATCGGTACGCTGTCTGCGGGCCTGCTGCATGAGATCAACAACCCGGTCAACTTCTGCCTGATGGCGATTGCCGTGGCGCAGGAAGACCCGACCGCCAAGGGCAGCCCGATGCTGCTCGAATGCCTGACCGATGCCAAGGAAGGCATGCAGCGCGTGCAGCACATCGTGTCCGACCTGAAGACCTTCGCTTATCGCAGCCCAGAGAAGGGCGAGGCCGATGCGCCATTCCTGGTGGAGAAAGCCATCGACTCGGCGATCCGCCTGACCAGCCATGAGCTACGCGGCGTGACCCTCGAACGCAAACTTCCGCCGGACACGCTCGTGCGCGGCGACGAGGCGGCCATCATCGGCGTGCTTATCAACCTGCTATCGAACGCAGCGCTTGCCATGCAAAAGGTGCAGCGCGAGAACCCGCGCATCGAGATTGCCGGCGAGTGGATCGACAACCGCCTGCATGTGGTGGTGACCGACAACGGCCCGGGCATCTCTGAGAAGAACCTGTCACGCGTGTTCGAGCCGTTCTTCACCACGCGCGATGTCGGCAAAGGCCTGGGCCTCGGCCTATCGATCAGCTACAGCGTCATCCAGCGTCACGGCGGCACCCTGGCCGTGACGAGCCAGGAAGGCGAATGGGCGCGCTTCACGTTCGATCTGCCGCGCTCGGAGTAGACGCATCATGGACACCACGCCGGACACCGTCACCATCCTCTACGTCGACGACGAAGCGCAAGCCTGCAAATGGTTTGCGCGCACGATCGGCACCGGCTACGAGGTGCTGACGGCCAACAGCGTCGAAGAGGCCAAAACCGTGCTGCACGATTCGCACGAACGCATCAGCGTGGTCCTGACGGACTTCCGCATGCCGGGCGGCGACGGCACTGAACTGCTGCGCTTCATCGATGCGGAATACGGCGACATCGCCACCATCCTCGTCACCGCGTATGCCGACAAGGATTTGTTGATTCAGGCCGTGAACACCGGGCGCGTGTTCAAGATCCTGGAGAAGCCCTATCAGCCCGAAGACGTGCGGCGCTCGCTGCAGGAGGCACTGGCACTGCGCCAGGATCGCCTCTTGCGTACCCAGCGCCTCATGGCAATCGACGAAACGCTGGCTTTTCTTGCGCACGAGCTGAACACGCCATTGGCCGCCATCTCGAACTTTGCACGCGGCATCCGCATGCGCATAGACCAGACCGATCCCACGCCCGGGGCCCTTCCCGAAATCGGCCGCGCCGCCGATCGCGTGCAGGACAACGCGCGCTACTGCCTCTCGGTGATCGCCACGTTTCTGAATTCGGTGCGCAACACGTATGGCAAGCCCGGCACAGCAGCTACGCCCAACAGCGCGGGTGGGCTGATCCGCTCGTTGTTTGACACATACCCGTTCACGAACGCGCAGCGCGAATGGGTGTCGTACCGCGTGGAAGACGATTTTCCGATCCAGACGCTGCCCAACTGCGTGATGCTCGTGCTCTCGTCGCTCACGAGCAACGCGTTGCAGGCGCTGCGGCACACCAATGCACCGAAGCTTGAAATTGTTGCCAGCCGTGTGCCGGACGCCGGAACTACACAGCACATGATCCGCATCGAGGATAACGGCCCCGGTATCGCGCGCGACGTTCTCGCGCGGCTGACCATCGACCCCGTGACGACGCGCGCCGAAGAAGGCGGCAACGGCATGGGCATGATTTTTTGTACGCGGATCATGCAATCGTTCGGGGGAGCGATTGCGATTGATTCCGCACCCAGCGCAGGCACGCGCGTGACTCTCACGTTCCCATGACAAGACCACAAGACTTACGAACCAGGCCGTACGTGATCCGCGCGTTTGCCGTATCGGCTGCAATTGCTATGAGGAGTGACGGATGACCAATCCCGGGGGCCACACGCCTACTAACCCGCCCAAGATCCTGTATGTGGACGACGAGACATTGGCGCTGACTTACTTCGGCCGTGCCATCGGTTCACTGGCGCCGGTCGTCACCGCCACCTCGGTCGAAGAAGGCAAGCGCATGCTCGACGAGCACGCCGCCACGCTCGGCGTGCTCGTGTCGGACCAGCGCATGCCCGGTGAACTCGGCAACGAGTTGCTGCGCTACGCACGCGAGCGCTATCCGCACCTCGTGCGCATCCTGACGACCGCCTACTCCGAAATCGAAGACACGGTGGAGGCCGTCAACCAGGGGCAGATTCACCGCTACATCAAGAAACCGTGGGACATCACCGCGCTGCGCGTGGAACTGAAGCAGGCATTGGAATTCTCCGATCTGCGTCGCGAACGTGACGCGCTGCTGCGCGAGAAGATGACCGTGCGCCAAAGCCAGACGCTTACACATCGCATCGGTGCGCTGCAGACGCTGTACCTCGCGGTGTCGGGGCTGTCGTCGTTCAGCGCCGTCAACGATTACCTGCGTGCCGCCGCCGCCGTGGGCCTGCAATCGCTGGCACAGCCCGACTGGGCGATGAAGGATTACACCGAGCTGGTCGGCGAAGAAAGCCTGCGTACCGGTGAGTTCAGCCACGCAGTGCGGCAGGCATATGTGGACTTGTCATCGCGCTTTGACAGCAAGCCCGCGGCGCAGGCGTTGGAAGTGCTGGCCGAGGTGCTTGACGGCAAGGTGTCGCCGTCAGGCAGCGATGCGGCGGCGGTAGTGGATCTCACCGCGCTGACGGAATTCCTGGAGGCGGCGTCCACGCACAAGGTGTCGGAATCGCACGCCAAGTGGCTGGCGTTCCTGCTGTGGCTCGACGGCAAGGGTTGGTCGCTCACGGCCGAGCGCGATGGTGCGACGGTCAAGCTGCGCCTGCTCGACAACCAGACGCAGCTCACGCCGGATCAACTCGCGGCGTGGATGGAACATTTCCAGGATCTGCAGGCCGCCTGAAAGGAGCCCGCAGTTGTCATACAACGCCGATGCTTATGCGTCGGCGTTGTCGTTTGAAGCATCGCCCTGCGCGGTCCGCTCGGGCCGATCGCGCATGCCGCCCTTCACCATATCGAAGCGGAACAGACGGCATTCGATGTTGCCGTTGTAGAGCGGCGTGCGCTGCGATTCCTTCAGCCGCATCCGACGCGGCATCGACAGATCGCCTGTGAAGACGAACGCCTTCCATCCGGCAAATTCGCGCTTGAGCGTACCGGCAAAGGCTTGCGCAAATTCGTTGGCAGCGGCCTCTTCCTCGGGGTCGAGCGGCGGTGGCGGCTCCGGCTGGCGCAGCTCGCGCATCGGACGGCGACCATCATCGCGCGGGGCGCCCATTGCGCGGCTGGCGCGCTCGAACACGGTGCCATCCTCGTCGCCCTCACCTTCCGGCCGGCGGCGGCGCGAACCGTGTGCACCACGCACGACAATACGCTCGCCGTAAGGTGGATTCATCAGCAACACACCGGCAGTCTCGAACGGCGGCTTGCCGAAACGCGCATCGACTTGCTTGAGCACCGGCTCGCCCGGCAGGCCGGCACGCTGCCAGTTGGCGGCGGCATAGGCGAGCATGTCGGTGGAAATATCGGCGCCGGCCACCAGCGGCGGCGTACGGCGCATGGATGCGGCAGCCGCGTCGGCAGCGGCTTCGCGCAGGCGCTTGAAGCATTTAGCGTCGTGGTCCTGCAACCACTCGCAAGCGAAGGCGCGTTGCCCACCCGGTGCAATGCCAAGCGCACGTTGCGCTGCTTCCACGAGGAACGTGCCGCTGCCGCACATCGGATCGTAGAACGGCATGCCGTGAGCACCCGTCCAGCCCGTCAGGCGCAAGATGCCCGCGGCGAGGTTTTCCTTCAGCGGTGCCTCGCCCTTTTCCTGGCGCCAGCCGCGCTTGAAGAGCGGCTCGCCGGTGGTGTCGAGGTAGATCGTGCAGTCGGTCTCGGTCAGGTACGCGTAGATACGCACGTCGGGGGAGACCGTATCGACGCTGGGCCGCGCGCCCATGCGTTGGCGGAAGCGGTCACACACCCCGTCCTTCACGCGCAAGCCGACAAACTTCAAGCTCTGCAACGGCGATTTGTGCGCCGTCACGTCCACACGAATCATCTCGTCGGGCGTGAAGTAATCCTCCCATCGCTGCGCGGCGGCCAGCGCGTAGATGTCGTCTTCCGAGCGATACCCGCGCGAAGCCAGGCGCATCAGCACACGGCTGGCGATGCGGCTGTGCAGGTTGACGGCATACGCCGCACCCTGCGTGCCGAAGAAGTGCACACCACCCGGCACGGTGCGGCCCACCTCGAACGCCGCCAGCTCATCCACCTCGGGGCGGATGGCGATTTCGGCCAGTTCATCGGCCAGCGCCTGTTCTAGCCCACGGGGGCATGGCGCGAAGTAAGCAGTTGCCATCGGAAAACAAAATAGTTAGAGATCGCTGCAAAATGAAGCGATGCGGTTCTGACGGTTCAACGCCGACGCAGACAGTACAAGTCGTACGGCAAGGAGGGGTTGGGCCGTCAGAATCATTTTGCAGGGATCTCAGAACGGCTTGACGACCACCAGGATCGTAATCGCCAGCAACAACAGCACCGGCAGTTCATTGAACCAGCGGTAGAACTTGTGGGAGCGCTTATTGGCGCCCGCCTCGAACTTGCGCAGTAGCACGCCACAACCGTGGTGATATCCGATCGTCACGAGCACCAGTGCGAGCTTCGCGTGCATCCAGCCATTAGGCGGATACAGTCCGATGCGATATCCCAGGAACAGCCACAGCCCAAGCAGGATCGCGACAATCGCCAGCATGGTCGTGAAGCGGAACAGCTTGCGCGCCATGATCAGCAGGCGCGTGATGGCCGCTCGCTCGGTTTCCATCGCCAGGTTGACGAAAATGCGCGGCAGATAGAACAGCCCGGCAAACCACGACGCAATGAAGACGATGTGAAAGGCTTTGACCCAGAGCATGCGAACAGTCCCGTGAATGGTGAAGCGCGAACGGTAAACACATCGCGCGCCGCTCGCGGTGGCGCTCAACGTGCAACAAGCGATATCAGGAGCGGATCTCGCCGTGCCCGAACACGACGTACTTCAACGAGGTCAGCCCCTCCAACCCGACCGGTCCACGCGCGTGGAGCTTGTCGTTTGAGATGCCGATCTCGGCGCCCAGGCCGTACTCGAAGCCATCGGCAAATCGCGTGGACGCGTTGATCATCACGCTGGCCGAATCGACCTCGCGCAGGAAGCGCATGCCGGTCGAATAGTTCTCGGTGATGATGGAATCGGTGTGTGCGGAGCCGTAGGTGTTGATGTGCTCGATGGCGGCGTCCAGGCCGTCAACGGTGCGGATCGACAGGATCGGCGCAAGGTATTCGGTGTGCCAGTCGGCCTCGATGGCGTCCTTCAGATTGCCGAAGCCGACGGCTTCCAGCGTGGCGCGCGTGGCTGGGCACACGCGCAGTTCGACGCCCTTGTCCTGGTAGATCTTCGCCAGCGGCGGCAACACCCGCGCAGCCACATCGCGCGACACGAGCAGCGTCTCCATCGTGTTGCACGGCGCATAGCGCTGCGTCTTGGCGTTGTCGCACACGCGCACGGCCTTTTCGATGTCCGCATCGGCGTCAATGTAGACGTGGCAGATGCCGTCCAGGTGCTTGATCATCGGCACCCGGGCTTCTTCGATCAGGCGCGCGATCAGGCTCTTGCCACCGCGCGGCACAATCACATCGACATACTCCGTCATGGTGATGAGCTTGCCGACCGCCGCGCGGTCTGTGGTGGCCACCACCTGCACGGCGTTGGCAGGCAAACCGGCATCGGCCAGCCCTTCCTCGATGAGCGCCGCCAGCGCGCCATTCGATTCGATCGCCTCGGAGCCGCCGCGCAAAATGGTCGCGTTACCTGACTTGATGCACAGTGCCGCGGCATCCACCGTCACGTTCGGACGCGACTCATAGATGATGCCGATCACGCCAAGCGGCACGCGCATCTGGCCGACCTGGATGCCGGTCGGACGAAACTTCATGTTGCTGATCTCGCCAATGGGGTCCGGCAGCGCGGCGATCTGCTCCAGGCCAGTGGCCATGGTATCGATGGCACGGTCGGTGAGCGTCAGGCGGTCGATGAAGGCAGCATCCTGGCCGTTGGCGCGGGCACGCTCGACGTCTCGGGCGTTGATTTCTTTGAGCTTGGCAGCATCGCGACGGATGGCGGCCGCAATATGCAACAGCGCGCGGTTCTTTTGCGCTGTGCCGGCACGTGCCATGCCGCGCGAGGCGGTGCGCGCCTGACGGCCGACCAGGGCCATGTATTCGTTCACGTCGAGCTGCTTCATGATGATCGCGACCGGCGAGCTGCCGGCAAATTCAGTGTGAGGACAATTCGGAGGCTTGCGCCGATAGGCGGATCAGGCCGGCACTAGGAGGCTGCCCGGCCGCGCGATGCGCATCGCCAGTTGCAGCAGGCCATCCCATGGCTCGGCCGGCAGCGATGGTTCGCGCAACCCCTTGACCTGCCGATCCAGCTTGGCGGCCATGGAGAGCGCACCCTCCAGCTCGCGCTGTGACAGCCGCTGCGCCGCCTGCGGCACCAGCCGCTCGCGTGGCCCCCACACCCGCAGTTCTCGCAGCATGGACGCCACCGGCTTGCCTTGGGCTGCGCCCGAGGCGATTTTTGATAATACGCGAATTTCTTCGGTCAACGTCCAGAGGACCAGGACCGTGGCCTCGCCCTCGCCGCGCAAGCCTTCGAGCATGCGCACCAGACGCGGCACATCTCCAGCCAGCATGGCTTCGGACAGCTTGAACACGTCGTAGCGCGCCACGTTGAGCACCGCATCGTGCACATCGTCGAACATCAGCACGCCCGGAGGATGCAGCAGACCAAGCTTCTGGATTTCCTGATGCGCGGCCAACAGATTGCCTTCCACACGGTCGGCAATGAACTGCAGGGCGCGTCGACCAGGCTCACCGGGCTCCACACGCTGCTGCTGGCGCGCGAGGCGCTCGCCAATCCAGCCGGGCAGCTTGGTACGGTCTACCGAATCGATCTTGATCGACACGCCGGCGCCTTCCAGCGCGGCAAACCACGCCGACTTGGCGGTCGCAAAGTCCAAACGCGGCAGCGTGATCAGCGTGAGGGTATCGGTGGCGGGGCCCGACGGCGTGCCTGCAGCCAATGCGCGCAATGCCTCACCGCCATCCTTGCCGGGCTTACCGGATGGAATGCGCAGCTCGACGATCTTGCGATCCCCGAACAGCGACATCGACTGCTGCGCCTCGGTCACGCGCGACCACGAAAAACCGCGCTCGACGCTCATCACCTCGCGCTCGGTAAAGCCCTGCGCGCGTGCGGCTTGGCGCAGCGCATCGACCGCTTCCAGTGCGAGCAGGTGCTCATCCCCGTGCACCACATACAGCGACGCCAGACCTTTGGCGCCGGCCTGCTTGAGGTGCCCTTCGAGCGCGTCGAGCCGCAGTTGCATGACCAGCCGGCCGCTTATGACGGCAGCTTCACGGCACCGAGGCGCCGCACGAGCTGATTAATCGTATCGCCCTGCATGTCGCGGTAGAGCGCCGCTTCTTCGTAGTCCTTGGCGAGCACCTGCGTCTCGTTATACGAGAGATCGCGGAACTGCGTGATTTCCGACGGGGGGATCAGCAGGTTGTCGTGCGCATCGCGCAGCTGGAAGCGGAAGCGATACGTGATGCGGTATTCGCGCACCACACCTTGCGGCGTGAGCGACGAGATGGTCTTCACGCGGTCTTCGGCCAGCACGTCGAGCAGCGCATCGGCGTCTTTCTTATCCGACACGATAACGGTGTCGGAGCCGTTGTCGATCAGCCGCCGCAACTGCGCGCGCATCTGCGAGTTCTGCGGCAGGTTGATGTACAGCCGCTTGAACGCGAAGTCGGTATTGCCCCGCATATGGAAGCCGCAGGCGGACAGCGTCGGCAGCGCGATCGCCAGGGCAAGGACAGAGCGACCAAAGCGGCGGCGGGACAAACCTCGGGACAACGACATAACCATGCGTTCCTTGAGTGGGATGGCCCGGTCAGGCCACCACGTTCACCAGACGGCCCGGCACCACGATGATCTTCTTGGGCGGCTTGCCTTCAGCAAATTTCTGAACCGCTTCGTCCTTGGCGGCAATCGCTTCGATGGCGGCACGGTCGGCATCGGCCGGGACGATGATGCTGCCGCGTACCTTGCCGTTGACCTGCAGCACGAGTTCGATCTCGCTCTGCACCAGCGCGCCTTCGTCGACCTGCGGCCACGGGGCGTCGAGCAAGTCGCCATACGCGCCGGCGTAGCCCAGTTCCGTCCACAGCACGTGGGTGATGTGCGGCACCACCGGATACAGCACGCGCAGCAGCAGCCCCAGGCCTTCGCGGCGCGCATCGGCACCCGCGTCCTTGGCGCCTTCCAGCGCGTTGAGCATCTTCATCGTCGCCGAGACGACGGTGTTGTACTGCAGACGCTCGTAGTCGTAGTTGGCCTGCTTGAGCACGGTGTACAGCTCACGGCGCAGCGCGCGATCGGCATCCGTTGCACCCGCCACGACGCCATTACCGTGACCAGCGCGAATTGCATCAGCGTGCGCCACGCCAAAGTTCCACAGACGGCGCAGGAAGCGCGAGGCGCCTTCCACACCGGCATCGTTCCACTCGAGCTGTTGCTCGGGCGGCGCTGCGAACATCGTGAACAGGCGCGCCGTGTCGGCACCGTATTGGTCGATCAGCGCTTGCGGGTCGATGCCGTTGTTCTTCGACTTCGACATCTTCTCCACACCGCCGATCACCACCGGCTGGCCGTCGGCCTTGAGCGTGGCTCCCACCGGGCGACCGCGCTCGTCGGTCTGCACGTCAACATCGGCCGGGTTGATCCACTGCTTCTTGCCCGAGGCATCTTCGCGGTAGTACGTCTCGTTGAGCACCATGCCCTGCGTGAGCAGGTTGGTGAACGGCTCGTCGAACTTGACCAGCCCCAGGTCACGCATGACCTTGGTCCAGAAGCGCGCGTACAGCAGGTGCAGGATCGCGTGCTCGATGCCGCCGATGTACTGATCCATCGGCATCCAGTAATCGTTGCGGGCGTCGACCATGGTGTCGCCGTCCGGGCACGTATAGCGCATGTAGTACCAGCACGAATCGATGAACGTATCCATCGTGTCGGTCTCGCGGCGCGCAGGCTTGCCGCACGACGGGCACGTGCATTCCAGGAAACGCGGGTCCTTGTTCAGCGGGTTGCCCGTGCCATCCGGAACGAGGTCTTCGGGCAGGCGCACCGGCAGATCCTGTTCGGGCACCGGCACGACGCCGCAGCTCTCGCAATGGATCAGCGGGATCGGCGTGCCCCAGTAGCGCTGACGCGAGATGCCCCAGTCGCGCAGGCGCCAGGTGGTCTTCTTCTCGCCCAGGCCTTGTGCGGCCAGATCGGCAGCCACGGCGTCGACAGCCTGTTGATAATTCAGGCCGTCGTACTTGCCGCTGTGGAACAGCACGCCGTGTTCCTTGTCGCCGTACCAATCGGCCCAGGTGGTCGTGTCGTACGACTGCCCCTTCACGTCGATGACTTGCTTGATGGGCAGCCTGTACTTGTTGGCGAAGGCGAAGTCGCGCTCGTCGTGCGCGGGCACGCCCATCACGGCGCCGTCGCCGTAGGTCATCAGCACGTAGTTGCCGACCCACACCGGCACGGATTCGCCCGTGAGCGGGTGCGTGACGGTCAGTCCAGTCGGCATGCCCTTCTTTTCCATGGTGGCCATGTCGGCTTCCATGACGCTACCGTGCTTGCACTCTTCGATGAAGGCCGCAAGTGCCGGGTTCGTCTGAGCGGCGTGCGTAGCGATGGGGTGTTCAGCGGCCACGGCGCAGAAGGTCACGCCCATGATGGTGTCGGCACGCGTTGTGAAGACGTACAGCTTGCCGTCGTTGATCAGCTTGCCGTCGTCACCGGAAATGTTGTGCGGGAATGCAAAACGCACACCCTCGCTCTTGCCGATCCAGTTCTGCTGCATGAGCTTGACACGCTCCGGCCAGCCCAGCGGATCAAGGTCGGAGAGCAGCTCCTGCGCATACTTGGTGATGCCCAGGTAGTACATCGGGATCTCGCGCTTTTCCACGATCGCGCCCGAGCGCCAGCCGCGCCCATCGATCACCTGCTCGTTGGCGAGTACGGTCTGGTCCACCGGGTCCCAGTTGACGGTGCCGGTCTTGCGGTAGGCGATGCCCTTTTCGAGCATCTTCAGGAACAGCCACTGGTTCCAGCGGTAATAGTCCGGGCTGCACGTCGCCACTTCGCGCGACCAGTCGATCGCCAGACCCATCGACTGCATCTGCTTCTTCATGTAAGCGATGTTGTCGTAGGTCCATGCAGCCGGTGCCACGCCGTTGTTGAGCGCGGCGTTTTCCGCCGGCATGCCGAAGGCGTCCCAGCCCATCGGCATCAGCACGTTGTACCCCTTCATGCGCAGCTGACGCGTCATCACGTCATTGATCGTGTAGTTGCGCACGTGGCCCATATGCAGCTTGCCCGACGGATACGGCAGCATTGAGCACGCGTAGAACTTGGGCTTGTCCGAGCCGTCAGCAGCGCGCGCGTGTTCGGTCACGCGGTAGGCATCCAGGGCCTGCCAATGTTGCTGCGCTTGCTGTTCGACTTCAGACGGGGAGTATTTGTCTTGCATGGTGATGGGTCGTCCGGGTGCCCCGGGCGATTGCAGCCGCGCCACCAACGCGCGCAGCCGGATTGAATAACGGAAAAGGCCCGATTATACCGTCGCCACCCGCCCCATCCGGGCGATCGCGAGCAGTGAAAAAAAGGCGCCGGACGGGCTTGCCGGCGCCTTTTCCTACCCGCCTGATTACAAGCCGAGCACGTCGTTCATGTCGTACAAACCTTTCTTGCCGGCCACATACACCGCTGCGCGTACGGCACCTTCGGCATACGACTGGCGCGTGTTGGAGCGATGCGTGATCTCGATGCGCTCGCCGTCACCGGCAAACAGCACGGTGTGGTCGCCTACGATGTCGCCGCCGCGCACCGTGGCAAAACCGATGGTGCCCAGCTCCCGCGGGCCGGTCTCGCCTTCGCGGGCATAGACCGCGCGATCGGCCAGTTTGGTGCCCTGTGCCTCGGCTACGATCTCGCCCATCTTGAGCGCGGTGCCCGACGGCGCGTCAATCTTGTGCTTGTGGTGCGCCTCGATGATCTCGACGTCGTAGCCCTGCGCCAGGATCTTCGCGGCGACTTCGATCAGTTTGAAGGTCGCATTCACGCCCACGCTCATGTTCGGGGCCCAGACCACGCCGATCGACTCACCGTAGGTCTTGAAGCTGGCCTTCTGCTCTGCCGTGAAACCGGTCGTACCGATCACGACGGCAGTGCCCAGTTCACGCGCCACATTCAGGTGATTGAGCGTCGCGTCAGGACGCGTGAAATCGATCAACACGTCGGCCTGCGAGAGCCCCGCACGCACGTCGTTGGTCACAATCACGCCCGTGGTCTTGCCAAGCTTGGCGCCGGCGTCCTGTCCCACGGCATCGCTGCCAGCGCGGTCCAGCGCGGCGCCCAGTGTCACGCCCGGCGTGCGTAGTACGGTGTCGATCAGCATCTGGCCCATGCGGCCCGAGGCGCCTGCAATCGCAATTTTCATGTCGGTGGAAGCGAAAAGCTGCAAAAGAAAAACGGTCTGTAAAACGCACAAGCGGCGGAACCCGTCCGCCGCTCGCTCGAAGTCGTGATGCCGGCGCGCTGGCTATGCGCGCTTAACGGCGTTCACTGCGATTGGGTGGCCGGCGGCGGAACGCTGGTGTCAGTACCACCACCGCCAGTGCGGCGCTCCGGCAGCGTCACGTCAACGTTGTTTTTGGAACCGGTGGTCGACTGCACGCGGTCAGTGACTTCAGCCGACGGAATCGACGGTGCGCGCGCTGCCGGAGCGGCGCCCGCAGCGGCGGCAGCTTGCGCGGCATCCTTCTTCGGGCGCTTGATGCCATCGATCTCGGAGATCAGCTCCGATTCGGACGGCAGCTCATCAGCGCCCACCCACTTGGAGAGACGATCGCCGTCAAACCACACGGTCAGCTTGCGTTCCTGCACAACGGCCGTGTTGCCACGCTTGAACGAGAAGATGTAATCCCAGCGGTTGGCATGGAACATATCCGTCAACAGCGGCGTGCCGAGTACGAAGCGCACCTGGTCGCGCGTCATGCCTTCCTTGAGCTGCGCTGCTTGCTCGCGCGAGACGAAATTGCCTTGCACAATATCGATGCGATACGGCGTGATGGCATTGGCGATCTTGCGCGTGGTGCTGTCATAGGTGCCGCATCCGGCCAGCAACGCCGACGCGGCGAGCATGGCACCCACCAACAGGCCGCCGCGACGGGCGACGTGGGCAAAACGGACAGGACTGCGCGCAAAAGAAAAGGTCATGAGCGATCGGCCTTCAAACGGTTCCGGACATACCGGTACGGGAGGAATCGGCGACGGCCCAGGCACATCGTGCAGGCCCGTCAATAGGACTTTTGCCGCCAAAACCCTTATGATTGGAATATCCGAACATTGTACTCTAGGGAGCCTGGCGCATGCCGAGTCCTGCAGACCTCAAGAACATCGGTCTGAAAGCCACGGTGCCGCGGTTGAAGATCCTCGAGATCTTTCAGACCAGCGAAGAGCGCCACATGAGCGCCGAAGACGTGTACCGCATCCTGCTCGCCGAGCACATGGACATTGGCCTGGCCACCGTCTATCGCGTGCTGACGCAGTTCGAACAGGCGGGGCTGCTGTCACGCAACAACTTCGAATCCGGCAAGGCCATCTACGAACTCAACGAAGGCAAGCACCACGATCACCTGGTGTGCCTCGATTGCGGCCGCGTGGAAGAATTTTTCGATGCCGAGATCGAACAGCGCCAGCAAAGCATTGCACGTGCGCGCGGCTTTGCGCTGCAGGAGCACGCGCTGTCGCTCTATGGCAATTGCACGAAGGAAGCCTGCCCGCATCGGCCAAAGCGCTGAAGCGTCGTCGCTAAAAGGAAACGGCCGCATCGTGTGCGGCCGTTTTTCATTGGAGCGGCGAGAGGGCGGATGTCAAGCGGACAGCCGCGTCTCGTCCTCCTTTTCTGCGTCGCCCTGGCCGCCCTTCTCGGTCTTGCCATGTTCATTGGCCTGCACGGGCGAGTGCGCCGGCGCACCCGACGCCTGCCCCGTGTACTCAGCCACGACCTGCTTGAAGAGCTGACGCGCCCACACCAGCATCGGGTGCGTATTGCGGCTGCGGTGCCACAGCATGTTCAGGCCCAGCACGGTTTCCAGCTCGGTCGGCAGCGGGAACGCGTTGAGGTCGTACATCTTGCAGACCATGTCTTTCATCAGCGAGTTGACCGTGAAGATCATGTCGGTCTGGGCGGCCACTTCGCCCTGCGTGCGCCAGCTATGCACGGTCATGGTCGAGTTGCGCTTGAGGCCGCGCTGCTGCAAAGCGTAGTCCAGCGGGATGAGCGACGGCGCAACGCGGCTGCCGGGGCTGCCCTGCGCGATGAAGATATGCTCGCAGTCGAGGTATTGCTCGAGCGTGCAGCGATCCCCGAGGATCGGGTGGTCCTTGCGCGCGCAGACCCACATGTTGAAGGAGGTCACGACCTCTTCCATGATCTCGGGGTGGCGCGTGGGGAACGGCGAGAACGCTAGGTCCAGCTCGTTCGCACGCATGGCCGCCACATCGGCTTCCCACGAAGACGACTCAGTCAGGCGCACCTGCAACGCCGGCGCCAGACGCTTGATGCGCAGCAGGAAGCGATCGAACAGCGCATCCCCCAACGTGCCGGCAAAGCTGACGTTGAACGTGCCGGTGGCTTCGGCCGGGTCAAACGTGGCGATATCACCCTCGTTGATGGCGGCCCACAGGTCGAGCATCTCACGCACTTTGGGACCCAGTTCGAGCGCCTTGGGCGTCGGCGTCAGGCCGTGCGGGACACGGATAAAGAGAGGATCGTCGAAAATTTCGCGCAAGCGGCCCAGCGAATGCGAGACAGCCGGTGCGGTCATGTGCATCTTTTCAGCCACGTAGGTGGCGTTGCGCTTGCTGAGCAGCTCAACAAAAATCACCAGCAGCTTGGTATCGACGTTGACCATGGGACGCCTTGGCTCGAGCACGTTGGAAAACTGGAAAGGCAACCATTCGGACGTGACGTAAAAGCCCGCCACATCACAATGTAGTAATTGTTCAGTGTACGGACTGCAACCCGATTTTCAAAGCGAATTCCTGTAGCCCGAATTCAAAATTTGCGCATCCGCAAACGTTTTCTTTCCGGTCGGTAACAAACGTCGAGCAGGCCCCCGATAAGCGCCGTGTGGCCGTGACGACTCCTCCGCTTCGCCTGTCTATGAAAAAACGCGCCCAAAGGCGCGTTCTTTCGGGCCGTTAAGCAGGATTACTTGCCGACCACGCGCGCCATTTCCAGGCACTTGTTCGAGTAACCCCACTCGTTGTCGTACCAGCTCACGACCTTGATAAACGTGCCGTCCAGTGCGATGCCGGCTTCGGCGTCGAAGATCGAGGTGCGTGCATCGCCGCGGAAATCCGTAGCGACGACCTTGTCTTCGGTGTAGCCCAGCACGCCCTTCAGCGCGCCTTCGCTTTGTGCCTTCATTTCGGCGCAGATTTCAGCGTACGTGGCAGCGCTTTCCAGCTCGACGGTCAGGTCAACGACCGACACGTCCGACGTCGGCACGCGGAACGACATGCCGGTCAGCTTCTTGTTCAGCTGCGGGATCACCACGCCGACGGCCTTGGCGGCGCCGGTGGACGACGGGATGATGTTTTCCAGGATGCCGCGGCCGCCGCGCCAGTCCTTGTTGGACGGGCCGTCAACGGTCTTCTGCGTGGCAGTGGCAGCGTGCACGGTAGTCATCAGGCCGCGCTTGATGCCCCACTTGTCGTTCAGCACCTTGGCAACGGGTGCCAGGCAGTTGGTCGTGCACGAAGCGTTGGAGATGATCGCCTCGCCCTTGTACGTTTCGTGGTTCACGCCGTACACGAACATCGGGGTGTCGTCCTTGGACGGGGCCGACATGATCACCTTCTTGGCGCCCGCGTCGATGTGCTTCTGCGCGCCTTCCTTGGTCAGGAAGATGCCGGTCGATTCGATCACCACGTCGGCGCCGACTTCGCCCCACTTCAGCTCAGCCGGATCCTTCACGGCGGTCAGGCGGATCTTCTTGCCGTTGACGACGAGCGTGTTGCCGTCGACCGACACTTCACCGTCGAAGCGGCCGTGTACCGAGTCGTACTTCAGCATGTACGCCAGGTAGTCGGGTTCGAGCAGGTCGTTGATGGCAACAACTTCGATGTCCTTGAAGTTGGCGGCGGCGGCGCGGAACACCATGCGTCCGATGCGGCCGAAGCCGTTGATGCCGATCTTGATGGTCATGGTCAGTCTCCTGATAGCAGAAAAGAAATCGACGATGCGATAAAAACCAGCGCGGCACCTCGTGGGTGCCGCGTACGCAAATTCAGTTAAGCAATGACGCTCTTGGCGGTGTTCACGACGTTCTCGACGGTAAAGCCGAAGTGCTTGAACAGCACGCCCGCCGGGGCGGATTCACCGAACGTGTCGATACCGACCACGGCTTGTACCTGGTACTTCCACCAGAAATCGGTCACACCCGCTTCGACCGCGATACGCGGCACGCCGGATGGCAGCACGCTGGCCTTGTAAGCGGAGTCTTGCTTGTCGAACACGGTGGTGGCCGGCACCGACACCACGCGCGCGTGGATACCCTCGGCAGCGAGTTGATCTGCTGCACCGACCGCCAGGCCGACTTCGGAGCCGGTGGCGATGATGACCACGTCCGGCTTGCCGTTGGCGGCATCGCGGAGCACGTAGCCGCCGCGGGCGATGGCCTCGCGCGTGGCCGGATTGCGCGCCTGGAACGGCAGGTTCTGGCGGCTGAAGATCAGGCAGCTCGGGCCGTTCTGGCGCTCGATGGCGGCGGCCCATGCGACGGCGGTTTCGGTAGTGTCGGCGGTGCGCCAGACATCCATGTTGGGGATCAGGCGCAGGCTGGCAACGTGCTCGATCGACTGGTGCGTCGGGCCGTCTTCGCCCAGGCCGATGGAATCGTGCGTGAAGACGAAGATCGAGCGGATCTTCATCAGCGCGGCCATGCGCAGCGCGTTGCGGCTGTAGTCGGAGAACGTCAGGAACGTGCCGCCGTACGGAATGTAGCCGCCGTGCAGCGCGATGCCGTTCATGATGGCGCTCATACCGAACTCGCGCACGCCGTAGTTGATGTGGTTGCCCCAGGCATCCACACGCACGGCTTTGCTGCCGCTCCAGTTGGTCAGGTTCGAGCCGGTCAGGTCGGCCGAGCCGCCCAGCAACTCGCCCAGCACCGGGCCATAGGCTTCGAGCGTGTTCTGGCTGGCCTTGCGCGTGGCAATGGTCTCGGCCTTCTGCTCGCACTTCTCGATGAACTCGGCGACGGCCTTTTCGAAGGCTTCCGGCAGTTCACCACGCATGCGGCGCTCGAATTGCTCGGCTTCGGCCGGGTGGCGCTCGGAGTACGCATCGAACAGCGCGTTCCAGGCCTTTTCCAGTGCTTGGCCCTGACCCTTCGCATCCCACGCGTCGTACACGGCTTGCGGCACTTCAAACGGGGCGTGCGGCCAGGCCAGCGCTTCGCGCGCGGCAGCGATTTCAACGCCGCCCAGGGGGGCGCCGTGCACATCGTGACCGCCTTCCTTGTTGGGCGCGCCCTTGCCGATGAGCGTGCGGCAGCAGATCAGGGTCGGTTTGTCCGACTTCTTGGCTTCGGCAATGGCGGCGTCAACGGCGTCAACGCTGTGGCCATCCACGGCGCGGATCACGTTCCAGCCGTACGCTTCGAAGCGCTTCGGGGTGTCGTCGTTGAACCAGTGGACAACGTCGCCGTCGATCGAGATGCCGTTGTCGTCCCACAGCGCGATCAGCTTGTTCAGCTTGAGCGTGCCGGCCAGCGAGCATGCCTCGTGGCTGATGCCTTCCATCAGGCAGCCGTCGCCCAGGAAGACGTAGGTGTGATGATTGACGATGTCAAAGCCCGGGCGATTGAATTCCTGGCCCAGCAGACGCTCAGCAAGGGCCATGCCGACGGCGTTGGTGATGCCCTGGCCGAGCGGGCCGGTGGTGGTTTCCACGCCCGGGGTGATGCCGTATTCCGGGTGGCCGGCGGTCTTGCTGTGCAGCTGGCGGAAGTTCTTCAGCTCCGACATCGGCAGGTCATAGCCGGTCAGGTGGAGCAGCGCGTAGATCAGCATCGAGCCGTGGCCGTTGGACAGCACGAAGCGGTCGCGGTCCGGCCAGCGCGGGTTCAACGGGTTGTGGCGCAGGTGGCGGCTCCACAGTGCCACGGCGATATCCGCCATGCCCATCGGCGCGCCGGGGTGGCCCGAATTGGCTTGCTGGACGGCGTCCATGGCAAGCACGCGAATGGCGCTGGCCATCAACTGGGTAGGCTGGGTGGTATTCGAGTGGAGGGCGGGGGCGGTCATGCGAACCTGCGGCAGGAGATAGGCGGGAAAACCGCGATTTTACCAGACGGGAATGACCCGGCTGGGGTGATCGCGGTCAGTAAAACGTGCTACGACGTCCCCTCCCCCGCCCGGCTTACCACTCCGCGACGGAACCGTCGGCATGGCGCCACACCGGGTTGCGCCAGTCGGGGGCTTCCTTGCTCCGTTCGATGACCAGCGCCTCGTCGATGTCCACGCCCAGGCCGGGCAGGCGCGGCGGGCGGATATAGCCCCCTTCCAGCGCGAAATCGGCCTTGTTTCGCACGTAATCGAGCAGTTCGGCGCCCTTGTTGTAATGGATGCCCATGCTCTGTTCCTGCAACGTGGCGTTCCAGCTGACGAAATCCACGTGCAGGCACGAGGCCAGCGCGATGGGGCCCAGGGGGCAATGCGGCGCCAACGCCACATCGTAGGCCTCGGCCATGGCGGCGATCTTCACGCATTCAGTAATGCCGCCAGCGTGGGACAGGTCCGGCTGCAGGATCGATACCCCACCCGCTTCCAGCACGCGCTTGAAATCGAAGCGCGAGAACATGCGCTCGCCGGCAGCGATGGGCAGATGGGTGTGGGCGGCTAGGCGGGCGTAGGTTTCTGCCTGCTCGGCCAGCACCGGTTCCTCGATAAAGAGCGGGCGATACGGCTCCAGCTCCTTGATCAGCACCTTGGCCATCGGCGCAGAAACGCGACCGTGAAAATCGAGCCCGAATTCGACGGTGTTGCCGAACGCCGAGCGAATCTCGGCAACCTTGGCGACCGCCGCGTCCACCGCGCGGGACGTGTCGATGATGCCCATCTCTTCGCAGCCGTTGAGCTTGAAGTGATCGAAGCCGCCGGCCTGCAGCGCCTTCATGCCCGCAATTACGTCGGCCGGACGGTCGCCGCCGACCCAGCTGTAGGTGCGCATCTTGTCGCGCACGAGGCCGCCGAGCAGTTCGTATACCGGCACGCCCAGCACCTTGCCCTTGATGTCCCACAACGCCTGGTCGATGCCGGCGATGGCGCTCATCAGGATCGGCCCGCCGCGGTAGAAGCCGGCGCGGTACATGGTCTGCCAGAGGTCGTTGATGCGGCTCGGGTCTTGGCCGACGAGGTAGTCGGACAGCTCGTGCACCGCCGCCTCCACCGTGCGCGCACGGCCTTCGATGACGGGTTCGCCCCAGCCGGTGACGCCCTCGTCGGTCTCGACTTTCAGGAACATCCAGCGCGGAGGCAGGCGGTACGTGGTCAGGCGGGTGATTTTCATGGATCGAATCGATGGTGCGTTCAGGTGCGGTCGGATTGCGCGGTGCGGTAGGCGGTGACAAAGGCGCGTGCGCGTTCGGCGGTGCGCTCGACGGGCTGGCCTGGGCGATACAAGTCGCTGCCGAGGCCTGCGCCGATGCAGCCGGCGGCAAGGTAATCGGCGAGGTTCTCCGGCGTGATGCTGCCGACGGCAAACACCGGCACCTCGGCGGGCAGCACGGCCTTGAGCGCGCGCACGTAGCCGGGGCCGAGCGCGCCGGCCGGGAAAATCTTCAGCGCCTGCGCGCCCGCATCGAGCGCGGCAAACGCTTCGGTGGCAGTCATGCAGCCAATGCAGGTGACGAGGCCCGCGTGGGCAGCGGCGCGAATCACCGGCGCATGCGTGTTGGGCGTGACGACCAGCTTGCCGCCGGCCGCGACCATCAGGTCAACGTCTTCGGGGCGCAGCACGGTGCCCGCACCAATCAGCGCCCGGTCGCCAAAAGCACGCGCGGCGAGCTGCACGCTCTGCGCCCAGTCGGGCGAGTTCAGCGGAATTTCGATGGCGTCGAAACCGGCATCGACCAGCGCCTGCGTGTGCGCGAGCACCTCGTCAGGCCGGATGCCGCGCAGGATGGCGATCAGCGGAAGGTGGGTTGTCCAGGTCATTCGTGATAGAGCTGCGAGCGCCCGCCATCGATCAGGATGTCGGTCGCGTTGATGAAGCGCGCCTCGTCGGAGGCGAGGAACAGCGCGGTGTAGGCCACCTCTTCGGGCTCGCCGATGCGCTTGCACGGCAGCAGCTCGGCCTGGCGGCGGCGTTCGGCTTCGGGGTCAGGCGCGGCGGCAAAGCCGGCCTCGGCAATCGGCGTGAGAATCAGTCCCGGCGAAATCGAATTCACGCGGACACCACGCGCCGCATATTCAATGCCCAGCGCCCGCGTGAGCCCGATCAGCCCATGCTTGGCCACCGGATACGGAAACGCGCCCGGAATGATCTTGTGCCCATGCACCGAGGCGATGTTGACGATGCTGCCCGCCCCCCGCGCCAGCATGTGCGGCAGCACGGCACGCGCGCAGTGCCACGCGCCTTCCAGATCGACGGAAAGGCAGCGCGCCCAGTCGTCCTCGCTCAACTTGAGCGGATCGGCAAACACGTTGATGCCGGCGTTGTTGACCAGCACGTCGATCCCGCCAAAGCGCTCGACACCTGCGGCGACCATCGCGTCGATCTGCGCACGGTCGCGCACGTCGGCTTGTACGAGGAGGATGTTGCCGTCGCTGCCGACGCTGTTGCCAATTTCGGCGGCGAAGGCCTCGGCGCGCTCGTCACGCACCAGCGCGTTGACGATCACGCGTGCGCCGTGCTGCGCGAACAGCTTGGCAATCGCACCACCAATGCCTTGCGTGGCGCCCGTCACCAGGGCGACCTTGCCTGCGAGACGCGGCGGAAAAGACGTCTGAGAAGCGGTCATGCGTCAAAACCATTCACGGTGAATTGATAGCTGCGCTGCAGGCTTTGGCCGGGGCCGAGGATGGTCAGGCCGTGGTCTTGCTGAGCGCACGACGAGCCAGGCAGGTTGTGCGCATTGATCGCGTGGTCAACCGGCTCGAAGCAAAAGAAGTCGTACGCGACCGGTGTGTAAAGCACATAGCGCGAGGTGTCGGCGGCAATTTGCACAGACGTGCGGCGGCTGGGCCAGACGATCTCGGCGCGGCCGTCCCAGCCTTCAAAGCTGTGATTGATGGCGGCGTTGGTCTCCAGCATCCGAAGCTCGCGAAAGTCTGCCTCCGAAGAGAGCGCCTGCAAGACCGTTGGCAGATAGTCCGGTGCGGATTGCCACATGGCCGTTGCGCCAGCACGCAACCGAACATCGGGCGTGCGCGGAAAGAACGGATGCACGCCCAGCCCGAATGGCAGCGGCGCGCCTTCGTTGCGTACCGTCAGCACGATCTGCAACGTGTTCCTCATCAGCGTGTAGCGCTGCACCGCCTGATAGCGGAATGGGCGCCCCTGCTCGACCACCGCAGCGAGTTCAACGGAGGCATCTGTTTGCGACACTGCATGCCACGGCATCAGCCAGCCATGACCATGCAGCGGATACGGTTCGTCGTCACGCGTTCGCGGCACTTCGATGGTCTGCCCCTGGAACGGGAAGCGCCCGCCGCCGATGCGGTTGGACCATGGCACCAGCGGATAGCAGGCCAGCGTTCTCGGATCGCGCAGTGCAGCGTCTGCTTCGCCCGGCCGGAAGATGGCTGTGACATCGCCATCGCGCAATAGATCGAAACGCAGCAACCCGCCACCCGCCTCGGGGAGCACCTCGGCGCGTAGCACGCCGTTTTCAAGCCGCAACGTAGGCATGGCCGAACCGGCCCTCCGGCAGTCCTCGTACGTTAGGTACGGCAAGCTGCAGCGTCGCGCCGGCGTTTACGTCTTCTGCCAGGCGGTGCGCCGACAAACCGTCGCGCGCCGTCGTCAGATACAGCGTGTCGAGCGCCTCGCCGCCAAATGCCGGGCACGTGGGCTGCGATGCCGGCACGGACATGCGCGCCAGCACGCGCCCATCCGGTGCGTAGCGCGTCAGGCGGTTGCCGCCCCACTCGGCGTTCCACAGGCAGCCTTCTGCGTCGACGGTGGAACCATCGGGCGAACCCTTGTGCGCGCCATCGGCATCCTGGTCACGTAGATCGGCGAAGACGCGAATATTGGCGACTGCGCCGGTCTGCCCGTCGTAATCGCATGCGTGGATGCGCCGGCTGTTGGTATCGCACCAATACATGGTCTCGCCGTCGGGGCTGAAGGCGATGCTGTTGGCGATGGCGATGTGCGGCAGCGCCAGACGTTGCAGCGTGCCCATCGGCGTGAAGCGATAGAAGCTGCCGGTGGGTTCCGGGCCACCTTCATGCATGGTGCCGAAGACGTAGTTGCCAAAGCGATCTGCACGGCCATCATTGACGCGCGTGGTCGGGTTGTCGGGCTCGACGTCGGCCAGCAGCGTAAGCGCGCTGGTGCGCGTGTCGAAGCGGGCGATGTTCTTGGCGAGGCCGAGGATCAGCACGCCGGGTTCGTCCGTCAGCACGAAGGAGCCCACGCGTTGCGGCAGCGGCCATTGGCGCTCCTGCCCCGTCGCCGGATCATGCTGCCATAGCAGCGATTCCTGGATGTCGGTCCACCAGAGCAGGCGCTGGGCGTCGTCCCAGACAATGCCTTCGCCAAGCGTGCAGCGCAGATCGGAGAGCGTGGTTGCGGTTGTCATCTGCGTAGCCTCACTCACGGACGCCGCGGTTCTTCAACTGGTCGACCAGCACCGCTGCCAGCAGAATCGCACCGCGCACGAGGTACTGGTAGAACGCGTCGATGTTCAGCAGGTTCATGGCGTTCTGCACGGTGCCCATGATCAATACGCCGACCAGCACCCCGCTGATCGTGGCGCGGCCACCGAGCAGCGAAACGCCGCCCAGCACGCAGGCCGAGATCACGTTCAGTTCAAAGCCTTGCGCCGCATTCGGCTGGCCGCTGGTGATGCGCGCCGCCAGAATCACGCCGGCCAGCGCAGCAATCACGCCCTGGATCAGGAAGATGACGATGCGCGTCATGTTGACGTTCACGCCCGCCAGCCGTGCCGCTTCCGGATTGCCGCCAATCGCCAGCGTATTGCGGCCGTAGATCGTCTTGTTGAGCAGCACGCCAAACACCACGAAGCACAGCCCCGCCACCCACACCGGCGTCGGCACGCCAAAGACGATGGTGTTGCCCAGGTCGAAGAAATCCATGTCCGACACGCCCACCGCCTGCCCGTGCGAGGCAATGAAGGCGAGGCCGCGCACGATTTCCATCGTGGCCAGCGTGGTGATCAGCGCGTTGATCTTCAGCTTGGCAATCACAAAGCCGTTGACGCCACCGATGATCGCGCCCGCCACCAGGCTCCCGCCGATGCCAAGTGCGATGCTGCCGGTGGCGTTGATGATCATCGCGCACAGCACGCCGGCAAACGCCACCGTGGAGCCGATCGACAGATCGAAATCACGCGACGCCAGGCAGAACATCATCGTGCAGGCAACCATGCCGATCTGCGAGACGGACAACGCAAGGCCGACCATGTTCTGCCACGAGAAGAAATACTCGACCGAGAACGACAGCGCGGCAAAGAGGATGGCGAAGATCAGCGGCAGGCTGAAATCGTCCAGCAGGCGAAGTAGGCGCGTCTTGTTCATGGCAGAGCGTGCCGATGCGGCGAGCGCATCGGAATGTTGCAGGGGTTGAGACTGGGACATCTTGGACTCCGGGGTTCTCAGGCGGCCAACGGCGGCATGGGCGCAGATGGCAGCGGCGCAGATTCGGGGCGTAGCGCGAGCTTGAGCACTGCCTGCTCATTGGCCTGCTCGCGCGGCAGTTCGCCGGCGATGCGGCCTTCGCTCATCACGAGCACGCGATCGGCGACACCGAGGATTTCCGGCAATTCGCTGGAAATCATCAGCACGGCCACGCCACGTTCGGCCAGTTCGTACAGCACCTGGTAGATCTCGTTCTTGGCACCGACGTCGATGCCGCGCGTGGGCTCGTCGATGATCAGCACACGCATGTCGTCTTCGGCCAGCCAGCGCGCCAGGATGGCCTTCTGCTGGTTGCCGCCCGACAGCAGGCGGATCGGCTGCTCCCGGTTGGGCGTCTTGATGCGCAGGCGCGTGATGTAGTGGTCGGCCGTCTTCGCTTCCTGCCTGTCATTGACGAACAGGCCGAAGCGGCGCTGGTTGCGCCGGCAGCTGATGTTGATGTTTTCCGACACCGAGCGGCAGCCGATGATGCCCTCTTCCTTGCGATCTTCCGGGCACAGCACGATGCCCTGGCGGATGGCGTCGGCCACATCGCGGATGCGGATCGGCGCGCCATCGAGCGTGATGCTGCCCGCCGTCTTGCGATCGGCCCCGTAGATCAGTCGGGCCAGTTCCGACCGCCCCGCGCCCACCAGCCCGAACAGGCCAACGATCTCGCCGCGGCGCACGGACAGGCTTGCCGGCTCGGCCAGCTTCGGGCCCACGAGACCATCCACCTGCAAGCGCACGTCGCCGAGCGGGCGCGCGCGGTAATCGAAGATGTCGTCGATCTGGCGGCCGACCATCTGCGCTACCAGCTCGTCGCGCGTAACGTTGGCCATCGATGGGAAATCCGCCACCTTGCGGCCATCGCGGAAGATCGTGCAGCCATCGCACAGCTCGAAAATCTCATCGAGCCGGTGCGAGATGTAGATCAGCGCCCGGCCCTGCGCACGCAGGTCTTTCACGAGACGGAACAGGATGTCGGTCTCGCGGATCGACAGCGAACTCGTCGGCTCGTCCAGCGCAATCACGCGCGCATCGCGCAGAATCGCCTTGCAGATCTCGACCATCTGGCGCTGCCCGATCGACAGGTGCTTCAGCCTGGCGCGCGGGTCCAGATCGACACCGATGCGGCCCAGCTGCTCGCGCGTCCAGGCCATCGCCTCGCGCTGGCGGATGAACCCGCCGCTGGCCGGCAGGTGGCCGAGCAGCAGGTTGTCCATCACCGTCAGTTCGGGCACCGTCTGCAGCTCCTGGTGGATGACGGCAATGCCCGCATCCAGCGCTGCCCGCGTGGTCGGGAACGCCGTCGGCTTTCCCTCGACGACGATCTGACCGCCATCGGGCTGATAGTCGCCGCCCAGGATCTTCAACAGCGTCGACTTGCCCGCGCCGTTCTCGCCCAGCAAGCCGTGCACGCGGCCGCATTCGATGCCAAACGACACATCGGACAGCGCCCGCACACCCGGGAACACCTTGCTGATGCCACGAAACTCAAGAAACGCCGACATGGCAAGTCTCCTTCAACAACGTTGTCCGCAAGATCACAAACCCATCTCTTGGCGGACGGCCTTTTCGTTGTCGCGCGTCATCAGGCGGCCGCTGGTCAGGATCAGCGGGTCCGGCGCCTTGTTGTTCTTGATCCACTCGTACATGTTCACCGAGGTCTCGTAGCCATGACGCTTCGGGCTGATCAGCACGGTGCCGAAGAAGCCGGTCTTCTCGGGCTTGGCAAACTCATTGAGCGCCGACTGGCTGCCGCCGATGCCCACACCGATGATGTCTGCCGGCTTCACGCCGTGGCCTTCCGCTGCGCGCACGGCGCCAAGCACGGCTTCGTCATTCAGGCCGAAGGCAATCCAGTGCTTGAACTTCGGGTTCTTGGTCAGGGTGATGTTGGCGGCGTTGAAGGCGGCTTCGGTATCCGTCTTGGCCTGCGGGCTGGTCAGCACGTTGGTGGCCGGGAAACCCGCTTTGGTGAGCGCTGCGACTGCGCCGTCGGTGCGCTCCTTGGCAGTCGGCAGTTGGTCATACGCAATACGGATGGCACCGACTTCCGACAGATTCCAGCCGCGCTTCTTCATTTCCTGCGCGATGGCGTCGCCCACCTGTTCGCCGATCTTCGTGGCCGAGATGCCCATGTGCGGCACCGACTCGATCGGCTTGCCAGCACCGTCGACCAGGCGGTCATCCACCGTCATCAGCTTGAGGTTGTTCTGCTTGGCCTTGGCCACGACTGCCGGTCCGAGCTTCACGTCGGGCACGCAGATCACGAAACCCTGCGCATGCTGCGCGCCCAGGTTGTCAATGGCCGTCAGCACTTCACCGCCGCTGGGCACGCCGATCTTCACCAGCTTGAAGCCCTTTTCCTTGGCGGCCTGGTCTGCGAACTTCCATTCGTCCTGGAACCACGGCTCTTCGGGCTGCTTGACCAGGAAGCCGATCTTCACGTCATCGGCTGCATGGGCAAACACCGAGAGGCCGCCGGCCATGGCAAACAGCGTGGCGGCAGCAATGGCCTTGAATGTCCCGCGTCGTTGTTGTTGCATGTTGTCTCCTTGCGATGCCGTCTTTGCGGCATCTGTTCTGCGTTGGATGAAAGATGGGATGGCGTACGCGCCCGGCTTACGCCACCTTCAAGGTTTTGACCAAGCCGCGCTCGCGTGCGATGGCGATCGCGCCGCTGCCGGCCAGGTGCTCCTGCTGTTCACTGCTCGTGACGGTGACCTTGCCCGAGAAGAAATCGTCGTCTGAGACCAGCACGGCGAGCGCTTCGCGCAGCAGCGGCTTGCCCGTGATGACGAACTGCGTGCCCGGATTCATGCGGATCGCGCTGCTGTTCTTGAGCGTGAGCAGATCCGCGCCCAGCACCGCGCCCAGCAGGAAGTTGGCCCGCGCATTGCGCTCGTAGATCGTGAACTGACCCAGCGTGCGCACCATGAAACAGGCACGCCCCAGTCCGATGCTGCTGGCGCTGCGCGCGCCGGACAGCAACATTTCCGGATCGACCTCGGTGGCAAAGTCGGAGTCGAGCGCGTCGGCCAGGATGGTGTTGTGCGTGATCACGTGGAGCAGCTCGCCGGCCAGCGTCGTCACACAGCCGGTGATGCGCTGGTCGGCGTCCAGATGCACGAACTTCGAGTGCGACCCGGGCAGCACGATCACCGCCGGTTCCGTGATGCCCAGACGCGAGACCAAACCCATGGTCTCGACCTCTTCGCCGCGCATCATGTCCATCGACTCGATGTTGTGCAGGCCAAGGTTGTCCACCGGATTGCGCACGCCCGGCACAAACCAGATCGGCTGGGCGCACACCTCGGGGATGCTCGCCTGCACCATCCCGGCCGCCAGGTCGCGCAGGCCGGCCGGCGCCATCAGGTGAGGGACTTCGTGCAGGCCGACGTTGGAGGTGATCATGCCGGACGCCAGCACCAAGTCGACCTGGCTCATGCCGAACCCGGCCTTCTGCAGCGCAGCTTCAATCGTGTCTTGCACGCCGCGCTGCAGCGTCGTCCGGTTGCCGGTGATGGCGGTGTCGCGCACGCCAACCTGGCGCGCAGCCTGGCAAAGCGCAACGTCGTCACGCCAGACCGTAACGCGTGTGTTGGTGGTACCGGTATCGATGGTGAGGATGTTCATGCGTGGCATTGCTTGGTGTGACTTGGGAGACGGCCCGGGTTAAACCATCCATGAGCCGCAGCGGGCGGCCCCAGGTTGACTTGAGAACTGCCGCCGCTCATGAGGACGTCGTCCGGAAACGGCAGCATCGCGGGGTCAATCTTGGGGGTGCGCACCACGATCATGAGCGGTTTTTAGAACGAGTGAACGATACCCGTATAGGCACCCAGCTGGTTCTTGCCCGGGGCCGGGTTGTTGTTGGTCGCCTCCACCGAGAAATTGGCGGTGGCGCTGTTCTGCACCGTGCCCACGCTCGCGTACAGCATCGTGCGCTTGGACAGGTTGTAGTTCGCGCCGGCCATGAACAGGTTGGCGTTGCCGCCGCCGTGGTTCACGTTGACGCGGTAGGCCGCGCCGATCAGCGTCAGCGCCGGCGTGACTTCGTAGTTGATGCCCAGCCAGTAGTGGTTCGCCTTGGTCGGGGCGCCCGCTGCCGCATCGGGCGCCGACAGGTTTTCATACACCGCAAACAGTTTCGCCTTGCCGATCGTGTACGTGCCGCCGAAGGTCGCTTCCTTCGAGAAGTTGAAGATGTCGCTGAACTTGCCGTTGCCGTCGCGGATCACGTCGTAGATCGCGCGCACTTCCAGCGGGCCGGCCGTGTAGACAGCGGACACGCCATCGCGGCGGCTGTTCGTGAACGAACCCGGTTGTTCGCCCAGGCCGGTCTGCAGGCCGATCTGGAAGCCGCCCCAGGTGGGGCTTTGATATTCGACGATGTTGTTCGCGCCCGGCCAGTTGCGCCCGCGCACGAGCGTGGCCGAGCCGATGAACTGCTGGCCGGTTGGGTCGAGGAACCAGACGTCGTTGCTGATGAAGAGGTTCTTGCCGGCCGTCAACGTGCCCCAGGTCGGGCTGGACAGGCCGACGTACGAACGGCGGTTGAAGAGCGCATCGCCGTTGGTTTTGCCCTGGGCCGCGCCGAAGCCGGATTCGAGCCGGAAGACCGCCTGCAGGCCACCGCCGAGATCCTCCTTGCCCATGAACCCGAACATGCTGGTCCCCCACTGGTTGTCGGCGGCGCGCCAGAGGCTGCCGCCCGGCGAGGTCGCGGTGGGGGCGACGTTGTTCTGGTAGTCGATGCCGCTGGCGACGCGGCCGTACAGCGTGACGTTGGTTTGGGCGAGGGCGGGAGCGGTCCAGCCGGCGAGCGCGAAGGTAAGCCCAAGCGCGCACGCCGACATCCCGCGAACAGCGGTGGTTCGATTCATGACGTCTCCTGAAATGTTTTTGTAGGCGGGGTCCGGTGCGTCGCGTGGTTTGAGATCGCTGGAGGCACACACCAGGCATCGTCACCGTCCCCAGGCGCATTTGTAGTCGGGGCCGCCTTAACGTGGCAAACTACAAATTCTTCGCGAGACGTTAAATTTTTCTTAACGAGAACGCATGCCACGGCGCCTCCCTCCCCTTAATGCATTGCGCGTCTTTGAAGTCGCAGGCCGTCACCTGAGTTTCAGCCGGGCCGCGGACGAGCTTTGCGTCACCAATGCCGCCGTCAGTCACCAGATCAAGCAGCTCGAAGATCATCTGGGGAAAAAGCTCTTCGCGCGCCGCAACAACCAGCTCACGCTCACAGACGCCGGCGAGAACTACCTGCCCCGCGTGCGCGACGCGCTGCGTGCGCTCGAACAAGCCACCGACCTGTTGATGGACACCGCCGACGCGCCCCTGCGCGTGGCGGTGCCGCCAACCTTCGGCGCCAAGTGGCTGGTGCCGCGGCTGTACCGCTTCTTCAACCAGCATCCGCACGTGCGCGTCGAGGTATCGACCGCCGACGTGCAGGACCACGGCCAGTTCGATCTGTGCATCGACGACCGGCAAGTCAACGCACCCAACCTTCGCGTCGAGTGGTTCACCTCCACCGATTTCTTTCCCGTATGCAACGCTACGTTGCAGGCCGCGATCCGGATGCCGCAGGACCTTGCCGCGCAGACGCTGCTGCACGAGCGAGGTGGGCGCCATCTCGCGCACCATCCGACGTGGCGGCAATGGCTCGACGAGGTGGGCGTGGCTCAGATCGACGCCACGCGCGGGCCAGCATTTTCCGAAGCGCTGATGGCCCTGCAGGCAGCCATCGACGGCCAGGGTGTGGCACTCGGCCAGGGCATCCTCGTCGAATACGACATCGCCGCCGGGCGCCTGATACGGCCGCTGGCGACCGAAGCCTCGCTGCGCCTGTCGTACTACCTGATCCATCCGCACCAGGCAGCCGAACACGCAGGCTTTGCGCCGTTCCGCCAATGGCTCGTCGATGAAGTGGCGCGCAGCGGCGGGCGGCCGCGCAACCAGTCTGCGGCAGGCGAGGTGTTTTGATTTCTTTTTGATTGTGGTGCGGCCGGCGCTCTACACTACCCGTCCCTGGTTGCATCGTGCCGAAGAAGGAGCCCGCCATGAGCTTCCCCCGCCCCGCCAACACGCCGTGGCTCGTCCCGTACCTGACCGTGCGCGACGCCTCGGCCGCCATCGCCTTCTATCGCAACGCGTTCGGTTTTGGTGTGCAGGATGAGGTGCACGACCATGGCCGCCCGATCCACGTCGAGATGACGTACCAGGGCCAGCTCATGCTGATGTTTGCGCCCGAAGGCGCCTTCGGCTCCACCGCCAAAGCCCCCGCGGGCGCCGGCTTTGAATGCCCGCAGAGTTTCCACCTGTATTGCGACGACGTCGACACCGTGTACCAGCACGCGCTCGACCAGGGCGCCGCGTCCATCATGGCGCCGCACGATGCCTTCTGGGGCGAACGCTACGCCGCCGTGCGCGATCCCGATGGCTACCGCTGGGGCCTTGCCTGCCGCCCCGCAGCGGCCTGATCGCGCCATCGCCCGATCGCCTGACCGATTCACCACAAGGATTGCTGTAATGGGGCTTCCCCGTTTTTTCGTCGACACGCCGCTCGCCCCCAACACCACCGTCACGCTGCCCGAGGCCGTCACGCGCCACATCCATGTGCTGCGCCTGGCCGCCGGCGATGACGTCTGCCTGTTCGATGGCTCCGGCCACGAATTCCGTGCGCGGCTCGACGCCATCAACAAGCGCGACGCCACCGCCAGCCTTACCGACGCCTCGCAGCCCGACACCGAAGCGCGCTACGCCATCACGCTCGCGCAAGGCATTGCCGGTGGCGACAAGATGGACTGGCTGATCGAGAAGGCCGTCGAACTGGGCGTCAATGCCGTCGCGCCACTGCAGACTGAACGCGGCGTGGTGCGCCTCTCCGGCGAGCGTGCCGCCAAGCGCGTGCAGCACTGGCAAGCACTGGTGCAGGCCGCCTGCGAGCAATGCGGCCGCGCCCGCGTGCCGGTGGTCGCGCCGGTCGCCACGCTGCGCGAATGGCTTGCCGCCGCCAAGTCGACCGACGCGCCGCGCGTGTTGCTGTCACCGCGCGGCACGCAGTCGCTCACGCAGTGGGCGGTGCAGTCGCGCACGCACATCGAAGGCAACGGCATCGTCTTGCTGATCGGCCCCGAAGGTGGCCTCTCCCCCGACGAAGAAGCGCTTGCCGAGGCTGCCGGTTTCTTACCACTGACACTCGGGCGACGTATTCTGAGAACGGAATCGGCGGCGCTTGTTGCCGTCTCCGCGCTGCACGCCGTGCTCGGCGAGTTCTAAGTTCTGACGACGAAACACTGACCGTTTGATCCCCCGGCGGGCCTTTCCCCCGTGCCCGCCATTGACCAAAGGAGCTTCATCATGGGTCTACTCGATTCGATTCTCGGCGGCGGCAATGACGCCAGCGGCGCGCAATCGTCCTTGCTGGGCAACAAGAAAGTGCTGCTGGCCGTGGGCGTGCTGGCCTACCTGGCAATGAAGCACAAGTCGCAAGGCGCGGGCGATGCGGCCGCGCCGCAAGGGCAGGAAGATCAGGGCGGCGGCCTGTTCGGCTCGCTGGGTGGCTTGCTCGGTGCGGCAGGCGGTGCAGGCGCGCTGGGCAGTCTGCTCGGCGGTGCAGGCGGAGCCGGTGGCCTGGGCGGTCTGCTCGGCGGCTTGCTGGGCGGCGGCAACGGCAATGCGGATCAGGCGGCGGTCAGTGGCCTCGGCCCGCTGCAACAAATCCTGGAACAAGCCGGTCTGGGCGAACAGGTCAAATCGTGGATCGGCAATGGTCAGAACCTGCCGGTGTCGGGCGAGCAGATCACGCAGGCACTGAGCGGCACGGGCGCGCTGGAAGAGGTGTCGAAACTGGCCGCCAACTTCGGCATCAACGAAGGCGATCTCGCCAGCCAACTCGCCGAAGGCCTGCCCGAAGCGGTCAACCACCTCACGCCGCAGGGCGCCGTACCGGCAGCCTGAACATCATCGCTGCAACGAAAAAAGCCCGCAATTGCGGGCTTTTTTACGAGAGCGCTCAACCCGCGCCGTAAGCTGTTCGGCCCGCGTCGCGCAGCGCCTGCACCACATGCAGGGCCGCCGGAGACAGCAACCGGTCCGTGCGCGTGATGATGCCGAAATCGTCCATCTGGCACAGCATGGCCAGCGGAAGAATCGCCAGCATGCGGTACGACGCGTAGTACTGCGCGACATCGGTGCCGATCACGGCCAGCATGTCGCTCTGCTCGAGGATGCGCGTCAGGAAGAGCAGCGCGGAGGTTTCCACCACGCTGGACGGCGCTGTCAGGCTCTCCCGCTGGAACATCAAATCGAACCGGTGACGCAACACGCTGCCGATGGGCGGCACCACCCAGGTGGCGGGCTGCACATCGGCCAAGGTCAGCGACGGTTCTGCCAGCAGCGGATGCCCCGGCCGCGCCACCGCAACCACCGGTTCGTCGGCCAGGGGCTCGTAGCGCAGGTGCAGCTTGTCGTGCTCGGCAAACAGCCTGCCGACCACTAAGTCGAGCTTGTCCTGCGCGAGGCGTTCGAGCAGCACGTTGCTGCTTTCGATTTCAAGCGACACCCGCAACCCCGGATGCTCGCGCGTGATTTGCGCCACCACGGGCGGCAACAGCCGCACGCCCGGCGAGGTGATCGTGCCGACCGCCACATGCCCCAAGTGGCCGGCCTTGAGGCCGAGCACTTCCTCCTGCGCCTGGTCCAGGCTGCCGACGACTGCGCGCGCGTGCCGGATCAGCGCATCGCCATAGCGCGTGGGCCGCATGCCGCGCGGCATGCGCTCGAACAGCTGCACATCCAGCATGGCTTCCAGCTCGCGCAGCAGCTTGGAAGCGGCGGGCTGCGTCATGTTGAGCGCGGCGGCGGCCCGGTGGATGTTGCCCTCCTCGGCCAGCGCGATCAGCAGCAGCAGTTGTCGCGTCTTCAGGCGCGCGCGGACGTACCAGGGGCTGTTCGACATCGGGTCTTCCTCGAGATATCAAATCGGATATCGGTCACGGCCAATATTTCATTGGAAGGATATCAGGGCGCTCCGTACACTCGGTCCGATCAAAAAACCACAACCACACCGGAGACAACGGACGTGCCGCGCGCACTGCCAAGTGCCGCGCTGCCGGTCGACGCGCGCGCCTCGACAACCACGTCCGTGACACACGCACCCATGTCGGAATCGAAACCCAAGCTGCGCTCGGCCCAATGGTTCGGCACTGCCGATAAGAACGGCTTCATGTATCGAAGCTGGATGAAGAACCAGGGCATCCCCGACCACGAATTCGACGGCCGCCCGATCATCGGCATCTGCAATACCTGGTCGGAACTGACGCCGTGCAATGCGCATTTCCGCAAGCTGGCCGAACACGTCAAGCGCGGCATTTACGAGGCGGGCGGCTTTCCGGTGGAGTTCCCGGTGTTCTCCAACGGCGAATCGAACCTGCGCCCGACCGCCATGCTCACGCGCAACCTCGCGGCCATGGATGTGGAAGAGGCGATTCGCGGCAACCCGATCGACGCGGTGGTGCTGCTCACTGGCTGCGACAAGACCACGCCCGCCCTGCTGATGGGCGCGGCCAGCTGCGACGTGCCGGCCATCGTCGTGACGGGCGGGCCGATGCTCAACGGCAAGCTGGACGGCAAGAACATCGGCTCGGGCACGGCGGTGTGGCAGTTGCACGAATCGCTCAAGGCGGGCGAGATCGACCTGCATCACTTCCTGTCAGCCGAAGCCGGAATGTCGCGCTCGGCCGGCACCTGCAACACGATGGGCACGGCCTCCACCATGGCCTGCATGGCCGAGGCGCTCGGCACCTCGCTGCCGCACAACGCAGCCATCCCGGCGGTGGATGCGCGGCGCTACGTGCTGGCGCACATGTCGGGCATCCGCATCGTCGAGATGGCAATGCAAGGGCTGACGCTGTCCAAGATCCTCACACGCGCTGCATTCGAGAACGCCATCCGCGTGAACGCAGCGATCGGCGGCTCGACCAATGCGGTCATCCACCTCAAGGCAATTGCGGGGCGCATCGGCGTGCCGCTTGAACTGGAAGACTGGTCGCGCATCGGCCGGGATACCCCCACCATCGTCGACCTGATGCCCTCGGGGCGCTTCCTGATGGAAGAGTTCTATTACGCCGGCGGCCTGCCTGCCGTGCTGCGCCGCCTTGGCGAGGCCAAGCTTCTGCCGCACCCCGATGCGTTGACGGTCAACGGCAAGACGCTATGGGAGAACGTCAAAAACGCGCCCATCACCGACGACGAAGTCATCCGGCCGCTCACCAATCCGCTGATCGACGATGGCGGCATTCGCGTGCTGCGCGGCAACCTCGCGCCGCGTGGCGCGGTGCTCAAGCCATCTGCGGCGAGCCCGGAGCTGCTCAAGCATCGCGGCCGCGCCGTCGTATTCGAAAACCTGGAGCACTACAAGGAACGCATCGTCGACGAGTCCCTGAAGGTGGATGCCAGCTCCGTGCTGGTGATGAAGAATTGCGGGCCGAAGGGCTATCCGGGCATGGCCGAGGTCGGCAACATGGGCCTGCCGCCCAAGCTGCTGCGCCAGGGGGTGAAGGACATGGTCCGCATTTCCGACGCGCGCATGAGCGGCACCGCCTACGGAACAGTCGTGCTGCACGTCGCGCCCGAAGCTGCTGCTGGCGGGCCGCTGGCCGCGGTGCAGGACGGCGACTGGATCGAACTCGACTGCGAAGCCGGCACGCTGCACCTGGACATCGCCCCCGAAGAACTCGCGCGCAGGCTCGCGGCCTACCAGCACCAGCGCTCGCATGGCGAGGCCGGCGGTTACCAGCGCCTGTACGTCAATCACGTGCTCCAGGCCGACGAGGGCTGCGACCTCGATTTCCTGGTCGGCTGCCGTGGCGCCGCCGTTCCGCGCCACTCGCACTGAGCGGGGGAAAGACCGATGGACATCTCCCAAACCGCAGGCGCCGTTCCGGCTTCGGCCGATGCATCGGAAGAGCAGCGCATCATCCGCCTGCTCGTGCGCAAGCTGATGCCGTTCCTCGCGCTGATCTACGTGGTGGCGTATATCGATCGCTCCGTGGTCGGCTTCGCCAAGTTGCACATGAACGCGGCGGTGGGCATCGGTGATGCTGCCTACGGGCTTGGGGCGGGCCTGTTCTTCATCGGCTATTTCCTATGCGAGGTGCCGAGCAACCTGGCACTCGAACGCTTTGGCGCACGCCGCTGGTTCGCGCGCATTCTGTTCACATGGGGCGTCATCACCATGGCCATGGCGCTGGTCAGCGGCCCGGTCAGTTTCTATGTGCTGCGCTTCCTGCTCGGTGCGGCCGAGGCCGGCCTGTACCCCGGCATTCTGTATTTCCTCACCAAGTGGTTTCCGATGCGCCACCGTGCGCGCATCGTCGGCTTGCTGGTGCTGGCACAGCCCGTCGCGCTCATCATCACCGGGCCGATGGCGGGGTGGCTGCTGTCGGTACCGGGGCTCTTCGGCATGTCGAGCTGGCAAACGCTGTTTGTGGTCAGCGGCCTGCCGGCCACGCTGTTGTGCTTGCCGACACTGCGTATCCTGCCGGAATCCCCCGCGCATGCGCGCTGGTTGCCCGCTGCAGACCGCGCGTGGATCGAGCGTGAGCTGGCCGCAGACCAGGCCGCCTATGCGCTGAAGTCGCACGGCAGCCCGCTCAAGGCGCTCAAGGATGTGCGCGTGCTGATGCTGGCGCTGCTGTTTCTGCCGTTTCCGCTGAGCATCTACGGCCTCTCGCTGTGGCTGCCGACGATCATCAAGCAGTTTGGCGTGAGCGATGTCGCCACCGGTCTGCTGTCGGCGGTGCCCTATCTGTTTGCCGTGCTGGGCTTGTACCTGGTGCCGCGTCATTCGGACCGCACGGGCGAGCGCTACTGGCACATCGCCACTCTGTCGGCGCTGGCCGCGCTCGGCATGGCGGCCAGCGCGTGGGTTCAAGCGCCCGCGCTGCAACTGGCCTGCCTCTGCCTGTTCGCGTTTTGCGCCTATGCAATCCAGGCCGTGCTGTGGACGCTGCCGGGACAGTTCCTGACCGGCACGAGCGCCGCCGTGGGCATCGCAACCATCAACTCGCTGTCCAACCTGGGCGGTTACCTCGGTCCCTATGGCATGGGCATCATCAAGAACGCCACAGGCAGCCTGTCTGCCGGCCTGTACTTCCTTGCCGCCGCGCTGGCATTTGCCGTGGCGATGACGTTCGTCGTTCGCACCGTGCTGGGCGCACGCCAGCACCTTTCCTGACACCCGTTACCCACTTCACGATTTCATGACCCGCAATAGCAAGCCGCGCTACCAAGGCATCTTTCCGGTGGTGCCCACCATGTTCACGGAAACTGGCGAACTCGACCTTGCCAGCCAGAAGCGGGCCATCGATTTCATGATCGACGCCGGCTCCGATGGCCTGTGCATCCTGGCGAATTTCTCCGAGCAGTTCTCACTGTCGGACGACGAACGCGAAGTGCTCACCCGCACCGCGCTGGAACACGTGGCAGGCCGCGTACCCGTGATCGTCACCACGTCGCACTACAGCACGCAGGTGTGCGCACAACGCGGCCGCCGCGCGCAGGACATGGGCGCCGCCATGCTGATGGTGATGCCGCCCTACCACGGCGCCACCTTCCGCGTGCCCGAAACGCAGATCTACGAATTCTTTGCGCGCGTGTCCGATGCGGTGGGCATTCCGATCATGATCCAGGATGCGCCGGCCAGCGGCACGGTGCTGTCTGCGGCGTTCCTCGCGCGCGTGGCCCGCGAGATCGAGCAAGTGGCCTACTTCAAGATCGAGACGCCCGGGGCGGCGGCCAAGCTGCGCGAACTGATCCGCCTTGGCGGCGACGCCATCGAAGGCCCTTGGGACGGCGAAGAAGCCATCACGCTGCTGGCCGATCTCGATGCCGGCGCCACGGGCAGCATGACCGGCGGCGCATATCCCGACGGCATCCGGCCGATCATCGAGGCGCACGCCCAAGGGCAGCACGATCTCGCGTTCGATTTGTATCAGCGCTGGCTACCGCTCATCAACCACGAGAACCGGCAGGCCGGCATCCTGGCCGCCAAGGCGCTGATGAAGGAAGGCGGCGTGATTGCCTGCGAGGCATCGCGGCATCCGTTGCCGGCCATGCATCCGGACACGCGCCGGGGCCTGATCGACATTGCCCGGCGGCTTGACCCGCTCGTCTTGCGTTGGGGGCGATAGCCATGCACGGTGAACTCCATCCTGTTTCGATCGGGATCGTCGGCGTTGGCAAGATCGCGCGTGACCAGCATCTGCCTGCGCTTGCCGCGCAGCCAGGCTTTACGCTCGCGGCCTGCGCCAGCCCGCATTCGCGCGTTGAGGGCCTGCCGCATTACACGACGCTTGAGGCCATGCTGGCAGACGAGCGCGCACTGCAGGCGGTGTCGCTGTGCACGCCGCCGCAGGTGCGGTTTGCCCAGGCCCGCGCGGCGCTCGCCGCAGGCAAGCACGTGATGCTGGAGAAGCCTCCCGGCGCCAGCGTGTCGGAAGTGGCCGTCCTCGCTGATCTGGCGCGGCAGCACCGCTGCACGTTGTTCGCCTCCTGGCACTCGCGCCACGCGCCCGGTGTCGAGGCCGCTCGGGAGTGGCTGGCAAGCCGGGCCATCGGCTCCGTCAACGTGCAATGGAAAGAAGATGTGCGTCGCTGGCACCCCAACCAGGCATGGATCTGGGAGCCGGGCGGCCTGGGCGTGTTCGACCCGGGCATCAACGCGCTGTCGATCCTGACCCGCGTGCTGCCGCATGCGTTCTTTCTGACGTCCGCCGACCTGTGGGTGCCCGCCAATCAGCAGACGCCCATTGCCGCCCACCTCGCATTCACCGATGAAAGCGGCACGGCCATCGCGGCGGAATTCGACTGGCGCCATGACGCAGGCGAACTCTGGCAGATCGACGTGACCACAGGCGACGGCAACCTGCGGCTCGCCCAAGGCGGCAAGCAATTGACCATCGACGGCGTTGAGATCGAGGTCGGCCCCGAACGCGAATACCCAAGCCTGTACACACGCTTTCTCGAACTGATCGCCAGCGGCGAAAGCGATGTCGATGTCCGCCCGCTTCAGCACGTGGCCGACGCCATGCTGCTCGGTCGGCGCCATCTGATTGATCCGTTCGTGCCGTGAAGCACGCCCGACTCACGTAGTGCCATAAGAGCCATTCCAACGAGGAGACAACCATGCAACGCAAACTTCGCCGCCTGACCCTATCCGCCCTGGCAGCCACCCTGTGCCTGGGACCGCTGGCCGCCGCCCTGCCCGCCCACGCCGACGAGCCGCTCAAGATCGGCTTCCTGGTCAAGATGCCCGAGCAAGCGTGGTTCATCAACGAACAGAAAGCCGCCACCGCACTTGGCCAGAAGGACGGCTTTTCGGTGGTGAACATCGGTACGCCCGATGGCGAGAAGGTGCTGTCCGCCATCGACAACCTGGGCGCACAAGGTGCCAAGGGCTTCGTCATCTGCGCGCCGGACGTGCGCCTGGGGCCGGCTATATCGGCACGCGCCAAGCACTACAACATGAAGTTCGTCACGGTTGACGATCAACTCGTCGACTCGTCCGGCAAGCCGCTGGCCAACGTGCCGCACCTGGGCATGTCGGCATTCAAGATCGGCAACCAGGTCGGCCAGGCCATCTCCGACGAAATGAAGCGCCGTGGCTGGAAGCCCGAGGAAGTGGGCGCGCTGCGCATCACCAACTACGAGCTGCCGACCGCCAAGCTGCGCACAGACGGCGCCACGCAGACGCTGCTGGCCGGCGGCTTCAAGAAGGAGAACATCTTCGACGCGCCGCAAAAGACCACCGACGACGCAGGTGGCTTCAATGCCGCGTCGCCGGTGCTGGCACAGCATGCAGGCATCAAGAAGTGGGTCATCTTCGCGCTCAATGAAGAGAGCGTGCTGGGCGGTGTGCGCGCAACCGAGCAGTTGCACATTCCCGCAGCCGATGTGATCGGCGTCGGCATCAACGGCGCCGGCGAGGCGTTTGCCGAGTTCCAGAAGAAGGAGCCGACGGGCTTCTTCGGCACGATTGCGGTCAGCTCGACCAACCATGGCAAGGACAGCGCTGCAAACCTGGTCGATTGGATCAAGACCGGCAAGCAGCCGCCGGCCGATACGCAAACCACCGGCAAGCTGATGGTGCGCAGCAATTGGCAAGAGGTCCGCAAGGAACTGGGCATTTGATGCAACGCGCGGCGCGGGCCGGTCCCCGCGCCGCATGAGCACCTGCAGAGAGCAACCGATGACAGTTCAATCACTTGATGAGAGCGGCCCGCCCGACGCTTCCGCAGGCGCCTATCTGAAGCTTGACGGCATCACCGTGCGCTTTCCCGGCGTACTGGCACTCGACCACGTCTCGCTCGACATCCGCCGCGGCGAGGTGCACGGCCTGATGGGCGAGAACGGCGCGGGCAAGTCGACGCTGCTCAAGGTGCTGTCGGGTGTCAACCAGCCGGAGGACGGCACGCTGTCGCTCGACGGCGTGCCGCAGCAGTTCACGAACACCCGCGCAGCCATCGCGGCGGGCATCGCGATCATCTATCAGGAACTGCACCTCGTGCCTGAGCTGACGGTGGCAGAAAACCTGATGCTCGGCGCGCTACCCAATCGCTTTGGCGTGCTCGACGAGAAGACGTTGATCGCGCGTGCGCTGCGCGAACTCGAACGGCTGGGCGAGAAGCTCGATCCGGCCCAACCCGTCAAGCATCTGTCGATCGGCCAGCGCCAGATGATTGAGATCGGCAAGGCATTGATGCGCGACGCCCGCGTGATCGCGTTCGACGAACCGACGAGTTCGCTCTCCTCGCGCGAGACGACGCAGTTGTTCCGCATCATTCGCGCGCTCAAGGCCGAGGGCCGCGCGGTCATCTATGTCACACATCGCATGGAAGAAGTGTACGAACTGTGCGATCGCGTGACCGTGTTCCGTGACGGCCGGCATATCGACACGTTCAACGCCGGCGCGAGCCTCGACCGCGAACGGTTGATCCGCTGCATGGTCGGCCGTTCGATCCAGGACGTGTATGGCTACAAGCCACGCCCGCTCGGCGAGGTGAAGGTCGACGTGCGCGGCCTGATGGGGCCTGGCTTGACCGAACCCGCTTCGTTCCGAGCGCATGCAGGCGAAATCGTCGGCTTCTTCGGGCTGGTGGGCGCGGGGCGCTCGGAGCTGATGAAGCTGCTCTACGGCGCGGTCAAACCCACAGCGGGCGAGGTTCACCTCAAAGGCAAGCGCGTCCAGTTCAACACGCCGCGCGATGCGGTGCGCGCGGGTGTAGCGCTCTGCCCGGAAGACCGCAAGCAGGAAGGCATCGTCGCGATCGCCTCGGTGTCGGACAACCTGAACATCAGTTGCCGGCGCCACTTCAGCCGCTTCAGCGTGCTGAACAACCGGCAGGAAGCGCGGACCACCAAGTCGTTCATCGACAAGCTGGCCATCAAGACACGCAACGGTGAAACACCTATCGGCAAGCTGTCGGGCGGCAATCAGCAGAAGGTGATCCTCTCGCGCTGGCTCGCGGAAGACATCGACGTCTTCCTGATGGACGAGCCCACGCGCGGCATCGACGTTGGCGCCCGCAGCGAAATCTACAGCCTGCTCTACGGCCTCGCCGAAGCGGGCCGCACCGTCATCGTCGTGTCGAGCGACCTGGCGGAAGTCATCGGCGTTGCCGACCGCGTACTCGTCATGAAGCAGGGCCGCATCGTCGGCGATCTGCCCAGAGAGCACGCCTCGCCTGACACCCTCATCAAACTCGCGCTGCCACGCTAGCGCGCGATTCACGCCCTCATGGAAACCGATCCTATGCAAACGCCATCCACCGAATCCGTGCCGGGCGGCCCGCCAATGGCCACCCCCGGCATCCCCAGCCGCGCCGCCCTCACGTGGGAGCTGGTCAACCGATCGGGCATCGTCGTGGTGTTCCTCTTGCTGTTCACCGCGCTGGCGTTCACGGTGCCCGGCTTCGTCAGCAGCCGCAACATCCAGGGCCTGCTGCTCTCCGTCACCTTGATCGGCTCCATCTCGGTCACGATGATGTTCGTCCTCGCACTCGGCGAGGTGGACCTTTCCGTCGCCTCCATCGTGGCGTTCGCGGGCGTGGTGGCCTCCACGCTCATCACCGCAACCCATAGCGTGGTGCTTGGCGTCGGGGCCGGCGTGCTGGCGGGCGGCATGGTCGGGCTCGTCAACGGCGTGCTGGTGGCGCGCTATCAGATCAACTCGCTGATCGTCACGCTGGCCATGATGGAAGTCGTGCGCGGCCTCGCCTTCATCACCTCCAACGGCGACGCGGTGATGATTTCCGAAGAGAGCTTCTTCGACCTGGGCGGCGGGTCATTCCTTGGCATCTCGTACCCGATCTGGAGCAACATCGTCGGCTTTGCCCTCTTTGGCTTCCTGCTCAAGAAGACGGTGTTCGGCAAGAACGTGCTCGCCGTCGGCGGCAATGAAGAAGCCGCGCTGCTTGCCGGCCTGCCGGTGACGCGCATCAAGATCGCCGTGTTCGTCCTGCAGGGCCTAGTAACGGGTTTTGCGGGCGTGATGCTCGCCTCGCGCATGAGCTTGGGCGATCCGAAAACGTCGGTCGGGCTTGAACTGGGCGTGATCTCTGCCTGCGTGCTGGGTGGGGTTTCGCTCACGGGCGGGGTGGCAACCGTGTCCGGTGTGCTGGTCGGCGTTCTGATCATGGGGTCAGTGCAGAACGCGATGAGCCTGATGAACGTGCCAACGTTCTATCAATACCTGATTCGCGGCGGCATTCTGCTGCTGGCGGTATGGTTCGACCGAATTCGCCGCAACAAGCGGGCGGGCTGACCAGCCGGGCAGCACATTCACAAGGCAACAAAAAAGCCCGCATTTGCGGGCTTTTTCATTTCCGGGCCGATCAACCGGTCGAGCGGCCTAGTTCATGCGAACGAATAGAAGACGCGGAACTGGACCTTGCGTTCGCCCCAGAATTCGGCCGCGTCGCGGAATACGTCCAGCAGCACTTCGCGCGCTTCCTTGTCGAACTTGGGCTGGCACGGCAGGCCCTCGAGCACGATGACAAAACCCGGCTGCGGGCCGGCCTTGTAGATCATGTCGGTCAGGCAGTCAGCCAAGGCGTCGAAGTTCTTGCCGAAATGCTTCGGGAACAGAAACTCGCGAGCAATCACGTCGAGCACTTCGCTCTTGGTGGTCGCAGCCGCGCAGTTGGCGTACAGGAAATGCTGGCCAAGGCTGGCCGCCGACTCGGCCAGATCCGCCACGCGAAACGCGCGGATCGACTGCACGATATTCGGACGCACCGTCTTGAACAGGTTCATGGCGTCTTCGCGAGCTCCGTCGTCGTCGGTCTGAGTGATGTCCTGCGTCATGATGTTCTGCGGTGCGCTTTGAGGCAACTTGGCCGCTCCGCCGACGCGTGCGCCGAGAGCTTGCATCCCAACCACACCGTCGTACAGATTTTGCGCTTTGTGCCACGCCTCGCGGGCCACGCGCTCATCGCGTGCGGTGAGCGAGTCGTCCAGCCCAAACATGTTGGTCGTCATCGCTGTATCCGTTGAAAACTGTTGTAGTGATCTTCCGTGTAGTAGCAATCGTTAGCCGCTTGCTGATTGCCGCCGCAGATGATGCGTCGGGCGCCGCGGTTGCGAGCCCCCCGCGTCTTCACGGTGTACTCGTGGTAATAACCACGCCGCTGCGCAGGCAAACGTCGTTCATAGTTGCCGAACGTGGTGCCATCTTTTGCATAGGGAAACGGGCCGCCCTGCTCAATCAGTGCCAGCGTACGCTGCGCCTCGTTGGGCAGGTCTGCCGGGCGAATGGTTCCCACGGCGGCAGCCATGCCGGTGGTGTCCCGAGCAACCGCATTGGCCGGCAAGCCGGTCACCGACAACGCAAGCATTGCCGTCAGCGCGCCACGCGCCATCGCCTGAGATACGGAGCGGCCGATCCACGCTCCAAGTCGCTTTGTCATCAGCAGGCCCTAACGGGAGAATCGCGCCGACCGAAGCCCGGCGCAGGTCACAAGCGCAGGTAGCTGTCCAATAACGACCGGGCAGCCGGTTTGCAGCTGAAAGCGAAGCGGCTCAATGCGTGAGAGGCCTAGCAGGGAATGACAAGTCGGGCGACTGCCGGAGACTTGGGGAATCCTTCCGCCTGCAAAAACCACTCATTGCGCGCACCGAATAAGGTGAACCAGTCAGACGTATCTACGGAAAACCTCTTTTTTCGACGCCGTCGGCCCGGTTCGGACCTCATGTGCTCAGAAGCACCCCTTCAGCCCGTAAGGGTACGCTCATCGATGACAACAATCAACCGACGGTAAAAGTCTGAAGGGTTTTTCCATACAGACATTAAGTTTGCATAAATGTAAGCGCACGCAAACTTAGCGGACAAAAAAAGGGAGCGCAGCATCGTGCGCTCCCTTTTTTGGTGCAGTGACGATCAGCGTTGCGCTTGTGCGGCAGCATCCACAACGGTCAACGCCGTCATGTTGAGAATGCGTCGCACCGTAGCCGATGGCGTCAGGATGTGCACCGGCTTCTTCGCGCCCAGCAGGATCGGGCCGATGGCGATGTTGTTGCCGGCAGCCGCTTTCAGGAGGTTGTAAGCGATGTTCGCGGCGTCGATGTTCGGCATGACCAACAGGTTCGCCTCGCCCTTCAGGGTCGAGTCCGGCACCAGCGATGCGCGCAGCTTCTCGTCAAGCGCGGCATCGCCGTGCATTTCCCCGTCCACTTCCAGGTTCGGGGCGCGTTCGCGCAAGATCGCCAGCGTTTCGCGCATCTTGACGGCCGAAGGTGCCTCCGACGAGCCGAAGTTCGAATGCGACATCAAGGCAACCTTCGGCTTGATGCCGAAGCGGCACAGCTCCTCGGCGGCCATGATGGTGATCTCGGCCAACTGCTCTGCAGTCGGGTCAACGTTGACGTGCGTGTCCGTGAGGAAGACTTGGCGACCCGGCAGAACCAGACCGTTCATGGCCGCGTACACACAGTTCGTGCCGCCCAGAATCTGGTCGATGTAGCGCAGATGCGCAGCCGTATTGCTGATGGTGCCGCAGATCATGCCGTCCGCTTCGCCCTTGTGGATCATGAGCGCGCCGATCAGCGTGTTGCGGCGACGCATCTCCAGCTTGGCGTATTGCGGCGTCACGCCCTTGCGCGCCATCAGCTTGTAGTACGTCTCCCAGTAATCGCGGAAGCGTTCGTCATGCTCGGGGTTGACCACGGCGAAGTCCACACCTTCGCGCAGGCGCAGGCCGAAGCGCTCGATGCGGTGGGCGATCACGTTCGGGCGGCCGATCAGGATCGGGCTGGCGAGCTTTTCGTCCACGACGATCTGCACGGCGCGCAGCACGCGCTCTTCTTCGCCCTCGGCAAAGACGATGCGTTTGTTCTCCATTGGCACCTTGCGGGCAGCCGAGAAGATCGGCTTCATCAGGGTGCCGGAGTGGTAGACGAACTGCTGCAGGTGCTGGCGGTAGGCGTCCATGTCTTCGATCGGACGCTGCGCCACGCCCGAGAGCATGGCGGCCTGCGCTACGGCCGGCGCGATCTTGACGATCAGGCGCGGGTCGAACGGCTTCGGGATCAGGTATTCGGGGCCGAACGACAGGTCCTGGATGCCATAGGCGGAAGCAACGATGTCGCTTTGCTCCTGGCGGGCCAGTTCAGCCACGGCGTGCACGGCGGCAACTTCCATCTCACGCGTGATGGTGGTCGCGCCCACATCCAGCGCGCCGCGGAAGATGAACGGGAAACACAGGACGTTGTTGACCTGGTTCGGGTAATCCGTGCGGCCGGTGCCCATGATGACGTCGGGGCGCACTTCCTTGGCCAGCTCCGGCAGGATTTCCGGGTTCGGGTTGGCCAGCGCGAAGATGATCGGCTTATCCGCCATCTTCTTGACCATGTCCTGCTTGAGCACGCCAGCGGCGGACAGGCCCAGGAAAATGTCGGCGCCATCGATGACTTCGGCCAACGTGCGCAGGTCAGTCTTCTGTGCGAAGTGCGCCTTGTCCGGGTCCATCAGTTCGGTGCGGCCTTCGTAGACCACGCCCGCCAAGTCCGTCACCCAGATGTTTTCGCGCGGCAGGCCCAGGTCAACCAGCAGGTCAAGACAGGCCAGCGCTGCGGCGCCCGCGCCCGAGGCTACGAGCTTGACCTTCTTGATGTCCTTGCCGACGACCTTCAGCGCGTTTGTAATGCCAGCGCCCACCACGATGGCGGTGCCGTGCTGGTCATCGTGGAAGACGGGGATCTTCATGCGCTTGCGCAATTCGCGCTCGACGAAGAAGCACTCCGGGGCCTTGATGTCTTCGAGGTTGATGCCGCCGAAGGTGGGCTCCAGCGAGGCGATGATATCGACCAGCTTCTGGGGGTCTTTTTCGTTGATCTCGATGTCAAACACATCGATGCCAGCAAATTTCTTGAACAGGCCGGCCTTGCCTTCCATGACCGGCTTCGAGGCTTCCGGGCCGATATCGCCCAGGCCGAGCACGGCCGTGCCGTTGGTCACCACGCCGACGAGGTTGCCGCGGGCGGTGTAGCGGAACGAGTTGGCGACGTCTTCGACAATCTCCTCACAGGCTGCGGCAACACCCGGCGAATATGCCAAGGCGAGGTCGCGCTGGTTCGACAGCGGCTTGGTCGGCGTGACGGAAATTTTGCCCGGGGTCGGAAACTCGTGGTACTCCAGCGCGGCCTTGCGCAAGGCGGCGCGCTGCTGCGCCTTGAGTTCTTCATCCGTGCGGGCGGGCTGCTGAGGCTGGGTATCCACCGTGGTCATGGGTCTCTCGTATCGGGTGGCCAGCGCGCGCGCCGGCCGTCGCATCTAGCGGGCCACCGGGATACCCTCACGAGCGCCACGGGAATACGGTCCGCCTCCTTGGGCCCGTCATTTTATATAGTGAAAAGCGATCTCACAACGGGATTTTGGGTGGGGGTGACATGCGTATTCGCTACAATATTCCACCGTCCTGTCGCGGCACCATCGGGCTTGCCCCATACTCTTCCATCGCTGCTGCCGTGTCCAAGCCCGCAAATCCCCGCAACTCCACCGATCGCGCGGCAAATTTATCCGAATTTGAGCTAATCCGGCGCTATTTCACGCGGCCAACGCCAAAAGCAACATTGGGCGTGGGCGACGACTGCGCCCTCCTCGCGCCGCGTCCCGGGCACGAGTTGGCGATTTCCACCGATATGCTGGTCGCCGGCCGTCACTTTTTTCCGCATGCGGAGCCGCGCGCACTTGGACATAAAGCGTTGGCTGTCAACCTGTCGGATCTGGCCGCCATGGGTGCGGAGCCGCGCGCTTTTACGCTGGCTGTGGCGCTGCCTGAAGCCAACCCTGCCTGGCTTAAACCGTTTTCCGAAGGCCTGTTCGCCCTGGCGGATGCCTTTCACTGTGAACTCATCGGCGGCGACACCACGCGCGGGCCGCTCACGCTGAGCCTGACGGTCTTCGGCGACGTCCCCACCGCTGCGGCACTACGCCGCGACGCTGCCCGGCCCGGCGATGACCTCTGGGTCTCGGGCACCGTAGGCGACGCGCGGCTGGCCCTCGGCGCCCTGCGCAACGAATGGGCGCTTACGCCCGACGCACTCGGCCAAGTGCAGCCGCGCATGGACATGCCCACGCCGCGCGTCGCACTCGGCCTGGCATTGCGCGGTGTCGCCCGGGCAGCGCTCGACATATCAGACGGCTTGTTGGGCGATCTAGGCCACATCCTCGCGCAATCCCGCGTCGGGGCGACGATCACGGTCGACGATGTACCGCGCTCGGCGACGCTCGCAGCGCAGCCTCCGGCGCTGCAGTTGCAGTGCACGCTGGCCGGCGGCGACGACTATGAACTTTGCTTCACCGCCCCTGCCGATGCACGCGACGCCGTGGTCGTTGCGGGCCAGCGTGCGGGCGTGGCCGTCACACGTATCGGCCGCATCGATGCTGAAACGGGCTTGCGGCTCGTCGATGCCCACGGCGCGCCCGTCCTCTTCACGCACGGCAGTTTCGACCATTTCTCTTCCGCCTCATGATGTCTCCCGCTCCCTTCCCGCCCTCCAATCCGCCGGGCCAGCCTGAACGCGTCGTCCTCGAGGCAGGCCAGACCGTGCAGGTGCGGCGCCCGACAGCGCGCTTCATGTTCGGACATCCGGCACGCATCCTCGCGCTCGGCTTCGGTTCGGGCCTGTCGCCCATCCTGCCGGGCACGGTCGGTACGCTGTACGCGTGGCTGATCTACGTGGTGTTTGCACGGTGGATTTCGGGGCCGACTTGGCTGCTGATCGCGGCGGTTGGCTTCGTGATCGGCATCTGGGCATGCGCCCGCACGGCGCGTGATCTGGGCGTGGCCGATCATGGCGCCATGGTGTGGGACGAGATGGTCGCGTTCTGGCTCGTGCTGGCTTTCGTCACGCCAACCACGCTGGGCGGGCAGTTCGCCGCGTTCGTGTGGTTCCGTTTCTTCGACATGGTGAAGCCAGCTCCCATCCGTTATTACGACCGCTCGCTCAAGGGTTTTGGCGTGCGCGGCGGCTATGGCGTGATGGTCGATGACATTCTCGCGGCGTTCTACACGCTGCTCGTGTTTGCGCTGTGGCGCTCGTTTTGACGTCTAGGTATTGCAATGGCTGAATCCCGCGCCCTGGCCCAACTGGCCGAACTGGTGGCTGACACGTTGAACAAGCGCAGCCTGATGATGGCGTCCGCCGAGTCGTGCACAGGCGGGCTGGTGTCTGCCGCCGTCACCGATGTATCAGGCTCGTCCGCGTGGTTTGAGCGCGGCTTCGTCGTCTATTCCAATGAAGCGAAATCGCAGATGTTGGGCGTTCCGGCGACGCTGATCCGCGAACATGGCGCCGTGAGCGAGCCCGTGGCGCATGCCATGGCCGAGGGCGCAGTGCTTAACAGCCGCGCGCAGGTGGCCGTCGCCATTACCGGTGTGGCGGGCCCAACCGGCGGCACGCCCGACAAGCCTGTCGGCATGGTGTGCTTCGGGTGGAGCAATCGCCTGCAGACGCGCGTGGAAACGCGCCACTTCAAGGGCGACCGCAAACAGGCTCGTCTGCAGGCGGCGGAGCATGCGCTGCGCGGCCTGCTCGACTTCCTCGATTCAGCGGAGTCCTGATCTAGATTTCGCTAGGATGATCCGGCCGGCGACGATCTCCGTGATCATGTTCCGGTTGGTGCTCGTGGTCGTGCTCGTGGCGACGGTCGCGATCATGATCGCGGCGCGTCGTCTCGTGCTCGTGGGTGTCGTCGCGCTCTTTCTCGAGCTTGCGGTCCGGATCCTTGCCGGTCTCTTCCCGGTGCGTGCCGGCAACGGGGCGGTGCGGATGCGTGGTCATGGCGTCCTCGCTCTCACCGCAACCGGACCGATAAGGCGGATCAGTTGCGGAACTGGTTGATCTGGTCCCGAGTGGCAAGCGCCACGCGGCGGGCGGCATCGGCGAAATCGCTGTCGGTGCTGGCGTAGAGAATGGCCCGTGACGAGTTGATCATCATGCCGGTGCCGTCGGCCGTGCGGCCAGCGCGCACCGTGGCTTCGATGTCGCCGCCCTGGGCGCCCACGCCCGGAATCAGCAGCGGCATGTCGCCGACAATTTCTCGCACCTTGGCAATCTCTTCGGGGAAGGTCGCGCCCACCACCAGGCCCATCTGGCCACTGGTATTCCACACGTCACGCGCGCGTTCTGCCACGACTTGGTAGACGGGGCGGCCGTCGGTTTCCAGAAACTGCACATCGCTGCCGCCGGCGTTGGACGTGCGGCACAGCACGATCACGCCCTTGTCGGCATGCGCGAGATACGGCTGCATCGAATCAAAACCCATATATGGGCTGACGGTGATGGCGTCGGCCTGATAGCGCTCGAAGGCTTCCTTGGCGTAGTGCTCGGCGGTCGAGCCGATATCGCCGCGCTTGGCATCAAGAATGACGGGGATGCCCGGATATGCCTCGTGGATGTAGTTGATGAGCTGCTCGAGCTGGTCTTCTGCGCGCTGCGAGGCGAAGTAGGCGATCTGCGGCTTGAATGCGCAGACCAAATCGGCGGTCGCATCCACAATGGCGCGGCAGAACGAGAAGATCGCTCCGCCCGTGCCCGTCATCGACGCCGGCAAGCGCGACGGGTCAGGATCGAGCCCGACGCACAGCAGGGAGTTGTTGCGTTGCCAGGCGGCAGCCAGTTGTTCGGTAAATCGCATGGTGTCGGAAATGTGAGAGCGGCCGGCCGGCCGCATGACTTGTCTGCATTTTACCCGTCGGGCGCCCCGGTGGCGGCATCTTCCGGACGTGGCATCAACCCCACGCGTGCGCGCCAAGCCATCGTTTGTGGCTGAACCTGCCGCCTCTTTACGCTACACTCGGCGCGATTTTTCGCCGCCCGTTCAACGCCTGCTTCAAGGAAACGCCCCATGATCAACCTGTTCGTCGTGCAAAAAGGCCGTCTCGCGCAGGAACAGGTCGAAGAACGCAGCGAATTGCTGCAGCACAAGCCGATCTGGATCGACGTGATCGACCCCGACGACGAAGAGCTGGCGTGGATCAAGGAAGCCCATGGCGTGGTCCTGCCCGAACTGGAGCAATTAGGGGACCTGGAAGCCTCGGCCCGCTACTTTGAAGGCGAAGACGGCCACATCCACATCCGCACCGATTTCTTGCTCGACGAAGAAACCACCTCCCGTAACGTGCGCGTGGCCTTCGTGCTGACCAAGGATGTGCTCTTCTCCATCCACGACGAGGATTTGCCCGCATTCCGGCTGGTGCGCATGCGTGCGCGGCTTCGCCCGGGCTCGGTGCGTAACGCCAAAGATGTGCTGATGGATCTGTACGCCACCGACGCGGAATACTCGGCCGACTCCATCGAAGAAGTCTACGAACGTCTGGAAGATGCCAGCAAACGCGTGCTGGCCGATGAGGTGACCGACGCTGCCGCTGCCGACGTGCTGGAGATCATCGCCCGCGTGGAAGACTTGAATGGCCGGATCCGCCGCAACGTGATGGATACGCGCCGCGCTGTGTCGTTCCTGCTGCGCAGCCAGTTGCTCTCAGCTGACCAGCAGGACGAAGCGCGCCAAGTGCTGCGTGACATCGATTCCATCGAGAATCACACGGCGTTCCTGTCGGACAAGGTCAACTTCCTGATGGACGCCACGGTCGGCTTCATCAACATCAACCAGAACAAGATCATCAAGCTGTTCTCGGTGGTGTCGGTCGCGCTGATGCCGCCCACGCTGATCGCCTCGATCTACGGCATGAACTTCAAGGTGATGCCGGAGCTGGATTGGGCAGAAGGCTACCCGTACGCGATCGTGATGATGGTGGTGTCGGCGGCGATTCCGTTGGTGTACTTCCGCCGCAAAGGCTGGCTGAAGTAGTCCTACGCCAAATCAATCCGGCAGCGTGGCCGAACCCATGCGGTTGGCGATCACGGTGGCCTTGCGCGTGAAGTTGACGTGCACATTGGCGCAGTAGCTCTTCTTGTCGAAGCACTTCGGCGCGGGCAGCGCCGCAGCCAAGCGCGCCGCCTGCCCCACCGTAAGCTGCGAGGCCGGGCGCTTGAAGTAATGCTGCGCTGCCGCTTCGGCGCCGAATACCCCTTCGCCCCATTCCACCGAATTCAGATAGATCTCGAGGATCCGTTCCTTGTCGAGCCAGAACTCAAGCATCCATGTGATGACGAGTTCTTCACCCTTGCGCAGGTAGTGGCGCTCGCCCGAGAGGAACAGGTTCTTGGCCAGTTGCTGCGTGATGGTCGAGCCGCCCGCGACCACGTGGCCGCGCCGCTTGTTTTTCTCCCACGCGTCGAGCATGGCGTCGACTTCCCAGCCGCTGTGCGAGACAAAATCTGCGTCTTCACTGGCGATGACCGCGCGCTTGAGGTTGCGTGAGATCTGGTCGTAATTGACCCAGCGGTGGTCGACCTTGCAGGTAAAGACGTTGGCGCCGCACAGGCGCATGCGCTCGGCGCGCATGAAACTGGTAGACGACGGATCGAACACCTGCCAACTCGCGATGGCGGCAAAGAAGTACAGATTGAGCGCGACCACGCCCGCAACGAAGCAGCCGATCACGTAGCCGAACCAACGCATCATCGCGGGGCTTCGCTCCAGGTTCAGCGAGGCGCGCGCGCCGCGACGGCGGCTTCGCCCTGCAGCCCCTCGCGCATGGCGAGCAGCACCGGAGCGGTGTCCGGACGCACGTTGCGCCAGACGAAGAACGATTCCGCCGCCTGCTCCACCAGCATGCCCAAGCCGTCCCATGCGCGGGCGCCGTTGCGCCGGGCAAACTCCATGAACACCGTCGGCCGCGGTCCGTACATCATGTCGTAGGCCAGTGCGTTGGGGCCAAACACCGTGGTCGGAATCGGCGGCACTTCGGCCTGGAGGCTGCTCGCCGTAGCGTTGATGATGACGTCGAAAACGTCGTCCGCAGCAAGTTCGTCATAGCCGCCGCCCACGAGCTCGACCTCGTGCAGCTTGGCCGAAACCTCGAAGCGATCGACCAGCTTGTTGGCGCGATCGGCCGTGCGGTTGGCAATGAACACGCGCGCGGGCTTGTGTTCCAGCAGCGGCAGCAGCACGCCACGCGCCGCACCGCCCGCGCCCAGGAGCAGCACGCGTTCGCCTTCGAACGAGTTGCCGATGTTGTGGGTGATGTCGCGCATCAGCCCGACGCCGTCGGTGTTGTCGCCAAAGATCTCTTCGCCATCGAACTTGAGCGTGTTGACCGCACCGGCAGATTCCGCCCGCAGCGACAGCGACGTCGACATGGCATACGCATCGAGCTTGAACGGCACGGTGACGTTGAGCCCGCGCCCGCCTTCGCGCACGAAGTTCATCACGGTTTCGTCAAACGCGATCAGTTCGGCGTAGATGCGGTCGTAGCGGATGAGCTGCCCGGTCTGCTGCGCAAACGCAGCGTGGATGGTGGGCGACTTGCTGTGCGAGATCGGGTTGCCGATCACGCCATAACGATCTGTGGGCGGGGCGCTCGCAGCAGCGAGGATGGCCTCTTGAAACGACGACGGCATGGACGACGAAATCAGCGGGTCTGCAGGTGGGTTTCCAGGCCTGCTCGGGTGAACTTGAACGTAGCAACGACATCCTGGATGTCGACGCGCTTGCGCATCTCGGCCGGAAAGCCGCCGAACGGTGAAGACGAACGCACGATGGCGACGGCCTGACGATCCAGCGCGGGGTTGCCCGAGCTTTTGGCGATCTCGATGCCCTCGATCTTGTAGCCGTCCTGGTTGTAGCCGAGCTGGCCTTCGCGGTTGATGCTGATCACGACGATCAGCTCGCCGTACAGCGGGCGGCCGTTCTGGCTAGGAAAATTGGCGGTGCCGCGCGCTTCGATCTTGCGGCGAACAGCATCGTAGTAGCGGGCGTAATCCACTTGGCGCGCGCTGGCGGCTGTCAGCACATTGCGGCGCGGGCGCTTGGCGTAGTTCTCGAGGTTGCGGTCGATCTCCGCCTGCAGGCGCGCGATTTCGTCTTGCGTAGTGCGGTCGTCGGTGCCGTTGGTGGGCGACGGCTGCGGACGCTCGCCAGGCTTGACCTGACGATCATTGACCAGCGGTGCACGCTCGGTCGATTGCGTGAGCAGGCGGCGCTGCTCTTGCTCAAGATATTCAACGCGGCGCTGCGTGAGCTTGATGGCGTCGCCGGTCTGCTCGTTGGTGTCCGCGGGCAGCGGCGTGGTGGCGCGTTGTTGATCGTATTCGCCACCGCCGTTCAGGTTGACCTGGGCCACGGCCGTCGCCTTGGACGGTGCCGTCGACGATTTGGCGTTCACCAGGACCACATCCAGGCCCGGATCTTCGCGCTTGATATCGAACGCCTCGGGGGCCACCACACGCACGAACAGCAGCAGAACATGCACGGCCAGCGACACCACCAGTGCCTTGGTGAGCGTGCTGCTGCCGGACCAGTCCGGACGGTTTGCAAGGGCGGCCATGGGGCGATTCCTGGTCGATGCGCGAAGAATGAAGGTCAGACAGCGATTGTAGTTAGGCAGCGCCAGGCGTTCCACCGCTCTCGCCGTCGTGCGGCGGCTGCGCCACAGCTGCCTCGGCTTCCGCACGTGCCTCTTCCCCATCAGCGGCCGGTTGTGGTTCAGCCGGCACATCGGCTTCAGTCTCCGCCTCGGCCAGTTCTTCTTCGATGGCTTCGGCTTCAGCTTCAGCTTGTGCGTCCGCTGCGGGTGTGAGGATTTCGACCACGCGGCACGACACTTCCAAGCTGATCTCGTCGGTGTCCAGAATATCGAGCACGACATGGGTGCCGCGTGGCGTTTGCGCCAGTTCGGGCACCTTCGTTACCAGCGGAATGTCGGCGAAGCGCACGGCGCCTTCCTTGAGCACCACGGCCTGCATTCGCGTGCGGTTTTCCTGCTTGAGCCAGCGCAGGCACCAGTAGCGCTCCATGGTCGACTGATGGTCGGCATAGGCAGCGTAAGTGGCTTCGAAGTCGGCCACGGCAGCCAGCAGGTCGGCGTCTTTCGGCTTGAAGGGCGCGATCAGCTTGGCCGTCACGCCGTGCTGCGCCACCGCTGCGATCTGCCATTGGTTGACCAGATCGACGTAGCGGCGCAGCGGCGAGGTGCTCCACGCGTACTGCGCCACGCCCAGACCTTCATGCGGCGCCGGATACGTCTGCATGCGCGTGCGATGCATGCCCCACGCCTTCTGCGTGCGATAGATGCCGGGCACCCCGGCGTCGGCCAGCATGCGGCCCCACGTGCTGTTGGCCAGGATCATCAGCTCGGCCACGATCTTGTCCAGCGGTGAGCCGCGTTTGCGCTGTTCGATCCGCACACGCTCGGCGCCGCCTTCCGCTTCCGGAATCGCATCGATGTAGAACGAATAATCGCCCTTCTGCGCGCCCTCCGGCTTCAGACCGCTGGCAATGCGGGCCTGCTGGCGACCGTCATACAACGCGCAGACGAACGGCCACAGCACGGCCAGTTCGGCCTTGAACGGGTAGTCGCCCGAGCCATCGGCCAGCGCGTCGGCGGTAATCACGTCGTCGAGCAGGTTGTGACGCAGGTTGGCAGCCACGGTCACGGATTCGCAGCGCGTTTCGCTGGCGGTGACCGTCCACGTGGCGCGGTCGACCGTCGCATACAGCGACAGCGCCGGGCACGCGCGCCCTTCCTGCAGCGTGTAACGATCCACCACAGACTCCGGCAGCATCGTGATCTTGTCGCCGGGGAAATACACGGTCGACAAACGCTGGCGTGCAATCACGTCTAGCGGTTCGCCGCGCTGGATGCCGAAGCCCGGCGCGGCAATATGGATGCCGATGCGCACGGTGGCGTCGTCAAGAGGCGTGACCGAGATGGCGTCGTCGATTTCCGTGGTGGTCACGTCGTCGATCGAGAAGGCGCGCACATCGGCGGCCGGCAGTTCCATCGCCGGTTCCGGCACGGTCACATCGGGGAAGCCTGTGCCCTTCGGGAAGCACTCCGACAGAAAGCGCGCCTCGTGCAGCGCGCGGGCGTTGGCGATGCCGCCCACCGCCACCATCAGGCGCATCGGCGACAGGCCCAGCGCCGTGCACGCCGCGTCGAGCGCCTTGTATTCGAGACTGTTCTTGTCCGGCTTGAACAGCAGTTGCAGCGTCTTGCCGCGGAAGGCCTCGGGCAAGCGCATCGCCTTCAGCTCGGCTTCATATTCAGCCTGCAGCGCAGCTTGCTGCTTCTTGCGCTCCAGGCCCGCGAGCGCGGCTTTCAGTTGATCTTCTGGTGCGCGCTGATAGCGGCCGCGGCCCTTGCGGCGGAAGTAGATCGGCGAGCCATGCAGCGCGATCGCCAGCGCGGCTTGCTGCGTGGCATTGGCGCCAGCGCCGAAATATTCACCGGCCAGATCGGTAAAGCCGAATTCTTCGGCCGAAGCGCATTCCCAGAGGAAATCCAGGTCGATCTCTGCCGACAGCGCCTGAGCGGCCTGCGACAACTCGCCGGCGGACGGCTGCGCGAATTGCAGCAACACGTCGCGCGACTTGACCTTGGTGCGCTTGGCGCTCGGCAACTCGACCTGGTAGGCCTCGCCCTGTTGGGACAAGACGGTGCCCGCGCGGATCTCGCCGCCTTCTTCAAACAGCAACTGCATGGATTTGTATGGATTGCGGCACTCGCACAACCGGGCACCGCTTTGAATGAGGTGGAATGGCCGCGCACCCTGACGTTACAACGTAATACGCGGCGATAAAAAGTTGGGGGCGATGATACCGCACTGGCTGAACGCACGGCCCCCGAAATACGCCTACCGCGGCGGGTGGAAGTTGGCCAGCGCGGGTAGGAAAACCTCCGTCACCAGCATCGCACTCGCGCCACGCCGGAACACCGATCGGCGGGCCGGCAACCGGGCGGTCCCGGCAACAGGCGCGTCGCCGAGCGCCCCCTGCGCCCGGCGCACCAGCGGGTGACGCGCGTCCAGCAAGGCGAATTCGAAATCCCCGCGCTCGACACGGGGATCGGCAAACAGCGAGTGCCCCAGCGGCTGCGTCCCCAGTGCCTTCAGGAACGGCCAGTCAAGCGCCACGCTGCGCGGATGGACGATGGTGTGGGCATAGACCACCGGGATGTCGTCGCAGATCAGCAAAACCTCGCGGACCAATGTGTCGGCAGGGCCTGCCATGCCGAGGGAACGCCACTCGTCGCGCAAGGGCATCGCACGGCGCTGGCCCAGTAATTGAACGCCGAAGCGCGACGATGCCGCACGAAGCCGGGCGGTCAGCGAATCGACACCCACGGCCCAGCGCGCCCAATGCCGGTCGTAGACGACAGCCGGAGGCAACGCGCTGCGCCAGAGGCTGCGCGGGTAAGACGGGAAATCGGTCATGCGGCGCTAAACGGATGCGCGGCTAATAGCTCGGCAGGAACGCCACAAAAGACCAGCACTTCGTCCATGCATTGAGCGAAATCGCTGATGCCGTGGTCACTCCCGTCAAGGACGCGCGTGACGGCGCCTGGAAAGTGGCTGAGCATTTCGCGGTAATCGAGCACCTCGTCGCCGGTGGCTGCGAGCAGGTAGTAGCGCTCGGGTTGCGTGATGGCGGGCACGACGAGCGCGCGCAGCTCATCAAGGTGATACGGCTCGACGCGAATCGTGCCGCCACCATGCCACAAGGGCTGCTCGCCAACGTATTTGGCGAGATCGCGCTCTGGGCGCGTAGCAGGATTGAGCATAGCCGCGCGGAGCCCGTGCCGCTCAGCCAGCCAAGTAGCGTAAAAGCCTCCCAGAGAAGAGCCGATGAGCACAGGTTTGATGCCGTCACGCATACCCAACTCAGCGAGGAGCGCCTCTGTTTCGACCATCGCCTCGCGTGGTGACACGGGCAGCGTCGGGCAAACGTACTTGTCTGCCAGCCCCACAGAGGCCATCCGCCGGCCTAACAACTGCGCTTTGAACGAGCGCGGCGAGGAACGGAATCCGTGCAGATAGACGATGGATGCCGACATATACAGATCAGCTGGAGGCGCCGACGCGTTCAGCCAAGGCGTTCAGCAGCTTCTGATGGACGCCGCCAAATCCGCCGTTGCTCATAACCAGGACATGGTCCCCGGGGCGAGCGGCGGCCGTGACGTCTGCGACCAGGGCGGTCAGATCAGAGAATGCCTTCGCGCGCTGCCCCAGCGGTGCCAGCGCGCCAGCCAGATCCCAGCCGATTGCGTCGCGACCATCGGCAACTCCGTAAGCGAAGACTTGGTCTGCTCCAGACAAGCTGTCCGGAAGCGCCTGTTTCATCACACCCAACTTCATGGTGTTTGAACGTGGCTCTAACACCGCAAGGATGCGGCCCTTCCCCACGCGACGGCGCAGACCCTCGATCGTCGTACGAATGGCAGTCGGATGATGGGCAAAGTCGTCGTAGACGGTTACGTCATTGACGGTGCCGCGCACTTCCATGCGTCGTTTCACATTTTCGAAACGGGCCAGGCTTTCAATGGCTTGAGCCGGCGGCACGCCCACGTGGCGCGCGGCTGCAATGGCCGCCAGCGCGTTCATGCGATTGTGGTCGCCCTGAAGGTCCCACCGGACCCGGCCCTGCGGTTGGCTGGTGAAAACCACCTCGAAGCTGTCGTCCTCACTCAGGTTCGCGATTTCCCAGCCGAGGCCGTCTTCTGCGCCAAATTGCTCGACTTCCGACCAGCATCCGCGCTCAAGTACACGCTTCAGACTATCTTCGCGGCCGTTGACGAGGAGGCGACCCTGACCGGGAACCGTGCGCACCAAGTGGTGAAATTGGGTTTCGATTGCGGCAAGATCAGGAAAGATGTCGGCGTGATCGAATTCCAGATTATTCAATATGGCCGTACGGGGGCGGTAATGGACGAACTTGCTGCGCTTGTCGAAGAAGGCCGTGTCGTACTCGTCGGCCTCGATCACGAAGAAGTCGGATTCCGTCAGCCGCGCCGACAGCCCGAAGTTGCGCGGCACACCGCCCACCAGGAACCCCGGGTTGTAGCCTGCATCCTGCAGAATCCACGCAAGCATCGACGTGGTGGTCGTCTTGCCATGCGTGCCTGCCACGGCAAGCACCCATTTCTGACGCAGTACGTTGTCACCCAGCCATTGCGGGCCAGAAATGTAAGGCAGATTGCGATCCAGGATGGCTTCCATCAGCGGATTGCCGCGGGAGATCACGTTGCCGATCACGTACAGATCGGCACCAATGGAGAGCTGTTCGGGGTCAAAGCCCTCAATCAGCTCGATACCTTGCGCCTCGAGCTGGGTGCTCATCGGCGGGTAGACGTTGGCGTCGCAGCCAGTGACGCGGTGACCGGCCTGGCGGGCAATCAGGGCAATGCCGCCCATGAAGGTGCCGCAGATTCCAAGGATGTGGATATGCATGGGAGCCATCTCAACTTCGTTGCGCCGCATTGTACCTGCGGCTTCAGACCGGCCCCTGCGCTTCAGTAAAATAGAGCCATGTCTAAACGCCCCACCCTCGACCCCGCCCGCGTGCGGGAGGAAATTGCCGTCACCGCCGCCCGCATGATCGCGGAAGACGGCGCTGACTACGCCACTGCCAAGCGCAAGGCCGCGCGCCAGGTGCTTGGCACGGAATCCCGCGCCCCCGGCGAATGGCTGCCGGACAACGAACAGGTCGAAACGGAAGTCCGCGAATACCAAGCGCTGTTCCAGGCCGAGTCCCAGCCGCGCGTGCTGGCGTTGCTGCGTCGCATCGCGCTGCTGCTCATGGAGGGGCTGGCGGTCCATCACCCGTACTTGGCGGGCGCGGTCTTCAACGGCACGGCCAGCGAGCACTCCGACATCCACCTGCAGGTCTTCTGCGACAGCCCGAAGGACGTGGCGATCTTCCTGCTCAACGCCGACGTGGATTTCGACACAACAGAGAGCGCTCACTTCGCCGGTCGAGATGAAGTGGAAACGCTTAGCTTCCTGTGGCGCGGCCAATGGCCCGCGGGGGCTGAATCTCGTGAGCTTGCGCGCGAGCTACGGGCCGAAACAGGCACACCCGTGGGCGTCCATATCGCCCTATATGACATGAACGATGTGCGCGGTGCGCGGCGCGCAGACGCCACCGGCAAGGCCCAACGCGGCGACGCGGCGGCCGTGCGAGCCCTACTGTCGCAGGGGTAATCAGCCGACAGGAGTACAATCCCGCACGCTCCGCCTCTGTATATATAGAGACCTTCGCAAAACCATGTCCCGCCGTACCACTCTGATTGCCCTATTGATCGCCGGCCTGATTGCCGCGGCGGCGGGCATCTATTTTGGACATCGCGCCACCGAGCCCAAAACGCCGGCTGACAATGCCGTCGCTGCGTTCTACGGCAGCAAGCTCCCAGACGCCAATGGCGCTCCCCTGGATCTGGCAGCTTTTCGTGGCCAGCCGGTGGTGATCAATTTCTGGGCACCATGGTGCGGTCCTTGCGTGGAAGAAATGCCAGAGCTGTCCGCGCTGGCGCAGGAGCAGAAGGCCAAGGCAAAGTTTATCGGTATCGGCATTGACTCGGCATCCAATATCCAGACGTTCTTAAGCAAGGTGCACGTCACATATCCCATCGCCGTGGCAGGCTTTGGCGGGACAGAGCTGGGCCGTCAGTTCGGCAACGAAGTCGGTGGCCTTCCGTTTACTGTGATTCTCAACGCACAAGGCGAAATCACGTTCCGAAAGATGGGCCGCGTGCATGCCGACGAACTACGTGAGGCCCTGCACCGCACGTGAATATGTAAAAACGTCATATGACGTTCATGTGCACGCAACTCCCCTTCTTCTCCGGGAAAAGCGTCGAGGGCACGCTCAAGATCGGTGAAAACACCGATTTGTTGAGAGTTTTTCAGCAAAAACTAGACAAAGCATTCTAAGTTGCTGTAAATTGCGCCCAACTTCGCTCAACCGGTCAAACCGTGGCTGATAAACCCATCGCCAAAGCGCTTCGCAACGTGCTCGTACTGCACGGCCCGAACCTCAATTTGTTGGGGACGCGCGAGCCCGAAGTCTATGGTGCAACTACCCTGTCCGACATCAATGCCGCCTTGGTCGAACGCGCCTCGGCGCGCGGCGTGACGCTGGCGCACTTCCAGTCGAACCATGAAGGTGCGCTGGTTGACCGCATCCATGCTGCCAAGAGCGAAGGCGTCGAATTCATCATCATCAATCCGGCGGCCTACACGCACACAAGCGTGGCCCTGCGCGATGCGCTAGCCGGCGTGGTGATCCCGTATATCGAAGTGCATCTGTCCAACGTGCATCGTCGCGAGCCCTTCCGCCACCATTCGTATTTGGCGGACCAGGCGGTGGGCGTGATTTGCGGACTTGGCTGGCGCGGCTATCTGGCGGCGCTGGACTTCGCAATCGACCAACACGGCGGCTGATCAGCCGTCTTCTTCCTTTTATTTCAACCACTTAACCAACGCAACGACGCCAGCGCCTGGAGCGCCTTTGACCGATGCGCGACTGAAGAGCCATTCGCGCGCCACTGCCCCAGACCGCCGACGCTGCAGGAGAACGCTCATGGATTTGCGCAAGCTGAAAACGCTGATCGACCTGGTGGCCGAATCGGGCATTTCGGAACTCGAAGTGACCGAAGGCGAAGGCAAGGTCCGCATCGTCAAGTCGGCGCCTCAAGTGGTGGCGCCGATGCAATATGCGCCGATGCCGATGCAAGCTGCACCGGCTATGGGCGCACCTGCCGCAGCGGCTCCGGCCGCCGTTGGCGCTGAGGCGGCTGCCCCGGCCCTGCCGGCTGGCCACATTGTGACGTCGCCGATGGTCGGCACGTTCTACCGCTCGCCGTCGCCGGGCGCGGCCGAGTTCGTCAAGGTGGGCGACACCGTCAAGGAAGGCCAGACCATCTGCATCATCGAAGCGATGAAGCTGCTCAACGAGATCGAAGCGGACAAGGCCGGCGTCATCAAGGAAATCCTGATCGAGAACGGCCAGGCTGTGGAATACGGCCAACCGCTGTTCGTGATCGGCTGATCTTCCGGCATCTGACCCTCATCGTGCGGCGCACAGCGTGCCGCATCCGAGCGCGAGCCGGCGCACAAGGGCTGCCTGAGCGCAGCCCAGCCACAGCGCCCTCGCCTCTCCTTTTTGTAGCGAGAACACGATGTTCGATAAGATCCTGATCGCGAATCGCGGCGAGATCGCTCTTCGCATCCAGCGCGCCTGCCGCGAACTCGGCATCAAGACCGTGGTGGTCTATTCCGAGGCGGACAAGGAAGCCAAATACGTCAAGCTGGCCGACGAAGCCGTGTGTATCGGCCCGGCACCGTCGCCGCTGTCGTACCTGAACATGCCGGCCATCATCTCGGCCGCCGAAGTCACCGACGCCCAGGCCATCCACCCTGGCTACGGCTTCCTGTCGGAAAACGCCGACTTTGCCGAGCGTGTGGAGCAATCTGGCTTCACCTTCATCGGTCCGACGCCCGAGTCGATCCGCCTGATGGGCGACAAGGTGTCGGCCAAGCAGGCGATGATCAAGTCCGGCGTGCCGTGCGTGCCGGGCTCGGAAGGCGCCCTGTCGGAAGATCCGAAGGAAATTCTGGCAACGGCCAAGAAGGTCGGCTATCCGGTGATCATCAAGGCGGCTGGCGGCGGCGGCGGCCGTGGCATGCGCGTGGTCCACACCGAGGCTGCGCTCATCAACGCCGTCAACATGACGCGCGAAGAAGCCGGCCGTGCTTTCGGCAATCCGGAAGTCTATATGGAGAAGTTCCTGGAGCATCCGCGCCACGTGGAGATCCAGATCCTGGCCGACCAGCACCGCAACGCCGTCTGGTTGGGCGAGCGCGATTGCTCCATGCAGCGCCGCCACCAGAAGGTGATCGAAGAAGCGCCGGCACCGCACATTCCGCGCCGCCTGATCGAGCGCATCGGCGACCGCTGCGCCGAGGCCTGCAAGAAGATCGGCTACCGTGGCGCCGGCACGTTCGAGTTCCTGTACGAAAACGGCGAGTTCTACTTCATCGAAATGAACACGCGCGTGCAGGTTGAACATCCGGTCACAGAAATGATCACGGGCGTCGACATCGTGCAGGAGCAGATCCGCGTGGCGGCCGGCGAAAAGCTGCGCTTCCGCCAGAAGGACATCGTGCTCAAGGGCCACGCCATCGAGTGCCGCATCAACGCGGAAGATCCGTTCAAGTTCACGCCGTCGCCGGGTCGCATCACGTCGTGGCACGTGCCGGGTGGCCCGGGCGTCCGCGTGGACTCGCATGCTTACAACGGCTACTTCGTGCCGCCCAACTACGACTCGATGATCGGCAAGGTCATCACGTACGGCGCCACGCGTGAGCAGGCCATCGCCCGCATGCGTATCGCCCTGTCGGAAATGGTGGTGGAAGGCATCCAGACCAACGTGCCGCTGCACCGCGACCTGATGCTCGACGCCAACTTCGTGGAAGGCGGCACCGACATTCACTACCTGGAGCACCGTCTGGCGCAACAGGAAGTGGCCAAGGGTGGCGGCAAGTGACGTACCGCGAATGCGTGCTTGAAGTGGCGCGTGACGACGCCGAAGCGTTGTCCGAAGCCCTGTTTGATCTCGGCGCGCTGTCGGTCTCGGTGGAAGACGCCGATGCCGACACGCCCGAAGAGCAACCGCTCTTTGGCGAGCCCGGCCACGAGCCAACACGCCTGGCGTGGAACCGCTCGCGCGTGGTTGCGCTGCTCGCTGACGATGCCGACCCGGCACTGCTGGTGGCAGCCGCGGCCAACGAGATCAAGCTGACGCCGCTGCCTGCGTACACCGTGCGCGAAGTCGAAGAACAGGACTGGGTTCGCGTCACGCAGTCGCAGTTCGAGCCCATTCATATTGGTGAGCACATCTGGGTCGTGCCGTCTTGGCACGACGCGCCGGAGCCCGAGGCCGTGGTGCTGGAACTGGACCCGGGCCTCGCGTTCGGCACAGGCAGCCACCCGACCACGCGCCTATGCATGGAATGGCTGGAGCAGCACGTGCAGCCTGGCGAACGCACGCTCGACTACGGCTGCGGCTCGGGCATCCTGGCCATCGTCGCCAAGAAGCTCGGCGCCGGTGAAACCGTCGGTGTCGACATCGATCCGAACGCGGTGGAAGCCTCGCGCTACAACGCCGAGCGCAACCACGTCGAAGCCACCTTCGCATTGCCCGACGATGCACCGGAAGGCACGTTCGATCTGGTCGTCGCCAACATCCTGTCGAACCCGCTCAAGCTGATGGCTGCCATGTTGTGCGCGCGCGTGCGCCCGGGCGGCCGGCTGATTCTGTCAGGCGTGCTTGAGCGCCAAGCCGAAGAAGTGGCCGCCGCGTATGCCTCGGTCATTCCACTCACCGTGTGGCGTGCACGTGACGGCTGGGTCTGCCTGCACGGTGTGAAGCCCGCGTAATTTCAAGGTATTGCGCGCCAGTGTCGCCTGCAAAGGTCGACGCTGGCGCCGCTGTCTGCAATACTCGCGCGGTCGGCTTTTTTCTCCTCGTCCCGCATGGCAACTGCGCCACAAGCTGCGCCACGTTTGGCCGCCCGCTGCCCCAACTGCCAGACCGCATTCCGCGTTGTCGCCGATCAGCTTCGGCTGCGCGGCGGCCTCGTCCGTTGCGGCCGCTGCAATCACGTCTTCGATGGCCGCGATCATCTGATCGAATTGGGCGCCATAGCCACGCCTCCGGCATCGGCCCCCGAAGCACCGCAGCCTACGCAATCGCCCGAACCCGCCGCTCGCGTAGCGCCACTTGCGCCGCCCGTCGCCCCTGAACCCGAAGCGTCCGTAGCACCTCCCGCTGCAGAGGACGACCACGGCTTCGGCATGACGCTGATCTGGGAAGAAGACGTTCCGGAAGAAGACGTTGCCGAAGTGCATCTGGGGGAAGTTGAAGGCGCAACACCCGTGCCCGACATACGATCGACCGCGCCGGACACGCGCCCGCTACCGGACGAGGCGCCGATCGAGCACGCTGCCGAGCCTGCCGCCGAGCCCGCGCAGCAGGCAGCGCAACCCGAACCGCCTGCCGCCTCCGCCTCTCCCACCGATCCGTTCCACGGTCTGCCGCCCATCCGCGACCTTGATGACGAGGAAGACGCATTCGCCGCCGCCGTGCCCAAGCAGCCGTCGGCAGACCTGCCGGTAGAGCCGGCCATCGCGCCCACGGCGACTCTCTCAGCGACCGCTTCGGCGCCGTCAGCCGCCACATCCCCGAAGCCGGAGGCCGAGAAGCATGATTCGGTCTGGATGCGCCACGAAACCGATCCGCACACGCTTTTTGCGCCGGTGCCGCGCCGCCATGGTCACGCACGTCGCACGCAAGCCGAGCCGACCGGCCCGACGCCGCAACGCACGCTGACCGGCGCCCCGCGCAAGGTGCGTGGACCGAATCATGGTGTCTCTGCCGCAACGCTGGATTTTCTGCGTGCCGCGCAGGCTCGCGAGCAGGCGCGCAAAACGACCGGACGCCGTGCCCTCGCTCGCATCGCGATCGGCTTGCTGACGGTGTTGGCGGTAGCGCAGATGCTCTTCCTCGCCCGCGCCGAGATCGCGCGCCGCGCGCCGTCCACACGCCCGATGTTGGAAGCCCTGTGCCAGCCACTGCGCTGCACGATCGCGCCGCCGCGTGATCTCGATGCGTTGCAGATCGAATCGTCGCAACTGCAACGTCAAGAAGGCGATGCATCCGACCAGTACGTGCTGACGGCTACGTTGCGCAACCGCGCCGGCGGCCCCATCGCCCTGCCGGCCATCGAGCTGGTAACAACCGACCTGCAGGATCAACTGCTCTCGCGCCGTGCGCTGCTGCCGAGCGACTACCTCAACCCGAGCGACAGTGCATACAGCAAGTCAGGGCTGCCCGCCCGCGCCGAACTACCGATTCGGGTACGATTCCAGTCCCAGCGCCCGACGGCCAACTACCGGGTCCTGATTTTTTACCCCTGAGTTTTCACCCTGGCTTAGACCGCTAACAAGATCTTGCCGGCCTGGCGCGGCGACGCAGATGCAAGCACGGTCTTGTTAGCGGCTTTTCCCCAACACGCATCAAAGGAAGGAGTAACACCATGGCAAACGTGACCCTTGGCGGCAACCCGATCGAAGTCGGCGGCCAATTCCCGACCGCAGGCTCGAAGGCCCCGGCATTCACGCTGGTCGGCGCAGACCTGAAGGACGTCTCGCTCGCTGACTTTGCCGGCAAGCGCAAGGTTCTGAACATCGTGCCGAGCCTGGACACCCCGGTGTGCGCCACCTCCACGCGCAAGTTCAACGAAGCCGCCGCCAAGCTGGACAACACCGTCGTGCTCTCCATCTCTGCTGACCTGCCGTTCGCGGCCGGCCGCTTCTGCACCACCGAAGGCATCGCGAATGTGAAGCCGCTGTCGACCTTCCGCGACAAGGGTTTCAAGCAAGCCTACGGCGTCGACATCACGTCGGGCCCGCTGGCTGGCGTGACCGCGCGTGCCGTGGTTGTGCTCGACGCCAACGACAACGTCCTGTATTCGCAACTCGTGCCCGAGATCAAGGACGAGCCGAACTACGACGCTGCCCTGGCTGCGCTGAAGTAAGCTGAACTGAGTGCATCGAGACCGGCTTCCGGTCTCTCGTTCATCACACGGCCGTCCACTGGGCGGCCGTGTCATATCTGGAGTGCTTCAATATGGCCAGCGTGATCTGCGGCTCGGTTGCCTACGACACCATCATGACGTTCGACGGACACTTCCGCGAACACATCCTGCCCGACAAGATCCACATCCTGAACGTCTCCTTTCTGGTGCCGACCATGCGCCGGGAGTTCGGTGGCTGCGCAGGCAACATCGCCTATACGCTGAAGATGCTCGGCGGCGAGCCCATCATCATGGGCACGGTCGGCCAGGACGCAGGCCCCTACCTGGACTACCTGAAGAAGCTCGGCATCTCGACGGCGCATATCACGGAGGTGCTGGACACGTTCACCGCGCAAGCGATGATCACGACCGATCTCGACAACAACCAGATCACCGCGTTCCACCCCGGCGCGATGAGCCATTCGAGCATCAATTCGGTCAAGAATGCGCTGCCGGCCAGGCTCGGCCTCGTTGGCCCCGACAGCCGCGAAGGCATGCTGCACCACGCGACGCAATTTGCCGAATCCGGCGTGCCTTTCATCTTCGATTTGGGCCAGGCAATGCCGCTGTTTGACGGCGCCGACCTCCGCCACTTCGTTGAACTCGCCAGCTACGTGGTGGTCAATGACTACGAAGCGCAGGTCATGCTGTCACGCACGGGCTACAGTGCGGCAGAACTTGCGCAGCGCGTCGAGGCTTACATCGTCACGTGCGGGGAAGAAGGGGCGGAGATTTACGCCGGCGGCAAGCAGTACACAATTCCGGTCGTGCCGGCCGAACGTGTGGTCGACCCGACCGGTTGCGGCGACGCGTTCCGCGGCGGCCTGCTCTATGGCATCGAGAACGGTCTGGACTGGGACACCACCGGCCGCCTCGCCAGCCTCATGGGCTCACTCAAGATCGCTTGCCAAGGCCCGCAGAATCACGGCCTGCCCGTCGACGAGATTGCCCGGCGCTTTGAATCCGCTTTCGGGTACCGGTATCAATAAGGAATCAACATGAAACCCATCTATCGCATCGGCGCCGCGACTCTGCTGGTCGCCGCCCTTGGCCTGCAAGGCTGCGCCATGGGCACCAATTCCAACAGCGCTTACACCTCCGGTCAGGCGCAGCGCGAGCAGACCGTGCGCTTCGGTACGGTAGATTCCGTGCGCAATGTCGTGATCGACCGTGAGCAGACTGGGGTTGGCACCATTGCCGGCGGCGCGATCGGCGGCATCGGTTCGGCAGCAGCCATCGGGCGCGGCAACGGCTCGGTGGCGGCGGGTGTGCTCGGTGCGATTCTCGGTGGCGTTGCAGGCAGCGCGCTGGAGGGTCAGATGAACAAGCGTCCGGGCCTGGAAATCACGGTCAAGCTCGACAACGGCGAGTACCGCGCCATCACGCAAGACGCCGACGAGGCCTTCCGCCCTGGTGAGCGCGTGCGCTTGCTCTCATCGGGTGGCGTGACGCGCGTCACGCACTGATCGACAACGCCGGGCCGATAGGCCGAGGGGTTTATCGGAAACACCGCATCGGCATCGCGCCGGTGCGGTTTTTTTATACCCGCGAGAAACGTATGCGCGACGCTCGGGCAAGAAAAAGCCCGCCGGGGCGTGAGCCGATCGGCGGGCGGTGCAAGACACTGAGGTCTTGCGGACCGGATACGCAGTATCCGATCAGGTGGGCGCGACCTGCGCGCCGCTGTGGTCCCGGAGGATCACCGTCGTAAGAATGGCTTACGGACGGTTGCCGGTCGGGAACGGCCATGCCGCAGCCGGGTTCAGCGCGGTCTTGGCAGCAGGTGCAGCAGGTGCAGCGGCCGGAGCAGCAGCGGGCTTGGCAACAGCCTTCTTCGCGGGGGCCTTCTTCGCAGCAGGCTTGGCAGCAGCCTTCTTCGCAGCCGGGGCCTTCTTGGCGGCAGCCTTCTTCGCAGCAGGCTTAGCAGCAGCCTTCTTCGCGGCCGGAGCCTTCTTGGCGGCAGCCTTCTTCGCAGCAGGCTTAGCAGCAGCCTTCTTCGCAGCCGGAGCTTTCTTGGCGGCAACCTTCTTCACTGCGGCTTTCTTGGCCGGAGCCTTCTTGGCGGCAACCTTCTTCACTGCAGCTTTCTTGGCCGGAGCCTTCTTGGCTGCAACCTTCTTCACTGCGGCCTTCTTGGCCGGTGCCTTCTTGGCAGCGACCTTCTTAGCTGCAACCTTCTTGGCCGGAGCCTTCTTAGCGGCCGGAGCGGCCTTCTTCGCAGCAGCCTTCTTGGCGGCCGGAGCCTTCTTTGCAGCGGCCTTCTTGGCCGGGGCCTTGGCGGCCGGTTTCTTCTTAGCAGCAGTTGCCATGGGAAACTCCTTCAAGATTGGGTATCGAACTATCGAGATTGAGCAACCCGACCGGTCCGATCCCACGATGCATTGGCATCGCCAGACCAACCGAGCGAGCGATTCATCGGCGCACCACCCAACGGCAGTCGCACGCTAATGAATTCGGTAGGAAGATCTGCGCCTTGCGCGGCAAACACACGCAGCAAGTTGCACGCCTCGGTCGCGCGCACAAGCGCAACCGCAGTCGGCCAGACAGATTGCATCCGGCGAGTCTTCATCAATTGAGAGGACCGGGGCATCGTGGCCACACCGGTCGAAATCTGATCTTGCGCGAATCGCTGCGTGGACCGCAAAGCCGCGTGCAGCGTGACTTTGCGGACAGCGAAAAACTGGAGAGCGCGCGTTTTCTTTTGGGGGTAGTACGCCCATCCCGACGGGGGGATCGCAGAGACGGCACCGAGTTCGAACAGCCCTGTCGGCGTGGCGTGCATCAAAGTGGTTACGCTCCTCGACTACCTTTCACTTGCCGCTTGGAACTTCATCGTCGTTGATCGCGCGAAGCTTCCTTGCATCGAAGTCAACGTCTTGTCAAGGCGAATCATAATTCGTTTGCGCGGTGATGTTAAGAGATTTATGCAAAAAGCGCGGCGAGTTTTGGTGAAGGATTGCGCTGCGTCTGTGCGTCGCTGCGATTCGCATCGCGCATGCGCGCAGATCGCTGTCGCGAATGCGCATTTTCTTGCGTCGTGACATCACGTTGCGACGTTGCTCCACGTTGACACACGCGTCCCGCAAACCCAGTGTTCATGCTGGTTTACAGCAACACACGATGTTGTGCACGCATGCATCGTGAACGCGCGCACGCGGCTCGTGCGCATTCGGCAGCGTCGTGCGCGACGACGTGCGAGCTGCGCGATGCGCGTCGAAAAAAACGATGCGTAGATGCGACAACGCGCGCGAATTTTTCGCACTCAACACGTCCATACGCGTGCGATCGGTGCGATCGACGCGTGCATATCGACGTGCGGAGCATGTCGATCGACGCTGCTGACACATCGCGCTCACCTTCGATCGGCACCGCGCGATGTCGATGCGATTGCGAAGACCAACTGCATGCGTGCAGCACCCGCAAATCGCGTGCCGCGCATCCGATGCGCGAGGTCGCTGCGATGGGCCGAAGCATCGACGCATGCATGAGCGCGACATCGATCCGCGCACGCGGGATGGATGTCGATGCATGCGACGCTGACATCGGATCGTGACGATGCTGAATTGCGTGCGCGCATGGCCTCGACAGCGCGGCCCGCACGACGCTCATCCGAACGTCGATCGCGGGAAAACCCTGCTCAGCAACCGCTGAAAACTTCACGCAATCGCGTTTGAAACGACGCTGTTTTACGACGATAGAAGGATTGTTCTACGGCAATCTAGAGGCCAATTTTGCTGCGGGGTTGTTGCCCGAAGAATGGCGTGCCGTGGCGTTTTATTCGGAATCATGTTCGCGAATTGCTGCAACCGCATATCCGGGTGTCAGGTTGGCGCTGATTGTCATGCCATTCGGTTTCACTTCACGATCCGCTCACCACATGAGCACGGCATCGATCGCGCGGTGTGGCACGGACCAGCGCGTGGCCCGTGACAAGACAGGGAGGTCGTCGCCAACCCCACAGCCTGGCGACGACAAACCCGACGAGCAAAGAGCGCACGACAGAAGGGGTCCAACACAAGCGTTCTGTTCTGAGTAGTGGAGGCACAAGATGCGCGATCAAGCGTTCTTGTCGAAATCGAATCCGCCGAAGCGCGGAGTGTTTCTGCAGTGCGTGCTGGCGACGGCATCGCTCGTCGTGTTGGCCGGCTGCGCGAATTCGGGCAGCGGCGACATGGGTACGTCGCTGGGCGGCGGTAGCGATTCGCAATCCAAGCCGGCGATCACTGCATCGACCTCGCCCACGTGGTCGAACGACAACAGCAGCAATGCAACGGGTAGCACCGGATCGACCGGCAGCACGCCCATCGCGACGCTGACCGGCCCTGTCGAGCAGGTGACGACCACCACCATCACCGCCATCGTGCCGCTCACCAGCACGCTGACTTCCGCCACGCAAACGCTGGGCGCCACCACGGGCCTGGGCGCACCAGTGAGCAACGTGCTGGCGACGCTGGGCGGCGCGCTCGGCAGCGAGGGCCGCACGATCACGACGGCCGGCAAGGGTGATGCGCTGGTGTCGACGTTGGGCAACACGGTCGGTGCGCTCGGTTCGCTCACCACCGGGTTGTCGACGATGGTCTCGCCAGCGGCGCCGTCTGCCGCGAGTGGTACGCCGGGCAGTGCGCTGACCGGTGCACTCGGTGGTGCGCTGTCGCCGGTCACGACGGCAGTCGGTTCGCTCACGGCGGGATTGCCGGGTGCGGGTGCGCTCGGCTCGGTTGGCGCGGTCAGCAGTAGCGGTACCGCCACGACCGGTCCGCTGGGGGGATTGGGCAGCGTCGGCACAACGTTGGGCGGATTGGTTGGCGGTGTGCTGTCGGGTGTGACATCCGGCGCGCATCACTAGCCACTGCTCTGTAGAACTTTCTTTGCATTCGACAGCAAACGCAGGCGGATGCTACCCGCTGGACGCCAGATGCGCGTTCTTCTGACCCGGCGGTGACACGCGGTACGGGCCGCGCTTACAAGGAGACTCACCATGAAAATTCAGAACCCGCTCCACACTTCTTCTTCCGCTTCGTTGTCCGCCGTTGCGGCATCGCGCACGCTGTTGGCAGCGGCCGCTGTGGCCGTGCTGACGCTGGCCGGTTGCGCTTCGGGTGGCAATCCGAACGGTGATACGACGCCCTCGTCGTCGGCCAACAACGACCCAGGTGCAGTGCCGGTCGGCAACGTGGCCGGAGGTGGCGGCAACGTGGTCACGCAGACGGGCAAGACCGTCAGCGACCTTGGCACGACGATCGGCACGGCGTCGGTGCCCGTCATCGGCGGCACGGCGGCGCAGAAGGATCTGGGTGCGACAGTCACGTCTGCCGGCAATACGGTCCAAACATTGGGCGGCGGCATCAGCAATGGGCTCGGCAAGATCGGCTCGACGCCCGACCCGGTCGGCACCACGGTGCAAAGCTCGGGTGACGTGATCCGCTCCGCCGGGGTGACGGTCGGCAACGCTGGGCAAACCGTCTCGGATCTGGGTGCCGCCGGCAGCCCGCTGGCGCCGCTGAATCCGGTGACGTCGCCGGTGGGCAGCGGTGTGTCTGCACTGGGTCAGGTGATGCAGGGTGCTGGCGGGCTCGTCACGATTGGCACGTCGAGTGGCCCGGTGCAACAGATCACGCAGCAGACCAGCAACGCGATCGTGCCGCTGTCGTCGCAGGTGGTGAAGGGCACGCAGACGGTCGGCAGCACAACGATGCTCGGTGGCCCGCTGGCCGGTGCGCTCAACACGGTTGGCGGCGGTCTGCAGAGCGCTGGGGCACAAGTCGGCGCGGCTGGCGGCAACCCGCTCACGGCTGACGTGGGCGGTGTGGTCGGCGCCGTCGGGGGCACGGTGGCCAGCGCCGGTGGCCTGGTCAATGGCGGTAGCGGCGGCTCGACGAATCCGCTGGCACCGATCACGGGCGCGCTCGGTGGCGGCCTCGGCGGCGGCAGCAATCCGCTGGCGCCGGTCACGAGCGCACTGAGCGGCGCAGCCGGTAGCGGCAACCCGCTCGCCCCGATCACGAATGCGCTGGGTGGCGTCACGAACGCCGCCGGCACCTCCGGCAGCAATCCGCTGTCACCCCTGACCGGTGCGTTGAGCGCGCATTGATCCCTGCGCCGACATCATCGATCAGCCCTCACCGATTCTTTTGACTGACAACAAGGAGACTCCACGATGAAACATACCCCCCACTCTCTCGCGCGCCTGGCTAGCGCACTGGCCCTCGCACTGGCAGCCGGCAGCGCTTTCGCGCAAGCCAGCCCCGCCGGCACCTGGAAGACCATCGACGACAACACGGGCAAACAGAAAGGCGAAGTGACGATTGTCGATAACGGCGGCACGTTCTCGGGCAAGGTCAGCAAGATCCTCGTGCCTGGCGACGAGAACAAGACCTGCACCAAGTGCACGGACGACCGCAAGGACCAGCCGATCAAGGGCCTGACGATCCTGACGGGCCTGAAGCCGAACGGCAACAACAACTGGGATGGCGGCCAGATCCTGGACCCGGAAAACGGCAAGGTCTACAGCGCCAAGATGTCGCTGTCGGAAGACGGTCAGAAACTGAATGTGCGCGGCTTCCTGGGCATCAGCCTGCTGGGCCGTACGCAGACCTGGATTCGCGAGCAATGATCGACCGCCGATAGCGAAACCTCCCAACGCGCGGCGGTGCCCCTCCTTGTGGGTGGGCGCCGTCTCTTCGGGCGCCGGTGCAAGCCGGCGCCTTCTTTTTGCGGAAATCCGCACACTGCGCGCGCGGTATATCCACTAAAGAAGGCCACTCCCTCGCCGTTACACCGTTGCGGAGTCGTCAAACAATAAGTGGAGAAAACGCGACATGCGACAGTGGACACTCAAAGCAAAGCTGCGCTTGGCGCTCGCCCTGATGTGGCTGGGGCTGATTGGCGTTGGCATCTGGAGCGCGATGGAGACCCGCGCGACCATGCTCGACGAACGCAAGGTCGGGCTGCAAAACCTGGTGGACGCCGCCGAAGGCATCGCCAAGCTGTATCACGGCCGCGCACAAGCCCGCGCCATGAGCGAAGCCGATGCCAAGAAAGCCGCGCTGTTGGCGCTCGCGTCGATGCGCTATGGCTCGACCGGCTATCTGTTCGTGGTCGATTCACAGTTCATCCTGCTGATGCATCCGACGCTGGCCGACATGGTCGGCAAGAGCACCGCAGGCTTCAAGGACCCGACCGGCAAACCGGTCTACCCGACCATCGTCAACGCCGCCAAAGACAAGGGCTTCGGCTTTGCCGAATACCAAGGCCGCTTGCCCGGCAGCGAGACTGCATTGCCGAAGATCGGCTACGTGAAGCACTTTGCGCCCTGGGACTGGAACATCTCCAGCGCCGTTTTTCTGCAGGAAGTGGATGCAGCGTATCGCCATTCGCTCATCTCCAACCTGATCGTCATTCTGCTGGTGGGCGGCGCGGTGTCGCTGGCCATGTCGCTCATCATCCGCAACGTGCAGCGCGGGCTCGGCGGTGAGCCCAGCTACGCCACCCAGGTCGCACGCCGCATTGCCGGTGGCGACCTGGCCGCGCACGTGCAAACCCGCACCGACGACCGCGACAGCATGCTGGTCGCCATGGCGCAGATGCAGCAGCAACTGACCGGCACCATCAGCCATATCAAGACATCAGCGGACTCGATCGCGAGTGCCACCAAGCAGATCGCAGCCGGCAACGCCGATCTGTCGCAGCGCACGGAAGAGCAGGCTTCGTCGCTGGAAGAAACCGCGTCGAGCATGGAAGAGCTGACGAGCATCGTGCGTCAGAACGCCGACAACGCGCGCCAGGCGAGCACACTGGCCGTCAACGCGTCGGACATCGCGGCCAAGGGCGGCGAGGTGGTCGGCCGTGTGATCGACACCATGGCGGGCATCAACGAAAGCAGCAAGAAGATTGCCGACATCATCGGCGTGATCGAAGGCATCGCGTTCCAGACGAACATCCTGGCGCTCAATGCCGCGGTCGAGGCCGCGCGCGCAGGCGAACAGGGCCGCGGCTTCGCCGTGGTGGCCGGTGAGGTGCGCAACCTGGCGCAACGCTCGGCTGGGGCGGCCAAGGAGATCAAGGAACTCATCGGCGATTCGGTTGGCCGCGTAGAAAACGGCACCACGCTGGTGGCCGAGGCGGGCAGCGTGATCGACGAGGTGGTGATCGCCGTCAAGCGCGTGACCGACATCATGGGCGAGATCAGCTCGGCCTCCGAAGAGCAAAGCTCGGGCATCGAGCAGGTTAACCAAGCCGTGAGCCAGATGGACGAGGTGACGCAGCAGAACGCCGCGCTGGTCGAGCAGGCCGCGGCCGCTGCGCTGTCGCTTGAAGAACAGGCACAGGTGCTGCGCGACGCGGTGGCGTCGTTCCGCACCGTCTGATCGCCGAAATTTCATGCGCTATTCCCCAACGAGGGGAGGGGCGCCGCGCCGTTCTCTGGTGTGTCGCATGGTGCTATGCTGCGCGCCAGAGAGTTGACAAAACAAAGTTGGAATAGCCATGCCCGAGCGCAACCGGCCGCCATTGAGGGGCCCTTTTGGCGCGATTGCCGGGTCGACCACCAGCGTCTATGCCGCAGCAGGAGACACTGCAGGCGACGCCCATGAGCCGATGTCCGGCGGCCGCTCCAGTGCCGTGCGCGATGTCGCTGCACAGGATCTGGCCAGCGACACCGCGCTGTGGCGCTTTGCGCTGGCCGCAGAGCACGGCGGCCGCGCGCCCCACCCCGACGCCGCCTTGCGCGACGATCTTTCCGTCCTGCGCATCCTGCGCCACGCCGATGGCCTGCGCCTGCTCAGGCAAGGATTGCGAAGTGCGTTCCCGGGTGCGGCCCTGCGCCTGACCACCTTCTGGCCCGAAGAGCAGCCGCACGCCTACCCGGCCCGCGCCGAAGCCCGTCCGGCGGAATTCGGCGATCTGCTCGTGCTGCTGCGCCTGCGCGGCGCGGTGCCCACGCTCGATTGCCGCGCGCTGTTTCTCACCAGCCGCCGCATCGACCAGCCCGACGATGCGCTCGACAAGCACCACGCGCTGCCGCAGATCAACCTGTATGAAGGCTGGCCCGACTTCAACGTCTATGCGCGTTCGCCGATCAAATCGCGCAACGCAACCTTCCTGGGCAAGTTCGACCTGTCGGCCGAGCTGGACCCTCTGCGCCGCGTTGGCCGCGACCAGCGCCAGTGGCGCTACCTGACGCCCTGCACGGGCCTGCAGCAGTACGCGCAATGGCCTGGCGCACGGCCGGCCTCGCCGCTGCAATGGCGCTGGCCCTCGGGTGCGCAAGCTGGCGGCGCACGGCCCAGTTCCGGTTCGTTCACCGGCCTGCTGCGCCAGCTCGCTCGCCCGGAAGGCCCCGGCGAAGATTGCTCCGCCGGCACCGACGTGCCGACCTGGGGCCGCCTCATCAACAAGCTGCTGGACCACAGCTGGGAAGTCGCCCCGAGCCACGCGCTCAAGAGCGGGAATATCAGCTCGCTGGCGTTCTGGACGCGGCTGCGCGGCTTCCTGACGGCGGAATACCTGCTCGGCTCGCACTCGTTGCAGAAGGGCTTTGGCGCGTCGTTGCAGTTCGAGATGGCCAACGGCCTGCAGGACATCGCCCGCGACGACTGGACGGCCACCACCGGCTTCGATCCCGAAGACCTCGACGTGCCAGGTGTGCGCGGCACGCTGCAGCGCATCGCGGCATCCAAACTGGCCGTCTTTGGCATGAGCGCCGAAGACCCGGCACCGCTCGCCGCCCCGCGCCCGCAGCGCGGTGTGACCCCGCGCCCCGACGGCGAACGCGAAGGCCAGCGCGTGTTGCTGATCGACGTGATCCGCCCCAGCGCTGCCGCCCTGTAAGTTCGTCAATTCGATAAAAAGCGACGCCCGCGCCGCCGAGAACGCAACGATTTCTCAGCGGCGCGCGGCTATGCTGTGGCGTTGCCCTGCCGCGCTTTCTGCCGTCCCTCCGCTGTCGCTCATGTCTTCCGCTGCTTCCGCCTCCAACGCTTCCACGACGACGACCTCCCCCTGGATGCCCATCCTTGCACTGATGGGTTCGATGGCCTCCGTCTGCCTCGGCAACTCGTTCGCCAAGACGCTGTTTCCGGTGCTGGGCGCTGCAGGCACCGTTACGTATCGCGTGACGATTGGCGCGGTGATCCTGCTGGCGTTCTGGCGGCCGTGGCGCCTGCACCTGAGTCGCGCCGATGCCGGCCGCATCGCGCTGTATGGCGTCACGCTGGCGAGTATGAACCTGCTGTTCTACCTGTCGCTGCAGCGGTTGCCGATCGGCATTGCGATCGCCATCGAATTCACGGGCCCGCTGGTGCTGGCCGTGCTGCTGTCGCGCCGCGCGCTGGATTTCGTGTGGATCGGGCTGGCCGTGGTCGGCCTGCTGATGCTGACGGTGGCCGACAAGTCGGTCGGTCAGGTTGACCATCTGGGCGCGGTGTATGCACTGGCCGCCGGCGTGTGCTGGGCGCTCTACATCCTGACGGGCAAGAACCTCGGTGGCCTGCATGCGGGCCAGGCGACGTCGATCGGCATGCTGGTCGGTGCGCTGTTTGCGATTCCATTTGGCGTGGCGCAGGCGGGGTCGGCGCTGCTTGCGCCATCGCTCATTCTGGCGGGACTGGGCATCGGCCTGCTGTCCAGCGCGATCCCGTATTCGCTCGAGATGGTGGCGCTCAAACACCTGCCGGGCAAGACGTTTTCCGTGTTGCTGAGCCTGGAGCCGGCCATCGGCGCGCTGGCCGGGGCGATCGTGCTGCACGAACAGCTGACGGGGCGCCAGTGGGTTGCAATCCTGGCCATCATCGCCGCGTCGGCGGGGTGCGCGCTGACGGTGCGGGCGCCCAAGCCCGTCCAAAGCTAGCCGGAAAACCGCGCCACGGCTTGCAATACAGCCATGCGCGTCTGCGCGTAGACCATCCCCTTCCATTCCGGCACGTCGCAATAAAACGCATCACGCAGTGCCTGGCGGATGCCGGCGCGCTGCCCAGCGCCCTGCTCCGGATGGCGATGCAGCCAATGATCGGCGCGCAGCGCCTGCAGCACCGCCAACGGTGCGAGCGTGCCGAACTCCAGCGTCACGCAGGTCTTCTCAACGCCGGGCAGCAGTTCGTAGGCGACGCCCACCAGATCGCCCTTGACGACTGACGAGACCGAACCCGCTGCCGCAATCGGCCGGACATCGGCGCCCCAGGTGCGCATGGCGCGCTCTAGTTCGGCTGGATCGGGGCTGTTGAAAATCTTCTCACCGTGGCCGTAGTGGCCGAGCCCGGTATGCAGATCGATCCACACCAGCTGCGACATGGCTGCCGCATGCCGCGACACGATCCCGCGTATCTGCAGCGTGCTCCAGCACGGCGCGCTGCCGCCGTAGAACATGCCGTCCGGCACGCGGTACTGGCCGCTCGTTGCGGCGTCTTGGAGGGCTTTCTCGCCGCGGGTGACCATGTAGTGCTGCAACGCTGCCTGATCCGCCTGGCTGGGCGGCCACGTGCGCGGCAGCAAAAGCGGATCGACTTCCAGATAGGCAGGGTTGGCGGAAGCGGCCTCGGTGAAGTCGACACTGTTGCGGTTCAGGTCAACGTTGTCTTCATTCACGCGCCGCAGGTGCGCAAACCCATACGGATTGACCGCGTGCACCAGCAGCAGCGAGACCTTGCCAGCGGCCAGCCTCGCGAAGAGTTCGTTGTCTTGCAGCAAGCCGGTCTGGCAACCGGAGCCGCAGAACCCCTCCACGCCATGGACGCCGGAGGTGACGATCAGCAGCGCTTCAGCCTGCGCGGGCGCAAGCAGTGCGGTGTCGATGGAAAGCTGCTCGCCGGATGGCCCGACCGCATCCGGATGCAGATGACGCTCGATGCGGAGCCCCCGGGCCTGCGCAGCGGCGAGGAACTTGCCGCGGGCTTCATCGTAGGTCTGCGAGAAGAAAGCTTCGACCGTCATGGCGGGAATCCCGGTGCAGTGGTTGCCGCAGCCTGCCATGCCTGACAGGTGCGGCGCAATCGCACGCACGTGAATCGACCGCCCCAAATGCAAACAGGCGACGCGTGGTGCGTCGCCTGTTTACGTTGATGCGGGTCGAGCCTGTGGCTCAGATCACTCCCAGGACAGCGCGCCGCCGGTCTGGTACTCGATCACGCGCGTCTCGAAGAAGTTGCGCTCCTTCTTCAGGTCGATCATCTCGCTCATCCACGGGAACGGGTTTTCCTCGTTCGGGAACAGCGCGTCCAGGCCGATCTGCTGGCAGCGACGGTTGCAGATGAAGCGCAGGTAGCCCTTGAACATCGGCGCGTTCAGGCCCAGCACGCCGCGCGGCATGGTGTCTTCTGCGTAGCGGTATTCCAGGTCGACAGCCTTCTTGAACAGCTCCGTGATCTCAGCCTTGAACTCGGCCGTCCACAGGTGCGGGTTCTCCAGCTTGATCTGGTTGATCAGGTCGATACCGAAATTGCAGTGCAGCGACTCGTCACGCAGGATGTACTGGTACTGCTCGGCAGCGCCGGTCATCTTGTTCTGGCGGCCCATCGCCAGGATCTGCGTGAAGCCGACGTAGAAGAACAGGCCTTCCATGATGCAGGCGAAGACGATGAGCGACTTCAGCAGCTTCTGGTCGTTCTCAGGCGTGCCGGTCTTGAACGACGGATCGGTCAGCGTGTCGATGAACGGGATCAGGAACTCGTCCTTGTCGCGGATCGACTGCACTTCGTGATACGCGTTGAAGATCTCGGCCTCGTTCAGGCCCAGCGATTCAACGATGTACTGATACGCGTGCGTGTGGATCGCCTCTTCAAACGCCTGGCGCAGCAGGTACTGGCGGCATTCCGGTGCGGTGATCTGGCGGTATGTGCCCAGCACGATGTTGTTGGCGGCCAGCGAGTCGGCCGTCACGAAGAAGCCCAGGTTGCGCTTGATGATGCGGCGCTCGTCTTCGGTCAGGCCGTTCGGGTCTTTCCACGTCGCGATGTCGCGCGACATGTTGATTTCCTGCGGCATCCAGTGGTTCGCGCAACCGGCGAGGTACTTTTCCCAGGCCCACTTGTACTTGAACGGCACCAGCTGGTTGACGTCGGTCGCGCCGTTGATGACGCGCTTGTCGGCGGCGTTCACGCGGCGGTTGCTTTGCGCAGCGGCAGCGTTGGGGTTATTGCCGAGGATACCGGTACCCGCAGCCGCGGTGGCCGACGGGGGCAGCACGCCGCCCTGGTCAGCGGTGGCCGTTTGCAGTTGCGGCTGCGGTTGATACACCGGCTGCGGTGCAGCCGAAGGTTGTGCGGCAGGTTTGACGTCGTCGTCCCAGCTCAGCATATGTGTTTCTCCTAATTCTTTGCTCGTCGCTCCCGCTCTTTCGGAGCGCGAGTCCAGTGTCGTTCAGGTCACGGCCCCCCCGCTTGCGCGGGAGCAACCTCAGACACTGTTTTGACTTATTGGCAGGCTTCGCATTCCTCGAAACCGGGGTCGCCCGGGCGCATCGTGCACACGGCGCCTTCAGCTTCCGGCATGGCCTGCGCAGTGGCAGCAGCGGCGTCCAGTGCGCTGGTCGGTGCGGCCGAAGTCACGCCGGATGCGCCTGCAGCCGACACACCACCCACATCGCTACCCGACGACACCGCATTGAGCGTGCCGCGCGACACGGTCGACTTCTCGACGTGCGTGGCGCCGATCGTGCGCAGGTAATACGTGGTCTTCAGGCCACGCAGCCACGCCAGCTTGTATGTGTCGTCCAGCTTCTTGCCCGACGCGCCGGCCATGTAGATGTTCAGCGACTGCGCCTGGTCGATCCACTTCTGGCGGCGCGATGCCGCTTCCACCAGCCACGTCGGCTCCACCTCGAAGGCCGTTGCATACAGGTCGCGCAGGTCTTGCGGGATGCGGTCGATGCGGGCCAGCGAGCCGTCGAAGTACTTCAGGTCGGCGACCATCACTTCGTCCCACAGGCCGCGTGCCTTCAGGTCGCGCACCAGGTAGTCGTTGACCACCGTGAATTCGCCCGACAGGTTCGACTTGACGTACAGGTTCTGGTACGTCGGCTCGATACAGGCCGACACGCCGATGATGTTGGAGATCGTTGCCGTCGGGGCGATCGCCACGCAGTTCGAGTTGCGCATGCCGAACTGCTTGATGCGGCCGCGCAGGCTGTCCCAGTCCATCGTCGACGACATGTCGGTTTCCAGGTAGCCGCCACGCTCTTCGGCCAGCAGCTTGAGCGAGTCTTGCGGCAGGATGCCGCGATCCCACAGCGAGCCCTTGTAGCTGCTGTAGCGGCCACGCTCTTCGGCCAGCTCGGTCGACGCCCAGTAGGCGTAGTAGCACACGGCTTCCATCGAGGTATCGGCAAACTGCACCGCTGCATCGCTGGCGTACGGCACACGCAGCACGTGCAGCGCGTCCTGGAAGCCCATGATGCCCATGCCGACCGGACGGTGACGCAGGTTGGAGTCACGTGCCTTCTTGACCGCGTAGTAGTTGATGTCGATCACGTTGTCGAGCATGCGCATGGCGGTGCGCACGGTCTTCTTCAGCTTCTCGTGATCGAGCACCACGCTGCCGTCCGCCTGCTTGACCAGGTGGGCGACCAGGTTGACCGAACCCAGGTTGCACACGGCGATTTCGCTGTCGTTCGTGTTCAGCGTGATTTCCGTGCACAGGTTGGAGCTGTGCACCACACCCACGTGCTGCTGCGGGCTGCGGATGTTGCACGGATCCTTGAACGTGATCCACGGGTGGCCGGTTTCAAACAGCATGCCCAGCATCTTGCGCCACAGCTGCAGCGCCGGCATCTTCTTGAAGAGCTTGATCTCGCCGCGCGCGACCTTGTCTTCATAGGCCAGGTAGGCCTGCTCGAATGCCTTGCCAACCTTGTCGTGCAGGTCCGGGCAGGTGGACGGCGAGAACAGCGTCCACTCGCCACCTTCCATCACACGCTTCATGAACAGGTCCGGAATCCAGTTGGCCGTGTTCATGTCGTGCGTGCGGCGGCGGTCGTCGCCGGTGTTCTTGCGCAGTTCCAGGAATTCTTCGATGTCCAGGTGCCACGTTTCCAGGTACGCGCAGACAGCGCCCTTACGCTTGCCGCCCTGGTTCACGGCCACGGCCGTATCGTTGACCACCTTCAGGAACGGCACCACGCCTTGGCTCTTGCCGTTCGTGCCCTTGATGTGCGAGCCGAGCGCACGCACGTTGGTCCAGTCGTTGCCCAGGCCGCCGGCAAACTTGGAGAGCAGCGCGTTTTCCTTCAGTGCCTCGTAAATGCCATCCAGATCATCCGACACGGTGGTCAGGTAGCACGACGAGAGCTGCGAACGGCGCGTGCCCGAGTTGAACAGCGTCGGCGTGCTCGACATGAAGTCGAACGACGACAGCAGCTGGTAGAACTCGATGGCGCGGGCTTCACGGTCGATTTCGTTCAGCGCTAGGCCCATCGCCACGCGCATGAAGAATGCCTGCGGCATCTCGATGCGGGTTTCGTTGATGTGCAGGAAGTAGCGGTCGTACAGCGTCTGCAGGCCGAGGTAGTTGAACTGGAAGTCGCGCGAGGCGTCCAGCGCCGCGCCCAGGCGCGCCAGGTCGAACTGCGCCAGCTTGTCGTCGAGCAGCTCGGCGTTGATGCCGCGCTTGATGAACTGCGGAAAGTAGTCGACGTAACGCGCGCCCATTTCGGCTTGCGTGACTTCTTCGCCGAGGATTTCGCGACGGATCGTGTGCATCAGGATGCGCGCCGTGACCTGGCTGTACGCCGGGTCCTTTTCGATCAGGGTACGCGAGGCCAGGATGGCCGAGTCGTACACCTGCGTCATCGGCACGCCTTCATACAGGTTCTTGACCGTTTCCTTGAGGATCGGCTCCGGGTCCACCGCTTCGCCCAGACCTTCGCAGGCCGAGACGATCACGTTGCGTAGCGCCGCCATGTCCAGCGGGCGGGTGATGCCGCCGTCGGTCACGTTCAGGCCGATGAAGGCCGGTTGCTGCTGGGTTTCGCCGGCTTGCGCGCGCTCCTGGGCGCGGCGCTCACGGTACAGCACGTAGGCGCGGGCCACGTCGTGCTCGCCCGAGCGCATCAGGGCCAGTTCCACCTGGTCCTGCACGTCTTCGATATGGAACGTGCCGCCGTTCGGGCGGCTGCGCAGCAGTGCGCGCACGACGTTCTGCGTTTGTTGGTCGACCAGCTCGCGCACACGCGCGGAAGCAGCACCCTGCCCGCCATTCACGGCGAGGAAGGCCTTGGTCATGGCCACGGCGATCTTCGAAGGCTCGAAGCTGACCACGGCGCCGTTGCGGCGGATGATCTTGTAGTCCGCGTAGCCAGTGCTGGGGGCAGCGGCCGTGCCGCCAGCGCTTTGCGCAAATTGGGAGGGGTTGGCGGTGCCGGAGTGGATTTCTGGTTGGGCCGTCTGCATGTGGACTCCTGTTGAACCGTTCGTTTTATTGGCGCGCCGGGGGTGAAGCACCCTGGGCGAATCCTTGCGCTACGCGGAGAAATGAGACGGAAAAGACCCCTGCCTTTCCTCAGCCCCCAAGCGCCGGCTCGACCTGCCGTACGCCCGCCCCCGCGTGGCGCTGAAATAAGAATCCCGGAAAGCGACCACTACATCTAGTGTCCAACTCCGGGATTGACGCTAAGTATAGTGGCCCAATCGAATTTGCCTAGACTTGACAGGTGGGGGCAGAGGGCTATTTTTCACCCGCAAATGCGGTGCCGCAAACCCGCTACGCCAGTCTGCACAAAGGGTCGGCGGGACTGACGTGCGGCGTCGCAATGACCGTCTCTTCAGAATAATTCTTTCTATCGACGCCGCAAGTTCAATAGACGTCACCTCATCCACGGTAGGGGCATGTGTGCGGTGCACTGCACCGGTGCACGCCTACCGCCCCCGGGGCCTTTTTCGACATTCCACCCGCTCAAGAAATCCGAATAGCGGCATCAGCATTCTTGCCGCGGCTGTCACTTGAGCGACAGGCCCCCACCCTACGCTTCGGTCGCATTGCAGGGAGCGCAATCACAGCGGCAACACATCGCTGCGTACAACGACCGAGGAAATCGACATGGCTTGGAATCACCCCGCGCGCCGCCTGCTGACGGCCGCGCTGAGCACCACCGTCGCCACGACGCTGGCGACCGCATTGACCGCATGCGGCGGTAGCGACAGCAGCCCCATCGCCAACCAGGGCAGCACGGACGCGCCCACCACCAGCGCCAGCAAGAAAGTGCTGGTGGTCGGCGTAGACGGTGCCACCTATGCGCAGGTGCAGAGCGCGCTCCTGCAGCGCAGCCTGCCGAACCTGGGCGCCCTGGCGGTGATGCCGGCTTCGACGGGCGGCACGCTGGGCACCACCACCGCCCAGCCGCCGCTGGACACGCCAAGCTGGGCCACCGTGCTGACCGGCACTTGGCAGAACCGCCACAGCGTGACGGATGACACCGTCACCACCTTGGCCGCCCCGAGTGTCTTCAGCTATGCGCGCAGCGCAGCCAAGGCGGCCGGCACCACGCAACGGCTCGGCGCCGCCGTCAGCTCGGCCACGCTGCCCGCGCTGCTCAAGGCGGATCAGCAAGCCGGCAATCTCGACACGCTCGTCGATTGCGCCCAGGTGGACACCTGCGTGACGCAGAACAGCGTGAAGCTGGTGCAGTCGGGTTACGACGTCGTCTTCGCGCAATACACGGCGCCGGCAGCCGCCGCGCTGGCCTCGGGCCTGCAAAGCGATGCGTACGCGGCTGCGCTGGCCAACGTCGATCAGGCGCTGGGCACGTTGCAAGCCGCCATCGCCCAGCGCCGCACCGCCAACCCGAACGAAGACTGGCTCGTTGTCGTCACCACCAGCCACGGCCTGGACGCCACAGGCGCCACCACGTCGGCGCCGACGCTGGAAAACCGCACCGCGTTCATCGCGCTGAACAAGAGCGTCAATCCGGTGCTCGGCAAGAACGGCATGGCCGCGCCCACGTCGGAAGCCACGCTGGCGGCCCTGCCGAGCGAGGCTGACATCGTGCCGACCGTGCTGGCGCAATTGAACGCCGCCGTGCCGGCTACCGCCCACAAGTTGGATGGCGCGGCGCTCACCGCCAACGCGATCGGCGTGCGCAACGTCCAGAGCACTGTGGGCGCGTACAGCGCATCGCTGGTGCTGAACTGGCAAAACCCGACAGCAGCGAGCGGCCCCATCACCGTGCTGCGCGACGGCAAGCAGGTCGCCACACTGCCCGCCACGGCCACGCAGTACACCGACAGCAACATCGCCACCGCAAGCGGCATCTACCGCATCAACTACACGCTGGTGCGCAACAACGTGCCGGTGTCGATGCTTGCGCAGATCGCCTACGTTGCGCCGACGCCGCTGGCGACGTCGCTCACCAACGGCCTGGCCACGTATTACAGCTTCGATCCGCTGCCGCCCTCCGACCGCAAAGCCAGTTCGACGATCGGCCCGTGGGTGGCAGGCATCGACGGTGGCTCGGCCACGGCCGACCCGTTCGGCGGCACGGCGCTTTCGGTCGATTCGCGCATCGACGCCTACAAGCTCACGCAGAACGGCGCCGACATCGCGCAGAGCCCGCAGTTCACGATTGGCTTCTGGGTCAAGTCGGATTGCACGCAGGGCAACGGCACCGGCGAGCCAATCCTCGCCAACAAGGACTACTACTCCGGCTCCAATGCGGGCATCGCCATCGGATTGTGGGGCGGCTGCGAAGTGCGCTTCAACCTCGGCAGCGGCGGCAAGCGCGACGACATCCAGGGCATGAAGTTCAGCGCCAACCAGTGGGCGTATCTCGCCCTATCGGTCGACACGCAGGCCAAGCGCTTCAGCGCTTACATCCTCGACCCGGTGCTCGGCGTGCAGAAGGTGGAAGACAAGGCCATCGCCAATACCGACGTCACCAAGCTCAATGGCCTGGCCACCAAGGTCTGGGGCCTGAACGACGACGCCACGCACAACTACGTGCCCAACAACCCGGGCTCGCTCAAGGGCGTGATGGCCTACGACGACCTCGCCATGTGGACGCGCCGGCTGACGCTGGACGAACTCAAGACGATCAACGGCTCGCACCAGCCGCTGTCGACGCTGAACCCCTGATCCCCTCCCCCAACCCAAACGAGACCGCTCATGAAGCCTTTCATCAACCCTCTCGCGCGGCCGCACTGGCTGGCCGCCGTGCTGCTGTGCGCCGCCACCTTGTCGTTGTCGGCCTGCGGCGGCGATTCGAACGACGGCACGCCGAGCACGGGCCCCGGCGCCGCCCAGCCCGATCAACCCGGCCAGCCGCCGGCCAACAAGCCGACCCTGCACTGCGCTCCGTAACGCGCGGCTTCCCATCGACTTGCGTTTGAGACCGACATGACTTCCGACACGAACCACGCCAACAACGGCAGCCGCCGCAACTTCCTCAAGATGGCCAGCACGGGCGCGATTTCCGCCGCTGCGCTCGCCGCCTTCCCGCCGTCGATCCGCCGTGCGCTGGCGATTCCCGCCAACAACGCCACCGGCACGATGCGTGACGTTGAACACGTGGTGATCCTGATGCAGGAGAACCGCTCGTTCGACAACTACTTCGGCACGCTGCAAGGTGTGCGCGGCTTCGGCGACCGCTTCCCCATCCCCCTGGCCGGCGGGCTGAACGTCTGGCAGCAGACCTACGTGCCCAGCAGCGGGCCGAGCCGCACCGTGCTGCCGTATTACCTCGACAGCAGCGCCGGCAACGCGCAGCGCGTCTCGGGCACGCCGCACAGCTACCCCGATGCTCAAAACGCATGGGACCTCGGCCGCATGAGCAAGTGGCCGACCTACAAGCAGACGCAGTCGATGGGCTACTACAAGCAGGCCGAGCTGGACTTCCAGTTCGCGCTGGCCAACGCCTTCACGCTGTGCGATGCGTACCACTGCTCGTTCCACGGCGGCACCAACACCAACCGCCTGTTCCACTGGACGGGCACGAACGACCCGACCGGCGCTGCGGGCGGCCCGGTCATCGACAACAGCGGCGACCACCTCGACGCCGGCGTCACGTACAACTGGACGACCTACCCCGAGCGCCTGCAAACGGCCGGCGTGTCGTGGAAGGTCTACCAGAACATGCCGGACAACTTCACCGACAACCCGCTCGCCGGCTTCAAGGCGTACCGCGACGCCAACGCCGCGCGCGGCAACCTGGCCGACGGCAGCCCGTTCCCGCCGTACACACCGGCCGACGAGACCGTCAGCCCGCTCATCAAAGGTGTCGGCAACACCATGCCCGACGGCGGATTCCTGCAAGCGCTGAAGGACGACATCGCCGCGGGCCTTCTGCCGCAGGTGTCGTGGATCGTGGCACCGGCCACGTATTCCGAGCACCCCGGTCCGTCGAGCCCCGTGCAGGGCGCGTGGTACACGCAGGAAGTGCTCAACGCACTCACCGCCAACCCGGCCGTGTGGAGCAAGACCGTGCTGTTCATCAACTTCGATGAAAACGACGGCTTCTTCGACCACGCGCCGCCGCCCGCAGCCCCCGCCTATGACAACGGCGTGCTGGCCGGCAAATCGACGGTCAGCACGGCCGGCGAATACCACACGGACCAACACCCCTATGGCCCCGGCCCGCGCGTGCCGATGTACATCGTTTCGCCGTGGAGCCGCGGCGGCTGGGTCAACTCGCAGGCGTTCGACCACACCTCGGTGCTGCGCTTCCTGGAGCTGCGCTTCAACGTCAAGGAGCCGAACATCAGTGCATACCGTCGCGCGGTGCTGGGCGACCTGACCAGCGCCTTCAACTTCGTCAACCCGAACAACGAGACGCTGCCGACGCTGCCCAGCCGCGACAAGGCAACGGCCGACTCCATCCGCACCGCGCAAGGATTGAAGCCGCAGGTGCCCCTGCCCTCCGTTACGGCGCAGCAGATGCCGACACAAGCCACCGGCACCCGCCCCTCGCGCGCGCTGCCGTACGAGCTGCACGTCAGCGCGCGCGAAGACGCCACCAACCGCGCGCTGCGCCTGATCTTCAGCAACACCGGCACGGCCGCCGCCGTCTTCCACGTGTACGACCGCCTGCATCTGGACCGCGTGCCGCGCCGCTATGCGGTCGAGCCCGGCAAGATGCTCGACGATGCGTGGGACGTGTTCACCGCCGACAAGGGTAAGTACGACCTGTGGGTGCTCGGCCCCAACGGCTTCCACCGCGCGTTCTCGGGCGATGTAAGTGCCGTGTCGGCAGCGGGTTCGAGCGCGCCGGAAATCCGCGTGTGCTACGACCTGGCCAACGCCGAGGTCTACGTCACGATGATGAACACCGGCACCGCCGGCTGCACCTTCACCGTCAAACCCAACGCCTACCGCACCGACGGCCCGTGGACGTTCGACATCCCGGCCGGCAAGCAGCTCGACCAGCACTGGCCGATCGCGCGCCAGGGCAACTGGTACGACTTTACGGTGACGGTGCCGCAAGGCGGCTTCACGCGGCGCTTTGCCGGTCGCATGGAAACGGGCAAGGACGGCGTGTCCGACCCGGCGATGGGGACCTGAGGCAGCGCGCTGAAGTAGAAAGATCGACAGGGGAAAACGCGGGCGGCCTTCGAAAGGAGGCTGCCCGCTTGCGTTTCGTCGTCCGCAGGGAGTGACTTGCGGCGTGCCGGCGTTGAAGGGTCGAACGCCACGGTTTCACCCCCGACGCTTGAGCCTCTCATCGTGACGTTCGAGACCTTTATCTGCGCGCCCTGGGGCCCCGACCGCCGTGTTCTGAGGTTCGACCGTCATGCGCGAGCCTCAAACAGGGGAATCGTTCACGGATTGATCGACGAAATGACCCTCGGACGGTCGCGCTCCACGGTTTCACACTCGCGCGTGAGCCTCGGACCGTGACGCTCCACTGTTTTACTGTCGTGCGTGAGCCTCAAACAGTGGAGACATCGACAGTTTTACCCTCGTGCGCGACCCTCGGACTGTGGCGTTCCACGGTTTTAGGCTCGCGCGCGATGCCTGGACATTGGCGTTCCATAGTTTCACCCTCGTGCCTGAGTCTTGGAGGGTGACACTCCACGGTTTTACCCTCGCACGTGAGCTGCAGACCGTGAGACGTCAGGGGGTTGTCGCGTCAGAGCGCGTGCTGATACGGAAACAACGCCGCGTTGAACCCGCCGAGCGCCCGCAGGTGCGCCCAGTCGAAATGCGGCCCTGGATCGGTCTTCCGGCCCGGTGCAATGTCCGAGTGCCCGGCAATCGCCGTAATGGGATACGCCGCGCAGATCGCCCGCACCAGCGACGCCGTGGCGGCGTACTGCTCGGGCGTGAAGGGCAGATCGTCGGTGCCCTCGATTTCGATGCCGATCGAGAAATCGTTGCAGCGCGTTCGGCCGAAAAAGTCCGACGCACCGGCATGCCACGCGCGCGCGTCGCACGGCGCGAACTGCACGCACTCTCCTGTACGACGGATGAAGAAATGCGCCGATACACGCACGCCGCGCAACTGATCGAAGTACGGATGCGCGTCGCAGTCGAGCGTGTTGGTGAAAAAGTCGAGCACATGCTCGGTGCCGAAATCGGCGGCGGTCTGCGCAGGCGGCAGGCTGATGTTGTGCAGCACGATCAGGTCGATCGGCATGCCTTCGGGCCGCGCGTCGATATTCGGCGACGGATGCCGGCGCGCGCCATCGACCCATCCGTCAACACCGATATGCACCCGATCAGGCATCGCCGTTCAGCCCATTTCCGGCAGGTTCGCCCACGCTGCCAGGCGCTTCAATGTCCCGCGGGTCACGAATGCCAAGTTGCTGCATGCGATAGCGCAACTGGCGGAACGACAATCCGAGCAGCTTGGCCGCTGCTGTGCGGTTGAAGCCCGTCTGGTCCAGGGCGGCCAGGATCACGTTGCGCTCAACCGACTCCAGATAGGCCGGCAGATCGATCGGCAATGCCACGCTCGGCAGCGACGGCTCCGCCGGCTGCGCTACGGGGGCCGGCTCGGGCTGCGCCATCGGTTGCGGCATCCCCATGGGGCTAGGCACGGCCGCCGGCATGTAGACGGCATCAGGCCAGCTCGTCATCGGCGGCGACATCGGGTGATGGGCCGCTGCGGCAGCCTGCGCCTCGCGCGTGCGGTGGAACAGCGGCGAGCGCTCGATCTCGGCGCCCAGCGCGCCAAGGTCATCCACGTCGATCGACTCGCCTTCCGCAAAGGCGTAGGCGCGTTCCAGCAGGTTCTCCAGCTCGCGCACGTTGCCCGGGAACGGGTACGCGCACAGTTGCTGCAGTGCCGGACGCGTCAGGCGTTTGGGGCGCGGATCGCCGTAGCGGCTGGCGAGCTGTTCGAGCAGCACGCCGGCCAGCACGGGCACGTCTTCGCCCCGCTCGCGCAGCGTGGGCATGCGCAGCTCCAGCACGTTCAGGCGGTAGAACAAGTCTTCGCGGAAACGGCCAGCGGCCACCAACCGCGCAAGGTTCTGGTGGCTGGCGCAAACGACGCGCACGTCGACCGGGTCTTCGCGGCTCTCGCCGATCTTGCGCACGCGGCGCTCCTGCAACGCGCGCAGCAATTTCACCTGCATCGTGAGCGGCAGGTCGGCCACCTCATCAAGCATGAGCGTGCCGCCATTGGCCGCCTGGAAGAAACCCTGGCGATCGCTGTCGGCGCCGGTAAAAGCGCCTTTCACGTAGCCGAAAAACTCGGCTTCCATCAGGTTCTCGGGAATCGCACCGCAGTTGACCGCCACGAACGGCCGCGATGCACGCGCAGACAGCGCATGCACGGCACGCGCCGCACGTTCCTTGCCGCTGCCGGATTCGCCGCTGATCACCACCGGCGCCATGCTGCGCGCCAGGCGCATCAGCGAACGGCGCACTTCCTGCATGGCCGCGGAATGGCCGGGCAGCAGGTCGTTGGTGCGTTCAGCCAGGTCGGCATTACCGGGATCGGGATCGCGCTGCTGACGCCCCAGTGCGTTGAGTACTAGGCTGCGCAACTGGTCCAGCGAGAGCGGCTTGGCGATGTAATCGAACGCACCGGCCTTGAGCGCTTCGACCGCGTTCTCGGCGCTGCCATAAGCGGTGATGACGGCCACAGGCGTGCGATCTGCCGTGGCAGAAAGCTGGCGCACGAGTTCAATGCCCAGGCCATCGCCCAGGCGCATGTCGGTCAGCACGAGTGCGAAGCGCTGGCGGGAGAGCGCCTCGCGCGCTTCTGCCAACCCGCTGGCGAGCACGACGTCGTGCCCCATGCGGCGCAGGGAAATCTCCAGCAGCTCGCGCAGGTCGGCTTCGTCATCGACGACGAGAATGGGTTCGCGAACGATGGCGGCTTTGGACATGGATCAGCAGAAGGTCGGCAGAAATTCGCGGCCAGCGGATCATTCCGCGATCGGCACGGTCGGTTGGTCAAACATCAGGGTGATGACGAAGGCGCGGCGCGGCAACGTGTCGCGCGCCTCCATGGTCAACGCTCCGGTGCGATCGAGCAAGGATTCCAGTGCGATGGCGCCGTAACGGATCTGCGCATCGTTGGCGCTACACAACTCGCGCGCCATGTAGAGGCCCAGGCCAGTGCCTTGGGCGTCATTCGTGAAGAACGGCTCGAACAGGCTGCGTTGCTGCTCGGTCGGCACTTCCGGGCCGTCGTTCCAGATCACGAGTTCGGCGTGGGTGTCGTCCAGCGCGTAGGCTGCCAGCTGGATCGAGCCCGGCACGCGGCGGCAATAGCGCAGCGCGTTGTCGAGCATATTCCCCACCACCTGTTGCAACTGCGCCGGGTCGAATAGCACAGGCTTGTCCAGGTCGACCGCCACGCGCACGAGGTTCGGGTTGATCTCGGTTGCTTCACCTGCGCGGCGCAGGGCCTCGGCACGCCAGCGCTCCACAACTTCGGGCAGTACCTGCGCCAGTTGCACGCGCACGCGTTCGCCACGCGGGCGGCGCGAGAGCATCAGCACGTCGGCAACCACCTGGTCGAGCCGGCGCACGTTGTCACGGATGATGCGCAGCAGGCGGGTCTCCACGCCGGAGCTTTCCGGGCGCACGTGTGCGCCGCCATCCTGGCCGTCGCCCGGATCGTCCAGCAGTTCCGCGGCTTGGCTGATCGCGGCCAGCGGGTTGCGGATCTGATGCGCGACGCTGGCCACCAGCCGCCCCATCGAGGCCAGCTTTTCCTGCTGGGCCTGCTCCGCCACACGCTCCCAGCTTTCCACATGGACGAGCACGGTGTCATGCAGCTCGTGACGCAGAAACACTTCGTCATCCGCCGACCAGCCCTGCGGGATGGCCTCGGCCGATGGAATGCGCGGACGCATCTCGGCGCCCTCGCCCAACAAGCTCAGGCCGATCGAGCTGACAAGGCTATCCATATAGACACTGCGCAGGTTGGCCAGGCTCGGCAGGATGAAGCGCAGGCGCAGGCGGGCGCTCAACATGGCGCGGCCAGTCCGGCCACCCGAGGCGATGGGCAGCAGGTCGAGGATGCGCGGTGCGTCGTCGTCGCCGGTGCCATCGGAGGGACGGCTCTTGCGGCGCAGCCACTGGCGCAGCGTTTCGAGCAGCGGGCGCAGGTGTGGCACGTCCTTCAAGTCAAACAGCATCGCACCGCTGCCGACAAACGCGCTCTGCGGCACGCCCAGCAGCATGGCTGCGGCCGGGTTGGCGGCAACGACACGGCCGTCGGCACGCACCAGCATCACGCCGTCCTGCATGTCGTAGACCATCAGGCGGTTGACGAGCTGTTGCAGGCGCAACTCGCGCTCGCGGGCCATCGTCAAACGTTCCTGCGCAATCTGACGATGCGACAGGCCGTACATCGTCGACGCGGCCATCATGTAGACCAGGCCGTACAGCCCGGCAGATGCCAGCCCCGGCGCAATCACGCCGTCGCTCATCATCTGCAGGAACGGATCGGCCAGCACCACGATCGAGGCCACGGCCGCCGTGAACAGCGCAAACAGCAGGCTGGTGAGCGCGCCGGCGGCCAGCACAGGCACCAGCAGCACCATCGCCACGCTGGCCGACAGGCGCGAGAGCGTGGCATACGCCAGCCCCAGGAACAGCAGATCGAGCACCACGTCCAGCCGCACGCGGAATTGGAATCGCGTGCGCCACCAGCCGGCCGCCGCCAGAATCAGCAGGGCCATCGCCAGATACGGCAGCGTCAGGCTGAGCAGGGCGTCGCTATTGGGCAGGCCGACTGCGTCGTTGTGCTCGCGCGGCACCATCACGAATAGCAACAGCACCAGCGCCACGGCTGCGCGGCTGAAGGCGAAATAGCGCAGCAGGCGCCATTGGAATTCAGGCGGATCGGGCTCCAGCCAGACCGATCGGATTGCGCGCCAGGCGTTCAGGCGCGAGAGCAGGCTGCGCGCGGCGGACGGCGTTGCCCGCGCGACCCCCGACGCTTCGGGTGTCATGTGTTGCCCCGGTCAGCATGCTCGGGGCAGCGATAGCGGCCGCCCGGCAGCGCGATCATGCCGGTGCGCGGTGCATGCACGCCGCACACGGCACATTGCTCGATGGGTTGCGAAGCCTTGGGCTCAGGAGTGCGATTGGGCGCGCCCTGCCCGCGCGAGGCTGTCTGGCCCTGCCCCGAAGAGCGGGAGGAACGCGTCCCGAGGCGGCTCAACCACCACCAGCCGGCGAGCAGCATCAGGATCAGCAGGACAGGACGGGACATGGGGAACAGACAAGGACAAGTAACGGCGCAGGCGCCAGGGGCGCACTAGGCGCGATGCAGGATGACTTCGAGCACGAAGCGGCTGCCCACGTACGCCAGCAGCAGGATCGCAAAGGACGCCATCACCCAGCGAAGCGCCACACGTCCGCGCCAGCCGCGAAAACGTCGGCCGATCAGGATGCCACCGAACATCGCCCAGGACAGCACGGCAAAGATGTTCTTGTGATCGAAATGGAAGGCGCTGTGGAACAGCTGTTCGGAGAACAGCACGCCCGAGGCAATCGTCAGCGTCAGCAGAACGAAGCCCGCCCCGATCAGCCGGAACAGCAGTTTTTCGAGCGTGAGCAACGGCGGCAGCAGATCCAGCCAGCGACTGAACCAGCTTGCCTCCGGGCGATTGATGGTGTGCAGGCGACGCTCTGCAGCCAGCATGAGGATCGCGTGGAATGCCGCCAGCGTGAACAGCCCGTAGGCGACGTTGGCAATAGCGAAGTGCAGCTTGAACAGCGGGCTGGCCGCATAGCCGAGTATTTGCGTGCCGGGGAAGGCCACCGGCAGCAGGCTTCCGACCAGCGCCACCGGCATCACCAGCAGGCCGAGGCCGGCCAGTGAGAAGAAGAGGCTTTCGATCCAGAAAATGCCCACGCCCAGCCAAAGCATGGCCGACAGCGCATAGGCAAAGCCAAATACCATGGCGCTGGCCGGGAAGATCGTCTCGTGCAGCAGGAACCCGTGTGCGATCAAGGCGGCCAGCAAACCCCAGCGCCACCAGGCCGGGACAGTGTCGGCAGCGCCCGGAGGCGGCGGAACGAGCACCGTGGCACCCGGCGATTGACCGCCTGCCGCCATGGCTCCCGCCGGGGCCTGGGCACCCAGTCCACCGCGTCGCGCCCACGCTACCGAAGCGAGGATGCCGTAGAGAAGCGCCGTCAGCGCATACAGTACAATTGCCATTTGCACAGTTTACCGCAGCGCACCCCGGTTTTGGCTGGGGCCCGCCCCCGTCGAAAGCCTCGTTGGGCGGCAACGCAACATGCGCGCATTAAGCACATTCCCTGCCGGTGCAAACCAAACGCGCGCCGGCCTCCTCTTCATCCCGTCCCCAATTCCGGATCTCTGTCACTGTCATGCTGGATAACCTGACCCAACGGCTCGCGCGCGTGGTCAAGACCATGCGCGGCGAAGCGCGCCTGACCGAAGCCAACACCGCCGAGATGCTGCGCGAAGTCCGCCTGGCACTGCTCGAAGCCGACGTGGCGCTGCCGGTCGTGCGCGAGTTCATTGCCCGCGTCAAGGAAAAAGCGCTCGGCGAAGACGTCATCACGAGCCTTTCGCCTGGCCAGGCGCTGGTCGGCATCGTCCAGCGCGAACTGACGGCCATCATCGGCGGCCTGGAAGCGCTGGAAGGCGTCGGCAGCAACATCATGGGCGGCCGCGCGGCGGAGCTGAACCTGAACGTCACGCCGCCCGCGATCATCCTCATGGCCGGTCTGCAGGGTGCGGGTAAGACCACCACGGTCGGCAAGCTCGCCAAGTGGCTCAAAGAGAACAAGAAGAAGAAAGTGCTGACGGTGTCGTGCGACGTGTATCGCCCCGCCGCCATCGCGCAGTTGAAGACTGTTTCCGAGCAGGTCGGCGCGGACTTCTTCCCCTCTCAGCCGGACCAGAAGCCGGTGGACATTGCCGCCGCAGCACTGGACTGGGCCAAGAAGCACTACCACGACGTGCTGATCGTCGATACCGCCGGCCGCCTCGGTATCGACGAGGCGATGATGCAGGAGATCGCCGCGCTGCACGCCACGCTCAAGCCGGCTGAAACGCTGTTCGTGGTCGACGCGATGCTCGGCCAGGATGCCGTCAACACCGCCAAGGCCTTCAACGACACCCTGCCGTTGACCGGCGTGGTGCTGACCAAACTCGACGGGGATGCGCGCGGTGGCGCGGCGCTGTCGGTACGTCACATCACGGGCAAGCCGATCAAGTTCGTCGGCGTGGCCGAAAAGCTCGACGGGCTGGAGCCGTTCTATCCCGACCGCATGGCCCAGCGCATTCTGGGCATGGGCGACATCCTGGCGCTGGTGGAAGAAGCCCAGCGCGGTGTCGACATGGAAGAGGCGCAGAAGCTTGCGGCCAAGATCAAGAAGACCGGCAGCTTCGACCTCGAAGATTTCAAGGCGCAGATCGGCCAGATGAAGAAGATGGGCGGCCTGGGCAGCCTGATGGACAAGCTGCCGGCACAGTTTGCGCAACAGGCGCAGGGCGCCAACATGGACCAGGCGGAAAAGCAGGTCCGCCGCATGGAAGGCATCATCAACAGCATGACGGCCGCCGAGCGTGCCAAGCCCGAACTCATCAAGGCGAGCCGTAAGCGCCGCATTGCCGCCGGTGCGGGCGTGCAAGTGCAGGAAGTCAACCGTCTGCTCAACCAATTCGAGCAGATGCAAGGCATGATGAAAAAGCTCAAAGGCGGCGGCATGATGAAGATGATGCGCGCCATGGGCGGCATGAAAGGCGGCATGAAGGGGATGTTCGGCGGCCGCTGAGCGGGCTACCCTCCTTCCTGAATCGCACCTTTGATCCACACACCGAACCGTTTCACCGAACTGACAAGATGCTGAGCGCAGAACAGGCCCGCGAACTCTGGGCCAACTCCGAAGAAATCGTCAGCGAAGACGCCGTGCGCGGCTCGCTGGACCGCATGGCCGAACAGATCACCGAGAAGATCGGCGACACCTTCCCGATGGTGCTGTCCGTGATGGGCGGCGCAGCCGTCTTTACCGGCATGCTGCTGCCCAAGCTGGCTTTCCCGCTGGAGTTCGACTACATCCACCTCTCGCGCTACAACAACAAGACGGTGGGCGGCGAGATGCAGTGGCGGGTGGCACCGCGCGAGTCGGTCAAGGGCCGTACGGTGCTGGTGCTGGACGATATCCTCGACGAAGGCGAAACGATGGCCGCCATCCGCTCGCGCATCATCGACATGGGCGCCGCCGAGTTCTACTCCGCCGTGCTGTGTGAGAAGACGCTCAGCAAGTCCAAGCCGCTGTACCCGGACTTCTGCGGCTTCAACGTGCCGGACCGCTACGTGTTCGGCTGCGGCATGGACGCCAAGGGCTACTGGCGCAATCTGCCGACCATCCGCGCGCTCAAGAACACCTGAGGCGGCACCGCGGCAAACAAAAAAGGGCGACTAATGTGTCGCCCTTTTTATTTGCCCACGCCCTGCAGTCAAAGCTGGTGCGCGAACGTGCGGATGCCCTTGAGCAGCATCTCCACCGAGATCGCCACCAGAATCAGCCCCATCAGGCGCTCGAACGCCATCACCGTGCGTTCACCCACGAGGCGCTGGATATGCGTGGCGCTCAGCAGCACCACGGCGCACACGGCCATCGTCGCGCATAGCGAGCCGACCCACGTCCACATGCGCCCGGGCGCCTGTGACACCAGCAGCATCACCGTGGCCATCGCCGACGGCCCCGCGATGGCCGGAATCGCCAGCGGCACGATGAAGGGCTCGCCCGTGGGCTGCGACTCGGCAGCCCCCTCACGCGGGAAGATCATCCGCAGTGCGATGAGGAACAGCACGATGCCACCTGCAATCTGCAGCGACATGTCGGTCAGGCTCATCATGCGCAGGAAACTCTCGCCAAAGAACATGAAGACGAGCAGCAGCACGAACGCAATACCGACCTCGCGCAGCACAACGCGGTTGCGGCGCTCGGGCGGCACCGGCCGCAGCGCCGAGATGAAGATGGGAATGTTGCCGAGCGGATCGGTGATCAGCACCAGCAGGACAGTCGCGGAGAGGAACGTATATTCCATCGCCTAACGTCGATCAGGCGCCGCGACGGTATGGGCGTTCACGCAGCCATTTGGTGGCGATCCATTTTTCACCGCGTTCGACCGGCAGCCCGGCATGCAGCGTGTCTTCGTCCAGTGTGCCGTCGGGACGCTTGTAGACGAAAAAGACCGCGTTGCCCTTGACCGGCGCCACCTCAAGCCCGAGCTTCGGAAAGCCCGTCGCGCCACCAGCCTGCACGCTGTTCAGGTAGATGACCATGGTGGCCACGCGCTGGCCGCCAACTTCGAGCTGGCGCGCCTCGCCGCTGCGGCCCGGGTTGAAGAAATCGAAGTGCGGTTGATATTCGCCACCGGGCTGGTAGTTCAGGACCTGGAAGCCTTCACCGTGTTCCACCGGCACGCCCACCGCCTGTGCGATGCGTGCCTCGATCTTGGCGATCAATGGATGCTCGCCCACCTGGAACATGCCGCCTTGGCTGGTGCGCGCCGAAATGAGGTTCTCCTCGCCCGTATCGGGGTTCACCACGGGCGAACGTTTGAGGCGGTTGCGCCCGATCGCGATCAGTTCGTCACACTCGGCGTCCGACAGAAAATGCTGGAACAGCACGATGCGCGGCGTTTCGATCGCAAACAGGATGGGGATGTCGCCATCGGCGGTATGCACTGCGTTGCTGTTTTCGACCGCCTGATCGGCGACGGGTGTGGGCGCGGGCGCAGCAATCGGGGCGGGCGCGCGGGCGGTCAGCGCCTCATCAACAACACGGCGCGCGAAGGCGCGGTCGTAACCGGATTGCACCATCGACGCCACCAGGGATTCGGCTTCGAAACCTTCGGTCACGTGACGCTGCAGCCAGTCGCGCAGCGCGTCAGACATGGTCGCGTACGGTTGGGTGGTGGACATGCGGGATGGGGATGCGGGCGAGCGAGAGATGGCCCTATTGTAGGCCGACCGCTCGCCGACGGAAGATCACGAACCGCCGGCCGGACCCCCAGCAATACGCAGCGGGGAGAACGGATTGCGCGCCGGAACTTCCGGCAACGCCTTGGCGCGCGGCGTTGGCGAGACGGGCTCGGCAGGAACCGGCGCAGACACCGTCATCGCGCTCGACTCCTGATACTGCCAGCGCTTCCAGGCGGCCAGCACGGCATTCGGATATTGCGGCTGCCCGCGGCTACCGTTGTAGCGGCCCAGCGCCAGATACAGATTGCCGCCTTCCATGTCGAGGTAATGACGCAGGATCGTGCAGCCGTAGCGCAGATTGCTCTGCAGATGGAAGAGCTTGCGCGCGTCGTTGTCGCCGATGCTGCGTGTCCAGAACGGCATCACCTGCATCAGCCCCATCGCACCGGCACTGCTCATGGCGTACTTGCGGAAACCGCTTTCCACCTGGATCAGGCCGAGCACCAGCGCCGGGTCCAGGCCTGCGCGCTTGGCTTCGTAATACGCCGTCTCGATCAACTCGACACGCACCGATGCCTGCGGAATCTTGCCCGACATGCGCACCGACATCTCGGCCAGCCAGCGCAGGTAGCCGAGTTGCTCGTCGTTGCTGGCAAATACTGGGCGCAGGGGGCGGCTGTCGGCCACCGCGGCTGACAGCGCGCTGCGCACGGAGTCCGCCAGGTACTCCTCTTTCTGGGCGCCCGCCCATGCCGCCTGCGTGCCCGCGAGCAACGTCCCTGCGCACAGCGCAGTGGCGATCAGGCGGGGGGAAAACAAGCGGGGCATGCGTGGCGGGTCCTGTCGTTGCGTTACTGCGCGAGACGCGCCGTCAGCGTAGCCAGCACGTCGGCCGGTGCCACGGCGGTGGCGGCTTCGTCGCGGCGGCCCTGGAATTCCAGCTTGCCTTCCTTCAGGCCTCGGTCGCCCACCACCACGCGGAACGGCACGCCGATCAGCTCCCAGTCGGCGAACATCGCGCCGGGGCGCTCGCCGCGATCGTCCAGCATCACGTCGATGCCGGCGGCGACCAGCTCGGCATGCAAGCGATCGGCCTCGGCGCGCACGGCGTCGGAGCGGTCGTAGCCAACCGGGCAGATCACCACCTGGAACGGGGCGATCGACGCCGGCCAGATGATCCCGCGCGCATCGTAGTTCTGCTCGATGGCCGCACCCAAGATGCGCGTGATGCCGATGCCGTAGCAGCCCATCACCATCGGCTGCGTCTTGCCGTTTTCATCGAGGAACGTCGCGTTCATCGCCTCGGAGTAGCGCGTGCCCAGCATGAAGACGTGACCGACTTCGATGCCGCGGCAGATCGCCAGCGTGCCCTTGCCGTCCGGCGAGGGGTCGCCGGCCACCACATTGCGCAGGTCGTAGACCTCAGGCTCGGGCAGGTCGCGGCCCCAGTTCACGCCAGTGAAGTGGTAATCCTCTTCATTGGCGCCAATGACAAAGTCGCTCATGACCGCAACGGCGCGGTCCGCCACCACCTTGATCGGCTGCTTGCTGCCGATCGGGCCCAGGTAGCCCGGAGGCGTGCCAAACGCGCGCAGGATTTCCCCTTCCGTGGCGAAGCGGAATTCGGCCAGGCCCGGCACCTTCGATGCCTTGACCTCGTTGAGTTCGTGATCGGCACGCAGCAGCAGCATCCAGATCTGCGGCTCAGCACCCTCGACTTCCGTGGCCAGCACGATGGATTTGACGTTGCGCTCCAGCGCAATGCCCAACTGTTCGGCAACCGCCTCGCACTTGGTGCGGCCTGGCGTGTGCGTCTTGGTGAACGCCTCCGTCGGCGCAGCGCGCGGCGTGGCCGGTGCGAGCGCCTCGGCGGCTTCGATATTGGCGGCGTAGTCCGAATCGGGGCAGTAGATGATGGCGTCTTCGCCCGTCTCGGCGATCACGTGGAATTCCTGCGAACCCGATCCGCCGATGGCGCCGTTGTCAGCCGCCACCGCACGGAAATCCAGCCCAAAGCGCCGGAAGATGCGCATGTAAGCGTCGAACATCTTCTGATACGACACCTTCAGCCCCTCGGCGTCGCGGTCGAAGGAGTACGCGTCCTTCATGGTGAATTCGCGGCCGCGCATGATGCCGAAGCGCGGGCGACGCTCGTCGCGGAACTTGGTCTGGATCTGGTAGAAATTGACCGGCATCTGCTTGTACGAGCGGATCTCGGTGCGGGCGATGTCGGTCACCACCTCTTCGGAGGTCGGCTGGATGACGAAGTCGCGCTCGTGGCGGTCCTTCACACGCATCAGCTCGTCGCCCATCTTGTCCCAGCGGCCGGTTTCCTGCCACAACTCGGCCGGCTGCACCACCGGCATCAGCACTTCCACCGCGCCGGCGGCATTCATTTCTTCACGCACGATCTGCTCGACCTTGCGAATCACCCGCAGGCCCACGGGCATATACGTATAGAGACCTGCGCCGAGCTTCTTGATCATGCCGGCACGCATCATCAACTTATGCGAGACGATCTCCGCGTCGGAGGGCGCTTCCTTGAGCGTGGAAATGAAGAATTGGGACGCTTTCATGCGACTGACAATAAGGGATGACGCAGCCAACCAAAGCCGCGAAAACAAGGGCAAAAGCCACCGGAATCAGGAGATGAGACGAGGCGCCAGGCGCACATTCGCGCAATCGGCACCCCTCCCCCAGGAGGCGCGAGTGAGCGGCAACATTTCGGCTTCTGTGACAGCCGAGCGACGGGCCGCTCTATAATCGGCGTAATTCTAAAGTATTCGAGGTGCAGTCATGCTCGATCGTGAAGGCTTCCGCCCGAACGTCGGCATCATCCTCATCAACGCAAGAAACGAGGTGTTCTGGGGCAAGCGCATTGGCGAGCACTCCTGGCAGTTTCCACAAGGCGGCATCAAGTACGGCGAGACGCCCGAACAAGCGATGTTCCGCGAACTGCACGAAGAAGTCGGCCTGTTGCCAGAACACGTCCGGATCGTCGGTCGCACGCGCGACTGGCTGCGGTATGAGGTGCCGGACAAGTTCATCCGCCGCGAAATACGCGGCCACTATCGGGGCCAGAAACAGATCTGGTTCCTGCTGCGCATGGTCGGTCGCGACTGCGACATCCAACTGCGTGCCACCGAGCATCCGGAATTCGATGCTTGGCGGTGGAGCCAGTACTGGGTGCCGCTCGAAGCCGTCATCGAGTTCAAGCGCGAGGTGTATCAGCTGGCGCTGTCGGAGCTTTCGCGCTTCGTGCAGCGGCAGACTCGCGCACCGCTCTCGCCTTACGGGCGCGGCGGGCAGCACCGTGAGCGCGACGGACGAGATGGGCGCGAGGGCCGCGAACGTTCCGGCGGCCAAAGCGGCCGAAACGAGCAGTATGCCCAGCCGGCCCTGACGGTTACCACCACGACGGTCATCGTCGAAACGGTGAGCGTATCCGCACCTGCCCCCTCCCTTCCCAACCCTGACGACACGGCTCCCAAGGACAATTCGTGAATCTGATGACGACGACACGTGGAGCGCGCCGCGCTCTCGTGCCGCTCGCGCTGGCGGCTGCGCTAGCGTTGACGGCATGTGGCCATAACCGCACCGGCGACCTCGAAGACAAGCTCTTGATGGACCCGTTCAACGACAAGCCTTTCAAGGAAGACGCCGTGACCTTCCCGGCCCCGCCGGTCGACCGTGATGCCGTGCCGTTCGATGTGGGCGGCCGCACTGATTCGCCACTGCGTTTTGCCATCGATCCGAAATCGGTGTCGATCGGCAAGGACAACGTGGTGCGCTACACCGTGCTGATCACCAGCAAGACCGGCGCGCGCAACGTGAACTACGAAGGCCTGCGCTGCGACACGGCCGAGCGACGCATCTATGCGACGCTGCGCAATGACTCCAACCAGTGGGTCGGGAACCGCGCGGTCGACATGAATGAAACCGCAAATGCTGAATCCGCCAGCATGAACGCCTACAAGCCGGCCACCGATTGGCAGCGCGTTGGCAATGGCGGGCCGACGGACTATGCGTCGGCCCTGATGCGCTCGTACTTCTGCGACGTGCGCTCAGTAGCGGGAGATGGAAAGGCGTCTACGCTGGTGCAACGGCTGGGCGGCAGCGGGCGCTATTTCGGGCCGTAAACGCCTGGAGATTTTGATTGGACGTTGGTGGCCAACCTCTCCTTTCGCCCCCCCTGCCGGGGCCGAAGAGGGCAAGCCACCAACATCCCAACTCAGAGCAATACCAGATTGTCCCGGTGCACCAACTCGGCAGCACTCACATACCCCAGCACCGCCTCGATCTCCGAAGACGACTTCCGCGCAATCAAGCGGGCCTCAGCTGACGAATAGTTCGTCAACCCCCGGGCAACTTCCAGCCCCGCCGCGTCCACGCACGAGATCACTTCGCCGCGCGCAAACTCCCCCTGCACTTCGGTCACGCCAATCGGCAGCAACGACTTGCCGCCGGCCGTGAGTTTTTCTACCGCACCGGCATCCAGCACCACGCGACCGCGCAGCTGCAGATGATCGATCATCCACTGCTTGCGCGCCGCCATCCGCCCGGTCGGCGCGCGAAGTTGCGTGCCGATGGCCTCGCCGCTCGCCAGCCGCGCAAGCACGTCAGCCTCGCGGCCCGACGCGATGATCGTGTGCGCGCCGGATTTTGCCGCGCGCTTGGCCGCCAGAATCTTCGTCAGCATGCCGCCCTTGCCGATACTCGAACCGGCACCGCCGGCCATCTGTTCGAGATCCGGTGTGCCGGCTTGCGCCTCGTCGACAAAGCGAGCGCCTGGGTCCTTGCGCGGGTCAGCGGTGTACAGGCCGCGCTGGTCTGTCAGGATGATCAGCGCATCGCCTTCGATCAGGTTGGTGACAAGCGCCCCCAGCGTGTCGTTGTCGCCGAACTTGATTTCATCGGTGACGACGGTGTCGTTCTCGTTGATGATCGGCACGACACCGAGGCTCAGCAGCGTGAGCAGGGTGGAGCGTGCGTTGAGATAGCGCTCGCGATCGGCCAAATCGCCATGCGTGAGCAGTACCTGCGCTGTGCGGATGCTGTGCCGCGCGAACTCAGATTCGTACACCTGTGCCAGCCCCATCTGCCCGACCGCAGCGGCGGCCTGCAACTCATGAATTTCCTTCGGACGCTTGGCCCAGCCCAACCGCTGCATGCCCTCGGCGATGGCGCCGGAGCTGACCAGCACGACCTCCTTGCCCGCCGCCCGTAACGCCGCAATCTGCGCGGCCCAGCGGGCAATGGCGGCCTGGTCGAGGCCACGGCCATCGTTGGTAACCAGGCTGGAACCGACCTTGACGACAAGGCGGCGCGCATCGGCAATCAGCGAATGCAGGGCCATGGTGGGCGTGTCTCCGAAGGATGTTGTGTTTAGGCTTGACCGTCATGGTCGACGTTGTGCAGTGTCGGGTCCAAACGCTGGTCGGGCGCGGCCGCCGCGGCGTCCTCTTCGGCGCGCAACTCGTCGAGGTATTCCTGGATCGCGTGGACCAGCGCCTGCGTGCCATCGTGCGTCAACGCAGAAATGCGGTGCACCGGACCCTTCCACTTGAAGCGCTTCACGAAGTCTTTCACGCGCGCTTCGCGTTCGTCCTCGGGCACCATGTCGAGCTTGTTGAGTACGAGCCAGCGCGGCTTGTCGAAGAGTTCAGCGTCGTATTTCTTCAGCTCGCCGACAATCGCCTTGGCTTCGGCCACCGGGTCGACATTCTCATCGAACGGGGCGAGATCCACCACGTGCAGCAACACGCGCGTGCGCTGCAGGTGCCGCAAGAACTGGTGGCCCAAACCGGCACCTTCGGCTGCACCCTCGATCAGGCCAGGAATGTCGGCCACCACGAACGATTTCGACGGGCCTGTCCGGACCACGCCCAGGTTCGGGTGCAGCGTCGTGAACGGGTAGTCGGCAATCTTCGGCCGCGCATTGGAAATGGCGGTGATCAGCGTCGACTTGCCGGCATTCGGCATGCCGAGCAGACCCACGTCGGCCAGCACCTTCAACTCCAGGCGCAGGTTGCGGCGCTCACCGGCCTTGCCGTCGGTCTTCTGGCGCGGCGCGCGATTGGTGCTCGACTTGAAGTGGATGTTGCCCCAGCCGCCCTCGCCGCCCTGCGCCAGGCACAGGCGCTGGCCGTCGATCGTCAGGTCGGCAATCAGCTCTTCCGTGTCGGCATCGTAAATGGCCGTGCCCACAGGCATGCGCAGCGTGATGTCGTCGCCAGCGGCGCCGTAGCAATCGGCACCACGGCCGTTTTCGCCGTTGCGCGCGAGGTGCTTCTTGGCAAAGCGGTAGTCGATCAGGGTGTTGATGTTGCGGTCAGCCACGGCCCACACACTGCCGCCACGCCCACCGTCGCCACCGTCCGGTCCGCCAAACGGGACGAATTTCTCGCGGCGCATCGAGGCGCTGCCGTTGCCGCCGTCACCAGCGATCACTTCAATCCGGGCTTCGTCGATGAACTTCATGGAGGTCTCCGCCCGTGCGGCACGCGCACGGCAGGTAAAAAGAAATCGGCGCCACTCGCGCCATTGCTAACAGAACGCGCCTGGAAACACGCGCCAAGAAGCAGCGTACCGCCCAGGATCAGGGTCGCGTTTTGTTAGCAGCCAGAAACGAAAAAGCCCCGCACGGGTGCGGGGCCTTTCTACTACAAGGCTAAATCAGGCCGCCGGAACAACGTCGACGAACTGCTTCTTGCCTTCGCCGCGGTTGGCGAACTTCACGTGGCCATCGACCAGCGCGAAGAGGGTGTGGTCCTTGCCCATGCCCACGTTCACGCCAGCGTGCGTGCGGGTGCCGCGTTGGCGAACGATGATGCCGCCAGCGTTGATGGCTTGACCACCGTACACCTTCACGCCCAGGCGCTTCGACTCGGAATCGCGGCCGTTCCGTGTGGAACCGCCGCCTTTTTTCTGTGCCATGACTGAACTCCTATCCGGTTACGTAGACGACGCAGCCTTAGGCCACGATCGAGTCGATACGCAACTCGGTGTAATTTTGACGATGCCCTTGGCGCTTTTGATAGTGCTTACGACGGCGCATCTTGAAGATGTGCACTTTGTCGTGACGACCGTGGGAGATGACGGTGGCTTTGACGGCAGCCCCGCTCACCAGCGGCGCACCAACCTTGAGTTGGTCGCCGGCGCCCACTGCGAGCACCTGGTCAAGCGTGATTTCTGCGCCAACGTCCGCCGGTATCTGTTCTACTTTCAGTTTTTCGCCAGCAGCAACCTTGTATTGCTTACCGCCGGTTTTTACGACCGCGTACATTGTCGGACCTCGATAAAAGAACTAAAACGTGACTCTTGTGCCACTCGACGCCCGCCTGCGCGGACAACGGACACAGAGAACTCGCAACTATACAAGAAAAACCCAAGCAAATCAAAGGTTAATGCGTTACAGGGGTGCTGCGCCCGCGCAACGCACCCGCCACGTCAAGCGTGGTGCGCCGGGCCATCGGCAAACCACCCTGTTGCTCTATAATCTTGCGGTTTTTTGCGCAACATCGTACGCGCGCAAATTGACCACCAGCCACACGCTTTCTGTCGGAATTCGCCTTGACCCAGTCCTCCGCCTCCGTCCTGCTCGCCCCTGTCGCTGAAGACATGCGCGCCGTCGATGCCGTGATCCGCCGCCGCCTAGGCTCGGAGGTGGTGCTGATCAATCAGATCGGCGAATACATCATCAGCGCCGGCGGCAAGCGGTTGCGCCCGGTGATTCTGCTGCTGGTGGCGAATGCGCTCGGCTACAAGGGCGAGCATCAGCACGAACTGGCCGCCGTGGTCGAGTTCATCCACACGGCCACACTGCTGCACGACGACGTGGTTGACGAATCCGACCTGCGCCGCGGCCGAAAGACCGCCAATGCCGTGTTCGGCAACGCGGCCAGCGTGCTGGTGGGCGATTTCCTGTATTCGCGCGCCTTCCAGATGATGGTGCAGGCCAACAGCATGCGCATCATGCAGATCCTGGCCGACGCAACCAACATCATTTCTGAAGGCGAGGTTCTGCAACTGCTGAACATGCATGACCCGGACGTAACGGAAGAGCGCTATCTGCAGGTCATTCGCTACAAGACCGCCAAGCTGTTCGAGGCAGCCGCCCAGATCGGTGCAGTGCTCTCAGGCGCGGACACCGCCATCGAAGAAGCTGCCGCCGAATACGGCCGCCGCATTGGCACCGCGTTCCAGATCGTCGATGACCTGCTCGACTACACGTCCACCGCTGATCAAATGGGCAAGAACGCTGGCGACGACCTGCGCGAAGGCAAGCCGACCCTGCCACTCATCCACCTGCTGTCAAACGGCACGGAAGAGCAGCGCGCACTGGTGCGCCAAGCCATCGAGCAAGGCGGCACGGAACATTTCGATGCAATCTTCGCTGCCATTCAGGCTTCCGGCGCGCTGGAGTACACGCGCCTGGCCGCCGAGCGCGAAGCCACCGCAGCTGAAGCAGCGGCAAACGCATTACCCCCTTCCCTTTTCCGTCAGACGCTGATAGACTTGTGTGCTTTCTCGCTGCAACGTCAGTCCTGACACGCACGAGATCTGCGAAGAAGCATCGGGGTGTAGCTTAGCCTGGTAGAGCGCTACGTTCGGGACGTAGAGGCCGGAGGTTCGAATCCTCTCACCCCGACCAGTTTCTCGTATTCAAGTCATTCCGGCGGCACAGTTTTCAGCATCGCCGCACAGCAATTCCAAGCATTTTCCGCATCGTCCGCTTATTTCAGCGGGGTGTTGCGCTGTCCGCGCGGCCAATGGCCGTGTGCGCAGAAGCGGCAAACCCCTCTGTTATAGTGGGCGCTTCGCCGCCCTTCCTCTCCCGCTTTGGACTCTTGGCCGCTCTGGGCACAAATCGGCGCCGTCGTGCTGCTGTTGTGCTGCTCCGCCTTCTTCTCGATTTCCGAAACCGCGATGATGGCCCTGAACCGCCATCGCCTGCGGCATCTTGCCAAGTCCAACGTATCGGGCGCGCGCAATACGCAACAGTTGCTCGGTCAGACCGACAAGCTGCTCTCGCTCATCCTGATCGGCAACAATCTGATCAACACCGCTGTGCCGGTGCTGATCACCACCTTGGCGATCCACTACTTCGGCAACAACGGAACGACGCTGTCGATTGCCACGGCCATCGTCGCGTTTCTCATCATCGTATTTGCGGAGATTGCCCCCAAGATCGTGGGCGCGACCTACCCCGAACGCGTGGCCTTCCCTGCCAGTTTCATCATCAAGCCGCTGCTGCAGATTTCGACGCCGCTGGTCGCGGTGGTCAACGCGTTTGCCATGGGTGTCCTGCGATTGGTGCGCATCAACACGCGCAAAGCGCCGGAGCAGCGCATGTCGACCGAGGAACTGCGCACGCTGGTGCTGGAATCAGGCAACTTCATTCCGCACAAGCACCGCAGCATCCTGCTCAACCTGTTCGACCTTGACGTCATCACCGTGGACGACGTGATGACGCCGCGCGCGCGCGTGGAATCGCTCGATCTGTCACGCCCGATTGAAGAAGTCATCCAGCAGCTCGAAACCTGCTATCACAACAAGCTGCCCGTGTTCGAGCAGGATAGCGATCAGGTGATCGGCATCCTGCATGTGCGCAAGGCACTGTCACTGCTGGGGCACACCGAACTCACGCACGACGATTTCCGGGGCCTGCTCGCCGAGCCGTATTTTGTACCGAGCGGCACGCCCGTTTTCCGCCAGCTACAGTACTTTCAGGAGAACCGCCGCCGTCTCGGCCTGATCGTCAATGAATACGGCGACATGCTGGGATTGGTGACGCTTGAAGACATCATCGAAGAGATGATCGGCGAGTTCACCACCACGCTGCCCAACGCCGGCAAGCTGGCCTGGGACAAGGAAGGCACTTATCTTGCGGATGCGGGAATGTCGTTGCGCGATCTGAACAGGCGTCTAGGCTTGGGCCTGCCAACCGACGGCCCGAAGACGCTCAACGGGCTGTTACTGGAAGTGCTGGAAGAGATTCCCGAAGCGACGGTGAGTGTGAAGATTGCGGGCTGCGTGATGGACATCGTCCAGATGGACAGCCAATCGATCCGCACGGTACGCCTGCATCAGCCGCCGCAACCAAAGCGCAGTTGACGCCACACTCAAGCGCGAACGCTTCAGTTGGAGCGGTTTTCTGCCGATGTGGCACAAATGCAAGCTGCGCTTTGATGTGCGCTTTACAAATGCAGGGGCGGTCGGCAAACTGCCCCGGTTCCGGACACCACCCCCCACGAATGGGTGGGGTACCGGCTGCAGAACATAAAACAATCGCCTTGGGGGGCGAGCGCACGCTGGAGGCGGTGGGGCCCGGCGCGCGCTGAAATGGTCAGCTTCAGCCTGACGGACTGGACTCATGACACTCGGACTCGCTCTAGCGCAGAGCCGGCGGATCGCGCCGACGCTACTCACCCAGCTCGAACAGAGCGCGCGTGAAAAACGCACGCAATTGATCGACGAACTGGTGGGCAGCGGGATCATGAGTGCGCACGACCTCGCCGTGTTCGTGGCCGGCAAGTATCAGATGCCGCTGCTGGACTTGGCTCAGTACAAGCTCGACACCGTGCCGGCCGTGCTGTCAGCCAACAAGCACTTTGCCCAGTTGCGCCTGTTGCCGCTGGGCCGCCGCGAAAACCGCCTCATCCTCGCCACGTCCGACCCCAGCGATCCGAAACCGATCGAAGAGCTGCGTCAGAAGATGAACGTGGCCATCGAAACGGTCATCGTTGAACACGACAAGCTGGTGCGGCAACTGAGCCTCGCCAATGAAGCGCCGGCCGAGATCAAGTCGCTCTTTCCCAAACAGGAAGCCACGCAGATTGAGTACGACCCGGGCGCTGCTGCCGCCACGCGTCGCACCACCACCGATGGCATCGACGATGCCCCCGTGGTGCGCTTCCTGCAGAAGCTCTTTACCGAGGCCTTGTTGCGCGGCGCGTCGGACTTGCATTTCGAGCCCTTTGAAACGTTTTACCGGGTGCGTTTCCGTATTGACGGCATCCTCGCGCAGGTCGCGCAGCCGCCGCTGGATATCCGCGACAAGATCGCGACGCGCATCAAGGTGTTGTCGCGCCTGGATATCTCGGAAAAGCGCGTGCCGCAAGACGGCCGCATGAAGCTGCTGATCACCGTTCCGAAAGACCGCAAGGACAAGGACAACAAGGAGACGATCGAGCGCGCCATCGACTTCCGGGTATCGACGCTGCCGACGCTGTTCGGCGAGAAGATCGTGATCCGGATTCTGGAGTCGTCCACCGAGCGGCTCGATATCGACCAGCTCGGCTACGAGCCGGAACAGAAGCAGTTGCTGCTCGACGTGATCAAGCGCCCGTACGGTATGGTGCTCGTGACAGGGCCAACGGGCTCGGGCAAGACCGTGTCGCTGTACACCTTCCTGAACAGGCTGAATCAGGGCGACATCAATATCTCTACCGCCGAAGATCCGGCGGAAATCCAGTTGCCCGGCATCAACCAAGTCAACGTGAATGACAAGGCGGGGCTGACCTTTGCGGCGGCGCTGAAGTCGTTCCTGCGGCAGGATCCGGACATCATCATGGTGGGCGAAATCCGAGATCTGGAAACGGCCGACATTTCGATCAAGGCCGCGCAGACCGGGCACTTGGTGTTTTCCACGCTGCACACCAACGATGCCCCGACCACGCTGACTCGCCTGATGAACATGGGGGTGGCGCCGTTCAACATCGCGTCGTCGGTGCTGCTGATTACAGCGCAGCGTCTGGCACGCCGGTTGTGCAAGGATTGCAAGAAGCCGGGGCCGCTGCCCAAGGAAACGCTGCTCGACGCGGGCTTTACCGAAGCGGACGTCGACGGCTCCTGGCAGCCGTATCACCCGGTCGGTTGCGAAACCTGCAACGGCAGCGGCTACAAGGGCCGGGTCGGCATCTACCAAGTCATGCCGATCACCGAAGCGATCCAGGAGATCATCCTTACGCACGGCACGGCGCTGCAGATTGCCGAGCAGGCACGCAAGGACGGCGTGCTGTCGCTGCGCGAATCGGGCTTGCGGAAAGTGAAGCAGGGGCTGACTTCCCTAGAGGAAGTGCTGGCCACAACGAACCAATAACCTTCTCGATCAATCGTTCCCATACCGGGGGGTAGGAACCAACCATGGCCACACGAGCACCTGCCGCGAATCGCGCGGCCGCCGCGCCAGCGCGAAAGACTGCCAAGACAAAGGCGCCCACGCAGTACATCTTCGAGTGGGAAGGCAAAGATCGCAAAGGCAAGATCTTCAAGGGCGAGATGCGCGCCGAGAGCATCACCGAGGTGAATGCCATCCTGCGCAAGCAAGGCCTGTCGATCACGAAGTCCAAGCGCCGCCGTGCGGCCCGCGGCAAGAAGATCACGCCGAAGGACATCGCCTACTTCACGCGCCAGCTCTCGACCATGCTGAAGGCCGGCGTGCCGCTCCTGCAGTCGGTCGACATCATCGCGAAGGGCCATGCCAATCCAAACTTCACGCAACTGCTGACGGAAATCCGTGTCGACATTGAGTCGGGCAGCAGCATGGCGCAAGCCTTCCGCCGTCATCCGAAGTACTTTGACACGCTGTACTGCAACCTGATCGACGCTGGCGAGCAAGGCGGTATTCTCGATGCCCTGCTGGAGCGGCTTTCGCTGTACATGGAGAAGTCGATCGCGCTGAAGGCGCAGATCAAGTCGGCGATGATCTATCCGATCTCGGTGCTGACGGTGGCGTTTGCGGTGACCGTGGTCCTGATGATCTTTGTGGTGCCCTCGTTCAAGAGCGTGTTCTCCAGTTTCGGCGCGGACCTGCCGGCTCCAACGCTGTTCGTGATTGCGATTTCCGACTTTTTCGTTAAGTGGTGGATACCAATCGTGCTGGGGCCCGTCGCGGGCATTGCATTGTTTTCTCGCGCATTCAAACGGTCTGAAAACGTCCAGCGTTCGACACATCGCTTTATCCTGAAGATTCCCATCTTTGGGGACATCATCCGCAAGGCGACCATCGCGCGCTGGACTCGCACGCTGGCTACCATGTTCGCAGCTGGTACTCCGCTCGTGGAATCGATGGAGTCGGTCGCCGGTGCCGCTGGCAACTGGATCTACCACGATGCGACGCTGGAAGTTCAGCAAGCGGTACGTATCGGCACCAGTCTCACCAACGCCATGCAGGCCACGCACGTGTTCGACAACATGGTCCTGCAGATGACGCAGATCGGTGAAGAGTCCGGTGCCTTGGACAACATGCTGCTGAAGGTGGCCGAGTTCTACGAGCGCGAGGTGGACGATGCGGTGGCCAACATCTCGACCCTGATCGAACCAATCATCATCGTCTTCCTCGGCGTGCTGATCGGCGGCATGGTGGTGGCGATGTATCTCCCGATCTTCAAGCTTGGTACGGTGGTCTGACGCAATGCCAGAGATGTTCATCATCCCCACGCTGGCGCAATTGCCGGCGTGGTTTGTGATTGCGGCCGGCTTGCTGGTCGGCTTGCTGGTCGGCAGTTTTCTCAACGTGGTGATTCACCGCCTGCCGCGCATGATCGAGCGGGAAGAAGCCAACTACATCGCCGAGTTGCGCGAAGAGCCGCTGCCTCACCCCGACGCATACAACCTGGTCGTGCCGCGCTCCGCATGCCCGTCGTGCGGTCACCAGATCAAAGCGATCGAGAATATTCCCGTATTGAGCTGGCTGGCGCTGCGCGGCCGCTGCAGTGCCTGCGAGACACCGATTTCATGGCGCTATCCCGCAGTGGAGCTGGTCACGGGGCTGCTGACGGCGGCCTGCCTGTGGCACTTCGGCCCGACGTGGGTGGCAGTCGCATCGGCGGTGCTGCTGTGGTTCCTGATCGCCGGCACGATGATCGACGCCGACACACAACTACTGCCCGATGCCATCACCCAGCCGCTGCTCTGGCTTGGGCTGGGCGTGAATCTGTTCGGCATGTTCGTGCACCTGCACGACGCGGTGATTGGCGCGATGGCCGGCTACCTGTTCCTGTGGTCGATCTACTGGGCGTACAAGCTGCTGCGCGGCCGCGAAGGCATGGGCTATGGGGACTTCAAGCTGATGGCCGCACTCGGCGCCTGGTTCGGCTGGCAGGCGCTGCCGCTGCTCGTGCTGCTGTCGTCGGTCGTGGGACTGGTGTTTGGGCTGGTGCGCATTGCGCGCGGCGCGACGAGCGAATCGCCGTTCTCGTTCGGACCGTTCATTGCCGGGGCCGGCGTGATCGCACTGCTGGCCGGCCCGCAGTTGCTCATGCTGGCAGGGCTCGGCCCGCTGCTTGCGCCATAAGGGCATGGCGAACATGCGCGTGATCGGCCTGACCGGCGGCATTGGCAGCGGTAAAAGCTACGTGGCAGACCGCCTGGCGGAACGCGGCGCCGCCATTGTCGACACCGACGCGATCGCCCATGAGATCGCCGCACCCGGGGGGGCGGCCATCCCCAAGCTGGTCGAGACGTTCGGCGCCGCCATCCTGCGCGCGGACGGTGCCATGGACCGCGATGCCATGCGCGCTCTCGCGTTTTCGGACGCCACCGCCAAATCGCGACTGGAGCAGATCACGCATCCGCTCATCCGCGAGATCGCGTTGTCGCGCGGAGCCGCCGCGCAGGCATCGAGCGCGCACCCGTACCTAGTCTACGTGGTCCCCCTGTTGGTGGAATCCCTCGCCGGGCATCACAGTTGGCGCACGCTGGTCGACCGCATTCTGGTGGTCGACTGCGCGGTTGAGACGCAGATTGCCCGCGTGATGGCCCGTAGCGGGCTGCCGCGCACGCAGGTGGAAGCCATCATCGCGCGCCAGGCTTCACGCGAAGCGCGCCTTGCCGCAGCCGACGACGTGATCGACAACAGCGGCACGCTGGCTGACCTCCTGCCGCAGATCGACCGCCTGGACCTAACCTACAGGACGAACTGAAACGGTCTGAAAGCGGTCGTCACAGCCCTTTGCATTGTGATGAACGAGGGTCTCGCATAGAATGCGGGCAGATCGAGGCCAAATGGGCTTCGGGGCCGCATATGCCAGCAGGCCAGCAAACCGGGCACCCAAGTTTTGATCCTGTACGAATATCCCTTCAACGAACGCATTCGGACGCTGCTGCGCCTCGAAGACCTGTTCGAGCGGCTGGATTTCTTTCTCGTTCAGGAACACCCGCTGCAGCACCATGTGGCCCTGACCACGCTGTTCGAAGTGGTGGACGTAGCCGGGCGTGCCGACCTCAAATCCGATCTGCTGAAAGAACTCGATCGCCAGCGCCAGACTCTCACCGCGCTGCGCGCCAATCCGCAGATCGACCAGGACGCGCTTGATGCCGTCATCAGCGAGCTGGAAACCGCCTCGGGCAATCTCACTGCCACACATGGCAAGGCGGGCCAGCTCATCGCCGACAACGAGTGGCTGACGAGCATCCGCAGCCGCGCGATCATCCCCGGCGGTACGTGCGAGTTTGATCTGCCCGCGTATTTTGCATGGCAGCATCACCCCGCCGAGCGCCGCCGCGCCGACATCATCAAATGGGCCCAACCGCTGGTGCCGCTACGCGACGCCACGATGATCGTGCTGCGCCTGCTGCGCGAATCGGGCCAGAGTGGCAAGGTGATTGCTAACACTGGCAGCTATCAGCAGATGCTGTCGGGCCGTGTGTACCAGCTGATGCAGGTGCGCCTGGACGAGTCGGCGCTGGGGTTCATTCCCGAGATCAGCGCCAACAAGTACATGCTTTGGGTGCGCTTTACCCAGCAGGATGGCGACCTGCGACCGAAGCCCGTCGATGCGGATATCCCGTTCCAGCTGAAGCTCTGTAATTTCTGAGCCGCACCATGAATGTGAAGACCGTCAAATGCCCCAGCTGCGGCAAGCCCGTGCCCTGGGTGCCTGAGAGCCGCTACCGCCCCTTCTGCTCCGAACGCTGCAAGCAGATCGACCTGGGTGCCTGGGCCGCCGAGCAGTACACCATCCCCGTGGTCGAAGAAGACGACCTGCCCGAGGCACCTGGCGGCGATACGAGCAACAAGCTCAACTAGCCGTCGCTTCCTCGCGCATCCATTCGAAGACGGGCAACGTTGCCGGCAGCACCGGATCAACGTTGATCGGCAGCGTCTGCCAGGCGAAGTCCTGACCTTCCAGCGCGCGCAATGTCCCGTCCCACGCCGTTACCTTGCAGAAGTGCAGGCGCACATATGCGTGAGGGTAATCGTGCTCGATGGTGTGCCAGGGCACGCAGGCGCGCAACGTAACGTCCAGTTCTTCCTTGAGTTCACGCGTGAGCGCAGCTTCCACCGATTCGCCCGCCTCCAGCTTGCCGCCAGGGAATTCCCAGTAGCCCGCGTACGGCTTGCCCTCGGGACGCTGTGCAAGCAAGAACTGGCCGTCCGGCTGCACCAGCACGCCAACGGCCACCTCGGTGATCTTGCGACCGTCGGAGGTGTGCGTGGGTGGCACTTGCGTCAGATTGTCAGTCGACATGCTGCCGCCCATGCTTGCCGCCCCAGTCGCGGGCGAACTGCCATGCCACGCGACCAGAGCGCGAACCGCGCTCGAGCGCCCAGACCAGCGCATCGCCACGCGCAGCGGCGATGTCCTCGTCGCTGCAGCCGAAATGCCGGAGCCAGTGGCCGACGATGGTCAGATATTCATCCTGCTTGGGCGGGTAGAACGACAGCCACAGCCCGAAGCGCTCCGACAACGAGATCTTCTCTTCCACCACCTCGCCCGGATGGATTTCGCCATCCGATGTGTGCTGATAAGTCTCGTTGTCCTTCATGTATTCGGGCAGCAAATGGCGCCGGTTGGACGTCGCGTAGATCAGCACGTTGTCTGACTGCGTTGCCACCGAGCCGTCCAGCGCAGACTTCAGCGCCTTGTAGCCCGATTCGCCCTCTTCAAACGAAAGGTCATCGCAGAAGATCGCGAAGCGCTCCGGGCGCGTCGACAGTTGCTCGACGATATCGCCCAGATCAGCCAGATCATCCTTGTCGACTTCGACAAGACGCAGGCCTTCCTTCACGAATTCGTTCAGGCACGCCTTGATGAGCGATGACTTGCCGGTGCCCCGCGCACCCGTGAGCAGCACATTGTTGGCCGGCAACTTACGCACGAACTGGCGGGTGTTGGCGACGATGGCGTCTTTCTGGCGCTCGATGTTGTGCAGATCGCTCAGGTGGATCGGCGGCAGCTGGCGGATCGGCACGAGATAGCCGATGTTGCCGAACAAGCTCTGGCGTTTGCGCCAGCGGAAGGCAACGGCCTCGTTCCAATCAGCCTCAGTCAGTTCGGGCGGCAGCCATTGCTCAAGCCGCCCAAGAAAGCGGTCGAGCCGTGCGGAAAGGTCGGACGACATAGCGGCTGACTCCGAATTAGGAACGGTAGTCCGCGTTGATCGACACGTAATCGTGCGAGAAATCGCACGTCCACACGGTGGCGGTGGCGTTGCCGCGGCCGAGTGCGATGCGCACGGTGATCTCTGCCTGCTTCATCACGCGCTGGCCGTCCTCTTCGCGGTATTCGGGGTTGCGGCCACCGTCACGCGCAACCCACACGTCGTCGAGCCACAGGTTGACGCCGTTCACGTCGAGGTCCGTCACACCGGCGTAGCCAACGGCGGCCAGGATGCGGCCCAGGTTGGGGTCCGAAGCGTAGAACGCGGTCTTCACCAGCGGCGAGTGCGCGACCGCGTAGGCGATCAATCGGCACTCCTCAACGTTGCGGCCACCCTCAACCTGGATGGCCATGAACTTGGTCGCGCCTTCGCCGTCGCGCACGATCTTCTGCGCCAGCTCCTGTGCGAGACCCGTCAACGCATCGCGCAACGCAGCATAGTCGGGGTGCGATTCGGAATCGATGCGCGGCGTGCCGGCACGGCCCGTGGCGATGACGACGAACGAGTCGTTGGTGGAGGTATCGCCATCCACCGTCACGCTGTTGAACGAATGATCAGCCGCGTGGCGCACCAAACCTTGAAGCACAGCTTCATCCACATTGGCATCGGTGGCGATGAAGCCGAGCATCGTCGCCATGTTCGGGCGGATCATGCCTGCGCCCTTGCTGATGCCCGACATGCGCACGGTCTTGCCCGACAGCGTGCACGTGGCGGACGCTGCTTTGGGTACGGTGTCGGTGGTCATGATGGCTTCAGCGGCGGCCAGCCAGTTGTCGGGCTTCGCGTTGGCCTGCGCAGCCGGCAGCCCTGCGACGATGCGATCGACCGGCAGCGGCTCCAGAATCACGCCCGTGGAGAACGGCAGCACCTGCTCCGCCGACACGCCCAGCAGCTTGGCCACGGCATCGCAGGTCTGGCGTGCGTGCGCGAGGCCCGGTGCGCCCGTTCCGGCATTCGCGTTGCCTGTGTTCACGACGATCGCACGTGCGCCCTTGCCGCTCGCCAAATGCTCGCGGCACACCTGCACAGGTGCCGCGCAGAAACGGTTCTGCGTGAACACACCGGCCACCGTCGAGCCCTCTGCGATACGAACCAGCAGCACATCCTTGCGATTGGCCTTGCGCACACCGGCCTCGGCCCAGCCCAGGTCCACACCGTCGATCGGCAACAGGGAGTCAGCGGCAGGCGCGACGAGATTCACAGCCATGGAGCACACCTTTCAAATGAGGATGCCCGCATTGCGGGCATCGTGAATCAACAGAAAACAGGTCTAAACAGCGTCAGGCAAGTTTGCCGTGGCACTGCTTGTACTTCTTGCCCGAACCACATGGGCACGGATCGTTGCGGCCAACTTTCGGCACTTCGCCAGCCAGTGCGGCAGCAGCGGCAGATGCCGCCGAACGCGGTGCGGCCATAGCCGGCGTCGCGCCGTGAATCTCCGCATCGCCCGCGGCCACTTCGGCCAGTTCGCTGAATTCGTCGTGCTTGTACTGCAGGTTGCTCAGCGCGGAAAGATCTTCTTCGATCTGCTCGGATGCCTGCTCCAGCTCTTCCTGCGACTGGATTCGCACCGTGAAGACAATACGCGTGACTTCGTTGCGAATGGTATCGAGCAGGCGGCCGAACAGTTCGAACGACTCGCGCTTGTATTCCTGCTTCGGGTCCTTCTGCGCATAGCCGCGCAGGTGGATACCCTGGCGCAGCATGTCGAGCGCCGCCAGGTGCTCACGCCAGTGCGTATCGAGGCTTTGCAGCATCACCGAACGCTCGAAACCGGCGAAGGACTCGCGGCCCACCTGCGCCACTTTGCCTTCGTACACCGCTTCAGCGGCGTCCAGCACCATCTTCAGCAGATCCTCGTCTTCGATCGACTGCGCATCTTCCAGCGTCTTCACCAGCGGCTGATCGACGCCCCAGTCTTCACGCAGGGCCTTTTCCAGGCCGGCGACATCCCACTGCTCTTCCATGGTCTCGGCCGGCACATAGGTGCGGAACAGCTCGGTGAACACGGACTCGCGCAGGTTCTTGACCAGATCGCCCACATCCTGCGCTTCGAGAATCTCGTTACGCAGCTTGTAGAGTTCCTTGCGCTGATCGTTGGAGACATCGTCGTACTGCAGCAGTTGCTTGCGGATATCGAAGTTGCGGCCTTCGACCTTGCGCTGCGCCGATTCGATCGAGCGCGTGACGATGCCTGCTTCGATCGGCTCGCCTTCGGGCATCTTCAGGCGGTCCATGATCGCGCGCACGCGGTCGCCCGCGAAGATGCGCAGCAGTTGGTCATCCAGCGACAGATAAAAACGTGACGAACCCGGATCGCCCTGACGGCCGGCACGGCCACGCAGCTGGTTGTCGATCCGGCGCGACTCGTGGCGCTCGGTGCCAACGATATGCAGGCCGCCAGCAGCCTTCACCTGCTCGTGCAGCGATTGCCATTCGTCCTGCAACGTCTTCACGCGCGAGGCCTTCTCAGCGTCGGAGAGCGACTCGTCGGCCATCACAAAGCCGGACTGCTTTTCCACGTTGCCGCCCAGCACGATGTCGGTACCGCGGCCAGCCATGTTGGTGGCAATGGTGATCATCTTCGGACGACCGGCCTGCGCGATGATCTCAGCTTCACGTTCGTGCTGCTTCGCGTTGAGCACCTGATGCGGCAGCTTCGCCTGGTTCAGCAGGTTCGACAGCAGTTCGGAGTTTTCGATGGACGTCGTGCCCACCAGCACTGGCTGACCACGCTCGTAGCAATCGCGAATATCGCGAATGACGGCGTCGTAGCGCTCCTTCGAGGTCTTGTAGATCTGATCCTGCAAGTCCTTGCGCTGCGGCGTGCGGTTGGTCGGGATCACCACGGTTTCCAGGCCATAAATCTCCTGGAATTCATACGCTTCCGTGTCAGCCGTGCCGGTCATGCCCGACAGCTTGTTGTACATGCGGAAGTAGTTCTGGAACGTGATGGTCGCCAGCGTCTGGTTTTCCTGCTGGATCTGCACGCCTTCCTTGGCTTCCACGGCCTGATGCAGACCGTCGGACCAGCGGCGGCCCGCCATCAGCCGGCCGGTGAATTCATCGACGATCACCACTTCACCGTTCTGCACCACGTAGTGCTGATCGCGGAAGAACAGGCTGTGCGCACGCAGGGCGGCGTACAGATGGTGCATCAGCGTGATGTTCTGCGGCGCGTAGAGCGATTCGCCCTCGCCGATCAAGCCGGCTTGCAGCAGGATCTGCTCGGCTTTCTCGTGGCCCGATTCGGTCAGGTAGACCTGATGCGACTTTTCGTCGACATAGTAATCGCCCGGCTTCTCGACGCCTGTGCCATCCGACTTCTCTTCACCGATCTGGCGCGTGAGCTGCGCCGGGATGCCGTTCATGCGGCGGTACAGGTCGGTGTGGTCTTCTGCCTGGCCGGAGATGATCAGCGGGGTGCGCGCTTCATCGATCAGGATCGAGTCGACTTCATCGACGATCGCGTAGTTCAGCGGACGCTGCACGCGCTGGCCGGCGTCGTACACCATATTGTCGCGCAGGTAGTCGAAGCCGAACTCGTTGTTCGTGCCGTAGGTGATGTCCGACGCGTAGGCAGCCTGCTTCTGGTCGTGATCCATGGTGGTCAGGTTGACGCCCACCGACAGGCCCAGCCAGTTGTACAGGCGGCCCATCCACTCGGCGTCGCGCTGGGCGAGGTAATCGTTGACCGTCACGACGTGCACGCCCTGACCCGAAATGGCGTTCAGATACACAGCCAGCGTTGCGGTCAGCGTCTTGCCTTCACCCGTGCGCATTTCGGCGATCTTGCCGTCGTGCAGGACCATGCCGCCGACAAGCTGCACGTCGAAGTGCCGCATCTTCATCACGCGCTTGCTGGCCTCGCGGCACACAGCGAACGCTTCGGGCAACAACGCGTCGAGGGTTTCGCCCTTGGCAAAACGTTGGCGGAATTCTTCGGTCTTGGCCTGCAGCTCGGCATCGGAGAGCGCTTCGAACTTGGGCTCGAGCGCATTGATCTGCGCCACCTTGCGGCGGTATTGTTTGATCAGCCGTTCATTACGGCTGCCGAAAATCTTCTTGAGAAGGCCCGTGATCATCGATGGCTAGGGCTGGTGAGCCACCCGGAAAACGCGTCGGAGAGACCGCGAAACACAGGCAGCACAACGGCCCAGAAAGGGTTGGCGCAAAGGCGGGAGTTTAGCATGTGCAAAACACCCGCTTGATGGCAGCAGAACCGCCAGATGTGGCAGGAACGCCGCACTTTGGGGCCGCACGAACGTCGTCCGGGCGGCTACACACTCACGCTGAACTGGGGACGGGCGCCCCAATTGCAACCCGCGCTAGATCAATGGCCGGCCGCCGCCATGCTCTTTCCGATATCGGCCGCCGCAACCTTCGGCGCGGGCGCCTTGTTGGCTGCCATCTTGGGCTGACCGGCGTTCTCCAGGAAGGCTACCGGATTCTGCGGGACATCGTTGACGTGCACCTCGAAGTGCAGATGCGGCCCAGTGGCGCGGCCGGTACGGCCGATCAGCGCGATGCGCTCGCCCGCCTTCACGATGTCGCCGACCTTCACAAACACCTTGGACGCGTGCGCATAGCGCGTCTTCAGGCCGTTGCCATGGTCGATGTCGATCATGTTGCCGTATTCGTGGTGGAACTCGCTGGCCACCACCACGCCACCGGCAGCGGCCACGATGGGCGTTCCAACCGGACCGACAAAGTCGACGCCGTCATGCTGCGTGCGCCGGCCCGTGAACGGATCGATGCGCGTGCCGAAGCCCGAGGAATCGTAGCCCGTGGCCACCGGGCGCACGGTCGGCATCATCTTGGCGTGGATCTGCCGGTCCATCAGGGTGCTTTCAAGCACGCTGAGGTAATCGATGCGCTGGTCTGCCGAGCGCGTCAGGCGATTCAGCTCGGACTGAATTTCCGGCATCGACATCGGCCGCGAGAATGCACCCTCCGGCCCGCCACGGCTCGGCTGTGATTTGAAATCGAACTCGCGCGGCGGCACGCCTGCCAGCCCCGACACACGGGCGCCCAGCGCGTCCAGGCGCGCGATCTGCGCCTGCATTTCGCCAATGCGCGCAGCCATCAGGTTGAGGTTTTCGCGGGTGACGCGCTGGTCTGCGCCAGGAACCGCGGAAGCAGCCGCACCCGGCAGCAGCCCCTGCTTGGCCGCCAACCAGGTCCCACCAACGGACAGGCTTGCCACGGTCAGCAGCACTGCGCCAATAGCCACGAAGACGCCGCGTCGCGACAGGTGCATCGCGCCGGCCTTGCGTGGGTGAATCAGGATGATCTGCATCGCTCGTTTTCCGGACAAAAAAGCTGCCCACCAGCACGAAAGCGCGATGAAGCGCCCTACAATGCCGGCATGCGAATCTTTGTTCATCCCGCTCTCAAGACGCCTGTGGCTAAACCCGTCCAGGACTGGCTCTCGGGTGCCGGTTCGGTCGGCCCGCTGATGCAGGCGGCCAGGCAATTGGCGACGTTGGAAGCGGAGGTGTTGTCGCTGCTGCCGCCCGGTTTGGGCGGCGGGGTGGCGGTCGGTGGCATCAAGAACGATGCGCGCGACAGCCGCGAAGCGACTCTGGTGTTGCTCGCCGCACATAGTGCGGCTGCGGCGCGCTTGCGGCAGGTGGTACCCACCTTGCTGGAGCGTCTGCAGCGCCGGGGATCGCAGATTACCGCAATTCGTGTACGGGTACAACCGCAGGGCGGCAACGACAGTTTATGGCCACAAGAGACCGAAAAGCCGCCTAAACGCGCCAAGATGACCGCAGTTGGAGTCAACAGCCTGGCGGCCCTGGCCAATGAACTGCCCGATTCGCCGCTTCGGCAGGCCTTGGCCGAAATGATTGCGCGACACGTTGCACCGGCCGCCAAGCCCAAATAAAAAGCGCCCCGCAGGGCGCTTTTTTCATACGAACGACCGCTCAGCCGATCACGAGAAGGCCGGTTGCAACTGCGGCAGGAACGCGCGCGGCGCTTCTTCCACCTTGTCGAACGTCACGATCTCGTAAGCCGTTTCGTCGGCCAGGAGCGCGCGCAGCAGCGCGTTGTTCAGGCCATGACCCGACTTGTGCGCGGTGTACGCAGCGATCAGCGGGTGGCCCACCACATACAGGTCGCCAATCGCGTCGAGAATCTTGTGACGGACGAACTCATCGCCATAGCGCAGTTCGTCGTTGTTCAGCATGCGGTGCTCGTCGAGCACGATGGCGTTGTCGAGGCTGCCGCCGCGCGCCAGACCGACCTCGCGCAGCATTTCAACTTCATGCGCGAAACCGAACGTACGGGCGCGGGCGATTTCGCGCGTGTAGCTGGTGTCAGCAAAGTCGATCTCGAACGTCTGGCCGGTCTTGTCGACAGCCGGGTGGCGGAATTCGATCGTGAACGACAGCTTGAAGCCGAAGTATGGGTCGAGGCGGGCAAGTTTGTCGCCCTCGCGGATTTCCACCGGCTTGAGCACGCGGATGAACCGCTTGGCTGCGCCCTGCTCTTCGATGCCCGCCGATTGCAACAGAAACACGAATGAGGCCGCGCTGCCGTCCATGATGGGGATTTCTTCGGCGTCGACGTCGACATAGAGATTGTCGATACCGAGGCCGGCGCAAGCGGACATCAAATGTTCGACGGTCGACACGCGGGCGCCGTCTTTTTGCAGCACGGACGCAAGGCGGGTGTCGCCGATGGCGCTGGCGGTAGCGGGAATCTCGACGGCCGGATCGAGGTCAACGCGCGTGAAGACGATGCCGGTGCCTGCGGCTGCCGGGCGCAACGTCAACGTCACCTTACGGCCCGAGTGCAACCCGATGCCGACGGTCTTGACGAGGGACTTGATGGTGCGTTGTTTCAACATGGCCGCCCTCAACTCACGAAATTTCTACGATTGTTTTTATCTATGCGGTCTGCATAGGTGATAACCCTAATCATACCATTTTCACATCCCTGCCTTCAAAACGACTTTTGTATCGGGATGTTAGGGGTGCTCACACTCTGCTTAACCTTAGTGCACGCAGATTCAGGGCCACGAACTCATCAGCCTTGAGGCGAGGCGGCATAGCGGGCGGTACTCCGCCATTTGGGGGAGCCGCCAGCGTGGCGTCAGAGTATCGCCAGGATCGATTCGGCGCTGCTGACGGCGAACTGCCCGGGCGCTTCCACCTGTAGCGCTGTTACCACACCGTCCTTCACGACCATCGCGTAGCGCTGCGAGCGCACGCCCATGCCGCGCTTGGAGAGGTCCTGGTCAAGGCCGAGCTTGCTGGTGAACTCTGCGCTGCCGTCACCAAGCATGCGGATTTTGTCGTCGGTTCCCTGTGTTCGGGCCCAGGCGCCCATCACGAAGGCGTCGTTGACGGACACACACCATATCTCGTCGACACCCTTGGCGCGCAGCGCGTCGAAGTGGGCGAGGTAGCCGGGCACATGCCGCGCCGAACAGGTCGGCGTGAACGCACCTGGCAGCCCGAAGATGACGATCGTCTTACCCTCTGCCAGATGCTGGACGGAGAAAGCATTGGGGCCGAGCGCGCAGCCGTCCTTTTCCACTTCAAAGAACTCGTAGAGCGTTGCGTCGGGAAGCGGTTGACCAGGCTGGATCATGATCGTCAGGGAGCGTGCGCGGATATCGCGATCATAGAACTTGCCGCGCGACCGCGCAGCCGGTTCGTAAAACGAGACCGCCCGCGTGAACGAATCACGCGGGCGGTCTTGGGAGACAACACTATCAGGCCGCTTGGGTCGGAACGCACCGCGCGCGGCACAACGAACGGATACACCCGCCGGGCGGGGTGAACCCTTCCGGGGAGGCGGCCAGAGGCCAACCTGCCCGGCGGCAACGACTGTGTCCGGTTCGTCGAGCGCTGTCGACTTGCGAGCAGCGGGCCATCACACAACGGCGATCACGGGAGGGGAGCCGTGAACCGCGCGCGGCGTGCGGTGCCGCAGGCAGTCGGACGTGCGCGAGCGCTATCGAACCAACGCAGGCCCGATCAGTCCGCCTGCTTGCGCAGGAATGCCGGAATGTCGTACGTGTCGACGCCCTTCTCTTGCAGTGCCGCCACGTGAGCCGATGCCGACTCACGCGAGCTGCGCCACACGGCAGGGGTGTCGAAATTGCTGTAGTCCGGCGCGGCCGCCACCGAGTGACCGGCGCTACCGCCGAAAGCCACCGGCTGGTTGTCCGTACCGGTCTTCAGCAGCGTCATCGTCTGTTGCTGTTGCTGCTTGTTGCGAGCAGCGCGACCCAGGCCCGTCGCAACCACGGTCACACGCAGTGCGTCGCCCATGGCATCGTCGTAGACCGTGCCGAAAATGACGGTGGCATCTTCCGCGGCATAGCTGCGGATGGTGTTCATCACTTCCTTGGTTTCGGACAGCTTGAGCGAGCGGCTGGCCGTGATGTTGACCAGCACGCCCCGCGCGCCCGAAAGGTCCACGCCTTCCAGCAGCGGGCTTGCCACGGCTTGCTCAGCGGCCAGACGTGCACGGTCGACGCCGGACACGGTGGCCGTGCCCATCATCGCCTTGCCTTGTTCGCCCATCACGGTCTTCACGTCTTCGAAGTCGACGTTCACCAGACCATCGACGTTGATGATTTCCGCGATGCCGGCCACTGCGTTGTGCAGCACGTCGTCGGCGCACTGGAAGCACTTGTCCATCTCGGCATCATCGCCCATGACTTCGAAGAGCTTTTCGTTGAGCACGACGATCAGCGAATCGACGTTGCCTTCGAGGTCGTTCGCGCCATGCTCGCCAACCTTCGAGCGGCGTGCGCCTTCGAATTCGAACGGCTTGGAGACCACGCCCACGGTCAAGATGCCCATTTCCTTGGCGACCTGTGCGACCACCGGTGCTGCGCCCGTACCCGTACCGCCGCCCATGCCGGCAGTGATGAAGACCATGTGCGCGCCGCGCAGTGCGTCGGCGATCTGCTCACGGGCTTCCTCTGCGCAGTGCTTGCCCACTTCGGGCTTGGCACCGGCGCCGAGGCCCGTGCTGCCGAGCTGCAGCACGCGCGATGCGGTCGAGCGCTTGAGCGCCTGCGCATCGGTGTTCATGCAGATGAATTCCACGCCTTGCACGCCGCGGTTGATCATGTGCTGCACGGCATTACCGCCCGCGCCGCCGACGCCGACCACCTTGATGATGGTGCCGTCCTGCATTTCCGTTTCAATCATGTCGAAGTCCATCATTGCCTCCAGAAGTGATCAGTCCCAGACGATGCAGCCTCCCCGCCGCAACTCCTGGTTCCTGAACAAAAAACATCAAAACAAGAAACTCAACTTGCTCCCCCCAGGGAGCACATCGCCAACACCCGGCACACACGTGCTTAGAAGTTGCCGATGAACCATTCCTTCATGCGCGTCCAGATCTGCTTGGCCGATCCGGACTGCACCACAACCTTGCGCCCCCGCACCCGCTGCACGCGACCTTCCTGCAGCAAGCCCATCACGGTGGCGTAACGCGGGCTCTTCACCACCTCGTGCAGGTTGCCGCGGTACTCCGGTACGCCCACACGCACGGGCTTCAAGAACATGTCTTCACCCAGCTCGACCATGCCCGGCATCATTGCGGTACCGCCAGTGAGGACCACGCCGCTGGAGAGCAGTTCCTCATAGCCGGATTCGCGCACCACCTGATGCACGAGCGAGAACAGCTCTTCCACGCGCGGCTCGATCACGGCAGCCAGCGCTTGACGCGAAAGCGTGCGCGGCCCGCGGTCGCCGACGCCCGGCACATCGATCATCTCGTCCGGATCGGCCAGCACCTGCTTGGCGATGCCGTACTGGATCTTGATGTCCTCGGCGTCCGGCGTCGGCGTGCGCAGGGCCATCGCGATGTCGTTGGTGATCTGGTCGCCGGCGATGGGGATCACGGCCGTGTGGCGGATCGCGCCTTCGCTGAAGATCGCGATGTCGGTCGTGCCGCTGCCAATGTCGACCAGCACCACGCCGAGTTCCTTTTCGTCTTCGGTCAGCACGGCCAGGCTTGATGCGAGCGGCTGCAGAATCAGGTCGTGCACCTCCAGCCCGCAGCGACGCACGCACTTGACGATGTTCTGCGCCGCACTCACTGCGCCCGTCACGATGTGCACCTTCACCTCGAGCCGGATGCCGCTCATGCCAATCGGCTCGCGCACGTCTTCCTGGCCGTCGATGATGAATTCCTGCGTGAGAATGTGCAGGATCTGCTGGTCGGTCGGGATGTTGACGGCCTTGGCGGTCTCGATCACGCGGGCCACATCGGTGGAGGTGACTTCCTTGTCCTTGATCGCCACCATGCCGCTCGAGTTGAAGCTGCGGATATGGCTGCCGGCAATGCCCGTGAAGACCTCGCCGATCTTGCAATCGGCCATCAGCTCCGCTTCTTCGAGCGCCTTCTGGATCGACTGGACGGTCGCCTCGATATTGACGACCACACCCTTCTTGAGCCCCTTCGATTCGGTCTGGCCCATGCCGATGACCTCGTAGGCGCCGTCAGGACGCAGCTCGGCGACCACCGCCACCACCTTGGAGGTGCCGATGTCCAGCCCGACCAGAAGATCCTTGTATTCCTTGCTCATCGCGTTTTCTCTGTGCTTCGCGTTGCTTTGTTGTTGGCCGCCGGCTTACCCCCCAGCGTGGCTTTCGGCTTTGCAGCACTGCTGGTGCCATTCGCGGTGCCAGGCAGCTTGCCCCCCTTGGCCAGCACCGCAGCCTGCGCATCGGTCAGGAAGCGCACACCCGCCGCCCGAACTGCGAATCCGTTGGGATACCGCAGATCGGCGTATTCGATCTGACCGCCCCAGCGCTTCGTCACCTCGGGCCACGCACGCACAAAGCGGCGGGCACGCGCGGCCAGCGCTGTGCGGTCATCGTCATTCAGTTCGCGGCCCAGCTCGATGACCGTGCCGTTGGACAACCGCGCGCGCCAGGCGTAGCGGTCGGTGAGCGTCACGCTCAGCGGCTCGACATTCATCGGCTTGAACCACTCGGTCATGGTCTCCAGTTTGTCGACCACGTCCTGCTCGGTTCCTTCGGGGCCAGCCAGCGCAACCAGGTCGGTGTCATCTTCAGCTTCGGCCAGGTTGGCCACGAAGACTTCGCCATACGTGTTGACCAGCTTGCCGGACTCATTGCCGCCCCAGGTGCCGAGCGCTTCGTGCTCCTGCACTTCCACCAGCAGCCCGTTCGGCCACACGCGGCGCACGCTCGCACGCCGCACCCACGGCACCGATTCGAATGCGGCACGCGCGTCGTCCAGATTCAGCGAGAAGAAATTGCCGCGCAGCTTGGTCAGCGCGTTGGCGCGCAGACTCGGCACATTCACGTGGCGCAACTCGCTGCCGGCCATCGGCATCACCCGCACCTGCTGCAGCTGGAACATCGGTCGCTGCATCAGCCAGACCGTCCCAACGCCCAACGCGCCAAGCGCGAGCAGCGCATAGAGCGCACTCGCGACGGCGTTGAGGAGACGGGTGTTGTGCCACATAACGTTGTGTTGTCCGGTTTCGCTGACGTTGCGTTGATTACTCTGGTTTCCAGTCGGTGCTCGCGTGCAGCTCCAGCGACGCACTCGCGGCCAGTTGCAGCACAAAATCTTCATAGCTGATGCCGGCCGCGCGCGCGCCCATCGGCACCAGCGAATGGCCGGTCATGCCCGGCGACGTGTTCATCTCCAGCAGGAACGGCGCGTTGTCGGACTTGCGCAGCATGATGTCGGCACGGCCCCAGCCACGGCAGCCCAGCCCGCGATATGCCTGCACCACCAGCGCCTGCACGCGCACGGCCACATCGGCGGGAATCGGTGCCGGGCATTCGTAGCGCGTGTCGTCGGTGAAGTACTTGTTCTGGTAGTCGTAGTTGGCCTGCGGCGCGACGATGCGGATGAGCGGCAACGCGGTCGCGCTCTCGCCTTCGCCGATGATCGGGCAGGTCAGCTCGTCGCCTTCGATGAACTGCTCGGCCATCACATCGCGGTCCAGGCGCGCAGCCTTCTCGTAGGCGGCGGGCAGCTCGGCGGCGCTCGTGACCTTGGTCAGACCGATCGACGAACCTTCGCGCGCCGGCTTGACGATCAGCGGCAGGCCAAGGCGGTCGGCCACGGCTTGCCAGTCGGCGCCGGCGTGCAACATCACGAAGTCAGGCGTGGGCAGGCCGTGAGTCTGCCATTGGCGCTTGGTGGCTTCCTTGTCCATCGCCAGCGCAGACGCGAGTACGCCGCTACCGGTGTACGGAATGCCGAATTGCTCGAGCAAGCCCTGGATCGTGCCGTCTTCGCCAAAGCGGCCGTGCAGCGAGATCACCACGCGGTCGAACCCTTGCTTGGCCAGATCGGCCACGGCCTGCAGGCCCGGGTCGAACGGGTGCGCATCGACGCCCCGCGCGCGCAGCGCAGCCAGCACGCCGTTGCCGGACATCAGCGAGATTTCGCGTTCGGCGGACCGGCCGCCCATGAGCACGCCCACCTTGCCGAGGGACTTCGGATCAATCGTCGGATTTGGAACAAACGGACCGGTCGTCATGCTGCGGCGCCTCCGTTCAGATCCACGACATTTGTGCTGCGCGCCTGCGCCTGCAACGCCACCACTTGACCGGGCACCTGCCCGATCGAACCTGCGCCCATGGTGATGACCACGTCGCCGTCCTGCGCCGCATTCAGAATCGCTTGCGGCATGTCTTCGATCTGCTCTACGAATACCGGCTCGATCTTGTTGGCTACGCGCAGCGCACGCGTCAGCGCGCGGCCGTCGGCGGCGACGATGGGAGGCTCACCGGCGGCGTACACCTCGGCGAGCAGCAACGCATCTACGGTGCCGAGCACCTTCACAAAATCTTCGAAGCAGTCGCGCGTGCGGGTAAAGCGGTGCGGCTGGAACGACAGCACAAGGCGACGACCGGGGAACGCGCCGCGCGCCGCGGCCAGCGTGGCAGCCATCTCGACGGGGTGGTGGCCGTAGTCATCGATGAGCGTGAAGCGGCCCTCGCCGTCAGCGGTCGGCACTTCGCCGTAGCGTTGGAAGCGGCGGCCCACGCCGTTGAATTCGGCCAACGCCTTGACGATGGCCTCGTCCGGCACTTCCAGTTCGGTAGCGATGGCGATGGCGGCCAGCGCGTTCTGCACGTTGTGCAGGCCCGGCAGGTTGAGCGTGATCGACAGCGGCGGCTCGGCATGGCCGTTGATCTGGCGGATCACGGTGAATTCCATGCGGCCATCGACGGCGCGCGCATTGACCGCACGCACTTGCGCATCTTCGGCAAAACCGTAGCGCACGACAGGCTTGGAGACGAACGGCAGAATTTCGCGCACGTTCGGATCATCCACGCACAGCACGGCAATGCCGTAGAACGGCAGACGCTGCGTGAACTCGATGAACGCCTGCTTCAGGCGCGAGAAATCGTGCCCGTAGGTCTCCATGTGATCGGCATCGATATTGGTGATGACCTCGATCACAGGGAACAGGTTGAGGAACGACGCGTCGGATTCGTCGGCCTCGGCGACGATGAAGTCGCCCGTGCCCAGCCGAGCGTTGGCGCCGGCAGAGTTCAGGCGGCCGCCGATCACGAAGGTCGGGTCCAGGCCGCCTTCGGCCAGCACGGAGGCGACCAGGCTGGTGGTCGTCGTCTTGCCGTGCGTGCCGGCAATGGCGATGCCCTGCTTCAGGCGCATCAGCTCGGCCAGCATCACCGCACGCGGCACGATGGGGATGCGCTTGGCGCGCGCGGCCAGCACTTCGGGGTTGTCGCCGCGCACGGCGGTGGAGACGACCACGGCATTGGCGCCGATCACATGCTCCGGCGCGTGGCCCTGCATGATTGTCGCGCCGAGGGTTGCCAGCCGCTGCGTGGTCGCGCTGCTGCCCAGATCTGAGCCTGTCACGCGGTAGCCGAGGTTCAGCAGCACCTCGGCGATGCCGCTCATACCGGCGCCGCCGATGCCTACAAAATGGATGTTCTTGACGATGTGCTTCATATCGATTCGATTCCCTATGCCCGTGCCACCGCTACACACACGTCGGCGACACGCTCGGCCGCTTCGGGCCGTGCCTGCTCACGTGCTTTAGCCGCCATATCGGCCAACTGCGCACGCGTCAGGGACGCGAGTGTATCTGCCAGCGATGCCGGACCCAGTTCCTGCTGCGACACCAACAGCGCTGCGCCGCGTTCCGAAAGGAAGCGCGCGTTGGTGGTCTGGTGATCGTCCACGGCGTGCGGGAACGGCACGAACAGCGCCGCGACACCCGCCGCGGCCACTTCTGAAACAGTCATTGCGCCCGCACGGCAAATCACGAGATCGGCGTGCGCATACGCGGCCGCCATGTCGTCGATGAAGGGCACGGGTTGCGCGTGGGCAGCGTCAATGCCCGCGGCGGCATAGTTGGCGCGCAGCGTGTCGATCTGCTTGGCACCAGCCTGATGGATGACGATCGGGCGCGTATCAGCCGGCAGCAACGCCAGCGCCTTGGGCACCACGTCGTTGAGCGCCGCCGCGCCCAGGCTGCCGCCCACGACCAGCACGCGCAGCGGGCCGGTTCGCTCGGCGTAACGCGCTTGCGGTGAAGCCAGCATGGCAAGGTCGGCGCGGATCGGGTTGCCGACCCACTCAGCGCCGGACAGCGCATTCGGAAATGCGCACAGCACGCGATCCGCTACGCGCGCAAGCACGCGGTTGGCCAGACCTGCGATGGAATTCTGTTCGTGCAGCACCAGCGGGCGCCCCAGCAGCACGCTCATCATGCCGCCCGGGAACGTGATATAGCCGCCCATGCCCAACACCACGTTTGGACGCACACGACGCACCACACCGAGGCTCTGCCAGAACGCGCGCAACAGGTTGAGCGGCAGCAGAAACTTGGTAACGAGGCCCTTGCCGCGCAGGCCACCAAACTGTACCGACTCCAGCGGAAAGCCGTGCTTGGGCACCAGTTGGCCTTCCATGCCGTTCGCGTTGCCAAGCCACACCACCTTCCAGCCACGCGCGGCAAGCAGCTTGGCCACCGACAGCGCGGGGAAGATGTGACCGCCCGTACCGCCGGCCATGACGAGGAGCGTGCGGGGCGCCGTACCTACCGTCATACCTTGCCCCCCCGCATCAGCACGCGGTTTTCGTAGTCGATACGCAGCAGCAGCGCGAGCGCCACGCAGTTCATCAGGATGCCCGAGCCGCCGTAGCTGACCATCGGCAGTGTCAGGCCCTTGGTTGGCAGCAGGCCGAGGTTCACACCCATGTTGATGAAGGCCTGCCAGCCGATCCAGATACCCAGGCCTTTGGCGACCAGGCCGGCAAACGTGCGGTCGAGCTGCAATGCGGTGCGGCCGATCTCGAATGCGCGCCGCACCATCCAGTAGAACAGCAGGATCACGATCAGCACGCCGACGAAGCCCAGTTCCTCGCCGATCACAGCCAGGATGAAGTCGGTGTGCGCTTCCGGCAGGTAGTGCAGCTTCTCGATGCTGCCGCCCAGGCCGACGCCGGTCCACTCGCCACGGCCGAAAGCGATGAGCGAGTGCGTGAGCTGGTAAGCCTTGCCCTGTGCGTATTCCTCCTGCCAGGGGTTCAGGTACGCAAAGATCCGCTCACGCCGCCACGGCGACGCCACGATCAGCAGTGAGAAAGTTGACACCGCCGTCAGCACGAGGCCGCCGAACAGCTTGCCGTTCACGCCGCCCAGGAAGAGGATGCCCATAGCCACGGCCGCGATCACTAGGAACGCGCCCATGTCCGGCTCCAGCAGCAGGAGCGAGCCCACAAACGCCACGGCCACGCCCATCGGCAGGAAGCCCTTGCGCACGCTCTGCATCCAGTCCTGCTTGCGCACGGTGTAATTGGCGGCGTACAGCACGACCGCCAGCTTCATCAGCTCGGACGGCTGGAAGTTCATGACGCCCAGCGGCAACCAGCGGCGCGCGCCGTTCACGCCCTTACCCACGTGCGGCACGAGCACGATCACCAACAGCACCAGCGCGATGATGAAAAGCTTCGGTGCGTATTTGTCCCAGAACTTGACCGGAATCTGGAATGCGACGATCGCACCGATGAGGCCGATCACCAGCGAGAAAATGTGGCGGATCAGGAAGTGCCCGTTGCTGTAGTTGGCGTACTTGGGCGAATCCGGCAACGCGATGGACGCCGAATACACCATCACCAGCCCGAGGCCGAGCAGCACAATCGCAACCCACATCAGCGGCTGGTCGTACTCCATCATCTTGGAGCGCGTGGGCTTGACCCCCGAAACGGCATCACGCAGGCCATCCCACGCATTGCCGATGGTCGCGCCGATGAAGCCGCTGCGCTTGATCTGGGTGTCGCTCATAGGAGGACTCCTCGGTCTGCCGCCAGTGCGGCCACGGCCTCGTGGAACACCTGGGCGCGATGTTCGTAGTTGCGGAACATGTCAAAGCTGGCGCACGCCGGCGACAACAGCACGGCATCGCCCGGTTGCGCATGAGCGGCGGCTTGCGGCACAGCGGCTTCCAGCGTCGGCGCATCGATCAGCGCGACACCGGTATTGGCCAGCGCCTCACGAATCAGCGGTGCATCGCGGCCGATGAGGATCACGGCGCGCGCGTACTGCGCGACCGGCTCGGCCAGCGGCGAGAAGTCCTGACCCTTGCCGTCGCCACCCGCGATCAGCACGACATGCTTGGACAAGCCCGAGAGTGCAGCCACCGTCGCGCCGACGTTGGTGCCCTTGCTGTCGTCGAAGAATTCGATGTCGTCAAATGCGGCGATCAGTTCGACGCGGTGCGGCTCGCCGGCGTAGTCGCGCAGGCCGTGCAGCAGCGCGCTCACCGGAAGGCCGATCGCCCGGCACAGTGCCAGCGCAGCCATCGCGTTGGTCGCGTTGTGCAAGCCCCGGATGCGCAGTGCGTCAGCTGGCATCAGGCGCTTGAGGCGCACCGGCACAGGCGCGGCCGGCACGTTGTCGCTTTTCTTGCGGCGCGTGGGCTTGGGAAGATCGTCCTCATCGGCTTCCGCCAATACGATCCAGGGCATGCCGCCATCGCGCAACAGGCCGAGCGCATCGGGCGTGCCCGGTTCGTCGATGCCGAAGGTGATGTCGCCACCGTTCTTGCTGGCGAATGCCATCACGGCAGCATCCTGACGATTCAGCACACGCACGGTGTTGGCGCCAAAGATGCGGCCCTTGGCCGCGGCATAGGCGTCCAGCGTGCCGTGCCAGTCGAGGTGATCCTGCGTAATGTTCAGGACGGTGGCGGCGTCTGCGTCCAGCGTGTGCGTGGTTTCGAGCTGGAAGCTGGAAAGCTCGAGCACCCACACGTCGGGCAGCGTACCGGCGTCAATGCATTCCCCGAGCTTATCGAGCGCCGACGGGCTGATGTTGCCTGCTACGCCGACAGTCTTGCCGGCGCGCTCCACCAAGGCGCCCGTGAGCGCAGTGGTGGTTGTCTTGCCGTTGGTCCCAGTGATGGCCAACACGCGCGGCGTGTAGCTCTGCGCGGTCTTGAGACCCGCCAACGCGCGGGCAAACAATTCGATCTCGCCCCACACCGGCACGCTGCGCGCATTGGCGGCGCTCAGCAGTGCGGCGACGTTGGCATCCAGCGGCGACAGCCCGGGACTGATCGCCACGAGCGTCACATCGTCCAGCAGCGACACGGCGAATGGGCCGTTCACGAATTCGGCATCCGGCACGTGCGCACGCAACGTGGGCAGGTTGGCTGGCGCCTCGCGCGTGTCGGCCACGCGCACTCGCGCGCCATGACGGGCACACCAGCGCGCCATTGCCAGGCCGGATTCACCAAGGCCGAGCACCAGCACCGCCGGCGCGTCGAAGTCGCCGAACATGCGCGGCTCCTGGGCGGTTTCGGCAGCGGGCATCGGTTCGGTGGAATCGAGCGTCGCGACAACGGCGTCCACGGCCGCTTCCGGCTGTGTGGCGTCCATGTCGTCCGGGCTGATCGATTCGGTCATGTCGGTCATTTGCGTGCTCACCGCAGCTTCAGGGTCGACAAGCCGATCAGCACCAACATCATGGTGATGACCCAGAAGCGCACGACCACTTGCGTTTCCTTCCAGCCGGAGAGCTCGAAATGGTGATGCAGCGGCGCCATGCGGAACAGACGCCGGCCCTCGCCATAACGCTTTTTGGTGAACTTGAACCACGTCACCTGCAGCATCACCGAGACGGTCTCGGCCACGAAGATGCCGCCCATGATGAAGAGCACGATTTCCTGACGCACGATCACGGCGATCGTGCCCAGCGCGCCGCCAAGCGCCAGCGCGCCAACGTCACCCATGAACACCTGCGCCGGATGCGCGTTGAACCACAGGAAGGCAAGCCCGGCCCCCGCCATCGCCGAGCAGAAGATCAGCAGCTCACCCGCACCTGGAATGTGAGGGAACAGCAGGTACTTGCTATAGACGGCGCTGCCCATCACGTAGGCGAACACGCCTAACGCACTGCCCACCAGCACGACCGGCATGATGACGAGGCCATCAAGTCCGTCGGTCAGGTTCACAGCATTGCTGGAACCGACGATGACGAGATACGTCAGGATGATGAAACCGAACACGCCCAGCGGGTAGCTGATCTCTTTGAAGAACGGCACGATCAGGTGCGACTTGGCCGGCAGGTTGAGTGACAGGCCGCTGCGCACCCAATCCATGAACAGCTCGAGCACGCGCATGTTGCTCGTCTCCGAGACCGAGAACGCCAGATATGCCGCAGCAAAGAGGCCGATCACGGTCTGCCAGAAGAATTTCTCGCGCGAGGACATGCCCTTCGGATCACGGTGCACGACCTTGCGGTAGTCATCCACCCAACCGATCGCGCCGTAGCCCAGCGTGACGAGCAGCACGATCCAAATGAAGCGGTTGCCCCAGTCCGCCCATAGCAGCGTCGACACAGCAATACCGATGAGCACCAGCACACCGCCCATCGTGGGCGTGCCCGCCTTGACCAGGTGCGTTTGCGGGCCATAACTGCGCACAGCCTGGCCGACCTTCAGCTCGGTCAGGCGACGGATCACCCACGGCCCAAACCCGAGGCCGATCACCAGCGCCGTGAGAGATGCCATCACGGCGCGGAACGTCAGATAGTTGAAGACGCGCAGGAAGCCGTAGTCGTTCTGCAACCATTGCGCCAATGCCAATAACATGGGTTCTTGCTTCCCTTAGTGCTGCTGTTGTGTGCTGGAACCGGTCGACAAATCCGCAACCGGGTCTTTCAAGACCAGCGCTTCCACAATGCGTTCCATCCGCATGAAGCGCGAGCCCTTCACCAATACCGTCGCAGCCGGCGCAATGGCGGGCACGCCGTGTTCAATCAAGTCCTCCGCCGACGCAAAATGCTGCGCGCCTGCGCCGAAAGCGTCGACGCTGTGGCGCGCAAGCTCGCCGGTTGCCAGCACCGCGTCGATGCCGTGCTCGCGCGCATAAGCGCCGATTTCTTCGTGGAATGCCGGACCCTGCGAGCCAACCTCGCCCATGTCACCCAGCACCAACCAGCGCGGCGCCGGCAGCGTGACCAGCGCATCGATCGCTGCGCGCATCGAATCGGGGTTCGCGTTGTACGTGTCGTCGATGACGAGGCCGCCGTGCGTGCCCTGCTTGCGCTGCAGCCGCCCCTTGACCGGAGCAAAGTTGCCCAGCGCCTGTGCTATCACCTCGGGAGCGACACCGGCTGCGAGCGCGCATGCCGTCGCGGCCAGCGCATTGCGTGCGTTGTGCAACCCGAGCAGCGGCAACGTGATGACGAAGCGTTGCCCAGGGGCCTGCACATCGATGCGTTGCCCGTCGGCGGTGTCCGCCACCGTGCCCGTCACAGCCCCGGCCTCGATACCGAAATCGAGCACGCGACGCGAACCGGCCGCGGCTTGCCACACCGGCGCATATTCGCCACCGTTGGCCGCATCACGCGGGAACACCGCAACGCCATCGGGCGGCAGCGCGGCCAGCACGGCGGCGTGCTCTTCAGCCACCGCTTCCACGCTGACCATGAATTCCTGGTGCTCGCGCTGAGCGTTATTGATCATCGCCACGGTGGGCTGGGCAATGGCGGCCAGCACGGCCGTCTCGCCCGGATGATTCATCCCGAGTTCGAGCACGGCCAGCTTGTGTTGCGCATTCAAGCGGAACAGCGTGAGCGGCAGGCCGATGTCGTTGTTGAAGTTACCGGCGGTCGCCAGGCGAGCGTCTTCACCCACAGCCTGCGCGAAGATCGCGGAGATCATTTCCTTGACCGTGGTCTTGCCGTTGCTGCCCGTCACGGCGACGACGGGAATCGGGAACTGGCGGCGCCAGCCGGCGGCAAGTTGGCCGAGTCCGATACGCGTATCGGCAACGGTCAGCACGGCCACCTTCGTCACATCCAGCGTGGCAGCAGGTGCGCGCGACACCAGCACGGCGGCAGCGCCACGCGCCACCACCTCGGGCAGGAAGTCGTGCGCATCGAAACGCTCGCCGATCAGCGCGACGAACAGGTCGCCGGGTTGCACAGCGCGGCTGTCGGTCGTCACGCGCAGGATCGCTGCATCGGGGCCGGCGAGATAGGCGCCGGCCATCCAGGCAGCGGCGTCGGTGGCGTGCATCATGACGGTCGCGGCGCTCATGCATTCACCCCGCGGGCGGCGAGTGCCAGGCGCACATGTTCCTGATCGGAAAACGGCCGCTTGCGACCGGCAATCTCCTGCGTCGATTCATGTCCCTTGCCGGCCACGACGATCACGTCATGCGCATCGGCGTGGCGCACGGCGTGCAGGATGGCGGCCGCGCGGTCTTCGATCTGGGTGGCGGCGCGCGGATTGTCCATGCCGTCGGCGATCTCGTCGAGGATGTGCTGCGGATCTTCGCTGCGCGGGTTGTCGGAGGTCAGCACCACGTGCGGCGCCAGGCGCTCGGCGATGGCGCCCATCTGCGGACGCTTGCCAGGGTCGCGGTCACCGCCGCAGCCGAACACAGCCCACAGCTTGCCGCCGCGCGCCTCGGTAATCGGCGCAAGCGCGCGCAGCGTTTGCTCCAGCGCGTCGGGCGTATGGGCGTAATCGACCACCACGAGGGGCCCGTCTTCACCGCCGAAACGCTCCATGCGGCCGCTCACCGGCTGCAGCTTTTCCAGGCGCGCAATGGCGTCCTGCCACGGCACACCAGCCGCCAGCAGTGCACCCAGCACACCCAACAGATTCGATACGTTGAACAGGCCGACGGTGGGGGCATGCACGGTCGCGTGACCGAAGCTGCCGTCCACGTCGAACGTCGTACCGGTGCGATGCGCGCGCACGTTGCTGGCGCGCAGCCATTGTCTGGCGCCGTGCTGCGCAGCGGCTTCGCCGTCGATGCCGTATTCGAGGGTTTCGACTTCGGCGCGGGCGTTCTGCAGCAAGCGCACACCGGCCGCATCGTCGCGATTGATCACCGCCGCGCGCAGGCCCGGCCAGCTGAACAGACGCGCCTTGGCGAGTTCGTACTCGGCCATCGTGCCGTGGTAGTCGAGGTGATCCTGCGTCAGGTTGGTGAACACCGCGATGTCGAAGCTGGTGCCATCCACGCGGCCTTGCTCCAGGCCATGCGACGACACTTCCATGGCGATGGCACGAGCACCCGCACCGTGCAGATCGGCAAGGCTGTGCTGGAGCTGGATGGCATCCGGCGTGGTAAAGCCGGTCGCGGCCAGCGCATCGACAAACCCGGTGCCGAGCGTACCCACCACTGCGCAACGCTCGCCGTGTTTGGTCAGCGCCTGCGCAATCCATTGCGAACACGATGTCTTGCCGTTGGTGCCTGTCACGCCAATCACGCGCAGGGCGTCCGCGCACGGTACGCCGTACCACTGCGCGGCAAGCGGGCCGGCCAGTTCAGCCAGACCGTCCACCGGCAGGATGCGCACGGGCGCGTCTGCGGGCATTGCGTAGCCATGGGCTTCGGCCAGCACGGCGGAAGCCCCTGCCTCGATGGCCTGAGGAATATGCGGACGGCCGTCGCCATGCTGGCGCACATTGCCGAGCACGTAGGCGACGAACACATCGCCAGTCTTGAGCTTGCGCGTATCGCTCGTGAGGTCGGCACCCGCTGGCGCTTGTACGCGCAGCCAGTCCGCCACGGGCGCCAGGCGCGCGGCGATGGTCGGACGATCGGACGTCGGCTTGGCCGTCATTGCAGCCCTCCCACCGGCTCTTCCGGCACGTCCGGCGTCATCACGAGCTGACGCACCGGCGAATCCGGCGGCACGTTCAACGCGCGCAAGGTGCCGCCCACGATCTGCGAAAACACCGGACCGGCGGCGCCGCCACCGTAGCGGTTACCCACAGTGGGCTCATCCACGCTCACCGCCACGATGATGCGCGGGTTCGACATCGGCGCCAGACCAATAAACGAGGCGCGATACTTCGAGCGGTCATAGCCGCGCCCGGTGTGCTTCCACGCCGTGCCGGTCTTGCCGCCGACGCGATAGCCCATCACCTGGGCCTGCGGTGCGGTACCGCCGGGCGCCGTCACCGTCTCGAGCATCTGACGGACCTGCCGCGCCACCTCCGGCGAGATCACGCGCTCGCCCTGCGGCGGCTGGCCGTCGGTGCGGTACATGGTGATCGGAATCAGCTCGCCATCGTGCGCAAAGATGGTGTACGCATGCGCAATCTGGAACAGCGACACCGACAGGCCGTAGCCGTACGACATGGTCGCCTGCTCGATGCGGCGCCATTTGTTTGCCGGCCGCAGCCGCCCCGCCACCGCGCCCGGGAAGCCGATCTTCGGTGCCTGCCCCAAGCCCACACTGGTGAACATGTCCCACATTTCCTGCGGCTTGAGCATCATCGCGATCTTGGTCGTACCGATGTTGCTGGAGTGCTGGATCACCTGGGCGACCGTCAGCGTGCCGTAGTTGCCGGTATCGGAAATGGTCGCGCCTTCAAAATTGTATTTGCCGTTGGTCTGCACCAGCGTAGTGGGCGTCACGCGCTTGAGCTGCAACGCGAGGCTGATGGTGACCGGCTTCATCATCGAGCCGGGCTCGAAGGTGTCGGTCAGCACGCGGTTACGCAGTTGCTCGCCAGACAGGCGGGTGCGGTCGTTCGGGTTGTAGGTCGGGTAGTTGGCGAGTGCCAGCACCTCGCCGGTCTGGGCGTCCAGAACGATCGCACTGGCGGCCTTTGCGTGGGTACGCTCGATGGCGGCCTTCAGTTCATTGAAGGTCAGGTACTGGATCTTGGCGTCGATCGACAGCGTCTGATCATGCCCATCACGCGGAGCCTTGAGCACGCCCACGTCTTCCACCACGCGGCCCAGCCGATCCTTGATCACCTGACGCTGTCCGGCGGCACCGGCGAGGTCGGACTCGCGCGCCAGCTCCATGCCTTCCTGGCCTTTGTCCTCGACGTTGGTGAAACCGACGATGTGCGCCATCGCCTCGCCTTCCGGGTAGAAGCGCTTGTATTCACGCGTCTGATAGATGCCATCGATCTTCAGCGCGGCAATCTGGTCGGCCACCTCGGGCAGCACCTGACGCTTGAGGTAGACGAAGCCCTTGTCTTCGCCCAGCTTGCCCGAAAGCTCCTTGTTGTTCATGCCGAGCAGCTTGGCGAGCTTCTTCATGTCTTCGCCAGGCACGTTGTTGGGCACGTCTTCGGGCACGGCCCAGATGGCCTTCACCGGCAGGCTCGTGGCCAGCACCAGACCATTGCGATCGAGAATCTTGCCGCGCGTGGCGGGCAACTCCAGCGTGCGCTGGAAGCGCTTCTTGCCCTCGGCTTCATAGAAGCGGTTGCCGGGGCCTTGAATCCACAGCGCGCGACCGATCAGCGCCAGGAAGGCCGAGAACATCAGGAACACGACCAGCTTAGAGCGCCACATCGGCAGGCGCAGGCCCAGCACGGGGCTGGCGGAAAACTGGCCCAGGCGCGCGCGCGCCGTGGTGCCGTTGGATTTGCGTGCGCCGCTCATGGCTGTACTCCGGAAGCCGTGGGCGCGCTCGCCGCCGCCGAGGACGCCCCGGAGCCCCCCCCTGCTGTCGGCAAATCGGCAAACCCCTGCAGATACTGCGTGCGACCCGCCTGTGCGGGCGACATCTTCAACTGCCTGCTCGCGATGTCGGCAATGCGAGCGCTCTTGCCCAGCGCGCTCTGCTCATATTGCAGACGCGACCAATCGGTGTTGAGTTGCTTCTCTTCCGCCTGCGCGCGATCCAGCGCGACAAACAGTTGCCGCGCCTGATGCTGTGCGTTGACCAGCGACAGCGCACACAGCACCAGCGCGGTCAGCAGGAACATGTTCAGGCGGTTCATGGCGTGCGGCTCCGTCGGCTCAGCAACGCTCGGCCACGCGCATGATGGCCGAGCGCGCACGCGGGTTGGCCGACACCTCGGCCTCCGACGGCTTCACGCGGCCAAGCAGGCGCAACTGCGGCGCCGGCAATTCATGCGCACGCAGCGGCGCCCGACGCAGTTCCGGCGCGGCGGATTGCTCCGGGCGCGCCAAGGCCTGCATGAAGCGCTTGACGATGCGGTCTTCCAGCGAATGGAAGCTGATCACGACGAGACGTCCCCCCTGTTCCAGGCGTTCAAAAGCGGCCTTCAGACCGGTTTCGAGGTCCGCAAGCTCTTGATTGACGTGAATCCGTAAAGCTTGAAAGGTGCGGGTCGCAGGGTCTTGGCCCTTCTCGCGTGTTTTGACGGCTTGCGCCACGAGCGCGGCAAGCTCGGATGTGCGATCGAGAGGACCTCGATCCCCGGATTGGCCCCGGCGAGCAACAATCGCCTTTGCAATCTGTACAGCAAACCGTTCTTCCCCATAGTCCCGTATCACCCTCGCAATGTCGCGCTCATCAGCCTCGGCCAGCCATTGGGCTGCGGTGATGCCGCGCGTGGTGTCCATCCGCATGTCGAGCGGGCCATCCATCCGGAACGAGAAGCCACGTGCGCCTTCGTCGATCTGCGGCGAGCTGATGCCGAGATCGAGCAGCACGCCGGCCACTCGCTCCACGCCACGCGCGTCCAGGCACTGGGCCATCTGCGCGAAGCTGTCATGCTCAATAGCGAAGCGGGCATCCTCTACGGTGCCCGCTTCGGTGATTGCTGCCGGGTCCTTGTCGAAGGCGACAAGTCTGCCGCCGGGCCCCAGCCGTTCCAGGATGAGCCGGCTGTGCCCGCCTCTCCCGAAGGTTCCATCGATATAGAGGCCGTCGTCGCGCCAGATGAGCGCGTCGACCGCTTCGTCTAAGAGCACCGTCTGATGGCGCAGTCCCGTACTGGCTTGGGTTGTCATCGTGCGTCATCAAAAGGAGAAATTCTTGAGGGCGTCGGGCATGCCTTGCGCCATGGCGGCTTGCTCCTTCGCGGTGTACGTGGCGGCGTCCCAGACTTCGAAGTGGCTGCCCATGCCGAGCAGCATCACGTCACGTTCCAGGGAGGCAGCCGTGCGCAGTTCTGGGGTAATGAGGACGCGGCCGGCGGTATCGAGTTCGACATCTGCGGCGCTGCCCAGGAAGATCCGTTTCCACCAGTGGGCTTCCATCGGCAGCGCAGCGATGCGCTCGCGAAAGCGTTCCCACTCGGGGCGCGGAAACAGCATGAGGCAACCGTCCGGGTGCTTGGTCACAGTCACCCGGCCCTCGGCCTGCAGCTGGAGCGCTTCGCGGTGCCGAGACGGAATGGACATCCGCCCTTTGGCATCCAGCGTTAGCGCCGACGCACCCTGGAACACGTTGGTTTCTCTCTCCGTGTGGCGATTCGATCGCCACTCACCTTGCCGTCAACTGGCCTGCAAACGGCCTCTTTAAACCACAAAACTACACTTTCTGACACTGTTTCCCACTTTAGAGGAACGACTTTAGGCGGTCAAGGCTTGCGAAGGGCTGCGAGACGGAAAATTTGCAATCAGAACAATGACTTAGCGCATCCCCCCGGAGCAGCCAAGGCACTTTTCCCAATCAAATGAAGGAGATAGCGTGGTTTATGCAGAAACCACGTGAGAGAACAGCGAGCGGCCGCGCCCTCGTAAGAGGGTACAAACCGCAGGCAGCAAAGCTCGGGCGAATGGAGGAGCGTGCGCCGTGTCGCCGGGTCGTCGACCCGCCACACGTGCGTCAGATGCGATAGGCGGCGGTGGTCATGACGCGTGACGCGGCACGCATGGTTTGGCGGATCGGCGCAGGCAGATCAATGCCGCCGGCTTGGCGCGCGTTGTCGCCGTGGCGGATTTCGTCGTCGCGCATCTGGGCGACGATGGCGCGCGAGCGGGTGTCCTGTTCGGGCAATGTATCGAGATGACCGTCGAGGTGATGCTCGACCTGGCGCTCGGTCTCGGCGACGAAGCCGAGGCTGATCTTGTCGCCGAGGCGTCCGGCCACCGCGCCGATCGCGAAAGCGCCGGCGTACCACAGCGGATTGAGCAGGCTCGGGCGGTCGTTCAATTCCTGCAGGCGCTGGGCGCACCAGGCGAGATGGTCTTCTTCTTCGCGTGCGGCTTCGTCAAGCTGGGCTCGGATGGCCGGGTCCCGGGCAAACAGCGCTTGCCCCTGGTATAGGGCCTGCGCGCAGACTTCGCCAACATGGTTCACGCGCATCAGGCCGGCGGCATGGCGGCGGTCGGCCTCGGAAAGCTTGGTCGCGTTGTCGACCCTATCCGCGGAGGTGGACACGATAACGGCGTCAGCAGGGTTCGGTCGGCTGGCGCGGGTGACGCCTGCCACAGCGCGCAGGGCGCGGTCGAATTCGGGGATGAAGCGGTCGAGCATAGGTACGGGCACCGCCGACAATGGCGTGCGGCGCGATCGCCATTGTAAAGCCGACGCTGCGCGGGACCTTGCGTCCGGTCAGAAGCGGGTTGACCAAACACTACTGTACGGGATAACCCTGTTGGCGCGCGGATCGCATCTAAAACCGCAACGAATCAAGCGCGCTCATCGCCGATCTATTTCAAATTCGGAAACAGCCTGTTGCCGGGATCAGACAGCAAACGCGCGTTTACGAACATTCGTTCGCAAATTTCGACCGAGCCCAGTATCGCGTTGCTACATTAGTCAGCGACTTCGATTGAAAGTCATGGGGCGGGAAGACAAGAACGGAGGGTCTGCCTGCCACCGAACTCAATAAATAAAGATCTGGAGACCGACCGATGAAGAAATCGCTGCTGGCATTGGCAGTGCTGGGCACGTTTGCGGGTGTTGCGCAGGCTCAGTCGAGTGTGACGCTGTATGGCGTGGTCGACGCGAACGTCGAGTATGTCAACCACGAGCAGAACGTAACGGCGGCAGGCGTCGCCATTCCGGGCAGCAGCGGTTCGCGCCTTGCAATGCAGGCAGGCGGGCTGTCTTCCAACCGTTGGGGCTTGCGCGGCGTTGAAGACATCGGCGGCGGGCTCAAGGGTCTGTTCGTGCTGGAATCAGGTTTCGGCATGGACACCGGCACGCTGCAGCAAGGTGGCCGCCTGTTCGGCCGGCAGGCGTTTGTTGGCTTGCAAGGCAACTGGGGCAAGATCACGCTGGGTCGTCAGTACACGACGATCTTCGACATGATGGCGAACTTCTCGCCGAGCGGGTACGCCACGCAGTGGGAGCCGGTGGTCGGCCTGCTGGGCGCGAACTTCCGCGAAGACAACATGATCAAGTACGGCGCCACGTTCGGCCCGTTGACGGTCGAAGCCCACTGGTCGTTCGGCGAGCGCACGGGCAGCAACACGGCCAATTCGGCCTACGGCGCCGGCGCGAACTACTTCGCTGGCCCGTTTGGCTTGGGTGTCGCATATGACGAAGTGAAGGTGCTGACGGCCGCAGAAGCCCTGGGCCTGTCGGGCGGCAACGAATATGCCCGTGACAAACGCGCCGCCATTGCGGCCAGCTACACCACGGGCCCCGTCAAGGTGATGGCAGGCTTCCGCTACGGCAACACCGAAGCGCCTTCCAGCGGCGCCGCAGCCGCACTGACGCCGCACCGCGATGATCTGTACTGGCTGGGCGTGAACTACCAGGCAACCCCGGCACTCGGCCTGACGCTGTCGTACTACTACGACAACATCAAGGAAGCGACCATCGGCGGCGCCACCATCAACCCGCGCAACCCGCAGCAGTGGAACTTCATCGCCGACTACAACTTCTCGAAGCGCACCGACGTGTACCTGACGGCCGCGTATTCGCGCAATGGTTCGCTGAACTGGGATTCGATCGGCTACGCGACCAACCCGGCAACGGGCGCGCAGACATCGGTGGGCTATCTGCCGGCGGCATCGCAGACGTACTTCATCACGCCGAACTCGGATAACCAAGTCGGTGTGGCAGTGGGTGTGCGCCACAAGTTCTGACGCACGCTTTGGTTTTTGCCCGCCGCCCCTCTCCTTGGCGGGCGCAGGAAGGCACCTTCGGGTGCCTTTTTGCATGGCCGCGCGCTATGCTCTGCGATCGAGCCCGCCGCCGGACAGCAAGACGGCAACACAACAACGCGCGGCGCTTCATAACGACAACAACGCGAACCTCACCGGAGACCCGCATGTCCTCTTCGACTTCTCCAACCATGGCGCCCGCTGCCCCCGACGCGACGGCCGACGCCAGCCGCTCGCGCATCGTCTTTGCGAGCTTCATCGGCACGGCCATCGAGTTCTACGATTTCTATGTCTATGCGACCGCCGCGGCGCTGGTGATCGGCCCCGTGTTCTTTCCGCATGGGTCTGCCACGGCGCAAGCGCTGTCGGCATTCGTCACCTTTGGTATCGCGTTCATTGCGCGACCGATCGGCTCGTTCCTGTTCGGCCACTTTGGCGATCGCATCGGGCGCAAGTCGACGCTGGTGGCGTCACTGCTGGTGATGGGCATTTCAACCACGCTGATCGGCCTGGTGCCGGGATACGACAGCATCGGCACGCTCGCACCGATTCTCCTGTGCGTGCTGCGCTTTGGCCAGGGCATTGGCCTGGGCGGTGAATGGGGCGGCGCGGCGCTGCTGGCCACCGAAAATGCACCGGCCGGCAAGCGCGCGTGGTTTGGCATGTTTCCTCAGCTCGGCCCGTCGGTCGGCTTCCTGGCATCGAACGGTCTCTTCTTCGGGCTGGCCATCGCATTGTCGGACGAGCAGTTCCGCAGTTGGGGCTGGCGCGTGCCGTTCCTGGTCAGCGCAGTGCTCGTGGCGCTGGGCTTGTATGTGCGATTGAAGATCGCCGAGACCCCGGCCTTCCAAGCCGCCATCGACCGGCAGGAGCGCGTGAAGGTGCCGGTCGCCACGCTGCTGGCGCACCACTGGTGGCCCACGCTGCTGGGCGCGCTGGCGATGGTGGTCTGCTACACGTTGTTCTATATCTCGACGGTGTTTTCGCTGTCGTACGGCGTGGGCACGCTGCATTTCTCTCGCCCGAGCTTCCTGGGGTTGCTGTGCCTGGCAGTGGTGTTCATGGGGCTGGCAACGCCGCTGTCGGCGTGGGCGTCGGACCGTTTTGGGCGCAAACCGGTGCTGATCGTCGGCATCATCGCGGCCATTCTGTCGGGCTTTGCGATGGCGCCGCTGCTGGGCAGCGGGCAGACGCCGCTGGTGGCGCTGTTCCTCATCATCGAGTTGTTCCTGATGGGCGTGACCTTCGCGCCGATGGGCGCGCTGCTGCCGGAGCTGTTCCCGACCAACGTGCGCTACACCGGCGCCGGCGTGTCGTACAACCTCGGCGGCATTCTCGGCGCGTCGATTGCGCCGTATATCGCGCAGAAGCTTGCCGAGCAAGGTGGCCTGAGCTGGGTAGGCATGTATGTGTCGGCCGCCGCGGTGGTCAGCCTGATCGGTGTGCTCTGCATGCGCGAGACGCGCGATACACGGCTGATGTAAGGATCCCGCATAGCAACGCGCTTAATCCCACGAGTGGCGGCCCGAGCGACCACGCTTGACGTCGCCACGCGCGCGCTTGCCTTCCAGACGGCGCGTCTTGGAAGCGCGCGTAGGCTTGGTGGCGATCCGCGACTTCGGCACCGAAAGCCCCGTCGCAATGAATGCGGCCAGACGTTCACGGGCATCCTGGCGGTTGCGGTCCTGCGTGCGAAACCGTTGTGCATCAATCACAATCACGCCCTGATCGGTCAAGCGGCGGTCGCGCTTTCCCAACAGGCGAGCGCGCAATGCGTCCGGCAACGACGGCGATTGGGCGATGTCAAAGCGCAACTCCACCGCCGTCGATACCTTGTTGACGTTTTGCCCACCCGCTCCGCTTGCGCGCACAAAGCGCTCGACCAGCTCGGTCTCCGGAATAGACAATTGGGGGGTGATTTTGAGATCGGTGCCGGGCATTGGGGCATTGTAGGGAGAACCCGTTTTTTCTGGAGATCAGCGTATGTATCGGGGAGAACGTTTCAACGGCTTCAGCCACCTGGCCGGGGCCATCCTTGCCGCCGCTGGCATGGCCGTTCTGGTAACGTCGTCCGCCCTCCACCACGACGCGTGGAAGGTCGTCAGCTCAGTCGTCTACGGCACGACGCTCGTCTTGCTCTACACCATCTCCACGCTGTATCACAGCCTGCGCGGGCCGGCCAAAAGCATCTTCCAGCGGCTCGACTATTGCGCCATCTACCTGCTGATCGCCGGTAGCTACACGCCGTTTGCGCTCGTTACGTTGCGCGGCCCCTGGGGCTGGGCGCTGTTCGGCATCAACTGGGCGTTGGCGGCCATCGGCATTGCGCAGGAACTCTGGATCGGCCACCGCACGCGCCTGTTCTCGCTGCTGATCTACGTGGTGATGGGCTGGCTGGTGCTGATTGCCATGGGGCCGTTGGCAGCCGCCCTGCCTGCCGCGGGCCTGTGGTGGCTGGTGGCGGGTGGCGCGCTTTACACGGTCGGCATCGGCTTCTTCCTCTTTGACGAGAAGGTGCGGCACTTCCACGGCATCTGGCACCTCTTCGTCTTGGCGGGCAGCGCGTGCCAGTTCGTCAGCATCCTGCTGTACGTGGGCTGATAGGCAACAAAAAAGCCGCGACGAACGCGGCTTTTTCTTTGCGGCTACGCAGACTCAGGCACGCTTCTTCATCGCCTCGTCTCGCAGTTCGCGGCGCAGGATCTTGCCCACGTTCGTCTTCGGCAGTTCGTTGCGGAACTCGATGAACTTCGGGCGCTTGTAGCCGGTGAGCTGGTCTTTGCAGAACTCCTGCAACTTCTGTTCCGTGAGCGACGGATCGCGACGCACCACGAACAGCTTCACCACCTCGCCCGAATGCACGTCGGGCACGCCCACGGCGGCCACTTCCAGCACGCCCGGGCACATCGCCACGACGCCTTCGATTTCGTTCGGGTACACGTTGAAGCCCGACACCAGGATCATGTCCTTCTTGCGATCGACGATCTTGGTGTAGCCGCGCTCGTCCATCACACCCACGTCGCCGGTCTTGAAGAAACCATCGGCATACATGACCTTGGCGGTCTCGTCCGGGCGCTTCCAGTAACCGGCCATGACCTGCGGGCCACGGATGCAGATTTCGCCCGGCTGGCCGATCGGCTGATCACGGCCTTCGTCGTCGCGAATGGCGATTTCGGTGCCCGGAATCGGCAGGCCGACCGTGCCCGAAAACTTGTCGGTATCGGTCGGGTTGCAGATGGCCGACGGCGAGGTCTCCGACAAGCCGTAGCCTTCGATGATCGGGCAGCCAGTCACTTCGAGCCACTTCTTGGCCACGGCCTCCTGCACCGCCATGCCGCCGCCGTTGGCCACGCGCAGGTTCGAGCAGTCGACATCCTTGAATTCGGGATTGTTCAGCAGCGCGTTGTAGAGCGTGTTCACCGCCGGGAACATGTGGAAGCGGTACTGCTTGAGTACCTTGATGAAGCCCGGGATGTCACGCGGATTCGGGATCAGCACGGCCAGCCCGCCCTTGCGCATCGACAGCAGGCAGCACACCGTCAGCGCGAAGATGTGATACAGCGGCAGCGCGGTGATGGTGACGATTTCTTCGTCGGCGGCCAGCATGCGGCCGTCGCGGCCGGGCTTGGTGAGCGCCGGGTTCATCCACGCTTCCGATTGCAGCACGTTGGCGACGATGTTCCGATGCAGCAGCGTCGCGCCCTTCGACACGCCGGTCGTGCCACCTGTGTATTGCAGGAAGGCGACGTCGTCGGGGCCGACGGAGGTTGGCTTGAGCGTCTGCTTGGCGCCATCTTCCAGCGCGGTGTTGAAGCGGATGCAGCTGGGCAGTTCCCACGCCGGCACCATCTTCTTGACGCTGCGCACGACAAAATTGACCAGCATGCCCTTGAGCCCGCCAAGCATGTCGCCCATGCTGGCCACCACGATGTGCTTGATCGGTGTATTGGGCAGCACCTGCTGCAGCGTCGTCGCGAAGTTCTCCAGGATGATGATGGCTTCGGCGCCGCTGTCCTTGAGCTGGTGTTCCAGTTCGCGCGGGGTGTAAAGCGGATTGACGTTGACGACCACGTAGCCGGCGCGCAGCACGGCGGCCAGCGCCACCGGGTACTGCAGCACGTTCGGCATCATCAGCGCGACACGGGCGCCTGGGGTCAGACCGCGCGATTGCAGCCACGCCGCCAATTGGCGCGAGAGCGTATCCAGCTCGCCGTAGGTCAGCACCTTGCCCATGCATTCAAATGCACGGCGGTTGCGGTTCTTCTGGAAAGAATCCTCAAGCAGATGGGCCAGCGATCGATACTGCGATGCATCGATCTCGGCCGGCACCCCAGCGGGGTACTGCTTCAGCCACGGCTTATCCATGGGTGTGTCTCCTGGCGATTGTCGATTTTTTCGAATGGTCGTTCGTTTTTTTCGGCATCCTACGCGGATGTCTGTGTCAAAACAATAACTTAGACAGTTCCCTCAGCCGGTCGAGGCTGCTTGAAACTGGTGCAGAAACCGATCTTGGCATCACTTTTGCGTGACGCCGGCCTCCGTGGTCATCGCCGGAGGCGCAAGCGCGCGCAGCACTGCCTCGCGCTGCGATTTGGATTCGGCCGCCATCGCTTTGACGTCGGCATAGAAGCGAGCCCAGTCGCCGCCATCGCGCTGGTACAGCGCCGTGAATGCCGGCACCCATTCCAGGTAACTCGCGACTGCTCCCAGATGCGCGTTCGACAGGGGCTGCGCAAACCAACGGTCGTAACCGGTATAACCGCGCCAGCTTGCTTTGAGCTTGGCGTAATCCGCCTGCAGGCTCGCGAAGATGGCGCGTTTTCCGGCGCGCTTCTCGTCGTCCGACACGGGGCTGGCATACAGCGTCTCAAGCCGGTTGCGATACTCCAGCAGCAGGGCGCGGAATTGTACGCGGCGGGCGTCGTACGTGGCGTATTCCGCGCGAATTTCCGGCGTGGCGGCATCCGCCAGCCAGCGTTCGACGCCGATGGTTTCCACGGCGGTGGCAAACGATTCGTTGAACGCGGTATCGCCCTTGGCGTAGACGACCTGATGCGCCAGCTCATGAAAAATCAGCCGCGCCAGCTCGCCTTCCGGCAGGCCGACGAAGGTGTTGAGCAGCGGATCGTCGAAATAACCCAGTGTGGAATACGCAGGAATGCCGGCCACATCCACGTCCAGACCTTGGGCGCGCAGGGTGTCGGCGTAGGCCATGGCGGCGTTGCGATCGTAGTACCCGCGATAGGTCACGCAGCCCACGACGAGGAAGCACCATTCCTTGAGCTTGACCGACAGCTCCGGCGCCGCAAACACGTTCCACACCGCGAACGGACGCTTGAGATTGGCGTAGACGCGATAGCTGCCGTTGTCGGGCAGACCCAGCTCGCGCGAAGCATAGATGCGGATGCTGCGCGCATCCTCCAGGCGTTTGGCGAGCTTGTCGTTGTGGGCTTGCCGGGCGTTGTCGATCGCCTGGTCGATCGACTCGCGCTGCGCCATCAGCGAGAGATGTCCGCTGACCGACTGGTAGTAATAACCGACGGTGTCGCAGCCGGCCAGCAACGCCGAACCGGCAAACGACAGCGCAAGGCACAGCGCGCGTACGGCACGCATGATGGCTCCGTCAGGCGGCCTGTGCCAACGGCGCGACCTCGACCAGGCAATCGTAGAAGGTTGGCGCACGCCCCATGTCGGTCAGCCGCTGGCTGGTCAGCTCGTTGGCGTTGGTGCCGTCGGGCGCGAGCTTCTTCCACCAGATCGACAGGCCGACGACCACGCCGCGCCGCGCACGGTCGGTCACGCGGGCGCGCGCCTGCATGGTGCCGCGATCGTTGAAGATGCGGACCAGTTCGCCATCGACAACGCCGCGTGCGTTCGCATCGTCGGGGTGGATGTCGAGATGCGGCTCGCCTTCGGTGTTGCGCAGGCTGTCGACGTTGACGAAGGTGGAGTTCAGGAAGTTGCGCGCCGGCGGCGAGATCATCGACAGCGGATAGCGCTTGGCCAGCTCTGGCGTGCTGATGGCCGATTCGTGCGGCGGCACATAGCCGGGCAGCGGATCGAGTCCGTCTTTGGCCATCTGTTCGGAATAGAACTCGCAGCGGCCCGACGGCGTGCGGTAGCCGCCACGAGCCAGCGGCGCGGCCGGGTGCGCCAGCTTCTGCCAGCCCTCGCGCTTGAGCGTCGCCCAGTCGATGTGCGCGGAGGCCGGGTCGTCACGGCGCACGGCCTGGCTGGCGATGTCGTCGTCCGAGTCGGCAAAGCAGGCGTCGTTAAAGCCCATGCGCTTGGCAATGCGACGGAAGATCTCCGTGTTCGGCAGCGACTGCCCCATGGGCGCGATGGCAGCGTTGTTGGCCAGCACGTAGGTGTGGCCATACGCCTTATGCACATCGACATGTTCGAGCTGCGTGGTGGCGGGCAGGAGGATGTCGGCGTAGTCGGCCGTGTCGGTCTGGAAATGCTCCAGCACCACGGTGAAGAGATCTTCGCGCGCAAAGCCGGCGGCGACCTTGCGCGAGTCCGGCGCCACCGCCACGGGGTTGCTGTTATAGACAACCACCGCCTCGACCTTGGGGCCGAACGATGCGTCGCCCGCATGCAGCAGTGCATCGCCGATGGTGCTCATGTTGATCGTGCGCGGCAGCGCGGGCCAGCTCGGCAGCAGGTCAGGACGCTGCAGCTTCGCATTGTCGATGGGGAAGAAACCCGACGTCGACAGCTGCAGCCCGCCCGCTGCATCGCGCCACGCGCCCACCAGCGACGGCAGGCATGCGACCGCGCGCACGCCCTGCCCGCCGCCATGCGCGCGCTGCATGCCGTAGTTCAGGCGAATAGCCGCGGGCTGCTTGTCGCGCACGACGGTCGTGCCGTACAGCTTGGCGAGCCACTCGATATCCGCCGCGTCCACCCCACACAGCGTCGCTGCATATTCCGGCGTGTATTGCTGCGCGCGCTCACGCAGCGCCTCGAAACCGAGCGTGTGATTGGCGATGTAATCGTGGTCGAGCAGGTCTTCGCGGATCAACACGTGGATCATCGCCAGCGCCAGCGCCGCATCGGTACCGGGGCGCACCGCCAGATGGCGATGGCACTTCTCGGCCGTCAGGGAACGATACGGATCGATGGCGACGAGCGTGGCGCCGCGCCGTTTGGCCTCCTGCGCGCGCGTCCAGAAATGCAGGTTTGATGCGATCGGATTGGCGCCCCAGATCAGGATCAGCTTGGCGTCCTGCACGTGCTCGATGTCCATGCCGAGGCTCGCGCCATACGTGTAGCGCAGCGCCGTCGCCCCAGCCGACGCGCAGATCGTGCGATCGAGGAGCGACGCTCCAAGCTTGTGGAAGAAGCGCGCCGCCATGCTTTCGCCCTGCACCAGGCCCATCGTGCCGGCGTAGCTGTACGGAAGGATGGCCTCCGGGTTGCGGGCAGCAATGTCGCCCAGGCGCGTGGCGATGGTGTCGATGGCCTCGTCCCACGAAATCGGTTCGAACTTGCCCTCGCCCTTCGCGCCCACACGCTTCATCGGCGTCAACAGGCGGTTCGGGTGGTATGTGCGTTCTGCATATCGATTGACCTTGGTGCACAGCACGCCAGCGGTCGTCGGGTGGTCCGGATCGCCCTGGACGCGTGTGGCGCGGCCGTCCTCGACGGTGACGAGCAAGGCGCAGGTGTCGGGGCAGTCGTGCGGGCAGGCAGCACGGATGACTTGGGTGGACATCAGGGGGGCTCCGGAGTGGGTGGCGGCGGGTGCATGTCGGTGACATCGCACCGCCGCGAGTATCCGGAAATTGTAATCGCCTGCTAGGGGGTTCGCAGCGGCGTGGAACCGCGCGTGACGAGGCGCCCAGTCAGCAGCACGCGGCGCGTCGGCAAAGTGGGTTGCACGAGGCGCTCCTGCAGCATCGCCATTGCCATGCGGCCGATGTCGTAGACCGGTTGCTCGATCACGGTAATGCCCGGGCCGGCGAGTTCTGTCCAGGGCTCGTTGTCAAAGCCCGCCACGGCGATATCACGCGGCACATCGAGCGACAGCCGCCGCAACGCCCTCAGCACGCCCAGCAGCGATTGCGCGTTACTCGCGACCAGCGCGTCGGGGCGATCACGTTCCGCGCCGGACAGCCATGCCAGCGTCTCGGCCTCGGCGGCCTCGGCGGTGGGCAGGATGAAACGTGCCTCGGCGGTGATACCGTGGCGTGCCAGCGCCGTCGCGAATCCGGCCTGGCGTTCAGCGCCCGTGCTGCTCGTCCGCCCGAACAGGCCGCCGATACGCCGGTAACCTTGCGCGGCGAGATGCTCGGCCAGCGCTTGCGCGGCCTGCTGGTTGTCGAGCACCACAGCATCGGCGCCGCATGTCGGGCCGGCACGGTCGATCAGCACGACCGGGTAGCCGAGGTGCACCGGTTGCTGCGCTTCGGCAATGCCGCGCGTCGGCGAGAGGATCACGCCGGTCACGCGCTCCTCTTCCATCAGACGCAGGTACATCGCCTCCTTCTCCGGGTCTTCATCGGAATTGCAGAGGATGACGCGCAGGCCGGCGGCGTAGGCCGCGTCTTCCACCGCCCGGCTGACGCTGGTGAAGAAAGGGTTGCGGATGTCCGAGACGATCAGCCCGACGGTCTGCGCCTGCTGCGAGCGCAGCCGCCGCGCCGACAGGTTCGGGCGATACCCGGACGCCGCCACCGCCGCGTCGACGCGCCGGCGCAGTTCCGCGCTCACGGGGCCGCCGGCGAGCGCGCGTGACACCGTTGCCACCGACACCCCCGCTGCCGCCGCTACGTCCTTGATTCGAACCGTCATGCTGAAATCGTTTCCAATGAAAACGTCATCATAGCGAATGACTGCATCACCTCCAATCTTCCTAGCTCCTAGGGAAACCCCGTAAATACGGGGATATACATCACTTTCTGTCGCGACGCACATTGACACTTCAACTGTAATCGATTTCAATTCGCGATCATCGACGACACGCATGCCGGGCCTTGGAGCACGGCAGCCGCAGGAGACCCCGCCGCATGGCTTCCGCCCTGATCTGCGCCGAACGCATCCGTCTGCAGCAACGCGCCACCGACAAGGAAAGCGCCATCCGCGCCGCCGGCCAATTGCTGGCCGACGCAGGCTGCATCGACCCCGCCTATATCGACAGCCTGCTGCGCCGCGAGACCGTGGCCAACACGTTCCTCGGTCACGGCGTCGCCATTCCGCACGGCATGGGCGAGGACCGCCACCTGATCCGCCAGACGGGCATTGCGGTGCTGCAGTTTCCTGAGGGGCTGGAGTGGCACCCGGGCCAGACGACGCACCTGGTGGTTGCCATCGCCGCGCAGTCGGACGAGCACATCACGCTGCTGCGCCGGCTGACACGGCTGCTGAATGACGATGCGCGCCTGCAGCAGCTCTTCACTACGCAGAATGCTGAAGAGCTTGTTGCCGCACTCTCCAGCGACGCACCCGCGCCCGCCGCCGGCACACCAGGCACCGACCTCGCCGAGCAGCGCACCTTGACGCTGGAATACCCGAGCGGCTTGCACGCCCGCCCGGCCGCGCAGTGGGTGGAAGCTGCCCGCCGCTTTGCCGCGCGCGTGCAAGTCCGCCATGCTGACGAAACCGCCGACGCAAAGAACCTCGTGGCGTTGCTGCAATTGGGGCTGGCGGCCGGCGCCAAGCTCATCGTTTCTGCGGAAGGCCCCGACGCCGGGGCCGCGCTCGACGCCCTGCTGCAGACCATCCGAGGCCTGACGACGCAGGAGCGCGCCCAGGCAGCACGTGACACGCAAGCAGCACGCACGCGCCAGAACGCGCACGGGTGGCAAGCCGATGCGGCGTTGCCCGCCATCGGCGGCATTGCGGCAAGTCCCGGGCTGGCGATCGGCCCCATCCACGTGCTCCAGCACGGCGCGTCGACCGTGCCTGATCACCCTGTCGCACTGACCACCGGCGGCGATCTGCTCGATCAGGCACTGGCCAGCACACGCGCGGAGCTGGAAGCCCTTGCACGCGACACCGCCGCCCGCCTGGGCGAAGCGGAAGCGGGCATCTTCAAGGCCCAGGCCGAACTGCTGGGCGATACCGATCTCATGACGCTGACGTGCCAAGCCATGGTCGAAGGCCACGGCGTGGCGTGGTCCTGGCATCAGGCCGTCGAACGCTTGGCCGAGCGGCTGGGCGCGCTCGGCAACCCGCTCCTGGCAGCGCGCGCCGCGGATTTGCGCGACGTGGGGCGGCGCGTGCTCGGCCATATCGATCCGTCGCTGCGCAGTGCGGCGCAAACGCTGCCGGATACGCCGTGCATTCTGGTTGCTGCGGATCTGTCTCCTTCGGATACGGCCGCGCTCGATACGCGACGCATCATCGGCATCGTCACGGCGCAGGGCGGTCCGACCTCGCACACGGCCATCCTGACGCGCACGCTGGGCATCCCGGCCGTCGTGGCCGCCGGCCCGGCCGTGCTTGATGTGGCGACGGGCACGCAGGCCATCATCGACGGCACGGGCGGCCGTCTGGTGCTCGATCCCGATGACGCCTGCATCGCGAGTGCCCGCGCCTGGCTGCAGGAAGACGCCGCGCGCACGCAACGTGAGGAGGCAGAGCGCGGCTTGCCCGCCCGCACACGTGACGGCCACACGGTGGAAATCGCCGCCAACGTCAACCTGCCCGCACAGGCGGTCGAAGCCATCACGCTCGGCGCGGAAGGCGTTGGCCTGATGCGCACCGAATTCCTCTTCCTTGAACGCGATCACGCGCCGGACGAAGACATGCAATACGCCGTCTACGCCGACATGCTCAACGCCCTCGGCGGCCGCCCGCTGATCGTGCGCACACTGGATATCGGCGGCGACAAGCAAGTCCCGCATCTGAACCTGCCGACGGAAGACAACCCGTTTCTCGGCGTGCGCGGTGCGCGCCTGCTCTTGCGCCGGCCCGACCTCATGGAGCCGCAACTGCGCGCGCTCTATCGTGCCGCCCGCGATGCTGGCAAGGCGAGTGCCCTGTCGATCATGTTCCCGATGATCACCTCGTTGGAGGAAGTGACGTCGCTGCGCGCTGCATGCGAGCGCATTCGCGCTGAAATCGACGCTCCCACCGTGCCGCTGGGCATCATGGTGGAGGTGCCGGCCGCCGCGCTGCTCGCTGATCGCCTGGCCGAGCATGTCGACTTCTTCTCCATCGGAACGAACGACCTTACGCAATACACGCTGGCGATCGATCGCCAGCATCCCGACCTCGCGGCCGAGGCCGACAGCCTGCACCCGAGCGTGCTGCGTCTGATTCAGCAGACGGTGCAAGGCGCCGCGCGCCACGGGCGCTGGGTCGGCGTATGCGGCGGGCTGGCCGGAGACCCGTTCGGCGCGCTGCTGCTCACAGGGCTTGGCGTGCAGGAGTTGTCGATGAGCCCGCGCGATATTGCGCCGGTCAAGGCGCGGCTGCGCGAGGCGCACCTCCGCGCGCTGTCGCAGCTCGCAGAACGCGCGTTAGCCTGCGCTTCCGCCCAGGAAGTGCGCGCCCTGGAAACCACATCGCCGATGCAGGCCGGTGGCGAGGAGAAGGCCGCATGAGCCGCCAGTCGCACATCGTCACCGTTACGCTCAACCCGGCCATCGACATGACCATCGGTCTGGAGCGTCTCGAACGCGGCCGCGTCAACATAGGCCGAAGCGTCACGCAACAGGCCGGCGGCAAGGGCGTGAACGTCGCCGCCTGCCTCGCCGACTGGCAGGTGCCGGTGATTGCCACGGGCCTTCTCGGCGACGCCAATGCCGAACTGTTCGAGGCGCTGTTTGCGCGCAAGGGCGTGCTCGATGGTTTCTGCCGCGTGCCCGGCACCAATCGCACCAACATCAAGATCAGCGACCAGGCAGACGGGCAGACCACCGACATCAATCTGCCAGGCATTGACGCCACGCCCGCCGACTTCGACGCGCTGTGCGAGCGCATTGATGCGCTGCCCGACATGGCCGGCGCGGCGCTGTGCGGCAGCCTCGCCGGTGGCTTGCCGCCGGATGCCTATGTGATATTGCTGGCACGGCTCAACCGCCGCGGCGTACCGACCTTGGTCGACACGAGCGGCGCCCCGCTCGCACAGGTGCTGGCCGCGCCGCGCGACGCGCTGCCGACGGCCATCAAGCCCAATCGGCACGAACTGGAACTGTGGGCGGGTACATCGCTGCCGACGCTGGCTGAAACGGTGGACGTGGCACGCGCCATCCACGCGCGTGGCGTGGCGCAGGTCATCGTTTCACTGGGCGAGGACGGTGCGTTGTTCGTCACAGCGGAAGGCACGTGGCAAGCGAGCCTGCCGCCGGTACGCGCCGCCAGCACCGTCGGCGCGGGTGACGCGATGGTGGCCGGCGTGCTGGCCGGCTGGCATGCCGGTGCTGGCATGGAAGAGACCGTGCGCCTTTCGGTGGCCTTTGCCGCATGCAAGTTGCTGCGCCTGGGCCCGCACCTCCCGGCCCCGGGGCAGGTACGCGAACGCGCGGCCGCCGTCCAGATGCAGCGCGTGGCCTGACGCCGCGTATATCGCATCGCCACACGCTCAACGCATTCAAGGAGCCGATCATGGCAAACCTGCTGGCAATTCTCGGTGCGGATGGCCGCACCACCCGCGCGATGCTCGCCGGTGCGGCCCTGCGCCATGCAGCGCGCGAATCGGGCTACAAGCTCGACGTGGACGTGCGCAGCCCGGACGCAGCCTCGGTCGTCGACACGGCGGCGCTGACCACCGCCGAGGCCGTCGTCTGGGCCGGCCTCTCGCCCAATGAGGCGGCTCGCCACGCCAATCCGCGCATGCTTGAAGTCACGCTCGACGAAGTGCTGGCCGACGCGCGGGCGGTGCTGGCCCGGGTGATGCACAACGCCTCGCCCGCGCCAGAATCCGGTGTGCAAGCTCGGCGCATTGTCGCCATCACGTCGTGCCCGACCGGCATCGCGCACACCTTCATGGCCGCCGAGGCGCTCACACAGGCCGCCGGCGCGCTCGGTCACACGATCCACGTGGAAACGCAGGGGTCGGTGGGCGCACAGAACACGCTGTCGGCCGATGCCATCGCGCGTGCGGATCTCGTGCTGATCGCCGCTGACACGCAGGTAGACCTGTCTCGCTTTGCGGGCAAGCGCGTCTTCCGCGCCGGCACCAAGGCCGCCATTCACGATGGGCAGGCGCTGATCCGCCGCGCATTCGAAGAGGCGGCCGTGGAAGGCAGCGGAACGGCGCAATCAGGAGGCACCGCTGCCGCCGCTGCCGAACAGCAGCGCACCGGCCCGTACAAGCACCTGATGACCGGCGTGTCGTTCATGCTGCCCTTCGTGGTGGCGGGGGGCATTCTGATTGCGCTGGCGTTTGCCCTCGGCGGCATCTACGTCACCGACGCCTCGGCCAGCCACACGCTGGGCGGCGCGCTGTTCCAGATCGGAGCCAAATCGGCGTTTGCCTTGATGGTGCCGGTGCTTGCCGGATACATCGCCTATTCGGTCGCCAGCCGGCCGGGCATCGCACCGGGGATGGTCGGAGGCATGCTGGCCGCCAGCCTGGGCGCCGGGTTTCTTGGGGGCATCGTCGCCGGGTTCGTCGCTGGCTATGGCACCGAGGCGCTCAACCGTTGGCTGAAGCTGCCGCGCAACCTGGAAGGGCTGAAACCGGTGCTGATCCTGCCCGTGCTCGGCTGCCTGCTGACGGGCCTGGTGATGCTCTATGTGGTGGGCGCGCCGGTTGCCGCGCTGCTCGCGTCGCTCACGACCTGGCTGCGTGGCATGCAAGGCGCCAACGCGGTCCCGCTGGGCGCTCTGCTGGGGGGCATGATGGCCTTCGACATGGGCGGCCCCATCAACAAGGCGGCGTATGCCTTCAGCACAGGGTTGATCGGCGCGCAGGTCTACGCGCCGATGGCGGCCACGATGGCGGCAGGTATGACGCCACCGCTGGGCATCGCTCTGGCGGCATGGCTGTTCCCCTCGCGGTTCACCCGCGACGAACGCCAAGCGGCAAGGGCCACCGCCGTGCTCGGCCTCGCCTTCATCAGTGAAGGGGCGATCCCGTATGCGGCCCGGGACCCATTCCGCGTGATTCCGGCGCTCGTGGTGGGATCAGCCTGCGCGGGCGCCCTATCGATGCTGTTTGGGGCAGAACTGCGCGTGCCGCACGGCGGAGCGTTCGTGCTGCCGATCCCGAACGCGGTCACTCACCTGGGCGGCTACGTGGCGGCGCTCGTTGCCGGAACCGTCGTCACCGCCGTGCTGCTGGCGGTGATGAAGCGACGGGTGGCGGAAACCGCCTGAAACGGCCCCATGTGAAGAAAGCCGTGCACATCGCGCGGCTTCTTTGTCTCAAAAACGCTCAAAAGCGACGCTGCCCGCCCGATTCTGTTTGCCTCCCCAACGCGTTTAGCTATGATGCCGGGCAAATCAACTCTCGGGGGAGAGCAATGCAATCTCGCAGAATCACTGGGCTGCTGGCCATGTTCGCAGCCGGCATCCTCGGCACTGCCTCAAGCAGCGTGCTCGCGGAGACGGGCGTGACCAACGAGGCGATCATCGTCGGCCAATCGGCATCGATGAGTGGGCCGGCGGCGCAACTCGGTCAGCAGATGAACCGCGGCGCTCAGCTTTACTTCAACGCCGTCAACGCAGCAGGCGGCATCAACGGACGCAAGATCGAGCTGAAGGTGCTCGACGATTTCTATGAGCCCGATGCGGCTGCCCGCAATACCAAAACGCTCATCGAAGACACCAAGGTCTTTGCCTTGTTCGGCTATGTCGGCACGCCGACCAGCTTGGCGGCGCTGAAGATCGCCAACCCGGCGGGTGTACCGTTCTTCGCGCCGTACTCGGGCGCCGCGGCGCTGCGCGAGCCCTTCGCGCGCAATGTGTTCCACGTGCGCGCCAGCTACAACGATGAAACCGCCGCGATCGTGCAGCAGATCCGTACGACCGGCCTCAAGCGCATTGCGGTGGTCTACAACGATGACGCGTACGGCAAGGCCGGCCTGGACGGTGTGCAGCGTGCGCTGAAGCTGCCAGCAAACCAGGGCGTTTTGCTGGCCGCGCAGGCCAGCGTGGTGCGTAACACAACCGACGTCAAGGGGGCAGTCGGCACGGTGCTGGCACAGAAGCCGGACGCGATCGTCGTCATCAGTGCTTACCAAACCGTAGCGGCACTGGTGAAGGGCGCGCAGGAACAGGGCTACGCGGGGCAGTTCTACAACGTGTCGTTTGTCGGCACCAAGGCGTTGGCCAATACGCTCGGCAAGGCCGGCGGCGGCGTGATCATATCGCAGGTGATGCCGTATCCGTATAGCGGTGCATCGCCGCTGGTGCGTGATTATCAGAAGCTTCTTAAGTCCGACGGCATTACCGATTTCGACTACGGAAGCATCGAAGGCTACGTCGCGGCGCGCGTCTTTGTTGAAGGTCTGAAGCGTGCCGGCCGCGACCTGACACGCGAGAAGTTCATCGGTGCGCTGGAGTCGATGGGCAACTACGACGTGGGCGGCTTCAACGTGAACTTCTCGCCCTCCAGCCATGTGGGCTCCAAGTTTGTTGAGATGACGATCATCAACTCGAACGGTCAAGTGATCCGCTGAACGCGCAGCGCTTACAGGAAAAAGCCGGGCCACGTGCCCGGTTTCTTTTTGCGCTCAAGCGGGCTGCGTCTGCCGCTGCGCGAGCCGCCGCATGAATGCTTCGCACTGCGCAATCTGTGCAAGCTCGATGTACTCGTTCGGCTTGTGCGCTTGCTCGATATTGCCCGGACCGCACACCACACTCGGAATGCCTGCGCGCGAAAACAGTCCCGCTTCCGTCCCATAGTCGACCTTGCCGACCGTGCCTCGCCCATCGGCCAACGCTTGCGCGAGCGCCACCAGCTCGTGCGACGGCGCAATCGATAGCCCCGGCGTGTTGGCCTTCATTGCGAAGCTGATGTCAGCATCGGCAGAGATCTCGCGCATTTGCGGCAACAACGTCTGTTGCGCATAGCGCTCGACCTCGCCGAACAGCCAATCCGGATCGGTGCCCGGGAGATAGCGGAAATCGAAGGTGAATTCGCAATCGCGCGGCACCACGTTGGTGGCAATACCACCCTTGATCGTGCCCGTGTTCAATGTGGTGTGCGGCACGACAAAGGCAGCATCGCGCGCCTCTTCCGCCGCCAGACGCGCGGCCAGCGAACGGATATGCGCGATGACCAGCGCCGCAAACTCGATGGCGTTCACACCCTGCGGCGTCAACGCAGAATGGGCTTCCTTGCCGCGCACGCAGCATCGGTATTCGCGCTTGCCCTTGTGCGCAATGATGGCGCGCATTGACGTAGGTTCGCCAACGATGCAACCCGCAGGCTGAATGCCGCTGGCTTCCAGATCGCGCAGCAGGCTGCGCACCCCCACGCAGCCGATCTCTTCGTCGTACGACAGCGAGAGATGAAAGCTGGCATCGCTCTCCGCCGCCATGAACGCGGGCACATTCGCGAGCGCCACAGCAATGAAGCTTTTCATGTCGGCTGTGCCGCGCCCGTACAGGCGGCCATCGCGGATCTGCGCATCAAACGGGTTCGTCTCCCACGACTGGCCATCGACGGGCACCACGTCGGTGTGCCCTGACAGCACCAGCCCTGGCTTGCGGCCCGGCGATAGCGTCGCAAACAGGTTCGCCTTGCCGCCCGTTGCGTCATACGTCAGTCGGCAGTCCGCACCCTGCGCGCGCAAGCGATCGCGTACCCACTCGATCAGGCCAAGATTGGAATTGCGGCTGACCGTATCGAACGCCACCAGCGTGCGGATCAATTGCAGAACTTCGTCGGAAGGTTGCGATGCAGCAGCGATGGCGTCGGCAGACATGATGGGCTCGGATCGTTCACGTGGCGCTCGGAAAACCGCGGGGAAGCTCAGAGGGTGGCGCGCGGTCAATTGGCGAACCTCCAGTGTAGGAGTTTCGGCCGCCCGGCTTCGGCTGTAAACGAGAGCGCACAAGCCATCGCGCGAAAGAATCCATACGAAACTGCATGGACGGATCAAGCAATTGGCTGATAGCCGGTCGGAAATCGCCCTTCGGCGTATCATCGAACGTGATTCCGAACCTTCAGCCAGAACACGAGCATCTCATGAAGCTGATCCCAGAAATCCAAGCCGCGCAGCCCGAGATCCAGGCGCTGCGACGCGACATCCACGCACACCCCGAACTCTGCTTCGAAGAGCAGCGCACCTCCGATCTGGTCGCCGCGAAGCTCGCCGAATGGGGCATCGAAGTGCATCGGGGCCTGGGCAAGACCGGCCTGGTTGGCGTTATCCGCAACGGCGAGGGCAAGAGCATCGGCCTGCGCGCTGATATGGACGCCTTGCCGCTCGCAGAGGCCAACCAGTTCGAGCATCGCTCCAAACACGACGGCAAGATGCACGCGTGTGGGCACGACGGCCATACGGCAATGCTGCTCGGCGCAGCGCATTACCTGTCCAAGCACCGCAATTTCAGTGGCACCGTAAACCTGATCTTCCAACCCGCCGAAGAAGGCGGTGGCGGCGCGCGCGAGATGATCAAGGACGGCCTGTTCGATCGATTCCCGTGTGACGCCGTCTTTGGTCTGCATAACTGGCCAGGCGTGCCGGTTGGTGCATTCGGTACACGCACCGGCGCGCTAATGGCATCGAGCAACGAGTTCCGCATCACGATCAAGGGAAAGGGTGCGCACGCCGCGCTGCCGCACAACGGCAACGATCCGGTGTTTGTCGGCGCTCAGGTGGTATCGGCGCTGCAAGGCATCATCACACGCAACAAGCGCCCGATCGACACCGCCGTCCTCTCCGTCACACAGTTCCATGCCGGTGATGCGACCAACATCATTCCGAACGAAGCCTGGATCGGCGGCACGGTACGCACGTTCTCCACCGAAGTCCTCGACTTGATCGAGCGCCGCATGGAAGAAGTCTCCAGGGGCATCGCCGCCGCATACGATTGCACGGTCGACTTCGTCTTCCACCGAAACTATCCCCCGACCGTCAACACGGAAGCCGAAACTCAATTCGCCGCGGCCGTCATGCGCGAACTCGTCGGCGTGGATAACGTTGATTCCAATATCGATCCGACCATGGGCGCGGAAGATTTCTCGTTCATGCTGATCGAGAAGCCTGGCTGCTTCGCCTTCATCGGGAACGGCGATGGTGACCACCGCGAGCAAGGGCATGGGCTCGGCCCGTGCATGCTGCATAATCCCAGCTACGACTTCAACGACGAATTGCTGCCGCTAGGCGCCACGTATTGGGTTCGTCTTGTTGAGAAATTCCTGGCACGTACGTAGCAGTTAGCTGCTCGCATAAACGCAAAAAGCCTCCATTCGGAGGCTTTTTGTTTGATGTGCATTCGCGCCGCAATGAGCCGATCTGATTCACCCGAAGAGCTGGATATCGAAGCTGATCGCGCAAAGGCAAACACCCCAGCTCTGTGTGAGAGCTGGGGTGTAGATGGGAGAGCCTGGCGATGACCTACTTTCACACGGGAATCCGCACTATCATCGGCGCGGAGTCGTTTCACGGTCCTGTTCGGGATGGGAAGGGGTGGTACCGACTCGCTATGGTCACCAGGCTATGACTTGTCGCCACGTTGACGAGGTCAACGCGACCAATATGGGAATGTAGATTTGGGGTTGTGATTTGTGTGTATCAGGCACAAGGCGGACCCAGCCGGAAACATACCGGTTATAGGATCAAGCCGCACGGGCAATTAGTACTGGTTAGCT
>NZ_FOWV01000022.1 GCF_900115545.1 Ralstonia sp. NFACC01 | reverse complement strand
GGGTGCTGGACCGGCGCGTTGACCTTGCCGTCGTCTACAACCAGCCACCGCTGGATGCGTTCCACGTGCGCCCTTTGTTCAGCGAGCCCATGATCCTCGTGGGACCGCCCGGCTCAGAGGCTGATAAGCGCGAATACCAGATCCGGGACTTGGCGACCCTTCCGCTGATCTTGCCCGGCCTGCCGCACAGCAACCGGCGCCTGGTCGAACAGGCGGCGATCCAGCACGGTGTGCGCCTGCGCATCGCCCTGGAGGTCGACAGCGTGTCGCTGACGAAGCAATTGGTGAAATCCGGCGCCGGCTATTCGATCCTCACCTACATCGCGATCAAGGAGGAGATCGCGCGTGGTGAACTCGTGGCGCATCGCATCGGCCGCCCTGGCATCCGGTCGAGCGTGGCAATCACGACGTTGCGCGAGGATCTCGAAGCTAGCGATTTCGCGAAAAAGTGCATACAAGCCGTTTCGCCCTCCCTGGCAGTTCGCCCCATTTAGATCTAGGTGGTCATTTGCCTTCTTTCCGACGCTGGCAGCGACTCGTTCGGCATACACCTGAGTAGGGTTAAGGCCATAGGGGCACTGCCCGTCTTTGTTGCGAATCGACCCAACACAGTCATCAGGCGGCGCGTAGACCGACATAATGTCGAATGCCGAGTACGCTCGACCTGATTCAAATTTTTTCCGCATCCATAAGCCCCACGCTGCGGTGCCGCCCTCAACTGAGTCGAAGACCGCATGCCCTCGTTTGTCCTTTGCGATTTGCCGAGGCCATGGCGACTTCGCGGGTGTTTTGAGGGCTTCGGGATTGTTGTAACGCAACGGAATCGGGAGGCAGGCCGGGCGCTTGTCTGGAATCGCAGTTGCTTTGCCATCTACCCAAATCCGAACTCCTTGCCCCAGGGTCTCGACAGGCGCAAATACCTGCGGTGACCTTATATAAGGAACTTCAACTAGATTCTTGCAAGCAGCGCCGCATGGGCATCGATACACAGAACGGTTGAGCTCAATACGATGGCGACGAGTGCGGATTGCCGAGCTACGTTTGTGGGACCGACCATTGGATTGGTCGACTGAAGAAGAGTTGGCGCCGAAGCTCCTGTCGCTGGGCCGACGGTAGCTCGGCTGCTTTTTCGCCGCGCTTGATGCCTTTGTTTCCTAGGCGGACACTTGGCGACTACGGACGCGGAGCTACAGTCCGCGCCGCGCCAAGGTGTTGCATGGAGAAACAGGGGTGTCGGAGTTGGTTGAGAGCGGACTGGCGTCAACAGTCCCCAACCCCGCTGTCGGTACAGACTTTTTTGTACAGGTACGGACTCTTTTGTATGCCGTCAATTTTACGAAAACGACTAATCCGGCACCACGGCCGTCACCTCGATCTCCACCTTGGCCCGGTCTTCCACGAGCGCTGCCACCTCCACTGCCGTCATCGCAATGCTGAAGCTGCCGATCAGCTCGCGGAACGCCTTGCCGATCTCGGGGTAGGCCGCCACGTACGCCTTCTTGTCGGTCACGTACCACGTCATGCGCACAATGTGCTCGGGCTTGGCATCGCCGGCGGCAAGTACCTCGACGATGTTCTGCAATGCCTGACGAACCTGCCCGGCCAGGTCATCCGTGTGGAACACGCCCTGCGCATCCCAGCCGATCATGCCGGCCACGAACACCATGCGCCCGCGCGCGGATACACCGTTGGCATAGCCCTTGGGGCGCGGCCAGTTAGGTGGGAGGAGTACTTCCATGATGCGATTCCTTCTAGTTCTATCGGGACTGTTGAACGCTCGCCTCGATCGCCTGCCGCACATCGGACGGCATCGGCATCGCTCGATGCGTATTGAGATCGGTAAACACCAGTACCTGCTGCGAACGCACGCGCTGCTCTTCGCCCGCCCAGCAATCCAGGCCTAACGTGAGCGACGCATTGCCCAGCCGCTCCAGCTTCAACTTGAACTGCACGTCGTCGCCCATGCGGCTGATGGCGCTGAACTCGCAATGCAGCTTGACGATGGGCAGGCCGATGCGGCGCGGGCCAAGCATCTGCGCATACGAAACGCCCAGTCCGTCGGTAAACCAGTCTTCGACCAGGCCGTTGAACAGCACGAGGTATTGCGGAAAGTAGACGATGCCGGCCGGGTCGCAGTGGGCAAAGCGGATGCGGGCAGCGCGCTCGAAGTGGTAGCTGCTCATGATTTGTCGTGTTCGCGCAGGCGGTAGCGCAGCAGCTTGCCGACTTCACTGCGCGGCAGGTTCGCGCGAAATTCGATGGCGCGCGGGTATTTGTACGGCGCGACGGTCTGCTTCACGAAGTCCTGCAGTGTCTTGACCATCTCCGGCCCCGCCGTGTGGCCCGGATGCAATACGACGAAGGCCTTGACGATCTGCCCGCGCTCTTCATCGGGCTCTCCGATCACGCCGCACTCGGCTACGGCCGGATGCTGCATCAGCGCATCTTCCACCTCGGGCGCGGCAATGTTGTAGCCCGACGAGATGATCATGTCATCGGTGCGCGAGTGGTAATGGAAGTAGCCTTCCTCGTCCATCACGTAGGCATCGCCCGTGAGGTTCCAGCCGTTGCACACGTAGGCGCGCTGGCGGTCATCGGCCAGGTAGCGGCAGCCGGTCGGGCCCTGCACGGCCAGGCGGCCCACGGTGCCCGGCGGCACGGGGTTGCCGGCGTCGTCCACAACCTGTGCGACATAGCCGGGGACAGCCTTGCCGGTGGCGCCAGGGCGCACGTCGGCATCGGCGGCGGAGATGAAGATATGCAGCATCTCGGTCGCGCCAATGCCGTCGATCAGCTCGATGCCGGTGGCGTTCTTCCAGAGTGTGCGTGTGGCAACCGGCAGCGCCTCGCCCGCTGACACACAACGGCGCAGAGGCGTGGCACGCAGCTCGTCCCCGCGCGCCGCGATGTTGCGGTACGTGGTCGGGGCCGTGAACAGCACCGTCGCGCCAAACGTGCGGATGCCGTCGACCAGATCGTTCGGCGACGCCTTCTCCAGCAGCACCGTCGATGCACCCACGCTCATCGGAAACAGCAGCAGGCCGCCGAGCCCAAACGTAAACGCCATCGGCGGGCTGCCGATGAAGATGTCGTCCGCGCGCGGTTGCAACACATGCGGCGGCCAGCACGCGCAAATGGCGAGGATGTCGCGATGAAAATGCATCGTCGCTTTCGGCACGCCCGTCGTGCCCGACGTGAAGGCGAGCAAGCACGTGTCATCTGCTGCCGTGTCGACGTTGGTGAAGGTGGCTGGCTGGCGTGCCATGGCGGCCTCCAGCCCTTCCGGCGTGTCATCGTGAAAACACAGCGTCTGCACGGGCTTGGCGGCTTGCGCTACGGCATCGCGTAACTCGTCGACGAGCCGCGCATCGCACAGCGCGAAGCCAATCTCAGCCTTGCCCAGAATCTGCCCCAGCTCTTTGGCGCGCAGCAGCGGCATGGTCGTCACGGCAATCGCGCCCACCTTCATCACCGCAAACCAGCAGGCGGCCAGCATCGAGCTATTGGGCGAGCGCAGCAGCACGCGGTTGCCCGGCACCACGCCCATCTCGTTGACCAGCACGTTGGCGATGCGGTTGGCGTGCGCCTGCAGGTCGGCATACGTCCAGCGGATGCCGGGCGCCTGGATGCAGAGGCGGCCGCCCTCGCCTGCAGCAACACGGCGATCGAGCAGTTCGGTTGCACAGTTAAGCTGCGGCGGAAACTGCAGCGCCGGCAGGTCGAAGCGGTACACCGGTTGCAGCTCTGCCGGCGGCAGCCGGTCGCGGGCGAAGGTGTCGATATGGGCGCTGGGCATGGAGAACTCTCCGTCTCTGTCGTGGACGTGGGCGTGTTCAGGGCTTGGCGGGCGCCGCCGCGCGCAGCAATTCGCGCGCGATGATGAGTTGCTGCACTTCAGTAGCGCCTTCGTAGATCCGCAGCGAGCGGATCTCGCGATACAGGCGCTCCACCGGCTGCTCGCTCACCACGCCCAGGCCGCCCCACATCTGCACGGCGGCGTCGATCACCTGCTGCGCGTTCTCGGTGGCGGCCAACTTGGCCATGGCGGCCTCGCGCGTCACGTTGCGGCCCTGGTCGCGCTGCCACGCGGCGCGGTAAGTCAGCAGCGCCGCGCTGTCGATGGCGGTCGCCATCTGCGCGAGCTTGGCCTGCGTGAGCTGGAAATCGGCCAGCACGCCGCTGAACATCTTGCGGGTGGTGGCGCGCGCCAGTGCCTCGTCCAGCGCGCGACGCGCAAAACCCAGCGCGGCTGCGGCCACCGACGTGCGGAACACATCCAGCGTGCGCATCGCCACCTTGAAGCCCTCGCCTGCCGCGCCCACGCGCTGGCTGGCCGGAATGCGGCAGTTGGTAAAGCGCAGGCGCGCGAGCGGGTGCGGCGCAATCACGTTGATACGCTCCGCAATCTCAAAGCCCGGCGTACCGGCCTCGACGATGAACGCACTGATGCCGCGCGAGCCCGGCGCTTCGCCGGTGCGGGCAAACACGACGTAGAAGTCGGCGATGCCGCCGTTGGAAATCCACGTCTTCTCGCCGTCGAGCACGTAGTCGGTGCCGTCTTCACGCGCGGCGCAAGCCATGGCCGCGACATCGGAACCGGCATCGGGTTCGGACAGCGCAAACGCAGAGATGGCCTCGCCACGCGCGACCTTCATCAGATAACGCTCGCGCTGCTCAGGCGTGCCGTGCAACGAGATGGCGCCCGAGCCCAGCCCCTGCATCGCAAAGGCAAAGTCGGCCAGGCCGGAGTGGCGTGCCAGCGTCTCTCGGATCAGGCAGATGGCGCGCGTGTCGATGGTCTCGCCCGCACCGCCGTGCGCCGTGCCGCCCACGGCGTGGCGCAACCAGCCAGCTTGCCCGAGCGATTTGACCAGCGCGCGGCATTCGGCATCCACATCGGGGCCGTGGTCGTGCGGGATGTGCTTCGTGGCCCAGGCGTCCAGCTCGGCTTCAAGCTGCCGGTGCTTGTCGTCAAAGAACGGCCATTGCAGATAGTCCTTGTCGCTCATCTCAGTTGCCCTCGAATACCGGTTTTTGCTTGGCGACAAACGCGTGATAGGCCCGCGAGAAGTCTTCGGTCAGCATGCAGATGGCCTGCGCCTGGGCCTCGGCCTCAATGGCCTGCTCGATCGTCATCGTCCATTCCTGATGCAGCATCGTCTTGGTGATGCCGTTGGCGAAGGTCGGGCCGGCGGCCAGGTCGGCCGCCAAGGCTTGCGCTTGGCTCAGCACCTCGGCCGGTTCGCACAGGCGGTTGAAGAAGCCCCAGCGCTCGCCCTCTTCGCCGCTCATCGATCGGCCGGTATAGAGCAGTTCGCTTGCGCGGCCCTGGCCGATGATGCGCGGCAGGATCGCGCAGGCGCCCATGTCGCAGCCGGCCAGACCAACGCGGTTGAAAAGAAACGCCGTCTTGCTGCGCGCGGTGCCCAGGCGCAGGTCGGAAGACATCGCCAGGATGGCGCCTGCGCCGGCGCATACGCCGTCAATGGCAGCGACGATTGGCTGCGGGCACGCACGCATCGTCTTCACCAGTTCGCCTGTCATGCGCGTGAACATCAGCAGCTCGGGCGCCTTCAGTTGCACGAGCGGGCCGATGATCTCGTGCACGTCGCCGCCGGAGCAGAAGTTGTCGCCCGCGCCGGCCAGCACGATGGCCTTGACGTCATCCGCCCACTTGAGCTGATGGAACAGGTCGCGCAGCTCGGCATACGAATCGAACGTGAGCGGGTTCTTGCGCTCCGGCCGGTTGAGCGTGATGGTGGCAACGCCGCCTTCCACGCTCCACTGGAAATGCTTGGCTTGATAGCCCGCCAGCGGGCGGCGGTTGCCGGCCAGCAGGGCCGGGTCAATGCGGTCGGTCATGGTTTGGTCGGGTTCGTTTGAAGTTGTTCGTCGCGCGCGTCCAGCTCGGTCTCACGCTGTGCAAGGTGCACGCGCAGGTGGCCGAGCTGCGCATACAGTGCGTCTTTGTTGGCGATGCCAAGGCCGTCGAACATCTCGATCAGCCAGCGTTCGTGCTCGGCAGCCATCTCGGCAAAGTGGCGGCGGCCGGCGTCGGTCAGCAGCACGCGAAAGGACCGGCGATCATCCGGATCCGCCTCGCGTTTGACAAGCCCCTCCTTCTCCAACTGATCGGTCAGGCCGGTAACGTTGCCGCCGGTCACCATCAGGTAGCGCGACAGCACGTTCATGCGCAGCCCGTCCGGGTGGCGATCGAGTTGCGCCAGGTAGTCGAAGCGCGGCAGCGTTGTGTTGAAGCGCGTGCGCAGGCGCTGGCGGATCTGCTGTTCGATCTGCGTGCTGCACGCCAACAGGCGCAGCCAGATCTTGACGTCCATGTGGTCGTCCACATGCGCGCGCGCTTCCAGGCCGATATGTTCGTCGCCCAGCGCCTGCACGACGGCGTGATGGCCGGAGGCTCGCGTGGCGAGTGCGGTTTTGCGCCGGGTGCGTTCGGTGCTCACATCACCTCCCCGCCAGACACCGAGATGGCCTGACCCGTGATCGACGACGCGCCATCGGAGCACAGCCACGCCACGGCGTTCGCCACTTCGTCGGGCGTGATGAGCCGGCCTTGCGGGTTGCCCTTCACCAGCTCGGCCAGCGCTTGTTCTGCGCTGCGGCCGGTGCGGGCGACGATGCGGTCGATGCTCTCGCGCACGATGTCGGTTTCGGTATAGCCAGGACACACCGCGTTGACGGTGACACCGCGCGCCGCCAGCTCCAGCGCGAGCGAGCGCGTGAGCCCGATCACCCCATGCTTGGCCGCCACATACGCCGACACATACGCATAACCGCGCTGCCCCGCCGTGCTGGCAATGTTGACGATGCGGCCGCGGCCCGACGCCTGCACATCGGCCAGCGCCGCCTGCGTGCACAGGAACGTGCCCGTCAGGTTGACGGCCAGCATGCGCTGCCATTGAGAAAGCGTGGTCTTCGCAAACGGTGCGCTCTCCGCCTGCCCCGCGTTGTTGACGAGGATGGAGATGGGGCCGAGCCCCGCGCGTGCGGATTCGAATGCCGCTGCCACACTCGCCTCCTCAGTCACGTCGCACGTAACGACCTGCGCACGGGCGCTGTCGGGCAACGTCCTGGCGGTGGCTTCCAGCACGCCAGCATTGCGGCCCATCAGCGTGAGCGTGGCCCCTTGCGCGGCCAGTTGTGCGGCAATCGCAGCACCAATCCCGCGCCCTGCGCCGGTAACGACGGCGTGGTGTCCGGTGAGCATTGCAGGGGTCGCCATCTCAAACCCCCTGCATACGGTTGGCCTGCTCCAGCGGTGACAGCCCCGCCGCCTGCGCCGCCATCGCGCGCTCGCGCTCCAGGTTGCGCTCCAACTGCAGCTTGCCCGCGCGGTACTGCTTGGGCCACGGCATGTCGAGATAGCCGATGCGTGCGGCCTCGTTGAGCGTCCAGGCCGGATTGGCCAGGTGCGGACGCGCCACGGCGCACAGGTCGGCACGGCCGGCCGCGATGATGCTGTTGACGTGGTCCGCCTCGGAGATGGCGCCCACGGCGATGGTGGCGATGCCCGCCTCGTTGCGCACGCGGTCGGCAAACGGCGTCTGGAACATGCGGCCGTACACCGGCTGTTCCTTCTTGCTGACCTGCCCCGACGAGCAATCGATCATGTCGACGCCCGCGGCCTTGAAGATGCGCGCAATTTCCACCGCATCGTCCGGCGTGATGCCGCCCTCCACCCAGTCGTGCGCGGAAATGCGCACCGACATCGGCTTGTTGCTCGGCCACACCTCACGCACGGCGTGGAAGACTTCCAGCGGAAAACGCAGCCGGTTCTCCAGCGATCCGCCATATTCGTCGTTGCGCTGGTTCGTCAACGGCGAGATGAACGACGACAGCAGATAGCCGTGCGCGCAGTGCAGCTCCAGCCAGTCGAACCCGGCTTCTGCCGCCAGGCGCGCCGAATGGACAAAGTCGTCACGCACGCGGTCCATGTCGTCGCGCGTCATGGCCCGCGACCACTGGCTGACGCCATCCAGATACTGCTGGGGCGATGCGGAGATCAGCGGCCAGTTCTGCCCGTCTTCCAACGGCAGATCGATGCCCTCCCACGCCACGCGCGTCGAGCCCTTGGCACCCGCATGGCCAAGCTGGACACCCAGCTTCGCATCGCTGTTGGCATGCACGAATTGCACGGTGCGCGCCCAGCCGTCGCGCTGGTCTGTGTTCCACAAACCCGGGCAGCCGGGGGTGATGCGCGCATCGGGCGATACGCACGTCATCTCGGCCATCACCAGGCCGGCACCGCCCATGGCGCGAGCACCCAGGTGCACGAGGTGATAGTCCGCCGGCTGGCCGTCTTCGCACGAGTACTGCGCCATGGGCGACACCACCACGCGGTTCTTGAGCGTGACCCCGCGCACCGTGAACGGCGTGAACATCGGCGGCACGGGTCCGTGCTGCGGGCCGCGCGGGGCACCGGCCTGCTCGGCGATCCAATCTTCAAACGATTCGAGATAGCGCTTGTCGCGCTGGCGCAGGTTTTCGTGGCTGATGCGCTGGCTGCGCGTGAGCAACGAATACGCAAATTGTTCGGTCGGCAGGTTGGCGTAGCGGTCTACGTTTTCAAACCACTCCGTCGAGTTGCGCGCCGCGTTCTGGATACGCAGCACTTCCACGCTGCGCACGGCTTCATAGTGTTCAAGTGCCGCACGCAAATCGCCCGGGTGCTGGCCGATGCTGCGCGCCAGCTCAATCGAATCTTCCAGCGCCAGCTTCGTGCCGGAGCCGATCGAGAAGTGCGCCGTGTGCGCGGCGTCGCCCATCAGCACCACCGGCGTGTTGTGCGCATTGGTATGCACCCAGTGCCGGCAAACCACGCGCGGAAAGCGAATCCACTGCGCAGAGCCCCGCAGGTGCGTGGCGTTGGAAATCAGCTTGTTGCCGTCGAGGTACTTGGCGAAGAGCCGCTCGCAGTACGCGATGGCCTCTTCCTTCTCCATGGTCTCCAGCCCGGCGGCGCGCCACACCTCTTCGGGCGCCTCGACAATGAAGGTGGAGGTTTCGTCATCAAAGCGGTACGCATGCGCCTGGAACCAGCCGTGCTCGGTTTCTTCAAACGCAAAGGTGAAGGCGTCGAACAGCTTGTGCGTGCCCAGCCAGACAAAGCGGCAGCGGCGGGTGTCGATATCGGGTTGATACGTCGCTGCGTACTTGGTGCGGATGCGGCTGTTCAGGCCGTCGCTGGCGATGATGAGGTCGGCATCGGCATAGGTGGCGTCATCCTGCACGTCGGTTTCAAAGACGAGCTTGACGCCCTCTTCCTCACAGCGTGCCTGCAGGATGTTCAGCAGGCGCTTGCGCCCGATGCCGCAGAAGCCGTGCCCCCCCGAGCGCACCACCTGGCCACGGATGTGGACTTCAATGTCGTCCCAGTGGTTGAAGGCGTCGAGGATCTGCGCGGCGCTCTTGGCGTCGGCGCGCTGCAGGTTGCCCAGCGTCTGGTCAGAGAAGACCACGCCCCAGCCAAAGGTGTCATACGGGCGGTTGCGCTCCACCACGGTGATGTCGTGCGACGGGTCCTGCAGCTTCATCAGCAGGGCAAAGTACAGGCCGGCCGGCCCACCACCAATACAGACAATCTTCATGACAACGGCTCCGCGTTTGATGCGGTATTACCTTAGTCATGAATAGTTTAGTTGTAAAGTAATTTACCCAGCCGGCGCCCCGGGGTTTACACCGAACCGCGCGGCGCCAGGCTCACACTCGCATGTGAGCCCCCACTTAGCACAGGCGCTGTCGGAAGAACGCGAGGATCTCGTCACGGGCGGCGAGCGTGGGCTCCCCGGCCGCGTCGATCAGGTGGGCGGTCACCACGCTGTGCGGACAAGGCACGTGCTGGGCAAAGAACGACGGCGGGTTCGGGTGCGCGGCGCTGTCGGGCAGCACACGCGCCACAAAGCGGCTGCCCAGCGCATCCGCATACGCCGCGAAGCGCTCGACGCGGCAGAAGCGGTCGCCCTCAAACCGATAGGCCAGCACGGTCAGGTCTTCCTGCTCCAGCCGCTGGCGCACGGCGGCCGCTTCCTCCCGCGCAATCTCGATCCCGCCCGGCTCGTTCAACGGCAAAGACGGCTGGCACAGCACAGGCGCCAGCATGGCCGGCTCCAGCATCATCGTCAGCGCAAAATTGCCTGTGAAGCACATGCCGATCGCCCCCACGCCCGGGCCGCCGCACTCCGCATGGGCCAGCCGCGCCAGCGCGCGCAGCCATTGCGTGACGGGGCTCGACTGGTTGGCCGCAAAGGCGCGGAACTCCGCGCTCACGCACGCATGGCGGAACACCTCGGCCCCCGCATCCGCCTCGGGCACCGCGCCATCGCGCCCGAACAACGACGGCATGTAGACAGTCAGCCCCGCATCGCGCACCCAGCGTGCAAACCGCGCCACGTGCGGGCTGATGCCCGGCATCTCCGCCATGACGATCACGCCCGGACCCGTGCCGGCCACGTAGACGGTTTTGGTGATGCCATCCAGCGTGATCTGGCGGCACGTGAAGTCTTCCAGGCGGTCGTCTTGCTGCGGGTGCTGGCTTGTCATGCGTGGGCTCCGGTGAGTTGATCCGGCTCAGGCGACGAGGTGCTGCAGGTGTGCATAACCTGCCGCCCTGGCGAAATCCGGCAACGCCCACAGCGCACCGTTCACGCCCCAGGTGCCGTCGGCCACGTCATGCAGCATCACGGAGGTCACCACGCGCCGGCCATCGGCCGCCGGCAGCGACTGCACGAAGGCATCGTGCATCTGCTGCACGAACAAGGCCCGTGCATCGGCATCCAGCACACCCGCCGGCACGTGGGCGATGGCCAGGCACGGCACCACCTGCGTTGTCACGTCCACCCCGCCGCACCACCAAGAGGCGGCCGGCACGTCTTCCATCACCACCCAGGTTGTCGCCCGCCGGCGAGGATCACCGGGAATCTGCTCGGCCTGCACCGCAGCCTCGGTGATGCGGCGTGCGAGCGCCGCGCGTGCGTCGCCGTCAAAGGTGTTTGCAGGAATCTTGACGAGGATGTTCGGCATATAGGCACTCGTGAGCGTTGTTGACATGCCTGCATTGAACCCGCGCAGCCGCTAGACTGGCAGTGTCGATTTCGACATCTTTCGGGCAACTTTGGTCATGGCGGATTTCACCATCCTCGTACTCTCGGGCGCATATGCCACCAGCGTGGCGGCTACGCTGGACATCTTGCAGGCCGCGTCGACACTGGCCCCGCGCATCAAAGCCGCACGCCCCACGTGGCGCGTGCTGTCGGCCGACGCAACCAGTGTGCAGCTGAGCAACGGCATGCAAGTGCAGGCCACCGCGCTGCCAAAACGCCCGCGCCCCGATGGCGGCACCTGGATCGTGCCCGGCCTGGGCCTGGACCATGCCGAGATGATTGCCACGCGCCTGGCACAAGACGATGCCCAGCGGGCAGCGCGCGCCCTGGCCGCCCAAGTGGCGGCGGGCGGGCAGGTGGCGGCATCGTGCTCGGCGGTGTTTCTGTTGCAGGCAGCGGGGTTGTTGCCCGGGCGCTGCGTCACCACGTCTTGGTGGCTGGCCCCGACGCTGCAGCAATGGGAACCCGCATGCACGGTCGACGCAGACCGCATGGTGTGCGCCGACGGCCCGGTCGCCACCGCCGGCGCCGCCTTTGCGCAGACCGACCTGATGCTGCACCTGCTGCGCACGCGCTTTGGCGTGGCGCTGGCCGATGCGGTAGGGCGCGTGCTGCTGATCGACGGCCGCCACGCGCAGGCGCCGTTCGTGGTGCCCGCCATGCTGGCCAACGGCAATGCGCTGATTGCCCGACTGGTGGCGCGCATTGAAGCCGCCCTGCCCAACCCGCCCAGCGTGCAGACGCTGGCCGACGAGCTGGCCATGTCGCAACGCACGCTGTCGCGGCACGTGCGCGAAGCCACCGGCAGAAGCACCCTGGCCCTGGTGCAGAGCGTGCGCCTGAACCGCGCCCGCATGCTGATCGAATCCAGCCGCATGACCATCGACAGCGTGGCCGAAGCCGTGGGCTACGAAGACGCCACTGCGCTGCGGCGCCTGATGCGCAAGGTGTCTGGCACCAACCCCAGCCAATACCGCCCGGCCGCCTAGGGGCCTGGGGTTACAGGCCGTTACACAAGAAGCTGCAGGACTTTAATTTTCGTTTAAGACTTGACGCCTAACTTGGTCACGTCGCACCCACCAGACAGGAACGCACACCATGTCCCCGCAAGAACAGCAAGCGCTGGAAAACTTCCTGGCCCAACTGACGCAAGCCCGCGCCGCAGCCAAGGACCCGCAGGCCGAAGCCCGCATCCTCGACGCCGTGGCGCGCCAGCCAGACGCGGCCTATCTGCTCGTGCAGCGCGCCATGCTGCTCGACCAGGCGCTGGCATCGGCGCAGGCGCAAATCGCCTCGCTGCAAAACCAGTTGCAGGCGGCGCAAGCCGGCCGCAGCGCGTCGTTCATGGATTCCGCCAACAACTGGGGCAGCCACGCCAACAGCCCAGCGCCCAACCCCGCCTACGCCCCGCAGCAGGCCGCCCCCATGCAGATGCCGCCGCAAGCGCAGCCCGCTCCGGCGCAACCCGCGCGCTCGGGCTTCTTTAGCGGCGGCCTGGGCAGCACGCTCGGCAGCGTCGCGACCACGGCAGCCGGCGTGGCCGGTGGCGCGCTCCTGTTCCAGGGCATCGAAAACATGTTCCACCACAACAGCGGCGGCGGCGGCTTCTTCGGCCAGCAGCCGGTGATGGGCGGCACCACCGAAACGGTCATCAACAACTACTACGACAGCGACAGCAGCGGTAACAGCGGCAATACCAACACGGCCTCGCGCGACGACAGCCTCGGGCTGATGGACGATAGCGACCTGGGCGGTAGTGATTATTCGGATGACGATCCGATGTTCAGCTAGGCACGCGACGCCCGCCGCGCAGACTCCGGTCCGAGGGCGCGCGGAGGCGTTTCTTCGATTGGAGTAAAGCATTCCGGCCCGGAATGCCTTCATCCGTCGTTACTGCTCGCTATAGCCACGCCGCTCGATGGCGGCCAGCACATCCCACCCTTGCGGATCGACGTCGCGGCCCCCTAGCGACATCGACACGTACACATCGATCGCATCGACAAAGCCCTTCACGAATACGGCTGGAAAGCTGTGAGCCGAGAAACTCTGGAGCTGCTCGCGCAGCATGCCAGGCCGGCATTGGCCATGCGTGCACATCGCGGTGCGCGTGCGCTTGAGATGGGCCTGGCCCGCGAGCGCGCCGTTCAGGTAAATGCGATTCTTGGTGAGCTTGCCCGCTGCCGCTGACATGGCGTCGGCGCGAGGGGCGGAAGGTGGTGGCGAGGGGTATGAAGCGATTGGCATAGAGCCTCCTTGGGTAGTTGGAGACCCGCCGCTCATTTCCACGTGAGGGTGGCGGGCCCGACAGCGGTGAATCGCCCCGGCCCCAGTAGACACCTGTGAGCCTCAAACTAGAGGTTAGACAGGAGGTGCGATGAGTGCACAGAGATACACCGAAGAATTCAGGGTCGAGGCGGTCAATCAGGTCGTGGATAGAGGCCACAGCGTGGCCGAGGTCGCGCAGCGGTTAGGCGTGAGCCAGCACAGCCTGTACCAGTGGATCAAACAGCGACGCCAGCCCGTGGCAGAGCCGCAAGGGCAGGTATCGCAATCCGAGGAGGTGCGCTGGCTCAAGGCTGAACTCAAGCGGGTGACCGAGGAGCGCGACATCCTAAAAAAGGCCGCAGCGTACTTTG
>NZ_FOWV01000023.1 GCF_900115545.1 Ralstonia sp. NFACC01 | reverse complement strand
ATCAAGACCTGCACATGCAGCTTCTTCAGATGTTTCATGGTGTCTCCTGCGTCCAGTCATTCAGCGCTATGCCGCTACCAGGCGGCACCTGGGTGCTGGACTTGTCTTACTTGAAAGGCGGTCGTCGCTGGGGGGGCGTGAACGCCGTCTCCGCTACGCGTTTGGTGATTTGTTATTTGTGGAAAGCATAGATTGACGGTCTTTTCTTGACAAAGACCATGTGAACATACAAACCTATGCTGACACGGCATATCTCAACGCAAGCATGGACATCCGAGAACTCAAGAGCTTCATTCGCGTGGCGCGTGCCGGCAGTTTCAGCCGTGCAGCCGCCGAGCTGTACATCGCGCAACCGGCGCTGAGCCGGCAGATTGCAAAACTGGAGGCCGAGATTGGCGTGCCGCTGCTGGTTCGGCATGGCCGGGGCGTCCGGCTCACCTCGGCGGGCTCGCGTCTGCTGGAGCGCGCTGAAATGATCACGCACCTGCTCAGCGAAACCAGCGAAGACGTACGTGCCAGCGCCGACGAGGAGCGCGGGCATCTGGCCGTTGGCCTGCCGCCGACCATGGGCGCGCTGATCGGCGCCGATCTCGTCCAGGACTTTCGGGCGCAGTGGCCGCGGGTGTCACTGCACGTGCGAGAAGGCCTGAGCAGCTCGCTGCAGGAGTGGGTGCTGGACCGGCGCGTTGACCTTGCCGTCGTCTACAACCAGCCACCGCTGGATGCGTTCCACGTGCGCCCTTTGTTCAGCGAGCCCATGATCCTCGTGGGACCGCCCGGCTCAGAGGCTGATAAGCGCGAATACCAGATCCGGGACTTGGCGACCCTTCCGCTGATCTTGCCCGGCCTGCCGCACAGCAACCGGCGCCTGGTCGAACAGGCGGCGATCCAGCACGGTGTGCGCCTGCGCATCGCCCTGGAGGTCGACAGCGTGTCGCTGACGAAGCAATTGGTGAAATCCGGTGCCGGCTATTCGATCCTCACCTACATCGCGATCAAGGAGGAGATTGCGCGTGGTGAACTCGTGGCGCATCGCATCGGCCGCCCTGGCATCCGTTCGAGCGTGGCGATCACGACGTTGCGCGAGAATCCTCCTTCCCGCTTCGCGGCGGCGTGGACCGCCATGCTGCAAGACAGGCTCAAGCAATTCATTGCGTCGGAATCGTGGAAAGCCGATGTGGTCTGGCCGAAGGACGGTGCTCACTGACCAGGCCGTCTCACGGCCAAAAAAAAACGCCAACCCGCGATGGGTTGGCGTTTTGCTTGGGGTATGACCGAATCAGTCGATCAATGAATCAGTGGAACTGGTTCATCGTGTTGTCCTTACCCGCAGCCTTCAGCGCTGCTTCGCCGCTGAAGTATTCCTTGTGGTCGTCGCCGATGTCCGAGCCCGACATGTTCTGGTGCTTGACGCAGGCGATGCCTTGGCGGATTTCCTTGCGCTGCACGCCAGCCACGTAACCGAGCATGCCCTGGTCGCCGAAGTATTCCTTGGCCAGGTTGTCGGTCGACAGCGCGGCGGTGTGATACGTCGGCAGCGTGATCAGGTGGTGGAAGATGCCGGCTTCGCGCGACGCATCGGCCTGGAACGTGCGGATCTTCTCGTCGGCGAGCTTCGCCAGTTCGCTGTCGTCGTATTCCGTGCTCATCAGTTGGCCGCGCTCGTAGGCCGACACATCCTTGCCGGCTTCCTTCATCGCGTCATACACCTGCTGACGGAAGTTCAGCGTCCAGTTGAACGACGGGCTGTTGTTGTACACCAGCTTGGCGTTCGGGATGACCTTGCGGATTTCGCTCACCATGCCGCCAATCTGGGCGATGTGCGGTTTTTCGGTTTCGATCCACAGCAGGTCTGCGCCGTTTTGCAGCGAGGTGATGCAATCCAGCACGCAACGCGCTTCGCCCGTGCCGGCACGGAACTGGAACAGGTTGCTCGGCAGGCGCTTCGGACGCAGCAGCTTGCCATCGCGCTTGATGACGACATCACCGTTGCCCAGTTGGTCGGCCGACAGTTCTTCGCAATCGAGGAACGCGTTGTACTGGTCGCCCAGGTCGCCCGGCGTGTTCGTCACGGCGATCTGCTTGGTCAGGCCGGCGCCCAGCGAATCGGTACGGGCGACGATGATGCCGTCGTCCACGCCCAGTTCCAGGAACGCATAGCGGATCGCGCGGATCTTCGCCAGGAAGTCCTCGTGCGGCACGGTGACCTTGCCATCCTGGTGGCCGCACTGCTTCTCGTCCGACACCTGGTTTTCGATCTGGATGCAGCAGGCGCCCGCTTCGATGAACTGCTTGGCCAGCAGGTACGTGGCTTCTGCGTTGCCGAAACCAGCGTCGATGTCGGCAATGATGGGCACCACGTGGGTCACGTGGTTGTCGATCTTTTCCTGGATGGCGGCCTTGGCAGCGGCGTCTTTGGCAGCGTCCAGTTCGCGGAACAGGCCCCCCAGTTCACGGGCGTCGGCCTGGCGCAGGAACGTGTACAGCTCGCGGATCAGCGCGCTGACAGAAGTCTTCTCGTGCATCGATTGATCCGGCAGCGGGCCGAACTCCGAGCGCAGCGCAGCGACCATCCAGCCCGATAGGTACAGGTAGCGGCGTTCGGTGCTCTTGAAGTGCTTCTTGATGGAAATCATCTTCTGCTGGCCGATGAAGCCGTGCCAGCAACCGAGCGACTGCGTGTACTTGGACGGATCGGCGTCGTAGGCGGCCATGTCCGCGCGCATGATCTTGGCGGTGTACTTGGCGATGTCCAGACCCGTCTTGAACTTGTTCTGTGCACGCATGCGAGCAGCGTACTCGGGGTTGATCGCGTTCCATGCGTTGCCGTAGGTTTCTTTCAAACCGGCAACTGCCTTGATGTCATCTTGATACTGGGCCATGTCAATTTCCTGGAAATAAAGCGCGTTTGAGAAGAATCGGTTGCGTGTGCAGCTCCGGAGTTCGAAGCGAGCAGCGTGGATTTATTGTAGGTCGGCTTTGACGCGTCGCAGCAAGGTCTTATATAAGACATAAGAGTTAGTTTTTCTTTATTTTTCAATGAGATAGGCAACAAATTTTGCGATGCGGAACGTGTTTTCAGCAAACGGGAAGGCGATGCCAGAGAAATTCCGCGCGAATTCCGTAATGTGAAATGGACTTTCAGGTGCCGGGGGCTGTGAGTGCAGAGGGCGCGCAGCGAAGGAAACGCGTGTTTGCCTGGGCCGAGCGATACCAACGATGCCAGTTGCCTGGCTGGCTTGGCGCCTTCACTATTGTTTGCCGCTGAACGACAGAAGGCGGCCGTCCCGGCACCTTCATCCGCCCATCAAAAAGGAAGACTCTATGCCCGCTCCGGCCTATGACGTTGTCGTGTTTGGCGCCACCAGCTTTGTCGGCCAGATCCTGACCCGCTACCTGGCCGAACACTTTTCGGGCGATGGAGAAACGCTGCGCTGGGCCATTGCCGGCCGATCGGAAGCGAAGTTGCTGGACGTCAAGCGTTCGCTAGGCGCGGCGGCTGAGTCCCTCCCGATCCTCGTGGCGGACGCTGCGAATGAAGCTCAGTTACGGGCACTGTGCGCGCAGACTCGCGTGGTGGTCTCCACGGTTGGCCCCTACGCGCTGTACGGCGAGCCCTTGATCAAGGTCTGCGCCGAAAGCGGGACAGACTACTGCGACCTCACCGGCGAGACCCAGTGGATCAAGCGCATGATCAACAAGTATGAGGCGACAGCGCAGCAGTCTGGGGCACGCATCGTGCATTGCTGCGGCTTCGACTCGGTGCCGTCGGACATGGGTGTCTACTTCCTCCAGCAACAAGCCATGCGGCAATGGGGTACGCCCGCCACGCAGGTGAAGTTGCGCGTCAAAACGCTCAAGGGCAGTGCATCTGGCGGCACTGTGGCCAGCCTGATCAACGTCGTGCAAGAAGCCGCTGCCGACCCCGCCTTGCGCCGGGAACTGGCCGACCCTTACGCCCTCTGCCCCCAGGGCCACGGCTTCACGGCACGCCAGCGCTCGATCAAGGGCGCGACATTCGACGCCGATTTCGACGTGTGGATTGCGCCCTTTGTCATGGCGGCCATCAACGAGCGCGTGGTGCACCGCTCCAACGCCTTGTCCGGCAACGCGTATGGCAACCCATTCACCTACGACGAAGCGGTGATCACCGGGGCGGGCCTGAGCGGTCGTTTGAAAGCCGTGACGATGGTGGCCGGTCTGGGTGCCTTCATGCTCGGCATTGTCATCAAGCCCGCTCGTATGGCGATGCAGCGTTTTCTGTTGCCCAAACCCGGCGAAGGCCCTACGCCTGCGGCGCAACTGGCAGGCCGCTATGACCTGCGGTTCTTTGGCCGCACCGATCAAGGAAACACCTTGCGGGTGAAGGTGACAGGGGATCGCGACCCCGGCTATGGCTCGACCGGCAAGATGCTGGGCCAGGCTGCCGCCAGCCTCGCGCTCGACCACGTGAAAGACGACGGCACCAAGACGGGGCGCCCGGGCGGTTTCTGGACACCGGCCACGATGTTTGATGACCGATTCATCGAGCGCCTGACCCGCCACGCAGGTCTGCGGTTCGAGCGGATATGAGCGCGATGGGCTGCCCGCCGGGCCGAAGCTTCATTCGTTCTGCCCGCGCGCAAAGATGTCCCAGCTGGCCATGAAGAGCGCAGCGACCAGCGGCCCGATCACAAAACCGGTGATGCCGAACAACTCCATACCGCCGAGCGTCGAGATCAGCACGACCCAGTCGGGCATCTTGGTGTCCTTGCCGACCAGCAACGGGCGCAGCAGGTTGTCGACCAGGCCGATGACGCCACCGCAAAAGGCGACCAGGATCACGCATTTCCAGATCGCGCCCACCATCAGGAAGTAGAGCGCGACCGGAATCCACACAAGGCTGGCGCCAATCGCGGGCAGCAGTGACAGGAAAGCCATCAGTGCGCCCCACAGCACCACGCCGTCAATGCCGAGGAACCAGAAGATGAGCCCGCCGAGCGCGCCCTGCACCAGCGCAACGGCAATGTTGCCTTTCACGGTGGCCCGCACGACGGTCGTGAACTTAGTCAGCAGCAGACGCTTGTGCTCTTCGTCCATCGGCAGCGCGCGGCGCACGCGGCGGCCGATCTCGGCGCCATCGCGCAGCAGGAAGAACACCATGTACAGCATCACGCCAAAACCGACCACGAACTGGAACGTGTTCTGCCCGATGCTCAGCGCCTGCGCGGCGGCAAACTGGCTGATCTGCGCAGCCCCGTCGGCGAGCTTCCTCTGGATGCCGGCAATGTTGGTCAGCCCGGCTTTTGCAAGCAGTTGCTGCACCCATGTGGGCAGCGCATGAACCGCTTCCGAAAGGTAGCGCGAGTAATTCGGCTGGGCGCTCTGGATTTCCTGATAGGCAACCCCGATTTCCTGCACGATGGTCGCCGTCACAAAGATGACGGGCAGGATCACGATCAGGATGATCAGGGTGAGCGTGGTGAGCGCGGCGAGATTGCGCCGCTTGTCCATCCGGGCGACCAGCGCGCGCTGCACGGGCTGGAACAGGATGGCCAGGATGACGCCCCAGAACACCGCGCCAAAGAACGGCGAGAGGATCCAGCACAGCCCGAGCGTGACGACAAACAGCAGGAGGGAGAAGAATTTCTGGTGGCCGTTTCCGCTATCCATGGATTGCTTTCGCTTGAAGGTGACGTCTGAAGGGCCCGAGCAGGATCTGGGCCAAGGCAATGAAATCCGAGTATGCCCGCGCAACCGCGGTTGTCATAGGGGCGACCGGCCGGGCAGATAGGCTTGCGAAGCCAGCCGAAAGCCAGCGCCCGCACAGCCGAACAACCCCGATGCCGGGCGGGCTACGGCGACGAGGATTGCCGGCTATAGTCCTCTCACCCCATCAACCGAACGGAGCACAACGTGGTATTCGAAATGGCCCACATCGAAATTCTCGCCGGCAAGCAGCGCGATTTTGAAGCCGCCGTCCAGCAAGCCTTGCCGCTGTTTGCGCGGGCCAAGGGTTGCCACGGCGCCGAGTTGCACCACATCGTCGAGCGCGACACCAGCTACGTACTGCTCGTGCGCTGGAACACCGTAGAAGACCATATGGTCGATTTTCGCGAATCCGCCGACTTCCAGGAATGGCGCAAGCTGGTGGGGCCATTTTTCGCGAAGGCGCCGGAGGTCGTGCACTCCAAGGTTGCGGTGAAATAATCGGCCCCAATCAGCCCCAGTCGGCCCTGAGCGGCCCACCAGCGTCATTCAATTCCCTAGGGCACGAGATGCGTGCGGCGCGGCCCGGACGCCCGCCTCTCGTGCCATACCGAGGCAACGACCTGACCGCCTCGGCATCTTTTCAGTGCTCCGGCCTGAACATCCCGCAAGAACCCTTTTCATTTGTTTGCAGTCCACCCTCACCGCGCGGGTTCAATGGCACGGTAAAGAAGCCCCCGATGCTGCCGTTAGCCAGAGATGTGCACTACGCGCGGCAATGAGCGCGGGCACCTGCGCAACCCGTTCGCAACAGCCTCCCGGCTCTGCCCAACCGCCCGCCAAGACGCTCTACCACTTCGTCATGTCTTCTGAAACGTCGATGGACAGGCGCTTTGGCGCCAGCGTCGCCATCGTCCTCGTTCCGGTGTTGTCGCTATCGTGCTGGCTGCTGGGCTACGCGTGGCTGGCATACGGCCGCGCCGACGATGCCGCCCGCAGCGTCCAGGCGCTGCGCATGACGTTGCTGGCCATGGAGAAGGTTTCAGCCGAACGCGGCCCGACCAACGGCGTGCTGGGAGAAGACTTGCCGCTGCCCGCCGAGCGCAAGGCGGCCCTGCAACGCATGCGCGCCGCCAGCGATGAACACGTCGCCCAATTGCTCGACGCCCTGAGCCCCGAACATTGCCCAGGCTGTGAAGCCGACATCACCGCCGCGCGCCACGCCCAAACGCATCTGGCCGCTGCGCGCGCCAACATCGACCGGCTGACCGCACTGCCGCTGCGCTCGCGCAGCAGCAACGACCTGGCCGACGGCGTGAACCGCATGATCGCGGTGATCCCCGACTTCCTGCCCATCGTCAACGCGCGCACGGCCAACATCACGCGGGGCGATCCCGACGTGCTCAATTGCCTGACGCTTGCGCGGCTCTCGGCCGATCTGCGTGAATACGCGGGCCAGCTCGGTTCGCGCTTTACCGGTGCGCTGGCCATGCACCGCATGCTCACGTTTGAAGAACAGCTTGCCATCGAACGCACCCAAGGCCGCATCGACCAACTGCGCAGCATGATCGAGACCCGCGTGGGTGCGCAATCAGCATTGAACCAGCACGCCGTCACCACGCTCGGCGCACAGTACTTCGGCGACGGGCTGCGCTATGTGGCCGCCGTGCGCGCCAAAGCCAGCCAGCCCGGCGGCGTCGATATCCCCCCCGCCGCATTCGCCGAGCGCTATGTACCCACCATGCGCGCCATCACGGATTTCCGCGACATCGTGCTGCGCCTGGCGGATAACGACATCCGCGAACATCGGCGCGCGATGCTGCTGGTGCTCATCGGCTCGGCAGGCGCGGTGGTGTCGGTGCTGGGCGCACTGGCATGGATGACGGTTTCGTTCCGCCGCAACGTGGTGGGGCCGTTTGTCAACGCCACGCGGCTGATCGACGGGATTGCGCGCGGCAACTTGAGCGTGCATATCCCGACCGGCTTTGCACGGCGCGAGATCCGCGCGATGTTCGAGGCGATCCGGGTGCTGCGCATCAATAGCATCGAGCGCCGCCGGCTGGAGCTGGAACGCGCGCACCTGATGCAGGAACTCGCACGCATGGCCGAGACCGACCCGCTCACCCAGCTGCTCAACCGCCGCGCCTTTGAAGACCGGGCCAGCGCGATGTGCAAATCGCCGCAGCCGAAAGCGCGGCTCGTTGCGCTCATCATGTTCGACATCGACCACTTCAAGCGCATCAACGATACGTACGGCCATGCCGTCGGAGATGAAGCGCTGCGCACCGTTGCAAGCCTGTGCCGCGCCGCGGGCCCATCCGCCGACATGGTGGCGCGCATCGGCGGCGAAGAATTCGCGGTGATGGTGTGGGCGGATAACCTGGCGCAGGCGCGCGCGGTGGCGGATCATCTGCGCCATCGCATTGCCGAGGTGACGGTGCCCACCGGCACCGATCTGCCATGCCGCATGACGGCCAGCTTTGGCGTGGCGGCAGCGGCCGCATCAGATGGCCCTGAACTGGAGCCGCTGCTGCGACGGGCAGACCATCTGCTCTATGCCGCCAAGCTGGCGGGACGCAACTGCGTGATGACAGACCGCCCGCCTGCGTCGCCAGACGTAGCGGTTGCGGCGGATTGATGCGCCGGGCGCGCTAGGCCTGATTGGCGCGCCGATACTCCGCGGGCGCCTTGCCGACAAGGCGGCGGAAGTCACGCGTGAAATGGGCCTGGTCAAAGTAGCCAAGCCGCTGCGCAAGTTCAGCCAGATCGACTTCCGCGCCGTTGGCAAGCTGGTCCGCGGCTTCATGCAAGCGGTATCGGCGGATCACCCACTTGGGTGTCACACCCACATACTCAGAGAACAATTGCTGGAGCGTGCGTTCGCTCATGCCGGCGCGCTCGGCCAGGTCGCGTACCTGGGTCAGGCCCGCGTCCTGGTGAAGCGACTGCAAGATGCTGTGGATGCGCTCAACCTGCGGATCGGGTGGCGGCAACACGCGCAGCAGCAGCGTTTCTGCGGCAGACACCATGCCGGCGTCGTCACACGCGCTGAGCACGATCTCTTCTGCCTGCGCATCATCAATACCAAGCACTTCGGAAACCGGCATGGTCTTGTCGGTCAGCAAACGCACCGGCTTGCCGAAGAACGCGCGAAAGGCACCAGGCCGAAAACGCATGCCGATCACGCGGCCCGTCTCGGCCAATGTGGTTGCGAACGTGCCCGACACCACGCCAAAGACAGCGGTCTGCCGACGATCGAAGACGGCGTTCACGCACGGATACGGCAGCGTGCGCTGCGTATAGGGCGGCTGGCCGCGCAAGTCCCATTCGACTATCCAGTGATGATCGAGCACGCCGGCCAACGCGGCACACGGCTGATAACGGTTCAGGCGGAAGCGCTGGCGAAACGCCAGCGGATCGACCACGCCCTTCGGCTTGTCGGCAACGTCACGTAGATCGGTCATGGAAGCGGCGGCGAAAACAATGCCGCGATGATGCACCGCCGCAGCGGATTTTTCCAAGACGGAGGCAAGCCTTGCGCCTACAGTGGCGCTCTTTCCTCATCCGTTTCCATCGAACACGGAGCCGACGATGCCCCAAGACCGCCACCTGATCCTTTACCACTCGCCGCGCAGCCGCTCGCGGGGCGCGCGCATGCTGCTCGAAGAACTCGGCGCCGACTACGAGGTGCATGCCTTCGACCTGACCACGGGCCAGCACAGGACGCCTGAGTTTCTCGCGATCAATCCGCTGGGAAAAGTGCCGACACTGCGCCATGGCGATGCGGTCATCACCGAGCAAGTCGCGGTGTATCTGTATGCGGCCGAGCTGTATCCGGAGGCCGGGCTGTCGCCGGCGGTGGGCGACCCGCTGCGCGGCGCGTATCTGCGATGGATGGCGTTCTACGGTTCGTGCTTCGAGCCAGCCGTCGTCGACCATTCAATGGGCCGCGCGCCAGCCGCGTATTCGACCTCGCCTTATGGCGATTTCGACACCGTCATTGCCGCGATCAACGCACAGCTGGCCAAAGGGCCCTACTTCCTCGGCGAGCGCTTCACGGCGGCAGACGTGCTCTGGGGCGCCGCACTGGACTGGATCACGATGTTCAAGCTGATGCCCGAGACGCCCGTGGTGCGCGCGTATATCGACCGCATCCTGGCACGGCCTGCGGTCCAGCGCGCACGGGCAGCAGACCTCGCGCTGGCGGAAGAACAGGACAAGGCCAAGGCGGCCGCCAGCGCGGCCGCTCCCCAGGCCTGAGCCCGGTTCAGTGCGACAGGCGGAACTGCCCCACGGCCTCGTTCAGGTTGTGGGCCTGCTCTTCCAGCGACTCCGCAGCGGCCGCCGCCTGCTCCACCAGCGCGGCGTTCTGCTGCGTCACCTGGTCCATCTGATTGACGGCCTGGTTGACCTGCTCGATGCCGCTGCTCTGCTCTTCCGACGCCGACGAAATCTCGCCCATGATGTCGGTCACGCGCTTCACCGCATCGACGATCTCCGCCATCGTCACGCCGGCCTGATCCACCAGCGCCGTGCCGTTGCTCACACGATCCACCGAGTCGTGAATCAGCGCCTTGATTTCCTTCGCCGCGCCCGCCGAGCGCTGCGCCAAGCTGCGCACTTCGCTGGCCACCACCGCAAAGCCACGGCCTTGTTCGCCGGCACGCGCGGCTTCCACCGCAGCGTTCAGCGCCAGGATGTTGGTCTGGAATGCAATGCTTTCGATCACGCCGATGATGTCGGCAATCTTCTTGCTGCTTTCGTTGATGCCGCCCATGGTCTGCACGACCTGGCCGACCACGTTGCCGCCGCGCGTGGCAACGTCCGACGCCGTCACGGCAAGCTGGCTGGCCTGACGCGCGTTGTCGGCGTTCTGCTTCACGATGCTCGTGAGCTCTTCCATGCTCGACGCCGTTTC